>NZ_LMJJ01000001.1:5000-608688 GCF_001429285.1 Ensifer sp. Root278
ACGCCAGTTCTTGTGGAGCCATCCTTGAAATACCACCCTTATCGTCATGGATGTCTAACCGCGGTCCGTTATCCGGATCCGGGACAGTGTATGGTGGGTAGTTTGACTGGGGCGGTCGCCTCCGAAAGAGTAACGGAGGCGCGCGATGGTGGGCTCAGACCGGTCGGAAATCGGTCGTCGAGTGCAATGGCATAAGCCCGCCTGACTGCGAGACTGACAAGTCGAGCAGAGACGAAAGTCGGTCATAGTGATCCGGTGGTCCCGCGTGGAAGGGCCATCGCTCAACGGATAAAAGGTACGCCGGGGATAACAGGCTGATGACCCCCAAGAGTCCATATCGACGGGGTTGTTTGGCACCTCGATGTCGGCTCATCGCATCCTGGGGCTGGAGCAGGTCCCAAGGGTTTGGCTGTTCGCCAATTAAAGCGGTACGTGAGCTGGGTTCAGAACGTCGTGAGACAGTTCGGTCCCTATCTGCCGTGGGTGTAGGAATATTGACAGGATCTGTCCCTAGTACGAGAGGACCGGGATGGACATATCTCTGGTGGACCTGTTGTCCTGCCAAGGGCATAGCAGGGTAGCTATATATGGAATGGATAACCGCTGAAGGCATCTAAGCGGGAAACCAACCTGAAAACGAGTATTCCCTTGAGAACCGTGGAAGACGACCACGTTGATAGGCTGGGTGTGGAAGTGCGGCAACGCATGAAGCTTACCAGTACTAATCGTTCGATTGGCTTGATCGTTCCCATTGCTYRTGCTCATCACGTTCGGACGAATGCTTTTGCATTCGCCTTGAGATGAGCGACGTGTTCAAAACAACTGAAGTGAAAACTTCAACCAGCTTCTCATTCGGTTTGCGCCAAGCTAGGCGYAAATCTTGCGCTTTGCCGACCTGGTGGTTCTGGCGGGGTGGCTGCACCCGTTCCCATTCCGAACACGGCCGTGAAACGCCCCAGCGCCGATGGTACTTCGTCTTAAGACGCGGGAGAGTAGGTCGCTGCCAGGTCTGCAAAACGCAAGAGAAACAAACCCGTCCAGGTGTCGTTGAAGCGGATGTTGAAGGCGGCACTCGCCTTGGCCGGAATGACNGCACCCGTTCCCATTCCGAACACGGCCGTGAAACGCCCCAGCGCCGATGGTACTTCGTCTTAAGACGCGGGAGAGTAGGTCGCTGCCAGGTCTGCAAAACGCAAGAGAAACAAACCGAAATCTTCTCGACACACACTTCGGCCCTGCCGAAAACGGGCCGCCACCAAGCGGCCCTTTTGTTTTGCTAGGATCGACACGGATAACACGAGACAAATCCTTCCGGATTTGCTCGGCACAGACAAACAACGAGATTTTGCTTCGCAAAACTCGGACCGGACTAAACGGGATTTTGCCTTCGGCAAAACCCGGAAAGAGCGGATAAATCCCATAGGGATTTACCGCGATGNGATTTGCTCGGCACAGACAAACAACGAGATTTTGCTTCGCAAAACTCGGACCGGACTAAACGGGATTTTGCCTTCGGCAAAACCCGGAAAGAGCGGATAAATCCCATAGGGATTTACCGCGATGRCGCGGGGTGGAGCAGCCCGGTAGCTCGTCAGGCTCATAACCTGAAGGCCGCAGGTTCAAATCCTGCCCCCGCAACCAATAAAATAGCCCGCTTCAAGCGGGCTTTTTTGTTGGTAACGGGTCGAGGATTTAACGCCTCGTCAGGGGCCCGCAGACAAGCAAAAGCCGACGCAGCGGGACAGAAAACTCCAAATCCTGCCCCCGCAACCAAACATCCCAAAAGCCCGCGCGGAGAAATCCGCCGGGCTTTTTTGGCGTTTCTCAACCACCAAAACCACCGTCACCACGCGAAACCACCACGCCCGCAAGCATAAAGCGCGCTGAAACGGCAAACCGCGACGCGATGCCAGACACTTGACCAACCCCTTCTAGCCAGCGGCGATTGTTGTGTTTTGACCAATGAAACCTGACGTCGCTGGGTGGCTAAGCAAGTAGAAGCAAGCGTATGGGCAGAGTGCACGACAGCGAAGCACATCCTGCTGATCGGCCCCTCCAGGCACCCGCTCTGCGCGATGCAGCTGGACAAGCTCTCGAAAATAGAAACTATCGCCATAATCAAAAGGGAGTCGCACCAGGCTCCGAAAATGGCGGGGGGATTCGCGAGCATGGCCTATCAGGGGACTTTGGGTATCGAGCGAACCCGACTGGTCTACGCACTCTTTCTCGTTTGCGCCGGACTGGCGATCCTCGGCAGTCTGCTTGCCGCTTCAGACGAGTCCCCTTGGCGCTGGTTGCACTATCTGACGAAGCCGACGGCGACCTTGTTGCTTTTCGTCGTGGTCCTGCGCAACAGCCCGGCCTCGTCACGCACCTACGGCATGGCAGTCGCCATCGGCCTGCTTTTTGCCGCGGCCGGCGACACGTTTCTGATGCTGCCCGGCGATTATTTCCTCGCCGGGTTGATCTGCTTCCTGCTGACCCATTGCGCCTACATCTTCGCACTCACCCGCGATGCCAAATTTGCGGCCCATCCCGGGCTGTTCGGTGCTTTCGCCCTGGTCGCCTTTGCCGTCGTCGCTGGCCTCTGGACGTCCCTGCCGCCGGAGATGCGCATCCCAGTCATCATCTACGCATTGGCGCTCGGCGCCATGGCCGCCCAGGCCATTTGCCGCCTAAGGCAGTTCTTGGGAACGCCGGCGCAGGCAACCGCGCGGTTTGCCGCCTATGGCGGCCTACTGTTCATGATCAGCGACACGCTGCTTGCCTATGGCCGCTTCCGCTGGCAGATCCCCTACAACGCACTCTGGGTGCTCGGCACCTATTATGCCGCCCAGTATTTCTTCGCCCGTTCGACGCAAGCCCATGACAGCAAACGATAATTCATCCGCGCAGCTTCGCTCCACCTTCGACCGGCTGCGTGGCGCATGGCTGGAGCAGCGTCCAACGACCGAGCAACGACGTGACGACCTGAGCCGGCTCAAGGATCGGCTGCGCGCCCGCAAGGACGAGATGTGCGAAGCGATCAATGCGGATTTCGGCCATCGCGCCCGGCATGAAACGCTGCTCGGCGAAGGCGGCGTCGTGCTCTCGGAGATCGACCACACGCTGGCGAAGCTCAAGCGGTGGGTCCGTCCGGAGCGGCGGAAGGCCGGATGGAAGCTCTGGCCGGCCAAGGCGGAAGTGCGCTTCGTGCCGCTTGGCGTCGTCGGCATCATCTCGCCGTGGAACTACCCGATCAATCTGGCGCTCGCGCCCCTTGTCGCGGCGATTGCTGCTGGCAACCATGTCTACCTGAAGCCCTCGGAGCATACGCCGAAAACGGCAGAGTTCCTGCGGTCGCTGCTCGCCGAGGTCTTTCCCACGTCGCGGGTGGCGGTCGCGCTTGGCGGCCCCGAGCTTTCCGCCAGTTTCTCGGCTCTTCCATTCGATCATCTGTTCTTCACCGGTTCCACCGCCGTGGGGCGCAAGGTGATGGCGGCAGCCGCGCAAAACCTGACGCCAGTAACGCTCGAGCTCGGCGGCAAGTCGCCGGCGATCATCGGAGAAACCGCCGATCTCGCAAAAGCCGCAAGGCGTGTTACGACCGGCAAGTTCTTCAATGCCGGACAGACCTGCATCGCGCCCGACTACGTTCTGATACATGAGAGCAGACGCGATGCCTTCGTGGACTTGCTGAAGCAGGAAATCGCCACGCGTTATCCGGCAAAGCGTCGCTTCGACGATTACACCGAGATCGTCAATGCCGGCCAGCACGAACGTCTGAAACGGCTGATCGCCGATGCCGATCGGCGCGGCCACAGGGTGGTCCCGCTTCTCGATGGGACACAGGACGCGCCCGGACGCCCACGCTTTCTCCCGCCGACAGTCATCCTCGATCCGGATCGCGACAGCGCCGTCATGGGCGAGGAGATCTTCGGCCCGATCCTGCCTGTTGTCAGCTACGCTTCGATCGACGCGGCGATCGGCCATGTGCTCGGCCATGACCGTCCGCTGGCGCTTTATTGCTTCACGCGCAGCGAGGCCGAAATCGAAGCCATGCTCTCGCGCGTCGTCGCCGGTGGCGTCTGCATCAACGACACGCTCTACCAGTTCGGCTGCAACGACCTGCCCTTCGGCGGCGTCGGCGCCAGCGGCATGGGACACTATCACGGGCGCGACGGATTCCTGACATTCTCCAAGGCAATGCCGATCTTGCGGAAATACGATCCGGCGCCGAGCGACCTGGTGAAACCGCCCTATAAAGGCATCGCCGACTGGGTGATCCGCTTCCTTTCGCGATAGCTGCCAAAAATACTGCATGCGCGCTGCAATTTCGCCTTGTAGCTCTAGTTGCTAGAGGTCGTAGCCTTGCTTCAAGATTGCAAGGAGCAGGTCATGGCGAGCACTATTCGAGAAGCCCGTTATCGCGTCGAAGGCATGGATTGCGCATCCTGCGCGACCAAGATCGATACGGCGGTACGCAGGCTGTCAGGCGTCGAGGACGTTTCGGTCTCCGTATCGGCAGGCACGATGTCGGTAAAATTTGCCGATGAGAATGATCTCGCGACATCGATCGTCAGCAAAGTCGGAAAGCTGGGTTATCGTCTGCATCCGATCAATGCTGGCCAGACGCTGGAACGGAAAGCAGCGCATGTGTGCTCCGGCCATGACCATGACCATGATCATGGGCATCACCACGACCACCACGATCATCACCGTGAGGGCCACGCCGGACAGAAGGGCGAAAACGCAGCGGCTGCGGCAATGGGCCTTCATGGCCATGACCATGGCCCGGCGAGCGGCCCGTGGTGGAAATCGGGTAAGGGCAAGCTGACGATCGCCAGCGGCCTGGCGCTGATATCAGCCTATGCGGTCGGCAAGATGGTTCCGGCCACAGAGCCCTGGATCTTCACGCTGGCCATGCTGGTCGGCCTGTTGCCGATCGCGCGCCGCGCCCTTGCCGCTGCCACCATGGGCACGCCGTTTTCGATCGAGATGCTGATGACGATCGCTGCCGTTGGCGCGGTCTTCATCGGGGCGACCGAAGAAGCGGCGATGGTGGTGCTGCTCTTCCTGATCGGCGAGTTGCTGGAGGGCGTAGCGGCCGGCAAGGCGCGCGCCAGCATCCAGTCGCTGACAGCACTCGTTCCAAAGACCGCCTTCGTCGAGCGGGAGGGCCGGCTGGACGAAGTTCCCGCCGAGACGCTCAGTGTCGGCGCTGTCATTCTCGTTCGTCCCGGCGACCGCATTCCGGCCGACGGCGTGGTGCTTTCTGGCGAGAGTGCTGTCGACGAGGCGCCTGTGACCGGCGAGAGCACGCCGGTGCGCAAGGAGGTCGACGACACCGTCGTTGCGGGCACCGTCAACGGTTCCGGTGCGCTGCGCGTGCGAGTGACGGCCGCTGCTGCGGACAACACCATCGCGCGGATTGTCCGCCTGGTGGAGGAAGCACAGGAAAGCAAGGCGCCGACCGAGCGCTTCATCGACCGTTTCTCGCGGTACTATACGCCAGGTGTCGTCGTGGTTGCGGCGCTGGTCGGCTTGCTACCGCCGCTTCTCTGGGGCGGCGCCTGGGATGAATGGATCTACAAGGGCCTCGCCATCCTCCTGATCGGCTGCCCCTGCGCTCTGGTTATATCGACGCCAGCCGCGATCGCTGCCAGCCTTTCGGCTGGCGCCCGGCGCGGTTTGCTGATGAAGGGCGGCGCAGTGCTGGAGAATGTCGGCAAGGTGACCGCCGCCGCCTTCGACAAGACCGGCACGCTCACCGAAGGCAAGCCGAGGGTGACCGACATTGTCGGCTTCGGCCGATCGGAGACCGAGGTTCTGCGCCTGGCGGCGGCACTTGAGCAGGGATCGAGCCATCCGCTTGCCCGTGCCATCTTGGAGCGGAGCGCGGCTGACGGCCTTGTCGTCCCCAATATCGCGACCGTAAATGCGGTCGGCGGCAAGGGGCTCGAAGGGTCAGTCGAGGGTGGCGCATTGTTCTTCGGCTCGCCGAAGGCGGCCGCTGAGCGGGCACCGATAACGGCGGCTGAGACGGCGCGTGTTTCGGCGCTCAACGACGAAGGCAAGACGGTTTCGGTGCTGGTAGCCGGTGGCGTGATTGCTGGTGCCATTGCCATGCGCGACGAGCCGCGGCCGGATGCGGCCGCCGGCGTCAAGGCGCTGACCGATGCTGGTCTGCGCGTCGTCATGCTGACCGGTGACAACCGCCGCACGGCGGAAGCAATCGGCCGCCAGTTCGGCATGGAGGTTCGCGCCGAGCTCCTGCCCGAGGACAAGCAGCGGATCGTCCGTGAACTGAAGAACGAGGGCTTCAACGTTGCCAAGATCGGCGACGGCATCAACGACGCGCCGGCGCTGGCGGCCGCCGATATCGGCATCGCGATGGGCGGCGGCACGGATGTGGCGCTCGAGACCGCGGATGCGGCGGTCCTGCATGGACGGGTGGGCGATGTGGCGGCGATGATCCGGCTGTCCCGTTCGACGATGCGCAACATCGTCCAGAACATCACCATCGCGCTTGGCCTGAAGGCCGTCTTCCTGGTGACGACGATCATTGGGGTCACCGGCCTGTGGCCGGCTATCCTGGCCGACACCGGCGCCACCGTGCTCGTCACCATGAATGCTCTGCGTCTGCTTCGGCCCGTGCGAGCCGCCTGAACAGCTAAAATGCCTCAAAAAGACGACCGGCGGCACATGGTGTCGCCGGTTTTTCGCGTCCAGGTGCCTGTGTATATTCACGCTGGACTCTCACCAGCGATCTGGTGAGAGTATAAGGAGAACTCGATTGAGGGCTTCCGCCCCGAAAAATCGATGATAAACTTATACCAAATGGTAAAAAAATCGCCGGCACGGTTTCTGGGAAGAATGCCGAAGCGGGCCAGTTTGGGGATCGCAAGGCCAATATGGACAATATTGCCATCGAACTGCGTGGGATCGACAAAAGTTTCGGCCCGGTCCACGCCAACAAGAACATCAATCTGAAGGTCCGCAAAGGGACGATCCACGGCATCATTGGCGAAAACGGTGCGGGGAAATCGACCCTGATGTCGATCCTCTACGGCTTCTATCAGGCCGACAGCGGCGAGATCCTCGTCGACGGCAAACCCGTTGCCATCCGTGATCCGAACGCGGCGATCGCAGCCGGCATCGGCATGGTCCACCAGCACTTCATGCTGGTCGAGAACTTCACTGTTCTGGAAAACATCATGCTTGGCGCCGAGGACAGCCAGATCCTCAACAAGGGCATTGCCAAGGCGCGCGTCGAGTTGAAACGGCTGGAGCGCGAATACGCGTTGGAAGTCGATCCGGACGCCGTCATCGAGGAGTTGCCGGTCGGTCTGCAGCAGCGCGTCGAGATCCTGAAGGCGCTCTATCGCCGGGCCGATATCCTGATTTTGGACGAGCCGACGGGCGTCTTGACGCCGGCCGAGGCCGATCACCTCTTCCGCGTGCTCGAGCAATTGAAGAGCCAGGGCAAGACCGTCATTCTGATCACCCACAAGCTGCGCGAGATCATGGCGATCACCGACGAGGTTTCGGTCATGCGCCGCGGCGAGATGGTGGCGACCCGCACGACGGCCGAAACGTCGGTCGAAGAGCTCGCCGAGCTCATGGTCGGGCGCCGCGTGCTCTTGCGTGTGGAGAAAGGCGAAGCCAAGCCCGGCGAGGTCAAGCTCGCCGTCGAGGGGTTGACCGTCAAGGATGGCCGTGGGGTTACCATGGTCGACAATGTCTCGTTCAATCTGCGGGCTGGCGAGATTGTCGGCATCGCCGGTGTTGCCGGCAACGGCCAGTCGGAACTGCTGGAAGCGATCTCCGGCATCCGCCGCGCCGTTTCCGGCTCCGTGCTCCTGAACGGCAAACCGATCGATGTCACCGGGCGCGCCGACCCCTCCGAGCTGCGTGATCGTGGTCTCGCCCATGTTCCGGAAGACCGCCACCATGTCGGCCTCGTCCTGAAGTTCGAAGAATGCGAAAACGCCATCCTCGGCTATCACCATGACAAGCGCTATCTCAACGGCGTCTTCCTCGACGTTGATGCGATTCGCAAGGACGCCGAGAAGCGTATCGGCGAATACGACATCCGCCCGCCGAACCCACGCTTGAAGACCGCGAATTTCTCCGGCGGCAACCAGCAGAAGATCGTGCTGGCACGCGAGATGGAGCGCGGGCCTGATGTGCTGATCATCGGTCAGCCGACGCGCGGCGTCGATGTCGGCGCCATCGAATTCATCCATAAGCGGATCATCGAGATGCGCGACCAGGGCAAGGCTGTCCTTCTGGTCTCCGTCGAGCTCGATGAAATCCGCGCCCTGTCGGACCGCATTCTGGTCATGTTCGCCGGCCGTGTCGTCGGCGAGCGCGATCCTGATGCGACCGAGGGCGAACTCGGCCTCCTGATGGCCGGTGTAGAAGGCCGCAAGGAGGCCGCAGAATGAGCACCCCTTATGCTAAGCTCCCGGGCTGGGTCGAATATGGCCTCATCCCGCTGATCAACCTCGCGGTCGCCTTCCTCGTTGCCGGCCTCGTGGTGCTGCTCGTCGGCGAAAATCCCCTGGAAGCGGCCTATCATCTGATCAACGGTGCCTTCGGCCGAGGCGAGTATTTGGGCTTCACGCTCTACTACGCCACCACCTTCATCTTCACCGGTCTTGCCGTCGCCGTCGCCTTCCATGCCGGCCTCTTCAACATTGGCGGCGAAGGCCAGGCCTATGTTGGCGGCATTGGCGTGGCGCTCGCCTGCCTCTGGCTCGATCAGACGATGCCCTGGTTCGTGGTGTTCCCGCTGGCGATCCTTGGGTCCGCCTTCTTCGGCGCGGCCTGGGCCTTCCTGCCCGGTTGGCTGCAGGCCAAGCGCGGCAGCCACATCGTCATCACCACCATCATGTTCAATTTCATCGCGTCGAGCCTGATGGTCTATCTCTTGACACGCGTCCTGAAGCCGCTCGGCTCCATGGCGCCGCAGACGCGGACCTTCGCCGAAGGCGGGCAATTGCCGAAGCTCGACTGGCTGCTTGCGATCTTCGGACTGAATGTCGGTACGGCGCCGTTCAACGTCTCGTTCCTGCTGGCGCTCGTTGCGGCCTTCTGTGTCTGGCTGCTGATCTGGCGTACCAAGCTCGGATACGAAATGCGCACCATGGGCCACAGCCCGTCGGCGGCACGCTACGCGGGCATGAGCGAGAGCCGCATCACCGTTATCACCATGATGATCTCGGGTGGTCTCGCGGGCATGATGGCGCTGAACCCGATCATGGGTGAACAGGCGCGCATGCAGCTCGACTTCGTGCAAGGTGCAGGCTTCGTCGGCATCGCCGTGGCGTTGATGGGCCGCTCGCATCCGGCCGGCATCATCCCGGCCGCGGTGCTCTTCGGCATGCTCTATCAGGGCGGGGCCGAGATCTCCTTTGAAATGCCGTCGATCTCGCGCGACATGATCGTCATCATCCAGGGCCTGGTCATTCTCTTCGCCGGTGCACTCGAAAACATGTTCCGGCCGGCAATCACCCGGCTGTTTACGATGCAGAGCCGCCGCGCAGCCGTCGTGACGCAGACCAAGGGAGCTTGAAGCCATGGATTTCTTCCACGTCATCGTGGTGCTTCTCGAGTCCACCATCCGTGTTTCCGTTCCGCTGATCTTCGCAGCCCTTGCCGGGCTCTTCACCGAGCGCGCCGGCGTTTTCGACATCGGCCTTGAAGGCAAGATGCTTGGTGCGGCCTTTGCCGCCGGCGCCGTCGCTGCGGTCACCCAGTCTGTCTGGATGGGGCTGCTTGCGGCGATCCTGATCTCGATCGCGCTGTCGCTGGTGCACGGCTACGCCTCGATCACCCAGCGCGGCAACCAGATCGTCTCCGGTGTCGCGATCAACTTCATCGTCGCCGGCTCGACCGTCATTCTCGGTGAAGCCTGGTTCCGCCAGGGCGGCCGCACGCCGGCGCTCGGGGAAGGTTCCCGTTTCCAGACGATCACCTTCCCCTATGCCGACAGCGTCAGGGAGATTCCGATCCTCGGCCCGATCTATTCGGACCTGCTTTCCGGCCATTTCCTTCTGACCTATGTCGCCTTCGCGATGGTGCCGATCAGCTGGTGGATCCTTTACCGCACCCGCTTCGGCCTGCGCTTACGCGCCGTCGGCGAAAACCCGGGCGCGGTCGACACGGCCGGCATCTCGGTTCTCTGGCTGCGTTATCGCGCAGTTATCTGCTGCGGCATCCTCTGCGGCTTTGCCGGTGCCTATCTGTCGCTGGCGATGACCGCCGGCTTCGTCAAGGGTATGACCGCTGGCAAGGGCTATATCGCGTTGGCGGCGCTGATCTTTGCCAAATGGCGGCCGTTCAACATCATGCTGGCCTGCCTGCTCTTCGGTTTCCTCGATGCGCTGGCGATCCGCCTTCAGGGCAATCCGCTGCCGCTGATCGGCCAGGTGCCGGTGCAGTTGATGCAGGCGCTGCCCTACATTCTGACCGTGATCCTGCTCGCCGGGTTTATCGGCAAGGCCATCCCGCCGAAGGCCGGCGGCGTCCCCTATGTCAAGGAGCGCTAGAACCATGGAAAAAGAACTGTTCGAGGCCGCGCGTGACGCGATGGCCAAGGCGCATGCGCCCTATTCGAAGTTTCCGGTCGGCGCGGCGATCCGCGCCGAAGACGGCAAGATCTATACCGGCGCCAACATCGAGAACCTGTCGTTTCCTGAAGGGTGGTGCGCTGAGACCACCGCCATCAGCCATATGGTCATGGCCGGCCAGCGCAAGATCATGGAAGTGGCCGTCATTGCCGAGAAGCTGGCGCTCTGCCCGCCCTGCGGCGGCTGCCGGCAGCGGCTGGCGGAATTCTCCGGCGCCAGCACGCGCATCTTCCTGTGCGACGAGACCGGGGTGAAAAAGACCCTGGCGCTGTCGGACCTTCTGCCGCACAGCTTCGAGACCGAGATCCTCGGATGACCGCCGCCGCTGAACTGCTGAAATCCAGGCTCGGCGGCCTTTCGCCGCGCTATGGCATCGTGCTTGGTTCCGGGCTCGGCTCGCTGGTCGATGCCGTGGACGAAACGCTGCGGCTTTCTTATGCCGACATACCGGGGTTCCCGGTCAGCAGCGTCTCCGGCCATGCCGGCGAACTCGTGGCCGGAACGCTCTCGGGCGTTCCTGTTGTCATGCTTTCCGGCCGAGTCCATTATTACGAACAGGGCGACGCCAACGCGATGCGCCTGCCGCTGGAAACCCTGAAGGAACTCGGCATCGAGTGCCTGGTGCTGACCAATTCCGCCGGATCGCTGCGGGAGGATCTGCCGCCGGGATCGGTGATGCGGATTTCCGATCACATCAACTATTCGGGCTTCAATCCGTTGATCGGCGTGGAAAGCGACGATCGCTTCGTCGGCATGACCAATGCCTATGATGCCGAGCTCGCCGGAAGAATGCAGGAGAGTGCCGAACGCCTCGGCATTCCGCTTCTTGGCGGCGTCTATATGTGGTTCTCCGGCCCGAGTTTCGAGACGCCGGCCGAGATCCGCATGGCCCGCATCCTTGGCGCCGATGCCGTCGGCATGTCCACGGTTCCGGAGGTCATTCTCGCCCGTTTCTTCGGGCTGAGGGTCGTCGCCGCCTCGGTGATCACCAATTTCGGCGCCGGCATGACCGGGGGCGAGATCAGCCATCACGAGACGAAGGACATGGCGCCGGTTGGTGGCAAGCGGCTTGCCGCGATCCTCGCCGACATGATCGCAGCCGACGCGGTGCGCGGGTGACGATGCTTCCGCAGGAAACAATCAGGCGCAAGCGCAACGGCGAACGCCTCGCTCCAGCCGAGATCGCGGATTTCGTCCGCGGCCTGTCGGATGGCTCCATCTCCGAAGGGCAGGTTGCCGCTTTCGCCATGGCGGTCTGGTTTTCCGGCATGAGTCGCGACGAGACCGTGGCGCTGACGCTCGCGATGCGCGACTCCGGCGAAACACTCGACTGGAGCACCATCCGTCGCCCGATCGCCGACAAGCATTCTACCGGCGGCGTTGGCGACAACGTCTCGCTGATGCTGGCGCCGATCGTTGCCGCCTGCGGCCTTGCCGTGCCGATGATTTCGGGGCGCGGGCTCGGGCATACGGGCGGCACGCTCGACAAGCTCGAATCGATACCCGGCTACGATATCCAGCCGTCGGCGGCGCTATTCCGCAGGACAGTCGACGAGATCGGCTGCGCAATCATCGGCCAGACGGCGAACCTCGCTCCGGCCGACAAACGGCTTTATGCGATCCGCGACGTGACCGCGACCGTCGATTCCGTGCCGCTGATCACGGCCTCGATCCTGTCGAAGAAGCTGGCCGCCGGCCTTCAGTCGCTGGTGCTCGACGTCAAGCTCGGCAATGGCTCCTTCATGAGCGATGCCAAGGAAGCGGAGGTGCTTGCGCGCTCGCTGGTCGATGTCGCCAACGGCGCCGGCGTTCGTACCTCGGCGCTTCTGACCGACATGAACGAACCTCTAGCCGATGCCGCCGGCAACGCGTTGGAGATCGAAAATTGCCTGGCCTTCCTCCGGGGCGAGAAGAAGGGCACTCGGCTCGAAACGGTCGTCCTGGCCTTTGCTGCCGAAATGTTGGTGGCGGGGGGCGTCGCTGGTGATGCCGAACAGGGCGAAGCGCTGGCGCGCAAGGCGCTTTCAAGCGGGGCGGCGCTCGAATGCTTCGGAAAAATGGTGCACGCGCTCGGCGGCCCGACGGATTTCGTCGAGCGCTCGGTGGCCTATCTCGGGCGTGCGCCGGTCATCTTGCCGGTCGAAGCGAAGCAGTCCGGCTATCTTGCAGCCTGTGAGACCCGCGAACTGGGCATGGCTGTCATTGCGCTCGGCGGCGGACGGTCGCATCCGGATGACAGGATCGATCATCGGGTCGGCTTCGATGCGCTGAAGCCGCTCGGTACGCGGATCGAGAAGGGCGACCTGATTGCCTTTGTTCATGCGGCCGATCGGGATGCTGCGGACGTAGCCCGTCGGCGTCTGCACGAACTCTATACGATCGATGATATGGAGCCGACGAAGCGTTCGCCGATTCTCGCGAAAATCACCTGACGAGGTGCAGGGCACCGTCCTCGACGCGGAAGGACGACAGCCGGTTCAGGAACGTCATGCCGATAAGCGTGCCGGAGAGCGCCTTGTCCGGCAGCACCAGTGCCTGAACGTCGCGTACCGATATGCCGCCGATCTCGATACGGTTCAGCATCGCCGGAGCCCCTTCGACGACACCATTGGCAGTATTGACGCGAGCCGTGAAGGAAAGCGTGCTTGGTGCAATGCCGAGCCGGCGTGCGGTCGAAAGGTTGATGGCGATGCTGCTGGCGCCGGTGTCGACCAGGCCGCGCTCGCTGCGGCCGTTGATGCGGAAAGTGCCAAAGAAGTGGCCCCTGCCATCGGCGTCGAGCACAACGCTCCGCCCCGCCGCATACTTTGCCGTGGTCGTCGGCGGGGCTGCAGCTTCCTTGGCAGCCGTCTTGTTACCGCCTTGCGTCAAGGCGGTCGTTGCCAAGTGCGGAACCACCATGGCTGCAAGTGCGGCCAAACCTGCCAATGCGAGCAAACGGACGAGCATGGACATCACCCTTCAATGGCATCGGATGCAGCAAACGCAAATTGCTGCGGAGACCGGTCTGCACGCCCGAAAAGGAGGCGCGATCGCTATGGAGCAGTAGACCGCATGACGCCTAAGACGACATAAAAAAGCCGCCGGATACCGGCGGCTTTCTCACGGATTTGCAATCCTGGTTAAGGATCAGGAAATCATTTGGTGCCGTACATGCGGTCGCCCGCGTCACCGAGGCCGGGCATGATGTATCCGAGTTCGTTGAGGTGGCTGTCGATCGAGGCCGTGTAGATCGGCACGTCCGGGTGTGCGCCCTGGAAATTGCGGATGCCCTCGGGAGCGGCCAGCAGGCAGAGGAAGCGGATGTTCTTGGCGCCGCGCTCCTTCAGCTTGTCGATCGCTGCGATCGACGAATTGCCGGTGGCGAGCATCGGGTCGACGACGATGATGAGGCGTTCGGACAGGCTTTCCGGCGCCTTGAAGTAATACTCCACCGCTTCCAGCGTCTCATGGTCACGATAGACGCCGATGTGCGAGACGCGGGCCGAAGGCACCAGCTCGAGCATGCCTTCGAGCAGCCCGTTGCCGGCGCGCAGGATCGAGGCGAACACAAGCTTCTTGCCCTCGAGGACCGGCGAGTCCATTACCTGCAGCGGAGTCTCGATCCGCTCCATCGTCAGTTCGAGATCGCGCGTGACCTCGTAGCAGAGCAACGTCGAGATCTCGCGAAGAAGCCGGCGGAAACCTGCGGTCGAGGTCTCCTTCTTGCGCATGATGGTCAGCTTGTGCTGCACAAGCGGATGATCGATCACTGTAACGCCGTTCATGGCTCACCTTTCCGGATTTTTTGTATCCGTCCCTTTTTCCATGGAATGCGTCGTCGCCGCAAGGGTATTGGCCGGCCGGAGAACGTCATCCCCAGCCGACGGATGGCGGCGGTTCCTAGATCCGCGCGAGCAGCCGCTGGCGCGTCGGTTCGTCGACGAAGGCGGCCTCGATCGCCGTGCGGGTCATGCGGTTGATCTCCTCGTCGGTGAAGCCCATCACCGCAGAGGCGATGTCGTATTCCTGAGCGAGCGACGTATGGAAGAACGGCGGATCGTCGGAATTGAGCGTGACGCGCACGCCTGCCTCGTAAAGTGCCCGCAATGGGTGCGAGGCGAAGTCCGGGAAGACCTGCAGCGAGATGTTGGAGCCGGGGCAGACTTCGAGCACGACTCCGGCATCGGCAAGGCGCCGCACCAGATCCATGTCTTCGATCGCCCGAACGCCATGGCTAATGCGCGAGGGGTGCACGTGGTCAAGCGCGTCGCGCACACTAAAGGCGCCGGAGAGCTCGCCCGCATGGATCGTCAGGCCAAGGCCTGCGTCCCGTACAATGTCGAAGGCGCGGGCAAAATCGGCCACGTTGTGCATGCGTTCTTCGCCAGCGAGGTTGAAGCCGGTGACGAGCGCATGCTCCCGCCTGGCCGCGAATTCTGCGGTCTTGATTACGGACTCCGGGCCGAGATGGCGAATGCCTGTGATCAGCATGCGCGATTCGATCCCGGTCTTCTGCCTTGCGGCTTCCATGCCGGCGGCAAGGCCCTCAAGGTAAGCCTTCGCGCCCAGGCCGATCGTGTTGCCGTGGTCGGGCGAAACGATGATTTCACTGTAGATTGTGCCGGCTTCGGCAAGCTCCGTCAGATAGGCTTCGGCGAGCAGTGCGTAGTCTTCCTCGGTCCGAAACAGCGAGGCGATGGCGTCGTAGCATTTCACGAAGCTGGTGAAGTCTTCCCAGACATAGGCCCTGTCACGGATGATCGCGCTGGTGTCGATGCCATACTTCTCGGCCTGAGCTAAAGCCAGCTCAGGCGGCGTCGCGCCTTCGATGTGGCAATGCAGCTCCGCCTTCTTCAGATGCGCGGTCAAATGAGGCTTCTCCCATGATGGCCCGGCGCGATGCCGAGATGTTTGGCGACGGATTCGCCGATATGCGCGAAGGTGTTGGCGACGCCGAGCGAGCGGCTGCGCAGCGACGGTCCGAACATCAGCACCGGCACCCGCTCGCGCGTATGGTCGGTGCCGCGCCAAGTCGGGTCGCAGCCGTGATCGGCCGTGAGGATGACGATGTCGGTGGGCTGCAGGCGGCGGTCGAGATCCGGCAGGCGCGCATCGAAGGCTTCGAGTGCTGCCGCGTAACCGGCGACGTCGCGGCGATGGCCGTAGAGCATGTCGAAATCGACGAAATTGGTGAAGACCAGGCTGCCGTCTTCGGCCTCGTCGATGGCCGCGAGACTTGCGTCGAAGAGCGCCATATTGCCGTCGGCCTTCGTCAGCTTCGTCACCCCCTGGTGGGCGAAGATGTCGCCGATCTTGCCGATCGCGTGAACCGTGCGCCCCGCTTCCGTCAGCCGGTCGAGGATCGTCGGCTCCGGCGGCAGCACGGAATAGTCACGGCGATTGCCGGTCCGGGTGAAAGTCTGCGGGCTGGTGCCGACGAAGGGGCGGGCGATCACCCGGCCGATATTGTAGTCGTCGACCAGGCGGCGGACCGTCTGGCAAAGCTCAAGCAGGCGATCGAGCCCGAAGCTCTGCTCATGCGCCGCGATCTGGAAGACCGAGTCCGAAGAGGTGTAGCAGATCGGCTTGCCGCTGCGCATGTGCTCCTCGCCGTGGCGGGCGATGATGTCGGTGCCGGAAGCATGGCAATTGCCGAGGATGCCGGGAATGTTGCCTTCGCGGCAGATGGTTTCGACGAGCTCGGGCGGAAAGGCATCGCCTTCAGCCGAAAAGTAACCCCAATCGAACATGACCGGCGTGCCGCCGATTTCCCAGTGCCCGGAGGGCGTGTCCTTGCCGCGCGAGACTTCGCTGGCGGCGCCAAAGGCACCATAGACCCGATTGGGCACCGGCATGCCCTTGGGAATCGTGCCGTTGGCGAGCTTTGCTGCGTGAACAAGGCCAAGGGCGGACATGTTCGGCAGATTGAGCGGCCCTTCTCGCAAACCAACCCGATCTGCGGCGCCGGCGGCGCAGAACTCCGCGATGTGTCCGAGCGTGTTGGCGCCCAGGTCACCGTAGGCTTCGGCATCCGGCGCGCCGCCTAAGCCGAAGGAATCGAGAACGAATAGAAACGCACGCGCCATGATGCACCTGACAGCGGAAGCGCTCGCATCGCGCTCCGAAAGCTTCTGGAAGAACGCGACGACGCCGGAGGCGCGCGCCACGCACAATCCCGAAGGGATAGCGCTGCGCACGGCGCAATGCAATTGCGCCGGATCAGTGCCCGATCAGCAATCAGTGCATTTTATAGTTTGGGCGAGACGCGAGTGGAAGTAGGCCGTCTTGGAGAGGTCTATCGTCTTCGCAGTGGCCTGAAGGCTCGGAGCGTAGAGCAGCAACTCGTGCGGCACGGTCAGCTCCGTGCGAATGACAAAGGACTTGTTGGCCGTGAATTGGCCGGGCAGGGTGACCTTCGAATTCACGCTGTAGGGAACCCCGCCGGCCTGATCGTGCGACCAAATGACGGTCCCCTCATTGGTGCTTGAGACCTCGATACCGGTGATCTTCAGTGTGTAGTTCGCGTTCCCATAGGGTTCGAGAATACTCTTTGCGATATTCGGCACCTTGGCGAGGAAGGCTTTGTTGACTTCCGATTGCTGTGCGATGATGTCGGCGACGGCGCTTGCGGCGCGGGCCGTCTTGCCTGCGACCGTAAAACCGACCGAAAGCTCGAACGCACCGAGATAGGTTATGATCAGCAAGGGTGCGACGATCGCGAATTCAACGGCTCCGACGCCGCGTTTGTCCCGCCGCAGCGCGTGAAACATGGCAGAAACCGCCCGAAGGCGCAGGATCTTTTGCTTCGCAATCTGCTTCACGGCAAACCTCACTCGCTCTCGTTTCGGAAGGTGGCGGTTGCCACCATGAGATAGTCCTTCGGCATGCTCGCGCCGGCGGGCCGCAAGTTGGTGACGAACGGCCTGACGAGGTCGGTGATCACGCTCCACCGATAGTAGGCACGCACCACGTTGAAGGTACCCGGACCGCCGGGGGCAAACTTGAAGTCGCCCGTATCAATATCGGTCGAGCCGGCCTTGCGCGGGATGTTCACAGGAAACGTGCTGAGATCCGAGACCGCCCGGACATCCAGGTAGAACTGCGAGGGCTGGTTTGCTTCGGTGGCGGAGCATTTCATCAGGACTGAGATTTCATTGCAGAAGGCCTGGCGAAACTGCGCCTGAGTCATATCCGTGGCCTTCCCCCGCTGGAAGGTAATCTGGCCGGTACGGACCTTGCGCGCCATCGTCTCCGTTGCGTTCGCCAGGAGCTGGTCGCCGTAGAAGGCGGCAAAGGTTTCGAGTGAGGCGAAAATCACCACGAAGAAGGGCAGCGCGAGGATGGCGAACTCGATGCTCGTCGTGCCTTTGCGGTTGCGGATGAAGCGGCGCAGAATGCCTTTTCGCCTGATATCAGGCCCGCTCGCACGTTCGATTGCCTGCTCGCTGCTCATTGTGCCGTCCCATCATGTTACGCCAGACGGGCGGAAGATTATGGAGCAACCGTTGATATTTCGTTCCCGCAAATCATGTGCATTTTAACGAATCGCGGGTCGAAACCCATAAAATTCAGTTGGTGCTACCTGTGGTTTTACGTTCCGCGTGTCGTTCACAATTTGGCGTACAGGAGAGCACGGTGCGCGACGTCTGTTTGTAGACGCGCACGGTGTTGCCTTCATCGATCGACACCAGAATCCGCTCATCGACAATGGCGTTTCCATCCTGGTCGAGGATGACCAGATTGGTCGTGCCAAAATTGCGGCCGGTGATGACGATGGTTCGGGCGTCGGCAACCGTGGCGTCTGCCACTTCGGCATTGCCGATGATGACCTTGCTGACCGGGCGATCGAGTTTGAGCACGCGCGCGTGATCCATATAGACGCGCATCATGTCGTTCTCTGCGCCAGCGGCGACCACCGGGGCGAGCGATGCGATCACGAAAGCAAACAGGGCGGCTCGGCCGGTCGCGAATGGCATGGTCATGGCGGGTCCTTGAGGTGGGTTCACGCCATACTCACCCGTCTTGGTGAATGAACCGTTAAATCCATGATTTCGAGACCGGATAGGCCCCGCGCCGTTTTCTGTTCGTTTACCCAAAAATCAGGGATGCGTCGTTAACCTGTCGGTAACCGCCTTCTTTAAGTCGATGGAAATGCGCCAGGACTAGTTTGAGGCCATCCGATCAACGGCAACAGTTGGCGGAAGTGCTGAACAACAAACGCGAAGTAGGAGAATCATCATGAAGAAGATTTTTGCCCGTCTGATGAAGGACGAGTCCGGCGCGACCGCTATCGAGTACGGCCTGATCGCCGCCCTCATCTCGGTTGCCCTCATTGCTGGCGCAAGCACCCTGGGCGACGCGCTCAACACCACGTTCGACGGCCTGGGCGGAAAGCTCACGGATAGCACGACTGGTAAGCTCTAATCGGTCTGACCGGTTCAAGCGAGGCGAGATTCGCATGGCGAAGATTTTCCGTCGCCTGAAGCGGGATGACAGTGGTGCGACCGCCATCGAGTATGGTCTGATCGCGGTGCTCGTTTCCGCGGCCCTGATTGCCGGCGCAACCACGATTGGCAATACGCTCGATTCCGCGCTCAATGCAATCGGATCGAGTATTGCGACGAGCGGCAAGATCTAATGAACCGGTCTTGCAAGGAACAAATGGAGCCGCTGCAAAAGCGGCTCCATTTCTATCTGGAGCCCCACGGGGAATCGGAGATTGCGTGCGCTCATCTTGGAGGCAGGAACCATGACTGAGGCTGCTATTTTGGTGGTTTTTCCCTTTTGCCTGGCGTTTGCAGCCTTTTCAGACCTGCTGACCATGACGATTCCCAATCGCGTTTCGGTAGTGCTTCTGGGCAGCTTTTTTGTCGTGGCGCTGCTGGCGGGACTCGATCTCGGGGAGATCGGCCAGCATGTGGCCGCGGCCTTGGTTGTCTTTGCCGTGTGCTTCGGCCTGTTTGCTGCAAACGTGATGGGCGGCGGCGACGCCAAGCTCCTGACAGCCAGCGCCATCTGGTTCGGATTCACCCCGTCGTTGACCGCTTTTCTGCTCTACGTTTCCATTTTTGGAGGTTTGTTGACGCTTGCCATCCTGATGTTGCGCCGGCAGGAAAACACGATACTGGCGAGTGGCATCCCCGTTCCGCAGCTCTTGCTGACGGCCAAGAAAATTCCGTACGGCGTGGCAATCGCGCTCGGTGGCTTTGTTGCCTATCCGGCTTCGCCGCTTATGGAGGCGGTCTTTGCGCGCCTTTCTTAAGGCTCAAGCGCGGGGCATCACCTTTCGTTAACTCTCCTCATAAGTAATCCGTTAACTATAATTACACCAATTCCTGATCAATCTGACCCTGGCAATTCTTCGGGGCTCGGAAACGATCATGAAACCGGTTCGCATCATAATACTGGCGGTGGCCGTTCTGTCGGCTGCAATGGCTGGTCTATTGGCGATGAAACTGACGCGCGCACCTGCGCCGTTGGCCGCCGAGCCTCTGATCGAGCGGGCGCCGACCGTCAACGTCCTGGTTGCCAGCAAGAGCCTGCCTGTCGGATCGCGCCTGGCCGGCGATTCCATCCAGTGGATGGCCTGGCCGAAGGACGGTTTGGTTGACGGCCTGATCACCGACGAAAGTCAACCGTCGGCAATCGACGACCTCACCGGAGCCGTCGTTCGCTTGCCGATCTTCAACGGCGAGCCGGTCCGTCACGAAAAGGTCGCAGACTCGTCCAACCGCATCATGTCGTCGCTGTTGCCGGCGGGCAAACGCGCCGTCGCGACGGAAATCACCGTCGCTACCGGTGCCGGCGGCTTCATCCTTCCGAATGACCGTGTCGACGTCATCATGGTCCGCAAGGGCGATGGCGAACTCTACCTGACCGAAACCGTGCTCAGCAACGTGCGTGTTCTGGCGATCGACCAGCAGGTCGAGGAGAAGGAAGACGGCACCAAGGCCGTGGTCGGAACCACGGCCACGCTGGAGCTGACGCCCGACCAGTCGAAAGTAATGACAGTGGCGCAGCAGATGGCCGAGCGCATTTCATTGGCGCTCCGAAGCGTCGCCGATGCACAGGAATCCGACACCGACGCCGCAGACTATCTATTGAGCGGCGACGGTCAGCCGAGCATTCAGGTCATCAAATCCGGGTCCATCGTCAAGAGCGATGGCGCCCTCGGCCAGACACAGCAGTAACCAGGCTAGAATGGGGCATAAGGTGAAACGGAGCGGAAACACATTTCGGGCGTCTGTCGCAGCCGGCCTATCATTCTGCCTGGCGTTTACCGGCATGTATCTGCCGGCGCCGACGGTCGCACTCGCCGCTGCTTCCTCCGTCGTGCGGATCGTTGAAAGCGGCCCAGGCGTCAAGAAGAAGGTCAGTCTCGGCTTAAACAAGGCCGTGGTCGTCGACCTGCCGGCGGACGCGCACGACATTCTCGTGGCGGACCCGTCGCTGGCGGACGCAGTGACGCGCACCTCACGGCGTATCTATCTCTTCGGCAAATCCGTCGGCCAGACCAACATCTTCGTCTTCGGCCCCAATGGCGAGGAGATCGTCAGCCTCGACATCGAAGTCGAGCGCGATATCGCCAATCTCCAGTCCAATCTGCGTCGCTTCATTCCGGACGCCGACATCAATGTCGAGATCATTTCGGACAACATCGTCTTGACCGGAACCGTGCGAACGCCGCTCGATTCCACCCGTGCCGTAGACCTTGCGAAGGCCTTCCTCCAGGGCGGCGAGGCGACCACGCGCAACATCACCGCCCAGGGCAACAATGGCGATGCCGACATCTTCGCTGAAGATCGCCAGGTTTCGCAGATCGTCAACCTCCTGACGATCGACGGCGATGACCAGGTCAACCTCAAGGTCACGGTGGCCGAAGTCAGCCGCCAGGTGCTGAAGCAGCTCGGTTTCAACGGCCGTGTTAGCGACGGCGAAAGCGGCATCGGTTTCCGCAATCCGGCCAACCTCGGGGATGCGATCGGCGTTGGTGTCAACGCCGTGATCAACAAGTCTGTCGGCGGCACGATGATCTCCAGCTACATCAACGCGATGGAGCAGGCGGGTGTGATGCGGACACTGGCCGAGCCAAGCCTGACGGCGATTTCTGGTCAGGAGGCGAAGTTCTATGTCGGCGGTCAGTTTCGCCTGTCGGGAACCCAGGAAGTCACGACCGACGATCAGACCGGCGAAAACAGGGTCACGCGCGAAGTCAACGACGTCGAATACGGCATCCGCCTGAACTTCAAGCCTGTTGTCCTGGGACCGGGACGCATCAGCCTGCAGATCGAGACGAATGTCTCTGAGCCCACCTATGAGGGATCCGTCGTCACTGGCAACGGCACGAGCAAGATTCCTGGCAATACCTTTCTCGGCATCCGCAGGCGCGAAGCTTCGACCAGCGTCGAGTTGCCTTCCGGCGGCTCGATCGTGATCGCCGGCCTGGTTCAGGACAATATTCGCCAGGCGATGTCCGGCCTGCCGGGTGCTTCGAAGATCCCGATCCTCGGAACGCTCTTCCGCAGCAAGGATTTCGTGCGCAACGAAACCGAGCTCGTCATCATCGCGACGCCCTATCTTGTCCGTCCTGTCGCCAGAAGCGCGATCTCCCGGCCTGACGACAATTTCAATCCGGCCAATGATCTCGACAGCTACTTCCTTGGCCGCGTGAACCGCATCTACGGGCGGCCGGAGGCGGCCGCTCCGGCAGGGCGTTACCACGGCAATGTCGGCTTCATCTACAAATAGGTCGGGTCATGACGCTTCGAACCGGTTCCCACCAGAATTCTGAAAGGCCGACTGCCATGCCCCTGAGCACATCCAGCGCCTTCATGCGATGCACGAGCCGCGTGGCCATGCTGGCCATCGCTGGTATCTTTCTTGCGAGCTGCGGGACAAAGGACAATCTCGCTACTGGCTCGATTCCGGACGACTATCGCACGAGACATCCGATCGTGCTCGCCGAAGGCGAACGCGCCATCGACATCCCGATCGCATCGGGCGACCGTCGCCTGACCCAGGGCACGCGCGATGTTATCGCCGGGTTCGCTTCCGACTATCGCAATTCGGCAAGCGGCGTCGTGCAGATCATGATGCCGCGCGGCGCGGCCAACAGCCATGCTGCGCAAGCGATGCGCAGGGAAATCCGCGGCGTCCTGGTTGCTGCGGGCATTCCCGCCAAACGTCTGCTCGAAACGAGCTACGACGCCGGACCTTATGGAGACGCGGCACCGATCCGCTTGAGCTACGTTGCGATTACCGCCCAGACCGCGCCTTGCGGCACCTGGCCGGAAGATCTGAACCTCAACACACTGGAAAACAAGAACTATTACAATTTCGGTTGCGCCTCGCAATCGAACCTGGCCGCCCAGATCGCCAATCCGACAGACCTGCTCGGCCCGCGCCAGACGTCGCCGATCGACGCGGAACAGCGTGGCCAGGTGATCAAGGACTGGCGTGGAACCGACAAGAGCGACGGCCCGGTCGTCATCTTCAACTGATAGCGGCGGGATGAAGAAATGAACACGATCGATTATAAGATCGGCACCGGCGGCGAGGGGGACGAGCCTTTCTTCGACCAAGTGCGCACGGGCGATCTGGAGCAAGTCCGCCCGCTACCGCGGATCTCGATCCACGCATTCTGCGAAACCAATGCAATGCAGCAGCTGATGGAGCGTTGCGGGCGGGACCGGCGCATGGCCAAGGTCAGCTTGCGCATCAACAGCGGCAGCATCGACGCGGCCGCAAACATGTTCGCGACCGTGTCTACCCCCAATCTCATCATCCTTGAAACATCGACCGAACCACGGTCGCTACTGGCCGAGCTTACGCCGCTTGCAGAGGTCTGCGACCCGAGCACCAAGGTGATTCTCGTCGGCAAACACAATGATATCGGGCTCTATCGCGAGCTCATCCGCAACGGCATTTCGGAATACATGGTCGCACCGGTGTCTATGCCGGACATTCTCACCGCCGTTTCGGCGATCTTCGTCGACCCGGATGCCGAGCCCCTGGGCCGAAGCATCGCCTTCATCGGTGCAAAGGGCGGTTGCGGTTCGTCGGTGATCGCGCACAATTGCGCCTGGGGCATCTCCAGCCTCTTCTCGACCGAGACCATTCTCGCCGATCTCGACCTTCCCTATGGCACGGCCAACATCGATTTCGACCAGGATCCGCCGCAGGGCATTGCCGAAGCGGTGTTTGCGCCAGAGCGCCTGGACGAGGTGTTCCTTGACCGGCTGCTGACCAAATGCTCCGACCACCTGTCGCTGTTGGCCGCCCCCTCCATGCTGGACCGCGCCTATGATTTTGAGACCGGTGCGTTCCACCCGATCCTGGAGATCCTGCAGCGCAGCGCCCCCGTTTCCGTACTCGATCTTCCGCATCTGTGGACGGACTGGACCCGCGCCGTGCTCGGAGAAGCCGACGAAGTGGTGATTACCGCGATCCCCGATCTCGCCAGCCTGCGCAATACCAAGAACCTGCTCGATGCAATGAAGAAGCTGCGTCCAAACGACAAACCGCCCCACTTGGTTCTGAACCAGGTCGGGATGCCGAAGCGTCCGGAGATTACGGCGAGCGAGTTCTGCGATTCGCTGGAAACCGAAGCGGCGGCCATCATTCCCTTTGACGCGGCCCTATTTGGCAACGCTTCGAACAGCGGACGGATGATAGCGGAAATCGACAAGAAGGCGCCGGCGGCTGAAACGTTCTCACAGCTCGCGCATCTTTTGACCGGCCGGGTAACGATGAAGAAGGCTCGGCGCGGCGGACTTGGAAAGGTGCTTGCCGCGCTCGGCAGGAAATAGACTGGACATAGGATCACGCAAATGTTTGGCAAACGCGGAAACGAAGGCTTCGGCAAAAGCGGCACCCCGGGTCCCGCCGTTCCGCCGCCCGTGGTTGCTGCGCAACCGATGGCGACCGAGCGGTCCGCGGTTCCGGTTCTCGGCGAAACGACGTCCGCGATCCCGAAGATCCAGCCGGCCGCCCCATCGACGACCCGACGTCGCACAGCGCGAACGGAAGACTATTACGATACGAAGTCGCAGGTATTTTCGGCGCTGATCGACACGATCGACCTGTCGCAGCTCGCCAAGCTCGACACCGAGAGCGCGCGCGAGGAAATCCGCGACATCGTCAACGACATCATCACGATCAAGAATTTCGCGATGTCGATCTCCGAGCAGGAAGAGCTGCTCGACGACATATGCAACGACGTGCTGGGGTATGGTCCGCTCGAACCGCTGCTTGCCCGCGACGACATCGCCGACATCATGGTTAATGGCGCCGGTCAGACCTTCATCGAAGTCGGCGGCAAGGTGCAGGAATCGGAAATCCGGTTTCGCGACAACGCGCAGCTGCTGTCGATCTGCCAGCGCATCGTCGGCCAGGTCGGCCGTCGCGTCGATGAATCGAGCCCAATCTGCGACGCCCGCCTGCCAGACGGATCCCGTGTCAACGTCATTGCCCCGCCGCTCGCCATCGACGGCACGGCGCTGACCATCCGCAAGTTCAAGAAGGACAAGCTGACGCTGGAGCAGCTCGTGCGCTTCGGTTCGGTAACGGCGGAGGGTGCCGTCCTTCTGCAGATCATCGGCCGCGTCCGCTGCAACATTGTCATCTCCGGTGGCACCGGCTCGGGCAAGACGACACTTCTCAACTGCCTCACGCGCTACATCGACGCCGACGAACGGGTCATTACCTGCGAGGACACGGCCGAGCTGCAGCTGCAGCAGCCGCATGTCGTGCGCCTGGAAACGCGCCCGCCGAACATCGAAGGCGAAGGTGAGATCACCATGCGCGACCTCATCAAGAACTGCCTGCGCATGCGCCCCGAACGCATCATCGTCGGCGAAGTGCGCGGACCAGAGGTTTTCGACCTGCTTCAGGCGATGAACACCGGCCATGACGGCTCGATGGGAACGATCCATGCCAACACGCCGCGCGAATGCTTGAGCCGTATGGAATCGATGATCGCCTTGGGTGGCTACAGCCTGCCAGCCAAAACCGTGCGCGAGATCATTGCCGGATCGGTTGATGTGATCATCCAGGCATCGCGTTTGCGCGACGGCTCCCGGCGCATTACCCACATAACCGAAGTGGTCGGCATGGAAGGTGACGTGATCATCACGCAGGACCTGATGCGCTACGAGATCGATGGCGAGGACGCCGGCGGACGTATCATTGGCCGCCACACGTCGACCGGAATCGGCCGGCCGCATTTCTGGGATCGCGCCCGCTACTTCAACGAGGATAAGCGTTTGGCCGCCACCCTTGACGCGATGGACAAGAACTAGGAGCTGCGATGTTCGGCATAGACATCACCGTTCTGGCGCTGGCCGCCCTTGTCGCAATATCGGCGGCGGCGCTCGCCTACGGCCTTTTGTTCTCGCGTATCGAAAGCGAAAAGAAGGCGGAAGGCCGCGTGCGTAAGGTCAGCGCGGCTGAAACGGACCGCGCCAAGGTGAAGGCCGCGCGGGACCGCGTGAGCGAACTGTCGAAGCGGCGCAAGTCCGTGCAGGATTCGCTGAAGGAACTCGAGAAGAAGCAACAGGAGCGCTCGGCCAAGTCTTCCCCTTCGATGAAGGTGCGACTGACCCAGGCGGACCTCTCAGTTTCCTTGGGGCGCTTCTATCTGTTCAGCGCGCTTTTCGGCGCCTTCGCCTTTCTCGTCGCCCTGATCATGGGAGCCGGGCCCGCTATAGGCCTCGGCATAGCAGTGATCGCCGGCCTTGGCCTACCCCGTTGGTTTGTCGGCTTCCTGATCAAGCGACGCTGCAAGAAGTTCCTGGAGGAGTTTCCGAACGCTCTCGAGACCATGGTCCGCTCGATCAAATCGGGCCTTCCTCTCAATGACGCGCTCCGCCTCATTGCCGCCGACGCGCAGGAGCCGGTGAAGACGGAGTTTCGCCGCGTGGTGGAATCACAGCAGGTCGGGTTGAGCGTCACTGATGCCTGTGCCCGCATGATCAATAGCATTCCCTTGCCGGAGGTGAACTTCTTCGCGATCGTGATCGCCATTCAGGCGCAGGCGGGCGGCAACCTTTCCGAAGCCCTCGGCAACCTGTCGAAGGTTCTGCGCGAACGTAGGAAGATGAGGGCGAAGGTCAGCGCGATGTCGATGGAGGCCAAGGCGTCGGCGTGCATCATTGGTGCCCTGCCGTTCATCGTTGCTTTGCTGGTTTATCTGACGTCACCCGCATACATGATGGTCCTGTTCACCGACCCGCGCGGCCACTTGATTATCGGTCTCGGCCTCTTCTGGATGAGCGTAGGCATCATGGTGATGCGCAACATGATCAATTTCGATATCTGAGGGGGCATCGATGAGCACGGGCCTGATCAAGACACTGACCGATCCGAACGTTGTCCTGGCCGTTCTGGTTTCGCTCGCCGTGCTCGCGACTTTTTATTCGCTGATCGTGCCGTTCTTCGAACGGGGCGACCTCGGAAAGCGGATGAAGTCGGTTGCGAGCGAGCGGGAACAAATCCGAGCACGCGAACGGGCGCGGCTTGCTGATATGCAGGGCGGCAGGGCGAGCCTGCGTGGCCAAAACAACGCCTCCATTCGCCAGATCGTCGAACGGCTCAATCTGCGCACGGCGCTCGTGGATGACAAGACGGTCAACCGTTTGAAAATGGCCGGCTTTCGCTCACAGAATGCCCTCAATACCTTCCTGTTTGCGCGTTTCTGCCTGCCCTTCCTGTTTCTGCTCGTCGCCCTCGTCTACATCTTCGGGCTCGGCAACTTTGCCGAGAAACCGCTGATGGTACGTCTCTTCTTTGCGATCGGTTTCGCCTATCTGGGCTTCTACGCGCCGAACATTATCGTCGCCAATGCCGTCTCCAAGCGTCAGGCTTCCATTCGTCGCGCCTGGCCGGATGCACTCGACCTTCTCTTGATCTGTGTCGAATCGGGTGTGTCGATGGAACTTGCCATGCGGCGTGTCGCCGACGAAATCGCAGCCCAGTCGCAGCCATTGGCGGAAGAACTCGTGCTGACGACGGCAGAACTTTCCTTCCTGCCCGAGCGTCGCGCAGCACTTGAAAACCTCGGTCTTCGCACCGGCCTCGAAGAGGTCAGGTCGGTGGTCCAGGCACTCATCCAGGCGGACCGCTACGGCACCCCGATCGCCCAGGCCTTGCGCGTCCTTGCGCAGGAAAGCCGTGATCAGCGCATGAACGCGGCGGAGAAGAAAGCGGCGGCGCTGCCGCCGAAGCTGACGGTGCCGATGATCCTCTTCTTTCTGCCCGTGCTGGTTGCCGTCATCCTTGGACCCGCCGGCATTCAGGTGGCCGACAAGTTCTAGACCACCCTGCGTTCAGACGAACGCACGAACGACGCTCTGGAACCTTGATTCCAGAGCATCTTTTTCGCTTCCAGCGATTCCGCTCGACGCGGGATGCTCCAGCGAATTTCGGAGTGTAACTGAAAATCGTCGTCCGTTACGCCCACTGCTTAGGACAGTGTCGGCTTACGACGTCGCGCGGACTGATGCGCGCTTAAACGCATGCGTTTCTGAGGTGAAATACACCGGAGGAGGGGAGAGCCGCCTGACCGTGCCTCGCCTGCAAGGTGCTCAGTTGGTCTTCGCTTCGTCAGCCTTGGCCAACTGCTTCCACGCTCCCTGCTGGGAGAGCATCGAGCGCAGATAGGCGACGTTCGCTTCCGCCTGCTCGCTGGAAAGCTCCTGCCGGGCGATGGTCTCGGCCTCCTGAAAGCGGCCCTGAAGCCCGACGGCCAGCGCCAGGTTCTGGCGAACGCTGCTGTCAGCACCGGGCTGGGCCGCCGCCGATTTGAGATAGGTTTCGGCGGTGCGGAGATCCTTGGTCAGAAGATAGGACATGCCGAGATTGGAGAGCACCGACGGTTCGTTCGGCTTGAGTTCGAGCGCTTCGCGGTAGCGCGTGCGCGCCTCCTGCGGGCGTCCGAGTTGGTCGAGGATTGCGCCCTCGGCCGATTTCAGCTTCCAGTCCGGACGGTCCGGGGTCTGGGCGCGGCTGATCGTCGCCAGCGCCTGATCGAGCTGGCCGGCCGCGGCCTGCGCCTTGCCATAGGCGCCGAGCACTTCCCGGTCCGACGGATTGTTGATCGCGACCTGCTGCATGACCGCGAGGGCCTGCTCGTTGCGGCCGGTCATACGCAGGAGGTTGGCGTAGTTGAGCCCGGCTTCGCGATCCTTGGGGTTCTTTTCATAGGCCTGGCCAACGCTTTCGGCCGCCGCCGAAAGCTCGGTCGCGGTCATCGACTGAACCGGCGTCGACGTTCTCGAAATCGAGCCCGTGGTCAGCTCCTTCTTCGGCTGATTGGCGCAGCCTGCGAGCGAGAGCGCCACCAGCGCAATCGCCGCGCCCTGGAAGAAGTGAGCGACTTTCAACGGTGAAGTCGTGCGTTTGGCCATGAGTGTCCCCAGCATGCATTCGCGCACCTGAACTTCAGACAACACCGGCGCAACTTTCACTCCAGCAATAATCTGTTAACCCTAACGGAGCGTTAATGGCGCGATTCCATCTCTGTCAGCCGAGGACTTTCATGGCTCCCTATCAGTTCATCGAGCGGCCGTCGCCGTTCAACACCAGCGCCGGCAAGACCCTGCCGATCTTCGCGGTCACGCCGGCGCATATCGAGACGGGGACGATCGATCCGATCGCTTTGGACTGGGCGCGCAAGGCTGGCTTCACGGCCGAATCCGGCGCGGTGCTGTTGATCCCGTCCTCAGACGGCCATCTCGGCGGTGCGCTCTTCGGTCTCGGCAGCAACCCGTCGGAAGCGCCGTTTCTGGCCGGCAAGCTTGCGCGAGCACTGCCGGCAGGCAAGTGGCACATCGAAACCGCGCCGCTCACCGCCAACCGGCTGGCGCTCGGCTATGGCCTCGGTTCCTATCGCTTCGAGCGCTACAAATCCACCAAGGGCGAGCCGCCGACACTGCTGATCCCCGCCGACGCCGATGCGACCGATATCAAGCGGCAGCTCGCCGGCGTCTTCCTTGCGCGCGACCTGATCAACACGCCAACCAACGACATGGGTCCCGAGGCGCTCGAAGCGGCATTCCGCGCGCTTGCCGCCCACTACAAGGCCGATGTCTCGGTGATATCGGGCGAAGCGCTGCTGACGCAGAATTTCCCTCTGGTCCATACCGTTGGACGCGCCAGCGCCGAAGCTCCGCGCCTGCTTGAGCTGCGCTGGGGCAAGAAGGGCCACAAGAAGGTAACGCTGGTCGGCAAGGGCGTCTGCTTCGACACCGGCGGTCTCGACATCAAGCCGGCCGCCTCGATGCTCTTGATGAAGAAGGACATGGGCGGTGCCGCCAATGTCCTCGGCCTCGCGTTGATGATCATGGACGCCAAACTCAAGGTCGATCTGCGCGTCATCGTGCCGGTTGTCGAGAACTCGATCTCCGCCAATGCCTTCCGCCCCGGTGACATCTATCGCAGCCGCAAGGGGCTGACAGTTCAGATCGACAACACCGATGCCGAGGGCCGGCTGATCTTGGCCGATGCGCTCGCCTATGCCGACGAGGAGAAGACTGATCTTTTGGTCGACATGGCGACGCTCACCGGTGCCGCTCGCGTCGCGCTCGGCCCGGATCTACCGCCCTTCTTTACCGACGACGCCGACCTTGCCCATGATCTCTCGGAAGCAAGCCTCGAGGTCGACGATCCGATGTGGCGCATGCCGCTTTACAATGGCTACGACAAGGATGTCTCGGCACGGATCGCAGATCTCACCAATGCGCCGGCGGGTGGTATGGCCGGTTCAATCACTGCAGCGCTCTTCCTCCGGCGTTTCGTCACCAACACCAAGAGCTGGGTGCATTTCGACATCTTCGGATGGGCACAGTCCGAGCGGCCGCATTCGCCGGTTGGCGGCGAGGCGCAGGCGATCCGGGCGCTCTACCATCACGTCCAGAAGATGGCAAAATAGCCTATCGGAACGATTGGCAAGAAAGAAACGCTTGCGTAACGATCCGCCGCTATCGTGGCGGATCAGTTTCTTGCGCAGGAGCCGCCATTGCCGATCGAGCTTACGCCCTCCCAGGCCCTCGGGCTTTGGCATACGGTGTCGCTCGCCCAGGTGCGCGTCGACAGCCGCGACCTGACCCTGCGGCAGCTGGCGATCCTTCTGCACATCTACCTCGTGCCACCGCCCCACACGGTGCGCGGACTGGCGGCGACGCTTGGCGTTACCAAGCCGGTCATCACCCGCGCGCTCGATACCATGGGCGCTCTTGGTCTCGTGGACCGGGTGCGTGACGATATCGACCGGCGCAACGTGATCATCAAGCGCACCGTCGAAGGTGCGCTTTACCTTGAAAAACTCGGCGATCTGATCATTCTTCATGGTCGCAAATTGACCTTGTGAGTCTCAGCCATGTCGCAACTGCCGGACCGTCGTCTCAACGCCTATCGCAGCGATCTCGCCGAAATCGCGCTTCGCGGCCAGGTCGAGGCGGAGCGTTATGTCGAGGGAGAGGTGGCGACGCTCGCCGTGCCGGTCGCGCCGCTCCGTGCCCGCCCGGACGCCGCCTGCGGCACGGACACCGAGGTGCTCTATGGCGAGGGCGTGCGGGTGCTTGATACGGCCGAGGGCTGGGCCTGGGTCAAAGCCGATCTCGACGGCTATGTCGGCTATCTGCCGGAGACGGCTCTTCTGCGGCAGACGACCGTTCCGACCCATATCGTCACCGTGCCGCGCACATTCGTCTACAACGGTGCCGACCTCAAGTTTCCGCATGCCCTCGCTCTCTCGATGGGAAGCCGTGTCGCGGTCATCGGCGAGGCGGAAACGCGTGGCACGCGCTACTTCCTGCTTGAGGGCGGCCGCGCGATCGTCGCCAATCATTGTGCGCCCGTTGGCCACGCCGTCAGCGCCGACTACGTCGCCGTCGCCACCCGCTTCCTGGAGACGCCCTATCTGTGGGGCGGCCGCTCCGGCTTCGGCATCGATTGCTCAGGCCTCGTCCAGACGTCGATGTTGATGGCAGGCCGTGTAGTCGAGCGCGATTCCGACATGCAGGCGGCTCGACTCGGGATGCCGATCTCTCGTGAAGAGTTGCGGCGCGGCGATCTCGTGTTCTGGAAGGGCCATGTCGCGATCATGGAAGACGAACGCACGCTGGTCCATGCCAACGGCCACACCATGTCGGTCGCGCATGAAGGATTGGAAGAGGCGATCGCTCGCATTGGCTGGCTCTACGACCAGCCGACCGGCTATCGACGGCCCTGAAGCAAGCCACGTGCAGGCGGGTTGATTCCGCCGCACCTCGCTTCCGCTAAATCAATAGCCGGCTACTTTGTCGACCACGTGTTCGAGCGATTGACCGCTTTCGAAGCGGGCGATCTGCTGCTCGACATGGCGGAACAACGCCTTGACGTCGGAGGATGCCGCCACATGCGGTGTGACATACACGTTCGGCATGGTCCAGAAGCGGCTGTCGCTGGCAAGCGGTTCCTCTTCGAAGACATCGAGCGAGGCGCCGCCGAGCACGCCATTGTCGAGTGCCTGAACGATATCGGCTTCGACCTGGCTGCCGCCACGGCCGGCATTGATGAAAACAGGCGCACCGAACGGGCCGTTGCGGCTGAGCTTGGCAAACAGGCGCAGATTGAAGATGCCGCGCGTGTCCGGCGTCAGCGGCAGCAGACCGACGAGGAAATCCGTGCGCGCCAGGAACGTGTCGAGCTCGCTGCCGCCGAAGGTCTCGATGCCTGCGACGTCTCGCTTGCTGCGCGACCAGCCGACGACCTTGAAGCCCATGGTGGAGAGCTTGCGGGCGGCGTCCTGGCCAAGCACGCCCATGCCCATGATGCCGACCGTGATGTCTGCGGCTTCCGGCTGGGTCAGATCGCGCCATTCGCGCTTCGCCGCTAGCGCCTCATAGGCGCGGTGCTGGCGCAGATGCAGAAGACATTGCATGACGACCCACTCGCTCATGCGCGTCGTCAGCGTCTGATCGACGAAGCGCACGAGCGGCACCTCGGGAAGCCCGGGAAGCGTCAGCACGTGATCGACGCCGGCGCCGCCGGAGAAGACCACCTTGAGATCCGGCGCCCGCTCGAAGAGATCCGGCGCCGATTTCCACACCACTGCATAGTCGATCCCCGAGAGATCGCGGTTGTGGTGCACGACGTCGGCGCGATTGATCACCTCGCGATCGGGAAAGGCGCCGCGAAGAGCCGCCTCGACCTCCTCCGGAATGAACTTCAGATCGACGATGACGGGGCTCTTTGCGGACATTGCGGGCACTCTACTGGCGGATCGCGGTGAGATTGACGGCTTCGAGGTTGAAGGCCGCTGCCATCAGCGCCTTCGTGTAATCTTCGCTCGGCGCATTGAAGATGCGCTCGGCCGGCCCCTGTTCCACCACCTTGCCCAGGCGCATCACGATCATCTCGTTGGCAAGCGCCCGCACGACCTTCAGGTCATGGCTGATGAACAGATAGGCGAGATCGTGTTTGCTCTGCAGGTCGCGCAAGAGATCGACCACCTGCGCCTGCACGCTCATGTCGAGCGCCGAGGTTGGTTCGTCGAGCATGACGAATTGCGGCTTCAGCACCATGGCACGCGCAATGGCAATGCGCTGCCGCTGGCCGCCGGAGAACTCGTGCGGATAGCGCCAACGGGTCGAGGGGTCGAGGCCGACCTCTTCGAGAGCGGCGGCGACGCGGGCGTCGCGATCGTTCTCCGAAAGCGAACGTTCATGGATCTTCAGGCCTTCGGCGATGATATCGGCCACCGACATGCGCGGGCTGAGCGAGCCATAGGGGTCCTGGAAAACGATCTGCATCCGGTTTCGAAGCGGCCGCATTTCGTTGAAGCTGTAGCGGTCGATGTCCTTGCCGATAAAGGCGATGCGGCCCTTCGACGAGATGAGCCGCGTCAGCGCCAGGCCGAGCGTCGTCTTGCCGGAACCGGATTCGCCGACGACCCCGAGCGTCTGGCCGGCGCGCAGCTTCAGGTCGATGCCGTCGACGGCCTTCACATGGTCGACCACCTTGCGCAGAAAGCCGGCCTTGATCGGGAACCAGACCTTCATGTCGGAGGCTTCCATCACGATCGGCTTCGACGCGTCTGATGGCGGTGGGTTTCCCTTCGGCTCGGAGGCGAGCAGATGGCGGGTATAGGCGTGCTGCGGATTGGCGAAGATCTCGGCGGTCGGCCCGGTCTCGACGATCTTGCCCTTGGTCATCACGCAGACCCGGTCGGCGATCTTGCGCACGATGCCGAGGTCGTGGGTGATGAACAGCATCGACATGCCGTGTTCGTCCTTGAGTGTCTTCAGAAGCTCGAGGATCTGCGCCTGCACCGTGACGTCGAGCGCCGTTGTCGGTTCGTCGGCGATCAAAAGCTCGGGCCGGTTGGCCAGCGCCATGGCGATCATGACGCGCTGGCGCTGGCCACCGGAGAGCTCGTGCGGATAGGCGCTGAGGCGCTTCTCCGGCTCGCGGATACCGACCTGATTGAGAAGCTCGAGAATGCGGGTGCGCGCAGCGGCTCCTTCGAGCCCCTGGTGCAGTTCGAGGATCTCGCCGATCTGCCGCTCGATCGAATGCAGCGGGTTGAGCGAGGTCATCGGCTCCTGGAAGATCATGGTGATGTCGTTGCCGCGCACGTTGCGCAGCTCCGCATCGCCGGCCTTCAACAGGTCCTTGCCGTTGAAGACGATCTCGCCGCTCGGGTGGCTGGCCGAAGGATAGGGCAGAAGTTTCAGGATCGAATTGGCCGAAACCGACTTGCCGGACCCGGATTCGCCGACAAGCGCCACGGTTTCCCCGCGCTTGATCTCGAAGGAGATGTGGTCGACGGCGATCGAGGTGTTGCCGCCCTGGTGAAAGGCGACCGAGAGGTCGCGGACGGAGAGGATGGGATCTGTCATCGTCGCGCTCACCGGAATGTCTTTCTCGGATCGAAGGCATCGCGCGTTGCTTCACCGACGAAGATCAGCAGCGATAGCATCAGCGACATGACGCAGAAGGCCGTCAGTCCGAGCCAGGGCGCCTGCAGGTTGGATTTGCCCTGCGCGATCATCTCGCCGAGCGAAGGCGAGCCCGGCGGCATGCCGAAACCGAGGAAGTCGAGCGATGTCAGCGTCGTGATCGAGCCGGAGAGGATGAAGGGCAGGAAGGTCAGCGTTGCGACCATCGCGTTCGGCAGCAGGTGGCGATACATGATCGTGCCGTTGCCGACGCCGAGCGCGCGCGCCGCATTCACATACTCGAAATTGCGCGCCCTTAGGAACTCGGCGCGCACGACGCCGACGAAGCCGACCCAGGAAAACAAGAGCATGATGCCGAGCAGGATGAAGAAGCCCGGCGGCAGGATCGCTGCAATGATTAACAGGATGTAAAGCACCGGCATCGACGACCAGATCTCGATGAAGCGTTGCATCAGGAGATCGGTCCAGCCGCCGAAATAGCCCTGGACAGCGCCCGCGGTCACGCCGATCACCGCCGAGGCAATGGTCAGCGTCAGGCCGAACAGCACCGAGAGACGGAAGCCGTAGATCATCCGCGCAAACACGTCGCGGGCCTGGTCGTCGGTGCCGAGCCAGTTGAGATTGCCGACGATACAGTTGCGGTCGTTGAGCCCCTCCGGGTAGGCGGAGCAGCGCTCCTCCTTGTCCATCAGCCAGAAGGGTTTGGTGGGCGCCGAATGTGGGATGTTGGAATTGACGGTCTGATAGGAATAGCGGACCGGCGGCCAGATCATCCAGCCATTGGCCTCGATTTCGTCGCGGATGAAGTCGGAGCGGTAGTCGGTCTCGGCAAGGAAGCCGCCGAACTTTTCCTCCGGGTAATCGATGACAACAGGGAAGAGAAGCTCGCCCTTGTAGGAGGCGACAATGGGCCTGTCGTTGGCGATGAATTCGCCAACAAGGCTGAGGCCGAAAAGCGCAAGGAAGATCCAGAGCGACCAGTAGCCGCGTCGGTTCGCCCTAAAATTCTGCCAGCGCCGCTGGTTGACCGGAGACAGCCAGCCGCGCGGGGGCACCGCCACGCGGCTTGTCGGGGAGGTCGTCACGTCCACCATCAGACGTCCCTCCGCTCGAAGTCGATGCGCGGATCGACCCAGGTGTAGATGAGGTCTGACAGCAGGCTGACGAGCAGACCCATCAGCGAGAAGATGAAGAGCGTTGCAAAGACGATCGGGTAGTCACGCTTGACGACCGAATCATAACCGAGGCGACCGAGGCCATCGAGCGAGAAGATGTACTCGATCAGCAGCGACCCGGTGAAGAAGGCCGAGATGAAGGCGCCCGGGAAGCCGGCGATGATGATCAGCATGGCGTTACGGAACACGTGGCCGTAGAGCACCTGGCGATCGTTGAGACCCTTCGCCCGCGCCGTCGTCACATATTGCTTCTTGATCTCGTCGATGAAGGAATTCTTGGTGAGCAGCGTGGTGGTCGCAAATGCCGAAAGCAGCAGCGTGATCAGCGGCAGGGTCATGTGCCAGATGTAGTCGAGTGGCTTCTGCCACCAGGGCAGTTGCCAGAAATTGTCGGAGACAATGCCGCGGAGCGGGAACCAGTCGAAGAACGACCCGCCGGCGAAGATGACGATCAAGAGGATGCCGAACAGGAAGCTCGGCACGGCATAGCCGATGACGATGATGCCGGAGGTCCAGACGTCGAAGGCCGAGCCGTCGGAAACCGCCTTCTTGATGCCCAGCGGGATGGAGATTGCGTAGGAAAACAGCAGAATCCAGAGGCCGAGCGAGATCGAGACCGGCATCTTCTCCTTGATGAGATCGATGACCGAGGTGTTGCGGAAGAAGCTCTCGCCGAAGTCGAAGCGGATGTAATTCCACATCATCGTCGCGAAGCGCTCAAGCGGCGGCTTGTCGAAGCCGAATTGCTTCTCGAGCTTGGCGATGAATTCGGGATCAAGCCCTTGGGCACCGCGATAGCGCCCGCCTTCGTCGCCGCCGGCCTGCATCAGGTCGCCGCTGCTGCCGCTCAGGCGATCGGAGCCGCCAGCATTGGTGAGATCTGAAATCACCTGCTCGACCGGGCCGCCCGGCGCGAACTGTACGATGGCGAACGAGATCGCCATGATCCCGAAGATCGTCGGGATCATCAGAAGGAGGCGGCGCAGAATATAGGCACCCATCAGGCGAGCCTTTCGATCGACGTGTGGGCGATGGCCCGGACCGGCGAAGCGTCGGCATGCCGTCTATGGTGTCTCAATCCCTGTGTCTCCTTGCGGCTGTCAGGCCCGGATCGGGGCTTGTTTCAGTGATTCGTTTTTTTGCATTTGGAATCGAGACGCCATCCGAGTGCAAGGACTTCATTTGGGGGTAGCGTTTTTCGACCACCAGATCGACGGGAAGCCGATCGCATAGGTCGGGAGTTCGGCGGGGCGAGCAAATTTGTCCCAATAGGCGATGTTCATGTCGCGCTTGTAGTAAAGCGGCACGACGAAATTGTGGGCAAGGAGCACGCGGTCGAGCGCTTTCGTCGCCGCCACCAGCGTCTCGCGATCCTTGGCGAAAATGACCTTGTTGATCAGTGCATCGACACCCGGGTCGGCAATGCCGGCGTAGTTTCGCGAGCCCTGTTCCCCGGCGGAGCGCGAACCCCAATAGTCGAGCTGTTCGTTGCCGGGACTCAGCGTCTGTGCCCAGACGATCCAGGTCATGTCGTAGTCGAAAGCGCGCGTGCGATTGGTGTACTGCGAAGCGTCGACGGTGCGCACACGCGCGTCGATACCGATCTTCTTCAGGTTCTGGGCATAGGGAAGCGCGACGCGCTCGAGCGTGGCGCTGCTGAGCAGGATCTCGAATGAGAAGGGCTTGCCCGTCTTCGCCTCGACCATCCGATTGCCCTTGAGCTCGAAGCCGGCCTCCTTTAGCAGAGCGATCGCCTGGCGAAGGTTGTCGCGTCCCGCCTGTGGCGTGCCGCCCACCGGGTTCTTGTAGGGTGTCGTGAAGACTTCCGACGGCACCTTGTCCTTCACTTCGTCAAGGATCGCCAATTCAGCGCCCTGCGGCAGGGCCGACGAGGCGAGATCCGTATTCCAGAAGTAACTGTCGATCCGCGTGTACTGGTTGTAGAACACCGTGCGGTTCATTTCCTCGAAGTCGAGGGCATAGTTCAGCGCCTCGCGCACCTTTTCGTCATTGAAGGGCGGCCGGCGCATGTTCGGGACCAGAGCCTGCATGATGCCGGTGGCCCTCAGCGGATTGGGTAGGCTCTCGCGCTTGACGCGACCGTCCTTCACTGCCGGAAAATCATAAGCGGTTGCCCAGCGCGCCGCGATGTTTTCAAGCCAGTAATCACTGTTTCCCGAACGAAACGCCTCGAACTCGACATCCCGGTCACCGAAGAAGGTATAGCTGATCGAGCCGAAATTGTTCTGCCCGACATTGACGTTCAGCGACTTGCCCCAGTAGTCGTCCCTGAGCTCGTAGCGAATGGACGAGCCGGCCGAAAATGCGGCGATCTTGTAGGGGCCGGATCCCATCACCGGCTCAAGCGTCGTCTTGTTGATGTCGCGCGGCTTGCCGTCCGTTCCTTGGCCCTCCCACCAGTGCTTCGGCAGGATCTGCAGCTGGCCGAGGATGTGGGGCAGCTCGCGGTTGTTCTTCTCATCGAAATGGAAGGTGACGTCGCGTTCGCCGGTCTTTTCCGCCGAGGTCACATGCTTGTAGTAGTTGGCGTAGAGCGGATCGAGCTCTTTGCTCTTGTCGAAGCTGAAGATGACGTCTTCCGGCGTCACAGGCTTTCCATCCGCCCATTTGGCTTCCTGCCGCAGCCGGAAGGTTGCGGATGAAATGTCTTCTGGGAACGAAACGCCTTGGGCGAGCAGACCGTAAGCGGTCGAGATCTCGTCATCGGCGGATTTCAGCAGCGTGTCGAAGACGAGCGTCAGCCCGACTGCGGGTTGTCCCTTGTCGAGGACCGGGTTGAAGGTATCAAATGTTCCGGTGCTCGACAGTTTGACGTCGCCGCCCTTGGGCGCATCCGGATTGACATAGTCGTAATGGGCAAAATCGGGCTTGTACTTCAGTTCGCCGATGAGGGAGAGGCCGTGATGCCAGTCGGCATGGTCGGCGCGTGCTGCAGGAGGAAGGAGGAGAAGTGTCGCTGCCAGTAGCGACGCTGCGATTCCAGGTTTCACGGTCCTGCAGAAGTTTGGCATCCAGCCGGTACCCCTTATATTTCAATCTTCTTTTGCGAGAGCATAGGCGAAATCGGGGCAATTGACAGGCACTGCCGCAAATCAGGCAAAATTTTTGAGTCACATCCCGGTGATTCACAAGCGCGTGACGCGTAAGGCTGAGGCAAAGACGGGGCCTTAGGATCGGGGTTCGTCGGACAGGGAATGCCGCGAGTTGGCGCTGCTGTCCGCGAGACAAATGGGACGAAATTCAATGATTGCTCCACTTCGACGTTGCGGCTCGGCGTTTCTTGCGTTGCTGCTGGGAACAAGCCTTCTGATTGCCGACAACGCGGCGGCCGAGGATGTGCCGGCAAAGGCGCTGTTCGGTGCCAAGGCCCTGCCAGCCGAAATGGCCGCGAACCCCTATGGTTTCTACGCGAAGGGCTGCCTTGCCGGCGGTGTCGCCATCCCGACCGACGGGCCCACCTGGCAGGCGATGCGGCTGTCGCGTAACCGCCGCTGGGGTCACCCGCAGATGATCGCGCTGATCGAGCAGTTTTCGCACGATGCCGCCGAAAAGGTCGGCTGGCCCGGCCTGTTGCTTGGTGACATCTCGCAGCCGCGCGGCGGTCCGATGCTTTCCGGGCACGCGTCCCACCAGATCGGTCTTGACGCCGATATCTGGCTGACGCCGATGCCGCAGCGCACGCTCACCTATCGCGAGCGCGAGGATATTTCGGCGACCTCGATGCTGCAGAAGAACAAGTTCCTGACGGTTGATCGTTCCATTTGGACGCCAAAACACGCGCAGCTCATCATGCTGGCTGCCAGCTACCCGCAGGTGGAGCGCGTCTTTGTCAATCCGGCGATCAAGAAGAAGCTCTGCGACACCTGGACCGGGGACCGATCGGCGCTTGGCAAGGTCCGGCCGATCTACGGCCATGACTATCACTTCCACATCCGCATCAAATGCCCCGCGGGCGCAGCGAGCTGCAAGGACCAGGCGGCGGTGCCGGCCGGCGATGGCTGCGACAAGTCGCTGGCCTGGTGGTTTACCGACGAGCCCTGGGCAAAGCCGAAGAAAAAGCCGGGCGAAAAGCCGGTGAAGCCAAGGCTCACGACCATGGCCGACCTGCCGAAAGCCTGCGCACTCGTGTTGAACGGTCCGGCGCCTGCCTCGGAAGAGGCCGCCACGTTTGGCACGGCCTATCGGGCGGCGGCACCTGCCCCTGCGATACAGGGTATCGAGCAGGTGATCGGCGCTGCCGCCGGAGACGTTCCGCCGGCCGATATTCCGGTGCCGCTGGCCCGTCCGACCTTGCGATGATCATGAACGCGTGAGCGGGGTGGGCGGGCTTCAATCTTCCCATCGCCGCGGCGTTCATGTATAGGGCGATCAAATCGATTTAAAGATTGATGCGAGGCCCGACATGGCGGATCGGAAATGCATTGCCCTGATCGCTCACGATCAGAAGAAGGACGATCTTGCGGCTTTCGCCAAGGTGCATGAAGCGGTTTTGTCCCAATGGCGCATCGTTGCGACAGGCACGACAGGCGGCCGTGTCCTCGATGTCTGTCCGGGGCTCGATATCACGCGCCTGAAAAGCGGTCCGCTCGGCGGCGACCAGCAGATCGGCGCGATGATCGCCACCGGCGAGGTGCAGCTTCTGATCTTCTTCGTCGATCCTCTGACGGCAATGCCGCATGACGTGGACGTCAAGGCGCTGATGCGTCTCGCGATCGTCTACGACATTCCAATGGCCCTCAACCAGGCGACAGCCGAACGGTTGATCGACTTCAACCCAAAATCATAAACGTGATCGCTTCTCATGAATTAGGCGGCTGCGGGCGGAAAACCGGACACACTTTCCCTTATCCCGCTCTAGCTGATAGACAGCGATATACCTGCCACGACGATCAGGATGGATCTTGCGATGCCCGGCACCAGTGAAAACGCCTTCCCCTTTCCGATCCTGATCGGTGATATCGGTGGCACCAATGCCCGCTTTGCCCTGCTCCTCGATGCTTTTGCCGAGCCGAAGCAGCTGCCGCCGATCAAGACCGGCGATTTCGAAACGATCGAGGAGGCGATGCAGAAGAGCATCCTCGACAAGACCTCGGTGCAGCCGCGTTCGGCGATTCTGGCGGTGGCCGGTCCGATCCGGGGCGATGAAATTCCGCTCACCAATGCCGGCTGGGTGATCAGGCCGAAGGACATGCTCTCGAGCCTTGGCCTCGAGGACGTACTGATCATCAACGATTTCGAGGCACAGGCGCTCGCCGTGGCCGCGCCGGCGGACGAGGATCTCGTGCAGATCGGTGGCGGCAGTGTTCGTCCCCTGACGTCGCGTGTGGTCCTCGGCCCGGGCACGGGTCTCGGCGTCGGCGGACTGGTCTTTGCCCAGCACACCTGGATCCCGGTACCGGGCGAGGGTGGCCATGTCGACATCGGCCCGCGTAGCGAACGCGACTTTCAGATCTGGCCCTTCCTCGAGCCGATCGAAGGGCGCATGGCCGGCGAGCAGATCCTCTGCGGGCGCGGCATCATGAATCTCTATCGCGCCGTCTGTGCCGCCGATGGCGTGGACCCGGTGCTCATCGATCCGGCGGAAGTGACGACGCACGCTCTGGCCGAGAGCGACAGGGCGGCGATCGAGACGATCTCGCTGTTCTGCACCTATCTCGGCCGCGTTGCCGGTGACATGGCGCTAATTTTCATGGCTCGCGGCGGCGTGTTCCTGGCGGGTGGCATCTCGCAGAAGATCTTGCCGGCGCTTATGAAATCACCGTTCCGTGACGCCTTCGAAGACAAGGCGCCGCACTCGGCGCTGATGAAGACGATCCCGACCTTTGCCGTCATTCATCCGATGGCGGCGCTCTCCGGTCTGGCCGCTTTTGCCCGCACGCCGAGGGATTTCGGTGTTGCAACGGAGGGACGCCGCTGGAGAAGCTGAGCAGTCGGCGCGCGCAAAGACTCGCCAAAGCGATACCAAACTACTATAGAGCCCCGGGAAAGGTCGGGCCGGAAACCGGCTCGCCACATTGGGTCCAGGGAAGACGGGCTTTTTGAGCGCCAGCAATAGAAAACAGCACGCGGTCGATTCCGATACGATCAGCGGAATTCTGAAACGGGTCATTGCGGAAAACGGTCGCGACCACATTCGCGGCTATGTCTTTGCCATAGCCTGTCTGGCCGTCGTCGCTGCAACAACCGGTTTCACGGCCTCGATCATGGAGACCGTGATCAACGAGGCTTTCGCCAACAAGCGGGCAGATATCGTCCTGCTCGTCTGCGGCGCGATCCTCGCAGCCTTCATTCTGCGCGGCTTCGCCACCTACGGCCAGGCCGTTGCCCTGTCGAAGATCGGCAACAACATCGTCGCGCGTTACCAGCGCCGGCTCTACGCCCATCTGATGGCGCTGAGCGTAGGCTATTTTAACGAGACGCGGTCGGCACAGCTTGCAGCTCAGATAAGCCAGAATGTCAGCGGCATCCGCGACGTGCTCAACCTGACGGTCACGTCGATCGCCCGCGATCTCCTGACCCTGATCGGTCTTGTCGGCGTCATGTTCGCCAAGGACTGGCTGCTGTCGATCATCGTCTTCGTCGCGGCGCCGCCATTGCTGCTCGGCCTGCGCTACGTTTCCAGGCGCCTGCGTTCGGCAACGCGCGAATCGATCGAGGTCAATAGCCGCGTTCTCGGTGCGATGCAGGAAACGATCCAGGGCATTACCATCGTCAAGGCCTTCACCATGGAAGGCGAACTGCGCGGCAAGGTCGATGCGATCATCGATCGGGCCGAGAACCGGGCGAACCGCATTGCGCGGTTGAGCGAGCGCACGGCGCCGATGACCGAAACCTTCGCCGGCCTCGCGATTTCTGCTGTGCTTGCCTATTCCGCCTTCCGCGCGATCTATGCGGACGTGCCGCCCGGCGCCTTCTTCGCCTTCGTGGTGGCTCTTCTGATGGCCTATGATCCGGCCCGCCGACTGGCGCGGCTGCAGGTCTCGATGGAGCGTGCTGCCGTCAATGCCCGCATGGTCTACGAAATCCTCGACACCGTGCCGCATCAGCGCGACAAGGCGGACGCCAAGGAACTGACCTTCACGAGTGCCGCCGTCGAGCTGCGCGACGTCCGTTTCCAATACGCCAATGGCGACGAGGTTCTGAAAGGCGTCAGCTTCGTTGCAGAAGGCGGCAAGACGACGGCGCTCGTCGGCCCCTCCGGTGCCGGCAAGTCGACGGTCATCAGCCTCATCCCGCGGTTCTACGATCCGGCTTCCGGCCAGATCCTGATCGATGGGCAGGATATTGCCGACGTTACCAAGCAGTCGCTGCGCAAGAGCATCGCCTATGTGTCACAGCAACCCTACCTCTTCGAAGGATCGATCCGCGACAACATCCGCTACGGGCGCATCGATGCGACCGACGCGGAGATCGAGGAAGCCGCGCGGCTTGCCTATGCGCATGATTTCATTCTGGCGCAGCCGCAGGGATACGATACCCCGGTCGGCGAAAACGGCATGACGCTTTCCGGCGGCCAGCGCCAGCGGCTGTCCATCGCCCGTGCACTCGTGCGCAATGCGCCGATCCTGCTGCTCGACGAGGCCACCTCGGCGCTCGATACCGAATCGGAAGCCGCCGTGCAGAAGGCGCTCGATTACGCCATGAACGGCCGTACGGTGATCGTCATCGCGCATCGCCTTTCGACCGTCGTCAATGCCGACAAGATCATCGTCATGAAGGATGGTTCCGTCGTCGAGGAGGGCACGCATGCCGAGCTTGCACGGCGACCGGACGGTCTCTACGCTCGGCTTCACAATCTTCAGGGCCAGTCGCCTGAGGCCAAGGCGCCCGAAGCGCCGGCCGGCGCCGAAATCTAGAACATTTCCAGCAAAAGCGCGTAGCGGTTTTGCGTCCGGAAATGCGTAAGAACAATGAGATAGAGCGTTTCCCGACGCCGTTTTGACTGGGAACGCGCTAACAGCGGACGAGAAGGAAATCACCGATGGGCGAACCCGATATGAAGCTCGTGGTGGTGGGTGCTGCAGGCCGTATGGGCCAGACGCTGATACGCACGGTCCACGCGATGGACGGCGTGCGCCTGCATGCCGCCATCGAACGCCCGGGTTCTCCCTTCATCGGCCGTGACGCCGGCGAAGTGGCCGGTCTCGGGCCGATCGGCGTGCCGGTCACCGACCAGCCGCTCGAAGCGTTCGTCGAGGCGGAAGGCGTGCTTGATTTCACAGCACCCGCGGGCACCGTCGAGTTTGCCGGCCTTGCGGCCCAGGCCCGCATCGTCCATGTCATCGGGACCACCGGCTGCTCGGCCGACGACGAGGCGAAAATCCGTGCTGCTGCGCGTCACGCCCGGATCGTCAAGTCGGGCAATATGAGCCTCGGTGTGAACCTGCTCGGCGTGTTGACGGAAAAGGCGGCGCGTGCGCTCGGCCCCGCCAATTGGGATATCGAAATCCTCGAAATGCACCACAAGCACAAGGTCGATGCGCCCTCGGGCACCGCATTGCTTCTCGGCGAAGCGGCGGCGACGGGACGCGGCATCAGCCTTGCCGACAATTCGGTGCGCGTGCGTGACGGTCATACGGGCCCGCGTCCGGCCGGTACGATCGGCTTTGCGACGCTGCGCGGCGGCTCGGTCGTCGGCGAACACTCGGTCATTCTCGCCGGCGAAGGCGAGCAGGTGACGCTCTCGCACAGTGCCACGGATCGCTCGATCTTCGCGCGCGGCGCCGTCACGGCGGCGCTTTGGGCACGCAGCCAGAAACCCGGCTTCTATTCCATGCTCGACGTTCTCGGGCTCAACTGACCTTTCCACTCTCAAGTCTCAAGGGGAATTCGACATGAGCGGTACTCTCGTCCTCGTCCGGCATGGCCAGAGCGACTGGAACCTGAAGAACCTGTTTACCGGCTGGCGTGATCCGGACCTGACGGAACTCGGCGTCGCGGAAGCCAGGGCCGGCGGCAAGGCGCTTGCCGAATATGGCATCAAGTTCGACATCGCCTTCACCTCGGACCTCGTCCGTGCCCAGCGCACCTGCCAGTTCGTGCTCGACGCCGTCGGCCAGTCCTCGCTCGAAACGATCCGCGACCAGGCGCTCAACGAGCGCGACTACGGCGACCTCTCCGGCCTTAACAAGGACGACGCACGCGAGAAGTGGGGCGAAGAGCAGGTGCACATCTGGCGCCGCTCCTACGACGTGCCGCCTCCGGGCGGCGAAAGCCTGCGTGACACCGGTGCCCGCGTCTGGCCCTATTACCTGACCGAGATCCTGCCGCGCGTGCTGTCGGGCCAGAAGGTTCTGGTCGCCGCCCACGGCAACTCGCTGCGCTCGCTGGTCATGGTGCTCGATCGTTTGACCAAGGAAGAGATCCTGAAGCTCAACCTCGCGACCGGCGTGCCAATGGTCTACAAGCTCAAGGCCGACTCGACGGTCGCTTCCAAGGAAGTGCTGGGCGACATGTCCGGCGCCCACTGAGCGCTGACAAATATGGAAATGAAGAAGGGGCGCCGAGCGCCCCTTTTTTGTTTTTCCAAGCAGTTCCAGGAAAGGTGCGAAGCGGCTTTCCGTCCGGATCTGCGTGACTTGAAAGCATCAGATCGTGCCGTCCGCCGCCTTGCCGGCTTCCCAGCCGAGGATCGCGCGCTTGCGCGTCAGGCCCCAGTGGTAGCCGGTGAGATCGCCGCTCTTGCCGAGTGCGCGATGGCAGGGAACCACGAAGGAGATCGGATTACGCCCGACCGCGGCACCGACGGCGCGCGAGGCCGTCGGCTGGCCGATCGTCCCGGCGATGTTCGAATAGGTGGTGGCGCAGCCGAGCGGGATCTTCAACAATGCCTGCCAGACCCGGATCTGAAAATCGGAGCCGATCAGGAAGATATGCAGCGGCTCTTCCTGGCGCCAGCGCGAGGGATCGAAGATGCGTGCCGCATAGTGGGCGGTGGCCGCACTGTCTTCGATATAGCTGGCGTTCGGCCAGCGTTGCGCCATGTCCTCGAAGCTCGCCTGTTCGCCGCCGCCATCGTTAAAGGCGAGGCCTGCCAGGCCGCGGTCTGTGATCATCACCAGCGCCGTGCCGAAGGGCGAGGGATGGTAACCGTAGCGGATCGTCAGGCCGGTGCCGCGCGCCTTCCATTCGCCGGGCGACATCGCCTCGTGGGTGACGAACAGGTCGTGCAGGCGGCTCGGCCCTGACAGGCCGACCTCGATGCTGGTTTCGAGCAGCGGCATGTCTTCCTGGCGCAACAGGCGCTTGGCATGGTCGAGCGTCACCGCCTGGAGGAAGGCCTTCGGCGAAAGCCCGGCCCAGCGGGTGAAGACCTTCTGGAGTTGCGTCGGCGACTGCTTCAGGCGGTGCGCCACCGTTTCGAGCGACGGCTGGTCGCGATAATCCTCGGTGAGCATTTCGATCACGCGGCTGACCGTATCGTAATCGGTGCCTTTCGGCGTGATGTCTGTGGGTACGGATGTCGCAATGTTCATGGCTCTTCTCCTGTCATGTCACAGGTAATCCCTTGCTGGTCCAGGAAACCACCCGAAACTTGAACGAATGCGCGGATTTGCGTCCCATTGGTCGTTCGGCGAGCGTCAGCGGCGGCGAACGGTCGCAAGCGCACCCGAGAGGGCGAGCGCGAAGGTCTCGCGATCGTCGCGATTGAGAAACGAACCGATGTCGGTCCGGCGGCCACCACCGCTGATCGTCATCGAGATGATGCCGATTTCCTGATGGCGGGCGACATTGAAGCGGGCCCAGAACGGATTGAAGCGGTGTTCGGTGATCTGGCCCGACGGCGTGAACTTGCGCACGGAAACATCGGTTCTGGAAACGCTGACCTCTTCGCGGCTGAGCGCCGAGCGGTAATTCAGCCAGAAGGCGCCGAACAGCAGCAGGTAGTCGAGCCCGAAGAAGAACACGATCGGCCAGGCGCCGATGACGAGGAAGACAAAAGCGTGCACCAGGCTGAGCAGTCCGGCGATCAGGAAGACGATCCTGAAGCCTTTTCGCCCGAGCGAACGATAGGGCGTAAGCTCGGCGGTGAAGACCGGCGCATCCTCGGGCGGGGTGGTGACGTTGCCATTGATCATGACCTTTGACTATAGATGCATCATGAAAAACGTGAAGCCGAAATTCCCCGTCAGCGCCGCAAAACCCAAGACGAGCCGCCGCGCAACGCCGCGGGTGAAGAGCCTCTACAGCCAGGACGAGCTCAAGGAGATTTTCCGCCGCTTCTCGATCCAGCGCCCCGAGCCGAAGGGCGAGTTGGAGCACGTCAACCCGTTCACGCTCGTCGTTGCCGTGGCGCTCTCGGCCCAGGCGACCGATGCCGGCGTCAACAAGGCGACGCGCGCACTCTTCGCCATCGCCGATACGCCGGAGAAAATGCTGGCGCTTGGGGAGGAAAAGGTCCGGGACTACATCAAGACCATCGGCCTTTATCGCAACAAGGCGAAGAACGTCATCGCGCTCAGCGAAAAGCTGATCCGCGATTTTGGTGGCGAAGTGCCGCGCACGCGGGAGGAACTGGTGACCCTTCCGGGGGTCGGTCGCAAGACCGCCAATGTGGTGTTGTCGATGGCCTTCGGCCAGTCGACGATCGCCGTCGACACCCACATCCTCCGCATCGCCAACCGCCTCTGTCTGGCACCGGGCAAGACCCCAGACGAGGTGGAAGACAAGCTGATCAAGATCATCCCGGATGAATACCTCTACCACGCGCATCACTGGCTGATCCTGCACGGGCGCTACTGTTGCAAGGCGCGCAAGCCCGAATGCGAGCGCTGCGTCATCGCCGATCTCTGCAAGTCGCCGGAAAAGACCTGCGAGATCCCGGCGCCGCTCGTCGAACTGCCGCCGCAGATCATCTCCGCCGCAGGCTGAGGCACCCTGGTGTTGTCTTGACGGTCGGCGTCAGGCCGACACCAGCCGGTCGATCAGCGTGCCGATCGTCTCCGCGTAAAGCTCGGCCGAAGCACCATCGGCGATGTCGAGCGCCGCGCGATCGAAGGCGGCCGAAAGCAGCGAGGCCATGGCCGACAGCCTTTCCGGGCCCGGCACTGCCGGCGCCATCGCCTCGGCAATGCCCTCCTCCAGGGTTCTCTGGGCATTGGCCGCGTCGATCGCGGCCATTTCCTGCTTGCCGAGCACCGCCGGCCCGTCGAGCAGCAGCAGACGGATTCGGCCCGGCTCGCGCATCGCGTCGAAATAGGCGCGGGCACCGACTTTCAGTGCGTCGCGGGGCGTGAGGTCGTTGGCCGTTGCCTGCTCGATCGATATCGCCACTGCGCCCGCCTCCCGCTCCGCCACGGCACGGAACAATGCCTTCTTGTCTTCGAAGTGGTGATAGAGCGCGCCGCGGGTCAATCCGGCGGCGGCAACAATATCGGGCGTGGAGGTATCGGCATAACCCCGGGTGACGAAAAGGCCACGCGCGGCATCGAGGATCGCGGTGCGCGTCGTGTCGGATCGCTCGCGATTGGAGCGACGGGAGACTTCCTGTTGCATGCATGCAGCCTGTATGTTAATTAAAGATACATACAGATTGTATGATATTGCCGGAGCGAGGGAAAGCCATGAAATCGACGAGCTACTATCCTGTCATCATGACATCAGATGTTGCCGCCACCGCCGCCTTTTACATCGAGCACTTCCGCTTCCAGGCGCTCTTCACCAGCGATTGGTATGTGCATCTGCAGTCGGTCGAGGACGAGCATGTGACGCTGGCGGTGCTCGACTACCGCCACGAGACGATCCCGGAGGAAGCACGTACGCCCACCCGCGGTCTTCTGCTGAATTTTGAGGTCGAGGATCCGGATCGCATTTACGCGCAAGCGGTTGCCGCCGGGCTTCCGATCCTGAAGACGTTGCGAGACGAGGTCTTCGGTCAGCGTCATTTCATCACCGCCGATCCGAACGGCGTGCTGATCGATGTCATCAAGCCGATCCCGCCGAGCGCCGAATTCGCCGCAGCTTACGACGAAAGCGCGCTTCCGACGGCCTGATGCGATGGCCCCACGTCTTTTGTCTTCCAAATGGCCGGAAAACCGGTATTAACGAACACCGGCCATCACGGAGACCGGACGAGGTTCATGACAAAATACGACGTGCTGACGATCGGCAATGCCATCGTTGATATCATCGCGCGCTGCGACGATGCCTTTCTCAATGAAAACGGCATCATAAAGGGCGCCATGAACCTCATCGATGCCGAACGAGCCGAGTTGTTGTACTCGCGCATGGGCCCGGCCGTCGAAGCGTCCGGCGGCAGCGCCGGCAATACGGCAGCCGGTGTCGCCAGCCTTGGCGGTCGCGCTGCCTACTTCGGCAAGACCGCGAGCGACCAGCTCGGCGAGATCTTCGCGCACGACATCCGCGCCCAGGGCGTTTACTTCCAGACGAAGCCGCTCGAAAACGTGCCGCCGACCGCGCGCTCGATGATCTTCGTCACCGAGGATGGCGAGCGCTCGATGAACACCTATCTCGGCGCCTGCGTCGAGCTTGGCCCCGAGGATGTGGAGGCCGACGTCGTCGCTGAGGCCAAGGTCACCTATTTCGAAGGCTATCTCTGGGATCCGCCGCGGGCCAAGGACGCCATCCGCGAGACCGCGCGGATCGCCCACGAAAACGGCCGCGAAACCGCGATCACGCTGTCCGACAGCTTCTGCGTTCACCGCTATCGCGAGGAGTTCCTCGAACTCATGCGATCAGGCACGGTCGATATCGTCTTCGCCAACAGGCAGGAAGCGTTGGCCCTCTACGAGACCGAAGACTTCGATCTGGCGCTGGAAAAACTCTCGAAGGATTGCAAGCTCGCTGCCGTGACTCTCAGCGAAGAAGGCTCGGTGGTCGTGCGTGGAGAGGAGCGGGTTCGGGTCCGCGCAACGCCGATCGCCCAGGTCGTCGATACGACCGGTGCCGGCGACCTCTATGCCGCGGGCTTCCTGCACGGCTACACGACCGGACGCTCGCTCGAAGACTGCAGCAGGCTCGGCAATCTCGCCGCCGGCATTGTCATCGGTCAGATCGGCCCGCGGCCGATGGTCTCGCTGGAAACGGCCGCCAAGCAGGCGGGTCTCGCCTGATTCGTCCTGATTGAATTTTGTGAAAAGCAGGCGTGGCCTTACTTGAAGGCCTCGCCGGGATAGGCGCCCCAGATCTCGCTCTGGGCGATCCAGCCTTCGACGCCCTGCGTCTCGGCATGGCACCAGTCGCCATTGCATTCGCCGACATGCACGATGACCCCCGGCTCCATGCGGGCGACGATCGGGGATGTACCCTGCGGATCGCGGCGCATGTTGACGAAGACGCCTTCGCCCTTGCCGCGCATCCAGGGCGCTGCGACGGCTGTACGGTCGCCGGAAAGCAGCGCCTGGTTGACCCAGCCTTCGGTGCCGTCGGCGTCGCGGATACGGCGCCAGTTATCGTATTCCTGGATGATCTCCACGGGAACGCCGGGCTTCATGTAGCGGAAGGCGACCGCGTAATCGACGCTCGGGCCGATCCGGAGATTGACGCTCTTCGACTTGAGGCTCACGAAGCGCGGCAGCGGCAGTCCGCTGGCGCCCTTGGCAGCTTGAGCGTAAGCCGCCGACGCCATGATCCCGGCGCCAAGGCAGGCGGCGATCAACGAGAACGAGAATCTGGAAATGACATGACGCATGACGAAGCTCATTTTCCGTGGCACTAGCTTTTGCGGGCGCAGTTCACCTGGGGCCCAACACACGGGCTGAAATCGCGGGGACGAACGCGCGAGTTTTGTTTGTCTTCCCGGTGGGGTCTGGTAGAAATTGCGGCTACAGGGAGAAAGTATCGCCCAACTTGGTTAAGGACCCGTCAACAAGGCCCGTCGCAGCAATGACAAGCAAGAAGAAGCCCACGGTCTACATCACCCGTAAACTGCCTGATATCGTCGAGACGCGCATGCGCGAACTTTTCGATGCGGAGTTGAACATCGACGACACGCCGCGCAGCCAGCCCGAGCTCGTCGCGGCGGTGAAGCGCGCCGACGTGCTGGTGCCGACAGTGACCGATCGCATCGATGCGGCGCTGATCGAGCAGGCCGGCCCACAGCTGAAGCTGATCGCCAGCTTCTCGAATGGGGTCGACAATATCGACGTCGACGCCGCAGCGCGCAAAGGCATCACCGTCACCAACACGCCGAACGTGTTGACGGAGGACACCGCCGACATGGCGATGGCGCTGATTCTCGCAGTGCCGCGCCGGCTTGCCGAAGGTGCGCAGATCCTGACCGATCGCAAGGGCGAATGGGCCGGGTGGTCGCCGACCTGGATGCTCGGCCGGCGCATTGCCGGAAAGCGCATCGGCATCGTCGGCATGGGCCGGATCGGCACCGCGGTCGCACGCCGCGCCAAGGCCTTCGGCCTTTCGATCCACTATCACAACCGTCACCGGGTGAACGCGGAAACCGAAGAGATGCTGGAGGCGACCTACTGGGACAGCCTCGACCAGATGCTGGCCCGCGTCGATATTGTTTCGGTCAACTGCCCGTCGACGCCGGCGACCTATCACCTGCTCTCGGCCCGCCGCCTGGCGCTGATGCGGCCTGACAGCTATATCGTCAACACAGCCCGCGGCGGCATCATCGACGAGACGGCGCTGATCAAGTCGCTGCGCGAAGGCAAGATCGCCGGTGCCGGCCTCGACGTTTTCGAGAACGAGCCGGCGGTCAATCCGAAGCTGATCAAGCTTGCCGGCGAAGGCAAGGTCGTGCTCCTGCCACACATGAGTTCGGCGACGCTCGAGGGCCGCATCGATATGGGCGACAAGGTGGTCATCAACATCCGCACCTTCTTCGACGGCCATCGCCCGCCGGACCGCGTGCTTCCGGGCCGCGACTGATCGCGGAGCGCCGCACGGTCCTGCCGTGCGGCTGTCCGTCCGGCCTGCTCAAGGTTAGAAGCTAGCTAGAGTGTCTTGCGCATCTCGATCGCCGTCGGCCGGGTAAAGCCGGGGTGGCACATCGTACCGGTTTCGACGAAGCCCCAGGCGGCGAACGCCCGGTGGTTTTCGGTGAGTTCGATGCGGGTGAGTAGCCGCAACGCCGAAAGGCCGAGCGCTCGCGCTGTCGCCTCCGCTTCCGCGAGCAGCAACCGGCCGATACCCTTTCCCTGTGTCTGTGGGGCAACCGCGAGCTTGCCGATGTAGAGGCAATCGGCTTCAGGCTTGCAAAAGATGCAGCCGACAAGCCGCTCGCCGTCGCTGACGCCAAAGGCGATCTCGTCGGCACTCTTCTGCCGGAGCGATTCGACGGTGAGTACGTGCGCCGAGGAGGGCGGGTCGACCCGTCCGTCCATGTAGGAGAAGGCGCCAAGGATCAGCTTCAGCAGCTCCTCGTGCCGGTCGAAACTTTCACTGATGCGAAAGATCTGCACCATGATCGGCCTACGCTCTGCGATGGTAACGGATGGTGTTGAACTGCGCCGTCAGCGCGTCATACATCAACAGCCGACCGACCAGCGGTTCGCCGAAACCGGCGATCACCTTGATTGCCTCCATCGCCTGGAGCGTGCCGATGACGCCGGTCAGGGCGCCGACGATGCCCGCTTCGGCACAGGAGGGCACGACGCCGGCCGGCGGCGGTTCCGGGAAAAGATCGCGATAGGAGGGGTTCGGCCGCCCATCGCTGCCTGCCTTGTACGGCATCAGCACCGTCAGCGATCCGTCGAAGCGGCCGACGGCGCCGGTTACAAGCGGAATGCCGACCGCGGCTGCCGTATCGGCTGCGAGATAGCGCGTGTCGAAATTGTCCGAGCCGTCGATCACCAGGTGATATTGCCGGAACAGCGCCTCGGCATTGTCGGGGTTAAGCCGCAGCCTGTGTTCGTCGACGCTGACATGCGGGTTGAGTGAACCGATCGCTTCGGCTGCTCGCTCGACCTTGGCGCGATCGATGTCCTCGGTGCGGTGAATGATCTGCCGCTGCAGGTTCGAGAGTGCAACGATGTCGTCGTCGACGACGCCGATCCGGCCGATGCCAGCGGCCGCGAGATAGACGAGCACCGGGGCGCCGAGCCCGCCGGCGCCGATCACCAGCACACGTGCCGCTTTGAGTTTTTGCTGCCCCGCGCCGCCGATTTCCGGCAGCACGATATGGCGGGCGTAGCGGGCGATCTCCGATTGGTCGAGCTTGTTCTCACCGGTCATGCAACATCCTCCTCATCCCGCTCGGCCGGGTGGCCGATCGATTCTCAAGCGAGAGCGGATGCGGGCGGAAAACCGCACACACTTTTCCCCATCCGCTCTTGCTTATCCCGTAACGCTCCCGTGCGAAACGGTCAGGAAGCGGCCGCGATCGCCAAGTGCGTCGAACATCGCCTGGTCCGTTCCCGTCATGAAGGCCTGGCCGCCGAGGCCATCGACGAGGTCGAACAGCGCCGCACGCCGGTTGACGTCGAGATGCGCGGCGATCTCGTCGAGCAACATGATCGGCGCGTGGCCAGTCATGTCGCCGACGAGGCGCGCATGCGCCAGCACCAGTCCGACGAGCAGCGCTTTCTGCTCGCCGGTCGAGCAGCGTGCGGCTTCCATGTCCTTGTCCCGATGACGCACCAGCAGGTCGCTTCGGTGCGGCCCATCGAGCGTCCGGCCCGCCGCTGCGTCGCGCGGCCGCCCGTCGCGCAACATTGTCAGATATTGCTCTTCGAGATCATAGGCCGGGCGATGGCCCTCGTCGTCGAGAAAGCCGGACAGCGCCAGGCGGGCGGACGGAAAAACGCTGTCATCGACGTTCCGCTCGACGAGCGCGGTCAAGAGGCCGAGCATCTCCTGCCTTGCCAGCGCCATGGAAACCCCGAGACCGGCCATCTCTCGCTCAATTGCGGTCAGCCAGGACGGATCCGGGCGAAACTCGCTGAGCAGCCGGTTTCGGCTGCGCATCGCCCGATCGAATTCGCTGGCGCGTCGGCCATGCTCAGGATCGAGCGAAAGCACCAGCCGATCGAGGAAGCGCCGCCGGTCGGCCGAAGGCCCGGTGAAGAGCCCGTCCATCGATGGCGTCAGCCAGAGAACGCGCAGGTGATCCGTCAGTTCGTCGACGGTTGATGCCGGAGTTCCGTTGAGCCGCAGCCGCCGGGATTGGCCCTCGGTTACCCCGGCGGTGCCGGTGCCGATTTCGACCGGCCCCTCCATGCCCTCGACCTCCGCAAAGACGGAAAACCCGTCGCTCGCGCCGACGCGGGTGACGTCGGCGTAAGCCGCGCGCCTCAAGCCTCGTCCTGGCGAGAGGAAGGAAACCGCTTCCATCAAATTGGTCTTGCCGGCGCCGTTCTCTCCCGTCAGCACCACATGGCGCTGGTCGAGCTCCAGCGAGAGAGCCGCATAGTTGCGGAACTCCGTGAGCTTCAAGCGGTTGAGAAAGACCTTGTGGGGCATGGGCAAACCGGATTCGACGTTGGGCGCCAGCTACAGCGCCGCGCGTCATATCAGACGCGCAAAGGTCGCTGTAGCACTTTGAATTGCTGCATGTCTTCGTCCTTAAATCGAGGTCGATTTAAGGAGACATGCAGTAGGACGAAAGCGTTGGCCAAGGCAAGACGAAATGGCCAGCGCGTCGATATCGCCTGGGATAGGTCGATATCGGCAGGGGATAGGCGACAAACCCCTTGAATCAGGTGCTTTTCTTGAGCGCCTCGGTCAAATATGACAGTTTCATGACAATCCACGGATGGATATATTTGTAATGCTGGCTTGGTTCCGCAAACTGCTTCCCCGCGAAGATCGCTTCTTCGACCTTTTCGCAAAACACGCGCTCACCGTTGTCGGTGCCGCCGAAGCGCTCGACAGGCTGCTTGCCGGTGGCGACGACATGGAGAAACAGTGCGACCGGATCGTCGCGCTTGAGGATGAAGCGGATCATATTACTGGCGAAGTGCTCCTGGCGGTGCGCCGGTCCTTCATCACGCCCTTCGACCGCGGCGACATCAAGGACCTGATCCAGTCGATGGACGATGCCATCGACATGATGCACAAGACGGTCAAGACGATCCGGCTCTACGAGCAGAAGACATTCGATCCGGGCATGCGCGAGATGGCGACGATCATCGTCCAGGCCGCGCATCTGATCGGCGAGGCCATTCCGTTGCTCGACCGTATCGGCGCCAATCACAATCGCCTTATCGCCATCGCCGAGGAAGTTACCCGCATCGAGGGGCGTGCCGACGAATTGCACGACCTCGGCCTCAAGGATCTCTTCCGCCGTCACGGCGCCAGCAACCCGATGGCCTATATCATCGGCAGTGAGATCTATGGCGAGCTCGAAAAGGTGATCGATCGCTTCGAGGACGTCGCCAATGAAATCAGCGGCATCGTGATCGAGAACGTCTGATGGATGCGACGCTCGCCTTTCCGTTGCTCGTCGGGCTGATCGGCATCGCGCTGTTCTTCGACTTCCTGAACGGTTTGCACGACGCTGCCAACTCGATCGCGACAATCGTCTCGACGCGGGTGCTGAGACCGCAATACGCGGTCATCTGGGCAGCCTTTTTCAACTTCATCGCCTTCCTGTTCTTTGGCCTGCATGTGGCCGAGACGCTCGGCAAGGGCATCATCGATCCCGGCATCGTCACGCCGCTGGTGATCTTTTCGGCCCTCATGGGGGCGATCGTCTGGAACATCGTCACCTGGCTCTTCGGCATTCCGTCGAGTTCGTCGCATGCGCTGATCGGCGGCCTCGTCGGTGCCGGCCTTGCCAGCACCGGCTTTAGTTCCATCGTCTGGACCGGTCTTCTCAAGACCGTCGGCGCCATCTTCATGTCGCCGGCGATAGGCTTCTTCCTGGCCTTGCTCCTGGTGTTGATCGTCTCCTGGATTTTCGTGCGGCAGACGCCCTTTGCCGTCGACCGCACCTTCCGCGTGATGCAGTTCGTTTCCGCGTCGCTCTATTCGCTCGGCCACGGCGGCAATGACGCGCAGAAGACCATGGGCATCATTGCCGTTCTGCTCTTCTCGCAGGGCTATCTCGGTTCGGAGTTCTACGTGCCCTTCTGGGTGGTCATAACCTGCCAGGCGGCAATCGCGCTCGGCACGCTGTTCGGCGGCTGGCGCATCGTGCACACCATGGGCTCGAAGATTACCAGGCTCAATCCTATGCAGGGCTTCTGCGCCGAAACCGGCGGGGCGATCACGCTCTTTGCCGCCACCTGGCTCGGCATTCCCGTCTCGACGACGCACACCATCACCGGTGCGATCATCGGCGTCGGTGCGGCGCGGCGCGTCTCGGCGGTCCGCTGGGGGCTTGCCGGCAATATCGTGATTGCCTGGTTCATCACCATGCCGGCCGCGGCGGCGATTTCGGCGCTCGCCTATTTCCTGATCGATCTGATCTTCTGATCGAAGCGAACAGCGTCTCCCGCTTCAATCGGTGGGAGACGTGCATCATTTCTCGATCCGAGGCGCGGGGCTGTCCCGCCCGCCCTGATGCAAGGTCAGGCTCCCGGCGCGGGTGCCGGTTACGGTGAAGCTGATCTGCGCATCGATAAGCTTCGCAAAGAAACGGTGTTCGGCCTCCGGAAAGATTTCGATCCGATCCTGTCCCGTTGCCTGGGCAAACAGCCGATCTCCATCGCGAAAGATCGTCAGCTCGAAGCTGGGGGCCAGCCGATAGGTGCCGACATAGGCGTCATAGCTCGTCGGATCGACGGTTATCGCAGTGCGCCTGGCATTTGCCGGCGCAAGCGGAGCGTTGCGGTTGAGCAGGTGTTGGCCGATATCGTCCACGCCGACCTCGGTCGACGCATTGGAGAGGGCGACGACGCCGATACCGGTCGACGGTCGGTAGCCGACGAAGGACCGATAGCCGCCGGTCCCGCCATTGTGCCAGATAATCTGCTCGTCGCCCTTGCCCGAGATCACCCAGCCGAGTGCCTGCTGGTCGTCTCCCCCGTTGCCGAGCGGCTGCCGGGTCGCAAGTAGCATGGTGAAGGCCGGCGCCAGCGGCGATGACGTTTTCCCCATGGCCGCCTCCAGGAATATCAGAAGATCGTTCGTCGTGGAGCGCAGCGCGCCGGCTCCTTGCAGCGCGTTGAGATCCCAGTCTCTCACCGGCTCCAGCGCCGCATTGTGGCCCGTCGCCCGCCTTTCGGCCCAGCCGGGCTGCGACGAGATCGCCGTGTCCTTCATGTCGAGAGGCGCTGTGATGCGGCTGATGACGAGCTCTTCGTAGGAAAGGCCGGCCTTCAAGGCGAGCGCGTGGCCGAGAAGCCCGGCGCCGAGATTGGAGTACTCGTGCTCGACGCCAGGGCGCCGCAGCGGCTTGTGATGGGACAGGAAGGCATAAAGCTTTGCAGTGCCGTAGTCCGCATACGGATTGCTTGTGTCTGTCGGGTCCAGATTGGTGGGTAGCCGCGGCAGACCGGACATGTGCGTCGCCAGGTCCTTCAGCGTGATCGGCTCCTCCTTGTCGTCCGGCATCGCCACACCTGGCGGAAACAACGCGGAGACGGGCGTGTCGAGGCGCAGCGTGCCTTTTTCAATCGCGTCCGCGAGCAACAGCGCGGTGAAGACTTTGGTGACCGAGCCGATCTCGAACACGGTCCGTCCATCGACCGGGCGCGGGTCACCTTTGGCCGGATGGCCATGCGCGACGATGCGTCGTCCATTGGCATCGATGATTCCGACGACAATGCCGACCGACTGCTGCTGCTTGTCGATTCGATCGGTCAGAATATTCAGGATTTCGGCATCGGTCGGAGCCGCGGAAAGGTTGTCCGCATGGGCGGCGGTGCCAAGCGTCATGGCGACGATCCAGTTCAGAAAGAAGGTCCGCATGATGAGAAGATAGGAAACCAATCTTTGGTTGCGATGGGTGCGAAGCGCATGCCAGCCGATTTCGATCAAGCTTCTGTCGAGACTCGATCGGCAATCGGCGAGATACCGTCGCCGACAGCGATTACGCCGGGGTTGCGGAAACGCTTCACGGATCCCAATAGGGCGGATCGCCAAAAGCTTCCTTCAGATGTTGGGCGATGGCTCGGAGCTTGGCGGAGACGCGTCGTCCTTCCGGATGCGCCATGTAGATGAATTCGGGCTCCGGACGCAGCCCGACATCGATCTCACGCAATTGCCCTTTGCGCACCGCGGGGCCGGCGATGAAGGCGGGCAACAGCGCGATGCCGAGCCCGGCGACGGCGGCGTCGTGCATCATGTCGCCATTGTTCATGCCGAGGGCCAGGCGCGCCCTGACGATCGTTGCACCGGAAGGTCCCTCGAACCGCCAATCGGCCGCACCGCGATTGGTGTAGAAGACGCCGCGATGGCCTTCGAGCTCGGCAAGCGACGCCGGCGTGCCGTGTCGTTCAAGATAATCGGGCGAGGCGACGAGCAGGCGCCGGCTTCTGGCAAGTTTCCAAACCATCAGGCGGGAATCTGCGATCACGCCGTGGCGGACAATCGCGTCGTAGCCTTCCGAGGCCGCATCGACCCGCCGGTCGTCGAGGTCGAGCGTCAGTTCGATTTCCGGATGGCGCGCCAGGAACGGATAGAGCGCCGGACCGAGATGCCGGCGGCCAAAGCTGACGGGCGCGGCGATCCGAAGCGGCCCCGTCAGCTGTCCGCGCCGCTCGGCAAGGTCGCTCGCGGCCGCCTGCACCTCGCTGACGATCCTGACGGCGCGCTCGCGGAAGGCGATGCCGTCCTCGGTGAGCGTCAGCTTGCGCGTCGTGCGATGGAGGAGCGTGGCGTTGAGCCCGCGCTCCAGTTCCGCCACGCGTTCGCTGACGACGGATTTCGACAGGCGCAGGCGCCGCGCCGCTTCACTGATCGAGCCAGCTTCGGCGACCGCGACAAAGGCGGTTATTCCCTCGATCTTCACCATCGTTCGACTTTTCCGAATTCGAGTTCCACAATTGGGAGACTAATCCGAACGATCGTTTTCCGCCATATCTGTCTGCATTCGAGGATGACGGTTCCAGCCAACCGAGCCGATCTCCTCTTCAACCCAACAAGAGGACTTTCATCATGTCACGTTTGCAGAACAAGACGGCACTCATCACCGGCGGCACCAGCGGCATCGGTCTCGAAACCGCACGCCAGTTCATCGCCGAAGGCGCAAGGGTCGCCGTCACCGGCACCAATCCGAAGAACATTGCCGAAGCACGCGCCGTCCTTGGCGAGACAGCTCTGATCATCGAGGCCGATGCCGGCAATGTCGCCGGCCAGGCCGCCGTCGCTGAAAAGATCCGCGCCGCCTTGGGCACGCTCGATATCCTGTTCATCAATGCCGGCATCGCCAAGCTGCAGCCGATCGAGCAGTGGGACGAGGCAAGCTTCGACCGCTCGCTCGCCATCAACCTCAAGGGACCGTATTTCCTGATCCAGGCCTTGCTGCCGGTCTTTTCCAAACCGGCATCGATCGTGCTCAACACCTCGATCAACGCCCATATCGGCATGCCGACCTCAAGCGTCTATGCCTTGACCAAGGCGGGGCTGCTGTCGCTCGCCAAAACGCTCTCCGGCGAACTCATCGGCCGCGGCATCCGGGTCAACGCCGTCAGCCCCGGCCCGATCCGCACGCCGCTGCATGACGGCCATGCCCCGACGGTGGAGGAAAACAAGCAGGTTGTTGATGCGATCGCTGCGCAGATCCCGCTTGGCCGCTTCGGCAACGCAAGCGAAATCGCCAAGGCGGTCGTCTTCCTCGCCTCCGACGAGGCTGCTTTCACTGTCGGCGCCGAACTGATCATCGATGGCGGCATGGCGACGCTCTGATCACGGCTTAACTCTAACGAACAGACAGAAGCGCCGCGTGTTCAATCGGATGCGCGGCGCTTCCCGTCGTCTTCGGCCGGCCGTTGGCATCGCTGGTTGGGAGGAGTATATTTCTGCAATCTAATGGAATGCATCCAGTCGCAAGAAATCGACCTACAGCGCCGCGCGTCCAGACGCGCAAAGGTCGCTGTAGCACTTTGAATTGCTGCATGTTTTTGTCCTTTGGTCGGCTACGATGAAACGAACATGCAGTAGACCGAACACCGATCAGATCCCAGGAGGAGACGATGACGAGTGTGAGATGGATGATGAAGGGGCGCGAATTCATACATTGCAACTGCGCCTATGGCTGTCCTTGCCAGTTCAATGCATTGCCGACACAAGGCCATTGCAGCGCCGTCGGCGCATTCGAGATTGAGGAAGGCTATCACGGCGATACGCGGCTCGATGGGCTTCGTGGCGGCCTGATCGCTGCCTGGCCGGGCGCCATCCACGAGGGGAGGGGGCAGGTTGTGCCGATCGTCGATAGCCGCGCTTCGGCCGAACAGCGCGGTGCGTTGCTGCGCATCATGAGCGGCGAGGATACGGAACCGGGTGCTACCTTCTTCCAGGTCTTTGCGACGACCTTCGAAACCATGCACGAGCCCGTCTTTGCCGAGATCGATTTCGAGGTCGATGTCGGCGCGCGCACGGCGCGGCTGAATGTGCCGGGCTGGCTCGTCGCTCGCGGCGAACCCATCCTCAATCCGGTGACCGGTGCCGCCCATCAGGCGCGCATCAATCTCCCTCAGGGGTTCGAATACGACGTCTGCGAAGTCGGGCGCGGATGGGCCGATACGAAGGGGCCGCTGACCTTGGCACTGGCGGACTCGCATGCTCATTTCGCGCGCATGCACCTGACCGAAAGCGGCGTGATCCACTGACGTCGATGAAGGATACGGCGCTCGAAACCCTGCTCAGACGTGATCGCGCCATCGTTGTGGCGGCGTTGATTACGCTGACGGCGATCAGTTGGATTTACGTCCTGTGGCTGGCTTCGGCCATGGACATGACTGCGCCCCCGGCAGCCTCCGACACCATGGATATGGGTTCGGGCATGGACATGGACATGGAGATGCCCATCGACATGCCGATGAACATGCCCATGGAGGCGCAAGGGGGATCGATGACATCGATGGCGACTGCGGCCGCCGGTCCCTGGACCGCGGCAACCTTCGCCTATGCATTTGTCATGTGGGCTGTCATGATGATGGGTATGATGGTGCCGTCGGCAACGCCGATGATCCTGCTCTATGCCCGTGTCGGAAGACAGGCGGCGCAGCAGGGCAAGCCCTTCGCCGCGACCGGATTCTTCGCTGGTGGCTATCTGCTGGCCTGGACCCTGTTCGCGCTGGTCGCCGTTCTCGGGCAATGGCTCCTTGATCGCGCCCTGTTGCTCACTCCGGCGCTCTCGAACGCCAACGAAGCCTTGAGCGGTGCGGTCCTCGTCGCCGTCGGCCTGTTTCAGTGGACGTCGCTCAAGGATCGTTGCCTCAGGCAATGCCAGTCGCCGCTACTTTTCATCCAGAACCACGGCGGATTTCGCCGCGAGGCGGGTGCCGCCTTCGGCCTCGGCCTGCGGCATGGCCTTTATTGCGTCGGCTGCTGCTGGGCGCTGATGGCGCTTCTGTTCGTCGGCGGGGTGATGAACGTGTTGTGGATCGCGGCGATCGCCATCTTCGTGCTCGCCGAAAAGGTGGTGCCCGGCGGCCGGCTCCTGTCCCGGGTCGCTGGGGTGGTGCTCGTCATGGCCGGGCTGTGGCAGCTTGCGGCCATGACGTGAAGCTTACAGCACTGCGCGCCCTATCCGGCGCGCAAGATCGCTGTGGGAACGCCGGGCGCCTTAGTCGCTCAGCGTATCGAAGAAGTCCTTCATCCGGGCGAAGAAGCCCGTCGATTCCGGATTGTTGTCCTTCGAGGAGATCTGTTCGAATTCCTGTAGCAGTTCGCGCTGGCGCTTGGTCAGCTTCTGCGGCGTTTCGATCTGGATCTGGATGTAGAGGTCGCCGGACTGGGCCGAGCGCAGCACCGGCATGCCCTTGCCCTTGAGGCGGAACTGCTTGCCGGCCTGGGTGCCCTCGGGAACCGTGACGCGCGACTTGGTGCCGTCGAGCGTGGTCACATCGAACTTGCCGCCAAGGGCCGCCGTCGTCATCGAGATCGGCACGCTGCAATAGAGATCGGCGCCGTCGCGCTGGTAGAACTCATGCGGCCGGACCGAGAGGAAAATGTAGAGGTCGCCAGCCGGTCCGCCGCGAAGCCCCGCTTCGCCTTCGCCGGAGAGGCGGATACGCGTTCCGTCCTCGATGCCCGCCGGAATGTTGACCGAAAGCGTGCGCTCTTCGGTGACACGACCCTGGCCATGGCACTTGCCGCAGGGGTCGGTGATCGTCTGGCCGCGCCCGCCGCAGGTCGGGCAGGTGCGTTCGATCGAGAAGAAGCCCTGGGCAGCGCGCACGCGACCGGAGCCGTGACAGGTGCCGCAGGTCTTCGGGCTCGTGCCGGGCTTGGCGCCGGAGCCGCTGCAGACGTCGCAGGTGATCGAGGTTGGAACGCGGATCTGCGCGGTCTTGCCTGAGAAGGCTTCCTCGAGCGAGATCTCCATGTTGTAGCGAAGATCGGCGCCGCGTTCGCGGCCGCCCGAGGAACGCCGCTGGCGCCCGCCGCCCATCATCTCGCCGAAGATGTCTTCGAAAATGTCGGAGAAGCCGCCGGCCCCCCCGCCGCCGAAGCCGTTGCCCATACCGCCCTGCTCGAAGGCCGCATGACCGTAGCGGTCGTAAGCGGCGCGCTTCTGCGGGTCCTTGAGGGTCTCATAGGCCTCGTTGATTTCCTTGAAGGTCTTCTCCGCTGCCGCGTCGCCGGGGTTCTTGTCCGGGTGATACTTCATTGCGAGCTTGCGGAAGGCGCCCTTTAGCTCCTTCTCGTCGGCGTTCTTGGCAACGCCAAGCGTTTCGTAGAGATCACGTTTCATTCGTCGAAGATTATCCTGTTGGCATGCCAGCGCGAGGGCTCGGCGGCTGCCCGTTTACCTTGCCACCGATTTAGTAAACCTTGAAGCGCGATACCATAGCCCGAGCGGTGGTAGATGCGGTTTTTTGTCGGAAAAGTAACGTTTGCGGTGGCTCACAGCGTCCGTCGTCATTCTTGTCCGCATGAACGGCCCCTCCGGCCAACAAAAAAAGCCCGGGCGAACCCGGGCTTTTCGTCTGATCGAAGGGACGGATTAGGCCGAACGCTTGCGGTCGTCCTCGTCGTTGACTTCTTCGTAGTCGGCATCGACGACATCGCCGTCGCGCGCTGCGTCTGCTGCGGCATCCGCATGGGCGGCTTCCGTCTGCTGCGCTTCATAGATCGCCTGGCCGAGCTTCATGGAAACTTCCATCAGCGTGTTGGTCTTGGCCTTGATGTCTTCGGCGTCCGGCTCGGAGGCTTCGACGGCAGTCTTCAGCGCGGCAATCGCGTCGGAGATCGCCTTGCGGTCTGCTTCCGAAACCTTGTCGCCGTAATCCTTCAGCGACTTCTCGCTGGAGTGGATCAGGCTTTCGGCCTGATTCTTGGCTTCGACGCCCTCGCGGCGCTTCTTGTCGGCCTCGGCATTGGCTTCGGCATCCTTGACCATCTTTTCGATGTCGGCGTCGGAAAGACCGCCAGAAGCCTGAATGCGGATCTGGTGTTCCTTGCCGGTGCCCTTGTCCTTGGCCGAAACCTGCACGATGCCGTTGGCGTCGATGTCGAAGGTGACTTCGATCTGCGGCATGCCGCGCGGTGCCGGCGGAATGCCGACGAGGTCGAACTGGCCGAGCAGCTTGTTGTCGGCGGCCATTTCACGCTCACCCTGGGAGACGCGAATCGTCACGGCCGACTGATTGTCGTCGGCGGTCGAGAAGGTCTGCGACTTCTTGGTCGGGATCGTCGTGTTGCGTTCGATCAGGCGGGTGAAGACGCCACCGAGCGTTTCGATGCCGAGCGACAGCGGGGTGACGTCGAGCAGGAGAACGTCCTTGACGTCGCCCTGCAGAACGCCGGCCTGAATGGCGGCGCCCATGGCGACCACTTCATCCGGGTTCACGCCCTTGTGCGGCTCCTTGCCGAACAGCTGCTTCACGGTTTCCTGAACCTTCGGCATGCGGCTCATGCCGCCGACGAGAACGACTTCGTCGATCTCGGCAGCCGAGACGCCGGCATCCTTGAGGGCTGCCTTGCACGGCGCAACGGTGCGCTGGATCAGGTCGTCGACCAGGCTTTCGAACTTGGCGCGCGACAGCTTCATCGTCAGGTGCTTCGGACCGGAAGCGTCAGCCGTGATGAACGGCAGGTTGATTTCGGTCTGCTGCGACGAGGACAGCTCGATCTTGGCCTTTTCGGCAGCTTCCTTCAGGCGCTGAAGGGCGAGCTTGTCGTTCTTCAGGTCGATGCCCTGTTCCTTCTTGAACTCGCCGGCGAGGTATTCGACGAGACGCATGTCGAAGTCTTCACCGCCGAGGAAGGTGTCGCCGTTGGTCGACTTCACTTCGAAGACGCCGTCGCCGATTTCCAGAACCGAGATATCGAAGGTACCACCGCCCAAGTCGTAGACGGCGATCGTCTTGCCGTCCTTCTTGTCGAGGCCGTAGGCAAGGGCTGCCGCGGTCGGCTCGTTGATGATGCGCAGAACTTCAAGGCCCGCGATCTTGCCGGCATCCTTGGTTGCCTGGCGCTGGGCGTCGTTGAAGTAGGCCGGAACGGTGATGACGGCCTTTTCGACCTTTTCACCGAGATAGGATTCGGCCGTTTCCTTCATCTTCTGAAGGATCATGGCGGAGATCTGCGACGGGGAATAATCCTTGCCGTGCGCTTCGACCCAGGCGTCGCCATTGTCGGCCTTGATGATCTTGTAAGGAACCATGTCCTTGTCTTTTTGCGTGGTCGGGTCCTGGAAGGTCCGGCCGATCAGGCGCTTGATCGCAAAAAGCGTGTTTTCCGGATTGGTGACGGCCTGGCGCTTGGCCGGCTGGCCGACGAGACGTTCGCCGTCGTCGCTGAATGCCACCATCGAGGGGGTCGTGCGCGCACCCTCGGCGTTTTCGATCACCTTCGCGTCTTTTCCGTCCATGACGGCGACGCAGGAGTTGGTCGTTCCCAGGTCAATACCAATAACTTTAGCCATGTCGTTCTCTCCTTGCAGCGGACTGTCGGAACCCGGTCAGGCATTCGTAAGACAGCCCCTAACGGGATGGTCTCAGGATTTCTTCGCAGTCGAGACTGCGCCGATGCGGCGTATATAAGGACCGGCGTTTCGGACTGCAAGGCATTCTGCGGGGCGTTTGGGGGCAAATGCAAGTCCGGGATTTGCCTAGCTAGAAATGGGCTATGCGCGGCTGGTGAGAATGGCGCCAGTCGCACGCTTGCAGCGCCAGTCGCGCCGGCTCAACCGCCGGTCAAAATGTCGAAGAGGGTCGTGCGGCGCGTGGCACCCGTCGTCTGGCCGACATCGGCCGGTGGTACGAGACCGCCATTGCCCTGATCGGCGCTCTGGCCATCCCATTCGCCCCCCTGGTCTACCGGGCGCTGCCCCACTGCGACCGCGCCATTGACGCCCACGGGTGCTTCCGGGAAGGCTTCCGGATCGCCGGAGAGCAAGTCGCCGGCCGGTGCGCCCACGCCTTCATCGAAGACCGGCTGCACGCCCGTCGTGCCGAAGAGCGGCGAGGGCGAGAGGCCCTCATGGGCCGCCATCATGAAATCGTGCCAGGCCTTGGCCGGCAGGCCGCCGCCCGTGACCTTCTTCATCGACTTGCCGTCGTCGTTGCCGAACCAGACGCCGGTCGTCAGGTTCGAGGTGTAGCCGACGAACAGCGCGTCGCGGAAGGATTGCGTGGTACCGGTCTTGCCGGCCGCCTCCCAGCCCTTGAGCTGCGCTTTCTTGCCCGTACCCTTGGTCAGCACACGCACCATCATCTGGTTCATTTCGCTGACGATCGCCGGGTCGAGCACACGCGGCGGGTTGTCGTAGGTGTTTTCGTAAAGCACCGTGCCGTCGGCCTTGGAAATGCGGCGAATGACATGCGGCGTCGCCTTGAAGCCGCCATTCATGAATGGGGCATAGGCCGACGTCAGTTCGACGAGGCTGACTTCGGACGTGCCGAGCGCGATCGAGGCGTTTGCCTGCATCTCGGAATCGATGCCGAGGCGATGGGCGACCTTGACGACGTTCTGCGGCCCGACCTCCATCACCAGCTGTGCGGCGATGGTGTTCAGCGAATTGGCGAGCGCATCGGCGATCGTTACCTCGCCGCGATATTTCTGGTCGTAATTCTCGGGCGTCCAGTTGCCGATCCGGACCGGGCCGTCGTTGCGGATCGACATCGGCGTGCGGCCGATCTCGAGTGCCGCGGCATAGACGAAGGGCTTGAAGGCGGAACCCGGCTGACGCTTGGCCTTGGAGGCGCGGTCGAACTGGCTCTCTGCGTAGTCCTTGCCGCCGACGAGCGCCCGGATGGCGCCGGTGCCATCGATCGAGACGAGTGCTGCCTGCGAAGCGTCGAGCTTCTTGCCGTCGGCGTCTAGCGTGGCAGCGATCACCTCCTCGGCCTTCTTCTCGAGATTGAGGTCGATCGTCGTGTCGATGATGAGATCTTCCTTGATCTCGCCGATCATGCCGGGAAGCTGGTCCATCACCATGTCGGCGACGTAGTGTTCGGCGCCGGACCAGTAGCTCTTGGCCTTGGTCGGGGTCTGCGACATCGCCGTCTTGATCTCGCTATCGGTGACGTAACCTTCCTCGCGCATGGCGCCGAGAACCACCTGGGCGCGTTCTTCCGCAGCCTTCGGGTCGCGGGCCGGCGACAGGCGGGAAGGGGCCTTGAGCAGCCCCGCAAGCAGTGCGGCCTCGCCGAGGTTCACGTCGCGCGCCGATTTGTTGAAATAGCGCCGCGATGCCGCCTCCACGCCATAGGCGTTGGAGCCGAAGAACACCCGGTTGAGATACATCGCCAGGATCTGGTCCTTGGAATATTTCTGCTCGAGCCAGAAGGCGAGCAGCACCTCCTGCACCTTGCGTTCGAGCGTGCGCTCGGGCGAAAGGAACAGGTTCTTGGCAAGCTGCTGCGTCAAGGTCGAGCCACCCTGCACCATGCGGCCGGTGGTGAGGTTCGTCAGCATGGCGCGGGCGAGACCCAGCGGATCGATGCCGAAATGCGAATAGAAGCGGCGGTCCTCGATCGCGATGACCGCCTGCGGGATATAGGGCGACATGTTTTCCAGCGACAGCGCTTCGCCGCCGGTGGTGCCGCGATTGGCGATGGCGTCGCCGCTGACCGCAAGGATCTTGACGTTCGGCGGCCGCTCGGGGATCGACCAGCTCTCGGCGCTCGGCATGCGCGCGCCGTAGTAGAGCACCAGGCCGCCGACGCCCATGGCGCCCCAGATGCCGAGCACGATGCACCAGTAGAACAGCGTGCGGACAAGGCCAACAAAGCCGCCGCCGCCAGAGTTGCGCCGTGCGCTGCCGCGCTTGCCGGCTGCCTTCTTCTTGCTGCTGCCCTTCTTGCCGCTGCCCGAAGATTTGCCGCGGGGTGCCTTGCGGCTGGCGGTCACACGATCGCTGGCCTCGACGCGAAAATCGTCATCATCGTCCTGGTTTCCGCCGAACGATGGCTCGATCCGCTCTCCTGACCTGCCGTTTGTTGCCATGCCGTTTGGATTTGTCCCTCTGCCGTCTGCGGGGCCGATTGGCTCAACCACGACGGTGACTTCGATCTCGACGGCGGTACCGGCGCTCTGCGCCCATCCGCCACGGCGACCGGGTGAACTTTAAATGCGGCAATTTAAGGGGGAGTTAAGAAGCGCATCGTGAAATACGCATGGTCTTCAACAACTTGCGTTTAAGCGACGCGCTGCGCGTGGCAGTGGGTGAGACGTCCACTCCGTTGTGCTAACGAGCCCATATGGCCGCAACTACTGGATGGAGCTGCGCAGTGGCGTATCTTCGACCGCCACGTTCGATGCCGCAGCACCGGGCTCGGTAAAGTCGTAGAGCCATTGGCTATAGGGAAGCCGAAACAGAACCCGTTTCCCCAGGTGGTTCATCGCCACTTCCTCGCAGTCCTTCGCCTGGTAGGCCTGTCGGTCGCACATGGCGCGCGGGCTGTCCACCAGCCGGTAGTCGTGCCCTTGATAAACGAGCGCCGTCATCGCTCTTAACTTGAAGGAGCCCGGTGGCAGCACGACGAGGCGCAGGCTGGCGATCCAGGTGGCGAGGATCAGGACAACGATGATTGCGGTGGGGACCTGGAGCAATAATTTCATCTGAAAGCCTGCAATTATGGAGAGTGAATATATTTCTTCTAATATTGCTGGTCGTATATCAGGAAAGCTGAAGTAGAGTAAAAAGCTATCAAAGGTTGTGGTTTCCGGCTGGTTACCGCGCCATGCATGGCTTTCGCGTGCCGGCCCGGCGACGAGTTGTTCCCTGGCTCAGGCTCCGATCAGCGGGTCAAGATGGCTCGACCTGACGCTTCGCCTTCACGATTTTGTGCAATGCAAAAAAATCACGTCTTGAAATTGCTGCGACGCACGATTATTATATGACTTATCGAAGCGCTGCACCTCCTCCCGCGGCGCCCGATGCGGGTCGGTGGCACTCCTCCTCCCAGTCACCGATCAAGTTCGAGAGCCCCGTGTACCTCCTCCCACACGGGGCTCTTTTCATGTCTCGAATACGGCCGTGTTTCCCTGTATGTGGCACCTGTCGTGCGCAATTGGCGGCGCGGCGGGTTCTCGCAGGTATCGGCGCGCCATGACGTCCACCGTCTCACAGGCTTCCAAGGCAAACGGCTACATCTTCACGCTTCTGGCGATCGTCATCTTTTCGATCCAGGACGGGATCTCCAAGCATCTGGGCGCGATCTATCCGCCGGCCTTCGTCGCGATGATCCGCTATTGGGCCTTTGCACTTTTCGCGATTGCGCTGGCTGCGCGTACCAAGGAAGGCCTGAAGATCACGGCGACAACCAGGAGACCGTGGCTTCAGATCGTGCGCGGCGTGTTGCTGCCGACCCAGATCGTCATGGTGATCACGTCTTTCACCTGGGTCGGGCTTGCCCATTCGCAAGCGATCCTGGCGGCGACGCCTCTGTTCGTTGCCCTCCTGTCCATGCCGCTTCTCGGCGAGCGCGTCGGCTGGCGGCGATGGCTGGCAATCTCCGTCGGTCTCGGCGGCGTGCTTCTGATTCTGAAGCCCGCAGACGGCTTGTTCGACCGGACCTTCCTCTTGCCGCTCGGGGCGGCTCTGCTGCTTGCGCTCTATGTCATCGTCACGCGGCTCGTCAGCCGGCAGGATTCGGCGATGACCAGTTTCTTCTACACCGGCGTCGTGGGTGCTGCCGCGATCAGCCTGGTCGGCCCGTTCTTCTGGGTCACGCTTGCGCCGGCTGACTGGGGCTGGATGCTGCTGCTCTGCATCACCGGATCCTCCAGCCACTACTTCCTCATCCGGGCCTATGAGGTGCTGGATGCGGTGGCCGTTCAGCCGCTCACCTACCTCCAGCTCGTCTTTGCCTCGATCATGGGCGTGACGATTTTCAGCGAGACGCTGACGGTCAACATGATCGTCGGCTCCGTGCTGGTGGTCGCCGCCGGCATCTTCACCGTGTGGCGCGAGCGCGTCGTCGCGCGCCGCCGTGCCGGCTTGCCTCCGGCCTGAGCTCAGCGCCGCGTCGGCGACGACTTGGGGAAACATGCGGGTAGCGAATCCTGCTATGGCTTCGCCTTATTGTTGTGCTCGGCTGGCGCTCGACAAAAGGAGGACTGCCATGAAGCTTCGATCCACCGTCTTCGCCCTCGGCGCGTTTGCAGCGTTGAACGGCGAGGCTCTGGCACAGGAAGGCGTCGCCTATGTCGACGACCGCTCCGACGGGGCAGCTCTCGTCCGTTCGCTCTACAATGCCATCAACCGCAAGGAATATGCCCGCGCCTACGGCTATTTCGGCGAATCGAAGCCCGTCGGCGGCTACAAGTCCTTCACCCGCGGCTATGATCGCACCGTGTCGGTCGAGGTGAAGATCGGCAAGGTGAAAACGGAGGCTGGCGCCGGCAGCATCTATTCGGCGGTTCCGGTTGCGGTGAAGTCTATCGAGAAGCGCGCGCGGGTCCGGTTCTTCGCCGGCTGCTATGTCACGCGCATCATCAACCCGTCGCTACAGGTGCCGCCCTTCACGCCCTACCAGGTCGAAGCGGCGCGGCTTAAGGAAGTGAAAGGGCCGCTCGAGCAGGCGCTGCCGACGGTCTGCAACGCGCCCTGACGTGGGTCGAGGGAAGCGTAAAGTTTCCACCACGCCGCAATTCCAGTCAAAGTGAAGCAGGCGATCCCCTTAGATCACTTCATTGTTTCATCGAAACACTGAAGTGATCTAAGTCTTTGAAATTACGCAATTCCTGACGGAAAACCGTTTCGCACTTTTCCTGGAATTACTCTAGGGAAGGTCGGTCCCTCCCGGGGGAGGGCGTTGTGCCAAGAAGCGTGCCCGCTCGAAAACGAGGATCACCACCAATGCCAGGACAAACGGGATGACCAGGTAGAGCAGGCGGAAGATGGCCAGCGCCGCCAGAACGTCGGCCGGATCCATTTCCGGCAGGGCTGCGATGAAAATCAGCTCGAGCACGCCGAGCCCGCCCGGTGCATGCGAGAGCAGCGCCGCCGAGAACGAGGCGAGGAAGATCCCGAGGATGACGATATAGCCCGGGTTTCCGGCTTCCGGCAGTGCGAAATAGATGATCCCGGCAGCGCCGATCAGTTCCACGGGTGCGATCACCAATTGCCGGAAGACGATCCTCGGCTTCGGGTAGTGAAGGTGGAACCAGCGCGTGCGGAACGATGGCAGCCCGACGAGGCTGCCGATGACATAGAGCCCGATAACGACGAGGATGAGCACGCCTGTGGTCAGCGACATTTCCACCGGCAGGAATTCGGCGAAGCGCTCGATGATGTCGGGTCGCACCAGGAGGACGATGGCCGAAAGCACCAGTGTGCCGAGCGTGAAGGTGAAGGAGCAGAAGGCGACGAGCACGCCGACTTCACCTGGAGAAAGCCCCTTGGAGCGATAGGCCCGGTAGCGCACGACCGCGCCGGAAAAGACCGAGGCACCGAGATTGTGCGACAGCGCGTAGGTCGTGAACGAGCAGAGCGTGATGAACCAGATCGAGATGCGGTGACCGAGATGGTCGAGCGCCAGCCGGTCGTAAGCCGCAAGCGCCGCATAGGCGACCAGTGTCGAGCAGATCGCCAACAGCCAGCTTTTAAGCGAGATCGCGTTGAAGCTTGCGAGGAACTCGTCGAGCGAAAGGCCGCGGAGCTCGTGATAAAGCGCATTCACCGAAAAGAGGATCGCGAGAAGGCCGACAATGGGCCAGAAATAGGTCTGCAGCCTCTTCATACAGGCGCCGCGATCGGTGTGAGGACGTGGGCGAGGCGTTCTGAGGACACTTCTGTTGCAGCTGCCGGAGTGGTTCTCCGAGCGGAGACATCCTGTTTTCTAAGCTGCTTTGTCGTAGCGTCACGCCCGCAGCGCGACGCTTCGGTCCTTACCCTTGCCAATGATCCGATTTCCCTTTGTGATGTGTTTCACAAAAAGGAAGCACCTGAGACCCCTGAGGTCAAGGATTGAGGGTCTGCCGAAACCGGAGAAACCGCCGGGAAACGGTGAAGGGGAAACGGTAAAGCGCGGACATCGCGTCGATCGTTTGGAAATGCGCGCGCGTCGGTTGATGCACTGCGCGTGAGAGCTGCGTGATTGGCGTGTGTGCAACCGCAGTCGAAAGCCGCGGCGAAGCACTTCGCCGCGGCTCTGATGATGTCAAGCGGCGAGCGCGTCCAGGATACGGATCCAGGAGCGGATGCCCTTGTGGTAGGACTGCAGCTCGTACTTCTCGTTCGGCGAATGGATCCGGTCGTCGGAAAGGCCGAAGCCGACCAGCAGCGATTCCATGCCGAGCATCTTCTGGAAGTCGCCGACGATCGGGATCGAGCCACCCATGCCGATGATGACGGCCGGCTTTGGCCATTCGTCGGAAAGCGCCACCTTCGCCGTGTTGAGCAGCGGCGATTCATAGGGCAGGTGGATGGCCGGAGAACCGCCATGGGCGTGGAACTCCACCGAGCAATCCGCCGGAACCTTGGAGCGGACATAGGCGCGGAACGCTTCGCGGATCTTCTCCGGGTTCTGGTTGCCGACGAGGCGGAAGGAAACCTTCGCCGAAGCCTCGGCCGCAATCACCGTCTTGAAGCCTTCGCCGGTATAGCCGCCGGTGATGCCGTTGACTTCGGCGGTCGGGCGCGCCCAGGTCAGTTCCAGCACCGAACGGTTCTTTTCGCCCGACGGGATCGACAGGCCGATCTCACCGAGGAACTTCTCCGCCGTCTGGCCGAGCGTTTCCCAGGAAGCCTTGACCTGGGCCGGGGTCTCTTCGACGCCTTCGTAGAAGCCTGGGAGCGTTACGCGGCTGTTCTCGTCGTGAAGGCCGGCGAGAATGGTGGTGAGGATGCGGATCGGGTTGGCTGCAGCGCCGCCAAAATAGCCGGAATGCAGATCGCGGTCGGCAGCCCTGACGATGACCTCTTCGCCGACGAGGCCGCGCAGGCCCGCGGAGATGGCCGGCGTATCGCGGTCCCACATGCTGGTATCGCAGACCAGCGCATAGTCGGCCTTGAGCTCGGCGGCATTGGCTTCCAGGAAAGGCTTCAGCGACGGTGAACCGGATTCCTCTTCGCCCTCGAACAGAATGGTGACGCGGCAGGGCAGGCCGCCATGGACGTCCTTGTAGGCGCGTACCGCTTCGACGAAAGTCAAGAGTTGCCCCTTGTCATCAGCCGTGCCGCGACCGGTGATCACCTTGCGGCCGGGTTCGATTTCCTTGATGCCCGGCTCGAACGGGTCCGTGTCCCAGAGATTGAGCGGATCGACGGGTTGGACGTCGTAGTGACCGTAGAACAGCACATGCGGCGCATCAGGCTTGGCAGCATCGTGATGAGCGACGACCATGGGATGGCCGGGGGTGTCGCGCACCGAGGCGGTGAAGCCGAGGCTGTTGAGTTCCGCCACCAGCCATTCGGCTGCCTTGCGGCATTCCGCCTTGAAGGCCGGGTCGGTGGAGATCGACTTGATCCGAACGAGATCGAACAGCCGGTCGAGGCTGTCAGGCAGGTTGGCGTCTGCGCGTTCGAGAACGGGGGTGATATCTGCCATCATGCATATCCTTGCTTCAAGTTTTGCCGGAACCTACTGCATCAATCGCCAAATCGAAATCGATTTGCGCACGAAATCACGCGGGGTCGTTCTACTGCATGTCTCCTTTAATCGACTTCGATTTAAGGACAAAGACATGCAGCAAATCAAAGTTCTGCAGCGACCTTTGCGCGTCTGATAAGACGCGCGGCGCTGTAGAGCGGCGGCGACTGACGAGCATTCGACGCTGCGCCTTCAGACACGCAAAGGCACTGGACGCGCTCGCTCTGGTTTTAGAGCCTAAGGTCATTCGCTTTAAGCCAAATATTTTGATGGATCGATCAGGGGAGGTGCGAAGCTTCAGGCGCGGCCGTCGCCACGTGCCACGCTGGCAAGCGCCATGCGCATATATTCGAGCATCAGCTCGCGCTCGAAATTCCTGAGGCCGGAAAGCAGCGACTGGTCGGCGGCAAGGGCTGCTTCCTTGGCGGCTGCCTCCATCTCCTTTGCCCGTTCGGTTAGGAAGATCTGCTGCGAGCGCTTGTCCTGAGGGTGCTTGCGTCTGACGATGAGCCCGTCCCGCTCCATGCGGGAGAGCGTGTTGGCCATCGTCGCCTGCTCGATGTCGAGGCGATCGAGCAGTTGCTTCTGCGTCAAGCCTTCCTCGGCCCAAAGTTCGAGCAGAATCGGAAACTGACCGGGTGCGAAACCAAGCTTCTGGCCGCGCTCGTGAAGCGCGCGCGAAAAGCTCTTCGCCAGCAGGCTGGCCAGATAGGTCGCAGATTCCATACGATTGAAGGCCATGCCTATCGGTACGCCCGAAGCGTCATGAAGACAAGTTACAATGCAGGCGATGAACCTTGGGAAGCGCTGAGCTCACTTCGATTTGAGCGGACATTATCGAAAGCCTTGGTGCCAAGTAAAAAACCGTCACGGCGCGGAGGCGGCGCCGTGACGGTTTCTTGAAAACGGGACAAAGGCCCGGAGAGGGGGATAAGGCCTTTGTCCTCATCTGGTGCGGGCGGGGGACAGGCCAATCACCAGAAGACGGCATCACTCGGTGCCGTTGACTAAGATTTGAGGAGTCAAATGTGGCTTTTCAAGGATAGCCGGTGCGATTCCGACATTACAAATGCGTAACGTTTGCGTGAAAGCTCACGCACCTCTCAGCGATCCGTCGAGGCCCGGTTTCGCAAGGCAAAAATGAATTCCACAACGCCGATCGCCATTGCAACCATCATCGCCGTCTTTGCCATTTCGCCAGCTGTTTGATCTGGCGTGATCGATATGACGACAATGAAGGCAACGTTGAGTGCGGCGCGGGCTGCTGCATATTCCACCTTTTGCCAACGCGGCCAGGGAGCGCCGTCCGCGCGCTTGAAATGGGTATCGAGGCCCGCCATGGCGAGCAGATAGATGGGCGCAAAGACTGTCTTGATGATGACGAGGAATGTCGGATCGGCCGACAGGAGCCAGGAAATGAGGAAGCAAAAGACGGCAAAGCCTGAAAGAAGGAGATACTGTTGCAGGGCGTAACGCACGTCATGCGGCATGGCTGGCTTCCTCTGTGGCAAGTGGAGATTGTAGTGCCCGGCGGGAAAACCGCAATGGACCTTTGCCTCACCCCGCGCTATCCATTTGCCCATGAAAAACGGTGATCATCTCTTCCTCGTCGACGGCTCCGGATTCATCTTCCGGGCGTTCCATGCCATCCCGCCGCTCAACCGCAAATCCGATGGCCTCCCGGTCAATGCGGTATCGGGTTTCTGCAACATGTTGTGGAAGCTGCTCACCGATGCGCGTGACACCTCGGTCGGCGTCACGCCGACCCATTTCGCCGTCATCTTCGACTATTCCTCGAAGACGTTCCGCAACGCGCTCTACGATCAGTACAAGGCCAATCGGACGGCGCCGCCGGAAGACCTCATTCCGCAGTTCGGCCTGATCCGTCACGCGACCCGCGCCTTCAACCTGCCTTGCATCGAAAAGGAAGGCTACGAGGCGGACGATCTGATCGCCACCTATGCGCGCCTTGCCGAGGCGGCCGGCGCGGGTGTCACCATCGTCTCGTCCGACAAGGACCTGATGCAGCTCGTCACGTCGAACGTATCGATGTACGACAGCATGAAGGACAAGCAGATCTCGATCCCCGAGGTCATCGAAAAATGGGGCGTGCCGCCGGAGAAGATGATCGATCTCCAGGCGATGACCGGTGACTCCACCGACAACGTTCCCGGCATTCCCGGCATAGGCCCGAAGACGGCGGCCCAGCTGCTCGAGGAATACGGCGATCTTGAAACGCTGCTGGCGCGTGCCGGCGAGATCAAGCAGGCCAAGCGCCGCGAGAACATCATCGCCAATGCCGACCTCGCGCGCCTGTCGCGCCAGCTCGTGGAGCTCAAGACCGACACGCCGCTCGATGTCCCGCTGGAAGAGCTGAGCCTGGAGCCGCAGAACGGGCCTAAGCTGATCGCCTTCCTCAAGGCGATGGAATTCACCACCCTGACGCGTCGTGTCGCCGCGGCGACGGGCACGGACGCGGACGCCGTGGAAGCCGCAAGCGTGCCTGTGGAATGGGGCGCGGATGCGCGCGGCCCGGATCTCGACAAGGGAGACGCGGCGACGGCTGTCAGTGAAGGTTCCACCGCCAAGGCAGCGATCCGCGGTGAGGCCGCCGAAGCCGCCGCTGTCCTGTCACGTGCCGGCGAAACGGATGCGGCAGACGCCACGCCGCAGGCGCTGGCAGCGGCTCGAGCCGAAATCTTCGCGAAGGCACCGTTCGATCACAGCGCCTATGTCACGATCCGTGATGTCGCCGCTCTCGACCAGTGGATATCAGCCGCGCGCGATGCCGGCGTCGTCGGCTTCGACACGGAAACGAACTCGCTCGATGCCATGCAGGCCGATCTCGTCGGCTTCTCGCTGGCGATCGCCGACCATCGGGCGGACCCGACGGGCACCGCCATCCGGGCGGCCTACGTTCCGTTGATCCACAAGACCGGTGTCGGCGATCTCCTGGGGGGCGGGCTCGCCGAGAACCAGATCCCGGTCGGGGAGGCCCTCAGCCGGCTGAAGCGCCTGCTCGAGGACCCCTCCGTCCTCAAGGTCGCGCAGAACCTGAAATACGATTACCTCGTGATGAAGCGGCACGGCATCACCGTGGAGAGTTTCGACGACACGATGCTGATGTCCTATGTCGTCGATGCCGGCAACGGCACCCACGGCATGGATGCGCTCTCCGAGCGTTGGCTGAACCACAAGCCGATCGCCTACAAGGATATCACCGGCTCCGGCAAGTCGTCGGTGACCTTCGACTTCGTCGATATCGACAGGGCGACGGCCTATGCCGCCGAGGATGCGGACGTCACGCTGAGACTCTGGCACATCCTGAAGGCGCGGCTGGCCGCCAAGGGGCTGACGCGCGTCTATGAACGGCTCGAGCGGCCGCTGGTCGCGGTGCTTGCGCGCATGGAAGATCGCGGCATTACCATTGATCGCCAGATCCTGTCGCGGCTTTCGGGCGAGCTCGCGCAAGGTGCGGCGGCTCTGGAGGACGAGATCTACAAGCTCGCTGGCGAAACCTTCACCATCGGTTCGCCGAAGCAGCTCGGCGACATCCTGTTCGGCAAGATGGGCTTTGCCGGCGGGTCGAAGACGAAGACCGGGCAATGGTCGACCTCGGCGCAGGTGCTGGAAGATCTCGCCGCCGAAGGCCACGAGCTGCCGCGCAAGATCGTCGACTGGCGGCAGCTGACCAAGCTCAAATCCACCTACACCGATGCGCTTCCGGGCTTCGTCCACCCGGAGACAAAGCGTGTTCACACGTCTTACGCGCTGGCCGCCACCACGACCGGTCGCCTGTCGTCGTCCGATCCGAACCTGCAGAACATCCCGGTGCGCACCGCCGAAGGCCGCAAGATCCGCACTGCCTTTGTCGCGACGCCCGGCCACAAGCTCGTCTCGGCCGACTACAGCCAGATCGAACTGCGCGTGCTCGCCCATGTCGCCGACATTCCGCAGCTTCGCCAGGCCTTCGCCGACGGCGTCGACATTCATGCGATGACGGCCTCGGAAATGTTCGGCGTTCCGGTCGAGGGCATGCCGGGCGAGATCCGCCGCCGCGCCAAGGCGATCAACTTCGGCATCATCTACGGCATCTCGGCCTTCGGGCTCGCCAACCAGCTGTCGATCGAACGCTCCGAGGCCGGCTACTACATCAAGCGCTATTTCGAGCGCTTCCCGGGCATTCGCGATTACATGGAAGGCACCAAGGTGTTCGCCCGCGAGCACGGTTACGTCGAGACCATCTTCGGTCGCCGGGCACATTATCCGGATATCCGCTCGTCGATCCCGTCGCATCGCGCCTTCAACGAACGCGCCGCGATCAACGCGCCGATCCAGGGCTCGGCCGCCGATATCATCCGCCGCGCCATGGCGAAGATGGAGCCGGCGCTGGCCGAGGCGAAACTCTCGGCCCGCATGTTGCTGCAGGTGCACGACGAACTGATCTTCGAGGTTGAGGACGCCGAGGTGGAAAAGACCATTCCGATCGTCGTCTCGGTGATGGAGAACGCCGCCATGCCGGCGCTCGACATGAAGGTGCCGCTCAAGGTCGATGCGCGCGCCGCGACCAACTGGGACGAGGCGCACTAATCCGAGCGGCCCTGTGCCTGGTTTTCTGATGGAATTCCCTCAGAAAACCTCAAAAGTCATATGCGATGAATCTTGCAGCGCCCGGGGGCATTTAATGCCCTCGGGCGTCTTTCCATCAGGATGATAGAAAGCGTCGGCCGTCGCAGCCGGAACGATTGCCGGCGCGTTCAACTCCCCATAGGCAGCGGTTGGGAGGGGGCTCGAGGCCTCATCCGGAACCGCCGCAATCGGAGGAGATCATGGCGCCGAAGACCTTCATTCTTGTGCTTTCCTGCGACGACAAACCCGGCATCGTCGCGGCCGTCACCACCGAGCTTGCCGCGCTCGGCGCGAACATCGCCGAAAGCAACCAGTTCTGGGACACAAAGACCAACAGCTTTTTCATGCGCATCGCATTTCAGGTTGCGGCGAGCGTTCAGGCTGGTGATGTCGAGCGGGCCTTGCGCCCGGCCGTCGAGCGTTTCCAGATGCGGACCGTTCTCGCGGACGCCACAGTGAAGCCGAAGATCCTCATCCTCGTCTCCAGGTTCGATCATGCGCTCCTGCATCTCATCTACCAGATCCGTGTCGGCTGGCTGAACGCGGAGGTCGTTGCCATTGTCTCCAACCACGAGGACAGCCGAGGCACGGCCGAGGCCGAGGGGCTCGCCTACCACTGTTGGCCGGTATCGAAGGACAACAAGGCCGAACAGGAGGAGAGGCTGTTGCGCCTGGTCCAGGAGACCGGCGCCGACCTCGTCATCCTTGCCCGCTACATGCAGGTCTTTTCGGACAATCTGTCGAAGCGCCTCTACGGCAAGGCGATCAACATCCACCATTCCTTCCTGCCGAGCTTCAAGGGTGCCAGGCCCTATCATCAGGCGCATGAGCGCGGGGTGAAGCTGATCGGCGCGACGGCACATTACGTCACACCGGATCTCGACGAAGGTCCAATCATCGAGCAGGAAACCGAGCGCGTCAGCCATGCGCTGACGGCCGAGGACTTTGTCGCCACCGGCCGCGATATCGAAAGCCGCGTGCTCGCCCGGGCCGTCAAGCTGCACCTGGAGCGGCGCGTGATGCTCAACGGTCACAAGACGGTGGTGTTCAGCTAACAGGGTCCGAAAGCATCTGAGCCGGTACCCGCACGGGCGCCGGCTGAGGATGTCAGGGGCGTGCGGCAACGGCGGTTGCCGTGATCGCCGGCGCGCGGAAGCTGGCAAAGAGCCGGCTCAGGCCTTCGCGTCCCTCGGCCGTCAGATCGAAGGGACGGCCGAAGAGCAGCCATTCCGTACAGAGCCCGAGCATCATCCAGTGCAGCGTCCGCGTCGCCGAGGCCGGCGTCCAGCTCTCGTGCATCTGCCCCTTGGCAAGCGCGCGCGAAAAGGCGAGCTCAAGCAGAACATTGTGGCGTTCGTCGAGTTCTTTCTGGCGGGTCAGGACCTCGCTCATGTCGCCGTCGTAATTGGTGCGCAGCATGATCGTCAGGATGCGCTGGCGCTGCTCGTCGGCGGCGAGAACATCGAGCCAGTCGCCCATGGCGCCTTCGAGGATGGAAAGGGTATCGGCGGCTTCCGCCTCGATCTCGCGGGCGACCATGTCTTCCTGCGGCAGGGGCACGGCGTCGTGCAGTGCGAGGAACAGGTCGGTCTTATTGGCAAAGTGCCAGTAGATGGCACCGCGCGTTACGCCGGCGGCCTTGGCGATTTCTTCGAGCGTCGTGTTCGAGACGCCCTTTTCGTAGAAGACGCGCTCGGCGGCGCACAGGATCTTCTGTCGGGTTACTTCTGCGTCGGCTTTTGTTCGGCGCATTCATTCCTCCTCATCAGACGGCCCGCCGACAGTGATGTGCAGCGGGCCGTCTGTTGTCATTTTACTCGGCGGGCGTGGGGTTTTCTGCGGCTGCCGGTGTGTTTTCCACTTTCTTTCGACCGAAGAGCTTCGTGACGAACACGAAGAAGACCGGAACGAAGAAGATGGCGAGCACCGTTGCCGAGATCATCCCGCCCATGACGCCCGTGCCGATGGCGCGCTGGCTGCCGGAGCTCGCACCAGTGGCGATCGCCAGCGGCAGAACGCCGAGCGTGAAGGCCAGCGACGTCATCAGGATCGGCCGGAAGCGAAGATGTGCCGCCTCCAGCGTCGCGTCGATCAGCGACTTGCCCTGCTCGCGCAGTTCCTTGGCGAACTCGATGATCAGGATCGCGTTCTTGGCCGAGAGACCGATGATCGCGATCAGGCCCACTTTGAAGTACACGTCGTTCGGCATGTCGCGCATGGTGACCGCCAGCACGGCACCGATGACGCCGAGCGGAACGACCATAATGACCGCAACCGGGATAGACCAGCTCTCGTAGAGGGCCGCAAGGCACAGGAACACCAACAGGCACGACAGCGCGATCAGGAGCGGCGCCTGGGTGCCGGACTGGATTTCCTGCAGCGACTGGCCCGTCCACTCGTAGCCGAAGCCAGCCGGAAGCTGCCCGGCGAGACGCTGCATCTCGGTGATCGCGTCACCGGACGAATAGCCGGGTGCTGCCTCGCCGCTGATGCGGACCGACGGATAGCCGTTATAGCCGATCGTCTGCGTCGACGCCTTGACCCATTCCACCGTCGCGAAGGCCGACAGCGGCACCATGCCGCCATTGGCGTTGCGGACGTTCAGGTTCAGGAGGTCGGCGGTCTGCATGCGCTGACCTTCGTCCGCCTGCACCGTCACGCGCTGCATGCGCCCGGCATTGGGGAAGTCGTTGACGTAGGACGAGCCGAGGTTGGTCGAAATCGTCGAGTTGATGTCGGCGAAGGTCACACCGAAGGTGTTCGCCTTCTCGCGGTCGATGTCGACGCTGACCTGGGCCGCATCCGGCATGCCCTCGAAGCGGACGCCGGCAAGCACCTTGCTTTCGGCCGCCATGCCGAGAAGCTGGTCGCGGGCTTGCGACAGTGCCGCCTGGCCGAGACCGCCGCGGTCCTGCAGGCGGAACGAGAAGCCGCCGGTGGTGCCGAGGCCCTGGATCGCCGGCGGCGACAGCGCGAAGCTGATCGCGTCCTTGATCTGGCTCATCGCCATAGTCGCGCGCATCGCGATCGACTGTGCGGCGTTGTTGGCGTCGCGTTCCTTCCAGTCCTTGAGCGTCACGAAGGCAAGCGCCGCGTTCTGGCCGGTACCGAAGAAGGAGAAGCCGTTGATCGCGATGATGCGTTCGACGGCCGGCTCCTGGCCGAAGATCTTCTCGGCCTGCTCCACCACCTCGGTCGTGCGGTTGCCGGTCGCTTCCGACGGCAACTGCATCATGACGATCACGAAGCCCTGGTCTTCGTCCGGCAGGAACGACGACGGCAGCTTCATGAACAGCCAGCCGAGACCGGCCAGCACGGCCACGTAGACGATCATGTAGCGGCCGGTCCGGTGGACAAGGCGCTTCACGATGCCGCTATAGCCGTGCGAGGTCTTGTCGAAGCTGCGGTTGAACCAGCCGAAGAAGCCGCGCTTGGCGTGGTGATGGCCCTTCGGCACCTGCTTCAGGAAGCTCGCGCAGAGCGCGGGCGTCAGCGAAAGGGCAAGCAGCGCCGAGAACAGGATCGAGACGACCATCGTCAGCGAGAACTGGCGATAGATCACGCCGACGGCGCCCGGGAAGAAGGCCATCGGGATGAACACGGAGGCGAGAACCAGCGTGATGCCGATGACGGCGCCGGTGATCTGCTTCATCGCCTTGCGGGTCGCTTCCTTCGGCGTCAGCCCTTCCTCGGACATGATGCGCTCGACGTTTTCGACGACGATGATCGCATCGTCGACGAGAATGCCGATCGCCAGCACCATGCCGAACATGGTCAGAACGTTGATCGAGAAGCCCATCGCCAGCATGACGGCGCAGGTGCCGAGCAGGGCGACCGGCACGACGAGCGTCGGGATGATGGTGTAGCGGATGTTCTGCAGGAACAGGAACATCACGATGAACACCAGCGCGACCGCCTCGACCAGCGTCGAAAGCACCTTCTCGATCGAGACGGCGACGAAGGGCGAAGTGTCGTAGGGGACCGAGTATTCGAGGCCCTGCGGGAAGAACTTCGCCAGTTCGTCCATGCGTTCCTTGATGGCCGCCGAGGTCGACATGGCATTGCCGCTCGGCGACAGCTGGACGGCGATAGCCGCCGACGGCTTGCCGTTGAGCCGCGTCGAGAAGGCATAGCTTTCGCCGCCGATTTCGATACGGGCGACGTCGCGCAGGCGAACGGACGAACCATCCGGATTGGCGCGAAGGACGATGGCGCCGAACTCTTCGGCGCTCTCCAGCTGGCCCTTGACGACAACGGGCGCGCTGATCTGCTGGCTGATCGGGTTCGGCTGGGCGCCGATCGAACCGGAGGCAATCTGGGCGTTCTGCGCCGTGATCGCGTTCGTCACGTCCGCCGCGGTCAGGTTCAGACCGAGCATCTTGTCCGGGTCGAGCCAGACGCGCATCGAGCGTTCGGTGGCAAAAAGCTGCGCACGGCCGACGCCCGGCACACGCTGGATTTCGCTCAAAACGTTGCGGCTGAGATAATCGCCGAGGCCGATGGCATCCATCGAGCCGTCGGTCGAGGTCAGGGCCACGATCATGAGGAAGCCGGAACCGGCCTCATCGACCTGAACACCCTGGCGCTTGACCGAATCGGGCAGGCGTGGCTCGACGCGGCGAACGCGGTTCTGAATGTCGACCGCCGCCTGTCCCGGATCGGTGCCGGGCGCAAAGGTGGCGCTGATTTCAACCGAACCGGAGGCGCTGGAGGTCGATTCGAAATAGAGCAGACCTTCGACGCCGTTCAACTCGTCTTCGATCAGTCGTGTGACGCTCTGATAGGTGTCCTGTGACGAGGCGCCGGGGTAGCTCGTGTTGATAGAGATCTGCGGCGGTGCGACGTCAGGATATTGCGATACCGGCAGAAGCGGGATCGCAATGACGCCGGCGACCATGATGAAGATCGCCACCACCCAGGCAAAAATAGGCCTGTCGATGAAAAAACTGGGCATCAATCAAACTCACTTTGTAGCTTCGGCAGGCTTTTCGTCGGCAGAGGCCGTCGTCTGGGCTGCTTCTGCCGCAGGCTTGGCATCCGGGTTCCAGTCCGTCGGCTCGACCGGGGCGCCGGGGCCGATCTTCTGGAAGCCTTCGACGATGACCTTCTCGCCGGCCTTGAGGCCGGAGGTCACCTGCCAGCGGGTGCCGATGGTGCGGCCGAGCGTCACATTGCGGAACTCGACCTTGTTGTCTGCGGCAACGACGTAGACCTGCGATTGGCCGGCATTGTTGCGCTGGACGGCCTGCTGCGGGACGGTGATCGCATCCTTCTCGACGCCCTGCTGGACGAGCACGCGCACATACATGCCGGGAAGCAGGTCGTTTTCGGGGTTCGGGAATTCGCCACGCAGCGTCACCTGGCCGGTCGTCGCATCGACGGCCGCTTCGGAGAACAGCAGCTTGCCTTTGTGTTCGTAGGCCGTGCCGTCGTCGAGCACGAGCTGGACTTCGGCTTCTTCGTCGCCGCTCAGCATCTTGCCGTCCTCGAGCGCCTTGCGCAGGCGGATGAGGTCGGTCGCCGACTGGGTGAAGTCGGCATAGAGCGGGTCGAGCTGCTGGATCGTCGCGAGATTTTCCGAGCTGTTGGTGCTGACGAGCGCGCCTTCGGTGATCATCGCGCGACCGATGCGGCCGCTGATCGGTGCCGTCACGTCGGCATATTGCAGGTCGAGTTTCGCTGCCGCGAGGCCGGCCTCGGCGATCGCAACATCGGCGTCGGCGGTCGCGAGCAGGGCCGCCGCATCTTCCAACTGTTGCGCGGCGACGACGTTCGCCTTCTTCAACTGTTCCTGGCGATCGGCCTTCTGCTGGGCCTGCAGGCGCACGGACTGGGCGCGCCGAAGCGTTGCTTCGGCCTTTTCGACCTGCACGCGGAAGGGCGCCGGATCGATGCGGTAGAGCACGTCGCCTTCATTGACCTTGGAACCCTGCTGGAAGACGCGCTCGACGACGATGCCGGAAACGCGCGGGCGGACCTCGGCGACGCGTGTCGCGGTAATGCGGCCGGGGAGCTCGTTGGTGATCGGCAGCGTTTCGGTCTTGGTCGTGAAGACCGCGACCGCGGACGGTGGGAATGCGGCGGCGGCCGGCTGCTCGTCCTCTTTCTGGCAACCGGAAAGAAGAATCACAGTTGCCAAGGCGGCGGCCAGTGTCGGTCGGTTCATGCGCATAGCGATGTCCATATTCGGTGACCGCAGGCAACGGCTGCATCTCGCAAGGTGCCCGTGCGGTCCGGAAGTGAAGGGGAGCGGAACCGGTATCAGGTTCGGCAAATACCGGAAAGCTAATATACAAACACAAATGTATGTTAATTCGCTTTGCAGTGCAACAGCGTGATGCGGTGCGTAGAATCAAAAAATAATTCAGCCGCCACAGGGATTTAGTCCCTGTGGCGGCTGGTTTTCACGCAGCTGTGATGGGGCGTCGGCCCCAAAATGGGGTCAGGCGAGAACGCGATCGTCGTCGCCGAAACGGTGCATGCTGCCCACCATCGGTGTCGCATAGACGATATCGTCAGGTGCATAGCGATGCTCGCCGAAGAGGCGGACGGTGATCAGGCCCACCTGCTCGGAATCGATGTAGACGATGGTGTCGGCGCCGAGATGTTCGACGTGCACCACCTTGCCCTTCCAGTCGCCGCTCTCGCGCGAAAGCGCCATGTGCTCGGGGCGAATGCCGATCGTCTTGGCGCTGATATCGCCGAGCCGCGCGCCCTCGATGAAGTTCATCTGCGGCGAGCCGATGAAGCCGGCGACGAAGACGTTTGCCGGCCGGTTGTAGAGGTCCATCGGCGAGCCGATCTGTTCGATCTGGCCGGCGTTCAAGACGACGATCTTGTCGGCGAGCGTCATCGCCTCCACCTGGTCGTGGGTCACGTAGATCATCGTCGCCTTCAGGCTGCGGTGCAGCCGGGCGATCTCGAGCCGGGTGTTGACGCGCAGCGCCGCATCGAGGTTGGAGAGCGGCTCGTCGAACAGAAAGAGCTTCGGTTCGCGCACGATCGCACGGCCGATCGCCACACGCTGACGCTGGCCGCCGGAGAGTTCGGCCGGGCGCCGGGCAAGATAGGGATCGAGCGACAGCATGCTCGCCGCCTTGCCGACCTTGTCGTCGATCTCGGTTTTCGGCTTGCCGGCCTGCTTGAGGCCAAGGCCCATATTGTCCTTCACCGTCAGGTGCGGATAGAGCGCGTAGGACTGGAACACCATGGCGATGCCGCGCTTGGCGGGCGCCACATGGCCGACTTCGGTGCCGTCGATCTGCACGCTGCCGGAGGTCGCGTCTTCGAGGCCGGCGATGGTGCGCAGCAAGGTCGACTTGCCGCAGCCGGACGGGCCGACGAAGATGACGAACTCGCCGTCCTTCACCTCGAGGTCGATGCCCTTCAGCACTTCATGGCTGCCATAGGCCTTGCGGATGGATTTGAGTTGAAGCGATCCCACCTGGTTGCCCCCTTTAGAGTTTGACTGGTCTGCCGGTGCGCACGCTTTCGTCTGCGGCAAGGCAGATGCGGAGCGACTGGACGGCATCGTTCATGTGACGGTCGAGGTCGATGTCTTCGCGAATGGCTTTCAGCACATAGGCCTGCTCGCGGTCGCAGAGTTCCTGGTGCCCGGGCTCGCCGTCCATCTTGAGATCCTCATCGGCCCTCAGGAAGCGACCATTGGGACCGGTTTCGGCGTTGTGCAGCCGGATCACCGCGGTCTTGGTATGTATGTCGATGTCGTCGGACTTGGCGTTCTGGTCCATGACGATCGACACGGAGCCCTTGGGTGACATCACGTCCTTCACGAAGAAGGCCGTTTCCGAGATCATCGGACCCCAGCCGGCTTCATACCAGCCAGCCGACCCATCCTCGAAGATCACCTGCAGGTGGCCGTAATTGTACATGTCGGGGGCGATCTCGTCCGAGAGGCGAAGTCCCATGCCGCGCACTTCCACCGGCTTTGCGTCGGTGATCTGGCACATGACGTCGACATAGTGCACGCCGCAGTCGACGATCGGCGACGTCGTCTTCATCAGCGACTTGTGCGTCTCCCAGGTCGGTCCGCTCGACTGCTGGTTCAGGTTCATGCGGAAGACATAGGGGCCGCCGAGCTTGCGGGCCTCGGCGATCAGCCGGATCCACGAGGGGTGGTGGCGCAGGATGTAGCCGATCACCAGCTTGCGACCGTGCTTCTTTGCAGCCGCGACGACGCGCTCTGCGTCGGCGACGGTGGTTGCCAGCGGCTTCTCGACGAAGACGTCGGCACCGGCTTCAAACGCCATGACGGCAAAGTCGGCATGGCTGTCGGAATAGGTGCAGATCGAGCAGAGATCCGGCTTCAGTTCGGCAAGCGCCGATCTGAAATCGGGATAGATCGTGTAGCCGCTGAGCTCCTCCGGCAGCGGCACCTTCGAACGGTTGACTAGACCGACGATCTCGAAGCCGGGGTTGTTGTGATAGGCGAGCGCATGGCTGCGCCCCATGTTGCCGAGCCCTGCGACGAGGACCCGGACGGGTTTGCTGCTTGCACTCACTTGACTGCTCCTGCCGTGATGCCGCGGATCAGCTGCCGCGAGAAGATGACGTAGAGAACGAGGACCGGAAGGATGGCGAGCGAGAGGGCCGCCAGAACCGCATTCCAGTTGGTGACGAACTGGCCGATGAAGATCTGCGAGCCGAGCGTCACCGTTTTGGTCGCCTCCGCCGGGGCCAGGATCAGCGGGAACCAGAGGTCGTTCCAGATCGGGATCATCGTGAACACCGCGACAGTCGCCATGGCCGGCCGCACCAGCGGCAGAACCAGGCGGAAGAAGATCGAGTATTCCGAAAGCCCGTCGATGCGCCCCGCGTTCTTCAGGTCATCCGAGACCGTGCGCATGAACTCCGAGAGGATGAAGATCGCGAGCGGCAACCCTTGCGCCGTGTAGACCAGGATCAGCGCCGTCAGCGTGTTGACCAGGTTGGCGGCGACCATGCCCTGGAGAATGGCGACGGTGCCGAGACGGATCGGGATCATGATGCCGATCGCAAGATAGAGGCCCATCACCGTGTTGCCGCGGAAGCGGTATTCCGACAGCGCGAAGGCGGCCATCGCCCCGAAGAGCAGCACCAGCGCGATCGAGACGATCGTGACGATGAAACTGTTCTGGAAATAGGTGGCAAAATCGCCCTGGCCGAGGACCGTTTCATAGCCGATCAGGCTGAAGGTCTGTGGCGTCGGGATCGTCAGCGGCGCCCGAAAGATTGCATTGCGGTCCTTGAACGAGTTGATGATCGTCAGGAACACCGGGAACAGCGACACCAGCGTGTAGGCGATCAGCGCCACGTGGACGAAGCCGGTGCGGAGAAAAGAATCGCGTGCTTTCGACATCTCCGGTCTCCTCAGAACTGGTAGCGGCGCATGCGGCGCTGAATGACGAAGAGGTAGAGCGACACGCCGGCGAGGATGATCAGGAACATCACCGTGGCGATCGTCGCGCCCATGGAGCGGTCACCGAGCTGCAGCTGGAAACCGAAGAAGGTGCGGTAAAGCAACGTGCCGAGAATGTCGGTCGAACCATCAGGCCCGGCAAGCGCGCCCTGCACCGTGTAGACCAGGTCGAAGGCGTTGAAGTTGCCGACGAAGGTCAGGATCGAGATGATGCCGATGGCCGGCAGGATCAGCGGCAGCTTGATCTTCCAGAACTGGCTCCAGCCGGTAACCCCGTCGCATTCGGCAGCCTCGATCACCTCATCGGGAATGTTGAGCAGCGCTGCGTAGATCAGCATCATCGGGATGCCGACATATTGCCAGACCGAGATCAGCGACACGGCGATGAGCGCGGAACCCGGCTTTCCGAGCCAGGGCGCAAACAGCGACTTCAGGCCAACGAGGTCGAGTATCCAGGGCGACACCCCCCAGATCGGCGACAGGATCAGCTTCCAGATGAAGCCGACGATCACGAAGGAGAGCAGCGTCGGCAGGAAGATCGCCGTGCGGTAGAAGGTGACGAAGCGCAGCTTCGGGATCGACAGCATCGCGGCGAGGGCGACGCCGATCGGGTTTTGCACGCACATATGGATGATGAAGAAGATGACGTTGTTCTTCAGCGCGTTCCAGAAGTCGTGGGCCCAGCGCTCTTCCCCAAACAGTGTCTGGAAATTGGCAAGCCCGACGAAGGCTGGCTGTCCGTCAACCGTGTTGTACAGAGAGAGCCTGAGCGTCTCGATCAGCGGCAGGATCATCACCGCCGAATAGACCAGGAAGGCCGGGAGCAGGAAGACGAGGATGTGCCAGCGCTTCGGCCGCCTTGCGGTCGGCTGTCCGTCTTGCACTGAAAGAGCGTCACTCATTGAACCATCCGTTTCTAGAAGACCGGTTCCCCAGACAATCACGATGCGCACCGACGCCACACGGCCGGTCTCGCCGTATGCCATCTGCCCTTTTTTGAGGGCTCATGACGAAGGTTAAGTCTATCGCGTTCTTTTGCAAACGACTGCGTCGGTGGCCTCCCACGATGGGAGGCCTGTGACGCGACGGCTGGGGGAGTGCCTCATCGGCCAATGTCGCCCCGCCCGGCCTTGCTGCAAGTGTCCCAAGGACAAAACATGCAGCAATTCAAACTGCTACGGCGCCCTTCTGCGTCCGGCAGGACACGGGTGCCGTAGGGCCGACCCTCCCCAAAAAGGGGAGGGAACCTGTTGCGCTTACGTCTCTTCTCACTTCGCCGGCTTGTACCAGGAGTCGAGGCCCTTCTGCAGCTTCTCGGCGGCAACCTCAGGCGTATCGGTGCCGTTGATTACGTTGGCCGATTCGACCCAGGTTTCGTTTTCGAGGCTCGGCGTGCCGCGCGCCAGGATCTGGTAGGTCGAGCGGATCGTCGGCTTGCACTTTTCGCGCCAGGAGACGAATTCCTGGGCGAGCGGATCGGTCATCTTCACCGGGGTAGAGTTGAGGCTGAAGAAGCCCGGCAGTGCATTGGCGTAGATGTCGGCGAACTCAGGCGAGGCAACCCAGCTCAGGAAGGTCTTGGCCTGTTCGGCATGTGCGCTCTTGGCATTGAGGCCGATGCCGATGTCATTGTGGTCCGAGATGTAGCAGGTGTCGCCGGCGTTTTTGACCGGCGGCGGGAAGGCGCCCATCTTGAACTGTGCCTGGGTGTTGAACAGGCCGATTTCCCACGAGCCGGCCGGATAGATCGCGGCGCGGCCGAGCGTGAAGAGGTTCTGGCTGTCCGGATAGGTCTGGGCTTCGAAGCCGTCGCCGAGATAGTCCTTCCATTTGGCGAGAACGCGGTAGGGCTCGACCCACGGTTCGTCGGTCAGCTTCTGCTCGCCCTTGATCAGCGCAGCGCGGCCTTCTTCGCCCTTCCAGTAGTTCGGGCCGATGTTCTGGTAGCCCATGGTTGCGGCTTCCCAGAGGTCCTTGGTGCCCATCGCCATCGGGATGTAGTTGCCGTCCGCCTTGATCTTGTCGAGGGCGGCGAAGAATTCGGCTTCCGTCGTCGGGATCTGGATGCCGAGCTGGTCGAAGGCGTCCTTGTTGTAGATGAAGCCGTGGATGACTGAAGCCATCGGCACGCAGAAGGTGGACTTGCCGTCATCGGTGGTCCAGGCGGACTTGGCGACCGGCGAGAAGTTTTCCATGCCCGGCAGCGCCGTCAGGTCGGCAAGGTGCTTCTTGTTGTAGAGTTCGAGCGAGACGTCGAACGGACGGCAGGTAACGAGGTCACCCGCGGAGCCGGCATCGAGCTTGGCGTTCAGCGCCGCATTGTATTCGGTCGGCGCCATCGGGGCGAACTTGACCTTGATGCCCGGGTTCTTCGCTTCGAAGGCAGGGATCAGTTTTTCCTGCCAGATCGCCAGGTCGTCGTTGCGCCAGCTTTCGATGGTCAGCGTCACGTCCTCGGCGTGCGCCAGCCCGGCCGTGCCGAGAATGCTCGAAGCGAGCAGCAGGCCTTTGATTGTTGTACGGGTCATGCAGGTTCTCCCTTTTTATAGGCGCCGCTTTGGCGCGGTTTGGATCCCAGAATTGATTCAGGCCGAGACGATACCGATCGCCCGGCGCAGATTCTGCTTGGCCTCTTTCAGAGCGGCGTCGGCGGCTGCAACGTCCTTCGCGCCCGAGGCGAGAAGGATCGCGACCTTGACCGAGCCGGAGGCCTCGTTGATCAGCCGGCCGGCCTCAGTGGCGCTGATGCCGGTGATGTCGGTGACGATGCGGATCGCGCGGCCGTGCAGCTTGATATTGTCGGCGCGCAGGTTGACCATGTGGCCGTCGAGCACGTGGCCGAGATGGATGCCGACCAGTGTCGAGAACATGTTGAAGGCGATCTTCTGTGCGGTGCCGGCGCCCATGCGGGTCGAGCCGGAGACCACTTCCGGCGGCGTCTGCAAGAGGATCGAGACGTCCGCGTCCTTGAAGAGCGCCGCACCCGGATTGTTGGCGACGGCGATTACCTTGGCGCCGCGCTTGCGGGCCTCGTCGGCAGCGGCAAGCGCGTAAGGGGTGGAACCGCTTGCGGAAACGGAAACGAGACAGTCGCCCGCGCCGATGCCCGCCTTGCGCACGTCCTCTCGGGCGAGGTCCATATCGTCCTCATAACCTCCCGCGAGGTCGCTGAGGCTGGCAGCGCCGCCGGCAAGCAGGATGACGATCTGATCCTGCGCGATACCATAGGTGCCGGGCAGCTCGAGCGCGTCGGCCATCGCCATGAGACCGGAGCTGCCGGCGCCCGCATAGGCAAGACGCCGCCCGGAGCTGAGCGCTTCGGCGGCAATCGAGGCGGCGGCGGAGATCGACTCGATCGCCGCATCGACGGCCTTGGCCGCTGCCTGCTGGCCGGCGGCGAGCAGTCGCAGCGCCAGCGCCGGATGCATAAGATCCAGGCCCTTGGCGTTGTCGTGACGCTCTTCGGTCTTTGCTGACGGCATGGGTCATGTCTCCTCTCGGTTGAAATTAATGCCAAAAAAATACCAATTGTCCAGCAGAATTTAACTTTTGGCGCCTGAAAAAACCGATCGTCTAAATTAGTCCTTGAATTTCAATGAATTGCAACGAAATCGAAAGCGTGGGCGGATTCAGACTTGGTTATTGGTATTTTTTTGGTATCCTCAATGGGCGGAGGTACTCATGACAAATTACCTGATAGGAATCGACGGGGGCGGGACGAGCTGCCGAGCTGCCGTGGCAACGGCAGATGGGCGCATTCTCGGGCGTGGCAAGGCCGGCGCCGCCAATATCCTGACAGACCCGGAAACCGCGCTCGCCAATATCGGCGGAGCCGCCCGCGCAGCCTTTGAAGAGGCGGGCCTCGACCCTGAGGGCATTGCCGCCGCCAAGGCGATCGTCGGTGTGGCCGGACATAATGTCGGCGATGCCGTGCATTACGTAAAGCGTCGTCTGCCCTTCGCCGCCGCGGATATCGAATCCGACGGTTTGATCGCGCTGCAGGGTGCGCTCGGCAACCAGGATGGCGCGGTCGCCATCCTCGGTACGGGCACCATCTATATTTTGCGCCAAGGAGATACGGTCAGTTATGTCGGCGGCTGGGGTTTCACCATCGGCGACCATGGCAGCGGAGCCCGCATCGGCCATGCGCTTCTGCAGGAAAGCCTGCTTGCCTTCGACAGTATTCATGCAGCTTCCGCGGTCACGGATAGCGTTCTGGCCGAATTCAACAACGACGCGCGCGATGTCGTCGATTTTGCCCGTCTTGCGAAGCCCGGCGAGTTCGGCCGCTATGCGCCGCGGGTCTTCGAAGGGGCTGCCGCAGGCGATCCCGTCGCCGTGCGGATCCTGAAGGCCGCCGCACTTACGGTGGATGAGGCGCTGGATGTCGTGGTTGCACGAGGCTGCGAGAGGCTTTGTCTGCTTGGCGGATTGGCGCCGCTCTATCGCCCCTGGCTTGCCGAGCGCCATCAGGCATTGCTCGTCGAAGCCGAGGCGGACGCACTGACCGGGTCGGTCGCTCTGGCCGCGCAACGGTTTGGCTCACATGCGAGGGCGAGTGCATGACGCACCAGCTCGCTTCCATTCTGCCGCTTGAGGGCCTGCAGTCCGGAGGATCGGGGCCGCTCTATCTCAAGCTTCGGCAATCGCTCGAAGACGCAATCCAGTCGGGCAAGCTCAACCATGGCGACGCCTTGCCGCCAGAGCGCGATCTTGCCGACTATGCCAACATCAGCCGCGTGACCGTGCGCAAGGCGGTAGACGATCTCGTGCGCGATGGGCTGCTTGTCCGCCGCCACGGTTCCGGCACCTTTGTCGTCAAGCCGGTCTCCAAGGTGCAGCAGTCTCTGTCGCGGTTGACGTCGTTCACCGAAGACATGGCGCGCCGCGGGTTGAACACCCATGCGCGCTGGCTGGAACGCGGCCTGTTTCATCCTTCGCCGGATGAGATGATGGCGCTTGGCCTTCCCGCCGACGCGCTGGTCGCCCGCCTCGGGCGCCTTCGCATCGCCGACGACATGCCGCTTGCGATCGAGCGCGCCAGCATCTCTGCGGAGTTCCTGCCGGACCCGCAGGCCGTCACCTCGTCGCTCTATTCGGCGCTTGACAAGACGCGGTCCCGGCCGGTGCGCGCCGTCCAGCGCATCTCCGCTTGCAACATCAAGGACCCGGATGCCTCGATGCTCGGCGTTGCCGTTGGCTCGGCCGGCCTTTCCATCGAACGCGTCTCCTATCTCGCATCCGGACGCGTCGTCGAATTCACCCGCTCGCTCTACCGGGGCGATGCCTATGACTTTGTCGCGGAACTGACGCTGTCGGAATCCTAAAGCGACCGCCCGCAGAAAGGAATTGACCATGCAGACCAATATGCGCCGAGAAATCGACGAGATCCCCGAAGCCGCCCAGCGCCTGCTGGAACGCTCGGCCGATCAGCTCAAGGCCGCCGGCGCGGCACTCCGCGTCAAGGATCCGGCCTTCCTGGTCACGATCGCCCGCGGCTCCTCCGATCATGCCGCGCTTTTCCTCAAATATGCGATCGAGCTGCAGGCCGGTCGACCGGTCGCCTCGCTCGGCCCGTCGCTCGCCTCGATCTACGGCGCCAAACTGAAGCTCGGCGGTGCCGCGGCGATCGCGATTTCGCAGTCGGGCAAGAGCCCGGATATCGTCGCTATGGCCCAGGCCGCGACCGATGCCGGCGCCGTCTCGATCGCGCTCACCAACACGCTGCCCTCGCCGATCTCCGAGGCCTGCACCAACCCTCTCGACATTCTCGCCGGTCCGGAAATCGCCGTTGCGGCCACCAAGTCCTACGTCAATTCGATCGTCGCCGGCCTTGCCGTGCTCGGCGAATGGACCGGTGACGCAGCGCTTAAGCGGGCAGTCGCCGATCTGCCGAACCAGTTTGCGAAGGCCGTCAAGCTCGACTGGCAGGCCTTTGCCGACGATCTCGGCGAGGCGGAATCGCTCTATGTGCTCGGCCGTGGCCCGGCGCTTGCGATCGCCAGCGAGGCGGCGCTGAAGTTCAAGGAAACATCCGGCATGCATGCGGAAGCCTATTCCGCGGCCGAAGTTCTGCACGGGCCGGTGGCGCTCGTCGGCGCCAAGTTCCCGGTGCTGACGCTTGCGGCCCGTGATGCAGCCGAAACTTCGGTCGCCGGCATTGCCGACGGTATGGCCGAAAAGGGCGCAGTGGTTCATGTTACATCGAGCCTTGCCGGCAAGGCCAAGCGCCTGCCGTTCGTCGAGACGGGCCACCCGATCACCGACGCGCTGACCTTGATCCTGCCGTTCTATGGCTTCGTCGAAGCCTGGTCGCGCTCGCGCGGTCTCAACCCCGACGCACCGGCGAGCCTCAAGAAGGTAACGGAGACGAGATGAGCGAGAGGAAAGCAATCACCGGCGCCCGCCTGTTCGACGGCGTCGAATGGCATGACGGCTGTGCTCTCGTGATCGAGGCCGGCCGCGTCAAGGCGATCGTGGCAGTGGCGGACGTCCCCGCCGATGCCAAAAAAATCGATGCGCATGGCATGCTGCTGGTGCCGGGCTTCATCGACCTGCAGGTCAACGGCGGCGGTGGTGCGCTTCTGAACGAAGAACCGTCCGTCGAGGGTATCCGGCAGATCTGTTCGGCGCATGCCAAGTTCGGCACCACCGCACTGCTGCCGACGCTGATCACCGACACACGCGAAATCAGAAGCGCCACCATCAAGGCGGGTCTCGACGCCAAGGCCGCTGGCGTGCCGGGTTTCCTCGGGCTGCATCTCGAAGGCCCGCATCTCTCGGTCGCACGCAAGGGCGCCCATGATCCGACGCTGATCCGTCCGATGGACGATGCCGATCTCGCCGAAATGCTCGATTGCGCCAAGGCGCTCGGCGTGCTGATGGTGACCGTGGCGCCCGAAAACGCCACCCGGGAACAGGTGCGGGCGCTGGCCGAAGCCGGCGCCGTCGTCAGCCTCGGCCACACCGATGTCGGTTACGAAACCGCCGTCGCCTATGCCAAGGCGGGCGCAAGGACGGTGACCCATCTCTTCAACGCCATGAGCGGCCTTGGCCATCGCGAGCCGGGCGTGGTCGGTGCGGCACTTGCCACCGGCACGCTGCATGCGGGCCTGATTGCCGACGGCTACCATGTCGAGCCGGCCTCGATGGGCGTGGCGCTGCGCGCAAAAGTCGGCCCGGGCCAGATCTTCCTGGTGACCGACGCGATGTCGCCGATCGGCACGGACATGACCAGCTTCCAGCTGAACGGCCGCGAGATCCTGCGCGAGGGCGGTCGCCTGACGCTTGCCGACGGTACGCTCGCCGGCGCCGACATCGACATGCTGTCGTCGGTCCGTTTCGTGCACGACAAGCTCGGCCTGCCGGTGGAAGAAGCCTTGCGGATGGCCTCCGCCTATCCGGCCGATGCTATGGGTCTCGCCACCCACAAGGGACGGCTGAAGCCCGGCGCCGATGCGGATTTCGTGCTTCTGACGCCGGAGCTTGGCATGGGCTCTACCTGGATCGGCGGCACGCAGGTCTACGCCGCCTGATCATAACGCATCAAGCAAAAGCCCCGGACAGCGCAAATGTTGTCCGGGGCTTTTCATTTCGGGCAACGTTGTCTCAGCGCGCTGGAAGTCTCGCCTTCATCGCCCGGACCGTTTCCGCATCGGTGCGGCGCCGGTCGGCCGAAACGAAGCCCATTTCGACCAATCGCGGATCCTGAGCCGGCTCACGAACGGAGCAGGAGGAGTGCACTTCGCTGACGGTCACCCGGTCGAGAAGGGCATCGACCGTATCGAGGGTGACGCCGGACCCCGGCATGATCGACAGCCGGCCCTTGGCGAGATCGACGATTTCGGCCAACCGATCGATCGCCTGCGGTGCGCTCCTGGCACCGCCCGAGGTCAGGATGCGTTCGAAGCCGAGCTCGACCGCCACCTCCATCGCCTCGGCGAAATCCGGAACCAGATCGAAGGCGCGGTGCAGCGTCATCCTGAGTCCGGCCGCATGGCCTGTGAGCTTGATCAGCATCGACTTATCGAGGCGACCGTCGGCAAGGGAGGCGCCGAGCACCACGCCGGCGAGACCTGCCGCCCGCGCCGCGTCGATATCGCGACGCATGACATCGAGGTCCGCGGCGGAGAAGACGAAATCGCCCGGGCGAGGGCGGATCATGGCGTAAACGGGCACCGGCGGCGGACCGGCCAGCGCCATCAGTCCGGGATTGGGCGTCAGGCCACCGACGGACAGGGCGGCGCAGAGCTCGATCCGGTCTGCGCCGCCCTCGATCGCCGCGTAAAGCCCGTCGGCATCGTCGACGCAGACTTCCAGTTTGATGTCGCTCATATCTTCTCCTCGCCGAGGCCAAGCAGCGCCGCGCCGATCAATCCGGGCTCGACCCGGCATTCACCACGCACCACCAGCGGCCGTTCGAACTGCCGGAGAATCCGGCTACGCACTGTCCTGTCGATTTCGGCGAGCAGTTCCTCGGAATTGGAGAGTCCGCCGCCGACAGGCACGATCGTCGCGCCGGTGATGTTGATGACGAGTGCCAAAGGCGAACTCACGAGATCGACGAGCAGATCGACCGTGCGCTTTGCCTCTGCATCCCCAGCCTTCCAGGCCTCGATGATCTCATGGCTTGAAAGCGTCTTGCCATGGGCGGTCTGGTGCAGCCGCTCCAACCCGCGGGCGCCGCCAACGGTATCGACGCAGCGCTTCTGGCCGCAGCCGCAGTCATAGGCGGGAATGGCGATCGGCGGGTTGCCGGCCTCGGCCGCGATCGCCGGGCCGTGTCCCCATTCGCCGGCAAAGCCGCCATCGGCATTGATCAGCCGGCCGTCGATCACCAGGCCGCCGCCGACCCCGGTGCCGAGAATGGCGCCGAAGACGATACGGTGGCCGCGCCCGGCGCCGGCACCTGCTTCGGCAAGCGCGAAACAGTCGGCGTCATTGGCGATCTTCACCGGCAGGTGCAGCGCCGCTTCGAGTTCGGTGACTAGGTCACGTCCGTCGATGCAGGGGATGTTGGCGCATTTGATCCGCCGCGTCTCGGGATCGATGACGCCGGTGATCGAGATCGCCACGCAATCCGGGTGTCCGCCCGCTTCGTCCAGGACCGATTCGAGCGCCTCAATGAACTGGCGGAAGTTGCTGAGCGGCGTTGTCCGTCGCGGCAACGGAAAGATCCGGTCGCGCGAATGCACGATCGCGCCCTTGATCGCCGAGCCGCCGATGTCGAAACAGACGATCATGCCTCACCCCGGATGATCGTTTCGGCAGAGAGCGCGACGGAGAGCAGCCGATCGTCCTGGTGATGCGGCGCGGCAAGCTGCAAACCAACGGGCATTTCGGCCGCCCCGGTACCGCAGGGAATGGAGATGCCGCAGAAATCCAGGAAGTTACCGATCGACGTGTTGCGCAGTGTCTTGGCGTTGGTCTTGAAGAACAGCTCGTCGTCCTCGATCAGTGGCGCGATCGGCGGCGCCACATGCGGCAGGGTCGGGTGGGCGATGAGCTCGTTCGGCTTCAGGCTGTCGACCGTCTCATGGATCAGTTGGTCGCGCGCGTCGAGCAGGGCAATGTAGTCGGGCATGGTGATCTTCTCGCCGAGCCTGGTGCGGGCAACGACACGGGGATCCATCTCATTGGCCTCGTGCCCGGCCAGCCGCTCGCGATGAAGCGCATAGGCCTCGGCCGTCACCAGGGCGCCATGGCGCGCCATCAGCCCGAAGACCGCCGAGAAGGTCGGGAAGGCGCGGCGGCTGATAGCAACGCCGGCTTTCTCGAGCCGCCTGATGGCATCCTCGAACGCCTCGACGACTTCCGTTTCCGCATCGTCGAAGACCACCGTTTCCGGGATCACCAGCGCGACGCCTGAAAGGTCGGCGCGGCGCACGGTCGGAGCCGTCAGCCCGTGCATGGCAGCGTCCACCCACACGGCGTCCTGCACCGTGTGGCAAAGGGGCCCAAGCGAATCCAGGCTTTCAGCCAGCGGAAAGACGCCCTTCATCGTGTAGCGGCCGCGTGTTGCTTTGTAACCGACAATGCCGGTCATCGCCGCGGGGATGCGGACGGACCCGCCGGTATCGGTGCCGATGGCTGCTGGCACCAGCCCGGCCGCGACCGCGACCGCCGAGCCTGACGACGAGCCGCCGGGAATGCGCTCAACGTCGGTGGCCGCGGGGTTCCTCGGCGTGCCGTAATGCGGGTTGATGCCAAGGCCCGAAAAGGCGAACTCGCTCATATTGGTGCGGCCGACGCTGACCATGCCGGCTGCGGCAACGGCGGCAACGACCGGAGCGTCGCTCCTCGCCGGGGCGTGCGTCTGCAGCACCTTCGAGCCGGCGGTCGTGACGCTGCCGGCCACATCGAAGAGGTCCTTCCACGCGACCGGCAGGCCGTCGAGCAGGCCGAGCGAGCGTCCCGCCCTGAGGCGTTTCGAGGCGGCCTCGGCATCCCGCGTCGCGCGCTCAGGCGTCAGTTCGACGAAGATGGCATAGTCGCCGTGTGCGTCGATCGCCGCATAGGTTTGCTTGGCGAGGTCCACGGGGTCCAGCTTGCCGCTCTGCACCAGCACGGAAAGGCTGGCGAGTGTCTTTTGTTCTGTCATGTCATCCTCCGCGGAATGCTGTTCTTGCCTGCGGCTGCTGTCCGCTACGTCTACAATATCGCCGCCCTTGGCGTTTTCCATGCTTCCCTTAGACGAGGCGCGTGAATCTTGCATAAAGACTGGCTTCCGCCGCGTGTGTCTTGTCGCTGGTGGTGCCCCTGCCTACATGCATCATCGAACCTTGGGCCATACTGGAGAGCGATGATGATCTTGGACGCGGCGCGACTTTCGCTTGCCAATCTCCTTGCGCCCGAGACCCGATCGGTTTTCTGGAAGGTGCTGGGCCTGACGATACTGGCGCTCGTCGCGCTCTGGTTTGCGGTGCGCGAAGTGTTTATCTGGCTGGCGCTGCCGTGGATCGATACGCTGATGCCGGGCACGCCCGTCTGGGCCGGTTGGCTGACCTTCGTCGTCGGCATCTTCGCGAGCCTCGGGCTGGCGCTCGCCTTGGCTTTGCTTCTGGCCCCCGTCACCGCGCTGATCGCCGGCTTCTTCCTCGACGATGTTGCCGAGGTGATCGAGAAGCGGGACTATCCGAGCGAGCCGCAGGGCCGGCCGCTGCCGCTTGGCGAGGCGATCGCCGGATCGCTGAAGTTTCTCGGCGTTGTCATCCTCGGCAACCTGCTGGCGCTCTTCCTGCTGCTCGTTCCGGGCGTCAATCTCGTCGCCTTCTTTCTGGTCAACGGCTATCTGCTCGGCCGCGAATTCTTCGAGTTCGCGGCAATGCGCTATCGTGCACCGGCGGAGGCGCGGCTCTTCCGCGAGAAGCACCGTTCCACCGTTTTTCTCGCCGGCCTTCTGCTCGCGGCCTTTCTGGCGGTGCCGTTCGTCAACCTTTTGACGCCGCTCTTTGCTGCCGGACTGATGGTGCATCTGCACAAGCGGCTTTCGGCAAAGGATCCCGGATTTTCGCTCTCGGGCAGTGCGGCGGCGAAGGCCTGAGAGGCTCTTGCTTGACATGATGCCGGCTATGGCCAATCTGCCGGCAAGATCCCATTGTGCTGCGCGGGCGCGCCGGCGCGTGGCAGGACGGAGTTGGCGGACATGAACAAGACGGACGAACGGATCACCCACCTCGAGGAAACGGTGGCCCACCAGGCCAAGACCATCGAGGAACTTTCCGATCAGCTTGCCGAGCAATGGAAGGTGGTGGAACAGACGCGCGCCAAGCTCGACCGGCTGACCGAGCGTTTCCTGTCGCTCGAGGAGCAATCGCTCGATGCGCCGGCGATCACCCGGCCGCCGCACTACTGATCGAGCGCCACGGCAAACGGAAATTAAAAGGCCGCCGGTCCAACGAACCGGCGGCCTCTCTATTTACATAAGTGCTGCTCTTAGTAGGGGCAGGACTCGTCGCTCATGTAGTCGTGAACTTCGACCTTGCCGGCAATGATTTCGGCTTTCACCTTTTCCACTGCGTCGAGCATCTCAGGCGTGATCAGTGCCTTGTTGTTGTCGTCGAGCGCATAGCCGACGCCATCTTCCTTGAGGCCGAGGTTGGAAATGCCGAACTCGAACTTGTCGTTCTTGGCCGCCGTGAAGGCTTCATAGACGGCAACGTCGACGCGCTTCAGCATCGAGGTCAGGACCTTGCCCGGCTGCAGGCCGTTCTGGTTGGAGTCGACGCCGATGCCGAGCTTGCCCGCATCTGCTGCTGCCTGCAGAACGCCGACGCCGGTGCCGCCGGCTGCGTGGTAGACGACGTCCGAGCCTTGGTCGATCTGCGACTTGGCGATTTCGCCGCCCTTGACCGGGTCGTTCCAGGCGTCCGGCGTCGTTCCGGTGTAGGCTTCCAGAACCTTGACGTCAGCGCCGGTCGACTTGGCGCCGCCAACGTAGCCACAGGCGAACTTGTGGATCAGCGGAACGTCCATGCCGCCGATGAAGCTGACGGTCTTCGACTTCGAAGCGAGGCCGGCGAGAACGCCGACGAGGTAGGAGCCTTCCTGTTCCTTGAAGACGACCGATTTGACGTTCGGCTTCTCGACGACCATGTCGATGATCGCAAACTTGATATCAGGGTATTCCGGCGCGATCTTCTCGAGCGAAGCCGCCCAGTTGAAGCCGGCCATGACGATCGGGCTGTTGCCGTCGCTCGCAAAGCGGCGCAGCGCCTGTTCACGCTGGGCATCGTTGGCGATTTCGAACTCGCGGTATTCGACGCCCGATTCCGTCTTGAACTTTTCGGCGCCGTTGAAGGCAGCCTCGTTGAAGGATTTGTCGAACTTGCCGCCGAGATCGTAGATGATCGCTGGCTTGATGTCGGCGGCCAGTGCCGTCGCGGACATCATCGAAAAGGCAAAGAGACCGAGAATGGTTTTTTTCATTGTGCAGCCCTGTTGTCGCTATTGATCTTATTGGGTCCTCCCGCCGGCTCCCCGACGGAACCTGTCTGCGGAACCCACCCCCTTCTCCTTGGGGCTAGGGTGGCGCATCCTTGCACGGTCACGGCAAAAAAACACTCAAAATTTTTCAGATGGTAAAAATACAAGCCACAGAAGCCGGTACCCGTAAGGCACCGGTTCTGTTGCGCTTTTGAGATCGCCGGCAAGTGTGCGCGCCCATCCGGCGCGACCTCTGGGTTGTGGGTATCGCGCTTGCTTTCGAGAGGGCCAAAGCGGCCCCCGGTGTCGGAGCGGGATGAGGAAAAGTGTGTGCGGTTCTCCGCCCGCATCCAGCGCTTGTTTACACGAAACGATCTGGTGAAGGTTTGGGTCGATTGAGGCCAAGCACATCGGCCTGTCTAGAGCATCCCGCTCTCGAGTGGAACCACCGGAGGCGGAAAGATGCTCTAGAATCAAAGTGCTAGAGCGTCCTTTGTGCGTCAGTCGAACGCACGGCGCCCTAGTACCCGATCGGGCAACTCACCCCGGTGCCGCGCAGGCCGCAATAGCCGTTCGGGTTCTTCGCCAGATATTGCTGGTGGTAGTCCTCGGCGAAGTAGAATGGGCCGGCCTTGCCGATCTCGGTGGTGATCGTGCCGCCATGGTTGGAATACTTCAGCGCCGCCTGGAAAGTGGTGCGCGCGGCCTTGGCCTCCGCCAGCTGCTCGTCGTCATAGGTGTAGATTGCCGAGCGGTAGGTGGTGCCGATATCGTTGCCCTGGCGCATGCCCTGGGTCGGGTCGTGCTCCTCGAAGAAAGTCTTGAGCAGGGTCGCAAGCGGAACCGTCTCTGGATCATAGACGACCAGCACCACCTCGGCATGGCCTGTGAGCCCGGTGGTCGTCTCCTGATAGGTCGGGTTCCGTGTCAGCCCGCCAGCGTAACCGACAGCCGTCACGTAGACACCGGGGATCTTCCAGAGCAGCCGTTCGGCGCCCCAGAAGCAGCCCATGCCAAGCAGGACCTGCTTCGTGCCGTCGGGGTAGGGGCCATTCAGCGGCCGCCCGGAGACGAAATGCGTCTCGGCCGTCGGGATCGCCTCGTCGCGACCCGGCAGCGCTGTCTGCGCATCGGGCATGATCGTCTTCTTGTTGAACATGTCGATCAGGAACATCAGCATACTCCTCGTCGGTGCAGAGACGGGCTCCGCTAAAAATCAGGCGGCGAAGCGGCCCGCGGCCGGCCGCTTCTTGTAACCGACCATCCACAGAACGAGCGCGAGCAGCGCCAGCACGGCGAAGGCCGGCTGCATCAGCAGCCAATGCAGCACCGAATGCCAGATCGTCTGCGCCGTATCGGAACGCTGCGCAAACTGGATCCAGCTCGCCGTGTCGGCGCCCAGCGCCTCCAGGTCGTCGCCAAGCGAGGTCATCACCAGTTCCGATGCGGCGACCGACTGAATCGCGTCGACGGCGCCGGCAAGCACGGCGGCAAACAACACGACGGCGCTCGCCAGCCTTAGTAGAAACCGCATCGGTCCAATTATCCCTTCATGTCACTGGTCGCGTCATGTCATGGTCAAGCGCAACGCCCCGGCGGCATCTTCTTCGATCGCAGGGGTCTCGGACAAGGCCCAGTGGCGAAATTATGCGGGGATCGCAGTAGAGCCGAGCTGGCATCTGGACGCTGCCGGGACGTGACACTCGTCCCGGCGCAAGAGATAAGCGTGCCGCCTGGTATGCACAATGGGGACGACGGGCCGCTCGTTTCACAAGATGTCAACAATCTGTCAGAAAGCAGTTGATCCCAAGCAAATCATCGGTATATAGACGCGCGTCCGCCGGTTTACACCGGTCGACACCGAAGGGCCCCGCCCTTCCCATCCAGCCGGATTGACCATCGGCTGCTGACGGATGGACAGGTGGCCGAGTGGTTGAAGGCGCACGCCTGGAACGCGTGTATACGTGAAAGCGTATCGAGGGTTCGAATCCCTCTCTGTCCGCCATTTCTCTCCCTTGCCACAGCGATCAATATCAAGACGTTGCCAACCCGCTTGGCGCCAACCCGCAAAAAATCTTCTTCGGCGCGATCCGTTTCGCCTCTCCGGTTCGTCTTTGCTGTGTCCGTAGCAAAGGAGACACGCTGATGACCACCGAACCTGTCACACTCGTCAATCTGCTGAAGGTCGAACCCGGCAAGCAGGCGCAATTGATTGCGCTCCTGAAGCGCAACATCGAAACCGTGATCAGCACGCTCGGCGGTTGGCACACAAGCCGGCTGATCGCCGCCAAGGACGGCGCCAGCGTCATCATCTATTCGGAATGGGAGACGCCGGCGGCCATTGAGGCGATGCGGGCCGATCCCCGGATGAAGGCCTACTTCCCGCAGATCCTGGAATTGGCAAGCCTTGAGTCGATCCTGGGCGAGGCCGTGTTCAGCGATAACAGGTGATGTCGATCCGCCGCCGACGCCCGCCGACAGTGGCCGGAAGGCGGCGGACATTTCTTTGGACCCGCGTTATCGTGCCGTCGTCGCCGATGGGCTGACGCCTGGAAATGCGCCCATGGAGCTCGATACATGAACGTGGAAGATTTCGAGGATCGCCTGCGCGAGTTCAGGCCGCGGCTGCATCGCTATTGCGCGCGCATGACCGGCTCGGCCGTGGACGGCGAGGACGTGCTGCAGGATACCTTGATCAAGGCCCTGCAGGCGCGGGCGGACGGTGTGGTCGTGGACAATATCGAGGGCTGGTTGCTTCGCATCGCCCACAATACCAGCCTCGATTTCCTGCGCCGGCGGTCCCGGCACAGGGTCGTTCCGCTGCGCGATGATCTGGAGGACGCACGGCTGCCCGAAGCGGACATCGTTGCGGTCGGCTTTCACACCTTCCTGCAGCTGCCTGAACTTCAGCGCTGCGCCGTGATTCTCAAGGATGTGCTCGGACATTCGGTCGAAGAAATCGCGGATATTGCCGACTGCACGCCGGCGGCTGCCAAGTCGGCGCTCCAGCGCGGACGCGCGTCGCTCCGGCAACTGGCGGATCGCCCGGACGATATGCGGCTGCCGCTGATGTCCGATGCCAACCGGCAGAAGATGGCGACCTATGTGCGCCTGTTTCAGGGGGGCGATTTCGATGCGATCCGCGCCATGCTGGCCGAAGACGTCAAGCTCGAGCTCGTCAACAGGCTGAGGCTGGAGGGCCGTGAGGGCATTGGCCGCTACTTCACCCGCTATGCCGAGGAGACGAGGTGGCGGTTCGCGCTCGGTGCGATCGAGGGGCGTCCGGTCATGCTGGTTTTCGACAGCGCCGGGCCCATGGAGATGCCTGCGCATTTCGTTCTTCTCGATTGGCGCGAGGACGAGATCGCTGCGATCCGCGACTTTCTCTTCGCGCCCTATGTGCTTGAAACCGTCGATTGGGTTCGTCTGGCCTAGCGCGAAGGGGCCTTCGCTGATTGACCGTCCGATCTCCGCCATTTGTTGACGATTGCGCGGTAGCCGGAATCCCTTGACCGGCGTGGCTCCGGCCTCGACCGTGCCGAGGAGATCTGGTCGCGCTCTGGGGAGCAGGCAGCATGAAGACGGCGAGTGACGCGCGTTTCTGGGACCGGACGTCGCAGCGATACGCCAAGGGGGCGATCGCGGACCCGGCCGGATATGAGCGCACGCTCGACCGTACCCTCCGCCGGACCTGCGTCGATTGCCTGTTTGATGTGGGCGCGCAACTCTTCGTCGGGCAGCGCGCGGCCGAAGAAGGAGAGAGAGGCGTTGCTGAGGCGCTTCAGATGCAGGTCCAGACCTCTGATCTTGCAGTCCCTGACCTGAATTGCGGTGAAGTGGGCGAAGCCGGCAAAAGCCAAGGGGATCAGATCGGCAGCGCTGGCCGGGCGGCCGTTGAGCGCTGCGGGATAGAGGCTTGTTTCGTTCGGCATGGTCTTGCTCCTGGGTGTGTTCACATGAAGGAGCCAATAGGTCTAAGGTCTGACAGCGCTGTCAGAGTCAAGGGCGAGGCGAAGGGACCGGAATGAAAATAGGCGAGCTGTCGAAACGCACCGGCGTCAGCATTCGGATGCTGCGCTACTATGAAGCCGAAGGGCTGTTGAAGCCTGGACGCACCGAAAGCGGCTATCGCGACTATGATCTGGCGGAGGTGAGAACCGTCGAGCGCATCAAACTCCTGGGCGCCGGCGGCATGACCCTTCCGACGATCCTGCAGTTCCTGCCGTGCGTTCGCGGAGAAGGTCCGATCTTTGAGCCCTGCGACGAACTGCGCGTCACCCTGCACGAGCAGATCCGGCTTGTCGAAGAGAAGACGGAAAAGCTGGCGCAGAGCCGCAGCGTCCTGGAGACTTTTCTGCAGGAGATAGGCGAGCGCTGATCTTCTGCCGGATCGAGCTACCGCGTGCTGCGGCGACCCCTTGCTGGCCTCGTCAGCGCTAACGCGACAGGATTGCGACCAAACCCGCTCTGGCCATCAACCAGAAGTCAGGGCGCGCGGCAAACCGTATGCACCTTTCCTGCTGCCGCTCTAATAGACGTCGGTCTTCGATCGACTGATGTAAAAACCGTGGCCGTCACTGCGCTCGCAGCTGAGCCCGGTCTTGCTGGACCGACAGCTAAACGGCCCCTTCTTCCAGCTGTTGCCGTAGCTCAGGATATGGGAGCCGTCGCAGCATGCTGTATCGCCCGCGTTCTGGAATCGTCGGGCCTTGCCCGCCTTTCCCAGAATGAACCTCTGATAGGTCGGTTCGATGCGGTCACAGCCAAGTTCCGGGCCGCCGTCCTCCGGGACATAAACATCGGAGCCACCGGCTGGCGTGTATTGGCAACCGATGTTGCCGGTCGGCATGTTGAAATAAATCAGACCGCCATCGGCGGGGAAATTCTGCTCTGCTGCATTCCCGTCGAATGCGATGAGCGCGGCGACCGCGAACACAAGAAAGCGCATCATTCGAGCTTTGGCCCCTGACCTTTGTCGATCCCGCAAAGTGCAGCAAGTAAAACATATCAGCGGGAAATGGGGAAATGGTCTCGGCTCTCGACCTGCGGTCGACGGCACGGCGCCGTGAGACAAATTGGCTCGAGCCTGTCGGGGAGGACTTCAATAGTTAGCTGTTGCGCTAAGTGTTTGGTCATGATACTTAGCCTTATGGAACAGTATTCAGGCCGATTGGACGTGATCTTTCAGGCGCTCGCCGATCCCACCCGGCGCGCCGTGCTTTCGCGGCTCGGCGGCGGCCCGGCGAGCATCAGCGATCTCGCCAGACCCTTCGACATGGCCCTGCCGTCCTTCATGAAGCACATCCACTTCCTGGAAGGCAGCGGCCTGATCCGCACGCACAAGCAGGGCCGGGTGCGGACCTGCGCCATCGAGAAGGCGCAATTCGCCGTGGTCGAGACCTGGCTTTCGGCGCAGCGCGCGCTCTGGGAAGGCCGTGCCGACCGGCTGGAAAAATTCGTCACTGAACACGAGGAGGAATGACATGATCCGCTCTCCAGATCCCGAACTCGACCTGACGATGGCACGCATCATCAAGGCGCCGCGCGCGACCGTCTGGCGCGCCTGGAGCGATCGGACCCGGCTTGAGCAATGGTGGGTCCCGGCGCCGGCAATATGCAAGGTGATCGATATGGACCTGAAGCCGGGCGGCGGCTTCGTGACCCGGATCAGCGAAGGCGGCGGCGAGTTCGTGCCGCATATCAATGCCTGCTTCCTCGCGGTCGACGAACTCTCGCGCATCGTCTTCACCGATACGCTCGTTGCCGGCTGGCGGCCGGCCGAGAACGCCTTCATGACGGCAATCATCACGCTCAGCGACCATCCGGCCGGCACTGAGTACGCCGCCCACGTGATGCACCGCAACGGCGCGGACCGGAAGATGCACGAGGAGATGGGTTTCCACGACGGCTGGGGAACGGTGGCGGAGCAACTGGCCCGGCTCGTCGAGCAAACCCATTAAGGAGGCGAAGACATGCGCAACATCGTCCTGCAGATGATGACGACGCTCGATGGCCGCCTCGACGATCCGCTTGCCTGGATGGGCACGGTGGTCGATGAGCAGTACCGGGCGATCGACCGCCTCTATGCCGGCTACGACACGGTACTCGTCGGGCGCACCACCTACGAGGAGATGGTCGGCTATTGGCCCGGCGCGCTGAACGATGAGGTCAACGGCGAGACCAATCGCGTGATGGCCAAACGCATGCACGACTCCCGCAAGATTGTGTTCTCCCGCACCGGTGAGCAGGCAATCAGCCCCTGGCACAATGCCGAACAGGTCGTGGCTGCCGACGACGCCGCACTTTCGCGCTACCTGATGGAGCTGAAGGCTGAGCCCGGCGGCGATATCCATCTCTCGGGTGGCGCCAGCCTGGCGCAGACGGTGATCGGCCTCGGGCTGGTCGATCGCTACCACTTCTTCGTCTATCCCGTCGTCTCGCCGGGTGAACCGTGGTTCGCCCGGCTGAGGGATAAGAACGAACTGCAGCTGATCGGCAGCGAACACTACGACAACGGTGTCGTCGGACTTCACTACGCAACCGTACGCGACGCCAAGTCGGAGCGGCCGAAGAGCTTCTCCGAGCTCATTGCCTAAAGCAATTCCAGGAAAAGTGCGAAGCGGTTTTCCGTCCGGAATTGCGCCCGTGCCAAGTGAAGCAATTCCAGGAAAAGTGCGAAGCGGTTTTCCGTCCGGAGTTGCGTGTTGCTGGAATCAGTCTCCGCCTCGCAGGGCGGAGAGCAGCCGATCGTAGGTCGGAGCCAGCCGCCGCAGGGCTTCCGCCGCTTCCGCATCTCTGCGCAAGACCAACGGATATTGCAGCGCGCCGATGAGTCGCGCCTGTTCGCCGGCAACGGCGGCGGACTTGGCAAAGCCGGCGCGCTCGAGGCAGGTTTCGGCGTCAGCCGCACGGCGGGCGCCGACGCGAACGGCGAAATGGATCAGGTGCGCCCGCAAGCCCTTGTCACAGCGTTCCTCGATGCGCGCCGCCAGCGCTTCGGCGGCCTCGGCATTGCCGAGGCTCCTAGGCGGCATCGCTCGATCCGTAACCATCGACAGCCAGTGGATCGCGGCCGGGATCGAGGCCCGGATCCCGTCCACCTCCGAGACCTCCGCCACCCGCGAAAAGCCCGACCGCATCGTGAAAGAATCGCCGTAGGTGAGCGTCTTCGCGCTCCAGGCCGCCATGAAATCACTGATCGGCAGCGAGGCGTAGGGGTAGCCCTGCGGATCGTGCATCAGCACCCGCTCCTCGTCGAGCGCGAGGACTACGACATAGTGGTCGGCCTCGATCGGCCCGGTCATGCCGGGCTGATGGCGGAGATGTCCCATTTCCACCGGGCCGACCCAGACCGGGCCATCCTTGAGCGTCGACCGGAGGCGAGAAAGCGCGTCCTCGGCATCGTCACCCTTGCTGACTTCCGAGGTCCAGCCGAGCGCAGCAAGCGCGCCGTCGAACCCGGCTTCCGGGTCCCAGCCATAGGGGTCGAAGAACGGCAGCGAGCCGCCGATGAGCTGCATTCCGAACGGGCTGCTTGTGGCAAATTCGATGACGGCGGGCGAGGGCGCCGCCTCGCCGAACATCATGGCGAAGGAATTGGCGTAGCAATAGGGGCCGGAGCCCACATAGGGAACGTGCTGCATCGGATGGAACCCTTGAGCGATTGAGGGGGGATGTGAAGGGAGGCTTGTTAAGGCACGATGGGATAGGCGACATCGAAACGGGCGTCGCCGCTGCCGGGGTAGATTTCGTAGGGGCTGCCGAAACAATTGAGATCGTTGCTGTGCTCGAACCAGGCCTCGATCGCGTCGTAGACACGCAGCACCGCCGGAAAGGTCTCGAACGTCTCGGACACCGGCAGGAATGCTTCGCGCCCAGCCGGCTGAAGTCGCATGCGCAGATCACCTGACGGTTCGAGGCTGCCGGTGTAGCCGATCGCGACCTCGACGAGGCCCTTGCCATCATGGTTCACGGGCTCGTGGAAATGCAGCGTCATCGGCCCATCGTCGTCCTTGCCGCATAGTGCCAGGTAGCTGCGGATCGCCGCTTCGGCGCTTTCCGTGAAAGCGTCGAGCGCATCGACCGTCACATGACCCTGCCGATAGACGATCTTCGAAGGGGCAGTGTCGCGGACGCGGACGGCTTTGATCAGCGGATCATCGCCGCCGGACGATTGCCGGAAGATCGCCTGCACCAGCTCGCTCTGCTCCTCGAGCCGTTTGGTCTGTACCTCCAGCCAGGCGCGAAGTTCGGCGAGGCGCACTTCGGGCTGAAGCTCGATCAGGCGGGCGATTCGGGCGATCGGCAGGCCCAATTGCCGCAGCCTTGCGATCAAGCGGGCGCGGCCCGCCTGCTCGGCGGCGTAGTAGCGGTAGCCGGTCACCGGATCGACGTGGGCGGGCACGAGCAGGCCCTGCTCAACATAGAGCCGGAGCGCCTTCGGCGACAGTCTTGTGGCAGCGCCGAAACGGCCGGCGAGGAAAAAAGAATCGGTCATGAGACAAGTCTGGGGCCTGCCCCAGGGGCGAGGTCAAGAGGCATCTTGCGGTCTTGCTGGCAGCCGCCGGACCGGTTGGCTGAATACCTCCCGGAGCAGGCAACCGCTCCGGGAGGTACATGGCAGCTATTGTCTTCCACGTCGGTTCAGGAGCGCCAGCGCCAGGAGCGTGACCGTCGCCATCACCAGGCAGTAGCCGACGAGCGGCCAGGCCGTATAGCCCTTCAGAAACAGAACGGCGCCGGTGCCGACGACGGCGACGATCACGCTCTGGATGCAGAAGTAGAGCGCCACCGCCGTTCCGGCGATCGCGTCAAAGGCCTTCAGCGCGCCGTTCGCAGTCACCGAGGCGCTCATGACAATGCCGACGGCGATCACCCACATCGGCAGCACGAAGCTTGCGAAGGAGGGTGTCGTGAAGACTTCGCCGGCGGCAAGCAACAGCCCGCCAAGGATCAGCGCTGCCATGCCGCGCATGAGGCAGCCGGACATCCCGTAGCGGCCGACGAAACCCTTGGCGAAGCGCGTGGTCAGGATCATCACCACTGCCGCCGTCGCGAAGGCGAGGCTGAAGCCGAACTGCGAATAGCCGGCGCGATCGATGAGCAGGCGCGGCGCGGTCGAGAAGAACACGAAGAACGCGCCCATCGCCGTGCTGAAGCCGAGCGTATAGGTCCAGAACGCGCCGTTCCTGAGAATGGGCTTAAAGCTGGGCTTCCCGTTGCCGGAAGGGATTGGCCGGGTTTCCGACCAGCGCAGCAGCGCCTGGCCGAGCGCGGTAAGACCGAGCACGCCGAGCGTCAGGAAGATCGCCTGCCAGCCGAGAGCGCCTGAGATCAGCGCGCCGGCAATCGGTCCGAGCGCCGGAACGAAGGACAGCATGGCGCTGAAGAGGCCGTATATGGTGACGCCTTCCGGACGTGCGCCATAGACGTCCCGCACCGTCGCGAAGGTCGCGACCAGCGCCGCCGAGGCGCCCGCCGCCTGCGCAAGCCGGAGTGCCACGAAGACCGGCGCTGAGGTGGTGACCGCCAGCAGCAATGACGTCAGTGCAAACAAAGTCGCGCCTCCGAGAAGCACCGGACGGCGGCCGAACCGGTCGGAGAGCGGGCCGAAGAGCACCTGTCCCAAGCCCAGCATGAGCATGTAGAGGCTCAGCGTCAGCTGGACGATTGCCGGCGACGTGCCGAGAATGCCGGGCATTTCCGGCACGACAGGCAGATAGATGTCCATGGCGAGCGACGCCAGGATATCGAAAGGCGCCATCAGCAGCAGAGCCGCCGGCAGCGTATAGGGCCAGGTGGGCAAGTTATGATCGGGCATGATGAAACATCCGCGCAAATGGGTAACATTCGGCGGCGATCTGCCACTTCATCAAATCTTGGGAGTGTGAGCCGACAGACGCCGCAACAACTTTTTCAAACCGTTGTTGCGGCTTACCTGGTTGCTGACTCGTCGGTCCTCATCTGCGGCTCCTGCAGGCTGACGGCAATGCCAGGCCCATATCGACATCAATAGTGGCGCATGTCCTATCATTCGGCTTTTGACGTGGCAACCCGTCGGATCACCGCTCAGGCATGCGGGTCGGCGTCGCCCGGCTTCGCGTTCAGCCGGTTCTCGACGCTGGCAACACCGATCACCGATGCCGCCGCATCCCCGGCGCAGGCGACGTCCGTTTCGCTCGCGACCTCACCGGAAAGAACGACGAGCCCGCCAAGCGCCATCACCGAGATGCGGCTCGTGTCGACCAGGGCGGCATACTGGATGAAGCGCAGCACCTTGTCGGCGAGCGCGTCATCCGTCAGATGCGGATCGTCGTCTCCATGGGCATAAATGGGCTTATCTGGCGGCATGGCATGTTCCTCATGCTCTTCCCGAACGCCTGCGGTCTGCGAAGGTTCCCTTGAAAGTGCTCTGCCGCGCCGCGCTTGCGATCCTGGCGTGAACGCGGTTATTGCTGGCAGTCCCATCCCAAGGCCTGCGCATGTCCGACATCTTCCAGAACGTTCTGCCCATCTTCGTCCTGATCCTTGCCGGCTGGCTGCTGGTTCGGTCAGGCTATCTGAAACCGGCTGTCGGCGAAGCGCTCGGCGACTTCGTCTTTCGTGTTGCCGTTCCCGTTCTATTATTTCGCACGATTGCCGAAGCGGATTTCAAGGACGGTTCGCCCTGGCCGCTCTGGGTCGCCTACTTTTCCGGCGTTGCCGTCACCTGGGCGGCCGGGCATCTGGCTGCAACGCTCATCTTCCGGCGTGACCCACGCATGGGCGTTCTTGCCGGCGTCTCCTCGGCCTTCGCCAACACCGTGTTCATCGGCTTGCCGTTGGTTTCACGCATCGTCGGCGAGGAGGGAATAGTGGCGATTTCGATCCTGCTGTCCGTCCATCTGCCGGTCATGATGATCGCCGGCACGCTGCTGATGGAGCGTGCCGAGCGCCGTGCAAGCGGCAAACCAGGGCAAAGCCCGTTGCATCTTCTCGCCGGCGTCGGCCGCAACCTGGTGCGCAATCCGCTGGTCATCGGGCTTGCTTGCGGCGCAGCGTTTCATCTCGTCGGCCAGCCGCTTGGCGGACCTGTGAAGACTGTCGTCGATCAGCTTGCCTCGATGGCGGCGCCGGCAGCGCTGATCTCGATCGGCATGGCGCTAGACAAATACGGCCTTGCCGGCAATCTCGGTCTTGCTTCCTTTACGAGTGTGCTGAAGCTCCTCGTCATGCCCGGGGTCGTGTTCACCAGTTGCCACCTGCTTGGCCTCAACGACAACTGGACGACGGCGCTGGTGCTGACATCGGCCGTTCCAACCGGCGTCAACGCCTGGCTGATCGCCAACCATTTCAACGTCGGCCACGCACTCGCCTCCTCGACCATCACATTGACGACCGCGCTCGGCGTCGTCAGCGTTTCGGTCTGGGCCTATCTGCTGGTGTGACTGCTTCGGAACTTCGGGAAGTGTTTCCTCGGGAGGAGCGAAATCCCGTCTATCGATTCGCGTGGATGTGTCGCGTCACCGTGCCCCGCAAATGCAAAAGGCCCGGCGCGAGCCGGGCCTTTCGAATGGGTTGTTTCCAACCGCTAAGCTTATTGCGCCGGTGCCGGCTGGCCTTCGGCAGGCTTGGATTCCGTCGCCGGAGCGGCCTGGCCTTCAGCCGGCTTGGTTTCGGTTGCCGGAGCCTCTGCCGGCTTTGCGCCTTCGGCGCCAGCAGCCGGTGCCGCTTCGGCAGCGCCGCCAGCCGCATCCGGCAGCGGAGCCGGAGAATCGGCCTGCTCGCGCAGCCACGCGATCAGGTTGGCGCGCTCGTCCGGCTTCTTGACGCCGGCAAAGCCCATGGCGGTGCCCGGAACGTGCTTCTTCGGCGCTTCGATGAAGAAGCTCAGGTGGTCGTAATCCCAGACGACCTTGCTGCCCTCGGAGAAGGTCTTCATGCCGGCCGAATAGCTGAAGCCTTCATGCGAGGCGATCGGACGGTTGACGAGGCCCCAGAGGTTCGGACCGACTTTGTTTGCGCCGCCCTTGTCGGCGGTGTGACAGCTTGCGCACTTCTTGAACACGGCTTCACCGGCAGAAGCATCGGCCTTGAGAAGCAGCGGCTTGATATCGACTTCGACTTCTGCGGCGCCGCCGGCGCCGGCTTCAGACGTGCCCTCTTCGGCAACGATCGCGAAGCCTTCCTTCTCGGGAGCCTCGGAGTGGAAAATGCCTTCCGATGCAATGGACACGGACATCAGAACGAAGACCGTCCCCAGAAAGGCACCCACGCCCATGTTCACATATGAATTCATCTGCAAACGCTCCCTTTGCCACCGGCGCAAACAAAAACCCGGCCTATCTTGAAATCGCGCGGAACCTATGTCTTTTGGCTCTGCGTTGCAACAGTGATTATCGGCCCCTAACTGAGACTTATTGACACTTTCAGCGGGGTTTTTGAAGGCCAGATCATGAATCGCGAAAATTCAGGTAAAGCCATCGTGCTCATTCCGGCGCGCATGGCCTCGACTCGCCTGCCCGGAAAGCCGCTCGCCGACATTTGCGGCCTGCCAATGATCGTCCAGGTGGCGAAACGCGCCGAGGAAGCGGACGTCGGCCGCGTGGTCGTCGCCGTCGACGACCAGCAGGTCTTCGACGTGGTGCGGGAGGCCGGCTTCGAAGCGATCATGACCCGCATCGATCACCAGTCCGGATCCGACCGGATCTATGAAGCGCTGCAGAAGGCCGACCCGACCGGCGAAGCGGAGATCGTCATCAACGTGCAGGGCGATCTGCCGACGGTCGAGCCGGCATCGATCCGTGCCGCACTGAACCCGCTTGAAAACGCCAGCACGGATATCGCGACGCTGACGGTGGCGATCGCCGAAGAGAGCGAAAAGACCAATCCGAACATCGTCAAGGTCGTTGGTTCGCCGCTTTCGGACACGCGCCTGCGCGCACTTTACTTTACCCGCGCGACCGCGCCCTACGGCCAGGGGCCGCTCTACCATCACATCGGTCTCTACGCCTATCGCCGCCAGGCGCTGGAGCGCTTCGTATCGCTAAAGCCCTCCGTGCTCGAACGCCGCGAATCGCTTGAGCAACTGCGCGCGCTCGAGGCCGGCATGCGCATCGACGTCGAGATCGTCGATTCGGTTCCGCTCGGCGTCGATACGCCGGTGGAGCTGGAAAAAGCCCGCCGTATCCTTTCCGCCCGCCATCCCGAATAAGGAAGCTACCGTGACCGTCAAGACCAACAGGATTTCCTTTCAGGGCGACTACGGCGCCAACTCCGACATGGCCTGCCGCGACATGTTTCCGTCGATGGAGCCGCTGCCCTGCCAGACATTCGAGGATGCCTTCGTCGCCGTCGAGAACGGTGACGCCGATCTCGCGATGATCCCGATCGAGAACACGATCGCCGGCCGCGTCGCCGATATCCATCATCTGCTGCCGGAATCGCGGCTGCACATCGTCGGCGAATACTTCATGCCGATCCGTTTCCAGCTGATGGTGCTGCCCGGCGTCACGCGTGACGAAATCCGCACCGTGCACAGCCACATCCACGCGCTCGGCCAGTGCCGCAAGATCGTGCGTTCCAATGGCTGGAAGCCGGTCGTCGCCGGCGATACCGCCGGCGCGGCGAAGCTTGTTTCCGAAAAGGGCGACCGCTCGATGGCGGCGCTTGCACCGCGGCTTGCCGCCGATCTCTATGGTCTGGAGATCATCGCCGAGAACGTCGAGGACACCGAAAGCAACGTCACCCGCTTCGTCGTGCTTTCCCGTGAAGAACAGCGCATAGGGCGTTCCGCGGACGACGAGTTGATCATCACCACCTTCGTCTTCAATGTCCGCAACATTCCTGCGGCCCTCTACAAGGCGATGGGCGGTTTCGCGACCAACGGCATCAACATGACCAAGCTCGAGAGCTATCAGCTCGGCGGCAAGTTCGTGGCGACGCAGTTCTACGCCGATATCGAAGGCCATCCCGACGATATCGGCGTGCGCCACGCCATGGACGAGCTGCGTTTCTTCTCCGAGAAGGTCCGCATCCTTGGCACCTACAAGGCGCACCCGATGCGCGGCGTGCTCTGACGCTTGGCTCAGACCTGCTCGAAAGTTCCTCGAAAGGGAAAGTCGGGCGAGACGAGCCGCCACACCTCACCGGACGCAAGGTGCCGATACCACTTTTCGTCCGGTAAGCTCCCCGCGCGAGATGTCCTCACCGGGACCTCCAGGGCGATCCCCGCGCCCACCTGATCTGCAATCCAGCGCTCGAAGCGATCGAATTCCGGCGGCATCTGAAAGGCTGCGATCTTCTCCCATTCGCATGTCGTCATCTTCGTTTATCAAGCCTGGCTAATAGAATTGGCTGTGGCAACACCCCTTCGTTCCGGCCGTGATCCAACGCGGTTTTGCAACGGGAATCATCAGCTTAACGATCGTGTCGCGACGTAAGAAAGTGGCAAAAATTCGTTAACCGGCTACGCGTCTGGCGCATGCCTAATCTGCAATCGCGGCGGTACACAAATTTTAGGCAAATGCCTATCTAACGCTCGTTCACGTAAGGAGTGTTAAAGATGAAGATCCGTCAGAAGATCATGGAATATGCGAAGACCCGCCGTGCGATCCGCGAGCTGAACGCTCTCGACGATCACGCACTGAGCGATATCGGTCTGTCCCGTTCGCAGATCCAGGCCGCCGTTTACGGCCGCTAATCCGCATCATTCGCGTATCCCGCCGCGTCTGCATGTGTCCTTTGATCGTTCCGATCAAAGGACAAAAATATGCGGCAATGTAAGTGCTGCAGCGACCTTTGCACGTCTGCTAAGACGTGCGGCGCTGTAGGGCTGGCGGGATACGCGCCGCTGTCCTCTCGATCACGAATCGAAGAGGCGGACGCGCAGCCGGTGACCATCCGGATCGAGCGCGACGAAGGTCGGACCGAAATCCATCTCGGTCAATTCCTGCGCAATCTGCAGCCCTTCCGCCTTCCATTTCTCGTAGTGCGCGCGCACTGCGCCCTCATCCTCCACCATGAACGCCAGTTCCGAGCGATGGCCTGATGCCGTCGGCTCCGGCGCGACCGTATGTTCGGCCCAGAGCCCGAGGGTGAAGCCGCCGGGCAGTTCGAAGGACGAAAAGGTCTGGTAGGTGACGCTTGGTTCCTGCGCGAGGACATCCCGGTAGAACGCCACGCTCGCCAGCGGGTCCTTGACATAAAGAACGATGAGATTTGCCTTGGCCATGTTGTTTCCTCCTTGTTGCGGGGAATTGCAGGCTAGGCGTGGTGGCTGCCAACTTCTGTCAGCATCGAGAGTTGTCAGGAGCCGACCGTCTGGCGCTTGGATGCGGCGATGTCCTGGCTGGCGCGCCAATCCTTCATCAGTACCTGGCGGCGACGAGGATAGCGCGCTTCGGTCACGGTCATCCGGCGCATGCGGTCAGCGCGGAAGTGCCGGAAGTCCAGGCGCAGTTCACACCACGCCATGACCATGCGGACGTTCTCGAAGAAGCCGAGCGCAAAGGGCCAGATCGTGCGCTGCGTTGCACTGCCATCATTGTCCACGTAGTCGAGTTCCACCTTGCGCTCGTTGCGGATCGCCCGCCTGAGTGCGGCAATGTCGATGCCGTTGGTGGCCGGCGGGCTCGGCCCGACGAGCAGGGTCGAGCTGTCCAGCTCCTCGCGAAGCTCGGCCGGAAGCACCGCGGCGATCTTGGCAAGGGCGTTTGCTGCAGCACCTGCGAGATCGTCGTCGGTACGCTTTGAAACCCAGCGCGATCCGAGCACCAGTGCCTCGATTTCCTCCGCGGAAAACATCATCGGCGGCAGCATGAAGCCGGGTTTCAGCACATAGCCGAGCCCCGGTTCGCCCTCGATATGGGCGCCCTGAGCCTGCAGACTGGCGATATCGCGATAGAGCGTTCGGAGGCTGACACCGGTCTCTTCCGCCAGCCGCTGGCCGCTCACCGGCTGGCGGTAGCGCCGGAGCACCTGCAGAAGATCCAGCAGCCGTTCGGAGCGGGACACGGTCGGCCCTCCTCGTAACCCGTCGCCCTCAGGCCCGCTCGTCCCAGGCGAGCCAGTCGCGCATCAGCTGGTGCGCGATCGCGCCCTTCGGCGGCGGAATATGCTCGTCGCCGGTATTGGCAACGCCGGTCGAGCGTTCGAGCATCGCGATCGTTTCCTCGCGGGTGAACCAGCGCACGTCTTCCAGCTCCTGCTCGTCGCGCTTGATGACGGTCGATTTCGCCTCGGCGTAACAACCGATCATCAGCGTGTGCGGCATCGGCCAGGGCTGCGAGGCATGGTAACGCACCCGGCCGATGTGGATGCCGGACTCCTCGTGCGTTTCCCGGCGCACGGCATTTTCGATCGTCTCCCCCGGCTCGACGAAACCGGCAAGGCAGGAATACATGCCCGGCGCGAAATGTGGGCTGCGGCCAAGCAGGCAGAGGTCGCGCTCAAGGTCGATCGTCATCATGATGACGACCGGATCTGTTCGCGGAAAGACCATGTGGCCGCAGGCGGTGCAGACCCGGCGATAGCCGCCGGCCGTGCCTTCCATCGGCCCGGCGCAGCGGCCGCAGAAGCGGTTGTTGGCGTTCCAGGTAATGAGGCTCGAGGCCTGGGCGAATTGGCCGAGCAGTTCCTCCGGCAGCATCTGCTGCCGGTAGAGCGTGCGGCCATCGGCGATCTTGAAGGGTTCAGTGATCGTCTCTTCGGTCAAGCCCGTCGGCACGGCAAGCCGTGGCTCGCCGTTCGGCAGGTAGCCGAGCAGGATGGTCTCGTCGAGCACGGGTTCGAGCCCTTCGAGTTCGTAAGGGGCAAACAGCGGGTCGATGATCTTCTCGTCGTGCTTGACGATCAGCTTCGGTCCCGAGAAGGCCAGGAAATGGGCGCCCGGGTGCTTGAGCGCCAACTCGACGCAATCGTCGCTGCGGTGCTCCGACTGGCGGTCCAGATGGTTTTCGGAAAAGGCGACGAGAGTGCTTGGCTCCGGATGCGGGCTACGAAGGTCAAAGATCGATTTCGTCATGTTCAGAGGTTTTCCAGAATGCGCGCTGCGAAGTCCCGATGTTCTTTCTCGTCCCACGGCTCCGGCTTGCCGAAGCCCCAGACCGGCCCCGGCCAGTTCGGGTCGCCGTCGTTGCGGGCGATGATATGCACATGTAGTTGCCGAACGATATTGCCCAATGCGCCGACATTGATCTTTTGAGCGCCGGTGACCGTCTTCAGGGCGGTTGCCGCCATGGTCGTCTCGAAGGTCAGCATCGTCTGGTCGAGTGGGGTCAGGTCGAAGATTTCCGAAATGCCTTCACGCTGCGGAATGAGCACGAGCCAGGGCCAGCGGCGGTCGTTCATCAGCCGCATCTGACACAGGCCGATCGAGGCGATCGGGATGCCGTCGCGTTCGAGCCGCTCGTCAAGAGTGAAGGTCGCCAAGTCATTCTCCTCAGGCAAAGACAACGGATTCACCTTGTTTTGCATATCGATATCAGTTTTTTGATGGCTTGGCTTGCATTTGCTTTCGATATTGCCGATATGGAAGCCGGGAGGTTGGTGGTGGACGAGCCACTCGCCAACCGGGTCAGGTCCGGAAGGAAGCAGCCCTAACGAGCCCCGGCACGGGTCATCGTGCCAGCCTCCCACCTTTTCCGTCCTGTCGGGACAAGAGTTCGAACAGCGGCAGGGTCGATGAGCGACGACACGTCCATTTCATCCGTTGAGAAACCGGCCGCCTACCGTGTTCTGGCGCGCAAGTATCGCCCCAAGGATTTCTCCGACCTGATGGTCGGCCAGGAACCGATGGTGCGCACGCTCACCAACGCTTTTGAAACGGGTCGCATCGCGCAGGCCTATATGCTGACCGGTGTGCGCGGGGTCGGCAAGACCACCACCGCCCGCATCCTCGCCCGTGCGCTGAACTACAAGACCGCTGAGACCGACAGGCCGACGATCGACCTTCGTGTGCCGGGCGAACACTGCCAGGCGATCATGGATGGCCGCCATGTCGACGTCATCGAAATGGACGCCGCCTCGCATACCGGTATCGATGACATCAGAGAGATTATCGAACAGGTTCGCTACCGCCCGGTATCGGCGCGCTATAAAGTCTACATCATCGACGAAGTGCACATGCTCTCGACCCAGGCCTTCAACGGCCTGTTGAAAACGCTCGAAGAGCCGCCGGAACATGTGAAGTTCATCTTCGCCACCACCGAAATCCGCAAGGTTCCGATCACGGTTCTGTCGCGCTGCCAGCGCTTCGATCTGCGCCGCATCAGCGCGTCTGATCTCGTCGGCCTGTTTTCGACGATCCTCGGCAAGGAAGGCGTTTCCTTCGATCCGGAAGCGCTCGCCATGGTCGCCCGTGCTGCCGAAGGCTCGGCGCGTGACGGCCTGTCGCTGCTCGACCAGGCGATTGCGCACGGCGGCGGTGCGGTCGAGGTCGAGACCGTGCGCTCGATGCTCGGCCTTGCCGACCGCGCCCGCATCGTCGATCTCTTCGACCATGTCGTCAAAGGCGATGTTGCGGCCGCACTCCAGGAATTTACCGCGCAATACGAAGCCGGCGCCAATCCGACGGTCGTTCTGACCGATCTCGCCGATTTCACCCATCTTGTCACTCGCATGAAATATGTGCCGGAGGCGGTCAACGATCAGTCGCTGAGCGAGATCGAGCGCACCCGCGGTGCCGTCTTCGCCGAAAGCGTTGCGGTCACGGCACTCTCGCGTATCTGGCAGATGCTGCTCAAGGGCATTCCGGAAGCGGAAAGCTCGTCGCGCCCGGCGGGAGCTGCCGAAATGGTGCTGATCCGGCTGGCGCATGCCGCACACCTGCCGGCGCCGGAAGAGGCTGCGCGACGCGTGCTTGAGCTTTCCGGCGGTGAAGGCGGCGGCGCCCGTTCCGGGCCGGTTGGCGGCAATGGCGGCGGGGCACAGGCCTCCGCCTCAGGATCGATTTCGGCGCAGGCAACGCAGGCGATGCCGGTGCAGCGCCCGACGAGCAACGGCGCGACGATGCTGCGCGCCGTGCCGGATGCAGCACCCCAGCCGGTCACCGTCGGCCGTATCGAGGAGCGACCCGCGGTGGCCCCAGCTGCCAAGCCGCAGCCGTCGGTTCCGGTCAATTCGATCGCAGATATCGCCGAACTTTGCGCCAAGAACCGCGACATCAAGCTGAAGACGCTGGTGCGCGGCTTCCTGCGGCTGGTGCATATCGAGGCCGGTCGTCTCGACGTCAATGTTTCCGACGATGCGCCGAAGACGCTGCTTGGTGAAGTCGCGGTCAAGCTCAAGGAATGGACCGGCATCCATTGGATCGTCAGCTACAGCCGCGAGCGCGGCGAGCCGACGCTGATCGAGGCCGAACAGCGGGCGCAGGAACAGCGCGTCAACGACGCACGGCAGGACCCCGATGTCGCTGCCATTCTTGCCCGCTTTCCGGGTGCCAAGATCACCGACGTGCGCATTCGCGCCGTCGAGGAAGAGGCCGAGAGTGTTGCTCCGGCTACAGCCGAATCCGCCGACGGCGATATCGTCCCTGGCGACGACATCGAATAGTCCCGTCTGCGAGCAGAAACAGAAAAACAGGAGACGACGATGCGCGACATCATGGGGATGATGGGCAAGGTCAAGGAAATGCAGGCCAAGATGGAGAAGATGCAGGCGGAGATCGCCGCACTCGAAGTCGACGGCACGTCCGGCGGTGGTCTGGTGACCGTCCGCCTCGACGGCAAGGGCACCCTCAAGAGCCTGAAGATCGATCCTTCGCTCTTCAAGGAAGACGACGTCGAGATCCTCGAAGACCTGATCGTCGCCGCCCACAAGGACGCCAAGGACAAGGCCGAAGCCGTCCAGGCGGAAAAGACCGCCGAACTGACCGCCGGCCTGCCGATCCCGCCCGGCATGAAGCTGCCGTTCTGACCGGTTTGAACGAGTTGGAGCGCGGTGCGTTCGGAAAACCGCACGCATTATTCCGCATCCCGCTCTATTGATTGGGCGCCGGTGGCGTGTCCGGCCGCGGAGGGTTCGCCCCGCGTGGATTGGTATCCATGCTGGCGGTGATCCTGAGATCCACCTTCTGGCTGGAAGGTGGAGGAATCGGGCGCCGATCGAGTTCGGCGCCTATGGCTGCGAGCTTCTGGGTAAGCTCGTTCAGCGCTAGGCGATCAGCCATTGTAACGCCGACGAGGCCGGTCGGATCGTATTCCGTCAGGATCGCCGGATAGTCGATCCTGCGCTCGGTCGCCGGTTCCATGTAACGATTGGACAGCTTGCGCAGCGACTCGGAAAGTGTCGGCAGCATCGTCATCGCCCGGCGCCATCGATGTTCGTTGAAGTCGAAATTCTTGAGCACGACGTCGCCGGCCTTGCCGCCGAGCATGCTCAGGAAATTCACGGTTTCTCCATCCATGTCGAGATTGAGCCCGCCTTCCTTGGCATCGTCGAGCCTCACCTCGACAATGCGTTCGCTGTAGCCATGGAGTTGGCTCTGTAGCGTGTCCTGCCAGTTGCGGGCTGTGTCGAGGATAGCGCCGACGAACCCCAGGAGCCCCTTGACCGGATAGACTGGCGTTGCCTTGCCCTCGGCCGTCCGGCGCGGCAGGTGGACGCGGCTGCCACCTGATCCGTCCTCATCCTCTCCATGGCGCCTCGGATCGTAACTCGCCAGCGAAATACCGAAGGTCGGGCGACCGGGCAGTAGTCCGTCGAACAAATGGATCGGGAAATTGCTGGTGATGCCGCCATCGGAAAACAGGCAGCGGATATGGGTCGACGGATCGCGCCGGGCTGCCGCGCGCAGGGAATAATCGTAGCGATAGAGTGGAACGCCGCGGATCAATCCGGGGAAGCTGAGACTCATGCGGGCGATGATCGCCACCGGCAGCTTCCTTGCCGGCGGTAGCTGGTAGTAATCCCGCACGCCGTCCGGCCCTACGATGTCGCGTGGTTTGCTCTCCTTCAGGAGGTAGCTCATGATGGACGGCGGAAACAGCCTTTCGAATTCCGACTTGCGGTAATTGTGCACCCGGTCGCCAAAGGGTAGCTCGTAAGGCCGCCGCGAAGAGAGATCGGTGGTGACGCTCTTCAACGTGATCTCGTAGCGATCGAGATCGCCGATCGTCAAAGGCCGCGCTTCTCCGTCGGAGCGAACCGGGCCGGCAATGGCTTCGATCCGCTCGGCAATCCAGTTGGTGAATGCAGGTTTCTTCGCGCCCGGTTGGGTCAGGCCGCTGCATAGGCCGAAGTCGTGGGCCGGCAACACCACCGCGACCGCGCGATAGAGCTGATAGGTCAACATCGCCATCGCGCCGATCAGGACGACGAGCGCCCCCAGGATGCCAAGCGCCCAGTCGGTCGCGGCGATGCCGGCGACGATCAGCGCGAGGCCGGGGAGGGCGGCAAGAAGCAACGCCAGGTGAAAAACCCTGAGGGTCTCCAGAGCTGCCGCCACCACCTTGTTTCCCTGCGTTCGCACCATCGCCATCCCGACGCGAAAGAGCGGCGCTGTTTCCGCCGATGGCTGGAAGAAGGTCGGGAGATTGGCAGCCAGCTCCTTCGGCATCGCATCGATCAGCGCGAAGCCAGCGTTCTTTTCGTCCGCCGTTGCGGCACTTTGGCGTCGGTATTCGGCGGCCGCTGTCATGACGGCGGCAATCGCACCGGCCGATGTGCCGCCGATGTGCATGAAGCGGTAGCGGGTCGCGAGTTCGGTAATGGCGCGCGGGAAGACCACACCGGAGGTGATGCCGCCTTTCATGATCAGATCGCATTCATCGCTGGGGGCTGCATAGCGGAAAGGCGTATTGGTCATCGGAGCCTCCATCTGCTGCAATCAACAATAGATTGCGCCTTGCTCGAATGCACGCCGATTTCTCCTGTGCCCTTTGCGATGGCCCACTGCAGTGTGCGAAGTCGATTCCGTTCGGGCTCGATATGGGCTAAAAGCGCCGCATGGCAAAACGAGTCACCGGCCCCGAAATCGAAAAACTCATCCAGCTCCTGGCAAAAGTCCCGGGGCTCGGGCCGCGTTCGGCACGGCGCGCCGCCCTCCATCTCGTCAAGAAGAAGGACCAGTTGCTGGGGCCGCTCGCCGACGCGATGGGCGAGGCGCACCGCAAGGTCCGTATTTGCTCCTGCTGCGGCAATGTCGATACGATCGATCCCTGCACCGTCTGCTCCGACGAGCGTCGCGACCAGTCGGTCATCATCGTCGTCGAGGATGTTTCCGACCTCTGGGCGCTGGAGCGCGCCGGCGCGATGAACGCCGCCTATCACGTGCTTGGCGGCACGCTCTCCCCGCTCGACGGTGTCGGTCCTGAAGACCTCAACATCAAAGGACTTGTCCAGCGCGTCGCCAATGGCGGCGTCCGCGAACTGATCATCGCCGTGAATGCGACGGTCGAGGGCCAGACCACGGCGCACTACATCACCGACCAGCTCGAGGGCATGGAAGTGAAGATCACCCGGCTTGCCCATGGCGTGCCTGTTGGCGGTGAACTCGACTATCTCGACGAGGGCACGCTGGCCGCCGCCCTTCGCGCCCGCACGTCGATCTGACGCTATTTTCGAACGCCGCGATCCAACCGATAGGGAAGCCTTATGCTGAGACTTCTTTCACTTTCGACCTTGTTGCTCTGTGGCTGGCTGGGGTTCGCGCATGCCGCGACGAAGGCGGATGTCGAGGCGGAGTTTCGCGCCTGGCTCCAGAGCGATCTCTGGCCGGAAGCGCAGAAGGCTGGCATTTCCGCCGGTTCATTCAAGGCCGCCTTCGCCGACGTGAAGCTCAACTGGGACCTGCCGGATCTGGCGCCTCCCGGCTTCCCGAAGCCGAAAGAGCAGAAGCAGAGCCAGGCGGAGTTTTCCTCGCCCGGCAGCTACTTCTCGGAGAAGCGCCTGCAAGGACTGGCGGCAACCGGCCGCAGCCTTGCCTCCACCCATGCGTCGACCCTGAAGAAGATCGAACGCACCTATGGCGTTCCGGCCTCGGTGGTCGTGGCGATCTGGGGCCGTGAGTCCGGCTTCGGCCGTGCCAAGATCCCCTATCCGGTCGTTGATGTGCTGGCGACCAAGGCCTTCATGTCGTCGCGCCCCGACCTTTTCAGACGCGAGCTGATCGCGGCGCTGCACATTCTCGACAGCGGCGACGTCGACGAGACGGCGATGCGCGGTTCCTGGGCCGGCGCCATGGGCCAGCCGCAGTTCATGCCGTCGAGCTTCCTGCAATATGCGGTCGATTTCGACGGCGACGGCCGCCGCGACATCTGGAATTCGGTGCCGGACAGCCTGGCGTCGATCGCCAACTATCTCGTCAAGAAGGGCTGGCAGCGCGGCCGCGACTGGGGCTTCGAGGTGTCGATTCCCGACGCTGTCTCCTGCGCACAGGAAGGCCCGGACCTCGCACGGCCGATTTCGGACTGGGCCAACAAGGGCATCACGCGGATTTCCGGCAAGGCCTTCCCGTCGCATGAACTGTCGGCGTCGTCGATGATGCTGGTGCCGGCCGGCCGGCATGGGCCGGAATTCATCGTCACGCCGAACTTCTATGTACTCAAGGAATACAACAACTCCGACCTCTATGCGCTGTTCATCGGCAATCTCGCCGACCGCATCGCCACCGGCGGCGGTGCGTTCCGCGGGAGCTGGGGCGACGTCGGCAACATGCTGCGCTCGGACGTTCTCGCCATGCAGAAGGCGCTCGTCGCCAAGGGCTATGACGTCGGCAAGGTCGACGGCCTTCCCGGCTACAAGACGCGCCGCTCGCTTGGCGACTGGCAGGCAAAGAGCGGGCTTGCCGCCACCTGCTTCCCCGATGCCTCGCTGAAGGCGAAGCTGCGCTAAGGCAATTTCCAACCAGAGGCGTCGACGCTCTCTCAAGCTGAACCGCTGAACCGAAAGAGGCCCTGCGTGACGGGGCCTCTTTCGTTGCATTGGTCGATGTCAGCGTTGGGGGCGACAACGGCATTTAGAGCAATTCCAGGAAAAGTGTGAAACGGCTTTCCGTCCGGAATTGCGTAATTTCAAAGACTTAGATCACTTCAGTGTTTCGATGAAACAATGAAATGATCTAGTGCATGTCGACATCGACCTGGCGTTTGTAGCGCTCGTAATGCGTCGGCACGATCGTCTGGCGTTCGATCATCCGGTGCACGCGCGGTGGTGCCGCACCGCTGTGCAGTGCCGTCAGCTTGTCGCCGACGGCGGCGTCGGCCTGGGTGCGCCGCTGGTTGTGGCGCACATATTCGACCCAGGTCGGCACGTGATAGGTCTCGGTCCAGGTCGTCGGGTTCTCGAGGTCGCGCATCAGCGCCCAGTGGCCCGCACCGTCGCGGATGCGGATGCGCCGGCGTTCCGCCATGGTCGTGAGGAACTCGGGGATATCGTCGTCCGCGATCTCGTAATCGATCATGATGACGATGGGGCCGCTGCGCGGCTTCAGGTCCAGTTCGAGCGGCGGTTCGTTGAAGCGGTTGAGCGGATCAAGATTGAGCGAAGTGAACTCCGGCAGGGGCAGCCGGAAGCCGACCACGACGCCAGCGAACATCAGCAGACAGGAGCCCATCAGCGCATTGGCGGCACCATATTGTTCGGCCGCCGTGCCCCAGAGCCAGCTGCCGCCAGCAATGCCGCCGAAGGTCATAGTCTGGTAGAGCGATAGCGCCCGGCCAACGACCCAGCGCGGTGTCGAGAGCTGTACTGTCGTGTTGAACAGCGACAGCGCCAGCACCCAACAGGCGCCGGAGACGAGCAGCACGAGACAGCTGAGCCACGCATAGGTGCTCCAGGCCGTGATCGCGGCGCTGGCGGCAAAACCGGTGAAGGCGATGCGCACGATCGCCTCGCTCGACAGCTTCTCCCTCAATCGCGCACTGAGCAGCGCCCCGCCGATCGCGCCGAGGCCGAAGGCGCCGAGCATCAGGCCGTAGGTGAGCGGCCCGCCTTGAACGAGGTCGCGGGCGACGAGCGGCAAGAGTGCGAGGATCGCGCTTGCCGAAAGACCGAAGAGAAAACCGCGCAGCAGAACCTTGCCGATGTTCGGCGACATCGCGACATAGCGCAGGCCCGCGGATATGGCGCGGCCGAGCGTCTCACGCGGCAAGGTGTTCGTCGGCACTTCCCGCCGCCAGCGCACCAGCGCAAAGAGGATCGCGAAATAGCTGAGCGTATTGGCGAAGAAGGCGGCGGCAGCCCCCGCCGCGGCGACGATCGCGCCGCCGATCGCCGGGCCGACGCTGCGGGTGATGTTGAAGCCCATGCTGTTGAGCGCGACTGCCGCCGGCAGGTCGTCGCGCGGGACCATGTCGCCGACCGAGGCCTGCCAGGATGGGTTGTTGAGCGCCGTGCCGCAGCCGATGAGGAAGGTGAAGAGCAGGAGCAGCCAGGGCGTGATCAGTCCGACATAGGCGCAGATGGTCAGAAGCGCCGAGACGGAGAGCATGAAACACTGCGCCACCAGCATGATCCGCCGCCGATCGAAATTATCGGCAAGCGCGCCCGAGATGAGCGAGAAGAGCATGATCGGCAGCGAGGTCGAGGCCTGCACCAGTGCCACCATGTTTGCCGACGGTGAGATCGAGGTCATCAGCCAGGCGGCGCCGACCGATTGGATGAGGCCGCCGAAGTTGGATGCGAGGCTCGCGATCCAGATCGTGCGGAAGATGTCGTGCTTAAAGGGTGCAAGCGGCGAATTACGGTGGGGCACCTCGTCTTCTCTCTTGTCCTTGATTGTCGTCTCGAAGCGGTTCTATCCCTGTTATAGGCCCGAGGACGCGAAGTGCCACCCGCTGAAATTGACCTTGTTGTCGAAGATCGTCGTCTGCGAGCGGATCGGCGCATTTGGAGCGCACGGCCCAATGCCTTGCAATTTGCGGCGATGAAGCGTATATGAGCCTCAAATTCTTGATCGGTAGATGAAGAGTGGGCCCGTCAGGACCCGCTCTTTTTTATTAGCCGGTCCGATGAGGAGATGATCGTTTGTCCGATACGACAACGGCTGAAAATGCAAATGAACCGCGCCTGATCACCGAAACCGGTCTCGACCAGCGCATCGCCGACATCATCGAGCCGGTCATCGTGCCGATGGGTTACCGCCTGGTGCGCGTGCGCATGTCCGGCCAGAACGGCCTGACGTTGCAGATCATGGCCGAGCGCAACGACGGCACCATGACCGTCGAAGACTGCGAAGAGATCTCCAAGGCCATTTCGCCGGTGCTCGATGTGGAAGATCCGATCGACAAGGCGTATCATCTCGAAGTGTCGTCGGCCGGCATCGACCGTCCCATGGTGCGCAAGTCCGACTTCTTCCGCTGGCAGGGGCACCTGCTGAAATGCGAGACGTCGGTTCTGGTCGATGGCCGCAAGCGGTTCCGCGGCAAGATCGTTTCCGTCGATGACGATGGTTTCCGGCTTGAGCGCGACCAGCCCGCGTACGGCGAGGAACCTGTCGTCGTCATCCCGTTCACCACGCTTGCCGAAGCGCGGCTGATCCTGACCGACGATCTGATCCGTGATGCGCTGACGGCCGACAAGAAGGCGAAGGCCGAGCGCGCCGCGAACGAGAATTTCGAAGACGAAGATTCACCTATTGAGGAATAAGTCGGGCGGAGCGTGAAGCCCCCTGCAACCCAACGGAGATAAGACATGGCAGTCAGTGCTAACCGGCTCGAGCTTCTGCAGATCGCGGATGCCGTCGCGCGTGAAAAGGTGATCGACCGCGAGATCGTTCTGGCCGCAATGGCCGATGCGATCCAGAAGGCCGCCCGCTCGCGCTATGGGTCGGAATCGAACATCCGCGCCGACATCAACTCGAAGACCGGTGAAATCCGCCTGCAGCGTCTTCTGGAAGTGGTCGAAAAGGCTGACGACTATTCCACGCAGATCCCGCTCGAGCTTGCTCGCGATCGCAATCCGGACGCCAAGCTCGGCGATTTCATCGCCGACCCGCTGCCGCCGATGGACTTCGGCCGCATCGCCGCCCAGTCTGCCAAGCAGGTCATCGTCCAGAAGGTTCGCGAAGCCGAGCGTGATCGCCAGTTCGACGAATTCAAGGATCGCGTCGGCGAGATCGTCAACGGCACGGTCAAGCGCGTCGAATACGGCAACGTCATCGTCGACCTCGGCCGTGGCGAAGGCATCATCCGCCGCGACGAGATGATCCCGCGCGAAAACATGCGCTACGGCGACCGCGTCCGCGCCTTCGTCTACGACGTTCGCCGCGAACAGCGCGGCCCGCAGATCTTCCTGTCGCGTACCCATCCGCAGTTCATGGTGAAGCTCTTCACCATGGAAGTGCCTGAGATCTACGACGGCATCATCCAGATCAAGTCGGTTGCCCGTGACCCGGGTTCGCGCGCCAAGATCGCCGTTGTCTCCAACGACTCGTCGATCGACCCGGTCGGCGCCTGCGTCGGTATGCGCGGTTCGCGCGTTCAGGCCGTCGTCGGCGAACTGCAGGGCGAAAAGATCGACATCATTCCGTGGTCGCAGGATCCGGCATCGTTCATCGTCAACGCGCTGCAGCCGGCGGAAGTGGCCAAGGTCGTTCTCGACGAAGATGCGGAGCGCATCGAAGTGGTCGTTCCGGACGAGCAGCTTTCGCTCGCCATCGGCCGTCGCGGCCAGAACGTTCGCCTCGCCTCGCAGCTGACCGGCTGGGACATCGACATCCTCACCGAACAGGAAGAGAGCGAGCGTCGCCAGAAGGAATTCACCGAGCGCACCAACCTGTTCATGGACGCGCTCGACGTCGACGAAATGGTCGGCCAGGTTCTGGCGTCCGAAGGCTTTGCCGCCGTCGAGGAGCTTGCCTATGTCGACCTCGACGAAATCTCGTCGATCGACGGCTTCGACGAGGAGACCGCTACCGAAATCCAGACCCGTGCGCGCGAATTCCTCGACAAGCTCGAAGCGGAAATGGATGCCAAGCGCAAGGAACTCGGCGTTGCCGACGAGCTGCGCTCGATCGACGGCCTGACGAGCCAGATGCTCGTTGCGCTCGGCGAAGAAGGCATCAAGACGATCGAAGACTTTGCCGGCTGCGCCGCTGACGACCTCGTCGGCTGGAGCGAACGCAAGGACGGCGAGACCAAGCGCTTCGAGGGCACCTTCTCGAAGTTCGACGTTTCGCGCGCCGAAGCCGAAGCCATGATCGTTCAGGCCCGCCTCGCGGCCGGCTGGATCACGGAAGAGGACCTGGCAAGCGATGAGGTCGAAGGCGAAGAGCCGATCGACGTTGCCGAAGGCGCCGAGCAGGACGCTTAAGGACGATGACCGCCTCTGATGATGCCGACAGCCTGCCTTCGGACACATTGCCCTTGGATGGGGGCCCGAAGGATCGGAGCGGCAGCACGCGGACGTGCATCGTCACCCGCGAAAGCGGTTCGCCGGATGAGTTGATCCGCTTCGTTGCCGGGCCCGACGGTCGCGTCGTTCCCGATCTGAAGCGTCAGCTTCCGGGACGCGGCTGCTGGGTGAAGGCCGAGCGGGCGCTCGTTGAAAAGGCGGTGGCGAAGAAGTTCTTCGCCCGCGCCCTGAAGGCGGACGTCAAGGCCGACGCGACGCTCGCCGACGACGTCGACCGGCTGCTCGCCGAGCAGTTGGCCGGCATGATGAACATGGCGCGCAAGGCGGCCCAGTTCATCTCCGGCGCGACGAAGACGGAGCAGGCCGTGCGCGGTCTTGCAGCGCTTGCCGTGTTCCATGCGGCCGATGCTGCAGCCGACGGTGTGCGGAAGATAGACCAGGCCCGCAAGGCGATGAGCTTCGTGGCCGACGATGAAATGGAAATACCTTCGTTCCGTCCCTTCACCGGGGCGGAAATGGAGGGCCTTTTAGGAAGTAATGCTTTTATCCATGCCGCAGCGCTTGCAGGGCAGGCGGGTGAGGGTGTAGTGAAGCGCGCAATCATGCTCGAAAAGTACCGAGGATCCGTCCCGGTCCGGGCCGACGGCGGCGCTGGCAAGCCACAGCAATGACCCGCGTCACCAGCACAGTCTGGCATCGCGTACATTGTTTGAGACAATTTGGAAGACAGGGTCAGGTGATACGCATCCGGCCCTGATCGCTAGGAACGGAACGGAATGACCGACAACAACGACGACAAGACAGGCAGCGCAGCAGGCAAGAAGACGCTGACCCTGAAACCCCACGGGGTTTCGCAGGGGACCGTGCGTCAGGACATGGGCCGTGGCCGCACCAAGGCGGTCGTGGTCGAAACCAAGAAACGCCCCTTCCATCGCCCCAAGGACGAGCGTCCGATCACGCCGGTCGCCGCGGCTCCCGCAGCACGCCCGGTCGAACAGCGTCCGGCTCAGCCGCAGCCTTCCGGCCGCCCGGCCCCGCAGCCGCAGCAGCACTCGACGCGCCAGGAAGCCAATCAGGCCAACCGTCCGCGTGTGGGTGTCGTTCTGAACCAGCTTTCCGCCGGTGAGATCGATGCGCGCCGCCGTGCTCTCGCCGAAGCGCAGATCCGCGATGCCGAAGAAGCGGTCATCCGCGCCGAGAACGAAGCACGCCGCAAGCGCGAGGAAGAAGCCCGTCTCCTTCAGGAGAAGGAAGAGGCCGCACGCCGCGCCGCTGAAGAAGCGGCCCGCCCGGCTGTCGAGCCTGAAGCAAAGGCCGAAGAGGTTGTCGAAGAGCGCCCCGTGGCAGCTCGCGCACCGGCTTCCACTGAGCGTCGCGTCGACAACCGCCCGCAGGCTGCACGGCCTGCTGAAGCGGCAACTGGACTTCCGACCCCGGCTCCGGCCGGCGCTCTGCGCGGCCGTAAGGTCGACAACGAAAAGGATGACGATCGTGGTCCGCGTTCGGGCGCAGGCCCGGCACGCGGCAAGGTCGTGCGTCCCGAGCCTGCCAAGGTTCCTGCCCGCCCGAAGGCCGACGACGGTCGTCGCCAGGGCAAGCTGACGCTGACCGCTGCCGTCGACGAGGATGGCGGCCAGCGCGCCCGTTCGCTGTCGGCCATGCGTCGCCGCCAGGAGAAGTTTAAGCGCAGCCAGATGCAGGAAACCCGCGAGAAGATCTCGCGCGAAGTCATCCTGCCTGAGACCATCACCATTCAGGAACTGTCGCAGCGCATGTCTGAACGCGCCGTCGACGTCATCAAGTACCTGATGAAGGAAGGCCAGATGATGAAGCCCGGCGATCTGATCGACGCCGATATGGCTGAACTCATCGCCGGCGAATTCGGCCACACGGTCAAGCGCGTCTCGGAATCCGACGTCGAGGAAGGCATCTTCAACGTGACCGATTCCGACGAGGAACTGCTGCCGCGTCCGCCGATCGTCACGATCATGGGGCACGTCGACCACGGCAAGACCTCGCTGCTCGATGCGATCCGCCACGCCAACGTGGTGGCCGGCGAAGCTGGTGGCATCACCCAGCACATCGGCGCCTATCAGGTCGAGCAGAACGGCAACAAGATCACCTTCATCGACACCCCCGGCCACGCGGCGTTCACCGCCATGCGTGCCCGCGGTGCCCAGGCGACCGACATCGCGATCCTGGTGGTTGCGGCCGACGACAGCGTGATGCCGCAGACGATCGAATCGATCAACCACGCCAAGGCGGCCGGTGTTCCGATCATCGTGGCGATCAACAAGGTCGACAAGCCGTCGGCAAATCCGCAGAAGGTTCGCACCGAGCTGCTGCAGCACGAAGTCTTTGTCGAATCCATGGGCGGTGAAGTCCTCGACGTGGAAGTCTCCGCGAAGAACGGCACCAACCTCGACAAGCTGCTGGAAGCGATCCTGCTGCAGTCCGAAATCCTCGACTTGCGCGCCAATCCGAACCGGACGGCCGAAGGTACGGTGGTTGAAGCCGAGCTTGACCGTGGTCGCGGTGCGGTTGCAACCGTCCTCGTCCAGAAGGGCACGCTGCGTCCTGGCCAGATCATCGTCGCCGGCGACCAGTGGGGCCGTGTGCGCGCTCTGGTCAACGACAAGGGTGAACACGTCAAGGAAGCCGGTCCGTCGATGCCGGTCGAGGTTCTCGGCCTGTCCGGAACACCGGCTGCCGGCGACAAGTTCGCCGTCGTCGAGAACGAAAGCCGCGCCCGCGAGATCTCCGAGTACCGCCAGCGGCTCGCCCGTGAGAAGCAGGTTGCCCGTCAGTCCGGCTCGCGCGGCTCGCTCGAGCAGATGATGACCCAGCTCCAGACCTCCGGTCTCAAGGAGTTCCCGCTGGTCATCAAGGGCGACGTGCAGGGTTCGATCGAAGCGATCGCCGGTGCTCTCGACAAGCTCGGAACCGACGAAGTGCGTGCCCGCATCGTGCATTCGGGTGCCGGTGGTATCACCGAGTCCGACATCTCGCTCGCCGAGGCGTCGAACGCAGCGATCATCGGCTTCAACGTCCGCGCCAACGCGCAGGCCCGTTCGGCCGCCGAGCGCGCCGGCATCGAGATCCGCTACTACAACATCATCTACGATCTGGTGGATGACGTGAAGGCGGCGATGTCGGGTCTGCTCTCGCCGGAGCGCCGCGAAACCTTCCTCGGCAACGCCGAGATCCTGGAGGTGTTCAACATCACCAAGGTCGGCAAGGTCGCGGGTTGCCGCGTCACCGAAGGCAAGGTCGAGCGTGGCGTCGGCGTCCGTCTGGTTCGCGACAACGTCGTTATCCACGAAGGCAAGCTCAAGACCCTCAAGCGCTTCAAGGACGAAGTCTCGGAAGTCAACGTCGGTCAGGAGTGCGGTATGGCCTTCGAGAACTACGAAGACATCCGCGCCGGCGATACGATCGAGTGCTTCCGCGTAGAGCACATCACGCGGACGCTTTAAGAACCGTCCGATTAGAGATTATGCGGGCGCCGGGTTGTCCTTCGGCGCTCGCATTTTTTTGAGGTACCGTCCATGACCAAAGCCACATCCTCTGCCCCTTCACAGCGCATGCTGCGCGTCGGCGAACAGGTGCGCGCTGCCATCACCCAGGTTCTGCAGCGCGGCGAGGTCCGCGATCCCGTGATCGAGAAGACCGTCATCGCGATCTCGGAAGTGCGCATGTCGCCGGATCTGAAGATCGCCACGGCCTATGTCACGCCGCTCGGCGTGCCCAACCATGACGAAGTCATCGACGCGCTGAACCGCAATGCCAAGTACATCCGCGGCCGCCTCGGCCCCCAGCTTCGGCAGATGAAATACATGCCCGACGTTCGTTTCCGCGACGATACGAGCTTCGACAACTACAAGAAGATCGATGAGCTGCTGCGTTCGCCGGAAGTCAGCCGCGATCTCGACCAGTCCAGCGAAGACGAAGAATAGTAGATTTCATGTCCAAACCGCGTAAGCCCAAGGGCCGCCCGATCTCGGGCTGGCTGATCCTCGACAAGCCGCTCGACTTCGGCTCCACTGAAGCCGTCTCGAAGATCAAGTGGCTGTTCAAGGCCCAAAAGGCCGGCCATGCCGGCACGCTCGACCCGTTGGCCTCCGGTATGCTGCCGATTGCACTCGGTGATGCGACGAAGACCGTTCCTTACGTGATGGACGGCCGCAAGATCTACGAATTCACCGTTGCCTGGGGCGAGGAACGCTCGACCGACGATCTCGAAGGCGAGGTTACGCATTCCTCGACCGAACGACCGAACGAAGAGGCGATCCGCGCGCTGCTGCCGAAATATACCGGCGTCATCAGCCAGGTGCCGCCGCAGTTCTCTGCGATCAAGATCGATGGCGAGCGTGCCTACGACCTCGCCCGCGATGGCGAAACGGTCGAAATTCCGGCTCGTGAAGTCGAGGTGCACCGGCTGACGCTCTTGGGTGCCGCTCCCAATCTCGCGCATTTCGAAATCGAGTGCGGCAAGGGCACCTATGTGCGTTCGCTCGCGCGTGACATGGGCCGCGATCTCGGTTGTTTCGGCCACATCGCCTCGCTGCGCCGCACCTTTGTCGCACCGTTTGGTGAAGAGGACATGGTGCCGCTCGCCGATCTGGTGGCGCTGGAGAAAATCGAGAGCGACGAAGAACGCCTGGCGGCGCTCGACGCCTATCTGATCGAGACCGGTGAAGCGCTTTCCAACCTTCCGCATGTTGCCGTCAACGATGATCAGGCGCACCGCCTGAGAATGGGCAATCCCATCATCCTGCGCGGGCGCGATGCGCCGCTTGCGACGCCTGAAGCCTATGCGACGGCACGCGGCAAGCTGGTCGCCATCGGTGAGATCGCCGAGGGTGAGTTCCGCCCGAAGCGTGTTTTCGCCACCGGCTAAGCGCCCGGAAGCGTTTGCCTTTGCCCCATCCTTGACGCATGATCCCCGGCATGGGCTTCCAATCCATCCGAGGTGATTCCGTTTCCGTCCCGTGCTCCGGAGCCGACTGCCGATCGCACCGACTCTTGCGGCGCGCGCCGAAAGCGGCTGTGTGCCGGCGCGGAACGAAGAAGGGCGACTGAGGTGACGGGCGTGCTGGACGAAGAAAAGCGGAAGGCTGCGAACGGTCTGGCGACGATCGTCGATCTCGTTCGTCATCGCCTGACCCGGCCGTTCAGTTTTTATCTGACGTCGCTGCTCCTGGTGGCCATCGTTCCGGCCTTCATCTTTTCGCTCGTGGTGCTGAAGCGCAGCGTCGACCAGCAGGAACAGGTGATCACGGCGCTGCTGCAGGCTTCGACCGGGTCGGTGACGCGCATCGTCGAACGTGACATCGAGGGCATGCTGACGACGCTCAAGGTGCTGTCGACATCACAAGAGATCGAAGACGGCAATATGGAGGCCTTCTACCGCAGGGCCGCCACGGCGCTCGCCGAAACGGACTCCTACCTGATCGTCATCGACCGCAAGCACAACCAGCGGCTCAACACCAGGGTGCCTTTCGGTGCGCAACTCAGCAAAGCCTCGGATACGGGCTCGGTCGAGCGGGCCTTCACCAACAATGGTGCGCCGCTCGTTTCCAACGTCTTCTTTGGCCAGACCGCGGGAAAGTGGGTTTTCAACGTCTATCTGCCGGCGAAATTGGCGACCGGTGAGGAGTATCTGCTGACGCTGACGCAAAACGCCGAGAACATGGCCAAGGCCGTCAACCGCGACACGCTTTCTCCCGGTTGGAACGCGGCACTCGTCGATGGCGCAGGCAAGGTCATCATCTCGTCGGATGCGGCCGTCAAGGCCGGGGAACCATTCTTCCTCGACAAGGTGCCGGCGATCAGCATCGGTGTCCGCAACATCAAGGAAAACGGCACTAAATATCGCGTCGCGACCGAGTTTTCCGTCGTCACGGGATGGCGGATCATCGCCTGGGCGCCTAGCGCGACCGTCGATGCACCGGCCGTCTGGTCGTTCCTGTGGCTGTCGCTCGGCGGCATCCTTTTCGCGGGCATCGCGATTGCCGGCTCGCTGGCGATTGCGCGGCTGTTGTCGCAGGGCGTCAAGCTCGTGGCGCAGGATGCCCGCCGTCTCGGCGCCGGCGAACGGATCGAATCGCGCCCGCACATGATCTCGGAGGTCGAGCAGGTCTCGGCAGCGCTCGCACGGGCAGCGGCGGCGCGCGGCAAGGCCGAAAACGAGATCCGCTTCCTCATGCGCGAGGTGGCGCATCGCTCGAAGAACCAACTGACGGTGATCCAGTCGATGCTCAACCAATCGGTCTATTCGGCCGAGAGCGCGTCGGACTTCGCCGACAGCTTCCGCAAGCGCATTGCCGGGCTCGCGCGCTCCACCGACCTGATGATCACCAACGCCGCGCAAGGGGTCGATTTCCGCGAGCTCGCCCAGAACCAGTTGCAGCCGTTTACACCTGACGACCCGAAGCGCGTGATCTTCTCCGGCCCGGCTCTGAGGCTCGACACGCAGATCGCCCAGACCCTCGGCATGGCCCTGCACGAACTCGCAACCAACGCCACCAAATACGGCGCGCTCGCCAACACCACCGGGGTCGTCAAGCTGAGCTGGTCGCTGGAGGATGAAGGCATTGCCATTCGCTGGCGGGAGGAGGGCGCGGATCTCGCCGACAAGCCCTCCGATCCGATCCGCAAGGGCTTCGGAACACTGGTGCTGGAGCGCATGCTCGGCATGGCGCTGAACGCCGCGCTGGAGCGGGTGATGCATGCCGATGGCATCGAGTGGCGGATCACCATTCCGCGCGAGGCGAAGGACGAAGATTCGTGAATGCGGATGGGCCCCTTTAAAAACGGCGCGAAGGTCGGCCGGAGCGTCGATCGCGACCGTCGGAAATCGGCCGCGACCGACAAGCTTCCGAGGCCCTCCGGAAGCCCATCGGGGTGCAGGTCCATGACCCTTTCCTTTTTCATCCAATTCGTTTATAGGCACGCCAGCAAAAGGCGCATGCCCGTTGCATTCACGGCCGCAGCTGGACGACATCCCGGCTGACGGCGTCCCTAAATCCTCGAAATCGAAAGGATCATCCGATGTCGATTGCTGCAGAGCGTAAGGCTCAGCTCATCAAGGAATTTGCAACCGTTGAAGGCGACACCGGTTCTCCGGAAGTCCAGGTTGCTATCCTGACGGAACGGATCAACAACCTGACCGAACACTTCAAGGGCCACAAGAAGGATAACCATTCCCGCCGTGGTCTGCTCGCAATGGTTTCCAGCCGTCGTTCGCTCCTCGACTATCTGAAGAAGAAAGACGAAGCGCGCTACACCAAGCTGATCGGTGCCCTGGGCATCCGTCGCTAAGCGACTTATCCGGCGGGTCTTTGCGGCCCGCCGGCTTTTTTATGGAGCGTTCAACGCTCAAGCAATGATCTCTCCGGCCGCTTAGGAAGCGTGGTACCAGGAGAGAATCCAGCGAACCGGATGGGCCGGTATCGCGGATCAACCGATGGCCCGTCATGGGGCAGGATTGCAGGATGCTTCGGCTCTGCTTGCCGGAACGCCGCAGATAAGCGGCGCGGTGAAGCGGAAACAAGCCGATTTCAAGCGTGAAGCCTCCCGTTGTCTTGCCCGTGATGCGCCATTTCATGCGGCCCCTCGACCACCCGCGCTGCAACAGCCGCGGAAAGGTCCGCCGCACATGAAGGACAGAACATGTTCGATACCCACAAGGTTGAAATCGAATGGGCTGGGCGTCCGCTCAAGCTCGAAACCGGCAAGGTCGCCCGTCAGGCTGACGGCGCCGTCATCGCCACCTACGGCGAAACCGTCGTTCTCGCCACCGTCGTTTCGGCCAAGTCGCCGAAGCCGGGCCAGGACTTCTTCCCGCTGACCGTCAACTACCAGGAAAAGACCTACGCTGCCGGCAAGATCCCGGGTGGTTACTTCAAGCGCGAAGGCCGTCCGAGCGAGAACGAAACGCTCGTTTCGCGCCTGATCGACCGTCCGATCCGTCCGCTTTTCCCCGATGGCTACAAGAACGATACCCAGGTCATCGTCACGGTCATGCAGCATGACCTCGAAAACAACCCCGACGTTCTGTCGATGGTTGCCGCTTCCGCAGCGCTGACGCTGTCGGGCGTCCCGTTCATGGGCCCGATCGGCGGCGCGCGCGTCGGCTACATCAACGGCCAGTACGTGCTGAACCCGCATCTCGACGAGATGGACGAATCGACGCTCGACCTCGTTGTCGCCGGCACCCAGGAAGCGGTGCTGATGGTCGAATCGGAAGCCAAGGAACTGGCTGAAGACGTCATGCTCGGCGCCGTCGTCTTCGGTCAGAAGGGCTTCCAGCCGGTCATCGACGCGATCATCAAGCTCGCTGAAGTCGCTGCCAAGGAGCCGCGCGAATTCGAACCGGAAGATCATTCCGCGCTGGAAGCCGAAATGCTCGGCATGGCCGAAGCCGAACTGCGCGACGCCTACAAGATCACCGAAAAGGCTGCCCGCTACGCTGCCGTCGATGCCGTCAAGGCGAAGGTAAAGGCACACTTCTTCCCGGAAGGTGCGGAGCCCAAGTACACCGCTGAAGTCATCGGCGCCGTCTTCAAGCACCTGCAGGCCAAGATCGTTCGCTGGAACATCCTCGACACCAAGAGCCGTATCGACGGCCGCGATCTGGAAACCGTTCGTCCGATCGTCTCGGAAGTCGGCCTTCTGCCGCGTACCCACGGTTCGGCGCTCTTCACCCGCGGTGAGACGCAGGCGATCGTCGTTGCCACGCTCGGCACCGGTGAAGACGAACAGTATGTCGACAGCCTGACCGGCATGTACAAAGAACGCTTCATGCTGCACTACAACTTCCCGCCCTTCTCGGTCGGCGAAACCGGTCGCATGGGCTCCCCGGGCCGTCGCGAAATCGGTCACGGCAAGCTCGCCTGGCGCGCTATTCGCCCGATGCTGCCGGAGGCCGAGCAGTTCCCCTACACACTGCGTGTCGTATCCGAGATCACCGAATCCAACGGCTCGTCGTCGATGGCGACGGTTTGCGGCACCTCGCTCGCTCTCATGGACGCCGGCGTTCCGCTGGCAAAGCCGGTTGCCGGTATCGCCATGGGCCTGATCAAGGAAGATGAGCGCTTCGCCGTTCTCTCCGACATCCTCGGCGACGAAGACCACCTCGGCGACATGGACTTCAAGGTCGCCGGTACCGACGCTGGTATCACCTCGCTCCAGATGGACATCAAGATCGAGGGCATCACCGAAGAGATCATGGGCATTGCGCTCAACCAGGCCAAGGGTGGCCGTCTCCACATCCTCGGCGAAATGGCCAAGGCCATTTCCGAAAGCCGTGGCCAGCTCGGCGAGTTCGCTCCGCGCATCGAAGTCATGAACATCCCGGTCGACAAGATCCGTGAAGTCATCGGCTCCGGCGGCAAGGTCATCCGCGAAATCGTCGAGAAGACCGGCGCGAAGATCAACATCGAAGACGACGGCACCGTGAAGATCGCCTCCTCGTCCGGCAAGGAAATCGAAGCGGCCCGCAAGTGGATCCACTCGATCGTCGCCGAGCCGGAAGTTGGCCAGATCTATGAAGGTACCGTTGTGAAGACCGCCGACTTCGGCGCCTTCGTCAACTTCTTCGGCGCCCGCGATGGCCTCGTCCACATCTCGCAGCTCGCTTCCGAGCGCGTTGCCAAGACGACCGACGTCGTCAAGGAAGGCGACAAGGTCTGGGTCAAGCTCATGGGCTTCGACGAGCGCGGCAAGGTTCGCCTGTCGATGAAGGTTGTCGACCAGGCCACCGGCAAAGAAGTCGCTGCCGAGAAGTCTGAGAAGAAGGGCGACGGCGAAGCCGCCGAATAAGCGAGCTTCACCCGAATGCATTCGGGGCGCGGGGCGGAACGCTCCGCGCCCCTTTCTTGTAGGAAGATGACGGATAGACCGATGAGCCGAGATGCGTTGAAGACCCTGTTTTACCCGTTCGATAGCGGTGTGATCGACCCGCCGGGCGAAGGCGAGCGTGTTCTCTTTCTCGGCGCCGAGGCGGGCTACAGGCTGCCCAAGGGCTTCGAAGCCTCGATCGCCGCCGTTCAGCCGCTGCGGCCGCTCTATCGCGCCCTGGAGGCCATGCGCGCCGATGTGACGCCTGAGATCACCGGCGAGGACTACGACGTCACGCTGGTGCTCTGTGGCAAGCATAAGGGCGAGAATGAGGACCGGATCGCCGAGGCGCTGAAGCGCACCCGCGAGGGCGGCCTGATCGTCGTTGCCGGCGGCAAGGAAGACGGCATCCAGTCGCTGAAGAAGCGGATCGCCAAGTTCGAATGGGACGGCGATCATCTGCCGAAATATCACGGCGTCGCCTTCTGGTTCACCCGTCCCGAAGACGTCACCGACGCGGTGCACAAGCTCGCCAAGGTGCCGGTGCGCGTCGATGGCCTGTTCGAGGCTTCGCCGGGCATGTTCTCACACGACCGCATCGACGCGGGTTCGGAACTGCTCGCTTCGCGTCTGCCGAACGACTTCCACGGCCATGCCGCCGATTTCGGAGCCGGCTGGGGCTATCTCGCCGTCAAGCTCGCTGAAGCCTCGCCGGGCCTCAAGGGCGTCGATCTCTTCGAAGCCGACCATGAGTCGCTCGAAGCTGCCCGCGTCAACATGATGGCAAACGTGCCGTCGACGCCGGCGCGCTTCCACTGGTTCGACCTGACGAGCGAAGAGCCGCGCGACAAGTATGATCTCATCGTCATGAATCCGCCCTTCCATGAGGCCCACGCCGCCGAGCCGGCGCTTGGCATTGCCATCATCAAGACGGCGCTGAAGGCGCTGAAGCAGGGCGGAAAGCTGATGCTGGTCGCCAACCGCGGCCTGCCCTACGAGCAGGTACTGGCCGAGAATTCCAAGGAATACGGCGAAACCTGCCGCAACGCCCGCTTCAAGGTGCTCTGGGCGAAGCGCTGAAGACCATCAAGGATTAAGCAAGGAGCCGGGCCAATCGCCCGGCTTTTTTCGTTCCGGGTCTACAGCGCCGCGCGTCTTATCAGACGCGCAAAGGTCGCTGTAGCACTTTGATTTTCTGCATGTCTTCGTCCTTAAATCGAGGTCGATTTAAGGAGACATGCAGTAGCGCCCCGGCCAACGGGCAGCGACAGTTTGCCTGTTGCCATCGCCCCTGTTCGGGCTCACCATGACGCCGTCGGTATTTCTCGTCGGAGGATGAGTGCCATGACGTGGGGAGTGAACAGGCCGCCTTTGACCGAGGATGCGGCCGAGGCTGTTGCCAAGGACATAAAGCATGCCGAGGGACATGGAGCGACCTCCGAGGTACCCATGTCGTTCCTGAAGAGCCTCTATCACCTGCCGCTGGAGCCGGGGCGGCGCACGCATACGGGGTTCATCGCGCTGGCGATCGTCGTCGCCGTGCTCGCACTCTTTCTATTTCCCTGAGCGGCTCATGAATGACAAAGCCCGCGGATCGAGGCCGATCCGCGGGCTTTGTTCCGTTTTCCGGTCGGTTGAGGGTGTTACTCGACGTCGGCCGTCCGCAACGTGTCGAGCGCCGGCATCGAGGTGATGTTGTAGCCGGAATCGACGTAGTGGATTTCGCCGGTGACGCCGCGCGACAGGTCCGAGAGCAGGTAGAGCGCGGAATTGCCGACGTCGTCGATGGTGACAGTACGACGCAGCGGCGAATTCTTCTGCTGCCAGGAGAGCATCGCCCGGGCGTCGGAAATACCGGCGCCGGCAAGGGTGCGGATCGGGCCGGCGGAGATCGCGTTGACGCGAATGCCGCGCACGCCGTAGTCGGCCGCGAGGTAACGCACGGAAGCCTCGAGCGCCGCCTTGGCAACGCCCATGACGTTGTAGTTCGGCATGACGCGCATCGAGCCGCCATAGGTCAGCGTCAGCATCGAGCCGCCATCATTCATCAGCTCGGCAGCACGCTTGGCGATTTCGGTGAAGGAGAAGCAGGAGATCACCATCGTGCGGCTGAAATTGTCGCGCGAGGTGTCGGCATAGAGGCCCTTCAGCTCGTTCTTGTCCGAAAAGCCGATGGCATGCACGATGAAGTCGAGATTGCCCCAGCGTTCCTTGATCGCATCGATCACGGCATCGACGGACGCAATGTCTTCGACATCGCAAGGCAGCAGGAAGTCCGAGCCGAGCTCGGCGGCGAGCGGCTTGACACGCTTGCCCAGCGCCTCGCCCTGGTAGGTGAAGGCGAGTTCCGCCCCTTGCGCCGCAAGCGCCTTGGAAATGCCCCAGGCAATGGAATGGCTGTTGGCCACACCCATGATGAGGCCACGCTTTCCGGTCATCAGTCCCGTCATGGTGTTATCCGTTGTAGCGCTGGAAGACGAGCGTCGCATTGGTGCCGCCGAAGCCGAAGGAGTTCGACAGAACCGTATCGATCTTGGCATTGTCGATGCGTTTGCGAACGATCGGAACGCCGTCGAATTCGGGGTCGAGTTCGGTGATATGCGCGCTTTCGCCGATGAAGCCGGCCTGCATCATCAGGAGGCCGTAGATCGATTCCTGCACGCCGGCAGCACCCAGCGAGTGGCCGGTCAGCGACTTGGTCGACTGGATGTGCGGCATCTTGCTGCCGAACACTTCGCGGATCGCGCCGATTTCCTTGCTGTCGCCAACCGGCGTCGAGGTGCCGTGCGTGTTGATGTAGTCGACATCGCCCTTCACCGTCGAAAGCGCCTGGCGCATGCAGCGGATTGCGCCTTCGCCCGAGGGAGCCACCATGTCGTAGCCGTCGGAGGTCGCGCCGTAGCCGACGATTTCGGCGTAGATCTTCGCACCGCGGGCCTTGGCGTGTTCCAGTTCTTCGAGAACGAGAACGCCGGCACCGCCGGCAATGACGAAACCGTCGCGGTTGACGTCATAGGCACGGGACGCGGTCGCCGGCGTCTCGTTGTATTTCGAGGACATGGCGCCCATGGCGTCGAAGAGGTTGGACATCGTCCAGTCAAGATCTTCATGGCCGCCGGCAAACATCACGTCCTGCTTGCCCCACTGGATCATCTCAGCGGCGTTGCCGATGCAGTGCGCCGAGGTCGAGCAGGCCGAGGAGATCGAGTAGTTGACGCCGTGGATCTGGAACCAGGTGGCGAGCGTTGCGGATGCCGTGGACGACATCGCCTTCGGAACGGCGAACGGGCCGATGCGCTTCGGGCTCACATTCTTGCGGGTGATGTCGGCCGCTTCGACGATCGTGCGGGTGGACGGACCGCCCGAGCCCATGATGATGCCGGTGCGTTCGTTGCGGGCAACGACGGTTTCTTCGAGGCCGGAGTCGGCGATTGCCTGTTTCATCGCCACGTGGTTCCAGGCGCCGCCCTGCGACAGGAAGCGCATGGCGCGACGGTCGACGAGCTCGGTCGGATCGAGCGACGGGGCGCCCCAGACCTGGCACTTGAAGCCGTTCTCCGCGAAATCGGGAGAAAACGTGATGCCCGACTTTGCATCGCGCAGCGACGCCGTGACTTCGTCCGCGTTGTTTCCGATCGAGGAAACGATGCCGAGGCCCGTGACAACAACCCGTCTCATGATACTGACCTTTTCTTTATTTCGTTCGGTGCAGGCAGGCCTGGACTACTCGGCCTTATCCTTGGACAGACCGACGCGCAGGTCGGTTGCCTGATAGATAGTCTCTCCATCGGCCTTCAGCCAGCCGTCGGCGGTGCCAAGCACGAGCCGGCCGCGCATGACGCGCTTGAAGTCGATGCCGTATTCGAGAAGCTTGGTGTGGGGACGAACCATGCCCTTGAACTTCACTTCGCCGGTGGAAAGCGCCATGCCGCGGCCAGGCTCGCCGAGCCAGCCCAGGTAGAAGCCGGTCAATTGCCACATGCCGTCGAGGCCGAGGCAGCCCGGCATGATCGGATTGCCCTGGAAGTGGCAGGGAAAATACCAGTCATCGGGGCGCACGTCGTATTCGGCGCGCAGATAACCCTTGTCAAAGGCACCACCCGTTTCGGAAATCTCGGTGATGCGATGAACCATCAGCATCGGCGGCAGCGGCAGCTGCGCGTTGCCAGGGCCAAACAACTCGCCACGGCCGCAGGCCAGGATTTCCTCGTAGCTGAAGCTGGATTGTCTGGTGGTCATGAATGGATGCTTCCCCGAATGACTTAACGTGTTGTCCGATCTGCTTTAGAGCAAGTTCGGCTTGAAATGAAGCGTGGCGAACCCGAACCTTCTCGTTTCCGGCCAGGTTACCGCCGCCTCAGATGGCATTTTCGTTCCGCCGTCGCTTACAGGATCAATGTGGGCGCGACCAGAGTTAATTGCCAGCCTTCCCCGAGTTTGACCGGTTTTTCGGGCTTTGCAACGCATGTTTGACCGAGAATCTATTGAAAGCGCGGGGCGCAAAAGTTATATCGCAACGGAAGTATTGTGAATTTCGCCGGGATACATGGAACGACCCTTGATGACGAAAGCAACAGAAGTGAGTTCGGAAGAAAGGCTGCGTCACTCAGGCCTGCGTCCGACCCGTCAGCGCGTTGCCCTCGCCGATCTGATCTTTGCCAAGGGTGACCGTCACCTGACCGTCGAGGAACTGCACGAGGAGGCTGTCATGGCCGGGGTGCCTGTTTCGCTCGCAACCGTCTACAATACGCTGCACCAGTTCACCGAGGCCGGCATGATCCGTGTCCTGGCGGTGGAAAGCGCCAAGACCTATTTCGACACCAACGTGTCGGATCACCATCATTTCTTCGTCGAGGGCCAGAACGAGGTACTCGATATCCCCGTCAGCAACATCCAGATCGACAATCTCCCGGAACCGCCCGAGGGCATGGAGATTGCGCATGTCGACGTGGTGATCCGCCTGCGCCGCAAGAACGGCCGCTGATCCGACCGAGGTCGATCATCAAGATAAATTGATTGCAGATCTTGCGTCTGTCGGCGTGTGAGCCTTCACATCACGTCGTCGGGATCGCGACCCGGCAACGCCTTGCCCGTCGGCAGGGTCCAGCCAAACTTGAGCGCGCCGCCGCGCACGGCAAAGGCGGAGAGAACACCCAGTGTCGACGTTGCCACAAGCGGCAGGCCCGCGACCGTTGCAAGCACGAAGGCGCCGGCGCCGACGAGCGCCGCCGTAACATAGATTTCCGGCCTCAGAAGCACGGAAGGCTCGCCGGCGAGCATATCGCGTAAGACCCCGCCGAAGGTGGCGGTCAGCATGCCGGTGACAAGTGCCACCGTCGCCGAGCCGGTGGCAGCATACCCCTTCGCAGCGCCCATGACGCAATAGGCTGAAAGGCCGATCGCATCGAGCCAGACGAGCACCCGGTAGCGCGAGCCGAAGAGATGGGCGGTGAAGAAGAGGATGACCGCCACGGTGGCGCAGACCAGAAGATAGGTCGGGTTGGTGACCCAGAAGACCGGTGTCGCGCCCAAAACGACATCGCGCATCGTGCCGCCGCCGATCCCGGTCACCGAGGCGAGGAAGAGATAGCCGATGATGTCGAGCTGCTTGCGTGACGCCGACAGCGCTCCGGTCGCTGCGAAGACGGCCACACCGGCGTAGTCGAGAATTTCGAGGATCGGCATGGGTGCTCCGGGCAAGATTCGGCGGTTCGCTTTGAAGCTGGGCTATCTCGGGCCCCGCCGTCAACTCTCAGGGCGCCGGCAGGATCGAGGGTGTCCGGCCGGCAAGGTGATAGGCGAGGAGGCCGATCCATTCGCGCACCGCCGTCGTCGTCAATTGTGCGTTGAGCGACGGCTGGGTGAAGTCGAAGCTAAGGCCAAGCTTGCCGCTGGTGCGGTAATCCGTCGGCCAGGGAATGACCGGGATGTCGAGCGCGCGGAAGAGCCCGACCGAACGGGGCATATGGAAGGCGGAGGTGACGAGTGCGCAATTCGAGAGCCCATTCGCAGCCAGCAGATCCTTGGTGTTGCGGGCGTTCTCGAACGTCGTGCGCGACTGTTCTTCGCGAATCAGCCGTTCGCCGCCGACGCCGAACGCGGCGAGGAAGCCCTGCGAAGCCTCGGCGTCGCCGGCATAGGCGCCGCTGAAGGAGCCGTCACCGCCGGAAACCAGAATACGCGCCTCGGGGTAGCGTTTTGCGAGCGCCACCGTCTCGATGAAACGGTCCGCCGCCTGGTTGAATTCCATGCCGCCGCGGCCTGCCATCACCTCGTTCTCGAAGGCGCCGCCGAGCACGATGATGCAGGAGAGCGTTGCAGGTGATGGCGAGGGGCGTGTGAAACGATCTTCGAGCGTCTGGAGCGCGTAGGGCCCCGCGGTGGTGAACAGGCTGATGAAGAGCACCAGCGCGCCAAGCCCGCCAAGGAAGCCGCCGATGCGGCGCAGGCCCGCCGCCGTCGCCAGCAGCCCGGCAAAGGCGGCGAAGAACGAGAACGACAGCGGCTGTGCGGCCAGCCAGAAGATTTTCGAGATCAGGAACATGGCATCAGCTTCTGCGTTCCGATGCTTAACAAATTATAAACGCGCGCTGGAGGGGCCGGCTGCACCGATGCGTTGACTGTGCAGCTTGGTCGCCTTGTTCGCCTTCGCGCAAGGTCGCTCGCGTAGCCTGTTCATCCGAACGTTGCACGGGTGGGTCCGGGCACCACTTTCATTTGAAGCCGAAAGGAGTATCATCTGGGAGATGACCACGATATCGGGCTTCAGATCCCAGCTGTTTCGTGCCGCCAATGAGGTCCATGAACTCACCCCGGTGCAGGCACAACGGCTGCTCGAAGGCGCAGTGGCGCTGATCCGCTGCATGCGCGAACAGACCGGCATGGAACCCAACACCGATGCACCCGATGTCACCAATGTCCTGCTGAACATCGCCGCTTCCGTGCCCACTCGCTCGGAGCGCGAAATCCGCAACGCCCTGCTCGAGTCGGCCGACATCATCCGGCTACTGACGATGATCCTGGATTCGCTGGACGAATTGGAAAGCAGTGACGGACCTTGAAGGTCCATCGGTCATCAATCGAAGAAGAAGTTTGGTGGAGCTAAGCGGGATCGAACCGCTGACCTCTTGCATGCCATGCAAGCGCTCTCCCAGCTGAGCTATAGCCCCATATCGGGTTCCGGCTAGGCCGGTCCGGGAAATTCGTCGGGCTGTTGTGTCCGGCGAGTGGCGGCTTATTACTTCCCCTTTTTGAGGATGGCAAGCCGAAAAATGCGTGGCCTGTGGATTTATTTCCAGTCCGGGCCGATTTTCTCCCGTCCGGGCCCTATAGGCCGAGGACGGGAGCATTCCCATGTCATTTGAAGCGCTTAGACGTCTTCTTCGTCGTCGGAGACGCCGATGAGGCCGCTCATGTCGTCGTCGTCTTCGTCTTCGTCGGCTTCGAGGAAGGTGTCGTCGTCGTCACCGTCGATCTCGACATCGTCGTCGCCGAGATCCGGCAGGTCGTCGCCGCCCGCTGCCTCATCATCGGCATCCTCGAGCGAAACGAGTTCGACTTCGGTGTTCTCTGCATCGACTTCCGTGACGTCTTCTTCTTCTTCCTTCTCGAGCACCTTGGCGACCGAGGTTTCTTCGAAGAAGTTCAGCGGATAGGACTTGCCGGTGTAAGGCGAAACGATCGGATCACGGTTCAGATCGTAGAATTTGCGCCCGGTTTCCGGGTCGATGCGCTTTGTTCCAAGTTCCGGTTTTGCCACTGTCAAAGCCTCTTGAATGGCCGGCCGAGCCGGCTCTTGCCGAAAACCGGCGGGTGGAAAGGGTATCAAGCCTATGATGATTAGCCGGTCCCCATAATCATCTTGACCGCATCTGTCAAAGGCAAAACTTGCAAGGCCCTGTGTCACGGGCGTTCCGGCGCGCGCAAGCATGGCCGCGCGCCGCGATTCAAGGAAGCATGCAGCAGGGGTTGTGGCAGGAGTGCTGCCGATAGCAGGCCGGCCTGCAAGACGCCTTACGAGTTGCATTGTCTTCTTCAATCCTATCCGGTCTAAGGATAAAAACAGTCAGTCATTCAGCTGCCGCCGCGACTTTGGCGCGTCTTGAGCGCGCGACACTGTCTTGCATGTTTCGAGGATTCCGCATGTCGCAAGGATTGGGCCAAAGCCCTGCCACCGCCCGCAAATCAGACGGCCTTAAGGGGACGGTCCGAATTCCCGGCGACAAGTCGATCTCGCATCGGTCGCTGATGCTGGGCGGGCTTGCCGCCGGCGAAACGCGTATCACCGGCCTGCTCCAAGGCGCGGATGTGATCGCCACCGGCCGGGCCATGCAGGCGATAGGTGCCAGGATCCGCAAGGAGGGCGACACCTGGATCGTCAACGGCGTCGGCAATGGTGCGTTGCTTGCGCCGGAAGCGCCGCTCGATTTCGGCAACGCCGGCACCGGTTGCCGCCTCATCATGGGTCTCGTCGGCGTCTATGATTTCGAAACGACCTTCATCGGTGATGCCTCGCTCAGCCGGCGGCCGATGGCGCGCGTGCTTGATCCCTTGCGTGAGATGGGCGTGCAGGTAGAGGCTGCTACGGGTGACCGGCTGCCGGTGACCCTTCGCGGACCGAAGACGCCGACGCCGGTCACCTACCGCGTGCCGGTCGCGTCCGCCCAGGTGAAATCGGCGGTGCTCTTCGCCGGTCTCAATGCGCCCGGTATCACCACCGTCATCGAACCGGCGATCACCCGTGACCACACGGAGCGCATGCTGCGCGGATTCGGCGCCGAACTCTCGGTGGAAACCGATGCCACCGGTGTCCGCACCATCCGGCTCGAAGGCCGCGGCAGGCTCGTCGCCCAGGAGATCGATGTGCCCGGCGATCCGTCCTCGACGGCTTTCCCGCTGGTCGCGGCGCTCGTCGTTCCGGGTTCTGACATCACCATCCGGAACGTGCTGATGAACCCGACCCGTACGGGGCTGATCCTGACCTTGCAGGAGATGGGCGGCGACATCGAGGTGATCGACATCGGGCAGGTCGGCGGAGAAGACGTGGCGGATCTGAGGGTACGCCATTCCGAACTGAAAGGCGTTACGGTCCCCGAAGAGCGTGCCGCCTCGATGATCGATGAGTATCCCATTCTCGCCATCGCCGCCGCCTTTGCCGAAGGCGCGACCATCATGCATGGTCTCGATGAGCTGCGCGTGAAGGAGTCCGATCGCCTCGCCGCCATCGCCGCGGGCCTGAAGCTCAACGGTGTCGACTGCGAGGAGGGCAGATCCTCGCTCGTCGTGCGCGGTCGCCGCGGCGGCAAGGGCCTCGGAAATGCCTCAGGCGGAGTGGTGAAGACCCATCTCGACCACCGTATCGCCATGAGCTTCCTTGTCCTGGGTCTTGCCGCGGAGCACCCCGTCAAGGTGGATGACTCGACGATGATTGCGACGAGCTTTCCGGGGTACATTGATCTGATGGCGGGGCTCGGGGCGAGGATCGCGTGAAGCCGACGGGCGAACCGGCCGATATCCGCTCAGGTTCGTCGGCGGAGGATGCTTCTTTGATTGTGTGGATTAAGATAGTCGCTGTTCAAGCATGGAAGCCAGCATCGCTTTCAGTTACAGGCCAGTAACAACATCGATTGCAGGAAACTTATGATCACCATCGCCATCGACGGGCCGGCAGCGGCCGGCAAGGGCACGCTCTCGCGCCGGATCGCCGAGGAATACGGCTTTCATCATCTCGATACGGGGCTGACCTATCGTGCCACCGCCAAGGCGCTGCTGGATAGCGGGCTGCCGCTCGATGACGAGGCGGTCGCCGAGAAGATGGCGCGCGAGGTCGAGCTCGCCGGGCTTGATCGGTCGGTGCTTTCCGCCCACGCGATCGGCGAGGCGGCATCGAAGATCGCCGTCATGCCGGCGGTGCGCCGGGCACTGGTCGAGGCGCAGCGCGCCTTTTCGCTGCGCGAGCCCGGAACGGTGCTCGACGGACGCGACATCGGCACGGTTGTCTGCCCGGGTGCGCCGGTAAAACTCTATGTCACTGCGTCGCCGGAAGTACGGGCGAGACGCCGTTACGACGAGATCATCGGCAGCGGTCAGCCGGCCGACTATGCGGCGATATTCGAGGATGTGAAGAAGCGCGACGAGCGCGATATGGGCCGCGCCGACAGTCCTTTGCGGCCGGCCGAAGACGCGCACTTGCTTGATACGTCTGAAATGAGTATAGAGGCGGCGTTTCAGGCCGCGAAGACTTTGATCGATGCGGCCCTGATCAAGAAGATCTGAAGAAGAGCCCTTTCACAACCCTCGTTTGAAACGCTCTTCTTGCATAGCCTGAAATTCCGTCCACGCGCCGGATTGCCCCTTCGATGGGGCGGACTGGGTTCAGGCCTGTTCAACACCAGCCCCCGGCGCATGTGCGTCTCGAATGAGATGCATGCAGGAGATTCCATGTCTGCTACCAATCCTACCCGTGACGATTTCGCCGCTCTTCTCGAAGAATCCTTCGCGAAGACCGATCTCGCCGAAGGCTATGTTGCCAAGGGCATCGTTACGGCCATCGAAAAGGACGTCGCCGTTGTCGACGTCGGTCTGAAGGTCGAAGGCCGCATCGCTCTGAAGGAATTCGGCGCGAAGGCCAAGGACGGCTCGCTCAAGGTCGGCGACGAAGTCGAAGTCTACGTTGAGCGCATCGAAAACGCGCTCGGCGAAGCTGTTCTGTCGCGCGAGAAGGCTCGCCGCGAAGAAAGCTGGATGCGCCTGGAAGTGAAGTTCGAAGCCGGCGAACGCGTCGAAGGCATCATCTTCAATCAGGTCAAGGGTGGCTTCACCGTCGATCTCGACGGCGCCGTTGCCTTCCTTCCGCGCTCGCAGGTCGACATCCGTCCGATCCGCGACGTCACCCCGCTGATGCACAACCCGCAGCCCTTCGAAATCCTCAAGATGGACAAGCGCCGTGGCAACATCGTCGTATCGCGTCGTACGGTTCTGGAAGAGTCCCGCGCCGAACAGCGTTCTGAAATCGTTCAGAACCTTGAAGAAGGCCAGGTTGTCGAAGGCGTCGTCAAGAACATCACCGACTACGGTGCGTTCGTCGACCTCGGCGGCATCGACGGTCTGCTCCATGTCACCGACATGGCATGGCGTCGCGTGAACCATCCGTCGGAGATCCTGAACATTGGCCAGCAGGTCAAGGTTCAGATCATCCGCATCAACCAGGAAACCCACCGCATCTCGCTCGGCATGAAGCAGCTCGAGTCGGATCCGTGGGATGGCATCGGTGCGAAGTACCCGGTCGGCAAGAAGATCTCCGGTACCGTCACGAACATCACCGACTACGGTGCGTTCGTCGAGCTGGAGCCGGGCATCGAAGGCCTGATCCACATCTCCGAAATGTCCTGGACCAAGAAGAACGTACACCCCGGCAAGATCCTGTCCACGAGCCAGGAAGTCGACGTTGTCGTTCTCGAAGTCGATCCGACCAAGCGTCGCATCTCGCTCGGCCTCAAGCAGACGCTCGAGAACCCGTGGCAGGCATTCGCGCATAGCCATCCGGCTGGCACCGAAGTCGAAGGCGAAGTCAAGAACAAGACCGAATTCGGCCTGTTCATCGGCCTCGACGGCGATGTTGACGGCATGGTGCACCTTTCCGACCTCGACTGGAACCGTCCGGGCGAGCAGGTCATCGAAGAGTTCAACAAGGGCGACGTTGTTCGCGCCGTTGTTCTCGACGTCGACGTCGACAAGGAGCGCATCTCGCTCGGCATCAAGCAGCTCGGCAAGGATGCAGTCGGCGACGCCGCTGCTTCCGGCGAACTGCGCAAGAACGCCGTTGTTTCGGCCGAAATCATCGCGATCAACGATGGTGGCATCGAAGTGAAGCTCGTCAACCACGAAGACATCACCTCGTTCATCCGCCGCGCTGACCTCGCGCGCGACCGCGACGAACAGCGTCCGGAGCGTTTCTCGGTTGGTCAGGTTGTCGACGCCCGCGTCACCAACTTCTCCAAGAAGGACCGCAAGATCCAGCTGTCGATCAAGGCTCTGGAAATCGCTGAAGAGAAGGAAGCCGTTGCTCAGTTCGGTTCGTCCGACTCGGGCGCTTCGCTCGGCGACATCCTTGGTGCGGCTCTGAAGAACCGCCAGAACAACGAGTAATCGTTGCCTGACACCTGAACTGAAAAACCCGCGGAGAGCGATCTCCGCGGGTTTTTCTTTGGCCGAATTCTTGCTCGGGTCGCGCCCTCAGCCGAGGCCGCCGAGCCTGCGATAAAGATCATAGGCGTCGGGTGCTTCCGGCGTCTCGCCCTCGAGCATGGCTTCGTCCGTTGGCTCTGCTCCATCCCCTTGATCGTGGCCGTCGCCTTCTTCTGCGCCCTGCTCTTCGTCCGATGCTTCATCTTCCGATCCGCCAGGCATTTCGTGGCTGAGATTTTCGGTCTCCGCCGTGTCGTTGGCGGCCGGCGGGTAGGGGATCATGGCAAAGGGAATGGCTTCGCGCGGCAGGCCGTTTTCGACCAGCCTGGCGATGACCTGCTGCATCGTCTGTTCATCGGTTGCGCGCTGCGGCCGCATGTCCACAGGCAGGCGCTGGGCAGCCTTCGTGTCCTCGGCCCGGTCGTCGAGCAAGGACGGCAGGGCGTTGCCGCCGTCCGGGGCCTCGCGCTGGCGCGCCGCGGCGTCGTTTGCGCGCACCAGTGTGACGGTTTCTTTTGACGGGACCGGCGCCGGCGCGTCGGTACCATTGGCGTGCTCAGCCGCCGGCTTGGTCTCGGCGCCGGCCGCGCTTCCGGGCAGGGTTACGCTGTCGCGAATGAGCGTCTTGATCGCCTCGAAGAGCACCCGCACCGGCCGGGCCTCAGGATTGCCGCGGCCGGTCGCCGTTGCTGTCTTGGCGTCCTTCTCCTCCGCATCAGGCATTGGGCCATAGGTGCCATCGGGGTCGGCGTCCTCAGCGGTTTCGGCAGTCGCGTCGGCTTCGGCCGGCGCCGCCGTGCTCTCGCTGGCCGGGACCTCGGTTTCGGCATGCCCGCCATCGGGCGGCGGCCCGGTTTCCTCAGGCTCAGGCCCGAGGGCCGTTTGCGGCGCTTCCTCGACTTCGCCTTCGCCTGCCAGCAGGGCGGCGGCGGTTTCGACCGGCGTGCTTTCCTGTGGCGTGGGCTTGCCTGTGCTCGCACGCGTTTCGCTTCGCTCCGGTGCGGCGTTTCGGGCTTTTGAGGGCGCCTCTGTCGTTCCGGCCTGGTCCAGGTCATCACCCCGCGGTTCGAGCGCGTCGGTGTCGTTGCCGACCCCAAAGGTCTTGCGCAGCACCGCCTGCAGCAGCGCGACTTCGCCGGCAACCGGGGTACGCGCAGCAACCGGGTTGAAAGGCATTGCCGGCTGGAGAGAGGGGTTACGCAGGATGACGTCGCGCGCTTGAGTGGGCATCGGAGTGACGGTGCTGCTCGGGGCACTCGTGCCATTGCGGATCGCGGGCAGTTCGGCAAGCAGGCCGACCCGGACGGCGAGGCTGCGCCCGCCGAGCTGGCGCTCGAGCAACAGCCGATCGGATGCAGGCATCGTTTCGAGGAAGGCCACCAGGCGCCGAACGAAATCGCGCCCGCCTTCCTGAGGCAGGGGTGGGAACTTCAGGATGCGCGCCAGATCCTCCATCAGCCGCACCAAAGCGTCCTTGGAGAGGATTTCCCGGCCCGAGAGGTGTCGGGTCAGGGCGTCCAGGATCTTTTGAATGGCTTCGCCGCGTTGGCCGGCGGGCAACAGCGCTGCCGGCTGCTGCGCTTTGGTGTTCGTGTCTTCTGCGGTAGCGGCCGCGGCTCGGGCCGTCTGGATGGGTATCAGCATTCTGGTCTCCATCTCGCTTGACCTCAGGTTGACCAATCGTCGTTGACCGACGAAACGCGAGTGCACGCTTGGACACGGACCGATTTCCGGCTCGCGTGCGAACTGTTTTCTTTGTCACTTACGGGTTGGCGCCTCATGCGCGTCTACAGCGCCGCGGGTCTATGAGACGCGCAAAGGTCGCTGTAGCACTTTGAGTTGCTGCATGTTTTTTAAAGAAACATGCAGGGGTCCAATGGCCGGACAGCCGCGACCAGGTCGCGGATAAGGGAATCGGCATGATCACTGAGGCTAGGTGAAAGAGGTTTATGAAATCTTAACCAAGTTTCGATCGCTGCGGCAGCCGCCCGCCCTTGCCTGCGGGCTTCGACAGCGCCATCTTCAGGACTTCTGAGGAGTTTCGGATGAGCGTTCGTCCCCCAAAAGCCCTGAGCCCGACCTTCTCGACCACCGGCGCCTTCAACGTGCTCGAATATGAACTCATGTCCGAGCGGGCCGATGCGCTCGGCCGGCATGGGCTGAAGGTGGAAAAGGCGCTTGCCGCACTGTCGGAACTGAAGGCGGAGGCGGCCCCGGATTTGCGCGAGCGGCTTCTCGATGAAGCAGCCGATGCCGTCTGGGCGTTTTTCATCCAGCGCGAGATCTGCGGGCTGCGTGACAGTCGCGATGCCGTTCGCCGCTACTGCATTCCCAAGGAGGTCATGGCAAGGCTCGGTATCGTGCGGAGGAAATGATCAGAAGCTTTGCGCCGTCAGGCTGTACAGGCCGTTCTCGTCGAAACGGACCAGGTTTTGCAGCTCGGCTTCGCGGCGCTCGGCGACATTTTCCATCTCGTCCTTGAGTTGGAGCGCACGAAGCTGCTCGTTTTGTTCGACCAGCGACTGCTTGTCGGTTCTGCGCGTGGGATCGCTGCGCAAGCTGTCGACTTGGGCTTCCTCGAGCCAACCGGATTCCGCTGTGCTCTTCAGCCGATCCACCGCCTTGGCAGCCTGTGCCTGGCTTTGAGAACTCTTGCCGCTCGTCTCTCCAAGCGCTGCCTTCAGTGTCTCGTTTTCCCGCCCGCCCGGATTCTTGAGTGCCTCAGCCAGTTCGGTGAGGGAGAGGCCGAGTCTATCCAGCCCAAGCTGCTCCTCGACCTTGGCGATATCGCTCGGATCCAGATCCTTGATCTGGTTCTCGAGCGCTCTGGCGAAGGCGGCGTCGGATGTGAACGTCTCGCGGTCGAGGTCGAAGAACGCTCCGACTTGGCGAACGAGAGCCGCGCGATTGCTGTTGGGGTCGTTCTGGGTGCGATCGAAGAAGTGCGCGTTGATCTTGTCGTTGGCCGCCCTACGGGCATCGTCGGACTGGACCTGCGCCTTCAGGACCTTGTCGTCCTTGGTGCCCTTGGCCTTTTCTTCTTCTTCCGCCTGCCGCTTTTCGATGTCCTTGAGGATCGAGCCGACCAGGCTGGTCGTTGCGGTGGCGGTCGATTGCTGGGTCGGAAGCAGCATGTATGATCCCCGGACAGCATCGTGGAGCTTTCCGAAAAGGTAGGTCGTCGCGGTTAATGCCGGCTTAACCGACGTTTCCCACAAATCGGGACCGATCGGGCAGACGAAGCCATCTGCTCCGCGATTGCGCACGGAGAAATGCGTGAGGCAGCATCGCCTTTGCGCGGCGGCGCGTCAGTCTCGCCTATCGGTAAGGCGAGTAGCAGACCCTGTAGGCACCACCGTAGCTTAGGAACCGGTTGGTCGCCGGATTGTAGGAGCGGTAGCGCGACATGCACCAGCTCACATGTGAGCCGCCGCGAACATACTGGTCCCGATAATAGTAGTTATTACCGTAGTAGCTATTACCGTAATAGCGGTTACCGTAGTAGCGACGCGGATAGTAGCCGCCATAGTAACGGGGATAGTATCCACCGCCATAGTAGCTGCCGTAGCCGCCGCCATAATAGCCGCCGGAGCCGAAGTAGAAGCTCAGGCCCGAACCACCATAATATGGGCCACCCCATCCTCGCCGGTAGTAAGGCCCTCCTCCCCATCCTGGACCCCATCCGCGACGCCAGCCGTACCCGCCATATCCGCCGTAGCGCCGGTGGTAATACTGCACATTCTGGACGTCGCCCTGTGCCTTGATCTGGAGATCGGGCGCCTGGATCGGCATTGCCTCGACAGGTCCGATGGGGGTGATCAGGGAGGTGGCGGCCAAGCTGCAGCCGATAACGAAATTGCGAAATCCCGTCATTTTATCCTCACTTTCAGAAGGCCATGCCTTCCGTTTGTGTCCCTGCCTGTATTACGTTTGTTTTTCTTGGTTTATTCATGGCGCCGGACGCTGTGTGTGGTTGCGGGAACCACTGGATTTCCGCCCGTTGCTCTCTTCAGTACGATGCGCCTATCCGTCGGTCGTGTCACTGTGGTTCTTGTCCGGTCCCTTCCCGTCGTCAGCGAGGTACACGATGCAATTGAAGTTTGGCACCAGTGGTTTGCGCGGCCTCTCCGAGGAACTGAAGGGCGAACCCTCCGCCCGCTATGCGACGGCCTTCGCCCGGCATCTTGTGGAGTCCGGGCACAGCAAGCCTGGCGATCCCATCCTCATCGCCCGCGATTTTCGCGATTCGAGCCCGGAGATCGCGGCCGTTTGCGCCGCGGCGCTGTCGCGCGAGGGGCTGCGCGTTTTTGACTGCGGCACGGTGCCGACGCCCGCACTGGCGCTCTACGGCCTCGCCAACGGGGCAGCGGGCTTGATGATCACCGGCTCCCATATTCCGGCCGATCGCAACGGCATCAAGTTTTATCGCCCGGATGGCGAGATCGACAAGGCGGACGAGGTGGCGATCAGCCGCATCGCCGACGGCATTGCAAACCAGATCGCACCGGTCGCCGATGCCGGAACCGGTGAGGACCACGCGGCCAGGGCCGCCGCCCTCTTCATGGAACGGAACCGGCAATTGCTGGCGGCCGGGGCGCTGTCCGGGCTCAAGGTCGGTGTCTACCAGCATAGCACCGTCGCCCGCGACCTGATCGCCGACCTGCTGACCCACTCTGGTGCCGATGTCGTGGCCCTTGGGCGCTCGGAACACTTCATTCCTGTTGATACCGAGGCGGTTTCGGCGGAGACGATCGAGCGGCTTCAGGATTGGGCGCGCGAACATCGCCTCGATGCGATCGTGTCGGCGGATGGGGACGGCGACCGGCCCCTCGTCGCCGACGAAAATGGGCTGCCCCTGCGTGGTGACCTGCTGGGCCTGATGGCTTGCGGTTTCCTCGGCGCCAGACTTGCGGTCACTCCGGTCACGTCGAATTCCGGCCTTGAGGGCAGGGAAGGGCTTTCCGTCCTGCGCACCCGCGTCGGCTCGCCCTTCGTGATCGCCGGCATGCAGCAGGCGCTGAAAGAGGGTACGCAGAAGGTCGCCGGCTTCGAGGCCAATGGCGGTACGCTGACCGCGAGCCCCTTTGAGATCAATGGCGCAACGCTGGAAGCGCTACCCACCCGGGATAGCTTTCTGCCGATTGTCGCGGCACTGGCCGCGGCGGCTGAGGCCAAGCTTTCGCTTTCCGCGCTCGCCGCTTCCTACCGGTTGCCTGTGGCGCTCAGCGATAGGCTCGAAAATTTCCCGGTGGAAACAAGCGCCCGGCTGATGGCCTATCTGCGCGGAGACGAGGCAAATCTTGCGGAATTCCTGGCGCCGATCGGCGGCGTCGCTGCGGTGAGCGACATCGATGGGCTGAGAGTGACGCTGGATGATGGTCGGATCATCCATTTCCGACCCTCGGGCAATGCGCCGGAGATGCGGTGCTACGTCGAGGCGGAGTCGTCTGAGGCTGCCGAAGCGCTGCTCTCAAGGGGGCTATCCACAATCCGCCGGTGGGCAGAATCCGCTTCGAACTGAGTTTTTTGCAATCCGACACGAAAACTTCAAAAACCCTGTTGACACTTCAGCTCGGGCCTTTTACACCCCAGCCCGTCGCCCAGATGGCGGAATTGGTAGACGCGCCAGCTTCAGGTGCTGGTACTCGCAAGGGTGTGGAGGTTCGAGTCCTCTTCTGGGCACCAAATTCCCAACCAAGTCTTTGATTTGGTTTTGAAAAACCCCGGTTAGCCGGGGTTTTTTCGTTTCTGGCGTTTGCCCGCAAATCGAGGCGATTTCCTGTCGCGCGGCGCGCTCTTTCCGTCGATATGGTTGCGCGTCGCCGTTATTTTCGCGCGACGCGCCTTGAAGCTTTGACCGGCAGCATTGATATTCTATTCGCAACGAAGTGGCGTGCAGACCGCACGAACGCGGCACCATGCAATCGTCCGCCGGGGCGGCGGAACTGAGCGAGGACGAGGCGATGTCTGAGACGCGTCGCAAGCTGACGACTATCCTATCCGCGGATGTTCAGGACTACACCCGGCTGATGCGTGCCGACGAGGAGGGCACGCTCGCCACGTTGAAGCGCTATCGCGATGCCATGGGACGGCTCATCGAGGCGCATGAGGGCCGTGTCGTCAACACCTGGGGCGATGGCCTCATCGCGGAGTTTCCGAGCGTCGTCGAAGCCGTGCGCGCGGCGATCGACGTGCAGAACGAGTTGGCCGGTCGCAACGAGAAATGCCCCTCGGACGAGCAGATGCTGTTTCGCATAGGCATCAATCTCGGCGACGTGATCGCCGAGGGCGACGACCTCTATGGTGATGGCGTCAATGTCGCGGCGCGCCTGCAGGCTTCAGCACCCGCCGGTGGCATCGTCATTTCGAATACGGTCTATGACCAGGTGCGCAACAAGGTCGCCGTCGGGTTCGATTTTCTGGGGCCGCTGGAGGTGAAGAACATCGATGGTGGTGTTCCGAGCTACGCCGTGCGCATCGGCACGGCCGATCCCCGCCCGGCAATCGGCATCCAAGGCTTCGGACGTTCCGCTGGTCAAGCGAGCGGGAATGGCGGCCGATCAGGGGCTGAGGCAAAGGGGGGCGGCGGGGCGGTCGCCGCGGCGAAGCGAGGATCTCTTCCCGTGCTCGCCGTCATCGCCGCAGGACTGGTCGTGCTGAACCTCCTCACCTGGAACGGGGTGCTCTGGTCCGTTTGGCCATTGCTCGGGCTCGGCATTTTGTCGGGCCTTGCGTGGCTCAAGGCAAACCCGTGGGTGGATCGCGGCATCGGTGTGCTGGCCCTTTCCGGGCTGGTGCTCCTGACGATCAACGTGCTGACGTGGCATGGAGTGTTCTGGGCCGTCTGGCCGCTACTCGCCTTTGCTGTCGTCGCCGGTATCCGCTGGGTCACCCGATCGCGCCGCAGTGTTGGTCACTGAGGCCGCCTATACGCTTTCCCCGCCTTGCGTGCCTTCCGGCTTGGTTGCCGGCATGTCTGCGGCTGCCGGCTCTGCGCCCAGCACCTCATAGATCTCCAACGCAGAGGCGCGGCCCTTCGCCTGCGCCGAGCCGAGGGGCCGGAAGCGGATAGCGGTGCCGGCATGGGCGACGACGGCGCCGCTCGCCATGATCGTGGTGTCGTAGTTCTTGTTCATGCCTTCCAGGCGGGAGGCGACGTTCACCGTATCGCCCATCGCCGTATATTGCAGTCGCTCCTTCGCGCCGACATTGCCGACGACGGCGGTGCCGGTATGAATGCCGAAACGGGTGCGGAACTCCGGAAGACCCTTTTGACGCTGCGCCTCGTTGAAGACACGCAAGCGTTCCTCGACCGCCAGCGCGCACCGACAGGCATGTTCTGCGTGCTTTTCGTCCGCCGCCGGTGCGTTCCACATCGCGAACACCGAATCGCCGAGGAACTGGATGATCGTTCCGTCGTGTTCTCCGACGGTCTCGCTGAAGATGTCGAAATACTCCGACAGCATCGCCACTACATCTTCCGGCGGATATTTTTCGCTGAGCGTGGTGAAGTCGTAGATGTCGGTGAAGAGCGCCGTCACCTCCTGTCGCCAGGCGGAGCGTCCGCTGAACTGACCGGACTCGATGCCCTTGCGCACCAGTTCCTTGGGCACATAGAGCGCGAAGGTGAAGATCGCGTCTCGCGCCCGGTTCATGGCCCCGCCGAGCGTGGAGATCTCGCTGACATGCGACGAGACGTCGATGGGCGTCGTGAAGTCGAGATCCTGCAGCCGGTTGGCGCTGGCCGTCAGCTGGTTGAGCCCCTTGGTGATCAAATGCGCAAGCACCAGCGAAGCGAGCACCGCGAGCGCCACGACCGATCCGGAAATCGCCAGCCCTTGCACGAGCGTCTGGTTGGCCTCCGCCATCAGTTCGTCCAGCGGCGCCGCCACCACGGCGCGGTTGCCGGAGAGAAGCAGCGCGGATTCGAGCGGCGTCACCATGACGAGATAGGTTCGGTCTCCGACCTCGACGAAGTCGGCCTTGCCGGGCTTAGGCGGATTGAGGCGGATGCTCTGGATCAAGGGATCGCTCTCGGCCTGCACGATCGGGCTATCCTTGTCCTTCGCCGCCATGATGCGTCGCATCATCACCAGGTCCGAGTGGATGATCGGACGCCCGACGGCATCGAGGATGAAGGAGACGGACCCGGCCGTCAGCCGCTCGCGGGCCAGGAAATCGGTGATCGTATCGAGAATGACGTCCGCGCCGATGACGATCTCCGGATTGCCCCGATGCGCTTGCGAGATCGTCATGCCCAGCGTTTCGGTGGTGGCACTTTCATAAGGGCCGGTCGAGACCGCGGCCTTTCCGTTGACCGCCGCGCGATACCACGGCCTGGTCCGCGGGTCGAAGCCGGTAGGTGGCAGCCGCCGCTCGGAAAACTGCGTGCCGTCCTTGTCGAGGAAGAGCACGCGCTGCAGAGACTTGCCGCTCGCATCCTTTTCCATCGAGCGCACGGCAATGGCAGCACCACGTGGCGCGTCCAGCGCCATGCGCCAGGCGACCTGCTTGAGATCGACCACCTGAAAGAAAGCACCGTTGGGATAGCCGACATAGACCCCGTCAATATGCGGCGAGCGGGTGATGCCCTCGCGCAGCACCGCCACCTTGTCGTTCATGCGCTCCGGCGGCGGCACGAGGAAGGAGTTGGCGACCGAGGAAACGAGGTTGACGAGGGCCGAGGTATCGCCCGAGAGCACGCCCAGTCGATCCACGAGGCGGTTCATGAAGCCGCGCATATTGGCCTCGGCGTCGGCGATCGCGGCGTTGCGCGAGCGATGATAATCGAGCCCGACGAGTGTGGCCGAGACGACAATCAGCATGGTGACGATGACCAGGCTGAACAGCGACCGCAGCGAGCTGTTCCAGCCATCGCGTGTTCTGCCTTGTCGAGCACCGGACGCCGTGTCTGCCATTGCGGTTCTCTGCTTCCGTACCGATCAACTGGCGACGACCTTAGCGTGCAAGGATGGTCGCATGTGCAAGGAAAGTTAAATGCGATTCCCATAAAACACGTTAACCGGCGGGATGCACGCCCCGCCGACACCCGCCTCAAAAAATCGCTGGGTCAGTTCACCGTCACCGGTTTCGAGCGCATGCGCGCGACGGTTTCCCGCTCGGCCCGCTTGCAGCGCATCGGCGGCAGGTTGCGGTCCATCAGATCCATGTCCTCGAGCACCATGTCGCCCATCTTCTTGAAGGCGCTGTCGAGCGCGCCGGCGCGGTGGGCGGAGCGCAGGAAACCTGGCAGGCGGCGAACCGGATGATCGAGCGGTAGCGGCTCTTCCGGAAAGACGTCGCTGGCCGCCACGATATGGCCGCGTGCGACCGCCGCCATCAGCGCATCGAAATCAACGACGCCGGCGCGGCTCAAGAGGATGAAGGCAGCGCCAGGGCGCATGCGGGCAAAGGCCTTTTCGCCGAGGAAGCCTTCGTTCTCGCTGGTGACCGATGCGACGACGAAGACGAAGTCGCTGTCGCCGAGGACCGTATCGAGCGATGCCGGCTCGACGCCGTTGTCCCTCAGGATCGAGGCTGGCATCCAGGGATCGAAGACGCGGATCCTGGCGCGGAAACCGGAGAGCACGCGGTTCAGCGCCTTGCCGAGATCGCCGAAGCCGATGATGCCGATGTCGGCGCCGGCGAGAAGCCGCGCCGATCGGTTGCCGTCGCCGCCCCACAGTTCACGGCCTTCGCGGAAGGCAAGGTCGGCGTCGACGATGCCGCGGGCGATGTTGAGCGCCATGGCAAGGCCGAGTTCGGCGACCGGTTCGGCAAAGACCTGACCGGTGGTCACCACATGGATGCCGCGCGCAAACAGCACCTCGTAGGGTATGTTGTTGATCAGGTTGCTCTCGACATTGAGGATCGCCCGGAGTTGTCCCATGCGCTGGAGCGTTGCATGATCGAGCGGCGGCTGGCCGATGATGTAGCGCGCTTCGGACAGGATATCGTCGCTAAGCCCGGCGATATCGTCCGGTTCGGCTTCGACGATCCGGTAACGCTGGTGCAGGTCCTTCAGCGCCTGCGGCGTGAAGATCAGGTCAAGCGTGCGTGGAGCGGGCGCGCTGATGGCAAGCGGCCGATTGTTGGCCATAATATCGGGCATGGTTCCTCCCACTGCATGTTTCCTTTGATCGTAACCGATTCAAGGATGAAAACATGCAGCAATTCAAAGTGCTGTAGGCGGAGGCAGTCCCGCTTCCGTACCGTCAGGCTAGGAAGAAATCCCCGCCTTGCCAAGCGGCGTGGTCGTCGAGGAGGCAAGCTTGCGAGCAACGCGACGGGCGCCGAGGCACGCCTGCTTCAATAGCCGAGGCCGCGTTTCTGGCGATAGAGCGACGGCGGCAGGTCGCTGCCCTGGAAGACCGGTCCATCACCGCGGCGGCAATTGTAGATCGTGTCGTAGACGGGGCCGCCGCGGGCCGTCGATTCGAACGGATAGTTGCGGTCGACGAAGGTCTGTTCGCAGACGGTATGGTCTCCGCCGCCATTCAGCGGATCCATCTGGCGCACGCCGGGCAGGTCCCGGTAGGTCTGTGCCGTTGCCGGGACGATGGAGAGCCCCAAAGTCAGCGCGAGGGCCGAAAGGGCGAGAGCGGAGCGAAAAGACGTCATTGTCAGGACTTTCGAACGGGCGACCGTCTGGCGGGATACGGTAACGGTATCGCCGGCGCCAAACTTGCGCTATAGGCCACACCACTTCGTTTGATCTGGGGATTTTCGATGGCGAATGCAATAAGGGTCCATGAAGGCGACATTTCCGCAGCCGATGCTGCGCGCTATACCGGTGCGATCGCCATCGACACTGAAACGCTTGGTCTCATCCCCCGCCGTGACCGTCTCTGTGTCGTACAGCTTTCGCCGGGCGACGGCACCGCCGACGTCATCCGCATCGCCGCCGGCCAGAGGCAAGCGCCGAACCTCGTCGCCATGCTCGCCGATCCGGCCCGCCAGAAGATTTTCCACTTCGGCCGCTTCGATATCGCCGTGCTCTTCCACACGTTCGGAGTGACGACGACGCCGGTTTTCTGCACCAAGATCGCCTCGCGGCTGACCCGGACCTATACCGACCGCCACGGCCTCAAGGACAATCTCAAGGAAATGCTCGACGTCGACATTTCCAAGCAGCAGCAGTCGTCCGATTGGGCGGCGGACATCCTCTCGCCGGCGCAGCTCGAATATGCGGCTTCCGATGTACTGCACCTGCATGCGCTGCGCGACAAGCTGACGGCCCGCCTGCTTCGCGACGGCCGCATGGAGCATGCCGACGCCTGCTTTGCCTTCCTGCCTACGCGCTCCAAGCTTGATCTGCTGGGCTGGGACGAGACGGATATCTTCGCTCACAGCTGAGCCGTGATCGCAACGTCTGATCGCTTTGCTTGGCGTCAGGGCGTCAGGTACAGGACGACGGCATAACGTGCCGCCTTGCCGATGGCGACGAACAGCAGGAATAGCGGCAGCTTCATGCGCAACAGGCCGGCGACCAGCGTCAGCGGGTCGCCGATGACGGGCAGCCAGGAAAGCAGCAGCACCGGCTGGCCGTAGCGGGCAAAGAGCGCCTCCGCCTTCTGTCGGCTTGCCGGAGAAACCGGAAACCAGCGTCGACCTTCGAAGCGGATCAGGAAGCGCCCCAGCGCGAAGTTGACGACGGCGCCGAGCACGTTGCCGAGCGTTGCCGCAACGAACAGGGCAGGGCGGCTTGTTTCTCCATGCAAGGCGGCAGCAACGACTGCAGCCTCCGACATGCCAAAGAGCAGCGTCGCCGACAGGAACGCAGCGGAAAAGACGCCGGCAAGAATTCCGAAATCCAGGATCAGCTCCTGTCCGTATGGCCGAGATCGCGCTCCGGATCGATGATGTCGCGGATGCGCTGTTTCAGTTCCTTGGGACCGGGGAAGCCGCCGTCGCGCTTGCGTTCCCAGACGAGCGCGTCATCGACGCGGATCTCGAAATTGCCGCCGGTGCCGGGAATGAGCGCCACTTCGCCGAGCGATTGCCCGAAGGTCTGCAGCAGTTCCTGTGCCATCCAGCCGGCGCGCAGCAGCCAGTTGCATTGGGTGCAATAGAGGATGGTGATACGCGGTTTCGGATCCATCGGCCTGGTCTCTGACGTGTGTCGGGGCGGCGACCATACCGGCGGCGCCAGGTGGAAACAACTGCGTCGCTCCGCCTCAGATGCTCACGTCCTGCTCACATAATTGTCAACAAATATAGTCATGTTTTTATCGGGGGATAGCTTGCTTTGCGCTGCCGTCGCGGCGAGACAATGCGGCATTGCACAAATTGTCGCACCCCAACCGCCGGAGAGGCCATTCATGACCGACGTCACCGCTTCCAGTTCCCGCCCGCGTACCATCCTGCCGGCGCTGGAAAAAATTTATCTGCCGCTGGATACATCAGCCGAGACGCTGCTGCGTGTTCTGGCGGGTGCCCTGCTCGCGGTCCACGGCTTCGGCAAGATCACCGATCCCTTCGGCGCGATCGGCATGGTTGAAGGCCTCGGCTTTTATCCCGGTGTCTTCTGGTCACCGCTGCTGGCTGCGACCGAATTCTTCGGCGGCATCCTGATCGCGATCGGCCTGCTGACGCGCCCGGCTGCTTTCGCCGGCATGATCGTTCTGCTTGTCACAGTCTACTTCCACGGCATCGTGCAGGGCGAGGGTCTCTTCGGCGCGGAGAAATCCATCCTCTGGGCAGCGATCCTGTTCTTCTTCGCCATCCGTGGCGCTAACAGCCAGTCGGTCGACGCAAAGCTCGGCAAGCAGTTCTGATCGATCGAACGTTGACTAGGGAAACGGGGAGGCGGTGAAGACCGGCCTCCCCGTTTTCGTTTGGCGGCACGTAGCGCCCACGCCGCCGGCCTGCCTTCAGAGAATACGCGATTCCGGATGGAAACCGTTTCACACTTTTCCTGGAATTGCTTGGGGCGTCACGCTGCGAATGGTCATGCGGTGGACCTTGCCCGACCGGTCCTGCCAGTCGATCGACTGGCCGACGGAAAGACCGATCAGGGCTGCTCCAACAGGCGTCAGCACCGAGATGCGTCCGGTCTCGATATCGGCCTCGCCGGGGTAGACGAGCGTCACCTGCTTGGCAAAGCCGTTGTCCGCCTCGAAGGCAACGCTGGAGCCCATCTGCACGCTGTCGGCAGGCAGCGCCTCTGGCGCGCCAATGCGGGCGCGGTCGAGCTCTGAGAGCAGCGCTTCGGCCACGTCGGGCACGCGGTCGAGCGCGGAGGACGCCAGCGCCGTCAGCCGCTTGTGATCGTCGGCATTGATGATGATGGGGGGAAGTTTCTTGCGGGATGCCGCCATGATGTGACCTGCCGTGTTCGGCCGTGGCGCCCACGGGCGCACTCGGAATCAATTTTCTGGGAATTCGGCGCTCGTTCAGCCGCGTCTAAAATTTCTTCTGCCGACGCGAAAGGCTCCCCTTACCCGGAGAGCGCAAGCATCCGGGCTGGGGTCAGGTTCCTGCGATCGGGCACACCCGGAAGCAGTGATAGGAAGAAATCGTCGACATCATGATGCCCCAAAGGTCGGAAAGTTTGACCGGGAAGTCAAGGCCCGTGGCGGAAGCGCAAAGCGCAGGGCGGATCATCGCGCCTCTTGAACAGCGGCCACGCTCGTGTTCAATCTCGGTTCGCGACGGCGAAGGGAAGGTGACGATGCGGGTATTGGTGGTTGAAAACATGGCGAAGACCGAGCTCGGCCAGGTGGGCACGGCGCTTCGCGAGGTCAAGGCGCAGATCGAGATCCACCGCGCCTATCTGGGCGAAACCGTTCCTGCAACGCCCGAAGGTTATGATGCGCTCGTCGTGCTTGGCGGCGAGCAGAGCGCGCTTGACGATGCCACCTATCCCTATTTGCCTGAACTCGCCGCACTGATGCGCGCCTTCGGGGACAGCGGACGCTCCGTGCTTGGCATCTGCCTCGGAAGCCAGCTTCTTGCGCGCGCCTATGGCGGGGAAAATCTGCTGGGCGCCGCCAAAGAGTTCGGCTGGTGCCAGATCCAGGTGCGCGGCGAAGGCGCTGAGGACCCGGTGCTGTCCAGCGTCGGTGAGAGCTTCCCGATCTTCCAATGGCACGGCGATACCTTCACCCTGCCCGAGGGCGCCGTGCATCTCGCCGAAAACGCCGTCACCACCCATCAGGCCTTCCGCATCGGCCGCGCCGCCTATGGCACCCAATTTCATTTCGAGGCGGACACCCATCTCGTCGAGGACTGGAACCGTGCGTTCCCGGATACGATCAACCGGCTCGATCCCACCTGGCTTGCCCGCTATCGTGAGCACGCCGCCCGCCATGGCCGGGAAGCCGATGCTGCCGGCCTGACGCTGGCGCGCGCCTGGGTGGCGACGATCGGTCGGCGTGTGGGCGCCGCCGCGATCGCGGATCCGGTATTGGAGGAGATGGACAGATGAGCGAGACACTAAACGGCGGTTGCTTCTGCGGCAGGATCCGATACCGGCTGAAGGCCGCGCCGATGTTCGTCAATTGCTGCCATTGCAGCGATTGCCAGCGCCAGGTCGGCAGCGCTTTCGTCGTCAACGGTGTCATCGAGCGCGAAAACATCGAGCTCACCGAGGGCGAGCCCATCGTCGTCACGCTCCCCACCGACAGCGGCCGCCCGCACGACGTCTATCGCTGCGCCGAATGCCAGACGGCGCTCTGGAGCGACTATGGCCGGCGCAGCTGGCTCTCCTTCCTCCGCATTGCGAGCCTCGACCGTCCCTCGGACTTCCCGCCGGATGCGCACATTTTCACTCGCTCCAAGGTGGAGTGGCTGTCGCTCGAAGGCGGCGCTCCAGCCTTCGAGATCTATTACGACATGAAGACGATGTGGCCGGCCGAAAGCCTGGCCCGGCGCGAAGCGGCGGAAGCAAAGGCAAGAGCATGACCGCCAGCGAACGCGACAAGATGGCCGCAGGTGAATGGTACTCGTGCCTCGATGCCGAGCTCGATGCGCTTCGGCTGACGGCACGCGAAGCGGTCCACCAGCACAACACCATGTCACCGGCCGCGCGCGGAAGCATGGCGCCGGCTTTGCGTGCACTGTTCGGTGCGGTTGCCGATGACGTCTTCATCGAAGCACCGTTCCATTGCTCCTACGGCATCAACACAAGTCTCGGCGCCCGCGTCTATCTCAACGCCGGCTGCACGATCCTCGACAGCGGTCGGGTGACGATCGGCGAGGGCACGATGCTGGGACCGAGCGTGCAGATCTATTGTGCCGAGCACCACAAGGACGCGGATCTGCGTGGCCAGGGCCTCGAAGTCGCCCGCCCGGTGACGATCGGCGCGGATGTCTGGATCGGCGGCGGCGCCATCATCCTGGGCGGTGTGACCATCGGCGATGGTGCGATTGTCGGCGCCGGCGCGGTGGTGACGAAGGATGTGCCCGCCGGGGCGACCGTCGCCGGAAACCCGGCACGCCCGCTGCCGCGTGCAGGAAACTGAATACTTTAGACCTTTTCAAGGAGTGTTTTTCTTATGGTCGATGCGACGAAAACGATCCATGTGCGCCCGGCGCGGCGGGACGATGCGCCTGTTCTGTGCGCCTTCCTCAACGAGATCATCCGGATCGGCGGCACCACCGCCCATCAGACGCCGTTCACGCCAAAAAGCTTTGCGGAACACTATCTCGAAGGTCCCGGCTTCGTCAGTTGCTTCGTTGCGGAGGATGAGAATGGTGAGCCTTGCGCTTTCCAGGGACTGGAGCGCTCGGACGGAATACCCAAGGATTGGGCCGATATCGGCACCTTCTCCCGCCCCGGCAACAAGGTCAAAGGCGCCGGCACGGCGCTTTTCGAGGCCACCCGCGACCACGCCCGTTCCATCGGCTTCAAGGCGCTCAACGCCACCATCCGCGCCGACAACGTGGGCGGCCTCACCTATTACGGCAGGATGGGCTTCACAGACTACAAGATTGATAAGGCGGTGCCGCTGAGTGACGGGCGGCTGGTGGATCGGATTTCGAAGCGGTATTTGCTCGACGCGGACTGACGCGCGTCTTAGTGGCAAACCAAAAAGGGCGACCCGAGGCCGCCCTTTTCAAACGTAGAAGCATGCGGTTCTGCCGCTTACTCGTCGCCCATCTTGAGTGCGGCGATGAACGCTTCCTGCGGGATCTCCACCTTGCCGAACTGGCGCATGCGCTTCTTGCCGGCCTTCTGCTTTTCCAGAAGCTTGCGCTTGCGGGTGGCGTCGCCGCCGTAGCACTTGGCCGTCACGTCCTTGCGCAGCGCGGAGATGGTTTCGCGGGCGATAACATTGCCGCCGATTGCCGCCTGGATCGGGATCTTGAACATGTGCTTCGGGATCAGTTCCTTGAGCTTCTCGCACATCTCGCGACCGCGCTTTTCCGCCGCCATCCGGTGTACCATCATTGACAGGGCGTCGACCGGCTCGCCGTTGACGAGGATCGACATCTTCACAAGGTTGCCTTCCTTGTGGTCGGTGATCTGGTAGTCGAACGAGGCGTAGCCCTTGGAGATCGATTTCAGGCGGTCGTAGAAGTCGAAGACGACTTCGTTGAGCGGCAGGTCGTAGGTCAGCATCGCGCGGGTGCCGACATAGGTCAGCTCGATCTGGATGCCGCGCCGGTCCTGGCAGAGCTTCAGGATGCCACCGAGATAGTCGTCGGGCGTCAGGATCGTCGCACGGATCCACGGCTCGTGGATCTCGGCGATCTTGACGACGTCGGGCATGTCGGCCGGGTTGTGCAGCTCGCGTTCCGAGCCGTCGGTCATGAACAGCTTGTAGACGACCGAAGGGGCCGTCGCGATCAGGTCGAGGTCGAACTCGCGCTCCAGCCGTTCCTGGATGATTTCAAGGTGCAGCAGACCGAGGAAGCCGCAGCGGAAGCCGAAGCCGAGAGCTGCGGACGATTCCATTTCGAAGGAGAACGACGCGTCGTTGAGGCGCAGCTTGCCCATGGCCGAACGCAGGTCCTCGAAATCGGCGGCGTCAACCGGGAAGAGGCCGCAGAACACCACCGGCTGTGCCGGCTTGAAGCCCGGCAGCGCCTTGGCGGTCGGGCGCTTGTCTTCGGTGATGGTGTCGCCGACGCGGGTATCGGCCACTTCCTTGATCGAGGCGGTGATGAAGCCGATCTCGCCCGGGCCGAGCGCATCCATCGCGACCATCTTCGGCGTCAGCACGCCGACACGTTCGATCGTGTACTTGGCGTCGGTGCCCATCATCCGGATGGTCATGCCCTTCTTGAGCGTGCCGTCGATGATGCGCACGAGAACCATGACGCCGAGATAGGTGTCGTACCAGCTGTCGACCAGCAGCGCCTTCAAGGGGGCCGCATCGCCGCCGTCGCTCTTCGGCGCCGGCAGCTTGGTGACGATCGCTTCGAGCACGTCGGGAATGCCGAGGCCGGTCTTGGCCGAAATCAGCACGGCGTCGGACGCGTCGATGCCGATCACTTCCTCGATCTGTTCCTTGATCCGCTCCGGTTCGGCGGCGGGAAGGTCGATCTTGTTGAGCACGGTGACGAGCTCGTGGTTGTTGTCTATCGCCTGGTAGACGTTGGCGAGCGTCTGGGCTTCCACACCCTGGGAGGCGTCGACGACGAGCAACGAGCCTTCGCAGGCCGACAGCGAGCGCGAGACTTCATAGGCGAAGTCGACGTGGCCGGGCGTGTCGATCAGGTTGAGCACATAGGTTTCGCCATCATTGGCCTTGTAGTGCAGACGCACCGTCTGGGCCTTGATGGTGATGCCGCGCTCGCGTTCGATATCCATGCTGTCGAGCACCTGCTCGGACATCTCGCGCTCGGCGAGGCCGCCGGTGGACTGGATCAGCCGGTCGGCAAGCGTCGACTTGCCGTGGTCGATGTGGGCCACGATCGAGAAGTTGCGGATATGCGAAAGGGGCGTCTTCGAAGATGTTGTGCTCATGGGCCGCATATAGCAGTGCCTTCAACCGCCGCAAAGCGGGAAATGAAGGCTTCGTTCACTATAAATCGGGCTATTCGGCGCCTGCCTCAGCATCGACGAGCGCGCCGGCATTCGGCACCTGTGCGCTCCTGATCTCGAAGCTTTCGCGCTCGGCTGCTGGCACCTCGTCGCGTTTCCTCAGTCGCATGAGCACGAAGAGCGCATAAAGTGCTGCAACCGCCATCGCCGCATAGATGAAAGTGCGCTGCCCGAACACCGGTGTCAGCAGTGTCACCAGCATCGGCACGACGGTCGCGGCGATCGACCAGGCGACCAGCATGGTGCTGGCAAGCGGCACGAAATCGGCGGGATCCGTACGGTCGTTGGCATGGGCGTTGGCGATCGAATAGACCGTCTCGATCGCGCCGGCAAAGAGCGCAAAGACCAGCATCAAGAGGATCAGATTGCTGAAGGAGGCGGAGAGCGCGAAGAAACCGGCGACAAGGATCAACAGGCAGGTGCCGATCAGCACAAGGCGTCGGTCGATCCGGTCCGACAGCGTGCCCATCGGATACTGGATGGCGATGAGCCCAAACTGCATGACGAACATCAGATTGGCGACGTCGCGCTGGCTGACATCATTGGCGGCCGCATAGATCGGCGTGAAGCCCTGCACCACCATCGACAGGCCGCCGGCGGCAAGCACGCCGATGAAGGCAACGGGGGAATTGCGCCAGACCATCGGGATATCGATGCTGACCTTGGCCGGTGCCGGCGGCGTCGGCAGCCGCGTCAGGCCGATCGGCAGAAGCGCAAGGGCGGTGAAAAAGATGGTCACGAGCGGCGGCAGGTTGCCATCGGCCGGGATCTGCCCGAACAGCCAGGCGCCGGTGCCGAGCCCGATGACATAGGCCATGTAGAACAGCGCCATCGCCTTGCCGCGCCAGTGGTTCTCACTCGCATGGTTCAGCCAGCTCTGGGCGATAATGAAGTTGGTGTTGCCGGATGCACCATAAATGCCGCGGGCGAGTACCCAGAGAAGCGGGTGCATGCCGAGCGCGATCGTCAGTGCCGAGAGGATGACAAGCGCCATCGAGCAGGAGAAGGCGCGGGCATGGCCGACGCGGCGGATCATCGGCCCCGCGATGACGCAGCCGACGAGCCCGCCGAAGGCGATCATCGTCACGGCCGCACCCGGCACCCAGTCCGGCGCGTCCGAGCGCGTCAGCGCGAAGGGCACATAGGCGAGCATCATGCCGTTGCCGATCGCGACCGAAGTCATCGAGGCAACGATACTGGCGATCGAGGTCAGCGAGGAGGGCTGCGTTGTCATGTCCAACCTGTCGATGGAAGGCCGCGCCTTCGGGCGCGCTGGCGTGATGGATGAGGACTATCTAAAGTATTGAAGTGTAAGCTTTTCTCGTTTCTGCTCACGAAGCTGCCATGATAGCCGAAAGGCCGTCGATGCGCTGTCGCCAAAGCGGCATCGCATGCCCGTATTTTCAGTCTTTCCCAGTCTTGACTCCACTATATGAGAAATGCAATCTCAAATAATGGAAAACATCACCGACCCCCTCGAACATGCCATCGGCGAGCGCATTCGCACCCTGCGCACGGAGCAGAATCTGACGCTCGACGAACTCGCCACCAGCTCCGGCGTCAGCCGGGCGATGATCTCGCGTATCGAGCGTGGTGAAGCGAGCCCGACGGCCCAGCTCCTCGCCAAGCTCTGCAGCGCGCTCAGCACCACGCTTTCAGCGCTCTTCGCCTTCGAGGCTAAGGAAGCATCTCCGCTTGCAAGGCGTGCAGACCAGCGCCTCTGGCGCGATCCGGAATCCGGCTATCTGCGCCGCTCCGTCTCGCCGGATGGCCTCGGCTCGCCGGTCGATATCGTCGAGGTCGAGTTTCCGCCGGGTGCGCGCGTCGTCTTCGAGCGGCAGCCGTCTGACCGAGGGATTACCCAACACCTCTGGCTCTTCTCCGGTCGGCTGGAACTGACAACCGAATCCGGCTCCCATTCGCTGGAAGCAGGCGACTGCCTGTTCATGGGGCTGGGGGCTGGCCACATCTTCCACAACCCTCACGATGAGCCGGCTCACTATGCCGTCGTCCTCTGCCGCACCAAGGTTTGATCATGTCCGATATCCAGATCCGTCTGCTCGATGAAACCCAGGCCCGCGCCGCCATGCCGGCGCTTGCCGAGGTACTGTCCGATTGCGTCGAGGGTGGCGCCTCGGTCGGTTTCATGCAGCCCTATCCGCCGGAATGCGCGGTTGCCTATTGGCAGGGCGTCGCCGAAGCGGTTGCCGGCGGCGACACGCTGCTGATGGTGGCGGAGGAAGCGGGCCGCATCCTCGGCACCGTGCAGGTCGGCGTTGCACAGATGCCGAACCAGCCGCACCGCGGCGATCTGAAGAAGCTGCTCGTTCATCGCGCAGCCCGCGGCAAGGGCCTGGCGCGGCGGTTGATGGAGGCTGTCGAACGCGAAGCGGCGGCGCGCGGCAAGACGCTGCTGGTGCTCGATACGGCGACCGGCAGCGAGGCGGAGGCGATCTATCCGCGCCTGGGCTGGGAGCGCGTTGGCGTCATTCCCGATTATGCGATGTGGCCGGAAGGCGGGCTCTGCGCCACCACGTTCTTCTACAAGCGGATCGCGTTGAGCGAGTGATCGACATTGGTGAAATTGCCCCTCACCCTAACCCTCTCCCCGCGGGGCGGGGAGAGGGGACGAGCCCGCCTCACAGTATTGTTGCACCGAGCCGTGGTGAGGGGGAGGTTCACGGTGCGATGCCTATTGTCGCCCGCGAGCGGGTGCCGCGAGTCTCCTTCGCCCCGCTGGCGGGGAGAAGGTGGCCGGCAGGCAGGATGAGGGGCCCCGTCGAGGTTGCGAAGTCCGAAACCTTGGGTACGGTACCGGCACCCGTCGATTGCCTTTCAGGACACCTCCCCATGCGCATCTTCTACACCGAGGATCATAAGCTCCGCGACGCTAAGACCGAGCTCTTCGGTGGCGAACTCGTGCCGCCCTTCGAGGCGCCGTTCCGTGCCGAATGGATTCTCGCGGCGGTAAGGGAAGCGGGTTTCAAAGATGTCGTCTCGCCGGAGCGTCACGAGCTCGAGGTCGCCCTTAAGCTGCACGCGCCCGATTATCTCGAGTTCCTCGAAACCGCCTGGTCGCGTTGGGTCGCCGACGGCTATCGCGGCGAAGCGATCGCGACCTGTTTCCCGGCCCGACGCATGCGCCAGCACCCGCCGAAAGATATCGACGGTGCGCTCGGCTACTATTCCTTCGCGGCGGAAACGGCGATCACCGAAGGCACCTATGCAGCTGCACGGGCGGCGATGGACTGCGCCATCTCGGCTGCCGACCACATCCATGCGGGCAACCGCGCCGCCTTCGCGCTCTGCCGTCCGCCCGGTCACCATGCGGCGATCGATCTTTATGGCGGCTATTCCTTCATCAACAATGCCGCCTGTGCCGCCCAGCGCCTGCGCGATCACGGCGCCCGCAAGGTTGCGGTGCTTGACGTCGACTTCCACCACGGCAATGGCACCCAGGATATCTTCTACGAGCGCGGAGACGTCTATTTCGCCTCGCTCCACGGCGATCCCGTCGATGCCTTCCCCTATTTCCTCGGCTTTGCTGACGAGGAGGGCGCCGGCGAGGGGCTTGGCACGACGAAGAACTATCCCTTGCCGCGTCGTACCGGCTACGATGTCTGGTCGGATGCCATGGCCGACGCGCTGTCACGCATCGCCGCCTTCGGTGCTGAGGCGCTGGTCGTCTCGCTCGGCGTCGACACTTTCGAGCGCGACCCGATCTCGTTCTTCCGGCTGACGTCTGAAGACTACATCCGCATGGGCGAGGCCCTGAAACGCTCAGGCTTGCCGGTCGTCGTCTGCATGGAGGGCGGCTACGGCGTGCCGGAAATCGGGCTCAACGTTGCCAATGTGCTGACGGGCCTCTCCGGCTGAGCACTCGTTGTTGAAAAACAGCAGTGCCCTCTATTGACCTCAACTTTACTTGAGGTCGTACGACTGCTCCTGTTCAAAAGAGATCAGAGGAAAAGAGTAATGAGCAGCCTATCGAATACGTCCGTTGTCGCGCCGCTTTACCGCATCAACAAGTACACCGTGCCGGTCGAGGCGCGGCAGCAGTTCGTCGAACTGGTGGACAAGACGCTGGCCGTCATCCGCAAGCAGGATGGCTATGTGAAGGACCTGTTCCTGGAACAGCATGCCGGCCCGGGCCAATTCGATTTCATCACCATGATCGAGTTCGCCAATGCCGACGTCGCGCCCAAGGTCGCCGCTGCACTCGGCGAGTTCGACCGCCAGCTCGGCCTCGATCGCGAGGCAATGATGAAGACGCTCGGCATCCGCACCGACTTCGCCAGCTACCGGGCCTTCGGCGGTCTGGCTGCTTGAAAAACGAATGGCCCGGCAGTCAGCCGGGCTCACCCAATGTCACGGAACGAGTTTCGTCAGGAGACGAAGAAAGACGACAGTCCCTGACCGGCGGCGAAGGCCATGTAGGCAAGCACGGTGAAATAGACAGTCGTTGCGATCAGGAATAGGTAGCCGCCGGCGACCATCAGCCCGTCGCGCTGGATGATGCCGAGCGAGAGCAGCAGGATCGCGATTCCCGGCAGTGTGTTCGACAGAGGGATGAGCCCGAGCGGGAACATCAACAGCACGCCGCCGGCCATGATCATCAGCCCGTTGAAGCGGTTCATCACCGCGCCCTGCGTCAGGAAACCCAGGCGCGGGCGGACGTAGCGATCGAGCTTGGAGACGATGCTCGCCCCCTTTTGCAGGGTCGGAACTAGCTTTTCTGTCTCGATCTTGCGGTCGAGAATGCGTTGCGGCACCCAGGGCAGGCGGTTGAGGGTGATCGATACGGAGATCAGGATGATTGCGGCGCCGAAAACGGTGCTGACGCCGGGGATCGACACCGGCAACAGGAACGGCAGCGTCAGCAGGGCGCAGAGCAACAGAAATCCCTGTTCGCCGATCTCGGTCATCAGTTCGCGCAGCGTGATCGTCTCGCCGCGAATGGAGGCAATCATGCCGTTGAGCGTGTCGCTGAGACTGCGTTGCGTGTCGCCGAACTCGATTGCCATCAAATCTGCCTCGTCTTTATCAATGAGCGGCGGCGGAAAGCCGCACACATTTATCCTGGTCGCTAGATGTCCGTCCTATCAAGGGCATGTGAAGGATCGGTTATAGTGGCCCGACCGGCACACCCGGTCCGAGCAAACCGGCATTTGCCGGTAAACCATGGCGTGATTGGGACGCCTCTTCATCTTCCTGCCGCAATCGCTAGTATGAAGCACCTTTGAGCACCAATGGGGACAACTGATTCCATGATCAAGAAATGCGCCATTCTGGCTGTTGCGGCCATCTATCTTTCGGGATGCACGACCACCGATCCCTATACGGGTGAGCAGAAGATGTCGAACACCGCCGGCGGCGCGCTGATCGGCGCGGGCCTCGGTGCAGCGACCGGTCTGCTCGTTGGCGGCAGTGCTGCCGGACGGCGCGACTCGGCGCTTGTGGGCGCCGCAATCGGCGGCCTCGGCGGCGGCCTGATCGGCAACTACATGGACAGCCAGGAAGCGGAACTGCGCGCCCAGCTTCAGGGCACCGGCGTTTCGGTCACCCGCGCCGGCGACCGCATCATCCTCAACATGCCGTCGAACATCACCTTTGCGACCGACCGCGACCAGGTGATCCCGGCCTTCTACGACACGCTGAACTCGGTAGCGATCGTGCTGCGCAAGTTCAACAAGACGATGATCGACGTCGACGGTCACACCGATGCGACCGGCAGCGCCTCCTACAACCAGGGCCTCTCCGAGCGCCGTGCCGCCTCGGTGGCCAACTACCTGGCAGGCCAGGGCGTCGACCAGCGCCGCATGTCGGCCATGGGCTACGGCAAGGAGCGTCCGATCGCTTCCAACGCGACCGAGTCCGGCCGCGCGCAGAACCGCCGCGTCGAAATCTCGATCGCGCCGATCAAGGCCTGATCGGCAGACATCGATTGCTTGCAAGGGGCTGCGCCGCGAGGCGCGGCCTTTTTCATGTCTGCTTGAAACGGTAGCGCAGCAGGCGCCCCATACGGCGCAGCATCGGGACCGCGCTGAAGAACTGGATCGCGATCCGCGCCATCGGTGACATGCGCGCGATCTGCGCGGCATCGTAGTTGTAAATGTCTTCGAGCAGTGTCAGCCCGGGCACGCCCCTCTCCAGCGACCGTGCGTCCTCGATCCCCCAACGAAGCTCAGCACCTGTTGCACGCAAGGACGGGTTGAAGCGCAGCAGTTCGATGCCGAGATGGCTGTAGGCGTCGAAGACGATCTCGCCGCCGGCAAGGCAGGTGACGACCCGTCGCAGGAGGTCCCGCACTTCCTGATCGCGAAGATAGGGCAGCACCCCTTCGGCGACGACGATCGTCGGCCGATTGTCGGGGATGCGGTCGATCCAGTCCCGCTCGGTAATGGAGGAGGCGATTGCAGTGCAGCCGACGCGATCGGGAAAGAGGCGCTGCCGCAAGGCGATGACATCCGGAAAGTCGACGTCGAACCAGGCGACGGAGGAAGGCGGATCGAGCCGCAGGATCCGCGTGTCGAGGCCGCAGCCGAGGTTGAGCACGATCGCATCCGGATGGCTCGCGATGAAAGCCCTGGTCCATCGGTCGAGCAGATAGGCGCGCATCGCGATGCCGATCGTCATGTCGTGACCGACATCAGGCGCTTTCGCCTTGCCGTCGAGGCGCCGCAACAGCTCGGCAGCAAAGCGATCGTGCAGAAGAGAATCGGGTAGTGCGCTCTCCGCAGCCTTCGCTCGAAGCGTGATCAGCAGCGTTTCGCGCACGCCATGAAGGCCGATGCCCTCGGCTTCCATCGTTTCCTCCTGACCGCGCTCCATCGAATGAGTCGGGACGCCGCAGTCTTTTCGTTGCGACCCGCCGTCGTTTCGGCGGGCCGCATTGCCCGATAGGCTCACGCCACCGTGCGTCTCGCGCGCCGTACGCGCCTGGCGGTCAGCACTGCCAGCACGGGCAGCAGCGCGAACAGACCGAAAAGCCAGGTCGTCGCGAGCGCCACGCCACCCTCCGACGACGCCTCGATCCCGGCGAGGTTGGCAGTCAGTCCGGCAAGCGCTGCGCCGAGTGCAGCGGCAAAGAGCTGGACAGTGGTGATCGAGCTCGATGCCTTCTCCGCTTCGCCCTCCGGCGCGAATTCGTAGACGGCGGTAACGATATGCGGCCAGGCAAAGCCCATGCCGAAGCCGACCGCGATGATGCCGACGCAGAGCGGCGCGGCGATCACCAGGAACTCTGCGCCTGCCATCGGCATGAACAGGGCGATCAGGGCCAGGCCGATAAAACCGAAGGCCGGACCGGCAAAGATTGTCTGTTTCGCCCGTTCTCCGTGCCAATGAGCACTTGTCATCGATCCCGCCGTCCAGCCGATCGACATCAGCGCAGCGATATAGCCGGCCACCAGTGGCGATAGCCCATGCAATTCTTGCAGCAGGTACGGCACATAGATCTCCGGCTGCAGGCCGACCATCAGCAGGGTGATCGTAGCATAAAGGGCGGCCAGCGGGGAGGTGAGTGTGAAGCTGCCGGAGGGCAGAAGCTTGCCCGTCACTCGACGTTCGACGAATAGAAGGCTCAGGAACAGGAGGATCGCAACGCCGACGCAGCCGATCTGCTCCGAGGCCATCGTGCGCGTGCTCGCGACCGAAAGCGCAAGTACGATGCCGACGAGGAGCAGGAGTTGCAGCAGAGGGAGCGGCGTGCGCTCCTCTTCGCCGGTGGCCTTGCGCGGCAGCGTCGAGAAGGCGAGTGCGGCAAGCAGCGCCGTCAGCGGCAGGAGAGACCAGAAGGCAACGCGCCAGGTGGAGAACTCGGCAAACATGCCGCCGATCGCGGGCCCGATCAAGGTCGCCGTTCCCCAGGTTGCCGAAATCAGCCCGATGGCGCGGGTCCAGAGTTCGGGCCGGAAGACCTGCCGGATCACGCCGTAGGCGAGCGCATAGAGCAGGCCGCCGCCGAAGCCCTGGATCGCGCGGCCGGCAAGCAGCATCGCCATCGAAGGGGCTGTGGCGCAGAAGAGCGTCCCCAGGCCGAAGACGAGCGCGCCGATCGCATAGGCGCCGCCGGCGCCGACGGCGCCGAGCAGCCGCGCCGACAATGCGGCGCCGAGGATCGAAGTCGCGACGAAGACGGTGGTGCTCCAGGCATAATATTCGAGCCCGCCGATCTCGCGCACGATCGACGGCATGATCGTCGTCACCACGTAGATGTTGAGCGCATGCAGCGCGACGCCGCCGCTGAGCACCAGCGAATGCACGGCGTTTTCGCCCGTCAGCAGCGCGCGCCAGCCGGCTTCCTGTGGGGGAGCGGGAGTTTTTTCAAGCATGTCAGTACCTCACGCAGGACATCGCAAGCGAACGCGCACCGGCTCATCCGGTATCGGAAGATCGCGTTCGCTCGGCGGTGCCGCTATGTCAGTGGAGCGCAGCCTCGCCAAAATGCGTGAGCTTGTCCGGGTTGCGCATGATGAAGATGTCGTTGACGTTTCCGTCACGGTCATAGCCGAAGGCGACCGTCGCGGCGATCTCGTTTTTCGCCTCGTCCCGAAGCACGATGCCGCGACCGCCATTGATGTCGCCGATTTCCCAGACGTAATGCGCCCAGTATTCGGTAAGCCGATCGATGATGAAGGCGAGCACGGTCTCCTTGCCGGAGAGCACGCCAAGCACGGTCGCCACCTTGCCGCCGCCGTCGGCCGTCAGCTTCACGTCGGCCGAAAGCAGCGTCGTAAGTCCGGCGACGTTGCCGCCGTGGATTGCCTGGTGGAACGCGGATAGCAGCTCATCCTGGCGCTCGCGCGGGGTCTGGTGCCGGGTTTTCTCCAGGCCGATATTCGTCTTGGCGCGCGATACCAGCTTGCGGGCGGCCGTCTCCTGCATGTCCAGGGTTTCCGCCACCTCGTCATAGGGCTGGCCGAAAATCTCGTGCAGCAGATACGCTGCGCGCTCCTTCGGTGTCAGCCGCTCGAGCATCAAAAGGAATGCGGTGGTGAGCGAGGAGGTCAGCGCCAGCTTCTCCTCGGCATTGTCGTCGCTTGTCGTGTGGATCGGCTCGGGCAGCCACGCGCCGACATAGTCGACGCGTTTGCGGTGCGCGGCCTTCAGCAGATCCAGGCAGCGGCGCGTGCAGGCGGTCGTCAGCCAAGCCGCCGGCGTTTCGATCGATGCCCTGTCGACCTCCTGCCATTTCAGGAACGTGTCTTGCACCGCGTCTTCTGCATCGGCGCGCGAGCCGAGGATGCGGTAGGCAAGGCCGAGGAGGCGCGGGCGCGCCTCCTCGAAGATCTGCATGTGCTGCCTGTCATTCATGTCAGTGCCTCGAAATCTGGATGCGGTTCCAAAGGTTGATCATCGCCACCGTCGAGGTGATGACGCTGATCTCCTTCTCGCTGAAGTGCTGGCGCAGCTCGGCGCGGAGCGGTGCGAAGTCGGTGCGCGGTTCGAGTTCGGTCAGCGCTTCGGTCCAGGCAAGCGCTGCCTTCTCGCGCGGTGTGAAATCATTCACCTGGTCCCAGACGATGATTCGGTCGAGCCGTTCGTTGCTCTCGCCCTCGGCGCGGGATTCCTTGGTGTGCATCTTCACGCAGAAGCCGCAGCGGTTGATCTGCGAGGCGCGCAGCTGCACGAGATTGTGGATCGTCCGGTCGAGCCCGTGCAGGTCCATGGTCTTGTGCACATCGGCGAGCGCGCCGAGCACATCCGGGATTTCCTGTTCGTAGCGGACGGCTTTCGTATCGGTCATGGTCTCAACTCCATCGTTGTTGTGTTGCCTATGACCATGTGACGATTGACGTCGAAAGCCTGTGACGCGGCTCTACGATTTTTCTCGAAAATCGCCAAGAAAAATACAGGTCCGCAATATTTAGATGAAATTTCAATGTGTTGGCGAGACGCGATTTCTCGCGGCGTATCAGGCTTTCGGCGGGTAGCTGTGCTCGCCGCCGCGAAAATCGGTGACCGTGTAGCAGCCGCCGCCATCGGCCGCGATCGTCGCGGCGCTGATGACCGCCTTGCCGTGACCACCTGGAATGTCGAGGATGTAGGTCGGCTGGCAAAGGCCGGAGACCCGGCCGCGCAGGGCTGCGACCAGCGCCTGGCCTTCCTCGATCGACAGACGGAAATGGCTGGTGCCAGGGGCCAGATCCGGGTGATGAAGATAATAGGGCTTGATCCGTGTCTCGACGAAGGCGCGCATCAGGCTAGCCAGCACATCCGCGTCGTCGTTGACGCCCCTCAAGAGCACCGACTGGCTGACCATGACGATGCCGGCATCGATCAGTCGTGCCGAGGCGGCGCGCGCCTCTTCAGTCAGCTCGCGCGGGTGGTTGGCGTGCAGAGCCACATAGGTCGCCTTGCCGTTAGCCTTCAGTGCAGCGATCAATTCGGCGTCGATGCGCGACGGCTCGACCACCGGTACGCGGGTGTGGAAGCGGACGATCTTCACATGCGGGATCGGTTTCAGCCGTTCCATGAGCTCGGTGAGCCGCCGCGGCGACAGCACCAGGGGATCGCCGCCGGTGAGGATCACCTCCCAGATTTCCTCGTGTTCGGCGATGTAGGCGATCGCCGCATCGAGTTCGGCGGGTGTCAGCGTGCCGAGCCCCTGCGGCCCGACCATCTCGCGGCGGAAGCAGAAGCGGCAATAGACCGGGCAGACATGCACGGCCTTCAAGAGCACCCGATCCGGATAGCGATGGACGATGCCGGCAACGGGACTGTGCGGCTTGTCGCCGATCGGGTCTTCGCGCTCTTCGGGAAGCAGCGTCAGCTCGGCGGCATCGGGCACGAACTGCCGGGCGATCGGATCGGCGGGATCGGTGGGATCGATGAGGCCGGCAATGACAGGGCTGATCGCAACCGCATAACGCTCGGCGACGGCGGCAACCGCGGCCTCATTGCTGCGGTCGACGAGACCTGCCTCAACGAGCTCTCGCGCAGTCTTGATCGGGCGATGTACGTTCACGGCTGCGTCTCCGCCACCGGTGCCCAGAGCACCTGGTCGATACGCGACGCACCGGTTGCAAGCATCACCAGCCGGTCGAAGCCAAGCGCAATGCCGCTCGCTTCGGGCATGATCGCGAGTGCTGCCAGGAAATCCTCGTCGAGCGGGTAGGTCTCGCCGTAGACACGCGCCTTTTCCGCCATTTCCATCTCGAAGCGCCGGCGTTGTTCGGCGGCATCCGTCAACTCGCCGAAGGCATTGGCGAGCTCGACGCCGCAGGCATAGAGCTCGAAGCGCTCGGCGACGCGCCGGTCGCGCGCGGCCGGTCGCGCCAGCGCCGCTTCGGCAGTCGGGTATTCGTCGAGGATCGTCGCACGGCCGAAGCCGAGATGCGGCTCGACCTTTTCCACGAGCACGCGGCTGAAGAGATCGGCCCAGGTGTCGTCGGAGGCGACCCGAAGTCCGGCTGCGGTCATAGCTGCGGCGAGGCGCTCGCGGTCGGTCTCGCCGTCGGCGGCGACCGAGGTCAGCAGGTCGATGCCGGCAAAGCGCTCGAAGGCGTCCGCGACGCTCAGCCGCTCGGGCTTGGCGAAGGGGTCGCAGATGTGTCCCTGGAAGGTGAATTGTTTGGCCCCGGTGGTCTCTGCCGCAAGAGCGAGGATCTCGGCGCAGTCGCGCATCAGCGCCTCGTAGCTTTCGCCGGCGCGGTACCATTCGAGCATGGTGAATTCAGGGTGATGCAGCGGTCCACGCTCGCGGTTGCGGTAGACATGGGCGAAACAGGCGATGCGCCGTTCGCCGGCGGAAAGCAGCTTCTTGCAGGCAAATTCCGGCGAGGTGTGCAGATAGAGTGGATGGCTCGATCCGTCGTGATGGAGAGCCTCCGTCGCGAAGGCGTGCAGATGCGCCTCGTTGCCGGGCGAGACCTGCAGCGTCGCCGTGTCCACCTCGATGAAATCGCGTGTCTCGAAGAACCGGCGCAGGGCCGATTGGATCCGGTTGCGGCCGAGAAGAAACGGGCGCCGGTCGGCATGGACATCGGGTGTCCACCAGGGTGAGGCATGCGACATGATCGGTTCAGTCCAGGCTTTCTTCGCGCAGACAGCGGCTCAGGCTGGCTATTTGCACGAAATTAGGGTAGTTGCGGCGCGAAATCCTTCTTTCCGCGTCCTTCAGGGCCAGTGTTTCCGGCCCGCGGTGTCGCGCATACCTCTGTTACAAGGAAGACTAATGGTCAAGGTCATCGCTTCATCTGTCCGTAAGGGCAACGTTCTCGACGTCGACGGCAAGCTCTATGTCGTGCTTACCGCCCAGAACTTCCACCCGGGCAAGGGCACGCCGGTGACCCAGGTCGACATGCGCCGCATTTCCGACGGCGTGAAGGTCTCCGAGCGCTACCGCACGACCGAACAGGTCGAGCGCGCCTTCGTCGAAGACCGCGAGCACACCTTCCTCTATGAAGATGCCGAAGGCTTCCACTTCATGAACCCGGAAAGCTATGACCAGCTGGTCATGAGCACCGACGACATCGGCGACCTCAAGGCCTACCTGCAGGAAGGCATGGCCTGCATTCTTTCGGTGCACGAAGGTCTGGCGATCGCCATCGACCTGCCGCGTCACGTGACGCTCGAAATCACCGAGACCGAGCCGGTCGTCAAGGGCCAGACGGCATCGTCGTCCTACAAGCCGGCGGTTCTCTCGAACGGCGTCCGCACGCTGGTTCCGCCGCACATCCAGGCCGGCACCCGCGTCGTCATCGCGACGGAAGACGGTTCCTACGTCGAGCGCGCCAAGGACTGAGGCTAACGCCGAATAACAGTTGAACGGGGACGGTGGCGAAGGCTGCCGTCCCCGTTTTCGTTCCGGGAAGAGCTTGATGAGCAACCAGAAATTTAAGGGGAGCATTTCGAAAAACGGGTGCTAGGATGCCGGCGCTGATACGACAGTTGTCTCAAGAGGGCCTGCATGTTCCCATTGTCGCATATGATGAAGTCGTTCATTCGCAAGGGTCGCCTGACGGTGATCGACGCCGACGGCAAGCGCCACGTCTTTTCCGGCACGCCCGGACCGGAGGTGACGATGCGGCTCACGGACAAGAAGCTCTACCGCAGCCTCGTCTTCAACGCTGAACTCGCCGCCGGCGAAGCCTATATGGACGGCACCATGCGCTTCGAGGAGGGCTCGACGCTCAGGGACTTCCTGACGCTTTTCTCGATCAATCGGCTGTCGCTCGGGTCCTATCCGATCCAGAAACTTCTGCGGGCGGTGAAGATGCGGTTCCGCAAGCGGCAGCAGGCCAATCCCAAGGGCAAGGCGCAGCAGAACGTCGCGCATCACTACGATCTCGGCAACGAATTCTACAAGCTGTTCCTCGACGAGAACATGCTCTACTCCTGCGCCTATTTCCGCGAGCCCAACGAGACGCTCGAAAAGGCCCAGCGCAACAAGCTGAGGCTGCTCGCCTCCAAGCTCTGCCTGGAACCCGGCATGAAGGTGCTGGATATCGGCTGCGGCTGGGGCGATCTCGCGATGTACCTTGCCGAGCTCGCGGATGTGCAGGTGCTCGGCGTGACGCTTTCCAAGGAGCAGCAGGCGCTTGCCACCGAACGGGCGCGGAAGGCAGGTCTAGGGGACCGGGTGCGTTTCGAGCTTAAGGATTACCGCGATGTCCAGGGGCCCTTCGACCGCATCGTTTCGGTCGGCATGTTCGAACATGTCGGCGTGCATCACTATGACGAGTTCTTCAAGAAGCTGAATGCGCTGATGCCGGATGACGGCCTCGCGGTGCTGCATTCGATCGGTCACATGAGCCCCCCCGGCATGGCGAGCTCCTGGCTTCGGAAATACATCTTCCCGGGCGCCTATTCGCCGGCGCTCTCGGAGGTCTTCGAGGTGGTCGAGCGCAACAGTCTTTGGGTCACGGATCTCGAATTCTTGCGGGTGCACTACGCCACGACGCTCGCCCATTGGGGCGCGCGCTTCGAGGCCAACCGCGACAAGGTGATCGGGCTTTATGACGAGCGCTTCGCCCGCATGTGGGAGTTCTATCTGATCAGCGCCGAGATGATGTTCCGCACCGGCAGCCAGCTCGTCTTTCACATGCAGCTCTCGCGCTCGCGCGATGCGGCGCCGATCGTGCGCGATTACATCACCGATCGTCAGCGCGATTTCATGGCCCGCGAACAGGCGCTCGCCCTCAACCTTTGAACGGGTGATCGCCGTCGCCGTTCCAGCGCAGCCGCTTGTAGTCGAAGCCGAATTCGAGCGTCGGCTTGACGATCGCGAAGAAGGGCGAGAGGTCGAAATCCCTGGGCGTATAGAGCGAGTGGTGCCGGATGTGCAGGATCTCCTCGCGCGAATAGGTCGAGGTCGCCGCCGCCCGCCCGGGCGCGCGTGTGACTTCCGGCAGGATCGGATAGCGGATCTGCTCGAAGGCGGCAGCAATCAGCGTCGAGCAGATCGCCCGCGTCGGATCGCCGGAGCCGAAGGCAAGCAGGCGCCGCCGCCAGCGCACCGGCACCGGCGGGGTCGGCATGAAGTAGCGCAGCATGTCGAGGATGTTCTTCAGGTCATACTTCATCCCGAGCCGCGAGATCATGAAGCCGACGAGCGCCGTGCGATCATCCGGCGTCAGCGCGATCGGCCGGCAGATGCGCGTGTTGAACGACGCGTATTTCTTCAGCGGCACCGCAACACAACCCTCGCCGATATTGACCTCGATGAGTTGTGGCCGCTCGATGACCGGCAGCGTTGCCTGGTCGAGCGTCAACGGCATCTGGTCGCCGGCAAAGAACGCGGCGTGTGACCAGGTCGATTGCGTCAGATACTTGATCGCCGCCGAAACCCTCTGGTTGCCCTCGATCAGGAGAACGTCGCCCGGGCGCAGCGTGCGCGCCAGGGTTTCCTGATCGGAAGGGGTGTAGGGCTCGTAGCCGGATGTCTGCGCTTGCAGCCGCGCGGCAAGCCTGGCTCCAAGCCGATCCAGTAACGTGTCCTTGCTTTCGGAAAGCGGATAGATGGTCCTCATCGAGGCGATCGCTCCGGAAATGAAGGGAATTCGCGAGAGCCTTCATCGTGGCTCAGCCGCAACACTCTGTCGAGAGATTGTCGCATGATTGCATGGCTTTGGCCTTGACGGTGCCGTCTCGGTTTTCTATTTTTAGAATTATTCTAAAGAAGGTTTTCTCCCAATGTTTTCGCGCCTCTTCTCCCGTTCCAAACGTCCCTTTCTTTCCTTAAGCGAGCAGGAAATCCTGGCGCTCGCGATCTCGTCCGAAGAGGACGACGGACGCATCTATCTCGCCTATGCCGATGCGCTCCGGCAGCAATATCCCCATTCGGCAAAAGTGTTTGAGGAGATGGCGGAGGAAGAAAGCCACCACAGGCAGTGGTTGATCGATCTGCACGTCCAGCGCTTCGGCAGCCGCATTCCCCTTGTCCGGCGCGAACACGTGCGCGACTTCCCCGAGCGCAAGCCCGACTGGCTGATTGCCGAAATGCCGATCGAAAAGGCGCGCGAGGAAGCCGAAGCGATGGAGGAAGCGGCGCACCGTTTCTATGTCGAGGCCGCGGCGAGAACCCAGGATGCCGCCACCCGCAAGCTGCTCGGCGATCTCGCGATCGCGGAAAAATCGCATGAATCGCTCGCCCGGCGGCTTGGCGAAGAGCACACGCCCGAGGACGTGCGCGCCGAAGAGGACCAGACGTCGCGCCGCCAGTTCATCCTCACTTACGTACAGCCCGGCCTTGCCGGCCTGATGGATGGTTCGGTTTCGACGCTGGCGCCGATCTTTGCCGCCGCCTTCGCGACCCAGGATACCTGGCAGACCTTCCTCGTCGGTCTCTCGGCCTCCGTCGGCGCCGGCATCTCCATGGGCTTCACCGAGGCGGCCCACGATGACGGCAAGCTCTCCGGCCGCGGTTCGCCGATCAAGCGCGGCCTTGCCTCCGGCATCATGACCGCACTCGGCGGCCTCGGCCACGCGCTCCCCTATCTGATCCCGCATTTCTGGACGGCGACCGCCACGGCGGCGGTGATCGTCTTCTTCGAACTCTGGGCGATCGCCTTCATCCAGAACCGCTATATGGAAACACCGTTCCTGCGGGCGGCATTCCAGGTGGTGCTCGGCGGTGGCCTGGTGCTCGCGGCCGGCATCCTGATCGGCAACGCGTGACGGGTGAGCGGCAAATACGAAAAAGGGCCGGTCTGACCGGCCCTTTTTGAAACTCTTTACTTTGCTTTGGATCAGTTGCCGACCGAGCCGACGACGACTTCGGCGCCGTTCTGGATGGTGACCCAACGGCCGCTGTGGTTCGAGGCCTGGCGCTTCAGGTAGCGGTAGGGCGTGTTGGTCCAGAGCCTTACGCCGTTTTCGAGATTGTCGAGAATGAAGTCGCCCTGCGCCGTGCGCACGGTCAACACCGCATGGCCTTCGCCATCGGGCTTGCGAACGACGGTGATCAGGAGATCGCTCGCCGGGAAGCCCTTGCTCATCAGGCGCTTGCGCTTCTCAAGCACGAAGTCCTCGCAGTCGCCGGCGTTGTCCGGATAGGACCAGACTTCGTCCCTGCCGTGCAGTTCCAGGTCGGTGACCGGCGTGATCTCGCGATTGACCGCAGCATTCACCTGCCGGATGGCGGCCCAGCCGCGTTCGGTCACGCGCGGAGCAACCGTTCCCTTGGAGCGCACATTGCATTCGCTCTTGTACTTCTGGCAGAATTCGTAGTGGCCGATCGGCTGCGATGTCGCCGAGCCGGTCTGCATCCATGGAGAAGAACCTGCCTGTGCAGGAATTGCCGTGTTTGCTGAAATGAAAAGTGCGCAGAACGCCGCGATACTTCCCTTAACTCCAGTCCAAGACGCCATACAAGTCCCCTGCAACGCGGTATGCCGGGCTCTTCCTGTCCGGACGTATTCGCGCAATCCTGAGTTGAAGGCAGCTTCTTTAGGTTCGTCCCCGTCGCTGCTCTAATCGTTAATAAAGAGTTAATAGCGTCGGCGCGGCAGAGTCAATCGCCGGAATCGGGACATCGGATTTTATGGTTAAAAGCGAGACCACGCGCACGAAAACCCTTGCATCGTGGGCGGTCCACGGGGCAGCGCGGTTTTGGGGCAATTTGCGGCGGAAGGGGCGGGGCGTTCTCCCGCCCGGGCTCAGGCGAGCATCGTGCCGATGGCCTGCTTCATTTTAGCGATGTCTTCTTCACGCGAAAGGCGATGGTCGCCATCGCGGATGAGTGTCATGACGACATCGTCGGAGGGCAGGTGCTCCATCAGCCGCAGCGCATGGGTATAGGGAACGTCGGGGTCGCGCATGCCTTGCAGAATGTGCACCGGACAGCCGGTGGTGATCGTGCCCTCAAGCACCCGGTTCACGCGCCCGTCTTCGATGAGGGCGCGGGTGAAGATGTTCGGCTCCGGGCTGTACTCGGAGGGTTCCTCGAAAAAGCCGCGTTCGGCAAGCGAGGCCCTCTCCGCTTCGGTCAGGTTGGGTTCGATCAGTTCGGCGGTGAAATCCGGCGCCGGCGCAATCAGCACCAGGCCGGCGACACGGTTTCCGTCGCCACGCTGCCTGAGCTCCTGGATGACCCGCAGCGCAATCCAGCAGCCCATCGACGAGCCGATCAGCACGACGCGGCCCGGCGCCGCCCGATCAATGACCGCAAGGCTCTCCTCGAGCCAGCGCGAGATCGTGCCATCAGTGAAGGCGCCGCCGGAGGCGCCGTGGCCGGAATAGTCGAAGCGCACGCAGGCCGCGCCCCGTTCCATGGCATAGCGCTCGACCTCGACCGCCTTGGTGCCGGTCATGTCCGAACGGTAGCCGCCGAGCCAGACGAGCGTCGGCTGTCCCGATGGCTTCTCCGGGTGGCGCACGCGCATCGCGATCCTGCGCTGAGCCGCATCCGTGCCGACCTCGATGAAGCTGATTTCCGTCTCGGCTGGCGTATTGTGCATGCCCGTAATCTCCAAAAGCCCGTTTAACTGGCGATTTTCTTTCTAAAACAGATTCGCCTTGGTATCGACAGGTGGTGATTTTCCTTGAAAGCCGTGCTATTGACTCTCGCGCCGCAATTCACACATTGCCGTCGGTGACAGATTCAGGCGCTTCGTTTGTGATCGCGCCGGCGAACGAATTAAACAACATTTCGGAAATAGCTCGAGGAGAGTACGACCATTCGCAGACCGTTCAAAACGGACGCCCCCGTCAAGGAGGGACCGCGCTCAAACAAGGAAATCCGGGTGCCCCGGGTTCAGCTTATCGATGCCGAAGGCCAGAATATCGGTGCCGTCCCGATCGACCAGGCGCTCCGCATGGCGGAAGAAGCAGGTCTTGATCTGGTAGAGATCGCACCGAACTCCGAACCGCCGGTGTGCAAGATTCTGGATCTTGGCAAGCTGAAATACGCCAACCAGAAGAAGGCGGCCGAAGCGCGCAAGAAGCAGAAGATCGTCGAAATCAAAGAAATCAAGATGCGCCCGAACATCGACACGCATGACTATGACGTGAAGATGAAGGCGATGAACCGGTTCTTCGAGGACGGCGACAAGGTCAAGGTCACGCTGAAGTTCCGCGGCCGCGAAATGGCCCACCAGGAACTGGGCATGAAGCTTCTGCTCCAGGTCAAGGATGATACCCAGGCGATCGCCAAGGTGGAGGCCGAGCCGAAGCTCGAAGGCCGCCAGATGATGATGGTTCTGGCGCCGCGCTAAGCCGCCGCTGCCGTCAGTCGTAAGACCAAATTGATGAAAGCCGCCTTCCGGGCGGCTTTTTTCTTCGAGGCTGGCGGCGGCCGCCGCAGATCGCGCTCCCGCCTGGAGCATGCGCTGACGAACGTGCTAGAGGTGTATGGGGAAGCGTTCGGCCACCGCTTGCAGCGCCATCTTCGATTCCCCAGTTGCGCTTTTCGGCATGTGCGGTTATAAGCCCCCGTCCGAACGGTCCGGCAGGGCATGCCGTGGCCGTTCTTAACGCTGGAAATGGACCTCGTCTGTCCGTTTCGAATTCTTAAGAAAAATGGAGTAGCAAAATGCCCAAGATGAAGACGAAATCGTCTGCCAAGAAGCGGTTCAAGATCACCGCTACTGGCAAGGTTCGTGCAGCAGCTGCTGGCAAGCGCCACGGCATGATCAAGCGTTCCAACAAGTTCATCCGCGACGCACGTGGAACCATGGTTCTCGCGGAGCCTGATGGCAAGAAGGTCATCAAGAACTACCTGCCCAACGGTCTCTAAGACTTTCAGGCATTTTGGACACGTTAAGGAGATCATGACATGGCACGTGTAAAACGCGGCGTAACCGCTCACGCCAAGCACAAGAAGACACTCAAGGCAGCCAAGGGCTTCTACGGCCGCCGCAAGAACACCATCCGCGCTGCGAAGGCTGCGGTTGATCGTTCGAAGCAGTTCGCTTACCGCGACCGCAAGGTCAACAAGCGCAACTTCCGCGCTCTCTGGATCCAGCGCATCAACGCTGCCGTCCGCGAATTCGGCCTGACCTACGGCCGCTTCATCGACGGCCTGAACAAGGCTGGCATCGAAGTCGACCGCAAGGTTCTGTCCGACATGGCTATCCATGAGCCGGCAGCATTCGGCGCCCTCGTCGAAGCTTCCAAGAAGGCGCTTGCCTACCTCAAGGAAGCCGGCACGACAAACGAGTTTGAAAGCGCTGTCCGTTAAGCCAGCGTTTTCCCAAAACCGTACTTAAAATTCGTTGGGAAACCCGCGCTGGCAGGGCTAGCGCGGGTTTTTCTTATTTCGCGAGATGAACGTGCGAGACGATCGAAAGGAACTGCCCCGGTTCCACCTTCCGACGACGCTTCAGCCGGGCCTCCGGCTTCGTCGTCCCTGCGTCTTTGCACTGGCATTCTTTGCGACCGCGGCGCGATCACATTCCTGAAGACTTGAGCCGATATAGAACCGAACCCATTCCCGCATCGAGGCAGGACAGAATGAGCGAACTGGAAACACTGGAACGGATACTGCTGGCGGACATCGATGCCGCAGGTGATGAGGGATCGATCGAGGCCGTGCGCGTCAACGCGCTCGGCAAGAAGGGCTCGATCTCCGAGCTCCTGAAGACGCTGGGCACCATGACGCCGGAAGAGCGCCAGACCCGCGGTGCGCAGATCAACGCGCTGAAGACCACGGTCGCCGACGCGATCGCCGCCCGCAAGTCGGCGCTGAAGGATCAGGCGATCGCCGAGCGCCTGGCGCGAGAGACCGTCGACATCAGCCTGCCGGTCCGCTCGTCGCCCGCCGAGCGCGGCCGCATTCATCCGATCAGCCAGATCGTCGACGAGATCACCGCGATCTTCGGCGACATGGGTTTCTCGATTGCCGAAGGTCCGGATATCGAGACCGACTACTACAACTTCACGGCGCTGAATTTCCCGGAGGGCCACCCGGCCCGCGAGATGCACGACACCTTCTTCTTCAATCCGGATGAGAAGGGCGACCGCAAGGTGCTGCGCACGCACACCTCGCCGGTGCAGATCCGCACCATGGAAGCGCAGCAGCCGCCGATCCGCATCATCATCCCCGGCAAGACCTATCGCCAGGATTCCGACGCGACCCATTCGCCGATGTTCCACCAGGTCGAAGGCCTGGTGATCGACAAGGCGGCGAATGTCGCCAACATGCGCTGGGTGCTGGAAGAGTTCTGCAAGGCCTTCTTCGAGGTCGACCAGGTGACGATGCGCTTCCGTCCGTCGTTCTTCCCCTTCACCGAGCCGTCCTTCGAGGTCGATATCCAGTGCGACCGCTCCGGTCCGATCGTGAAGTTCGGCGAAGGCACCGACTGGATGGAAATCCTCGGCTGCGGCATGGTGCACCCGAACGTGCTGCGCTCGGGCGGGCTCGATCCTGACGAGTACCAGGGTTTTGCCTGGGGCATGGGCCTCGACCGCATCGCCATGCTGAAATACGGCATGCCTGACCTGCGTGACTTCTTCAATGCGGACGTCCGCTGGATGACCCATTACGGCTTCCGCCCGCTCGACATGCCGACGCTGTTCGGCGGTCTCTCGGCCTGATCGCGCAGCTGATCAGAGTGGATGCGCTCACATTCGTTCGCGCTTCCGCTCTTTCTTTTTGTTTTGCCGCATTTGTGCGACGTCAGGTGATGCCACCTGACTGCAAAATGCTCTAGGACACAGGTGAAATCATGAAATTCACGCTTTCCTGGCTCAAGGACCACCTTGATACCGACGCTTCGCTGGAAGAGATCTGCGCGCGGCTGACGATGATCGGGCTCGAGGTCGAGGACGTCGACGACAAGGCCGCCTTCAAGCCCTTCGTCATCGCCAAGGTCGTCTCGGCCGAGCAGCATCCGAATGCCGACAAACTGCGCGTGTTGATGGTCGACACCGGCTCGGGCGCCCCGATCCAGGTCGTCTGCGGCGCGCCGAATGCGCGCACCGGCCTCGTCGGCGCCTTTGCCGCTCCCGGAACCTACGTGCCCGGCATCGACGTGACGCTCGCCGTCGGCACCATCCGCGGTGTCGAAAGCCGCGGCATGATGTGCTCGGAAAAGGAGCTGCAGATCTCCGAAGACCACAACGGCATCATCGACCTGCCGGCTGACGCGCCGGTCGGTACGAGCTACGCCGCCTATGCCGGTCTCGACGATCCGATGATCGAGATCAACCTGACGCCGAACCGCCCGGACTGCACCAGTGTCTACGGCATTGCCCGTGACCTCGCGGCCTCCGGCCTCGGCACGCTGAAAGCACGGCCTGCGCCCTCCTTCGCCGTCGAAGGCGAAACGCCGGTGAAGCTGACGCTCGACCTCGGCGAAGACAGGCACTTGTGCCCCGGCTTCTCGTTGCGGCTCGTGCGCGGCGTCAAGAACGGCCCGTCGCCGAAGTGGATGCAGCAGCGGCTGCTGGCGATCGGCCTTCGCCCGATCAACGCTTTGGTCGACATCACCAACTACATGACCTTCGACCAGGGCCGACCGATGCACGTCTTCGACGCCGCCAAGGTCAAGGGCAACCTGACGGTCCGCCGCGCCAGGGACGGCGAGACGGTGCTGGCGCTCGACCAGCGCGAATACAAGCTCGGCCCCAACAACGTCGTCATATCGGACGAAAAGGCGATCGAATCGATCGGCGGCGTCATGGGCGGCGAGCATTCCGGCTGCGACGAGAACACCACCGACGTGCTGATCGAATCGGCGCTCTGGGATCCGATGAACATCGCCAAGACCGGCCGCACGCTCGGCATCATCACCGATGCGCGTTACCGTTTCGAGCGTGGTGTCGACCCGGAATACATGGTGCCCGGCCTTGAGCGCACCACCGAGCTCGTGCTCGAGCTCTGCGGTGGCAAGGCCGCCAAGGCGGAAGTGGTCGGCTATGCCGGCTATCAGCCGAAGATCGTCGATTTCCCGGTTTCCGAGGTGAAGCGCCTGACCGGCCTCGAGGTTTCTTCGGAAGAAAGCGTCTCGATCCTGAAGAAGCTCGGCTTCGGTGTCGAGGGTTCGGGTGAACGCTTCAAGGTTTCGGTTCCATCCTGGCGTCCGGATGTCGACGGCAAGGCCGATCTCGTCGAAGAGGTCATGCGCATCCACGGCGTCGACAACATCGTCGCCGCCCCGCTGCCGAGCCATGGCACGGTCAACGGCAAGATCCTGACGACGCTGCAGATCCGCACCCGCCTTGCCAAGCGTACGCTTGCAAGCCGCGGCATGCTGGAAGCGGTCACCTGGTCGTTCATCTCCGAGGATCAGGCAAAGCTCTTCGGCGGCGGTGCGCCGGCGCTCAAGCTCGCCAATCCGATTGCCTCGGACATGTCGGACATGCGCCCGTCGCTGCTGCCGGGTCTGTTGACGGCCGCCCAGCGCAATGCCGACAAGGGTTTTGGCGACGTCGCGATCTTCGAGGTATCCGGCACCTATGAAGGCGATACGCCGGACGCCCAGCGCCGCGTCGCTGGCGGCATCCGCCGCGGCACCGCCTCGCTGAACGGCGCCGGCCGTCTGTGGTCGAACGCGGCCAAGGGCGGTGGCAAGGCGGTCGACGTTTTCGACGCCAAGGCTGATGCGATTGCGGTGCTCGAAGCCTGCGGTGTGGCGATGGGCAACGTCCAGTTCGAGCCGGGTGGTCCCGCCTGGTACCATCCGGGCCGCTCCGGCACGATCAAGCTCGGCCCGAAGATCGTTCTCGGCACCTTCGGCGAGTTCCATCCGAAGACGCTGGAAGCGCTCGACGTCTCCGGCGCGCTCTGCGGCTTCGAGATCTATGTCGACGCCATGCCCGAACCGAAGAAGAAGGCGACCCGCACCAAGCCGGCGCTCGATCTCTCGCCGTTCCAGGCGGTCAAGCGCGACTTCGCCTTCGTCGTCGACAAGGCGGTCGAGGCCGGCGCCATCCTGCGCGCCGCTTCCGGCGCCGACCGCAAGCTGGTCACCGGCGTCAGCGTCTTCGACGTCTTCGAGGGCGCTTCGCTCGGCGAAGGCAAGAAGTCGATCGCCATCGAGGTCACCATCCAGCCGGTCGAGCGCACGCTGACCGACGAGGATTTTGAAGCGCTCACCGCCAAGATCGTCGCCAATGTGACGAAGTCGACGGGCGGCGTTCTGCGGGCGTAACCGGCTCAAGCACGTATCAATCGAAAGGGCCGCTGCGATCCAGCGGCCCTTTTCGTTTTGCGGTTCAATCCACGCGCTGCATCAGTTCGATGCGATTTCCGAAGGGATCGTGGACATAACATCTGCGGTAGCCGGCAAGCGGCTCGTCCTGGGCGATCGTCACACCGGCCGCTTCGAGCCGCAGCGTCAGGCGGTCGAGATTGTCGACGAGAAAGGCCGGGTGGGCCTTGCGTGCCGGCCTGAAGTCTTGGTCGATGCCGAGATGCAGGCGGATGCTGCCCTGTTCGAACCAGCAGCCGCCACGCGCGAGAAGATTGGCCGGCTTGCTCACCTCCGAGAGGCCGAGGAGACCGCTGTAGAAGCCGCGTGCCGCCGGTTCGGCACCCGCCGGCATGGCACGCTGGATATGGTCGATGCCGATGAGCCTGCCCGTCGGCTCGGGTTTCTCTGGGGGTGCCGTCATCACGCGTGCTGATGGAAGACCTTGTTGACGATCACCCAGCGCCCGTCGATCTTCACCAGCGACAGATGATCGGAATAGCGTTCGCCGGCGAAACTGTCGACCACCCTCACGGTTGCAGTGTCACCGGTGATATCGATCTTCTGCACGTCCATCTCCGGCTGGGTTCCAGGGGGGGCTGCACCCGTCTCGATGATCGTCTTGATGAAGCCGTCGCGCGTCGTCCATTCGAGCGCGCCCTTGTAGTTGCCGATAATCGCCGCATCGGGGTGAAACGCCTTGCGCAGCGCGCCCTCGTTGGCAAAGGCCATGCCGTCGACATAGAGGTGCACCACCGCGCTGATCGCCTGCTCGTCGGACATTCCCGCTCCTCCGGATTTGTTGCCGTTGGTTGAGAGGTAGTGCGTCCGGCGTGAATTTCGATGGGAATCTCCCCGCCCTTCACGGGAGGCGGGGAGAAATGGAGCATTCCAGGAAAAGTGCGAAGCGGTTTTCCGTCAGGAAATGCGGTGAAATCACAGAGATAGAGTGTTTCCAAGACTCCGTTTCTCCCTGGAAACGCTCAAGGTCAACGGTTGGTGAGCGCCAGCGAGGCGTCCGTGTAGCGATTGCCGGCGACAAGTGCCGGCGATAGCGCTTCGGCGAGGCGGCTGGATTCCTCGGCACTGAGCGGGATGCCTGCCGCGGCCGCATTCTGCTCCAGATGGTCGAGCTTGCGGGCGCCCGGGATAGGCACGATGAAATCACTCTGGTTGATGACCCAGGCGAGCGCGAGTTGAGCCGCGGTCACGCCTTTTTCCTCAGCCAGCGCTTGAAGCGTTTCGACCAGCCGGACGTTGGCGTCGAAATTCTCCGCCTGGAAACGCGGCAGCGAGCGCCGGAAATCGTCGGCTTCCAGATCATCGGCCTTGCGCAGCGCGCCGGTCAGCATGCCGCGCCCGAGCGGACTGTAGGGCACGAAGCCGATGCCGAGTTCGCGGCAGGTGGCGAGCACGTCCGCTTCCGGGTCACGCGACCACAGAGAATACTCGCTTTGGACAGCGGCGATCGGATGAACCTTGTGGGCCCGACGGATGGTGGCGGCACTCGCTTCGGAAAGGCCGAGGGCCCGCACCTTGCCCTCGCGCACCAATTCGGCCATGGCGCCGACGGTATCCTCGATCGGAACCTCCGGGTCGACACGATGCTGGTAATAGAGATCGATGACATCGGTTCCGAGCCGCTTGAGCGAGGCTTCGGCCACCGCCTTCGCGTGCTCCGGCCGTCCGTCGACGCCCTTGATCGCCTGGGCCGCCGGCACCCCGGCTTCGATGCGGAAGCCGAATTTGGTGGCGATCGTCACCTTGTCGCGCATGGAACCGAGCGCCTTGCCGAGCAGTTTCTCGTTTTCGAAAGGACCATAGACTTCGGCTGTGTCGAAGAAGGTGATGCCGAGGTCGACGGCGCGGTGAAGGGTGCGTATCGATTCCGCCTCATCGGCTGCGCCATAGGCGAAACTCATGCCCATGCAGCCGAGGCCGATGGTGGAGACGGTAAGGTCGTTCCCGAGTTTGCGGGTCTTCATGTCGTTTCCTTTGTCTGGCTGTCACGCGTCGGAACGAACGCGCTGGGAGGGCGCGTCTATCGTCCGAGGCATGAATTGGTGGCTGGACACCGCCGATGCGCCTGAATGGCGGGCGACGGTTCCTCGTTGCCATCGCAGACGAGCTCCTCGCTTCGTCCAGACGTTGGCGACGATTGAAGAATAGGGCCATACGCGGCGGCTGAAAATCACTGTCAATTCTCACGGGCTGTTCTATTATTTCGATCAATGAACAGAACGCAGCTCTCTCAACTCGCGGTATTGGCCGCCGTTGCCGCCCATGGCAGTTTTCGCGGGGCCGCCCGAGAACTCGGCGTGGCGCCGTCGGCCGTCAGCCACGCCGTCGGCAGCCTCGAGGCGAGCCTCGGCATTCGCCTGCTGGCGCGCACCACACGCAGCGTCGCGCCGACCGAGGTGGGGCGCCGGCTGCTGGAAAGGCTGGCGCCGGCGCTGGAAGAGATCGCCCATGCGCTGGAAGCGGCCGCCGACGCCCGCGAGCGTCCCGCCGGCAATCTGCGCATCACGGCGCCGCGGTTTGCAGCAGATCTGATCCTCGCGCCAAGGCTCGGCGCGTTCCTGGACCTCTATCCGGAGATCGTCCTGGAGATCGCCAATGAGGATGGCTTCACCGATATTGTCGAAGAAGGCTTCGACGCTGGCATCAGGCTCGGCGAAAGCCTGGAAGCCGATATGATCGCCGTCAAAGTTGGGCCTGAGCTGGAAAGCGCCGTCGTCGCTTCGCCCGACTACTTCGAGCGCCACGGCCGGCCGCAGCACCCACGCGACCTGGCGGAGCATCGTTGTATCCGCCGACGCTTCTCCAACGGCACGCTTTATCGCTGGGAGTTCGAGAAGGGCGGCGAGGAGCTGACGGTATCGGTCGAGGGCCCGCTGATCCTCGGCGAGGACCGGCCGATCATCAAGGCGGCGATGGGCGGCGCCGGCCTTGCCTATCTCTTCCTGTCGCGGGTGGAAACGGCGATCGCCGAAGGACGGCTGGAGCGTGTCATGGAAGACTGGTGCGCACCCTATGCCGGCCCCTATCTTTATTATCCAAGCCGCAGGCAGATGCGGCCGGCACTGCGCGCCTTCATCGATTTCTTCCGGCACAGCAGATAGCCGCGGTGTGGAAACGGGTGGCGCCGTTGGGCCGGATTTGGAATGCCATTGGTCTCGCACTCCGTTTGTTCGGATGAGAAAGGAAAACGATGAAGAAGCCCGGTTCGATGAAGGGTCTCGAAGATCTCGGCCGGGTACGGTTGTCCAGGAATTTCTTCTTCCGCGACTTTCTGCATTCGGAGATCGCCGATTTCTATCGCATCCCGAACATTCCTGACGATCCGGATCTCGCGATCGAGGCCGGGCGCCGCCTCTGCGAGGAGTTGCTGGAGCCGCTAGAGGCGACCTTCGGTCGCCTCGTCATTCGCTCAGGCTACCGCAACCGCGCCGTCAACGGCTTCGGCAATGCCAATGGTCTCAACTGCTCGACCAATGCCGCTTCGGCCGCCGACCATATCTGGGACATGCGCGATGCCGACGGATGCATCGGCGCCAGCGCCTGCATCGTCATCCCCTGGGTCTGGGATCGCCGCGGCGATATCGGCGGCTGGCAGTCGATCGCCTGGTGGATCCACGACCATCTGCCCTATGCCTCGCTTTGCTTTTTCCCGAAGTTATGGGCCTTCAACATCCAGTGGCACGAGCGGCCGGCGCGTCGGATATCGAGTTTTATCCAACCGCGCGGGCTGCTGACGAAGGCCGGCATGGCAAATCAGGCCGGTAGCCATGCGGAGGCCTATGCCGGATTTCCGGATTTGAGGAACGTGCCGAAATTGACCTTGTAGCGCACGTGGTCGTCGGTCCCGGAGTAGCGGTCGTAGAGCCGCCGCGCCATGGCATTGTCGGCCTCGGTGTACCAGTAGAGCCGGTCCCAGCCTTTCTCCTGACAATGCGCGATGAGATCGTCGATCATTGCCCGTGCCACGCCCTGGCCGCGTGCGGCGGGATCGACATAGAGATCCTCGATGTAGCAGATCGGTTGCCGGAAGAAGGTGGCGAGCTGCTCCTGGCAGATGGCAAAGCCCACCGTCTTTTCGTCGAGGATCGCCAAGCGCGCGAAAAGCGGCGTCGAGGGATCGGTCAGCCTCTTCCAGGTGAGGTCGATGATGTCCCCGGCGAGATCGGTGCCGGAAAAGGCGACATAGCCGGCCCAGAGGCGGCGCCAGTCCGCCTCGTCGCCGGCTGTCGCAGCGCGTGTCGTCAATGCCATCGGGTTGGTTTTGCTCCCGTCATTCGCCCACATCGTTGAGCTTCCGGATCGCTTCATCCGACAGCTCCAGTGCGGCAGAACGAATGAGGCTCTCCAATTGCGCGAGGCTGGTGGCGCTGGCGATCGGCGCCGTGACGCCCTTGCGCGTCCGGATCCAGGCGAGCGCGATTTCCGCCTGGGTCGCTCCGGTGTCGGCGGCGATGTCGTCGAGCACGCCGAGGATGCGCATGCCGCGCCCGTCAAGATATTTCTCGACGCCGCTGCCGCGTGCCGAGCCTTCGAGGTCCTTGTGCGTCCGGTACTTTCCCGAGAGAAAGCCGCGCGCCAGCCCGAAATAGCTGATGACGCCGATCTCCTCGGCAATGCAGAGATCGCGCAGCGGCCCTTCGAACGCGTCGCGGTCGTAGAGATTGTATTCCGGCTGCAACACCTGATAGCGCGGCAGGCCCTGGTTTGCGGATACGTCGAGCGCCTCGCGCAGTTGCAGCGAGTTCAGGTTGGAGGCGCCGATGGCCCGGACCTTGCCCTCGGTCAGCAATTGGTCGTAGGCCGCCAGCGTCTCCTCGTAGGGCGTTTCCGGATCGGGCCAGTGGGAGAGATAGAGATCGATATGGTCGGTTTGCAGCCGCTGCAGCGAATCCTCGACCGCCTGCAGGATCCAGCGGCGCGAAAGCCCCTTGCGGTCGGGCCCGAGTTCGGAGCCGACCTTGGTGACGATGACGGCCTTGTCGCGCGACCGTCCCGACTGTTTCAGCCATTTGCCGATGATCGTCTCGGATTCGCCGCCCTGATTGCCCGGCGCCCAGGAGGAGTAGACATCAGCAGTATCGATGGCGTTGAATCCGGCATCGAAAAAGGCGTCGAGCAGCGCAAAGGAGGTCTTTTCGTCGGCGGTCCAGCCGAAGACATTGCCGCCGAAGACAAGGGGCGCAATTGTCAGGTCGGTACGGCCAAGTCTCAGTTTTTCCATGGTTTCGCTCCATTGGACTGGATGAAAGCATAACGCGATCGGGAGGATTGCGAAGGGAAAGATAGGGCAGAAAAGCTGACATTGTCACCCGTCTGCCGGGTTTTTTCTGCGAAACGCGAATCTCGGCCGGAACGGTATCAATCGCTTGATAGGTACGTACCTCGGCGCTAGTCTCGGCCGCAAAATCAGGGAGCTTCACCATGTTACGTTTCGGAATTCTGTCCACGGCCCGGATCGGCCGCGACCTCGTCGTGCCGGCCATTCAGGACGCGGAAAACTGTGTCGTTTCGGCTGTAGCCAGCCGCGACTTCGCAAAAGCCCGGGCGATGGCAGACCGCTTCTCCGCACCGCATGCCTTCGGTTCCTACGAGGAGATGCTGGCGTCCGACGTGATCGATGCGGTCTATATTCCGGTGCCGACGGCACAGCACGTGGAATGGTCGATCAAGGCGGCCGACGCCGGAAAACACGTGCTGTGCGAAAAGCCGATTGCGCTGCGGGCCTCCGAGATCGATACGCTGATTGCCGCCCGCGACCGCAACGGTGTCGTGATCGCCGAAGCCTTCATGGTCACCTACAGCCCCGTCTGGCGCAAGGTGCGCTCGCTGCTGGCCGAAGGCGCGATCGGCCGGCTGCGCCACGTCCAGGGCGCCTTCACCTATTTCAACCGCGACCCCAACAACATGCGCAATATTCCGGCGCTCGGCGGCGGTGGCCTGCCGGATATCGGTGTGTACCCGACGATCACCACCCGCTTCGTCACGGCCAAGGAGCCGCTGCGGGTGCAGGCAAGCACCGATCGCGATCCGGAATTCGGCACGGACATCTATTCGAGCGTGCGGGCAGACTTCGGCGATTTCGAGCTGAGCTTCTATATCTCCACCCAGCTCGCCGCCCGCCAGGTCATGGTCTTCCATGGCGACAAGGGCTTCATCGAGGTGAAGTCGCCCTTCAACGCCGATCGTTACGGCCGTGAGGAGGTGGAACTCACGAACCAGAACCACGCCCAGTCCCAGCTCTTCCGCTTCCAGGATGCCCGCCAGTACAAGCTTCAGGCGGAAGCCTTCTCGCGCGCCGCCAAGGGTGAGGACGAGGAAGTGGTGACGCTCGAGAATTCGCGTCTCAATCAGAAATTCATCGACGCGATCTATCGCGCCAGCGCCAAGGATGGCTGGGAGACCATCTGAGGCCATCGAAGAAGACGAGAAGGTCCGCCGGTATGACCGGCGGACGCCTTTCGCGATCTCTTGAGACCATCGTCAGGCGATCGCCGCGCGCTCCTGCGCCAGACCGCGCAGCTTGAAGAACAGGAAGTCGGCGACGCCGATCATGCCGATGACGACGAGGGCAATGCCGGCGGCGGAAAGATTGGCATAGGCCGTGAGCAGCAGCGCCAGGCTGGCCACCTGCCAGAGCACGTCACCGGCAATGCTGATGCGCGCCGAGGCCGCCACCGGGCCGCCATTGCGCGCCGCCGAGAGGTGGAATATCCCCCAGATCAACAGACCGGCACCCAACGCCTTCAACATGACAGGCGTGATGAAGGGCGTTGCGGCGGCATTGACCAGTGCAGCCAGCGGCACTGCTGCGAGGATCAGCACGGCACCGGAGGCGAGTGAGAAGGCGCCGTCGGCGAGGAAGGTCTTGTTGAGCAGGCTGCGGTTCGAGAGGGTCATCTTCGGCTCCATCCGTTTGTCGATGGCCGGATGTTGCGCCGATGACGTCATCAAACCAATTACCTCTGACGGAATGGATTTTACTCGGCCCGCGCGCCAGTTTTACGGACAAATGGAGAATCACGACACATGCAGTTTGGCGAACATCTGAAGGAATGGCGCGGACACCGCCGCATGAGCCAGCTCGACCTAGCGGTTGCCGCCGGCATTTCGGCGCGTCACCTCTCGTTCCTCGAAACCGGCCGCTCGAAACCGTCGGAAGGCATGATCCTGCGGTTGGCCTCGGTACTGGAAGTCCCGGCCCGCGACCAGGGGACACTGTTTTCGGCAGCCGGCTATCGACCGCGCATGGCGACGCGGCCGGCCGCAGGCCTGGACGCCATGCCGCCGGCCGTCGCCAATGCCATCAGGCTCATCCTGGCGCGCCACGATCCCTATCCCGGCCTGGTGCTCGACCACGAATATACGTTGCTGGTGGTCAACCCGGCGCTGGCGAGCCTCGCCACGGCGGCCGACATTCCGTTCCAGCCGGGAGAAAATTTCCTCGACACCTTCCTCGGCAACGACAATGTGCGCAAGCTGGTCGTCAATTGGGAGCCGGCGGCCGCCGATCTCGTCCAGCGCGTGCGCACGGAGGCCTGGCTGCAAGGACCGCGCAGCGGCCTCGGCAAACGCCTGGAGAAGGTCGCCTCCAATCCTGCGGTGGTGCGCGCGGTCGAGAACCATCCGGATACTGACCGCTTTCCCGTTCTTCCAATCGAACTCGATGTCGGCGGCCTGCGGCTGAGCTTCATCACCACGCTGCAGACCTTCGGCTCGACCCAGGATGCGCTGGTGGAGGGTGTGCTGATCGAATCCTTCTTCCCTGCGGACGAGGAGACCAAGGCGTTTTTCGAGCGAAAAGGATAAGTGCTAAAGCGTCCTTTGTGCGTTCGTCTGAACGCGCGGCGCTCTAGCGGCTGTCGCGCTGCAGGCCGACTGCGATGGCGCCGCATAGCATCAACGCGACGCCCATATTATAGGCGCCGATCGCTGCCGCCGCTTCGACCCAGCTGCCGCTGGCACCCGCCAAAGCCAGCAACACCGCACCGACCAGCAGGCAGACACGCGCAGAGCGCAGACCGCATGTGATGATGCCGAGGAGGAAGGAGGCGGTGACGATCATGGTCCCGGGTATCCTTACGAGTTGATGATGATCATGCCGCCGATGATCAGCGCGGCACCGAGGGCGTAGCGCAGCGTTACCGCCTCGCCGAGAAAGACGGCGGCAAGCAGCGGCACAATGCAGAAGGTGAGCGCCATGAACGAATAGGCGATCGTCAGCGGCACGGACTTGATCGTGAAGATCCAGATGATCGTGCCGATGCCGTAGACGGCCAAGGCGGTGAGCAATGTCGGGTTAAGGGCCAGCGCCAGCAGCCCTTGCGCGTTGGCATCCCCGGTCTTGGCGCTTGTCAGCTTGAAGAGGATCTGACCGGCCGAAATCAGCACCGGCGTGAAGAACAGTCCGAACCAGACGGCGGGCTGAAGATTGAGGTTCATCGCCACGTCTCACACCGCCAGAGCTTTGTCTTCGCGATAGTAGATGTCGCGGCCGATATCGATGCACTCGTGCTCGGCTGGCACCGGATGCACCGCGCGAAGGAAGGAGTGGGTATAGGGGAAGAAATTGAAGTGCGGATTGAAGGTGTAGCGATACTCGCGCTCGCGTGGCACGACAATGATCAGGCGCCGGCGGGCAATCCGTCGAAGTTCGGAGATCGCTTTGCGATAGTCGAGGATATGTTCGATGACATGGGTGCAGACGACGGTGTCGAACTCGCCATCCGCAAATGGCAGGTCCTCGATCATCGCCGCGTGATATTCCACGCCCTCGATCCGGGCCGCGTCGTCGATGGCGAAGTCGACGCCTGTCAGGCGCTTGACCTCGGGATTGGCAGCGCGGATCCGTTTCAACAGAACGCCGGTTCCGCAGCCGACGTCGCAGACGCTGTCGCCGGCGATGCTTGCGGCGATCTTGCGTACGCAGGCTTCGGAATTGTCCGTTCCCTCGTGAACCCTCGGATGGCGCCGATAGAGGTCTTCGTATTCGCGTGCCGACAGGAACGGCGCCCGTGCGCGAAACTCCGCGAGATGCGCGATGTGCTTGCCCCAGGCGAGGCTCGCCATGCCCTTGAACAGGCGCGAATCCCTGAGGATCGGCGGTATGACGTCTTCGATGATGAAGCGTATGCGGTTGGTTGTTTCCCGGTTCATCCGTGATGTTCCCGAACGATCCGTGCCTGCGTTCCGATCACCAAGTCCTCGGTCTGGGACAAAGCGAGGCCGCCCTTCGCGCTGTCGAGGGGAGCGGCCCGTGCGGCGGTTGCGATATAGTGAAGACGAAGCTGCTCGGTCCGGGCCCGTGAGACGGAATCGAGGATCAGGCCCGCCGTGAACATGATGATCGACACCATCAGCATGGCCAGCGCGAAGACCCAGGTCGGCATGCGCGGCACGAGCCCGGTGGCGAAATACTCGAGCAGCACCGGCATCATGAAACCGACGCTCGTCGAGAGGAAAGCCATGCCGATCAGTCCGAAGAACGTGAAAGGCCGCGTTTCTTTCATGAGCATTGCGAAGGTCCAGAGGATCTTGGCGCCGTCCCTGTATGTCGACAGCTTGGAATGGGAGCCGTCGGGTCTTCGGCCATAGTCCAGTTCAAGCTCTGCGACCGGCAGTTTCAGCCGCGAGGCATGGACCGACATCTCCGTCTCGATCTCGAAGCCGTTCGAAACGGCAGGGAAGCTCTTGGCGAACCGCCGCGAAAAGACCCGGTAGCCGGAGAAGATGTCGTTGAAATCCGTACCGAACATCGATCGGTAGAGAAGGTTGAAGAGCCTGTTGCCGAGCGCATGACCCTGTCTGCCCGCGTCGTTGTGGACGCCGCGCCGCGTCCCGACGACCATGTCAGCGCGCTCTGTGATCAAGGTGCGGATCAGATCTTCCGCATCCGTCGGACAATAGGTGCTGTCGCCGTCGGCCATCACATAGATGTCGGCATCGATATCGGCGAGCATCCGGCGCACCACGTGCCCCTTGCCCTGCCGGCGCTCGCGCACGACGGTCGCACCGGCAAGCATGGCCTTCAGCGCCGTGCCGTCCGTCGAATTGTTGTCGTAGACATAGATCTGCGCCGTCGGCAGTGCCGCCTGGAAGCCCTGAACCACTTGCCCGATGGTCGACGCTTCGTTGTAGCAAGGCAGCAGAACGGCGATGTTGAAACGGTCGAACATCCGGGTGGCTCGGCTCATGTTGGGTCGGCGTCATCATAGGCATCAGGGTGTTAACAAGACGCCAAGGGCCGCGTCCGTGCGCGCAACCCCCCAAATTGTCGCGGGCTTTACGCTTTTTTGAGCGCTCGTCGTTAGGTTGCGATGTGATCGAGACGGGCGAGGATCCATGGCGAACGGGACGGCGACGCTTTCTGAGGCGATTTCGAAGAACGCGCCGAGGCCGTTCTGGTCGAGCCTGCGTTCGATGGTGTTCGTCTACGGCGCTCCCACCATCCTCGTCCTTGTCGCCCGGTTCCTGATGGCGTCCGACTATGTTGGCCGCGACAATGATGATGTCATGCGTCTGGTTCAGGTCCGCGATCTCCTCGCTGGCCAGAGCTGGTTCGACCTGACGCAAGCCCGCCTCGGCCTGGAAGGCGGCACGCTGATGCACTGGTCGCGCCTCATCGACCTGCCGATCGCCGCACTCATTTCCGTCTTCAGGCCGTTCGTCGGGACGGCGCAGGCTGAAACTTTGGCCTTGGGGTTCTGGCCGATTTCGCTTGCGATCCCGTTGCTGGCGGCCATGGGCCTGGCCGGCCGTCGTGCCGGTGGCGTGGCGGCGATGCATTTCTGCCTGGGACTCACCACGATCTTCATCGTCACCACCAATCGCTTCCTTGGCGGCTCGATCGATCACCACAACGTGCAGTTGGTACTCGTCGCAGCCATGGCAGCAACGCTGGTCGATCGAGAGTTTCGCGCGTCGAGCTACGCCATTGCAGGATTGGCGGCGGCGCTGGCGATTGCCATTGGTGCGGAAACGACGCCGTTTGTGGCCGTGGTCTGCGCGGTCGTTGCCTGCCAGTGGGTTTGGGTCGGCCGACAGGCTTCGCAGGCTACCGTTGCCTTTGGCCTTTCGCTCGCTGCAAGCCTGAGCCTCTTCTTCTTCGTGACGGTACCGCCGCGCCTCTACCTGGCTGCAACCTGCGACAACCTCTCGATCGCCTTCTATTCGCTGGCGCTGACCGGAGGCGGCCTGCTGGCGCTTGCCGCCGCCACGCTAAGCCATCGGTCGACGGTCGTCCGGTGTTTTGCCCTTGGCGCTTGCGGCCTGGGGGTCATTGCCGTGGCACTGTTGGTGGCGCCGCAATGCCTGGGCAATCCCTTGGCAGCACTTGACCCGCTGCTCCGCGAGCTGTGGCTCGACAACGTCACCGAAGCGCGCTCTTTCGCAGCCGTTGCAACGGGGGAACCCGCGAGCATCGGCGCCTACTATTTCACCGGTGCCTTTGCCGCGCTTCTCTGTGCCTGGCGCATCTGGCGCCGCGATAGGGTCGATCTCAACCTCATCCTCTTCGCGCTTGTGTTTTCGAACCTGATGATTGCGCTCATCCAGGTACGCGGAATGGCCTTTTCCAATCTCCTGGCGATCGTACCGATCGCGTTGCTGCTCTCGAATCTGCGTGCCCGCTCAAACGGCGGAACGGCAGGCGTGGGCGCGTCTCTGCTCTATGTCGGCACGCTTCTCATTTCGGTTCCAGCGGTTTGGGCCATTGCCGGGGTTCTTGTCGACAAGGGAATCGGAGGAGTTGTGGCGGGTGAAACCGCAACCTCGAACGGTAAGGCGTGCCTGACAACGTCATCGCTGACCGATCTGGAAGGCTTGCCGCCGTCGTTCATTGTCGGGCCATCGGATATCGGTGCAACCCTGCTTCGCCGCACCCAGCACCGCGTGCTGAGCGCACCCTACCATCGCAATGCCGCCGGCATGCTCATGGAGCTGAAGATCGGTCTGGCACCGGCCGAGGACGCGGCGGCCATGTTGCGCCAGCTCGGACATCCGGTCCTGGCCTTCTGCGCTGCGGACGTGCAGGCGCGAATGATCGCCGCGCGGGCGCCACAAGGCTTCTATGCTGAGCTTGCCGCCGGGCGCGTGCCGGCGTTCCTTTCGCCCCTTCCGGTTTCCGAGGGTTCGCCCATTCGCCTCTATGCGCTGAAACCGTAAGCGGCGTCGGCCGCTTGGGGCGTTGGAAAGCGCAACGGATGTGCTGGCCTTCGGCGAAGGGTGCGGTAAAAGAAGCCATGGCTTCTTTCTTCGACAGCGATTCTCCGAGCAACCTCACCGAATATTCGGTGTCCGAGCTTTCGGGCTCGATCAAGCGAACGGTCGAGCAGGCCTTCGATCAGGTGCGCGTACGCGGCGAGATCTCGGGCTATCGCGGCCCGCACTCGTCGGGCCATGCCTATTTCGCGCTCAAGGACGACCGGGCGCGCATCGATGCGGTGATCTGGAAAGGCACTTTCTCGCGCCTGCGCTTCCGCCCGGAAGAGGGCATGGAGGTGATCGCGACCGGCAAGGTCACGACCTTCCCGGGCTCGTCGAAGTACCAGATCGTTATCGAATCGATGGAGCCGGCCGGTGCCGGCGCGTTGATGGCGCTCCTCGAAGAGCGCAAGCGCAAGCTGGCTGCGGAAGGGCTGTTTGATGCCAACCGCAAGCGGTCGCTGCCCTACATGCCCAAGGTGATCGGCGTCGTGACCTCGCCGACGGGCGCTGTCATTCGCGATATCCTGCACCGCATCGCCGACCGCTTTCCGGTTCATGTCGTCGTCTGGCCCGTTCGGGTCCAGGGCGACGGTTCCGGTGACGAGGTAGCGGCAGCGATCCGCGGCTTCAATGCGATCGAGCCCGGTGGGCCGATCGCCCGGCCGGACGTGCTGATCGTTGCCCGCGGCGGTGGCAGCCTTGAGGACCTCTGGGGCTTCAATGACGAGGCGGTGGTCCGGGCTGCGGCGGCTTCCGAGATCCCGCTAATTTCCGCCGTCGGTCACGAGACCGACTGGACGCTGATCGATCACGCCGCCGACCAGCGGGCGCCGACGCCGACGGGTGCGGCGGAAATGGCGGTGCCGGTCAAGGCCGATCTCGAAGCCGGGGTCTCCGGCCTCTCGGCCCGCCTCAAGGCGGCGGTCGGGCGGCAGATGGACAATCGCCGCCAGGCGGTGCGTTCACTGGCGCGCGCCCTGCCGTCGCTCGATCAGTTGTTGGCTTTGCCGCGCCGCCGCTTCGACGAGGCCGCCCTCGGCCTCGGCCGTGGCCTGCAGATGAACACCGCCAACAAGCGCCGCCAGTTCGAGCGCGTCTCGTCTGAGCTGCGTGCCGATCTTCTCAAAGGCAAATTCTCGGAGCGCCGCCAGCGTCTGGTCGATGCCATGAACAAGGCCGAGCGCATCGTCGAGCGGCAGGTGCATCGCGGCGAGGCGCGGGTCCAGGCGGCGGATGCGGCGCTGCGCGCGCTGCCCTCACGCCTCATCGGCCAGATCCATCGCGCCTCGGACCGCGTCGGAGGCCTTGCCGCCCGGTCCGACGTTGCCGTGCGCGCCGACGTGCGCCGCCTTCGCAGCGTCATCGTCGCCCAGGACCGCATCCTGCAGTCGCTCTCCTATCGCAACGTCCTGCAGCGCGGTTTCGCGCTGGTTCGCGATGCCGATGGCGGTCCTGTGCGCCAAGCGGCGGCCGTCTCCGCCGGCATGGCACTCAGCCTGGAATTCGCCGATGGCCGCGTTTCGGCGATTGCGGGCGAGGGGGAGAGCGAACCGGTTTCTCCGCCGTCGGCGCCGCGCAAGAAGCAGCAGAAGCCCACGGAGCCGGCGGCAGACCCGCCAAAGCAGGGTAGCCTGTTCTAGAGCGTTTCATCCTGCTGTCACGGAGGTGGCATAACGCCAGCGTTCGCTCCCTCGGAGATTGAGTCGGATATGGTCGAACGAGCCAAGATCATCTTCATCCATGGTGCCTCCAGCAGCGGCAAATCCACGCTGGCGCGCGCGGTCCAGGCGCAGATCGGCGAACCGTTCTGGCACGTCTCGATCGACCATCTGCGCGACTCGGGCATGCTGCCGATGGAAAGATTTCGGCGCGGAGATTTTCGCTGGAGGGACCATCGTGCCCGTTTCTTCGAAGGGTTCCATCGCTCGCTGGTTGCCTATGCTTCGGCCGGCAACAATCTCCTGCTGGAGCATATTCTCGAGGAGCCCGGCTGGGCGGCTGAGCTGGCGGTGATGTTCGAGCCCTTCGATGTCTTCTTTGTCGCGCTTCACTGTGAGCTTGCGGAACTCGTGCGACGAGAAACGCTTCGGGCCGATCGACCAATTGGCAGCGCCGCAGACGACTTTCACCGCATTCATGAGGGGCAGCGCTACGACCTTCAGCTTCATTCGCGAGACGCGGCCGAAGACAACGCGGCTAAGCTCATCTCCGCCTGGACGTTGCGCCGGTCGCCATCCGTCTTCGATGAACTCGCTCTCAAGGCTCGATCGAAAAAGGCCGTTCCGCCTCGTTAGCCGGGCAAAAGCTTGCCTTCGTTTTCGGCCCCAGCCTACGAATGAGGAACAACAGATGCATATTCTGCTCGTGCTTGCTCACCCGCTCGAAGACAGTTTTGCCGCGAACGTGGCGCGTGAAGCGCGTGCTGCTTTGGAGGCGAGCGGCCATTCCGTCGACCTGCTCGATCTCTATCGCGAGGATTTCGATCCGCGCCTGAGCATGGCGGAGCGCGGCAGCTATTTCACCGACGCCTATGATCGATCGGCAGCCGCCGACTGGATAAAGCGGCTGCAGGCAGCCGATGGCATGGTCCTTGTCTTTCCGCAATGGTGGTTCAATTTCCCGGCGATCCTCAAGGGGTTCTTCGACCGGGTCTTCGCACCGGGCGTCGCCTTCGACAACGACCCGGCCGGAGGCCGCATCATCCCGCGCCTCCACAACATCAAGGTCTTCTGGGCGCTGACCACGACAGGTTCGCCCTGGTGGGTGGTGCACCTCTATATGGGCAATCCGGTGAAGCGGCTGCTGAAACGCGGCATCGCCGCCTTTTGCGCCAAGAGGCTGAATTTCCGCATGCTCAGCCTGCACGACATGGACAGGGCGACTGACGCCAAACGCAAGGCGCACCTGGCGCGTGTCCGTCGGCTCGTCGCCCGTATCTAGCCGCAGCTACTCGAAAGCCGCGAGATACTTGCGCAGCAGCCCATCAAGCGTCGCGCGTTCCTCCGGCGAGAGCTCTGAAACGACGCGATGCTGGTTCGCCACATGGGCGGTTGCCGCTTCGTCGACGCGGCGCAGCCCTTCGTCCGTCAGGGCGATGATGACGCTGCGCCGGTCCTCTGGATTGGCGATCCGCTCGACCAGTCCCGCCTTCTCCAGCTGGTCGATGCGGTTGGTCATGGTTCCGGAGCTGACCATGGTCGTATCCAGAAGTTCGCCGGGCGAGAGCCGATAGGGTGCGCCGGAGCGGCGCAGTGTTGCCAGCACGTCGAAGCTCGAGGCCGAGAGGCCGCGTTCGGAAAACGACTTCTCGATTTCCCGGGCGATATGGGTCGAAACCCGTGACAGACGGCCAAGCAGGCCCATGGCCGACACGTCGAGATCCGGCCGTTCCCGGTGCCACTGGGCCAATATCCTGTCAACGCGATCCATCCGAAGCCTCCATCGTTTCGCCAGCTATAGGGTATCTTGACGTAGAGATAAACTATGGTAGCCTCGATTTATCTTGATATAGAGATTCTTGAGATAAAGATATGAGCAGGAACCGTAACGTCGATCTCGCCTTGACCGCACTCGCGCCGGCCATCTGGGGCAGCACTTACCTCGTAACGACCGAGTTTCTGCCATCGGGCTATCCGTTTACGGTCGCCATGCTGCGCGCGCTGCCAGCCGGGCTTCTCCTGTTGCTCATCGTCCGGCGCCTCCCTGAAGGCATCTGGTGGCCGCGTACCTTTATCCTGGGCGCTCTCAACTTCTCCTTCTTCTGGGCGATGCTGTTCGTCTCTGCTTACAGGCTACCGGGCGGCGTCGCCGCAACGGTAGGCGCCGTCCAGCCGCTGATCGTCATCCTACTGTCGCGCGTCTTTCTCGGCTCGCCGATCCGCGTACTCAGTGTTGTTGCCGGTCTGGCCGGCATTGCCGGCGTCGCCCTCCTGGTGCTGACGCCCGGCGCCGTGCTCGATCCGCTCGGCGTTCTTGCTGGCCTCGCCGGTGCCGTCTCCATGGCCTTTGGCACGGTGCTGAGCCGTCATTGGGCGCCACCGGTGCCGCCGCTCACCTTCACCGCCTGGCAATTGGCGGCGGGTGGTCTGCTGCTCGTGCCGGTGGCGCTGTTCTTCGAGCCGTCGCTACCGCCGCTGACCACGGCCAACGTCCTCGGGCTTGCCTATCTCGGCCTGATCGGCGCCGCCTTCACCTATCTGCTCTGGTTCCGCGGCCTGTCGCGCCTCGAACCGTCAGCCGTATCGCCGCTCGGCTTCCTGAGCCCGGTCGTTGCCATCCTGCTCGGCTGGGGCGTGCTTGGCGAGCATCTGACGTCGGTCCAGGCCCTCGGTATCCTCGTCGTCTTCGCCAGTGTCTGGCTCAGCCAGCGCGCACAATTGATGCCGAAGGTACGACCGGCCCGCGCCTGAGCGTGGTCTTGCAACCATAGGGCAAGCGCTTCACATTGCCGGGAACCTCAATCCCTGAGCCCTGATGACCGAGCACCTGACGCCGGCGCACTATTTCGATCTCCTCCGCTTCGCCAAGCGCCAGACCCGCCGTGCGGCCGAAGCGGAGGATTTGCTGCATGAAGCGTTGATCGTGGCGCTCAAGGCAAAGCGCTTCCCCACGTTGGTGATCGCGCCTGGTTCCGCGGTGTCATTCGCAAGCTCGCCGCGATGCAGGCGCGCACGGCCGCTCGTCGTCTTCGGCGCGAGCGACAGGCGCCTGAGCCGGAAACGCAGGGCGCGGCGGCGTCGAGCGATCCTCTAAGCTTTGCGGCCACGCTCGCGCCCAGTCTCAGGATCGTGATGCTGCTCGCCATTGCGGGTCATAACCGACTGGAGATCCGCCATCTCCTCAAGATTTCCGACGAGGCGCTGCGTCAGCGCATCCTGCTGCTGCGCCGAGCCTGGCGCGATGCCGGCCACCTCGAGACCAATCTGGAACTGACCGGGCTGCGTTATCCGCTGGATAGCGGCCGCATCCGCCAGGCGCTCCTGCCGGTGACGCGCAGCGGCCGTGCCGCCTTTGCTAGCCACGATCCCGATGGTCACCTCTTCGCGGTCAATTTTTCTTTGCGTGCGTCTCACGAAACGGCGGCCGGCGGCAACAAGCCGGTGTAACCAACAGAAAGGGAGCAACCAATGCTGTCGAAACCACGTATCGGAGCCATCTGCTACTACGTCTCTGATATCATCCGGACGGAAGCCTTCTATCGCGATGTGCTTGGTCTTGAGGTGCAGCGGATGGATGACGATGAAGCCGGCGTCTGGCTGATGGCCACCATCGAAAGCAATGTCGAGCTGATCTTCTTTGTCGCCGAAAGCAAGCCCGGCAATTCACCGATCGTCGTCTTCGATCTCGCCGAGGGTGGCATCGACGATGTGGTCGGTGGACTTGCCGAAAAGGGCACCACGATCGTCACGCCGGTGAGCCACGCGCCAGGCGGCTGGTCGGCGGAATTCGCCGATCCAGATGGCCACGTGCTGTCGCTCTACCAGTCGGCGGAGATGCCGCGTCTGAAACGCGTTGCCAACGGCTGACGGGGTCAACTCTCCAAAGGAAAGGCCGCCGCATTTTTAGCGACGGCCACCGAAACTTTCAGAATGCCCGAGTCGGGGGAGAAGCCGTGATCAGGCCCACTCGCCCTTCCGCATGACCGGAACGCGGCTGCCGTCGGCGCGCACGCCGTCGATGTCCACCTCACCCGAGCCGATCATCCAGTCGATATGGATCAAGCTTGAATTGCCGCCCTGGGCGCGGATCTGTTCCGGCGTCAGCTTGGCATCGTCGACGAAGCAGCCGGAATAGCACTGGCCGAGCGCGATGTGGCAGGAGGCGTTTTCATCGAACAGCGTGTTGTAGAAGAGGATACCGCTTGCCGAGATCGGCGAGGAATGCGGCACCAGCGCCACTTCGCCAAGCCGGCGTGCACCCTCATCTGTGTCGAGCACCTTGTTCAGCACCTCTTCGCCGCGCGAGGCCTTCGCCTCGACGATGCGGCCGCCTTCGAAGCGCACCTGGATATTGTCGATCAGCGTTCCCTGGTGCGACAGCGGCTTGGTCGAGGAGACATGGCCCTCGACGCGCAGCGCATGCGGCGTCGTGAACACTTCTTCGGTCGGGATGTTCGGGTTGCAGGTAACGCCGTTCTTGGCTTCCGACGCGCCGCCGCACCACAGATGACCATCGGCCAAGCCCACGGTCAGGTCGGTGCCGGGGCCGGTGAAGTGCAGTGCTGCGAAACGCTCGCCATTCAGCCAGGCCGAGCGCCGGGCAAGATTGGCATTGTGCTCTTTCCAGGCCGCAACCGGATCGGCGACATCGACGCGCGAGGCGGCGAAAATGGCGTTCGCAAGCTTCTCGACGGCAACGTCTTCCGGATCGTTCGGGAAGACGAGCTTTGCCCAGGACGGGTTCGGGTAGGAAACGATGTTCCAGTTGATGTCGAAGTTCGAGATCTTTTCGAGCGCCGGCTTGTAGGCGATCGAGTTCGCCTTGTTGGCGCGCGCGACCTTGGCCGGGTCCTGCGCCGACAGCATCATCGGATTGTCGCCGGAGATTGCGAGGCGCGCCGCACCGCCGGCAAAGGCCTTGGCCATGCCGTCGAAGAGCCAGTCGCTCGCCCGGTCGAAGCTTTCGTCGGGAGCGTAGGCATAGCGCGAAAGCGTCGTGTCTTCATCGGAGTAGAGTGTCGTCACCAGTCCGGCACCCGCCTTGTAGGCGTGCTTGGTGATGAGGCGGACGAGTGGCATTGCCGCCACCGGCGCGGTCATCACCAGGTCCTGGCCGCGCTGGAGCTGCAGGCCGACCTGGATCGCGACTTCCGCAAGCTTGTCGAGTTTCACCGGATCGATGGGAGTGGGCGTATTGGCGGGATAGGTCATGATCTGCCTGTCTATTGAATCGGAAGAAGAAGATTTAGAGCGCTTTGCGGCGAAAATGAAGGCTGAACGCCAGAGCTTCGTCCGGTGATCAGCGTGCCGCGCGGGCAGCCCGCACCCGTTCGACATTGCTCCGGTGCACCGCCTCGTAGGGTTCGAAATAGAGGATCGCGCCTGAGGCGATCTCCTCGGCGGCGAAATCCTTGAGCGTGCCGATAGGGGCGCCGGTCGCGATCGCATCGGTCAGCCGTTCGATGTAGAGGCGATTGGCATCGATGAGCTCCGGCCCGTAGCCGCCATCAGCTATCCTCTGGCGGTCGCCGTGAGCAGGCAGGATCCTTTCGATCGGCCATTGCCGCAGGCGCACGAGTTCGGCGACATGCGTCGCCGTCTGGTCAGCCTCGCTGATATAGGTCGTTGTATCCTCGAGCGTATCGCCGGCAAGCAGCAATTTTTCCTCGGGGAGCCAGATGACGTTGCCGTCGGCACTGTGGATGGCGAAGTGGTGCAGCTCGACTCGACGTTCGCCGACAGTGAGCGCGAGCGTCCGTTCGAACAGCCGGTTCGGCATGACGAGGGGCCGGATCGGTGGCGTCGCTGTTTCGATCTTTTCGCGGTTTTCGTGAAGTCTCTCCGCCGTCAGCTTCAGCGCGATGATCTCGCAATCGGCAAAGACAGCGTTTCCGGCGACATGGTCCTTGTGCCAATGGCTGAGCACCACGCGGATCGAGGTGACGCCGAGGCTTTCGAGGTGATTGCGGATCGCCCGGGCATGGTCGAGCGAGATATGCGTGTCATAGACCAGCGCCTCGCGGCCATCGACGATGGCATAGGAGGCGACGCCCAGTTCATAGGCGCCGTCGTCGAGCCAGTTCGGCGCCTCCGAATGAAGCCGTACGCCAGCGACACGCCCGTCGTAATAGGCAAAGACGCCGGGGTAGGGCTCCAGGATCGTCAAGGTCGAAGTCATGTCCGTCACGTTGCGCTCCTCCAGCAGGGCTTGGGCACTGTCATAGGGCAGTCCCAAGCCAAACTGAAGGACGACATGATAGACTTATCGGCCTACGCCTGCCGGGCGTTGAGCAGATAGGCGTCGTGATCCCTGAGGAACACCATCAGCCGCTCGCCGTAATCGGCCGTCACCGCCGCTTTGACGCTCGGTCGCTCGGAGAGCGCCTTGCGCCAGACACGGACGCGATCGAGCCCGTCGAAGATGCCGTGATCGGCGAGTGTGTCGAAAAGATCGAAATAGCGGAAGATCGGCGCGAAGACCGCATCGACCAGTGAAAAGCCGGCGCCGGCGAAATAAGGGCCGTCGCGCAATGCCGCCTCGATGGTCGCAAACTTGCTGGCGAGCGCCTTGCGCTTCTGCTCGTAGGTTTCCTGGTCCTTGGCAGTCTCGAAGCCCCAGAGATCCGAAAGGATCTTCGAACCAAACTCCATCCAGCCGCGATGCCGGGCGCGCTCCAGCGCATCTTCAGGGTGAAGCTTCGGGCCGGCTTGGCTTTCCTCGACGTACTCGGCGATAACGGAGCTTTCGAACAGCACGGCTTCGCCGCCTTGCTGCGGCACCTGCAGCAGCGGCACCTTGCCGAGCGGTGAGATCTTCAGGAACCAGTCGGGCTTGGCCTTGAGGTCGATATAGGTCCGCTCGAACCGAACGCCTTTTTCGTCGAGCGCGATCGACGCACGTTGCACATAGGGGCAGAGGTGGTGGCTGACGAGGGTAAGCATGGCAGTCTCCCGGTTGAACAAGTAGATGCATTTGCATGTATGTGGGCTTGATTCGATTTTCAAGATGGATGTAATTGCATCTATGACCACTGAGACAAGAAACGACGGAAAGCGTCCCGAACCGGAAACCACGGAAGCCTGGATCGGGTTGATGCGCGCGCGTGAGCGCGTGCTTGCGCGGATCGAGGCCGATTTCAAGGCTTCAGGCTTGCCGCCGCTCGGCTGGTACGACGTGTTGTGGGAGCTGGTTCAAGCGGAAGGTGGTCGTCTGCGTCCCTTCGAGATCGAGGCGCGCACGCTGCTTGCGCAATACAATCTCTCGCGCCTGATCGATCGGCTGGTGAAGGAAGGCCTGGTCCGCCGCGAAGCCTTCGACGCCGACGGACGCGGCCAATGGGTAGTGATCACGCAGGCGGGCCGGGTGATGCGCGAACGCATGTGGCAGACATATGGCCCATCGATCGAGGCCCATGTCGGCGCGAGACTGACCGAAGCAGAGGCGCGGCAACTGGCGGCGCTGCTGGCGAAGCTCAGGTAGGGCGTTTCAAGCGTGCAACGGCTTCGCGTCTTCGCAATGCCAGGTAATCGGACTGCCGCCTGTGCGCAAGTTTGCCCCTCACCCTAGCCCTCTCCCCGCAGGCGGGGAGAGAGGACGTGCCCCGCTCGCAACGCTGTCGAACGGAGACACTGTGAGGAGGAAATCGAGGGAGATACTTGCTGTTGAGGTGAGCGGTTGTCGCGAGTCTCCTTCGCCCCGCCTGCGGGGAGAAGGTGGCCGGCAGGCCGGATGAGGGGCAGCAAGCGCCGTCCTCAACTATTGAGACCAAAAGATTTTTCGAGGGCTTCCCAGGTTTCGTCCATGGCAAACGTGCCCGAGAGATAGGGGAGCGCGACATGGCCATAGAGCGGCGAAAGCTGCCACTCGGCCGTCTCCTCGTCGACGCCGGCGATCTGTTGCAGGTAGATCGTCGAGACGAGCCCGGTGCGGTCGGCGCCGGCCTTGCAGTGGATCAAGAGCGGCTTCGGCGCGTCCCGGAGGATCGCCATCAGCGCGTCGGTTTCCTTGGCGTCGATCTCCGCCGAGGCGGACATGGGAAAGTTGATGAGCCGGATACCGTTGCGCTCGGCGGCAGCAACCTCGTCGCGGTACCAGCGCTCATTCGGTTTCTCGCCACGCAGGTTGAGAATGGTGCGGATACCGTAGCCCTTGGAATAGGCGGCGATCGCCTCAGGGCTTGGCTGCGCCGAACGATAGACCTCACCAGCGACGAGCGTGTGGAAGTTGCCGGTCCATTGCAGGCCGACGAGATAGAGCGCCAAGGCTGCACCAAGCGCACCCGTGACGACGACGAGGCGTTTCAAAAGACGCTTCGCGGTGAGAAACCCTGCAGATGCCATGAGACAGACCCGACGCCGTTCGTGAGCGGACGTGCATGCGAAAGTTGCACAGTTTCATCCCGCTTCTGCGGCACGTATAAGGCATCTGCGATATTTTGATGGCGGGCGTTTCAGGCGATCAGCGCTGCCGCGATCGCCTTCAGTGCGGCCTGTGCGTCGCGCGGCGCGAGCCGGACCTGCAGCCCGCGCTGGCCGCCATTGATATAGACCTCAGCCTCGGCAAGCGCTGCCTCCTCGATCGCCGTCGGCACGAGCTTTTTCTGGCCGAACGGGCTGATGCCGCCGACATGGTAGCCGGTCAGCCGTTCGGCATCGGCCGGCTTCATCATGGCGGCCGACTTGCCGCCAAAGGCGCTAGCAAGCTTCTTCATGCTGACTTCGCGGTCGGAGGGCACGACGCAGCAGACCGGCTTACCGTCCACTTCTGCCATCAGGGTCTTCAGCACCCGGCTCGGATCTTCGCCGAGCGCTTCCGCCGCCTGCAGGCCGACGCGCTCGGCACTGGGATCGTAGTCATAGCTGTGCACGCTGAAGGCGACGCCGGCCTTCGAAAGCATCTGCGTGGCGCGCGTGGTCTTCGACATCGTTTGGCTCCGGCTCAGGTGCTACAGCGCGGCCTCGTAGAGGTCAGGCTTGAAGCCGATCAAGAGATTGCCGTCGGCCTCGAGCACCGGGCGCTTGATCATCGAGGGCTGCGCCAGCATCAGCGCAATTGCCTTTTCCTGGTCAAGGTCCTGTTTGTCGGCGTCGTCGAGCTTGCGGAAGGTCGTGCCGGCGCGGTTCAGCACCGTTTCCCACCCGGCTTCCTTGCACCAGCGTTCGAGGTGCGGGCGGTCGATCCCCTCGGCCTTGTAGTCGTGAAAGCGATAGTCAATGCCCCGGCCTTCGAGCCAGGTGCGCGCTTTCTTCATCGTGTCGCAGTTCTTGATGCCGTAGATCGTAACCGTCATTCCATGCCCCAACATCGTCGTGAGCAACTCCGGGAAACCATCCGGAATCGCACAATTTCAAAGCGTGGCAGGAGTGATAGCGTCCCGGCGAGCCCGAGGGAAGACGCCGACCTTGCTTCAGGTCACGCCGGCGTAGCGGCCCGGCCTGTGGTTGATCGCCAGCGTCATGTTGACGACGGCCGCACCCACGACCGAAAGCACGAGGTTTGCGGGTGGCAGCACGAAGTAGGCGGCGGCAAGGATGGCGAGATCGACCGCGAGCTGGAAGTAACCGGCGCGGACGCCGAACTTTTCCTGAAGATAGATCGCTACGATGTTGATGCCGCCGAGCCCGGTGCGATGGCGGAAGAGGATGAGCAGGCCCGTGCCCATCAGTCCGCCGCCGACAACCGCCGCATAGATGGGATCGAGCCGGGCGATCTCTACCCACCCGGCCGTTAGCCGCGAAAACAGCGAGACGAGGCTGACGGCGATGAAGGTGCGCAGCGCAAACATCCAGCCGAGCCGTTTGACCGCCAAAATGTAGAAGGGCAGGTTGACGAGGGAGAAGACCAGCCAGAACTCGGCGCCGGTCGCATATTGCAGGAGCAGCGCCAGGCCCGATGTGCTGCCGCTCAAGAGCATCGCCTTGCTGTAGATGATGACGCCGAGCGACATGATCAGCGTGCCCATGAGAATCGCCAGCGCATCCTCATAGAGGCGATGGCGTTCTACCGGGGCTTCGGACACGTCGATACTGCGCTCGGCCATCTTATCCTCAGAGGCTTTTGAACTTGGCGATGACGCCCTCGACTTCGGCCGTCTTCAGGCCGGCGATGTTGATGCGGCCGGAGCCGGGCATGTAGATGCCGTGCTCGTTGCGGAGCCGCATGACATCGGCCTCTGTGAGTGGCAGCAGCGAGAACATGCCTTCCTGGCTGGCGACCGCGCCGAGCGCCTGCCAGCGATCGCGCAGGCCCTCGGCCAGCGCCCGTCGGATGTTGGTGATACGCAACCGCATGGTTTCGAGTTCTTCCTTCCAGTCGCGCTTAAGGTCGGCGTCGGAAAGGATCAAACGCACGATGGCGGCGCCATGATCCGGCGGCATCGAATAGCTGGTGCGCGCGAGGCCGGCGAGGTTGGAGCGGACCGTATCGGCCGAGGAGGACGAGGTCGTCACCGCGAAGATCGCGCCGGCGCGCTCGCGATAGAGGCCGAAGGACTTGGAGCAGGAGACGGCAACCAGCGCCTCGGGCACGACGCCGATCAGGTGGCGAAGGCCGGCGACATCCTCGTCGAGGCCACGGCCGAAACCCTGATAGGCGAGATCGACGAGCGGCAGTAGGCTGCGCTCGGCGATGACGGCGGCAAGCTCCATCCACTGTGCTTCGGTAATCACGCCGCCGCTCGGGTTGTGGCAGCTCGCATGCAGCAATACGGCGTCGCCGGCAGAGGCTCCCTGCAGCGCGGTGATCATGTTGTCGAAGAGCACCGTCTGTGTTGGTACATCGAAGAACGGGTAGCCGGCGGGTTCAAGGCCGGCCGTCTTGAAGATGCTCGCATGGTTCGGCCAGCTCGGCAGGCCGATCCAGATGCGCTTGCCGCCCATCTGATGGATGAGGTCGGCCGCGAGCCTGAGAGCGCCGGACCCCCCCGGCGTCTGCACGCCGGCAATGTGGCTGCGATCGATGGTATCGCCGCCGACCAGCGTCCAGAGATGATCGATAAAGACGAGGTCGCCTTCCGGGCCGACATAGGCCTTGCTGTCCTGGGTTTCGAGCAACCGCTTCTCGGCCGCCTTGACGGCGCGGAAGATCGGCGTGTGGCCGGTTTCGTCGCGGTAGACGCCGACGCCGAGATCGACCTTTCCGGGGCGCTCGTCCTTGCGGTAGAGCCCGATCAGGGCGAGCAACGGATCGTCGGGTTGGCGGGTCAGTGCGTCGAACATGCCGGAAAATCCCCCTTGAGTGGCAGCGATGCGTTATCGGTCGAGAATGCCTGCCGGCCGCCGTTCCTCCGGCTTGCCCTGCGACTTCCTTCTTAAGTCAGGATCAGCGCAAAATCGATGCGATTTTTGCCGCAGAAGCAATATCGACAGCGTGCTATTTGCGCAAAACTCTGCAATTGATTTGCTGATTTGCGCGTTGGAGCTTGGTTATGGTTGAAAAGGTGGCGATGGAGCTGGATCAGGTCGACCGACGCATCATCCGTCTGCTCGTCGAGGATGCGTCGTTGAGCAACAACGAGCTCGCGGCCCGGGTCGGTCTCTCGCCGGCGCCACTGTCGCGCCGCCTCGCCAGGCTCTATGCGACGGGCGTCATCCGCCAGCAGGTCGTGGTCGATCCGAAGGCGGCCGGTGTCGGCTTCCAGGCTTTCGTCGAAGTGACGCTGGAGCGCACCGCAAGCAAGGTCGGTCACCGTTTCATCGAGTTGGTCTCGCGCATGCCGGAGGTGGTGGAATGCCACACGGTCGCCGGCGACTTCGATTTTCTCCTGAAGATCGCGGTGCGCGACGTCGCCGACTACAAGCGCCTGCTATGGAGCGAGTTCGAACAGATTGCCGAGATCAAGACGCTGCGCTCGACCATCCTTCTCGATAGCCCGAAGATGACGGCCGCCACCTTGGGTGACGGCCGCTGAATGAGCCGATTGGGGATGGCTTCGCGCGTTCTCGGGATTGCGCTTAGGCTTCGAGCGGTCCCGGCTTGCGCAGGGCGTTGGAGGGCTGAGCGCAGGCGATCTTCATCAGGTCCGAACGTCGGCGTGCAAGGCGGGTCGAGACGCGGGTGACGATCAGCCCATCCTGCGGCGCGCGCACGTCGAGCGAGCCGTCGAGCCGGCCGGGACGGGTGAGAATGGTCGCGAGCAGGTCACCGGCCTTTACGCTTTCGCCGATGTCGCGATGAAACAGGATGGCGCCCGCCTCCGGCGCGCGGATCATCTCGATGTTGTCGAGGGGCGCGACGATGCCAGAGAACGGCGCGATCGCCTCTTCGTCACCGGTAACGACGCCACGGGCGACGAGGAAGCGGAAGACACCCTCTGCGTCCTTACGGGCAAGCTCCGGATAGACGTCGCGCGTGCCGCGAAGCTCGACCGTGACCGAGAGGCGTCCGGGAAGACGCGCCTTCTTCTGCCCGGTCTCATACTTCCAGGCATAGGCGACAGCCTCCTCGAAGGCGGAACTTTCGCCGTCCGAGAGGAAGACCGCTTCCATGTCGAGCGCAGAAGCGAGGTCGCCCGCCTCCGGCCAGAAGGCGTCGTCGATATAGGCGTATTGCAGCGCCTCGTCGTCGCAGTGAAGGTCGAGCATCAGGTCGGCGCCGAGCGCCATATGCAGCAGCTGGCGCTTCAACCGGTCGGTCGCCGAATAGCGATCGAGATCCTCGATGAGGTAGTCCCGGTCGGCAAGCGAGATCAGCGGAAAATCGCGGTTGAAGTTGGTGCGTGAGCCGAGGTCGAAGCGGCCCTGCAACTCGCCGAAATGCGATTGCGCCGTGCCGATCGGGTTCGCCTGCGGTACGACTGTGATGTCGCCGAGGATGGCGCCGTCTTTTTCTGCCTGCTGCAATCTTTGCAGAAGGAAATGCGCCAGCGCCGTGCCCGGCAGCTCGTTGGCGTGCAGCGCCGCCTGGATATAGGTCTTCGGTGCCGCGGCATTCCTGCCCTTGAAGCGGTAGACAGGCAGGCGCCATTCGATGCCGGACGTATCGCCGGCGATGATGATTTCGGAAATGTCCATGGGCTCCTCCCGTATCGTTTTGTTGGTGGCGCTTATCGGCATTCCAACGGCGCTCCGCAAGTCGCTAAGAACCGGGGTGCGGAATCGGGTTGCGCCGAAGTCGCTCTGGCTTTGACCGCCGGGGAAGGCCTATTGTTCCCAGAAACCGCTACAGCGCCGCGCGTCTTATGAGACGCGCAAAGGTCGCTGTAGCACTTTGAAGTGCTGCATGTTTTTGTCCTTATAATCGGCGACGATTAAAGGAAACATGCAGCGGCACAGGCAGGAGACGGCAAAATGATCCTGATCGGCCAATACGACTCTCCGTTCGTTCGTCGCGTGGGCATCGCGCTCACGCTCTACGGTATCCCCTTCGAACACTGCCCCTGGTCGTCCTTCGGCAACGCCGACGAGATTCGCGCCCACAATCCGCTGACGCGCGTGCCGACCCTGGTGCTGGACGATGGGCTGGCGCTCACCGACAGCCACATCATCCTCGACTATCTCGATAGCCTCGTTTCCGACGATCAGGTCATGTTCCCGCGAACCGAGCCGGCACGACATCGGGCACTCCGGATCGCCACGCTCGCCACCGGCCTTGGCGACAAGGCGGTCAGCCTGTTTTACGAGAAACGCCTGCACGGTGAGGTCTCGGCGCTCTGGGTCGATCGCTGCCGCCGCCAGATCGAGGAAACGCTCGGCGTGCTCGAGGCGAGCCGTGCGCAAGGCCAGAGCGAATACTGGCTCTCGGAGCGCATCGGTCATGTCGATATCGTCGTTGCGGTCGTCCTGCGGTTCCTTAACGACGTGCATGCCGATCTTGTGGCGATCTCGAACTACCCTCATCTGCAGGCACATGCGCAGAAGCTGGAAGCGCTCCCGGTGTTCCAGACGATCAGCCAGCCTTTCATTCCGCCGGCTTGAGGCTTCGGCGCGATCCGGCGAGCGGCAAAGTGCAGCAATGCCGCGCGTCGGAGAGGACGCGCGGCGATCTCGATCGGCAATGCTGGCTGGCTTCAGGCGCTCCGGCTACTCGGCATCGAGGAAGCTGCGGATCGCTTTCACCGTGGCCCCTGGTTGCTCCTCTATCAGCCAGTGGCCGGATGCCGGAATGACCACTCCCGTGACGTTTTCGGCAGCCGCGCTGGCAACGACGGCCATCGTGGGGCCGAAGGATTTTTCGCCGCCAACGGCCAGAACCGGCATGCCGAGTTTGCCTTGCTTCAGGAGGGCCTGGTTGTCGGTCGCGTCCTGGTCGAAGGCTGCGAACTGGGCGAAACCGGCGCGCATCGCCCCCGGCTGGGCATAGAGCTTGGCGTAGTGTTCGCGCGATGCTTCGTCCCACTTCTTCGGGTCGGCGGAGAATTCGTTCCAGAAGCGATCGAGATAGATGCGCTCGCGGCCGGCAACCAGGCGCTCCATGTCAGGCCCGCCAAAACGGAAGTGCCAGAGCAGCGGGTTCTTGAGGATCTCTTCCCAAGGGCCGATGCCGGGAAGCGGCGCATCCATGAGCACAAGTTTTGTCGTCCGGGACGGGTACTGCGCGGCAAATTGGTAGCCGACCATGTTGCCGATGTCGTGCGCGACAACGTCGACTTTTTCCGCCTTCAAGGCGTCGAGCACGCCGGCGATATCCTTTGCTTCGTTCTTCTTGTCGTAGCCGGTTGCCGGTTTCTCAGAGAGCCCCATGCCCCTGAGGTCGGGCACGATGACGCGGTGGTTGCGCTGAACGTCGGCCAGGGCCGGGGCGGCAAGGGCGATGGCTGCGCCGGCAATGAGGGAACGGAGCATTCTGTCTCTCCTGTTTGTCGGTATGTGCCAAAAGGCGTTTCGATAAGCAGAAAATGACATTGGATAGTTGTTCGAACTAGTAGCCGAAAAGCGGAGTTATTGTTCGCCTTTGCCGAACGCTGTGCGGTCTTGTTCGCGTTCCCGCCGGGGTAGCGACCAGATGAGTGTGGGCGGGCACTCCAAGGCCCGCCCTGCGAAACCTTCCGTTGCCGATCCTAAGCCGGCGGCATGGTCTCGAATTTGGTCAGGGCCGGATCGAGATGGTCCCAGGCATGGCCGCGTATGCCGTAGGTCACGACCTGAGGCTTGTAGCGGCTGGGATCGTCGAGGCTTGCCGCGCGAACACTGAAGAACTCCGGCATGGCCGAGAAGGTCATGTAGACGGGTGAGCCGCAGGTGGGACAGAAGCCGCGCGTCTTCACATGGCCACTATCGGCGACCATGTCCCAGTGCGTCGCTTCACCTTCGAGCTTCACCCCGTCGCGGCGGAACGTCATATGTGAACCATGCCCGGTTCCGCTCTCCTGCTGGCAGTCGCGGCACTGGCAGTCGTTGGAGAAAACCGGTTCTCCGGAGATTTCGTAGCGGATCGCACCGCAGGCGCATCCGCCGATATAGGACTTGCTCATACATTCCTCCTGTTTCGGGCACGGCAAAGCCTGGCGCGCGGCCGTAAGGGCGACGCCGACCATTCTCTTTGCTCGTTCGGGTTGGTGAGGTGCCGGATTGCCGTGACGATCCGGCTTTAGCATTTAGTGCTGTTCGTCGGTGACAGAGCCGAGGCGCGACAGGACCTTCGTCCAGCCCTCGCTCATGTTCTTGTAGGCGCTGTCGTTCTTCGGCGTGACGAAGCCGGAATGCACAAGGCGAAGACGGGTGCCGTTGTCGACCTTTGCCAGCGTCCAGGTGACGACCGTATCGAGGCGGGAGCCGTAGCCGGTATTGCCCTCGTGCCCGCCCTGCCAGGAGTAGACGAAGCGCTCATGCGGACGCACCTCCAGCACCTGGCAACGGATCGTCCCGTCCCAGGCGCCGGCCGGCGTCGTCTGGAAGGTGAAATGCGTGCCCTCCACGGGTTGAAAGCCCGTCGGCGGCATGATCCATCGGCCCATCAGGTCGCCGTTGGTCAGCGTCTTCCAGATCGTCTCGGGCGTATGCGGAAACACCTCGTCGACGACGATGTCTTGCGTCCCGGACTTCAGAACTGCTGCGTCGGTCATGGATCAATCTCCTTGAGAAGTGTGCGTAGGTCGGCAAAGCGCTCGCGCCAGAAGGTGCCGTAGTGGCTCATCCAGTCGACGAGCGGCGCCAGGCCTTCGGGCTCGGCGCGGTAATAGACGTTGCGGCCCTCCGGACGCTCGGCGACGAGACCCGCCTGCTTCAGCGATTTGAGGTGCTGGGAAATCGCGCCCTGCGTCACGCCGCTGCCGCGGGTGAGCTCGACCACGGTGATTTCCTCGGCATTGGCGATGCGCTCGAAGACGGCGCGCCTTGTCGGGTCGGCAAGGGCGCGCATGACGGCGGTGATGGGGGCGGTTTCAATCATCATGGCTAAATCATTAGTGTAGGCTGATTGATTAGTCAACGCTATTTGTTTCGCCCGGCGCTCCTGAAACGATAAGGCTGTCGTCCGAGTTTGGGTTCGAGACGAGAAAAAGGGGCGCCACCCAAGGTGCGCCCCTTTGTATTGTTGTCGGTTGAGGTTGCTTATTCGCTGGCTTGAGCGGCCTGTTCGATAAGCGCTGCGACGGCATCGGGCTTCGAGACGTAGACGGCGTGGCTGCCGGATGTTTCGACGACGGTGGAGCCGGCGCGTTTTGCCATCTGGCGCTGGGCGGCCGGCGGGATCATGTGGTCGTCGGTGGCGACCAGATAGAAGCTCGGCTTTTCCTTCCAGGCCGGCGCGGTGACGGCACCGGCTGCCGCTTCCACGCCCCACGGCACCTGGGAGTCGGCCATGAAGGCTGCAATCTCGGGATCGACGTCGGCCGCGAAGGCGGCGGCGAACTTCGCCTTGTCGAGCGCCAGGAAACCATCGACCGGCGGCAGGATCGGCGGAACGGAGGCGCCGGCCGGCGGGTTGGCGATCAGCGTGGAAACGGACTCGCCCTTATCCGGCGCGAAGGCGGCGATATAGACGACGGACTTCACCTTTTCGTCGGTACCGGCTTCCGAGACGACCACGCCGCCATAGGAATGACCGACGAGTACGACCGGGCCATCCTGTGCGGCGATCGCGCGCTTGGTGACGGCAACGTCGTCTGCAAGCGACAGGGTCGGGTTCTGGACGATGGTGACGTTGTAGCCGTCCTTCTTGAGGATGTTGTAGACGCCCTGCCAGCCGGAGCCATCGACGAAGCCGCCGTGAACGAGCACGACATTCTTGGTGGCGGGGGCGGCCTCAGCCGGTGTGAGCGCGCTTGCGGAGAGGGCGAAAGCGGCGGCAGTGATGAGGGTCTTGATCATTTTCGGGTCTCCTTGGTTGAGTTGGTTTCCGCGAAAATCGTTATCGCGATAATCATCGTATACGCCGACTCGATTTCGTTGTAAAGATACTTTTTATCGCGATATTGATTTTCGCAGCACAAGGTTCGAACTGCGCCAAGGAGACTACGATGTCTGATGCACCCACCCTGCCACTGGACAGCCAGCTCTGTTTTTCGATCTATTCGGCGTCGATCGCCATCAACCGCGTCTACAAGCCCATGCTCGATGCGCTGGGTGTGACCTACACGCAGTATCTCGTCCTGAGTACGCTTTGGGAAAAGGACGGCCTGACGATCTCGGCGATCGCCGATCGGCTGAGCCTTGAATCCAGCACCATTACGCCGGCGGTCAAGCGGTTGGAGGCCGCCGGTTTCGTCGGCCGGCATCGCAGCATGGTCGACGAACGCCTGGTCGAGGTTCACCTCACCGCCAAGGGTCGGGATCTCCACGTGAAGACCGGATGCTTGACGGCCTCCCTGCTGGAGCATTCGGGTTTCACCGTACCGGAGATGATCGATCTGAACGAAAGGGTCCAGAAGTTGCGCAACGGAATGCGGGACGCAGCCAAGGCGTAGAGGCGGGCGAGCATTGCGACGCGGTTGGGCGCCGGGCTATGTCTGCTTTCTTCGCTGGTGCGGTCGTTTCCAGCCCATCACCGCTTCCGCGCTCCAACCCGCATCCGTCAGCCCGGCGATCAGGAAATCAGCCAGGGCAGAGACCTTGGCGGGTCGCGCGCGGGCCGTCGGCGTCACGAAGTACAGTCCGCCTTCCGGTAGACGCCAGTCGGTGAGAACAGGTTCCAACCGTCCGTCCGGAAAATACTGGGTGGCGATGAACTCGGGGAGCTCGGTCATCGCCAGCCCTTCGAGTACTGTCGGCAGCAAGGCCTCCGCGCTCGTCCCTCGCAGCAACCCCCTGGGCGCAACCGCCACTTCCTCGCCGGTCTCGTGATGGGTGAAGCGCCAGACGTCCCGTTTCGCCCGGTTGGCGTAGCTCAGACACTGGTGGGCGATAAGGTCGTGCGGGTGCTGCGGGCGGCCATTTGTTTCAAGGTAAGCCGGCGAAGCGACGACGAACCGTTGGACAGGTGCGATCAGCCGCGCGACGAGCGATGAATCCTCCAGCACGGCGATGCGCAGCGCAGCGTCGAAGCCATCGCCGATGAGGTCCGTCTGCGCATCGGTCAAGTGAAGGTCGACTGCAATCTCGGGGTAGCGCCGAAAGAATTCCGGCAGAAGGGGAGCGACCCAGCGCGTGCCGAAGGACAGCGGCGCCGCTAGCTTCACCAGCCCTCGCGGACGGCTGGCGGCCTCGCGCGCCAGGTCCTCCGCCTCTTCGGCATCCGCGAAGATCCTGGACGCCCGTTCGGCCAGCATGTGGCCGTAGTCGGTCAGGGCAAGTCGGCGCGATGTTCTATTGAGCAGACGACCGCCAAGTCGCTCTTCGAGACGGGTGACGGCGCGCGATACGGTTGCGACCGAAACCCCCATCGTCCGTGCCGCCGCAGCGAAGGAACGCTCCTCCGCCACCTTGGCAAACATCGCCAGCGCTTCGAAATCGGGCAGCTTGGACATCGACAATTCTGCAATGATGACTTTCAATCATTTCTATTTCGAAAAGAGCGGAGTTGCAACATCATGGCCTGGTCCGCAACGAATTGCGAAGTCCACGTCAAGGAGACGTTCAATGTCTGCGACCCGTTATCTTCCCTTTGTCGGCCGGCTGCTGATCGGCCTTCCCTTCGCCATGAGTGGTTTCAGCAAACTCGGCGCCTACAGCGCCACGACCGGCATGATCGATGCCGTCGGGCTGCCTTTTCCACCGCTGGCCTTCACCGTGGCAGTGCTTGTCGAGCTTGGTGGAGGTCTGCTTCTCATTGCCGGCTATCGCACCCGCTCCGTGGCGGCTGCTCTCGCGCTGTTCTCCCTCGCAACGGCCTTCTCGTTTCATAGCAATTTCGCCGATCAGAACCAGATGATCCATTTCCTCAAGAACGTCATGATGGCGGGTGGGCTTCTTCAGATCGCTGCATTCGGCGCCGGTGCTTTCAGCATCGACAATCGGCACCAGGCCGGCGAGCCGGGCACAGGCGCGGCGGTTGCCGCCCATTAGTCAGCCAATGCCGGATCGGCGGATGTTGCCACCGGGCTGAGCGATCCAGACCTGACCCTGTGCCCTGTCCTCACGCTTCCGGCAATCGGCCCGACCCCAACCGGAGAAATGTGATGTCTTTCCCCGTTTCGACCTTGTTGCTTCGCAACCTCCACGACGTGTTCGGTGAGATTGACGCTGAGCGCCGGCGTGCCGCGATCGACGAGATCTTCCATGAAGACGCCGTGTTCTATGACCCCAATGGCGGTATCTTCCGCGGCCGCGACGAGATTGATCGGATCGCGGGCGTGATCAAGGCCACACATCCCGACTTTCAATACCAGCCGATCGCCCCAGCTGAGGAAATAGGCAATGGCGGCCGGGTCCGGTGGGTGTCAGGCAGTCCCGGCAAAACAGCGGCCTATGCCGGGACCGATTTCATCATCGCCCGGGATGGCAAGATCGCCGCCGTCTATCTCTTTTTTGATGCGCTTGCATAGATCAGACGCATCGCGATCGCTTTCCGGGCACCGGGCAAGCGGCTATCTCAGCCGGCCGATCGGAATGATCTCGGGCGCGGAAGTTTCGAACGAACTGCCGTCCCAGCCGCCGAGCCACTGTTCGACGACGAGCCCGGCCTCGTCCATCATCGCGACGAGGTCTTCATGGGAAGGGAAGGCGATTTTCGACTGGGCCGCGTAAGTGCGTCCGTCGGCTGCGATCCGATAGAAAGTTCCGTATTCCACGATACCCGTCGCCGGATCATGCTGCACGTCGTTCCAGGCGAGAACCTGGCCTAGGACCGGATGAACGATGTCCCGTTCGGATTCGGCCGCGGTCCACTCCCGCCATTCTTCGACCAGCGGATTGCGGCTGTCGAAAATGAAGCGCCCGTCGGGAGCCAGATGCGCTGCGATGGTCTTGAGTGCGGCGAGCTGATCCTCCCTGGTCAGGAAGACCTGGAAGGCATGGCCGCTGAGCAGCACCATATCGAAGGTCTCGTCGAGGCGGATGGTCCGCCCGTCGCCCTCGACCCAACGCACCCGGTCGCCGCCGGGTCGTGACCTCGCGACATCGAGCATCGCGGCCGCCGGATCGACGCCGACGACCCGTTTGCCACTCACAGCAAGAGCAGCAGCCAACAGGCCGGTGCCGCACCCCAGATCGAGGATCGAGGTGCGCCCAGCGGCCATGGTCTTCAGATATTCGGAATCAGCGGTCCAGCCGTTCTCGATGTCGTAGAACTCTACAAGGCTTGGATCGCTATAGAGCTTGTCTGACGGCATCGAGATGACTGCTTATTCCCACTCGATCGTGCCCGGCGGCTTCGAGGTGACGTCGTAGACGACACGGTTGATGCCGCGGACCTCGTTGATGATGCGCGTTGCCGCGCGGCCGAGGAATTCCATGTCGTAGTGGTAGAAGTCGGCCGTCATGCCGTCGACCGAGGTGACGGCACGCAGCGCACAGACGAACTCATAGGTGCGGCCGTCGCCCATGACACCGACGGTCTGCACCGGCAGAAGCACGGCAAACGCTTGCCAGATGGCGTCGTAGAGGCCGGCCTTGCGGATCTCGTCGAGATAGATCGCATCAGCCTCGCGCAGGATCTCGAGCTTCTCGCGGCTGATGCCGCCCGGGCAGCGGATGGCAAGGCCCGGGCCCGGGAAGGGGTGGCGGCCGATGAAGCTGTCGGGCAGGCCGAGCTCGCGGCCGAGCACGCGGACTTCGTCCTTGAACAGTTCGCGCAGCGGCTCGACGAGCTGCATATTCATGCGCTCCGGCAGGCCGCCGACATTGTGGTGCGACTTGATCGTCACCGACGGGCCGCCGGTAAACGAGACGCTTTCGATCACATCGGGATAGAGCGTGCCCTGGGCAAGGAAGTCCGCGCCGCCGAGCTTCTTCGCCTCTTCCTCGAACACTTCGATGAACAGGCGGCCGATGATCTTGCGCTTGGTCTCGGGGTCGCTGACGCCTTCGAGTTCGCCGATGAAGCGGTCGGACGCGTCGACGTGCAGGAGGTGCAGGTTGTAATGCTCCTCGAACATCGCAACGACGTTCTTCGCCTCGTCCTTGCGCATCAGGCCGTGGTCGACGAGGATGCAGGTGAGTTGGTCGCCGACAGCCTCATGGATGAGGAGTGCCGCGACCGAGCTGTCGACGCCGCCCGAAAGCGCGCAGATCACCTTCTTGTCACCGACCTGGTTGCGGATCGCCTCGACCGCCTTGGCGCGGTAGGCCGACATCGACCAGTCGCCCTTGATGCCGGCGATCTTGTGCACGAAGTTGGCAATCAGCTTGGCCCCGTCGGGGGTGTGCACCACTTCGGGGTGGAACTGCACGGCGTAATATTTGCGCTTCTCGTCGGCGATGAAGGCGAAGGGCGCGTTGGCCGAGGTCGCGACGACCTCGAAGCCCTCGGGGATCGCGGTGACGCGGTCGCCATGCGACATCCAGACCTGGTGGCGCGAGCCGACGGACCAGAGGCCTTCAAACAGCGGGCAGTCCTTTTCGACTTCCAGGAAGGCGCGGCCGAATTCGCGGTGATGTCCGCTCTCGACCTTGCCGCCAAGCTGGGCGCACATGGTCTGCTGGCCATAGCAGATGCCGAAGACCGGCAGGCCGGAATCGAAGATAACCGAGGCCGCGCGCGGCGAGCCGATGTCGAGCGTCGAGGCGGGGCTGCCGGAGAGAATGACGGCCTTCGGCTTCAGCTGGCGGAAGCCTTCCTCCCCCGACTGGAACGGCACGATTTCGCAATAGACACCGGTTTCGCGCACGCGCCGGGCGATGAGCTGCGTCACCTGGCTGCCGAAATCGACGATGAGGACGGTATCGGGATGGGCTGTCTGGGTCATTGGGGGCCTTCAAACAAGCTTGATCATGGCGAGCCTTTAATGAAAGGCCGTCATCAGCGCAACGATTCAATTGCACCCCGACAATTCCGGGGTTTCAGAGCGGGATGAGGAAAAGTGTGTGCGGTTTTCCGACCGCATCCCGCTCTGACTTACGATCACATTAGAGCCGGATCGCGCCGCTTGAGATCGCATTCTCCAACCGGTCGATCACGGCTGCAAGCTTCTCGTCGATGACGTGCAAATATTCCGTCCAGTCGCTGACGTGCTTGAGCTCGGCCTTGCCGTCGGAAATGCCGCGAAGCGCAATTAGCGGAACCCCGAAGGACTGGCAGGCGCGCAGGACCGCAAAGGTCTCCATCTCCACCATGTCGGCGTCGATCGTCTCGTACGCCGCGCCCGAGACGATGTTGGCGCCGGTCGAAAGCCGGGCCTCCGGCACGCCGGGAATCCTGAGCGGCAGCGGCACCGCGGCCGGCAGGTCGAGAAACGGCGTTGCGCCCTTCTCGAAGCCGAGCGGCGAGGCATCCATGTCGCGATAGCCGACGGAAACGGCCTGGTAGACCTCCGTCTGTTCCAGCCTGGCGGCACCGGCGGACCCGAGCGAAACGACCAGATCGGGCAGGGCTCGCTCCGCGGCGAGCTCCGCGAGCGTTCGCGTCAGCACCACGGCGGCCTCGACCGGGCCGACGCCGGTCATCAGCGGTTTGATCCGCTGCTTGAGGTGCGTCCCGTATTCGGCATCCACGGCCATGACGTAGAGAACCCTGCGTCCGGCAACGGTTTTGACGGCAAAACTCATCCTTCGATCCCCTGGCGTCCGCGTACCACCATCATCGTCCCGGTCATCGAGGCGATCAGCTTCGCCGGCCCATCGGCGCGGATCGCGTAGCCGCGCCCGTCGGAGACGATGATCGTCGAGCCGGGTTTGGTCACTTCACCGCGAAACAGGAAACGCTCGCCGCGCCCCGGCGAAAGCAGGTTGACCTTGAACTCGATCGTCAGGATCGAGGCATCCGGGTCGATCACCGAATAGGCGGCATAGGTGCCGGCCGAATCCAGCGCCGCCGAGATCACGCCCGCATGCAGGAAGCCATGCTGCTGCGTCAGCTTGTCGTCGAACGGCAGTTCGATCTCGACCGTGCCCTGTTCAACGAGCGTCAGTTCGGCGCCGACCGTGCGCATTGCCGCCTGCCGCGCGAAACTCTCACGGATGCGCTTTCGGAAATCGGGGGGATCACGGTCGTCCATCAGTCCACATGGCCTTTTTTTGTCGGGTGGCATCATTATGCCTGCGGGACAGTGGCACGCTCGTGAAGGTCCGACAAGTTCAATTCATGAGCAAAATCGAGCTGTTGAGCGTCGTCGCAAACGCAACCCAGGCGAGATAGGACCAGGAACAGCAGGGCCGAAACGCGATCCCGCCGCCGGCTTGCGACGACGAAACCGGCGACTGCAATCAATAGCGCGATGATCAGGCCCGAGGAGATGTCCTCAATCCCGAAGAACAGCGGCGACCAGAGGAAGTTGAGGAACATCTGCGCCAGCCACAATCGCATGGCGGCGCGAGACCGAGACCAGTGGCGAATAGGACTGCGCACACGATCGTTCTGTTCATGGCCTCGACAGATAAAACAGACTTTCTGGCTTTCCATGGGGGCTGCCGTTTTGAAGCCGTGATCTGCCACCTATATCATGTGCCATGAAGAGCTTCAGACGCATCGACATCCGGCCGGCCGGTCCGGATGACATCATGATGATCGCCTCCGTCATCGTCGAAAGCTGGCGATCGACGTTCCGCGGACTGATTTCCGACGCCTTCCTCGATGGGATGAGCGTCGAAGAGCAGGCGCTGCGCCACGCAAGGCGCATGCGCGTCGCCGATGTCTTTCATCTGGTCGCGGTCGACATGAGCACGAACAAGGTGATCGGTTTTGCCAATTATGGAAAAGCCCGCTCGATGCCGCCGCGTTTCGATCGCGAGCTCTACGCGCTCTATATCCTCAAGGAATTCCAAGGCGCCGGCATCGGCTCGGCACTGGTGCGCAGCGTTGCCGCCCATTGCCGGGAACTGGGCGGCAAGTCCCTGTTTGCCTGGGTGCTTTCCAGCAATCCGAACAGGGCGTTCTATGAGCATCTGGGTGCGGTTGCCGTCGGCCAGGGTCAGGTAAGCCTCGGCGGTGAAAACCACGACCAGATGGCCTATCGCTGGGACGACTTGGCAAAGCTCTCCGGCGCGGGCCGCTTTTCGGCCTGAGGCATGTCTCCGGCCTATGCCAAACGAACGATGTGCTGATCCCAGGCGACCCGGCTTTGGCGCTCCTTGAAGTGGCCGTCATAGGACGAAACGGCAAAACCGTGGTCGGCTGTGGCGACCCCTGCTGCATCGACGACGCGCTCTTCCTTCAAAACAGCGCCGGTGCGGGCATCGAGCGTCACGGCCACGTTGCCCTTCGGTGAGGTCAGGCCGATCAGCCCTTCGTGCCGGTTGACGGCGATCGCGCCGACATAGTTCGCCAGCGCTTCCGTCGTGCGTTCGGGCAGCGACAGGAATTTCAGGTCCTCGCCCTTGGAGAAGGATCCGACCAACGGCGGCAGGTCGTTGCGCGCGCCTTCGTACTGGCAGGCAAACCAGATCTCGCCCTTCGGGCCGATGTCGACGTGGCGCGTCGAAAGACGGCTGAGTTCAGCAGGCAGACCGTGCCTCTGTACGAGCGCGCCGGTTTTCGTGTCCACCAGCGTCAGGCTCGGCTCCATATGGTCGAGATTGAGCTTGGTGCGGCCGAAGTCCGGGTGGGTTTCGATGCCGCCATTGGCGATCGCGAGCAGGCGTCCGTCGGCAGCGAGCGTCATGTCGTGCGGACCGATGCCATAGGTCGGGAATTCGCCGATGCGGGCGAAGTTGTCGGTGCCGTCATAGATGCCGACCATGCCGCGATTGCCGGCAAAGTCGTTCTCGGTAGCATAGAGCAGCTTGCCATCCGCCGAGAAACAGCCGTGACCGTAAAAGTGCCGGCCCTCTGCTGCAGCGATGACCACTGGTTCCGCCGAGCCGTCGGTCGAAAGGATCATCGCATAGGTGCCGGGCCGGCGGGCGAAGGCGACCGCTCGATGGCTGACGGGCGAATAGGCCATGCCATGCGCGCGCGCCGGAAGCGTCGTACGGTCGATGATCTCGCCGGCTTCCGTCAGCGTTGCAACGCCATAGCTTCCATCCGGCGCCATGAAGGCCGAGGCGAAGACGGCATCGGCTCTGCCTAGGGCGAAAGCCCGGTCAAGCGCCAGGCTTGCCACCCAGGCTGCGCCTGCCATTTTCAGGAAACTGCGCCGGTCGATCAGACCCGTGGCGGCTGTCATGCCATCCTCGCTCGTCGTGGAAATCTGCAGCCCTGAACGGAGGTGCCGCTCAGGGCTGCGATATAGCAGGTTGCGGGGTCAGAGCCAGCCCCGGCGCTTGAAGTAGAAATAGGGCACGATCGCCGATATCACCATCAGCATCAGTGCCGCAGGATAGCCGAACTCCCACTGCAGCTCCGGCATCACGCCGAAGTTCATGCCATAGATCGAGGCGACCAGCGTCGGCGGCAGGAAGACGACGGCGGCGACCGAGAAGATCTTGATGATCTGGTTCTGCTCGAGATTGATGAGGCCGAGCGTCGCGTCGAGCAGGAAGTTGATCTTGTTCGACAGGAACAGCGCGTGGTCGCCAAGCGAAGTTGCATCCCGTTGGATCAGCTTGATCCGCTGCCGGCTTTCCTTTCCTGCCTTGCGTGGCCCCATGCCTTCGAGCGCCACGTGATAGGCAACGAGCCGACCGATGCTGACGAGGCTTTCGCGGATGACCGTCAGGAGGTCGCCCTTCTGGCCGATCTGCTCGATCAGCGACTGCAGGTCGCGCGTCTTCTTGGTGGCGCTGGCATTCGTCTTGCGGAACACTTCGCGCGAAATCGCGTCGACCTCGCTGCCGGCGCGCTCCAGCGCGTCCGCCGTGCGATCGATGATCGCTTCCAGCAGGCCGAGCATCACCAGTTCGCCGGTCTCGCAGATCTGGCCGTTGGCCTTCTGGATGCGGTTGGAAAAGGTCTGAAACGGCTTGGGGTCGGCATGGCGTACCGTGACCAGCGTCGCGCCCTTGAGGATGAAGGTCACCGGCACCTTGACCGGATAGTCGCTGTCGAGCTTGGCGGTGGCCGTCATCGTCATGAACTCGGCGCCGTCCTCCTGGTAGAGGCGGTCGGAAAGCTCGATTTCCTGCATCTCGTCACGGGTCGGGATCTCGATGCCGAGCTGGCCCTCGACGAGGCGCGTTTCCTCAACGGACGGATTGAAGAGGTCGAACCAGATGGCGGGCGTCGGCGATGCGATGCCGTCAAGCATGTCGACGAGCACGAGGTGGCTGTTCTGGCTTTTGTAGATGCGCAGCATATAGGGCTCCATAGGGCGAGTCATCCGACCGCCACGGAGCCCTGATCAAATCAGGACCGGACGGCCGTGAGCGTGAAGGCTCGACTTCGACTGTCGGGGTTCATTGTGAGTTGGTCCTTGTGGTGAAACGTGCCCGCGAGAGCGGACACGGGAAGCGCTTTGCGCCTAAAAGCCTTGATTGTCAACACTCTGAGTTTGAGCGGGATGCGGGCGGAAACCGCGCACACTTTTCCTCATCCCGCTCTGGAGCGCGTGCGTTCAATTGAACGCACTAAGGACGCTCCAGCACTTTGATGCGAGAGCATCTTTTCCGCTCCAGTGCCTACACCTGCGAGCGGGATGCTCTAGTCACCGTCGGCGAAGGAGAAGCCGGCGCCAAGCCCGATCGCGCCTCCGAAATCCTTGTTCAGACGGTTGAGGAGGTCGTTGGTGTTGAGCGACAGGAAGGCGAGCTTGGCGCGCTTGTCGTCGTCAGTGAGCGCGGCATCGATCGGCCCGTCGATGTTGCCGGCCATGCCGATCACCGACTTGAAGACGAAGTCGGCCGAACCCGCCACGGAGCGGCTGTCTTCCGGCAGCAGGCTTTGCATGTCAGCGACATCGAACAGCGTCTTGAGCCCGCGCACGTTGCCGGCGATCGAGGCCATGGTGTTGCCGGAGCGCCAGTAGATCGCAAGTTTCGGATGCCCCTTGTCGTCCTTGCCTTCGTAGAACGGCTTCAGCCGCTGGTCCTTCACCGTCTCGACGCCATGGACGAGAATGCCGAGCAGTTCGGTCGTCGCCTCGCGATTGTCGCGGAATTCGGGATTGTCGGGGCCTGGGTGTTTCCAAGCGGCCTGGATTCCCTCCGGCTTCTGCCAGGCGGCCAAAAATTCGTTGGCGATCGTGTCGAGGTTCCCAGTGATCGCCAGGCCATAGCGGCAGCGGAAGTCACCCTCCTTGCCCGAAAGCGCCTCGGCGCCGGTGCCATAGAGAACATATTCGAGTGCGCCCAGCCCTTGCGCCGCGACGCTCTTGCCCTTGAGCTTGGCTTCGTCCGTTGCGCTTTCGTCCGCCTTCGAAAGGATCGCCTGCACCTGCTTGAGCCCGGTGCTCTTGCGATCGGGGTAGAAGAGGAAGCGTTCGAAGCGGTTCTGTTCGAGAGCCGGACCAAGCCTCACGACCTCGATCGCCGACCAGGCGGCGACCAGGTCGGAGAACGCACTCTGCGCGTTCTTGAGTGCCGGCTGCGACGGCGCCTCGCAGAGCTTCGCCGTCGCTTGCCTTGCAGCGGCGGTCTTTTCCGACAGGTTGCGGTAGCCGGGAATGATGAAGTCGTCGACGGCCTTGGCCATGACGGCGGGCACGGCGGCCTCGTTGACGACGCGCGGCGAGAGCGCGCTCCCCTCCTGAGCTATTGCGGGCAATGCGGTCGTCAGCGCCAGGGAGAACGCGAGGGTGAGCGTATGCGTAGAGGGCATCAGAGTGACTCCAGGAAGGCAAGGAGATCGCGGCGATCGCTTGCGGCAAGGGCGGCGAAAGCATCGCGGGCCTTCTGCCCTTCGCCGCCATGCCAGAGGATCGCTTCGGTGAAATTGCGGGCGCGTCCGTCGTGCAGCAGGAAAGTGTGCCCACTGACGGTCTTCGTCAAGCCGATGCCCCAAAGCGGCGGGGTGCGCCATTCTCGGCCGGTGGCGACGCCCACTTCCTGGCCGTCCGCGAGACCTTCGCCCATGTCGTGCAGCAGGAAATCGGAATAGGGCCAGATGAGCTGGAAGGACTGCGCCTTGTTTGCGGCATCCCGGCGGGTGACGAATTTCGGCGTGTGGCAGCTCGTGCAGCCGAGGTCGTAGAAGACCTTCTTGCCACGAAGTGTTTCGGCAAAGCTCGCCTTGCGACGCGCCGGAACGGCAAGGTTCTCCGAATAGAAGGTCACGAGGTTAAGCACCGGATCGGGCGCTTCGGTCGGACCAAGCCGTTCCTGCACACCGGTCGCCATGGTGAGGCATTTCGCTTGGGCGGCTGTGCAGTCGCCATGCGGCCGGTCGGCGTCGGGGGAGGAGATGCCGATATCGGTGGCAAAGGCATCGGCGCTCTGCTGCCGCACGGTGGCATTCTGCGCCTTCCAGCCGAAACGTCCGATGGTCAGCCTGCCGGACTTCGCGTCACGTCTGAGCGCCGGGCGGCCGCTGATCCCGTCGCCGTCGGCGTCGTCAGGATCGGCAAGCGCGAGGATGTCCGCCTCTTGGATCGCCTCGATGAGGCCGAGCCCGATCATCGGCTGGGCCACGCGCGGTGAGAGCGTCGTTGCCGGATCGAGCGGTCCGTAGGCAAGGTCGGTCACCGAGTAGCGCGGCCGGCGCAGTGAAACGGTCTCGCCGTCGGGGAAGGTGAAGGGTTGCTCGGTGTAACTGACCTTCAGATGGCCTTCGGCAGCAAGGCCCGGCACGGCGCTATCCTGAAGCTGGGCGCCATAGACCGGATCGGGGAAATTCACGGCCTGATGCGCCTCGATCGACCGGCGCTCTTTGTCGTCGCGCGGCGGGCGCGCCAGACGGAAGAACATCGAAGTCGTATCGGTGGAGCCCTCCGGCGGGCGTCCGCGTCCGTCCTTCAGGTGGCAGCTCTGGCAGGCGCGGGCGTTGTAGAGCGGGCCGAGCCCGTCGGATGCCTGGGTCGAGGAGGGCGAGGAGACCCAGAGCTTGCGAAACAGCGCGTTGCCGAGCTTGAAGCCTTCCTCTTCCTGGAAGCTGAGATTGGCCGAAAACTGCGAGAAGCTGTCGGCATTGACGGGCGCGATCGAGGTCGCAGCACCGCCGGACATGGCCTCGAAGCTTTCCGCCTTGGAAAAATCCGCAGTCGGTCGCGTCACCGTTGCGACGCGATCGCGGTCGGTGTTGCTCAGGTCGATACGTTTGGTCGGAAGATCGTCGCCCGCGGCGGCGGGCAAGGCGAGAAAGAGCGCCTGCGCAAAAAGAAGCGCGAAAAGGCGAGGAGCGCCAAGTTTCATCGGTAGAGGATCGGGCCGCACCGGTTTCGGGCGGCCCGCCTTTTCAGCTTATTGGAAGACGGCGTTAGGATTGTCCAGGCTGTCGGAACCTTCAAGCTCGATCGTGCCGAGATCCAGCGACGCAATGACGCGCTGAACGGTCTTTGCCTGGGCGATCAGGCCGTCGATCGCTGCCTGCACCGTGGCGTTGCCCTCGGCATTGCCTTCGCCGATCATCTGGTCGTAGGCCTCGGTGGTCTCCGCGCGCTTGGCCATCGCCTGCATCTTCTCGACTGTAGTCGAAAGGTTGCCGGTCATTTCCTTGTCGAGCGCTGCGTCCTTGGCGGCAACGAGTTCCGAAAGCGACGGGCCGGTCATCTTGGTGCCGTCGACGCGGATGTACTCGCCCGTATAGGCCGACTGGATGCCGATCGCGTCGTGCAGATGCGAGTTGTGCGTGTTGTCGGAGAAGCAATCATGCTCTTCTTCCGGATCGTGCAGCAGCAGGCCGAGCTTCATGCGCTCGCCGGCAAGTTCGCCATAGGAGAGTGAACCCATGCCGGTGAGGATGGCGACGAGACCAGCCTTCGGATCGGCCTCGACGGCCTTGGTTGCGGCACCGTCCGGTGTCCAGTTGGCGACCATTTCCTTGAGGTCGGAAACCACGAGCTCGGTCGCGGCCTTCAGATAGGCGGCGCGGCGGTCGCAATTGCCACCGGTGCAGGCCTTGGTGTCGTAGTCGGTATAGGGGCGGTTTCCGGCGCCAGCCTTGGTGCCGTTCAGGTCCTGGCCCCAGAGCAGGAATTCGATCGCGTGGTAGCCGGTGGCGACGTTCGCCTCGATGCCGCCGGCTTCCTGCAGCGTGCCCGCCAGGAATTCCGGCGTGATGTTGCTGGCATCGACGTCCTTGCCGTCGATCTTGATCGTCTTGTTGGCGATGACGTTGGCGGTGAACAGCGCGTTCTCGTCGCTTTCGCTGCCGTAGCTCGGGTCGACATAGTCGATCAGGCCTTCGTCCAGCGGCCAGGCGTTGACCTTGCCTTCCCACTCGTCGACGATCGCGTTGCCGAAGCGGTAGACTTCGGTTTCCTGGTAGGGGTTGCGGGCCTTCCGCCAGGCGTCGCGCGCGGCCTTCAGCGTTTCTTCGCTCGGCGTCGCGATCAGCGCGTCGACCGCCTTGTCGAGTGCCTCGGCCGTCGTCAGCGCATCTTCGAACTTGGCATGGGCGACGGCGGTGTAGTGCTTCACCACGGCGGCGGCATCGGTTGCGGCGTGGGCCGGCTGCAGGGCCAGCGCCGACGTTGCCGTCATGAACGCCAGCGCGGCGCCGCGGATGAATTTCTTGGTCATGACCCTCTCCTGTTGCTTCCTTCGGCGCAGCCGATCGAGCCCGCAAACGCGGCATCGTTCAGGCGTCGGGCCATGAGAAAAGGCCCCGGCCGGGCCTGCCTCTCATGAACCAAAAGCAAACTTGTGTCAAAGTGTATAGTTTAGAACGTTTTCAATCTGATGCCGGGTCCTCGGCGGCATGCGAAGGGCATCAGCCCTTGCGTTGCATCAGGCAGAAGAAGAAGCCGTCCGTGCCGGTCGAGGCGGGCGTCAGCGTCACCGTCTTCATGTCGGCCGACCAGGGTTGCGGCTTGTCGGTTCCAAAGAGCGTCGCCCAGATGTCGGCTGCCGACAGGATCTCGAATTCCGGGTTGTCTTCGCAGAAGCCGTAGACCTGGGCCTCGTTTTCCTCAGGCAGTACCGAGCAGGTGACATAGATGAGGTGGCCGCCCGGGCGGACGAACTGGGCAGCGCTCGCCAGCGCTTCCTCCTGCTGGGAGATGCGCTCTTCAAGATTCTTCTGGTTGAGGCGCCATTTCGTGTCGGGCCGGCGGCGCCAGGTGCCGGTGCCGGTGCAGGGCGCATCGACCAGCACCCGGTCGAAGCGGCCGGCGAGCGGCGCGAGGCTGTCGGTGGATTCATGCACCTGGACATTGCGGGTGCCGGCGCGCTTCAGCCGTTCGATGATCGGCGCGAGGCGTTTGCGGTCGGTGTCGTAGGCGTGCACCTGGCCCTTGTTGTTCATCGCCGCCGACATGGCGAGCGTCTTGCCGCCACCGCCGGCGCAATAGTCGAGCACCTGTTCGCCTTCCTGCGGAAAGGCGAGATCGGCAACGATCTGCGAGCCTTCGTCCTGGACTTCGAACCAGCCCTTCTGAAAGGAAAGCTCCGCCGTCACGTTCGGCAGGCGCGAGGCGCCTTCGCCGGCCGGAATGCGAATGCCGTTGCGGGCGATCGTCGCCGGTTCGGCGCCGCTGCGCTCCAGCGCCTTCAGCACCTTGGCGCGCGAGGCCTTCAGCGTATTGGCACGCAGGTCGAGCGTCGGCCGGCCGGCGAGGGCCTTCGCTTCATCGAGCCAATCGTCGGAGAAGTTTTCCTCGAAGGAGGCCTGGACCCATTCGGGAATGTCGCCCTGGATGTGGGCTGCGGCGTCTTCGAGGCGGCGCGTGGCGAAGGCTTGCGCCATCTCGGCTGACGGCATCTCAGGCGCAAATTTGTCGCCGTCGAGTTCGGCAGCGAGCGCTTCCGGGGTGAAGCCCCATTGCCGGTACATCACGGCATGGCCGAGCGCCGACGCGCTGTCGCTGTCCATCAGGAAGGCGTGCGAGAGTTTCATGCGAAGGGCGTCGTAGACGATGTTGCCGATCGCCGAGCGATCGCCGGATCCGGCGAAGCGATGGGAGAGGCCCCAATCCTTGAGCGCGTCGGCGACCGGGCGCTTCCGCTTTTCGATATCCTCAAGAACCTCAATGGCTCCAGCGAGCCTGCCGCCCAAACGCATCTTCGATCAACTCCTTTTTCGCCGTGGTAACGGCGATGGCATCGAAGAGCAAGACGGCGGAGAAGATTAACCGCCGAGAATGGTCTTTCTCAAGTAAACCCACCCGACGATCGGTCGGATGGCAGTATTTCAAAAATCAGGAATTGATGACGCGATAACAGATGCTGGCGTGGCCGGAGCGGATCATGCCGATCTGCGAGGCTGCAGCCTTGGAAAGGTCGATCACGCGGCCACGAATGAATGGCCCACGGTCGTTGATCCGAACGATCACGCTCTTGCCGTTGCGCTTGTTGGTGACCTGAACCTTGGTTCCGAACTTCAGGCTGCGGTGGGCGGCGGTCAGGCGGGCGGCATTCATGCGCTCGCCGGAGGCGGTCTTGGAGCTCAGCGCGTACCAGGACGCGCCGCCGCAGCCGGCGCCGGCTGCATGGCTATCGGAAACGGAAACGAGACCGATAGCGGTCGTGAACAGCGCTGCAGCGGCAGCAGCCTTGATCTTCGCTGGCGTCAACTGGCGATCCCCTCGGTCAAATGGTTGAATAAAAATCTTCTGGGAACCGCTAATTGGGGCGAAAAATGGCGAAAACGTGCTTCAACCATTTACGATCTATTAGGATTTATTAAAAAATGACGAAAATTCAAAAACGAAGATTGTTTGAAATAGTTTAAATGGAGCCAGGAAGTTCTTTGGAATCAGCGGTTGAACGCTCACAGCCTTCCGCACGCAGGCGCAACTCAGTGGTAAACGAAAAATTTCATTAAAAATTTCGAATTGGACGAAATTTCCGGAATCCGGATGGTCGAAAACTCGTTACTAGCGCACAGGTTGTATTCAATTCGTCAAGTATCGAATGAATATCCAGAGAAAGTCACAATTCTGGCGGCGCTGCCGCCGCCATTACTGATGGACTGACTATCGGCTTTCTATAAGCATTTCGGGTTATGTTATTGATTGAGCGCCGAGTTGCGTTTCAGGCGTTGCGCCATGTGCCGGATTGCCAGAGCTGCGCAAGCGAAACGCGATAATCCGGATACGCGAACTCGAAACCGGTGGCGCGCATGCGGGCGTTCGATACCCGCTTGTTCTCGCCATAGAAGGAGCGGGCCATCGGTGACAGCTCCGCCTGCTCGAAGGGAATTTCCGGCGGCGGTTCGACGCCCATCAGCCGCGCGGCCTCAAGCACCACGTCCTGTGGTGGCGCCGGCTCGTTGTCGGTGATGTTGAAGACGCCGCTCGTGCCGTTGTTGGCGAGGAACAGGGTGGCCGCGCCGATATCTTCGACCCGGATGCGGTTGAACACCTGCCCAGGCTTGATCAGGCGCCGGGCCGTGCCGTTTGCGAGATTGCAGAAGGCGTTGCGTCCGGGGCCGTAGATGCCGGCAAGCCTCAACACGGCAACCGGAATGCTCTGCTTCGCGCCGAAGGCGATCCAGGCATCCTCCGCCTCCACCCGCTCGACCGAGCGGGCCGAGACCGGTTTGCGCAGCATGTCCTCGGTGACCCATTCGCCGCCGTGGTCGCCATAGACGCCGACGGTCGAGAGATAACCGATCCACTTGAGGTTCGGCGCCAGTTGCGCGAGATCCGGGCTGGAAGGGCGAAACATTGGATCGCCGTCGCGGCCGGGCGCGATCGACTGGATCAGGTGCGTCGCCTGGCCAAGCGCAGCAGCGAGTTCGCCGGAGACCGTTTCGCCGTCGAAGAGGATCGGGCGGATGCCGGCCTTTTCAAGCTTCGTTGCCTTCTCCTCGGTGCGGGTGGTGCCGACAACGCTTGTCGCCGTCGGGGCCATGGTCCGCGCGATTGCCATACCGGAGTAACCGGCGCCAAGGATCAGGACTTGCATCGGCTCACTCCCGCCATTTGCCATTCGTTGAGGACGTCTTCGTCGGTCTCTGGCTCGCATTGTTCGGCAAATTCCGCAAGCGCCGCCGGCGCGACCAATCGTGACAGCGCCCAGACCGCCATCGCCCGCACCACGGGCGAGGTATCGCCGATGCGCGCCCTGACCGCAGGCACGAGCGCCTGGTCGCCGGAGTTTCCGGCGGCGATCAGCACGTTGCGCACGAAACGGTCGCGGCCGATGCGCTTGACCGGCGAGCCCGAGAACAGGCTGCGGAAGGCCGGGTCGTCGAGGCCGAGCAAAGCTTCCAGCGATGGCGCCTTCAGGTCCTCGCGCGCCTTCAGCTTCATTTCGGAGGCTGCCTGCGCGAACTTGTTCCAGGGGCAGGCGGCGAGACAGTCGTCGCAGCCATAGATGCGGTTGCCCATCAACGGGCGCAGCTCCGGGTCGATTGGACCCTTGTGCTCGATGGTCAGGTAGGAAATGCAGCGCCGCGCGTCGATCTGATAGGGCGCAGGAAAAGCGCCGGTCGGGCAGGCATCGAGGCAGGCGCGGCAGGAGCCGCAATGGTCGCGCTCCGGCTCGTCGATGACGAGGTCCGCCGTGGTGAACAAGCTGCCGAGAAACAGCCAGGAGCCGAATTCGCGACTGACGAGATTGGTGTGCTTGCCCTGCCAGCCGAGGCCGGCCTTCTCCGAGAGTGGTTTCTCCATCACCGGGGCGGTGTCGACAAAGACCTTGACGTCCTCGCCGGCGCGCGCGGCGAAGCGGGTCGCGACTTCCTTGAGCTTGCCCTTGATGATGTCATGATAGTCGCGGTTCTGGGCATAGACCGAGATCGCGCCGCGATCGGTCTTTTCGAGAATCCCGCGCGGATCGTCTTCCGGCCCGTAATTCATCGCGAACATCACCACCGAGCGCACGTCGCTCCAGAGCGTGCGCGGATCGGAGCGTCGCTCGGCAGTCTCGGCCAGCCAGTCCATCGTGCCGTGGAAGCCGTCGTCGAGGAAGTCCTGGAGCCGAGCCGGCGCCTCGGGAATGGCGTCAGGGCGGGTGATGCGACAGAGATCGAAGCCCTTGTCTGCCGCCTCGGCTTTCAGGAATTCGGTCAGCTTCAGCCGCCGTCGATCCCCATTGTCAGCCTTGGCAGCGATGCCGGGCACGGATTCATCCTCAGAAGTCGAGGTCCGCATAGTGCGGAACCGGAGTCACGCCGCGCACACGCTCGGCAAGCAGCGGGCGGAAGGAGGGGCGGGACTTCAGCCGCTGGTACCACTCCTTGGCGGTCGGGGCATCCGACCAGTCGATCTCGCCGAGATAGTCGAGCACGGACACCGTCGCGGCCGCGGCGAGATCCGCATAGGAGATGCGGTCGCCGGCAAGCCAGGTGCGCGAACCGGCGAGCCAGGAGAGATACTTCATATGCTGGCGGATATTGGCGCGCGAGGTGCGCAGGACCTTGCTGTCGGGCGCGCCGCCGCCCTGGTCCGGTGTCATTTGCAGCTTGAAGATCCGCTCGCGCACCAGCGGCCGCGTCACGTCCGCTTCCATCTTGTGCAGGAACCACTCGACCAGGCGGCGGATTTCCGCCCGCTGGAACGGGTCCTCGGCCAGAAGCCGGCGATCCCGCTTCATGATTCCGTTCGTTTCGTCGAGATATTCCGAGATGATCGTGGCGCCACAGAGCGCTCTCATACTGTCGTCAACATAGACCGGTAGCGTCCCGGCCGGGTTCAAGGCCAGGAAGTCGCGCCGGTTCTCCCAGGGCTGTTCCTCGGACAATTCCGTCTGATAGCCATATTCCGAGAGGATAAGGCGAACGAACCGTGAAGCGGAGGACATGGGGTGATGATACAGTGTCGGCATCGATGATCTGGCTTCTCAGAGTCTTTTTGCTGGGGGCGTCAGCGTGGCGGCGCAAGCGTCTGGCCACGGCTCCTGTGATAGAGCTATAGAAATTTGTGGTGGCAAACACAAGCGAATCAGCCTTTTCCTCCCACTCCAAAACTTGTCAGGAAAATCTCATATATGGCGGATCAATCGATCATCAGCGCGCTTGTCCTCGGACTCATCGAGGGCTTGACGGAGTTTATCCCTGTTTCGTCGACGGCGCACGTCCTCCTTGCCGGCCACTTCCTCGGCTTCAGGTCGCCGGGCAACACCTTCGCCGTCCTCATCCAGCTCGGCGCCATTCTGGCCATCCTGCTCGTCTATTTCCAGAAGCTTCTGTCGATCGCGCTGGCGCTGCCGACGAGCATCAAGGCGCGCCGCTTCGTCCTGTCCGTTTTGATCGCCTTCCTGCCGGCGGCCGTCATCGGCGCAATCGCCCATGATTTCATCAAGACGGTGCTGTTCGAAACGCCGATGCTCATCTGTGTCGTGCTGATCGTCGGCGGCTTCATCCTCTACGCGATCGACCACCTGCCGCTGAAGCCGCGCTACACTGACGTCATGGACTATCCGCCGTCGCTGGCGCTGAAGATCGGCCTGTTCCAGTGCCTGGCGATGATCCCCGGCACCTCGCGTTCCGGCGCGACGATCGCCGGCGCCCTGCTGATGGGGACCGACAAGCGCTCGGCCGCGGAGTTCTCGTTCTTCCTGGCGATGCCGACCATGCTCGGCGCCTTCACGCTGGACCTCTATAAGAACCGCGACGCGCTCTCCTTCGACGATTTCACCCTGATCGCCGTCGGCTTCATCGCGGCGTTCGTCGCCGGCATCTTCGTCGTGCGTTCGTTGCTCGATTTCGTCTCGCGGCGCGGTTTCACGCCCTTCGCCATCTGGCGCATCGTCGTCGGCACGGCCGGCCTGATCGGCCTCTGGTTGCTCGGCTGATCTCGGGATCAACGATCTCAAATGAAAAAGGCGCGTTCTGGACGCGCCTTTTTCTTTGACCTCAGTCTTCTTCGAACTCGGATAAGGCCTCAAAAACAAAGCCGCGTGCGTCTCAAGGTGAAACGCACGCGGCCACTGGCCCCCGCCAATAACTCTAACTATGCCCTTCCAAAGCAATTCCAGGAAAAGCGCGAAGCCGCTTTCCGTCCGGAAACGCCTGATCTAAAGGGCGCCGGCCTTAGTTGCCGGAAAGATCGATCGATGCCGTCGTGCACGGATCGACGCCATAGGCCGGCGCGCAACCCTTGCCGCTGCTCGCGACCGTGTTCGGCGCGATGAATGAGCCAGCCAGAATGATCAGTGCCGCAGACGCAAAAAAGATTGCGATCGACTTGCCCATGGACGCTATGCCTTTCGAGATTGCTGCTGCCGCCCGCCGTCATGCCTTGCGATCGGGGCGCGAGGCGGTGTTTAGTCGCTGGATATGACATGATCAATATCAGGACATGTTGAATTTGCGGTAAATGCCATTCGCTTTCTTAACTGCGGCAGAACTGCAACGCTGTTGCCTGGATACCACAGCAAACGGCCGCCCGTGGGTACCGGCGGCCGTTCAAAATAAGATGGGCTTTGCGGCGATCAGGCGCCGCGGCCGCTGCGCGTGTACTGGCCCTGCGGGCGATAGCGCACCAGATAGGTCGGCAGGATCGACTCCAACATGGTCGGATCGATGCCAATGCCGGCGAACGTACGTCCCTCGGAAACCGCCTTTGCCGAGACGACATTGTCGGATTTCAGCAACACCACCTGGTCGGGGGTGAGCGGCGGCGTGATGAAGGGGACCATCGACGCGATGCTGCCGATGAAGGATGCGACGCCGAAGGGCAGCGAGACGAGCGTGCGCTTGCGGTCGATCGTGTTCAGCATGATCTCGAGACAGTCGCGGAAGCTTAAGACATCCGGGCCGCCGAGTTCGTAGATCTTGCCCTTGGTGATCTTGCCGTCGACGGCGCGCGCCACGGCCTCGGCGACATCGGTCACGTAGACGGGCTGGAACTTGGTGTGGCCGCCGCCGATCAGCGGCAGGACCGGCGAGAAGCGGGCCATGTTGGCGAACTTGTTGAAGAAGCCGTCCTCGGGACCGAAGACGATCGACGGACGCAGGATGATCGCGTCAGGCTTCGTTTCCAGGATCGCCGCCTCGGCGCGGCCCTTGCTGCGGGCGTATTGCGACGGCGAGGAAGCGTCCGCGCCGATCGCCGAAATGTGCGTCAGCGTGGCGCCGACGCTACGTGCCGCTTCTGCCACCGCGCGCGCGCCGAAATCCTGGACGGCGTCAAACGTGTTGCGGCCTTTTTCAAACAGCACGCCGACGCAGTTGATGACGTGGTCGGAGCCTTCGACGGCGCGATCGACGGATTTCCGGTACCGCAAGTTCGCCTGGACAAAGGAGATCTGGCCGACATTGCCGAGCGGCTGCAGGTGGCCGGCAAGGTCGGGCCGGCGAACGGCAACGCGAATGCGGTAGCCGCGCTTGGCGAGTGCGCGCACGACATGACGGCCGACGAACCCGGATCCGCCGAAAATCGTCACCAGCGGCGGAAGGTTGGACAAGGTCATGGGAAACGCACTCCTGATCGCAGAGGAAAGAATTGATTGCTACATAGCCCAACAGCCGCGAGAGGTGAAGGCCAATCCACGCGGCTTGTCGGGTCTGTCGGAAGATGGGGATGCCGGGTCGTCAGACGCCTTCGACGACGACCATCTCCGCGTCGGCGACTTCCTGGCGGATCGCGGCGGCAATCTGGTATTCGGGCGAGTTGTAACAGTCGACCGCTGCCTGCAGCGACGGAAATTCGATGACGACGTTGCGCGCGCGCACGCCGCCCTCAAGGCGATGATGTTCGCCGCCGCGCGCGAGAAAATTCGCGCCGTATTTCTCGAAGGCCGGCTTTGCTGCCGTCACATAATCCTTGTAGCGCTCGGGGTCGCGGACATCGACCCGTGCGATCCAGTATCCCTTGGCCATAGTGAGCTCCTCGTCTTGCACCGCTGAAGGCTGACGCGAGACTTACTTCCGGCAAATTTTGATTGAGGTCAAGCGGATCGCGATGGGTTCCTGGCGCCGCCCGCATCAGCGGGCAAGCGCGCCGTTCATTTCCGCGAGAATGGCGCGGGCGGCCGCAAGCGGCTCCGCGGCTGCGACGATTGGGCGCGCGACGACGAGGTGGCTGGATCCGGCCTTCAAGGCTTCGGCCGGCGTCATCACCCGCTTCTGGTCGCCCTTGTCGGCGCCGGCAGGGCGGATACCCGGCGTCACCAGCGCCATGTTCGGTCCGATGATCTTGCGGACCGCTGCGGATTCTTCCGCCGAGCAGACGATGCCGCCCATGCCGGCGGCGCGCGCCTGTTCGGCCCGGCGCAGCACCAGCGTGTGCGGGTCGTATTCGTAGCCGGCATCGATCACGTCCTGCTCGTCCATCGAGGTGAGCACGGTGACGCCGAGGAGGCAGAGATCGGAACCTCTAGCGGCTTCGACGGCCGCCTTCATCGCCTTCGGATAGGCGTGCAGGGTCAACATCGACATGCCCATCTTGACGATGTTCTCGACACCCTTGGCAACCGTGTTGTCGATATCGAGCAGCTTCATGTCGAGGAAGACGTTCTTGCCGCTGGCGGCAAGGTCGCGCGCGAATTCGAGCCCGCCGGCAAAGACCAGCTGATAGCCGATCTTGTAGAAGGAGACGTCGTTCCCGAGCGTCGACACGATCCTCTGGGCATCGGCGATCGTCGGAAGGTCGAGGCCTACGATCAATCTGTCGCGCGCGGTTTCGGTCATCGTCTAGATCCCCTGCCAGTTTTCCATCGGGGTCCAGTCGCATGCGACGGCGCGATCCGCAAGGCGGAAAGCGAAGACGTTGCCGCCGCCACCGCCCTTCTGGTCGGAACTGCGGGCAATCGGCGCGCCGAGCAGCCGGCACTTCAAAAGGGTGCCGACGCCGCCATGGCCGACGAAGGCGATTGGGATCTTGGTGTCGTGCCCTTCGAGGACACGGAACACTGCGTCCGAGATCCGCGTCTGGGCGTCGATCGCGCGCTCCCAGCCCTTAAAACTTTCCGCCGGATGGGCGAAGAACCAGTCGGCCGCCTTCTCGAATTCCGGCGGCGGTAGGAAGCCGGTGGCGGAGCGATCGTTCTCGCCCATGTCATGGTGAATTTCGACCGTCAGGCCGGCGGCATCGGCAAGCAGCTGGGCCGTTTCGATCGCCTTGGTTTCGTCGCTCGAGACGATCCTCCCGAGCGAGCGCACCCACGGCAACGCCGCCGTCAGGGCCGCACGATCGCGGCCAACAGCGGAAAGTCCCCATTGCGGGACGGGCACGTCCGGATCGATCCAGACCTGCGGATGGGTGACGTAGACGCCGAACATCCCGTCAGTGCGCCCGACGATAGACCCAAAGCTGTGCCGGCGGGATGTTGCGCACGACGAAGTCGAGATGCTGGATGCTGTAGCGGTCCGGCATGGCGACGACGGGCGAGAGCGGCCCATAGGAAATCTGCACGACCGGCCGGCCGGCCGGAATGCGCGAGAGCAGGTCGTCGATCAGCTCGACGCGCCGATGCATCGGGAAGTTCAAGAGCGGCACTGCCGAGACGACACTGTCGAAGGTCTGTCCCTTCAGCTCGCCGAGCGTATGTTCCAGATCGAAAGCATCGCCATTGACGAAATTGACGCCGGCGAAGTTGGCCCTGAGCTGGTTATAGAAGTCGGTCGAATATTCGACCGAGACAAGGCTCGATGCGGGCAGGCCGCGTTCCAGAATTGCCTTCGTGATGACACCCGTGCCCGGGCCCAGCTCAAGAACCGGCAGGCCCGAAGCGGGATTGATGACGCTCGCCATTCGGCGCGCGGTTATGGAAGAGGTCGGCAGGATTGCGCCGACAGCCTTGGCATTGCTCATCCATCCCTTGAAAAAGCGAATTTCCTCATCGAACTTCCGTCCGAGCCGTTCCTTCACCTTCACGCGCAAATTCATTGAACCCCTCAAAACCGTCGTCCTCTCCTCATACGGGCCGCCCGCTGTAATCCCGGCTCGCTGATTCGAGCCGGTCCGGGCGGCGGCAATCATAATGTGTCCCCATCTGCGGCAAAAACAAGTCTGTCTGCGCCTGAAAGCGTCGGCTTATCAACAGCCGCCGGATGGATCGATCAACAAAAAACCCGTCACGAGCGGGCGTGACGGGTTGGCATTTCGCGCCGCGTCAGGCCCGGTTACACGCGCATCGGCATGAGCACGTAAAGTGCATCCTCGGCAGCAAGATCGCGAACGAGCGTCGGCGAGCCCGGATCGGCCAGCATGAAAATCGCATCGGTGCCGGTCAGCTGCGAGGTGATGTCGAGCAGATACTTGGCGTTGAAGCCGATTTCGAGCGGGTCGTGGTCGTAGCCGACGGGCAGTTCTTCCGTGGCGCTACCCGAATCCGGATTGTTGACCGTCAGCGTCATCTGGCCTTCGTTCAGCGCCAGCTTGACGGCGCGGCCGCGCTCCGACGAGATCGTCGAAACGCGGTCGACGGCCTGGGCGAAGGACTGGCAATCGACGCGCAGTTCCTTGTCGTTGTTGGCCGGGATCACGCGCTGGTAATCCGGGAAGGTGCCGTCGATCAGCTTCGAGGTCATGACGATCGAACCCATCGTCAGTCGGATCTTGGCGTCCGAGACTTCGACGGTGACGACGAGGTCCGGGTTGTCGAGCAGCTTCTGCAGTTCGCTGACGGTCTTGCGCGGGATGATGATGCCCGGCATGCCTTCGGAGCCGGACGGGGCTTCAACGTCAGCGCGGGCGAGGCGGTGACCGTCCGTGGCGACGGCGCGCAGCTTCAGTTCGCCCTTGCTCTCGACGGTGTGCACGAAAATGCCGTTGAGATAGTAGCGGGTTTCCTCGGTTGAGATCGCAAACTGGGTGCGATCGATCAACATCTTGAGGTCGGTCGCCTTGAGGCGGAAGGAGTGCGAGAAGCTGCCGGCGGTGAGATCCGGGAAGTCGGACTGCGGCAGGCACTGCAGCGAGAATTTCGAACGGCCCGAGGCAACGGTCATCGCCGTGCCCTCGGCATTGGTGGCGAGCAGCACTTCCGAACCGTCAGGCAGCTTGCGCACGATGTCGTAGAGCAGATGCGCCGGCACCGTGGTCGCGCCCGACTGTTCCACCTGCGCCGGTGTCGCCTCGGTGATTTCGAGGTCGAGGTCGGTCGCCTTCATTTCGAGGCTCGCACCGTCGGAACGCAAGAGCACGTTCGAGAGGATCGGGATCGTGTTTCGCCGCTCGACCACGCGGTGCACGTGGTTCAGCGATTTCAGGAGGTTGGACCGCTCGAGAGTAATGCGCATGGGATGCCGCTTTCAACCATTGCCCGGCAGACGAGGCGTCCGCCTGAGCGTCAACTGCGAGTGTCCCGGCCGACCGACCGGAAATATGTGGACCGGCAAAATGGCAGAAACAGCGCCCGGAACGCAAGGGGTTTAAGGGCTTCTGTCCCCAGATGCAGCGCGCTGGACCATTGCCTTGCCCTTGCCCTGCCCTGCCGGCTCACTCATAAAGACCGGACCGACGCATCGGTGAGCACGATCAGGACGTTACAGGTGGAAAAGCAGAAGACATCGGAAGCATCGGGCGGGCAGAGAGAGCGTAGCTATCGCCTGCACAATGTCAGCGTTCCGGCCCGGCCCCTCGATGCGGCGCTCTATCTGGTGGCGACCCCGATCGGCAATCTCGGCGACATTACGCTGCGCGCACTGGAAACGCTTGCCGGCGCCGATGTGCTCGCCTGCGAGGACACGAGGGTTACGCGCGTGCTGCTCGACCGCTATGGCATCGTGAACCGGCCCTACGCCTATCACGAGCACAATGCCGACGAAGCCGGCCCCCGGCTGCTTGCAGCACTCGCCGAAGGGCGATCGGTGGCGCTCGTTTCCGACGCCGGAACACCGCTGGTTTCCGACCCGGGCTACCGGCTGGGGCAGCTTGCGATCGAAGCCGGTCATCGCGTCGTGCCGATCCCGGGCGCCTCGGCGCCGCTTGCAGCACTCGTCGGCTCCGGCCTGCCAAACGATGCCTTCCTCTTTGCCGGTTTCCTGCCGACCAAGGACAAGGCGAAACGCGATCGCCTCAGGGAATTAGCGGCCGTGCCGGCGACAATCATGTTCTTTGAATCGCCGCACCGCATCGCCGCGACAGTGGCGGCCGCAGCCGAGGTGCTGGGCGAGGGTAGGCGGGCTGCCGTCTGCCGCGAGCTCACCAAGACCTTCGAGGAGTTCCGCCGCGGCACGCTCGGCGAGCTTGCTGCACATTATGGAGAAGCTGGCGCCGTCAAAGGCGAGATCGTGCTCGTCATCGGGCCGCCGGATGCCGCACCCGAGCCGGAAGCGGCCGATGTCGACGCCCTGCTGCTGAGCCTTGTCGCCGACATGCCGGCCGGCAAGGCGGCGACCGAAGCCGCCCGCCAGACGGGCGTGCCGCGCAAGGAGCTCTATGACCGGCTGCTGCAGCTGAAGAAGCGCCATGACGGCTGACGGCAGCGACCGGCGGAAGCTGAAAGCGCTGAGGCGGGGGCAACTCGCCGAATACCGCGCGGCGCTCTGCCTGCTGCTGAAGGGCTACCGCATCGTCGCCATGCGCCATCGCACCAAGCTCGGCGAGATCGACATCATCGCCCGGCGCGGCGATCTCATTGCCTGCGTCGAGGTCAAGGCGCGCCGCTCGGCCGAGGACGGCGTATTCGCGGTGACGGCCACGGCGCAAAAACGCATTCGCGCTGCGAGCGATCTCTGGCTGGCCAGGCAACCGGACTTCAACAGGCTTTCCGTGCGCTACGACATCATCACGGTGACCCCTTGGGGCTGGCCGCGGCATCTGCCGGATGCCTTCTGAACCGGCGCGGGATGAGGGAAAATGATTGCGGTGTTCCGCCCGCATCCCGCCTTGGAACAAAATCGCGAATTTGTAATCGTTCCGACATAAAAGCGTTACGGGCCTGTCATTGAACGTCACTAGTCCAAGCCATCCGCAACCCGGTGGAGAGGGACCAAGTCATGTTCAAGAAGTTTTCATTCGCAGCCCTTAGCTTCGCTTTTTCCGCGACGTCATCATTTGCCGCGACCAATATCACCTGGTGGCACGGCATGGCCGGCCGCAACGGCGAAGTCATCAATGAAGTTTCCAAGAAGTTCAACGAAGCCCAAAGCGCCTGCGCGCTGACCCCGGTTTCCAAGGGCACTTACGAGGAAGCGCTCGCTTCCGGCATCGCCGCATTCCGTTCGGGCGAACAGCCGAACATCCTGCAGGTCTTCGACGCCGGCGCCGCCACGATCATCAACGCCAAGGGCGCGGTCATTCCGGCCGAAGACCTGATCATCAAGGCTGGCCACAACTTCGACCGCAACGCCTTCATTGACGGCGTGCGCTACTTTTACGCCGACAGCGAGGGCAAGTTCGTCGGCATGCCGTTCAATTCCTCCGCGCCGATCATGTACATCAACGACGAGGCCCTGAAGAAGGCCGGCGTCGAAGCGCCGAAGACCTGGGAAGAGTTTGAAGCGGTTGCCCCGAAGCTGAAGGAAGCCGGCTACATCCCGCTCGTCCAGTCGCAGCTCACCTGGCAGTTCACGGAGAACTTCTTCTCCCGCAACAACATCCAGTTCGCCACCAACAACAACGGCTATGACGCCGTCGTCGACACGCAGCTGAAGGTCACCGACCCGAACCTCATCATGATGTTCGACAAGCTCAAGGCCTGGAAGGACGAAGGCTACTTCGCTTTCTACGGCGCCGGCTGGAACGACAACCAGAAGGTCTTCGAAGAAGGCAAGGCTGCGTTCTGGATCGGTTCGTCGGGCTCCTTCGGCGGCCTGCAGAAGACGGCGCAGATGCCGTTCTCGGCAACCTTCCTGCCCTATTGGGGCTCGATCAAGGGTGCCGGCACCAATTCTTTCATCGGCGGCGCGGCACTGTTTGCCATGTCCGGCAAGTCGGATGAAGAGAACAACTGCGTTGCCGACTTCTTCCAGTTCCTGACCTCGCCGGAAATCCAGTACTTCTACCACAAGGCCACCGGTTACGTTGCCATCACCAAGGCAGCCTACGAGCTCGCCCAGAAGGACGGCTACTACAAGGAAAAGCCGGTTGCTGAAGTCGGCATCAAGCAGCTGCTGCTGCCGGCCGGTGACTGGTCGAAGGGCTACCGCCTCGGCTTCTACCCGCAGATCCGCGAAATCATGGAACGCGAATACGGCCGCATCTTCTCGGGCGAAACGACCGTCAAGGACGCTTTCGACACGATCGAAAAGGAAGGCAACGAGCTGCTCGCTCGCTTCGCCAAGACGGCCGGCTGATCTCCATGTCGACCGCGACAGATCTCCTCCCCGCCTCGCGGGGAGGAACCGGAACCCAAACCGGCGGGCGTCGCTTCGGCGCCTTCCGGTTTTTCGGTGGCCAGTCGAAGAGCGGAGGAGAAGGCGTTGCCAAGCGCGTTCAGTTCTCCTCGCCGTTCCTGCCCTACCTCTTCCTCGCGCCACAGCTCGCGATCATCTTCATCTTCTTCTACTGGCCGTCGGTTCAGGCGATCCAGTCGTCCTTCTATCTGGAAGACCCCTTCGGCTTCGGCTCGACCTTCGTCGGCATGACGAACTATACCGACGTGCTGAAATCGGGCGAGTATCTCGGAATCGCCCGCTTCACTGCCGTCTTCACGGCGCTCGTCACCTTCTTCGCGCTGTCGATCGGCTTGCTGCTCGCCGTCAAGGCCGATGGCGTCATCCGCGGCAACGCCGCCTACAAGACGCTGCTCATATGGGTCTATGCCATCGCGCCGCCGGTCGCCGGCCTCATCGGCATGATGTTCTTCGACCAGCATATCGGCCCGATCGTCGAACTCGCCCGCTGGTTCGGCTGGGACATCAAGGTCGGTCTGAATTACTTCGACACCGCCTTTTCCATGGTGGTCGTCTCCGTCTGGAAGCAGATCCCGTATAACTTCATCTTCTTCCTCTCGGGCCTGCAGGGCATCCCGGTCTCGGTGCGCGAGGCGGCGGCGATCGATTGCCGCTCCGGCTTCCGCCGCTTCTGGACGGTGATCCTGCCGCTCTTGGCGCCGACCGCCTTCTTCCTGTTGATCATCAATGTCACCTATGCGCTGTTCGATACCTTCGGCGTCATCGACGTGATGGTGAAGGACAAGGCCGCCAACAACCCGATCACCCTTGTCTACAAGGTCTACATGGACGGTTTCCGCGGCAACGATCTCGGCGGCTCTTCGGCCCAGTCGGTGATCCTGATGCTGATCGTCTTCGTTCTCACCATCTTCCAGTTCCGCTTCATCGAGCGGCGCGTGCACTACAACTGAGGCGGCGCCGATGTATCGCACCAAGATTTTCGACCACGTCATCCTGCTCTTCGGCGTCTTCATCATGGTGGCGCCGGTCGTCGTCGCCTTCATGACCTCGACGCACGAGGCAGCCGATATCCACCGCAATGGCCTCAGCCTCACCTGGGGCGGCCATTTCGTCGAGACCTACCAGACGGTCTTGACCCGTCAAGGCGGCTTCACCGGCAAGATCACCGGCTTCAACATGATGCTGAACTCGATGATCCTCGGCTTAGGTTTCGCCGTCGGCAAGATCGTGCTCTCGATGCTCGCGGCCTATGCGCTGGTCTATTTCCGCTTTCCGCTGGCGACCTTCTTCTTCTGGGTAATCTTCACCACGCTGTTGCTTCCGCTCGAAGTGCGCATCCTTCCGTCCTACGAAGTGATGAACACGCTGAAGCTGACCAACACCTACACCGGCCTGATCGTGCCGCTGCTCGCCTCGGCGACGGGTACGTTCTACTTCCGGCAGTTCTTCAAGTCGGTGCCGGACGAGCTGCTTGAGGCGGCGCGCATCGATGGCGCCGGGCCGTTCAAGTTCTTCATCGACGTGCTCGTGCCACTGTCGCGCACCATGATGGCGGCGATCTTCATCATCATGTTCGTCTACGGCTGGAACCAGTACCTCTGGCCCACATTGATGACCACCGACGAAGGCTTCTTCACCCTGGTTCGCGGCATCAAGCAGATCCTGCTTGTCTGGGTCGGCTCGAACATCCCCGACTACAACGAGGCCTTTGCACTGGCGATCCTCGCCATGCTGCCGCCTGTGATGATCGTCGTGATCTTCCAGCGCTGGTTCATCAAGGGCCTGACCGAAAGCGACAAGTAAGCGGAGTGGAGGCGGGACAACTGTCCCGCCCGCTTCTGAAACGGTACCATTTTAACGGAGGCAGCCATGGCGGCCATTACCATCGCCGAGGTCTCGAAGATCTATCACGGCAATGTCGAGGCGGTGAAATCCGTCTCGATCGATATCGAGGACGGCGAGTTCATCGTGCTGGTCGGCCCGTCCGGCTGCGGCAAGTCCACGCTTTTGCGCATGGTCGCCGGGCTCGAGACGATTTCGAAGGGCACGGTGACCATCGGTTCGCGCGTCATCAACGACGTCGATCCGGCCGAGCGCGACATCGCCATGGTCTTCCAGAACTATGCGCTCTATCCGCACATGACCGTCTACGACAACCTCGCCTATGGCCTGAAGAACCGCAAGACGCCCAAGGCCGAGATCGATGCCCGCGTCGCCGAAGCCGCGCGGATGCTGGAAATCGAGCCCTATCTCGCGCGCAAGCCGCGCGCCCTTTCCGGTGGCCAGCGTCAGCGCGTCGCCATGGGCCGCGCGATCGTGCGCAAGCCGGCGGCCTTCCTGTTCGACGAGCCGCTCTCCAACCTCGACGCCAAGCTGCGCGTCTCGATGCGCGGCGAGATCAAGCGCCTGCAGAAGCGCCTCGGCACGACCTCGCTCTACGTCACCCACGACCAGCTCGAAGCGATGACGCTCGCCGACCGGCTGGTGGTGCTGAACGGCGGCCGGATCGAGCAGATCGGCCGTCCGCTCGACGTCTACCACCGTCCGGCCTCGACCTTCGTCGCGAGCTTCATCGGCTCGCCGGCGATGAACCTGATCAAGGGCCAGATCGAGGGCGGCAGCCTGCAGATCGGCCTCTACAGGATTGAGCTTGGCAGCCGCGCCCCGGTCGAAGGCGCTGTGACCGTCGGCCTGCGCGCCGAGGACCTCCGGCTTGCCGGTGTCGGCGAGGATGCGATGCTGTTCCAGGTCGACTATGTCGAGGAGCTCGGTGCTCAGCGGCTCGTGCACGGCACCATCGAGGGCCAACCTCTGACGATAGCGCTCTCTCCGGAAATGCCGCTTTCCGGTGATCTCGCCGTGACGATTGCCGTCGACCGCCTGCACTTCTTCTCGCCCGAAACCGGCAAGCGGCTGGAACGGGGCACGTCTTTTGCCGGTGATGCACCGGCGCAGAACCTTCGGCTGGAGACGGCATCGTGATCCATGAAGCCGTTGAGCAGCTTGCCGTTCCATCGCTCGAACTGCGTGCAGGATTTGCTTCGATGCTGCGCACCATTGCGGCCCATGACGCCGCCATGGCCGCGCGACCGGAAATGAACAGCATCGAGGTCGGCGCCGCGCCGTCCTCGACCGCGCCGCTCGCCTTTCCCTTCACCGTCGCTGCCTGGAACCTGGAGCGCTGCCTGTTCGCACCGGAAAGTGCTGGACATCTCGCAGCAACCAAGGCCCCAGTCGTGCTGCTATCGGAAATGGACAACGGCATGGCCCGCACCGGCCAGCGCCATCCGACCGCCGAAGTCGCTGCTATACTCGGCATGCAATATGCCTATGGCATCGAATTCATTGAGATGGGCCTCGGCTCCGATACCGAGCGCGCGTTCTGCGAGGATGATTTCAACGCCAGGGGCTTTCACGGCAATGCGCTGATGGCTTCGGTGCCGCTCGGCCGGCCCTTCATGCTGCGCCTCTGGGGCGAGCGTCTCTGGTTCACCGATGGCGAACAGCCGCGTCTCGGCGAGCGTTTCGCGATCGGTGCCGTTATCGAGACCGAGTCAGGCCCCTTCGTCGCCGTCTCCACCCATCTTGAAAGCGCGACGACCGCGGCCTACCGCGAACGCCAGGTCAGGGAATTGATCGATGCGCTCGACGAAGCCTTTCCCGGTCTGCCGGTGCTGATCGGCGGCGATCTCAACACCGGCAACCATGCTGGCGGCGACTTCGAAGCCGAAGGGCTCTTTGCGATGAGCGCTGCCCGCGGCTTCACCCGTCACGGTGGACCACTTGAGGTGATGACCACCCGGCCGAGCCTGATCACCCGTTGGCCGGAGCGCGCGATGAAGCTCGACTGGTTCCTCGCGCGCGGCCTGAAGATCGGCGAAACCAGGATCATTCCCTCGCTCGATGAAACCGGCCGGCCGCTTTCGGATCACGATCTCATCACCTGCGTGGTCGAAGGCTTCGAATAGGCTCAGCTCTCCTTGCCTAAGGCACGCCCGCATTCTACATGTCGAGGGCTTTTCCAGTGCGGGAGAGGGCAGCGGTTTTCTCGTCCTCTTCCGTTCTGACGATTTGAAATCGATCACGCTTGGCGTGATCCACAGGGGACGGGAAGATGGCGAAAATCGTCAATGTCGGGGTCCAGATGGACCATGTGTCGGGCATCAATATTGCGGGTGATTCTACCTTCGCCATGAGCCTCGAGGCACAGTCGCGCGGCTACCGCCTTTTCCACTACACGCCCGAAAAACTGTCGCTGCGCGACGGCAAGGTCTATGCGAGCGTGCAGCAGATGACGCTGCGCGACGTCAAGGGCGATCACTTCACGCTTGGCGAAGCCGAACGCGTCGATCTGTCGACCATGGACGTCATCCTGCTCCGCCAAGATCCGCCCTTTGACATGGGCTACATCACCTCGACGCATCTTCTGGAACGCCTGCATCCGAAGACGCTGGTTGTCAACGATCCGGCCTGGGTGCGCAATTCGCCGGAGAAGATCTTCGTCACCGAATTCGCCGACCTGATGCCGAAGACGCTGATCACCCGCGACCCCCAGGAGATCGCCAGCTTCCGCCAGGAGATGGGCGACATCATCCTGAAGCCGCTCTACGGCAATGGCGGCGCCGGTGTCTTCCATTCGACCCGTGACGACCGCAACCTGTCTTCCCTTCTGGAAATGTTCGGCCAGATGTTCCGTGAGCCCTTCATCGCCCAGGAATACCTGCCGGCGGTACGCAAGGGCGACAAGCGCATCCTGCTCGTCGACGGTGAGCCGGTCGGCGCCATCAACCGCGTTCCGGCCGAACATGATGCGCGCTCCAACATGCATGCCGGCGGTCGGCCGGAGGCGACCGAGCTTACGGCGCGCGAAAGGGAAATCTGCGCCCGCATCGCTCCGGCGCTGAAAGCCCGCGGCTTCCTCTTCGTCGGCATCGACGTCATCGGCGACTACATGACCGAGATCAACGTCACGTCGCCGACCGGCATCCGCGAAGTCAAGAAGTTTGGCGGCGCCGATGTTGCGAGCCTGCTCTGGGACGCGATCGAGCGCAAACGCGCCTGATCCGGCGCTTCCGGTAGAACCTGTCTCCGGATGACGGAGATTGCCGCGGCTTCCGCCCGCGGCTGCGGGGGTGCGCCCTTGCCAACGGCAGCGCGTAGGTCTTGCCTCAGATGTTCCGTAATTGTTCTTGTTTTTGTGCGTGAACCGTGCAAGGCTCCGTCTTGCAACCCAAGGCGGTTGCGGCGCCCGTAATGACGGGACGCCCGGGGCGAGGGAGCAACCATGGTCGCGCGCGTCAGCACGGTCGCATTTCAGGGTATCGAGGGTCTGCCGGTCGACGTTCAGGTGATGATCGCGCCGGGCAAAGTCGGCATGCAGATCGTCGGCCTGCCGGACAAGGCGGTGGCCGAAAGCCGCGAGCGGGTGCAGGCAGCGCTTCATGCTTCGGGTCTGGCGCTGCCGGCCAAGCGCGTCACCGTCAATCTCGCCCCCGCCGATCTGCCGAAGGAGGGCAGCCACTTCGATCTTGCGATCGCGCTCGGCCTGATGGCGGCGCTCGGGGCCATCCCCGGCGATGCGCTGGCGCCCTATGTCGTGATCGGCGAGCTCAATCTCGACGGCAGCATTGCCGCCGTTGCCGGCGCGCTTCCCGCCGCCATCGGCGCCAATGCGCTCGGCAAGGGGCTGATCTGCCCGGCCGAAAGCGGGGCGGAGGCGGCCTGGGCAGGTGCGGAGATCGACATTCTCGCGCCGCGCAGCCTGATCGCGATCGCCAATCATTTCCGCGGCACGCAGGTGCTGTCGCGGCCCCAGGCCGCGATCCGCTCGGGCGCTGCCAACCTGCCCGATCTCGCCGACATCAAGGGACAGGAAAGCGCCAAGCGGGCGCTGGAGGTGGCTGCTGCTGGCAACCACAATCTGTTGATGGTGGGACCGCCGGGATCGGGGAAATCGATGCTCGCCGCACGGCTGCCGTCGATCCTGCCGCCGCTCAATCCGGCCGAGCTGCTCGAAGTGTCGATGATCCACTCGATCGCCGGGCAGTTGCCGGGCGGCAAACTCTCGGACCGGCGGCCGTTCCGCACGCCGCACCATTCCGCAACCATGGCCGCCATGGTCGGTGGCGGCTTGCGCGCCAAGCCCGGCGAGGCCTCGCTCGCCCATCATGGCGTCTTGTTCCTGGACGAGTTTCCGGAGTTCACGCCGCAGGTGCTCGACGCACTGCGCCAGCCGCTCGAAACCGCGGAATGCATCATCGCCCGCGCCAATCACCGGGTGAGCTATCCCGCCGCCATCCAGCTCGTCGCCGCCATGAACCCCTGTCGCTGTGGCATGGCCGGCGAGCCCGGACGCAGCTGCGCCCGCGGCCCGCGCTGCATGACCGATTACCAGGCGCGCATCTCCGGCCCGCTGATGGACCGCATCGATATCCGCATCGACGTGCCTGCCGTCAGTGCCGCCGATCTGTTGAAGCCGGCTGCAGCCGAAAGCAGTGAGGTCGTCGCCCGTCGGGTTGCCCGCGCCCGTGCCCTGCAGACCGACCGCTTCGCTGCCCTCGGTCATCCGGAGTTGACGAGCAACGCCCGGTGTTCGACATCGATGATCGAGAAGATCGCCGAGCCCGACGCGGCCGGCCTGCAACTCCTCCGGGATGCCGCCGAGAAGATGAAATTTTCTGCGCGCGGCTATCATCGTGTGCTGAAGGTCGCACGCACGCTCGCCGATCTCGATGGCGCGCAGACGGTCGGCCGCATCCATCTGGCCGAAGCGATTTCCTACCGCATTGCCGGCGAGAGGCTGCAGGCGGCGGCGTAGAGGTCGGTTCGAAACAAAAGGGCGCCGCGAGGCGCCCTTTCCTTTCGTGGGAGAAGGCTTGTCGATCAGCCGCCGAGGCCTTCAAACAGCGCGGTCGAGAGATAGCGTTCGGCAAACGACGGGATGATGACGACGATGGTCTTGCCGGCGTTTTCTTCGCGCTGGCCAACCTCGATCGCCGCCGTCAGTGCTGCGCCGGCGGAGATGCCGACCGGCACGCCTTCGAGCCTGGCGACGAGGCGAGCAGCCTCGATCGCTTCGCCGCTGTTGACGGTGACGATCTCGTCATAAACGGAGGTGTCGAGGATCGCCGGCGCAAAGCCCGCGCCGATGCCCTGGATCTTGTGCGGGCCCGGGTTGCCGCCGGAAAGCACAGGGGACTCTTCCGGCTCGACCGCGATCACCTTGATCGAGGGTTTGCGCGCCTTCAGCACCTGGCCGGCACCGGTAATCGTGCCGCCGGTGCCGATGCCGGACACGAAGATGTCGACAGCACCTTCGGTGTCGTTCCAGATTTCCTCGGCGGTCGTCTTGCGGTGGATTTCCGGGTTGGCCGGGTTCTCGAACTGCTGCGGAATGATGGCGTCGGGCAGCGTCTCGACCAGTTCCTGCGCCTTGGCGATCGCGCCCTTCATGCCCTTGGCACCTTCCGTCAGCACCAGCTCGGCGCCAAAGAGGGCCAGCATCTTGCGGCGCTCGACCGACATCGTTTCCGGCATGGTGAGGATCAGCTTGTAGCCCTTGGCGGCGGCGACGAAGGCGAGCGCGATGCCGGTGTTGCCCGAGGTTGGCTCGATCAGGGTCGTGCGGCCGGGAGTAATCTTGCCCTGGGCTTCCAGGCTCTCGATCATCGCCACGCCGATGCGGTCCTTGACCGAGGCGATCGGGTTGAAGAATTCGAGCTTGGCGAGCAGGTTCGCCTTGACGCCCTTCTCCTTGGCAAGCTTGTCCAGCCGCACGATGGGTGTATCGCCGATCGTCTCCGTGATCGAGGAATAGACGCGGCCGCGGCCGGGCTTGCGTGTGTCGGACATGGGTTTCTCCCTTGGGCGTGAACTGTCAGCTATGAGAATAGGAACAATGACTGCTCAATTCCAGAACGACAAACACGCAGCGACGATTCGCCGGAGGAAAAAGCACCGGCGAAGTTGTTGTTCAGGAAAAGTTTTTTCAGCTCGCGCGGACGGCGATATAGGCGGCCGTTCCCGCCAACACGCTGGCTGCGACCCGGTTCAGTGTTCGGAGCGCCTTTGGCTGCTTGAGCAGCAGACGTGCGCGCGCCGCGAGCAGCATATAGGGAACCAGCACGGCCAACAGCACCAGGAAGGTTGCCGTCAGCAAAAGGCCGTAGTCGCGGGGGCCGATGTCTGCGATGTCGATCAGCGTCGGCACCAGCGCCACATAGAACAGCATCGTCTTCGGGTTGCCGAGGGTGACGAGCAGGCCGGACAGGAAGGACATCACCGGACTCGTCGACGGCTTCGCTTTGATATCCTCGGGCAGCAGCCCCGCGGTCCAGAGTTTCCAGGCGATGTAGCCGAGATAGAGGACGCCTGCAAATTTCACGACCAGGAAGACCGTGGTGAAGGTCTGGGCGATCAGCGCCAGCCCGAGCACGACAGCCGTCAGGTAGATAATGTCGCCGAGTACGATGCCAAGACCCATGAAGAAGGTTTCGCGGAAACCGGAGCCGAGCGCACGGGCGACGAGCGCCGTCACGCCGGGACCCGGTATGGCCGCAGCGATGAAGAGTGCGCCGCTATAGGCAACGAGAGCCGCGAGCGTCATGGACATTCCTTCCGATGGTGATGCCGATTTCTAGCGCAGACGGACAAAAAAGGGAAATCAAGGAACGACGACCGATAGGCGCCTGACGACAAAATTGATCGGGTGACAAGTCTGGCGTTGTCCGCCGACGCGGGATCGGTAGAGCTTGCAGAAAACGAGCGAAAGGCGCCTCTCCATGCCCGAGTTGAAAGATATGATCGGCTTTGCCCTCCTTGCTCTCGGCATGGTGCTGACGCCGGGGCCGAACATGATCTACCTGATCTCGCGTTCGATCAGCCAGGGGCCGGGCGCCGGATTGATCTCGCTCGGCGGCGTTGCGCTCGGTTTCGTCGTCTACATGATTTCGGCCGCACTCGGCATCACCGCGCTGCTTCTCGCCGTTCCCTTTGCCTATGATGCGCTGAGAATTGCCGGCGCCGGCTACCTTCTCTATCTCGCCTGGCAGGCTGTGCGGCCTGGCGGGCGTTCGCCGTTTCAGGTCCGCCATCTGCCGAAGGATGGGCCGAAGAAGCTGTTCGTCATGGGGTTTCTGACGAGCCTGCTCAATCCCAAGGTGGCGGTGCTCTATCTCTCGTTGCTGCCGCAGTTCATCCGGCCGGAACTCGGCAATGTGCTCGGCCAGTCGCTGGTCTTCGGGTCGATTCAGATCATGACCAGCGTTACCGTCAACGCGATGATCGCGCTTGCCGCCAGCGGCATCGCGGCCTTCCTCGCCGGGCGACCGCTGTTCATGGTGGTGCAGCGCTGGGCCATGGGTACGGCGCTTTTCGGCTTCGCGCTGAGCATGGCATCGGAGGCGCGGCGTTAATCCGCGCTTTATCGACCAGGGACTATTCGAAGACCGGCCGCATGAAGCTGCGCTCATAGCTGACGATGCAGCGCGTCTTCTCGGCATAGGCGAAGGCTTCCTGGCATTCCGGATCCGCGGCCATTTCCTGGCGGTAGCTTTCATAGGCCGCAAGGCTCGGAAAGCTGAAGAGCGCGAGCGCGATGTTGTTTGCCCCTTCATGCGGCATGAAATAGCCGTGATGCGTGCCGCCGAGACGGTTGACGAGCGGAATCCAGAGCTTGGCATAGTGCTCGAACTCGGCGGCCTTGTAGGGGTCGATGACGTATTTCAGGTAGCAGGTGATCATGCGGTTCTCCCTTCGCGCTCCCGCTTGATAGAAGAGGGCAGGCGAAGTTTCCAGCCGAGATTCATGCCGGCGGCGGCAATGAGGATGGCGATCGAGCCGAGGATCTGGATCGGTTGCAACTGATGGCCGAAGGCGATGCGATCGACGACGATGGCGGCGATCGGGTAGACGAAGGAGAGCGCGCCGGTCATATGCGTCGGCAGTCGCTGGATCGCGCCATAGAGCAGCACATACATCAGCCCCGTGTGGACGATGCCGACCGTGACCAGGATCGACCATTGCGCGGCACCAGACGGGGCGGGCGCCGCGAGCGCCATCGGCGCCAGCATCAAGGTGCCTGTGATCACCTGGATCAGCGCGATCAGATGCGGCGGCGTACCCTTGAGCAGCTTCGTCGCGATCGCTGCGATCGCGTAGAAGAAGGCCGCGCCGATCGCCAGCGCAACACCCGTCAGATAGCTTTCCGGCGCGAAGCCGTGGCCGGGTTTGGCCGAAATGATCGCCAGCATGCCGGCAAACGAGACCGACAGCCAGAAGATCTTGGTGGCCGTGATCTTCTCGCCGAGGAAGAGCGCACCGAGCCCCAAGAGCATGAAGGGCTGGGTGTTGTAGACCATCGTCGCGATCGAGATCGAGGCGTGGGAATAGGCGGCGAAGAGCAGCAGCCAGTTGACGACGATCGCGACGCCGCCGACGATCGAAAGCAGCAGCATCCGTCGGCTGAAGTGGCGGCGATCGAACAGACCGAGAAACCAGGCAATGCCGACGAGTGTCACGGCGCCGAAGACACAGCGCCAGAAGACGACGCTCGTCACCGGCTGCCCCGACTTCAGCACGAACCAGCCGATGGTTCCGGAAATCAGCATCGCGGCTGTCATCTCGATGCTGCCGCGTTTGAGTTCGGTATTCATGTTCGCCGCTCCATGTTGGTGATCGGAGAATAGCCGGTGCTTGCAGCCTTTCCCATGGATGAACGAAGGCAATTGTGTTATATTGCCTAATTATCGAAGTTCTGTTCGTTACTATGACTTATGGTGCCGTGATGCTGGACGAGATTGACCGACGGATCCTAGACATTCTGGCAGCCAATGCCCGGGTATCGCTGAAGGAGCTGGCGCAGGAGGCAGGCCTTTCCTCGCCGAGTGCTGCGGATCGTCTGCGCAAGCTGGAAGAGCGCGGCGTTCTCGATGGCTTCACCATCGCCCTCAATCCCCAGAAGGTCGGCTATCCCCTGCAGGCGGTCATCCGCGTGCGGCCGATGCCGGGCATGCTGCACATCGTTGAGCGGCTGATCCAGGACACGCCCGAAATCGTAGAATGCGACAAGGTCACCGGCGACGATTGCTTCATCGCCAAGCTCTTCGTGCGCGACATGGCGCAGCTCGACACGATCCTCGACCGGATCGCCGAGAAGGCGCAGACCAACACTTCGATCGTCAAGTCGTCGCCGGTCAAGCGCCGCTTGCCGCCGTTAATTTAAGAGAGCAATTCCAGGAAAAGTGTGAAGCGGTTTTCCGTCCGGAATTGCGTAGACGAGAGCAATTCCAGGAAAAGTGTGAGGCGGTTTTCCGTCCGGAATTGCGTAGATTAAACCCCGGTCGAGCCGAAGCCGCCGGCGCCGCGCGTCGTCTCGCTGGCATTGTCGCTCTCGCGGACAGTCACCTGCGTGACCGGCGCGATCACCATCTGGGCAATGCGCATGCCGCGCTCGATGATGAAGTCTTCGTCAGCGAGATTGATGAGCAGCACCTTCACCTCGCCGCGATAGTCGCTGTCGATGGTGCCGGGTGTGTTGAGGCAGGTGATGCCGTGCTTGAAGGCGAGGCCCGAGCGCGGGCGGATCTGCGCTTCATAGCCCACGGGAACCTCGAAGATGAAGCCGGTCGGAACGAGGGCGCGTTTGCCCGGGGTGAGCATGAGCGGCCGATCGCCGGGAACGGCTGCGCGCAGATCCATGCCGGCGGCGCCTGCCGTCTCATAGGCGGGCAACTCGAGGCCTTCGCCATGCGGCAGGCGAACAAGGTTGAGGGTCGGGCGGGATTCGGATGGGTGCGTGCTCATGACCGCATAAGCCGGGCGGCGGGCGCCTCGGTCAATTGCATAATCGGGGCCGAGCCTGTAAAGGACGCGGCAACTCACAGGATTCTACGACATGGCTGAAACTCTCGCCGAGGCGGTCTCCCGCCGCCGCACATTTGCGATTATCGCCCACCCGGACGCCGGTAAGACCACGCTCACCGAAAAATTGCTGCTGTTCGGCGGCGCCATCCAGCTCGCCGGCGAGGTCAAGGCCAAGAAGGATCGGATCCAGACCCGTTCGGACTGGATGAAGATCGAGCGCGAGCGCGGCATCTCGGTCGTCACCTCGGTGATGACCTTCGAATATGGCGGCAACGTCTTCAACATTCTCGATACGCCCGGTCACGAAGACTTCGCCGACGACACCTACCGCACGCTGACGGCGGTGGATGCCGCGGTCATGGTCATCGACGCCGCCAAGGGTATCGAGCCGCGCACGCTGAAGCTTTTCGAAGTCTGCCGCATGCGCGATATTCCGATCATCACCTTCGTCAACAAGATGGACCGCGAAAGCCGCGATCCCTTCGAGATCCTGGACGAGGTCGAGGAAAAGCTGGCGCTCGACTGCGCGCCCGTCACCTGGCCGATCGGCCGCTCGAAGACCTTCTGCGGCTCCTACAATCTCGCCCACGACACCGTGCGCGGCTCCGACACGCAGGAAATCCCGACCAAAGTCAACGGTCCGGAGATGGCCTCCCATCGCCTGCCGGAAAACGAGCGCGACGTCTTCACCGACGAGCTGACGCTGGCGATCGAGGCCTGCAAGCCCTTCGACAAGAAGGCTTTCCTCGAAGGTCACCTGACGCCGGTGTTCTTCGGTTCGGCGCTGCGCAACTTCGGTGTGCGCGATCTCATCAACGCGCTCGGCGACATCGCACCGCCGCCGCGTGACCAGGTGGCCGATATCCGCACCGTGCACGCCACCGACGACAAGATGACGGCCTTCGTCTTCAAGATCCAGGCCAACATGGACCCGAACCATCGCGACCGTATCGCCTTTGCCCGCGTCTGCTCCGGCAAGCTGGAGCGCGGCATGAAGGCGCGGCTGTCGCGCACCGGCAAGCAGTTGGGCCTCAGTGCCCCGCAGTTCTTCTTCGCGTCGCAGCGCCAGCTCGCCGACACCGCCTATGCCGGCGACGTCGTCGGTATCCCCAACCACGGCACGCTCCGGATCGGCGACACGCTGACCGAGGGCGAGTCGCTGGTGTTCCAGGGCGTGCCGAATTTTTCGCCGGAAATCCTGCGCCGCGTGCGTCTGGAAGATGCAATGAAGGCCAAGAAGCTGAAGGAAGCGCTGCAGCAGATGGCGGAAGAGGGCGTCGTGCAGCTCTTCTCGCCCGAAGACGGCTCGCCGGCAATCGTCGGCGTCGTCGGCGCGCTGCAGCTCGACGTGTTGAAGGAGCGCCTCAGCGCCGAATACGGCCTGCCGGTTTCCTTCGAAATGTCGCGCTTCTCGGTCTGCCGCTGGATCTCGGCTGATCAGCCTGCCGAACTCGACAAGTTCGTCACGGCCCGTCGCGGCGACATCGCCCGCGACCTCGATGGCGACCCGGTGTTCCTGGCGCAGGACAGCTTCTCGCTGCGCTACGAGGCGGAACGCTATCCGGCGATTAAGATGGTCGCGATCAAGGAGTATCACGTCGCCAAGGCGGCGTGATCGATTTCTCGTCCGGCCGGTGCCTGAGGCATCGGCCGGTTTTCCGGCGCCTGCCGCGCCGTGTCGGAACGACTTCCCTAAATCGAAAAATCGAAACGCGGTGACGAGCGATCCAGCATGGCCATGCTCGGGCGAGTGCTCCAAGCTGCAGAGATCGCTTCCGAAAGCGCAGTCATCAAACGCGCGACGTCCTCTCGCGCCGTTTCGTGCATGGCTTCGGCAACGATCAGCGCATGCGCCGTCTGCGGCCGGATCGCCGAATGGCCGCTCTGCCGGTTGGTCCAGCGCCGGGCATGGGCCCGTCCTTCGGCATCCGCGAAGATCACTTCGCCGGGTTCCGGGTTTTCCGTTTCGTCTGCGAAGGTCAGATAGGTCTCGTTGCCGACCGCGCGGCGGACGTGCAGAAAATCGCTGACGTTCGAAAGGTCGAAGACCGCGATGGGAATCGCGGAGGCGAGCGAGGCGGCGTTGCACAGATCGATCAGCGGATGGATCGCCGGCAGGCTGCCTTCTTTCCGGAAGCGCCGGAGCAGCGCCTCGGAGGCGGAGCGATACTGTGTCGGCTTCAGCCCCATCCTGGCAAAGGTTCGGCGCCATGCCTGGATTTCCGGCAGATCGCTTTCCGATCCGGCGCCGAGGCGGTCCTCTGCGATCGCCTGGAAGCGGCGAACATGGTCCTCGACCGAAACTTCGCTGCGTACGTTGTCGATGAAGAGTGCGCCGACGTTGAGCTCCGGGAAGTCGCGCCAGATATCGTCTGCGTGTTGGAAGTGCATGGAGGCCCTCGGATTAGATGCGTTCATTCTGGCTCAAGCCTTCCCTGCCTGAAAGGCGCGCGCTGTCCTTCGGCTGGCGCGGATCTGGGGCACGGTCAGGCCAAGTACGGCGGCGAGCACGCAGCCGATCCCAAGCAACTGATGGGTGCCGACCGGTTCGCCGAGCAGAAGAAAGGCAAAGAGCACGGCAGAGACAGGCGCCAGCGCCGTGAAGACGGAAGCCTCGGTGCCGCTCACCCTTGCGGAGCCGGCATACCAGAGCACGAAGCCCACCACCGTCGGAATGAGCGCATAGTAGAGAACCGCAACGATCGCGCCCTTGTCGATCCGTGCGGCCGAAGGTGCCTCGAAGAGCGCGGGGATGAGGGCGACGGCGAGGCCGAGACCTGCCATCAGCGTCGAAAGGGCAAGCGGAGAGATCTCGGCCCTGACGCGCTTGTTGATGAGGATGAACAGGCCCTCGCAGATGACGGCGCCGAAGATGAGGGCGATGCCGAACGGGGAGTGCGCGGCGCCTTCGCCGGGCTTGAAGACGATGGTAAGCACGCCGGCAGCGGCGAGCACGATCGCCGCAAGCATCCGGCGGTCGGGGCGCTCGCCGAGAAGCAGGATGGCGATTGCGGCGGAAACGATCGGCAGGGTCCCGATCACCACGCCTGCGTCGGTTGCGGACGTCAGGCTCAGGCCGGCGATCAGCAGGGTGGTGTAGCCGACGCTACCGGCACCCGCCTGGGCGATGAGGATCAGCCAGTCGCGCCACCCGAGTTTCGGCCAGGGCGTCTTGGTCAGTCGCATCAAGAGCAGGAACAGCGGGAAGGCGATGGCGAAGCGCAGAGCTGTCGCGGTGAAGGGCGCAAGCCCGGCGGCAATGATCTTGCTGGCGATCACCGTGCTGCCGACGAGGATCATCGCCAGCGACAGATAGAGATAGCCCTGAAATTTTTCCGACATGTCCGTTCTCCGTTGCAGTGCCGCGCTGTCGATGCGCAGGTTGAGCAATGCGCCGGAGGGGGAGACGGGTCTTGAACGGAATTGCGGGTGTTACTTCCTGGCCTCGGCATAGGTGCCGGGCGAGAGGCCGTATTTGCTGACGAAGACGCGCGTCATGTGGCTCTGGTCGGCAAAGCCGGCCGCGAATGCGGCCTCTGCCAGCGGTGTGCCTGCGCCGATCAGTCGGCGGGCGAGATCGATGCGGCGCTGGACGATATAGGCATGCGGCGTCAGGCCGACCGCTTTCGCGAAGTTGCGCACCAGCTGGAAGCGGCTGAGCCTCGCCTCGGCGGCGAGGTCGGTAAGCGTGATCGTCGCCGTCGGATCGTCGTCGATCATCGTTTTTGCAGCGGTGACGGTTGCCGGCCTTTCGTGATGCTGGGGTTTCCCGGTGCCAAGAACGTTCGCAAGCAGCAGCAGAAGCTGCTCCTCGCGCCGGATCGTCTCATCCTCTGCTTCGGGACCGGTGATCGCCGTGAACAGTGCCCGGAACTGGTTTGCCGCTTCGGCGTCCTTAAAAGCCGGTGAGGCAAATTCTCCAGCGTCCGAGCGGCCCTGGCTGATATCCGCGGCGGCGGTGGCAATGACGGAAGGATCGAAATAGAGTATGCGCCAGGAACGGCCGGCGTCACCGATCGGTGCGCCGTCGTGCACCTCGCCGGGGTTGACGGTGATCATGTCGCCGGCGCCGGCCTCGACCATGCCGCGGCCGCTGAGCGATTTCTGTGCGCCCTGGTAGATGAGGCCGATGCCGAACTGGTCGTGGGTATGGCGGGCGAAGGAATGGCGCGTTTCCGCCTCCACCGCGTCAATGCCCGCGGTAGCGCTGCGCAGCATCCTGAACTGACCCTTTGCCATCCGCGCGCCGCTCCTTTTACTACGACGTCTTTTACATCGTCCGACCGCATCCCGCTATCGTCCTCAACCTCGCCCAATCGATTGGCGTTTCGCCTAAATTTTATGCATCTAATACAAATGTCAAAACATTAGGCAAATCCTGTTGCGAAAAATGCTGCGCTGCATCATGATCGAGCGATGACGCACCGGGACCTCACCATTCTCGTGATTGACGAGAACGCCATCCGCGCCTCGATCATCGAGGAAGGCTTGCATGAGGCCGGTCATCGCAAGGTCACAGTCATTCACGAGGTCCAGGGCGTCGCGCGCGCCATCGACACGCTCAGGCCCGATGTCATCGTCATCGATATCGAAAACCCCAACCGCGACATGATGGAGCATCTGTTCCAGCTCACCCGCACCGTCGGGCGGCCGATCGCCATGTTCGTCGACCGCTCCGATACGGCGTCGATAGAGGCGGCGGTGGAGGCGGGCGTCTCCGCCTATGTGGTCGACGGGCTGAAGAAGGAACGCGTCAAACCGATCCTCGACATGGCCGTCAGCCGCTTTAATGCCTTCAGCCGGCTGCAGCGCGAGCTCGCCGATGCGAAATCGGCGCTGGAAGAGCGAAAGGTGATCGAGCGCGCCAAGGGCATCCTGATGAAGATGCGCGGGCTTTCAGAGGACGAGGCCTTCGCACTGCTGCGCCAGACGGCGATGAACGAAAAGAAGAAGATGTCGGAGATCGCGCAGAGCGTGGTGACGGCCGCGGGCCTGCTGATGTGAGAGCGCGGTTTCCGATGCTGTCGGAAGGAGACACCGGAGTGAACATCATGACGACCATCGACAATTCGCGACCCGGAGCGGCGATGGGTGACGGGCTGCCGGCGCCGGTGAGACTGGGCGGCGAGGGGGCACGGACGATCCGCGCCGGCTTCATTCCGCTGGTCGATGCCGCCGTGCTGATCGTGGCGGCGGAACTTGGCTTCGCGCGCAAGGAGGGGCTGACGCTTGATCTCGTCAAGGATGTCTCCTGGGCCAATGTACGCGACCGCCTCGCCTTTCGTCAGTTCGATATCGCCCATATGCTCTCGCCGATGCCGGTCGCCGCCATGCTCGGCCTCGGCTCCAATCCTTCGCCGACGATCGCCCCTTTCTCGCTCGGGCGCGGCGGCAATGCGATCACGCTTTCCAACCGGCTCTTCGCCCGCATGCAGGAGGAAGGCGCCCTTGGCGAAGTAGAGGATGCGCTCGCCCATGCGCGTGCGCTCGCCGCGGTGCTTGCCCGCATGCGCCAAAGCGGCGAGGCGGCGCCAAGGCTCGGCGTCACCTATCCCTTCTCCTCACACAATTACGAGGTCCGCTACTGGCTTGCCGCAGGCGGCATCGATCCGGACCGCGACGTCAAGCTTGTGGTGGTACCGCCGCCGTTGACCTCGGATGCCCTTGCCGCCGGCGCCATCGATGGTTTCTGCGTCGGCGCGCCCTGGAACATGGTGGCCTCCGAGCGTGGACTCGGGCGCATCGTCGCCGCCAAGCAGGACATTTGGCCATTGGCGCCGGAAAAGGTGATCGGCATGCGGCCCGAATGGGCGGAGAGCAACGCCGAGACCGTATCGCGCCTGCTTCTGGCGCTCGACCAGGCGGCGCGCTGGTGTGATGAGCCGGACAATCGCGGCACGCTTGCCGAACTGCTTGCCGCCCCCCGTTACATCGGTGCCCCGATCGAAATCATCCGCCGGGTTCTCGCCGGAGAGTTCGCCATCGACGCGGCCGGCAACAGGCGTGTGATCGATGATTACTTCGTCTTTCATCGCGACCACGCCAACTACCCCCGTCCCGGCCAGGCGCTCTGGATCTATAGCCAGATGGCGCGCTGGGGACAGGTGCGGCTATCGCCCGAGATGCAGGCGCTGGCGGCTGCCGCCTATCGCCCCGACCTCTATCGCCACGCGCTCGGCGAGGCCGCCGCTCCCGCCGCTCCCGCTATTCGTGTCGAAGGCGAGAGGCCGGGCGAACGCTTCATGGATGGGCACGTTTTCGATCCCGCAGATATCGGGGCCTATGTTCGCACTTTCCCCGTTCGCGCTTTGGCGGAGAGCGTTTCGGTCGAGCAGGAGGGTTGAGGATGGCGCACCATGTTTGTGCAGAATCCCGATGCGGAATGTGTGCACCGCACAATAATTCAGCAGAGTCTACAATAGGCGCATTTATGGGCGCCGCATCTGCATCCGGAAATTACGATTTGAATTCAAACCACTAAGGGGCGTGGCGGCGAACTGGCACGGCCCTTGCTTTTCTAGAAATGCTTCGGTCAACGGCGATTGAAGCTATCTCAAACGCCAGATCGCGTTTGCCAACGACACCGACGTCGCAAGGTTTTTGTTTTCCGAGGGTTCCTCCCGATCCCGGACGCAAGCACCGAGCGGCGTTTTTTTATGTCCGTTATCCGGCCAGCAGAGGAACCTGCGCATGACCAAGTTTTCGACCGGCGGTCTGACCCGCCGAAGCCTGCTGAAGACCACCGCGACCGTTGCGCTCTTCGGCGCGGTCAAGTCGGCCTTCCCATCCGGTGCCTTTGCGCAAGGCTCCGGGCCGGAAACCACCAAGGCCGTGCTCGGCTTCATCGCGCTCACCGACTCGGCACCGCTGATCATCGCCAAGGAGAAGGGCCTCTTCGACAAATACGGCATGACCGAAGTCGAGGTGGTCAAGCAGGCCTCCTGGGGCACGACCCGCGACAACCTGGTGCTCGGCTCCGCCGGCGCCGGCATCGACGGCGCCCATATCCTGACGCCGATGCCCTATCTGATCTCGACCGGCAAGGTCACTCAGAACAACCAGCCGCTGCCGATGGCGATCCTTGCGCGCCTCAACCTCGATGCCCAGGCAATCTCGGTCGGCCAGGCCTATGCCGACCTCAAGGTCGGCCTCGATGCATCCGCGCTCAAGGAAGCTTTCGCCAAAAAGAAGGCCGAAGGTGCCGCCGCCAAGGTGGCTATGACCTTCCCCGGCGGCACCCACGATCTCTGGATCCGCTACTGGCTCGCCGCCAGTGGCATTGATCCCGATAGCGATGTCGAAACCATCGTCGTGCCGCCGCCGCAGATGGTCGCCAACATGAAGGTCGGCACCATGGACTGTTTCTGCGTCGGCGAGCCCTGGAACGAGCAGCTCGTCAACCAGAAGATCGGCTACACCGCCGTCAACACCGCCGAAATCTGGAACGAGCATCCGGAAAAGTCCTTCGCCATGCGCGCCGACTGGGTGGAGAAGAATCCGCGTGCTGCCAGGGCGCTTACCATGGCGATCCAGGAGGCGGCGCAATGGTGCGACGACATGGCGAACAAGGACGAACTGGCGAAGATCGTCGGCAAGCGTAGCTGGTTCAACGTGCCGCCGAAGGACATCGTTGATCGCCTCAAGGGCGAGTACGACTACGGCAATGGCAAGGTCGTCGAACAGAGCCCGCACTTCATGAAGTTCTGGCGCGATCACGCCTCCTATCCCTTCCAGAGCCACGATACCTGGTTCCTCACCGAGAATATCCGCTGGGGCAAGTTTGCGCCCGATACCGACGTCAAGGCGCTCGTCGCCAAGGTCAACCGCGAGGATATCTGGCGTGAGGCCGCCAAGGATCTGGGCGTCACCGACGTGCCGGCTTCCACCTCGCGTGGCGTCGAAAAATTCTTTGACGGCAAGATCTTCGATCCCGCGGATCCGCAAGCCTACCTCAAGAGCCTTTCGATCTCGCGCGTCGCCTGAGCCATCGCCGATGCTGGCCGGCATGGCCCGCCAGCATCCGCTTTCGAATACCAAGGAGAACGGCATGACCGTCACCAACCTCAAACTCAAGGGCCAGTCGGCGCCGCGACCTGCCGCGCGCGTGATCGCCTTTACCCGCTCGGCGAAACCCGGAAGCAGCCGTCCGCTGCTCGAAAGGCTCGCCGCCGGTGCCGCGAACATCGCGCCGCTCATCGTCACGCTGTCGCTGATCCTCATCACCTGGCAGGTTGTCTGTTCGGCGCCCGATTCCAGCCTGCCGTCGCCGGCGCGGGTGCTGGAGGAAAGCTGGGAGCTCATCGCCCATCCCTTCTATATCGGCCAGGGCGTCGACCAGGGTCTCTTCTGGCATATCGCGGCGAGCCTTCAGCGCGTCGCGGTCGGCTATGCGCTCGCAGCGGTCGTCGGCATCGCGCTCGGCGCGCTGGTTGGCCAGAGCCAGCTTGCCATGCGCGGGCTCGATCCGATCTTCCAGGTGCTGCGCACTGTGCCGCCGCTTGCATGGCTGCCTTTGTCACTGGCTGCTTTCCAAGACGGCAACCCCTCGGCGATCTTCGTGATCTTCATCACCGCCATCTGGCCGATCATCATCAATACCGCTGTGGGCATCCGCAACATCCCGCAGGATTATCAGAACGTCGCCAGGGTGCTGCGCCTCAACGCCTTTGAGTACTTTTCGAAGATCATGTTGCCGGCCGCCGCCCCCTACATCTTCACGGGGCTGCGCATCGGCATCGGCCTCTCCTGGCTGGCGATCGTCGCGGCTGAAATGCTGATCGGCGGCGTCGGCATCGGTTTCTTCATCTGGGACGCTTGGAACTCCTCGCTGATCAGCGACATCATCGTCGCGCTGATCTATGTCGGCATCGTCGGTTTCCTGCTCGATCGCCTCATCGCCCTCGTCGGCCGCGTTGTCACCCGCGGCACCGCAACCGCTTGAGAGAGGGGAAAGCCATGACCAAGAGCTATCTTTCGCTGGAACTGATCGACAAGAGTTTTGAACGCGGCGGCGTGCGCACAGAAGTGCTGAAACAGGTGTCGCTCTCTGTGGACAGGGGCGAGTTCATCTCGATCATCGGCCATTCCGGTTGCGGCAAGTCGACCTTGCTCAACATCGTTGCCGGCCTGACGCTGGCGACGACCGGCGTCGTGCTGCTCGACGGCCGGGTCGCTGACGAGCCGGGGCCGGACCGCGCCGTCGTCTTCCAGAACCACTCGTTGCTGCCCTGGCTGACCGTCTACGAGAACGTCCGCCTCGGCGTCGACAAGGTCTTCTCGCGCACCAAGAGCAAGGCCGAGCGCCACGACTGGACGATGCGCAATCTTGAACTCGTGCAGATGGCGCATGCGACGGACAAGCGCCCGTCCGAAATCTCCGGCGGCATGAAGCAGCGCGTCGGCATCGCCCGCGCGCTTGCCATGGAGCCGAAGGTGCTGCTGCTCGACGAGCCTTTCGGTGCGCTGGACGCGCTGACCCGCGCGCATCTGCAGGACCAGGTGATGCAGATCCATGCCGAGCTCGGCAACACGGTGCTGATGATCACCCATGACGTGGATGAGGCGGTGCTGCTTTCCGATCGCATCGTCATGATGACCAACGGCCCATCGGCCCGCATCGGCGAGATCCTCGACGTGCCGCTCGCCCGCCCGCGCCGCCGCATCGAGCTTGCCGGTGACCGAACCTACCTCAAATGCCGCGAAGCCGTGCTCAAGTTCCTCTACGAGCGCCACCGCTTCGTCGAAGCTGCGGAGTGATCCCATGGCTGAACACACCACTGAAAAGCTCGTGATCATCGGCAACGGCATGGCGCCGGGCCGCATGCTGGAAGAACTCTTCGAGAAGGCCTCGGGCCGATACGCGGTGACGATCTTCAACGCCGAGCCGCGCGTCAACTACGACCGCATCATGCTGTCGCCGGTGCTTTCGGGCGAGAAGGACTACGAGCAGATCATCATCCACGGCGACGGATGGTACATCAAGCACGAGATCACGCTCTACAAGGGCCACAAGATCATCGCCATCGACCGTGACGCCAAGACCGTCACCTCCGACCATGGCGTCACCGAGAGTTACGACAAGCTCGTGATCGCGACCGGTTCGGTGCCATTCATCATTCCGGTACCGGGCAAGGACCTGCGCGGTGTCATCACCTATCGCGATCTCGACGATGTGCAGGCGATGCTGCTTGCGGCCCAGTCGCGCGAAAAGGCTGTCGTCATCGGTGGCGGTCTTCTCGGCCTCGAAGCGGCAGCCGGTCTCAATGCACGCGGCATGGACGTCACCGTCCTGCACGTCATGCCGACGCTGATGGAGCGGCAGCTCGACCCGTCCGCCGGCTACCTGCTGCAGAGGGCGGTCGAAGAGCGTGGCATCAAGGTCATCACCAAAGCGAATACCAAGCGGATCGTCGGCGACGAGAAGGTCGAGGGCATTGAACTCGACGACGGCCGGATCATCCCGGCGACACTGGTCGTGATGGCGGTCGGCATCCGACCGAATGTCGGCCTTGCCAAGGAGGCGGGGCTTGCCACCAACCGCGGCATCGTCGTCGACGCCGGTATGCAGACGTCCGACGGCCACATCATGGCGCTCGGCGAATGCGCCGAGGTCGGCGGCATGGTCTATGGCCTGGTGGCGCCGCTGTATGAGATGGCGCGGGTTGCCGCGCGTCACCTGGCCGGCGATCGCAGCGCCGCCTTTGTCCATTCCGATACGCCGACAAAACTGAAGGTGACCGGCATCAACCTCTATTCGGTCGGCGATTTCGCCGACGGCGACGGACGCGAGGAGATCGTCCTTCGCGATGCTACCGCCGGCATCTACAAGCGGCTGGTGCTCAAGGAGAACCGCATCATCGGCACGGTGCTCTACGGCGAGACCGGCGACGGCGCCTGGTTCAACGATCTGATGAAGCGTGGCACCGACATTACCGAAATGCGCGACACGCTGATCTTTGGCCAGGCCTATCAGGGAGGGTCGCCGCTGGACCCTATGGCGGCCGTTGCAGCCTTGCCGGATGATGCGGAAATCTGCGGCTGCAACGGCGTCTGCAAGGGCAAGATTGTCTCGACGATCGCGACCAAGAGCCTGACCTCGCTCGACGACGTGCGCGCCCATACCAAGGCGTCCGCCTCATGCGGCTCCTGTACCGGCCTCGTCGAGCAACTGATGTCGCTGACGCTCGGAGACACCTACAATCCCGCTGCCGTCCAGCCGATGTGCACCTGCACCGAGCTCGGCCATGACGACGTGCGCCGGCTGATCAAGGCCAAGGGGCTGAAGACCATTCCCGCCGTGATGCAGGAGCTGGAGTGGAAGACCTCCTGCGGCTGCGCCAAGTGCCGCCCGGCGCTCAACTACTATCTCGTCTGCGACTGGCCGGACGAATATGCCGACGATTACCAGTCGCGCTTCATCAACGAGCGCGTCCACGCCAATATCCAGAAGGACGGCACCTATTCGGTGGTGCCGCGCATGTGGGGCGGCGTCACCAATTCCGGGGAATTGCGGGCGATCGCCGACGTGGTCGACAAGTTCGATATCCCCCTGGTCAAGGTGACGGGAGGCCAGCGCATCGACCTGCTCGGCATCGAGAAGGAAGACCTGCCGGCGGTCTGGGCGGATCTCGGCAAGGCCGGCTTCGTCTCCGGTCAGGCCTATGCCAAGGGGCTGCGCACGGTGAAGACCTGCGTCGGCTCCGACTGGTGCCGCTTCGGTACCCAGGATTCGACGGGGCTCGGCATCCGCATCGAAAAGTTCATGTGGGGCTCGTGGACGCCGGCCAAGCTGAAGATGGCGGTCTCCGGCTGTCCGCGCAATTGCGCGGAAGCCACCTGCAAGGACATCGGCGTCGTCTGCGTCGACAGCGGCTTCGAGATCCATTTCGCCGGTGCTGCCGGGCTCGACATCAAGGGTACGGAGGTGCTCGGGCTGGTGAAGACCGAAGACGAGGCGCTGGAGCATATCGTGGCGCTGACGCAGATGTACCGCGAACAGGCCCGCTATCTCGAGCGCATCTACAAATGGGCGAAACGCGTCGGCCTAGACGAAATCCGCCGCCAGATCATGGGCGATGCCGACAAGCGCAAGGCCTATTTCGACCGCTTCGTCTTCAGCCAGAAATTCGCCCAGGTCGATCCCTGGTCGGAGCGCGTCTCCGGCAAGGACAAGCACGAGTTCCGGCCGATGGCGACGGTCGGTTTTTCAGAAGCCGCGGAGTGAGGGGATGGATATGAACTGGATCTCAATCGGCGACATCTCCGACATTCCGCTGAGGGGCGCGCGTTGCGTGAAGACACCCCAGGGCAAGATCGCCGTGTTCCGCACGGGCGAAAACGAGGTGTTCGCCATCGAGGATCATTGCCCGCACAAGGGTGGACCGCTGTCGCAAGGCATCGTGCACGGCACGGCGGTGACCTGCCCCTTGCACAATTGGGTGATCTCGCTCGAAACCGGCAAGGCGCTCGGCGCCGACGACGGCGCAGTGCGCACGATCCCGGTGCGCAACGACGGCGGCGCGCTGTTCATCGCACTCGAAAGCCTGCTGATCGCGGCGGAGTAATCGCATGGATGATTGCGTTCCCCGTTCTGTTCTCTTGCGCGCTACCTCACGCTCTTCCTCATCCTTGTGCTTGTCACAGGGATCCAGCAGCGCCGCGTCCACGGCGCGAAGGGGACCCATCACGCGAAAGATTTCGCGTGATTGGATTCCTGTCACAAGCACAGGAATGACGGAGGAAGGGCTTCAGGGCGCCGGTTCAACAGCGCCTCGATGCCGGAGGAGGACAGGCAATGCCCTCTGAGACGAGAACCACCTGTCCCTATTGCGGTGTCGGCTGTGGTGTTATCGCGACGGTGGCCGAGGACGGCGCCGTCTCCGTTCGCGGCGACGTCGAGCATCCTGCCAATTTCGGCAGGCTGTGCTCCAAGGGCTCGGCGTTGGCCGAGACCCTCGATCTAGACGGCAGGCTTCTTTACCCCGAGGTCGACGGCAAGCAGGCCGGCTGGGACGAGGCGCTCGATATCGTCGCCACACGTTTCGCTCAGACGATCGCAGAACATGGGCCGGATTCGGTTGCCTTCTATGTCTCCGGGCAGTTGCTGACCGAAGACTATTACGTCGCCAACAAGCTGATGAAGGGCTTCATCGGCTCGGGCAACATCGACACCAATTCGCGGCTCTGCATGTCCTCCTCGGTCGCCGGTCATCGCCGCGCCTTCGGCTCGGACACGGTGCCGGGCTGCTACGAGGATCTGGAGCTTGCCGATCTCGTGGTGCTGACGGGCTCCAATCTCGCCTGGTGCCACCCGGTGCTCTACCAGCGCCTTGCCGCGGCAAAGGCGGCGCGGCCCGAGATGCGGGTGGTGGTGATCGATCCGCGCCGCACGATGACCGCCGATATCGCCGACATGCATCTTGCCATCCGGCCGGATGGCGACGCGGCGCTGTTCAACGGCCTTTTCGCCCATCTGGCCGCCAGCCCCACTAACGACCGGTCCTTTATCGCTGCCCATACCAGCGGCTTCGCCGAAGCCTTCGCAGCGGCGAGCGCGCTTGACGAGTCCGCCTTGGCACAATCGACCGGGCTCGAACCGTCGGAAATCACCGCCTTCTTCCGCCTGTTCGAAACGACGGAAAACGTCGTCACCTGCTACAGCCAGGGCGTCAACCAGTCCTCCTCGGGCACCGACAAGGTCAACGCCATCATCAACTGTCATCTCGTCACCGGCCGCATTGGCCGGCCGGGCATGGGGCCGTTTTCGCTGACCGGTCAGCCCAATGCCATGGGCGGCCGCGAGGTCGGCGGCCTCGCCAACATGCTTGCCGCCCATATGGACATCGAAAAGGCCGGGCACCGCGATCAGGTGCGCCGCTTCTGGGGCGCGCCATCGATCGCGACCAGGCCGGGGCTGAAGGCGGTCGACATGTTTCGTGCGGTTGCAGACGGCCGGATCAAGGCGATCTGGATCATGGCGACCAATCCCGTGGTCTCCATGCCGGATGCCGACGCCGTCGAGGCCGCACTCAAGGCCTGTCCCTTCGTCGTCGTCTCCGATGTGCTCCAGGAGACCGACACCACCCGTCACGCCCATGTGCTCCTGCCCTCGCTCGGCTGGGGCGAGAAGGACGGGACGGTCACCAATTCCGAGCGCCGCATTTCCCGTCAGCGCGGCTTTCTCGCGGCCCCGGGGGAGGCCCGCGCCGACTGGTGGCAGCTGAACGAAGTGGCGCGCCGTATGGGGTTCCAGGGTGCCTTCGCCTATACCTCACCCTCAGAAATCTTCGCCGAGCATGCTGGTCTTTCGGCGTTCGAGAATGACGGGCGGCGCGATTTCGACATCGGCGCCCATGCGGAGATCGATGCTGCGGCCTACGACGCGCTCGCGCCGTTCCAATGGCCGCAATCGCTGGGGAAGCCAGAGGGCGAGACCCGCTTCTTTGCCGATGGTGGCTTCTTCCACGCGGATGGGCGTGCCCGCTTCGTCGCGGTTGCGAGCGCCGTGCCGGCCCGCGTCAGTGGCGGCTTCCCTTTGACCTTGAACACCGGCCGCGTGCGCGACCACTGGCACACGATGACCCGCACCGGTAAGAGCGCGCGCCTCTCCGCCCACCTCGCCGAACCTTTCGTCGAGATCCACCCGCGTGACGCGATGGATCTTGGCATCGCCCCCGCCGATCTCGTTTCCCTTGAGAGCCCTTACGGCTCGGCGATCGTCCGCGCACTCATCACTGAGCGCCAGGCGCGTGGCAATCTCTTCGTGCCCATGCACTGGAACGACCAGTTTGCCGCCAAGGCGCGCATCGATGCGCTGGTCCCGCCGGTTACCGATCCGGTCTCGGGCCAGCCGGCCTCGAAAAATGCCGCCGTTGCGATCCGCCGTTTTTCCGCTTCGACCTACGGCTTTGCGGTCAGCGCGTCGAAACCCTCGGGTCTCGATCTCGGCTACTGGGCCGTCGCCAAGGCGAGGGGCGGTTGGCGTCTGGAACTTGCTGCGGAGACGACGCCGGAGGATTGGGTCGCCTGGTGCCGGAAGACCTTTGGCCTTACTGGGGACATCGAGCCGATCGGCTATGCGGATGGGCCCTCCGGCCAAAGACGGCTCGCCTTCTTCGACGGCGATCGCTTGCTGCTGGCGCTGTTTCTCGCACCTGAACCCGTCGCCGTAGCCCGCAACTGGGCGGTCGAACAGCTGAGCGCCTCGCATACGGACCTGCGCACGCGCTTTGCGCTCGTTGCCGGCCGGCCGGGCGCCGACCGGCCGGACCCCGGCGCGACCGTCTGCTCCTGTTTCAATGTCGGCGTCAATCAGATCGTCGCGGCTGTCCGCGGCGGCTGCCGTTCGGTTGAAGCTGTCGGGCGGGCGCTGAGCGCCGGAACCAATTGCGGCTCCTGCCGCGCCGAGATCAGGGGGATCGTCGATGGATGCCTTGCTGCCGCTGCGGAATGAAATTCAATCGCGCCGCGAGCCGGTGAGCATGGCCGCGCTTGCCAAGCTGCCGGTCTTCTGGTCGCTCGAAGCCAAGCGTGTCGTGGTGGCGGGCGGCAGCGATGCCGCGGCCTGGAAGGCGGAACTGCTGGCCGCCTGCGGCGCCGAGGTTCATATCTATGCGCCGGAGGAAGAGCTCGGCGAGGTCTGCGCGGCTTTGATCAGCCAGGGCGCCGCTCATCCCACTGGTCGTCTCGTCCATCACCGCGAGAGCTGGCAGGCGAATGTGCTTGCCGGTGCCGCGCTTGCGGTCGCCGATTGCGAGAGCGACGACGAAGCGCAAGCCTTTTTTGCGGCGGCGCAACAGGCCGGCGTACCGGTCAATGTCATCGACAAGCCCGCTTTCTGCCAGTTTCAGTTCGGTTCCATCGTCAACCGCTCGCCGGTCGTGGTGTCGATCTCGACCGATGGTGCGGCACCCATCCTCGCCCAGGCGATCCGCCGGCGCATCGAGACGCTGCTGCCGCCGGTGCTGAAGGATTGGGCAGCGCTGGCGCAGGCTTTGCGAGACAAGGTCAATGCCCGGCTCAAGCCCGGCGCGCCGCGCCGCGCCTTCTGGGAGCGGTTCGTCGATCTCGCTTTTCAAGCGACACCGGAGGAGGGTGTCGAGACGCGGCTGGTGGCGGAGATGGAGCGCTTGTCGGCGAACCATGCCGCCACCGGTCGCGTGACGCTTGTCGGCGCTGGCCCCGGCGACAGCGAGTATCTGACGCTGAAGGCGGTACGGGCCCTACAAGCCGCCGACGTCATCCTGTTCGACGATCTCGTTTCGAACGAGGTTCTGGAGCTCGCCCGGCGCGAGGCCAAGCGCATGCTGGTCGGCAAGCGCGGCGGGCGCGAGAGCTGCCGGCAGGAGGACATCAACGACATGATGGTGGCGCTGGCGCGCGCCGGCAAACGTGTCGTTCGCCTGAAGGCCGGCGATCCCATGATCTTCGGCCGTGCCGGCGAAGAGATCGCCCGTCTGGAGCAGGAAGGGATCCCGGTCGATGTCGTGCCCGGCATCACCGCCGCAAGCGCCATGGCGGCGCGTCTCGGCCTGTCGCTCACCCATCGCGACCATGCCCAGGCGGTGCGCTTCGTCACCGGCCACTCCCGTCATGGCGGTTTGCCGTCGGACATGGACTGGCGCGCTTTGGCCGATCCGAAGACCACGACGATCTTCTACATGGGCGGTCGCACTGCACCTGCTATCGCCGCGCGCCTCCAGGCGGAGGGATTATCCGGCGAGACCCCGGTCGTCATCTCGGCCAATGTCAGTCGCGACAACGAGCGGCGCTGGCAAGGCGCCTTGCGCGACCTTGCCACAGGCATCGCCGTGATCGGCTACGACGATCCGGTCCTGATCGGCATAGGTGCCGCTTTTGGCGTCAGGCGGGTGCCGAGGGCGGCCATCCGACCTGCGCCTTTTGCCGCAGGTTCGCTTGCAGGTTGAAACCTTCTCTCGCTCGGCGTTGCAATCACCGGCCGCATGCTTACCTTGCCGCGCGGTAGAGTGATGTCGATGACGGGAGATTCGCCAGATGCTGGACCTGCGTGTTCACTTCCTTGAGGCCTATGGATCGCTTGCCGCTTGGCGCGAACAGATTTTGCGCCAGGTGGACGAGACGGCCGAGCGGGTCGGCGCGCGTGTTCCTGCCGCCGACAGTGCCGCTCCCATCGATATCGTCGTCGAAAACAGGCCGGGAGAGACCATTCCCGAACTGGGTGTGGCCGGTAGCTGCTATCGCAGAGGATTGGTCTACCTGACGCTCGACCCCGACAACGAGAACTTCCATGCCAGCCTTGCCGCCGGCGAGTTGCGGAAAATGTTGACGCATGAGCTGCATCATTCCTTCCGCCACGCGACCTGCGGCTACGGCTCCAAGCTCGGCGAAGCTCTGGTCACCGAGGGCCTTGCGGATGCCTTCGATGTCGAGATCAATGGCGGCGACGGCCATCCTTGGAACCACGCGATTGCAGCGGGCGATTGGGCAGATTTGCTGGAGCGCGCCGAGCGGGAACTCTGGGCGGAGGGCTATGATCATGCCGGCTGGTTCTTTGGCTGCGATCGTGCGCTGCCGCGCTGGGCCGGCTATACGATCGGCTATCACCTTGTGAAAACTTATCTCGCAGCGAACCCCGATGCACACCCGTCGCAGATGACGGCGACACCTGCTTCCGTCGTCATCGGCGAAGCCTGGGCGCCGTTGAAGCAAGGCCTGCTGGCCGCCGCTTGAGCGGCCAGAGCGGGATGAGGAAAAGTGTGTGCGGTTTTCCGCCCGCATCCCGCTCTAAACCATCGTGATCTAAGAGTAGGGCGCCTCATCGCGGTCGCGTCCGGGCAATTTCCTGACATCGCCGATCCAGGGCAGCGCCGAGGAGCACCAGATCTGCGACCGTGGCTTGAGCTCCCGGCGCTGGTTGATCGTGCCGACCCGGATGCCGACTTCCAACGCATCCTCGTCCGTGCCGGTCGTATAGATCGGCGAGCCGCAGTTCGGGCAGAAGAACTGCAGCCGCTGGCGACCGTTTTCAGCGACCTTCGTATAGAGCTTCGGTTCGCCGCCGGTCAGCCGGAAGTTCTCGCGGGCAGTACCTGCGGTCACGCGATAGGCGGATCCCGTCAGTTGCTGGCAATCGGTGCAATGGCAGATCGCGACGTCGCCCGGATCGATCTCGGCCTCATAGGTCACGTAGCCGCAGTGGCATTGCCCGTCGATGCGCATGGAGGCCTCCCTGAAAGCACAGAAGCTAGAGCGGAGCAGCAAAAAGTGTATGCCGCTTTCCGGGTTTGAGCTTGGATAGCTCACGCCTGACTATCGACGACAATCGCCACTGGCTGCAGCGGCTGGAGGCATGGGGCCACGATTGCGTAAGTAGAAACTTACACGCCGGTGAACAGCCACTCGTGTTCGCGGGCGTTGTGGAACTTCCAGATACGCTTCGGCCCGGCCATGACGTTGAGATAGTAGACGTCGTAGCCGTGTACTGCGGCAACGGGGTGATATCCCTTCGGCACCAGCGTCACGTCGCCGTCCTCGACCGCCATGGTCTCGTCCAGCGAGCGGTCGTCGGTATAGACGCGCTGCATGGCGAAACCCTGCGGCGGGTTCAGCCGGTGATAGTAGGTCTCTTCCAGATAGCTTTCGGCCGGCAGGTCGTCCTGGTCGTGCTTGTGCGGCGGGTAGGAGGAGGTGTGGCCGCCGGGCGTAATCACTTCTACGACGAGCAGAGACTGCGCCGAACCGTCATCTTCCGGCATGATGTTGGTGACGTAGCGGGTGTTGGTGCCCTTGCCGCGCGTCATCTGCGGATGCGTGCCCGGCGCGATGACCTTCGCCTTGAAGCCCTCGCCGCCCGGTGCCGAGCAGATGGCAAGATCCAGATCCGAAGTCGCCGTTGCCTGCCAGCGGCTGCCCTTCGGCACATAGACGGCATAGGGCTGGCCCTCGAACGGCGTCATGCGCCCGCCGAGTTCGCCGAAGCTTTCGCCGTCAACGGATACCTTCGCCTTACCGGAGACCAGCACGAGGCAGACTTCCTTGTCACCGGTCTCGCCTTCGGTCGTTTCGCCGGCCTTCAGCCGTTCAAGCGCGAAGCCGACATAGGTCCACCCGGCGCTCTCCGGCGTCACGTTTTGCATCAGGCCCGATTTGGCCTTCGGTTTGACGAGCAGCTTGGACATGTGACGGTCTCCCTGATTCCTTTCCCGGGGCGCTCTGAACGTGTGGCTTGCCCCTCACCCTAACCCTCTCCCCGCAGGCGGGGAGAGGGAATCTGGAGTTTGCCGCATGCTCTCCACCTTACGTCGCGAGGAATTGGGGAGCCAGCGGCATATCCCTTCTCCCCGCAAGCGGGGAGAAGGTGGCGGCAGCCGGATGAGGGGCAATCCCCGTGAAGTCCGGCGACCGAAACCGTGAGCTTACTTGTCGAGCCCGGCTTCCTTGGCAAGGGCCTTCAGCGACTTCAGCCCGAGTGACTGGTATTCGAACGGGTTGCGCACGGCCGAATCCTGTTCGGCCTCGATCACCAGCCAGCCGGAATAGTCGTGCTCGGCCGCGATCTTCAGCACGGGCAGGAAGTCGACGCCGCCCTCGCTGTCGCCGGGCACGGTGAAGACGCCGCGGCGCACGCCTTCGAGGAAGGAGAGGTCTTCACCTTCGACGACTTTGCGGATGGCCGGCCGCACGTTCTTGCAATGGATGTGGCGTACACGGTGCATGTACTTGCTTGCGACTTCCGCCGGATCGGAGCCGCCGAACCAGGCGTGGCCGGTATCGAGCAGCAGCTTGGTCGCCGGCCCGGTGTTCTGCATCAGGAGGTCGATTTCCTCGCCGGTCTGGACGATCGTGCCCATGTGGTGGTGGTAGACGAGGTCGATGCCCTGGCCGGCGCAATACTCAGCGATCGCTTCGAGGTCGGCACCGAACTTCTTCCACTGGTCGGCCGGCAGCACCGGCTTATCGTTGGCAACCGACTTCGTGTCGTCGCCATGAATGGCGTTCGAGGTTTCGCAGACGATCGCCACCTTGCAACCATTGTGCTTCAGGAGGTCGAGATGTGGCTGGATCGCCTTCTTCTCGGCCTCGACGTCGTGGGTGAGCAAGTTGGTCGAATGCCAGCCGGAAACGAAGACGAGATCGTAGGAGGCGAGCTTCTGCTTCAGTGCCTCCGGATCGCTTGGCATCTTGTGCCCCTTCTCGATGCCGTCGAAGCCGATCTTCTGGCAATCGGAGAGGCAATCCTCGAGCGTCAGATGCGCGCCGATCGTATGATCGTCGTCGTTGCTCCAGGCGATCGGGTTGGTTCCGTAGCGGATCATGTTAGTCGTTTCCTATAGCATTGTCCGCGCAGGCGGATCGTTCGTGGTGCCTCATGGGTGCGCAGCGGGGACGGGGCGATTGCCCCCTCATCCGGCTGCCGCCACCTTCTCCCCGCAGGCGGGGAGAAGGGAAATGCCGCGCCCTCCGTGTTCCCTCTCCCCGCTCGCGGGGAGAGGGTTAGGGTGAGGGGCCGCTCTCGATGTCTCATCCTTCCGGACGTTGCCCGACAGGCAAAGACGCGGGCGCCGAAAGGGCAATCTTAGCCGAAGCGCTGGGAGGTGAGCGCCTTTACGTAGCCCTCGCGCGCCTCGTTGACTTGCTTGCGGCCCGAGACTTCGGGCACTGCCACATCCCACCAGTGGCCGCCGGCCTCGGTGGTGATCAGCGGGTCGGTGTCGATGACGATGACGGTCGTGCGCGCCTCGCCCGCCGTCTCCTTGAGGGCCGCTTCGAGCTCGGAGATCGAGCCGACCTTGCGGGTGACGGCGCCCATCGCGGCAGCGTGGGCCGCGAAGTCGATCTGCGGCAGCTCGACGTGATGGGTGTCCTTCAAGAGATTGTTGAAGTTGGCGCCGCCGGTGCCCATCTGCAGCCGGTTGATGCAGCCGTAGCCGGCATTGTCGAGCAGCACGATGGTGAACTTGGCGCCGAGCATGATCGAGGAGGCGATCTCCGAGTTCAGCATCATATAGCTGCCGTCGCCGACCATGACGATGACATCGCTCTCGGGCTTGGCAAGCTTGACGCCGAGGCCGCCGGCGACCTCGTAGCCCATGGTCGAGAAGCCGTATTCCATGTGGTAGCCGCCAGGCTCTTCCGCCTGCCAGAGCTTATGCAACTCGCCCGGCAGACCGCCGGCGGCGCAGACGAGGGTCGTGTTCTTGCCGCCGCGGGCGCGCTGGACGGCGCCGATCACCTGGGCATCGGAGGGAAGCGCCGCATTGGTCGTGGCGGTCGCCTTGTCGGCAGCCGTCAGCCATTCGGCCTTGCCGGCCTTGGCCTTGGCGGTCCAGCTCGGGTCGGCCTTGTAGCTGCCGAGACCGCCAGAGATCCGGTTGAGACCGGCGCGGGCGTCGGCAATCAGAGGCAGGCCGTTGTGCTTGCCGGCATCGAACGGCTGGACGTTGAGGCCGATGATCTTGAGGCCCTCATTCTTGAAGAGCGCCCAGGAACCGGTGGTGAAATCCTGCAACCGCGAACCGACGGCGAGAACCACATCGGCGTCCTCGGCGAGCGCGTTGGAGGCGGAAGTGCCGGTGACGCCGACCGAGCCCATGTTAAGGGAATGCGAATGCGGCAGCGCCGACTTGCCGGCCTGCGTTTCGACGACGGGAATGCCGTGCCGTTCGGCAAAGTCGCCGAGCTCCTTGGTCGCTTCCGAATAGAGCACGCCGCCACCGGCGATGATGATCGGCTTCTTCGCTTGCTTCAGCGCTGCGATTGCCGTTGCCAGTTCGTCGAGATCGGGCTCGATGCGGCGCGGCACCCAGACCTTCTCGTCGAAGAAGTTTTCCGGATAGTCATAGGCTTCAGCCTGCACGTCCTGGCAGAGCGACAGCGTGACGGGGCCGCAATCAGCCGGATCGGTGAGAACCTGCATGGCGCGGCGGAGCGCCGGCACGATCTGTTCGGGCCGTGTGATGCGGTCGAAGTAACGCGACACCGGACGGAAGCAGTCATTGGCCGAGATCGTGCCGTCGCCGAAGCTTTCCACCTGCTGCAGCACCGGATCGGGGCGGCGATTGGCGAAGACGTCGCCGGGCAGGAACAGGACAGGCAGGCGGTTGACATGGGCGAGTGCCGCCGAGGTCACCATGTTGAGTGCGCCGGGGCCGATCGAGGTTGTGCAGGCCATGAAGCGGCGGCGGAAGCTCGCCTTGGCAAAGGCGATCGCTGCATTGGCCATGCCCTGTTCGTTCTGAGCGCGGTAGGTCGGCAGCGTGTCCTTGATTGCATGCAGCGCTTCGCCGACGCCGGCAACGTTGCCGTGGCCGAAGATGGCGAAGACGCCGCCGAAGATCGGTACCTTCTTGCCGTCGATCACGGTCATCTGGCGGGTCAGGAACCGCGCCACGGCCTGGGCCATGGTCAGGCGCACGGTCTTCTGGCTCATTGTCTGTTTCCTCCTCGTGGCGGAATCGTCCCGTTCCACCCTGTCCGCAGCATTATCGATGGTTATCCGTCGATCCTATGCCGCCTTTGTTTCACCCAGTTGCAGCCAGAGATCCACCAACGCCCCAAATTTTCCGGCCATGTCGGCGATCGCCTGCTCGTCTGTCATCGTACCGCCGAGCCAGGCCTTGCCGGCATCGGCGAAGATCGTGCGGCCGACGGCGAAGCCTTTGACCGTCTTCGAGGTGCGGGCGGCTGCAAAGCCATCCTTCAACTGCTCATAGGGCGCCTCGAGGCCCAGGAGCACCACGCCGCGGCAGAGCGGATCGCGGGCCTCGATCACGGCGTCGATCGCCGCCCAGGCGCCGCGGCTTGCCTGCGGCTCGAGCTTCCACCAGTCGGGCTTGAGGCCGGCGTCGTAGAGTTCGGTCAGCGCCCGCGGGATCGTCTGGTCGTCGAGCTTGCCATGCTTGCCGGCGATGATCTCGATCAGGATCTCGCGACCGACCTTGCGGGCCGCTTCGAAGGCCGAGCGGAGCTTCGCCACCTGCTGCGCCTTGAGGTCTGCGGGATCATCCGGGTGGTAGAAGGAGAGCACCTTGATGCAATGATCGACCGGCCAATCGATCAGGCGGCTGCCGAGGTCCTGGCTGAATTCGAACTGCAGCGGCCGCGAGCCCGGGAGCTCGATCGGCTTGCCGATCCAGAAATCGTGGTGTGCGCCGGCGGCATAAAGCGCATCGCGGCCGTATTTATCGTCGATCAGCATGCCGAAGCCGGAGCGACCGGCCGCGACCTGGGCGGCGGCCTTGACCGCCAGCACCTTGAAGGCGGGAATACGGGCAAGCAGAGCCTGGTCGCCGGCGGCCATATCTTCGAGCTGGCTGCGATGGTCGATCGCAAGCGCCATCAGAAGCGGAATGTCGCGGCGACGGGTGGTCGCCCAGTGAACGTGGTTGATCGCCTCGTCCTTGCGCAGCGCCCGTTCCTTGCTGCCGTTTTCCAGGAAGAACTGCAGCTCGGTCCAGGTCGGAATTTCAGGCGCACAAAGCAGCCGCGATACGGCAAAGGCGCCGCAAGCATTGGCCCAGGTGGCAGATGTTGCATGCGGTTCGTTCTTCAGCCAGCCGCGCAGGAAGCCGGACATGAAGGCGTCGCCGGCGCCGAGCACGTTGTAGACCTCGATCGGGAAGCCCTTGCCGACGATGCCGTCTTCGAGATTGTCGGAGATAGGGCCGTCATAGACGATGCAACCCATCGGTCCGCGCTTCAGAACGATCGTCGCCTTGGAAAGCGAGCGGATTGTCTTCAGCGCTTGCAAGAGGTCGCTTTCGCCGGACGCGATCAGCACTTCCTCTTCCGTGCCGACGATCAGGTCGCAATCGGCAAGAACGGTCTTCAGGTGCGCCGAAACCCGGTCGGAGGCGATGTAGCGGCTCTCGCCGGCATCATGGCCGGCAAGACCCCAGAGGTTCGGACGGTAGTCGATGTCGAAGACGATCTTGGCGCCGCTTTCCTTGGCAAGGCGCATGGCCTTGCGTTGGGCGGCGTCGGTGTTCGGCTTGGAGAAATGCGTGCCGGAGACGAGGATGGCGCGGGCCGAGCGGATGAAGTCTTCCGAAACGTCGTCTTCGCAGAGCGCGTTGTCGGCGCAGTTGTCGCGGTAGAAGAGCAGCGGGAAGGACTTGTCGTTTTCGACCGCGAGGATGGCGAGCGCCGTCAGCCGCTCCGGATCGGTGACGATGCCGCGCGTCTCGACGCCTTCACGGATGAGCTGCTCACGGATGAAGCGGCCCATCTGTTCGTCGCCGACGCGGGTCAGCAACGCCGACTTGAGGCCCAGGCGGGCCGTGCCGACCGAGATGTTGCACGGGCACCCGCCGACCGACTTGGCAAAGCTCGAAACGTCTTCAAGCCGCGTGCCGATCTGCTGGCCGTAGAGATCGACCGAGGCTCGGCCGATGGTGATCAGGTCGAGCGACTTTGCTCCCTGTGCCGAAACGTTCTGGCTCACTGCTTCCTCCCCGCGGACACCTTGGCGGGCCCGACCATTTTCGTACTGTGGGTGATGGCGGTATGAAACATAAATTCCGACGTTTCGTCAATATGGAATTTTCATTCTATCTGTTCCGTTTGACCTAGCCACCTTCGGCAAGGCGCTGACGCTTCTCGGCGATGGCGACGGTCAGCGCCATGGCGAAGGCCATGCTGGCGGAGAGCGAACGGAACCCGGCATGGTCGGCCTCGACCAGTTCGAACCAGACCTTCGAGGATTCCGCGAGCGGCGAGAAGGCCGAATCCGTCAGCGACACGACCGGCACCTTGCGTTCCGCGAGAAGCCTCGCCTGGGCGGCGCTTTCGGAGGCATAGGGTGAGAAACTGACGGCAAAGGCCGCATCGTTCTTCGTCGCCATGGCCAGCACATCCTCGTCGATGCCGGCGGCCGTGCCGACGAGCTGGTACTTCACCTTCAGCTTGCCAAAGGCATAGGCCATGTAGCTGGAGATCGGGTAGGAGCGGCGCTTGGCGATCAGGTAGATCGTGTCAGCTTTGGCCAAAATGTCGACGGCCCGCTCGAAGGCTCCCGGATCGACCGAAGAGGCGATGTTGTCGAGCGAGCGGTGGGCGGCGGCGACGAAGCCGTTGAAGATCGAGCCGCTTTCGAGCCTGCTATGGTCGTTGTTGCTCAGCGCCTTCAGCCGATCCTCGTAGCCGGGCGTGCGCTCGCGCAGCCGCGCGCGAAAGATCTGCTGCAGGCTGGAGAAGCCCTCGAAGCCGAAATGCTGAGCGAAGCGCACCAGCGTCGACGGCTGCACTTCGGCGGAGGTGGCGATGCTCGCCGCCGTGCCGAAGGCGATTTCGTCAGGATTGTCGAGCGAATAGGCGGCGACCTGGCGCAGCCGTTTCGGTAGCTGCGCCTTGCGTTCCAGAATGGCGGCCTTCAGCGCCTCGAAATCCTGCGGGACCTCCGTCGTCGTTTCCGGCATGGCCATGTCTTATTCGTCTCCTCGGTCTTCGGTGTCGTTTGCATCCTCACTCTAATCGATTAGCCGGGAACGGCATAGAACAGACGTTCCATTTTCTAGATATGCACCCATTCATTGGTCCTGGCAGACTGATAGGTCGCCGACAGCACCTTCTGTACCTCAAAGCCTTCGCGGAAATCGGTCGAGGGTGATTTGCCCCCGGCGATGGCGTCGAGGAATTCCTTGACCTCGATCGCCTTCAGGTCGTTGAAGCCGATCTGGTGGCCGGGAGCCACGCAGAAGGCGCCATAGGGCGGATGCTCCGGTCCCGCCCAGATGGTGCGGAAGCCGCGGGTGCGGATGTCGTCGCCGGTCTTGTAGAGGCGGATTTCGTTCAGCCGCTCCTGGGTGAAGACGATGCTGCCCTTGGAGCCGTAGATTTCGAAATCGTGCTGCATCTTGCGCCCCGTTGCGATCCAGCTGGCCTCGAAGCTGCCGGTGGCGCCGTTCTCGAACCGCACGAAGGCGCGCGTGATGTCGTCGACCTCGACGGCGCGTGTTTCGCTGGAGCCGGCGGCAACGGGGCGTTCCGGAATCTGGATGATGGTTTCGGCCAACACCGCTTTGATCGGGCCGACGAGGTGGCGCATGGAGGCGATGATGTGGCTGCCGATATCGGCAAGCGCGCCGCCGCCGCTGGCCGGGTTCAGGCGCCAGCCCCACGGCACGTTGGCATCGGCCATGAAATCTTCCGCATGGATGCCGCGCATCGAGCGGATCTCGCCGATCTCGCCGCTTTCGATGATGTCTTTGGCAAGGAAGATCAGCGGGTTCTTGAGATAGTTGAAGCCAACCTGGGTGACGACGCCGGCCTTCTCGGCGGCCTCGACCATCTCGCTGCATTCGGCGACGGTCGGCGCCAGCGGCTTTTCGCAATAGACATGCTTGCCATGGGCGATTGCCGCCAGCGCCATTTCCTTGTGCAGGAGGTTCGGCGTGGTGATGTCGATGATGTCGATATCCGGATCGGTCAAAAGTTCGCGCCAGTCGGCAGTCGCCTTGCGGAAGCCGAGTTGGCCGCGAGCCCGTTCAGCGCTCTCGGTGGTCACGTCGGCGACCGAAACGAGATCGAGCTCGAAGGGCAGGTCGAAGACCCGCGCGGCAATGGTGAAGCCGAGCGCATGGGCCTTGCCCATGAAGCCCGTGCCGATCAGGCCGATCCCGAGTTTGCGCTTGCTGGCCATGTTGAAGTCCTCCCGGTCGGCGCCGCTGCAATCGGTCCAAAATGAAATGAATTGTGCAAGTTTTGTCAATATGGAATATTTATTCGAAATGCGACGGTAATAGGGGAACGGTGTCCATCGAAACGGCCAAATCTGTGCGTTCCGGCCAGGCTCATCTTGACCAAGGGGGAATGTGTTAACGCATTTTTACCATGTTCCGTTGGAACATCGCACTTCGTCATGGTTAACGAATCGCTCCGGAGTCTACGGGGCGGAGCTGGAGTGAAATCAGCATGTGCCGCTGGGCAGCCTATCGCGGGGACCCGCTCTATCTCGAGGAACTGGTAACCTCTCCCGCGCACTCGCTGATCGAACAGTCCCATTGCGCGACGCGGGCGAAGACGGCCACCAATGGCGACGGCTTCGGCATCGCCTGGTATGGCGATCACCCGGAGCCGGGGCGCTACCGCGATATCCTGCCCGCCTGGTCGGACTGCAATCTCAAGAGCATTGCCCGCCAGATCCGCTCGCCGCTCTTTCTTGCCCATGTGCGCGCCGCGACCGGCGGTGGCACAAGGCGCGACAACTGTCATCCTTTCGTCTTCGGCCGCTGGTCGTTCATGCACAACGGCCAGATCGGCGACTTCGAGCATCTGCGCCGGCCGATGGAGAGCATGCTCGACAACGATCTCTATTCGGCGCGCACCGGCACGACCGATTCCGAGCTTCTGTTCCTGCTTGCCATGCAGTTCGGGCTCGACCGCGATCCGCTCGGCGCGATCGCCGAGGCACTCGCCTTCGTCGAGCAGCTTGCCGAACATCTCGAACGCCAGGTGCTGGTCCGCTTCACCGCCGCCTTCTCCGACGGCCAGGATCTCTACGCCGTGCGCTATGCCTCCGACTGGAAGGCGCCGACGCTCTACGCGGCACCCATGGGCCCGAGCGGCGGCTATTGCCTCGTTTCCGAGCCGCTCAACGACGACGATAGCGCCTGGGTGGAAATCCCGGACGGCACGGCGGTCATTGTCGGTGAGAATGGTGTCGATGTCCGGCTGTTCTCGACGCAGGGGACGCCGGTGAAGACACGTCAGATGGCTTGAGGCGCAGTATCTTGATGGTCGATGGCAGGTGGCCCCTCATCCGGCTGCCGCCACCTTTTCCCCGCAGGCGGGGAGAAGGGACATGCCGCACTCTCCCGAATCTATCTGCTTGCTGCGAACGCTTCGTTCACTCAGGGCACGTCCCCCCTCGCCCCGCTTGCGGGGAGAGGGCTAGGGTGAGGGGCATCGGTAATTCGGAGCTAGCCCTTGTCGATCCGCGCCAGTTGCTCGGCAATCATCACGGCCAGCTTTTCCGCAACCGCGTCCTTGTCCATCTCCGGCCAGTCGTCGTTGCCGGCAGGGGAGATCAGCTTCACCTTGTTGCGGTCGCCGCCCATGATGCCGGTTGCCGGCGAAACGTCGTTGGCGAGGATGAAGTCGGCGCCCTTGCGCTCGAGCTTGGCGCGGCCGTTGTCGGCGACGTTTTCGGTCTCGGCGGCAAAGCCGATCACGAGCTTCGGCCGCTTGGTATGATGGCCGACCGTCTTCAGGATATCGGGGTTTTCGGCAAGCTGCAGCGGCGGCGGGGCCTCGCCCGGCTTCTTCTTGATCTTGTTGCCGGCAGCGCTGGCTACCCGCCAGTCGGCAACGGCGGCAACCATCACGGCGACATCGGCGGGCAGGGCGGTTAGCACCGCGTCGCGCATTTCCTCGGCCCGCTCCACGTGCACGACCTTGACGCCGGCGGGATCCGGGATCGTCACCGGGCCGGAGACGAGTGTGACATTAGCGCCGAGCTTTGCCAGCGCGGCGGCGATCGCGTGGCCTTGCTTGCCGGAGGAACGGTTGGCGATGTAACGCACTGGGTCGATCGGCTCATGCGTCGGCCCTGAGGTTACGATCACGCTGCGCCCGGCAAGCGGCTTCGCGGCGCCGCCGAGAAGATCCTCGACGGCGGCCACGATCGAAAGCTGCTCGCTCATGCGGCCTTCCCCGGCCTCGCCGCTTTCCGCCATCTCGCCGGCTTCGGGGCCAATGAAGCGGATGCCGTCTTTGGCGAGCGTCGCCCGGTTGCGGCGCGTTGCCGGATGCGCCCACATCTTCGGGTTCATCGCGGGAGCGATCAGCACCGGCCGGTCGGTCGCGAGCAGGATGGTGGAGGCGAGGTCGTCCGCATGGCCGTTCGCCATCTTGGCCATCAGGTCGGCGGTCGCCGGCGCAACGACGATCAGGTCGCACTCGCGCGCCAGTCGGATATGGCCGACATCCTGCTCGTCCTCGCGCGAAAAGAGATCGATATAGACGTGCGAGGCGGACAGCGCGCCGACGGCAAGCGGGGTCACGAACTGCTGCGCGCCGGCCGTCATCACCGGCCGCACGCTCGCCCCGCGTTCCCGCAAACGTCGGATGAGATCGAGGCTCTTATAGGCCGCGATGCCGCCGGAGATGATCAGGAGAATACGCTTGCCCGACAGTGTCATTTGCACCCGGCCTTTCGGCCGTCCTCTTGCCCGGCATGGGCTGCCGGGTTCTACGCGATACCAGAATATTCCAGCGGCTGGCCTCACCAGCGCCTTCGAGATCGAACCTACTTGAGCGATCCGCTGCGCGCAACGTGTCCCACCGGAGGAGGTAGCCTGCGCTGACATCCGTGCGATATGGCGTTTCGCTATGCTGGCCCCCCGGGCATCACCACCGGTTGTTCCCGCCCGTAGCGCGCAATGGAACAAAAGCCGTGCCGCCCGCGTCAACATGCTCCGGGCCTGTTGCCGAAGCCAGGGAATGCGATTAATCCGCTTTCAATCCGCGCAGGGTAAGCTCTTCTCATGCGAATAAATGCGATCACCAACTGGGCCTACGGCGTTACCGTGCTTCTGACGGGGCTTTCGGGCGCCGCCTTCATCCTGTCGACGAATAGCGCTCTCGAGGAGAGGCGCGCGGTCGAACAGCATCTTGCCCTCGATACGCTTGGCGAAGAACTTGCGCTCGGAGCGGAAGTACGGACCGACGAGGCGCGCCTTTACGTCATGCGCGGCGACGAGCGTCACCTCGAAACCTTCCATCGCGCGGAGGAAGAGGAGCGCAAGCGCGAAGAGGCGATCAAGACGGCCACGAGTTTCGGCGCGTCCCAGGGCGAGATCGCAGCCCTTCAGGAGACGATGCGCGAGGCAGAGGCACTCGACAAGATCGAGGTTGCCGCCATCGAGGCCTATCAGAAGGGCGATCGCACGACCGCCCTGGAGAAGCTATTCGGCCCGGAGCACGAGCGCCTGCAGACAGCGCTTCTCGACACGGTCGCACGGTTTCGAGACTTGACCAATGCTCGCACAGGCGGGGCGCTCAACGAGGCACAGGCGCGCAGCGACTGGTTCGCCATCGCCGCCAAGACGATGCTTGGCATCACCGCCGCCCTGTTCCTGAGCGTGCTCTATTTCATTCTCAAGCGCCGCGTCGCCATGCCGCTCACCCGCATGAGCGGCATCGTCACGCGTCTCGCCGAGCAGGACTACGCTGTGGAAGTGCCGCTCGATCGGCGCCGCGATGAAATCGGCGAGATGAACAAGGCGATCCATATCTTTCGGGAAAACGGTATCGAACGTGATCGGCTCGATGCGGAGCGGCGCCTGGACCAGCAGACCAAGGACCTGATCCTGCAGATGATGCACCGGCTGCAGGCCTGCCAGAGCCAGGACGAACTGGCCGAGGTCGTGGCCCGCTTCGCGCCGCAGGTCTTTCCCAATCTTGCTGGCCATCTCTACGTGCTGAGCGACAGCCGGACGCTCTTGACCCGCGTCGGCAGTTGGTTCGATCCGCAGCATTCTGCGCCATCCTTCCCGTCCAGCGCCTGCTGGGGACTTCGCCGCGGCCGGCCGCATGTCAGCAATCGCGGTCACAGCGACATCGCCTGCCAGCATCTCGACGACGATGGCGCGGTCGGTCTCTGCGTGCCGCTGACAGCCCAGGGCGATACCATTGGTCTCCTCTATTTCGAGGAGCGCTCTGACGAAACATTCGCAGTCGAAGCATCGCGCCTCTATCTCGAATTGATCGCCGAAAACATCGGGCTGGCCGTCGCCAATCTTCAGCTGCGCGAGAAGCTCACCAATCTGGCGGTGCGCGACGCGCTGACGGGCCTGCTCAACCGGCGCTGCCTCGACGAGGCGCTGAACCGTGAGCCGCGCGGGCAGGGCGGCAAGCCACTCACCTGCCTGATGATCGATATCGACCATTTCAAGCGCTTCAACGATGAGTTCGGCCACGATGCCGGCGACGTCGTCATGCAATATGTCGCGCAGATCATCGTCGATACGGTGGCCGACGCCGGCAGCGCCTATCGTTTCGGCGGCGAGGAATTTACGGTGTTGCTGCCGGAAGCAGACGAGGCGGCAGGTTTCGAGCTTGCCGAGCGGCTGAGGACCCGGATCGGCACCACCCCTCTGTCGCATCGCGGCCGGATTCTGGGCACGGTTTCAGTCTCGGTCGGCATTGCCTCGGCTCCGGACGACGGGCCCGTCGCTACCCTGCTGACGCGGGCTGACGCCGCTCTTCTCGACGCCAAGAACCACGGCCGAAACCGAAGCGTGCGCGCCTCCGGGCTGACTTTCGGCCATGACGAGGCGCGGCGCAGCCTCGCCTGATCCTCCGCTTATCGCCGCGCGGCAATCGAATGTCCCGCCTTGAAACGGGCGCATTCGATGCTATCTATTGCCGCGATAGAAATTTGAACAGGATACACGCATCGATGGATTTCACCCTGACCGCCAAGCCGAACCGTCTTGCCATCAGGGAAAACCGTATCCATGCCTGCTTCGATTTCACTCTCCCAACTTTCGTGGTCCACGCCTGAGGGCCGAAGCCTCTTTTCCAATCTCGACCTGAGCTTTGGTGCTTTGCGCACCGGTCTCGTCGGCCGCAACGGCGTCGGCAAGTCGACGCTCCTGCGGCTGATCGAAGGTTCACTCGCGCCGCAGGCCGGCAAGGTTACGGTCACGGGCAGCCTCGGCATGCTCAGCCAGACCGTCCAGGTCGCGGACAATGAAACCGTCGCCGACCTGTTTGGCATCCGCGATGCGCTTGGCGTCCTCAAGCGTGCGGAAGAAGGGCTGGCCAGCATGGACGAGCTTGCCGCGGCCGACTGGACGCTCGAATCCCGGCTGGAGGCAGCACTTGCGCGCGTCGGTCTGGAGGCGTCGGCGGGGACGCGCCTTGCAGCACTTTCCGGCGGGCAGATGACCCGCGTGAAGCTTGCCGCCCTCGTCTTCCAGGAACCGGATTTCATCCTGCTCGACGAACCCACCAACAATCTCGACCGCGAGGGGCGGGCTGCCGTTGCCGCGTTGATGGCGGGCTGGCGCGGCGGCGCCATCGTCGTCAGCCATGACCGCGAACTCCTGGAGACGATGGATGCGATCGTCGAGCTGACATCGCTCGGCGCCACGACCTATGGCGGCAACTGGAGCCACTACCGCGAGCGCAAGGCGATCGAGCTCGCGTCGGCCCGTCACGATCTCGCCGACGCGGAGCGCCGTCTGGCCGAGGTCCAACGAAAAACGCAAGAGATAGCCGAGCGCAAGGCGCGCAAGGACGCGTCAGGCCGCCGTAAGCGGGCCAAGGGGGATGAGCCGCTGCTGCTGCTCGATGCGAGGAAGGAGCGCAGCGAGAAGACGGGCGGCGACAATGCCCGTCTTGCCGAGCGCCGCCGCGATTCTGCGATCGGCGATGTGGCCGAGGCACGCGAACGCATCGAAATCCTGCAGCCGCTGACCGTCCGCCTGCCTGCGACCGGCCTGCCCGCCGGCCGGGGCGTGCTGCAGGTCGATGCCGTCACTGCGGGTTATCAGCCGCGAACGCCAGTGATCGACCGGCTGTCGCTCTCGATCGTCGGCCCCGAGCGCGTAGCACTCACCGGCCGCAACGGCTCGGGCAAGACGACGCTGCTGTCGCTGTTGACCGGTGATCTCAAGCCATGGTCCGGCAATGTGCGTGTCCTGGTCGAATACGCCATGCTCGACCAGCAGGTGAGCCTGATCGATCCCCGTCTTTCGATCCGTGACAATTTCCGGCAACTTAATCCTGACGCCAGCGAGAACGACTGCCGCGCGGCGCTCGCCCGTTTCATGTTCCGGGCAGACGCGGCCTTGCAGGTCGTTTCGAGCCTCAGCGGCGGCCAGATGCTGCGTGCAGGGCTTGCCTGCGTGCTCGGCGGCAGCAGCCCACCGCAGCTCTTGATCCTCGACGAGCCGACCAACCATCTGGATATCGAATCCGTCGAGGCGGTCGAGGCGGGTCTCAGAGCCTATGACGGCGCGCTGCTCGTCGTCAGCCACGACCACGCCTTCCTGGAGGCGATCGGCATCAACAGGCGGATCGAGCTTTCCTGACGGGGGAAGATTACTCAGCCCAGCGCGCTTCGCCGGTAAAGGCGATCGTCAGCCAGCGGTCGTGGCCGGGATCGCCGATCTCCTCGCCGACCTCGGCGCGGATCCGGTCGAGTTCGGCGAGGGTGCCGACCTTGGTTTCCGGCGTTCCGATAAGATAGACCTCGATCGTCTTGGAGCGCCCGACCTTGGCGACATAGGTGCGATAGTCGGCAAAGCCGTGGCGCGCGACCGCATTTGCCGCCGCCTGACGCACGCGCTCGTCGAGTTCGGCAGGCGCGACCAGGAAGATCTCCTTCAATGCCTGGAAGACCGTGCGGATCGGCAGCGGAATAAGGCAGAGCGTCAGCACGATCAGGATCGCCGGGTCGACATAGGGCGTCCAGTGTTCGTAAGCCGTACCCTTCAACGCCGCGGCGATCACGAAGGCGACGAGCAGGGCCGAGGTGATCGCACCGGACATCGCCCAGGCACGCACGTCGAGCGCCAGGAACTCCGAGCCGATCGGCCGGTTTGCCCGGCGAATGTAGAAAAACATGACGAGGCAGATCACCACGACGACGGCGGCATAGGCAATCGCCCAGTCGAAGGCGAGATGGTTGCCACCCGACAGGAGCGATCCGACGGCGTTGACCATCGCGTAGAAGGAAAGCAGCGTCAGCAGCCCGGCATTGAAGAGCAGCACCATGGGCTCGATATGCCAGAAACCCATCTGGAACCGCTTGCTCTGCTTCGGGATCAGTTGCGTCACGCCGAGCGCAAGCACGGTCATGGAGGCATCGACGGCCGAGAACACGCCGTCGAAGACGATGGAAACCGAGCCCGAAAGCAGACCGAAGATCACGCCCGTCACCCCGACGACGACGGTGGCCGCGATCGATTGCTTGAGGACTGTCTGTTCGCTTGGGGCGGTCATGATGTTGTTTTTACTCCTGTTTCGGCGCGGCGCTTACGGGTTGGCAATGTCGAAATGGTGGCGGCGGCTGCAAACATAGCGGTTTGCCTGCAGGCAAGACAGCTGTTGCGTGCATTTGCTAATAAAGCGAGGCGTTGTGTTTCCAGGCCTCGACGCTCAGAATTGCCGATGTTATCGGCGGCCGGCGGAGGGGAAAATGATCGTCGAGATGTTGCTCGGTGCCTTATTCGTCTTCGGCACGGTCGCCCTGACGCTCGCGTCCTACTTTGCAATGCGGCTGATCATGGGCGGCGAGGCGGAAGGGCACGAAAAGGAACTTGCCAGTTTGGTCATCTTTCGCATTTCGGCGCTGCATGGCTTGATCCTCGCGCTGGTCTTTGCGCAGGAGATGGTCGAGTACCAGCAGCTCAAATACGAGATGGCTACCGAAGCCGGGGCGACCGCTGACATCTTCTACGACGCCGAACGTTACGGTGAAGCCGTCAAGGCGCCGATCCAGCAGGCGATCTCCGCCTATGCGGCCGAGGTGATCGATGGTGAATGGCAGTCACTGGCGGACAAGGGACGTCTTTCACCACAGGCTTGGGTGCACTGGGATCGCGCCTATCAGCACGTGCTGAACCTGGTCCCGGCCGACAAGCGCCAGGAGAGCCTGCGCAGCCAGATGCTGGAGCGGCTGCACGACATCTCGCAAAGCCGGACCAAGCGGGAAAGCAATGTCGCGGACTCGATCGACAGTATCTTCTGGTTCGCGGCACTCTCCGGCGTCATCTTCATCGCGCTCGCCTATTATTCCTTCCCGCCAATGCGGCGCAATCTGCTGCTGCTCTGCCTCTTCGGCGCGTACACGGGCATCATTCTGTTTCTGATCTATGCCTTCTCCAATCCGTATCAGCCGCCAGCGGCGTTGGCGCCGGGGCCGCTCGAACGGGTGCAACAGCAGATCAACGCCTCGTCGGCGCCTGCGACGGGAGGATAACGGCGCTAGGCGAATTGACCCAGCCGCAGGAGATCGCCGCTAATGGCGCCACCGTCGGACGCATCGGCGCGCGCGGTCTCAGGGCGCGGCGGCGGCATGGAGTGGCCGATCGCAAACAGAAGCGCGCTTGCCGCCGAAAGAAATGCAAACAGCAGGAACATGCCGGCGCCGCCGATGGTGCCGAGTGCCAGGCCGCCGATCAGTGGCCCAAGGAAGTTCCCGACCGTCGAGAGCGAATGGGCGCCGAAATAGGTGCCGCGATTGCCGGCATCGGAGATACCATCGACCAGCACATATTCCGAGGGCACGACGAGCACCTCGCCGATGGTGAAGAGGATCATCGAGGCGACGAGCATTTCCATTCCGGACGAGGCCGCAAAACCGACTTCGCCAAGCAGAAACAAGAGGCAGCCGAGTGACAGTGCCGGCAGCGCGCCGATCCGTTCGATGACGAAGCGGGCAGGCGTGCTGGCGATCAGCACCGTTGCGGCATTGGTCGAAACCAGGAGCGCGAAGAGGGTGACGCCATCCGCAAAGCCGGTGTTGAGATACTGCGACAAGGTCACCGACCATTGACCATGAACGGCCAAGAGCAGCGTGCCGCCGATGACGAAGAATACCAGCCTTCGGTCGCGCAGGGCGGCAACAAGCCCGCGCCAGCCACCGGCAGCCTGTGTTGCCCCTTTGGTTTGGATCATCTGCCTGTTGCCGGCTTCGGGCACGTTCAAGAAGAGCACCAGGCCGAAGGCTGCGTGCATGACGCCGGCGCTGACGAACAGCGTCGAATAGGCAGCACCGACCCAGACGCCGATCAGCGGCCCGATGGCCCAGCCGGCATTGATGGCGAGATAACGCCAGGAGAAGACTTTAAGGCGCAGATGCTCAGGCGCTGCATCGCTCATCAAGGCACGCGCAACCGGTTCGTAGACGGCGGCTGCGACGGCAGACACGATGTGCGCCAGCGCGAAGGCGGCGATCGATTGCGCCAGTCCGAGCCCCGCCAGCGCCAGCCCGGCCATGAAAAGCGCTGCGGTCAGCACCCCTTTTCGGCCGATGCGATCGGACAGCGTGCCGGCAAAGGGGCTGACGATTGCGCCGAGCAGCGGGCCGGCGCCGATGAGAGCGCCGATGCCTGCGGGGCTGAGGCCAAAATCACGCTGCAGGCGGATCGCGAGGAAGGTCAGGCTCATGCCCTTCGCGATCGTCACCACGCCGGAACCCGCGATGAGAAGCAGCGCAACACGGCGACCCGCTTTTTCGGAATAGGCATTCATCACGGGCACCTGCAGGCTGGGAGCGCTCGGTTTCCGTGGGAATGTCGAGCGACGGGAGTAAGGAAGAAGACTCCCTTTGCGATTACATCCGTCGCGTGTACTCGGCAAGTGGGCAGCTATCCAGCGGCAATCTGTCCCTGTCGGCTGAGGGCGTCGGTTTCCCACTCGGCCGTGGTCTGAACGAAAATGCAAGGCGGCCACCGGCCGTGGCCGCCTCAGGGCTGTTTCACCTGCCGGCTATTCGTTCCCCTGCCGCTCCTGCCAGGTCACGTAGAGCGGTGTTGTGTCGGAATCGTCGACCGGTACATGGCGGAAGCGCATGGCCTGCTCGGCAAGCGGTTTTGCCAGTTCCGCGTAGATCGCCGCTGTCGACAGGCCGAAAGATTCGGCATCGGCGTTCGAGTTCGCATAGGCGATCTCGGTGATCCCGGCCATGCGCATGGCCGCAAGGCACATCGGGCAGGGCTGTCCACTGGCATAGACGGCAGCACCTTCGAGCCGCGGGGAGCGGAGCGTCCGGGCGGCGGCACGCAATGCGTTGAGTTCCGCATGCGAAGTCGGGTCCCCGGTCGACAGCATCTCGTTGACGCCGCGGCCGACGATCTCGCCGTCCTTGACGACGACAGCGCCGAAGGGCCGTCCGCCATCCTCGATGTTGCGGCGGGCAAGCGTTACCGCCTCGGCCAGATAGGTCTGTTCCTGGTTCATGGGAGTTCTTTCTAACGCGCGCCGGCGTCGACCAGCAGCGTTTCAATGCTGCCGTAGCCGCGCTGGCGCGCGTGGCTCAGCGGGCTGACGCCTTCGCCATCGGCGAGGTTGACGTCGGCGCCGGCCTTGATCAGCAGCCGCACGATCTCGGTGTGCTTTTCGCCGCCGGTGCCAAGGATGATCGCCTCAAGCAGCGCTGTCCAGCCGAGGCGATTGACGTGGTTGATATCGACGCCGGCTTCGATCAGCGCCTTGACGGTCTCGACATGGCCGCGCTCGGCGGCCGGAATGAGCGCCGTGCCGCCATAGCGGTTCGTGCTCTTGAGGTCGGCGCCATGGGCCAGCGTCAGCTTCATGATTTCGAGATGGCCACGTGCGCCGGCGTAGAGGTAAGGACTGTCCTGGATCTTGTCCTTGGCGTTGACGTCGGCGCCGGCCTCGATCAGCGCGCGTGCCGCATCGACGCGGTTTTCGTGGGTGGCGACGAGAAGGGCCGTGGCGCCGCTGGCATCACGGGTCTCGATGCTTGCGCCCTGTTGCAGCAGCGATTTGACCTTGTCCGTATCACCGGCCTCGGCAGCAGAAATCAGTTGGGTTTCGAGCATGGAGGCCCCCACGGCTGCGGGTGAAAGGCTGAAGGCGGCGATCGATGCGCCGACCAGCGAGCCGAATAGTCTTGGTCGCATTTGGTCTTTCCGATCATGCCGACCGGTCGAACAGGCCGACCGATCGCAGTGGTTCCGGTTAAGGGCGAGACGTGGAAGCCCGGAATTGGCCGCGCTTTCGTGCCGCTCTCGCTCTTTGCGATCTCGTGCTTACTTGAGCCGGCCCGTGACCTTTTCAAGGGCGCAAGATGCGCGTCTTGCCGAACCTGTCCCGCGCCCGGCATGGCGCCCTGGACGCCGACCGTAGGTGGCGGGCCATCCATTTGGAAATTAAATGTATGAATGATGAAAAGGGGAAATATGAATGCGTTGCCGTTCGACCTGGATCTGCTCATAGCATTCGCGACCGTGGTCGATTGCTGAGGCTTCAGGGCCACGGCGAGCCGATTGCATTCCACCTGGTCATCAGCCCGGAGGTGATGGGTACCAGAAGCGAGGTGTGATCTGACGGATAATCACACCATCCGTGGACGGACGCTGTCCTGAACGGCCCTAGAGCATCGAGCGGCTGAGACCGCCGTCGACGGGCAACGCGACGCCGGTGATGTAGCTTGCTTGGCGGCTGGCGAGGAAGGCCGCGGCCGCGCCGAATTCCGCCGGCGTGCCGTAGCGCCCAAGCGGGATCTCCTGCTGGCTGCGCGCCGCGACCGTGGCGATATCGACGCCCTCGCTTTCGGCATCCATCCGGTCGAAGCTGAGCGTGCGGTCGGTGGCAAGCCGCCCTGGAAGAAGCAGGTTGACGGTCACGCCCTCGGCTGCGACCTCGCCGGCAAGTGTCTTCAGCCAGCCTGCAACAGCGCTTCTGAGCGCATTCGAGGCGGTGAGCCCGACGATCGGCTCGCGGATGCTGGTGGAGGCGACGGCGATGATGCGTCCGAACCGGCGTTCCCGCATGCCGGGCAGCAGCCGTCCGGTGATGCGCATGCCGGCCAGCACCATGGTTTCGAATTGCGCCCGCCAGAAATCGGGCTCGATCGCCGAGGCCGGCGGTCCGCCGCCATTCAGCACCAGAATGTCGATCGCGCCGAAATCGGCTTCGAGCCGATCCAGCAGGCGGTCGAGCATATCGGGTTTCGAGAGGTCGAGCGCGTAGCCCCGCGCCGACGGGCCGATGTCGCTTGCGACCTTGGCCGCCGATGCGGCATCGCGACCGGTCAGCGCAACGATGACGCCTTCGCTTGCCAGCGCCTCGGCAATGCCGCGGCCCAATCCCTTGCTGCCGCCGAGCACCAGCGCGCGCTTTCCAGCAATACCAAGATCCATGACCGGTTCTCCTCGATGTGGAATTCAGAATGACCAGGAACTGGAGCTACTACAGTTTTACTCGAAGCGGAATCGAATTGACCGTCGGCGAATGGCGAAGGCAGGCCGAACGGAAAAGCCCGACCGGAAAACCGACCGGGCTTTTGCCCCTCGCCCTTCTTGAGTGCATCAGCGGCAGATGCGAATTTTCTTGAAGTAGACGTTGCCGTAGTGGTCGTAGCGCTTGACCTTCTTGAGGAAGCAGTACGGTTCGTCTTCGTAATAATAGGGGCCGCCGTAGTAGTCGCCGACATAGCCGACATGCCCACCCCAGCCATGACCGTAGTGGCCATTGCTGAAGCCGATCGAGAAACCGCCGGCCTGCGACGGGGCGGCAAAGGAGACGGCGGCGGTAACGGCAACAACGGCTGCGATGATGATCTTGCGCATGATGGTCTCTCCTCTGGATTGGTTGGGATGATCGCTTCGTCATCCATGAGAAGAAGGTCTCACATCGCGGATAAGCGCGCAGTTCCGGATGGAACATGGTCATGGCCGGCTGCTGCCAAGGGGGCTGCGAACCCGGCCATGACCGGTGCCGATCGGCGCATTGCCGCCCGTCAGGCAGCGCGCGATCCGCTAGGAGTGCGGATGCGCGCCATCGCGAAGACGTCGGCCAATGCGCCGTTCCTGAGCGCATAGGCCCTGTGTGTGCCCTCCATCTCGAAACCCGCCTTGCGGTAGAGTGCGATCGCAGACTCGTTGTCGGTGAAGACCGTGAGCTCGATGCGGCTGATGCCCAGCCAGTTGTCGGCGGCATCGATCAAAGCCGTAAGCAGTGCCTTACCGATGCCTTCGCCACGGTGATTGTCATCGACGCTGATGCCAAGGGCAGCCGAATGCTGACGACGTCCCTTGCTGCGGTGCAGGCCGGCCATGCCGACTATATGCCCGTCGCGTTCGGCAACGATGACCGTGTCGTCGTCCGATCTTGTCTCGATCCACTTGCGCGTTTGTTCCGGGGTGGAAAAGGGCAGTCGGAGTGTTCCAGATCGGATGCCTGGCTGGCTCATCAAGGCGGCGACCGCCTCCCAGTCGACGATGCGCGCCGCGCGGATCTTGGTTTCAGGAGGAGCGTGTGTTTCGGTCATTGTTTCCTCTCTTTGCGCCGAGGAAACAGGACCCGACCCTGCTCGCCTCGGCAGGGTTGGTGGGGGACATTTCGCTTAAATCAGCGCAACAGGTCTCCCGCACACCCCTGGGGTATGCGTGCAAAGCACCATTGCGATTGTCGAGCGATTGTCCATGGCGGAAGAATAACAAGCGCAAGTGGAAAGGCAAGTCCGCAGAACGCGCAGAACGCTCTGCGCGCCGCGATCAGGTGACCTGCCAGGCGATATAGACGAGCGTGGCGGCGATCAGCCAGAGGGCGACGCGGCCTGAACGGGTATGCCGGGCCTCCGCCTTGCCGATCGCGTGCGCCGTCTCGGCGTCGAAGCGCAGGCCGTTCTCGCTCATCGCCATGATCTCGCTGGAGAATTTTTCCGTGCGGGCGGCGATCTCGGGGGCGGCCTCGGCGAGCCGGAGCGCCGCGTGCAGGCCGTCGCGCAGATCCGTGACGATGCGCTTCGGTCCGAGATTGTCGCGAATCCATTTGCCGACGACCGGTTCCGAAGCCTTCCACATGTTGAAGCGCGGATTGAGCGTGCGGGCCACACCTTCGACGACCACCATGGTCTTCTGCAGCATGACGAGCTCGGGGCGCGTCTGCATGTCGAAGAGTTCAGTGACCTCGAAGAGCAGCGTCAAGAGCTTCGCCATCGAAATGGTTTCGGCCGGCTGGCCGTGGATCGGCTCGCCGATCGCGCGGATCGCCTGGGCGAAGCTCGCGGCGTCGTGATGCGAAGGCACATAGCCCGCCTCGAAGTGCACGTCGGCGACGCGCTGGTAGTCACGGGTAATGAAGCCGAAGAGGATTTCCGCCAGGAACCGGCGCTCTTTCTTGCCGAGACGGCCGACGATGCCCATGTCGACGGCGACGATATGGCCGGCATCGTCGACGAAGAGATTGCCCTGGTGCATGTCGGCATGGAAGAAGCCGTCGCGCAGCGTGTGGCGCAGGAAGGACTGAATAAGCGTCTCGGCAAGCTCGTTGAGGTCGTGTCCGGCGGCCTGCAACCCCTCGATATCCGACATCTTGACGCCGTCGATCCATTCCATCGTGACGACGTCGCGCCCGGTCCGTTCCCAATCGACTTTCGGCACGCGGAAGCCGGAATCGTCCTTGGTGTTTTCGCCAAGCTCGGAAAGGGCGGCGGCCTCCAGACGAAGGTCCATTTCGATCTTCGTCGTCTGCTCCAGAGTCTTGGTGACCTCGACCGGCTTCAGCCGGCGCGTATAGGGCAGGAACCGTTCCTGCATATGGCTGACGAGATACATCGCCTCGATATCGGAGGCGAAACGCTGGCGCACGCCGGGGCGGATGACCTTGACGGCGACCTTTTCGGGCTTGCCGTCGCGAAGCACGATGGCCGGATGCACCTGCGCGATCGAGGCGGCCGCCATCGGTTCGGAGAGCTCGGCGTAGAGGTCCTCGACCTTGCGGCCGAGCGAACCTTCGATTGCGGCCTTCGCCTCGCTCTGCGGGAAGGTCGCCATGCTGTCCTGCAAGAGCGACAGGTCGGCCGCGAACTCTGCGCCGACGACATCCGGGCGCGTCGCCAGGAACTGACCGATCTTGACATAGGAGGGCCCGAGGCGGGCGACCGCGCGTGACAAGCGGTCGCTGCGTTCCTCGCCCGGCACCCTGCGGCGCGCCAGAAGTCCTGCCGCCTTCTGGGCGAAACGGGCAAACGACGGCAGATGCTCGGTTGGGACGGCTGAGACGACGCCTTCGCGCACGAGAACCCACCCGATCCGCGCAAGGCGGACATATGTTCCAGGCGTGCTCATCGGGTTCAGATTTTCCAGCCGGAATGCAGCGCTGCGATGCCGCCGGTGTAATTGGTGAAGGAGACGCGTGAGAAGCCGGCCTCCTTGATCATCGTCGCGAAGTTGCGCTGGTTCGGGAACTTGCGGATCGATTCCACCAGATACTGGTAGGGCGCCTCGTCGCCGGTGATCAGCTTGCCGAATTTCGGGATCGCGTTGAACGACCAGGCATCATAGAAGCGATCGAGCAGCGGCATCTCCACTTCGGAGAATTCCAGTACCAGCAGGCGACCGCCGCGCTTCAGCACCCGGTGCGCCTCTTTCAGCGCCACGTCGATGCGCGGCACGTTGCGAATGCCGAAGGCGATCGTATAGGCGTCGAAGGAATTGGCCTCGAAGGGCAGTTCCTCGGCATTGGCCTCGACGAATTCGAGATTGGCGGAAAGCTTCCTCTTCTCCGCCCGTTCGGCGCCGACGGCGAGCATCGAGCCGTTGATGTCGAGCACGGTCGCATGCGCCTTGCGGTCGGAGGCCTCGATGATGCGGAAGGCGATATCGCCGGTGCCGCCGGCAACGTCCAGAACCTTGTAGTCTTCGCGGCGCGGCGGGTTGAGGGCGGCGATCATCGCGTCCTTCCAGGCGCGGTGTAGGCCGGCCGACATCACGTCGTTCATGATGTCGTAGCGCTTCGCCACCTTATGGAAGACGTCGTTGACGAGCGGCTGCTTTTCGCCGGCGTCGACATTGCGGAAACCGAAGGATGTTTCCATGCCGCCATCGGCCGATACGCGCTGATCCGTCATACGAAGAACTCCACCTGAACCAATTTTTCCGGCACCATAGCGAAAAGGCCCCATCCGCGCTATCTCGTGGACGGGACCGCGCCTGCGGCATAGCGCACTCCCTATAGGATAAGAAGGCCGCCAAGGAAATGCCAACCACCGCATCCGGTGGCTGAGATCGTAGGAGTGCATTTATGCCGGAGTTGCCCGAGGTCGAAACCGTCAAGCGCGGCCTGGCGCCGACCATGGAGGGCGCGCGGATCGTCAATGCGGAATTGCGCCGTCCGGACCTGCGCTTCCCGTTTCCGGAGAATTTTTCTTCGACCGTTGCCGGCCAGCGCATTGTCTCGCTGTCACGGCGGGCGAAGTACCTGATGATCGATCTGGAAGCCGGCGACGTGATCATCGCCCATCTCGGTATGTCCGGTTCCTTCCGCATCGAGGCAGGGCCGGCTGCAGCGACGCCGGGCGAGTTTCACCATCCGCGCGGCAAGGACGAGAAGCACGATCACGTCATCTTTCATCTCGACGGCGCCGAAGGCCCGGTGCGGGTGATCTACAACGACCCGCGTCGTTTCGGTTTCATGGATCTTGCCCGCCGCGACACGGTGTCAAGCCACGCCTATTTTCGCGCGCTTGGCGAGGAGCCGACCGGAAACGCGCTCGATGCCGCCTATCTCGCTGTACGCTTTTCCGGCAAGGCGCAGCCGCTGAAGGCGGCCTTGCTCGATCAGAAGAACATCGCCGGTCTCGGCAATATCTATGTCTGCGAGGCGCTCTGGCGCTCGAGCCTGTCGCCGGTGAAGCCCGCGGGCGAACTCGTCGACAAGCGTGGCAAGCCCAAAGATGGCCTGGTGCGCCTGACGGACGCGATCCGCGAGGTGATTACCGATGCCATTGCGGCTGGCGGCTCGTCGCTGAAGGACCACATCCAGGCCGACGGCTCGCTCGGTTACTTCCAGCACTCCTTCTCCGTCTACGACCGCGAAGGAGAGGCTTGCCGCACGCAGGGCTGCAACGGTACGGTCGCCCGTATCGTGCAGGCGGGCCGGTCGACCTTCTATTGCCCGCATTGCCAGAAATGAACGTCGGGCTGTCCGCGGCCTGGCGTCGGAGATGAACCGGAGGAAACAGGAATGACCTACGAAACGCTGCTGGTCGAAACGCGCGGCCGCGTCGGCCTCGTGACGCTCAACCGTCCGCAGGCGCTGAATGCGCTGAATTCGACCGTCATGCGCGAGCTTGCCGCAGCGCTGAAGGCCTTCGATGCCGACAAGGAGATCGGCGCCGTCGTCGTCACCGGCTCGGAGAAGGCATTTGCAGCCGGCGCCGACATCAAGGAGATGCAGGCGCTCGATTTCGTCGACAGCTATCTTGGCGATTTCATTGGCGGCTGGGACCAGGTGGCTGCGGCCCGCAAGCCGGTGATCGCCGCTGTCTCTGGCTATGCGCTCGGCGGAGGCTGCGAGCTGGCGATGATGTGTGACTTCATCATCGCCTCCGAGACCGCGAAGTTCGGCCAGCCCGAAATCACCCTCGGCGTCATTCCCGGCATGGGTGGCTCGCAGCGCATAACGCGCGCCGTCGGCAAGGCGAAGGCGATGGACCTGGTTCTGACCGGCCGCATGATGGACGCGGCGGAGGCGGAACGCGCAGGACTCGTTTCGCGTGTGGTGGCGCCGGAGAAATTGATGGAGGAAGCGCTGGCTGCCGCAGAGAAGATCGCATCCTTCTCGCTGCCGGCGGTCATGATGGCGAAGGAGGCGGTGAACCGCTCTCTCGAGCTGACGCTCGCCGAAGGCCTTCGTTTCGAGCGGCGTCTCTTCCATTCGCTGTTTGCGACCGAAGACCAGAAAGAAGGCATGGCCGCCTTCGTCGCCAAGCGTAAGCCGGAGTTCAAACATCGCTAGAGCGGGATGAGGAATAGTGTTTACGGTTTTCCGCCCGCATCCCGCTCAAGCCTGTTAGAAACGATCACGTTTATGGTTTTGGGTCGATCAGACCCAAGACCATCGTGATCTAAGCCAGAGCACGGCGCAGATTCTAGAAAATGCGCGTTGACGGGGCGGCTGTTTCCCGCTATACGCCGCCCTCAGTTTGGAACGCCATTTTGGGCTTTCCGGAAATATTCCCGAATTGCTTTGATGACAGGTCGCAGTGACCCGGCACGGCGAGGGCGGAGTTCATGTCAGTTTTCGAAGAGAGGCACCAATGGCCAATACAACTTCGGCGAAAAAGGCGACCCGCAAGATCGCACGCCGCACCGCAGTGAACAAGGCCCGTCGTTCGCGCGTTCGCAACTTCATCCGCAAGGTCGAAGAAGCGATCGCTACCGGCGATCAGGCAGTTGCAGCCGCAGCGCTCAAGGCAGCTCAGCCCGAGCTGATGCGCGCAGCCACCAAGGGCGTCCTGCACGCCAACACTGCATCGCGCAAGGTTTCGCGCCTCGCGCAGCGCGTGAAGTCGCTTTCGGCCTAATCCGGCTAAGAAAAATCTGTTGACGAAAAGCCCGGCCCTTGCGCCGGGCTTTTCGGATTCATACTTCTGTCATCGCGATGGTTAATCCGACGGTATTACGTTGTGTCAATGCGATGACAAAATTTATGAAATAAATTCAATGACATACGGGAGGTCCTTATCAAAAGGATGTCTCTGGCCGGGGCTCTCCTGACCCCGTAATGAGTCAAGCGATTTTTTATTTTTTTTCTTTTTCGCCAGCTAAGCAAAGGGCGAAAAATCAAAACCCTTGATTCAAAAGCGATTCTTCACGGACTCGGAATGCGGCAAGCAAAAGGCAGGCTGAGAGTCAACGGTCAGTGCCTAAGGTTGCTTAAAAATCGCGATTGATCTTGCCCATCGATCCTGCCTAAATGCCCTCCACAGGGGACACGGACCACATCTGTAAAGGAAGCAGAAGACGCCATTTCGAAGAAATGGTTTCGATGTTTCTGTCCTTTGTATCAGGGCGGCTCCGCGTCGTTCAATCAGACAAGTCGAAGGTGAAAAAACCGGATGGTTCGTTCCACTCCGGGTGAGGAGCTTTCGTCCTATGGTTGTGTGGCGGGGCTTGGCTCGTGACGGCGGGTGCAAGCGGCGCCTGCCGGCAGACAAAGGTCCAACGCGCGGCTCATCGCTTCGTACGAGGGTGCGAAGAGCTGTTGACGAGGAGGAGGATCCGAGGCGGTGCGGAAGCGCACCGGAGGATTGTTGACAAGAGGCGCGAGGGGACATCTCCGGCCACAGGTGGGCTGGTGGATGCGCGTAGCGCGCAGCGAGGCGGGAGATGAGGAGCCCGGCGTCGACTGCGACTGTGACGTTCGGCGAGTGCGGCATGGCCTTTCGGGGCGCCGCGGGCGACGGACATACGAGATGACGCCGGCAGTGATGACGGCATCTGAACATGAACTGGAAGGCGGCAAAATGCAGATGAATTTGGTGACGGCGGGCGCACTTCAGAAAGAAGGAGACGCATTCCAAGCCGGAAGCAATCTATCTCAGGCGGCGGGGGAAAAAGTCGACATGAGGCACGACGCACTGTTCGAGCGAGTAAGTGCGCGTCTCAAGGCTCAGGTCGGTCCGGATGTCTTTGCGAGCTGGTTTGGGCGTCTGAAGCTCCATTCCGTATCCAAGAGCGTCGTGCGCCTCTCGGTGCCGACCACGTTCCTGAAGTCCTGGATCAACAATCGTTATCTCGATCTCATCACGTCGCTCTTCCAGCAGGAAGACGGCGAGATTCTGAAGGTCGAAATCCTGGTGCGCACCGCGACCCGTGGCGCCCGGCCGACGACACAGGAAGACGTGTTGCCGCAGGCGACCGAAGCGGCTCCAACCGCACCGGCGCGCCGTCCGGCAGCAGCCCAGCCGGTCGCAACCGTTGCCGCAGCGGCGATTGCGAGCGTACAGAGGCCTGTCCAGGCGCCGCTTTTCGGCTCGCCGCTCGACCAGCGCTATAATTTCGAAAGCTTCGTCGAGGGTTCCTCGAACCGCGTGGCGCTTGCCGCTGCCCGGACGATCGCGGAAGCCGGCGCCGGTGCCGTGCGGTTCAACCCGCTCTTCATCCATTCGAGCGTCGGTCTCGGCAAGACGCACCTCCTGCAGGCCATCGCCATCCAGGCGCTGCAGAGCGCGCGTGCACCGCGTGTCGTTTATCTGACGGCCGAATATTTCATGTGGCGTTTCGCCACCGCCATTCGCGACAACGATGCGCTGTCGCTCAAGGAGTCGCTGCGCAACATCGATCTGCTGATCATCGACGACATGCAGTTCCTGCAGGGTAAGTCGATCCAGCACGAGTTCTGCCATCTCTTGAACATGCTGCTCGACTCCGCCAAGCAGGTCGTCGTCGCCGCCGACCGCGCTCCGTGGGAACTGGAATCGCTCGACAGCCGCGTTCGCTCGCGTCTCCAGGGCGGTGTCGCCATCGAGATGGACGGCCCCGACTACGACATGCGCCTCGAAATGCTGAAGCGTCGGCTGGACGTCGCCCGCCAGGACGATGGATCGCTCGACATTCCCGGCGATATCCTGAGCCATGTCGCCCGCAATGTGACGGCGAGCGGCCGCGAGCTGGAAGGCGCGTTCAACCAGCTTCTGTTCCGTCGTTCCTTCGAGCCGCAGCTTTCGATCGAGCGCGTCGATGAACTGCTCGGCCACCTCGTCAATGCCGGCGAACCACGCCGCGTGAGGATCGAGGACATCCAGCGCGTCGTCGCCAAGCATTATAACGTCTCGCGCCAGGAGCTCGTCTCCAACCGTCGCACCCGCGTCATCGTCAAGCCGCGCCAGATCGCCATGTATCTGTCGAAGACGCTGACGCCGCGCTCCTTCCCGGAGATCGGCCGTCGCTTCGGCGGACGTGACCACACGACGGTGCTGCATGCCGTGCGCAAGATCGAAGAGCTGATTTCGGGCGATACCAAACTCAGCCACGAGATCGAGCTTCTGAAGCGTCTGATCAACGAATAGTCGCAGCTGACTGTTTCAAAGAAAAGGCCCGGTTTTCCGGGCCTTTTTTCGTTTGGGCTAACGCACCGCCTTCAACGTCGGTCGCTGAGACGGCCTGATCGGCTGGTCCTCGACGACCTGCGATGTGCGGGCCTCCGCGATGATCCAGCTGCGAAAGGCGACGACAGGCGGTCGGTCGAGAGCGGCCGGCGGATAGACGAGGTGATAGGCAAGGCCGGTCATCACTCCCTCCGGGAAGGGGGCAACCAGCAGGCCTTCCGCAAGCTCCCGCGCCACGAGCGACAGGCGCACCAGGGCGACCCCGTCGCCGGCCTTGGCCGCCTCGATGGCGCCGTTGCTGTTGACGAAGACCGGCCCGCGCCCGGGATCCACCCCTTCGGCCCCTGCCGCATCCAGCCACAGCCGCCAGTCCTGGCGGTGCACGTCGTGCAACAGCGCATGGCGGGCGAGGTCGCTGGGCGTGTCGAGCGGCAGTTTGGCCCGAAGCGCCGGATGGATGACCGGAACCGGGTCGTCGTCGATCAGCCGTTCGCTGACCAGACCGTCATACCGGCCGAGCCCATGCCGGATGGCGACGTCGACGCCGTCACTGTTAAAATCCGTCAGCCGGTTCGTGGTGCTGATGCGGACGTCGATGCCAGGCACCTTCTGTTCGAAGGCGCCGATGCGCGGCACCAGCCATTGCGCGGCGAAGGTCGGCGTGCAGCTCACCGTCAGCACCGGCGCACGTTTGCGCGCCGTCAGCTCCTCGGTTGCCTCCCGCATCATGCGGAAGGCACGTCGGAGCGTTGCGAAATAGAGGCTGCCGTCTTCCGTCAGAACCAGTTGCCTGGGCCTTCGTTCGAAGAGCGTTACACCCAGCGTCTGCTCCAGCTCCCGCACCTGCAGGCTGACGGCGCCCGGCGTGACGTTGAGTTCGTGCGCGGCCTTGGTGACGCTTGAATGACGCGCCGTCGCCTCGAAGGCGCGAAGCGATGCAAGGGAGGGAAGGGATGTGGTCATGGTTTAACCAAACTCAATCATCCAGCGAGAAATGATCGTTTGTCCGAAGCGTAATATGCTGAGAATAATGGCATAAATTCACGACGGTCAACACCGTTTCGATTTAGTCAGATAAACAAATGAGGGTTTTCGCGATGGTGCAGCCGGTTCAGGCCAAGGTCATGGGAGCGCGGGAATGGGGCATGTTGATCATGCTCTCTCTCCTCTGGGGCGGCTCCTTCTTCTTCATCGGTATCGCCGTCAAGGCGCTGCCGCCATTTACGATCGTGGCGCTGAGGGTCAGCCTCGCGGCGGTCGCACTGCTCGTTTTCCTGCGCCTTGCGGGACTGTCGATGCCGCGGGACCCGCGTGTGTGGCTGGCGTTCTTCGGCATGGGGCTGCTCAACAATCTCATCCCCTTTTCGCTCATCGTCTGGGGGCAGACGCATATCGCCAGCGGCCTCGCCTCGATCCTCAACGCCACCACGCCGCTTTTCGGCGTGATCGTCGCGCATCTGCTGACCGATGACGAGAAGCTGACCGTCAACCGCTTCGCCGGCGTGGTCGTCGGTTTCCTGGGCGTTGCCATGATGATTGGTCCGGCGGCACTCGGCGGGCTCGGCTCGAACCTTGTTGCTCAGCTTGCCGTTCTCGGTGCGGCGCTCTCCTATTCGCTCGCCGGTGTCTTTGCCCGCCGCTTCAAGCGCATGGGCGTGGCACCGATCGTGACGGCCACCGGCCAGGTCTCTGCTGCCAGCATCATGCTGGTGCCGCTGTCGCTGCTCGTCGATCATCCCTGGACGCTTACGATGCCCGGCCTCGACGTCTGGGCCGCAATCGTCGGCATTGCTCTGGTCTCCACGGCGCTCGCTTATGTCCTGTTCTTCCGCATCCTGGAAACGGCTGGAGTCACCAACCTGATGCTCGTCACCTTCCTGATCCCGGTCAGCGCCATTCTGCTTGGCGCGACGTTCCTGGGCGAGACGCTGGAGCCCAAGCACTTTCTCGGCATGGCGCTGATTGCAGCGGGTCTGGCAGCAATCGACGGGCGACTTCTTCGCCTCTTTTCTCGGCCGGCCGTCGACCCCAAGTTAGAGTGCCGCGAGAACGTCTGAGCGTTCCCTTCTTACACGCATTGCGGGCCGGTGGGCGAAAGCACCACCGGCCCTGTTTTTTTCAGCTGGGTTGTCGGCTATTCCTTGCCGCCACCGTCTTTGTTTCAGGAGCAGGAGTTCCGATGCTTTACGCCGTGTTTTGCTACAACAACGAAAATGTCACCAGTGAGTGGAGCAAGGAGCAGGATGATAAGGTCATGCGTGACTTGGCGGCCGTACAGAGCAAATATGCTGAAGCCGGAAAACTTGGGCCGGTGGCCCGCCTGATGCCAACGACAACGGCGACGACGCTTCGGCACACTCACAGCGAGACGATCGTCACCGACGGCCCTTTCGCCGAAACCAAGGAACAGTTGCTCGGCTTCTATGTCGTCGACTGCGCGTCTATGGACGAAGCACTCGAATTTGCTCGTGATCTGAGTTCTGCCAACCCGGCGGCCGGCTCCTACGAAATCCGACCCCTTGCCATCTACAAACCCAGTGAGCTTGCTTCATGACAGACACAGCCTGGATAGACCTCGCACTCGTTTCAGCCCGGCCGCAGGCAGTGGGCGCATTGCTGCGCTATTTCCGTAATCTCGATACGGCCGAGGAAGCGTTCCAGGAGGCTTGCATCCGGGCTTTGAAGACCTGGCCGAAGAGTGGCCCGCCGCGCGATCCTGCGGCGTGGCTGATCTTCGTCGGCCGCAACAGCGGCATCGACAAGGTCCGGCGCCAGTCCCGCGAGACGGCGCTGCCACCGGAGGAAATGCTCTCCGATCTCGAGGATCAGGAGAGCAATCTCGCCGACCGGCTGGATGGCTCGCAATATCGCGACGACATTCTTCGGCTGCTGTTCGTCTGCAGCAACCCGGCTCTGCCGGCAACCCAGCAGATCGCGCTGGCTCTGCGCATCGTCTCGGGCCTTTCGGTCAAGCAGATTGCCCGCGCCTTTCTCGTCAGCGAAGCGGCGATGGAGCAGCGCATCACCCGCGCCAAGTCCCGCGTCGCGGCGGCCGGCCTTGCTTTCGAAACGCCCGATGTTGCCGATCGTGCCGACCGGCTCGCCGCCGTCGCAACGATGATCTATCTCGTCTTCAACGAAGGCTATTCGGCGATGAACGGCCCGGAAAGCGTCTCGGCCGATCTCTGCGAGGAGGCGATCCGGCTCGGGCGTCTGCTGCTGGAGCTTTTTCCCGCGGAACCGGAGATCATGGGGCTGACGGCGCTGATGACGATACAGCATTCCCGCGCGCGCGCCCGTTTCGATGCCGATGGCGCCGTCATCCTGCTCGAAGACCAGGATCGCGGATTGTGGAACCGCCCACTGATTGATGAGGCGCTGGCGCTGATCGACAGGGCGATGCGCCACCGCCAGCCCGGCGCCTATCAGATCCAGGCCGCGATCGCTGCCCTGCATGCGCGGGCGGAACGCCCTGAAGACACCGACTGGGCGCAGATCGACCTGCTGTACCAAGCGCTCGAACGGCTGCAGCCCTCGCCGGTGATTACCCTCAACCGGGCCGTTGCCGTCTCGAAGCGTGACGGTCCGGAGGCGGCACTCGCCATGATCGAGCCGCTGGCCGGCAAACTGTCTGGCTACTTCTATTTCCACGGCCTCAGCGGCCACCTCCTGAAGCAGCTCGGCAAGGTCCGCGAGGCACGCGTCGCTTTTGATCATGCCATCGCGCTTGCGACCAACGCCGCCGAATGCGCCTATATCCGCATGCAACTCGACAAGCTCGACGAGGAGCCGGGCGTCGAAGACGCCGTCGTCAAAAAAAGATGAAAAAGCCACGAGGCGGCTGTCGGGGCGGGCCGCCTTGCTTCGTCCTTGGACTGAAAACGAGATCCAAGGAGAAATCCCAGTGAATACCAGCCTTGCCATTTCCGCCCCGACTGCCAAATCCGTCATCCTCGGCCGCGTCCTCAGTGGCGTGCTCGTCGCCTTCCTGGTCTTCGATGCCGTCATCAAGCTCGTGCCGCTTCAGGTCGTTACCGAAACCATCTTGGCGCTTGGTTACTCGGCAGATCAAAACCTGGCGCGTCTGCTCGGGGTGCTCACGCTGCTCTGCACCGTGCTCTACGTGATCCCGCGGACCTCGATCCTCGGCGCCATTCTGCTGACCGGTTATCTCGGCGGCGCCATGGCGACGCATCTTCGGGCCGGCAGTCCACTCTTCAGCCATCTGTTCTTCGGTTTCTACCTGGGCGTCATCGCCTGGGGCGGCCTGTGGCTCCGAGATTCGCGCCTGCGCAGCCTGATCCCATTCAAGAACTGAAAACTGCCTTCCAACCGAACAAGTGAAAGTCGATCATGACCAGGACTGTCGAAGATTACATTGCCGGCCTTTCCGGGGTTCCGGGAGACGTGGCAAAACGTCTGCACGCAGCGCTCATTGCCGCAGGCGGGCTCACCGATATCGTGAAGTGGGGCCACCCCATCTACGAGGCCGGCGGCGCAGTCTGCCTCCTGAAGGGAGCAAAGGATCACGTGACCTTCGGCTTCTGGCGTGGGGCGGAGATGCTCGATCTCGATCCGCGCCTGGAAAAGGGCGGCGGCAAGGGTGACATGGCCTATATCCGCCTGCGCGCCACGGACGACGTCGACGACGCCCATGTGGCCCGCTTGGTCGCAAAGGGCATTGAACTCAACCGGCTGAAAGGCGATCCGATGAAGTAGCGGTTCGCGAAACAAACTTGCAGCGCTGCCGGTAAAACAGAGCGCCTTTATCGGCTGCGATGCAATATCTCTTCACGGGAACAGGCATTCACGCCAGATCCCGCGAGGCAAACATGATCCTCTACTATCAGACCCACTCCCCCTTCGCCCGCAAGGCGCTCGTCTTCGCCCACGAGGCCGGTCTCGCCGAACGGCTGAAGGTCATCCACCACGAGACCAGCCCGACTCGGCGCAACGACGAAGTCTATGCCGAAAACCCGCTTGGCAAGGTGCCGGTGCTGTTGCGCGAGGGGCAGGAACCGATCTTCGACAGCGACGTCATCTGCGCCTATCTCGACACGCTGCAGGATGGACGCAAGCTGATCCCGGAAAGCGGCGAACCGCGCTGGCGGGCGCTGCGCATGCAGTCTGTGGCGCAGGTCCTCGCCCAGACCGGCATCGGTCTTCGCTGGGAATGGGAGCGTCGGCCGGAGCACTTGCGTTTTCCGGAACTCGCCAAGGGGTATGAAGAGAAGATCGAGGAGACCTACGATTGGCTGGAGCGCACGCTGGAGCCCGAGGCGGCCGTTGATATCGGCCAGATCGCGCTGGCGACGGCGCTCTCCTGGATGGCATTTCGCAACCTGCCATCGTTCCGTAACCGCCCGACGCTGACACGCTGGTTTGACGTGTTCGAGGAGCGCGCCTCGATGCGGTCGACACCGCTCTCCGGTGAAACGTTCGATTGAGTCTGTAGCCGGCGAAGACCGCCTGCTGCCTCAGGGGCAAGCGAGGTCGGCCACCACGGCGTCGAGGATCAGCATTCCGGCCGGCGTGCAGCGCAGGCGCGAATTGCCGAGCCGCTCGATGAAGCCGTTGTCGATCAGGAACTGTTCGCGCTCCGGGTCCGGATCGCGGCCGGAAAGGGTCTGCCAGCGGGCAAGGTCGACACCTTCCTTGAGGCGCAGGCCCATTAGCAGCAGTTCATCCGACTGCGCTTCGAGGTCGAGCGCCTCGCGTTCGACCATGCCGTGGCCGTAGGTCTCGACGAGGCGCAGCCATTCCTCGGGCTTGCGTTCGGTGGCCGTCGCGACCTTGCCGCCGCCGATGCCGAGGCGCCCGTGTGCGCCGGGGCCAATACCCGCATAGTCGCCATAGCGCCAGTAGGTCAGGTTGTGCCGGCTTTCAGCACCCGGACGGGCGTGGTTGGAGACCTCGTAGGCCGGCATGCCGATCGATGCCGTGATCGCCTGCGTTGCCTCGTAGAGCACGGCCGATTGTTCGCCGTCCGGAACGATGAGCTTTCCGGCCTTGTGCAGGCCGTAGAAGGGCGTGCCCTCTTCGATTGTCAGCTGGTAGAGCGACAGGTGATCGACCGCGTAGGAGACGGCCTCCTTCAACTCGCGCTCCCACTCTTCGACCGTCTGGTTCGGGCGGGCATAGATCAGGTCGAAGGACATGCGCGGGAAGATCTCGCGCGCCAGCCGGATCGCCTTCAGCGCGTCTTCGACATTGTGCAGCCGCCCCAGGAATTTGAGGTCGCGGTCGTTCAGCGCCTGGACGCCGAGCGAGACGCGGTTGACGCCAGCAGCACGATAGCCGTGGAAGCGCGTCGCCTCGACACTCGAAGGGTTGGCTTCCATGGTGATCTCGATGCCGTCGGGCACGTGCCAATGGCGAGCGATACCCTGGAGGATCGCGTCCACCGTCGAGGGCTCCATCAGCGACGGCGTGCCGCCGCCCATGAAGATGCTGGTGACGGTGCGCGGACCTGAGAGCTCACGCACCTCTTCCATCTCCTTCAGGAAAGCGGCAACGAAACGCGGCTGGTCCACGGGCTGGTGGCGCACATGGCTGTTGAAGTCGCAATAGGGGCATTTGGCCGCGCAGAACGGCCAGTGTACATAGACCCCGAAACCGGGGTCCATGCCGTCACCAATCGCCGATAGCGTGGCCGTCTGCATCGTTGCGTCTCTCATGGTCACTTTCAGTAGGGAGCGGGATGCGGGCGGGAAACCGCACACACTTTTCCTCATCCCGCTCAGATCAGGCTCCGAGGCAGGTCTCGGCAAAAATCTTGAAGGCGCGGGCGCGGTGCGACAGGGCCTGCGCATCGCCCGGCTTCCAACCGTGTTTCTCGTCGGCGCTCATTTCGCCGAAAGTGGTCTCGTAGCCCTTCGGCTGGAAGACCGGATCGTAGCCAAAACCCTGGCTGCCGCGCGGCGGCCAGACCACGAAGCCTTCGACCTCGCCACGGAAGAGCTCGACATGGCCGTCCGGCCAGGCAAGGCAGAGCACCGAGACGAAGCGGGCGGCGCGCTCGGAGGGCGTCGTTGCGCCCTTTTCCTGCAGTGCGTTTTCGACCTTCTCCATCGCCATGGCGAAATCACGGCTGCCGTCCTCGCGCTCGGCCCAGTTGGCGGTATAGACGCCGGGCGCGCCGTCGAGTGCGTCGATTGAAAGACCGGAATCGTCCGAAAGCGCCGGCAGACCCGAGGCCTTGGCGGAGGCGAGCGCCTTGATGGTGGCGTTCTCCTCGAAGGTGGTGCCGGTTTCGTCGGGCTCGATGAAATTGAGGTCCGCCGCCGACTTCGCCTCGAAGCCGAGCGGGCCGATGAGATCGCGGATTTCGCGGATCTTGCCGGCATTGTGGCTGGCGACGATCAGCGTCTTGTTGTCGAGTTTGCGCATGGTATCTCGTTTCATATTCATTCGATGGACCAGAGGCCCGGCTCCGCACATTCAAGGCTGTTGCCGGCCGGATCGCGGAAGTAGAACGACCGCGCGCCGTTCGGCCAGCGCAGATCGCTTTCGATCTTGATACCGGCCGCTTCCAGTTTCGCTTTCCAGGCGTCGAGCGTCTCGGCGCGCACGCGAAAGCACATGTGTCCCCGGCCGGTCGTGCCATGCGGTGGCACCGGCAGGGCGGCGTCCGGCGCTGGCGGTTTCACCGTCTCGGCCGGATTGAAGATCAAAAGCACGCCTTGGCCGCAGCGGAAGAACACGTGCCGGTTTCCAGCGCGGGTGATCTTCTCAAGGCCGAGAACGCCGCCGTAGAAGGCCTCGGCGGCATCGAGATCGGTCGCGTAGAGCGCAGTCTCGAGTATGCCTTCCAGTGCCGGGGCCATCTTTTCTCCTGTGGTCAGCCTGCAATCGCCTGCTTCTGCAGCGCGACCAGTTCGGCAATGCCGTTCTTTGCCAAGCCCATCAGGCTTGCGAATTCCTCTTCCGAGAACGGCTTGCCTTCGGCCGTGCCCTGGATTTCAACGATGCCGCCGGAGCCGGTCATGACGAAGTTGGCGTCGGTCTCGGCGGCGGAATCTTCGAGGTAATCGAGGTCGATCACGGACTGGTTGGCGAAGATGCCGCAGGAGATGGCGGCGACATGGTCCTTCAGGACCTTCTCGACCTTGACCATGTTGCGCGCTTCCATCCACTTCAGGCAATCGTAGAGAGCGATCCAGGCACCGGTGATCGAGGCCGTGCGCGTGCCGCCATCGGCCTGAATGACGTCGCAGTCGATCGAGATCTGGCGCTCGCCGAGCGCCGGAAGGTCGACGACGGCGCGCAGCGACCGGCCGATCAGGCGCTGGATTTCCTGGGTGCGGCCGCTCTGCTTGCCGTTTGCCGCCTCACGCTTCATGCGCTCGCCGGTGGCGCGCGGCAGCATGCCGTATTCCGCCGTCACCCAACCCTTGCCGCCGTTGCGCAGCCAGGCCGGAACCTTTTCCTCAAGGCTGGCGGTGCACAGCACGTGCGTGTCGCCGAACCGCACCAGACAGGAGCCTTCCGCGTGCTTGGAAAAATTGCGCTCGAAAGAAACCTTGCGCATTTGGTCGGTTTTTCTGCCGGATGGCCGCATCGTCAACTCCTATCGTATCTCGTCAGCCTTCTAGAGCATGGCGCAGGCAAAGGGAACCGGTGGATAGCCGGGGGACCAGTCGATTTTTCCCTTTTGCCATCGGGCGGCAGGATCATTATATTCCGGGCACGGTAGGATGTGCCTGCGAGTGTGGAGTGACATGGTACTGCGCAATCCCGGAGCAAAGGAAATCGCAGCCGCGCTGGATGAGCGCTCGGGCGAAATTTTCCGTCGCATCGTGGAAACCTATCTGACGAGCGGCGAGCCGCTCGGCTCGCGCAATCTGTCGCGGCTCCTGCCGATGTCGCTCTCTCCCGCTTCCGTTCGCAATGTGATGAGCGATCTCGAAGATCTCGGTCTCATCTACTCGCCGCATGTCAGCGCTGGCCGTCTGCCCACCCAGACGGGGCTGCGCTTCTTCGTCGATGCCTTCATGCAGGTCGGCAATCTCTCGGTCGAGGACCGGGCGTCGATCGACCGTCAGGTGCGGCGCGATGATCATATGCAGCCGGTCGATGCGCTGCTGACCGAAGCCAGCCAGATGCTGTCAGGCATGTCACGCGGGGCCGGCCTCGTCATCACCGCCAAGGCCGATCCCGTACTGAAGCATGTCGAGTTCATTCGCCTGGCGCCGACCAAGGCGCTGGCCGTTCTCGTCGGCGAGCACGACCAGGTGGAAAACCGCATCATCGAACTACCCGCCGGGGTCACCAGCTCGCAGCTCACCGAAGCCGCGAATTTCCTTAACGCCCATCTTGCCGGCCAGACGATCGGAGAGGTGCGCACCCAGCTTGAAACGGTGAAGCAGACGGTGCGCGGCGAACTCGACGCGCTGTCGCAAGACCTCGTCGAGCGCGGTCTCGCCATCTGGTCGGGCAATGAAGGCGACGAGAAGCCGGCGCGGTTGATCGTGCGCGGCCGTGCCAACCTGCTCGAAGGGCTGGAGGGGGCCGAGGATATCGATCGGCTGCGCATGCTCTTCGACGACCTCGAAAAGAAGGACAGCCTGATCGAGCTGCTCGATCTTGCCGAGAGCGGTCCGGGCGTCCGGATCTTCATCGGCTCGGAAAACAAGCTCTTCTCGCTCTCCGGCTCCTCGCTGATCGTCGCGCCCTATCGCGATGGCGAGGATCGCATTGTCGGCGCGGTCGGCGTCATCGGACCGACGCGGCTCAACTACTCCCGCATCGTGCCGATGGTCGATTATACCGCGCAGCTGATGTCGCGGCTTTCCCGCTAAAGGCGGGCTTTTAGTCGCTGCATGTCTCCTTAAATCGACCTCGATCAAGGACAAAGACATGCAGCAAATCAAAGTGTTACAGCAACCTTTGCGCGTCTGATCAGTCGCGCGGCGCTGTAGGAGCGCGATTGAACCCTTGATTTTTCGGCCCCAAACCTCGATATCGGCTTCAAATCCAGTCACAGGGCATTTTTGCTGACACGCAGGCTCGCGCTTGCGGCGTGGAAATGCGAAGGACGATAGAGACGACACTGCGGAGAACGTCATGACCGACGATACGAACAAGCACGGACCCGAGGCCACCGACGAGGTATTCGATGCCGCGCCCGATGCGGCCGACGCCGCTGAAGCTGCGCCGGTTGCCGAGCCCGATCCGTTGGAGCTCGCCAGGGCGGAGAGCGCCGAGCTGCGTGACAAGTACCTTCGACTTGCCGCCGAGATGGACAACCTGCGCCGCCGCACCGAACGCGACGTGAAGGATGCGAAGTCCTATTCCGTCGCCGGCTTCGCCCGCGACATGCTCGCCGTTTCGGATAACCTGCGCCGCGCCCTCGATGCCATTCCGGCAGAGGCCAGGGAAGCAGGCGAGGCTGGCCTCACCGCCCTGATCGAGGGCGTGGAAATGACCGAGCGCTCGATGCTTTCAGCGCTTGAGCGCCACGGCGTCAAGAAGCTTGAGCCGGAAGGCCAGAAGTTCGACCCGAACTTCCATCAGGCAATGTTCGAGATTCCCAATGCGGACGTGCCCAACAACACGGTGTTGCAGGTCGTTCAAGCCGGCTACGTGATCGGTGACCGTGTTCTGCGTCCGGCCATGGTCGGCGTCTCCAAGGGCGGACCGAAGGTCGTGGCCGGCGAAAACGGTGACGCACCGACTGCCTGATCCAACTGATCAGAGTTTAAAGAAACGCCGCGCGAAGTTCGCGCGGCGTTTTTGTTTTGAGCGGCGTCAGCCGCAAACGCTATCCGAAAAGCTGGTGCAGGTGATCGTTGAGGAAGCGGCCCTCCGGATCGACCTTGGCCCTCAGCGCCCGGAAATCGCCTGCACGGGGATAGAGCGCCGTCACATCCTCGGCGCCGAGGAAATGCAGCTTGCCCCAATGCGGCCGTGAGCCGTACTGCCGCAGGATCGTATCGACATCCCTCAGGTAGTCCCAATAATCGGTTCCCGGCTCGCCCGAGACCGAGAGCGTGATCGAGTCCTGCTCGAAGAAGGGGCTGATCCAGCCGGTGTCTCCGGCGGTGAAACGGTACTCGATCGGATAGATGCAGGTCGGGTGCTTTTCCAGCATCAGCTTGCGCACCGCCTTCACCGCATCCTTGCCGTGGGCGACGGGCACCGCATATTCGAGTTCGTGGAAATTCGGCACGTATTCGATCGGATAGATCTCGGAGGAATATGCGATCTTCTCGAAGCGGCGCTCCGTCGGTGCTTCCTCGGTGATGTCGATCACCTTCATCTCGCAGACGTCGGAGGTGCTGTCTGTGGTCGAGACCGATGCGGTGTCCGGCAGGCAATAGCAATGCCGGCTCTCGGGCACTGGGCACCAGAAAAAGCCGAAGTGGCGGTGTTTGGCGGCCAGTTCGTCGTGCTGTTCGATCATTTCGTCGAAGGTGCAGCGCCAGAGCCTTTCATGCAGATTGTAGCTGTCCATCGCCTGCAGCGTGATCTCCGAGATCACACCAAGCATGCCGACCGATACCCGCGCCGCCTCGAGCAGATCCGGTGTCGTCTCGTCGACAACGAGAATGCTCCCATCCGGCTGCACCAGGCGCATGCCGACGATCTGCGAGGCCATGTTGCCGAGCTTGGCGCCGGTCCCATGCGTCCCGGTCGTCAGCGCGCCAGCCAACGCCTGGCTGTCGATGTCGCCCTGATTGATCAGCGACAGGCCGTTGGATTTCAGCACCTTGCCGAGCTGATTGATGGTGGTACCCGCCTTCACCGCGACGCGCTTGCGCGCGTAGTCGATGCCGACGACACCCTGCATGTTGGAGAGCGTCAGCTGCAGCCCGCTGGTCAGCGCCACCGGCGTGAAGGAATGGCCGGAGCCGGCGCAGCGCACGTTCAGCCCTTGCGACGTCGCCTCGCGCACCATTTCGGCAAGAGCTGCCTCGCTCTCCGGCGCGCCGCGATGACGCACGATGCATGATTGGTTTCCGACCCAGTTGCGCCAGTGGCCACCTGCCTGAAGCATTTTCCCCTCCCTCAAACCGCGGTGAAGCAATTGTCGACGAACAGATGCGTGCCGTTGATGAAGCTCGCCTCATCGCTCGAAAGAAACAGCGCCGCGTTCGCCACCTCTTTCGGGTCGCACATGCGGCCCTGCTGCACGGCGATGGCCGCCTCCGAAACGTCGACCCCGTATTTGCTGAGGCCGACGAGCTCGCGCTTGCCATGATCGGTGGCGATAAAGCCCGGGCAGACGGCATTGCAGCGGATGCCGCGGTCGCGGAACTCGACGGCGATGGCGCGGGCGAACATGTGGCAGGCGCCCTTGGTCGTGTCGTAGAGCACCTCCATCGGCGTTGCCGCCACGGCCGAGATCGACGAGGTGCAGACGATGCTGCCGCCGCCGGCGGAAAGCATGCCGGGCAAAACAGCCTTGGTCATCAGAAACATGCTGCGCACATTGACCGCCATCAGTCGGTCCCATTCGTCTTCCTCGACCTCGAGGAAGGGGCCGACGGCAAGAATGCCGGCGTGATTGAAGAGCACCGTGATGGCGCCGAACGCCGCCTCCACCGCCTTGACGGCCGATGTCACTTCTGCGGATACCGAGACGTCGGCAGGGGCAAAAATCGCCTCGCCGCCATTGGCGCGGATCGATGCCGCGACCTCTTCGCCCTTGCTGCGCGGCAGGTCGACGATACCGACCTTGGCGCCTTCGCGCGCGAAAAGCTCCGACGCCGCCAGGCCGCAGCCTCCCGCGCCACCGCTGATCAGCGCCACCTTGCCTGAAAGCCTGCCTGCCATTGCGCCCTCCTCATCGGCGTTCGCCGCAGTGTTCGCCAAGGGCGACCCGTTTCGCGACGACCTGTTGCTCTCCCGGGGGGAATTATTGTTGACGAAGCAGGGGCTGTCGATATCCCATGGGGGATACGAGGAGCGGGGGGATGAAACCGGAATGCTGGCAAGGGAGTCCGCTGATATTTCGGCGATGATCGGTCTGATCGGCACGCAGGATTTCGGCCAGGCGCTCGACCGGATGCTGCGGTCGTTCACCAGTTTCGACCTCTCCGTCGCCTTTGCCTATCCGTACGATGCCAGGCCGATCGTGCTGCACGACGGCTACACGGCAAAGGTATCGGCGAGCGCGCTTTCCGCCTATCTCGGCGGCGCCTATCTGCTCGATCCCTTCTACGTCGCCTGCTCTGCCGGCCAGCCGGCCGGCCTCTGGCGCATGCGAGAACTCGCGCCGGACCGATTCTTCCAGTCCGACTTCTCGTCGTCCGCCGAGGTTCACCCCTGCGTATCGATGGAATCGGGTGTGCTGGTGGAGGAGGTCGGCTTCGTCATTCCGCTCGACGGTGGCCTGCAGGCGACCTACTCGCTGATGCGCGGCCGCGGCGGCCAGCCTTTCAGCGAGGCCGAACTCGAGCGACTGCGCGTCTATGAGCCGATCGTGCGCGAGGCGGTCCGCTCGAACTGGCGCCAGCACGGCCGGAGCTTTGCGCCGCCGCCCTCCGAAGAGGGCGACAATGTAATGGAAGCGGCGTTCGACAGCCTTTGTTCAGACCGGCTGACGAAGCAGCAGCGCAACATCGTGCGGCTGATCCTTCGGGGACACAGCAACCTTTCGATCGGCAAGGTGATGAACATTGCCGAGGGAACGGTCCGGATCCATCGCAAGAACATCTATCGCCGGCTCGGCATTTCGAGCCAGGGCGCTTTGTTCCGGATTTTCATAGATCATTTGAACGGTCGTCAGCTTTACTGACGCAGGCACTGCGCGTCCGGCGGACGCGCGCCGTTGCTATTTTCAGGCGGCGTGCGAGGTCGCGTCGTCGTCGAGCAGCGTGTAGATCGCGCTGGCGGAATCGCTCGAGCGGATCTTGGCGACCATGTCCTGATCACGCAGGACGCGGGCAATGCGCGACAGGGCCTTGAGGTGATCGGCGCCGGCACCTTCCGGGGCGAGCAGCAGGAAGACGAGGTCGACGGGCTGGTCGTCGAGCGCTTCGAAATCGACAGATGTTTCCAGTCGCGCGAAGATGCCGATGATCGAGGGAAGATTGTTGAGCTTGCCGTGCGGGATGGCGATGCCATTGCCGACACCGGTGGAGCCAAGACGCTCCCGCTGCAGGATCACGTCGAAGATTTCACGCTCGGGAAGCCCGGTGATCTTTGATGCTTTTGCCGCCAATTCCTGGAGGAGCTGCTTTTTCGAGTTGGCCCTCATGGCCGGGATGATCGCATTTTGATGCAGTAGACCTGCCAATGCCATTCTTTTGTCCTCGTTCGCCGGTTAGAGCCGGACAACATCATCATAAATGCGTCGCAATGGCTCTAACCATCTTTGTCATGGCGGGTTCCATGCACAGAAAAGTCACATTTTCCGGCCTGCCCGCTGATTCTGGGCGCGGGGAGTGCCGGCGTGCCGGCACTCCCCTATCCGCTCATGCTTTGATATTGGCAGCGTCAATCCAGCCAATATTTCCATCGTTGCGTCTGTAGACGATATTCAGATCGTCCTTGCCGGGGCTACGGAACATCAGGACGGGTTCATCGGTCATGTCGAGTGCCATCACGGCGCTGGCGACAGACATCGTCCTCAATTGTTTCGTGCTTTCGGCGACGATCGTCGGTGCATAATCCTCGGGGACCTCATCGTCCTCGAACGGCACCGAATCCATCACCGTGTAAGCCACTTCGGCAGCATTCGTACCGTTGCCGTTATGGTGATCCTTCAGCTTCCGCTTGTAGCGGCGCAGACGCTTTTCGATGCGATCCGACGCCGCGTCAAACGCAGCCTGTGGGTCGTTCGCCTGACCGTTCGCCTGCATAACCACGCCCGTATCGAGATGAAGCTTGCAGTCGGCGCTGAAGCGCGGCCCGGATTTTTCCACAGTGACCTGGCTTGAATATCCTCCGTCGAAATATTTGGTAACGGCCTGCTCGATCTGCTCGCCGATGCGAGCTCGAAACGAATCGCCGATTTCCATCTGTTTACCGGATACACGCACACTCATGGAGTTTCCTCTCTCGTTCGTGATTTGCGCAGCCAGTCTATTCCAAGCGGTCCCGTCATCCAAGCCTTTCAGGCTTGCGGGCGCGCCTCTGTCGCAGCTACCGGTCGTACCGGTCCGCTTCCGGGGCGAGCTTGTCCCCGGCAATTGCGGCGGGCTCATATCGCCTGTGTCGGAGAGAGTCAATCGAAGGTCGCAAAAAAGTTAATGCGGCTTAACTTCCGGTGCTCAGAAACCGGCGGCTTTGGCCAGCGCCCGCTTTTCCCGTCGCCGCTGTACGGAGGAGGGGATGCTCATCGCTTCGCGATATTTGGCGACAGTGCGACGGGCAAGGTCGATACCAGCCTTCTTGAGGACATCGACGATATCGTCGTCGGAAAGCACCGCTTCGGCGCTTTCCTCCTGGATCATCGCGCGGATCCGGTGGCGCACGGCTTCCGCCGAATGGCTGTCGCCGCCCTCGGCCGAGCCGATCGAGACGGTGAAGAAATATTTGAGTTCGAACAGCCCGCGCGGCGTCAGCATGTATTTGTTCGAGGTGACGCGGCTGACGGTCGATTCATGCATCTTGATCGCGTCAGCGACGGTCTTGAGGTTCAGCGGCCGTAGGTGACCGATGCCGTTGGCCAGGAACGCGTCCTGCTGGCGAACGATCTCCGTGGCGACCTTCATGATCGTTCGGGCGCGCTGGTCGAGGCTGCGTGTCAGCCAGTTGGCGTTCTGCAGGCATTCGTTGAGGAAGGCTTGGTCGGCACTGTTTTTCTGCGTCCCGCGCGAGACCTTGGCGAAATAGTCCTGGTTGACCAGCACGCGCGGCAGCGCGTCCGGATTGAGTTCGATCATCCAGGAGCCGTCGGGCGCGGCCCGCACGACGATGTCGGGCACGATCGCCTCGCTGACGCTGGTCTCGAAACTGGTTCCGGGCTTCGGATCGAGCTTGCGGATTTCCGCCAGCATGTCGATCAGGTCCTCTTCATCGACGCCGCAGATCTTCTTGAGCGTCGCGAAATCGCGCCGCGCCAGCAGTTCGAGATTGGCGAGCAGTGCCTCCATCGCCGGATCGAGGCGGTCGCGGGCGCGCAACTGGATTGCAAGACATTCGCCAAGCGAACGCGCGAAGACACCGGGCGGATCGAACTGCTGCAGCGTCAGCAATACCCGCACGACATCCGTATGCGCGGCGCCCAGCCGTTCGGCGACTTCGCCAAGGTCCGCCTGGAGATAGCCGGCGTCGTCGAGCTGATCGATAAGGTGCTGCGCGATCAGCCGATCCGAGGGGGCGGGCAGCGCAAATGGCAATTGCTCCGTGAGCGTCTCGCGCAGGCTCTTGCGGCCGGCAACGAAGTCGTCGAGGTCATAGTCTTCGCCTTCACTGCTGCCGGGCATCGATTTCCACTGGCCGAGCAGTTCCGGGGCATCGGCGCGCTGCGGTGTCGTGTCGTCCTGAAAGACATTGGCGAAGTCGGCGTCGAGTTGCTCGCCAAGCCGCTCGCTGGTCGGCGATGTCGCGCTGTCGTAGAGATCGTCCTGCGCGCCGAAGTCGTCGCCGGCAGGCTCGTCCCCGGCTGTGCTCTCGCCGCGCTCCGGCGTGCCTGGCAGATCGTCATTCGCCTGAAATTCGAGCAGCGGGTTCTTTTCGACTTCCTGGGCGATGAACTGATTGAGTTCGAGATGCGTCATCTGCAGCAGCTGGATCGACTGCATCAGCTGTGGCGTCATCACCAGGGACTGGGACTGGCGCAGATGAAGGCTGGCGGACAGTGCCATGCTGACGCGAAACTCCCGAGAAATCTCCTGGGCCGCGGTGTTTCTCCGGTCGCCGGGGTGGCCCTTATCAATTGGCCCAAAAATTGCTTATCGAGAAGGTTTGGTCAAGCGTGGTCGCGGGCGGAATCGCCCGCGAAGCGGTCTCAAAGGCTGAAATTGTCGCCGAGATAGAGCCGGCGCACGTCAGGATTGGTGACGATATCGTTGGCGCGACCATGAGTCAGCACTTCGCCGGCATGGATGATATAGGCGCGGTCGATGAGGCCGAGCGTCTCGCGGACGTTGTGGTCGGTGATCAGCACGCCGATGCCGCGCGAGGTCAGGTGACGGACAAGCGCCTGGATATCGGCGACCGAGATCGGATCGACACCGGCAAAGGGCTCGTCGAGCAACATGAAGGTCGGATCTGTCGCAAGCGCACGGGCGATTTCGAGACGCCGCCGCTCGCCGCCCGAAAGCGCAATCGCGGGGGACTTGCGCAGGTGCGTGATGTTGAACTCGCCGAGCAGGTCGTTGAGCTTGCTCTCGCGCCGCTCCAGGTTCTTGTCATGGACCTCGAGCACGGCGCGGATGTTTTCCTCGACCGTCAGCCCGCGAAAGATCGATGCTTCCTGCGGCAGGTAACCGACGCCAAGACGGGCACGCCGGTACATCGGCATGGTCGTGACGTCGTTGCCATTGATCTCGATCGAGCCTTCGTCGACCGGTACGAGGCCGGTGATCATATAGAAGCAGGTGGTTTTGCCGGCGCCGTTCGGTCCGAGCAGGCCCACGGCTTCGCCGCGCCGCACCACCAGTGAAACGCCGTTGACGACGCGGCGCTCGCGATAGGCCTTCGTCAGGCCGCGCGCGATCAGCGTGCCGTCGTAACGCGCCTTGTCGACCGCGTGTCCGGAAACAACCGCAGCTGTCGCCGACGGCTTGCGGACCCGTTTGCGCTTGTGAAGGAAGGGAAAGTGCACGAGCGATCTACGTCAGTTCTGCTTGCGGGACTTCGGGTCGAGCTGGATCTGCACGCGGCCGCCGCAGGCTTCGAGCTGAGCCTCCCCGGTTTCCATTTGGACGTTGAGCTGGCAGCCGACGAAGACGTTTTTGCCTTCCGACAACACCACCTTTTCGCCCTTCAGCACGAAGACCTGTTTCGTCATGTCGAAGGAACCGGTGTCTGCCGTTGCCTGCTGCGTGCCCGAGCTCAGGAAAACCTTCTGGCTGACCTCGATGCGGTCGATGTCGGCGTCGCCGCTCGAAACCGAGCCGCCGCCGGACTTGTAGTACACCACCATGTTGCCGGCCTGCAGCGTCGTCGTGCCCTGCACGACCTTGACGTTGCCGGTGAAGATCGCCTTGCTCTCCGGATCCTTGATTTCGAGCTTGTCGCTCTCGATCTGGATCGGCTTGTCGTTGGAGAGTTCAAGGCCCTTCATCTTGCTGGATGTGGCCTGCGCCGAAGCGCCGGAGGCAATGATCAAAGCGCCGACACCGGCAATCGCCAGGCTGGCGGAAATCTTGAAAAAAGAGGCGGTTGTGACCGACATGGAGTGCACCGGGTCCTATTTCGCGTTCTTGCGGATGGCGGTGGGCTCGACGTTCACCCTCACCATGCCCTCAAATATTACAATACGTCCCTTATCCGTCATTCGCAGCGTCTGCGCAATGATCGAACCGCCCTTCATGCTGATCGCAACGGGCTGTTTCGTTTCCATCTCGCCGGCATTGATGTCCAGATAGGCCGACTGGAAGTCGGCGTTGATGCCATTATTGACGGAAATGGTGAACGGGGCGTTCATATCGAGCGTATTGGCGCCGCGGTCGTAGATGCCGTTGGTGGCGTCCACCGTCGCGACCATCGAATCCTTCATCGGCATTTCCGCATGGATCGTCTGCAGCGTGATGATGTCAGGATTGGCGATGTCCTGGAGCGCTCGCTGGGCCTTCATCGAATAGCTGATCCCCTGCTTGTTGCGGCCGGAGATGGCCGGATTCTGCATCACGATCTTGCCGTCCTCGATCGTCGCCGTTTCGAGTTGCAGATCGACGGGCATGAAGGCCCGGACGAAGGAAACGGCGGCAAAGATCACCGCGATGACGCCGGCGACCACGGGCAGGATGACTTTCAGCCGGCGGACGCGCACGGAGTGTCTCGCGGCGAGCGCATAGGCGTCGGCGGAGCTCTCACCCGTATCGGCAAAAATGCCCGGGGCTGGCGCGTGGTTCAACATGAAAGGGCCTGTCGGTTCTACTGCTTTTATCGCTGAACCCATCAAGGGATCATATACATACAATGGTGTAAGTCGTCGCAAATATGGATATTTTTTGCTGCTGCACAATGGCGCTGCAAAAAAACTCGGGTGAAGCACGAAAACGCCAGCCGCGGCTTTCAACCGTGGCCAAGCGCGTTTATGGAATATGCCTCTGCGCGCGCAGATAGCACGTTCCCGCGGAAACTGACAGAAGCTGCGCCAACAATTCGGGAGAAACCCACATGGACGAACTCGCCATCGCCGATCGCCGCAGCCTGCGCCGGAAACTCAGTTTCTGGCGCTTTGTGGTGGCGGGGCTGCTTCTTGTGGCAGCGCTCGCGATCTTTGTCTGGTCGGGCGCTGCGGACGATGTCGGCCGCACTCGTCAGCACGTGGCTCGCGTCACCATTAGTGGTCTGATCCAGGACGACCGGGAGCTTCTCGATCGCCTCCAGAAGATCGCCGACAACGACAGCGTCAAAGCACTGGTCGTCACCATTTCGTCCCCGGGCGGCACCACCTATGGCGGCGAAGTGATCTACAAGGCGATCCGCAAGGTTGCCGCCAAGAAGCCCGTTGTCTCCGATGTGCGCACGCTCGCCGCTTCTGCGGGTTACATGATTGCGCTCGCAGGCGACACGATCGTCGCGGGCGAAAGCTCGATCACCGGCTCCATCGGTGTCATCTTCCAGTATCCGCAGATCAAGGACCTGATGGACAAGCTCGGCGTGTCGCTGGAATCGATCAAGTCGCGGCCGCTGAAGGCGGAGCCGTCGCCCTTCCATCCGGCGAGCGACGAGGCGAAGGCGATGATCCAGTCGATGATCGATGACAGCTATGCCTGGTTTGTCGACCTGGTTGCCGAGCGCCGCAAGCTTCAGCGCCCCGAGGCGCTGCTGCTCGCCGACGGCCGCATTTTCACCGGCCGCCAGGCGCTGAAGGCGAAGCTCGTCGACACGCTTGGCGGCGAGGACGAAATTCGCGCCTTTCTGACGGAGAAAAAGGTATCGAAGGACCTGCCGATCGTCGATTGGGAAGCACCGCGCAAGACCCTGCCTTTTGGCCTCGGCGCGCTGGTCGGCAACTGGATCAAGATGTTGGGATATGACGCTTTTCCGGCAATGAGCGGCCTCGAAAAAATTGCGGGCGACAAGTTGTTTCTTGACGGTCTTGTTTCCGTTTGGCAGGTTGATGGCCAATGAGGAAGGCGACATATACCCAGCCTGAGCCGTGAGGAGTTGGCGGCGTTTTTGCAAGCGTCGTCGATATTCTTGCAGCAATCACAATGCAGACCGAAAAAGCAAAACAAACAAGAATTTGAGGGGGCGACAGTGATCAAGTCAGAACTGGTGCAGATTGTTGCAGCTCGCAATCCGCATCTCTATCACCGCGATGTCGAAAACATCGTCAATGCGGTTCTCGATGAGATCACGGACGCGCTCGCGTCAGGCAACCGGGTCGAACTGCGCGGCTTCGGTGCCTTCTCCGTCAAGAACCGGCCGTCGCGTTCCGGGCGCAACCCGCGCACCGGCGATTCCGTCTTCGTCGAGGAAAAGTGGGTGCCGTTCTTCAAAACCGGCAAGGAATTGCGCGAGCGCCTTAATCCCGGCATGAATGGTGACGACGAAGACTGATCGTCTTTCTCGGTCTCAGCGGCCTGGCGCAATGGACGCCCGTCGTCCCGCGTGGCCAACGGAAACCACGCGGCCGCTCGCAAGCTGGAGCGCTTGAATGTTCAAGAAACTGATCAATATCGTTGTTCTCATTCCGGTTGGCGTGATCCTGATCGTTCTCAGCGTCGCCAATCGCCAGAGCGTGACGCTGGCACTGAACCCTTTCCGCCCGGAAGACAGCGTGCTTTCGGTCAGCGCGCCCTTCTTCGTCTTCCTGTTCCTTGCCGTCATCGTCGGCATGATCCTCGGCGCAGCAGCGACCTGGTTCAGCCAGGGCACGTACCGTCGCCGTGCACGCACCGAGGCGAATGAGGCGGTGAAGTGGCATCGCGAAGCCGAGAAGCATCGCAGCCAGGCAGAAAAGCTCGCCACTCAGGCGACGTTGGCTGCCCCTCAGAACTGAACGTTTGACTTGACGCTGCGGAGTGGCGAGCCGTCAGCTCGCCGCTTCCGCGGTACCGCTGACGGCGGCGCCGAAGTCGGTAAAGAACTGCTGGGCCAACTTCTTTGCGGTCGAATCGATGAGGCGCGAGCCGAGTTGGGCGAGCTTGCCGCCGATCTCTGCCTTGACGTCGTAACGCAGCACTGTGTCTGCGCCATCCTCCGTCAACGTGACGTCGGCGCCCCCCTTGGCAAAACCGGCGATCCCGCCCTTTCCTTCGCCCGAGATCGTGTAGCCCTCTGGCGGATTGAGATTGGAGAGCACGACATTGCCGGTGAAGGAGGCAGAGACCGGTCCGATCTTGATCTTCACAACCGCTGCAAGTTCGGTCGGCGAAGTCATCTCCAGCGACTGACAGCCGGGGATGCACCGTTTGAGGATTTCCGGATCGTTGAGGCCGCGCCACACGGCGTCGCGCCCAGCCGAAATCCGTTCTTCGCCGGTCATGTCCATGCGCTTTCCTCCCATTGCAGTGCCGCGCATCGGCATCGACGCGCCAAAGTCGTTGTAACACTTTAGGTCTGCTGCAGAATTTTGTCCTCACGCCGTTTCCGACCCGAGGAAATTTGCAGCGGGTTCTCCCGCGCCGATCTTCGCAAAACGGAAACGACTTTGCCAAGTGCATCAGCGATGCTATTTGCAGCTTCAATAGATGCTGCGGCTGAAGGCTGCGGCGACAAACCTCATGGCGTCCGCCCGCGCGCACTCGATACTGCAGCGGGCAGGCGGCACATGCACTAACAAGCCCAGGGATCTCAGCGTGAAGGAAAAGGACCGGCGGTCGAAGAATGCCTCCGTGACGATGGCCAAAGGCCGCGGCGCCGAGGCGCGTGGCGGCGGTCGCCACGATCAGAAGCGTCCGGTACCGCCGAAGGGCGGCGGCTTCAAGGAACGGCCGGCGCGCCCGGTGGCAGCGCAGGCCGCGGAGACACGCGACAGGCCCGCCAAACAGGCAGCCGTGCAGGAAGCACCTGTACGGGCGATTGCTCGGCGAACCGGCGAAAAGCCGGCCGAGCGCGTGCCGCTCATTCTCGAGACCGTGGGCGCTTCCGGCTACCATCTGATCGACAGCGGCGCCGGCGAGAAGCTCGAACAATACGGTCCCTATCGCATCGTGCGTCCCGAGGCGCAGGCGCTCTGGCCGCGCAGCCTGGCGGACGGCGTCTGGGAAAAGGCCGACGCGATTTTCACCGGCGACACCGACGAGGACGGCATGGGCCGCTGGCGCTTTCCGGGCGCCGTGCTCGGCGAAACCTGGCCGATGCAGCTTCTCGGAACCGATTTCCACGGCCGCTTCACCTCGTTCCGCCATGTCGGCGTCTTCCCCGAACAGCTCGCGCACTGGAGCTGGGTCAAGGACCAGGTGGAAGCTGCAGGGCGACCGCTCAAGGTTCTGAACCTGTTCGGCTATACCGGGGTCGCCTCGCTGATCGCCGCCAAGGCCGGCGCCGAGGTCACCCATGTCGACGCCTCGAAGAAGGCGATCGGCTGGGCACGCGAGAACCAGCTGCTGGCGCGGGCCGACAAGCTGCCGATCCGCTGGATCTGCGACGACGCAATGAAGTTCATCCAGCGCGAAGAGCGCCGCGGCAGCCGCTACGACATCATTCTGACCGACCCGCCGAAGTTCGGCCGTGGTCCGAATGGCGAGGTCTGGCAGCTTTTTGATCACCTGGCGGCGATGCTCGACATCTGCCGCGAGATCCTCTCGCCGGAGGCGCGCGGCCTGGTGCTGACCGCCTATTCCATCCGGGCGAGCTTCTATTCGATCCATGAACTGATGCGCGAGACGATGCGCGGCCGCGGCGGCCGGGTGGAATCGGGCGAGCTCATCATCCGCGAGGGCGGGCTTGACGGACGCGAGCCGGGCAGGGCGCTTTCGACCTCTCTCTTCAGCCGCTGGGTACCGCAATGACGAACGACAGAAGCGAACACGGCGCCGGTCGTGTGGGTCAGGTAAAGGAGGTCACGAGCCTCACCAACCCGATCATCAAGGATATCCGCGCGCTGGCACAGAAGAAGCATCGCGACGAGACGCGGTCCTTCATGGCCGAAGGCCTGAAGCTGGTGATCGACGCGCTCGATCTCGGCTGGAAGATCAAGACGCTGATCTATGCCAAGGCGGCCAAGGGCAAGCCGCATGTGGAGCAGGTGGCGGCGAAGACCTTCGCCAAGGGTGGTCTGGTGCTCGAGGTCAGCGAGAAGGTGCTGACGACGATCACCCGGCGCGACAATCCTCAGATGGTCGTCGGTATCTTCGAGCAGCGCTACCAGGCGCTAAAGGATCTGAAGCCGCAACTGGGAGAAACCTATGTGGCGCTGGACCGGGTGCGCGATCCCGGCAACCTCGGCACGATCATCCGCACGGCCGATGCCGCCGGTGCCTCCGGCATCATTCTCGTCGGCGAGACCACCGACCCGTTTTCGCTTGAAACCGTGCGCGCCACCATGGGCTCGGTCTTCGCGATGCCGGTGGCACGCGCCAGCGTGGACGACTTCATCCGCTGGCAGAAATCCGCCGGCGTGAAGGTGGTTGCCACCCATCTCGCCGGCGCCGTCGATTACCGCACCATCGATTACAAGTCGAAGCCCGTGGTGATCCTTATGGGCAACGAACAGGCGGGTCTGCCGGAGGAGCTTGCCCGTGAGGCAGGTGCGCTCGCACGCATCCCGCAGGCCGGACGCGCCGATTCACTCAACCTTGCGATCGCTACCGGCATCATGCTGTTCGAGGCGCGCCGTCATCTGCTGACGCTGGACGCCCGCGCATGAGCGAGAGGCAGGTTCTGTTTTCGCGGCCGCTGCCGATCGCGGTCTTCATCCTTCTCGCGCTCATCGCCGATCAGTTGATCAAGTATCTGGTCGAGATCTACCTGCCCTTTAATCAGGCGGTCCACGTCGTGCCGATGCTGGCGCTTTACCGTACCTACAACTATGGCGTCGCCTTCTCGATGCTGTCGGGCATGGAAGGCTGGTTCATCGTCGGCATGCGGCTTGCCGTCGTCGCTTTCGTGCTCTGGCTCTGGAAGCGCACGCCGAAGGACCGGTTCTTTGCGCATTTCGGCTACGCGCTGATCATCGCCGGCGCACTCGGCAACCTCGTCGACCGGCTGATCTTCGGCTACGTGATCGACTACATCCTTTTCTATACCGAAACATGGTCCTTCGCCGTCTTCAATCTGGCCGATACCTTCATCACCATCGGCGCCGGAGCCATCATCCTTGACGAACTGCTGCACGCGAAAAAGGCCGATCGTTAAGATTTTACCGGTGCATTGAAGCCATTCGGAACGCTTGTCGTGTTAGCCGGATTGCATGAGCGAACCGTCACGATTGCTGGAGCGGATCGAATCCGGCTTCCGGACAGGAAGCCGGACGGGTGACGCGCCGCCGGTGGCTCCGCTCCCTGTCGAGGTATCGCCTCCGGCTCACGAGCAGGAAGCACCCGTCAAGGGCAAGCGCCATGCGGTCAATCAGGCGTCGCTGGCATTGCTCGGCCTTGTCGCCTCCGGTCTCATTCTCGTCATCGGCATGAGCGCCGGCTTTTACCTGTTTTCCGCAGCGATTGCGGCGGCAGGCTCTGTCGGCGTGTTCCTGCTCGTCGTCGAAGCCATACGGTCGTTCGATGGCAGGCAGGCAGGCGACGAAGCGGACCGGGATCGCGATTGGCATCGCTCCGAGACGTCGGCGTTGCTCTCGACCATTCACGATGCGCTGGGTGACCTCGCGATCATGCGCGGCATGGACGGAAAGATCGTTCATGCCAACGCGGTCTTCCATCAGGTCTGCGGCCACTCCGATGTCCACGGCCTCGATTGCGCGGCGCTTGGCCTGAGCTTCGAGCCAAAGGCTGCGCCCAATCACTATCTGGTCCGGATTGCCGCATCGGACGGCGTGCGCCTTTACGACTGGCACGACGTGATCGCCCGCGATCCGGCAAGTGGCAGGCTCATGCGCCACAGCATCGCGCGCGACGTCACCGAGGAGGCCGCGGCGGCGCGTGAGCGCGAAGCGGCGCGCCGGCGGGCAGAGGAGGCGAGCAAGGCGAAGTCGAGGCTTCTCGCCACAGTCAGCCATGAGATCCGTACGCCGCTTTCCGGCATCCTCGGCGTGAGCCACCTACTCGGCCAGACCCGGCTGTCGAGCGAGCAGAAGAACTACCTCGCCGGCATGCAGCAGTCCGGCCATGCGCTGGTCCAGCTCGTCGAGGACCTGATCGATTTCTCGTCGCTGTCGGCCGGTCGCTTCCAGTTTCGCCCGACCCGACAGGATCCGCGTGGCGTCATCGAGAGCGTGGTGGAAATGCTCTCCAACCGGGCGCATGAGAAAGGCATCGAGATCGGTGCCACGGTCGCCGTCGATGTGCCCGCTGAGATGGCCTTCGATGCGGCGCGCCTGCGCCAGGTGCTCTTCAACGTGATCGGCAATGCGGTGAAGTTCACCGAGGTCGGCGGCGTCTTTGTCGGCGCCGATACGGTCGACGAATGCGTGCGGATCCGGATCGACGACACCGGTCCGGGCATGTCGCCTGACGACCTGAAGCGCATTTTCGAGGAGTTCGAGCAGGCCGGAAACGACGAACAGCGGGCGAAGGGCACCGGCCTTGGCCTCGCCATCTCCCGCAGGATCATGCAGGCCTGCGGTGGCAGCCTTACGGCCGCAAGCGCGCCGGGACGCGGCAGCCGTTTCGAAATTCGTCTGCCATTTGCCGAGATCGAGGCGGTCGCACCGGAGCGCCGGTCGTGCCTTGCGGGCTCGCATGTCCTGGTGATGGCGCCCGATGGTCCGGCCTCGGCGGCGCTCGCCGCGACGATCGCGACACTCGGCGGGCGGTGCCATCGTGCCACCACGCTTGCCGCGGCCCAGCATGTCCTTGCGGACGTGCTCGCCGGCGGCGCGCCGCTGACGGACGTGATCGTCGACCACCGCCATGCCCAGCAATACAAGCAGCTTCTTTCCCTGCAGCCGTCCGTTGCACGGCTGGAGGTGCGGCGCACCTATCTGATCAATCCGGAGGAGCGCAACAGCCACCCCGTCAACCAGATGGACGGCTACGAGGCATGGCTGATCCGGCCGCTGCGCGAAAAGTCCCTGGTCGAGGTGCTGCTCGGTCGCCTGAAGGGTATCGAGAAACGCGACGCGATCAACGACAACCGGCCCGTTCTGCGAGAGGAGCCTGCGACCACGCCTGTTTACAACAGGGCGAATGGGATCCTGCTGGCCGAAGACGATCCGGTCAACGCGCTGATCGTTCGCACCGTGCTCCAGCGCTCGGGGTATTCGGTCCGCCTTGTCAGCGACTTCGGCGCCGTTGCTGAGGCCCTGCATGCGCCCGGCCAGCGCTCGCTTCCGGAGCTGCTGGTGACCGATCTCAACATGCCGGGTGGCGACGGCCTTTCGCTGCTGCAGCACCTGCGCGCCGATGAGGCCGCGCGATCCGCGCCCCGGCTGCCCGTCATCGTCCTGACGTCGGATGTTCGTGCCGACATGCGCGAAAGGCTGATGGGCGCCGGCGCCGACTTCGTGTTGTCGAAGCCCGCCGATCCGCAACTGCTGACATCGGAGATCGCCCGCCTGCTGCGCGAACGGTAACTTCGGCAGTGGTAACCGTAACCATCGGGGCGTGGGGGTTGTATGCCGCTTTCATGTCACTATGTTGTTGCAGAAACGTGGTCTAAGCCCGGCAGATAGAATTGATTCGGGATGACGCGGATGGCCATCGAGCTACTGGATTCAGCGAACGTGGTTGACACTTCTCAGGCTTGCATCGGCAAGAAGGCTGCCGCCCCGACGACTGACGTTCTTGGCAGGATCGCCAATCTCGAGACGCGCCTGGCACGGACGGCATCGGAGATCGATGCCGCCCAGGCCGTACGCTACAAGGTTTTCGTCGAAGAGATGAATGCGCAGGTTGGCGCCGAAGCCGACCGCCGCAAGCGCGACATCGACAGCTGGGACGCGATCTGCGATCACCTTCTGGTTCTCGATACCTCGATCGAGGGCGATGCCGAGGATCAGATCGTCGGCACCTATCGCTTGCTCCGCCAGGACGTGGCCGAGCGCTCGGGCGGTTTCTACTCGGCTTCCGAATTTGCCATCGACCAGCTTCTCGCTCGCCATCCGACCAAGCGCTTCATGGAGCTTGGCCGTTCCTGCGTGTTGCCGGACTACCGTACCAAGCGGACGGTGGAACTGCTTTGGCAGGGAAACTGGGCCTACGCCCTCAAATACGGCATGGACGCCATGTTCGGCTGCGGTTCGTTCCCCGGCGTGGTGCCGGCCGAGCATGCGCTGGCGCTTTCCTTCCTGCATCACAACATCCGCGCCCGTGACGAATGGGCCGTGAGCGCACGTCCGGAACTGCATCGGACCATGGATTTGATGCCGGCCGAGGCGATCAATGCGAAAAAGGCGCTCGGCGCCCTGCCGCCGCTGATCAAGGGCTATATGCGTCTGGGCGCAATGGTCGGCGACGGCGCGGTGGTCGATCATGCATTCCGCACGACGGATGTTTTGATCGTGCTGCCGATCAGCAATATCTCCGGCCGTTATCTCAATTATTACGGCGCAGACGCAGGGCGGTTCGCGACCTCCGTCTCCTGACGGGCGCGCGACTGGATTAACCAAGTCTTAATGACGAGTTTGACTTTCGAGACTGAAAGAGAGACTTGTATTGTCAAGTTATTCTCTAATTTCATCACGAGAGAATAGAGAAAATAACGGAGGAATGGCCGATCATTTCCGGAGGTTGGCCGGCATGAAATCCCAAATCCTCCGTCTTTCATTACCTGAAACGTAGTTCGGTTGCCTGATTATGAGCTCGCTTCTTCTCTCCAGGGGATGCGGGCTCTTCTTTTTATAACTTGTAGCGATTTGTTACTATTTCGGCAGACCTGGCGACTTTGAGTGCCAGGCCTGCGCCAAAATAGTACATCCGTCGGTGTCACATGCCGGCGTTGTAGGCGGCAATCGCCGCCATGTTGACGATGTCGGAATCCTTGGCCGACATCGAGACGATCTGGATCGACTTGTCGAAGCCGACGAGCAGGGGACCAATCACCGTCGAGCCGCCGAGTTCCTGCAGCATCTTGGTCGAGATCGACGCCGAGTGGAACGCCGGCATGACGAGCACGTTGGCGGTGCCGGAGAGGCGGCAGAACGGATATTGCTCCATGACGCGGGCGTTGAGCGCCACGTCCGCCGCCATTTCCCCGTCATATTCGAAGTCGACGCGGCGCTTGTCGAGGATGTTGACCGCCTCGCGCACCCGCTCGGAGCGTTCGCCCGAGGGGTGGCCGAAGGTGGAATAGGCGAGCATCGCCACGCGCGGCACGTAACCGAGCCGTTTGGCGAGGCCGGCTGCCTCCTCGGCGATATCGGCAAGCTCCTCCGAAGAGGGCATGTCGTGCACTGCCGTGTCGGCGACGAGCACGGTGCGGCCGCGGCAGAGCGCGATCGAGACGCCGATGACGCGATGGCCCGGCTTCGGATCGATGCAGCGGCGCACGTCCTCGAGGGCGGTCGAATAGTTGCGGGTGAGGCCCGTCACCATCCCGTCGGCGTCACCGAGTGCCACCATGCAGGCGGCGAAGTGGTTGCGGTCGTTGTTGATCAGGCGCTGGGCGTCGCGGAAGAGGAAGCCCTTCCGCTGCAGGCGGGCATAGAGATAGTCCGTATAGGCGCCGACGCGCTTGGAAAGGCGTGCATTGACGATCTGGATGCCGGGGCGGTCTAGGTCGATGCCCTCGCGCTCCGCCGTCTCGCGCATGCGCTCCTCGCGGCCGAGCAGGATGGCGGTGCCGAGCTGCTGGTTGGCATAGGCGATCGCCGAGCGCATGACCTGCACCTCTTCGCCTTCGGCAAAGACAATGCGCTTCGGCTGGCGCCGGACGCGTTCGTAGATACGCTGCAGCGTCGAGGCGATCGGGTCGCGGCGGGCGGAAAGCTGACGGCCATAGGCTTCGAGATCGGTGATCGGCTTCTGCGCGACGCCGCTTTCCATCGCAGCCTTGGCGACCGCCATCGGGATCGACGAGATCAGCCGCGGATCGAAGGGGACCGGGATGATGTATTGCGCGCCGAAGCGTGGACGGTTGCCCTGGTAGGCGGCCGCAACATCATCAGGCACATCTTCCTTGGCAAGGCTTGCCAGCGCTTCAGCCGCCGCGATCTTCATCGCGTCGTTGATCGTCGAGGCGCGCACGTCGAGCGCGCCGCGGAAGATATAGGGGAAACCAAGCACGTTGTTGACCTGGTTCGGATAGTCCGAACGGCCGGTCGCGACGATCGCGTCGTCACGGATGCGGGCGACTTCCTCCGGCGTGATTTCCGGATCCGGGTTGGCCATGGCGAAGATGATCGGCCGCGGTGCCATCGAGCGGACCATGTCTTCCGAAAGCGCACCCTTGGCCGAAAGGCCGAAGACCACGTCTGCGCCCTCGAGCGCTTCTGCGAGGGTGCGGCGGTCGGTCTTGACCGCGTGCGCCGACTTCCACTGGTTCATGCCTTCGGTGCGACCCTCGAAGATCACGCCCTTGGTGTCGCAAAGGATGATGTTTTCCGAATTGAAGCCCATCGACTTGATGAGCTCGATGCAGGCGATGGCAGCAGCACCCGCGCCGTTGCAGACGAGCTTCGTCGTCTTGAAGTCGCGGCCGGTCAAAGCCAGCGCATTGATCAGGCCGGCAGCGGCAATGATCGCGGTGCCGTGCTGGTCGTCGTGGAACACCGGGATGTCCATGACCTCGCGCAGCTTCTGCTCGATGATGAAACAGTCCGGGGCCTTGATGTCTTCGAGGTTGATGCCACCGAAGGACGGCCCCAGGAAGCGCACGCAGTTGATGAACTCGTCGACGTTCTCGGTATCGACTTCGAGGTCGATGGAATCGACGTCGGCGAAGCGCTTGAACAGCACCGCCTTGCCTTCCATGACCGGCTTGGAGGCAAGCGCCCCGAGGTTGCCGAGGCCGAGGATGGCGGTGCCGTTCGAGATGACGGCGACCATGTTGCCGCGCGTCGTGTAGTCATAGGCGGTGCTGGGGTCCTCGGCGATCGCCTTCACCGGCACCGCGACACCCGGCGAATAGGCAAGCGACAGGTCGCGCTGGGTCGCCATGGCCTTGGTGGGGGAAATCTCCAGCTTTCCGGGACGACCCTGCGAGTGAAAATCGAGCGCTTCTTGCGCGGTGACGCTCGTCATTGTGCGATCGGTCTTGTCGGTGGCCGGCATGTTTCCTCTATCCTCCTGTGGGCGAGCCTTGCGGCGCGCCTCTTTATGGTTGTCGTCTACAATTGCTTGGGGATAGTGTGCCATCTCTTTTTTCGGAACAATCATGAATTTCGTGACAGACCAATCGAACCGCGCCGGGGAGGTGTTGTCCGCAGCCGAACTGGCGAGCGAGGAAAGCCGTTCCACGGCCACGCCGATGATGGAACAGTTCATCGAGATCAAGGCGAACAACCCGGATTCGCTGCTGTTCTACCGCATGGGCGACTTCTACGAGCTGTTCTTCCAGGACGCGGTCGAAGCGTCGCGCGCGCTCGGCATCACGCTGACGAAGCGCGGCCAGCACATGGGACAGGAAATCCCGATGTGCGGCGTACCGGTGCATGCCGCCGACGATTATCTGCAGAAGCTGATCGGCCTCGGCTTCCGCGTCGCCGTCTGCGAGCAGGTCGAAGACCCGGCGGAGGCCAAGAAGCGCGGCGGCAAGTCGGTGGTGCGCCGCGACGTCGTGCGCCTGGTGACACCGGGCACGATCACCGAAGAGAAGCTGCTGTCGCCGTCGGAGACCAACTACCTGATGGCGCTGGCGCGCATCAAGAGCGGGTCCGAACCCGCTTACGCGCTTGCCTGGATCGATATCTCCACCGGCATCTTCCGGCTGGCCGAGACCGCCGAAAGCCGGCTGCTCGCCGATATCCTGCGCATCGAGCCGCGCGAACTGATCCTTGCCGATACGGTGTTTCACGATCCGGAATTGAGGCCCGTCTTCGACGTGCTCGGCCGCGTGGCCGTGCCGCAGCCGGCGGTGCTGTTCGACAGCGCGACGGCCGAGGGCCGCATTAGCCGCTATTTCGGCGTCAAGACGCTCGACGGCTTCGGCACATTCTCGCGCGCCGAATTGGCCGCCGCTTCGGCTGCGATCTCCTATGTCGAGAAGACCCAGCTTGCCGAACGTCCGGCGCTCGGCACCCCCGAGCGCGAAAGTGCCGCCTCGACGCTGTTCATCGATCCGGCGACCCGCGCCAACCTTGAACTGGTCAAGACACTCTCCGGCGCGCGCGAGGGCACGCTGCTGAAGGCGCTCGACCGCACGGTGACGAGCGGCGGCGCCCGGCTTCTCGCCGAGCGGCTGATGTCGCCGCTGACCGATCCGGACCGTATCAACCAGCGCCTCGACTCGATCGAGATCCTTGCGGATCAGCCTTCCTTCGCAGGCGACCTGCGCGACGCGCTGCGCCGTGCGCCGGATATGCCGCGCGCCCTGTCGCGACTGGCGCTCGGCCGCGGCGGTCCCCGTGATCTCGGCGCCATCCAGGCCGGCTTGCATGCGTCGGCGTCGATTTCGCGCCGGATGGCGGCCGGCACGCTATCGGATGAGCTGAAGGAAGCACGCGCCGCGATCGATGCGCTGCCTGCGGGTCTGCTCGGCCTGCTCGACGCCACCCTTGGCGAGGAACTGCCACTGCTGAAGCGCGACGGCGGCTTCCTGCGCTCAGGTGCCAATGCCGAGCTCGACGAAGTCCGGGCGCTGCGCGACCAGTCGCGGCGGGTGATCGCCGGGCTGCAGCTGCAATATTCCGAAGAAACCGGCATCAAGTCGCTGAAGATCAAGCACAACAACGTGCTTGGTTATTTCATCGAGGTGACCGCCGGCAATGCCGGCTCGATGACCGATACGGATGCCGGCCGCGCCCGCTTCATCCATCGCCAGACCATGGCCAATGCCATGCGCTTCACCACGACGGAGCTGGCGGAACTTGAAAGCAAGATCGCCAACGCCGCCGACCGCGCCCTGTCGATCGAGCTTGAAGCCTTCGAGGCGATGACGGCCGAGGTCGTTGCGGCTGCCGAGACGCTCAAGGCGGCGGCATTGGCGCTGGCGACCGTGGACGTCTCCGTCGGCCTTGCCGTGCTTGCTGAGGAGCAGGCCTATGCACGGCCTAACGTCGACCGCTCGCGCAAGTTCGCGATCGACGGCGGCCGCCATCCTGTCGTCGAGCAGGCGCTGAAGCGCCAGGCAAGCAATGCCTTCGTCGCCAATGGCTGCGATCTCTCACCTCCTGAGGGCGAAGAAGGCGGTGCGATCTGGCTGCTCACCGGTCCCAACATGGGCGGTAAATCGACCTTCCTGCGCCAGAATGCGCTGATCGCGATCATGGCGCAGATGGGCACTTTCGTTCCCGCCGCAAGCGCCCATATCGGCATCGTCGACCGGCTCTTCTCCCGCGTCGGCGCCTCCGACGATCTGGCGCGCGGCCGCTCGACCTTCATGGTCGAGATGGTCGAGACGGCGGCAATCCTCAACCAGGCGACCGACCGCTCGCTGGTGATCCTCGACGAGATCGGTCGTGGCACCGCCACCTTCGACGGCCTGTCGATCGCCTGGGCGGCGGTCGAGCACCTGCATGAGGCAAACCGCTGCCGCGGCCTGTTTGCCACCCACTTCCATGAGCTGACGGTGCTTTCGGAAAAGCTCGGCCGTCTCTCGAACGCGACGATGCGCGTCAAGGAATGGCACGGCGACGTGATCTTCCTGCACGAGGTAGGCCCGGGCGCTGCCGACCGGTCCTATGGCATCCAGGTCGCCCGCCTTGCCGGCCTGCCGGCCTCGGTGGTGGCGCGTGCCAAGGACGTGCTCGCCAAGCTCGAGGATGCCGACCGCAAGAACCCGGCGAGCCAGCTGATCGACGATCTGCCGCTCTTCCAGGTGGCGATCCGCCGCGAAGAGGTGAAGGCCGCAGGTCCGTCCAAGGTCGAGGAGGCGTTGAAGACGCTGAACCCAGACGACATGACGCCGCGCGAAGCGCTCGACGCGCTCTATGCGCTGAAGAAGGAACTGAGCGTCGCCAAGGCGGGATGAGGAAAAGTGTGTGCGGTTTTCCGCCCGCATCCCGCCAACCGCTGGCTAAAGCGGCGCGCGCCTTTTTCCTGTGCAGCCTTCCGTAAAAAGGCTATACAGCGCCGCGCGCCTTTGCCGGCGCGGCGATTGAAATGCTGTGTGGTCTTTGTTCGGCCTCGGTCGTAAGGATCATGCAGGAGCGCTCGATCGCGAGCGAACCACGCAACCAGTCGGACAGGACGCCCCTCGGCACTACATGGGCAGACACGAAACTTTCTTTCCCGAAATCCTCGATGTCGCAGCGCTCCGGGCAAAATGCGACTTCATCGCCTCGGCCCATGCCGAGCAGCGCGAGCCGATGCGCCAGGCGCTGCTGGCCGCCTTCAAGCAGGCAAACGTCGCCGGCCGGGCCAAGGCGCGCGAACTGTTTTATGCCGACGGAGCCGGCATTCTGTGCGCCGAGCGCATTTCCTGGCTGCAGGATCAGCTGATCACCGTACTGCATGATTTCGTGCTGAACGAGATCTTCGACGCTGCCAATGCGCCGCCGGCCTCGCGCATCGCGGTGGCTGCGGTCGGCGGTTATGGCCGCGGCACGCTGGCGCCGGGCTCGGACATCGACCTTCTGTTCCTGCTGCCGGTCAAGAAGGCCGTGTGGGCGGAACCGGCGATCGAGTTCATGCTCTATATCCTCTGGGATCTGGGCTTCAAGGTCGGCCACGCCACCCGCACCATTGACGAATGCATCCGCCTGTCGCGCGCCGACATGACCATTCGCACGGCCATTCTCGAGACGCGTTACATCTGCGGCTCCGAGACGCTGAGCGCCGAGCTCGAAACGCGCTTCGATCATGAAATCGTGCGCAACACAGGCCCGGATTTTATCGCCGCCAAGCTTGCCGAGCGTGATGAGCGCCACCGCAAGGCCGGTGATACGCGCTATCTCGTCGAGCCGAACGTCAAGGAAGGTAAGGGCGGTCTTCGCGACCTGCACACGCTGTTCTGGATCGCCAAATATTTCTACCGCCTCAAGGACACCGCCGACCTCGTGAAGGTCGGGGTATTGTCGCGGCAGGAGTACCAGCTTTTCCAGAAGGCCGAGGATTTCCTCTGGGCTGTGCGCTGCCATATGCATTTCCTGACCGGCAAGGCGGAAGAGCGGCTCTCCTTCGACATCCAACGGGAGATCGCCGAAGCGCTGGGCTACCACGACCATCCGGGCCTTTCCGCCGTCGAGCGCTTCATGAAGCACTTCTTCCTGGTGGCGAAGGACGTCGGCGACCTGACCCGCATTTTCTGCGCCGCACTCGAAGACCAGCAGGCCAAGGATGCCCCCGGCATCTCCGGCATCATCGGCCGCTTCACCCATCGCAGTCGCAAGATCCCCGGCACGCTCGATTTTGTCGACGACGGCGGCCGCATCGCGCTCGCGAGCCCCGACGTCTTCAAGCGCGATCCGGTCAACCTGCTGCGCTTCTTCCACATCGCCGACATCAACGGGCTTGAGTTCCATCCGGCGGCACTGCGCCAGGTGACGCGGTCGCTGAGTTTGATCAAGCCGGCGCTGCGCGAAAACGAGGAGGCGAACCGCCTCTTCCTGTCGATCCTCACCTCGCGCCGCAAGCCGGAACTCATCCTCAGGCGCATGAACGAAGCGGGCGTGCTCGGCCGCTTTATTCCGGATTTCGGCAAGATCGTCTCGATGATGCAGTTCAACATGTATCATCACTATACGGTCGACGAGCACCTGCTGCGCACCGTCGACGTGCTCTCGCGCATCGAAGGCGGCATCGAGGAGGAGGCGCATCCGCTGGTCGCCCAGCTGATGCCGGGGATCGAGGAGCGCGAGGCGCTCTACGTCGCCGTGCTGCTGCACGACATCGCCAAGGGCAGGCCCGAGAATCACTCGACCGCCGGCGCAAAGGTGGCGCGCAAGCTCTGCCCGCGCTTCGGGCTGTCGCCAAAGCAGACCGAACTCGTCGCCTGGCTGATCGAGGAGCATCTGTTGATGTCGATGGTCGCCCAGACGCGCGACCTCAACGACCGCAAGACGATCGTCGACTTCGCCGAGCGGGTGCAGTCGCTCGACCGGCTGAAGATGCTCTTGGTTCTGACCGTTTGCGATATCCGCGCCGTCGGTCCAGGCGTCTGGAACGGCTGGAAGGGGCAACTGTTGCGCACGCTCTATTACGAGACCGAACTGTTGCTGTCGGGCGGCTTCTCGGAACTGTCGCGCAAGGAGCGCGCCGCGCATGCCGCGATGATGCTCGGCGAGGCGTTGACGGACTGGTCCGAGAAGGAGCGCGACGACTATGTGCGCCTGCATTATCAGCCCTATCTGCTGACCGTCGCGCTCGAAGATCAGGTGCGCCATGCACGCTTCATCCGCGAAGCGGACGCCGCCGACAAGGCGCTGGCGACGATGGTGCGCACGCACCAGTTCCATGCGATCACCGAAATCACCGTGCTTTCGCCCGACCATCCGCGTCTCCTGACCGTGATCGCCGGCGCCTGCGCTGCCGCCGGCGCCAACATCGTCGATGCCCAGATCTTCACGACCTCTGACGGACGGGCACTGGACACGATCCTGGTGAACCGCGAGTTCGCCGTCGACGGGGATGAGATGCGGCGAGCGGGCAGCATCGGCAAGCTGATCGAGGACGTACTTGCCGGCCGCAAACGCCTGCCCGAAGTGATTGCCAGCCGGACGAAGGTGAAGAAGCGCACCAAGGCGTTTACCGTGACGCCCGAGGTGACGATCAGCAACACATTGTCGAACAAGTTTACGGTGATCGAGGTCGAGGGCCTCGACCGTCCGGGCCTCTTGTCCGAGATCACCGCAGTGCTTTCCGATCTCTCGCTCGATATCGCCTCGGCGCACATCACCACCTTCGGTGAGAAGGTGATCGACACCTTCTATGTCACCGACCTCGTCGGTCAGAAGGTGACGAGCGAGAACCGTCAGATGAACATTGCCGCCCGCCTCAAGGCCGTCATGGCCGGTGAGGGTGACGAAGCCCGCGACCGCATGCCCTCCGGCATCATCGCGCCGCCACCGGGTGTCTCCTCCGCTCAAAGAACGACAAAAGCCGAAACATGAGTCTGGTCAAGAAATTTGCAACCGTCGGCGGCGCGACGCTTGGAAGCCGCCTGTTCGGCTTCATCCGCGAAACCTTCATGGCGGCCGCCCTCGGCACCGGCCCGGTCGCCGATGCCTTCAACACGGCCTTCCGCCTGCCGAACACCTTCCGCCGGCTGTTTGCCGAAGGGGCCTTCAACTCCGCCTTCGTGCCGCTCTTTGCCAAGGAGATCGAGGCGAACGGCATGGAGGGCGCGCGGCGCTTTTCCGAGGAAGTCTTCGGCGTTCTCTTCACCGTGCTTCTGTTCCTGACGATCGCGATGGAACTGACGATGCCCTTCATCGTCAGCAAGCTGATCGCCCCCGGTTTTGCCGACGATCCGGAAAAGCTCGGCAACACCATCGTCTTTGCAGGCATCATGTTCCCCTATCTCGCCTGCATGTCGCTGGCGGCGATGATGGGCGGCATGCTGAACTCGCTGCATCGCTTCTTTGCGGCAGCGATTGCGCCGGTGTTCCTCAATGTCATCCTGATCGCGGTGCTGGCCTACGCCTGGTATGAGGGCCAAGATCCGGTGGCCGTCGGCTATGCGCTGTCCTGGGGGGTCATGGCGGCCGGTCTGGTGCAGCTTGCGATCGTCTGGATCGCCGTGCGCGACGCCGGCATCAAGATCGGCCTCCGCCGGCCGAAGATGACCGCCAGTGTCAGGCGCCTGCTGGTGCTAGCCCTGCCGGCGGCGATCACCGGCGGCATCACCCAGATCAACCTCTTGATCAATACCAATATCGCCTCGGCGAGCGAAGGCGCGGTCTCGTCGCTGGTCTATGCGGACCGGATCTACCAGCTTCCGCTTGGCGTCGTCGGCATCGCGGTGGCAACCGTGCTGCTGCCGGAACTTGCCCGGGCGCTGCGTTCCGGCAATGTCAACGAAGCGTCGAACCTGCAGAACCGCTCGGTCGAGTTCACGTTGTTCCTGACGCTGCCGGCGGCAGCTGCGTTGCTCGTGATGTCCGAGCCGATCGTCCGGCTGCTCTTCGAGCGCGGCAAGTTCTCGCCGGAATCGACCGTCATCGTCGGTCACATCCTGGCAATTTACGGTCTCGGCCTGCCGGCTTTCGTCTTGATCAAGGCCTTCATTCCCGGCTTCTTCGCGCGCGAGGATACGCGCACGCCGATGATCTTCGCCGCCATCTCCGTCGTCGTGAACGTCTCGCTGGCGCTGACCCTGTTTCCGCGGCTCGGCGCAAGCGGCATCGCTACAGCCGAGATCGTCGCCGGCTGGGTGAACGCCGTCCTGCTCTTCGCAACACTCGTCTGGCGCGGCCATTGGGGCAGGGACATCCCGTTGCTGACCCGCATTCCGCGCCTCGCCATCGCGGCGGCGGGCATGGCTGCGGCGCTGTATTTCGCGATCGACTGGTTCGCCTTCGAGCTCTCTTCCGCCGCGCCGCTCGTGACACGGGCAGTAACCCTGCTCGGTCTGGTCTCGGTGGCGATGGTGATCTACTTCGCGCTCGCCTTCGGTCTCGGCGGCGCCAGCCTCGGCATGATCCGCCGGAGCATCAAGCGCAAGGCCAAAGCACCGGCAGAACCCGCTGCAGCACCGGAGGCGAGCGACTGATGCGCCAGACGATCGCACGCATTGCCCTGGTCGTGCCGGACTACGATGCCGGCATCGCCTTCTATTGCGGCAAGCTCGGCTTCGACCTCGTGGAAGACACGAGGCTCGACGACAGCAAGCGCTGGGTCGTCGTTCGCCCCAAGGGCGCGGTTGAGACTTCGCTGCTGCTTGCCAAGGCCGACGGCGAACGCCAGGAGGCGGCGATCGGCAACCAGACCGGCGGCCGTGTCGGCTTCTTCCTCTTCACCGACGATTTCGCGCGCGACCATGCGGCGATGCTGGCCGACGGCGTCGCCTTTCTGGAAGCGCCGCGCCACGAGCCCTATGGCACGGTGGCGGTCTTCAGCGATCCGTTCGGCAACCATTGGGATCTGCTGCAACCGGCGGAATAGACGAGGCTGCGGCGACCTCTTGATTGCCTACCGCCACCCGTGCATAAGCCATGCCGTTAGCTACATGGGCGACAAAGCCCTGGGGCCCTCCACCAGCCTATTGAGGACGACATGAACGAATTCAAGCCGCTCGTATTCTCCGGCGTACAGCCGACGGGCAATCTCCATCTCGGCAATTATCTCGGTGCGATCCGCAAGTTCGTGGCACTGCAGGAAAACAACGACTGCATCTACTGCGTCGTCGACCTGCATTCGATCACGGCCCAGCTCGTGCACGAGGACCTGAAGGGGCAGATCCGCTCGATCGCCGCCGCCTTCATCGCTTCGGGCATCGATCCGAAGAAACATATCGTCTTCAATCAGTCGGCCGTGCCCCAGCATGCCGAACTCGCCTGGATCTTCAATTGCGTCGCCCGCATCGGCTGGATGAGCCGCATGACGCAGTTCAAGGACAAGGCCGGCAAGGACCGCGAGAACGCCTCGCTCGGTCTGCTAGCCTATCCGAGCCTGATGGCGGCCGACATTCTCGTCTATCGTGCCACCCACGTTCCTGTCGGTGACGACCAGAAGCAGCACCTGGAGCTGACGCGCGACATTGCCCAGAAGTTCAATATCGACTTCATGGAGCATATCCGCAGCGCCGGCTACGGTGTCGATATGGTTGTCGGCGAAGAGCCGATCCACGCCTATTTCCCGCCGGTCGAGCCGCTGATCGGCGGCGCGACGCCGCGCGTCATGTCGCTGCGTGATGGCACGAAGAAGATGTCGAAATCCGACCCGTCCGACCTTTCGCGCGTCAACCTGATGGACGACGCCGAGACGATCTCGAAGAAGATCCGCAAGGCCAAGACCGATCCGGATGCGCTACCAAGCGAGGTCGAAGGGCTCAAGGGTCGTCCGGAAGCGGAAAACCTCGTCGGCATCTATGCGGCGCTGTCGGACAAGACCAAGGAGCAGGTGCTGGCCGAGTTTGGCGGGCAGCAGTTCTCGGTCTTCAAGCCGGCGCTCGTCGACCTCGCGGTCGAGGTCCTGTCGCCGATCACCGCCGAAATGCGCCGCCTGATGGGCGACACCGCTCACATTGACGCCATTCTCCGCGATGGCGGCGAGCGAGCGCGGGCGCGGGCGGAAAAGACGATGAGCGAAGTGCGCGAGATCATCGGTTTTCTGCAGTAGTTGACTGAATCCGGGTCCTCGGACCCGGATTCACTTCGGTTCAGGAGTCGGAGCGGACCAAGAGCGGAAGGCCACGGGCACTTTTCCGTGTCCCGCTCCGAAACGCGAAAATCAGACCTTGCGGCGGCCAACCCGGGATGTATTGTTCACCCTATGGTCTCGACCCGACTCTCTCGACTTGAAGGTCACCGCCGCAAATTCATGGCGGTGATAGACGATACCCCGGAATGCGGGCGCGCCGTGCACTATGCGGGCATGCGCGCCAAGAACTCCAATGGCGGTCTCGTCCTGCTCTATGTGATCGCCGATGGCGACTTCCAGCAATGGCTGGGGGTCGAGGAAATCATGCGTGCGGAAGCGCGCGAGGAAGCCGAGGCGACGCTCGCCAAGGTGGCCCAGTCGGTCCGCGAACGGATCGGTATCGAGCCGGAGATCGTCATCCGCGAGGGAACTGCCACGGAGCAGATTCATGCGGCGATCGAGGAGGACCGCGACATCGCCATTCTGGTGCTCGCCGCCGGATCGGCAAAAGAGGGCCCAGGCCCGCTGGTGTCGTCGATCGCGGGCAAGGCAGCCGCCTTCCCGATCCCCGTCACGGTCATCCCCGATGCCCTGACGGACGAGGAGATCGACGCGCTCAGCTGACCTGCGTCGCTTTTCATGGGTCAAGCGGGATGCGGGCGGAAAACCGCTCACACTTTTCCTCATCCCGCTTTATGTACTCTTGCGACCAGAGGGCCATGCCCCTATATTCTTTTGAATAATTCTAAAGAGCTGGGCGACTGTCGCTCCCGGCGAAACGGAGACAGACATGTTCATTCAGACCGAAGCCACGCCGAATCCGGCAACGCTGAAGTTTTTGCCGGGCAAGGTTGTTATGGAAAACGGCACCGCCGAATTCCGCGACGAGGAAGAAGCCCGCGCCGGCTCGCCGCTGGCGGCACGGCTGTTTTCGATTCCGGGCGTCACCGGCGTCTATTTCGGCTACGATTTCATCACCGTCAGCAAGGAAAGCCAGGAGTGGCAGCACCTGAAGCCAGCGATCCTCGGTTCGATCATGGAGCATTTCATGTCGGGCCAGGCGATCATGGCTGGCAGCGGCCGCGCCGAGCAGTCGGATCAGGAAGACGAGTTCTTCGACGAAGGTGACGAGACGATCGTTGCCACGATCAAGGAGCTTCTGGAAACCCGCGTGCGCCCGGCCGTTGCACAGGACGGTGGCGACATCACCTTCCGAGGCTTCAAGGACGGCACCGTTTTCCTCAACATGAAGGGTGCCTGCTCGGGCTGCCCGTCGTCCACGGCGACGCTGAAGCATGGCGTGCAGAACCTGCTGCGCCATTTCGTTCCCGAGGTGCAAGCCGTCGAGGCCGTCTGACACCGGACGCCGTCCGGCGTCTCGCGAAAAAGGGCGGGATGAAGAAAAATGTGCGCGGTTTTCCGCCCGCATCCTGACCTGACCGAGTAGTATCGATTTTGCCGCAAAGCCTGGTCGGCCTTGCGGCTTGTGGCGTCTGAAAGATCCAGCGTTGAAATGATTGTACTTGCGATCGACACGTCCGGCTCCGGCTGCTCCGTTGCCGTCTACGACGGCGAAGCGGCTGTCGTGCTCGGGCGCTCGGGCGCCGATCTCGGCAAAGGTCATGCCGAGCGGCTGATGGAATTCGTTGACGAGGCGCTGGCCGCGGCTGGCCGATCGCTTGCCGATATCGACCGCATCGCGGTCACCGTCGGTCCGGGCTCGTTCACCGGCATTCGCGTCGGCGTGGCGGCCGCTCGTGGCCTGGCGCTGGCGCTCGGCAAGTCTGCGGTCGGCGTCTCGACGCTCGCAGTCCTGGCTGAAGGCATACGTGCTGCAGCGCCCGGCAGGGACATCCTCGTGGCCATAGATGCCAAGCGGGACGAAGTCTATGTCCAGGCTTTCGGCGCGACCGGTGATGCCATAAGTGAGCCCGAAGCGCTCGCTGTCGAGGTGGCGCGCGAACGCTTCTCCGGCTTTGATGGCGTCATCGGCGGCTCCGGCGCGGCTCTCGTTGCCCCGAACGCCCCTGCCAAACCCTCCGAACTCATCGATGTTGCCTTTGTCGCCGCGCTCGGCGCCGCTGCTGATCCAGCCTCGGCCAAGCCGCGACCGCTATATCTCCGAGGCCCCGACGCCAAGCCGCAGGTGGGCTTCGCGATTGCCCGAGCGTAGACCGAGATGAGCTTCACCGATTACTTCACTCGCCGTACCGAGTTCGACATTTTTCCGCTGGAGGAAGCCGACCTTCTTGCGGCGGCAGCGCTGCACCGCCAGCGTTTTGCAAGCCCCTGGACCGACGGCGAAATTCACGCGCTGCTGGTGCAGGACACGGTATTCGGTTTTGTCGCCCGCCAGACGAACGGCTCGTTCCGTCCGGCCTTTGGCGGTTTCGTCCTGTCGCGCGCCGTCGCCGGCGAGGCCGAAATCCTGACGATCGGCGTCGAGCCGCGTTATGCGCGCTCCGGTCTCGGCTGGCGGCTGATGCAGGCGGCGATGCGCGAGGCCCTGGTCAAGGGTTCCGAAGCGCTGTTCCTCGAAGTGGACGAGACCAATCAAGCGGCGATGGGGCTTTACCGTAAGCTCGGCTTCAACAAGGTCGGCGAACGCCGCGCCTATTACCAGGACAAGGCCGGCCAGCGGACTGCCGCGCTTGTCATGAGGCTTGATCTTCGCTAGTCCCAAGCGCGGATTAGCGTGGGATGAGGAAAAGTGTATGCGGTTTTCCGCCCGCATCCCGCTCTAACTTTTCAAGGATGCGCGCGGGAACTCTTTCCGGATGATCAATTGGCTACGGATTGCGATCTTCGCAGCGCTTCTGGCGCTGGTTTCGGTCGTTCTGATGCCGATCCAGATCGTCTGCCTCTGGCTCGACCTGAAACCCCGCCGTCGCTTACCGCGATACTGGCACCGGCTCGCCTGTTATCTTCTCGGCATTAAGGTGCGGGTTCACGGCGAGGTCGAGCGGCGGCGGCCGCTGCTCATCTGCGCCAATCACGCCTCCTGGAAGGACATTCTGGTACTGTCCTCGGTCACCGACGTCGTCTTCGTCGCAAAGTCCGAAGTGAAAAGCTGGCCGGTCTTCGGCCACCTCGCACGATTGCAGGCGTCGATCTTCGTCGAGCGCGAGCAGAAGCGCTCGACCGGCAAGCAGGTGAGCGAAATCGGTCAGCGCATGGCGTCGGGCGAAATCGTCGTGCTCTTTCCGGAGGGAACGACCTCGGATGGCAACCGCCTGTTGGAGATCAAGACCTCGCTCTTCGGCGCTGCTGCTTCCGCCGTGCCGCATTCGCCGACCGGGCTCGTGCATGTCCAGCCAGTCGCGATCTCCTATACCGGCATCCACGGCATGCCGATGGGTCGCTTCAATCGGCCGATTGCCGCATGGCCGGGCGACACCGAACTGGTGCCGCATCTGCTCGGCATCCTGCGCGAAGGGGCGATCGAGGTTGACGTCGATTTCGGTGAAGCCATCGACTACGATCGGCACACCAATCGCAAGGAAGTGAGCCGCAAAGTCGAACAGCGCATCCGTAGCATGCTGTCGGACCGGTTGCGCGGACGGACCTGACGCCTGCCGGCAAAGGCAGCCGTGCCGAAAATACTTCAACTTCGGGCCGCTTTGCACTAAGTAAGCCGCCATGACCCAGGATACAGCCCTTCTGTCGACAACGCCCGTAACGGGCGACGAGCGCGTGCCGGCCCGCAAGGTCTTCGTCAAGACCTATGGCTGCCAGATGAACGTCTATGATTCCGACCGCATGTCGGATGCCTTGTCGCGTGATGGTTATGTCTCGACCGACGTGCTGGAAGATGCCGACTTCGTGCTCCTCAACACCTGTCATATCCGTGAGAAGGCGGCGGAAAAGGTCTATTCCGAGCTTGGCCGCCTGCGTGACCTGAAGAAGGCGAAGGCCAAGGAAGGCCGCGAGATGGTGATCGGCGTTGCCGGCTGCGTCGCACAGGCCGAAGGCGACGAGATCCTCAGGCGCGCGCCGGCGGTCGATCTGGTGATCGGCCCGACGACCTATCACCGCCTGCCGGAAGCACTGAAACGTGCCCGCAGCGGCGAGCGCGTCGTCCAGACGGACTATGCCGTCGAGGACAAGTTCGAACACCTGCCGGCGCCCGACAGGGCGAAGACCCGCGCCCGCGGCGTCACCGCCTTCCTGACGGTGCAGGAGGGTTGCGACAAGTTCTGCACCTTCTGTGTCGTGCCCTATACGCGCGGCTCGGAAGTTTCCCGCCCGGTTGCGCAGATCGTCTTTGAAGCGGAAAAGCTGGTCGATGGCGGCGTCCGTGAAATCACCCTGCTCGGCCAGAACGTCAACGCCTGGCATGGCGTCGGACCCGATGGCCGCGAATGGGGGCTTGGCGACCTGCTCACGCGTCTCGGCGAGATCGAGGGGCTTGCGCGGCTCCGCTACACGACGAGCCACCCGCGCGACATGGACGACAGCCTGATCGAAGCGCATCGCTCGATGGGCAAGCTGATGCCTTACCTGCACCTGCCCGTGCAGTCCGGCTCCGACCGCATCCTGAAGGCGATGAACCGGAGGCACACCGCGGCCGAATATCTGGCGCTGATCGAGCGTATCCGCGCGGTCCAGCCGGACCTCGCACTGTCGGGCGATTTCATCGTCGGCTTCCCGGGCGAGACCGACGAGGACTTCGAAGACACCATGCGCCTGGTCGAGGCCGTGGGTTATGCACAGGCATTTTCATTCAAATATTCGACACGCCCCGGCACGCCCGGCGCCGAGCTCGGCGACCAGGTTCCCGAGGACGTAAAGGCCAAGCGCTTGGAAAAATTGCAGGCTTTGCTGTTTTCGCAGCAGCGCGCCTTCGCCGAATCCTGCGTCGGCCGCGAAATCGACCTGCTTTTGGAGAAGGCAGGACGCATGCCGGGCCAGCTCGTCGGGCGTTCCCCTTGGCTGCAGCCCGTGAATGTTGATGCAAAAGCATCGCAAATCGGTGACATTATCAAGGTGCGAATCATCAAGGCCGGGCCGAACAGCCTGTTTGCGGAGATGATCGGGTAAGGACCGAACACAAGGAGCCTGAACCGCTTGAACGGACACGAACTGATCTCTTCATCATCGCGCCAGTCGAAAACAACTGCGACAGACGCCAATCACTTCGTGCTCACGTTCGAGAACAACCGGTTCGCCAGCGAACTCTTCGGGCAGTTCGACCAGAATCTGAAGCTCCTCGAAGAGCGGCTCCGGATCGAAGCGCACCCGCGCGGTAATTCCGTTGCGATCTCAGGTGATGTCGTCGCCACCAATCAGGCGCGGCGCGCTCTCGATTTTCTCTATGGACGGTTGCAGAGCGGCGGATCGATCGATACGTCGGATGTGGAAGGCGCGATCCGGATGGCGGTCGCTGCCGACGATCAGCTACAATTGCCGACCATGGAGAAAAAAGCCAAATTGACGATGGCGCAGATTTCGACGCGCAAGAAGACGATCGTCGCCCGCACGCCGACGCAGGATGCCTATATCCGCGCGCTCGAGCGTTCCGAGCTCGTCTTCGGTGTCGGTCCGGCTGGTACCGGCAAGACCTATCTCGCGGTTGCCCATGCAGCACAGCTGCTGGAGCGCGGCGCCGTCGACCGTATCGTGCTTTCGCGTCCTGCCGTCGAGGCAGGCGAGCGCCTGGGCTTCCTGCCCGGCGACATGAAGGAGAAGGTCGACCCCTATCTCCGGCCCCTCTACGACGCGCTCTATGACATGATGCCGGGTGACAAGGTCGAACGGGCGATTACCGCCGGCGTCATCGAAATCGCGCCGCTCGCCTTCATGCGCGGCCGTACCCTCGCCAATGCCGCCGTCATCCTCGACGAGGCGCAGAACACGACATCGATGCAGATGAAGATGTTCCTGACCCGTCTCGGCGAAAACGGCCGCATGATCGTCACCGGCGATCCGAGCCAGGTCGACCTGCCGCGCGGCGTCAAGTCCGGCCTGGTCGAGGCCCTGCAGATCCTGAGGGGCGTCGAGGGCGTTTCGGTGGTGCGCTTCAAGGACGTCGACGTCGTCCGTCATCCGATGGTGGCGCGTATCGTCAGGGCTTACGAGTCCCACACGGCCGTTCACGACGAAAGCGAGCAGAGCGACCGCTGATCGGCGGTCGTTGCGATCATGACGGCATTGGACATCCAGATCAGCGTGGAAGAAGGCAATTGGCCCGAGGAAGAGGCCTTGCTTGCCTTCTCAACGCCCGTGCTCGAAGCGGCTGCAGCCTATCTCGCGGCCGAAGAGAAGCAGCCGCTGCCGCAGATGCCGCCGGAACTTTCCCTTGTCTTCACCGACGACGCTTCCATGCGGGCGATCAACGCCGAATGGCGCAACCAGGACAAGCCGACCAATGTGCTGTCCTTCCCCGCTTTCCCGGTGAAACCGGGTGCGATGCCGGGACCGATGCTGGGTGACATCATCGTCGCCCGCGAGACGCTCGAGCGCGAAGCCGTGGAACTCGAGAAATCCTTCGATGCGCATCTGACGCATCTTCTCGTGCATGGATTCCTGCATCTTTTCGGTTATGATCATATGGAAGATGACGAAGCCGAAAGAATGGAAAGCCTGGAGACTCGCATTTTGGCGCGTCTTGGCTTATCTGACCCCTACGGGGTCGTACCCCGGATTAACAGTTTGGACCGATGAGCGATTACAAAACACAGCCCGTCGCGCTGGCGACCGAGGAGGCAGACGCCTCCGGAGAGGCGGAGGCGGGCAGTAGTAGCACCGCCACTCGACACGAGGGCACGAAATCCACTTCTACCTTCTGGAGCCGGGCCGCGCGCCTGTTGCGCGGCGCAAGTCCATCGAGCCTGCGCGAGGATCTTGCCGACGCGCTTCAGACCGATGCCGACAGCAACACGGCCTTCTCGCCCGGCGAACGGGCGATGCTCAACAACATCCTGCGTTTCCGCGAGATCAGGGTCGAGGACGTCATGGTCCCGCGTGCCGACATCGAAGCAGTCGACCAGAGCATCACCATCGGCGAGCTGATGGTGATCTTCGAGGAGTCCGGCCGCTCGCGCATGCCGGTCTATAACGAAGGGCTCGATGATCCCCGCGGCATGGTGCATATTCGCGACCTGCTTTCCTATGTCACCAAGCAGGCCCGCAACCGGCGCCGCAACGGCAAGGCGCCGGCTGCCGTGACGGTCACGGGCGAAAAGACCGAGAAGACGCCCCGATCGCCGAAGGCGAGCTTCGACCTCTCCCGCGTCGATCTCGGCAAGTCGCTGGAAGAGGCGGGCATCGTCCGCCAGCTCCTGTTCGTGCCGCCTTCGATGCTGGCCTCGGACCTGATGCAGCGCATGCAGGCCGCCCGTATCCAGATGGCGCTCGTCATCGACGAATACGGCGGCACCGACGGTCTCGTTTCGCTCGAAGACATCGTCGAGATGGTCGTTGGCGATATCGAGGACGAGCACGACGATGACGAAGTGATGTTCGCCCGTACCTCGGACGATGTTTTCCTCGCCGACGCTCGCGTCGAGCTGGAAGAGATCGCCGCGGCGATCGGCCCCGATTTTGACGTGCGTGAGCAACTCGAAGACGTCGACACGCTCGGCGGCCTGATCTTCGCCTCGCTTGGCCGCATTCCGGTGCGCGGCGAGGTCGTTCAGGCCATTCCGGGCTTCGAGTTCCAGATCCTCGACGCCGACCCGCGTCGTGTGAAACGCGTTCGCATCATGCGCAAGCGTCCGCCGGCTCGCCGTCGCCCGTTGCGGCCGGAGGGTGAAACCGTTCCGGAGACGGTTATGGTCAATCGTGCCAACGGTGCAGCATCTTCCGAAGCAGCGGCCGACGAGCAATAATCGTTCGGCTCCCGCGCACGTTTCCATGTGCGCGGGGCAGGGTGCGCGGGGCAGATGCCTCTCACCCATCCACTTGACGTCTCCCGGCTTGAACGCGGTTCTCAAGGACCGGCGGTTCGACCCAAGCCGGAGCACATGCCTTCCATATCCAAATCCGCCCCTGAAGGGGACAAGCAGCCGGTTTTTTGGAACACTGGCGCCGATTGATTCGGTTGTTGTTTCGCTCCGGCGCCGCGGCTAGCGGCCGGGATCGACTGGAGGCTGCATGGTAAGACTGGCTGGCAGGGTGATGCTTCTCTCCGGTTTCCCGAGGGCATTGCTCGCGTTCCTTGCGGGGCTTCTCGCGGTTCTGGCGCAACCGCCCTTCGGCATCTTCGCCTTTGCTTTCGTCGCTTTCCCGATCCTCGTCTGGCTGCTCGACGGCGCGACCGGAAATCCGGATGGCGGCATCGTCAGGCGGCTCTGGCCGGCGGCGGCGATCGGCTGGTGGTTCGGCTTCGGCTACTTCCTCGGCGGTCTCTGGTGGCTCGGCAACGCGCTCCTGGTGGAGGCCGACGACTTCGCCTGGGCGTTGCCGCTCGCTGTGGTCGGTCTCCCGGCCTTCCTGGCGCTCTTTTATGCGCTCGCGACGCTGATCGCGCGCCTGTTCTGGTCCGATGGTGTCGGGCGGATCGCGGCGCTTGCTCTGGCCTTTGGCCTTTGCGAATGGCTGCGCAGCTTCCTCTTCAGCGGATTTCCCTGGAATGCCATCGGCTATGCGGCGATGCCGATGCCGCTGATGATGCAGTCTGCAAGCGTCGTCAATCTTGCGACCATCAACGTGCTGGCGGTCTTCGTCTTCGCGGCACCCGCACTCATTGCCACCGGCAGGGGAAGTCGGATTGGTCTCGCGGCCGCACTCGTCCTCCTCACGGCGCATATCGGCTTCGGCTTCTATCGCCTGGCACAGCCAGCCCCCGCTGCGGCCGAGCCGCCGTTGACGGTCCGTCTCGTCCAGCCGGTGATCGATCAGGCGAAAAAGCTCGACGACCGCGAGCGTGCGGCGGTCTTCGAGGAGCATCTTTCGCTCACCACCGCCGCGCCCGAAAACGGCGGCAAGCGCCCGGACATCGTCGTCTGGCCCGAGACCTCGATCCCCTTCATCCTCACCGACAACCCGGACGCCCTGGCGCGCATCGCCGAGGTGCTCGACGACGATCAGATCCTCATCGCCGGTGCGGTACGCGCCGAGGACGCGGGCGCCGGCCTGCCGCCGCGCTACTACAACTCGATCTATGTCATCGATGGCCGCGGTCAGATCATTGGTGCCGCCGACAAGGTGCATCTCGTCCCGTTTGGCGAGTATCTGCCGTTCGAGGAGGTGCTGTCGTCCTGGGGCTTGAGTTCCATCGCCGCCTCCATGCCGGGCGGGTTTTCGGCGGCAAAGAGCCGCTCGCTGCTGACCTTGCCCGGCGGCAGGAAGTTCTATCCGCTGGTCTGCTACGAGGCGATCTTCCCCGACGAGATCGACGGGGCCGCGCGCGGAACGGATGCGCTTCTCAACATCACCAATGATGCCTGGTTCGGCGACACGCCCGGTCCGCGCCAGCATTTCCATCAGGCACAACTGCGCGCCATCGAGACCGGAACCCCCCTGATCCGCGCAGCCAACAGCGGTATATCAGCAATTGTTGATGCACGTGGGGTTTTAATGGTAGGATTGTCCTACAATTATAGGGGAGTGGTCGACACACTTCTGCCGGGAAAGATGCCTACGCCTTTGGACGACGCTATGCGAAGCCGAATCTTCTGGCTGAGTGCACTCTTGCTCCTTCTGGTTGCAGTGTTTTCGCGTGTTGGTTTTAATATTAGGAAGAATTGACCTAAAACCCCTAAAATTGCATAGTGGTCCGCACCATCGTCCTTGTTGTGGCGGCTTTGTCGTATCACCGTGGCGGTCGCCTCGGTGAGCGGTGCTTCATGCCGGGCGGTGGATCAAACGAAACAGCGTGTTTGGGAACGCAGATATGATCGAAAACAAAAAGAAGCCGAACCCGATCGACATTCATGTCGGTAGTCGGATTCGTCTTCGCCGCACGATGCTTGGCATGAGCCAGGAGAAGCTCGGCGAAAGTCTGGGGATCACTTTTCAGCAGATCCAGAAGTATGAGAAGGGCACGAATCGCGTCGGCGCGAGCCGGTTGCAGAACATTTCGGGCATCCTGAATGTTCCGGTTTCCTTCTTCTTCGAAGATGCCCCGGGTGATAGCGGTACCGGTCAGCCCGGCATGGCAGAAGCGTCCAGTTCCAACTACGTTGTCGATTTCCTGTCGTCCTCCGAGGGGCTGCAACTCAACCGCGCTTTCGTCAAGATCACCGATCCGAAGGTTCGCCGCCGGCTTGTCGATCTGGTCAAGGCTCTCGCTGCGGAAGCAGAAAGCGAATAGTTCCAACGTTCCCCGTCGGGACTTGAAAACAAAGCGGCCTTTGTGCCGCTTTTTTCATGCGCGCTTTTCTCCGGGCGCGCCAAAGTGATTGGCTCTGACGGTGATATAAAGATATATTTATGTCGTTGTGCGCTTGTTTTTCGGGCGCAAAACCACTAACACCATGCCAGCGCTTTTTCTTCATTGAGGGGACTTCCCGCATGCGTGCAAACTACCTGTTCACGAGTGAATCTGTAGCCGAAGGTCATCCGGACAAGGTGTGTGACCGTATCTCCGACGAGATCGTGGATCTGGTCTACCGCGAAGCGGCCAAGACCGGTGTCGACCCGTGGGGCGTTCGCATCGCCTGCGAAACCCTGGCGACCACCAACCGCGTCGTCATCGCCGGCGAAGTGCGCCTGCCGCCGAGCCTTCTGAAGAAGGACAAGGACGGCAACGACGTCATCAACCCCTCGAAGTTCAAGTCCGCCGCCCGCAAGGCGATCCGCGAGATCGGCTATGAGCAGGACGGCTTCCACTGGAAGACGGCCAAGATCGACGTGCTTCTGCACTTCCAGTCCGCCCACATCGCTCAGGGCGTCGACAGCGCTGCCGACATGCAGGGCGAAGAGGGTGCCGGCGACCAGGGCATCATGTTCGGCTACGCCTGCCGCGAGACCGCCGAACTTATGCCGGCGCCGATCTACTACTCGCACCGCATCCTCAATCTGCTCGCCGCCGCCCGCAAGAAGGGCGAAGGCGAAGTCGCCAAGCTCGGTCCGGACGCCAAGAGCCAGGTCACCGTGCGCTACGTCGATGGCAAGCCGGCGGAAGTCACCTCGATCGTTCTGTCGACGCAGCATCTCGATGACACCTGGGATTCGGCCAAGGTTCGCTCGGTTGTCGAGCCCTATATCCGCGAAGCGCTCGATGATCTGAAGATCGCCGACGATTGCACCTGGTACATCAACCCGACTGGCAAGTTCGTCATCGGTGGCCCGGACGGCGACGCCGGCCTCACCGGCCGCAAGATCATCGTCGACACCTATGGTGGTGCTGCGCCCCATGGCGGCGGCGCCTTCTCGGGCAAGGACACGACCAAGGTCGACCGTTCGGCTGCCTATGCCGCGCGCTACCTGGCAAAGAACGTCGTAGCCGCCGGTCTTGCCGATCGTTGCACGATCCAGCTCTCCTACGCCATCGGCGTTGCCCAGCCGCTGTCGATCTATGTCGACCTGCACGGTACCGGCAAGGTCTCGGAAGACCAGGTCGAGCAGGCCATCCGCAAGACGATGGACCTGTCGCCGTCTGGCATTCGCCGTCACCTCGACCTCAACAAGCCGATCTACGCCAAGACGTCTGCCTACGGCCACTTCGGCCGCAAGGCTGGCCGCGACGGTTCCTTCTCCTGGGAGAAGCTCGATCTGGTGAAGCCGCTGAAGGCGGCGATCGAGCAGAGCGGTGCCGTCAACGGCCGGGCAGCCGCGTAATCCTGCGATTGGCGTGGCGTGTAACGCCGCGCATTGAAGATAGCGCAGCGGCCTGCTATCAGGCGCTTGCGAAATTCAGGGCGGGCGCTCCGGCAAGGAGCGCCCGCTTCGTTCATTTTGATTTTGGGTCGGCTTGATCGGGGATCAGCGTGACCAAGGGACAAACGACATGACCGAACCGCGCCGTGCCAGAGCAACCGAGGCCTTTTTCGGCCGCCGCAAGGGCAAGCCGCTGCGCGAGCGGCAGGCGGCGCATCTGGAAACCGTGCTGCCGACGCTGAAGCTCGATCTGTCGAGCCCGGCTCCGGCGGAACTGAAGACGTTGTTTCCTCAGGGCGTCGATCGCATCCGGCTGGAAATCGGCTTCGGCGGCGGCGAACATCTGATCCACCGCGCCGCCGAGACGCCTTCGACAGGCTTTATCGGCGTCGAACCCTTCGTCAATTCCATGGCCAAGCTCGTCGGCCACATCGAGGCTCGCGGTGTCAGCAACATCCGCCTTTATGACGACGACGCCACCCAGGTTCTCGACTGGCTGCCGGCCGCTTCCGTCGACCAGATCGACCTGCTCTATCCGGACCCGTGGCCGAAGCGCAAACACTGGAAGCGCCGCTTCGTCTCCAAGGTCAATCTCGACCGCTTTGCGCGCGTGCTGAAGCCGGGCGGGCTTTTCTGCTTCGCCTCGGATATCGACACCTATGTCAATTGGACGCTGTTGCATTGCCGCGATCACGCGGCCTTCGAATGGACGGCGGAGAAGGCAGCCGACTGGCTGACGCCGTACGAGGGGTGGCCGAGCACACGCTACGAGGCCAAGGCACGCCGGGAAGGCCGGAGCTCCGCCTATCTCACTTTCCGCCGAGCCTAGCAATTCCAGAAAAAGTGCGAAGCGGTTTTCCGCCCGGAATTGCGGCACTCCAAAATCAATTCCAGGAAAAGTGCGAAGCGGTTTTCCGTCCGGAATTGTGTCGCTTCACAGTCAATTCCAGGAAAAGTGCGAAGCGGTTTTCCGTCTGGAATTGCGTCGTTCAATGCAGAGCGGCGGCTTCAATTCAGCCCCATAGATCTACCGTCAGCGACGGCAGCCTGATCAATGCAGGGTGACCGTCTTCAGGTCATCCTCGGCGGCCTTGAAGAAGGTGCTGGAACGATTGTCGGTCAGGAGGATCGGCGTGCCGTCGGCGCCGAACAGGGCCCAGAGATCGATGCCCGGTCCCATCTCGGGTGCTTCCGGGAAGCAGCGCGAGACTTCTTCCGAACGCATTTTCCGGATGTAGCCGATTTCGCCTTCGCCGAGATGTGCGAGGTCGTTCTTCGACAGTGACGAGCTGACAGCTTTCAGTCCCATGGTGATACTCCGTGGTCGCCGGCCAGGGGAAAATCCCGCCGGTTATCCTACTCTGGGACTGAAATGTTAATTTTCTTTACCATACGCACCGGTTCGGGACGGACGAGGTCGACGGAGAGCAAGCCGTTGCGCAGCTCGGCGCCGAGAACTTTCATGCCATCGGCGAGAACGAAGGTGCGTTGAAACTGGCGCGCAGCGATACCGCGGTGCAGGTACTCGCGATCGCCGTTGTCGACCTGGCGGCCACGGATGACGAGCTGATTCTCTTCGGTGGTCACTTCGAGGTCTTCTTCGGAAAACCCGGCCACGGCAAGCGTGATTCTGAGCCGCTCGGGTGCGTCAACGGCGGCATCGCCGCGGATCCGCTCGATGTTGTAGGGCGGGTATCCGTCATTGCCCTTGGCGATGCGCTCAAGGGTCTTTTCCATTGTGTCGAAACCCAGCAGAAGCGGGCTCGTAAAGGGCGTAATTCGGCTCATTCTTCAAGTCCTTGCGAGATCAAGCGACCGATGTTCGGACCTGCCCAGCAGCATCCTTGCCGCAATATGGTAGCTGTGCGCAATGAGTGCAAGCCGCTTGCCTCGGACGTGCACGCAAATCATAGTCCGCTCTCGCAGAATCCAAGAGTGGGACGAGGAGGGCGCATGCGACGCTACCCGTATCCGCTCCGGTGCATTGAAATCGATCGCGCCTGGCTTTGGGTCGGGTCGACCCAGCCAAACGTGATCCAGGGAGGACGAGAGAGTGCCCGTGCCCAGAAAGATAATCATAGACACCGATCCCGGGCAGGACGATGCCGCCGCCATCATGCTCGCTTTCGGCAGTCCGGAAGAGATCGACTTGCTCGGCATCACCACGGTCGCCGGCAACGTGCCGCTGACCTTGACGGCCCGCAATGCGCGCATTCTCTGCGAGCTCTGCGACCGGCCGAAGGTTCGGGTTTTTTCCGGCGCCGACAAGCCGATCGCCCGTCCGCTGGTCACCGCCGAGCACGTGCACGGCAAGACCGGCCTCGACGGCCCGACGCTCGATGAGCCCAGGATGAAACTCGAGGAGCAGCACGCGGTCGACTTCATCGTCGAAACGCTGCGCAACGAGGCAGAGGGCTCGGTGACGCTCTGCACGCTGGGACCGCTCACCAACATCGCGCTCGCGCTCCAGAAGGCGCCTGAGATTGCGCCGCGGGTGAAGGAACTGGTGATGATGGGCGGCGGCTTCTTCGAAGGCGGCAACATCACGCCGGCGGCCGAGTTCAACATCTATGTCGATCCGGAAGCCGCCGATATCGTCTTCCGCTCGGGCATTCCGATCGTGATGATGCCGCTCGACGTCACCCATCGCGTGCTCACCCACAAGGCGCGGGTGCAGAAGATCCGCGACATCGGCAGCCGCCCGGCGATCGCCATGGCCGAGATGCTCGAATTCTTCGAACGCTTCGACATCGAGAAATACGGCACCGATGGCGGCCCGCTGCACGACCCGACGGTCATCGCCTATCTGCTGCGCCCCGAGCTTTTCACCGGTCGGGATTGCAACGTCGAGATCGAAACCAAGTCGCCGCTGACGGCGGGCATGACGGTTGTCGACTGGTGGCAGGTCACCGGCCGGCCGCACAATGCCAAGGTCATGCGCTTCGTCGACGACCAGGGCTTTTTCGATTTGTTGACCGAGCGCCTGTCGCGCATCTGAGCCTACGCTCGATCATCATGCTTCAAACAAAAACGGCGCCCCGAGAGGCGCCGTTTCTTTTCTCGATCTGTTGATCAGAACTCTTCCCAATTGTCCTGGGCAAGCGCGTTGGCGCCCGAGGTCTGGGTGAGCACCCGCTGCGTTGAAGCCGAGTAGCTGCTTCGTGCCGGGCTTGCTGCCGGAGCCGGCCGCGCCTCGCGGGCAGGTGCCGGTGCCGGGCGTTCGGCCGCACGCATGCGTTCGGCGGTGCCACGCAGCATCTCCGACGAGGTAGGCTGGGCCGACGTCGAGGACTGGGCGACGCGGAAGCGGGCAACCAGGGCGTTGAGCGTGCGGGCCTCTTCGTTGAGCGCCATGCCGGCGGCCGTCGTCTCCTCGACCATGGCGGCGTTCTGCTGGGTCACCTGGTCCATCTGGTTGACGGCCGAGTTGATCTCCTTGAGGCCGACGGCCTGCTCGGAGGCCGAGCTCGAGATCTGGCGGATGAGGCCGTTGATCTGCACCACCTGCTCGGCGATCTTTTCGAGCGCGCCGCCCGCCTTGCCGACGAGGTCGACACCTTCGCGCACCTGGCCGGCCGAAGTGTTGATCAGCGTCTTGATCTCCTTGGCGGCATTGGCGGAGCGCTGGGCAAGCTCGCGTACTTCCTGGGCGACGACGGCAAAACCCTTGCCGGCTTCGCCCGCGCGGGCCGCTTCGACGCCGGCGTTGAGCGCCAGAAGGTTGGTCTGGAAGGCGATTTCGTCGATGACGCCGATGATGCGGCTGACCTCGTGCGACGACTGCTCGATGCCCTTCATCGCGGCGATGGCCTTCTGTACCACTTCGCCCGACTGTCCGGCATCGCTGCTGGCCACTTCCACCGACTTCGCGGCGACCTTGGCGTTTTCGGCGCTGGCGTTGACCTGCGAGGTCAACTCGTCGAGGGCTGCTGCCGTTTCTTCGAGGCTCGCCGCCTGCTGTTCGGTGCGGTGCGACAGGTCGTTGGCGGCGCTGCTGATTTCGCTCGTGCCGTTGCCGATGTTGACGACCGAATGGTTGACGGTGCGGATCGTCGCTTCGAGGCTTTCCATCGTCGCGTTGAAGTCGCGCTTGAGCTGGGCATATTCGCCCGGGAACTCGTCGGTGATGCGGAACGCGAGATCGCCGGACGAGAGATGGGACAGGCCCTTGCCGAGGCGGGCGACGATGTCGCGCTGCAAGGCGCTGCTCTCGGCACGCTCGGTTTCCGACCGGCCGCGTTCGCGCTCGGCCTGTTCGCGCTCATGGCGGGCTTCGCCTTCCAGGCGCTTGGTGTCGGCAAGCTGGTGGCGGAAGCCCTCGAGTGCCTTGGCGACTTCGCCGGTTTCGTCGGAGCGATCCTGGCCGGCGATCGCCTTGGTATAGTCGCCGTGGCTGAGTCCTTTGACGTCGTTCACGAGGGCGGCGAGAGGCTTCTGCACGAAGCCGCGGACGGCGAGATAGAGACCGAGCAGAACGGCGCCGAGCACGACCAGGCCGCCGACGATCATCATGTAGGTCTGGTCCTTGACCGGGGCATTGATCGCGGCGCGCGGCACGTCGACGAGCACGACCCAGCTGGTGTTCACGCCTGAAAGCGCGAAGGGATAGACGAGGCGGTCGAAGGGTTCGTTGCCGTCATAGGAAAGGTTGGAAATGACGCCAGGCTTGCCGGAATCAAGCGCATTCTTGACGATGTCGTTGCCTTCGCCGTCATAGGCTTTGAGCAGCAGTTCCGGGATCGGCGCGACGAGCCACTTGCCGCTCTGCGACAGCAGGTAGACGCGGCCGGTTTCGAACGGCTTCAACTTCGCCAGACCCTCGGCCAGCGAGGCGAGTGAAATGTCGACGCCGGAGACGCCGATCAGCTTGCCGCCTGACATAACGGGATAGGCGATCGAGCTCATCGCGGTCGGAATGTCGGTACCCTCGGCAGTATAGGGCTGGGTGATCGCGCCCTTGCCGCTCTTTGCCGCGAGCGCATACCACTCCGCCGGATAATCGGCCTTGAAGGTGGAGTACTGGATTTCGTTGTTCCGGGTCTTCGACCAGTAGGGCGTGAAGATGCCGAGCTCGTTGCCGCCCAGTTCCTTATTGTTGACGACATCTTCCTGGCGGCCGTCGAAGGCCTTGGGCTCTTCCGCGAACCAGCTGCCGAAGGCGAAGGGGTTCTGCTCGAGGTTCGCCCTCAGGATATTGATCACCCCGGTGCGCTCCATCGACTTTTCCGCATGTGCCCGGCCGAGAACGCCGGCCATCGAGCGGGCAGCGCTCGCAAGCTCGCCGACGTCGCCGGCGATGTCGGAGGCGATCGCGCGGGCTTCACCGTTTGCCTGTTCAAGGACCAGCGTTTCGACGCGATCCTGGGTCTGGGAGATGAGAACGAAATTCGAGGCGAGCAGGACAAGTGCAATCGTGCCGCCTGTCACCGCGATCAGTTTGGTCGCCAGCGATTTGGCTTGGAACTTGAACATGAAATCCTCACGTGCTGGGAGGTCCGCCGGCTCTCGCCTGCGGTGGACGCATTTCGCAATGGGGGTGAACTCCATCATGGAGCGTCAGATGCCGACCGGCATGTTGGAGGCAACCAGATCGCTTCGACCGGCCTTCTCAGGCTCCTGAATAGACTGGAGATTCTTAAAATAGGCCCAACGCGGACGCTGTTTTACCTGTTGCTTTGATAAAATTGCGCGCGGAGTTTTATCTCCGCGACATCGGCTGTCCGGATTGCGCAAGCGGAGATTTTGAGACGGTTGGAAACGCGCGGCGGCAGAGAGCCGGCAAGAAAAATGCGGGCGATCTCCGCCCGCACCAGATGCCCTTTGGCCTATCACGGGTCGGTCCGACCCAAGGTTGTCGCGATCTAGATACGCGACGCCACTTCCGAGGAAAGCGGGATCGAGGGCTGGGCGCCGCTCTTCAGGCAGGCGAGCGAGCCGGCGACGGCTGCACGGCGCAGCGCATCGGGAAAGGCAATGCCGGCGTCGAGGCTGGCGGCAAGATAGCCGCAGAAGGTGTCGCCGGCGCCGACGGTATCGACCGGTTCGATCTTCAGGCCCTTGGCACGCTGGATCTCGCCTTCGTGCACGGCGACGACGCCTTCGGCGCCGAGCGTGACGATGACCGTCTGGCCGGTCTCGGCGTGAAGCGCCTTCATCGCGTCTTCGCGTTCCGCGCTGCTGATGCCGCTCCTGCCGGCAAGCAGCTCGAATTCGGTCTCATTGGCAATGACGATATCGGCCATGCGCCCGAGGCGAGCCGCATCCGCGGTCAACGGCGCGATGTTGATGACAGACCGGACGCCCTTCTGCTTGGCTACATTGAGCGCCTTCTCGACGGAGGCTGCCGGAATTTCGAGCTGCAGCATCAGCGTGTCGCCGGGCTTCATGCCGTCGACGGCTTTCACCGCATCGGCCTCATTGACAGTCGCATTGGCACTGGCGACGACGACGATGACGTTTTCGCCGTCACCGCCGACCAAGATATGCGCGGTGCCGGTTGGCTCTTCCACCGTCTTGGTCAGGGAGAGGTCGGTGCCAGCACCCTTCAGCAGTTCCAGCGCGCCATCGGCAAAACTGTCCTTGCCCACAGCACCAGCCATCTTAACTGTCGCTCCCGCACGTCGCGCGGCAAGCGCCTGGTTTGCGCCCTTGCCGCCGGCGGCGGTCGAAAAACCAGTTCCGGCAACGGTCTCGCCCGGCTTCGGAAGGCGTGCGGTCGTGGCGATCAGGTCCATGTTGATGGACCCAAAAACAGTGATCATGTGAAAATTTCCCGTCGGATTGCAAAGTGGGCCGGAGAGTGCCCGACAGCCTCAGTCCTCGTCAACCACCCGCAGGCGCAATTGCCCGACGCGGTTGTCGACGGCGGCACGCGGATCGCTTGCTTCTTGCGTCCCGCCTTCGGCTTGAAGTTCGAGCGCCTCGATCTTGGCGCCGCGCCGCGTGAGCTTGCTGGACGAAATCAGAATATCCTCGACGTCCTTCTGGCTCATGGCGAAATGGCCCTGAAGCTTGCGCACGCGCTCGTCGAGACGGCTGAGGTCCTCCATCAGCCTGGCTACTTCACCCTGGATCAGATGCGCCTGCTCGCGCATGCGCGCATCCTTGAGGATCGCCTGGATCACCTGGATCGACAAGAGCAGCAGCGACGGCGAGACGATGACGATCCGCTGGCGATGCGCCTTCTGCACGATCGCTTCGAAATGCTCGTGGATTTCGGCGAAGATCGATTCCGATGGCACGAAGAGGAAGGCGGTGTCCTGTGTCTCTCCGGGGATCAGGTATTTGCTGGCGATATCGCGCACATGGGTTTCCATGTCGCGGCGGAAGAGTTGCGCGATCTGTTGGCGGCGTTCCGCATTCGGGGCATCCCGCATCGCGTTCCAGGCTTCCAGCGGAAATTTCGCGTCGATGACGAGCGCCGGCTGGCCGTTCGGCATGCGGATGGTGCAGTCGGGTCGTGCGCCGTTCGACAGCGTCGTCTGAAATTCAAAGGCGCCCATCGGCAGCCCATCGGCGATGATCGCCTCCATGCGTGACTGGCCGAAGGCGCCGCGCGTCTGCTTGTTTGAAAGGATCGCCTGCAACCCGGCCATGTCCTTGGCCAGCGACTGGATGTTGTTCTGGGCATTGTCGATGACCGCCAGGCGCTCCTGCAGCCGCCTGAGGTTTTCGTGCGTCGCCTTGGTCTGTTCGGTGATCGAAGTGCCGATCCGATGGGTCATGCCGTCGATGCGCTGGCTGAGGGACTGGTTGAGTTCGGCCTGCCGGGCGCCGAACACCTCGGCCATGGCGGCAACCCGCCCCTGCATCTCCGTCTGGGCGGCAAGCAGCATCGCCATCTGTTCCTGCCGCTCCTCGTCGCGGGTATCCCGCCGCCGCGAGAGCGCCATCAGCAGCGCGACTACCACTATCAGGCCGCCGGCGATGGCGAGATGGCCCAGCGTGACCGGCAGAGTGCCGATGAAAAACAATGGCTGGGAAAGGTCGATGGGCGCTGGTTCCATGGTGTAAGCCTAACAGATTCGCGGATGTTTTATAGATCAAAACATGAACATCTGTACCGTGCGGTTAACGCGAGGCCATGGGAAACGGCCGCTGAGGGTGGCAAGGCAATTTTCTTGCACGCCGGTGGAAAGATCGGCTATGGGAGCAGCATGACGATCAAGCCGCTTATCATCCTTCCCGATCCTGTGCTTCGCCAGGTTTCCACGCCGATCGAAACCATCGACGCGGACATCCGCCGTCTGGCCGACGATATGCTCGAAACCATGTATGACGCGCCCGGCATCGGCCTTGCCGCGATCCAGATCGGCGTTGCCAAACGCATGCTGGTGCTCGACGTTTCGAAAGAAGGCGACGACAAGACCCCGCTCGTCTTCATCAATCCCGAGATCGTTGCTTCGTCCGATGAGCGTTCGATCTACGAGGAAGGCTGCCTGTCGATCCCGGACTATTACGCCGAGGTCGAGCGCCCCGCGGCGATCACCGTCAAGCATCTCGACCGTGACGGCAAGGAACAGATGATCGAGGCCGATGGCCTGCTCGCCACCTGCCTGCAGCATGAGATCGATCACCTGAACGGCGTGCTGTTCATCGATCACATCTCCAAGCTCAAGCGCGACATGGTGATCCGCAAGTTCACCAAGGCCGCCAAGACGCGCGGTGCGAAGGCGATCTGACGCCGACCACGCAAGCGGTCGCGAACAGATCGCGCGATGGCACGATTTGAGGGCGGGGATCCACCGAGCAATCCCAGGAAAGCGTGAAACGGTTTTCCGCCCGGGGTTGTCCTGTTTCAGAGAATGAGATCATTTCGCTGTTTCCCCGCATGAAGTGATCTGAAAGGACGGAGTTACCGCCTTGTCACTTCGCATCATCTTCATGGGTACGCCGGAGTTTTCGGTGCCGACGCTGGCGGCGCTTGCCGAGGCTGGCCACCAGATTGTTGCCGCCTATACGCAGCCGCCGCGGCCGGGCGGCCGACGCGGGCTCGATCTGCAGAAGTCGCCGGTGCACCAGGCGGCCGAGCTGCTCGGCATCCCCGTGCTGACGCCGGTCAACTTCACGGACGAGCCGGATCGCCAGACCTTCCGCGACTTCGACGCCGATGTCGCCGTCGTCGTCGCCTATGGCCTGCTTCTGCCCGAGGCGATCCTCACCGGCACCAAATACGGCTGCTACAACGGCCATGCTTCGCTGCTGCCGCGCTGGCGGGGTGCTGCCCCCATCCAGCGCGCCATCATGGCCGGCGATCATGAGACCGGCATGATGGTGATGAAGATGGACAAGGGGCTCGATACCGGCCCCGTCGCCCTCACCAAGGCCGTCCAGATCGGCGAGACGATGACGGCGGGCGAATTGCACGACCGGCTGATGCAGGTCGGTGCGACGCTGATGAAAGAGGCGATGGCCAAGCTTGCGGCCGGCGATCTGCCGCTGACCGCGCAGCCCGACGAGGGCGTCGTCTATGCGGCGAAGATCAGCAAGGCGGAAACCCGCATCGACTTTGCCCGCAGCGCTCGCGAGGTGCATGATCATATTCGCGGCCTGTCGCCATTCCCGGGTGCGTGGTTCGAGCTCGAAATCGCCGGCAAGCCGGAACGTATCAAGGTTCTGAATTCCGAGCCGGCATCGGGTGCCGGCGAGCCCGGCACGGCGCTTGACGACAATCTCACGATTGCCTGCGCCGAGGGTGCGGTTCGGCTCACGCGCCTGCAGCGCGCCGGCGGCAAGGCGCTCGGCGCCGCCGACTTCCTGCGCGGAACGCCGGTCGCGTCCGGCACGAGGGTCGGCTGATGCCGCGGTTCAAGCTGACCGTCGAATATGACGGCTCCGACTATGTCGGCTGGCAGCGGCAGGACAACGGCCAATCCGTGCAAGGGGCGATCGAAAAGGCGGTGCTGTCCTTGACCGGCGAGACCGTTTCGATCCGCGGCGCCGGCCGCACCGATTCCGGCGTGCATGCCAGTGGCCAGGTCATGCATGTCGATCTGACGCGCCCGTGGAAGCCCTATACGCTGCGCAACGCGCTGAACGCGCATCTGGGGCTTGCGGGTGAGCGTGTGGCGATCCTCGAAGCCGAGGAAACGTCGCCGGAGTTCGACGCGCGTTTCTCGGCGCTGCGCCGGCACTATCTCTACCGCATCATTTCCCGGCCGGCGCCGCTGGCGCTAGAAGCCAGGCGCGCCTGGTGGGTGCCAAAGCCGCTCGACCACGCGGCGATGCACGAAGGCGCGCAACGTCTAGTCGGCCACCATGACTTCACCACGTTCCGCTCCGCCCATTGCCAGGCAGCGAGCCCGGTGCGCACCCTCGATCGGCTGGATGTCGCGCTCGTCGCCGGTGTCATCGAAATCCGCGCCACGGCGCAGAGCTTCCTGCACAACCAGATCCGCTCCTTTGCCGGTTCGTTGAAGCTGGTGGGCGAGGGGAAGTGGACGCCGGACGACCTGCAGGCCGCACTCGAAGCGCACGATCGCAAGGCCTGTGGCCCCGTGGCCCCGCCCGACGGGCTCTATTTCCTGCAAGTGGATTATTGATCGCCGGCTGATCCCGGGCTCCAAGCGTGTCTCGATCTTCAGATTCGCTCGCGCTTTGAGTCCTTGAAATTCCGCATGTCGTTATCGCAAAACCGCTGCGCACTTTTGCGCGACATGCGCTAGCCCGGGATCAGGCCGAAGAAGCGCTGCAGGAGATCACCGATCATCATCGACGGCAGCAGGAAGAGCGCCGTCAGCGCCGAGGCAAGCAGGGTCTGGCTGCCGGTAATCATGCGCAGGAGCCGGAAAAGCACCGCGACGCTGACGACGAGCAGCGCCAGCCAGATCAGGCTCGTCAGGCCCTGGCTTCCCGGAATGATCAGGCGGATGGCGGCGGGAATGGCCATCGCATAGGAAAGCGGGACGGAGAGCCAGTTGGTGGTGACGACGATGGGCACCACGGCCCCGGCAAAGCCGAGCGGGCGCGACAGAGTGGCGATCAGCACCAGCGGCAGCAGCCAACTGACGAGATCGACGACCAGAAGCTTGAAGATGAAACCGATGCCGATGGTCGTTCCGGCAGGCATCGCCGAGAGATAATAGAACCGCCAGGACGCCCATGTGACGGCGATCGCCGGCAGGCACCAGAGCATGGAGGTGAAGGAGCGCCAGAGGCCGCTCTCACTGAAATCCAGCCAGCGGAATCCCTCCTCTTTGCCCTGCGCCAAGAGCCAGAGGCCCTTGATATAGGCAAGCACCTCATCAAGCAGCGGCATGGCCGAACCAGCTGAAAATGAAGGTTTCATAGATATTCGTCAGCGTCTCGAGGTCGGCGACGGCGACGCGCTCGTCGACCATATGCATGGTCTGGCCGACCAGACCGAATTCGACCACCGGGCAATAGTCCTTGATGAAGCGCGCATCCGAAGTGCCACCCGTGGTCGACAGCTTCGGCTGCCGGCCGGTGACAGCCTCGACCGCGCCCGAAAGAGAATCGATCAGCGCATTGTTGCGCGTCAGGAACACGTGGCTCGGGCGCTCGGCCCAGGTGATCTCGTAGCGGACGGGCGCGCGGTCCGGGCGCAGGCTGCCGGCGGCTGCGGCACGGTCGAGCCGCGCGACGATCTCCGCCATCAGGCTTTCCGCCGTCCAGGTGTCGTTGAAGCGGATGTTGAAGGCGGCACTCGCCTTGGCCGGAATGACGTTGACGGCGCCATTGCCGACATCGATCGTCGTCACCTCAAGGTTCGATGCCTGGAAACTCTCGGTGCCGTTGTCGAAGGGCGGATCCATCAGCGCCTGGGTCAGTTGCAGGATGCCGCGCACCGGATTGTCGGCAAGGTGCGGATAGGCGGCATGGCCCTGCACGCCATTGACGGTGATGCGGCCGGAGAGCGAGCCGCGCCGGCCGATCTTGATCATGTCGCCGAGATGGTCCGGATTGGTCGGTTCGCCGACGAGGCAGGCGTCCCAGCGCTCGCCCTTGTCGGCCGCCCATTGCAAGAGCTTGGTGGTGCCATTGATTGCCGGCCCCTCTTCGTCACCGGTGATGAGGAAGGAAACCGAGCCTTTCGGGAGCCCATGTTTTTCGATGTGGCGGGCGATCGCCGCCACGAAGCAGGCGATGCCGCCCTTCATGTCGACGGCGCCGCGGCCGTACATCTCATCACCGGCGATGTCGGCCGAGAACGGGCCGTGGCTCCATGCGGCTTCGTCGCCGACGGGCACGACGTCGGTGTGGCCGGCGAACATCAGGTGCGGGCCTTCCGTTCCGAGCCGGGCATAGAGGTTCTCGATATCGGGCGTGCCGACGTCCTTCGCCACCACGCGATCGACCGCAAAGCCGAGCGGCTTCAGCATCGCCTCAAGGGCGGAAAGCGCTCCGCCTTCGGCTGGGGTGACAGAGGGGCAGCGAATGAGGGTGGCGAGATTGGCGATCGGATCGGTGGGGGTCATCTAACGCTATGCCGTCTGCTTGGCCGCTGGGGCCAATGGAATGGAGGCTGCTGGTTTATCCGATCGCCAGCGAACTGTCACGCGGGATGGGGAACTGTCACGCGGGGATGCAATGCGGCGCCGCGCCTGGGCGGAGGCGCGACGCCGCAGCGTCAGCGGGCCGGGATGGATCCGGCCCGCGTGAAGAGTGTAACGGGTAGAAGGGCCCTATTCTCCGGGTGCGAGATGCGGCGCTTCGATATGGGCTCCGGCGTGCTTCAGAGGCCGCTCGCCGGTAAGCTTGCGGATCAGCACGTAGAAGACCGGCGTCATGAAGATGCCGAAGGCGGTGACGCCGATCATGCCGGCAAAGACCGCGACACCCATGGCCGAGCGCATTTCCGCACCGGCCCCCGTGGACGTGACCAGCGGCACGACGCCCATGATGAAGGCCATCGAGGTCATCAGGATCGGACGAAGACGCAGCCGGCTCGCCTCGATCGCGGCCTTGACCGGGGTGCTGCCCGACAGTTCGAGTTCGCGGGCGAACTCGACGATCAGGATGGCGTTCTTCGCCGAAAGGCCGACCAGCACGATCAGGCCGATCTGGGTGAAGACGTTGTTGTCGCCTCCCGTCAGCCAGACGCCCACCAGCGCCGCCATGATGCCCATTGGTACGATCAGGATGATCGAGATCGGTAGCGTCAAGCTTTCATACTGGGCCGCAAGCACGAGATAGACCAGCAGCAGTGCCAGCGGGAAGACCAGGATACCGGAATTGCCGGCCAGGATCTGCTGGTAGGTGAGATCGGTCCACTCGTAGCCGATGCCGGGCGGCAGGGTTTCGGCGGCGATCTTCTCGATGGCTGCCTGCGCCTGGCCGGACGAGAACCCCGGAGCCGGGCCGCCGTTGATGTCGGCCGACAGGAAGCCGTTATAGCGGATCGCCCGTTCGGCGCCGACGGTCTGCTCGACCTTCAACAGTGCCGACAGCGGGATCATCTCGCCGGTCTGCGAACGCACCTTCAGCTTGCCGATGTCGTCGGCATGGCTGCGGTAGTTGGCATCCGCCTGGATGCGCACGCTGTAGGTGCGGCCGAAGGCGTTGAAGTCGTTGACATAGAGCGAGCCCAGGTAGATCTGCAGCGTCTCGAAGACGTCGGTGACCGCCACGCCGAGCTGGCGCGCCTTGACACGGTCGAGGTCGGCATAGAGCTGCGGCACGTTGATCTGGAAGCTCGAATAGAGCCCGGCCAGCTCAGGCGTCTGATAGGCCTTAGCAAGGAACGCCTTGGTCGCCTCGTCGAGCGCCTGGTAGCCGAGGCCATTCTTGTCCTCGAGCTGCAGCTTGAAACCGCCTGTTGTGCCGAGGCCCTGCACGGGCGGCGGCGGGAACATGGCGATGAAGGCATCCTGGATCGCGCCGAATTCCTGGTTGAGCTGCATGGCGATCGCACCGCCGGACAGTTCGGGCGTCTTGCGTTCCTCGAAGGGTTTCAGGGCGACGAAGACGATGCCGGAGTTCGACGAGTTGGTGAAGCCGTTGATCGACAGGCCCGGGAAGGCGATGGCGTTCTTGACGCCCGGATGCTTGAGCGCAATCTCGCTCATGCGCTTGATCACGTCTTCCGAGCGGTCGAGCGTTGCCCCATCCGGAAGCTGGGCGAAGCCGATCAGATACTGCTTGTCCTGGGCCGGCACGAAGCCGCCGGGGATGGCGCGGAACAGCGTGAAGGTGACGCCGAGCAACAGGACATAGACGACCATGATCAGCGACTTGCGCGTCAGGATCCGGCCGACGCCGCGGCCATAGGCCCCCGAGCTTGCCCCGAAGAAGCGGTTGAAGCCGCGGAAGAACCACCCGAAGGCCTTGTCCATCGCCCGCGTCAGCCAATCCTTCGGCGCGTGATGGTCCTTCAAGAGAAGGGCGGCCAGCGCCGGAGACAGCGTCAGCGAGTTGAGAGCAGAGATGACAGTCGAGATCGCGATCGTCAGCGCGAACTGGCGATAGAACTGGCCGGTGAGGCCGGTGATGAAGGCAAGCGGCACGAAGACGGCGACGAGCACCAGCGCAATCGCGATGATCGGGCCGGAGACCTCCTGCATGGCGCGATAGGTCGCCTGAACCGGCGACAGGCCCTGCTCGATGTTGCGTTCGACGTTTTCCACCACCACGATCGCGTCGTCGACGACGATGCCGATTGCAAGCACCAGGCCGAAGAGGCTGAGCGCGTTGATCGAGAAGCCGAAGACATACATCACCGCGAAGGTGCCGACGATCGAGACCGGCACGGCGACGAGCGGGATGATCGAGGCGCGCCAGGTCTGCAGGAAGATGATGACGACAAGTACCACGAGCGCGATCGCTTCGAGCAGGGTATGGATAACCGACTCGATCGAGGCGCGCACGAATTGGGTCGTATCGTAGACGATCTCGTAGTCGACGCCTTCGGGCATGGTGAGCTTCAGCTCGGCCATGGCCTTGTGCACGTTTTCGGAGATCTGGATCGCGTTCGAGCCCGGGGCCTGGAAAATGCCCATGCCGACCGCTGGCTTGTTGTCGAGCAGCGAGCGCAGCGAGTAGTCGGCAGCGCCCATCTCGACGCGGGCGACGTCGCCAAGGCGGGTCACTTCGCCCTCGGCGCCGGATTTGACGACGATGTTGGCGAAATCCTCAGGCGTCTGCAGACGGCCTTGAGCGTTGACGGAAAGCTGCAGGTCGAGGCCGGGCACGGAGGGCGAGGCGCCGATGACGCCGGCGGCCGCCTGGACGTTCTGACCGCGCACCGCATTGGCGATGTCGCTTGCGGCAAGACCGCGCTCGGCGGCCTTCTGCGGGTCGATCCAGACGCGCATCGAATAGTCGCCGCCGCCGAAGATCTGCACCTGGCCGACGCCGTCGATGCGGGCCAGCCGATCCTTGACGTTCAGCACACCGTAGTTGCGCAGATAGTTGATGTCATATTGCCCGTTCGGCGAGATCAGGTGCACGACCAGCGTCAGGTCTGGCGAGCTCTTGACGGTGGTGACGCCGAGGCGGCGCACTTCCTCAGGCAACCGCGGCTCGGCCTGCGAGACGCGGTTCTGCACGAGCTGCTGGGCCTGATCGGGATCGGTGCCGAGTTCGAAGGTGACCGTCAGAGTCATCAGGCCGTCGGCGGTCGCCTGGCTCTGCATGTAGAGCATGCCTTCGACGCCGTTGATCTGTTCTTCGAGCGGTGTCGCCACCGTCTCGGCGATAACGGCTGGGTTGGCGCCCGGATACTGCGCGCGCACGACGATCTGCGGCGGCACGACTTCGGGATATTCGGAGATCGGCAGACCGGTCATGCCGATCAGGCCGGCCACGAAGATCAGGACCGAAAGAACGCCCGCGAAGACCGGGCGGTCGACGAAGAAGCGTGAGAAATTCATGGTATCCCCCTTGGGACGAGTTCGCGCAGACGGCGGGTGTCCCGCGGCGAAAGGTGTCGCCGCGCGGCGCTGTCTGCTGAGTGATGCCTAGGCCGGCCGCCTCTTCACACCAGGCGAAGAGGCACCTGGATTACTTGGCGATCGAGGCAGTCGTTTCCTCGACCTGCTGCGGCGCCACGACAACGCCGGGGCGAACCCGCTGCAGGCCGTTGACGACGATGTTCTCGCCAGACTTCAGGCCGCTTTCGACGATCCGCAGACCATCGGAATTCGGCCCGAGTTTCACCTGGCGATACTCGACCTTGTTGTCGGTGCCGACGACGAAGACGAACTTCTTGTCCTGGTCGGAGCCGATGGCGCGGTCGCTGATAACGAGCTTTTCCTCGGGATCCGGCTCGCCGATGCGGATGCGGACGAACTGGCCAGAGATCAGCTTGCCGTCGGCGTTTTCGAGCGCTGCACGCACCCGGATCGTGCCGGTTGCCGCATCCACCTCGTTGTTGATGAGCTGGATATGGCCCGTGATCGGCGTGCCCTCGTCCGCGGCGGTGCCGACCTGGACCGGAAGGCGCTCGATCGCGTCGCCGCCTGCCGAGGAGGCAAGTTTGGCGAGTGCGGTCGTGACCACCTCTTCGCTGGCGTTGAAGCTCGCATAGATCGGATCGACCGAGACGAGTGTCGTCAGCACCGGCGAGGCAGAGCCTGCGGCGACCAGGTTGCCGGCGGTGACGTCGAGCCGGCCGACGCGGCCGGAAATCGGCGCCCGCACCTCCGTATATTGCAGGTCGAGTTCGGCGGTGCGCAGCGCCGCCTTGGCCGAGCGCACTTCGGCTTGAGCTTCGTCATAGGCGCTGGAGCGCTGGTCGACGCTGCTCTGCGGCACGGCGCTGGTGGTCACCAGCTTGCGGCCGCGCTCGAGTTCGATCTTGGCAAGCGCGACGCGCGCTTCGGCTGCCTCGACCTGGGCCTTCGCCCGTTCGACGGCCGCGGCATAGGGCTCGGGATCGATCGTTACCAAGAGATCGCCCTGCTTGACGAGCGCGCCTTCGCGGAAATGCCCCTTGAGAATGGCGCCGCCGACGCGCGGGCGAACCTCGACGCGCTCGATCGCTTCGAGCCGGCCGGAGAATTCCTCCCAGGTGGTGATACGCTTGGACTGCGCCCGCGACACCGAGACCGGCACGGCCGGAGGTGGCGCCGCGGCGGTCTCGGTTGCAGCGTCGGCCTCGAAATGCTGCGGCAGGCCGAGCATGACGGCACCACCGCCGGCGACAGACAAAAGGATACTCAGGCCGGCGCCCCAGAGGGCCCGACGGGTCACTATCGATGTCATCTTTTCTCTCCTTGCCGGTTGGGAGCCGGCGCGTTGCTTTCGATGTCAGACAAGGTGAAGGGGCTGGGTGACCGCCGCTCTCGTCTAACGCACCGTCATTTCCGCCGGCTTCGCCCCCGTCTTCTGGAAGAATCGGGAGAAGATGCCGGTAATTTCTTCCTGCTGTGCCGCCCAGTTTTCCTTGGCGACCGTATTCTGCGGCAGCCATCCGGCTCGTCCCGGCAGGACGTGAGATTCAACCGACACGCCGGCCTGACGCAGGCGTTTGGCGTAGGCTTCGGTTTCGTCGCGCATCGGACACTCCTCGCTGGTCAGGATCAGCGAAGGCACGAGGCCGGCGAGCCGCGTGCAGTGGGCCGGCGCGGCGTAAGGATGCGTGAAGCCGCCGCTTTGCCCGAGGTAGCGCTGCCAGCCGTCGGCGATCGATTGCGCCGAGGACTGCGGACAGTATTGCCGGAACGATTCCGTCGCCAGGCAAGGGTCGAGCATCGGCGACAAAAGAATCTGACCCTTGAGGTCGGTCAGATACTGGTCACGCGCCATCAGCGCGGCGCCGGCGGCAACATTGCCGCCCGCCTCTTCGCCGGCCACGAACAGCGACGATTTCTTGTGCGCGAACTGTGGGCAGCGCGAGCGCATCGACGACAGCATGGCGTAGGCGACATCGAGCGCCGCGGGAAACGGATTGAGGCAAGCTGTGGAATATTCCGGCGAGATCACCACCGCTCCAGCCGCCGCAAGCGCCTCGGCGACGCGCTCACCGGCGGCGATCGTTCCGCCCATGAAGGAGCCGCCATGCAGGTGCAGCACGATCGGCGGCGGATTGAGCAAAGCTTCGCCGCGGTAGACGCGTGCCGCGCAGCAGCCTTGGCCGGTCTGCATCGTCTCCACCTTGAACAGTTCGCCCATCTCTCTTGCCTTCGGCCCGAGCTCAACCCACATGTGGCGACAACACGCCACGGTAGGAGAATAACATTGTCTTCTGTCTGGAATAGTCTTTTCAAACTGACTACACTATTCGTATTCTCGAACAATTATGGCTCTTGAAAATGGACCAGCTCACGGCCATGCGTGCGTTCCTCCGGGTCGTCGAAACCGGAAACTTTACCCGCGCCTCCGCTTCGCTGAATATGCCCAAGGCGACCCTCACCAATCTCATTCAGGGGTTGGAAGCGCATCTGCGCACAAAACTTTTGAACCGCACCACCCGCCGGGTGCTGGTGACGCCGGATGGCGCGCTCTACTACGAGCGGGCCGCTCGGTTGCTGACCGATCTCGATGAACTCGACGGCAGCCTGTCGAGCGCCCAGAGTTTGCCGAAGGGGCGATTGCGTGTCGAGACGGCGGGCGCCTTTGCCAATCTGATCATCGTTCCAGCGCTTCCTGAGTTCAATCGGAAGTATCCGGACATCCAGATCGACCTCGGCGTTTCCGATCGCACCGTCGACTATCTCGCGGAGAACGTCGATTGCGCCATCCGTGGCGGCGCACTGACGGATCAGTCGCTGATCGCCCGACGCATTACAGAGATGAAATTCGTCACCTGCGCCTCGCCGGAATATCTCAAGCGGCACGCAATGCCGCAGCATCCTTCCGATCTCGCGAAGAATTGCTCCGTTGTCGGCTATTTCATGCCGAAGACCGGCCAGCCGATGCCCTACCAGTTCCGCCGCGGCAACGAAGAGATGGAGGTCCAGGGTCGTTACAGCGTCGCGGCAAACGAGGCGACGACCTATCTTGCTGCCGCGCGCGCCGGATTGGGTGTCATCCAGGTGCCGCTCTTCATGGTCCGCGACGATCTGCGGGCCGGCACCATGGTTCCGGTGCTCAGCGACTGGCAGATCGATCCGGAGCCGGTCTATCTTGTCTATCCGCCGAACCGCCACTTGAGCAGTCGCCTGCGCGTCTTTGCCGACTGGGTGGTGAAGGTGGTCGCCCAGTCGCAACTCGACGCGGAGTGAGCCTCACTTGTCTCGTTCGGCGTCGTAGCGCTCGCGGGCCACATCCAGCGCGCCGAAATGCGTCTCGGCCCAACGATCGAGCACCAGCAAGGTTTCGCTGAGTGAGCGGCCGATCGGGCTCAAGCTGTATTCCACATGCGGCGGCACGGTCTTCTTGTCCTCGCGGACAACCAGGCCGTTGCGCTCCAGCTCCTTCAGCGTCTGCGTCAGCATCTTCTGCGAGATGTCGCCGAGCCGGCGCATCAGCGCGGCATTGCGCATCGGCCCACCTTCGAGCGCCGAGATAATGAGCATCGGCCATTTGCCGGCGATCAGCTCCAGCGCGTGGCGTGACGAGCAGGTTGGATCGAACACGTCAGGGATCGAGGCTGCGGGCGCTTTCGCCGGGCTTTCCGGATTTTCCATAGTTACCAAAAGGTGCGTAATTGTTATTTGGTGCCTACTCTACCAGATTGTGAACCATGTGAGAATTCCGATGGAGACGAACATGGCATGGATCATTCTGATAGCGGCGAGCCTCGTCGAGATCGTCATGGGGCTGGCGCTGAAATACGCCGAGGGCTGGACGAAACTGGTGCCTAGCGCGATCGGCATCGCGGCAGCGCTCGGCAGCGTCTATCTCCTGACGATCGCCATGCGAGACCTGCCGGCAGGCACAGCCTACGCCGCCTGGACCGGCATCGGCTCGGTCGGCATCACTGTGCTCGGCATCGTGCTCTTCGGCGACCCGATCTCCTGGATGCGCATCACCTGCATCGCGATGATCATCGTCGCCGTCGCCGGCCTTCGCTTCCTGGAAGCCTGAGACCACATCGTTCGCAACCCTGCTCACGAAAAAAGCGCCGCGATCCGATCGCGGCGCTTTTTAATTGACTGAGAACTCTGCCGGTGTCGGCTTAGCCCTGGCGGTTCTTGGCGTTGCCCTTGGGCTTGGTTTTGGGCTTGAAGCCGCCGTCCTTGCTGGCGTCCGGCTTGCCCTTCTTCTTGTTGTTCCAGGGCTTGTCGGCACCCTTGGCCGGCGGCCGGTCCTCGGTATGGGCCGGTCCATCGGAATAGGCGGCCTTCTTTTCGAACTTCCGCTTCGGCTTGAAGTCGCCGCGATCATCGCTCCGCACAGCATCGTCGGAATAGGGGCGCTTCTTGGCAAAGCCCGGCTTGTCCTTGGAGAAGTTTGGTTTGTCCTTGGAGTAACTCGGCTTTTCCTGACGCTGCTGCGAAAGGTCAGGCGCGCCAGCGAGCGGCTTCACCCGAATGCCTTTCTCCAGCATCTTGTCCTTGCCGATGGCCGACAGGAACCGTTCGGCACCCTCGGAGGTCATCTCGACGAAGGTTTCCTCCTGCTGCATGCGGATCGCGCCGATGTCGCGCTTCGTCAGCTTGCCGTGGCGGCAGAGCATCGGGATCAGCCAGCGCGGCTCGGCGCTCTGCTTGCGGCCGACCGAAAGCGAGAACCAGCTGCCGTCGCTGAAGTCCGCCCGTTCGGCGCCGAAGTCCTCGCGCGGTGCACGGTCATCGCGCGGTGCGCGTTCGTCGCGGCGCGGCTTGGCGCCGACAGTAACTTCGATCAGGTCTTCCGGGGCTGAGCGTCCCGAGCGGAACTGGCGCACAAAGGCAGCGGCCATCTGTTCAGCACCGTGGCGTTCGATGAGCGCTGCGACGATCGCCTCCTCGTCCTCGCGGATCGGCTCGGCAAAGCTGGTGTCGGCAAGCAGGCGCTCGTCGTCACGCTGGCTGACCTCGTCGGCCGACGGTGGCCGCGCCCATGTCGCGGTGATCCGTCCGCCGTCGAGCAAGCGCTCGGCCTTGCGGCGCTGGTTGACCGGCACGATCAGCGCGCTCACCCCCTTCTGGCCGGCGCGTCCGGTTCGGCCGCTGCGGTGCAGCAGCGTTTCCGAGTTGGTCGGCAGGTCGGCGTGGATGACCAGTTCGAGGCCCGGCAGGTCGATGCCGCGGGCGGCGACGTCGGTGGCGATGCAGACACGGGCGCGGCCGTCGCGCATGGCCTGCAGCGCGTGGGTGCGTTCGTTCTGGCTGAGTTCGCCCGAGAGCGCCACCACCGAGAAGCCGCGGTTGTTGAAGCGGGCGGTCAGGTGGTTGACCGCGGCGCGGGTCGAACAGAAGACGATCGCGTTTCTGGCCTCATAGTAGCGCAGCACGTTGATGATCGCGTTCTCGCGATCGTTCGGCGCCACCGTCAGGGCGCGATATTCGATGTCGACATGCTGCTTCTGTTCGGAAGCGGTGCTGATGCGCACGGCGTCGCGCTGGTAGTTCTTGGCAAGCGTCGCGATCGATTTCGGCACGGTTGCCGAGAACATCAGCGTGCGGCGGTCATCGGGGGATTCCTCGAGAATGAATTCGAGGTCCTCGCGGAAGCCGAGGTCGAGCATCTCGTCGGCCTCGTCGAGCACGATGGCGCGCAGCGAGGAAATGTCGAGCGAGTTGCGGCGGATATGGTCGCAAAGACGTCCGGGCGTGCCGACGACGATGTGCGCGCCGCGTTCCAGCGCCCGCTTCTCGGTACGCATGTCCATACCGCCAACACAGGAAGCGATGGTCGCGCCGGTTTGTTCGTAGAGCCATTCGAGCTCGCGCTTCACCTGCAGCGCCAATTCGCGCGTCGGGGCGATCGCCAGCGCCAGCGGTGCGCCGGCCGGGCCGAAGCGGCGCTCGTCACCCAGCAGGGTCGGCGCGAGCGCAAGGCCGAAGGCGACCGTCTTGCCGGAACCGGTCTGCGCCGAGACCAGCGCGTCCCTGTCGGCGAGCTCCGGGTCGCGCATCGCCTTTTGAACCGGCGTCAATTCGTTGTAACCGCGTTTTGCCAACGCCTCGGCGATCGCAGGCGCGATCCCTTCGAATTCAGTCATATCGTGTCTTTCGGATTTCGGTCGTCATGCCCAGGACGATCGGATCGTCATTGGCGCGAATTGCCGTGGCCAGCACGTCGCGGGCCTGTCATGGCGCGCTACATACGCGCTCGCACGGTTCTTGTACAGGGGCGAAGGGTCCAGAGCGGGATGAGGAAAGGTGTGCACGGTTTTCCGCCCGTATCCCGCTCCAACTTACAGGAAACGATCCGTTTGTGATTTTGGGTCGATCCGATCCAAAATCATCGTGTCTAGATTCCCGGTTGGTCGCTGCGCGCGCCGAATTCGTTGGGTCCCGGCTCACCCGGCCACAGGCAAAGCGCGATGAAAACCACCGGGCTGAGGACGGGAATGAACAGACAGAGCGAGAGCGGTCCGGGATAGCCGATATCGTGCAGGCGCTTGATCGCCAGCATGGCGATCGAGGGCAGGGAGACGATCGCCGAGATGGCGAACGCCAGTGTCCAGAGGGCCAGCGCCGTCTCGTGTTCTTCGTTGGCAACCATCCTGGCGACGATGAAGCCGCCGATGAGGAACCAGAACAGCCAGGACAGGAAGAAGGGCAGGCGGCCGATGCGACCAGAGGGGCTGAAGAACAGCCAGGTCATGCTCGGCTGCGGCCCCTCCGGTGTCATCGCATCAGTCCCGCAGCAGTTCGTTGATGCCGGTCTTCGAGCGGGTCTTCTCGTCGACGCGCTTGACGATGACGGCGCAATAGAGGTTCGGTGCCGGCTGGCCGTTGCCCATGGTCGAGCCTGATGGCATCGAGCCTGCGACGACGACGGAATAGGGCGGCACTTCGCCATAGGTGATTTCGCCGGTGGCGCGGTCGACGATCTTGGTCGACTTGCCGATGAAGACGCCCATGCCGAGGACCGAGCCCTCGCGCACGATGCAGCCTTCGACGACTTCCGAGCGGGCGCCGATGAAGCAATTGTCCTCGATGATCGTCGGGCCGGCCTGCATCGGCTCCAGTACGCCGCCGATGCCGACGCCGCCAGAGAGATGCACGTGCTTGCCGATCTGGGCGCAGGAGCCCACGGTTGCCCAGGTATCGACCATCGTGCCTTCGCCGACATAGGCGCCGAGGTTGACGAAAGATGGCATCAGGATCGCGTTGGGGGCGATATAGGCCGAGCGGCGCACGACGCAGTTCGGTACGGCGCGGAAACCAGCCTTCTCGAATTCGTTGACGCTCCAGCCGTCGAACTTCGACGGTACCTTGTCCCACCAGACGGACTGGCCCGGTCCACCCTTGACGATTTCCATCGGGTTGAGGCGGAAGGAGAGCAGCACCGCCTTCTTCAGCCATTGATTGACCGTCCATACGCCATCCTCGCCGCGCTGGGCAACGCGGACCTTGCCGCCGTCGAGCAGGTTCAGCGCCGTCTCCACGGCATCGCGCACTGCGCCGCGCGTTCCGGTGCTGACGGAATCGCGGTCTTCAAAGGCGGTCTCGATCGTCTGCGACAGGGAGGTGAGGTCGTGGTTCGTCATCGGAATTCCTTAAAGTTCGGCGGTTATCCTGCGAAAGCTCTACTGCATAATTCCTCAAATCGGAATCGATTTAAGGACAAAAATACGCAGCAGATCTAGGTGCTGCAGCGATCTTGACACGTCTTGGCGGACGTGTGGCGCTGTAGAAGCCGGTCCTGAAAAGTTGAAGGGCTTTTCAGGCCGATGCGCTTGCCCGGGGTTGGCAAATCCGGGCGATTCCTGCACTACAGCGCCGCGCACCCGTTCGGGACGCGCAAGGGGCGCGCAGCGCAGTGGTGCGCTTGCAACCTTCATGACCGAGGATTGAGGATAGGACGCGTCTGGCCGAGATGCCGATTGTCCGGAACGCGACGAGAAAGACGACACGATGGCACGCATGAAGAAGCGCGCACTGCGCCGCAAGGACGGGGTCTGGGATCCACTGGCCGACAGCTCGCAGAGCCGGCAGCGAGCGCAGACGGTCCCGATCACGCCGCAATCGGCATCGCCCTCCTATCGCCTCGCCTATATCGACGACGATTTCCTTTGCCGCGAGGAACTGCGCCCGGTCCGTCTGCAGCTCGAACTCATGAAGACCGAGATGATGCTGGAAGAACGCGGCATCAATTCCACCATAGTGATGTTCGGCGGTGCCCGCATTCCCGAGCCCGGCGGTGATGCCTGGGCGGCAAAGAACGAGACCCAGCGCAAGAACCTCGAGGCGGCCTCGGTCTATTACGAGGAAGCGCGCAAGTTCGCGCGGCTCTGCTCCGAGCATTCGGCCAAGCTGCACCACAAGGAATATGTGGTCGTCACCGGCGGCGGACCTGGCGTGATGGAGGCGGGCAACCGCGGCGCCCACGATGTCGGTGCACCGTCGATCGGCCTCAACATCGTGCTGCCGCATGAGCAGGCGCCGAACCGCTTCGTGACGCCGGAACTGTCGTTCAACTTCCACTACTTCGCCATCCGCAAGATGCACTTCCTCTTGCGTGCCAAGGCCGTCACCGTCTTCCCCGGTGGCTTCGGCACGCTCGACGAGCTCTTTGAAACGATGACGCTGATGCAGACCGGACGTCTGGCGCTGGTGCCGCTCATTCTCTTCGGCGAAAAGTTCTGGCGTTCGATCGTCAACTTCGAGGCGCTTGCCGAGTTTGGCACGATCGCACCCAATGACATCGATCTGGTACACTTTGTCGAAACGGCGGACGAAGCCTGGGAGATCATTGCCCGCTTCTACGAAACCGTCGATCCGAAGTCGGTGCCGATGGCGAACGGGCGGCGCTAGGCGCGGCGTTCAATAATGCACATAGCCCCTTGCGCGGGTTGCAAGGGGCTATGGGTCAGGCAGGAGCCTCTCCACCGGGCGGTGGAAAGAGGGGGATGCTCCCGTCAGATCTTCTTGGTGAAGTCGGCTGCGTCGATGACACCGTCACCGTTCTTGTCTCGCCGCTTGAACATGGTCTCGGCGGCGCTCGAAACTTCGCTCGCGCTGAGCGAGCCATTGCCATCGGTGTCGATGCGTTTGAAGGCCTTCGGCCTGAGACCCGGCAGCATCGTTGGGCGAACTTCCTTGACCTTGGCAAGGGCCGCTTCGCGCTCGGTGCCAGTCTTGTCCTTGGCCTCTTTCCAGGCCTTGCGTGCCTCGCGGAAGGCTTCGCGTTTGGCCTTCATCTCATCGGCGCTGATCTGGCCATCGCCATTGGTGTCGAAGGTTTTGAAGTTGTCGGAGATCCGCGCCTGGAACTCGGCGAGCGAAACCTTCTGGTCCTTGTCGGTGTCGAGCCGCTGGATCATGCGCTCGCCCCGTTGCTCGGGCGTCATCTTTTCGCGCGCGGCAAAAGAGGGGCCGGCCATGCCGGTGACGGCGACTGAGAGCGCGGTCACGGTAAGGATCAGGATCTTGTTCGGCATCATGCTTCCTTTCGATCGGGTTGTCCCTGATCGAAAGGATAGCCGGTGAAGCGCGCCGTTCCAGTTAAACTTTCGTAATTTAAGTCATTGGCCGGAAAGAGGTTTTTTGCCGGCCAAATTGTGTCGGTCAGAGATCGGACAGGACGTGGCGCAGGAAGCCGGTGAGGTCCTCCGTCACGTAGTCGATCTGCTCGTCGGTATCGTTCGACTTCTCCCAGGATTCGGCGAACGTATATTCGAGGTTGTGCGGCACCAGCAGCACCGTCTTCATGCCGAGCGCCTTCGGCACCAGGAGGTTGCGCGGCAGGTCCTCGAACATCACGGCGTTCCGGGTGTCGACCCGGTGCAGGCTCATGAACTTGTCATAGGTCTCACCAGCCGGCTTCGGCACGAAATCGGCGGCAACGATGTCGAAGATGTCGTCGAAATGGTCGAGGATCCCGAGCGCTCGCGCCGTCATCTGCGCATGCGCGACACTGCCGTTGGTGAAGATGAACTTGCGGCCTGGAAGCGACTTGATGGCTTCGCCGAGTGCCGGATCCGGCGGCACGATCGAGTAGTCGATCGCATGCGCCTGCTCGAGGAACTCGTTCGGGTCGATGCCGTGGTGGATCATCAAACCTTTGAGCGTCGTGCCGTGGTCGCGGTAGTAGTCTTTCTGCAGCTTCTTCGCATCGGCCGGGTCCAGCGACAAAAGCTTCGCCACATAGGCCGTCATGTTGCGGTCGATTTGCGCAAACAGGTTGACGTGGTGCGGATAGAGCGTGTTGTCGAGGTCGAAGACCCAGTCGGTGACATGGGCGAAGTCGGATTGGTTCGGCAGGCGGTTGAGCTTTTTCATGACCGCCTTATGACATGGGGAAAGGTGGCGGCAAATGAGAAAAATGCAAATCGCTGCTCGGGCCGCAATGCTGGCGCATAGAATTCCACTTTGAATTGTCAAACCGGCGTGGCATCTTCCGGCGCGCGGTTTTGGCTCGGGGGAATGTAGGTGCCAATGTCGGACGAACTGTTCTATCTGCTGTTTCTGTTCGGATTCTATTCGTTCACTGTCGGGACCTATTTCGCGCTCGGTTACGGCATCACTTGGCTCAACGAGCGCAATCCCGAGCGAAAGATCCAGAAGGGACGCGGCTCCGACAAGCGGCGCAAAGCCGAGATCCGCCAGAGCCTGGCATCGATGTTCAGCGCCTGCCTGCCGCTGACGATCGGCCTCTATGCGCAGCAGAAAGGCTGGGCGCCGGCACCCTGGGATTTCAGCTGGTGGTGGGCGGTGCCGTTCTTCGTGCTCAGCATGATCCTCTACGATGCCTGGTTCTATTTCATGCACCGGCTGCTGCACACCAAGTGGCTCTATCCGCTGCATGCCCTGCATCATAAAAGCGTCGCGCCGACGATCTGGAGCACCTATTCGGAAGATGTCTTTGACAACTTCCTGCTTCAGAGCTTTTCCGCCGTCGTCGTTTTCGTCGTGCCGTTTCCGCCAGTGATCCTCATCGGGCATAGGCTGTTCGAGCATTTCAATGGCATGATCGGGCATTGCGGCTTCGAGTATTTCGCCACGTCGACGGCCCGTTATCCGTCTCCCCTGTTGTGCACGACGTTCCATGACCAGCACCATTCAGGCTTCAAATACAATTACGCCAACTATTTCTCGTTCTGGGATCGTGTGCTCGGCACGCTCGCACCCAACTACGATCAGCGCGTGAAGACGTTTGAGGACGAGGCGCCGCGGATCGCGATCAATCCGTCCGTTGTGCTCGCCGAGGCTCAGGAAAAGGCGGACTGAAACGCTGGAGCGCGCGGGGCCTTGGCAATGCCGGGAGCCGCGTGCTAGCTCGCAGCCATGGAAACCTGGGTCCTCATCACCGTCGCTGCGGCATTCCTTCAGAACGTCCGCTCGGCCATGCAGAAACACCTGAAAGGCGTCATGGGCACGACGGGCGCGACCTTCGTGCGCTTCGGCTTCGGCCTGCCTTTCGCCTTTCTCTATCTGTTTCTGCTCTGGCAGGTGGCCGGTCGTCCGCTTCCAGTGCCGAATGGCACGTTCTTCCTCTGGGCTATTATCGGCGGGCTGGCGCAGATTGCTGCGACCTTCCTGCTCGTCCACCTCTTCTCGTTCCGCAACTTTGCTGTCGGCACTGCCTATTCCCGCACCGAGCCGGCGCAGGCGGCGGTGTTTGGCCTTATCTTCCTCGGCGAAAAGGCGAGCCAGGGAACCCTGGTGGCAATCGCCATCTCGGTCGTCGGCGTGATGCTGATCTCGGTGGCGCGCACGACACTCAGCCCACGCACGCTCGTGACCTCGGTGTTCAGTCGCACGGCCGGCATCGGTCTGCTGTCAGGTACGTTCTTCGGTCTTTCGGCCGTTTCCTATCGTTCGGCCTCACTGGCGCTCGCGCCGAGCCTTCCGGCGCCCGACTACATCATGCAGGCGAGCTATACGCTCGGATTCGTCATCCTGCTGCAGACCGTGGTCATGCTGATCTGGATCGTGCTTCGCGAGCGTGACGAGCTGCCACGCATCGCCGCCGCCTGGAAGCCCGCCTTCGTCGTCGGCTTCGTCGGCGCATCCGCCTCCTTCGGCTGGTTCATGGCGATGACGCTGCAGCAGGCCGCTGTCGTCAAGGTCGTGGCGCAGGTGGAAATGCTCTTCACCTTCGCCTCGTCCTTCTTCATCTTCCGCGAATGGATCAACCGGCTCGAACTTTTCGGCTGCCTGCTGATCGTGCTCGGCGTGGTGATGCTCGTACTGATCTGAAAACGCGTGCTGATCTGAAAAAATAGGCGCCCGAAAACCGGCGCCTTCGCGCATGCGGGCGTGGTAGAACGCCTGCATGTTGTTCGATCTTCCCTCCGATGAAACGCTCTACGACGCGCTGATCGCGCGAAGCACCGAATACGAAGGTGCTGCCTTCGTTTGCGTCAAGACGACAGGCGTCTTCTGCCGCCTGTCTTGCCCCGCCCGCAAACCGAAGCGCGAGAACACGATCTTCGTGGGCTCTATCGGGACCTGCCTGGAGACGGGTTTCCGTCCATGCCAGCGCTGCCGGCCGCTCGCGACGTTCGGCGCCAAGGACCCGCTCGTCGAGGACCTGCTGCAGGCGCTGGAAGCGGCACCGGAACGGCGCTGGAGTGAGGACGATATCGTTCGCCGTGGCCTCGATCCCTCGACGGTGCGGCGCGCTTTCAAGCGCAGCCTCGGTATCACCTTCCTCGATCTCGCGCGGCACCGTCGCCTGGGGCTCGCCGCCCGCCAGCTTGCCGACGGCGGCCGGGTGATCGATGCCCAGCTCGAAGCCGGATATGAATCGCCAAGCGGCTTTCGCGCTGCGTTCCAGCGGCTGCTCGGCGACGCACCGGCGGCAGCGCAGGGGAGGGCCCTGCTTTTCTCCGACTGGATCGAAACGCCGCTCGGGCCCATGGTCGCCGTTGCCGATGCCACGCATCTGCATCTGCTCGAGTTCCACGACCGCAAGGCGCTGCCGACCGAACTGGAGAAACTGAAGAAAGGGACACGCTCGGCCATTGTATCAGGCAGAACGGGGCCGATCGACGAGATCGAAAGCGAGCTCAACGCCTATTTCGCGGGCAAAACGGGCGCTTTCGAAACGCCGCTCGCACCGGGCGGAACGGCCTTCGAACGCAACGTTTGGGCGCAGCTTGCCAAAATTCCCGTCGGCGAAACGCGATCCTATGGTGACATTGCCCGCGAGGTCGATACGATCCAGGCCGCGCGTGCCGTGGCCAAGGCCAACGGTTCCAACCGGATCGCGATTGTCATCCCCTGCCACCGTTGTATCGGCTCGGACGGTTCACTGACGGGGTATGGCGGCGGGCTCTGGCGGAAGCAATGGCTGCTCCGGCACGAAGGAAAACTGAAACCCAAGGGATTGTTCGTGGAGGAAATGCAATGAGCCAGAAGGAAAAGGCGCTCGCCTTTGCTGCCCTGCATCGGAAGGGCGACCCGGTGGTGCTCTATAATATCTGGGACGCCGGCAGCGCCAAGGCCGTGGCCGAAGCCGGTGCCAAGGCTCTTGCCACCGGAAGCTGGTCGGTGGCGGCCGCCCATGGTTTCGGCGATGGCGAGAAGGTGCCGATGGCGTGGCTCGCCGATGTCTCGCGGCTGATCGTGGCTTCGACGGAACTGCCCGTCACCGTTGACTTCGAAGGCGCCTATTCCGACGATCCGGCGACGGGTGCCGCCAATGTCTCGCGCATTCTCGATGTCGGTGCCATCGGCATCAATTTCGAGGACCAGGTGGTCGGCAAGGGCGGCGTGCATGCGGTCGACAAGCAGGCGGCACGCATCCGCGCCATTCGCGAGATGGCCGATAGGCGCGGCATACCGTTGTTCATCAATGCCCGCACCGACCTGTTCCTGCAGGAGAGCGATGAGACGCGACACGGCGGCCTCGTCGACGAGGCGATCGCGCGCGGCAAGGCCTTTGCCGAAGCGGGCGCCAACGGTTTCTTCGTTCCGTGGCTGGTCGACGAAGGGCTGATTGCCAAGGTCTGTGCTGCCTCCAGCCTGCCGGTCAACATCATGATGCGGCCGGCAGCGCCCGACGTGAAGACGCTTGCCCGCGCCGGCGTCGCGCGCATCAGCTATGGCCCGTTCCCCTACCGGGTGATGATGGAGAAGCTGAAAGCCGCAGCGACCGAGATCTACAAGGGCTGATCGGGCACCGCCCTCAAAAGGAAAGCGGGAGAAGGCCGATGCCGTCTCCCGCTTCTTTGTTTGATACGGTGTAGGTCGTTAAAGCCGATCAGGGCACGATCAGCGTGCCGGCTCCGCGCTCGGTGAAGATTTCGAGCAGCACCGAGTGGGCCGTCTTGCCGTTGAGGATGACGACGCCCTGGACGCCCGCCTTGATCGCCTCGATGCAGGTCTCGACCTTGGGGATCATGCCGCCGGAGATCGTGCTGTCGGCGATCAGCGCGCGGGCCTGGGAAACCGAGAGCTCCTTGATCAGGTTGCCCTGCTTGTCGAGAACGCCCGGAACATCCGTCAGGAACAGGAGGCGCGTGGCGTTCAGCGCGCCGGCGATGGCGCCGGCGAAGGTGTCGGCGTTGATGTTGTAGGTGTGGCCGTCGCGGCCGGGCGCCACCGGTGCGATGACCGGGATCATCTCCGAGCGCGCGAGCAGGTCGATCAGCGTGCGGTCGACTTCGACCACTTCGCCGACGAAGCCGAGATCGAGGACGCGTTCGATGTTGCTATCCGGATCCTTGATGGTCTTGCGCGCCTTTTCGGCGAAGACCATGTTGCCGTCCTTGCCGCAAAGGCCGATCGCCCATTCGCCCGTCTGGTTGATCAGCGCGACGATCTCCTTGTTGATCGAGCCGGCCAGCACCATCTCGACGATCTCGACCGTCTTCTCGTCGGTGACGCGCAGACCGCCCTCGAACTTCGATTCGATGCCCATCTTCGTCAGCATCGCGCCGATCTGCGGGCCGCCGCCGTGCACGACGATCGGGTTGACGCCTGACTGCTTCAGAAGCGCGATGTCGCTGGCAAAGGCGCGGCCGAGCTCGCTGTTGCCCATGGCATGGCCGCCATATTTGACGACGATCGTCTTATTTTCGTAGCGCTGCATATAGGGCAGGGCCTGGGTGAGCAGGCGTGCCTGGATTTCACTTTCATTGGCGGACATGGCGGACCCTCGAAAAATACCGGCTGCTGTTTAGCGCAAGTTCCGGACCGATGGAATGATCGGCGAGCAATATAAAGCCGGAATGACGGAGATGGCTGGTGCATTGTGATCCGCGCCCTATCTCTGTTTACGGACGAGATTTTGGGGCGCACGCTGAATGATCGAGGAGGATGTAGCCGAGTTGCTTGGTCGCGTCTCGCTTGGCGATCGCGACGCCTTCGCCGAACTCTACCGGCAGACGAGCCCGAAACTCTTCGGCATCTGCCTTCGTATCCTCGGAAATCGGGGTGAAGCGGAAGAAGCGCTGCAGGAAATCTACGTCAAGATCTGGCAGCGGGCTGACCGATTTTCCCAAGGACAGGCGGCGGCGACGTCCTGGCTGGCGGCCGTTGCACGCAATCAGGCGATCGACGTCGTCAGGGCGCGAAAACCGGCCGCCAACGCGATTGACGAAGCCTACGATTTGGCTGATCCTGCTGCCGATCCGGAAAAATCGGCGGTCGTCAGAGCAGAGGGCAGGCGGATCGATGCCTGCATGGAGGAGCTTGAAAAGGACCGCGCGGAGGCGGTTCGGCGTGCCTATGTCGAAGGTCTGAGTTACCAGGAACTGGCGGATACCTTCGCTGTGCCGCTGAACACGATGCGGACTTGGTTGAGGCGCAGCCTCATGAAGTTGCGAGAGTGTATGGAGCGATGACGACACCAACCCCAGAGGGCCGAGACTTCCGCCGCGACGAGGTGATCGCCGGCGAATATGTGCTTGGCGTGTTGTCTGCTGACGACCGACGCAAGGTCGAGGCCCGTCTTGCCTCCGATCGCAACTTCGCCGCCATGGTCGACCGCTGGCAGAGCAATCTCTCCTCCTTCGACGAGGCCTATGACGCGGTGGTGCCCCCACCCAGGAGCTTTTCGGCAATCGAGCGGCGGCTCTTCGAAACGGCGCGGCCCGAGCCGGTCACGCCGCGCCGCGGGCTGTGGAACTCACTGGCCCTTTGGCGGAGCCTGGCACTGGCTTCGCTCGCCGCTGTCATGGTCATGGGCGCTTCGCTCGCCAGCCTGTTCGAAGCGCCTTCGGCCGGCACCTCGCTCGTCGCGGAACTCGCCGGCAAAGGTACTGCCATCGATCTCGTCGCCCACTTCGATCGGGCATCGGGGCGGCTGAAGGTAACGCCGGTTGCAGCAAGGCAGGCGGAGCAGAAATCGCTTGAGCTCTGGCTCATCAATGGCAGCAATCCGGCGATCTCGCTCGGCGTGCTGCCGCAGTCCGGCGAAGGCGAGATCGCCGTTCCATCGGCCTTCCGGTCGAGAATTTCGACCGGCTCGGTTCTTGCGGTCAGCGTCGAGCCGCTGGGCGGGTCGCCGACCGGATCGGCGACCGGGCCGATCATCGCGCTCGGCAAGGCGCGAAACCTCTAATCCGCCATAGAGCAAGAATTCCCATTTTCTATCAGATAGATACGTTTCAGGAAAATTCCTGAAACTCTTTCTCTCGCGCTTCCGTTGCTTGTTATGTTCCCGCGGTGGGAACGGCAGCTTCGGCGGGGCGGCTCACGCGTCGCCTCCCTCAACAGGAAGGAAGAGAAAGATGTTCACGTCTGCTATCCGCACTCTGGCGACAGCGTCCCTTCTTGCGGCAAGCGCACTTGTCGCCCATGCCGAAAATCCGATGGTCGGCGGCGCGCCGATGTATGCGGAGAAGAATATCGTCGAGAACGCCGTCAATTCGAAGGATCACACCACGCTGGTCGCGGCCGTCAAGGCAGCCGGTCTGGTAGAAACCTTGGAGGGCAAGGGCCCGTTCACGGTGTTCGCTCCGACGAACGCCGCCTTCGACGCGCTGCCCGCGGGCACGGTCGAGACACTTCTTAAACCGGAAAACAAGGAGAAGCTCACCAAGATTCTGACTTGCCACGTTGTTGCCGCCGACGCGATGTCCTCGGCGATATCAGGCATGATCAAGGACGACGGTGGCGAACATGACGTGAAGACCGTCGGCGGTTGCGTTCTCAGGGCCAAGGAGGATGGCGGCAAGCTGATGCTGACCGACGAGACCGGCGGCACGGCGACGGTAACGATCGCCGATGTCAAGCAGTCGAACGGCGTCATCCATGTGATCGACAAGGTGCTGCTGCCGAAGGGTTGACGAGCTTGCGCCGAGGCGGCGGTTCGTCGTCCCGGCGCTTTGCCAGCGGCCAGATGGCCGCTGGCTTTTTCGAACCGCGCCTCACGGTGCTTTGATCCGCATTGTTTTGCCGTCGTTGTGGCCGGTCGCTATGCTCACGAAAGGATCGGTAGGGGAGGCTTCTATGATCAACCGGCGCGTCTTCCTGTTGGCGGGCTCCGCATTCGCCGCGCTGCCGACAATCCAAAGTCTCACGCCGCTCGCCCGGGCGGCCGGCGGCGAATCCTTCGAGATCGTTAGGAGTGATGAGGAGTGGCGGGCGGTTCTGACCGACGACCAATACCGAATCCTGCGGCATGAGGATACGGAGCGCCCCTTCACCAGCGCGCTCAACCACGAGAAGCGCAAGGGTATCTTCCAATGCGCCGGCTGTGCGCTTCCGCTCTATTCGTCCGAGGCGAAATATGACAGCGGTACCGGCTGGCCGAGCTTCTGGCAATCGCTGCCCGGCGCCGTGGCAACGCGCGAGGACACTTCCCTGTCCATGACCCGCACGGAGTGCCATTGCCGCCGCTGTGGCGGGCACCTCGGCCATATCTTCGATGACGGTCCACGGCCGACCGGCAAGCGCCATTGCATCAATGGCCTGGCGCTTGCCTTCGTACCGGCGGCCAAATCCAGCTAGGCGCTCCGGCGGGAGCGCTAGCGTCGCGCGGCGGGATTAGAACGACCCGGCTGGCGGCGAGGCTGCCGCGGCGCCGGAGAGTGCAGCCTGGAGCTTCTGCTCCTGTTCCGGTGAAAGCGACGTCTTCAGGACGCGGCCGCGCAGGTCCGGGAATTCGGCGAGCACCTTCTCAGGCTGGACCTTGCGCACGAGGATGAACAGTGCCGAGGAATTGTTCGGAATGGTGTTGCCGAGCGATTTGATGAACTCGTCGTCGATGCCGTAGTCCGTCAGCGACCCGGAGAGGGCACCGGCACCGGCGCCGAGCGCGCCGCCGATCGCAAAGCCCGCCAGCGGGTTGAGGAAAAGGAGGCCGACGAGCCCGCCCCAGATCGAACCGGAGAGCAGCCCGGACGTGGCACCGACGGCTGTCAGGTTCAGGCTCTGCTTGAGATGAACCTTGCCTTCCGTGTCGCGCACGACCACGACCGCGTCCTCGAGGTCGATCAGGTATTCCTTCTTCAGCCCGGCGAGCCGGACCAGAACCCTATCGGCTTCCTCAGGGGAATCGAACCCGACAACGATCAAATCGGACATGACTTTCTCCTATCTCTGGCCGCGCCACCGATGTGGACGCAACGCAGAGATAGAGCGGATTGCATATCGGGGTAGTGACAGAGATCAAAGACTTTGGGTCGATCGACCCCGTGCGCAGCGCGCAGTTCAAGACGCGCTTCGAACGCTTTCCAGGATCCCCTTAGCGGGCGATCGCCGTGCCGATCGCGGCACGCAGTTCGTCGATCCCCTGGCCCTTTTCCGAGGAGGTCGAGAGAACCTCCGGGAAAGCTGCGGGATGCTTCTTGATCTTCTCGAGCGTCTCGGCGATCAGCCGCGGCACGCCGGCGGCCTTGATCTTGTCGGTCTTGGTGAGGACGACCTGGTAGGAAACAGCCGCCTTGTCGAGCAGGGCGAGCACGTCCTCGTCATTCTTCTTGATGCCGTGGCGGGAGTCGATCAGCACATAGACGCGCTTCAGCGTCGAGCGGCCGCGCAGATAGTCGAACACCAGCTTCGTCCAGGCGTCGACCTGGTCCTTTGGCGCCTGGGCATAGCCGTAGCCCGGCATGTCGACGAGCGCCATCGGCGGCAGGTCGTCGGCCTCGCCGGAATAGCCATCGGGTACGAAGTAGTTGAGTTCCTGCGTGCGGCCCGGCGTGTTGGAGGTTCTCGCCAGCCCCTTATGGCCGACCAGCGCATTGATCAGCGACGACTTGCCGACATTCGAGCGGCCGGCAAAGGCGATTTCCACCGGTCCCTCCGGCGGCAGGAACTTCATGGCGGGCACGCCGCGAATGAAAATCCACGGCCGGCCGAACAACGGCTTGTCGTCTTTGGTTTTGCTTTCGGCCATCGGCGGTCGGTCCTTCATCGAGAAAGTCCATGGCTTCCCGGTTTTGGCCGTGGATGTCAAGGCGTCGGCGTGCGGACCGGCCGTGTGGGGATGGTTTGCGCCCGCCGGAACTCGTTGAAGAGATAGGCAAGCAGCGCCAGAAAGATGAAGGTGCCGCCGATGATCGTCCGGCTGCTCGGCACTTCGCCATGAATGATCGCGACCCAGAGCGGACCGAGCACGGTTTCGGCGGTGCCGAGCAGAGCGGCCAGCGCCGAAGGCACCAGCCGGGCACCGGTGACGAAGAGCGCCATGCCGAGCCCGAGGTTGAAGGCGCCGAAGACGAAGAGAAGTGCCAATTCGCCCGATGTCACCGCAAGCCCGGAAGACTGGCCCCCCGCAATGGCGCTGGCCGCGAAGCAGCCGAAGCAGGTGGCGGGCGTCATCCGCACATGCGGATAGCGGCGCGTGATGACGGTTGCCAGCGCGAAGACCACAGGGATCAGCAGCGCCAGCGCATCGCCGACCGGCGACACACTGCCCGTCAGGCTCTCCGATACCATGATCGCGACCCCGACGATGACGGCCGTGATCGCGCCCCAGGTGAAGCGCGATACCCGCTCGCGAAACAGGATCCAGCTCATCAGCGCCGCAAACAGCGGCACGCCGGCGCCGAGCAGCACGACATTGGCGATCGTCGTATAGGAAATGGCGATGATGAAGGAGGTCGAGGCGATGGTGAAGCAGAGCCCGACGGCGATGCCTGGCCAGCCCATGCCCTTGAAGAGTGCCAGAGTGCCGCGCGGTCCGTCGCGCACCAGCATGAAGGCAAGCAGGAAGAGGCCGGCAAACAGGCAGCGCCAGAAGACGATCGTCCAGCTGTCGGGGATCTCCAGGAAGCGGGCGATGGCTCCTCCGAAACTCCAGAAGAAGGCCGAGCCGAAGACGAGCAGGGCGCCAAGCTTCTCGTTGGCGGCGAACGGAGCGGAGGTGGCCGACGGGTCGGTCATGGCAAATTGTCCTGGAGCGAGGCGCAGAGATTTCGATATCGCCTGATGCCCGCGCCGCGCGCCCGCGTCAACGCCATTGCGTGTCGCGCGAGGGCGCAGAAACGAAAAAGCCCCGGACCGTGGTCCGGGGCTTTGGGATTGTCGTGCCGGCCGGCGTCATTCCGCCGGTTTGGGTTTCTTCGAAAACAGGCCCTTCAGGTTGTCGAAGAGCTCGATCTTCACGCCCTGGCGCTTCATGATGATCGACTGCTGGAGCACCGAAAGGGTGTTGTTCCAGGCCCAGTAGATCACGAGACCGGCCGGGAAGGATGCCAGCATGAAGGTGAAGACCACGGGCATCCAGGTGAACAGCATTGCCTGGGTCGGATCCGGCGGCGTCGGGTTCATGCGCATCTGCACGAACATGGTAACGCCCATGATGATCGGCCAGACGCCGAGATGCAGGAAGGTCGGACCGTCGAACGGCAGCAGGCCGAAGAGGTTGACGATCGTCGTCGGATCGGGCGCCGAGAGGTCGTGGATCCAGCCGAAGAACGGCGCATGGCGCATCTCGATGGTGATGTAGATCACCTTGTAGAGTGCGAAGAACACCGGGATCTGGATGAGGATCGGCCAGCAGCCCGCCAGCGGATTGATCTTCTCGTCCTTGTAGAGCTGCATCATCGCCTGCTGCAGGCCCATGCGGTCGTCGCCGAACTTCTTCTTCAGTTCCTCCATCTTCGGCTGAACCTTCTTCATGTTCGCCATCGATGCGTACTGCTTGTTGGCGAGCGGGAAGAAGAGGCCCTTGACCACGATCGTGGTGATCAGGATCGCGATGCCGAAGTTGCCGAACAGACGGAAGAAGAAATCCATCATTTTGAACATCGGCTTGGTGATGAAGTAGAACCAGCCCCAGTCGATCAGCTTGTCGAAGTTGGGGATCGAGTAGGCCACTTCGTAATTGTCGACGACAGGAACTTCCTTGGCGCCGGCGAAGACGAGGTTCTTGACCTCGGACGTCTGGCCGGGGGCCACGGTCACGGCGTCGCTCTTGTAGTCGCTCTGGTAGCGGGCGCGGCCATCGGTGAAGTGCGTGAAGCGGGTGTCGTAAGGGGTCGCCTGCGGCGGGACGATCGCTGCTGCCCAGTACTTGTCGGTGATGCCGAGCCAGCCGCCGGTCGCCTTGCCGGGTTCGACGGACTTTTCGTCTTCGATCTTGCCGTATTTCAGTTCCTGCAGGCCGTGTTCGCCGAGGACGCCGATGAAGCCTTCATGCAGCACGTAGACGCTCGGCGTCGTCGGCTTGTTGAAGCGGGTCACGCGGCCATAGGACGAAAGCGCCAGCGGCTCGGCCGTGCCGTTCTTGATGCTGTCGACCACCTGGAACATGTAGTGGTCGTCGACCGAGACCGTGCGGGTAAAGGTGACGCCCTTTTCGTTGGTGAAGCTCAGCGTTACCGGGGTCGCCGCAGTCAGCTTGTCGCCGCCTGCAAGCGTCCACACGGTCTGCGGGCCGGGCACGCCGCCGGTCGCATCGCTGCCGACATAGCCGAGTTCGGCGAAGTAGCCGTCGGTGGTCTCTGCCGGACTGAAGAGGGTGATGACGGGGCTCTTCGGATCGACCGTCTCGCGGTATTCCTTGAGCTTGAGGTCGTCGAAGCGCGCGCCGGTCAGGTTGATGGAGCCGGAAAGGGCTGGCGTGTCGATCGCAACGCGGGCCGTTTTGGCAATTGCCTGGTCGCGGTTCTCGCCGGCGCCCGGAATTGCACCGCTGCCCGGCAGAGCTTGGCCCGAAGGCTGCTGCGTCGGGGTCGCTGGCTGCGACTGCGACTGCGCCTGTTGCGCCTGCAGGGCTTCCGCAGCGATGCGTTCCTTTTCCATCTTCGGATTGACGTAAAGGAACTGCCAGGCAATGAGGATCAGCACGGACAGGCCAATCGCCACGAAATAGTTGCGGTTTTTTTCCATCATGGTTTCCTGGAACCGGCCGGCGGCCGCTTCTGTTTCGGCTTGTTTTCGATGCGCTCGCCAAGCCCCCGGGTCAAGGCGTCGAAGGGGGCGTTCAGGAGATCGCGTCGGGCGACAATCACATAGTCGTGTCCGGGTTTCATTGCAAACCCGGCGGAAAGCCGCACCGCCTCTTTCAGGCGTCGGCGCATCCGGTTTCGCTCGACGGCATTGCCGTGTTTCTTGGTAACGGTGAAGCCGACGCGGGCTTCGCCCTCCGGATCGTTGCGGTCGAGCACTTCGAGGAGAAACAAGGGGCCTCTACGGCTTTCTCCTGCCCGAACGGCCAAAAACTGCGGACGGCTTTTCAGCCGCCCGACAGTCGTTTTGTCTTTATCTGACGTCATGTGCCCGGACACTGGTTTCGGGCAGTTTCGGCTTAAGCCGAAAGACGCTTGCGGCCACGAGCCCGGCGGGCTGCGAGGACCTTCTGGCCACCCTTGGTAGCCATACGCGAACGGAAGCCGTGACGACGCTTGCGGACAAGCTTGGACGGTTGGTAGGTACGCTTCATTTATTTAATACCGCGGTGTGCGGCCCTTCTTGGGTTTGCGTGTAGCAAGGAGCGTTTACGTTACCGGACGCGGCTCCGCCTTGCGGGCAGGAGGGCTTGACCGGACGTGCGCGGCTTATAAGGGGAAATTTCCCGGAAAGTCAATTGCGGCCGGCGATTCAGTGGCCGCGGGATCGTAAAAGTAACCGGCACACTGGATTGAGGCGTGTCACAGGCGCGCGAAAGGCGGGCATCTAGCCGAGATTGGTAAACAGAACTCTAACCGGCGCTCCCCAGAATGCCTGCCGGCTGCGACGAGTTTTATTAACTACGGCTATTTTAGGGTCGCCTCGGTGCAATGGGGTGGCGGCGTGTCCGATAAGCGGACAGGTCTCGCGACCTTGTGGAGGTCGGGATGAAAATACGCGGTAAAATCTATCTGATCGTCGGGATCATGAGCCTGCTGGCGGTTGCGGTGACCGGGATGTCGCTGGTCGCTGTCAGCAGATACAACGAGAAATTCCACCAGTACGAGAATGTCGCGACGCGCGCCTTCAACGCGGAACGCCTGAACCGTCTGGTGACCGCGGTCGTCATGGAATCGCGCGGTATTTACGCCGCCCCGACCATCGAGAAGGCCAAGCCCTTCGCCGAAGGCATCCGCAAGAACCTCGACAAGATCGACGCGCTGCTCACCGAGTGGCGCCCGCTGATCCCGGCTGAAACGAAAGCGTCCTTCGATACGTTGGTCGCCCGCGCCGCGGAGTTCAAGACTTTCCGCGTCGAGACGGCGCGGCTTGGCGAGGAGGTCTCGCCGCAGGCCGCCAACGAGCAGGGCAACACCGATGCCAATCGCGCGAACCGCAAGGCTTTCCAGCAGCAGATCGACGGCGTTGTCGACATAAACCTGAAGACGCTTGAAGTCGTTACGGCTGACGTTGCCACCTTCGAGCGCGGTGTAATCATCACCATTTTCGCCATCGCCGGCCTCGGCATGCTCGCCGGCCTCGGCGCGGCCTTCTATATCGCAACGAACCATTTGAGCCGCCCGATCCTCGAGCTGACCGGCAAGATGAAGCAACTGGCTGGCGGCGATCTGACCGTCGACGTGCCCTTCGCTGGCCGCAAGGACGAAATCGGCGAAATGGCTGAAGCCGTTCAGGTCTTCAAGCAGAACGGCCTTGCCGTTCGCGACCTCAATGCACAGGAAGCGGTGCTGCGTGAAAAGAGCGCCGACCTCCAGTCGAGCATCGGCGTCGTCGTGGCGGCCGCTGCCGCCGGCGATTTCACCAAGCGCATCGGCAAGGACTACGAGAACGACGACCTCAACCGGTTCGCCACAAGTGTCAACGAACTGGTCGGCAGCGTCGATGCGGGCATCGCCGAGACCCGCCGGGTCGTCGCGAGCCTGGCGGGCGGCGACCTGACCCAGAGCATGAACGGCCATTTCCAGGGCGCCTTCGCCGAACTGCAGAAGAACGTCAATGAAACGCTGTCGACGCTGCAGAAGACGCTGCGTGAAGTCCGCGTGACGACCGACACGATCAACGGCAACTCGTCCGAACTGCGTGCCGCAGCCGACGACCTCTCGAAGCGCACCGAGCAGCAAGCCGCGGCCCTCGAGGAAACCTCGGCCGCCCTGGACGAGATCACCGTTGCGGTGAAGAGCTCGACCGAGCGGGCGCAGGAAGCGACCGTCATGGTCAACGAGGCCAAGCACAGCGCCGCGCAGTCGGCCGCTGTCGTGCGCAACGCCGTCGACGCGATGGGCCGCATCGAGCAGGCGTCGAGCGAGATCGGCCAGATCACCAACGTGATCGACGAAATCGCCTTCCAGACCAACCTTCTGGCGCTGAACGCCGGCGTCGAGGCGGCACGTGCCGGTGATGCGGGCAAGGGCTTTGCGGTCGTCGCACAGGAAGTCCGCGAGCTTGCCCAGCGTGCGGCAAGTGCCGCCAAGGACATCAAGTCGTTGATCTCGAAGTCCGGCAGCGAAGTGGCGACCGGCGTCCGGCTGGTTCAGGAAACCGGTTCGGCTCTTGGTGAGATCGAAGACCGCGTCCTGAAGATCAACGATCATATCCACTCGATCGCAACGGCGGCGCGCGAGCAGTCGACGGGCCTCAGTGAAGTCAGCACCGCGGTCAACCAGATGGACCAAGTGACCCAGCAGAACGCGGCGATGGTGGAGGAGGCGAATGCCGCCACCCACAAGCTCTCCGCCGAGGCCAACAACCTCGCCAACCTGATCGCCTACTTCAAGGTGGACAATACCGTGGCAAGGCCCGTGGTCGTCGCGCGTGAAACCGCCCGCCCGGTCGAATCGCCGGCGCGCCGCATGATGGGCAACGTCGCTCGCGCCTTTGGCGGTAGCTCCGCTGTGGCTGTTGCAAAGGACGATTGGCAAGAGTTCTGATCGGCGACTTGCCTCGCGACTGCTTGTTTCCGCAAGTGGTAGGTGAATAGGGGCGAAAGCAGGCAGCATTTGAAAGCGCTACAGCAACCTTTGCGCGTCTGAGAGGACGCGCGGCGCTGCAGGTGATCGGAGCCCGCGGTACCGTCATGGTGCCGCGGGTTCGCTGTTTTGGCAGCCTCGAATGCCAGCCGCCGGTCTGGCGTCATTGCCCCCGCGACGCACCGGCCCAGAGGATTGCAGCACTGTTCCCTGGGTGACTTACACCGATCCGGATTCTGTGCAGGTAGGCCAGACCGAGGCGGCAGCGCGCCGAAGATTTCTCTTCGGCGATGCGAGGGGAGGGAGATAAGCGGGATGTGGTCCTTTGCAATTGCCAACGGCGCGACACTGAATGATGTCCGCGCCTATGTCGCACCCCGCCCGGCCGCTCCGAGATTGGAAAACAGACGGCCATCTCCTATTATGGACCCTTGGCGCGAAACCGCTTGGCTCGGGCACGTGTGCGGGCTCTCGGGCGTTTTGGTTGACGGGCAGGGAAGTTTGTAAGGCATGGCGGAAGAGACGCGTCCGGCAACGGCAAGTGAGCCACTGAAGACGAGTGCGGGGTTCTTCCGGGGCCTTTCCGGCAAGCTGCTCCTGCTGACCATCGTCTTCGTCATGCTGGCGGAGGTGCTGATCTTCGCGCCGTCTGTCGCCACCATGCGCATTCGTTGGCTTGAGGATCGGCTGAACACGGCTGCCGCCGCTGCCGTCGTCGTCGATGGCCTGCAGAATGTCGAGCTGCCGCGCAGCGTGCAGAAGGACACGCTGATGGCGACCGGCACCAAGGCGATCGTCATCCGCCGCAAGGATGCGTCGCGCATGATCGCGCTCACCGACATGCCCCTTGAGATCGAAGGCGAGTACGACGTCGCCAATTCCACGGCCTTCGCAGCGATCCGCGATGCCTTCGATACCCTGCTCTTCGGCGGCGATCGTGTAATCCGTGTCTACGGGCCGCTCGGCGAAAGCGACGCGACGATCGAGCTCCTGATGAAGGATGCGAGCCTGCGCAAGGCGATGCTCGTCTATTCGCGCAACGTCTTTGTCCTGTCGCTTATCATTTCGCTGATCACGGCGGCGCTGATCTTCCTTGCCATCAACCGCATGCTGATCACGCCGATCCGGCGGATGACGGCGAGCATGCAGGAATTTTCCGACGATCCGGCTGATCCGGGTCGGGTGCTCGTGCCGCCGGAGGGGCGAGATGAGCTTGCCGTCGCCGGCCAGCATCTCGCCACCATGCAGCGCGAGTTGCAGAAGACGCTGAAGCAGCAGAAGAGCCTTGCCGAGCTTGGCCTTGCCGTGTCGAAGATCAACCACGACATGCGCAATATTCTGTCTTCGGCACAACTGATCTCCGACCGCTTGGCCGACGTGGATGATCCCGTGGTCAAGCGTTTCGCCCCGACCCTGCTGCGCACCATCGACCGGGCTGTCGGCTATACGCGCGAGGTCCTCTCCTATGGCCGCACCACCGAGGCCGAGCCGCATCGCCGCTTCGTGGCGTTGAAGCCGCTTGTTTCCGATGTCGCCGAACTGCTGGCGATCGATCCCCAGGCGGGCATCGATTTCCAGATCCAGATGCAGGACGACATCGAGGTCGATGCGGACAGCGAGCAGCTCTTCCGGGTGGTGCACAATATCTGCCGCAATGCCGTCCAGGCCCTGACCAACCATGAGCCGGAGGACGGCCGTCCGCGGCTTGTCACGGTGTCGGCCATGCGCATCGGCAGCGTCGTCACCATCTCCGTCGACGATACCGGCCCCGGCATGCCGCCGAAGGCGCGGGAAAACCTGTTCGCCGCTTTCCGCGGCTCGGCCCGCTCCGGTGGCACCGGACTTGGTCTCGCGATCGCGCGCGAGCTGGTGCTTGCCCATGGCGGCACGATCGCGCTTGTCGAAAAGCCGACGCCCGGCACGCTCTTCCGCATCGAACTGCCCGACCGGCCGGTGCCGCTCGACGCATTCCGCTCGAAGTTTCGCCACTAGCGCACGGCAATTCCCGCCCCATGAGGCGGGTAGCCGCTAAGGCTGGCGCCTCCAACAAATTTTTCCGGGGCCGCTTCCGCGGCGCAACACCCTGCTTTTCAGGGCATTGCTGCACCGCAGTCGTAGCGACTGTCCACAGCAAGTCGGGGCATCGTCGTAAAAATGAAATTTTTTTGCCGAACGGCGCTTGCAATCCCCGAAAGGACCCTTTAGAGAACCGCTCACGCAAGCGGTTCGACCGCTTCAGGCAAGCACCCGTAGCTCAGCTGGATAGAGCACCAGACTACGAATCTGGGGGTCAGGAGTTCGAATCTCTTCGGGTGCGCCATTCTTCTTCAATAGCTTAGGCTAGTCCAGATCCCCGTCGTTTGTGCGGGGATTTTTGCGTTTTGGGGCCATCCTTTCAGTCAAGCGCGGCGCTGTGCGACGTTGGCGCAGCTGTCGGTCGCGCAGCCGTTCGGCCACGCTTGGTTGCGAGCCGATTGCTTTGGCGGCGGTGCGCGAACGGCCGAGCGATCCCGCTCGCTCGGATGGCGGCCCGAGTTTCTCGATATGACGCAGCGCCACCGCTACGAGGACCGCAAGGATGGTCACGGCGATCGCGCTGAGGATGGCCGCGCTGTTGAAGCCTGTCGTAAAGGCCGCCCGGGCATTCTCGATGAGGCCCGCCGGCAGTTCCGCCCGCACCGCCCGCGGGCCCCACAGACTGTCGCTGACTGCCTCGCGGGCCGCGTCCCCGAGGTCATCGGGTGTGCTGAGATCAATCGAATGGCGATAGATCGCAGTCGAGATGCTGCCGAGCACGGCGATGCCGAGCGAAATGCCGAGATTCCTGCACGGTTTCGGTCATGGCCGAGGCGGAGCCTGCCTTCTCGGGCGGTGCGGAGCCGACGACGAGGTCGGTACCGACTTCGCACATGAGACGTTGCTCGTCGACGAGCATCGTCATTTGCGGATGACCGTCCACTTCGAGGGGTAGGGGCCTTGCCCACAGTCACGACGATTTTTGATACTGCGACATATTCGCCGCACGGAGCGTGGGGTAATTGTTCAATGCTCCGAAGTGGTTACGTGACAAGGAATATATATTAGTATAATGTAATTTCTAGAGGTCGTGGAGGCGCCGAACCCGTCTCGGAGCCTTTGGGGGATAGTGACTCCGGATCACAAAAAGGCGGAAGCGCCTTCACGAACTTTTGACGCCTGTGTCTGAGAATTGGCCCAATGACTTCCTATATTCAGGAAGATATTGCGGCCACTGAAGGAAAGGAGGTGCCGGATGTATCGCTATATGATGAAAGAACTGCTGGTGATCGTAGCTGGCCTTTCGATATGTGCCTTCACGATCCTGTTCTTCCTGGTTAACTCGACGCCCAATCTCTGACGGAACCAAACGACGTTCCGCGAGCGTTAGCGTCACCGAAGGTGCGCCAGTATGTCCAGAGTGCGCCGATCCTTCTCTCCCCCGAAATAGTGCTCAAGCGCCTGTTCGAACAGGTGCCCGCCCTCGTCGGCCTCGGCAAACAAGGTCATCGATGACCGGAACTTCACGTCGTCGGGGCTGGAGAATATGTCGTGTGCCGATTTCCCTGAAACCGAATTGACCAGTTCGGTGCATTGCCGAAGCCGCAACCCCAACAGTGGATGGGCGAGATAGGCCCGCGCTTCGTCGAGCCCGGAGATCGCGTAGCGCTCTGCCATCGGCGAGTGCCCGAGGCCGGCGATCTGCGGGAAGACGAACCACATCCAATGTGTCCGTTTGCGGCCGTGGCCGAGTTCGTCCAGAACCGCGGCATAGACACGGTCCTGGGCTTCGACGAAACGTTTGAGCTCGAAGGGATCAGGCATTGCCGCGTCTCCTTCTCCACGCCTGCGGCGGTGGCGTCAGTTACCAGCGATGATGAACATGAACCTTCACCAGCCGCTCGTAAACTGCGGTGATGGCCGCCTTGGTCTGCTCGTCGATGGCTGCAAGCGCGCTGGCGGCTGCGTTGGATTTTGCCTGCGCCTCGTTGCGGGCGCCGGGGATGACCACCGAGACGGCCTGCTGCTCGAGGATCCAGCGTAGCGCGAACTGTGCCATCGGCACGCCTTCGGGCACCAGCGGACGAAGTTGCTCGACGGCTTCCAGCGCCGCTTCGAACGGCACACCGGCAAAGGTCTCGCCGACGTCGAAGGCTTCGCCGTGCCGGTTGAAGTTGCGGTGATCGTCAGCGGCAAAGGCGGTTTCCCGGGTGATCTTGCCGGAAAGCAGGCCGGAGGCGAGCGGCACGCGTACGATGACGCCGACATTCTTCTTCTGAGCTTCGGTGAAGAACAGCTCGTGCGGGCGCTGGCGGAAGATGTTGTAGATGATCTGCACGGTCGCAACGCCGGGATATTCGATCGCCTTCAGCGCTTCCTCGACCTTTTCGACTGACACGCCGTAGTGCCGGATCTTGCCCTTGGCGACGAGCCGGTCCAGCGCACCGAACAGCTCCGGACGATAGTAGACCTCGGTCGGCGGGCAGTGCAGCTGTACGAGATCGAGCGTCTCGACGCCGAGATTGGCGAGGCTGCGGTCGATGAAGGCCTCGATGTTCTCGCCCGTATAGCCTTCGGTCACGTGCGGGTTGAGCCGGCGGCCGGCCTTGGTTGCAACGAAGGGCCTGTCGCCGCCGCGCTCCTTCAACACTGCCGCGATGATCTTTTCGGACCGGCCATCGCCATAGACGTCGGCCGTATCAACGAAGGTGACGCCGGCATCAAGTGCGGCATTGAGTGCACGCTTGCCGTCTGCCTCGCTGACATCGCCCCAGGAGCCTCCGATCTGCCAGGCGCCGAAGCCGATCTCGGAAATGGTTGCGCCGGTCTTGCCAAGAACTCTCGTTTTCATGGTGCTGTCTCCTGTTTTGCGTCGTCGATCATAGGCTGTGTGGAGCGCTTCTATTATGACCGGTCTGATCGAGTAAATTAGAGCGAGATAGAGAGCGGGAAACCGCGCACACTTTTCTCGACAGGCTGGCTGAGAACGCGTTTTCGGGCGGAAGCTGATCGCTTGGGGCGTGGGCGCGCCGGGAGCTAGTCGTCGAGCGAGACTAAGGCCTTGCCGCGGCTGAGATCGACGACCATGGAAAGGATCGCCTCCGCTTCATCCTTGCGCAGGTCCACGGTCAGAACCGGGCCCTTGTCCGTGAAGCTCTCGCCGGCAATGGTCACGTCGCGGGCGAGGAGCCGCGCCTTGATCAGCGCCATGTCGGAAAAGTCGACTGCGACGGTCGCACGCACGGTTTCGATCATCTCGATCTTTTCCGCCGCCCTCAGGCAAAGCGCCGCCGTGCCGCCATAGGCGCGCACCAGGCCACCGCTGCCAAGCAGGATACCGCCGAACCAGCGGGTGACCACCACGGCGACCCGGTCGAGCTCTTGGCCGTCAATCGCGGCGAGAATAGGCTTGCCGGCCGTGCCGCTCGGCTCGCCGTCGTCGCTGAAGCGATAGGCCTGGCCGATGCGCCAGGCCCAGCAATTGTGGTTCGCCGTGGGATCGGAATGGGCGCTCAGGAAATCCTTCGCCGCCTGTTCATCGGCAATAGGCGCGGCAATGGCCAGAAACCGGCTCTTCTTGGCGTCCTGGGTTGCCGTTTCGATGCGCGTGAGGGTGAACATGGCTGCTTCCGTTTCTGAAACGCTGATAACGGATTGCGGGCAAGGGCGCCACCATGGTTTGGGGCGCGACACAGGGCTTGAGTATCGGAGCGGGTCCGAACTTTTCCGGCCCTCATTTCTGTGCTTGTCACGGAAATGCAGTCACGGCGCGTCTGCGGCGCCGTCTGCAGTGTCGCCTTGAAAGGTTCTTTCGCGCCGCCGACGCGGCGCAGCTGGATCTCTGTGACAAGCACAGAGATGAAGAGGAGAGGGCAGCGCCACGACGACCGGGTGAAGCCCCAGCCCCTTCATCGCCTCTCCCGCGTTCGGGAGAGGCATTCTTGTCTGTGAGGACGAGTGACGATCAGCCGATCGCCATCAGGCTGGCATTGCCGCCGGCGGCCGCCGTGTTGATCGAGGTCGAGACCTCCTCGAGCAGCCAGTTCAGGCAATAGGCGTCGGGGTTCCTGCCGATCTCTTCGGTCGAAGCCGCCTGGACGAGAACGAGCGGGCCCGGCAGGCCGGCAATCGCCTTGCTGACCTCGCGCACGCGTTCGCCGTCGCCTTCGACGAGTGCACCAGCGAACGGACCATCGGCCGCCCATTCCTTCGACCAGGAAAGTCGGGCGGAAACGCTCGCCGGCAGGTCCTTCAACGAGGCCTGGAGGCCGGAAGCGGCGTCGACGACCACGGTGTTGCCGGTCGCAAGCGCAGCACCCAGCTGGTGGTAGAGACCGGTTTCCGTCGCCGGAACCAGCAGGACGCGGCCGCGCGGGTGCAGCGCATAGAGGTTGCGTTCGCCGACCGGGCCCGGAAGCTCCGAAAGCAGGCCGAGGGCCGAGTTGCTGCCGGCGGTGCGGGCAGCTTCTGCCTCAGTCTTGGCGCCCTTGCCGTCGAGCCACTTGGCAAAGTCGAGCAGCGCCGGATCGGTGTGAACCGAGCTGTGCTGTGGCGGAACCGGTGCGGTGGCGACGAGACGGCCGAGATAGAGCGGGCCGCCGGCCTTCGGGCCGGTGCCGGAGAGGCCGCGTCCGCCGAAGGGCTGAACGCCGACGACAGCGCCGATGACGTTGCGGTTGACATAGAGATTGCCCGCCTTCACCCGGGCGGTCACATGCGCGATCGTCTCGTCGAGGCGCGTGTGCAGGCCGAAGGTCAGGCCGTAGCCGGTGGCGTTGATGTCGTCGATCAGCTGGTCGAGATCGTCGCGGCGGTAACGGATGACGTGCAGCACCGGACCGAAGACTTCGCGCTTGAGGTCGGAGAGCTTGTCGAGCTCGATGATCGTCGGTGGCACGAAGGTGCCCTCTTCGGTTCCGGAGGCAAGGCCGATCTGCTCGACCTTGCGGCCGAGACCGCGCATCGCGTCGATATGCTTCTCGATGATGCCCTTGGCTTCGGCGGTGATGACCGGGCCGACATCGACCGAGAGCCGGTCCGTGCGGCCGATCTTCAGCTCGTGCAGCGCACCCTTCAGCATCGAAAGCGTGCGGTCGGCGACGTCTTCCTGCAGGCAGAGAACACGCAGCGCCGAGCAGCGCTGGCCGGCGCTGTCGAAAGCCGAGGCGATGACATCGCCGACGACCTGTTCGGCAAGTGCCGAGCTGTCGACGATCATGGCGTTCTGGCCGCCGGTCTCGGCGATCAGCGGGATCGGTCGGCCGGCGGGCGAAAGCCGGTCGGCAAGCTGCGCCTGGATCAGGCGCGCGACTTCGGTCGAGCCGGTGAACATGACGCCGGCGATTTCCGGTGCAGCCACCAGGGCCGCGCCGATACGGCCGTCGCCGGGGAGCAACTGCAGGGCGTCGGCGGGGATGCCGGCCTCGTGCAGGATGCGCACGCCTTCAGCGGCAATCAGCGGCGTTTCCTCGGCCGGCTTTGCCAGCACCGGGTTGCCGGCAACGAGGGCCGCGGCAATCTGGCCGGCGAAGATCGCCAGCGGGAAGTTCCACGGGCTGATGCAGACGATGGGTCCAAGCGCCTTGTGGGCCGGGCCGAGCGTGCGGCGCGTCTGTTCGGCGTAGTAACGCAGGAAGTCGATCGCTTCGCGTACTTCGGCAATGGCGTTCGGCAGAGACTTGCCGGCTTCGCGGGCAATCAGGCCGAGCAGCGTCGGCATGCGTGCCTGCATCAGATCGGCGGCGCGCACCAGGCAAGAAGCACGTTCGGCCGGCGAGACGGCGGCCCAGCTTGCGGCGGCCTTGGCGGCAAGGGTCGCGGCCTGACGGGCATCGGCTTCCGAAGCCTCGGTGACCGAGCCGACCACGTCGCGGTGATCGCCGGGGTTGACGACGGCCCGCGTTTCGCCCGAGGCAGTGCCGGTTGCCAGCTGCGGAACGGCCTTCCAGTCGACGGTTGCACTCGCCTGCAGCGCGGCGGTCAGCGAGGTGAGGCCCGCTTCGTTTGAGAGATCGAGACCGGCCGAGTTGCGGCGCGTTTCGCCGAAGAGATTGTCGGGCAGAGCGATCTGGTCATGCGGCGCGCCGACGATGGGCATGGCGCGGACGATCTCGACCGGGTCGGCGGTCAGTTCGTCGACCGAAACCTTCGGATCGGCGATGCGGTTGACGAAGGAGGAGTTCGCACCGTTTTCGAGCAGTCGGCGAACGAGATAGGCAAGCAGCGTCTCATGCGTGCCGACCGGGGCGTAGATGCGGCAGGGACGGTCGAGATTGCCTTTGCCGACCACTTCGTCATAGAGCGGCTCGCCCATGCCGTGCAGGCACTGGAACTCGTATTTTCCGACCTTGAAGTCCTTGCCGGCCATTTCGTAGATGGTCGCAAGCGATTGGGCGTTGTGCGTCGCAAACTGCGGGAAGATCACGTCGGTCGCGGCCAGCAGCTTCTTGGCGCAGGCGATGTAGGAGACGTCGGTGTAGATCTTGCGGGTATAGACCGGGAAATCTTCGAGACCGTCGAGCTGGGCGCGCTTGATCTCGGCGTCCCAATAGGCGCCCTTGACGAGGCGAACCATGACGCGGCGTTCGGCGCGGCGGGCAAGATCGATGATGAAATCGAGCACGTAGGGGCAGCGCTTACCGTAGGCCTGGACGACGAAGCCCATGCCGGCCCAGCCGGCGAGGTCCTTGTCGAGGCAGAGTTCTTCTAGCAGGTCGAGCGAGAGTTCGAGGCGATCGGCTTCCTCGGCGTCGATGTTGAGGCCGATGTCATATTTCTTGGCGATGAGAGCGAGCGCCTTCACCTTCGGCAGCAGCTCTTCCATGACGCGCAAGGCCTGCGAACGGGCGTAGCGCGGGTGCAGCGCCGAAAGCTTGATCGAGATGCCGGGACCTTCATAGATGCCGCGGCCGGCGGACGCCTTGCCGATGGCATGGATCGCCGTCTCGTAGTCGCGGTAGTAGCGCTCCGCGTCGGCAGCCGTCGTCGCCGCTTCGCCGAGCATGTCGTAGGAATAGCGGAAGCCCTTCTGTTCGAGCGCGCGCGAACGGCGCAGCGCCTCGTCGATGGTCTCGCCGGTCACGAACTGTTCGCCCATCATGCGCATCGCCATGTCGACGCCGCGGCGGATGACCGGCTCGCCGCAACGGGCGATGAGACGGGTCAGAGCGGCCGAAAGGCTGCGGTCGTTCACGGTGGCGGTGAGCTTGCCGGTGACGACGAGACCCCAGGTGGCGGCGTTGACGAACAGCGAGCGGCCGCCGCCGATATGCGACTTCCAGTCGCCGTCGGAGATCTTGTCGCGGATCAGCGCGTCGCGCGTTGCGGTATCAGGAATGCGCAGCAGCGCTTCGGCAAGGCACATCAGCGCCACGCCTTCCTGGCTCGACAGCGAATACTCCTGCACCAGACCCTCGACGCCCGAACCCTTGTGCTTGGCGCGCAGTGCCTCGATCAGCTTGCGTGCGGTCTTGGCCGCTGCCGCGCGGGTCGCGGCGTCAAGCGTTGCGGCTTCGATCAGCGCCGGCAGCGCTTCCGTTTCCGGGCGGCGGTAGGCGGCAGTGATTGCCTGGCGCAGCGTGCTCTGCGGCCGCACCGGCGGGGCGAAATCGGCGAAGGGAGCCTGCGGCGCGCCGGTTTCGGTCGTGGTCTTTTGAAGCGGTGTCTGGCTCATCGAGCGCTATCCTCCGGGAAGCGGTTTGGAGGGCGCGGCGCGCCCCCGATCGTGGGCGGAAAATACGCTTCCTTTCGCCGTACATCCATCCGGCATTTTTTGTCTTTTGCGGAATGTTTCACCGCTACGGCCGAACATGACCGGAGACAATGCGGATTGTTCGCGATACCACCGGATGATCAGAGATCAGGCCGCCTTGCCGAAATGCTTCTCGCGGGCCATCAGGCACTCGTCGTCGCCGGGCATGCAGGTGCGGCAGACGATTGGCCTGATCGCATAGATCTTGCAACCGACGTGTTCGCCGAGCTTGCCGCCGAGTGCGGAGCAACGATCGTCCTCGCAGCGCATGCCGCCGAGATCGGCCGACACATATTCCGCCGGTATCAGGTCGAGCTCCTCGTCCGTCTCCAGCGAGAAGCGCGGCCAGTCGGCCGAATAGGCGCAGCAGGCGCCGCAGCTCTGGCAATCGAAGATGTCGTCGGAAGCGGAATGGGTCATGCGCCAAACTAGCATGAAGGTCCGCGGTCTGAAATGGCCCTCACGCGATGGTCGCGTCCCGGCGGGCAATCTCATAGTCTTCCGTATGCACCAGCACGCCATCGTCGGTCACGACGGCGATGCCGTAGGCTGCCGGTTCGTCGACGGACAGAGACGTATCGGGTGTGTCGAAGGGCATCGGCTGCTGGTGCACGGGGCTCTTGAAGATCGAGAAAGGAATGCCGCGGCTGGAGCCGCTGATCGTGCGGTGCACGTGGCCGGCAAAGATATGCCGCACGTTGCCGTGTCGTTTGACGAGCGCGTAGAACTCCGTCTCGTTGGCGAGCCGGATCATGTCCATGCCGGTAAAGCCCGTTCTGTGTGGCGGATGATGCATGAACAGCAGCGCCGGCCTGTCGCCGGCGTCGGCAAGCTGCCGGTCGAGCCAGGCAAGACGTTTGGCGCAGAGCACGCCGACATGGCTGGTGGGATAATCATAGGGCGGCGCAAAGAGCGTATCGAGCAGGATGACGCGGCAATCCGGGAAATCGATCGCCTGCTGAATGAAACCGTTCTCGTCCGCCACGGCGTCCGGGAAGGTATCGAGAAAGACCTCGCGCCGATCGTGGTTGCCGATGGTTATGGCAACCGGCGGCGCGAGCTGATCGATAAGCTGCTTCAGCCGTTCGTAGGAAACGCGATCGGCGTAGTGGGTGAGGTCGCCGGTGAAAATCACCCGGTCGGCGTCCGCATGGTAACGGTTGACGTGTTCGATGCCATTGGCCAGGCGCTGGTAGGGATCGAGCCCGATGATCGTCGTGCCTTCGGGCACCATGTGTAGGTCGGTAAAGATGATCAGCTTTGTCATGGAGATCCAGAAGGTTGCGTCGCGGGTGGCCCAAGCTGTCGCGCGGCGTATGACGCGTCAAGCGGCAACTTTGGGGCGACTCTCTCGGAGCTCGGCGGTTCTTCTTGCGGCGGGCCTAGGAAAGCGCTAATGCAAACGCATCTGATATATCAGCTATGATCGCCGCTAGGGCGACGGCAAGCGAATTGGAGAAACGGCATGCGGTGGAAGCGCACAATCCAGTTGCTGGACGTTCATTGCGAGGGTGAGATCGGCAAGGTCGCGATCGGCGGCGTGCCGAAGATCCCGGGAAACTCGATCGCCGAGCAGCTCAACCACATCAACACGGTCGATGACAGCCTGCGCCGGTTCCTGTGCCTGGAGCCGCGCTCCGGTTCGATCGGCTCGGTCAACCTGCTGGTGCCGCCGAAGCGGCCGGAGGCAGACGCCGGCTTCATCATCCTCCAGGCCGACCAGGCGCATGCCATGTCCGGCTCGAACTCGATCTGCGTCACGACGGCGCTGCTCGAATCCGGCATCATCGAAATGAAAGAGCCCGAAACGGTGGTCATGCTCGACACGGCCTCCGGCCTCGTCAAGGCCACCGCCACCTGTCGCGACGGCCGTTGCGAGAAGGTGAAGCTGACGATGGTCCCGTCCTTCGTGCATGAGCTCGACGTCGAGGTCGACACGCCGAAGTGGGGCAAGATCAAGCTCGACCTCTGCTACGGCGGCATCTTCTACGCGCTGGTCGATGTCGGCCAGATCGGCACCACGATCGACAAGGCGAACGCCCGCGAGATCGTCGAAGCGGGCATGATCCTGAAGGATATCGTCAACCGCACCATCCCCGTCGTCCATCCGGAGATCCCGGAAATCAAGGGCGTCGCCTACGTCATGTTCCGCGATGTCGAGGCGGACGGCACGATCCGCACCTGCACGACCATGTGGCCGGGCCGCGTCGACCGCTCGCCTTGCGGCACCGGCAGCTCGGCCAATCTCGCGACGCTGCACGCCCGCGGCAAGGTCAAGGTCGGCGACGTCCTGAAGTCGCGCTCGATCATCGGCTCCGAGTTCGAAGTGGGCCTCGAAGGCGTGACGACCGTCGCCGGCCGCGAGGCGATCATCCCGACGATTGCTGGCCGCGGCTGGACCTTCGGCCTGCACCAGGTGGCGCTCGATCCCTTCGATCCGCTGGCCGACGGCTTTGCGCTGACCGATACCTGGGGACCGCAGGCGGGCGAAATTCGCTAACCCGACCTGCTTTGAAACATGCAGTTCCGAATGAATCGTCGCTTCACACCGTTTCTGGAATTGCCCAAACGAAAACGCGGGCCGAAGATCCCTATGATCTCCGGCCCGCGCGGCCCTTGGGAGGCGTGTTGGATTATTTGATGCGGCTGGTCTTGCCGAGCATGGCCGTCTGCAGGGCGTCGTTGCCGGTAAGTTCCGCGAGCTTGCGTTCGGCGAAGGCGTCACCTTCGTTGGCGGCCTTGCGGAAGATCGCACGGGCGGCCGGGATACCCTTGGCGGTGCCTTCACCGTTCTCGAGCATCAGGCCGAGATTGACCATGGCATCGACATTGCCGCGGTCTGCGGCCAGGCGATAAAGCTTGGCAGCCTTGGCGTTGTCTTCCGGCACCAGCTTGCCTTCGTCCAGGATCACCGCGAGGTTGAAGGCGGCGACGTCGTCGCCGGCGAGCGATGCCCGTTCGAACCATTCGATCGCCAGCTTGCCGTTGACCGGCGTGCCCATGCCGTCGCGGTAGGAGACGCCGAGATTGTAGGCCGCGAGAACGTTGCCGGCAGCAGCGGCCTTCTGGTTCAGCGCGAATTCGGTTGCCGTGTCGCCCTGTTCACCGACGAGAACGGCATAGTTGGTCATCGCCAGCGCGTGGCCATGTTCGGCGGCTTCACCGAGAATGCGCAGCGACTGGGTCTTCTGCCCGGCCTTGTCGAGCACGCGAGCGAGCTGAAATTCGGTGCGGGCGCCGCTCTTCTGGTTGTAGGCCTCGCGGCAGGCCGAAAGCGCCACGCCGATCCTGATGTCTTCGGCGGAAACGGCCGGGAAAGTCTGGTTGCGCTGCAGGTCGAAGATGCTGCCCGCTTCGCGGTCGCAGACTTCGGCGGCGGAGAGATCGGCAGCGCGTGCCGACGGGAGGGCGATCGCGGCCACTGCCAGCAGACTGACGATCGCCAGGAAGAGGGCATTGATGATGCGGGTTCCGGATGTGCTGCGCTTTTCCATGATGCTCTCCCCGTGTCTTCAGGATCAATTTATCGGCGACCGTCACGGAGGGCTGTTACGGCGGGAACAGCCTGGTGGCGAAAGCTCTGGCGAAGTGACGGAGGGACATAGAGAGCCGGGCCCTTGAGCCGGCTTGCATCCGGGAACGCCGGGGCTATCCTCGAAGGTCGCAACGCTCAAACGGGAGAGGGCAATGGAAGATCTGGCAGCGCCAATGCGCAAGATGCTGGTGAGCCGACGCGTTGTCGTCGGCGGCCTGCTGCTGACGGCGGCCGGCGGCGGTGTCGCCACCTCCTGGGCAAGCCCTTCACTTGGCGAGGCAACGGAGGTCCGCGGCGACGTTAGACGGAAGCAGGCGAAAAAGGACGACCCGCTCACGGTCGGTAGCCAGCTCTTCGAGAACGACCGCGTGCGCACGAACGTCGAGAGCTATGCGACCTTGAACCTCGGCACCGATACGCGCGTGCTGCTCGGCGCCGAAACCGAGCTGCTCGTCGACAGCTTCATCGCCGGTCAGGGTGGTACGCTCGAACTCGGAACGGGCCGCATGGTGTTCGATCGGCCCGAGGGCCTGCCCAAGGTCGATGTGGCGGTCCGCACGGCCTTCGGCATGATCGGCGTGCGCGGCACCAAGTTCTTTTGCGGACCGAGCCGGGCCGCATTTGCCGTCTTCGTCGAACATGGGAGCGTTTCGGTCGCGCGTGGCGGCGTGACCCGGATCGTCGCTGCGGGGCAGGGGGTGGAGTTTCATCATCGCGGTGACGCCCCGAGCGAGCCCATCAACTGGGGTGAGCCGCGCATCAGGGAAGCCTATGCCAGCGTCGGGCTAACGCGTTGAGCCGTCGCTACTCCCGACGAAAAGCGCGCTCCGCGCATTGTGTCCCAGGCTTTGCGGCGCTTTACTCCGAAACCGTGAAAAGCTCCATCGTCGAGAAGCCGCGAATTTCGTGGCTGCCGAGCGGGCGAAGCGGCTGCTTGCTTTCCGCCGCTGCAGCAGGCCCGACGCAGATCGATGTGCCTAGGAACTTGTTCGCCTCCTGAAGCCGCGCCGCCAGATTGATCGCGTCGCCATGGGCGGTGTAGTCGAGCTTGCCGCCGGCGCCGACTTCGCCGACCACCGCCGGTCCGGTCTCGACGCCGATCCGGGTCCTGCCGAAGCTGTTGGCGGCAAACTGCGGGCGTCCCCGCATCTCTTCCGTCAATGCATGGATCGCTCTGGCACACGCGATCGCCCTGTCGACGTGTTCCGGCAGGTCCTCGGGCGCGTTGAAAAAGGCGTGCACGGCATCGCCCACCACCTTATCGACCATGCCGCCGTGCTCGGCCACCAGCGCGTTGACCTCCGAAAAGTAGATGTCGAGCAAGGCAATGAGGTCCCGCGGCTTCAGTCTCTGCGACAGGGAGGAAAAGCTCTCGATGTCGGTGAAGAGCGCCGTCACCTGGCGTTCCTCGCCGGCCACGCGTGTAAGCCCGGGATTGTCGATATAGCGGGCGACGACCGATTGCGGCAGGTATTGCGAAAATTTCTGCCGTGCCGCCGCTTCGGATCGCCGCACCCGAGCAAATTGCAGGATGCTCGTCACCGCCAGAACGAGGGCGAGCGCGACCGAAATGCTGATCGCATCGATAAGCCAGCCACTGGTGTCATAGATGATCGCTGCTGCCGCGACGACGGCGCCGACGGCGATAAGGCCAAGGGCCGCGGATATCATTGGCCGAAGGCGCGCGGCCGCGAAGGCGATACCACATCCGGCGACGAGGGCCATGGCGGCCTCGGCGAGCGGAAGCCGGCTGTCACGCTTCGGTATGAAGCCGGTCAGGACCGCGTTGGCGATATCCGCGTGGATCTGCACCGAGGGTTCGAGCGGCATCGAGGCGCTGGGCCGTAAGCCCCCGAGGCTCGGCAGGCTGCTGCCGATGAGCACGAGTTTGCCTGCAAAGCGATCCGCCGCCGCCTTGCCGGACAACACATCGGCGGCGGAAACGGTGCGGGCGGCGAGCCGGTCCGCAGCACTGGCGACGAAGCGCAGGCTGCCGGTTTCATCGAGCGCCATCACCCGTCCGTCGATGCGCAACCAGGCGGGTGCGCCGCCGAGGATCGGCGTGCCGGCGCCGCGCATCAGCCGTGTCGCCTCGATCGCCAGCGTCGGATAGGCGTCGTTGCCGAGGATGGCATAGGCCTGTACCCGCCGGATCCGCGCGTCCTCGTCGCCAACGAGAAACGAAGCGGCGGCCGCCTTCGCCCGGTCCATGAACGCGGCACAGGAGGTTTCGGCGCCGTCGAGGAACCAGAGTTCGGGCGGGGCGAAGGGGCGGCTCAGTGCCAGCGGCGGTACCGGACGCGGCCGCTCCTGGATCGTATCGGCAATCAGAAAGCCGAGCACGACGGGGACACGTCCAAGCGCGGAGGCGAGGGCCGCATTGCCGTCGCCGGTCGTGTTGCAATCGGCGCTGAAGACGAAGTCGACCGCCACGGCCTCGGCGCCGGCCGTCGCAAGCCGCGACAGAAGATCGGCGGTTGCCGTCCTGTCCCATTCGCCTGACGGGCGCGATTGATGGGCCTGGCGGTCGATGTCGACCACAATGATGTCAGGCGACTGCGGCGCGGGAATCCACTGTGTCAGGCTGTCGAAGAACAGCTCGCGCTGCGTTTCTAATACCGGCTCGGCGAAGAGATAGAGGGCGACGGCAACCAGCAAGCTCGTCAGGAACCCGCCGGCAAGCGGAGTGAAACGCAATTGCCGGCGCGGCTCAGCGGCCATGCGCGCTAGTCCTCCTCCGGATCGGCGATGCTTTGCAGGCGGCCGACCTTGCAGGCGATGATGCCCTCGTTTCTTCTGATCGCGCCGCTTTCCTCCAGCCACTGGATGGCGCGGTTGACCTTCGGCCGGCTGGCGCCGAGCACACCGGCGATGTCCGTCTGGCTCATGGTCAGCCTTAGATTGGCGCTTTCCGGCAGCTCGTTGCCGTGGATCTGGCGGAGCGTGGCGAGGAAGAAGCGCGCGACGCGGGCATTGAGATCATAGAGCGCGATGGTCTCGAGTCGCTCGGTCGTGTCGCGCAGTTGGGCGCAGAGGAAGCGGATGACGGCCTCGGCCGCTTCCGGCCGGTTGGTGACGATATCGAGGAACGACTTCTTGCCGATGACATACCCTTCCGACGCTGTCATCGCCGTTGCGTCGGCCGACCGCGTCTGGCCATCGAGCACCGCCATCTCGCCGAAGATCGCGCCGGCTTCGTGCTGGCGCAGCATTAGTTCCCGGCCTTGCGGCGTGATCAGCGACAGCTTGATGCGCCCGGAAATGACGACAATCATGTAATTGCCTTCGTCGCCACGCTGGAAGATTACGGTGCCGGCCGGCCACTTCCTGTAGGTCGCGATGCCGGCAAGCTCGGCAATGGCATTCTTGTCGAATTCTTCAAAGATCGGAAACGAGCGCCAGAAAGTCGGGCTCCTGTTGATTTCGTTCATGACATGCCCCCGCGCGGCGTCCCCTGCCGCGCCGAAATTCTTCGCCCAGCCGCCTCGTCCTTGCAATAGAAAAGAACGATGTGCCGACGATGTAGTTCCGTGTTTGTCTGCGGATAAGTCAGAAAGCGCCAAGCTCGGAGGTTGACGATGCCGGCTGGTCGTTTCATTTTCTTGAACGATCTGTCGCTCTCGGAGCGGCTAGATGAATTTCAAAATGCTGATACTTCTGTTGCCAACAACCGTTTCTCACAGGAGCCTCGCATGCCTCAGAATGTTGTCGTCCTCATCGGACGCGTCCTCCTCTCTATCATGTTCATCATGTCCGGTTTCAGCAAGCTGATGGATCCGTCGGGCACGGCCCAGATGATCACCGGCGCTGGCTGGCCGGCACCGACCGCACTCGCTTACCTTGCCGGCCTCTTCGAACTCGTCGCCGGTCTTGCCGTTCTCGTCGGCTTCCAGACGAAGATTGCCGCCTATCTGCTTGCGGCGTTCAGCCTTATCACCGCTTTCGCCTTCCACAGCGGAGCGATCAACATCCCGAACTTCCCGCCGGAAGCCAACGGCCTGCTGACCGTCTTCAACGGCCTGATGATGATGAAGAATATCGCGATCGCCGGTGGTTTCCTCGTGCTCGCCGTCTTCGGCCCCGGCGCTCTGTCGGTCGACAAGCGCGGCGCCTGAGACCGAACATGCCGCGCGTTGGGATCAACGCACAAGGCATACTCTGGTTTACCGCAGTAACATCAAGCCCGTCGCTCGTTCGGCGGGCTTCTTGCATTTCAGGGATAAATCACGCCCTTGCGCAGAATGACGTTGCCGTAGAGCCTGGGCTCGCTCGTCTGGACGACCGTGTGGGCGGCTCTTACGCGCGGGTAAAAATCCGCTCCGAGCAAGGGCACGACACGGCGGCCGGGCTCGTGCCGGGCGCAGCACGCGACGATCTCCTGATGCACCGGGTCCAGCGCCTCCCTGTCCTGTTTGACGGTGGCGCGGAAGATCGCTTCGGGCACGAAATCGTCGATTGGCAAAACGCTGAGGATGGCGTCGAGCACCGGGATCAGCGGGTGCCCGTCGAGCCGGACGAGACGGCGTGCATGTTCCTGGCCCGGATAGTTGCCGTCGACCAGCGCGATTTCATCGCCGTGCCCCATCGCCCGGAGCGTTGCGAGCAACTCGGGACTGAGGATCGGGTTTAGTCCTTTCAGCATCAGCCGAGCTCCTTGAAGAGGACATTGGTGTCGAGCAGATAGCGGGAGAAGAGCGGCAGGCTGGCGCCGCCGATGGCGCGCGCGTGGCTACCAACCAGGCCTTCCACCAGTTCAGGGATGGTAACGCCCTGGAGGTCGAGCTCGTAGAGCGCCCTGCGGGTGGCGGCGAGCAACCGGGCCCGGACCCAGGGTGGGAAGCCGCCGTCGATGACAACGGCCGAGAAGTCGACGATCGAGACGGCCGACACGACAGCCTGGGCAAGCGCCGCGCCACAGTCGTCGATCCAGATGTCGAGCGGTTCGCCGAAGTCGATCCAGTCGTCAGCCGAGTACCAAAGCGGCCGCGGGTCGATGCCGCGTTCGCGCAGCAGATTTTCGAGCACGAAGACCGAGGCGATCTTGAGGAGCTGGATGGTCCTGCCGTCCTTGCCCGAGACCGGCAGGGGGCCGATGGCGCCAGCCGTTCCGGTACGCCCGGAGAAGAGCGCCGAGTTCAGGACGACGCCGCCGCCGATGAACGAGCCGATATAGAAATAGACGAAGTCCGGGTAGATGGCGCCGACGCCGAAGGCGAGCTCGGCGCCGCAGGCGCTGGTGCCGTCGTTCTGCAGGAAGACCGGATAGGTGGTGCGGGCCGAGATTGCCGCCTGCAGATCGATGTCGCGCCACTTGTTCATTTCTTCCCGCGGCGCGCCCACTTCCTCCGCCCAGTTCCACAGTTCGAAGGGCGTGGCGATGCCGATGCCGGCGATCCGCTTGCGCTGATCGGGGTTGAGTTGCTGTTCGAGCTTCGCCATGCCGGAAATGATGAAATCGACGAGATCGCCGGGCAGCGGATAGGCATGCACATGATGCAGATGCAGCCGGATGGTGCCGACGAAATCCATCAGCACGAGATCGGCGCTGCGCCGGCCGATTTTCACGCCGAAGGAAAAGACCGCGTCCGGATTGAGCCGCATCGGTGTCGATGGTTGTCCAACCTTGCCGCGAACGGGATCGCCCTTGACCAGCAGGCCGTCGCTTTCCAGCGCCCGCATGATCACCGATACGGTCTGCGCCGAAAGGCCGGAACGCCGGGCGATATCGGCTTTGGAGAGGCCGCCGTGACGCCTGACCAGCGACATGACCAGGCGCTCGTTATAGGCGCGCACGCGCGTCTGGTTGGCCCCGCCGCTAGGGTCAATGACCTCAGGTTGCATCGGTCCCCGATCAGGACCGTCTGTCAGTGACATGCCACCGTCTCCTCCCGTTGGCATTAGATCACGATGGTTCAGGGTCGGATCGACCCAAAACCATAGACGTGATCGCTTCTCAAAAGCTGGAGCGGGATCAGGCGGAAAACCGCATGCACTTTTCCTCATTCCGCTCTGGTGCCCGCTTGGCGCAGGTCTGTTGTTTCCGCTTGCTGTGACTCTGTCAATTTGTCTGACGCTCCGCTTCTCGGACGGAGCGTCGTCATCCCAAGAATGCCACATCGAAATAATAATTCAATTTGATTTATTTATTGACACCCCGGAATTTTAATGTTTGTTTTTGTCTCGGAAGCGTCGATTGCAACGGAGGAAAATGTTGCTGTCGCGTGGCCTGGGGGCGGTCCGCCGACCCGATTTTCAATCCTTGGGAGGATTTCATGAAGAAGACTGTTCTTTCCGCTGCTTTCGGCGCGCTGTCCCTTGGCGTCGTTTTCGCCGCGCCGGCACAGGCTGCTGATGTCGGCGCCTGCCTCATTACCAAGACCGACACCAACCCCTTCTTCGTCAAGATGAAGGAGGGTGCTACCGCCAAGGCGCAGGAACTCGGCGTGACGCTGAAGGCCTATGCCGGCAAGATCGACGGCGACCACGACAGCCAGGTGGCTGCAATCGAATCCTGCATCGCCGATGGCGCCAAGGGCATCCTGATCGCCGCCTCCGACACCAAGGCGATCGTCGATCAGGTGAAGAAGGCGCAGGACGCTGGTCTGCTCGTGATCGCGCTCGATACACCGCTCGATCCGCCGACCGCTGCCGACGCGACGTTTGCAACCGACAACCTGCTCGCCGGCAAGCTGATCGGCCAATGGGCCGTCGCCACCATGGGCGAGGGTGCCAAGACCGCCAAGATCGGCTTCCTCGATCTACTTCCGTCGCAGCCGACGGTCGACGTCCTGCGCGACCAGGGCTTCATGATGGGCTTCGGCATCGACACGAAGGATCCGAACAAGATCGGCGACGAAGATGATCCGCGCATCGTCGGCCACGACGTCACCAACGGCAACGAAGAAGGTGGCCGCAAGGCGATGGAAAACCTTCTGCAGAAGGATCCCGACATCAACGTGATCCACACCATCAACGAGCCGGCCGCCGTTGGCGCCTATCAGGCGCTGAAGGCCGTCGGCAAGGAGAAGGACGTGCTGATCGTCTCGGTCGACGGCGGTTGCCCGGGCGTCAAGTCGGTCGCTGAAGGTGTCATCGGCGCCACCTCGCAGCAATATCCGCTGATGATGGCGGCCCTCGGCATCGAGGCGATCAAGAAGTTCGCCGATACCGGTGAAAAGCCGAAGCCGACGGAAGGCAAGGACTTCTTCGACACCGGCGTTTCGCTCGTCACCGACAAGCCGGCTGCCGGCGTCGAGTCGATCGACACCAAGGTCGGCACGGAGAAGTGCTGGGGCTGATCGCCTTTGCTCTTCGAACGCATGAGCCATTAACGGAAGGGCGGCCCCGGCCGCCCTTCGCGTAAGCGCCGATGTCTTTGACACGGCGATGAAAACCGCGCAGCTTCTTAAGAGTGCTTATGCCCGCGTCTTTGTGGGCGGGCTGTGCACGACTGCATCGCAACCCCTTGGGAGCGGGGTTCACGGGAGGAAGGTCCATGGGCGAGCCCAACACAGCCGCACAACCATCCCAGGAATTCGAAAAAGTCCTGGTCAACAGTTCGACGCAGGTCGCGTCGTTCGATACGCATGACAAGACCGCGATCCAGAAGATCCAGCATTTCCTGCATTCGACGCCGGCGGCCGTGCCGTTCATCGTGCTTGTCGCAGCAATTCTGATCTTCGGCATTGCCATCGGCGGGAAGTTCTTCTCGTCCTACACGCTGACCCTCATCCTCCAGCAGATCGCCATCGTCGGTATCCTCGGCGCCGCGCAGACCCTGGTGATCCTGACCGCCGGTATCGATCTTTCGATCGGGGTGATCATGGTGCTTTCGGCGGTCATCATGGGCAACTGCGCCGTGACCTATGGGCTTCCGGCACCGATCGCGATCTTCCTCGGCTTCGTCGTCGGCGGCGCCTGCGGCTTTCTCAACGGCTTCCTCGTCTCCAGGGTCAAGCTTCCGCCGTTCATCGTCACGCTCGGCACCTGGTACGTGATCATGTCGACGAACTTCATCTATTCGGCCAATGCGACGATCCGCGAGGCCGATGTGACGGCCGTCACCCAGATGCTCCACGTCTTCGGTGTCAGCTTCAAGGTGGGCTCCGCTGTGTTCACGCTCGGTGTGGTGATGATGGTCTTGCTGGTCTTCGGCCTCTGGTATGCGCTCAATCACACGGCCTGGGGGCGTCATCTTTACGCTGTCGGCGACGATCCGGAAGCGGCCAAGCTCTCCGGTATCCGCACCAGCCGCGTCCTGCTCAGCGCCTATACACTGGCCGGGCTGATCGCCGCACTCGCCGCCTGGGTCTCGATCGGCCGCAATGGTTCGATCTCGCCGTCGGCAGCCGTCACCGACTACAATCTGCAGGCCATCACAGCAGCCGTGATCGGCGGCATCTCGCTCTTCGGCGGACGTGGGTCGATCCTTGGAACCCTGATCGGCGCGATGATCGTCGGCGTCGTCTCCATGGGCCTCAACATGCTGGGCGCTGACCCGCAATGGAAGGTCTTCCTCACCGGCGTGCTGATCATCACCGCCGTCGCCATCGACCAGTGGATCAGAAAGGTAGCTGCCTGATGACACAGGAACCCATTCTCACAGCCCGCGGCCTCGTCAAGCGCTACGGTCGCGTGACCGCCCTCGACTATGCCGACTTCGACCTCTATCCCGGCGAGATCCTCGCCGTGATCGGCGACAACGGTGCCGGCAAGTCCTCGATGATCAAGGCGATATCGGGCGCCGTCACGCCCGATGAGGGTGAGATCATGCTCGAGGGCCAGCCAGTCCACTTCCGCTCGCCGATGGATGCACGCTCGGCCGGCATCGAGACGGTCTACCAGAACCTGGCGCTGTCGCCGGCGCTGTCGATCGCCGACAACATGTTTCTCGGCCGCGAGATTCGCAAGCCGGGCATCATGGGCAAGCTCTTCCGCACGCTCGACCGTGGGGAGATGGAGAAGCGGGCACGGGCAAAGCTGTCCGAGCTCGGTCTGATGACCATCCAGAACATCAACCAGGCGGTGGAAACGCTTTCGGGCGGCCAGCGCCAGGGTGTGGCCGTGGCGCGCGCCGCAGCCTTCGGCTCCAAGGTGGTGATCATGGACGAGCCGACGGCAGCACTTGGTGTCAAGGAAAGCCGGCGGGTGCTGGAGCTGATCCTCGACGTGCGTTCCCGCGGTCTGCCGATCGTGCTGATCTCGCACAACATGCCGCATGTGTTCGAGGTGGCTGACAGAATCCATGTCCATCGTCTCGGCAAACGGCTATGCGTCATCAATCCGAAGGAGCACACGATGTCGGATGCTGTCGCCTTCATGACCGGGGCGAAGGAGCCGCCGCGCGAAGCGCTCGCGGCATGAACGTCGAGCCGATCGCCAACGAAATCCTGAAACGGGCGGCTGGTGCTGCCCGTTTCGTCGTCGCCATTGCCGGCCCTCCGGGTGCCGGCAAGTCGACGCTGTCGGACGCGCTCGCCGAGGCCCTGGTCGCCCGCGGCGAAAAGGCGGCGGTGCTGCCAATGGACGGCTTCCACATGGACAATGCCGTCCTGGAAGAAAAGGGCCTGCTCCCTCGCAAGGGCGCGCCGGAAACGTTTGACGTTAGGGCGTTCCTGTCGACGGTTCAGGCGGTCCGCGCCAATGACGGCGAGGTGCTTGTTCCGGTTTTCGACCGGTCGCGGGAATTGGCGATCGCCTCGGCCCGGATCGTTGCGCCCGAAACACGCATGGTTCTCGTGGAGGGCAACTATCTGCTTCTCGACGAGGCCCCCTGGAACAAGCTCGCGGGTGCCTTCGATTTCTCCATCTTTATCAACCCGGGGATCGAGGAGCTGGAGCGGCGTCTTTTGAAACGCTGGTACGATCACGGTTACGAGGAGGAGGCGGCGAAGCGGAAAGCCCACGGCAACGACATCCCCAACGCGCATCGCGTCGTCGAGCACCAGCGACGCGCAGATCTCGTGCTTGCGGATTTCTGATCGATGGTCGGATTGCGGATTGTGTTTCCTGGCGCATTGGTGTTATCGAGACGCGGTTCCACCACATGAGTAACCGCCCGCCACCCGCACCTGCCGGCTGCAAAGCCGCGCGCGCGGATCGGGCGCGAGCAGAGCGGGATGAGTGTAAGCGGTTTCCGCCTGCATTCCGTTCTGAGCTAGGAGAACGCTGACCATGCAAGACCTCGTTATCCGCCGGCCGGATGATTGGCACCTTCACCTGCGCGACGGCGACATGCTGAAAGGCGTTATCGCCGATACCAGCCGCCATTTCGCCCGCGCGATCATCATGCCCAACCTGGTGCCGCCGGTCGTGACGACCGCCGACGCCAGCGCCTATCGCGAGCGCATCCTCGCCGCGCTTCCCGCGGGCGACCGGTTCGAGCCGCTGATGACGCTCTATCTCACCGCAGGCACCAATCCTGACGACGTCGAGGCCGGCCACAGGAGCGGCCTCGTCAAGGCGGTCAAGCTTTACCCGGCGGGCGCGACGACCAATTCGCACAGCGGCGTGCGCAACATCGATGAAGCGATGCCGGTGCTGGAGCGCATGGCGAAGGTCGGCCTGCCGCTCTGCGTCCATGGCGAGGTCACGAGCTCGGATGTCGACATCTTCGACCGCGAAGCCGTGTTCATCGAGACCGTGCTCGATCCGTTGCGCAAGCGGCTGCCGGAACTGAAGGTGACGATGGAACACGTCACCACCAAGGACGGCATCGATTACATCAAGGCGTCGAAGGCAAACCTTGCCGGCTCGATCACCACCCATCACCTGATCATCAACCGCAATGCGATCCTGGTCGGCGGGATCAAGCCGCACTACTACTGCCTGCCGGTCGCCAAGCGTGAGAACCACCGTCTGGCGCTGCGCGCGGCCGCCGTCTCCGGCGACAAGCGCTTCTTCCTCGGCACCGACTCCGCCCCCCATGTCGATCCGCTGAAGGAATGCGCCTGCGGCTGCGCCGGCATCTACACCTCGATCAACACCATGAGCTGCCTGGCGCATGTGTTCGAGGAGGAGGGTGCACTCGACAAGCTCGAAGCCTTCGCCTCGCTGAACGGCCCCACCTGGTACGGTCTGCCGGTCAACGAGGAAACGATCACGCTGCGCAAGCAGGCTGAAGCGGTCACCTATCCCAAGAAGATCGAGACCGGCGCCGGTCTGGTCACCGTTTTCGATCCGATGTTCCCGCTGCACTGGGCCGTCGTCTGATCACTGCATAATTCCTTGGATCGGATGGATCCAAGGACAAAATTATGCAGCAGTTAAAAATGTTACAGCGACCTTTGCGCGTCTGAACAGACGCGCGGCGCTGTAGAGTTTTGAAGGAGAGTTTGATGTTTTCCAACGCGTTCACCGACAAGGCCGTTATGGCTGAGCTGGTCGCCAAGATGCTCTGGGAGATCAAGGCTGTACACTTCCGTGCCGATGAGCCCTACAAGCTGTCGTCCGGCATGGCGAGCCCCGTCTATATCGACTGCCGCAAGCTGATTTCCTACCCGCGCATCCGTTCGGCTGTGATGGATTTTGCCGCAGCCACGATCCTGCGTCAGGCCGGTTTCGAGAAATTCGACGTGGTTGCCGGCGGCGAAACGGCCGGCATTCCCTTCGCGGCCATGCTCGCCGAGCGCCTGGGCCTGCCGATGATCTATGTCCGCAAGGCGCCGAAGGGCCACGGCCGCAACGCCCAGATCGAAGGGCACATGCCGGAAGGCGCACGCGTGCTCGTTATCGAGGACCTGACGACGGCCGGCGGTTCGATGTTCAAGTTCATCGACGCCATTCGTGCGGCCGGCGGCATCGTCGACCACGGCATTGCGCTCTTCTACTACGACATCTTCCCGGAAGCGGTCGGCGAGATGAAGGGCAAGGGCGTCGATCTGCACTGGATCGCGACCTGGCGCAACGTCCTTGCGGTTGCCCGCGAGCAGGCGCTGTTCGACGAGAAGACGCTGAGCGAAGTCGAAGCCTTCCTCAACGCGCCGCTCGCCTGGTCCGGCCGCAACGGCGGCGTGAGCGCCCTGGCCTAACGATTGAAGAGGCCCCGGCTATGCCGGGGCCTCGCAACTCCTGAGTTTTCGTTTTTAAATCGATTGAAGTCCATCGAGGAGGAAGAGCCGATGATCGTATGTTGCGGAGAAGCGCTGATCGACATGCTGCCGCGGGACACGGCCGCGGGCGAGAGCGCGTTTGCGCCCTATGCCGGCGGAGCGATCTTCAACACGGCAATCGCGCTCGGGCGCCTTGGCATCCAGACCGGTTTCTTCACGGGCCTCTCCGACGACATGTTCGGCGATATCCTGCGCGAAACGCTGAAGGCGGCGAATGTCGATTTCGGTCCGTGCGCGACGCTTTCGCTGCATACGACGCTTGCCTTCGTTAAGCTCGTCAATGGCCATGCAAGCTACGCCTTCTTTGATGAAAACACGGCAGGCCGGATGATCACGTCAGAGCACCTGCCGGCGCTTGGCGATTTCTGCGAGGCGCTGCATTTCGGTGCGATCAGCCTGATCCCCGAGCCCTGCGGCTCGACCTATGAAGCCTTGATGACGCGCGAGCACGAGAAGCGGGTCATCTCCTTCGATCCGAACATCCGGCCCGGCTTCATCCGGGACCGCGAGGCACATCTCGCCCGCATGAACCGCATGGCGGCGATGTCGGATATCATCAAGTTCTCCGACGAAGATCTTGCCTGGTTCGGCATGGAAGGCAGCCACGACGACCTTGCCGCCGAATGGCTGAAGCGCGGACCGAAGCTGGTGCTGATCACCAAGGGCGCCGATGGCGCCGTCGGCTACACGGCGCGCCACAAGGTCGAAGTTGCGGGCGAGAAGGTCACGGTGGTCGACACTGTCGGCGCCGGCGACACGTTCGATGCCGGCGTGCTGGCATCCCTCAAGCTCGGCGGTCTCCTGACCAAGGCCGATGTCGCCGATCTCAGCGAAACTGCCGTTCGCAACGCGCTGGCGCTCGCCGCCAAGGCCGCCGCGGTCACCGTCTCGCGCGCCGGCGCGAACCCGCCGTGGAAGCACGAAATCGGCCTCTGAGTCATTTTCTCTGGCCTACTCTTCCTGTTCCGGGCGGTATTCCAGGATATCGCCCGGCTGGCATTCCAGCACGGCGCAGATCTTCTCCAGCGTATCGAAGCGCACGCCTTTCACTTTTCCCGATTTCAACAGCGAGATGTTCTGCTCGGTGATCCCCACCTGCTCGGCGAGATCGCGTGAGCGGACCTTGCGCTTCGCCAGCATCACATCGAGATTGACGACGATCGGCATCCGCTAGACGAAGCTCCTGTTCTCCGCCTCGACCCCCGACGCGATGACCAGGACGTGGCCGAGACCGACGACGAGCCCCGCCATCAGCAGCACGATGATAGCGCCGCCACTGATATCGAAGACCACCGCATGTCCCGTGGTGCCCGGGTTGTCGTAGGTGACAGCCAGGATGCCGATGCCATTGCTGATCGTCATGCATAGTGCTCCCGCAAGCGCCGTCAGCCCCACGCGCCGCAACAGCACGCCATTGCGGCTGGTGAGAATCTCGCCGCGCTGGAAGCCGTCGAACAGCTGCCACGCGAAGGCGAGGCCGGCGATGACGAGCGCATTGTTGATCGCGGTCAGGAAAATGACGGTGGCGATGGCGCGGTAGGAAAGGGTGATTACCTCCACGCGGGGAAAGACGACGTCGCGAATGCCCTGCTCGAAGCCCTGCCTGTCAAAGAAAATCTGCCAATGCGCATAGACGACTGCCGAGCAAAACAGTGCGCCGCTCAACACCACCATGAGCTTCATGAAGCGACTGAGCTTGCGCAGCCTCTCGGCGGTTTCCGTCATAAAAATTCCCTTATCGTTTGGCTTGTGTTTTTATCGTAAAACAATAAGTAATTCTCGTCAATTGTGATTTTGGTGTCGTGCCATGCCTCTTCGATTTCTCAAAAATCCCTGCCTTTTCCTGCTGTTGAATACTATCTTCCGGTCCTATCAGAATCTCGATCTGATGCAGGTGCTGAAACCGGCGGGCGCCACGGTGCTGCCGGCCTGCGCTATATGATAAGGCCCGAGGCGCGATCTGCGCTTCGGGCCTTATCGTTTGACGCGATGCGGTTCAGGATGGAACCGCTTGGGGATGCTCCTCAGCGAGCGGCCTTCAGCAACGCTGCGACCAGACCTGCGGTTGAAGAATCGTGGCCGGCAGCGCTTTCCTTACCTTCGACAACAGGAAGCAGGCCGGTTGCCAGCTCCTTGCCGAGTTCGACGCCCCACTGGTCGAAGGAGTTGATGTTGAAGAGCGCGCCTTCGACAAAGACGCGGTGCTCGTAGAGCGCGATCAGACGGCCGAGCGCGAACGGGTCGAGCTGGTCGTAAACGATCGTCAGCGACGGGCGGTTGCCGGTGAAGACGCGGTGCGGCGCGATCTTGTCAGCCTTGACGTCGGCCATGCCCTTGGCGGTGAGCTGCGCCTTGGCCTCAGCCAGGGTACGCCCCTTCATCAGCGCCTCGGATTGCGCCAGGCAATTGGCAATCAGCAGTTCGTGCTGGTGGCGCAGGTTCTTTTCATGGCCGTTTGCCGCGATCATGAACTCGGCCGGGATGATGTCCGTGCCCTGGTGGATGAGCTGGTAGAAGGCGTGCTGGCCATTGGTGCCGGGTTCGCCCCAGACGACCGGGCCGGTTGAATACTCCACAGGGGTGCTGTCGAGCGTTACCGCCTTGCCGTTCGATTCCATGTCGAGCTGTTGCAGATAGGCAGGGAAGCGCGACAGACGCTGGTCATAGGGCAGGATCGCGCGCGACGGGTAGCCGAGCACGTTGCGGTTATAGAAGCCGAGAAGGCCGAGCAGGACGGGAATGTTCTTGCGGATCGGGGCGGTGCGGAAATGCTCGTCGATGGCATGGCCGCCATCGAGGAAGCGCCCGAAATTCTCCTTGCCGATGGCGATCATCAGCGGCAGGCCGATCGCGGACCAGATCGAGTAGCGGCCGCCGACCCAATCCCAGAAACCGAAGACGCGGGCCTGGTCGATGCCGAAGGCGGCGACCTTGTCGAGCGCCGTCGAGACGGCAGCGAAGTGGTGGCCGACGGCGACCTCGCCGAGCTTGTCGGCGATGAAGGCGCGGGCGGTCGCGGCATTGGTCATCGTCTCGATCGTCGTGAAGGTCTTCGAGGCGATGATAAAGAGCGAGGTTTCCGGATCGACGAGCTTCAGCGTGTCGGCGATGTGGGCGCCGTCGATGTTGGAGACAAAGTGAAGGCGCGGGCCGTCATGGAAGGGCGCGAGAGCCAGCGTCGCCATGACCGGGCCAAGGTCGGAGCCGCCGATGCCGATGTTGATGACATCGGTGATCTTCTTGCCGGTGGCGCCTTTCAGCGCGCCCGAGCGGATGCCGTCGGCAAAGGCGCCCATGGCGTCGAGCACGCCGTTGACGTCGGGCATCACGTCCTTGCCGTCGACGAGGATCGCGCGGTTGCCGCGGTTGCGCAGCGCCGTGTGCAGCACGGCACGCTCCTCGGTGATGTTGATGATGTCGCCGCGGAACATGGCGTCCCGCTTCTCCTCGACCTTGGCCGCCTTGGCTAGCGCTTCGAGGCCGTCAAGCACCCTGTCATTGACGGCGCATTTCGAATAGTCGAGCAGCAGGTCGCCGAGCGTGGTGCTGAAGCGCTGGAAGCGTTCGGCGTCGCTGGCGAAGGCAGCGCGGATATCGGTTGCGTTGGTCTCAGAGGCGGTTGCTTTGAGTTGGTCGACAAGCGCTTTCATCGCAGGGCTCCTTGTGTCGGACAGGGGTGTCGGACAATCGCCTGCGTAGCTATTCGCTTTAAGCCGCTCAAATCAAGCCCGCAAAACCGCCGAAGTGGCGGTTTTCAGGATTTATTAAATCGTTTGAATTTTGGACTAATTCAGCCGCGCAGGTCTTTACGCAGGATCTTGCCGACATTGGTTTTCGGCAGCTCGGTGCGGAATTCGACGTAACGCGGGCGCTTGTAGTTGGTGAGGTTGGCGGCGCAGTGGCGCTTCACGTCGTCCTCCGTCAGCGCCGGATCCTTCTTGACCACGAAGAGCTTGACGGCCTCGCCGGAATGCTCGTCGGGAACGCCGATCGCGGCGCATTCGAGAATGCCCGGATGGGTCATCGCTACTTCCTCGATCTCGTTCGGGAAGACGTTGAAGCCGGAAACGAGGATCATGTCCTTCTTGCGGTCGACGATCTTGACTAGGCCGTCCGTGTTCATGAAGCCGATATCGCCCGAGCGGAAGAAACCGTCCGGCGAGATCGCCTTGGCTGTTTCATCCGGCCGCTGCCAGTAGCCGGCCATCACCTGCGGGCCGCGAATGCAGATCTCGCCGACTTCGCCAATCGGCAGCGTGTTGCCCAGGTCGTCGCGGATCTCGACTTCGGTCGAAGGGATCGGCATGCCGATCGTGCCGGTGAACTCGGTCGCGTCGAGGATGTTGGCCGTTGCTACCGGCGAAGTCTCCGACAGGCCGTAGCCTTCGGCAATCGAGCAACCGGTCATCTGCTTCCAGCGTTCGGCGACCGGACGCTGGATCGCCATGCCGCCACCGAAGGTCAGCATCAGCGACGAGAAATCGAGCTTCTGGAACTCCGCATTGTTCATCAGCGCGTTGAACAGCGTGTTGAGGCCCGGGAAGATATTGGTCTTGTGCTTGCCGAGCTCCTTGACGAAGCCCGGAATGTCGCGCGGGTTCGGGATCAGGATGTTGTTGCCGCCGGTGGCAAGGCCCATCAGCGAATTCACCGTCAGCGCGAAGATGTGGTAGAGCGGCAGCGCGCACATGAAGACGAGATTTTCCGGGCGGGCGCGTGAGCGGAACGCCGTGTGGAACCAGATCTCCATCTGCGCCATGTTGGAGAGCAGGTTCGAATGGGTGAGTGTTGCGCCCTTCGAAACACCCGTGGTGCCGCCAGTATACTGCAGGAAGGCGACGTCGCTGGGAACAACGTTCGGCTTCGTCAACTTGGCTCGGCCGCCCTTGGCGAGCACGTTTTTGAAGGAGAGGTGACCGGGGATCGACCAGGCGGGAACCAGCTTCTTGACGCGACGGACCACGAGATTGACGATCGCGCCCTTGAGGCCCAGCATGTCGCCCATCGTTGCGACGACGACGTGCTTGACCGAGGTCTTGTCGGCCACCTGCTGCACCGTATGCGCGAAGTTTTCCAGAACGAAGATCGCCTTGGCGCCGGAATCGACGAGCTGGTGCTGCAACTCGCGCGGCGTATAGAGCGGGTTGACGTTTACGACGGTAAAGCCGGCTCTAAGAATGCCGTAGACGATGACGGGGTTCTGCAGGATGTTCGGCATCATCACGGCGACACGGTCGCCCTTGACGAGGCCGAGAGATTGCAGCCAGGCACCGATCTTGGCGGATTCGGCATTGAGGTCCGCAAAACTCAGCGTCTTGCCCATGCAGGTGAAGGCTGGGCGGGTCGAATAGCGGGCGACGGCGTGGTCGAAAAATTCGCCGATCGATTTATAGGGCAGGGGGCCGATTTCGGCGGCTATGCCGGGTGGATAGGATTTCAGCCAGATCTTGCCTGGGCTGGTACCCGTTTGTTGTGCGCTGACTTCCACCATGACCTCTCTCCCTCTGGTCGCCACAGGCTGGCCTGCTCGCGGCCTGAGAAAATCCCTCCTGACCTTCTCATGCCGATGAAGATGATGCTTTTGAGACACCTCTTCAAGCTGAGATTCGGGATTATATAACTTTGACGTAAACGTCAACTGAGCTTACGGTTAACGGGCGCGGATTGCGCCCTTGAAAAAGTATGACGAGAGCTGCAAAGCCTTTGCCTGCTAGGGCAAAACACTGTATTGCATTGCAGCATATCCCTGTTGGTTCGATCCAACATCCGCCGACATATCCCCCAGATTCTTCTCCGGTCCGCTCGGGCCGGACGACGCAGGCCATTGCTCATGTGTGACGAAGCTTGTTCTTCCGCCGTCGAACCGCGCCGTGCCCGTGTTTCTGCTGCCGAAGTGGCGCTTGCAGTCGGCGGCTTCGGGATCGGCACCGGCGAGTTCGCGATCATGGGTCTCTTGCCGCAGGTCGCTGAGGATGTCGCCGTTTCGGTGCCGCGGGCAGGGGCAGTGATCAGCGCCTATGCTCTCGGCGTCGTCGTCGGCGCGCCGCTGATCGCGGTGCTTGCTGCCCGCTTCTCCCGCTTCCGCGTGCTGCTCGCGCTGATGCTGGTTTTCGCCGTCGGCAATTTTGCAAGCGCGATCGCACCGGATTTCTACACGCTGATCGCCGCGCGCTTCTTCGCCGGCCTGCCGCATGGTGCGTATTTCGGTGTGGCCGCCTTGGTGGCCGCCGGCCTCGCGGCGCCGAACCAGCGGGCGCGCGCAGTCGGCCGGGTGATGATGGGGCTGACGATCGCAACCCTCTTCGGCACGCCGCTTGTCGCGTGGTTCGGCCAGGCGCTCGGCTGGCGGTCCGCTTTCGCCATCGTCGGCGCCATCAGCCTTTTGACCGTGGCGCTGACCTTCGTCCACGTGCCGCGCGACAAGGGCAATCCGAAGGCAACGCCGCTTCGCGAGCTCGGCGCGCTTGGCAAGCTGCAGGTCTGGCTGATGCTTGGCATCTGCGCCATCGGCTGCGGCGGCATGTTCGCAGTCTTCAGCTACATCACGCCGGCGCTGACCGAGGTCGCAGGTGTTTCTCTTGCCAATGTGCCGGTCATGCTCTCGGTCTTCGGCGCCGGCATGATCCTCGGCAACATCGTCGGCGCGCGACTGGCCGATTGGGCGCTGCTGCCGGCAATCGGCATCGCCATCGTCTTCAACATCTTCGCCTATGTGCTTTTCTATTTCACCATGGGCAATCCGTGGATCGCGATCGTCAACGTGCTCTTCATCGGCGGCGGTTTCGCCGTCGTGCCGGGCGTGCAGACCCGGCTGATGGATGTCGCCGGCGAGGCACAGACGCTTGCCGCCGCCCTTAGCCATTCCGCCTTCAATCTCGCCAACGCGCTTGGCGCCTGGCTCGGCGGTGCCTCGATCGCTGCAGGCTATGGCTGGACCTCCACAGGCCTCGTCGGCGCCGTTCTCGGCGTTGCCGGCTTCGGCATCTTCCTCGCATCCGTCTTTGTCGATCGCGCTCAACCGGCCGGCATGCGTGCCAAGCCTGCGGCGGAATGACCGATCAGGCCGAAAGAAAGCCTGGGGATCTTGAACCCTCCTAAATTTTTCTGTCATGTCCCGCCGCTAGCGTCAGTTATCGCCCTCAAACTACCGTAAAGCAGGGGCAAAGGGCCGCGCTTGGCGCTGCAAAGGCTGGCAAGGCCTCTGGATTGTTGTAAGCTCGTCGAAAGACGGAGGATCATTGGTGCAATTGGGCAATCGCGAACGAGAAAACTTCGCCGTGGAGCCACGGCTTCTCGGGCACACCGCGATTTCGCGCCATGCCCTCGTTGGACCGATGACGGCTGCCCGCTGGATGCTGGTCTTCGTTCTTCTTGCCGGCGTTTACTTTTTCCACGGTTTCCTCGTCCCGGTTCTGGCCGCCGTCGTCATCGGCTTTGCCAGCTGGCCGATCTATCGCCGGCTGCTTGCCGCCGTGAACGGCAACCGCACGCTTGCGGCCACCATCGCCATCGTCTGCGTCATCTCCTTCATCGTCGTGCCGATTTCTCTTGCTGCCGTCTATGCGGTGGACGAAGTGCGCGACTGGGTCGTCTGGGCCGTCGAGACCAATGCCAACGGTGCCGTGGTTCCCGCCTGGCTGACCAGCATTCCGATTGCCGGCGTTTGGCTTGGCGAACAATGGGTCAAGCATGTCGGTCATCCGGGTGCGCTCGGGGAACTGGTCCAGTTGGTCAGCGGCTCCAACATCGGCAACATCTACCGCGGCGTCCTCGTCGTCGGCGCGTCGACCTTTCACGCCTTCCTGACGCTGCTCTTCATGCTGATCACGCTGTTCTTCGTCTATCGTGATGGCCAGTCCTTCTCCGGCCAGCTCGACCGTCTCGGCGAACGCATCTTCCCGATGCGCTGGGAGCGCTTGTCGCGCGTCGTGCCAATGACGATCAGCTCCACAGTCACCGGCATGGGCATCATCGCCATCGGAGAAGGCATAGTTCTCGGCGTCGCCTACTGGCTCGCCGGCGTTCCGTCGCCGGTCACGCTCGGCATCATCACCGGCCTGATGGCGCTTGTTCCTGGTGGTGCGCCGCTGTGCTTCTCGCTGGTCTCGGTCTATCTCGTCGCCAGCGGTTCGCCGGTTCACGGCATCGCGCTGTTTGCCTGGGGCACGACCGAACTCTTCATCGTCGACAAGACGCTGCGTCCGCGCCTCGTCGGCGGGCCGATCAAGCTTCCCTTCCTGCCGACCTTCTTCGGCCTCGTCGGCGGCGTGAAGACCATGGGTTTCCTCGGCCTCTTCGTCGGCCCGGTGCTGATGGCGCTGCTGGTTGCCATCTGGCGCGAGTGGATGCGTGAAGTCACCACCCCCACCCCCACCGACACGACCGTCAACCACATCATCAAGGGCTGAGTCACCAATGGCTGAGCCGCCGGTTGCCTGGGCGCGGCCGGTGAGACCGTCTCCCTGTTTCATTGGAAACGCGAGATGATCCGATGCCTCGTATCTGCGCTTTCCGCCTCTCTCGGAATGTCGTCGGCGGGCGTCTTTATCTTTTCCTTACACCCCCTCCCAACCATCGCAATCGATAATTGACCCTGAGCGGACGCAAGATCCGGACTTCAATAGTCCGGAGTATTTTTGCATGTCCGATGTTCTTTTCCTTGCCGCCGGCATCGGCGGCTTTGTCGTGTTTGCGCTTTATGCGCGCGCGCTGAGCCGTCTTTGAGGAGGGCGTCATGTTCGAAGCCCTGATTGGTCTCGCAGTCGCCGTCGCCCTTGCGGCCTATCTCGTCGTCACCCTCGTTCGCCCCGAACGATTCTGACGCCCTTCGCGGAGAAATCTCATGTCTATCATCGGGTGGCTGCAGATCAGCCTCCTCTTCATCGCCGTCCTGATCGTCATCAAGCCGCTGGGGCTTTACATGGCGCGGGTCTTCTCCGGTGAACGCAACGTCTTTTCACCTGTCCTCGGTCCTGTCGAGCGCGGTCTTTATCTCGCCGCCGGCGTCGATCCGAACAAGGAGCAGGGCTGGCTCGCCTACGCGATGTCGATGCTCGCCTTCAGCCTTGCAGGCTTCGTTTCTCTCTATGCGATTCTGCGGCTGCAGGCTTACCTGCCGATGAACCCGCAGGGTTTTGCCGGCATGCCATCCGATCTCGCCTTCAACACGGCTGTCAGCTTCGTCACCAACACCAACTGGCAGAACTACGGCGGCGAAACCACGCTCAGCCATTTCAGCCAGATGGCGGGGCTGACGGTGCATAACTTCGTGTCGGCGGCGACCGGCATCGCCATGGCGCTCGCCGTGACCCGCGCCTTTGCCCGCTCGAACGCCTCAACCGTCGGCAATTTCTGGGTCGATCTCACCCGTTCGACCCTCTACGTGCTGTTGCCGATCGCCGTCGTCATGGCGCTTGCCATGGTCTGGACCGGCCTGCCGCAGACCTTCCACGCGGACCTCACCGCAACGACGCTCGAAGGCGCCAAGCAGACGATCTCGCTCGGCCCGGTCGCGAGCCAGGAGGCGATCAAGCAGCTCGGCACCAATGGTGGCGGCTTCTTCAACGTCAACGCCGCCCACCCGTTCGAAAACCCGACGGCCCTCTCCAATTACCTCAACATCTTCGCGATGCTGTCGATCTCGGCCGCCCTCGTCTACACCTTCGGCCAGATGGTCGGTAACCGTCGCCAGGGCTGGGCCTTCATCGCCGTTACCGGCATCCTTTTGATATCGGGCGTCGCGGTGGTCTACTGGGCGGAAGCGCAGGGCAACCCGATCCTGACGACACTCGGTCTCGATGCTGCCCAGGGCAACATGGAAGGCAAGGAAGTCCGTTTCGGCCAGGCGATGACGGCGCTCTATGCCGCGGTCACCACCGGCCTGTCGGATGGCGGCGTCAACGGGATGCACGGCTCGCTCACCGGTATCGGCGGTCTTGTACCGATGTTCCTGATGCAGCTCGGCGAAGTTCTGCCTGGTGGCGTTGGGTCCGGTCTCTACGGCATGGTCGTCTTTGCCATCCTCGCCGTCTTCGTCGCCGGCCTGATGGTTGGCCGCACGCCGGAACTGCTCGGCAAGAAGATCGAATCTCGCGAGATGAAATACGCGATGTTCGCGGTCCTCATCCTGCCGGTGACGATCCTCGGCTTTGCCGCCGTCTCCGCCATGCTGCCTTTTGCCGTCGCAAGCATCGGTACCGCAGGCCCGCACGGCCTGTCGGAAATCCTCTATGCCTTCACTTCGGCTGCCGGCAACAACGGCTCGGCCTTTGGTGGCCTTACCGGCAATACGCCCTGGTACAACACCACGCTTGGTCTCGCCATGCTGCTCGGTCGCTTTGCCTATGCGGTGCCCGTCATGGCGATCGCCGGCTCGATCGCGGTCAAGACCCGTGTACCGGCCTCCAAGGGCACCTTCCCGACCGACACGCCGCTCTTCGTCGGCCTGCTCGTTGGCATCATCCTCATTCTCGGCGGGCTGCAGTTCTTCCCGGCGCTCGCTCTCGGTCCCATCGTCGAGCATTTTTCCATGCTTGCCGGCCAGACCTTCTAAAGGAATTCGACACATGTCTTCCAAACCAGTTGCTCCAAGTCTGCTGGATCCGGCAATCCTCCTGCCGGCTGTCAAGGCGGCCTTCGTCAAGCTCGATCCACGCCAACTCGTGCGCAACCCGGTGATTTTCGTCACCGAAGTGGTTGCGGCCGTGGTCACTGGCCTCTTTGTCCGCGATCTTATGACCGGCACCGGAAGCCCGCTCTTCTCCGGGCAGATCGCCGCCTGGCTGTGGTTCACCGTGCTCTTCGCCACCTTTGCCGAGGCTGTCGCAGAAGGCCGCGGCAAGGCTCAGGCCGACAGTCTGCGGCGCACCAAATCCGAACTGACGGCACGCAAGCTCGTATCGGCCGAGGGTCGCGAAACCCAGACGATCCCGGCGACCTCGCTGAAGGTCGGCGACGTCGTGCTGGTCGAAGCCGGGGAACTGATCCCCGGTGACGGCGACGTCGTCGAGGGTGTCGCTTCCGTCAACGAAAGCGCGATTACCGGTGAATCGGCTCCTGTCATTCGTGAATCCGGCGGCGACCGTTCGGCCGTCACCGGCGGCACGCAGGTGCTTTCCGACTGGATCAAGGTCCGTATCGGCGTTGCGCCCGGCAATACCTTCGTCGACCGCATGATTGCGCTGATCGAGGGTGCACAGCGCCAGAAGACCCCGAACGAGATCGCGCTGTCGATCCTGCTCTCGGGCCTGACGCTGATCTTCCTCGTGGCCGTCGTCACACTCTGGGGGCTCGCCGGCTATTCCGGCACTCTGCTGTCGGTTACCGTGCTGTCTGCGCTGCTCGTCACGCTGATCCCGACCACCATCGGTGGGCTGCTCTCGGCGATCGGCATCGCCGGCATGGACCGTCTGGTCCGCTTCAACGTCATCGCCACCTCTGGCCGTGCAGTTGAAGCCGCCGGCGACGTCGATACGCTGCTGCTCGACAAGACGGGTACGATCACCTTTGGCAACCGCATGGCCGCCGACTTCATGCCGGTGCCGGGTGTCACCGAGGCAGAGCTTGCCGACGCAGCGCTGCTTGCGAGCCTTGCGGACGAAACGCCCGAGGGGCGTTCGATTGCAGCGCTTGCGACGGGTGAATTCGGCCGCCAGGCGCCTGCCGTTTCGCTTCCCGCGTCCGGAAAGGGTGAAGTCGTCGCGCTTGCCGTTGGCGGTGGCACAAGCCCGGCTGGTGCGACCCGGATCGACGCTGTCATTCCCTTTGCCGCGGAAACGAGGCTCTCGGGCGTCGACTTTGGCGGCCGCCGGCTGCGCAAGGGCGCCGTCGACTCGATCCTGAAGTTCACCGGCATCCGCGACGAAAACGTGCCGAACGAATTCCGCCGCGCCGTCGACCAGGTGGCGCGCACCGGCGGCACGCCGCTTGCCGTTGCCGACGGTCCGCGCCTGCTCGGCGTCATCCATCTGAAGGACGTCGTCAAGCCGGGCATCAAGGAGCGTTTCGCCGCCCTTCGTGCCATGGGCATCCGCACCGTCATGGTGACCGGCGACAACCCGGTGACCGCCGCGGCGATCGCCTCCGAAGCCGGTGTTGACGACTTCCTCGCCGAAGCAACGCCAGAGGACAAGCTTGCTTATATCCGCAAGGAACAGCACGGCGGCCGCCTCATCGCGATGTGCGGTGACGGCACCAACGACGCGCCGGCGCTTGCCCAGGCCGACGTCGGCGTTGCCATGCAGACCGGCACGCAGGCCGCTCGCGAGGCCGCCAACATGGTGGACCTCGATTCCAGCCCGACGAAGCTCATCGAGATCGTCGAAATCGGCAAGCAGCTCCTGATGACCCGCGGTTCGCTGACGACCTTTTCGATCGCCAACGACGTGGCGAAGTACTTCGCCATCATCCCGGCGCTGTTCATCACCACCTATCCGGCGCTCGCCGCACTCAACGTCATGAACCTCGGCTCGCCGCAATCGGCGATACTCTCGGCGGTCATCTTCAACGCGCTGATCATCGTCGCGCTGATCCCGCTAGCGCTGAAGGGTGTCAAGTATCGGCCAGTCGGTGCCGCAGCGCTCTTGCGCCGCAACCTCCTCGTCTACGGTCTCGGCGGCATCCTGTTGCCCTTCGCAGGTATCAAGCTCGTCGATCTCGCCGTCAACGCACTCAATCTGGTGTAACCATGCTGAACCAACTTCGCCCTGCCATCGTGATGACATTGCTCCTGACGCTCATCACCGGGCTTGCCTATCCCTTCGCCATCACCGGCATGTCGCAGGTGCTGATGCCGGCACAGGCAAACGGCAGCCTCATCGAGAAGGACGGTGCCCTGATCGGTTCCGAGCTGATCGGTCAGAACTTCACTTCCGACAAGTATTTCTGGCCGCGCCCATCGGCGACCGGACCGGAAGCCTACAATGCCGGCGCCTCGAGTGGCTCCAACCTTGGCACGACCTCGGTCAAGCTGAAGGATCGCGTCGCCGCCGACGTCGAGCGACTGAAGACCGCCGGCCTTGCCGGCGAAATTCCCGCCGACGCGGTGACGACGTCAGGCTCCGGCCTCGATCCGCATATCACGCCGGCTTTTGCCCAGGCGCAGGTGGCCCGCATTGCCAAGGCGCGCGGTCTCACCGAAGCCGATGTTACCGCGCTGGTTGACAAGGCAACGGAAGGCCGTCTGCTCGGGGTCGTAGGCGAGCCGCGCGTCAATGTGCTAGAACTCAATCTGGCCCTTGATGCGCCCGAACCTGATATCTCACGCCTGAGACGATGAATGCCCGACAGTGAACGCGACGCCAAAAGTCGCCCGGACCCAGACGCACTGCTTGCCCTTGCCGCGCAGGATCGCCGAGGAAAGCTGACAGTTTTCCTCGGCGCAGCCCCCGGCGTCGGCAAAACCTATGCGATGCTGACGCGGGCCCGCCGGCTCAAGCAGGACGGCGTCGATATCGTCATCGGGCTTGTCGAAACCCATGGGCGCAGCGAGACCGCCGCGCTCATTGAGGATCTGGAAATCTTGCCGCGCCGCGATGTGAACCATCGCGGCCGCGTGCTGTCCGAGTTCGACCTGGATGCGGCCCTTGCCCGACGTCCCAAGATCATCGTCGTTGACGAACTCGCTCACAGCAACCCGGCTGAATGCCGGCATCCGAAGCGCTATCAGGACATCGAGGAACTGATCGCTGCGGGCATCGATGTCTGGACGGCGCTCAATATCCAGCACCTCGAAAGCCTTTCGGACATCGTCGCGCAGATCGCCGGGGTACCGGTGCGCGAGCGGGTGCCGGATACGGTGCTGAAGCGCGCCGACGAGGTGCTGCTCGTCGATCTGCCGCCGGCCGAACTGATCGAGCGGCTAAAGGAAGGCAAGGTCTATCTGCCCGACAGCGCCAAGCGTGCTGTCAATCGCTTCTTTCGCCTCGGCAACTTGACGGCACTGCGCGAACTGGCGCTCAGGCGCACGGCCGACCGGGTCGACGACCAGATGGTCGACTACCTCAAGCAGAATGCGATCGAAGGCGTTTGGGCGAGCGGCGAGCGCCTGCTCGTCTGCATCGGGTCCGATGCGCTTTCCGAGAAGGTGGTCCGCACCGCAAGCCGGCTGGCAGAGGGATTGAACGCTCCCTGGATTGTCGTCTTCATTGAGCGCGCCGACCGTGAGAGCGGCGATGGTGAGGATGTGCGCCGGCTCGACGAGACCTTTCGTCTTGCCGAACAGCTTGGCGCCGAGACGCGCCGCATCATCGGCAACGACTTCGTCGAGGAGATCTTGAAGCTTGCGCGTCGCGAACATGCGACGCAGATCGTCATCGGCGCGCGCCGCCAGTCCTTTCCGATGCGGCTGTTCCGCCAGTCGCTTCCCGACGCCTTGGCCGAGCGCGTGTCCGGCGTCGGCATTCATCTCGTCACCGATCGTGAGACGGTGCCAACCAAGCGACGGTCCGCTGCGAAGAGGACGCTGCCGCCCGGAACCGCGCGCGCCGTTGGCATCGCCGCCGGGTCAGTGGCTGTGTCGACGGCAGTCGGCCTTTTGCTCGGCCACTTCGTCGTCCTGCCCAACATTTCGCTGCTTTATCTGCTAGCAGTGCTCGCTTCGGCGACCTATGCCGGCCACATCTCGGCGATCGCCGCCTCGCTGTTTTCGGTGCTCGCCTACAACTTCTTCTTCATCAAGCCCACCGGTACCTTCACCATTGCCGAGCCGCACGAGGTTTTTGCACTGGTCATCTTCCTGGTCGCCGCTGCCCTTGCCGGCAGCCTCGCATCGCGGGTGCGCGAACAGGCGAAGACCGCCCGCCGGCGCGCCGCAGCGACCCAGGCGCTCTACGATTTCTCCCGCAAGCTTTCCGGCACCGCCAAGGCCGACGACGTGCTTTGGGCGGCGGTGACGCAGATGCAGACCACACTCAGGCGCAGCTCGGCGCTGTTGCTGCCGGAGGAGGGCGACCTGCAATTGAAGGCTGCCTGGCCGCCGGATACCGAGCTCGATGTCACCGATATCATGGCGGCGCGCTGGGCGATGGACAAAAGGGAGCCGGCCGGCAATGGTACGGGCACCCTGCCCAACAGCCCGTTTCATTTCCGCCCTCTGACCAGCCCGCACGGTGTCGTCGGCGTCTGCGGCTTCGTTCAGGCGGATAAGCCGCTTGAAATCAACGAGGAGCGCGCGCTGGCGGCGATCCTCGACCAGACCGCGATCGCTGTCGACCGGGCGCGTCTGTCGCGCGAAAGCCTGGACCAGGCGGCGAAGCTCGAAGGCGAGCGCTTTCGTGCGGCCCTCCTGTCGTCGATCTCCCATGACCTCCGGACGCCGCTTGCGACCATCACCGGCGCGGTCACCAGCCTGCGCCAACTCGGCGACCGCATGCCGCCGGAAAGCCGCGATGACCTGCTGCAGTCGATCGAGGAGGAGGGAGCGCGCCTGACGCGCTTCGTTGCCAACCTGCTCGACATGACCCGCATCGAAGCGGGCACCGTCAACGCCAAGCGCGACTGGGTCGACGTCGCCGACGCAGTGCGGGCGTCCGTCGATCGTGCCCGCAAGTACTTTCCCGAGCGCGAGATCGAAACCAGCATCGCGCCGGACCTGCCTTTGATGCGCGGCGACAGCGTGCTTCTCGGGCAGGTGCTTTTCAACCTGCTCGACAACGCCAACAAATACGGCGGCGACGAGCCGATCAGCATCTATGCCCGCTCGGACGGCAACGAGATCGTGCTGTCGGTGACCGACCTCGGCAGGGGCATTGCGCCGAAGGATCTCGAGCAGGTCTTCGAGAAATTCTTCCGCCGCGGCAAGGCGGATGGCCGTACGCCAGGGACAGGCCTTGGGCTGTCGATCGCCAAGGGCTTCGTCGAGGCCATGGGCGGGCAGATCAAAGCGGAAAGCCCGGCGCTTCGCCGCCGCGGCACGCGCATTTCCATGCGCTTTCCTGCCGCCAAGGCCGAAATCTCCGAAAAGGACAGTGCATGAGCGTGGAGCGTATCCTCGTTGTCGACGACGAACCGCAGATCCAGCGTTTCCTGAAGCCCGCATTGAGCGCTGCCGGCTATGACGTGCTGGAGGCCATGACCGGTGCCGAGGCATTGAAGGCGGCCGCAACGACGGCGCCGGACCTCGTCATCCTCGATCTCGGCCTGCCCGATATGGACGGCAAGGAGGTCATCGCAAACCTGCGTGGCTGGTCCCAGGTGCCGATCATCATCCTGTCAGCCCGCGACCGTGAAAGCGAAAAGATCGCCGCGCTCGACCTTGGCGCCGACGATTACATTGAAAAACCCTTCGGCATCGGCGAGCTGACCGCCCGCATCCGCACGGCACTGCGTCACCGCATCCAGATGGAGGGCGGCCAGACGCAGCTTTCTGCCGATGGCGTATCGATCGACACCATCAAGCGCGTGGTGACGAAGGATGGCGAGCCGGTGCGGCTGACGCCGAAGGAATATGATCTCTTGGTGATGCTGGCGCACCATGCCGGCCGTGTCGTCACCCACAAGACGCTGCTGACCTCGGTCTGGGGCGTCGCGCATGGCGAGGACCTGCACTATCTCAGAGTCTTCATCGGTCAGTTGCGCGGCAAGATCGAGCGTGACCCGGCCGACCCGAAGATCATCCGCACGGAGCCGGGCGTCGGCTACCGCTTCGTCGGCGACGACGGTTGATGGCGGGCTGCCGTCAAAGAGCGGCAGCCGCTGATCCGTCACTTGATCTTCACGGGCTGCGGCGTGTCGCTTGACAGCGTATCTCCGACGACCACCCTCTTCTTCTTCGTCGGCTGCGGATTTTCGAGGATCGATACCGGCGCCGAGACGGTGACCGCAGCGACATTGCCGACATTTCTCGCCGTGCCGGCAACAACCGCGGCAATGCCGGTTCCGACCGAGATGTCGGAGTCGGTGAGCGTCTGCCCCGTGGCAAGCCGCGTGCCGATGAGCTGAACGATCTGCGGGCTTTCTGCGAACTTGCCGTGATGCAGGCCGTCCTCCGTCTTGACCTTGGTCAGGTCGATGGCGGTGATGCCGGCCCTTTCCAGCTGGGTACGGTAGGGCTCCGCCGATGGGTCGATCGCGCCAAGGCGAGATACGTCACCGGAAATGAAACTCGAAAGTGCCAGCGCACGATCGTCCTGCGAAACGAAGATCGTGAACTTCGGCCGCTTCTTGCCCATCTCGACGAATTGCTTGGCAAAGACGTCGAGATCGATATCCGGCGAGGCGAGAATGACGTTCTCGATCTTCGACGGCACGTTGCCGTCGCGGATGGCCATCTGCCGGAGCGATTCCATCGTCAGCCAGGTCCCCATCGAATGGGCGAGGATGGTGATGTCCTTCACCTTCGGCGCGTCCGAGAGCTTTTTCAGAATGTCTTCGAGTGCCGTGCGCGAATAGTTCGTGCTTTCCTTGTCGTAATTGTAGTCGAACACATTGGCACGGGACGGCCAGGTAAACAGGACTGGCGTTGCCTGGACCTCCGAGTCGTGGACGATCTGGGCAAGGCGGTAGACGGAATCCTCGTAGCGGTTGTTGAAGCCGTGGACGAAGACGAAGGCGTGGCCGCCGACGTCGTGTTGTAGAAACCAGGACTTGGCTTCATCGAGTGTCTGGAGCTCACGCACACGCGTGACGGCGAATTCCTTGGCGGGATCCGGGGGCAGCTTGCGCGGCCATTGCACGGTGCCAGATTTCCGCACCGTGTCCGGCGGGATCGAGACCGCGACGTCGGTGAGGAAGGTATTGGCGTCTCGCTCGCCGGAAAACAGCGTCGCCGGATCGCCGGACGGTTGGCGCGTGGTTGCGACAAGCATGTCTACGGTCGATGTACCGGGGGTGGGAGCGGTGACCGCGACAGGTGCCATCACGCCCTTGGCATGACCACCGCATCCGGCAAGCAATGCCAAAGCCGCCAGGACGAAGGTTGTCCGCCCTCCTCTTGCACATCCGTGCTGCAGCGAACCCTGAAACCCCACCCGCTCGAACATCGGCATCCCCATATACGCCTGAACTTGGCCGCATCTGATCGCGCTTTCGCGAAACGAAGATGACAACACTCGGCGCTAATGTGCAAGCGGCTGGGGATTGCGGTTTCGCCGTTGGGTTGTTGATGAGCGCAGGTTCTCCCGTGCTGCGGGCTGCCGCAACACGGGGAGGGTGCCTTTGATGGACGCTTGGCCGCCTATTCCGCCGCAGTTGCCAGCGTCTTCAGAATTGCATGCACTGCCTTGATGCGCTCCGGATTCGGGAAGTTCCGGTTCGCCAGCATGACGACACCGATCTTCTTTTCCGGAACGAAGGCGACATAGCCGCCGAAGCCGCTGGTGGATCCGGTCTTGTTGTAAAGCGTCGCGCCATCGGGCCGCTTCGGAGGGTTCAATGCCGTAGCCGGATTGGCTTCCATGGCCATCGTCCCGGAGTTGCCGTCGAGCAGCCGCTCCAGCGAAACCGGGTAGGGATACTGCTCCCAGCCGAGGCTCTGGATCATCTTGCCGGTATCGAAGTAGCCGATATGCGTTCCCTCTAGGGCCTTGCGAACGGGGCCGTCGAACTGCTCCGGCTGGATATTGGCTTCGACGAAGCGGATCATGTCTGCCGCGGAGGATTTCACGCCGTAGGCCTCGGCGTCGAACATGCCCGGGTTGACCCGGATCGGCTTGTCTGCCTTGCCGTAGCCCCAGGCGTAGCTGCCCATCGCGCTTCTGGGCACGGTGACATAGCTGTGCTTGAGGCCGAGCTTCGGAAACAACTCGGTCTCGAGCGCCGTGGCGAAATTGCTGCCCATCGCCAGGCCCGCGGCATGGCCGAAGAGGCCGATGCTCGGGTTGGAGTAGCGACGCTCCTTGCCTGGTTCGGCGCCCGGTTTCCAGTTGCTGAAGTAAGTCAGCATGTCAGCGTTGCTCTTGACCTCGTCGGGGAACTGCAACGGCAGGCCGCCGGCGGTATAGGTGGCGAGATTGAGCAGGGTCGCCTTGTCGATCGCGCTGCCGCTGAGATCTGGCATGTATTTGCCGGGATGGTCGTCGAAGGACAGCTTGCCGAGCACCTGCGCATAGGATGCGAGCGTGCCGGCAAAGGTCTTGCTGATCGAGCCCAGCTCGAACAGTGTGTTTTCGGTGACGGGCGCCTTCGTTTCCTTGGAGGCGACGCCGTAGTTGACGAAGTAGTGCTGGCCGTCAACGGTGACCGCGATCGCCATGCCCGGCACCTTGTATTCGCCCATGATCGGTCGGATTGCCTTGTCCACGGTGGCGGCAATTCGGGCCTGCTCGCCGTCCGCGGCAAAGACGGTCGCGGTGAGTGAAAAGAGGATTGCAGTAGTAAGCCCTAATTTGATTGTCGTCATTCTATCCATTCGGTCTGCTCTTTCTTGCAAGGCGGGGATGCCCATGGTTTGGCCGGATCGGGCATCTGCCCGAAACAGCAGCGGATAATCGGGTCGGTTCCGCTGAATGTGCGTTTCGTCCGTGCGGTGGATACGCGAGGTGAAAGCAAGAGGCCCGTGCCGGGCAAGCCAGACCTAGCCCGCTCGCCGCTAGGCCACAAACGATGATATCTCGCGGGAGACCCAAATAAATCTAGGGCGAGGGGATTTTTCGTCCGTCGGCGCACGTCCCTGGCCAAGGCTGTGGGTTATTGCGGCGGGAAAGCTAATACTACGCGGAACATTGTCATTGCCGGCGGCAAAGGGTAGTATTCGCCCGTCAAGTTTGGGGCCCTTGTCTCCGGACTATGTGTTTTATTGGTGAGCTGCTTCAGAAAAAACAGAAGAGCCTCCCTTATCCTGGGAGCATACTCGGAAGCTTATTTACATCCGACGCCACTCAATGGCGCCTCCGCCCGATCTCTATTCCAAACAGACGGCCATATTGGAGGATAAAATGAGCAAACAGACCGTAACTATCATTCTTGCCGGCGCCCTAGCCTTGTCCGGGTGCCAATCTGCCTACGTGTCGAAGAGCGGCCCGACGGGCAACGAATTCGGCTGCATTGCCGGAACGGTGGGTGGCGCAATCGTCGGCGGCCTGATCGGCTCGACGATCGGCTCTGGTACTGGTCAGCTCTGGGCGGTTGGCGGTGGTGCGACACTTGGCGCTGCAGCCGGCAATGCGCTGACGTGCCGCTACTATTGATCGCGGAAGGTTGAGGGATGAGAAAGCTCGTTCTTTTCAGCGTCCTTGTGTTCTACCCGGCTGGTCTCGCTGTCGCGCAGCAGGCTGCAACGATGAACCAGGGCCAGATGAGTGCGCTCGACAGCAACAAGGACGGCGCGGTCGAACGTTCCGAATACGAGAGCTTCATGACGGCCGCCTTTGCCAACCTCGACAAGAACAAGGACGGAAGTCTCAGCCCCGACGAGACGAAGCAGGCGCTGAACGCTCAGCAGTTTGCTGCCACCGACGCCAACAGCGACGGCAAGGTCACCCAGAAGGAGTTTCTGGACAGGGTGATGGCCGACTTCAAGACTGCGGATCGCAGTGGCGACGGCAACCTGAAGTGACGGCTGAAACGGCAGGTTGGTCTGGGTTTGATGTCCCGTTGTGAATGTAGCGGCCGGCTGAAATGCCGGCCGCCACCTCGCATTCACCGCAGAAGCTTCAGCAATTCCTTGGCGCCGGAGGTCGAGGACGCCGGATTCTGTCCGGTGACGAGACGGCCATCGACGACCGTGAAATCCGCCCAATCGGCTGCCTTCTCGAAGCGACCGCCGAGACGCTTCAATTCGTCTTCGACGAGGAAGGGGACGACATCCGTCAGTTGCACGGCTTCCTCCTCCGAGTTGGTGAAGCCGGTGACGCGCTTTCCCTTGACGATAGGCTCACCCTGATAGGTTACCTTGCGGAGCACCCCCGGCCCATGGCAGACGGCAGCGACCGGCTTGCCGGCATTGTAGAAGCTCTCGATCAGCGCGATCGAGTTCACGTCGTTGGCGAGGTCCCACATCGGTCCGTGACCGCCCGGATAGAACACCGCGTCGAAATCATCGGCCTTGACGTCGGCAAGCCGGTGGGTGTTGGCGAGGACCCGTTGCGCGGCGGGATCGTCCTTGAAGCGGGCCATCGCTTCGGTCTGGTTGCCCGGATCGTCGCTTTTCGGGTCGATCGGCGGCTGCCCACCCTTGGGCGAGGCCAGGGTAATGTCGACGCCCGCATCCCGGAAAACGTAATAGGGCGCAGCGAATTCCTCGAGCCAGAAACCGGTCGGTTTGCCGGTATTGCCAAGCTGGTCATGTGAGGTCAGAACCATCAGTATCTTCATCTTTCGCTCCCTTTGACGCGGCGGCTCCCGTTGAGCCGCCGATTGGCATGGCACCGGCTACTCGCGGTACTTCGCGGTGTAGTGGCCGAGGTTCCTTTCAATGTCGCCGGGTTGCTGCAGTCCCTGCTCGACCAAAGCCTTGACGCGGGATTGCGCCGCTGGGCGCTGGACCGAAGTGATGAACGCATCCCACCCGGGTTGCATTTCCGCCTGCGGTGGCAGGCTGGCGCTGTCAATCAGCTTCTTGGTCTCGACAATGGCATATTGATCGAACGGGGCGATGCGTTTCGCCAGGGCATCGACAAAGGCATCAGTTCCGCGTCCGGTAGTGCTCTGTTCACGTAGCCGTAGCGTTCGGCCAGTTCACCGTTGAAATCATCCGCGCCGATCAGAATTTCGATCGCTCGGCCGCGGCCGACGAGGCGAGGCAGGTAGGCCATCGGCCCGCCGCCCGGGACGCAGCCGGCACCGACTTCGAACTGCGATAGTACCGCTTTCTCGCGGCTGGCGAAACGCATGTCGGCCGCAAGCGCCAGTTCGCTGCCGATGCCGCTTGCCCGCCCGCGAATGGAAACGATCGTCACGGCCTGCAGGCGGCTGAGGCGCGTCATGAAATCGGGCACGGGATGCATGCCCGTCGGCCCGGGAGGCATGCCGGTGGAAGATGGCCGGCATTTGCACGGGCGGCGCAATCCTAAATCTCCTTGCTGGCGCTCTTGCCATCGGGCTGCGCCAGGAGAATCTCTTCTGGTTTTTCGGTGGTGCCATAGTCTCGCTCATTGGATCACTTGTCGCATTCCTGTTTGAATTGCTGATCGCGGGACGAAACCTGTTGCGGCAGATACGAATGGACCGAGTTCCCATGGAGCAAGACTGACCAAATACTTCTCACCTTGGCAGCCGTTCACGCTGCTGAACGGCCAACGGCCGTACCTTCAAGGCGAGATATTCGAGCGAAATTCCCGCGGTCCGTTGCCGGTTGCCTTTCGGAATGCCCGGGCAAAATTGGCTGGGGACGAATACCCTAACTCCGCCGAGACGCGCGTGATCGAGCCGTTCGTATGCAGCAGCAGCTCAATGGCTCGCTGAACCCTTGCGGCGCCCGCCAACCCGCGAAAATCGGTGCCAGCCCGATTCAGTTCACGTTGCAGCGTCCGGACGCTGGTGTCCAATGTTTGCGCGGCGCTATCGATCGACACGCTGCCGGTGAGAACTTGGACCCGCACCTGCTCCACGATGACCTCGAGCAGATCCCGTGGAGCGCCGCCTTGCCGGTCTCGCGCCACATCCTCGATGGTGACAATTGGCCACGAAGCGGCCCTTGGAGCAGCGGAAAGATGATGGCGATCCATGACGATGCTTGTCGCGGGTGCGTTGAAGAGAACCGGACACTGGAAGACGTCTTCAAAAATGCCCGTCTGGCGCGGTCTGTCGGTGTCAAGCTCGACGCGCAGCGGTCGCCAGTCAGAGGGCAGATAAGGCTTGAAGAGGCTGAGCAGGACGCCCGCGGCGGCACAGACAATACTGGCATATCCAGAGTGGCCGGCCAAAGCGAACGCATAGCTGTACCGTACCTCGTCGCCAACCACTGCGACTGACATCCTATCAACCGTACTGTGAAAACGAAGGCCAGCAATGCTGCGCTCGATGGCCTGCCCCAAGGAGTCGGCGCCAAGCACGTAGTGTCCGAAGCTGCCATAGTTGGCGATGTTCATCATCGGCGTGATCAGAATTCCGAAGTTGGCCTCACCGGCTGTCCGCGCGGCCGCCTCGACGAAGCCGATTACCGCCGCGTGCGGGATGAAGCAGTTCTCTCCCTCGGTCAGTTCGAGATCGAACCCGATAGCACGATTGGCCTGCAGCAGCGCCTTTTGCCCCATTTCACGGCGTATGAAGGCCGGCATACCAGACAGGATGCGGTTGGAGATGACCGGGATCTCAGCCATGCGTGCAACACTCCAGAAATAAGACAGCCGTGGCGCAAAATGAGTGGTTTTGTATTGCGAATACTGTTTAGTGCCGTAAAACGTGTGAGTAGCACAAGTAGAGATCTGAACGTCTTGCGACCTATGGGAGGGGTACGACTATGACAACCAGACGGAACCTACTGCTAGCAGCCACAGCTGTCGCGGCGACGACAGTGCCGTTCATGCCGCGACTGGCGCAGGCGACCGATGAAGCGGCCGACTTCCTGTTCGTTCAAACCGCAAGCGCTATGAAATTCGACAAGGCGACGAGCAAGCTGACGCTCGAAGGTATTGGCGGCGCCACGTTGTTTTTCTCTGACCGTCCGGAGCGCATTGCCGGGAACATGGCCACGACCGCTTTCTTGCCGTTCTGGAGCAAGGGCAAGGACAGCTTCCTTTCCGATCCGCCGAATGCCGACCTGTCGATCCTCGAAGGGAACAAGCTCCGACAGGTTGTCGTCGTCCTGGAGAATCCGGAGCTGAACGACAATAACTTGACTTACACGGTCAAGGTGGTTGGTGGCGAAATGCCGGAGAAGGGCTCCGAGGTCTCTGTGTTCATCGACATCATCGGCATGCCGTTGACGCCGCTCTCTTATGCAGGCGTGGCCAGGCGCGGCTACCGGCGGGCATTTCTGTATTAGCACCCGCCGGATTGCGCGTCGGTGCGATCCCGACTGCAGCCTGCACAGCTCTCGCGAATACCTCACCAACAGCCAACGAACTGCACAATTGCGTCCAGGGTTCCTGAGCTGCCCCACAGCTCTCGTCGTTTCGATAACTCATCGAATAATGGAGGAGTACGGTAAATGTTGACGAAGAGAGATCTACTTCGATCCACCGCGGTGATCGCCGCTAGCGCTGCGATTGCGAGGCCAAGCCTGCTGATGGCGCAGAGCTATCCCGGCATCATCGAGGCCAAGGACATTGCCGAGGAAGGCTTCATCTATGGCCTGCCGCTCGTGATGAACTATGCGGTCATGCAGGAGTATGCCGTAGACCGAAACTCGGGGCAGTTCAAGGCACCGTTCAACGAAATTTACAACATGCACCATGTCGCCACCCCGGCGGACACGGCAATCATCACGCCGAACAGCGACACTCCTTACTCGATTCTCTGGCTGGATTTGCGCGCCGAACCGATGGTCATCTCTGTGCCGACGGTCGAAAAGGACCGCTACTACTCGGTCCAACTGATCGACGGCAACACCTACAATTTCGGCTACATCGGCACGCGCGCCACGGGGACTGAGCCGGGCAACTATCTGGTGGTCGGCCCCGACTGGAAAGGGGAAACGCCCCCCGGAATCAAGCAGGTCTTCCGATCGACGACGCCGTTCACGTTCGCGGCTTTCCGTACCCAGCTCTTCCACCCTGACGACATGCCGAACGTCGAGAAAATTCAGGCCGGCTACAAGGCGCAGCCGCTTTCCGCTTTCCTTCGACAACCCGCCCCGCTTGCCGCGCCCAAGATCGAGTTCCTTCCTGCCACCACTGCCGGGATCAAGGATAACTTCTTCCAGTATCTCGACGCGGCCCTGCAGTTCGTCCCTGAGACGGCAAGGGACAAGGAGGTTCGTGCGAAACTTGCCAAGATTGGCATCGGTCCCGGCAAGACCTTCGAGTTCAAGGATCTATCGCTCGAACATAGAGCCGAATTCCTGGTGGCCATGAAGCAAGGAAATGACAAAGTCGACAAATGGCTGGCCAGCGGAAACAAGGACATCAACGGCTGGAACATCGGCTCGTTCTTTGGCGACGAGGCCTTCTACAACGGCGATTGGTTGATGCGGGCAGGCGCCGCCAAGGGCGGCCTCTATGGCAACGATGCCGTAGAAGCCATGTACCCCTATACCCGAACGGACGCTACCGGTGAGCCGCTCGACGCCAGCAAGCATAACTACACGATCACCTTCGCACCCGATCAGTTGCCGCCAGTGAATGCGTTTTGGTCCGTTACGATGTACGACGGCAAGAGCCAGCTCTTGGTCAAGAATCCGATCAATCGCTACCTCATCAACTCTCCGATGTTGCCGGCGATGAAAAAGGGGGCGGACGGCTCGCTGACGCTGTACATCCAAAAAGACAGCCCCGGTGCGGACAAGGAGTCCAATTGGCTTCCGGCGCCGGACGACAAAATCTATCTCGTGATGCGCCTATATTGGCCGAAGCCTACGCCACCTTCGATCTTGCCGGCGGGCCAGGGCACCTGGCAGCCGCCGGGCGTCAAAGTGGCGCAATAATCCCGACCAAGCTGATGCGCGGCCGGTGCCAGTGCCCCTCGCGGCCATCGTGCCCGGAGGACAGTTGGCGACGGCCGGCATTTGCGCACACGGCGCCGGCAGCGGTGAATTGGTATCGCGAGCTTCTTGACCTCAACTTATGTTGAGGTCGTAACAAGGAGCTCGAAAAGCTAATTGCGTCGTCGGGATCGGATTTCATGCGCATAAATAAACTGACACTCCCTGCATCGGATGTCTCGAAGAGCGTAGCCTTCTTTCGCGATGTGCTGAAACTGCCGACAGCCGGGAATTCCATCCAAGTGGGATGGAGCGAAATCCGGCTGGTCTCGGCCGTTGGAGATGCACCACACGGCGTGCACCTGGCTTTCAATGTGCCCTATGATCGGTTCGATGCCGCAATAGAATGGCTGAAGGAACGTACGCCTCTCCAACGGGAACCGGATAGCGGAGAGTGCTTCGTTCTTGAGGGGCATTGGCAGTCAAAATCCATCTACTTCGATGGTCCCGATAGCTCGGTGCTGGAATTGATCGGCCGCCGGAGGCTAATCCGCCCGACTGGAAAGCGGCCGTTCAGCGGCGCTGATTTATCCTGCCTCAGCGAGGTCGGACTTCCGACCGAAGACGTCGGGAGTGTCGTTGCCGAGGCCGCCCGGACGTTCGGGGTCGCAACGCTCGGACCGGCCTCTCCCGGCTTTGCCGCCATAGGGAATGATGAAGGGGTGCTTATTGCCGTGGATACAAAGCGGCCATGGTTCCCGGAAAAGCGCCAATTGCCGAGCGCCAAGGGTTTGGAAATTTGGTTGGGCGGCGTGTGTGCGCCTGGAGCCATGTCGGACCTGGCTAATGGTTGGAAGATCCACGCGGCATAGCGCCGTTCTCCGTCGCGACCTGCAAACGGTCGCCTTGCCGCAAGCGAAAGCGCCGAAACGCAGACTTGGGAGCCACCGCACCAGGCTGCTGAATGGAGTTCGATTTGATTTCCGGAGAAGAATGGTGCCGCTTACGTGACTCGAACACGTGACCCCATCATTACGAATGATGTGCTCTACCGACTGAGCTAAAGCGGCCCGGAGGCGGTTCCGCGGAAGACCGCGGAACGAATGTGAGGCGCTGATAAACGCAAAGCGCCAAGATTTCAAGCCATCAGTTTCGAGAACTTGAAAATTCCTTGTTGGTGGCCGCGACGGGCATGGCGTTCAGGCCAAGGCGGGTACGTGCCGCATCGTATTCGCGCTCGAGCCGGTCGACGAGACGGGCGACGGAGGTCACTTCCCTGACCGCGCCGATGCCCTGGCCGCAGCCCCAGATGTCCTTCCAGGCCTTGGCGCTGTCGGTTGCGGCGCCAAAGTCCATCTTCGACGGATCTGCTTCCGGCAGATTGTCCGGATCCATGCCGGCAGCAGCGATCGAGGGCTTCAGGTAGTTGCCGTGAATGCCGGTGAAATAATTGGAATAGACGATGTCGGCAGCGTTGCTGTCGACGATCATCTGCTTGTAGGCGTCGGTGGCGCGCGCCTCTTCCGTCGCGATGAACGGCGAGCCGATATAGGCCATGTCGGCACCCATCGCCTGGGCGGCCAGGATGGCGCCGCCGGTGGCGATCGCGCCGGAAAGAAGCAGCGGGCCATCGAACCAGGAGCGGATTTCCTGGATGAGCGCAAACGGCGAAAGCGTGCCGGCATGACCGCCAGCGCCGGCAGCAACGGCGATCAGGCCATCGGCGCCCTTGCGGATCGCCGAATTGGCGTGGCGGTTGTTGATGATGTCATGCAGCACGATGCCGCCGTAGGAATGGATCGCGGCGTTGACCTCGGGCACGGCGCCAAGCGAGGAAATGACCACCGGAACCTTGTATTTGATGCAGAGCATCAGGTCCTGTTCGAGGCGCGCGTTGGACTTGTGCACGATCTGGTTGACGGCGAAGGGCGCGGCGCGCCGGCCCGGGTTCTTGGCGTCGTGATCGGCGAGCGTCTCGGTGATCTCGGCAAGCCATTCGTCGAGCTGCGAATGCGGACGAGCATTGAGTGCTGGGAAGGCGCCGATCACGCCGGCCTTGCACTGTGCAATCGTCAACTGGGGATTGGAGATGATGAACAGGGGCGCGCCGACGACCGGCAGTCTCGTCGTTCCGGAAAGAATTGGCGGAAGCGGCATCGGTTTCTCCATCCCTCGATTGGCGCATTGAACTTTGACGTTTGCGTAAACGTCAAAACAGATAGCAGCAAGTTCATCGCTTGCAAAGAGGTGGTTTTCGCGCCGGCGACGCCGGCTTATCCTGCATTGTGCCTGCGAAGTTGTCGCGTTTTCCCCGGGCTTGGCCGGTCGACCGGGCCGCCGGACTTGCGGATTCCGAAAGCAGCGGTTACGCAATTGTTAACAAAACCAACGGCGTGCCTCCAGATTTAACCGTTAGGCCCTTGGAGAAAGATCGAGGGGTACCGATCAGCTAGAGCGCGCCGGCAGGCCCAAAGCCCTGCCTACACAGAGGACTTGATGTGAGCGGACTTGAGACTGCGATCAGAAATGCGCTTGAGCGCTCCGACCGCGCCAGCGCGGAAACGCGCGCGCGCATCTACCAGTCGGCCCGCCAGGCGCTGGAAGCCGGGCTGCAGAAACAGGGAATTGAGGACGGCAACGTCATCGCCCAGCAGCGCCATCGGCTGGAGGCGGTGATCCATGCGATCGAAACGGAGGAGCGTGCCGCCCTCAGGGCGCGGCAACCGGCGCCTCCAGTTGCCACACCTCCCGTCGTCAGTGTCGATGATAACGTCCGCGCACGTGGCCCTGAGCAGGCGCGTATCGAGCCGCAATCCCAAGCGCAATCCCGGCCTCAGGCCCAAGCGCAGTCGCCGGCGGCGGACCGCCGCGAGCCTGGCTTTGCTGCCGATGCGTCCCGTCCCGCGGCGAATGACGGCGGTCTCGGCGGCCTTCGTGCCGACCGTGTTGGCCCGGTCGTCTCGACGCGTGCGGCAGCGGATACTGCTGCAAAGAGCGCGGAAGCCGCCGCCGCGCCCGAGGTTCGTGGAGATACCGATCGAAAGCGCCGCCGCAAGCGCAGCCGCTTCCTGTCCTTCACCATGGTGGTCGTCACCCTTGCCGCAGCCGCAGGTGCTGCCGCCTGGTGGGTGCAGACCAATGATCTTCTGAAATCCGCGGCCGAACGCGACACCAACGTCGCCAACCCGCCGGCATCGGTGGCATCGGAAGATTTCGACGGCGCTGCCGGTCTGCAAACGCTCGGCGCCCAGCAGGGCTTCACCGGTGACTGGGTGGAAGTCTTTGCGCCTGAAAACACTGCCGCGGTCGTGGCGGGCTCACGCGCCAAGGCCGAGCCGGTGGATGACGACGGTGGCAAGCGCATCCAGTTGACTTCCTCGGTTGCCGAAACGGAAGGCGACATCACCATCGAAATCCCGGCAACGGTCCTGGCGCAGCTGTCCGGCAAAACCTCGACCATGGCGCTGACGGTGCAGGCCCAGCCAGGCAAGACGACCGAGTTTGCCGTCGAGTGCAATTTCTCCTCGCTTGGCGAATGCGGCCGTCATCGCTTCACGGTGCATGACGAACGGCTCGACATGCTGTTCAAGGTCACCTTCGATCGCAGCCTTGCACCGAACTCCGCCGGCCGGATCGTGATCAACAGCGATATCAGCGGCGAGGGCAAGGGCCTCACCCTCTACGCCATACGCGTCCTTCCGGGCCAATAAGTCCCGCACGAGGCCTCTTCGTCCTCGAGCCTCTGACCCCAATTGACCGCGTTGGCCGCCCTCTGGCGGGGCCGTCGCCTTCGGCCGCTGTCGTATGGGCGCTACTTCAGAAAGCCCGGGCCGGACCCGACAATCTTGTCGTCGACCTCACCGATCGCGCCCTTGTCCTTGCCGTCATAGTCGAGCGTGGAGAGCATGTGGCGGATGAGATTGAGGCGCGCGCGTCGCTTGTCGTTGCCGCGCACCACGGTCCAGGGTGCGTGGTCCGTGTGTGTTGCCTTCAGCATCTCGTTGCGCTTTGCCGTGTAGTCGTCCCACTTGTTGAGGGCGGCGATGTCCATCGGCGACAGCTTCCAGATCTTCAGCGGATCGTGGCAGCGATCGTGGAAGCGCTTGAGCTGCATCTCGCGGCCGATGTTGATCCAGAATTTGAAGAACTGGATATCCTCGTGCACGATCATCTTTTCGAAGCGAGGCGTCTGCTTCAGGAACTGCTTGTGCTGCTCGGGCGTGCAGAAGCCCATGACCGGCTCGACGCCGGCGCGGTTGTACCAGGAGCGGTCGAACAGCACGAATTCCCCAGCCGTCGGCATGGTCGCGACATAGCGCTGAAAATACCATTGCCCGCGCTCAGTCTCTGTCGGCTTCGTCAGCGCCACGATGCGGGCCCAGCGTGGGTTCAGGTTGCCCATGGTCGCATGGATCGCGCCGCCCTTGCCGGCGGCGTCGCGGCCCTCGAACAGCGCGATGATGCGTTTTCCGGTTTTCTGCTGCCAGAGCTGAACCTTGACGAGCTCGATCTGAAGCTTCTCCAGCGTCTCGAGATATTCTTCCTCGTCGAGCTTCTTCTTGTAGGGATAGTCATCGGACGCAAACGCTGCGTCGTCGATCCACTTCGGCAACTCGGGATTGTCGATGTCGAAGACGCGGCTCTTGCCGTCGATCTGCAGCTCCACTGCGCGGCTTTCCGCCTTTTCCGCCGTCTCCGCTAACGCCATATGCTCGCCCCTTCGGCTTGGCGCACGGGCCCGAAAACCGGCTTCGATCATCGGCAGGATCATGCGCGTTTTCAAACTTCTGCAGCTCCAAGCAGCGCCGAAAAGTCGCGGTGCTCAAGGCCCGATTTCCTTGGAGGAGGCCACAATTGCATTGCGGATTCAAGCCGGTCGTGAAAATCATGTCATGAAGGATCGCTATTCCTCGATCATTTTGGTCCGGGAGGAAGACAAAGTGATTCATGAGGATGTCGAGGTGGACGGTTCGAAAGCGTTCTGGCGGGACCTGGTGCCGCGGCTGAAGGCTGAGCGCTGGCTGCTGGGCCTCACCCTGCTTTTGGCGATCCTTGCGACCTTTGCCGGCATCCATTTCCTTATCGTGCTTCCCTTCTGGATCGTTCTGGTTGCGGCGCTGCTCAACCGCAGTGCGCCGGCCTCGGTGATCTTGAGCCCGGCCAAGGCTGTGGCCGTCGATGGCCCGACCAGCGATCCGCTGGTGCCGGCGCTGAATGCGCTCGACATGCCGGTGTTGGTCGTCGCCGCCGATGAGACGGTGGTTTTCCAGAACATCGCCGCGGAGAAAGCCTTCGGCACCATTCCGCCGAACACTTACCTGGCCGCCCGGGTGCGTTCGCCCGGTGTTCTCGACATGATCCGCGAGACGATGGCGACCGGCAAGGCCAACCAGATCGAGCATACCGAGCGGCTGCCGTCGGATGCCGTCTATGTCGTGCGCGTGGCACCCGCCGAAATCGGCGGCGAGGGGCGGACGCCCCGCATCTTCCTGATCACCTTTCGCGATATCTCGCAGGCGCGCCGCATCGACCGCATGCGGTCGGATTTCGTGGCCAATGCCAGCCATGAGCTGCGCACGCCGCTGGCATCGCTTCGCGGTTTCATCGAGACCCTCCAGGGCCCCGCGCGCAACGACTTGAAGGCGCAGGAAAAATTCTTCGGCATCATGCATGAGCAGGTGACGCGCATGAGCCGCCTCGTCGACGACCTCCTGTCGCTCTCGCGACTGGAGCTGCGCTCGCATATCGCGCCGGACGATCCGGTGGACCTTGCGCCCTTGCTCGGCCATGTCCGCGACAGCCTCCTGCCGCTGGCGAAGGACCTGAACGTCACGGTCTCTCTCGTGGTGCCGGACAAGCCCGTCATCGTACAGGGCGATCGCGACGAGCTCATCGAAGTCTTCGAGAACCTGATCGAGAATGCCTGCAAGTACGGCCAGGAGGGCAAGAAGGTCGACATAACCTTGCGTGGCGGCGAAGAAGGCACGCAGGCCGAGGTGATCGTGAAGGACTATGGGCCGGGCATCCCCGCCGAGCATGTCCCGCGCATTACCGAGCGTTTTTATCGGGTCAATGTCGAGGCGAGCCGCTCGAAAAAGGGCACTGGATTGGGCCTTGCCATCGTCAAGCACATCCTCACCCGGCACCGTGCCCGGCTGCTGATCCATTCTGAGATCGGCAAAGGTACGACTTTTACGGTCCGGTTCTGACATATTGGCGCGGGAAAACCCGGGACCGTTCATTTTCCCTTAGCATTTTCAATGACATGAGCTGTCATAAATGTTTCGTCAAACTGACATAAAAGGTGTGGCCATCGGCAGCTAACTAGGGGCAGCCGATAAGACGGCGAAGAGCGCTGCAACGCTTGGCGCACACCAACACAAGCCCATTCCGGGAGAACTTTTATGAAAGCTCTTAAACTCACTGTCGCGGCGCTGGTAGCGTCTGCCGCATTTGCCGGCGCAGCCGCCGCCCGTGACCAGGTTCAGGTCGCTGGCTCCTCGACCGTTCTTCCCTACGCCAAGATCGTAGCCGAGACGTTCGGCGAGACCTTCCCCGACTTCAAGACCCCGGTCGTTGAATCTGGCGGCTCCTCGGCCGGCCTGAAGGAATTCTGCAAGGGCGTCGGCCCGGACACCATCGACGTCGCGAACTCCTCGCGCAAGATCAAGGACAGCGAAGTCGAGGCCTGCAAGGCCGCTGGCGTGACCGAAATCCAGGAAGTCAAGATCGGCTATGACGGTATCGTCTTCGCGACCGACGCCGGCAATGCCGACCTCGCCCTGAAGCCGGAAGACCTCTACAAGGCTCTCGCTGCTGAAGTCGTCGTCGACGGCAAGCTCGTTGCCAACCCTTACAAGAAGTGGTCGGAAGTCAACTCCGCCCTTCCGGAAGTTGAAATCGCCGCCTTCATCCCGGGCGAAAAGCACGGCACCCGCGAAGTCTTCGAAGAGAAGATCCTGGCTGCAGGCTGCAAGAACGCCGGCGCCGTTGACGTCATCAAGGCTGCCGTTACCGATGAAAAGCAGCAGCACAGCAAGTGCGTCGCGGTCCGCAAGGACGGCATGGCTGTCGACATCGACGGCGACTACACCGAGACGCTCGCCCGTATCGCTGCCAACAAGAACGGCATCGGTGTCTTCGGCCTGTCCTTCTACGAAAACAACGCCGACAAGCTGAAGGTCGCGACCGTCAACGGCATCGTACCGTCGACCGAAACGATCGCTTCCGGCGAGTATCCGGTTTCCCGCCCGCTGTTCTTCTACGTCAAGAAGGCACACCTTGGCGTTATCCCGGGCCTCAAGGAATATGTTGAGTTCTTCATCAACGACCAGATGATCGGCCCGGACAGCCCGCTCGCCGAGTACGGCCTGGTTGCTGCTCCGGACGCCGAGCGCGAAGAAATCCGCAAGGCTTTCGCAGCCGGCAACATGCTCTGATAACGACAAGCCCCGGCGCGATATCCTTCGCGCCGGGGCATGCCTTCATTCGATTTGCCGGCGGCCCATGGCGGGCGATACCGGGGAGACGTGCGGATGAGTACCTCGCTCCTTCTTTTGCTAATTATTGTTATTGGTTTCATTGCCTATTTTGCCGGTCGCGCACGTTCGCTGGCGCAGGCTGGCGGCAAGCTCTCCAACCTTCATTCCTTGCCGGGCTATCACGGCAGCTACGTCGCTATCTGGGCGATGCTGCCGGCGGCGCTCGTTCTCGGCACCTGGCTGATTGCCGCTCCTATCTATATTGACGGGAGCACGCGCGCGGCCCTGCCGGACACCGTCCAGAGCCAGGGGACCGCCGCGGTTCAGCTCGCGCTCGGCCAGGTCAAGTCCGTTGCCGGTGGTCTGCTGCGCCTGAGCGGCGAGGAGGTTGCGGCACTTCAAAGCGGTGCCGCCAATCTCCGCTCGACGCTCGCAGCCAAGGGCGTCGCCCTGGCCGGCGAAGGCGAGCCCTACATGGTCACCGTCGCCCAGCATTTCAACGCGATGGCCGCCGCCAACCGCTGGCTGATGACCGCGGCCGTACTGTTGATCGCGATTGCCGGCGGCATCTACGCCATCCGCAACATCGCGACCCGCTTCCGTGCACGCAACCAGGTCGAGCGGGTCATTCTCGGCTCGCTGATCGTCGCGTCTTCCATCGCCATCCTGACGACGGTCGGCATCGTCGCCTCGATGCTGTCGGAAGCCGGCCGCTTCTTCACCATGGTCTCGCCGTTCGAATTCTTCTTCGGCACGGTCTGGGATCCGCGCTTCGCTGCTGCCGGCAGCGGTGGCGCCTCCGGTCAGTTCGGCCTGGTCCCGCTTCTCACCGGCACGCTCTACATCGCCTTCGTCGCGATGCTCTTTGCGGTGCCGATCGGCCTCTTCGCAGCCATCTACATGGCGGAGTATGCAAGCCCGCGCTTGCGTTCGACCGCAAAGCCGCTGCTCGAAGTGCTCGCCGGCATCCCGACCATCGTCTACGGTTTCTTCGCTCTCGTGACCGTTGGTCCGTTCCTGCGTGATATCTCGGCGCAGCTGAACGGCCTTGCCACCGGCAATTACCAGAACTTCATCCAGGCGCAGAGCGTGGTCACCGCAGGCATCGTCATGGGCATCATGCTGATCCCGTTCGTGTCGTCGCTCTCGGACGACATCATCACCCAGGTGCCGCGCGCATTGCGTGACGGCTCGCTCGGTCTCGGTGCCACCCGCTCGGAAACGGTCAAGAAGGTTATTCTCCCGGCAGCACTTCCCGGCATTGTCGGCGCGCTGCTTCTGACCGCATCGCGTGCCGTCGGCGAGACGATGATCGTCGTGCTGGCAGCCGGTGTCGCGGCCCGCATGCAGATCAATCCCTTCGAGCCGATGACGACGGTGACCGTGAAGATCGTCAACCAGTTGACGGGCGACCTCGAGTTCACCTCGCCGCAGACGCTGGTGGCCTTCGCGCTGGGCATCACGCTCTTTGTCATCACGCTCGGCCTCAACATTTACGCGCTCTACATCGTGCGCAAATACCGGGAACAGTACGAATGACCGACATCGCTTCCCCGACCGTCCGGATCTCCGCCCGTCCTGAATCCGCAAAGCGCGATATCGGCATCAAGCGTCGCTATGCCGCCGAGCGCCGGTTCCGCGCCTACGGCATTGCGGCAATCAGCACCGGTCTCTTCTTCCTGGCGCTGCTGCTGTGGACCGTCATTTCCAACGGCTACACCGCGTTCCAGCAGACGACGATCACGCTGCCGATCGAATTCACCGAAAAGGTCATCGACCCCAACGGCGAACGCACGACCGACAGCAAGGTACTGATGACCGCCAACTATCCGCTGCTGGTGCGTGATGCGCTCGTCAAGCAGCTCGGCATCGATGCGACCAAACGGCCGCTGGTCAAGCAGGCGACCGACATGGTTTCTGCGAGCTCCCGTACGCTCTTGCGCGACATGGTCGTGGCGGATCCGTCCATCGTCGGCAAGACCATTCCGGTCACGCTGTTGGCCGAAGCCAACATCGACTCCGCCAACAAGGGCCAGATCGACCTCAAGGTCGAAGAGAGCAAGCGCAAGGTCAAGGACCAGCAGGTCACCTGGATGAACGAGCTCGCAAGCGCCGGCGTCCTGAAGAAGAGCTTCAACACCGGCATCTTCACCTTCGGCGCCTCCAGCCGTCCTGAAGCGGCGGGCGTCGGCGTTGCCGCCCTTGGCTCGTTCTACATGATGCTGATCGTGCTCGTGCTGTCGTTGCCGATCGGCGTTGCCGCCTCGATCTATCTCGAAGAGTTCGCTCCGAAGAACCGGCTCACCGACCTGATCGAGGTCAACATCAACAACCTCGCGGCCGTTCCGTCGATCGTCTACGGTTTGTTGGGTCTCGCCGTCTTCATCAACTTTGCCGGCATGCCGCGTTCGGCAGCGGTCGTCGGCGGTTTCGTGCTGACGCTGATGACCCTGCCGACGATCATCATCGCCACCCGCGCGGCCTTGAAGGCGGTCCCGCCGTCCATCCGCTCGGCGGCGCTCGGTCTCGGTGCCTCGAAGATGCAGACCATCTTCCACCACGTTCTGCCGCTGGCCATGCCGGGCATTCTGACCGGTACGATCATCGGCCTGGCCCACGCGCTTGGCGAAACCGCGCCGTTGCTGTTGATCGGCATGGTCGCCTTCGTCGTCGACTATCCCGGTTCGCCGATGGAGCCGTCGACAGCGCTGCCGGTGCAGATCTACATGTGGGCCAACGAGGCGGAACGCGCCTTCGTCGAGCGCACCTCCGGCGCGATCATCATTCTTCTCATCTTCCTCGTCGTCATGAACCTTGGCGCCATTCTGTTGCGACGTCGCTTTGAGCGCCGTTGGTAGTGAGGTAATTACTATGAACATCATGTCAGAAGCAGCGGTCGAGAAAGCCTTGGATCAGAAAATGAACACGGTTCCCTTCAAGATGATCGGCAAGGATGTGTCGGTCTACTACGGCGAGAAGCGGGCGCTTTTCGACGTCAACCTCAACATCCGCGAGAACACGGTAACGGCGCTGATCGGTCCGTCGGGCTGCGGCAAGTCGACCTTCCTGCGCACGCTGAACCGCATGAACGACACCATCGAGAACTGCCGCGTCACCGGCAAGATCACGCTCGATGAGGACGACATCTACGACCCGACCATTGACGTGGTCGAGCTGCGCGCCCGCGTCGGCATGGTGTTCCAGAAGCCGAACCCGTTCCCGAAGTCGATCTACGACAACGTCGCCTACGGTCCGCGCATCCACGGGCTTGCCCGCACCAAGGCGGATTTTGACGAGGTCGTCGAAACCAGCCTGCAGAAGGCAGGTTTGTGGAACGAGGTGAAGGACCGCCTGCAGGAGCCGGGCACCGGCCTCTCCGGTGGTCAGCAGCAGCGCCTTTGCATCGCACGCGCTGTTGCCGTCAGCCCGGAAGTCATCCTCATGGACGAGCCCTGCTCGGCACTCGACCCGATCGCGACCGCCAAGGTCGAGGAACTCATCCATGAACTGCGCACGAACTTCACGATCGTCATCGTGACCCACTCGATGCAGCAGGCCGCCCGCGTGTCGCAGCGCACCGCCATGTTCCACCTCGGCAATCTCGTCGAGGAGAACGACACCGACAAGATGTTCACCAATCCGGATGACCAGCGCACCCAGGATTACATCATGGGCCGCTTCGGCTGAGGCCAATCACGGCTGCAACAGTCACTGGAAAGCGCCCGTAAGGATCGACGATCATGTCCATGCATATCATGTCCGCCTATGACGAAGAACTGAAGTACCTGACGCGCCGCATCTCGGAAATGGGCGGTCTCGCCGAGCAGATGGTCGCCGAATCCGTCCGCGCTCTGGTCAATTCCGACCTGGCGCTGGCGCAAAAGGTAATCTCGGACGACACTGTTCTCGATGATGCCGAGCGTCAGATCGGCGAGAAGGCGATCGTCACGATCGCCAAGCGCCAGCCGGTCGCCGCCGACCTTCGCGAGATCATGGGGTCGATCCGCATCGCCTCCGACCTGGAGCGTGTCGGCGACCTCGGCAAGAACACTGCCAAACGCGTGATCGCGGTTGCCGGTTCGGGCATCCCGCGCAAGCTCGCCCGCGGTCTCGAGCACCTCGCCGAGCTCGCTCTGGTGCAGCTCAAGGAAGTGCTCGACGTCTATGCGTCGCGTTCGCCGGAAAAGGCCAACAGCATTCGTGAGCGCGACGAGGAGATCGACGCGATCTACACCTCGCTGTTCCGCGAGTTGCTCACCTACATGATGGAAGATCCGCGCAACATCACGCCCTGCACGCATCTTCTGTTCTGTGCCAAGAACATCGAGCGTATCGGCGACCACGCGACCAACATCGCCGAGACGATCTATTACATGGCGACGGGTGCCCAGCCGGAGGGCGAGCGCCCGAAGGATGACAACACGTCGACGTTGGGCTCGGTCAACGACTAGAAGGTTGGAGCGGGATGCGGGGGACAACCGCATACACTTTTCCTCATCCCGCTCTGGCGTTAAACGCGCCGTTCGCAATGCATGCCCCATGAATATCATCCGGTCGCGGCTTCGGTCGCGGCCCCGAATTCCTGTATCTGAAGCATGCGGTTTTCGCCCCGCCTTTGAAAACGGCGGATGTGCTCCAGATTTAGAGTGTCTGAGTGCCGGCCGGTCCGCTGGACCCGCGCGGCGCTCGCGGTAAGGAGACGTTACCTGATGTTGCCAAAAATCGCCGTGGTCGAAGACGAAGAGGCGCTGAGCGTCCTGCTGCGTTACAATCTGGAAGCTGAAGGCTTCGACGTCGATACGATCCTCAGGGGTGACGAGGCGGAGATCCGGCTACAGGAACGCCTGCCCGACCTTCTGATCCTCGACTGGATGTTGCCTGGCGTCTCCGGCATCGAGCTTTGCCGTAGGTTGCGCCAGCGCCCGGAGACGGAGCGGCTGCCGATTATCATGCTGACGGCGCGCGGCGAGGAAAGCGAGCGCGTTCGCGGTCTGGCGACCGGTGCCGACGACTATGTGGTCAAGCCCTTCTCCACGCCGGAGCTGATGGCCCGCGTCAAGGCGATGCTCCGCCGGGCGAAGCCCGAAGTTCTCTCGACGCTGCTGCGCTGCGGCGACATCGAGCTCGACCGGGAAACCCATCGCGTCCATCGCCGCAGCCGCGAAGTTCGCCTGGGGCCGACAGAGTTCCGCCTGCTGGAGTTCCTGATGTCCTCTCCGGGCCGTGTCTTCTCGCGCTCGCAGTTGCTGGACGGCGTCTGGGGCCACGACATCTATGTCGACGAGCGGACCGTCGACGTGCATGTCGGCCGCCTGCGCAAGGCGCTGAACTTCTCGACCATGCCTGATGTCATCCGCACCGTGCGCGGCGCCGGCTACTCGCTCGAAAGCTGAGAAGGGCAAACAGAAGTCAATAAAAAAGGGGCCGATCGGCCCCTTTCGTTTTGGTCCTGTGCGGATCCTTAGCGCATCCGACGGCGCTCGGCGGACGGCTGGTAGGCAAGCCGCGCATGAAAGCTGCAATAGGGCGAAGCTTCCGGGGAATCGTTGCCGCAGAAGTGGAACTCTTCCTTCAGCGGGTCGCCGATCGGCCACTTGCAGGTGCGTTCCGTGAGCTGGGTTAGCTCGAGGCGGCGCGACATCGGCACGACCACGTCGGTCTGGATGCTGAAATCCTGCTCGGCAACGAGATCGACTTCGATCTCTTCCTTGAGAACGGTGGCGCCGGACGGACGGGCAACGGTGCGGGTCGAAACGCGCGAGGCGTAGTTCGGAGCGCGCGGCGCCGAGGTCGGCCGCTTCGGGCGGGCCGCCGCAGTGGTGCTGCCGCCGGCTTTGGCACGGCCTGGAAGGCTCAGGCGATGAACCTTGCCGATGACAGCGTTACGGCTGACGCCGCCGAGCTGTGCCGCGATCTGGCTTGCGCTCAGGCCCTCGGACCAAAGCTTCTTCAGTTTCTCCACCCGCTCGTCAGTCCAGTTCATTTCTGCACTCTCCGTTCTCAGCGTTGGGGATGGCAGAATCCCTCACCGCACCCCGGTTGAATCCCGAGGTTGCAAACGCGATAACTCTTTTGGTGACTAGGTCCGCCGCATGCGTCTAGTAATTGAATGTTAACGTACTGACCGTCGGACTCCGTGGCAAGAGTCCCGGGATTCACGCCGAATCGATTTCGTAGTTTTCCCCAACTTGCTCGGCTGGCGTTGCATTTTTGCAAGCCCTTCCGGGCGATTTTTTCGCCGCCGGGAAACGGGCTTCTCTGTTGCACTGCAAGGCTTGGTTTTATTGACATTGCGGCGCGAAATAGGAATAGTGCCTGCGCCGCCGAAAGGCGGCATTTTTGATTTTTATCGGGCCGCATGAAGCAGCGGGACCGATGCCGACTGGAGTAAGGAGAGCCTCGCATGACTGCAACCACGCCGCTTTACGATACCTACATGCGCGCGCCGTTGCGTTTCGAGCGAGGAGAGGGCGTCTGGCTGATCGCCGAAGACGGCTCGCGCTATCTCGACTTCGCCGCCGGCGTTGCCGTGAACTCGCTCGGCCACGCGCATCCGCATCTCGTCGAGGCGCTGAAGGCGCAGGCCGAGAAGGTCTGGCACCTTTCCAACCTTTACGAAGTTCCCGGTCAGGAAAGTCTTGGACGCCGCTTGGCGGCCGTCACCTTTGCCGATCGGGTCTTCTTCACCAATTCCGGTGCGGAAGCGCTGGAATGCGCGATCAAGACGGCGCGGCGGTACCACTTCGCCAAAGGCCAGCCGGAGAAGTTTCACATCATCACCTTCGAGGGCGCGTTCCACGGTCGCACGATCGCGACGATCGCCGCCGGTGGTCAGCAAAAGTACATTGAAGGTTTCGGGCCAAAGGCCCCAGGGTTCTACCAGGTTCCGTTCGGCGACATCGCGGCCGTCAAGAATGCGATCACCGAGGAGACCGCCGCGATCCTGATCGAGCCGATCCAGGGCGAGGGCGGCATCCGTCCCGCGACCAAGGAATTCATGCAGGAACTGCGCGCCCTCTGCGACGAATTCGGCCTGCTCCTGATCCTCGACGAGGTTCAGACCGGCGTCGGCCGCACCGGCAAGCTTTTTGCCCATGAGTGGACGGGCATCCGCCCGGATATCATGGCCGTTGCCAAGGGTATCGGTGGCGGCTTCCCGCTCGGCGCTTGCCTGGCGACGGAAGAGGCGGCCGCCGGCATGGTGGCGGGCACGCATGGCTCGACCTATGGCGGCAATCCGCTGGCGATGGCCGTCGGCAACGCCGTGCTCGACGTCATCCTCGCTGATGGCTTCCTCGCCCATGTGCGCGACGTCGCGCTCGTCTTCCGCCAGGGCCTTGCTTCGCTGAAGGATCGCTATCCCGATGTCATCGAGGATATCCGCGGCGATGGCCTGATGCTGGGCATCAAGGTGAAGGGCCCCTCGGCCGATCTCCTGAAGGAGATCCGCGCCGAGAAGCTCCTGGCCGTGCCGGCCGGCGACAACGTGTTGCGCCTGCTGCCGCCGTTGACTGTGACGGCGGAGGAAGCACGCGAGGGCCTCGTACGCATCGAGCGCGCCGCCGAAGCAGTGACGAAGGCAAGTGGTAACGCTGCGGCCTGACCGATAGGGCCAAGACTGACCCAGGATGGTAGAATGACCTTCGTGCGTTCACGCCGCTGCGTGGCGCACATAGGTTCGATTTTTTGAGGAACCGAGTACGATGGCAGGCACCAGACACTTTCTCGATCTTTCGGCCATGACGGCCGCCGATCTTCGGACGATCATCGATGATGCCCGCGTCCGAAAGGCGACGACCAAGGCCGGAACCGCCGAGAAGCCGCTCGCCGGCAAGATGCTGGCGATGATCTTCGAAAAGCCGTCCACCCGCACCCGTGTGTCCTTCGATGTCGGCATGCGCCAGCTCGGCGGCGAAACCCTGTTCCTTTCGGGCACGGAGATGCAGCTCGGTCGCGCCGAGACGATCGGCGATACGGCGAAGGTCCTGTCGCGCTATGTCGACGCGATCATGATCCGCACCACCGACCATCGCCGCCTGCTGGAATTGGCAGAACACGCGACGGTACCCGTCATCAACGGCCTGACCGATGACACCCATCCGTGCCAGATCATGGCCGACATCATGACCTTCGAGGAGCATCGCGGACCGGTGAAGGGCAAGACGATCGCCTGGACCGGCGACGGCAACAACGTGCTGCACTCGCTGATCGAAGGCTCCGCCCGCTTCGGCTATCGCATGAACATGGCCGTGCCGCTCGGCTCCGAGCCGCAGGACAAGATCCTGAACTGGGCCCGCAACAACGGCGGCGAGATCCTGCTGTGTCACGATGCCGAGCAGGCGGTCGCCAACGCCAATTGCGTTGTCACCGACACCTGGGTGTCGATGAACCAGGAGCATCGTGCCCGCGGCCACAACGTCTTCCAGCCCTATCAGGTCAACGAGGCGCTGATGAAGCAAGCGGCATCCGATGCGCTGTTCATGCATTGCCTGCCGGCGCACCGTGGAGAGGAGGTGACCGACGAGGTGATCGACGGTCCGCAGTCGGTGGTCTTCGACGAGGCCGAAAACCGCCTGCATGCGCAGAAGTCGATCATCGCCTGGTGCATGGGGCTCGTCTAGGCCCTTGCGAGCGCCGCGGTGAGCGCGATGGCGCAGCGCTTCGGCGGCTGTGAGGCTGGCTATTGACATTGCCGCCGTGCGACACGATCTAGGCGGCTGCAGGGCGCTCCTGGCAACAGTGAAGCGCCGACTGCCACGGGTGGTGCGCGGCGCAATGGCTGATGGCACATATCCGGTGGACAATCCGTTTATCGCGGGATCGATTGGGACAGCGGGCACGTTGCGCCGGGGGACAGGAATGTCCCCGGCGCAACGCAGTTGCTGAGGCAAGGAGCAAGACATGACTGACATGACGCCAGGGCTTGGTGAATTCGACTTCGCCGGTGACGATCACGTCGTGCCTTTCCAGGTGGAAGGCCTCGACGTGCGCGGCCGCGCCGTGCAGCTCGGCCCGATGCTCGACGCAATTCTGGAGCGCCACAACTATCCGCTTCCGGTCGCGCGGCTCGTTGCCGAAACCGTCGTGCTGACGGTTCTGCTCGGCACTTCGCTGAAGTTCGAAGGCAAGCTGATCGTCCAGACGAAAGGCGATGGTCCGGTCGATCTCGTCGTCGCAGACTTCTCGACGCCGGATCGCGTGCGCGCCTATGCCCGCTACGATGCAGATGCGCTTGCCGACGCCGAGAAGGATGGCCGCACCCTTTCGCATGAACTGCTTGGCAAGGGCGTACTCGCCTTCACCATCGACCAGGGCGCTCATACTCAGCGCTATCAGGGCATCGTTGCGCTGGACGGCGCCACGCTGGAAGAAATCGCTGGCGTCTATTTCCGCCAGTCAGAGCAGATCCCGACCAAGGTCAGGCTCGGCGTTGCCGAGCTGCTCGACCGCGATGAAAGCGGCAAGCCGCGCCATCGCTGGCGTGCCGGCGGCATGGTCGCGCAGTTCCTGCCGGAAGCGCCGGAGCGCATGCGCCAGCCTGATCTTTCCGGTGGCGATGGCGATGACGGGGAAGGCGTCTTCGAGGATGACGATCTCTGGGCGGAAGCCAAGGTGATGGTCGAGACGATCGACACCGACGAGCTGACCGACCCGATGGTCGGAACCGAACGCTTGCTCTACCGGCTGTTTCACGAGCGCGGCGTTCGCGTCTATGAGCCGCAGGCGGTTTATGACCGTTGCAGCTGCTCGCGCGAGAAGCTGCACTCGGTGCTCGCCAATCTGGACGCTGATGATATCGAAAGCACCATCGAGGATGGGGCCGTGAAGGTCACCTGCGAATTCTGCTCGACGACCTATCGTTTCGAGGCAAGCGAAGTGCGTCCACAGTAGCCGGCGCCACTCCGGATCAAGCTAGTTCAGGGTACGCACGAGCCCGGGTGAATCGAGCGAGAAGGCGGGGATGGCCACGTTGAAGGTCTCTCCGCCTTCCGCTTCCATACTGTAATGGCCGAACATCACGCCCGACGGCGTATCCAGCGGGCAGCCGGACGAATACTCATAGGTGTCGCCGGGATTGAGCAGCGGCTGTTCGCCGATCACGCCGGGACCGCTGACCTCATCGACCTGCCCATTCTCATCGGTGATATGCCAGTAGCGGGTCATCAACCGCACGGCTGCGTCCGAATGGTTTGAGATGACAATGCGATAGCCCCAGACATAGCGGCCGTCATCGGGGTCCGACTGCTCTTCGAGATAGTACGGCTCCACCGTAACTTCTATGTCGCGGGTCAAAGCGCGATACATGGGCAACACCTTGCTTCGGTCTTTCAGGGTATTCTACAGCAAGATGGTTTCGTCAAGAATAACGGCAAGATTGTGCATACCCATTCTGGGGCAAGGGCTTGCGGGTATCCGGATCGGCTGTTCGAACCCGCTCGATCCCGCTGGTGAGGCCATATTGGATGGCGGGGCGCCCGCTGCATGAGCGCCACGAGGGATCGACGGCCGCCGTCTGTTGTGGCGGCCGTATCTTTTCGTTGCCTCAGGCTTTGACGGCCTCAAGCGCGCGGGCGAAATCCTCGACGACATCCTCGCTGTCTTCGATGCCGGCCGAGAAACGCACCGTGCCGGCGGAAATGCCCAGCTCTTCGCGGGCCTCGTCGGTCAGGTTCTTGTGCGTCGTCGTTGCCGGATGGGTGATCAGGCTCTTGCTGTCGCCGAGATTGTTGGAGATGCGCACGATCTCGAGCGCATTCTGCAGCGCGAATGCCGCATCCTTGCCGCCCTTCAGTTCAAAGGCGACGAGGGTGGAGCCGCCGGTCATCTGCTTGGCGATGATGTCGGCCTGCGGGTGATCCTTGCGGCCGGGATAGATGACCTTCGCCACCTGCGGCTGCTCAGCCAGGAAGTCGGCGACGCGGCGTGCGGTTTCCGTCTGCTGGCGCACGCGCAACGGCAAGGTTTCGATGCCCTTCAGCAGCGTCCAGGCATTGAACGGCGACATGGCCGGGCCGGTATGACGGAAGTAGTCGTGCAGGTTCTCGTTGATCCATTCCTTGTCAGCAAGCACGACGCCGCCGAGGCAGCGGCCCTGGCCATCGATATGCTTGGTGGCGGAATAGACGACGATATGGGCGCCGAGTTCCAGCGGCTTCTGGAAGAGTGGCGTCGCAAAAACGTTGTCGACGACGACCTTGGCGCCGATCTGGTTGGCGAGCTTGGCCACACCGGCAATGTCGATGACTTCGAGCGTCGGGTTGGTCGGGCTTTCCAGGAAGAAGACCTTGGTGTTCTTCTGGATCGCCTTTTCCCAGTTGGCGAGATCGCGTCCATCGACCAGCGTGCATTCGATGCCGTATTTCGGCGCCAGCGTCTCGACCACCCAGCGGCAGGAACCGAACAGCGCACGGGCGGCAACGATATGATCGCCGGCCTTCAGCTGGCAGAGGATTGCCGCGGAAACGGCAGCCATGCCCGAAGCCGTGGCGCGCGCGTCTTCGGCGCCTTCCAGCATGCACATGCGCTTTTCGAACATGTCGTTGGTCGGGCTGCCGTAGCGGGCATAGATGAAGCCTTCGGTCTCGCCCTTGAAACGCGCTTCTGCCGCCTCGGATGTCTCGTAGACGAAGCCCTGGGTGAGGAAGATCGCCTCGGACGTCTCGCCGTGCTGGGAGCGGGTGGTTCCGCCGTGGACGAGTTGTGTTGCCGGGCGCCAGTTTTTGCTCATGTGACGATCACCTTCAAAAACAAAAAAAACCGGCCGCAAAAATGGGCCGGTTTGACACCCGGCCTTTTTAGCTACTTGTTTAACGTGGCTGCAAGCCGACCGGCCAAATCACCACGGGATAAAGCTTCAATACTGCTAGGGTGCGCTTGCGTCAATTCCCGGAGTTTGGTTTTGTCTCGCAACTGGAAAGAGGACTGCAATGGCCCGCGATACTGGGATTTTGGCCGACCGCGCGATCGCCGCGCTGCTCGAAACGGGGCGCCTGAAGAGCGAGAGGCCGCTGGATGACGATCAGATCCAGCCGGCAAGCCTCGACCTGCGCCTTGGCGCCAAGGCTTTCCGCGTCCGCGCGAGCTTCATGCCCGGCCCGTCCCACCTCGTCGCCGACAAGCTCGACCGGCTGAAGCTGCATGTCGTCGATCTCACCGACGGTGCCGTGCTTGAAACCGGCTGCGTGTACATCGTGCCGTTGATGGAGAGCCTGGCGCTGCCTGCGGGCATGTCGGCCTCGGCCAATCCGAAAAGCTCGACCGGCCGCCTCGACATCTTCACCCGCGTGATCACCGACCGCGCCCAGGAGTTCGACAAGATTCCTGCCGGCTATAGCGGTCCGCTCTATCTCGAAATCAGTCCGCGCACCTTCCCGATCGTCGTGCGCCGTGGTTCGCGCCTGTCGCAGATCCGCTTCCGCATGGGCCAGTCGCTGCTCTCCGAACAGGAGCTGCTGGCGCTGCATGAAAGCGACGTGCTGGTGGCGAGCGAACGCCCGAATGTCAGCGGCGGCGGCATTGCGCTGTCGATCGACCTCAAGGGCACCGGTCCGGAGGGTCTGATCGGCTACCGTGGCAAACACCACACCGCGGTCATCGACGTCGACAAGAAGGCGCAGCACAAGATCTTCGATTTCTGGGAGCCGCTCTACAGCCGCGGACGCGACGAGCTGATCCTCGATCCGGACGAGTTCTACATCCTCGTCTCGCGCGAAGCGGTGCATGTGCCGCCGCTTTACGCGGCCGAGATGACGCCGTTCGATCCGCTGGTGGGCGAGTTTCGCGTGCACTATGCCGGCTTCTTCGATCCCGGCTTCGGCCATGCCTCTGCCGGTGGCAGCGGTAGCCGCGCCGTTCTGGAAGTGCGCAGCCACGAGGTGCCGTTCATCCTCGAACATGGCCAGATCGTCGGCCGCCTGATCTATGAACACATGTTGGAGCGTCCTGACGGTCTCTACGGCCTCGGCGTCGGCTCCAACTACCAGGCCCAGGGCCTGAAGCTTTCGAAACATTTCCGCGCCGAGTAGGGATTTTGCACGGGACCCTCGTGCGATACCGCGCAAGGGTCCTTGACAGATCGTCCCGGTTCGGGAAATTTCGCAGGCATCGCGGGTGTAGTTCAGTGGTAGAACGCCAGCTTCCCAAGCTTGATGTCGTCGGTTCGATCCCGATCACCCGCTCCAATCCTTCCTGAAGCCTCTTTTGCCTCGTTCGAGCGAGACCTATGGCCAGTTGCCTTGCGGACGGTTACTTTACCGCTCGATGAATCATCCCGCGGTTCCAAGCGCCGCCCCTGAGACAAGAACCGTGCCGGCCCGCTGCCCATGAGATTTCTTTCCCTGTTCGCTCTCTGCGCGTCCCTGATCGCAACGCCGCTTGCGGCCCAGCCCAGGGACCTGCCCATTCTGTTCGATGCGCGCGAACGCATCGCCAAGCCCGATCTCACGGGCCTTGCGCGCTTGCGCTTCCTGACGACGGTCGACTTTCCGCCGTTCAACTTCATCGATCAGTCCGGCAAGCTCTCCGGTTTTCACGTCGATCTCGTGCGCGAGATCTGCCGCGAGCTCGACATCGAAGCCAAATGCCAGATCCAGGCAGTGACCTATGCGGAACTGCTGCCGGCGCTGGAGCAGGGGCAGGGCGAAGCGGTTGCCGCCGGTATCGCCGTCGGCCCGGAACTGCGCCAGCGCTTCGGCTTCTCGCGCGCCTTCATGCGGCTTCCGGCCCGCTTGGCCATCAACACCAAGGCGGCCGGCGCCGTGACGGGTCCGAAGGACCTCAGGAAAAAAACGGTCGGTGTCGTGGCGGGCACCACCCATGAGGCCATGTTCAAGGCGTTCTTCCCGAGTATCGGGGCCAAGGTCTTCCCAGATCGCGATGCCATGCTCACGGCACTGCAGAAGGGTGAGGTGCCGGCGGTCTTTTCCGACGGTTTGCAGCTTTCCTTCTGGATCTCAGGCACGACTGCCGGGGGCTGCTGCGCACTCGTCGATGGTGCCTATTTCTCGCAACGCTTTCTCGGTGAAGGCCTGACGATCATGAACCGCAAATCCGAACCGGCGCTGACCCAGGCGATCGACCACGCGCTGCTGGCGCTTTCGCGCAGCGGCCGGCTCGAGGAAATCTACCTGCGCTACTTCCCCAACGGCATCTATTGAGCGCCCACTGCATGTTTCCTTTAATCGTACCCGGTCAAAGGTCAAAAACATGCAGCAATTCAAAGTGCTACAGCGACCTTTGCGCGTCTGATAAGACGCGCAGCGCTGTAGACAGCTTGGCGTGAACGCCAGGAAATGATGAGCTACCGGCGGAAGCGGGCAAGCGCCCCTCGTTCGATGGCGGCGCAGGTGAGCTTGTCGAGACCGAGGCGGTCGCGCAGCAACTGCAACAGCCGGATCTCTTCGTTGCGAATGCGCTGGTCCGCGGCGGCGATCTCGACGGCAAGTGCGTAGGCCGTCTCATGGAACTTTTCCGGAAGCGCCTCGCGCACGATTTCCAGAGCGATGTCCAACCCCTCGGGGGCCGCGAGCTGGGCGGAGCATTCGTGGCCGATATGGACGAGCTGATCCTCGTTGAACCCCTCGAAGACCGGCAGGAACTGCACCAGCCGGCCGATGCGGGTGAATTCGTCGTCGCTCATCTCGCGGTCGACCGCCGACATCATCACCATGACATAGATGAGCGCTTCGTGGTGGCTGAGGCTTGGCAGCATGGGTCTTTCCAGCGGTAGCGCAATTCCGGGAACGGCGTGAAGCGGTTTTTCATCCGGAATTGCATAGTTTCAAAGAGTTGGATCATCTCACTGTCTCAACGATCAGATGATCTGGACGGTTGAGAGCTGGGAATTGCCGCGGCTGTTTACAAGTCCGGCTGCGGCTCGTCCATCCCGGTGCCGAGCGTTGGGTCGTCAAACGTCATCGGCGTGTGACTGAGGTCGCGCGGATCTTCGCCATAGAAGCCGAGCTTCGCCTGGTGCGCGGCGTCGGCCCGCTTCTTCAGCGGCGAGCCGGGTACCGGCGTCGCCCAGCCGTTGTCGACGAGCCAGGTTGCGAGATCCTGTCCACCGAGAGAGCAGGAAGCAGTGGCCGATGCGCCGGCGCTTCCCTCGGGCATGTCGCAGCTGACCGCACGTGCGCGCAGGAAGTTTCTGAAGGCCGTCCGTGCGACGATGCCGCAGGGCCAACTCTTCCCCCCGGTTTCGCAGGTTCTCTCTGCCTGCTCGGGCTCGATGCCATCGATCTGCAGCGTGAGCTTGTCGAACTGGATCACACCGGCGGCGATCGCCACGGGGCGATAGAGGATGGTCGGCCCGGCGGTCGCCTTCGCTTGCTTCTCCGGCTCTGACAGCGGGGCACGCGGCTCCGCGCGTTCGAGCGGCGCGCCGGTGACGGTGTCGGGCAGACCGAATTGTTGCGGCTCGATGGCGCGTGCGGCGTTTTCCGTCGTCGACGTCTGCGGTTGATCGCCGGTCGTAACCGCACCGGGCTGCGCGGTGCCGTCGGTCGGTGTTCCCAAGTCGAGCGGTACGTTATCATCCGTTTCGGCGTCATCCGGCGCCGGCTCGATTTCCGTCATGTCGGGCGTTTCGAGGACGAAGTCCGGCGTGGCGGCACTCTCGCGGTCGCGAATGGCGGCTGCACCCGCGTAGAGGATGCCGGTGAAAAGCGCGATCGCGGCGATGCCGCCGGCAAGGGAGTATAAATGCTGCCGCATCAGGAAGAACGTCCTATTGGCTGGCCCAGATGATCCGGGCGATCCATTCGATCTGGCTGATCTCGAAGCCCCGGTTCGGGTGCTCCGGGTTGAGGGAAAGGAGTTCGATCGTGCGCGGCGTCTGGCGTGTCAGGACCTTCGCCATGACCTCGCCTTCGCGTGTCTTGACCACGACGCGGTCGCCGCGCCGAACCTGCGCCCCCGGATCGACGATCAGGGTGTCGCCGTCGCGGTACAGTGGCAGCATGCTATCGCCCTGCACCTCAAGCGCGTAGATGCCCGTCCGGCGTTCCGCCACTGTTGGAAAGTCGATCACGTCCCAGCCCTGGCCGGCCGGAAAACCGCCGTCGTCGAAGAAGCCGCCGGCACCCGCCTGGGCGAAGCCGATCAGCGGGATCGCGGCACTTGCAGTCGCCGGGGTGGCCTGAGTGTCATTCGGGCTCAACAGGCTGGTGAACTGGTCCATCGTGGCGCCGGTCGCCTCGAGCACCTTGGCGATCGATTCCGTCGAAGGCCAGCGTTCCCGCCCGTCGGCAGAGTGGCGCTTGGACTTGTTGAAGGAGGTGGGGTCGAGCCCGGCGCGGCGGGCGAGACCGGAAGGCGAGAGCTGATTGCGCTCGGCCAATGCATCGATGGCGTGCCAGATCGTGCCGTGAGACAACATGCGAAAGGTCCGGGCCGAACAGGCGGCCACTTGCTGGGTTTGTTCGACACCACACTATCGAAACGCGAAGTACCGGTAAAGAATCCGAAGGAAAATAGTCCTTTCTCCGTCATTTGCTTTGGGGGCGGCGGCCCCTATAGTTCGCGTGACGGGCAGGACAGGCTTTCATCGGAGGGAACGTTTGTTGGCGCGCATGAGATCGGAGCGTCTGCTGTTCGTGGCCCTCGCTGCGGCGATTGCCGGGATCGCGCTGGAGCATGAGCTTCTCGAAATGGGGCGCCTGGCAACGCTTCTCGGTGCCGCCGGTCTCGTGGTGGCGATCGTGCTCGCCTCGCTGCGCGTGTCGCACCATGCCGAGGTGCTGGCGTCCAAGGTCGGCGATCCCTATGGCACGATGATCCTGACGCTCTCGGCGGTCTTGGTCGAGGTCGTCGTGCTGGCGATCATGATGACCAGCGAGACCTCGCCGACGCTCGTGCGCGACACGATCTATGCGGCCGTCATGCTCGATATCAACGGCATCCTGGGCCTCGCCGCCCTGCTTGGTGGCCTGAAACATGGAGAGCAGCCCTATAACGACGATTCCGCCCGCACCTACAGCGTCATGATTCTGACGGCGATGGGCATCTCGATGGTCGTTCCGGAGTTCGTGCCGGCGGCGAGATGGCATCTCTATTCGGCCTTCACCATCGGCGCGATGATCACCCTCTATGCCCTGTTCCTGCGCATGCAGGTGGGGGTGCACAGCTACTTCTTCAGCTACAGCTATCCGAAGGCGAAGGGCGAGGGGAGCGCGATACAGGGTGGGCCGGATCAGCCGGTGCTGCCGTCGATCGTGATACTGATCCTTGGCATCGTGTTGATCGGCGTGCTGGCGGAAGTGATGTCGTCGCTGCTGACCTCGGGCCTGAAGGGGAGCGGCGCCCCGCCGGCGGTGACCGCCATCGTCGTTGCCGTGATCTCTGCCTCGCCGGAAGTCATGACCGCGATGCGGGCGGCACTCGCCAACCGCATGCAGGCGGTCGTCAACATCGCGCTCGGGGCATCGCTTTCGACGGTCATCCTGACGGTGCCGGTCATGGAGGCGATCGCGCTCTATACCGGCCAGCCCTTCCTGATGGCCATGTCGCCGGTGCAGACGGTGATGGTGGCGGTCACTTTGATCGTGGCCGCGATCAACCTCAACGACGGCCAGACCAACGCCATTGAGGGCATGACTCATTTCGTGCTGTTCGCGACCTTCGTCATGCTGTCTGTGATCGGGCTCTGAGCGGATGAAGTGCCTGTTCGTATAGCCTCAGGCCGTCGCCTTTTCGCGTGCCTTTCTTGCCACCACCTCTTCATAGGCTGCCTGCAGTGTAGCGCGCACCCGCGGCGGACCATCGAGCAGCGCGCCGAGATGATCGTGTCGCAACTCGTCCATGAAGCGGTCCCAGAGTTCCGGACCGCCGTTTTCCATCTGCTCGGCGCGAATACTGAGCTCTTCGCTGACCGGCAGATAGCGCCGCCCCCAGGCGCCGAGCTGGGCCATGATCGGCACCAGCGCGATCGTCATCTCCGTGAGACTGTAGATCGCCTTCTGCTTGTGCGTGGGGTCGTCCGCCTTGGTCAGCATGCCCTGCTCGACCAGCATCTTCAGCCGATCCGCCAGGATGTTGGACGAGATGCCCTCCTGGGAACGCAGCAATTCCCGGAAGTGCCGTTTACCGCCGAAGATCATGTCGCGAATGATCAGCAGGCTCCATTTGTCGCCGAACACTTCGAGCGAAAGATTGATCGGGCAACCCGAGCGAATGTCGTCCTTCATTGGCACCTCTTCAAAACCGCTTGCATTATCGCATCAGTGAGGCTATCGTGCAACTGCTTTCAAAATTAGAGCAGTTTTTAAATGAAACCAGTTAGGCAAAGGCCAGCGGTATTCGAACATCAGAGGAGAGAGAACATGACCGACAGATCCGTGGAACATGCGAGCTTCACCATCGAGCGCAGCTTCAAGGCGACGCCGGGACAGGTGTTCAGGGCTTTCTCCGAGCCGGCTGCGAAGGAACGCTGGTTCGTCAGTGCTGACGGGCCGGTGGCCGAATTCAGCCATGACTTCCGCGTCGGCGGTCGCGAGAGCGGTCGCTTCAGCCAGGACGGCGAAACGATCTATCATGACGACACCATCTATCTCGACATCGTCGAGAACCGCCGGATCATCTTTGCTTACACGATGGCTGAGAACGACAAGAGGATCTCGGCGTCCGTCGCGACCGTCGACATTCAGCCGGAAGGCAACGGTACGCGCCTCGTCTTCACCGAACAGGTTGCCTTCCTCGACGGGCTCGACAAGCTCGAATACCGGCGCGACGGTTGGCAACAATTGATCGGTGTGGCACTGGCAGAGGAACTCGGCGAAGCGGCTGTTGCTGCGTGACGCAGCAATCGGTCTCGTGAGCGCATTGAACCCCCGAGACCTTTCTGTCTCCGGGGGGTCTCAGTGCATGGCCGCGATCGCGCTGCCGGCGATGCCCACCGAAAAAAGGGTGAGACAAACGGCAGCAATCCGTCGCGGCAGATGCGAGGCCGACAAGCCCTTCGACATCTGCACCAGCATGGCGCCGGCGCCGATCCAGGTCGATCCGGCGGCGACGACCAGCAGCGAGAAGCCGGCGATCCAGGGCCAGACGGCGGCCAGTCCAGTCTGTGGCAAGAGCACCAGGGCGACGATCAGCGCCTTCGGATTGAGCAGCGTCGTAACGAAGACCTGGCGGATGGAGATGACGACACCTTCGCTGCGCTCGGCATCGGTGGTCCAGAGCGCATAGGCGAGGTAGAGAACCCAGCAGGCGGCGACGAGCCTGAGCGCAAGGCCGAGCTGCGGATGGGCGGCAAGGAATGGCGCCAATAGTGCTACGGCCGGGATGATGACGGCGAGATAACCGCCGAGCTCGCCGGTGAGCAACGGCAGCGAACGGCGGAAACCGGCAGAGGCGCCGGACAGCCAGAGCAGCGTGTTTGTCGGCCCCGGCGTTGCGAGCAGGATCAGGGCGGCGAGGGCGAAGGTGAGCGGCTGCATGTCGTTGAACCTGGTTTTGTGGCCGTTATCGCCGTCTTCTACCAGCCGCGCAAGCGTCCGCTCTTGATCTCCATCAAGCGTGGCGCCCGATAGTACCGGAATCTACCCGCAAGAAATCGCCACACGTGTCCGTGGGAATGCCTCTTCCGCGTGTGTCGCGGCCGCGCTATCAGACGGGACGCTGCCGCTTCTCTCCCGCCGGCGCGATCGAGGCCTCCCATGAACAAGACCGTACTGTCAGGCATCGTCATGACGACGTTTTCCTATTTCCTGTTCTCGTTGCAGGATGCGTCGGTCAAATGGCTCGTCGTCGGCTATTCGGTCTGGCAGATCCTGTTTACCCGCAGCATCACCATTCTCGTGCTTTGCCTCGTCATCGGCCGCGGCAAGCTGGTGCGCAGCGCCATCTCATCTCCGGTGATCAAGCCGCTCTTCGTGCGCAACCTGCTGCTGCTCGCGGCCTGGCTTTCCTATTTCAACGCGGCGCGCGATCTTGGCCTCGCGGAGATGACGACGCTCTACTATGCAGCGCCGATCATCGTGACGCTGCTTGCCGTGCCGATCCTGAAGGAAGATGTGCCGCCGATCCGCTGGTTCGCCGTTTTCATCGGCTTCGTCGGCGTGCTCATCGCCTGTGACCCGCTCGGCACCGGCATGAAGCTGTCGCTGCCGGTGTTCCTGGCGCTCACCGCCGCCGTCTTCTGGGCGATCGGCACCGTCATGCTGCGCAAGACCGCGCTGCAGGAAACGACCCTGGTGCAGATGACCATCTCCAACGTCTTCTTCATCGCCATGACCGGGCTTGCGGTCGGCTTCTTCTGGACGCCGCCGGCGCTCTTCGACGTGGCACTGATGGCCGGCACGGGCGTCATTGCCGGCGCGGGGCAGTATGCGCTGTTCGAGGGCATGCGCCGAGCACCGATCTCCGTCATCGCGCCTTTCGAATACACCTCGCTCGTCTGGGCCTTCGGCCTCGGTTTCCTGATCTGGGGCGACGTGCCGGCCATGAATGTCTTTGCAGGCGCCGGCCTGATCTTCGCGGCCGGTCTGCTGATCATCGTCGGCGAACGCCTGGCGCACCGTCGCGCCGGTGCTGCCGCTTAGAGGATATCGAAGCGGTACGGCCCCGATGGAACGCCGCTTCAGGCCTTGATGACGAGGGCTTCAGGCACGCGGCCGGTCAGCCGGAAGAACAGATGGGACGTGACAAGCACGTTCGGGTCGGCCAGGTGGCGGTCGAGTGCGGCGAGATCGTCGTCCAGTTGGGCCTTGTCGATGAAACCCTCGGCGACAAGACCGTCTCGGACATTGTTGATGAAATCCTTAAAGATCGGCCGGCGGTCGTGGCCAGGCGGGTAGACATGTGCGACGGCGTCGACGGAAATTGCCTCGACACCCGCTTCCCGGAACAGCCGATGCAGGCGGCGGCCGATATGGAGGTCGATGCCTCTGGCCGCCGAATAGGCGATATAGGCGGCAAGCAGCCGGTCCCAGGCGGCAAGCGGCGGGTCGCAGACATGCGCCAGGAAATCGGCCTCGAAGCTCGCGATCCAGCCGCCGGGTTTTACCAGCGACACCATTTCGAGCACGATGAGCTCCGGCCGCGGCACGTTGACGAGCACCAGCCGCATATGGGCACCGTCGAAGGAGCGGCGCGGCAGGCCGGTCGCATAGGCGTCGCCCTCGCGCACCTCCACCTGGGGCAGGGCGTGGCTGGCGACGAAACGGCGCGCAAGTTCGACGAAGTGCGGGTCGCGCTCGATACCGAGCACGGAGCCCGTGGGCCCCACGCGTTTGCCAAGCAGGTGCAGCACACCACCGGGACCGCAACCGAGATCGATGACGTGTTCGCCTGGCTGGATGCCGACCCGTTCGAACTGCTGGTCGGAATCTGGGGCGAGATTGGCGATCTGTCGCTTCAGGCGTTCTTCCTCGGGCCCGGCGCGCCCAAGCAGATAGAGATCAGGCTCGCTCATGGCGTGTCCCCCTCTGATCCCGGCGAGCATGCGCCCGCGCAGGGAGGCCGTCAATCGGGAGGTGCAAGTAGCCTTAACGCACCTGCGACGACATGAAGCGCCGTTCTGCGGTCTCCTCGTAGATGCTGAGACCTTCGCGTCGGTAGAAGGCGACGGCGGGGTTGGTGGCCAGGACGCTGAGGCGCAAGGGCAGGCCAACCGCCCTTGCTTCGCCGAGCACCTGCCTGAGCGCGATCGCGCCATTGCCGCGTTTCTGATGGCCGGGCGCCACATAGAGCTTGTTGACCCAGACATGGTCGTTGCGCACGGTGACCGAGACGCAGCCGACATCCTCGCCGTTCGCAACGATGATGCGATGTTCGTCAAGGATAAGCGCATCCGCCGGACGCGGCCGCCAGTTGCCCCAGAGCGCCATGGCATAGTCGCGCATGCAGGCCTCTTCCAGCCAGTGCAGATAGGGTTCGTCGCCGGCGATCGCGGGGCGGAGCAGGACTTTGTTCATGGCTTCATCACTTGCGCGGCTTCAACCCGAATAGGTCTAACATCGCAACCATAACAACTTGATGGTCACGCGAATGCGGGCGCTGCGTTAGGCCATGAGCCTTGGACGAGCCGTCGCCCAAACGAAAACAGGCCCCGAGGGGCCTGCTTCCAATTCGATGCGCGGAACTTACGCCGCCTGCTTCTTCTCGCCGTAGGGGTTGAAGCGACCGTAGAAGGTCTCGCCGCGCTCGGCCATTTCCTGCAAGAGCGCCGTCGGCTTGAAGTGGCTGCCGTAGTCCTTGGCAAGCTTGTCGCACATCTTGACAAAGGCCTTTACGCCCATGCCGTCGATGTAGGAGAGCGTGCCGCCCGTGTAGGGGGCAAAGCCGAAGCCGAGGATCGAGCCGACATCCGCCTCACGCGGATCGGTGACGATGCCCTCTTCCATGGTGCGGGCGGCTTCAAGCGCGATCGTCGCCAGGAACCGCTGCTTCAGCACTTCGATGTCGATTTTGTCGGCGTTCTTTTGCGGGTAGAGCGTCTTCAGCTCCGGCCACAGATACTTCTTGGCGGGCTTCGCCGGATACTCGTAGAAGCCCTTGCCGTTCTTGCGGCCGCGGCGGTCGAGGTCGTCGACCATCTTGTTGATCAGCGCCATGTGCTTGGGATCGACGGCCTTTTCGCCGAGGTCGGCGACGGTGGCCTTGAGGATCTTCTGGCTGAGGTCGATCGCCACTTCGTCGTTGAGCGACAGCGGTCCAACAGGCATGCCGGCCATCTTGGCGGCATTCTCGATCATCGCCGGCGGCACGCCTTCGATCAGCATGTCATAGGCTTCGTGGATGTAGCGGAAGACGCAGCGGTTGACATAGAAACCGCGGGTGTCGTTGACGACGATCGGCGTCTTCTTGATCGCGGCGACGTAGTCGAGTGCCGTAGCGAGCGCCTTGTCGCCGCTCTCCTTGCCGAGGATCACTTCGGTCAGCATCATCTTTTCGACCGGCGAGAAGAAGTGGATGCCGATGAACTGGCCGGGGCGTTTCGAGTTCTTGGCAAGGCCGGTGATCGGTAGTGTCGAGGTGTTGGAGGCGAAGATCGTGTCTTCGCCGATCACCGCCTCCACCTTCTCGATGACATCCTTCTTGACCTGGCGGTCTTCAAAGACGGCTTCGACCACGAGGCCGACTTCCTTCAGGTCGTTGTAATCGGCCGAAGGCGTGATGCGGGCGAGCAGCGCTTCGCCTTCTTCCTTGGTCAGGCGACCCTTGCCGACCGAATCCTTGACCAGGCCTTCCGAGTGGGCCTTGCCCTTCTCGGCCGCTTCCATGTCGCGGTCGATCAGCGTGACGGCAATGCCGGCGGCAGCCGTCACATAGGCGATCGAGGCGCCCATGAAGCCGGCGCCGACGACGCCCACATGCTTGAACTCCGACTTCGGCACGCCGGCCGGGCGGCGGGCGCCCTTGCCGAGCTCCTGCATCGAGACGAACAGCGAGCGGATCATCGAGAAGGCTTCGGTCGTCTGAAGGATCTCGGTGAAGTAGCGCTGCTCGATCTTGAGCGCCGTGTCGAACGGCACCTGCAGGCCTTCATAGACGCATTTCAGGATGGCAACGGCGCCCGGATAGTTGCCGTAGGTCTCGCGGCGCAGGATCCCGGAAGCGGCCGGCCAGAGCTGGGCCGAGGCCGGCGTCCAGATGCCGCCGCCCGGTACCTTGTAACCCTTCTCGTCCCAGGGCTGCACCGGCTTCAGGCCGTTCTTGATCATCGCCTTGGCGGCGTCGACCAGCTTGTCCGCATCGACGACTTCGTGCACGAGGCCGAGCGCCTTGGCGCGAGCCGACGTCAGCGACGAGCCCGTCGTCATCATCTGCAGCGCGTCCTGCGCATTGGTGAGCCGCGGCACGCGCTGGGTGCCGCCGGCGCCCGGGAAGATGCCGACCTTGACTTCCGGCAGGGCGATCTTCACCGACTTGGAATTGGACGCGACGCGGCCATGGCAGGCGAGCGACAGCTCGAAAGCGCCGCCCATGCAGGTGCCGTTGATCGCCGAGACCCAGGGCTTGCCCGAGGTTTCGAGCTTGCGGAAGAGCCCGGTCATGCGGCCGACGAGGTCGAAGAGCTTCTGGGCGGCGTTATCCGGATCCTTCTTCTTCTCTTCCTGCTGGAAGGTGAACATCGACTTGATCATCGACAGATCAGCGCCGCCGGAGAAGGTCGACTTGCCGGAGGTGAAGACGACGCCCTTGACCGCTGCGTCGGCAGTCGTTGCGTCGACGATGGCGTTGAGTTCCTCCATCACCTCCTGGGTGAAGACGTTCATCGACTTCTCAGGCATGTCCCAGGTGACGAGTGCGATGCCGTCGGCGTCGGTCTCGATCTTGAAATTGGTGTAATTCGTCATGGTTCTCCCCCTCAGTAGAGAATGGGTTCGATGCGCAGCGAGATATTCGATCCGCCGCTGTAACGTTGTTTGCTGGTATTGGTGGCGATCAGCCGGTCGTCGCGCTCGACGCGGATGGTGAAGCCCGCATCGGTGGCCTTATTGAGTTCAGGCTTCGGCACCTGCAGCACGAAGGGCACGCGGGTGGCCTTGCCATCGCTGACGACGGACGTTTCCGCGATCAGCTTGGCAGCGACGTCCATCACGCCTTGCTCTTCGAGCCTGATGGTGACGGTGCCGGCCGGAACCGGGCCGCTCGCGACATTGGTGATCGCACCGGTGAGCGTGAAGCTGTCGCTGCCTTCCTCGTCGGAGACGCAGCCAGCGGCTGCAAGCAGCCCCAGGCCCATCAGCGCGAGAAGAGAGCGGCGCATCACGTCCATCGTCAGACCCTTTCGATGATCGTGGCCGTGCCCATGCCGGCGCCGATGCAGAGCGTGACGAGCGCGGTGTTGAGATCGCGGCGCTCCAGCTCGTCGAGCACGGTGCCGAGGATCATCGCACCGGTGGCGCCGAGCGGATGGCCCATGGCGATCGCGCCACCGTTGACGTTGATCTTGTCGTGCGGGATGTCGAAGGCCTGCATGTAGCGCAGCACGACGGCGGCGAAGGCTTCGTTGAGTTCGAAGAGATCGATGTCCGACAGCTTCATGTCGGCGCGCTTCAGAAGCTTTTCGGTGACGTCGACCGGGCCGGTCAGCATCAGCGCCGGATCGGAGCCGATATTGGCGAAGGCGCGGATGCGGGCGCGGGGTTTCAGGCCCATGCTCTCGCCGCCGGCCTTGGAGCCGAGCAGCACGGCTGCGGCGCCGTCGACGATGCCCGACGAGTTGCCGGCATGGTGCACGTAGTTGATCTTTTCGATTTCCGGATGCGCCTGGATGCCGACGGCTTCAAAGCCGCCCATTTCGCCTGGCATTTGGAAGGACGGGTTGAGCGAGGCGAGCGCCTGCATGTCGGTGCCGGGACGCATGTGCTCGTCACGGTCGAGGATGGTCAGACCGTTCCCGTCCTTGACCGGCACGACGGACTTCTTGAAGTAACCCTTCTCCCAGGAATGCGCCGCGCGCTTCTGGCTTTCCACCGCATAGGCGTCGACGTCGTCGCGGCTGAAACCGTATTTCGTGGCGATGAGATCGGCCGAAACGCCCTGCGGCATGAAGAAGGCCGGCAGGTTGACCGAGGGGTCCATGAACCAGGAACCGCCGGACATGCCGAGGCCGACGCGCGACATGCTCTCGACGCCGCCGGCAATGACGATGTCGTCTGCACCCTGGGCGATCTTGGCCGCGCCGAAGTTGATGGCGTCGAGACCGGAGGCGCAGAAGCGCGAGATCTGCATGCCCGGCGCGCGGGTGGAATAGCCGGCTTCGAAGGCGGCCGCCTTCGGAATCACCGCACCGGCGTCCATGACCGGATCGACGCAGCCCATGATGATGTCGTCGACGGTCGAAGTATCGAGGTCGTTGCGGTCACGCACCGCCTCCAGCATCTTGGCGGCGAGGCGAACGGACGGCACTTCGTGCAGCGATCCGTCCTTCTTGCCACGGCCGCGCGGCGTGCGCACGTGGTCGTAAACGAAGACTTTCGTCATGTCTCATCTCCCTTTCGGCAGCACCGCCAGGTGCTGCCCGTCAAAACATTTTGAAATCGAACGGCTCAGAACGCGGCCGCGTCGAGCGCCATCAGCGTGTCGGCGCCGGTCTCGATGCGGGCCTTGCGCAGGGCCGTTTCCGGCAGGATCCTTTCCATGAAGAAGGTCGCGGTGATCAGCTTGTTCTTCAGATAGTCTGCGCGCGTCGTTTCGCCAGAGGCAAGTTTTTCCTCAGCCGTCTTGGCAATTTTTGCCCACATGTAGCCAAGCACGACAAGGCCGAAGAGGTGCATGTAGTCGGTCGAGCCGGCGCCGGCATTATCGGGCTTGGCCATCGCGTTCTGCATGAACCACATGGTGGCGGCCTGCAGGTCGTTGAGGCCCTTCTTCAGCGCCTTGGTATAGGCGGAGAGTTTCTCGTTGCTGCGGTTTTCCTCGCAGAAATCGCCGATTTCCTTGAACAGCGCCATGACGGCGCGGCCACCATTGAGGCCGAGCTTGCGGCCGACGAGGTCGAGCGCCTGGATGCCGTTGGCGCCTTCGTAGATCATCGCAATGCGGGCATCGCGGACGTACTGGCTCATCCCATGTTCTTCGATATAGCCGTGGCCGCCGAACATCTGCTGCGCCATGACGGCGTGGTCGAAGCCCTTGTCGGTGAGCACGCCTTTCAGGATCGGCGTCATCAGGCCGAGAATGTCGTCGGCCGTCTGGCGGTCCGCCTCATTGTCGGAGCGGTGGGCGATATCGGATTTGAGCGCTGTCCAGAGCGTGAAGGCGCGGCCGGCTTCGTTGAAGGCCCGGATCGTCATCAGCGTGCGGCGCACGTCCGGATGCACGATGATCGGGTCGGCCTTCTTGTCCGGCGCCTTCGGGCCGGAGAGCGAACGACCCTGGATGCGGTCGCGGGCATAGTTGGCGGCGTTCTGATAGGCGATCTCGGCGATCGACAGGCCCTGCAGGCCGACGCCGAGGCGGGCTTCGTTCATCATCACGAACATGGCGTTGAGGCCCTTGTTCTCCGTGCCGATGAGGTAGCCCTCGGCCTCGTCATAGTTCATGACGCAGGTGGAGTTGCCGTGGATGCCCATCTTGTGTTCGATCGCGCCGCAGGAAACGCCATTGCGTTCGCCCGGCTCGCCGTCGGCATCGAGCTTGAACTTCGGCACGATGAACAGCGAGATGCCCTTCACGCCCTCCGGTGCGCCCTCGATGCGGGCAAGCACCAGATGGATGATGTTGTCCGACATGTCGTGTTCGCCGGCGGAGATGAAGATCTTCTGGCCGGAAATCTTGTAGGAGCCGTTGCCATCAGGAACGGCCTTGGTGCGCAGCAGCCCGAGGTCCGTACCGCAATGCGGTTCGGTCAGGTTCATCGTGCCGGTCCAGGTGCCGGCAACCATCTTCGGCAGATAGGCCTGCTTCTGTTCGTCCGTACCGTGAACGAGGATTGCCGCGATCGCGCCCTGGGTGAGGCCGGGATACATGGTCAGCGCCATGTTGGCCGAGGACATGTACTCGCCGACGGCGGTATGCAGCGTATAGGGCAAGCCTTGGCCGCCGAATTCCTCCGGAACGGCGAGGCCGAGCCAGCCGCCTTCGCGGTAGAGGTCGAAGGCTTCCTTGAAGCCCTTGGGCACGCTGACCGAGCCGTCGTCGCGGCGCTTGCAGCCTTCCTGATCGCCGGAGAGATTGACGGGGAACAGGGCCTCCTCGGCAAGCTTGGCAGCCTCGCCGACGATCGCTTCGATCATGTCCGGCGTCGCATCAGCAAAACCGGGCAGGTTGTTGTAGCGCTCGATGCCGAGCACGTCGTTCAGGATGAAGAGGGTATCGTCGACCGGGGCCTTGTAGATGGGCATGCTTTCCTCGCCTTTTGGTGCTTCGGGCGCCGTACCTCGTCGTCGACGCCCGGTTGCAGGATGCCGGATGCGCCGCCATCGTCTTTGATTCTAGAGCATCTTTCCCTTCCAGTGATTCCACAGGAAAGCGGCCTGCTCCAGGGCGGTCTCGCATCGTTGGCCGGATGCTACAAAATTTTGACGTTTGCGTAAACGTCAAAAATTGCGGGCTGCGAAGTTTCGTCGCGGCACCAGGGGAGCCGAAAGGGGCGCCGGCAACCCGCGCTCACGGTACGATCCTGCCAAATCGTTAAAAATCCTGGGCAGATTAACGGCTTATTTACCACGTTTCGTGAAAGGTGCGTGTTGAGATGGTCAAAGCTGCAACCGGTCCTGGCGTCGTGTCGTTGTAGCTTTGCCCACGTCGGAAGCGCCACAGGGGTGAGGAAAGCTGTTTTCTTCCGTGACGACTTTCGGGATGGCCGACGACAGGGGCGAAGAACACCATGAATGGATCGCGATCAAATCCTCAGCGCGCAGGCAGCCAGTCCTATAGCGAGCGGCCGTCGCTCGACGCTTTGAACCGCACCATCGAAGGACTTGAGGCGCGGATCGAAGGCCTGATGAGCGGCGCTGCCCGCGACGTGGCGCCAAGGCCTGCCGAGCGTCTTCCGGCCCGCGAACCAGCCAGAGAACCCGCAACGCCCCGTGACGCCGTCGCCGAAATCATGCAGCGCCAGCGCAGCCTCAGCGCTTCGCGCGAGCGCCCGCCGCTTCGCGACCGAATGTCGGCGCGCGAACCGGAACGCTATGTTCCCGAACGTCCGGCCTCTGACCGTCTTACCGAAGAGCCCCGCCTGCAACCGTTGCACAGCCAGCCGCAGCGCCCGTCTTTGGCCGTCAACGATATCGCCGAGGCGCTCGTCGGTCTGCGCCAGGACCTGAAGCGCGACATCACCGATGGCCTCACGCGCGAGATGAATTCGCTCAGGTCCGAGATTCGCGGCATCAAGGCTCAGGCGCAGGATCACAGCTTCGCCGAAGACGTGCGCGGCGACATGCAGCGTCTTGCCGACAGCATCCAGCAGCTCGGCCGCCAGGCCTCGCCCGCCCAGGCCGACGCGCTGCGTGGCGACTTCGACGAACTGCGTGCGATGATCGACGGCCTTGCGCGTGAAGACAGCATGCGCCGCATGGAAAACCGCTGGACCGGCGTCGAGGATCGGCTGATCGCGTTTGATCAGAACCGCGACGACGAGCTGGTGGCGCTGGCCTATCGCCTGGACGAGATCAAGTCGCAGATCGGCTCGCTGAAGGGCAGCTCGGCCGTCGACGCGCTTGAGGACAAACTGATCGCCGTCGCCCAGGCCATCGAAATGCTGGGCCGCCAGATCCAACCCGATGACCGCCGTCTCGTTTCGCAGTTTGCGGATCTCGACGGTCGGCTCGATGAAATCAGCCGCGCGATCGCTGCCAACAGTCGCACGGCGACGGGTCTCGACGGTAGCTTCGTCAACCGGCTGGAAAGCCGGCTTGGCGACCTGTCCCGTCAGATCGACAGCCTGTCGCGCCCGAACGATTCCGGCCTCGGCGCCCGCCTGGAAGCCTTGACCGCCCGGGTCGAAGATCTCGCCGGCGAAAAGGCGGCCGCCCGTCTCGAAGAGCGTCTCGACCAGCTTTCGCTGGTGATGGAGCGCAGCAACAGGACCGCGCAGTCGGATCTCAACGATTATCTGTCGGATATTTCGCGCAAGATCGAGGCCCTGGACCAGGGCAGCGTCAACGACACACTGGCCGAGCGGCTCGACTATCTGGCACGCCGGATCGACGAACTCGACGCCCATGGCGTTCAACCGGCCTCCGATCCGCGCTTCGACCGGCTGGAAGATCGCCTTGTCGGCATCGCGCAGCGTCTGGAAGAGACCCACGCTGCGCCGTTCGATGATCGTGTCGCCCTGCAGAACCTCGAAGCGCAGATCGCCAATCTGTCGACGCTGGTCAGCCAGCCGCGCGCGGACGTCGCTGCGAGCGCGGTGCCCGTCGATTTCGAAAACCGCATGAGCGCGCTCGAGGACTACCTCTCGACCAGCGACGAATACATCGTCGAGGCCGCTCGCCAGGCGGCCGAAGCGGTGATGGAAGCCTATGCCAAGAACGGCTCTCCGCGGGGTTCCGGCGGAGATCTGGCCGCAATCTCGGCGCTTGCCGAAGACCTTCGCACGCTCGAGGACCTCAGCCGCTCCAGCGAGGAGCGCACGGCGCGCACCTTCGAGGCTTTGCACGAGACCCTCGTGCATATCGCCGACAAGCTGGAGCGCATCGAAAATCGCGAGCCGGCAATGCTGGCACGGGCTGAAACGCCGGTGCTGCGCGAACCCGCGCAGATGCCGAGGGCCGCGCAGCCGGAACTCGCTCCCTTCGGCGACAACGATCTCGATGACCGCTACGAGGATCTGCAGCGCAACGTCCGCGCGCTGCAGGCCGAAGATCAGGCTGTGGTCACCCAGACCGCCGAGCCGGCAACGACCTTTGCCGATGACCGGCAGGTCTCGACCGTTGAAGTCGAAAATGTGCGCGAACCGGCCGCTGCAGCCCGCACCGGCCTGCTCGCCGGCCTGACCCGGCGCTTCTCCGGCAAGCGGTCCGAGCCGGTGCACGAGCAGGAGCAGTCCCGACAGGTCGTCGAGCCGACTCCGTCGATCGATCCCTCCGAAATGCTTGCGCCCGAGGAAGCCAACCAGCTGCTGGAGCCGGGTTCCGGCGTTCCCGATGTCAAGAAGATCCTGGAACGCGTGCGCGCCGGGCAGATGAACAAGGCAGGTATTCAGCCTGGCGATGGCGACAAGTCGGACTTCATCGCTGCCGCCCGCCGTGCTGCCCAGCTCGCCGTTGAAGAGGCCGACACCCTGAACAAGGTTGGTCAAAGCGGAAAGACCTCCGGCATCGGCGGCGCTTTTGCCCGTCACCGCCGGCCGATCCTCATGGCCGTCGGCGCGGTCCTGCTGGCGATCATGTCCTATCCGCTGGTCAGCAATATGCTGAAGAAGCAAGAGACCGCACCGGTGGAGCCGGCCGCGATCATCGAGCAGCAGGCGGTGCCGGAATCGCGCGAAAACAAGATCGTCGAAGGCCTTCTGCCGCAGACCGCGGCCGTAGCCCCGGCTGAAACGCCGGTCACGGCATCCGAAATCGCAGTCGCAGCACCGGTCGATTCCGTTGAAGCCCCGGCGAAGGTATCCGAAGCTTCGATCTCGGTACCGGCGACGGCCGTGCCGACGACCACCATTGCGACACCGGCCGAAGAGAAGGCACCGATGCTCGCGCCGGTCGCAGAAACGAAAACCGCTTCGGCGGCCTCCGAGTTCCAGGCGACGCCCGCTGGCAACGCACCCGCCAGTGGTGCGGCCCTTATCAGTTCTCCGGCCGAGGGCGCGGCAACGACCGCGCTGGCGCCGGTGGCCGCACCGAGCGAGATCGTGCTGCCGGAAGGCTTCGGCCCGGCAGCCCTGGTGACGGCCGCCAAGGGCGGCGACCCGCTTGCCTTCTACGAAATCGGCGCCCGCTTTAGCGAAGGCCGCAGCGTTCCTGAAAACATGGCGGAAGCCGCCAAGTGGTATCAGCGCGCCGCCGACGCCGGCGTCGTTCCGGCGCAGTATCGCCTCGCGAGCATGTATGAAAAAGGCATGGGCCTAACGCGTGACGCCTCCAAGGCGAAGGCGCTCTATCTCGCCGCCGCCGGCCAGGGCAATGCCAGCGCCATGCACAACCTCGCGGTCATGCTGGCGAGTGGCCGCGATGCTTCGCCTGACTTTGCCGAGGCAACGAAGTGGTTCGCGAAGGCTGCCGAACTCGGCATTCGCGATAGCCAGTTCAACCTCGCCGTCCTCTATGCGCGTGGCAACGGCGTGCCGCAGGACCTGACCGAATCCTACAAATGGTTCTCCGCCGCCGCCCGCGAAGGCGACATGGATGCCGCCGCCAAGCGTGACGAAGTTGCCAAGGCGATGAAGCCTGAGCAGCTCGAAAGCGCCAAGGCGAAGGCCGATGCCTGGAAGGTGCAGCCGGTCGACGCCAAGGCGAACACGGTCGACGTTCCGGATGCCTGGGTCGGCCCGGCCAACAAGACCGCCAGCGTCGACATGACCAAGGCGGTCCGCAATATCCAGGCGATCCTGAACAACAACGGCTTCGACGCCGGCAAGCCCGACGGCCAGATGGGCAAGAAGACCGTGGCTGCCATCAAGGCCTTCCAGAAGTCGGTCGGCCAGGAGCCGACGGGCGAAATCACCGAGCAGTTGGTCAAGGAATTGCTGAAGCGCAATTCCTGACCCTTGGGCTTGCGCCGTAATAAAGCCGCAGAGCCGGGCGACACGGGTTGCGGGTGGCGAAGCCGTCTGCCATGTGGCTGAAAAGGTTGAAATGTCGGGCCTGCTGCATAATTCCTTAATCGGAATCAGGCTAGGGAAGAACTGATGCAGCAATCAAGGTCCGGTTGTGACCTTGGCATGTCCTGGCGGAAGCGCAACGCTGCAGGAGTGCATGACGGAAGCCGCCTCGCCCTCGGGAGAGGTGCCGGCCTTTCGAATAATCCCTCATTCGTGGTGAATTGCTTGCCACACTAACCGGTTTGCCCGCATTGCGGGCCGTTGGCATATCGAGGACCCGGCGTGACGATCTATCTGCCCATCGCAGAGTTGTCGGTGAACATACTCATCATTCTCGGTATGGGCGCGGCCGTCGGCTTTCTTTCCGGCATGTTCGGCGTTGGCGGTGGTTTCCTGATCACGCCGCTCCTGATCTTCTACAATATTCCGCCTGTCGTGGCGGTGGCGACCGGCGCCAACCAGGTGGTTGCCTCGTCGATATCCGGCGCGATCACGCATTTTCGGCGCGGCACCATCGATATCAAGCTCGGCACGGTGTTGCTCTGCGGTGGCCTCGTGGGCGCGACGGTCGGCGTCTGGCTGTTTTCGCTGCTGCGCCGCCTCGGCCAGCTCGATCTGGTGATCTCGCTGCTCTACGTCGTGCTGCTCGGCACTGTCGGCGGTCTGATGCTTTGGGAAAGCATCGTCGCCATGCGCAAGGCCGCCAAGAACGAGGCGACGACCCTGCGTCGCCCCGGCCAGCACAATTGGGTGCACGGCCTGCCGTTGAAGATGCGTTTCAAGAAGTCGAAGATCTATCTCAGCGTCATTCCGGTTGCCTTCCTCGGCTTCTGCATCGGTATCCTGACCTCGATCATGGGCGTCGGCGGCGGCTTCATCATGGTGCCGGCAATGATCTATCTCCTGCGCATCCCGACCAACGTCGTCGTCGGCACGTCGCTGTTCCAGATCGTCTTCGTCTCGGCCTATACGGTCATCGTCCAGGCGTCGACCAACTATACCGTCGATATCGTACTCGCCTTCGTCCTGATGATCGCCGGCGTCATCGGCGCGCAATACGGCGTGCGCGTCGGCCAGAAGCTGCGCGGCGAACAATTGCGAGCGCTCTTGGCGTTGCTCGTCCTTGCCGTCGGCATTCGTCTGGCGATCGAGCTCGTCATTCCGCCGAAGGATATCTATTCGGTCGTATCAGCGGGGCTCGGCTTCTGATGATCCGGTTCGCGCGCACAGCTCTCGCCCTTCTGGCACTCGCCGTCGCCGCTCCGACCCATGCGGCACTGCAGGACGAGAACGCCGATTTCACCGAGAAGCTGGAGATCGGCATCTCCACCGACGAGATTGCCATCACCTCGGATTTCCGCGGCGCGGATCTGACGATCTTCGGCGCCGTCGATGGTTTCGACCAGGGACTGCTGGCCCAGGGCAGGTACAACATCATCGTGTCCCTCGAAGGCCCCAAGGACAATGCGACGGTGCGCAAGAAGGAGCGCGTCTTCGGCATCTGGGTAAACACGCGGTCGATGACCTTCGAGCTGGTGCCGGAATCCTATTCGCTGTCAAGCACGCGCGACATCGAAACGATCGCGCCGCCCGGCGAGATGGGCAATATGGGCATCGGCGTCGACCACATGCGGCTGGTGCCGCTCGGCTTCGTCGGCGACGGCAGCAATCTCGGCGAGTTCCGCAACGCCTTTCGCCGCATCCGCGAAACGAGCGGCGTCTACGAGCGCGATCCGGGCGGCGTGCAGTTTATCAGCGCGAGCCTGTTCAAGGCGTCGGTGCGCCTGCCGGCGAACGTGCCGAACGGCGTCCACGTGGTGCGCGCCTACCTCTTTCGCGACGGCGTCTTCGTCGCCGCCAAGGCGCTGCCGTTGCGTGTCGTCAAGACTGGCCTGGAACAGTTCATTACCCAGGCAGCGCATCAGCAACCGCTCTTCTACGGTCTCGTCGCCGTGCTGCTCGCAGTCATCACCGGCTGGGGTGCCAGCGTGATCTTCCGCAAGGAATAGTTGGGCCAGGAGCTTACCCTGCGTTTTCTTTTGCCCGGCGTGCGTTTAAAGAAAGGGCAGCAGGATGCTGTAGGGATAAAATACCCAGGCATCTCGAACATGTTGATCTGAACACGCCGCGCCGAACGCGCGCTGAAGTTCGAGAAGGCGATGCTTGCGCTAGTAGCGGCAAGCGACGCCACACAGACAGAGGAAGCTCGATGAAACCGATTTTTGTCCAGTTGCAGTGCGCTCCCGGCAAGACCTACGAGGTCGCTGACGAGATCTACCGCAAGGAAATCGTTTCGGAAATGTACTCGACCAGCGGCGACTACGACCTGATCATCAAGGTCTACATCGAGGAAGGCCAGGACATCGGCAAGTTCATCAACGACAACATTGCCACGGTGCCGGGTATCTCGCGCTCGTTGACGACGCTGACCTTCAACGCGTTCTGATCACGGGGTCGGCGGTGTGCGGACGGAACCGCACGCCTTCCCCAAGCGTCAGGCAATCAGATTGGCAAACCGGACCGAATAGATCCGGTCGCGACCGAGCATGTGGGCGACCAGCCTGCTGCGGTCGAAGAGGCCGGTCATGGCCCGGTGTCGCAGATCTAGCCCGCCGGTCGTGACCCCGAAGGCGGGCATCAACATGCGCGTGCCATCCGTCGCAAAGCAGGCGCGGCGCACGGCCCTTTCGCGTCTCACCACCGTTGCCGCCGGATGCAGATGCCCGGCGATCTCGCCAACGGCATCGCCGCGCTTGGGCTCGTGCCGGAAGGCAAGACCCGCATGGTTGAGCTCGTCCATCGAGGCGCCCGGGAGCCCGAAGGCGCCATCCGGATCGTGATTGCCGTTGATCCAGACCCACTCGCGCCCGAGCGCCATCGCCGCGATCATGTGCCGGAAGGCGTCCGGCATCACGGCCGAACCGACACGATCGTGAAAATTGTCGCCGAGGCTGATGACGAGTTTCGGGTCGTGGCGCACGATCGCCGCCTCCAGCACGCGCAGCGTCGCAAGCGTGTCATAGGGCGGCAAAAGCATGCCGCGGCGGGCGAACGCCGAACCCTTTTCCAGATGCAGGTCGGAAACCACGAGCGTGCCGGTCTCGGGCAGGTAGAGACTGCCGAGCGGATCGCAGATCGCGACGACGCCGTTCACGATCGTCTGGGCGTGGAGGAGGGGGGCAGTCGTCTGAGCTGATAGGGCGTGGGCGAGGCGGTGCATGGTCACGATCCCGCACGCGACTGACTGTCGAGACGGAAGTGACCGGCCCAATTCGTTAGACTGCTCGTTCTCAAAGCCATTTTCCTATCAATCCACATCCAGACCGCCCATCGCCTCGTGGATCAAGTCGTCGGCGGCCTCCGAAAGCAGGAAGTCCTGCGCTTCGCCCTGGATCATTTCCTTGCCGATCTCCAGCATCACAGGCACCGCCAGCGGCGAGATCCGGTCGAGACGCCTGTGGGTGATGTGGCCCTTGATTCGCTTCAGCATATCCCCGAGCCGAGCGATGTCCAAAAGCCCCGTTGCCGCATCGTTGCGGGTCGCTTCGAGCAGCAGGTGATCCGGCTCGTGCGCGTGCAATACGTCGTATATGAGGTCGGCCGAGACCGTCACCTGCCGACCGGTCTTCTCCTTGCCGGGGTGACGCTGGTCGATGAGGCCGGCGATGACGGCGCAGTTGCGGAAGGTGCGTTTCAGAAGAAAGGACTCGTTCAGCCAGGCTTCGAGGTCATCGCCGAGCATGTCTTCGTCGAACAGCTCGGCAAGCGCGCCGCGCTTGAGCTTGAAGGTGGCGCCGAGGTCGTCGAGCGCCCAGACCGCCAGCGAGTAATCCGTCGCGACGAAGCCGAGCGGCTTCAAGCCGGCGCGGTCGAGCCTGCGGGTGAGCAGCATGCCGAGCGTCTGGTGCGCCAGTCGTCCCTCGAAGGCATAGATGACCATGTAGTGGCGGCTGCCGCGCGGGAAGGTCTCGATCAGAAGCTCGTCCTCGCGCGGCAACATCGAGACGTCTTTCTGTAGCGAGAGCCAGTCGCGCACCTGTTCCGGTAGTGCCGCCCTGCGCGCCGGATCGGCGAGCATCCTGCGAACCTGCTGTGCCAGATAGGTCGAGAGCGGAAACTTGCCGCCGGCATAGCTCGGCACCTTCGGGTCAAAGGTAAAGGCCTGGCTGACGAGGCATTCGTTCTCGCGAATGCCCTCGAAGCGCAGCACCTTGCCGGAGAACATGAAGGTGTCGCCCTGGGACAGCATTTCGAGGAAATACTCCTCGACCTTGCCGAGTGACATGCCGCCGCGACCGAGCGAGCCGCGCTGGTTGCGTTTGACCATGCGCACGTTCAGCATCGGCGACTCGACGATGGTGCCGACATTCAGGCGGTATTGTTGCGCCACCAGCGGATTGGAGACGCGGTAGAGCCCGTCCTTGGTCTTGCGGATCCGGGCGTAGCGCTCATAGGTCTTCAGCGCATAACCGCCGGTCGCGACGAAATCGATCACCCGCTCGAAGGTCTCCCAGGCGAGCGTCCTATAGGGCGAGGCACTGGTGATCTCGTCGTAAAGCGACAGCGGGTCGAAAGGCGCGGCACAGGCCATGCCGAGCACGTGCTGGGCGAGCACGTCGAGCGCGCCCTTGCCGACCGGCGGCGTGTCCTGCGCGCCGATATAGTTGGCGTCGAGCGCCGCCTGGCATTCCATCACCTCGAAGCGGTTGGCCGGCACAAGGATCGCCTTCGAGGGTTCATCCATGCGGTGGTTGGCGCGGCCGATGCGCTGGGCGAGGCGGCTCGCGCCTTTCGGCGCACCGACATGCACGACGAGATCGACGTCGCCCCAGTCGATGCCGAGGTCGAGCGTCGAGGTGGCGACGACGGCGCGCAGCCGGTTCTCGGCCATCGCCGCCTCGACCTTGCGGCGCTGGGTGACATCGAGCGAACCGTGATGCAGCGCGATCGGCAGATTGTCGTCGTTGATCGTCCAGAGTTCTTGGAAGAGCAGCTCCGCCTGGCTGCGGGTGTTGACGAAGAGCAGGGTGGTGCCGTGCTCCTTGATCGCGGCGTAGACATCGGCAATGGCGTAGCGCGCCGAGTGCCCGGCCCAGGGCACGTGCTCTTCCGTCTTGAGGATGGAGATCTGCGGGTTGGCGCCGCCTTCGACAAGCACGAGCCCTGCATGGTTGTTCATGTCCGGCTCCTGTGGCGCCAGCCAGCGCTGCAGGTCCATGGGATCGGAAACCGTTGCCGAAAGCCCGATCGTCTGCACGCTCGGCGCCAGCCGGCGAAGCCGCGCCAGACCGAGGGAGAGGAGATGGCCGCGCTTCGAGGTGACGAGCGAATGCAGCTCGTCGAAGACGACGTAGCGCAGGTCTTTGAAGAAGCGGGTCGCCTCGCCATTGGCAAGCAGCAGCGCCAGCTGTTCCGGCGTCGTCAGCAATATGTCGGGTGGATTGAGCTTCTGCCGCTGCCGCTTGGCGGTGGGCGTGTCGCCGGTGCGGTTTTCGATGCGAACCGGCAGGCCCATTTCGCCGACCGGTTTCATCAGGTTGCGCTCGATATCGACGGCGAGCGCCTTCAAAGGCGAGATGTAGAGCGTATGGATGCCGACGAAGGCAGAGCCGGGCGGGATCCTGCCGCGGCGAGTGAGATCGACCAGCGACGGCAGGAAGCCGGCAAGCGTCTTGCCGGCACCGGTCGGTGCGATCAGCAGCGTGCTGTTCCCGGCTTCGGCGCGTGCCAGGAGCTCGAGCTGGTGGGCGCGCGGCCGCCAGCCCTTCTCGCCGAACCAGCGCAGAAAGGGGGCGGGCAAGGTCAGGGCATCGCCCTGCGGTTCTCTGGAATCGATCCTGTTCACGGAGAACAAAGGTAGATCAAATCCGTCAAAAGAGAAGCCCGGAAGACTTGCCGCCGGGCGGCACATTGACTCCTGTTCGGAACCGGATCGCCGGCGGCTTCCGCTCCCCGCATCCGGTCGACGCACCGGCAAAGGGTCGCCTGAGACAGCCGAGCAATCGTTTTCGCGTGACGACTGGACTGATCTAGAGTGCGATGTAGCGATCGGCGCGGTGGTTGATGGCCACAAACAGGTTGAGCACGACCGCGCCGAGCACCGACCAGGCGACCACCGTGGGCGTCGTCACCCCAAAGGCGATAACGAGCACGACCATGTCGATCGCAAGCTGCACGAGGCCGGCGCGAATGCCGAAGCGCTCCTGCAGGTAGATGCCGAGAATGCCGACGCCGCCAAGGCTCGCGCGGTGGCGATAGAGTGCGAGCAGGCCATAACCGAGCAGCAGGCCGCCAAGCAGCGCTGCCCAGGCCGGCTGGATCGTACCGATCTGGAAGAGGCGCGACTGGATGTCGGTCAGGAACGAGGTAAGACCGATGGCGATGAAGGTCTTGACCGTGAAAGCCGGGCCGAGCCGCTTCAGCGACAGATAGAAGAACGGCAGGTTGAGCAGGAAGAAGGCAAGACCGAAATTGATGCCGAACGCATAGTGCAGCAGGAAGGCGACGCCCGCCGTGCTGCCGGTGAGCAGGCCGGCGCTTGCCAGGAAATAGAGGCCGAGTGCGGCGATCAGGCTGCCGGTGAAGATGCCCTGCAGGTCCTCGACCGCCGTATGCCGGGTCGGGCTGGTGTTCCAGATACCGAAAACGCTGCTGATCTGAGCCATGGCAAAACCTCGATTGCGATGGCCGCAGCAATGCTGCAACGCACAACAATATTCAAGAAAAATATGTCAGTAATGCTGACTTATTTTTGCGACTCTGCCTTGCGTTTTATGCAGGCTTGCGCGCCAGAAACAGGATGCCGAAAACCGGTTCGCCGGCATCCATGCGGATGACGGTACGCTCGATGGCCAGCAGCTTCAGCCCGTGCGCCGTGCAGAGGCCGCGAATACAGGCTTCGCTATGGGCGTAGCGCAGCGAGGGGCGCAGCAGAAAATCCACGCCATCGCCCGCATCCTCGACGGAAAAGGCGAAGTAGCCACCGGCGGCCAGCAGACGGAGCGCGATGTCGAAGACACTGTCGAGATTGCCGAGATACATGAGCACATCGGCGGCGCTGACGAGATCGGCGCGGGCGGACGCGAAGTTGCCGAAGATGCCGGAAGCTTCCGGCGGGAGCGAAAGATCGGCGCGTGCCAGCCGATCGTAGGTGGATTTCGCCTCGGCCTTGGCGAGCATGTTGATGGAGATGTCGAAACCTTCAAGGAATTGCGCCTGATCCCGGATGCGTTCGCCGAAGAGGCCGGTGCCGCAGCCGAGATCCGTCACATGCTCGAAGATGAGGCCCCCGGTGTGGCTTTGGATCAGCGCCGCGAGCTTTTGCGGCACCGTGTAGCCGAGCTTTTCCACCAGCGCCTGGTCGAAGCGATCGGCATAGTCGTCGAACAGGCGCTCGACATAGAGGCTCGGCGGCTGTTCGGGCACCGCGGCGGCACCGAGAAGCGCCAGCTTCAGGCCGGCGCCGAAGATGTCCTGAGGGCTCAGCGCCAGGGTTTTTCTGAGCGCGTCGATCGCCGCCTCTTTCCGGCCCGATTTTTCCTCATAGTCCGCGAGCCGAAACCAGCCGGCTGCCCAGTCCGGCGCCCGTTCCAGCGCCTGTGCCATGAGTTCGGCAGCACTTCCGGGCTCGCCGCCTTCGGCAAGCATTTTTGCGTAGTCGGCGCGGCGGTCGGCGATCAGGTCGCCGGAGGAGAGCTGGTTGAGCGTCATCAATGTGAGATATCGGTTGCGATCAGCGCTTCTGACGCCGGATGCTGCAAAACACAAGCGGAATCTGGCTGAAACCGAGAGCTTGGGCGCTGTGCAAGGTCTGGCCGACTTGCGACGCTGCCGATCGCGGCTTATGTGAAGACAAACAGGAGAAGTTCGCGGATGTCGGACGGAATGAACAGATTTTTGGGTGACTCGCCGCTGCGGGTGCTGGTCAAGCTCGTCGTGGTGTCGATCCTCGTCGGCTTCGTCATGACCGTCTTCGGCTGGTATCCGACCGACATCTATTTCGCGGTCCGCAACTTCCTGCTCGACCTCTGGTACACCGGCTTTGCCGCACTTGGCCGGGTGGGCGACTATCTGCTGCTCGGTGCGGCGATCGTCGTTCCGGCCTTCGTGATCCTGCGTGTTATGAGCTACCGGCGCTGATGATGCACGACCGGTTTCTCTTGATCGAACGCCGCGGCCTGCTGCGTGCAACCGCCATCCTCTCGCTCGGCGCGCTTGCCGGCTGCACGACGTCCCAACTGCTGACGCCCGATAGTGGCACTGGCAGCGACCAGACCGAGGCGAGCCTCGGCTACGTCAACAAGCTGCGCAAGGGCAAGGGGCTGACGGAGCTCGTGGCGGACCACGCGGCCTCGGTCGCCGCGATGAACCAGGCGGCGCGCATGGCACGGGTCGGCAAGATGCAGCATCTGATCGGCTGGAACGACAGTTTCTACGACCGGATGAAGGGCCAGGGCGTGACGCTTCCGGCAGCCGAAAACATCGCCATGGGCCAGGACGACGCCGAACGCGCCTATGATGCCTGGTACAAGTCGCCCAAGCATCTGGAAAACATGCTCGGTAACTATCGCGGTCTCGGCGTTGCCGTCGCCCAGAACGCTTCATCCGGCAACCGCCCCTTCTGGGCCATGGTGCTGTCGGCCTGATTCGGCCTTAGCGGACATCTGAACCGCACCTGGCCCCTCATCCCCTGCCGGGACCTTCTCCCCGCAGGCGGGGAGAAGGCAGGTTGCCGCACCCCCTCTATCCCCAGCAACCATGCGATTGGACTGCTCTTCCGATAGCGGCTCGGGATGCGGTGTTGCGGCTTGTCCACGTCCCCTCTCTCCGCTTGCGGGGAGAGGGCTAGGGTGAGGGGCTACTTGCGCGCTGAAACCTTTTCGTCGCAACTGCTCGGCGCGCTTGCATCCTCCCATGCACTTTCCCTAAAACGGTCGTCACTCACCCATAACGCCCGGACCGTTCGATGACCGCCTCTCCCGCCTCGCCGAACGATCCCGCCGGCGCCTTTCACGTCACCCATCGGCTGATCCTGGCGATTGCGCTGCCGATGACGCTCGGCTTCCTGACGACGCCCTTGCTGGGTCTGGTCGATACGGCTGTTATCGGCCGCATGGGGCAGGCGACGCTGCTCGCGGGGCTCGCGATCGGCGCCATCATATTCGACCTGATCTTTACCACCTTCAATTTCCTGCGCGCCGGCACGACCGGCCTCGTTGCTCAGGCCTATGGCCGTGGTGACAGACGTGAGCAGCAGGCGGTGTTCTGGCGGTCGCTTACGATCGCGCTTGTCTGCGGCACGGTCAGCGTTCTCATTTCACCTCTTCTGCTATCCGGCGGCCTCTGGCTGATGGGACCGGAGCCGGAGGTGGCGGCCGTCACCAGCACCTACTTTCTCTGTCGTATCATTTCGGCACCGGCAGCCCTTGCGAACTACGCCATCCTCGGCTTCGTGCTTGGCCGCGGCGAAGGCACCATCGGTCTGATGCTGCAGACGCTGATCAATGGCATTAACATCGTGCTGTCGATCCTGCTCGGTCTCGTCCTTGGCTGGGGCGTGATGGGGGTCGCACTTGCCACCGTCACAGGCGAGGTGATCGGGGCGCTTGCCGGCTTTGCGATCGTCTATGGCCGTTTCGACCGCAACGATGCGCCGGGCTGGGCGCTGATCTTCGATCGCGAGCGATTGAAGCCGCTCTTCGGCCTCAACCGCGACATCATGATCCGCTCCTTCGTGCTGCTCGCTGCCTTTACGCTGATGACGCGCATCGGCACGGCCTTTGGGCCGGTGACGCTTGCGGCAAACGCGGTGCTGATGACGATCTTCCTGGTCGCCGGCTACTATCTCGACGGCCTCGCCAACGCCGCCGAGCAATTGATCGGCCGCTCGATCGGTGCCCGCTACCGGCCAGCCTTCGATCGCGCGCTACGCCTGACGGCTGCCTGGTCGCTGGGGCTCGCCTTGGTCACCACCATCGTCCTTCTGCTTTTCGGCGATCGGCTCATCAATCTGTTGACGACGGCCGCCGATGTCCGCGTGGCCGCTTACGAGTATCTGCCCTGGGCGGCTGTCACTGCGACCACCGGCGCGCTCGCCTTTCTGATGGATGGCGTCTTCATCGGCGCCACCTGGTCGCGCGAAATGCGCAACATGATGGTCGCGGCCTTTGTCGGCTACGCGGCGGTGCTGGCTGTGCTCGTGCCCGTCTTCGGCAATCACGGGCTTTGGGCCGGCCTCAATCTCTTCCTGCTGCTGCGCGGCCTGTTCCTGCTTTCGAGAATTCCCTCGAAGGCGCGTCAGACCTTCCGGCCGGCCCAGTAGTCGAGGCGGCTGTCTCTGATATCGCGGATCGAGCTGAGCCGCTCACGGTCGCAGAGATCGGAAAGGCCACGCACGATGCGGCCGGGCAGCGCGGGGCCTTCATAGACCATGCAGGAATAGAGCTGGACCAGATCGGCGCCGGCGCGGATTTTTTCTGCCGCGGTCTCGGCCGAACTGACGCCACCGACACCGATGATCGGCAGATTTGGTCCGACGCGCTTGCGCATGCGGGCAAGTGCCGCGGTCGACTTCTCGAAGAGCGGCTTGCCGGAGAGGCCACCGGCTTCCTTCGCCTGGTTCTGGTCCTTCAAGCCTTCGCGTGAAAGCGTCGTGTTGGAGACGATCAGGCCGTCGAGATTGTGGGCGAGAACTTCGGCTGCGATGTCGTCCATGCCCTCTTCCGTCAGATCGGGCGCGATCTTGAGGAACACCGGAACGTACCGGTTGCTACGGCGGGCTTCCTCGTCGCGAGCGGCGAGCACGGCGGACAGCAGGGCGGCGAGGCTCTCGCGCGCCTGCAGGTCGCGCAGGCCCGGCGTGTTCGGCGAGGAGATGTTGGCGGTGAAATAGCGGGCGACCGAATAGAAGGCGTGAATGCCGTTCACATAGTCGGCAACGCGGTCGGCACTGTCCTTGTTGGCGCCGATATTGACGCCGATCAGCGCAGCGCGCGAGCAGGCCTTGAGCCGCGCCAGCGCCGCGCCATGACCCTCGTTGTTGAAGCCGAGGCGGTTGATGACGGCCTCGTCCTCGACCAGCCGGAAAATGCGCGGCTTGTCGTTGCCGGACTGCGGTTTCGGTGTGACGGTGCCGATTTCGGTAAAACCAAAACCGATCTTCAGGAGCGCTTCCGGCACCTCGGCGTTCTTGTCGTAGCCGGCCGCCATGCCGATCGGGTTTGGGAACTCGATGCCGGCGACCGTCTGGGAAAGCCGCTTGTCGGCCTTGGAAGGACAGCTGGGCACGAGCCCGGTCTTCAGCGCCTTGATCGACAGGCCGTGCGCGGCCTCAGGATCGAACAGGAAGAGGCCGCGGCGGGCGAGATTGGTAAGCGGATTCATGCGTCAAGTTCCGGGAAGATATGCGAGCCATCGGCGCCAAGCGGCAGGGGCTTTTCCCAGACCACGGCGGAGAGGAAGAGGGGTGCATAGAGATGCGGGAAGAGGGCGCCGCCGCGCGAGGGTTCGTAGACCAGTTCCACGCCGAGCGCGTCGCCGTCAACGGCGACCAAAAGTAGGCCTTCCTGTCCCTCGAAATGCCGCGCTGCCGTCTCCAGGGCCTGTTCGGCGGTGGAGAAATGGATGAAGCCGTCAGCAAGGTCGACGGGTGCGCCGTCGAAGCGTCCGCTGCGCTTGGCTTCCTGCCACAGCGAGGTCGGAACGATCTTGTAGATGATGGAACCCATTGTGCCCGTCTGCCCCCGTAATCTTCTGTCGTGGCCTTGCCGCAAATATCAGCGATTGTCCATCGCAGAAGGACGTCGATTCGCGCATAATCCTTGGTGAAGATCGATTTCGCTCTTCCCGTTCATGTGCCGGGCGTCATCTGGCAAGGACCGCAACGGAGAGGACGTCATGAGAAAAGCTACAGTCGCACTTCTGATCGGAGCCGGCCTGGCATTCGCCGGCATCGCCTCGGCGCAGGATCCGGCGCCCGGCCGCTACAGCATGCAGAAATCCGAGACCGGCATTGCCCGGCTCGACACGCAAACCGGCGAAGTGTCGCTCTGCCAGGAAAGGAGCGGCGAGCTCGTCTGCCGCATGGCAGCCGACGAACGCTCCGCGCTCGAGCTGGAGATCGAGCTTTTGACCAAACGGGTAGAGACCTTGGAAAAGGCCGTTAAATCCGGTGAAAGCGTCGCGAAACCGAACCTTCCGACCGACGAAGAGATTGACCGGACAATGGGCATCATGGAAAGAATGATGCGTAAGTTCATGGATATCGTGAAGGATCTCGAAGGCAGCGACCCCGCGACGGAGCCGCAGAAGACCTGAGACGCCGGAACGGCCATGCGGGATGCGGATCGGCGCGTGGAGGCGCGCAGGTCGCAGACCGGGCTCTTGGGAGGGAGCGACATGACGCCGGACATGACCATCATCATCGCGGACGATCACCCGCTGTTTCGTGGCGCCATGCGCCAGGCCCTGAGCGGGATGGACGGCGCGCCCGCCATCGTCGAGGCAGTTGATTTCGCCGCCGCGCGCAAGACTGCAGCCGATTACCCGGATGCCGATCTCCTTCTTCTGGACCTGACGATGCCTGGCGTCAGCGGCCTTTCCGGCCTGATTGCGCTTCGCGCCGAGTTTCCGAGCCTGCCGGTCATGGTGGTTTCCGCCCATGACGATCCGGCGACGATCCACCGCGCGCTCGACCTCGGGGCGTCCGGCTTCCTCTCAAAGTCGGCCGGTATCGAAGAGATCCGCGAGGGTATCGAGAAGGTCATGGCCGGTGAGGTTTTCGTGCCGGCGGGCTACGACGACGCGCAGGAGTACGAACCGGAAGTCGCCGATCTGCTCCAGCGGCTTCAGACGCTGACGCCGCAGCAGTCACGCGTCCTCAGCATGCTGGGCGAAGGCCTGCTCAACAAGCAGATCGCCTATGAGCTCGGCGTCTCCGAGGCGACCATCAAGGCGCATGTCTCGGCGATCCTGTTGAAGCTCAATGTCGACAGCCGCACCCAGGCGGTGATCCAGCTTTCGAAGATCGGCACCGTCGCCGCCGCCTGAGGCGGTCAATCGAGCACTGCGGCAGCATACGTCTAATGCAGGCGCGTTGCCGCAACGCCGAAGCAGCTTATTCTGCAGCCGTTCGCGCCGCCGTCGAAAGCTGTGTCAGCCACGCCCGCATCGCTGCCGGCCGCACCGGCTTGTTCTGGATCGAAACGCCGTCGCGCTCGGCCGCGGTGCGCACTTCCGGCGAGCGGTCCGCCGTCACCAGCAGGGCCGGGATCGCCTCGCCGGCGGAAAGCCGGATCTTCGCAATTGCCTCGATGCCAGTGCCGTCGTCGAGATGATAGTCGGCGATGATCGCGTGCGGTTTCTCGGCCGGCTCTCCCGTCATCTCGGCACAGGCGGCAACCGATTCCGCCGTGCTGACGACGCAGCCCCAGCCCGAAAGCAGCACTTTCATGCCCTCGAGGATGCGCGGTTCGTTGTCGATGCAGAGCACGCGCAAGCCGTTGAGCGCCTCGCTCGCCTTGTTGGGGACAACTGGGCGGACCGCGACCGGTTCGCCGGCGCTTACGTCCAGCGGCAGCGTCACCTTGAATCCGGTGCCCTTGCCCGGTGTCGATTGCAGGCTGACCGGATGGTTGAGCACGCGCGAGATGCGATCGACGATCGATAGGCCGAGGCCGAGCCCGGAAGCGGTGCGCGCGCCCTCGTCGAGCCGTGCGAATTCCTTGAAGACCGTCCGGAACTTCGACGACGGAATGCCGATGCCGGAATCGAGCACCTCGATCGTCGCCATCGCGCCATGTCTGCGCACGCCGACCAGCACCTTGCCGGTGAGCGTATACTTGATCGCGTTGGAAACGAGGTTCTGCACCACGCGGCGCAAAAGGTTCGGATCGCTGCGCACGACCAGCGAGGTCGGCATGACCACCAGGTCGAGATCCTTGGCGCGCGCGATCGGCGCGAAGTCGGTCTCGATGCGGCGGAGCAGGTCGTTGAGCGGGACGGATTGCAGCCGCGGCTTCATTGCGCCGGTGTCGAGGCGCGAAATATCGAGCACGGCGCCAAGAATGGCCTCGACCGATTCCAGCGAGGAATCGATGTTCTCGACGAGCGTGCTGTTGTCGGAATCGCCCAGCCGCTCGACCAGCGAGGACGAATAGAGACGGGCGGCATTGAGCGGCTGCAGAATATCGTGGCCGGCAGCGGCGAAGAACCGCGTCTTGCCGATATTGGCCTCTTCCGCGGCCGCCCGTGCTTCGGCGAGTTCCCGGTTCACGCGGGTCAGTTCGCCGGTGCGTTCCTCGACGCGCAGTTCCAGCGTCTCGTTCGCCTGCTTCAGCGCCATGTCGGCGGCAACGCGCTGGGTGATGTCGGTATAGGTGGTGACGATGCCCTTGTCGGGCATGGCATTGGTGCGCACTTCGATGATGCGCTCGCCATTGCCAAGTTCGAGCAGGAAGGGCTTGTCCAGCGTCAGAAAGTTGGCGATCAATCCCTTTTCCTGATCCTTGCGGATATCGCCGCGCTTGGTGAGGATCGAAACGATATCGGCGAGCGGGAAGCCCACCTGGCCGGCCGCCTCGGGCAGATCCAGAAGCTGGCGGAAGCGGCGGTTCCAGATGATCAGGTTGTTGGCGTTGTCGAAGACGGCGATGCCCTGGTCCATCTGCGAGAGCGCGGTCTGCAGCATATCCTGATTGTATTGCAGCGCCTCGCTCGCCTGGTCGAGCAGCCAGGCCGTGTCCGATGACGTGTCGTCGCCGCGCTGCAGGACGAGCGAAAGCACGAGCCGCGCCGACGACGAGCCGATGGCACTGCCGAGCAGTTGCTCGGAGAAATGCACAACGGCCATGTCCGCCGGCGCATTGTCGTCCAGCCAGCGGCCGGATTGGCGCTCATAGGTGTGGAACGAGCGCTGCATGCGCTCGGTGCCCATGTAGCGGCCGATCGTCGCCTTGAGATCGCGCACGGTGACCTTGGTCTTCCGGCCGCGGAACGTGCCTTCGGTGCGCGACCGCCGGGTGATGAAGACGCCGGCCTGAAAGCGCTCGATCGGTTTCGGCGTCCGGGTCAGCGAGCCGAGCACATAGGCGCTGCAGTTGACGAGCAGGCTCAGCATCGTGGCATTCACCAGCGGGTCGGCGCGGGGACCCGAGAAGAGGTCCGTAAATGGCAGCAGGAAGCTCAGCACCGTTGCCGCGACTTGGGAATTGTCCGGTCCGCCGAGGCTCGGCAGGAACAGGAGATACGCCCAGACGAAAAAGCCGGAGACCATGCCGGTGATCGCGCCGCGCGCATTCGCCTGGCGCCAGATGAGACCGCCGAGCATGGCCGGCGCCATCTGGGAGATGGCGACGAAGGAGAGGAGCCCGAGCGAAGCTAGACCGGCACTGATATCGGCGGAGCGGTAATAGCCATAGCCGAGCAGGAGGACGACGAAGATCGCCGAACGGCGGATGTTGAGCAGCGTCCCCGCGAGGTTTTCCTGAAGCCCGCCGCGCTGGCTGAGATTGCGGCGCAGGAACACCGGCATGACGATGTCGTTGGAGATCATGATCGACAGCGCCACGGAGGCGACGATCACCATGGCCGTTGCTGCCGAGAAGCCGCCAATGAAAGTGATGAGCGTCAGCAGCGGCAGGCCGTTGGCGAGCGGCAGAGTCAAGAGGTAAAGATCCGCGTCGCCGGAGCCCGAGAAAGTGAGGAGGCCGGCAATCGCGATCGGCAGCACGAAGAGATTGATGCCGATCAGGTAGAGCGGAAACAGAATGCCGGCGGTACGCAACTCCCCTTCGGTGCGGTTCTCGACGACGGTCACATGGAACTGCCGCGGCAGCATGATGATCGCGAAGGCGGAGGTGACGATCAGCAGGATCCAGCGCGCCGTCGGCGTTTCATAGGAAAGTGCGGATTGCACCGCCGGGCTCTCTGCCGCCAGCGACCAGAGATGCGCCGGGCCGTTGAAGATGACGAAGACGATGTAGAAGCCGGCAGTGACGAGCGCGACGAGCTTGACCAGCGATTCCATTGCGATCGCGAGGATCAGTCCGTCCTGATGTTCTGTCGCGTCCGTATGGCGCGTACCGAAGACGATGGCGAAGCAGGCGAGGAACAGGGTCACGAGCAGGGGCAGGTCGATGAAACTCTGCCCCGCGCCGATGCCATAGTCGCTGGTGTTGATCATCGCCGCGACGGAGCTCGAAATCGCCTTGAGCTGCAATGCGATATAGGGGATGGCACCGACCAGCGAGATCAGTGCAACGATCGCCGCCACGGCCGGGTTCTTGCCGTAGCGCGCGGCGATGAAGTCGGCGACGGAGGTCAGCTTCTCGGTCTTGGCAAGGCGGATGATCTTGCGGATCAGCGGCATGCCCAGCGTGAACATCAGGATGGGTCCGATGTAGATGCCGGTGAATTCGAGCCCGCGCTCGGCGGCAAGCCCGATGCCGCCGAAATAGGTCCAGGACGTGCAATAGATCGCAAGGCTGAGCGCATAGACGAGCGGTCTGCCTTTCAGCGCAGCGCTTTTCCTCCTGGCCCGCCGGTCGCCATAGCTCGCGACTGCAAACAGCAGCAGCAGATAGGCGAAGGCCGAGGCAAAGATGACCGAACCCGAAAGCATGCCTCACTCCTCCGACGCGAAGCATAGGACAAGTCCGCGAGGTTGAGAATTGCCCGCCATATGAGTCTTAAGTCCAAGGTGCTGCAAGAGAAAATGGTCTGCCGGATGTGGAAGGGAGTTTGATCCTTCTTTTGGCAGGCGTGGTTTGACCAAAGGCAAAGAAAGGTTTTCTCGGTGCCCGCTTTGGTTTAGTTTCCGTAAACGGTTGCAGCGCGGGACAGCGCCGGCGGTCGTTTTCAACGGGGATGATACGGAGAGACGTATGCTGAATGAGTTCAAGGAGTTTATTGCCCGCGGGAACGTGATGGACCTCGCGGTCGGTGTCATCATCGGCGCCGCCTTCAGCAAGATCGTCACGTCGGTCGTCGAAGACCTCGTGATGCCCATCGTCGGCGCGCTGACCGGTGGTGGTTTCGACTTCTCCAACTACTTCCTACCGCTGTCGGCCAACGTCACGGCGACGTCTCTCGCCGCTGCCCGTCAGCAGGGCGCTGTCTTTGCCTATGGCAACTTCATCACCGTGCTCATCAATTTCCTGATCCTCGCCTGGATCATCTTCTTGATGATCAAGGCCGTGAACCGCATGCGCGCGTCGATCGAGAAGAAGAAGGACGAGGCACCGGCCGCGCCACCGCCGGAAGATATCCTTCTGCTCTCCGAAATCCGCGACCTGTTGAAACAGCGCGCCTGAGGCTTCTCGCGGCCCCGTTCTGGCGGGGCCGCGAAACATCACAAAAATCGATAAACCGGTCAGATAAAGTCGCGTGATCGCAGAAGCGAAAGCGGCTAGAAGCGATGGGCAGTCTGGAGCGGTCCATTTCCGCTCTAATCCATTGGAATCTTTCACGATGATCTCGGGCGATCCGGCGCGGGACCGTCGTGCCTCCGGAGCCCGCCGATGACCATCCTCAGCACCATCAGCCCCCGCGCACTTGCGGCGCCCGAAAGCGGCATCGTCGAGGTGGTGAACTATGCCCGCGGGCGCGACGGCCTGATCCCGCTCTGGGTCGGCGAAGGCGACCTGCCGACGCCGGCCTTTATCAGCGATGCGGCACGCGAGGCGCTTTCCGCCGGCGAGACCTTCTACACTTGGCAGCGCGGCATCCCGCCGCTGCGCGAGGCGCTGTCGCGCTACTATCAGCGGCGTTTCCAGAAAGCCCTTTCGCCCGAAAATTTCTACGTCGTCGGCTCCGGCATGCAGGCAATCAAGCTCTCGATCGAGGCGATCGCTTCGCCGGGAGACGAGATGGTGCTGCTGACGCCGGCCTGGCCGAATTTTGCCGCTGCCGCTGACCTCTCTGGCGTCCGTCCAGTTTCCGTCGAACTGCGCTTTGAACACGGAAAGTGGCAGCTCGATCTCGATCGACTGGAAGCGGCGATCGGCCCGAAGACCAGGGCACTGTTCATCAACACGCCGTCGAACCCGACGGGATGGACCGCGACCAAGGAAGAACTGGCCGCGATCCTGGCGCTGGCGCGCAAGCATGGTCTGTGGATCATCGCCGACGAGATCTACGCGCTCTATTATTATGCCGGCGCCCGCGCGCCGTCCTTCCTCGATGTCATGGAAGAGGGCGACCGGATCCTCTTCGTCAATTCCTTCTCGAAGAACTGGTCGATGACCGGCTGGCGGGTGGGTTGGATCGTCGCCCCGCCGGAGATGGGGCAGGTGTTGGAGAACCTGGTGCAATATTCGACGTCAGGCGTCGCCCAGTTCATGCAGCGCGGTGCCGTCGTGGCGCTTGACGAGGGCGATGCCTTCCTGGACGCGAATGTCGCCAAGGCGACCAGCAACCGTGACGTCTTCTGCGACGCGCTGATCGCTACCAACCGGGTGGAAACGCTGAAGCCGGATGGAGCGCTCTACGCGTTCCTGAAAATCGACGGCGTCACGGATTCGCGCGCGGCCGCGATCGATATCGTCGACAAGACGGGCGTCGGCCTGGCGCCCGGCACCGCCTTTGGCGATGGTGGTTCGCTGTTCATGCGCGCCTGCTTCCTGCGCGACCCGGCCCAGGTGAAGGAAGCCGCGCACCGCTTGCAGGGTTACATCCTCGGGCGCTGACTTCTGCCAGGAAGGGCGATCGAAGACGGCGACGCTATTCGTCGCCGGTTTCGCCGAGCAGCTTCTGCTCATGGGCAATTGCGTGGCCAATCAGCCGCGCCCAGATGTCCTCGTAGAAGTCAGGATCGAGGTTGTAGCTCGCGGCGTTCTTGCGGGCGTTCTCACGCACTTCCATCACCCGCGCCGGAATGTCGGCCTTCAGCTTCAGCGGCCGTTTGATCTCGGCCGCCCGGTCGATATAGCCCCAGCGTTCGGCAAACAGCGTCATCAGCGCCTGGTCGAGCCGGTCGATTTCGGCACGCACGTCGGCCATGGTGGTGCATTGCGCGGGGGTCTTTTGCATCTGTCTCGTCCGATTGCCTGGTGCATGGCCGTCGTGGCCAAGCGCAGGTCCAGGTGTTCGAGCGTCCCTCGGCTCTGGGCAAGCGGAGCGCTCTTGCGGCGCACTGCTAACAAACGATGAGCTCAATGAGAAGGGGCAACAGGGTCGCAGCATGCGACCGGTGACGGTGGTCACCTCAGCAGGCGATCGCTGGGCAGGGGAGGAGGGTGCGGTCCTGTCTCCGTCTGCGGCGATCGCCTGCTGACGTGTTGAGGGAAGTTAGCCGGCCAAGCTTGAGCGAGGCTTTTTAGAGCGGGATGAGGAAAAGCGTATGCGGTTTTCCGCCCGCATCTCGCTCGAACTTATGAGAATCGATCACGTTCCGATCATCAGCTTGATCGCGAGGCCGACGATCGTCACGGCTGCCACCCCGGCGCACCACAGGCCCACGAACCAGAGAAGCTTGCGGCCGGTTCCGGTTTCATCAGTCAATGGTAACCCTCCTCCGGATCGACTTTGCCGCGGAACACCCAATAGGAATAGCCGGTATAGGCGAGGATGATCGGCACCAGCACCAGCGCGCCGGCGAGCAGGAAGGACAGGCTCTCCTCAGGCGCCGCCGCATCCCAGATGGTCAGCGATGGCGGCACCATATAGGGGTAGAAGCTGATGCCGATGCCGGCATAGCCGAGCACGAACAGGCCGAGCGCCGCAAGAAACGGCCGGCTGTCGTGCCTGTTGCGAATGCCTGTGATCAGCGCATACAGGCAACTGAGAACGAGGGCTGGCACGATGACGCTGAAGATCGCCGTCGGAAAGCCGAACCAGCGCTTCAGATATTGCGGCTCCAGGAACGGAGTCCACAGACTGACGATGCCCATGGCGGCGACGGTGCCGAACGAGCACTTGAGCGCGAGGTCGCGGGCGCGGTCGGCGAGGTCGCCATGGGTCTTCATGACCAGCCAGGTGGAGCCGAGCAGGGCATAACCGACGACGACGGCGACGCCGGTCATGATCGAGAAGGGCGTCAGCCAGTCCCACCAGCCGCCGACATAGGCGCGGTTCTCGACGGGGATACCCTGGACGAGCGCGCCGAGAGTTATGCCTTGCGCGAAGGCGGCGAGCATCGAACCGCCCGAGAACGCCCAGTTCCAGAGATATTCGGCACGCCTGGTGCGCCAGCGATATTCGAAGGCGACGCCGCGGAAGATGAGGCCGATGACCATGGCGATAACAGGGGCGTAGAGTGCCGGCAGGATCGTCGCATAAGCGAGCGGAAACACCGCCATCAGACCGCCGCCGCCGAGCACCAGCCAGGTTTCGTTGCCGTCCCAGACCGGCGCGACGGAATTCATCATCACGTCGCGGTCGTGCTTCTCCGGGAAGAACGGGAAGAGGATGCCGACGCCGAGGTCGAAGCCGTCGAGAATGACATAGGCGAGCACCGCAAAGGCGATGATGGCGGCCCAGATGAACGGCAGATCAAACTCCATGACGACCTCCATGAGTGCTGGTGCTGGCGATGGCGGGGCCTGGCATGATGCCGGAGCTGCGCAGCGGCCCTTCGTCGAGATCCGGCATCGGATCACGCGGCAATCGCGCCATCAGCCTCAGGATGTAGAAGGTGCCGGCGCCGAAGACGAAGAAGTAGACGATGATAAAGGCGATCAGCGAGGCGGCGACGGCAGGGGCTGCGATCGGCGCCACCGAGTTCACTGTCAGCAGGTGGCCGTAGACCGTGTAGGGCTGGCGGCCGACTTCGGTGGTGACCCAGCCGGCGAGCACGGCGACGAAGCCGGCCGGGCCCATCACGACTGCCGCCCGATGCAGCCAGACATTGCTGTCGAGCGTGCCGCGGTAACGACACCAGAGCGACCAGAGGCCGATGCCGAGCATGGCGAACCCAAGGCCGACCATCACCCGGAAGGACCAGAACACGATGCCGACGGGCGGATGCAGCTCTTCCGGGATCGTATCGAGGCCGGCGAGCGGCGCGTTGAGGTCGTGCTTCAGGATCAGGCTGGAGAGTTTTGGAACCTCGATGGCATAGTCGACGCGCTTTTCGGGCGAGTTCGGAATGCCGAAAAGGATCAGCGGCGCCCCATCCGGATGGCTCTGGTAGTGGCCTTCCATCGCCATCACCTTGGCCGGCTGGTGTTCCAGCGTGTTCAGCCCGTGCATGTCGCCGGCAAAGATCTGGATGGGCGCGACGATCGCCGCCATCCACATCGCCATCGAGAACATTTTGCGGGCGCGGCGCGGCGCCGTCTTGCGGATGAGGTGCCAGGCGCCGCAGGCGCCGACGACGAAGGCGGTCGTGAGGTAAGCGGCAAGCACCATATGGGTAAGGCGATAGGGGAAGGACGGGTTGAAGACGATCGCCCACCAGTCGACCGGGACGAACTGGCCCGCTTCGTTCATGGCGAAACCGGCGGGCGTCTGCATCCAGGAATTTGCCGAAAGGATCCAGGTGGCGGAAATCAACGTGCCGATGGCGACCATGACAGTGGCCAAGAAATGCAGTTTTGGCCCGACGCGGTTGAGCCCGAAGAGCATGACGCCGAGGAAGCCCGCCTCGAGGAAGAAGGCGGTAAGCACCTCGTAGCCCATCAGCGGCCCGATGATCGGCCCGGCCTTGTCGGAAAAGACGCTCCAGTTGGTGCCGAACTGGTAGGACATGACGATGCCGGAGACCACACCCATGCCGAAGGCGACCGCGAAGATCGTTTTCCAGAAGTGGAAGAGTTCGAGGTAGACCTCGTCCTTTTTCAAGAGCCACAAACCTTCCAGTACCGCGAGGTAGCTCGCAAGGCCGATGGAAAAAGCAGGGAAGATGATGTGGAAGGAGACGGTGAAGGCGAACTGGAAGCGAGCGAGCAGGGTCGCATCGAAACTCTCAAACACGGGCGCAATCCTTTCAGACATACGGCAACGCGCGTCGCTGACGCGTGGCCGTATCGCTCTGGCTGCTGCATCATTCGTCCCATGATCGATCGTCGATCAGGGGACTTTTCTTGGCCGTCCGTCGGGGCGTTTTCGGTGTTGGCCCCGGCTTCTCAGCATGCGCTTGAATCTGAGCCAAATTTGCCAAACGTCAATGACAGCGCGTCCGCCACGTTGTCACACTGCGGCAATGTCGCGCTGCGGCATATTGGACGGAGCTTCACCAGAGAGCGAAGCTGGCGACCGGCAATCGATCAAAGGGTTGCCGGGATGGCGTCAGCGGACCGGGAGATAGGCTTCGGCAAGCTCGGTCCAGAAGGCGGCGCCGATCGGCAGCAGGTCGTCGTTGAAGTTGTAGGCCGGATGGTGCAGCGGCTTGTCTTCGTCGCTGACCTTCGAGCCGAGGAAGAAATAGGTCCCCGGCTTTTCCTTGAGCATATAGGCGAAATCCTCGCTGCCCATGAAGGGACGGGCGAGATCGACCACCTTGTCGGCACCAGCAAAGCGTACTGCGAGATCGCGGACGAAATCCGTTTCGGCCTTGTGGTTGATCGTGGCATCGTAGCTGCGTTGGTAGTCGACTGTCGCGCGCATGCCGAAACTCGTGGCCTGCGCCTCGGCGATCATGCGGATGCGCCGTTCGAGTTCGTCGCGGACATCAGGCTCGAAGGAGCGGATGCCGACGACGATCTCGGCGCGCTCCGGGATGATGTTGCTGGCCGAGCCCGCATGGAAGGCGCCGACGGTGACGACGGTCGGATCCATCGGGTGGATGTTGCGCGAGACGATCGATTGCAGCGCCATGACGATCGAGGCACCGCAGACGATCGGGTCGGCCGTCTCCTGCGGTTCCGCGCCATGCCCGCCGCGGCCGTGCACGGTGATGCGCGCCTCGTCGACGGCCGCCATGATCGGGCCTTCTCTGAGTGCAAACTGGCCGAAGGGCAGGCCCGGTTCGTTGTGGAGCGCGAACACCGCGTCGCAGGGGAATTGTTCAAACAGCCCCTCGTCCATCATGATCTTGGCGCCGCCGAAATTCTCCTCGGCCGGCTGGAAGATCAAGTGGATCGTACCGTCGAAATTGCGCCGCTCTGCAAGCGCCCGCGCAGCGCCAAGCAGCATCGTCGTATGCCCGTCGTGGCCGCAGGCGTGCATCAATCCTGCGGTCTTGCTGGCATAGTCGAGCCCGGTCTTTTCCAGGATTGGCAGCGCATCGATATCGGCGCGAATGCCGATTGATCTCCCGCTCGTGCCGTTCCGGAGCGTGCCGACCACGCCGGTTTGGGCGAGACCCGTCGTCACCTCGTAGCCGAGGCTTTCGAGATGCTTGGCGATGAAGGCGGAGGTGCGCCTCTCCTCCAATCCAAGTTCCGGATGGGCATGCAGGTCGTGGCGGATGGCAACGAGTTCCGGCATGGCGTTGGTGATCGAGGAGGAGAGCTTCATGTCAGGCGCCACGGGTTGGGATACGATTTTCGAATGTGCGGAAGGCGACCACCAGAATGCCGGTGAGGCACATATAGATGAGCGCCAGCAGGAGCAGCGGCTCATAGGTGAGGAAGGTTTCCTGCCGCACCTTGGAGATGACGGCATAGACGTCGACGACGGTCACGGTGGCAACGAGCGGCGTCGATTTCAGCTGCAGCACGGTTTCGCCGTTCAGCGTCGGCAGCGCCCGGTGGATGGCGCGCGGCAACCAGATGCGGCGGAACATCGTCCAGCGGCCCATGCCATAGGCTTTGGCCGCCTCCAGCTCGCCCGGCGGCACGCCGGCAAAGGCGCCGCGCATGACCTCGCCCTCATAGGCGGCAAACGAGACGGTGAGTGCCGCCACGCCATAGGGCCAGGCCTCGCGCAAATAGGGCCAGAGGAAGGACTGGCGGATCGCCGGAAACTGCGGAAACAGCGAGCCGAGCCCGTAATAGAGCAGCCAGAGCTGCAGGAGCAGCGGCGTGCCGCGAATGACGGTGCAGAAGACCTTGGCCGGCAGTTTCAGGAACCAGGGGCCTGTCACCTGCACGAGGCCGATCGGCACCGCCAGCAGGAAACCGAGGATCGCGGTGCTGAACAGCATCACGAGGCTGACGAGAATGCCCCAGCCAAGCCGAGGCAGATAACGCGGCAGCCAGTCCCAGCGCATGAAGACGGCAACGGCGACGACGAAGGCGGCGAAGACCAGCATCATCACGATGCGATGCGGTACGAAGAAGCTCCGAGCCGTCGGCAGGTCCTCGGGCGTGAAGGCAACGGCGTGGGTGGTTTCGTTGGTCATCGCTGCACCGCAAAGCCGCGTCGGGCATGGCGTTCGAGCATGCCGATGAAGACGTTGGACACGAGTGTCAGCGCCAGATAGAGCGCGCCGGCGGCAAGGAAGAACAGCAGGTATGCCTTGGTCGTGCCGGCCGCCTGGCGCGTGACCAGCGTCAGCTCGCTGAAGCCAACGACAGCGAGAAGGGCGGTGTCCTTGGTGGCGATCAACCAGAGATTGGAAAGACCGGGAATGGCATAGGGCAGCATCGCCGGCAGGGTGATGCGCCGCAAGACCTTGGTCGGCGACATGCCATAGGCCCGCGCCGCTTCGATCTGTCCGGCGGGCACCGCCTTGATCGCGCCACGCAAGACTTCGGTCGAGTAAGCCCCCTGGACGACGCCGATGACGAAGATGCCGGCCATCAGGCCGCTGATGTCGACCGGGCCGATCGCAAAGAGCGCCAGCACCTGATTGAGAAGATCGGTGCCGGCGTAATAGAGCAGCAGGATCAGCACCAGTTCCGGCACCGCACGCACCACCGTGGTGTAGCATTCAAGCAGATCCCGCAGCACCGGACCGCCATAGAGCTTGCCGAAGGCGCCGCCGATGCCGAGTGCCAGGCCGAGCGTGAAGCCGCCGACGGCGATCTGGATGGAGTTGAAAAAGCCCTGCAGCAACACGCCGCCCCATCCGGGCGCGTTGAGCGAGAGCAGGCCCCAATTGATGAGGGAATCCGCAGCCATGCGTCGTACTCCGATGGCGCCAGCCGGCGGCGGCTGCTGCGCCCGCGTCCCCTTTCAGGCACACAAGGCACAGCACCTCTGGGCCGCCGGCCGATCGCGCCTTAATCGCCGTAGATGTCGAAGTCGAAGTACTTCTTCGAGAACGTATCATAGGTTCCGTTGTCACGGATCGCCTTGATCGCAGTGTTGACCTTGTCCTTGAGCTCGGTTTCGCCCTTGCGCAGGCCGACGCCCACACCCGGGCCGATCACGGCAACGTCTTCGGCGACGTCGCCCTTGTAGTCGCAGCATTCCTTGCCCTGGTCGGTCGCAAGGAAAGCCTTCAGCGCGATGGCGTCCGCCTGGACGGCATCGAGGCGGCCGGCGGCGAGGTCGTTGTTGGCTTCGTCCTGCGTCTGGTACTCCTTGACGTCGACGCCTGCCGGCGCGAAATGCTTGGCGGCATAGGCTTGGTGGACCGTCGAGACCTGGACGCCGAGCGCCTTGCCGTTGAGACCTTCCGGCGTCGGCTTGATGTCGACGCCCTTGGTGCCGATGATGCCGGTCGGGGTGTTGTAGTATTTGTCCGAGAAATCGATCGTTTTCAGGCGTTCGTCGGTGATCGACATCGAGCTGATGATCATGTCGATCTTCTTCGAGGTCAGCGCGGGGATGATGCCGTCCCAGGCGACCGGCGTCAGCACGCATTCGAGCTTCGCCTCGGCACACATCGCATTCATGAACTCGACTTCCCAGCCTTCCCATTTGCCGCTGGCGTCGGGCGCCGTGAACGGCGGATAGGGCTCGGCGGCGACGCCGACCTTAAGCGCTTCGGCCGAAGCGGCGACGCCGCCGCTGACGGCGATTGCCGTCGCAACGGCCAGGACTTTCAATGCCTTCTTCATGCTGTTCCCCTTTTTGGTTGTTTAGCATTCCGGAATTCAGTGAATGGAACTGATGAACTTCTTGAGCCTTTCCGACCGCGGCGAACCAAAGATGGCCTCTGGCGGGCCCTGTTCCTCGATCACGCCGTTGTGGAGGAAGACGATGTGGTTGGCGACGTCGCGCGCGAACTTCATCTCGTGGGTAACCAGGATCATCGTGCGCTTCTCGCGCGCGAGATCGCCGATGACCGAAAGCACTTCGCCGACGAGTTCAGGATCGAGCGCCGAGGTCGGCTCGTCGAAGAGCATGACCAGCGGCTGGATGGCGAGCGCCCGCGCGATGGCCGCGCGCTGCTGTTGGCCACCGGAAAGAAAGGCCGGGTAAGCGTCGCGCTTCTCATAGAGGCCGACGCGCTTGAGCAGCGTTTCGGCGGTGGCGACCGCTTCGGCCTTCGGCTTGCCGAGCACGTGGATCGGCGCCTCGATGACGTTTTCGAGGATGGTCATGTGCTGCCAGAGATTGAAGCTTTGGAAGACCATGCCGAGCTGGCTGCGGATGCGCTGGACTTGGCGGCGGTCCTCCGGCACGAGGCCGCCTCGGCCGTCGGGTTTCATCCGGATCTTCTCGCCATGCACGCTGACGCTGCCCGCGGACGGGAGTTCCAGAAGGTTGATACAGCGCAGGAAGGTGGATTTGCCGGAGCCGCTGCCGCCGATGATGGCGATCACGTCGCCCTGTTTCGCCGTCAGCGAAACACCCTTCAGCACTTCCAATGGCCCGAAACGCTTGTGCAGGTCAGTGACCGCGATTGCCTGGGCCGCATCCGTCATCGGCACGCCGCTCCAACGGCTCTGCGCGCTTTTTCTGTCAGCATGAGAACAGTTCCCCTGTCGTTTTCCGCGCGGCATCTTTGGCCTGTCACGGTTTTGTTGATTGGCATGGTTGCACTTGTGTCGCTATTATTCAAGCGTATAATAATACGCATCGTCGATTTTTCGACGCCCGCCCCCAGCCTTGATTTCCCGAAGGAGCCGCCCATGTCCCCGTTCCGGCCGAAGCCATCGTCGACCGCGCCAGGGCACTTGTTCCAGCGGGTCGCCGCATGAATCGGCGCAGCTTTCACCGCGCTCCGGAAGGCGAGCGTCGCCAGGAGCTGATCGAGGCGACGCTCGATTGCATCTCCGAATTTGGGCTCAAGGGCGCGACGGTGCGGCAGATCGCGATCCGCGCAGGCGTGACGGCCGGGCTCGTGCGCCACTATTTCGAATCGAAGGATCAGATGGTTGCCGAGGCCTATCGCGCCGTCATCGCATCCTTGACGGACAAGGCGAGCCAGGTGGAGGGCGATCCGGAAACCCGCCTCAGGGATTTCATCGCGATCAACCTCACCGAACCGGTGGCCGACAGCCGGAGCATCTCGCTGTGGGCTGCCTTCATCAGCCAGGTGCGTGTCGATCCGGTGCTCGCCGAGATCCATCGCGAAGGCTACCTCGCCTTCCGCAACACACTGCAGGAACTGCTCGCCGATTTTCTTGCGGCGAAGGGCAAACCGGCGGACGCAGAAACCTGCCGGGCGTTCGCCATCGCCATCAACGGGCTGGTCGACGGTCTTTGGGTGGAGGGGTGCCTGGCGGGCGACCTCTTTCGCGAGGGTGAACTGGTCGCCATCGCCATGTCGTCGGCCGAGGCACTGCTCGGCACGTCGATCGGAACTGCAAAACAATGACAACGGGAGAGAACACCATGCGCTACGCGTCCATCACCGAACGTCTTGCCGATCTTGGTTCGGGAAAATGGTCGCTGCATATTCGTGCCCGCCAACTGAAGGCAAGTGGCGCCGACATCATCGAACTGACCATCGGCGAACCGGACCTTCCGCCGGACCGCGCCCTTCTCGATGAATGCCAGCGCGCGATGAATGCCGGGCGCTACCGCTATTCCAATGGCCGCGGCGAGCCGCCGGTCGTGGCTGCTCTCGCGGAAAAATATCGCCGGCGCCGTGACGACGTCACCGCGGCGAACGTCTTGTGCTTCCCCGGCACCCAGACGGCGCTCTTCTCCGTGATGCTGGCCCTGGTCGAAACCGGCGACGCGGTGCTCGTCGGCGACCCGCTCTATGCGACCTATGAGGGCGTGATCCGCTCCACCGGCGCCCATCCGGTGCTGGTGCCGCTGAAGCCGGAATTCGGCTTCCACATGCAGGCCGAAGATCTTGAAAAGGCGATCACACCCGAGAGCCGGGTGCTGCTGCTCAACACGCCGCACAATCCGACCGGGGCCGTGCTGACCGCGACCGAGATCGCCGCGATCGGCGAGGTCGCGCGCCGTCACGATCTCTGGATCGTCTGCGATGAGGTGTACGAGGAACTTGTCTTCGACGCCGTCTTTGCCTCGCCCTTCGACAATCCGGATCTCGCCGAACGCACCGTCGTCGTCTCGTCGATCTCCAAGTCCCACGCCGCGCCCGGCTTCCGCAGTGGTTGGGCAGTCGGCCCGGTCGAGTTTGCCAACCGGCTGCTGCCGGTTTCGGAAACGATGCTCTTCGGCACCCAGCCTTTCATCGCCGACATGACCGCCTATGCCCTGACCCATGACATCGATACCGCGCGGCGGATGCGCGAGTCCTATCAGTCCCGTGCCGCACAGATCGTAGCCGGTCTTGCCGCGGCACCCGGCATCGAGGTGTTCGCGCCGGAAGCCGGCATGTTCATTGTGATCGACGTTTCCGGAACCGGCCTTGACGGCGATGCGTTTGCCTGGGCGCTGCTCGAAGAGGAGGGGGTTGCCGTCATGCCTGGATCATCCTTTGGCGATCAGGCGCAGAACTATCTGCGCGTCAGCCTGACCGTGCCTGATCGGGACATCGACGAGGCCTGCCGTCGCATCGCTGCGCTCGCCGAGCGGTCCAGCCTGCGTAAGGAGCGCTGCGCATGACGATGGAAAAAACAGTTGGAGAAGTGCTGGTCGATCTGCTCGAGGCCAATGGCGTCGAGGTGGTTTTTGGCATTCCCGGGGTGCACACGGTCGAGCTTTATCGCGGGCTGGCGGCATCGAAGATCCGCCATGTGACCCCGCGCCATGAACAGGGTGCGGGCTTCATGGCCGATGGATATGCCCGGGTCAGCGGCAAGCCGGGTGTCGCCCTCGTCATCACCGGTCCGGGGCTCACAAACACCATCACGGCGATGGCGCAGGCCCGGCAGGATTCGATCCCGATGCTGGTGATTTCCGGCGTCAATCGCCGCGATTCGCTTGGTCACGGTCGCGGGCTCTTGCATGAGCTTCCCGACCAGCATGGCATGATGAAAACGCTGGCGCTCTACTCGCACACGCTGCTCAATCCGGAAGACCTGCCTTTCGTCGTCGACCGCGCCTTCTCGGTGCTCGTCTCCGGCCGGCCGGGGCCGGTGCACATCGAGATCCCGACCGACGTGATGGCGGCGAAGATCGCGCCGCAGGCGGTGCGCCCGGCGACGGCGACGCGCCCACGCTCCGACAGCGAGACGCTGCAGCGTGCAGCGATCCTCTGCGCCGACGCCTCGCGGCCGGTGATCATCTGCGGCGGCGGCGCGTTGACGGCGGAAGCCGAAGTGACGGCGCTTGCCGAGAAGATCGGCGCGCCTGTCGTCACCACGGTCAACGCCCGCGGCATGCTCGCCGGCAACCCCTTGCGCGTTCCCGCAAGCCCCAGCCTGAAGGCGGTGCGGTCGCTCCTCAAGGAAGCGGACCTTGTCCTGGCGCTCGGCACCGAAATGGGCCAGACGGACTACGACATGTATGCCGATGGCGGTTTCCCGGCCTTGCGCAATCTCATCCGCACCGACATTGACTCAGCGCAGCTCGCGCGCGGGCCGCATGCAGCCCTTTCCATTCTCTCCGGCGCCAAGGCGGCCACGGCAGGCATCCTCGCCTTCCTGCCCGGCCACACCGCGAAGGATGGCGTCGGGCGCGCCGAAACCGCGAGACGGGCAGCGCTGAAGGAACTGACGCCGAAGATGAAGGCCGAGATCGGCATCATCGACACGGTCTACAGGACGTTGCCGGACTGCACCGTTGTCGGTGACTCGACCCAGGCCGTCTATGCCGGCAATCTCTATTGCGATGCGCCGCGCCAGCGCAGCTGGTTCAATTCCGCGACCGGCTACGGCTCGCTCGGCTACGCTCCGCCGGCGGCCGTGGGCGCTGCGGTTGCCGATCCGTCGCGTCCGGTCGTGTGCCTTGTCGGCGACGGCGGCTTCCAGTTCTCGCTGGCCGAGATCGGGTCCGCGGTGGATGCGCAGGCGAAGGTGATCTTCCTCGTCTGGAACAATGACGGCTACCAGGAGATCGAGTCCTACATGGTCGACGCCGGCGTTACCCCTGAAGGGGTCAGGCCCTCGGCGCCGGACTTCCTGATGGCGGCCAAGGCCTATGGGGTCGAGGGGCAGCGGCTCACCGCGGTTGCCGATCTGGCCCAGGCGCTTGCCGCAGCCGCAGAGCGCAAAGGCCCGTCGCTCATCGAGATCCACGAGAGGCGGACGGCGGGTCTCTCGGCCTGACCGCGCCTCAGTCGCACAACGGGCCGGATTTGACTTTTCCGGCCCGCAATGGTGTTAAGGGCGCCCATGCTCGAATCCGGCCACGTTCTTTCGTTAAGGTCGGGCATTCGGGCTGAGTTTCGTCTCGCTGGCGCTGGAGCGCCGCGCGTCTTGTAGGCGCCAAGGAAAGGGACCGCGTCCTCGATGGACCGCTTTGGTGGTGGCAGCAAGAATATGCAGGCCGGCCGGCTTCTCGCCGTGCTGTGGCTGTTCTGCGCCTCCTTCGCAATGCAGGTCATCTCGGTTGGGCAGAGCATTCCGTCCCGCTCGTCCTCTGGCGCCCAGGCCGGCAATGTCACCGATACCGGTTCGACCGGTCGCCCTGCGGCCCGGCAGATCTCGCGGGCGACACCGCTTTCAGACCTTCGGTTCACGGCCGAGCGCAAGGACGCGAAGTCCGCGACCGACGATGGGTTACCGGCGCTGCTGCCGGTATCCGCGGAGCTGGAATTTCCCCAATCGTCGGACGGTCGGTTCCTGCGCCGTGTCGCAGAGCAGATCGGCGGGGCTTCGAGCCATGGGCCCCATATTCGCGCACCCCCGCGCGCCTGATCCATCAAGCATATTCTGGCTCGTTTGCGGCTTGGACCGCTACGCCGCCATTGATGAAACAAAGTCCTGACGACGCGCCCCGTGCCCGTGCAGGCTCTTTTGGAACCACAACATGCGTACATCGAAATGGGCGATTCTCGTCTATGTCGCCGTGATCATCTTCGGATGCGTCGCGGCGCTTCCCAACGTGCTGACGCCAGCACAGCGTGAACAATTCGCCGCCTGGCTGCCGGTCAAGCCGGTGACTCTCGGCCTCGACCTCAAGGGCGGTTCGCACCTCGTCCTCGAAGTCGACGCCGCCGGCCTGCGCAAGGCCCGCCTCGAAACCTTACTCGACGATACGCGTCGGGCGCTGCGCGCCGAACGCGTTCCGGCTTCGTCGGCCCGCATCGCCGGCGACACCGTGACGGTCAAGATCGAAGACGCTGCCGACCGCGAGAAGGTTCTGCCGAAGCTTAAAGAGTTGGCTGCCCCGGTTGGCACGCTCGGCTTTGGCGGCTCGGCTTCCGATATCGCGGTCACCGAGGATGGCGACACCATCACGGTCGCCATGACCGAGGCCGGCCTCGCCGACCGCACCACCAAGGCGGTTGAGCAGAGCCTGGAAATCATTCGTCAGCGCGTCGATACCGTCGGTGTTGCCGAGCCGCTGATCCAGCGCGTCGGCTCCGACCGCATCCTCGTCCAGCTTCCAGGCCTCGAGGATCCGACGGCACTGCGCCAGCTTCTCGGCTCCACAGCCCAGATGAGCTTCCACATGGTCGACCAGACTGTGGATCCCAATCAGCCGGCACCACGTGGCGTCGACATCCTGCCGGGTGCGCACGACAACAACAAATATGCGGTCGAAAGTCGCGTTGCGATTTCGGGCGAGCGGCTGGCCGATGCCAAGGCCGGCTTCGATCAGCGCACCAACGAGCCGATCGTTTCCTTCACCTTCGACTCCCTGGGTGCCCGCCAGTTCGCGGAAATTACCCAGGCCGCTGTCGGCCGGCCTTTTGCGATCGTGCTTGACGGCAAGGTTCTGACGGCACCGGTCATCCGCGAGCCGATCATCGGTGGCAATGGCCAGATCAGCGGCAATTTCACCGCACAGGAAGCAACCGTTCTGTCAGCGCTCCTGCGCTCGGGCGCGCTGCCTGCACCGCTGACTGTTATCGAAGAACGCTCGGTCGGCCCGAACCTCGGCTCGGATTCCATCCGCATGGGCATCTATACCGGCCTTGCCGGCTTCGCCCTCGTGGTTACCCTCATGGTCGTGCTCTACGGCGCATGGGGCATGATCGCCAATGTCGGCCTGGTGCTGCACACGATCCTGACGATCGCGCTGTTGGCCATGCTCGGCTCGACGCTGACTTTGCCCGGCATCGCCGGTATCATTCTCGGCATCGGCATGGCGGTGGACGCCAACATCCTGATCAACGCGCGTATTCGCGAAGAGACGGAAGGCGGCGCCGGCGCGATGAAGGCGCTCGATATCGGCTTCAACAAGGCCTACGCAACCATCATCGACTCCAACGTCACGACGCTTTCGGGCACCGTGCTGCTGTTCGCCTTCGGCTCCGGCCCGGTGAAGGGCTTCGCGGTCACCATGATGCTCGGCATCATCATCTCGATGTTCACGTCGATCACCGTCGTACGCCTGATGATGCGTGAGGTCGTCGTTCGCCGGAAGATGAAGAAGCTCGAAATTCCGTCGCTCTTCGGCAAGGTTCCGAAGCTTCCGTCCTTCTCCTTCATGAAGGGCCGCTTCGTCGCCATCGGGATGTCGGCGTTCCTGTCGATTAGCTCGGTGGTGCTGTTCTTCACGCCGGGCCTCAACTACGGCATCGACTTCGTCGGCGGTATTCAGGTCGAAACCACCTCGAAGAACACGCTCGACCTTCCGACGCTGCGCCACAACCTCGAAGCGCTCAACATCGGCGAAGTGGCGCTGCAGGAGTTCGGCCAGGACAAGTCGGTTCTGATCCGCGTTCAGCGTCAGCCGGGCGGCGAGCAGGAGCAGACGGCGGCACTGAACCGCATCAAGGACACCGTAGTCCAGACAATCTCCGATGCGACCTTCGAGCGTACCGAGGTCGTCGGACCGACCGTCAGCACCGAACTTGCCCGTTCGGGCTTCCTCGCCGTCGGTCTCGCGATGGTGGCGATCCTGCTCTACATCTGGTTCCGCTTCGAATGGCACTTCGCCGTCGGCGCGATCGCAGTTCTATTGCTGGACATCACCAAGACGATCGGCTTCTTCGCGCTCACGGGCATCGACTTCAACCTGACGGCCATCGCCGCGCTGCTGACGATGATCGGCTACTCGGTCAACGACAAGGTCGTGGTTTATGACCGCATGCGCGAGAACCTCCGCAAGTATAAGTCGATGCCGTTCTCCGACCTGATCGACATGAGCATCAACCAGGTGATCGCGCGATGCATCTTCACCTCGATGGCGACGGCCCTGTCGCTGGTGCCGATGGCGATCTGGGGTGGCGACGCGGTCAAGAGCTTCGCCTGGCCGATGATTTTCGGCGTGATCGTTGCGACCACGTCGTCGATCTATATCGGCGGACCGATCCTGCTCTTCCTGAACCGTTGGTGGAAAGATCGCGAAGCGTCTCGTTCGAGCACCACGCCCCAGGCGGGCACGCCGGCGGCGTGATCCGGCGGTCCCGGGATACAAAACGTGAAGGGGCGGCCCGGCGGGCCGCCCCTTTTTTGTCCGAATGTGCTGTCTTTATCCCCCTCGTGCCTTGCAGACTGATTCTTCGCTACCTAGATAGCGAGGGTCTCCGGTTCCGGGGCGGGAGAACGGATTTTGCGTCCGCGTCCCCCTAAGATTTGAAGGGTGAGAATTATTTTTCGCATCTTCATCTTTTTAATTGACGGAATTGGTAGATTATTCTAGTTTGCCAATACGTGACGCGGGGAGTCCGCCTCACGGTTGTTCATCAAACGCACCGGCATGCTGATGCCGGGCCAGCCAAAGGAGAGTGACATGTTCGGAAACGTCTCGACCGCCGCCTTCTTCGGCACGCGTCTCCTTTGTCGCGCAACAGAGAAAAAACGTCACATTCGCAATCTCTGCCGAATGTGACCGTCGAACCCCTCGAACTTTATCTTTTGCCGAAATTGAAAGTCTCCGCGCCTCCGGCGTGGAAGGAGCGTTATTTGTATGAGCAAGCAAGTTATCGAATTTGGCGGCGAAGCCGTCGGTGTGGTCGTCCCGGATGAAGATCGCTTCAAGTTCGTGGCGGTGAAGTATCACGTCTGGGATCTGGACGCGAAGCGCTTCGGCTCGGCCGAGGAAGCACGTGCCGCGATCCGCCAGCTGCTGGCCCACCAGGCCGTGTCGGCGAAGCGGCGGGGTCACAGCGCAGCGGCATGAAGCGGGTGAGAAAGGTCGTTTTCGGCTTTTCTCCCGCATCCGCCCGATACATCTGAAAATCGTCGTTGCTTCCGCTGCAAGCGTGGCCGCGACTTCGGCCAATTCCCCACTATAATTATATGTTGGCAGTACGTTTCTTGTGCTATGCCAATATATATTTGCATTTGCGCGGATGATTCCCGTATCGGGAGCCGCAGGGAAAGCGTGCCGGAATGCTGACGAAGAAGGGAAAATACGGTCTGAAGGCTTTGGTCGATCTTGCACGGCTGGAGCCGGGGGAGACCGCCTTCATCACCGAAATCGCCCAGCGCAACAATATCCCGAAGAAGTTCCTGGACACGATCCTGCTCGAACTGCGCAACGCCGGCATGCTGCGCTCGAAGAAGGGCCCGGGCGGCGGTTATTCGCTGTCGCGGCCCGCTGCCGAAATTCGCATTGGTCATGTGATCCGCACGCTGGACGGGCCGCTTGCACCGATCCGCTGTGCCAGCCGCACGGCCTATGAGGTCTGCGAGGACTGCAACGATCCCGAGACCTGTCAGGTGCGGGTATCGATGACCACGGTGCGCGACGCCGTTGCTGCGATCCTCGACTCGATGACGCTTGAAGAATTCGCCGCCGACAAGTCGATGCCGCTCGAAACTGTCGAAGAAATGCGGGCCGGCTGACGAAAACGCCACCGATCGCGCCAGTTTTCCCCCGAAGTCTGCTTCCAAGGCTTGGTTTGCCAAGAAAAAGCGCTTATCTGCCGTCAATGGTCTGGCGGGCAGCGATGCAGCCTGCCACTTAAGTCTTCGTAAGATCGGGGTCATCATGGGTTTGAGACAAGCATCTGCGCATGAGCGCACCGCGGTTGCGGCTTTGGAGTCGATCGGCCGGACGCTGACGACGGCAATGGTCGGCATTAAGGCGCTGACTGACCACCTTGGCTCCGACGAAGCTTTTGCCCGCAGTGTCGTCGATGCCGTCGAGTTGATCGGCGAGAGCCAGGGGCGTGTCGTCGTCTCCGGCGTCGGCAAGAGCGGCCATATCGGCCGCAAGATCGCTGCGACGCTGGCATCGACCGGCACCTCGGCCTATTTCGTGCATCCGACCGAAGCGAGCCACGGCGACCTTGGCATGGTCACCTCGCAGGACGTGCTGATCCTGCTCTCGTGGTCGGGAGAGACGGCCGAGCTCGCCAACATGCTCACCTATGCCAAGCGCTTCAACGTGCCGATCGTCTCGATCTGTGCCAACCGCGACAGCGTGCTGGCGCGGAATTCCGAAGTGCCGATCGTGCTGCCCAAGGTGCAGGAGGCCTGCCCGCACGGCCTCGCGCCGACGACATCCGCAATGCTGCAGCTCGCCGTCGGCGATGCGGTGGCGATCGCCCTTCTGGAGCGGCGCGGCTTTTCGGCCGAAGACTTCAAGACATTCCACCCCGGTGGCAAGCTCGGCGCGCAGTTGCGGCTGGTCCGCGAACTGGCGCACGAGGGCGCCCAGATGCCGCTGCTCCAGACGGGACGCCCGATGAGCGAGGCCCTCATCGAAATGTCGTCGAAGGGTTTCGGCGTCGTCGGTATCGTCGATGACACCGGCAAGCTTGTCGGTGTGATCACCGATGGCGACCTGCGCCGCCACATGTCGGGCGATCTGCTCCAGCAACCGGTCGAGGCGGTGATGTCGCGCAATCCGCGGGTGATCCGTGGCGACGTGCTCGCGAGTGGCGCCATGGAATTCATGCAGCAGCACAAGGTAACGGTGCTGTTCGTCGTCGGCGATGGCGGAGCACCGGTCAGCATCCTGCACATTCACGACCTGCTGCGCGCCGGCGTCGTCTGAGGGCTGGTACACCTCGCGAAAGCTGCCTAACCCTTGACCACGGCGGGCCAGTCGCCCGTCGTGCCCGGCTGCACCGGCCGTTCCAGATAGGTTGAAAGCACCACATAGCTGCGCGTCGCCTTGACGCCGGGCGTGTCGTAGAGCCGCGCCAGCAGGCCTTCCAGCGCATGGGTGCTTTCCGTGCGGACCTTGAGCAGCATGCAGGTATCGCCCGCGACCGAGTGGATCTCCTCCACCTCGGGGCATTCCTCGATGGCAAGCAGCGCCTGTGTCTTTCCCCAGCCGGTCGTGTCGACATGGACGAAGGCGAGCAACGTCTTGCCGACGGCCTCGGGATCGATCAGCGCTGCCACGCGGCGGATCGCCCCTGATCGCCTGAGCCGCTTCACACGCTCATGCGCCGCCGGTGGCGAAAGCCCGACCCGTTCACCGAGTTCGACATAGCTCGTCGTCGCATCCTCGACCAGCACGCCTAATAGTTTTCGGTCCATCGCGTCGAGGTCGCGCTCCGGTGGACGCTTCCGCCGAACGTCATCTGTATTTTGATCCATTCCGATGTTTCCTCTTGCTGCTGAATTTCATTCTGCAAACATGAGACAATGGCGAACATCAATCAATCCATTTCCAGCGGTTCAGTCGACAGGGCACGTATCCCGCCCTTCGCCTACCTGCTCACCATCTGCATCGGCGTCATCGGCTCCAACTCCCTCGCCCTCGGGCCGATCGCGCCGGAGGTGGCGCGAAGCCTTGGCGCCAACGTTCCCGGCGTCATGACGGCCTCTGCCGTCTTTGGCCTGGGCACGGCCGTCAGCGCCGTTTTCCTTGGCCGCTTCATCGATCGCCATGGTCCGCGCCGCATGTTGGCTGCGGCTCTCTTGCTTCTGGCTGCAGGGCTCGGCGGCAGTGCGCTCGCGCCATCGCTTGCGTTCCTGGTTGCCGCCCAGCTCGTCGTCGGTCTGGCCGCGGGCATTGCGCTTCCCTCGATCTATACGCTGGCCTCGGTCATTGCGCCGACCGGACGCGAGAGCGAGACGATCGGCCTGGTGCTGACCGGCTGGACGCTCAGCATGGTGGCGGGCGTGCCGCTATCGGCAGCGATCGCTGATTTTGCCGGTTGGCGCACGGTCTATGTCATTGTCGCCGCCGCCACGTTGATCGCCTGCACTGCGGTCAAGTTTGCGCCGGCGCAGGAAGGCGCCACCGGTACAGCGACATCACCGCTGGCGGCATTGAGTGTTCCCGGCGTTGCACCGCTCTTGATCGCCTGCGCCGCCTTCATGGCCGCCTTCTACGGCGTCTATGCCTATATCGGCGAGCACCTGCATGCCGCACTCGGCCTGCCTGTCACCGCCAACGGTCTCATCGCCGTTTCCTATGGATTCGGTTTCGGCGCCGCCGCTTTTCTTGACCGCCTGATCGATCGTTTCGCCGCCGCCCGGTTGTTGCCGCTGATCTTCCTGGCGGTCGCGGGCGTCTACGTTGCCATGGCTGTGGCGAGCGGCTCCTACGCTGCCATGCTGGCCGTCGTCTTCCTTTGGGGGCTTGCCAACCATTTCGGGCTGAATGTGCTGATCATGCGGCTCACCGGCCTCGACCCCGCCAAGCGCGGCGCGATCATGGGGCTGAACAGCGGCGTCACCTATATCGCGCTCTTTGTCGGCACGATCGGGTTCGGTGCAGCCTATGCCCGGGCAGCCTTCTTTGTGCTGCCTTTGGCAGCGGCAGGCCTGATGCTCCTGGCGGCCTTCGCCGTCGCGACGGCGCGGCGGTAGTCTGGCTTAACAGACCCGCTGTTACGTCAGTCGTCGTCACGCGGAGGAGGCGATCCTCGGCCGCTTTTGCGGCTTGCGGCGTGGTGGCGGGTCCACGAAGGCGCCTGGCTGGTTGAGGCTGTTCTCGTTCAGCCGCGTGGCGATCGCCTCGGCGCCGGCATCGCTTCCGGCGCGCGAATAAAGATTTCCGCGTACCTGGATCGAGGCGGCGAGCAGGCGGAACATTGCGTTCGCCAGATCCGGATCTGGCGCCTGCGGCGCACGCCAGAAATCGTCGAGCGGCTGCTGGTCGGTCAGTCCGGCGATGTCGAACAAGGCCGTGCCGAGCACCTTCACCGGTCGCCCCTGCTTCAAGGCATGCAGACCGGCCGTCGAGTTGACCGTGACCATGCCTGCGCTTGCCTCCCCAAGCGTATCGAGGTTGCCTCCATCGAGATAGAAGACGCGCCCGCGAAGGTCGAACGCTGCCGCTCGTTCTTCGATGATCCTGCGCCAGGGGATCAGATCGTTGTCGAGCGGATGCACCTTGAAGACCAGGCGTGCATCGCGTGCGGCAAAGGTGGCGAAGGAAGCCAGCACTTCGGCAATCGCTTGCCTCTGGCTATGGAAGGGTGAGTGGGCCCTGAGCTGGAAATCGGTTTCGAGCTGCAGCGGGTAGACGAAATAGGGCGCATCCGCAGAAAGCAGTTTGGCAATGGTCGCCTCGGCCTCCGCGTTGCGCCGCTTTTCGGACAGGAGCCGGCGGACCCAGCCCGCATATTCGGCGAGTGGATGAAAGATCGCGTGGCGCTGATAGTGTGGGAAGAGGAACCAGAGAAAGACGTTCGGCAGATTGTAGAGCAGGTCATAGCTCGCATCGGCGAGGAACGTCTGGCTATAGTGCTTGCGCCAGTCCGGTTCCGGGACGCCCGCTGCTGCCGCAAGGATCTGCGCCGGATCGGACGGAAAATGCGAATTCGAGGACATGCCGTTGCGCTCGAGCGTCAGCCAGTCCGGCCGAAGATACCCCATCTCGACGATGGCGACTGCGACACCCTTGCGCCGCGCGACCGTGGTGGCTTCCTGGTGGTAGGCGCGTTCCTCGCCGAGCAGCAGCATGTCGGTGATGCCATGGCGCGCGATGAAGGCCTCGAGATAGGCTGGCCAATCGGCCGCCGTGCCGCGATAATTATAGGCACCCTTGCGGCCCCAGATGATCTGGTCGCCGACATTGAGGTTGATCCTCAGGCAGGTGTGGCCAATGGCTTCGAGCCGATCGGCGATCTTGCGGAAGATCGGCGACGAAGGACCTTGCAGGAACAGGAACACCCGTCGCCTTGGCCGATCGACCGCCCCGGTCGATGTCATCGAAGCGTTCTCCATCCGTCGAGCGCCGCTACCGCAGCGTATCCTTTCTGAGGTTGGCGTGGTTGAGCAGGGCCTCGAGCAAGTTCCAGGCTTCGACACTACTCGGTTCCACCGGCTTGTGGGAAGACGACTTGGCCTTGGCAAGCGGTACGATCAGGTAGTCGGTTCGCGGGTCCGGGAAGGGATCGGCAAAGGATTTGAGCAGCGGCGCATGGTCGCCGTAGAAGACGAGCCAGACCGGGCGGTCCAGCTTGTCGAGCCGCTCGCTCAGCGTGTTCAGCGCCGCATCGGATTGTTCGAGAATGGCCAGATAGATATCGACGGGATTGGTAAGATCACCGACGCGACCCGGCTCCCACGGGCCGTGATTGGCCATGGAGGCAACGAAGATGAAGCCGTTTTCATCCTCCGGCAGCTTCTCGCATGCGTCGATCACTTTTGCCGCAAGCTTCTCGTCGGAGACGTAGGGGCCGTCTCTTTCGGGGCGATGGTCGAAGCCGTCGAGCATGGTCAGCTTGGAAAAGCCGAGTTGCGGCATCGCCTTGTGCCGGAGAAAGAAGGTGCGGTCATAGGGATGGATGAAATGCGTGTTCCAGCCGGCGCGCTTCATCTTTCCCGGCCAGACCACGTCGGCATAGTGCGAGGCCCTGAGATAGGGGTAGCTGGCGTCGACGTGGATGTCGTCAGGCACCAGGCCGCTGATGACCGCGAATTCCGTGCGCAGCGTATAGCCGCCTTCGAAGACGCTGCTGAGGCGACCCCATTGCACCGCCTCGCGCCGCAGCCGATCCAAGGTCGGCATGTCAAGCGTATCGACGCCGAAGTGCCGCATGTCGATGAAGGATTCCGATTGCCAGACGACGATCAGCGGCGAGCCGTCGTCGCCGATCAGATCATGCACGGCGGCCCGGACGATCTCGGAGAGTTCCGCGACGATCTTTTCACGCCGCACGCCGAGCCAGACGATGAAGCGGAACACGACCGAGCCGAAGGTGCCGAAGCGCACCGTGTTCACCTTGACGTCGAGTGTTTTCAGCAGCCTTTGCACCAGCGCCGCCGTCGGGCGGTTCACCGGGCCGTAGAAGAGCAGAAGCCAGGGTCCGTAGGCGATCCCGAGCATCAACAGGATCCAGAACGCCTTGCCGCGATCGGGCAGGATGGCCGGCTCGAAATACATGTAAAGGCCGGACACGCCGAAGACATAGAGGAAGGCGACGGTCCAGAAGACGACGTTTAAAGAACTCGCATAGAAAATCGTCTTGTACTTGAAGACGTCGACGACGAGCGCGATATCCGAAAAGATCAGCGGCTCGCGGATGAACTTGAACTTGGCGCGGGAAATGCCGGTGAAGATGATGAAGAAGCTCATCGTGCCGGCTGCGGCATACAGCGGCCGCCAGGAGCCGGCGAAGAATCCTGCAAAGACCAGCGCGATGACCGGCAGGCGGGCAACCGCATCGACGACATCCTGCGTCCGCCCGAAGGGCGAGGGATGGGCGCGCCGCTCCCGCTTCGGCAGGGCAAAGCGATCGGTAAAGAAGATCACCGCACAGGAGAGCACGTAACAACAGAGCGTCAGTGTTCTTGGGTAGTCGTGCAGCTGAAAGGGAAGCAACGCCAAGCGGAAACCTTCATGTCTTCATGCCGGCCGACGCCGCTTGATGCGGCACAGCGTCCGCCCGACACTTAGATCTTATCGCTTGGACGTACAAGCGCCGTCAGGTCCGGCGCTCCGACACTCCACTATTATGCGTCGCGGTGTTGCCGCCGCGCGCAATCACCCTGTCGAACCACCAGTTGAGCAAGGGACGAATGGCCGGCGCGAAGCGGCCGAGGAGAAAGAGCGTGGTGCCGAAGTAGATTTCGAACCGCCCGCGGTCGATGCCCTTGGCGATTGTCTTCGCCACGGCGTCGGCAGGCCAGGGACGGACCGTGCCCATGATTTTGGCCGCTTCCGGAGGACGGCTTGCGAGTTCGCGCTGAAACTGGGGTGTCTCCGTATCCGGCGGAAAACACACGGAGACGCTGACGCCGTGGGCGCAGGCTTCCGAGCGCAGCGCCTGGGCGAAGCCGTGCAGCGCGAACTTCGACGCGCAATAGGCGGAATAGCCGTAGATGCCGATGAGGCCGGCGCCGGAGGAGATCATCATGATCCGGCCATGGCCACGCCGCTTCATGCCGTCATAGACAGCACGGACCGCGTGCACCGTGCCGGAGAAGTTGGTTTCCATCTGGCGTCGGAATGAAGCGCTGTCGAGTTCCTCGAAACGGCCGGGCTCGACGATACCTGCCGATGTCACCAGGATGTCGCAAGGACCGAAGGCTTGTTCGCACCGTAGGATCGCCGCCTCGACATCGCTTTCCGCAGCAACATCGGCAGCCTCGATCCTGATGTTGTCGGCGCTGCTCCCGCTTGAGCGGGCCAGGTCTGCTTGCGCCCGTTCCAAAAGGTCTCGAGAGCGCGCGATCAGCGAGACGCGGGCGCCACGAGCCGCGTAGATGGATGCAACTGCAAATCCGATACCGCTCGAGCCACCGGTGATGATCACATGCGTCATGCTGATATCCCGCTCAAGAGCAATTCCAGGAAAAGTGCGAAGCGGTTTTGCGTCCACAATTGCGCGAAAACGACGCAGTGATCTCGGGTCAGCGCGCCGAGAGCGCTTTCATCATCTGATCGATGTCAATGCCGCCCAGTCCGAAGTTTCGCTCGGTGAGGTCCGTCAGCCGTTCCGCCGTCAATGTTACCGTCCGGCGGATCTGCTCTTCCGTATGATCGCTGGTGATGAAGAAGCGCAGGCGCGCTAGACCCTCGGGCACCGCCGGATGGATGATCGGCAGTGCATTGACCCCTTCGGCAAGCAGATCGTTCGAAAGCTGAACGGCACGCAGGGAATCGCCGACGATAACAGGAACGACGGAAAAGCCGCTGCTGAGACCCGTGTCGAGGCCGGCTTCCTTGGCAAGCTTCAGGAACAGGGCACCGTTGCGGCGCAATGCCGCCGTCCGCGCCGGTTCGCGTTCCAGCACGTCGAGGCTCGCGGTGGCGGATGCGGCCAGCACCGGCGCAAGGCCGACGCTGTAGACGAAGCCGCCGGCGGATGCCTTGAGCACCTCGACCAGTGCTTCGCTACCGGCGATGTAACCGCCACAGCTCGAGGTGGTCTTCGACAGCGTGCCCATCCAGACGTCGATCTCATGCGGATCGACGCCGAAATGCTCGGCAAGCCCCCGGCCGGTCTTGCCGAGGACGCCGAGCGAGTGCGCCTCGTCGACCATCAGCCAGAAGCCGTATTCGGCCCGGAGCTTCAGAAGAGCCGGTAGGTCGGCGACGTCACCGTCCATCGAGTAGATGCCCTCGACGATGACCATGATGCGGCGATAGTCGCCCGCGACGGTGCGCAGCACGTGTTCGAGATCGGCGACGTCATTGTGTTTGAACAGCCGCCGGGTCGCGCCCGAGAGCTTGATGCCGGCAAGCGCGCTGTTGTGGATGAACTCGTCATGGACGACGAGGTCCTTCGGGCCCATCAGGCAGCTGATGGCAGCGACGTTGGTCAGGTAACCGCTGACGAAACAGACGGCGGCATCGACGCCGTAGAAACCCGCGATCTTCTCTTCGAGCGCCATATGCACCGGCCGCTCTCCGGCGACGAGGCGGCTCGCCGAGGCTGAGATGCCAAAGGTGCCGATCGTATCCCGCGCCTTGGCCAGCACCTCCGCATGGCGGTTGAGGCCGAGGTAGTCGTAGGAGGCGAAGTTGATCAGCTTGCGGCCGTCGATGACGGTGGTCGCCCCGGCCGCGGTCTGGTGCGCGCGATAGAACGGATTGGCGATGCCGAGTTGCTCGCTCGCGAACTTCTGGGTCATCACCTGCTTGTATTCCGGCAGATCTTCGAAACGGGCCTGCTGCCGGCGCGCCGGCGGCGGCATCTCCCGCTCCGAGCGCGCCATCCGGTTGCGCTCGGAGGATTGATGCGTGTTCCGCATCCGGTCCAGCAGGTTCTCCTTGAGGCTGCTGGTCATCTTGGATGCGCCTGGACCGTTTCCGTTCGTGCTCATTGGCTCTGTGCTTTTTCCTTCGCCGTGCCGACGTGCCGCTGTGCGAGTTCGTTGACGATCTTGTCGTCGGCGGGCTCGGCATCGTCGCTCTGGTCGCGCTTGCTGACCTTCTCATAGAGCTTGCGGGCGACATCGCCAACCGTCGTGTTGTCCGCGACCCCACTGAGCGGCATGTCGAAACCGGTATTCTGCTGGAAGCTCATGCCGAGTTCGACCGCCATCAGGCTGTCGAGGCCGATTTCCTTCAGCACCTTGCTGCGTGTGACCGTATCCTTCGATACGCGCAGGATCGCGGCGATCTCGCCGGCGACGAGGTCGAAGAGGATGTCCTCGGCCTCCTGCGGCGACTTGCCCTCGATCATTGCGACGAGGTCCATCTGGGCGCCTTCGCCGCCGGTGGCGTGCTGGTCGGCGCTGCGCAGGATGACTTCGAAGAGGGCGTTTTTGGCAACCGGCAGGTTACGCGCAGCCGACCAGTCGATCTCCGAGATCATCACCGTGGCCGCATCGACGGTGCCCGGATCGAAGGCCAGGTGGCTCTCGACCATGTCGAGCGCCGTCTGTGCCTTCAGTGCCGTCTTGCCGATACGCTTGGCGAGCAGATCGTTCACATCGGTGTTCTGGACCAGATATCCCTTGTCGGCGATCGCGCCGAAGCCGACGGCAAGACCCGCAAGACCACGGGCGCGACGGGCGCGGGCGAGACCTTCGAGGTAGCCGTTGGCGGCGACGTAGTTCGCCTGTCCCGGATTGCCGACAAGCGTTGTCGCCGACGAGAACAGGATGAAGTTGTCGAGCTTGTCGTCGTTGGTCAGCTGATCGAGAACGGCGGCACCCTTGGCCTTGGTGTCGATGACCGGGCGGTTGCGCTCGCGATTGAGATTGCTGATCAGCGCGTCGTCGAGCACCATGGCGGCGTGGACGATCGAGCGGAGCGGTGCAATCGCACGCAACTCCTTGAGGAGACGCTCGGTCGCCGTCGGGTCGGTGACGTCACAGGCGTGTACCGTTGCCGACACGCCGGCCTTCGCCCAGGCCTCGATCATCGCCGTCGTTTCGGCATCCGCCTGACCGCGGCGCGAGCAGAGCGCAATCTTCGTCGCGCCTTTTTCGACGAGCCAGTTGGCAGCAGCCAGACCGAATCCGCCGATGCCGCCGACGACGAGATGCATGCCGTTCGGATCGACCTTCATGCCGCCATGCGGGCGCTTGGCGACGCGATGCTTGCCGGTGACCGGAGGCAACACGACGATCTTGCCGATATGGCCCGCATTCTGCATCAGCCGGAACGCGTTGCCGATCTCGTCGAAGTCGAAGGCACGGTAGGGAAGCGGCGTGAGCTTGCCGTCTTCGAACAGCGCGCCGATCTCGGTGAAGATCCGCTTGGTAAGCTTCGGCTGGTTGACCAGCAGCTGGTCGGCGTCGATGCCGAAATAGCTGACATTGCGGCGGAAGGGCCGGAGACCAATCTTGCTGTCGGCATAGTAGTCGCGTTTGCCGAGCTCGAGGAAGCGACCGAAGGGCTTCACGAGTGCCAGGCTCTGTTCCATGGCTTCGGCAAAGAGCGAATTCAGAACGAGATCGACACCCTCTCCGTCCGTTACGGCGCGAACGTCGTTGACGAAACCGAGCGAACGGGAATCGAAGACGTGATCGGCACCCAGCATCGACAGGAAGCGGCGCTTCTCGCGCGTGCCTGCCGTGGCGATGACCTTGGCACCCTTCAGTTTCGCGACCTGCAGCGCGGCAAGGCCGACGCCGCCGGCAGCGCCGTGGATGAGGATCGTTTCGTCCGGCTGGATGCGGCCGAGTTCCACCATGGCGTAATAGGCGGTCAGGAAGGCGACAGGCACCGTTGCCGCGGCAACCGGGCTGACAGTCTGCGGCAACCTGGCGACGCCGGCGCGTGAGACGACGGCGTGGGTCGAGAAGGCGGATGAGGCGATTGCCATGACGGCATCACCGACCACGAGATCGTCGACGCCTTCGCCAACGGCAACCACGTGGCCGGAGAGTTCCATGCCGATCGTCGCGCCTGCGAAACCATCTTCGAGCGCTTCTTCGGGCAGCAGGCCCATCGCCCACATCACGTCGCGGAAGTTGAGGCCTGTCGCGGCAACCGCGACGACGACTTCACCCGGACCTGCGGCGGGAATGTCGCTCTCTTCCCAGACGATGCTGCCCACCTGCGAGCTGACGCGCTGGCGGATCGTTGCGGCCTTGAAGGTGTCGATCGCCGCATGGGCGTTGTCGACCGGGCCGGGCACAGCACGGATTTCGGAAAGCGCCGCGTCTTGTCCCTCCAGCAGCCACTCGCGGTTGGCGTTGGCGCTGCCGAGCAGCGGAGATGCTGCCGCGATCTGCTCGATCGTGGTCGGCGAACCGTCGATATCGAGCGAGTGCACTTCGAGGAACTCATATTCGTTCTGAAGCACGCGGGCGAAGGCCCAGAGACCGGCATTGACGCCGTCGCTTGGAACCGTTGCGCCCGTTGTCCGGCTCGCGATCGGGGCTCCGCCTGGCGCGACGAGCACGAGACGCGGACGATTTTCGCCAGCGGGCTCGGCTCCGCCGATATGCTGACGCAAGGCTTCGGCGAAGGCGCCGAGAGCAAGGATTTGGGTCTGCAGCGAAGCGGAATCGTCTGTTCGGGATGCAGCTGTCGGCGACGCGAGGAAGATTGCCCGCAGCGGCTGTTCGCCAAGGGCCTCGAAACCGCTGAGAAGCGCTGCTTTGTCGGCTGCGATATCGCCGCTGAGATTGACCGGAATAGCCGATGCCGAAGGCTTGTTGCCCTTGCCGCCCGCGATCTGCAGCAGCAGATAGGGGCCGGTAGCCGGTGCTTCGGCACTTACGGCAGCCGCGGCGGCGCCGCGCGCTTCGAGCAGGATGACATTGCCGCTCGCGCATTCGCGGTCTGCAATATTGACGTCGCGCAGGTCGAGATCACCGAAACATTTCTGCCAGTGCGGGACCGCCGCAAGATTGCCGATCGGGAACTCCGCGGTCTGGCTGCGGGCGAACCACCCCTCGGAAAGTCCGAGGGCAAAATCGTTGAAGAGCGATGGCGCGCTGACGGCGGCTATCAACCCGCCGGTATCGCGAAGCGTCGAGCGAAGCGCGGTGCGGACCGCCACGTCGTCCTCGATCAGGCTGTAAAGCCCGTCAGAGGCGCTGACTGCGAGGTCGAAGGACGTGAGCGTTGCAAGCTCACCCTTTTTGAGAATGCGCACATGGGCGTCGTTCTCGAAGGCCAATTCAAGCCCACGCTGGGCGTTGTCGCGCGCTTCGAATACGGTGAGGCTTGCGCCGTGCTTTTCGGCAAGCGTCGCCAGTCGGCGGGTAAAGGCCGACGAAACGCTGCCGAGTTCGACGATGCGCAGGCGCGCGCCGGAAGATGCCGAAGTCAGGATCTTTTCGAGCGCCTCGAGGACGAACGCCATCCGCTCCCGGCTTGCCCCGGAGTGGACGGCTTGATGATCAAGCGTGGCATCGCTGATGAAGGTGGTGCCATGAGCCGTTTCGTCGCCGGCCTGGAGCGCGTCAAGGCGCGCAAGGGCCTCCGCATAGGCATTGTTGATCAAGACGGCTTCGACGGCGCGGTCGGACCGCTCGCCATAGAGTTCGCGCAGGATCTCCGGGACGCTCGGCAGGTTGAAGTCCTGAGCAATCGTCCAGACGCCGTCCTTGTGCTCGCAGAGACCGGCGTCTTCCAGGACGTAGAGGCAGCTCGTCAGGAAACATTGGAAGGCAAAATCGCCGGGCAGGTTGTTGCCCTGAATGGTCGATCGACCCTTGGCGAGTTTGAGCGCAATCTCCTGGCAGGCGCGATAGATGGCTGCGTTGAAGAGCAACGTCGTGTTGTCGACGCCGGCTTCGCTGGCGGCGGGCATGGCGATCTTGATCGGCGCCGGCGCCTGACGCTGCAGACCCGGCAGCGTCGCTTCCGATTGCACGGCCTCGTAGTGGAAGGACAGCGCGTCGAGCGTCTTGTGCTTGCGCAGATAGGTACGGCGGAAGCGGCAATCCTCGAAGTGCGCGATCGGTGCGCCCGACTTGTCGAAGAAATGGAACTTCGCCTTGATCGAATTGGGGCTGACGCGCTCGATCTCGATCATTGCGCGCGCGATTGGCTGGCTGCCGTTGACGACCCGCACCGAACCGAAGCGCACGGGGATATAGGGGGCACCGCTCTTGTCGCCGGTGAAACGATCGAAGAGGGCGACAAGTCCGTGGAAGGTTGCGTCGACAGAGATCGGGTTCAAGGCGTAGGTGACGAGCGGATGGCCAGCAGCATCAGGCGTCTTCAGCTCGACATCGACCAGCCGGTCGCCATAGGCGACGGCCTTGGCCAGCAGCTGGAAGCGCGGGCCGTAGTCGAGACCGAACTGTTTCGCCGTCTCATAGGCACGGCCAGGCGCAACCGTTGCGGTCTTCGCCAAGCCGGCAAGCGACGGATAGGCGCGCTCCTCGGCCGGCAATGGCTTGCGGCAGCGGGCAACCGCATGCACGGCCCAATCGTCTTCCGACAGCCGTTCGCGCGAGCGGATCTCGATGTCGCCGGTCTCCGGCGAAAGCACCGTCGACAGCTCCATGATCTTCGTATCGCTGAGTTCCAGCGGGCGAACGATCTCCAGATTGGTGATCTCAACTTCGTCGCTGCCGTAGAACTGCTGTGCAGCGGCGACAGCGATTTCGATGAAGCCGCTGCCCGGCAGGATCGCCTTGCCGTCCACGACGTGTTCGGCGAGGTCGGGGAAGAGATGGGCGTCGACATGATTCTTCCAGCTGCCGCTGTTCGGGTCGCTGCGCCAGCCGATCAGGCGGTAGGGCTTGGCGGTCCGGCCGAAGAGGTCGGTAGCGTCGGTCGTTGCCGCGGGGCGCAGCTCGACGGGCTCGAACGGCAGGCTGGGAAGGGCGATCGAAGCGTTGCGCTTGCCGAAGACGCGGGTCGTGTCGACCACCGCGCCGTGCGCGACGGCACGCGCCATCGCTGCCGAAATCGGGTCCTGGCCGGTTTCGCCGACATCCCGGAGCAGGGTCGGTACGACCATGCCCGGGGCTGCGGCCTGCTTGATCGTCTCCTTGACATAGGACGACAGGATCGGACGCGGCGAAATTTCAATGAACAGGCGGCAACCCATCTCGATCGCGGCCTCGGCGGCCGCCTGGAAGCGGACCGGCTCGCGCACGTTCTTCCACCAGTAGTCCGGATCGAGTTGCGTGCCATCGAGCGCGGCACCTGTGACCGTCGACAGATAGGCGAGCTCGGTGCGGCGCGGTGCGATATCCGGAATGTCGGAGAGGAAGGCGTCCTTCGCCCGATCGATGATCGGGTGGTGGAAGGGATAGTTGATGTCGAGAATCTGGACCGGGATCTTCGCCTTGCGCGCAGCGTCGCGGAAGGCCGAGATCTGGTCGGCCGGTCCGGAGATCGTCACGGAATTGTGGGCGTTGACCGCTGCGACGCAGAGGTTGTCGAGACCGCGCGCCTCGGCAAAGGCCCGTGCGGCGTCTTCTCCGAGCATGACGGCCGCCATCGTGCCGTGGCCGGCAAGCAGGTCCTGATGCAGCGAGCGCTTCGCCACGATCGAAACGGCGTCGACCAGTGAGAGCGCACCGGCGGCGTAGGCGGCGGCGATTTCACCGACGGAGTGGCCGAAGACTGCGACCGGCTTGATGCCCATGGCAACCAGCGAGTCGGAGAGGGCGGCCTGCACCGCGAAGAGCAATGGCTGGGCGATCTTCGTATCGCCAAGCTTCTTGTCGAGATCAGGATCGGTGAGAAGATCGGTCAATGCGATGTCGGAGTGGAACTTGAACAGCGCGCTGACCGAGGTGAAGCACTGACGGAAATGCAGGTTCTCGCGGAACGCTTCGACGCCCATGCCGGCCCATTGTGAGCCGTTGCCGGAGAAGACGAAGGCGACCTTGGCGTCGCGGACGACGGCTTCGCCGACTTCACCGATGCCGGAGCCCGGCTTTTCCAGGTGGCTGGCGATCGCGCGGACGATATCTTCCGGCTGATCGCTGCGAGCGGCAAAGCGATGGCGCATATGGGTGCGGTTTGCACCTGATGCGGCGATCATCGCCCGTGCTTCACCCTTGGAAGCATGTGCGAACGCCGCCTTATAGTCGCTGAGAAGCGCCTCCAGGCTCGACGCCGTATGGGCGCTCGCCAGGAAGACATGGCCGGAAGACGATGGGTTTGACGCCCTTTCGTCGGCCGCAGGTTCCGGATCGCTGATGACGACGTGCGCATTGGCGCCGCCGAAGCCGAAGGAGTTGATGCCGGCAAGGCGAGCGCGTTTTCCCCTCAGCAGCTCGATCGGGTTCGCCGTGACGCGCACGTTGAGACCGTCGAAGTCGATGTGTTCGTTCGGCGTGTCGAAGTGCAGCGAAGCCGGCAGGTAGTTGTTTTCGAGTGCCATCACGGCCTTCAGCATGCCGAAGAGGCCGGAAGCGGGTTCCGTGTGGCCGATGTTCGACTTGATCGAACCGATCGGCACCGGTGCCCGGCGCTTGGCGCCGATGACCGTTCCGATCGACCAGACCTCGGCCGGATCGCCGACCTTGGTGCCGGTGCCGTGCCCCTCGACAAAGGCTACCTGGTTGGCGTCGATGCCGTTGCCTTCATAGATCGCCCGCAGAAGATTGGCCTGCGCCTCGCGGGAGGGGAGCGAAATGCCGTTGGTGCGCCCGGCCGAGTTCACGCCGGTCGCGACGATGCGCGCGTAGCTGCGGTCCTTCTCCCGGCGCGCCCTGTCCGAGCGGCGCAAGACGAAGACCACGCCACCTTCGGCGCGCACATAACCGGCGCCGTCATTGTCATAGGCGCGGCAAAGCCCCTCGGGCGAAAGCATGCGCGCCTGGGCGAAGCCGACGAAGGGAAGGGGATGGGCAAGGATGTTGACGCCACCGACGATCGCGGTGTCGATCTCGCCCGACGTCAGAGCCCGCATCGCCTGGTCGAGCGCGACCAGCGAGGAGGAACAGGCGGTATCGACCGTCATGCTCGGACCGCTGAGGCCAAAGATGTGCGAGATACGGTTGGAAACGATCGACAGCGTGTTGCCGGTCATGAAGTAAGGGCCGGCGGCAGCCGGGTCCTCGACCGTCAGGTTGGCATGATCGAGGCTCGATGCGCCGATATAGACGCCGACATTCTCGCCATTCAGCGACGTTGCAGAGATATTGGCGTCTTCCAGTGCGCGCCAGGCGAGCTGCAACAGCACGCGCTGCTGCGGATCCATGTACATGGCTTCGCGCTGCGACATGCCGAAGACGGCGGGATCGAAATCATAGAGTTGGTCCAGCACGCCGGCGGCAAAGGAATAGGTCTTGCCCTGCGTGCCCATGACGGGGTGCCAAAAACGCGCGACGTCCCAGCGATCCGACGGAATGCTGGTGACGGTGCACTTGCCCTGACGAAGAAGTTTGAACAACGCCGAAGGCGATTCTGCTCCAGGGGCGAGGCATGCTCGCCCAATTATCTCAACAGCCATGTATGATCGAACGCTCTAAACTGCCGCTAAAGTTGCATCTGCGATTGCGCGTCGGAGGCCGAAATGCAATCGCCAATCGTCATGCTGCCAGGCTATCCCCAGCTATATTCGTTCCGCCTCATTAGTCAGCTTTTAACTTAAAGTCCCTAGCTTTCAACCCCAAAGACTGAAGATATACACGCTGTCAACGCCAATCCAAGGCGGATAGGGCGATAAACCACACTCAAGGTAGAGAAGGTATGACCAGAAAGACGCGGCTCCAAATATTTTGCCCGTCTTGGTCTTCGGATGACTTGTTGTGGGACGGCGATTGTGCTTTTCAGAGACCGGCGAATTCCCGGTCGGGAGATAATGCGGCACGGAACTGTGAGTAAAATCATGGCTGTGTCGAATTTGGAGTGTCGTAGTTGAAACGAGTCAGTGCCCTTCTGCTTTGTACCGCCCTCGTGGGATGCCAGGCCGTTCCGGGCGAGGGGCCGCTGGCTGGGGCGATCGTCAAGGATGCCGGTCAATCCGGCGCCGAGATCGGCCGGCAAAATGCCACCGTTTTTGATATTGTCGATGTGGATGGCCGCTCCGCGCGCCTCGTTTCCGACTATGTCTCGTCGACGCTCAACCGCCGTTTCGGCATTGGCGGCGGCGTCGGCCGAGTCGTGATCGGCGTCGGCGACCAGCTCAAGGTCTCAATCTTCGAAGCCGGCAGCGACGGGCTGTTCTCGACGGCAGAGTCCAAGCAGACGAGCATCGATCTCGTCGTTCAGCCTGATGGCAAGGCTGCGATCCCCTATGTCGGTCCGGTCAACTTTGCCGGCCTGACGCTGGAGCAGGCGCGCCAGGAGATCCTGGAGGCGCTGAAGCAGAAGGCGGTCGAGCCTGATGTCATCGTCACCAGCATGAGCACCGCCTCGCGCAACGTCACGGTTTCCGGTGCAGTCGGCAAGTCGTCGGTCGTGCCGCTCAGCCTCGTCGACGAGACGATCAATGAGGTCATCGCCAAGGCGGGTGGCCCCGTTGCGCAGCCCTACGAGACCTATGTCACGCTGGTGCGCGGCAAGAAGACCGGAACGGTCCTCCTGAAGTCGATTATCGAAAATCCGTCGGAAAACATCCACGTCAAGCCGGGTGACCAGATCTTCGTATCGCGCGACCCGCGCCGCTTCACGATCCTCGGCGCAGTCAAGGCCAACCAGCGTGTCGAATTCGGCGCCAATGACCTGAACCTGCTCGAAGCCATGGGCCTTGCCGGCGGCGGCTCGGACTACACGCTCGACATGAAGGGCTATTTCATCTTCCGTTACGAAGAGCCTGATGTCGTCATGAGCCTGCTTGGCCAGCAGCGTTTCAACGAGATGCTGCGCAAGGGCATGAAGACCGACAGCACGGGTCGCTACCCGATCGTCTACCGCTTCGACATGAGCAAGCCGGATAGCCTGATCGTCGGCCAGACCTTCCCGATCAAGAACCGCGACGTCATCTATGCTTCGCGCCACCCCTCGGTCGACTTCTCGAAGTTCCTCAACTTCATCGCCCAGCCGGTCGGCATCGCCAATTCCGGTTTCTCGATCGCCGACAATCTCAACGGCAACTAATCACGTTAAACAGCTTTTCTCGGGGGCGTCGACCGCAGGGTCGGCGCCTTTTGCTTATCTGTCCTCCTGATTTTCAAAGCACGTGGAAGCGGCTTGTCGCCGCTCAAATTCTGTGATTGATCTTGGACTTAAATCGATTTTGGTGATCGATGGACGTTGGCAGGCAGGAATGAACTATGGCGGATAAAGCGTTGATCGTCGTGGACGTGCAGAACGATTTCTGCCCGGGCGGAGCGCTTGCGGTTGCAGGCGGTGATGAGATCGTGCCGATGATCAACGGCTTGATTGGCCGCTTCGAGCACGTGGTGCTGACGCAGGACTGGCATCCCGCCGGCCATTCGAGCTTTGCCTCCAGCCATCCCGGCAAGACCCCGTTCGAGATGATCGCCATGCCCTATGGCGGCCAGACGCTCTGGCCGGATCATTGCGTCCAGGGAACAGCCGGTGCCGATTTCCATCCGGCGCTCGCGTGGACGCGGGCCGAACTCCTGATCCGCAAGGGCTTCCGGCCCGAGATCGACAGCTATTCCGCCTTCTTCGAAAACGATCGCCGGACACCGACGGGTCTCACCGGCTATCTCAGGGACCGCGGCATCAAGAAGGTGACGCTGTGTGGGTTGGCGACCGATTTCTGCGTCGCCTTTTCCGCGCTTGATGCGGTTACACAGGGATTTTCGACATCCGTCATTCTCGAGGCCTGTCGGGGCATCGACCTCAACGGTTCGCTTCAGGCAATGGTCACGCGCATGCGCGATGCCGGTGTCGAGCTGAACTAGTTCGAGACCCTCGCGCTGAGGAAGGAGAGATTTCACCAATGACGAAGACCGATATCGCCAGGCGTGTCTATAACCATGCCTGGAAGCTCGACCCGATCGTGCGCAGCCTGCTGGACACGGATTTCTACAAGCTTTTGATGCTGCAGATGATCTGGCAGCTCTATCCGGATGTCGATGCGACCTTCTCGCTGATCAACCGCACGAAGACGGTGCGGCTTGCCGACGAGATCGACGAGCAGGAACTGCGCGATCAGCTTGATCATGCGCGCGAGCTGCGCTTCTCCAAGAAGGAGATGATCTGGCTCGCCGGTAACACGTTCTACGGTCGCAAGCAGATCTTCTCGCCGGAATTTCTTGCCTGGCTCGCCAAGTTCCGCCTGCCGGACTATGAGTTGAAACGCAGCGGCGGTCAGTTCGAATTGACCTTCCGTGGCCGCTGGGCGGAAACCACCATGTGGGAAATCCCGGCGCTCGCGATCATCAATGAGTTGCGTTCACGCTCGGCGATGAAGGGCCTCGGCCCCTTTACCCTCGACGTGCTCTATGCTCGCGCCAAGGCAAAGATGTGGTCCAAGGTCGAGCGCCTGCGGCAGTATCCGAACCTCAGGATTTCGGATTTCGGTACGCGGCGCCGACACAGCTTCCTCTGGCAACGCTGGTGCGTGGAGGCGCTGAAGGAAGGGATCGGAAGTTCCTTCTCGGGCTCCAGCAACGTGCTGCTTGCCATGGATACGGATCTGGAAGCGCTCGGCACCAACGCGCATGAGCTTCCGATGGTGGCCGCGGCGCTTGCCCGCAACGACAAGGAACTGGCCGCCGCCCCCTACAAGGTGTTGCAGGACTGGAACCAGCTCTATGGCGGCAACCTGTTGATCGTGCTGCCGGATGCGTTTGGAACAGCGGCGTTCCTTCGCGATGCACCCAAATGGGTCGCGGACTGGACGGGCTTCCGGCCGGATAGTGCGCCGCCGATCGAAGGTGGCGAGAAGATCCTCGCTTGGTGGAAGAAGATGGGCAAGGACCCGCGGGAGAAGCTGCTGATCTTCTCCGATGGCCTCGACGTCGACACGATCATCGAGACCTATCGCCATTTCGAGGGACGCGTGCGCATGAGCTTCGGCTGGGGCACCAACCTTACCAACGATTTTGCCGATTGCGCCCCGACGGAAATCAGCGGCCTCAACCCGATCTCGATCGTCTGCAAGGTCAGCGAAGCCGATGGCCGCCCGGCGGTGAAACTCTCCGATAATCCACGCAAGGCGACCGGCGATCCGGCGGAGGTCGAGCGCTACCTCAAGTTCTTCGGCTCACAGGATTTCGTCGAGCAGGCGGTCAAGGTTTAGCCGTCAAAGCTACTCCAGGAAAAGCCTGGAGCGGCTTTCCAGCACTTCAAAAAAAGAAACCGGCAGAAGCCGGTTTCAAAAGGGGATCAAAGATGTTGCGACTGTCCATCATCGCAATGTCAAATCTGGCAGTGGAATCTTAAGGTTGCGTTAAGGCGCCAACCTGCCGTTGCATTTCACCTCTCTAGAACACGAACATATAGAGAAGGATGATGACGATGAGCGGCACGCCCATGAGCCAGAGAACGATACCTTTCATATGCAAGCCTCCGCGTTACTGCCTTTGAAACGGTAACGCGGCATCGGGGAATACGTTCCCGATGCTTGGTGCTCGAACAGTCGGTTCGATGGCGAGAGTGCCCCGTATGAAATCTACTTTCCCGAGCGGAGGGGGGAGGCGTGGGCGCGCCCGAATCGAAGGATATCGCAATTGGCCGAACACGATAATTGCTCCCGAAGGAAAATTCGGGAGCGGGAGGTCGGACTTTTGCGGACGCCTTGGATGGTTGCCCGAACAGAACGGCAGTGCAGGTGTCGCCGTTTACGCAGGACAAGCCAGGATAGTCGCGGCGTCCCAACGGAGATATCTGATTGATTTCGCATGAGGAAAACTGGTGCTGCTAGAGAGATTTGAACTCTCGGCCTCTCCCTTACCAAGGGAGTGCTCTACCCCTGAGCTATAGCAGCATCTGGCGGCCGGTTCGTTGACAAGCCGCATCAAGCGAGGGGGCTATTGCCATAGCTGAGCGGGGAGTGCAAGTCGCATTTCGAAGTTTTTCGTGAAGACCTGTGAGAAAGTTCGCCGGTGCTTCCGAAGACCCTGGTTTTGCGCTAATGCAGGACTATGCAAACAAACGACAGCGACGGCAAGAAAACCGAGCCCGTGCCGGAAGAGCAGCGGACCGAGGGCAAGGTGCGCCGGGAGAAGAAGAAGGATACGACCGAGTCGGACCTGAAAAAGGCGCGTCTTGCCAGGAACTTGCGCGACAATCTTCAGCGCCGCAAGCAGCAGGCGCGGGCGCGCCGTTCCGGTGCAGCCGATGAGGTCAGCGGCCTTCCTGCCGCAAAAACGGACGAATCCCAAGATTAGTACGGGGCAGGGGCGGCGTTCGCCGGCTCCTTCCCGTTTGCCGGCGGCTCAGCCGTCTGGCGTCCAATTGCATAAATGCCCTTGGTCGGGTCGATCCAGGGCAGCGACTTAACCGATATGGCGACCTTTCGCGTCCGAATGGGCGCGCGGCGTTCAAGGCACTTCTAATTTCGCGGCGTCTCCACTAAAGAGGCGCCTTCAGACAACATAGAAAATATTTGGAAAGGCGGGCCAAGCCCGTTCGAGAGGCCTCATGGATCGCATCAGGATTGTAGGCGGCAACAAGCTTAACGGCGTCATCCCGATTTCCGGCGCCAAGAACGCGGCCCTGCCGCTGATGATCGCGTCGCTTCTGACCGACGACACGTTGACGCTCGAAAACGTGCCGCATCTGGCCGACGTCGAGCAGCTGATCCGCATCCTCGGCAACCACGGCGTCGACATCTCCGTCAATGGTCGCCGCGAGCGCCAGGGCGAGAGCTACGCCCGCACCATCCATTTCACCTGCCGCAACATCGTCGATACGACCGCGCCTTACGAGCTGGTGTCGAAGATGCGCGCAAGCTTCTGGGTGATCGGCCCGCTGCTCGCCCGTGAAGGCAAGGCCCGCGTATCGCTGCCCGGTGGTTGCGCCATCGGCACGCGCCCGGTCGATCTGTTCATCGAAGGCCTTCAGGCACTCAGCGCCAATATCGAGATCGACGGCGGCTACGTCAACGCGACGGCGCCGGAAGGCGGCCTGGTCGGCGCGCGCTACACCTTCCCGAAGGTGTCCGTCGGCGCCACCCACGTCCTGATGATGGCCGCGACGCTTGCAAATGGTACCACGGTGCTCGGCAACGCCGCGCGCGAGCCTGAAGTCGTCGACCTCGCCAACTGCCTCAATGCCATGGGCGCCAAGATCACCGGCCAGGGCACCCCGACGATCACGATTGAAGGCGTGCGTTCGCTCTCTGGCGCCCGTCACCGCGTCCTGCCGGACCGTATCGAGACCGGCACCTATGCCATGGCGGTTGCCATGACCGGCGGCGACGTCATTCTCGAAGACACGAACATGGCGCTGCTCGACACGGCGCTCGAAGCGATCCGCCGCGCCGGCGCCGAGATCACCGAGACCAACAGCGGTATCCGCGTCGTGCGCAACGGTGCCGGCATCAAGCCGGTCGATATCGTCACCGATCCTTTCCCGGGCTTCCCGACCGATCTGCAGGCGCAGTTCATGGGGCTGATGACCAGGGCGAACGGCACCTCACACATCACCGAGACGATCTTCGAGAACCGTTTCATGCATGTGCAGGAGCTCGCCCGCCTCGGCGCCAAGATTTCGCTCTCCGGCCAGACGGCCAAGATCGAGGGCGTTAGCCGGCTGAAGGGCGCGCCTGTCATGGCGACCGACCTTCGCGCGTCTGTCTCGCTCGTCATCGCCGGCCTTGCAGCCGAAGGCGAAACCATGGTCTCGCGCGTCTATCACCTCGACCGCGGCTTCGAGCGGCTGGAAGAGAAGCTCACCCGTTGCGGCGCGCATGTCGAGCGCGTCAGCGACTGATTTGATCGGTTGCGCCTGATACCGTTGCGGTTTCAGGCGCAACATCCTATGTCCATTTCAATTGTGGCACGGAAAATGTGCGGCGAAACGAAAGGAATGGACGGTATGAATGGTCTGAAGCTGCTGGCGCTCGACGAGGAAGATCTCGCTGTCGTCTCCGCCCATGTCCAGGATGCCGTGTTCAAGGTATCGGGGCTGGAATATGACGCCCGCCGCAAGCAGTTTTCGCTCGTCGTCAACCGCTTCGTTTGGGAGGCGGCCGACGGCAAGCGCCGCTCCTTCGAGCGTCGTCGCGCGCTGCTCCTGTTCAAGCGGGTGAATGCGGTCCGCTCGGTCGGCTTTGACCGGCGCGACGATGAAGCGGTTCTTGATCTGTTGACGCTCAAGTTCACCGTGCGCGGCGAGGGGCCGGAAGGCACGCTCGAATTGGTTCTTGCCGGCGACGCCTCGATCGCGCTTGACGTCGAATGCATCGAAACGCAGCTTGCGGATACCGGCGGGGCGTGGGAAACCGCTTTCAAGCCCAAGCATCCCGAAGGCGCTTGAGCCACTCGACCCGAACGACACTGGCATACAAGGACGTCCCCTTTGGCAATCAGGCTCAATTTTCTCGACGGTGACTTCGAACAAAAGTTCGCGTCATTCCTGACGACCAAGCGTGAGGTGTCCGAAGACGTCAATGCGGTGGTCAAGGCGATCATCGACGACGTGCGCGCCCGGGGCGATCAGGCACTCGCCGAATACTCCAAGCGCTTCGATGGCGTCGATTTCTCCGTGACGCCGATGGCCGTCAGCGCGGCCGAGATCGATGCGGCGATCCAGGCGGTCGAACCGGAGGTGCTGGGCGCGCTCAAGGTCGCTGCCACCCGCATCGAGGCGCACCACGCCCGCCAGCGGCCGAAGGATGATATTTACGAGGACGCCATGGGCGTCGGGCTCGGTTCGCGCTGGACGGCGGTCGATGCCGTTGGCCTTTACGTGCCGGGTGGCACGGCGAGCTATCCGAGCTCGGTGCTGATGAATGCGCTGCCGGCGAAAGTCGCGGGCGTTCCCCGCATCGTTATGGTGGTGCCGGCAAGCGGCGGTGAGATCAATCCGGCGGTGCTTGCAGCAGCAAGGCTTGCGGGCGTCGAGGAGATCTACCGCGTCGGCGGCGCGCAGGCCGTTGCGGCGCTTGCCTATGGCACCGAGACGATCGCCCCCGTCGCCAAGATCGTCGGCCCGGGCAATGCCTATGTTGCCGCCGCCAAGCGCCAGGTCTTCGGCACCGTCGGCATCGACATGATCGCCGGTCCATCGGAAGTGCTTGTCATCGCCGACAAGCACAACGATCCGGACTGGATCGCCGCCGATCTCCTGGCCCAGGCCGAGCACGACGTCGGCGCTCAGTCGATCCTGATCACCGACGATCCGGCCTTCGGGCAGGCGGTCGAGGATGCGGTCGAGCGGCAATTGAAGACGCTGCCGCGGGCCGAAACGGCCTCGGCGAGCTGGCGCGATTTCGGCGCCGTCATTCTCGTGCCCGATCTCGAAAAGGCCGTGCCGCTCGCCAACCGTATTGCAGCGGAACATCTTGAACTGGCGCTCGCCAATCCCGAGCCGATGGTCGAGAAGATCCGCAATGCCGGCGCGATCTTCGTCGGGCGCCATACGCCCGAAGTCATCGGCGATTATGTCGGCGGCTCCAACCACGTTCTGCCGACTGCGCGCTCGGCGCGCTTCTCGTCCGGCCTCGGCGTGCTTGATTATATGAAGCGCACGTCGATCCTTCGGCTCGATCCGGAGCAGTTGCGAATCCTCGGACCGGCGGCGATCGTGCTGGCAAAGTCTGAGGGGCTGGAGGCTCATGCGCGTTCCGTCGCCATTCGCCTCAATCTCGGGGATGCTGGATGAAGGCGGACCGCAATCTGCGCCTCTGCGATGTCGTTCTGGACGAGACCATCGGCCGCTCGACGCCCGACGTGGAGCATGAGCGCGCGGTTGCTATCTTCGACCTGCTCGAAGAAAACCTGTTCGAACCGGTCGGCCATCCCTGTGGCCCCTACAAGCTCAATCTCTCGCTCGTCGATGCGAAGCTGGTCTTTTCGATCTCGACCGAAAAGGGCGGCGATGTCGCCACCCACATCCTGTCGCTGACGCCGTTTCGCCGGATCGTGAAGGACTACTTCATGATCTGCGAGAGCTACTACGAGGCGATCCGCTCGGCGACACCGAGCCAGATCGAGGCGATCGACATGGGGCGCCGCGGCATTCACAACGAGGGCTCGCAGACCCTGATGGATCGCCTGTCCGGCAAGATCCGGCTGGATTTCGATACGGCCCGCCGGCTGTTCACGCTCGTCTGCGTGCTCTATTGGCGCGGGTAGAGGCGCGAACCGGCATGACGGCAACCGAGGCACCGCAGTTGAAAGCGCCCCGCTCGGTCCTCTTCATGTGCGGCATGAATGCCATCCGCTCGCCGATGGCCGAAGCGCTCGCCAAGGCGGCGCTGCCAGCGGGAACGTATGTTGCCTCGGCCGGCGTCCGGCATGGCGAACGCGATCCGTTTGTCGACGTGGTCATGGCCGAGGTGGGCTTGAGCCTCGGCCGCCACCAGCCCCACACGCTGGATGAACTCGAGGACGACTACTTCGACCTCATCGTGACGCTGGCGCCGGAGGCGCATCACAAGGCGCTCGAATTGACTCGCTCGATGGCCGTCGACGTGGTCTATTGGCCAACGCCGGACCCGACGGTGGCAGCCGGCACCCGCGAGCAGATCGTCGATGCGTATCGCGCCGTGCGCGATCACCTGTCGACGCTGATCAATCATCGGTTGGTCGGCTCGCACAGACGAGAGAAAACTTGAGAGCTTCACGGAAATCCGAGTGCGGTTTCCGACGACAGTTCTTTTCCATGTCTTCTTAGATCCCATCCGATTTAAGGCTAAAGACACGTAGCAGTTCAAAGTGCTATAGCGACCTCTGCGCCTCTGATAGGACGCGCGGCGCCGTAGCCGTCACAAAAGCGCAAAAGCCGGTGTTAGACGGTTCACAAATCCTCGTTGATTGTGTAGTTTCCGGCGAATTTTTCGGGATACCTGACGTATCCCTAAACAAAGATAGAAAGAACAGTCCTACATGGCGAAAGAAGAAGTCCTTGAATTTCCGGGCGTGGTCACCGAATTGCTTCCGAATGCGACCTTCCGCGTGAAGCTCGAAAACGAGCATGAGATCATCGCCCACACGGCGGGCCGCATGCGCAAGAACCGCATCCGCGTGCTTGCCGGCGACAAGGTTCTCGTCGAGATGACCCCGTACGACCTTACCAAGGGCCGTATCACCTACCGCTTCAAGTAAGCCGCTCCGGCTCTACGCAATTCCTGGAGCATTTCCGCTTCTTCTTCGAATCGCGAAAACGCTCTAACCTTTGGTTGGATTGCAATTCCAGACGCAAAACCGCTTCACCCGCATTTTTGCTGGAATTGCTCTGGAGTGACGGCTCGTTCCGATGACAGTGGCCAAGAAACTGATACTGGCGTCCGGCTCGCCGCGTCGCGTCGAACTTCTGGCGCAGGCGGGCATCGAGCCCGCGCGCCTGATGCCGATGGATCTCGACGAGACGCCGAAGCGTGCCGAACACCCGCGTTCGCTCGCAAGGCGTCTGTCGGCTGAAAAGGCGCGAGCAGCACTTGCGGCGATCAAGGGCGAGCCCGGCTGGGACGGAAGCTATATTCTGGCGGCCGATACGGTCGTCTGCGTCGGCCGGCGCATCCTGCCGAAGCCGGAACTGGTCAGCGAAGCCACCAGCACGCTGCACCTTCTCTCCGGCCGCAGCCATCGCGTCTATACCGGCGTGTGTCTGATCACCCCGGACAAGACGCTCAGGCAGAAGGTCGTCGACACCAAGGTGCGCTTCAAGCGCCTGTCCGGTTTCGATATCGAAAGCTATCTCGCCTCGGGCCAATGGCGCGGCAAGGCGGGCGGCTACGGCATCCAGGGCATTGCCGGCAGCTTCGTTGTGAAACTCGTCGGCTCCTACAGCAACGTCGTCGGCCTGCCGCTCTACGAAACCGTCAGCCTGCTTGTCGGCGAAGGCTATGATGTGCACAATCGTTGGCTGGAAGGCTGAAGCCGGTGCCAGACGAGACAAATAACGACGAAACGAAGAAGAGCGGTTCGAACGTCGCGCCCCTGCGGGCGCCTCGACCCTGCCCGGAATGCGGACGGCCGTCGCATCGGGAGCACTATCCCTTCTGCTCCGACCGCTGCCGCAATGTCGACCTCAATCGCTGGCTCTCCGGCTCCTATGCCATTCCGGTTGCCGACGACGAAACGAAGGCCGACGACGACGATCGCTAAGGCGTACCGCTGCGGTCGGGCGCGTGGGTCCGGCCTTTCCCTCAACGCTCCTCTTTATCGTGAACGACGCCTGGATGGTCCTGCGCGCCAGCAGGTGAATGCGGCCGCCATTTTCGGTCTCCGAGGACCACTTCTGTCTCGGAGAGTGCGGGGGAAGCGAATGCGATCTCTCTGAAACTCTTTGCTTTTTCGGTTTTTTTGACTGTCCACAGGATTTCGGTCAAAAAACTTTCATTTGGCGCTGGACACCGCCGAACAAGATGCTATAACCCCGCTCGCTTCCGGGGCAAACACAAGCGCCCCGAGGGTTCCGCAAGGAACCGCTGCCCGAAACGGCAGGATGCCCGGATAGCTCAGTTGGTAGAGCAGCGGATTGAAAATCCGCGTGTCGGTGGTTCAAATCCGCCTCCGGGCACCATTCATCTCCTTGAATGTTTGGTCTCGAAAAGCTTGAAAGCCACGTTCGGCGTTTACTGAGCGTTGCGTCACTCGTTTGCCCTCAATATGTCGTCCACTCCTGCACCAGCATCTCGCGAAAGCGGATCGCTGCCGGCGGCGCAACTTCCTGGATATCGATGTCGCCGCGAACCCGCAGTCGCTCGATTCCTACATTCAGTACATTGAAGTCGTGTTGCAGAAGACGATTGACGGAGCGGCCGCGTTGGGCTCGCTGCTGACGCGCATCGACATGCAGACGACCTTTGGTCAGACGCTGATGGCCACCATCGAAAAGGGGGGCGGACGTTTGCTGGATGCCGATATGAACGAGACGTCGACGCGGCTGAAGGCATTGCAGACGCGGGAACAGCTTGGCATCCAGGCTTTGCAGATAGCCAACTCCAATGCGCAGAACATCCTGCAGCTTTTCCGCTGAGCGATCGCGTCGTCGCGAAGCGATGACGAAAGCATCGCAGCCGAGAGGGTTCCAGCACGTCGCTGATCAGGCATCGATCCTCCCTTTTAGCGAAGGTGGGAATCGACGGCTGTCACCTGCGTTACATGTTCGTCGCAGCTTCCGCATATTCTCACGCCCGGGAGGACCTGAGCGGCGAACGTCTTCGTCGCGTAATCGATGCCACGAAACCACAACAAAAACAGGGTCGTGGCAGGGTCAACCGAGGATCAGAAATGCGTAAATTTTCCAGGCTCTCTCTAGCAACGCTCGTCGCGGCCACGATCGCTGCGGGTGTGTCCGCTCCTGCGTTCGCAGGAGGCAGCTACTACAAGGGCGTTTCACCAACGGCGGTCAATGAAGGCCACCGGAGCGAGAAGTACAATCCGCCCGGAAAGACCGTAAACCGCCCGCCGCCGAGAAACGGCTCCTACTACAAGGGCATCATGCGCAAGTAGGAAAGGCACGTGGGAGCAATCGGCCGAAAAGCCGGCGGCTCTCGATCACGGTCTTGAAAACAAGGAAGGGCGCCGTGGCGCCCTTTCGTTCTAGATCAGAACATGACTGAGAATATCGCCTTCGCTGACCACCATGTTCGGCGGATGGCCGTTGCGCAGATAATGCTTGCGGTCGCTATCGGCGGTAATGAACACGGCGGTGCGGGCAACCTCGTCCGCTGTCAATTGTGTCGTTGCCGGCACGACAGCGATTTCGGAGCGCAGGCCCAACTCGCGCAACAGTTCCTCGATCGCGCGGTGGTCGTCCACGCCGTGAAGAACAAGCCGGTCGATTTCTGCAATCGCGTTTGTATGCCACGTGACAGTCTGAAGAGCGACCATGAGGGGCAGCGCCCCTCTTGCCTGCTGCACGTCGGGATGGTGCTCGAAGCCGGCCAGCATTAGCCGCGTATAGAGTTCATAGGCGCGAACGTAGTCCTTCTTCATCATCCACATGCGCAAGGCAACGCTCATGCGGATCATGGTGAAGTCCCTGATCTGGGCATCGAAATAGGTGCGCCGATCGGCGGTCAGCTTGACGGCACCGCGCTTGGCGCCGCTGTAGAGGAAGTACTCAAGACCGCCCCGGTACGTATCCCATGCCGTCAGCGTCTCGGCGTGGCCGGCCTGCGGCCGATCGCGGACGATCTTCGAGCGTATCACCTGGCGATAGAAAGGCTTCTTCAGGAAGGTGACGGCGCCCAGTTCCAGAAAATGTGCGAGATAGGAGAAGGCCCAATAGGCGAAGTGCCGGGGCGCCCAGGCGGAGCGCAGGGCCGAGGTCCGGTAAATGCCGATCTCGGGAAAGACATGTCGGTCGACGAGAAAATCGAAAACCGGCTCGAAGTCCCGTTTCTTGAACTTGGTATCCTTATCGACCGAGAAGAACGGCGCACTGTCACGTTCGTCGATCTCGTCGTGTGTGTACCACGGCGCAAAGCACACCGTCACTTCCGGATTGAGATCCAGATAGCGGATTGCCTCGCGCAAGCCATCGTTGATGAGCACGTCGTCATCGGCGAGGTAGAGCGTGTATTCGCCCACCGCGCGGCTGACGGCGCTGATGACGTTGGGAATCGCGCCGAAATTCTCCGACTGGCGGAAATAGCGGATCGGCAACCCCTTGGCGACAAAGCGATCGACGATCTCCCGGGTGCCGTCGGTCGAGGCGTTGTCGGAAATGATGATCTCGTACTTGAAGGAGAACTGGTAGAGTTCGACGAAGTAGCCGAGCGCCTTTTCGAGGAAGGGCGCGCGGTTATAGGTGGGAATGCAGATGCTCAGCTTAACCTGGCTCACTCGCCTCTCCATTGTCAGTCACATGCGACAGCGGGCGTTTCGCAGACCGCCGGTCGCGTCTCGTTTGCTTGCACGCCGGCACGAGAACAGCGGTGGCTGGCGATGCAACGGCAGGGATCGGACGCCTCAGGGCGCAAGGGGCAGCGCGCAGAGGAGGCCGATCCTACGCTCCGTTATTCCGCTTCGATCTTGCGTGAGCCTTGTCTTGAATAAAGGCCGGTCAGGCGGCAGCTGTGCAGAGGGTGAGCAGGACCCCCGTTAGCGATTTGTTAACCATGCTTGCGCAATCTCGATGGTTGTAACAATGGCGCTCGAACCCGGTCTTCATCGAGCCACATGCCCGAAAGCAGACGCATTCGTTCATTCCTAAGGGAGCAGAGACAAGGATGTACGAAATGGCAGCCCATATGATGAAGATGCTGATGAGCATCATGGCCGCGCTTTCGCTCGGCTCGCTGCTGTTTCTAATGGCTGTGCTCTAACGACGGTCAAAGGTTCGGGCGGCGCGCCCGTCAGGGGTAGAGGTAGAACTCGTCCCAGCTCTCGTGCGGCACAAGCTCGCCGATCTTGTATTCGAAAGACAGGACATCCAGGTGCTCCGCGTCGGTGCGGCACTTGAACTTCAGCTTGTACCATTCCCCCTTGCTGCGGAACACGGCGCCCAGCGCCTTCATCTTGTCTTCCTTCACGACCGGCTCGGCGAAGGTGTAGGCGATCACCTTGTCCGGCTTGAAGGTCGACTTGTCGGCGTTGATGCGCTCCATCGCCTCGGTATCGCACCGCTGTTCGAGCCGGGTCTGCGGGTCGAGCTTTTCGAACTGGCGCACCAGGGACTGATCCATCGCCAGCGCCGGGGAACATGTGGCGGCGAAGATGAGCGGGTACGCGATTGTCTTCATGCTCGACGGACTCCTGCGATGAAAAAGAACCGGACCCGGCAAATCACTCCGGGACGCGCCTGCGGTTTCAGTTAAGCTTTGTGGCCATTCCAAGGCAGGTCACGTTTCGGAAACGTCGATCCATTCGGCCCCGGTCAGTTCGACGATGCGGGCGGGACTGATGTGCACCGCCGCATTGGTGGCACCGGCGGCCGGCACAACGATGTCGTAGGCCTTGAGCGACAAGTCGCAATAGATGCTGTGCGGCTTGGCAAGACCGAAGGGGCAGACGCCGCCGACCGGGTGCCCGGTCTCCGCCTCCACCTCGTCGAAGCCGAGCATGCGGGCCTTGGTGCCGAAGCGGGCCTTGTACTTTTTGTTGTCGAGGCGGGCGTCGCCGCGCGTGACGATGAGGATCACATCGTCGCCAACCCGAAGCGCCAGTGTCTTGGCGATCTGCGCCGGCTCGACGCCGTGGCCCTCGGCCGCAAGCGCAACCGTGGCGGTGCTTTGTTGAAGCTCGATGACACCGATGTCTGGGGCGTGCTGGGAAAAGAAGTCTTTGACGGAAGTCAGGCTCATGGCAAAGGATTCGCGTTATTGAAAAGCGATGGCGATCGGCCGCGTTGCGAACAACCGTCACGACGTTCGGCTTCGGCGGGCAAATCTCTCAGTCGTCGTTGGAAGCGTCAAGGTCTTCGGGGCGCCGGCCTTCTTGCCCAGGCGGCAGATAGCCATGGCTGGTGAACCAGTTCTCGAGGATCGTGGCGATCGCCTGATCCCGTGACAGCGTTCCCGGGTGATCGGCGATGAAAGACCTGAGCGCCGTCTCGATCTTGTCGGTGTAAAGCGCGTTCATGCGTGCCTCCGTCTGGCAAGTGCGGTGTTCCGTCCGGTGACCCGTCCAGCAGATCACAGTGCTACAGCCCTGTTCGCGCGTCCAGATGGAACGGCCGAGGGCCGTTCCATGCGCGAAGGCGGCTGCCGCCGAATGGTGTGGGCTCAGGCCTGCTTGACGATGCGGATCAGCACCAGAAGGATTACCGCACCGATTGTCGCGTGCAGGATGGCCGAGAGAATACCGCTGCCGAGGCTGATGCCGATCGCCGGGAAGAGGAAGCCGGCGATGAAGGCGCCGATGATGCCGACGACCATGTTGCCGATAAGGCCGAATCCGCCACCCTTGACGATGAGGCCGGCGAGCCAGCCGGCGACCGCGCCGACGATCAGGAAGACGAGAATGCTTTCAATACCCATGAATGGTCCCCTTTCCATTGGATCTCGATTGGAAAGATAGATCAGGAATCGAAATCAGATAGAGGGCAATTTCATCGCGCAGCGATTTTTTGAGATTTGAATGATCGCCGGGGCGCGCCGGAGCCCCAAGACGAGGGCACGGCGCTGCTCGATCGGTATCAGACGATGCCGCCTCCGCCGCCGGCAACGGCCGGGCGTTCGGCGGCGACCTTCGCGCGATATCCACTTTTCCGATAGGTCGCGACCGGCGCCACCGCTCCGCCGCTCTCAAGTCGCGCCATCGCAAGGATCGGCTCGATATCAGTGCGGAAGGCGGTCTTCAGCGTCTCGCTCGCCATCAGCGCGTCGTTGTCTTCCTGGCAGCCTTCAAGCACCTTGCGATCGACGATCAGCGCCTGGGCATAGGCCCGGCAAACCTCGGTCGCGCTCGTCATCAGGCTCTCGATCGGATCGGTGACGTTGTGGCTCTGGTCGAGCATATGCGCCGGCTTGAATCCCTTGGCGCCGCGCGTTTCCGCATCCACCAGCTCGTTGAACACGAGGAACAGCCGATAGGGGTCGATCACGCCCGTGTCGAGATCGTCATCGCCGTACTTCGAATCGTTGAAGTGGAAACCGCCGAGCTTGCCGAATTGGATGAGGCGGGCGACGATCATTTCGATATTGACGTTCGGCGCATGGTGACCGAGATCGACGAGGCAGAAGGCCTTGGGGCCGAGCTCCTGCGCGATCAGATAGTTTGTGCCCCAGTCCTGAACGACGGTCGAATAGAAGGCCGGCTCGAACATCTTGTGCTCGGTAAAGACCCGCCAATCCTCTGGCAGCGCCGCATAGACCGATTTCATCGCATCGAGATAACGCTCGAAGGCGCGGGTGAAATTGCTCTGGCCGGGGAAGTTGGAGCCGTCGCCGATCCACACCGTCAGCGCCTTGGAGCCGAGTTGCCGGCCGATCTCGATGCATTCGAGATTGTGCTCCACCGCCTGGCGGCGGGTTGCGGCATCGACATGCGACAGCGAGCCGAACTTGTAGGAGTGCGCCTGGCCCGGTGTGTCGGAGAAGGTGTTGGAGTTCATCGCGTCGAAGCCGAGGCCGAGCGACGTGCCTTTCTGCTTCAGTTCGGAAATGTCGCTCACCTTGTCCCACGGAATATGCAGCGAGACGGTCGGAGTCGCCCGCGTCAATTGCTGTATGACCGCGCAATCCTCAAGTTTGTCGAAGATGTTGCGTGGCTCGCCCTTGCCGGGGAAGCGGGCGAAGCGCGTGCCGCCGGTGCCGACACCCCAGGAGGGGACGGCGACGCCATAGGCGGCAACCTTGCGCCTGATCTCGTCGATCGCAACGCCGCGCCGATCGAGTCGCTCGCCGAGGCTGTCATAATCCCGGCGAAGCGCGGTGAGCCGGCTTTCGTTCTCGGCCTCGACCGTTGCCTGGCTGATCATCGTCGTCGTCATGGAAACCTCCTCGATCAGCGGGTGAAGGACTGGGCGTTGCCCGCGTCGACATTGATGATGTTGCCGGTCGATTTCGCCGACATGTCGGAGGCAAGGAAGTAGATCGCCTCGGCGATGTCCTCCGGGAAGACGCTGAGCTTCAGCATCGAGCGCTCGCGATAATGCGCCTCGAGATCGTCGACATCCATCTTATAGGCTGCGGCGCGCTGCTCCTTCCACTCGCCGGTCCAGATCTTCGAGCCGCGTAGCACCGCGTCCGGGTTGACGACGTTGACGCGGATCTGTGCCGCAGCACCCTCCAGCGCCAGGCAGCGGGCAAGGTGGATCTCGGCCGCCTTGGCGGTGCAATAGGCCGAGGCGCCGGGGGAGGCGGCAAGCCCGTTCTTGGAGGCGACGAAGACGATATTGCCGCCGGCCTTCTGCTGGCGGAAGACCCGAAAGGCTTCCCGCGAGACGAGGAAATAGCCGGTCGTCAGGATCTCGATGTTCTTGTTCCAGAGCGAAAGCGTCGTGTCCTCGATCGCGGCGGAGGAGGCAAGACCCGCATTGGAAACGAGAATGTCGAGACCGCCGAAGGCGAGCAACGCATCAGCGAAGCCGCCTTCGACGGCCGCCTCGCTGGTGACATTCATGGTGACGGAGCGCACGACATCCTTGCCGTAGCGCGCGGAAAGCTCGCTTTCGGCTGCGGCAAGCGCCGTCTCGTCGATGTCAGCCAGCACCACGCACGCGCCTTCCTGCATCAGCCGGTTGGCCGTCGCCTTGCCGATGCCGCCGGCGCCGCCGGTGACGAGCGCGATCCGGCCGGCAAGGCTCTTCGGCTTCGGCATGCGCTGCAGTTTCGCTTCCTCCAGCAGCCAGTATTCGATGTCGAAGGCTTCCTGCTCCGGCAGGCCGACATAGGTCGAGACGCCGCAGGCGCCGCGCATGACGTTGATGGCGTTGACATAGAACTCGCCGGAGATGCGGGCGGTCGCCTTGTCCTTGGCGAATGTGATCATGCCGACGCCCGGCACGAGATAGACGACCGCATTTGGATCGCGCATGGCGGGGCTGTCTACGCGTTTGCAGCGCTCGTAGTAGGCCGCATAGTCGGCGCGATAGGCGGCGATTGCCTCGGGAAGCGCAGCGAGCGTCCCGTCGATATCCGGCTTGGCCGGATCGAATTCGATCACCAGCGGTCGGATCTTGGTGCGCAGGAAGTGGTCGGGGCAGCTCGTGCCGAGCGCCGCCAGCGGCTTCAGGTCCTTCGATGTGACGAAGTCGAGCACGGCCTGGCTGCCGTCGAAATGGCCGACCTTCTTCTCGTCGGCGCTGATCAGGCCGCGGATGACCGGCATCAGCTTGCGGGCGACATCGGCGCGGGCAGTAGCGTCGAGCGTCGCTGTTACTGCGCCCCCGAAGGCAGGCTTAGTGTTCTCGACCTCGAACCAGGCGATCGCCTTGTTGATTATCTCGATCGTCGTCTCATAGGCCTCTTTCGCCGTGTCGCCCCAGGTGAAGAGGCCGTGGCTTTCGAGCACGACGCCACGGGCACTCGGGTTTTCCAGGCAGAATTTTTCCAGCCACAGGCCGAGCTCGTAGCCGGGGCGCTTCCACGGCAGCCAGCCGATGTCGTCGCCGAAGATTTTTGCCGTCAGCTCGCGGCTGTTGTTGGCGGCGGCAATCGCGATGATCGCGTCGGGATGCATGTGGTCGACGTGCTTCTTCGGCACGTAGGCATGCAGCGGCGTGTCGATCGAGGCGGCGCGCGGATTGAGATTGAAGGTGCAATGCGGCAGGTAGCCGACCATCTCGTCTTCGAAATCAACGCCGCGATAGATCGTCTTCAGCGCATTGAGCTTGTCCATGTAGAGCGTCGCGAAGCCGTCGAGCTTGATCGTGCCGACGTCGCCGCCGGAGCCCTTGACCCAGAGAACCTCGACAGTGCCGCCGCCAAGCGGATCCTTTTCCATCACCTTAGCCGAGGTGTTGCCGCCGCCATAATTGGTGATGCGCTTGTCGGAGCCAAGCAGGTTCGAGCGATAGAGCAGCCGCTCGGATTCGCTCATACCGGCAGCCTTCGCCTCGTCCCAAAGGTTTGCAAGTCGTGCGCCCTGCTGCTTGTCGAGCATCTCGAATTCCTCCCGGTCTGATGTCGTGCGGCTTGGCGTCCGCACGGAGATATGGTTGGCATCAGATCATAGGACTTGAGCGTTAAAGTCAATCAAAAACGATCAAGTTCGCGCATATTGCGCTGCACAATGAAAAAATATGATTGATTGTGATTGACAATGGTCGATCGTGATGGAAGCATGAACGCCATCGGAGGAACGCATGCACGAGAAAGAAAGACATCGGATCATTCTGTCGGCGGTTCAGGAAAAACCCGTCGTCACCGTCCAGGAGTTGGTCGATCTGACCGACAGTTCCGAGGCGACGATCCGGCGCGATATCGCGGCACTCCACGTGCAGAAGAAGCTGCGCCGTGTGCGCGGCGGCGCCGAGGCAATCAACCCGCCGCAATTCGTCGGCCTTGCCGGTCGGCCGTTCAAGGTCAACGAAGGCCTGCACGCCCGCGAGAAGCAGGCGATCGCCAAGGAGGCGGTGGCGCTCTGCGAGGATGGCGAGCCGATCATCATCAATGGCGGCACCACCACCTTCCAGATGGTGCATTTTCTCAGCAATCGCCGCATGCAGGTGTTCACCAATTCCTTCCCGATCGCCGAGCACCTTTTAAAGCACTCAAAGAACACGGTGATGCTGTCCGGCGGCACGATCTACCGCGAGCAGAACATCATCTTAAGCCCCTTCGACAACGACGTGACGCGCAATTTCTATGCGCGCCGCATGTTCATGGGGGCTCAAGGACTGGGGCCGCTCGGGCTGATGGAAGCGGACCCGCTTCTGATCCAAGCGGAACAGAAACTGATCGATCAGGCGGACGAACTCGTCGTGCTGGTCGACTCGTCGAAATTTCACAAGCGATCGAGCCTCATTCTTTGCGGGCTGAAGCGGATCGCCACTGTCATTACGGATTCGGGCATCGAGGACAGGCATGCCGCGATGCTCGAAAATGCCGGGGTGAGGCTGGTTGTGGCCAGCAGCAGGGCCGGTACGGATGCGGAGAACATATCCTCGTCCGCCTGACGCGGGTGAGGAGAGGGGAAGGCGGTGGTCACGGTTAAGGGAGCCGGGTCGTTGCCGAACGGAGGAATTTGCGCCGGATGCGATTTTCGCGAACCGGACAATGGGAGGAAATGAGCATGAAGATCCTGAAGTCACTGATGGTCACGGCCGCGGTTTCGCTTGCGCTGATGGCCAATGCCGCGCATGCGGAAAACAAGAAGATCGCGCTCGTCGTCAAGGCGCTCGGCATCGGCTTCTTCGAAGCTGCCAACAAGGGCGCCCAGGAAGCCGCCAAAGAACTGGGCGACGTCGAAGTGATCTACACCGGCCCGACCTCGACCACCGCCGAAGGCCAGATCGAGGTGATCAACTCGCTGATCGCCCAGAAGGTCGATGCGATTGCCGTTTCGGCCAATGACACCGATGCTCTCGTGCCGGCGCTGAAGAAGGCGATGGACCGCGGCATCAAGGTCATCTCCTGGGACAGCGGTGTCGCCAAGGATGGCCGGTTGATGCACCTCAACCCGTCGTCGAACCCGCTGATCGGCAACATGATCATCAAGCTTGCCGCCGACAACCTGCCTGAGGGCGGCGACGTCGCCGTGCTTTCGGCTTCCGCGACCGCGACCAACCAGAACACCTGGATCGCCGAGATGAAGAAGGTCCAGGGCAACTACAAGGGCATCAACGTCGTAACAACCGTCTATGGCGACGACCTTGCCGACAAGTCCTATCGCGAAACCCAAGGCCTCATTCAGTCCTATCCGAACCTGAAGGCGATCATCGCGCCGACCTCGGTCGGTATCGTCGCGGCGGCACAAGCCGTCACCGACGCCGGCAAGATCGGCCAGATCAACGTAACGGGCTTGGGCCTTCCCTCGGAAATGGCCGGCCACGTCAAATCGGGCGCTTCCAAGTCCTTCGCCATCTGGAACCCGATCGACCTCGGCTATTCCGCAACGATGATCGCCTATGATCTGATCGGCGGTGCCGAAGCCAAGCCCGGCGCGGAACTGAAGATGGGCCGTATGGGTGCCGTCAAGCTCGACGACAACAATGAAGGCGCGATGGCCGACCCGTTCGTCTACGATGCCAAGAACGTCGAGGAATTCGCCAAGATCTTCTGATCTGGCGAACGACCAAACTGGCGTCGCCCCTCATCCGCGCGGTGAGGGAAGGGCCCCTCATCCGCCTGCCGGCACCTTCTCCCCGCAGGCGGGGAGAAGGGACAAGCGGCAACCGTTCGCTCCTCTTCCACGTCAAGGAGGGAGGAGAGCGGCGTCCTCGTTCCCTCTCCCCGCGCGCGGGGAGAGGGTTAGTCCTCGGGTTAAACCCGAGGAGAGGGGCATTTGCAGACTGCGGTGCCCTCGATGTCAGGCACATAGATCAGGCGGAATGGAACTTGCTCCAGGATACGCTCACATCGCGGATGAAGCCCGCCATCGCGCTTGAGGGGATCTCAAAATCCTTCCCCGGCGTGAAGGCGCTTTCCGACGTTTCGCTGTCGCTCTATCCGGGGTCGGTGACCGCGCTGATCGGCGAAAACGGCGCCGGAAAATCGACGCTGGTGAAGATCCTCACCGGCATCTATCAGCCGGATGGCGGCACGATCCGCGTTGCGGAGCAGGAGGTCCATTTCCCGACGGCACTTGCCGCAGCGCGTGCCGGCGTCACAGCGATCCACCAGGAAACCGTGCTTTTCGACGAGCTTTCGGTCGCCGAAAACATCTTCCTCGGCCACGCCCCGCGTAACCGTTTCGGGCTGATCGACTGGAAGAAGCTCAATACTGATGCGCGCGCGTTGCTTGCGCGCGCCGGTGCCGATCTCGATCCGACGATCCGCCTGCGTGATCTCGGCATTGCCAAGAAACATCTCGTCGCGATCGCCCGCGCGCTTTCCGTCGATGCCCAGGTGGTCATCATGGACGAGCCGACCGCCGCGCTGTCGCACAAGGAGATCCACGAGCTCTATGCGCTCGTCGAGCGGTTGAAGGCTGACGGCAAGGCGATCCTCTTCATCAGTCACAAGTTCGACGAGATCTTCCGCATTGCCGATCGCTACACCGTCTTCCGCGATGGAACGATGGTGGATGAGGGCCTGATTGCCGATGTCAGCCAGGACGAACTGGTGCGCCTCATGGTCGGCCGCGCCGTCGGTTCGGTCTACCCGAAGAAGGAAGTGGTGATCGGCGCGCCGGTGCTCACCGTTTCGGGCTACCGCCACCCGACCGAGTTCGAGGACATCAATTTCGAGCTTCGCCGCGGCGAGATCCTCGGTTTCTACGGTCTCGTCGGCGCCGGCCGATCGGAATTCATGCAGTCGCTGATCGGCGTCACCCGGCCTTCCGCTGGTGCGGTCCGGCTCGATGGCGAGGTGCTCGTGATCCGCAGCCCCTCCGAGGCGATCCGCAGCGGCATCGTCTATGTGCCCGAAGAGCGCGGCCGCCAGGGCGCGATCATCGGATTGCCGATCTTTCAAAACGTCACCTTGCCGTCGCTGTCGCGGACCTCGCGCTCGGGCTTCCTGAAACTTGCCAACGAGTTCGCGCTCGCCCGCGAGTACACCGCGCGCCTCGATCTGCGTGCTGCTTCGCTCGATCAAGACGTCGGCACGCTCTCGGGCGGCAACCAGCAGAAGGTCGTCATCGCCAAGTGGCTGGCGACCAAGCCGAAGGTGATCATTCTCGACGAGCCGACCAAGGGCATCGACATCGGCTCCAAGGCGGCCGTGCACGCCTTCATGAGCGAGCTTGCGGCTCAAGGCCTCAGCGTCATCATGGTCTCCTCGGAAATCCCCGAGATCATGGGCATGTCCGACCGCGTCATCGTCATGCGCGAGGGGCGGATCGCCGGGCGCTTCGAGCGCGCCGATCTGACGGCCGAAAAGCTGGTGCGTGCCGCTGCCGGCATTCAGGAGGCCGCGTGATGGCGAAGTTTCTAAAGAATCGTGAGCTGCTGCTCGTCGGCGCGATCGCCGTGCTGCTCGCGCTCATTACCTGGCGTTTCCCGCCTTTCGTCGCACCCGCCAATCTCGCGCGTGTCTACAACGACACCTCGATCCTCATTATCCTGGCGCTCGGCCAGATGGCTGTGATCCTGACGCGCTGCATCGACCTTTCGATGGCTGCCAACCTGGCGCTCTCCGGCATGGTCGCGGCGATGCTGAACGCTGCTTTTCCGGGCCTGCCGATCCCACTGATCATGCTCGCCGCGATCGCGCTCGGCGCGTTGCTCGGTATGATCAACGGCGCGCTCGTCTGGAAACTCGATATTCCGCCGATCGTCGTGACACTCGGCACGCTCACTATCTATCGCGGCCTGATCTTCCTCTTGACCGACGGCAAGTGGATCAACGCGCACCAGATGAGTGATGCATTCAAGGCGCTGCCGCGCGACGCGCTCTTCGGCTTCCCGGTTCTTTCCTGGCTGTCGCTGGTCATGATCGGGCTCGTCTTCCTGCTGATGAACCGCACGGCCCTCGGCCGCGCCTTCTATGCCGTCGGCGGCAATCCGCATGCGGCCGTCTATACCGGCATCGATGTCGGCCGCACCCGCTTCTCGGCCTATTGCCTTTCGGGCGCGCTCGCCGGGCTATCCGGCTATCTCTGGGTGTCGCGTTATGCCGTCGCCTATGTCGACATCGCCGCCGGCTTCGAGCTCGACATCATCGCGGCCTGTGTCATCGGCGGCATCTCGATCGCCGGCGGTATCGGTACCGTCGCGGGTGCAGTGCTCGGCGCGCTGTTTCTCGGCGTGATCAAGAACGCCCTGCCGGTCATCAACATTTCGCCCTTCGCGCAGATGGCGATTTCCGGCACGGTCATCATTATCGCTGTTGCCGTCAACGCCCGCGCCGAGCGGCGAAAGGGCCGTGTCATCCTGAGAAAAGCGGAGGCTGTCTGATGGCCGAAACCCACCTGGCTCCCCGCCACATCCCCGATCGGCTGGAAGGGCGCGGCGCCCGGCTTTTGAGGAGCTGGGAAAGCCTGCTGTTCGTCGTCGCCTGCCTGATCTTCCTCGGCAACTCACTGGCGTCGCCGTATTTCCTCGATCCGTGGAACCTCTCGGACGCGACCTTCAACTTCACCGAGAAGGCGATGATCGCCTTTGCCATGGCGCTCGTGATCATCTCCGGCGAGATCGATCTGTCGGTGGCCTCGATCATCGCGCTTGCCTCGACGGCGATGGGCTATGCCGTCCAGCTCGGCTTCGATACGCCGGCGCTGGTGGCGATCGGCCTCTCAGTGGGCCTCATTTGCGGCGCGGTCAACGGCCTGTTGATCACTGGTCTCGGGCTGCCGTCGATCGTGGTGACCATCGGCACCATGAGCCTCTTCCGCGGGCTCTCCTTCATCATTCTCGGCGACCAGGCCTTCACCGGCTATCCCGGCAGTTTCTCCTGGTTCGGCCAGGGCTATGTCTGGTGGGTGTTTTCCTTCGAGTTCACGCTCTTCGTCATCCTCGCCATCGTCTACGGCATCGTCCTGCACAAGACCAATTTCGGCCGTGCGGTCTATGCCATTGGCAACAATCAGACTGCAGCGCTTTTTTCCGGCATCCGGGTCGCGCGCATCAAGTTTATCCTCTTCCTGCTTACCGGTCTGATGGCGGGGCTTGCATCGATCTGCCTGACCTCGCGCCTCGGCTCGACCCGTCCGTCGATCGCGCTCGGCTGGGAGCTCGAAGTGGTGACGATGGTGGTGCTCGGAGGCGTCAACATTCTCGGTGGCTCCGGAACCATCCCCGGCGTCGTGCTCGCGGCGCTGATCATGGGCATGGTGACCTTCGGCTTCGGCCTTCTCAACGTGCCTGGTATCGTCATGTCGATCTTCATCGGACTGCTGCTGATCTCGGTCATCGCACTCCCCATTCTCTGGCGGCGTGCCCGCCGCCGTCTCGCGCATTGAGGTTCCGATGGAAAAATACGCCTTCCGCATGCGGCTGAACCCGGGCATGGCCGCCGAATACAAGGCGCGGCACGATGCCATCTGGCCGGAGCTGGCGGCGCTCCTGAAGGAGGCGGGCGTCTCCGACTATTCCATCCATCTGGACGAGGAGACCAGCCTGCTCTTCGGCGTGCTCTGGCGCACTGACGATCACCGCATGGCCGACCTGCCCTCCCATCCGGTCATGCGGAAGTGGTGGGCCTACATGGCCGATATCATGGAAACCCGTGGCGATAACGAGCCGGTGGCGGTGCCGCTCAAGACCGTCTTTCATATGGACTGATGCGATGCGGGTCGTTGGCGTCATCGATATCGGCAAGACCAATGCGAAGGTCGCGGCCGTCGATCTCGAGCGGTTTGAGGAGATCGCCGTTCGCAAAACGGCGAATGTGGTACAAAGGGACGGTCCCTATCCGCATTTCGATATCGACCATCTCTGGGCCTTCCTGCTTGAGAGCCTCGCGGCGCTCAACGCCGAACACGCCTTCGAGGCAGTCTCCATTACCACCCATGGCGCGACAGCGGTGGTGCTCGATCCGGCAGGCCACCTTGCGCTTCCGGTGCTGGACTATGAATACGCCGGTCCCGACAGCCTTGCCGCCGAATATGATGCGGCGCGGCCGCCATTTTCCGAGACCGGCTCGGCACGCCTGCCGATGGGCCTCAATGTCGGGGCGCAACTCTTTTGGCAGCAGAAGACCTTTCCCGATGATTTTGCCCGGGTCGCCTCGATCCTCACCTACGCTCAATACTGGACCTATCGGCTGACCGGCGTGCTCTGCAACGAACTGACCTCGCTCGGTTGTCACACCGATCTTTGGAACCCGCGAGCCGGCACGTTCTCGTCTCTGGTCGAACGCCAGGGCTGGAGGCCACTCTTTGCGCCGGTTTTGAAGGCGAACGATATCGCCGGTGCCTTGCGACCGGAACTCTGTGCCGCAACCGGCATTGCCGCCGAGACGCCCGTCTATTGCGGCATTCATGATTCCAACGCATCGCTGCTCCCGCATCTGCTGACGCGCGCTTCGCCATTCTCGGTGGTCTCCACTGGTACCTGGGTCGTCATGCTGGCGGTCGGCGCAGAGCCGAAGGCGCTCGACGAACATCGCGACACGCTCATCAACGTCAACGCGCTCGGCGAGCCCGTGCCCTCGGCCCGCTTCATGGGCGGCCGCGCCTTCCAGCTTCTGCTGGGGGAGGGGTCGGTTCCCGCATCGCCGGATGTGGAAGAGACGGTCGCCAAGGCCGGCCACATGCTGCTGCCGTCCATTCCCGAGGGGTCTGGTCCCTTTCCGGCTTCGAAGGCGATCTGGACGACCGACGAACAGGCGCTTGGCGCCGCCGAGCGTTTTGCCGTCGTCTCGTTTCACCTGGCGCTGATGACGGCCACCTGCCTCGATCTGATCGGCGCGCGCGGGGAGGTCGTCGTCGAGGGACCGTTTGCCGCAAACAAGGCCTATCTGCGCATGCTCGCAGCGGCGACCGGAAGGCCGGTCTTCGCCGATCCCCAGAATGTTACGGGCACGAGCCTCGGTGCAGCCTGCCTCGTCCAGGGATCGAGGGTCAGGACCGGGATCGAGCCGGTTGCGGGCGAGATTCCCGAGAGCTTCGTCATCTATGCGCAGGCATGGCGCGAGGCGGCACTCAAGCATACAGGCAAAGAAAAGCGGCCGTAGAACATCCGGTCACGGCCGCAAGACGCTTGGCTGTGTCAGTAAGATACGGGCCCGAGCCCGCTCAAAACACAGAGCTGCGATTTGCCGAGCGGTTATGCTCGATGTTGAGCACGATCGATACTGCCATCATTGTCAGGATTGCTGTGAGTGCGGCGCCAATACCAAGAACAATCATTGTTCGTTTCCTGTAAGCGCATCATCATGATGTCGCTTTGCCTAGATCACGATGATTTGGGTCGCAGCGACCCCAATCATAAACGTGATCGATTTCTTACTAGTTAGAGCGGGATGCGGGAGGAAAACCGCACACACTTTTCCTCATCCCGCTCTTGCGAAGGTTTCTTCGCGCATTGAGCGCCCACTTCACTTTCGCTTCGATACGCGAGCGCAAGTCGAAGTACAATTCTAAACTCTTGTGAGTGAGAACCTGTTGTAATCCAGGGGCTTTATTACAGTTTTGTTGCAGTGCAGAAATGGCCCGCGAAAACACCCTGCGAATTTTAGTGAATCCGATTAGAGGCGAGGGACCGTTAACCTTCAAGCAAGGAATTAACCATAAACATGGTCCCACACGTCGGAATGGGATAATTCACAAGTCTCCTCAAGGCATGATGCCGCCCCGCCGTACCGGTTCCGGTCCGGTATCCATTCTTCACCGAATTTACTTGCGGGATGAACGATAGCAGACGCTGCTGGCGGGGGCTGATCTCATCGATGTGGCGTGCACGTCCGGTGGACTGTGGCTCCCCTTGAACCGCCCCGGGCAAATTCGAAAACGCGCATTACCCGGGGATCAGCGTTGAGGCAGGAAGCATCGTCAGAACAGGCAAGGAAGGGCCAGGCAGGCAGCCTGCTGGAGCGCTTGCGTTTTGCCGGGCTCGACGATGAGAGCTGCAACCGCGTCCGGGATCATAGACAGAAGCTTTCTCCCCGCATCGACCAGGCGCTTCGCGACCTTTTCCAGCGCCTCCAGACCTATCCCGATGCCGCCCGCCATTTCGACAGCGATCGCCAGATCGATCGCCTCCAGGATCTTCAGTCGTCGCACTGGAACGTGCTGACCGACGCGCGTTTCGATGGGCTCTATGCCGAGCGCGTCAAGGTGCTCGCCGACACGGCAAGCCGCATGGGTCTCGATCCGCGCTGGCAGATGGCAAGCCACGCGGTCGTGCTCGAACATCTGCTCGTCGGTCTCATCGAAGAGGCCTGGCCGAGATCTTTCCTGCCGATGGGCAAGGCGCGTCGCCGCGAGCTCTGCGACCTCGTCGCCGCGCTGGTGCGCACCGTCTTCGTCGACACCGAGATCGGTGTTTCGCTCCGTTTCAATGCCCTGCGCCAGCAGCACCAGCGGCAGCTGACCGAGCAGCGCAGCGCCGACGAACAGGAAGTCAAGGCGCTCTTCGGCGACTTTGCCGAGAGTCTGAGCCAGGGCGATCTTGGTGCGCGCTTGCCGGAAGCGGCAGCGGAAGCCTACCAGCCGATCGTCGCCAGTCTGAATGCGGCGCTGGAACAAATTCAACAGAGCCTGCAGGCATCTGACCACCACAACCGTTCCGCCGAAGCTCTGGTCGATCGCATGCGCGGAAACGCGGCAACCTTTTCGGACAAGGCGAGTGTCGAAGCCGATGCGCTGTCCGGGCAACTTGCAGCACTTGCCGACATGGCTGGACGCATGGCGAGCGGCTCCGGCCGCATCAGCGCCACGGAGACGAAGGCCAACGAAACCCGCATCGCCGTCGAGCGCAGCGGCGAAATCGCCGGCCAGGCGATCAGCGCCATGGCCGACATCGAGGCATCGGCCGAAAAGATCGGCCAGATCATCGGCGTGATCGACGAGATCGCCTTCCAGACCAATCTGCTGGCGCTCAATGCCGGCATCGAAGCGGCGCGGGCCGGCGACAGCGGTCGCGGCTTTGCCGTTGTCGCCCAGGAAGTGCGCGCGCTCGCGCAGCGCTCCGGTGAGGCGGCCCGCGAAATCAAGCAGCTCGTCTCCGGCACCAAGGCGCAGGTCGAAACCGGTGTCGAGATCGTCGGCCGCACGCAGGACGCGATCAGCAGCATCGTCGAGCAGGTCACGTCGATCAATTCGGCCGTTTCCGGCATAGCCCGCGAAGCGGAGCAACAGGTCGGCGACCTCCGGGGCGTTGCCGCCGAGATCGGCACGATCTCCCAGGGCGTGCAGGCAAGTGCTGCCCTGGCGGGAGAAACCGCGCGTTCGTCGGACGATCTCCACACCGTCATCGTCGAGCTTGGCGAAACCATCCGTCGGTTTCGTCTGGAGCGGCGTCATCCCGTTTCGTCAGCTGTCGGTCGCGAACCGAGCCGGCCGGCCCTGGGCGTAGTTGCTGAAGAGCCGGGACTGCCGCTGTTCGACGACGGGCCGCAACGGCAGCTCGCCGGATGGCAGCGCTGATTTCAAGAGCAGTACAGAGTTAGCAGTCGAGGAAGACAGGAATGGCCAGCAAGAAGACCGCTCAGAAGACGCTTAGCCTCGCTCCGGTGCTGGACCTGAATGAGGCGACGGCGTTGCACGAGAAGCTGATCGCTCTGAAAGGCAGCGACATCGTGATCGACGCTTCGGCGGTCGAGCGGGTGGGCACGCTTTGTGTCCAGGTGCTGATGGCCGGCGCCAAGACCTGGGAAGAGGATCATTTGTCTTTCACCTTCAGCAAGGTGTCGGACGCTTTCGAGAAAACGACACAGCTCATCGGGGTCGAGATCGATCATCTGGTGGCAAAGGAGATTTGAGAAATGAAGAAGCGAGTTCTGACGGTCGACGACTCCCGGACGATCCGAAACATGCTGCTGGTCACGCTGAACAATGCCGGGTTCGAAACGATCCAGGCCGAGGACGGCGTCGAGGGACTTGAGGTTCTGGAAGAAGCCAACCCCGATGTGATCGTCACCGATATCAACATGCCGCGTCTCGACGGTTTCGGTTTCATCGAAGGCGTGCGCAAGAACGATCGCTACCGCGCCATCCCGATCCTGGTGCTGACCACCGAAAGTGATGCGGAAAAGAAGAACCGCGCGCGCCAGGCGGGGGCAACGGGCTGGATCGTCAAGCCGTTCGACCCGACCAAACTCATCGATGCAATTGAGCGCGTAACGGCCTGAAGTCCGGGGATAGCCTCCAATGGATATGAACGAAATCAAAGAGATCTTCTTCCAGGAGTGCGAGGAGCAACTCGCCGAACTGGAATCGGGTCTGCTGAAGCTCAATGACGGCGACCGCGACCCGGAAACGGTCAATGCGGTGTTCCGCGCGGTGCACTCGATCAAGGGCGGCGCTGGCGCCTTTGGGCTCGACGACCTCGTCTCCTTCGCGCATGTGTTCGAGACGACCCTTGATTGCGTTCGTTCCAACCGGCTCGATCCCGGTCCGGAGGTTCTGAAGGTCATGCTGAAGTCGGCCGACGTGCTCGCCGACCTCACCAATGCCGCTCGTGACGGCGGCAGTGTCGACGAGGCGCGCAGCCGCCAGCTGATCAAGGAGCTTGAGGCTTTGGCGAACGGCGAAGTGCCGCAAGCGTCAGCAGCCGCCCCAGCGCCCGTCGAAGTGGTTGCCAAGCCCGTTGCCGCCGTGGCTCCGCCGCCGGTCAGCAACGAAGGCTTCCAGCCTGTCGCTTTCTCCTTTGACGACTTCGACGCTGCCGAAGAACCGCCGCTGATGGAAATGCCCACCTACGAGATCGTCTTCAAGCCGAAGTCCGATCTCTATGCCAAGGGCAATGAGGCAACGCTGCTTCTGCGCGACCTCTCCCGCCTTGGCGAAATGAGCATCCATTGCGACATGGGCGCACTGCCGACGCTCGAGCGGCTGAGCCCGGAGAGCGCCTATTTCTCCTGGAAGATCCAGCTTGCGACCGACAAGGGCGAGGACGCGATCCGCACCGTCTTCGAATTCGCCGAGTGGGATTGCGACCTGGAGATTTCCCTGGTCGAAGACGAGGCTACGCAGTCGGGCGAAGAGCTGCCGATGCAGCCGGTGCCTTTCGATCTTTCGATCCTTGATGATGAGCCGGCGGTTTCGGTCGGTGTCGTCGAGGAGGAAGAACAGCTCGCGTCCCGACAGCAGGACATCCGCAACGCCGCCGTTTCGGCCGCAGGCACCGCCAGCAACGTGCTGCAGATGGCGCAATCCGCAGCCCGCGCCCCTGCCGAAAAGGCAGCGCCCGCCGCCAGCGCGGCCCAGAGCGCTGCCGCCCAGCAGGCAGCCGCATCGGCCGGCACGCCGACGATCCGCGTCGATCTCGACCGTGTCGATCGCCTGATCAACCTCGTCGGCGAACTGGTCATCAACCAGGCGATGCTCTCGCAGAGCGTCGTCGAGAACGACGCCAACGGCACGTCCTCGATCAACATGGGTCTCGAAGAGCTGCAGCAGCTCACCCGCGAGATCCAGGATTCGGTGATGGCGATCCGCGCGCAGCCGGTGAAGCCGGTGTTCCAGCGCATGTCGCGCATCGTCCGCGAAATCGCCGACATGACCGGCAAATCGGTCCGCCTGATCACCGAGGGCGAGAACACCGAAGTCGACAAGACGGTCATCGACAAGCTTGCCGAGCCGCTGACCCACATGATCCGCAACGCGGTCGACCACGGCCTCGAAACGCCGGAGAAGCGACTTGCCGCCGGCAAGAGCGCTGAAGGCACGGTGCGCCTGACGGCCAAGCATCGCTCAGGCCGTATCGTCATCGAACTTGCCGACGACGGCGCTGGCATCAACCGCGAGAAGGTGCGCCAGAAGGCGATCGACAACGACCTGATCGCGGCCGACGCAAATCTCTCGGACGAAGAGATCGACAACCTGATCTTCCACGCCGGCTTCTCGACGGCGGACAAGATCTCCGACATTTCCGGCCGCGGCGTCGGCATGGACGTGGTCAAGCGCTCGATCCAGGCGCTCGGTGGCCGCATCAACATCTCCTCGAAGCCGGGTCACGGTTCGGTCTTCACCATGAGCCTGCCGCTGACGCTCGCCGTGCTCGACGGCATGGTGGTCACCGTCGCCAACCAGACGCTCGTCGTGCCGCTGACCGCGATCGTCGAGACCCTGCAGCCGGAAGCTTCGGCAATCCATTCCTTCGGCTCCAACCAGCGGCTGATCTCGATCCGCAACTCCTTCTGCCCGCTCGTCGACGTCGGCCGCATCCTGAATTTCCGCGCCATCCAGGCGAACCCGGTCGAGGGCGTAGCACTTCTGGTGGAATCGGAAGGTGGCGGTCAGCGTGCGCTGATGGTCGATGCGATCCAGGGGCAGCGCCAGGTGGTGATCAAGAGCCTCGAGGCCAACTACACCCACGTGCCGGGCATCGCTGCGGCGACCATTCTCGGCGACGGCCGCGTGGCGCTCATTCTCGACGTCGACACGATCGTGGCCGCTTCGCGTGGCCAGTCGCTGAAGCCTGAAATGTCTCTCGCCGCTGCTGGATGAATGTGATGACCTATGTCGCAAAAAGTCTGACCACGGACGGGCGAGAGCTGATCGCTTTCCGCGTCGGCGACCAGGAGTTCTGCGTGAACGTGATGTCTGTGCGCGAAATCCGCGGATGGACGCCGGCGACGGCGATGCCGCACGCGCCGACCTACATGCTCGGCATCATCAATCTGCGCGGTGCCGTGTTGCCGATCATCGATCTTTCGGCCCGGCTCGGCATGAAGCCGGCCGAGCCGACCGTGCGTCACGTCATCATCGTTGCGCAGGTCAAAAGCCAGGCCGTCGGTCTGCTGGTCGATGCCGTCTCCGACATCCTGACCATCACCAATGACAAGATCCAGCCGACACCCGACGTTGTCTCGTCGGAGTTCGAGAAGAGCTTCGCCCGCGGTGTGCTGGCGATCGAAGGCCGGATGATCTGCCTCATAGAGCTGGAAGCAATCTTCCCGCAGGAAGAAAGGGAAGCGGCATGAGGAACCAGGTCGCATTCGAACAGAAGCTGTCGCCGGACGAGTGCCTGGCCAGCGGCGAATATCCATTGACCCGCCGCGATCTCACCGAGATCGCCGCGATGATCTATGCGGATGCCGGCATCTATCTCAACGAAAGCAAGGCGTCGCTCGTCTATTCGCGTCTGTCGAAGCATATCCGCAATCTCGGGCTCAAGGGCTTCCGGGATTATTGCCAGCTGGTCGCTTCGCCCGCCGGCGCCGCCGCGCGCCGCGACATGCTTTCGCACCTGACCACCAACTTCACGCGGTTCTTCCGCGAGAACCACCACTTTGAGCACCTGAAGACCGAAGTGCTGCCGGAGCTGATCGCGCGCGCCAAGGCCGGCGGCCGGGTGCGTATCTGGTCGGCGGCCTGCTCGGACGGGCAGGAGCCCTATTCGATCGCGCTGACGGTTCTGTCGCTGCTGCCGAACGCGGCCGACTACGACTTCCGCATCCTTGCGACCGACATCGATCCGAAGATCCTGGCACTCGCCCGTGCCGGCGCCTATGACGCAACCGCGCTTGAAACCGTCAACCCCGCCATGCGCAAGCAGTGGTTCTCCGAGGTCAATGCCGGCGGCCGCTTCAAGTGGCAGGTCGACGATCGGGTCAAGCGCCTGATCACCTTCAACGAGCTGAACCTGATGGCGCAATGGCCGTTCAAGGGCCCGTTCGACGTCATCTTTTGCCGCAACGTCGTCATCTATTTCGATGAACCGACGCAGATGAAGATCTGGTCGCGCTTCGCCGGCATGCTGAACACCGACGGTCATCTTTACATAGGGCATTCCGAGCGCGTGTCGGGTGACGCCAAGTCGCACTTCGACAACATCGGTATCACCACCTACCGCCATACCGGCAAGTTTCATGGAGGACGGGCATGACCGCTCCCGCTCGTGTTCTCGTCGTTGACGATTCGGCCACCATGCGTGGCCTGATCACCGCTGTCCTGAACGCCGACCCTGATGTGACCGTCGTTGGCCAGGCGGCCGACGCAATGGAAGCGCGCCAGGCGATCAAGCAACTCGACCCCGATGTCGTCACGCTCGACATCGAAATGCCGAACATGAACGGCCTCGAATTCCTCGACAAGATCATGCGGCTCCGACCGATGCCGGTCATCATGGTCTCGACGCTGACACACAAGGGCGCAGAGGCGACGATCGCCGCACTCGAAATCGGTGCTTTCGATTGCGTCGGCAAGCCGCACCCGGGCGATCCACATCCCTTCGCCGGCCTGGTCGACAAGGTGAAGGCGGCAGCGCGTTCGCAGCGCAAGTTCATCATCACCGGCAACAAGATCGCGGGCTCTCCCGCTGCCGCCAACGCGAACACGGCTTCGGAATACCGGGCCGGCCGCAAGATCATCGCCATCGGTGCGTCGACCGGCGGCGTCGAGGCGCTGATCACGGTGTTGCAGAAGTTCCCGGCCAATTGCCCGCCGACCGTCATCACGCAGCACATGCCGCACACCTTCACCAAGAGCTTTGCCGAGCGGTTGAACCGCCTGTGCGCGCCGACGGTGCAGGAGGCGACGGATGGTGCGCGGCTCGAAATCGGCAAGGTCTACCTGGCACCCGGTGGCGAGCGCCATCTGCAGGTCGCGAACGCGACGGCACCCTGCTGCCGCCTGGTCGATCGCGAACCGGTCAACGGACATCGGCCGTCGGTAGATGTGCTGTTTGATTCCGTTGCTGAACTCGCCGGCCGCAATGCGATCGGCGTCATTCTGACCGGCATGGGGCGCGATGGCGCCTCCGGTCTCCTGAAAATGCGGCATGCCGGGGCAAAGACCTTCGGACAAAACGAAAAGACATGTGTCGTCTACGGCATGCCGAGAGTCGCCTATGAATTGGGCGCCGTTGAAACCCAGCTCCCCCTCGGTTCCATCGGGGAGGAGGTCCTGAAAGCAGCGGCGCTCCGCAAGGAAGGAAGCGAATAATGTCCATCGCCGAAAAAATCAAAGTTCTGATCGTTGACGATCAGGTGACGAGCCGCCTGCTGCTGGGTGATGCCCTGCAGCAGCTCGGTTTCAAGCAGATCACCGCCGCCGGTGACGGGGAGCAGGGCATGAAGATCATGGCCCAGAACCCGCACCATCTAGTGATCTCCGACTTCAATATGCCGAAGATGGATGGTCTTGGCCTCTTGCAGGCGGTCCGTTCCAACCCGGCGACCAAGAAGGCGGCCTTCATCATCCTGACGGCCCAGGGCGATCGTGCCCTCGTCCAGAAGGCGGCGGCCCTCGGTGCCAACAACGTGCTCGCCAAGCCCTTCACCATCGAAAAGATGAAGGCGGCGATCGAAGCCGTATTCGGGGCGCTCAAATGAACATGGAAGCCGCCGGCAAGCGCGTGCATGTCATCCAGGGCGAGTACAAGGTCTTCAACGATCCCAATATCGTGCTGTCGACCATTCTCGGCTCCTGTGTGGCGGCATGTATGCGCGATCCCGTGGTCGGTGTCGGCGGCATGAACCATTTCCTGCTGCCAGGTTCCGCGACGTCGCCCGCTTCCGGCGGCGACGCGACCCGCTACGGGGTCCATCTCATGGAGCTCCTGATCAACGGACTGCTGAAGCAGGGCGCGCGCAGAGATCGTCTTGAAGCCAAGATCTTTGGCGGCGCCAAGACGATCGCGCGTTTCTCCAATGTCGGCGAACAGAATGCCGCTTTCGCACGGCAGTTCCTGCTCGACGAAGGCATCCGCATCGTCGGCGAAAGCACCGGCGGCGAGCACGGTCGCAAGCTCGAATATTGGCCGTCCAGCGGCCGGGCCCGGCAATATGCCCTGACCGGCGTCGAGACGCAGCGCACCGTACAGTTGGAGGAGCGTCCGGTCATCGCGCCGAAGCCGGCCGAAAGCTCGATCGAATTCTTCTGATCCTGCGGGGCAGGCGCCTCGCAGGCCGCAAATAAGACCTTCTACCGAAGCCCCGAGCCACGTGAGACATACCAATGCAGACCGACTACCAGGGCCACATGCCGCACGTGGAAGAAGCACTGCCCGAAGTGCTGATGCGCATCGTCACCGAGCTGCATGACGTCGCCTATCTGATCGAACGGATCGAACCGCAGCTGGCAGGTGATGAGGGGGCCGATGCGCTCGCCAATCCGGACAAGATGATGCTGCTGCAGGGCATCGACCTCGCGGTGCAGAAGACGCGCGGCATCGCGGAGTTCATCGACACCATAACGGCGTCGATCCCCGACGACTGGCTGGTCGACGTGACCACTGCCGTCAGTCTCGTCAAGCTTGCCGATATGAAGAAGGCACTTGGCAACGGCATGTTGCGCCACGGCCACTCCCAGCCGCTGACCAAGGCAGCGGGTGATTTCGAGGCATTCTGACGCTCGTCGGAAGTCTGTGCGACGCGCGAATCTGGCAATAGCGCCGCAAAATCAGCGGCTTGCGGCGCGCAGACCAGCGCTCAGCTCATGCCGCTTACCCCGGATATCCGCCTTCACAGGCTCTTGTCAGTCAGTGGATAACTCTGCCGATGCGTCCATTCGATCGGCGATCCGGGCCGATCAAGCCAATTTCGCGCAAGTTTCGTTTCCTACGGTCCCGATCGGGGCTGGTAGATTCGCGCGCATTGGAAGTCGATACAAAGCATGTCGATACCCAGCAAACCCGAATGTTGGAACTGCGCAGGGCGCTCGGCCGATGACCGGCTTGAAAGCTCTGCGATACTGGGTGCGGAAACAGAATGAGTCTGTTGGATCAACTTTCGACGGTCACGAAGAACCTGAGCAATCTCGGGCAGGGCAAGCTGATCGCGCTGGCGGCAGCCGGCATTGTCGCGGTCGGCCTGGTGCTCGGGGCGGGCATTTACGTCAACAGACCCTCGTTCGAAACGCTCTATGTCGGGCTCGAACGCAGCGATGTCACCCAGATCAGCATCGCGCTGGCTGAGGCCAATATCGATTTCAATGTCGGCTCCGATGGCGCCAGCCTCCAGGTTCCCGTCGGCATGACGAGCAAGGCGCGCCTCCTGCTCGCCGAGCGTGGCCTGCCGAGCAGTGCCAATGCCGGTTACGAACTCTTCGACAATGTCGGTTCGCTCGGCCTCACCTCCTTCATGCAGGAAGTGACGCGGGTGCGTGCCCTCGAAGGCGAAATCGGCCGTACCATCCAGCAGATTTCCGGCATCGCCGCCGCCCGCGTCCACATCGTGATGCCGGAACGCGGCAGCTTCCGCAAGGCGGACCAGAACCCCACAGCCTCGGTCATGATCCGCGCCAGCGCCACCGTCGGCCGCAGCGCCGCTGCCTCGATCCGCCATCTCGTCGCCTCTTCCGTACCGGGGCTCGACGTCGATGACGTGACCGTGCTTGATTCGACCGGACAGTTGCTCGCCTCCGGCGACGATCCGGCCAACAGCGCTCTCAACCAGTCGCTCGGCGTCGTCCAGAATGTGCAGACCGAGCTCGAGAAGAAGATCGACAACGCGCTGGCGCCCTTCCTCGGAATGGACAATTTCCGTTCGAGTGTCACCGCGCGGCTGAACACCGATACCCAGCAGATCCAGGAAACGGTCTTCGATCCGGAATCGCGGGTTGAACGCTCCACGCGCGTGACCAAGGAAGAGCAGAAGTCCAGCCAGCAGCAGCCGGACAATGCCGCCACCGTCCAGCAGAACATTCCTCAGGCTGCCCCGAGCGGCGGCGCCGGCCCGAAGTCGAGCGACGAGGCCGAGAAGAAGGAAGAGCAGACCAACTACGAGATCAACAGCAAGACGATTGCTACCGTCAAGAACAGCTACACGATCGAACGCCTCTCCATTGCCGTCGTCGTCAACCGTGGCCGACTGGCCGCGATGGTCGGCGAGCCGGCCGACCAGGCGAAGATCGACGCCTATCTGCAGGACATGCAGAAGATCGTCGCTTCCGCTGCCGGCCTCGATACGAACCGCGGCGACGTCGTGACCCTGACCGCCATGGACTTCGTCGAAACGCAATTGCTCGACCAGGCCGTCGCCGGCCCCGGCGTGATGGAAACCCTGACCCGCAATCTCGGCGGCATCATCAATGCCCTTGCCTTTATCGTGGTGGCCGCTCTGGTCGTCTGGGGCATGCGGCCGCTCGCCCGTCAGCTCGGGTTCGGCAGCACTGCCGGCCAGCTCGAAGGCGAAGCCGCCGGTCTCGAACTGCCCGACTTCTCTCCGGCCAATGCCGGTGCCGGCGGGGCGCTCATGGAAGGCTTCGGGTCGGACTTCGGCTTCGACAGCACCGACGACCTGCTCAATATGGGCGAAGACGGTGGCTTCAACCGCCGTGTCAAGGAAGGCCCGGAAAGGCGCCTGGCCCGGATGGTCGAGATCAGCGAAGAACGCGCGGCGAAAATCCTGCGCAAATGGGCCCTCGACAAGGCCGCCTGATATCGCCGCAGCCCTGCCGCAATCAAACAGATCCCGCCCTTGTGGCGGGATTTGTGTTTGTGGCGTCGCTCCCGCATGTCAGGCGGCGTCGTCTATGTTCGGGCCAAATATTGTGAGAGTCCGGGCGCGTCCGCCGCCACTGCCGCAAATTTGCTTCAAGTTTCGAAGTGAGGCCGCTGAGTCCTGTGGGAGCCGAGAATGGTAATATTTTAACGATATCTTAATTTATAGATTCGTCGCGCGCGCATGGCGTGCATTCGGTGCGGTCATCTACTATACCGGATTCCAGCTATACATAGTCAAACTGAAATATAACTTCGCATGCACTCAGATTTATTCTGAAAGTTTCACAATTTATATATCGGTAAAATGAGAAGAGCCCGAAAAACTCCTGATGCATTTCAGCCACAGCTGTGAAAACAAAGTATAATTTCTTCAGGTTCTAATTTTCGAATTTCGGCAATAAGCGCCCGTTTGTTGGGCAAAACCACGCCAATAGCGCTGTCCAGGATCGCGGCTGACGCGCGGGAACGGCAGGTTTTCAAGTAGAAATGCATTGTCTATCAATGTGTTGTGCCTTGGCATAGGCGATGAACGTCATTGGGCAGAACAGGCGAGGCCTGTCTGGGCCGAATCGGTCTATGCACAGGGTGTGAAGTAAATAGCCAGAACAGGGCGGTGGTATTTTTCTCGTGCCGATGTACATTTTTAACAGTTGATTCGCGTCCTGATCTGCGACTGGTGGTAATATTCGGCTTCGGCCGGCTGTTGGCGGCGACAGTGCAAGTGCAGTTCCGGGATGTGAATCCGGCACGGGGGCTGAACTCATGGACATTTCGCAAGCAGACATTGCTGTCTGGCCTTTGCCGACGGCACCGACACGTGCACGCGGCGGCGGTTTCTCGCGCGAACAACTTTTGCGAAGGCTGGGGGAAGTCGCCGGTCGGGGCGGTCTTGGCAGCGGTCTGTCGGCGCTGACCGAATATGTCGGCGCGAGCCACTATCTTCTGGCGCGCTATGACATCTCGCAGGACAACGGGCTCGACTTCGTGGTCTGTTCCGATTGGCCCTTCGACGTGGTGCGGCGCCTCTCCGGCGTCGTCACGTCGCTCCACGCCAAGACGACCGAGCTTGAAAAATGCCTGGCGGTGCTGCAGCCGTGCTTCTACGCGCTGCCCGATGACATCGGCCTGCCGCGCGGCATCAGCCGCGAATATTGTGCGGTCACCTTCAACGTCGGACGGCTGCGCTTCTCGCTGATGCTGCTCATGCCGGAAGACGTGATCCTCTCGCAGGAGAGCCTGCGGGACGTCACGCTGCTTGCGGGTTACCTCGCAAGCTTCACGACGCGCGCCGAAGTCCGGCACGATCGAGACTTCGAGTTGACGGAGCGCGAGCTCGAATGCCTCTTCTGGATCGCCGAGGGCAAAACCAGCGAAGAGATCGCGGTGATCCTCGGAATTTCGCGCAACACCATCAACAACTACATCACCAGCGTCATGCGCAAGACCGCGACCAGGACGCGATCGGAAGCGATAGCTTACGCGGTGCGCAACAATCTTGTGTGAGGAACGGGCGCGATGACGCATTTTCTCGGTGGTGGGCGGATCGACGACGACCACAAGCTCGCCCGGCAGGGCAACCGCGCCGCACGTGCCGCAACCCTGGTCACGCGTCTGCAAGCGATGCAGCGGCAGATCAATGCCAAGCATTTCGCCGTGCTGCGCCTCAGCGGTAAAGGCACGGCCCGAAAGCTGACCTGCGTCCTCGACAACTGGGGCCTTACGGCCGAAGCGAACGCGCATGATCTCATCACCGCCTATGGCGAGGAACTGGTTGCCCATCTCGATCAATCCCTGCTGCCGGTGCTTTGGAACGGGGCAGGGGAGCATCAGGCAGCGGAAGTCTCGGAACTCGCGCCCTTTGCGTATCGGTTGAAAGTGCGCAAGCTTGCCTATTCGGGCATAGCCTTTCCTGTCAGGCTCGGCGCCCAGGGCAACGGCTACGTCATCTTCGCCGGCAGCTATATCGATGCCTCGACCGAACAGGTGGTGGATCTGCATGGTCGCAGCTGCATGATCATGACCGACCTGCTGGCCGCCGATGAAAAGCGCATGGCGCCGGCCGAAACCTTGAGTGACCGCGAGATCGCCTGCCTGCAGATGGCGGGCGACGGCCATATCAGCGAAGAGATTGCCGAGCGCATGGGCCTCTCCGTCCATACGGTCAACGCCTATCTGGGCGCTGCGACCACCAAGCTCGATTCGGTCAACCGCATCCAGGCGATCGCCAAGGCGATCCGCCTTGGCTACATCAGCTAAGCGCATTCAGCGCCGGCGCCATCTGCAGAATACTGGGGCGCAGGCGCGGTTCTTTTAGCTTGCGAGCGGCAGTTCGTAGGATTTGATGAATTTTGCGTCCACCAGGCTCCGCGCCAGGAAGGCCGTGTTCTCGTCCGGGTCGGCCGACGGGTTCTGGAAACTGATATGGCTGATCTCGATGCCGGCCGTCTCGTTGCCAAGGGACAGGCGGACATAGATGGTGACACCGCGGGGCTTGAGCTCCAGGTCGAGGACGATTTCCGGCTCGCAATCCCAATCGAGATTGTAGTTGCCGCCGAGACCGAAGTTGACCGTACCGGGCAGAAAGTAAAGTTCTGCCGCGGATTCGACGAGATCGGCGAGGCTGGCGTAGGATTCGAACCGCAAGAGGGCGATGAAATCGGCGGCGTCGATGAGCCGCAGTTCGGTCGCCACAGGGCGGATTGCTTCAGCTACGATCTGTTCCCGCTTCTCGGAGAATTCGCACTTTTTCATCGGAGTTATGTCATCCGTTTTGGTTGCGACGCATGCACCCTGTGAATGAGCTCGGCAACAGCCTTGTAAAACACGGGTGGAATCACACTATCGACCGAGACTTGTGCAAACATGGAGCGTGCAAGTGGCGGATCCTCGAAGACGGGTATGCCATTTTTCTCTGCAATTTCACGGATTTTCAGGGCAACCAGGTCCTGGCCCATCGCCACGACGATGGGCGCGTCGCTTTCCTCGCGGACATAACGCAACGCGACCGCGTAGTGAGTCGGGTTGGCGATCACCAGCGTGGCACGCGGTACGGACGAGATCATCCGTTTGCGCGCCCGGTCACGCTGCATCGAACGCAGGCGCGACTTGACGATCGGGTCGCCCTGGGCCTGCTTCATTTCCTCCTTCACTTCCTGCTTGGTCATCATCAGTTCGGTGTACCAATGGTGCCGTGACCAGAAGAGGTCGGCGATCGCCAGAACCGCGGTCGCAAACAGGATGACGATCATGATCTCGTTGAGATCGTTCGCCATCGTCGAAAACATCGTGACCGGGTCCGAAAACATCAAGTCGAGCGTCGCGAAGTAGTTGTTCCACAGCACCAGCACGACGACGACGGAGACGATGATGATCTTGAACAGCGACTTGCCGAACTCGACCAGTCCCTGCACGCCGAAGATGCGCTTGAGCCCGCCCATTGGTGAAATTCGGTTCAGCTTCGGCTGGACGCGGTCGAGAACCGGCCGTGGCAGGTTCTGAAAGATCGAGGAGCCGACACCGAAGAGGATGAGCAGCACGAAGGCCGGAACGAGCAGCGCGGCCGATTTCCATGCGAGATGGGTGATGAGTGCCACCACGTCGGTCGAATTTTCCAGCCGCCAGGCTTCCGGCTGCTCGAAGATGTCCTTGAGGGCCTCGGCCATGGTGCCGACGCCGTCGGCAAGGAAGAAGACGAAGAAGATGTAGATCGCGAGCGTCGAGGCGAACATGGTCGCCTCGCGGGAGAAGGGCACGTTACCCTTCTCGGCAGCGTCGGAGATCTTCTTCTCTGACGGGGCCTCTGTTTTGCTGTCTTTATCCTGATCATCAGACATGAAGCAGGAGGCTCCGGTTACATCTGGGCAGCGTTGATCGCGTTTTCTGCAGCGCCGTGCGTCTGTTCAGACGCGCAAAGGTCGTTGCAACACGTTGAGCTGCTGCGTGCTCCTCAAATCGAGGCCGATCCAAGGAAATGCAGTAGTGAACCCGGAAGGCAGGGCAGGCAAGCGTTGAGCCCCGGCATTCGCCAGGGCTCAACAGGAAATACGGTGAGGAAGGCGCGCGCCAGCCGTCCGCCCGACGGGCCCATGCGGCGCGCCTGCTCGATCAGGCCGCCTGCGCGTCCTTGTCCTTGAGCTCGAGCTGGCCGCTGGCCGCCAGGCGAATGGCTTCCTGGGTGATCGAGCGCCGTGCGATCGCGATGTCGCGCGGGTTGATGCCGGCATCGCCCATGGCGAGATCGGATTCGATCATGCGGCGCTGGCGCGCGCCGATCGAGGCAAGTACCGATTCGCGCAGTTCTCCCGTCGATCCGCGCAACGCCATCGTGATGATGTCCGTCGACACGTCGTTGAAGAGTTGTACGCGGCTGCGCTGCGGCATGTAGAGCACGTCGTCGAAGAGGAAGATCTTCGGGCGCACCTTGTTGGCGGAAGCGGTGCTGAGCGATTCGAGCGACGCGAGCAGGGTGTCCACCTGCGGCTTGTCGAGTTCGTTCATGACCTCGGCGATCTTGGCCGGGCCGGCCGAATTGCGTTCCGCTTCCATCTCGCCGATCATTTCCATGACGCGCTTCTCGATGATCGCGGCGGCTTTCGCGTTGACGTCCTTCATGTTGACGGCGCGCTTCAGGATGTCCGGCCGCTGCTCTTCGGAAAGCTGCAGCAGCACCTTGGCACCGAAACCCGAAGGCATCATCGACAAAACGTAGGCGATCGTCTGCGGATGTTCCTTGGCAAGCTGTACCGACACGGCGACCGGGTCGCATTCCTGCAGGCGATCCCAGATGCTGGCCTCGTAGGACTGGAAAGTGGCGCGGCGGCCGAGCAGGCCGTCGACCTCGTCCGGGGTCAGGCCTTCTTCGAGGATGCTTTCGATCGCCTTGGCATTGTCCATCAGCCCGGCGCCCTCGGTGAAGAGGTCTTCGAACTCGTTGACGAGTGCTTCCAGCTCATGCGGCGGAATGGCGCGCAGCGACTGCGCCGCGGCGATGATCGACTGCAACTCGCTCTGGGTGAAGAACTTCAAGAGCTTGCTTGCGACGCCCTTGCCCATGGCAAGCAGGACGGCCGCCGCCTTGTCCGTCTGGCTCAGCGGCCTTGATAGCGCCTGAGCCTCGAAACTTTCGAAATCCATCATGGATTCATCCTTCGCCCGATCATCGGGTTTTATGACTTCTTGCTGCCCTTGATCTCGATGAGTTTGACGCCGAATCGGGTGTCGTCGCCTTCGAGAACGGTAATTTCGCCGCGGCCGATCACCCGGCCGTTGACCATGATCTCGACCGGCTCTCCGATCCGGCGATCCAGCGCGATCGTTGCACCTTCGCTCAAGTTCATGAGACCGGACACCTGCATGCGGCTTGTGCCGAGCACGATCTGGACGTCGATCGGGATATCCATGATCAGGTCGAGGTTGGCCGTCATGCCGCTGCCGGGCGGCGCGTCGATCGCAGCGTCAGCGCTGTCGAAGGACGTCGCACCGAAATCCGTGCCGCCGAAATCGCTCGAAACGGAACCGCCGCCGAGGTCGGCGCCGAAGTCGCTGGAGCCGAAATCGCCGCCGAACGCGTCGAGGCCGCCGGCCGGTGCGCCGAAGTCGCTACCGAAGTCGGTTGCGGCGCCAGCGGGTTCGCTGCCGAAATCCGAGCCGAAGGCTGCCGGCGCATCCGAATCCTGCTTGAGGACACCGCGCAGGTCATTGATCGCCTGGTCGAGTTCCATGTCTCCGACAGCGGCTTCTGCCTGTTCGTTGATGGGTGCTTTCTTGGGTGCCATGTGAGAACTATTCCAGTTGAAGCTTGCCTCAGGCATGCTGCGAGCGCGCGGCAGGCCGATTTAACTCATGATGTGGCGAAGGATGTCCTGCTCGGAGCCGTGGGTATCCTTGACTCGAACCGTGTATTTCGATCCCGATCGTCCGAATTCGCAGACATAGAGGTCGCGACCATTGGCGTTGACGTCGACGCGAACGTCCTGGGCGTCGTGGAAGGGAATGACGTCGCCCGCCTGCAGCCGGCTGATCGTTTCGAGCGTCAGGCTTTCGAGCCGGATGCGCGCCTCGATCGTGACGGCAGAGCGGCGAACCTGTTCTTCGAGCTGCTCGGTCCATTCGGCCTTCGCCTTGCGCTGCTGGCCGCTGCCCTTCGGGAAGACGATGGTGGTCTTCAGGAGCACGCTCTGCGGGACGATGACGGAGAAGGTGGACATGACCGGGCCGAAGCCGATCGTCATGTCGATGGCGCCCGCATGGATGTCCTCGATCATGGGATCGGGCTTGGGGCGCGATGCGCTGTTGAGCGGACGTTCGACGATCGCTTCGAACCCGCCCGGCGCGTTGACAGCGGTGCGCAACACGTCGGCGATCTTTTCGAAAAGCGGCACGGCGACGTCGATCTCGATCTGGGAGAGCGCACGCGGCTGCGGCTCTTCTATCCCGGCCGGCTCGGCGCCGAGCAGCGCCTCGACGAGAGTGATGATGATCGGGCTGTCGCAGCCGATCTGGAAATCCGCGCACCAGTTGCGCAAGGACACGTCACTGATCACCACGCCGGTACCTAGGCCGGCGATCAGCTCCCGCCGCAGCCCCGTCCGGAAACCGGCATAGCCGATCGTGACGTCAAGACCCGTTTCCGCCCGGCAGATGTCGGGCAGGAACTCACTGAAGACCTGGCCGAGTTCGAGTGCCAGCCGGCCGATCACCCTGTCGTCGCCGAGCGCGCCGGTCATGCGCGCCAGGAGTTTCCGGTCGAATGCGTGAACGTTGGATGTTGCGGAATTCATGGGATCAAGCCGCCTTGCTTTCGCCGCCGCCGCCGGGGTTCATCATTTCCTGCTCGACCGCGTCGATCGACGGACGCTCATAGGCCGAGATGGTCTTGCGGCCGTATTCGAGAGCGACCTGCGGTACCGAGCCGTTCATGTAGGCAAGCAGCGTTTGCTTGACGATGATGTAGAGGCGGTTCTGCTTCTCGCGCACCGATTTGATGTTGGCGACCAGCGGCGCGACGATCGAATAGGACAGGAACACGCCAAGCAGCGTGCCGACGAGTGCGGCTGCGATCTTGGCACCGAGAACTTCCGGCGCCTCGCTGATCGCGCCCATCGCCTTGATGACGCCGAGAACCGCCGCGACGATACCGATCGCCGGGAAGGCGTCGCCCATCGTGTTCAGCGCGTGATAGCACTTCATCTTGTCGTGGGTGATGGTCTGGATTTCTTCGTCCATCAGCGCTTCGATCTCGTGCGATCGGGCGTTGCCGATGATGATCAGACGTACGTAATCGCAGATGAAGGCGGTCAGTTCCTTGTTCTTCAGAACCGTCGGCGCTGCCTGGAAGATCGAGGATTCTTCCGGGTTGTCGATGTGGCTTTCGATCTCGTTGCGCGACTTGGTGCGCAGATCCCGCATCAGCGAATAGAGAACGCCGAGCGTGTCGAGATATTCGCGCTCCTTCGGCACCTTGTGGCGAAAGGCTTCGCCGAGCGCCTTGCCGGTATCCTTAACCACCTTCATCGAGTTGGCCATGATGAAGCCGCCGATGCCGGCGCCGCCGATGATCAGCAGTTCGAAAGGCTGGTTGAGGACCTCCATGTGGCCGCCCATGGCCAGATAGCCGCCGAGAATACAGCCGAACGTCACAAGAAGCCCGATGATGATGTTCATTTTCGATACCTGTCGCGATCCTATTTTCCGCTAACGGGATACGGTTTCATCCTTGCGTGAGGCTGGCCGGCGCGGGCGATGGGGGTCATTCATCGGAACAGGTTCGCGCAAGGCTATCCGGTCAGGATTTGTCAAGGCAGGGCGCATGCTCTGTCTGTGTCATTCCGGCAGGGGCGAACCGATCGTGACCACGACCTACACGAGCTACAAGCTGATAACGGCCGACTTGACGAAGTCGCTGGCCCGCGTTGCCGAGCAGCCGGATGTGGCGCGCGAGACGGAGTACTACCTGTCGAAGATCGGCGACGTCAAAACGATCGACGATTTCTTTGCCGATACCAGGCTCTACAACTACGCGATGAAGGCTCACGGTCTCGAAGACATGGCCTATGCCAAGGCTTTCATGCGCAAGGTGCTGACCGAAGGCATCGACAAGGACGACGCCTTTGCCAACAAGCTGACCGACAACCGCTACAAGCAGCTCGTCGAATCGCTGAACTTCGCCGCCCACGGCGCGGCCGCCACATCCTTCGACCGTGCCCAGAAGGGCGTCGCCGACAAATATGCTCGCCAGACGCTGGAGCAGAACGCCGGTGAGGAAAATGCCGGCGTGCGGCTTGCCCTCTATTTTTCGCGCATGGCGCCGACGATCAGCAGTGGCTACGCCATCATCGCCGACGAGGCGCTCGCCCAGGTGGTGCGCACCGCGTTGCAATTGCCCGACGAATTCGCGGCAACCAATGTCGATCGTCAGGCCGAGGCCTATGAAGCGGCGATCGATTTCAAGGATTTCCAGAACCCGGGCAAGGTGACCGAGTTTCTCGACCGGTTCACGGCGCTCTGGGAAACCAAAAATTCAACGGACGGTTATGATCCGCTCGCAGTCTTCGGCTCTTCGAGCGGCTACGGCATTTCTTCCGATCTTCTCCTGTCCATCAACAGCCTGAAACTCGGGGGAAATTGAACGTGCAAACCGGTCTTTACGTCGCGATTTCGTCGCAGATGGCGCTCGAGAAGCGCCTCAACACACTTGCCGACAATATCGCGAACTCCGGCACCGTCGGTTTCCGTGGCACCGAGGTGAAGTTCAATCAGATGCTCGGCGACACCAAGCCGACCAAGGTTGCCTATGTCAGCAAGGGCGAGGAATTCCTGAACACCAACAACGGCTCGCTGTCGCGCACGGGCTCGGCTCTCGACTTTGCGATCAAGGGCGATGCCTGGTTCCAGATCGAGACGCCATCCGGCCCGGCGCTGACGCGCGACGGGCGTTTCACGCTCACCGATACCGGCGAACTCGTCACTATCCGTGGCTATCCAGTGCTCGACGCCGGCGGAGCGCCGATCCAGCTCAACGGCAGCGGCGGCGAGATCACCGTCGGCGCCGATGGTGCGATCCATCAGAACGGCGTGGCTGTCGCCTCGCTCGGTCTCTATGAGGCAGATTTCAGCAAGGGTTTCATGCGCCTCGACAACAGTGCTGTTCAGCCGACGGCACAGGCCGAGCCGGTGGTCGATCGCTTCGATGTCGGCGTGATGCAGGGCTTCGTCGAGGAATCCAACGTCAATGCCATCCAGGAAATGTCGCAGCTGATCATGGTCACGCGCGCCTTCGACAACATCACTGGCCTGTTGCGTGACAGCGAGGGATCGCTCGAAGAAGCGGTCAAGACGCTCGGCGGCAGTCGCTAATTTCTGACGGGTACCGGCATGCAACGCGAAGGCCTGAAGACAAGCGCGGGATCGACATCTCTGGCAGCACTTACCGGTTTGGTCGAGCGCTATGCAAAGCCCGAATTTTCGATCGCTCCGGGCGGACACGTGCAGACGATTTCGCCCGGTCACTACACGGTGACCGGTCTGTCGCGGCATGTGCGGCTCGGTGATTTCGTCGCCCACAAGAGTGTCACGGGAACGCATCTCGGCGAGGTGGTGCGGGTCGAACCGGAGCGGGTGGTCGTCTGCCCGATCGAACCCGGCGATCCGATTGGCATCCATGACACCGTGATCCGCAAAGGTGCCTTCCGCGTGGCTCCGACCGATCAATGGTGCGGCCGTGCCATCAATGCGCTCGGCGAGCCGATCGATGGTCTCGGGCCGCTGCTACAGGGCGATGTGCGCCGCTCGATCTCCAACACCGCGCCGCCGTCGATGAGCCGCAAGCGGGTCGAGAAGGGCTTTCTCACCGGGGTGCGGGCGATCGACATCTTTTCGCCCCTCTGCCTCGGCCAGCGTCTCGGCATCTTCGCCGGCTCCGGCGTCGGCAAGTCGACGCTGCTCTCCATGCTGGCGCGCGCAGACGCCTTCGACAAGGTGGTGATCGCGCTCGTCGGTGAGCGCGGCCGCGAAGTGCGCGAATTCATCGAGGATACGCTTGGCGACAATCTCGCAAAGTCGGTCGCGGTAGTGGCAACCAGCGACGAAAGCCCGATGCTGCGCAAGATGGCGCCATTGACCGCCGTCACCATCGCCGAGCACTATCGCGACAATGGCGACAACGTGCTGCTGATCGTCGACAGCGTCACCCGTTTCGCACACGCGATCCGCGAAGTGGCGACGGCTTCCGGCGAGCCGCCGATCGCGCGCGGTTACCCGGCCTCCGTTTTCACAGAACTGCCGCGTCTGCTCGAGCGTGCCGGACCCGGCACCGAAGGCTCGGGCACGATCACGGCGATCATCTCCATTCTCGTCGACGGTGACAACCATAACGACCCGGTCGCCGACTCCACGCGCGGCATCCTCGATGGCCACATCGTGCTCGAACGCAGCCTTGCGGAAGAGGGACGTTATCCGCCGATCAATCCGCTCGCCTCCATCTCGCGCCTGGCGCGCAAGGCTTGGACTCCCGACCAGGAAAAGCTGGTGTCGCGGTTGAAGGCGCTGATCCACCGCTTCGAGGAAACCCGCGATCTTCGCCTGATCGGCGGCTACCGCCCCGGTGGCGATCCCGACCTCGACATGGCGATCAAGCAGGTGCCGGTTATCTACGACGTGCTGACGCAGACCGCCGGTGAGCGCCCGGCGCAGGACGCCTTTGCCGATCTCGCCAATGCATTGAAGGCGGCGGCGATGGGCAATCAACCGGGCGCGAGAGCGAGGTGATGGCGGTGACCGATTACGATGCGGACGAAATGGTTCATCAGCGCAAGCGAAGCAGCCGCATGCCTATGACCGACAAGTTCCTGGCCGCGACCGGCGTAGCACTTGCCGCGTTTGCGACTTTCTTTCCCTGGTACGCCTTCTTCCATCAGGACAAGTTCACCATGCCGCCGCTCTGGCAGGGTTCCACCCGCGATCTGCCGGAGCGCGCCGCCCGCAACGTCGCCTCGGTTTCGCCGCTGGCGATGCCCGACGCGGACGGCGAGACCATGGCTGCAATCGACCAGCTGACGACGGCAACCGTGCCCGGCATCGCCGGCGGTCCGGGTCCCGAAGGGTCGGCTGCGGAAGAGGGGCTGTCACAGCCCTTTCCGGGAAAGTCCGGCTTCAAGCTGATGCATGTCGCCAATGGCCGGGCGCTGATCGAGGATGCGAGCGGCATGTATATCGTGCGCATCGGCTCCGTCCTGCCTGACAACACCCGGCTTGCCACGCTCGAGCAGCGCGACGGCCACTGGGTGATGGTCACCTCGTCAGGCGAAGTCTACCAGGCCAACTGATTTAGCAGCCCATCGTCAGAGTTGATGGTCGCGTATCTCTTCGGATGCGCGGCGCGCTGCTGTTCGCCCGCAGCGGAATGCAAGCGTCCGGACCGCGGCTACCTCCGACGAAAGTCCCACGCAAGATTACCGGCCTAGGTTCGCATCACCAAGCATGGAGCTTTTGATGCAACCGATTCAGCTTTTCGAACTCGCGTCCCGGCAGGCCCAGTGGCTGACTGTTCGCCAGAACGTGGTGGCCGGCAACATCGCCAATGCGAACACGCCGCATTACAAGGCGAAGGACGTCAAGCCGTTCGAAAGCGTGCTGCAGGATACCGGCATGCAGATGGCCGCGACCCACAAGGCGCATTTTACCGAGGGCCTCGAGGCCTCGCAGGTGGCCGAAGTCGGCATGGTCGACGGTGTGCAGATCCAGCAGTCCGGCAACAGCGTCGCGATCGAGCAGGAAATGATGAAGACCGGCGAGATCAAGCGCGACTACGAGCTCAGCGCCGGGCTTGTGAAGGCGTTTCACCGCATGATGCTGATGACGGTACGGAAGTAAGAACCATGGATCCATTGACCTCAGCCCTCAAGGTATCGGCCTCCGGCCTCCAGGCGGAATCGACCCGTCTGCGTATCGTCTCCGAAAACATCGCCAACGCCCGCTCGACCGGCGACACGCCGGGTTCGGAACCCTACCGCCGCAAGACCATCAGCTTTGCCGCCGAAGTCGACCGGGCAAGCGGCGCCTCGCTTGTCGAGATCGAACGGCAGGGCACGGATGATTCGGACTACAACATCGAGTTCGATCCGGGCAATCCGGCGGCCGACGAGAAGGGCATGGTCAAGATGCCGAACGTGAACATCCTGGTTGAGATGGCCGACATGCGCGAAGCCAACCGCGCTTACGAGGCCAACCTCCAGACCATCAAGCAGTCCCGCGATCTGATTTCCCAGACAATCGACCTGTTGAGAGCCTCGCAATAATGATCGATGCAGTCAAATCCCTCGGCGCGTTCTCGGTCACCAAAGAGACCGACGGTACCCGTTCCACATCCTCCTCGTCGTCGATCTTCGGTATGCCGGCCGCCACGCCGGGCGTGCCGCAGGGGCAAAGCTTCGCCTCGGTCCTCGGGGATATGGCGACCGACACAATCAACGCGATGAAAAAGGCCGAGGGCGCATCGCTCGACGGCATCCGCGGTCAGGCAAACACCCGTGAAGTTGTCGATGCTGTCATGAACGCCGAACAGTCGCTCCAGACAGCACTCGCCATCCGCGACAAGGTGGTCACCGCCTACCTCGAAATCGCGCGCATGCAGATCTGAAGGAACGAGACATGAAGGCCCTTTCCATTGCCGCAACCGGCATGAACGCCCAGCAGCTGAACCTCGAAGTGATCGCGAACAACATCGCGAACATCAACACGACCGGTTACAAGCGCGCCCGCGCAGAATTCTCCGATTTGCTTTATCAGACCGAGCGCGCCCAGGGCGTGCCGAACCGCTCCAACCAGGCCATCGTACCGGAAGGCGCGATCATCGGCCTCGGCGTCCAGACGGCTGCCGTGCGCAACCTGCATATCCAGGGCAGCATGGTCAACACTGGTAACGACTATGACCTGGCGCTGATGGGCCGCGGCTGGTTCCAGGTCGAGACGCCAGATGGCGAGACGGTTTATACGCGCTCCGGCGCCTTCAACAAGAATGCCCAGGGCCAGCTCGTGACCATCGACGGTTACACGGTCGTCCCCGGCATCACGGTTCCGCAGGATGCGACGGAAATCGCCTTCACCAGCTCCGGCCAGGTGATGGTGCGCATCGGCAACGATCCCGCGATGCAGGAAATCGGTCAGCTGACGATCGCCAACTTCGTCAACGAGGCCGGTCTCGAGCCGCAGGGTGACAACCTCTTCAAGCAGACCCCAGCTTCCGGCGACGCGATCGTCGGCACGCCGGCGGACCCGGGCTTCGCGCAGATCAAGCAGAAGTATCTCGAGGCGTCCAACGTCGATCCGGTGAAGGAAATCACCGACCTGATCTCGGCCCAGCGCGCCTACGAGATGAACTCCAAGATCATCCAGGCGGCCGATGAAATGGCGGCCACGGTGAGCAAGAACCTCAGGTAACGAAAGAGGGGGCAAACATGATGTTTCGCCGATCCGCAGACATCAAGGTATCGAAGGGCGACAGCGCATCCAAGGCGCTTCGTCTGGCGGCTGGCGCCTTGCTTGCCGCCACTTTCCTGTTGCCTTCGGCGAGCCTCGCGGAGCGGCCAACCGCGGTGATCCCGACCCGGACGATCTATCCGGGCGAAACGATCGACCGCAGCCGCGTCGAGGTTGTCGACGTTACCAACCCCGATCTCGCGGACGGCTACATCAGGACCCTCAACGAAATCGATGGCAAGGTCACCAAGCGCACGCTTCTGCCCGGTCGGGTGATCCTCGCAAACGCACTGCGCGAGCAGTATGCCGTCGAGCGCGGCTCCACCGTGCGCCTCGTCTTCAGCAATGGCGGCCTGACTATCAGCGCCGCCGGATCACCGCTCCAGGATGCCGCCGTCGGCGAACTGATCCGGGCGCGCAACATCGATACCGGCATCATCGTTTCCGGAACGGTAATGGCCGACGGCACTGTCCATGTGGTGGCGAAATGAAAATGCTTGCCTGCAAATGGTTCCTGACGCTGGCCGTCGCGATCTCGACGGCGCTGACGCCGGCTTTCGGCGCGTCCAGGATCAAGGACGTCGCCTCGCTCCAGGCGGGACGCGACAACCAGCTCATCGGCTATGGCCTCGTCGTCGGCCTTCAGGGAACCGGCGACAGCCTGCGTGCCTCGCCGTTCACCGACCAGTCGATCCGCGCGATGCTGCAGAATCTCGGCATCTCCACCCAGGGCGGCGATTCCCGCACGCGCAACGTTGCGGCCGTTCTGGTGACGGCGACGCTGCCGCCGTTCGCAAGCCCCGGCAGCCGCGTCGATGTGACCGTAGGGTCGCTCGGCGATTCCACCTCGCTTCGCGGCGGCACCCTGGTGATGACCTCGCTCTCCGGCGCGGACGGCCAGATCTATGCAGTCGCGCAAGGGTCCGTCGTCGTGACGGGCTTTGCCGCGCAGGGCGATGCGGCAACCCTCAACCAGGGTGTGACGACGGCCGGGCGCGTGCCCAATGGCGCAATCATCGAGCGCGAGCTGCCGTCCAAGTTCAAGGACGGCTTCAACCTCGTTCTGCAACTGCGCAACCCGGACTTCTCGACGGCTGTCGGCATGGCTGCGGCGATCAACAAATATGCCGCCCAGCAATATGGCGGTCGCATTGCCGAGGCACGCGATTCCCAATCCGTGCTCGTCGAAAAGCCGAAGATGGCCGATCTCGCTCGGCTGATGGCCGATATCGAAAACATCGTGATCGAGACGGACGTCCCGGCCCGCGTCGTCATCAACGAACGCACCGGCACGATCGTGATTGGCCAGGACGTTCGCATCAACGAGGTGGCGGTGAGCTACGGCACCCTGACCGTCGAGGTCAGCGAGACGCCGACGGTGGTTCAGCCGCTGCCATTCTCGCGTGGACGAACGGAGGTGGAACCGAACACCACCATCAACGCGCAGTCCGATGGCGGCACGGTGGCGATCCTCAACGGATCGAGCCTTCGCTCGCTCGTCGCCGGCCTTAACAACATCGGTGTCAAGCCGGACGGCATCATCGCCATCCTGCAAAGCATCAAAACGGCCGGGGCCCTTCAAGCGGAGCTAGTGCTGCAATGACGGCGAACATGAACCCATCTTTCGGCAAGGTCCGCAATCTGTTGCTTGTCGGCGCGGCCGCCGCTTCGATGCTGACGATGCCCGGCGCCTTCGCCCAGGACGTTACCGCGCCTCCGGCAACCGACGCGACGCAGAATGAGATCCAACAGTTCTGCACGAATATTGCCGACGCCGCCCGCGACCAGCGCTACGTGCTGCAGCGCAAGGACCTCGAGACCTTGCAGGCAAGCATCGATGAACGCATCGCCACGCTGGAGAAGCGACGCGACGAATACGAGGACTGGCTGAAACGCCGCAACGACTTTTTGAAACAGGCCCAGCTCGGTCTTGTCGACATCTACAAGACGATGAAGCCGGATGCGGCTGCCGGCAAGCTGGAAATGGTCAATCCGGAGATCGCCGCTGCGATCGTCATGCAGCTGCCGCCGCGACAGTCGTCTCTGATCCTCAGCGAAATGACGGACGAAAGGGCGGCGATCCTTACCAATATCATCTCGAGCGCCAGCGACCCGAACACCTCGAAGGAACCATCATGAAAATGCGTCTAACGGCCGTGCTGACGGCGGGTCTCCTTGCCGGGTGTCAGAACCAGGCGTTCAACGAGATTGGTCGGGCGCCTTCGATGAGCCCGATCGGCAGCGGTCTGCAATATTCCCAGACGCCGCAGCTTGCCATGTATCCGAAGCAGCCGCGCCAGGTGGTAAGTGGCTACTCGCTCTGGAACGACCAGCAGGCCGCCCTGTTCAAGGACGCGCGCGCGATCAATGTCGGCGACATCCTGACGGTCGATATCAAGATCAACGAAGGCGCCACCTTCGACAACAAGACGGATCGCAGCCGCAAGAACAGCAGTGGCTTCAACGTCGGTGCCAACGGCAAGTCGGAGGCCAGCGATTTCGGCTGGGAGGGCGACCTGAAATATGGGTCGAATACCAAGACCGAGGGCGACGGCACGACCGAGCGTTCGGAAAAGCTGAGGGTGCTCGTCGCCGCAGTCGTGACCGGAGTTCTCGAAAACGGCAACCTCTTGATCAGCGGTTCGCAGGAAGTGCGCGTCAATCACGAACTGCGCATCCTCAACGTTGCCGGCATCGTGCGGCCGCGGGATGTCGATGCCGAGAACGTCATCAACTACGACCGCATCGCCGAGGCACGCATCTCCTATGGCGGCCGCGGTCGCTTGACCGAGGTGCAGCAGCCGCCCTACGGCCAGCAGTTCATGGACCTATTTTCGCCGATCTGATCGGCAGGGAACGGCAAGATGGAAGAATTGGATACCGCCACCGCGCCGAAGTCGCCGTCAAAGGTGATGACCATCGCGATCGTCGCCGTGCTGACGCTCGTTGCCGGCGGCGGCGGCTGGCTGGTCGGCGGCCTGCTCGCGCCGCCTCCGCCGAAGGAGCAGGTCGAGGCGACCAAGGAACCGGCCGCCAACGCCACGGGCGAAGAGGGCCTGCCGAAGGTCGCGACCGAAGCGAACGGTGTCGTCCAGCTGGAGCCGATCACCACCAACCTTGCCTATCCTTCGGAGAACTGGATACGGCTCGAGGTGGCGCTGCAGTTCGACGGCGCGCCCGATCCCAAACTGGCGGAACAGATCCACCAGGATATCGCCGCCTATCTGAAGACGGTCTCGCTGCAGCAGATCCAGGGGCCGCGCGGCTTTCAATATCTCCGGGATGACATTCAAGAGCGGGTTGACCTGCGCTCCGATGGGCGCGTAACCAATGTGATGTTCAGAACCTTCGTCATCCAATGATTCGATAAATGGTCCGGCTTGTCGCCTTCATAGTCGCCATGATGGCGATGTCCGGTATTGCCGGCGCCCAGAGTTTTCCCTCTGATATCCTGAATACACCTATCGACGGGTCGGCCGCCTCGTGGATCATCCGCACTTTCGGTCTTCTGACCGTTCTGTCGGTGGCCCCAGGCATCCTGATCATGGTCACCAGCTTTCCGCGCTTCGTGATCGCCTTTGCGATCCTGCGCACCGGCATGGGCCTCGCGACCACGCCGTCCAACATGATCATGGTGTCGCTGGCCCTGTTCATGACCTTCTATGTCATGGGGCCGACCTTCGATCGCGCATGGCGCGACGGCATCGATCCGCTCATGAAGAACCAGATCACCGAGGCCGAGGCGATCCCGCGGATCAGCGAGCCGTTCCGCGAATTCATGCTCGCCAACACCCGTGATAAGGACCTGCAGCTCTTCATCGATATTGCCAAGGAAAAGGGCCAGACGGTGGTCGTGGACGACAAGGTGGATCTGCGCGCTGTCGTGCCGGCCTTCATGATCTCCGAAATTCGCCGCGGCTTCGAAATCGGCTTCCTGATCATGCTGCCATTCCTGGTGATCGACCTGATCGTTGCCACCATCACCATGGCCATGGGCATGATGATGCTGCCGCCGACGGCGATCTCGCTGCCCTTCAAGATCCTGTTCTTCGTGCTGATCGACGGATGGAATTTGCTCGTCGGCAGCCTGGTGCGCTCCTTCAGCTAGATACCCGTCATCAAAGGTTTGAGCGCTTCGAAAAGCGCAAACAAAAAAGGCAGCGCCTTGGCGCTGCCTTTCGTCGTTCGGGGTCGAGTGTCGGATCGCTCAGCGCTCGAACGAGCCAGTCCGCGCCGGTAGGGCCGGAACGTCGATGTGATCCGGCGCCAGACCTCTCTTCGCGCGGTCAGCCATCATTTCGTAGCCCTGTTCCAGGTGGCGGCAGAAGCGTTCGGCATCGAACAACGGCATGCGGAACCGGTTCTCCTCGAGGGTCTTTCGATAGTCGGCGATCCTGTCTCGGTTGTTGTAGAGCGCGACCGCCTCGCGAACATAGTCCTCCGGCCCGGCGGCTACGAGTTCCGGCACGCCAATGGCGTTGAGCAGGCTCTCACTCACGCGTGAGGCGAAGTTGGTGCCTTTGAAGGTCAGCACCGGAAGGCCGGCCCAGAGCTGTTCCGAGGTCGTCGTGTGGCCGTTATAGGGATAGGTGTCGAGGCCGATGTCGGCGACCGGGATACGGCTGATGTGGTCTTGATAGAGGACCTTGGGGCAGACGATGATGCGCTTGGTGTCGAGGCCGGCACTCTTGAACTTTGCGATGATGTTCGCTCGCGCATCCGGGCGGCTGCACATCAGCCAGAGCACGCTGTCCGGGGTCTGCTGAAGGATCTCGATCCACAGGTTGATCGTCTGCAACGAGATCTTGCGGTTGGCGTTGAACGACGCGAAGACGAATACTTCCTCGGGAAGGCCGAGCTGGCGACGCGACAATGGCTGCGGCAGCGGGCGGTTGAGAGGGTCGTTCGGCTGATAGGTGTCGGGAAGCCGGCAGTATTTCTCGTAGTAGTGCGGTTCGCTGCCATCCGGCAGGACATGGGGGTCGCCGATGATGTAGTCGAGGTCCACATTGACCGTCGTCCCGGGAAAGCCGAGCCAACTCACCTGAACCGGAGCGGTCTGCCGGTTGAAGATGTTCACCCGGCTCTCGAGCGTGTGTCCTTTGAGGTCGACAAGAATGTCGATGTTCTCGGAACGGATGACCTCCGCCGCTTGGTCATCGCTAAGGTCGTTGATGGAAACGATCTTGCCCCACTTTTCGCGGGACCCGTCGTCGCGCACGACGTTGTTGGGCGATGTGTGGCAGAAGAGAGTGATATCGAAACGCGAGCGATCGTGCGCCGTGAGCACGGCTGCGAGCAGCTTCATGGTCGCGTGGTCGTGCCAGAAGTCGGAAGAGACATAGCCGATACGGATGCGGTCGTTCCAGGCATGTGGCATGGCGCGGCGGGCTTCCGTCAGTCCGGCAGGGAAGGGACGGTGCTGCGCGCCGGCAATCCGGTTCAGCCGTTCGTCGCCGCACCAGGTGATATGGTAATAGGGCGCCTCGGCGGCGAGGATATCCGCCTCGCCGAGCCTCAGCGCTCGGTCGATGTCGCGGCTGTGTTTCTCGACTTCGGCAAAGTCGTTTGCCTCGCGGGCATAGACGAGATAGGCGGAGCGCAATGTCGTGTTCTTGGGGTGCGTCTTGAAGAGATTTGCGACGGCCTCACGGTCTAGCGCATCGTTGACATCGGCTGTCAAAAGTTTGAATGCCAGCGATTGATGATGGCGATTGGCGCTGGTCGACAGCGGTGCCTTGAACAGGCCGAGGATTTCCTTCTGGTCGCGCTTGAGGAAGATCGAAGCAATGATGAATGCGATCTCCGGATCCGTCTTGGCTTTCTCCAGCAGCGGGAGGCCGATGGCCAGAGCTTCGTCCTCGTGTCCATTGACGAAATAGAGTTTCATCGCCTCGGTCAGATAGTCCTGCGACCGCGAACCGCCGGCCTCTCCAGCGAGCTGGTAGGCGCGTGCCGCCTCGGGCTTGAAGCCGAGCTTCAGCAGAACCTTGGCGAGCAGCACAAAGGTCTTCGTATCCCGATTGATATTCATCAGGATGTTGAGCTGGTCGAGCGCGTCCGTGTACTGGCCTTTCTGATATTGCCGGGAAGCGGTCGAGAAAATGGCTTGGGCGTTCACTGATAGCTCCGTCGTCTGGGCTGCCGGCATCAAAGGCTTGGCACCTCGATGTCGCAAAGCAGGTCTCGTGGCCATCGTAGTAATGGGAGCTTGCCTCAGGCATGACGCGTCAACCCCGATCAAAGCCTGGTCCTGTCTCGCAAGGGGCCATTCGAACGGCGCGTTTGGCGACCTGGGCCGTCCACTTAAGGCGTTGTTAAGTATAAATTATCTCTCGTTGAGACCGCTTCGGCATTTAAGGAATTCGCAAGCATTGGGCTCGATATTCGGCCTCACATGACGGGTTTGGTTTCTTCCGAGAAAGTCGTTGGAACCGAGAGGCATGAAGCCGATCCATCATCACCGGTAGTGTAAACAGTCCGGTATGTCCCCCAATCGTCTTAAGTAATAAAGGGACACTCTAATGACGAGCATCATGACCAATTCCGCCGCAATGGGCGCTCTCGCTACCCTGCGTTCGATCAATTCGGATATGGAAACCACCCAGGACCGCATCTCGTCGGGCCTGCGCGTCGGTTCCGCTGCCGACAACGCCGCTTACTGGTCGATGACCACCATGCGTTCGGACAACAAGGCGCTCTCGACCGTTCAGGACGCCCTCGGCCTCGGCGCTGCCAAGACCGACGTTGCCTACACGGCCATGGAAAATTCCAAGAACGTCGTCGACGAGATCAAGAAGAAGCTGGTTGCCGCCAGCGAGCCGGGTGTCGACAAGAGCAAGATCCAGAAGGAAGTCAAGGAGCTGCAGAACCAGCTCGTGAGCATCGCGAAGTCGGCTTCGTTCTCCGGCGAAAACTGGGTCTACAACGACGCCAACAACACGGCTGCCACCAAGTCGATCGTCGGTTCGTTCAACCGCGACAACCAGGGCAATGTCAGCCTGACGCAGCTCCAGTTCGACACGAACAAGAGCTCGCTGATCCAGGTCGACGCCACCGGCGCTAACGTTACGACCGGCGGCACCGGCCTGCTCTCCAGCTACATGGAATACAAGCTGGCGACCAACGGTTCGACGGTCACGACCGGCTACAGCGTGCTGTCGATGGACATCACCAACATGACCACCGGTGCTCTGGCAGAAGCCATCTCGGGCGTTGACGCAACGCTGCTGCAGATGACCGACGCTGCTGCCGATCTCGGTGCGCTCAACAGCCGCGTTGAACTGCAGCAGAACTTCGTTCAGGACCTCTCGGACTCGATCGAGAAGGGCATCGGCAAGCTCGTCGACGCTGACATGAACGAAGAGTCGACCCGCCTGAAGGCTCTGCAGACGCAGCAGAGAAGGGCATCGGCAAGCTCGTCGACGCTGACATGAACGAAGAGTCGACCCGCCTGAAGGCTCTGCAGACGCAGCAGCAGCTCGGTATCCAGGCGCTCTCGATCGCCAACTCGAACTCGCAGAACATCCTGTCGCTGTTCCGTTAATCGGGCGCCAGGCGGCGCGGGTCCCGGCCCGCGCCCGACTGCAGAAAATCGAAACCGCGCTTCGCAAGAGGCGCGGTTTTTTGTTGTGCCAAATCGGATGTTGGAGCGTTTCGAAAAATAATCGCGGCGTCTTAGGTTGCCGTTAACCACGATGGTGTTTGCTGTGTCCATCGAAGGAGCGGGTTAACCAACAACAACAACCGGTTAACAGGCATGAGGCTGACCGCTGCTTCCCGGTAGCTCCCGGAATGTCCCTTTTTCACGAGTATTGCCAACAAGGGGCACTCAGCCAATGACCAGCATCATGACGAACACCGCCGCAATGGCGGCTCTCTCCACTCTGCGTTCGATCAATTCGGATATGGAAACCACCCAGGACCGCATCTCGTCGGGCCTGCGCGTCGGTTCCGCTGCCGACAACGCCGCTTACTGGTCGATCGCGACCACCATGCGTTCGGACAACAAGGC
>NZ_LMJJ01000002.1 GCF_001429285.1 Ensifer sp. Root278
GACTTGCCCCAGCCGCGATGCGAGGCCTCGAGCGCCTGGCGCATCACCTTGGTGTTGCCGGTGCAGTCGAAGGTGTAGTCGGCGCCGCCGATCTGGTCGGCCCCACGCTTGGTCATGTTGACGAGGTAGGSAACGATGTCGTCGCCGACCTCCTTCGGATTGACGAAGTGGGTCATGCCGAAGCGTTCGCCCCAGGCCTTCTTGTCGTTGTTGAGGTCGACGCCGATGATCATGTCGGCGCCGGCAAGACGCAGGCCCTGGATGACGTTGAGGCCGATGCCGCCGAGACCGAAGACGATCGCGGTCGCGCCCATCTCGACCTTCGCCGTGTTGATGACCGCACCGATGCCGGTGGTGACGCCRCAGCCGATGTAGCAGATCTTGTCGAAGGGYGCGTCCGGGTTGACCTTGGCAACSGCGATCTCGGGCAGCACCGTGTAGTTGGCGAAGGTCGAGCAGCCCATGTAGTGGTGGATCTTGTCCTTGCCGATCGAGAAGCGCGAGGTGCCGTCCGGCATCAGGCCTTGCCCTTGCGTCGAGCGGATCGCGGTGCACAGGTTGGTCTTGCGCGACAGGCACGACGGGCAGGAGCGGCACTCGGGCGTATAGAGCGGAATGACGTGATCGCCCTTCTTCACCGAGGTGACGCCCGGGCCGACGTCGACGACGATGCCGGCGCCCTCATGGCCGAGGATGGCCGGGAACAGGCCTTCCGGATCGGCRCCSGACAGCGTGAAGTCGTCCGTGTGGCAGATGCCGGTGGCCTTGACCTCGATCAGCACTTCGCCGGCCTTTGGGCCTTCGAGTTGAACCGTCATGACCTCAAGCGGCTTGCCTGCCTGAACGGCAACGGCGGCACGTACATCCATCTAATTTCTCCCTAGTTTCCTTCGTAGGTGGTTCGTCATCTGGCGTTGTTACGCAGCTTTTGCCGGCCCGGCCGGAAACACCCCGGACATGACAATGAAGCCGTTGATGCGTTTGATGCGGTCGCACCAGCGGCGAATTGCCGGATAATCCTGCCTGGAAATCCCGCCCTCCTCCGAAAGCATGATGTAGGGGAAGCAAGCAATATCGGCGATCGTCGGCTGCTTTGCCGAGCAGATCCATTGGCGTTCTTGCCGCTCGCCGAACCAGAGATGTTCATCAAGGATCCGGAACAGCCTGTGAGCGCCGGCGCGCGCCGTATTAATGTCGAAGTCGTAAAACAGCGCGTCGTGCAGACGGGCGGCCGACGCTGTGCTCGTAATGCCGTCGGCAAAGGCAAGCCACTGGCTGATCTCGCCCAAGAGCTCAGGATTATCGCGGGGATACCACGTTCCTGCTGCGTCGTACTTCGCCGCGAGATAGACGAGGATCGCTTGCGCATCACGCAACACAAGCCCGTCATCGTCGACTACCGGCAATTGCCCGAGCGGGTTGAGCTTCAAGAACCATTCCGACTTGTGTTCCCGGCCGGGATAGAAGTCGACGGGGACGGTCTTGTAGTCCACTCCCAGTATGCTCATAAGCAGCCGAAGCTTGTAGCAATTGCCCGACAGTTCGTAGTCGTAGAGCTTGATCATTTTCGGTATCCTTAGGCGTCGATCACGAGACGAGCTGATTTGCTGCGAGAGACACAGGTCATGATCTTTGTCCCCGAGGCACGCTCTGATGGGCTGAGATAGACATCCTGATGATCCGGCTCGCCTTCGATGACGGTTGCAAGACAGGTGCCGCAGGCCCCCTGTTCGCAAGATGAGGGAAGGTCCACGCCGGCATCGCGCATGGCTTCGAGAATGGATTGTCCCGCGCCCACCTTAATCGTCAGACAAGAACGCGCCAAGGCGACCTCGAAACTCGAGCTATCGTCAATGACGTTCGTGTTCTTGAAGTACTCGAAATGCACTGCTGCCTCGGGCCAACCTGCTTCGGCTGCCAGCGAGCGCGTCGACTCGAGCATCGGATTGGGTCCGCAGATATAGAGCTGTGTGTCCGGAAGATAAGGTGATAAAAGCCGGCGCAACTCGTTGACGGTGTCGCTGGGCGACAGCCCCAGATGGGGCATGACGGCATTGCCGAGTGCTTGCCTGCATTCGGAGAATGCGAGTTGCTGCTCGTTCTGCGCAAAGTAGTGTAGTTCGTAGGCGAGGCTCTGGTTGTTCAACGTCTGTGCCATCGCCAGCAAAGGCGTGACCCCAATCCCGCCGGCAACGAAGATAGTCTTCAATGCGTCGCGTCGAAGAGGAAAATTGTTCCTTGGCTCGGAGATAGCCAGTACGTCTCCTTCGCGCACGCTGTCATGAAGGCACTGGGACCCGCCCCTTGATGCAGGATCGAGCTTCACCCCGATGGTGAATCGGTCCGTTTCACCGGGTCCATTGGTAAGCGAATACTGGCGGACAAGCCCGTTCGGAAGATGTACGTCGATATGGGCACCTGGCTGGAAGGTCGGAAGCAGACCTCTGATGGGCCGGAGTTCGAAGGCCATGATACCATCGGCAGTCTGCCACTTGCGCGCAACTTGCACCCGGATCGCGGCTTTGCGGCCACGACTGTCGAGTTCAGGCAAACTGGCGAGCTCTTCCGAGACCCGCTCGAAAATTGGTTCGATCGGTACGGGCACAGGCAGGGCCGCCGCCTCGCGCTCCAAGTCTTCGCGCAATTTGGAGAGCGCTTCATTGTGGTAGCGAAGCACCGCTGTCAGTTGAGCATCGTTCGGCCTGCCGCTGAGGACACCTCGGATTACCGAGCGACCTGAATCGACCGGCTGGACGAAAAAAACGCCAAGCGTTTCAGCCCTGCCTTGGCAGCTTCTCAGAGCGACGGCCGCTTCAGTCGCTGCCACCAGTTCAATGTTGGTGCCCGTTCCAGCAATCTCGCTGTTCGGCTGGAAGCGATAGGATTGCAACCTTTGAGCAACCAGTTCTGCCGACGCGTTGACCGGTATGGCGCGCAATACCAGGAGGTCATCTTCGCCAATTCCTTCCACCACGGGGAGATCGCCGCGCGGGTCCTCTGAGGACCACACCAAACCGTAGCGCTCGACAGCTTGAAACGACCGGTTTGTAATGGTGCGCGCGGGCGCGTCTGCGGGGTGGGCCGGTATGTAGGTGCATCCGGCTGTGCGGTTCGAGTAACGCCACCCGTGATACTGGCATTTCAATTCCCGGCCGTCGTTGATGCCTATCGATAGCCGGACACCGCGATGCAGACAGCGATTTTCCCAGACGTTGACGTATCCATCGTCTGCGCGCCAGACAGCGAACTCTCGGCCAAGAAGTTGGCCATGGAACACATGCCGCAGCGGCAGATCGTCCGTTGCCGCGATCGGATGCCACCTAGTCCTCACATCTTCAAGCATCTTGGTCTCCAATTCATCATCAGTGTTTTGTTTTGGCGCAGTTCAATATGAAGCCGGGATGACCCCGTATCTGACGTCCTTCTGGCTCAGCCAGCGGCGATAGGCGATGGCGGACTTATCTGCCCGGATCGGCGTCTCGGCCCTGGGGTCGAGCGGCAGACGTTTGGGAAACTGGTTCTCCAAGATCGGCTTGTCCTGGCCGAAGATTGTCTGCTGAAACCGCTTGATCACCTTGTCTTCATTGTCCTCGTCGAGGATGCAAAGCATCATGTGCGCGCGGACACTCTCCTGGCTGAGAGGCTGCATGAAAACCGCGATGACATCGTACCGGGCATCGTTGACCGGGCTCGATTTGTAGAGAACCGAGCAATAGGGGTGGGGCACACGGAAGATATACTCGACCTCGGCGCCAGTCTCCGACGCACTCGATGCCAAAGGCTGGAAGAAGCGGCAGCGGGTTGCCAGGATCTCGTCCCGCTCCACCGATATGTCGACGTCGTATTCCTTGACCTCGGTGTGCGGTTCAACGCCCAGGATATCCGTGTGGACATAGGGAAAATGGCCCATATCGAGGAAATTCTCGATCGCGCGCGGCGCTGAGACATTGACGCCGAAGGTCGCTGCATTCAGTCGCCGCCGATCGGTTTCCTCATATTCAGGAATGGGAAAAAGCTCATCGGGTGGAGAGCCGAGGGAAGCCCAGAGATAGCCGAAGGCCACCTTCGCCGGCAGCGATTTGCTCACGGACGCCACATCGATTTTGTCGCCAGCGACAAAATCGGGGCAGGACCGCCAAACCGCAACCTCCCTGCCAAGGCCGACTGCGAGGCTGAGCCGTTCCTCCAGTAGAACGGTATCGACAACCGTATCGACCGGGAGCTCAACCAACGCCCCGAGCGGGTGCCATAGGTTCAGGACGACGGGGTCCAAACATCTTGTCTTTGCCATAAGAGATTCCTCCATGTTCATCTGAGCCGTCGTCAATCAGACAGGGTACGCAATCGCGCCATACGTGACCGAGCGATCACGAAGCCAACGTCGATAATGGACGGAGACGGCATCGGCCCTGATCGGGGTTTCCGCACGCGGATCGAGCGGCAGGCGTCGCGGGCGCTGGTTTTCGAGGATCGGCTTGTCCTGCGCAAATATCAGCTGCATGAAACTGCGCGCCGCCGCTGCCTCCAGGCCCTGCTTGAGGTAGCAGAGGTAGGAGTAAACGATGCAGTTCTCCTCATCGACCGGCTGGATGAACAGCACGATCAGATCCTTTCGGTCGGGATCAAGAGGATTGCTCTTGTAGAGTGCGACCGTATAGGGCCGGAAGACCTTGTAGATATAGTCGACCAGCATCGCCGCCCGTGCCGTTGGGGAGGCAAACGGCTGGAGAAACTTGCAATCGGTCGCCAGCACCTCATCTGCTGCCGTGATCGTCACATTGTAGGGCAGCACTTCCGTGTGCGGCTCATCGCCCAGCCAGCCCGTGTGCACGAAGGGAAAGTGCCCCATATCGAGAAAGTTCTCGACGGCTCGCAGACCCGACACTCTGACTGCGATGGAGCCGCCGCTCAACAAGTGGCGATCGGCCTCGTTCGTTTCGGGCAAGTATATGATGTCTCGTTCCGGCCGTCCGAGGCACGCCCAGATAAACCCGTATCGCGAATCTGAACAGACTTCTTCACCTGTATCCAACTCGACCACTCGCAGGTTGTAGCGGCCATCGAGTGTGACCTGGAGGTCATGCCCCATCAGACGTGTGGTGAAAGCCGAATTCGACATCAGCGCAGACCGCTCGGCGACAACGTGCCAGTCGTTGAGAAGCGAACGATCGACGCAGCGAAACTCTCCCATTGGCCCGCCTCCGGCGCGGTCGTGCATTGCTGCGGCGATGCCGTAACGATGCTGGTTAACTACCCGCAGAGTTTCATTTTCATGGCCAGGACGGAATGTCCCCCGTTGCCCCGCGCATACCCTCAATTAAGCTTTGTTCAAAACTCAATTTCGGAGACCACCCTATAAGAATCGCTACTTCAAACCGGGCAGTCACGCCGGTCAAAGGTTTGCCAATTGCCACCCGGAACCGCCTAATGGTCGAATTAAAATTCTTTTTTATCCGTACCTTAGGTGAAGATTATTACCTTCTGCGCAGACTGTCTCTCGCGTTCCCCCTAGGCACGACGACGCATTGAGCCCAGCCGTGAAAGCTCATGCGGCTGGGCGCTGAAGTGCAAAAGCGGATGTCGTCACTTCATCTGTCCTTCATTCCCGGCGATAGGGAATTCCAAGCGCGACCGGCTGATGTGTTCGCGATCTCAGCCCAGCCAGAAGCACGAGTGAGGCCACATATGGCAATACCAGGAAGACGTGGTGCGGAATTGAAACCCCAACGACCTGCGCATGAATTCCGATGGCTTCGAGCAACGCGAAAATGAAGATCGCTCCAACCACACGGAAAGGCATCCAGTTGCCGGCAATGATGGCAACAACGACGAGCCAACCGCGACCGGCGATAAGATCTGGCACAAATCGGTCGGAATACCCCAGCATCAGGAACGCGCCCCCGAAGCCGGACATCACGCTTCCGAACATGATCGCCAGGCATTGGCGGCCACCGACGCTTAGACCCTTGACGTCGAGCGCTTTCGGATTTTCCCCGACGCAGCGAACTTCAAGCCCGTATCGGGTGCGATAAAGAAAGAACCAGACCGCGAGCGGAAGGAGAAAGCTGACATAGGTTAGAACACGCTGGGAAAACAGCACCGTTCCAAGGACGGGAATATCCGATAAGTACGGAATCTCGACAGCTTCGAAGCCGGCGAACTTGGGAGGGTCGCGCCCGATGATATAGGTCTGGAACCAGAAGAGGGTCAGCCCAGAGGCAAGCAGGTTCAGGGCCAGACCGGCGATGAACTGCTCTGATTTGAGCACGATGGTGACAAAGGACAGGATCAGGCTCAAGAGCGCGCATGCCAGGACCGCCACAAGCAGGGCTAGCCACGGCGAACCTGTCGATGAGGCGATCACGTAGGCGACGACTGCGCCGAGCAACATCGTTCCCTCGACGGAGATGTTCCAGATACCGGCCCGTTGAGTGACGAGTTCGCCCATTGCCGAGAACAAGAGCGGCGTGGCAATCCGAACCATCGCGGCGAGAATGCTGATGAACAGCGGTCCCTGAAAAAGCTCAAGCATGCGCTTCACTCCTGACGGTGATATGGACCCTGGTAGCCACGGCTGCGCACAGGAAGAAGAGCAGGACGAGCCCTTCCATGGCCGAGACGAGCCCGGCGGGAGTTCCGCTCTGCAAACGCATGTAAATCGCGCCGCTTTTAAGCGCGCCAAAGAAGAGTGCTGCAAGCATGGCACCGCTCGGTCGCAGCCCTCCCACCATCGCAACGACGATGCCGGAACTGCCAATACCGAGCAGTGTTTCAGCGCGCAGGCGATGGGAGGTTCCAAATAGCTCGCCTGCGCCAGCGAGCCCCGCCAGCGCGCCGGACACAAGCATCACCACCAGCAAAAGGCGGCTGATATCGGTTCCGCGGAACCTCAAAGCAGTCGGATTGGAGCCGAAAGCGCGGATCTCGTAGCCAAGCGGCGTTCGCTCCAACAATAAAGCGGACAGCGCCGTGGCACCGAGTGCGAGAATGAAGCCGAAGTGCAGCTTGGCCGCGCCCTGGCCAAACAGCGTCGGCCACTCCAGCATCGCATTGACCGGCGGCGACTGATGATAGGCGACGGTCGCCCCCGATTCCATCCAGGGCCCGCCATCAAGCAGGTAGGCAAGCAGAAAGATCACGATATAGTTCAGCATCACCGTCGAGATGATTTCGCTGGTGCCAAAACGGGTCTTGAGAACGCCGGCCAGGAGACCCAAGACGCCGCCACCTGCCAGGCCGGCAAGGACCAGAACGGCAACCGCGATCAGATACGGCAGCGGTCCAATCCATAGGCTGGCCCAGTAGGCACACATTGCGCCGGCCAGAACCTGCCCTTCCTGCCCGATATTCCAGATCTTCGCCCTGAAAGCGATGACGGTTCCAAGGCCGACAAGCAACAGCGGCGTCGCTTTGGCAAGCGATCCGAGCAGCGCCTTCTGGCTGCCGAAAGCTCCCACAATGAGCGAGGAGAACGCCTTCGCCACATCGCCTCCCGACAAATGGAGCAAGGCGGCCGCGGAAAAAAGAGCGCATACCATTGCCGCTGCATAGCAGGCGAAATTCCAGCTCAGGCTATTGCCTGAGCGCCTTTGAACTGAAATCATTGACCTGTCCACCAAGGTTGCTGGCGTTACCCGCCATCATCATTCCAAGCTCGAGGAGTGTCGTTTCCCCGGGCTGCACAATCCCCATGATCTTGCCCTTGAAGATCACGGCGATGCGATCACAGAGACGCAAAAGGTCGTCGAGTTCCTCGGAAGCCAGAAGGACGGCGAAGCCCTCGGCACGCTTTTCCAGGATCTTCTCGTAAACGAATTCGGATGCGGCCACATCGAGCCCGCGCGTGGGCTGATTGGCAAGCAGCAGGCCCCTGGCGTGGAGAAATTCGCGTGCAAGAATGACACGCTGGGCATTGCCGCCGGACAGGCGCTCGACGGGCAGGTCCGCGGAGGCAGCCACGATCCTGAACTCATCGATCTTGTGCGCGGCCAAAGCGTTGATCTTGCCACGATCGAGGAATGGTCCGCGTCTGTATTCCGGCTTACGCTGCCACCCCAGTACCAGGTTCTCGGCAATTCCGAACTCCGGGATCAATCCTTCGCGGAAACGATCGTCAGGCACGAGCCCTACACCTCTGTCGAGCATTTCGCGCGACGTCGGTGCAACTATCGCCTCGCCGTTGAGGTGAAAGCCGCCCGAACTCAGCGTCCTCACGCCCATCAGGACTTCGAACAGTTCTTTCTGGCCGTTGCCCGCAACACCCGCCAGGCCAAGAATTTCGTTCTCCGCGATGGTGAAGTTGACATCGCAAAGCACTTCTTCCCCCCACTCGCCAATGGCAACCGCGCGGTCGACGACGAGAACTTCGCGCCCCGGAGTGACCGATCTGTCACTGACGCGCTTCGTCACCTTGTGCCCGACCATCAGTGCCGTGATGGCTTCTGCCGTCGTGGTAGATGTCTCGACTGTGGCAACGACCTTGCCTTTGCGAAGGATCGTCACGCGATCGGACTGCATCACTTCCCGTAGCTTGTGGCTGATCAGGATGATCGACAGTCCCTGGCGCCGCATGCCATCAAGTATGACGAACAGCTGGTCGGACTGTTGCGGGGTCAGGACGGCTGTCGGCTCGTCGAGGATCAACAGTTCCGCGCCAAAGTACAGCGCCTTGAGGATTTCGACCCATTGCTGCTCACCAACCGAAAGCTGCCAGATCTCGCGATCGAGATCGAGCTCTATGCCGCATCGCAGACAGAGCTCCTCGACCTTTCGTCGCGCGGCTGACTTCGACAACAATATCCCGAGATCGGGGCTGCCTACGATGATGTTCTCAAGGACGGTGAAGTTTTCAACAAGCACGAAGTGCTGGTGCACCATGCCGATCCCCAAGCGGAGCGCGTCTGCCGGTGAATTAAGCTCGGCAACCTGCCCCTTGAAGCGAATGACGCCACTGTCTGCGCGATAGTATCCGTAAAGACAGGCAGACAGTGTCGATTTGCCGGCGCCATTCTCACCGAAGAGACAATGAATTTCGCCCTTGCGAACGTCGAGATCGACGTTGTCGTTCGCGGTAACGGCTCCGAACCGCTTGGTCAGGTTCTGTACGCTGAGAAGATTTTCCATCGAGTGAAACCAGTCCTGTTCTAGCGTCTGCGCTACTTCACCTCCGCGGTATTGAGGGGCACGACAAACTCGCCGGAAATGATCTTCTGTCTCGTCGCGGCGAGCTCCTCTTTGACGGCAACCGGCAACTTTGCATCAAAGTCGTGATAGGGCGCGATATCGACGCCGCCCTGGCTCATAGAGAACCATTTTGGCTCGGTGTTTCCATTGTACTGTCCACCAGCCTTGTGCTTGAGCCACTCCGAGATGATCCATTTGATATCCGGCTGCCAATCGATGATCGCACTCGATGCTATTGCGTCTGGCGCCAGCTTGCTTTGGTCGTTGATGTTGGCAAAGCACATGATCCGGTGTTCCTGGCAGGGCTTGAAGTTGTCCGTCAGCATGAACACGACATCCGCACCCGACGCGATCTGCACATTGGCATGCTCGGCTGCCAGCGCATTGTCGGACCAGGAACCGATAAAGGAGACGCGGTGCTTCACGTCCGGTCTGACCGATCTCGCGCCATCGAGAAACGCATTGATCTGGTCGTTGACGTCGTCTGCCGCAAACGTCCCGACCAGGCCGATGACGCCAGATTTCGTTGTGCGGCCGGCCAGCATGCCGAGCAGATAGGACGGTTCGTGTAGTCGTTTGTAGAGCCAGTATTGATTGGCCCCGAGAGGCAGGTTGCCCGATCCGGTTACCACAAACATGATGTCAGGGAATTCGGCGCTAAGTTTCTTTACCTGGTCCGAATATCGGCCGTGGGCCCAGATAATGTCGTACTCGCCGCCTTCGGCGTAGAAGCGCATGGCATTTTCCGCATCGTCGTTCCACAGCGGGTCCGTGTACTCCCACGATATGTCGAGCCCGTCTGGCCTCGCCTGCTTCACCTGTTCCAACGAATCCAGCAAGGTCCGCGTCCAGCCGATATCGGTGCGGCTCTCGAGAATAAGAGCGATCTTCAGTGAGGTTGGCCCTGCTGCAAAGGTTCGATCGACCGCCGAAAGCAGAAATGCCCCCATCGAACCCAGGATCGCGGTGCGGCGTGTGATGCTGATAGGCATATGATACTCCTCCTGTTTCAACTTAGGACCTGGTTCGGTCGCTCGCAGGCGATGCGCGGTATCGTCGCATCGACGCGAGAGCATCCGGGCCAACGGCTTCCCCCTTTGGTTTTTTGTCGCCGTTGACGTTGGATCTTTCAAATTGCTGTAACAGGCTTTCATGAACTAGCCTGGGCAACAATGACTGCTATTTCGGCCTCGCATATCCCCAGTTAAGCTTGCGCGGTTTGTCGACGGCACCAGTCATTAGCCGCTGCCTGTGACGACACCGTAGCGAAGGCCCCTTTCACGAAGCCATCGACGATAGGCTGCAGAGGCGGCGTCGGCGCGGATCGGAACCTCCGAGCGCGAGTCCAGTGGCAAGCGCTTGGGCACCTGATTTTCAAGAATGGGCTTGTCTTGCCCGAGAATGGTCTGGTGAAAGCTGCGCATCGCGGCCAGATCCGTGACTTCGTCAAGCAGACAGATAACGATATGCACGAGCACCTGGTCCTCGCCGACGGGCTGGCCGAAGAGCGCGATAACATCGCGCCGGTCCGGACGCGTCGATCCCGTCTTGTAAAGAACGGCACAAAACGGATGGGGTATTCTGTAGACGTATTCGGTATCTGCGCCCGTCTCCGAACCGGCATTGGCCTGCGGTTGGTAGAACTCGCAACCGGTGACCAGAATTTCGGGTGGGTCGGAATAGACGTCGACCTTGTAAGGCTTGACCTCCGTATGGGGTTCCTCCCCCAGGATTCCTGTGTGAACGAACGGGAAATGCCCCATGTCCAGGAAGTTCTCGACCGCGCGCGGCGCCGAGACACCGACGCGTGTGACGCCCTGAACGATGCGGCTGCGATCCGGCTCGTCGAACTCTGGTATTTCGAACAGATCGCGCGGCGGGTCGCCCAAGGTGGCCCAGAGGTAACCGAACCGCTGAATGGTTGGCAACTCCGTACCGGACGTCTGAGCGCCGCTCGGCTCGGCAGCGGCTTGCGGCTCACGCCATGCACCCAACCGATCGCCATGCCGGCCGATCAATATCCTCTGACCGAGAAGGACAGTAGAAAACATGCCGGTGGACGGAAGTTCCTCGAGTGAGGCGACGACATGCCATTCGTCGCGTGCAATCGGGTCGATGTGACTGAGGTTTTCCATATCGCAATCCCATGGGTGTTTGCTGCTAGCGAACCGCGCACCCGCCCCTTGAGATGGAGGTGCTCTGGAAAATTGATGCATGAGGTTAAGGAAGACGACCATGCCTGCGCTTGGCGATTTAATACCGCTAGTTCGCCTGTCGTCGGATCGCTGGGGGATGTCGGGCACTGAACGCGCTGGAGGCTCAGCCGTTCAGCATTTTCTCGCGGAGCTCGGTCGGGGAGCAGTCGAAGGCCAGCTTGATCTGGCGCGAAAAATGATAGGGATTCTTGTAGCCGACCTGGTAGGCAATCTCGCTCACGGACAAGCCGCTGCGTTGCAAGAGGTGCGCGCCATAGTCCAGCCGACAGCGCCAGAGATACCGAGCCGGCGTCATGCCCAAGTGCTTCTTGAAGGCGGACACAAGATACTGTGGGCTTACACGAACCTGTTGCGCGACGCGCTCGATGGAAACGTCTGCGGCGAAGTTTTCATCAAGAAAGCGGCGCGCCTGCAGGATCGTCTGCGGGATAGGCCTTTCCTCCGCAACAACTTCCGCCTCGTAAATATAGGCGTTGAGGAGAGTGTTCGTCAGAGCTTCGCGCAAGCCACCACGACCATCGCGGTCCCCGATCCCGAGATCGACACCCAGTTGCATTAATGTCTGGACCTGCGTCGAGGCGTTAATGAAGGGCGCATATTTGTGGCGCTCCTTGTAGAGCCAAGCAGCATTTTGTGGTCGGCCATCGCACCAGCTGATGTGAGTTAGCGTCTCGGGAGCGATGGTCGTCAAATAGCGGTCCCTTGTCAGGGATAGCGCACACTGGCCCGCCTCCAGCTGCAACACTGTTTCATCGGCCTCGATCTTGAGCGATCCGAGATGCACGATGATGAAGGCAAGGTAATCCCCCCGGATGGGGCCATACTGCCCTCCGCTTTCGTAGGAGATCTCTCCGAACGTGTTTTCCCGACTGAGATCTATGGGCGGCAGTCGCATCGAAGCCTTTCAAAGCACCTGACGGCAGTGTTCGCCAAGCGTTGGGTTAGCGAACACTTCTGATACTCGTGGTTATCGCGTGCGTGATCAAGCATCGAACACCGTGAGCATCCGATTCCCGATCGGAGCCACGCTCTGTTTTAATGCCCCGCCGAGTAGATCGGGAAGGCCGCGCAAAGATCGTGGACCGACATTCTCGCGCGTCGCTCCTGTTCGGAACTTTGCTCGGTGCCAAGGGCGTCGAGGACGTCCGCGATCAACGCGCCAACTTCGTTGAACTCCGCTTCGCGGAAACCGCGGCTGGTGGCCGCTGGCGTGCCGAGCCGGATGCCGGAAGTTACAGCCGGGGGCGCTGGATCGAAGGGAATGCCGTTCTTGTTGCAGGTCAGCCCGGCACGCCCCAAGGCTTCTTCCGCATCCTTGCCGGAAACCCCTTTGCTGCGCAGGTCAACCAGGATCAAATGCGTATCGGTCCCCCCCGAAACGATATCGTATCCTCGTTCGGTCAGCGCTGAGGCGAGGGCCCGGGCATTGACCACCATCTGGCGAGCGTATTGCCTGAAGTTGTCTTCAAGCGCTTCGCCCAACGCCACCGCTTTTGCCGCTATGACATGCATCAGCGGACCACCCTGCAATCCCGGAAACACCGCAGAGTTCACCTTTTTCGCTAAGTCCTGATTGTTGGTCAGGATCATACCGCCGCGAGGGCCGCGTAGCGTCTTGTGCGTTGTCGTGGTGACGACGTCGGCGATTTCAACCGGGTTAGGATGCACCCCTCCAGCGACCAGACCGGCAAAATGCGCCATATCGACCATCATGGCCGCCCCGACAGAATCTGCGATCGCCCGAATTCGCTTGAAGTCGATCAGACGCGGATAGGCCGACCCGCCGGTAATGATCAGCTTCGGCCGCGTCGCTATGGCCTTTTCTTCGAGCTCCTCATAATCAATGAGGCAATCGCTCTTCCGAACGCCATATTGGACGGCGTTGAACCACTTCCCTGACATGGTCGGCCGAGCCCCATGGGTAAGATGGCCCCCGGCGGCAAGCGACAGGCCCATGAAGGTGTCGCCCGGCTTTAACAGGGCGAGCATGACGGCGCCGTTGGCCTGCGCACCGGAGTGCGGCTGCACGTTGACGAACGATGCGTCAAACAGCATTCCAGCGCGTTCTATCGCAGCGGCTTCGACGAGATCGACATACTGGCATCCACCATAATAGCGGTGCCCCGGATAGCCCTCGGCATATTTGTTGGTCATGACGGAGCCTTGCGCGGCAAGAACCGCTGGCGACACGATGTTCTCCGACGCGATCAGTTCGATCTCGGATCGTTGCCGCCCCATTTCGCGCGCGATCGCTCCGGCAATGACCGAATCATGCTTGAGCTGTCTTTCGAATAAACCAGGCATCGATTTTTCTCCTGTCGGACGAGCACGACGACCGCATCGTCTGCCCGCCGATTGAACTGCAACGGGATGTGAAGGATTAGCAGACCGCATCAGGCGGCGAACGGCCGCTGAAAAACGCCTTCAGATTCTCGATGACGCGCATGCCCATGGCGACGCGGGTCTCCTTCGTCGCACTCCCCAGATGCGGCAACAAAACCACGTCCTGCCGCTCGGCCAGACGACCGGGAACACGCGGCTCGCTTTCGAAGACGTCCAGGCCTGCGCCCGCTATCCTCCGGGTTTCCAGCGCGCGGACCAGAGCATGTTCGTCCACGACGTCACCCCTGGCTGTATTGATAAGGAACGCTGACCATTTCATGCAGGCGAGCCGATCGTCGTCGATGAGGTGATAGTTTTCGCCTCCACCGGGGCAATGAAGCGAAACAAAGTCGGCGACCGCAAGCACGTCGTCAACGCTCGGCAATTGGCGCGCGGGCACGTCAAGACCGGTAATCGGATGGCTGTCAAAGAAGACGACGTCCATACCGAAGCCAAAGTGGCACCGCCGTGCCATAGCCTGCCCGATCCGCCCCATTCCAATGATGCCGACGGTCTTTCCGGTGACGTGGGATCCGCAAAGATGCGTGGGACGCCAACCTGTCCATTTGCCGGCCCGCAGTTCCCTCTCCCCTTCCCCTGCGCGTCTCGCGCACATCAAAAGGAGGGTCATCGCCAGATCGGCGGTCGCATCCGTCAGCACGCCTGGCGTGTTTGTGACAACGAGTCCGGCCCTTGTTGCCGCCGCTACATCGATATGATTGAAGCCAACGCCGAAGTTACCGAGAATCTTTGCTCGAATACCCCCCTCGAGAATGTCGGCGCTGATCTTATCGGTTACGGTTGGCAGGACCGCATCGGCTTCTTCAAGCGCGGCTCGCAATTCACGCCGATCCAAAGGCTGATCGGTTTCGTTCAGCCGCGCATCGAATTCTGCAGTCAACCGGTCTTCAACTTCCGTCGGCCAGCGCCGAGTTACGATGACCTTCGGTTTCACAATCCTGTCCCTCCTCATGCCGCACGTTCCTGAAGGTTGCGAGCGGCAAGTCCGATCTGCGAGCGATACCATTCCTGCGCCGCCGCAACGCCGGACCCGGCTTCGATCTTTGCTCCAGCATCACGCAGAGACATCTCGGCCGCCGCAAGCGCTGACAGACACATCACCTCGTTCAGGTCGCCGAGGTGGCCGATCCTGAAAACCCGGCCCGCCACCTTGCTGAGCCCGGCACCGAATGAGGTGCGGTACTTGGAATAGCCGTTCGCGATAACCTGCCTGGCGTCGATGTCCTCAGGGACCACGATGGCGGAGACCGTGTCGGACCACCACTTCTTCTCTGTGGCACAGAGGGTCAAACCCCAGGCATGAACACCGCGGCGAACGCCTTCCGCAAGGCGGTGATGCCGAGCAATGACTGCGTCCAATCCTTCCGCGAAAATCAGATCCAGCGATGCTCTCAGGCCAATAAGTAGCTGTGTCGGCGGCGTATAGGGGAAGTAGCCGGTGGCTGACGGCGCTTTCATATCCTCGAAGCTGAAATAGCAGCGTTCGATCGTCGAACTCGCGTGCGCCTCAAGCGCCTTTGGGCTGACGGCGAGGATACCGAGGCCTGCCGGCAGCATCAGGCCCTTCTGCGAGCCGGTAACGGCGAGATCGACACCCCAGTCGTCCATCCGGAATTCGATGGATGCTATCGAGCTGACCCCATCAACGAACAGCAGAGCTTTGTGGCCGGTATCGTCGAGTGCGGCCCGCACGGCGGCCACGTCCGAAGTCACGCCCGTCGCCGTCTCGTTGTGCGTGACAAATACCGCCTTGATCCGACGGTTCTTGTCGGCGTCCAAGCGCCGACGGTACTCTTCGACGGGAACACCCTCGCCCCATTCGACGTCGAGGCATTCAACATCGAGCCCGAGACGGCTAGCCATGTCTGCCCAAAGATGGGAAAACTGGCCGAAACGAGACATCAGCACCCGATCACCACGGTTGAGGGTGTTCGATATCGCCGCCTCCCATGCTCCGGTTCCAGAACCCGGGAACAGGAAAATCGACCCAGTGTCAGTTCGGAAAACCCGCTTGAGATCGGCGAACAGCGGCAGAACCAGGTCGGGAAAGTCCGGCGCCCGCATATCCTGCATGGGCACGTTCATGGCTCGACGTACCACATCCGGGATATTTGTCGGTCCGGGCACGAAGAGATGTGATGTTCCATTTCGCATTGCATGGTCCTCCCATGATTTGAGGCACGACGGCCCGCAGCCGCCCGTGCATCGCTTCTCAATCAAATTGCAAGGCCGCACACGGCTGTCGCCTTAGGCGAAGACGACAGTCTTTCGGCCGTTGAGCATGACGCGTGCCTCAAGGTGCCGTTTGACAGCGCGCGCCAGAACGCGGCTTTCGATGTCTCGGCCAGCTGCGACGAAATCCTCGACACTCATCGCATGTGATACGCGTTCGGTTTCCTGCTCGATGATAGGTCCCTCATCGAGGTCGGCAGTGACATAGTGTGCCGTCGCGCCGATCAGCTTGACGCCGTGCTCATGGGCCTGGTGATAGGGACGAGCACCCTTGAAGCTGGGCAGAAATGAATGATGAATGTTGATGACCTTTCCGAACAATCGACCGGCGATATCGTCGGAAAAGACCTGCATGTAGCGCGCCAGAACCACCAGGTCGGCTTCCGTTTCTTGAACGATCGCGAAGATGCGGTCCTCTTGCTGTTTTTTGTTTTCCCGGTTGATCGGCAATAAATGGTAGGGGATGCCCGCCCACGCGGCCGTCTCGCGACTGTCGTCGTGATTGGAAATCACCGCCATGACCTCGGCATCGAGCCAGCCGACACGGATCTGGTAAAGCAGGTGCAGGAACGCATGGTCAAACCGCGAGACCATGATGACAATTTTCGGCGCCTTTCGACAGTCGATCAGCCGCCCCTGCATCTCAAACTGTCCAAGGACTGGCGCCAGACCGCGTTCGATCCGATCAGCCGACGTCTCGCCCGATGGTGTGAACGCGATCCGCATGAAGAAGCGGTTGGTGGCGCGGTCCCAATACTGGTTGCTTTCAACGATGTTGGTGCCGAGGACGTGAAGCTGCGAGGTTACTGCAGCCACGATCCCTGCCCGGTCATCACAAGTCAGAGTGAGAACGAAGGGCTGCGTCAGGCTGGTCATCGCACGCCGGCCCGCAACTGCCTGGCCTCCCGATAATCCCCGAGCCAGGTAAGCGTCTTCTCCCAACCACCAAAGGGAAAGAAATGAAGGTGCAGTGGCGTTACCGGATCAGGGTAGGCCGACGAAACCGCATCGATCACATCGGCCGGATTGCGGTCCGCGACGATGTTGAGAAGACCGCTCGCCGAGCGCCTTAGAGCAGCTATCGACGGCCCCACACCGCACATCGCGGCAAAGCGGATGAGCTTCGTCAAACTCGTGACTCCGGCCAGCCCAACGTGAACGGGAACCTCAGGAAAATCGTCGTGCAATCGCTTTGCCCAGGCGCCGATCATCGCTCCGTCGAATGCGAACTGCGAAACGACGCGAGGTTCGAGCGACCGACGTGCGCAAATCTCAAGCTTGCGCTTAAGCGCATCCTTGAGCCGAACCTCGGGAATGTTTGGATGTCCTTCCGGATAACCGGCGACAAAGGCGGTTCGTATCGAACTATCCGACAGCACCGGATGAGCGAGCAGTTCGGCAGATTCGCCGAGCGGCCCGGGGAAAAGCGCCGGGTTGCCGCCAAGGAACAGGACCTCGTCGATCCCATTGCGGCTATGGGCCTCAACGAGATTGACGTAGTCCCTTTCCGTCTTGAAATTGCGGGCTGCCAGATGCGGCACCGCAACATAGCCCAACTCAGTAATGCGCGCCGCCGCCTCGACCTGAAGTGCTTCCGGCTTGCCGGCAAGATGCGTCAGAAACACCCTTGAGCCCAAGGGAAGCGTATCGGCTTGCGGTGCGAAATTGCGAACCTGCTCCGGCGCGAGTTCGATCGATATGGTCGTATTGGCGCCGTCGCCCGGATGAACCCGTGTATCAGTGCATGCTTCAGCTGGATTGGTCATCGCCTCACCCGGATTTTCAAGCAGGGCAGATCCGTTGGCCGCAGCGAGAGCAGCGACCATGGTCTGCGGAGCATCGATGGAGGGAGCCCGACCGCTTCAGCAGCCGGGCAACAGGGTACTCAGTTGCTTGCGGCGCGTCGCAAGGAGTGGAACGGAAGAGCCACGACCCGGGCAGCAACGTCGCGCGTTGTGCCGTCATCCTCCCAACGCAGCGTCACCTGCGTCCCGACCTCCCCGAACGCCTGCTGCAGATGACCGAAGCCGATCAGCTTGCGAAGGGTGGGCGACCACGCGACACTGCTCGCGTGACCGACTTCAACGGAGCCATCGAAGACAGGGACTGGGTACCATCGCACACGCCGCAGGTTTCCAGGTTCCTTGCTTTCCAGCCCACTGCCGGCGATCTGCTTCCAGTCGATTTCCAACCCCACGAGCTGGCGATGTTCGCCATCTTTCGACATTCGCTCCAAGGCGGCCCTGCCAAGAAAATCGGGTTTCTTGAAATCAACGAGCCGGCCAAGACCGAGGTCAAAGGGGGAAGCGCGGAATTTGCCTGCGGCCTGAATGCCGGCGCCTCCGTGATCCGGTCCGGCACTGGTATAGTCGTAGCCGACGATCAGGAGGCCCGCCTCCAGCCGTGCGACGTCGAGTGCCCAGGCGCCCGCCGGACGAATACCGAAGGGGCGGCCGGCCGCTTCTACCGCATCCCAGACGATCGGCGCGTCATCGGCCTTCACCCACAACTCGTAGCCATGCTCGCCGGTAAAACCCTGGCGCAGGATTTCGACTTGCCTTCCCGCAATGGTCACGACCGCAAGCCGGGAGAAGGGGAGCTCCTGAAAACCCGCCTCGGTCACTGCCTCGAGCACCTCGCGCGAACGCGGCCCCTGTAGCGTCAGAATGCCATAGGTGTCGGTGATGTCCGTAACCTCGACGTCGAGGCCCTCGGCGTGCTGCCTCCACCAGGTAAAGCCTGGGTCGGCCGACACGCGAAACGTATTCTCGTCCATTCGAAAGACGAGACCGTCGCCAACGACATGGCCGTTTTCATCGCACCAGGGCGCATAGTAGATCTGCCCGACCTGGAGTTTCTTGATGTCGCGCGGGATCAACTTGTCCATCATCGCTTCGGCGTCGGGACCTGCGATCACATACTTCGACAAGGGCGACATGTCTCCCATGGCAACAGCAGTGCGAATTGCCGAGAGCTCTGCGACCATGTCGGAATAGGCATCAACGACCATGTTGCGGTCCCAGCGCATCCAAAGTGCGTTTTGGTTCAGCGGAGCCGTCCGTTCGACAAATGGCGTTCCGCGAAATGCAACGCGCGCTCCGTGAGCTTCCGTCAAACCGGTTGTGAATTTGATATCGTCCATTGATACGCCCTCTCCTCCATAGCCGGACTTTCGAAGGTCATCCTTCGCAAGTGCACTGTGCGGCTGCCTAACTGAACTGGAGAAAAGCTTTTCATGGAGGGGCCAAAGCAGGAATGCCTGTCGTTGCGAACGACATACCCGCAGTTCAAGCAAGTGCCGAGAGATCGCAGGCGCTCTGATACCGCGAGACAAAATGCAGCAAGTGGCAATTGAGCTACCGAGATACGGCCAACTTGCGTCCGACCGTCGGCATCTGCCCCTTACCTGGCCGGCCGCGCCAACGACCGGGCAATGTCGATGATGTCGTCGCGAGACGCCGTTGGATCCTCCTTGTTTCAGGCAAGACCAAGCCCGATCTTGAGATCGACGCCGCGCACGGGCTTGAGCTCGAAGTTGCGGTTCGGCAGATCCTTCGTCCATTCCGGCGCAAAGCCGATCCCGAGGCCCGCTGCAATGGTCATGTGCGATCATGACACCGCGTGATCTTTTGGCTTGGAACGTTCGGAAATTGAGGGTCAAGCGCGGCCTCTCACAGGAACGCCTTGCGCAGATCGCGACGGTGCTCGAATGCAAGGTCTTCGAATTGTTCGTCGAGCCAAAAGTCGGCGAGGGAGCGCCCTCCAACCTGCCGCGGGGACGCAAGCCCTAATCTGCCAAGCAGAGTTCCGGTCGATACATTATGCGATTTCTTGAGCGAAGTTTTGACGAAGCGCATCAGCGCCTCCCACGCTCCTCGATCACACGCAATTAAACTTTAAGCCTTTGGGAAGATCGTTACCAAACAAGCAGAACGTCTGGGTGCCGCAACGTCGCGGGAGCAAGTCGTGCCGCGCGTCCAGCTCGGTGCAATCGCAAAGGAAGCGTCCGCCTCGGCGCAACCGAGGGAAACGCCGGAATTCGTCAGCACCGACGCGCTCCGAATGAGTGCGCAGGGGATTTCGAGCTACTTTTGCATACAGCGAATGGGTGCTGGATACCGCCCGACCAGTTCATCGACGGTCAACAGGGTGACACCCTCCACGATCGATTGAGCGACTAAAATCCGATCAAAAGGGTCCCTATGGATCGCTGGCAGTCCATCCACCGCTACCGCGTGTTCGCTGGTGATTGGGAGCTCTTGGTAGCCGTTATCGATGAGACCGCGGCGAAGTAGGCGAGGATCCACGGTAAAATCGGCGCGGCCAAGCCCGCGCTTGATGGCCACCTCCCAGAGACTCACCGCGCTAAATAGCAAAACATTGTCGGTATTTTCGATTTCAGCCAGAACGGCGGGCGGCAGTTTCCCAGGCTCTCCCGCAGCCCAAAGCAGAAGATGCGTATCCAGCAGGAGTTTCATCATTCGCCGCCAAACAGTTTCTCGATATCTTCGCCACCCATCCGATCGAAGTCTTCCGGTACGGAAAACTGCCCCGCCATGAATCCGACGCGACGAGTTTCATCGGCGGCAGGGGCCTCGACCGCGACGACCTTCACCAACGGTTTACCCGATTTGGCAATTATAAAGGACTCGCCTTTCGCTGCCTTCTCAATGAGCCGGGACAAATGAGTTTTCGCCTCGTGAATATTTACAGTGTGCATGGCCCTACCTCGAACTTAGTTCTGTAAACTTAGTTCAGTTTCGACCTGATAGCAAGCATGACCGCGCCGAAGTATCGACTTTGACGCCCAGCGGTCCAGAGGAGTAAGCAATGCAGGCAACTCGGCGACAGCAGTAGTTCGAGATGGCAGTAGCCATCGTCGCTGCGATGGTGACCCGGCCGGAAGATATCGCTCATCCGCGTCTTTCAGACAGGCGTGCGCGGACCGGTAATAGTCCGATCAGGGTCAGAAACGGCAACGCGCCCAAGAACTGCGCCAAGATGGGGCGGAAATTCAGAGCTCCGCAGTCCGACGCTCGTCTAACTGCAAGTTTTTTGAGATATTGAGTACGGTAGATCACCCGATCTGCCCAATCAGCAAGGGAGGATGTACTATGCCACTGTTCGTAACCACAGGGTGCTATACAGCCACGTCAGCGAAGGGAATGATTGATAGTCCATCGAATCGAGAAAAGGCAGCCCGTGACATCATGGAAGCAGCGGGCGGAAAACTGCATTCCTTCTACGTCACGACCGGCGAAACCGATTGGATGGCCATCACGGAATTCGACGATGGCGCTGACCTGGTCCCCGCACTTCTCGTCGTTGGCGCATCGGGAGCCGTCTCGAATGTCAAAACCGTGCGAGCCTACACGGGCGCGGAATTCAAGGCTGCGCAAGAGAAGGCGGGCAAAATCGCATCTTCCTACAAGTCCCCGGTAAAATAAGCAGACCACTGGTTGAAACATCTCTGGCAGCGGACCGAACCTCCGCTGCCAGAAACGATGTGTTGGCGCGCGAATAGGCCTCGGAGACTCGGCCCATGGGGTGACGATCCTTCTGCATTAATGAGTATGGGAACATATCTAGAAATATGATTTTATTGCGAAATTTAATGTTTTCGCAGAAAATACTTGTTATTTAACGACTGAAAAAACTTGCAAATGCACAGCATCATTGACTTGTCACACGCAACCCGCTCCGCGTCGATTTCCGGCACGCACGACGGATGGCCTACGGCTTCCGCGACACGCACAACAGCGCGCGAATAGGCATCTATGGGATGGTCAGCGGATGACCGTCATCAGAATGACTGTCAATTGGAAGTGTATCGAGCAAAATAAAAGCGCCTTCACAGATGAATCACGCCGCGCCGTGCGGCGTGGGCGACCGCATCGGTGCGGCCGGTGGCATCAAGCTTGTCGATGATGCGGCCGACATGAAATTTCGCTGTATCGACAGAGATGCCGAGTTTGCGAGCAATCTCCTTATTCGAAAGGCCTTCTGCGAGAAGCGCCACGACTTCGCGTTCGCGGGAAGTCAGACCCGCCTCCTCCGTGGCGGCCCGCGCCGTGGAGAGGACCAGCTCGGACATCTCCCCTTCCGGCGCCAGACGCACCCAATCGACAGACGTAAGCAGCTCGCTCAACCGCTCCGCAAGCACCGGATCGTCGATGCGCACCGCGATCGTAATAGGGCCCGTGTCACTCATCGGCGGGGTCGGGTCGCGATAGTGACCGCCGCCTCGACATCAGCGCCCGCACGCCTGATCCCCAAGGAGACCGATCTGCCAATCGATTGATGATCAAGGGTCCGCACGAGCGCATTGACCGAAGGAACGGCCTCACCGTTCCAGTGGACGATGATGTCTCCTTGCAGGACCCCACCAATAGCGCCGGGTCCATCGGGGTCAACACTCATGACCATCGCCCCCTGGCCGCCACCGGTAACGGCGACCTGATGGAGCCCGAGGCCGAGATAGCCACGCGGGACTTCGCCATGCGCCAGGAGGAGAGCCGCCGCGCGTTCAACGGTTGCAGAGGGGATGACGAGGGTTCGGCCCCGGGGGCCGCGCACCGCCATTCCAAAGACATTGCCCTCCGCGCTGATCGCCAAGCCCCCCTCCGCGCGACGTCGCAATCTCACGTCTAGCTCGATACGTGCATCGATTTTCCCGCCGCGCATCGATCGCCACGCAGGACCAACCGCGATCGCGCTGCCGAATGAAACAAGTGGCGCGCTCTCGGCGGCCGCGGCGACCACGACGAGTGCACCAGGTCGAGGCACCACTTGGTCGAGCACAGCCGACGGCGCGGGGGCTCCCTCGACTCGAAGCAGCGCAATGTCAGTCGACGGATCGCGCCCCACCAGGCTGGCTGGGTGTTGCGTGCCATCCGAGAATTCGATGAGGATCTGACCTTCGTCGGAAAGAGCTTCATCTGCGGTGATGATGAGGCCTTCGCGCCAGACGAATCCGGTGGCGAGCGAACGGGTTGAGGCAATTTCAACAATGCTCGGCGCCACCGCAGCGGCGGCTTCGACGATCGTGGAAGATAATTGAGCGAGGAAACTAGGTTCAGTCATGGGTGATCTCCTGTAAAGCCTAATGTGTGTCTCTACGGCGGTGATAGCCACTGCCCGTTCAGGTAGGCCGATCACGCTCGGCTTGCCCGCATCCCAACGCCTCGGCGCTCATCACTTGTCGACGTACGCGGCTAGCCTATTATTTCAACGCGATCTGGAAAGTCAGGATAGCGCCCGTGGCGTCGTAGCTGGGGAGGGAGTAATCTCGCTGAGAGAGTACAGCGGACCGAACCTCCGCTGCGAGAAGCGATGGTTGGCGTGCAAAGCGGCCGCGAGATGCTCGATTCGCTGGGGACCAATCGAACTGGTCGCGATCGCGAGGAGGCAGCGGCAAAGGCGCGCGAGGACGGCGATCCGGTTTCGCGTAAAGGAGTCCGTTACGCACAGGCGACCTCATGAACGCAGCAATTATCCGTCCGTGCTAGTTCGGAATGACCTACAGGCCGACTTGCTCCATTCGTGTCGACCCGGCGTCAGGGGGCAAGCGGCTTGTCTTCCCGATTGCGAAAACTGGCCCTCACCAGCCTTTGCACCGCACATGTAACGACGCCGGTTTGAAATGCCTGCTTTCCCGCTTCAGATTACCCGTGCTGTTACAGTGTGGATCGAGTTGTTGCCGTAGCCCAGCCGGTTCCACACGGCGTGTTCGGGTTGTGTCCGGCCCGCCGTGTCGGTGGCGCGCGCCCGCACGGAGAGTGGCCCCGTCTCCTCAAGTCGCGTGATCAACTCCCACCATTGCCACGCAGCCCGTCGTCGTTCGCCAACGAGCCGTGCCTCGCACCAAGGTCCGTCGTTCAGGCATACATCGACCCTGGAGATGCTGCCGGCGCCCGACCATGCGACACCCCGGATCGCGGTCTCGCCGCGCGGCAGGTTCTCCCCCTCATCAGGCGAAGATACCAGCGCTCGCACATTCATCAGCTTCACCGGCGCGCGCTCGTCATGCCCGTTGCGCACCCAATGGTACCAGTACTTCTCCGCCTGATAGTACGCTTCACAGGGCTTGTCGGTAACGACGATCTCGGTCAGCCACTTGACGGACGCCACCGCATACCAACCGGGCACGATCAGCCGCAATGGATAGCCATGGGGCGGTGACAGTGGCTCGCCGTTCATCTCGTAGGCAAGAAGCGCATCCGTTTCACCGATTTGGTCCAAGCTTAAGCCACGTTCGAAACGAACCGGCGCGACGTGCCCGTCGACGACCCCGCTGTCGGCACCGCGGAAGGTGAGTTCCGTCGCCCCGGGTCGCAGGCCCGCGCGCTCAAGCACTTCCATCAGGCGAACCCCGGTCCACTCGGCGGTGCTGACGGCGCCCAGTCCCCAGGCTTCGCCGGGTACGGCAGGATCGAATAGGCTGCGGCCGTTGCCGGCGCATTCCAGTGTCACCACGAGGCTCTCCGCATGAAGGTTGTGAAGCTCCCTCATGCACAGTTTCAGTGGCCGTTCGACCAGCCCGCCGATCGACAGCCGGTAGTTGTCACCGCCAAGGTTCGGAATATCGAAGTGGTTACGCAAGTAGAACCGACCGTTCGGCATCACGGCACCGCCTGCAAGGTCCGGCACCGAGGTCTCGCCATTCAACGGATTAACGCTGTGAATGAGAAGGCCAGCCTCGATGGCATCCTGGCACGCATCTGCGGGGTTGAGCACCTCTGCAGACACGTCCACCGGGCGCCCATCACAGCCGCCGCTCGAAACCATCGCAGCGCAGGTCATCGCTGCCGTCACTTCGACCTCGCCGGCTTGACGGAGAGGCGTCAAAAAAGCCTGAAGCACGGTCTCATCCGCTGCCTCGGCAATGAAGAACAGTGAATGTGAGCCCTGCGCAACAGCTTCCCCCTTGATCAGCACACCGTGGCGGGCAGCGCTCGGCCGGCTCAAATGATTCAACAGCATCGCGCCCTTGGCCGGATCGCGCGCGGGACAGGTTTCGGGTGAGTGCCGATGGTGCACAATGAACAGAGGCATCGAAAACTCCCTGCTGGGGCTTCGTCGAACTGGCTGGTCGGTCTGATACGATCAGTGGTGGTCCTTCGGTCTCTTAGGCACCTGCATGATCAGATAGAACCGCACCGCCTCCCGGCTAGGATTAGACGCCGGATTTTTGGATGAACATGCCTTGTCAGCCGCGCTAGGAATAGGTTGGCGGTTGATGTTGTGAGGCTGAAGGTCCGCTTTAGACCGGAATCCGAGACACATCCGTTGCCTTGAAAGGAATCGAACTGTTGACTTCCAGAGACCTTCAGAGCGCCAAACTGTCAGCCCACACAAAGACGATATTTCGCGAGCGCCAGATCGGACCGGCATCCGTGTATTCCCCGGCCCGCTTGCCGCCGAGCGCGTCGTAGAAAGCGATCGCAGGTTCGTTGCCGTCGACCACGCCCAGCCCAACTCCAGGAAATCCTCTCTCCCGCAAATGCAAAGCAAGCCTTGAGAGCAATAGGCGGCCGATGCCTTGGCGTTTGACATCCGGATCGACGTACAGGTTTTTGATCTCGCCGAGATCGCCAAAGACCCCGGCTGAGGGCGCGCCGGCGGCGCCGATCGCGACCGGCCTTCCCTCCAATTCGGCGAGAAGCACGATCTGGTCGGGATCGTTCGCCGTGAGCTTTTCGCGCCAGGTGCTACGGCGACGGGTTTCATCGAGCAGAGCGTAAACCTCCGGTGGGGCAAGACCACGATAGGTTTGCCGCCATACCCTCACGTGCAAATGCGCGATTGCATCCGCGTCGGCCGGGGCTGCTTGCCGTATCGTCACCTTTTCCATCGCCCGCTCCCCTATTCCACCTGTGTCATCAGCCAACGTTGGAACGCCTTGAGCGCCGATGAAGGCTTGCGGTCCGTTGGGGTGGTGAACCAGTAGGCGACCTTGGATGCGTAGCCAATCCCCCCGGGATTGACGAGGCTTCCGGCCCTCAGTTCCTCCTCGACGAGCTGTGGTGGAACGAGGGCCATGCCCTGGCCGGAGATCGCGGCGCGCAGGACGAGCGTATAATAGTCGAAGCGCATGACGCCCTGTGGCTCGAGGTCCGGTTTCCCATGTTCCGCCACCAGGTCGATCCAGCGCAGCGGAGTGCTCGGATGCTCGATGATGACACCGCGCGCCGCATCCTCGAGGGTTTCACAGGAGCCGAGCCGCGCGAGATAAGCGGGTGCACAAACGAGCCGGACATCCTCGCCGAAGAGGTAGACCGAGTGTTCGTTCGCGAATGGCCCACGGCCGAAGCGGAACACTGCGTCCGGCTGAGCCGCCGGGTTGTCGGTCGCGAAGGTGGTGTACTGAACGTCGATATCCGGGTGTTTCTGATTGAAGTCGGAAAAGCGCGGCAAGAGCCAGCGGTCGCCGAGGATGGGCAACACCTTCAGCCGAAGCGTATGGGAATCGGGCTGCAGGCTCGCGGCGCGGAAGGCGGCCTCCTCCATCGCCTTGATCGCCACCTGCGCTTGTTCCAAATAGATGCGGCCGAGGTCTGTCGGCACCATGCCCGACGGCTTTCGCGTGAACATCTGCGCGCCGAGAAGGTTTTCGAGGGTCAGCAACTGCTTGCTCACGGCGCTTTGCGACAGGTTGATGCTTTCCGCAGCCGCCGTCGTCGAGCCTCGCTCCGCAATCGCAAGCATCACGCGAAGGGCAGTCATCGAAGGCAGTGGTACGGAGGTATGAACCAAGGGCATTCTCTGGCAAGGGGCTAGTCGGTTTCGTCATAACGGTATCGCTTTTTCGCGTTTGTGCAAGCGGTCCCTAAAAGGCAACCTCAACTCGGGAACATAATTACCGAGATGGGAGACTGTCATGACAGAACAAGCGACATCGCTTTGGGGAGGCCGATTTTCCAGCGGTCCCTCTCCGGAACTCGCGGCGCTCTCGCGAAGCAATCCAAGCTTTTTCCGCCTGTCCCCCGAAGACATCGCCGGGTCTCGCGCCCATGCGCGCGAACTTGCGCGCGCTGGCGTACTGAGCGAGGACGAACTGCCGCGGATGCTGCAAACGCTCGATACGATCGCGGCCGATGTCGCGGCCGGCCGCGAAAAGCCGAAAGCCTCGGATGAGGATCTTCACACCTTCCACGAGCGCCTGCTGATCGAGCGGCTGGGTGCCCTCGGCGGCAAGCTGCGTGCCGGCCGCTCGCGCAACGACCAGACCGCCAACAACACCCGGCTCTACCTTCGCCGCACGGCGCGGCGACTGGTGAAGCTGGTCCTTGCGGTGCAGGACGCACTCGCCACCCAGGCGAATGAGCATATCGAGACGGTCATGCCGGGCTTCACCCACCTTCAGCCCGCTCAGCCGATATCGCTTGGCCATCACCTGATGGCGCACGCACAGTCGCTCAGCCGCGACATCGAGCGCTTCATCGACTGGGACCGCCGCTTCGACCGTTCGCCGCTCGGCGCCGCCGCCCTGGCCGGCTCGGCTTTCGCCCGCGATACCGAAAGCTCTTCGCGCGATCTCGGCTACGCCCGTCCCTGCGAGAATTCCATTGATGCCGTCGCGAGCCGCGACGTGGTCTCGGAATTCTTGTTCGTGACCGCGATGCTGGGCGTGAACCTCTCGCGTCTGTCGGAGGAGATTTGCATCTGGGCTTCGCGCCAGTTCGCCTGGGTGAAGCTGCACGATTCCTACTCGACCGGCTCGTCGATCATGCCGCAGAAGAAGAATCCCGACATCGCCGAGCTGACGCGTGGCATGTCGGGCACCATGATTGGCAATCTTGCGGGCATGCTCGCCACTCTCAAGGCGATGCCGCTTGCCTACAACCGCGATCTCGCCGAGGACAAGCGCGCGCTTTTTGAGACGATCGATCTTCTCGACCTGATCCTGCCTGCCTTCGCCGGCATGGTCGCGACGTTGACCTTCGACACCGAACGCATGGCAGCCGACGCGCCACGCGGCTTCACGTTGGCAACCGAGGTGGCGGACTGGCTGGTGCGGCAGGGCATTCCTTTCTCGCATGCCCATGAGATCTCCGGCGCCGCCGTACGTTACTGCGAAGAGCGGGGCATGGAGCTTGACGGACTGACCGAGGCCGACCTGCCGAACATCGACGAAGCATTGACCCCGGATGTGCTTAAGGTGATCGACCCAGCCCGGGCGCTCGCCGAACGTTTCGGGCAGGGGGGAACCGCCCCCGCCCGTGTGCGCGAGCAGATCGCGGTCTTTGCCGGCACCTGCAAAGAGCAGCGTGCCTGGGCCGAACAGGATCTCTCGGGTGTTGAATACAAGGCGATCTTCGAAAAATATGGTCTCGCCGCCAGCACGCTCGACGGCGTGACGATCAACGGCGAAGCCGCAAAATAATCGCGGGACGGCCCGGCGAGTATGCCGGGCCGCTCCCCTCGCCTGCCCGAACGAGGATATCATGATGCCCAATGTAGCCCGAGGCGGCGTGCAAGCGTTGACGCATGTCGAGGCGCTTGCCGATTTCTGCGCCCGACTTGCGCCTGCCGATCTACCGGCCCGGATCGCCGCCCGTACCAAATCCCACTTTCTGGATACGCTCGGCGCAGCACTCGCTGGCACTCGCTCCATCGAATTCCGCAAGGTACGTGCGCTCGTCGCACCAGGGGGAACGACACCGCTTCTGGCCTCGCCACAGCGAACCGGACCGCGCGACGCGGCCCTTGCCAACGGCGTGGCCACCCATGTCTTCGAACTCGACGATTCCGGCGGCTGCGATCACACCGGCGCCGTCGTTCTGCCCGCGCTACTGGCAGCTCTTCCGTCCTGCGAGGCCCCGATTTCCGGCGGCGATCTCATTTGCGCGCTGACGGCGGGTTACGAGGTCGGCCGCCGCGTGCTGGATGCATCCGGCGGCTACGGCGTGCACAATGGTGCCGGTTGGCACTCCACCGGCACCTGCGGCACGCTCGCGGCCGCGGCAGCGGTCGCCCGGCTGCGCGGCTATGACAGCGCCCTCTTTCGCCACGCCCTCACGCTGGCCACCAGCTTTTCCTCTGGCCTGTGGGCCTTCAATCATGATGGCAGCCAAGCGAAGAAGGTCCACGCGGGCCGGGCGGCTGAAGGCGGACTTCTCGCCGCCGATCTCGCCGGCGCCGGCTTTTCCGGTCCCTCGCAGGTGTTCGACGATGTCTGGGGCGGTTTCTTCCGCACCTATGTCCGGGATGCCGGGCATGCCGCCGAACTCTCCGCCGGGCTGGGCACGAACTGGAAGATTGAACGGGCCTCGCTCAAGCCCTACGCTGCTTGCCGCGGCGCGCATTCCGCCATCGACGCTGTCGGCGACATCCTTGCCGAGACCGGCCGCACTGCCGCCGACATCGCGCGGGTTGACGTCCGCCTCAGCTCCTTCCTGATGGACATGTGCGGCCGGGCGCGGCTGGAAACACTGGCGGGCGCACAAATGAGCCTCGGCTATGCGCTGGCGGCGCTCTTGGTCTTCGGCCGCGTCGACCTCGAACAGTATTCCGCCGCCGCCCGTGGAGACCCGCGCATCGCCGATGTTCTCGGCCGCTTCCGCTTTCATCCCGATGCGCAGATGCCGCAAATGGCCGAGCCGGAGGTGACCGTCATCTTCGCTGATGGCGAAAGCAGGACGGCGATGGTGCCCCGCGCCACCGGCTCCAGCGAGCGGCCGATGAGCGACGCCGCCATCCGTGCCAAATTCGACGGCCTCGCGTCGATGGCATTGCCTGCGGCTCGTATCGCGGACCTCGCCGATTTCGTGGGCGTGCTGGAGGAACACGCGGACTGCCGGGGCCTTTCTGACCTGCTGGTCGCAGACGAACCCGAAGCGCCGGTCTTCATTTGAGAAGGAAGTTTCATGACCTACGATCTCAGCCCTCGCCCACTCAACCCGGCGTCACCAGCCCCCGTTTTTGACTGGCCGTACGGCAAGAAGAGCGCCCTTTTTATCGGTTTCGACGTCGATGCCGAGACTGCCTGGATCGGCAACAACCACGCCAATGTCGACCGGATGGTGACGACCTCACTCGGCGGATACGACGCCCGGGTCGGAATCACAAAGATCCTTGAACTGCTGGATATGCTGCGCCTCAAGGCGACCTTCTTCGTTCCGGGCTGGACGGCCGAGGCCCATACAGCCGCGTGTGAACCGATTGTCGCTGCCGGGCACGAGATCGCCCATCACGGCTACCTGCACAAATGCCCGGATCGCAACAAGCTGGACGAAGCAAAAGAGGAGATCGACCGCGGCCTCGAAGCGCTGAAATCCCGGCTCGGCGTCACACCCGTTGGCTATCGCGCGCCATCCGGCGAGAATTTTCCCGAGCTTCTCGCCTATCTTTGCGAACGGGGCCTGCGCTATTCCTCATCCTTCCGCGACGATATCCGCCCCTATCGTCACCGTCTGGCGGACGGCCGCCCGGGGCCGGTGGAAATTCCGGTCAACTACGCCTTCGACGACTGGAATTTCGGCATGACCGGTCGGCTGGATGCGCGCCCGCTCTTCGGGAGGGACGCTATCCTACCCATCTGGCGCGAAGAGTTTATCGGAACCCACGAGTGGGGCGGCGTGAGCACGCTTGTCTTGCATCCGCAGGTTTCCGGCCGGCCGATGCGGTGGCGGATTCTGCGGGATTTCCTCAGCGAGGTCGCCGCGCGTGACGACGTCTGGATCGCCACCGGCGCGGAAATCCTCGCGCACTACGAAGCCGAAACCGAAGCAGCATAGGGTCTCGCCGGTCGCCCACCAAACCCGCGCGAATGGACTTCAACCGTCTCCACAGCAGAGGCGACCCTTACGCAATATCGCCATCATGGTTCGTCACCGATGTCTACGGGCGCGGCCTTTCTCTTGCTTGAACACCGCCGGCCTTTGCGCTCGCCGGCACGGCGACCTGGCCACCGCCTCTGGGAGCCGCCGTCCATCAATGGCGATCGCAGTTTCAGTCCGCCTTCAACGCGGCCTCAATGGTCGCGAAGATCGTCTCGACCTCATTTTCACCGATGGTGAGCGGCGGCGACAACACGATCGTGTTTGCCACCGGACGAACGAGCACTCCGTGTTCGAAGCAGTGCTCGTAGACTTTCCTGGCCATCGCCTTGCCGCTGACGGGATCCCCTCCAAGTTCGATGCCGGCGAGCAGACCGAGGTTGCGGATGTCGACGACCCCTGGAAGACTCTTGAGGCTGTGGGCGCATGTTTGCCAATGCGGCTCAAGCCGCGCTGCCCTTTCGAACAGGCCTTCGGAAACATAGACATCGAGCGACGCGAGGCCGGCTGCCGCTGCCAGCGGATCGCCGGAATAGGTGTAGCCGTGGGACAGTTCGACGGCACCCGAGGCCGCTTTCCCGGTGACCGTGTTGTAGATGACGCTTGAGGCGATCACGCCGCCCATCGGAACCGCACCGTTGGTCATACCTTTCGCGACCATCAGGAGGTCGGGTATGACGCCGAAGCGGTCGGCCGCAAAGGGCCGGCCAAGCCGCCCGAAGCCGGTGACGACCTCGTCAAAGATCAACAGGATGCCATGGCGTGAGCAGAGATCGCGCAGCTGTTCGAGATAGCCGACCGGTGGTACGAGCACGCCGGTCGAACCGGCGACAGGTTCGACGATAACGGCTGCGATCGTCGAGGCGTCGTAGGTCGCGATCATCTGTTCGAGTGCATCGGCAAGCTCTGCCCCGTGGCGAGGCTGACCGAGGCTGAGGGCGTTCCTTGCCGGATCGTGCGTATGGGGCAGGTGAACTGCGCCCGGCAAGAGCATGCTGAACTGCTTCTTGTGCGGCCCCATTCCGGCCGCCGACAGGCCCCCGAAACCAACACCGTGATAGCCGCGCTGGCGCCCGACGATACGTTGGCGCTGCCCCTCCCCCCGTGCGTGATGAAAAAAGAAAGTTTCATGCTCAAGCCACCTCAATGCCGGGCCGCCCGGGCTCTACTTAACTGGACGCAAGCAGAGCTTGCTGACCGCACTGCGATCAGTGCGGTTTCCATCTGAGCGTTCGAAAAGGGTGGTGAGATGCGTGAGAGCAACCTCCGCCTAATCAAACTGACGTTTGAGACTGCCGGCGTCGTTTTCCAGGACGAAGGCGAGCTTATCAGTGGTGGTCTGGGCGTACGCTTCCGTTCTTCATCCGCTGCAAATGATTCGCGCGGGTAATCGCGCAGCCAACAGATCGCAGTTCCGTTCGATACATTACGCGATCCTCGTGGCCCAGAGGGTGAACATCACAGCAACAAGGCTTGCAGCGCTCGTGGAAGCACAGTTCTGTCCGGCCCGTAAGGCGCGTCCACGCTTAAGTCTGCAAACGACAGCATTGCGCCCTCATTTTGGTCACTCACACCACCCGCGCGAGATCCTGGAAGCCGGCGGTCTGCTTCGCCAATGGTCGCGTCCGGAAGGCGCCCGACGAGAACATGTTGGAGGACGCTTGGCAGACTGGATTTTCGCGCGTTACGAATTTCGGCATCGGACACACTCCTACCGTTGCGCTTCTGAGTTTGCCGGGGCTTTCCGCGAGAACGCTTCCCAGAACCGACTTCCATCCTCCGAGTGGGAAGGCTTGAGTTCTGGTTCTTCGGTTCCATTTGATTGCCGACAGGCTCAACATCATGAAGGAGGTGGTCGAATGACGCGGAACATCATGGCACTGGCTTTCACGGCCGTAATCGGAATGTGTAGTGCAGGCGTGGCGCATGCCGAGCAGTTGGCAGCCAGATCGAGCGCCAGCATACAGAATGATCTCAACTATCTGATGTACACGCCCGACGACTATGCTTCGTCCAGCAACGCGTATCCGCTTGTTGTGTGGCTACACGGCGGCGATCAGGGCGGGACCGATATCGAGAAAGTCAAATCGAGTGGCATTCCGAAACTGATTGAGGATGGAAAGACATTCCCCTTCCTAGTGTTTTCGCCTCAGAATCCGAGTGAAGAACTGCTTTATCCGATCGAGAAAGTGGAGGCGGCACTCGATGAGGTTATCTCGAAGTATCGCGTAGATCGCACGCGTGTCTATGTCATGGGGTTCAGCCGCGGGGGGTTCGGTACTTGGGCCATGGCAGAACAGTTTCCCGAAACATTCGCCGCTGTCGTTCCGATCGCTGGTGGCGGTAATCGCCACTACCTTAGCAGGACAAATGAAAAGGCAGCTTTCTGGGTGTTCCACGGCACGAACGATGAAGTCATCCCTTTGTCGGATTCGGTCGTGCTGTACGAGCGCCTCGTGGGTCTAAAGCGTAATGCTCGTTTGAGTGTTCTGGAGGGCGTGGACCACTCGGGCGTCGAACGGGCCGCCTTAAATGATCCCGAGCTTTGGGATTGGCTTCTGAAACAGCGCCTTGAGGTCGCGCCCGAGTAACCTTTCAATCCTCTACGCGTACCGCGGAATGCGAACGGCGTCTGCTTAGCGCGCCCTCATGTCGGTCGTAGAGGTCGTCATCGCGCGCGCCCGAAAGCGGACATAGCTCCGCGGCCGCGTCATGTCTCCTGCGCGCCAATAGTGGTCGCCGAGGCAAGTCCAACAATCCTACAGCCGAGACAATCTGCCACAAGATGTGTTTGGTATGGTTCACGCGTAGTGGTTGGCGTTCGCGTCGAGCTTGACACGGGCCACGTACAGGGCAATTTCATGCCTAACATAATGGCACCTCAATCTGGCCTGCTCTCCAGATTACTCAAGCTTTGGTATAGGGACAAATGCGGTCCAAACCGGGCGGTGAACCAATTTGCACCGAAACGCTGCGGCGCATACATTGAGAGCATCAGGACATCACAATGAGACACACAAAATTTTCATTCCAGCAGGTTGATGTCTTTTCCTCCAAAGTTTTGCTAGGCAATGCGCTGGCGGTTGTCATTGGAGCAGATTCTTTAACCGCATCGGAGATGGCTGCTTTCGCGCGGTGGACGAACCTTAGCGAAACGACTTTCCTTCTACAGCCGAACTCGGCAGATGCCGACTACCGCGTTCGCATCTTTACACCTGTTGCTGAGTTGCCCTTCGCGGGCCACCCCACTTTGGGGAGCTGCCACACATGGCTGTCTTCTGGTGGAAAGCCAAAGAGTAGCGAGATTGTCCAGGAGTGCGAGGTGGGACTAGTCCACATTCGGCGCAACAATGGACGACTTTCCTTCGAAGCCCCCGAACTGCGCCGATCAGGCCCGGTGGAAATCGACACACTGAAGCTAGTACTCAAAGGCTTGCGGTTGACATCCGATGACATCGTCGACGCCAACTGGGTGGACAATGGCCCTGGCTGGCTCGCTGTCCAACTGCGCTCCAGGGCTGACGTCCTCGCGCTTCGTCCGGATTTCGCCATCCTTTCCGGATTGCGGGTCGGTGTCGTTGCCCCCTGGGATCCAACAAAGGATGGGCGGGAAGCGGATTTCGAGGTGCGTGCCTTTACCGCGGCCGGTTTTGAAGACCCGGTAACCGGCAGCTTAAATGCAGGCATTGCTCAATGGTTGATTGGTAACGGCATCGCTTCCTCATCATACATTGCCAGCCAAGGTACCGTCCTTGGACGGGAAGGACGTGTTCATGTGGAGTTGGTCGAAGATCAGATTTGGGTCGGTGGCGACGTTACAACTTGCATCGAGGGCGTCGCAGCCTTTTAAAGTGCTGGTTGTAAGACTAGCTGGCCGCCACGATCGCATCGCTATCGATGATTTCCGCAAAGTCGGATTTGAGATGGGCTATCGTTACATCGAAAATCGCACGCGCGGATAGCTGCTCGTCCGGCATATCAAAGCCCATGACGGCATCACGGACGACGATCATCCTAAAGCCGAGGTCCGATCCAACTCGAACTGTGGTATTGATGCAAAAACCTGCAACTGCGCCCGTCACGACGAGGGTGCCGATGCCATTGTCGCGGAGATATTTTTCCATCCCGGTGGAAGCAAATGGCGAAGAAGTCGTCTTGACGAAAATCGGTTCGTCGTCGAGCGCTTCTGCGCAGGGCATCACCTGTTGAGCGGGTGAACCAAGGTGCATCGGGGATGTTGGATCAGGGTCGCTGTGGCGAACGTGGATCACCCTTTGTCCAGCCCTGCGGAATTCAGCAGCTAAGGCGGCGATCTTGGCCGGAGCATCACCGTGGACGTGATCGCGCCCTGCATCGAGACGATGCTGCATCAGCATCTGCATGTCGATAATTACAAGCGCTTGTTCCAATTTCCAATCCTCTCAGGCCCCGTTAGGCGACGAAAGGTGCCTACCATGGGCCAATCATGTCCGCAAAGGGCCGCTGCTCGGTCGTTCAGATCACTCGACGACCGGAAGCCGGCAGCACGGATGTCTCCTATCCCTCGCTTTGAAGGGATTCGAATCGCGGCCAATGCGCCCGCAGGCTCAATGTCGCGTCGTTGTCCGTATCGCGGCAGATCGGGGATCGCTTGGGCATGGCGCTGCTTCAACGCGAGGGTCATCGCCTCAAACTGACGGCCGCCGGCGAAATCCTTCACCGGCAGTCCGTCGCGTCGCATCACCTCTCGAAGTGGCGGTGTCCGAGCTCGACATTCTCAGGGGCTTGAAGACGGGGACCGTCGAGAGCGTCGGGCTGTCCTTCCTGCCTTCGCTGATCGCGGAGTTCTCGCGGCGCCACCCGACGCTGCATCTCGATGTCGAGGTCACCTGGTCTTCCGATGTAATCCAGCGCCTGATCGACGAGACCGCCGATGTCGGCTCCGGCTTCCTCACGACATTGGCGCGCGACATCCATCGGGATAGGATTGCCTCCTATTGCCCTCGTAGCGCGAATAAACGGTTGCCCGCCCCTCGGGCGATGCATAAGCTCCCATCGCGGCGCGCCGCGTTCTACCGATGACGGTCGGATGCCGCTGCAAGCCGCCTCCCCAAATTTCCCAAGGGCCAAGAACAACAATCATGACTGTCGCCATTCCCACCATGACGCGTCCCAAGACGCATCTCGCTGTGCTGGTCATTCTGGGTCTCACCCATCTCCTCAATGACCTGATGCAGTCACTGATTCCGGCGGCCTATCCGATCCTGAAGGACGCCTATGCGCTGGATTTCGTGCAGATCGGCTTGATCACCATGACCTTCCAGATCGCCGGGTCGCTGCTGCAACCGGTAATCGGCATGGTGACGGACAAACATCCCGCGCCCTATTCACCGGTCGTGGGGATGATGTTTACACTCTCTGGCTTGGTTAGCCTTGCCTTCGCCCATAGCTACGCGGTGATTCTAGTTTCAGTTGCGCTGATCGGCATTGGATCGTCCATCTTTCACCCGGAAGCGACGCGCATGGCGCGCTATGCCGCCGGCGGGCGCCAGGGGTTGGCGCAGGGACTGTTTCAGGTCGGCGGTCAGGCGGGCGGCGCGCTCGGCCCGGTCTTCGCTGCGCTGATCATCGTTCCCTGGGGACAGCCGAGCCTCGCCTGGTTTGCCGTTCTCGCATTGATGGCCATGGCACTTCTTGTATGGATCGGTAGCAAGCAGCGGGAGATCGGCGCCGCATTCATGGCGTTGCGGGCAGACGGCAAGAAGGCGGGCGGCGCCGTTCGTCACGCGCCAGCGACGATCGGGGTAGCCCTGGGGGTCCTGACGCTGCTGATGTTTACTAAGAACGCCTATGGCGAGAGCTTCCGCTCATTCTACACCTTCTATCTCATTGAGAAGTTCGGCCTCTCGATCCCCTCCGCACAGATGATGCTGTTCATCTTCCTACTGGCTTCGGCCGCGGGCGCGCTGATCGGCGGCATCGTCGGTGATCGCATCGGGCGTTATCGTATCATCTGGATTTCGGTTCTGGGGCCGCTTCCGCTGACGCTGATCCTGCCACACGTCGACCTCCTCTGGACCGGCGTGCTGACGGTGATGATCAACCTGATCATGGCGAGCGCCTTCGCCTCCATCCTGATCTACGCAATCGAGTTGCTGCCGCACCGGATAGGACTCATTGGTGGGCTGTTCTACGGTCTGAATTTCGGCCTTGGCGGTATAGCCGCAGCGCTTCTCGGAATATTGGCCGACAGCTATGGTGTCGGAACGGTTTACTACGTCTGCTCCTTCCTCCCGCTTGCGGGGCTTCTCGCGTGGTTCCTTCCGAGGATTGAAGAGGGCCACGCTTGAAGACATCGGTCCTATGGCCGGATGCCCCGTGGTAATAAGGTCCAGTCGATACATTATGCGATCTTCAAAGTCCAAAACATCAACATAGGCAGAATTCCGCCCTTACATGGGCGACCCTTGCCACTTGGCCTCGAGCAAATACACCTCGTTGCTAAGCAGGACGCTATTTAATCGCGAGACTGTGCCTCTAATATTTTCAACAACATAGCACGCCACATTATTTGAGATTAAGCAGTTAATTTGAGATTTTGGCTCGTGAGCTGGCACCTAATTTGAGATTTTCCACAATGGCAGCAGCGTCATATCTTCGGAGATGACCCCCCGCTAAACCCGCATGTTTACAGATGTTTAAACCCTCAAATGTCCAATGATGCGTGGGCATGCGATCTCAAATTAACCGCCAAAAGCTGCCGCAACGAACGCAATCTAACGGATCACTGCCAAACGACATCTACGCCAAGGCCCTGCCGATGGAGGAATTCAGGCCTTCTATCGAAGGGGCTCCGCTCGAAATGCGTCCTGACGCAGGACCAGAGCAGTTCGGGGACGTTTTTCATATTCGAGAAAGGCACGGACGCCCTTTCGTAACCGACCATCCTTTCCTGCGTGAATCTGCCGTAGCGGCGAATTTTGTAAGAAGATGCAGCGCCTTGCGGAGTTTACGTTATGGTGGCAGGGCGTCCTGTACCGGGATATCGCAACGGCCATGAAGAAGGTAAGGCAGATGAGAAAAATTGCGCTGATTTCGTTGACACTCGCATTCCCGATGGTCGCGCATGCCGAAATCGTCACCCCCAAAGTTTTGGTGATCACCATGTTCGGGGAAGAAACCAAGCCCTGGCTGGAAAATCTGCAATTGCGCAAGCGCATCGCGGTGACAGGGCTGCCGAAAAGCGCTCCCGACGTCGTCTGCAACGAGGATCTCTGCGTCATGACGACCACGATGGGTTTTGCAAATGCGGCCGCGTCCACAGCAGCGGTCGCGCTTTCGGACAAATTAGATCTGTCGAAGACCTATTTCATCATCGCAGGAATAGCCGGAATCGACCCTTCGAAGGGCACGCTCGGCTCGGCTGCCTGGGCCGATTATGTCATCGATGGCGGCCTTTTCCATCGCATGGCCACGTCCGAGGCGCCGGCAGAATGGAAGTCGACCGTCGTCGAGCTTGGTGCAGGCGTGCCTGGAGAAAAGCAGGCCTGGGGCGCCGGAACCGAGGTGTTTGAAATGAACAAGCCGCTGCTCGAGGCGGCGCTTGCGGCGAGCCGGAATGTCACGCTGGCCGACGGCGAGACCGCAACCGCCTATCGCGCACTCTATTCGCAGCCGGCCGCCAAGGCCAAGCCGGGCGTAACGAGCTGCACGACCATTTCGGCCGATACCTATTGGCATGGCGCGGGCGTTGCTACGGAACTCGCCGCGCACGCAAAGGTCCTCACCGATGGAAAGGCGGATTACTGCACGAGCCAGATGGAGGACAACGCCACCCTGACCGCTCTCAGCCGCGCCGCGGATGCCGGGCGACTGGATTTCGGCCGGATCGCCGTATTGCGCACGGCATCCAACTTCGACCGTCCGCATGACGGCCAGAGCACGGCGGAGTCGCTGGCGGCGAAGTCCGGCGGCTTCGGCCCGGCAACCCAGAACGCCTTCCTCGTCGGCAATGCGCTCGCCGAAGACATCATCGCCCATTGGAGCCGCTATGAAGCAGGGCTGAAAAACTGACCGGAAGTTGGCGCGGTCGCAATTGTCCGCGTCTGGGTCTGTGAATCGGCGTTAAGTTTCGGCGCCTGTTGGCAGAATAGCCTAGCCGACTGCTATAGAGAGGACGATGCACGCAAGCTCCCTTCATCAGCCGGCGTCCCGCATCGAGTACTTGAGGAGGACGCGCCATGGAAATTCCGGGCGACGACGAACAATCTGGAGGCGAACGGGCCGCGCAGATCCGGCCGTTCAGCGTGCGCTCGACGTCTCACAACCATGCCTCCAACTTTGCTGACACATCGGTCGCGGATGGACCCGATCCCCGCGATTGGCTGGCCGCAATAATCGAAGGCTCCGACGATGCGATTGTCAGCAAGGATCTGCGAGGCATTATCCAGAGCTGGAATCCCGGCGCGACACGCTTGTTCGGCTATCGGGCCGAAGAGGTCATCGGAAAGTCGATCACCATCTTGATTCCGCAGGACCGACTGGATGAGGAGCCGGCGATTATCGCCGAAATCCAACGCGGCATGCGCGTCGAACACTTCGAGACACTGCGGCGACGCAAAGACGGATCATTGGTCGATATCTCGCTGACCATCTCGCCGATTCGGAATGCGGACGGCGTGATCGTCGGCGCCTCGAAAATCGCGAGAGACATTACTGAAAGACGCGTCGCCGAGGAGCAGCAGCAGCTCTTGATGGGCGAAATGCGGCATCGCGTGAAAAACCTCTTTGCACTCGCTTCCGCGATCGTCTCGATCAGCGGCCGGTCGGCCAGCGATATCGACAGCCTCCTTGCGACGATCCAGGCGCGGCTATCGATGCTCTCCCGCGCCCATGAACTCACCATGTCGGATTGGCAAAACGGAACCGGAAACACGCAGACGATTTCGCTGCACGCACTGATCAGAACGATCCTCGAACCGTATGCGGCAGAAGAGAGGATAACGATCAGCGGTCAAGATCGTGTTGTGGGAGGCCAGGCGATGACGCATATAGCGTTGTTGCTGCACGAACTTGCGACCAATGCCGCAAAGTATGGGGCGCTCTCCGTGACAAACGGTCATCTCGATTTGAGCATCCGGGAAGAGAACGACTGGACGCACCTTGTCTGGCGCGAAATGGGAGGGCCAAAGCCGGCGCGCGAACAGCACATGGGGTTCGGCAGCCGCCTGGAAAGGGGGTTGGCAAGCGCACTGAACGCGACGATCGACCGTGATTGGCGAGAGACGGGGCTTGTCGCGTCGATCGACGTCCCGACTGAGATGCTCGCCGCTCGCGGCTAGGTGTTCAGGGCCGATTTTGTAACTATGCCGTTGATCGCCCTGCCGACAATCCGCATCACGGGCTGGCTATCTCGTCGGCAGCCAAGAGATGAACAAGAAGCCTCTTCCGCCCAAGGCCGAGATGGCCTGGTGGTATCAATTCTACTTCGCCACTGAGCGCGGCCGGCTCGGCTACCAGGCCAATACGCGCGATTTCGTTCGTCTGATCTGGGAGACCGCCTCGCCGACCTGGCAATTCGACGACGCGATCTTCGCGCGTTCGGCCACGGCGTTCGAAAATCCGGACCATGTCGCTATCACCGTCCATAATTATCGCTGGCGGCTGGGGCTGGTCGAAGGCGAATCCCGCTTCGACGCATTCGAGGAAATACTAGCCAAGAGCCCGTTGATCACGATCCCGACGATTACGCTCGAAGGCGACCAGAATGCCGCGCCGCATCCCGAGCCTGAAGCTTATGCTGGCATGTTTTCCGGCAAGTATCAGCATCGCAACATCACTGGTGGCATCGGCCACAACCTGCCGCAGGAAGCGCCGGAAGACTTCGCGCAGGCGATCATCGACGTCGACCGCCTGTGAAAGCGATGGCGTATTGATCAACCGCGCTGCCCGCAAGGCGCGCTGAAGGTTATGCCACAGCTGGTGCCGCCGACATCGAGACGGTGCGGTCGTTTGGCGCAGGTATCGTCGTGGACTTCCACAAGCAGTGCTCGGCGGATCATGGGCGCGAGTGGATGCCGTGATCGACCTGCAAGCATCGGATCTTCCGATGTCCGAACGAATGTCAGGGCGGCTGATCGAGGATCTAGATTCAAGGCTGAGGTCTGCGATTCGAGCGGAACTTTGCTTATGTTGATCGATTTTTGCAATAGAAAGCGCGAGCAACGATCCGCGGATGCGCTTCCTCGAAATGCGCCCTCTGTTGGAAAAGAAAGCCTGACGCTGATGCATCAGCGACAGGCTATATCGGGACGCGATACCCGGCGATGCGCTTGGGAGGAACGGCATCGCATAACTGTCGTATAATGCACAGTTGCCCAAAAATAAAGCAAAATCACACGTGCATAATCTGTCGGCAATCATCCAGGCCGACCGCGGCCAGCACGTCGTCACCTGCACCCGAACTGGCACCCAGAGCCGCGGCCCGTGGGGCAACGGTCTCGCCGTATCGCCATGGCCAGGCTTGGGGTTTAAAGGCCAACCCCGTTTGTCGCTCGCTGTTTTGGTCAGAGGGGGAAGTTGGCCGTTAATTCAACACCCGCTCCGCTCGTGTCGGAAGACGCTGGCATGCGGTGCGTGCGCCTTGGTTCCACCCGATACATCATGCGTTCTTTTGGCCCAGAGCGTGAACATGCTCGCAACAAGCCGTGCTCGGGGCTCGTGAAGAACGGCTCCCTTCGGGCCGAAACGACCTTCGAGCCACGGTTCATGTCGCCACGAGCCTCCGAGCATATCTCAGCAACGCGGTCAAAGGTTGTGGATATCAAGCGCCTTTGCCCTTGAGATGCTCGGTTGGTAGCGCCGTCGTGTACTTGATCTGGCTCAGTGCAAAGCTGGACCGGATATTGGCGACACCGGGAATGAGCGTCAGAAAATCGACTACCAGCGCCTGGAATTTTGCAAGATCCTCGACGACGACGCGCAACATGTAATCCGCCTCGCCGGTCATCAGATAGCACTCGACGATTTCCGGTTTGGTGCGGATCGCCGCGTTGAAGATGTCGAGGGACTGCCGATCCTGCTGCTTCAGCGAGACCTGAACGAAGACGTTGACCGCCAGGCCAAGCGAAGGCGCGTCGACCAGCGCCACCGTCCCCTTGATGACGCCGCTTTCCTTGAGATCATTGACGCGTCGCCAACAGGGCGAGGCCGATAGGCCGGTCGCTTCCGCCAGCTCCGAAATGCTCCGTTCGGCGTTCTGCTGAAGGAGATCGAGGATGCGGATAGTGGCGGAATCCAGTGAAGGCTTCGACTGAGACATGATTGACCTAAGAATTCCACCCTTGAGGTTAGATCTTTCGCATCTCGCGAAAAATCCGTCAACTTAGGTCAGATTTGCCGATATCTCCGAGTTAGCCTGTCGGTGGGAGCATGAGGGAGGATATTCATGACGGAACCGGCTTTGACGCCCGAACGCTTGGCGCATCTCAAAAGCCTGGAGCGACAGGTCTTGTGGCACGCCTGCTGGATGATCCACAACGCCAATCACCTGCGCGAGAAGGGCGAGGTGAAGGTTGGCGGGCATCAGGCCTCCTCGGCTTCGCTCGCCTCGATCCTAACGGCGCTCTATTTTCATGTGCTGCGGCCGGAAGACCGCGTGGCGGTAAAGCCGCATGCCTCGCCGGTCTTCCATGGCATCCAGTATGTCATGGGCAACCAGACCAGGGAGAAGCTGCAGAATTTCCGCGGCTTTGGCGGTGCGCAATCCTATCCGAGCCGCACCAAAGACATCGACGACGTCGATTTTTCCACGGGCTCCGTCGGCCTCGGCGTCGCCATCACCGCCTTCGCCTCCATCATTCAGGATTATATCACCGCCAAGGGCTGGTCGAAGCGCCCGGACGGCCGGATGATCGCGCTGGTCGGCGATGCGGAGCTCGACGAAGGCAATATCTATGAATGCCTGCAGGAAGGCTGGAAACACGACCTGCGCAACACCTGGTGGGTGATCGACTATAACAGACAGAGCCTCGACGGCGTCGTGCGCGAGGGGCTGTGGCAGCGCATCGAGGGCATCTTCACCGCCTTCGGCTGGAATGTGAAGGTGCTGAAATACGGCGCACTTCAGGAGGCCGCCTTCCGCGAGCAAGGCGGCGAAGCGCTGCGCGGCTGGATAGACCGCTGCCCCAACCAGCTCTATTCGGCGCTCACCTTCCAGGGCGGCGCCGCCTGGCGCAAGCGGCTGGTCGACGAAATCGGCGGCGAACCAGGCGTCGCCGACCTCCTTGCCGCACGCAGCGACGACGCACTTTCCGACCTCATGAACAATCTCGGCGGCCATTGCCTAGAAACACTGATCCGCACCTTCGAAAGCATCGACGATGACCGGCCGACCGTATTCCTCGCCTATACGATCAAGGGGTGGGGCACGCCGCTCGCCGGTCACAAGGACAACCATGCCGGCCTGATGACCAAGGCGCAGATGGAGGTGTTCCAGACGCGCATCGGCGTCAAGCCTGGCAGGGAATGGGAGACGTTCAGTGCGATCCCCTCGGCAAAGCCTGTTGAGGATTTCCTGAAGACCGTACCGTTCTTCACCGAGGGTACCCGACGCTTCGCCTCGCCCGCCGTGTCCTCGGCAGGTCCGGTCTTCCTCGACGATCGTGAACTGTCCACACAGGCAGGCTTCGGCAAGATCCTCGATGCACTTGCCCAGCGTGACGATGCGCTGTCTGCCCGCATCGTCACCACAGCACCCGACGTCACCGTCTCGACCAATCTCGGTCCCTGGGTGAACCGCCGCGGGCTATTTGCCCGCGAAAAGCTCGCCGATACGTTCCGCGACGAGCGCGTGCCCTCAGCGCAGAAATGGGAATTCGGGCCATCCGGCCAGCATATCGAACTTGGCATTGCCGAAATGAACCTCTTCCTGCTGCTCGGCGCTGCGGGCCTTTCCCATTCGCTGTTCGGCGAGCGGCTCATCCCCATCGGCACCGTCTACGATCCCTTTGTCGCTCGCGGCCTCGATGCGCTGAATTACGCCTGCTATCAGGATGCCCGGTTCATGATCGTCGGCACGCCCTCTGGCGTCACGCTGGCGCCGGAGGGTGGGGCGCATCAGTCGATTGGCTCGCAGCTCATCGGCATGAGCCAGGATGGTCTTGCAAGCTTCGAGCCCGCCTTCCTCGACGAACTCTCCGTCATCATGGACTGGTCGTTCGACTACATGCAGCGCGACGGCGAGGCAACGCATGACACACGCACCTGGCTGCGTGACGAGACCGGTGGCTCGGTCTATCTGCGCCTGACGACACGACCGCTGGAGCAGATCGCACTTAGGCGTGAAAATCCCCTTTTCCGGCAAGGCGTCATCGACGGCGCCTACTGGCTGCGCCCACCATCCGCCCGCACCCGCATCGTGCTCGCCTATCAGGGATGCATCGCGCCGGAAGTCCTGATGGCCGCCGGGCGGCTTGCCGAGCGCCACGGCGACATCGCCGTTCTGGCGGTGACCTCGGCCGACCGCCTGAACGCCGGCTGGACCGCGGCGCAACGCGCCCGCCGCCACGGCAACGGCGCGGCCCGGAGCCATGTCGAGGCGCTACTTGGGGCCGTGCCGCAATCGGCAAACCTCATCACCGTCACGGATGGGCATCCGGCGACCCTCGGCTGGTTGGGCTCGGTCGAGGGACATCGCACGGTATCGCTCGGCGTTGAGCATTTTGGCCAAACCGGCACGATCGCCGATCTCTATGCCCATTTCGGCATCGACACACAGGCCATTATGGAAGCCGCGGATTCGTTTGCCCGCACCGGCACCGCCCCGCCCATGCGGGTACACACGGCCTGAGGCTGTACGGAAAGGCCCGGGCGGAAGGGCGACGCGACGTGCCCGCCCTTCCTAGCTTTCTGCGACGCTCAAGCCGTCCTTGCCGCCTTCACGAAGGCGGCGATCTTGTCGATGTCCTTGCGGAAGCCACCTTCCGGCAGCGGCTTGTTCGTATGCGTCAACGAATCCACCGCCCAGGGCTGCACGGCGGCGATGGCTGCCGCGACGTTGTCCGGGCCGAGACCGCCGGCGAGGATGACCGGCAACTTGCTGCGCTTGACGATTTCGCGGCTCAGCGACCAGTCATGCGTGACGCCCGCCGCGCCAATGCCGCCGATGTGGGCGGCAACCGAATCGAGAATGAAAATGTCCGAATAGGGCTCGAAGGCAGCCGCATGGTCGAGCGCCTCCGGCCCCGTCATCGGAATTGCCTGCAGGATACGCAGGTCCGGATAGAGCGGCACGAGCCTCTCGCGCAGCGCCCTCACCTGCTCTGGCGTCACCAATGAAATATTACCGCATAGGTGCAGAACGTCCGGCTGGACCGCGGCCACCATGTCGGCAATAGCGTCGAGGTCGCTCTCAACCGACAGAGCAACCCGCTGTGCCTTGCCCTTGAGTGCGTCCGCAATCTCGCGGGCGGTCGCAAAATCGATCTCGCCTGGCAGGCCACGATTGGACGGGGTCAGGCCGAGATAGTCGACGCCGGCAGCGGCAGCGGCAAGGGCCTCGGAAACGGTCTGCATGGTGTAGATCTGGACTTTCACGGCACTACCTGTGTCTGGGTACTAGATGGATTTCGGCAGGATGGCGTTGACCATCCGCTCTTCGGTGAGTTGCGCCCGTTCGGCATTGCGCGCGACGAGCGCCGAATAGAGCGCGTCGATCAGTGCCATCTGCGCGATCTGGGCGGCCATCGGCTCGCTGCCTTGCTCATGCGAGACGCTGACAAGCGCGACATCGGCAAGGCGCGCCAGCGGCGATGCGCTGTTGCCTGTAATACAGAGCGTCGCTGCCCCGCGGGATTTGGCTTCCTGCAGCACGAGGACCGGGTCGCTGGTAATGCCGGAATAGGAAATTGCGACGACGAGATCATCAGGTCCGGTCAGTGCCGAATGCATGATCTGAAGCTGGGAATCGATCGGCGCATCGCAGCGCAGACCAAGACGGATGCAGCGCTGGTAGAAGGCTTGCGCTACGATTCCGGACCCGCCGACGCCACCGACGACGATGTGCCGCGCGCCTGCAATCAGATCGAGCGCCTTTGCAAAGGTTGCTTCGTTCAGCACGCCTTGCGTATCGCTGATCGCCTGCGCCACGGCGCGAAAGAGGCGGTTGGCCGCCTGCAGATCGCTCGCTTCCGGATCGCTCGCCGTCTCGGAACGGCCACCGCGTGGCTCCTGCGCCAGCGCGAATTTCAGGTCAGTAAAGCCTTCGAAACCAGCCGTGCGGCACATCCGCAAAACCGTCGTGTCGCTGACATCGGTCGCCTGGGCGATGACCGACATGGAATTGCGGATCGTCGCCTCGACATTTTCGAGAACCCACAAAGCGACGCGGCGCTCCGAATCCGACAGCTTCGGCAGGACGCTGCGCAACCGGCTGCTGGCCGGGCCTACTGTAGCGCGCGGGTCGACACTCATGAACGGTTCTCTCGCTGGCAAACGCTTTCCGTGAATGAAGCTAACATGGCGATGTTGTGGTGTCACTATGGACACATGATTTTTGATGTGGCATCACTACATGAATGCAGCTGGAGGTGCTGCACAAGCTTTTTGGGGAGGAAACCGTGAAGCTGAAGTCTGTTCTCATTGCAGGCGCATCCTTGGCGCTGTCGACATTTCCGGCAACGGCCGGCGAGCTTACCTTCTGGCACGCCTATGCCGGGCAGCAGGATAAGGTCGATTTCATCAACTTCGCGTTAGAGGCCTTCGCCAAGAAGCATCCCGACATCACGCTCGATGTCGTCGCCGCCGAACAATCGGCCTACAAGACGAAGCTGAACACCGCGATGGCCTCCGGCAATCCGCCCGACGTGTTCTATACCCTGCCCGGCGGCTTCCTGAACGCCTTCGTCAAGGGCGGCCAGATGTACGCACTCGACCAGGACCTCGCCAAGGACGGCTGGCGCGAAAGCTTCCTGGAAAGCGCCATCGCTCAAACGAGCAAGGACGGCCATACCTATGCCGTGCCCGTCGACGTCGATTCCGTCGTCTTCTGGTACGACAAGGCGCTGTTTGCCGAAAAGGGCTGGACGGTCCCCAAGACCTATGACGAGCTTATGGCGCTTGCCGAGAAGATCAAGGCCGACGGCCTCGTGCCTTTTGCGCTTGGCAACAAGGATTCCTGGCCGGCAACCTTCTGGTTCCAGTACATGGAAATGCGGCTCAAGGGCTCCGGCGTGGTCGCCTCCTTCGTCAATGGCGACGCGAATGCCTCGCTGGGCCCGGAAGGCGAAAAGGCCTTTGAAAAGGTCGCCGAGATCGCCAAAAGTGAATACTTCCCAACCGGCTTCAACGGAATGAGCGACCAGGAAGCAAACATGCTCTTCCTGAACGGCCAGGCCGCGATACTGCTCAACGGCACCTGGCAGATCGGTGCGTCCGCCGACGCGCCGGAAGGCTTCGATCTCGGCTACTTCGCCTTCCCGACGGTCGCGGGCGGAGCCGGCGACCAGAGCGACGTGCTGGCCGGCGTTGCTGCCTCCTTCGGCATTTCGGAAAAGGCCGAGAACAAGTCCGATGCCGTGACGCTCCTGAAGTTCCTTTCCTCGCCCGAGGTGATGACCAAGTATGTCGAGCTGCGCAAGACGATGGTTACCGTGAAGGGCGCCACGACGGAAGCGGCCGCCGGCCCCGTGCTCTACGGCATCAGCAACGACCTGATGAATGCTGCTGGCCATCTCGATTCCTTCTACGACACGGCCATGCCGCCGGCTGCGACCAACACCTATTACACAGCACTGCAGGGTGCACTGGATGGGTCCGTGACGCCGGCTGATGCCGCCAAGCGCCTCGAGGGCGCCCTGAAGGACAACAAGTAAACCTTCGAAAGCCGCAGTCGCCGGCCTCCGGCGGCTGCGCGCATCTCCAGACGCCGGCGGAATCATGAGCACGGACATCGGCCTAGCGAAAAGACACAATCGGGCGACACTGCTCTTCCTGGCGCCGGCCTTGATCTTCGTGTGCGCCTTTGTCGCCTATCCGGTGGTCTATGCCGGCTGGCTGTCGATGTTCGAGTGGGATGGAGCGTCCGACCCCGTCTTCGTCGGCGCTGGCAACTTCCTGAAGCTTGCCGCCGACCCCGTTTTCTGGGCATCGCTCGGACGCAACCTCCTGGTCGCCCTCTCCGCCATCGTCTTCCAGGTCTTTCTCGCGCTCGCCATCGCCTATTGCCTGGTGCGCATCGTCCCGGCCTTCAGTCGCATCTTCCTGTTCTTCTATCTCGTGCCTGTCATGGTCAGCGAGATCTGTATCGGACTGCTCTGGCGCTTCATGTACAACCCCTATTTCGGGCTGGTGAACGCGGCGCTCAAGGCCGTCGGCCTCGACAGCTTGAAGCGCGGCTGGCTGGGCGAATCCGAAACGGCGTTCCTCGCTGTCGTCGTGGTGATGAGCTTCACTTACCTCGGCCTCTATGTGCTGCTCTTCACCGCAGCCGTGCGCAGCGTACCGGAAAGCGTCTACGAGGCCGCCGAGCTCGACGGCGCGGGCGATTTGCGAAAGTTCTTCTCGATAACCGTGCCCATGGTTTGGGACGCCGTGCGCGCCAATTCGCTGCTCGCCATCATCGGCTCGCTGAAGACCTTCTCGCTGGTCTTCGTCCTGACCAATGGCGGCCCTAGTCACGCCAGCGAGGTCGTCTCCACCTATCTCTACAAGATGGGTTTTGCCAGCTTCCAGATGGGCTATGCGGCAACCATTGGCTTCGTACAGATGGCGTTGACAGCGCTTGCCGCCTGGGTCGTCTTCCGCTTCCTTCGCCGGAAGGGGGACACATGAGCGCCGTCCGCCGCTGGAACCGCACAAGCACGATCGTGCTTATCGTGCTCACTTTGCATGCGCTGATGGTGATCTTCCCCTTCGTCTGGATGATCTACAGCACGTTCAAGACCAACAAGGAGTTTATGCGCTCGGTCTGGTCCTTTCCGACGAGCCTCAATTTCGATGCCTATATCGGCGCCTGGAGCGGCGGCGCACTCGGAAGCTACGCGGTCAATTCGCTCATCATCATGGCTGGCGCGACCATCATCACGGTGCTTGTCTCGACGCTCGCCGGCTATGCACTTGCCATTTACCGTCCGCGCTGGATGCCGGCGGTGGAGCTGTCGCTGACGGCGGCCATGGCCATCCCTGCCTATGTCGCGCTGGTGCCGCTGGTGGTAATGCTGCGCACGGCAGGCTTGCTCGATACACATCTCGGCGTCATCCTGCCGACCGCCGCCTTCAACGTGCCGGTTTCGATCTTCATCATGCAGGCGTTCTTCAACACGCTGCCGCGCGAGCTTTTCGATGCCGGCCGCGTCGACGGCGCCTCCGAATGGATGATCTTCCGTGTCATCGCCCTGCCGATCGCCCGGCCCGCCATGTTCACGGTCGGCATCGTCAACATGATCTGGGTGTGGAACGACTTCCTGTTCCCGGTCGTCTTCATCAACAATCCCGCCCGCAAGACGCTGCCGGTCGGCCTCACCGATTTCGTGGGCGAACATGTCACCAACTATCCGGTCATGCTTGCGGCAATCCTGATGGCCGCGATCGCGCCCCTCATCCTCTTCATCTTCTTCGAACGCCAGATCACGGCCGCGCTCATCGGCGGCGCCGTGAAGGAATGATCTTTTCAGGAGAAACGCCTATGTCCGACACCTCTTCCAAATCCCTCGAATTTGCCAGCCGCGCCGTCTTCTACGAGCCGGAGGAGCATTCCCAGTCGATCAGTTACCCGATCTACATGTCGGCGAATTTCCAGTATGGCGGCGATATCTATGACCAGATCGTCGCCGGCGCGCGCAAGGAAGTGAACATCTATTCACGCTGCGGCAACCCGACTGAGTACAAGCTCGAAGAGCATATCGCGCAGCTGACCGGCGGAACCGCATGCCTTGCAACCGCCTCCGGCATGGCCGCAATCTCACACGCCCTTTTCGGCATCTTGAAGGCCGGCGATCACATCGTGGCCGACCTCACCACCTATTCCTCAACCCACGAATTCTTCGACCACCGCGCCCAGGATTTCGGCCTCAAGGTCAGCCTCGTGGACTGCTCGGACGTGCGCGCCGTCGAAAACGCCTTCACGCCCGAGACGAAGGTCCTCTATGTCGAGGCCATCGCCAACCCGACGATGAAGGTTCCGCCGCTCAGGAAACTTGTCGAGATCGCTCACGCGCGCGGCATCGTCGTCATTTGCGACAACACCTTTGCCTCCCCCGCCGTCTGCCGCCCGCATGATTTCGGCGTCGACGTCGTCGTTGAAAGCGCAACGAAGTTCATCGGCGGCCACAACGATGCGGTCGGTGGCGTCATTACGCTGAAGTCCGATATCCTGCCAAAGGACTGGCTGGAGGACGTGCGCTGGAACACGCTAAACAAGCTCGGCGCGCCGCTATCGCCCTTCAACGCCTGGCTCTTGCTGCGCGGCGCGCAGACACTGGCGCTGCGCCTGGAAAAGCAGTGCGCCAACGCGCTGGCGCTCGCCAAACACCTGGAGGCCCATCCGGCCGTCAAGCGTGTCTTCTATCCCGGTCTGCCGTCCCATCCGAATTATGCCTCTGCCTCGGAACAGCTCATCGGCGGCGGCGCCATGCTCTCCTTCCAGGTGGATGACGAAGCCTGCGGCGTGCGGCTTCTGAAGCGCCTGCAGCTCTGCTCGTTCGCGGCCAGCCTCGGAGGCCTTCGCACCACCACGCAGGTGCCCGCCACCATGGCCTTCCTCGATATTCCGAGCCAGGAACGCGAGGCGATGGGCGTCGTTGACGGCCTCGTGCGTTTCTCGGTCGGCATCGAGCACATCAACGACATCATCGCCGACGTCGACCAGGCCATCGCCCTCATGCACGTAGAGCTGTGAGGCGGGATATGGCCGCCATCGTCCTTCTAGGCGATATCAACATCGATCTCGTGCTCGCCATTCCCGCCTATCCGGGCGAGGGTGGCGAGGCGATCGCTACCGGCCAGACCGCGATGATCGGCGGTTCGGCGACGAACACTGCCATCGCACTTGCCAAAGCCGGGCACGATTGCCGCTTTATCGGCAGGGTGGGTGTCGACTCCTGGGGCCACGAGGCATTGTCCGAGCTTACCGCCACCGGCATTTCCACGCGCTGGATCGGCCGCGACGACCGGGAGCCGACCCAGATCAACGTCATCACCGTCAGCCCTGCCGGCGAGCGTACGATGTTCGCCTACCGCGGCGCAAATGCACGGCTTTCGGCCGCAGATGTCGATCCGGCAGCCCTTGCCGACGCTCAGCTGTTCCATCTTTCCGGCTACGCCCTGCTCCAACCGCGCCAGACGGAAGCAGCCCTCGCCGCCATAGACCTTGCCGTCGGTGCGGACATCTACGTCACCGTCGACATTCCCGGCGGCGTGGTTGCCGCCATCGCTGCGCAAGTAAGGGCGCTCCTTCCCCGGATCGACACGATCGTGCTCGGCAGCGCCGATCTCCCTGGTCTTTTGGAACAACCGAAAGAAACGGACGAGAAAAAACTCATCGGAATGCTGCTGGAGAGCGGCGTCCGTCGGGTGGCGGTGAAGGGGTCCGGCGGAACGGCATCCGTCCTCTATCAGGTCGGCAGCACGGACAGCGCGCCGTGGTTCCCCGTGGAAGTGGTCGATACGATCGGCGCGGGAGACGCCTTCGCCGCTGGCCATATCCATGGCCGCGTCACGGGCCTGTCCGGCCCCGATTGCTGCCGTCTCGCCAATGCCTACGGCGCGCTCGCCGTCACGCGCAAGGGCGCCGGGCGGGCCATGCCCTCTCGAGACGAGGTCTTCGCCTTTCTAGAGAAGGTCGAGAACTAAAAAGCGGGTTTTCCGCAGGCTCCGGCAATCCCTTCGGCGCAATCGGATAGCGCGGGTTGCCTCCGCCCGCTCCGCTCGTCAGACGGCTCGCTCCGGCCGCTGACGCCCCGTATCACGGGGCCGTGGCTGGAAAACCTTGCATCTCCATCTGCAAAAATTAGGCCCCGTGTTCGACGGGCCCGAGCATGCATTGCAACGGGCTCCACTCCAATGGGGACAGAACAATGAAGCCCCGCCTTGATCCGCAGGGGTGTGGATCGTTGGCGGTATCAAAACCGCTATCGAGGCAGAATGTTCCCCGTTGCGGTGGTGTGGCGTTTATGCGTCTGGGCGGTATCGGGCGGCGTCGGTATTCTTCTCCAGCCACATGGCGTTCTCGAAAAGCGCTGCCTCGTCGCTCAATCCCTTGCGGAATTGATCGGTGATATGCCGGGCTAGCCGATCGGCGCGCTTGCCGTAGCGCGGGATACTGCACCAGATGCATACTCGATCGAAGGTCCGTTGAAGCATGTCGAGCTCATCCGGGCTGATCTGAGCGCCCTTCTCTCGTGAAATATGCAGTATTGAGACCTCCTCGACGAGTGGGCGCGCGCTCTGCCAGGGGCGACTTGCTACCGGCTCGTCGAGATAGGCCAGGTACCTGAGAGCAACGCTCTCGCGGACGCCGCTTAGGTAAAGATCCATAAGTCGTTTTGCGATCGCTTCGGCCGACTTGCACTGCCGAGTCAATCCGCGTTCGCGCAGGACTTCTCCGAAGATCTGTTCGATTTGATTCATTTCGTGAGGGAGAAGGACCGTTTGGTTCGTCGCGAGGTACATCGCGCGACCTCCGGAGTTGGGGCGAAAGCGCGATGATCTTCCAGCCGCCGGGGCCCGTAGCAACCGCCCAGCGATGGCGCAGTATGCGCCAATCCATGGACAAAACAAAGCACGCGCGAGGTAGCCTGCAGCGGGTCCGCGGTTACTGGCGTCGTGTTAGTGCCGTGTAATCGGCCAGTTGATGTCGGCGAACCTGCCGATCGACCGGAGGTAGTCGATGGATCTCCAATTTCAGAGGATCGCGGTCGCCGTACTTCCCTCCTGGGGTCAGGAAAAGAAATGGCCCTCCGGGAGCGGGGACGGAGGGCGGCGTTGCGTGAAAGACTCCAATCGGCGGGACCTATCGATGGAGCTAAGCCGCGATCCGCGGGGGCATGCGTCGGCTATCAAGAACGCGTTCTGACAGCGAAAATTCCCGGAACTAAGCGTCACCACGGCGGTTGGAGTGCGGGCTCTAAAGAGAGCCGCTAGGCCCTCTTTGAAAGGAGACTCACAATGGACTGGGATCGTGTTGAAGGCAACTGGAAGCAGGTAAAGGGTATGATCAAGGAACAATGGGGGCGTCTGACGGACGACGATTTGGATGAAATTGCTGGGAGGCGCGACCAACTCGAAGGCAAGATCCAAGAGCGGTATGGGATTGAGAAGGATCGCGTGCGCCAGGATATCGACGATTGGTATTCGCAACAGACGTGGTAGCCCACACCGCACTCCACATGTCCTCCTTAGCTACCGCCACGTGGGGCGGCACTGGAAACCGCACGACAACCCGGTCGCCGCCCCTCAAGGCGGAACCCGGAGACAATACCCTTAAGGGCGATGTGGCGAACGATGCGACGAACCAAGGGCGGAGCGATTCCTGGCCATCGCGGTCGTTGAACAAATAGGACAAGCAGCAGCACATAATTCAGGGCCGCGAGAAGACTTCGAACGCGGGCAAGGATTTCAATGCCGAGGCGGACCTCAAGCGCTCCGACGCGCTGCGTAAGGCCCAGGGCGATGGACAGGACCTGGGCACGGCGCATGCAGATGCGTGTGAAGACAATGAACGCAAAATCGTGAGAGGCGAAAATCAGGAAAGCAGACACCACAAGAAGAGCGGCAATAGTCCAGGGTGAACACGTCGCCTGCAGCATTTTACGGAAAGGAATGATTGATCAAGAACGCGACGGCCGTCGCTAACCAGGAGAGCCTTAAGAGCACGATGACTGACCACGAGAACATTGTGACGGTGTTCGGCGGAACGGGGTACCTTGGACAGCGGATCGTAAGCAGGCTTCTCGACAAGGCTGTCGATGTTCGTGCCGCCTCGCGTCATCCGCACAAAGATTTCGGGCGGCGCATCCGGCAAGTGGCCATTTCAGCAGATCGAGGCGGACATACTAGATCCATCCTCGATCGCCGCTGCCGTGGTGGGATCTCGCGCGGTGGTGAATGCGGTCAGCCTCTATGTTGAGCGCGGTGAGCAGACCTTCGAGCGCGTCCATGTCAAAGCTGCGACCGATCTGGGGACCGCATCGCGCGATGCCGGCGCCGAGAGGTTCGTCCAGATTTCGGGCATCGGCTCGGATCCGCAGTCCCGTTCTAACTACATCCGCGCCCGGGGCCGCGGCGAGGAGGTTGTGAAGGCGGCATTTCCAGGCGCGATCATCGTCCGTCCCGCTGTCATGGCCGGCCCCGGTGACACATTCATCACAACGATCGCGAGGCTGGTACGCCTCCTCCCGATTTATCCGCTGTTCGGCGACGGCCGCACTCGCTTGCAACCGGTTCATGTCGAGGACGTGGCGGAGGCCGCGAGCCGCTTGGCCGCGGGGCAGAATGCCACGAGTGCTTCGATCTTCGAGTGCGCCGGTCCGCGCATCGTAAGCGGTGTGCCGGACGCTCCTGGTCTTGCCGCGGGGAACCTTCAGAGCAATCTCGACGAGCTTGCCAATTTTCCTCTGCGCTCTGAAAGCTCGCGATATCGATTTGCTAAACGGGAACGTCATATGCTGGCTTTCAATTAGCGTTGACAAGAATCTTAGAGCTTTGGACCGGTTTGAAATGTTTCTATCTGAGCCGGAGGCCCTGCGATCGAAAAAGCACCGCCAGCCAGTGTTTTCGAGGGCGCGGGAAAGCCCAGATTGATCTGCCGTTATCGATCGGATGGATGAGGTCGCCGGTCGCAGCGGTAGTTGGCGCTAGGAATGCGGGCATGACGTTGGTCGGGCGGCCCAGACGGTTACATCCGGATCGAGTTTGCCTCTTGCTAGCACCACAGCGTTGCGCGTCGGTCGAGTGCCCAACATTGCCGAAAAGCCGAAGCACCGGCAGTAATGTAATCGGCGGAGCCGGACCCATCCAGGAGACATTAGTCGGACCGGCAGCTCTCGGGACGGCCCTCATTAATTGTCTTCTTCCAATTGTCCCGAACCGGTGGACGCCGGTTGGTTGTCGATTGCACCCGGCGTCCAAAACACCACGTAGATGCCGGCTAGCAACAAGGCAATTGCCGAGATTGTTACGACGAAGCCGCTCATGTTGGCCTTGGCTTTTCGGTCTGTGTCTTTCATACGTTGCGAACCATTCAGTCTAGATTAGGTTCCATCCGCTTAACGCCTGAACTCCGCCGGTCAGGTCTCCGAATAGCCGGTCGTTGCCAGAGATGTCTTGAACCCAGCAGGCTTCTCTCGCGCCGTCAGCAGGGATGCCGCGATTTCCTTGATGGCGGCAATGTCGTCAACGGGCTCAGCGGTCCGCTCCTCAAGCTTTGAGACCGCGTATTCTCAATGGAGATCGCTTTTTTCCTGAGCAGATTGCGCGCTCAGCAAGGCATGCCGCATTGGTAGAGGCACTCGTGGCGGCAAGCTTTGATCGCGCTTGCTTGTCGGGGTTCCGCTCGTGGACGGTGTGGATCTTACTCCGCTGGTCGCGACCTTTATTGGTGGCGATCCAGCCAAGCGCGACGCGAACAGTTCCCAGCAGGGCAGGCAAGTCGCTCCTCCACCCAAAACATAGGATCATCTAGTCGCAAGAAACGCACGCTTGTGCTTGCCCTACCAGCAGTTCCGACAAGAGCTTTGCATTTTTGATCGCATGACCATCACGGTCATTGTTGAAATAAGCCCAAATAGTTTTCGCTCCGCATTGACGTATGCGCTCGGCCCAAATCATCAATTCAGCCTCGCTGTAGTCATGTCGATACCATTGGTGGGTCCCGTGAAACCGCACGTAGATATCATCGGACGTCTTCACCAGTTCGTCGGGCAGCCGAGGGCCACTGCAAGAGCAGAAGATAGTTCCCGTTTTCTCAAAAGCGTTGAAGACGTCCTCGTTCCACCAACTCTTGTGGCGGAACTCCACAACGTTTCGACGGCGAGGTTCAAGCTGAGCTAGGATAACGTGGAGCATCTCGTCGGAGTACCGAACGCTCGGCGGCAATTGAAACAGAAAGCAACCCATCTGGGGGCCGAGCAGTTCGGCTATGTAGCCGAAGTCACTGACCAAGGTGCCGGTGTCGTCGAAGCGCCTGACGTGGGTAATGAGCTCGCAGACTTTCACTGTGTAAACGAAGCTGGGTTCTGCTTGTCGCAGCCATGTTTTCACCGTGGCGATTGTGGGCCAGGAATAGAACGGCGCGTTGAGCTCCACCGTCTTGAACTGTTGTGCATAGATGGAAAACCACTGGCTCGAAGGTACATCTGCAGGATAGAACTGCCCCTTCCAATGCCAATAATACCAACCCGAGCAGCCGATATGGAAGCCATCCGACGGAGTCCGGGCAGCGGTGACCGAGCCACCATTCACCTCATGCACAAGTCTCGCCGCATGCATCTTCTCGGCGCGCTCGATGTTCGCAAGCCGCTGTTTTTGTCTGCGCTCCGCACGCAGCGCACGACGTTTAGCAAGATCTTCTGGAGAGCGTTCCACCACCTGACAACCCACCGCGTTTCATGGTCGCAAAGTTTTCGAGGGCGGTATTTGTTCCTTACCGGCTGTTGACCATCGAACCCTGTCTTCACGGTTGAACCCACTCTCTTTCACGACACATGTGACGCACGCGTGTCTCGCGAAAAAATATCGTGTTTGCTCTCAATCTCTTTCAGGAAAGCCTCGATCGTTTTTACCTGACTGTCCAACTGATCGGCTAGCGGCTGATAAACCTCGCGAAAAGATGGCGTGGGCTCCGCTGATAGCAGGCCGTTCTCGCAGGGCCGATCGTCGTCCCACCCTGCATGGTTTGCAATGGGGTAAAGACACACAGCCTCTATCGGCACTCCCCACTTCATCGCAGCCCTCACTTCTTCCCCCACATACGCCAGCCAATCGGACCGGCGATCGCCTTCGATACCCGTCTCTGCGATCAGCATCGGCCTTCCATATCGAGCGTAGGTTTCGACAAGAATTTTGCGCAATGGTTTGTAGAGGGGGTGCTCGACGTCGATCGTCGGGCCGCCGTGGATCCACTGATTGTTATGGTAGTAGTTGACGCCGATGATATCGAGATACTTTTCCGCGCCTCCTAACTGGGGCCACAAGCGTCCCGAAATCATGTCCCAAGCCTGATATTGTGCCAATCGGTGGCCTTCAGCAGCAGGTCGGTCGGCTGGACGCTCGGGATCGACAACAACATTGATGGCGGGTTCGCAGTGGACAAATCGGGAACGAGGCTCGACCTCCAGAATGGCATCCATCGCAGCGATCGAGGCGCGCGCAAGCTGCGCTTTCAGCTCGAAGCCTCGGCGCCCCGCCCATGGATTAAGGTAACCCGCGTCTCCGCCCGCCCATGAAAGGAACGAAATTTCGTTAACAGGCACAAAGAACGGCGGATTGTTGATTTCGCTTCGCAGGAGTTTCGCGGCAGCACCGGCAAAACGCGAAAACCGTCTTACAAATGAAGGCGACCATATATCGATATCATCAGGCCAGCCGTAGTGCAGCAGATCCCAGATGACCTGCGTGCCCGTCGTCCGGGCCGCGCGTATCAGGGGTAGAACGCTGTCCCAGTCATATGCTCCGGGTAATCGCTCGACCAGATGCCAGCGGAAACCGTCCCTTACACTGCTGATATAATGGCTCGCCAACTGACGGTAGTCATTCTCTGCATGCTGCTCGTGTTTTATCGAGGCTATCATGTCCAGCCGCCGACCAAGACCCGTGCCGCCCGGTGGTCGGATTCGGTGCGTCGAGCATTCAAATCCGCCGAGGAAGAAAGATTGAAATAGCCCGGTCGGACCGCATGGCGCTCTTTCCGTAAGGACCTCATCAAACAGCGCCTCCCATTGCGGAACGACCGCTTCGACGCTGTAATTTTCCTCTACGTGCCTGCGCAACTGTAGACCGAGGCTGGCGCGCAACTCCGGCGAGCCGGCAAGCAATGTGATGGCGTCCGCAACTGCCTGCGGATCGGCATGTCCTACAAAATAGCCCGAGAGGCCATGTTTGATTTGTTGTCTCGAACCGTTGTCGGCCGTTGCAATCACTGGAAGGCGGGCGGCCCCGGCCTCGGAAATGACATGGGGCATGCCTTCGTCCCGGGACAGCCAGACAAACACGTCGAGCGCTGCAAGCAGATCCGGAACATCGGCGCGGTCGCCGAGGAAGCTCAAGACAGCATCCAGTCCACGCTCGTTACAGAGAGCATTGAGTTGCAGCGCATATTGCGGCATGAAGGCATCTGGTCCGCCAACGATCACAAAGCGCATGCCCCCATCTTCGGCATGTATGATCGAGGCCGCCTCGATGAAAGTCTCCACATTTTTTTTTGCGTCGAGGCGCCCGACCCAGCCGACCAGGATCGTATCATCGGAGATGCCAAGCTGCCGGCGCATGGCACGCCGCCGGCTCGGCTGGAACTCCTTGAGATCGACCATTGAGGGAATTTCTCTGGCGTGAGATTCCCGCCCGGGCATTCGGGAGGCGGCTGCGTCGCGAATGGAGCGACAGACACCGACGTAGCGACTGGTAAAGTGTTTTGGGCCGCTCAGAGCTTCCAGGACCAGACCACCATGTTCGATCAACGGCGGACGAATGTGCAGTCGTTCGAGTGCCGGATAGATGTCGGCAACGTTCTGGCACGAAACCACCACGTCATAAGCAGGGATCTTGTCGGCGAGATAGGCAACGGTTTCTTCCAGGGACATCGAATAGGGTGCAATGTCCACCTCGATTCCCAGAGCCCGCAGCTGGTCATGCGTCTGCACGGGCATGGTGTCCTTGCGCAGACAAGCAACCACATCGATCTTGTAGCGGGAACGGTCGATGTTGGCAGCAAGCAGACGGACCTCCGTCTCCTCTCCCCCAACGACCAACCAGCCGAAGACGAAGAGGACGGTCTTGGGGCTCGGCACCGTCATGGCTGCACCTTAAAGACGATCTGCAGGAACTCAAACCGCCTCTCCAGCAGGTCTGAAAGGAACTCCGGTGCACCCTCAAAGGGAACCACGTGGGTGATCATGTGCTGTTTGATCAGTTCACCTTGGAGAAACAAGAGTTCGATTGTCTCGCCCGCAAGCCGGCGTCGGCTCCAATGAGGTGAGAGACCGCGCGGAACGCGATTGATCTGCGCGCAACGGATGTTGAGGCCATTGTGGTGGAATTCCTCACCCAATCTCAGTCTGTCGGAACCATCCTGATAAAATGCCAGGTCAATGACGCTCCCCTGGGGGCGCACGGCCTTGAGCGCGACGTTGAGGCTTTCCAAATGCGCTCTAGTTTGAAAGACGAGATCGGCCCCGCGGTTGGCCACGCCATCGTGCCAGTGCGCCTTGGCATGCTGCCACGCGTGTTCCTCGGTCATCGCAAGAATGCCCATCGCCTCTGCCTTGTCCCGGCGGAACTCTGAAGGATCGGCGATGACGACTTGCGTAGCGCCGACGGTCTTGGCAAAGAGCGCCGTGAGCAAGCCCACAGTCCCGGCTCCGATAACGAGCACGCGTCGACCGATGACCCCGCATCCCAGGAACGACACTGCCGGTCCGAACGCATCCGCATCGGCATGGAGGATGCCATTCGCCGCGATCGGGCCCATCTGTGCGACAAAGATACCCAGCACGGGATCGATCGTGACGGGAAGCGGGACGAGAAGATCGCGAAACGGGTCGGCCAGGTGGCCGGTCTTATGCGCATAGGTCGCCGCAACGATATCGTTTGTTTTATAGCCAACGGCGCTTGTGTGAGCGACCCGCGCCACCTCCATGTAACCGAGAAACGGTATGGGGTAGGTTAGGTCAGGCTCCTTCTCGATGAAAACGCCCCGCTCGTTGTCGAAACGTGAGCGAAAATATGGATTGGTGTTTTTGAGGAACGTTAACTCGGTCCCGGCTGAAAACCCGGTAAAGAGCGTGTCAAGTTGTACCTGGCCATCGGTTGGCGCTTCCTCATCGTAATCCAAGAAGTACATTTTTCCGGGGCGTTCCACGCCGAGTGATCTTATGGTGCGGCTGGACATCGGCATAACTTCCTAAAAGTTGTGGAGGTCGATCGGCTGACCGGTTTCGGCAGACTTGGTCAGGGCCAGTGCAATGCGGTGGGTCGCGAGCGCTTCGTGGTAAGGACAGCGGATGCGACTTTCGCCGCCCCGCACCGCATCAACAAAGTCGCGATCCTCCAGCCACACCGGGTCTCCTTCCGCCCGGCGAACAGGCCTCCCTGCTCCGACGTCTACCATGATGTCATGGTCTGTCAGTTCGATCGCCAACCCATCGGCAAAGATGTTCAATCCGACATGATGCCCCCACCTCAGGGCACAGGTGGAGGCGATGTTTCCGATTGCGCCGGTTGCGAATGAAAGACTGGCCGTGCTCGATGTGGCGACATCAAGATCAGGAAAATCATCCCTTCTTCTATGGGTAGTCTGGCCGAAAACGCGGGTGATATCGCCGACAAGGTAACGCGCGAGATCGACGATATGCGTCGTCTGCTCCACCGTTTGCCCCCCTGAGGTATCCTTCTTCCACCACCATCGCGGCGGCGGGGTCTGATCGAGCCAGTACCCCGAGATGAGCTGCGCGGGGTTCTCCGCCAGGTGTTGGCGGGCTTCCTCAACGATGTCGAGGTATCTCCAATGGTAGCCCACCGCGGTAATCAGACCGGCCGTGGCAATTGCGGCGGCGAGCTCTTGTGCGAGATCAAGATGCAGACTGACAGGCTTTTCGACAAAAAATGGAATACGCTTGGCAATAAGCTCCCGCTCGACATCGCCATGTGCAAACGGGGGAACGCAAATATAGGCGGCATCAATTTCCAGTCCGTCCAGCATCTGGACGCAGGAACTGAAAGCTCTGGCGCCAAAGCGGCCTGCCGCGTGCCTGGCGCGTTCCATGTCCGGATCGGCAAACCCCACAAGTTCCACGTCGTCGAATCCCGCCAGAATATCGAGATGGCGGGTCGCGATCCCGCCCGCTCCAATAAAACCGATGCGCGTGCGTTCCATGGCTGGGTGCTCTCTTTCGTTGCCGACCCCCGCATGGAGAACGGCTCGGTAAATTTCCTCGGTTTCCTCGACCATCCGCCTTGCGGTGAAGTGTTGTTTGAACCTCAGCCGCTCCGCCTCTCCTGTGCGAGCGGCCGCTATCGGATCGCCTAGGACGGCGATAATTCCCTCAGCAAGTGCTTCCGGACTACCCGGTTCGACGAGGAAGGGGTGATCGTCACCAAGAGCGTCAGTCGTGCCTCCGATGGCGGTCGCAACAACTGGCACTCCAATGGACATCGCCTCAAGAACAGCCAGTGGCAGCCCCTCGAAAAGCGAGGCGAGAACGAAAACATCCGCTGAAGCCAACAACGAAGCTATGTCGTTGCGCTGCCCCGCGAACAGCACCGCCTGTTCAATCCCGAGCCGCACGACCAGGTCCTTCACAGCGGTGACCTCAGGACCAGTTCCAACCAGCAGCAACACCGCATCCGGGAATTGTTCCAGGACAGTGGGCATCGCCCTTACCAATGTCGGATGATCTTTCTGCGGTGTAAAACGAGCAATCGAGATGAGGGTGTTTGCTCGTTGGCCACCCCACTGCGACCGCACGCGGATTCCCTCGGGAAGCCGTGGAATTCCGTTGCGGACAACAGAGATCTTCTTTGGATCGATGCTCTCCCTCGAGAACGTCAACTCCGCCGTGCGGGAGACGACGATTAGCCGCTCTACGGAGCCGAGGCCCTCCCGAAAAGTCGCCTTCTGATCCTCGTCGGTGAGGAGAAACGGCAAGTGTTCCGTTCGGATAACTGGAACACCAGCGGCTTTTCCGGCGTGCGCAAGCCCATGCCCCTCCCAGCCAATGCCAGCGTGCACATGGAGGAGATCGGCGTCAAACGACTGCAGCCACAAGCCGCACTCTGTGATGTCGTTGAACTCTTTGACGGCCAGGCCGAGCGCGAAGGCTGTCGAGGTAAGATTGCCTTCGCACCCGCGCGGCACAGCTACCGTAACCTCAAAGCGATCGCGCAAACACGCGCCGAGAACAAGCATATGAGCGCCCATGCCAGATGCGTCAGAGCTATCGGTCGCAAGGATGAGTTTCCGCTTTGGCTCAAGGGGCGGGGTCAACGGACACCCAACCCGACCTGCGCCGTCTCCCTGGCCTGAAATCGACTGAATGTCGAAAGTGCCTGACCGACGACTTGGTCCATGTTGTAATAGCGGTAGCTCGCCAGCCTTCCGACGAAGGTTACATCGCTGCGCGAGCGAGCAAGAAGCGCATACTGGTTGTAGAGCTCCTGATTTTCCGGTCTGGGTATCGGATAGTATGGGTCGCCTTCCGAACAGGCGAACTCGTGACAGATGCTCGTCTTGGGGTGGACTTGCCCCGTGATGTGCTTGAATTCGGTAACCCTCGTATAGGGGACCTTCTCCGAGGGAAAGTTCACGACCCCAACGGGCAAAAGTCGCCGCCGGTCGTAAGTCGTGTGTTCGAACCGCAGACACCTGTAAGGGAGCCGGCCGTACTGATAATCGAAAAACTCGTCGATCGGCCCGGTGAAAATGATATGCGCGTCGGGGAACTGTTCTCGGACATCCCGAAAGTCGGTATTGAGCCGGATGTCGATGTGATCGCTATCCAGCATATTTTCGAACATTTTCGTGTAGCCATCCTTCGGCATCGCCTGGAATGTGTCCTGAAAATAGCGATCGTCTGTGTTCGTACGGGTCGGAATGCGCGCGGTAACGGCCTTGTCGAGTTGGGAAGGATCCAATCCCCATTGCTTGCGGGTGTAGCCCTCGAAAAACGTCCGGTACAAATCCAGTCCGACCTGCGCGACAACGACATCCTTCGAAGTGCGTATCCGATCCATCGGCCGCGCCTTGGAGGCGAGATATTGGGCAGCCGCGGCGTCGTCCTTAAGTTCAAGTCCGTAAAGTCCATTGAGGGTTGTGCGGTTGATCGGGATCGGCAAGAGTTTACCCGCCACCTGTGCAAGCACGCGGTGTTCGTAAGGCCTCCAAGCAGTAAAGCGCGACAGATAGTCGAAGATCATTTCGCTGTTGGTGTGGAAAATGTGCGGGCCATACTTGTGAACAAGAATGCCGTGCTCGTTGTAGAAATCGTACGCGTTGCCACCAATGTGGGATCGTCGATCGCAAATAAGGACATGATGCTTGCCCTCATTTGCCAGCCTCTCGGCAAGGACAGATCCCGCAAAGCCGGCACCGACGATTACAAAATCATAGGTACGGCGTTTCGACGTCGATTTTGCCGTCCTTCGCGAGGCGGGGGCAACCGGCGGACGCGCGTTTGTTTCAGCCGCCTCCTGCACCAGTCCGTTCATTCGCCGGTGCGTCTCGTCCCAGGAAAACGTCGACAGCAGTTCGTCCGCGCCCGTCAGCCATTTTCCTGACCTGGGCTTGAGTTTGAGAGCGGCTTCGCATGCCTCTACGAATTTACCCGCATCAGACGCGAAGAATATGCCGCTGATGTCTGCGTATTGGCGCATGACATCAACGATCGGCGTGGTGACCACGGCAAGCCCGGCGGCCAGGTATTCCGGCGTTTTTGTGGGGCTGATGAATCGGGTTGCTTCGTTGAGGGCAAACGGCATCAGAGCCACGTCCCAACCGGAGAAGTAGGCAGGAAGGTCCGCGTAGTGCTTCTGGCCCAGATAATGGATGTTGGGTGCGCGTGGCAGGTCCTCGACTTTGATCTTGGCCACGGGACCAATGAGGACGATTGACCAGTACGGCCGGTGATCTGCCAAGGCTCTGATCAGTTCGAGATCAAGACGCTCGTCGATGACGCCGCAAAAACCGAGGACCGGGCCAGCGAGGTCCGCCTGATCCGGCGGATTGATCGGCTGCTTGCGTGCCGACCGGAAATGCCGCACATCCACGCTGGACGGAAAGGGATGAATGTTGTCGTGCATGAGGCGTTTGGCGTCGTAGAGGCTATGGCCGCCCGTGAACACCACATCAGCCCGTTGCATCAGCTCACGCTCCAGCCCCCCGATATTTGCCGGAGCAAATCTGAAGTTGGCGAGCTCGTCCATGGAGTCATAAACTATTGCGGCCGCATCGATATGCCGGGCGAACGGAAACATCATCGGCGTGTAGAACCACAAGATTGGCTTGCGATGACCTGCAAGCTCGAGAAGCTCGTCAAGCAGTCCCGCCAAACCGGAGTTTCGTTGCGCCTCGGTCCATCCTCTGGGGATTCGGGGTCTAACGGCTTTTACGGTCGTGCCCGCGAAAGAATGGATCTCCAGGTAGGCAAGATGGTGATCGGTCGGAATGACCTCTTCAAAGAAGTATACGCGCCGCTCCCGAGCAAAGCGCTCCATGAGGTGTTGTGGCCGCTGCACGACAAAATCCCAGCGCAGGTGTGAAAAACAAATCACCGGTGCGCAAGCATTGCTGGAATTGTCGTTGGTCTTTGGAACTGCAGTTAGAATATCCATACTCATTCCGCGCTGAGCTGTTCGTAGGCTGGAACAACTTCAATTGCCGCGCGCCTCCTTCTTGGCTGACTGTTCGGCTCGAATTAGCTGGCGAAGTTTCTTGATGGAGTGGGGCCAAGTCCAAGATCGAAGGACTGCGGCGCGTGGGCTGAAGTCCGCAAGCCGCGACAACATCCCGGCAATGCCGATGTGAAACTTGTCCGACTTTGCGGTGGCCCCGGTTTGCGGAGTGATGTATTGCTGGCCGCATCGCAATTCGGCGTTGACGAGCACCGGCAAGCCCGCGAGCATGTATTCGGTCAGGACCGCCGGCGCCCCGTCATCGACACCGCACACCACTCCCATCCGAGCGAGGTTCATCAATCTGTTGACCTCCCCGAAGGAGACGCCAGGAGGTCCGACAAAATCGACGTTAAGCTCCAATTCTGTCGCTTGATGACGCAGTTGCTCGGATTGATCGCCGTAGCCGAATACACAAAGTGCCCGCACAGTTCTGGGCAACTTGGCGAGCGCGTGAAACAGGATATCGTGGCGCTTGTAGGCTTGCGCGGCAGCCACATAGATTATGTCGTAAGCCTTGGCCCCCTCGATGGGAAAGAACATCGACGGTGCAGCAAATTCCGGGCCGATCGGAAGGATCGCGGTGCGTTTGCCCGGGTGACGTGCCTCGACGTCGCGGCTCTGCTCCTCTGATCCTGTCAGGATTAGATCGAAATGGCGGCTTGTGGTCGAAGGGACGCGCAGCGCCGGCGCGTCGATTGAGTTATAGATTTTGAAGCTGGTTTGGCAGGCCTGGAGGATTTCCTCACCAACCCCCAGGCCCCAGACACAAAGAATATCTGGAGCGCCATAAATCTCGATATGGGCAAGCATGTCGTCCGACGAAAATGGGGAAGTACTTCCATCGAGGTAAAAGGAGCGTCGCGTAAGGAAGGAATTCTCCTTAACCTCAGGGGGTGGGTTGCTGGCCCGCCAATGGCTCCAGATCTCCGCCCGATCGACTAGGCCGTCAGCCACGCTGGCCAGTGGCAGTCGCTCCAGATATCCGCCCGACACGTGCACTACATTTTCATGCGTTGGCCAAGCAGCCATCTCATCCTTGAAACGGGATGCCCAGGCCGCCAAACGTTCCGTCTTGGTGGGAGCCTGTGAAACCGGTGGCCAGCCGTCCTGGAAATCACTGATGACGACGATCTTTCGCATTACTCACTTCGCACATCTACGGTCGCGAACGTCGAGACGACGATCGCGTTTTGGGAAACGGAATCTGTTTTTGTCAGGGTTCTGATAGTCGTGGCTTGCAACCGACGAGAACACAGTTTGTTCCAGTTGCGTGGCAACTTTAAATTCTTGACCGAGGTATTCAGGACTAGCGCGGCGCTGGGTGCATCCCTGAATCGAGACCAATTCTCCTTGCGAGCCGCACCTCAAACGGCGCTAAGGCGAAAATTGTCAAAGAGAAAAGGTATCTTGCAGAAAGCAAAATGATGTCTGGAGACAGGATGAAAACATTCAATACCGAACAGTCATTCTCCTTTTAATGCTGCGAGTTTTCGATCTCCCCACACCAAATTCGGAACATACCCGGCGCCGCAACGTTTGGGCTTGTCTGACATCGTTCGGATTGATGACTTGGTGACCCCCACCTGACTGTTCGAGATTTGAACTCCCTGAAGTCCAACTCGAAAATGGAGAAAGATTACCCAATGACTCCCAAGACGAAAGACTTGAGCGATCTCTTCCACGATACGCTTAAAGACATCTACTTCGCTGAAAAGCAGATCCTCAAGGCACTTCCGAAGATGGCGCGGGCTGCGCAGTCTGAAGAAGGCAAGGCCGGCTTCCTAAAGCATCGGGATGAGACTGAAGGCCAGATCGAGCGGCTTGGTCAGGTTTTTGAGATCATCGGAAAACCGGCCCGAGGCAAGACGTGCGAAGCCATTCAAGGGATGATTTCCGAAGGCGAAGAGATCATGGAAGAATACAAGGGCACCGCCGCCCTTGATGCCGGCCTCATCTCGTCGGCCCAGACCGTCGAGCATTATGAGATCGCCCGTTATGGAACACTCAAATCATGGGCGGCCCAGCTTGGCCTCAATGGAGCCGTCGCACTCCTTGATGCCAATCTCCAGGAGGAGATCGCCACCGATCAGAAGCTGACGGCACTTGGCGAAGCCGCGGCAAACCCCAAGGCGTACAGGCAGGCCGCCGAGTAGTCGCACTTCGATATCGGGAAGCCGCCTTGCCAGGCGGCTTTCTCCCCGCGCGAGCAAGTGTGTGCCTCGAGCGCAGTCCTCGGCCAGAAAATTCCACCGGAGTTCGCCCCATGGCTAAGAAATCTCTCGAAAAGTCGACCTTGAAGCCGCGGGAAACCGTGACAATCCATGATCAGAAGCTGCGGCGGGGAGAAGGTGGCGAACTGCATCAGATCGCGGAAGATGTTACCCCTATCCTGAGCACCGCTCAGGGTGGCCCCGTTGCAGACGACCAGAATTCGCTCCGCGTTGGGCCACGCGGTCCCCTTGTCATCGACGACTTTCACTTCCGCGAGAAAATTTTCCACTTCGACCACGAGCGGATACCCGAGCGGGTGGTTCACGCACGAGGCTATGGAGCCCACGGCTATTTCGAGACCTACGACTCGCTCGCCGCTTATACCCGGGCCGATGTTTTTCAGCGGGCAGGCGAGAGGACGCCGGCTTTTGTCCGCTTCTCTACAGTTGCCGGCAGCAAGGGATCCTTCGATCTTGCGCGCGACGTTCGCGGTTTCGCGGTGAAGATCTACACCAATGAGGGAAACTGGGACTTGGTTGGCAACAACATTCCCGTCTTCTTCATCCAGGACGCAATCAAATTCCCCGATATCATTCATGCGGTGAAGCCCGAGCCGGACCGCGCCTTCCCCCAGGCACAATCCGCCCACGACACATTCTGGGACTTTATCAGCCTGTCGCCGGAAAGCATGCACATGATCATGTGGGTGATGTCGGACCGTGCCATCCCTCGCTCGTTCCGGTTCATGGAAGGGTTTGGAGTTCACACCTTCCGTTTTGTCAATGCCAAGGACGAGTCGACCTTCGTGAAGTTCCACTGGAAGCCTAAGCTTGGCCTCCAGTCCGTCACCTGGAACGAGGCGGTGAAGATCAATGGCGCCGATCCCGATTTCCATCGGCGGGATCTATGGCAGGCCATTCAGTCCGGCAATTTCCCGGAGTGGGAATTGCAAGTGCAGCTGTTCGATCAGGAGTTTGCCGACAGCTTCGATTTCGACGTGCTTGACCCGACGAAGATCATCCCCGAGGAGATCCTGGCGCCCCAACCGGTTGGACGACTTGTTCTTGATCGCATGCCCGACAACTTCTTTTTCGAGACCGAGCAGGTGGCGTTCATGACGCAGAATGTTCCGCCTGGCATCGATTTCAGCAACGATCCTCTTCTACAGGGTCGTAACTTCTCCTATCTCGACACGCAGCTGAAACGTCTCGGCAGCCCGAACTTCACCCATCTTCCGATCAATGCGCCGAAGTGTCCCTTCGCGCATTTCCAGCAGGATGGCCACATGGCGATGCGCAATCCGGTCGGCAGAGTGAACTACCAGCCGAACTCCTTCGACGAGGGGGCACGGGAATCGCCGATGAGCGGCTACCGCCATTTCCCCGCCGAAGAGACTGGCACCAAGGCGCGGCTGCGGCCGGAGAGCTTTGCCGACCATTACAGCCAGGCTCGACAGTTCTACATCAGCCAGACCGCGCCCGAGCAACGCCATATCGCGGCAGCTCTGACATTTGAGCTGAGCAAGGTGGAGAGGCCGGCTATCCGCGAACGAATGGTGTCCCATCTCCTCAACATCGACGAGACGCTGGCAGACACGGTTGCCCAGAAGCTCGGTTTCCAATCGATGCCAAGCCCGGCTGATGCGGCGATGCCTACACGGCAGGATCTTGAACCCTCCCCGGCGCTCAGCATTGTCGAGCGTGGGCCGAAACGTTTCGAGGGCCGCAAGCTCGGCATCCTGATCACCGACGGCCTCGATGCAGCTTTGTTGAAGGGTTTGACGGCGGCGATTGCCAAGGAAAAAGGCGTTTGTGAGTTAATCGCTCCGAAGGTCGGTGGAGTTACGGCCCAGGACGGAACCTGGATCGAAGCACATCACATGATCGATGGAGGACCTTCGGTCCTCTTCGACGCTGTCGTCTTGCTGACCTCGGATGACGCGATCGACGACCTTGTAAAGGAAGCCACCGCCCGCGATTTCGTGGCCGACGCCTTCCAGCACTGTAAGTTCATCGGGTACGACCCCTCGGCGATGCCGTTAATCGAAAAAGCCGGAATCGCCGATGCACTAGATGAGGGGACCATCGTCCTTCCCGGCGGAGATGGACTATCAGACTTCGTCTCAAAGCTCGGCAAACTGCGCGTCTGGGCCCGAGAACCGTCCGTGAAGCTCGGCAAGGCGTCATCGCCGATTGATTAAGCTCCGTCGAGCACCCACGGGAGACAAAAGCATTTCGGGCGCGTTTGATCGTTTGACCGGCTCGGCGGATGTCCCTAGAAAACCGGCAAGCGCCGCTGCCACGTCATCGGGAGCTTCCTCAGCCATATGATGGCCGCTATCAATGCTCCAGCCAATGATGCCCGGCGCCCAGGGGCGCCAGACGGACAATGGATCCCCATACAGTTCTTCGAGGTCATCGCGCTTTGACCAAAGTAGGAGCGCCGGACACTGGACCGTCCTTCCCGCCTGCCTGTCGGCAAGATCATGTGCCCTGTCTATCGAAAGCCCCGCGCGATAATCCTCGATCATCGCATGGACGACATCGGGGTCACGTGTGGCGTTGCGATAGTCCTCGAACGCTTCCTCGCCCATGGAATCCGGCGACCCGCCATACCAGGCATCCGGGTCGGCGAGGATGGCGCGTTCCGGTTTTTCCGGCGTGCCGAAGAAGAACCAGTGCCACCAGAGGCGCGCAAACTTTTCGTTGGCACGTTCCAGGGCCTCAAGAATGGGAACTCCATCCATAACGACGAGCCGATCGACGCGATCAGGATGATCCAGGGCGGCGCGATAGGCGACGTAGCTCCCGCGATCATGGCCGGCAACCGCGAATCGTCGGTGCCCCAGCATTTCCATGAGTTCGATGCAATCCTGGGCCTTCGCCCTTTTTGACGACCCGATGTGATCAGGCGTATCTGCGGGTAGGAACGATTGGCCAAATCCGCGCAAGTCCGGACACACGATCGTGAATTGCGATGCGAGCCTATTTGCGATCTGCCACCAGGTCACGTGCGTTCGAGGGTGGCCATGAAGCAGCAGCAAGGGTGGACCGGAACCACCGTGGCGCACGCGGAGTGTGCCTTGAGAAACAGGGATCATCTCAAGTGAGAAGTCCTTAAACATCTGGCCGCTCCCATAGTTTCCGGACGTTTCCGGCGCAAGCGTAATCTGCTTTCTCGTCCGTTCGTTCCGAAGTCGTTGCGACGATCGTTATGTGTTTGATTGGCGCAAATGTCTGCCAGCCAAATATTGGCGAGGTGGACGAACTGGCCCCGCGGATACTTTGACAAATACGCGATCGCGCGTATGGATCTCGTATCCCACTCGTCATACAGACGCCGCCGGCCTCGCCGAGGCGTTCGAGCCGGGCGGCGATATTGGCGCCATCGCCGAAGATGTCGCCTTCACTAAAAACGTCGCCGATATTGATCCCAACGCGGAATCTTCCGGTCGTCGGTAAGCGGCCGGTTGTGCGCCACATCGCCTGCTGGATGGCGACCGCGCAGTTGAAGGCATGGACGACGATGGATGGAAATTCCGTCAACACGCTGTCGCCGGCGGTACGAAAATCTGACCACGGGCGCTTTCGATAAGACCCACCACAATAGGGCGAGACGTCACCGTCGCAAGCGCCTGCTCGTCGAAGGCATTCATCAAGCGGAATAACCTTCGATATCGTGCACCAGGATCGCTGCAAGCTTTCTTTCAATTAGTGGCGCCTCCATGTGAACGATCCAATCCAACGCCTTTCCACTATGCTTTCCTCACCCGGGGATGCAGCTTTTGTTCCTTCCGAGAACTCTGGTGAGGCCTGTCGAGGGCGTTCGACTCCAGCTATCAGTGTTTGGCGCGCACGGGGCGAAATGAAAGGGCGTATCGATGAAAGCGTGACATCCAGACGCTTAAAGCTTGCATATGGGAAGCCAGTCCATCCACAGCGCCACCGGACTCATTCCCCCTTCGCCCGAAGACTCCTTCAGGCCTTCCGTACCGTCGCTACCGGTGCCACGAGTCACATCTGGCCGCCAACGAACAACGCCTCCTCGTCGTCACGCTGAGAACCTCCCAAAGCCCCCGCCGCGCTTGCGATGAACGCTCCAATGATGAGGGATAGGGCGCCCACCAATGAGAAGGTAGCACCGGCCCTTCTTGCCGCATCCGCAGCCTCTTTGGCGGCAGCTCTAGCTTGTTCGACCCGGGCTAACACTGCATCCACTCGCGCCGAGGCATCTGGTGCTGAAAGCCCTGTGCGCGCTGCAACGAGCTGAGCTAGATATGCCTTGTCGTCCGCCGGTAACTCTCCTGCGACCGCGCTTGCAACCAGAATGCGGGAGGCCTGCGCTGCCGCAGCCGCGTCTCCCTCGGCGCTCGCCGCAAGCCGACCAGGATCGGTAGGACGAAACAGCGCATCGACGAAATAGGAAGTCGTCCCGTCCGTGCCCCCATTTTCGGTATTCGCCGTCGCCCCCACTGAGGCGCCCATCGCCGCGCCGGATGCGACCGTTGAAATCGCCTGAACGCCAGTGCCAACCGTACTTGAGAGCGCCGACCCAAGGACCAGCACCACAACCAAGGTTGCCAGCGCCCAAGCCAAAAAGCCGTGCGCTGTATCTCGGAAAAAGGTCTCGTCAGTATGAATACCGACCCACTTCGTGCGAAGGCGGCCGGTCAAATAACCCCCTAGCCCAGACGAGAGCCACTGCACGATGACCAGCCAGATAGCAGTTGAAACCGCAAACGTAGTTGCGCTCGGATTGTCCCCGGACCACGGCGACACCATGGTGAGACCGAGACCGGAACCGACAAGCGTGAGAATGAGTGTCAAGGTCGATGCGACGAAGGCGCCTGCTATGATCGGTCCCCAGCTTACAGCTGATACCGAGGATTCGGCCGGTGTTGCGACGTCGGTGACGCCTGAAGGTGCCATGGTGACCTCCTATCGGAAAAAGAGCATAAGAAGAATGATGATCGGGATAGGAACGCCGAGAAGCCAAAGCAGAATACCGCGACCCATGATATGTCTCCTTGAAATTCGTACCAAAGCATTGGCAAGCAAAAAGGTTCCCGAAATCTAGGCTAGACTAGCGGCTGCTCATCGGAACCTCTTCGTCGAACCGGGTCTTTTCGCGCGGCGGATCGTCGTCGAGGATCTCCTCCTCGCTGTCTTCGGGCAGGGCCTCATCCGGTTCCATGTTGGCCTCGTCGCGGCTGGGAACCGCTGGTACGCGGCCCTCGTCCAGCCGCTCGTCACCATTGTCCAAAGGGGATTCGCCGGAGCGGTCTGACAAGGGAATCGGCTCAAGATCCATCTCGGGAGGGCTCCGCCTCCTAGGTTCGTCGGTCACTTTATCTTTGGGATCGCCCATCGTTTGGCACCTTTCCAGTTGGAAAGCGAACCGGCAGCCATCGGTAATGTTCCGTATGGGGAGGCTCATTATTGGCTTTGCGTGTCGCGAACTGCTTCCGCCTGGACCACCGAAACGGAAACCGACAAACAGCAAGGACTATCTCGATCTCATCCATAACCTGCCGTACTTGCGTTTCCGGCCGGTATGGGGTCCAGTAGCGGAGGTCTAATGGCACAAAAACTAGGAAGGGTTCGCGCTGCACAATGCGGAGCTCACCTCTGCTTCCCCGGCGGCGAAGGGGTAGCTGCGCGAGGGCTGATCAATCACGTCTGGTTGAGCAAGGTCGCGCGAAGCGAGGCCGCGTCGCGAACGCCGCCTTGGTACAAATCGATAAGCCGTGCTGCGAGCAACTCAGCGTCCTCGCCATTCTGAGCATTGCCTCAGAACGTCATCAAACGGCGCCTTTGTTTCGGTGCTCGGCCCATTGGCATTGGGGCCGCTTTTGTGGGACATCTTTTGGGGAGAAAAACATGGCCGACGATCAGAAGAAGCAAACCCGGGACAGGAGGGTTACCCCCAGGCAAGAGCATGAGGTCGTCTTGACGCAGAAGATCGTGAGCGACGCGATCGCCTGCAACGCGCGGCTGGCCCTCATCTTGCCGGGCACTTTCGAGACGGACCTTGCGGCGGACATCAAAGACCCCGATTGCCGATGAACCTGAGGATTCAGGCACAAGCCGGGCGACGATCTTTCCTGGGGCAGAGGTGGCTCTAAAGCCCGCCGAACAGACCACGAACCATCCGATTGGATGATTTGCGCTACTTTCCCGCAGATGTACGCGCATCTATGCCTATCGGGAACTCGTCCAGGAAATCGCCACTCAGCTCGAGACGCGGATCAGGCTGGTGCCGGTGCCTTTCGCGATGTGGAGCATGTTGGCGACTGCTACGGAGTTTCTTCCGGCCGTGTCTCTGACGCGCAACCAAGTCGACCTCATGCGTCGTGACAATGTCGCGGCAGTTGATCTGCCGGGCCTGGAAGAACTGGGCATCCAATCGCGCGGCATCGAGGACGTCATCCGAATGCACGAGACTTGAGCCGGAACCGATCGCCGCTCGCGCGGTTCGTCGGACTGAACAGGAGGACTACAGCCATGGCCAGATGCGACCTGTGCGGAGTTTCGAATGCGCCATCCAGAAACTCGCTCCGACTTTCCCGCATTGCGGCGTTAGGATTATCGGGCATGGTGTCGAGCAGGAGGGAGCCGACGCTCTCACCGATCGCGCGCCTTGAGGCCGTCACCGTGCAGCCCTAACGGATCAAGAATTCATCAAAAAAGCCCAGTGTTACCTTTAGGAAGGTCGGTCGGAAACCAGCTTGGCGCGGGAACCATTCGCCGAGGACAGCATTAGTGCCATCGATCTCGGATTGTGTCCGGCGGGCGACAAAGTCATGGTGCATCAGATGCCCTCGCCGTAAAACTGTGGCCCGACAGCGGCATGCCTCCGCACGTTTCTCATGCTTATCGGAGTGATTTTGACTCACTTCGACTTCGCGGCCGGATCGCGTGCCGTTCCCTGTTCGAACCGTCCGCTGGCTGTAGCATCTTGCGAAACTCATCCCGTCGCTCATGAATGGATGCTATCACTGGGCCCATCGGAATGCCGATGCCAACGAGCACCGCCTGCGACAGTTGGAGGCTGGCTTCGATGGTCTCTGGCACCGCATCCGTCACTTTGAGTTCGTATAACTCAGTTGCGTGCACCGCATCCCGTGCGCGGGCGACAATAGTGAGATCCGCCCGCTCGGATCTTGCAGAGGAGACGATCGAGGCCACAGCCTCTGCGTTATCCAAGGTTACAACAAGTGCGCGAGCACTCTGGATTCCGCAGCGTCGAAGCAACTCGATTCGTGTGGCATCGCCATAATAGATCGTAGAACCGCGCCCTCGCTCCTTGCCGACAAGCACTGGATCGGCGTCGATTGCCAGGAACCTCAACCCATGTCGCGTGAGCATCTCCGCGACCAGTTGCCCGACACGTCCATAGCCGACGACGATCACACGCTCTAAGCCGTCATCATGCTGGGGCGTTAGTCCTGCAAACGAAGGATCAGCCGTCCCGGCATATGCCCTATCGCGGCCCAGCAGGCGCACCAGCAAGGGAACGCCGATCATCGTCAAGGTTGCCGCGACTGTGGCAGTGGCGGCAACGGCACCAGGGACAACATTGCCTGCCACAGCAGCGCCGATAAGGATTAATGCGAACTCGCCGCCAGGTCCTAGCACAAGTGCGACTTCGCCGCCATGGCGGGTCGTCAGTCCTGACAGGCGCGCGATCGGAAAGAGGGTCAGAGCTTTTATCGCAAACAGCCCGATCGCGACGCCGACTGTGACGACCGGGTTGGCAATGATCTCGGAAAGATCCAGACGAGCTCCAACGGATACGAAGAAGAGCCCAAGCAAAAGCCCCTGGAAGGGCTGGATGGTAACCTCGATCTGACGACGATACTCGGTTTCAGCGAGCAAGAGACCTGCAACGAAAGCGCCGAGCGCCATCGACTGACCACTGAGGGCTGTGATTAGGCCAGAACCGATTACGACCAAGAGGCATGCAGCGACGAACAATTCGTTACTCTTTGTTGTCGCGACCAGTTTGAACAAAGGTCGCAGGATGAGGCGACCGATGCCGGCCATCGCGAAAAGCGCCACTGCGGCAGGCGCCAGAGCATACAACAGGCCGGCGCCGAGCCCCGTCCCTTCGCGCGAGCCCAAAATCGTCACCATGAACAGGAGAGGCGCCACGGCGAGATCCTGGAAGAGCAGTACGGCGAAACTTGCCCGCCCAACGGTCGTGTTCAGCAGTTTGCGCTCAACAAGCGACGGTATAATGATCGCCGTCGACGACATGGCGAGCGCACAGCCAAGCACCACCGCTGAAGCCGGAGTTTGGCCCAGCAAGCCCGCGATGGCCGCGAGGACGGCTGTCGAGGTGAGAACCTGAAGGCCGCCCAATCCGAAGACGAGCTTGCGCATTAACAGAAGACGGCTCCACGACAGCTCGAGCGCGATCATAAAAAGCAGGAATGCCACTCCGAATTCCGCAAGAAGCGCGATCTGTCCAACGTCGGTGATTGAGATTGCGGAGAGCCACGGCCAATCTCCTACGAGCGCTCCAAGACCGAAGGGGCCAAGCAAGATGCCGGCTGCGAGAAAGCCAAAAACCGGGCTCAGTTTCAATCGCCCAAACAGTGGCACGATAACGCCTGCCGTCGTCAGAAAAAGCAGAAGCTCCTTGTAATTTTCTGGTCCTGGCGTCATCGATAGCTCACAACCCTTGGTTCAGAGTGACGGGCGCATAGTGTACCAAGCCGACTGGCATCTCTTTTCTCCCCTGAAGGATCCTACTCTCATTTTCAGAGGAATGTCCCGGGAGTGGTACCCTCGCTTTTGTGGCTGGTGGCGACGACAGTTCCGTATTTTCATGCACGGACGGCTTCGCACTGTTAGCAGGTTCGTACGCCTTCCCGAACCGCGCCGGGAACCAATGCCTAGATGGCTAACGGCGCTGGAAACGGGAGAACAGGCTTTGTGTCGTATGCCGAGCCAGCCAAGACTCGGCACGAAGCGACGACCGAACGCGCCAATCACGCGATTTAGGGCATCGAACTACCGCAGGAGCGGGCCATATGAGGCTGTGACAGAGCTTTGTGCACTCGGAGCAGTTGTGCAAACGGCCGCCGAAAGCACGATTAAAGCCTCTGTTTCAGATCGTACCCCTCGCAGGGCCGCCAACAACTTCTTTGAGCGAAAGACACGACAAAGCTTGGAGAGGTATTGCAAGAAACCTTCATGTTGCCCGTAAGGCCATATCACCGCGAGAAAGATATCGACTGGCTCGTCGTCGGGTGCGTTGAACTCGATTGGTTCGCGCAGGGTAACAAGCACTTTAGCCGGAGTTATCAAACCCGGAATAAACGCGTGCGGTAGGGCAAAGCCTTCCCCGAAACCCGTCGAACCAAGAGCCTCCCGCTCGAGCAGGCCGTCGAGAATGACACTGGCTGGGACGCGAGTGCGTTGCGCTAGGTGAGACGAAATGGCCTGGAGAACCGCCCGCCCGCCCCCCGCCGGCACGCCGAGCATCAAATCATCTTCGAAGCCGAGTTTTTCATCATTCATTTTCTCCTCCCCCGCTTCGCTCTGGCCGGCAAAGATCGCGCTGGTTTCACTCCATATTGCCCAATTTTGAACTGGTGCCTTGTGCCGCCGATTTCAAGCGACGTCGCAGCAAACGCCCAATAGTCTTTCGGAGCGGGGACGACCGTCCTCAAGAAGTATTTATTGGTCGCCAAACGACCGACGCTCAATCGCGGCCAGACACGTGGAAGCGGGTGCCAGTCGATACATTGTGCGATCCTGAACGCACAGAACGGGAACAAACGTGGCACAATCGTCATGTGAATCATTCGCAACTGGAAACCAACATTGGGCTGATCGCTTCCAGTTTTCCGTCGAAAACCTGCACTTCCCGTCTGATTTTGACTAGCAGTGATGATGTCCCGGGGAGTGGGGTAGCATGAGCGCCGTGCTTTTCGGACGAAGCCGGGAATAGGTCACGTTGCCGTAACGGGCAGGCTGATGAGCGGATCATCGCTCATCGCGCCGACGCGTTTTGTTGGTCGTGACTAGAGAACCTGCGGCCATTGCTGGTGAGCGTGCATGACGGTGAGGATCTCGACGTCTCGACTTATGCGGTAGGGGATGATGTAGGGAATGTCGGCCAGCACGAGCTCGCGCGTGCTCTTGATACGACCAGGCCGCCCACTGGCAGGATACTCCGCTAACGCATCCACGGCAGTGACAATCCGCGCCACGACGCGAGCCGCCGCATCCGGATCGTCTTTCTCGATATACGCGCCGATCTCATCAAGTCGCCGCAACGCCCGCAGCGTCCAACGAATACGCTTCCGACTCATGATTGGCGGGCAGACTTGACGTACTTCCTGACGACTTTCGCCACATCTTCATCGCTGGCGAACTCACCCCGGTCGGCCTCGGTCAACCCGGCTTCAATCTCGGCAAGCTGCCATTCCTGCTGCTCAACGAAAGCTTCGATGGCCGCTGCAGCCATATAAGAGCGGGACCGATCCAGCTTCTCAGCGAGCTGATCCAGCTTGCTCGCGGTTTCATCTTTTATACGCACGGTAAACGCAGCGGTCATGGGATCTCACCTTCCTTGGTTCACCTTGATTATCGATGAACCGCACTGGTGCGTCAAGGTTCAAGACACTTCTTCAAAGCATCCGCTACGCGACTGATCCATCGGTTTTTCTGTGCTTAGAAACGTCCTGGTGGGGCCTGTAGCTCAATGGTTAGAGCCGTCGGCGCATGACCGACTGGTTGCAGGTTCGTGTCCTGTCGGGCCTACCACACCATACTTAGCTCTCTACGTATGCGCCTTTCCATTCAAAATAGCCGACGGCAATGCGGCCCTGCCTTTGACGGCGTTGGTGAATTCCGGGTCGGAGCGTTCCAGATAGCCGAGGCGCTGCACGCGCGCTTCCCTATGTCCATGGAGCCCGACGTGTCGACCGCTAGCACGAGTTCCAAGTCGACGTCCGCAGGTGAGGCGGTGGCCCGCAATGCTGCCTCGCGGGATGGGTGCGCTTGATCCCATGCTCTCCAACTGCAAAAACCGGCCATCGGCCGTCACATGCAAGGCCCAAGGCCGAATGGCCCCGGCTCCGTCGCCTGTCGGGGAGTTGGCGCGGCTTGAAAGAACTCTCTGCCCACGCGCGCGCGGAGGCACATTCCAAATCTGGAAGAAATGAGCCACCCGGTGTCCAAATGATGGTCGTGCCGGCTCTGTCGCTACCGAACGAATGCCATGTCTTGCGAACGCTGCAAAACCGGCGGCTCCATACCGCAGGCCCGCGAACTTCAATTGAAGTTAAGCCAACTCTTCACCCCGTGAGTGCACGCGCCACTCAACCGTGCCCGATCGCGACGAGGCCGGACGCCATCCATGTACTAAGATCGACTTCGCCCAAACTATCTGTTGTCCGGGTCTGCCAGGACACTGAAGGATACAACACCTTCGGCTTCTAAAGTCGAAACACTGAGCAAACGCCTGTCGTTTACGTTACCGATCTTATACACTGAAAGAAGACTTTTCTTTTGGACGGTACGTTCAACGAGAACTGGAAAGTTCTCGTCCCATTGTCGTGGCAGCGCACATTGCAGATCACGAATTTGTTCAGCAGAGAATGTGCCGGCTTTAGTCTTCTTGCCCGTAACGTCTCCTTTCATCAGGCTGCGGAACTGCGCCCAGTAGGATGCCGTCAGCTCTTCTCGATCGTCGACTACGGCCGGATATTCAGGAATTTCAAGACAAGGAGATATTATACCGGCGACGGCTCGGACGATTGAAACCGGGCTGCAATGATTAGCATCGAGGTTGCACAAGGCGACAATTGTTAGCTTATCGTCCACATAGCGTGAGAATGACGTCGAGAAACCCTGCCATGCCCCATTGTGCCCAATCACGCGTCGTCCGTTTATATATTGTATCCTCCAACCAAATCCGTAGCCTTCCTTCTCTGACTTCCCGCCATAGGGATAAGGAGTCCACATCTTTTCTAGCGAGGCCGCTTTTAAGAGGGTGTCACCACAAAGTGCCCGCTCCCACTGCTCGAGATCGCGAACAGTAAAATAGAGCGTACCGTCAGCCGTCGAGTTGAAGGTGGGCGATACCCATTGTTGATTTCTAAGCACTCCTCCGACCATCTCGTAACCCGATGCCCTATTCGGAACGACATCGAGATCCGATATGACTCTCGATGACATCATCCCCAACGGACCGAAGATGTTCTGCGCGAGGAATTCGGCGTAGGATTGGCCTGTAACTCTTTCAATGAGAATGCCGAGCAGGACGAAGTTGGTGTTCTGGTATGCCCAGTCATCGCCCGGATCAAAATCGCGCGGCAGCCTTGCGATTGCTGCCAGCAACTCGTCTTCGGAGAAATCCCGCCTGATATCGAACGGACCATCGGTGACTTGAAGCTCCGGATTGTCATACGCTGCCAATCCGGACGTGTGGGAAAGGAGATTGGCTATCTTGATTGCTTGCCAGCTATCCGGTCCTTCTGGAAAATAGTCCTTGATGCTGTCGTCCAATTGGATCCTGCCCCGCTCAACCAGCATCATCACCGCGGTCGCTGTGAATGATTTGCCGACGGACCCAGATTGCAGCACGCTATCCGCCGTCATTGGAACGTTGAGTTCGATGTTGGCCTTGCCATACCCTTTCGCCAGGACGATCGAGCCACTCCTGTAGATTCCAAGTGCGACCCCTGGAATCCGTTGACGACTCATTTCAGCGAAAACGTACGTGTCGATCGCGTCTGATACGCTCGATTTCAGACGGCTTCCGTCAATCCAATTCAACGGGGACATTCTATACCTCTTTACATGTTTGGAATTCGCGATCGATGTTGGAAGGCATGGTTCGGGAGCTAAGAGAACCGATCCATCGCGTAGGGACGCGGGTCTGTGAAAGAGACCCGCCCCGTCATCATTTCAGCCAACAGCCGTCCAGTAACCGGCCCCAACGTCAGACCGTGATGGTTATGACCAAATGCAAACCATAAGCCCTTATGTCGTGGCGCTTTTCCAATGATCGGACGCATGTCAGGAAGACAAGGTCTGGACCCCATCCATGGCTCCGATTCAATCCTGCCTTGGAGCGGAAAAGTTCGTCGAGCGAGCGGTTCGACAAAATCTAGTTGGGAGAAATTCGGGCGACTGTCTCGGGGCGCGAACTCAATTCCGGTGGCCAATCTAACGCCTTGGCGCATGGGCGACAGGACATAGCCTCCATCCGCGTCGAATACCGGGTGGTTTAGCATCGCGCCGTCTTTTGCCGAGTAGTGGACGTGGTAACCTCGCTTAACGACAAAAGGCAGCCGATAACCGAACCGTCGCGCCACATCGTCCGACCAAGGACCCAGCGCAACAACCACCTCCTGCGCGAACAGACCCTGGCTCTCCAGATTCAGGCGCCATCGAATCCCGTCATTCACGAGATTTGATGCGTCTGCCTTGTGGAACTTACCGCCCCGCTGGAAGAACGTCTTCGCATAGCTTTTTACCAGCCCTCCGGGATCACGCACCGATGCGGGATCGAGCCAATGGACACCTCCGACGAACTCGTTCGAAAGATGTGGCTCGCGTTCCCTCAGCGAATCCGCGTCGAGCACTTCATACCGGACGCCAAAGGGAGCGAGCTCGCCGACCGCTGCCTTGGCTTTTGCAAGTGACCCCGGCTTCCGGAAGGTTTCAATCCAACCTGAACGATGTAACTCGGAAGTCACGCCCGCTTCGGACGCCAACGCTTCATGTTCCGCCACGGAACGGCTGATCAGCGGCCACATGTCCGACGCCGCCTTCATCAACCGATTTGGAGCGGACTCGCGCCAGAACCTCCAGAGCCATGGTGCGATTTGGGGCAAATACGACCAGTCGAAACGCACGTCTGCCGAACGGTTCAAGCCATACCGGAGCAAGGTCCCAAGCTCTCGCGGCGCCCCGTAAGGCATCACACTCGAGCATTCGATCAACCCCGCGTTCCCGTAACTCGTCTCCTCCCCCGGCTCCTTCCGGTCGACCAGAACTACTGACTTGCCACGCTTTTGTAGATGCAGGGCGATGCACACCCCGACGATCCCGGCGCCGAGTACGATAATGTCTGATTGCTGTGCGGCAGATTTAACAATCACGCCATGCTCCGTAGTAAACATTGTTTTCACTTTGGCGTTCCGAGGAACGCTGAGTTCGGTTTTCAAGCCAGTCGAACAACACAGGGCGCTCCGCATAAGGGAGAGTTCGCGCCAAGACCAAGGCTGCTAACAACTTCCGGAGGCTCTTCGGAGAACTCGGTACAGGACAGCGCCTCAGCCGCAGCTTAGCCCTGGTCATGGGAACGTCCTCAGAACGCGTCGAGCGGGTAGATTGGGCGAGGCACATTCCGATAAGGTATCTTTGAGTAGTCCATGGTGCAGAGTGCCCCGCTGTCGCAGACGATAATCCGGCCAGCAATCTGTTCGAAATCGGCGCGAAAGTGCTGCATGGATTTGACGACGATCACCCGATAAGCTGTCGGCTCGATGCCAAAAGCTCGGAATTGCTGTTGGTCGCGCAATTGTGAGCGTTCAGTCACCACAAGTACGACGATTCCATCGATCTGGATGACGGCGGTTGGTCCGAACGAAAACTCGAGTCCACCGAGTTGTGCGCCGGTCCCTATCAGTTTTCCGTCGCTGAGGTGCAAGACTTTTGCATTCACCTCGAGCGGCGCGCCACCAAACCGGGCATCCGATTTTCCGCCAAGAAAAATTGACGCGCTATCGCCAACGTTCATCTGCGATAGGATCCGCGCCGCTTCGGGATCCACCATCGGCCCGAAGCATGCATCAGCGACCTTCGCGCTCAGCAAAGCGTCTAGGAGAGCCGTCGCATCACCGTACGCTCCAGCTCCTGGGTTGTCCGCATACTCAGCGATGATGAGCGGCTGCTCGCCCTCGTAGTCCGAGGCTAACTGCGCGGCTTCTGCCGGCGTATGAAACGTGTTGAGGATGTTGGCCCGGTTGCTCCACATTTCTTCGGCAATGCGCTCAGCAAAGGCCTGGTGCGGCGCGAGGTCACCTTCGTATGTCACCAGGATGGTGGGCCCCACTTCAGCTATGTCAGCGTTCGGAAAAGCGCCATTGATGCTGGCCGCCAGCGCTCCGGGCGTTTTTTCGTGTCGTCTTGCTTCGGCGATCCACTCGATCATTGGCCCCATGTCGGTACGCCCGGCATTGGCTTCTTCCAGCATTGGGCACCGCACGAGGAGGGTCTTCGGCGTGACTACGCCTGCCATTGCTTGCTGCAATAAATCCGCCGCGTGACGAGCTGTCTCGCGCATGTCGACGTGAGGATAAGTTTTGAACGACATGAGGATATCGGCGTGCTCGCACATTTTGGCGGTCACATTCGCATGTGGATCCAGAGTGACGGCGATCGGAATTCGGCGCGCGAGTATTTGCCTCAAACGCTCCAGCAGCTCGCCCTCGCCGTCTTCCGAGAACTCGGTGACCATCGCGCCATGAAGGCCGAGCAGGATGCCATCCAGACCACTCCCGAGCTCTTTTGCCTTATCAACGATCTTGCCGGCAATATGATCGAAGGCAACTCGGGTGACAGGACCCGCAGGCTCGGCATCCGTACTGATCGTGTGCACGACGTCCCAACCATACTCGCGGCTTCGATCCAGGAAGCCGGCGAGTTCAGTGTTGGCGTCGCCACGCGCCTCGATCGCCGCGGCACCTTCATAGAGGCCATGGGCGACGAATGCGTCGAGATCGGTCTTCCTAATGTTGAACGTGTTTGTTTCATGGGCGAACTCGGCCGTCAGGACACAATAGCTCATTGTGTTCTTCTCCTTCAGAACAGGTGTGATGTCTGCTGCTACAATTCCGCTCCGCTAAGCTCCCACGAACTCCTTGTTGGCTTCACGGAAGTAGTGACAAGCAACTTGATGGTCTTCATCGAATAGCTGCAACACAGGATCGTCGCGGCCACACATTTCCGTCGCCTGCGCACAACGTGCTGCGAATGAACAGCCACGCGGTAGGTTGTAACCGCTCGGCGCTTCGCCGGTTAAACTTGAAATCTCACGCCGATTGCTTGGATCAGGCTCAAACATGCTACTCATGAGCATGCGGGTATATGGATGGGCGGGTGGGACACCCTTTGGCAAAACTTCCACGATCTGGCCTGCGTACATGACGATCGTTCGGTCGCAGAAGTAACGCACCAAATTCAGGTCATGCGATATGAAAACATAGGTCAGATTGAGATCGTTGCGCAGCCCATCGAGCAGATTAATAACCTGCGCCTGCACGGAAACGTCGAGAGAGGCAGTGGGCTCGTCGAGCACTATCAACGAAGGGTTCAGCGCGAGTGCACGGGCAATACCCACCCGCTGCTTTTGGCCGCCGGAGAGCTGATGCGGATACCGGCGGGCCAAGGACGCGTCCAACCCGACCATGTTCAGGAGCTCCGCAACACGCTTGTCCGCAGCACCTGGAGACAGCCCCTGAACCCTGTACGGCTCAAGCAAGGCGTTCTGAACGGTGAAACGCGGATCGATGGAGGAATACGGATCCTGGAAGACCATTTGCATCTTCTGACGCAGGCGCCTCATCTCACGCTTTGAGAATGAGGCCAGATCCCTTCCCTCGAAAGCAATCTCGCCGGCGCTTGGCTCCAGCAGCCTCAGGATTAGCCGGGCCAGCGTTGATTTACCGCAGCCAGACTCTCCGACGACGCCGACAATCTCACCCCGAACAACGCTGAAGCTTACATCGCGTACGGCAGAGAAAACTTCCTGCTTTCGGAAGAAGCGCTTGGTTGCGAAACGCCTGCTTAGATTTTTAACGGAGACTATTTCACTCATATTGCCCCGCCAGATGACAAGCCACGCCAACATGGCGACCGAATTGGCGAAACTCCGGTACACATTCGTGGCAGATCGTGTGAGCTTTGCTGCAACGCGGATGAAAACTACACCCCGACGGCAATGCCGCGGTGCTTGGTACCATTCCCGGAATTCCGACCAGCGTGCCCGGGCGCATGCCGTTTCTCGGAATGCAGCCGATGAGCGCTTGCGTGTAGGGATGCGCGGCCTCCGCAAACATCGAGCCCACGGATGCACGCTCAACGATCCGCCCGCTGTACATTACGGCAACATGATCGCAGGTCTGGGCAACGACGCCCATGTCATGAGTGATCAAGATCATCGCAAGCCCGCGAATCTTCACCAACTCGACGAGATTCCGGATGATCTGTGCCTGAACTGTTGCGTCCAGGGCGGTCGTGGGTTCGTCCGCGATCAACAAATCTGGCTCGCCCGCCAGAGCCATTGCGATAACTATCCGCTGTTTCATGCCACCGGACAACTGATGTGGATACAAGGTGTGAACACGTTGCGAATCCGGGATCCGCACATCCCTCATAAGATCGACGGCTTTTCTGTACGCGGCCTTCCCATCCAGCCCCATATGAATCCTTGCAGCTTGCTCGATCTGTTTGCCCACACGGATCATAGGATCCAACGAAGTCATCGGATTTTGCGTAATGAGACCAATACGCCTCCCACGCAGGCGGCGCATGTGTTCTTCCGGTAAGCCGGTAAGATCCTCGCCGTCAAACAGGATGCGCCCTCCGGCGACATGGCCATTCACGTATCCCAGCAGTCCCATTAAAGCGGTAGCGGTAAGCGATTTCCCGGACCCTGACTCGCCGACGAGGCCCAGGATTTCTCCGCGGTCGACACTGATAGTGACGTCCTTCACCGGGGCAAAGGAGCCAAACGCTATTCGCAACTTCTCCACGGAAAGCAACATCTATCCCTCCCTGGCCTTGTTGCGAAAATCCAATGAATCAATCAATGCATCGCCCACAATGTTCAGCGCGATGACCGTCAGCGCCACGGCACAACCCGGAATTATGATGACCCAGGGAGCGACGAACAGCTGCGCCGTGCCCGAGCTCATCATCGCCCCCCAGCTTGGCGTCGGCGGCTGCGCTCCAAGTCCGAAAAAGCCCAAGGTGGCTTCGAGGATGATGGCGTCACCGGTTGCCAGCATCGCTGCGACGAGAACAGGAGCTAGAGCATTGGGAAGGAGGTGCCGGAACAGAATATGGAAGTCGCTTGCCCCAAGATTCACCGCCGCATCAATGTAGGCTTCCTTCTTGAGTTGGATGACCTGGGTCCGGGTCAGCCGCGTGAATTGCGCAAGGTAGGCGATTGCGACCGCAATAATCACACCGTGCAATCCAGCGCCGACCACGGCTACGAGCATGAGTGCGATAAGGATCTCAGGAAACGACCACGTCAGATCGATCACCGTCATCAATATGCGGTCGACAAGTCCACCAAAATATCCGCAAACTGAGCCCAGCACCAATCCGGTCAACACCGAAAAGCCGACTGCCGTCACGCTCACGGACAATGAGGTCTGAGCGCCGACAATTATTCGGGACAACACATCGCGGCCGAATTCGTCAGTGCCGAAGAAATGAGCGAACGACGGGGCCTCGTTCATGACCTCAATATTCTGCGCGTCGTAGGCATAGGGTGCGATCGTCGGCGCGAGCACCGCAGATACCACGAGCAGAACGATAAACAGTCCTGCTACTACCGCCGGCACGGAGACTGGCAACCGCAAACGCCGGCTCTCAGAAACAATAGTCGTCATTTCGAAGCCTCACGCTGTCGCGGATCCATTGCAGCTTGCGCGATGTCTCCGATTATCGTTCCAAGAATGACCGCCATGGACAGCATCAGGAGGCACCCCTGGACAAGTGGGTAGTCCCGCTGGTTGAGCGCGCGAATTAGCAACGAACCCAACCCAGGACGAGCGAACACGACTTCGACCGTGATGGCGCCGCCCAGAATCCAACCTATCCGTAACCCGAGAATGGAAATGACGGGAACGAGCGCATGACGGAGGATGTGCTGCAGCCTGATGCGGCTCTCGGAAACGCCCTTCGCGCGTAGCAGCGTAACGAAATCCTGCCGGCCGATCTCGATCATCGAGACTTTCGTGACCCGGGCAACAAGGGCTACGCCGCCCAGGCCGGTCGCAATGACAGGAAGCACCAGTGAAGACCAACCCCGTGCGCCCGACACGGGCACCCAACCCAACCAAACCGCGAATACGAGGATTAGCAGCAAAGCAAGCCAGAAACTGGGTATGGTCGACCCGAGCAGAATACCGGACGTGATACTGCTATCGATGCGAGTTCCGTAGTATTTCGCCGCCAGCACGCCCGCCGCAATCCCGGCAAGGGAGGAAAACAGAAATGCCGTACCGCCCAGAGTGAGGCTTGAGGGGAGGTTCTGGGCAATCAACGCGGCGACGGGTCGCCCCTGAATGATCGACGTCCCGAAATCCAGTGTCAGGACCTTACCCATCCAGATGATGTATTGCTCGAAAAGGCTTCTATCCAATCCGTACTTCGCGGCCATCTGCTCGCGCAAAGCCGGCGAAGACCCGGCACGCATAAGACTGTCGATCGGATCTCCAGGCACGAGGTGGATCAGGAGAAAGACCGTGAGGGAAACAACGAAGAAGGTCGGGATGACGGCAAGAAGGCGTCGTAAGATGAAGGATGACATCGCCAATCTTACTGCCACCTTGTGTCCAGCAGCGTAGCGCTGCCAACGGTCGTCTCGCGGATCCGTTCCGGTATGGCTAACCTGCTGCGATTAACAGCGACCGTCTTTTCGAATTCGTGCAGGGGGACGAATACGAAATTTTCAAGCAAGTTCTCATGATATTCCTTGTACTTAGCCACGCGCTCGCGCCAATTACGAGCGCCGCTCATGGCGTCCTCACGCAGTTTTTCGGAACGCGGATTATCCCAACGCGAACTGTTCGGATGCGGGATATTCTTTGCGCTGAAGCACCAATCAAGAATATCGGCGTTGTCCCAATCGTAGTGGCTGATCACCAACTGATGGTCACCCTTTCGCAAAGCGTCCCGAAGACTGGCGCTGTCAAAAAGGGCAACTTCGGCTATCACCCCGACGGGCTTCAGCTGCGCCTGAACAATTTCCGCCATACGTTTGTAGGCGGTTTCGGAAGCCGACCAGAGGCGCACTTTCAGCGGCTGGCCGTTTTTCGTTCGGATGCCATCAGACCCAAGCAACCAACCGGCCTGGTCGAGAAGCTGCTTGGCTTTCTCGGTATCCTTGCGGATCAAAAACTCAGGTTGAACCTTCGACTCTTCGAGCGATGAAACAAGAAATTGATGGGCCGTGGCGCCTGATCCGCTGAACACGGCCTTGAGAATGGGCTCCTGATCTACGGCGTGCGCAATAGCCTGCCGCACTAGCCGGTCAGAGAACGGCGCGCTGCTTGTGTTGAACTGGAGGTAGGAGACACCGGTCGCGGGCATGTTCCGGAGCTCGACGTCGGCGTTCAAAGCAAGACGCGGCACGAACTCGGTGGGCACGCCCATCAATATGTCCGCGCCGCCGGTGTCCATTTCCAAAAAGGTTGCCGATGAATCTTGAATTTCACGGAGAACCAGCCGCTTGATCTCCGGCACCCCCTTGTTTTCGGACAGCTCACTGCCCCATGCATACTCCTCGTTGGCGACAAGGACCGTCTCCTGCCCGACAGCAAAGCTCTCCAGCTTGTACGGACCTGTCCCGACGGCTTCGATCACCCCGAAATTCCCTGCAGCGGCCTCATAGGCCTTGGGTGACGGGATCCCCATAAAGTATGAGGCGAGATTATAGAGGAGATTGGGATCCGGTCGCTTCATTTCGAAACGAACATTGTGCTCATCCACCACGACGACACGATCAATCGCGCTGCTCACATGCTGGTTCGCGCTACCTTCGAATTTCGAGATCCACCAGACGACAGTGTCGGCATTAAAGAGCTCTCCGTCATGGAAACGGACGTTCTTCTTCAGCACGAATGTCCAATTCAGCCCGTCTTCGCTCTCGTCCCATGACTCCGCCAGATGCGGGTGAAATGTATGATCGTTGGACATCGCGATAAGCCGATCATAGATCAATCCGGCAGTGACGCTCAGCAAGGTTGCTCGGATCGGATCCAAATGTGGTGCGCCATTCTCGTCGCTAGATAGTACGATTGTAGCTTCCGACGGAGATGCAGCTGCTATGGCAACATTAGAAAACAAAGATGTTGAGGCGATAGCAAGAATTGACGAAGATATTAACAGTTCTCGGCGATTCATGAGTCCTCCACAAAGCTCTAAAATACTAATATTCCGCACTAGACTCGCGTTTATTGCGATTTTTGTTCTGCAATCGATAAGATGATATTTTTCTGTCGTCAACATAAATATGACAGAAAGATATCAAATCAATGAAACGGACTCCCATTCGAGCCCGCTCAACGCGCGCAGAGGCAGTCGGCAATGATGACCTTTTTCGCAGCCGGGTTCCTTAGGGATCGTCGCGGATCCTCTTTCGGTAAAGGAGGACGAATTGGTCCGCTATTTACCCGGCCTTCCTTCAGTGGATTGTAAGCCGCGCCCCGGGGTCCACACTGGATCAGGTTTGGTCCACAGCGTTGGAAGCTGGATGAGCTTCACCAGTTCTGATGCCTGCAGATCCAGGAAGCGCTCGCCCTTCTCCGCCGTCGCGCTGCGAGGATCTCCCCATGTTCCTGAGACCGGAGCATACTCGGCAAAGGAGTAGAATCGCGTGCCGCCGAGTTGTGGGTTCAATGGATGGGTTTGCTCCGCGAACGCTTGCTCGAAACGATCTGAACGAACCGTTTCAGGAGTAATCGCCAGCATGACGGACGCTTCACCCTCGCAAGCGTGCTGAGAGCGCTTATCGACTTCAAAAATCTTCAAAGCTTCCTCTCGCGCCAATCCCCAGGGCAGACAAGAAACAATCGGGATCTCAAATTCGACCGCCAGCTCTCGCACCGAGACGGCGAGCGGCTCAACGTTACCTCCATGCCCATTTACGATCATCAGCCGAGCGAAGCCCAGTGCCTTCAGCGAGCGCACGATACACCGCAGGACCTTGTTCATTGTCTCATAGTCGACCGAGATCGTGCCACCGAAGGGAATGTGGTGCTCGCTCATTCCAAGCCACAGCCCCGGCAATACTGCGACAGCAGTCTCAGCGGCCACCCGCCGCGCGGCCCGAATGGCCGCTTCCGACGCGCTCGCTGTATCAGTAACAACGGGGAGATGCGGTCCGTGTTGCTCAAGGGAACCTATGGGAAGGATTGCGAGCGCGTTTTTCTGCATCGCGATTGCCCGCAGATCCGGGGCAGTCATGCACGTCCATTCGACTTCAATCATTCAATACCCCTCCAAAGATAAACAAGTTTGCCGGCTGCGATGCGTGCACCCTGCGTCGGGCCAGATCGAGCGCGCGCGGGATACAGGGAGAACGGACGCGTGCTGCGCCGAACACCATTCCTATAGGCAGTCGCGGTCGGGGACCCGGACGTCTCGGGAGGTCACCACCCCATGTAAGTCAGTTACGAGTGTGCCCCAGTCACCCAGCATGCAACCTTTCGGGGCCCCATCGCCACAAGGGGCGGACTGCTCTGTGTGCACTTCTCGATTTTAGAACTGCACCTAGCCGCAAAGGCGCATCCAACTTGCTTGCTCGCCAAGTTTGGCGGCCGCCCTTCGATCGGGACCAATCCGTCCGCAAGACGTTCATCAAGCGGAGGAACCGATTTTATGAGCGCCGAAGTGTAGGGATGATACGGTCTCGAAAAGATGTCCGATGTTGAACCTTCTTCGACTATACGCCCGGCGTACATGACTACCACCCGGGAGCAAAACTCCGACACCAGGGCGATATTGTGAGAAATGAAGACAATCGACGAACCGGTATCGGTGTTCATCTTTTCGAGGAGCTCGATGACCTGCGCTTGAACAGTGACATCGAGAGCCGTGGTCGGCTCGTCGGCTATGATCAATTTGGGCGTGTTCGCAGTTCCCATCGCGATGACAATACGCTGACGCATGCCCCCGGAAAACTGGTGCGGATACTGGCCGGCGCGGACGGCTGGCTCAGGAATCTTGACGGAGCGCATCATGTCGACCGCCGCGCTGGCCGAGATCTTTCTCGAGACGCCCTTATGGGCCTCGATTGTCTCGCCGACTTGGCGCCCTGCGGTCATCATCGGGTTCAGGCTCGCCGCAGGGTCCTGAAAAACCATTCCAATCTCGTTGCCGCGCAGTCGGCGCATCTCCGTTTCCGACAGCGCGAGCAGATCGGTTCCAAGAAACTGAATGCTACCACCGACAGGAGCCGCCCCCGGAGCGAGCAGTCTCATGATGGCGAGAGCCAGAGTTGACTTCCCGCATCCCGACTCTCCTACAACACCAATCCGGTCACCTGCATTGACGTGGAAGGAAACACCGCGCACGACATGAAGCACACCGCGCTTGCTTTCAATGTCTATCGACAGATTCTCAACTGACAATATCGCATCATGATCGGCAGAATGTCTGATTTGATTAAGCATTCTGGGCTCCGCGCTGTGCGTCGACATGTTCTTGAAAGTGACAGGCCGCCTGGTGGTCACCCGTGCCCGACAACATCGGGTCGACGGCGGAGCATACGTCCGGTGAACCGAGCTTTTGCCTGAGCCAGCATCGCGCTTGGAACCGACAGCCGGGTGGCAAATGCATCGGAGAAGGAGGATCGCCCGGCAGTGAGATCGGTTTGCGCTTGGCTGAAGATGTCGGCATTCTCGGCACCGCAGACAGCAAGGCTGCTGTGTAGGGATGACGCGGAGCTGCAAATATCTTATCCGCATCCGCTAGCTCGACAATTCGACCAAGGTACATGACCGCAACCCGGTCCGCCATCTGCCGAACGACCGCCAAGTCGTGGGATATGAACACGTAGGTCAGGTTTAGCTTGCGCTGCAACGATACAAGCAAATTGACGATCTGAGCCTGAACGGACACATCGAGCGCACTGACGGGCTCGTCGCAGATTATAATTTCGGGGTTTGCGGCGAGTGACCGGGCAATCCCAATTCGCTGCCGCTGCCCGCCGCTGAACTCACGAGGAAACTTCGCATACCCGGACGCTCCGATCGAAACGAGATCAAGCAGTTCATTCACCCGCGACTGCCGCTGCTTTTTGTCGACGCCGGCCAGAAGGAGTGGCTCCCCAATGATCTCGCCCGCCCGCTGCCTTGGATCAAGGCTGCTGTACGGGTCCTGGAACACCATTTGCAGGCTCTTCCTGGCCTCACGCAAGCTGCTCCCCTTCATATCGCTGATGGGCAGGCCATTAAGCGCAACGCTTCCGCCAGTCGGGGCCTCGAGCATGCACAATGTGCGCCCAAGGGTGGATTTGCCACAACCGCTCTCCCCCACGACCCCGAGCGTTTCGCCGCGATAGATCTTGAGATTGATTCCATCCACCGCCCGCACACCGGTGCCAAAAATGACATGCAGGTCTCGAGCTTCGAGGATCGTATCGCCCAGGCGAGCACCGGCATTATTTGTCGTCTCGCCGATTTGTTTCAGGAGTTCACTCATGAGGCCTCTCCGCCGCGTCTGAACGAAGGATCGAAGTGTTCGCGCAATGCGTCGCCGACGACGTTTATGGACAGCAAGGTGAGCCCCACCGCTATCGCTGGCGTTATGAGCAGATGCGGATAGGACTGCATCGACCTCACGCCCGACGCGATCATCGCTCCCCAGCTCGGTGTGGGTGGATCGACGCCAACGCCCAGGAAGCTCAGGCCAGCTTCAAGCAGAATCGCACTTGGCACGACAAACGTCGCGGCGACGATAATCACCGGCAGGCAGTTCGGCAGAATGTGGCGCCGCATTACGAATAAGTCTGAGGCACCCGCCAATCGAGCGGCCGCAACGTATTCCGCCGATCGAAGTATGATCACCTCTGCGCGTACAATGCGGGCGCAAACCAGCCAAGAGGTAAAACTCAAAGTGAGGAAGACGCCGAACAGCCCTCCCGACATTTTATAAAGCGCCGTTATCGGTGAAAAGAAGTCAGTGGAAGACTGGCTCAACTGCCCCTTCACAACTCCGGCGATCAGAATTGCAAACAACGTGTCGGGGAATGCGTACATGCTGTCAACGAAGCGCATGCAAACACTGTCAATCCAGCCTCGCTTGTATCCTGCGATCGCGCCGACAGCGATGCCGATGAGAACTGCTGCCACGGTGGATGTCACGGCAACTACCAGTGAGACACGGGCTCCGATCGCAAGACGAGCCAGCATGTCACGTCCCAACTCGTCGGTCCCGAGTATGTGGTTCCAACTGGGGGGCGAATTTCTGTGAAGCAGATCCTGGCGATACGCGTCGTAAGGCAGGAATGAAGCGGATGCAGCAACAACGACGATCAGCACCAGGAATGCTATGGCAACGGCTAGACCGGGCTTGCTGCGGATAGATGTGGGTAGCAGTGAAACACCACGCCGCTGGATAGATGGAACTATCGTCATCGTACGTCCTCGCGGGTTCGGGGGTCGATTATGAAATGAGCGATGTCGACGAGCAGATTGCAGAGGACCACAATCACCGCGTACACGAGGGTCGTCGCAATGATGACAGGATAGTCTCTTGCCGACACCGCCAGCACGAAGTACCGCCCGAACCCAGGCACGCCGGCGATGGATTCCACGAAGAATGAACCAACGAGTACCGAGGAGGCGTATGAACCGGCAACTGTCACGACAGGAATAATGGCATTTCTCAGTATATGAACCGCGATGATGCGCCCTCGTTTCACTCCTTTCGCCCGAGCTGAACGGACAAAATCCTTGTGCATGACCTCCAGAACACAGTTTCGACAGTAACGGGCAATCGCCGCCATTGGAGCGAGAGCGAGGGAAACCACGGGAACGATGGCCGAGGTGGAAAAGAGCCCCTTCCACCCAAACGTTGGAACAAGTCCAAGTCCGACGCCCAACGTTACGATCAACACTGCAGTGATGATGTAGGTTGGTAGAGACACGCAGAAGGTACAGAAGAACAGTATAGCAGTCTCCAGAGCTCTCGAACGTGTCAGGGCCGCCAGGACGCCAAGCAGTAGCCCCATGACGATGGCGAGGGCTATCGCCATTGAGCCGAGGGCAAGCGACGTCGGAAGAAACTTCTTCACGATATCGGTGACGGATTGCGTGGGGTCACGAAACGACGGCCCAAGATCGCCTTGAACGGCACCCCAGAGATAACCGACGTACTGAATGTGCAACGGCGCATCCAGATTGTATTTCGCATCCAGGGCAGCCTTCGCGGCTGGCTCCATCGGCCGATTTGCGCTCGCGCTGTCCCATGGCGAGCCAGGCGTGAGATGGGCTATCGCGAATGTTACCGTGTAAACAACCAAGAGAGTTGGGATACTGGCAAGCACTCGCTTCAATATAAAGGAGAACATGTCTGTCCCAGCCTACCGTACGATTTCCGTATCGCGGATGGGATAGAGTCTAAGAGTAGTGTCGGGCCGAAGGTTTTTGACATAAGGCTTCACAAGCCAGAGCGACGTTTCCCGATAAAGGGCGCTCATCGGTTGTTGCTCTTCGAAGATCTTGTTTGCTTGCCGGTAGGTCTCAATCCTCTGAGTTTCGTCCGTAGCTACCTTCGCTTGTTTGATGAGCGACGCGAAGTCCTCGTTGCGGAAATGGCTGTTGCGATAGTCGTCGGTGATCAGATCGCCATACCAATTTTCAGGATCCGCATAGTCGGATACCCAAAGAGCAGTTATCATGTCGTAGGGCGCATTCTTGCGGGCGTTCACCCAAGCGGCGAAAGCCTTCAGCTCCATGACGTTGATCGTGGCGTTGATGCCGAGATTCTCCGACCACATCTGCTGCAGCAGTTGTGCTACGATCGGCTGCGAAGCGCTATCACGTACTGTGAGGGTGAATGGAGGGAAACCGGCGCCGTTCGGGTAGCCAGCCTTGGCTAGAAGCTCGCGGGCAGTCTCCACATTTCCCTTGATGGCGTCGTCCTCGTTTGCACCAGGAATACCTGGCGGAACGATCGTATTTGCCACTGCCGCGGTTCCATCGCTAATGACTGACGACAGCGCGTTCCTATCAATGGCCAGGCTCAATGCGTGCCGCACGTCCTTGTTGTCCCACGGAGCATGCGAATTATCGTACTGGACCCACCAGGTTCCGGAATCAAGATTCGTAATCAATTCTTTTGCGAGAGTGGCGTCCTGCCGAACCCGCTGAATGTCCTGTATCGGAATGCAGGTGGCGAAGTCGATCTCCTCAGCTTCATAAGCTCGAAGTTGCGCTTCGCAGATATCGCCCGACGCGACCGTCATTCTGATTGTGTCAATTGTCGGCTTCTTCCCGGCATAGAAGGAATTGACGTTCATTTCGATCGATTGATCGTTTACCCGGGCCACAAGTTTGTATGGTCCATTGGAAACGATATGTTCGGGAAGCGTCCATCGCTCGCCCCATTGAGCCACCACGGCCTGCGGAACGGGAGTAATGTAAGGGAGCGCAAGCTTCGCCAGGAATGAGGGCGCCACTCGTTCTGTTTCGATAACCAGCGTGAAATCATCCACGGCTTTGATATGGACCGCCGAGGCGTCTTTGGTCTCGCCGGAGTTGTACGCCTTGGCGCCCTTGATCTCCGTCAAAAATTGCGCGTTTCCGCTCGCGATGCTCGGATCCAGGATGCGCTTGAGAGAGTACTCCCAATCCATGGCGGTTACGGGCTCGCCATTCGACCACTTATTCTCCGGCTTCAGCTTTACGGTCCAGGTCAAACCATCGCTGGATCGCTCGATCGAATTGGCTTGCAAATAAACGAGCGTGCCGTCGTTCTGAATCTTTGCGAGCGGCTCGAAGAGCTGGGTCTGGATGGCAACCCCACCGTCGTCCACCAGATTGGGGTCCATGAAACGTGGCTCCTGGACGATCATCCGGAACGTCTGGCCCTCGTCGGCAGCGGCCGGCGTTGAAAACGTCGGAGCCGCCGACGACAAGGCAGCAAGCATCGAGGCCAGAAAGACCTTTTTCCTCATTTTAGTTCCCCTATTTTTAGCCCGTAGATCGAACTTTCTGCGACAGGCTATTTGTAAGTTCTATAAAGTCAATATGTATTTTGTAATTTAAATTTCAGTTTGACACCCTTCCAATTCGGGGCATATGAAATGTTAGAACGGCTTTCGGATGAAAGTTTCCTTTCACCGGAACGGCACGATTACGGAACTATCAAGGCTTCAAATGTCCGCGAAGACGGTAGAGCAACGCTTAAATGATTATCTTGTCACGGGGTCGAAGGCGGAGCGCCGAATAGCGACTTTCATGCTGGCAAGCATCGCTGAACTGCCGTTTGACACCGCCGCCTCAATCTCGAAGCGGATAGGTGTGAGCGAACCGACTGTGGGACGCTTTTGCCGTACTTTGGGCTATCAGAACTTCAAAGCTTTGAAGGAAGACCTCCAGCATGACATCGGTGGAGGTCCCTGGCTGCTCGGTGACCGCCTGAAGGAGTTTCATGATCGAAACAAAACCGGTGAAGACGAACCGGGACGCGGGCTCGAGTTAGAAATCGCCAGCCTCGTTCGGATCTATGAACTCGCGCGAACAGAGCAGTGGGCCCGCGCGGTGAAAAAAATTGCTCGCGACCGGCAGGTCTTTATCGCAGGCTTCCAGACGGAGCGGGGTCTTGCACACTACTTTGCCCATCAGCTCCAATATCTGCGGCCTAACGTGCATCTTGTCGATATCGCCGGCGGCAACTTCTCCGAGGCATTGTTAAATGGAGAAAAATCGACTGCGCTCGTGATCTTTGAGGCGCGAAGATACTCGCGGCTATCGGAATCATTGGCCAAGAGCGCGAAGTCGCGCGGCATCCCGCTAACGCTAATAACTGATGCCTATTGCGATTGGGGTCATGATCTTGCCGATGAAATGTTCGTCGTGCGAACGGAGTTCGATATGTTTTGGGATTCGACGGCTCATATGGCGAACCTGAGCAACCTCCTGATTAACTCGGTATTCAAGGAGCTTGGCCCACAAGTGGAGGAACGCCTCAACGCTGTAACCCGCCTACATGGCGATTTCATCGGATATGTCGGTGAAGCTGCCCGGCAGGATACCAAATCATGACCGGCGAACTTCTGAATTTGAGAATCTGTCGCAATCCAACTTGGCACTGACAGCCAAGACCGGAAGACACGAACTTACACCGAACTAGCCTGCCGCCACGCGAGGCAAAGGCCGCCCTGAGGTACTCCGGGTGTCCCTTTGGCTCGTCCGCATTTTCGTACGCAAGGGAACCCAACATGAAGATTTTCATCAGCTCGGATATCGAAGGCACTGCAGGGATTACGGCTTGGGACGAAGCCAAGAAGGGCCAGCCGGAGTACGTAGAATTCCGCGAATACATGACGAATGAACTCGTAGCCGCCTGCGAAGGAGCGCAAGCGGCCGGCGCAACGGAAATCGTCGTGAAAGACGCACATTCGTCGGCTCGCAACCTAATCCTATCAAAACTGCCGCCGTACGTGAGCATCGTCAGGGGCTGGAGCGGGCATCCGGATGAGATGATGTTCGGCATCGATACGAGTTTTTCAGCCGCTCTCTATATCGGCTACCACAACAAGGCGGGCACCGATACGAATCCTCTCGCTCATACGCTGAGCGGAGCGGTTTCCAGACTGCTGATCAACGGCGAAGTGGCTTCGGAATTCACACTCAATGCCCTCTGTGCTTCGCGCTACGGTGTCCCCTCGGCATTTCTTTCCGGTGATGCAGGAATGTGTGCCGAAGCTGAGGTCGCGGTACCGGGCATCGCGACACTAGCCACCAGTGAAGGCTTTGGTCCGGCGACGAAATCGTTGGTCCCGGCGGCTGCGGTAATCGCGATCCGTGAAGGCGTGGAGAAGGCCCTGTCGGGAAACTACAACAACTCGCTGCCGAATCTTGCCGAAGAGTTCGAGCTCGTCGTTGAATACACCAATCCGTCGGACGCCTATAGGAATAGCTGGTACCCCGGCATGGAGCATATCGCGCCACGGACGTTGCGCTTCAACGCGCAAGACTACTTCGAGATCCAACGTGCGATACGCTTCGTCGTCTAGATGCGCCGTCGCGGGATGTTCTTGTCTTCCGAATGATAACCGAGGACCCGAGTGAGGGCTAAACAGTTGAGCCGAATTGTATATCTGAATGGGGAATTTCTGGAGGAGACCGAAGCGAAAATCTCGATCTTCGACCGTGGGTTTGTCTTTGCCGATGCCGTCTACGAAGTGACCTCGGTTGTCGATGGCAAGCTGCTTGATTTCGGCGGCCATGCCGCGCGTCTTGAACGCTCGCTCGGCGAACTGGGCATTCGCCATCCGCTGTCCCAGCAAGTGCTGCTGGCCATCCACCGCGAGTTGGTCGAGCGGAACAAGATTATCGAGGGACTGGTCTACCTACAAATTTCGCGCGGCAATCCTGGCCGCCGCGATTTCGCCTTCCCTGCACCCGACGTCGAGCCGACGGTCGTGCTTTTCACCCAGACGGTTGCCAATCTCGTGGATGCCCCGCAAGCGAGGACCGGCATCAAGGTTATCTCGGTCCCAGACATCCGCTGGGGTCGTCGCGACATTAAGACGGTGCAACTCCTCTATCCTTCGATGGCGAAGATGATGGCAAAAGAGGCGGGAGCAGATGACGGTTGGTTCATACAGGACGGCTTCGTCACCGAGGGAACCGCAAACAACGCCTACATCATCAAGTCTGGCAGGATCATCACTCGAGCCTTATCGAACGACATTCTGCACGGCATCACGCGCGCCACGCTGTTGCGCTACGCCAGGGAAGCACGGATGGAAGTCGCCGAACGGGCCTTCACAATCGAGGAGGCTAAGGCTGCTGACGAGGCATTCATCACTGGGGCATCCTCCTTCGTCATGCCCGTGGTCGAAATCGACGGCGCAAGGATCGGGACAGGCCTGCCGGGACCGATCGCCACCGGCTTGCGTGAACTCTATATCGATGAGGCGCGTCGAGCGGCGATTTAATCCATAGGGCGTCTGGCGCCATTTAGCCAACGCCCCATATGCCCCCAATTGGTTCGTTCTAACGACGTTTTGTACGGCGGCGGATTAGCGCGACCTTGATGCGGGGAGCCGAGTTGCAAGTCGGCGAGCCAACTCGCTGTTGACCCACACACAGTATCACAACCCTCTAAGCTGCCACGGAGCAGGAGTCGAATATGGGTGAACCACTGCTATTAGACGCCAGACAGACCGCCGCAAAGCTTCCCTTCCCGGAATTGGTTGCGGCTCTTCAACGGGGCTTTGCGAAGGGATGCCAGACACCCGCGCGCCACCATCACACATTACGCAGCGAAGGCGAACCTGACGGTACGTTGCTCTTGATGCCGGCCTGGTCCAACGCCGATGACGAGGATCATTTTCTCGGCGTGAAACTGGTGACCATTATGCCGGGCAACATGAACCGTAGGCTGCCTGCTGTCGTATCGACATACATGCTCTACGACGCCATCACCGGAGAGCAGTTGGCCCTCATGGATGGAAACACGCTGACGAGCCGGCGCACTGTGGCAACCTCAGCACTTGGGGCCAAATATCTTTCTCGAGAGGACGCCTCATCGCTTGTCATTATAGGCGCGGGCCGTGTGGGAAGCCTGATCGCGGACGCCTACTCAGCTGTACGACGGCTTCGGCGCATCGTCATCTGGGACATCAATCCCGAACAAGCCGACCGCCTCGCCTCTTCCCTCCGTGACCAGGGTCTTCCCGCGAAATCCACGACAGACATTAAAACCGCAATAGAATCCGCCGACATAGTCAGCGCCGCAACGCTTGCAACCGCACCCATCATTCGAGGCGAGTGGCTGAAACCGGGCACTCACGTCGATCTCATTGGGGCGTTCACCCCGGAGATGCGAGAGGCGGATGATGAAGTGATGCGCCGCTCGTCGATCTACGTCGACACTGCGGTAGCGCTTGAGGAGGCGGGAGAGCTTATCAAGCCACTCGCCGAGGGGGTAATTGGCAAGAACGCCATTCTTGGCACTCTCACCGACCTGTGCCGAAAGGACGAATTCGCACGTGCGAACGCAGACCAGATCACTTGTTTCAAAAGTGTAGGCTCTGGGCTCGCCGACCTTACCGCGGCCCAGCTCGTCTATAGACGCATTTAAACTATCATATGCAGATTCGGAGCTCCGGCGAGCTCCGAAATGCTTTCGCAAAGCTCCAGACACGCTCTGCCACGGCGTAGCCCCCAGTAGGGCTGGATGCAAAGCGCGGTTACGCCACTATGAAATCGTAACGGCCGAATTTTCCGTCACTCGTCGTTCTGATATCGAGCAACAAGGCTGCGTTGAATATGCGGTCACGTTCATTGTCCGGCTCACCGGCAAAATACAGCTGCGTCGTCAGCACGTTCCCGCCGGGCCTTTGGACTTTCACGTGGTAATGCCGGGTGCGACCAGGATAGAGTCCAGGCACGATCGTCTCGAACCACCATTTGCCTTCTGCATCCGTGAATTGATGTCCGCGGAGTTTGTATCCGCTATTGTCGTAGGTGCCGGTCTCATCGGCGTGCCATAGCTCGATCAACGCTTTTGCTACCGGTTGGCAGTCCTTGGTTAGCACGTAGCCAACAAGTGTCATTCTTTCACCGCCCGGTGCATCGCTCGCGAAGTCCTGTTTTTCAGGGCTCTGCGGCGTAAAATACGGGCCTTCGGTCTGTGCCGGCGTCAGATGGTGGTCATCACCGCAACTAGCCGTAAGCGGCAGCTCCACGGGAGCGCCGGCTGCATGGCCGAATCTCGGCAGCACAATCGGCGTGGCGACGAAGCTGATAAGGAAATGTCGCCGGGTCGGCATGGCGTTGTATCTCCAAACATGGAAGCCAAGATCGTTGCGGGTCCATTGGGCAGAAGTGGGGCGGACATTACCAGAATTCGCGACCGGCAACTTCATCAGGCGAGGGCTGCTGCTGAAGCGTCGCCGGTCTACACGGTTTGCACGCCGGCATCTGGTGTCTGACTTGGAGCAGTAACAATGCCGTTCCATTGACGTCGTCTGCTTTAGGTCGAAAGCTACCCAAATCTCACGCCTTGATGGGAATTGACATCCTCGACCAATCTAATCGTTTGGCCGAGCCTGCTTTCATAAAAGGCAGCGCGCTCGCATCCTCACAACGACACCGTGCCAGGACATATCTCGCCGGTGCAGAGAAATTATCTTGACAGAACACGAAAGTCGAAATCTTATTGTAAAGCGTTTTAGTAAATCGGTTTACAACGGCAAGGGATGGAGCCAAGGTGACCACACGACGCGTCACAAGCCTCAAGGATGTAGCCCGCGCTGCCGGCGTTTCCGTGACGACGGTCTCGCGGCTGCTGAACGGATCGCTCGACCTTCCTCACGAGACGAAGAAGCGGATCTCCGACGCGATCCACGACCTCAATTACCAGCCCAACCCGCATGCCCGCCGGCTCAGCCGCGGTCGTTCCGATACGATCGGTCTTGTCGTTCCGGATATCGCCAATCCGTTCTTCGCCACGCTCGTAGCCGCGGTCGAAGAAGAAGCGGATACTCGCGGGCTTGCCGTCTCTCTTTACGCGACACTCAACCGCGCCGGTCGCGAGGTCGCCTATCTCCAGCTCATCGAGCGCAATCACGTCGATGGCCTGATCTTCGTCACCAACCACCCGGATGACGGTCAACTCGCCACCCTGATAAACCGAACCGGCAAAGTCGTGATCGCCGACGAAGACGTTCCGGGTGCTCAGGCGCCAAAGCTGTTCTGCGACAATGAGCTGGGCGGATCGCTTGCCGGCAGGCATCTGGCCGAATTCGGGCACAAAGATGTACTGTTCGTCGGCGGCCCGGAAGCGATGATCAGTTCACGTCGGCGCTTCAACGGTCTTGAAGGGGCGCTGCGCGACGCTTTTGGCGAGGATTTCCGTCTTTCTAAATACGCCGGCGACTACACGGTGACTTTCGGACGGCAGGCAGCAAAGCGCTTCATCGAGGAAGGCCGCCCGGCAACGGCGATTTTCGCCAGTTCGGACGAAATCGCCATTGGCATGATCGAGGTCTTCCGTGACCAGGGGGTGTCGATCCCGGACGACGTCTCGGTCATCGGCTTCGACGATGTCGGCCCGCTCCACCTTTTCGGTCCGCCCATGACCGCCGTTCGCCAGCCGGTGCGCGCGATCGGCGAGCGTGCCCTCTCCCTTCTTCTCGAAACAAACTGGCAGGACAAGCAGGCTCCCATCGAGGAGCTCCTGCCAGTCGAAATCGTCGTGCGGAAATCCGTTGCTCCGCCTGCGAAACGATAAATCACGCAATGGAGAACCAACAGAGGATGAGAACATGAATTGGACTTTGAAACGCAGGACCTTAGTCGCCACGCTTGGCTTCACGGCATTGACGACCCTCGGCGCGGCTCTCTCACCGGCTCTTGCCGCCGAAAAGACCTTTGCACTCGTGCAGATCAACCAGCAGGCGCTGTTCTTCAATCAGATGAACGAAGGCGCGCAGAAGGCGGCCGACGCCGCCGGCGCGAAGCTAGTCATTTTCAATGCCAACAACGATCCGGCCGCGCAGAATAGCGCGATCGAGACCTATATCCAGCAGAAGGTCGATGGCATCGCCGTCGTCGCAATCGACGTCAACGGCATCATGCCGGCCGTCAACCAGGCGGCCGAAGCCGGGATCCCCGTCGTTGCCATCGACGCGATCCTGCCGGAGGGCCCGCAAAAGGCGCAGATCGGCGTTGACAACGCCACGGCGGGTGCCGATATGGGCAAGTTCTTCCTCGACTACGTCAAGGCCAATGCCGACGGCAAGGCCAAGATCGGTGTCGTCGGCGCGCTCAACTCCTTCATCCAGAACGTTCGCCAGGAGGGATTTGAAAAGACCATCAAGGGTGTCGACGGCATCAGCTCGGCCGGCGTCGTCGACGGACAGAATGTGCAGGACAACGCGCTCTCGGCCGCCGAGAACCTGATTACCGGCAACCCTGACCTGACGGCGATCTACGCCACCGGCGAGCCGGCCCTGATGGGTGCCATCGCCGCGGTCGAGAGCCAGAGCAAGCAGGATAGCGTGAAGGTCTTCGGTTGGGATCTGACGGCCCAGGCGATCGCGGGCATCGATGCCGGCTACGTCACCGCCGTAATCCAGCAGGACCCGGCCGCCATGGGTGCCGCTGCCGTTGACGCCTTGAAGAAGATATCCGACGGCGGCAGCGTCGAGAAGACCATCGCCGTGCCGGTAACGATCGTCACCAAGGACAACGTCGAGCCATATCGGGCGATCTTCAAATGATGACGACTGAAAGACAGCATCCTCCCGCTGTCGCTGGTGTCGGGGGGGCTCTGCCCTCCCGCACCGGTGCCAGTCCCCGCGTGTCCCTCAAGGGGATTATCAAGACGTTCGGATCGCACCAGGCGCTGCGTGGTGTTGACCTCGACATCTATCCCGGCGAGTGCCTTGGCCTCGTCGGCGACAATGCCGCCGGCAAATCGACGCTGACCAAGGTCATCTCGGGAACCTACATACCCGATGGTGGGACCATTACTCTGGAAGGCGAAGAGGTTCGGTTTTCGGGGCCCGCTGATGCCCGCAACCGCAATATCGAAATGGTTTTCCAGGATCTGAGCCTTTGCGACCACATCGATGTGGTCGGCAATCTCTTTCTGGGTCGAGAAATCAGCAAAGGGCCATTTCTCGATACGAAGACCATGCTCGCCGAAGCCCGCAAGATGCTCGACGCCCTGGAGATCCGCATTCCCCGGCTGACGGGAAAGGTAGCCCAGCTCTCGGGCGGACAGCGCCAGGCCATCGCCATTGCCCGCGCCGCGTCGTTCAACCCGAAGGTCCTGATCATGGACGAGCCCACTTCGGCACTTGCCGTGGCGGAGGTCGAAGCCGTGCTCGCGCTCATCAACCGCGTTAAAGCGAAAGGCGTGTCCGTCATCCTGATCACCCATCGCCTCCAGGACCTGTTCCGTGTCTGCGACCGCATTGCCGTCATGTACGAAGGCACCAAGGTGGCCGAGCGCGAAATCGGCAAGACCAACCTGGAAGACCTCGTCAAGCTGATCGTCGGGGAAGGAGCCAAACAATGACGGCCTATACCGAACGCGCAAAAGGCTCGCCGGCGGCGGATTTCCTGTCTGAAAACGCCCAGGTCCTGTCGATCGCCTTCTTTTTCCTGGCCTGCGTGGTCTTCTTCGCTGCCACGACCGACACGTTCATGACGCTCGGCAACATTCTGAACGTCATCCGCCAGGCGGCGCCGATCCTCATCGTCGCGGTCGCCATGACGCTTGTCATCATCACCGGTGGCATTGACCTCTCGGTAGGCTCGCAGGTCGCGCTGGTCAATGCGGTTGCCGCCATCGTGATGGCGATGGGCTATCCATGGCCGCTGGTCGTCGTCGCCATGCTTTTCTTCGGCGCATTTCTCGGCTTCGTCCAGGGGTGGTTTACCGCCTATCAGGGCATTCCGGCGTTCATCGTCACGCTTGCGGGCCTGTCGATCCTGCGCGGGCTCGCGCTCTATCTGACGCAGGGCTACTCGATCCCGATCAAGGACGCACCGGGCTTCTTCATGCTTGGCCGCGGCGAACTGTTGGGCATCCCCGTTCCGGCGCTGATCGCAGTCGCGGTCGCAGTCGCAGGCTATGTCGTCATATCCTCGACCAAATACGGCCGCCAGGTCGTTGCAGTCGGCTCCAACATGGAGGCCGCCCGTCGCGTCGGCATGCCGGCGAAATGGGTGATCGCTTCGGTCTATATGATCGCCGGGGTTGCCTGCGCCCTTGCCGGCCTGCTGATCGCCGCCCGCCTCGGCTCCGGCTCGTCGAATGCGGCCGTCGGCTTCGAGCTGCAGGTCATCGCCGCGGTGGTGCTGGGCGGAACGTCGCTGATGGGCGGTCGCGGCACGATCCTCGGCACCGTGCTTGGCACCATGACGATTGCGGTCATCGGCAACGGCCTGATTCTGATGCATATCTCGCCGTTCTTCACGCAGATCGTCACAGGCGCGATTATTCTCGTCGCGATCTGGCTCAACACCCGGATCTTCACCGCCAACTTTCGCCTCGGCGGCAAGAAGAGATAGCCGTCATGACACAAGAACTGTCTGAAGCACATGTGCGATCCGGCAAGGTGATGACCGTGACGGGGGCGATCGATGCGGAAGAGCTTGGCATCACGCTGATGCACGAGCATATCCTCAACGATTGCCGCTGCTGGTGGAACGCGCCGCAGACGAAGGAGCGTCAGTATCTCGCCGAAGGTTTCGTCTGCATGGAGATCCTCGGCGAACTGCGCCAGGATCCCTTCGTCAACAAGCACAACATCACGCTTGACGACGAACCCCTGGCAATCGCCGAACTGAAAGCCTTCGCCGCCGAAAGGGGCCGCACGGTCGTCGAGCCCACCTGCAAGGGCATCGGCAGAAACCCGCTGGCGCTCAGGCGGATTTCCAGGGCGACCGGCCTCAACATCGTGATGGGTGCGGGATATTACCTCGCCTCCTCCCATCCGGCCGAGGTAGCCGGCATGAGCGTCGACCAGATCGCCGACGGCATCGTTCGCGAGGCGATCGAAGGCGTCGATGGCACGGATGTGAAAATCGGGCTGATCGGTGAGATCGGCGTCTCCGCGGATTTCACCCCGGCGGAGGAAAAGTCGTTGCGCGGCGCGGCCCGGGCGCAGATTCGAACCGGTCTGCCGCTGATGGTGCATCTGCCGGGCTGGTTCCGGCTCGGCCATCGCGTGCTCGATGTCATCACTGAAGAAGGTGCTGATCTCCGCCACACCGTGCTTTGCCACATGAACCCGTCGCACGATGATTTCGCATACCAGAGCGAACTTGCCGCCCGCGGCGCGTTCATCGAATACGACATGATCGGCATGGACTTTTTCTATGCCGATCAGCAGGTGCAATGCCCCAGCGACGAGGAGGCCGCACGGGCGATCGCAAGGCTGGTGGAGGCCGGCCATATCGACCGCATCCTGCTTTCGCACGACGTGTTCCTGAAGATGATGCTCAGCCACTACGGAGGCAACGGCTATGCCTACGTCCTGCGCCACTTCCTGCCGCGCCTCAAACGACACGGACTGAACGACGATGCGCTCGACCGGATGATGCGGGGCAACCCCCGCTCGGTATTCCAAACCGGGGCCTGACAGTCGGCTCCAAACGCAATTCAAGACCTACGGATAGAACATGACCAAGAAAGTACTTCTCGTCGGCGAGAGCTGGGTTAGCTCCGCCACCCACTATAAGGGTTTCGACCAGTTCGGCAGCGTCACCTTTCATCTCGGGGCGGAACCGCTCGTCAAGGTGCTGAAGGGCAGCGAATTCGAGCTGACCTACATGACCGCGCACGACGCGGTCGAACAGTTCCCTTATGAGATGGCCGGCCTCGACGCCTACGACGCCATCATCCTGTCGGACATCGGCGCCAACTCGCTGTTGCTGCCGCCGGCAGTCTGGCTGCACTCCCGCACCGTTCCGAACCGGCTGAAGCTGATCAAGGCCTGGGTGGAAAAAGGCGGCGCATTGCTGATGGTCGGCGGCTACTTCTCCTTCCAGGGCATCGACGGCAAGGCGCGCTGGCGCCGTACGGCGGTCGAAGACACGCTTCCCGTCACCTGCCTTCCCTATGACGACCGCGTCGAAATCCCCGAAGGTGCTGTTGCCGACGTCGTCAAGCCGGATCATCCGACCATGGCGGGGCTTTCGGGCGACTGGCCGCTGCTTCTCGGCGTCAACGAAGTGGAGGTGCGCCCGGGCGCGGAGGTCATCGCCCGTCTTCCGGCAGACCAGGGCGGCCACCCGCTGCTCGTCCTTGGCAGCTTCGGCAAGGGCCGCACCGCCGCCTGGACGTCCGATATCGGCCCGCACTGGCTGTCGCCGGCATTCTGCGAGTGGGAGGGCTACGGCCGCCTCTGGAAGAACATCCTCGGATGGATGACGGAGACGGCGCGCTAGGCACGGCAAAGCGCGCTGGGTTGAAAACTCAGCGCGCGGCGAGGATCGCCGTCAGTTGCTCGAGCGAGGGGAACGCCGAGCGGGTGCCCGGGCGGCTGACGGTGATGGCGGCAGCCCGCGTCGCATGTTCGATGGCCGTCTTGTCGAGGCCGCTGCCACGCAGTGCCGCGGATGCCAGCGCCACCGCCATGAACGTGTCGCCGGCACCTGTCGTGTCGACGACGTCGCATTCGACGGCAGCAACACGGACGCTGCCCTCGGCTGTGACAAGCATGGCGCCGTTGCCGCCGAAGGTCAGGACGACTTCGCGAACGCCAGCCGCAAGCAACTTGCGGGCAGCCTCTTCGCCACGTGTGCCGGTCATTGCCTGCGCCTCGCCCTCATTGAGAAAGGCGATGTCGGTCAAAGGCCACAGGTTGCTGAAATAGGGACGCAAGGGAGACGGATTGAAGGCAGTAGTCATTCGGCGGGTGCGAGCGGCCTCAAGCACGCCTCGGGTCGTCTCGTCGGACAGATTGCCCTGGAGCACCGCGAGGTCTCCGGGAGCGGCATTGGCAAAGGGCGCGATGGCATCGGCAAGCGTTAGGTTTTGCGCGCAGTCGGTCGTGGTGATGTTGACGTTTTCGCCATCCGGTGTGGTCAGCACGATCGAGAAGTCGGTGGACTTCCCGGGGATGGGCACAAGGCGACTGACGACCGGTTCGCTCGCCAGGTGCTGGCGGATCATGTCGGCGCGAAAGCCGTCGCCGAAAGCGGCAACAAGGCTCGTCGACAGGCCCGTCCGGGCCATCACGACCGCCTGGTTCGCGCCCTTGCCACCAAGATCCCGGGATCGCTGGCTGCCATGGATCGATGCGCCCGCGGCCGGCATTTCCGACACGGCGATGGTCTCGTCCACCGTCACATTACCGATTACGTAAGCGTGCATGAACATACCTTCGAAAGGGAGAGAAATGCAGGAAATATCTGACAAGTCCTCAAGCGCCATAAGGGAAATATTCGGGACTGACAAGGTTCTGATCGGCATGATCCATTGCCCGGCCTTCCCCGGTGCGCCGCGCTATCGGGGCGCCGATATGTCGACCATCTACGATGCCTGCATGCGTGATGCCGAGGCGCTGGTCGAGGGTGGCCTGCATGGCCTGATGATCGAAAATCATGGCGACGTGCCCTTCTCCAAACCGGAAGATATCGGCCACGAAACGGCAGCCTTCATGTCCGTCGTCACCGACCGGATCGCGCGGGCCACCGGTGTGCCGCTCGGCATCAACGTCCTTGCCAATGCGCCGATCCCGGCCTTTGCGATCGCCATGGCCGGCGGCGCCAGGTTCATCCGCGTCAACCAGTGGGCCAATGCCTATGTCGCCAATGAAGGCTTCATGGAGGGCCGTGCGGCAGAAGCAATGCGATATCGTTCGCTGCTGCGCGCCGAGCACATCAAGGTCTTTGCCGACAGCCACGTGAAGCATGGCGCTCACGCGATCGTCGCCGACCGGTCGATCCAGGAACTGACGCGTGACCTCGCCTTCTTCGATGCCGACGGCGTGATCGCCACCGGTCAGCGCACCGGCAACACGGCAACCATAGAGGAAATCGAAGAGATCGGCTCGGCCACGCATCTGCCGCTTCTGGTCGGCTCGGGCGTGACCAAGGACAACATCGTCGAAATACTCAAGCGCACCAACGGCGTGATCGTTGCCTCGTCGCTGAAGCAGGGCGGGGTCTGGTGGAACCCGGTCGACATCGAGCGGGTCAAAGCTTTCCGCGCCGCCGCAGAACCGGCGCTGGAGGCATGACAATGGTGGCTGAAACGCTTTCGGAACAGATCCTGCGGGAAAACGCTGCCGTCTTCGAAGCCATGGTGAACCATCGCTTCGTCGACGACATCGTGCTGGAGCGCCTGTCCGCGCAAGTTTTCGAACGCTATCTCGTCTATGAGGGTGCCTTCGTCGAAACCGCGATCTCGATCTTCGCCTTTGCGACGGCGAAGGCCGAGACGATCGTACAGAAGCGCTGGCTGATCGCCGTTCTGGATGCGCTCTCCAACCAGCAGATTGCCTATTTCGAACGGATTTTTGCCGAGCGCAGCATCGATCCCGGCGCCTACGATCTCAATGTTGCCGAGGTCGAGGCTTTCCGAACGGGCATGCTGGATATCGCCCGCAACGGAGGCTTCTTCGATACCGTCGCCGCCATGTTCGCCGCGGAATGGATGTACTGGACCTGGTCGAAAAGGGCTGCGCAAGCAAACATTGCCGATCCGCATCTGAAAGAATGGGTCGAAATGCATGCGGATGATGATTTCGCGGCGCAGGCGAAGTGGCTGAGGCAAGAGCTCGACGCCGCCGGCGACACGCTCGAGGTTTCCGAGCGCAAACGTCTGAGCGCTATCTTCGGGCGCGCACAGCAACTGGAAATCGCCTTTCATGATGCAGCCTACGGCTGATCGGGACGACCTGTCAGGAGCCGACCATGACCTCTCGCATCGAAATTGACGGCAAGCGACTGCTGCAGCGCCTCGATGACTTCGCAAGGATCGGGGCGACGCCTGCCGGCGGCGTCAACCGACAGGCCCTGTCGACCGAAGATCGCACCTCAAGGCGCCTTCTGGCCGAGCGCGCGCTCGCGCGCGGTTTTCGCGTGTTTCAGGATCCGATGGCGAACCTGTTCATCCGGCGCGAAGGCCGCTTTCCCGAAAAGCCCCCCTTCGTCATCGGCAGCCACCTCGACAGCCAGCCGACCGGCGGACGCTTCGATGGCGCTCTGGGAACCCTTTCGGCCTTCGAGGTGATGGAAAGCCTTGAGGATGCCGGGATCGAAACGGATCTGCCGATCGAGGTTGTTGCCTGGACCAACGAAGAAGGAAGCCGGTTCCAACCGGGGACCATGGGTTCCATGGCCTTCGCCGCGGCCACGATCCCTGACGCCTGGTCCGATCTTCGCGGTCGCGACGGCGCCCGGTTCGTCGAGGAGTTGAAGGCAACGCTGCACGCCTTGCCGGAGGCCGAAATGCGTCCACTCGGTTTCCCGATCTCCGGCTATATCGAACTTCATATCGAGCAGGGTCCGTCGCTCGAACAGGAAAACACCCCGATCGGCATCGTCTACGGCATCCAGGGTACGCGGTGGCTGGAGGTGACGATCAGGGGCCAGGCAGCGCATGCCGGCACGACGGCACTCGAGTTCCGTCGCGATCCCATGGCGGCCGCCATAGCCGCGCTCGAACCGCTCTACAAGGGCACGATGCCGGGCGATCCGCGCGTCCGTTTCACCGTCGGCCGGTTTGCGATCGAGCCGGGTTCGGTGAATGCCATTCCGGGCTTGGTGACGTTCACCATCGACCTCAGGCATCCGGAAACTACGGTCATCGACGCGTTGGAAAACCAGATCCGGCGCGCCTGCGACAACGCTGCCGCGGCCGCCGGCTGCCGGAGCGAATTGAGGCAGATCTTCGACATGCCGCCGGCTGCCTTTTCGGAAGACCTGCTGGCCGGCCTCGATCGCGCCGCCGCGTCGCTCGGATTGAAGACCAAGCGCATGCTCTCCGGCGCCTTCCACGATGCCTTGTTCGTCAGTCGTGTTGCGCCGGCGGCCATGATCTTCGTGCCTTGCCGCGATGGGCTTAGCCACAACGAGGCCGAATATGTCGAGCCAGAGCACTCCGTAACAGGTGCGCGCATGCTGCTTGCAGCCGCCATGGAAGCGATTGTCCTAAGCGCATGACGGTCGGGGCAAGATCAGTGACCCGAGTGATGGTGAGGCAGCCGAGCCGCGCCTCCATTCACCGCGCAGCCCTTTCTGACTGACCAAAAGCGCGCGAACAGCGGCCTCGCACCGCCAGAACGCTCGGGTCCCAACATTTCAGCCGGGACGAACGAGGCAGCCTAGTCTTGGGGTAAACAGTAACTCCCGACGTGTTGCAACCATCATCGCGCCGCCTGTTGAGCATCCGACGTCCGCCAGAATGGGCGCTTGATTTCCACGAGCTGGCGTCGGGGGTCACCGGCCTTGGCTCTGTCGCGGATCAGCGCAACCAGGTCTGTCTTGATCGTAGCGTCGGACAAGAAATAGCTGTGGCCGATAAAGCCGCTGCCGCCGGAATACTCGACGAAATCGACCAGCCCTCCCATGTGCAATCCTGCCCATTTGGACGCCGCCTCGCCCCTGTCACTGGGAAGGTTGCCGACGGCGAGCTGACCAAGCCGCAACGCGCTGCCGGAGATCAGCGTCGAGGCTTTCAACGCCTCATCCCTTGGAGACGAATAGACCGTAAGGTGCATGGAGCCTTGCGAGGGCAATGCGCTTGGGGTCGATTTGCTTCCGAAGGCAAGGTCCGGGTCAGAGACCCAGGCAAACAACTTGGAAGACGCGACATCGAGATCGATATCGGGAGCGAAAAACACAGCATTCGCGATCTTGTACCGCTGCCAAAGCGAGGATCGGCTGACATACGCTTCGATGGCAAGCTGCTGGACGACACTCGCCAGCACGTCGGTTCCACGGCTATGGGCCAGGAGGTGAAGCCTCTCGACACCCTTCGTTCCGGCGATGACGCGAACGGCCTTCTTGAAGTCCGCAACCGCAAACTCGCTCGACTCGCGGTCAATGTTGTAGCCAAAGAACGAACCGCCGGCGCCTCCGGCGGGCCATGTCAGGACAATGCAGACAAACTGGTTTTGCAGCGATCGGCAAATCTCGTCGGTGGCGAGTGCCGCATCTTCGAAGCTGTTGTTGTATCCGTGAACGAAGACGACGACTTCCTTGCGTTCGGCCGCTGCGAGACGCCGGCCAATTTGAGCCTGCAGCGACGCGACGGCCTGTTCATGCGCCGCGACCGCCTGCGGAGTGCGGCGTAGTCCGTTCGCCGTCGCGACGACGCCGTAGGGCGTTGCCGGAAACCGGCCGGCCTCGGAAACGGCGTCGACCCGGAATTCTTTCCTCCCGGCAGAAGCGTAGCGTCTTGGGGCGATCGATACCGATCCGAAGCTCAAGTAGATCGCCCGCTTTGCACCGTAGGACAGCCGGTTGCCGGAATCGGCGGTCGGCTCTCTGTCGGTGATGTACAGGAGGTCTTGTGCCCCGGACCCTTGTTGCGTTCGAACAGGCTGGCCGCCTTGCAACGTCGGTGATGTGGCAACGGGCTGCGCTGTGACCTCGGGCCGCTGCGCGGCACAGCCGACAAAGCAGGCAAGCATAAAGAGGCCCGCCATTGCCCGACAGATATCCATCTAGAGACCGGCCTTGTCCAACCCGTAAGCCTTGTCGGCGGAACCAGGAACGGCGCGGGCCGCGACACTGATGCGGTTCCAGGCATTGATCGCCATGATCCGGAACGTAAGATCGGAAATCTCCTGCTCGGACAGTTCACCCCTTACTCTGTCGTAAACTTCATCGGGAACGCCACCGTCGGCGAGCTTCGTCAGCGCCTCCGTCCAGGCAAGCGCGGCCCGCTCTCGCTGCGAGAACAAGGTGGACTCACGCCAGGCCGAGATATGGAACAGGCGCAGCGGCCGCTCGCCATGGATGATCGCTTCTTTGGCATGCATATCGATGCAGAACGCACATCCGTTCATCTGGGACGCCCGCATGTCGACGAGGATGAGTATCGTCTCTTCGATCGAGCCATTCCTGATCTCGTTGCCGAGCGCCATCATGGCTTTGACCATGCCGGGCGAAAGCTTGGAATAATTGAACCGCTGGGTCATGTTGCTTCGTCCTCCGCCTGACATAACCGACCGTTATGGTCGCTTGCTATCGTGCCGGAAGCGCGCCGCGTGCGGCAGCTATACATCCGTTTATGCGCCGCACGATCGCGGGCCGCCCGCCTCCAGCAGGTCAGATTGAAAACGAGGGCCTTCGGGATATAATGCGGCCATCCATTCACCAAGGCTGCCGGTCCGCCGCCGAGCTTCGGCGTGAAGTCCTTTTCTTGACCGTCGTCTTCTGCGGAGCGACAGATGTCCAACGACGACGGACTAAGGAAAGACGCCGCCTTTCGCGAACATACTCGCAACAGCGCCGAGTTCGCGCTTGACCTTCTCGACAACGTCCCCGGCCACATGTGGTCGATGGATCCGGCCGGCCGGTTCATCTATCGCAACCGAAGCATGGACGCATATTTCGGCAATGGCCTGCAAGACCTCGGTGCGTGGCTTGAACGCATCCACAAGGACGATCAGCGATTTGTGGCGACGACCTGGCGGCGGAGCATGGACGCCGGCGAGCCGTTTGACAGCGCGCACCGTCTGCGTGGCGCGGACGGCGCGTTTCGCTGGTTTCGCGCGTCGGGCAGACCGTCAAGGGACGCACACGGTCGCGTTACGGTCTGGCATGGGCAGACCATCGACATCGAGCACCAGAAGAAGGCCGAGGAGAGCCTGCGTGCTCGCTCGGTCGAGCTATCCTTGCTGGTCGACATGGTTCCGAGCAATCTTTGGCGCCTGACACCCGACGGCACCACTACGCTCGTCAACCGGCGCATGGCGGACTATCTGGGTCTTGATCTCTCAAACGTGAGTGACGTTGCATCCGTCATGGATACGATTTTCCATCCGGACGACGCGGACGCTGTTTATGCCGAGCTCACCCGCTGCCTTGCGACCGGGGAGCGATTTTCGATGCGGTACCGGTTGCTTCGGGCAGACGGCGTCTATCGCTGGATGTCCGGCCGTGCGGAGCCCATGCGGGATCAGGACGGCAACATCGTCCAGTGGTTCGGCCTTTGCCACGATATCGAGGATCAGGTGCAAACAACGGCTGCCTTGCGCCGTTCGGCCGAGAAGCTTGCGCGGGCGACCCAGGCGGCCAATCTGTCGCAGCTTTCCGCTTCAATCGCACACGAGGTCAACCAGCCGCTGGCGGCGATCGCCGCCGACGCTGACGCATGCCTGCGCTGGCTTTCGGCCGAGCCTGCGAACATCGAGCGCGGCAAGCGCGCAGCAGAGCGCATCACCCTGGACGTTGCGGCGACCGTCGAGGTGGTCAGCCGCATCCGAGCGCTTTTCAAACACCAGCCGCAGTCACGGGCGGTCGAAGACGTGAACCGCCTCGTTTACGAGGTGCTTGATCTGATGTCAGATGAGATCGCTGCAACGACGACCCGCATCGACCTGGTTTTGGACCAGCATCTTCCCAAAGTGGCGCTCGATCGGGTTCAGGTTCAGCAGGTCCTGGTAAACCTCATCCGCAACGGCATCCAGGCCATGGACACGACGAACCCCCTGCGTTCACTGAAGATCGTGTCCAGCCACGATCACCTCGACACCATCAGGATCTCGGTCGAGGACACCGGAAGCGGATTCAAGGATCCGGAGCGCGTGTTCGAACCGTTCTTTACGACGAAGGGCAACGGCATGGGCATGGGACTGCCGATTTGCCGATCGATCGTGGAAGCCCATGGCGGGAAGCTATGGGTGGCCAACAACGAGACATTGGGCGCCACGGTCACCTTCGCTCTGCCCGTCGCCTCGGCGACCTAGGATATCAACCTAAGCCGGCGAATTGGGGAGGCGGCCGACCAGGCGACGTCCGTTGAAGGCGCGGGCGACGACGGACACGGCAAGGGCCCAGGCAGCAATCGTCATGCTGACGCAGACCGCCGCGAGGCTTGCATACCCCGACGCTGCAATCACGGCCCCTGTAAAGACTGGCCCGGCGGCAAATCCGAGCAGATACGCCGATCCGGCTGCGGCCGCCCAGCGCCCGCTTTGGTCCAGCGCTGCGGCCAGGCCGAAAAGATACGGCAGTGAAAAGTAGTAAAGGACGGCGGAGACGATGACCGCAACACTGTAAGCAACCGCGTTCTCCCAGAGACAAAGGACGAGCGTCACCACCACGTAGCCAAGGCAGAATGCGGAGATCGGGATCGTTCGTCCCCAGCGAACGTTCAGTGCCGTCGCCGCGCCCGCCCCGGCAAGGCCAACTATGGTCGACAGGGTGAGGATGTATCCGACCGCGGCCGTGTCCAGACCGATGCGCTCGCCCATCGGTCCGCTGAAGGCAAAGAGACCGGCGGAGACCGCGACGTAAAGAACAATCGCAGCAAACAGCAGGCTTCCGAAAAGCGGCACAGACGGTGGCGTCCGGGTGACCGGATGCTTCAGGGTCTTGAGATCCGGCATGAGAAGAAGAAGCGGAGAAAAGGCCAGCGTCAAACCCGCCAACAGCGCAAAAATCCCTCGGTGGCCATAGGCTGCTGTCACCTCGCCACCGATGCCAAACAGTGCCACGCTGCCGATTGCCCAGACGAGTTGGAACAGACCGAAGATCCTTTCGGGATTGCGGCAATGCGACGCGACAAGGCTGAGTGACATGGCATAGAGCGCTCCCTCACCGATGCCCGCAATGCCGCGCAACAAGACCAGCGAAGTCCATCCGTCCGGTACGACAGAGGCGGCCTGGGCCGCCATGGTCACGACAAGCGCAGACATCCCGGCGCGCCGGCAGGATAGTCGCGGCAGCACTGGCGCGACGAGGATAGCGGTGACGGCCAGCGCCAGGAGTTCGACCGACGCGATAATACCGGCGTCGCGCTCGGACAGCGCAAGACCGTCAATCAGTCCCGCGACCACAAAAGGCGACATTTGCGGAACGAGGCCACCGATCACCTGGCAGGCTGTTGCACCGACCACAAGTGAAAGCGGGTCGCGAGACGCAGCGGGTTCGATAGAAAGATTGGCCATGGCCCGGTCCCCCGACCGTTTCCTGTTCGTCGAAATAACCTTGGCATTTCATATCATGTGCGCCGGCGATTTGCCGGCACGGGCCGGGTTTCTGTCGAACATCAAGTCTGCGCGAACCAGCCTCTGCGAGCTTCGAGACGGTCGCCGGCTGCCATTTCCATCATGACCGATGAAGACGTGGATCGTAAACCTTGGATTCTCTCTTTGCTTCGAGCGCGTGGCCGCACCGGAGACAAAGGCGTCGGGGCCGGTGCGCGTCTCGTCGCCGCATCGACCCCGACGGAAAGATCTTAGGCTGCCGCCTGAGGTTGTTGGGCATTCCATGTCCTGAAGTCGAGTTGACCCAGCTTGGCGGATCCGAGAGGAACCAGTGACTGATCGTCGACGCGCGTGCCGAAGTACTTGGCGTCCGGGTCGGCAACAACCTTTCGGCCATCGCCGACAGCTGCCAGATACTCGGAAATGAATTCGCTCATGGGCTTCTTTTCGGGCCCGGCGATTTCGATCGTCTGGTTTTCAGGCTTGCCGATCGTCGCTTCTGCGACGAAGGTCGCGACGTCGTCTGCGGCGATCGGCTGGAACGCGCCGGACGAGACCCTGGCGGTCCTGTCGACCGTTGCCTCATCGGCAATGCCGCCGAGGAACTCCAGGAACTGCGTCGACCTTACGATGGTGTACGGAACGCCACCTTTCTTGATCAGGGTCTCCTGTGCGACTTTGGCGCGGAAATAGCCATTGTCGGGCGACCGTTCGATACCGACGATGGAGAGTGCGACGTGGTGTCCGACACCGGCCGCCCGCTCCGCCGCAAGCAGGTTCGAGGTCGACCGTTCGAAGAACGAAAGCACGGCGCTCGGTTCGAAGGATGGCGAGTTGCTGACGTCGAGCACCACCTGAGCGCCGGCAAGCACCTCGGCCAACCCTTCACCAGTCAGTGTATCGACGCCCGTGGACGGCGCCGATTGCACGACGTCGTGGCCCTTGCTTCTGAGGCGCTCTGCGACTTTTGACCCGATGCGGCCGGTCCCGCCGATAATGACGATTTTCATGGTTCTGCTCCTTGCAAGCTCGTCTATGGATCACCGTGTTTGAATGGGAAGAAGGGCTTTACTTTGCGGGCAGCACCATCTTCGTTTCGGTCGTATCGAGAACGAAAACAGCCAGGATCTTCGCCGGCTCGCTATCGCTGGCGTTCGCGCTTACGCGGTGATGATCGCCTGGGACTTCGATCCAGTTCTCGCCGGTCTTGTAGACTTTCACCGCACCGTCGTTGATCTGGCTCTTGATGCTGCCCTCGATCACCGTCGCATAGATAAAAGCGCTCTTGGGGTGGGTATGTGACGGGTTGTGGCCCCCCGGGCCGTACTCGACCAGGACGCCGCGCATGCTCTTGCCCGGCACATTCGGAAGGGCGTGGTCGAACACCACTGTGACCTTGGCATTATAGGGCTCGTCGGAGGCCGCTACCGGTCCGGTGATCAGCGTCGCAAACAGCAAGCCAATCGCTAGTTTCGCATGGATTTCTCCTCCATTCACGTTGTTGGCAATGCGTGGGATCGTATGGCCGGCCTCCGGAGAGAAACAGATATACGTAGGTTTGCCGCAGCGGCGATTTTGTCTCGGCAGAAGTTGTGCCCGCGTGCGAACTGCCGCGTCTCCGCTTCAACCGTTCGCGCTTTCACGCTGGCTTCGAAAGATGGATCGGATCGCATGAAGCAGGTCCAGCTTGCGTCGCTCGCGCTGGTTCGCTGGCAATTCCGAACTTGCTCCGATCGCTTCCCGTTGCGCCAGGTGGATTGCCAGATCCTCCGCGATTTCCGGGCGCTTCGACAAAAGCGGCGCGAATGCTGCCTGATCTACTTGATAGACCGTAAGGCGGGTGACGGCATGGAGGTCGTGTTTCTCCTTCACTCCTGCCAACAGGCCGTCCTCGCCGAAGAAATCACCGGGGGCCAGGCGCGCGATTTCCACATCGCCGCTCTTCATCGCCACCACGCCGTTCTTGATCATCATCAGGCTTTCGAGCGACCGGCCTTCTCTGACAATTTCGGCCCCGGCGGCAAAGCTGCGCGGCGTCGCCGCGGCCGCAAGCGTATCGCGTTCTTCCTGGCTGAGATTGGAGAAGATCGGGATCGCGTCGATCAGGTCCTGTGCCGGCGCGACGGCGTGCTGCGGGTCGGACATGCGAAGGTCCTGCATCAGCGGGCTCTCGGCAGGCAGGGCCAGTTGCACACCATGCGCCCTGCAATGCCGATAGACCAGGTCGATGATTTCGTTGCGCGCTGGGCCGCGCTGCGCCGGGCTGGTGACCCGAAACTGGAGCTCCACCGTGATCGCGCTGGCATCGATCCCCACAAGCCCGACGGTTGGAGCCGGCTGCTTCACGATCGCGTTGCAACTGTCGAGGACAGCATTCATCACGTCGACGATCATATGCGGCATGCGGGTTGGAGCCACGCGAACCGACACGACGATCTGGTGGTTCTCGTCGGGCTGGCTGATGTTGGTCAGCCCCACCTTTGCCAGGACACTGTTGGGCAGGACCACGAGATTGTGGGCCGCGGTCAGCAGATGCGTCGACCGCCAGTTGCTTGAGACCACCCGGCCTTCCGTTCCGTCACTGAGACAGATCCAATCACCAAGGACATAAGGGCGACCGAGGGTCAGCGCTATGCCCGAGAAGACGTCACCCAAAGTGCTCTGCAACGCGAGGCCGAGAATGATCGCAATGACGCCCGACGTCGCCAGCAGGCCCCCTATTGGCACACCGAAGACGAATGCCAGGGTAGAGAGCAGCACGCCGAGATAGACGACGGCGACCACCAGATCCTGGATCAGTCGCGCTTCCCGCGGCCGTCCGTCGAGGACAAGGTAAAGCCGGACGAACCCGATCACCGCCCAGGAGAGATGAACCCACCAGAGCGTCTTTGCCGTCACGAGCAGTGTCTGCGCGCCATCGAGATCGGTCCGGTCGTAGCGAAACGGATTGAGGCCGCTGCAGGCGAGCGCTGCCGTCATCGATGCGAAGAAGGCGATCTGCACGACCAGCCGCGCCGTTGGGCGCGCCCTGCCCTGCAGATGCCAGACGACAATTCCGGCGATGCCCAGAATACAGACGAGGACGGGAAACAATTGCGTTTGCTGGTCCATTTCCACTCCCGTGGCGAGGCAGCGTTTCTCCCTCCGCTACGGCCGGCTAGCGGCACCTTGCTCTGAAAAGGACAAGGGCGAACCCGCCCTTGTCGCCATGCACGCGAACCGATGGTTCTTGCGCGCCATTCGCTCAGTTGGAGACGTCAGTAGTCCCAGAATACCGGAACCCACCGGAAGCGATCGCCATCGATCGCCACATGTCCGACGGACGGGAAAGGCAGGTGCGTGGCCACCAGCGACGATCCTGTCTCGGCCAGTTCCTTCATGAGACGCACCCGAACGCGCGCAGCCTCCTCGGGGTCGTGCTCAAAGCCGTTGTACCAGTCGGGATGGTCGAAGGCGACGGCGAACAGGGCATCGCCGGCAAACATCAGCCGGTCGCCTCCCGAGGCCACGCGGACCACGCAGTGCCCGGGCGTATGGCCGCCCGTGCGCTGCGCAACCACGCCCGGCGCGACCTCGCACTCGTCCTCGAACGGTCGAAGATGGTTGCGATACTCGTTCGCGAAGCGCTTGGCAGTTGCCCGGAGCGCGTCCGGGAAACCCTGCGGCATGACCGCGTGCGAGAAATCCGGCGATTCCCAGAATTTGATCTCGGCGGCCGCCACGTGGATCCGCAAATCCGGGCGCAGTTGCTCCTTCACGCCATCGACGAGCAGTCCGCCAATATGGTCCATGTGCATGTGGGTAAGAACCACGTCGGTCACTGCTGCGAGATCGATACCCGCAGCCTCCAGGCGCCTGATCAACTGACCCGCCCGAGGCAGGTTCAAGTCCGGATCCATGCCGAGCCCGGCGTCGATGAGAATGGTTTGGGCACCGCTTCGCACCACGACCACGTTCAGCGACCAGTCGAAAGCATCCTGCGGCAAGAACATGTCTCCAAGCCAGGCTGCCCGATCGGCCGGGTCGGCATTGTGTCCCAACATCGTGGTTGGCAAGGGCAGCACCCCATCGCTGACCACCAGCACCTCTATGTCACCGACCCGCACCGCGTAGCGCGATGGAACCAGCTCTTCTGGAGCCGACCGACCGGGCGGCGCGGGCTCCAAAGTCGTGTTCGTATGGGATCTTGCTTCTAGCGGCGACATGACGCCCTCCTGTTTGCCTGATCGAAGAGTACTGTTCACAGTTCACGGCTTGGACTCTAGGTTCGAGCGATGTTGACGGTCGAGCTATACCTGGGTTTAGGGCGGCCCGTTCGGTCAACGGTCGGGGTGCGTGTGGCGTGCTTTGGCTCGCCTGGCGAATCCGACCTTGATGGCCACGAGCACGGGCGCTGCGACGACGAACAGCAGCGCCACGGCAGTGAACGCCGTGTCGAAGGCGATCACGATTGACTGTCCGGTGACTGCGCGGCCGAGAAGCGCCATCGCGGCTCGGCTGGCGGGAACAGCATCCATGCCACGCGCCGCGAGCATGGCTGTCGTGCCGGCCAGACGTTCGATGACAGCCTGACCTCCCGCATTGACGCTCGATCCAAGAACCGCGACGTTTGCGGCGACGTTATGGTCGATAAGGGTCTGAAGCCCGGCAACGCCGACAAGACCGCCGAACTGGCGCCCGGTGTTGAACAGTCCAATGCCGGAGGCGAGGTTTCGCCTGTCGAGATTGGTAAAGGCAATCAGCGTGATCGACAGGAACAGGAAACCAAGGCCGAGGCCGCGCAAAAGGATCGCAGCCATCATGTCGGCGGCACCGCTTTCACTGGTCGAGCCGGACAGCATCCACATGGCCACCGTGATCATCAAGATACCGAAGGGCACGGTCGCGAACGGAGGAAGCCGACGGACCTGCATGAGAAAGGCGGCAAAAAGCAAGGCCCCGACGAAGAGGGTACCGCTCGGCAGGAGCAGCAGGCCCGCATCGGTCGGCGTGAAAGCAAGAACGGAGACGGCAAAAGACGGGATCAGGAACGCGCTGCCAAACAGCGCCGCTCCGGCGACAAAACTGACGATGAAGGCGAAGGCGAAATCGTCCGATCTGAACACGGTAAAATCGAGGAGGCCGGTGCCCTTGCGCAGCACCTGCTGCCCGAGAAACAAGAATAGCGAGGCCACGCCGACCACCGAGAGCCAAAGGATGCGCGGCTGTTCAAACCAGTCCCAGCGGCTTCCCTGGCTGAAGACATAGGTGAAGCAGAAAAGTGCCAGCGAGACGAGCGTAATCCCGACCCAATCAAATGGACGTTGCCTCGTCATGAAGGGTGTCGGATCGTCAACCATCAAGAGGAGCCCGGTAGCGCCGAGAGACAGGACGACGTTGCAGTAGAAGATCCAGATCCAGGACTGGCTGTCGAGCAGCCACCCCTGAAGTGTCGGAGCGAGCGTTGCGGGCGCGACCACCGCGCCCATTGCAAACAGCGCCTGAAGGATTGGTTGATGGGCGCTCCGAAAAGCAAAGAAGATGGTGGCCTGCCCTGCAACGAGCAGGACCCCGCCGGCAAGCCCCTGAACGATCCGGAGGGCAATCAAAAGATCCAGCGACGTCGTCGCGGACGCCATCCCGGACGCAAGCCCCATGATGAGCGTCGATCCGATCACGAGACTGAGCGGACGGATGCGGGTCAGCATCGAAGCGGCGACCATGAAGCCGATGAGCTTGAAGGCGGTATAACCGACGTCGAGCCAGGCGAACTCGTCCGGAGTGGCGTAGGTATCACCGATGATATCGCCGCGTCCGAGCGAAAGAACGGTGCTCGCAATCGCCTCTGTCAGTGCCGCCAGCACGATACCTATGACGAGCAACACTCCGGACGCAGACGTGTCGCGGTTCCTGGTGATGGCTACGTGCCTGGTCATGACCCGCTCCTGAGATCAACGTCCACCCTTGCGGACAGACCTGGCACCAGCCGCCCAGTCAAAGGGTTGTTGGCAAACCGGATCTTGACCGGGACCCGCTGGACGACGCGCACGAAGTTGCCGGTTGCATTGTCTGACGGCAGCAGGCTGAAGGCTGAGCCGCTGCCCGGCGCGAAGCTGTCGACTGTGCCGTCAAGCGTCTGACCCGGATAGCTGTCTATAGTGATGCGAACGCTCTGCCCCGGCTGGATGTGTTCAAGCTGCGTTTCCTTGAAATTGGCAACAACCCACACATCGTCGACCGGAACGATATCGAGCAGGGTGGTGCCAGGCGCGACGAACCGGCCGACGCGAACCTGGCGGTTGCCGATAACCCCACCGACCGGGGCGCGGACGGTCGTGCTCTCCAGATCGATCTGAGAAAGGTCGCGCGCCGCTTCTGCCTGTGCCACGGCCGCGACGGCGGCTTCACGCTGCGCCGCGAGCACGGTGATGCGTTGCTTCTGCGCCTCGATCGTCGCAGAGGCCGCAGATACGCCTGCCTCCGTTTTCGATCGCGCCGCTTCGCTTTCGTCGACATGCGCCTGACTGATGGTGTTGCTGCGGATCAGTTCGCGCCGGCGTTCATATGCCTTGGCGGCAAGATTCATCTCTGCGATGGCCGATAGCTTCTGGGCTTCGGCCTGACGAATAAGGGCGTGCTGGAGCTCAGTCTCCGCATCGACGTTGACAAGCCGAGCCTTGGCAGCTTCGACATTGGCCGCCGCTTGCGCAAGGCGAGCGCGATAGTCCCTGTCATCGATCCGGAAAAGCACTTCGCCCGCCCGAACGCTCTGGTTGTCCTGGACCTCGACGGCCACGACGTAGCCGGCAACCTTTGGTGCAAGCGAGGTGACATCGCCACGAACATAGGCGTTATCCGTCGACGCCTCACTGCCCGGACGGGCCCAGGCCCAGCCGCCTGCGACGGCCACCACGGCGCCGAGGCAAAGCAACACGCCGAGTTTCTTCTTCTTGCTGGATCGCTTCGGAGCGACGCCGACTGAGGCGGTGCCGGTGGCGGCGGCAATCTTGTCTTCGAGCGTATCCATTGTCCCAGTCCCTGTTGGATTTCGTGGCGTCGTCACGGCAAAGGGGATGTCGGACCCCCATGTCGAAGCACGAGCATGGCCCCATTCCCGATACTTGCGATTTCAGTGTCCGACCTGTTGGCCGACCCAATCGTCGAACCGAGTTGCACCGAGCCGCGGGTTCTTGCCGGGGGTCAGCGACTGGTCATCCAGGAGTGCGCCGAAATAGCGTGCGTGAACGTCCGGGACGACCTTCCGATCATCCTTGATCGCCCGCAGGAAATGCCGGACCACCTCGTCGAGCGGTATGGCCTCCGGTCCGGCGACTTCGATCGTTCCGTTGACGGGCGGCGCGAGTGCAATATCGGCAAGCGCCGCCACGACATCGTCGGAGGCGATGGGCTGGAACAACGCGGGTGAAAGGCGAACCTCTCCGTCGACTGTTGCCGATTGCGCGATGCCGCCGACGAACTCAAAAAACTGCGTGGCCCGCAGGATGGTGTAGGGGATACCGGCTGCCTTGATGAGGTTTTCCTGCGCGACCTTTGCCCGGAAGTAGCCGTTATCAGGCAACCGCTCGCTGCCGACGATCGACAGCGCGATGTGATGACGCACGCCGGCGGCAGCTTCGGCGGCCAACAGGTTGCGCCCCGACGTCTCGAAGAATTCGAGGACGGCCTTGTCGTCCCAAACCGGCGCGTTGGCGACGTCGACGACCACATCGGTCCGATCCATCGCTGCGGCCAAGCCTTCACGCGTGATCGTGTTGACGCCGGTATTTGGCGCGGCTGCAAGCACATCGTGTCCGTGCTCGCGCAGGCTCTTCACAAGTTTCGATCCGATAAGGCCGGTGCCTCCGATGACGACGATCTTCATGGGTTCACTCTGCTTCTTCTCGACTGCACCATTGCCGCCGATCTGCGCTGAGACTGCTCCTATGCACCAGGGAAGTCCTTGGGCCTGTCTTGAATTTCCCTTGTGGATAGCTTGATTGTCCGTCCAAGCGGTTGTGTGATCGTGGGGGGATGCTCTAACGACGCGATGGCGTGGCAGTTGTCCGCGGATGGCAATCGCCAGCCAGGGAAAGTCGACCAGGAGGGCTGAGGTGCAATTCAAGTTCGCAGGCTATCTGCTCGATCCGGAACGCCGGGAACTGACGCTCAGCGGGCAGGTTGTCGCCGTCGGTCCGCAGGTCTTCGACCTGTTGGTGCATCTCATCGAGAATCGCGACAGAGTCGTTGGAAAGGATGATCTGCTGCTCGCCATCTGGGGCGGCAGGATCGTCTCGGAATCGACGATCACCAGCCACATAAACGCCGTTCGCAAGGCCATCGGTGACAGCGGCGAAGAACAGCAACTGGTGCGCACCATCCCCCGCAAGGGCTTCCGCTTCGTCGGCGAGGTCCGTCTTGTCGATGTCGGAAACGATATCCTTTCGCAAGGTTCGGGCCGCGTCGATGGCAGCTCTGGAGATGCACCCGTGGTGGCGCCGGAACTCCCTCTGCCCGACAAACCCTCCATAACCGTCTTGCCCTTCCAGAACCTGAGCGGCGATCCGGAGCAGGAGTATTTTACGGACGGGGTAGTGGAGGACATCATCACCGCACTGTCACGGTTCCGCTGGCTCTTTGTCATCGCGCGCAATTCGAGCTTCACCTACAAGGACCGCGCCGTGGAAGCGACCGAAGCGGGGCGTGAGCTCGGCGTGCGCTATGTTCTGGAAGGGAGCGTGCGCAAATCGGGAAAGAAGGTCCGCATCACCGGCCAGCTCGTCGATGCCACGACCGGTGCGCATCTCTGGGCCGAGCGCTTCGAAGGCACGTTCGACAACATTTTCGAGCTGCAGGATGAGATAGCCGAAAGCGTCGTCGGCGCGATTTCGCCGCAACTCGAACGGATCGAGATGGAGCGCGCCAAACGCAAGCCGACCGAAAGTCTCGACGCCTACGACTACTATCTTCGTGGCATGGCAAAACTGCACAGCGGCACCCGCGAGGCGCTCGAGGCTGCGCTGCCGCTGTTCTACAAGGCGATCGAGCTCGACAATGAATTTGCCTCCGCCTATGCCGGCGCCGCCTGGTGCTTCTTCTGGCGAAAGCTCAACGGCTGGATGCTCGATCGCACGGCAGAGATCGCCGAAGGCGCGAGACTGGCGCGGCTTGCGGTTGAGCTTGGCCGGGACGATGCCGTGGCGCTGACGAGAGGCGGCCACGCGCTCGGTCATCTCGCCGACGACCTCGATGCCGGCATTGCGTTGGTCGACAGGGCGCGACTGCTCAATCCGAACTTCGCACTCGCTTGGTTTCTGGGTGGCGTACTGCGCGTCTTTCGGGGTGAAACGGAGAGCGCCATCAAGGATCTCGCCCATGCCGTTCGCCTGAGCCCGCTCGACCCGGAGATGTTCCGCATGCAGACAGGAACGGCAATCGCGCATTTCTTTTCCGGTAACTATGACGATGCGCTGGTCTGGGCCGAGAAGGCACTCGCCAACCTGCCGAGCTTGCTCGTGGCAGTCGCGCTTGCCTCGGCAAGCCATGCGCTTGCCAACCGTCCCGACGAGGCAAGTCGGTATATGCGGCGCCTGAGGCAGCTTGATCCGGCGTTGCGCGTTTCCAATCTGCACGATTGGTTGCCGATCCATCGACCGGACGATTTCAAGCGGTTTGCCGACGGATTGCGGCTCGCAGGATTGCCGGAGTGACCATGGCCGCTTGCGGCGCGTAATGAACAGAGCGCGCGCTGTGCAATTGTCCGGCACCTCGACCACGACAGGTTTGCGAGCGTGCGTTCGATAAGGCGACCTTGACTGTTCGCTAACGTGCACGCATTCGGCGCTGTACGATGTTCATCTGGAGTTCGTGGCAGGACGCCTGTCGCCCAAGAAGCAACAGCAGTCTCCGTTCCTCGGCTTCGCAGATGCCCGCGCGCCGGCAGTACTCCGATACGTCCAGCAGCGGCTGCGCACCGGACAGGGCGATCAATTTAACCTCTGTGGGTGTCATGGAGTTCAGTCCGCCTGCGGTTGTGCCAATCATCACGTTCGTGATGTCACGGACCGAGCAACGCACCCAGGCTAGGCGATTGAATTGACCGCCGAAACTATACGCATGTTTGGTGACATTCGCTCGATCCACCGTTGACAAGCATGGAAGCAAAGCGTGCGCGTGGCGCGCCGATCGAAGCGCACGAACTCGCTTCACGGGGGCCGAGCACGAGCAGCCCCATACTCAGGTGTAGCTCGACCGCCAAAAGACCCGAACCTAGACTCCGCGATGTAACCCTGACCGGCACATCTCAACCGCGAAAACAGGAGCGCATCATGTCGAATGCACAAACAATTCCCCGAAAAGTCGTCACGCAAGAAAGACCCGCGCCGGATGAACTGGTTCCTTCACGCTACGCGGTACGGGTCGGTGACATCGACGTACTGGTCATCAGCGATGGCATCTTGACCCCACCGGCCGAGTCGATGGCCACCAACGTCGAACCCGAGGTGCGGGACGCGTGGCTCGATGACAGGTTTCTGTCAAAGGTTGCCTTCGATTGGGCGCTGAACGCCGTTGTCGTGCGCAGCGGCGACCAGACGATCCTCATCGACAGCGGTCTCGGCGAAGAGTATCCCGATTTCCCGCGGGCCGGACAGTTCGTCCATCGAATGGAAGCCGCCGGCGTCGATCTTGCCGCCGTGACCGACGTGGTGCTGACGCACATGCACTTCGACCATGTCGGTGGGCTCCTCGTAGAAGGCGTGAAGGAGCGCATGCGCCCGGATCTTCGCGTCCACGTGTGCGCCGCCGAGACCAAGTTCTGGCAGGCGCCCGATTTCTCGCTTACCGCCATGCCACCGGCGCTCGCAGATCTGGCGCGCAAGGCGTCCCTCGATTTTCTGAAAGCGTATCGCAGCAATCTGCGGACTTTTGACGAAGAGGCCCAAGTGGCACCGGGCGTGGTGGTCACTCGTACCGGCGGTCACACCCCCGGGCACAGCGTGGTCCGCATTTCGTCCGGTGGCGAGCGGCTGATGTTCGGCGGCGATGCCCTGTTCCCCGTCTCCTTCGACCACCCCGAGTGGCACAACGGCTTCGAACACGACCCTGAAGAGGCGACCCTAGTCCGGCTTCGGCTTATGCGTGAGCTTGCGGAGACTGGCTCCTGGCTGGTTTCAACACACATGCCGTTCCCATCGGTCGGCCGTGTCGCAACCGCCGGCGACCTTTACCGCTGGGTTCCGGCCTGGTGGGACTATTGACCGAGAGCTTCTGTCAGGAATGAACCAGGCGACTGCCTTGGCCTGAGTAGCGGTCGATTGTTGCCCCGTACGGCGCTTTTTCGCCGCGAGGCATCGATCGGCCGTTGACCCTGGTTAGCAGCGAGGAGGCTAAACTTGCCGCACCGTGTTCTAGACAACCCTGAGAGCCGCCGCTTCGAACTCCCTATCGAAGCGGACGCGATCGCAGCCGCATATTATCGGTGAACAGCTTCTTCAACGCCGTCGGAGAACCGATTGAAAAGCATGGCGGAGAAATCCTGAAATTTATCGGAGACGGTCTGCTTGCCATTTTTCCGATGGATCGTAAGGAAGCCTGCATGGACCTGATAGCGGCGGTCCGGGAGGGGTATCAGGCTGCGTCTCGCCTTTGGCTGCAAGACGACCACGTGCGCTTCGGCTTGGGCATCCACCTCGGCGCGTCAATTACGGCAACATCGGTTCAAGACACCGTCTCGACTTAACTGTGATCGGTTCTGCCATCAACAGGGGCTTCAAGCTCGAGGCACTCACCAAACGCCTGCGCCGTCCCGCACTTCTCTCGCAAGAGTTCGTGGACACCGCAGGGTGCCATGCGCAAACCGAACGCCTCGGGTCTCATATGGTGGACGGCATCGCAACCTCGATCGAGGTGTATGCCTTGCGCCTTGAAAGTCCGGGCAGCGGCGTGACGTTTGGTTAGGCTGCCGCACGCCACTTTTCGTGACCACGCCATCAGGGTCCAGGCGGCCTGCGAGAGATCGTCGAAACCAAGGTATACCTTTCCCGCGATGCGCCAGGTGCTAGCGTCTTCACGCCGCCTGCCAGCCGCTATTCCCGCCGAAATACGGTTCCTGCCAGGGGGTCAAAACGGTCTTGTGTTAGCGAAGGGGCCTACGTCAGGGCCGTGTTTCGCGAGCTGAGCATCGCGGCTTGAACGCATCATTTGATGCGGCAAAACCAGCACAGAAAGGATTGGCCATGACAGCCGAGCAACCCGGTCACGGATACGTAACGACAGAAGATTGGACCAGGATTTTCTTCAAGGATTGGGGGCCACGCGACGCGCAGCCGATCGTGTTCCATCACGGGTGGCCGTTGAGCGGAGATGATTGGGACAACCAGATGCTTTTCTTCCTCGCAAAAGGCTATCGCGTCATTGCCCATGACCGCCGTGGCCACGGGCGATCCGAGCAGGTGAGCGGTGGCCATGACATGGACCATTACGCTTCCGACGTAGCCTCCCTCGTGCGGCAATTGGATTTGCGCAACGCGATCCATATCGGGCATTCGACGGGTGGTGGCGAAGCGACCCGGTACGTCGCCCGTCACGGCGAGGGCCGCGTGGCCAAGCTCGTCCTGATCGGCGCGGTACCACCGCTTATGCTCAGGACGCCGACCAACCCAGAGGGGCTCCCGATCGAAGCGCTTGACGGCTACCGCGAGGCGCTCGCAACCAACAGGGCGCAGCTCTATCACGACATCGCAAACGGACCCTTCTACGGCTTCAACCGTCTTGGCGCCACACCATCTGCAGCCGTAAGCCACAATTGGTGGCGACAGGGGATGATGGGAGCCGCCAATGCCCACTATCTTGGCGTCAAGGCCTTCTCGGAAACCGACTTTACCGAAGACCTCAAGATGATCGACGTGCCGACCCTGGTACTGCATGGCGATGACGACCAGGTCGTTCCGCTGGCAATTTCCGCCCCCCGTTCAGCTCAACTTCTGAAGAACTCCACCCTCAAGATCTACGAGGGCTTCCCTCACGGCATGGCGACCACGCACGCGGCCGTCATCAACCAGGACATTCTCAGCTTTATCACCAAGTAGAGAGTGGAAGGGCGCCTCGGCGCCCTTCGTCGCCACACGCGACCTGAAACAGAACTGAGCTTCGAGCGGTTGCGAATTGCGGCCGCCGCCTACCCGGAAGGAATGGAGGATTTCATGTGTTCCCCGAAAAAACGGACCGCAAACTTCGGTGTGCCGTGGGAAAAAGCCTACGGCTACTCTCAGGCCGTGCAGGTTAAAGGCATCATCTATGTCTCCGGCCAGCTAAGCCACGACTGGGCCGGCAACCTCGTCGCCCCGGCAAAACTGGATCCATCCGGAAGACCGGTCGATTTTTCAACCATGGAAGAGCAGATGCGGCAGACCTACGCCAATGCCGTCGCCGTGCTTGCCGAATTCGGCGCTTCACTCGACGATGTGGTCGAAGAGACACTCTATGTGCTCGATGTCGATGCCGCATTTGCGGCTTCTGGCAAGGTCCGCAAGGAGATGTATGGAGCCGAGGTGCCTGAATGTGCGAGCAACCTCATTGGGGTTTCCCGCCTGGCATTTCCCGAACAACTGATCGAAGTCACCTTTCGGGCGATCGTACCGTGCGTTTCGCTTTGCGGCGCCTGACAGCAAGCCAGCGGCTGGTCAACCGGGCGGACAGTCGAGGTAGAGCAAACCTTCGTTTTATAGCCAGCAGAACCACGTCGGATAAAATGGGTGGATGTTGGTACCTGACGATCAAGGGAGCTAAACAATGCCCGAACGTTCAAACCCCATCGAAGCAGCCACCGACGTGAACATAGTCCACATCATCGACGACGATGAAAGGATTCGCTCGGCGCTGCTGGAACTCTTCTGTTCTTCAGGAATACAGGCCGAAGCCTTCGTCGACACCGCGGATTTCGACGAAAGGGGGGATCCGGAGGCCGCAGGGTGCCTGTTGCTCGATGTGAAACTGCCCGGCATGAGCGGTATCGAGTATCAAAGGAAACTGTCGGATGCGGGCTTCGACCTTCCGATCGTTTTCATGACCGGCGATGGAGACGTCCCGACGAGCGTCACTGCCATGAAGGCGGGAGCCGTCGATTTCCTGTTGAAACCCTTCGAGGTGAATGACCTGCTTTGTGCGGTGGCCGCAGCTATGGAGGAAGGAAAAAAGCAGCGGGAAGTGGCTGCAAGGAGAAAACATGCCCGCCAGTGCGCGGCCAGCCTCACCCCCCGCGAACGGCAGGTAATGAAGCTTGTCACCCAAGGTCTCATGAACAAGCAGGCCGCATTCGAACTGGGGATCAGCGAAATCATGGTCAAGCTTCATCGCGCAAGCGCGATGAAAAAGATGCAGGCACGTACATTCAGCGACCTCGTAAGGAAGTCGGAACTGCTTCAGTGAGGTCGCTGCCTGAGCTTGCGACCGCAAGAGTCGGTCGCGCCCCTTTTCCGGCCGTCCTGGCCCCATTGCGGTCCGCAGCGTGATGTGTCCAACAAACAACCGGCTTCGCGTCGCGATCGGCTTCGCTAAACGAACGTATAGTGATGTAGGTGCGTGAAAGACGGTAGGCTTCCAGCACCATCCTTGGCCGGCACCTTCGTCAGGAGGTGATTATCTGAGTGCCGCAGTCCCCTCCCCGCGGCACGGCCGCCCAAGGCCGGCACACCTAGGGGCCGTTTGACCAAGGGCAGGCGGCCTCCTTTTCTTGACTAGGGTCGAATCCTGCGGGTCCGCGCGTCGCTCAATTGCGTCGTAGCTGTTCGGTTTTCCGAACGAGATCTGCCAGCGAACGGCTCTGCATCTTGCGCATAAGGCTCATCCGATGGAGCTTTACGGTCATTTCGCTAATTCCGAGTTGGTAGGCCACCTGCTTGTTCATAAGGCCACTGACCACCGCAAACATCACTTCCTGCTCGCGAGGAGAAAGGGTATCCACCAGCGCCTGGATCCGGTCGCGTTCTGCCTCGACTTTGCGACGCTCGGCGTCGAGCTTTATGGCACGATCTACGGCCTCGAGGAGATCCTGGTCGGAGAAAGGCTTTGTGAGGAAATCCATGGCGCCAGCCTTCATCGCCTTTACGCTTGTTGGAATGTCTGCGTGACCCGTCAGAAAGATGACAGGCAGCCGGCTCCCGGCAAGCAGGAGATGTTCCTGTAGGTCCAGGCCGGTGCCGCCCGGCATACGCAGATCCAGGACAAGGCAACCGGGCGCCTGAATGTCGGCAGTCTCCAAGAACTCTGGACCGTTCGAGAAGGCAGTCGCCCGCTTTTGGGTCACCGTGAACAAATCGAGCAACGCTTCCCGCATCGCCTCGTCGTCGTCAACGACGTAGACGATAGGTTCCGCAAGCTTTTCCGCCTTGGTTTGAGCGTGTTGCATCAGATTGGCCTCTGTTTCATCCCGCGCGCATCATCGACGATCACGACGAGCGGGCGTTCGCTTTGACGGTGCGCGTGCGAAACGACCGTCGGTTTGAGCAGTAGTTCAGGCTTCATCGCTCCCCTCCATATCTCGGTCGGACAATGCAGCGGCAAGCGTGGCAAGCAGAACCTGCGCATCGAAGGGTTTTCTGAAGCAGCAAGTCCGGTCGTGCACACTCAGCTGATCGGCGATCTCGTGCCGTCCAGTCATCAGGAAAACAGGCAGACTCGGCTCTTTCCTCTTTACCAAGTCTCTAAGTTCGAACCCGTCCATTCCCGGCATACCGATATCCGTGATGAGCGCATCCAAACCCGGTAGCCCAGCGGAAAGAAGCGATCGGCCCGACGAAAAGCTGCGAGCCGAGTAGCCGGCCGACTCCAAGAGGTCCTCCAGCGACTCCAGCAATCTCGGATCGTCGTCAACAATCGCGACGACCTGCCGATGCGGCAAAGCCATCGATTTCACGCCGGTCTTGCGGGCATGCGTGATGGGGATCTTCAAACGTTCCGCGATCCGGACCAAGTCGGCAAAAGAACCCGCCTTCATCTTTTGCATCACATTTCGCCGGTGGATCTGCAGGGTCACCTCGCTGATGCCGAGTTCCGCGGCCGCCTGCTTGTTGAGTAGCCCGCTTATGACCAGCGGCAGCACCTCGCGTTCGCGCGGTGTCAGGTCGAGATAGCGCCGCCTCAGCTTTGCGAACTCTGCGCGCTCGGCTCGTCTTTTCTCGTCTTGGGCAATGGCCGTGTGAATGGCGGCCATCAAATCCGCGTCGGTAAACGGTTTGGTCAAAAAGTCCACCGCGCCATCCTTTATGGCGCGCACCGACGAACGGATATCTCCGTGACCGGTTATGAATACGATCGGTGGATGTTCCCCTGTCGCTATTTCACTTTGAAGATCCAGACCGTTGATGTCCGGCAACTCGATATCCAACAGCAGGCAGGCTGGCGTGTCTGGTTTCTCTGAATTGACATAGTCTCCGGCCGAACCGAAGGCGATCGACTGGATACCGTGTGAGGCCAAAAGCTCGCACAGAGCCTCGCGGATCCGATTGTCGTCATCGACGATGAAAACTGTGTATTCGTCGTTCGTCATGCCGCCGCTTCCACTTCAATCGGCAACGTAAACGTGAAGATTGCGCCACTCGGTTCATTATTTTGCACCCACAGTCGCCCCCCGTGCGACTCAATGATCGAACGACAAATTGCCAGGCCCATCCCCATTCCATTCACTTTCGTCGTAAAGAAGGCTTCGAAAATTCGTTCAGGAAACGCGACACCCATGCCACGGTCACTGACCTCGGTCGCAACAAAATCACCAACGCGATGGACCCTGACGCTAACAACGCGGTCGCGAACAGCGGCGTCCATCGCGTCCATACCGTTACGAATGAGGTTCACCAGAACCTGCTGGATCTGCACCTGGTCGACGACAACATTCGGGAGGGCTCGCTCGATATCGAGCTCGACCCGGACGCGACGGCGCATGGCCTCCTCTGTGATGAGATGAACTGCTTCGGCAATCACGTTCACAAGATCGGTATTACTCTGCGGCTCGACGCGCTGTCTGAACAGGGCGCGGATGCGGCTGACGACCTCCGCCGCAGAGTTGGCGTCACGGATGATGCGTTCGGCTGTGATCTTTGCCCGATCGAGATTGGGTGGTTCGGCCAGCAGCCAACGGTGACAGGCGTTGGAGTTGGCCACGATCGCTGCCAATGGTTGGTTCACCTCATGGGCAATTGATGCGGAAAGCTCAGCCAGGCTCGCCGACTGGCTGGCTCTGGAAAGCCTCTCTTGCGCAAGACGCAATTCGTCCTGCGCCTGAACCTCGCCATCGATATCAAGGCAAATCACGTTCCACTGGATGATGGCGCCCTCCAGATTGCGCATGGCAGCCGCTCTGGTCTCGACCCACCGATACTCGCCGTCAAACCGCCGCAGACGGTGTTTGCGCGCATAAGGTTCACCCGTGGCCAGGGAATGCGCATACTTCTCCTTGACCCCTGCAACATCGTCGGGATGCACCCCTGCATCAAGCGTTGCGTCCAGCCGAGACTTCCCGGTTCCGTCCAGATCTTCAAGATTATACCCGAGAAATTCCCGCAACTGCTGGCTGCGATAGACCGGCTCGCCGTTTGGCGCGGCGCAGTCGATCATCGCCGGCAATGTCTCGACCAGTTGCCAAAGCGATCGCTCGCGTTCGCGCAGCGCTTCCTCGACCCGCAATTGATCGTCGATATCATGTGACAGCCCGTACCATTGCACGATCTTTCCACTGTCGTCGCGCAGGGGTTCTGCATTGCTTTCAACCCAGCGATAGACGTCATCCGAGCGGCGCAGCCGAAACCTTTTCGAGAAGTTTTCGCCGGTGGCGATAGATCGGTTCAGTGCGTCCTCAAGACCGGATGCATCGTCCGGGTGGACGGCTCCTCTGAAGATGGCCGCCAGCCGGCGCGGGTCCGGCTGATCGGAACTCGCTGCATCCAGACCCAGAAAGCACATCAGCCGCTTATTGAAAAATGTTGGCTCGCCCTGACGGTTCAGGCGCCAAAGCAGGCTGGGAACGATATCGACGAGCTGTAGGAGTTCTCTTTCGCGGTCGCGCAACGCGTTCTGTGCACGCATCTCATCATCGATGTCGATCGAGATCGCATACCAATTTGCAATTCCCCCCTCCGGGTCGATCAGCGGCGCCGCACGCCCGTCGACCCAACGGTAGACGCCGTCCGAGCGGCGCAAGCGGTACTTCATTCCGTAAGATTCGCCTGTCGCAACGGAATGGCGGACCGCTTCCAGGAGGCGCGCGGAGTCGTCCGGATGCACGAGCATTTCCATCGCCGTCGTCAGACGGCTGCCAGCCGGTGTTTCCAACTGTGCGAGATCTTTCCACCCATAGAAATCAAGCAGGCGCTTGTTGAAAAAGGTCGGTTCGCCGTTGGGCCCCAGTCGGCGGATGTGAACCGGGACCATGTCGACAAGCTGCGAGAGTTCGAGCTCTCGGCCACGCAACGCCTCAACGGTCTTCTTGTAAACATCGATGTCGAGCGCGATGCCGAACCAGCCCACGATGCGGCCTCGGGCGTCGCGGGCGGCCCGGGCGGCAGTCCTGGCCCAGACATAACTTCCAGATACGCGGCGGAAGCGAAACTCGACGTTGAAGTCATCCCCCGTTTCGAGGCAACGATTCCATGCCGCTGCGGTCCGCTCGTAATCGTCCGGATGCAGCAATTGCTTCCAGGCCGTGTGACCTTCGTCAACGGAAACGTTCAGTTGTTCCGCAGTGACGCCGAGCGAGTTCTGCGCAAATGGATGCAGGTAAATCCAGCGTCCGCGCGCATCGAAAGCCCAGCCGTTGCCGAATATGCTCTCGACAGCTCTCGCAGACCGCAATGGTTCTGGCTCACCAGCGGTATCGGACGCCGTAACCATACGAGGCTCGCGATCCGTCACCAACTCGTCGATGTCGACGCTGACGCTGTACCCCGGCTCGGCACGGGTTTCCGTCCACCTATACTTGCCGTCGGGCTGTCGCTGTCTGTGCCTGGTGACCTGGGGAACACCCGTCCAGAACGCACGCGCGGCCGCATGCGCCGCTGCAGTTCGATCGTCGGGGTGAATTGCGCTCAATGAGCTTGGCAATTCCTGTACGGCCGCCTCCGCCGTATCGGCAAAACGAGCGGCCGCGTCAGACGTTTCGATGTCGATTATGGCGCCGTACCAGCCAAGGATACGATCATCACCATCGCGCAAGGGCTGAGCAGACGTGCGGCTCCAACCGTAAGCGCCGCTTTTGCGCAGAGTTCGATGCTCGATATTGAAGTGCTCGCCCGATTCAAGGCACCAGTGCCAGAGCGCCATTGACCGTCCGTAATCGTCCGGATGGATCATTCTCCTCCAGCCGAGAGGACCACCATCCGACTGTGAGCTGAACTCCTCAAGCGTCAGGGCCAGCCGCGACAGCACCGCAGGGCTGACGCAAACGATCTCACCGGCCGGGTTCGCAGCCCAAGCGTTGCCGACCACACTTTCGATGATCCGCACCGCCTGCATTGCTTCCAGCCCGATTTCGTCAGGTGTGTCGAACGCTTTCGTCATTGCCTTCTCCTGCAGGACGAGGAAGCCACTATCAGCGCTCTGCATAGCAGTCGTTCTCGATATCCGGACTGCGCGAACTAGCCGCCCATCCTATTCTCGCCGCGTCTCCCCTGCATCCTATGGAAATCTATGACAACTCGCCGTGTATTCTAAGCTGTACCTCCGCATAGGCGAAGAGTAACTCTCGGCCTCGTCTGGCAGCTCGACCTGGACGGCAAGACGGTTCCCTAATGCACTGCAGCCAGGCCGATAGATGGTTGCTTCGGCACAAACGGGACTATCGTCTCGTCGCGAGACCGGCAGATGAGCCAGCCTTCGTCAAGATAGCCTTGTCACCACCCGTAAGGCATGGTTCCGATCGACCGGCGCACCTGCCGATCGCCGCGACGTCTCGAAGCGCTCGGTCGAGGTTCTGCGTGAAACCGCAGGGCAGAGCGCTGACAATCCCCGCAGGCATCATGGACTTCCATAGGCTGCGGCATGGCTGTGATTGCGATAGGATCAAGGGAAACGGGTGAATGGTTCGTCCCATCCGAATGCGTTTATACTGCCTTGGTAGGGCCTACTGCGCCCAGGCTTTCTCTGTCCGATCGGAGCAGCCGATGGAATCAGCTTCTAGAGTTGGCGACAGCCATTCAGAGACAGTCAGCCAGCCTATTCAGGGGCGCGAGCGAACGTCGCCAGGGCCCGCGGCGAGCGCGTTGCCGCGCGCGCCCACCGACCGACCGTCCCTCGGGCCTGCTTCACAGTGGCGGCAGTTTCGATCAAGCCGCCCACAGCTGTTGCATCTGGTCGCGTTCTTCGCAGCCTACGTGCTGGGCTGCGGATTCGCGAATGTGCTCGCTATCGTCCCGGGCATCACCGTCTCGATCTGGCCTCCCGGCGGCGTATTTATGGCGACACTCATCCTCACCTCTCCCTACAGTTGGCCATGGTGGATCGTCAGCGGTTGCCTTGCCGAGATGTTTGCCCAGCTTGTCTGGTTTCACAGCCCAATTCCCGCAGGATTTTTGATCTTCGTCGGCAACGCGCTCTGCGCTTCCGTGGGTGCGATGCTCGTAAGCAGCGCCATAGGTCGCCCCATCCGACTGGAAACCCTCCAGCAGGTCCTGGTTTTCGTCATATTGGGGGCGGGAGTAGCACCACTCGCAAGCGCGACCGTCGGGAGCGCAACCCTTGCCTGGTTCGGCGTGAAATCCCAGACATTCGCGTCCGTGTGGCCACTGTTCTGGATTGGAGATGCGACAGGCATCTTGCTGGTAGCACCATTGGTGCTGGTCCTCGTCCGCTCCTGGCGCGGAGGGTCAAATCCATCTGTCGAACGCTGGACGGAGGCTGCCGTTCTCTGCCTCATCTTCCTGGGCGTTGCCGCCCTTTCCTTGAGTGCTCGCTTCTTCCCCTCTCCCTATATCATTTTGCCGTTTCTGCTTTGGGCCTCCGCACGATTCGAATTCCGAGGTGCCGCCGTCGCCTTGACGCTCCTGACGCTGATTACGATGGCGCTCACGATATCCGGAGACAGCCAGTTTATCGGTGATGCCGGATCGCAAAGGCAACAGCAGGTCATGCTGCAGCTCTTCCTCGTCATTTCCGCATTCTCGGCGCTTGTCGTCGCAGCCATTTCCAGGCAGCACCAACTGGCACTCGCCACCGCTCGTCAAAGCGAACTCCGGCTGCAACGCTTGATCGACGCCGTTCCGGCTCTCATTTGGAGCGCCACGCCTGACGGAACGCCGAGCTACCTCAACAAGTGGGCCACCGACACGACCGGGCTGGCGCTGACGGATCTGGTTGCGGCCAACGGAAGACGATCCTTGACGGACATTCACCCGGATGACCGCACTGCCACCGATGAGGCGCTGAAACGCGCCTTCGAGGCGGGCACGACCTTTGCGGGCAGATATCGTCAGCGGCGCGCAAATGGTCCCCATCGATGGGTCGAGAGCCGGGCTGCGCCCATGCGTGACGAGGCCGGAACGATCTTGCAATGGTATGGCGTTTCCGTCGACATCGAAGACGCAGTAAGCGCGCAGGCAGCACTGCGCGAACGGGAGCAGGAGCTGCTGCACCTTGTGAACATGGTGCCAAGTCACGTTTGGCGCTTGACCCCCGATGGCGAGCCGACCTTCTTCAACAAACGCATGGTCGACTTTCTCGGCTTGGACATTTGTGACACGGACAAACCGGGAAAAACCCGACTGGCAGCCATGGTCGAAGCCTCCGTGCATCCCGCCGAGGCAGGTGCATTCGTTGACCTGCTTCGACATTGCCTCGAAACCGGTGAAGACTTTGCTATGCGGTATCGCCTGCGCCGGGCCGATGGCGTCTTTCGCTGGATGTCGAGCCGGGCAGAGCCAATGCGGGATCAATCAGGGCGGATCGTTCAGTGGTACGGCATTTGCCATGACATCGATGATCTGACCCACGCCGAGGACGCATTGCGCCGTAGTCAGAGGCAGCTTCAACTGATGATCGACGCAGTGCCGGTCCGCATCTGGAGCGCGATGCCATCGACCGGCTCAGTCTACTTCAACAAACAGTTCCGAGACCGTTTCCGCTCGGTTGTCGCAAGCTTCGAAGCGCACGGGGAGCAGAGTATCGAAAGTCTGCTTCAGAAGCTGATCCATCCGGACGACGCTTCGGCCGTCGGGGACACGCTGCAAAGATGTTTCGAGACCGGCAGTAGCGCGACGTTGCGCTTTCGTTGGCTTGAAATTGAAAGCGGATATCGCTGGGTGGAATGCCGGGTCGAACCTCGTCGCAATCATGAAGGAGAGATCGAGGAGTGGTATGGCGTTTCGCTTGATATCGACGATCAGATGCGGGCTCAAAACGCATTGCACGATCGCGAGCGCGAGCTGTCCCTGCTCGTAGACATGCTGCCGGCCTTCATCGCTCGCCAGACCGCCAGCGGAGAACTGAGCTTTCTGAACAAGCGGTTGGTGGACTTCCTCGGATTCGATGCCATCGACGTGAACAAGCCGGGCATGCCCCGCGCGGGCGCGATGATGCGTTCTGTCGTCCATCCAGACGATATTGCCTCCGTGCGTGAGAACGCCACGCACGGCCTCTCCACCGGTGAACCATTCTCCAACAGATATCGCATGCTGCGCGCCGACGGCGCATACCGCTGGGTGGATGGACGCTGCGAGCCATTGCGCGATCAAAGCGGGACGATCGTGCAGTGGTATGCCGTTGCCATCGATGTCGACGACGAAGTGCGCGTCCAACAACGGCTATTCGATCGGGAACGCGAACTCTCGCAGCTGGTCGATATGGTGCCCAGCCCACTCTGGCGGTTAAACACGGATGGGGAACCGGTCTTCTTCAGCAAGAGCCTGATTGAATTCCTGGGCCACGACGTGAAGGACTATCAGGGGACCGGCAGCGTTCTCGCCGCTGCCATAACGGCCGCGCTTCACCCGGATGACGCAGCGAAGATGGATGCCACGCTTAGAGAGGCTTTCGTCACTGGCGAGAGCTTCTCCTTAAACTACCGGCTACGCCGCGCCGATGGCGTCTATCGCTGGATGTCGGGCCGCGGCGCCCCCTTGCGGGACGCCACCGGTCAGATCCTGCAATGGTTCGGCATTTGTCACGACATCGACGATCAGCTCCGTGTAGAACAGGTCTTGCGCGAGCGTGAGCGCTCGCTTCGACAGCTCATTGAAACCTTGCCTGCGATGGTCGAATGCACCGACCCGAACGGTGATCCTGTCTACCGCAGCGAACAGCTTCGCGAGTATCTGGGGTACAAGTTGGAAGCGCCGGACGCCTCGGGCGAAGCAAGGCCGTCGGGCGCGCTTGGTGCTGCCGTCCATCCCGACGATATACCTCAGGTCCATGAGAGCTGCGGCCATGCCTTGTCGACCGGCACGCCCTATGCACAGAAGCATCGACTTCGTCGGTCGGACGGAGAGTATCGCTGGGTGGAAACCCGAGCAGCGCCTATGAGGGACGCAGAGGGGCTGGTCGTCCAGTGGAACGTCATTTGCATCGACATAGACAGCGAAGTTCGGGCCCAGGAAGATTTGCGGGCTGCGCGCGACGGTCTCGCGCGTGCGTCTCAAGCCGCTAGCCTTGCCGAACTTTCCGCCTCGATCGCCCATGAGGTGAACCAGCCGTTGGCAGCGATCGTGACAAATTCCCATGCGTGCCAACGCTGGCTATCTGCTGATCCGCCAAACCTTGAGCGAGCGCAAAGGACGGTGGAACGCATTACTCGCGATGCAAACGCCGCCGCAGACGTCGTGAGCCGCATCCGTGCATTGTTCACAAGGTCGGTTGAACCTGGGATGAGCACAACGGTGGACGGAGTCATTGCCGAAGTGCGCAGCCTTATGGCCGAGGAAGCCATGCGGCGCCGCGTCCGCATACAGGTCGATGTCGAAGGTGACCTGTCTCCGGTCGCCATGGATCGCGTCCAGCTTCAACAGATACTGGTCAACCTAATCCGAAACGGCATAGAGGCGATGGCATTCACTGCGGATCTGCGAATGGTCAGCCTGCATGCGTCGCGTATCGATGACATGATCCGCATCGCTGTCAGCGATTGGGGCGCTGGGGTCCAAAACCCCGACAGGATTTTCGAACCGTTCTTCACCACCAAGAACGACGGCATGGGCATGGGATTGGCGATCTGCCGTTCGATCGTCGAGTCTCACGGCGGACGTCTGTGGGCAGAAAAAAACGCCCCTCAGGGATCGACGTTTGTTTTCACATTGCCGATCGAAACCAACCCAACGACATGACGATTGCCTCACAAGGCTGCGTGCAAAAAATCACGCTGTTAGTCTTCATCTCCGACTGCCGTTAGCGTCGGATGCCGCTCAGCCAGCGGTAAGGAGTGTCCAACACAGGGCGGGTAGCAGCCAAGGCGATCGTCGTGTCCTGATCTGAGATAGCGCTGCGTGCGAGGAGCGTCCCCCGCTCTCGTTGTCAATGATGTGGTTCGCAAGACTACCGGCCATCTGTTCTAGTGTGAACGCAGGTCAACTTTCATCGCGTGCACTCCAAAGGCAGTCCGTCTTCTTTCGACCCCCCGCCGCTGACGGGCCTTCGCTCCGGCCGGAAAGGCTGGTGGAGTCACTTCCCAAGAGCATACGTTCCCCCGAGGCGAGTTACCCGACTACTCGTCTTTGCTGGAAAGCAATTCGTCGAGCTGCTCCAGCTGTTCCGGCAATGCGGCCGCCGAGCCCTGCAGTGCTTCCTCAAGCGCCTCCGCGGACGGATAGACTTCGTAAAACGTCAGCAGCGTCTTTCCGCCCTGGTCCTCGAAAGTCACGGTCGTGACCGCGCCCTCTTCGCCCTCGTCGTTGGTCCAGACGATGCGCTCGTTTTGCACCACCTCGAGATACTTGCCGTAGAAGGCCATGGTGTCCGAACCACCGACGCCGAATACCAGCCGGTATTTGCCGCCGGTACGGACGTCCATATCGCACGATACGAGCGAAACGCCGGATGCCGATTTTGGCACCCACCAGCGCTGGAACAGCTCGGGCTGGCTGACGAGTTCGCGATCTCCTCTGCGCTCGACTGACATGCGGTTCTGCTCACCACCTGGACTGTTAACTTGCTGATTCATCGCTTCCCTCCTTTTGCATTTCGCTGATGATTTCGTCCAATGCTTCGAAGCGGGCCTCGAAGAGCTTGCGATGCGCCTCGATCCACTCGGCCTCCGCCTTGAGGCCGCGTTTCCCAAGTTTGCAGGTTCTCACCCGTCCGACCTTCTGCGTGACGACGAGCCCCGCCCGCTCGAGAACCTGGATGTGCTTCTTCATGCCGGTCAGTGTCATCTGGAACTTATCCGCGAGACTGGTGATCGACGCGTCCCCTTGCCCAAGCTGATCGATGATCCCGCGGCGGGTCGCATCGGACAGCGCCGCGAAAGAGAGATCGAGGGGAGGACTTACATACTGAACCATATAGTTCAGTGATTAGCGTGCTCGCGCAGGAAGCGCAAGCGTCCCAAACTTTCCCTGCCGTAGACCGGTCATTCGAGGTCATGCATAGGCGCCGGAAGCAAAAATTGTCTGCAGCGGGCCAAGCGGACATTCGAGTCGCTGATGAACGAATGTCAGCTTTCAGCGCCTGCTCCCCGAAAGCAGTCCGCCAACTAACGGCTCCAATTGCGACGCTCGGATCACACTGGCCAAGTATCAGCTCCTGACGCTCCCCGGGCGTTCAGATCAGGGATAGCAACGCGAACTCTCCACTCGACGACCGGAAGCCGGCAGACGGATGTCTCCTATCCCTCGCCTTGAACCAAGTCGAACGCTCGACCCTGCCTAGCGGGCTCCGGTAACGTTCATCGGGACCGGTGCCACGCTCAACCAAGTGGCGAGCCGTCACCACGATATCTCGGCAGCCGATCGCTGACATCGGGGTGCTTTACAACAAGGGCGCAATGCATAGCCTATCAACCCCTTTGTCTCGCGGCGCGGCCTTGTTTCTAACGCTATCCGACACCCCAAAGCCGGGGATTTCATCGATCTCGGCGGCCGATCATGACGTCTCAAACCCCAATATCGAGAGTACCGGTCGCCCGCAGCGTTGGATCGCTGGCGAGCGAATGGAGTTGCAACGACTCAGGTCACAAGTCGGGAGCGGCTTTCTACCGGATGGACATTAGTTCTAAAACCGACAACTAATTGGCGCGGTTCAGGAGCGCTTTCGCATTTGCTTGTCAGGCGATACTGTATTTTCTTGGCGGAGGGGCAAGCATGGAACGTCGCCTTACCACAGTAATGGCTGCCGATTTGGTCGGCTATTCTCGTCTCATGGCGGCGGACGAGGAAGGCACCATTTCGCGGCTGCGCGACGCGCGAACCTGCGTGATTGACCCGGCGATTATGGAAGGCGGTGGCCGCATCGTCAAAACCATGGGCGACGGGCTCCTAGTCGATTTCTCATCGCCAGTGTTGGCGGTAAGAGCGGCTCTTCTAATGCAGCGCAACTTGATCTCGCGCGAGTCTCCTCAAGGGGAAGACCGACGTCTGCGTTTCCGGATCGGTATTCATCTGGGAGACGTGGTGATCGATGGGGACGACATCCTCGGCGACTGCGTCAACATCACTGCGCGTTTGGAAACCATCGCACCCGCCGGAGGCATCTGCATATCTCGTGCAATCTACGATCATGTGCAAGGCAAGATAGAGGCTGGGATGACGCGGCTCGGGCCGCAGTCCGTTAAGAACATCCCCGAACCAATTGACGTGTGGCAGGTCGAGGTGGACGGCACGGCGCCGAGCCCGGTTCGGCTCTCTGGGCAGGAACGTGCTTCGATCGCGGTTCTCCCATTTCAAAATTTTTCTGCCACCCCCGATCAGGACTTCTTTGTCGACGGACTGGTCGAAGACGTCATCACGGAACTAGGTCGCTTTCGATGGTTGTTCGTGATCGCTCGCAACTCGACTTTCGCCTACAAGGGAACAGCTAAGGACGTACGCCAGATCGCCCGAGAACTTGGTGTGCGCTATGTCGTGGAAGGATCGGTTCGGCGGTCAGGTGATCGGTTGAGGATTACTGTACAGCTAATCGACGCGCTGTCCGGAGCACACATCTGGGCCGAGCGGTGGGATCGTCCGATCGCCGATTTTTTTGATGTGCAGGATGAGATAACGCGCCGAATTATCGCGGGCATCGAACCAGAACTGGGAGCGCACGAAAGGGGCCTCGCCCTCGCCAAATCGACCGACAACCTTACTGCTTGGGAACTTTGTCACCGCGGCCTTGCTGAATTGCTTTCCTTCGAAGCAGGTTCTCAAGCCACTGCCGAGAAATTCCTTCGACAAGCTCTCGAACACGATCCGAATTTCGCACTTCCCTACGCCTATTTAGCTCGTCACCGATACGCACTCGTCCTTTGGGGGCGTGCCGCAGACGTGCCTGTCGCTGTCAAGGAAGGATTATCGTTCGCCACGAAGGCATTAAAAATCGACAGGCGGAGCGATATCGCGTACGCGATGATGTCGCTCCTTCTTACGGTGGACGGGCGAGCGGCTGAGGCCATGCCTGTCGCTGAACAGGGCCTTGCATTAAATCCCAACTACGCGTTTCTTCACTTCGCACATGGAATGGCAGCTGTGCGGCTCAGGGACGCCGATACGACGATTAGGGCCGCACAAAATGCCATCGATCTCAGTCCTCACGATCCATCTACGTTTGCGTTCAAGACACTACTCGGTATTGGCTTAATGCTGAGGGGCGAGCCCGATGACCTCTCAACGGCCCGGATGCATCTACGGGAAGGCGCGTCCTTCGAACGCACAACCTATTATCCATTCATTGGGGCAGCGTTGCTCGCCCTCAGGGCGGGCAATACCGATGAAGTAAAGATCTGGATCTCTGACGCTTTGAAGAAGTTTCCAAACCTGAATGCGGAATACGTCCGAGAGGCGGCCCACCCATTCTATGAAGGCAGTCCTTACTGCGACTACCTCGACAGGTTGATCGAGCATGGGCTTCCCCCGGGAGAGAAGCGTCGTATCGAAGAATAATCGCGTCGTACTGCCAGCACAAAAGCACCGACGAAATCATCAGGCGGATGCCGGACGAGCATCGCTATCCCCGACCCCAGCGCGCCGTGGCAGAAGGGTGCGGTGGAAAACACCAACAAGCGCATCCGCCGGTTCATGCCAGGCGATACCGACCTTGCAGGCGTGTCGCAACGCAAGCTCATCCAGCTTGCTCGCCATCTCAACGACCAGCCGAGAAAGTGCCTCGACTCAGAACACCGGCCGAAGTGTTTCGGGCACATTTGCAAGAGGGAGGCTGAACCCCTACCCTAAAACCGGCGTGTTGCACTTCAGTTAGGATCTCCCAGGCCGCCCAAGCCGCGTCTCCCAACCGGATAATGCAGAGCACTGGCGAGGTTCTCGGCGGCTCGGATGTGGGTTTCGAGATTCCGGGTGAAGGTGTCTTTGTTCGGCGCAACGTCCCGCCCGACAAGGAGACCGGCATCGGCACCTGGAACAGCAGGGCACATCGTCAAGGCGATTCAGACCGGCGAACCGCCGGATGGCCGCATCCTTGCGCCGATCATGCCCTGGCATGCTTTCGCGGAACTCACCGAGGATGACGCTAAGGCGATTGCGGCGTTCCTGCAAAACCTGGCTCCGGTCAGCAAGGGCCGTTCAAACCTGGGGACAAGGTCTCGACCGTCGCCGGGGGAGACCGCAGCAACCGCCCAGAAATAGCCGGATTCAAAGCAATGCTTGTCGCTCGACTGAAAGCCGCACAAACGGACGGTCGCCCCTGAACGTGGTTCGGTCGTTCGACCTGATCGACACTCAAGTATACGAATTTTCCGAGGTCGTTGGAGTGAAAGTTAGGCTCGCGGCAACAGCGCCCCGTTAGCCTCAGTTCCGTTGTCGCCTTGGTCGCCGGCCGGCATCATTGCCGCCCGGCGCCGTCGCCGCCCGTCAGGTGGCCTGGCTCTCGGTCGAGTGAGGGCTCCACTTGATCAGCCGGGCCTCGGCGATGTCGAGGATGCGGTCGATGATCAACACGAACACAGCGAGGATGATGATGCCGGCGAAGACGCCGACCGCGTCGAAGTTGCCTTCGGCCTGAGCGATCAGATAACCAAGGCCGGCGGAGGAGCCGAGATACTCGCCGATAATCGCCCCGACGACGGCAAAGCCGACCGAAGTGCGCAACGAAGACAGAATCCAACTGGCCGCCGCCGGGAAATAGACGTGGGTCAGCAGGCTTGAGCGCTTGGCCCCGAGAATCCGGGCATTCGCCAGTACCACCGGGTTGACTTCCCTCACGCCCTGCATGGCGTTGAAGAAGGTGATGAAGAAAACCAACGTCACCGACAACGCCACTTTCGACCAGAGCCCCAAGCCGAGCCAAAGCACGAAGATCGGAGCGAGCACCACGCGGGGGATGGCGTTCAGCGCCTTTATGAAGGGGTCGAGGATGCGATAGGCACCGCGGCTAAGCCCCAGCCAGACGCCGGCCGCCACGCCGAGGGCGGTACCGATCACGTATCCGAGCACCGTCTCTGTGAGCGTGATCGAAACGTGCTTATAGAAGCCTGGATCGATGATCCAGGCCACGATCTGTTTCATGATGTCGAAAGGCGCAGGGAAGAAAAAGACGTCGATCACGCCTGCTTCGACACCCAGTTGCCAGCCGCCCACAACCGTCACCAGCAGCACGGCCTGGATTAAACGTTCAGTCATGGCGTTCATAGCTTTTCTCCACTTCACCGCGCAGCGACGACCAGATGTTGCGATAAAGATCCATAAAGCGCGGATCGAGCTTGATTTCGGCGACATCGCGCGGGCGTTCGAGATCGACCGGGAAGCTGTCGATCACGCGCGAGCGTGGTCCGGCGGCAAGCACCACGACCCGATCGCCGAGAGCAATGGCCTCCTCCAGGTCGTGTGTGATCATCACCACGGCACGCCGCTCCTCTTGCCAAAGCCGCAATAGCTCATTCTGCATCAGGTGGCGGGTATGGATGTCGAGCGCCGAGAACGGCTCGTCCATCAGGATGACCTTGGGGCCAGTTATCAGCGCCTGCGCCATCTGCACGCGCTTGCGTTGACCGCCGGAAAGCTGATGCGGATAGCGATGTTCGAACCCTTTCAGTCCGACTTTCGCCAGCCATTTCATCGATTGCTCGCGACGTTCGGCAGCGCCGATACCCTTGAACATGGGACCGAGTTCCACGTTCTCGATCGCGGTCTTCCACGGAAGCAATGCATCCTGCTGGAACAGATAACCGATGTCGTTCTGGACCCCGCGCACCGGCTGACCATCAATTGATACAGTGCCACTCGCAGGTTTCAACAGGCCGGCAATCGCATTGAGTATGGTGCTCTTGCCGCATCCGGTAGGTCCGACGATGGCGAGAAACTCGCCATCGGAAACACTCAGGTTCACATCCTGCACGGCCACGTAGGCACCGAAGGACATGGTGACCGAGTCGATGGAAACCATCGGCTTTGCTTGATGGGGTCTGTCCGTCGGGGGTGCGGTATTCACTACGGCCAATGCCATGACCTCCTCCTGTCAGTTGGCGGCGACGTTCGGGACCTTGCCGACGAACTCGTTGGTGTAGGTTTTCGTAAGGTCGATTTCGGCAGCGGCGACTTTTTCGTTGAAGCTCTTCAGGACGGCGAGCGGAGTCTTGATATCCTCCTCGTTGATACGGCCGTCCTTTGAAAAGATCGCCTTCGCGTTCTCGACCGCCTTGACGTAGGTGTCACGATCGCCGGAGATGAATTCCTTCGGCAGCTTGTCGACGATCTCTTCCGCGGAGTGGCTATTCATCCACTCGAGCGCTTTGACCGTCGCATTCGTGACCTTCTGGATGGTCTCCGGATTTTCATCGATATAGCTCTGCGTGGCATAGAGGACGGAGGTTGGGTAAATCCCGCCATAGATCGCCTTGGCACCGTCGTCGCTGCGCCCGTCGATCAGGATCTTGCCGACGCCCTTGGCCTCGATGAAGGTCGCTGCCGGATCGTAGTTGACGAGGAGGTCGACCTTGCCCTGTTCAAGGCCCGCCACGGCGGCAGACCCGGAGCCGACGCCGATCAGCGAGACGTCGTCCGCGGACAAGCCGTTGCGCTGCAGGTAGTAGCGGACGAAGAAATCGGAAGACGAGCCCGGCGAAGTGATCCCGATTTTCGCGCCCTTGATCGTTTCCGGCTTTGCCGGGTCGAACGTGCTGTCCTTGCCACCAGCCAGCACCAGCCCGGAATTGCGGGCGAGCTGCACAAAGGCCACGACGGCCTTCTTCTGAGATTGCATCTGGATGGTGTGGTCGTAGAAGCCGACGGCGATATCCGTCGAGCCGGCAACGAGCGCCTGGAGCGTCTTCGAGCCGCCCGACGCAAAGTTCTCTACCGTCACCTCCAGGCCCTCCTTCTCATAAAGGCCGAGACCCTGTGCAACCGGAAAGGGAAGATTGTTGAGATTATAAGAACCGACGCTGATGCGGACGGGATCCGCGAACGCGGAACCGGCAAAGGCGACGGTTGCCGCGAGGGCGAGCATGAGCTTGCGCATGGTATTCTCCTCCTGTTGGTGGCGCCCTCCCGGCGGCCACGATCATTATGCCGCGCAACCCAGTTGCGAGACAGGTTTTGCGAAGACGTATCCTTCGAACAGCCGGCGGGCGGTGCGAAGGATGCCGGCAACGACCTTGCCGTCCCTTTCATGAAGTTTGACGTCCAGGTGGCCGCTCGGGTGTTCAATCGACAACACCACCGGCGCTTTGCGCGTGCCGACGAGAAGGGAAGCAACGGTGCCTTCATTTATGGAGGCGGTGGCAATCCCCACGGCCCCAGTCGTCGCCAGCGAAGGATGACATTGGTGCGGCATGAAATACCGTACGCTGATGTCGCCTCCCGACGTTGGCCGGGAAATGAGCACCGGCTTCGGGGTCACCTGGTTCCGCACGTCGCCAAGGCCCATCCGTTCTCCGGCAGCGATGCGCAGCTTTTCCAGCCTTCCCAGCAATTCCTTATCAGCATTGAGTTCAGCCGCTGACTCGAAGCCTGTTGCGCCGACCGCGCCTGCCTCGATCAACATCATCGGCATGGCGCAATCGATGCATGTGACAGCCACACCGTCGATGCAATCGATCGGATTGCCGGTGGGGAAAAGCTGTCCGGTACGCGCGCCGGCTGCGTCCATGAAGGTCAGGGCGATCGGCGCTGCGCTGCCCGGTACACCGTCGATCGCCGCTTCGCCGAGATAGGAGACGTTGCCATTCGGCGTGGGAACGTCGGCTTCGATCATCTTGCCGGTATTGACGTTATGGATCCGGACGAGCGTCGTTTCGCCTCGGGCCGGAACGAGACCCGCCTCGATGGCGAAAGGGCCAACCGCAGCAAGCATGTTGCCGCAGTTCGGTGACGTGTCGACGAGCTGTTGGTCGACCCGCACCTGCGCAAAGAGGTAATCCACGTCCGCACCGGGGATGGTGGCAGGTCCGACGATGGCCACTTTGCTCGTCACCGGGTTGCCGCCGCCGATGCCATCGATCTGCAACGGGTGACCCGAACCCATGACGGACAGCAGGATCTTGTCCCGCTCGCTCGCCTCCGCGGGAAGATCGTTTGCCAGGAAGAACGGACCTTTTGAAGTGCCGCCTCTCATCAGGACGCAAGGGATCGCCAGTAGGTCGTTCATCGCTTGTGCTTCCATTGGAATTATGTCATCGCCGTATCAATCCGGCCTATTTGATCCAATTATCGGAAGTACGGTTGATTTGTGAAATGCTAAGAATCGGGAAATTGATGCAAGATGAACATTAATTGCGAGATCCTTGATCTTCGAGCCTTTCTGACCGTGGTAGAGCTGGAGAGCTTTCATCGCGCCGCCGATGCGCTGCACCTGTCGCAGCCGGCGTTGAGCCGACGGATCCAGAAGCTGGAGCAGGCGATCGGAGCACCGCTCCTGGAGCGAACGACGAGGCATGTGTCGGCGACGGCCCTCGGGGCAGAACTAATTCCTCTTGTCCGACGCATGTTGGAGGAATTCGACGGCTCCTTGTTCGCCGTACGCGACGTTGGTACCAATCGAGGCGGATTGGTGACGATCGCCTGCCTCCCAACCGCAGCATTTTACTTTCTACCCACCGTCATTCGCCAGTTCAACGAGGAATATCCCAACATAAGCTTTCGCATCCTCGACCTGCCGGCGACCGACGGCCTCCGGGCCGTGGCACGCGGCGAGGTGGAGTTCGGCATCAATATCATAGGCACATCGGATCCGGACTTGATCTTTGACCGGCTCGTGGAAGATCCTTTCGTGCTGGCAGCGCGCAAGGATCACCCTCTTGCCGCCAAACCCTCGGTCGGCTGGGCAGACCTCGAGCCTTACCATCTGATTACCGTTCATCGATCTAGCGGCAACCGAACCTTGCTCGACGCAGCACTGGCAAAATCGAATATCAAGCTGCGTTGGTTTTACGAGGTGACCCATCTGTCCACCTCCCTCGGTCTGGTGGAGGCCGGCCTCGGAATTTCGGTCCTGCCGCGCATGGCGACCCCGCAGGGTGACCATCCATTCTTGATCACACGCCCCATTGGCGATCCCGCGATATCGCGTACCATCGGGGTGGTCCGCCGTCGGGGCGGCATCCTGTCTCCGGCCGCGGAAAGGTTTCTCAAGATGCTGATGGGCGTATGGGGCAGTAATTGAAGGCGAGCCCCTTACGGCTTAGGTGAACACCGCAGTCGTGGAGTACCTTGATCGTTCCAGCACATGATGGGACTCGCCTGCATTCGGAGCGCGAAGAAGCGCTCTGCCGCAATTCGACCCCAAGCGGCCAGTTCTGTACGCGATGCGGAAAGGCTGCAGTGCGTTGCGGAAACCGGTCACGTGCGTCTATCCGTTTCCAGCGCCTTCCCTGCAATCGCCGTCTGGCCTTTGAACTTATCCTTGTCGTGCGCGGCGAAGCCTACGCGCTGGCGACTAAGCTCGGAAGAACTCCTGCCGCAACTCTCTGCCAAGGCCCCTATGCGATTCAAAACAATCTGCTTCAGGTCGGGGCGAATGCGGGCGCTAGTCTCGCCGTTCGCCCGCTATGGTGATTGCGGCACGGATCGGGCTGTGCCGATGCGTCCCAGGAATCCGGCAATAGAGAGGTCATGCATGAAAACGCTGCTGCTCAAGAAGGATGAAGTAAGGCAGCTAATCGGCATGGCGGAAGTCATCGGCGCGGTGGAAGAGGCTTACAAAGGCTTTAACAGTGATCAGGTGGAACAACCTGACTATATCGGAATAGATCTCCCGTCGCCTCGGGGGGAGATTGACTTCAAGCTTGGTTACTACAAAGCCAACGAAATGATCTCCATGAAGGCGTCTTCTGGAGGGTTCATTGATAACCCGACAGCACACGGCGTGCCCAATGGCATGGCGACCATTCTCCTGTTTGATGCCAGGAGCGGTGCGTTGATTTGCATTATAGATGGAAGCTTGATCCTCGGTCTCAGAACCGGGGCGGCTGGAGCCGTTTCCGTCAAAGCCCTGGCGAGGAAGAACGCCAGGACGATCGCATCGATCGGAACCGGAAATCAGGCAAGAATGCAAATCCGGGCAGTCAACGAGATCATGAACATTGAAAAGATCCACGCGTGGGACAGTAACCCGGATACGCTTTCCAAATACAAGACCGATATCGAAAGCGAGTTCAGCATTCCTGTAATTGCAGCAAATTCAAAAAAAGAAGCCGTTGAGCAGGCCGATATCCTGATTACGACGACCCGCGGGAAAGGGTCGCTTGTGGAAGCGGATTGGGTGAAGCCCGGCACCCACATCGTGGCAATCGGTACAGATCAACAAGGTAAACAAGAACTGGATCCAGAGATATTCAGGAGCGCAAAAGTACTCGTCGACTCAATTGCGCAGTGCGCCGAAAAGGGCGAGACCTGGCACCCGCTGAATAAAAACATCATCACCAAGGACGACATCCATGGCGAAATCGGCGAGGTATTGTTGGGAAGGAAGCCGGGACGAGAAAGTGACGACGAAATCACGATTTTCGATTCCACGGGCATGGCCATACAAGACAATACGACTGCCAGCAAAATCTATCAGAACGCCATAGCCAATAACGTCGGCACGTTCTTTCAGTTCGTTGAGTAATGACCATGCGCAATTACCCCACCATTCAGGATATCCGTGAAGCTCAGGAACGGCTGAAACCGCACGTCAGGCACACGCCGCTACTACGTGCGGACAAAATAGAGAAAGCCGCTGGTTGTCAGCTATATCTCAAACCGGAAACCCTGCAGATTACTGGCGCCTTCAAGATCCGCGGCGCCCTGAACAAGGCTCTCTCGCTCTCGAGAGAAGAGATCGCAAACGGCATTATCGCGACGTCGTCGGGCAATCATGCCCAAGGGCTTGCTTATGCCGCCAGGATGCTGGACGTAAAAGCGATATTGGTCCTTCCGGTCACCACGCCCAAAATCAAGATCGAAAACACAAAGGCCCTCGGGGCAGAAGTCATTCTTTTCGATGGCGACACCGCCGCCAGATGGAAAAGGGTGTATGAGATCGCTGCAGAAAACAAATACGCGGCTGTTCACGCTTTTGAGGACCCCATCGTGATGGCCGGTCAGGGAACGATCGGGTGCGAAATACTGCAGGACCTGGACGATGTAGATACGGTCATCGTTCCCATAGGCGGCGGCGGGCTAATCTCGGGTATCGCTACCGCCATCAAAGAAACGAAACCATCGGTGCGCGTTATCGGGGCAGAGCCTGCCTTGACACCGAAGTATTTTCACAGCCGGATAAACAAGGAGCGCACATCGCTTCCCTTGAAGAACACAATTGCGGATGGCTTGAGGATAAGCGTTCCGGGTCAAAACCCCTATCCGATTATCGAAAAGTATGTGGACGAGATTGTTCTTGTTGAAGACGAGCACATCATCGCCGGGATGCGTGCTCTTGCCAAGGATGCGAAATTGATCGCTGAACCAGCTGCCTCGATTGGCGTCGGAGCACTGTTGGCGGGCAGCATAGACGTCAACCCCGATGAAAAAGTCTGCGCGGTGTTGTCTGGCGGGAATTGGGATTTACGCGACCTTGCCGAGATATACAATGTAGCGGGGTAATCAGTTCCAGCTTCGGTCAGTTCACCACCCGGCCGCAGTTAACCTTTTGCGGTCCTCATCGCCAGGAATCCGCCCGTCCGGAATGCGGCCCGAACACGTCATACGGGGATCCGCTTGGCGACGACCGCTCTCCACCCGCTACCCCCGTCGAGAGCAGCGAAGCTAAAGGTCGTCTTCGGGCCAAAAGTTAAGGCTCGCCCAAGACGCGGGAACGACCGCTTTGGTAGGTCGGCTCCCAGAACCCGCCAATCCGCAACCGGCCCCAAAGTGGAAATGGTTTCCGCTTTGCGTCCCCTTGTCGGTCGTTAAGACAGCCGGTTTCTCGTTCTGAGAGCTGCCGGTCGACCACGAAAGCGATAATGCCGCCTGTGAGCCGTTCAGGCGGCTAGCGTTCCCGCAATAATCGAGTGCTTTCCGTCCCATTCTCAATACTTTCAGGGCATCAGGTGAGTTGAGCGAGGATATCGTCGACGACACTTGGGACGGTACCCGTCGTGTCGATATTGATGCCGATGGGAAGATATTCCCGGGTATGATGGTAACGGATCACCAGCGTCCGCTCGGCCGGCTCGAAGCCCGGCTCATTTGGCCGCCCATCCAATCGTCGGTTCAAGGTCTCAACGTCTATATCGAGCACGAAAACCTTGTCGAAAAGGTCCAGGAATTTGTGGAAATTGCGCGAGCCGCCACAGAAGAAGGTGGCGGGATGGGTGGTGTCGGCAGCAATAGCGCGGACCTTGTCGACGCGCCAGATCCAGTGGGCGTATCCCCAAACAATGCGGTCCGCGCCTTCGGGTGGCCCTGCGAGTGCCTGGCCCGTCTCGGGGTCGCCGACATAGGCCAAGACCCGATCACCATGGACGACATGGTGGCCCCGCCGCTCCAGTTCGGTAGCGACAGACGTTTTCCCAGTGCCGGAACCGCCTTCGATCAGATAGTTTTTGATTCCCATAGTCGCCGCTTATCGTGGACTTCGATCTGGTGAAAAGACACCCTACCTGGGAACGCTTCGCCAAAGAAATGACGGCCCCTCTCACCGCTCACATACGTTTTCCAAGCGGCCTAACCTTGGCCGAAGGAGATATTGAGGATGCGCTGCGGAGCATAGACATGTTAGGCGCTTAGGGAAGGACAACCGCATCTTGCAGCATTCGCCCCGGTGCGCCTCACTGCCATCAACGGTGGTGCGCCTGAAGCGGGACGCTAGTAAGCCAGCTGCGCGCGTAGGCTTGGGACGATCCAGTCGAGGAAGCACCGCACCTTCAGCGGCAGGGGATCGGCTGGTCCATGGATAACGTTCACAGGTAGCGGTTCCGGTGCAAAGTCCGTCAGCAATTCGTGCAGAGCGCCGGAGCGCAACTGATCGGAGATCTGGTAAGACAGCACGCGGATAATGCCGATACCGGCTATTGCAGCCTGAATGGCAGCCTCCGTCGTATTGACCGCGAATTTGGGGCGCGGCTCGATGGCAAAGGCCGCGCCGTCCCGGCGGTAGCGCCATTCCGGCGCGGTCGCAAAGCCCTGAAAGCTTATGCCGTCATGGTGGCTGAGGTCTTCCGGCTGAAGCGGAACGCCTCGGCGGGCAAGATAGTCGGGGCTCGCGCAGATCACCCGTCGGACGGCGCCGACGCGCGTTGCGATAAGCGCGCTGTCCGCCAAGTGTCCGATCCGCAGGGCCACATCGACGTGCTCGTCTGCCAGACTTAGCTGCCGATCGGCGAGGGTCAGACGCAGGTTGATATCGGGTTGCTCCTTCAGGAACTCCAGAGCTATTGGCAGCAGATGGCGCTCGCCGAAGGCAATCGGTGCGGTCACGTGCAGCCCTCCACGCAGCGCGCCATAGTCGCCGCTGGCCTGCCGCTCTGCCGCGTCCAGTTCCTCCAGAATACGACGTGACGCGGCGACGAAGCTGCGCCCCTCATCCGTCAAGGAGAGGCCGCGGCGGGTGCGCAGGACCAGGCGCACGCCAAGGTGTTTTTCAAGATCCGCGACCCTGCGGCTGACCGTGGCGAGCGGTGCATGCAATCGCCGCGATCCAGCCGAGAGGCTGCCGGCGTCCACCACCGCCAGCAGCACCGACATCGCTTCAAACCGATCCATCGTATCCTTCCGGAAACTGAGAGGAAAGTTCCTGAAATGGCAGGATACCCTATTGGTTTCGGATATCCTAGCTTTTGCGTCGATCCAGGGGACGCCGGCCGGCTCCCCGTATTGCCAATGATCAGGAGAAAGACGTCATGCCTCAACTTTCACGTCGTGCCTTTGCCAGCGCTCTTCCTCTCGGCCTCCTTGGGGGAGGACTGATCAGTGGCGCACCGGCCCCTGCCGCCGCGCAGAATACCGCCAAAACGCCGGTCAGCATTACGCCGCTGGCGCAGATCCGCATCGGTCGCTTCACGGTGACGGCGCTGACAGACGGGTACGCCGATATGCCCTTCGACTATTTTCCGGGACGCGCTCCGGCCGAGGTGGAGCAGGCGGCAGTCGCTCAGTTCACCGCCCGGCCGAGTGGGGTGCGGTTCCTCTTCAACCAGTATCTCATCGATGATGGTGAGCGCCGCATCCTGATCGATGCCGGTGCAGCGGGCTCGATCGGGCAGACCGGCAAACTGCCGCAGGCGCTCGGTGCGCTTGGCCTGCAGCTTGACCAGATCGACGCGGTGATCGTAACGCATATGCATCAGGACCACATGGGCGGTCTGATCGCCGGAGGCAAGAACAACTACCCAAAGGCGGAGCTCTACATCGATCGTCGCGACGTCACCCATTGGACCGACCCGGCCAAGCGCAGCGGCGCGCCCGACTATCTGCAAACCAGCTTTAAGATGGCGGAGGAGGTGGTGCGCCTCTACCCGAAACTCCAGGCGATTGACGGAGAACGCGAAATTGTGCGCGGCGTCTCAATTGTCGACCTGACCGGCCATACACCCGGCCATATCGGCGTGCGGGTCGAGGATGACGGGAAGAGCCTCATCATGGTCTCGGACATGATCTTTCCGGTCGTGCATCCGGGGGCGACCGACGTGTTCTTCCTGTTCGAGCAGGACCGTGCAGCGGCCAAGGCAATGCGCGACCGCTTTTTCCCTCGCGCCGCTTCGGAAGGCGCACTCATCGCCGCCACGCACATGCCCTTCCCAGGGCTCGGCCGTGTCGTCGCCGACCGTGGGCAGATGCGCTGGGAGGTGGCGGACTGGGCCTTGCAGGATTGAAGTTAGCTCCGGCGCTCTAGAAAGTTAGGAACGGAATGAGCAGCAGATATCTCAGTATCGCCACGACGCCCTCCGTAGCGGCCGCACAGGAGCACTATGGCAGCGCGGAGCAGTGGGCGCGGATCGCGGCGCGCTCACGCAGACGAAACTGCGCAGAGCCAGCGCCTCGGTCCGGCAGAAACGGCCTTCATCGGTGCGCGCGACGGTTTTTATCTTGCCAGTGTCTCGGAGACCGGCTGGCCCTACGTCCAGTACCGTGGTGGGCCTGCGGGCTTTCTCACCACGGTTGACGCATCGATGCTGGGCTTTGCGGATTTTCGCGGTAACCGGCAATACATCACGACAGGCAATGTCAGCGCCAATGACCGCGTCTCACTGTTTCTGATGGACTACGCGCACCGGCGGCGCCTGAAAATCTATGGTCACATGCGCGTCATCGATGCAGAAGACGATCCGGTGCTGGCGAAAAAGCTGACCGTACCCGACTATCCCGCTCGGGTGGAGCGTCTCGTCCTCATCGCGGTGGAGGCGTTCGACTGGAACTGCCCGCAGCACATTACGCCGCGCTTCACTCTGGCTGAGCTGGAGCGTTGGCGATTGGAGTAACCAGATGTTGTTTTTCCTCAGTAAAGGCTTCCAGGCCATTGACCAGCCGGATGGTCATGCCCCCTCAAGGCAATAGATACATGCCGGATTGGCGGCTTAAAAGCGTTGCAGCACGAAAGCCGCTGGTCCGCTTGCGGCCCGAGGGCTGCCAGCCTCAATCGTTTCTCTTTCGGCCAATTAAGGCCAAGGAGAAATGAAATGGGAAACTCTCGATATGATGCTGCAGCCCGCGGCCGTGCCGCATGGAATGCGGGGAAGACGGTCGGCCAGCCTATTGGCGTGGCTTGAGAGACGCGGTGGCACCGTCGATGAATACGCTTTCCCAAGTCGGGTCGATCACTCGCGGCACATGAGCACGCGACAGTACGCCCGTCTGGTTGATGAATGGGTCACAGCGATTGGGCTTCGAGCATCGGACTATGGCACGCACTCGCTGCGAAGAACGAAAGCGGCCATGATCTACAAGGCAACCGGCAACCTGCGCGCCATCCAGATATTGCTCGGGCACACCAAGATCGAGAACACGGTCCGATATCTCGGTAAGGACATCGAGGATGCGTTGCTTTTGGCTGAGCGAACCGAAATATGAACATGGAACGGTCATTCGCTCAAAACGGATGACCGCTTCGTCGGCTGGTTCTTCATTCACGAGATCCGATTTGGGGTGGGGAGCGGAACGGCGGCTACGGCCAGTCGAAGGAGGCGCATGAAGAGTTTCATGCCGTCTTGAAGGCTGGAACCGCCGCCTTGGGCGTGCTTGATCCCATCCATGGCAGCGACAATGAGATTGGCCAGCTGCGCAGGTGGCACTTGCAGAGGTTCAAGATCGATTTCGCCCTTCTGCGCAGCAGCCAATATGGTTTGCGTCAGCAGGTTCAAAAGCTTCTGGCGCGCGTCGAGCGTAATATCGGCCGCCAAGGCCACGTTGGCGGCAAATAGCTCATCTGCATCAGCGCTGCCGCCAAATGGCGCAATCAACTCCCGCTGAAAAACCGCCATGGCCTTGGCAATGCGATCAAAGGCACACCCGTCGCTCGCCAGCACCGCTGCCACTTCATCCAAGGCCTTGGCGTGGGCGCGAACTGAACCGGCCCGAAACAGCTCTTCCTTGCTGCTGAAGCTCAAATAGAGCGAGGCGCGCGAGATCGACGCCGCACGGGCAATGTCCGCCATTGACGTCTTGCGAAAGCCAAAGCGCACAAACACCGGCAAGGCTGCGTCCAGGATCAGGGTTATTTTTTGGTCGGGCTGCATGATGGGCAGATTGACACCTTCAGTCCAGACTGTCAAAAGACGATTGGACATTTAGGGTTCAAGTGTCTAATCGGTATGACCGACTGATGCGGTCAGAAGGACATTCGATGAAAACAGAGACGAACGCTGCAAATGCAGCGGTGCTGGTTACCGGCATTGGTGGGTTTCTCGCCGGGCACGTCGCCTTTCAGTTGCTTAAGCAAGGCTATCGTGTGCGCGGTAGTCTGCGCCACATCGAAAAAAGTGACAGCGTGCGACGTCTGCTTGGCGCTCATATTGGCAAGGATGCTCTGGAGCGGCTCAGCTTCGTGCAGGCAGATCTTGATAGCGACGATGGCTGGCCTGCAGCTGTCGAAGGCTGTCGTTATGTCATTCATACCGCGTCTCCCTTTCCTCCTGGGTTTCCGGAAAATACGGACGCTTTGATCCAGACCGCCCGTGAGGGCGCTTTGCGGGTGCTCCTTGCGGCGCACAACGCGCGCGTCGAGCGGGTGGTCCTCACATCCTCGATAGGTGCCACCAACCATGGCGACGGGCAGGCCCCCTTCACCGAAGAAAATTGGACTGACCCGAACGGACCGCGGGCAACGCCCTATTACCAGTCAAAAACTTTGACTGAGCGTGCTGCCTGGGCCTTTGCGCGCGACGTAGGGCTCGAACTGACTGTCATTAACCCGAGCATGATCCTGGGGCCGTTGCTCGGAGCGAATTTCGGGACATCCGTGGGACTGATCCATCATCTGATGACAGGACAATTCCAAGGTATTCCACGGTTTGGTTTCTCAGTGGTGGATGTGCGCGATGTGGCGCGGGCTCACCTGCTGGCGATGACGCAGCCCGAAGCCAAAGATCAAAGGTTTATCGTTGGCGGGCGCTTTTTCTGGCTCAAGGATTTGGTAGCTGTCCTGGCTGCGTCCTTCCCAGAGTACGTCTCACGGCTTCCTTCAGGTGAAGTTCCCGATGAGGTGGTTAGGGCGATGGCGGAATCCGACCCCCATGCACGAACCATCGTTCATGAACTCAATCGTGACCTGAGTGTCAGCGCAGCAAAGGCCCGGCATGTCCTGAACTGGCGGTCGCGCTCAGAGGAAGAGGCTATACGGGCTAGCGCCCAGAGCCTGATTGACTTGGGCTTGATCGCAGCCATGCCGCCGACCGCCGCAGCCTCCGTATAGTCGTCACTTATTTAGAGATCGAGCGATCTCGCCTTTTTCAATTGGAGAATACCATGACGACCCGATCCCCCGATACTGTCGAAACCTCCAGCACAATAGAGTTTTTGCGTGAAACGGAACGCGCCAGACTGCGCGCCCTCGTCGTCGCTGATCTCGACCGGGCAAGAAAGCTTCACGCACCAGACTTTCAATTGATCACGCCAATCGGCGTGGCCCTTTCCAAAGACGAGTATCTGGGGTCTATCGCATTGGGCAAAATTCGATACCTGACCTGGGAGCCTGCCGACATTGCGGTGCGCCTGTACGACACCGCTGCGGTCATCCGATATCGCGCCCAGTTGGAGGTCTTGTTCAGTGGGCACAAAGTCCCTCTCAGTGATTACTGGCACACCGACGTCTACGAACAGCGTGATGGCCAATGGATGGTCGTCTGGTCTCAGGCGACCAGCATCAGCGGATAGTCGGTGCCGCAGCCACGACAGGGGCCTGAAGTTTAGTGCAGACCGTCAAGCCGTCTACGCAGACAAATCGGCCATTTAGGTAATTGCAAGCAGCTTTGGGGTCTACGTTTTTGGAGAGCGAATGGCCGAATTGCGGTCGCTTACTGAACGGCAGTTTTCTGCCGGACGCTGCTCCGAAGCAGACTGTCAGCAAGCGGCCCCAAAGCCGACTTTTACACAGAAGAGTGGGCAACGAGCTGAGGTTCGGGGTGGATGGAATTCGACTCGCGGTCACGTCGCGGAGCAAAATTCTCCGAACTTCTCATAGCCCTGGCTCCGTTGGACGAGGTGGTTTCTAAATGCGGAGCGCATCCTCGCAAAGTCTTCGTATCCGCACTGCCGTGCCAAGCGATGCACAGACGACGTCGACACGGAGCACGACACTGCGACAGACTTCGCCGTGCCGAACGCGACGAGGTCGGGGTGCTGGAGCAAGGCCCGCATGGTCTGCTTCAAGCCGGCCGGTAGTACGATCTCGCGCCTGATAATTCTCACCTTGATCTCCTCGACACTGAGGGTTGGCGTTGGCACCCCGCGTTGAGTTCCTGTCGATTTTTCACCGGTTTGGATACTAGCCATTGCATCGCCCTCCGACGTGATTGGCACCTGATCAATTCGGCCCGCGCAGGCCCACTCACCCCATGCGCTCTGATGCGTAGCCTCCAGGCGAAGCCGGAAACACCACGGTTTTGTTGCCGTTGAGGAAAACACGACCGTGAATGTGAGCGTGGATCGCCCGAGCCAGGACCTGAGCTTCAACGTCGCGCCCAAGGCTCACGTAGTCGTCGTTCGATTGACCATGGGTGACGCGGACGATGTCCTGTTCGATGATCGGGCCTTCGTCGAGATCGGCGGTCACGTAGTGGGACGTGGCGCCGATGAGTTTCACGCCGCGTTCGAGGGCCTGCTTGTAGGGATTGGCCCCTTTGAAGGAGGGCAGGAACGAATGATGGATGTTGATCACGCGGCCGGACATCTCCCGGCACATGCGATCTGAGAGCACTTGCATGTAGCGTGCGAGCACGACCAACTCCGCCCCGGTCTCTTCGACAATGCACATCTGTTCGGCCTCGGCCTGAGCCTTGTTCTCCTTCGTCACCTTGATGTGGTGGAACGGGATGTCGTGGTTCACAACGACCTTCTGGTAGTCCAGGTGATTGGAGATGACCGCGACGATGTCGATCGGAAGAGCCCCGATTTTCCACCTGTAGAGCAGGTCGTTCAGGCAGTGGCCGAAGCGCGAGACCATGATGATCACCTTGCGCTTGACCTTCTCGTCGAAGAATTCGAGTTCCATGCCAAAACGGTCCGCAATCGGCTTAAACCCATCCTTCAGCATTTCTAGCGCCCGCCCCCCTTCGGAGCGGAAACTGACACGCATGAAGAACTGGCCCGTATCAGCGTCGTCGAACTGTGCGCTGTCGGTGATGTTGCATTGCTCTTCCGCCAGAAAGGAGGAGATAGCGGCAACGATGCCGCGGGTGGATGCGCAGCGCACGCGCAGGGCAAAACTCGACATGGACTTTCCTCTCGATCGATCAGTTTGCGGCCGACGCCAGGCTGCGCCTGAACGCCTCCAGCGTATTGGATAGAAGACAGGCTATGGTCATGGGCCCGACCCCGCCGGGAACGGGCGTAATGGCGGTAGCGTGTCCTGCCTCCGAAGTTGCCACGTCGCCGACGAGCCGCACGCCATCCGCGTCGCTCAGCCGGTTGATGCCGACATCGATGACGACAGCACCCGGCTTGATCCAATCGCCCCTGATCATTTCCGGCCGGCCGACGGCGGCGACCAGAATGTCCGCGCTCCGGCAGATGTCCGGCAAATTGCGGCTTCGGGAATGGGCGACGGTCACGGTGCAATTTTCCGCAAGCAACAACTGCGAAAGCGGTTTGCCGACGATGTTGCTACGACCGACCACCACGGCGTGAAGGCCCGACAAATCGCCAAGACGGTCCTTGAGAAGCATTATCGATCCGAGCGGCGTGCAGGGCACCAGCGATGCCTGCCCGGTCGCAAGACGCCCGGCATTGAGGACATGAAAGCCGTCCACGTCTTTCTCGACGGCGATTGCATTGATGACCGTGTCGGCTTCGATTTGCGCAGGCAGCGGCAGCTGAACGAGAATCCCATGAACCGAACGATCATCGTTCAAGCGTTGGACGAGCGCGACGAGCTCAGTTTGCGTCGTCTGCTCCGAAAGCCGGAACTCCAGGGACTTCATCCCCGCTTCAACGGTCTGGCGATGCTTGTTGGCGACGTAGACGCGGCTTGCCGGATCGTCGCCGACGAGAATGACCGCGAGCCCCGGAACCTGTCCGGACATTTCTTTTAGCTCGGATACCTCGGCTGCGATCTTGGCCCTGAGCTGCGCGGCGAAGTGTTTGCCGTCTATATGGTGGTCCGAAACGGTGTCCATCATGCCGCAACCTTCAAAAGCGATTTCAATCCTAAGCCCGGATCGGCGAGCGCCTCGGGAGCGCAGAAAGCGCCCCTCTCGATCAGCTTCTCGGCGAGGCGGATGTCACGGGCGACGGAGGTTCCAGGCCCTATGCCTGCCGCCGCCTGAAGAACGTGGTTTTCGTCCAGCTCGAAACGCAGCCAACCGCCATCGGCCAAGTCGCGGCGCGCGGACCGCCGTGACGGGTCATGCAAGCCGACGGCCTGCAGGCCGAGATCGAAATGATCCGACCAGAACCATGGTAGTGTCTCGAAACTTGCGGCCTCCCCGAGCATCGCTTTGGCGGCGTGGGCGCCTTGGTCGCATGCGTTTCGCCAGGTTTCGAACCGTGTGCGGCCGTAGCGTGGATGGTCGATTACTGCGCAGTCCCCCGCCGCGAAGATCGAAGGATCCGACGTCACGAGCCGGGAATTGACCTCGATCCCATTGGCACATGCAAGCCCGGCCGAAACAGCAAGACCAACCTCCGGTTCGATGCCGACGGCAGCGACCACGAGATCCGCTTCGATCCGCGCACCGTCAGCGAGCACCACGGACTTGTGTTCTACGCGCTCGATACGAACGTCGAAGTCAAACGTCACACCGGAGCGGCGATGACGGCTCACGATCACGTCGGCGATTTCGGCGGGCACGCCTCGACCAAGCGCCCGTGGTCCGGCCTCCAGAACACGAACCGTCATGCCGCGGCGGGTCAATTCCGCCGCCAGTTCCAGACCGATGAGGCCTGCGCCGACGAGGATGGCGCTACCCCCGGCGTCCGCCTTGCCGTAGATCGCCTCGGCGTCGCCAAGGGTGCGCAGCATCAAGGCATGACCTGCGGGATCGCAGGCCAACCGCCGCGGCCTCGCCCCCGTCGCAAGCAGCAGACGGTCGTAGGCCAGGCGTTCCCCCGTCGTCAGGATGACCGCTTTCGTTTCCCTGTCGATCCCCTTCGCGGTTCGCCCGAGCACGACCTCCAATCCGGCAAGGTCGACCGCGATCGGGCGATGAAAAAGGCCCGTTTCGCCGTCGGGCTTGGAGAGGGCCGGCCGGTCGTAGGACGGCATATGTTCGCCACCGACGAGGGTTACGTGCCTCTCGCCCGCGTCTCGCAAGGCTGCAGCAGCGCGCAAGCCGGCTTCGCCCGCGCCGATGATCACATGGTGCGTCATTGCGTTTTCCATCATGAGGAAGCGGCCCGAAGACCGCTTGAGGTCAGGGGCTCAGCCGAGAACGGATCGAAGCGAAACGGGGGCACCCATTTTTACAGACAACGTGGCTGCCTCAGCCATTGCCAAGGCGGCGACGCCATCTTCCAACGTCACAGGCAGCGGTTTGGAGCCGCCCACCGCTTCGACGAATGCCGCCCATTCCGCCGCATAGGCGGGCATATAGCGCTCGAGGAAGAAATAGGTCGGCTTTGCGCCGGTTACGCCCTCGGTTGTCGACTTCACGACGGTGTTTTCGAGCATGTTCTGGGCCTGCAGTAGCCCCTTGGAGCCAAGCAACTCAAGGCGCTGGTCGTAACCGTAAACGGCGCGGCGGCTGTTCTTGATGACAGCAATGCGGCCATCGGCGTAGGTGAGCGTCACCACAGCCGTGTCGACGTCGCCTGCCGAACCGATATCTGAATCGACGATGGACGAACCGACCGCGGTAACAGTGATCGGTGGTGTACCTATGATGAAATTCGCCATGTCGAAATCGTGGATCATCATGTCCCGGAAGAGACCGCCGGAGACCTTGATATAGGCGACAGGCGGTGGCGCGGGGTCGAAGGAGGTGATCGACAGAAGTTCCGCCTTGCCGATTTCGCCTGCATCAGTTGCCCTTTTGAGCGCCGAAAAACTGGGATCGAACCGGCGATTGAAACCGATCATAACGGGCCGACCGGTGGACGAAACCGCCTTCTGGCAGGCCTGCGCCCGCGCGAGGCTGAGATCAACCGGCTTTTCGCAAAGGACGGCCTTTCCAGCGGCCGTTGCCTTTTCAATGAGATCGGAATGGGTGTCAGTCGACGTGGCGATCAGCACGGCATCTATCGACGGATCACCCAGAATAGCCGCCGTGTCGCGCGCCTCAGCGCCGTATTGGGTGGCGATCTTTTCGGCAGCGGCCATGTTGATGTCGGATACGGCAACAAGTCTGCTGCCGGAATGGCTGGAGATCGCCGTTGCGTGTACGCAGGCGATGCGACCCGCGCCGAGAAGGCCAACTTTAAGCATTTGATTTTCCTTTACTAATCAAAGACCCAGTTCGGTCTTGAATGCGGTCAATTCGGTGTCGGTGATTGCGACGTTGTGCTGGAGCTGGGGATAGACGCCCTTGTTGACGTCATCGATGAACTCGCGGAACGCAGCGACGCGCTCCTTCTGCAACCGCTCGAATTCGGCCGAGAAATTGCGATAGGTCTTGGCGTGGCGCGGCCTATGGCCATTGGTATGGCCAAGCACATCCTCGGCGAAGAGATATTGGGCATCGGCTCCCGGACAGGCGCCCATGCCGAGCATGATCATCGAGGTGTTTTTCGAGATCAGCTCACCGACCCTGTCCGGCACGACCTCCAGCTCCGCGCCGAAGCAACCGATGGCTTCGAGTTGCTTGACGTGACGGAAGACCTTGACCGCCTCGGCCGCCGACTTGCCGACCGCACGGAAGCCAGTCCACGTGATGTAGGATGGGATGAGCCCGACGTGGGCCACGACCGGCACATGGTTGTCGCAGAGCACCTTCTGAATTTCGAGCGAGGCGGCGCAGTAGAAGCAGTCGCCGCCCATGGCGGAAAAGTGAAAGGCGGCACGCAGATAGTCGTCAGCCGTTGCAAGCGGGCGGCCCTCGAACTTGCCCCAGCCGCCGTAGGGCAGACCAACCTGCACGAAGCAGCGGCCCGCCGCCTCGCGCATTTCGGGCGAAAAGAAGCGCCCTTCGATCGAGAGCATGTGGATACCGGCGGCATCGGCCGCCGCCGCTTCCTCGAGCGTCGTGACGTAAAGCATGGAGATCTTTTCGCCGCGCGCCTTCATGGCGCGGATGTCGGCTACAGTCGGACGGGTATTCTTGTGGACCATCGAAGTTACACCGTGAACGCGTTGCGGAAGGATTCAAGCGCGAGTTCCGGATCGCCGGAGGCAAAAGCCTCCATGCCGACCGGTCCGGCGTAACCCATGGCTTTTAGAGCCGTGGCGATGCCCTTCCAGTTGACCTCACCGGTTCCGGGCTCAAAGCGGCCAGGCACATCGGCCACCTGGATTTCGCCGATAAAGGGCAGGCACTTGCGGCAGAGTTCGATCAGGTTCCCCTCGCCGATCTGGGCATGGTAGAGGTCGAGATTGAGACGCAGACGCGGGTGATTGACGCTCGCGACCAATGCCAAAGTGTCCTCGGCCCGACCGAAGGGTACGCCCGGATGGTCGACGGGAAGGTTGAGGTTCTCGAGCGTGAAGGTGACGCTCTCTTCCTCTGCCATGTCGACGACACGGCAAAGCGTGTCGCGCGCCTTCAGCCACATCGCCCCTGTTACCACCTCGATGGGCTGGACTGGGAGCCCACCTTCGCCAAGGCCGGTCCCGTGCAGATTGAGACGCTGCACACCAAGCCTCTTTCCGATCCGGGCCGTCTGTCGTGCGGTTTCAAGGAGTTCGGCCGCTCCGTCGTCATCGGTGAGCCTCCCGCGGAGATAGCCGTTCATGATGGTGAACGTGGCGCCGGTGGCCTCCAGTTTCGCCAGATCGTGGTCCGGCCAGTTCCATAGGCCGACGCCAAAACCCATTTCCTTGAGACGCGAGGCCCTCCATTCGATGGAGCGATCCCGCCAGATCATTTCCGCGCAAGCGGCCAATGCAAACTGTGTCATATCGTCAGATCTCTACGAATACGTCGCCGTTCTCGACCTTTACCGGCCAAGACTTGAGGTTGATGCAGGCAGGCGCGCGCGTCGCCTCGCCGGTCTTGTAGTCAAAATGCGCGTTATGCTTCGGGCATTCGATGATGCCGTCCATGACGAGGCCATCGGCAAGGTGCACCCGTTCATGCGTGCAGATCCCGTCGATGCAGAAGAACTCGTCTTCCGGGCTGCGGATCACCAGAAATGAGCGCCCGCCGTGATCGAAACGGAGCAAATCCTCAAGCTCGACATCGTCGGTTGCGCAGGCGCGGGTCCAAGTCCCCATGTCTTCATCCTTTGGCATTTCATCTTGTGCGTTTCGGTTCTTCGGAGTGCGGCCGGCTAGACCGCCGCACCGGCAATCTGGGGCGCGTGCCCGTCATGGGCGGTCATGTAGCCGTCGATCTGGGCTTCGAGTTCTGCCATGGTCTCGCCTCCCGCCATCAGGTCGGTGATTTCCTCGCGCGTCTTCTCGCCCTTGCGGAAATCGGCGGCGATCGCGCCGCGGATCAGCACCGCGAAGTGGTCACCCACGGCCATCGCGTGCATGACCTGATGGGTGATGAAGACGACGGCGAGGCCCCGGCGTTTTGCCTCGTTGACGATCCTGAGCACATGGGTAGCCTGTTTCACCCCCAGGGCGGCGGTCGGCTCGTCGAGGATCAGGACCTTCGCGCCGAAATGGACGGCACGGGCAATGGCGAGCGATTGCCGCTCCCCGCCTGAAAGGCCACCGACCAGCCGGTCGCCGTCATCGATCCGGGTGATCCCGAAGTCCTGGATGGCATGGATCGCTATCTCGTTTGCCTTCTTCCGGTCGAATACCTTGAATGGCCCCCAGCCTCTGGTCGGCTCCACGCCGACGAAGAAGCTGCGACCGATGCTCATTAGCGGGAACGTGCCGCCGAACTGGTGAACCGTCGCGATGCCGCGGCTGCTGGCGTCGCGCGGGCCGTTGAACTCGACGGCCTTGCCGTCCATCTCCATCGTGCCGGATGTCGGGCGGTAGACGCCTGAAAGCGTCTTGATTAGCGTGGACTTGCCGGCGCCATTGTCGCCGAGCAGGCACAGCACTTCGCCAGGACAGATGTCGAGCGAGATGTCGTTGAGGACATCGATCGGACCGAAGGACTTGCAGATGTTTCTGAGCTTGAGGATGGGCGCGGACATGTCGGACCTCACTTCTTCTTCGGCGAGTAGGAGAGCGCCATGCTGCGGAAGGTGTTGTTCATCAGCACGGCCAGAAGCAGCATCACGCCGATGATGAGGCTCGACCAGTTGCGGTCGAAGGACGTGAAATAGATGCCTTGGTTGACGACGGCGAAGGTGATCGTGCCGAAGAAGATGCCGATGATGGAGCCGAAGCCACCGGTGAGCAGCACGCCGCCGACGACCACCGAAATGATCGAGTTGAAGATGAAGGACATGCCGGCCGAGACCTGAGCGGAATTGAAGAGTATCGCCTGGCACATGCCAACAAAGGCGGCGCTGGTGGACGACAACACGAAGAGTGCAATCGTCAGACGAGCCGTCGGGATGCCGGCATTGCGCGCGCTGATCTTGTCGCCGCCCATGGCGAAGATCCAGTTGCCCCAGGGCGAGTAGTGAACCACGTAGACATAGAGCGCCGTCAGTGCCAGCCACCAAAAGATGATCACCTGGAAGGTGTTGGCGACGAACTGGCCGAAGAGGTACTTCGCGAGCGCGGGCGCCTTGAGGGCGACACTGGTGGTTCCCGTGAGGAGAACGGACAGTCCAAGAACGAGGCCTGCAACCGCAAAGAGGGTTCCGAGCGTGACGATCAGCGACGGCACATTGGTGCGGACCACGAGGATCCCGTTCACCAGACCGACAAAGACGCCGAGAGCGAGCGAGGCAGCTATTCCGAGCCAGATCGGCAGCTCGTAGTAGCCTGAGATGATTGCGACCGTCATGGAGCCGGCTGGGATCATCGAGCCGATGGAAATGTCCAGTTCACCGGCGATCATCAGAAGACCGATCGGGAAGGCGACGATGCCAAGATTGGCCGCGACGTTCAGCCAGCTTGCCGCACCCGCCGGCTTCAGGAAATCGATGCTTCCAAAGACGAGGAAGAAGGCGAAGACGCCGAACAGGCCGAGAAAGGCGCCGGCTTCCGGTCTGCGGAAAAGTCCGCCGACGGAAAAGCCGGAGACGTTAGAAGATGTTGACGTTTGCCCCATGGCGAGTGGTTGGCTTGCGGTTTTCGAGCTCATGATGGTTCCCCTTCCCGGCTTTGCCGTGTTGTAACGGGCCCGCTCCCTGGAGGAGGTGCAGGGAGCGGCCAGCGAGCGCGCGGGTTTAGCGTGCGCCCTTGGAGACGCCGGAGAGCGTCGACTCGATGTTCGATGCATCGACGATGCCCGGACCGGTCAGCACCGGCTTGACCGGGAGATCCGTGCCGAAGTCGATGTGAGACGCGAGCAGCGAGACTGAAAGCAGTGACTGAAGATACGGCTGCTGGTCGACGGCAAAGAGCTGCGCGCTGTTTTTGATGCGGTCGAGGCCGGCCTCGTTGAAGTCGAATGAGCCAAGCTTGACGCTCTCGACCTTGCCGGCCTGCTGGATGCCGCTCGCCGCCGCGTCCGCGTCACCGGCACCAATGGTGATGACGCCGTCAATCGAACCGTCCTGCGTCAGCGTCGCCTTGACGGCTTCGGCAATGGCGGTGGGATCACCGAAACTCGTTGCTGGCAGCGGCAGCTGTTTGCCGGTCCCGCCCGCCTTGGTGATCCCATCGATCACGCCCTTGCAGCGGGCTTCCTGATTGGCGCTGCCCGGAAGCGTGTTGACGCAGAGCACGTTCTTCTGGCCGTTCTTGCCGAAGTATTCGCCACCCGCGATACCGGCGAGGTACTCGTCCGAACCAACATAGTTGATAGCGCCTAGCTCCTTCGCCTTGTCGAGCGAACCGGCATTCATGAGGATGATCTTGATGCCACTGTCGGCGGCGGCCTTGATCGCCTCGTCCTCTGCTTCCGGCACCCAGTTGGGAACGACGAGACCGGTGACGCCCTGGCTGATGGCTGTGCGCACCAGGCCTGCCGCATCCGGTCCGAGGTTGTCGTAAGTCTGGAGCTGCAGATAGGTGACCTTGCCGCCGTTGGTTTCGACCACGAAGCGGGCATCGTCGACCCCCTTCTTGATCTTACTCCAGAAAGCATCGTCGGTCTTTCCGCCGACAACGGCGATGTCGGCGGCGAGCGCAACGCTTGCGGCGGTGAGACAGATCGCAACCGAGGTCGCGAAAGCTTTCGTCATGGTGGTCAGCATTGTCATCGGGTTTTCCTCCCTTGCGCCGGATGGCGGGTTAAAATGCTAGAAGTCTGGGTCACGGCGACCGTTCGGCCTTGGGAACCGCCTCCTCGCGGAGCCCAAGCCTTGGTGAACTCACGAGTTCGCGCGCGCCGTCTTGGCGTTCATGCGCTCCTTCTTCTTGGCGAAGCGCGCCTGCATCTGGACGTCACCATCCTTGGTGCCGTCGTGCCAGGTGCCGCACCACTTATCGAGCGGGATGAGACCGTCCCCGCCATAGTTCACCTCGAAGTACTTGTGGTGCAGGTAGTGAGCGTAGGCATGGGTATCGAGCGGGGTCTCTTCCGTAACCTCGAGCTTGTCGAAACCGATGTGCCCGTTGACCGCTCCGAAGCCGGCGATATGAAGCTGGAACATCGCCACGATCGGATTGGAGGGGATCACCAGGTGCCAGAAGGCCACGGCATGGTAGAGGAAGCCCTCGACCGGATGCATGGAGAGCGAGGACCACGGCGAAGGGTTCACCGAATTGTGGTGGACGGAGTGGATCCAGCGATAGAGCGGGCCCCAGTGGATCAGCCGGTGGATAATGAAGAAATGCACCTCGTGGATCATGGGGGCTGCCGCAACGAGAAACGCGAGGTAGTACGGATTTTCTGACCAGCTCAGCCACGGCACCCAGCCGTTGGCAAAGACCCAGAGGAACAACACCTCGACCAGCGTCCACAGCGGTATCGAAAAAAAGAACGAGCGCAGGAAGTTGTCGATGTTCTGGCTCTTGAACCAGAAGACGTCCGACGGCTGCTCGCTTGGAAATTTCACATTGTATTTGAAGCGGTTGCCCTGTTTGCGCTTCACGTAGAAAAAGAGCTCGACCGAACCGTAGAAGACGAAGATCGCCGCCGCGTTCACCGCGTAGAGCCACAGCGCCCATTGCCAGTCCAGCGCCTTCATCACCTCGACATCCGGAACGACATAGAACCAGTAGAGGAGCGCCGTTGCCATGTGGAAGGCGTTCCACGGCCAGATATATTCAGGCAACCATCTGAGAACGGACGGAATCTTCGGGGGCCAGGCCCAGAACGGCGCAACCTCGATGCGCCCGTTGGGCGCCCAGTCGCCGCGCTTGTTGCGGGTTCCGTAATTAAGATCATCCATCGTCATGCCTCCCGACAAGCGTCTTGCTGCTCGCAAGGAAGAAAAGGCATCGACGTTTACTCCGGGCACAGAGCTGCTCTCTTCGGGCGAAGGCCCAAAGCACAGAATCCCGCGATGTCGATTGCATTTCTCTCCCAGGCGTTTGGGCTTCTGTTTTCCCCACACGCCAATCTCTGAAACGAACAATGGCAACTTGACGGGTGTTAAATCAAGGCGCATTTGTCTCTCATTAGATGATCGTGTCATTCATCTCATTTCCTAGACGAAATGATACATTTTATATCACGGGGGCCAATGAAGAGACCGACGATCCGCGATCTCGCAGAAACGGCGGGCGTGTCGATTGCCACCGCGAACCGGGTTCTATCAGGCGCGGAAAATGTCCGGACGGCTACGCGGGAAAAGGTTCAGGCGGCCGCCGAGAGCATCGGCTTTTACGGCTTGGGTGCGATCCAGGCGCGCAATGCCGCCGCGCGCCCGAAGTACCGTTTTGGCGTGATCCTTCTTCAGCCGCATCGTCCCTTTTACCAACTCGTGGCACTCGCCTTGTCGCAAGCCGCAGCTGCAGTCGAGGCGGTCGAGGTCGAATTGAGGATCGAGCATCTCGAAGACCTGGCGCCGCAGAACACCGCGGAGCGTGCCTTGACACTCGCCAGCGAATGCGACGCGCTCTGCATCACCACCGCGGTGCATCCTGTCGTCACTCAAGCGCTTGAAGAAATCCAGGGCCGAGGGATACCGGTCTTTGCATTGATCTCGCAGCTCGCGGCAACTGGTCAGATCCATTACATCGGCCTCGACAACTGGAAAGTCGGCCGCACTGCGGCCTGGACCTTCGACCACATCTGCAAGAAGCCCGGCAAGATTGGCCTGCTGATGGGCAATCCGCGCTACCGGAATCAGGAGATGAACGAAACCGGCTTCCGCTCGTATTTTAGGGAACACGCTCCCCAATTCCTGCTGCTTGAGCCGCTGTCGACCTTCGAATCCTCCGCGGTTGCGCAGGAAATGACTGAACGATTGTTGGACCAACATCCCGATCTTGCCGGCCTCTACGTGGCGGGCGGCGGCATCAGCGGAGTGCTTGCCGCCCTTCGTACGACCGGACGGGCCGGCACTCTGGTTGTCGTCGGCTACGAACTCATGGACAACGTCAAGAGCGCCCTACTCGATGGTGCTCTGACGCTGTCGATTGCCCACCCCCTGGAACGTCTCGCCAACGAGGCGATCAAAGGCATGATCGCTGCCGTCGCGTCGGAGGGCGCGAAAGCGAGCTACACGAAAATTGTCCCTTTCGAGATGTACACGCGCGAGAACCTCTGAAAACGCACCATGCAAGCAATTATCCTAGCGCGGTTCCTCACGACGCATTATCTGCCGTACTGAGATTAGAGCGTACACTTCAGGACGCTGCCCAGATTTCGATGCGGACAAAGTGACCGAGAGCCTCGGAGGCCAACCACGAATCTGTCGCCTTGAGGGGAATCGAACCGGCGATCCATGCACTCCGAAAAGGAAGGCTATCTTTCACCCACCTTGAACCGGGCAGAGACGCAACGGATGTGCGATGCCCCGACACCGCAGCAGCCACCGATGATCGTCGCGCCGCTCTCTGCCCATTCACAGGCGAAGCTGGAGTAGCCGTCGACAGACAAGTCGTTGCGAACCGCATGAAGTGTCTCGTTTGCTGCGCCTTGCTCCTCAGTGGCGAGCGCATTGGCATAAACACCGATCTCGATGGTGCACCGTTCCTGCGCAAAAACGGAGGCCGCCTCTTCGACGGCGCGCCGCATGACTTCAGGACGGCTGCAATTGAAGAGCAGTGCTGCCGCACCAGATCCGGCGATCCAGCGCGCGGCCTCCTCCACGCTTTCGCCGGAGCGTAGCGCTGCCGGCCTGCGCTCGGCACCCGGTTCGTCATCGAGCGTGAATGATATCCAGAGCGGTCTGCTGGTGCCGGCCACCGCGATCCGCACCGCTTCGGCTTCAGTCACCAAGCTGAGTGTTTCCCCGAGCCAGACATCCACCGACGGCGAGAGTTCCTCAACCAGCGCGCCGAGGTAGTCGTGCACGCGGTCCGGCATGAAGCGCTGCGGCTCGTAGGAGCCAAAAATCGGCGGCAACGATCCGGCAACGAGCACTCTTCGGTCCACACTCGCGTCGGCCGCCTCACGCGCCAGACGTCCGGCAAGGGACATCAGCCTGCGGCCCTCTAAGCGGAACCGCTCCTCGCCAATGTGGAACGGTACCAGCGCGTAACTGTTGGTGGTGATGATGTCGGCGCCTGCGGCAATAAACTCCTCATGCACGCGCCGAACGATCGCCGGGCTCTCAATCAGCGCGAGTGCAGACCACTCCGGTTGCCTGAGGTGCGCACCGAGGCGGACAAGCTCGCGGCTCATGCCGCCGTCGAGGATTCTTACGGATTTCATGGATTTCCTTCCCATCCCGGTCAGCGCTTGATCATCGAGGACAATGCGAATGCCGTCAGCGTGTCCCGAACACCGGGCAGGACGGACACTTCCTGCCAGATTTCACGGATGCGGTCCGTCGCACTCGCCTCGACCCGAACAACGAGGTCGAACTCGCCGCTGATGACGTCGCAGGAGACGACCTCCGGCAAGCGCTTGAGTGCCTGGATAACCTCACCACCGCGCATGCGGTCATGACGGTAGACAAACATCAGTGCGGTGACCCCCGCGGTGCGCGGCTTTCCCTCGCCTGCGACGATCGTGTACCCCAGGATGAGGCTATCTCGCTCCAGTCGCTCGATCCTTTGGCGCACGGCATTGCGCGAAAGGTTCACCTTCTCGGCCAACTCCGCGTGGGGGATCCGGGCGTTGCGGGTCAACTCGGCGAGAATGCGCTCGTCCGCCCGATCGAGGATGCGCTTCATGACCGCATCTCCTCGACAACGACCTTCGCAGACCGGAAGGCGCATTGCGCGGCGTCTTCGAGTTCGGCAAACCTGCCACACTGCGCAAACGAGGTCGCCGCGGCCGCCATGGTGAAGCCCGGCAAGGCCTGTTGCTCTAGCTCGCTGAGGCTACGAACCTCTGTGTAGCCGGTCAGTAGCGCGCCGGCGAGCGTCCTGTCGAGCGCACCGTTTGCCTTCGCGGTCCAATGCAGCAGCACCTGGGCGAGTTCGGTGATCAGAACGTCGTCGCGCCGCAGTCGGAAATTGATGACACCACTCACCTCTCCGTCGAGAAAGAACACGTTGTCGCGATTGATAGCGCCGTGAACAGCTCCACTTGGCAACTCGTCCGACACTGCCTCCACTGCGCGCCTCAGCGCCTGGTGTATCCGCGCGACGCAGATACCCAGTGCGTGGCACTTGCCGGTGGTGATCTCACTTGGCCGCGCCCCGGGCACAAAACCAACAACCGCGACGAGCTTGCCCGACACGGTGATCGTTGCCGCACCCGCATCCGTGCGGAAGGTCGCGGGACAGGGAACGCCAGCGGCAGCAAGCGTCTCCATCGTACGGAACGCGCGCTCAAGATCAAACGGGTCGGCGAAGCTCTCGAACAGGGTAATGATGAACTCACCGCGCTCGGAACGGAAAAGGAAGGTGGTCTCCGCGTCGCCATCGGCAATACCGATCACCGAGGTCAGGCGCCCAAGGCGATAGGCCATCGCGATCTGATTGCATTCGGCCTCCGATAGATCTGTAAAAACAGCCATTGTCCGTCCCTTCAGCTTTTGACGACACCAGCGCCGAAAATCGCGTCGATCTGGGCAGCACTCAGCCCGCTGTCGCGTTCGACCGCCTCGCGCAGCGGGATGCCTTCTGCGAGCGCCCGGCCGGCAAAGGCAGTGGCCTTTGCGTATCCGACGAAGGGATTGAGAGCGGCAGCAAGGACGAGGGACCCGTCGTAAAGCGCCTGACAACGTTTGGCATCCGCCTCTATCCCGTCGATGCACCGGGTACGAAGCGCGTCAAGGCCTCTCACCAAAAGCCGCAGCGACTGCAGGATGTTGAGCACGATGACCGGTTCCATTGCGTTAAGCTGAAGCTGGCCGGCGCTGGCAGCAAGTGTGACCGTCAGGTCGTTGCCGATCACCTGAAAACCAATCTGGTTTACCATTTCGGGGATCACCGGATTGACCTTGCCCGGCATGATTGAGGAGCCGGCCTGGAGGGCCGGGAGCCGAATCTCACCGAAACCGGCGCGCGGACCGCTCGACAGCAGGCGAAGGTCATTGCAGATCTTGGAGAGCTTCACCGCTGTGCGCTTCAGCGCCCCCGAAAGCGTCACGAACGCGCCCGTGTCGGATGTCGCCTCGACCAGATTTCGCGCTGGCCTCACCGCAATCCCGGACATCATGGAAAGGTGCGCGCAGATCGCCGCCGAGAACCCAGGCGGCGCGTTGACGCCGGTGCCAATCGCCGTGCCACCGAGATTGACCTCGCGCATCAATTCAGCCGTGCCCAGAAAATGCGCGACGTCCTCCTCCAGCGTCTCGGCAAAAGCTTCGAACTCCTGGCCGAGGAGCATCGGGACAGCATCCTGAAGCTGCGTCCTGCCCACCTTGACGATGCCTGCGAAGGTGTCGCCCTTCGACCGCAAGGCAGTGACCAAGGCCTGCAACGCCGCGACCAGCACTTCGCCTTCCCGCAACACGGTCAGCCGGATGGCGGTCGGGTAGACGTCGTTGGTCGATTGGCTCAGGTTCACGTGATCGTTCGGATTGACCACCTCGTAGCTGCCGACCGGCCGCCCCAGCGCCTCAAGCGCCAGATTGGCGATGACCTCGTTGACGTTCATGTTAGTCGAGGTCCCCGCCCCGCCCTGGATCATGTCGATGGGAAAATGCGGCGCAAGGATTTCCCCGGTGATCAGCCTGTCGCACGCCCGATCGATGGCCTGCGCGATCGCAGGATCGATAAGACCCAGCTCCCGATTGGTCGCCGCAGCGGCCTTCTTGACCATCGCCAGCGAGCGGATGAACTCGGGGAAATCCTGGAGCCGGATGCCGGAAACGTCGAAGTTCTCCGTTGCTCGGCGCGTATGGATGCCGATCATGGCATCAGCCGGCAGTTCCCGTCGGCCAAGATGATCGGTTTCGATGCGCATTTTTGTCATGGTCAGCCCTGCCTCACTCGGAAATGGCCTGATCAAGGTCATCGATTAGGTCGTCTGTCGCTTCGAGACCGACCGACAGGCGGAACACGCCGTCGCCAGCAAAGCGGCAATAGTCCTCGAGCTGTTCACCGGTAAGCTGGTAGGTGGACTTCATCATTTCATCCGTTTCGAGCAGCACGACGATCGAGCGCTGGTGGCCGAGCGAAAAGGCATAGTGGGCAATCTTGAGGCGCCCGGCGAGTTGCTGGGCCATCCTCCCCGGATCCTTCACTTGAAAGGTCACGATGCCGCCGAACACGTCCATCTGGCGCTTCGCCAGCTCATGTTGCGGATGGGAGGCAAGCCCCGGATAAGTCACGGCCACGACCGAAGGATGGTCTTGGAGAAAGGCCGCGATCTTTGAAGCGGACTCGGAGATCGTCCGAATGCGGGGAAACAGTGTGTCGATGCCGCGCAAAATGAGCCAGGCGTTCATCGCAGGCATCGATGCGCCAAGGTAAACGCCGGCGCGCGAGCGAATTTTCTCCACCAGTTCCTTACGGCCGCAGACAACGCCCCCCAGGGCATCGCCATGGCCGTTGATGAATTTCGTGAGAGAATGGATGACCAGGTCAACCCCCAGCAGCAGCGGCTGCGTGGCGACGGGGGTCGCAAGCGTTGAATCGACCGACATCAGTGCGCCATGCTTTCTGGCGAGTGCGGCAATAGCCCCGAGATCGGTCAGGCGCAGGATCGGATTGCACGGACTTTCGCAATGGACGAGCTTCGTGTTGGGGCGGAAGGCGGCCGCCACATCTTGAGGACGTGCCATGTTCACCGGCGTGACCTCGATGCCGTAATCCGGCAGGATGCGCCGTGCAAGTTCGTTGGCGCCTGCATAGCAGACGTCGCTGAGGATCAAGTGGTCACCCTTTTTCAGGAAACTGAGAAACGTGGCGCCGATGGCTGCCACGCCCGTTGCCGTCGCAACCGCGTCGTCGGCCCCTTCCAAAGCGGCGAGCCGGTTTTCAAGCTGGCGAACCGTCGGGTTGGTCCAGCGCGCGTAAAGAAATGGCAGAGCCGTCAGATCATCGACGCCATCTGCGGAAAAGGCTCCGTTGCCCGGTTCAAGCAGGTTGTTGACAGACATGGAGATGTTTGGGGCGATCGCCTTGGTCGACGGATCGATGACAAGCCCGGCGCTCAGCGCCAGCGTGTCGCGGCTGAGATCTGCCCTTGCGCCAGGCGCCCTCATGCTGGGCCCGTGCGTTGGCAGGTCTGAAAGTTTCGAGATAGTCATCGCGTCCTCCTGCGATTTGGGTCCCGGAGGTTTCCAGGAAATGGCCTTACGGGCGGCGCCATCGATCCTTTGAACATCGGATTTGGAGTGCGCTCCGAGCTTCAACGCCGTATCGGCACCTGCATCTCGACGACCCGAAAGGCGCGCGTGATGAGGATGGTGAGGCAGACGTAGAAGAGCGTGACGACGACAAGCGGCTCGTAGACCAGGAGCGTGTCCTGCCTGATCTTGTAGGCGACGGCGTAGAGATCCATCACCGTGACGGTGAAGGCGAGCGGCGTCGCCTTGAGTTGCAGAACCACCTCACCAGTGATTGTTGGGAGCGCGATACGGATCGCCCTCGGCAGCCATATGCGTCGCAACAATGTCCATCGGCCCATGCCAAAGGCCTGTCCGGCTTCCAGCTCGCCCTTCGGGACTGCGAGCAGCGCACCACGCAGCACCTCAGCCTCGTAAGCTGCATAGTTCAGCGTGAAGCTCACCGCCGCGAAGAAGAACCCCTCGCGCACGATCGGCCAAAGGAAGCTCGAGCGCAGCCCCGGGATCATCGGGAGCAGCGACCCGATACCGTAGTAGAGCAGCCACAATTGAATGAGCAGTGGCGTGCCTCGTAAACACGTGCAGTAGCTTTTGGCTACCCAGCGCAGCCAGTGCGGACCGCTCACCTGCGCGAGCGCAAGGCCGATAGCCAAGACGAAGCCGAAGCCGACGGAGATCACGAGCAGCAACACGGTCTGTGTGGCGCCGGCTACGATCAGCGGCCAGTAGTTGGAAACCCATGAGAAATCCATAGTCCGTCCCTTCAGGCTGCTTTTGGCTGACCGCGCCGGAAATAGCTTTCCAGACTGCTGAACATGACGTTGGAGACGAGCGTGATTGTCAGGTAGATCAAGGCTGCGGCGAAGAAGAACAGGAAGTAATGTTTGGTGTTGCCTGCGGCCAGGCGCGTGGCAAGCGCCAGCTCCTGATAACCGACCACGGCGATCAGGGCGCTATCTTTGGTGACCGACATCCATAGATTGGCCAGTCCCGGTAGAGCGTTCGGCATCAACGCCGGCAGAACTATCCTGCGGAACCGCAGCCAAGGTCGCATGCCGAAGGCATTGGCAGCTTCGATCTGGCCGGTCGGCACAGCGAGGATCGCGCCGCGCAATACCTCGGTCATATACGCGCCCTGAACGATCCCGAGCACGACAACGGCGGCGAAGAAGCCGTTGATCTCGATCGGCGGCAAAGCGAATGAGGATAGCAGTCTGTTGATGCCGTCGGTTCCGGCGTAGTAGAGGCCAATGATGAGGATCAGTTCCGGAATGGCACGAACGGCCGTCGTATAGAAATCAAGCACGGCGGACACCGGGCGGCTGCCCTTGAGTTTTCCTGCCGCACCCACAAACCCGATCACGATGCCGAGCAGGTACGCGCCAAGCGAAATCAGGATAGTCGAGGCCGCGCCTTGAAGCAGCACCCCGCCCCATCCTGGCGGATAGGGAGAAAGCAGTTCCAGAATGGATGGACTTGTCGGCATAGGAAATGGTTCCTCGGCGTCCGAGTCGCTGCGGCTCGCACACTGTTCTTTTTGAGGGAGTATTGTCCGGAGTGAGCTGAAGGGGCGCCACGTCGACGCCCCTCCGCTTCAATCATTCGCCGTAGGGATCGAAGTCGAAATACTTCTTGGAGATTGCGGCATATGTACCGTTGGCTCGAACGGCGGCGATTGCAGCGTTCAGCTTCGCGAGCAGCTCGGCATCGTCCTTTCGCAAGCCACCACCAATACCCTGCCCAAGGACCTGCGGATCGTCCTTCACGTTGCCCTTGTCCTCGCAGCAATCCTTGCCGAAGTCCGACTGCAGGAAGGTCATCAGCGGAATGGAATCGCCGAAGACGTAGTCCACACGACCGACAGCGAGATCCTGGAACGCCTCGTCGAGCGTGGCATAGGTCTTCTCGGACGCCACGCTCGCATAGTGCTTCTTGTAGTATTCCGTCTGGATCGTGGACACCTGGATGCCGACGGTCTTGCCGGCGATGTCGTCGACGCTGGTGCCGCCCCTGCCGTCCTGCGCGCCGATCAATTTGCTCGGTGTATTATAATACTTGTTGGTGAAGGCGATCGTCTTGCTGCGTTCATCGGTAATCGACATGGACGACCAGATGACGTCGAACTTTCGCGACTGAAGACCGGGGATCAGTCCGTCCCACGACATGTCCACGACCGAGCACGTTTCCTTCATTTCGGCGCAGACGGCATCCATCAGTTCGATTTCCCAGCCCACCCATTTGCCGGTCGCGTCCTTTGTAAAGAACGGCGGGTAAGCTTCGTTCATGATGCCAAATCGCACGTCGGCGGCTGCGCTGCCGGCAGAGGCGATAAGGATCGTGCCGGCGACAAGGAAGGATGCGGTCTTCATGTAGGTTCCCTTTCTCTCTTATGATTGGCGGTCGCGCACGTTCAGTGGCGGGACGAGCTTGTGAACTCGCGGCATCGGGCGCTGGCCGGAGCGCCGAAAATCTGTTCCGGTCGGCCCTCTTCCTCGACGCGGCCCTGGTGCAGAAACATCACGTGGCTGGAGACGTCTCGGGCAAACTTCATCTCGTGGGTTACGAGCAGCATCGTCCGGCCTTCTTCGGCGAGGCCGCGAATGACCTTCAGCACTTCGCCGACGAGTTCCGGATCGAGCGCGGATGTCGGCTCGTCAAACAGCATCACCGACGGATCGACACACAGCGCCCTTGCAATCGAGGCGCGTTGCTGCTGGCCACCCGACATGAAAGCCGGATAGACATTGCGCTTCTCGTAGAGGCCGACCTTCTGCAGGAGTGCTTCAGCCTTCTCGACTGCCTCCTTGCGCCCCATGCCGAGGACATGAACGGGCGCTTCGATGACATTTTCCAGCACTGTCATGTGCGCCCAGAGATTGAAGCTCTGGAAAACCATGCCGAGGCCGGTGCGTAGACGCTCCACCTGACGCCGGTTGGCGGGATGGGCGCGACCGTCCGATCCCGTCTTCATGAGAACCTCTTCGCCGTTGATAACGAAGCGGCCCCGATCGGGGATCTCAAGAAAGTTTATGCAGCGCAGGAACGTGCTCTTGCCGGATCCAGACGAGCCGATCAGGGAAATAACATCGCCCTTCCTTGCAGCAAGCGAGATGCCCTTGAGCACCTCGTGCGTGCCATAGCTCTTGTATACGTCGTCGACGCGCAGCGCGCAGGAGATGTCCGTTTTCATGCGTTCCCCCACTTTTCGTGGCTTGTTGCGGTGCAGTTTAGCGATCGCGCGCGCGGCTTTGCCGCGCAGTTAGCTGTGTATGAAGCGCATTTCCGCAGATTTTGGCGATGGCTAGCGTTTTCTCCGCATCAATTCCGATTGATGCAGATCACCTTCGGCTGAGTCATGTCTTCGTATGCGAAGCGCACGCCTTCGCGCCCCATGCTGCCATGCTTGAAGCCGCCAAACGGCATGGCGTCGAAGCGATAGTCCGAGGAATCGTTGATCATGACGCCGCCGGCCTCGATGCCGGCGGCGGCCTCTAGTGCATCTGCCAGGCTGCTGGTAAAGATGCCGGCGTGCAGGCTATAGTCTGGTTCATTCGCCATGCTGATTGCCTCCGCCAGCGTATCAAAGCGCTCGAGTATCACCACCGGTGCGAATGCCTCTTCCCGCCAAAGGGGGTTGTCGTGCGCCACGGCTTCAAGCACCGTCGGATGGTAAAGCGCACCCTCGCGCCGGTGGCCGCACAGGAGCGTCGCGCCAGCATCGAGCGCATGCTGGACCGCCGCTTCCGCCCGTTCGGCCGCAGCCGCCGAAATCATTGGGCCGACATCCGTCTCCTCACGGTCCGGGTCCCCGCAGCGAAGCCCGGCCACACCCACTACGAAGGCCTCGCGGAAACGATCATAACAGGCGGTCTGTACGAGGATGCGTTGCGTGCCGATACAGTTCTGGCCGGCCGCCCAGAAAGCGCCCGAGATGCAGCCCTCCACCGCCTTGTCGAGCGTGCTGTCTGCCATGACGATGACCGGAGCGTTGCCACCGAGATCCATTGCGAGCTTCTTCAGTCCGGCGGAGCGAGTGATCGCCTCGCCGGTCGCAAAACCGCCGGTAAAGGAAACCATCCGCACCTCCCTTGCCGACACGATGGCGCGCCCGAGATCCGCACCGCCAATGGCAACAGTGACGATCCCGGCCGGCAAGCCTGCTTCAGCCAGCGCATCGACCAGCTTGAGCGCCGAAAACGGTGTCAGCTCCGAGGGCTTCAACACGACGGCATTGCCACCGGCGATAGCCGGACCAAGCTTGTGGGCGACCAAGTTCAGCGGATCATTGTAGGGTGTGATGGCTGCGATGACACCGAGCGGTTCGCGCGTGAACCATCCCTGGCGCGCCTCAGAACCGGCATAGGCGTCGAAAGGAACGATCTCGCCGGCGTTTCGCCTCGCCTCTTCTGCAGAGAGCTTCAACGTGTTCACGCAGCGCAACGTCTCCTTGCGCGCCTGAACGATGGTTTTGCCGGCTTCGCAAACGATAGTGCGTGCGAAATCCTCACGCCGCCCCTCAATGAGCCGTGCCGCCTTTTCCAGAATGGCGGCGCGGTGGTGCCGGGGCAGCGCCCGCGCTTGCGCGGCCCCGCGTCTCGCGCGGGCCAGGAGCGAACCGACATCGTCCGGGCTGCTGGCCACAACGGTTCCGACAATCGCGCCGTCAAAAGGATTGAGAACGGTGATCTCCTCCGCACTCGATGCGATCTGAAGCTTCGGGCTGACCATCAAGCGGCCTCCTTCGCCAGGCTGCCGCGTGACCCGCGGTGGATGGCAATGATGTCGGAGAGGAGGGCATAGGCGGTTTCGACGCGGCCAGCGCCCGGTCCGGTAACCGTCACGGCGCCGAGGAGGTCCGTAGTGAAGGAAACGGCGTTGGTGGCGCCGTTCACCGCGCAGAGCGGATGGTCGAGGTCCAGTCGGCGCGGTGCCACGGACGCCTCGATTTCCCCATCCTTTCGGCGAGCCGCCGAGCCGATCAGTTTCCAGCGGCATCCGTCCTTGGCTGCAGCCTGGATGTCGGCCGCGGTGAGCGATGAAATCCCCCGGCACGAGACGTCGGAAGGCTTGAGCGCGGCGCCCAGCAGTTCATTTGCCAAGATGACCACCTTTAGTCGGACGTCGTATCCTTCGACATCTGCGGTCGGGTCTGCCTCGGCGTATCCGAGCGCCTGCGCCTCTTGCACTGCCTGCGCGAAGCCGAGCCCGGCCTCCATGCGACCGAGGACGAAGTTCGACGTACCGTTCAGAACGCCTTGAAAAGCGCTCAGTCCGGCGCCGGAAAGCGTATTCTTGGCTAGGCGGATGACGGGCGTGCCGCTCATCACCGCCCCTTCGTATTCAAAGTGAACGTTGTTGCGGCGGGCAAGGGCCACAAGCTCGCGAGCGGCGAGCGCGACCGGGCCTTTATTAGTGGTCACGACATGTTTGCCGCTCTCGAGCGCCCAGCGGCAGTGGGAAACGGCCGGTTCGCCATTTTGAGGATTGGTGAAGGTGGCTTCAGCGACGATTCCGGCGGGGGCCTGCCGGATGACCTTCTCATTGTCAGCCTCGGCCGATCCGCCGGAAAGGCGGGCAAAGCCCCCCTTTTCGAATTTTGTTTCGACGAGCATGCGCGGATCGATGCCGTTTTGCGAAATGACCGAACCGAGGTTGAGGTCTGTAACCGCAACGATGTTCAGTCGAAAACCGAGCTCCGACTGCCAGAGGTCGTTTCGCTCGGCCACAAGCTGGGCAAGGGCGCGATTGACCCCGCCGAATCCAATAAGAACTATGTTGTACTGTACCATGTCGGTTCCTCATCATGGGCGATGGGGGAGAGCATGACGACCGGGACCGGCAGAAGGAAGATTGCGAAACGGCCAAACAATAGGCCGCAATGCAACGCAGCAGTGACAAATGCGCAGAATCCACGCAAACCGAGCGACAAAGGAGAAGGCCTCAAAGCCGGCAGAAATCGGCACCTTCGTCGCACGCCCCCGTGCATAATGTCCGCCAGGCACTTGAGCAGAGATGACACCATGGATTTGATCGACGACTTTGACCGCAAGATCTTGAGCATCATTCAAGTCGATTGTCAGATGAAAGCCGAAGCAATCGGCGACATCGTCGGCCTTTCGGCCTCCGCCGTGCAGCGTCGCCTGAAGCGGATGCGCGACACCGGCATCATTACCGCAGAGATTGCGATCGTCGATCGCAAGGTGGTCGGGAACCCAATGACGTTCATTGCCGGAATGGAAATCGAACGCGAAAACTACGACGCCCTATCAAAATTTCGAGTGTGGTTGGCGAAGCAAGAGCACATTCAGCAGGTCTATTATGTGACCGGCGCAGTCGACCTTATCGCCATAATCACTGCGCGCGACGTAGGCCAGTACGACGAGATTACGGCCAACCTGATGTCCGAAAACCCTCAGATCAAGCGCATTCACACCAATGTCGTCTTGAAGGATATCAAGACCGGCATGTACGTCCCGATTGCGGATTAACTCGGGGCGCGAGCATGGCCTGAAGCGTTCTCACATTGGGCCGCTTTCAGCACGCTGGGTATTTGCCTGTCGCCTCTTTTCTACCAGGAAAGCGACGAACGCACGGACCTTAGCAGCGTAACGGGTGCGCAGGTAGAGGTCGAACCCATCGAACTGCGGACACGAAGGCCCCAACACGCGGACCAATGCGCCGCGGGGTCAGGTCGCATCAGCATCGGAAATAACGCTTGCAGAAATAGCAAGCACCACTATATTTGCTAGCATGAACAGCAAGCAGAAAAAGACCCTCGCGGCGGTATTCAGAGATCCGGTCTCGGGAACCATTGAGTGGGCCGCTATAGAAAACCTGCTTGTGGCTGCCGGCGCGAACGTCATCGAAGGAAACGGCTCTCGCGTTAAGTTCGAAAAGGACGGCATAATCGCGAGCTTCCATCGTCCTCATCCCGACAAGGAGGCAAAGCGTTATCAGGTTCGCGATGCTCGCGAGTTCCTGACGCAAATTGGAGTAGAACCATGAACACTATGACTTACAATGGTTATCACGCTCGCATAGAATTCGACGCGGAGGACGAACTGTTCTTCGGTAAGATTGCAGGCATTTCTGACGTAGTCGGGTTTCACGGGGACAGCGTTGGTGAACTGAAGAAGGCGTTCCATGAGGCTGTCGATGATTACCTCGAGGCCTGCAAGAGCATCGGCAAAGAGCCTCAGAGGCCCTATTCAGGCAAGATGATGTTTCGTGTTGCTCCTGAAGTGCACCGCCGAGCTGCCCTGGCTGCAGAACTTTCGGGAAAGAGTCTCAATCAGTGGGCCGAGGAGGCATTGGAAGAAGCCGCGGCGCACTTCGCTGAGGCTCGTCTTTCGGCGTAGCGCCCCATTGGACGCAGATGGCCACAGACTCATTTCCGGCCATTCGCTTCCTCGCAGGGCTGGCATTCCAGTCGATACATTATGCGATCCTGGACGCACAACCGGAAACAAACTCGGCACATGAACCCGATGACGTTGCGCAGCTTGTTTCTTGACAGCGTTGGCGCGGCAAGCGGCCGTTCAAGGTCACGTGGCTTCGTCAGTATTCCTTCCAGATTTGCTCGACTTTATGTTGTGGCGGCCGTCACCGTAACTCGGCATGGTTGCGCCTTCGTTCTGGTCTCTGACTATCTTTGTCCCCATAATTTTAGGGTTCCTCATTGACTGACGTTGAAAAGCAACCAGCGTCCATGGAATTCGCGGCCCATTTGCGTGGACAAGCGACCAATGCTTTTCGCGGAGTGATTGAACCTGCACTACATCTGTTCGCCTTTAACGACTTCTTAGCTCGGACAATATTATCTATCCCTAATGTAGAAATGAAGGGATCGGGGAAGATGCTGAGCAATCTGAAGACCGGGTTTGTTCGCTTCCTGAAGGACGAAAACGGCAATTTCGCCGTCATGACAGCTCTGGCGCTTATACCGCTGCTTACCGGCGCTTCCATCGCCATCAATCTCGCCCGGATCAATCTCGAGGCCGCCAAGATGCAGGACGGACTCGATGCGGCCGCCATTTCCGCGCTGAAGGTCCATGGCGACGACGGTGATGAAGCCACGGCGAAGGACCTGGCGAACAAGACCTTCTTCGCCAATTTCGGCACGCCTGAAATCGTCGACGAGCTCGGTTCGGAGAGTTCGGCGCCTGTGGCCTCCAACGCAGTCAACCTTGCGTTCGGCTCCCTCGGTGTAGAGACGACGGCGACAGCGACCTATCAGCACAAATACCCGCCGCTTTTCTTCGGTCTTCGACCCTATACGATTGATCGCGTCAGCGTCGCCGCCCGCATGCCGGGGCGCGAAGCCTGCATGCTGGCACTGAGTTCGACCGCAACCCGAGCTTTCGAGGTTAGCGGCAGCGCCACGGTCGATACGTCCGGCTGTACCATCACCTCGAATTCGACCGATCCGCAGTCGATTTATCTCAGCGGTTCGGCCACGCTCAAGACCGAGTGTCTTTATACGGCCGGCAAGGTCTCGGCGACGCTTGCCCATCTCACGCTTGCCTGTCCCAAGGCGGTGGAAGAGGTAGCCCCGATCCGAGACCCGTTCCTGTCGAAGAAAATGCCGACGACAGGGAGCTGGGTGAGCCTCGCGGGATGCGGCCAGAACTTCGTCGGCGGCGGTAGCGGCAATGGCGACTGCAACGGTACGAGCAAGACGCCGAACAACCCGCCCGCCGGCTATACCGTCGAACTGAAGCCCGGTACCTATGGTGGCCTGGAAATCAAGGGCAAGGTTCTTTTGCGGCCGGGTTCCTACATCATCGATGGCAACCCGCTCAAGTTCGCCAGCCAGTCGGTGATCACCGCTGAGGGCGTCACCTTCTTCTTGATGAATGGCGCCCAACTCGACATTCACGGCGGTTCGACCTTCAAGGTGACACCTTCGCTTACGGGCGACTGGGCGGGTTTCTCGATCGTGGCCGCCAGGAACAATACGGCGACGGCGACGATCAACGGCAACAGCGCCTCATCGCTTGCGGGCATCATCTACATGCCGGCATCGAAAGAGATCCAGTATGCCGGCAGCGGCTCTGCGAGCGGCGAATGCGTGCGCATCGTCGCGCAGGAGATCACCATGATCGGCAACAGCAGCTTCAAGCTGGATTGCAAGGCGACGCTTGCCGACAACACCATCAACAATCCGGGGGCAATCCGTCTGCTCAGATAACAAGAACCTGATAGATGGGCGATACGGGAGACACTCTCCGAAATTTATGTCGCGCCTGGTCCCGACTTTCGTGATGCCGGAAGTTCGCAAAGATTGTGCTGTTTCCGGGCCGCACCTTCTTACTGGAATGCGCTCCTGCGTAACAGCACGCACGCTCGGGGGCGGGTTGGAAAGACGTGGCTGCCCCCGTCGCCCGGATATCTTGTAGTGCGGTGCCGGCGGCAATGTTGACGACAACAACGGTCGGCCATTGTCTTACCGGGTCGACGGATGCCCGTCATGGAAGCCCCAGGGTCAGTCAAAAGGTTCAGCTCACATCCTGCTCATGGTGATAGTTCCTGAGCAGCCGCTGCCCGCCCCGGTTCCCTTAAACCTGCCCTTGCCTTTGTCCCCCTTTATCATCCCGGTGAGAATGTTGCCGCCTTTCCTGCCCTTATGAACGAATGTGTGGCTAATACTGACAGATCCGTTGCTGGCGATTTTTCCCGAGAAACCAGAGGCGGACGAAACTGCACCGTTTCTTACGAGAACGGACGTCGAGAGTTCGCGCCAATCGCCGCAGTCCGTCGTTGCATGCCTTGTTATCTTCCACATGCCATCGAACACACTTAAGCCCGCTGCCACGCAACGGTTGTCGCGGACCTCCATTCCGCTGCCACAGACAAGCGGGCAGACACGACCACCCGCCGCTTTCAGACCGTTCAAAAGCTCCTCGGTCGGTGTGAGCGATGCAAGCTTGAGCCCGCTCCGTTCTGCATAGGCTTGCAGCGCCTTCCGACTGCCGTTACCCCATTTGCCGTCGACCTGCTCCAGGCATCCAACACGCACCAGTTCCCGTTGGGTGGCCAGCCTGAGTTCGCCGGCATCCATTTGGCCGGTCGCAGCACCTGCTTCCGGTGAGCCTGATGTGGTTTGCTCGATTGTCGCAAGTTCAGGTGGTATGCCCGTGACTTGAGGTAGGGCGGCACGGTTGCGGTCAGTCTGTCCCAATCCGGCTGTCTGCCCTTCCGTTTCGCGCGCTTCGATCGCTGCGATCTTCAACTTCGCAAGCGTGACGAAGGCGCCGCTTGGGTATTGCTGAAGGTACGCTTCGAAAAAGTTCTTTTGGGTCGCATCCTTGATGGAATTCCAATACGCGAGCTCCACGCTTCTGTCCGTGTCCGATGTGACCGCCGGGCTTGTTGCCACCTCGGGAACTTTCGACGGATTGAGAACAACCGGGCCTGTCAGCGAGGAGCTGTCCCAGGGAATCTGCTTGCCCTCGGTGACCTGCAACACGGCGCGACGCACCGCAATCAGGTCATCCGTGATGCTCTGCCCGGGAGTGCCGAGGTGTTCCAGTAAAGCCGTCGTGAACGGGGAGTTCCGCCCAACGCCGTCAAGGGCAACATTTCCAGGCTGTGTAGCGAACGCAATGAGGGATCCCACCCCAGTGTCGAGTTTCGCCAAACCTCTCCCGACCACCATAGATCGCGTTCCGAGAGACCGGGCCAACGTGGCGGCGAGCGGATTGTCGCGGCAAGCGTCGAGGAACACCAGATTGACCCTGGCATTGCGCTCCATCGCGGAAAGCACGAGCTCGATCGGCAGCGCCTCAAAATCCAGATCATTGTTTGATTTAAGCTGCGCGTCGATCGGGATGATGTAGTTGCCGCCGTTTACCTGAAGCCCGTGACCGGCATAGAAAAAAAGCGCTACGTCTGCGCCTTCGACCTTGCCCACGAAATCTCGGATCGCCCGCCGCATGCCCGTCAGCTCGAGGTCCCGGCCGGTCACCACCACGAAGCCCAGTCCTGTCAATTTCGACGCCATGTCGCTGGCATCATTCTGCGGGTTTGCGAGTTGTGGCGCGTGTTGATAGGCCGAGTTCCCAATGACCAGCGCGACACGCTTTTCGGCCCACGCGTGAGAGCTTAGAAAAAGGAGCAAGAGCACGACAGCGGCACGAATGTAATGCATGAAAGCCAGCCCCACCAACTATGCTTCCAGGCCGAACCGAGCGTTTGACAGGCACACAACGGAACTGTCGCTGTCACTTCATCGAAGCAGCCCCAAGGACCGTGACGAAAAGATCAAGAATGATCCTGCCCGTGCATGTAGTCAATCGGGGTCGAAGAGCATCTGAAGCATTGGGAACGACAGTATTGCTGGCGCTTAAGTGAGCCAATTCTTGTCGGACTGGTGGGGCCTGCAGCTCAATGGTTAGAGCCGTCTGCTTATAACCGACTGGTTGCAGGTTCGAGTCCTGCCGGGCCCACCACACCATACTGGTCGTTAAATGGCACGAGGCAAACCAGCAGGAGCGGTCGACGGCTTGGCCATGTGGCCGCGTGTGCCTGCCCTTTGTTGCCGCGCTTCGATTACACTTCATCCGCACCACGACTGCTTAAAGCCTACCCAACGGTGCGCCAGCCCTTCGTCGACCAGCTGGGCGCCAAGCGACTGCCCGCCGCGGTAGACTTCGCGCAGTTTTCGGCCGTACTTGTCCTCGTCGCGCAGACCCGCTTTCAGGCAGAAGGCACCGGCATTCAAAAGAGATTGCAGGCGGTTCTTCGCTTGCTCGCCGAGCTCCTTCTCCCCCGCGCAACGCGGCTCGCCGATCTCGGGCGTGTCGATGTCTGCGATGCGGTACTTGATGCCGTCAAGCCAGAATGTATCACCATCCACGACGCACGTTGTCCGAGCGCCCGATCCGCATATGGGGAAGGATGCGGAAATGATGTCTTCTGGCGGCACGGTTGCCCATCCGTAGGCGACACCTATCACGATGCCAGCGAGAGGCATGACCGGCGGCATGTCTTTTGGGAGGGAGCTCCTTGCTTAACCGCTGCGCTGAACGGCGGTTCAAGTCGCATCAAGAGCGAGTTAGTGTCGGCTGGCCTAAGGCCGCATTCGCGCGCGGATGGTGGTTTCTGAAGGCTTGATGTTTCTTATGGAAGTTCGATCTCGCCAGTCACCTCGTGGCTGAGGTCGGTACCTTCCGCCGTCAGCGTCATGCGGACCTTCAGCTTTTGGCCGCCGGCCTGCCCTTCGCGCACCGTCTCCTCGATCTTGCGCTGCGAGGTGATGCCGACTTCCTTCAGGAACTTGCGGATTGACATGTTGAAGGCGTCTTCGCTCATGGCAGAACTCCAATGTGTCCAGAAGGGATTGTAAGGGAAGGCGGGTGGTCAAGGAAGCAGGACGGTGAGGCGTAAGCGTTGGGGATGGCCGTTCATCGGCGCGGCGCCGCTTCCCGCTCCGCCCAGCAGAGTTGCGCCGGGAGGACCGTTGCGGCTGGGTGCCACTTTGACGAAATAGGCCCGGAATTGCTTCCTGCGGACGGCGATCAGATCAGAGCCGACCAATGTCAGCAAATGTTCGCGACGTCCGCGTCATTGTCGCCGAGCAGCAGGTTGCGCTGATCGATCCCGTCCGACGGCCGGTCGTCCGGCACGTTGCCGCCCGCGAGCTTCGCGAATGTCGGGAAGACGTCCATGATCGAGAACATCGCGTGGGAGAGTTGTGGCTTAATCCGTTGCGGCCGGCGGATCACGGCGGCCCATTGACGTAGAGAAAATACGTGTCTTTGGGCGCGCCCGGTGGACGCGGTAGCGAACGGGTCCCCGCAAGTTCGAGCGGCAAATCGGACAGGATGATGGCATGTGGCGAAAGGACCGCCGGGAGGCATCGGCTCAGCTTGGCGCTTGTCGCAATATTGTTCGCTTCGACATACGAACCCATATCCGCATGTGCCAGGATGACCTGTCCGCCAAAGCGGGTGGCTCCGGAAGCAAGCGTGTCCTCANTTTGGCGCTTGTCGCAATATTGTTCGCTTCGACATACGAACCCATATCCGCATGTGCCAGGATGACCTGTCCGCCAAAGCGGGTGGCTCCGGAAGCAAGCGTGTCCTCGATGTCGCCGAGCAGCAAATAATTCTGTGGCGGCGTGCAGTCGGCGAAACAGTCGATCTCGCGATCCAGCACATAGATCTCGCGCTCCGGGAGGTGGATGCGCAGGTGGTCGTAGGTGCGACCGTGACCCAGGCCCATCTCGAACACAATGCCCGGCCGGCCGGCTATTTCTCGGAAGGCCCATTCGAGGCAGATGCGCTGGGCCTCGAGGCGGAAGAGCAATTTTTCGAGCCGGGAGTCTTTACGTCTCCGTTCAGCACGCGGTTCGTTCAATCTGGTGTCCGTCGGCATAATTTTCGTCCTTGGCGCGGTTGCTATTATTCGTCAGGTGGCAGGTCGGTTGGCATCGGCTACGACAGATCAAACCCGGTACTCCGACGGCCAGTTCTTCCGCGCCAGCGACCGGGCCGCTAGATCTAGGCGGAGCGACATCAACCCGCATTATGGCAGGGAGCAGGGATCGAAATTCTACTTCGCGAACATTGGGAAAGACTGATACGACCCTTGGCATCGCAGGCACCTATTTCAATTCCGCAGCCTCTCCGGCCCTTGCTCTGATCAATTCCGCCCAACCATCTCGCCGCCGCGAGAAACAGGTCTGGATCGGGCTTGGCATATTTCACCATGTCCCGCGTGATGACAGGGAATGAGGAGGCATCTACTGGAGCGTCGCAATGCTCATCGACGCCGTCCATATTTTTCGCGGCGTGGTCGTCGCGCTGTTCCCCTTTCAGTTTGAACCGTGGACATTCCACGAGATGAATGCCATTTCCAACATGTGACCGCAGGCGGAATTTCGAGGGCGTCGGCCTCATGACTCCGCCTTGTCCTCGTCTGTACGCTCCTGCCTTGCCTGCAGTCGGTCGAACCTCCCGAAGTCGGTCATGATGCTGACCAGCACGCTCCCCGTCCAACCAAAGGTGAACAGGCCGGACATTGCTATAATCGGGCCGAGCAGCCGCCATCTGTCTGGAAGAGTGACGCTGCCCTCGCCGAGCGTGGTGTAGCTCTCCAGGACGTAGTAGTAGCTGTCCCGCATCGAAGGGATGATCTCCTTCACATAGAGGGGAACCGCCCATATCAGTGTCTCTGCAAAATGCAGGAGCGCTAGAGCGGCGATTGTCGCCGCCAGCATGATGTTGAGCCGCCAATGCGGCGTGGCGCTGGTTACGTGCACCCAAGATTCGTTGAACTGCCGACTGATAGACCGGATCCCGGCGCCGTGCACGAAGATGACGACGATCAAAAACAAGGTGCCGACGAATATTTCCAGAACGGGCTTTGGCGTAGAGATGACTTCCACTCGTTGCATCCTTGATGTTTGCCATCCGTAGGCGCGGCAGTCTGCAGGGGTGTCGCTGATCAGGGTAGTGGCGACCATCACAGAACTCGATCGTTCGAAGACAACTACGTCTGGACGAGCAACAGTCCCAACACCGCGTGTAATACGACCGCGCGCAGCAGCAGTTCGCCGACCAGGCCGCCTTTGACGAAGAGGATCGCCAGAAGGCTGGGCCAGCACATTGTACGTCACCATCGCAGTGAGCGCCGGGTGTGGAGCGAGGGCTAAACTGCTTCCCGAATGCTGTTACTCTGAACAGCAACGTCAACGGCATGGCTGGGTCTCCATCGGCTGTCAGGATCTGCGGCCAGCGCCCGCCGATGTTTGCCTAGTTTTGCGTCCCTCCCCCTGAGAGTTCAGTAGCAGGGCGGATAGGGGTAGTACCCGCATGTCGGCGGGCGATAGTACGGGTGATATTCGGACGCCACAGCAGCCGCTCCCAGCACGGCCCCCGCTGCGACGGCTCCCCCATAGGCCGGGTGCGCATAGTAGGCGCCACGCCAGACAGGAGCACGAAAACCAGCGCCTCCAACCGCAACGCCGCCATAAGGACCGCGTGCCGCAAACCAGTCGATGAATAGCGACGCGGGGCCATCTGCTCCGGCGAGATCGCCTTCGAGGACCGCGACCTCAAAGGTCAGGTTTGCGCCTTCGAGTTTCGGCGTCTTCAGGACGACCACCGCATCGGCAACGGAATCTCCCTTGGCACTCAAGACCGATATCGTCGCATTGGGCGGGTCCTTGGCGAAGCTGTCCCCTCCCTCGCCCCATTGATTGATGAATTCGGAGGTCAGGACATGACCTGCAGAGCGCACCGGGCGGTCGGCGAAGACGATTGAAACCGCGGAAATACCGCTCATCGTCAGCTTGCCGTTCTCAAGCTTTGCGCCTGCGGAATTGAGGACAGCCAGCGACGGCACCATTTTAGATTTCGTCGCCCCGATCGTCTTCTGGGCGGGAGCCGAGATGGCGTCCTGCCCGAGGGCCGGCGACGTGGAAACGAAGGCCGCCGCGAAAGCGGCCATGCAGATATGTGAGATCCTAGGCAATGTTCGTCCTCCGGTTGGGCCACGAGCCCGCTACTTCAAAAGTCCCAGGTTGATCAACTGGACGCGCCGGTTGTCGGCCGACCCCGGATGATCCGGATCGATCGGCCATTCCTCTCCGGCACCCACTGAAAAAAGGCGGTCGGGGGAAACCGCAAAAGTGGTCGAGAGCGCCTCATTGATAGCGTCGGCGCGTTTCTGGCTGAAGTAGGCGTGGCGTTCCTGGGCAGATGCCTCAACCACAGCAACTGCGAGGATGGTTGAGGAAAGCAACAATATGACCCGGTTGGACCTGCGCATGTCTCGCCCTCGATTAAGGTTTGACTTGGAGATGGAAGGTTTCCCATCAACCTGTGAACTGCGAAGTCGAAAGTGCAAGGTATCTAACAGTAACCTACAATCCGGCAGGACGTAGTTTCGGTAGATCGTGTGCCGGCCATTTCGACAGGAGCACGTTGCTTCGGATCAGGAGAACTGGACGCAGCCAGTATGTTCACGGGCCTCTCTGGACGAAGACCAGTTTCAGCAGTAGGTTGCATTCGAAAGTGAATATAATCTGTAGTAAAGTGGCTGAGGTGCAAGCCATGCAGAACGAATTGTCAGCCTGGGACGAGGCTGCGTCGCCCCCATCTCGCCCTGCTCCGAGCCCGGATGACATCCGCGCTCAACTCGACCGCATCATTACCAGCCCCGAATTCCCGCATGTTGGTCGTAGTGCCGCGTTCCTGACCTATGTCACGGAAGAAGCTCTCGCGGGTCGTGCGGGGCGGCTCAAGGGCTACTCCATTGCGGTCGAGGTGTTCAAGCGGAGCGAAGGGTTCACGCAGGACGATCCCGTTGTCCGGATCGAGGCGGGACGCCTCCGTCGCATGCTGGAGCGCTATTACTTGGTCGCGGGCCAGTGTGATCCGATAAGGATCGACATCCCCAAAGGTGGATACGCGCCGTCTTTCGAGTGGAACGGCGCATTCGAAGCTAGTTCTGCGGAGGAAGCCAAGACACTTGCAGTGCGCGGCTTTCGCGTCCAGTTGCGCCGTATGACGGCAGTAGGGATCGGGGCTGGCGCAATGCTCGGCATTAGCATTGCCGCTTTCGCCTTGTCCTCTCTCCTGTTGCCCGGCCGGTCGAACGCCCTCCTCTCCGAGGGAGGTCCGACGCTGCTCGTCGCCCCGTTCACCGATCTTGGCGATGGGCCACAAGCGGAGCTTTACTCGGCTGGCCTGACCGAGGAATTGCTGACAGTCCTCCCTCGCTTCAAGGAAATCCACGTGTTCGGGCGTGAGACGTCCAAATCGCTGTTGCCGGGAGTGGCCGCCTCTCAGGTGCGCGGCGAGCTTGGTGCGCGGTTCCTACTCGCCGGGGGCGTGCGTGTTGCAGGCCAGCGGGTGCGCGTGACAGCACGTCTGGTTGATACCGAGACAGACAAGATTCTCTGGTCCGAGACCTACGACGACGACATTCACAGCCGCGATCTGTTCAGTATTCAATCCGACGTTGCCAACAAGGTTGCGACCACGGTCGCTCAGCCATATGGAATCATGGCCCAAGCGGATGCCGTCAACCCTCCCCCTGACGATGTTGGCCTATACACCTGCACGCTTGGTTTCTACGCCTATCGCGCCGAGTTGACGGTGAAGCAGCATGCGAACGTGCGGAGTTGCCTCGAGAACGCCATCGAACGCTACCCAACCTTCGCTACGGGCTGGGCCATGCTCTCGATCATCTATCTCGACGAGGAACGTTTTCGGTTCAACACAAGGTCCGGCACGCCGACGCCGGTCGAGCGCAGCCTAGGCGCCGCTCGGCGCGCAGTTCAACTGGATGCGGGCAACACCCGTGCCCTGCAGGCTTTAATGACTGCGCTGTTTTTCAACCAGCAGGTTCCGGAGGCGTTCAAAGTCGGCGAACAAGCGTTGGAGACCAACCCTAACGATACCGAGCTTCTGGGCGAGTTCGGGACTCGCGTTGCCCAAAGTGGGCAATGGGAGCGTGGGGCAGCTTTACTGGATCGCGCAATCGAGCTCAACCCCAGCGGCGGTGGCTACTATCACGGGACACGTGCGCTCGCCGCCTATATGTTGCGTGACAACCGAACTGCAGTGATCGAAATCCGCCAGGCGGATCTGCAGACGTTTCCGCTCTATCACGCGGTTGCAGCAGTCATTTACGTGAACGCGAACATGATGGACGACGCCCGCCGGGAGGCCAAGCAATTGGACGAGATGCGCCCCGATTTCATTCCGAACATCGTGGCTGAACTGAAATCGCGCAACTTCCAGCCCGCTGATCGGGCGAGAATGGTCGCCGACATCAGGAAGGCCGGGCTGCCAGCGGTGGACGAAGTTCAGGCATCGATGCTGCTTCCGAAGGGGGCCCCGGTCTCTCGGCCCTAGGGGCTGATCCACACAAAGACGGCCGTCACCACACAGGAACATACCATAATTACGGGCGCTATACGCCTTTGAGAGATAGGTTTTTTCGCCGAAGTAAGCTTCGGATGTGTTGGGTTTCAATCGAGAGCGAACCGTGGGCAGCATTGGTGGTTTGGTGTCAGCTCCAGGGAGCTGGTTTCGCTGTGTCGACATGCTGATCGCGACGACCCGCGCTGGGACGTGATCGGTGAACCGAGAAGCTCGCGAGCTTTTGCTCACCGCCGCCGGCTGCAACCGAAACCCCATTCCAGTCAATACACGGCCTTTATCAACGAAAGACAGCAATATCCTTGTTATCCAAGGGTTGTCATGTGATTCTTCGGGCATGGTCCGAAGGAGATGAGAATGTCGGAAACGATGCTTGCAGCGCTTACCAACATTCGGACCGCGGAAGATATGATCGTGGCCTTTCGCGATGAGGAGCAGTGTCGGAGGTTGCTGGAAAGCATGGTGTGGCCGGGTGGGAGAGTTTGCCCTGCCTGTGGTTACAAACGCTCGATTGCGATAGCCGGGCGCGATGCTGGCAAGCGGCGTGCGCGTCCGGGTCTCTATCAATGCTCCAACGGCGATTGCCGGTTCCAGTTCACGGTGACGACACACACGCCTCTGCATTCCACAAAGCTTCCTTTGAGTGTCTGGCTGAAGGGCATGTGGCTTATGCTGCAGTCGGATAAGGGTTTGTCCTCGGTGCGCCTGGCCGAGGCTCTGGGGGTGAGCCAACCCACGGCCTGGCGGATGGGACACGCGCTGCGTCTCATGGCGGCGCGCGAGCACATGCTCGATGGCACGGTGGAGATCGATCATTTTCATCTCGGTGGGCGAGCAAGAATAAATCCGGACGATCCACCGCCTGGACGGGGCCGAAAAGGTCTGCCAAATACGCAGAAGACACCGGTCATGGTGATGGTGCAGCGACCAGATGACGTCACACCCGGCACTCCGGCCGGTGACGCCCGTGCTGCGGTGGTGACTGGTCTTTCGCTACGCGCAGCGGCGCGCGCCGCTGGAACGCAGATCGAGCCTCATGCCTGCTTGATGAGTGATGAGGCGACAGCGTTCATAGCCCTTGGCGAGAACTATGCCAAGCATGATGAGCCCTTCGATCTCCAGAAGCGTATCATCCTTTTCTATGGCCCGAGTGGCACCGGCAAGACCAGTTTTTCTCGGCCGTGGGTGGAGCCTTTTCGTGCCTCGGCTTTCCCACCTCCACGAGTCGATTGGGGTCCACTCAAAGGCGTAGTCAAGGTTTTTTACGAAGAGATATTAAAAAAGTTTTAGTTAGACAAATAAAAATGTGTTGTGTGTAAAGTAATATCCGCATAACTCCCAGAATTACCCCGCGCCGTCTTGGCCAGGATTATCGTCTTATATTTTACAATATTATTCCTTGTGTAAAATAATATTTCTTGACACTCCTATCAATCGAGTGCCAATCGTGCTATGTAAGGATTGCAGTCGCCCTATGCGCCGACCGCAGAAAGAATCTCCATGAAATTCCGTCCACTCCATGACCGCGTCGTCATCCGGCGCTCGGAAGGCGATCTCAAATCCAAGGTCGGGATCATCATTACCGACATTGCCCAGGAAAAGCCGCAGAAAGGCGAGGTGATCGCCGTTGATCTAGGCACGCGTAATGAAGGCGGCAAGCTGATTCCGCTCCACGTTAAGGCCGGTGATACGATCCTGTTCGGCAAATGGTCCGGCACCGATGTCAAGATCGACGGCGAGGATTTGATCATGAACGAGGCCGACATCATGGGCATCGTCGAAAAGACCGTCGCGGCCAACAAAGCTGCCTGACGGTCGATTTCCGACCCCACAACCTCACGACCGAACTGGACGAACATAATGTCTGCCAAGGAAATCAAATTCTCCACGGATGCGCGCGATCGCATGCTGCGCGGTGTCGAGTTGCTCAACAACGCCGTCAAGGTGACGCTGGGTCCCAAGGGCCGCAATGTTGTCATCGAGAAGGCCTATGGCGCGCCGCGCATCACCAAGGACGGCGTCGCCGTTGCCAAGGAAATCGAGCTGGCCGACAAGTTCGAGAACATGGGCGCGCAGATGGTGCGCGAGGTGGCCTCTAAGACCAACGACCTCGCCGGTGACGGCACCACGACGGCGACTGTGCTCGCTGCCTCCATCCTGCGCGAAGGTGTCAAGCTCGTCGCCGCCGGCATGAACCCCATGGATCTCAAGCGTGGCATCGACCTTGGTGTCGCTGCTGTCGTCAAGGAAATCCAAGCGCGGGCCAGGAAGGTCAAGTCCTCGGGCGAGATTGCGCAAGTCGGCACCATCGCCGCCAATGGCGACGCGACAGTCGGCGAGATGATCGCCAAGGCGATGGACAAGGTCGGCAATGAAGGCGCCATCACCGTCGAGGAAGCCAAGACTGCCGAGACCGAACTCGACGTTGTCGAGGGCATGCAGTTCGACCGCGGTTATCTCTCGCCCTATTTCGTCACCAATGCCGAGAAGATGCGCGTGGAGTTGGAGGACCCCTACATCCTCATCCACGAAAAGAAGCTTGGCAATTTGCAAGCGGTGCTGCCGATACTCGAGGCGATCGTGCAGAGCGGCAAACCGTTGCTGATCCTCTCCGAGGATGTCGAGGGCGAGGTTCTGGCGACGCTGGTCGTAAACAAGCTGCGCGGTGGCCTGAAGGTCGCTGCCGTCAAGGCGCCGGGCTTCGGCGACCGCCGCAGGGCCATACTGGAAGACATTGCCGTCCTCACGGCCGGCCAGATGATCTCCGAGGATCTCGGCATCAAACTCGAGAACGTTACGCTCGACATGCTCGGCCGCGCCAAGCGCGTGCTGATCGAGAAGGACACCACCACGATCATCGACGGCTCCGGCGATAAAGCGACCATCCAGGCGCGCATCCAGCAGATCAAGGCACAGATCGAGGAGACGACCTCCGACTATGACAAAGAAAAACTGCAGGAACGCCTGGCGAAGATCGCCGGCGGCGTCGCGGTAATCCGCGTCGGCGGCGCGACCGAAATCGAGGTCAAGGAAAAGAAGGACCGCATCGACGATGCCCTAAACGCCACGCGCGCCGCGGCTGAGGAAGGCATTGTTCCTGGCGGTGGTGTTGCCCTGTTGCGCGCCAGGTCGGTCCTGGTCGGACTGACGGGAGCGAATGCGGACGTCACAGCGGGCATCTCGATCGTGCTCAGGGCGCTTGAAACCCCGATCCGGCAGATCGCCGAGAACGCCGGTGTCGAAGGCTCGATCGTCGTGGGAAAACTCACCGACAGCAGGGATCACGATCAGGGCTTTGACGCGCAGACGGAGACCTATGTCGATATGATCAAAGCGGGCATCGTCGACCCGGCGAAGGTCGTGCGGACCGCTTTGCAGGACGCCGGCTCAATCGCGGCACTTCTGATCACTGCCGAAGCGATGATCGCCGACATTCCCTCAAGAGAATCCGCCCGGCCGGCCGGTAACGGCGGCATGGGTGGGATGGGATACTGAGAACAGTGCCTGGATCGTTCGGTCAGCACGGCTGGGCGGCGGAGCCCAAACAGAACCGTCTCGATCGCCCAGCGTTTCGAGAGCTACCAGCAATCCAAGAGTTTCTTGTATGGGCCTGCGTCGCCACGGCGGTCGCCACAATGATCATCGGATTCAGCTGGGGCGGCTGGGTGACGGGCGGCACGTCACGCGCAGCGGCGCGGCGAGGGGAATTCTCGCTCGGCCCAATGCTGATGGCACTGATGCGGGCGAACAAGAGTGCTGGCTGGAAAGCCGGATAGTGCGATGGCGAAGCGGCTGCTAAGCTTAGACGATTGGACGAGAGGAGCAAAGCATGCCGTCTGAGCCTCGATCACCACGCCTTGCGGTCCTTATCGACGCCGACAACACCTCGGCAAAGATCGCCGACGGGTTGTTCGAAGAGGTGGCAAAGATCGGGGAGGCCAGCGTCCGCCGCATTTACGGCGATTTCTCGGGCACGCGTTCCAAGGCATGGGCGGATGTGCTTGCGAAACACGCGATCATTCCGCAGCAGCAATTCGCCTACACGACCGGCAAGAACGCTTCAGATATCACGCTCGTGATCGACGCCATGGATCTGCTGCATAGTGGTCGTTTTGATGGCTTCTGCCTCGTTTCGTCCGACAGCGATTTCACGCGTCTGGCCGCCCGTATTCGCGAGCAGGGCATCGACGTTTTTGGCTTTGGCGAACAAAAGACTCCGGAGAGCTTCCGGCAGGCCTGCCGCCGATTCATCTACACTGAGAACCTGCTCCCAGGCGCGGTGAAAGACGAACAGAATGCCGGATCAGCCGCAAAGTCTTTGCAACCGGTGAGCGCCGCCGTGCCGTTGATAAAAAAAATTCTTGCCCAAGAAGAAACCGAGGAAGGGTGGGTAAACCTCGGTACCGTTGGCAAGCAACTGCTCAACTTGGCACCAGACTTTGATCCGCGTACCTTCGGGTTTCGAAAGCTCAGCGACCTCATCCGAAAAACAAACAAGTTCGAGGTCCAGCAGGCGGAGGGTAGACCCGTCAGCATTCGCCTGAAGCAAGGAACCAAGGCCCAGTAGCGATTGCAGGCATACGCCCTCCAACCTAAATTCGCACCAGACGCCAAAATCAGCCGTTGCGGTCGCCGGGTTCAGAGATCAAGTATTCCTGAGAATGCACATATCGATTCTTCCGCTAACGCCTGGGAGTGCAAACGGCCGTATCAGCTCCGTAGCGGGCTCTGCAGCATGGAGTAGCGATCTCCGACATAATTGGGCTTCAGCCGACGGTATGTTAAGGACGCGCCGTACCGCGGGGCCTCCCGTCAAAAAAAGCGCTACGGGTGTTTGTTCACAGGTGGAGGCGATCGCCGGCCAGCTTGGGGGTATTGAGAATACGCAGCGCCCGCACCGCATTTTTAGGGCTGAGCCCCTCCATCTTCCAAGGGCCTATTTCTGCGGTCTCTCCCGTGAAGACGTGATAGATCGAATAGGTTCCGTCTCCGTCGAAACGGCGACCATACTGATCGAGCTGTCCGGATCTGTTCGGCGCGCCCCCTTCGGATTCCCATGCGCTGATGACGAGCGCGTGTTCTTCGTGTTTGCTTTTCATCTGCGGCCCTCCTTGCGGCGGTCGCCTGTGCCACGACTGGCGACGCTGCTCAGTTATCGGGCGTCATGCCCCGTTCAATCGGCCGCAGATTATCTTCGTTGCTCACCCGCTCTTGGCCGAGTTCATCATTGCGGATGCGATACCGAGGCGAGTTGTCCGTGAAGGGGAGTTTGGCGATGATGTGATCGTTTCCGCCGGACGGGGTGAAATATTTGCGCGATCTTTAAGGCGCGCCAACAGACCGATCGGGAATCAATGCTGACGCATTAACGTTGCGGTCACGGTTAGGGTGACGGCGAGATTGCGGCTTCGTGGCGATCGACGGCTATGAGGCGTTCAAGTTCCTCGGGATCAATCGCTACCAGACGCATTCGGTACTTGTTCGCGGCCGTGGCTGGTATCGTGATAAAGGTCGCCACACGGCGATAGGCGAGCCACGAGATGCCTTCGATCAACTCCTCGTCCTCATCGACTTGGTAGTCGCCAGGAGCCACTATCTCACCGAGCTTTGGCATCCAGAATGGTTGGTCGAAATGGACTGTTCGATGTTTCGTCCGGGCAAACATGCTGCCCTCCTTTTCTGTGGCATACGTCGGCGAGATTCAGCCAGGATCGGCCGTTTGCCGCCAATAGCAGCGCGAACAGCTACCGTCGCTACAGCCTCATCGGACGACGCTCGTAACGACGGCCCCCGCACCTGAACATGCGGAATCGAGATTGGTGAGTTTGGCGGGCCTACTGCCTCTGATGAAGCAAAAAGCCAAGCTGGCCTCAAAACCATCATAAATCTGTATGCCTTGAAAACGGCTTTACTATGTTTATTGATTGAAAATCTGTTTTAGCGAAAAAAATGTTCGGAATTTATAAATATAGTAGCGCTGATAAAATCGAAATTTGTCGTTTTCGGCCCAAGATCACGCACGATAATTAGTTGAAATATATTCTTGAATGAGGATTTTAATTGGTTGTTTACATTAATTCTTTTAAAGCGCACTGTAAAAAATCTGGGTTACCATTGGCTCCTGGTCGGAGCGCGGGCCTGCAACGATCCCGATAATCACCTGATTAGAGGGAATGCAATCATGACACTCGATCAAATTCTTGAACGGACAACGCCCTACGCGATTGGTTTAGTTGTCGGGCTTATCGCCGCGCCGATCATCGGCTTCAATGCAGGATGGATTACCACCACGACTGCCAGCACTCAGGCGTCCGACGAGGCCAGAGTGGCTGCGCTTGCGGGCATCTGTTCAAGTGCGGCAGGGCGAATGGCAACTGCCAGCAGCACGGACCTCGCAGCACTTAAAGGCTACGACAATCGTGCGAAGCGCGACGAACTGGTAGCAACCATTATGACCGATATCCAAGTTCCAGCGGACATCCTCGGCAAGGTCAGCACGAGCTGCCGTCGCTCACTATCCTGAAGCGCAGCAGACGCCGCGTAATAGGTAGACCAACCAGAACGGAAAATAGGAGATCACAATGAAAAACTTCATCCCCGCCCGCTTCAGTACCTACGATTTCACGCGCCTGTCCGTATCGCTTGCGTTTACGCTGGCGATTGCTGTGATTGTCTATTCGGTCCTGTTCGGAAGCATCCTGTAGTCGTCTATACGTGCATCCGCTCTACGAAGCTGGAAAACATCCTGGACGGACTTTCGAGGTGCCGCGCTGTTGAATGAGGCTGGTAAGTTATCCCGACATTAGCTCTTCCAGGCGAGTAAAATGGACCTGGCATTGGGAAGAGTAGGTCGGGACTTTATCCATGACACAGGCTCAGGCGTTCGCATTCGCCATTCTGATCAGCCTGATGGTCGCTTTCATATGGGGACGGCTCCGCTACGACCTCATTGCAGTTCTCGCGCTGCTTGCCGCAGTTTTCACCGGTATCGTGCCGCACAAGGCAGCGTTCTCCGGCTTCGGGGACGATATTGTCATCATTGTAGCCAGCGCGCTTGTCGTCAGCGCCGCGATTGAGCGCAGTGGCGTCTTAGAGGCATTGCTCCATCGGGTGGCGCCCAGCGTGACCTCTGTGCAGGGTCAGGTTGTCATTCTCGTGACGACTGTCTCGGTTCTCTCCATCTTCATTAAGAACATCGGCGCACTGGCGATGATGATCCCAGTCGCATTCCAGATGGCGCGCCGGTCGAAAGCTTCCCCCTCGTCTTTTCTCATGCCGATGGCGTTTGGTTCCTTGCTTGGCGGGCTCATGACCCTCGTCGGCACATCGCCGAACATCGTCGTCTCCCGAATGCGCGAGGAACTGACGGGCCGCCCATTCAACATGTTCGATTTCACCCCCGTCGGCATAGGGCTTGCCGCAGCGGGAGCAGTCTTTCTGGCGTTTGGCTACCGGCTGCTTCCCAAGGAACGCAAGGCGGTCGCGACAATGGAGAAGGCGCTGAACATCAAGGACTACATGACAGAGGCGCGTGTTACTGCCACTTCGTCCGTCATCGGCAAGTCGATCAGCCACCTGTCGATCTTGTTGGACGAGGAGGTCCTTGTCACTGGCCTCATTCGCAATCGGGTCGAGCGCGTGACTCCACTGCCGGACGTCGAACTCCGCCAAGGGGATATCGTTCTGTTGGAGGGAGACCCTCAGGCGCTCGAGCGAGGCATCAGTCGTGCACGTCTGGAACTGGAGGGGCACGACCGCCCCACGGAAGCGAAGGGAACCGACGAGGAAATTGCAGGAATTGAGGCGGTGATCGGCCCGAAATCAGTCTTGATCGGGCAAACCGCCAAGCGTTTGGCGCTGCATGATCGCTTCAACATCAATCTGCTCGCAGTAAGCCGAAGCAGCGAGCGCTTCACTGATCGATTGCGCGACATCGTGTTAAGATCAGGCGACGTTCTCGTTTTGAAGGGCGATCTCGTGCTTCTCCCGAACAGGTTGATGGAACTCGGTCTTCTTCCGTTGGCCGGGCGCGAAATCCGCTTGGGGAATCCCCGAAAAGGTCTGATTCCGGTGGTGGTCCTGGCTGGTGCCATGGTGCTAACGGCATTCGGCCTGTTGCCCGTCGCCACGGCCTTCTTTACGGCTGCTGTGCTGACGGTACTGCTCGGCTCACTTTCGCTTCGGGAAGCTTACGAGGCTGTCGATTGGCCCATCCTGATAATGCTGGGCGCTCTCATTCCTGTCAGCGAGTCGATCCGTGCGACCGGTGGTGCCGACCTTATCGCCGGAGGCCTTGCTCAACTTGCTACCACCTTGCCCCCCTATGGGGCCCTTGCAATGATCATGGTGGTCGCAATGGCAGCAACCCCGTTTCTGAACAATGCAGCCACCGTTCTCGTAGTCGCCCCGATCGCGGTCACCCTTGCTCAGTGCCTTGGCTACAATCCGGATGCATTTCTGATGGCAGTCGCGGTGGGGGCGGCTTGTGACTTTCTCACGCCTGTTGGACACCAGTGCAACACCCTGGTGCTGGGCCCCGGCGGCTATCGCTTCGGCGACTATTGGAAGTTGGGGCTGCCGCTCTCGCTCATTGTGGTCTTAATCGGCGTGCCACTGATCCTGTGGTTTTGGCCGCCCGTTTAGTGCAAGCGTCGTTTCAATTCCGATTTCAGGTTCACCGTGGCGTCAGCCTAAAGTCTGCCCGTCGGGACCAGAATGAGCAGATCGATCGCCACGACGCCGAGGCGCCAATGCCGCCGTGTCCGCCCAATAGAAATACGATAAGACCGAGAGCGCCGAATTTTCAGCTTTCCGACGCCGGGAAGCAAGATTGAATTCATGCGGAGTACGGCACCGATGGATTGGTGGGAACCCGGTGCCCTTAATTGGGGCGCGGAGGAGAAGCCACCGGGATAGCTTCCCATTTTCTCGCCATGACCATGGACAAGTGACGGGCCGTGAAGCGCTTGTGAGTTCGTTCTTTGCAGGCTAGCGAATGTCTCAAACCATGGGCCTTGCTGATTGCGGTCCACCTGTTCGACCCAAGGTAGCCAAGGGAATTGTCATTTGTCCGAATGACTATCTGAGTGACATGCGCCAACGACCTATTTGCTGCGATTGATGAGAAGTCCTGCCAGCAGCTCGATTTGTTGCTGCTGCTTGTCAATCAGGGATTTCAGTTCAATGTCGCGCATCTGATCCACCTTGTCATGCAGCGCCATGATCTCAATTTCCGCCTTCAGGTTAACCTCATAGTCGTGTGTCGCATCGACCCTATCTTTGATTGAGTGCCTGTTCTGGCTCATCATGATCACGGGTGCTTGAACGGCTGCCAGCATCGATAGAATGAGATTGAGAAAGATGAAGGGATAAGGATCGAAGGCGCGGGTAGTTGCAAGTACATTCGCTCCGACCCACAGCGCGAGTACTAGCGCGAAAGTCATGATGAAGGTCCACGAGCCACCGAACTCGGCCACTTTGTCTGCCAAACGTTGCCCGGACGTCAGCTTTTCGTCAAAAGAGCGATTCGGGTCCCGCGTTATTGCGCGTCGGGCGAGATGGCGTCGAAAAACCGCGCGTTCCCGATCCGTAAGCAACGCGGCCGGCCTTCCCAAATAGCGGCTCGCACGGTCGGCAATCTCTTGCCGTTCGTCGATGTTCTCTTCTGTTTCCCTGGACATACCTTCCTCCACGATTCCGGCGCCCACCAGTTGCAGCCTTCACCAAATCGCTGGTTCCGCAACGGAGCAACAGTCGCATGCACAACGGTCACTCCAAAGCTTGAACCATTACTCCACCCAGCTCTTGCGTCAGGTTGGCGACGATCCACGCAAGGAGGAAGGATCCCGAGCCTGGTTCGGAAGGTGGCGCGCAGACCAGCACGTCACAATCGGAATATTACTACGCTTTTCAATCAGGTAATCCGGACTCTGTGAGGTTTAGCCGAATGAACTGCCCTCATGCTCCCGCGATCGAGGGGCAGTGGCTGTTCGAACATCGCGAAGACGGGCTGCTACTATGCCGCCGCGTCTATCGCGAGTTGAGGGCAGGCAATCGCCGATCCAGACAATAGAACGCGGATCGGCATCCTGCTGCGGCGTGGGGGTCCTGACCATAACGGCCGTGGGGCCGGCCGGAACGCAGATCGGCAAGGGGCCCGCCGACGGAGCGAACTGGGACTACCGTCTGCCAGGAGACGTCAGCAAGGTCAATGCCAGGAGACCCAGGGCTGCCGAGATGACGGAAGCGCCGAGAACGCCGAGCTTGACGGAGTTCAGAAGCTCGGGCTCGAAAGCAAGGTCGGCAATGAACAGAGCCATGGTGAAGCCGATCCCGGCCAGCAGGCTTCCGGCTGCCAACAGACTCCACGATAGCTCGTCTGGACGAGTTCCAAAGCGCAGTTTCACAGCGAGGAAACTGAAGAGCACAATGCCAACAGGCTTGCCAACCACGAAGGCGGCAAAGATTGCGATCGTGAGGGGAATGTCGAAGTTTGCGTCTCCTATCGGAACGCCCGCGTTTGAGAGGGCAAAAAACGGCATGATCACGAATGCGACCCAGGGATGGAGAGCAATCTCGAGGCGCTCGATCGGCGACAGTGCCTCGCGGGTCGCGACGTCTGCCCGATGGAGGTCGCTGCGTGCCGCGGTGTCGCGGCTCCAATGGTCGCCGGGCGGATGAGCGATCACCCGGTCGAGTATCGCATGGAGGCGGGTGTCGCTTACCCACCTCCGCGCCGGCGTCATTAAGCCAAGAATCACTCCGGCGAGCGTCGCGTGGACGCCCGATGCGTCGAATGCCAGCCAGATGCCGCCACCTATCGCGAAATAGACCGGAATGCTGCGGATGCCCAGACGCGCGATTCCAGCTACGACGGCAAGGCCGAGACCGGCGGTTCCGAGTGCGACCCAATTCAAGGCTTCGCCATAGCCGATCGCCACGATCAGGATGGCGCCGACGTCATCGAAGATCGCAAGTGAGAGCAGGAACAGCCGCAAGCTCCCTGGCACGCGCGAACCGAGCACCGCAAGGCACCCGATGACGAAGGCCGTATCCGTGGACATCACAGTGCCCCAGCCGCTCGCACCCGGCCCGCCGCCGACAAGCAGCGAAAACAGTCCGGCCGGCACAGCCATTCCCCCGAGAGCGGCGGCGATGGGTAGAGCGGCTATTCGCGGATTGCGTAGCTCCCCCAGCACCAGCTCGCGCTTTAGCTCAAGGGCGATGACGAAGAAAAAGAGCGTCATCAGCCCGTCGTTGATCCAGTGCTTCAGAGAACGATAGGTCTCGATGTCGCCAACTCTGACGCCCGCGGACATCTCCCATAAGGCGAGGAACGACGACGACCAAGCTGTGTTTGCGAGGCCCAGCGCCAAGAGCGTGCTGAGCAGCAGGATAAGGCCCGCCGTAGCCTCAATGCGGAGGAATCGCATGAATGGCTTAGTAAGCCGATCTGCGGGTTCCCTGGGAAGCTGTGAGAGGCTGTCCTTCATGCCGTGAACCGCTCCTGCGTTTTGATCGCGACTGGCAATGTTCCCAGCGGGCTATTGCAAGGCCGGCACCTCATAAGTCCACACCCGGAACGACTTGAGGACGTGTGGCCCGAACGAGTTGATGAGGGGGACATCGGCCGCGTCACGGCCGCGCGCAACCACGATCCTGCCGACACGCGGCGTATTGTTGCGCGGATCGAACGTGTGCCATCCATCGTCCAGGAAGACCTCGAACCAGGCACTGAAATCCATCGGGTCGAAGACCGGGACGCCGATGTCGCCGAGATGACCGTTGATATAGCGCGCGGGAATGTTGAGACAGCGGCAAAGCGTGACCGCAAGATGTGCGAAGTCGCGGCAGACACCAATGCGCTCATGAAAGACTTCGAAGGCCGTCCGCGTCGACCGGGCTTGCATGTAGTCGAAGCGGATATGGTGGTGGACGAAATCGCAGATCGCTTGCACACGACCCCAACCGGGCGCGACCGTGCCGAACATGTCCCAAGCGCTCTGACTGAGACGGTCGGTTTCGCAATAGCGGCTGCCCATGAGGTAGGTGAGGCAATCGTCCGGCAACTCCGGCACTGGGAGCTCCTGGGCGGCTGGCAGCACTTTGTCCGGTTTGCCGTCGTCCTCGATTGTGGCATCGCCCCATATCGTCAGGTCGCCCGCCGGCGCGACAAGCCGCCGGCATCGGTTGCCGAAGAGATCGCGATAGGTCGATGTCGGCACATCGGGGGCGGTGAATATCGTTTCAGGAACCCGGATATCGGCCGCGCGATCCTCGTGGACCGACAGCAGGCATACCAACGCGGTCGGTTGTTGGAAGTTCAGCGTGATCTCATAGCCGTAGCGGATCAGCATCTGAATCCATCCTGGCGGAAATCGGCGGCGGTCAGTGTGTAGGAATCGCGGCCACTGGAATAGGCCTTGCGTACGACTTTGTAGATGGAAAGGCGCAACGCGTCGAAAGCAGTAAGGAGCTTCGATTCCGAGATTTCCGACCTGCCCAATTCGGCATCCGCCATCACGAGCGCCTCGGCCTCGACGAAGAACCGCACCTCGAACATACCGTCATGGCCGATGAAGCGGACGGCGTTTCGCTTTTCATCGACGCTGCGGCTCGGATACGGAAGTAACAGCGTCATCATTAGCGAACCTCTGTTTCGCGCGACGCGGGCCGCGTTGGTGCCGATACGCTGATCCGCTTTATCCGCCGCTCTATATAGCGAAGGTTGTCGTCGACAGGCGCCGGTGCGCCTATGGAGACGTGATAGATCCTCCAGGGGCGATCCGTTTCAATGTGGCGGCCGTATTGATGATCCATTAGCTCGGGTGCTGACGTCCCACCTTCATTTTCCCAAATGCTGATCGCAAGTGCATGTCGCCCGGCTTCAATTTCATTGCGGCGAGCGTTCATGATGGTGGCCTTTCATCAAGATTTTCGATGGAGCCGAGCCTGCTTGAATGGATCGTGCTTCCATCACCGTCGGCGATGGTCATGGCTGTGGCATGTCGAGCGTCCTCGAAAGCTCCAGCGCAAACTCTATCGCCTCGTCGAGATCGGCAGCTTCCACGCTCTCGCGGTCGAGGACCGCATGCGCGTCGTCCACATTTCGGATCCGGTAGAACTCAATCACGATCTTCATCGCCATGCTCTCCGTTCTGCAGAAGCGTCGTATTGTCAGTGCTTGCCCTTGCCGAACGATGCTTTGGCGGTCGCGGCGGCCCTGACCTGGTTGCCGAACTGGCTTTCAAGATTGGGCGAAGCCTTTTTCTGCTTCGGCTTTCTGATTTCGCGATTGCTGCGTTTCTGTCCGTTGGCCATGACCGAACATCCTTTCGGTGAGAGTTGCGCCGTCATCGGCCGACGCCATGCACACCGGTTCGAGCCTGCCCTTCGTCGTCGCCCGATCATGACGTTCGTCGTCGTTTCGAATGCGGTATTGCGTCGAACCGTCGCTCGGCGGGCGCATGAAGGTGAAGTGGTAGATGTCCGCTGGCAGAGCCGATCCACGATGCTCGCCCTTCAGCCGAACGGCTTGACCGACGGTAAAGAGATGTGTTGCTGCGTCGCGGCGGGTCGGGTTGCCATTGCGCTGCAGAATATCTGTAGCTTTCATCATTGGCCTCAAATGGGCTTTAAACAAGGTCCTCGGCGTCTTTGTTTTCGGCCGACAGTAAGGAGAGGTCTCAACTGGATACAATTCACTCCCTTAATCCGCACGGTTTGCTGCTTGAAGGCCTCCCATCCGTCTGCGCCGGCGGTAGCAGTTCGCCAGGAACCAGGAACTATGAGACGCAGGCGGCGTTTAGATTCAGAGGCCTCATGCACTGGGAGGTGATGATGAGAAAGCACTCCCGAACGATATCGCCTGAGGTGCGCGCGGCGATCGGCGCCTTTCTGAGCGCGTGTCAGAAAGAAGCCCGGCCTTTTGCGACGTCTGAAGCCCTAGGTGCAGTGCGGCGCGTATTCCCTGATCTGGATATTTCAGACACGGATCTCATGGATGCAATCACCAGCGAAGCATCCGTGGCGGGTTTTGACGTCGACACTCCGGATCCTGCTTCCGCGGCGCGGAGGAGGGGTTCGCTTGAAGAATGGGATAATGAAGGCGGCGCGCCGCGCAGCGAAACTCAAGGCAGGAGTGGTGATGACACGCAGGGCAGAAGGCGGCGGGCAAGAGCGACCAAGGACCGGAATGAGTTGCTCTAGCTGTGAGCTTTCAGGAGGCTGTCCGTTCGGAGCGGACCGTGGAGACTGGAGTTACCAGGCTTCAGCACGCACCGGAGGGTCGGAATGAACATCCACAAGAACGCCCGTTCGGCGCCATTGCGTCGAGAGGAGATGGCACGATCGGTCAGCGAAGGCCGTCTTTCCAAGGCCGAGGCGGCGCAGGTCTACGGCGTGTCGGCGAAGATTGTGGCGCGGTGGATCGAGCGCTACCAGTGCGATGGACGCGCCGGCATGGCGGACCGCTCGTCGCGGCCGGGCCGCATGCCGCGCCAGACCGGAAGGATTGTCGTCGAGCGCACCGTTGTCTCAGCGGCGTCCACTCGCTCCTTCCGTAGGTGCTATGGCTCCTGCTACAGATCGAAAGCCTTCGCCAGGGCTTGCCGTCACCTCGGTCTCAAGCACCGGCTCAGCAGTTCGACAATTGAGCCTTTTGCGATTTGCAACCCCGGCTGGCGCGCAGGTTTGTTGACGCCTTCGCCAATCCGCACCGCAAAGGCGGGAAAGCGGGCTGAGAGCAACTCCCGGCCGGTGGCGTCGGCTGAGTCGAGTAGTGGCAAGCCCCGTGCACTGATCAGAATACGTCCAGCGAGCTGAGCAACAAGACTATGCCGACGACTACAACGACGATCTGAGCCATCTGCTTCATCGTCGAGTCAATCGGAAGTTTTTGCACGAGGTACAGCACCAAGGCGATGACAAGGGCCGTGATCAGGATGCTGATTATGATGGACATGCCCCAGGTCCCTTTGAAGGAACTGCCTTCCGGCAGTGAAGGTGTAAATATGGCTGAGTTCTATAAAGGGAAGAGCGGCATGGACGCGGCGGCATCGAGGCCACGTCGACAAAGGTTCGTTCAGCTCCAGGTTGGTGCCGTACCCTTCGCCGTCCCCGGAGGTCTAATTATCTATCAGAAACCAGGCGGCAAACAGACTTGCGATGGCGGGAACGGAAAACGCGAGAGCGAAGATCGGAAGTTCCTCTGCGATCGAATAGCCGGCACGGTAGACACCGATCCAAAGATTGACGACAGAAATGATCAACCAGATGGCCAGGAAGACGCTTAATGCTGCACCCGTCAAAGGTTTTGTTGTCGTCCACAGTTTGGAAAGCAGCATTATGCCGGCGCAAACAAAGAGCCCCGCCGCAATGACTTTGATGGTATGCATTTCACGACATCCTCTATTTTGATGAGAGACCTCGCCTCCAATCAGCCGGCGACCGGACGCGAGGAATGTTCCTTTACGCCACCTGCCGCTGAAGGCGGGATGCCCACCAGGCCGCAACGGAACCGAGACCACTGACGGATAGGAGTTCGGCGACTGCGAGGAGACCTGGTTCGAGATGCGCTGCAAAGAAGGTGATCAAGCCGAGGAAGTAGGCTGGAATGTTGTTGAGTGGAGCGGCCACTCGCAGCGATACAACAATCATCGCAACGACGAACACGACAATCCCGAAAGCCAATGGCCCAGTCGCGGGGACTAACATTCCTACTGCCAGCACGGCTGCCACTCCCATGGCTATTCCGGCCGCCAGGCAAAGATAGCTGCAGAAGGCGTCCTTTGCAGAGTGCCCACGCGTGTAGAACGCGACCCATCCCATAAACATTGCCCAAACCGGCCACCCAAGGCTTGCTGAAGACGTGGCCACGAACGCGGCAACTACGGCGGCGATTAGCGTAATGGCATGGAATCTCAGGGTCGTCAGGATGGGTTTGTTTTTCGATTTGTCAGTCATCTCGTTTTCCAGTTTTCATCGGTGGTGGGAAACCCGCAATCGGGAGGTGATAGTGCGCGATCTGGAGGAGCAGCCCCACCGTAACGATTGGGACTGCTTCAATGTTTGCGATGTTTACAGATTGGCCGGCTTCAACAGGTCCTGCAGGCCGATGTTGCGGAACATTTCCGCCCGCACGCGATCGGCAACGCCATTGACGATCTCAGCACCATCCTGTGAGGGATCGACGTGAACACGGAAGGGCCGCTTGCCGAATGGCATGTCGATCACGTCGACGATTGCGACAGCCACCGATCCGGCATCCGCATCGGCGGGCTCAAGCGCTGCAAGACCTTGCAAAGCCTGTTCCGGAACGCCTTTGTAAGGGCCTTCGTTGTATTCAGCTGCACGCACTGTGTCGGCCGGCGAGCCGGAATGAGCAAAGTGATTGGTGCCCTTGGTAAACGCACCCGGAACGATGATGGATGTCTCAATCCCCCAACGGGTCAACTCGGCTGCGTAAGATACAGCAAGCGAATCCATAGCCGCCTTCGCTGCAAAATAGGGAGACAAATACGGTGGAGTGCCGCCGCGAGTGCTCGAAGAGGAGACCCAAACGACCAGACCCTTGCCTTGGCGGCGCATGTGAGGAAGTGCGGCGCGGTTCACGCGCTGTGTGGACAGAACGTTGATGTCGAAGAGTTCGGCGAACTGCTCCGGCGTGAACGCTTCTGCCGGCCCGAAGGACATATGACCGGCGTTATGCATAACGACATCGAGGCGACCGGCATCTGCGATGATCGTGGCAATTCCTGCTTCTACCGATGCGTCGGAGCCGACGTCCAGTTCCACGGAGCGAAGGTCGACGCCGTTGTCTTTGGCGAAGGCCGCCGCGTCGGCAACGGCCTTGGCGTTTCGTCCGGTGGTAGCGCGCATCCCGGCGTAGACAGTGTGGCCGGCCTTGGCGAGCGCGCGGGCCGTGAGGGCACCGAAACCGCTGGAGGCACCGGTGATGACGATAACTTGCTTAGTCATGGGAACTATCCTTCGTATCTGTCAGATTGGGGGAATGTTGGGCGGTAAGGAGGGGCGAGTGTTCAAACCCGCCCGGCTCACTGATTGAAATCTGGGGAACCGACCGAGGTCACGCTACGCCGCCATTGGCGCGAACGATCTGGCCGTTAACCCAGCCAGCGTCAGGGCCGGCGAGGAAAGATACGACGTTGGCAATGTCGTCCGGTTGGCCGAGGCGTTCGAGCGGCGGCATTTTCGCGAACTGGGCGACCAGCTCATCGGACTTGCCGTTCAGGAACAGCTCGGTCGCGATGGGGCCGGGAGCCACAGCATTGACCGTGATGTTGCGGCCACGCAGTTCTTTGGCGAAGACGTGGGTGAAGGCCTCAACGGCGGCCTTGGTGCCGTTGTAAACCGCGTAGCCCGGCATGTTCAGAGCCAGCGTCGTCGAAGAGAAGTTGACAATGCGGCCGCCGCTCTGGAGGCGCTTTGCAGCCTCCCGCATCGTGTTGAAGGTGCCCTTGGCGTTGATGGCGAAGTGGCGGTCGAAATCTTCGTCGCTGGTTTCAGCAAGGGGCAGTGTCTTCAGGATCCCGGCGTTGTTGACGAGTACATCGATGTGGCCGAACGCGGCTTCCGCCGAGTCGAACATGCGAGCCACTGCAATCGCGTCGGACACATCAGCCTGGGCGCTGATTGCCTTGCCGCCCTTAGCTTCAATCTTGCGGACGAGATCCTCAGCAGGCGCTGCACTGCCCGAATAGTTGATGACAACCGTGAATCCGTCGGCTGCAAGGCGCTCAGCAATTGCTGCGCCGATTCCGCGGGATGCGCCGGTAACGATGGCGACCTGGTTCGTGGTGATGGACATTTTGTTCTCCTTTGCGCTCAGCGCTTGTTGACAAGGAGGAAGATGTCACTATCCGTTCTGCGGATAATCATGCATTATCCGCCAATACTATGCGGGGACAGCGAACAATGGACAGGCTGGATGCGATGCGAATTTTCAGCCGTGTGGTGGAGCGCAAAAGCTTTACTGCGGCCTCAGAGGATCTTGGGCTTCCACGCTCCACCGTCACGGATGCCGTCAAACAATTGGAGGCGCGCCTTGGGGTGCGCCTTCTGCAACGAACAACCCGGCATGTCAGCTCAACGCTCGACGGTGAAGCCTATTACCAGCGCTGCATCTTAATCCTTGATGACATCGAGGATGCGGAAGGAGCATTTGCAGGAGCGGTCCCGAAAGGACTTCTCCGCGTTGATGTACATGGGACGCTTGCGCGGCACTTCGTCATGCCGAACCTTCCCTCTTTCTTTAAGTCATATCCGGATATCGAACTTTACATGACTGAAGGCGATCGGTTTGTGGATCTCGTTCGCGAAGGCATCGACTGTGTTCTGCGTGTTGGTGAGCCACAGGGCGGAGATATGATCGGACGACGTGTCGCCGTGCTGGAAGAGGTAACATGCGCCTCGCCCGACTATCTGAAGCGATATGGTACGCCGCAAAGCGCCGATGCGCTTGATGGGCATGTCATGGTTGGGTTTCGGTCATCAGCGACCGGCACACTGATCCCTTTGGAGTTTTCAGTGAACGGCAAAGTCATCTATCGTCAGCTTCCGACGATCGTTTCGGTCAATGCCGCGGAGAGCTTCATTGCCGCAGCCAGACAGGGTCTCGGACTGATACAAATTCCGCGCTATCACGCCCAGATGGAACTCGACGCTGGCTCGTTGGTCCACGTCCTACCGAACATTCCACCCACACCTACGCCAGTGTCACTTTACTACCCCCGCAACAGGCAATTGTCTCCGCGGGTCCGAGTGTTTATTGACTGGTTAGCCGGCGTCTTCCGTGAAGCACGGCTCCAGGAATAGTCGGCCCCGCACGCCCTGTCAGGTTGAAGGATCGAGTGTAATCGGACCACTCCAACGTTGCGGGACCGGTGTCTCTCACAAAACCCGGCTCACCGCCCTTGAATGAACAACTGACGGCATCATCGGTCGCGGTCGCGAGGGAGAAGAATGGAGCCGCCTGGATCTCGGCAATTTTATCCTCCGAAAACTCATGATGAACCCGGACCTTCTAAAGCCTGTCCACTAACTACCATCAGAAAGGCGCCATGGCGCCGTGCGATCATCGAAGGCAGGACGGCACGCGTGACATGCAGCGTCGCGGACAGGTTGTATGAGTTCATCCGCCGCTTCCTGCTCGATGTCCTGCCGCGCGGCTTCCACCGCATCCGGCATTACGGTCTGCTCGCCGGCAGTTCCCGAAAAATCAGCATCGCGCTCGCTCGCGAACTCCTGCACGTCGCCGCACCAGCCGACAACGGCACACCAGGCGAACCGGATGACTTCCGCCCGCCATGCCCCTGCTGCGGCGGACGCATGATCGTCATCGAGGTATTCAAACGCTGGCGGCAACCACGTGGACCGCCAGACAAGGCAACAACGAACCGGGAGAGTGCGTCATGACCCGGCATGGCAGATCCATTCATATGGTCTACTCAACGCAGAGCTGGCCAACGGGAAGGCCTGCGCAACTGCCTATGGCGATGGAGTTCAGCCGGGCAAATGCGCTCCAAGTCACCACGAAAATCTCGGCAACAACCCTGGCAAATACCACTCTGGACCCGCCGGGACTGACAACTGTCGCTGCGATCTCCCGTCCGCTGGAAGCGCCGATCCACAAAAAGCCCATAGCTCAGAGAATGCCGACCGCGGGTTCCTGCATGAGAGGCTTTCGTACGCCTGACGGCACCCGAAACCCTTCACCATTTGAGCCGTTGAACTAATCATGGCGGCCGCCCGAAAGCGGACACCCTGCAATTGGACCACGTGGCACACTGCGCCCAAAAGCGGAACAAAGGGCTTTGCCTGGGAAGGCGCTTCCGAAGCTAGACTTTCTGCGCAAGGGCACGCGCCTTACGGCCCGCCTGGCTTCAGACCCTGCGCGCGTGAGAAGCGGCGACCGGATCGCCGACGAGACAGACCTTCGGGATTGGCTCGGTGGCTTCACCAAGGTGGCTGTGTCGGAGGAGTCGGTGGGTCTTGGTGGGTATCGAAAGGTACTCATAATTCTCGTGTCTTCTACGGGCAAGATGACGAACCTAACGAAGATGGCGACGAAGACGAGCTGATTGAAAGCTGGACTCCTCGCTTTCGTCGGTAATGGCGAATTACGGCACATACATCCCCGCTTCCGTAAGGTGGTGCCTCCAGAGTTCGCCCAGGCGAATAGGAAGAGCGCTGATGGCCCGTGGGCCGTAGCCGCGCAGGTCACTCTTCTCGTGTACCTACTGCCACTTATCGCACGGACGTGTTCGCGCTGAAAGGTGGAACCGCTATGAAGCTGTTCCACTGGGACAGGCCGCGCTGTCGGCTGACATCGACCTCACCCATCTCCCGATTCGCGGCGGCAGTGCCCGGTCTTTTAAGGGAGTGGCGCACCCGACAGGATGAAACTGGGCACCGCTATGTAATCGCTGCCCCTATCGATTTTTGAGCTCACCTCTCGTTCAATCTGGCAGACCTGCTTTGCGATATCCGTCGACGAAATGGTCACACGTGACCTGATCTCGAAAGGGCTGTGAAGCGACCCAATGGCTGATTGTGAAATGTGGATTGCTCGCCATGAACAGCTCGCCTTCCTGATGGGCCTCGTCCGTTCGTCCCAGTTGTGCAAGGCTCGCTGCAAGCACGCGCCGCGAAATTGTTTGGTAGGTAGCCTCATTGCGTAGCGTGACGACTGCCGCCTTATACTGGCAAGCGGCGTACTGCGCGAACCCCAGATTCCAATAGTACCATTTGGGGGGATGTGGGTTCAGGCGGAGCGCCTTTTGGACCTGTTCAACCGCGGTGGCCGGCTTACCGCTCAACACCGAAAAGTCCGACATGTCCGCCCAGGCATCGGCGTAATTCGGGTCAATCTCGAGCGCGGTCGCGAACTCGGCATCCGACTCGGGCCAGCGCCGTTCATATGCCAGCAAGTGGCCAAGGACGAAGCGGCAGCCGGCCTCGTTCGGGTCGAGCTTCACCGCTTTTTCAGCTATGGCAACGGCCACAAGCCGGTTGGGTACTTCTGGCTCGCCCCACTGCGCCCAAGCCTGCCAGAGATCAAATGCCAGGAGCCGATGCGCCTCCGCATAATCCGGGTCGAGAGTGATCGCCCGCTGCAACAGAACGCGCGATTCGCGCGCCGCCGCCGGCGAAATCCCAATCAGCCCACGCCCGCGCACGCAAAGATCATAGGCTTCCATGCTGTTTGGCCGGCTACGGGGCGGCTGTGTCACCAGGCGGCCGATCAGAGCCTCGACGATCCTGGCCGTCACCTCGTCCTGCACAGCGAAAATATCTTCAAGATCGCGGTCAAAGCGGTCCGCCCAAAGATGATTTCCGCTGATGGCATCGATCAACTGAACGTTGATGCGCACACGACCGGCAGCGCGGCGGGCGCTGCCTTCCAGCAAATAGCGGACGCCAAGATCACGGGCAATCAGCCGGATATCGATCGACTTTCCCTTGTAGGCAAAGGTCGAATGGCGGGCGATCACGAACAGGCTGGCGTTCCGCGACAGATCGGTGATGAGATCTTCAGTCAACCCGTCTGTGAACACATCCTGTTCGGCGTCGCCGCTCATGTTGGTGAAAGGTAGTACGGCGATCGATGGTTCTGACGGCAGAGGCAACGGCTCAGGTTCGCCTTTCCGGTCGGCAATTGCCGAATGCCGCACCCTGTAGACGCGCACTGGCTCAGCTATGTTCTTCAACGACTTCTGGCCTAGGTCGTCAAAATCGGTCTCCACCTTCCGCTTGACTTGATCGTAAACGCTGCCCGATACGCAGATGTCTCCAGGTTCGCCCAATGCCTCCAGCCGAGCGGCAACGTTGACGCCGTCGCCATAGAGATCGCTACCATCTACGATGATATCACCGAGATTGATGCCGATGCGCAGGATTACCCGCCGGGAGTCCGGCAAACTATCGTTGGCCTCGGCCGTGCCATACTGGAGATCGACTGCGCACTGGACGGCATCGACCGCACTGGCGAACTCGACTAAAACGCCGTCACCCATGACCTTGACCAAGCGACCTCTATATCGCGCGATCAGGGGAGCCAGAATATCGCGCCGTCGGGCCTTCAGGACCTTGAGGGTTCCTTGCTCGTCCGCTTCCATGAGACGGCTGTAGCCGACCACGTCCGCGGCCAGAATGGCGGCAAGACGGCGCTGCACGCGTTCTTCGACCATTGAGGTAGGTGCCTCAGGAAATTCACTCGTACATATGGTATTGGGATCATCCGGAGATGTCCATCGCAGTGTCCCGGATCCCAGGTTTTGTAGTGGACCGTTGGAGATTGGCGCACCGGACCAGATTCCAACCGCACGTGATAGGTCGAAACGTGTTCAGCATGTTCGTTTTCCCTGCGTCGCTATCCAGAACCAGACGGTCTGCTGTGTGCCCCAACCCGGACCCTGGCGGTAAGAACGCTGATGTCCGCTTTTCGTGGTGGTGGCCTGGCAGCGGACGGTCCGCTCACGGCTCCAATTGAGACGCTCGGATCATACTGGCCAGCATCCGCTCCTACAACGCGAAGCCGGCAACATGCCGCCCGGTCCGGATGTCTCTATCCTACGCCTTGAAAGGATATGAACCGTCGACCTGTTCACTGCGCGTGAATAAAGCGGGAATGGGGAGCGTTTGCGAGCCGAAACTATAGGCTGATACTGTGAAACTCGGCGATCCGCGTAGCGAAGCGCCGAGCTCCTCTTTATTGAAATCAGACGGACTGAGCGACGGGTTTGCTGTGAATGGTCAAACCATGTGCCGCCCGGATTAAATCCGCCGCGCGCTCTCCGATGACAACGCACGGCGCCATCGTGTTGCCGGTAGTGATCCGCGGCATGATCGATGAGTCCGCGATGCGCAGGCCATCGATACCATAGACCTTGAGCTCATTATCGACCACCGACATGGTGTCGCGTCCCATCTTGGCGGTGCAAGATTGATGCCAATAGGTAACGGCCGAGCGCCGGATAAAATCGATCATGCCTGATCTGTCGCGCGGACCTGGAGCGGTTTCGCGACTCACCAACGGTTGGAAGCCATCGCTATTTCCGAGTTCGCGGCATAATTCCACTGCGGCCAACGCGGCTACCATGTCTTCCGGCTCACTAAGTGAGTTCGGTTCGATCAGGACGGGATCGTTTACATCGGGACCAGAGAGCCGCAGCCGACCGCGGCTTTTAGGCTGTGCAAGACCGTTGAACATCGTCCAGCCGTGCTCTGGGGTTTCGAGGCCTGTGTCTGGCGGCGAAGGAACCGCAAACTCTAATTGGCACTGGAGGATGTCTGGCTGGGACAGACGCGCGTCGCTTTTCCAGTAGATGTTCGCCTCGCAGCCACTACCGCCGATTGCTTCCGGTTTCCGGTAGGCCCAGGTGCAGCCGAATGCCAGATGATCCTGATGATTGCGACCAACGCCTGGCAAGTGTTGCACGACGGGGATCCCATGAGATTGCAGCTCGTCTTCCGGGCCGATACCGGACTGCATAAGGACCTTTGGTGTGTTGATCGCCCCCAGTGACAGCACCGTTTCGCAATGCGCCATGAACTTACGCGGCCGACCATCGACCAGAGCTTCCACCCCTCTTACCCGCTGACCATCGAAGACAAGACGCGTAACAAGCGCTTCGGTTATCACCGTCAGGTTCGGGCGCGACAGCAGCGGACGAACATAGGATTCAAACACGGTTTCCCGCTTGCCATCCCGGATGCGGAGTTCAGCGATCGATGCGCCTCCGGGGGCTTCCATCATCTCGCCGTTCGTTGAATCGAAGACCGGAACGCCCATGGCTGACGCCGCGTTTAATAGGGCCTCCGCCACTGGCTGTGGAGACCGAGGCTGCGACACATATGCTGGCCCACCTGCTCCGCGACGCGTCGGGTCGGGAGTGCCTTGCCAGTTTTCTATCCGACGATAGTAGCGGAGGATCGACTCATACCCCCACGCATCATCACTTGCCTCTGCGGCGAAGTGATTCCAATCTTCCTTATGTCCCCTCGCCCACACCATGACGTTGATGCTCGAACCGCCGCCAAGTCCTTTGCCCATGCTGAGAGGAAGTCGTCGGCCATCGAGACCAGGTGCCGGTTGTCCGACAAAGCCCCAGTCCCGGCTTGATCCGAGGTTGAGCGGCCACTGCGCAGGGTTCGTAACGGTCTCGGGTACATCATTTCCGCCGGCCTCTAGCAGCAGAACGCTCGCGTTTCCATCCTCTGCCAGTCGCGCTGCGACAACCGAGCCGCTGGACCCAGCACCACAGACGATGAAGTCGAAGACGTCACCGGCCGGCTTCTGTGGAAAGGACGGATTTGCCGGTAAGGGCATGTCATGGGGGTGCAGTTTCACGTGGTTATCTCCGTGAATGGATTTAATTAGAATTTACGAAGTGCTGAGACGCCGGCCGAGGAGGGATGCTTTAAATCTCGGTCAAGATCTGGCGTCCTACTAGGTTTCTCGCTTTGTCGCTGGGACGCGTGTTCGGTAGGCCCTGCTTAGCGTCATCGGGACCGTACGGACTGTCCCGATGACGCAAAGGCGATCATTGCTTTTTTGCCGACGCGGTCTTGGCGGCCTGATCGATGGTATCGGCGATGACCGCCGGCTGCGTCATGAACAGCGCGTGGCTTGCCGACACCTTGGTGATTTTGGCATTGATGCGCTCAGCCATGTGGATCAGCATGGCCTGATCGAAGGCCTTGTCCTCGGTGGCAATAACAGCCCAGCTGGGCTTAGTGCGCCAAGCTGCATTCTCGAGCTTCGTGGCGAACGCCGACATGTTGATCGGGACCTGTGCGTCCCTCATGAACGCAACATCGGCATCGCTTACATCATGAGCGAACCCAGCCTTAAACTTTGCCGGGCTGACATAGCCGAAACCATCCTTTGTCGTCTCGATGACGAACTCCGCTGCTGGAGCGAATCCTTCGTATTGCTGAGCCGATGTCTCGCCGACATCTGGGGAGAGAGCGGAGACATAGACGAGGCCCGCAACCTTCGGATAGATGCCAGCTTCCGTGATGACGGTTCCGCCCCAGGAATGTCCGACGAGAATGACAGGACCATCTTGCCGCTCAAGCGCACGTCTGGTGGCGGCAACATCGTCTGCAAGCGACGTCAGAGGGTTTTGCACGATGGTGACGCGATAACCGCGTTTCGTCAGATTGTCGTAAACGCCCTTCCAGCCGGAACCGTCCGCAAACGCGCCGTGAACCAGAACGACGTTTCTTACGGATTGATCTTTGGGAATGGTGTCGGCGGCATTCGCCGCTGGTAGCGCAACCGACATTGAGGCTGCAGCTGCGATTGCGGAAACGGTGGTGATGGACTTGCGTGTCATTGATCTCTCCTTTGGCTGTATGCGATAATTGTTATCGCGATATCTCTCAGCTTTCATATCTTGAGATGCGCGTCAACATGATTCTTATCGCGATATTGGTTTTCGTGATATTTTCGATTATATGAATGAGTACAGGAGTTCAAAATGACCCAACGCTATAACGATCCCCCGCCTCTGCCCGACCAACTTTGCTATGCGATCTACACCGCCGGCATTGCTATTCAGCGCGCATACAAGCCCTTTCTCGACGAACTTGGGCTGACATATCCCCAATATCTCGTCCTGAACGTCCTCTGGGCTCAAGACGAGCAGACCGTAGTTTCAATTGCCGACCGACTTGCTCTGGAATCCAGCACGCTCACCCCGCTTTTAAAGCGTCTTGAAACAGCCGGACACTTAAGTCGGACACGCAACCTGAACAACGAACGGCAGGTACTGGTTGGGCTGACAGACCAGGGTCGTGCCTTGCAGCACAGGGCAGGCTGCCTCAGCGATACCCTGCTTGCAGCCTCGACCCAAACACCACCGCAACTCGCTGCCTTGAACCGCGACGTGCGGTATCTTCGTGACGCGATTTACTCCCAGATCGGCGGGTGGGACGCACCCGCCTGACCTGCAATGGCGGTAGAGGGCCTAGATGCTCAAGCGGTCGGAACAGTCCCACCGTCGATCACATGCTCTGTTCCCGTAATCGACGTTGCTCGATCCGAGGCAAGGAACGCGATCAGATCAGCGACCTCCTCCGGCGCGGCCGGTCGTCCCAGCGGTATGCCGCCGAGCGAGTTCATGATGACCTGCACCGCGTCATCGTAGCTGATACCGGCTTGCTCAGCTATGCGCAGGGCCAGACCATTGGACCCCGGGCTTGCGATCCAGCCGGGAGAAACCCGCACCACCCGTACTCCCTTCGGAGAGACCTCTTTGGAGATGCTCTTGCTGTAGGTGTTGAGGGCCGCCTTGGCTGAAGCGTAGCCGGTCGTCGCCTCCGGTAGCGGAAGATTTCTCTGGATCGAGGTGACGTGGATGACGACACCACTTCCCTGAGCGACCATGCCAGGGATCAGAGCACGATCGAGCCTGACCGCCGGAAAGAAGTTGAGGTTGAACTCCTTGTCCCATTCCTCGTCGATGAGCGCAGCAAAGCCGCCTGATGGAGCTGACGAGCCGCCCAGTACGTTCACAAGAATATCGAGGCCGCCGAGCTCCCGATGCACCGCGTCAACGACGGTTTGTACCCCCGTCGTGGTGGTCAGGTCGGCTTCAACGAATGCCGCACCGGAGAAATCTGCCGGCTTGGTGCGTGCGGTGGTCAGCACACGGGCGCCAAGCTCCTTGAAGAGGGCCACGGTTGCGGCTCCGGCGCCCGAAGTGCCGCCGGTGATCAGGGCGCGACGCCCCTGCAAGGTGAGGAACGGGGTCATACGGTGATCTCCAGTTCGGCGACCTTGTAGCCCACGAGGACGAAGAAGAAGCGCAGATCGATCGGGCTGCCTGGGAACGTGCCGACCGCATGGGCCGTCACCTGGGTTTTCCCGTTTTCAGTGGCGATGAAGAAGGGCGCTACCGTGTAGCTGTATTCCTGCGAAGCCTCTGCCATCCACTTGCGAATGGCATCACGGCCCCTGTGGGTCTTGCCCTTATCCTTCACGATGCCGTTTTCGGTGAAGGTGGCAGCAATAGCGTCGGGGCTGCCGTCCCGGTCGGCGTCGAAATAGGCTTCGATGCCCTTGGGTAGTTTGATTGTCATTTTGGTCCTCCATCAATTTCCAGCCTTGCCGGCTAGGGGCCTCGCCCCCTTTGGAGGTCGACAAGGACAACCTAGGGCAAGATGGTTGACACGATAACTAGGATAAAGAAGGATGAGGAATTACGAAAAGAGGGATAATGACGCGATCTGTACTCGCCGACCTGGACGCCGTTTTAAGCATTGCTCGCCTCGGGTCGTTTCGGGCAGCCGCGCTCGAGCTTGGCATGTCCACGACAGCACTTAGCAATGCCATCGCAAAGCTTGAGCAGCGCCTGGGCGTTCGCCTGTTCAACCGTACGACGCGAAGTGTTTCGCTCACCGATGCGGGGAGGACCTTTGTCGAGCGGGTTGGGCCGGCGATCACGGACATCCACGATGCTATGCTTACGGTCCAATCGCTTCAGGAAACTCCGACAGGCACATTGCGCATCAATGCCTTCGCGACAGCAGCCCGGGAGGTGATCGAACCGCTCATCTTGTCGTTCATGCAGCGCTATCCTCAGGTGCATATCGATCTGGTCACGGAGGGACGGATCGTCGACATCGTTGCGGCGGGCTTCGACCTAGGCCTGAGGCCAGCCGATCTGGTGCCGAGCGACATGATCGCCGTCTCGCTTGGTTTGAAGCGCAGTAATGCCGTTGTCGCATCACCAGACTTCCTGCGCACTCATGGCAGTCCAACCGTACCAACCGACCTATATCGGTTTCGCTGCATCCGTGCGCGTCTGCCCAACAACGCCTTGTTTCGGTGGAAATTTGAAAAGGACGGGAACGCTGTCCAGATCGATGTGCAGGGCTCAATAACCCTCGACGAGTCAAGCCTTGTCAGGATAGCGGCTCAAAATGGAGTTGGGCTCGGATACGTCATGGAGGCGGATGTGCGCGATGACATTGCGGCCGGTCGACTGGTGCGCGTTCTCGAGGATTGGACCCCTTCCTTGGCACCGCTCGCGCTGTATTACCCTGGCAGAAAGAACCCGCCGGCCGCCTTTAGTGCGTTCATTCAGGCTGCGCGCGAATTTGCGAATGGGCAATCGCCCGGTGCATAAATCAACGTCTCGTCGACGACCGCGCACGGACTCCAGGAACTCAGCGTTCGCAAGGTCCTGAACAACCTTCATCATATGGTTTTGCGAGACAGAGAACGTGTCCGATATCTCCCGGATCGAGCTAAGCCCCGATGGCCGTGATCCCAAATAGATCATCAATCGCATTGCGTAGTCGGTATATTTGGTGAGCCTCATCGGGGTGTCGTTCGCAAGACGGACAGGCTAAAGGCATGCCTGAAAATCGCGACGTCCCAGAGCAGTATCACATTGGCGAGACAACAGGTTGGTCTGTGAACCACCGTATCAATTCGTCGCTCCCCGGCTACCTTATGATAAGTTCGAAGACTTTCACCAACGACCTGAGCGACCTCCCCAGCGAAGCGTTATGCTCACTTGGCTTGCTGTTCGCAAAGGTCCAAGATGCATTGAAGCGTGTATTAACGGGTTTACATCGGCCGCTACGGGCATGCGCCGGAGTACCCCATCCATTTCCATGTCATCCCAATATACGGGTGGGTTGAGGAGCTATTCTGGAAGGATGACCGATACCGGCTACTAGAAACTTTCGCGGAAGGGCCGGGAGAGACCCCTACTGACGGCGCGGAACTGACGCTATTCGTCTGGCGCGAGTTCTGCGAACGAGCTGCTCCCCCGCCGATCAAGGGGCCTCTGTTGCCGAAGCTACTGAGCTCTTGCGTCGGACAATCCAATTTTCCTAGCAGTCATCCAACGCTCGACCAATTTCATTTCGCCCCCCTACCGAAACCGACCCCGTGGTGCCTCCGATCGGAGCCACATTGCCATGTGGTCGGATACAAAATCGGCACTGCCGCCAAATGTGGGTTTTACTTCGTCACTTCAAACGGCAAAATGTCATATGCTAGTAAGCTTTAGCCGATAGACGCGACCTAATTTTCCGCTAACGATTTCAGCGAAACGCCTACTTTGCCAAAGCGATTGCACAATCGAACCTCACCGGCTGCTCGAGCGATTTCGGATGAGCAATGGTCGACGGCGCGACGCATGGCGCGCGAGCTAGACAAGATCCTCGACCACTTCGGTCCACGACAGCCTGCCGTTGCTCGAGCGGCGGCCGAGCTGCGCCTGTCCACCCGCCAGGTTTACAATCTGCTCGGCCGGTATCGCGTCGAGCGGACGATCACGACGTTACTGCCCCGCACCACCGAAACCCGGCGCAAGCGGCTTGCGGGCGGGACCGAGGAAATCATCAGCACAACACTGCGCGAGCAATTCCGCCTACCACCTGAGATCACTCACCTCGCTTTTCGGGTGGGCTTAGCTAGTGATTCTTGATTAATTGCAGCCCATCGCGAAACGCTCTATTTTCCTGGCAGGGTGTCCTCGACGAGACGGAACGTCCTCGGCTTCGCAGCGCCGCCGGACCGCTTCGGTTTCCGCACCAATGCCAGGCGCAGTTCGACGACCCGATCCACGAGGAGACGAGCGATGGGCGCAACGACGCCGGACAACATCATGCAGCTCGGTATGGGGTTTTGGGCCTCCAAAGCCTTGCTCAGCGCCGTCGAGCTCGGCGTCTTCACCGAGCTCGCAGCCGGACCGGCCGACCTGCCGGACCTGCAGGCCAGGCTGAAACTGCATCCCCGCTCGGCCCGCGACTTCCTCGACACCCTGGTGGCCCTGAAGCTGCTCGAACGCGAGGATGGCCGCTATCGCAATGCCTCGGATACCGACCTCTTCCTCGACAAGGGGAAGCCGTCCTATATCGGCGGCATCCTCGAAATGGCCAATGCCCGGCTCTACGGTTTCTGGGGCTCGCTGACCGAAGCCCTGCACTCCGGAGAGCCGCAGAACGAAGCCAAGCACAGCGAGGACTTCTTCGCCGCGATCTATGCGGAGCCGGCACGGCTGCGCGGGTTCCTCGAAGCGATGAGCGGGATCAGCGCAGGTGCGGCGCAGGCGATCGCCGCCAGGTTCGACTGGTCGAAATATACGACCTTCGCCGATGTGGGCGCGGCGCAGGGCATGGTGCCGGTGGTGATTGCGCGAGCCCATCCGCATCTCCAGGCTATCGGCTTCGACCTGCCCGCCGTGCAGCCGATATTCGACGAGTTCATCGCCCGGCAGGGCCTCGCTGACCGCGTCCGCTTCCAAAGCGGCAACTTCTTCGACGGCCCGATGCCGAATGCGGATGTGATCGTGATGGGGCATATCCTGCATGACTGGGATCTAGCCGAAAAGAGGATGCTGCTGGAAAAGGCCTTCGCCGCGCTGCCCAAAGGCGGGGCCGTCATCGTCTACGACGCTGTCATCGACGACGAGCGCCGCAGCAACGCCTTCGGCCTGCTGATGAGCCTGAACATGCTGATCGAGACCCGTGGAGGTTTCGACTACACTGGCGCCGACTGCCAGGCCTGGATGCGCGACGCCGGTTTCGTGTCCACACGCGTCGAGCCGTTGCTGGGGCCGGACTCGATGGTGATCGGCTTCAAGCCCGACTGAGCGGAGAACGAGACCCGGGGCGCAAGATCGGTTGCCTTGCGCTGACACCGCAATCGCCACAAGGTCATCGGGCATGTGCGCAAGACCGAGACCGCGTCTCACCGCATCGAGACGCATTGCGATGTTGTTGAACACCATCTTCCCCTCGACCCCATCCTTTTCGAATTCCCACGCCAGGATATTGCCGTAGGTCGGCATGCGGATCTGGATGCAGTTGTGGGCCGTGAGGTTCTCCGGGACTTCCGGCCAAGGGTGCTGGCGGAAAGAGGACGGAGCGTCGACGACAGCCATGCGCATCTCGCGTCCGATCTTGACCGCGATCATGTCCTTGGCGAGTTGCTCGCCGAGTCGGCCCCCGCATCGTAGCGCTCGGCAACGATGCCGGTCAGGCCGTAGTCGACGGTGATCTCGACGTTACATCGGGATTGTCGGGCAGAAACTTCTCGAGAGCAGGTGTAAGGACCGAGATCGCGGCGTGCTCGCCCGTCGTGATCCTGACCGTCCCCGCGGGCTTGTCACGCATCTCGCTGAGCGCCGCAAGCTCCGCCTGGATTTCCTCAAAGCGCGGACCCGCCGTCTGGAGAAGACGTTCGCCCGCAACCGTCGGCGCTACGCGGCGCGTCGTTCGCGTCAGCAGACGCAGGCCAAGCGCGTTCCTCAAGCCCCCGGACTGTCTGGCTGAGCGCGGACTGCGAAACTCCGAGCTTCACTGCCGCCCGCGTAAAGCTTTCCTCGCGCGCGACCGCTACGAAAGCGACCAGATCGTTGAAGTTCTCCTGCGGCACTCCGGAGGGCTGATGGCTGTGCCCGTTCGAAAACCTGCCTTGTTGCCTCCACGATCAAGCCGCCACCTTGTGGCGGCCGAAAATGGTTGCAACATAAAACATCATTGATATGATGTTTTATGTTGCATATGGAGAGGAGACGGACATGCAAGTGGCCCCAAAGCCGGTGCGCGCCCAAGGCAGAACACAGCAAGAGCGGCGCGAGAAAACCAGGGCGGATCTGCTCGAGGGGATGATGTCGGCGCTGATCGAGCTTGGCTATGCACGCACGACAACCGGCGAGATCACACGCAGAGCCGGTCTGACTTCTGGTGCACTACAACATCATTTTCCGTCTCGGGAAGACCTCATTCTTGCACTCGTCGATTATCAGTTCGAGGCAGTCCGCGCGCAGCTCGAGATATTCGCGAATGACAACAACGCCGAGTCTGATTGGAAGACTTTCATTGAGTTGCTGCGCGACATTTATGCCGGTCGTCGCTATATGGCGATATGGGAAATTGTGATGGGAACGCGCGCGGACGTGCATCTCCATGCATTACTCATGCAGCACAGGATCCAGTCGCAGGCGACCCTCGAGAGGCTTTGGAGCACGGTCTTCAAGGCTCTGATTCCAGATAAACGCAGGCGCTCCGACCTCATGCATTTCACGCTTTCCACCCTGCGCGGAAGTGTATTTTACAACGTAATCGCGCCAGATGCTCAGTTCCTAGAACGGCAAAAAGAAATGCTTTTTTCCGTTCTGGAAGCAGAGATGTGTGACCGGGAAGGAACCGTCTCCGTAAGCCCGATCATGATCCATCCATAGCCTCATTCACACCCATGATTTCTGAAAGGAGGGAATTGCGCATGCGTTTAAATAAATCCGGTTTGCGTATCGCCGTCACTTGCTTCGCTTTGGCGATCGGTGGGGTTGGCGCCGTCAACACAGCTCAATCGCAGGCATTGGCTACATCCAAACCGCCATTGGCAACCGGGATAACCGATAGCGGTGCTGCGGAAGCGCAAGTCACCGACGCTATTCGCGACGGTGATATCCTTACGATCAAGATTCGTTTTGCCCCGATCGTGCCGGATAAGATGGAATCTATCTACGCCCAAATTTCCGATCAAGACTATGAGAACAACTTCTATGTCCTTGCGGGTGACAAGAAATATCTCCTACTGAGAGATAGCCAGGATACACCGCTGGCAAGCCCGCAGCTTTCCATTCGAAACACAAAGGATTCCCCGGTGTCCGGGACCTGGTACGGACGGTTTCCTGCGCCGCCGAAAGACATTACGGAAGTATCTTTGACTATTCGCGGTGTAGAGACGATCGATGCAATTCCTATTGCGGACAAACAGCAATGAGCAGGTTTGTGACAATAGTCGGCCTTGCGATCATTGTGTCGGTCGGACACGTGAACGCTCATGCGTCGAATTACCAGCGTGAAGTTAGAGGCCTCAAGGCGACCGTCCTGAGCTTGAAGGGCCTCGGGTCCGAAACAAAGGGCTCGGTTTCAGCACTGTTGGCCAGAGTCGATAGCCTCGTCTCCAACCGCAACGGCCTGACGGCACGACGGGAAGGCAAGGCCATCAGGGTTTCGATGTTGGGTGACGTGCTATTCGATTTTGACGCGACAGATATAAGACCCGCCGCCGAGCCGACATTGCAGGAGATCGCGCGCCTCATCGCTTCCACGCCGGGCGGCAGAACCTTAGTCGAGGGGCATACGGATTCCAAAGGGACAGTCGCCTACAACCAGGTTCTCTCCGAGCGTAGGGCCAAAGCGGTAGCAGCGTGGCTGGAGGCCCACGGTGTCGGCAAGACAAGGCTGGCGGTCGCCGGCGTGGGAGCCGACCATCCCGTTGCACCCAACGAGGATGGAGATGGGCTGGACAATCCGGAAGGACGCGCATTGAACCGACGCGTCGAGTTCGTGTTTCAGGACATCAAATGATGTCATGACGACCATCACTGGCCACGTCGCGGTGAAAACTTGTAGGATCCGCCGCGATCAACGCAACCTCATCCAGCTTGCTCGCCATCTCAACGACCAGCCGAGAAAGTGCCTCAACTACAGAACGCCGGCCGAAGTGTTTCGGGCACATTTGCAAGAGGGAGGCTGAACCCCTACCCTGAAAACCGGCATGTTGCACTTCAGTTAGGATCTCCCATACGTGAACATCACAGCAACAAGCCCCTAAGGCGACGTCCACGCTTAAGTCTGTGAACAGCATTGCGCCCCCATTTCCGCCGTTGGGTCGAGTTCTCACACTTCCTGAAAGGAGACGGTCTGCTACTCCAAAATCCATCGTTTCCACTAGGTTAAGTTCCCACTTTGCCTAGGATGGTCTGTCAGAGAGCGAAACATTGATTTGACGGGTCGTCGGTCCAGATTCTTTCAAGGCTCTAGAGAGCCAATCGTTGACTGGGCGGAGCTAGGTGCTCTTGGTCCGCACACTCTGTTCCTCGCGATCTAGCTGACACGGGTATCGATCCAGGCGCGCGTCTGCTCCAGGATCTCGTCGGAAAGCTCGTGATCATCGATTGCCCGCGCGAGGATGACTGCCCCCACCATTGCTGCCCAGCTTCCGATCGCTGCGCGGCGCTTGTCGTCCGAACCCCGCTCCGGCAGTGCCTTCTCGATACGGGCGATCTGCGTGCGAAGACCCTCTGTCATGGCGGCCTGCGCTGCAGGTGTCTGGTGGCGAATGGCTGCGGCCAGACCTGCGGTGGGGCAGCCATTGGCCGGATTGTCACGGTGACGAGGTGCCAGATAGGAGCGGACGAAGGCGCTGAAGTCGCCGTCTCCTGCGCTATCCGCAGCAAGGGAATGCGCAAGCGTCTGCGCGACAAGGTCGTCCTTCGAGTTGAAATGGCCATAGAAGCCGCCATGGGTCAGGCCGGCTGCCTTCATGACTTCCGCTACGCTCACGGCATCGAACCCCTTGTCCTTAAACAACCGGCTGGCGACGTCCAGGATCCGGCGTCGGTTCTCCGCCATCTGTTCTCGGCTGACCTTCATTTTCAAAATTCTCCGAAGCCGTCGTTGACATTTACATGATGGCCATCATATTTATTGGCAATCATGATGGTGATCATGAATATAGGTTCGATTACAGAAAAGAGCAATCCGATGAGCCAAATTCCTGCAGTTCTCATTACCGGCGCCTCGACCGGCATTGGCGCAATCTATGCCGATCGGTTTGCGCGGCGAGGGCACGACCTCGTGCTGGTCGCCCGCGACGCAGCGCGAATGGAGGCGGTGGCAAGCCGTCTGCGTCAGGAAACCGGTGTGACGGTCGACATCCTCCAGGCTGACCTGACGCAAACCACTGATCTGGCCAAGGTCGAGACACGGCTGCGCGACGATGCTCGCATCGGCATCCTCGTCAACAATGCCGGAACGGCCATCGGTGGAACCTTCGTCGAGCAGAGCACCGACGACACGACCAGACTCGTTGCGCTCAATACGACGGCACTTGTTCGCCTTGCCGGCGCCATTGCCCCGCGGCTTGCCAATGCCGGTGAGGGGGCGATCGTCAATATCGGTTCAGTGGTGGGTTTGGCGCCGGAGTTCGGGATGACGGTTTACGGCGCGACCAAGGCCTTCGCCCTATTCCTGTCTCAGGGGCTCGGCCTCGAACTTGGACCGAAGGGCGTTTACGTCCAGGCGGTGCTTCCCGCCACGACCCGAACCGAGATTTGGGAGCACGTCGGCGCCGACGTCAACGCCATGAACAATGTCATGGAGGTGGGCGACCTGGTCGATGCGGCGCTGGTCGGTTTCGACCGTCGCGAGCCGCTGACCATCCCGCCGCTTCACGAAGCCGGTCAGTGGGAGGCCTTTGAAGCCGCGCGCAAGACCATGTTCGCCAATTTCGGCAACGCACTTCCTGCCGAACGTTACCGTACGCGCACCTGAATCCTACGCATTCAACTGATCAATACCGCTGCAGCGGTGACACCATAGGTAGATCATGACCAACAACACGCTTTTCGAGCCCTACGCTCTCGGCTCCATGACCCTTTCCAATCGGATCGTCATGGCGCCCCTGACACGCAACCGCGCCGGTCCGGGCTTTGTGCCGGGGGACATTACCGCAGAGTATTACCGCCAGCGCGCTTCTGCCGGGCTGATCATTTCCGAGGCTACCCAGATCTCGCAGCAGGGGCAGGGCTACCAGGACACACCCGGCGTCTATACCCAGGCGCAGATCGACGGTTGGCGCAAAGTCACTGCTGCCGTACACGAGGAGGGTGGGCACATCCTTCTTCAGCTCTGGCATGTCGGCCGCATCAGCCACGTCGACCTTCAGCCCAACGGTGCTCAACCGGTCGCGCCCTCGGCACTTCGGGCAGACACCAAGACCTTCGTCAACAATGCCTTCGTCGACGTTTCGCAACCCCGTGCCCTTGAGCTCGATGAACTCGCTGGAATCGTGACCGATTTCCGTCAGGCAGCAGCCAACGCCATCAAGGCCGGTTTCGATGGTGTCGAGGTTCACGGCGCTAATGGCTATCTACTCGACCAGTTCGCCAAAGACGGCTCGAATGTTCGGACAGACAAATATGGCGGCTCCGTAGAAAACCGCGCCCGCCTCATGCTGGAAGTCACGGCTGCAGTCGTCGAGGAAATCGGCGCTGCGCGCACAGGAATCCGGATCTCGCCGGTCTCGCCCGCCAATGGCATTTCGTGCAGTGATCCCCAGGCTCAGTTCGACTACATCGTCGATCAACTCGACGCGCTTAACATCGCTTACATCCACGTCGTCGAAGGCGCCACCGGCGGACCACGCGACGTCGCACCATTTGATTTTGGCTCGCTACGCCGCCGCTTCAGCAAGACTTACATCGCCAACAATGGATATGACCTCGAACTCGCGACGTCGCATCTTGCCAATGACAAGGCGGATCTGTTCGCCTTCGGACGCCCGTTCATCGCCAATCCGGATCTCGTGGAACGTCTGCAAAGCGGCGCGCCGCTGGCGCAGATGATTCCGGCCACGCTCTATGGCGGTGGCGCGGCGGGCTATACCGATTATCCCAGCTTCGCCGAGGCATCAGGAAAGTGAAAGGCTTGGGGCCGTACTTCGGTGCGACCCCGAGCGTACCAGGGGTTTTGGCTTCATCTCCCGGATATCCTGCTTGAGATTAATGATGATGTACGTCATCTAAAATATATCATGATGGCCATCATGATTAAGCTCCGACAACCTTAAGGCTTGCGGCAAGATTTCGCGAGCCAGATAGAGAAAAAGCTATGGCTACGTTTGAATCAAAAGGACATAAGACCGCGTTTGTGACCGGGGCGTCCAGTGGCATTGGCAGGGCGGCCGCTTTATTGCTGGCCCGGGCAGGCTACCGAATGATTGGCACTAGCCGGAAGGCGGCGCCGGACGAGATACGCGAAGGCATCCGGATGATCGCTTGTGATGTGACGTCTGAGACGTCCGTCTCGGCTGCTGTGGCGCTGGCACATCAAGAACTTGGCCGTATCGACAGCCTGAGGGGTAGCGGAGCCGCGGCACCTTGGCCTGCGCCGCCGTAAGAATCGTAGCCGCAAGATCGCAAGCTCCAATCATCGGCTCGCTCGCGGGCAAGGCAGGACCACCATGATAAACGCATCCAAAGCGACGACATCAGCACAGCGCTACAGCGACGCCCCCAACCGCTTCATCACCGTCGGGAAAATCCGATTTGCCTATCGGGAGCTTGGTCCGCGCGGCGGGGTCCCACTGGTGTTGCTAAATCACTGGGGAGCGGTGCTGGACAATTTCGACCCGCGAATTGTCGACGCGCTGGCAGCCGCACATCACGTGATCGCGGTAGACTATCGGGGGATCGGCCTTTCCAGCGGATCGGCTCCGGTGACCATAGATGAAATGGCCCGCGACGCGATGGACATGATCGGCAAGCTGGGATTTGGCACGGTTGATCTGATGGGCTTTTCGCTGGGCGGCTTCGTCGCACAGGATATCGCACTGAAAGCCCCGGTCTGGTACGCAAGCTGATCTTGACCGGCACTGGCCCGGCCGGTGGAACCGGAATTGCAAGGGTGGGGGCAGTGCCTTGGCCACTGATCATCAAGGGCATGCTAACGCTGCGCGACCCGAAAACCTATCTGTTCTTCACCTCGACCCCCAATGGTCGCCGCGCAGCCAATGACTTTTTGGCGCGTCTGAAAGAGCGCAAGCTGGATCGCGACAAAGGTCCGACACCCCGTGCCTTCCTGCGCCAGCTTTCCGCTATTCAGGCCTGGGGCCGCCAGGCGCCGCAGGATCTGGGCCGGATCCGTATTCCTGTTCTTGTGGCCAATGGCGATAATGACATCATGGTGCCCACATTCAACAGTCGCGACATGGCCCGGCGCATTCCAGATGCTGAACTGGTGATCTACGAAGACGCTGGCCACGGCGGGATCTTCCAATACCACGCTAAGTTTGCACCGAAAGCCTTGGCTTTTTTGGCTGCCTGACCTGACAAAAGTTTCACACTGGAGAAAGCCCGTGAAAGCCTTCGTCGTCGACAAATACAAGAAGAAGGGCGCGTTGCGGCTGGCCGACATGCCCGATCCCCGGATGGGCGCGGACGATGTTCTGGTGCGTATTCAGGCCACCGCGATCAACCTTCTGGATTCTAAGGTGCGGGACGGCGAATTCAAGCTGTTCCTGCCGTATCGTCCGCCCTTCATTCTAGGCCACGATCTGGCGGGAACGGTTGTAAGCGTCGGCGTGAATGTGCGGCAATTCAAAGCGGGGGATGAGGTTTACGCCCGTCCGCGCGATCACCGGGCTGGCACATTTGCAGAGTTCATTGCGGTTGATGCCGCCGACGTGGCGCTGAAACCTGCGAGCCTTTCCATGGAGCAAGCCGCATCGATCCCGCTGGTCGGACTGACCGCCTGGCAGGCGTTGGTCGAGGTGGGCAAGGTCAAGCCCGGCCAGAAAGTGTTCATTCAGGCCGGTTCCGGCGGGGTTGGGACCTTTGCCATCCAGCTTGCCAAGCATCTTGGCGCCACTGTGGCCACCACGACCAGTGCGGCGAATATTGACCTGGTCAAAAGCCTCGGCGCTGATGTGGTGATCGACTACAAGACGCAGGATTTCGAACAGGTGCTGTCCGGCTATGATCTGGTGCTGAACAGCCAGGATGCCAAGACGCTGGCAAAGTCGCTGAACGTGCTGAAACCGGGTGGAAAGATGATCTCAATCTCCGGCCCTCCGGATGTTCCCTTTGCTAGATCTCTGGGGCTGAGCCTGTTCCTGCGCTTTGTAGTGCGGATGCTGAGCCGGGGCGTTCTGAAGAAGGCGAAAAGCCGAGGCGTCGAGTATTCCTTCCTGTTCATGCGCGCAGAAGGACAGCAGTTGGCCCAGATCGCCAAGCTGATCGACTCCGGTGTGATCCGTTCGGTCGTGGACAAGGTGGTTCCCTTTGCCCAAACGGCGCAGGCCTTGGCCTATGTCGAGACCGGACGCGCCAAGGGAAAGGTCGTGGTCACCTTCAAGAGGTAGGTCTATGGCCTGCTGCCGGTTATGGGATTTCGCTGTGGCGCAGGGGCCTCTTCTCACCAATCTCGGCATATTTGTGTGAGACAACAAGTTTCTACGAGCGCAGTTGACAACTGCCCCAGTGGTTCAGTTCATCAAATACGACGAACATGGGCAAAAGGTGAACATACTGGTCTGGGATGACCACCTTCTGAATCCCATGGAGGTTATCGAGGCGATTTGGCAGGAGGTACCGATTTCAAAGAGTCCTACGAGATTTGCAATGGACCGGTCTGAACCAGCCAAGCCGCATCAACTGCGCAATGCCGCGGGCGTCCTTCTTGTCGGTCTTGACCGGCATCGTCTTAAAGGCTGCACGCACGTGACGCGTCTCGATCAGCTCGACGGAAAGACCTGCTTTCACCATCCCGGCATGCAGCCACTGCGACAACGGGCCGGCCTCCAGACCAATGCGCTCCATCGCCACGCCGTGCGTGCCAAACCAGGCGATCAGCGCATCCGGTTCGCTGAGGATCTTTGCTTCCCGCACGATGCGGCCATCCGCATCCACCACGCACACGCTCGAGAATTCCAGGGATACGTCGATGCCGGCATACTCTTTCATGGTCGTCTCTCCGTGATGCTATGGAGCAGGCCACTCCCGACTCTGCGACACCATCATCGTGAGGGACGACCACCCGTCCTTCAAACCTGGCGGACCAGGTTTCGCCCGTTACACCATCTGGTAGGATAAAATAAGAACATTGCCGTCTGCGCGGCCCCGGCGGAGCAACCGATGACATAGGCAGTTCGCCGCCTCGCGTGCGGCTTAACCACAGCGCCTCGCACTCTCGGCAAAGGCCATCATCAGAGGTCCGACGCCCTTGGCGTCATCGGCCACCACTTGCTCCGAGAGGTAGTAGCCGGGCGAGCCGTCACGATAGTTGCCTTCGAAGCCGCCGAGGCCAGCGACACCGACAATTGTTGTCAGTCGAGTGACACCCTCGCTATCAACGACAAGGCGCCTCGAAATCAGTGCATTGAGGGCGCGCTGGCCGGCCAAGATGGCTCGATCAGCCTGAGAAAGACCTAAACGGGCGGACCGCAGCAATGCGTAGGCAAACATGGCAGAGGCAGAGCTTTCCTCATAATTGCCCGCCAGATCGGCCTCATCGAGGACTTGCGTCCAGAGGCCGGACGGCGTCTGGCGTGCCATCAATTCGTCAAGCAGCAGGCTGGTCCTCAAACGTAGCGCTGCGGTCGCCCTGTCGTTGGGTAGAAGCGCCAGCGCATCAACCAGTGCCATTGCCAGCCAGCCGACGGCCCGGGCCCAGACCGCCGGCGACCTGCCTGTAATCGGGTCGGCCCAACTTTGCTTCCGGCTGTCATCATAGCCGTGCACGTAGAGGCCCTTGGCGGTCGCGGTGAGCGCAAGTGCTGTCGCGAACTGCTGAAGCGCATCGGCAATCAGAGCCGGATTGTCGGTCGCAAGTGCGTATTCGATCTGAAACGGGAGACCCATATAGAGCCCGTCGAGCCAAACCTGGTTAGGGTAGCGCTGCTTGTGCCAATAGTTGCCCGCAAGTATGCGCGGATGGGTTTCAAGTTGGCCTGCAAGTTGGTCCGCCGCTGTCCTGTAGCGACGATCGCCTGTTTCTGCGGCCAATGGGAACAGGACGCGTCCAGCGAGAATGTGGTCGATATTGTACTCGGCAGGATCGTACCCGAGGAGTGTGCCGTCAGAACCGACCTGGCGATCGACGAGCCGGTGCAGGTGCTCGCTCCAGCGCCCCTCGCCTGTCGCCTCGAAAAGCAGCCGAAGACCGCGATAGATGCAGCCGTCCTCGTAGCACCAGCTCCCGCCCTTGTACGGGATGTAGCGTTGCGCGAACTGGTCGAAATAGGTGGTCGGGTCCATCGGATATCTCATTCAAGGGAAACGGAAATCGAGGCTTTGCTCAAGAGCGCAGGTTCATCGCAGTCGACGTCGGCGCACTCGGCGACGATCGTCTCGTGCCGCATCGGTCGCACCCGGTCAGCCATGATCGGAGGCGTAGCGGTCGCGTCGCCGCGATAGGACGCGATCTTCAACCGGCGAACTCTGATGTTGCGGATCGGTGCTTCCGGCAGCCCGAGAAATGCCCCTGCCGCGTGCGCGAGCTTGCGGATTTCGACGTCCTCAACGGTGACGCCATCGATGATTGGGGTTCCCGGGCCGGTAGCAGCCGGCCGGCGCGATTGCACCCACTCGTCGTGGCCGTCCGCGTCGCAATGATAATGGGCGTTGGCCGATAGCGCCGTCTCGACGCCATCCATGAGAACTCGCCGCATGGCAATGTTCGTGATCGAGCCGCCGCGACCGCGCCTTGTCTTCAGACGCAAGCCGCGATCGGTGCCGATCATCTCGCAATCCTCGATGGCGACATCGTGCACGCCGCCGGACATTTCCGAGCCAATAACGAGGCCGCCGTGGCCGCGCTCCATCAGGCAATGGGTGACACGGATGCCGCGAGTTTCGGTAAGGTGATCGTCTTCGCCATTTGGCCCGCGCTTTCCCGCCTTGACTGCGATGCAGTCGTCCCCCACGGAAAATCGCACGCCGGCGATCGTGACGTCGCGGCAGCTTTCGGGATTGAATCCATCGGTGTTCGGGCTGTCGGGTGGGGCGGCCACAGTGAGGCCTGCGGCAATCAGCCGGCTGCAGCCCTGCGGATGGATCGTCCAGGATGGCGCGTTGCGGATGGTAAAACCGAGCAGCTTCACATCGGCACAGGAAACGAGGTGAAGGCCGCGCGGGCGGCGAGCGCCGTTACGGGTTTCCTTCGGCCAGCTCCACCAATCACCCAGGTCTCCGGATCCGTCGAGCGTGCCCTCGCCCTCGATCACCAGGCTTTCAGCGGCGATGGCATGTATTGGAGCGGAAAAACAGGCGGAGGGTAGTCCCTCCCAACTTCCAAGCATTTTGCCTTCCGCGTCGCATGCGTCGAGGATGGGCCAACCCGTGCGACCTGAAGGTGCCCTAAGGATCGCTCCCTTGGAAAGGTTGAGGGTCATGCCGCCCTTGAGCCGGACAGGAAAGGCCGTCCAGTCTCCCTCGGGCAGGCGCAGCGTGCCGCCGGCCGGCACGGCGACGACAGCATCCGCCAGAGCGGCAGCGTTGGTGCGGGCACCCTCGAGATCGTCGTGACGGATGCCGGGGACAAGACCGAACGCGGTTGGATCGATCAGACCGGCGCAGGCTGCCGTTTCGAACTCGAGCGGCTGGAACCCGTCGACTTCGAGCCGATAACGACAAAGGGGGCGAAGGTCATGAAAAAGCCTCACGACCGTCGTCGCCGCGCCGTCCCGCACGTCGTCGTCGCCAGTCAGCGCCGAAAGCCGCCAGGACGCCGGCTCAGGCAGGCGATAAAGCGCTCCGGCTTTAGGCAGGCAAAGCGCTGCCGTTCGCGCTGACAGCGCGATGATGGACGGTCGGATCATGGTCTCGTTCTCTTGGCTTTTCCGGTAGAGTGGACCCGCCGCGGAAACCGTGGCGGGACATCTGACGATCAATCGAACTCGGCAAGCACGTCGTTCACCGTATCGATGATCTGTGCGGCTGCCTCATCCGCCTTCAGCTGGCCATAGGCGTACTCCTCCAGCGTATCGATGAAGGCTGCGCGCACCTCCGGATGCTCGTTGAAAGGCGAGACGGCCGGACCGCTTGCGGCAACGACGATAGCGTTTGCTGCGCGCACTTCCGGCTCGCCCTTGTCACCGAGGCGGGCAGCGGCGGCCTTCGACGCCGGCAAGCCGCGCGAGGTGCCTAGAGCATCGATGCCCTCCGGTTCGTTCAGCAGGCAATTGACGATCTGCGCTGCCGCATCGGGGTCTTTGGAGTTCTTTGAGATCGAGAAGACCATGGAGGGCTTGCGATAGACGCCTTCCGTCACCGCATTCGGAAGCTTCAGCATTGCCACGGGCTTCAAGACCTGACCGTCCTTCAACGGGTCTGAATATTTCGAATAGGTCGAATCCCATTCGTAGGAGCCGGCAATCTTGCCGTCGGCCCAGGCGGGCTTTTCGAACAGATTGACGTTGCCATCGGCTGCTTCTTCCTTCTGCGACCTGATCGCCCCGGTCTCGACCAGCTTACCCAGGAACGATATGCCCTCCGTAAGCTCCTCCGGTGTCCAGGCAACGCGATTGGTCGCGGGATCGACCAGATCCTTCCCGGTCTTCTGGACGACAGCCAGGGTCGTCAGGAGTTGCGCCGTCTCCTTGACGGCATTGAAGGTGTAGTAGTCCTTGCCGAGCTTCTCCTTGATGGTCGCCGTTGCCGCAAAGAATTCGTCCCAGCTTTTCGGAATGGCGACGCCTGCCTTTTCGAAGGTCGTGGCGTTGAAAAAGAAGACGCGGCCCGTCGTCGAAACCGAAAGCCCCTGCAGCACGCCGTTCATCGAACCGGCCGACAGATCCGCCTCACTCCAGTTGGAAAGATCGATCGCTTTGAGCTTGCGCAGATTGGCAAAACCGTCGCCATTCTTCGAGAACAACGGCAACCACGGCCAGTTGACCTGAATGATATCGGCTTCGGTCTTGCCGGCCATCTGGGTCGTCAGCTTTTCAAGGTAACCGTCAAAGCCGGTGAACTCGCCTTTGACCGTGTGGCCGTATTTTTCGCCACAGGCGGCGATCGCCTTCTGGGTGGCGACGTGGCGGCTCTCGCCGCCCCACCAGGCCATACGCAGTTCGGCGGCGTGCGCCGTCGTGCCAAAGGCCAGAGCGCCATAGGCGACAGTGGCCAGTGCTGCGATCATTCTTTTCGTTCTCATCGAATTTCTCCTCCTTGGAATGGGGCCGAACGCTGCCTCCTCACAGCGAGACGTTGCGGCCATCGGTCTTGTCGAAAACATGCAGGTGATCAGGATCCGGGCGCAGGCGGATCACGTCCGATTGGCCAAGTGCCTCGAACTCGGCGGCGCCCACGACGCTCACCAGCTTGCGGCCATCAAGGTCGGCATGCAGGTAGACTTCGTGCCCCATGAACTCTGCATTGCTGAGCCTTGCAGACAGACCCGGCCCATCGGCGACGAGCGAAAGATGTTGCGGGCGCATGCCGAGCACGGCCTCAGCAGGTCTCGCCGAAAGCCTGCGCTCGAGATGGGCGCCAAGCGCCAGCCGCTGGCCTCCGATCTGGAGTTCGCCACCTTGAAGCGTCGCATCGACAAGGTTCATCTCGGGGCTTCCGATGAAACCGGCGACAAACAGGTTTGCCGGTCGATTGTAGAGCTCCTTGGGTGTTGCCACCTGCATGATTCGGCCAGCCTGCATGACGCAGATCCGGTCTCCCATGGTCATGGCTTCCGTCTGGTCGTGGGTCACGTAGATCACCGTCGAAGACAGGCCTTCGGCCTTCAGCTGTCTGTGCAGATCGGTGATGCGCACCCGCATCGAGGCCCGCAGCTTGGCATCGAGATTGGAGAGCGGTTCATCGAAAAGGAAGACGCCCGGCTTCTTGATGAGCGCGCGCCCGAGCGCCACGCGCTGCGCCTGACCGCCGGAGAGCTGCTTCGGCAACCGGTCGAGCAGCGGCTCAATCTCGAGGATCCTGGCGACGTGCTTGATAGCTGCGTCGATCTCTGCCTTCGGCTTGCCGGCAATCTTCAGCCCGAATGCGAGGTTGCCGCGCACCTTCATGTGCGGATAGAGCGCGTAGTTCTGGAACACCATGGCGATCGAGCGCTTGCCGGGCGGCAGATCGTTGACGCGCTGGTCGCCGATCACGATCTCGCCGCCCGAGATCTCCTCGAGCCCCGCGACCATGCGCAAGGTGGTCGACTTGGCGCAGCCGGAGGGGCCGACGAAGACCATGAACTCGCCATCCTCGATGTCGAGATTGATGCCGTGGACGGCCTTGAACGCGCCGCCATAGATCTTTTCGAGGTTTTTCAGTTGAACCTTTGCCATGGTCAGCCTTTGACTCCCCCGGAGGAGATCCCTTCAATGAAATACCGTTGCGCAGCGAAGAACACGACCAAAGCCGGTGTGATCGTCAGCACCGACATTGCGAGAATGCGGTTCCATTCGAAGGCTTCTGTGGTGTCGATGGAGAGTTTGAGCGCGAGGCTCACGGGATATTTGTCGACCGAGGACAGATAGATCAGCGGCCCGAGGAAATCGTTCATCGTCCACATGAACTGGAACAGGCAGACGGAGATCAGCGCCGGCGCCAGCATCGGAACGACGATGTAGACGAGCGTCTGGAGACTGTTTGCGCCATCGACGCGCGCCGCCTCTTCCATGTCTGCCGGCAAAGAGCGCAGGAACTGCACCAGCATGAAGACGAAGAAGGCATCGCCGGCAAAGGCTGAGGGCACCCATAGCGGCAGGAAACTGTCGAGCCAGCCGAGATCGCGGAACAGGATGTATTGCGGGATGCGCGTCACGACATTCGGCAAGAGCAGGATCGCGATCACCGAAGCGAAGAGGATCTTCTTGAACGGGAAATCGAACCGCGCGAAAGCGTAGGCCGCCATGGTGCAGGAGATCGCCGTACCGATCACCTTCGGCAGGATGATCAGGAACGAATTCCAGAAGAACCGGCCGAAGGTATAGGGCGTCGAAGTCTGCCAGCCTTTGATGTAGCCGTCGGCGGTCGGGTTGTCTGGCAGGAAGCCAGCGCCGGCGAAAATCTCCGAGTTGGTCTTGAAACTCGCGCCGACCAGCCAGATCAGCGGATAAAGCATGACGAAACCGACTGAAAAGAGCAGCACGTAGCGAACTGTCGCCGACAGCAGGCGAAGCCTTGCCCTGCGTACGGCCTGGTGGCCGTTGAACGTTTGAAGATCGACCATGGCTCAGTTCCTCTTGTCGCCGGCGTAGAAGACCCACTTCTTCGAAGACCAGAAGGCGACGAGGGTCAGCACGGTAATGATGGCAAAGAGCACCCAGGCTATGGACGAGGCATAACCCATGTTGAACTTCTTGAACGCCTCGTCATAGATGTAGAGCGGCAGCAGGTATGTGGCCTTCAGAGGACCGCCCTGAGTGATGATGTAGGGGCCGTTGAACTCCTGGAACGCCTGCACCATCTGCATGATGAGGTTGAAAAAAATCACGGGAGTCAGCAGCGGCAGGGTGATCCAGAAAAAGGTCCGCACCTTGCCCGCGCCATCGATCGCCGCTGCCTCGTAGAGCGACTTGTCGATCGATTGCAGTGCTGCCAGGAAGATCACCATCGCCGAACCAAACTGCCAGCAGCGCAGAAGCGTGATGGTGAAAAGCGCATTGGTCGGATCGCCGAACCAGTCGACCGGGGCAAGCCCCAGCGTGGCCAGCATCATGTTCGCAAGTCCCTCCGAAGCAAATACGTAGCGCCACAGGACGGCGATGGCGATCGACCCTCCAAGGATCGATGGCACGTAGAACGCCGTTCGGAAGAGGCCGATAAATTTCAACCGGTAATTCAGGATCGCGGCGATGAAGAGTGCAAAGGCGAGCTTCAACGGCACGGTCAGGAACACGTAGAGCAGCGTGACGTTCAACGACTTGATGAAGGTGCGGTCACGGGTAAACAGCCGCTCGTAGTTGGCGAGCCCCGTCCAGCGCGGCTCGCTCATCAGGTCGTAGCTGGTGAAGCTCAGGTAGAACGAGCTGATGAACGGGATGGCCGTGAAAATCAGAAGGCCGATGACGTAGGGCGCCAGATAGCCGAGCCCGAGAAGGCGGTGTCCTTTCATGCCGCTCCTCCCGGAGGGCACCGAAATGCTGCCTTTATAGATACAGTTTCGTACAAATTACGCTCCCGGATCGGCACGGACGAAAGCAGGACTCTCCCTTTTTCGCCACGAACCGATCCCTCCTCCCAGACGATACGGTGGCACAAGCGGCTTATGCGGTGACAATCACCCATCTCTCCTGCAGAATGAATTCACAAAGGCGAGGAAAAAGATGGACGAAATTGAAGGTGGCATTCTCTCTGCGATTCCACCGACGGCGCTGAGCCTCAATCTGACGCGAGCCGCTATCCGCATGGAGCACTCGCACACCTGGCGGATCGACAAGTCCAATGAGGTCGATGACCTTGTGATCTGCCTCGAAGGGCGCGGGCATTACCTGATAGACGGCGAACCTCGGATCATGGAGCCGGGTGACGCGATGCTGATTTTGCGTGGCCAGCGTTTCGTCGGATGGAATGAGGGGCGGGAGACCTACCTCGGCGTTGCGCAGCACTTTACGCTCGATATCTACGGGCGCCATAACCTTATCGCGCAGATGGACCTACAACCGAAATTGCGCCTCACGCGCTGGGCGCTTCTCGAACCGCTGGTCCGGCACTATCGCCAGAGTGTGCCTCCCTCCTCCGTCACGCTCGGTCAGCATCATCTCTTCATGGTGCTGCTCATTGCTTTTATCGAGGACGCATTCATCGGATGGCGGGACCACGCCACTTATCAGCCCGAGGGCGCCGATGCGATCGACCTTGCTGTCATGAAAGCTGCCACGATGATCTCCGCCAACCCGCTCGATCCGGAGATTGCGACACGAGCGGTCGATGCATCGCCCTATAATCGCGACTACTTCCTGCGCGAATTCCAGAAGCGAGTGACCCGCACGCCGCGAAAGTACCAGGAACTGAAACGCATGGAGCGCGCCATGCATTTCCTTGAGGCTGGTCTTTCCGTGGCGGCTGCCGCAACCGAAGTCGGCTATTCCGATCCCTATTACTTCTCCCGCATGTTCAAGCGGACCTTGGGCCTCAGTCCGCGCGATCACCTGAACAAGGTGCGCCAGAGTCGAGATGGTGGCTTGATGCAGCTTGACGAACCCGAGCAAGCACTTGCGCTCGCGGACGGACTTGCGGCCAACCAGTAGGAGACGCGGTCGGCACCGTTGAGATCAACGCACGTCCCGCCTGCTGGGGGAGCGCGTGGTTGGCGCGTTGGCCTCCCGCGCTGTTCTCACCCTTGAGATATTTTGAATTCCGAGAGCGCACCGCGATCGATCTCGATGCCGAGACCGGGCGCGTCCGGGATGGCAACGACACCATTCACGGTTTCGATCGGGGTCTTCAGCACCGCCTGGCGGAAGGGATTCTCCGTCCGGTCGAACTCCATGATCGGCTCTATCGGGTTTACCCGCACCGGATCTGGCGTCATCGCCGCCATGAACTGTAGCGCAGCGGCAAGATGCACGCCGGTACCCCAGACATGCGGCACGATGCG
>NZ_LMJJ01000003.1 GCF_001429285.1 Ensifer sp. Root278
GCTGTCGCCCGAACGCGCCGCCGCCGGCGACCACAGCCGCATCGCCTTCCGGCCGACAAAGTGGAAACTCTTCAGAGACAACAGAGAGCAGGCTGTAGCCGCGGAGGCAAAAATCGAGAGCCGCGCCATCGAGATACAGGAACCAACATTGGTCGCCCAGGCCTCTTAGGCAGGGGCGACACATCGTCGGACTTAAGGAGTCTCGAGCGGCCAGACCTCGACCACCCCATGAGCCACCGCGCACGGGGTGCGTGACACCATATCGATCGCTTCGGCCAGGTCTGCGGCCTCGATCACCGCGAAGCCGGCCACAGGAAGCGAAGACGACATGAACGGACCGCTTCGCTTCTCGACATGCGCGGCGTTGGCGTTGCGCACCTGAACAGGCGCTCCGGCAATCCCCATCAAGGCTCCTCTTGCACGAAGTTCCGCATCATGCGCGTGCGCCGCATTACGGACGTCCGCCGCCGTGCGGTCGTAGCCTGCACGGTCTCCATATCCAATGGTCACGAATTTAGGCATCAGCAGTATCCTCCCGGTGACGGCACCTACTTCCGACGGGCTAATTGACAGTCGGGCCGACGGAGCCTTCCGTGAGGGAACGCGGCCGCACAGGAAAAAGTTCGTCCATGCCGCGACAGGGAGGATGCAATGCCGACCATCATCGCCCACCACAAGATCACGAAAAGCGCGGAACACTGGTTGAAATCACCGAAACGCAAGGAGTTCTTCAGCACGCTCGGCGTGACCAGCATTCGAACCTTCGTCGATCCCCAGGACCAGACCCGGGTGGCCATTCTCATGGATGTCCCCGATCTGGACGCCCTGTCGAAAGCCATGCAGACCCAGGCCGCGGCCGATGCGATGGTCTTTGATGGCGTCGTACCGGAATCAATCGTGATCCTGGTTGAATCATAGGGCACAGTCCGCCCGTATTCAGCCATTGAGGCCAGACGGAACTCACCGGGGAGCCGCCCTTCCCGCGGTGCTTCGCTGCGACCTGAGCCGACCCCATACATTGCGGTACAATTGCTGGTGGCGGCCGACATATCCGGGATACCTCGCCGGTCCAGATTGCGATCGTCACCTCAACGGCCCCGAAAGGAACGATCGCATGCGCCGCCGAATCATCCCTACTCTTGCCCTCGCCTTTGCAACGAGCGTGGTTGCTTTCGCCGCCCAGGCTGCGGATATCAAGAACATCGTCATCGTGCACGGCGCCTTCGCCGACGGTTCGGGGTGGCGACAGGCCAGCGATATCCTGGAGCGGCGCGGCTTCAACGTGACCGTCGTGCAGGAACCGCTGACCTCGCTTGCCGCCGACGTCGAGGCGACGAACCGCGTTCTGGACCTGCAGGATGGGCCGACCTTGCTCGTCGGGCACAGCTACGGCGGCATGGTGATCAGCGAAGCCGGACATCACCAGAAGGTCGAAGGATTGGTCTACGTCGCAGCGTTTCAACCGGACAAGGGCGAGGATTTGGCAACGCTTGCCGGATCGAAGCCGCCGGCTGCAATGAGCATCAAGGAAACCACCGACGGCAAATATCTCTATCTCGATCCGACAGCGTTTGCTGTTGATTTCGCCGCCGACCTTCCCAAAGCGGAAGCGGCCTTTGCGGCGAAGTCGCAGGTCTTTGCCGCGAAAGAAGTTTTCACCGCCAAGTCCGGCGAGCCGGCATGGCGGACGAAGAAAAGCTGGGCGGTCGTGGCGACCGAAGATCGCGCCATCAATCCGGACATTGAACGAAGCATGGCGAAGCGCGCCGGCAGCCAGGTAAGCGAAATCAAGGCGAGCCACGCCGTCTTTGCCTCGCAAGCGGAAAAGGTTGCCAAGATCATAGAGACCGCCGCCGAGGACGCCGGCAAATAGCCCGAACACGCCGAGCGTCTGCGTCCTGAGTGCGGCGCCCTTCTGCACTCAGGACAGCGGATCGGCGACGTTCTTCCATTCTTGATTGCCGGCTTGACAGTCCGCTCAAAGAGCGGAAAACTTCGCGCATGGGGGTGCGATCACCCCATGAGGCGCCAGCCGAAGCATCGCGTCCATTCAACCGCTCATCCGGAGGACGCGTCATGTCGTCATTTCTCGAAATATCCTCGGAAAAACTCTCTCGCCTCGTCGGCACGCCGAACTGTCCGACACTGATCGATGTCAGGATCGACGAAGATTTCGACGCCGATCCCCGCCTCATCCCAGGTTCTTACAGGCGCGACTACCGCCAGGTTCAGGATTGGATCGACGACGTCGCCAAGGCATCGGCAATCATCATCTGCCAGCAGGGCAAGAAGCTCAGCCATGGCGTTGCCGCCTGGCTTCGCCATGCCGGCATTGCTGCCGACGTGCTCGAAGGCGGTTTCGAGGCTTGGGCGGATGGCGGCTATCCGGCCGTGCCCGCTTCCGCGATACCCGAACGGGACGCCGGCGGAAGGACCGTCTGGGTTACGCGGGCACGACCAAAGATCGACCGCATTGCCTGCCCCTGGCTGATCCGTCGTTTCGTCGATCCGAAGGCAGTCTTCTTGTACGTGGCGCCGTCAGAGGTCGAGATGGTCGGCGAGCGCTTCGGCGCTACGCCCTTCGATATCGATGCTCCGATCCGCTGGAGCCATCGCGGTGAACTCTGCACCTTTGACGTGATGGTCGAGCAGTTCGGCCTTGCAACCGCTCCGCTTCTGCGGCTAGCCACCATCGTGCGCGGGGCCGACACCGCCCGTCCCGAGCTTGCGCCCGAGGCGCCGGGCCTGCTTGCCGCCTCCCTCGGTCTCTCGCGCATGTATGCCGACGACCTGGAGCAACTGGATGCGGGGATGCTGCTCTACGACGCCTTCTATCGCTGGTGCCGGGATGCTACCAACGAGACGCACAACTGGCCCTCGCCCAAGAAGGACCTCTGAGATGACCGATATTGCTGACAAGGCCGCGCCCGAAGTGGCGCGGCAACGGCAAAGCCACGGCATCCCGTTTGGCGAAGCCGTCCGGGTTTGGGCACGCATTGCGGCCCTCAGCTTCGGTGGCCCTGCCGGACAGATCGCGGTGATGCATCGCATCCTTGTCGATGAGAAGCGCTGGATCGGCGAGCATCGCTTCCTGCATGCGCTGAACTACTGCATGCTACTGCCCGGACCCGAGGCGCAGCAGCTCGCCGTCTACATCGGCTGGCTCCTGCACCGGACCGCCGGCGGCCTCGTTGCCGGACTTCTCTTTGTGCTGCCGGGTTTCCTGGCGATCCTCGGCCTCAGCTACATCTACGCCGCCTTCGGCAATGTCACCGTCGTCGAAGGCCTCTTCTTCGGCCTGAAGGCCGCCGTACTCGCGGTGGTCGTCCAGGCTGTCTTCCGCATTGGCGGCCGAGCACTCAAGAACCGAATGATGATCGGCATTGCGGCCGCCGCCTTCGTCGCCATTTTCTTCTTCCGCGTTCCCTTCCCGTTGATCATCCTGGCAGCCGGCGTGCTTGGCTATATCGGCGCTCGCTCCGGTTCGCCGCTCTTTCGCATTGGCGGTGGACACAAGGGCGGCACGGGCCCGGTTCTGAAGGACGAGGACTCCGCGCTCGGCGAGGAAATCCCCGCGCATGCTCGCCCCAACCTTGCATGGTCGCTGCGGATTTCCGGCGTGCTGCTTGCGCTGTGGCTCGTGCCCCTGGCGTTGCTCATCATCGTCCTCGGTCGGGACAGCGTCTTCAGCCAGATCGGCCTGTTCTTCAGCCAGATGGCGGTCGTCACCTTCGGCGGCGCCTATGCCGTGCTCGCCTACGTCGCCCAGGAAGCCGTCCAGCACTACGGCTGGCTGAAGCCCGGCGAAATGCTGGACGGCCTCGGCATGGCCGAGACGACGCCGGGGCCGCTGATCATGGTCGTCCAGTTCGTCGGCTTCATGGGCGCCTACCGCGACCCGGGCACGCTCCATCCAATGATGGCGGCGACCTTGGGGGCGATGCTGACCACCTGGGTGACCTTCGTCCCGTGTTTCCTCTGGATCTTTCTTGGGGCGCCCTTCATTGAGCGGCTGCGGAACAATATCGCGCTCACGGGCGCCATGTCGGCGATCACCGCCGCCGTTGTGGGAGTGATTCTCAACCTTGCCGTCTGGTTCGGGCTGCACACCTTGTTTGGGGAGCTCGTGAGCGGGCATTTCGGGCCGTTCGCGCTCGACATACCGGTGCTAGGGTCGCTGGTACTGCCGTCGCTCCTGCTGACGCTTGCCGCCGGCGTGGCGATCTTCCGCTTCAACGCCTCGGTGATCACGACGCTGCTTGCCTGCGCGCTTGCAGGCATGGCCTGGACGCTGGCAACGAACTGATTGCGAAAGCCGCGCCTAGTCGTCGTGGACCGATTGCGGGAGGTGGAATCCCTCCGGCAATTGCGATCCATAGAAGCGTTCCTCCGGCGGCGGCGGCGGAGGTTCGCGATGCTTCACCGCGCAGGCGGCAAGCACGGCCTTGAGCTGCACTGGCCGATAGTGTTCGACAAGGCTTGGAGATGGGTCTTGCTTGTCCGTCGGTCGCGACATCAGGATCCTCATGGGCAACTCTCGTCACGGAGCGACTGTGCCAGCCAATCGATCTCGCCGCAACTGCTCGGCGGCATGATCGCCCGTTCGACAGTGCGACCATTGTACAGTTGACCTCTGGCCGCTCCGGGTCTCCTTTATGGTGCGGCATAGTCGGGCGATCAATGCGACCGCTCGTCAACCTTCACCTCAGCCCGCGCGCCGCCGGCACGCAAGAACGCACCTTCATTGAGGAAATCGAATATGCAGGATCCCCTGGCGAGACTCGGCCTGAAGCACCCGTTGATCGTCGCGTCGATGGCCGGCGGCCCCTCGTCGCCGGAGCTCGTCATCGCGTCTTCGGCAGCCGGAGCGCTCGGGTCGATCGGCGCAGCCTATTCGAGCCCGGCGGCCATCACCGAGTTCGTTGACAAGGTTCGTGCAGGCACCGACCGTCCTTTTGCGATCAACCTCTTCATCCAGCACCCGCAGCCGCAGATCGACGCGGCGACGGTCGAGCGGGCGGTGGCAGCGACGGCGAAGTACCGTGCGGAACTTGATCTGCCGGCGCCGCAATTCGCCGCACCCTATGAAGAGGATTTCGATCAGCAGTTCGAGGCCGTGCTGAAGGCGAAGCCGGCAGTCCTTAGTTTCGTCTTCGGCGTGCTGCCTGCCGAGTACATGCGGACCGCGCGCAAGTCGGGGATGCTGATCATCGGCACGGCGACGACACCGGAGGAAGCAGGGGCGCTCGAAGAAAGCGGCGTCGATGCGATCACCCTCCAGGGTTTTGAGGCGGGCGGCCATCGCGGCATATTCGATCCCGAGGCCGCGGACAGTGAAATCGGCCTCCGGGATCTGCTGACCCGAACCCTCCCGAAGGCGAAGGTGCCACTGATCGCGGCAGGCGGCATTATGACGGCCGTGGATATCCGGTCGGTCCTCGCCATGGGCGCCAGCGCGGTGCAGATGGGAACGGCGTTCCTCGCGACCGCCGAAGCAGGAACCTCGGCAGCCTATCGCGCCGCACTCCAGGGCACGGAACGCGCAACGCGGACAACGCGCGCCTTCTCCGGCCGGTTTGCCCGTGGCATCGAGAACCGCTTCATGAACGAGCTGGACGCCGCCGCCGCAATGCCCTTCCCGGCCCAGAACAAGTTCACGCGCGATATCAGAGGCGCGTCTGCAGCAAAGGGATCGGCGGACTTCCTCTCCCTTTGGGCGGGAACCGGCAAGGGAGAGCTTTGGCAGGGCTCAGCGGCCGATCTGATCGAGAAGCTGTTTGCCGATTGATCGCCCGCTGCTCCAATTGTGCCCCGACACCGCTGACGAGAGGATGGAGCGGGTCTCTTTACTTCTGTCCAGTTGCGGGTGAATGCTTGCCAATTTGCAATGATCATCGCGAAAGTCGGCAGAATGGATCGTATCGACGCAATGAAGGTCTTCGTAACCGCGGTCGATGAAGGCAGCCTCGCGGGCGCGGCCCGGCGGCTGAAGCGGTCGCCGACGGCGGTCAGCCGCGCCCTGAACCTGCTCGAAGCTCATGTCGGGGTCGAACTGCTCCATCGAACGACGCGATCGTTGAAGCTCAGCGAAGCCGGCCAGCGCTATGCGGCTGCCTGCCGGCGGGTGCTGATCGATCTCGAAGAGGCCGACATGCTCGCAGGTGGCGAACGTGCGGCCCCTCGCGGCACGCTGACGATCTCCGCGCCACCGATCGTTGGCGAAGAGGTGCTGCGTCCGATCCTCGACGAATTCCTCAACCTCTACCCTTCGGTTTCGGCCCGGCTCCTCCTGCTCGATCGCTTCGTAAACCTTGTCGACGAGGGTGTCGATATCGCGCTCCGCATCGGCCATCTCGCCGACTCTTCGTTGATTTCGACACGAATGGGTGGCGATGTCCGGCGTGTCGTCGTCGGCTCGCCTCGTTATCTCGCCAACCACCCGCGGATTGACGAGCCGGCCGATCTCGCCAAACACCAGATCGTCGCCTTTACCAACTTCGGCCTCGATTCCTGGACATTCACGCCAGCCGAGGGCTCGTTGATCCCTCGCACGGTGCAGTTCAAACCGCGCTGCATCGTCAACAGTGTGCGTGCCGCGACCGACTCCGCCGCCGCGGGTACCGGCCTGACCCGGCTCTACTCCTATCATGTCGCGCGCTACGTCAGCGATGGGCGGTTGAAAATCGTGCTGGCTGATGCCGAGCATCCCCCGATGCCGGTTCATCTTCTTGCACCGCAGGGCCGCATGTCGGTTCCGAAGGTTCGCGCCTTTGCTGATTACGCGCTGCCACGTCTGCGGACCGAGTTCGCACGCATGGCAACGGAAGCTGGCACGCTCGCCTGATTATGCCGGTATGCGGTTGATTGATCGCCAAATAGCGTCAATTCTCTCACACATCGGATGGGTCTAAATCTGATTGCACCAACGCCGAGGGCGGAGGACGGGCCACACCAAGCGCCCGTTGCAATCGAAGAAGGACCACATCCATGAGCAATGAGCAGAAGGTCGCCATCATCACCGGTGCATCGCAGGGCATCGGCGCCGCCTTGGTTCAGGCCTACCGCGATCGCAACTATCGCGTCATCGCCACGTCCCGCTCCATTCAGGAAAGTTCGGACGCTGGCATCCTCAGTGTCGCCGGCGATATCAGCAAGCCTGAGACCGCCGAGCGGGTCATTCGCCAGGGGCTGGAACGGTTCGGCCGTATCGATACGCTGGTCAACAATGCCGGGGTCTTCACCGCCAAGCCATTCACCGAGTTCACTCAGGAAGATTATGATCTGAACATGGGTGTCAACGTGGCCGGCTTCTTCCACGTTACCCAGCACGCGGCCCGCGAGATGCTGAAGCAGGGCTCCGGCCACATCGTCAGCATCACGACCAGCCTCGTGAATCAGCCGATTGCCGGCGTCCCGGCGGCCCTGGCGTCTATCACGAAGGGTGGTTTGAATTCCGTGACCCAGGCGCTCGCGATCGAATTTGCCAAGACCGGTGTTCGCGTCAATGCCGTCTCGCCGGGCATCATCAAGACCCCGATGCACGCGCCGGAAACGCACGCGGCGCTCTCGACGCTGCATCCCGTCGGCCGCATGGGCGAGATCCGCGATATCGTCGACGCCGTCCTTTACCTGGAGAATGCCGGTTTCGTGACGGGTGAGATCCTGCACGTCGATGGCGGACAGAACGCCGGGCGCTGGTAACGGCGCAGGTATGTCCGGGAGCGACCGTTACCCAAGCCGGGCCGCTCCTCCCCTCCCATCCATTGCAGATGCGGCACCTTGATGGAGCCGCCAACATCCAGATATGAAGAGGAGACGGCAATGCCGATCGTTACAGTTCAGGTGACCCGCGAAGGCACCACTCCAGACCGCAAGGCGGTCACGGCCGAGGAAAAGGCCGAAATCATCAAGGGCGTGAGCCAGGTCCTGCTCGACGTGCTCAACAAGCCGCTGGAATCGACCTACGTGGTCATCGAGGAAGTAGAGCTCGACAACTGGGGTTGGGGCGGCCTGCCGACCGCGCAATACCGCGCCCAGCGGGACGCTCAGGCAAAAGCCTGACATCGCCGGTCAGACGTTCTTGCAACCCGCCGCTCGACAGCAAGCGGCGGGTTTCGTTTGCGAAATTGTGTCGAAATGTATCCGGAAGTGCTTGCATTACTTTCGCATGCAAGTCTGGATATCGCGAACACACCGAGGACATATCCTGGGCGCCAATGAAACTGAGCGGATGTTCCCCGGCCCTGGCCGGGTGATGCCGCAAGGATGCGAAGACCAAACCGGATTTGAGGAGTTTGCTCGATGGAGCATATCGACCATGTACTGATTGTCGATGACGACCGTGAGATCCGGGAACTCGTGTCTGGTTACCTCAAGAAGAACGGGCTGCGCGCAACGGCAGTCGCCGATGGGCGACAGATGCGCAGCTTCCTCGAGGGAGATACCGTCGATCTCATCGTACTCGATGTGATGATACCGGGCGACGACGGGCTCGTGCTCAGCCGCGAACTGCGCGCCGGCAAACACAAGGCGATCCCGATCATCATGCTGACGGCCCGCAGCGACGAGATGGACCGGATCCTCGGCCTCGAGATGGGTGCCGACGACTATCTCTCCAAGCCGTTCTCCGCGCGCGAACTGCTCGCCCGTATCAAGGCGGTGCTCAGGCGCGCACGCATGCTGCCGCCGAACCTGCAGATCTCGGAGGCTGGACAGCTGCTGCGCTTCGGCCAGTGGAAACTCGACACGACCGCCCGGCACCTGATCGATGCTGACGGCACGGTGATTGCACTCAGCGGCGCCGAGTATCGGCTGCTGAAGGTGTTCATCGACCACCCTCAGCGGGTGCTCAATCGCGACCAGTTGCTCAATCTCACCCAGGGTCGTGAGGCCGAGCTCTTCGACCGATCGATCGATCTGCTCGTCAGCCGGGTTCGCCAGCGGCTCGGCGATGATGCCCGTGAACCGACCTACATCAAGACGGTGCGCAGCGAAGGCTATGTCTTCTCGGTCCCGATTGAGATCGTGGAGGCGCGCGAATGACGGCGAGCGCAGACCCAAAAGGATTTCGACTATGGCCGCGCACGCTCAGGGCGCGGCTCTTCGTTATCCTGCTGGCCGGTCTCACCATCGCGCATGTCATGTCGTTCACCGTTCTGTTCCTCGAGCGCTACATGGCCGCCAGATCGGTCATGTTCGATACGCTCGAAAACGAAATCGCAACGTCGATCGCCATACTCGATCGCCTGCCCGCGCCCGAGCGTGCCTCGTGGCTCGCTCGCCTCGACCGCGACAATTATGGCTTCCTTCTCGGCCCCGGCATTGCGGGCAATCCGTCGCTCGACCCGGCCGCCAGCGAGATCGCGACCAAGATCGAGCGGGCGACTGGCCTTCAATTTCCGGTCAAGGTCGAAACGATCCCGGGCGACCGCCGCCACCTTCAGGCGCATCTGACGCTGAGCGACGGCTCACCGCTGACGATCGACGTCTTTCCCAAGGGTGTCATGCCCCTGGCCGACTGGCTGCCCTTCGTGCTCGTAGCCCAGCTCGCGCTGCTGCTCCTGTGCAGTTGGTTCGCCATGCGTCAGGCGGTGCGCCCGCTCGTCAATCTTGCCGCGGCTGCCGATACGCTCGACCCGAACCGGAACACACCGCGTCTCAGCGAAACCGGGCCCACCGAGGTTGCCTATGCGGCGACCGCGTTCAATGCCATGCGTGACCGTATCGCCCAGTATCTCGAAGAGCGGGTCCAGATTCTCGCCGCCATTTCCCACGATCTGCAGACGCCGATCACACGCATGAAGCTGCGCGCCGAAATGGCGGATGATTTCGCCGACCGGGAGAAGCTGATCCAGGATCTCGGGCAGATCGAAAGCCTGGTCAAGGAAGGCGTCGCCTATGCACGCAGCGCCCATGGCAATGTCGAAAAAGCGACACGCATCGATCTTGCGTCCTTCGTCGAAAGCCTCGTTTATGACTATCAGGACACCGGCAGGGCGGTTACCGCCAGCGATGTCGATAGCGGCGCGATCGTCACCCGGCCCCAGGCGCTCAGACGCATCCTTACCAACCTGGTCGACAACGCACTCAAGTTTGGTGACAGCGCCGAGATCGAGGTCAGGCGGCTGGCGGACGACACGGTGACAATCAAGGTCCTCGACCGCGGGCCTGGCATTCCCGATGATCAGCTGGATGCCGTGCTCAAACCCTTCGTCCGGCTGGAGGACTCCCGCAACCGCGATACCGGCGGAACCGGCCTCGGCCTTGCCATCGCCCAACAGCTCGCGGCCTCCATCAATGCCTCACTGACGCTGACGAACCGCGACGGCGGTGGCTTGGTTGCAGAGCTTGCCATTCGTCATCATCGGGCATGAGGCATAGCAAAGCGCGGCACTTCACACGCCTCCAACTTTTCCACTTCGAAATAGCCAACCCTCCAATCAAAAAGCGGCGGCCTCATCGGCCGCCGCTTCCGTTGGGTCATGTTGCAGGATGCTCCGGCAATCGGAGCTCCGTCAGACGAGGTTGATCGTCACATCGATGTTGCCACGCGTCGCCTTGGAATAGGGGCAGGTCTGGTGCGCAGTATCCACCAATTGACGCGCCACATCCGCGTCGACCCCAGGCAGGCTGACATTGAGCCGAGCCTGCAGGAAGTAACCGCCGTCCCGGTTGCGCAGATCCACCTCGGTATCGACGGCGAGGTCTGCAGGGAGTGCAACCGTCATCTGGCCAGCCGCCAGTCCGATTGCGCCGATGAAGCAGGCCGACCAGCCGGCGGCGAAGAGCTGCTCCGGGTTCGTGCCCGGCCGCAAACTGCCGGGTGAAGAGAGCTTGACGTCCAGACGCCCGTCGTCGCTTCGGGAGGCGCCGTCGCGGCCGCCGGTCGTGTGGGTCTTGCCGGTGTAGAGTACCTTTTCAGCTTCGCTCATCATGTTCTTCCTTTCGACAGGTGTTCTTTTCGGGCCCGATTGCCCTGTGCGACCGTCGAGACACAGATGGCGCTTCGCAGGTGTATGGGATGTTTCACCGAGAAGCGGAAATGTGTGCAAGTCTGCCAAGTACGGGAACGGATACACGCTGATACGAAGGCGGCCATTTCGGTGCGCGGACCTACGCTCTTCGTGAGGACCTCCCCGCGCGGCGCCATAGTGCGCCAGGCACGGTTCCAAAGCACGTCGGCACACAAAAAAGCGCGGGACCAGCGAACCGGACCCCGCGCCTCCACGCAATCTGCGTGAGAAAAACTAGAAACGGTCGACGTCGACGATCGCCTTGGCAAAGGCGGACGGCGCCTCCTGCGGCAGGTTGTGGCCGACGCCGCCGGTAATCAGCCGATGCTCATACTTGCCGGAGAAGCGCTTGACATAGGCCGATGGATCCGGATGCGGAGCACCGTTGGCGTCGCCCTCTAGCGTGATGGTCGGGACGGTAATGGTCGGGAACGCAGCGAGTTGCTTTTCGAGGCCGTCATACTTCGCTTCGCCCTCGGCGAGGCTGAGACGCCAGCGGTAATTGTGGATCGAGATGTCGACATGGTCCGGGTTTTCGAGTGCCTCGGCACTCTTATCGAAGGTGGCATCGTCGAAATCCCACTTGGGCGAGGCAAGCTTCCAGATCAACCGGGCAAACTCCTTGTGGTTCTGCTTGTAGCCGGCATACCCACGCTCGGTGGCGAAGTAGAACTGGTACCACCAGGCAAGCTCGGCCTGCGGTGACAGCGGCTTTCTGTTCACCTCCTGGCTGCCGATGAGGTAGCCGCTGACCGAGACCATCGCCTTGCAGCGCTCGGGCCAGAGTGCGGCGATGATGTTGGCGGTTCGCGCACCCCAGTCGCAGCCGCCGATGACCGCCTTTTCGATCTTGAGCGCGTCCATCAGGGCAATGATGTCCGCGGCGATCACCGCCTGTTGGCCGTTCCGAGGTGTGTCAGCGGAGAGAAACCGGGTCGTGCCGTAGCCGCGCAGATAGGGAACGATGACACGGTAGCCGGCATCTGCCAGCAGCGGCGCCACATCCACATAGGTGTGGATGTCATAGGGCCAGCCGTGCAGGAGGATCACGACCGGCGCGTCGCGCGCGCCAAGTTCGGCGTAGCCGACGTTCAGGACGCCGGCATCGATCTGCTTGAGGGTTGCGAAGGATTTGTTCGTCCCGGGGGTGACTGCCGGCAGGCGCGGCGCCTCATTGTTTCCCGCTTGCGCTCTGGCGGCTCCCGCTGAAGCGAATTGCGTCGCGGCCAGCGAGAGCGCGATTGCGCCGATGAAACGACGGCGTGGGTGGTTGATTTCGTCCGACATTGATTGCCTCCGGTGAACTGAACTGACATCAGAAATGGAGTGCCGGTGTATCCGGGCCGTGTGCTCTGCGGCTCCTATTGAAAGCGCATGTAGAAACGGCAGGCGGCGGATACACAGCGATACAATTCTCCTGAGGTGCGCCCCATCGCAGTGCCGTCAGGTTCAGACAATGCCTTCGCGCGCATTGCGCCTGACCGTCTGTGGCGGTTGACCGAGCGTGCGCAGGAACGCGCGGCGCATGCGATCGCTATCGGCAAAGCCGGTTTCCTCCGCGATCACATCCATGGAGTGTCGCCCCTGCTCCATCAACAGGCGCGCCGCTTCCACGCGGAGATGCTCGACGGCCTTGGCCGGCGATTGGCCGGTCTCGGAGCGGAAGGCGCGGCTGAATTGCCGCGCACTCAGGCCTGCGGCGTCCGCCAGTTCCTCGACCGACAACACGTTGCGCAGGTTCGCCTTGGCATAGTTGACCGATTTCTGGATGCGGTCCGACTTCGGATCGAGCTCGAGCAAGGCTGAAAACTGCGACTGGCCGCCGGCGCGCCGGTGATAGACGACAAGCTTGCGGGCGACCTGGCGGGTAACTTCCTCGCCATGGTCCTTCTCGATCATCGCCAGGGCCAGATCGATGCTGGCCGTCATGCCCGCAGAGGTCCACACGCTGCCGTCGACGATGAAGATGCGATCCTCCTCCACCCGCACCTCAGGGAAACCCTCCCGCAACTGACGCGCGAACACCCAATGGGTCGTGGCGCGACGCCCGTCGAGCAGCCCGGACTCCGCCAGGATAAAGGCACCGGTGCAAGGGGCGGCCACTCGCCGCGAGGCCTTGAGCGCGTGGCGCGCGAAGGCGACCAGCCCGGGTGTTACCGGTTCGATCTCGGTGCCCGCTCCGAACATGACGGTATCAAAGGCGGTGTTGTCGAAGGCCTTCGTCAGCACGCCGAAGCCAGCGGACGACTTGATCTCGCCGCCGGCCTCGGAAAGCAGTTCGATCTCGTAGGCCTGTTCCCCGAGCGTCAGATTGGCGACCTCGAAGGCAGTGACCGCCGCGAACCCCATGAGCTGAAACCTCGGAAAGACAACGTAGCCGATCCTGTGCATGTCATATCACTCCGTCCGGAATGATCGCTTATAGCAAATTTACGCCATGAAGGGAACGCGGCGGTCATGGGTTCTATTTCATTCGGGCAACGGTTTTCCGGCATGCTCCGCGACCATGTGCGCGGCATACCAATCCGGCCAGTTGTGGTCGTGTTGACCGCCGTTGCGCTTCTCGTGCTCGCCGTGCGCGGCTGCCGCACGACGCAGTGCCGCCGCAAGATCGGCGACCGAAGCGAAGTCCGTACCATCCGCGTCCACGCGGCCGGGCAGACGTTCGGTCACCTCCTGGAGCAGCCAGCCGTTACCATCGGGGTCGCTAAAGGTTGCGTAGGAACGGTAGCTGCGTCCTGCGGGGTCACGTCCGCTGATCGCCGGCTTCCCAGGGCCTTCGCGATGGAAGATCTCGCTGACCTCCGCACCGCCCTTGATGAGCTGGGCACGTGCCGCCTCGATGTCTGAGACGACCAGATAGAGCCCGCTCGCCGAACCTGGCGCCGCAGACGTCAGCCCGGTACCAAAGTGGATCGAAGCCGGCGAACCCGGCGGCGTGAACTGGACAACCCGAAACGTATCTCCGACCGGGAAATCAGCATCGAGCCGCCAGCCAAGATTGGCGTAAAACGCCTTGGCGCGGTCGACATTCGAAACGGGTATGAGCGCGACTTCGAACTTTAAGTCGACGGTTTGCGCTCTCTTTTCGCTACCAGCACTTGTCATGACACTTCTCCTTTGTGCAACGGCGGGGCGCGCTTTCGCGCGCCCCTTTCTGTCAGCTCGGTTGACGCAGTGACTTGAAGGAAGCTCTCAATTCATCGACCAGGGCCGCCGGCTGCTCCCAGGCCGCAAAGTGTCCGCCCTTGGCGAGGCGATTATAATGGATAAGCTTGGGAAACGCCTTCTCTGCCCACGACTTCGGCGCCTGATAAAGTTCGTCCGGGAAGGCACTGACGGCCACCGGAATCTGAATGCCCTTCGGCTGGAAGAAGGCGAGCTTGTTCTCCCAGTAGAGACGCGCCGACGACACGGCGGTATTGGTCAGCCAGTAGAGCGTGATGTTGTCGAGCACGTCATCACGGCTCAGGCCCTCCGACTGGCCATCGAAGACGCGGGCGATCAGTTCGTAGCTGCGGGCGTCATGGTCCAGCATCCAGCTGGCAAGCCCGATCGGCGAATCCTCGATGCCATAGAGCGTCTGCGGACGCTTGCTCATCTCCTGCGCATAGGACAAACCGTTCTTGTAGAAGAAATCGAGCTGGTCATAGGCACGGCGCTCGTCGGCGGAGAGGTTCGACGCCGCTGGGCCACCCGCGTCGAGGCTCTTCTGGATCTCGGCGGGAACGGTCGCCGGCATATTCGTGTGGATGCCCAGCAACCCGGCCGGCCGCTGCAGCGCCATCTGCTCCGTGACCGCATCCCCCCAGTCGCCGCCCTGTGCGACGTAGTGGGTATAACCAAGCCTCTGCATCAGCACCGCCCAGGCCCGCGCAATCCGCACCGGATCCCAGCCGCGCTCGGTGGGCTTGCCGGAGAAGCCGTAGCCGGGCAGCGAGGGAATGACGATGTCGAAGGCATCGGCTTCGCTGCCGCCATGCGCCGTCGGGTTCGTCAGAGGATCGATGATCTTCAGCTGCTCGATGATCGAGCCCGGCCAGCCGTGGGTGACGATGAGAGGCATCGCGTTCTTGTGCTTCGACCGCACGTGAATGAAATGGACGTCGACGCCGTCGATATTGGTCACGAACTGCGGCAGGTCGTTGAGCTTCTTCTCCACCTTCCGCCAATCGTACTTGGTCGCCCAATAGTCGGCGAGCTTCTGCATGGTGGCGAGCTGCACGCCCTGGGTGCCGTCGTTCACCAGTTCCCGGTCCGGCCACTTGGTGGCCGCGATGCGCTGCTTGAGGTCGGCAAGCGCCGCATCGCTGGCATGGAACTGGAATGGCCGAATGGATTCGTCGGCCGCGGGCTTTGCGGCGGCAACGACCTGAGCACCGCCCGCCGAGGAGGCACCTGCGGCGTGGGCGGCGAGCGGAGGAAGCAGGATCGCGATCGCTCCGGACAGCGCGAAGGCGGCCAAGCGACTGCTCTTGGCAGTTGGCAAATAGCGTCTGGACATCATCATTCTCCTGGTTCGAGTTGGGGCGATGCCAGAGGCATCGCCGAGCAATTCCGGGATGGGAGGAGCCCGGAGGCAGATCGGGGCTATCCCCCGATGTTGTAGCGAGCTGCGGGTGCGCTCCTTGAAAGGTTCGGCATGAGTTTTTGCCGAGCCGCCTCATAGGCCGCCCAATCAGCGGCCTCCGGCAGCGCCGGGATGGTGATCACTTCGCCCTGATCGAGACCGGCAAGCGCGGCATCAACCATGTCTTCGGCCCGCATGACGATCTCGCTTGGAACATGTTCGAGCGGCGTGCCGGCAATGCCCCAGAAGTCGGTCGCAGTCGCACCCGGCAGCACGGCCTGGATGCGGATGTTCTTGTCGGCAAGTTCCTTCTGCAGCGACAGGGTGAACGCCAAAACGAAGGCCTTCGTGCCACCGTAGACGCCGTTCAGGAGTTCGGGCGCAACGCCGACGATCGAAGCGATGTTGATGATCGTGCCGGCGCCGCGCGCGGCAAATCCGGGCGCGGCCGCATAGGTCAGCCGCGTCAGCGCGCTGACGTTGAGCGTGATCATCTCCTCCATCTTGTCGACATCGGATGAGAGCAGCGGTGCGGTGGCACCAACACCCGCATTGTTGATCAGCACCGTGATGCTCGCGTCGTCCCGGAGGATCTTCTCGACCCGCCTGACATCGTCCTTGTTCCCGAGGTCCGCAGCGACGACCTCGATGGCGCGCCCGGTCTCGTCCGCCAGCCGGCTGGCGAGCCCATTCAAGCGCTCACGGTTGCGGGCAACGAGGATCAGGTCGAAGCCGCGGCGCGCCAGACGATCGGCATAGATCGCGCCGATACCGGAGGACGCGCCGGTGATAAGTGCCGTACCTTTGGAATTCCTGCTCATTTCAAGCTCCTTTGCCTTGGTTGGAGCCTCGATGGTAAGACGAAACGCCAATGGCTCAAATGTCGTAATTCCGACGTTTTAGGCCACGCCCACCTTCACCGACTGCAACGCCGTGTCGGAGGGATGCGAACCAACCTTCGCCGTGACCATGCGTGGGCGGTGTATCGGAGATGTGTTCTGGAGCGGCGTCTGTGTACCTCAATGTTTGATCGGCCGAGCACAACGGCAGAGCGATACGAAATGCTCTGGGGTTCAAAGCGAACGGGGCCGTGGAGATCAGCAAAAGAAGACGGGGCCGACGCAGCGTCGACCCGCTCCAGAACCTTTCATCCGCCCATCGGCTTCGCTGCGAAAATCCACCTTGATTGGCTTCAAAGGTTCGCGCCGCCAGCTTTCGCGGTGCGGTGATCAATCGAAGAACGGGTTGGCAAGCTCCTCGTGCGGAGCCTCCGGCAGCAATCCTCCGTCCTCAATCGCGGCCGGCTGCGGCCGCGCCGCGGCCGTTGCGGACGCCGGAATGGCGACGAGCGCCGCAAGAAGCGAGGGCTCTCCCGGGTCGCTGTCCCAGGCGCATGGCGCCGCCGCGAGGACGACTATGGCGAAAGCTGTTGCGAAAATGCGCATGATGTCTCCTTCCGTTGATCATGGCGGCAGCGACGCGTCCCGTCACCACGGGCCCAAGCCTTGCTCACCGCCAGAGTGTCCTTTGGGCGTATCGCGGATGTGTGCGGGCGGCCGCAAAACTGTATCCTTGTGTAGAAGGCCGACTTGGCCCGACCCCTTGCAAGATCCGTTCGAAACGTCACGGGTCTGGTCGTGCTCGCGATCCACACAAGCCCACGATCGGCTACGACGCGCTGTCTGCGACAAGCACCGGCTTCTCGCGATAGAGGCTCGGGAACAGGCGGTGCAGCGCTTCTATCTTCGGTTGCTCGTAGAGGACCACATAGGGCTGGCCTGGATTGTTGTAGACGTAGTCCTGGTGATAGGCCTCCGCTTGATAGAAAGCCTTGCCGGGTTCGATGGTCGTCACAAACGGCCGGGCAAAGACGTCCGCCGCGTTCAGCTGCGCGATGTAGTCGGAAGCGACCTTCGCCTGCCCTTCATTGCGCGGGAAGATCGTCGATCGATACTGCGGGCCGCTGTCCGGCCCCTGTCCGCCAAGCTGCGTCGGATCATGCGCAACCGAGAAATAGATCTCGAGAAGCTGCCCATAACTGATCCTATTGGGATCGAAGGTAATCTCCACCGCTTCGGCGTGGCCGGTGGTGCCGGTTTCCGTCTGTTCGTAGGTCGCCGTCTCCGCGCTGCCGCCGGCATAGCCGGATCTGACGCCCGTGACGCCGGCCACATGCTGAAACACGGCTTGCACACCCCAGAAGCAGCCGCCTGCGAGCACTGCCGTCTGCCTTGTCTCCGTTGAAGCGACGTCATGGAGCGCCTTGGGAATGGGTTTGGCCTGCTGCGCCGCCGTTTGTTCGTCGAAGGCGAACGTCAGCCCGCCGCCAACCATTGCCAGCGCGACGAACAGACGTCGGGAAAGGGCGGGCAAGCGGCGCCCACGCTGGTGTTGTTTGTCGGTCATCTGTGAACTCTCATCCAAAAGTGAAAACGAAGGCTTCCGCGCCGGGTTCGAGAAAGCGGATCTCGAAGGTCCGTTCCCGCGCCGCGCCTGACTGGCGCACGAGCTGATAGAGGCGGGTCTCCGTGACGGTCCCCCTGCCGGACGCGTCGATATCCGAGCCACGGTCTGCTGCGGGTGCCACACCATCCACCGTCACCTGAAACGGGATCGGCTTACCGCCGGCGCCAGGCCCAAGCACCAGATGCAGATCGCGAGCGCGGAACCGGTAGGTGATACCGCCGCCCGCTTCGTTGACACGGGCCTGCTCGGCCTCGACTGTCCAGTTGCCGGTAAGGCCCCACTCGTTGAGACGCGGGCTATCGACCGTATAGCGCTTGGCGCTGTCTGCGGAGACGCCCTCCGGAGACACGAAATTCGCGGCCCGCTCATACCCGAGGTAAGTCTCGCCCGATCCGAGCCGGGAGAGGTCGGGCGAGGCTTCGGCGCCCTTTGCATCCGGTTTGACGAAGTTGTTTTCGGCCTTCCGCTTCCCCGCGGCCTCCGCCAGCAGATCCTGGATCACCCGCTCGGAACCTTCATAGTCGCCCTCGCCGAAATGCGTGTAGCGGATCTGCCCTTCGGCATCGATGAAGTAGTGGGCCGGCCAGTAGCTGTTGGAGAACGCGCGCCAGATGGCGAAGTCGTTGTCGATCGCCACCGGATAGGTGATCTTGAAGTCACGCACCGCCTTTTCGACGTTGCCGATCTGCTTTTCAAAGGCAAATTCCGGTGCGTGAACACCAATGACGACCAGACCCTGATCCCGGTACTTCTCGGCCCAGGCCCGCACATAGGGGATGGTCCGGATGCAGTTGATGCAGGAGTAGGTCCAGAAGTCGACAAGGACGACCTTGCCGCGAAGCTCGGCCGGGGTCAACGGCTTGGAATTCAGCCACTGAACGGCGCCGTCGAGCGACGGGAACGGACCTTCGACCGGGAGGTCGCTGCGATAGGCCGCCTGTCTCGTATCCTTAGCGGCAAGGGTCATGCGGGTGCTTGCGACGTCGGCAGGCGCCGCATTGGCGCGCAGGCGATCGAGGATCGACTGTTCGAAGCCCGAAGTGCTCGCATAGGAAAGCTGCGCCAGCAGGCCGGTGTCCAGCCCAAGGGCGATGGCCGCAACGCCGGCCAGCACCGCAACGCCGAGGCCCTGGCGGATGCGGTCGCCAATGCCGAGGAAGCGCTTCATCGCCGCGAACACTCTGGCGCCGGCAAGAACGGCAAGCGCCAGCGAGGTCGCGGCGCCTGCGGCGTAGGCGCCAAGCAAAAGCGTCGTCTGCACGTTCGCGCCGTTCAGCGCCGCGCCGGTCAACACCAGGCCGAGCACCGGTCCGGCGCAGGGTGCCCAAAGCAATCCGGTCGCAACACCGAGCAGGATGGCGCCGCCGACGCCGCCCTTCTCCCCGGTCGCAGCCTTTCTCGACAGCCGGTTTCCCAGCGCCACGAGTGGGCCAGTCACAAAAGCTGCGGCACGCGTCGAAAGCAGTGTTACGCCGAAGACCGCCAGTAGCGCGATCGCGGCGTAGCGGCCAAACGCGTTCGCCTGGACCGCCCAGTTGCCGCCGAGCGCGGCAAGCGAGGCGATGCCCGCAAAGGTCACGGTCTTGGCGAGCAGCATCGGAAGTATGCTGGTGGAAAAGGGCTGGCCGGCGCGGGCAAACACGAATGGCAGGACCGGCAGGATACAGGGACTGACGATCGTCAGGACGCCTGCAAGATAGGCTACAACAAAGAGGAGCATCATCGTCTCTCCGCATTGGATCAATGCCCCGAGGCAGTGATCACTTGACATGTGCGGCAGAGGACCATCGCGACGTATCGCGGATGTTTCCGATCGATGGAGATTTGTATCTCAGTGCAACAGTTGCGGCGTATGCGGGGCGGCGGCACGTCGCGACACACGATCGCGGCCAGATGCTCGCTCGACCGGGTGAGCACAGATGGACCAAAGCAAAAGAGGCCAGGACGGTCCCGGGCTCGATTGTCAGATAGCGGTGCACGGCACCTTTTCACTGCGCTCGCCCGTGCGCCCCAATCTGATCGGCACGTCGACCGTCAAGCTTGAAGCTGTGGAAGGCTCAACGCTGCTTGTCCGCAGTCTCGATTGCCTCGACGGCACGACCCCGTTCAAGCCGATCGCGCCGCCGCAGCGCGGCGACTTCGAGGCCGGCGACAGCGGCCCACATAATTGCCAGAAGGCGTGATCGATCAAGATTTGGGTGGGCGCGACGGAAGACCCACGCGCCCTTCCTGAGAATTGTCAGTCAGTCCCGACCATGACGTCCGAAGCCTTGATGACCGCATAGGCCTCGCCGCCGACCTTTAGACCCAACTCGTCGACCGACTCGTTGGTGATTGCAGCAGTCACGATCGAGCCGCCGACGTCGATACGAACGTGGGCGGTGGTAGCGCCCTTGATCACTTCGAAGATCTTGCCCTTGAGGCGATTGCGTGCGCTGATTTTCATGCGGCTCTCCTTCGTGGTTACCTTGGACGTTCGCGGTCGCCGTTTCCATCCACCTGCCGCAGCGGGTGTAATCCGGATAAGGGTTGCGAATAGCGCTGACGCTCTCAGCTTCATTCCCGCAATACAGCCAGCTCAATCGCGCAACGTGATCCAAACCGGCGCGTGGTCGCTCGCGCCCTCCATGCCGCGAACCTCGCGGTCGATGCCGGCGCCAATGAGCTTGCGGGACAGCTTGCGGCTGAGCAGCATATGATCGAGCCGGAGCCCGGCATCGCGCTGCCACCGGTTCCGGCGATAGTCCCAGAATGTGAAGAGCTGTTCCTTCGGATGGGTCTTGCGCAGCGCATCCAGCCAGCCGTGGTCGAGGAGCGTACGGAACGCAGCACGGCTTTCCGGCTGCACCAGCGCGTTGTCGTCGTAGGAGGTTGTCGGGTAGATGTCGCGCGGCTCCGGCACGATGTTGTAGTCGCCGGCAAGCACAACAGGCAGATCGAGGGCGAAGAGCTCGGCGGCGTGTTCGGCCATTCGCTCATGCCAGGCGAGTTTGTAGGCGAACTTGGGGCCGGGCTGCGGGTTGCCGTTGGGGGCATAGAGGCAGGCGACCAGGACGCCGCTGACGGCAGCCTCGATGTAGCGCGCCTGGTTGTCCGAGGGATCACCGTCGAGCCCGACGCGAGTCAGGACCGGCGCGCTGTCGCGGGCGAGGATTGCCACGCCATTCCAGGCGGATTGTCCCTGCCAGACGGCGCCATAGCCGGCCGCCTCGACCGCCGTGCGTGGAAACTGGCGGTCGGTGGCTTTCAGTTCCTGCAGGCAGACAATGTCAGGCTTGGTTTCGCCAAGCCAGGCGATCAGGTTTTCGAGCCGCTTGTTGATGCCGTTGATGTTGAAGGTGGCGATCTTCATCCCGGCAAACAGATCAGCGCGTCAGTCGGGCGGCCCAGGCCGCCACCGCATCGGCCACGGTCCTCAAATGATCGGCGGTTGAAAAGCCGGAAAGGCTCTTGCGCGGCTTCAGGTCATGGTCGCCGTCCTCGAGCCATAGGACTTCGATCGCGTCGGAAAGCGTATAGCCCGGAACCTCCTCGCGCGTGCCGAACTCGTCACGGGTACCCTGGCAAATCAGGGTTGGCGTCTTCAGCCCAGCCAAATGTTTGGTGCGCAACTGCTCCGGCTTTGCCGGCGGGTGGAAGGGATAGCCGAGGCAGAGCAGCCCGGTGATCTTGCCGGTCGCATGGAGTTGGTCGGCGACCATGCTCGCAACTCGCCCACCCATCGACTTGCCGCCGATGATGAGCGGCCCCTTCGCATCAAGCGCTTCGATGGCGGCGACATATTCCGGATTGAGCGTCTCGGCGCGCGGCGGGGGCTTGCGCCCGTTCGACGTCCGCCGCGCCGCCATGTAGCCGAACTCGAAGCGGGCGACGCGGAAGCCGGCGGCAGCAAGCGCCTTGGCGGTCGCAGTCATTGACGCGGAATCCATCGGCGCGCCGGCGCCATGGGCAAGAAGGATGGTGACGGGCGCATCATCAGGTCCGTCGAAAAGGAATTTGTCGCCCATATCAGCCCGCTGTCCTTGGATGGCCTTGCAGATCGACATATTGCACGCCGCGTTCCGCCGTTCGCGCCCATTCGCTGTCGCTATCGAGTTCGAGATAGCGACTCCACCAGCGCCTGGCTTCACCGAGATCACCGGCATCGAATTCGAGCTTCGCCAGATTGAAGACAGCGTCGGCATAGTCGCCGTCGAGCTCGATTGCCTTCCTAAGGTGCCTGCGGGCAGTGTCGATCCGTCCCCGTTCACTCATCAGCCCGGCGAGGTTGAACCAAGCCTCGACGAAGGATGGATCGAGTTTGATGGCACGGGCGTAGTCATGCGCCGCATCCAGCTCCCGTCCTGCAGCCTTCAGGCAATTGGCACGATTGAAAGCCGCAACCGAATCCGTCCGGTCCATGGCGAGATAGCGCTGATAGAAGGTGGCGGCCTCCTCGTAGTCGCCATTCGCCTCCGCCTCCTCGGCCAGATCAAAGAGATCTTCCAGGGCGGCATCGGGCGTGCCGAGATCGAAGAGCAATTGCCCATTGAGCTCGCTCAGCCCCTCGGCACTCCGCGCGTAGATCGCATCGGGACCGCCACTATGCAGCGAAAGCGCCGTTAACGACGCGACCTGTCCCGAACGATGAACGGATCGGACGATGGCGCTCCAATTCGCACCGCTTCCAATCAGTTCCGCATACTTTCTGGCGAGGATGAGATCACGGAACGAAAAGGGCTCGCTGTCATGCTCGAAAGCATCGAACAGGGACAGGAGATCGAAGGTCCGCGGAGAAAGCTTGGCCTGATCGATCAGAGACTGACGTGTGAGTGCGGACGCTCCAGGCACCGACATCAGCCCGAGAAGCCGGAGGAAGCCGTTCTCGCTGACGAGCCATCGCCCCGCCGCATTTTCCGCATCGAAACGGGCTTCGATCTCCGCTTCGCTCGACTTCGCCAGCAGGTTCCGGCCGAACACCAGATACGTCGTCTGGCGCGTAACGCCGCGCCGCAAGTGGCCGAACTGTCGCTCCACTTCCCGCGCCACAAGTCGCCGCGGGAAGGCCGAGAGGCCCCCGACGATACCGAATGTCTGGCCTGCAACCGCCATCAGGCTTTCTTCTTCGCGGTCGGTTTTGCCGCCGTCCGCTTGGCCGCAGCCGGAGTTGCAGCCTTGGCCGTTTCCTTCGCCGCCGGCTCGGCCTTGGACTTGCTCTTTGCCGGTGGCTTCGACTGCGACAGGCTCGCCTTCAGGGCATCCATGAGATTGATGACGTTGCCACGTTCCGGCGCTGCCGCAATGATCGGCTTATGACCTTTAAGCTTCTCTCGGATCATCTTCATCAGCGCGATCTCGTAGCGGTCCTCGTAGTTCTTCGGATCGAAGACCGTCATCTTCTGCTGGATCAGCGCTTCGGCAAGCTGCAGCATTTCGGGGTCGGGATGGCCGACGGGGATATTGCCAAAATACTCAGCGGTTCCACGCACTTCGCTCGGGTTTCTCAGAGTACACACGAACATTCCGGTTTCGCGTGAACCGATCGTCACAACCCGCTCCCGGCTCGAAAGCACCAGACGCGCGATTGCGAGCTTGCCGCTTTTTTTCAACGCCTCACGCAGCACGACGAAGGTTTCCTCCGCCATCGCGCCGTCGGGCGCCAGGTAATAGGGCGCGTCCTGGTAGATCACATCGACGGAGCCTTCATCGACGAAGGCCTCGATGTTCATGGTGTGGTTGGATTCGATCCTGACGCTTTCGAGATCGGCGTCCTCGATGATGATGTATTTCTTGTCTTCGTATTCGTAACCCTTGACCAGATCGGAGCGCTCGACAAGGCCGAGCTCCGGGTCGACCGGCTTCATGTTGATCCGGTTGTGGGTGTCCTTGTGAAGCTGATTGAAGCTGATGCGTTCGCTCGAGCTGGTCGCCGGATAGAGCCTCACGGGGCAACTGACGAGACTGAGTTTGAGATAACCTTTCCAACTTGCCCTGGGCGCCATGATTGTCTCCTACGCGGCCAAACGCATTACGTCCTCGTTTCGGACAGAAGCGGCAAATCCTTGGCAAAGTCGTCGATATCCGCCCAGGGATCGCCGAATGTATCCAGAAGTCCAGGCAGCGAAGAATAATTCAAATCCTCCGGAGCGTCGATAGTCTCTAGATCCGCCCAGTTGAGCGGCGTCGAGGCGGGCAGATTTGTGCGTGCACGCAGCGAATAGGGTGCCGCCGCCGTATGGCTGCGGGCATTACGATGAAAGTCGATGAAGATCCGCTTGATGCGGTTCTCCTTGCCCATCGTGGTGGTGAAGGTCTGGGGCGCGGTTGCAGCCAGCCGCGTCGCGATCGCACTCGTCACCTGGTGCGTCTTCTTCCAGTCGAGTTTCGGCGTCACCGGCACGACCACATGGATGCCGCTGCCGCCGGATGTCTTGACGAAGGGAACGAGGCCGAGCGCCTCCAGCTCACCGCGGATATGGACGGCCGCCTCGACGACATCGCGCCAGGCGATGCCCTGGCCGGGATCGAGATCGAAGACGATGCGGTCAGGTTTTTCAAGCCGCTCGCGCTTCGTGCCCCAGCTATGAAGCTCGATCACGCCGAACTGAGCGAGCGCCAGATAGCCCTTCGTGCCTTCGATCGAGAGGAAGGAATTGGTTTCGCCCTCGGAGTTGGTCGAGTTGAAGCTGATGATCGAGGGTGGCATGCCGGTAAAGGGATGACGCTGGAAGAAGCAGTCTGCACGTTTTCCCGTCGGGCAACGGAAGAGAGACACCGGCCGACCGAGGATATGCGGCAGCATGAAGTCGCCGACGAGCGCATAGTAGACGGCAATGTCGAGCTTGGTCGGCCCGGATTTGCCGAACACTCGACGATCGGCGTTGGTGACGTGGATGCTTGCGAGATCGGCATCCGTGATCAGCCGCCTGCGCGTTGCCCGCGCCGGTGCGGAAAGCTCGACATCGCGAAGCCCCTTGAACACCGCATGGCGCAGCACATTGTCGGTCGTGCGGTTGGAATAATGGATACGGGCGCTCAGCACCGGCCGAACCCAGGTGATTTCCTTCGGCGCGCCTTCCAGCGCCGCCGCGTCGCCGCGCAACGCCTCCAGCCGGGTCAGCAACTGCTTGGCGGTCGCCGCATCGAACCCGGTTCCGACCTTGCCGCGATAGTGCAGCTCGCCCTCCTCCCACTCGCCGAGAGCGAGAGAAGCAAGGCCTTCGGCCGCCTCGGAAGTGGTGTATCCGGCGATCACGAAATCACCGAACTGGAGCGCCTTCGTCTTGGTCCAGGTCTGCGTGCGGCCGCTCCGGTAGGGTGCCGAGGCGCGCTTCGAAACGATCCCCTCCAGCCCCAGCTCCGAGGCTTGTTCGTAAAGCCCGTGTCCATCGCCTTCGACATGGTCGCTGAACTGGATGGCCGAACGGCTGGAAACCTGCCCCTCGAGCAGTTGCGCCAGCAGCGCCTTGCGCCTTTCCAACGGGACCTCGGTCAGGTTCCACCCTTCGAGATGGAGGATATCGAAAGCATAGAAGACGAGCTTGCTGTCGACGCCTGTCGAAAGCGCGTCCTGCAAGAGCGCGAAGCGGCTGATGCCCTTGTCGTCTAGTACGACGATCTCTCCGTCGATGATCGCTTCGCGGCAGGGCAGCTTCTGGAAGGCATCGGGAAGGTCGCCGTAGCGCTTCGTCCAGTCCAACCCGCTGCGGGTGATGAGCCTGACGTTGCCGCCCGAAATATCCGCCATCGTCCGATAGCCATCGAACTTGATTTCATGCAGCCAGACTTGGCGGTCTGGCGGACCGCCCGGCGGCTTCGGTGTTGGGCTGGCAAGCTGCGGCTCGATCCGGTGCGGCTTTAGGCCCTTCACCGCACCCGGCAGCGCGCCGGGTTTAAGAACGACCCGCTTTGCCGGCTTCTTCGGCGGCTCGACCAGTTCCTCGATCCGCCTGCCGCTTTTCACGCTTTCGGGACGCGACGTCAGGATGTCGACATCAGGGTCGGCTGCAAGGTCATGTTCCTTGAAAAGCAGCCAGTTACGTTGGTCTTCCTCACGCTGCTTCGGTTTCAGCCGCGTCAGCATCCAGCCGCCATTGAGCTTTTCGCCGGCCAGACGAAACTTGAACGCGCCGGTCCTCAGGCTCTTGTCGATATCGTCCATCGGCGCCCAGACGCCGGTATCCCAGACGATCATCGGCCCGCCGCCATACTCGCCTTCCGGAATGACGCCCTCGAAGTCGATATAGTCGAGCGGATGATCTTCGGTCTCGACCGCCAGACGCTTGTCGGCGGGATTGAGTGACGGCCCCCTGGGGACCGCCCAGCTTTTCAGCACATCACCGACCTGAAGCCTGAGATCATAGTGATCGGCCGTGGCGTGATGCTTGTGCACGACAAAACGATTGCCCTCCCCGCCGGTTCTCCCGGCAGGCTCCGGCGTCCTGGAAAAATCCCGCTTCGCGCGGTAGGCCGTGAGCTTCGACGTCGCCATATGGCAAAGCTAGGGCGTGTTCGCAGAGGTCGCAATATCCGCCAAAAACAGGGAACTGTGCGGCTATGCACACGCCTGCTTCGGAAAACATTTGCTTTCCCATCTGGCAACGACTAAAAATCGCCAAGGAATTTGGAAAGTCCACATGGTCGAAAAGCAGAAATCGGCGCGTTCCCGCGGCCGACCCCAGGTCCGATCCGACGACGAGACCCGCAAGGTGATCATCCTTGCCGCCGAAAGGCAATTCTGCGACCTCGGTTATGAGACCGCCAACATCAACGTTATCGCCCAGAATTCCGGCGTCTCCACCAAGACGCTCTATCGCCTCTTTCCCACCAAGGCCGATCTCTTCGAACGTGTCATCGCCCTCAGGATCTCTGAGTTCGCGCTCGAGGCCGACGAAGAGCATCTCGACGCCATGAGCGTGAAGACCGGTCTCGTGCAGTTGCTTGCCGCCTATGGGCACCTCGTGCTGGCGGCAGACACGATCGCCATCATACGTCTGGTGCTCGCCGAGGCGGAGCGCTTTCCGGAGATCGCTGCCACCTTCTGGGAGCAGGCAATCGAGCGGACAAACGCAACGCTGGAGCGCTGGCTCAGGGCGCAAACGACTCTCGGCCGCCTCGTGATCGAGGATCCGTATCTGGCGGCGGGCATGCTGCGCGGCATGATGGCGATGGAGCCGCAACGCGCCGTCATGATGGGCCGCATCGGCAGCATTGACGAAGCGACGATCATGGCGCGCGCTGAGAGCTGCGCGAAGGTCTTTCTGACCGGCACCCTGCTGAGATAAGTCCACGGCTAAACTTTCGCCTCGTCATCCGGACGTCATCAAACTGTAACATGCGACCGTATAACTCTCCGCGCGGGAGATCTCCCGCCGGGCGCATGAGGCGTCGCGACCAGCCCTTTGGCATGGCCTCCTCTCCTTGAAGCCCGGTGATTGTTATGCGTTTGTCCGCGAAGCTACCCCTCGCAGCGGCGGCTCTGGCTGCCTTCTCCATCGCTGCCACCAGTCTTGCCAGCCTGACCGTCAGCGGCGACCTGTCGTCGCGCGCGGCGATCGAGAAGCTGGAGGCGCTCGCCGATGCCCGCCGCAACGAGCTTCGCCACTATCTCACCACCGTGGAAAACGACCTGCGCAATCTGCAGGCGCAGAAATCCGTCGCCAAGGCGCTCAGCGATCTGAATGGCGCTGCCGCCAAGTTCGGCGACAAGGCCGAGAGCGAATTGCAGCGCCGTTACCTCACGCAAAACCCCAATCTCGATGACAAGCGCGCGCTCTACAGTACCGCTGGCATCGACGACTACGACGCGCTCCATGCGCACTATCACCCGTATTTCCGCCGCTTCGCGGAAGCCCACGGCTATCGCGACGTGCTGCTCGCCAATCTCAGCGGTGACGTTGTCTACTCCCTCAACAAGAAGGGCAACTTTGCCGTCAGCCTCAAAGACGGCTCCTGGAAGGACACGGGGCTTGGTCGCATCTTCCGCGAAACCGCCGAGGGAACAGACAAGAGCAAACTGGCCTTTGCCTCCTACGAGGCCTATGCACCGCTCGGCGGCAGCCCCGCGGCGTTCATCGCCATCCCGCTGGAATCGATCGACGGTAAGATCGGTACCTTGATCCTGGAGATGCCGGACGCGCGCATCGGAGAGATCGTCGGCAACCGCACGGGCCTTGGCGAGACTGGCGAAACGATCCTTCTCGACGGCAACGGATTTTTCCTCACTGACAGCGCCACCACACCCGACAACGATATCCTCAAGGCCCGGGTCTCGCCGGACCAGCCGGCGGAAGATGTCATCGTCAGCAGTAGGCTCGCCGATTTCCGCGGCGAGGAAGCGCAGATGGCTGCCACAAGCCTCGATGCTTTCGGCACTCGCTGGACCATGGCCGCGGTCATGACGTCACGGGAAGCCTTTGCCGCCGTCACCGCCTTGCGCAACTGGACGCTCGCGACGGCTCTGGCCGTCCTCGCGGCAGCGCTGGCAATTTCCATCTGGTATTCACGCCGGCTGACGCGCCCGATCACCGGCCTCGTTCAGGACATGAGCCAACTCGCCGACGGCGACACGACGATCGGCGGCGTCGGCCGGAACCGCAAGGACGAGATCGGTGACATGGCCCGTTCCGTCCTAGTCTTCCGCGACGCGCTTCTCGATCGCGCCCGCCTTGAAACCGAGGCGGCGGAAACGCGGACCATGATCGAAGAGGAACGACAAGTCCGAGAGATGACCCAGTCCGAGGTGGCGCGCCAGATCAACGAGGCCGTAGAGATGCTGGCGTCGGGGCTCGAACGGTTGTCGCATGGCGACCTGACTGCACGCATCGACCGGCCCTTCGGCGCCGGTTTCGACCGTCTGCGCTCGGACTTCAACCTGTCGCTGGAGAGCCTTGCCGTCACGCTTGGCGACGTGAAGGCGAGAAGCGCTGAGATCGACGGCGAGACCGGCGAGATGCGCGACGCCATCGGCCAGCTCGCCAAGCGCACCGAACATCAGGCGGCGACATTGGAAGAAGCAACCGCGGCCTTGAGCGCAATTACCGCCACCATCGGGCGCACTGCCGAACACGCTACATCGGCGACGACGATCGCGGCTGCCGCCAAGGCGAGCTCCGACCGCTCGGGCCAGGTGGTCATGAACGCTGTCGGCGCCATGGCTCAGATCGAAAAGGGATCGGTCGCCATTTCCCAGATCATCGGAACCATCAACGACATCGCGTTCCAGACCAACCTGCTGGCCCTGAATGCGGGGGTCGAGGCGGCCCGTGCCGGCGAAGCGGGCAAGGGCTTTGCGGTCGTCGCGCATGAAGTGCGGGAGCTGGCACAGAAATCCGCCCTCGCCGCCCGGGAAATCAAGGCGATCATCACCACCTCGGCAGAGGAAGTGACGAAGGGCGTTTCGCTGGTTCGGGCGGCAGGCGATGCGCTCGACGAGATCTCCGGCCAGATCCATGCCATCAACGAGCAGACACAGCAGATTGCCGGCGACGCGCGCGACCAGGCGAACGACCTGCAGCACATCAACCAGACCATGCTGTCGCTGGACGCCGTGACGCAGCAGAACAATGCGATGGTTGAAGACAGCACCGCCATGACTCTTCGGCTCTCAAGCCAGGCATCCGGCCTCTTCGATCTCGTCGAGCGCTTCCGTACGGCATCCGGCGCGCACAACCGGACGGAGACAGACGCGCGCCTCCGACTGATCGCTTGACACCTGTACAGGCCCGCGCGCTGTCGCGGTCCCGTATCGGAAGGCGAGATCAGCTCGCCTTGGCAAGCGCCACGGCGTCGGCGCCAGCCGGGAAATGGAGCTGGCCGGACAGATCGTTCGCCGCCTGCCAAACGGCCTCCGCCACATCGGTCTCGGTCGTGACCAAGGGTGGGGCGGCAAACTGCGCGAAGATGGGTGCGGCAAAATCCGCATAGGCCGCCGGGATCAGGTCCTCGACGCGCATAGTGGTGTTGCGGGCGAAGCGGGTGGTCGGCGCGTAGCCGGGCTCGACCAGCTTAACCCTGACGTTGAAAGCTTCCAGTTCGTGAGCGAGCGAGCCGGTGAAGCCCTGGATCGCCGACTTGCTGGCGGTATAGGCTGCGGCGAGCGGCATGGAAGCAAGCGTCACAGTGGACGTAACGTTGACCACGACGCCCGACCGGCGGGCACGGAACTGCGGTATCACCGCCTGGGTCATGGCCATCACACCGAAGGTATTGGTGTCGAAAACCTTGCGGATATGGGACATCGGAGTCGCCTCGAAGGCGCCAACCACGCCGATACCGGCGTTGTTAACAAGCACATCGATCGGGCCGGCTTCCTCAATCGCAGCCGCGATGCTGTCGCGATCGGTGACATCAAGAGCCAAGACACGCAACCGGTCGGAGTTCGGCAGAATGTCTCGCTGCGGTCGGCGCATCGTGGCGATCACGTTCCAGCCCTCGGCATGAAAGCGCCGCGCCGTCTCCAGCCCGTAACCGGAAGAGCAGCCGGTAATCAGTACGGTATTCATCGCGATTTCCTGTCAGTTGTTTCGATGGAAAAGAGATATCGCCTCCGCTCTGGACGCTCTACGGCTTGAAGTCCTGATTTCATTTGCTATCGTCCTGACATGGTCGATCCACTCTCGCAACTCATTCAGCTTCTTCGTCCGCGCACGGTCTTCACCAAGGGTATCAGCGGCGCCGGCCGCTGGGCCGTGCGCTATGCCGATTTCGGGCAGCCGAGCTTCTGCACCGTCATCGAGGGGGCTTGCCGGCTGGCTGTCGATGGCGAGGTACCGGTCACATTGGAGGCCGGAGATTTCGTGCTGCTGCCGGCAACACCGGGTTTCACCCTTTCGGGGTTCGATCCGGTTCAGCCGACCTTCATCGACCCCAAGGGGATGCCGGCGCCGACCGGCGAGGTTCGCCACGGCAGGCAACACGGCGAACCGGACGTGCGCCTGCTCGGCGGCTATTTCGTCCTCGATTCGCCCGATGCCGGACTGCTTGTTTCGCTGCTGCCGACATTGATGCATCTGCGCGGGATCGACCGACTTTCGACACTCGTGTGTCTGGTGGGCGAAGAGGCGCGTGACGAAAGGCCAGGCCGGGACCTGGTGCTGGCACGGCTTGTGGAAGTCATGCTGATCGAGGCCCTTCGGTCTATTCAAGGCGAAAGCGCAACGCCCGGCCTGTTGCGCGGCCTGGGTGACCCGCGGCTGGCGGCGGCCATTCGGCAGATCCACGCCGATCCGGCCCATGCCTGGACGGTCGCGGAACTCGCGAGCGAGGCGGCACTCTCCCGCTCCGTGTTCTTCGAGCGCTTCACCCGCGCTGTTGGCGTGCCGCCGATGGAATATCTGCTCGTCTGGCGCATGGCGCTCGCCAAGGATCTGCTGCGGCAACGCGACGTCGATCTCGCCTCCGTCGCCGAACGTGTAGGCTACAGTTCAGCCAGTACCTTCAGCACAGCCTTCAGCCGCCATGTTGGACAGCCGCCAAGCCGTTATGCACGCATGGCTGTTGCTTAGCGGCGGCCATGCCTCGCCCTTCGTAAGAAATCGCTCAAATGCCAAGGCGGCCACATTTACACCCCGCTCGGTCGCCTATAGAGGGCCTACCACCAACAGCGAACCGTAATTCATGCTCCGACGCCTATATGACTGGACGATGTCGCTCGCGACACGAGAAACCGCCATTGTCTGGCTTGGCATCATCGCCTTTGTCGAAAGCTCGATCTTTCCGGTCCCCGCGGATCTGCTCCTTATCCCGATGGCGCTGGCGCGCCCGGAGCGGGCGTGGCGCTACGCGCTTGTGGCCACCATCGCGTCGGTGCTCGGGGGTGTCGCCGGCTGGTATCTCGGCCATTATGCCTTCGATACGCTGGCAAGGCCGCTGCTGGAGTTCTACGGCAAGCTCGACACGTTCGAGCATCTGAAGGCGTCGGTCGACTCTGAAATGCTGGCGTTGCTGCTCGTGACCTCAGGCCTGGCCCATCTGCCGCCGATCAAGGTCGTGACCATCCTTTCGGGCGCGGCCAACATCAACCTCGGCTTTTTCATCATGTCGGCGATCGTTGCACGTGGCGCGCGCTTCTTTGTGCTCGCCTGGCTGCTGCGCCGCTTCGGCGAGGAGATCCGTGATTTTCTCGAGCGGCGGCTGAGCGCGTTGGCCGGTGGGGCGGCGGCGATCCTGATTTGCCTCTTCGCCGCCCACCGCCTTTTCTACTGATCTTAGTCTGAACCGTCTCTTTTGGCGGCTACGCCCTTCCCGGACGGGCCATGGGCAAGGATAGCGGCGCTAGCGTCCGCATCCCGCGGCCCTTCGGGTCGTTTTCAGGTGCCTTCCGGCAAGCGTAGTCCTGCGCCTCCTGCAGCTTCGCAAGCGCTCCATCGTAGTCGATCAGGGTTGGCCGTCCGCCGCTGACGACGCAGGTTCCGTCAACATAGACCCGCTCTATCGCCCGCTCGGCTGCACAATGAAGGAGATTGCGCAGCGGATCGTAGACTGGCTGCATCGCGTGGTGGCGAAGATCGACCACGAGGAAATCCGCTTTGGAACCGACGGCGATGCGGCCGATGTCATCACGGCCGAGCGCCCTGGCGCCGGCGATGGTCGCAGCCTCCAGGATATCACCGGTCGCGACATCGAAGACGGACTTGCCGGACAGTCGTGCACAGATCATCGCCTGGCGCATTTCTTCCAGCATATTGAAGGGATAGCTGTCCGTTCCGAGCGCAACGTTAACGCCTGCCCGACGGTAGCGGCCGACCGATTCCAGCGCCATGCCGCTGCGCGAGAAGGTGACCGGGCAATGGGCGACGGTCGTCTGGCGATCGGCAAGAAGACGCAAATCGACCTCCGTGCGCTGGCGCGTCCACGAATGGCTGTCGACAAAGATGCAATGGCCGAGGATCAGATCCTTTCCGAGCAAGCCCAGGCTTTCGAGATATTGCACGGCCGTCAGTCCGTGTCGGCGCAGGAGTTCCTCGTGCTCGGCCATGGTCTGGGCGGCGTGGATGGTGACCGGAACGCCGCGCTTGCGCGCTGCCGCCACCGCATCCTGCAGCAGTTCCGGCGAGCAGGTCTCGATCTGCGATGGTGCGACGACGCCGCCAAGCCGACCGGAGGGGTGCGCTGTCGCGGCATCGACGACCTCCAGAGCCCGAGCGAAAGCGTCGCGCCCACGCGCCTTGTCCCAGCGGAAATCGAGACGGTGGCTGTCTTCGACATGCCACTGCGCCTCGCGGAAGCCCGGCGCGACGAAAGCGCGTGCACCGCTTCGCGCGAGCGTCGGCAGCCAGCTTTCATGCGGGCCGGCGATATCGAGCAGCGTGGTGACGCCGCTGCGCATCAGGTCACCGACCATGACGGTCAGCGACGCCTCGATCGCGTCTTCGTCGATCTCCAGAAGGTTGGAGTATTCGTAGAGCGCATTGCCCCAAAGGGCTGCCGTGCCCGTGTCCTCGAAGATGCCCTTGGAGATCGGCTCTTCGCCGGAGTGGCAATGGACATTGACGAAGCCCGGCATGATCATCCGGTCGCGGCCGGAACTCTCACTGTCGAACGGACCTTCGTAGTGACCGCCGACATGGACGAAGCCCTTGTCGTCATAGGCGATGTCGGCGTTGTGCAGATAGACATGGCCATTGCGCTCGCTGTCGAAGGCGACGAGCGTATGCACATTGCGGATGACGTGGATCTCTTTAGTCATGCGATGTCCTGAAATATTGTTCGAGGAAACGGCTGTAAGCTCCCATGAGAGCACTGAAAATGAAATAGACGACGGCCGCGAAGACGTAGCCTTCTAGCACCGCGATGCCCTGCCATTCCGGATCGCGCATGGCGGTACGCACGGTGTCGAGGAAGTCGAGCAAGCCGACGATGGTCACCAGTGTCGTATCCTGGAAGAACCCGATGAAGAGGCTGACGAGCGGCGGGATGACCTTCTTCAACGCCTGCGGCAGCACGATCTTGCGCATGATCTGCCAGTAGTGCAGACCGAGCGAGTGTCCGGCCTCCACCTGCCCGTTGGGCACCGCCTGCAAGCCGCCACGGACGATCTCGGCGATATAGGCGGCGGCAAAGAGGATGATCGCCACCTGTGCGCGGATGAGCTTATCGATGGTGATGCCGTCGGGCATGAACAGCGGCAGCATGACCGTTGCCATGAACAGGATGCTGATCAGCGGCACGCCGCGCACGATCTCGATGAAGCTCACTCCCAGGATGCGGATGGCTGGAAGGCTGGAGGCGCGGGCGAGTGCAAGCGCGATCCCAAGCGGCAACGCGCAGGCAAGCCCGATGAAGGAAAGCATGAAGGAGAGCGGCAGCCCTCCCCATTGCGTCGTCGGCACGACCGTCAGGCCAAAGAACCCGCCCGCCATCAGCACATAGAGCACCGGCAGGATGACTGCGATCCAGGCGATCAACAGCGCCCGTCCCCAGACCTTCGGGACCATCGAGACGACACAGGCGCCGAGAAACAAGAGCATCGCCGTCAGCGGCCGCCATTGCTCCTCGAACGGATAGAAGCCGAAGAAGATGTAGCGCATCTTCGTCGACAGGAACGGCCAACAGGCGCCATTCGTCACCTTGCATTCCGCCGGCGTGCCGACAAAGGTGGCGTCGACGAACAGCCAGCCGATCACCAGTTTCGCAACCGCGAAGATCGTTCCGAGGCAAAGGATGGTGATCAGTGCGTTGCCCGGCGTTCCGAAATAGGCGCTGAGCCAGCGCCCTTTCGGTGCCGGTGGCGCTTCGCGGTGGGACGTAAGCGATGCGTCGCCGATGAGGGTATCGATCTGTGTCATTGCTCAGCGCTCCCTCAGCGCGACCTTGGCATTGTACCAGTTCATCACCAGCGAGATGAGGATCGACAGCCCGAGATAGACGCCCATGAAAATGGCAATGGATTCAATCGCCTGCCCGGTCTGGTTCATGATCGTGTTCGAAACCATCACCAGATCCGGATAGCCGATGGCGATCGCGAGCGAGCTGTTCTTGAAGACGGTCAGATAGGTGTTGGTTAGAGGCGGGATGATGATCCTCAGCGCCTGCGGCAGGATCACCAGCTTCAAGGTGCGCGCGCGTGATAGGCCGAGGGCCGTCGCGGCCTCCCACTGTCCTTTGCTGACCGCCTGGATGCCGGCCCGGACGATCTCCGCAACGTTGGCCGACACGCTAAGCGTCAGCCCGAGGAGAAGCGCCACGAATTCCGGGCGCAGGTGATAGCCGCCGCTCAAGCGGAACCGGCCGAGTTCTGGTACGTCCCAAGTGACGGAAATGTTGGCGAGCAGCAATGCTGCCACGAGCGGCAGAAGAAGCGCAATCGTCGCGATCAAGGCAATCGGTCTGTCCTTGCCGGTGACGACGCGCCTGCGGCCGAGAATCCGTGCAACGGAAGCGGCCGCAGCGATGCCGACAACGAGAGCCGTGACCATTGCCGAAAATCCGCTCTCCCAGTGCAGGGCGGGCATGACCAGGCCGCTGTTCGACAGGAACACACCCGGAAGCATCTGGATCGCCTGCTTGACCGGCGGAAAGGTGGAGATGATCAGCGAGTACCAGAGCAGCAGGTAGAGCAGCAGCGGCACGTTGCGGAGGGCCTCCACATAGGCAAGCATCAGTCGCGACAGCACGGGATTGTGCGACAGCCGCCCGATGCCGACCAGCAGACCGAGAATGGTGCCCAGCAGTGCGGCGAGCAGCGAGACTTTCACCGTATTGGCAATGCCGACGAGGATCGCACGGCCGATTGTATCGGTCGGCTCGTAGGTGATCGCGGTTTCCGTGATGACGAAACCGGCCTGGCGCGCCAGGAAGCCGAAACCGGTCGCGATATCCTGCTTGGCAAGATTGGCGCTTGCGGTGCTGAACATCACCCAGGCGATGAGCAGCACGACACCGACGGCGATCACTTGATAGAGATAGGCGCGAATGCGCGCATCATAAAACAGGGGCATCGGCACCCGTCCCTTAGGCAGGACCTACAGCGCCGCCGGTCTTACCGGGGCGCAGAGGTCGCTTTGGCACTTTGAATTTCTGCAGCAGAAAGCTAGGCCCGCGCTTGAGCGTGGGCCTATCAATCCTCAACGGAACGGCGGTGCGTAGAGCAGGCCACCTTCGCTCCAGCGCGTATTCGGACCTCGGGTCAGGCCGAGAGCGGTCTTGGTGCCGAGGTTGCGCTCGAACACTTCACCATAGTTTCCCACACCCTTGATGATGTTGTAGCCCCACTTGTTGTCGAGGTTCAGCATCTTGCCGAGTTCTTCATTGACGCCGAGCATGCGCTGGATCTCCGGATCCTCGCTCTTGGCCATCTCGTCGACATTGGCCTGCGTGATGCCGCGCTCCTCGGCCGCCATCAGCATCCAGGCGGACCAGGATACAATGTCACGCCAGTTGGAGTCGTTCTGGCGAACAGCAGGCGCCAGCGGCTCCTTGGAGATGGTTTCCGGCAGAACGACGTAATCATCCGGGTTGTTGGCAACGGCGCGGATCGAAGCGAGGTCCGAACGGTCGGACGAGATCGCTTCGCAACGGCCTGAGAAGAAGGCGTTGCGGTTTTCGTCCGGGTTTTCGAAGACGACCAGTTCGAACTTGCCGCCGATCGAGCGGAAGAAGTCGCTGAGGTTCTGCGCGGTCGTGGTGCCCGGCAGCGTGCAGATCGCGGCATCCGTCAGTTCCTTGGCGCTGTTGACGCCGAGCGATTTCGGCACCATCAGCCCCTGGCCGTCGTAGAAGACTGTCGGCCCGAAATCGAGGCCAAGCGAGACTTCGCGCGAGAAGGTAAGGGTCGTCTGGCGCGACAGCATGTCGATCTCGCCGGACTGGAGCGCCTGGAAGCGCGTATTGATGTTCGTCAGGACGAAATCGACCTTTTCCGGATCGCCGAAAACGGCGGCGGCCACGGCACGGCAGACGTCGACGTCGAAGCCCCCCATGTGACCCTTGGCATCCGCGGTGGCAAAGCCCGGCGTGCTCATCGAGACGCCACAGATCAGCTTGCCGCGCGCCTTGACCGTTTCAAGCGTCGTCGCCGCGTTCGCAGACGTCGCGGCCACAAGCCCGACGGCGATGCCCGCAACGGTCGCGCAAAGCTGTAGGATTCTGTTTTTCATGAATTCCCTCCCTTTGGTTTCCTTGTCCTGACCGGTCCTGGTCGTGCGGTCCTCATCGCACGCCTCCTCCCGAACCGATCGACACCAACCCGTAATTGTCAGCGCCATCAATTGCATACGATAGACGGATACAAACATCAACATGATTGTATACAATATTGACGACGAAATATTCGGGCGTTATCGAAATGCAGGACATGTTTGGCCGATCCTCGATCGGCCCGTCGGGGGAGGCAACCTTGTCTGAGAAATCGAGCCGCAGCGACATCGTCTACAGGCTCCTGCGCCAGGCCATCCTGGAGCAGGCATTAAGGCCGGGAACGAAGCTTGCCGAAGACACGATCGCCGATCATTTCAAGGTCAGCCGTACCAGCGTTCGCGCGGCCCTGGTCCGGCTGAACGCCGAGGGCATCGTCGATCTCAGAGCCAACAAGGGCGCCTGCGTGGCGGAGCCGACGCTGGAAGAAGCCCGCGATATCTTCGCGCTAAGGCGCATGCTGGAAGCCGAAGTGATCCGCCGGCTGGTGGCCGATCTCGACAGCGCCGACGTCAAGCGGCTGGAGCAGCACGTGAAGCAGGAAGAAGCAGCCCTTTCCGATCACGGCCCGCTTTCGATCCGCCTCGCAGGCGAATTCCACATCCTGCTCGCCGAACTCACGGGCTCGCAGGCCCTGGCGCGCTTTGTCCGCGAGATCGTCTCGCGCTGCTCGCTGATCCTAGCGCGTTTCGCCCGGCTGCATTCTCCGGAATGCGCAGTCGACGAACATGTGCAGATCATCCGCGCGCTGCAGTCGCGCGACACCGCCACGGCAGAGCGGATCATGCTAGAGCATCTCCACGCCGTCGAGCTGCGCGCCGAACTCGATATCGACAAGACCGAGCCGGATATCTCCGCCGTTCTGCAACGTTACGCCCGCAAGGGCTGACGCTGCCTGTCGCCGTCGGGTCGTGCCGGCGGTCGAGGATACGACGTTCTCCAGTCGATCTGCGGCACCAACTGTCGCGCGGCAAGAATCCAGACGCGATATCTGCCTCCAATATCCTGCAACGATACCGGTGCGCCGGGCGGGTCTTACAAGGGAGGGAGTGAGCCATGCCAAGAGAACTGGAATTCATGAGCCAACAGGTGGCCGCAGGGCGGCTGTCGCGACGGGAGTTTCTCGGGCGCGCCGCAGCGCTCGGCGTTACGGTCGCGTCGGCGAACCTGCTGCTCGGCCAGGCAGCTCGAGCGGCCGGGCCTGTCAAAGGGGGAACACTGAAGGCCGGCCTCGTCGGCGGGGAGTCGACGAACAGCCTCGACCCCGCGACATGGGCAAGCCAGGTCCCCTACACACTTGGGCGCTGCTGGGGAGAACAGTTGCTCGAGGTATCTCCGGCCGGCGAGATCGAATATCGGCTCGCCGAATCCTATGAGGCAACACCCGACGCCAAGACCTGGCGCTTCAAGATCCGCAAGGACGTCACCTTTCACAACGGCAAGGAACTGACCCCGGCGGACGTGGTGGCGACACTCGAGCGTCACGGCGATGCCGATTCCAAATCGGCGGCCCTGCCCTTCGTCCAGGAATTCGAGACAATCAAGGCAGATGGCGACAGCGTCGTCATCACGCTTCGCCAACCGAACGCCGACCTGCCCTATGTTGTCAGCGATTACCACCTGATGATCCAGCCGAACGGTGGCAAGGATGATCCGACGGCGGGCATCGGCACCGGGCCTTACAAGGTGGTCTCCAATGAGCCGGGCGTCAAACACATCGCCGAACGCCACGAAGGCTATTGGGGCTCCGCCGAACGCGGCCATGCCGAGCAGATCGAAATCGCCGTCATCAACGATTCGACGGCACGCACCGCCGCGCTACAGAGCGGCCAGATCCACATGATCAACCGTATCGAGCCCAAGGTCGTGGCCCTGATCCAGCGCTTGCCCGGGGTCGTCATCCGCAACGTGCCGGGCAAGGGTCACTATGTCTTCATCGCCCACTGCAACACGACGCCCTTCGACAACAACGACCTGCGCCTGGCGCTGAAATACGCCGTCGACCGCGAAGAGATGGTCGCCAAGGTGCTCGCCGGCTACGGCACCGTCGGTAACGACACGCCGATGATCAAGGGCTACCCGCTCTTCGACAACGACATCGAACAGCGGGCATTCGATCCGGACAAGGCGAAGTTCCACTACAAGAAGTCCGGCCACAGCGGCTCGGTTCTGCTGAGAACTTCGGACGTCGCCTTCCCAGGCGCCGTCGACGCGGCGCAGCTTTTCCAGATGAGTGCCGCCAAATGCGGGATCACCATCGACCTGAAGCGCGAACCGGGCGACGGCTACTGGTCGGATGTCTGGAACAAGCAGCCCTTCAGCATGTCCTACTGGACCGGGCGGCCGACGCAGGACCAGGTCTATTCCATCGCCTACCTATCGAAGGCAGAGTGGAACGACACGCGCTTCTTCCGCGAGGATTTCGACAAGCTGATCTTCACTGCGCGCGGCGAACTCGACACAGCCAAGCGCAAGGCGCTCTATCGCCAGTCGGCGATGATTTTGCGTGACGAGGGCGGGGTCATCGTGCCGATGTTCAACAACTACATCGACGCAACGAGCGACAAGGTCGGCGGCTGGGTCGACGATCCGAACGGCGAACTGATGGGCGGCCACGCGCTGACGAAATGCTGGCTCAACGCCTGAATCAAATGGGAAGCCGAAGGCCGTCGCCGACCTTCGGCTTCCTTGACGCATTTAGAGAGTTTGACGCAGCGACAGCGTGCCGTCGCTTGCGAGTTCCACCTCGATCTCGTGGTAGCGATCAAGCGTCAGGTGCGGAGTACCTTCCACGGCCGCGTGTGCGCCGGTAACGACGACGACGTCGGCGCCGGCCGCGAGACCGGCAAGAATTCCCGCAGGTGCGTCTTCGAAGACCAGGCAATCCTCCGGACGCACACCCAGGCGCTCGGCAGCCATCCGGTAGCCCTGCGGATCGGGTTTGCCGACGGAAACATCTTCGCCCGTAATCATCAACTGCGGCGTCGGGATGCCGGCAGCAGCAAGGCGGCGCACTGCCAAGTCCAGCGGCGCGGACGTGACGATCGCCCATTTTTCCGGCGGTAGTGAATTCAGGAACGCGACGGCGCCGGGGATTTCGACGATGCCCTCGACATCGGCGATCTCTGCGAGCGCCAGATCAAAGGCTTCCTTTTCCGGATCGACATCGGGCAGTTCGAGATTGCGGATCGTATCGACGGCGCGCACGCCATGAACGGTCTTTATGAACTCGATCGGATCGATCCCGTTGCGCACCGCCCAGGCGCCCCAGACGCGCTCGACGACGGCCATGGAGTTCAGCAGAGTGCCATCCATATCGAACAGCAGGGCAGCAAAATTCTTCGTGAACACGGATGAAGGCGCGGCGTCCAAGGCAATCCCCTGAGGTGGTGAAACGGGCGGCAGCAACATCGCCCTATGGAGAAGGCACACCTACTACCGGACGGCCGGACGCACAATGACATTTGCGCCGCAACCGCCAGCGATGTCGCTCAGCTTGCGGCCTGGATTTGCGTCGTCATGAGGAAATCGATCGGGCCACCGGGCTGATCGTCGTCGAAGACGGCACAGGACAGCACGCCACTGAAGACGGCGCCGGAATCGACATTGGTCCGGTTTCCGATCGTGCGCGGATTGGCCATGCTGGGTGTATGCCCATGGCAGAGATGTTTTCCAAAGTACTCGCCCGAATAGTCCTCTGGTCGCCGGATCCAGAGGAAGATCTCGTCGCCTTGCTGTTCGAGCGGCAAGGTCTCATCGATACCCGCATGCACGAAAATGCGATGCCGCTCGACAAGGATCGTGGGAAGCTCCTTGATCCACTTCAGATGCCGACCGGGAACGACGCCATTGTAGGAGACCAGCGTCTCCTGGCCACCGTTCATGAGCCACCAATCAACGTCGCTCTCGCCGCTGCTGGCGCCCCATAACATCTCTTCATGGTTGCCCTTGAGTGTCAGCCAGGTCCAACCGGGTTTTGACGGGCCGGCCATGACCAACTCGACGACGCCGCGACTGTCCGGCCCCCGGTCGATCAAGTCGCCGAGAAAAATGACCCTGCCCGCCGGTGCATAGGTTTCAATCTCGCGCAAAAGCACACGCAACTGGTCGAGGCAACCATGAATGTCGCCGATAGCGAAGGTGAGTTGCCGGCCGGCCATGCGTCTACTCTCCACACATACTCCAAACCCTCGAACCGGGCTGATCCGAGAGAAAATATCGATAAATCAAAACACTATAACAAGTCTTTCGTCGAAACGTATGCGCGCGATATCGATTGACGTCAAAGTGCCCGACAATTTTTCCGGTAGTCCGCCGAGATGGCCGAAACTGGGCGGAGGTACGCCTTCGAGCGAAATCGCGAAAGCCGTATTCCGTCACTCGGGACAGGCGGCATCGTCGCTGAGCCCTCAGCGGCGGGAATGGCCCTTTGCAATCGTCGAAGTGGCGATCGATACCGGGTCGCTCGCCGGAAATGTATCTTCAAGCCCCTCTTCGAGCTGCTCTTCCATCGCGTCCCGATCATGCGCCCGACGTGCATTCGGCAGCGGTCCGCGAAAGGCCGCCTTCGCACCGCCCGCAGCCGGAAGCGCTTCGTCTGCGTCGAGCGCCGTTCTGAGCATATCCTTTGCCTTTGCGATGGCGTTGAGCCGGTTCAAGGAGCCGGCATCATCCTGCGGGCACATCACGGTCACCACTTCCCCGCCATCGCCGACGAACTCGACGCTAAATCCGGCTCGACCGCCTCTTTCCGGGGAAACCTGTATACCGACGACGCGCATCTAATCCTCCTGCGTACGGATTGGGGCCTCTGTCCACCGGACTGATATGGCAAAAGGGGTCGCCGACCGTCCGCGCGGAGTCGAGGACATGTAAGCAAGGAAGCGTCGAAACGCGCTTTTGTTCCGAGACCTTGGAAAAATCGCGGCAACCGGTCGCGGTTGCGCTCAGAGTGCGCCCGGCAATGCGACGGCGCGCGTTGTATTGGCCGGCAGATCGTTGGCGGTATCTGCCGACTGGAATACCGGGCCACCGGCCGGCTTCCGCGTGCAATTTGCGAAAGCGTCGAGGTCACGTTTGTAGACCTTCGTCTCGACGTTCATCATGCCGAGAACGGTATGGAAGAGATTGTCGTGCGACTTCGGCTGTGCCGTATCCTTGGCGAGACAGGCGGTATCGACCCCCATGGCCGCCTGATAGGGCTTCGAAAACCAGGCGACGAACGGCACCTGCGTCTGCTCCCGCGGGGCAATCGCGTAGGGCGCACCGTGCAGATAGATACCGTCTTCGCCGAGCGACTCGCCATGGTCGGACATGTAGATCATCGCGCCCGCCACGCGGTCCTGGTGCTTTTCCAGGAGACGGGCAACACTTGCCAGCACGTAGTCGGTGTAAAGGATCGAATTGTCGTAGGCGTTGGTGATCTCGGCGACCGAGCACTTCATCAGTTCCGGCGTCCGGCAATCCGGCGTGAACCGGCGGAACTTCTCAGGGTAGCGCAGATAGTAGGACGGCCCGTGGCTGCCGAGCTGGTGCAGGACGATAACACTGTTCGATGTGGTCGCCTGGAGCTTCCTGTCGAGTTCGCCGAGGAAGATTTCATCCAGGCATTCGCCGTTCTTGCACAGGGGGCTGTTCTTCTGGTTGGTCATGCTGGCGAAGCTGATGAGATCGGCGATGCCCTTGCTGCCGGTGTTGTTGTCCCACCAGGTGGTCGAGACGCCGGCACGCGTCAGCACGTTCATCAGATTTTCCGTCGAACGCGCCTTCCAGTCGCTGTATTCATTACGCGGATAGACGGAGAACATGCAGGGGAGCGAAATCGCCGTCGCCGTGCCGCAGCTCGTGGTGTCCGCATAGTTCACGACGCCGAGCGCCTTCAGTTCCGGATTGGTCTCGCGCGCGTAGCCGTTCAAAGAGAAGTTCATTGCGCGCGCGGTCTCGCCCGCTACGACGACAACGACCACCGGCTTGCCGGCCGCCGCAATCCGCGGACCCTGGCGGGCGTCGGTGCCGAGCGGCTGCACGACGATGTTGCGCTCTTTGAAAGTCGAAGCGGCATACCGCACGGCGGCCGAGACCGGCCCCGTCGGATTGAACCGCTTCATCAGGTCCTTGTGCTCGCGGATCACGTAGGCGACGTTCGCGAAATTGGCATAAACCAGCCCGCTGCTGACGATGAGGCAGGGGATGATCACCGCAAGATTGATCGCGGCATTCGCAACGAAGGGGCGACGGCGGACCTTGACCCAGATGACGAGAAGCGAGGGGAGCAGACCATAGAGCAGCAGGTGCATCGCCAGGCTGCCGGTCAGCAGGTGGCCGGCTTCCGCCTGCGTCGTCACGGCTGCATTGCCGATCATGTCCTTGTCGATGATGACGCCAAAGGTATCGATGAAATAGGAGGCCGACGCCGACACCATGATGATGAAGATCAACACCGGCTTCATCACATATTTGACGGAAGCGGTCGTAAGCCCAGCAAAGGTCAGGAGGCAGAGTGCCGCGCTGAAGGACACAAGCGCCACGACGGAATCGTTGAAATAGGCAACCGTGTGCGTCCAGAAGGAATTGTTGGTGGCGACAAGCAGATAGGCGCTGACGAGCGCGCTCAGAGCGATACTACCGATCTCTGGCCGGCGAATTCTCGAAAAAATCAATGCGGTCGTCTCCAGCGGCGACTGCACGATCATCTGAGATGGTCAATACAGGCGCGGGCATTCAGTCGAAGCGGAGACCGCAATACGGCCACCTGTTCAGTTACAGCCTCCCCCTCACCGGTCGAGATACGACGTGCAAGCTGTCCAAACCCCGTCAAGATTGCTCATTGACCGCTTCATGCACGCGGTGGTGGGTATTGCGACCGGGAGTTGGCAGCCCAAGCGAAAGCCCATATGGTCGGCAGCGGCCCCTGTAATATCGAGACGATTCAATGCGCCTGCTCCTGGTTGAAGACAGCCCGCGACTGGTAGAACTGGTCGGAGAAACCATGCGGGACGCTGGCTGGCGCCTCGATTCCGTTTCAACCGTTGCGGACGCCGAAACGGCAATCGCGGGGCAGGAGCACGATCTCGTATTGCTCGATCTCGGCTTGCCCGACGGCGACGGCTTGTCCCTGCTTCGTCGCCTCCGGCACGACTATCCGGGGCTGCCTGTGCTGATCATCACCGCCAAGGGATCCGTCGACGAGCGTATTGCCGGGCTCGATGCCGGTGCCGACGACTATCTCGTCAAGCCATTCCATCATCGGGAGCTTCTCTCCCGTTGCCGTGCGATGCTGAGACGCAACCCGCAAGCGGTCCAGCCGGTGCTGGAGGCTGGCGCCTTGCGCTACGACCCGGCGACTGCGGACCTTACCTGTGACGGCATCGTGGTGCCGTTGCCGCCGCGCGAGCGTTCGCTGATGGAAATCCTGATGCGGGAAGTCGGCCGCGTCGTGCCGAAGCGCAAACTCGAAACGGCGCTTTCCGAATATGGCCAGGAAATGACGCCCAATGCGCTCGAGCTCGCGGTATCACGCGTGCGCAAGCGCCTGCAGCCGCTTGACACCGGCGTACAGATCGAGACCGTGCGCGGTATCGGTTATCTGCTCAGGCGCGCCTCATGAAACCCCGCAACCCGTCGCTGATCGGCATCGTCGCCCGCCGCATCATCGCCTTCTCGCTGATTGCCATGGCAATTCAGATCGGCGTCGTCTTTGCCGACTACTGGTTCGACGACGACAAGCTGAGCGTGCTCATGCTCCAGCAGGAAACCGAAAACCTGGTCGGCTATGTCCAGGTCCGCGATGGCGTGGCGAGCTACGAACCCAGTCACGAGATGCGCGAGCGCTATCAGGACCGCCATGACGACGATGGCTCGATCTTCCTGCGCATCCGCACAGCCTCAGGCGTGATCGTCTATTCGAACTGCACGAGCGAATGCGCCCAGCATTTCCTGCCCGTCAGCATGGATGCACCGCAGTTCTGGAAGCGGCTGATCGCTCCCGGCAAGCCCTTCAGCGTCGCCGGCGGCCAGACTTTCGAACGGAGCGGGACCACCGTGCTCATCGAACTTGCGATCCTCAACGATCCGAACGGCTTCATGTACGGCGCCCTGCTGCATGAGATGTTCGATTCGATGATCGTACCGATGACGTTGATGTTCTGCCTCGTCATCGGTGCGACGATCTGGTCCATTCGCAGCGCGCTGAAACCCGTCGCCATGGCCGCCCAGGCAGCCGATGCACTCGACCCGCGCGACAGCAATGCACGCCTGCCACTGACGCGGATGCCGCAGGAGATCGCGCGGCTGGTCTCCGCAGTCAATCGCATGCTCACGAGGGTTGCCGATCTCATTCAGTCGCAGAAGCTGTTCTCCTCCTCGATCGCCCATGAGATCCGGACGCCGGTCTCGATCGCCAAGATGGAACTGAGCCGCATCGACGACCCAAGGGCCCGCAATGCCGAAAGGGACCTCGACGCTCTGACCCATATCCTGGAGCAGCTCACCTCTCTGGCGCGGGCCGATGCAGTCGATCCCTCCGCCTACCAGCGCACCAGCCTGTCGCAAATCGGGGCCGCTGTTGCGGAAGCCATCGCGCCGTTCGTCTTCGACCACGACAAGTCGCTCGAATTCGTCGACGAAGGCACGCCGCCGGTCACCGCGATCCCGGCGCTCGTCGAGAATATGCTGCGAAACCTGATCGAGAACGCGGTGAAGCACAATCCGCCGGGCACGCGGATCGTTCTCGCCTGCGGTCCCGGCCCGGTCGTCTCGGTCGAGGACAATGGCAAGGGGCTCGTCGACTTGCCCGAACACCACGAGGATCTAGGCTACGTGAAGAGTTCCGGTCAGCTCGGGCTCGGCCTGAAGATTGTCCGGCGAATCAGCGAACTCCACCAGGCGACCGTCGCGGTCGATACGGCCCCGGAGCGCGGTACCAAGATCTCGATAGATTTCTCTGCGGCAGTCTAGGCTCCGCCAATTGGCCGATCCAGCAGTATATGCTCCCCTCCATCCCCTTGTGATCGCGCGCCGGCCTTAGGCGCCATGCGCAACCATCTGCGCCAAATGGCCAAATCGCAGCCAACCTTTACGTCGCTCTGCCGTGAGCCGCGAACGTTTCGCTGATCCGCCCATGGCCCGGACCGGAGCCGCACAACCGCGCATGACAAATTCATTCGATTGACTTAATCAATGGAATGATGTAATTTCAGGACATGATGAAAAACAAAACCTCGACCCAAGCACCCAAGCAGGACCGCGGCGATGTCACGCGTGAAAAGCTTTTGACGAGTTCCATCGATGTCTTCGGCCGCTACGGTTTCGATGGCGCCAGCACGCGGAGGCTCGCGGAGACTGCCGGCGTAAACCTGCAGGCGATCCCCTATTATTTCGGTGGCAAGGAAGGCCTTTACATCGCCGCCGCAGAACACCTTGCATCGATTATCGTTGGACATGTCGGCGATCTCAGAAACGTGATCCTCGAGCGCCTTGCCCGCCTCGACAACGAAGGCAAGGCGATGTCGGCTGAGGAAGCCCGGGAACTCCTGACCCAGACGGCGCAACACATGGTCGCGATCTTCGTCAGCCGGCAGTCCGAAAGCTGGGCGCGTTTCATCATCCGCGAACAGATGGAACCGACCGAAGCCTTCGAACGGGTCTACACCAACGTCATGGGACCGATCATCGGCATGGCCGGGAGACTGGTCGCGACCATTCTCGACGAACCGCCGCAATCCGAACATGTCCGGCTGAAGACCCTCTCCTTCGTCGGCAGCATCCTCGTCTTCCGTATGGCCCATGCGGCCATGCTCCGGCAGATGAACTGGCAGGCCGTTGGCCCCGACGAACTCGACATTCTGCGTCGGCACGTCGCCGAGCTTGTCGCGGCACTTGGCGGCGAGAAGGAGGGTCAGCCATGAACAAGCCGGCAATCGCCCTTCTGTTGCTCGCTGGCACTGCTGCCGGTGCTTGGTGGTTCGACGTCCCCCAGCGGCTCGGCTGGACCGGCACGGAGCGAACCTCGGTGCTTTACGGCAATGTCGACATCCGCCAAGTCTCTCTCGGCTTCCGTGTCAATGGCCGTATCGCGAGCCTCACCGTCGACGAAGGCGACGCGGTGAAGCCGGGCGATGTCCTTGCGACCCTTGACGCCGGTCCGTTCGAACAGGCGGTGGCCGCGGCCGAAGCCGAACTCGGCGCGCTCAAGGCCAATCTTGCAAAACTGAAGGCGGGCGCCCGCCCGACAGAAATCGCCCAGGCGCGCGCCACCCATGAGGAGCGTCTGGCCGACCTGGAAAATGCCAACCTTGCCTATGAACGCGCGCGGCAATTGCGTCCGAACGGCACCATCTCGCAAGCCAATCTGGATGAGGCAAACGCCAACAGGGCTGCCGCCGCCGCGCGCGCCACCTCCGCCCGCGAGGCGCTGGCGCTCATCGTGGAGGGAAGCCGGATTGAGGACATCGAGGCGGGTCAGGCACAGGTGCTCGCAGCCGAAGCCAAGCTCGAAAGTGCCCGCACGTCGCTTGCCGATACCCGCCTGCTCGCGCCAAGCGCGGGCACGGTGCTGTCCCGGGTGCGCGAAGTCGGCGCCATCGTCGCGCCGTCCGACATGGTCTATGTCGTCTCGCTCAACGAACCCGTCTGGGTCCGGGCCTATGTCGCAGAACCGGATCTTGGCCGGGTGCATCCGGGCATGAACGTCGAGATCACGTCGGACAGTGCGCCGGATCGCCCCTACAACGCGACGGTAGGTTTCATCTCGCCCGTCGCCGAGTTCACACCGAAGTCGGTGGAAACGCCAGAGCTCAGGACCGACCTCGTCTATCGCCTGCGCATCGTGGTCGACAAGCCGGGTCCCGATCTCAGGCAGGGCATGCCAGTGACAGTGCACTTGCCCGCATCCGCAGAGGCAACACGATGAACGACGACGCACCGTTCGTCCGGATCCTGGATGTGGTCAAGCGCTTCGGCGATGCCCCGGCGGCGCTCGACCACATCGATGGCGAAATCCTCGGCGGACGGATCACCGGGCTTGTCGGCCCTGATGGCGCGGGAAAAACCACGCTGATCCGGCTGATGACCGGGCTGATGGTGCCGGACGAGGGAAAGGTCGAGGTTCTCGGTTTCGACACGGTGACCAACGCCGCCGACATCCAGGCGGCGATCGGCTACATGCCGCAGCGCTTCGGCCTCTATGAAGATCTTTCCGTCCAGGAGAACCTCAACCTCTATGCCGATCTGCGTGGCCTGCCGCTCGCCGAGCGTGCCGCGACTTTCGACGAACTGCTGGAATTCACCGATCTCAAGCGCTTTACCGCGCGACTTGCCGGCAAACTCTCCGGCGGCATGAAGCAGAAGCTCGGTCTCGCCTGTGCGCTCCTGCGCAAGCCCCGCCTGCTCCTCCTGGACGAACCGGGCGTCGGCGTCGATCCGATCTCGCGCCGCGACCTTTGGAAGATGGTCGAGAACCTGACGGCCGAGGGCATTGGCGTCGTCTGGTCGACGGCCTATCTCGACGAAGCCGAGGCCTGCGACAGCGTTCTCCTGCTGAACGAGGGCAAGTTGCTTTTTGCCGGCAGCCCCGCCGATCTGACCGCTCGGGTCGCCGACCGCGTCTTCAAGGTTTCCGGTATCGCGCATGGACGCCGCCAGAAGCTCGCTCGCTTGCTCGATGACGACGATGTCGTCGACGGTGTCATCCAGGGTGAAGCGATCCGACTGGTGATGAAGCCGGACACAAAACCGCCGACACCGGACGACGGCTCGTCTGCGCCTGACGTGACGACCACCCCGCCCCGCTTCGAGGATGCTTTCATCGACATGCTCGGCGGCGGCCCCGGCGGCCGCTCGAAACTGGCGGAAACACAGACACCTTTCACGATGGAGGACAGCAAGCCCGTCATCGAGGCCCACGGCCTGACGAAACGCTTCGGCGATTTCACCGCCGCCGACGACATCACCTTCGATATCCCGCGCGGCCAGATCTTCGGATTGCTCGGCCCGAACGGCGCCGGCAAGTCGACCACGTTCAAGATGCTGTGTGGGCTGTTGAAGCCTACGGCCGGCGAAGGCCGCGTCGCCGGTTTCGACTTGCGTCGCGACGCGGCGGAGGCGCGCAACCGGCTTGGCTACATGGCGCAGAAGTTCTCGCTCTATGGAGACCTAAGCGTCGCGCAGAACCTCAGTTTCTTTGCCGGCGTCTACGGCCTTTCCGGCACGGGCAAGCGCGAACGCATCCAGCTGATGACCGATATCTTCGCCTTCGGCCGGCTGCTCGACATGTCGGCCAAGGATCTGCCGCTTGGGCTCAAGCAGCGGCTGGCCCTTGCCTGCGCCGTCCTGCATGAGCCGGAAGCACTGTTTCTCGATGAACCGACCTCCGGCGTCGACCCCATCACCCGACGCGAGTTCTGGACCCATATCAACGGGCTGGTCGAAAAGGGCGTGACCGTGCTCGTCACCACCCACTTCATGGACGAGGCTGAGTATTGCGACCGCATCTCGCTCATCTATCGCGGCCGGTCGATCGCGCTCGGCTCGCCGGATGAACTGAAGGCACAGGTCGCCAGCGACAAGCTTCCGGATCCGACGATGGAGGATGCTTTCATCGCCCTGGTCCAGGGGTCGGAGGAAAAGGAGGCGGCATGAGCGCGCAATCCGCCAACCTCGAAAGCCGGGCCGCCCGAGCCCGTCGCTTTGCCGCACTCGTGCGCAAGGAAAGCTATCAAATCGTTCGCGATCCGAGCAGCATCCTGATCGCCTTCGTGCTGCCCATGATCCTGCTGTTTCTCTTCGGCTACGGCGTCTCGCTCGATACGACGCAGACCCGCGTCGGGCTCGTCATCGAGGAGGAGGCACCGCTGACCCGCGACCTCGCCGCCGGCTTCCAGGCGTCACGCTATTTCAAGGTAACGGTCGGCCGCGACCGGCGCGAATTCGAAGAAGACCTGGTGCTTGGTCGCGTGCGCGGCATCGTCGTGATTCCGGCCGGCTTCACGGCGGACTATGCCGCCGGGCGCCATCCGACGGTGCAGGTGCTCGTCGATGGCTCGGACCCCAACACCGCCAACTTCGTGCAAAACTACGCCCAGGCGACCCTTGCCAACTGGGAGCGCCAGCGCTTGAGCGACGGCGCCGGCCGGCCGCCGGCAATTTCGGCAGAGCAACGATTCTGGTTCAATCCGGAGCTGACCAGCCGGAACTTCCTTGTGCCCGGGTCAATCGCCATCGTCATGACGCTGGTCGGGACCCTGCTCACCTCGCTCGTCGTTGCCCGTGAATGGGAACGGGGCACGATGGAGGCGATGATGGCGACACCCGTCTCGGCCGCCGAACTTTTGGCCGGAAAGCTGCTGCCCTATTTTATCCTCGGCCTCACGTCGATGACGCTCTGCGTTCTGCTTGCCGTCTTCCTCTTCGGCGTCCCCTTCCGCGGCTCGGTCGCAGCACTCTATGCGCTCTCGGCAACCTTCCTGATGCCGGCGCTCGGCCAGGGCCTGCTGATTTCGGCGGCCACGAAGAACCAGTTTCTCGCCTCGCAGCTCGCGCTGATCTCAGCCTTTCTGCCGGCGTTCCTGCTCTCCGGCTTTCTCTTCGAAATCAATTCGATGCCGACGGTTATTCAATGGATCACTCTCATCGTGCCGGCGCGTTATCTGATCCCAAGCCTACAGACCGTGTTCCTTGCCGGCGACATCTGGCCGATGTTCACGCGCTCCATCGCCGTCATGCTCCTGATCGGCTGCGTCTTCTTTGCGCTCGCCGCCCGCAGCACCCGCAAGAGGATTGGCTGAGATGTGGTGGACAAGGCTCAAGGCACTGATCGTCAAGGAATTGCTGGCGGTGCTGCGTGATCCCAAGGGACGCACCGTGCTGATCGTGCCGCCGATCATGCAACTGCTGGTGTTTTCCTATGCCGCGACGCTGGAGGTAACGAACGTCGACGTCCTGGTGCTGAACCGAGACAACGGCCATTGGAGCCAGGATCTCGTTCAGGAGATCCAGGGGTCGCCGACCTTCCGCAGCATCCGCTTCACCAACAGCCCCGATGAGGTGCGCGTGGCGATCGACACCCAAAAGGTCATTGCCGCGATCGAAATCGGCCCGACGTTCTCGCGCGATATTGAGGGGAGCCGGCCGGCAAAGGTGCAGCTCATCCTCGACGGGCGCCGCTCAAACGCGTCGCAGATCGTCTCCGGCTATCTCAGTCGCATCGTCGGAACGCTTGCCGCCGAGACTCCGGCCGGCCAACGCATGGCGTCGAGCGCCGTCACGGTCGTTGCGCGCAACTGGTTCAATCCGAACCTCACCTATCAATGGTTCATGGTGCCGAACCTGGTGGCGAGCATCGCTCTTTTGATCGGCCTGATCGTGACCGCGCTATCGATCGCGCGCGAACGCGAGCTCGGCACTTTCGATCAGCTCATGGTCTCACCGCTTCGAACCCACGAAATCCTGATCGGCAAGCTGATCCCGCCAATGATGATCGGCCTGTTCCATATCACCATCTACATACTGGCCGCCGTCTTCATCTTCGGGGTGCCGCTGCGCGGATCGCTGTTCCTGCTCTACGGCAGCGCCGTCTTCTACCTGGCCGCCGTCGTCGGTCTCGGCCTGTTCATCTCGGCGCTGTCGATGACACAGCAGCAGGCGATCCTCGGCGCATTTCTCTTCATGGTGCCGGCAATGCTGCTCTCCGGTTTCGCGACGCCGATCGAGAACATGCCCTCGTGGCTGCAACCGATCACCTACGTCAACCCGTTGCGCTATTTCCTCGTCATTGTGAAGGGCGTATTCCTAAAGGACATTCCGGCGGTCGAGGTGGCGCGCCAGACGATCCCGCTCTTGCTGATCGCCATCGTCACCCTCTCGGCCGCCTCATGGCTGTTCCGCCGCCGGCTGGAATAGCGTCAACCTTTCAGGAAACGCCCGATCGCGGCGACCTCGTTCTGGCGGATATCGTGGCCACCCGGGTGCCATTCGGTTTCCGTTACGGCGCCCTGCCCTTGGAAATAGTCTGCCAGGGCCTGCGTCAGCGGCGCCGGGCAGATGGGATCGCGTTCGCCGCCCGTGATCAACACCCGGCGCCCTTTGAGGCCCGCGTTGTCCTTCGGTCGGAACGGGATCAGTGGATGCATGAGCACCGACTTGTCGAAGACACCGTCTTCGATGAGCACATTGGCAAGAATGTTCGCGCCGTTGGAATAGCCAAGGCCGATCACCTCCGAAGCCTGATGCTCGGCGGCCAATGCCTTGACGAAACCGGCCATCTTCTCGGTGGCGCGTGCAAGATCCGCCATGTCGTAGACGCCCTCGCCCGTGCGCTTGAAGAAGCGCGCAGCCCCATATTCCGCCACGTCGCCACGCGGCGAGACGATCGTCGCATCGGGCAGCAGCTCGGACGCGAAGGTGAAGAACTGGTTTTCATCTCCGCCCGTCCCGTGAAAGACGAAGAAGATCGGCTGGCCGGGCTTGCCGGCCTTCAGTTTGTGAACGTAGCCATGATCGACCATTTTTGTCTCCTGGAGCAATTTCCGGAAACGGGTAAACACCCCGTCCGAGATTGCCTGTTTTCAAAGCGTTAGATTCACGGTTTCGACGAAACTGTGAACCGTTCTTCCGTACAATCCGGTGCCGAAGGCTCGCCATAACGGCGAGCCTTCTCTGCATCGACGTGTTAGTCGTCGATCTTCTGCAGGTGGCTTTCCAGAATCGGACGCAGGTGCTTGTGCTGCTGCGGCAGCTTCAGCGCCTCGCCGAGGTGAGCGAGATCCTCGTCCCGGTCGAAGCCTGGCTCGTTGGTGGCGATCTCGAACAGCACGCCCCCCGGCGTGCGGAAGTAGATCGCCCAGAAGTAATCGCGGTCGATGACCGGGGTGACCTGGTAGCCGGTATCCATCAGCGCCTTGCGCACTTCCAGCTGCTTTTCGCGGTTTTCGACGGCAAAGGCGATATGGTGCACCGAACCGGCGCCCTGAGAAGCGCGGCCGATATTCGGCATCGTCTCGAGGTCGATGACGCGCGCATCGTTGCCGCCAGGCACGATCAAACGCGTGACGCCGTCCTTGCGGTCAAGCTCCTCATAGCCCATGAACTTCAGCAGTTCGGCCGTCGCGCCTTCATCACGAAGACGGAGGGCGGCGGAGTGGAAGCCCCGGATCGCGTGATCCGCCGAGATGCCGCCTTCCGTCCAGGGCGTGCGCTGATCGCCCTTGACCTCTACGAGCGCAAAGCCGTCGCCATCAGGGCCGGCAAAGTTCAGGCGCTTCTCGCCGAAGGTTTCTTCGTCCTTGAGACCGGAGATACCCGATGCCGTCAGGCGATCCCGCCAGAAGCCGAGCGAGCCTTCGGGCACGGAGAAGACGGTGGTCCCGACTTCACCGGTACCGGCACGGCCGCGCGGCATGTTCGGGAACGGGAAATAGGTCATGACCGTGCCGGGTGTGCCGGCTTCGTCGCCGTAATAGAGGTGGTAGACATCCGGCGAGTCGAAGTTGACCGTCTTCTTGACGCGGCGCAGGCCGAGCGACTTGGTGAAGAACAGGTTGTTTTCGCGCGCATCGTCGGCCATCGAAGTGACGTGATGCAGACCCTTGATCTGATTGAGCATTGCCGTGATCCTTTCTCTCCGGCGCCACCGGGCGCTCCGTTGGGTCATAGATGCGCTCATCCGGCCGTCGGCGAAAGACGGCGACGGCCAAACGCATTGTCAACATTTCATTGACGACACCAGAGACTCGTCAACAATCATATGCCTGGCAGCGCTGCGCTTGTGACCGGTTGCGCCGATGCATAAGATCGGCTCGCGGCATGTTGCCGTAAGCACGCGAGGAGGCGCGCGGACACCTGTGAAATTTCGCCTGGCTCTTGGATTCCTGCTGTTGCCGCTGCTTGCGACCATGCTGGCCTGGAAAGGCTATGCGGTCACGACAGACAGCTATCTGCGCGAGGCGACCGCTCAAGCCACCACCGCTCTCCGGCTCGCCGTCACGGCGCTCGATGGTCACCTCAACCGCTATCAGGCGCTGCCAGCATTGATCGCCGATCACGAAGACGTTCAGGAACTGGTCACCCGCCCGCGTGATCGGCGACTGAGGGAGGCGGTGAACACCTATCTGAAAGACATCAACGCGCTGCTCCACTCCTCCGATATCTATGTCATCACGCCGGACGGCGATACGATCGCTGCCAGCAACTATGACGGGCCAACGAGCTTCGTCGGCCAGAACTTCAGTTACCGGCCCTATTTCCAGGAAGCGCTTCGCGGACAGCAGTCGCGGTTCTATGCGCTTGGCACCACATCGCTGAAGCGCGGCTACTATTTCGGCTCGCCAATCCAGATCGGCGACGAAATCCGCGGCGTTATCGTCTTCAAGGTCGATGTCGAAAGCATCGAAGCCTCGTGGCAGGGTGGGGAATACAGGATCTTCGTTTCCGATCCCGAAGGCATCATCTTCATGTCCGGGGACCCGGACTGGCTCTATTCCTCTATCCTGCCGCTGACCTCAGACCGCCGCGCGCGCACCGAAGCCTCGAGGCGGTACGCCGACGCCACCCTGCGTCCGCTGCCCATGGCAGAGAGCAACGCGTCCGACCACCGCTTCATGACCGTCTCCTCCGGCGGTTCGAGCCGCGAATACCTCGTGCTCTCCCAATATATGCCGGATGCCGACTGGACCGTGAACGTACTGGTGGATACGGCCTCTGCCTATACGCAAGCGCTGACCACCGTCGCCGCCGCGCTGCTGTTGATCTGTCTTGCCGGCCTTGGCGTGGCCATTGTTCTGCAGCGGCGTGCGCGGCTCAACGAACGCATTTCAATGCAGGCAGAAGCGCAGGTCGAACTCGAACGCCGTGTCGACGAACGCACCGCCGACCTCGCGCGCGTCAATACCCAGATCGAGGAGGAGATCGCCGAACGTCGCCTGACGGAACAGCAGTTGCGCCGCACACAGGCCGACCTGATCCAGGCAGGCAAACTGGCAGGTCTCGGCCAAATGTCCGCGGCGCTTTCGCACGAATTCAACCAGCCACTTGCCGCCGCCAAGACCTATGCCGACAGCGCGGCCCTGCTGATCGAACGTGGTCGCTCCGACGAGGCGACCGACAATATCCGCCGGATCTCCGGGCTCGTCGACCGCATGGCGGCGATCAGCAAGCATCTGCGAAATTTCGCCCGCAAACCGAATGAGAAGCTTGGGCCGGTTCCGGTCGAAGAGGTGGTGCGCGATACGATGGAGATCGTATCGGTTCGGCTGAAGGCCGCAGCGGCAACCATCGACATCGATCTCGGCGATAAACCGCTCGTCGTCCGTGCCGGCTCAGTCCGCCTGCAGCAGGTGCTCGTCAACATCATCTCCAATGCGGCCGATGCGGTCGAGGGGCTTGATGACCGGACCATTCGCCTTCGCGCCCGACAGGAAGACCACAAGGTGGTGCTGACGGTCAGCGATCGGGGACCTGGCATCGCGCCGGCGATTGCCGAGCGTATCTTCGATCCGTTCTTTTCCACAAAGGGCGTCGGCAAGGGGCTGGGCCTTGGCCTTTCGATTTCCTATAACATTATCAAGGATTTCGGTGGCAGTCTTATCGCAACCAACCTTGCGGAAGGCGGCGCCGAGTTCCGGATCGAACTTGCCGCTGAAAACAGCAATGCCCGGGAGGCTGCCGAATGATCGAAAGCCGGATCCTGCTCGTCGACGACGAAGAGGAGGTGCGCCATTCGAGCGCGCAGGCGCTGGAACTGGCGGGTTTCCGCGTCGATGTCTTCGCCGCAGCCGAATGTGCCCTGGAATTCATCAGCTACAGCTTCGCCGGTGTCGTCATCAGCGACATCCGCATGCCCGGCATGGACGGCATGACGCTGCTACAACGCATCCGAGAGATCGATGCCGAGGTGCCGGTCATCCTCGTCACCGGCCATGGCGACGTTCAGCTTGCCGTGCGCGCGATGCGCGAAGGCGCCTATGATTTCGTCGAGAAGCCGTTTGCGGCACAGATGCTCGCTGGCACCATTCGCCGGGCGTTGGACTGGCGCGCGCTCGTTCTGGAAAACCGCCGGCTGAAAGCCGTCGCCGGCAAACGCGACGACATCGAGCAGCGGCTCCCCGGCCGCAGCCAGGTCATGGTCGATCTGCGCTATCGTATCCGCGCCATCGGCGCAGCCGACGCGGACACGCTGATCATCGGCGATACCGGCGTCGGCAAGGAGGTGCTGGCCCGCACGCTGCATGATCTCAGCGCTCGCGCCAACAGCCCGTTCATCGCCATCAACTGCGCGGCCCTGCCGGAGAACCTGATCGAGAGCGAACTCTTCGGCCACGAGCCCGGCGCCTTTCCCGGCGCCATTCGTCCGCGCTACGGCAAATTCGAGCATGGTCGCGGCGGCACCATCCTGCTCGACGAGATCGGCTCGATGCCGTTCGACCTTCAGGCAAAATTCCTGCGCGTCCTCCAGGAACGCGTCATCACCCGCCTCGGATCGAACGAAGTCGTACCGCTCGATGTGCGCTTCATCGCCACCAGCAAGGTCGATCTCGAAAGGGAAGTTGCCGCGGGGCGCTTCCGCGCCGATCTGCTCTACCGCCTCAACGTCGCAACGCTTCGGGTTCCCTCGCTCGCCCAGCGCCGCGCCGATATCCCGCTGCTCTTCCTGCAACTGGTAAGGGAATCTGCGGCACGCTATGGCCGCGATGAAGTCGAGGTCTCGCAAGCCATGCTGGCGGAAATGGCGGAGCGCGACTGGCCGGGCAATGTGCGCGAACTGCGCAACGCCGCCGAGCGGCTGGTGCTCGGGCTTGATTCAGCACCGCTCGATGCCGCGAAGGAAGAGAGCGGCCGGCTTGCCGACAAGGTGGCAGCCTATGAAAAGGGTCTCATCGCCAGCGCCATTGCCGCGCATGGCGGCGCCCTGAAGCCGGTCTACGAGTCTCTCGGCATTTCGCGCAAGACGCTCTACGAGAAAATGCAGAAGTTCGGGCTCGACAAGAAGCTTGTCGCTGCAGATTTCCCGGCCGATGGCGAACTCTGATCAGAGCCCGCGCCGAAACCGCAAGTGCCCGGAATAAAGCAGGGACGCGATCGCTCGCGTCCCTGTCAACTGCGGTATCGGCCGGCTCAGACGTTGAAGGCTGCGCCGATCAGCGTCTTGGTATAGGGCTGCTTCGCCGCCTCGAAGATCGCGTCCGTTTCGCCTTCCTCGACGATCTTGCCGTTCTTCATGACGATCACATAGTCCGACATCGCCTTCACCACCGAAAGATCGTGGCTGATGAAGATGTAGGAGAGCCCATGCGAGCGCTGCAGGTCGCGCAGGAGTTCGATCACCTGACCCTGAACCGAGCGGTCGAGCGCCGAGGTCGGTTCGTCGAGAATGACGACCTTGGGCTTCAGGATCATTGCGCGGGCGATCGCGATGCGCTGCCGCTGGCCGCCCGAGAACTCGTGCGGGTAGCGGTTGCGGGACGCAGGGTCGAGCCCCACTTCCTTCAGCGCTTCTGACGCCCGGCGGTCGCGATCGGCACGGCTGAGCTCGGGCTCGTGCACTTGCAGGCCTTCGGTGATGATCTCACCGACGGTGCGCCGGGGTGAAAGCGAGCCGTACGGATCCTGGAAGACGAGTTGCAACGTGCGACGCAGCGGCCGCATCTGCCCGCGGTCGAAGCCGGAAATATCCGTCGTCCCGAAACGATAGTAGCCGCTGCTCGGCAGAAGCCTTAGAAGCGCACGACCGAGCGTCGACTTGCCGGAACCGGACTCGCCGACGACGCCGATCGTCTGCCCCTCTTGCAGGCGCAGATTGACGTTGTCCACCGCACGGAAGACAGACTTCCCACCCCGGAAAAGCCCGCCGCCGATCTGATAGTCGACACAGACGTCGCGGCCTTCGAGAATGATCGGCGCGCTGTCGGCCGGCGACGCCTTGCGGCCGCTCGGCTCGGCCGCGAGCAGCATCTTCGTGTAGTCGGCCTGCGGCCGCTCGAAGATGTCAGCCGTCGTGCCTCTCTCCACCACTTCGCCGCGACGCATCACCGCAACGCGGTCCGCGAAGTGCTTGACGATGCCGAGGTCGTGCGTGATCAGCACGATCGCCATGCCGAAGCGCTTCTGCAGCGACTTGAGCAGATCAAGGATCTGCGCCTGGATCGTCACGTCGAGCGCCGTCGTCGGTTCGTCCGCGATCAGGAGATCCGGGTCGTTGGCAAGCGCCATGGCGATCATCACGCGCTGACGCTGGCCACCCGAAAGTTCATGCGGATAGCTGTCGATGCGGCGCCCAGGTTCCGGGATGCCGACGAGCTCGAGCAGTTCAAGCACGCGCGCCCGCGCCTGTTTGAACGTGCCGCCCCGATGGTGCACGATCGGCTCGGCGATCTGGCGGCCGACGGGATAGAGCGGATCGAGCGAGGTCATCGGCTCCTGGAAGATCATGGTGACCTTCGCACCGCGCACCTCGTTCAGCGCCTTGGGCGGCAGGCCCACAAGCTCCTGGCCGCGGTAACGCGCGGAGCCGGTGACCTCACCGTTCTTGGCGAGCAGGCCCATGATGCCCATCATCGTCTGGCTCTTGCCGGAGCCGGACTCGCCGACGACCGCAAGCGTTTCACCGGTACGGACGTCGAGATCGATGCCCTTGACCGCTTCCACCGTGCCATCAGGCGTCGAGAAGTTCACCTTGAGGCCGCGAACGGCCAGGATGGTTTCCTTGGTATCTGCCATGTCAGCGATCCTTCGGGTCGAGCGCGTCGCGCAGGCCGTCGCCAACGAAATTCAGCGAGAACAGCGTCAGGACAAAGAAGATGGCCGGGAAGATGAGCAGCCACGGCGCCGACTGGATGTTGTTTGCGCCTTCCGAGATCAGCGCTCCCCAGCTCGTCAGCGGCGCCTGAACGCCGAGGCCAAGGAAGGAGAGGAAGCTCTCGAGCAGGATCACCTTGGGCACGACGACGGTCACGAAAACGATGACCGGACCGATCGTATTGGGGATGATGTGCCGGCGGATGATCTGCCAATCGGTCAGGCCGAGTGCCTGCGCGGCGCCGACGAACTCGCGCCGCTTGAGCGCAAGCGTCTGGCCGCGCACGATACGGGCCATGTCGAGCCATTCCACCGCCCCGATCACCAGGAAGATCAGGATGAACGAGCGACCGAAGAACACGACGAGAACGACGACGAGGAAGACGAAGGGCAGAGAATACATGATCTCCACCAGTCGCATCATGACGTTGTCGACGCGGCCGCCGATATAGCCCGATGTCGCGCCGTAGACGACGCCGATGCCGAGCGAAACGAGGCTCGCCAGCAGGCCGACGGCTATCGAGATCTGGCCACCGAGCATGACGCGGACCAGAAGATCGCGACCGTTGGAATCGGTGCCGAAGGGGAAGTATTCCCGGTCGACCTGACCGGTCACTTTCAGCGTGCGGCCGTCATCTTCCGTTGCCACCACCTGGGTGTCGCGGAACTCGTTGGCGCGATCGAAATAGCGCGTTGCGCGCGCATCGATCGGCTGTTCCGAGGTGATCGTCGCGGTGAAGGTCTCACCCTCGAGATTGAACTCCTTGAGCGTGACGCGGGCGCGGGTCGCGATGCCTTCCATCACCCCCTGCAACGTCGAAACGTCGGGCCGCGGCTCGAGGCTGGGGGCTTTCGTGACGTATGACGGAAACACCTGGTCATAGGTATGCGGCACAAACAGCGGACCTAAGAACGAGAACAGCGCGATCAGTGCCAGCATCACGCAACCGGCCATGGCGGCACGGTTGCGCTTGAAGCGCATGGCGGCGAGCTGGAAGAGGCTGCGCCCCTTGGTTTCCGGTGTCACCACCGGGGTCTGGACGATATCAGTCATGGCGAACCCTCGGATCGAGCAGGCCGTAGAGAATGTCGACCAGGAGATTGAAAACGATGACGAAGATTGCAACGAGAATGACCGTGCCCATCACCAGCGTATAGTCACGGTTGATCGCGCCGAGGACGAAGTAACGGCCGACACCCGGAATGGTGAAGATCGTCTCGACGACAGCCGAACCGGTCAGCAGCGCCGCGGCACAGGGTGCGAGATAGGACACGACCGGCAGCATCGCGCCGCGCATCGCGTGGGTCACCACAACCGTTCGCGCAGGTAGGCCGTAGGCCCTGGCGGTTCGGATGTGGTCGGTGTGAAGCGCCTCGATCATCGATCCGCGTGTCAGGCGCGCGAAAACCGCAACCTGCGGCAGTGCCAGCGCAATCATCGGCAGGATCAGGGAGCGGAACGATCCATCACCCCAACCGCCGGAGGGAACCCACGAAAGGCCGACCGCGAATATCAACACGAGCACCGGACCGACAACGAAGTTCGGCACGGTGACGCCGATCGTCGAGACCGACATGATCGCAAAATCGAGAATGCTGTTCTGCCTGAGCGCGGCGATCGTGCCGGCAGTCACGCCGCCGATGAGAGCAAGCAACAGCGCGTAGAAGCCGAGCTCCATCGAATAGGGCAGACCCTTGCTGATCAATTCAGCGACATTGTTGTCTTTATAGACATAGCTCGGGCCGAAGTCGCCGGTCACAGCATTGCTGAGATAGTGCGTGTATTGGCGCCAAAGGGGCTGGTCGAGCTGATACGTCTTCATCAGGTTCGCCATCGTTTGTGGCGGAAGAGGACGCTCGAGGTTGAAGGGGCCACCAGGGGCGAACCGCATCAGGAAGAAGGATATGGTGACGACGATAAACAAGGTCGGCACCGCACTCGCCAATCGGCGGAGGATGAAGGAAATCATGGACGTGCTCCGGAGGCGACGCGCGGCCTGTTACCGCGCGTCGTCTCTGTTCGTTATTCGGCGATGCTCAGGAACTTGCTGAGGTGCTCGTTCGGAGCATTGTCCGCCCAGCCCTTGACGCGGCTGGCAACCAGCCACAGGTCGGCCTGGGTCAGAAGCGGAGCGATCGGCTGTTCCTTCATCAGCAGCGCTTCTGCTTCATGCATCAGCTTCGAGCGGGCTGCCGGATCCTGCTCGTCGTAGGACTTCTTCATCAGGCCGTCGAATTCAGCGTTTTCGAAGTGGCCGTAGTTGAAGGTCTTGTTGGAGCCGACGCTGAGTGCCAGGAAGTTCTCTGCGTCCGCGTAGTCCGCCTGCCAGCCGGCACGGGCAACGTTGAACTTGCCGCCTTCCTGCAGGTAGGCGTAGTGCGAGGACACGTCGAGGTTCACCAGCGACACCTTGGCGCCGAAGGTGTTCTTCCACATGTCGGCGACAGCGGTCGCAACACGCTCGTGGTTCGGGTTGGTGTTATAGCGCAACTCGATATCGAGCGGCTTGCCACCTTCGCCGTAGCCGGCTTCCTTCATCAGGGCGACGGCCTTGTCTTCACGGTCGAGCTGCGACAGCGTGCCGAACTCGGCCTTGGACGGCTCACCGTAGCTTTCGATGCCCGGGGGGACCATCGAATAGGCGGGGAGCTGCGAACCGGCATAGATTTCCTTGGCGAGGAAGTCGCGGTCGACGGCCATGGACAGAGCCTGGCGGACGCGCACGTCGCTATAGGGCTCCTGACGGGTGTCGAAGGCGTAATAATACGTCGCGAGCGACGGCGAAACATGGACCTGATCGCCGTAGGACGTGCGCAGACGCCCGATCTGATCAGCCGAGAAGTTGTAGACGAGATCCATTTCCTTGGCTTCGAAACGGCGAACCGAAGCGGCCTGGTCGTCGATCGGGTAGAAGATGACCTTGTCGAGCTTGACGTTGGCCGCATCCCAATAGTTGGCGTTCTTGACGACGGTCAGGCTGTCGTTCGGAACGTGGGCGGCGAGCGTGAACGCGCCGTTCGAAACCATGACACCCGGCTTGACGAAGTCAGCGCCGTTCTTTTCGACGCTTGCCTTGCTGACCGGAAGCGCGGTCTGGTGCGCCAGCAGTTCCAGGAAGAACGGGGTCGGGCGCTCAAGCGTGATTTCGAGCGTCTTTTCGTCGACAGCCTTCACGCCGAGCTGGTCGGTCGGCAGTTCACCCTTGTTGACCTTTTCGGCGTTCTTGATCGGGAAGAGAATGTTGGCATAGCCGGCCGCGGTCTTCGGATCTTCGACGCGGCGGATGGAGAAGACAAAGTCTTCTGCCGTTACCGGCGAACCGTCCGACCACTTTGCATCGGCGCGCAGCTTGAAGGTGTAGACCGTACCGTCGTCCGAGAGCTCCCACGTTTCAGCGACACCTGGGACGATCTTGGCAGCGGCGTCATAGATCGTCAGGCCCTCGTAGAGGTCCTTGAGGATGAACGCTTCGATGTTGATCGAGGTATGGGCCTGATCCAGGGTTTGCGGCTCACCCGCATTGCCGCGATGCAGGACAGCTTCGGCGAGCGCCGGGCTTGCTCCGATGAGCAGCGAACCGATCAGCGCGGCAGCGCTAAGGTTGAGTTTCAGTGATGCCATTTTGTTTCTCTCCTTCCCCTTGTTTTGGGTTTGTGATCGCAGGAGAGAAGTGCAAATCGTCCTCAAACGCAAGGCGGATTCTGCGGCTGTCTGCATCTTTATCTATAGGACAGAATTCCTTCTATCCTATAGGTTGTATTTCGTTTGCGATTCTTTTCGTCGCCTTTGCGACGGACGTGTGACGGAAGCAGGGCAATTTCGGGAAATCTCCTGCAACGTTTTAGGTCGGCAATTTTTGTCGACAAAACACGGCCGCAGCCACCGTCGAATCATCGACCGTGCAAACTTTGTGAATTTTGCCGGCAGTTTACGTAATGTGCGTAAAGAATGGCGCCGTTCGCCGCAATCTTCTTGCGAACCCCTCACTTCATGTAGACAGACTGTTTCCACCGCGCACTCGACCGGCATGGTGTGCAGTACGAAATATACACGCACCGGTCGCAAATGCGACTCTTGCCTTCCTCCCCTCAAAGGCACCACCAGAAAGTGAAACCAGTTCACCGGAAAGGTGTTGCATCCAGTCCACAGTAAAATCGATTGAAGCGCGTTTCGACCTCTGGCAACCTGCCTTTTGCCCGGTTGTCAAACCACTTCGATGAACTATTGTGCGCCTGACTTCGGTGGGCGCGACCAATTCGCGCGCGCTGTCACGCCGCACGGAAATTCCGGCCATCGCTTGCCTGCGATGATGTTCATGCGGCGCTTCAAGCCGGGATTGTTTTTGTGGCGCACCGGGAAGGCTGCGCCGAGCACCAAGGGAGAATACCGAATGGCATTGATCACATTGCGGCAACTGCTCGACCATGCGGCGGAGAACGATTACGCGCTGCCGGCGTTCAATGTGAACAATCTCGAATACATTCAGGCCGTTATGCGCGCCGCCGATGCCACCGACAGTCCGGTGATCCTTCAGGCAAGCCGCGGCGCCCGTTCCTATGCGGGTGATGCGTTCCTGCGCCACCTGATCCTGGGTGCTGCCGAGGAATACCCGCATATCCCCGTCTGTCTGCACCTCGACCACGGCGACCAGCCGTCGACCTGCATCTCGGCCATCACCAACGGCTTCACCTCCGTCATGATGGACGGCTCGCTCGAAAAGGACGGCAAGACCGTCGCCAGCTATGAATACAATGTCGCCGTCACCGCAGAGGTCGTGAAGATCGCGCATGCGGCCGGCGTTTCGGTCGAAGGCGAACTCGGCTGCCTCGGCAACCTCGAGACCGGCGCCGGAGACAAGGAAGACGGCCACGGCTTCGAAGGCAAGCTGTCGCGCGAGGAACTACTGACCGATCCGGACCAGGCGCTCGATTTCGTCACCAAGACCGGTGTCGATGCACTGGCCGTCGCCATCGGCACCAGCCACGGCGCCTACAAGTTCACCCGCGAGCCCGATGGCGACATCCTGTCGATCGAGACGATCGCCAAGATCAACAAGAAGCTGCCGAACACGCATCTGGTCATGCATGGCTCGTCGTCGGTGCCGAAGGATCTTCAGGATCTCTTCAACACCTATGGCGGCAAGATGAAGCCGACCTGGGGCGTTCCGGTCTCTGAAATCCAGAAGGCGATCCCGCTTGGCGTGCGCAAGGTCAACATCGACACCGACCTGCGCCTCGCGATGACCGGCACGATCCGCAAGAACTTCGCCGAAAACCCGGAGAATTTCGACCCGCGCAACTACCTGAAGCCGGCAACCGCGCTGATGACCGAGGTCTGCAAGGAGCGCTTCGAAGCCTTCCGCACGGCCGGCAAGGCATCGAAGATCCGCACGCTGCGCCTGCCGGAAATGGCAAAGCGCTACGCGGCAGCCTGATCCCGAGGACCCGCCCGCTTTCCGCTTACATCATTGAGACCACGGGAAGCGGGCGGCCTATTCCTATGAGAAACAAACCGGCGCGGCCCGTGATCATACGGCCGCGCGCCGATTTCGTTTCGGTCATCGAAGGCTGGGATCGGCCAAGCGAACTGGAGAGAACGGGGACAAGGCCCCCCCTCAAGCCCGCTGCCTTTTCGCGGTTTCGTGCTCGTAAAGCTGATCCATGCTCAAGGCGGCCACGTCGGCGAAAGCTGTCTGACCTTTCACTTGGCCGCCGCCGAGAATGACGACCTCGTCGCAGAACGAGATCGTGCTGCGGTGATGGCTGATGACGATCGTCGTGCGGCGTCCCGCTCTCGACTTCAGCGTCTCGACGATGGCCGCTTCCGATAGCCCGTCGACCGCGTTGGTGGCTTCGTCCAGGATCAGGATATCCGGATCACGCACCAGGGCCCTGGCGAGCGCGACCCGCTGCCGCTGCCCGGCCGAAAGGCTGGCACCTCGATAGCCGACGACGGTTTGATAGCCCTGCGGCAAGCCTTCGATGAAGCCATGCGCTTCGGCCATCCTGGCCGCATGCTCCACTTCGGCTGCGGTGGTCGCCTCCCGGCCATAGGTGATGTTCTCCAGGATCGTTCCATCAACCAGTTCCAGGTCCTGGCTCGCGAGCGCGATCCGGCTTCGCCATTGCACCGGGTCGATCCGGTTCAGCGGGACATCGTCGACGAGAATGTTTCCCTCATCCGGCTCGACGAAGCGGCATAGCAGATTGACGATCGTCGTCTTGCCGGCACCGGACCGGCCAATAAGCGCCGTCGAACGGCCGCCTCGGATTTCGAACGCCGCCGACTGCAGCACGACGTCTCGGGAACCCGAGCTCGGATAGCGGAAAGTGACGTCATCAAATCTGAGCCGCTGCCGCAGCCCGCTGAAAGGCTCCCTCCCCTCCGGCGGCCGCGGCTTGCCGGACGAGTCCAACAACCAATGCACCTCCTCCAGCGATCCGCTCCAGCCCTGGATCTGGCTCCAGGACAATTGCAAGGCACGCACATGCGGCTGCAAACGATAGAGCAGAACCACGAAGGCAACGATCACAGGAAAACTGATGCCGGCAGACCAGGCACTGACGACCACTCCAAGGAAGAGAGCGGAGTGGAGCGTCTCGGTCAGCGGTGGCAGCATGCCCTGGCGGGCCTGTAGTGCGAAGGCGGCGCGCCTGACCGAATCCGACGCCCCATCGAACGCGGCCTTCTCCCGCGCCTCCTGCCCGAATATCCGGATCAGGCGGCCGGCGTGGACCAGGTGGAGCATGCGTGCCGCCAGCTCGCCGTTGAAGGAGGTGACATCGCGGCTCGGCCCCGTGAGGGTTGCAGACAGGACGTAGTGTACGAGCTGCACGAGAACGAGGCCGAGCGCCACGAACAACGTCATCTGCCAGGACAACAGCAGCAGGAACGCGAGCAGGATGACGGCGGCCGCGCCATTCACAAGGGCAGCAAGTACGGTTTGTATCGCGTCGGATGCTCGCCAGGACTCGTTCGAAATGATGTTGAGCAAGCGCCCGGGATTCTCCTTCATGAAGAACGGGTAGCCGATGCGCAGCAACTGACCCGACAGTGCGCTTCGGATCGCGTGGCCAGCCTTGCCGTAGATGAAGGTTGCAAGCACCGTGTTGGCAAAAGCCAGGACGTTCTTGAGACAGATCAGCCCAAAGGCAGCAGCGGCGATGACGATCAGCCTTTCGCGATCGTCCAGTCCCGATCCGACCTGCTGGAAAAGAGAGGAGACGCCGCTCAGTGCCGCCGGATCTTGGTCGCCGGCAATAATGCCCAGCATGGGAATGATGAGGCCGATACCGACGCCCTCCAGTGCCGCGCTGCAGAGGCCGAGGACCACCACGAGCGGAAGCAGACGCATCTGGCCATCCAGTGCATTGCGCAACAGCTGCAGGCTCGGCAAGAGAATTCTGAACATCGCGGCCGTCCTCAGCGCTGGAGTTGCTCTCGGGCCCGTTGTTCGACCGGGCCCGTTGTCCGCTCGGCGACGGACAGGCTCATGAACTTGAGAGCGCCGAGCAGGTTCATGAAAACGATTGGCCAATGCGACAGGTGCAGGACGGGGTCGAACCGGGGGCCGCCGAAGACTTCCCTGATAGCCGACCGGACGGTCCAACAGAAATGCCGCAGCAACCATGGTGTCGTGCGGATATGCTTCATGCAAAGCGCGCCGTTGCCGAAACTGTAGTTGCGGTGAAGCCTCTCGATTGCCAGGCGGGTGCGTCGGCCGTGGTGATGGAAGACGAGCATGTCGGGGACATATTCGATCGGGATACCGAGCCTGTAGGCGCGCAGCAGATAGTCGGTGTCTTCGGCCGACTGCAGGGAGGTGCCGGCGCCGAAGCGTTCGTCGAATGCCCCGACACGCAGCGCAACCTCGCGATGCATCGTCATGTTGCAGCCCAAGACGAAGCCACCCGGATGAATGTCACACGTCAACCGCTCACGCGCGTTCGATCGTTTGATCGTGAAGGGCAGGTCTCTGGCATCTCCGAGTTCCACGCGGCCGCCGCGAATGATTCCGCTTTCGCCGCTTGCGTAGTGGCGCTCCAGGTCAGCCAGATAGTTCGTGTCGATTTCACAATCGTCGTCGATGAAAACCAGAATGCCGCCACGCGCGCGTGCCATGGCCGTGTTGCGCGCCGCAGCGAGGCCCGGTCGGGTATCGATGAGGTGCGTGATTGCCAGCGGGGAAGCGGAAACCATCCGGGCAATGCGTTCAGGCGTGTCATCGGTCGAACCGTTGTCAACAACGATCAACTCGCACCGGCCGGCAGCATGGGTGCCACAAACTGTCTCGATCGATCGAATGCAGGTCTCGAGCGCCGCCGCACGATTGCGCGTGCAGACGATAAAGCTTGCGAAAAGCGCGTTGCGTGCGGGGGGCGACGGCGGCCGTGGCGTCTCCACCATGTCGCTGCGTTCCGCCGCTGTCCACTTCAGGCCCTCGACGGTCATGCTAGCGCATCCCTTGCTGCGGAAGGACGCTCGTCGCAGGCACGGATTGCAGATACCGCGACACAGCATCCAGCCGGCTTGAAGCAGCCAACGTCATGCGGCTGCACCATGGCACTCGAGCGCCGGCGATTAGGCCATATCGTTCCCGGCGACGGATGAGCCCCCATTTTCTCGTCTGCGTCAAAAACTCGTGGGTGAGTTCCGGCCGCCGCTCGTCGCTGACGAGCTGATAGAGAAAATAGAAGAAATTCAGCGCGCCCGCCTCGTATCCGGCGCGGGTTTCCGCAGGAAGCGCCGAGACCCTGGCCTCAAGCGAGAGAATACACGCAGCGGCACGCCCTATCGTTTCCGACGTCACTGCGAGGCCGATATCATTCAAGGCAGAGGGACCGTCGCAAAGCTCTTCGCGTTCGAGATTTTCGCCGACGATCTGCAAATGCGTGCGGCGCATCTGGCGCTTATGCGTGTTCGTAACGCTGTTGCCGTGAATGCGGTAAGCGATCAGCGCCTCGTCGATCATCACGGCCGGAAAACGCTCGGCAACCCTTCGGAAGAGATCGAAATCCTCCGCATGCACGTAATGCGCATCATAGGTCAGCATATCCTGCGGGATGACGCGCCTGTTGAAGACGACGGTCGAGTGGATGAAGATCGTGAAGAACTTCGACAGCGCCCGCAGGCTCGCCGGCTGATAGATCGGGTTGGGCGTGCCGCGGATGATACGGTCGCCAAGCAGCGTGTCGATACCCGAGCCGCACAGCGCAAGCTCCGGCTGCCGCTGGAACAGCGACACCTGGCGTGACAGTCGCGAGGGATAGGAAATATCGTCCGCGTCCATTCTGGCAATGAGGTCGCCCTTCGCCAGCGTGAGGCCTTCGTTCAAGGTCGCGATCAGACCGCGATTTTCGCGCGAGACGATGGTGATGCGGTCGTCCGCCTGCTGATAGCGTCGCATGATTTCCAGCGAACGATCGCGCGAACCGTCGTCGATAGCGATGATCTCCAGCCGTCGATAATCCTGCTTCAGAATGCTCTCAAGCGCCGCAGCCAGATAGGGCTCGGCGTTGTAGACGGGCAGCAGGACGGAAACCAACGGAACGGTCATGGGCATTCTCGAACGTTATTGCAGATCTGAAGCATGGAGCGCATTTTCCCTGCCAGCGGCGTCCGTGCGATAGGTCGGCTGCGGCCGCTCACCCTTTTTCCCCTGCAGCCAGTTGACAGAGCTTCCGGCATTTGGGGCCGATCTACTCCGCCGGCCGCCCGCGCGAAGGTAGGGGAAGTACCGTTTCAGGGCGTTGAGCGGTTTCTCGAAGGCGAGCCAGGAGACGGCCGCGACGACCAAAGTGGCGGAACCGGCAACGAGCAAACGCCCGAAGCCCTGTTCGGAAACATTGACCGGTATCCACGCCTGCGCCTTGACGACCAGCGCCAACACGACCGGATGAAACAGGTAGACGCCATAACTGACGCGCCCGAGCGCCGTCAGCGGCGGGAGTTCGAGCAGCCTGCCGAAATCGTTGCGGAACCCGGCGGAGGCGCTGCCCACCAACATTGCAAGCGGAACCAGGGGCGAAACTTCAAGGCCGATCCACACCAGCCAATCGGGCACCGGCCCCATTGCAGTCGAGCGCGCCCAAAGGAGGACGAGCGACAGGATGGAAAGCGGCAGCCAGCTGGCCGCCATCCATCGCGGCCAGGCTGTGACATGCGATCGGTGGACGGCCAGGAGGGCACCCGCCGCCAGCGCATCCATCGAGGCCGGCGGCAGCAGATCGCGCGCGAGCGAGGGGGCGCCTGTCAGCGGCCAATAGAAGCGGTAGGCCAGCGAACAGGCAATCACACCGACACAAAGCCGCCCGAGCAGACGGCGCGGCGTCAGCAGAACGAGAAGCGGCCAGACGATATAGAACTGCTCTTCTATGCTGAGACTCCAGGTGTGGCAGAGCACCCACGGTGTCCACGCGTCCTTGACCGCGTACCAGAAGTTCGAGAGGTAAAGCGCGTGCCAGACCCAGCCTTCCCTGGCGCCCTCCAGGTTGAACAGCCACAGGACGCCCAGCATGCCGAAATAGGGTGGGAAGATACGCAAGGCGCGACGCGCGTAGAAGGATCTGAGAGCCGTCGCCGGTTCGAACTGAGCGGCGGAACGGGCGTCGAGCAATAGCCGCGTGATCAGAAAGCCGCTGAGAATGAAGAACAGCCGCACACCGATGTGTCCCCAATGGGAATCGTCCGCGGCAAAAAAATGCGCGTACAGAACCATGGAAACGGCAGCGGCCCGCAACCCGTCCAACTGACGGTCGCGCGTATTCAACATTGAACATCCCCTCGGAGTTCCGACCCTTGCGGGCCCTGTTCCTTGTGGAGCCAACTCTCTGGTCAGCTACGATTTTTGCCGCAAGGTTGCCATTTGCTTCAAGAGAAGCGTGAAAGGTCTGATCGGTCGCACGACGCATTGAAGGCGGCCCCTAAAACTCTAGGGTCGAATAGGGCCAAACTTTGACCGCTGGAATGGCGGCAGCGCGCCGAGCTCGCCTGCGGGCGGTCGACCGTGACGACCGAGGCGCCGGTCACCGCCGCCGGGCCGAGGCCGCAAGCCCTTGTATTGTTTCAGAAACGAAAGCGCCTCAAGTCGGCCGGGGCCTTAGAATGTCGGTGGCGTATTGACCCAAAGAAGGACGGTTTCACCGTCGTGCCGGTTCGTCCAGGCATGGCGCCTCTTGCTCTCGAAATAGAGCGAGTCGCCGACGCCGAGGTCGTAGAACTGGTCGCTGTCGAGGATGAACTCAACCCGGCCCGAGAGAACATAGACGAACTCCTCGCCCTCGTGCCGGTAGGCGCCCTCGCTGGAAGCCCCCGGTTCCAGCACGAAGCGGTGGCAATCCATCTGGTTGCGGCCGTCGGCCAGCAGTTGCACGGTGACGCCGGGCGTCGTGCGCGGCCAGGTCCGCCATTCGCCGGCTCGCACCACGGCCCGCGCATCCGCTTCCTCCTCGCCGGAGAGGCTGGAAACGGTGGTTCCGAAGTATTCCGCGATGTTGTGCAGGACGGCCACCGAGACACCCTGCGAGGTGCGTTCCAGCGTCGAGAGCACCGATGCGGCGATGCCGATGTCGCCGGCAACCTGCTCGAGCGTCTTTCCTGCCGCGTGCCGCAAGCTTCTGAGCTTGCGGCCGACCTGATTGTCGCCGCCCTCGCCCGCGCTCGAAACAGCGTCGTCCCCGGCACCTTCCGCCTCAAGCGCCTCGCGGATCGCGGCCGGGTTCAGCCCACGTTCGACGCGGAACCAGGCGATGCGCTTCAGCCGGGCAAGATCGCCCTCCGTATATTGCCGATGTCCCGTCGGCGAGCGCTCGGGCACGACCAACCCTTGCGTCTCCCATAACCTCAGAGTCGAAGCGGAGACCCCCGCCAGACGCGCCGCCTCGGCAACCTTGTAGCGCACAGCGCCCATTCCAACTTCCCTTTACCGCCCGCCGGCGCTGCACGAATCCGTGCAGTTCAGACGTGTCCGCAACCTTACCCGTCACGATTGAGATCTGACAAGGACGCCGCATCAGCGCCCGTGTTGTCTCGATCACCAAATTTGATTTGCAATCGACTGTGAAAGGTGTACCACTTCCAGAATAAACTTGCAGAAAAAATGCAATATATTAGCTCCAGACGTGACAGGAACGCGCCATGACCAGCCTCACCGACCGCAAGAACGCCGCCATCTCCCGCGGCGTCGGCATGACCACCCAGATCTACGCCGATCGCGCGGAAAACTCGGAGATCTGGGACAAGGAAGGCAATCGCTACATCGACTTCGCCTCCGGCATTGCGGTCGTCAACACGGGCCATCGTCACCCCAAGGTCATTGAGGCGGTCAAGGCGCAGATCGATCGCTTCACCCATACCTGCCATCAGGTCGTGCCTTACGAATCCTACGTGCACCTCGCCGAGCGCCTGAACGCGCTGACGCCCGGTAACTTCGCCAAGAAGACGATCTTCGTCACCACCGGTGCCGAAGCTGTCGAAAATGCCGTCAAGATCGCGCGCGCCTCGACCGGTCGCCAGGCGGTCATCGCCTTTTCCGGCGGCTTCCATGGCCGCACCTTCATGGGCATGGCACTGACCGGCAAGGTCGTTCCCTATAAGGTCGGCTTCGGCGCGATGCCGGGCGACGTCTTCCACGCCCCCTTCCCGATCGAACTGCACGGCATTACTACCGAACAGTCGCTCGCAGCACTCAAGAAGCTCTTTGCCGCCGATGTCGATCCGGGCCGTGTCGCCGCGATCATCCTGGAGCCGGTGCAGGGCGAAGGTGGTTTCTACCCCGCGCCCGCCGCTTTCATGAAGGCGCTGCGCGAAATCTGCGACCAGCATGGCATCCTTCTGATCGCCGACGAGGTCCAGACCGGCTTTGCCCGCACCGGCAAGATGTTCGCCATGGACCATCACGACGTTGCGCCTGACCTCATCACCATGGCCAAGAGCCTTGCCGGCGGCTTCCCGCTCGCCGCCGTCACCGGCCGCGCCGAAGTCATGGATGCGCCGGCCCCCGGCGGCCTTGGCGGCACCTATGGCGGCAACCCGCTAGGTATCGCCGCCGCCCATGCGGTGCTCGATGTCATCGCCGAAGAGAAGCTGTGCGAACGCGCCGAGCAGCTCGGCGGCCGGCTCAAGCAGCGCCTTGCCGCCATCCGCGAACAGGCACCCGAGATCGTCGACATCCGCGGCCCCGGCTTCATGAATGCCGTCGAGTTCAACGACGTGAAGACCAACCTGCCGAGCGCCGACTTCGCCAACAAGGTTCGCCTGATCGCGCTGGAAAAGGGACTGATCCTCTTGACCTGCGGCGTGCATGGCAACGTCATTCGCTTCCTGGCGCCGATCACCATCCAGGACGAAGTCTTCGCCGAAGCGCTCGACATTCTCGAAGCGTCGATCCTCGCGGCGCGTGGTTGACGCCCGACCAGGCGACCGCTAACGCGGTTGCCCGGTGCATAATTCCTCAAATCGGGATCGACTTGAGGACAAAATTATGCAGCAATTCAAAGTGCTACAGCGACTTAGCGCGTCTATTCAGACGCGTGAAGCTCGGGTGCCGACGTCGATCGGCACCCGCAATAACAAGCAAAAGCGGGTCTGCCGCCTCCCGGCGGACCATCGCCGGAGGATGCCCGCCAATGACCTTGACCCCCGCCTTGACCAAGCACCTGCGCGCCGCCGAACTGTTCGCGCCGCTACACACCATTGCACATGCCGCCGCAGGCTGGACCGGCGCAACCTTCGACGTTTTCAACCCCTCGACCGGTGAGCTGCTGGCGACCCTTCCGGAGATGGGGATCGAAGAGGCGCATGGGGCGATCGAAGCCGCGGCAAAGGCGCAGGTTCTCTGGGCGGCAAAACCCGCCAAGGACAGAAGCGCGGTGCTCCGGCGCTGGCATGACCTGATCGTGGAACATGCCGACGATCTCGCCGCGATCCTGACCGCCGAGATGGGCAAGCCGATTGCGGAATCGAAGGGCGAGGTGCTGCACGCCGCGGCCTATGTCGAATGGTACGCGGAAGAGGCGAAGCGCATCTATGGCGAGACCTTCCCGGCACCGGCCAACGACCGCCGCATGCTTGTCATCAAGCAACCGGTTGGTGTCGTCGGCACCATCACGCCGTGGAACTTCCCGGCTTCGATGGTCGCCCGCAAGATCTCGCCGGCCCTTGCCGCCGGCTGCACCATCGTCTTGAAGCCCGCCGAGCAGACCCCGCTCGTTGCCGGCGCCATGTTCGTGCTCGCCGAAAAGGCCGGTTTCCCTACGGGCGTCGTCAACCTGCTCTATGCCTCGGAAGGTGCCGCGATCGGCCGCGAGCTCTGCAGCAACCCGAAGGTGCGCAAGATCAGCTTCACAGGCTCGACCGAGGTCGGGCGGCTTTTGATGCGGCAATGCTCCGACCAGATCAAGAAGGTCAGCCTGGAGCTTGGCGGCAACGCCCCTTTCATCGTCTTCGACGACGCCGACATCGACGAGGCTGTGGACGGCGCCATCCAGGCGAAATTCCGCAATGCCGGCCAGACCTGCGTCTCGGCCAACCGCATCTATGTGCAGTCCGGCGTGCATGACGCCTTTGCCGAGAAATTTGTCAGCCGAGTTGCCGAGCTCACCGTCGGCGACGGCTTCACCCCGGGCATCACCATCGGCCCGATGATCGACAAGCATGCGATCGAGAAGATCGAGGCCCATGTCACCGACGCCGTTTCCAAGGGTGCCAAGGTGCGCGCTGGCGGCCACAGAATCGGCGCGTCAGGCACCTTCTTCGAGCCGACCGTCCTGACCGGCATCTCGACCGACATGCGGGTCGCGCAGGAAGAAACCTTCGGCCCGATCGCTCCGATCATCCGCTTCGAGACGGCCGAGCAGGTGATCGCCGAAGCCAACGACACGATCTATGGGCTTGCCGCCTATTTCTACGCCGAGAACCTGAAGCGGGTCTGGCACGTGGCCGAGGCGCTGGAATACGGCATGGTCGGCATCAACACCGGCCGCATGTCCTCGGAAGCCGCGCCCTTCGGCGGCATTAAGCAATCGGGCATCGGCCGCGAAGGCTCCCGCCACGGCCTCGAAGACTATCTCGAGATGAAATATCTCTGCATGGGCAACATCTGACCCGTGCAGGCACCGGCCGGTCAGCCAGCAGCTAGTCGATGATGTGGTAGCCACCGTCGACATAGAGCACTTGGCCCGTTATCAGCCGGGCGGCGTCATGCGCCAGAAAGGCCGTCGCAACGCCGACATCGTCGATATCGACGAGTTCGCGCGACGGCGACTTGACCTTCGTCTTTTCGAGCAGCGCGTCGAATTCCGGGATACCGGAAGCGGCGCGCGTCGCAAGCGCCCCCGGCGAGATCGCGTGGACGCGGATGCCCTTGGGGCCGAGCTCGGCTGCCAGATAGCGGACCGCACTTTCAAGCGCCGCCTTGGCCACACCCATGATGTTGTAGTTTTCTACCACCACCTGTGAGCCGTGATAGGTCATGGTAAAGAGCGTGCCGCCATTCTTCATCAGCGGCTCGGCCAGATGCGCCATGCGGATGAATGACCAGCAGGAGATGTCCATGGTCTTGAGGAACCCCTCGCGCGGCACGTCGACCACGCGGCCGCCGAGCGTATCCTTCGGCGAAAAGGCGATCGAGTGCACGAGGAAATCGAGCTCCCCCCAGGTCTTGTCGATCTCCTCGAACACGGCTTCCATCTGGCCCGGAACGGCCACGAGCGGCAAGAACAGCGGCGCTTCGATTTCACGCGCCAACGGTTCCACATAGGGCTTTGCCTTGTCGTTCAGATAGGTGACGGCCACTTCCGCCCCGAAGGCGCGAAAGGCGCGGGCGCAGCCCCAGGCGATCGACCGATCGTTGGCAATGCCAACGATCAGACCTTTGCGGCCATCCAGAAGTTTGGCCTTGGCGACAGGAATGGACATGGATTGTCTCCGATGGATCAGGCTGCACGAGTTCGAAGGAGCGCCAGCGTGTGGCGCGCGATCATCAGTTCCTCGTCGGTTGGGATGACGTAGAGCGCGACGCGGCTTGAAGGCGTGGAGATCAGCGTGGCACCCGCCTCGTTCGCGGCCGGATCGAGTTCCGCGCCGAGCCAGGTGAGGTTGTCCGCGATGCGGGCACGGATCTGAGCGGAGTTCTCGCCGACGCCCGCCGTGAAGACGAAAGCGTCGATGCCGCCGAGCGCGGCCGCAAGCATCCCGGCATTGAGCCCGCTGCGATAGAGGAAGTGATCGATCGCGAGTTTGGCATGCGGGTCCTCGCTTGCGAGAAGATCGCGCATATCGTTCGACACACCGGAGAGCCCCTTCAGACCTGCCTCATGATAGAGCAGATCCGAAACGGCCTGGGCACTCATGCCGCGCTGGAGGATCAGGTAAAGCACGACGCCCGGATCGAGCTGGCCAGGCCGCGTTCCCATCGGCAAGCCGTCGAGCGCGGTGAAGCCCATGGTGCTCTCGATGCTGTGGCCGTTGTTGAGGGCGCACATCGAGGCGCCACTGCCGAGATGCGCAACGATGACACGGCCACCCGCCACCTCCGGCGCCACGTCGCGCAGGCGCTCCGAAATGTATTCGTAGGAGAGGCCGTGAAAGCCATAGCGCCGAACGCCTTCGTCATAGAAGCTGCGCGGCATGGCGTAGCAGTTCACCTCTTTCGGGTGGCCGTGATGGAAGGCGGTATCGAAACAGGCGACCTGCGGCACATCCGGATTGATCGCCATGGCCTGGCGGATCGGCGCGAGGTTGTTGGGCTGGTGCAGCGGCGCGAGATCTTGGTAACTCGCCAGACGATCCAGCACTGTCGCGTCGATGAGCACCGGCTCGGCATAGTCGGGCCCGCCATGCACCACCCGGTGGCCAACCGCACGCAGGGTGAAGCCCTGAAGGGTCAACAGCCAGTCCCGCGCCGCCGCGATGGCCGCCGGCAAATCGGAGACGACGTCGGCTTCGTAGTTTCGATCGATCAGCACAGTTCCGTCGGCCGCCTTCGCCTGAAGGCGCGGACGCGTGCCGATGCCCCCGATCTGCCCCTTCACCCGGCGTTCTAGACCGGCATCCGTGATCCCGAAAACCTGAAACTTCAGGCTGGACGATCCGGCGTTGACGACGAGGAGCGCGTCCATGGCTACACCGCCGCGACTTGCGTCGCCCGCCGCCGCGCCGCGTAGAGCGAGGCCACGGCACAGGAGGCAAGACGCGTGCGCACGGAGTCCGCCCGCGACGTCAGCACGATCGGCACGCGGGCGCCAAGGACGATGCCGGCGGCGTCGGCATGGGACAGGAAGGTGAGATTCTTCGCCAGCATATTGCCGGCCTCAAGATCGGGTACCACCAGGATCTGCGCCCGGCCGGCAACGGGAGACTTTATGCCCTTGATATGTGCTGCCTCCGGGTCGATCGCATTGTCGAAGGCAAGCGGGCCTTCGAGCAGGCCGCCGGTGATCTGGCCGCGCTCGGCCATCTTGCAAAGTGCTGCCGCCTCGATCGTCGATGGGATCTTCGTCGTCACGGTCTCGACAGCCGAAAGAATGGCGACGCGCGGCTCGCCAAGACCGATCGTGACCCAAAGATCGATGGCGTTCTGCACGATGTCGCGCTTGGCCTCGAGATCCGGGAAGATGTTGATGGCAGCATCGGTGATGAACAGCGTCTCGGCATGGCCCGGCACATCCATGATGAAGACATGGCTGATCCGCCGATCGGTCCTGAGTCCCGTTGCGGAGGCAGCAACCTCGCGCATCAGCTCGTCCGTATGCAGGCTGCCCTTCATCAGCAGTTCGCCGAGGCCCTCGCGGATCATCGCCACCGCTTTCGCCGCCGCCGCATGGCTGTGCGGCACGTCGACGATCTCGTAGCTACCGAGGTCGAGCCGGTGTTCGGCAGCGACGCTGCGGATCTTCGTTTCCGGGCCGACGAGCACGGGCTTGATCAGTCCCGTCTCGGCCGCCTCAAGTGCGCCACGCAGCGAGGTTTCGTCGCAAGGGTGCGCGACGATGGTGACCGCCGGCGTTTCGTCTCGCGCGGTGGCAATCAGCAGATCGTATTTGGACTGCTCAAGCGGCAGTGCGGTTGCCTCGGACATGTCGAAGCTCCTTCTCGATCAGGATGCGGCACGATTGCGGACGGCCTTGCCAGCATTAATCGCCACCGGAGGCTCGCTGTCCAGCCGGAACATCGCCGCCACCCGTTGCAGCCGCTCGGCCGCAAGACCCGTCAGCGCGCCGGAGGCATCGAGGACCTCGCGAAGAGCAGTGAAGGCGGCGCGACGCTCCTCGATCGCTTCGGGCAGCAGATTTGGAAGCGCCGCAAGGGCAGCATCCTCGTCGATCAGCAGCATGAAATACTGCTCCCGAAGCACTGCTTTGAATGTGGCGAGATCCAGTTGCTTGGCATCCGGGTGAGCGCGTCGAAGTCGCCGAACCGCCTCAAAGCCGCGTTCGTCGGCACCGCCTCGCGCCATGCCGACGAAGATCAGCGCTCGGGCGAGACCTTCGCAAGTGCCACCCTCCGCCATCCTGGCCCTAAGGTCTGCGATCCGCGCGTCAACAAGTTCCTGATGCAGCAGGCTCTTTGCTGCCTTGCGCGGAGCATGGGCGGCATCCACACCGAGTGCCGCCTGAAGAGCCGGGGCGCCGTAAACTGTGTGGAAGGTTTGCTCGGACACGTACTCCGTCATCCGTCGCCAGGCATCCAGGCCGTCCACCACCTGCTGCGACAGCGCCTCCTGCCACGCAATGAACGGATTGTTTAAAGCCGCAGGTTCGCGGTTTTGTCGCACTTGTTCTGCAAGAGCCGCCGTCCAGGCCATGAAGGGATTGTCCGGGCCGAACAGTGCATACTGCAGGCGCAGGGGATGCATGCTGCGCATGGCTTCGGCCACAGGCGGAGTCACCGCCGCCTTCACCGCCGGCTGCAGATAGGTGCGGTAGAGCGCCAGATTGACTTCCGACAGTTTCGCCGCGGCAGCGAAACGCCGCTCATCCTCGATATCGTTGCCGCCAAGCGCACGGATGTCCTCCAACGTCCGCGCCTCACAACGCATCAGCCATTCACCAGAGAGAAGTTCGCGTCCCTCGTCCACACCGGCTGCCGGCGTCAGCACGGCCTCATACAGGCCGGGCGGCAACACGTCGATCAGGTCGATGTTGGACGCGAATTCGTCATGCTCCTTCCGCGCGACCCCGGCGGACACGAAGATGCCGAGATGTCCGACGGTCTCGTGGATGGTATAGACGATCGTTTGGCCGTAGGCGCGGATCTCGTCGACGCTGTCGTAAAGATCGAGGATCCAGTCGAGCGCCTGCTGCGGCGGGGTGATGTTATCCCCTTTCGAGCAGAATACGACGATCGGCGAACGGATGTTGCGCAGATCGATCGCCGTGCCATCGGACGTTCGGATTTCGCCGGCCGCAAGCTTGTTGCCGACGAACAGCTCATCGACGATGAACTGCATTTCCTCGGCATTCAGCGTCACGTGCCCGCCCCACCAGCGCTCGAAGCCGAGGTAGCGGGCGGCCTCCGTGTCGATCTTCGAATAGAGATTGTATTGTTTGGTCCAAAGCGTGTTGGCCGGGTTCTGGTTCTCGAAATTCTGAACCAGCCAGGCGCCGTCGAAGACGCCGGCGCCTAGATCGCCGGTCAGCGCCGTCAGCCAGCTGCCGCCGAGGAGCCCGCCGGAATAGCGCATCGGGTTTTGCCCTTTGACGCCGGCCCAGTAGGAAAGCGGTGCTCCAGCAATGATAATCGGACCAAAGAGTTCCGGCCTGAGCGCAGCAACGATCATCACGGCCCAGCCCGCCTGGCAATTGCCGATCACGCAGGGCTTGCCGTCAGCATCCGGATGGCGAGCGATGACGGTTTCGAGGAACATGGCCTCGGCAAGAGCAATATCCTCGATCGTCTGCCCGGGGACCGGATCAGGAAGGAAGCCGATGAAATAGCAGGGATGGCCGGCCTTCATCGCCACGCCGATCTCGCTGTCTGCCTTGAAACCACCGATGCCAGGCCCGTGACCCGCACGGGGATCGACAACGACGAAGGGGCGCTTCGACGGATCGATCGCGACCCCGTCGGGAGGAACGATGCTCACCAGTGCATAGTTCACCGGCCGCGCGAGTGTGCGTCCGTCGCGGACAAGCTGAGCCTCGAACTCCAGCACGTTCGGAGCGGTCTGCGTCCGGTGCTCCTCATATTGCGCACCGCGCTGCCGCATCACGTCAAGAAAAAGGACCGAGCGCTGCCAGGCATCGAGCGAATAGGAATAGGCATCGGCGAATGTCGGTATTGTCGGTATTGTCGGGATGGTGGAATGCTTGGGCATAATGTCCACTCCTCGGTGCGATTGAAGGCCGGCCCCGCTGCTTGAAGCCTATAGAACAATGCAATTCGTCTCGCATTGACTTTAGTCAAAGAGACGGGTGGCAGAGCCGCGGTATGAACTCGACATAGGTGACCCAAGAACGTCTGCTCAGGTCGCAGGAGCATAACAGTGGAGTGTTACGGCGATTTGTCGTCGTAGCGAACCGTCGCCTTGGACCCCGTGGAAGGAGCATACGTGGGCCAGTTTTCAGCGTTCGTTCGCAGTGCAGCATCATACAGAAATGGGTACCACGCAAGACGACCCTTGAAATTCTGGACGCAGCTTGCCAATTGGGGCGCAAAGCACAAGGAGTTGCCAAGGCGATGAGCGAAACCGAAATGTCCGTAGAGAAACATGTCTTCGAAGCCGATGTGGCGCGATTGCTCCATTTGATGGTGCATTCGGTCTATTCCGACAAGAACGTCTTCCTCCGCGAACTGATTTCGAACGCCGCGGACGCCTGCGAAAAGCTGCGCTACGAAGCGATCGTCTCGCCTGAGCTTCTTGCCGGAGACCCCACCCCGCGCATCACGCTGACGCTCGATGAGGAAAACAGCCGTCTCGTCGTCGACGACAACGGCATCGGCATGAGCCGTGATGAACTGGTCGAAGCGCTCGGCACGATCGCCCGCTCGGGCACGCGGGCCTTCATGGAGCGCATCGAGGCCGCCCAGGGCAAGGAAGGCGCACAGCTTATCGGTCAGTTCGGCGTCGGCTTCTATTCCGCCTTCATGGTCGCCGACAAGGTCGATGTCGTGTCGCGCCGCGCCGGTTCCGAACACGCCTGGCTGTGGTCTTCCGACGGCAAGGGCAGCTACACCGTTGCTGCCGCCGAACTCGCCGATGCCCCCGCGCGCGGCACGCGCATCACGCTCCATCTGATGGAGGATGCTAAGACCTACACCTCGCGCTGGACGGTCGAGCGCATCGTCAAGGATCAGTCCGGCCATGTGCCGGTGCCGATCTCGGTCGTCGAGAAGCCCGGGGCCGAGCCGGTTTCCGTCGGCGACGGCACCGCCCTCTGGACCAAGCAGAAGAGCGAGATCAGCAAGGAAGAGTACACCGACTTCTATCGTGGCGTCGCCGGGCAGTATGACGATCCGGCCCTCACGGTGCATTTCCGCGCCGAAGGCCGTCACGAATATACCGCACTTGCCTTCGTGCCCGGCTCGAAGCCCTTCGACCTCTTCGACCCGGACCGCAAGGGCCGGATGAAGCTCTACGTCAAACGCGTCTTCATCACCGACGAGGCGGAATTGCTGCCGCGCTACCTACGCTTCGTGCGCGGCCTCGTCGACACCTCGGACCTGCCGCTCAACGTCTCGCGCGAAATGATCCAGGAAAGCCCGCTGCTCGCGAGTATCCGCAAGGGTGTCACCAACCGCGTGCTGACAGCAATCGAGAAGCTGGCGGAAAGCGAGCCGGAGACCTTCGACAAAGTTTGGGAAAACTTCGGCAGCGTGCTGAAGGAAGGCATCTACGAGGACTACGAGCGCCGCGAACAACTGATCGCTCTGTCACGCTTCCGTACCACCACCTCGGATGAGGGCCAGCGCAGCCTCGCCGACTACGTCAAGGACATGAAGGAAGGCCAGTCGGCGATCTATTATCTGACGGGCGACAATCTCGGCCAGCTCAAGGCCTCGCCGCAGCTCGAAGGTTTCCGCGCCCGCGGCATCGAAGTGCTGCTCTTGACCGATCCGGTCGATAGCTTCTGGGTGACCTCGGCTCCGGACTTCGACGGCAAGCCGCTGAAGTCGATCACCCAAGGGGCGGCTGATCTCAGCAATATCGCCAAGTCTGAAGGCGACAAGGAAGAAGCGCCGAAGGCCAGCCAGCTGGTCATCGATTTCGTTGCCTTCGCCAAGGAAACACTCGGCGCGGCGGTCTCCGATGTTCGCACGTCCGACCGGCTGACGGAAAGCGCCGTCTGCCTGGTCGCGCCGGAGCACGGTCCCGATCGCCAGCTCGAAAAGATGCTGCAAGGCGCCGGCCGTCTCGACGATGCGGCCAAGCCGATCCTCGAAGTCAACCCGAACCACGCACTGATCGCCGCGATGGCTGCCAGCCCCGCCGGCGATATCGCGTTCCGGACTGACGCCGTACAACTCCTGCTCGACCAGGCGCGCGTGCTCGATGGCGACAAGCCGCAGGATCCGCGCGCTTTTGCCGAACGGCTGTCGCGCGTCTTCAACCGCGCACTCAAGGCCTAAAACGAAAAGCCCCGGAAATCTCCAGGATTTCCGGGGCTTTTTGCTATTTTCTCAGGTGGTGTCTTAACAAGCGCCTTCGGGGCGTCACCTTACGTTAGAGCGTTTCCCTGACTGATTGAATCATTTGGGCTTTGCAAATCAGATGGGTTCTGATTCAAACTTTCTGCCGATGGAGGTCGGCAGATAATGTCGAAAGCCCTTTCCGTTGATCTTCGCGCACGTGTTCTTGCCGCCGTCTCAGCCGGAGCGTCGCACCGGGAGGCTGCCGAGCGCTTTGGCGTCAGTGCGGCCAGCGTGAGCCGGTGGCGAAACCTGCAAGTCCGTCAGGGCCATGTTCGACCGGGTCCGCTGGGTGGAGACCGTCATTCGTACAAAACCGAAGCCAACGCCGACGCGATCATGTCGTGGCTTGAGGAACACCGGGACGGCACCTTGTTCGAACTTCGTGATGCCCTTGCAGCTCAGGGCATCGCCATCAGCAAGTCGGCGCTGCACCGTTTCCTTGTCCGGCACAATCAGACGCGCAAAAAAAGACTGGCCACGCGATAGAGCAAGCACGCCCAGACGTCTTGGAACTCCGTCAGCGGTGGTTCGACGAGCAACTTGATCTTGATCCGTCGCGGCTCGTGTTCATCGACGAAACATGGACCGCGACCAACATGGCCCGCACTCATGGAAGATGCACCAGAGGTGAGCGGCTGCGGATGGGTTTCCCGCATGGCCATCGCAAGACGACGACGCTTGTCGCCGGTCTACGAAACACCGGAATGGTCGCGCCTTTGGTCATCGACGGTSCGATCAATGGCGAGTGGTTCGAGGCCTATGTCGCTCAGGTCCTGGTCCCGACATTGAAACCCGGTGACGTCGTGATCCTCGACAATCTTTCCAGCCACAAACGGCCAGCAGCAAGAGCGTTAATCGAAGCGGCGGGCGCAACGATGGTGTTCCTGCCGCCCTACAGTCCCGACTTCAACCCCATCGAAAAGGCCTTCTCCAAGCTCAAGGCACATCTGAGGAAGGCGGCTGAGCGGACCGTGTCTGGTCTGTGGGACATGATTGGCAAGCTCGTCCATCTCGTCGCGCCAAAAGAATGCAGAAACTACTTCAACTCATGCGGATACGATCCAGCATGAAAGGGAAATGCTCTAGNCATGATTGGCAAGCTCGTCCATCTCGTCGCGCCAAAAGAATGCAGAAACTACTTCAACTCATGCGGATACGATCCAGCATGAAAGGGAAATGCTCTAGTGATCGCGAGTGTCGCAGGCCGACATGGCCGGCGCTCTCACCGGCGGGCGCTGCCCGCGTTTTCAGAAGAGGGGGGTCTGCGGCCCCACGGGCGTCAAGGCTTTCATCCTCCGCTACTCTGCGGACGCAGCCGGGGCGAACCCCGCCTTTCGGTCGCGGCGCTTCAGGACGAGGCGACCGGCGAGGACGTGGACAGTGAGATTCCCTTTATCAGCGCCGAGCAGGTGGACCGGTTGCCCGCGCATTTCTACGCCGTGCAAGAGCCTGCCCTTGATCCTGTCGCCCGTATCGCACGGGTCGAGACTTTCTTTGCATTCGTCGGAGCCCATCAGGGAGGGAGGCATCAGGCTTTCTACAGCATGACAGAAGACCGCTCCGCGAACCGGAAGCCTACTACGCCACCCTTGCGCACGAACTGACCCACTGGATGCGGTACCCCAAGCGCCTCGACCGCGATTTTGGCCGCGAGAGGTTCGGCGATGAAGGCTATGCCATTGAGGAACTTGTCTCTGAGCTGGGCGCGGCCTTTGTCTGCGCCGCTATTGCATTTACGATTGACGTAAATCGTCAAGGTTGTTTATCCTAAAACGACGATTCGTGGTTTGCTACGACATTGCGAGGTGACACATGCCCCGGTCTGCCGTTCATCCCGGAGAAATTCTTGCCAAGGAATTGGCCGAACTGAATATATCGCCCACCGAGTTATCACGTCTGATTGATGTTCCTCCCAACCGCGTGACGCAGATTATTCACGGACGCCGCAATATCACCGGTGACACGGCTCTGCGGCTCGGTCACTGGTTCGGTAATAATCCAGAGTTTTGGCTCCATCTCCAGAGCGCCTACGACATTCGAGTTGCAGAGGAGAAGGCCGGGAAAGAGATTGCGCAACTTCCGGTGCGCCAGCTAGAAGGCAAGGGCGAAGCATGAAATTACTGCGCAACACCGGCAATGAGCGCGTCATCGACCGGCTCCGCGACTGGCTTGCTTCCGGCGCATCCGTTGATCTGATGTCGCCAGACTTTTCGCTTCACGCTTTTGCCGAGACGCGCGAGATGCTGGCGAAGCCTGGGCGCGTCCGGCTGCTTCTTGGCGAGCAGGACTCCTTGACCCAGTCGCTTTTCGGCGGCCCCGCCGACATTGCCTATCGCAGCAAGCTCCAGGGGCGATGGCTTGCCAGAGTCGCCAATGACTGGATCAAGAACCACGCTGAAATCCGCCACGCCGCGGCGGCCCCGCCGCAATCGATGATCGTTGTCAACGGCGAGATGGTCGGACGCGCCGTGCTCGGCACATGCGCCTTCACCACCGAGGGACTCGGCATCACGCCCGGCGACCAGCTCGGACTGGTGCAGGCGACCGACACCGACGAAGAAGCCGCGGCCTTTGCCGACTGGTTCCAGGTCAATTGGGAGGCCCTGAAGCGGCAGGCCGCGACCGGCGAGCAGCTCACATGCTTCCTTGCGGAAGCGGCATCCCAACGCCCGCCGTCCTTGCTGTATTTCAAGTTCCTGTTCGAGCTGTTCAAGGACTTGGGCGACGAGCTGGACGAGGAGCGCATCGTCAAGTCCGCTACCGGCATCCGCAACACGACTGTTTGGAAGAAGCTTTTCAAGTTCCAGCGCGACGGCGTCGTCGGCGCGATCGACAAGCTCGAACGCATTGGCGGCTGCATCATCGCCGACAGCGTCGGTCTCGGCAAAACTTTCGAGGCGCTGGCAGTCATCAAATATTACGAGCTGCGCAACGACCGCGTTCTGGTGCTCTGCCCAAAGCGCCTGCGCGACAACTGGACGCTCTACAAGGCCAATGACAAACGCAACATCCTTGCCGGCGACCGTTTTAACTACGACGTCCTGAACCATACGGACCTGTCGCGCGAAGGCGGGTTGTCAGGCGACATCGACTTGTCCCACGTCAACTGGGGCAACTACGACCTCGTCGTGATCGACGAGTCGCATAATTTCCGGAACAAGGCGACGCACAAAGATCGCGACACCCGCTACGACCACCTGATGAAGCGGATCATCAAGGCGGGCGTGAAAACCAAGGTGCTGATGCTGTCCGCGACCCCGGTCAATAATCGCCTCGCTGACCTCAAGAACCAGATCGCCTTCATGACTGAGGGCAACGACCTCGCCCTGTTCGATCACGGCATCGCCAGCATCGAGGCAACGATCCGCAAGGCCCAGGGGCAGTTTAACCGCTGGCTCGATCTTCCCGAAAACGAGCGTCGACCGTCGCGTCTCATGGACATGCTGGGCTTTGACTACTTTAAACTGCTCGATCTGCTGACCATCGCCCGGTCGCGCAAGCATGTGCAGCGTTACTACGGCACCGCCGAAACAGGTCAGTTTCCCGACCGGCTCCCGCCGGTCAATATCAAGGCGGACGTGGACCTGGCCGGAGAGTTCCGGCCCATCCGCGAGATCAACAATGAAATCAGGCGCCTCACGCTCGGCGCCTATGCTCCGCTGCGTTACGTTCTACCGCACAAGCAGGCCGCCTACGACGAGAAGTACAGCACCAAGATTCGTGGCGGCGAGAGTTACTTCCGGCAGGTCGACCGCGAGGAAAGCCTGATCCACCTGCTGCGGGTCAACCTCCTCAAGCGCATGGAAAGCTCGGTTGCGTCCTTCGCGCTCACGATCAAGCGTCAGCTGGACGACGTAAACGCTCTCCTCGCCAAGATCGACGCCCATGACGAGTCCGTTGATGAAATGGAAATCGACGGTGTCGATATCGACGATCCGTCCTTCGAGGCGCTGCTGGTCGGCCGTAAGGTCAAGGTGCTGTTGCAGGACGTCGATCGCGTCCGCTGGCGGCAGGATCTAATCGAGGACCGCAACCGGCTGGCGACCCTGTTGTCGGCGGCGAGCGCCGTCACCGCCGACCGTGACGCCAAGCTCGCCGCGCTGAAACAGCTCATCGCCAAGAAGCTGAATGAGCCGATCAACACGGGAAACCGCAAGATTCTGCTGTTTACAGCCTTTGCCGATACCGCCGATTATCTGTATCGGGAACTTGCGTCCTGGGCGCGATCCAGCCTCGGCATTCACGCCGCCGTTGTGACCGGGACAGGGGCCAACAAGGCGACGCTCTCCGCCCTCCGTTCGGACATGAGTTCGATCCTCAGCGCTTTTTCGCCGCGTTCCAAGGAACGACCGGCGGAGATGGCGGCGGAAGGGGAAATCGACCTTCTGATCGCCACCGATTGCATTTCCGAAGGCCAGAACCTTCAGGACTGCGACTTCCTCATCAATTACGACATTCACTGGAATCCGGTTCGTATCATCCAACGGTTCGGCCGCGTCGACCGTATCGGTTCCACCAACACCCGCATCCAGCTGGTGAATTTCTGGCCCAACATGGAGCTGGACGAATACCTCGATCTCGAATCTCGCGTCAGCGGGCGCATGGTGCTGCTCGACGTGTCCGCCACCGGTGAGGAGAACGTCATCGAGTTCCAGGCCGGCAACCAGATGAACGATCTGGAGTACCGCCGCGCCCAGTTGCAGAAATTGCAGGACGCGGTGATCGACCTCGAAGACCTGTCGAGCGGCGTGTCCATCGCGGATTTGACCCTCAACGATTTCCGGATCGATCTGGCGGGATACTTGAAGGAAAACAGGGAGCGGCTCGAAGCCTTGCCGCCCGGCACCTACGCGGTCGTCCCGGCTCTTGAAAATCATTCTGCCACCCCCGAAAACGCGATCCCGCCCGGCGCGATCTTCTGCCTGCGGGCGATCGGCGACGCGGCGCAGCGCGCGGCGGAGCCGGGCTATCCGCTGAGCCCGCACTTCGTCGTGCATGTTGGCGACGAAGGCGAGGTGCTGCTGCCCTATAACCAGGCCAAGCAGGTGCTCGACCGGCTCAAGAAGCTCAGCATCGGCCGTGATCTTCCCGACGCCGGAGCTTGCGCGCGCTTCGACAAGGTGACGCGGTTTGGCCGCGACATGGAATCCTATCAGAAGCTTCTGTCGCGGGCCGTTGCTTCCATAGCGGGCAAGAGCGAGGAGCGCGCCGTCGCCAGCCTGTTTTCGCCCGGCGGCACACACGCCCTGAAAGGCGAGTTCGCCGGTATCAACGATTTCGAGGTGGTGGCCTTCCTCGTCATCCTGCCGGAAACGGAGGCGGCATGACGGCCGACGGAAGCATTTGCGCCATCATCGATGCGCTCGGGCTGCCGCCCGGAGCGCGGGTCGATGCTCGTGTGCCGAAGAAACTGCTGGTCGAGCAAGGCGCGCCGACATCCGCCGATAAACGTGCCATTCAGGACGGGATCGACGAGCTGCAATGGTTTGCCGCCTGCAAGCCTGCGACGATCGCCGTCCCGGCCTTCACCGATGAAGCGCGGGAATATCTGGAAATCGCCGTTGTCGCTTGTGCCTTTCGCGCAAGCGCGAAAGCGGCTCGGCTGATCGAGTTGATCCACCGCGCCGTCCCGTATCCCGTCATGCTCATTACCACAGATGAAAGCGGCGCCACGGTGTCGGCGGCGCACAAGCGCCGGGCGCTGAATGAGACCGGTCGCACTGTCATCGACCAGGTGGTCGCCGCGACAGGCCTGCGTCTGGGAGCGGAAGACACCGCCGAGGCCGCCTTCCTGCAAAGCCTGCCGCTGGCGCAGCAGCCGCGATCCGATCTGTATGCACTATATGCGGGCTGGATCGCTCGCATAGAGGCGCTGAATGCGGCCCGCCTGACGGGCGCGTTCGCCGCGACAGACGATGCCATTGCGATTGACCGCCGCCGCGCTGCGCTCGACGCCCATGCGCGGCTGGCCAAGGAAATCGACACCCTGCGCGGCAGGGCGAAGCGTGAAAAGCAGCTGGGCCGCCGCGTGGACTTAAACCTGGAGATTCAGCGCCGCGAAGCTGAACTCGCCAGCTACAAGCAACGCCTTTGACGAAGGGGAAACTGCGAATGCACGGAATCACGAAACTGGAACTGGATGCCCCGGAAACCAAGAGCGCCGATGTCGTCGAAGAAAACCTCGACGCATTGCGGTCGCTGTTCCCGGAGGCATTCAGGGAAGGACGGATTGATTTCGAGGTCTTAAAGCAGCTCCTCGGCGGCGCGGTCGATGATCGGGACGAGAAGTACGGCCTCAACTGGCACGGCAAGCGCAAGGCGCGCCAGATAGCCTTGACGCCGTCAACCGGCACGCTGTTGCCGTGTCCGAAGGAAAGCGTTGATTGGGATACGACGCAGAACCTGATGATCGAGGGCGACAACCTCGAAGTCCTCAAACTCTTGCAGAAAAGTTACGCTGGCAAGGTGAAGCTGATCTACATCGATCCGCCGTACAATACCGGCAAGGATTTCGTTTACCCAGACAGTTTCCACGACAGCCTATCGCGATACTTGGAAGTTACGCGGCAGGCCGAGGGCGGACAGAAGATTAGCTCAAATTCGGAGGCATCCGGTCGGTTCCACACCGACTGGCTCAATATGCTCTACCCCCGACTTCGGCTTGCTAAGGGGCTACTTAGGAGGGATGGCGTGGTGTTCATCTCAATTGACGACAACGAAGCGCACAACCTCCGGACGATCTGCGACGAGATTTTTGGGGCAGAACGGTTTGTGGCGAATGTTTCGGTCGTAAACAATATGAAGGGAAGAAACGACAAGAAGTACATTGCAGCTGCTCACGAGTACGCTTTGGTTTACTCGGGTCCGGACTTCCGGTCGTATGGCCTTCCTCTGACAGAGGAACAGCGGGCCGCCTTCAAATTCAAGGACGAGAAAGGCCAAGTATTCGCCCTTCGTGACATGCGCAAGCGCGGTGGTCCCGACAAGCGCGAAGATCGCCCGAAAATGTTCTTCCCCGTCTATTGGGATGAGGCGACTGGTCGATGCTCGCTCGAACGAACGTCAGACACAGACGTCGAAATATTGCCGATGCGAGGCGACGGCAGCGAGGGTCGTTGGCGGTGGGGAATCGACAAGGCCCGCGGCCACCTCGACTGGCTTCACCCGAAACGGTCGGAACGTACCGGTAGACTGGATGTAGAACATCGCCTTTACCTTGATCCATCCATCGCAGTGGATGATGACGAAGAGCCGGATGGTGAGGATGATGAAGATGTGATCGAGCGGTCTTCGAAACCCAAATCAATTTGGATAGGGGGAGAGTTTTCTACCGACAGCGGGAAGCGAGCTTTGAAGCAACTGATGCCTGGTGAGGCGTTCGATTTTCCCAAGGCAGTAGAGTTTCTAAAGACGTGTATTCGGATGGGCGCTAGCGATGGCGACGTCGTCCTTGACCTCTTTGCTGGGTCAGGAACGACGGCCGAAGCCGTTATGCGTTTGAACCATGAGGACGGGAACCGTAGGCGGTACATCCTCGTCCAGTTGCCCGAGCCTCTTCGCAAAGACGACAAAAACCAGAAGGCTGCAGCCGCCGTTTGTGAGGCGCTGAATCTAACCCCCAATATTGCAGAATTGACGAAGGAACGGCTGCGTCGTGCAGGAGCAAAAGTCAAAACTGAGAGTCCGTTAGTCCAGGGCGACGTTGGCTTCCGCGTCTTCAAGCTCGCACAGTCTAACATCCGGGCGTGGGAGCCAGAGCCATCCAACATTGAAGGTACGCTTCTCGCCAATTCCGAGCATCTTATTCAGGGGCGTAGTGAGCAGGATGTTCTCTATGAGCTGTTGCTCAAGCTTGGCCTCGACCTTTGCGTTCCGATCGAGAAGAAAGAGATCGCGGGGAAGACCGTCCATTCAATCGGTGGCGGCGCGCTGATCGCTTGCCTTGCCGACGGTCTGACTAAGGACGTGGTGGAGGCGCTGGCCAACGGTATCGTCGCCTGGCGCAAGGCGCTTGCGCCGGCGGTCGATACCCGCGTCGTGTTCAAGGATTCCGGTTTTGCCGACGATGTGGCTAAGACCAACATGGCCGCCATTCTGAATCAGAACGGTATCCTCGACGTGAGGAGCCTGTAATGAGCGCGGATCGTTTCATCACCTTCGCCTATGGATCTAACATGCCGACTGCTCGCATCCGGGAGCGGTGCTTATCCGTACAGTCCCTTGGTGTGGCTGAACTGCGCGGATACGAGCTTCGCTGGCACAAGAAAAGCAAGGATGGATCGGGCAAATGCGACATCGTGCAGACCGACCGGCCCGACGCGTCTGTATTCGGCGTGCTGTATGAAATCGCCAGCAACGAGAAGGCCGGCCTCGACAAAGCCGAGGGCTTGGGGGCGGGCTACGATGAAACAGAGATTGAGGTTTTTCGCGGGGCCGACCGGCTCCGGGCAAAGGCTTATGTCGCCACGACCACTGATCCGGCGCTAACACCTTACTCGTGGTATCGTGCCCTGGTTATCGCTGGCGCAAAAGAGCACCGACTTCCCGCAGACTACATCGCAAGCCTAGAGGCAGTCCCGGCCAACGAAGACCTCGACCGGGAACGTCACGCCAAGAACATGGCCCTGATCGGGGAGGTGCAGCAATGAAACTGCATTTTGAGCCCGACCTCGACTATCAGCACACCGCCATCGAAGCCGTCTGCGATCTGTTCCAGGGGCAGGAGATCAACCGCACCGAATTTACCGTCACACGCCGTGCTGACGGCGGCGTGCAGGGGGAGCTTGGACTTGTCGAAAACGAACTCGGCATTGGCAACCGCCTGACGCTGCTCGATGACGAAATCATCGGCAATCTCAAGAATATCCAACTCCGCAACGGGCTGCCACCGTCAGAGAACCTCACCTCGGGTGACTTCACAGTAGAAATGGAGACGGGAACCGGCAAGACATATGTCTATCTCCGCACCATTTTCGAGCTGAACAAGCGGTTCGGTTTCACCAAATTCGTCATCGTCGTACCGTCTGTTGCGATCAAGGAGGGCGTCTATAAGACGCTCCAGATCACCGAAGATCACTTCAAGGGCCTCTATTCCGGCCAGCCGTTCGACTATTTTCTCTATGACTCAGCCAAGCTTGGCCAAGTGCGCAATTTCGCGACCAGTCCGACCATTCAGATTATGGTTGTGACCGTCGGTGCGATCAACAAGAAGGACGTGAACAATCTCTACAAGGACAGCGAAAAGACCGGCGGCGAAGCGCCGATCGACCTGATCCGGGCGACACATCCCGTCCTTATCGTGGACGAGCCGCAGAGCGTGGACGGCGGTCTTGAGGGCCGGGGCAAGCAGGCGCTAGACGCAATGCATCCGCTCTGCACCTTGCGGTATTCCGCAACGCACATCCAGAAGCACAACATGGTCTACCGACTCGATGCTGTGGATGCCTACGAGCGCAAGCTGGTCAAGCAGATCGAGGTTGCCTCACTCGAAGTTGAAGGCGGGCACAACAAGGCGTATCTGCGCTTTCTCTCCGCCAGCAACACGCGCGGCGCGATCACCGCTCGCGTAGAGATCGACGTGCAGCAGGGACAGCAGGTCCGCCGCAAGGACGTGACCGTGCAGGACGGCGACGACCTGGAAGATTTGACAGGGCGCGCCGTCTACAAGGATTGCCGGATTGGCGAAATCCGCCCGGCCGGCGACCAGTCGCTGCTGGAGGTAAAGACCGCCGGCTCTGAAACGTTCCTGTCCGTGGGCCAGGGTATCGGCGACGTTGACCCCGACGCCATCAAGCGGCTGATGATCCGCCGCACGATTCACGAGCACCTTGAAAAGGAAAAACGCCTTGCCCCGCTCGGCATCAAGGTCTTGAGCCTGTTCTTCATAGACTCTGTCGAGCACTACCGCTCGTATGATGAGGACGGCAACGCCGTGAAGGGGAAATATGCGGCAATCTTCGAGGAGGAGTATCGTCGCGCCGCGAAGCTCCCCGAGTTCACCAGCCTGTTCAAAGAAGTGGACGTGACGTCCGAGGCGGAGGAGGTGCATGACGGCTATTTCTCCATCGATAAGAACAAGCGCTGGACAGACACCGCTGAGAACAATCAGGCAAACCGGGACAGTGCCGAGCGCGCCTACAACCTCATCATGAAGGACAAGGAGAAGCTGCTGAGCTTCGACACGAAGCTCAAATTCATCTTCTCGCATTCCGCCCTCAAGGAAGGCTGGGACAATCCGAACGTCTTTCAAATCTGCGCACTGCGCGACATGGGCACCGAGAGAGAGCGGCGCCAGACCATCGGACGCGGCTTGCGCCTTTGCGTGAACCAGAAGGGCGAGCGGCTGCGCGGCTTCGAGGTCAATACGCTGACGGTTATCGCCACAGAGAGCTACGAGGCCTTCGCCGAGAATCTGCAAAAGGAGATCGAGGCCGATACCGGCATTCGTTTCGGCATCGTCGAGAAGCACCAGTTCGCAGCCATCCCCATCACGAAGGATGACGGCTCCACCGCCATGCTCGGTTTCGACGAGTCGGCGGCCATCTTCGACTATCTGAAGGGCGAGGGTATGATTGACGGCAAGGGCAAGGTGCAGGACAAGCTGCGCACAGCCTTGAAAGACGGGAGCCTTGTGCTGCCTGAGGCCCACGCCGCGCACCTGCCGCAGATTAAGGAAGTCCTGCGCAAGATTGCCGGCAGGCTGGAAATCAAGAATGCCGATGACCGCGTGACGGTAAAAACGCGGCAGGCCGTTCTGCACAGCGCCGAATTTCAGGCTTTGTGGGATCGCATCAAGCACAAGACGACCTATCGCGTTCATTTCGATAACGACAAGCTCATCAAGGATTGCGCGAAGGCCATCGCCGATGGGCCGCCCATTTCAAAGGCACGGGTAACGATCCGAAAGGCCGATCTGGCTATCGGCCAAGGCGGTGTTCTGACAACTGAAACATCCAGCTCCGGGCCGGTGACGATCGAGGAAGGGGATATCGTCCTCCCCGACGTTTTGACCGACCTGCAGGATCGCACCCAGCTTACGCGGCGCAGCCTTGTGACCATCCTGACCGGCAGCGGCCGGCTTGGCGATTTCAAGCGCAATCCCCAGGCATTCATTGAGCAGGCGGCGGAACTCATCAACCGCACCAAACGCCTCGCGCTTGTGGACGGCATCAAGTATCAGCGCGCCGGCGACGAGCACTTTTATGCACAGGAGTTGTTCGAGCAGGAGGAACTGATCGGCTACCTCAAAAACATGCTCAAAGACACACAGAAATCGGTGTTCGAGCATGTCATCTACGATTCTGGCGGAGTGGAACGGACGTTTGCTGAGCAACTCGAAAAGAACGAGTCGGTGAAGGTCTACGCCAAGCTCCCGAGCTGGTTCAAAGTCCCGACGCCGCTCGGCACTTACAATCCCGACTGGGCGGTGCTGATGCAAATCGATGGACAGGAGCGCCTGTATTTCGTCGTCGAAACGAAGGGCAGCCTCTTTACAGACGACCTGCGCGATCAGGAGGCCGCAAAAATCGCCTGTGGCGAGGAGCACTTCAAGGCGCTGGCATTGGGCGAGAACCCGGCCCGTTACATAAAGGCCACCAAGCTCGATGACGTGCTGAGCCACGCAACCACATAGTTCGTCCCATCTCCTACCGTTTCATTGTTGCCCTCGGAAAGTCGCTGTCCTGCCGGACGGCGCTTTGCCGTCAATGGTCTGCCCGCACCACCCCGCCGTAGGGGCGGGCCGTGTTGACCATGACGGCCGCAGCCCATGCCGCCCGGCCTTTCGTCCGCGTCCTTCGGGACGATCAACAACGAACGAAAGGAAAAGAAAATGGGACTGGATATGTACGCCTACACGACCGCTCACGAGCCGGAAGAACCGGTGGACTTCACGACCAACGACGCCGTGGAAATCCACTACTGGCGCAAGCATCCGAACCTGCATGGCTGGCCTCTACCGCGAAAATGGCGGGCAGGACGACGCCTTCAACTGCGTGAACGTGCTGCTGACGAGCGCCGACCTCGACGCTCTGGAAAATGCGATCCGGTCGCGGAGCCTGCCGCCGACGAGCGGCTTCTTCTTCGGCGAATCCGATGGCTCCGAGATCGATGACGATCTGCAGTTCGTCGCCAAGGCCCGCGAGGCGATCGCGGCCGGTTTGATGGTGTTCTATTCGTCATGGTGGTGACGACCGCCATCCGTCAAATGCAATCCGGGCCGTTCACCACCGGCCCGAATATCTGCTTGCGTTCCAGTTACTGAACCGTCGGTCCCGGCTCCGCCGTTCTGGGCGGAAAGAGAAGGGGGTGCCGCCCTTCAGCAAACGCGGCCATCTCTTCCTCGTGCGTGCCGACCAGCATATGCGACAGGAAACGTATCGCGCCTTCCATGTCGACCGAGCGGTCCAGGTCGATATCCGGTCCGACGATGCGCAGGCCCACGGAGGCCCGCTGCTGGAGCAGCCTGTCCAGCCAGGTCATGAAGATCAAGCTCGCCTCTGAAACCACGATAGACACTTCCCGGTCCGGACTGGTGCCGGCCTCGCGCGCTTCTGCCGCCTGCTGCAGGTGCGTCCGCACCGCAGTGAACTCGGCCACCATGCTCGGGCGCGGCTGCTCACCCCGGCGAATGCGGCATCCGGCACAGCCGGGATCGCTGCATCTTTCGTCATGATTGGCATACGACAGTTCCATGATGGCCAGTCCGGCCTCAAGGAGATCCATCAGGAATTCGCCGTCAAGATTCCGGCCGCCACGCATCGCAATGGCGCGTCTTACGAAACCCTCGTCGAGCATCAGGCCGGCGGAATGGTTGGCAGGATGATTTGTCATTGTGCAACTCCTTTCGTTCGAGTTGCACCTGTTATGAATTGTCCCGCGCCGGTGATCTTGGCCACAAGCTGGTCAGGCTCGTTGCCGTGATTGCTCACGTTTCCGGCGGCAGATCGTCCTCGTCGATCTTCATTTCAAAGCGAAAGCTCTTCAGGCTGGCTTGACCATAGTGCAGCTTCTCGCCCTGCATTACGACGTAGCGCAGACGACCGGCAGTCGCCATGGTCAGCAGCGACGGCAGCGCATCGGCGGGCATGGACAACACACCCGACATGCTGCGGCGATGAACGCTGAGATGACCGATTGAGAGCGGCTGATCGCGCTCGCGCTGGCCTTCGTTCAGATGCTGATTGGGCAGAAAACTCAGCTCGACCGACTCTGCCTTGACCTTTGACGGCCGCAGCAGTTTTCCGCAGAACACCAGATGACGATAATCGTCGTATGGGCCATAGCGCTCCGGCATGTTGCTGACGCCGAACCAGAAACTCCAGTCCCATTCCTGAACCTCGACAATGTAATAGACGGGATCGACGCGTTTCCGTCGCCTCGTCCTTTTCTTGCGAGCCGGTGTTTTCTTTGCTTCGGTCGTCATGACCGCGACGGTACGTTTGGACGTTGGCACGGTCGTGGCTTGCGGATTTTTCCCGAGCCTCCCGCCGCCGGTCGTGACCACAAGCTGGCTCACGGCCAGTGTGCTTGCCTACGGCGCCGGCGGATAAGCCTCGCGCATGGCCGCGATGAATTTTTCGACTACTGTGCGTCCCTGGGCAATATCGTGCTCCAGCACGTTGTACTGGGCCGGGCTGTCTGCCATCGTGCGGAGCAGGTCGCGCACGTAAATTTTCATGCCTTCCAGATATTTGTCCGCCGCAGGCCTCTCGGCAGCGCCGCCCCCGTTGCATCCGGCCGGCCCATAACGGCCTCGCTCGCAAAGAGGCGTCCGAGGCGCTGAGTCATCTGGCCCACTACGTGGGCTGGCCGAACGCCTTCTCGGCGGCTCCAATCTTTCGCGCAGTGTTCGAACAGCGGCAAGCCAACTAAGCCCTGCGGATCGCCCGAGCTTTCCTTCGGGCGACTGCCGGTTCAACCCGGCGGCGCGCGTCGCCCGGAACTAGCGGTTAAAGAAGCTGGCAATAGCCTCCATGTCCGGCGCTTCCGGATCGGCTCCCGCAGGCACGAACAGCAGAGCCGGGAATCTCTCCGCGTCTTGATCGTGCTTTACCGTCAGCACCGTGCTGACTTGCAAACAAGGTAGCCAGCCGGCATCGGAGGCCGCGAGAACAAACGCCCTCAGCATGCCGAAGTTGGATAACCTGCCGGCGACCGCCAAGTGACTGCCTGCATGGCTCCACCTGCGCCAGGCCCGCAAGTAGGCGTCGAATTGCACTTTGAGATCGTCGCTGCAACCCGGACAATATTGCGCACCGGCGCACGCCGCGATCGAGTGTGGGGTGGTCGACGGTTTGAACCGCGCCATATCGAACCCGAAATCACACACGATCAGGTCGTAGGCTCTATCCGGCTTGGCCGCGAGATAGTCTCCGGCGATAAGCGCGTGCCCGGAAAGAGCAGCACCTATGTCCACAAGATTCCTTGCGGCATCTACCCCTTGAAGATGGACCCCCGGATCTCGGTTGCGGAGAAAGCCGAGCAGGAAGCCCGCACCGCAACCCATCTCGACAATGGAGGTCGGCCCGAGCCTGCGCACGACCTCATCGAACCAGTCCATGGTGGCCACCGCGCGCGGCCAATCATAGGAAAACTGGAGGGCCGCCTGTTTCAAGGTCTTCGGGATGAGGTATGTGCCAAGCCCATCAGAGAATCCCGCGTTCCTTGTTGACCAGATCATCCTCAGCGCTTCCGCATCGCCCGGCGAAAGTGACTTCAAAAGGAGACGATCGATCTGGTGCGGTCTTTTGTCGAGGGCGAAACCGAGGGACTTCAGAAAGGCGCGGGGTCCGAGGGATTGTGTCGTCAACATTCTTGTTCTTTTTCTCTTTGAAGCTTAGGTCGGCCGGCGGGTCGATCTACCAAATAGCCCGTACAATATCTGACGCATTTGCTTCAAGCCCGCTCGACAGTGAGTCGATATTTGTCTTGTCGGCTAACAACCTTTCTTTTCCGGCTCTTTCCCGAACAATCTCAAGTCGCTACGAGATTCGAATCAGTATTGTTTCTGGCTGGGGAGCATCGGGATTGTCATATAGCCACGGAGAGCTGGAGTGCCGCGCTTGCTTTGACAACTGGGAAACGCACTGGCATTCACCGGGACAAGCGTCTTTCAACGTCCGCGGCCATCGCTGGCAATTGCGCGCGAACCCCGGATACTGGGGCGCAGCCGCCCCTCGCGTCCTTGTTCTCGGCTTCAGCAAGGGTCCCGAGCAAAACGGGCTGATCGATGACTATCTGGACTCCGGCGGCAAGGCCGTCCGCTTCGAGGACATCCCCTTCAACGATAAGAAGAAGGCGATGCGGCCCAACCTGAAAAAGCTGCTCGTCGAGCTGGGGGTCCTGGAGAAAGTCCGGAATATCGACACCGTGTTCCTGCCCACCGAGAAGGTCTTCGGTTTTGCTTCTCTCATCCGCTGCACTGTTACCTACGCCAATCCGGGCAGCGATAAATTCGTCGGGAGTGGCAGCAGCATCACCGCCCGCACGATCAAGCTCGCCCCGCCTTTCGTGAAGGCCTGCGCGGCCAGTCACCTATCCCGGCTACCCCGCAGCGTGGAACTGGTCGTGATGCTGGGCGCAACTGCCGACTTCGTCGATGAAGTGCGCACAATGCTCGGCGGCGACCCGCTTTTTGACAACGTCAATCGGGCCTATTCCTATCATCTCGGCGGCACGCCGGTTGTTCATGTCCCGCACCCTTCTGGCGGCAACAATGGTGCCGTTGCTGTATTTTGCGGAGAACGGGGACCATCCCCCGATAGCGACAGTGAAAAGAACATTCCGGCCTGCCGGCTGCAGGCGATGGCTACGATGAAAGCTGTCCGACGCCTTTGGGAAACGACGTAGATTACATAGCGAAAACAATCATATAAGAGTACGCAGTTTCATCCTCTCCGGCGCGCCCTTTGCAGTGTCGCCGAAGGGATTCAGTGCCGCTTGGACTTCCTGCCAAACATCATTGAGTGACCAAGCGGACCCGTCGTCCGTGTTGCGGAAGATCGCTGCGAATAAGTCAGTATCTTGCGGTAAAGTGAAGTCGAATTCATCCGGCGGTGTTGTGCCAGCTGTCGTTTCGCACTTAAACGTAAGAATTCGCCCGTTCCGGCAGGTGATGGCACTTAATTTGAGATTTCTTGGTGCGACTTTCGGCACTTGACGCCGTCCGATCCGGCCATAACCTTTTGTGATATTTGGCATTTTCAGATGAAGCTTGACCGCAGGTAGCCATGTTTTCCACGGTGGCGATTCTCACATTAAGTGCCAAAATCGAAGCTAGGTTCTCAAATTAAGTGCCCAATCTCAATTTACGTGCCGCGCTATCTTGTTGAAAACATTGGATTCGGAGTCTCGCGATTAAATGCAAAACGACAGCAATATCAGATCATTCGCATGTGACCGCCACGCTGAAGGCAGTCGCACGTTCTGCAAGGTCCGGCGCTTCTAACTTGGTCTCATTCAATGCTGCTGCCGGAGAGATACCGTATGAGAGCAGGAAAGCGTAAAGGCTTGATCCGCGCAGGGCGAAATTGACGTTCTGAGGAATATCGCCGGTTGCGGCAAGTGCAGCTACGGCGTCGAGTTTTGACGTCACGACTCCAATGACGTTTCCGTAGATATCGAGTAGTGGGCCACCACTGTTGCCTGGTTGGACGGGAGCCGATATCTGAATGAAACGGGTATCGTTGCCAAGGCCAGCTAACGCCGTGACATTCCCGAGGGTGAAGTTGCCTCCGCTCGCCAAAACATGGGAAAGTGGGTAGCCGAAGACCGCGACAGCCTCTCCTAATCGTGTCTCCACCCGCACAGGCGCAAATGCCCCCTTACCGGCCTCTACGCGGAGCAAAGCAAGATCGTTTGTAGGGTCCACTGCCACTATGCTTGCGGGCTGCTTCAATTGACCGGGGCGTCGAGCATCGATCGCGCGGCAGTCTTTGATCACGTGGTGATTGGTAACGAAATGACCCTGATCTGAAACGAAGAATCCTGTTCCGGCACTTGAAACGCGCTTCGGAGCAGTCGCCGCGGCTGTGGTATCGTCGGAGGAGGATGCTTGCTCAGACGGTTTTGATGCTTCTTTTGCTGTTGCCGTTTGCGGGCCTAGATATCCATTTCGCGAAAGATGGTCACGCAACGCCTCCGGGAAGTTTACCTCGCGCTTGGTTTCCTCTGGACATACTCCTTCGATGAGAGGGCCGTCACATATCGCCAGTGGCCAGTCGCTTGAGCGGTCGTAGTTTTCCAAAACCACGGTCCAGGCTTGTTCTGCCTCGCCGAGCACCGACTTCAATGCCAACCAGGCGCCCAGGAAACCATTTTTACGCCAGAGTTCTGGATCTAACTTTGCGCGGTATTCCCATCCGAAGAGTTCGCGGCGGTAGTATGGGCGGAAGTCAGGATTCCACCGCACATCAACCAAGTGGATCCCGTCAAGTTTCGCTATCGTCACGGGGGCCGATGAGAAGACGTAGGGGGCGAATGCATAAAGAAAGGAATTGTCGGCGCTAAGCAGTTCGACGCTGCCATCGCCATCAATATCCTCCAGTTGGTATCCTCCACCGTCAAGGGTCGCTCCCTCAACGCTTCTCCAGCTAGCACCGTTGTTCGTAAGTATTTTTGAAACGGTGCAGCAATGTGCTCCATTCCAATAGGAGGAAAAGATGATCTGTGGTTCGACCGCCGACCGGTCGAGCCAAGCGACCCGAACCTCAGAATTCATGCTGTCCGCAGAAAGTTCGGCGCCCTTCAGAACTTCCTTGAAGAGCACCTGTCCAGCTTTGCGAAGTGTGATCGTGGGATACCGAATATCGCCCTCGGCAACACTAGATGCTTCGATCTCCATGCCCCCGGCCTCAAAAATCAAGGGCTGGCCACCCTTGTAGGACCATGTCTGGATGGCAGGAGCTTCTGGCGAACTCCAGGCTGTTCGGATGAAGCTCCGTCCGTTGCTAAGAAATAAGTCCTCGGGCAAGCCTCCATCGCTCCATAATTTTTGGCGTGCTGCTTTGGCTCCCTGTGGGATTAACACCGGTCCCGCAATTACAGCGAACCAACCGTTCGCCGACTCCGCCACGCGAACATCATCAAAACGGTGCCTGTAAAGGTTCGCAATTCCGATGGCGTTGTCGAGGTCTCGCGTGCTCGCTATTACAGCCCACCGGTCGCCGCCCGTCCGAAGGAGATCTGCGTGGGCGGCGGTAGCCAGTGCCCCTGATATCATAAGTGCCGCAAGCAATCTGAACATGTGAATACGCCCCAACCCTTGCGGAAGATTCAACCTGTTTGCGATCAGGTCAAGAGTGGTTCGGCGCCGCACGACCAATTGAGCGGATACGGTACGCTGCGGGAGGTGCTGAATCTCGATTTCTGTCGCGGCGATCCACTCACTGCGCAAACGACAATCTCACGCTGCGAAATGTGCGGCGGTCGATCAAGTGTTTCAAGGGAACTGCAATCAAAGGACCGTTATCTTGTCAGGTTTCGCCGTCTGGCCAATCCAAATGCCTGGCAATGGTGAAATCACTACCTGTGGTTTGATAGCAACTAGCTATTCCCTGCCGACGAGAAATGTTTAGAGATGCTCAACATTCTGAGTCTGAAGGTTTAAAGATGTTCGTGTTCCTAGGTATCGGCTGGATGGACCACTATCGCGGCTTTCAGAACGGCGACAGGCTTTTTAACGGTGGTAAGTACCCCAAACAAACCGGAACGGGGGGCGAAATCTACAATTTCGAGCCGACGAAGAGCGGCTTCACCTACGGCCACGTCGAGACGATCAAGGGCGAGATCGATCGCAAGATCAACATCGATCGATTCGGTGCCCTCCCCGGCGATGACTACGTTGACGGGATCAACATCGTTTGGGTGGCTACCCATCCCACCGAGGGTGGCAGACGTGTAGTCGGCTTCTATCGAAATGCTAGGCTGTACAGAGAACGGGTGAGCCTTGCATCATCCAAGACGGAGACTAAGACCTTCCGTGCCCGATGCGCGAACGACGACGCGCTGCTTGTCCCTTCCCCTAAGCGGACGATCCGTCTTGAAAGGGGAAGAGGCTGGATGGGGCAAGCCCAGTGGTGGAAGCCCGACCCCCATCAACGGGCAGGTTTTCTGGCTCAAGTTCTCCAGGCCTTCCGTCAGGAAGATCCTCTGGACGACGAAATCATAGAACTGATGGTAATGGAGCCGCCGCCGCCATCGTTTGAGGGAAGGAAGAAGCTGGTCACGCATCTCGTTCGAGAGCGGAAGGCCGGGATAGCACTGTTTAAAAGGCGGTCGTCCCCGAAACCATGGAAATGCGAAGCATGCGGTTTCGATTTCCATAAAACATACGGTGACCGCGGACGCGACTATATCGAAGTTCATCACGATGTTCCGTTGTCTTCTTACCCTGAGGACGGAGCAATTACCGATCCGCAAAATCTTCGGTTCGTATGTGCCAACTGCCACCGCATGATCCACGCTAAGACTGACTGGCTCTCTGTCGAGGATCTTCGCAGCATGATCTTTGACGAAGGTACAAAGGGAGAATAATGACGAGCTCAAACCATAGATCATATGAGACGATTGAAATGGTTGACTTGCATGCCTTTGCAAGCAAGGTCCTTGCCAGACTTTCCGAAGTCTATCACAGAGCACCTGTTGCCGGGCAGTACCGTGAACGCCTGCTCGTCCTTGCCTTGGCCCAAGGGGGAGCTTTGCATTTCCTGGACAGACAAACAGGGCTTAAGGACATTGACATTTGGGCTTTCTTCAAGGGCGGCTTAGACAAGCCCTTCCCCGTGCGGGCGCGATGGACTGCAGATTTCGGCGTATCGAAGTTCGGGAAGCACCCGGATGATGTCTCGTTCGCCGGCCGACGGATTGATATTCTGGGGCGGGCCGTCGAGACCAAACCGAACGACGATCTGATCGCCCCGGTGTCGCGATGGCTGAACGGGCATTCAAGCTCGGCCTTTGAACTTCGAAAGAAGGCCATCATCGCGATCTATCCGCCTGGCATCACAGGCCAGCGAATAAATTAGGTATGCAAATCGATGAGAAATAGCACTTTGCCGTATTATAGGTCAGATTGTCGGAGTTTCTGACGATGGCCAGAAGGAATTCTGGATCCTCTTCGAGCATTTCCGCGACATGGTTGATGGTGAACACATGGGTTATCGTTGCCATCAGGCGGCCTCGGCACATGTGATGGCTGCAGGCCGCCAGTTCCACGGCAGCAGTTCATCGAGCCGATTGATCTTGTGATCATGGATACGGTCGAGCACGTCGGCCAGGTAGGCCTGCGGATCGATGCCGTTCATTTTTGCTGTCTCGATTATTGTCATGGCCCGTGCCAGGGTCTCCGCGCCGGTGTCGGCGCCAGGACCTGGGCTACGATCGCGACACTCCTGCAGACAGCAAAAATGAATGCCGTCGATCCGCAAGCCTGGCTTACCCAGACACTTGAGCGCCTCGCAAATGGATGGCCCAGCAGCGATATTGACGCGATCATGCCGTGGAACTACGCCGCCTGAACGGCCCCGGCTTGCCGCTTACGGATGATCACGAAGCAACAGATGCGCTGGACGCTCCATGGCGCTCACATGCTCATGCAGGTTCGAACGGCCGAGATCAGTGGTGAGCTTCGCGATCGATTGCGGGCACCGTTCCGAGAGTCAGGGCCGAAAGTGCCATTCCTGTTCAACCCCAAACCGCTCGTGCGCGCCGCCTAGCCCCAGGCAAGTTACCGGTCTCCGATTGCTCTTAGTGGTCACGCGCTAACGCAGACCATGCGTGCGACGGGGAGGCGGTAGTCAGACCACTTTAGCGTTCGATACGGTTCGCTACAGTCAGAAGAGGTCGTCCGGTTACCGTCTGAATGAAGCTGCTGGTCGCCGCGAGAAGGGCGAGGTGTTCATTGGGAATATTCTCCCCATTCAGCCCCGGCTGAACGATGCCGATGCGATATTCGACGAACTTACGCCGTGAAGCTTTGCGAAGGGTGGTTAGTTCGCTGGGAGTACCTCGAAGGAAACGGGTGTCCCTGCCTTTGAGGTGCGACGTTTCTCTTACGGTGAGGTGGTTGATAAGGTTTTTCAAGCTCCACGTCCACTTCACGCTCTTCTGGGCTTGGCCGCACACCACGTAGAGATCGCTGGCCCTTCGCCCAATTTCCCCCTCGGCGTACTTCAGATGCCAAAATGAAACGACGATGGTGTCATCGGTCTCTTCGATCGCCACCACGTCGGCACTCTCACCCGTATCATCGTCGTCAATGATGAAGGTCGACGGGCCTTCCAGCAGACCCTCAACGAACCGCTGTTGGATCGAATCCGCGCGATAGACGCCGTCTTTCCAACGGCTTTCCTTCCGCAGATCAACGCCGTTCCAGTCCAAGAACGATATGTTCGCGAGGTCATAGAGTTCGGGAAGGTCCTCCTGTGGCTTGAGAAGGATGTTGCCCGACAGCTGCGAACCGTCTGCCAGTCGCACCAGCGGAGGGTTGGACTGAAAAAAGTCCTGAACGGGCTTACGGTCTCCCGCTGCGTCAATTTCGGCGTCGGGTCCATCCAGTTTCTCAACCAGATACCCGTCTAGGTCGGGGGTCTCCGCCCGCAGAGTCAGCCTTAGCGTAATGGATATTTCCTCGCCGGCCTTTAGGACGAAAACAAAGCTGTTTCCAGGCACCCACTCGACCAGGTCGAGCCCGCAGTCGTGAAAGCCAAACTTGGTGCCGCCGATGAGGACTTCAAACCGGAACGTCGAACTCTCGAAGAGCTGATCGGGCCAGTCCACCAACAGTGCTTCGCTATCCGGTAGTTCGATGATCGCTCGGGGAATTAGGGTGTGCCGAAGGAAGTCATCATGGCGAGCGTTCGGATCGACCAGCTTCCTGCCAATCCCCTCGCACCAATCGATCCAGTCCGTGAGCGTGCCAGATGTCAGCGACCATATTTTGCCCTTACGAGAGCAACCCACGCTGACCCGGGCTCCATCCTCGTAGCCAACGCCAGTAATGTTGGACTTCCGCTTGGATTGCTGTTGGAGCGGGTCGACTGCGTTCCGAACGTCCAATCCGGCAAACATCTGGTACCGGACATTCCGACTAAGGCTGGAGAGACCAACGTTGTGCAGGACCAAGCGCTGAAGGCCGCTGAAGGCCTTGAACACCTCCTCCTCCTTGATGAGCACGGGATTTGTGGAGATCGCCTTCGCTAGAGAACCACCGGCGTCTCCTTTCCTCGAACTGTGGATGTAGAGCAGTTGCAGTTCGGGATCGTACTTCGCGATGAAAAGGTCCCAACTGTCGATCGAGATGTCCTTCGAGTCGGTCCAGTCGATGCCATCCTTTTGATTGACCACTAGGACGAGGAAGTTGTCACGCAGGCTGATGAGCGGCTGGTGAACCTTTTGCGCGGCCCGGAAAGCCTTAGCGTATCTCCCGGGCTCGAATTGCTCTGTCCGATACACCTGGGTGCTGAGCTTGGGTCGCAGCGCCAGTGTCGAGATATCCAAATCCTCATCAGGGGCTGCTGGTGGAGTCTCCAGTCGATCGACTAGATCGGAAAGCTTGGCCATTGGGTCTATCGCATTGAAACTCATGTCCGACAGGAGCGAATTCCAGTCGGCATCCTCCAGATAAAGGCTTTCGAGGGCTTCCGGCACGCCGTCTTCGGCGGTGTTTGCAATGAACGTCGCCTGCCCGACGTTTGCAGTCGTCCGCGCGAAGCGCCCTATGAACTGCAAGGTTATGCCCAAGCTCTTATGCGGACTATGTAGCGCAGCAATCTTCAGCTGCGGGAGATCGAAACCCTCGCCAAACATGTCGACACATACGACAATTCGGTGCCTTCTAGCCTTGATATCCGACAATACAGCTTGGCGATTAGGAGTCCGACTATGGATCACGATGGGCTGCAGGTCGTCATAACGCGCGTAAACTTGGCGATACAGATCTTCGGCCGCGTCGATTGTGTTCGCCCGGGCCATCAATATATGGTCGAAACCAGCATCTAGATCCTCTCGCAATACCCCTACCGCGGCTTCAGCGATCGACGCATCGGAACGAAGACCGTTGGGCTGGAATACCTCCTTGAACCGGATTGATTGAAAGAACCCGCGTTCTTGCGCCAACGACAGGGGGAACTCATAGATCAGCTTACCGTCGAGGGCTTTGCCGTCTTCCCGGAAGGGCGTCGCGGTAAACAACAGCACATTGGCGCGACCGATGACCTTTTGAAACCGCTTCCATGTCGCTGCCTCGATATGATGGGCCTCATCGAAGAAGATGTGGGAGAACAGCGCGGCGAATTGCTTCTGCGTTTCCTCACCCGCCAATCCGATGGCGCTCATCGTGGCGACCACGACGTTGCATGCCCCAACCGCTGCGAACTGCTCCGGCGTCGGTCTGGACGAGAGGATTCCAACCACGGGGTTGGGAACCCCTACTACGGTTCCGAGCTTCTCCAGCACGCTGTAGGAAGCAAAGCGATCAGCGGTCTGCAAGCGAAGGGCGTCGCTCGGGACTATGATCAGCACGCGGTCACACGCGGCTTCTACGGCTGCCGCGATCATTACCTCGGTCTTGCCGGTTCCGGTCGGCATGACCACAAGCGCGCGGTCCGTTCCGGTTGTCCAATGAGCAGCTATTGCATGCAAAGCGCCGGACTGCGGCAGCCGCAGACCAGGCGTCAGCACTTCGCCATCGCCAGCGAGTCTCTCACTTCGATAGCTAATGCCAGAAGATCTCCAGGCCGCGCGACATTCTTCCATCCGGGCAACGGGGAGATCTCCTCCACCTCGTTGGAAAGCTACCCGCTCCCAGTTCAGACGATCCCCCTCGACGAGGGGCGTCCCCCGCAAAATGTTCGCCGGTGCAATATCGGCATAGTCGTCACCAAAGGAGGCAAACTCGAGCACAAACCTGCTACCATCTTCCAACGTGGCTAGTGCTCGACGGCATGTGGCTCCACGAAATCTCAAGGGCTCGAATGAGGCGGCTACGACCTTTCTGCGAGACCTCAGACGACGAATGACCACACCTCGGTGTTCGAGTTCGATCTCAAAATCGTCGGGTAGCAAAAGTTCCCGTAGCCGACCAAGCGTCGCATTGTCCATTGGCGCCCCCACCACTGCATTATCAATAGATAATCCAAAACGGCGGCTGTGCAACTAAGACTTGCGCCCGACGCTCGAAGGACTATCTTTTCGTCCGATCGAGGCTCCGAGCCACACAGTCGACTAGGCGCAGCTTGGGGTCATCGGCAGCTATCAGCACTACTTGCCTCTAGCAGCCGGTCCACTGTCGGTCCCAAGTCAGTCGTGCGCGTGCAAGGCGAGCAGACGGGCCCCAATGACGAATTTCAGTGCGTTAGCTCTTTTCCTTTGGCGGGTCGTTGGTTCCGATCCTTTCAAGGCGAACACAAAGCTAAGGATCGGTGGGCTGGCACTACGTGAGTTCATCGCGGAGAGATTGCGCTAGCATAACGCTCGGTAACGGACTTGCTTGCGCGCCACAGGCCGCGAGGACTCGCCGACGCCCTGCGAGCGGAGATAAAACCGTTTGCCCGACGCTCCGACTGGTTGCGGGATTTATTGTTTGAAAGTGGGAAAATCCTCGGGGAAGACAAACGCGTAGCTACTGCCATGCTGAGAAAACTCAATGACCCCAATCCGAAGGCCGGCTAGAATGGAGACGGCAACTTTACCGAGGCCCGTGGGGACTACCAGGAATTTCTGAAACGATCGCTTCAGGGCACTTTCGTAGACGAGCAACTGACCAACGCCCTTTAAGTAGTCACTGGCACCACAGCTTGTTTTGATCTCGAACAAAAAATGAGAAGGCCCCCCAATCGTATAGAGGTCAGGGCCTAATGAACCTACTCTGTCTCTCGAAACATCCAAGTGTCTTAACTTCAGTTCTGCGACCAATGCCCTTTGAATTCGTGGGTGCTCGGGATCGATAACTTTCTCAGGCTGCGCTGGGATCCGGGTGAGGCTCAGGGACTCCTCCAACGATTGGGCCGACCGCTGAGTCTCGGCTGCCAGAGGTCCCCCTTCAGTTCCCGCCCTTACTCGCAGACAACAATTCACGAAACGTTTCGTGTCCCGAACGATTTGCTCTGACGAAGCGCCTAGTCGAGCGACTGGATAGTAGGGGAGCTTCCTACCATCACCGAGATCGACAAGGGCCGGAGGTAAATCGGCATCCAAAAGATCGCTAATGTGAACCCGCTTACCATCGACGTGCATTTCTCCAGCATGCAAGATCCAATAATCGTTCCGGGCGTCATACGCGGCCAGTCCTTGGCGACGGTTGTTCGGCAGACCACCATTCGGAGGGTTCACTTCGACAACCGTGATTACCTCGTCTAGGCCAGTTCTGATACCGAGCAGAGTGTAGTAGCTCGCGGTTTCATCAGAGAGCCAATCGCGTGCCTCCATCCATATCCTGAGGGGATCAACCCAGAGTAATTTCTGGGATGACAGATCAGGACTGCACATGCTCTCGAACGCGCTGTACCACGTCTGCATAGCACCTCTGATTTCGGCCTTGTTCCTGGTCGCGAAAAGTGCCGAAGGTATTTCGTACACGGATTCGGCGTCGCGTTCGGGATCGCGGTGTTCGACTCGCCTCGTGCCATTTTCACGGACTTGTGCAAGCGCGACGACTTCGGACGTGTGCCCATGGAGCATTCGGCAGGCGCCCTGTCCGGAGAGCGCCTTCTGTAGTTCGGGCGAAAGAATGTGCTTGGGATACAATGCACCGTCGTTGAGCCAGATTACTTGCCGGCGAAACGCAGTATCTTCGGTCTTTGCAAGAGAGGCATCGTACCACGGGCGCTTGTCACAGAGCCGAGGTAGAAGCCCGAGCCGTTTGGGACCATAACAAGGTCTCCGATCCGCATTTCCCTAAGAAAAGGCCACATGCTCTTGGTGCCGCTGGCAGCTTTGCGTCGCGTTGCCTGCTGAGGGTAGTAGATCGAGTGAATAATACTGGTGAACTGTTCCTTGGACAATGCGGGGTCGATCAACTGAGAGGCATCGCTCCAACCAATCGCGATATGACTGTCGGCCACAACTTGTTCAACCTTGTCCTTGCCTCTGGGCTTGATTTGGAGCCGGAAGACGTTGCTGGTCGTGTGGTTGGCCTGTTGGAGCATATGCCGATCCTCGCTGATGTCGGTCTCCAGCGATACAACTAAGAGGTTAGCCTTGCGGAAAAATCTGGGTTAATGCAATCGCTGCTGCTCGTTTGCACATCCTTGGTGGTGCTCAAACCCTTACGACAGCTCTATACGAATGGATCGGACGTTCTGTCGCCAGATTGCCATGGCCCATGCCTTCTCTCCGCACAGCGTCATAGCTGTTGATCGCCGTCTCGATTTTTAAGGCTCGCAACAAGGACTTTTGTCCTTTCTTTGGCGTCTTGGATTTGAGCCAGAACGGCATCTAGATTCTCAAGCTCGATTTGTAACCGTTCGGGCGTAAGTGCCGATGAAGCGGCAAGATCCAGATTCATACGGCGAATGAAATAGAACGCAAGCGAGGCCCTCATCTCTATGTCGAGGCGGCCGCCAACCATCCCGTAGTCAAGCTGGATTGCCTTGCTCTGCTCTGGCGAGAGGCCGCAGTGCGGTCTGAGCCGGAGCATGACCTTCGTCGCCCACTCGATGTCATGAGCGGGATCGAATTGCGCGGCGATTGGGTCGCCAATCTCGTCAATGCGGGAGAGGACGAAATCGCGGAAGTCCTCTTTGTCGCAGCACCAGGCGCGAATGTGCCAGCGGTGACCATCATATGCGAGAGCGTGGGGCGCGATGGCGCGCCGGCGCGCGCCCGTCAGAGCGTGATACCGGATGTCGAGCGCCACACGTTCGCGCATGGCCATCAGCAATTGGCGCAAGCATTCCGGTGAGACGCTCCGGGCTATATCCGGCGCGACTTCAACGGGGGGCACGTCCCTGAACCAGAGGTCGGATTTCGGGATGACGCCTGAAAGAGCCGCCCGCAGTTGCAATAACAGCCGATCGGCGGACGGGATCAGGAAGCGCGGCTTGAATCTGTGCGCCGGCTTGTAGCCTCTCGCAGTCGACTCGAGATTGCCGGGAACGATCTCTCTGTAGTTCCTCAGGTCCACAGAGGCTTGCGGCGTCGAAATGCCGAACGTCGATTCTAGGTCGCTTCTTATTACTCGGTTCTCCCAGAACATCTTCCATTCCAGGAATTCAAAGCGTCGTTGCTGCGTCCATGTGCGTCGATCAACGGTTTCGGACATGATCACCCCTATCAAGACTTGACATGTATAATAAATATACCCCTATTATAACGATGCGGGTCGAATTTTGCACAGTCTGCCTTCTAAGCCAAAGAGGCAAGCCCAACCGGTGAACTATCGAGCTGGAAGCAGTTGATAACTCGACGCCCCAAGACGGGTTGAACAGAAAGGAATTTGTTGATGGCCAAGAACACAGGAGACGGGTACCGACGCGGCGCCGTAACCGGCAGAACTCAGTTTGAGCGGCAAGATGGAATGTACCAGAAACGTGACGAGCGCACGGGACAGTTCATGGAGGTGAAGCAGACACCGGGCAAGTTCAAAGGGGTGGCCAAGGAGCCCGACGGCCGCGACACAGAGAACTCGTGACGATAGTTCGGATTGGCGCGGCAAAGCATTTGCTACCAGCGCCGCGCCAGGTTCGTCGCTCACTCTTCAAAATGATTGATCCTCCGCGCCGGCGAGTTGTTCGTTTACTGTTTGAGCGGGGGCGGGTGTAATTAAGCGCAAGCAGGGGCTGAAAACATGCATTTGGTATTCGGACTGTCCGCAGACGGCCGGGTGTATCCCGAGGCAACCGGGGCGGCGGGCGCCATCGACGCAGCCGTGGTAGGCCCCGCCGGTCTTGTCAGCGCCATTGAGGTCCAGCTCGGACTGCTCGGCCCGAGCGCTTCCCGTGCCGTACGGATCGCGAGCTACCTCTCCAAGCTCCAGTCTGCGGGCGTTGGCCGCTTCTGGAATGGGTCTTTCGAGAAGGATCCCTGGTCCACTGCGGCGACCCTGTTGGAATGGCGCGACAATCTCATCGCGGCAGGATGGCAGGGCAATCCCGTCGGGGCGGGCCGGATCGACGACCTGGCCGCGGCGGAGCTTGCCGGCACGATGTTGCCCCTTGGTCTGACCGATCGCGCAGTTCGCTTACTTGCCGCGTTGCCAAGCCGTCGTGGCCTGCGGATCAAACAGCTGACGTTGGTGGAGCCGCAGGAATTGCTGCCTCCGCTGTGGCGAGGGCTGGTAGAAACGCTACGGATTGCCGGCGTCTCGGTCGATCAGCACGACGGTTGTGCAGCAGCCGCAGAAGCTTCCGACCTTCGAAAGGTACAGAGCGCGCTCGCCGGCGAAAGACGAGAGCCGCTCGAAGGAGACGGCACGTTCGTTGTAGTCGAGGCCGATACGGAACTCATGGCCGCGGAAGCTGTTGCCGATTGGCTGGCTGCCAGTCCGCCTGAGGAACGCGCGGGAACCGTTGTTCTGGCCCCGGGCGGAGACACGGCACTACTCGATCATGCATTGCGGACACGCGGCCTTCCTGCCCTTGGACTTTCAGTTTCATCGGCCTGGCGTGGTGCGCTCCAGGTGTTGCCGCTCGCATACGCCGCTGCTTGGCAACCATTCGATCCGCGAGTCCTTCTCAATCTACTCATGCTTCCTCGTCCGCCGATCTCACGTTGGGCGGCAAGGCGACTTGCCCGCGCCTTGAGCTCGGAGCCAGGTATCGGTGGTGCCGCCTGGCTCAATGCTTGGGGCGAGATCGAAGCGCGGCTCTTGGAGATGCACGTCGAGCTTGAGCCGAAGGACGCGAGGAAGAAGGCTGACGCTGTGCTTGCCGAATGGCGCACGTGGACTGATGTCGGTCGCTTCGACAAGATCGCAGGAATTCCGCTCATTGAGGCGCAGGCGATTGCGGGCCGAGTGGCCGCATGGGCGTTGCGCGCTGATGCCGGGCGCAACGACGGGCTCTTGTTAGCAGTCGCCGGTGCGGCGGGTGCCGTCGTGGACGCGCTCAACCGGTTGGAGCTGGAGGTCATTCCGGCATTGCTCCTTGAGCGAATCATCGGTCAGGTTCTGTCAGAAGGCGTAGCCAATCCAGCGCATGTTCCGGAGGCAGGAAACGTGCGCGCTGTGCGTTTCCCCGGAGCAATTTGGTCTGCGGCGCCCCGCATAATTTGGTGGGGGTTCGTTGGCCCAGGCGAACGCGTCTTCCGCGGCCCTTGGGACCGAGCCGAGGTCAAGGCTCTCGAGGCAGTGGGCGTTACCCTCGAGCCTTCCGCCGAGGCAGCGCGTAGGATTGGAGCCGGCTACACTCAGGTTCTGCAGCGCTCGGCAGAGCGGGTGGTTTTTGTGCGGCCGGCGCTTTCACGAGATGACCACACCACGTTGCACCCTCTGGCTCACCAGTTGAAGCCCATCCTTGAAGGCGCTGCCGACGGGGTGGCGTTCAAAGCGGAGCGTGCCCTGCGCGAACCCGATGCAATACTCTCAGGACGGGTTCTCGCCCGTCAGACCGCCGAGATCGCGGAACCGCCCGTTGGCGCTGCTAAGTGGACCTTGCCTTCTAGCGCGGCCGCCTTGATGGAGGGACGGCGAGAAAGCGCGACGTCGCTTCGCCGACTCCTCAACTGCCAGTTCGGTTGGTTCGCTCAGGATGTGCTGGGCGTGCGGCCCGGCCGCTTCGCCGAGATTCCAGGCTCGGACCAGCTCTTCGGAAACCTCGCCCATGAGATTGCGCGACGGTTGCTTCCTGCCGGGCCACCGCCGCCGCTCGAGGGTGTTCGCGCCACGGCCAGGGATCTGTTTGAAGTCCTGCTGCCGCAGATTGCCGCTCCGCTGTTGCAGCCCGAACTTGCTGGCGAGCTCTCCGCCGCCCGCGAGCTTGTGCCAGCTGCCTTGGTGTCGCTCGTGCGTTTGCTGCATGAGCGCAAACTGGAAGTCGTTGGCTCGGAACTGGAACGCGAAGGTTCTCACCAAAATCTCGCCCTTCAGGGGAGGTTGGACCTGCTCGTCCGCCGCGGGTCGCGGGTCGCTGTCCTTGACCTGAAATGGACCCGCTCCGAGCGGCGTTATCGGGAGGAAATCGCCGAGGGGAGCGCCGTTCAGTTGGCCGTATATCGTGCGATTGCGAATGACGCCGGCGCCCAGGGTTCAGGAGGCTACTTCCTGCTGCGCCAGCGCAGCATCCTGGCCGGTGAGGGGTCGATCCTCACCGACCGACCGATCGAATCCGAACGCTCTGACAGCGAAACGCTGGACATGGTTGCGGGTGATTGGAAGCACTGGCGTGATCTCGCCTCATCGGGCGTTTTGGTGGCGGCCGGTTTCGAGGACGCCTCCGAGCACCGGCCTGAGGGTCTTGCGTTCGAGGCGCCGAAGGAACCTTGCCGCTTCTGCGATTTAACGAGTCTGTGCCGTGTCCAAGTGGAGACCATCTGATGCGTCGACTTAACACCATCACGGCAGCCGCTGGTGCCGGCAAAACCACGCGTATCGTCGCCGACATTGCGCGAGAGGTCACCATCCGTTCGCCAGAAGAAATCTTGGCGACGACCTTCACGATCAAAGCCGCTGACGAACTTGTCGAGCGCGCCCGGGCGAAGCTCTTCGACGGGGGGAACACTGAAGCCGCCGTGCGTCTTCTTGGGGCAAGTTTTGGCACCGTGAACGCTGTGTGCGGCCAGATCGTCAGTGACTTTGCGATCGATCTGGGACGCTCGCCGTCAACGAGTGTTATCGGCGAAGGCAACGAGGCTTTGGTCTTCAGTGTAGCCGCGGATGCCGCCATTGCGGCAAGAGCCGGCGTGCTGAACCTTCTGGCCGAACGCTTCGGCTACAATGACCCAAGGCGTCCGGATAGCGGTGAGCCACCGGACTGGCGGCGCACGGTCCGAGCCATCGTCAATTTGGCCCGAGCCAACGGTCTCGATGCCACAGGCCTACTAGCGTCGGCAGAGCGCTCGGTCGAAACCTACCGAGGGCTCCAGCCACCGCCAGCTGTGGACGGCGCAGCGCTGGACGCAGCAATCGCAGCGGCGCTCGCGGCCGTCATGGCCGCCCGTCCGGCAAAGTTAAGCAAGACTGCGGAAGGGCATCTGCCAACCATTCGTGCTGCGCATGAGCGCGCGTTGCGCGGGGAGGCGCTCAACTGGTCGATATGGGCAAAACTGACGAAGGTCGCCTGCGCGCGGACCAAGGATGGACCGGCCTACGCAGAAGCCTTGGACGATCTGATCGCTGCTGCCGGGCGTCATGTGGATCACCCACGGCTGCGGGCCGAGACCGAGCAGTTCGCTCGTGAGACGTTCAGTTGTGCAGCGGAGGCCCTGACCTCCTATCAACACTGGAAGGCCGAGCGTGGTCTTCTCGATTTCACGGATCAGGAGGCGCTCGCCCTCGAGGTGTTGAAGGATCCTATTCGCGTTGGGCGGCTGCGCGAACGCGTTGGCCGGGTGTTCGTGGATGAGTTTCAGGATTCCAGCCCGCTGCAGCTGGCGGTGTTTTCGGCTTTGGCGGAAGTCGCTGAGGAAAGCACCTGGGTGGGCGACCCGAAACAGGCAATCTATGGCTTCCGCGGAGCCGATACGGAACTCACCCAAGCCGCTTTCACTGGCGCCGGCGTCACCGCGGAACCGCAAGACGTGCTCTCGAAATCCTGGCGGAGTCGTCCCGGGGTGATCGAGCTGTCGAACGCTTTGTTTACCCCGGCTTTCGAGCGGATGGGCTTGCCCGCGGCTCAGCACGCATTTTCCGGAGCTGAGCGCTCGGATCTCGGGTTCGATCAGCCGCCAATCGCCTGGTGGCCGCTCCTTGGCAAAGTCGAAGAACAAGCGCAAGCGCTGGCAGAGGGAATTCGTGACTGTCTGGCAGATGCCGCGCAGTGGATGGTCGAAGGACGCCGACGCGAGCATCGTTCCCTTCGTTCTGGCGATATCGCTGTCCTTTGCCGTACGAACACCGATGTAGCTCGGTTTGCGCGGGCACTCAGCCGAGTTGGCTTGCCGGTGGCCGTGGAGCGCTCCGGTCTGACGCGTACACCCCATGTCGAGCTGGTTCTGGCGGCCTGCCGTTGGCTGGCCGACGCCACCGACCGGTTGGCGCTCGCTGAGCTTGCCCGGTTCTTCGGCAGCGATCCGCTGTCAAACGACTGGCTGAATGCGGCAGCCGTTGAGGACTCCGCCGCGGCACTGCGCGCAAGAGTTCCTGTCGCAGACGAGCTTGAGCGGCTCCGGGAGCGCGTGCTGAACTTTACGCCCGCCGAACTAGTGGATTCGGTGCTCGCTTTGCCGGCGCTGATGGCGCAGATCGAACAATGGGGCGACCCGGCTACCCGCTTCGACGACCTCGAGGCGCTGCGTGGCTTTGCCGCCGCCTATGAAAACGAATGCTCCTCCTCCGGGACACCGGCGACGCTGCACGGCCTGCTCCTCAGCCTCGAGGACGCCGATCCAAAACGACCCCCGAGCCTTGCCAAAGACGCAATCCAGGTAATGACCTACCATGGCGCGAAGGGTCTGGAGTGGCCCATGACCATTCTGACAGGGCTCGCGTGGGAGCCGAAGGCTCGGCTGTTTGAACCGGTGGTGGAGGTCGAGGGCGAGGTCGACTGGCGCGCGCCGCTCGACGGGCGTTGGATCCGCTTCTGGCCGTGGCCTTATGGCCAGTCTGGTAAAGACAGCGCGCTGGAAATTGCGGCGTTCACTTCCGAGTTCGGTCAGACCGCCTGGCGCCGCGCCGTGCAGGAAGACATCCGACTCCTCTATGTCGGGGTGACGCGCGCTCGCGACTATCTTGTATTCGCGCCGCCAGCCAAAGGGGAATTGAATTGGCTGAGATTGCTGGATGACCGTGATGGTGCCCGACATGTTGTTCCACCGTCGGCCGACGACAATCTATTGACGGTGGGGGGCCGAACCTTTGTTGCGTATGTCCGGCCGCTTGCAGCGGATGGCGCGCCGGAGGAACGTTACGCGCAGCCATCTTTCGTCCGGCCGCGAAGCGCTCCCGCTGAACGGCCTCCGCTATACCTGCGCCCCAGCGACGCCGAAGGAGGCGATTGGAGGGTTGTGGAACGCGTGAACCTCGGCGGGCGCTTGCCGATCGATGGGGTCGCAGACATGGCGGCGCTCGGTGAAGCTTTGCATGCCATCATTGCCTATGATGACTCTACTCGAGATAGAGCACAACGGCTTGCGGATGCCGACGCGGCGCTCACGCGTTGGGGGGTGAAGGGGTTCGCCGCGGCCGGGGCGCTAATCGCATCCGACAGGCTATCTGCCTGGCTCCGAGGCCGCTGGCCACATGGAAATATGCTGCCTGAGGCGCCCGTGACGGCGCGGTTCGGCGACCAGCTAGTTCAAGGCAGGATCGATCTGCTCGTGAACTTCGACGATGGTTCGGCGATCGTCGATCACAAGAGTTTTCCCGGCCGGATGGATCAGTGGGAGCCGCACGCCCTACGCTACGCGCCACAACTTGAACTATATAGCGAAGCTGTAGCGACAATCTCCGGCCAGCCGTGCGATGAGCTTTGGATACACATGCCTGTAGTCGGTGCCCTACTGCGGGTGGAGCGTCTCGAGTGAACTGACTCGGTTGTCGACCATTCGTGACGCAATTGCGCGCTCGACTGAAGGACGAGGCAGATGCGAGCCAGGTCTTGCGCACGAACGTTTCGGTTTCGCGTAGCCCAGGATCCGGTTTTTACATCCAAAGACAGCGCTGGTTCACGATCGATGATTCCGATGCCATTCTTCTCGAACGTCCGAAAGCCCTTGCGGAAACGCTGACGCGGGTACCAAGAGTATCGCTAAAACTGGATGTCACGCCATGACAAAAGCTAACCAAATCCGGGAATTAGGAGCTGCGGGCATGAAGCCTGCAGAGATCGCGAAGCGCTTGGGCATCAGATACCAACACGCCTACAATGTGCTCAACGCCCAATCCACCGCAAGAACCGCAAATGTTGTCCCTAAGAGTTCCGGCGTCGAAACGTCCTCTGTGGGGTCGGCCGGGAAACCACGTTTGCAGGTTGACATTCTCGTGGCGAATGGGTTCCGGCGCGTAGGCAGTTGGATACTTTCGGGCGACAGCCTCGTGTTGGAAAGTCCAGTGCCGAACGAAGTCGGCGTATATGCCTTCGTCAAGGCTGGTACAGCCCAGTACGTCGGAGTGGCCACCATGGGTTTGTCCAAGCGGCTGTATTTCTACGGGCGGCCAGGCGTTTCCCAGCGAACAAGCCAACGGCTGAATACGATCATCAAGGCCGAGCTGCTCGGTCCCGATGCTATCGAGATTTACGTTGCATCGCCGCCTGACCTCGAATGGAATGGCCTACCGGTACACGGTAGCGCCGGCCTCGAACTCGGCCTTATCAAGCGATACGCGCTCCCCTGGAACATGCGGAGCGCCAGTAAGTAGAGGTTATTGACCTCGACACTTGAGGCACCTGAGTTGGTCGTCCATTTCGGCAGGCGCATAGTGGGAGTGGGTAGCCACCGTGCCTACCCGGAGCCAGCACCTGTCGGCGTTCGTTGCCAAAGTTCGCACCCGTTGGCCGAGCAAAGGGACTAGGTTTGATCAGTCCGCAACTTTCGCGCTTTAAGGTTGATTAAGCTCTTGGAAATATGATCGACCGCTTGTAACCTCCCTCGTGGGGAAGGGGCTGTGTGCTTGTGATGCGCAATACCGACCCGGCCATGGGCTGGTTCACGTTGTCCGAGTCAGATCGTGCCTCTGCAGCACGATATCTCGACATGCTCTCAACGATGGATACGCGCGACGAACTTGGTTTCGGGGCGATGCACTTTGCTTATGCCGATCGCTTCTTTCCCGGAACTTCAGTGCAGCACGCGCGGCTGCGTTATGTTTTTTTCGTCGCTTGGACCTATGAAGAGTTACGTCAAGCGACTGCTGGCCAACCGTTTCCGTTCGAGATGATGAAGGGCATAGAGGAACGATACTCGCGTCGGCTGATGCAGACTGTTCCGGTGCTTCAGAACTCGGGCATTTCGGGGTGGATGAAGTACCGGGACAACCAATTACCGGTGGTGCCCGCCAGTCGGATCTATTGGAGTTCACTACGGTCTTGGCACCTGCTTAATCCCGTTCACGAACGCCACGATCCACCCAGCCAGAGAGATTTGCATCGATCTTGGCCGAGATTGGTGCGTTACGAAGATGGGGGCGACAGCGCGCGTGCTTCCTCGGCTATCCTCTTCGACGGCTTGCCGGCCGCGCCTCCTGATTGGCGACAGAAGCGTGGCCGATTGCCATTCGAGCTTACCCATCATGAGGCCGCCTACATCAGACACAGATGGCGTTCGGTAAGAGCAATCGATGGAGAACCGCCCCTTCTCAGCAAACTTGTCGAGGCTGGCATAACACCCACGTCCCTCTGGTCTGATAAGATTCAAAAAGTGGCTACCCCCCGTGAACGCTCTGCGCTTTCCTATGCGCGGGGTGCGGCGTCCCTTGCCTGCATAGCGCGCGCTGCGTACTCGGCACTCGTTGAACAGAGACGAAATCGTGATCTTGACCGTAGTGACCGGGTCCATTTCGACGCGCTTCCAGAATTGATCGACGCGCATCGTTCGCAAGTACTGGAGCTTAACGTGGAAGGTTTGACCCGAGATGCCTCGCTAGACACCGGGCTCTATCTATTCCTGAAACGAATTCAATCGTGGGTAAGCCACAAAGGTACGCTTGCCGATATCGAACCCGCGATCGTTCGTCACGAACAGGACCTTAAGGATGATCGTGCATATTTGTCGAATGAAACACGCCGCGCTGATTGGAGCAAGGGCATCGCAGAGCCACTCGACTACCGTTGGTCAACGGTGCGAGGCCTCATCTCGGAGGTGCTTGAGGCGGCATGAGCTTTGAGCGAACCAATCAAATTTCGATCTATGCTGCCCTCAGCCCGCGTTGGGATCAGGTTGTCTCAAGGGCAGTGGTGACCACTTATTCGTTGGACCTCGTAGCGATGCTGGGACTGGTTCTCAGCTTGGGTGGTCAAGGCGAAGCAGAATTCGACGCAAGCCCCCTCGGCCTCGTTGATGCGTTCGAGAGGGTCCGGGGAAAGCTGCTCGTTATGCACCAGCTAGGCAGGGTAGCAGTGCCTTCGAGGCATCGATCCATTCTTCCACTGCTCGACACGATGCTGCACGCAGTGTCTGCAGACGAACGGAAGGCGAGCTGGCACCCTAAGCTGGCGCTAGCGCGCTACGACTCCAAAGTGGGCGCGGAGTGGCGTTTTTGGATCGGAAGTCGGAACCTGACTGGATCGACCGACCTTGATGCGGGTCTGCTTCTCATTGCAGACCAAGGGAAGGGCGGTCAAGTGCTCGGGGATATCGCCGAACTTGCCGCTGGCCTGCTGCAAGAGGCGCGATGGTCTCCGAGCGAACTGGCCGAACTTGGCAGACTGAAATGGCGGGGGCCTCCAGGCGTGGTCGTGCGGCGCCTGTTCTGGCGACGTGTCGGGGAGGAACGCTCATTTCTTGACATTCCGACATCTGGGAAGCCGGAGAAGCTCGTCTGCGTCTCCCCGTTCGTAAACCGGCAGGGGCTGCGTGAGCTTCGCAAAGCTATACCGGTTCCAATGACGCTGCTCACGACGGCTAGGGCAGCTTCGGACTGCGCTGGGTTCGAAGGAGTTGAATTTCGTATCGCTGGAACGCCGGAACCAGAGGCGCAGGTTAGTGCGGACATCCCTCACAACGCCGGGGAGGAGGAATTTGCTTATGCGCCCACCCGTGGAGTGCACGCCAAACTGATGATGACCCTCGGCCGGAAGACGGCAGATCTATGGCTGGGAAGCGCGAACCTGACCCGTCATGGCTTACGGGGTCCCAATGCAGAAGCGACTGCCATTGTTAAACTGTCGAATCCGGAAATCGCTGAGAGCCTCAACACGTTCGTTCAAACGAGCCTAGATTTCCGTATCGATACCGATGATCCAGAGCGGCTAGCCAGCGAGCAGGCGCGGCGCGCGTTAGACCAATATGTCTCCAGCCTGCTCGAAAGTTCCATGGTGCTCAGGGAGAGTGGGGACAGCCTGCTCCTCGAGGTAAATCCCAATTTTGATCAACTCCTCAGCGTGATTCAAATCTCCGTCGCCAGCTTTGTACTGCGAGACACGTGGGTGGTTTGGGAGACTGGGATGACATCTATCCGGCTCTCCGACAGGCCACCGCTCCGCGAGCAGACGAGTCTTGTCACCTTCCGTGTTCGCAGCCGGCGCGATCCCGTCATCGAGCGGACTTGGACGCAGCGGGTCGAATGGGCCGAATTTGACAGCGCGCGCCGTGACCACGCACTGCTTGCTCACTATATCGGCGCGCCACGATTTCGCGCGTGGTTGCGCTCAATCATGGACGATGTTGACGCGACCAGCGGCGAGCGATGGAGCGATATCGGGAAGGGATCCGAATATCGCGGCCGAGAGGGAAATCCCTTTGCAAGCCATTTCACCTTAGAAAGCTTGCTCGCGAGGTGGACACGGGATCCAGATGCTTTCGAGGCGAAGGTATCGCATTTGGCAACTATGTTGGCGTCTTTCCGCGAGGCTTTCGAAGACTTGCCCGACGAAGAGGAACGGATCGCAGCTCTAAAGGAGCTCGATGAGGTCGAGCCGTTTCTAATGGCGATGATCGCCGCTGTGATGATGGAGAACTAGGGATGTTGGAGCCCTTCCAACACGCGACTGTCGAGGCGGCAATAGCCACCCTCTCGGGAAATGGGCCTCGTCGGTTCCTGATTGCCGACGAAGTGGGTCTCGGAAAAACAATGATCGCGCGGGAGATAGCCCGCGCCTTGAAAGGTAAACGGGCGCATTTCAACGTACTTTATCTCTGCCCAAGTCTCGAAATAGTGGGGCAGAATCGAGCGAAATTTATTGAACTGACCGGCATTGAAGAGGAACAGTATACACTTGGTGAGGACAGACTCAGTCTGGTTTCCGCCAATCCTCCTCAACGGGGCGATGGGTTTCGGATTTACGCCTTTACCCCCGAGACAAGCCTGCCCGGCTGGAAGCCGGGGATCAGAACTGGAAGGAAGGCAGAGCGCGAGCTCATCCGCCGTATAGTCGATCCCTATCCGCCTCTGCTCAAACAGCTGTTGGCGTTGGATAGGGCGCGCAAATCAAGGCCACTGCTTCCCGGGTCATCAGGTGACCTGAGTGGTTTTTCGCGGAAGGGCCTTGATCGGGCGCTGCGAGATGTCTTTGCCTGCGAAAAAAAATCATTCAGCGTTGTTGTCCGCGAATGGTTGGAGAGGGGCGATACGGGCATCGCCGAGTTTATTGGCCGGGCGCGGTCAGCGATGGCGCTCGCGACACTTCGCTCGGGCGAGCACCGGCCAGATCTGATCATCCTCGACGAATTCCACCGTTATGCGGACTTGATCCTTCCGCAACCGGAAATGAGCGTAGCGCCGATACGCCGTGAGCGCGCACGGATACATGGGCTGTTAATCGAAGCACTACTTAACGGCCCACAGCGTCCCGGCATTCTCCTATTGTCGGCCACACCATACCGACTACGGCGCCTGAGCGGCGAGGACTTGCATCCGGTCGAGCACTATCGCGCTCTAATTGACTTGGCGGGCTTTTTGACAGCCAATCGGGAGAAGCAGAACGAAGTCGAGTCGGCGATGCGCGCCTATCAAGGTGCGTTGCGTGGCAACGACCAGCCCGGTGAAGTCTCCGAGGCCGTCAAAAGCGCAAAAAGACGAATCGAGGCGGTTCTCCGGCCGGTAGTAGCTCGAACCGAGCGGGCACTGGTCCATGAAGACGACCTGTTCAACCGCCCCAAATTTCCAGTTAGGGTCGAGTCCCGCGATTTGGAGATTTTTCGCCATTTCGCGCGATCAATATCGGGTGCAGATGGGAAATTAAGAGGCTGGGCCCCGGCCCTTTGGAGCTCGGTTCCATATCCGAACCAGACATTGCATGGGTATGCCCTTTGGCCTGCCATTGTGAAGGCTGGTCAGCCCCCGATTGAACTGAACGGGCGCGACCCGCCTGCGCATCCTCAACTTCGCGAACTAGCAAAGATTGTCGGGGACGCACGCCAATTGAGTTTGCCCTGGCAGCCGCCGACGCTGTCGTGGTGGCGTCTTGAAGGCCCTTGGGCAGACAACAGCTTTGCGCCAGGCAAGACACTGCTATTCAGCAAATGGCGCGCGGCGCCCACTGCCATTTCGGCAATCCTGTCGCTTCAGTTGGAAGAAGACGGCGGGGCGCGCCGGGGAGTGGCGAAGAGATCAAAGCCAGCTCTTCTTCGGCCTGGCGGGGGTGATAGTAGTGCCCTCGTGGGCCTGTTCATGCCCTGGCCGACACTCGCTCACGCGATAGAGCCGCTCAAGGACAGCGATATCTCACTCCGGCATGTCCGAAGGCGCGCACGGCGAGATCTTGAAACCTTCCTAACTCACCGGTTGGTCAGATTAACCGGGGCTCGTAAGCGCCCCATATGGGAGGTCGCGTGTGGTCTCGAACGTTATCTATCGCAACGTGGCTTCCAGAGGCTGCTAGGCGCGGCTAAGCAGGCGAAAACAGGCAAGGGCGGCCGACTGTGGTCCGAAATGGCGGGCATTGCCGAAATTTCACCGGCGGAGCTCCATGCCCTCGCCGATCACCTATTGTCGGCACCTGGTTCTATCCTAGCGAGGTGCGCGAGACGGCACAATGTGCCTACAGATTCAGCGGCGGCAATGCGGTCGTTATTTCAGTTCTCATGGGGACGTCTACGCGGGTATCTCGGTCATCGTTCCTTCGCCCGTCTAATCGGCCGCTCGTCCAGGCTAAAGCGCTATCCGGACGTGCTCTGTGAGGCAACCTTGAAGGGCGGTTTTGAGGCCGTCCTTGACGAGCAGATGAGTGTGTTGTGCGATCTTGGCGGCATCCGACCTAAGCAAATACTGCAGGAGCTGGAAGAAAGCCTCCTCGATAGGCCCGGTCGTGTAAGGCTTCGTCGCAAAGGAAGGGTCGCCGACCGCATCTCCGTGCAAGCTGTAGTCCCTTTTAACGGAGGAGAACAACAGCGTGCTTCGAAGAAAAAGGGTGGCAAGATGCGCAACGACGCCCTGAGAAAGGCGTTCAACTCGCCATTCTGGCCACACTTGCTTGCCACTACGTCAGTGGGGCAGGAAGGGCTAGATTTCCACTTATGGTGCGATCGTATAGTTCACTGGGATCTTCCGAGCGACCCCGTCGATTTTGAACAGCGCGAGGGGCGGATCGCACGATACGCTAGCCTGACCGTTCGACGATCAATTGCAAAAGATCATGGTGAGCGCGCGCTGGAATCAGGGGTTGCGAGCAGCGCAAGCCCATTCAGCCAGTTGCTGAAAACTGCGCGGGAGCAGCCCTCCACACACACAGGACTAGAGACTTGGTGGCTGCCGCGCCACGCCAAGCCGGTGAGCGTCACGTTCGACTGGCAATTCAGCCTTAAGACGGCCCGTAAGGAGATGATGCTGCAGGATCTGTTGTATTACAGACTAGGACTTGGGCAACCCGACCCGGAGGCATTCATGAAGATGCTGAAAAGGATCGATGCGTCTCCAGCACTGGCTCGGAGCCTGGCAATTAATCTCGCCGCCATTGGATCGGATCAAGAGCCCGATCACTAGCGAGGAACTCTACGGCGCGAGTTCCTGTTTCGCACAAAGGGTATGCATGGCAATCGATCTTAAAACGCTGCAAGCGATGAGTCCTGAGCGGCGCGCACAACTCTACGAGAACGCGAAAAGGAAGCGAGATGATGGCGGTCAAGCCATTATGGACCTTCTAGACGGTTCTGGCTTGCCTCTTCGTTCTGGAGGCATGACGCTCAACGATCCAGTATATCTCGCGATGGAAGAGATTATTTGGTCTCCGGCCGGGCAAATACGACTTCGCGAAGCAGTCGAACAAGGGTTGCCGGCGCTCGCTGGCGTAGAGCCAATGATCCGAGAAGCCTTGGGAGAGCGTTACCACCCGCATGATCTGGGTACCGCGAGTGCTGGGGCGATAGTTGCGGAAGTGATGCGCCACATGGGATTTACGCAATCCGGCACGGGCAAAATGCCAGAAGGTTCTGTGGCCAAGACAGCAAAACTCTGGGCGCCGAAACCGCGTCGCTCTGTATGACCTCGAGCCTCTTTAGTAGCCATCTCTAGCAGGGCCCGCAATCGACGTTCGTTCCGCGTGTGTCAACATGAACCGATCTGCCGGACATACCAACGCCGCCGCTGAAAACTCCTGCTGAACGCATCTCTCGAAGAGTTTTGAGTAGCCGGCGAGCACCATCATCCAGATCTTTGGTGTCTGCCACACGAATGTCGAAACCTTGAAATTTCACATGATTTGCGCCGACATCACCGCCCGAGGAGCATCGGCCGTAGGTTAGGCTTCGATAGCCGGATACGATATTGATCCTGAAACCTTTCTCTTGCTCCAAATATCTTAGTACGCGGGCGAAACCCACTGAATTTTCCCAAACATCGCGGGGTGGCAGCGAGTTCTGCCCAAAGCAAGGGCTGTCGGGATTCCCGTGTGAAACACCTAAAGTGACAAGTCGGTCGGCGTTCATGCCCGGGACCTTGGATGATAAGAACGAACGATAGGCCTCAATCTCTAACGCTGGAGCGGCCCCCTGTTTCGCGATTCTCGACACACGGACGTTCAAGGCTTCGGCCGTCTTTTCATCGATCGTGGCCGAGGCCTCGATATTATTGTCAATTTGGAATGCGCGAACTGCCGCCGCAGTAGTCGGTCCGAAATTACCGTCCACTGCTCCAACCGAATAACCAAGCGCCGCAAGAACCCGTTGCAGCCTTGAAATGTCGGCAGGTGCCGAGCCGTTGCTTGAGATTTCCTTCCTAGGAGGTTCTCGATCCGATTCTGTGCGTGTTCGAAGCTTACTTAGGTCAGGTACTACTGTTAGCGAACCCCCATCATAGGTCAGAAAAACGAAAGCTCCCGAGCTTAACGGACGTTGACTGTTGGTTACGGTCATGTCGCGGATGGGTCGCTCAAGAATGATAGGTGTAGTTTCCTCAAGGCCACCACCGATTTTCCGCTCATTAAGGAGGTCTGAACCGCTGGAGCGGATCCGACGAAAGACTCTCAATCGATTGCTACCGCGCACACCTACCGCGATAACCGTGAGATCGCGATCTGCGGCAACTAAAAGTTGGCCATCGTCGGAAGCGCCTCCATGCATGTCCTTGATCGCTATTTGGATGGGTGAAGCAATACGTGGTAGGCGGTGTGTCTCAACTGAAAGTACGGTGAGCAGCTGTGTATCACTGTTCGCAATCACGACCTCGCCTGTTCCGCCTGAAGCGTCGTCCGGCACGAAGACAGCCAAATGCGCCGGATCCGAAAAGGATAAACCTTCGAGGTACACTTGATCTTCTGGATAGCCGCCCTCTAGGTTCAACAGGGACACCCCATTTTCGCTCGGATGCAGGGCAAGCATGTACTGATCGGACGAAACGTTCAGCAGCTCATATGGGTATTGCTTCGCGATTATGTCCGTGACGCCATTCCGTTTTGTCACCCGATAGGTAAGCCCGCTTTGAGGTGCATGGTCCCAGACAACGGTCGCGCCCCCAAGATTATCGCCAAAAATCGGACGTGCCCTCGGATCCTGGGATCCAAGAGGAGCGGCATCTTCGTAAGACGTTTGTGTGTGGAAGCCTTCATTTATATCAAGCGTATCGAGGCGAAATCGGCTTGGTGCTTCGGAAGCGCGCGAAAGCGCAGCTAGATGCCAAAATCCGTGACTGTCGCGAAATGGAGTTAGTGATAACGGAGCGGACGGGAAAGAGGTGCTTGCTCGGGTAAGACCCGTCTCGACATCGACTAATGAAATTGTGTTCTTTCTGTCGATAACCAAAACTCCATTATTTGGCCCTGGCAGAATCCGATCCACTGGAGCGCTCAAGCGGAATCGGGTTGACGCAAGAGCATTTAGGTATTCCTGCGAGAATACTTGCGTTGCTATCGAAAATACCGACAAAGCAACAAAAAAAACCTTTCCGCAAGGGAAAGTATGGAAAATGTTGTTGTCGCTCATCTTAGGGCTGCTTCCATTTGAAATCCAACACGGTTTCTTTCGTTAGCGTGCGGCCGTCGATCAAGTGGGTCTCGTATATCCGTACCTCGACGTAATCGACGTAGCCACCTTCCTTCTTCTCGTTCAGCAAAGTCTCGACTTGGCGTTTGCCTTCTAAAACAAGCTCTGATGTCGGGAATTCACGATTGGAAAATGGTTCAGACCTGGTAAGCGCGATTTCGTTGATAGTTGTATCTGGGTACGTCAATCTCCGGATTGGCGCTTCCTTTCTCTGTTTCCCGTAAAAATCGAAGCCGACTTTGATCGTGTCGATGTTGGGTTCGTCAGCAACACTCTCATAACGAATGAAGATCTCGTCATTGGGGCGACCATCCGCCTCCCGGTCAACCCGGAGGGTCCAAACCGCGTGCGCAGAGACTTGGTCGTTGATTCTTTTTACAGTCTCAGACAGAGAGCATTTAAGCCCACCGTCGGCACCAGCGGTGACATCTGGCGCGCGGGCCAAAAGAGCGGCTGCGCTCGGAAATTGCGGCTGAACAGGGGTCGCTAGAATTTTGTAGCCGTTGCCACCCGCCTCTGCAGTGACTGCCGAAACAACAGCGACAACGCTGCCGTCCTCGTCAAGAATAGGTGAACCGTCATGTCCGTCCGGTTCACCATTAAAACGCGGATTATCCAGTAAATCGAAAACGTAGAGTGGGCCATACTTGGCTGGTTGATAACCGACCGCGTTTAGTTCGACCAAAAGGGCTTGTTCGATCGAGGTTGGATCAGATGGGGTTTCGGCCGATGTCATGATGGACGCATATTTGCGCCCTGCTACTATATCGCACATGCTTAGGCGAAAACGGGAGTCTAGAGTAAGGGTATGAATCGAAATACCGGCGGCATCGCCAGTAAGATCGATATCAGCAAGGACATTTGGATTTTCAATCTTGGTTGGCGCCCCCCCGGCACGCTGAAGAGTAATACTTCTTTGCACAGCGCGCAGTGCTCGTGAGACTTCTTTCGCAAAGCCCGTTGCTGGGGCCCAATCGCTGGCCCCTCCGACTAGGTGTTGCGAAGTGACGAGCAGGTTTGGTCCAACTGCGAACGCTTTTCCTTCACGTTGCTCTGCCTTCCCATCTGCCAATATTCCTTTGACAGAAACGTGGAAATAGGCAGCCCTAGCCTTGGCGGTCACCCAATCGGGAGAATGCCAAGCGGGTGTGGATTCCTGTGCAAGAGGTGACGTCACCTGCATCAGGACAATCAGAAGAGCTATCGTCCCGCGGCACTTCTGAGCTGTTGTGCCTGCTATTCTGCCGAGTGGCCGCAGCATCGCTCTTAGTCGGACCGAGTGCATCGCGCCGATGCATTTGTGCTTCCAGCAACGGCCACATTTCACGGTGGAAGTGGTCGGGTTTGCTACATCACAGGGAGGCCGTTTAGCAACTAATCTTATACCAGCCATATCCGCACCGGTTACCTCCCTCGCTTGGGCGCAATGAAACGCGCTCGCTATTCCTGTCCTTGCAGATCTCGGCGACCTTTCTATCGAGCGTGTAGCATTGCACGAAAATGTCGTACTCGTAGGGCGCGCACCTGCGCTCATATTCTCCTTCGCAGATTGTAAAGGTTCGAGTAAGTTGGGCTTTAACTACGTCAGATTGTACCTGGACATTGGGGTCATAACTGTCGTCGCAGCTGTATGGGGTGTCGTCCAGAAGGGTCTTAAAGCGAAATAGCGGTGTGAACACCAAGCGTTCGACGCCGTTTACAGGCGCGCCCGGGTTTAGTTTGACAATACCAACAACTCGACCAGACTTGTCGAACACCGGGCCTCCACTCATACCCTGCACGACGGTAGCTGTCGTGGGATATAGGGAACCAGCATCTGTTCTATCCGTTGGAACCTCGCCTCTCACTCGAAAAAGGCCGGCCGACGGATCAATTGGGAATCCTGCAGCTTGTATCGGCTCGAAGAGGTTGAGTCTCCTGCATCCCAACTTCGCAAAATGCCCCACGCCAATACCTGCAAATGATGCGTCTAGGATCTTAATGATGCACGCGTCGACCGAGCCGCTATGGCAGCGGCTTAGCTGGACTCGATATCTAAGTCCATTGAAGATGGCATACGTCAGTTTTGTATCATTTGCGTCCGCAACAATGTCGCGGCTCGTCAAAATCTCTCCGTCTCGGCCCAGAGCTACACCGGTTCCGTAACCAGAAATGGAACCCGTGCCAATATTGACAACTTCAATCCTGGTTATCGACCTAAGGTCTTCTTCAGATTGTGCGCGCACGGAAGTTTGGGCGAGAATCGCGCCACAGATAAGCCCTATTATTCCGCGAATTACACTATATGCTCTCATCGGTAACTCCTCCCAGGGTTATGCTGGAGTTAATTCCGAACCTGGCCCGCCGGCAAATTTCTTTGGGTGATAGTTCGCCGTCGGTTTCTTACCACGCGGTAGTTCTACTGGCTTGAGGTAGAGATCGACACGACTAGGGCGGTACATGAGTGGTCAATGTTGCAGTTCTCAGTCACCCGTTTCGATCAATAAATGTTTTCCGCCCTGAAACACTTTGACTGTTCTCATGGTGATAAGACGTAGGAGCGGTCGGCGGGTGTCAGTTGGCTAACGGCATTATTGAGCGCCTCCCGCGTTTCTTGATCAAGCACCCCGGTGACTTTGAGGCCACCTTTGAACTGGAATGCGCGAACGGCTGCTGTGGTTACTCGACCGGGCATGCCGTCGATAACACCCACCGAAAACCCTAGTGTGGTTAGCGCCCGTTGCAGCCGGGCCACCGAATCACGGTCGACTTGGTTGCTAGGAAAGGCCTGTTCGGCGGGATCATGGGCTTCTATAGGCCGGGGCTCAATGAGTGCGGCAATGTCGGGTTCAATCTGCAACGTACGCTTGTCATCACCCAAGAATACAAAAATTTCGTTATCGCTCGAGCGCAGCGACCGGGGTAGCACAGCGATGTCAATGATGGGAAAGTTGAGTTCTACGGGTTTGAGTTCTTCCAACGCCCCGCCGACCTTGCGAAATACAGCGAGTTCATTGCTTCCGACGGTCCCAACAAGTATCACAGAAAGGCTATGGTTAGCTGCTACAAGAACCTTACGGTTGCCAGTCGTGAGTGCACTCAAGCTCCTCAAGCTGATCTGTAGTGGCCTGTCAATCTGTGGAATGTTTCCGGGTATCACCGACATTACCGTCAAGACTTCGGCTTCGCCATTGGCAATGACTACCGTTCCTGCTCCACCAAGGGCCATATCTGGCGAGAAGCTGGAGTAGTGAGCCGGATCACCGACGGAAAGTTCTTCGACGTATACAGTATCTTCTGGGTACCCATCCCGAACGTTGAGTAACGATGCCATATGTTCGTGAGGCGTGATGGCTAGCATGTAATTGCTATCACGGAAGACGATCAAATCATACGGATAAAGTTTTGCAAATTTGTCTATTCTGTCTCTCAGGCCTCCGATGTTATAGACTCTATTGTTGGTCACGAATGATCTGTCCCATGTAATTATATCCATTCCACCCTTAGATATTCCGAATATATATTTAGCAGATGGAGATAAAAAAGTATCAGGTATATTATCAAGCACATTTATACTTGTAAAATAGTTTCGCTTTTTTGACATAAGGATTCCTAGTGAGAAACGTTTCCTGCTAGGATCATCATTTTTCTGAGTGTATAGAAATTCCCATTTATTTTGACCGACGTAGTAAGTTGTTAGATTTAGCGGAGCGCCCTCTGTTTTTTGCGTGTCCGCTATCGCGCCGGTTGCGGCGTCAATCAGTTGGAATTCACTCAGCTCGTAGTCAAACGCCAACAGGGCTTCCGATGTGCCGGCGAAAATGCGTCCGACCGGCCGGTTCAACTGCAATACCTGTCTGGTGATTGGTGTAACAGATGCGACGGTGGCTTCCTCGGCTTCCGCGCGGCCCAACACGGGTGGCTCGACCCAAATAACGAAAGTCAGGACCAGGAAAGCCCGCCGCGGAAAACCCATGAGCACTTTCCGATGGCGGGTGGAAATATGGAACATGGTCTGGTCCTTCATTTTGACGCAGCCAAAGCCCTGCGCTCGGTCAGGCTCCATGGAAAGTCTCGTACGATCGGCCTCTTGTCGAGGATGCGTCCGCCGCTCTGCTTTGAAAGGGTGGGAATGATCTTGAGTTCGACGTGCTGAATAAATCCCTCAGGCCGTGCCGTCTTTACATGAGGCATAACAAGTTGTTTTCCGATGCGTATAATTTCATCAGTTAAGAATTCTCGTGGTCTGCTGTCGTCAAGATTTGGGTATAAAACGATCTTGTTCTTGTGAGGATCGTCATAGTCGCGAATCTTTTCGATATTTTCTTGTCCATCTTGGTCTTTGCCCCAAAAATAATAAGTGACTTCTACTGACTCAATGTTTGGGGTTTCCTCTACGTTCTCGTAGCTTAGGCGGATCTTGGCAAAAGTGTCGCCAACGTCAGGCGGTTCAACCTCAACAGTCCAAATGGCATGAGCTGAAACTTCGTTCTTAATGCGCTTTACTGTGTCAAAAAGCGAACATTTCATGTTCGTGTCGAAGTGTCCCGCGATGTCTGGCCCCAGCGCCGCAAGCGTCGAAGCGCCGGGAAAAATTGGCTGTATCGGCGTTGCTAGTATTCTGTGCTTTCCCCCCGAGATTACGATGACCGCGGAAACGACGGCCACGACATTGTCCTCGCTGTCAAAGATCGGCGAGCCATCATGCCCTTCGAGCTCTCCCTCCAGGAGGCTGCCGGGCTTGAGGTCAAATATGTAGAGCGATTCGTAGTTCTTTGGATCGGTGCCGACGGCTATGAGTTGGACGGGCTCTTGACTATCGATCGATCGAGGGTCGGCGGGCTTTTGACTATTGGTCATAAGTGCGGTGTAGTTCTGCCCCTCTTGAATTCCGCACATGCTCAACTGGAAGTAGCGTTTCAAACGTAAGCTTGAAAAGGAGATCGCTGCCGTGTCGATCGGATAGGGTGACACTGGTAATATCATCGGATTTGCGAAATCACTGTCAGAGCCTGTTCCTTCAGCCCTAGTGATCTGTACTTGGCGGACGAGCGGGCGGGCCGCACGCTCAACTGCCAGATCGATATGATCCGTTTTGTTTGTCTTGCGTAGCCACTCCCCCGGGTCGCCCACTATGTGCTGCGACGTCACGAGCAGATTGGGAGCTATTGCAAAGGCCTTGCCTTGGCGAGTCGCGTCCTCCGACGGAATCTTATCCAGCTTGCCGTTCACCGATACGTGAAAAAACGCAGTCTTTGCCCAATCGGCAACACCTTCTTCGTTGAAGACGCCAACGTCATCGGGAAAGTCCTGTGCCCATACCGGCAGAAGCGGTGCAGCCAAAAACAGCAATACGGAAAGCACCTTGGTCCGCGAGTTCTGAGAACCAGCAGAACGCTCCGCCTTGACCACTCGAGTAGAAGGGGCTTCGGAAGCGCGGAGCCTAGTCATACCAGATGCACCGCGCAGACGCACCGATGCTGCCGCCGGAACGGTCGTCGCCCTTGAGCACGTATTCGTCGTCCTGAATGTCGACGCCTACCTCATCTTGGGAATCGTTGAACATCCCCCAGACCCTACCGAGAAAGCATGTGCCTTCGTTAACCCCAACGCCAAGCTTAACAGGCCCCATTCCCGTACTCCAGGTCGGGAGGTCACGGACTTCACGCTCACGGTGGTAACAAGGCTCATCACTAACCTTGAGTTGAAATTCTTCGATATAACGCTGTTCGATTGGCAAGATTCCAAAGTAGTTCACGGTGCCTTGCAACGAAAACTGTGCGCCAATCACAATGCCCACGAGACCCTTGAGATTGTTCGAAAACGCGGGACCTCCACTCATCCCAGCGATAGTCTGACCGTCGGTCTCAAGCACGCCCTTTGCGTTTCTTTTCGTGGTCGACAGGACTCCCTCGCGGAATGATGGGACGCCTGTCTCCGTCTTGCCGGGAAACCCGGCAACGAAAATCTTGCGTCGTATCATCCAGTTCTCAAACTTGCAGACACGAATGAACTCGTACTCTTTCGTGTCCTGGAATTGTAGAAGCGCGGCATCGACCGACACTTCGATCGGTTGGGGGATCATCGCCCGCGTGGCCTTCGGGTCGGCGACGCCGATTGAACCGGCGCATTCAATGTTGCTGGGTACCGGATCATCGGGCTTTAGGCCAAGTACATGGCGAGCGGTCAGTACATGTCCTTCAGCGCTTACAACTACGCCGGACCCTTTTAACGTTCCGGTGGCCGTCTTGCATTCAATATACACCGTTGTGGCTTCGGCTGTAGCGGCGTGCGCCCCCGACATGCAACTCAAAGCAACTGCGTTGGCGAGAACCAAACTTGGAAAGATCGATTTCATGGCTTCCCTCCCGATCAGTTGGAGATCCACTGTTGGATAAGCGCCAGCCGCTCCGGAGTGATGCGCGTGAAGGCGTTGTTCGACTTCCACGGTTCCTGAGTGCCGTGGACGCCATTGGTATGCACCCCTATCAGCGTATCTCTGGAGTCCTTAGCGAACACCGGCGCTCCACTCGTGCCGCCGAATGTGTCGTTCTGGTAGAAGCCCTTGAGTTCCCACAGAGTTCTCAATTTGTCTTCGCTCACCCATTGCCGTCCAGTTGGGGCACGGTCGGCTGCGTAGCCTTGCACGACAGTCTCGATCACCTCATCATCGCCGATGGTACGAACGCCGAGCCAGCCGGTGGTGTCCCCAATGCTGCAGTTCAGCTTGATCGCACCAAGGTCGTAGTATCGGCTTTCGTCGGTTGTCGCTGACGCCGTCCAACCCGCTAATACCGATGCGCCGACACCGAGGCAGCGGCCGAATGGCGCAGCGCCGAGGTTGCGGCCGGGAATGACTCGGAAGTTCTTATAAGGTTCGCCAATCCTAGTTCCACTGTGGATGCAGTGGGCCGCAGTAAGTACAGTGTTTGGGGATACAAGGGTGCCCGTACAGACGTGCTGCTCACGTGCCCTTGTCTCGAACAGAATCTGGACAATGGCCCGGCTCGGGAAGGGAGTTGTGTCCAGCACTGCAGCGCGTGTGTCCTCGCCGATAACCGAGTAAGGAACGAACAGATTTGGATCGGCGCCTATGCGACCCATCTCGTAATCCGGATAAATCCCGCGCGCCTGTTCGATCGCCAGGGCGTCCTCTTGTGTCATGTTGGGGTCTGCGATTGTGGTGCCGTTTCCCTCCGACGGTTCAACCGCTACGCCAGACTCCACGCTACCCGGTGTTTCGAGCTTGAATGCGACGGTCTGGTCAAGGTCGCCCTCAGGCCGCGATGGCATCGCGCCACCCTCATCGGCATAGCGCCATTCACGCGGGTCGAGCAACTCCTCTTTTGTAGCCTCGTCGAGCTCACCAGTTTCCGGCAGTCCAAGCTCATTTTGGAATAACTTTAACGCCGCCGTTCTCTTCGCTGCTGGGTCACTGTCAGTTTCAAACCCATCAGAAAGGAGGCCGCTCTCAGTCATGATTTCATCGAAGGCTGCCGCTTCATCAAGGAGCTCATTGTTGGCGAGCTCCTCTCCTGCCTCAAACCCCGTTCCCGCCTTCGCCTTGAAAACACGCGACCAGGCTTGGTCAAAAAAAATCGTTGACTGTTCATATCCGTGCGCCGCAGGGCCATTAACGAGGATTCTGACTCGCTTCTTATCATTATTGTCGGCGGCTACGTTGATATTCCGAGCTTTCCAATAAGCGATTGCGACACTCAGACCTTCCCGCGCTCTTCGAGCCAGTTCCGGCGAGTCTTCCAACGCTAGACCGATGTCCCGGCCCCGCATCCGGAAGTTCGTGCGGCCGGTCAACTGCATGAAACCCGAGCCGCGATAGTTCCATCCGTCGTCAGTGTTGCGCCCAAGGTTGCCGAGGCGCGCTCCATAGACCCAGTTGGCGATCGCCTGAGGGTTGCCAGCAATCTCGTGTGCTTTCGCCTCCGAGATGGTTTTCCGACTGAAAACGCGTAGGAGAGTCTTGGCGCTGTAGTTCATGTTCTCGTCAATGCGTTTGAGCCCGCCTGTCTCAGTCATTATCTGAGTGAGGAAGTGCGCCATACGCAAACGGGTGATGATGCCAGCATCCTTAAGTTCCGGCTCGGCGGCTATAATCGCCTCGATAAATTCCTTCTTTGCTCCGGGTGAAATCTTCCGAATGTCTTCGAATGTGATCAGTGTACCCGCCGCTGGAGCTACTTCTCGCGACAGTAACAATCCGACAAGCGCGGCCATAGTACAGGCGAGATATCGACCTGACCGATGCAAGCCAGTTCTGTACGAAGTGACCATGGGATCCCCTCTCGAAACATGTATTAATTCGATTGAGCTTATGTAGCATAAACCAATTCTAGTTGAAAATTCCATATCTAATTTTTATGAGACAAATGTTTGAGTGAAATTATGTCCAACAAAACTTATAATGAAAGACGCAAGCTAACTTATTTGCCTAAATCAACTTAGATTAGGCAAGATATACAAATACTATAACTGCAGAGTGTATAATGAAGCTTCGATAAATATATTCTCCTGGATATTGTTGTTGACATTTTATGCATCTATTAGCATGCTAGTATGATTTTACGGGAGTGTTTCCATGCGAAGCGGTGTGTATGCAAATATATCAGTAGTTTGTACTCTGGTTGCATTTGTAGGATGCGCTACATCTAATCAATCCGGAAGCGATGTGGATGCAGTTATCGATGGTACTCGCAGAGTTTGCAGTTTTGCACCGACGGCTACCTCGATCCTTGCCCTCTTAAATGTCCCCGGCGCCCCAGCTGCCGATCAGCTTGTTCAGAAAATCTGCAAACAAGTCGAAACGAGTGCAGCGGTGGAATCTGCGGGGGTGGGCGGCAAGATTTCAGTCAACATAGACGGCAAAGTGGTCACAGGAGTTCTGACGAACGAGTAGTCATGTGTCCGGTTCATGCCTCGGATAGGGCGACCCGTCGTCAATGACTTGATTATGAAATTTATCTCTTCCTAATTTATGCACTGTAGATTGTGCTATGGCAATATTGAAACGTGTGGGAGCGCAATTTATGGGCGTAAGTGAGATCGCGTCCCGTGAGGTGGTGTAGCAGACGGCATTGGTCGCCGTGCTCTCCGGCATGGACCGGGATGATCAGCGCGCCACGGCTGGCAGGCTGATGAGCGGATCATCGCTCATCTGGCTGATGGTTTCCAGAGTCATGTATCTGGCGCGCTGGACGGCCCATTCATCGTTCTGTTCGAGCAGGAGCGCGCCGACAAGACGGACAATGGCGTCATCATTGGGGAAGATGCCGACGACCTCGGTGCGCCGCTTGATCTCACCGTTGAGCCGCTCGATCGGATTTGTCGAGTGCAGCTTGGCGCGATGCTCCCTGGGGAAGGTCATGTAGGCCAGCACGTCGGGCTCGGCGTCATCCATGATGGCGGCGAGCTTGGGCACCTTCGGCCGGATCTGGTCGGCGACGGCGCGCCATTGTGTGCTCGCGGCTTGCGACGTCTCCTGGGCGAAGGCGGTAGCGATGAAGGCGGACACGACACGGCGGCCGCTCTTGCCGGCATGCGCCAGCACATTGCGCATGAAATGAACCCGGCAACGTTGCCATGTCGCGCTGAGAACCTTGGTGACGGCCGCCTTGAGGCCTTCGTGCGCATCGGAGACGACGAGCTTGACGCCGCGCAGTCCGCGCCGGGTCAGCTTGCGCAGGAACTCGGTCCAGATCGGCTCGGCCTCGGAGGTGCCGATCTCCATGCCCAGCACCTCGCGCCGGCCGTCTGAGTTGACGCCGACGGCGATGATCACGGCGACCGAGACGATGCGACCGCCGCGGCGGACCTTCAGGTAAGTGGCATCGATCCACAGATACGGCCAGTCGCCTTCGATCGGCCTTTCGAGGAACGCTTTGACCTTGCCGTCGATCTCCTCGCACAGACGGCTGACCTGGCTCTTCGAAATACCGCTCATGTCAAGGCGAATGCGTAGCATTCGTCCGGCCCATCGCCTTAACCAGGTCGTCGACCGAGCGGGTCGAGATGCCCTGCACGTAGGCTTCCTGGATGACCGCCGTCAGCGCCTTCTCGGCCATGCGCCGCGGCTCCAGGAACGAGGGGAAGTAGGAGCCTTTCCTTAAGCTTCGGAATGCGCAGCTCGACCGTGCCGGCTCGCGTCTCCCAGTCGCGCTCGCGGTAGCCGTTGCGCTGGGCCAGCCGCAGCGGGGTCTTCTCGCCAAAGGCGGCGCCGGTGGCGGCCCCCACCTCAAGCTCCATCAGGCGCTCGGCGGCGAAGCCGATCATCTCGCGCAGGAGATCGCAATCCGGGGTCTTCTCCACGAGCGCGCGCAGGTTCATCATGTCGTCGGTCATCGATGGTTCCTTCGAATCAGGTTGGTGTCAGCAACCCGACCCTACCGGGGAACTTCGATGACCACCGCTACGCCGCTCGCTCGCTACGGCGCTGTCGAGGGCGCGCTCGCGAGCGGCTTCGCTACCGCCCAGCTACACCACTTGTGGGGACGCGACCGTAAGTGAAGGACAAGGCCTTTTGGGGCCTAGCCTCCCAAGCGGGTCATTTCCTCTCTGGACGTTCCATTCGGACCGAACCTTCAGCGAAGACTCCGAACACATAAAACAAGTTCTGAACGCGTAGATCGAGCTACAGGTCGCCAACGCAAGGGCGGGGCAAAGCGCTTGGGTTGCGGCGTCCAGTTCTGCCGCTCAAGACAGCATTTCGAGAGGCCTATTCTATAGGAAGGGATTTCACGGTGGCCGCGAAGTAGCCGTCCACATATGTTCCGGTTTTGTGCGTTTAGGATCGCATAATGTATCAAGTGGCACCTGTTCGACATCGGTCCGAGTGCTGGCTCGGCGGGGCAGGTGAGAAAAGCGTTTGAGAATCCTTCGCGAACGCGACTTTCGGTTGGCGTCAGGTCCTGTTTATTATGATCAACAGCCTCGCATCCGAACTGATCTTTCGGATTTGATGCGAATTATATCCGTGGAACTGCAAGTAATCGCCTTGGAATAGTTCCACCGTCCTGTCGTTGAACTGAACCTCTATGTTTCCATCGATCACATAGATCATTTCCTCGCCGGAGTGTTCGCCTCTGTTGTCGTCAGCGTACTCGTCGGGAGGAAAATAAAGGAACGACTCCAAATTCTGAAACGCGGTGCTTTGGGAAAGGGGGATATAGGTGGCGCCTATCTCGGTCCCATGAAGCAACTTGTCGTGCTGATCACTGCGAACGACATGGATATCGGTTTCCTGGTTCTGTTCCCCGAATATCGCCCCGACCGAAACCCCGAGCGCCTCTGATAGTTTCATCACTGTTGCGATCGAAGGCGCCTTCTTTCCGGATTCAAGCTTCGAAAGATAGCTTTTGCTGATCCCAGTAGTTTCCGCGAGGGCATCTAAGGTCAGACCGCGTTGCCGACGCCAGCCGCGGATCCGGTTGCCGACGCCTGCCACCATCAAGTCCGATTTTTGGTTCGCTACCGCTTCCACTTCTGCACTCACTCCCTTTATCGACGCCGACAGCTGCCGATTGGTGATCGATCTAGCGGCCTTACGGTTTTCGGCGATTCAACTTCCATTACACTAGATTGTGCCCGAGAGGCAACAACAGCTTCTTATGAGTGCATTATAACCCCAATGGGAAACATGTTGACTAAATGTGCGGTCGGTGTCATCAATTGTCCCGTCTTAACAACCGACCCTTAGTCGAGGCCAAAAATGGACGTGAATTTCGAAACTACGAAAAATGATGTGATGGCCGAGTCCGATCGCCTGATCACTCGGGAATTTGGTGACTACGAATGGACGCTGAGGCAGAAGCTAGCGATTGCATGCCGCATTCTCTTTGATGAGGGGCATGCATCCGGCCTCGCTGGGCAGATTACCGCCCGCGGTCCCGCCAGTGGGACATACTTTACCCAGCGCCTCGGCATTGGGCTTGATGAAGTTACCGCTTCTAACCTCCTGTTGGTCGATGAGTCCCTGAAGGTGCTGCAAGGAGAGGGGATTCCGAACCCTGCTAACCGGTTCCACTCGTGGATTTACCGGACACGGCCGGATGTGAACTGCATCATTCACACTCATCCGCCGCACGTATCGGCGCTCTCTATGATCGGAACCAAGCTGGAGGTTGCGCATATGGACAGTGCGGCGCTCTACGAAGACTGCGCGTTTTTGGCTGAATGGCCCGGCGTACCCTTTGGAAACGAAGAAGGACAGATCATTTCCGAAGCGCTCGGCGACCTACGTGCCGTCCTTCTGGCCCATCATGGCCTTCTCGTCGCTGCGGACCGCCCGGAGGAAGCGTGTGTCCTTTCGATCATTTTCGAGAAAACGGCAAAGCTTCAGCTGATGGCGATGGCCGCTGGTGAAATGCGTCCCGTTGATCCGGCCACGGCTCGCCAGGCGCACGATTGGGAACTGAAGAAGAAAGTCGTTGATGCCGACTTCCAATATTACGCCCGGAGATCGCTGAAGGCTCATGGTCGATGCGTCGGGTGAGGAGGCTCTTACCGCTTCAATGAAACTTCGCATTCAACTTGGGAGGAAGGTCTATGCGAATTCTAACTCTAACATCGGCATGTGTGTTGACGATGGTCAGCTACGCTGCATCTGCTGAGCCACTGCAGGTTCAAATCTTCAATTCGAACGGAACTGCGACTCAAGGCGAATACGAGCCGCCGGCGCAGGTGAAGCAGCCGTGGCGGATCGGCATTGCCATTCCACACCTGAAGGATCCTTATTGGTTGGCGGCAGCCTACGGCGCCATGGCCGAGGCTGAACGCCTTGGAGTTCAAGCGCGGCTGGTGGCTGCACAAGGCTACACCGATGTTACTGGCCAGCTAAACCAGCTCGACAACCTGGTTGTCGAGGGGGTCGACGCGATCGTGTTGGCAGCGGTAGGTCCACATGCGCAAAGCCAAAAGGTGTCGAAAATTGTCGAGGGCGGGACACCGGTGATTGGGATGATCAACCCAATCGAAACGGACGCCGTCAGAGTCCGTCGAGGGATATCCTATAAAATCCTAGCGCAGAAGGCCGGTGAGTACTTCAAGGAATTCACTGGTGTTCGTCCGACCAAGGTTGCGTTGCTACCGGGCCCCGCGGGGTCGGGCTGGGCTGAGGATCTGGAGCAGGGTTTTGTCGGCGCGGTCAAAGACCAGTCCAATATCGAGATCGTCGACATCAAGTACGGCGATACCGGAAAAGATACTCAAATGACGTTACTGCAGAACATACTGCAGGCACATCCGGACGTAGACTATATTGTTGGAAACCCAGTAGCCGCGGAGGCGGCGCCCCGCCTGTTGGCGACGTTGGGCAACACCAACACGAAGGTTGTGTCACTTATAGCAACGCCTCCCGTCATGAACTTGGTCGAGCGCGAACAAGTCCTGATGTTTCCTTCTGACCAGGCTGCGCTGCTTGCGCGATTGGCCGTGGACGCAGCAGTCGACGTTTTGGAGGGCCGCGACATCGCAGCCAGTATGGGCTCGACCATCACAATCGTTACGAAGGACAACGTTGGGACGTTCAATCGAAAAGGAACGTTCGCGCCGGACGACTATCGGCCCGTATTCCAGGTCAACTGGAACTAGGGAGGCGGCGGTATGCGACTTCAAGTCAATGATGTCTGCAAGTCCTTCGGGGCCACGCAAGCGCTACGAGGTGTGAACCTGTCGCTAAGTCCAAGCGAGACTTTGGTCTTATTTGGAGAGAACGGCGCCGGGAAGTCAACTCTAGTAAAGATTCTGTCGGGAGCCTACAGGGCCGATTCTGGCACGATTGCGGTAAATGGCGAGCGCGTCCAAATTCAGTCGCCGAATGATGCGCGAAAAAAAGGGATCGCGACGGTCTTCCAAGAGTTCAGCTTGGCACCGTCACTTTCTGTCCTGGACAACCTTTTTCTAGGGCGCGAGAGAGCGCAGCATGGGTTGCTGCGCCGGCGCCGAATGCGTGAAGAGGCTGGGGCTATTTTCGCCAGTCTCGGCGTTGATGTCGATCTGGACCGTCGGGTCGACACGGTCGACCGAGCGACACAGCAAATGGTCGAAATTGCCAAATCGATGCTGGACGAGGCTTGCATCCTCATTCTTGACGAGCCCACCTCGTCGCTGACCGAGAGCGAAACTCGAACTCTGTTCAGCGCCTTGGGCCGTCTCAAAGATCGCGGATGCGGGATCATCTACATTTCGCACCGCATGGAAGAGGTGATTGAACAGGCCGATCGCGTTTCGGTCTTACGAGATGGGGAGACTATCACAAGCTTCAGCAGGGGCCAGTATTCGGAGGGCGATCTGATCACTCAATTGATCGGTCAAGACCACAAGAACATCTACCCCGCGAAGAGTTGTCCGACCGAACAACCCGGCATGTCCGTTAGAGGCCTGTGCGCGGGGGAACTGAAGGACATCTCGTTCACGCTCCACCGCGGCGAGATCCTGGGGGTGGCAGGACTTTCGGGATCCGGCACAACCCAGCTCGGGCGGGCCCTGTTCGGGCTTGATCGCGTCACGGGGGGGTCGGTTCATGTGGGCGAGCGGCCCATCGACGACCCGAGCCCTCAGCGAATGTTGGAAAGCAGGGTAATCTACTTTTCGTCCAATCGCTTGGAAGAGGGAATCCTTCCGACCCGAACAGTCTCTGAGAACATCGCCATTGAGGCATTGACGAACCTGTTATCAAGGGCCGGCATGGTTCGTCGTTCCGCGCAGCAGGACGCGGTTGCAAGTGTGATCCAGCGATTGAAGATTAAAGCGTCGCCGGGTGCCAACGTCCTCGAACTTTCGGGCGGAAATCAGCAGAAGGCTGTTCTTTCGAGAGGAATGCTGCGCAAATTCGATGTGTTGATCATGGATGATCCAACCATAGGTGTGGATCTGCAGACCAAGCGCGAGATCTATCAGATACTCCAGGAGTTGGCAGACGAAGGCGCCGCAATACTCCTGATTTCCTCCGACATCGAGGAACTGATCGGATTGAGCCATCGGATCCTTATTCTGTGCGAAGGCAAGATGGCAGCCGATGTTGTCGAGACCGACGCGACCAACAAGCCGTCTCTGCTGCAACTTTTCTTTCCGCGAAGAGCGGCTGAAAGCCTCTCTGCTAAACATCTCGCGAGGACATATCAATGAATGCGATGGGGAATCTATACCAGAGAGTTGGAGCGCTCCCGTTCCTTTTTGTGGTCTCATTTGCGGTCTTCGGCTCTCAACAACCGAGATTCTTGTCGGTCGCGAACATCGTCAATGTTGCCACTCAGTCCTCTTATCTCGTTATTGTTGCGCTTGCGCAGACTTTGGTGATCATAGCCGCGGGGTTTGACCTCTCCGTCGGCGCTTCGATCGCTCTGGCGAGCATTGTGTTGGCCAACCTGATGCTAACTGGCGGGGACCCGCTATGGTGCATTCTTCTGGGAGGGTTGGGTTCGGTCAGCGTCGGACTGCTAGTCGGCCTCGTCAACGGGACATTTGTGGCCGTCACGCGCGTATCGCCACTGATTGTGACACTGGGAACGATGACGGCTGTACAAGGCGTCGCGCTAATGCTCTCCAGTGGCATGCCGATCTTCGGCCTCCCCGAAGCCTTCAACGCCACCTTTGCGCTCGGAAGCCTCTGGGGCATCCCTGTTCCGACCATTGCTGCTGTTCTCGTTTGCGCGGCCGTGCATGTGCTCCTGTCGCAAACGACGCTTGGCAGGCATATTTACGCCGTCGGCTCGAGCCCCCGAGCAGCGCATATTTCCGGCGTCCCGGTGCGTCGGACCTTGATCATCACCTATGCCTTGACCGGCCTATTGACAGGCGTCGCAGCATTCTTGCTGACAGCTCGGGTTGGGTCCGGAGAACCAAACCTTGCCGGCAATTTTCCCCTCATGTCGATCGCAGCTGCCGTCTTGGGTGGCGTGGCGCTCAGAGGCGGGGAGGGCACCGCTTTCGGTGCAGCAATGGGCGCAGTTTCAATCGTGCTGCTGACGAACGGAATGGACCTTATCGGCATCGGGTCGTTCTCACAGATGCTGGTCTTGGGGACCGTTCTCGTTTTCGCGGCAGTCGTCGACACATTCAGACAGACAGGGAGGATTTAAGATGAGTTCTGTAAGGGTAGCCGTGGACGTCGGAGGGACGTTCACTGACATTTTTCTCATGAACGATGACGATGGAACAATCAACGTTCACAAAGTCCCTTCGACGCCCTCCGACCCCGGCTTGGCGATCATCGACGGTCTTCGCAGTTCCGGAGTTCCCTTCTCTGAAATCAAGCACTTCAGTCACGGTACCACTGTCGGTACCAACGCGCTCATCACCAGAGAGTTTCCCAGAGCGGCTCTGATCACGACGAAGGGGTTTCGCGACGTACTGGAAATCAGGGATTCGACGAAGACGGAGCTCTGGGATGCTTACTGGGACATGCCAGCGCCCTACATCAAGCGCCGCGATCGATTTGAACTCGACGAACGCGTGGACGCGAAAGGGCAGGTCGTAACACCGCTCGATCGTCAGGAGTTGATCGAAATTGCCCGCATACTTCGAAAGCGCGAAATCACGACGATCGCGGTGTGCCTTATCAACTCGTACCTCAACTCCGTTCACGAACATGAAGTTCGAGACGTGCTGAGAGCCGAGCTCCCCCAGGCTATTGTCACCATCTCGGCCGATGTATTGCCGGAAATGTTCGAATTTCCGCGAACCGCAACAACTGTCGCGAACGCAGTGCTCGCACCTGTCGTCGGCACCTATATGGGCCAGCTCACGACACGCCTTAGAGACGGCGGGTATGACGGCAATGTCCTCGTCCTGCACTCTGGAGGCGGTGTCATGACCGCCGAGGCAGCGTCCCATCACTCAGCTCGATTGGCTGCATCAGGCCTTGCAGGGGGTGCTGTCGCGATGCGGCATCTGTCGCAGCTGTGCGGAGTGAAGCATGCTTTGGGTTTGGATATCGGCGGGACAAGTTCCGATATTTCGATCATGTACGATGGCGACTTGCGTGTGACGCAGGATTGGTCGGTGGAACCTGGCTACCCGATCCGGTTTCCCGCGATCGAACTTGTCACGGTCGGCGCGGGCGGCGGATCGCTCGCTTGGATCGATGAAGGAGGAACGCTGCGCAGCGGCCCCGAGAGTGCCAAAGCGGTACCTGGCCCCGCATGCTACAGCCGCGGTGGCAGCAAGCCGACGACTACCGACGCGAACCTCATCCTCGGTCGTTTGGGACAGGTGCTGATCGGCGGCCAGATGAAGCTGGATGCTTCGGCTTCGGCCACGGCCATCCGTGAACATCTATGTTCAGCACTTGGTATGGATCTGCACGAAACGGCTGCTGCCGTTCTTCGCCTGGCCAATGTAAAAATTGCAGATGCGATCCGGGTTCTGTCCATTCAAAAGGGATACGATCCGCGAGAATTTGGGCTGGTCGCATTTGGTGGCGCCGGGCCGCTACACGCATGTGAGGTTGCACAGGAACTGGCTATTCCCAAGATCATCATACCCCCGCACCCTGGCATCACTTCGGCAATGGGCTGCGCCCTGGTTGACGTACGGCACGACGCCACACGCACCTTGATCGCCAAGGCAGACGAGAGCGGCTTCCGCGAACTGTTGGGGCTGTCTCATCAGGCGCGGACACAAGTGGCAGCCCTCCTCGATTCCGAAGGCATTGATCCTGGCAACCGTCGCTACGACTACTTCGCGACCATGCGCTATGTTGGCCAGTGGCGTTCCTTGAACGTTCGGTTGAATGAGAATGACACCTTGGAGCAGGTTCTGGCGGCATTCCACGCGGAGCACCGCCGTGAATTCGCCTATGCTCACGAAGAGCGTCCGGTGGAGTTCTTCGGCTTGCGGGTGACAGGGACGGGGCTTCTCAACAAACCTGTTCTGCCTCAACTGCCTGTCGGTACAGGCGAACCTACGGCCCTGGGCACGCGTCAGGTATTCTTCGAAGGCTACGGCTTCGTTGATACGCCGGTCTATGACCGCCACCTTTTCAAGGCAGGCCAGGCCTTCGCTGGGCCGGCAATCGTCGAACAATTCGACTCCACCGTGGTTATCGTGCCCGGCTCACGCACTGTCGTCGAAGCGCACGGAAACCTCATCGTCGATCTTGGAGTGTAAAATGACCGTCGCTCGGTTCGTCCATCAAACTGCATACGCTGACCACCTTGAAAAGGCGAAAATCGATCCTGTGACGTTTGAGGTCCTCAGGAATGCGTTCGTCAATCTGGTCGATCAGATGTCGGAGCAGCTTCTCAAAACCTGCTACTCGTTCGTTATCTACAGCCGCGATTTTTCCAATTGTCTTTGCGACGCTGAAGGCAACACGGTCGCTCAAGGCACTCAGGATATTGCGTCCCACGTTGGAACGCTGCACTGGACCGCGAAAGCGGTGATCGAGGCTTTCGCCGGCGATATCAACCCTGGCGACGTTTTTATGATCAACGATCCTTATCTCGGTGCGACGCACTTCCCGGATGTCAGGATCATTCGGCCGGTTTTCGTCGATGGTACGATGATCGGCATGCTGCAATCCAACGGCCATTGGGCCGACGTAGGGGGGCGCGTCCCAGGCTCCTTCGACGTAACGGCACGAGATTTTTTCAGCGAAGGGTTGCGTATCCCTCCCTTGAAAATCTGCGATCGGGGCAATTTTCGAGATGACGTGGCAAGGCTCATTGTCTCGAACATGCGTCTTCCGGACGAGAGATTGGGCGACCTCCATGCCCAGATGGAAGCAACACGCGTTGGGGAGACCCGCCTTCTCGAGTTGGTCGAAAAATACGGCGTCGCAACTGTCGTCACAGCATTCGAAGAGTGCCAGGCCTATGTCGCGAGGGTCATGTCAGAAAGGCTTCGGCGCATACAGGATTGCACGTACGAGACGGTTGACTACATCGACATGGATCCGACGCTGGAAGAAGGCATGATCCCGATCAAGGTGAAGATGACCATCCAAAACGGACGGATCCACTACGACCTCAGGGGCAGTCACGGATACATCAACTGCTTCCTTAACTCGGCCGTTGGTGTCACCTTCTCTGCGATCGCCGCTGGCACCAAGACCTTCTTTCCCGACGTGCCGCTGAACTCAGGCTTCTATCGGATCATCGACATGGATCTGCCAGAGGGGAGCGTGGTGTTCGCACCCGAGCCGGCGGCGACGGCGGGGTCGGTCTCCGGTGCGTTCGAGAAGATAATGAACGCCATCTTTGAGCTTTGGTCCCGTGTCCTTCCCGAACGTGCATTGGCCTGCTCCTTCAATCTCGAATACCTTCTGGTCGGTGGGAGAGACGGCCGCGGCGATCCGTCTGAGCGTCAAGGTTTCATGTGGTACGATTGGCTTGCCGGTGGCTGGGGTGGGCGATGCACTAAGGATGGAGCCAACACCACCGCACCGGTATTTGGTGTGGGCTTGGCTTTGCAGTCATGCGAGGTGCAGGAGCGGCTGGCGCCCATCACCGTCACCAAACTAGAGATGAAAACCGACTCCGCCGGCCCCGGTAAGTATCGCGGGGGCGTGGGTCTGGAAAAGGGTGCAATTCTCGGGGCGTGCAGTGGCACCGTCATGTCCTATTGCTGCGACCGCTCGCGCTCTGTGACATGGGGCATCGAAGGTGGCCTTCCTTCAATACCCCATGGCGTCTGGTTGAACCCTGAAACGGAGGATCGGCGCTTCCTCGGTGGTGTGTTCGCAGGAGAACCGCTTAGCAGTGGTGATCATTTCACCCGCCCAGCTGCCGGCGGCGGCGGCTACGGTGATCCGTTGGACCGAGACGTGAATGACGTCCTGGAGGACGTGATTGACGAGTATGTTTCGATCGAGCGTGCTGCCAAGGATTACGGTGTCGTGGTTCACTGCATCGACAAGGACGTTTGCGACTTCTCAGTAGACCTCGAAGCGACGTCTGCTCTCCGCGCCGCGCAGCGGCAAAGTCGCAAGGACAAGTTTTCGCTTCCGCCGTCTGTGGTGCGCCAGCTTTTTCTCGATGGTGCAATCGACGAACTCGATCTTGTTCGGCACTACGGCGTTATCCTCGACTTTACCCAAGGGGACACCCCGGTCCTGGCACATACGACCGAACAGTTCCGGCAATCTTTGAGACAGCGCAGCTTGTCCCACTGGAGCTAGGTCCGCTCAACCATAATGAGGTTTTGGCTGGGGAGCACTCTCCAGCCACGACTTCCGTTTGTTTTTCATTTCGCATCAAGCAAGACGGAATGCCTTTATGACGACACAATTGACCTCGCTCGACGCTCAAATGACCGGCGAGCTTCTGCCGTTCGACGGTTTGATATCCGCTTTGCGCAATGCATTTGCAGAAGGTTGCGAGGTGCCCGTTCGACATCACCATACGATTTTCAACGAAGGCGAACCCGACGCGACGGTCTTGCTAATGCCGGCCTGGCACAGCGCTGCAAGGATCTCGCGATATCTGGGCGTAAAAATAGTGACAGTTTTTCCCGGGAATGCGTCGCGGGGCATGCCCGGCTTGACATCAACCTACATTCTTTACGACGGTCAAACTGGGCGCCAACTCGCGACCCTCGATGGGGGTACGATTACGGCACGACGAACTGTGGCCGCCTCTGCGCTTGCCGCTGACTACCTGGCTAGGAAGGATTCCAGACGACTGCTGGTCGTCGGAGCCGGAAAGGTGGGCTCCCTAATCCCCGATGCTTTCTGTGCCGTTCGGCCCATCGAACACATCGATGTTTGGGACATCGATGCTGCGAATTCGAAGCGCCTCGTCGATGATCTTCGCGGCAGAGGAATGAATGCGAATGTCGCTGATAAATTGGAGGCCAGCGTAGAGGCGGCTGACATTGTTAGCGCCGCGACCCTCTCAACAACACCGATCCTGAAGGGATCGTGGCTACAGCCCGGAACGCACGTCGATCTCATCGGGAGCTTCACACCGAAAATGCGTGAAGCCGACGACGAAGCAATAATGCGTTCGGCGCTTTTTGTAGACACTGTCGAAGCGCTCCATGAAAGCGGCGATTTGGTTCAGCCAATCCAAAGCGGCGTTTGCACAGAGGCCGCAGTTCGCGCAACCCTTGCAGAAATGTGCCGGCGGTCAGATGTTCGGCGCACTTCAGCGGGGGAGATTACACTCTACAAGGCCGTGGGGACGGCTTTGTCTGACCTCGCGGCGGCCACGATGGCCTACGAACGCCATTTGGTGGCAGGGTAGGGTTTCCCGGCCGCTGGGCTTTGAAGACAAAGGGATCACTGGTTCGATTACAGTCAAGGCGAGGGATAGGAGACATCCGTGCTGCCGGCTTCCGGTCGTCGAGTGGAGAGTTCGCGTTGGTTTATTGTGCCGAACATTTCGCGTCGACGGCTTTTCCAGTATCGTCGTCACATGCCAGACACGCCTATGACGCCCGAAACCCCTGCGCCGATTGACGGCACCAAGCCTGCTGTCGCGGCACGCCGTCGAGACGACTTCAAGCCCACTGTCAAAATCCAGCTCGCCCAGCGCGTCGGCTACCTGTGTTCCAACCCGCAGTGCCAGCGGCTGACCATCGGACCACGCAAAGGCGAAGAAGGTTCGAACACCATCGGCGTAGCCGCCCACATCAAAGCCGCGTCACCCGGCGGTCCCCGATACGATTCCAGTCAGACGGCGATGGAACGCGCGAGTGCAGATAACGGAATCTGGCTGTGCGCCGACCATGCCCACCTCATCGACCACAACCCGGAGGAGTTCACGGTCGAGAGGCTGGAGAAGTGGAAGCAGGAGGCCGAAGAACGCGCGTTCCAGCAACTTGCCAGCGGCAAGGGCCCAGCGACCATCGCCCAGCTGTCGGACGAACTTATCCAGCAATTGGCGCCTTACATTTCACGGCTCGGTCTGCCGGCGAATGCCGATCTTGCGACTATCAAAACGGAGGTGCGCGTGGCGTCGCTGGCGGATATCGAAACCTACGAGCGGCGGCGGAGCTGGCCCAGGCATTCCGTGGAGCTCGAACTCACGGCCGAGGGCGTTAAGGACGTCCGCAATCTTGACCAAGCGCATTTCCCTCAGGTTCTCGCTTCTGCGCAGCATATCGTCCTGCTGTCGGCGCCGGGCACGGGCAAGACTACGACCCTTATCCAGATCGCCCGCAAGATGATTGAGGCCGGTCCCGTGCCGGTTTTCGTGCCACTTGGCGCATGGGCCGAGTCGGCCAGGGACCTGTTCGACTGGGCATCCCGCCGCAGAAGCTACGAGGTGCTCTCCAGCGCGCACCTCAAGTTCTTGGCCGACCACGGCGAGCTTGCCCTGTTCCTGGACGGGTGGAACGAAGTTCCCGAGGCGGCACGCCGCCGTCTCATTAAGGAGATGGAGGAGCTCGAAACACAGTTTCCGTTGCTGAAGCTCGTGATGAGCAGTCGCAGGACCGTGCTGGACGTTCCCCTCGCGGGGCGCCGCATCTCCATCCTTCCCCTCTCGGACGACCAGCAACGCGAAATCGCGGAGGGTATGAGGGGGCAGGACGGCGTCAGCGTGCTCGATGGCGCCTGGCGCACCGTGGGCCTGCGGGACCTGGTCACCAATCCCCTGTACCTGCGTGCCTTACTGGAGGCGACCACTTCGGGGAAACTGCCAGAGACGAAGGAAGAAGTGCTTCGCCGCATGGTCGAGGCCCATGAAGCCGTTCCCGCCAACAAAGAGCTTTTTCACCGGGAGTTGCATGACGCCCAACAAACCTACCTGACGGTCATCGCGGCGGCCGCCCAGCTGTCCGGTACGCCGACCATTCCTGATCGTGAAATGCGTTCGGCCATATCGGGCGCAGGCGAAAAGCTCGTGTCTGAGGGGCAGATCTCCGCCGCACCAAACCCACCTCACGTCCTCGACATCCTCGTGGCAAGTCACTTGCTGGTCAGGCAGGACAGCCAGCTCTACGCCTTCCAGCACCAGCAGCTGCAGGAATGGTTCGCATCGTTCGACCTCGAGGCGGGGCTCATCGTGGCAGGGGACGACCTCAGCCTCGAGCATCCGCTTGCAATTGTTGCGCTCAACGATCGCAGCTGGACCGAAGTGGTCCTGTTTGCCTGCGAGCGTATGTCGCGAAAAGACGTGGCGGGCGCCAAGGTTGTCGCCAAGGTCGTGGACGTACTGCTGGGTATCGACCCGATCTTCGCCGCGCAGGTTGTCGCGCGATCTGGGCCGATTGTCTGGGAGATCAGTGGAGACAGAGTCGTAAGGTTCGCGAGCGCTTGGCATAGGCAAGGCAAGTTAGACCGCGCTGTGGGCTTCATGATCGAGACCAAGAGGCCCGAGTTTGCCGATATCGTCTGGCCTTTCGTTTCCTGCGACAACGGTCAGAGCCAGATGAGCGCGATGAGGATCGTGCGTCGGTTCAATCCGTCCGTCCTCGGAGATCATCTCGCACGGGACTTCGCGGGTTTGCCAGATCAGGCACGCGAGACATTAGCCGCCGAGTTGGCGTTTCATGGCGATCGGGACGCCCTCGATGCGGTCCTCGCGTTGGCGCTGAATGAACACAGTCTGGAAATCCGGCTTCGCATCTTTGAAGGCCTCTCTTTCCGTATCGCCACGCGGCAAATGGAGGAGCTTCTAAAAGCCTCTGGTGAGGAGTTGGTGCAGGCAGTCGCGCAAAGGGGCCACTTCGACGGGGTTCGCGATCCCGCGCTACTGGCCGATCTGATGGAAAGGCGTAAAGCCTTAGTAACAGCTGACGCATCTCCAGAGACACGTTTGGCAAGGGCCTTCGACGCTCTTCCGGACGAAGAAGTAGCGGTGGCGCTTGAGCGCGAGCTGAGAGACCCCGCGTTCTCGTTCAAGGACCGCGGTATTCATATCGTGCGCGACGCCTGGACGCGATTTCCGCGCCAGGTCGCCGTCGCGCTCAAGTGGCGAGTGGAGAATGGTCTCGACGTACCCCATCAGCCGCAGCAGTATCTGGAGGGCGTCGAGCCCACCGACGACGACCCCGTAGCCACGCTGACGCTGCAGGACGACAAGAGCGATCGACCAAGCGTGGCGTGTTTTCTCGCGGGGAACAGTACCGTACGGGAACTGGTCGTGCGTTACCTTGATGCCAGACGCAAGTTCCGAGCGGACGGCGAGCGGACAGAGGCGGCCTACGGACCCTCCCGAAAGCTTGCAGACAAGCTGGAAAGCACGCGCGCAAGCGTGCTGATCGATGTCTTGCAGGAGTTCGCAGAGGGGCTAACTCCGGATGAGATTCACGACCTCGCCGATATTCTCAGCCGGCACGGACCCGGCGGCGATATCGAGCACTTGCAGATGCCCCCTGCCACCAGACCAACTGCCGTCAAACTCATAGAAGGATGGGGGCAGCAGCTCATCGGTAAGTCGGCTTCACGGCATCACATGGCCCAACTCACGTGGGCGATGCGCCGCGTCCCTGATGCTGGTCAGGTGCCCATATTGGACAGGATGGTCGAAGCGGACCTCGCGGGTCTTGCCGCGGCAAGGGCGGCATATGCGGCCAACAGGTCCAACGAGAAAGCCCTAAACGAGATGCGATGGTCTCACGTTCACGAGTACCGTATCACGCTGACAACTATCGGCAACGACGAGGCCGAAGCGGTTCTGAAGCGTTATCTTCTCGACCAGGACTTCGGTCCGGAAGCGGCTGTCGGTCTCCAAGTCATTTGGCAGCAGCGAAACGAACCAGTGCCTGACGACAATGATCGCAAGTTCAGCCAATGGCCCGACTTCGCTCGTGCCGCCGCAAATCGGTCAAGGAACCGCGCCCAGAGCTGCGACACAGCGGATCTGCTTTTCAAGGCCGCAGAGACCTTGCGTAAAGGCGGGTCGCTGAATGAACTTGGACGTGCGGCGCGATTTGCCGGCTGCGCCGTGCTGCTCCCGCATGGCGACCGCACGGCATTCCTGATCGACATCTTGCAACCTGAGTTACCACACCGGCTGCGGCTCGAACTTGCGCAACGCATGACGGTAGGTGGTCTTGTCGTGCCCGCCGGCATCATCATGAAGGGGCTGTCGGATACGATGGCCGAGCACGGTGATCACAAATGGATACAGGACAATGACCTAAGCACGTTGTTCGACTGGCTGGAGCTGCTACCGGTCTCGGATCAGCCGTTCGCGTTGTTCGACGGACTCGAGGCGATGGCCGCAAAGTTCGAGTTCGGCAAATGGCGTGTCCGGGATCTCTTGAACAGTGTGCGCCATCTGGAGGATGGTCTTCGCGTCGAACTTTTGCGCGGGCTCGTAACCCGATACCCGGAGTTGACCGACCGGTACGAGCTGTTTCTTGCGCTCAAGAATCCGGGACAGGCAACGCTGGACTTCCTACTGGAAATCGCGGCCGGAAAATACGGTAACAAGCCGATCGAGCGCGTTACACGCTTCGACTACCCCGACGAACTGTTTTTGACGCTCTCGTCAGAGGCGCGGGAGAGCTTACCAGCGCGGTATGACGCGGCAACAGATGAGCGACAGAAGGCGCTGCTCGCGGGCATCCTTCTCGCTGGAGCAGATCACGCCACCGTCCTGAAGCTTGCACAAGACAAGACCGGACGCCGTGTCATCGGTCAATTTGGCTGGAATACGCACTCCAAAATTCTGTATTTCCACCAGCCCACAGGCAGCGGTTCGTCGTCATACTCTCTTATTCCACGCGATTTGTCCGAACTCCGTAAAGGACTGCACGGTCTGACCCGGTCTTCTGATCCCGAAACGGCCAAATTCGCTGCCGACTATCTGGTGCAGATTGATGCCGAGCGTGATGAGGAAGGTGGGTTTGATTCTGGTCCCCGCCATCCGGACATCTCCTCTGGTCGACCCTGGCCTGTCGTGAATGAGGTGGGCAACACGTCTCCTACTTCCGCTTAGAATGGTCTATCGGCAAGCTGAGCCGGGGCGCAGGCGCTGCGGGCCCGCGAAGACATATGCAACGCGACCTAAGGCAATCATCAGGTAATCGCCATTTACGGTTATTCTCAGCCGGTCTGACATTCGCCCCCCGATGATAGCCTCGCGGATGGTATCGCGCCAGGATAGTTGTGCCTATGACGGCCTCCGGGAAATGCGCAAAGAGGGCTGGACGACCGACTGGAGGGCGCAATGCCGTTCACAGAACTTAAGCGTGGACGTCGCCTTAGGGGCGGACGGAATCGTGCTTCCACGAGCCCTGCACGGCTTGTTGCTGTGACGTTCACCTTTTGGGCCAAGAAGATCGCATAATGTATCGACGGGAACTCCCGTCGAGGTGGCAATCAGCTTTTAGGCTTGCGACCCGAGCGCATAGGCGGTGGACGCGACGAATTTGGCTCCACGTCAGCGAATAGTTCGACCACTTTAGCCTCAAGGACATTCGCCAAAGCTTCCAAGGCAGAGATCGTGACGTTCTCCAGACCGCGTTCGATGCGCCCGACATACGAGCGATCAATGCTTGCCTCTAGTGCAAGCTTCTCCTGGGACAGCCCCTTGGCGACACGCAACCTGCGCAGGTTCCATCCAATGGTTTGCCTTATGTGCATAGCGCACCATGCGATATTGGCGGCTTGACAATCGACGGACTGTAGGTCCCTAATTATGCGCTCAAATATGCCGGAACGCTTCCGCGCATTCGGAAGCGTTCCGGCATCCATCTTCACTCCAATAAGGCGATATCGATGGAACTGCGCCAACTCTCATATTTCGTTGCTGTCGCCGAAGAGCTGCACTTCAATCGGGCAGCGGCGCGGATGTGCATTGCCCAGCCGGCGTTGAGTGCGCACATTCAGGCGCTTGAGAAGGAGTTGGGCGTGCGGCTGCTCGAGCGGTCGACACGGCGGGTCGAGCTGACGCGGGCAGGGGAGGTGTTCTACGATCGGGCCGTCCGGATCATAGGGGATGTCGGGCTTTCGATGGACGTGGCGCGCTCGGTGGCAGGGAAGGCGGCACGGACGATCAAGATCGGAACAGTCTATCCGGCGACCATAGGCGTGCTGCCGGCGTTTCTCGCCCGCATCGGCCGGAAGTTTCCGGATGTGGCGCTGCATGTGACAAGCGGTTCGACCAGCGACATCATCCGTTCCATCGAGAACGGCCAGATCAATCTCGGCTTCATTCGCCCGGTCGAGAACATCGGATCCCTGCGCTTCTTCTCGATCGCGCATGAGCGCTATCTGCTGGCGGTCGAAAAGACGAGCCCGCTGGCGCTCCGAAGCGAGATCGACATCGAGGATCTACGCTCCGAGAGGATCATCGCCTTTTCCCGTCAGAACCTCTCCTACAGCGAGCGCTATTTCTCCGAGATGTTCGAGACCCATGGTCTGACTGGCAACATCGCCTATAGCTGCGACGACACGTTCTCGCTGGTGTCGCTGGTTTCGGCCGGCCTCGGCATCGGCTTTGCCCCGGAATGGACGAAGGATCTGCCGAACCGCAACTTCGAACTTCGGCCCGTGCGCGGCGTCGATCTCAAGATCGGGCTTGGGGTTGCCTGGAATAAGGAAGACCCGACCGCGTCACGCGACGACATCATCGATATTGCCCGGTCGCTGGCGCGGCCGGGTAGGTGAGGGAATATAGGCGCTGGATGGAAGCCTGATGGCCCTTCCGCGGCGTTTGTTTCCGGACGATCGAGAGCAGTTTCAATGCTGGGCCACTCGGCCGCTTCGCGCGGTTTCCCACTTTTGCACTGTCGATTCACTGGTGTTCAGGTAGCGCGCGAAGACTGGCTGGCTGACATGATTGTTCTCGCGCAGCGCCTTGATCTCGCTTGGCGTCAGCTCCTGGGGGATGGACAGGCAAGTCTCATCGAAGGTCTTCATGGTTTCCTTGTCGATGGTGCCTGCCGCATACATGTCATCGACGGCGCTATGGATCGCCTCAAAGGCATCGCTCTTGAACTTGCGCTTGGTCGCCATTGCAAATCTCCAATAGGGCGCCGATCCCGATTTCGGCATCAAGCTCGGCCTGTGTCTTGCGCCGATAGAGTTCGGCGAGCTTCCGGAAAGCCAAGAGCTCGTCGTCATCGATGTTTGCGCGGTCCTCCTTCGCGAACAGATAGGCGAACACCCAGTACTCACCGGCTTTTGCCAGAACGATCGAACGGTGCCTGTTATCGTTGAGCCGCTTCTTGAACACGCCGCCACCGAGATCATCAGCCTGTCCGCGTGCGACTTGCTCAATCGCCTTGCAAAGGGCCCTGTCGGAGATCTGCGCTTTCTTCGCTGCCTTGGAAAACCACGCCGTCTTGAAAGTATCCGACAGGGAGCCGGTAGCGTCGCTCAATGAGGGCGAGGATCTCGAAGCTGTCCGTCGATCTTGGGACGCGCATGCCGTTCGTCCAACTGAGCAGCGTCTTTTTGTCGAAGGTCGGGTGGTCGCCGGCGACTGCGCGGTGGAGATGCCAGTACGTGTCACCGTGCCGGCCCATGTGGTAGTTCAGCGCCTCACGGAAGTCTGACGGATTTTCAGTCCAGCCAAAGAGGGCGCCGGCTGTTCCTCGATCGTAACGAACTCTAAACTCGACCCAGAGATACGTGTGGTGTCGTATCGGCAAACGCCCAGGCTGTGCTAAGCATAATTCATGGGATTCGGGGTCTTCATTCATCGCTCAGATTCGATCTACGACGATAGCCCAGCGGAGCAGTACCAGTTTCCAAGCCAATATCTTGGACGGGTGCGGGCCTGTCTTGGCGATTGGATCATCTACTATGAGCCACGCAAGGTTGCGGCGACGCGAGGCTACTTCGCTGTTGCGAAGGTGGCCGAGGTCATCCCAGACCCGAAGGCACCGGGCATGTATCTCGCGCTCATCGAACCGGGTAGCTATCTCGACTTCATCAATCCGGCTCCTTTCAGCGGAACAGAAGGTGTGGTTGAGCGCGGCGTTCTAAACGAAGAGGGCAGGATATCGGGCAGGGCGCAGTCTGCGGTAAGGCCTATTTCGAGCGCGGACTTCAATCGCATTGTGGGCATTGGGCTCAATGAACAAGAGCCAGAGTTGCCCCGGACCGGAGAATTGGACGCCAGGATCTCCGTTGAAGGATTTGGTGAAGGCGCTCAAACGCCGTTCGTGTTCGAGCAGGAGCGCAATCGCGTCATGCAGCTATCGTCGCGGATTGTTCGTGACCGATTGTTCCGCCGCCTCGTCGTTCAGGCCTACGACAAACGCTGCGCAATCACTGGCTTGAAGCTCATCAATGGCGGAGGACGCGCCGAAGTCGATGCAGCCCACATTCGGCCCGTCGAGGTGAATGGACCCGATATCCTGACCAATGGCATCGCCCTTTCGGGCACCGCGCACTGGATGTTCGACCGTGGCCTGATAAGCCTTTCCGATGACCTCGACATTCTGGTTTCCAGACACGCCAACGATCCAGATAGCATCCAAGGGCTGATCAACAAGACTGGGCGCGCGATCGTGCCAACGCGGGCGTTTGAACGGCCACATCCGCATTTCCTGCGCTGGCATCGGGAGAATTGTTTCAAACAATAATGATGAAGGCGAAGGGGGACTCGTCGCTAGCGGTTCGAGTCCGCTCGAGACCTTCGACTTCAACTTTCACTTTGCATTTTTCGAAGGCGAGGCAAGACTGGTCCGCTTTGCTGACAAAGGCGTCACTAGGCGTGAGGCAGGTCTCTCCATCTTATCTTCAGGAGAGATTTCGCCGTTTTGGGAAGCTTCGAGCGATCGACCATCCGCGATGAGACTTCAAAGTCCGCGTTGATCTTCACGACGAGCAGCTTGCTAAAGTTTCCTGATACCTTCACGAAAACCTCGTCTTTGGATTTGAATGGCGTGATCGTTTTGATCTCAACGTGATCGTTGCCAAGCCGACCGTCGGCACCCTGCGCGTAGTTCTTGTTCAGCTTTATTCCGTAGGTGATGGCGCCGAAGAGTTCTCCTATGTCTCCGTACACATTGAGATGACGACCTGTCTCAAGGTGGTAGCTTTCTGCCAGTGACAAGAGCTCCTGAAAATACCGGATCAAAGACCTGATTGCATTGGGATATTTGGCGCGCCACTCCTGGTATCGGAGCTGTTCTTCCACGTCGGACCAGGAAACCCACTCGCCGTCGTCATAGAAGGCTCTATCCCAGATATCAGCATCCATTCTTCACCTCTTAGATATTCGACCTTCTCGACCCCGCCCTTGCGATTTTATGATCGACCCATGCAGAAAGGCCGTTCCAAAGTTCATGGTCTCGGCCGAGGTGACAAGCGATTGCAATGATCTGTTGGTAGGAGATCGGCGTGATTGCCGCTTGGACAGCGAGACTGGGATCCACCAGGCCTCGCTTTACCTTCCGCGCCGTCGGGAAACTGGGGTGATCGGCAAAGGCTGCGAGAGCTGCTGCTTGAAGGTTGCGGTGCTTGCCTATCGCTACCGCCAGCACTGCGTTGCGCATCCACTGATAGGCGTCTCCCTTAAATGGGCAGGGCGTATGATCAACGCCCGGATCGAGCGCAAAAACCTCAGGGATGTATTCCCAGTACCGAGTGCCCTTGCCTGTAAGAGCGCAATGCGCGCGCACGCCGTTACCAGGGTTGATTTGGTCAGCATAGCTTCCGTTGCATTGTCGTTCGCCCGAGCGCGACACAGCCGTTTGGCTACATTGTCCTCCGGGTTCGGTGAATTTGCACTCGATAACGAGCGCAGCCATCGAGCCGACGGCAAACACGTCGACTTGCGTGGGCCTCGGTTCTCCTAGCATCCGATCGCTATCCGTCCACTCGAGTGTTATCGCCCATGGACCGCCCGGTGCCACTCCCACACGCTCGGCTATGACGTCGAGGATGCGGTCGCGATCGGTGCTCATCTTGAGTGTGCCGAACACGTCGATTGCGATGGCTTGCGACGAATGCGCCTTGTGTGCCTGAATTTGATTGGCTCGGTCACGGTGCCAAGGGAATGCACTCCAGTCCTCGATCGCTCCGTGGCTGGCCGGAAACAGATTGTCGCGAACTGCCTCGAAATCGGAGATCATCTCGGGGCTGCCTCAATTCCATCAAGCCAATGCGATGTGTTCCTCCAATGGAAGTGGCTCGACCGTGCAGGCATTCGTGATGAGCGCGCGTTAGGTGACACTCGGCTTGTCCACCAACTTTTCGACCAAGCGCCTGAGTTCCGACGGGGTCGTTTGGCCAGCCACGACCTCGTAGTACCCGATCCCGGCGCGTCGCAGCGCCTCCTTCTTTACCGCGTCACGCGCGGCCGCGGCGCCTTGATGGTGCGCTCCGCCCTGGTATTCGATGACGTGCCGCGGTTGGCAATTGCTGTCTACGAGCAGCAGATCGACACGCTTGGAGTTGATGCAACGGTAGGCGTCTGGGTCGGTGCTTCGGAGGATCTCGCCCAGTGAAACCTGAGCCATTACCTGCCAAGAAGGATTGCAGCCGATTACGATGCTGTCGAGTTCCCGAAACACCCGGGCCTCGCTCTTATTCAGCAACGGCTGAATATTGAAATCCGAGCGCATCACGATACGCAGTTGATCGGTGGCGTCGACCGGCTTCGATGGCTCCGTAACTGGCATCTGTTGCCAAGGTCCCACTACAATGCGCTCGTGGCTGCGCCTTTCCTCCCAGCGTGATCTGTTTTTCTCCCGCCACGCCTGCTTTCTCATCGTGGCTAGGAACTGCTCAATGGCCATGCCGATCAGGAGGCCGATAAACAGCACGGCGATCAGCAGTTCAGGCTTTTCGAAGTCTGCAACGGTTATACTGCCCGAAGCGACTACTGCGGCCGCTCCGATGATTAGCCAAGGCGCTGCGAACAGCACCGACCTTTGGCGATATTGCATGCCCCTCTCCAGATTTCCCGCCAAGATAGTAGAACGCTCGGAGGACGCGCGAAAAGTCGCCCAAAAGGATTAGGTTCCGCGGGACGCAGAGCCAGCAGCTATCGCATGCGAAAGCCTGCGCGGAAGGTTCGCGTCCCTTCAAGAGCCTGGCGACTTTTTGCGTTTGAAACACGTGCCTATAGCTTTCGGCCAGCGAGACTGGGCGAGAAGCAGGATTGCACTGTTCATTTTGTGACCAAACCAGCGAAGCTTTTCAAAGCCGCAGTCCGCGAAAGGCAGGTCTCCATCGAAATGGGGATCAAAAACCTGTTGCATAGTTGCCGCTTTCCTATATCTTATAACTTATAAGTTAGAAACAGCGGGAGCAATTCCTTGTCAGTGCGACAGACACCAGGCGGCCACCTTTTGGTGGCGCGCAGCCATGAACTATTGTCCGACGAACAGCTTGCCTTCCTTCATGAGCGCGCGCGCTTCATCAGGCTCGAGACGCTTCGGTTGATCTCGATCGCCAAAGTGGGCCACTACACCTCGGTCTTCTCCTGTGCTGAGATCTTTGCGGCGCTCTATTACGATGTGATGCGGCTTCGAAAGGGCGAGCCGGCCTGGACCGACCGGGACCGCTTCCTGATGGGCAAGGGCCATGCGGCCGTTGGGCTTTTCCCCATTCTCGCCGATCTCGGCTTCTTCGATCCCGCATGGCTTGAAAGCTACACGCGGCTCGGCAGCCCCCTCGGCGATCACCCTGATATGACGAAGGTCCCCGGCGTCGATTTCAGCTCCGGGTCTATCGGTCATGCCCTGTCGAACGGCGTCGGCATGCTGCTTGGCGCGCGCTTCCAGCAGCGTGATTTCAATGCCTTCGTCCTCCTCGGCGACGGGGAAATGCAGGAGGGCCAGGTCTGGGAAGCCGCCTTGTCCGCCGCCTCGCACAATCTCTCCAACCTGATCGCCATCGTCGATCGCAACGGCTACCAGCTCGACGGCAAGGTCGACGACGTCATGGCGATAGAACCGCTTGATGAGAAATGGCGCGCCTTCGGCTGGGAGGTTCACACCGTCGACGGCCATGACCTTGAGGCGCTGACGACGCTGCTGCGCGCCGTGAAGGCCGACCGTGCTCGCACAAAGCCGTGCTGCATCATCGCCCGCACCGTGAAGGGCAAGGGCATCGACTACATGGAAACCGAACCCGGTTGGCATCTCGGCTATCTCGGTGCGGAAGATGAGGCCAAGGCCCGCGAAACGATCATGAACACGGTAATTTCCCAATGACCCAACTGCTTTCCAAGGACTCGTGGCAGTACCGCGAGATCAACCGCCGCGCGCCCTCGCTCCCCACGCTGTCGAATGCGCTCATCGCCCTTGCCGACGCCGGCCATCCCGTCATGGCGGGCACGGCCGACCTGCAATATTCGAACGGTCTTTCCGGTTTCGCCCAGCGCTATCCCGAGCGTTTCGTGCAGTTCGGCATTTCCGAGCAGAACATGGTCTCGGCTGCCGCCGGTATGGCGACGACCGGCGTCATTCCCTATGTGGCGACCTTCGCCTCGTTCCTCGCGCTTTTGTGCTGCGAGCAAATCCGCATGGATGTCGCCTATTGCAAGCAACCGGTTCGCCTGATCGGGCATCACACCGGCATTTCGCTAGGCTTCTACGGGACGTCCCATCATGCGACCGAAGACATTGCCATCATGCGCAGCATTGCCAACCTCGCCGTCGTGTCGACGGCGGATGGGCCGGCGCTCGATGCAGCCCTCAGGGCGACCGTCGACTATCCGCTCCCCATCTATTTCCGCATCCACCGCGGGCACGATCCGGTCGTCTACGAGAACGGCGTCGCATTCGAACTCGGCAGGGCGATCGTACACGGCATCGGCAAAGACATCACGATCATAGCAGCGGGCTATCCCGTGCATGGCGCCAAGCGCGCGATGGAGGAGCTGAATGCCGCAGGCCATTCCGTCGGGCTAATCGACATGCATTCGATCAAGCCGCTCGACGAGGATGCGATCCTCGAGGCCTCCGCCCGTTCGAAAGTCATCCTGACGGTCGAGGAGCACAACATCCTCGGCGGGCTCGGCGCGGCCGTCGCCGAAGTGTTGGCCGAAAAGGGCAGGGGCGCCCGCCTCGTCCGGCACGGCATCCGCGACGAATACAGCCTGATCGCACCCCCCACCCATCTCTACAGGCACTACCGCCTGGACGGCGACGGCATCCGGGCCGTGGCGCTCGAGAGCATTGCGTAAGGAGAATGCCGATGTCGAACAACGAAACGATCGCCGCGCGCGCGGAAGCCGTCATACCCGGCGGCCTGTTGAGTCCTAGCCGGCGCCTCGGCGCGCCGATCGCCTTCGCCAGGGCCGAGGGAGCCTATCTCTACGATGCCGATGGCAACCGCTACACCGACTATCACTGCGCCTTCGGTGCCAATGTGCTCGGCCATCGACCGCCCGCCGTCGCTGCCGCGATTGCCGAGACGGCCGAAAACCTCGACCTGATCGGTGCCGGCGTGCTGGAGCTGGAGGTCGAGGTGGCCGAACTCCTCGTGAACGTGATCCCCTGCGCCGATCAGGTGGCATTTTGCAGCAGCGGCTCGGAGGCAACCTACCATGCCCTGCGTCTCGCCCGCGCCTATACGGGGCGCAAGCAGATCATCAAGTTCCAGGGCGGCTACCATGGCTGGCACGATTATGTCGCCATGAACGGCCAGTCGAGCCGCCAGATGATCGGCTCCTACGACCCAATGTCCGACGGCATGCTGTTTGATGCCGCCCGCCACACCGCCATCCTGCCCTATAACGATGCCGGTGCCGTCGAGGACTACATCCGTAAAAACCCCGGCGAGGTCGCGGCGATCATCGTCGAGCCTATCGCGCACAATATGGGCGCGGTCATCGCCGAGAGGCAGTTCCTTTCCGACCTGCGCCGGATCACCGCCGAGCACGGTGTTGTCCTCATCTTCGACGAGGTGATCACCGGTTTCCGGCACGCGCTTGGCGGCTACCAGTCGATCGTCGGCGTCACGCCCGACCTTTCGACCTTCGGCAAGGCCGCAACGAGCGGCTATCCGATCGGCATTGTTGCTGGCCGGCGCGACATCATGGAGCGGGTGGGCCGCACGGGCGAGGGCGCCGTCTTCATGGGTGGCACGTTCAACGGCACGCCGTCCTCGATGGCGGCCGTAAAAGCGACGATTGAGGAGCTAGCGAGACCGGGCGTCTACGAGCGGCTGTTCGAGCTTGGCGCCTATCTCCGCGGCGAGATAGACGGCATCATAGCGCGGCACGGCCTGAAGGCGCAGGCCGCCGGTTTCGGCTCGGTCTGGCTCGTCTACTTCTTTGACGGCGAGTTCCGCCAATACACGGACCTCCTGCGCAACGACAACAATCTCGACATGCGCTTCCGGCGGGCGCTGATCGCCGGCCGGCAGGTCTTCCAGCCGCTTCAGCTCAAACGCCTTTACCTCTCGCTGAGTCACGATCGCGCCGTCATAGACGACACGCTCGAACTCATCGACACGACCATGGCCGGCCTCGCGCGTTCCGCCGCGGCCTGATCTTTCAAACCTGCTCTCAAAGATAAAAGGGGAACCCATGAGAACTCGGTTTTTTGCGATGATGACGAGTGCCACACTCGTCGTCGCGTCTCCAGCGCTGTCACGCGACCTGACCGTCGTCGGCTTCGGCGGCGCGACACAGGAAGCGATGCGCGAAACGCTCTTCAAGCCTTTTCAGGAGAAAGCCGGCGCGCCGCTACTGGAGGAATCCTATACGGGCGGCATCGCCAAGGTGAAGGCCATGGTCGAGACGGGCACGACCACCTGGGATGTCGTTCAGATGGACGAGAACGAGATGATCCTCGCCTGCGACCAGGGTCTGCTGGAGCCATTCGATTGGGCCAGTCTGCCGAACAGCGCCGAGATCATCGAGCCGGCCAAGTCCGATTGCGGCGTCGGCGCCTTCGTCTGGTCGAAGATCCTCGCCTATGACGGCGACAAGACGAGCGGCGTCACGTCCTGGGCGGATTTCTGGAACCTTGAGAAATGGCCGGGAAAGCGCGGGTTGCGCAAGCAGGCGCGTATGACGCTTGAAGTTGCCCTGCTCGCCGACGGCGCAAAGCCCGAGGAGCTTTACGGAATCCTTGCGACCAAGGAAGGACAGGACCGCGCCTTTGCCAAGCTCGACGAGATCAAGTCGAGCATCCAGTGGTGGGAGAGCGGCGCTCAGCCGATGGAATGGCTGGCCTCCGGCGAGGTGACGATGACCTCCGCCTATAACGGGCGCGTCATCGCCGCAAACCAGCAGGGACGGCATTTCAAGATGTCCTGGACCAACCAGCTCTATGCAATGGACTTCTGGGCCATTCCGAAGGGCGGAAACAGGGATCAGGCGTTCCGCATCGTCAACTTCATGACCAGCCCCGACCCGCAGAAGGCCTTTGCCGAGAAGATGGTCTACGGCGTGACCAATGCCAAGGCGATGGACAGCATCTGCGCCGACATCAAGCCGCAGCTTCCGACGGCCGAGGAGAACATGGCGGGTGCGCTTGCCGTCAGCACGCCGTTCTGGGTGGATCACGAAGAGGAACTTCAGCAGCGCTTCAACCGATGGGTTGCACAATAAGGGAGGATGTCATGAGCTATCGTGGGTTTTTCGGCGGGCTGGGCTTGCTCGTCGCCCTGGCGGGGGCTCCCGCCGCTTTCGCCGATGCCGGCAAGTTGACTGTCGTCGGTGCCGGCGGCGTACTGCAGGATGCCGAGCGCAAGGCCTTCTTCGAGCCCTTCGCGACGTCGTCCGGCGTGGTGCTTACGGAAGATTCCTATTCCGGGCAGATGGCCAAGGTGCGTGCCATGGTCGACAGCGGCAGCGTCTCCTGGGACGTCATGCAGGTGGAGCAGAACACGCTTCTATCCGGTTGCGCCGAGGGCCTTTTCGAGGAACTTGACTGGAGCAGGATCGGCAAGCGGGAGGACTTCATTCCCGAAGCCTATAGCGATTGCGGCGTCGGCGCCTTCGTCTGGTCCATGGTACCGAGCTACGACAAGGTGAAACTGGCGGATGGGCCGAAGAACTGGGCAGACCTGTGGAATGTCGAGAAATGGCCCGGCAAGCGCGGGTTCCGCCAAACGGCGAAGATGACGCTCGAAATCGCACTGCTCGCGGACGGTGTTGCCAAGGACAAGGTCTATGAGGTGCTTGCCACGGATGAGGGCCAGGACCGCGCTTTCGCCAAGCTCGACGAGATCAAGTCGTCGATCCTCTGGTGGACGACGGGTGCGGAATCCGTCGAACGCCTTGCCGCCGGTGACGTCGTCGCCACGGCGACCTTTAACGGCCGTGTCGCCGCGGCCAATGCCTCCGGCAAGGACTTCGCCCTCATCTGGGACGGTCAGGTCTTCGGCATCGACTACTGGGGGATCGTGAAGGGCTCGCCCAATCGGGAGAACGCGGAGAAGTTCGTCGCCTTCGCCTCGACCGAGCGTGCCCAGGCAGCCTTCCCGCAGCACATCGCATATGGAGTCACCAATCTTGCAGCCATTCGCGGCGTCAAGCCGGAAATCGCGAAGAATCTTCCCACGACCGAGGCGAACATGGCCACGGCGGTAGCGCTCAACACCGAATTCTGGGCCGACCACGGCGAGGCGCTCGAGGCGAGATTTGCGACATGGCGCGCGCAATGACGTCGGTTGTTTTCCCGGGGCCGCGCATTGGCGCGGCCGACGGCCGGCCTGGGCGGGTGTCCGCCCTTGCTACCGGCTTTCGCGCCGACAGACGGCGGCAGACGATCGGCAGCCTTGTTCTGATCGGTCCTCTCGTCGTCTTCATCGTCTTCGCCTTCGTGCTACCGCTCGGCACGATGCTGTTCCATGCCATCAACAATCCCGAGGTCCGCAATGCCTTTCCAATGACGCTCGCCTCGCTGGAGGATTGGGACGGGATGGGCACGCCGCCCGATGCGGCCTTCGACGCTGTGGCTGCTGACATCCGCGCGAGTGCCGATCCCAAGACCATGGCGGAGGCGGGTCGCCGACTGAACTACGAGATCACCGGGTTCCGGAGCCTTCTCGCAAAAACGGTCCGAACGGTCCGCAAAGCGCCGGAGCAACCCGCCAGGACACAGTTGCTCGCCATCGACGGGAACTGGGGCAACCCTGCCTATTGGCGGGTCATCCAGCGCAACGGCACACCGCTGACGGCCTTCTACCTGCTCTCGGCCGTCGACCTGCGCCCCGGGGAGAACGGCGGCGTGCAGATGGCGCCGCCGGAGGAGCGGCTGTTCCTCTCAACGCTTATGCGGACTTTGACGATCAGTGCGTTGGTCACGCTGATCTGCCTCTTCGTCGCCTATCCGATTGCCAACGCAATCGTTGCCATCGGTGGTCGACTCTCGGCGATCATGCTGGCCTGCGTGCTCTTGCCGTTCTGGACGTCGCTCCTGGTGCGGACGAGTGCCTGGATCGTCATCCTGCAGAAGGAAGGTGTGGTGAACCGCCTGCTTCAGGCGCTGAACATCACGAACGCGCCGCTCGAGCTCGTATTTAACCGTACCGGCCTCTACATCGCGATGGTGCATATCCTACTGCCATTCATGGTGCTGCCGCTGGTCAGCGTCATGAAAGGCATCTCGCCGTCTTATGTCAAAGCCTCCGCTTCGCTCGGTGCCGGACCCGTCACGACGTTTCTTCGGGTCTATTTGCCGCTCACGCTGCCGGGTGTCGGCGCGGGATGCCTTCTCACCTTCATCATTTCCGCCGGCTACTACGTCACGCCCACTCTCGTCGGCGGTGCATCGGACCAGATGCTGAGCTACTTCGTGGCCTTCTATGCCAACACGACGATCAACTGGGGCATGTCCGCCGCGCTCGGCGTCCTGCTTTTGACCTGTATCCTCGCGCTCTACGGGATTGTCGGGCGGATCGTCGGCATCGGCCGCATCGTTGGAATGGAGTGAGAGATGCCTGTTGCCTTGAGACGCGTACAGATAGCCTTCTGCTGCCTCGCGATGATCTTCCTCATCGGGCCGACGATCGTGGTCATCCCGATCTCCTTCAGCTCGGCAAACTTCCTATCCTATCCGCTGCCGGGCTTTTCCCTGCAATGGTATGAGAAGATCCTGCAGCCGCAGCCCTGGATGTCGGCACTCCTCAACAGCCTGATCATTGGCGCCGGCGCGACTCTGGTGTCCACGGTGCTGGGCACGCTGGCAGCACTCGGCATGTCGCGCGGCCGACTTCCGGCGCGGTCCATGATCCTGGCGGTGGTGATCTCGCCGATGATCGTGCCCGTCGTCATCAGCGGCGTCGGAATGTATTTCTTCTTCGCGAAGCTGGGCCTTGTCGCGTCCTTCCTAGGCCTCGTTCTCGCCCACGCGGTTCTGGCGGTGCCCTTCGTACTGATCACGGTTACCGCCACGCTGAAGAACTTCGACGTGAACCTCGTTCGGGCCGCAGCAAGCCTCGGCGCGAGTCCCTTCCATGCCTTCCGTACGGTGACGCTGCCACTCATCGCGCCGGGCGTAATCTCGGGTGCGCTCTTCGCTTTCGTCTTTTCGTTCGACGAGGTCGTCGTCGCGCTCTTTATCAGCGGGCCGGGCCAGCGCACTCTACCGCGCCAGATGTTCGATGGTCTTCGGGACAATATAGATCCGTCGATCCTGGCGATGTCGACATTGCTCGTGATCATCTCCATCGTCCTGATGGGGGGCGGGGCCTTGGCCCAGAAGCGTGCCGCCACAAACCGTTCGACTGCCAATGTATAGAGGTGAAGGAATGATCATCGTAACAGGTGCCACGCACGGGATAGGGCGGGCCTGCGTGGAGAAGCTTGCAGCGGCCGGCGCCCGGGTGGTGGCGACGGGCCGGGATGCGGAGGCGGGCAGGGCGCTCGAGGAGATTAGTCCGGGCGTCACCTTCCTGCCCGGCGATGTCAGCCGCGAAGAGGATTGCCGGCGCGTCATCGACCGTGCGCTCGACCTTGGCGGGGGCCATCTTTCGGGCCTCGTCAACAATGCCGGCATGTCGAAGCGCATTTCCTTCGCTTCCGCTACGCAGGGCGATTGGGACGAGGTGCTGGCGGTCAATGCTCGCAGCACGTTCCTTTTCATCCGCCACGCGCTGGAAGGCCTGCGGCGCGGCAGGGGATCAGTCGTCAACATCGCCAGCATCGCCGGAAAGACCGGCGAGGAGGGGCTGGCTGTTTACTGCGCCTCGAAGGCTGCCGTCATCGGCCTCACCCAAGCGCTGGCACTCGAGTTCGGCGACGAGGTGCGTTTCAATGCCGTCTGCCCTGGCCAGATCGAAACGCGCATGATGGACAAGATCATGAGTGATGCCTTGCGCAAGAAGCAGCTCGAACTGCGCATCCCCGCCAATCGCTTCGGGGCCCCGCAGGAAGTGGCGGATGTCGTCGCCTGGCTGCTGTCGGATCAGTCGACCTATGTCAACGGCACGGTTGTGACCGTGGATGGCGGGGAGACCGCCGGCCTGCGCACCCCGCGCATCGCGCAGGTCTAGGACCTCGCCGGCGCCGGTTTCACTCGGCGCCGCGTTCTTCGAAATAGCGCAGGAGACTGGGCGAGGCCCGCTGGATGTCGTTTTCGATGGCCTGGCGGGCCTTCTTCTTGTCGCCGAGCCTCAGCGCTTCGATCAGATGGTCGTGTTCCTCCGCGCCGGTATAGCCGTGCGGGATTTCCCGGTAGTAGACGTTGAGGATCGGCCCCATCGAGACCCACATGCTCTCGATCTGGCCGACCAGCATCGGCATGCGCGACAGACGGTAGACACCGAAGTGGAAGGCACGATTGGAGGAGCGCGCCTCCTCCAGATTGCCGGCCTTTTCATTTTTCACGAAGGCGGCGTGCAAGCTTTCGAGCTGCGTCAGATCGGCGGCGGTCACATGGTCGGTGGCGTGCTCTGCAGCCAGCCCCTCGAGTGCCATGCGGATGAGCTTGATCTGGATGTAGCGGGCGCGGCTGAGGTCAGGCACCGTGACGAACCGGCCGGAGCGCAGTTCGAGAGCCTGTTCGCTAACGAGCCTCAGGCAGGCCTCGCGCACCGGCGTGACGCTGGTCCCGAGCTGCTCTGCGAGATCCTGCATGAGGAGACGGTCGCCCGGAGCGAAGTTACCGATGATAAGGCCTTCGCGCACCTTGTTGTATATCCGGGCGGACAGGCTGCCCGCTTCGCCGGGCTGCATCTCCATAACGCTCATGGGAATTCTCCTCATCTTTTTTGCAGCTCTAGCTGAAAATGCCCGGAGCCGCCAATCGCTTATATCTTATCGCTCGCCGCGGCGGCGTGACGTCGCAAAAAGTTTCTCGCCTCTGGCGAAATTCACTTGCATGCGCCTTCTGATAACTTATAACTTATAAAATAGCAAACACGGTTTCGGAGGCTACCTTGCACAATTCGCTGCGGGCGCGCGACATGGCGTACCACTTCCATTCACAGACCAACCCGCGCAGGCATGAGGCCGAGGGCCCCTTGATGATCACGGCGGGGGAGGGTTGCTACGTCATCGACGAGATGGGAAATCGCTATCTCGAGGGCATGGGAGGCCTCTGGTGCGCCTCGCTCGGCTTTCGCAACGAGCGCCTTGCCGACGTTGCGGCAAGCCAGATGCGCAGGCTCGCCACCTATCACACCTTCAATCACCGCTCGAACGACCCGACGGTGGATGTCGTCGAGCAGATCGCGACGCTTTCCCCCATTCCGGGGAGCAAGGTCTTCCTCGTGAATTCCGGCTCGGAAGCCAACGACACGATGATCAAGCTTGCCTGGTACTACAATGTCGCGCGTGGCAAGCCTGGCAAGCGCAAGATCATCAGCCGAAAGGGCGCCTTTCACGGCAGCACCGTCATGGGGGCGGCCCTCGGCGGGCTTCCACACATGCATGAGAGCTTCAACATGCCCGGCCTCAACGTGATCTACACGGAGAAGCCGCACTACTACCGCAACGCCCTGCTGGATGAGAGCGAGGAGGCTTATTGTGTCCGGCTGATTGCCGCGCTGGAGGCCCTGATAGAGGCGGAAGGGCCGGAAACCATCGCCGCGATGATCGCCGAGCCGATCATGGGGGCGGGCGGCGTCGTCACGCCGCCGGCGGGATACTTCCCAGCGCTGCGACAGCTTCTGACGAAGCATGACATCCTGCTTCTTGCGGACGAGGTCGTCTCCGGTTTCGGGCGAACCGGAAAGTGGTTCGGGTCCGAGGCGCTCGGCTTCGTTCCGGACATGATGTCGGTCGCCAAGGGCCTGTCCTCCGGCTACCTGCCCATCGCCGCGGCGGTGATCGGCGATCATGTCTACCAGGCCATTGCCGGCGAAGCCGATCGAATCGGCGTCTTCGGCCATGGCTTCACCTATTCCGGCCATCCGGTCACCGCTGCGGTGGCGGCCGATGTGCTGCGCATCTACCAGGAAATGGATGCGCCGGGCCGAGCCGCCGAACTTGGCCGCCGTCTGTTCGCCGCGCTCGACGCGCGCATTGCGCGTTATTCCCTTGTCGGCGAGATTAGGGGAACCGGCTTCCTTGCCGGCATCGAGCTGGTGGCCGACAAGTCGCGCCGTGCGCCCTTCGATCCCGCTCTGAAGGTCGGCACACTGGTCGAACAGCGCTGCCGGGCGCATGGCGTCATGATTCGCAACATGGGCGACGTCATTTCCATATGCCCGCCCTTCGTCATGACGCCCGAGGAAGTCGACCAGCTTGTCGACAGCATAGCGGCGGCGCTTGACGATGTTGCCGACCGGCTTGCAGCGTGAGGGCGTGACGATGGACGATTTTGTCAATCTGGACCTCACCGCGCAGGCGGATCTTGTGAAGTCGGGGCAGGCCACCGCCTGGGAGCTGGTCGAGGCGGCAATCCGGCGTGCCAAAAAGGTGAACCCCACGATCAACGCGATCAACGCGCCACTCTATGACGAAGGGCGCGCGGAAGCGGCGCAGGCGGCCACGGACAGCCTTTTCGCCGGGGCCCCGTTCCTGGTGAAGGACCTTTACTGCCACATGAGCGGCGTGCCCACCACCGGGGCCTCCCGGCTGACCCGGAGCTTCGTGCCCGCCCGAGACAGCGAGCTGATGCGCCGTTACCGCGCGGCCGGCCTCAGCACGTTCGGCAAGACCAACCTGTGTGAATTCGGAACGCTTGGCACAACCGAGCCGAAGCTGTTCGGACCGACGCGCAATCCCTGGAACGTCGGGCGGTCCAGCGGCGGTTCGAGCGGCGGCGCCGGCGCGGCGGTGGCGGCGGGCATCGTGCCGGCGGCGCATGGCGGTGACGGGGCGGGCTCGATCCGCATTCCCGCATCCTGCTGTGGCGTGTTCGGGCTGAAACCCTCCCGCGGACGCATCACGCTGGGGCCGGATCTCGGCGACAGCACGGGCGGGATCGTGAACGAACATGTCCTGTCCCGCAGCGTGCGCGACAGCGCCGCACTCCTCGACGCGACACAGGGTTCGATGCCCGGCGATCCCTACGCCGCGCCTCCCCCTTCGGGCGGTTATGCCGATGCGATCCGGATGAAGCCGCGCCGCCTGCGCATCGGCTTCACGACGGCCTCGCTGCTCGGCACCGCGGTCGATCCCGACTGCGTGGCGGCGACGACCGACGCGGCGCGCCTTTGCGAAAGTCTCGGCCACGAGGTCGTGGAATGCGCGCCGTCGATCGACGGGGAAACCTACCGCACCCTGTACAAGCGCTTCTGGGCGATGACAGCGACACGCGCGATCACCGCGCTGGCGCGAAGCCGCGGCGAGGACCCGTCTGGACTCGTGGCCGAGGTGGAGAGCTTCAATCAGTATCTCTACGGCGTCGGTTCGCGGATCTCGGCGGCCGACTATCTCGTCGATCTCAACTGGTTCCATACGACGGGCAGGACGCTGGCGAATTTCCTGCTCGACGTTGATGTCTGGCTGACCCCGACACTCGGCACGCCGCCGCCGGTACTCGGCCACTTCGATGCCGACAGGCATGGCGGCGAGGCGGTCATGGAGCGCTTCCTCGAGTTTCTCGCCTTCACGACCTTTGCCAACATGGCTGGCTTGCCGTCAATGAGCGTGCCGCTCTACTGGACAGCCGGCGGCCTGCCTGTCGGCACGCAGTTCACCGGCCGGTTCGACGACGAGGCGACATTGCTTCAACTCGCGGCGCAACTGGAAGAGGCGCGGCCCTGGGCGCAGCGCCGACCCGCGGTCCACGCGGCTGAATGACAGATAAAAAGGGGAACCAAAATGTCATCCTCCAACTACGTCGAATTCCTCAACATCGACAAGAGCTACGACGGCCGCAGCCTCGTGGTCGACGATCTCAACCTCACCATCGCGAAGGGTGAGTTCCTGACCATGCTTGGGCCGTCCGGCTCTGGAAAGACGACGAGCCTGATGATGCTCGCGGGCTTCGAGGCGCCAAGCTCCGGCAGTATCCGGATCGACGGACGATCGCTGGAAGCCATGCCGCCACACCGAAGAAACATAGGCATGGTGTTTCAGAACTATGCGCTCTTTCCCCATCTGACGGTCGCTGAAAACTTAGACTACCCATTGCGGGTGCGTAAGGTCGCCAGGCAGGAGCGGAACGCCCGCGTTCGAAGGGCGCTGGAAATGGTCCAGATGGGGGCGATGGGCGGGAGGAAGCCCGCGCAACTGTCGGGCGGGCAGCAGCAGCGCATCGCGCTCGCTCGCGCAATCATCTTTGAGCCGGATGTGGTGTTGATGGACGAACCGCTCGGCGCCCTCGACAAGAACCTGCGTGAACATCTCCAGCTCGAGATCAAGCATCTCCACGAGCGCCTCGGCATAACCGTCGTCTATGTCACGCACGACCAGTCCGAGGCGCTGACCATGTCCGACCGCGTCGCCGTGTTCAACGCCGGCAAGATCGAGCAGCTTGCGCCGCCGAGTGAACTCTACGAACGCCCCTCCACGGCCTTCGTCGCCGGCTTCATCGGAGAAAACAACCGGTTCGTGGGCGAGATCGTCGGCGGTAGCGGGGGCGAATACGGAGTTCGCACGGCGGACGGGCAGGTCATCAGCGTCTCCAGCAGCGCGGCCTTCTCGAAGGGCCAGTCCGTCATCGTGTCCCTGCGCCCGGAGCGCCTCTATCTTGAACATGCCGCCGCCTGCAGCAATAGCTTCTCCGGGACCGTCGCCGAGGTCATCTATCTCGGGGATCATCGCCGGGTCCATGTCCGTTTCGGAGACAATGCGACGCTCGTCGCCAAAATTCCCAATGCGGGCACGGGCGTGGATGTCACACCCTCGCAGGCCATTTCGCTCGGCTGGAACAGCCGCGATGCCGTACTGATCCCGGCCTGACATGAAGGCGGTCTATTCCGGCCTGCATCGGTTGCACAATCCCGGCTCCGTCGTCGAAGGGGGCGTTGCCCGGCGGAGCCGGGACGTGCCCGATCGTCTCGACGCGTTGTTGCGGGCGGCGCGGCGTGCCGGGTTCGAGGTTGTCGATGCCGTCGATCACGGGATGGCGCCGCTCGCTGCCGTCCATACGGGTCGTTATCTCAGCTTTCTCTCGTCCGCGGGATGCGGAGACGGGTGTTCCGGGTGGCTCGCGCCGGCTGTCTTCGAAACCCGTCCCGAAATGTACAGACCGGATTGGTCGCTGATTGCCAAGGCGGGTTACCATCTGCGCGACCAGCTGACGCCGCTCGGCGAGGGGACATGGCAGGCCGCCTATTGGGCTGCATAGGCGGCACTCACCGCAGCGTCGCTTATCAGCGCAGGAGAGCGGATCACCTATGCCTTGTGCCGGCCGTCGGGTCACCATGCTGGACGGGATTTCGGCGGCGGTGCGACTTACCTGAACAATTCTGCGATAGCGGCGCGGGCGCTTTCGGCCACACTCGGGCGGATAAGCCTCATCGATATCGATGTCCATCACGGCAATGGGACACAGGACATATTCTGGGAGGATCCGCTCGTCTTCTTCGCCTCCCTGCACAGGAGCCCCGCAGACTATTATCCGCACCTTACCGGCTTTTCCGACGAGACAGGGGGGAGATCGGCCCCGCGCCTCACTCTGAACCAACCTCTTTCGGCAGAAACGGGCGACGCGGCCTACATCGCGGCGTTCAACACGTGCCTTGAAGCGGCACTTTACCACGGGCCAGAGGTCCTGATCATCTCCCTCGGCTTCGACCCGCTGGCAAGCGACCCGGCGCGAGGCCTCCAGCTCACCGTCGAGGCGTTCAGGAAAATCGGGGAAACGCTCGGAAGACTCGATTTGCCGGTGCTGCTAATCCAAGAAGGCGGATACGATCTGATGAGCCTCGAAAAAGCTGCTACAACGTTCCTACTTGCACTTTCTCAGCCGCCGAATGATCCGGCCTGCTCCTGAGAGGCTCCCTCGGGTCAGCAGGTTTGGCGCGATCAGTGTCAACATGGGGAAATAGGTCCGATTACGGCTGACATCACGCGTGAGCAGCGGGAATCCGCCGACGGCCGCATGGGCGCCGATGAAGAAGTCGGGGAATACCCCGGTTCTTATTTCCTTCGCTTTGCGAAATCGGGCGAAAACTATGCCCAAGCGGAACTCCAGGCACTGGCCATGACGGCTGTGGTCGGCGTTGAGGAAATCCGGCTAAATGCTGTTGCTGGCCCGGGGCGTAGAGCGAGAGTTGCGCGCTGCTCCTCTCAACGTGGCGATGGGCCTCCGAGGTGACGGAGGGACCAGAGATCATGGAATGTGCCTTCTGGGCCAAATGATCGCATAATGTATCGACGGGAATTCGTTGGGTGGTCAGGCGGCGCGCGCGGCGCTCCAATGTGGTTACCTCGATCTACGAACCTCCAGCTCGGACTTCTGGAGTAAGAAGTCGGCACAACGCTCGGCAATCATGATCGATGGGGCATTGGTATTGCCACTGACGAGCGTCGGCATGATGGAGGCGTCTGCTATCCGTAGCCGCGGCACACCGATTACTCTGAGCCGACTATCGACGACGGCCATCTCGTCGCGGCCCATCTTGGCCGTGCCCGAGGGATGATAGACGGTCTTCGCGATGGAGCGCGCGTGGTGCTCGATCGCATCATCGGTTTGGGCTGCGTCCCCTGGCGCCAGTTCGCGGAAGCCGAGCGCTTTCATCGCCGGGGCCGCGAGGATCTTTCGGCCTAGCTTGATGCCGCGCATCAACGTGTCGATGTCGGCTTGCTTGGTGAGGTTGTTCCCGACAAAAAGGATTGGATCTTCGGCCTTGGAGCTTCTGATCGAAACTTTGCCTCGTGCTTGCGGCCGCAGGATGCATGGATTGATCGAGACGCCGTGACCATCCATCTGACCGCGCGACGCATCGCCAACAAGTGCCGGTGTGACGTGAAACTGTACGTCGGGCCGGCCGCAGCCGGACGTGTCGATGAAGCCGCCAGTCTCAACGACGTTCGACGAGAGCAGCCCCGAGCGGTTGAACAGGTATTGTAGGCCGTTGACCGCGGCACGTATCCCCTTGTCCTGACCTCTCAGCGAAATCGCGCGGTCGGTAATGCCATAAACCGAGGCGGTGATGTGATCTTGAAAATTCTCTCCGACGCCAGGCAGATCGCGTAGTACCGGAATGCCGTGGGACGAAAGATGGGCGGCTGGGCCGATGCCGGAAAGCATCAGAAGCTTTGGCGTGGCGAGGGCCCCAGCGCAAAGGATGACCTCTTCCCTAGCTTTCGCTTTGTGGTCGATACCATCCGCAGTTCTGTAGGCGATCCCAGAGGCAGCGCCATTTTCCATCAGTATGCTGCGGACGGCACTTTCGGTACTGATCGTCAGCAGCGGTGATCCCCGCACAACCTTTAGATAGGTTGCCGCCGTCGATCCGCGTCGGGCCTGAAACGTTGTCGTCTGGTAGAAGCCGATGCCTTCCTGGGATGCCCCATTGAAGTCATGCGAAAAGGGCAGACCCACTTCCTGCGCGGCGCGAACGAAGGCGGAACTGATCGGGTGCCGGTGGCGCGGCTCGGAGACCTTCAAGGGCCCGCCCGTCCCGTGATACTCGCCGGCGAGTGTCTCGTTGTCCTCGCAGCGCTTGAAAACCGGCAAAACGTCGTCGTAGCCCCAGCCCTCACAGCCGAGATCACGCCAGGTATCGTAATCCTGCGCCTGACCGCGAATATAGATCATTGCATTGACGGAGGAGCCGCCGCCGAGCGTTCGGCCCTGCGGCACAACGAGAACACGACCATTGGCGCCTGGTTCGGGTTCCGTTTCATACATCCACGTACGCTTGGAACCGATCACGCGCACGAAGGTGGCGGGGATATGGATGAAGGGTGTATTGTCCCGCGGACCCGCCTCCAGCAGAAGGACTGTCTTGCCGGCCGTAACGAGCCGGTTCGTTACCACGCAGCCGGCCGAGCCGCCACCCACCACAATGTAATCGAACGTCTTCATCCGCTGTCTGATCCTCTACGAGCCCACAGATAGAGTGCGCCGAACGATGTTCAGCACACCAAAGAGGCGTCAGGCGCCGATGTGGCTGACGAACTTCACGGTTTGATAGGCGTCGAGACTTTCCGCCCCGCCCTCGCTGCCATAGCCGCTGTCCTTGATGCCCCCGAACGGCGTCTCCGCCGCGGCGATGCCGAAATGATTGATGGACACCATGCCCGCTGCAAGCTCGCACGCGAAGCGGTCCGCCACCGCCAGCGAGCGGGTAAATGCGAAGGCGGCCAAGCCAAAGGGCAAGCGATTGCTACGCTTGATCGCCTCATCGACAGAGCCGACACGAACCAGTGCAGCCACGGGGCCAAAGGGTTCCTCGTTCATAATACGTGCCTCTTCCGGCACGTCGGACAACACCGTCGGCTCGAAGAAGAAGCCGGCATTGCCAATGCGTCGGCCACCACATTCCAGCTTCGCGCCGGCTGCCACTGCGTCCTCGACGAACATCTCCATCGCATCGAGACGCCGCGGGTTGGCCAGCGGACCCATCTGCGTATCTTCTGCCAGTCCGTCACCGACCTTGAGTGCCTTTGCTCCGGCGACGAAGCTATCCTTGAAGCGGTCGTAGACGGAGTCCTCGATATAAAAGCGGGTTGGCGATGCGCAGACCTGACCGGCGTTCCGAAACTTCAGCATGACACCGAGCTTGGCGGCCGCTGCAATATCTGCGTCCGCCGCAACGATGTATGGGGCATGCCCGCCGAGCTCCATCGTCGAACGTTTCATGTGCGAGGCGGCCGCCGCGGCCAGCGCCTTGCCGACCGGAACCGAGCCAGTAAAGGAGATCTTTTGAATGATCGGCGATGCAATAAGATATTCGGAGACCTCAGCCGGGATGCCGAAGACGATGTTTACGACACCATCTGGTACGCCAGCGTCCTGGAATGCCTTGGCGAGCTCGATGCAGGCAGATGGTGTTTCTTCCGGTGGCTTCGCGATCACCGAGCATCCGGCGGCGAGTGCCGCGGAAATCTTGCGAACGAGCTGATTGATCGGGAAATTCCAGGGAGAGAAGGCGGCTACGGGGCCGACCGGCTCCTTGACCACGATTTGCCTCGCGCCAGGAATGCGTGAGGGGATCACCCGACCGTAGGAGCGGCGAGCCTCTTCTGCATGCCATTCGATGTGCTCCGGGGCTGCATTGGCCTCGCCCCGTGCTTCTGCGAGCGGTTTGCCCTGTTCACGCACCATGTGCTGGGCGATTGTCTCTGCACGTTCGCGAACCAAAGAGGCTGCGCGCAGCATGACACGGCTGCGTTCCAGAGCTGTCGTCTTTCGCCAGCTTTCAAAGCCCTTGGCTGCGGCGGCCAGCGCTTCGTCGAGATCGGCTCGTTCGCAGACCGGCAGTCGCGCAATGACCTGTCCGGTTGCCGGGTTCTTGACCTCGGTTGTGCGACTACCAGAAGGCGCGCGCCAGGTTCCGTCGATCAGAAGCGGTTTATCCAACATTGCTTATTTCCTTCGAATTTCCGTCATAGACGGCGTTCGGCAGGCTGCTTACGACCTGCACATATTCTTTCGCGATACGGGTGACGATTTCGGCGGCAGGCAGAACTTCGGAGACGAGCCCCGTGCTCTGGCCGGCCTCCACCTTGCCGCCGCTCACGTCTCCGTCGAAGGCCGCGGCTTTCAGAGAACTGGCGACGAAGAGCGCTTTGCGCTGATCGTCGGAAAGCCCCGCGGCTTCGGCCTTGGCCATGCCTTCGGCGAACTGGTTGCGGACGACGCGAATGGCGCCGAAACCGCGCCCGACAACCATCGTGTCGGCAACTCCGGCCTTCACCAGCATGTCCTGATAGGCCGGATGAAGACGTGCCTCACGCGACAGCATGAAGCGCGAGCCAAATTGCGCAGCACCCGCTCCAAGCGAGAGGGCTGCCGCCAGCCCTGAGCCGTCGGCAAAGCCGCCAGACAGGATCAGCGGCACGTCGGGCACAGCCTTGGCGATCGCCCGGCCGAGAACCAGCGTGGAAACCAGTTCCGGAGGCGGGTGACCACCGGCTTCGCCGCCAACCGCAATCAACCCATCGACGCCTGCGTCAGCTGCCTTGCGGGCATGGACCTCACCCGAGACGACATGCAAGCAGATCGTTCCGGCGGCCTTGAAGCGATCGATGTACTTTTTCGGTCCGCCCTGGGAAGCAATCAAAACCGGGATGCGTTTTGCCAAGAGCATGTCGATGATCGCGTCAGCGCCTTGGCGGTAGAGAGGCAGGTTGACGGCAAAAGGACGATCAGTTCCCGCCCTGATCTCGTTGATTGCCTCTTCGAGATCATGGGGATACATCGGCCCGGCAGCAAGAACGCCGAGACCCCCGGCATTCGACACCGCAAGTGGCAATGCCGAGTTGGATGACGCCCAGGACATACCTGCCTGAATGATCGGCAAGTCGATGCCCAGCAATTTGGTGACGTTGGTCTCGATGCGCATGTCAGCTCTCGATGCCCACGAGTTTGCGCGCGTGGGCGGCAAGTTGCTTCTTCTGAATTTTGGAACTGGCTGTCATGCCGATCGACTCGAAATCCTCGACGATCCAGACGTGGCGCGGCACCTTGAAGCCCGCCATTTCCCGCTTCGACCACTCGATGATCTCCGCCTCCGTTGCCGTGCAGCCATCATTGAGAATGATGAAGGCGGCGGTGACCTCGACGAGACGTTCATCCGGCACGCCAACCACGGCCGCCTGGCGGATCAGCCTGTTCTGGTGCAGCACGTTTTCGACATCGGCGGGCGATACGTTCTCGCCACCTACGCGCACGATTTCCTTCGCCCTGCCGAGAAATCTTAGCCGCCCGGTGGTATCGAGTGCGCCAAGGTCACCCGTCGATAGCCAGCCATCGGCGGACAGCGCGGCTGCGGTTTCTTCCAGTTTGTCGAAATAGCCCTTCATGACGTTCCAGCCGCGAACATGGATCTCGCCAGGTTCGTCCGGTCCAGCATTACGCCCCTCTTCAGTGCGGATGCGGACATCGACTCCGGTTTGAACCCGCATGGCCGCGCTGACGCGAACCTCCTCTGGCTCCCACCAACAAGACTGCGCTACGTTAGGGGAGGCTTCCGACAGCCCGTAGCCAACGACGCATTCGCGTGCGCCAAGCTCGTCGATCACACGACGAACGATCGTGGGGGAGGCTGCAAGCCATGCGCCGCGCAGGTTGAGGTGGCGCGACGGCAGGTCGGGATGTGTGAGGAGCATCAGCGCCATGGTGTCGTTGCCCGAGAAATGCGTGCAGCGCTCCCTTTCCATCAGGCGAAGCGCCTCGCCGGGCTCGAAGCGGTCCATGCTTACCAGGGTCACCGCATGCTGCAGACATGAGAGGATCGACAGCGTGGTGCCCGCGACATGGAAAAACGGGCGGGCACTGTGGAAACGGTCACCAGGCCGCAACCCCATTCGCAGGCCGGAGAAGAAGGCATTCGGCAACATGTTGCGATGCCGAAGCAACACGCCCTTGGGGAAGGAGGTTGTGCCGGATGTGTATTGAATGAGGAGGACGTCGTCGGCGTTGTCCTCCGGTTTCGTGCGCACCAGCGTGCTTGCGCACAGCTCACGAAAGTTTTCCGCGGCAGAAGGAACATTGTCCCCAATCACCAGAACTCGCTGCAGGTCGGGCAGGGCATCGTGGGGAAGCGCACTATCTAGGCCTGGACACACCTCGCGGAGCATTGAGATGAAGTCGATCTTGAGGAAACGATCGCAGGTAACGAGCGTGGTCACGCGCGACTGCTTCAGCGCATACGCCATTTCGGCGGTAACGAAACGGGTATTGATGGGGACGGTCACGGCTCCCATCGATCCGATCGCCAGGAAGATGACGACCCATTCGATGGAATTCCCGAGGCACAGGCCGACATGATCTCCCTTGCGCACGCCCGCTGCGAAAAGCGCATCGCGGGCGTCGGCAACTCTTGTTTCGAGTTCTTGATATGTCAGCCTGCCGTCGCTTGCGACGATCGCTTCGACATCCGGCGCAATGGTCGACGAACGGCGTAACGCGGCAGAGATCGTCAAGGGGCAAGTGGCGTGGAGATCGAGATCGCTCATTTGCCGCTCCCACTGCCAACGACTTCGGAGAACTTTTCGATGCCGGAGCGCCAGTTACCATCGGCAAGGCAGCGTTCGATCGCTGCCATTTCGATTCGGATACCGTTGCCAAGGTTGGTTTCATGGCCGAGGTCAACAGCCTGTTTGGACAACGCCATCGCAAGTGGTGGTGCTGCGGCAATGCTTTCGGCGATTTCCTGCCCTACCTTCTCCAGTTCGTCCGCCGGCACGACCCGCGCGACGAGGCCGCGTTGATAGGCTTCGTCAACCGGCATGATTCGACCGGTGAAGAGCAGTTCCTTAGCGTTCATGCGTCCAATCACCCGCTGGAGGCGCTGGGTGGCGCCAACCGTGCCCCATTGTGGTTCCGGGAAGCGGAATGTCGTGTTCTCAGACGCGATGACGAAGTCGCAACTCATGAGAATCTCACCGCCGGAGCCGACGACCGGCCCCTGCGTCAGCGCGACAATCGGCTTACCGCAGCGGCCGATCGCGTCATAGGCGGCGAAGGAGGCCTGCCGGCGCGCAAGCACCCAAGCTTCGTCCTTGTCGGCGCGTTCCTTCAGGTCCGCGCCTGCACAGAATACTGGACCGTTGGCGGAAAGCAGAATGACGCGGACATCTGGCTTTGAGTCCAGGCGTTGAAATGCCTCGCGAAGCGCGATGCACATTTCAAGATTGACCGCGTTGCGGGACTGCGGGCGGTTCAGGACAACGCGCGCGATGGCCCCGTCCTGCGTTACCGATACAGCATCGAGGCTCATCCGATAGCTCCTTCCTTCCGAAGCGCCGCAATCTCAGCGTCGGTCAGGTTCATCTCGTCTCTCAAAATGGTCTCGGTGTCGGCGCCAAGCAGCGGTGGACAGCCTATCTCGGGGCTGTCGAAACCTTCGAAATTCACAGGCGTGCGAAGTGCCTTGAACGTGCCTTCCGCCGGGTGTTCGAACGTGCCTACCATACCGCGCGCCAGCATATGCGGATCATCAAGGATCTGCCGCGTCGTGTTGACTTCGCCGGCCGGTATGCCGACTGCGCGTAGCGCTTCGGCCAGCGGCGCGCGCTCACGTGCCGCAATCGCCGTGCGCATCTCGTCCATCACTCTTTTTCGATTGGCCACTCGCCCGCCGTTCTTGGCGAAGGCGGGGTCGGCGCCGAGCTCAGACAGGCCTAGGACGTCACACAGTCGTCCCCAATGCTGATCGCTGCCGCTGATATGCAGCCATCCGCCATCGCGGCACTGGAAAGCTGCTGAGGGAACGCGGCCCGGATGCTCTGTCCCGGAGCGACCAATATCTTCGTCCAACGCGAAAAGGCGCGCGGCGGCCAGCGCAAGCAGACTTGCCTGCACATCCATCATCGCAAGGTCGATATGGCACCCCTTACCACTGCGGCCCCTGCCGACGAGGCCGGTTAGAATGGCGATCGCGATCCACAGGCCGGCGGTCAAGTCGGCGATCGGCACGCCAGCCTTGGCCGGCGGCGTATCGGGATGGCCAGTCAGGTGCATGATACCGGATAATGCTTGAAACACCGTGTCGTAGCCGGCGCGCTCTCGATACGGTCCGGTCTGGCCGAAGCCGGTATTGGAAACATAGATAAGGCCTGGATTGAGCGCCGAGAGTTTGCCGAAGCCAAGATCGAAGCGATCCATGTCGCCGGGAAGGAAGTTCTCCAGCACTACATCGTGCTGCGCTGCGAGCCGTGCTGCGATCTGCTGAGCCTTTGGCGACTTCAGATTAAGCGTCAACGATCGCTTGCCGCGATTAAAAGCAAAGAAGTAGGCGCTTTCGCCGCCGGGAAGACGCGGCTCGAAGACGCGCGATTCATCGCCGCCACCCGGGCGTTCCACCTTTGTGACCGTTGCGCCCAACTCAGCGAGAATCTGGGTCGCCATCGGGCCTGCCAGGACGCGAGAGAAGTCGAGAATACGGATGCCTTCAAGCGGTTTCATTTGGCCTCCGTGCGGAAACTGCGCATTTTAGCATTAAGCTCGCGGCCAGCGGCCATGGCTTGAGGGTAGGGGAGGTCTTCCACCTGATAGTAGAGCGTCTTTGCTGCTGCCATGGCGAGCGGGTTGGCCGTCGCCCACGCCTCTGCTATCTCGACCGCCGCCGCGAGAATCCCGTCGGGGGGCACAACGCGGTTGCACAGGCCAAGTGACATAGCTTCATCCGCACCAATCAACCGGCCGAGGCTGATCATCTCGAAAGCAGCCTTGCGACCCAGTGACCGCTGCAGCCCAGTCATGACCAGTGCTGGCACAATGGAATGCTTCAGCTCGGGATAGCCAAATTTTAGGTTGGTCGCCGCCACCATCATGTCGCAGCCGATGGCAAGGCCCGCACCGCCGCCGACGGCAGCGCCCTGCACTGCGGAAACGATGGGCTTCGACAGGCTTTGCATCATTGCCTGCGTTCGGCACGTCAAATCTGCGCGCTTTTCGACCAGATCCTGATTTCCCGGCGTCAGCGTCTCGAACTCTGACAGGTCGGCGCCAGCGCAAAAAGCACGACCATTCCCGGCCAACACGATCGCGCGGATCGCGGGATCCGCATCCGCGGCCAAAAGCGCGTCGTGGATCGCTTGGGTGAGTTCGGTATTCAACGCGTTGAGCTTTTCGGGGCGGTTCATCGTAACGATGCGCACCGCGCCGCGTGTCTCGGCGAGAAGAACGGTAGAAGATGGAACGTTCATGCCCTAACCCTATGCTGCCAGATGGCCAAAGCCGCTGCGCGCGACCCGGCTTAAAAGTTCACGTTTGAGGATGGCCTCGCAGCGACGGGAGGCCTCTTGCAATTTCTCCAGGTCAAGACCGGTCTCGATCCCTTCGGCTTCGAACAGGTTGACGAGGTCTTCTGTGGCGACGTTGCCCGTGAAACCTTCGCCGTATTTGATTTGTGCCGGGTGGCCGCCGACGCCGCCCATCGCACTGTCGAACCAACGGCAACCTGACTCATAGGCGGCGTAGCAGTTGGCAAGCCCCGTTCCGCGACTGTCGTGGAAATGGGCGATCGGGGTCATATCCGGGAGTTCGTGGGCGATCCGCTTAAAGAGGCCTTTTATCGACGCCGGTGTGCCATGCCCTGTCGTATCGCAGACGGAAACGTGGTGCACACCGAGTTGCGAAAAACGGGCGAGGTCAGCAAGCACACTCGACGGATCGACCTTGCCTTCGAAGGGGCAGCCAAGGGCCATGGAAATCACCCCGATCAGCCGGAAGCGGCCATCCGCCAATTTCACCATTTCCGCGACATTCGCCCACTGCAATTCTCGGGTAGTTCTAAGGTTGCGCTGGGTATGGGCTTCGGTGGCAGAAACCAGCAGGCTGATTTCTTCGGTACCATGTCCGGCATCGAGATCGGTAATCGCGCGTTGAACAGCTTTAATGTTGGGGCAGGTGGCCTTGTAGCGCGTGCCCTTGCGTCTGGTGATGCCGGCCAGAACCTGCGACGCGTCTGCAAAGACAGGGACGTGCACCGGGCTGCTGTAGCTTGTTGCTTCAATCCTGGGAAAGCCGGCATCCGAGAACGCATTGATCAATGCGATCTTGTCGGCCGTAGACGTCGAAACAGCCTCATGCTGCAGTCCGTCTCGCGCAAAGCATTCGCAGATTGTGATTTCGCTCGCCATGCCTCACCTCCGTTCGGCTTGACGACAGAAATGTATTTATTCGTTCACAATGTCAACTAATTTCTTATCCATGGCAGCGACGTGCCTCACTCTTCCTCCAGGCTCTTGAGGTCTGACTGTGAGGCGGTGTTGCGCAGTTCGTGATAATATTTGCTGCTTGTGCGGGTAACGCGGCGCAGGAGCTCGACAAGGATTTGTTGCTCGGCGCGGCTCAAGGTGGCGAGCATTTCCTCGTTACGCTCGAAGGAGTCTTCAAGGATGCTTCGCGACAGTGCCAGGCCTTCTGGGCTTAACGTCAACAGGATGCTGCGTCCGTCCTGGGGGTTGGCAGTCTTGGCGATGTAGCCGCGCTCAATCATTGCCGACACGGTACGGCTCATTTGGCTTTTCAGAAGGCCGCTATGCTTCGCAAGTTCCTGTAGCGGCACCTCTCCAAGGTATTTCAGAACCGCAAGAACGCGCCACTCCCGTGGCGTAATGCCGTATTTGGGGCGAATGGAAAGGGCCGCAATGCGGGTCGAAAGTCCTGCCAACCGCTGAAGCTGGAAGCTGAAAAGGTCGCGGATATCAGGTTCCTTTTCCGACTGCTCGTGGAGCCGATCGAAGTAGTCCCCTGATTTTTCATTCAGCTGATCGCGGTTCTGCACGGTCGTTTCCTCTCCGGGTGTGAATCGGTCTCTTTCTGCTCGATTTCTTCCGGCGATGCCAGTTTCGCCAAAGTCGCGCAGAAAATTAGTTGACAACGTGAACAATGTAGTTAATTTCGTCAACTAGATTGGCATGTGGCCGACGACTTGTCGACCACGATGATCTCGCCAGAGGAGTGGCGGGACGGTCGGATCTGTTTTCGTGGAGGAGCAAACATGATTTCACTGCGGCATAAATCGGCCTGCCTCGTTGGTGCGGCCTTTATCGCGTCGATGACGGTACCTGCTAGCGCGGCCGACACGACGCTGACGATCGCCGGTTTCGGCGGTAACCTACAGACCGACCTGCGCAATACTATCTGGCAGCCTGCGGCAGATGCGGCAGGAGTTCAACTGCGTGAGGAGACCCATGACGGTCTGGCGGCTGTGCGGGTTCAGGTCCAATCGGGTTCACCGACATGGGATGTTGTGCATCTCGGCGCCGACGAATGCGCCGTTGGCGGAAAAGAGGGCCTGTTCGAAACGCTCGACTACAAGGTGATCGACACCACTGGTTTCGACCAGCTCGGCTATGGCGACAACTGGATCGCGACGAACACGTATTCGGTGGTGCTCGCCTGGCGCACAGACGTATACAAGGACAAGAAGCCGCAAGGCTGGAAGGACCTTTGGGATGTAGAGAATTTCCCAGGGCGCCGAGCGTTGAGCAGCTACCCGCAGGAGATGATGGAGATCGCACTCCTGGCTGACGGTGTGGAAAAGGACAAGCTCTATCCGCTCGACACCAAGCGCGCGCTTGCCTCTCTGGACAAGATCAAAGGGAACGTCGCCGTCTGGTGGTCCTCCGGCGCACAGTCTGCGCAGCTGATCAAGGACAAGGAAGTCGACATGATGGCAATTTGGGGTAGCCGCGTTGCCAATGTCATCAAGGATGGCGCGCCCGTTGAGTTCACCTATCAAGACGCTGTCCTCGGCTATGGCTGCCTGGCCATTCTAAAGGGATCGCAGAACGTTGAGGCGGCGCAAAAGTTCATCGCTGGCGTTGTGTCTCCCGAAGTCCAGGCGCGCATTCCGGAAATGATGCCATACTACGGACCAACGAACAGCCGTGCCTTCGAGGTCAAGAAGTTCGCGCCCGAGGTGCTGGCCAAGTCGAACATGTCGCCGGAAAACGTCAAGAAGCAAACCTTTTTGAACGCCAACTGGTGGCGCGACAATAATGCTCTCGTTCGCGAGGACTACAGCCTGTTGATGTCGAACTGACGTCGATCGCATACGGAGAACGGCAATGACATCAGGTGCAGTTTCGATCCGCCAGATCTATAAGGCCTATGGGAGCTACAAGGCGCTGGACGGCATATCTCTCGATATCGCCGCCGGGGAATTCCTGACGCTTCTCGGCCCCTCGGGTTCGGGTAAGACCACGCTCCTGAACGTCATTGCCGGCTTCGAGAGACCGGACAGCGGTAGCCTGCTGGTCGACAATACCGAGTTCATCACCCGGCCGCCGCACAAGCGCGACCTGGGCATGGTATTCCAGAGCTATGCTTTGTTTCCGCATATGGACGTGTTCGCCAATGTCGCATATCCGCTGAAGCTCAGAAAGGCGGATTCCTCGACCATTCAGGCGAAAGTGACAAAAGCGCTTGAGACCGTGCATATGGCCCATCTCGCCGGGCGACGCATTCACGAACTATCAGGCGGTCAGCGTCAGCGCGTCGCATTGGCACGTGCCATCGTATTCGAACCAAAACTGCTTCTGATGGATGAGCCCTTGTCGGCGCTCGACAAGAATTTGCGCGAGCACATGCAAATCGAACTGAAGCGTCTGCATCGTACTCTCGGGATGACGACCGTATATGTCACCCATGATCAGCAGGAAGCGCTGACCATGTCGGACCGTATCGCCGTTCTCGATCGGGGCCGCGTCATGCAGTTGGATACGCCAAGGGCCATCTACGATGCGCCAAATTGCAAGTTCGTTGCCGGCTTCATGGGCGATACCCGTTTCGTCCCGGTTGAAAGAAATGGCTCGGATTTCGCGTTGGGTGGTCAACCACTCAAAGTTCGCGCCGCACCGGCGAAGTCCGCAAGCGACATCTTCCTGATGGTGCGCCCGGAGCGATTGCGCTGGCACGGCACTCCCGAGCGCGACAATCGGATCGAAGGCAATGTCATCGATGTGATCTATCTTGGTGACAGCCATATGGTGTCAGTCGAACTGCCCCAAAGCACGGAAATTTCCATCCGCCATACCGGCGCGGAAGCGACCTCCTTGCCGAAACCTGGCGATCGCCTTGCCCTTTGGATGACGCCGGAGTCCAGCGTCATCATCGAAGGGGCCCGCTCATGACCATGGCGGAAACTCATATGCCCTCAATTGAACTCAATACGGACGTCCTGCAGCGGTCCCGCCGCAAGACCGGGCTTACTTTTATAGGGCTGTCGGCTCCTGCGTTCGTATTGGTCGTCTTGGTGCTTATTATCCCGTTTGCCTGGCTCGCATGGATGTCGCTCTATGACGCATCGGGCGCTTTGTCGGCAGAAAACTATGCGCGTTTGCTGCGCCCCGCCTATGTCGACAGCTTTCTGACGACCTTCAAAGTCGCGGCGATCGTCACAATCGTCTGCGTCGTGCTCGGCTACCCGGTGTCGTACCTTCTTTCGCAACTGCCGCAGAAGGTGGCGCAGATTTTGATGATCTTCATCATCCTACCCTTCTGGACTTCGGTGCTGGTGCGCACTTATGCCTGGCTCGTTCTCCTGCAGCGTCAGGGGCTGATCAACACCTGGCTGACGAATCTTGGGTTGATCTCTGAGCCGCTGCCACTTGTCAACAATCTGACGGGTACCGTTATCGGCATGGTGCACATCATGCTGCCGTTCCTGATCTTGCCCCTCTATGCCTCGATGAAGACGATCGATCCCATTCTCTTGCGGGCGGCGTCCAATTGCGGCGCTTCGCCGGCCCAGGCGTTTCGGCAGGTGTTTCTGCCTTTGTCACTGCCGGGCGTGGCGACGGGTGTGGCGCTGATCTTCGTACTGTGCCTTGGCTACTATTTGACGCCGGCTCTGCTTGGCGGCGGACGAGTGGCGATGTGGTCGACTCAGATCGCCGACATGATCGCCAAATTCGCAAACTGGGGCGCGGCCAGCGCTCTGAGCGTAGTGCTTCTCGTTGTCACCGGAAGCATTCTGTGGATCGTCAGCGCGCTGTTTAAAGCCGCCAGCGTAACCAAAGGAGGCGTCTGATGCTGAAATCTCCGGCCACCTCCACCCAGATCACCCACGGCGAGCGGCTTTGGCTCTATGTCTTTGTCGGGGTCATCTTGGCCTTCCTGATCATTCCATGCCTGATCGTCATTCCGATGTCCTTTTCGGATTCCCAATATCTCGAGTTTCCACCCCGGGTGCTGAGTTTACGCTGGTACGATGCGTTCTTCTCCTCGCCGGAGTGGCGGCAGTCGGCAATCGTCTCGTTCAAAGTGGCTGGCGCCACTACTCTCTTAGCGACAATCCTGGGAACGCTCGCAAGCTATGGCCTCTTCAAATCGACGAACCCGTTCAATTTCGTCATTCGCAGCGTTCTCATCCTGCCAATGATGGTACCGCTGATCTTTGTGGCGATCGGCGTGTTCTTCGTCTTCGCAAAGCTTGGTATGAACAATACGCTCACGGGCCTCATCCTGGCTCATACGACGCTTGCAATCCCCTTTGTCATGATTGCTGTGACCAATGGTCTGCAGGGCTTCGATTTTAACCAGGAGCGGGCTGCCCGCAGCCTTGGAGCTTCGCCGGCCTGGGCCTTCTTCACCGTCACCCTGCCGCAGATCAGGATCTCAATCGTGTCCGGCATGCTGTTTGCATTCATTACCTCATTCGACGAGGTCATTGTGTCGTTGTTTGTCTCCAGCGGCGCCAACTCTACGCTCACCAAGCGCATGTTCGCCAACATTCGCGACCAAGTTGACCCGACCGTGGCCGCTATTTCGTCCATGCTGGTGGTCGCCTCGATCGTGATCCTTATAGGCGCGCAATTCGTCAAAAGGCCGAAGGCCAGGGCCGCCGAACAATAAGCTTCGCGGTCCATCATTCATCGACTGGCAGCAGTCGCCCCTCAGGAGGAAACCATGCTTCAGAATTCGCTTCGCGCGCTCGACATCGCCGTGCAGATCCATCCCCAGACCAATCTCGCTTTGCACGAGAAGGTGGGCCCGACGATCATGTCGCGCGGTGAGGGCGCCTATGTCTACGACGATGACGGCAAGCAGTACATCGAAGGGATGTCAGGTCTGTGGTGCGCCGCTCTCGGCATGAGCGAAAAGCGCTTGGTCGAGGCTGCAACGCGTCAGATGAATACTCTGCCTTATTACCAGAATTTCGCCCATCGAACGACCGAGCCGGCCATCGAGTTGTCCGATCGGCTGCTGCGGTTGGCGCCAGTGCCAATGTCGAAGGTTCTCTTTCAAAGTTCCGGATCGGAGGCCAATGACACCGCAGTCAAGCTTGTTTGGTACTATTTCAACTCGCAGGGGCGCCCGGAAAAAAAGAAGATCATTGCTCGCAAGCGCGCCTATCACGGCACCTCAATCGCATCCGCCAGTATTACCGGCTTACCGCATTTGCATCGCGACTGGAACCTACCGCTCGATGGCTTCCTGCATGTGACCTGCCCGCACTTCTATCGCGATGGCTTGCCAGGCGAGACCGAAGAGGAGTTTGCAACGCGTCTGACCGATGAACTTGACGCGCTGATCGTTGCTGAGGGCCCCGAAACAGTCGCGGCCTTCTTCGCTGAACCCGCCATGGGCACTGGTGGTGTGGTGCTCCCGCCGAAGACCTATTTTGAAAAGATCCAGAAGGTCCTGAAGAAGCACGACGTCCTCCTGATTGCCGACGAAGTCATTACCGGCTTCGGTCGGACTGGCAACTGGTGGGGAGCGCAGACCTATGAAATGCGACCCGATATAATCACCTGCGCGAAGGCATTGACGTCTGCATACATGCCGCTGTCGGCAATCCTCCTATCGGAGCGCATCTATGAAGGCATGAGGGCACAGAGCGAGAAAATCGGCGTCTTCGGCCACGGATACACCTATGGTGCTCACCCGGTGGCCTGTGCTGTCGGGGTCGAAACTTTGCGCATCTACGAGGAAGACGGCATTATCGACGGCGTTAAAGCGCTTGGGGAGCACATGGGCAAGCTCCTGCACCCTCTCGTGGATCACCCGCTCGTAGGGGAGGTCCGTGGCGTCGGCCTGATGTGGGGCGTGGAACTGGTGCGCAGCAAGACGAGCCGTGAGGCATTTTCGCCCGAACTGCAGTTCGGACTTGGCGTCCAGAACCACGCCTTCGAAAACGGCCTCGTCTGCCGCTCGCTTGGTTCGGCCATTGCCTTTGCGCCGCCGCTCATCGCAACCACGCAACAGATCGACCAAATCGCCGATCGTTTTAAACGCGCACTCGATACGGCTCTGGACGACTATTCCCGTTCGGGCGGGAAGCTGGGCTGAGAATTACTGGGGAGCGTGATCGATATTGGCCATATACGAAACAATCGCAAGGGCTTGCACAAGCCCTTGCAGCGCCGGCGCAGCCGGACTGCAGCAAGTTGTTTAAGCAGGGGCTTGATCGGTATCATATCCCTTGCGTCGGCAGAACACGACTTTGATGCGGTCGCGGTGGCCGAGTATCTGGATTTCCAGCAGATCGGGTGTTCATTGCGGGGCTGGGTGCCGCGACCGCGCCCAGCAAGGTCGTCGGCCAACATCATTTGCGTGCCATCGCCGCACGCCATCCGACTGCGAATTCGACCGACGCGAAATACGAAGCCTGAGCAGGGGTGCAAAATAACATGGAAGCCAGCACGCTTTACACCAACGGCGCGATCCGGACGATGGATCTGGAGCGCCCCTTAGCCGAAGCGCTCGCCGTCGACGCGGCGGGCCGCATCCTCGCTATCGGTACTGCGGCAGAACTGAAGCCGTTCATCGGAACGACAACGAAGGTGATCGATCTCGGCGGGCGCCTCGTCATGCCTGGTGTCTTCGATTTCCATTTGCATGTGATCACCGGCATGACGACGCGCCTGCGCTCATTCGTTATCGATGCCGGCGATGACTTTGGGACTATCTTGGCGCGGGTCCGCGCGGCAGCTGCAGGTAAGCGCGAAGGCGAATGGCTCACTGGCAGTGCCTATGGCGCGCGTGCCCTCGCCGATATCCAACGAGCTGGCCTCGATGCCAAGCGGCAACTGGATGAAGCGAGCGGAGGCCGTCCGACGCTCCTCATCCACAGCAGCCTGCATGGAGCTTTCGCCAACGAGGCCGGGCTAGCACGCGCGGGCATTGACGCGGCGACGCCGGACCCTGCGGGCGGTCGGATCGTGCGCATTCGCGGCGAGGCTACCGGGCTGCTCGAAGAGAACGCGATGTGGATCGTCGATGCCGCGATTCCGGTGCTTAGAGACAGCGAGATGGTCGACGTGGCGCGAGCCGCGATGCGCTACTTCAATTCGGTCGGTGTTACCGGATTCGTCGACGCCCAGTCGACACCGGAGATGATCGATGCTTTCCGAGCACTGGATGATGCTGAAGAACTGTCGACCTGGGCAGGCTTCACGCTTTCGGCAAGCCGAACCTGTTCAACTTGGTCTCCTGGCTCGGAAGCGCTGCTTGCACGCCGCAAGGAGGTCTGTGGGCCGCACATGATTGCCGAGAATGCCAAGATCTTCCTCGACGGCGTGCCGTCGCTGAAGACTGCTGCCATGATTGAGCCGTATCCCGGCACAGACGGGTATGGCGAAATGTATCTTTCACCGGAGGAACTTTTCGCCGAAATAGCGGCCTTCGACAAGCAAGGCGTCGGTGTAAAGGTGCATGCGGTGGGAGACGCCGCCGTTGTACGCGTGCTCGATGCCGTGGAGAGAGTGCGTGACGAAAACGGCGACGGTGGCCCCTGGCACCACATTGCCCACGGTCAATACATTCCGCATCGGGAGTTTTCGCGTATGAAGCGGTTGCGAATAGTTGCTGACCTCAGTCCGCCCATGTGGTTCGTCAACCATGCTAGCCTCGCCCATGAGCGCGTCGTCGGCAAAGAACGTTACGCAACGGTCTGGCCAATCCGCTCCATGTTGGAAGCCGGCGTGAACATGGCGCTGGGCTCGGACTGGATGACGATCTTTCCAGAGCTCAACCCGTGGCATGCGCTCGCCGGCCTGCTGACACGCCGTGATCCTACCGGCCAGTTTGAAGGAATTCATGGGCCACACGAGGCGATCACCCTCGATCAGGCGTTGCCGCTTATGACGCGCAACGGCGCCACGGCAATGGGCCTCGGCGATCGAACAGGGCGCCTAGCGCCGGGCTTGTCGGCCGATTTTATCGTGCTCGACCGCGATCTCTACGAAATTTCGGCTGCTGAGATCGCCGGAGCGCAGGTACTGAAGACCATCTTTGAGGGGCACGAAGTCTACAGCGCGCCGGCGTAAGCGGACCCGTATCAACCGCAGCAAAAACCCAAGCGGGTGGGGTTAGTGTGAAACGAGGTTGGGCCCAGAGACCGGTAACTTGTCTGAGGATGGGCCGCGCGCAGGAGCGGCGGTATGGGGTTGAACAGCGAAGGTACGTTCGGCCCTGGCTGTCGGGGGGCTTGTTGCCGTGACGTTCACTTTTGGGAGATCCTAACTGAAGTGCAACATGCCGGTTTTCAGGGTAGGGGTTCAGCGTCCCTCTTGCAAATGTGCCCGAAACACTTCGGCCGGTGTTCTGTAGTCGAGGCACTTTCTCGGCTGGTCGTTGAGATGGCGAGCAAGCTGGATGAGCTTGCGTTGCGACACGCCTGCAAGGTCGGTATCGCCTGGCATGAAGCGGCGGATGCGCTTGTTGGCGTTCTCCACCGCCCCTTTCTGCCACGGCGCGCTGGGGTCGCAAAACCAGCTGCGCGCGCCGATGCCATCTTCCAAAGCCCTGAATCCGGCGAACTCCGTGCCGCGATCAAAGGTGAAGCTCTGCCGGGCAAAGGCTGGCAAGGGAGAGAACGTTTCGATGATCTTGTCCATGATCGGTCGTGAGTGCCGGCTGGGGTTCTTGATCATGACGGTGTAGCGGCTCTTGCGTTCAACCAAGGACGTGACGTTGGCGTTGCCCAAAGTCACGTTGGAAGATCAACAAGTCGCCTTCCCAATGCCCGAACTGCGAACGATCACCAATGAAATCAGGACGTTGCGATATCCTGCAGGCAGCAGGAAAAGTGCCGTCGCGGGGTTTCCTCGAGCCGCGGGAGCGGCGTTTGCGGCGACCTTCCGCCAGATGCTGATAGAGCTCCAGCGCCTGATCTTCCTTGCCGTAGATGAAGCGATAGATCGTCTCGGTACAGACCCGCACGGCGCTCACGCCATCGGCGAGCAGACGACCGGCGATCTGTTCCGGGGACCAAAGCGCCTTCAACTGCTCGATCACCAGTTCGCGCAATTGCCGGTGCCGCACAAGCTTTCTCAAACGCTGCCGCCGCTCCTTGCGGATCTCGTCAGCAACCGTTGGGAAGTAGCCGCTATAGTCGGGCAGCTCGCGATCGTGGAAGGTGTTGCGCCGGATCTCACGATAGATCGTCGATCGATGACGACCGAGGTCGCGCGCCATTTCTTTGATCGGCAGCTTGCGTTCGACAAAGTGGAAGAGGCGGCGTCGATCGGCAAGCTTCAGCTGCGAATAGCGTCGGGACATGCCAAAATCTCCAAGGGGAAACCATTGAAATCATTGGCATGTCGCACTTCAAATTAGAATGTACCTTTTGGGCCAAGAAGATCGCATAATGTATCAAAGGGAATAAGACTTGGCCTACAGCGTCGCAGGTCAGGAGTTTTAAGACGTCCACGGTTTCGGTAAGGCCGTTCGCCTCAATATCCAGAATCAAGATATCTGCGGGATTCGCCGGTTTTTGGTTTTCAATCAGCCGGAAAAGGCAGACCGTAGCGCTCCCTGACGGTTCGCTCTTCATAGTGGCTGCGATAGACACCGCGGTCCTGCAGGATGGGGACGACCTTCTTTACGAACTCCTCGATATCGTCAGGCGCTCGTGGCGGCTGAAGCGTGTAGCCGTCGACGGTCCCGTCCTCCCAAAGATCGATGAGCGCATCGGCAACCTCTTCCGGCGTTCCAAGCAGCAGACGGTGGTGCCCCTCCGAGCGGCGTACTGCCTGCCTTGCCGTTAGTTTCTCATGTGTCAGCAGATCGGAAAGCCCGAGACCCATACCGACCGCCTGAAGACGGTTGGGATCCGGGATAAAGCGCTCGGCATCCAGCGCCGCATCTGGATCGAAACCGTCAGGATCGATGCCGTTCTCCTTGACGAACCGTGCGATCAGGCCGTCTTCCGAACCGGCGCCGCTGAAGAGTTCGTGCTTGCGCAAGGCTTCTTCTTTCGTCTCGCCGAGGATCACCACTACCCCGGGCACGATCCGGATACCCTTGGGGTCACGACCAAGCGCTGCGGCGCGATCCCTGACCTTCTTGCCGAAGGCCTGGCCGGCCGGCCGGGAGAGGATGTTGCAATAGATGATCTCGCCGTGGCGGGCGGCGAGCTCGATGCCCCCTTCGGACGCACCCGCCTGCGCAATCACCGGATGGCCCTGCGGGCCGCGCGGCACATTCAGCGGTCCCTTGACGGTGAAATGATCGCCCTCGTGGTCGATCGAATGCGCACTCTCGGCATCCCAGAACCGTTCGTCGGGCACATCGCCTTCCCGGGCTGGATCCCAGCTCGCCCAGAGCTTCTTGGCGACGTCGAGGAATTCGGACGCTTTCGCGTAGCGCTCCGCTCTCGGAGGCAGCGGTGCGGAGCCGAAATTGGCGGCCACGTTCGGATTGAAGGAGGAGACGATGTTGATGATCAGGCGGCCGCCGGAAACGATGTCGGTCGATTGGGTGCGGCGGGCAAGATTGTAGGGCGAATTGTAGGTCGACGACATCGTTGCGACAAAGCCGATGTCAGGCACCTGTGCCGCAAGCGCCGTACAGAGGATCAGCGGGTCGATGGTATGGAATGGCCGGCTGTCCGGGTCAGTCATCAATGCCGGATGATCGGAAAAGAACACGGCGTCAAACCGACCTTTGTGGGCGAGTTCGGTCAGGCGTCTGTAGTATTGCGGATCATAGATGTCATGGCGGCTGCCGCTGCGGTATTTCCAGGCGGCCGGCAGGTAGCCGGTAGTATTGATGCCGACATTGATGTTGAGCGTTCGGGGCATGCGAATGAAGGTCCTTCAGTAGGCCGCGGTGAAACGGCGGCGGATGAACTGTCTCTTGTCGAGTTCATCGAGAATGGCGATGGCGAAATCCGCTTCGGAGATCCGGCTTTCGCCCGCTTCGTCGCGCAGCAGCGCATCTTCGCCGAGCCGGAAGCGGCCGGTCCTCTCGCCGGATTTGATGGAGAGAGGCGGGGAGACATAGGTCCAGTCGAGGTCGTGCTCGCCGCGTTTCAAGCTGCGAAGGATCTCGCGGTTGCGCAGGGTATGGGCCTTGTGTTCGGCGGGATAAAAATCGCTGTCGACGACGTCGATGCCGGGGCTTGCCTCCAGGCTTCCAACGCCGCCGACGATGATGATGCGGCCAACGCCCGTGCGCTTGACGCCTTCGAAAAGGGAGGCATGCGCTTTCTCGATGAGAACCGCCGCATCTTCCGCCGAATGCCGACGAAGACCAGGACTATAGGCGCTGATGACCGCGTCGTGGCCGGCCACGATCTTTGCCACCTCCTCCGGGTCGGCAATATCCGCTTTCAGAACGGTCAGGCGTTCGGCAGGCTCCACATCGGAGGCATGTGTTACCGCTGTCACCCGATGGCCGCGCGACAGGGCCTCTTTGCGAATGTTGCTGCCGATATTTCCGGACGCACCGAAGACGACGATAGACATGATCGATTTTCCTGGGGGCTAGAGGGCAGGTATCGCCTTGAGCGGTCGATTGGCGCCGACATTGCGCTGCATGGCGGAAAGCGAGGACCGCACGGCTTCGTAGCCGTGTTCGCGCATGGCGTTTTCGTAGTCGTTCACAGCGGCAAGCTGTGGCTTGCCGAAGCGCCGTGCGGCGACAAGCTCGCGAACGAGCAATCCGGCATCGTAGAGGGCGGTGTTGCCGCCAAGCGCGCGGAAATAGGTCATCGCGTGGATCGCGTCGCCGAGCAGCGTCACCGGCCCGCTTTGCCATACCGCGCCGGGGGTGGAGCTCTTGACCTTGAGGAAGGCCACCGTCGACGGGTCGCTGTGGCGAATGAGCTTCAGGATGCGCTCGTCCCAGTGTCCGATGCGCTGAAGGAGCGTTTCGAGCAGGGCATTACCGTCGAGAGATTCAAGCTCCTCGTCTGGCCCGAGCTCGTCGGTATCGTAGGCCGTGTTCCACCAGGTGTAGCTGGTCGAGTTGTTGAAGTGGAAGCCGGGGATGTCGCGGTGGCCGGGGTCTTCTGCACTGACAAAGTCGTAGCGGGCATAGACGGATGGATCGACCCGGTGGCTGGTGATCATCAGGCCGCGGCCGTCGCGCGGGCGAATGTTGGTATTGAACTCCGTGAGAAGCGGTGAGATGCCCCGTCGCTCAGCCTCGTCGATCGTGATCTTGCCGGCCAGCCGGCGCACGCCGGTGTCGATGCTCTTGAGGTCCGGCAGGAGCTGGCGGCGTACCGCCGATCCCGCTCCATCGGCCCCGACCAGAAGATTGGCGCGCACGGCCAAGCCGTCGGAGAAATGCGCAAGCACCGTTCCGTCGGCAAGCTGCTCGTAGCGCTCGAACCGTTTGCCTGTGTGAAAGACGCCGTCGAGCCCGGACAGAAGGATCTGGCGGAGTGTGATCCGGCTGACCGACTTCTCGATGTGGGTATCTTCGGGCTCTGGGGCCGCCTGTCCGGCATCCTCCAGACGGTTGAACCTTTCGTCGAGGACCAGGTTCTCGGTCGGCGCAAGCCCAAGCGTATCGAGGAAAGCGTGAAAGAGATGGGCCGGCAGGTTCGCCTGAAGCGCGTCAATACCGCGTTGCCGGATCCGCATTCGGAAGCCTTGTACATAGTCCGAGCGGACCGGGTCGCGCTCGAAGATGGCGGTGTCGATGCCGTTCTTCCTGAGGCCCTGCGCCAGGGCGAGGCCGCCCGGTCCTCCACCGATGATGGCGACGTCGACGAAGGGTATGGTCATGGCTGATACTCGGGAACTGCAGCCGCTGTAGCGACCTGTTCCAAGATGAACGCTTCGACGGTCCGGGGCGGGCGGCCGAGCAGTGTCGGTACGATGTCGGTCGTCGTCGCGGCACGGCCGGCAGCGATCAACCTTGAAAATTGCGCAACGGCGCGGTGTTCGAAGTCACCATCTTTGGGAACCGTCTGTGGTGGCTTCTCGAGGGCGGCAATCGGCCGTTTCAAGGCTGTCGTCAGTAGAGAAGCGACCTGACGCAATGAGACTACGTCCGGGCCGGTGAGGCTGAGCGTGCGGCCCCGGACGCGATCGGCCAGGAGTTGATGCACGGCGATATCGGCAATGTCACGGGCGTCGATGTAGCCGATGCCGGCGTCGAGGTTGGCGGTGGCGACCTGGCCACTCGTGACCGCGTGCCTGATGGTGTTGGCGAGCGAGACCTGCATCCAGGCGTTGGGCCGAAGCGAAACGGTCTCCACCGGCAGGCCTTGCAGGTGACGTTCGACGGCAGCGTGTGCGGCCCCGGAGATCGAATTGCCGGCCGGTTCGATCGTCCAGTCGGAGCCCGATATCTTGACGATGCGGGCAACGTTTCCGGCGGCGGCAGCATCGGCGACAGCGGTCTGATCCATCACGAGTCTGGCGCTGATGGGGGACAGCAGAAGAAGGCGCTCCACACCTCGAACGGCCGCGTCGAGCGCGGCGCGGTCGCCGAAATCGCCTGCGGCTATCTGGACAGTCTCGCCGAACAGGGCACGTGCCGTCTCCGGGCGTCGGGTAAAGACGCGAACCGGTTGCCCGAGCGCCACTAGCCGCTCGACGATCAGCCGCCCGAGTTTGCCCGTGGCGCCGGTAACGAGGATCGGCGTGGCGCTCATGCGGCGGACCGCTGCAATGTGGCCTCCAGCGGCCGGTGATCGATCCAACTGAAGACGTCGAAATCGGCTGGAATGAAATCCCAATCGAGAAGGAAGCGTTTGAAGTGATCAAACGCGGCGATCTGGAGTTCGTCCAGTGCCAATCCAAGATGGAGATTGATGTCCGGGCCGTTGGCAGCCCAGACCGCGTCCTCGCCGACGCCGATCTCGTTGGCGATGAAGCGAACAGCCGTATCCGGGTTCGAGGCCGCCCAATCGCCGACGCTGGCGACGGTCGACACAAGATCGACAACGAGGTCGAAATGTTCGTCAAGAAAGCGAGCGTCGACCGTCAGTGGTCTCGGCGTGCCATTGTTGATGCGGATCTTCGGATCCGGATGGAAGCCGAATTCCGCCACCACCACTGCACCGATCTGATTGGCGAGCACGATACCTTCGGCACCCTTGACGAAGAAAGCGTCGATCTTGCCCGAGGCCAGGGCCAAAAGTTCGTCGCCATAGGGATATCGGCGCTTCAAGCCCAGGAAGGCGGCATTACCCCGTTCGACCAGGTTGCCCTCCTCGGTGTCGAGATAGACGAGTTCGACATTGCCGGGATCGAGGCCGTCGAGCGAAAGCGCCGAGACGATGCCTTTCAAGGCGGTGGCCCGCTGGAAGTCTACGACGTCGGAATTGGGTTTGCGTGGCACGCCGATGCGGCGTCCTTTCAAGTCTTTCGCCACAGCGATGCCGGAACCTGGAAGCGCGATGATCGCCTGGAATTCGTCTGTCGTGGTGATGCCGACGACGCGTGTCTCGCGACCACCGGATCGCGCCCAAATCGGTGGAATGTTGCCGCCCTGCCGGAACGAGTAATCCAGCGCATGGGTAAAGTGGCTCTGCCGGACCGACGGATCCTTGCTGTCGCGGATCGAGCGCACGGCAACGCCGGCGTTCTGAAACTGTTTGTCGAGCCAGCCGAGTTGATGGGCGATCGACAGCGGGGTCGGGGCGGGGCAGCGTGTGTACCAGACGGAATCGAGGGAAGACATCATAAAACTCCTAGCTGCGGCCGGCGACTGCAAGGCGGGGCTGGTGGTGAGACCGAACCGGCACCGGCTCCAGCGCAACGGCAGATGCTGCGGCGTGGCGGCTGAACGCGGCCTTGGCGAGCATCGTCCGGATGAGGTTGTTCTGCGGCGCGTGCGCCTTGCCAGAGAGGGCGTCACGATGGTGACGCTCCAGCGGATTGTCGCGGCTGATGCCGGGGTTGCCGCCAAGCTCAAGGGCAAGGGTTGTCACCGTGATTGCATTGGCGATCACCGTATGTTTGACCGCGGCAGCGTCAGCGCCGAAGGCGCGCCCCGTATCGAAATCCTCGGCAATCGAACGCAGGAGCCTGCGATTGACTGTCAGCAAGACCTCGATCTCGCCAAGGCCGTCCTGAATGCGGGGGACAGTCGAAAGCGGTGCGCCGAGGCTTGCCGGTGCCCGCGAGGTGGTAAAGTCGATCAGCCAGTCGCGGGCGCCCTGCGCGGCGCCGTCATAGATTGCCGGGACAAGGCTGAAATACCAGGCACCCATGCGTTCGTCGCGTTTCAGGCCCTCCCTCGCCGGCGCGATGTCGAGAACATCCTCCAGCGGGATCGCGACGTCATCGAGGATCAGGTCGTCGCTGTTGGTTGCCCGCATGCCCGTGGCGTTCCAGGTCTTTTCGACGCGAATACCATCGGCCGACGTCGGTACGAGGAACGAACCCAGCCTCGGCTCCGGCTCGTCGGTGACCGCAAGGACCGCCACCCAGCGCAGCAGCGGGATGCCGGTGGCATAGGTCTTGTGGCCGGTGATGCGCCACTGGTCGCCAACGCGCCGGGCAATGGTTTCCGGCAACGACCCATGCGATGGCGAACCGACGCGCGGCTCCACCTGCGCGGCATTGATCAGCGCGACGCCCTCGCGATTGGCCCTGGTAACACGCTCGACCAGGTGCTGTGGCCACTTGCCTGAGGTGCGCACCGAATAGTGCTGGTTGTAGTGCATTGAAAGAACGAGGGCGGTCGACGGCTCTCCGCGGGCTATTGCCGAGATGACGGCGAGCGCCTCCGTCAATCCGCCGCCGAGGCCGCCGTGCTCGGGCGCCGTTACCAGGCCAAGCAGTCCCGCCTCATGGAGCGCGTCGAAATTGGCGAAAGGGAATTCGCCGGTTTCATCGTAGTGGCGCGCTGTGAGGGCGAAGCGTTTTCCGAGCTCTTCGGCCTTGGCAATCACCAGCTCGAAACGTGTGGGATCGGTCATTTGTTGCTCTCGTTCAGGCGACAGCGCGGATGTCGAGTTCCGCCCAGGGACGGTGGTCGACCCATGCGTCGATGTCGAAGTTCTCGGCCAGGAACCCCCATTGATGCAGGAAGTCCTTGTAGTGCCCGATCGCCGCGACGAGTTCCGGTTCGAGGCCGATGCCGAGATGCCTGTGCAGATCCGGACCGTTGGCCGCAGCCACGACCTCTTCGGATGCGCCGACTTCGCGAGCAACCAAGCGGCGCGCCTCTTCGGGGTGCTCTTCGGCCCAGGCGCCGGCTTGCTTTAGCGTCGCGATCAGCTTGGCGACGAGGTCAGGACGATCTTCCGCCAGCCGTTCATCGACGGTCAGCACCCGTGGGGAGCCGGAATTGATGCGGATCTTCGGGTCCGGGTGGAAACCGAATTCCGCGACCGTGTGAGCCGCAAAGAGATTGGCAACGGCAATACCGGGCGTGCCTTTGACATAAATCGCGTCCACCTCGCCGCGCAGCAGTGCGGCCACTTCCGGCCCGTAGGCCTGCCGGTTTCTGAGGCCGTAGAGCTGCGGGCCCTCCCTGCCATCAAGAACGCTTTCGGAAAGCGGGATATCGACGATCTGGACATCGGAGGGCGTGAGCCCTTCGAGCGACAGAGCGGAAACCAGGCCCTTCAGCGCCGTTGCGGCCATGAAGTCGATGATACCGGGTGGTCGGCGCGCAATGCCGAAGCGTCGGCCGACAAGATCGCGCGTCGTTTTGATCCCGGTCCCGGGCAACGTGATGATGGCCTGGAATTCGTCGGTCCAAGTGATGCCGACCAGGCGTGTCGGGTTGCCTTCCGAGCGGGCGCGGATCGGCGGGACGTTGCCGCCATGGCGAAACGAATAATCGAGATGGTGATCGAAGTGGCTGGATCGGACGGAGCGGTCCTTGCTGTCGATGATCGAGTTAAGCGTAATGCCCTCCGCGGCAAACGCCTTGTCGAGCAGGCCGAGCTGGGTGGCGAGCCCCACGGGTGTCGGGACAGGGCAGCGCGTGTACCAGATTTGCGAGATGGCATTTTTGCGTGTCACGGGGTTTCTCCGCTGTCTTCAATGGGATGTGCCGGGAAGGGTTTTTCGTTCGAGTGCGTCTTCCTAGTCAGTCATTGCGAGAGCTGTACCGATTTCGGATTAGTATTCCAATACGAGTTCAACTATCAATAAATCGCAGGAATTGTGTTCCTGTAAGTGGCTAATCTCAGGGCGAAATTACTAAAACAGATTTGACAAAGCCTATGTAATTAGTCAACTATAAAAATCATCCGCGGCGAAGGGTCAGGCCGAGGTGAAGGTTCGCTGTTGGCGGACGGCCAAACGGAGAGGCGACATCGATGCCGGTGCTGATCAGAATTGCGCGAACGCTTCGACGAACGCTTCTGCAGGCGGTTCCGACGATCCTTGGAATTGTGATCCTGAATTTCTTCCTTTTGCAGCTGGCTCCCGGCGACGCGGCCGATGTTCTGGCCGGCGAGGCGGGTTCGGCGACCGAAGAAAGCGTTGCGGCGCTGAGAGCCCGCTTCGGGCTGGATAGCCCGGTGCTCGAACAATTGGCCACCTATCTCGGCAACCTCGCGCAATTCAGCCTCGGCTTTTCCCCGCGCTACGGCATGCCGGTCGCCGATCTGATTGCCCAGCGGCTGCCCGGAACACTGACGCTGATGGCGGTCGCGCTCCTCATCGCGATCCTGCTCGGTGTCATCCTCGGATCGCTGATGGCGACCTTTGCGGGCCGGATCCCCGACCGCCTGCTGTCGGTGTTCTCGTTGCTCTTCTACTCGATCCCGAGCTTCTGGATCGGCCTGATGCTGATCGTGCTCTTTTCGGTCAAGCTCGGCTGGCTGCCGAGCGGCGGTGCGGGCACGATCGGATCCCAGCTGAAAGGATTCCCGGCGTTGCTCGACAAGGCCCGCTACATGGTGCTGCCGGCGACCTCGCTCGCGCTGTTCTACGTTGCGATCTACGCGCGGCTGACCCGTGCCGCCATGCTCGAAGTCAAGAACCAAGATTTCGTCCGCACCGCCTATGCCAAGGGGTTGACGCCGTTTGGCGTGACGGCAAGGCACATTCTGCGCAACGCGCTGATCCCGATCACGACCATGGCCGGCATGCATATCGGCGGTATGCTCGGCGGCGCCGTGGTGGTGGAAACCGTCTACAGTTGGCCGGGTCTCGGCAGGCTTGCCTTCGAGGCGGTCATGGGCCGGGATTTCACCGTGCTGCTCGGCATCCTGCTTCTGTCCTCTCTTCTCGTCATCATTGCCAATGCCGCCGTGGACCTCGTCCACGCCTGGCTCGACCCTCGAATTGGAGCGCGCTGATGTCCACCACCGACTTCGGGGCTTTTCCTGCTGTCACCGGCGGCGCCTATGCTGCTCCGGCGACGAACGAGCAGGCAACCGCGCCGGAACGTCCGTCCTGGTCAAACATGAAGGCGCCTGACGCGCGTTCCCAGCCAAACGCTGCGGTCGCCGTCACCAATGGGCACCGGGCGCTGAAGGTCTTCTTCGCCAACCCCAATGCGCTGTTCGGCACCGCATTCCTTGCACTCGTCATCGCCGTCGCGCTGCTGGCGCCGGTGCTCTACCCCGACGACCCCCTGTCGATGGTCGGAAAACCGTTCCTGTGGCCGTGCCAGGATCCGGCTTTCCCGCTCGGTACGGATTCACTTGGGCGCGACGTGCTCGCCGGCATCCTGCATGGTTCGCGCATCTCCCTGTTCGTGGGGCTGGTGGCGACGGCCCTCGGCCTCACCTTCGGCGTGGTCGTCGGCGCGATTGCCGGTTATTTCGGCGGCTGGGTCGACGACCTTCTGGTGAGGCTCATCGAGATCTTCCAGACCCTGCCGAGCTTCGTGCTTCTTGTCGTTCTGGTTGCGATCGTCCAACCCTCGGCCACGACGGTGACGCTTGCGATCGCCGTTATCTCCTGGCCAACGGTCGCGCGGCTGACGAGGGCCGAGTTTCGCGCGATCCGCGAGAAGGATTTCGTCATGGCTGCCCGCAGCCTCGGCGTTGGCCATGGGCGGATCATCTTCCGCGAGATCCTGCCGAACGCGCTGCCGCCGATCATCGTCACGTCTTCGGTCATGGTCGCAACCGCAATCCTGATGGAATCGGCGCTTTCCTTCATGGGGCTCGGCGACCCGAACGTGGTGAGCTGGGGGTCGATGATCGGCACTGGCCGCGAACTGGTCAGAACGGCCTGGTACCTGACAGCTCTTCCGGGCTTGGCCATCGTCTTCACGGTGCTTGCGCTCAATCTCATCGGCGACGGGCTGAATGACGCCCTCAACCCCCGGTTCTCGCAGGACCGTTGACAATGGCGCCGCTGCTTCAGGTCGAAAACCTCACCATCGGCTTTCCGCGCGCTGAACCGGTCCGGGATCTTTCCTTTGAGGTCAGCGCCGGCGAGACACTGGCGATCGTCGGAGAATCCGGCTCGGGCAAATCGCTGACGGCACTTGCCCTGATGCAGTTGCTGCCGCGCACAGCACGGGTCACCAGTGGCCGCATCGTCTTTGACGACCGCGATCTTCTCGGTCTCGATGCGCGCGAGATGCGGCAGCTGCGCGGGCGCGAGATCGCCATGATCTTTCAGGAGCCGATGACGAGCCTCAATCCCGTCATGTCGATCGGCTGGCAGATCGGCGAAGTGCTGAAGGTGCATGAGAAGCTCTCGGGCAGGGCGGCGCGCGAACGGGCGATCGAACTCCTGAGGCTCGTGCGCATCCCGGCCGCCGAAAAGCGGGTCGACGACTATCCCCACCAGCTCTCGGGCGGCATGCGACAGCGGGTTATGATCGCCATGGCCGTTGCCTGCCGGCCGAAACTCTTGATCGCCGACGAACCGACGACCGCGCTCGACGTGACGATCCAGGCGCAGGTGCTCGACCTGCTCGACACGCTCAGACGCGAACTGCAGATGGCGGTGGTGTTGATCACCCACGACCTCGGCGTCGTCGCGCAATGGGCCGACAAGGTCGTCGTCATGTATGCCGGCCGCAAGGTCGAGCAGGCTCTCCCCGGGGATCTCTTCAACGATCCGCTGCATCCCTATACGCGCGGGCTGCTTTCGGCCTCGCCACGTCTGAAGAGCGACTTTCACTATCTGAGCGGTCGCTTGACCGAGATCCCCGGGTCGATCGTCTCGGCGGCCGGCGAGGCCGGCTGTCCCTTCAGGCCGCGCTGTCGCCAGGCGCGTGCGAGCTGCGGCCATCAGGTGCCGCCGCTGATTGCTCAGACGCCGGAGAGGCTCGTTGCCTGCCCGTTCACCTCGTCCCTCAAGGCCGTCCCCGATGCCGCTTCTCTCAGCCTCTGATCTCAAGACCCATTACAACACCCGCGACGGCCTCTTGCGCTCCGTCGATGGCGTCGATCTCGTGGTCGAGCGCGGTGAAACCGTCGGGCTAGTCGGCGAAAGCGGCTGTGGCAAATCGACCCTTGGCAAGACGCTGTTGCGGTTGGTCGATCCGACCGCTGGACGGATCGAATTCAAGGGCGAAGACATCACGACCCTTGATCAGGGGCGGCTCCGAAACGTTCGCAAGTCGATCCAGATGATCTTCCAGGATCCCTTCGCCTCGCTCAATCCGCGCCACACGATCGGTGAAATCCTCGAAGCACCGCTGGTCGTCCACAAGGCTGGCGGCCGGCCGGAGCGGCGGCGCACTGTCGCCGGTATCATCGCCAAGGTCGGGCTGCCCGCCGATGCCATCAATCGTTACCCCCACGAATTCTCCGGCGGCCAGCGGCAAAGGATCGGCATTGCCCGGGCGCTGCTGCTCAACCCGGAGCTGATCGTCTGCGACGAGCCGGTTTCGGCGCTCGACCTGTCGATCCAGGCGCAGATCCTGAACCTTTTGGTGGAGATGAAGAAGGAGTTCGGCCTTTCCTATCTCTTCATCAGCCATGACCTGTCTGTGGTGCGCTATTTCTGCGACCGGGTTCTGGTCATGTATCTCGGCCGGATCGTGGAAAGCGCCGACAATGAAACGCTCTGGTCGGACCCGCGCCATCCCTATACGCGCGCTTTGATGGCTGCGGTTCCCGATCCCTCGCGGCCGCGGCAGGCGGCTCCCCTTGGCGGCGATCTGCCGAGCCCGAGCGACATTCCGTCGGGCTGTCGGTTCCACACCCGCTGCCCGCTGGCGACGGACCTCTGCCGCGTCACCGAACCCGAATTCCGCACCATCAAACCCGGCCATCAGGTGGCCTGTCATGTCGCGGACCACATCAACTGAAATGGAGAACTTGAATGGTTGAGTATCGCTATCTTGGGCGCAGCGCCCTCAAAGTGTCGCCGCTGACGCTCGGATCCATGATGTTCGGCAACCAGACGCCGGACGACGTTGCCTTCCGCATCATCGACAAGGCGCGCGAGCAAGGCATTAACTTCATCGACACGGCCGACGTCTACCACGACGGCAAGTCGGAAGAGGTGGTGGGACGCGGCATCAAGGCGCATCGCGACCATTGGGTCGTGGCGACGAAGTTCGTCAATTCGCGTGCGAAGGGGCCGAACCTCGGGGGCTATTCGCGCAAATGGGTCTATCAGACAGTCGAAAACTCGCTGCGCAATCTCGGCACGGACTATATCGACATTCTCTATTTCCACCGCGCCGTCTTCGATGCTCCGCTCGAAGAGCCGGTGCGGGCAATCGCCGACCTGATCAAGGCTGGCAAGCTGCGCTATTTCGGGGTCTCGAACTTCCGGGGATGGCGCATCGCGGAAGTCGCCCATCTCGCCGACCAGCTCGGAATTGACCGGCCTATTGCAAGCCAGCCGCTCTACAACATCGTCAACCGCACCGCCGAGGCCGAGCAGTTGCCGGCGGCTGCCGCCTACGGTCTGGGTGCCGTATCCTACAGCCCGCTCGCCCGCGGCGTTCTGACGGGCAAGTACAATCCGGGCGAAGCCCCGGCTGCGGACACACGCGCCGGGCGTGGCGACAAGCGCATGCACGACGTCGAGTTTCGCGAGGAATCGATTGCGATCGCCAAGCAGATCGCAGCGCACGCTCAGGCCAAGGGTATTGCGGCCGCCGATTTTGCGCTCGCGTGGGTGCTGAACAATCGGCTGATCACCTCGACCATCGCAGGGCCGCGCACGGAAGAGCATTGGGATGCCTATATCCGCGCGCTTGACATCAAGCTCGATGCGGAAGACGAGGCTTTGGTCGACCGGCTCGTCGCGCCTGGTCATCCGTCAACCCCGGGCTTCACCGATCCAGGCCATCCGCTCGAGGGACGCGAGCCGCGTTTCGGAGCTACGGAAGCCGAGATCATTCCGCTTGCCCGTTCGCAGCGCGTTGCCTGACAGGTTTCGTGTCGGCGCCGTCAGGCAGATGGCGGTCGAGTTGCAAAAGCCCCGGATCATTGATCCGGGTCTTCGTTTTGCCGGGGTTTATTCCGCCGCCACCGCCTGATCGTGGCGCAGGCCGAGGAGGCGCCGGGCGTTGCCGCCAGCAACGAGACGTGCCTCCTGATCGCTTAGCCCGGCTTGCGCCAAGCTCTGCCGCAACGAGTCCGCATCGAGCGCGGGAAGAATTGGCCAGTCCGTGCCGGCAAGCACGCGGTCTGCGCCGAAAAAGCCTGTCAGCGTGCGCACGATGTCCGGATCATGCCCCATCGTGTCGAAGTAGATATTGGGCCGTCGCCCCGCTTCACGGTGGGAGCGAGCATAGATGCCGCCGCGTGCCGCCTGGACGATTGCCCCAAGGCCGAGTGTTGCAAAGACCAGATGCAGGTCCGGCAGTTCGTCGAGCAGCGAAGACTGGATGACCGACAGGAAGGCGACGCCGTTCATCAATCCACGCCCGAGCGAATTGCCGAGATTGCCGGCGCCGTCGATCAGAACCCCGGCGTCCGGGTGGGCAACGGGATGCACAAAAACCGGAACCCTGTGACGCGCCGCGACTTCGAGTGTTGGTCGGACTGCGGGATCGGCGATGAACTTGCCGTCGCGCGAAGAGTCGATAACCAGTCCTGAAAGGTCCAGCTCCACGATCGCCCGTTCGGCCTCGCGTGCCGCTTCATCGCCGGCGAAGGCATCGACGACGGCAAATCCGGTGAGTGTCGGATGCTCGCGAGAAAGCGTCGCCAGCCAGTCGTTGGCTTCCCGGACCGCTTCGAGCGGCACGCTCCCTTTCATTCCGAAGAGGCTTTCGATCGTCGCGGTGACCACGGCAAGCGATACACCGCTTTGTTCAAGCTCATCGACCAGCGCCTGGGGCGTGGTGATCTTTCGGTGTATGTCCGGCGCAAATGCACCAGCAGGCTTTTCGTATCTCCCGCCGGGGCGCCAGGCTGGCGGCCAGAGATGGGCATGGATGTCGACGATATCGAGCGGCGTGGTCATTCGGCGGCAACCTTTCTCGCTTCGCGTTCAGCGATACCGGCTTTGACGAGGGGCACGACATCGCGGCCATAGGTGACGGTATCCTCCGTCGGGTAGAAACCGCGGACGAGGAAGTTTGAAACGCCGGCGTCATAGTAGTCGAGGATGGCGTCGGCGACCTGTTCGGGCGTTCCGACCAGCGCGGTCGAGTTTCCGCCGGCGCCACTCGCTTCTGCGACCTCGGTCCAGAGCCGCTTGTCCAGCACCTTGCCGCGTCTGGCGGCCTCCCGCAGGCGAACAGAACCGACGTTCGACGGCAGCTTCTCGCCATTGCCGCCGGCCGAGCGCGCAACCTGCGACTTGACCTTATCGAGGATATCCGCCGCCTTTGCCCAGGCTGCGTCTTCGGTTTCCGCCACCACGGTGCGAAAGGCGAGGGTGAAGCGGATATCGTCTGCCGCGCGACCATTGGCAATCGCCGCGGTCCGTACCTTGCCGATGGTTTCCCGTGCGCCGTCGAGCGGCTCGCCCCAGAGCGCATAGACATCCGCGTGCTTGCCGGCAACGGCGATCGCCGCATCGGACGAACCGCCGAAGGAAATCGGGATGCGGGGCTTCTGGAACGGCTTTACCTGGCTATAGGCGCCCTTGAACCTGTAGAAGCGCCCCTCGTGATCGAAGGGCTGATCGCTCTCCCAGACTTTCCTCAGCACTTGCAGGTACTCGTCGGTGCGGGCGTAGCGGGTGTCGTGATCCTCGAAGTCGCCGTCGCGAGCCTGGTCCGTGTCGGATCCGCCGGTGATGATATGCACCCACAAGCGGCCCTCGGAGAACTGATCGAGGGTGGCAAGCTGGCGCGCGCCGAGTGTCGGGGCCATCAGGCCGGGCCGGTGGGCAAGCAGCGCCCCGATCCGTTCCGTCTGGCTGAAGACATAGGCGGCGATCTGGTTGTTGTCGGGCCATTGCGCGAATTGGCCGATGAGCAGACGGTCGATGCCCGCCGCTTCCGCCGCCTGAACATGATTGCGGATGTAGGCCTTATCGATGACCGGACCGGAGGCGGGGACGATGTCGGACCCCTCCCTGTTTGACGTGTGGCCGATAAATTCGGGTCGCATGGGAACTCCTTCGGAAAGCAAGCACGTGAATGATGTAATCTATTTATTTGATGTATTTTGTCGATTGCGTTTTGCCGGTGGATCTTGGGATGGATTGTCGCGCGCTCATCGAAACGAGAACTTTTCCTCCATCGAAACGGTCCTGCCGGCGCGTCACCCTCTCCCTGTGAACATCAGGGACGCGGCAAACGGAGTGGCCTGAGTAGCTTTTTTCAGAAAAGCCGCGGACTTTAGAATTACACTATCTCGATAAATATAGTAGATTTTATAAGGTCTGGCGATCACCCTGGTGGGTGCTGGAGAAATCGGCGTGGCCTGTGCTTCGCCTGCTTGGGGATATTCAGATGACATCTAGAAAGACCGGGACTTTGAAGTCGACGCGCCGCGCGTTCCTCCTATCCTCCGTTGCGCTCGCGACCGCGATTGCCGTGCCGATGCTGCCGGTGCCCACGTTCGCCGCCGAAGAGCCAACGCGCGGCGGCAGCGTATCGATCAATATCGGTACCGAGCCGCCGGTTCTCGTGCTCATTGCCCATAGCGCGGGCGCTGCCTACTACATCAGCGGCAAGGCGACCGAAAGCCTGCTGACCTATGACAAGGATTTCAATCCTCAGCCGTTGCTTGCCACGGAGTGGACGGTGAGCGAAGACGGCCTGCGCTACTGGTTCAAGCTGCGCCAGGGTGTTCGCTGGCACGACGGCAAGGATTTCACCGCCGAGGACGTTGCTTTTTCGATCCTCGCTCTGAAGGAAAACCATCCGCGCGGCCGGGCGACCTTCGCCCATGTGAAGGAGGCAAATGTCCTCAATTCGCATGAGGTGGAACTGATCCTTGCCAAACCAGCTCCCTATCTGCTGACCGCCTTTGCCAGCTTCGAGGCGCCGATCGTACCGAAACACCTCTACGAGGGCACGAAGATCGCGGAAAACCCGCACAACGTCGCGCCGGTCGGCACTGGCCCCTACAAGTTCGTCGAATGGGTGCGCGGCAGCCACGCGCTTTTCGTGCGGAACGAGGACTATTGGGGTTCGCCCAAGCCCTATCTTGACCAGATCATCTTCCGCTTCATCATCGATCCGGCCGCAGCCGTTGCGGCGATCGAAACCGGCGAGGTGCAGGTCTCGACGGCCAACCTGCCGCTGACCGACATCGATCGCCTGAAAGCCAATCCGAACCTTGTCGTCGATACCGACCCGGCGCCCTATTCGCCAAGCATCGCCCGCGCCGAGTTCAACCTCGAAAACAAGTATCTGGCCGACATCAAGGTCCGCCACGCGATTGCCCATGCGGTCGACAAGGACTTCATCGTCAACACCGTCTATCTCGGCTACGCGACCCGGCTCGACGGGCCTGTGAGCCCGGATCTCGCGAAGTTCTACACGCCGGACCTTCCCAAGTACGAGTTCGACCCTGCCAAGGCAGAGAAGCTTCTTGACGAGGCAGGCTACGCCCGCGGCGCTGACGGTTTCCGCTTCAAGCTGTTCATCGATCCGACCCAGCCGTCAGGTCCTCCCAAACAGACCGCGGAATATATCGCACAGGCGCTTGCCAAGGTCGGCATCAAGGTGGAACTGCGAACGCAGGACTTTGCGACCTTCGTGAAGCGCGTCTTCACCGATCGCGACTTCGACATCGCCATCGAAGGCATGAGCAACCTCTACGATCCGACCGTCGGCGTCCAGCGCCTCTACTGGTCGAAGAACTTCAAGCCGGGTGTCCCCTTCACCAACGGCTCCAAGTATTCCAATCCGGACGTCGACCGACTGCTCGAGACGGCGGCCGTTGAGATCGATCCAAAGAAGCGCCTGCAGCTCTTCAACGAGTTCCAGAAGCTGGTCGTTCAGGATCTGCCGACGCTCGATATCGTCACACCGGCTGTCATCACCGTCTACGACAAGCGGGTGAAGAACCTGAAGCTCGGCGTCGAGCATCTTTGGAGCAACGGCGCAGACATTTATCTCGACGGGCAATCGTAAATGATCTCGACGCGTGATCATCGAAGGCGCGCGTGCAGCCGAGGTGCTACCCGGCTGCACGCTCCTTTTGTTCAGTCTCGGAGTTGATGTGTGACGATAACCAAGGTGCTGACCGTTTCCCGTCCGACACGCGCGGAACTTCTCGCGCGCGTTCCGGGCTTTGTGTCCGAGGTCGCCAAGGGCGCGGCCGAGCGAGATCTGTCGCGCAAGCTTCCCTTCGAAGCTTTCGAGCTCTTCCGCGAACTGGAGCTTGGAACCTTGCGCATCCCGGTCGCACTCGGGGGACCGGGCGGGTCGGTCGCCGACTATATCGAGATGATCGCCGCAATCGGTGCTGCCGATTCCAACGTGGCGCACGCCCTAAGGTCGCATTTCAACTATGTCGAAAACGTCATCCTCAGCGAGCCGCGCGAGCGGGATGCCGGGGCGATCGAGCTGATCCTGGCCGGAAAGCTCTTCGGCGGCGCCCATACTGAGCAAGGTACGGCACGTCCGGGCCAGGTGACGACGACGATCGTCAGGCAGGGCGACACCTACAGGCTGAATGGCCGCAAATGGTACGCCACAGGCACGGCCTTCGCCGACTTCGCCTCGTTCAGTGCGCTGGACGAGGAAGGGCAGGCCGTCGGTGTTCTCCTGCCGGTCGACAGGGAGGGCATCACCATTCTCGACGATTGGGATGGCATGGGACAGCGGCTGACTGCAAGTGGAGGCGTGATCCTCGACAATGTCGAGGTGTTCCCGCACGAGATGGCCCGCCGCGCCCTCGACAATCTCGTGGGGCGCCATTGCTCGACGCTGCGACAGTTGCACCTGGCGGCAAGTGCTGCCGGCGCAGTGCGCAACGTCCTTTCCGATGGACTTGCCTATGTCCGCAAGCAGGCGCGCTCCGCCGCCCACAGCAGCGCCGAAACGGCCAATCAGGATCCTTTCGTCCAGCAGGTCATCGGCGAAATTTCGGCCAATTCCTTCGCGATCGACACGGCGATTGCCGCGGCGGCAGTTGCACTCGATCAGACAGTTGCCGCGCTTGGCGAGGGGGTGGACGCCGAGATCGAGGACGCCTTGATCGCCAGCTCCCGTGCGACAGCGCAAGCGCAGCTTGTAATTGGCCAGCTCGGATTGCGAAGTGCGGAGCGCATGTTTGAGCTCGGCGGTGGCTCGGCGACGTCCCGCAACAACAACTTCGATCGGCACTGGCGCAACATCCGCACCGTACTCAACCACAACCCCCTCTCGCACAAGGCGAGGGTGCTGGGCGACTACCTGGTTAACGGGACGACCACCCATCTGAGGGAAGGAAAGGTGTTTTGACTGCGCACACACCTGTCAAAACAGGGGCGCCGGAGGCTCTCCCCACGATGAGCGCATGCCCGCAGCGTTTAACTGAGGCGCACGGAGACCTGGTCGAAAAGTTCTTCAATTGAACGTACGCCTTAAACGTCGCCGTGTGCACTGTTTGTTCCAAATTGATCGCATAATGTATCGTAGGGAAGCGGCTAAACTCCGAAGTCTCACCATTCGCGATGATACTGGATTTTGTCATGCAGGTGCATTACATTGGCCTTATGAAGGAGATTTGTCATGGCTGCAAATGCACTGGTCCAGACGCGGATTGATGCTGACATCAAGGACCGCGCCACGGCTGTCCTGCAAAACATGGGGCTGACTGTCTCGGATGCTGTTCGTATCCTTCTGACGCGAACGGCGAACGAAGGCTCATTACCGCTCGAGATGGTCGGTAGCAGTGACGCCCACGATGCCTGGTTCCGCGCCAAAGTGTTGGAGGCTCTCGAGGATACGCGACCTGATTACGAGGATGCGGATGCTGAGGCTCGCTTTCGCGAGCGCCGGGCGGCAGCTCTGCGTAAGGCCGGGGCTGGCGACCGATGAGGCTTGTCTGGGCGCAGTATGCGCTTGACGATCGAGACGCTATCTTCAGCTACATTGAAAGTGAAAACCCGAAAGCGGCGGTGCACGTCGACGAGGAGATTGCGCATGCAGTTCGGCGTCTCCTCGACTTTCCCGAAAGCGGCCGCCCTGGTCGAATTGAGGGAACGCGGGAGTTGGTAATTCCTCGCACTCCCTACATCGCCGCCTACACGGTGACAGTCGACCGCGTTCGCATTCTGCGCATTCTGCACGGTGCCCAGATATGGCCCTTTGAGCTCGGCGACGAGTAAATCCTACGCCAATTCTTTTGGCTGTCGGCGGTTCGATTCCTTTCAAGGCGAGGGGTGCGCCGTCGACGGTCAATCGCCGATAGATCGAGGCGTCCCAGGGCCTCCGCCTTTCCAAGGTTTTCCAACGCGGGCCGGAACACACAGGGTGGCAACCGTCACTTCTCGCCGTGCATTCAAAAAACCTTCAGCAACTATTCGACCCGCTGCCTGATCGTGGTTTGCTCGACGCATGACTGTGGCGCCATGGCAGCCGCTATTGGAGAATCTTGACGGTGACTGGCTGGTCCGCAAGCTTCTCGAGTGTACCCAACGACGCCTTGTAGGTGCCGATGTGAATGGTTTGGTTCGAGTAATCGATTCCGGCCGTATTGTAATAGAAGCCGAGATTTCCCCAGGGAATGAAGTAGATGAGGTCACCGTCTTCAGGATCGGATCCGGGTGATCCGGTGTGCTTAAGTTTCCGAGGGAGATAGCTGATTTTTTCGCGACCGGCGAACTCCTCAAGCTTCAGCTTGAGCGGGAGCATTGAAAGAAAGTCACGGACTGCTGGGTTGTCTTCGCCTATTTTTACGTCCACCGACGTCGATCCGCCGGTGAACCGCACCACCGTGCCGACTACAGGCGTCGCCTTGCGATGCTTTGTCTGAGCGAAGGCGCTGGGAGCCAAAGTAGTGAAGAAGGTTGCGAAAAGGATCGCAGTCATTTGGCGGTTGGGGCTTCGCATTTGTTCGATTCTCTTCGACACTTCAACTGGGACACGCTGCCCGATGCAACGGTCGCGGGGCGAAACGCCGCGCATTCGTTCGATATCGGCGACTATAACTGGCCGAACGTGATCCGATTACCTCTGTCGGATCGTTTGCAGTCATGGGTGTATTTCATGAATGCTGCGCGAGGCGGCAAGCGTCGAGGATACTGCCTTCGCTTTCTGTGGGCTGGAACGTCCATTGGTTGCCAGGAGTAGAATACGCGATCGAACTCGACAGCGGGACCGTGCTCGGAAAGAGCGGGAGTGGGGTGTGGCTGTCGATACAATTCATTGAGCCTCATCATAACCGCTTGCGCGTTTCCAGCTCTAATCGATCCTGGCGATGGCGGCTATAATCCCCACCACATCGGACGGAGCGCGCACCACCTCGGCAACCGCACGGATCTTTTTCAAGGAAAGCATCGACGAGAATGCGATTTCATGCAGACCTGCAGCTTTGGAGGACAGCCTTGAGGGGCGTCGCACGGCTCGCGAGCAAGCGGTTCGCGGTAGGTGAAAGGGGCGCTTCGTCCGGCTCGTCGAATGCGCTTGGAGACGCTATCGACCGCGAAGTCAATGAGGGTCTCGCCTATATGTTCTGGGGCCGACTGGTCGCCCTCGGCACGCTCGCAGCGGGGGCGCTCCTTGCCGTGCCTCTCGACCGCTCGGGCCTCCATGTGGTGGCCATCGTAGCGTTTGCACTTCTCAATGCAGTTTCCTTTGGCTTGGCTCGCAACAGTCGCTACGCGACGGTGGCGACTTGGTTGTTCGTGGCCGTGGATGCCGCGGTCTTGACCTATATCTTTGTGACGCCATCGCCGTTCGCTGTCGAAGGCTGGACGTCTCAACTCAATCTTCGGCTGCCGAACTTCCTGTATCTGGGCGTTTTCCTTGTGAGCATGGCGCTCAGCTACTCGCCGGCCCTGGTCATCTGGAGCGGCGTGGTCACGATCGTCATCTGGAACATTGCCTACTGCTGGATCGCCACGCGGCCCAACTCGATCGCCTATGGAAGTGATTTGCTGAATGGTGGCGTTAGTGACGCAGACATCATTGCGCTGGTGCTCGATCCCCGCTCTGTCAGCCTGATCAACCTCTCCTATCAGACGATGTTCCTGGTGCTTGTCACGGTCATCCTTGCGATTTCTGTTTGGCGCTCACGCAGGCTGGTGCGCAGGCAGGTTGCAGCAGAAGCTCAGCGCAGTGCCTTGTCACGCTACTTTTCGCCGAACATCGTGCGTGAGCTGTCGAGCGTGCCGAGCGGCTTCGGGGAACCCACGCTCCAGACTGCCGCGATCCTGTTTGCCGACATGGTTGGTTTTACCAAAATATCGGAGCGGCTTGCGCCGGAGGATCTCGTGAAGCTGCTGAAGGAGTTCCATGCCCGCCTGGCGACCGTTGCGTTTGACCATGGCGGGACAGTGGACAAATACATCGGCGACGAGATCATGGTGCACTTCGGCACGCCACGTCCCCGGCCCGATGACGCAGCGCGAGCGCTGTCATGCGCCCGTGAAATGCTGGAGCAGATCCGGCTCTGGAATGAGCAGCGCGTCGCTCGCGGCGACTATGTCATTGAGGTTGGCATCGGCGTTCACTATGGCGAGGTAATCGTCGGAAATATCGGAGACGAGCGCCGCCTGGAATACACCGTATTGGGTGACACCGTGAACGTTGCAAGCAGACTCGAACGTCTGACGCGCAAAATCGGCACGCCACTCGCAGTCAGCGAGGATCTCCTTACCGCAGCAAGAGCTCAAAGCTCGAACCCGGCGTCCATTGTCCAGGGACTGCAGCCAGACCAGGTCCGCTTCTTGCGCGGGCGTCGCCGACCGATCGCGGTCTGGTATCTCCCTCCCACCGAACAGCAGCAAAGTGGAAGGGGAGCGAGCCGGCGTCAGCACGCGGTCCCGAGCGAGATGGAGCAAGTGGATTGAAACGCACCTGTGAACCGCACTTACGATCTTTGATACCGCAATGCGTCCACCACCACCTTGAATGCCGGCGAGTTCTGATGTCGGCTCGGATAGTAAATATAATAGCCGGAGAAGGGTGGGGACCAGTCTGACAGCAGCGCGACCAGACGTCCCGCTTCAATATGTGTGGTCGCCAGGTCTTCCGGCAAAAAAGCAATTCCATGGCCAGCCAGCGCAGCATCTACCATGGGGTAGGAAGTGTTGAACGTGAGTTGTCCGTCGACCCTGACGCGAAGCTCCTGCCCGTTCTTCTCAAATTCCCAGGTATAGAGGCCGCCGCCGGTTGGCTGCCGCATGTTGATGCAGTCGTGCTGCATCAGATCCTGCGGATGTTGGGGAACGACTCGACCGGCAAGATACCTGGGCGAGGCGACGGCCAACATACGCCAGTCGGGTCCAATTCTGACCGCGATCATATCTTTCTCGATACTCTCGCCCAGCCTCACGCCAGCGTCAAAGCCATCCTCCACGATGTTGCGCAGGCCATTGTCACGGCTCAATTCGATCTTGATGTCGGGATATTTCGAAAGGACCGGCTGCAGTTTTGGCCAAACGATGGTTTCGAGCGCATGGTCCGACAGGGTGATCTTAATCGTACCCGACGGCGTGTCGCGCAACGCCGTAAGTGCCGCCAAATCGCTCCTGATGGCGGATATCCTGGGCGAAAGCGATTGAAAGACGCGATCTCCGGCTTCGGTCAACGCAACGCTTCGAGTGGTACGTGTCAGCAGTCTTAGCCCCATTCTGGTTTCAAGCCGCTTTATCGTATGGCTTAGCGTCGACTGGGTTATGCCAAGTTTGGCGGCCGCCCTCGTAAAGTTTCGTTCCTCGGCAACGGCGAGGAACCATAGGAGGTCGTTGAAGTCTTCTCTGGCCATCGCTTCCCGCTTGGTCCTGCCCTAGCCCATTTATGCGTCACATCGATAAATGTAAGCGAAGCACGGCAACTAATCCATAGCCGCGTCCTTTGCTAGCGTGTGCGGTGAGACAGTTCGGCCCTGGTTCGAGGCATCACGTGCAACCCGAGGAGACCACTATGGAACTCACGATCAATGGGACAAAACATCAGGTCGACATCGAACCCGATACGCCGCTGCTTTGGGTTCTGCGCGACGAGCTTGGAATGACGGGCACGAAATATGGTTGCGGCCTCGCCCAATGCGGCGCCTGCACGGTGCTTGTCGATGGGCAGTCAACGCGGTCTTGCGTCACACCCGTAGAAAGCGTCGCCGGCACCGAGATTATGACGATCGAAGCCGTTGCTGATGATCCGATCGGCCAGAAAGTTGTCGAGGCCTGGGTCTCCAACCAGGTCGCCCAATGCGGCTACTGCCAGTCCGGCCAGGTTATGGCGGCCACCGCGCTTTTGAAGCAAACGCCCAAACCGAGTGATGACGACATTGCCGGCGCGATGGTCAACCTCTGTCGCTGTGGCACCTACAACGCAATCGCCGCGGCCGTCCGCGACGCCGCCCAAGCTTGATCGGAGGTGCACCATGAATGACATGAGGCCCATTGCCCCCGAGGTTCTGGCCAGCGAGAACGGCAAGCCTTTCAAGGTATCCCGTCGCGGCTTTCTTGGCGCGTCCCTGGGTGCGCTTGTTCTTGGCGTTACCCTTCCGGCGAGCCTGACCCGCGCGTTGGCGGCCGCGCCTGCGGCTATCACGCCGGGCTCCCGGGTTGCGGCATTCCTGGAAATCCGGCCCGATAGCACCGTCCTTTTCCGCAGTGCCTTCATCGAAGGAGGGCAGGGGATCTTCACCGCCATGGCGCAGATCGTCGGTGAGGAGCTGGATGTCGATCCCGCGAACTTCGTTGTCGAAGGTGCGCCGCCCGGTCCCGACTACCTCCTGACGGGCGGCGGGCGTTTCACAGGCGGCAGTATGTCCGTCCGCATGAGCTACGACACGATGCGCAAACTCGGCGCGTCCGCGCGGCACATGCTCCTTCAGGCGGCGGCAGCAAAGCTTGGCGTGCCTGTATCCGAGCTTTCGACTGAACCAGGCAAAGTGATCCACGCCGCATCAAGTCGTACGGTCCCTTATGGCGAAATAGCCGACGACGCTGCCGCGTTGCCATTGCCGGCTGAGGTTCCGCTCCGAGATCGGGCGAACTTCCGCTGGATCGGCAAGCCGTTTGCGCGGCTTGACGCGCGCGACAAATCAACGGGCAAGGCGAAGTACTCCATCGATCAGAAGATCGACGGCATGCTCTACGCCGCTGTCCAGCACAGCCCGCGGCTCGGCGGCGAGCCAGGGGCCATGCAGAATGAAGGTGAGGTTCGCGGCATGCCCGGCGTCCATTCCGTCCACAGACTTCCGGGCGCAGTTGCCGTGGTCGCCAACAGTTGGTGGCGCGCCCGCCGCGCTGTCGAGGCCTTGCAGGTGAACTGGACTGAGGCCGCTTCCACGGCATCGCACCCGATGCCAGCCGATTTTTCGTCCGCAGCGCATATGGCGAAATTGAAAGCGGCGTCCGGCGACGGCGTAGCCTTCGAAACGGAGGGCGATGCGGTTGGTGCGCTTGCGGGCGCAGCTCGCGTGGTCGAGGCGGTCTATGACGCGCCTTATCTCGTGCACGGCCAGCTCGAACCCCCATCGGCGCTCGCGCGCTGGAACGAGGATGGATCCCTCGAGTTATGGCTACCCAACCAGGCACCCGAGATGTTCCAGGCCGATGCCGCGAAGTTTGCTGGCATTGCTCCGGAAAAGGTTATCATTCATTCGCCGATGCTCGGTGGCTTCTTCGGGCGGCATTTTCTCTATCAGACAGCGAACCCGTATCCCCAGGCGATCCAGCTTGCGAAGGCGGTCGGGCGTCCGATCAAGCTTCTTTGGAGCCGTGAGGAGGAGTTCTTGCGTGACGCGCTCAGGCCGATGGCGGCGGTCCGTTTCCGCGGCGGACTTGATGCCAAAGGTATGCCGGTGGCACTCTCGGCGGTCGCGGTCGGAGAAGGACCCACGGGCCGCTGGTTTGGTCGCCAGCCCGACAAGGTCGACAGCTCCGCCGTCGAGGGTATCGCCGGCAAAGTCTATGCAATCCCCAACCGCCGTGTCGGTCAGATCCACGTGGATGATCCCGCCATCATCGGCTTCTGGCGTTCCGTCGGCCACTCGATGAACGACTTCTTCTACGAGACGTTCCTCGACGAGTTGGCCGATGCAGGTCAGCAGGATCCTTACGAGTTGCGTCATCGTCTGCTGGCCGGCAGTCCGCGCCACAGGACGCTTCTTGAAGCGGTGGCCGATCTCGCCGGCGGGTGGAAACGAGGTCCGTTTGTTGCCGAAGACGGCACCCGGCGGGCGAGAGGGGTTGCCATGGCCTCACCCTTTGGGAGCGAGGTTGCGACGATCGCCGAAGTATCGCTGCGAGACGGTGACATCGCCGTCCACGATGTCTGGGTGGCAATCGATCCGGGCAGCATCGTCAATCCCGCAATCATCGAAGCGCAGATGAACTCGGCCGTTGCCCTTGGTCTTTCCTCGGCCCTCCTTGAAGAAGTGGTCTACGTGGACGGCATGCCGCAAGCGCGCAACTACGACGGCTATCAGATCCTGACTCCGGATCGCATGCCGCGGGTCCATGTCCGGATCGTAGAAAGCGGGGCGCCCATGGGCGGTATCGGTGAACCGGGCTTACCTGGGGTCCCACCGGCGGTGGCCAACGCTCTGTCCGTGCTCGCCGGCAAGCGCATCCGAAGCCTGCCTCTGTCCAAACTCGATCTCAAGGAAGTCGACGGTTGAAAACGCTCATCCTTGCCTCATTGGCCTCTCTCGTGATGGCAGGCGCTTGTGCGCCTGCTTATGCCCAAGGAACGGACGCGTCGCCAGGCGAGCGGTTGTTTCAACAGCGCTGCGGCGCCTGCCATCAACTTGCCACCACTCGGAACGGTGTTGGACCTCATCTGCAGGGTGTGATCGGCCGGTCGGCCGGAAGTGTCGAGGGCTTCAAGTATTCTCCCGCCCTTAAAGGATCCGGCGTGACGTGGACGCCGGAGACCTTGGAGACCTACCTGACAAACCCCGGCGCGATGGTCCGCGGAACGCGCATGACGCAGCGCTTCAACAACGCCGAAGAGCGGCGCGCGATTATCGAGTTCCTTGGCTCGCACTAGGGCTTTGGAAACAATCCGGCGTGTGGCGGCGTCGTACGCGGCGTTGCCACCCGGTACTTTGCGCGGTCGCGGATTTATGGGTCACTTCCATTAATGCAAGCGAAGCGCGGCGGCTAATTCGATTGCTTCCACAATGCTAGTCAGTTGGGAGGGAGAAAACCACCCGTGAGCTGAAGGGCGAAACATCATGACACAAGTGACATACGATAAAACGATAACGAGTCCCGCTGCAGCGTGGGGCGCCGTTGTTTCCATGGCACTGTGCGTCGCGGTGCTGATCGCCTCTGAGTTCATGCCCGTCAGTCTTTTGACGCCGATCGCAAACGATCTTGCCATGACCGAGGGCCAGGCCGGACAGGCAATCTCTATTTCGGGACTGTTCGCCGTGGTGACAAGCCTGTTCATCGCAGGCATCACACGCAACATCGATCGCAAGGCCGTCCTGTCCTCGTTGTCGCTTCTCTTGGTCGTTTCGGGGCTCATCGTTACGTTTGCCCCGAACTACACACTCCTGATGATCGGCCGCGCCTTGCTCGGTATCGCAATTGGCGGCTTTTGGTCGATGTCTACCGCGATTGTCATGCGCCTTCTGCCGGCGAGCGCTGTGCCGAAGGGTCTTGCGATCCTGAATGCTGGGAACGCGATTGCGGCGACAATTTCCGCACCGCTGGGCAGCTTTCTGGGCGACTACATTGGTTGGCGTGGGGCATTCTTTTTTGTGGTACCGCTGGCACTGACTGCGCTTGTCTGGCAATGGCTGAGCATGCCCTCGCTGCCGCCGCGCCAAAGAAGCGCTACCGGCAATGTTTTCCGACTGCTCAAGCGCAGGCAGGTTGCGATTGGCATGACAGCAATTCTGTTGCTGTTCATGGGCCAATTCGCCCTGTTCACCTATCTAAGACCTTTCCTCGAGTCCGTCTCAGGCTACTCCGTTTCCGCTTTGTCTCTGGTGCTGTTGTTGATGGGCCTCGCCGGCGTCATCGGGACCTGGAGCATCAGTTCGCTGCTTGCTACGCGTCTCTATTCGATCGTTATCGGCATTCCCCTTGTCATGGCGGCGATAGCTGTAATGCTCATTGCACTGGGCTCGGAAAAAACCGCAGTCGCTGCTCTATTAATTGCTTGGGGCTTCTTTGGCACCGCCGCCCCTGTCGGATGGGGAACATGGCTGAGCAGGGTTCTCCACGACGACGCGGAGGCGGGCGGGGGCCTCCAGGTCGCTGTCATCCAGTTTGCCATTACCGTTGGCGCGGCTGCTGGTGGGATCCTGTTCGACTGGAGCGGATGGTGGAGTTCGTTCACTTTGGCGGCAGCACTTCTGCTGGGTTCGTCGGTGGCCGCTTGGGCGGCGTGCATTGATTGGGAGCGTTCAAAATGAAACAGGCCCGCGCGCTCACACACCGACTTTGCTCAGCGGTGGCGTTGACGGCGCGATCCAGCCGCGCCTCGGATGGACTGAGGAGACGAACATGAAGGTACGCTTCATTTTTGCCGACCACGACGTCACGGTGACACTCTACGACAATCAGTCTGCACGTGACTTTGCCTCGATGCTTCCGCTCGATTTGACGTTCTCGGATTTCGGCAATGAGAAAATTGCCTATCTGCCGCGTAAGCTCAACCTGGAAGCAAGAGGCCCCTTTCCAGACACAGCCCCCGGGGACCTCTGCTACTATATCCCGTGGGGCAATCTCGCCTTCTTCTACGGAAATTACGTCTCCACCAGAGATCTCATCCGGCTCGGTCGCGTTGATGGCGGCGTCGAGCCCCTGCTGACGCGCGGCGAATTTCCGCTTCGCATCGAGCGCTTGTCCTGACACCATCGAAAGGGAGTGAAGCATGCTGGCTACGGTTCTGCACGGCAAAGGCGACATCCGTTGTGAGGAGGTCGCCGAGCCGAAAATCCTCAAGCCCACCGACGCTATCATCAAGCTGGCGGCGTCCTGTGTTTGTGGTTCCGATCTCTGGCCCTACCGCGGGCTCCAGCCGATGGGCGGGCCGGCTCATATGGGTCATGAATATTGCGGCGTGGTCGTCGAAGTCGGCGACGAGGTCAAGACGGTGAAGCCTGGCCAGTTTGTCGTGGGATCATTCTGCATCTCCGACAATACATGCCCCCATTGCCGCTTCGGGTTTCCATCCTCCTGCGAACAGCGCGAGTTCATGTCGGGTGCGCAGGCGCCCTATGCCAGAATTCCTCTTGCTGACGGCACCCTGGTCGCAACGCCGGAGATGCCGGCCGACGATCTCATTCCGAGCCTTTTAGCCGTTTCGGATGTTCTTGGCACGGGCTGGTATGCAGCAGATGCGGCACGAGTCCAGCCGGGTTCGACGGCGGTCGTCGTCGGCGACGGGGCCGTCGGGCTGATGGGTGTGCTTTCCGCCAAGCAGATGGGGGCCGACAAGATCATCGCCATGAGCCGCCACAAAGCCCGTCAGGATCTCGCGCTGGAATTCGGCGCCACACATATCGTTTCGGAACGAGGCGACGAAGGTGTGGCCCGGATCAAGGAACTGACCGGCGGCGTGGGCGCCGAATCCGTGCTTGAATGCGTAGGAACGCAAGAAGCCATGACGCAGGCGATGAACTGCGCTCGACCCGGGGGGCACATCGGCTTTGTCGGAGTTCCCCATGGTGTTCAGATCGACGGACAGACCTTGTTCTTTGCCCAGAAGAGTCTGATGGGCGGCCCGGCTCCCGTCCGTCGCTATCTTCCGTACTTGATGGATTTGGTGCTTAACCGGGAAATAAACCCGGGTAAGGTCTTCGATCTCGAAATTCCCCTCGCTGACGTCGCAGAAGGTTACCGTGCGATGGACGAACGCCGCGCGATCAAGGCGTTGTTGCGGGTTTGAGACTGAGACAAGCTGCCGGGGAGGGTAATCCCACCTGAATCGCCGTTGCCGCGCAGTTGAAGACACCGCGCGGCAAGCGGGGAGCCTCCATTCTTGCCGTTAAAGCTGGCGCCGAGGAGGCGGCGCCGGTCGACCGTATGGATCTGATGAACGATATCTCACTTCACGCGCTGCCAACACCTGTCAGAGCGCTTCTCACGGATGAACCGATTGAACTCCTCACGTTCGCCGCTGACGCCTTCAAGGCAGGACAGGTTGCGATAGCAACACTCGTCGAGATTCGCGGCGGCGCGGCTCGTGCACTCGGCTCTCAGGTGATCATCCTAAGCGACGGTCGCTTTGCGGGGTACGTTTCCGGTGGATGTGTCGAAGCTGCGGTCGCCGCTGAAGCACTTCTTGCCATGGTAGACGGATGCGACCGTACCGTGTCGTTCGGTGATGGATCCCCGTTCCTCGACGTTGTGCTTCCTTGCGGAGGCGGGATCACGGTCGCAATCCATGTCTTGCGACGCGTCGAAGAAATCGAAAAAGCCCTCACATACCTGAAGCAACGCCAAGCCATCGGTCTCCGGTACTGGCCAGAGCGACAGTCGCTGGTGCTGGCCAGCCCGGCGGACCGCGCCAGATGGGTAGGCGGCAGTTTTTTGACCGTCTATCGTCCCAGCATAAAAGTGATCATCTCAGGGCAGACGATCGAAGTGCGAAGCGTTGCACGCCTCGCCGAATGTTCGGGATTTGAGGTAACTGTCTTGGCTCCAGACAGAGGATCGAGTTTGATCCGAGAGATCGTTGACCCCTTTTCGGCCGTCCTGCTTCTGCATCATGACTTGGAGCAGGAAATTCCGGTGCTTGAAGCGGCGCTGCAAACCTCATGCTTTTACCTTGGCGCTCTGGGGAGCAGGCGGACGCACCGACAGCGTCTCGACCGATTGTTGAGACTGGGGCACAGCGAAATCGAACTGGCACGTATCAAGGCGCCGATCGGCCTGTTCGGCCCTGCGCGAGACTCTGCGTCGCTGGCACTTTCGGTCCTTGCGGATGTTGCCGCGTCCCGCTTGTGGGCATTTGGATGATACTGGGAGTGCCCCGCCTGTGGTTACAAGCGCTCGATCGCGATCGCCGGGCGCGATATGGGCAAGCGGCGTGCGCGTCCGGGTCTCTATCAATGCTCCAGCGGCGATTGTCGCTTCCAGTTTACGGTGACGACACACACGCCGCTGCATTCCACAAAGCTTCCCCTGAGTGTCTGGCTGAGGGGCATGTGGCTGATGCTGCAGTCGGATAAAGGTTTGTCCTCGGTGCGCCTGGCCGAGGCTCTGGGCGTGAGCCAACCGACGGCCTGGCGGATGGGACACGCGCTGCGTCTCATGGCGGCGCGCGAACACATGCTCGATGGCACGGTGGAGATCGACCATTTTTATCTCGGTGGACGAGCAAGAATAAATCCGGACGATCCACCACCTGGACGAGGCCGAAAAGGTCTACCGAATACCCAGAAGACGCCGGTCATGGCGATCGTGCAGCGGCCAGATGACGTCACACCCGGCACTCCGGCCGGTGACGCGCGTGCTGCGGTGGTGACGGGTCTTTCGCTCCGTGCAGCGGCGCGCGCCGCCGAAGCGCAGATCGACCCCGACGCCTATTTGATGAGCGATGAGGCGACAGCGTTCATAGCCCTTGGCGAGAACTATGCCAGGCATGACACTGTGAAGCATTCCAGCCGCGAATACGTTCGTGACGCCGTTCATGTCAATTCGGTCGAAGGTTTCAATGCCCGCATCCGCCGCACCATTGCCGGTGTCTTTCATCATATCAGCCCGCAGCACGCCGACCTGTATTTCCACGAGATCGGTTTCCGCTGGTCACAGCGCATTGTGACGGGCTAGGCTGTTCGGAAAACCCGAAATGGCAGGGAACGGATGAAAACCCTGTGGTCGCGAGGGCTCTGTTGCAAACTCCCATTTTGGTTATGTTGGCCGTTGGTCGGGACGTCGATTACCTGGCAGCCTCGCGGCTTTCGAAATTCTGAGCGAGCAGTGCTACAGCCTCCGTCAGCGCACTCGGTCCGACGCCGAAAGCGCGTTCAACGATGCGTGCTTCTCCACGGACGTCACCCGTCAGGTTGAAGATCGCGGCCTGTCCTTTGCGCAAAGCGCGCATGACCTCGAAACCTTTGATCGTCGCATAGGCCGTTTTCAGCGTCTTGAATCCTCTCACCGGTTTGATCAGTTGCTTCAGCTTGCCGTGATCGGCCTCAACGACGTTGTTCAGATATTTGACCTGCCGGTGCACAAGGCCTCCGGGACATTTGCCTTCGGCCTTCAATTGGGCAATGGCAATGCCATAAGTCGGAGCCTTGTCGGTGTTGATGACGGTTGGCTGTTCCCAGTCCTTCAGGCGATTCAACGCCTTGCCGAGAAAGCGCTTGGCGGCTTTGGCATTGCGAGTCGGGGACAGATAGAAATCGATCGTGTTGCCGAATTTGTCGACGGCCCGGTAAAGGTAGGTCCATTGTCCCCGGACTTTCACATAGGTTTCGTCTACGCGCCAGCTCGTTGACCGCGGCCGGCGCCAGTGCCAGCGCAGCCGCTTTTCAATCTCCGGCGCATATCTCTGGACCCAACGATAGATCGTGGAATGGTCGACGGGCACACCTCGTTCTCCCATCATATGCTCAAGGTCGCGGTAGCTCACCCCATACCGACAATACCATCGCACCGCCCACAAAATCACTTCACCCTGAAAATGGCGCCACTTGAAATCGCTCATCAATAGTCTCGCTGCAAATCTTCGGCGTTCGTTCGGACATCAACGGGATTTTTGCAACAGAGCCCGGCTGCCACCCCTGCATGTCCTGGCCACCCAACCATGGCATGAAAGCGGTTCTTAACTCTGCATAGAGCTGCTCAAGTGCAAGACTTCTTATCGTGAACGCGACACCCGCGCCGAGATGGCGAACACTGGCTACCTCCGCGCGAATCTGGCCACGCTTGGTGGCAGCAGACTGCAATTCTCCGACGATCCGCTCGAGGTGTTCACCCGGTAGCCGCTGAAACATCGTCAGGTGAGCTCGAAGGAAGTTTCGATCCGACGGAAAATGCGCCTTTCGAAGGCGATCGAACGGTTCAAGGTCTGTCTCCGCGATCCGGGCGGTGAGGATGAGCGGTTTGCGGGTCTTCAAGCCAAAGTCCTGTCGATGCTGGGTGGGGGCAATGTGCCTTACGACGGCAGATGTGCAAGCGCAGGCTGCGTGTTCTTCACGAGACGCCGGCTAAGATCCGGTTCGCCGTCGTCCCACCAGATAGGGCCATCTTCACCAAGCGCCACCTTGGCATCGCCCACCCTCCGGCGCGTGCGCGACGCGTCGGTCGCTTTCATAGCAAGGTTCGCTGCACTGGCTCGATAACAGCGGGAGGCTCGAGTTCACCCCGCCTTGCCAACTCGGTCTGGGCGCTGAAACGGATATCGCTATCTCTATCGTGAAGAAATTCCGTGAGCGTCTCGGTGCTAAGACGATCCCAACCCTTCCCGCGATCTGGCCCGGACGGCACGCGCGGCAGGAGCCCCGGCTCGGCGCTCCACGCCAGCAACTGATCGAGCGATGTCGCGTTCAACAGGTCGCGCAGATGATGAGCCGTGACATAGGCATCCGGCATGCCTCGATGGGCCGGCAGTCCTATCTCGTGAACGAGACCTTCCGGCATACGCTGGTAGCGGAGCATCTGATTGGAAAACCGCGGGAGCTCGGGCCAAACCCGTAGGGCGCACTTCCAGGTACAAATCCAGGGTGAGCCGCCGGTCAGGCGAGTGGTGCAGTACCGCTGCTCGAAGGCCGCACGATGTGCAGCAAGAGCGTCGATCCTGCCGGGCGGACGCAACACTCCTGGCGCGACATCTTTCCAGTAGGGCGCGCCGGCGACTTGTTCGTCGAGAATGTGATGGATGGCCATCGTGTCGGGCGAAATCGGCCGTCCTGGATTGACCATCAGTGCGCCACGTTCATCGTTGACGGCCCAACGTCCATGGTCTTCAAGGACCACATCCTGCCACCCGATCTCACAAACGTCGTTCGGTCCATTGCCGGCCGTTTCCAGATCGATGACGCGAACGCGGGATGTCGACACTGCTTTCTCTCGTCCTAGTGCGGTCGCCCGGTTTCTAGTGCGAGCCGGCCGCCACGGGTTTCTCTCCGCCTGCTCATCGTGGGTTTTGTTTCGACCCTTGAGGCCGATTCCGGTGATCGAGACAGTGGGATCTAACTATCTAGTGCAGCAAGGTATCGCCCGCCACTTCGAATGACGAGCGTTGAGCAAAGTCGAATTGCCGTCCACCACGAGCCACAGCGCGTTGTCCAAGGAGTGAACCGTCAGGGGTTTGCGTTTCTCCTGATTGCCTTTCACCGCGGCCAACATATGGCGGTTGGCATTGACGATGCCTCTTTCGCGCGCACGCGCGTTGACCAACTGCTTCAGCGGAATAAGGAGGTGTGGTTCGCCAAGATCGAAGTAAAGCGAAGGATCATCAGGAAGCCGTGCGAGCGTGGCGGCGATATCCTGATTCAACTCAATCTCCACAACAGCCCCATCGGGCCGGAGAGTGAAATACTTGAGCGACATTTCGTCAGTTTTCATTGCGTACCTCTGGCAGGCTCGTGATGCTTGGCGCTACAGCGAAGGGTACTCGCTTGCGATGGGTTTGAACGGATTGAACCGCGGGATGCCAATTGGCATAGGCGCCGCGCTACATTTGTTGCTCCGCGCCTATGTACGCACGCGCTGTCGGGCGCTGCGGTAGATCAGATCCGACGATTGCGGTGGTTGGTTAGAGGCTGAACTCAACGCCGCACCCATGCTTTTTGCCTGCTGCTCGGTCAATCTAAACTGCAGTGACGACACATCCGTTCGCCCCGGGTCAACACTGAATTCGATCCTCAAGACGATGTCACCACTCCCGTCTGCGGTGACGGCTTCGGCCTTCCAATCGATGACGGTTGATGCTCGAAGATTTCCCCGTGCGTCTTTGCTCCAATCATTCATGTGCAAGCTGACCCCCTTTAGCGCGAAAGTTGGCAGACCCCCGGAGCGCGCAGCTTTCGTTCCCGTCCCCGACCGCGCTACGTAAATTGGTTCATACCAATTCAGGGTAATGGTTAATTGTTTGCTTGGCATTAAAAATTTGCAAACCGAATGACAATGGGCGCCACGCAGATCGCGGGCGAAGGCGATGGCGCACCGGTTGACGTCCCGGATCCCAGCGTCGTCGCGCCCGAACTTTCGGCCCCCAGCCGCCATTGGCGCCCAGGTCGGCGTGTCACAAAGCCCCGACTCGCGACCTGAGCCAAGTCGAAATACGAAACCGCGTAGCGCCGCAGCATCTCGCGCCCCTCTGGGCTGTCGAGCAGGACGAGGGAGGCGAACAGCGGCATTTCGGCGCCGGTGCGGTCTCCCTCAAGATCTTCTTTGTGTGGCTTCGGGGGAACTCCCGTCTGTCGCATGAGTTTCACTAGGATCGAGTGGCGGCAAAAGGAGAGAAAGCCCGATGACAAATATTAAAGCCAGGGGATTTGAGAGCCCATCGCATTTGCGGGAGCACCTGGACGAGCTTGAGCAGGAAAGTCCCGCCGAAGATCCCTCGGTGGCAGAAGCCGTTCTTTCCCCTGCGGAAGAGATCGCGGAGTTGCGCGGCGTGGTCGCAGAGCTCCACGCTCGGTTGGTAGCAATCCGTGAACAGACGGATGGGATAGATACGCCTCGATCGCGCGGCGTCCTTCACTCCTGGCTGAGGATTGTCGTCACGGCTGCGACCTCCTTTGTTCTCGCGCGTCTGGTACAGGAGTTTCGTCTCGGCGCGCCGGGGGCCGCGGCGGTACCGTTGCTCACCGCGCAACTAGACCGCAGGTTATGGTGAGTCACTTACGCGTTTCCGGTCCGATTGGTCTCATCGACTCTGCTCTGTCCGCGTTTGAAATAAGACTGCTAGTTGAAGAGGGAACAACTCATGGCAGACGAGAACAATATCGAGACCGTCGAGACGACGACCCCGGCAGAAATTGCGCCGGCGAAGAAACGCCGGGGGCCAAGGGCGAAGAACGTCGCTACGGAAGCAACCGCCGAGACCGCTCCGACGGCAGATGGTGCCAAGGCGGGAAGGGGACGCCGGAAGAATGCCTCGAGGTCGGCCGACGACGTGGCCTTGGTCGAGACCGTCGGCAAGACCCGGGCAAAGAAAGCAGCCAAGGGCGCCGGTAAAACCTCAGCTCAGAAGCAAGCCACCCCAGTGGTAGCTCCGGTTCTTGATGACATTACGGACCTGCTTCAGCTCGAAGAAGAGAATGCGCGCTTGCGCAAGACGCTGGCCGAGAAACTGCGGGCCGAAAACGCGGATCTACGCAAGCGCCTTGATCTTGCCTGATCCCCGGTGCTGGCCGATTGGAGTTCGCGATCGGCCCCCTCCCTCATTTTGGTTGCCGAGCGGCCTCGCAATGGGTGCCGGTGCGAGCGGTTGAGCTGAGGGCGCACGATGAAGTCACCCTGGAAATATTTGATTGAACTGGCGTCGCTTGGCCGGACAGCCAAGGAGTCTGCGAGCCCGCCGGAGGCCGAGATTGCGAAGCAGAACAGACTATCCGCAGCTCCGGAAGAAGGCACTCCGGCACCCTTGGATCGGGCGGAAGGTGCTGCAACCCCGACAGCTGACGCGTCGAGCCGGACGGCAGACCTGACCGGGAACGTTGTTGACCCAGTTGAGATAATCGAGCAGGTGGCTGCGGCCATCAGGGTCGACCGGCCTCGCGCCGTCGATCACGCCTCGGAAGGCGCACCATCGGCCCAGCGGCGCCCGCAGACAGTCCCGCGGCGCGTCAGGAAGACAGGCGCCAGACCCGTTGCTGTGGCTGAAGACATCCGCCCCCGAGAGGCGCCCTGGGATGTGCGGTCGCCGCCGACGTTGTCCGAGGAAGTTGCTGCTCTGGATGAAGAGGTCCGGCAGCTGAGACGGCAGCTTACAGAAAAACTGCGTTTGCAGAACAAGCAGCTTGAAAGATTGCTATCGCGGTTTGGCGCATCGTGATCTGAGCGGCTTGCATCATTGACGCCCATCAGACCCGAAGGACGAGCAACGAATCCAACATCGAAGTCTCAAAGCAAGACCGCCCGTTTGCCCGCCATGTCCTCCCTCCCCGCCTTTATCTCCGAATTGATCAGAGCCGCCAATGAGGTCGAGAAGCTGGCACCGAACGAAATGAGCCGTCTTCTTGACCAATCTGTCGACACGATCCGCGATATCCGTGAGCAGGCCGGACGGTTTGGTAGTCGGCGCGCGCGGGACGTTCTGATCGACTTGCAGGTGGCGTCGTCGCGCGCGACGCGGCGGACATCATCCGGGCGCTTCGGATCATGCAAGCCGGTCAGGAATGAGATGAAGCACCGTCTCGATCCAGGATTCAAGCGCTTAATTACCGGCTCATGCAGCCGATCGAACTTGGGGAGGTTGCTCAAGTATCAAGCCGCGTTTGTCGGAAGGCCATTGAGGCCGAAAGCGAAATTTGACAACCTCGATTGCCATGAAGTCAGCGAAGCCAGGCGTTAGGCCCGATGCGGGCAAATCAGAGACGTTGCTCCAGCAGCTCGCTCAAACCCCGGATGCCCTTTTTGGGAAAGGTTTTGGCCAGCAGTACGGTGCCTTGTGTTTTCGCTACAAGGAAGACCGTTCCGAGATCGAAATCCTGGTAGTTACCTCGCGCGGAAGCCGACGATGGGTCATTCCCAAGGGATGGCCGATGAAGGGCAAGAAGCCCTACGAGGCGGCTGCCGTCGAAGCATGGGAAGAAGCCGGTGTGCGTGGTCGGGTAAAAAAGGATCCGGTCGGCCGCTACACCTACCTAAAGGAACTTAGCGAAGGCAATGTCACTCCCTGCATTGTGGAGCTGTTCCAGATTGAAGTGACTGAAATCAGCCCCAATTTCAAAGAGCGAGGGCAGCGCGTTCTCGACTGGCTCAGTCCAAGTGAGGCGGCTCGGCGCGTGCGCGAAATCGAGCTGAAATCCTTGCTGATCAGCTTCAAGCCAGATCTGAGAAAACGCCGGGGCTGACATTTTCACGATCGATAGGTCGCGTTTCCCAACACAGGGGACCGGATGTGGTGAGCCAAACCGATGGACGAACGCTAGTTTCTGGGATCATGAAACCCAATCCGTCGCTTCTGTAGGAACGTGGTGCGGCCGGGTAGGTTCGCCGGTGTCGATATCCAGTGCTGCCCTGGTTTCCAGGCTTTTGGGGCAGCGGTTTCCCTATGTTCCGGTTTTGTGCGTTCAGGATCGCATAATGTATCGAGCGGAACCCGCGCACCGGCGCGGGTTGCTTGGGGCGATGTACCTTAGTTGAAGTTAGTACCCCAGCGCTCCCGGTTGCCGAAGAAAGGCTTGAAACTGTTCCTCGGGAACGTACGAGCCTCCCGTCGTCCAAAGAACGTGGGTGGCCTTCGCCATCTTGCCGCCGAGGCCGTGTTTATCCTGGAACCTCTGGCCCTCCTTGTGGCCGACCAGAAACCGTGGTCCTAAAAGAGCCGCTGCAGCCGACGGCTCCAACCTTTGGCCCTGTGCAATCCATGCCGTCTGAACCAGCTTGAGCAGTTCGTCGTCAGCGACGGTGAAGACACCCGCGAGCATTTCGCGCATCACTGTCGCCACAAAAGCGGACATTCGGGCGACAGCCATGCCATCGGCTTCCGTCTTGTTCGTCAGCCCAACGTCATAGACCGAAACCAATTCCTGCGAGCCGGACATCATGTGGACGAGGGCACATGGCGACTGCAAAGGTTCGACGAAGAAAGCATGCACATTGTCGCCGAAGATCGCCTTGGCCCCGAATGCCACGCCGCCGGGCGCGCCACCGATGCCGCAGGGCAGATAGAGGAACAGTGGATTGTCGGCATCGACCTTGATCCCGCGTTCGTCCAGTTGCTCCGCCAGCTCCGATGCAGCCGCGCTGTAGCCCAGGAATAGATGTTTGGACTGCTCGTCATCGACAAAATAGATGGTTGGATCGGCGTCGGCGATGTCGCGGGCGTTCTCGACGGCAGTCGTGTAGTCCGCTTCGTGCTGAATGACCTCGACGCCAAGTTTCCGGAGACGCTCGACCTTCCAGACCTTGGCGTCCGAAGACATGTGCACGGTCGCCTTGAAACCGAGAGAACGTGCGGCGATCCCGACACTCAGGCCCAGATTGCCCGTGCTGCCGACAGCAACGGTGTATTTCGAGAAGAACATCCGGACTTCATCGGTAGCCAGCTTGCGGATGTCCTCTCCGTCCGCAAGCAACCCGTTTTCACGCGCCAGGCCCTCGGCAAACAGGAAGACTTCGTAGACGCCGCCGCGTGCTTTAATCGAACCAGCGACGGGCAAGTGGCTGTCAGCCTTGATGAACACATTTCCGAACTCTCGCGTGCCGTAGCCGAGCGCCTCGCGGAGTTCCTTGAGTTCGACCAGTTCGGAACGGATTGCACCCTCAGTGGCTTTAAGTTCCGGGAAGCACTTGGCGAGGAGGGGGGCAAGGCGCTGCCAGTTCGAGCGAGCCTGATCAACGTCGGTCGTCGAAATCGGCAGGTCCGGGGACTCGATCGCCTGCTGTCGATACAGTGGATTGAGCCAAAGCGTAGGGCGGGCAGCGAGGACGTCGTCGCGAGCGGGCTCGGCAGGCAGAATTGCGTTCATGTCAATTTCCAATGTTTCCGTGGAGCGGGACATACGGCTCCCCCCTCAGTGCTTAAGGACACGCGCAAGGAAGGAGCGCGCGCGATCGTTCTTGGGATTGTCAAAGAATTCGTCGGGCTTGCCGATCTCGAGGATTGATCCCTGGTCGATGTAGACCACGCGGTCAGCCACTTCCCGTGCGAAACCCATCTCGTGCGTCACGACCATCATCGTCATGCCGGAGGAGGCAAGCTCGCGCATGACATCGAGGACTTCGCCGACCATTTCCGGGTCGAGTGCGCTGGTGGGCTCGTCGAACAGCATCAGGTGCGGTTCCATTGCCAGCGAGCGGGCGATTGCCACGCGCTGCTGCTGGCCGCCGGACAGTTGCCCGGGATACTTGTTAGCATGCGCTCTCAGCCCGACGCGGTCGAGAAGTTTCATCGCCGTCGCCTCGGCTTCTTCGCGCGACTTCTTGCGCACGCGCATCGGAGCGATAGTGATGTTGTCGAGCACGGTCTTGTGCGGAAAAAGACCGAACTGCTGGAACACCATGCCAACGCCCTTGCGGATCTGAGCCAGTTCGCGCTCACCGCCAAGTCTCCGGTCCGCCTCGACCGGCATCTCGAAGCCGTCCACGACGAGGCGGCCGTGCTGATACATCTCAAGACCATTGACGCATCGGATCAGTGTCGACTTGCCGGATCCGCTGGCTCCGAGGATGACCATGACTTCACCCCGGGTGACGGCCAGGTCAATGTCCTTGAGCACATGGTGAGTGCCGTAGAACTTGTTCATGCTCTTCATTTCGACGATGGCGTTCATCGTTGTGTCTCCGTTGTTCATCGGATCAGCGGGTGCCAGTTGCCATGTGGTCTTCGAGTTTTCTTGCCGCATAGGTGATCATCGAGCCGATCACGAAGTAGGTAACGAGAAGGAACGAGAGGACTTCGAACGTCCGGTCGCCGTACTGCGGGTTCGCGAGGATCATCTGCCCGGCGCGCAGGAAGTCCGTGAGGCCGATGATGAACACCAGCGGTGCCGAGTTGAAGATGTCGAGCACGTTGCCGACCAACGGGGCGACGACAACCCGTAGCGCCTGCGGCAAGACGATGGAGCGGTTGATATCGAACTCGCTCATGCCAAGAGAACGCGCTGCTTCGGTCTGCGCCCGTGGCACTGCTTGAAGGCCGCTTCGAACGTATTCGGCCACGTAGGCCGAGTAGAATATCGTGAAGCCGATCATGCCACGCGCGACGTCGGCCAATCCCCACTGGGGCTCCAATACCGGCATCAGGATCCAGATCCAGTAGACGACCAGGATCAGAGGGACCGAACGCATCACTTCGATGTACCAGGTGCAGATGATCCTCAGGCTCGACAGGCGGCTCTGGCGACCGAAGGCAAGAAGGATTCCGATCGGCAGGGAAAGAACCGATGTTACGAGCGTAAGGAGCACGCTGAGCAGCAATCCACCCCAAAGTCCGACGCCAGGAGGGGCCATGACGGCCACGATAACGATGAACCCTGTAAACGCGGCGGCCGGAAGGACCTTTCGGGTCAAAGGCACATAGGATGTCAGTGCCCAGCCAAGTATGGTCGATGCGATGATGCCGGTGGCGGGCAGTGCGTTTTCGAGACCGCCATCCACGATCAGCAGCAGAACCGGCACCAGCAGAAGAACGAGGCCGTGGTGCGGCTTGAAACAAAAGACACAGCCGAGGCCCGCCCCGAGGATTGCGCCGATGATTGCCGAAGCAGTCCAGGCACGCCACGCCTGGTCTGCCGGAAACACGCCGATCATGAGAACCCGAAGGCTCTGCACGACGATGTCCCACTTCGCTGACGCAAATGCCCAGTCGGTTATTGTGTAGGCGAGCCAGAGGACGCCCGGAATGACAAGCAGGGACAGGACGACGTCCAAGGGCTTGCCGAAAAGGTTGTGACGGGTCCACTTGATTGAGGTGGCGATCATCGCGGAACTCCCGTTGGATTCAGACGGCGGTTTGCCCAGTAGACGAGCGTGCTGATGATCCAGCTCAGGATCAGATAGGATGCCATCACGATGATGATGCCTTCGAGGCTATGGCCTGTCTGGTTGGCGATCGTCCCGTAGATGTTGAAGAGATCGGGATAGCCGACAGCGATGCCCAGCGCCGTGTTCTTCGTCAGGCTTATGTACTGGTTGCCGAAGGACGGCAGGACCACGCGAAACACCTGGGGAAGCACGATGTCGTTCACGGTGTACCGTCGGCTCAGTCCGAGTGACGCTGCGGCCTCCCATTGAGACTTGGGGAGCGCGTCGATAGCACCTCGGACAGTCTCGGCGATGAACGACGCGCTGTTCACGACGATCGCAAGGAGGAGAGCCGCCATTTCCGGGCTGATGCTGGTGCCGCCACTGGCCTTGAATTTGTTGGCAACCGGGAAGTTCAGTTCTACGCCGCCCCTGACGAAGAGAAGTGCGAAGCAGATGACGGCTGCAGGAACGCAGACGCGGCGCATGCCCTTGATGGGATCGAAGATGGCTCCGACAGCGGAAACCAGAATGAGTGTGGCCAGGGCAATCGAAAGGATGGAAACGCCGCCGACCCATGAAAGTGCAGGGACGTAGACGCCTTGCTGGCTAACGATCAGACCGTACAAATGCGCGGCCGATGCCATGGGCGGAAAGCGCAGGACGACAGCGAAATACCAGAATACGAGCTGGATCAGCAGCGGCGTGTTGCGTACGAATTCGACGATCCAGAAACAGAGATTGCGCACGACCCAGTTGGTCGAGAGGCGGCCGACCCCGAGCATCGTGCCGAGAACGGTGCTGAGGATGATCGCAAGGATCGCGATCTTCGCGGTATTGAAGATGCCCGTGACGAAAGCCGAAGCAACGGTCATGTCGGGGGAAAAGAGCGTGAAGTCGGGAAGGAAGCTCTCGCCGGAGGTTAGAGTCCAGCCTTCACTGATGTCGAAGCCTGCCGTGTTCGCAAGGAACGAGAAACTGAACCGGATGCCCTTCTCCGCCAGTCCGGACTTGACCGCATAGGCCAGCATTCCGAGGAGCGCCACGACGATGGCGATGACGCCAAATTGGATTGCCTCGTGTCGTATTCGGTTGCGCAGGCGCCGTGACTTCAGGTGATCATGGTCTACCATGCCGCGGACCGCACTCGTTTCATGGATTGTCATTTTCAGCTCCCAGTACCGGAGGGCCGGAGCTTGAGCCCCGACCCTCGGCATGCATCAGTTCCAGAGCGGGGAGTAGATTGCTCCACCCTGCGTCCAGAGCGCATTGGGCGTGCCCTTGCGATCAAGATACATCTTGGTCTTCGGGCCGAGATTGCGGTCGTAGACTTCGCCGTAGTTGCCGACGGCCTTGATCGCCTGAGCGATGAAGTCGTCCGAGAGACCGAAGTCCTTGCCATAGCCGCCATCGACACCCAGGAACTTCTGGACGAACGGGTCTTCGCTCTTGAGCTTCTCGGCGAGATTGGCCTGCGAGATGTCGGATTCTTCAGCCTGGAAGAGGCCATATTCAATCCAGCGCAGCGCGTTGCGCCACTTGGAGTCGTTGGCGATGACGAAGCCGCCGAACGGTGACTTATCCAGCGTGTCCGGGAGGATGAGATAGTCGGTGGGCGCAGGCGCGTTTCCGGCCCAGGCGGCGAGCGCGGACTTGTCGGTGCTCATTGCGTTGCAACGGCCGGAATTGAGTGCGGAGAAAAGCTTCTCCAGGTTTTCGTAGGTCAGGACCTTGGAGTCCTTCCAGCCACGCGCCTTGAAGGCCGCCGTCAGGACGGTCTCTGTCGCGGACCCCTGCGTTGTGCAGATCGTCGCGCCGTCGAGATCGCCGAATTCCTTGATCCCGGCGTCCGCCTTCACCATCAGTCCCGTGCCGTCGTAGAAGTTGATCGGAAGGAAGTCGATCGCGATGGATGATTCACGAGCCGGCTTGATCGTGGTGTGTGCGAAGACGACGTCGACTTGGCCCGTCAGCACGGCGTCAAATCGGCTCTTGTCGGTTACGGTGACGAACTTCACCTTGGACGCGTCGCCAAGGACTCCGGCCGCTACTGCCTTGCAGAAGTCGACGTCGAGACCCTCCATCTGGCCTGTCGTCGTATTGAGGTAGCCGAATCCCGGAGCGGTATTGTCCGTGCCGCAGTTCAGTACGTCGCGCTGTTTGACCGTATCCAGCACCGATGCGGATGCCTGGGCGGCACTGAATGCGACGGTTGCAAACACCCCAGCGGTCAGGATTTTCAATAGATTCATCTTGGTTCCCCTTTCGGATCGCGATAGCGAAGGTGATGCCAAGCAATGAGGGTCGGCCTGATCGAAAGTTGGTCGGACGCTAGTGGCGTTGTCGCCATTCTGGTCGCGTCGTCCCGTTATTGGCCACGGTCGACGTGCGATCCTCGCTCCCAGTCCCATCAGTTGGCGTTAGGATCATAGGAAGCGGCTCAATTCAAATATACTTAATTCTCCTTGATGGATACGTTAGCAAAACTGTTGCTTTCCGCCCTCCGACCCTCGATGGAGCGACGTTTCCCGACAACAGCATTGGCGGGGACAAGCGCAAGACGCGGAGACACGGAGGATGGGGCACACTTGAGGGCGTTGCGGGTGCGGCAAGGGCCTGGATAATGCGTCGTCTCAAGAGATGCCGCGAGGAGGTCGAATTACGAGAGGGGCGGCTTCTCAGCTATACGATCCAGGAACACCTGAAGTGCGGGGCTCCGCTTCTCCTCTCGCCGGAAGGCGAGGAAAATCCGTCGCCGGATTTCTGGCACAAGCCGACACACCCAGACGTCCTCAAGATCGTAGCTTGCGCGGAGACCAGGCAGGATCGAAATCCCGTAGTTTTGCCGTATCAAGGCGATGGTGACTTCGAATCCTTTGCACCGCGCGACAATGTTGGGCTTGAAGCCTTCCCGTTGACAGGCTTCGGCAAGCATCCTGGTATAGGTGTCCGATGCCGTGTCGATCGCCCAGCGCTCGTCGCGGAGTTCCCGAAGACCAACTGTGGGATGGTCTGACAGGCGGTGATCCTTGGACACCATCACGTTGAAGACGTCCTCCATCAGAAAGATCGTCTCGATATTCGGGTCGAGTGCGCCCGTTGGCATGTTGAGGTCGTCGATGATCGCGACGTCCGTCTGCCAACTCCGAAGTGCGGCGACGCTTTCTGCAGGTTCCATCTCGTCGAACTGTACGGTGAGGTGAGGATGGCGCTCAGCGAGGTCGTAAACCACCTTTGGGATGATAGCCGCTGCGACCGATGGGAAGGCAGCGACGCGAAGCTCTCCGGACACGACGCTCTTCAGTTCAGCGATATCGGCCTTCGCCGATTCAATCTCGGTGAGGATCTTCTCAGCTCGCTGCACGAGCTGGTGGCCTGCCGGAGTCATGACAACGCCTCTACCGCGCCGTTCGACGAGCCGGATTCCGACCTCCTCCTCAAGCAGGGATATCTGCTGCGAAACTGCCGAGGGCGAGACATAAAGTGCCTCCGCCACGGCAGCCATGGTCTTCCGTATCGACAGCTCCCGAAGAGCGCGCAAGCGTCCGATGTCCACGGTTACCTCCCAGAAGCTTCTCTCGAAATCATTAGCACATCTGAACGTATAGACAATTATTATTAACTTTTTCTGGCCTTTCGATCGAACTAGGCTCCACTCACGATTTTCGAGAGATTGGAGAACGAGATGGATCACGCCACCAGAGCGCATTTTACTATGACTGTTGGAGAAGTTGACCCTCTCCTGGCCGATGCCCTTGCATCGGAACGGGGCCGTCAACAAAATCAGATCGAGTTGATCGCCTCGGAGAACATCGTCAGCCGCGCGGTCCTCGACGCACTGGGGCACGAGATCACCAACAAGACGCTTGAAGGCTATCCCGGCAACCGCTTCCATGGTGGCGGCCAGTTCGTCGATATCGCGGAGCAGGCGGCGATCGACCGCGCCAAACAGCTCTTTAACTGCGGTTACGCCAACGTGCAGCCCCATTCGGGCACCCAGGCCAACCTCGCCGTTTTCTTCCTGCTCCTGAAGCCAGGCGAGAAGGTGCTTTCGCTTGATCTGGCAGCAGGCGGTCATCTCTCGCACGGCATGAAAGCGAACCTCTCGGGTCGCTGGTTCGACGCCACTAACTACAACGTCAATCCGCAGAACGAAGTCATTGATCTCGATGAGGTGGAGCGGCTTGCCGAGGAAATCCGACCGAAACTGCTGATCACAGGCGGTTCCGCATACCCGCGAGAGTTGGACTTCGAACGCATGTCGAGGATCGCGAAGAAGGTCGGCGCATACTTCCTGGTCGACATGGCCCATATCGCAGGTCTCGTTGCAGGCGGCGTGCATCCGTCGCCGTTCCCGCATGCGGATATTGTGACATGCACCACGACTAAGACGCTTCGCGGTCCCCGCGGGGGCTTAATCCTCACCAACAATGAGGAGTGGTACAAGAAACTGCAGGCCGCCGTTTTCCCCGGTGTTCAGGGGTCGCTGCACAGCAACGTTCTTGCGGCAAAGGCGATCTGCCTCGGCGAGGCGATGCTCGATGACTTTAAGGTCTACGCACGGCAGGTGGTCGCAAACGCGAAGGTTCTCGCGAACACGCTTGCCGAACGCGGCGTCCGGATCGTTTCGGGCGGGACCGACACCCACATCGTCCTCCTCGATCTTTCGAGCAAGGGACTGCTTGGAAAACAGGCTGAGACGTTGCTCGCCAAGGCGAACATCACCTCTAACAAGAACCCGATCCCTGGCGACAGTCCGCGTCCTCCGGAATGGGTCGGTATGCGCCTCGGCTCATCAGCGGCAACGACTCGGGGCTTGAAGGAGGCGGAGTTCCGAGTGCTGGGTACCGTGATCGCGGACCTCATTGACGCCGAGGTCGCCGGCAAGGCCGACGACGTCGTCGAAGGCGCCAAGGCCAAAATAGCCGAGCTGACGAACACGTTCCCGGTCTACGGGCAGTAATCCGCCAACGCCGGACGCATTCGATGCCGCGCGGGCAAATCGAACGCGCGGCATTTCTATTCTCAGAGCAGCTTGCTGGTTCGAGCTTGAATCCAATGGAGACGTAACCCAATGGACAGATTCACACGCGCCACGGACATCGATGGAAAGCAGTTCGCCACAGGGCTGCTGGAGCGCGTCAAAGCTGACGTCGAGGCAGTGAAGGCCGAGACCGGCGTTGTTCCCGGTCTGGCGGTGGTTCTAGTCGGGGAAGATCCGGCTAGCGCCCTCTACGTGGCATCCAAGCATAAGCAGACTATGGCCGCTGGCATGAAGTCCTTCGAGCATCGTCTGCCTGCGGAAACCACCCAAGCCGAGCTTCTTGTACTCGTGAACCGCCTCAACGTGGATCCGGAGATCCATGGTATCCTCGTGCAGTTGCCCTTGCCCGCGCATCTCGATCCGAATGCGGTGATCCAGGCGATCAATCCGGACAAAGACGTCGATGGTTTCCATGTCTCGAACGCGGGACGGCTTGCGACCGGAAATCCGGCGCTCGTTCCGTGCACGCCGTTGGGCTGCATGATGCTCCTGAAGGATACCCTGGGCGAGAACCTGGCGGGTATGCACGCCGTCATCGTCGGCAAGTCGAACATCGTCGGCAAACCGATGGCCCAGATGCTCATGAACGCTCACTGCACCGTGACCGTTGTCCATTCGCAGACGAAGAACACGGCAGAGTTCTGCCGTGCGGCTGATATTCTGGTGGTAGCAGCCGGCCGCGCCGGTCTTGTCCGCGGAGACTGGATCAAGCCCGGCGCTGTCGTCATCGACGTCGGCATCAACCGGATACAGGTAGACGGAAAGTCGCGGATCGTCGGTGACGTTGTTTACGGGGAGGCGGGTCACGCACGCGCGATCACCCCCGTTCCAGGCGGTGTCGGACCGATGACTATCGCCTGCCTGCTCTCTAACACACTGACAGCCTTCCGTCGGCATCACATCTTGGCCATTGCGGCCTAAGACTCAAGGACATCTGAAATGACGACCACCGCCCCCCGTTATGCCCTGCGTGTTGCATGCCCCTCCATACGCGGGGTGACGGCAGCCATTGCCACCTATCTCTCGCAGAATGGGTGCAACATTTCCGACAGCGCCCAGTTCGATGACGCTGACACCGACCGCTACTTCATGCGCGTCAGCTTCCAGCCGAAAGAGGGGCGCACCCTTGAGCAGCTTCGTGAAGGCTTCAAGCCGATCGCGGAGAAATACGAGGCGAACACCGAGTTCTTCGATGAGACCGAGAAGAAGAAGGTCATCCTGATGGTGAGCCGCTTTGGCCACTGCCTCAACGATCTTCTCTATCGCTGGCGGATCGGCGCGCTGCCGATCGACATCGTCGGCGTCATCTCGAACCACCTGGACTATCAACGGGTCGTCGTGAACCACGATATCCCATTCCACTGCATCAAGGTCACCAAGGAGAACAAGCCGGAGGCCGAGGCAACTCAGATGCAGATCGTGGAGGATTCCGGTGCGGAGCTCATCGTGCTCGCCCGTTACATGCAGGTTCTGTCCGACGAAATGTGCCGCAAGATGTCCGGCCGTATCATCAACATCCATCACTCCTTCCTGCCAAGTTTTAAGGGCGCCAATCCCTACAAGCAGGCCTACGAGCGGGGTGTGAAGCTAATCGGCGCGACGTCGCACTACGTCACGGCGGATCTGGACGAGGGGCCGATCATCGAACAGGACATCGTTCGGGTCACCCACGCGCAGAGCGGCGAGGATTACGTGAGTCTCGGGCGCGACGTCGAAAGCCAGGTGCTCGCGCGTGCGATCCACGCCCACATCCACGGACGTGTGTTCATCGACGGCAACAAGACCGTGGTGTTTCCTGCATCTCCGGGCTCTTACGCGTCAGAGCGCATGGGCTGAGGGCGGCGTGACGCGGCATCGACACCGGGCCGGCAGGAGCTCGGCCGAAGTGTGCATACTGCCGGAAGCTGCCCCTGCCGATTGGGATGATGCATTTCACTTAAGATGTGAGCGACGTCCGCCTGAGCAACACGGAGCCGTACTTAACGAGCGTCGTGGACGGCTTGTTGCGCGTATGTTCACTTTTTGGGCCAATAAGATCGCATAATGTATCGACCGGAACTCTGCTTGGCAGATTAGGGCTTGCGTCCCCGCGGCAGGTTGGAGGGCGCTTCCTCGCCGACTTTTGGCTCGATGAACAATTCGAAGATCTTGCATTCGAGCACCGTCGCGATCTTGCCCAATGAATCCACGCCGAGATTGACCTGTTTGCGCTCGAGTTGAGAGATCGACACCCGTTCCAACTGCGGCGCTTGACCCTCAATTTCCGAACGTTCCAAGCCAAAAGATCACGCGGTGTCATGATCGCACATGACCATTGCGTGTCCAATTAAATAACTGGCTATTCTATACGAAAAGATGTTAAAAGTTGCAGAACGACGATTTCAGTTTCGCCTTTTGCGCGCACCCAAAATTGATTGAAAGGGCGTTCATGGAACTGCGCCAACTCTCGTTCTTCGTTGCCGTGGCAGAGGAGCTGCACTTCAATCGGGCGGCTGCGCGGATGTGCATCGCTCAGCCGGCGTTGAGTTCGCATATCCAGGCGCTGGAGAAGGAGCTCGGTGTACGGCTGCTGGAGCGATCGACGCGCAGGGTCGAGCTGACGCGGGCAGGGGAGGTGTTCTATGACCGCGCAGTCCGGATCATCGGCGATGTCGGGCTATCGGCCGAGGTAGCGCGCTCGGTCGCCGGCAAGGCTGCCCGCACGATCAAGATTGGGACCGTCTATCCGGCAACGACCGGCGTGCTGCCGGCGTTTCTCGCCCGCATCGGCCGGAAGTTTCCCGATATCGCATTGCATGTGAGAAGCGGCTCGACCAGCGACATCATCCGCGGAATAGAAAACGGCCAGATCAATCTCGGCTTCATCCGTCCGGTCGAAAACATTGGATCCTTGCGCTTCTTCTCGATCGCCCATGAGCGCTATCTGCTGGCGGTCGTAAAGGCGAGCCCGCTGGCGCTTCGAAGCGAGATCGATATCGAGGAACTGCGCTCCGAGAAGATCATTGCCTTTTCCCGTCAGAACCTCTCCTACAGCGAACGGTATTTCTCGGAGATGTTCGCGACCCATGGGCTCACCGGCAACATTGCTTATAGCTGCGACGATACCTTCTCGTTGGTGTCGCTCGTCTCGGCAGGTCTCGGCATCGGCTTTGCGCCGGAATGGACGAAGGATCTGCCGAACCGCAACTTCGAACTTCGGCCCGTGCGCGGCGTCGATCTCAAGATCGGGCTTGGAGTTGCCTGGAACAAGGACGATCCAACGGCGTCGCGGGACGACATCATCGATATAGCCCGGTCGCTGGCGCGGCCGGGCAGGTGATGAGAAACGAATTCCTGAGTCCGTAGGATCAGGCTGGTCTAACGTTTTCGGCCTTCGATTTTCCGGTCTTGCGGTCCTGGCCAAGTTCATAGCTGACCTTTTGGCCGTCGCGAAGTGATGTTGCGCCCTCGATCGCCGACACATGGACAAAGACGTCCGCTCCGCCGTTGTCGGGCGTGATGAAGCCAAAACCCTTGTCCTGGTTGAAGAATTTAACTGTACCGGTTGCCATAGTCGTCCTCGTCGGCTGAGTATCTTTCGTTTTTGCCGCAAGACCTTATCCAGCGGCGGTCTTGGCGGCAATCGCGCGTGTACCCGCAATGCGGCTTTCGAGCTCGGCAGGGTTGTCGACCCCTTCTCTAGCACGGTACGCGGGTAGCGTCTCATGTGGGTCGTCGCGCGCCGCATGCCTGGTCTGAGGTTCGATCGTGGCGAGAGCCGTCTGCTAACGGTTGGTGATGCGCTCGAACACTCTGCCTAGCGCTCGCGTCAGCGCTTCGGTTCCGCCCCGCTCGTCGAAATCCCGGAAAACCTGTTCGTTGAGGCCGCCCTTGGTGGCAAATTCGCGGCTCATCTCGAAGAAGTCGACATCTGTACCAGCGTGAAGTGCTGCTTCGGAAAGACCGGCAAAGAGCGGCGCGAGATATGAGCGGCCCTTATCTTCCGGCAGACCATTTTCGGCGAGCCACTCGGTCGTGCGGTGCAGGATGCCGAAATAGGTGGCCATCAATGCGCTTGCTGCGGCCAGAAGGTCATATTCCGCCTTGGTCTCGCATTCGACGGCGTTGCCAAGCACGTCGAAGATTGCGGCCGTGCCTGCGTCCGCCGGAAAGACCGCGGTGACGCCCTTGCGGCGGGCGACGAAGGGCAGGGGGATCGCCTGGGTGAGGTGGACCTCTGTGCCGATCCAGTCGAGGAGCTTTGGCCGGTCGGTTGCCGCAATGACACTGATGATCTTCTGGCCCTCGCGAAACTGCAGAGGACGAATAACCCCTTCGGCGACTTGCGGACGGATTGCCAGCACGACCGTGTCGCAGCCGTCAACAATCGCCTGGTTGTCTGGCGACACGTGTACCTGCGGGAAATCGGAGGCAAGCCTGGCCGAAATGTCCGCGCTGCGTTGAGACACGACGACCTGCGGAACTGCGGCAGGTTCTGCAAGAAGGCCGCGCACCATCGCATCCGTGATCGCGCCAGTGCCGATAAAACCTATGCGTTCGGGCAGGGGCATGGTTACTCCGCCGCCGCAAGCGGCCCGAAAGACACTTCGGTCGTGTAGTTTTCGCGCAGGAAGGCGATGAAGTTGTCCTGAAACTGGCGGGTATGGGCATGCGCCAGCTCGTCTGCACGCTCGACATCCTTGGCGCGGATCGCCTCCAACATCAATTCGTGCTCGTCGGTCAAAAGATAACCGTCACCGGTGCGCTCCAGGTATTCGAAATGGAGGTGGAGCATGCGCTGACCCTGGTTCAGGAGTCGCTCGTAGAACGACGCCAGATAGCCGTTCTTGCCCGCATAGGCGACCGCCATGTGAAACTGCTTGTTGGCCTCCGACATCTTCAGGTGAATGCCGGTTTTGACCGCTATTTCGAATTCCTTCTGACGCTTTGCGATGATCTTCAGGTCCGCCTCGGTGCGCAAGGCTGCCGCCAGCCGAGTGTTCATGCGCTGGGCGACGTCGAGCGCCTCGACATATTTCGGAAAGCTCGCCACCTCGATGGGAGCGACGATGGTGCTGCGGTTGGAAAGCGTGACCACCAGGTCTTCGCCGGCAAGCCGTATGAGCGCTTCGCGCACTGGCGAACGCGACATGTCGAAGCGCTCGGCGAGCGTCATTTCGTCGAGCAACTGGCCCGGCGGCAAGGTGAGGGCAAGGATCTCATTGCGCAGCGTGTCGTAGACACTTTTCCAGCCCGTACCGCGCACCCGTTTCATTTCAATTTCGTCAGACACTTACGTCCCTTTCCGTCTCTCCCGGTCATTGGGCCAGAAAAACCGGTACGCAGCAATCGTAAACTTTCTGCTTGACTTTGTCGACACGGAGACGACATAGTTTCTTCAGTCGACACGGAGCCGACACGAAAACACTAAGAACGGCCAAAGCCGACAGGTGGAACCGCGCGTCTCACGCGCTCAAAATTGGGGAATGCACATGTTCAGAAATGTGATGACGTCCGCTCTGCGGGCGACGGCCGCGCTCGCCCTGGCGGTTGGGCTGTCGACTACGGCGATGGCTGAAACGGCCGAAGGATACTGGCAGGGTGTCCAAAAGAGCGGCACGCTGCGCTGCGGAGCGGCTGTTGCGCCGCCCTATGTGATGCGCGATCCTGCCAGCGGCGAGTACTCCGGCTTCTTTGCCGACCTCTGCCGCGAATTCGCTGAAGTTCTGCAGGTGAAGCCCGAATTCGTCGACACGACCTGGGACAACATCGTTGCGGGCCTTCAGGCCGGAAAATGGGACGTCTCCCTGGCGCTGAATCGTACGCCGGCTCGGGCCATGGCTGTCCAGTTCTCAGTACCGGCGATGGAGTACCAGATCTCACTCGCCTACAACAAGGACAACCCGAAGATCCCAGCGAGTGCGGCTTCCGTTGCCGACATCGACAAGGCGGACGTCACGCTTGCCGTCATGTCCGGCACGGCCCAGGACAAGGCGATTTCCGCCGCGGTCAAGACAGCGACGATCCTGCGCCTGCCGACCAACGACGAAACACGCCTTGCGGTCGTTTCGCGTCGTGCCGACATCCTGGTCGATGCCTCCGACACAAACCAGCTTTTCACCCAGTCGAACCCCGACTGGGCGGTAGCGCTCAATCCGGCGCCGGCGCTCGCCAAGCAGGGCGTGGCGTTCGGATTGCCGCATCAGCTTTCGGCGTCAGATGTCGAAGTGGTCAACATCTTCCTCGAGGAGCGGGTCGCGACCGGCCACGTGGATGCCCTGATCAAGAAGGCCGTGGACGAAGTCCTCAAGGCCGGCAACTGAGCCCGGTCACCAAGCCTACGGAGCTGCCTGTGGCGGCTCCGTTCCCTGTCCCTGAGGTGGAGAGTTTTGGACGATGTCGGATACCGCACCCCTGGTTAAGATCGAAGGACTGCACAAGAGCTATGGCGGCGTCGTGAAGGTGCTGCAGGGCTTGGACATCGAGATGAAGGCGGGCGACCGCGTAGTCGTCATCGGGCCGTCCGGCGGCGGCAAGTCCACCCTCCTGCGCGTGTTGATGGGGCTCGAACAAATCGACGGCGGGTCCATCGTCTTTGGCGGCAAGCCCTACATTTCGGCCAATGGCAACGGCAAGACCGCGATCGATGCCAAGGTCCGTCGCTCGATCGGCATGGTGTTCCAACACTACACGCTCTTCCCGCATCTCGATGTCATCGGCAACCTGATCCTCGCGCCGATGAAGGTGAGGGGGGAGAAGAAGGCCGAGGCTGAGGCAAGGGCGATGGCGCTGTTGACGCGTTTCGGACTTGCGCAAAAGGCAAAAAGCTATCCGGCGCAGCTTTCCGGCGGTCAAAAGCAGCGTGTCGCGATTGCCCGCGCCCTGATGCTTGATCCGAAGCTGATGCTTTTCGACGAGGTCACTTCGGCGCTCGATCCGGAACTCGTGGCTGAAGTCGAGCAGGTGATCCTGCAGCTTGCCAAGCAGCAGATGCCGATGGTGATCGTGACCCACGACATGTGGTTCGCCAAGAATATCGCCTCCCGCGTGATTTTCTGCGCCGGCGGTGTGGTCGTGGAAGACGGTCCGCCGGAACAGGTGCTCGGTTCTCCGAGAGAAGAGCGAACGCGCGAGTTCATCGAGCGGGTCTTCCACATCAAGCACTGAAGGACGAACGATGAACTACAGTTTTGACTTCGCGTCCGTCTTTCGCAATTTCGGACCATTGTGGGACGGTTTGCTCGTCACGATCGAACTGACGATCGCTGCCAATGCCATCGGACTGACATTCGGCTTCGTGCTGGCATTGCTTGTCATGAGCCGCTCGCCGGTGGTCCGGCTGCCGGTCACACTCTTCATCGAGTTCTTCCGCTGCACGCCAGCGATCATCCAGATCGTGTGGTTCTTCTATTGCGTCCCGATGCTTTTCAACGTGTTCCTCGGATCGGTCACGATGGGCATCCTGGCGCTCGGGCTCAATCTCGCGGCATTCAACGCGGAGGCTTATCGTGCCGCCATCCAGGCGGTTCCAAGGGAGCAGCTTGACGCCGGCGTGGCGCTCGGCCTGACCCCGTTCCAGAGGGTGTTCTACATTGTTCTGCCGACGGCGGTCCGCAATTCGATACCGGTTCTGCTGACCAACGGGATCGGCATTTTCCAGCAAAGCGCGCTGGTCGCGATCGTTGCCGTCCAGGACCTGATGTACCAGGGCAAGACCTTGGCCACGCAGACATACCGCCCGATCGAAACCTTCACGATCGTTGCACTCTTCTACTTCGCCGTGTCGTTCCCGGTCTCCCAGATCGTTGGCTATTTGGAACGCCGCCGCGAAGCCCTGGCAAGCTGAGGGAGACAAACGATGACCTTCAATTTTGCCGTCGTACTCAAGTTCCAGGAGGCTCTCTTTCTTGGCCTCTGGATGACGCTCAAACTGACGCTGATCTGCATCGTGCTCGGTTGCGCCCTTGGCTTCCTTGTTGCGCTTGCGAGGACCTCGAAAAATGCCATCCTGCGTGCAGCCTCGAGTGTCTATGTGGAATTTTTCCGCGGCACGCCCGTGCTTGTTCAACTCTTCTGGATCTTTTTCTGCCTGCCGCTGATCCTCGGTGTCGAGTTGTCCAACATGACGTCCGGCGTGATCGCCTTGACGCTCTATATGGGGGCGATCAGCAGCGAGACGTTCCGGGCCTCGCTCAAATCGGTCGGCCGCGAGCAGCTGGATGCCTGCGTGGCGCTCGGTCTTTCTCATTGGGCGCGCACGACCAACGTCGTCCTTCCGCAAGCCGTGCTACGCGCCGCGCCGACGCTTTTGTCAAATTGCGTCAGCCTCTTCAAGGAAAGCGCACTCGTCTCGGCCGTCGGTATGGCGGACCTCATGTTCGTCGGCCAGAACATTTCCAACAACACGGCCCGGCCAATCGAGGTGCTGACGATCGTCGCACTCATCTACTTCGTCATCGCCTTTCCGCTGACGCGCGCCGTCACGGTCATCGAGCGACGCATTCTCAAGCGGTTGGCTCTCTGACGCCACCCTTCGAACCCCCGAATGGAGATAGTCCCATGAAACTTTCAGGCGTCTTGCCAGCCCTCGTTACCCCCTTCGACCGTCAAGGTAGGATCGACTTTGCCGCATTTGGAAAGCATCTGGCCAATCTGCGCGCAGCAGGCGTCACGGGCTGGGTGCCTTGCGGCTCCTCGGGCGAATACAGCTTCATGTCCGATGAAGAGCGCGATGAGGTGCTGAAGTTCGTCAAGGAATTCGCCAAGCCTGGCGAGATCCTGATCGCCGGCACCAACGCGCCATCGACGGCCGGCGTCATTGCCAACACGCTGCGCGCCAAGGCGATGGGTTACGACGCCGTGCTTCTCGCAACGCCCTTTTATACGAAACCCACGCAGGCCGAGCTGGTTGCGCACTTCAAGGCTGTCCTTGAAGCGACCGACATGAAGATCGTGCTCTACAGCTATCCGGACAAGGACGGAGTTGAGCTGGGCTGGGAGGTTCTTGACGCGCTCGCCGACGATCCGCGCATCATCGGCATCAAGGAAAGCTCCGGGTCGCTTCAGCGCGCCATCGGCATTGCGACCCGCTACGAGGGACGCCTCCAGCTGGTTTCCGGATCGGACGACATCGCGCTCGACTTCATGATCTGGGGCGCCGAGAGCTGGATCTGCGGCCCGGCCAACTGCATGGCGAAAGCCGTCTGCGATCTCGACCGCACCTTCAAGTCTGGCGATCTCGCCAAAGCCAAGAGGCAAATGGCGACCCTCTACAAGGCGATGAACATCCTGGAATCGGGCAAGTTCGTGCAGAAGCTCAAATATGGTTGCGAAGTGCAGGGCACTCCGGTCGGCGAGTGCCGAGCGCCCCTCGGTCCGCTCACGGACGAGGAAAAAGCCGAATTCCGCGCCGCCATGGAACCGATCCTCAATTGGTAATCGAGTGCGGCCGGGCTGACGTCCGGCCGCCATCCAAGGAAAACGAGCAGGAGCAAGGCTAGTATGACCACCGTGGTTGTCGGCGCAGGCATCATCGGCACAACCATCGCCTACGAACTGCAAAAGCGAGGGCGGCGGGTCATCTTGCTTGACAAGGGCGAGGTGGGGCGCGGCGCCTCCTACGGCAACATGGCGTCGATCGCGGTGACCGAGTTCATGCCTGCCTCGCGCCCGTCGATCTGGAAGCAGATTCCCGGATGGATGCTTGATCCGGAAGGTCCCGTCCGTGTCCGCCCGAGCTACATGCCGAAACTGCTCCCCTGGTTTGCACGTTTTGTCGCCGCCTCGCGACCGGCCAGGCTTCGACAGCTGGAGGCCGAAGGGGCAGCTCTCTGCAGCCGTGTCTATGACGACCTCCTGCCCTTGCTGCGCGAGACGGGGCTGGAAAGCGAATTGACGGAAGAGGGCTGCCTGTCGCTTTACAGCAACGAAGCGGAGTTTCGCGCCGACCGCGAACATATCGAAATCCTCGAGCGTTTCGACTTTCCGCACCAGCGCCTGACGGGTGCTGAGGCGCGGGAGCTCGAACCGGAGCTGTCGGACCGCATCGGTCTCGCCGTCCTCTTCCCCGAGAACCGAAGTTTGCGCGATCCGTTTCGGTTGGTGAACAAACTTGCGCAAAGGTTCACCGCACTCGGTGGAGAATTCCGCCGCTGCGCCGTGGCTGGCTTCGACCGCTCCTCCCGCGTCACTGCCGTCCGGCTCGTCGGGGGAGATCCAATCGCCGCCGATGAGGTTGTGATCTCAGCGGGAGCCCATAGCGGCCTGCTGTCGAAGATGCTGGGCGAACCGATGCCGCTCGAAACCGAGCGTGGCTATCATACCCAGATCATGGCCCCCGGCGTTTCCATGCGCCACTCAATCATCTGGCCAGCCCGCGCCTTCATGGTCACGCCGACGGCAGGCGGTATCCGAGTCGGCGGCACGGTCGAAATGGCGGGCCTCGACGCCGCACCCGACTATCGCCGCTCGAAGATAACCGTGCGGCGGGCCCAAACGGCGTTGCCGAACCTGCGCTGCGAGAACTTTACCGAGTGGATGGGCCATCGTCCGGCGCTTCCAGACACCGTGCCTGTCATGTCGGCCTCGGCCAAAACTCCAGGCGTCTTTTACGCCGCCGGCCATGGGCATCTGGGGGTCACCTATGCGGCCACGACCGCGCGCCTGATGGGCGACCTCATCACTGGCCGGACGCCACCCATCGACATGCGCCCCTATCGCGTCGACCGCTTCTAAAGGGCGACCGCACAAACGCATTCCATGTGAGGACACCATGCAGAACAAGCTTTTCATCGATGGACAATGGATCGCACCAGCCGACGGAAGCCTGCTTCCCGTGATCGATCCGGCGACCGAAGAGGTCTTTCACCACATCGCTGCCGCCGGCGTCGCAGACGCCGACGCAGCGGTCAAGGCGGCCCGCGAGGCTTTCGACGATGGTCCTTGGCCACGCCTTTCGGGCAAGGAGCGTGCAAGATATCTGCGCGCCATGGCACAAGGCATCCGTGATCGACTGCCGGAATTGGCGCACATGGAAACCCGCGACAACGGCAAGCCGTTGCCCGAGTCCGAATGGGACCTGGCGGACGCCGCCGGCTGCTTCGACTTCTATGCCGATCTCGCTGAGGAACTCGATGGCGAAGTCGAAGAAGTGAAGCTTGCGGACCAGCGCTTCGTCTCCAAGGCCGTGCGCGAGCCGCTCGGAGTGGCGGTTGCTATCGTTCCATGGAACTATCCGCTGCTCATGGCCTCGTGGAAAGTGGCACCGGCGCTTGCGGCGGGTTGCACCATGATCCTGAAGCCCGCCGAAACCACCTCGCTGACCGCGCTGGAACTGGGTGCGATCGCGGAGGCTGCGGGCCTTCCCAAAGGCGTGCTGAACATCCTCTCCGGCAAGGGTTCGGTCGTCGGCCAGGCGCTGGTCGAGCATTCGCAGGTGGACAAGGTGGCGTTCACCGGGTCGGGCCCGGTCGGCTCCCGCATCATGGCCGCCGGCGCCAAGGACATCAAACGCATCAGCCTCGAACTCGGCGGCAAGTCTCCTTTCGTCGTCTTTGCCGACAGCGATATCGAGAAGGCCGTCGAATGGATCATGTTTGGTATCTTCTGGAACCAGGGCCAGGTGTGTTCGGCGACTTCGCGGGTTCTGGTCGAAGCGCCGCTCTACCCGAAGCTCCTGGAGCGGCTGGTCGAGGAAGCCGGGAAAATCAGGGTCGGCAACGGTCTGGAGGAGGGCACGCTGCTCGGGCCGCTCGTCAACAAGGGGCAGTATGAAGATGTCCTCGGCCACATCGAGCGCGCCGTCGAGCAGGGCGCAAGAGTTGCCTGCGGTGGCAGATACGACGGATTCGACAAGGGCTTCTGGGTCGCGCCGACGATCCTCACCGATATGACGCTCGATAGTGATGCCTGGGTCGAGGAGATCTTCGGTCCGGTCGTCTGCATTCGTCCGTTCGAGACCGAGGAGGAAGCGATCCGCCTCGCAAACGATTCCCGCTTCGGCCTTGCCGCCGCAGTCATGTCGACCGATGACGAGCGCTGCGAGCGCGTTGCCGCTGCCTTCCGCGCGGGCATCGTCTGGATCAACTGCTCGCAACCGACATTCACCGAGGCGCCTTGGGGCGGTTACAAGCAGTCCGGTATCGGCCGCGAGCTTGGTCGCTGGGGCCTCGACAACTATCTCGAGACCAAACAGATCACCCGCCTGGTCAGCGATGAACCCTGGGGATGGTATCTGAAATGACCTTCGACAAGTCCCTCGATATCCTGCTTGTCCATTGCCAGGGCGAAAGCGGCAACGTCCTGATCGGTGGCGCGCCAGCTATTCCGGGCGCGACCATTCTTGAAAAGATGAACTACCTGAACAATGTCGACCCGTCATTGCGCCTGTTCCTGACGCGCGAACCGCGCGCGCAGGTCGTTCATACGACAAACCTGCTTCTCGATCCGACCCGGCCGGACGCCGACGCCGCCTTCATCGTCCTGCAGCCGGACCGCGCCCATCCGATGTCGGGGTCCAACTGCATCTGCGTGGTTACTGCGCTCCTGGAAAGTGGTCGGGTGGAAATGATTGAACCGGAAACCGTCGTGCGGCTGGACACGGCGGCAGGGCTGATCGTTGCGCGGGCGCGTTGCGAAAGCGGTCGATGCCTTTCGGTCAGCCTCGACAATGTTCCCGCATTTGTTCAGCAGCTCGACGTCGCGATCGACACACCGAGATGGGGGCGGATCAACGGCGACATCGCATTCGGCGGTGTCTTCTATGCCCAGATCGACGTGGATCAGATCGGGCTTCGCATAGTACCGGATGCGGCCCGGGCGCTTGCCGAGGCCGGAACCGAGATCAAGGCGCTGCTCACGGACGAAGTCGCGGTAAGCCACCCTGATATCCCCGACCTCAATGAGATCGCCTATGTGATGTTCCGCGACTACCAGCAGGATGATTCAGTGGTAACATGCACGACGCTGAAGCCCGGTCGTGTGGATCGCTCGCCCTGCGGTACCGGATCCTCTGCCAATCTTGCCGTCCTCCATGCGCGCGGCGCGGCGCGGGTCGGCGACAAGCGTGTTTCGCGCAGCATAATCGGAGGCACGTTCACCGCCGAGATCTTGGGCGAGACCACGGTCGGCGGTCGTCCCGCGGTTCTGCCGCGTATCACAGGCCAGGGCTACGTCTTTGGCCGTCAGCAGTTGCGGCTGGACCCGCATGATCCATTCGCTCAGGGTTTTGCCATGTCGGACACGTGGGGACCGCAGGTGGGGGAGCTATGAACCTCAAGGGACAAACCGTTTTGGTAACGGGTGCAACCGGCGCCATCGGGCAGGCGATCTGCCATGCTCTCGCGGCTGATGGGGCGAATGTCGTCGTCCACTACGGCCGCAATCGCGATGCCGCCGAGGCGCTTGTGAACGGGCTCGACGGCAGAGGTTGGTGCGTGCCGGCCGATCTGTCAGACCCGGCCGGCCCTCAGGCCCTGTGGGTTCAGGCCGTCTCCGTTGCTGGCCGGCTCACAGGGCTGGTCAACAATGCCGGCATCCGCTCCGAGGTTGCAGTCGATGCGCCCATGGACGAATGGCAGCGGGTCTGGGCGCGTGAAATGCGCGTCAACTTCCTTTCGGCGGTTGATCTGTCGAAACTCGCCATCCAGCATTTCCGCGCCCATGGCGGTGGGCGGATCATCAACATGGCAAGCCGCGCCGGACAGCGCGGCTACACCTCCAGCGCGATGGCCTACGGAGCCTCGAAGGCGGCACTGATCAACCTCACCAAGTCCATCGCGCAGAGCCACGGACATGAAGGCGTGACCGCGGTGGCACTGGCGCCCGGCTGGGTGCGCACCGAAATGGCCGAAGCCTATATCGCCGAGCATGGCGAGGCTGCGGCATTGGCCGGCATTCCCATCGCCAGGATGGCCGCGCCTGAAGAGATCGGCGAGATCACCGCATTTGCCTTCCGTCCTTCGCAGGCCTCCCTCAATGGCGCTGTGCTTGACGTGAACGGCGGCAGCTATCTGAGGTAATTTCCATGCGTTTCAAGGACAAGATCGTAATCGTCACCGGCGCAGCAGGTGGCATCGGCGGGGCGATCAGTGCCCGTTTCGCTGACGAGGGCGCAAGGGTCATCGTCACCGACATGAATGGGGAGGGCGCCGAGGCGACCGTCGCGGAGATTGCGGGCAAGGGCGGCAGCGCGCGGGCGCTCGCCAGCGATATCTCGGGCGCTGAGGGTTGCCGCGCCATCATCGACAATGTGATCTCGACCGAAGGGCGCATCGATGTGCTCTGCAACAATGCCGGCATCAACCGCCGCGGCAATCTTCTCTCGTTGACGCGGGAGGATTGGCGGCTGAGCTTTGCAGTCAATGTCGACGCGATTTTCCATCTTTGCCAGGCGGCGCTGCCCCACATGATCCAGGCGGGCGGCGGCGCCATCGTCAACACGGCATCCCAGTGGGGGCTTTATCCGGCGCCGAACCACATCGCCTATAACGTGACGAAGGCGGCCGTGGCGAGCTTCACGCAGAACCTTGCCCGCGACTACGCGCCGAACAAGATCCGCGTCAATGCCGTCTGCCCGGGCGAAATTCACACGCCCATGTTGGAAGCCGGTGTAAAGCGCTCCGGACGAACGATTGCTGACCTTGACAAACTCGTTCCCTTTGGCCGCATTGGCAAGCCGGAAGAAGTCGCAGCCCTCGTCGCCTTCCTTGCGTCCGACGAGGCAGCCTTCATGTGTGGATCGCTGGTGGAAATCACCGGTGCACAGGCGGTCGCCTGACAAAAGGCTGAAGTCACTCCGGCGGCAGCATGGATGCCACAACAGCTGTCCCAAAGGAAGCTGACGTAAGCCGCATGATCTTGAACAGGCCGCTTGTCGCGCCAGCGCCGTCAAGTAACAAACTGCACGACCCTTTTATTTCCCCAGATCAACTGAATTTCGATGATTTGTATTTTAAATAGGAGGATCTGCATGGGGAGGTAAAGTAGGAAGCCGCCACTATCATGTGCCGAGTTTGTTTCCGGTTTGTGCGTTTAGGATCGCATAATGTATCGACTGGAAGGGCGTTTCGCGAGGAGGGGCGCTATTTCCTGTTGCACTCTCAATCCATCAATACCTGCATAGTGGCCAAATGACCATGTTCGTTTTCTGCAGGTCTTACGTTGGCCGTTGGCATGTCGACAGTTCAATCTGGTCAAGCGATCGCCTTCTATTCATCCCGCGCGACATTGCTCAAGGGAGAAGTGCCACCATTCGAGAAGCCCCTGTAGCGTAAGTGGCTACGGTTCAAATGCGCCCGCATCGCTTCACGGGCCTGTTCGGAATTGCCGGTGCTGATCGCTTCGCAGATCGCCCTGTGCTCCCGAACCGTGTTCTGCACATACTCTGGTGTGATGAGCTCGGGGTTCACCTGTTTCGAGAAAGCCGGTTGGGGGAGGATCTGGAGGCTCATCAGGTTAAAGAACTCTATGAAGGCGCCGTTATTCGTCGCTTCCGCGATCGATCGGTGGAACACGAAATCCAGGTGGTCGAGGGCGGCCTCGTCGTCGAGCGAGGCTTCGAACTGCCGTGCGGCATTCCAGATATTCGATTCCTGCGCCCATGAACGGCGAGTCGCAGCAAGGCCTGCGGCATGGACCTCGAATGCCATCCGCAGTTCAAGGAGGTCCATGAATGATGTTTTCAGGCGCTGCAAGGGCGCCAGGACAAGTTCCGGATCGTAGTCGTATGGGTCTTCCGGCTTAGGTTTCTCGTGCACGAACACACCGACGCCATGACGTGCCTCGACAACTCCCTCCGACCGTAACGCGGAGACGGCCTCCCTGATGATCGTGCGGCTGACGTTAAACTGCTGCGCCAGTTCATTCAGCGATCCAAGTTTGTGGCCCTTGTCCAGTTGATTGTCGACGATATGGGCCTTCAGGGCCTGTATCGTCCGGCTTGCCAAAGTACTCAAGATTCCACCCGTCTGCTTGGTCGCACGCGTGAGCGGCGTTTGCCAACTGATAGGGATTTGTTGTGTCTTTGACAAGGTAGCATGACGCAGTGAGGTGATGCTACCTCAACTGAAATTTTCGGTGTGCGCACTCTCTGCCGAATAGTGGGGCCTGGCCATCTCATTTCTGGCTTTTTTTGGAGCTCGTTGCGAAATTTTTTTTGACGTTGGCGAGAATTCACAGTTTTATAGAACCAATGCTTAGTGGTTAACTATTTGATATTTTGTGATTAATCCCGCTGGGCTGGTTTCTCAGAGCAAAGAGATAGTATCTCTAACTTTTATGTTGACATGAGATACTATTTCACTAATCTCTTCGTCAGAAAAAGCGAGCCAGCGCCACGATCCCCAAGCGAACGTGGCGAATAGCTCCGGGAACAGGAACTGCGCCCAACGGCGCGCACACAAAATCAGGTGGAAAACCGCTATGGGTGACGTCTCCGCACGCCTCTCCGAGCTCGGCATCGTGTTGCCTTCGATTGCCTCGCCCTCAGGCAACTACATTCCGTATCGGTTTGCCGGGAACCTTCTCTTCGTTTCCGGGCAGATCCCTCGGATTGACGGCGTGGAGCATTTTGCCGGGGTCGTGGGGCAGGATGTCTCGCTTGAAGAGGGCTATCAGGCGGCGCGGCTTTGTGCCTTGAACATCCTTGCCCGTGTCAACGACGCGCTCGACGGCGATCTCGACCGGGTAGTGGCCTGCGTTCAGGTCCGTGGCTTCGTCAACGCGAAGGCGGATTTCAAAGGTCACCCCGCGATCCTCGATGGTGCGTCCGACCTTTTCGTCGAAATTCTGGGCGAAAAGGGGCGTCATGTGCGCACGGCACTGGGGGCCGGATCGCTTCCACGTGGATCGTCGGTCGAAGTGGACGCCGTGTTTGAAGTCGCAGCGAAATCCTGACGGTTACAGGAAAGGGAATTGGCCATGGGCGAGAATGAAAGCAACGAAAAAGCCATCGAAATGACGGGTGTCAACAAATGGTATGGTCCGTTGCAGGTACTTAAGGGCGTCGAACTCAACGTTGCGCGGGGCGAGCATATCGTCCTCTGTGGCCCGTCAGGGTCGGGAAAGTCCACACTCATTCGCTGCATCAATCACCTTGAGGAAGTCCAGCAGGGCAGGATCGTCGTCAATGGCACTGCGCTCAACCAGAAAGGGTCGAACGCCGATCACATTCGCCGCGACGTCGGCATGGTTTTCCAGCAGTTCAACCTCTTCCCCCATATGACCGTTCTGGAAAACTGCATGCTGGCCCAGCGCCGGGTCCGAAAGGCGTCGGCGGCGGATGCCAAGGCGAAAGCGATGCGGCATCTGGAGCGCGTGCACATTGCCGAGCAGGCGCAGAAATACCCCGCTCAGCTTTCCGGCGGCCAGCAGCAGCGCGTAGCGATCGCCCGCGCGCTCTGCATGGATCCGAAGATCATGCTGTTCGACGAACCGACCTCGGCGCTCGATCCGGAAATGGTCAAGGAAGTGCTGGACACGATGATCTCGCTTGCCGACGACGGTATCACGATGATCTGCGTGACGCATGAAATGGGGTTCGCGCGTGCCGTCGCGCACCGTGTCATCTTCATGGACCGCGGCGAGATCATCGAGAGCGCCAAGCCGGACGTCTTCTTCAATAATCCGGGCCACGAACGCACCAGGGCGTTCCTCAGCCAGATCCTCAACCACTGAGGGCGGCCGATGAACTACTCCTTCGATTTCGCACCGGTTTTTGCCGCATGGCCCATGCTTTTGGAGGGCGTGATCGGCACACTGAGAATGTCATCGCTCTCCATGGTCTTCGGCCTGAGCCTCGGCATCGTGTTCATGCTGATGCGCATGAGCAAAAGCAACGCTCTTCGGGCGATGGCGATCGGTTACATCGAGCTGATCCGCAACACGCCGATCCTCGTGCAGGTCTTCTTCGTCTTCTTCGGCATGCCGGCCATCGGTATCCGGCTGAGTGGGGAACAGGCGGCGATCCTCGCCATGACGCTTAACTGCGCGGCCTATGCCGCGGAGATCGTGCGCGGCGGAGTACAGTCGATCCGACCCGGGCAGATCGAGGCTGGCAGGGCGCTCGGCCTACACACGGCCGACATCTACCGTTTCGTTGTGTTTCGTCCGGCTATCCGTGCGGTGTACCCGGCGCTCTGCAGCCAGTTCATCCTGATGATGTTGAACTCCAGTCTGGTGTCTTCCGTCTCGGCGGAGGAATTGACGTACTTCGCCCAGACCCTGGATTCCCAGACGTTCCGCAGCTTCGAGATCTATCTCACGCTTGGCGTCATCTATCTCGTGCTGTCCCAGTTCTTCTCTGCCGCGCTTGGCGTGATCGGCAGGGTCTATTTCTCCTATCCGACGAAGTGAGGGCCTTGCGATGATCCGTCAATTTGGCTGGGGAGAGTTCCTCTTTCTGCTCGAAGGCGCGCGCTGGACGGTGGTCCTGACGCTTCTCGCCTTCACCTTCGGCGGCGCGCTCGGGTTGGGCGTGGCGCTCGGCCGCACGAGCAAGTGGAGGCTGCTGCGTATCCTGATGGCCACCTACATTCAGATCTTTCAGGGCACCCCGCTGCTGGTCCAGCTGTTCTTCGTCTATTTCGGCCTGCCGCTTCTGGGTCTTAAGGTGGATGTCTGGGTGGCGCTGACGATCGGGCTTTCGCTGCATACCAGCGCGTTCCTAGGCGAGATCTGGCGTGGCAGCATCCAGGCGGTTCCCGGTGGCCAGAGTGAGGCCGCCCGCGCTCTCGGGATCGGCTATGTGCACCGGATGGTGGACGTCGTCCTGCCGCAGGCGTTCCGCATCGGCCTGCCTGCGACAATCAGCTTCCTTGTGAACCTCATCAAGGGTACCGCGCTTGCTGCTCTGCTCGGACTGACGGAGCTCACCCGGTCCGGCCAGCTGATGGCGAACATCACGTTCCAGCCGCTGCAGGTCTATGGCGCAGTCGCCCTCGTCTACTTCTTCATATGCCTTCCGCTGACCTTCAGCAGCGCTCGGATCGAACGGCGGCTGAATGCCGATCGGTAAAACAAGAACGCATGACAAAACCAACCAGAGGTGACCACATGTTCAAGATAGCATTGCCCTTTTCGCGTTCGAACGTTCCCGGCGTGTTTGCCGCCGCGCTTTTGGCCACGACCTTGTTCGCGACGACGGCGCTGGCCATAACACCGGAGGAACTGAAGGCCAAGGGCACGGCGACCATCGGCGTGCAGATGGACCAGTTCCCCTGGGGTTTCATCGACCAGAATGGCCAGAATGACGGCTTCGACATCGAAATCGCCAAGCTGATCGCCAAGGAACTTGGTGTAGAGGTCAAGTTCGAGCGCATCACCGGGCAGAATCGCATTCCGCTGCTGGTCAACGGCAATGTCGACTTCCTCGTGCCATCGATGACGATCACCGAGGAGCGCGCCAAGGTCATCCAGTACGTCATCCCCTACTCGTCGAACGATATCACGGTCTGGGCAAAGAAGGATGCGGCGATCAAGGGCAACGACGACCTTGGCAAATACGTCATCGGCGTGAACCGTGGTAGCGTGTTCGAGCCGATCCTCGTCAAGGCTGCACCGCCAACGACCGAGATCAAACGCTTTGACGACGATGCGACGACCGTGCAGGCCCTCCTGTCCGGCCAGGTCGACGCCATCCTTGGCAGCGTGACCTACGGTCTCGTCATCAAGGAGACGGGACACGAAGCGGAGTTCGAGCGCAAGTACAAGGTGGCCGATAATTTTCAGGGCATGGCCGTTCGCAAGGGCGACCGGGAAATGCTCAACTTCCTCACCGATTTTGTGACCAGTCACACGGCTGATGGCTCGCTCGACGCACTTTACAAGAAATGGATCGGCGTCGATCGCGCAAAACTGCCGACAACGCTGCCGGGCGTAGACTTCACCGGCAAGCAATAACGCGCCTGCCCTGCGCAACCGCTGCGCAGGGCACCCCGAAACATCAACAATCGAAGAGCTTTAGCCTCCGCCTGCAAGTGCGGGCGGGGAATGCCCACCGCATGTCGAAAGCAAGCCCTTGGGCGCGGTGTGGAAGAGAAGTTCGTTCACGGAGCAAAGTCAAGAAAATGGCGAAAGATGGTATGCAGATCAGGGTCGGTGTCGACATCGGCGGCACCTTCACCGACGTTGCGATGGAGGTAGGCACCACGCTCCATTCGATCAAAGTGCTGACCGATTATTCCTATCCGGAAAACGCGATCGTCAGGGGCATCCGGCAGGTCGCCGAGTTGGCAGGCGTCGAACTGTCAGAGATCGACACCGTCATCCATGGCACGACGCTCGCGACGAACGCGCTGATCGAGCGGCGCGGCGCGCGCACTGCCTTCATCACCACCAAGGGCTTTCGCGATGTCATCGAGATGCGGACCGAAAGCCGCTTCGAACAGTATGATCTCAATATTGTGCTGCCTGCGCCGCTTGTGCCCCGCAACGAACGCTTCGTCATCGACGAGCGGATCGGCGCCGACGGTGGTGTCCTGAAGCCGCTCGATCTTGCCGAGGTCGACGCCCTCTGCGACCGTATTATCGCCGCAGGCTATGAAAGCGTCGCAATCGGCTTCATCCATTCATACCTGAATGGCGCGCATGAAAAGGCGGTGCGCGACCGATTGCTGGCGAGGAAGCCGGATCTGTCCGTTTCGATTTCCTCGGAGGTCTCGCCGCAGATGCGCGAGTTCCAGCGTTTTAACACGGTCTGCGCCAACGCGTTCGTCAAGCCGCTGATGGCGTCTTATCTCAATCGTCTCGTCGGCAGGCTGGCGGAAGAGGGCATGCGCAGCCCGGTCTTCATGATCCATTCGGGCGGCGGTATCATCAGCGTCGAGAGCGCTATCGAGTTTCCGGTTCGCCTCCTCGAATCCGGTCCGGCGGGCGGCGCGATCTTCGCCGCGCATATTGCCAGCAGTTACGGGCTCGATCAGGTCCTCTCCTACGATATGGGCGGCACGACCGCAAAAATCTGCCTGATAGAGAACCAGACGCCGAAGACCTCGAAAACCTTTGAGGTGGCCCGCACCTGGCGTTTCAAGAAGGGCAGCGGCATGCCGATCTCCATCCCGGTTATCGAGATGGTAGAGATCGGCGCCGGCGGCGGATCGATCGCCACCGTCGACAGTATGCGTCAGATCCGTGTCGGGCCGCACAGTGCCGGTTCCGAACCGGGGCCGGCCTGCTATGGCCGTGGCGGGGAAAGCCCGACGGTAACTGACGCCGACCTGATCCTCGGCCGCCTCGATGCCGACGAGTTTGCAGGCGGGGCGATGAAGCTTAATGCGCCCGCCTCCGATCGGGCGATGCATGCCGACATCGCGTCGAAACTCGACACCGACATTGCCACTGCGGCCTACGGCCTCAGCGAGGTCGTGGACGAGAACATGAGCAACGCCGCCCGCATGCATGCAGTCGAAAATGGCAAGGAGCTTTCAGAGTTCACCATGATCGCCTTCGGTGGCGCCGCGCCCATCCACGCCGCCCGCCTTTGCGAGAAGCTCGGCATGGCGAATCTACTGATCCCGCCGGGAGCCGGCGTCGGCTCGGCCATCGGGTTCCTGCGCGCGCCCTTCGGCTTCGAGTCGGTTCGCAGCGCCTATAGCCGCCTCAGCCGTTTCGACGCAGATGCGATCAACCGGACGATTTCGGAGCTCGTCGCGGAAGCGACGTCCTTCGTGCGCTCCGGCGCACCGGATGCCGATCCTAATCTCGAGTGTACCGCATACATGCGCTATGTCGGCCAGGGCTGGGAAGTTCCCATCACGATCGATGTGCGTGACTATGCCGATGTCGATGGTGCCCTATTCCGCGCTCTCTTCGACGCGCAGTACGAGCATTTCTTCGGCCGAGTGATTGGCGGCCTCGATGTCGAGATCGTCAGTTGGTCGCTGAGAGCGACATCGAAAGTCACGCCGCCGGCCAGGATCAGCAAGGTCGGGAAGGCTGGCGGCGCTACGGTGCGCGGCACCCGCGAGATTTTCGATGTCCAGGAAGGCCGCTTCCAGCAGGCCTCGGTCGTCTCCCGCCACGACATGAAGCCGGGCGACTGGGTCGCAGGTCCGGCGGTCATCACCGAACGCGAAACCTCGACCATCATTACGGCGAGCCGCGAGGTCGTCATGCAGGCCGATGGCTGCCTGCTCGTGTGCGCCAAGCAAGCCGCCTGAACGGAGGATAATCCATGAAAACCAATGCACTTTCCGACGTCCACATGCAGATCATGTGGAACCGGCTGATCTCCGTGGTCGAGGAGCAGGCCATCACGCTGATCCGAACCGCCTTCAGCACCAGCGTACGAGAATCCGGCGACCTGTCCGCCGGCGTGTTCAACCGCGGCGGTAAGATGATCGCCCAGGCGGTGACCGGCACGCCCGGCCACGTCAACGCCATGGCGGAAGCCGTCGGCCATTTCATCCGCGATATCGGTCCGGAGAACATCTTCGAAGGTGACGTCTACATCACCAATGATCCCTGGAAGGGCACCGGCCACCTGCACGACTTTACCGTCGTCTCGCCGAGCTTTCGCAACGGTTCTTTGGTCGGCTACTTCGCCTGCACCGCGCATGTGGTGGATGTTGGCGGCCGTGGCTTCGGCCCGGATGCAAACGAGGTTTACGAGGAAGGCATCTTCGTCCCGATCATGAAATTTGCGGAGCGTGGCAAGGTCAACAAGGATCTCGTGAACATTCTCCGCAACAACGTGCGCGAAAGCCATCAGGTGGTCGGCGACGTCTACTCGCTCGCGGCCTGCAACGAGATCGGCCATCGCCGCCTGATGGACATGATGGACGAGTTCGATCTTGCGGATCTGGAAACGCTGGCCGACTTCATCTTCAATCGCAGCTACGATGCGACGCTGGAGCGGATCGCGGCCCTGCCGAAGGGCTCCTATTCCAATGTAATGCGCGTCGATGGCTATGGCTCGCCGATCGATATCGCCGTTCGCCTTGATGTGGCCGACGACCATATCCTAGCCGATTTCGACGGCACGTCGCCGCCGAGCCCGAAGGGTATCAACTGCCCGTTCATCTATTCCGCAGCCTATGCCTGCTATGGTCTGAAGTGCTCGATCGCGCCAGAGATTCCGAACAATCACGCATCCCTGCTGCCGTTCCGCGTCATAGCGCCGGAGAACTGCATCCTCAACGCGCAGCATCCGGCGCCTGTATCTGTGCGTCACGTCCTCGGCCATCTCGTTCCCGATGCCGTGCTCGGCGCCGTGCACAAGATACTGCCGGGCCGCGTGCCGGCGGAAGGGGCGGGTGCGCTCTGGAACTTGCATGTCAGTGTACGCCCGCTGCAGGGCGAGAAGGCCCCGGCCGACGGCGGTCAGCGCGCCGAAGTGCTGCTGTTCAACAGCGGCGGCGCCGGTGCGCGTTCGACGCTTGACGGCCTGAGCGCGACGGCATTCCCGAGCGGCGTGCACTCAATGTCGATCGAGGCGACGGAGCATGTCGGCCCGGTCATCTTCTGGCGCAAGGAACTGCGCGACGGATCGGGCGGCGCCGGCCAGTTCCGCGGCGGCCTTGGCCAGGTCGTGGAAATCTCGCCGACCGAAGGTCACGAGATTCATTTCAACGCCATGTTCGACCGCGTCGAGCATCCGGCGCGCGGCCGTGAGGGCGGCGAGAACGGTGCCCCCGGAGCCGTGCTGCTCGATGACGGCACACGCCTTACGTCGAAGGGACGGCAGCATGTGCCGGCGGGGCGCCGGCTCATCCTCGAGCTTCCCGGCGGTGGCGGCTATGGTCCGGCCGATAAGCGCGATCCGGCTGCCGCCAAGCGCGACAGTGCTTTCGATTACGTCGTCGCCAGATAGTCCTCCCGGGGACCGGGCGAGGCGAGAGCGTCGTCCGGTCCCAAATGCCAGATCAATTCAAGGAAGCCGGAGATGAAGTTCGAAAACAAGCGCGCTGGGGGCATCAAGTCGTCCCCCAGCATGGCGATCGCCATGGCCGCCAAGAAACTGGCTGCCGAAGGCCGCGACATCATCGATCTGTCGCTCGGCGAGCCGGATTTCGAGCCGCCAGCCCACGTCGCCGACGCAGCCTGCGAAGCCATTCGCAAGGGCAGGGTGCGCTATGGCGTGCCGGCGGGTATGGAAAGCCTGCGCGCGGCAATCGTCAGCAAGTTCAAGACGGAAAACAGGCTGGATTATGCCATCGACGAGGTGATGGTCGCAAATGGCGCCAAGCAGATCCTGTTTGACGCGTTCCTCGCGACGCTGGAAACCGGTGACGAGGTCATCATCCCCACGCCCTGCTGGGTATCCTACGGCGATATCGTGTCCCTGCATGGCGGCGAGCCGGTCTATGTCAATTGCGGGCCTGACGCCGGCTTCAAGATCACCGCCGAGAGGCTGGAGGCGTCGATCACGCCGAAGACGCGCTGGCTGATGCTGAATTCGCCGTCCAATCCGACGGGCGCAATCTATTCCGCCGATGAATATCGCGCGCTTGCGGAGGTGCTCGCCCTCCATCCGCAGATCCTGGTGCTCTCGGACGAGATCTACGAGCACATTTTGTTGAAGGACGTACCCTTCGCATCCTTTGTGTCGGCCTGCCCCGAACTGCGTGACAGGACGCTGATCGTCAACGGTGTCTCAAAGGCCTATGCGATGACCGGCTGGCGTGTGGGCTATGCCGCCGGTCCGAAAACCCTGATTGCCGCGCTCAACAAGATGCAGTCGCAGAGCGTGACATCCGTCTCGACGGTGGCGCAGGTGGCGGCTCTCGCCGCGCTGACAGGTGACCAGGCTTTCGTCGCGAAAGCGGCGGAAACCTTCGCCGGCCGGGCGAAGATCGTTTCGCAGCGCCTTGCGCAGATCGACAAGCTCGATTTCACCCCGCCGGATGGCGCCTTCTATGCCTTCATCGGCGTTACAAAGCTGCTCGGCCGGACGACGGCGGAAGGAGCGGTGATCGCCGACGACATGGCCCTTGCCTCCCATCTGCTCCAACAGTTCGGCCTGTCGAGCGTACCCGGCGCCGCGTTCGGCGCGCCCGGTTTCATCCGCCTGTCAATTGCGGCATCCGACCGCGAGCTGGAGGGTGCCTGCGACCGCCTTGCCGCGATGGTGCGGTCGCTCGCGGCCTAAGGAAGCGTCCCCCAGCCAACCAGATCAACCAGGGGCATCGGCATTCCCCGATGCTTCCTTCAAAGGAGGGTCACACCCATGAAAACTGAAGAATTGAAACATGCGCTTGGCGCCGGTCTGCTTTCATTCCCGGTGACGCATTTCGATGCGGAGGGCAATTTCAACGCCAAAAGCTATGCCGAACACGTCAACTGGCTTTCCGGCTTTGAGGCGGCCACGCTGTTTGCCGCTGGTGGTACGGGGGAGTTCTTTTCGCTGGCGCCGGAGGAAATTCCGCAGATCGTCCGCGTCGCCAAGGAAGCCGCCGGCAAGACGCCGATCGTCTCGGGTTGCGGCTACGGCACCAATATCGCCGTCTCGATCGCCAAGTCCGTCGAAAAGGCCGGCGCAGACGGCATCCTGCTTTTGCCGCACTACCTGATCGATGCGCCGCAGGAAGGGCTCTACCGGCATATCAAGGCCGTGTGCCAGGCCACGGGTATGGGCGTGATGGTCTATAATCGCGACAATTCCGTTCTGCAGGCCGATACGCTGGCGCGCCTTTGCGACGCTTGCCCGAACCTCGTCGGCTTCAAGGATGGCACCGGCGACATCGGCCTCGTGCGGCAGATCACCGCCAAGATGGGGGACCGCTTGACCTATCTTGGCGGCATGCCGACGGCCGAACTCTTCGCTGAGGCCTACCTTGGTGCAGGCTTTACCACCTATTCTTCGGCGGTCTTCAACTTCGTGCCCGGCCTCGCCATGGATTTTTACAAGGCATTGCGCGCGGGCGAACGCGCCAGGTGCGAGAAAATCCTGATTGATTTCTTCTATCCGTTCATGGCGATCCGTAGCCGTGCGAAGGGCTATGCCGTCTCGGCCATCAAGGCCGGGGTGCGGCTCCAGGGCTTCGATGCCGGTCCGGTTCGCTCGCCACTCCATGACCTGACACCAGAGGAAATGGCTATGATGGACGCCCTTATCGGAAAACATAAGCGTCAGTGAGAAAAGTGGGCCGCCTTCGCGCGGAGGCGGCCCTCGTCGCAGAATGAAAAAGGGGAAAGCCCATGACCATCCACCAGAACCTGATTGCCGGCGAATGGGTCGGCGGTGACGGGGTTGCCAACATCAATCCCTCGAACACCAATGACGTGGTCGGCGAATACGCCCGTGCGTCTGCCGACGATGCCCGCGCCGCGATCGCCGCTGCCAAGGCTGCGTTCCCGACCTGGTCGCGCTCCGGCATCCTCGAGCGCCACGCGATCCTGAGGAAGACCGCCGACGAGATCCTTGCCCGCAAGGACGAGCTCGGAAGGCTGCTGTCGCGCGAGGAAGGCAAGACGCTCGCCGAAGGCATCGGCGAGACGGTGCGTGCCGGCCAGATCTTCGACTTCTTCGCCGGCGAATGCCTGCGGTTGGCGGGCGAAGTTCTGCCGTCGGCCCGACCCAATATCGGCGTCGAGATCACCCGCGAGCCGGTCGGCGTCGTCGGCATCATCACGCCCTGGAACTTCCCGATCGCCATTCCTGCCTGGAAGATTGCGCCGGCGCTTTGTTACGGCAACACCGTCGTCTTCAAGCCGGCCGAGCTGGTGCCCGGCAGTTCCTGGGCCATCGTCGACATCCTCCACCGTGCCGGCCTGCCGAAGGGTGTCCTGAACTTCGTGATGGGCAAGGGCTCGGTCGTCGGCCAGGCGATGCTCGACAGCCCCGATATCCACGCCATCACCTTCACCGGCTCGACCGGCACCGGCAAACGGGTGGCGCTCGCCTCCGTCGAGCACAATCGCAAATACCAGCTGGAGATGGGCGGCAAGAACCCCTTCGTCGTGCTCGACGATGCCGATCTGTCGGTGGCGGTCGAGGCCGCGGTCAACTCCGCCTTCTTCTCCACCGGCCAGCGCTGCACCGCCTCCTCGCGCATCATCGTCACCGAGGGCATCCACGATCGCTTCGYGGCCGCCATGGGCGAACGGATGAAGGGGCTGACGATCGACGATGCCTTGAAATCCGGCACCCATATCGGCCCGGTGGTCGATGAGAGCCAGCTCAACCAGGACACCGACTACATCGCCATCGGCAAGCAGGAGGGCGCCAAGCTCGCCTTTGGCGGCGAGCTSCTGAAGCGCGACACGCCCGGCTTCTACCTGCAGCCAGCGCTGTTCACCGAGGCGACCAATCAGATGCGGATTTCGCGGGAAGAAATCTTCGGGCCGGTCGCGTCCGTCATCCGCGTCCGCGATTACGACGAGGCGCTCACTGTGGCCAACGACACCCCNTCGCGGGAAGAAATCTTCGGGCCGGTCGCGTCCGTCATCCGCGTCCGCGATTACGACGAGGCGCTCACTGTGGCCAACGACACCCCCTTCGGCCTGTCCTCGGGCATCGCCACCACCAGCCTCAAGCATGCGACCCATTTCAAGCGCAATGCCGAGGCCGGCATGGTCATGGTCAACCTGCCGACGGCCGGCGTCGATTTCCACGTGCCCTTCGGCGGCCGCAAGGGCTCGTCCCATGGTTCGCGCGAGCAGGGCCGCTACGCCGCCGAGTTCTCGCTTCCCAATAGAAGGNCAAGCGCAATGCCGAGGCCGGCATGGTCATGGTCAACCTGCCGACGGCCGGCGTCGATTTCCACGTGCCCTTCGGCGGCCGCAAGGGCTCGTCCCATGGTTCGCGCGAGCAGGGCCGCTACGCCGCCGAGTTCTACACCACCGTCAAGACGGCCTACACGTCGGCGTAGATGTGAGCATTCACCCCGCCGTTCGACTGGCGATTAACGTGTTGAACGGCGGGGCAATTCCAATGATCCGACTGACGCAGCAACCGCTAACACGCGGCTCATCAACTCTGGGGATTAAATCCGCTCTCAGAGGACGGCATAGAGGGAGCGCGACGACACCACATACTGGATCGCCGCAAGCAGGAGCGCGACCGCAACGATCACGCCGATACGCAAAATCCTATCAAGGAAGGTTTCCTGGCCCTGCATCGTCAAACCTCGTTCTTCGCCAGGTGTATTCGACAATCGCCAAAGCCAAAGTATCATCCTCGCGAGCCTCAGCACAGATCGCGATGAAGAGGCGCAGATACGACGGATGACTTTGTAGGCCCGTCCGCGGCTCTTGATCAGCTACGAACGGGCTCAGAGAGATCGAACTGACTAGAGGGCAGCGCGCTTGTCATGCCTTGCGACGCGAGCAAGCAGGTAGTCGACTTCTGTTCGCGCTGTCGGGGTCAGCATCTGGGCCGGCTTGCGTTGGGCGTCGGAGGCGATGACGCCACGGCGTTTCAGAACATGCTTGCGAACGGCAAGGCCGATGCCAAGCTGTTGCTCGTAACGGATCAAAGGCAGGTGCGCATCGAAGAGATCGTGCGCTTCATCCCTTTTTCCGGCCGCAAACAATCCCATGAATTCGGTGAGCATGTCCGGGAAGCCATAGCCGGTCATCGCTCCGTCCGCGCCTCGTTCCGGCTCGAAGTCTAGGAACATGCCGCCATTGCCGCAGAGCACCGAAAAGTCGCGAAGTTCTTTCGCCTTCTGCATGGCGCGCAGCTTCGATATCTTTTCAAGGCCGGGCCAGTCCTCGTGCTTCAGCATCAGGCAGGACGTGTGGTTGGACATGATCTTCGCGATGACGCCTGATGTCATGACGACCGTGAGGGTCAGCGGATAGTCCTGGAGAACCCACGGTACATCCTCGCCGACAGCTTCCACCGCGCCGGCGAAGTAGTTGACGATCTGGTCATCGGTGCGCAGGGCGGGAGGCGGAGCGATCATCACGCCAGCGGCACCCATTTCCATCGAGTCACGCGCCAACGAGCGCATGCTGGCAAAACCTGGAGCGGAGACGCCGACGATCACCGGAATTTTGGACCGGGAGACCACGCGCTTGACGATGGCACGGCTTGCCTCCGGTTCGAGCTTCGGGGCCTCGCCCATGATGCCGAGGATCGTGACGCCGGTGCAGCCGCTCTCCTCATAAAAGTCCGTCAGCTTGTCGATCGAATTGAAATCAATCGAGCCGTCCTCGAAGAACGGGGTGGTTGCGATGGCGTAGACGCCCTTGGATTGCGTGCTGAACGTCATTTCTGGCTGTCCTTCCAGGCCTCATACCGGGCCTTCGTTTCTGCATTCATTGGGTAAAGACCGGGAAGCGGCACGCCCCGATCGACTTCACTCATGATCCAGGCCTCCATGCGCTCCTGTTCAGGCGCTTCGGCGAGCACCTCGTCGAGAAGCGCTGCCGGGATGAGGACTGCACCGTCGTCATCGACCACGACAATGTCGTCCGGAAGCACGGCAACGCCGCCGCAATTGATCGGCTCCTGCCATCCGACAAAGGTCAGCCCTGCGACCGACGGCGGTGCTGCGATGCCATTGCACCACACCTTCATGCCGCTCGCCAACACTCCCTCGGCGTCGCGCATCACGCCGTCGGTGACGAGGCCGACAACGTTGCGTTTCGCCATCCGGGCACACAGGATGTCGCCGAAGATGCCGGCATCGCCGATGCCCATCGCGTCGACGACCGCGACACAGCCCTCGGGCATCGCCTCGATCGCCGCCCGGGTGGAGATCGGCGATGCCCAGCTCGCAGGCGTGGCGAGGTCCTCCCGGGCAGGGATGAAGCGCAGGGTAAATGCCTTGCCGACAACCCGCCCCTGGCCAGGCTTCAGCGGCTTGGTGCCACGCATCCAGACATTGCGAAGCCCTCTTTTGAGCAGAACCGTCGTTAGCGTCGCAGTGGATACGCCCTTCAGGGTTTCAACGACGTGAGGCTCAAGTGTCATGATCGATCTCGCCCAAATCAGATGCTGTTGATCAGACCGCCATCGACGCGGATGACGGAGCCGGTGATGTAGGATGCGCGGGGGCTGGCAAGGAAGGTGACGGTGTCGCCGTATTCCTTCGGGTCGCCGTAGCGCCCGACTGGAATGGACCCGGTACTTTCGGCGGTGACGTCGGCGACCGGCCGGTTTTCACGCTTCGCCTTCTGCTCGTCCAGGAACACGATCCGCCCGGTGGCGATCCGTCCCGGCAACACGATGTTTGCGGTGATGCCATCGCGCCCGACCTCGCGCGCCAAGGTTTTTGACCAGCCCACAAGCGCCAGGCGCAGGCTGTTCGAAATCCCGAGATTTGCAATCGGTGCGACGACGCCTGAAGACGTGGAGGTGATGATGCGTCCCCATTTGCGCTCGCGCATCGTCGGCAGAACGGCATCGGTGACCGCGATCACCGAGCGAACCATGAGGTCGAAGTACTTCGACCAATCGTCGGGCGACTGGCCTGCGGCCGGCGTCGGCGGCGGGCCGCCGGTGTTGTTGACCAGGATGTCGACCGGGCCAAACGCATTGTTTATGGCGTCGAGCTTCCGACCAACCAGGGACAGGTCGCCAATATCCCAGGTGAGCGGAATGGCCTTGCCACCCTCGGCCTTGATTGCATCCGCGGTCGCCTTGGCGCTTTCCTCGTGGATGTCGGCGACGACGACGGAAACATCTTCGGCCGCAAGCGACCTTGCGATTGCGCCGCCAAGTCCACCGCCGGCGCCGAAGACAAGCGCCGTCTTGCCGTTCAAATGTAGATCCACCTCTTCCTCCTTTGTTTCCGGGCCACTATGGCAACGCGCAAACAAGAGAAAAACCTTCCTTTTTATTCCTTCAGACGATAGTAAAAGTATCGATGGAAACCCGCTTTCTCGAAACCTTCCTGGCCGTCGTTCAACACGGCTCTCTGGCTGAGGCGTCGCGCCGCCTGGGTGTGACGCCGGCCGCGGTCGCGCAACGTATCCAGGCGTTGGAAGACGAGATCGGGCTGCCCCTTCTGGCGCGATCAGGCCGGCGGGTGAAGCCAACCGAAGCGGGCGTCGCGATCCTTGAAAAGAGCCGACGCGTTCTATCGGAAGTCAGACAGTTGAAAGGACTGGCACACGACGACCAGGCATTCGGAGAACTGCGGCTTGGTGCCATCTCGACGGCACTGACGGGCCTGCTTCCGAATGCGCTACGAAAAGTGTTCGACACGACGCCGGGCGTCGACATCTTCCTGCTGCCGGGAACGTCGGCAGAGCTCTATAACAGCGTGCTGGAGGAAAAGATCGACGCGGCGATCCTCGTCAAACCGCCCTTCCCGATACCCAAGACCTTACATTGGGAACTGATCCGGTCGGAGCCGTTCGTCCTTCTGGCGCCGCCCGACCTCGCGAACTTCACCGCCGACCGCTTGCTTCGCGAGCAACCATTCATCCGATACGACAGAAGCAATTGGGGCGGCCGCTTGGCAGATGCCTATCTTCAATCCCAGCGGATTCTTCCTCGCGAGTGGCTGGAACTCGACTCGCTCGAAGCCATATCGGTCATGGTTGAAGCTGGACTAGGCGTATCGCTCATGCCCGACTGGCGTTCGTCCCTCTTCGACAACCTGCGCGTTGCCCGGCTTCCGCTGCGCAACGCACCGTGCCGCGAGATCGGCTTGCTCAGACCTCGCAACGTGCCATCAGCCCGACTGATACAGGCCATTCTCGATGCCATTCGATTATAGAGCGGACCGAACTTCCGGCCGCAGGGGCCGTCCTCGTTCTGGTCTTTACGCGCACCACGATGGCTCGAAGCCGACCCGACGATGGGCTCGTAGACCAACAGTGGATATCTCCGAGAGATCAGTGACTTTCCGGGCCCTGCATCCACTGCGGGATATCCCGTTTGGCATGAAGCACACGCCAAACGTCGATATAATCAGCCTGCTCGCGATAGAAGACGAGATATGGGTATCTCTTCAAATAGACGTTCCGCAAATCAGGTAATCCCAATTCGTACGAATATCTCAATGATCCAGATTCCGGATGGTTCGCGATCAAATCGTATGCCGTTTGAAGAGCGTCGATAAATCCGTGGGCAACTTCAGGTCCCGCCTCGCTTGCGTAATAGTCGACGGCCGCTTCGGCATCATTGCGAGCCAATTCACGTGGAATAATCCGTTTGTAACTCACTTGGCCTGCCGAACTCGTTCGCGCAACCTGGTGAAATAATCAGCGTCGGCCGGTTCAGTCTGATCAGAGGAAGCACCGTCAAGCAACAGCCTGCGCAATGTGAGCCGGTCCTGATCTCGACGAATCAACTCCCGGATATACTCACTGCTCGTCCCATAGCCCCGCCCGGCGACTTGCTCATCGACGAAGCTCTTCAAATAGTCCGGCAGAGAAATGTTCATTGTGCTCATGTGAAAAAGAATACCGTCCTTGGCAAAAAATGGCAAGGACGGTTGATTCCAACAACTTTCACGAGACGCGATAATGCCTAACGCGGTGGCGTTCACCTGATGCGGATTCTACTCGGCCGGCACGGGCCTTGTTTCGCACAGGCGGATGGCGGTGCACCGCCGGGGCCGCCTGAACTATGCCGGCGTACCCGCAGAGCGCATGCGGTCCTATCTCGGCCGCTTCGCCGAGGCGCTTTCCTGGCCTTGAGGCTGCTGCCGTCGAGCCCCAAGGGACCAGCCGGCAAAGCGGACCAGGAGCCCGCGAAAATGCGCCTCTATGAAGCGCGCCCAATCGCGCGGCTCCTCGGGATTGTCCAGATCCCGCCGGGCAACCACATAGCCGATCCCCCGCAACATCGCGGCCGCCTCAGTGCCGAAAGGCACGCAGCGGTTTGCCGCTGCGCTGGGTGACGCCGACGCCGGGAGCCGCGCCGACCTCCGCATTGGAGGCAGCAAGCAGCGGCTTGCCGCGCACCATGTCTGAGCCACGCTCGGCGAGCATGATCGTCGGCGCGTTGAGGTTGGCGTTCGGCTCTGCCGGGAAGACGGAGCTGTCGATGACCCGGAGGCCGCCGATGCCGCGCACCCGGAGTTCGCTGTCGACGACGGCCATCTCGTCCTCGCCCATGCGGCAGGAGCCGCAGGGGTGGTAGGTGCTTTCCATGGTCTCACGCACCCAGGCGTCGATCTCGTCGTTGCTGCGCACATCCTTGCCGGGCGCGATCTCCTCGCCGCGGAAGCGGTCGAAGGCGGGTTGGGCGATGATTTCGCGGGTGAGCCGCAGGCAGCGCCGAAAACCTTCGCGGTCCTCCTCGCGGTCGAGATAGTTGAAGAGGATATCCGGCTGCTCGTGCGCCTCCGGCGAGCGCAGCCGCACATAACCGCGGCTCTTCGGCTTGTTCGGCCCCGTCAGCACCATGAAACCGTGACCGTCGAGCGGCTTCTTGCCGTCATAGCGCATGGCGGCGGGCAGGAAGTGAAACTGGATATCCGGCCACTGGAGGGAGGCGTCGGAACGAATGAAGCCGCCGCTCTCGAAATGGTTGGAGACCGAAAGCCCCTTCTTGAAGAGCAGCCATTCCGCGCCGATCAGGGCTTTGCTCAAAAGCCCCATCTTGCCGTTGAGCGTGATCGGCTCCTTGCAGGCATACTGGATGTAGACCTCGGAGTGGTCCTGCAGATTCTCGCCGACGCCTGGCAGATCGTGCAGCACCTCGACGCCCGCCTTTTGCAGCACGGCAGCCGGGCCGATGCCGGAGCGTTGCAGGAGGTGCGGCGAGCCGATCGGGCCGGAGGAAATCAGCACTTCGCGGCTTGCCTTCGCCACGACGCGCTCCCCACCCAGCTCGTATTCAACGCCGACGGCACGTTTTCCCTCGAGCAGTACACGCCGCGTCATGGCGTGGGTGACGACCGTGAGGTTCGGCCGGCTCATCGCCGGCTTGAGATAGGCATTGGCCGTCGACCAGCGCACGCCGTCCTTGACGGTCATGTGCATCGGCCCGAAGCCCTCCTGCATATGGCCGTTCGGGTCTTTCGTCGTGATATAGCCCGCCTCGCGGCCGGCATCGACGAAGGCCCGGTAGAGCGGGTTCCGCATCCTGTTGCCGGCATTGGTGGCGAGCGGGCCGGCGGCGCCGCGATAGGCGTCGCCCCCGTCCTGCCAGCTTTCGGCGCGCTGGAAATAGGGCAGGCAATTGGCATAGCGCCAGCCGCGCGCCCCAAGCTCCTCCCACTCGTCGAAGTCGCGGGCATGGCCGCGCATGTAGACAAGCCCGTTGATCGAGGAGGAACCGCCGATGACCTTTCCACGCGGGCAGTGGACCCGGCGGCCGTCGAGGCCGGGCTCCGGCAGGGTCATGTATTTCCAGTTGTATTTCGTGCCGTTCATCGGGATGGACAGCGCCGTCGGCATCTGAATGAAGATCGACTTGTCGCTGCCGCCGTATTCGAGGACCAGGACTTTTACGGCCGGGTCTTCCGAAAGCCGGTTGGCGAGCACGCAGCCGGCCGATCCGGCGCCGATGATGATGTAGTCGTAGGTATCGCTCATGGCAGTCATCCCGATATTACGGATAGAGGCCCCAGCCACGCCCGCGGGCGAAAAGCCGGGTCAAGGCATAGTGGACCGCGCCGGCTGCAAGGCAGGAAGGCACGGAGGCGGTGAGGTACTTGAAGGCCGGCAGGCTCGCGAGCGTCTGCGGATTGAAGACGAGCACGTAGACCCCGAAGCCGATGGCAAGCGCAAAGAGGCCGATGGGATTGAAGCCACCCCAGAAACGGTAGGGACCGTTTTCCTGCGGGCCGTGCAGGCTGCGCATGTCGAGCTTCTGGCCGCGCAGGAAGAAGTAATCGGCAATGCCGATGCCGGCGAGCGCGGAATTGAGCGCCGAGGTCCAGACGAGGAAGATGAAGAAGCCGTCATACATCTGCGGATAGAAGACCACGAGGCCGAGCGGGATGACGCAGAACAGGAAGAGGATCGCCCCCCAGGAGGTGGCCCGCACCGAGGCCGTGCCCACCTGCCGGAGACCGACGATGGAGGTGTAAAGGATGTTGGCCATCGAGGTCATGTTGGCGAAGGCGACGAAGAGCAGCGCGATGATGCCGATGACGGGCCCGGCGATCTTGGTCATCCAGATCGTCGGGTCGCTGTCACCGAGTGCGACGGCTGCGAGCAGGCCGACAATTTCGCCGAGTGCGGCGGCGCCGAAAATGCCGAGGATGTTCGGCCAGAAGGCGGTACGTTCGTTCTTGGTGAGGCGGGCGAGATTGCCGATATAGGGCCACCAGGAGAAGCCGGCGGCAAGGTTCACTTCGATAGCGATAATGAAGTTGAGCGTATTATCCTCAAACGGCGGGGAAAGCGCCGGCATCGCCAGCAGCTCGGAGAAGGAGCGGTGCTGGAGAATGAGGTAGAGCATCACGATCATCAGGATCACCAGCGCGGGCGAGACGACCATGTTGAAGAACTTGATCGAGGTTGGCCCCTTGGCGACGATGAACCAGGTAACGAGGATGGCGCCGACGGCGGCGACGATCATCTTGATGCCGGTCGGGTTGGCGGCCTCGCCGGAGCTCAGCGCCGTCAACCCGTCGATCGAGCGGCCGAACATCATGGCCAGCACCGCAAGCCAGCCCATGGTGAGCACCACGACGGCCAGCACATAGACAACGCGGCTGCCGTTATAACCGAACTGGCTGCGCAGCGCGACGAACTGCTCGATGCCGTAGCGGCCGGAAAGCGGCGTGGTGGCGAGTGCCGTCAGCATGACACCGACGATATTGCCGATGATGATGGCGGCAATGCCCTCCTTTGGTCCGACGAAAAGACCGACGGAGCCGCCGATCAGGAAGGCCCAGGTGGCGATGGCAAGCGCCGAATTGGCGTAGGTGAATTCCCAGAAGCCCCAGAGCCGTTCCGAGGGCAGAAGCGGTGCATCGCCGCGTTCGGCAGCGGCACGGTTGGCAGAAGCTTCCTCCCGTTGGATTTCAGCGGCGGCAAGCCCGCCATTGGCGACGTGTTCGGTCATCTCATGCCCCCCAGAACCAGGAGCCGAGGACCAGCACGAGCGTCAGCACGGTCATGCCGGCATAATCGAGGGCGGTCATCGTGCCTTCGAAGCGGTGACCCGCCTCGATGTCTTCATAGATGCGGGCGCGGCGTCCCAGTTCGTTCTGCCAGGCGATATCGTTTTCCATTTTTGGTTCCCCTATCGCGTCGCGCCTTCGGCGTCTTTCTGCGATGAAAGGCGGCTCCATCAGCCGCCGGTGGTGCGAAGCGGCCGCCCATGGGCGGCGGCCGCAAGGTTTACGGCAATGTGATCCACACCGCCTTGGTCTCCATGAGGTAGTCGAGTTGCTCCGGCCCCAGGTCCTTGCCGAAGCCCGAAGCCTTGAAGCCGCCGAAGGGCATGGAAGGATCGATGGTGCTGTGGGCATTGACGTAGACGGAACCCGCATGCAGGCGCGGGATGAGCGTGTGCACGCGCGCGAGATCGTTCGAGTAGATCGCGGCGGCAAGGCCGAACGGCGTGTCGTTCGCCAGCGAAACCGCGTCCTCCAGCGTGTCGAAAGGGCTGGTGACCAGCACCGGCCCAAAAATCTCCTCGCGCACGATGCTCATCTCCGGCTTGCAATAGGCAAAGATTGCCGGTTCGATGAAATGGCCAGGTCGGTCGGGACTGCCGCCGCCATGGATCAGCTCCGCGCCCTCGCGGCGACCGGCCTCGATATAGCTGGAAACCACCTTTTTCTGCTGCGCCGAGACCATGGGGCCGATGTAGCAATCGCGGTCGAGACCCGGCGCAAGCTTCAGCGTGCGGGTGACAGCGACCAGCTCTTCGAGGAACGCGTCATGCACCGACTGCTGGACATAGACGCGGGTGCCGGCATCGCAGACCTGACCGGAGTTGAAGAACACGCCGTTTGCCACTGCACGGGCAGCGCTTGCCAGATCGGCATCGTCGAGCACCAGCACCGGCGATTTGCCGCCGAGTTCCAGCGTCACATGCTTCAGATTGCCGACCGCCGTGCGGCCGACCTCCTGCCCGACCGGCGTCGAGCCGGTAAAGGTGACCTTGTCGATGCCCGGATGGGTCGACATGGCCGCGCCGATGACGCTGCCCTTGCCCGTGACGATATTGACCACGCCATCGGGAATGCCGGCCTCCTGCACCAGTTCGGCAAAGCGCAGGGTGGATAGCGAGGTGAGTTCCGCCGGCTTGACGATGACGGTGCAGCCGACAGCAAGGGCAGCTGCGAGCTTCCACGCCATGGTCTGCAGCGGAAAGTTCCACGGCACGATGGCGGCGACGACGCCGAGCGGTTCCTTGCGGGTATAGGCGAGATAATTTCCGGGAATGGAAGGTTCGACGGTGCGGCCGTGCAGCTTTGTCGGCCAGCCGGCGAAATAGCGGAACGTATCAACCGTGCCCTGGATATCGATCTCGCGGGCAAAGGTCACCGACTTGCCCATGTCGATAGCTTCGATTTCCGCCAGTTCGTCGGCATGGGTCTCGATGAGGTCGGCGAGGCGGTGCAGCAGGCGTTCGCGTTCGAGCGGCTTGAGGAGACGCCACGCGCCGCCATCGAACTGGGCGCGGGCAGCGCGGACGGCCCGGTCGAGATCGTCCGTAGTGCCCGAGGGGGCGCGGGTGATCAGGCCGCCGGTGGAGGGCTCGAAAATGTCGAAGGTCGCGCCATTGCCGCTGTCGACCCAGGCGCCGCCGATGAACATCTTCTGGGGCTTGGCCAGAAACCGCCGCGTCGCATCGCTGACGCCGTATTGATCCAGATAATTGCGGACGCTTTCGTCCATGTCTCTTCCTCCTCGTCGGCCGCCGCTGGCGTGCCGGCCCTTCCCGGGGTCTTTGCTCAGCGTTTTTCGGCTCTTGCATGCATGACGCGGCCGATGAGGTTCATGAGAACCTGCGCGGCCAGAATCGAGGTGCCTCCGGTGTGGTCGTAGTCGGGGGCAACCTCGACCAGATCGATGCCGACAATGTTCCCGCGCTTGGCGAGCGCCGCCAGGATCTCCAGCACCTCGTAATAGATGAAGCCGCCATGCGACGGCGTGCCGGTACCCGGCGCGATCGACGGATCGAAGCCATCGATGTCGATGGTGACGTAATAGCGCGCATCGGCGGGGATGCGGTCCACCACGCCCTCTATGCCCAACGCCCGGATCTGACGGACCGAAAGGATGTCGGAGCCCATCTTGCGGGCATCCTCATAGCCTTCCTTGGCGGTGGAGGAGACGTTGCGGATGCCAAGCTGCGACAGGCCGCTGACATAGGGCTTTTCTGCCGCGCGGCGCATCGGGTTGCCGTGGCCGTAGCGCACGCCATGGCGCTCGTCGACGAAATCGAGATGGGCGTCGATCTGCACGATGTGGATCGGACCGTTCTTCTCGCAGTCCTCGGCAAAGGCATTGACGCAGGGGATGTTGATGGAATGATCGCCGCCCAGCACCACCGGCAGTGCGCCGGCCGCCAAAATCTTGCGCACGCCGAACTCGATATTGGCGTGGCTCTTCATCGTGTCGGTGTGGACGATATCGGCATCGCCGATATCGACGATCGAGACCGCGCCGCTCGGCAGATAGGTGACGTCGTCCTCATGATCGTAGGCGCCGCCGTGGCCGAAGGAGAACAGGGTCGAGGCTTCGCGGATCGAGCGCGGCCCGAAGCGGGTGCCGGCACGCCACTGGGTGCCGCAGTCGAACGGTGCACCGAGGATCGCCACGTCGGCGTCGATGGCGTCCCAGTCCGGCTGGTAGGGATATTTGCCGAAGGTGCAGATGCCGACAAACGGCAGGTTCAGACGCCCGGTTTCATAGGAATTGCTGGTCATGTGTCTCCTCCACAGGTGAAGGAGTGTGCGGAAGGTCGATACGCTTAAAAATATCTATGATTGGATGTTTAGTTGTGACTTAATCAATGCATGATCAACAAGGTTCGCCACCGCGTTCTCAACCTGTCGCTCGGCGATGCCGAGCTCCGGCTGCTGCGCGTCTTTGCTTCAGTCGTGCAGCACGGCGGCTTTTCCGCCGCGCAGTCAGCGCTCGGCATGACGCAGGCGACAATCTCCACCCATATGCGCAATCTGGAACAGCGGCTGGCCTTGCGCCTGTGCACCCGCGGCCGCAGCGGTTTCCAGCTAACGGAGGAAGGGCGGCTCGTCTATGACGCGGCGCTCGAACTCTTCGGCTCGCTGGAGAAATTCCAGAGCCGCATCGGCGAGGCGCAGGGTGAGCTTTCCGGCAATCTCAGCTTCGGCACCGTCGATGCGATGATCACCAATGGCGAACTCGACCTTCAGGGCGCGCTCGCCAGCTTCCATGCGAAAGCGCCGCGCGTGCATCTGGAAATCGATGTCGCAGCACCGCAGGTGCTGCACCAGGGGCTACTGAACGGCTCCTACCAGGTCGTGCTCATGCCATCGGTCGGCAGCGTCACGCCGCATGTCCGCAGCCAGCCGGTGTTTTCCGAAGTCCAGAAGCTCTATTGCGCCGAGCGCCACCAGCTCTTTACCCGCCCCGACGAAGAGCTCACCGACGCGATGCTGGCATCCCAGTCCTTTGCCGGCCGCACCTATATGCTCAACGAGACGATCTGCGGCGTGAACTTCACCTGGGCCGCCGCAACGCCGCATATGGAGGGCACACTGCTGCTTCTGCTTTCCGGTGCTTACATCGGCTTCCTGCCCGATCATTATGCAGAGGAATGGGTGCGCACCGGCCGCCTCAGGGTCCTTGCCCCCGAGCGCATGACCTTCGAGGATATGTTCCATATCGCCTATCCCCGCAACAAGCCTTCACGCGCGGCCGAAACCCTGGCAGAGGCGATCACCGAGAGCGTACGAAAGCCGCACTGATGTTTTCCGCTGGCCCCGGAAACCGGGGGCAGACGGTTCAGTCCTAGGACAATTCCAGGAAAAGTGTGAAACGGTTTCCGTCCGGAGTAGCGTTGCTTCAACGAGTTGGATCATTTCACTGTTTCGATGAAACGATGAAATGATCTTGGGCCGGTCGAGGTGCAGCAACCGCCGCATCGCTGAGGGCAGACATGGTGCAAAGCGGCGCAGCATGCGCCCTGCCCAGCCGGAAAGCGCAAGGCAGACCGCAGTTTCACTGCTCGCGTCCCTATCGCCCCGATCTGCAACCAAGTAGCCGATGCCGCGCAGCATTTTCACTTCCTGTCCTACCGAACCCGAACGGGCTCGGCGTAATAGGGCAGCCGGTCGATCCGCGGCGACCACAGTCCCTTGTCGACGACCGTGCGCACATGCGCTGCGATCTCCTCCATCGGCGCGAACCAGACGTCCCCGCGCTTAAGAACCTGCTCAAGGAAGCGATGCACCACTTCCCAGCGCGCAAAGCGTCCGGTGGCGAATGGGTGAACGACCGGCACCCAGGGCGCGCCGTGCCGGTAGGCGGCCTCGAACTCCTGCGCGAGGGCGGCAAAGCCCCTGCTCCGGCGCGCGGATCGGCATCATGTAGTCGAGATCCATCGACTGGACATATTGCGGCCAGTCGTCGAGGCCCCAGTGCGAGGGCAGTTCCACCAGGCGGCCGGCATCGCATTCCAACCCGCGGTGCAAATTCCTTCGCCCAGGAGCGCACCAGCCCGAGCACCCCATGCTTGGAGGCGACATAGGGCGAGAAGGTCTCGCGGCGGTGATAGGCCATGTCGGACGCGGTCATGATCAGACGGGCCGTCCCCTCCACCGTCCCCTCCATCAGCCCGATCGCCATTTTTCCAACGAAGAAGCTGCCGCGCAGGTTAATGGCGATCACCCGGTCGAAATCGGCGGCTGGAGTTTGCTATTGGGAGACGGTGCGCGCGCGTCCGAAGGCGCGCAGTAGCAGGTTCACCGAAACAGCGATCTTGTCGATGTCGGGGACGTCTCGGGAGTAGCGCCCGGTATAGAGCTTGACGATCATCTGGTCGCGCTCTTTGCCGCTGAGCTCGTAGTGAAGGTGAAGGTAGAAGCGCCTCTTGTCTCCGGCGCGCGAGATGTCGCCGCGCCGCTGCGTCACTTGCCTGAGATCTGCATGTAGCGGCTCGAAGCCATCAAGTCTGAGCGTCACCTGTGTGGACTGGAAACGCACTTCAGTCGGAACGGCGACCACCGCCTTGTCGAGTGAGAGGCTGACCACGCGCCCCGGCGTGCCGTCGACATTGGCGGGCTCATCGAGCCTAAAAGCCTGGAAAAGGCGACACGGTTTCTCAAAGCAGATGAGAGAAGCGATGACAAGGACGACGATGTTGATCCCCGACCATACGGCCCCAATCGCCGAAAACGAGCCGTGTATCCGCGCGGTTTCCGGAACGATGTTGATCAGGAGCCCCAGTGCTGTGGCAGTGATGAAGCCCGCGATCCAAGAGAACGTGTAGGCATCGAAGGCGTTGGCCTCGTTACCGGTGCCTTTCGGGGTCACCTTGAACGGCTTGCCGAAGGGCCGTACGAGGCTGGAAACGACCGTCGGCAGCATGCGAAAGGTTGCGAACGTCCCGACGGCGCTGGAAACTACAGGGAGGTAGCGCGTCGGGGTGATCCACAGCATCAACAGGAAATAGGCCGCCAGAACGGGAAGCTGGTTAGAGACATAGTCGGCAACGCCGGTGAAGTGCAGCGGCAAGGCGCCGAACCAGAGATAGGCGATCGGCACCATCAGGACGATCAGGCGCACGATGTACTGCACCAGCCAGGACATGGGAAGAAACATAATCCGCTGGAACAACGACAAGCCCGGTCCGCGCAAGGGGCCGTTGTGGAGATAGAGCGTCTGGATGCCGCCCTGGCACCAGCGCTCTCGCTGGACGAAATAGCCCGTCAGGTTCTCGGCTGCCAACCCCATCGACAGGCGCTCGTTCAAGTAACGGGTCTTGTAGCCTTTGTTCAGCATCGACAGTGTCGTCAACAAATCTTCGGTGATCGACTCCGTCGGGAAGCCGCCGATCGCGTCGACTGCCTTGCGGCGGGCGATCGAGCACGACCCACAGCAGAAGCTGACGTCCCAGACGTCGCGGCTCGGAGCGATCTCGTCGAAAAAGAGGCGCTGTTCGTCCGGCCAGATGTTCTCCAGACCCAGGTTTGACTGGACCGGATCGACATTGAAGAAATGCTGCGGCGTCTGGACGATGCCGATCTCCTCGTCCGAGAAGAACGGCAAAGTACGCTTGAGAAAATGGCGATAAGGAACAAAGTCGGCATCGAAAATGGCAATGAAGTCGCCCGAACTCGCGCGGAGCCCGTTGTTCATGTTTCCGGCTTTCGCGTGCGCATTGTCCGTTCGCGTCAAGTGGACCGCGCCTCGCTCTGCGCAGAAGCTCTTCAGCCAATCACGCCTGCCGTCATCGAGGACATAGACCTTGAACTTGTCTTTCGGATAGTCGAGTGCCAACGCCCCGACGATCGTCCGCTCCAAGACATCGAGCGGTTCATTGTAGGTCGGAATAAAAACGTCGACTGTAGGCAGATCCTGTTGTTCGCGAGCGAAGAACGTCTTTCCCAAGCGGTCCGCTTCGGAACTCCGGTCAACGTATCGGCTCATCAAAATGAGGAAAAGGACAACCTCGGTGAAGGCAAGGAGCTCGATGATGAAAACAACCCAAACCCACCATGCGTTCGCGCCATCGGCTGGATAGGGAAGAACGGTCTCGAAAAGACGCCAGACCATATAGCGCAATGCGACAGCGCCTACGACGGCGCAGGTGATGCTGCGCGCCCAGCTTTGATGCCGTGGCCAGTTGGATGGCCCAAGCAGGAAGAAGGCGATAACCAGCAATGTGGGCGCGAGCGCTAAAAGAGGTTGAACCACAAGCTTTTGATCCACTGCGTCAGTTGCAGATTGTGCCTGGAGATGCGTACCTGGGCGGTCCGCCCCACCTGGCAAAAATTGCCGAAATCGGTGTTGAGCGCTGAGGGTATGAGTTGAACGCGGATCCTGGCATCGCGCTCCTCGGCCTCCGGCTCCTTGGCAGCTAGATTGTCCTTCTCGACAACGGCAGAAGAGCCTTTGACTGCCTGCACTTTCGCCTTGAAGACTTCGCTCCGACCGAGGAGCCGAACCTCCGCTTCGCGACCCGGATAGATCTCGTCGTAATCGACTTCGGGAACGAGGATATCGACGAAAAGCTCGCGGCAATCGAGGATACGCAGCAGCTCGTTGTTCAAGATGACATTGGAACCGTTGACGACGTTCCGGGTCCACACCACGCCGCTGAATGGCGAAGAGACCGCCGCCAATTCGAGACTGCGAACGCGCTTCTCCTCCTCGACCAATTGATGGTCTATCTGGTCGGCGCGCGTGCTGTTTTCGACTATGCGGGTGTTGATATCGTTTATGCGAACGATCACCTCGTCCTGGCGCTGGCGGGAATAGGGTACATCGTTTTGACCATCGCCCACGATGAATATCCCCTGACGAAGCGCCGTCAGTCGTTGTTCGAGCAGCTCGAGCGACAGATTGCTGATCTCGACCTCACCGCCCGTGGCGGCGCCCGCGGCAGCGGCCGACTCCACCATTTTGCGCGCAAAAATCCCTTTCGACTCCAACTCCTGCCGTCGGTCGAGGTCTACCTTGGCGACGAAGTCCTGGGCGCGAGATACCTCGACCCGCTTCTGCAGGATGCGAAGCTCGCGTTCCAGACTTGCAATGGTGGCGTTCTTGAAATTCTCGAGTCGATCGGCGAGTTGGGTGCGCAACGCGACAAGTTCGTCCCGTTCCCGTTCGAGCGCCGCAACGCGATCAACCGCGGTCTTTCCTTCCGCCTGCAGCGAAGCAAGGATCGCCCGATTGACCCGATCATTGCGGATCGTCAGAAGCGTCTCGTTTGCGGCTACCGGGGTGCCGATCCGGGGTGGTGCCTGCTCAATCTCGCCATCGATCGGCGCGTTGATCACTGCAAAGCGAGCGTTGACCGTGCCATCAAGGCTGGTAAAGCCCGTGAGCCCCGGCAAGAGCACGACAATGGCAAGTGCCAGAAGCAGGATCCCAACGACAATGCGTGTGACGCGATGGTTCAGGAGCTGCATGCGCAATCCCACTCACTACCGTTGACAACGACGACGGGGCTAGCGACATGCTCCCACCGCCGGGTTAACTTCCGGTGAGATGACGAGATGAACAACCCTCAAAATTGTATGTTTTGCAGCTGAAGTTTGTCCCATTTTCGGAAGATTCGGACGGGCTACCGCCGTGTGTGCGGCCGATTTTCAGACAGAGGCGCGGGCGTCCGCAGGCCTCCTCTTCTCTCAGCAAACCATCGCACTTGAGTGATCGTGCACTTCTCCGCCAAATAGCGGAGCGAGGGTAGGTTCGGAGAGCAGAAACCCTTGAACATGTGTTGCTCCCGCGGCCTGCGCGGCTTCAAACTGCGCATAGGTTTCGACGCCTTCAATGACCACGACCGGGGCGACGCAGGATGCGAGACCCACCATGTGCGAGAGAAAGCGCTCCGCGTCGTCACGACCCAGACGCAAAAAGAATCCGTCGATCTTCACGATGTCGACGGGCAGCGACAAAAGCGCCTCAGGTGTCGAGAACCCAGTGCCAAAGTCGTCGACGGCGATCCTGTAACCAAGCGCCTGCACACTTTGCAGAAACCGGCCGGCTATCGGAAGTCCCGATACGGGCAGACTTTCCGTCAACTCGAGCACAAGCCGCGATGCAAATCTCGTATTTGCAGACAGCAGATCGAAGAGAAGTGCTCTGTTGCGTTCGTCGGAAATACTTTCGACTGAAATGTTGCACCCGAGGACACCGGATGGCTGGCACGCGAGCCAGTCAAAAGCGAGGGCGAGCATATGCCTGTCAAGCGCGGCAACACGACCTGCCGCCTCCAGATAGCCTATGAACTCGCTGGCTGCCATGATCTCGCCATCGGGTTTGACGAGCCTTCCCAGGCATTCCGAGTAAAGGACGCGGCCGACGTCGGCGACTGAGTTGATGTGTTGAAGAGAAAAGCCGACACGTCCCTGTTTCATTGCGTGGTCGAAGGCTTCCGCAACACGATCAAACATTCGAATTCCGCCTTGTTTGGCAACCGGCCCGACAACAATCACCGGAGCCGGCTGCCTGTCTTTGTTTTACTGGACGCTTTCTACTTCCGGATCCGTTTCTACTTCCGGATCCGTCTCATCCACCGTCGATGGCGGCAGCGTCTCGCGGATTTCGTCGATCTTGCCGACCGCAGGGCCAACGCCGAGTATCTCCTTGGCTTCATCGACCATGTCGTCAGTCACCACACCGTCCTTGGTGAAGCTGGCAAGCGCATCACGCAGCGCTTCGTCACTCAGCGCCGGGTCCGTGGGGATGGCATCCTCACCGTTTTCAGCCTCAAACTCGGCATAGGCGATCGCATAGGCCCGAACCCCGGCCATCTTGGGATCGTTCGAATTGAGGTAAGCGTGGTAATTCCGGTTGAGCGAACCAAAGCCCGGCGCGTTCCCCGGCGTTACCGGTTCAACAACCGGATCCAACTCCACCGGCGCCGATTTGACGACCTTCTCGGCCTTCGCCGGCTTGGACGCTTTTTCCTTGCCGCTTGATGTGTGGGTCTTCTTATGCGATTTCTCGCCGGACTTGTTTCCCTTCGTCTCCTTGCTTCCGCGCGCATTATCGGACTTGCCGTGGCCGGAACTGCCACCACGATCACTGCCGTGGCCGCCACCATGGTCACCACCGTTTCCGCCACCATGGTCGCCGCCGTTGCCGCCCTTGGCATAGGCGAAACCGTTCAGCCCCAAATTGCCGCCAGCCACCGGCGCGATTGCCAGTGTCAGTGTCATGATGCTTCGCGCGATCAGTCTCGTCATGGCCATGATAATCTCCTTATTCCAACTTGCTGTTCACTGTCCTTTCGCGGACTCAGGCGAACGATCATTGATGCACGGACGATATCTGCGCCCCGGACACGGCGCCATCGACCCCAGACCATTGCCTTCGCGCTTGGGACTTAGGTCCGGGCCCAAAGCATCAAAGGTCCGATCAAGCTCGCGTCGATCGCCCTGCCATTGACCGCGTTTCGAGAGTGGTTAGGTTGAGCTGGGCTTGCTACAATCGTCGCGCCGCACGAGCCGGCGGCCCGATCCGAGAGACCTGGTGCGCTTCAATCAACTTATCACCCGCTGGAATTCTCAATCGCTCGCCAGGCAGTTTCTGCTGATTGGGGGAGCAGTCTCCGCATGCGCCATGGTGTTGATCGGAGCCTTTGTTTCGAACCGGATCGAAGATGCGGTCACCCGGAACTCGGCCGCGACGACTGCACTCTATGTCGATAGTGTGATTGCGCCGCTGCTGCCCGACATGCAGAGGAACGAAGTCCTAGACGGGACCGTGGCACGCGCGCTGGATGAGACCCTCGGCCAAGGCGCACTGGGTGACCGGCTTCTCTCTTTCCGCCTTTGGCGCGCGGACGGCACGCTCCTCTATTCGAGTGATCGGGCCGCTGACGGCACGAAGGTTGAGCTCAGCGGTGAATTGCAAACCGCATTTTCCGGCAAGATGGCCGCGCGCTTCGATCGGGAAAGGAACATAGCGACTGATAAAGGTTCAAGGGTACCGGCGCTTGTGATCTACAATCCCGTACTGCAGCCCTGGTCCGGGCAGGTGGTTGCCGTGTCGGAATTCCACGAGGTCGCCAATGAGTTTCAGCAAAGTCTCAATGAGGCGCGCATGCATACTTGGTTGGCGGTCGCGGCCTTCACACTTGCCTTCTTTGTCGTGCTGTCGGCAATCGTGCTTCGCGGTAGCAAGACGATCGAGAGCCAGCGCCATGCCCTCAAGCAACGGGTCGAGGAACTCTCGGAATCGCTCGCGCAGAACGAAAAGTTGCGGGGTCGCCTCCAACGCGCTTCGCAGCGCGCCACCGCGTTGAACGAAAGTTATCTGAGACGTATCGGAGCGGACCTGCATGATGGCCCGGCCCAACTCGTCGCCTACGCCTCGCTCAGGTTGGATAGTGAAGCCTTGAAGCGCAGCAAAACGCCGGCCGGCACGCGCGACCGCGAAATTGGTGCGATAAAGGCGAGCTTGGACGAAGCGATGCAGGAGATTCGCACGATCTGCGGCGGCCTGGTCCTTCCGCAGATAGAAACGGCGGGTCTGACCGAAATCCTGCAGCGGTGCGTAAAGGCGCATCAGCAGCGGACTGGTTCACCCGTCGAGCTGCACTTGACGAAGCCTCCCGAACGCCTCTCGCAGGCGGCGAAAATATGCATCTACCGGTTCGTGCAAGAGACCCTCAACAACGGCTTTCACCACGCCGGCGGTGTCGGACAGCGGGTTACGCAGCGGACGGATGGCGACCGTGTCACGATCGAGGTTACCGATAGTGGACCCGGTTTTGACCCGGACACAGTTCTGCCCACAAGTCTTGGTCTTGCCGGCTTGCGAGAACGGATCGAAAGTCTCGGAGGAACGTTCGAGCTCGTTGTGGCAGCGACCGGTACAACCGTTCGCATGACGACCAGCGTCAAGGAGATATGACAATCATGGTGTTTCCCATTCGCGTTGCTATCGTGGACGATCACCCCTTGTTTCGGGAAGGTGTGACGCGGAGCCTGTCGGAGATCGAGGGCTTTGAAATTGTCGCCGAGGGCAGCTCGAAGGACGATGCCACCCAGATCGCGGAGCGCCTTGGACCGGATATCATGCTCATGGATATCTCCATGCCCGGTGGTGGTTTGGAGGCCATACCGGCGATCCTGAAAATCGCCCCATCACAGAAGATTATCATGCTCACCGTTTCCGAAGACGGCGACGACGTGACAACTGCGCTGGATCGAGGTGCCACCGGCTATGTGCTGAAGGGCGTCGGTGCAAGAGCGCTTGCCGAGGTCATTCGCACCGTGGCTTCGGGAGAGCGCTATGTGGCGCCGACCTTGTCTGCCAAGCTTCTGTCCAGCCGGACACCAGCGGCAGGCGGCAAGTCCGGCCTGATCGCCGGTCTAACGCCTCGTGAAAGGGAAGTTCTGGAATTGGTGGCAGCAGGTATGAGCAACAAGCATGTCGCAATCCAACTGGACCTGCAGGAAAAGACCGTAAAGCATCATATGACGCAGATCATGACAAAGCTGGGTGTCGGCAACCGCACTGAAGCGGCTATGGTACTACGCGACGCGCGCGAAGTCTGATCCACGTCGAACAAGGATGGCGCAACCGGCTTCGTGCGCCTACCCTCACCTAATGCAAGAATGAATCTATCCGTTTTCTGTCGTTTGCCGTCGCGCGGCGGTTGATGATGGTGCGTCCGCGGGCATCCTTCATGATGTAGCGGCCATTCGCGATCTCTTCGGTAATGCCGCCTTCGTGGCGAACGCCGACATCCTGTCCATTGGCCTTTGCGTTCCCACGATTGGAGTTCTTGGAACGCTCGCTGTTGGAATTGGAGCGGTCACTGCCATTTGAACTCCCACCACCGTTCCCGCCGCCGCCTCCACCATTCCCGCCGCCGTTGCCGCCACCGTTCCCGCCATTTCCGCCCCCGCCTCCATTACCATTGCCACTGTTGGCGAAGGCGACCGTCTTGACGATCGTAAGCCCAGCGCTCGACGTTTCGAGGCTGTAGGGTAAGGAGATGGCGAGGGTGCAGACTGCCGGCAAGAATGCTGTCAGGATCATCCGACGCGTGATCATAATGTCTCCAAGGTCATTTCGTGCGCAAGCGCACTCAGCGCGGCGGGTAACCAACCGACTTTGCCCTTGACCGAGACGCACAGTCAACTCGCTCCAGCAAAGATCCTGGCTGCACAGGACCTTTCCCTTACCCCGGCTGGACCTTCGTCCCATCCAAGCCAGACTATGGTCGGAAGACCGGGCGGGGGTCCGCTGGTGCGATCCGGCGGATCAGCCAGGCAAACGCGCTTGAGCCGGTCTCTGACTGGAGGGTTGCCGGGTTTAGCCTGATGCCGCCGTCTGGTTAAAAAGACGGCTCCCGGAGGAGCCGATGAGGTAAGCGAAGGGGCCAAATGTCAGGATCACCGATCTATGAAGGCTCCTGGTTGACCCCATTTGAAGGGCATGCTGTTCGGGCGGGGCTAGATATTCGTCGATTCCCGCGCCGGCGTATGGTACTTCTCCAAAAGGTAGAGTGGTGCCAAAGGTTCCGCCATGGGACTTCAGTCTCACTCCTCGCGGCAAAGGTCTTAGTTCCGTTGTCGCGCGTTCCGTTCACCCTAGTCTTCCTGTTCAGCCCATGGCACTTCGGCCCGTACCGCCATGGGAGGGTAGCGGCTTCGGAGCGGTCCTATCGTCCCCGCCCGACGGCTCTGGTGCCGCTGCCCGATCCTTCCGGAGGGTCGTCAGAAGTACTTTCGAAACCTCTCATCGCGGCGTGAGATAGGTGTCCGGGAATTCTCGTTCTGAAACGGCAAAACTCTCGCCTGGTAGGAATCCCAGAGGACAAAAGCCTATCGGGCAGCTCCCCTTCCGTTGAGGCTCAGGCGGTCATCGCGAAAAAAAGAGCCTCTACCCGCTAAGGAAGAGGCTCAGTCGGTGCTTGCGATTGGCCTCTGCAGCGGGGACTGCATCGAGGGTGGCAATCGCAATGAGAAAAGGGTGACTGAGGCCCCGCCCAAAGACAACTTCCCTAAAGGGACTAGCCCTGATTAGCCGAAGATATAACCGGGGGCCTGCACAACAAAATGTCGGGCAGCGGTTTAAGAGCGTGGCAGCCGCACACCTTACAATCTATTCCTCATGAGCGATTTCAAAGGCAGCGTCCTGCGCAAGAACCAACGTCTCAATCGGAACAGTGGCGTTGCAACAGTCGACCAAAAGGCCTGTCGTCGTATACCAAGACGGGCGGACGCCCGGTTGAGGATTAGATTGCTTGTCGGCCTCGCTGCTGGGGTCCTGTCCCACATAAGACCTAAGTCCTATTTGCGCCGGCAAAGGTCCTACTCTGCTTGTGACGCAATTCAATCCCAGAATATCCTAACTACGACCATGGCGTCATCCACCGCCACGGCCGCAAAAGTGGTTCCAGAGTCGCTTGTGACGCCTTTCCGGGCGACTCTGGATCACAGCGCCAAACTTGCTCGCAGGTTCATTAATAATAATTAAGAATCCGAACCTGCCGCATCTCATCTCTGCTTTTCGCTGGGACATTTATGCCAGACGGCTCGGCCGTTCAGCCGCAACGCTATCGATGCCCTTACGCTGATCCGGCTTCGCGAAGCGGCACAACTTCCGATATATTAGATAGTCCTTAAGGACGGCTTGAAGGGCCCATACGAGAGGCGTAGCGTCCCAGTCTAAACCAGGTGCCTCAACGTAGAGCACCTGACAAGGCGTGATGAGAACACGCATAGGGGGGGATTTCCCAGAACAAATCTGCTTTTCCTAAGTGGATAGAGGCCATAAAGCTCGAGGGCCCCTATCCCTTTTCTTTGGCCAATTCATTTTCGTGGAGGATAACCTCGATGGCGCTGGACATCCAGACTCAAGACATCATCATCGACGAGAGTACTCTACTTCAGGACGACGATATTAACCCGTCGGATCCGCCTCACGATACCAACCCCACCCTGTTGTATCTCCTAACTCTCGACGATACGGGCGGGCTGACCTCACCAGAGGTCGCTTACCAAGCCAATTTCGTGCAGGCCTCGGCGAGCGCAGGGGAAACCATCTCCGGGATCGTTCTTGCGCAGGATGCCTCCGGCACACCCTTTTCCAAAACCGTCGGCGTGAACAGCGGCATCCAAACGGTCGATGGCAACTATGTCCCAACGAATCCCAACGTCGTGATCGGCGTGATCGGAACCTCCGACCCGGACGTCCCGCCCGCTGCTGACGGGTCGCTCGCCTTTGCGTTTGGGCTGGACCCACAAGCGCCACTAAAGCGGACCTTTACCTGGTTCAGTACGTGCCGCTGCTCCATCCGGATGAGACCGACCCGGACGACCGGATCGATCTGACTGATCACGTGGTCGCCTCGGTCGCGGGGACCTCGGTGGTCAGTTTTACCGGTGAGAATGCCCATCCCGGCAGCAATGAATTCAACCTGCTCAGTTCACCCAGTGACGCATCCAAGCAGTTGCTGGTGACGGGGCTCGTGCGGTCCTCCCAGGGCGACCCGAACAGCGCGCTGGTCAACAGCGAGTGCAACGTGAATCAGCAGGGTTTTGGCGTCGATAACCAGAGCATCCAACCGGACACGGACGGGCAAAATCAACCACTCGGACGCGAAGTGCTGCAGATTGATTTTGTGACCGGCGGCACCCCCGATGCAGGTGATGGCGCGGACATCGCGTACGGCAGCCATCTCGAAAACATCACGCAGGCTGGCTTCATAATCAACCAGCTCACGCCGTCTCAATCGGCTGGGCGGGCGGACATCGCGATCCGCGCCTTCAACGTTCAGGGCAACGAGCAAGGCTCGGACTTCTTCAACGGCAGCCCGACCACCGCCGTGGACATCACCAGCATCAAGCTGACCGGTGCATCGGGGTTTGCTTCCACCATCACCGCGGACGGAACCTATGCCACCGCGAGCGGCAACGTCACCATCACCGGGCTCAGCGGGACCGGGAATGCTGTCACCATCACCGGGCTGGATAACACCACAACCGTCGATATCACTACCAGCGGCTTTATGGATCGACTGCATGTCGAGTCGGTCGATTCGAATGAAGGGATCGACATCACCGAGGTCCATTTCTCAGCGACGAACACCAACGCCCACAGATCGGCGAGTCGGGCGCGACACTGTCGGGCGGGCAGCGTCAACGCATCGGGCTAGCGAGGGCACTCTACGGCGATCCGGCACTCCTTATCCTGGACGAACCAAATTCCAATCTCGACCGCGAAGGTGAGGACGCGTTGATCGCAGCCATCAGCGCGATCAAGGCCGCAGGCACGACGATTATTCTGATCGCGCACCGACCGAGCATCATGCAGAAAGTTGACAAGATACTGGTCCTCAACCGAGGCCAACAAGATCTCTTCGGTCCGCGTGACCATGTCTTCAACGAACTTGCCAAGCGCAACGGCGCGGTAACCCGGATCACAGCCATAGCCGCGAACCAAGGCGTCGGCGCTGGTCCGGCCGGTCGATTCACAGTCCGAAATTCGTCACCTATTTCAGAAATTGTTGCCGGAAGCATTTCAGGAGGAGATGCAGACCCGGCACAAGCACCCGAATGGAAAAAGATATGACCGTTGTGCCGCTACCCGCGCCACCGTCCCCGATGCCGAAGCCGATACCCTTGCGTATCGCGGGCGTGACGTGGGCCGGATTTGCCATCATGTTCCTGTTCTTCGGGATGGCCGGAGGTTGGGCGGCACTGGCGCCGTTGGACAGCGCCGCAGTGGCACCGGGCGTTGTCAAGGTCGCCGGCGACCGCAAGCTCATCCAGCACCTTGAGGGCGGCATCATCGCGGAGTTGAACGCCGCCAACGGTGACATCGTCAAGGCTGGCAAGGTTCTGATCCGGCTCGACGACACGCAAGCCAAAGCACAACTGGACCTGGTTCAGAACCGGATCACAACGCGCGAGGCGCTGGCCGCGCGGCTCAGGGCGGAGCGTGACGACAAGGCCGAGATCGACTTTGATCCGGCGCTGCTCGCAAACCGTGCGACCGCTGCCAAGGACGCGGTGGCCACGCAGCGCGACGTGTTCGCGGCAAAGCGCCACAACTTGAACGACGAGCGGACCATTCTCGGACAACGCCGCCACCAGGCCGAGGAGGAGATAACCGGACTGGAGAGACTCGTTGCGACCGAGGACAAGCAGATCGAGGCTCTCGAAGGGGAGACCAAGGATCTTGAAACTCTGCTCAAGAAAGCACTCACCACCCGCGCACGGAACCTGCTGCTCAGACAACAACAGCGCGAGATCGAGGGGGAGCGCGCTACCAATATCGCGGCGATCGCTCGTGCCAGAAGCGCCATGGCCGAAATTGACGCGCAGATTCTGAACCTTAACACCGTGCGGCTGAAAGATGCTGTCGAGGAATTGAGCAAGGTCGAGGCGGATTTGTTCGACCTCAAACAGCAGGAGCGTTCCGCCAACGACGTGCTTGCCCGCACCGACATCGTCGCACCGGTTGACGGTATCATCATGGACCTGAAGGTCCACACGGACGGCGGTGTCGTGAAGCCCGGCGAAACGTTAATGACCATGGTGCCTCTCGGACAGCAACTCGTGGTCGAGGCTATGGTCAGGCCGGAGGATGTCGAGACGATCGCCCCCGGACAGCCGGCGCGTGTCAGCTTTCCAGCCTTCGCACGCTACAACCTGCCGCCACTCGACGGCGTCGTGGAGATCGTATCGGCTGACCGCATGGTAGAGGAACGCAGCGGGGTGCCATACTTCACCGCAACCGTGTTGATTGACAGAAACGAACTCACCAAGCTCGAGGGTCGCAAACTGTTGCCCGGCATGTCGAGCGAGGCAATGATCCGGACGGGTGTCCGCACCGTGCTTGCCTACCTTGCAGAACCAATCACGCAGAACTTCCGCCGGGCGCTACGGGAAAAATAGGGAGCCAGCCCGGTTGCGGTAGAAGAGCGACGAACGGGTTCGTTTGGCTTTGGGCGAGCAAGAAGGGACGTGATGAGCCTCTGGTCGTTCAACCGAGCGGATGATGCGCGGATAGATTTGCTCCTCAAATGCAATGCGACGCCCGACACCACGGTCCAACATCTGCCAAGAAAGCCACGCCACGCGCGTCGTTGCCCGATATTCGTTCCGACCTCAATTCTCCCGCATAGCCCTACGAAACGTTCGTGTTCGACCGACAGAGCTCAGAGGTCTGTCCCTTATTCCGATGGGGAGCCCAACGGGTGCACTTGATTGGCGCAGTGGTCGATTTTCGGGGAGGCATTTCTTTGAGATCTTATCAGACCTAGGTCCGGTGCGCTCTGGCAAAGGTCCTAGCGGCGTTGCTCATTCCGAATCCGCCCGCCATGCTGTTTAAGCGCCAAAGAGCCAAGGACTGCCCTCCGTCATTGGCGCTAGTGATCCCAGAGCGCTCGCCCCAGTCCCATTCGATTAAGCGCTCTGGGATCCCCCCACTCCTCGTTCCGGCACAAACGCGTTTGGTCATTGGAGGGCCGAGACGCGGCTGTCGAGCGAGTGACCTCGGCAACATCACTCTTGACGCTACTGATCTCACTGGTCGGATTGAGGATTTCCATCTCGCGGTCCTGCCGCGCTCAATTGCCGCTACAGAGCCTGCACGGTCATATTCATGTTGCTACCCCTCGGATTGTGGAGGACACTGGCCTACAGGCGTTACCTGAAGGCGGAAACGATGGATTTTGAGAAGATCGGACGGGCACGCCTGATGATGCGGCTGCCGAGGCATCGGCAACAGCTTGCGGAGCTAAGGTTCCTTTCCCTGAGTACCCTGTTAGAGGCTTATGGCATCGCGGTGATCACCCGGGATGAACTCCGAGAACACGCGATCTCAGGCGAGCCTCTGACTGCCCGATACGAGAACGACTGTCAGGCGATCGAAGACAAAGTCGTGAGTTTGCTTACCAATGTTAGTCCTCGCTTTGTCAATTGAGTGCTCGCCTCTTGGCTCCTGAAGGGATCGAACGGTCGCAATTTCTGGGTGCCGGCTAAAAGCCACTGCCCCAAGGTCCGTGATGGCTGTCGGCACCGTCAATGCGGTCGAAGCCGTGGGCGCCGAAGAAGTCGCGCTGCGCCTGGATGACATTGGCCGTACCGCGGCCGCGGCGGTAGCTGTCGAAGTAGCCGAGCGCCGAGGCAAGCGCCGGCACCGGCAGGCCGCCGAGAACGGCAGCCGAAACGACGCGGCGCAGGGCTGCGTCGGTTTGCTTGACCATGGCGGCGAAGACCGGGGTGACGATCAGGTTGGCGGCATCCGGCGCCTTGGTGAACGCGGTGGTGATCTCGTCGAGGAACTGCGAGCGGATGATGCAGCCGGCGCGCCAGATCTTGGCGATGGTCGGCATCGGCAGGTTCCAGTTGAACTCCTTCGATGCCGCCGATAGGCGCCGATCTTGGCGGCCAGCAGCGCGCTTTCGAGATCCCTGATGAAGGCTGCCTTGTCGGCCACCTTGAAGGCGCCGACTTGCTGAAGGCCGCTGATCCTTTGACCGGCAAACCGATCGTCGATTTGATCCTCGACAAGGCCGGCCAGAAGGGCACCGGCAAGTGGTCGGTGATCGAGGCGCAGAACATGGGCGTGCCGGCAACCGGCATCGAGGCGGCGGTTGCGGCGCGCAGCATCTCTTCGATGAAGGTGCCGATCTCCAGTGCCACGGGATCCATTGCTCCTGAGGCCGTGACCCCGATATTTCGATAGCCCGGACGCCCCCGATCCTGGACAGTGTTCAGCGGGCCGGTTTCGAGGATTTCGATCACAAGTCGATCCTTTCAGGGCGGAAGCGCACGGTATCGCCAGGCGCCATCAAGGCGGGCACTGCAGCCAGCGGATCGAACATCTGAAGTTCGGCAAAGCCGATCGAATTCCATCCGTTCGGGCCGGTCAGCACGGCAACACCGGTTTGCATGCCGCCGATCGTGACGCAGCCCCGCGCCATCTTGAGCGAGGGCACGGTCTTTCGCGGCATGTGGATGCGTGGATCAAGCCCGTGCAGGTACCCGAAGCCCGGCGCACTGCCGAGAGCGAAGACGCGATAGATGCCTTCGTGGTGAATGCGCACGACCTCCCGGTCGCTGAGGCCGCTGAGGTCGCAGAGCGCCGGCAGGTCGGTGGCATGTTCGCCGCCATAGGTGACGGAGATTTCAATTTGCCGACCGGCAAGTTCGATGCCCTGCGAACGCTGCCATTCGTCCTGCAGGTGCCGGACGACAGCTTGCGGATCGTCCGGGGTCTCCTTCAAGAGGACCAACAGGTTGGTCATGCCAGGAACGATTTCGGCGACGTCTTCGTGCGTCTCGAACGCGCGGGAGAGCGCCCAGATGCGCCTCTGGTTCGGCAGGTCGAAGGCCCCGGGTGCTTCGAGCAGAAAGGCACGCGTGCCGATGAAGGAAATCTTCGCCAGCGCCTCGGTATTCGGGACGATTGAGGCAGGCGACGGGAACGGGGCCTGTCGCAGGAGGCTCATTGGGCGTGTTCTATGGTCAAAACGGGATCTCCGTAGCCGATCAACTCTCCGGCACGGGCATGAACGCCTGCGACGATCGCGGTTGCCGGCGCTACCACCGGGACGAGGATGGGCCCGACCTCGACAAAACCAGCGATATCGCCGGCTTCGAGCGCTCGGCCTTCACCGGCAAGCGGTGAAGCGTCCGATCCAGCGGGATGCCGGTCGCGAAAAACCCCGGCAAGCGGCGCCTTGACGGCCCGGCCTTCGGGCACCAACGAGGTCACATCCTGAGCCTCTTCACGACGCTCGACCGGGCTGGCGTCGGGGGCCAGCACGATCTTCAATGCGTGGCCGTCCTTCGTGCTGATCTCCAACTCGCTCGCGCCGGAAGCGCCAAGCCAGGTGGTCAGAGTGGAGATGAGGGCCGGATCGGAGAAGTCACCGATCCCGGATCTGCCTGACGAGCGGTCACGCCTTGACACCGGCTTCCTCCCTCAAACGTTTTTCAAGATGATGGATATCGACGCAGCCCTGCATGAAATCCGGATCTGCCAAGATCCTTTCGTGCAGCGGGAGGTTGGTGGAGATGCCTTCGATCCTGGTTTCCGAAAGCGCGACCTGCATGCGCCGGATCGCCTCGTCGCGGGTCGGGGCGTGGACGATCAGCTTGGCAATCAGGGAATCATAGTATGGGGAAACCCGGTAACCGGCCGAGATATGGGTATCGACGCGAATGCCCGGTCCGCTTGGAAAACGAACCGCTGAAATGCGGCCGGGAGCGGCCACGAAAGTGGTCGGGTCCTCTGCATTGATACGGCATTCGAAGGCGTGTCCTTGCGCCTCTCCGCGGAAACGGCGCGTGTCGAGCACGTCGCCCTGGGCCGAACGCAGCTGCTCGTGCACGAGATCGACGCCCGCTGTCGCCTCCGTCACGGGATGTTCGACCTGCAGCCGGGTGTTCATTTCGATGAAGTAGAACTCGCCGTGCTCGTAAAGGAACTCGAAGGTCCCAACCCCACGATAACCGATCTGCCGGCAGGCCTCTGCGCAGCGCGCGCCGATCCTCTCTGCGAGTTCCGGTGCGATACCGGGCGCCGGCGCCTCCTCGACGACCTTCTGGTGCCGTCGCTGAACGGAGCAATCGCGATGACCAACCCAGACTGCATTGCCGTGATTGTCGCAGAGCACCTGGAATTCGACATGGCGGGGGTGCTCCAGAAACTTTTCCACGTAGAGCTCAGGCTTGCCGAAGGCGCGGCGCGCCTCCTCGCGCGTGATCACGACCGCATCGGCTATATCGGCGCCATCGCGCACAACGCGCATGCCCCGCCCGCCGCCGCCGCCGGCCGCCTTGACGATGACCGGGTAACCAATGGCCTCAGCGGTGGCGCGCACGGCATCTATGTTATCAGGTAGCGGCTCGCCCGGTCCCGGCACGCAAGGGACGCCGGCCGCCATCATCGCGCGCTTGGCAGCGATCTTGTCGCCCATGATGCGGATTGCCGAGGCCGGCGGGCCAACGAAAACCAGTCCGGCCCTTTCGACCGCTTCGGCGAATTCCGCATTCTCCGAGAGAAACCCATAACCCGGATGGATCGCCTCCGCGCCGGTCACACGCGCAGCAAGCAGGATCGCCGCCTGGTTGAGGTAGCTCCTTGTTGGTGCCGACGGTCCGATCGAGAGTGGACCACCTTCGCCCGGTGCTGCCGCGCCGGCCCTATCCGCCTCGGATGCAACACGGATCGCGCGAAGGCCGAGTTCCTTGCAGGCCCGTTCGATCCGGACGGCGATTTCTCCTCGATTGGCGATGAGGACGGACAGAATGGATGACCGGTTTTCCGGCCGGGCTCGAAAGACGCATCCATCACCCGATCTCCACGAGCGGGTCGCCGAAGGCGACCTCCTGGCCGTCCGCAAAGAAGATGCGCTTGACGATGCCGCCGAACGGAGCCGATATAGTCGTGAAGACCTTCATCGCCTCCACGATGCAGAGAGCCTGACCCACCTCTACCGGATCGCCTTCCGCCACGATTGGAGCGGATCCCGGGCTGTTTGACTGATGTACGATGCCTGAGGTCGAAGCACGAACAAGCTGCGTTTGCGGCTGGTCGTCCAACCTTGGCGGCTCGACCGTCGATGGCGTTGCCTGCACTGTGGTTGGGATTTCCAGGTTGGCTACACGAGCCGGATTGCGAATGACGACAGTCGTGTCCGCATCGCTGACTATCAGCTCCGAGACACGCGAACGCCCGACAAAGTCGAGAAGCGTCTTGATCTTTTGCAGATCCATTGTTTTCCCCACGGAACGAAGATCACCGGGGTGCGGCCCTGAGAGCCTTGATCTGTCCGGTGCAGTTAGGGAAATCTTACACAGCATCCCGTTTGATGGGGGCAGACAAACTTTGAATAGAGAGAACCACCGCCCCCTCTCCCGCTGCTCCACGAGGACTCTTGGACGAATGGCCGGCACGAGTTGGTCTCGAACATCACAGATAATCCGGGCCGCTGTCACAACATCGTCACGAAACACACGAACAACTCGCTGCGTATAGATGGCGGAGGCTCAGATGGACTACTTCAGGCGCTTCACCTTTTTATTCGCGACACCCGCCTTCAACAGCGAGGACCTGGAGGGGGCCCGCTATAACCAAATCGTCGAGGAGATCGAACGATCCGGTTTCGAGGTGGTGCGCGCGCGCAATCTTGAAGACGCCGAAATCGCCGTCCAGACGGACGCGGCCATCGGTTGCATGATGGTCGATTGGGGCAAGAAGGGCATGGAGGGCAAGACAGCCTCCCTTATCAATCTGATGCGCCGTCGCGGCCTCGAATTCCCCATCATTCTCTTGATCCGCCGCAAGCGCTTCGAGGATGTGCCGGTAGAAGTGCTCGACTTCATCGACGGTTATGTCTTCCTGTCCGAGGAGACCCCCGCCTTCATCGCAAAGAACCTCATCAGCCGCCTCAAGCAGTATGCCGAGACGATGAAGACACCTTTCTTCGGCGCGCTGGTGGATTACGCCGAGGAAGGCAACCAGCTCTGGACATGTCCCGGCCATAATGGCGGCGTGTTCTATAGCCGCAGCCCGGTCGGCCGCGTGTTTATGGAGCATCTGGGCGAAGCGGTGTTCCGCGACGATCTCGACAATTCGGTGCTCGACCTTGGCGATCTCCTGACCCATGAGGGCCCGGCGCTCGCGGCGCAGAAGGAAGCCGCCAAGATTTTTGGCGCGGAGAAGACCTATTTCGTCCTCAACGGCACCTCGACCTCCAACAAGGTCGCGCTCTCCGCCCTCGTCACCGATGGCGACCTGGTTCTGTTCGACCGCAACAATCACAAAGCGGCGCATCACGGCGCGCTGATGATCTCCGGCGGTATCCCGGTCTATGTGCCGACCGCGCGAAACGCCCATGGTCTGATAGGCCCCATGGATTTTGGCTCCCTGAACGAGGAGGCGCTGCGGGAACGCATCCGCACCCACCCATTGGTCAAAGACCCTAACGCCTGGCAGAAACCGCGCCCGTTTCGGGTGGCGGTGGTGGAACAGTGCACCTATGACGGCACGATCCACAATGCGGAGATGATCCTGAAGGCCATCGGGCATCTGTGCGACTACATCCTGTTCGACGAGGCCTGGGCGGGCTTCATGAAGTTTCATCCGCTCTATGCCGGACGTTTTGCCATGGGCCTTGCCGAACTCGGACCCGATGCGCCGGGCATCATCGCCACGCAATCCACTCACAAGCAGCTTGCGAGCTTTTCACAGGCTTCGCAGATCCACATGAGGGATCGGCACATCACCGGCCAGAAGCGCCGGGTCGAGCACCGGCGCTTCAACGAGAGCTTCATGCAGCACGCTTCGACCTCACCCTTCTATCCGCTCTTCGCCTCCCTGGACGTCGGCGCGCAGATGATGAAGGGCCGCTCTGGCGAAGTGCTGTGGGACGATACGATCCGCCTCGGCATCGAACTGCGCAAGAAGATACGGGCTGTGCGCCGGGAGTTCGAGGAGAAGGAGCGTCGGCCCGAGCGCCGCTGGTTTTTCGAGCCCTTCGTGCCGGACCGTGTGGCGATGCCGGATGTGGCAACCCCTGGAGCGGTGCACGACGTGCCCTGGGAGAGTGTTGCCACCGATCAACTCGCCACCAACCCGGCCTTCTGGCACCTCGCCCCAGGTGCTGCGTGGCACGGCTTTTCCGATATGGCGCCGGGCTTCGCAATGACCGATCCCAACAAACTCACGCTGCTCACGCCCGGATTCGACAGGGCGACCGGCGCATATGCCGAGCACGGCATTCCGGCGCCGATTGTCGCGCAATATCTGCGTGAGAACCGGATCGTCGCGGAAAAGAACGACCTGAATTCCCTGCTGTTCCTGCTCACACCCGGCGTCGAGGCAAGCAAAGCGGGCACGTTGATCAGTGGTCTCGTAGCATTCAAGCGGCTTCATGATGACAATGCGCCTCTGGAAGAGGCAATCCCGGAATTTTATCGCCGCCGACCCGGTCGTTACGCTGGCGTGCGGTTGCGCGACCTGTGCGGCGATATGCATCGCTTCTTCCGCGACGCCAATGTCAGCGCGCTGCAGGCGAAGCAATTTTCCGAAGCGCACCTGCCTGATATCGCCCTTTCGCCCCACGACGCGGCGCGCTGCCTCGTGCGCAACGATGTGGACTATCTTCCGATCGACGCCATCGCCGGGCGGATCGCAACGACGCCTTTCGTCGTCTATCCGCCGGGGATCGCCACCATCGTGCCGGGCGAGCGGTTGACCGAGCGAGCGCAGCCGATGATCGACTATCTCAAGATGTTCGAAGCCTGTTTCAACGCGTTTCCCGGCTTTGACGTCGAGATCCAAGGTCTCTACCGTGAAACGGACGCATCGGGCCGCGTACGACTTCATACCTACGTCGTCGCCGAATAGGATTTAGGAATTTCGGATCCCTCATGCAGCAGGACAAGTCAATCGTCATTCGCCCGTCGCGGGACGGCGACGTGGACGCGATGCTGGCGATCTATCGCCGCCACATTCGCCGCGGCATCGAGGAGGGTGTGGACGAGGGCGACACGCCGCAGCCGGACGATCTGCGCGAGCGGCGGAAGAACTTGAAGAGCCGCCGCTTCCCGCACCTTGTCGCGATCAAGGAGGGCGCAGTGGTCGGCTACGCCTATGTCGTACTGTTTCGCAAGCGACCTGCCTACCGCTATACCGTCAAGCACTCGATTTATGTTCATCATGAGCATCTCGGCCAAGGCATCGGAGGTCTGCTCATGCGCGGCCTGATCGACGCTTGTGCTGCAGCCGGCTTCCGGCAGATGATCGGCTATATCGATGCCGAGAATGTTGCCTCGCTGTCGCTGCACGAACGGTTCAACTTCGTTCGCGTTGGCGTCCTGCAGGGGGTAGCCTATCGCTACGGGCGCTGGGCGGACAGCGTCATGGTCCAACGCTCGCTCGGCACCGGCGCGACGACGCCACCGCCTCCCCCGCCCCTCTCCACCCGTTGACGATCGAAGTTGGAAAACCCGGGTGGGCTACGCCCGCTCAAGCCTCCCCGAGAGGCGGCCGCGACTCCCTGGCCTTCATCAGCACTCGATCTCTGACGCCGGCTAAAGGCCTTTGCGTAAACTGAGGGTGTCTTTCCGACATAACCAAAGAACGCACTCGAAAACGCGGAGCTCGAAGAGAAACCGACCATGCACCAGGAAACGGACCCTGGCTTCCAGCATATTGCGGCGGATGCGCTGCCGCGCATCGAGGAGGAAGGCGTCGACATGCGCCTGATCGCAGGCTCGCTTCATGGCGAGCGCGCGCCGGCAAGAATGTTCTCCGACATGTTCAATGCCTACGTGGCCCTGGCGGCCGGCGCGCGCTTCCGCCTCGACGGTGAGCACATCGAGCGGGCCGTCTTCGTCATCAGTGGAACGATCGAAGTCACTGGACAGCAAGAGCGGTTCAGGCAGGATCAACTGGTTGTCTTCAAACCCGGCTCCGAAATCGTCCTCAAGGCGATTGGCCCAGCGCGGCTCATGGTGCTGGGCGGCGAACCGCTCGCCGAGAACGGCACATTTTCTGGAACTTCGTGTCGAGCCGCCGCGACCGCATCGAGCAGGCGGCCCTCGACTGGCAGAACCGCTCATTCCCCGGGGTGCCGGGAGAAACGGAGTTTACGCCGCTGCCCCATGGGCCCAGAAACATCACCTAGCCCCATCCCAAACAAGGAAACTGAAGGAAATCGAAATGACCTACGCAATCATCGGATCCGGTGCCATCGGCTCGGCGCTCATCGCACATTTCGCGTCAAAGGGCATACCTGTCAAAGTGGCCAACAGCCGAGGACCCGCATCGCTTGCCGCCGCCAGGAAGTCAGGCGACACGACAATCCCCGTCGAGATCGACGAAGCCGTGGCGCAGGATATCGTCATCCTCGCCCTGCCGTTCACGGCGGTGCCCGACCTGGCGAAGGTTCGCAAGGACTGGACGGGGACGATCGTCATCGACGCCACCAATGCGATCACCTTCCCCGAATTCCGCCCCGCCGACCTCGGCGGCAGGCTTTCGAGCGACATCGTCGCCGAGACGCTTCCAGGCGCAAAAGTGGTCAAGGCCTTCAATTCGCTTCCGGCCGCCTTGCTCGCGGCCGACCCCGCCGAGGCGTCGGGGCGCAGGGTGGTGCTGCTGTCCGGCAACGATGAGGGCGCCAATGCCAGCGTCGCAGGTCTTATTGAGAACCTGGGCTTTGCAGCGCTCGATCTCGGTGACCTCAAGGCCGCCGCGCCCATGCAACAGTTCGGCGGTCCTCTGGTGGCGGTCAATCTGATCAAGAAGGGCTGACGGAGCCCTTTCACGGCCGGCCATACTTTGCGTCAACGCCCTCATCGTGCGAGCGATGGGGGGGCGCATGGGAATCCGTGGCTGGAACGCAGCCCAAAATGTTCGAAATTATAGAGCGTTATCGTCTATTTTATTCGGCTTTTGCGATGAGTTCGATCTCGGCATAGTTGTTTCCACAGAGCGGACATGGTGGCTGCCGATTTCAAACGAAACCAGTATGTCGCATATCGCAACCGCTCGTCAGAACGAAGACCTGACGTCCTCCGCCGCCGTTCAGGCCGTTCTGCCGGCCGTCGGCCGCGTCCTCATCAGCCTGATCTTTCTGCTGTCAGGCTTCAGCAAGCTCACCGCCCCGGCGATGACGATCGGCTATATCGAATCTGTGGGCCTGCCGTTCCCGACGCTGGCCTATGGCGCAGCACTCGCCGTGGAACTCATCGGCGGCGCCGCCCTTGTCCTCGGCTACCAGACGCGCCTCGTCGCAGCGGGTCTTGCCGTGTTCTCCGTCGCCACAGCAGTCAGCTTCCACAACGATCTCGCAGACCTGAACCAGTTCGGCCACTTCTTCAAGAACGTCGCCATGGCCGGCGGGCTCCTGCATGTCGTCGCTTTCGGCGGCGGCAAGTTCAGCATCGATGGCTGGCGCCGCTAGGCGGGAGGACCGCGCCGGCTTTCGAGCCGGCGCTCCTTTGGCAGCTTCCACTCCAAGCAAGAAAGGCAGATCCCATGCGCGTCCTGAAGATCCTTCCGTTGGTCGCTTCGCTGCTTGCCGGCGGCTGGGCAATGGCAGCACCGCAGAACGATGAAACGGCAATCGCCGTCAAATGGTACGAAGCCTTCGACAAGAGCAAGCCGGAGATCCTTGAAGCCATTCTCGCCGACGGTTGGCGTGACATTCCCGATGCACCCGACGCCCCTCGGGGAGCGCAAGCCGCGAAGGCCGTCCTGAAAATGCTTCACACCGCCTTCCCGGACTTTCAGATCACGGTCGAGGACATCATCTCCGACGGAAACAAGGTCGTCGTCCGATCGACAATCTCGGGTACCCACAAGGGATCATTTGCCGGGCTCCCGGCATGCGGGCGGAAACTGCTCATCCAGTCCGTCGATATTCACCTTGTCGAATGCGGCAGGATCCAAAAGACCTGGCACACCGAGGATTGGATGTCCGGTCTCACCCAGCTCGGTGCGTACAAGCGCTGACGCTGTAAGCCGAAATACCAGCAAACGCATTTTTGCGACCATCCTCACCAAGGGCCTGACCGCCTGGATGGCGATCAACGCCATGGCGAAACCCGGCGAAGGCGACCACGCGCTCGTTCAGGGTGCGAGCGGCGGCGTCGGAAACCTGCTTGCCCGCTGGCTGCGGGCGCGGGGGATCACGGTGATCGGAACCGGGTCGCAACGTAAGCTCGCCGATCTGGAACAGGCGGTCGACCACGCATTTGCATATGAGACCGTCGCGCTCGACGAGCACATCCGCACCCTCGCCCCCAATGGCGTCGATATCGTCTATGAACTGGTCGGCGCAACGACCTTCGCCACGACGCTCGGCGTGATCCGCGATGGCGGAACGATTGCTGTGATCGGCGCGGCATCGGGTGGCGCCGCCATCGATGAGACGGGACTCAGCCGCCGCGGCATCCGCCTGGTGCGTGGCAGCACCGGCCAGCATGTGACGAAGGACAACCTTCAGGCCGCCGCAGACGAAGTGTTCGATGCCTGGCGGAACGGAGTGTTCGGCACGGTCAGCGCCCGGAAATATCCTCTGCCGGAAGCGCAGCTCGCGCATGCCGACATTCTCGAACGCCGCGGCGACGGCCCCACGGTGCTCGTCCCCTGATCGGCTTAGAAGGAAACCGTCATGTCCGGGCTCGCGCCGCAGCGGTCGTCCTGCTGCTCGTGTTTGCGGTCAACTTCGATCGGTGGACGGGCAATGCCAATGCCCTAGCGCCCTCGGCGCTAGCCGCTTTCGACGAGACCGGGCCGGAACTCGACCATTGCCGAGGGGCTTTCCAGCCCGGCGACTGCTAAGACGGCGATGGCGTCACCTTGGAAGGTGACGCCATTTCACCATATGCTCGCTGAGATCGAGCACATCGCCATCGGCGGCAAAATGACCGTCGCCGCGATGATGCAGGGTCCGCCGCTCCTTGCGGTCCGAGTCGATCCACAGCCGTTCGGCCTGCAGGATGAAGAGGCTATAGGCCTCGACGGTATCGACCACCCTGCATTCGATGTTGGCAAGGCACTCGCCGATCAGTGGCGCCGCGACACTGCGTGCCGGCTGCGGCGTCAGGCCGAAACGCTTGAACTTGTCGACGGTGTCGCCCGAGCAATTGCCGATATCGACGACCGCCCTTGTAAGATCGATGGTCGGGATGGCGATGACGCATTCGCCGGTCCCCCTCAGAGCGCGGTAGCTATGATCCCAGGGACCGATGACACAGCCGATCAGCGGCGGCGCATGCTGGATCATCATGTGGAAACCCATCGTCATGACGTTGGGCGTTCCTTCATAGCTGGTCGTCACCAGCACGATCGGACCCGGTTCGAGCTGACGAAAGGCCCCAGAGGCCGGTACTTCCTTCATAGGAAATCTCCTTGATCGTCGGCCTCCCCATCCCGGACGGGAAGGCCGATGGTTCACGACTACCAGCCCTGTTCAACCGGCAGGACGAAGAGCTCGGCCACATTGACGTGCGCGGGTGCCTGGGCCGCAAACACGATCGTGTCGGCCACGTCGGCGCTTTGCAGGAAGGTCATCTGCTTGGCGAGATCGTCCATCTGCTGGCGGTAGCCCGGATCCGTGATCTGGTCATAAAGTTCGGTCGCGACCGCGCCGGGCTGAATACAGGTGACGCGGATGTTGTGCTTCTGGCCGACCTCCATGCGCAGACCGTCGGAGAAGGCGGTCACGGCATGCTTCGTGGCGCAATAGACCGACAGTCCCTTGAAGACCTTGCGGCCGGCGATCGAGGAGGTGTTGAAGATATGGCCGGAATGCTGCTTGATCATCTGCGGCAGCACGGTCGCCGTCGTGTTCAAGAGGCCCTTCACGTTGACGTCGACCATGCGAAGCCATTCGGCCGTCTTGAACTGGTCGATGTCGGAAAGCGGCATCAGGCCGGCATTGTTGAAGAGAATGTCGATCGCACCATAGGCATCGATCAGCTTCTTCACACCGGCTTCGACGGAAGCCGGATCGACCACGTCCATCTCGATGACCAGGGCTTCACCACCCTTCTCAGTGATTTCGGCCTTCAGCTCTTCCAGACGATCGGTGCGCCGTGCCGCGATGCCAACCTTTACGCCGGCTCCGGCAAGCGCAAGCGCCGTTGCTGCACCAATGCCGCTAGAAGCACCGGTGACCAGTGCGACTTTGCCGTTGATATTCGTCATGATGATATCTCCTTGTTGCTTGCAAACCCGCTCCGGAAGCGGAGAGGTGTTTGCTTTCGGCAAGGAGAACCCTATGAAATCCGGGATTTTTCCTCTCCCGGTGGCTTGCCTAGGCTATTGGGATTTTGCTCCATTCTGTGTGCCGAATGAGCCTAGCCCCTGCGATAGTCGCTCGGCGTAAGCCCCGTTTCACGGCGGAAAATCTGGGCGAAGTGGCTGGGACTGGAATAGCCGACCATGAGGCCGATCTCGATGATGCTGGTGTCGGTTTCCTGCAGCAGCTGCTGGGCCTTGGCCACCCGCTGCCGGATGAAATAATGCGAGGGAGGAAGACCCGTCGCCTTCTTGAACAGCCGGCTGAAATGGAATTCGCTGATGCCGACCTCCTGTGCCAGGCGGCCGAGATCGAACGGTTCCTCGAGATGTTTCTCCATGAAGGCGATCGCTCTCCTGAGCTTTGCGCCGGGCAAGGCGTTCTGCGCACGCATCTCGGCATTGGCGACCGCATAGCGGCGCACGAGATGGACGGCAAGGCTTTGCGCCAACCCTTCGACATAAAGCGGGCTGCCACCGCCATCCGCTGCCAGTTCCTCGTTAAGGAGAGTGAGGATATGCGAGAGCGTCGCGTCGCGGCCGCCGGAGACGTCCTTCAGCGTCACGTTTCCGCCGTCCTTGCCGAATATCGCCTCGACCACCCGCTCGAACAGGGGCACGGAAACGTAAAGGTGCATGACGCGGAAGGGCTGGTTGCCCTCGGCCTGCCAGCGCATTTCATAGGGCACCGGCGAACAGGTCAGGAAAAAATCGCCGACCTCGACGCGGTTTGCCATCCATTTTCCGCCGAGATCCCGTTCCTCGACAACGGCACTCCCAGACATGATCCAGACGATAAGAGGCTCGGCGACGGCGGGCACCAGGAAGGGATGTTGAGCGCGATGGCGCGAAAGCACCTGCACGAAGACATCTCTCCACGCCGGACCGTCGCCGCTGACCAGCGTGTTTCCGCTGATGTAACTTTCAAGACCGACCGGGGAGGTTCGCTCAGGGATGGGCAGACACGCGGATGGTTCGTCCAAAGCCATGATCGTCTCCCTCCCCATGGATCGCTCAAGCAAATGTGGCGCCGGGATCAAGGATATCCGGCGCCAGGGAAAAGGGAAGAACGAAGACTTCGCCGCTTAGTCCGGTTTCTTTCCGTCGCGATAGAGGATCATGCCGGCATGGTGCAGCATTCCGTCGATGAAGTCGCCATCGGCGGTAAATCCGGTATCGTCCCAGTAGTCGATGTGATTGCCGCGGACTTCGTATCGTCCCAGATAGGCGCTCTCCCGACGGCCGCGCGCCTCGTCGTAGCGGCCACTCGGCATCAGGTTGTGACGAATACGGCCATCCGCGGTGATCCACATACCGACATAGGGATGCGTCTGGTCTGGTGGAGTTGGGTTCCGGATCATTTTCATCTGGGAATATCCTTCCTGGGCGGAGGCCATGCAGAACAGCATCGCGGCAAGGCCCGCCGTTGCAAGTCCAGATCGGTTCGACATCCCGTCCTCCGATCACATGCTTGCAGTGGGCCGAATGACGATGTCGCTGGTATCGACGTCCGCGGGTTGGCCGATCACATGCACGATCGCGTCAGCGATGGCCTCCGGCTTCAGGGCTATCTGGCGATAGGCGACCATCGCTTCGGCGGCAGTCGGATCAGTGATGCTATCGGCGAGTTCCGATTCCACGACGCCCGGATAGACGCAGGTCACGCGGATCCGATCGTTCTCCTGCCGCAACCCGTCGGAAATGGCCCGCACGGCATATTTGGTGGCGCAGTAGACGGCGGCCGTCGGCGATACCGAAAGGCCTCCGACGGACGAGACGTTGATCACCTGCCCGGCGCCCTGCCGGTTCATGGCGGGCAGCACGGAGGCGATGCCGTAAAGCACGCCCTTGATGTTGACGTCGACCATCCGGTCCCATTCATCCACTTTCAGCGAAGCCATCGGCGAAAGCGGCATGACGCCGGCATTGTTGACGATCACGTCGATGCGCCCAAAGGCATCGAGCGCGGTATCGGCGAAGGCCTGGACATCCGCGCGGGATGTGACGTCGAGGCTCCGGTAGAGTGCCTTGCCGCCTGTGGCAGTGATCTCGGCGGCCAGGGTTTCGAGGCGATCGATGCGTCGTGCCCCAAGCACGACCACGGCGCCGGCCTTGGCAAGGGCACGCGCCGTCGCCTCGCCGATGCCGCTGCTGGCACCGGTGACGAGAACGATCTTGTTTGTGATGTTGCTCATAGGAATGTCCTTTCTTGAGGTGTGATGGTCATGTTGCGGCTTCGCACCAACGATCGTCACGCCGGCTCGAAGCCGCGCAGGGCGATGATCCGCGAGCCCGCCGCAGACTGTCTTTGTCTTGCGAGAGGCGCATAGGCCGGCGACGCGAAAAGATCGCGGATCGCCTGCATGTCGGGGAATTCGATGATCAGCATGTTGCTCGCCTCCCAGCCTTCGAGCTGGAGCGGGGCATCATCAAGGGCAATGAGCCGGCCGCCGGCTTCGGCGACGAGCGGCAGGGCCTTGGAACGGTAATCGGCAATCGCGTCATGGTCTTGAATGTGGAGATCGACAACGAGGTAGGCTGACATGGGTGGCTCCTGTTTGCTCCGGCCTCATCCAATCCGGATGGGTCGACTGAACCTAGGCCGTCACCGGCAGAACTCTCTTGCCGGCTTGCGCGAGCCGTCGGGATCTTGCGCAAGGCGCTTCTCTGGCTATGCCGCAGGCGCCTGTCTGGCAACGAACAGCGACATGCGCTCCTGCGCGACCAGCAGAGCTTTTTCCTCCAGCGGATAACCGGCATGGCGAATGACGTTGGAAAAGCGTTTCGACGATTTCTTTCCGGGAAGCCCCAAGGGACGCTTTGTGGCCATCCTGCGGGCAAGCGGCATCCTGAGCGGCAACCTGGCCGGCAAGTGCGCCGACGATTGCCCCGGTGGCAAACATGATCTTCAAAGAGGTCATCGTACTTCCTTTCATCGCGGGTGCCGTTTCGATCCCCATTCGCCGTCTGAGCCGTGGGATGAAGGAAGAATAGATGCGGTTGATTGTCGTCGGTACTCCGCTATAACTAATCAGATTGGTTAGCATGGTGCGACAATGAATCTGGATCTGAACCTGCTGCCGCTTTTCCTCGCGGTGGCCGAGGAGGCGAATTTCGCGGCCGCCGCCGCCCGCCTCGGCGTCACGCGCTCGGCCGTCAGCCAGGGCATCCGGCGGCTGGAAGACGGCTGCGGGATAGCGCTCGTCACCCGCACCACGCGCAGCGTCCGACTCACCGAAGCGGGTGAGCGCCTGCGCGACACGCTTTCGCGTCCAATGGCCGACGTACTGTCTGCGCTCGAAGATGTCGGCGGCAACGCCAACCCCCACGGTGTGCTTCGCATCGCGGTGACCTCGATTGCCGAAGATTTTCTCTCCGGGCCGCTTGTCGCCTCCTTTGCCGAGGCCTACCCCAATATCATCGTCGACGTGACGGTGACGGACGATACGTTCGATATCGTCGCCGGGGGCTTCGATGCAGGGGTGCGGCTGGGGGATGTCATCGAGCAGGATATGGTGGCCGTTCCGCTGTCGGGCGAACAAAAGGAAGTCGTCGTGGCGAGCCCCGCCTATTTCGAAGCCCACGGGTTTCCGACACATCCGAGGGACCTGATCCATCACCGCTGCATCGGATGGCGTCCGTCACCGGACACGGCACCCTACCGGTGGGAATTCGCCCAGGAAGGGGAAGCCTTCGACGTTTCAGTCGAACCCCAGATCACCACGAATGACCTGCGCCTTATGATACGGACGGCGCTGGCCGGCGGCGGCATTACATTCGCGCTAGAGGAGACCTTTCGCCCCTATCTCGAACGAGGCGAGTTGGTTTCATTCCTGGAAGACTATCTGCCGCCCTTCCCCGGCTTCTTTCTCTATTTCCCCAGCCGGCACAATATGGCGCCCAAGTTGCGCGCCCTGGTCGACCACGTCCAGCGTTTCAGACGCGAACGCCTTATGACCAAAACAAGTCCTACGCCCTTGGCATGAGCCATCCGGTTTCCAGCAAGATCGGCAATTACCAGGCGGACGAAGCGGGTCTACGCCGGCCAACGCGAAGCCTTGCTGAAATCCCTGCGGCCGGAGGAAGCGATAGTCGCCGGATTGGCCGTGCTGTTGCGTTTGCCGAACGGGGTCCGGGATCTTGCGATCGCCGCTCTCGGCATGTCGCTATGGCACCCGGAAGCATCGGACCACTCCACTCGTTCCACACCGCGAGTAGCGGCGCTCGTCTTCCCGAGACGCAAATTCCCGCGCATGAGACGGATCTGGGTGACGACCTGAGGCGTATCAGGCGGGAAACCCGCAAATCCGTATTTGCCTCACCTTTCGCAATGCACCATATAGTGGGGCCGTTTTTTAGCGGTTCGATCCAGGAGACCTCATGCCCACCTCGCATAGCGAAGCTTTCGAACCTCAAACGGAGATGCGAAGCTTTCTTGTTCTCCTTATTGGCTGCGTTGGCGTGGTCTATGGCGACATCGGTACGAGCCCGCTCTACGCCTTTCGGGAGGCACTTCGTCCCTTTTTGAATGAAGGCGTGCAAGCAGACAAGGTTATCGGCCTCATTTCACTGATGGTCTGGACGCTGACAATTATCGTCACATTCAAATACGTGCTCTTCCTGCTTCGCGCCGACAACGACGGGGAAGGCGGAACCTTGTCGCTTCTCGCGCTTCTGATGAAGAAGACGGGCAGCTTCATGCCGGTTTTGTTCTTCGCCGGCTTGATCGGGGCCGCACTTTTCATTGGCGACGCCATGATTACCCCTGCCCTTTCGGTCATGTCGGCGCTTGAGGGTATGAAGCTCGTCACGCCCACCTTTGACGACTACGTACTCCCTCTGGCCGCGGCCGTCATGGTCGCGCTCTTCGCGGTCCAGTCAAAGGGTACTCAAGCGGTCGCAAAGTTCTTCGGGCCGATCACGGTGGTATGGTTCCTCGCGATGGCCTGGGGCGGTCTCATCCACATCGGCGATGACTGGACGATCCTGCAGGCTCTCAACCCGATCAATGCCTTTTGGTTCATCACCCACGCGGGCTGGGCAGGCCTGATCGTGCTCGGCGCCGTCTTCCTGACGGTCACGGGAGCAGAAGCCCTATACGCGGATCTCGGTCACTTCGGGCGCAAGCCGATCAGCACCGCATGGTTTGCGCTTGTGTTCCCCGCATTGGCGGTGAACTACCTCGGACAGGGCGCGCTCGTGCTCAGTCACCCCGAGGCGGTGCACAATCCTTTTTACCTTCTCTATCCGGACTGGGCTCTGCTGCCGATGGTCATCCTCGCCACCATGGCCACAATCATTGCCAGCCAGGCGGTCATCACGGGGGCGTTCTCGCTCGCACGGCAGGCGGTTCATTTGGGCTTCCTCCCTCGGCTGCTGATCAAGTTCACCTCCGAGACCAACACCGGGCAGATTTATGTGCCTGCCGTAAACGTGCTCCTGTTTGTTGGCGTCATCGTGCTCATCTTCTCGTTCGGCGACTCGGAGTCCCTTGCCACCGCCTACGGGATCTCGGTCACCGGCGCGATGGTCGTCACCACGTTGATGGCATTCCAGTTCCTTCGCTCCGTCTGGGGCTACTCCACGGTTGTCGCAGCATTGGCGCTTGCGCCCTTGCTTGTCATCGAGACCGTCTTCCTGCTTGCCAACTTGCTGAAGATCCATGATGGTGGCTGGGTACCGGTGGCGCTGGCATTGTCCATCATGATCGTGATGTGGACCTGGACGCGCGGGTCACAAATGCTGCGCGAGAAGACCGCGCGAAACGACATCCCACTGGGGACATTTATCCGTTCCATCGAGAAATCGACCCATGCGCCCCAGACGGTTCGAGGAACCGCCGTCTTTCTGACAAGCGTGGGCGACAAGACTCCGGCCGTCCTCCTTCACAACATCAAGCACAATCACGTCCTTCATGAGCAAAACGTCATTCTGACCGTTCGGACGTCCGAGCACCCGTATGTCGCGGAGAAAGAGCGCGTTACGTTGACGGAACTTTCGGACCGGTTTGCAAGGCTCGAACTTTGCTTTGGCTTCATGGACGAGCCGAACGTCTCGAAATCGCTCTCGCTCTGCAAGAAGGCAGGGTTCAAGTTCGAGATCATGCAGACGTCGTTCTATCTGGGGCGCAGGACCCTTATCAGTGATCCAAACTCCGGTCTGCCGGGCTGGCAGGACAAGCTCTACATCGCGCTCGCGGGGCTCGGCATTGATCCGTCGTCATACTTCAAGCTGCCCGCCAATCGCGTCGTCGAGATCGGCGAGCAGGTCACGATTTAGTCGTCTCCGCTCAGACGCTGAACGCGCGACCAACGCAATTTCGGAAAGCTCAAATGACAGTCGTCGCCTCCTATCTGTATCGTTTGGGCAAGCGCGCCGAAGAAGTGCCCCTTGCTGCCCAGCCATTCGAAGCGCCAGACGGCGAATTTGCGTGGATTGGGCTGACGGATCCCTCCATAGACGAAATGGCGAGCCTTCAGGCAATGTTCGGCCTTCATCCTTTGGCGGTTGAGGACGCCCTCAATGGCAATCAAGTGCCGAAGGTGGACGTCTACGGAGACCAGTTGTTCGTCGTCGCCAAGACGGCGCATCTGGAGGGTGACAAGATTGCCTACGGCGAAACCTGCATCTTTGTCGGGAAGCACCACCTGATTTCCGTTCGCCATGGTTCAGCCCGCTCCCACAAGGAACTGCGCCTGCAACTCGAGCAGTCCCCACGGCTACTTGAACACGGTCCCGACTACGTCCTTCACGGCATCATTGACTTCGTTGTCGACGGCTACTTGCCGGTGGTCGAGACACTCGAGGACAAAGTTTTGGAGCTCGAGAAACACGTGCTCGTGTCGCTGCTGCAGCCCGAGCAAATCCGGCGCATCTTCCGCATGCGTCGCCAAGTGATCCGCTTTCAGCGAGTTCTCGGACCCATGGGGGAAGTGGCGGGAAAGCTCAGCCACCTCGAACTCCCCTGCATCGACGACAATGCGAAACCCTTCTTCAAAGATGTGTATGACCATGTGAGGCGCGTTGAGGGGTCGGTCGGCGGCCTTCGCGAGGTGATGACGTCCGTGTTCGAGGCCTCCAATCTCTTGGAGCAGCAGCGCCAGGGCACCATTACTCGGCAGCTTGCGGCCTGGGCGGCAATCCTCGCCGTGCCGACAGCCATCGCCGGCATCTACGGGATGAACTTCGAAAACATGCCCGAGCTTGCGACGCGCTACGGCTACTTTGCCGTCCTCGGCGTTATCGTCACGCTTTGCGCCATCCTGTACTGGCGTTTCAAAAGGTCTGGCTGGCTTTAGGAAGTCTGTTGGCGATCGAGTGCCAACGCCAAGATGCTACTGATCGATCAATGTCTCCGGTATGTCGGGCGCCGGTCGGGATCGAACGCGAGCCCAATCACGGAGCTGCCCGCACGCCGTTGCAACAGGCCAAAAGTCAAAACGCGACTCCGGATGGACCTCGGCAAGTTGAACGGTTCCCGGAGCCGCTGACGACAGCGCCGCAGGAACGTCGAAGAGCGCGGCAAGCGCCCGGAGGTTATCGTGACTGAGGCCTTTGTATTTCGCGCCATTACGATTTCGCGGCTATAGTCCTTGCGTGGCCGACGAGGTGTCGAATCCGATATACGACCACAACGAGCCATTGGAGAAGAAGTAGTCGATCGTCTTTGGCACTCATATGTTCCTGTTTGCGAGGCCTCATCTCGGAGGACCCTCGTTTCTAGGCCGCTTTCTGGTCGGCGGGCTGCCACCCGAGCTGCGGAGCAATGCGAGCAACAAAGTCATGGACGATCTGGCGGTAGTCCTCGTCCTCGAATTCGTAAGGGAGCTCGAGCCTGAGTTCGCGGACATGCGGCAGGATCGGGTCTGCAAACAACCGTTCAAGGATTTCATCCGAACTACCGACGAGGTCGCGGGCGTAAAGCGTGCGCCGATCGCCCTGCGGCGCCAGCGTTCGCTCGGTGCGTCCGGCCGCGTAGTCGAGATAGCGCTTGCGCGTTCTTGCGTCCGCACCATCCAGCGGAACAATGACCCGGCCAAGCGCGACCCTCCTCTCCGTACCGCCCGCCGCGCGATAGGTCTCGAGCTGGCGCTGCTGCGCGAGGAAGAAATCGTCGGTGCCTTCCCCGGTCGTAACATTGCCGATCAGGAGATTGAGATCACTGCGCCCTGCCCATCCGGCAGATTTCAACGAGCCGCCGCCGTACCAGATCCGGTCTGTCAGTCCCTTGGCATGGGGCTGGAGCCGGGGGCGCTGCGGGCCAAACGGCGTCTTGATGAAGGTGTTTTCATCGCCGATCGGGCGACTGCGTAGATTTTCGACAAAGCGCAGCACACGTGCGTGCGTGAAGTCGAAACCTTCCCAGCCATCGTCGAAGACAAGCCGGCCGATCAGATCGGCATGCAGTGGACGTCCGGCGCTGAGGCCGATGTTCAGACGACCCCGCGAGAGTACATCGACGGTCGAGAGATCCTCTGCTAGCCGGTACGGGCTTTCGTAGCCAATTGGAATAACCGCAGTGCCGAGTTCGATGCGGCTTGTCCTTTGGGTCGCCGCCGCAAGAAAGGCGGCGGCCGACGATATCCCGGGTTCGAGGTGTCGCTGGCGAACCCAGGCGCTGGCAAAACCGAGCGCCTCGCCATATTGCAGCAACGCCAAGGTCTTCTCCAGCCCATCCAACGGGTCGTCCGCCGGGTAGTTGCCTGGGCTCAGGAAGCCGATATGGCTGATCGATATCTTGTTCCGCGTCACGCCAAGGCTCCTTAGAATTTCGGAAGACCGGGTGGGTTGGTCTCGGACTTCGGTAACGCCTCCTCCCGGAGGTGCCAGCGTTCCAGAACCTTGCCATAGGTGCCATCCGCAATCAGACCGTTGGTGGCGATCGTCAGAGCGTTGGCGAGCCCACTGCCCTTGCGCGTTGTGATCGCCACGTCCGAACGCTCCGGCCAGCCGGCGCTCAGCGTACCGACACGCTTGATGTTGTTGTCTCGGGCGGCAATGAAGACGAGCTGCGCATGCGGCTGTACGATGACGTCGGCCCGCCCGGAAGCGAGCGCCACGAGGCTCGTCGCCTCGTCGTCGTAATATTGCAGCTCCAGCGGCTTCAGGCCGGCGGCGACATCCTCGTCGCTCCATTTCAGGAGGATGCGCTCCTGGTTGGTGCCGGCGCCGACGATGATCCTCAAGCCCGCCGCATCCTTCGGTTCCTTGATCGAAGTTATGCCGCTATCGGATTTGACGAAGAAGCCGTGCAGCCCCTGCCGATAGGTCGAGAAGTCGAACTTCTCCTTGCGCTGCTCGGTGACCCCGACATTGGAGATCACGGCATCGTACTTGCCGGACGTCAGCCCCAGTGGCCAGTCGATCCAAGCAGTGGGCACGAGCTCAAGCTCGAGCCCCAAGCTGTTGGCGATCGCACCGGCATATTCCGGATCGGCCCCAATGACCGTACGCGCGTCGGTAGCGTAGGTGGCAAGCGGCGGCCCGCCCGGACTGACGGCGACCGTGAACTTGCCTGGCGTGACGAATTTGAAGTCCGCTGGGATGGCCGCAATTGCGGTTTCGTTGCGAACGGCTTGGACGCGGCCGGGCTGTTCGGGGCTGAGATCAAAGGCAGTGTCGGCCTGCGCCGAGCCGACATGAAGAAGGGCCGCCGCGGCGGCAAGAAGAGTGCGAAATCGGGTCGTGCCGTTCATGCTGTTAGTCTCCGGGTGAAATGCAGGAGCTGAACCGGCGGCGGCGCCGCCGATCCAGCGAGGCCAGATCAGGAACCACTCTTAGGCAGGCCGGGCGGGTTGGTCTGGGCCTTGTCGACCGCCTCGGCACCCAGGCTCCAGCGCTTCAGCACCTCGCCATATTTGCCGCTCTTGATCAGATCGTTGAGCGCGACAGTGACGGCATCGGCGAGACCGCCGCCCTTGCGCGTCGTGACGGCGATCTCGGCCGTCAGCGGCCAGCCGCCGCTGGCGATGCCGACCACCTTGGTGTCATTCTTGATCGACGCGGCATAGGCTCTGGTGGCATTCGGGTTGAACTCGACGTCGGCGCGGCCCGACTGCAGCGCCAGATCGCCGGCGGCGCGGTCGTCGTAATATTGCACCTCGATTGGCTTTAGCCCGGCGGCGACGTTCTGCCGGTCCCATTCCAGAATGATCTTCTCCTGGTTGGTGCCGGCACCGGTGATCACCTTCAATCCGGCGACGTCCTTCGGTTCCTTGATCTCATTGATCTTGCTGTCGGACTTGACGAAGAAGCCGAGCACATCCTTGCGATAGGTGGAGAAATCGAACTTCTCCTTACGCTCCTCGGTCACCGTCACGTTGCTGATCACGGCGTCGTACTTGCCGGAGCTGACGCCGAGCGGCCAATCCGCCCAGGCGACGGGCACGAGTTCAAGCTCAAGGCCGAAGCTGTCGGCGAGCAGCGAAGCGATATCCGGATCGGCGCCGACAACGGTCTTGGAGTCCGATGCGTAAGTGGCAATCGGCGGGTCCCACGGGTTGACGGCAACGGTAAACTTGCCCGGATTGACGAACTTGAAGTCAGCAGCGATCGCCTTGATCGCCGCTTCGTTCTTTTCCGCGCGGATGCGGTTGGAGGTGTCGGGGCTGAGATCGAATTTCTCCTCGGCCTGGACGGGACCCAAGCCGAGGGTCACGGCTGTGACGGCACCGGCGAGAAGCAACTTTGCAGTGTCGAATATTGTCATAGTGCTCTCCTTTTCAATCATTGATTGTTGATGATGGCAAAGCTTCCCCATCGGGAAAGGCGGACAGCTCTTTCAGAGAACGCGCGCGAGGAATTCGCGGGTGCGCGGATGGCTTGCTTCGGCGAAGATCTGCGCCGGCGGTCCGGCCTCGAGCACGCGCCCCGCCTCCATGAAGATCACGGTGTCGGCGACCTCGCGGGCAAAGCCGACTTCGTGGGTGACGATGACAAGCGTCGTGCCGGTGCGGGCCAATTCCTTGATGACGTCGAGCACTTCGCCGACGAGCTCCGGATCGAGAGCCGACGTCGGCTCATCGAAGAGCAGCACCTTCGGGCGTAGCGCCAGCGCACGGGCAATCGCGACGCGCTGCTGCTGTCCGCCGGAGAGCTGACGCGGATAGGCGTTGATCTTGTCGCTCAAGCCGACGCGGTCCAGCAGATCCCGAGCGAGGCGCACCGCGTCATCCCGGCTGAGACCACGCACGTGGATGGGCGCCTCAATCAGGTTTTCAAGCACGGTCAGGTGCGGGAAAAGATTGAAGTTCTGGAACACCATGCCGATGTCGGCACGCCGTTTCAGGATTTCCTTTTCCTTCAGTTCGTAGAGCGTGTCGCCCTTCTGGCTGTAGCCGACAAGCTCGTCATCGATCGCGATGAAACCATCGTCGACGCGCTCGAGATGATTGATGGCGCGCAGGAGCGTGGACTTGCCCGAACCGGACGGCCCGAGGATCGCCGTGACGCTGCCGGCCGGCAGGTTCAGCTCGACCCGATCGAGCACCTTCAGCGGCCCGAAGTTCTTGGAAATGCCGTGCACATGCACCGCGCCGCCGGAGCGCAGGACCTGGGCGTCGCGAAAGCCCACTCTTGCGGCTGCACCAGAAGGGCCAGCGACCGCGGGCAAGGGCCGGTGGAAGCGCGCGACGAGTGCCTGAAACGGCAGCGGCACCGGATTGCGCACCGCGCCTCTCGAATAGTAGCGCTCGATGTAGTGCTGGGCGATCGAGAGCCCGGTCATGATCACCAGATACCAGACGGTCGCGACCATCAGGAGTGGGATGACCTCGAGATTGCGGCGATAGATGACCTGAACCGTGTAGAAGAGCTCGGGCAGCGCCAGCACGTAGACCATCGAGGTGCCCTTGGCGAGACCGATGATCTCGTTGAAGCCGGTGGGCAGGATCGAGCGCATGGCCTGTGGCAGCACGATGCGGAAGGCTTGGCGGCGGCGCGGCAGGCCCAGCGCCGCGGCCGCCTCGTGTTGCCCCTGATCGACGGCGAGAATGCCGCCACGCACGATCTCGGCGAAGAAGGCCGACTGATTGAGCGTAAGGCCAAGGAAGGCGGCGGCAAAGGGCGTCAGCAGCTGGGTCGTCGGATAGTTCAGCCAGACGGTGTCGGTGAAGGGCACGCCGATCGCGATCGTCTCGTAGAGGTAGCCGAGATTGTTGAGCACCAATAGCAGAACAATCAGCGGGATCGAGCGCAGCAGCCAGATATAGCCGAAGGAGAGGCTGGCAAGCAGCGGCGACTTCGACACGCGGGCAAGCGCCAGCGCGGTACCGAGAAGTGAACCCGAGACGGTGGCAAGCGCCGTCAATAGCAAGGTTCGACCGAGGCCCGCGATCACCGGTTCTGCGAAGAACCATTCGGCAAAAACCGGCCAGCCCCAACGCGGGTTGGTCAGCACCGAATAGAGCACGCTGGCAATCACGAGCGCCGCAAACAGCGTGCCGAGCGCGCGGCCCGGATGGCGAGCCGGTACGATGCGGTAGTGCGCATAGGCCGGATTGGGCTCGCTGGTCCGGCTGACACCGGGCGCGCCGGCGAGATCGCTCAGAACTGCCATGTTGGATCCTCTCTTGAAAGTCGGTTGGCGGCCGGACTCGCGACCGGCGCGATCGCTCGGGGTCAGGCGTGGCTTGCGGTCTGGGGATGGGAAGGCGGCACTTCGCCGAGAAACGCAAGCGTCGTGACGAGGTGGGTGACGTCCTTCTCGAAGGGCAGCGTCTTGTAGACCTCCGGGTCGGCCTCGACGTCGAAGAGCGCGGTATAGCCGTTGGCGAGATAGAGGCCGACCGCTTCCGGTTGACGGAAGCCGGTGGTCAGATAGATGCGCGAATAGCCTTGCCGCGCCGCCTGCGCCTCGAGCTCGAACAGCACCTTGCGCGCCAAGCCTTGGCGCCGCAGATCGGAGCGGGTCCAGATGCGCTTGAACTCGGCGGTGTGGTCGTCATAGTACTTGAAGGCGCCGCCGCCGATGGTTTCGCCGTTGCGGATCAGGAGCACGAAATTGCCGTGCGGCGGCGCAAAGGCCTCTGCCGGATAGCGGTTCATCTCCGCCGCCGCCCCTTCTTCGCTGAAGTAGTTGCCGTAGCGGCTGTCGTATTCCACGATCAGTTCGTCGATCAGCGGCTTGGCGCGCGGGTCGAGGGGCGTGGTGTAGAGAAACGTGTCGCTCATGTCTTTCGCCATCCCATGGTCGTCATGCGAGAAAGGTTTCCACCAGCCGGATCCAGTAGCGGGCGGCCGGTGCGATGATCGCGTCGTTGAAATCGTATTCGGCGCTGTGAAGAGGCGCGCTGTCGCCGTTGCCGACGAAGGCGTAGTTGCCCGCCTTCTCCTCCAGGAAGAATGCGAAGTCCTCGCTGGCGGTGCGCGGCTTGAAGTCGGCAACGACCGCTTCGGGGCCAAAGGCCCTAAGCGCGACATTGCGGGCGAAATCCGTTTCACGCCGGTGGTTGACCAGCGCCGGGAAGCCGAGCCTGTAGTCGACCTCGGCCCTCGCGCCAAAACTTTCGGCCTGCGCCCGGGCCAGCGCCTGGACACGTTCGCCGAGCAGGCGACGGACCTCGCCATTGAAGGCACGCAAGGTCAGCTTCAGCGAGACGCTCTCGGGAATGACGTTCGACGCCTGGCCGCCGTGGATGGAGCCGACCGTAACGACGGCCATGTCCTGCGGGTCGACATTGCGCGAAACCAGGCTCTGCAACGCGGTGATCAGCGACGCCGTCGCCAGCACCGGATCGACGGTCAGATGCGGCTCAGCCCCATGCCCGCCCTTGCCGACGACCGTGATGTTGGCCTGATCGACCGAGGCCATGGCTGGACCGGCGACGAAGCCGAAGCGTCCGGCGGGCACGCCCGGCCAATTGTGCAGGCCGAAGACGGCGTCCACGGGGAAGCGCTCGAACAAGCCCTCCGACAGCATCTTGCGTGCGCCGGCACCGATTTCCTCGGCGGGCTGGAAGATCAGCCGCAGCGTGCCGTCGAAACGGCCCTCGACCGCCAGAAAGTGCGCGGCGGCGAGCAGGATCGCCGTGTGCCCGTCATGACCGCAGGCGTGCATGACGCCCTTGTGGCGGCTGGCATAGGCAAGCCCGGTCGCCTCCTCGATCGGCAGCGCATCCATGTCGGCGCGAAGGCCGATCACCTTCTCGCCGCTTCCGCGCCGAAGTGTTGCGACGATACCCGTGCCGGCGATGCCGCGGCTCACCTCATAGCCCCAGGCGGCGAGCAGATCGCCGACGAGACCGCTCGTCCGCTTCTCCTGAAAGGCTAGCTCCGGATGCTGATGCAGGTGGTGGCGAATGGCGACGATCTCATCGAGAAAGGCGGCAAGGCCTCGCTCCACGGCGGCGGACCTCTGGGTGTCGGTGAGAATGAGGTTCATGTGCGCAGCTCCGCCGATGCCATCAGGCCCCGACGGCCCTTCCTCGTTCGACATCCGCTGCCGGCGCGGCGTAGCGGCTCTCGCGGTAGGAGAGCCCGAGGTGGTCGCGCAGCGTTTCGCCTTCGAGCTCGCGCTTGAAGTAGCCGCGGCGCTCAAGCAGCGGCAGGACATGTTCGGCGAAATCGGCGAGCCCTTCGGCGATCACCGGGAAGCCGAGAATGAAGCCGTCGGCCGCATCCTCTTCGGTCCAGCGGATGATCTCGTCGGCGATATGCCCGGCCGTGCCGATGAAGGCGGTCCTTGGCGTTGCGACATCGAGCGCGATCTCGCGCAGGGTCGCCCCGGTTTCGCGCGCCGTCTTCTTGATGCGGTCGGTCGTTGCCCGGAAACTGTTCTTGCCGGTGTCGCCGATATCGGGGAACGGCGCGTCCAGCGGATAGGCGCTGAAGTCGTGGTGGTCGAAGAAGCGGCCGAGATAGAGAAGCGCCTCTTCGATCGTCACCAGATCGCGAATGGCACGGTACTTCGCCTCGGCTTCCTCGGCAGTCGCGCCTACGATTGGGCCGATGCCGGGGAAGATGCCGATCTCGGCGGCGCGGCGCCCTTGAGCCACCGCACTTTGCTTGACCTGCTTGTAGAACGCTTTCGCATCCTCGATCGGGCCGCCGTTGGTGAACACCGCATCGGCGTGCTTGCCGGCAAGCCGAATACCGGAATCGGAGGCTCCCGCCTGGAACACCACCGGCTGTCCCTGTCTGGAGCGTTCGATATTGAGCGGCCCCTCGATCCGGAAGAACCGTCCCTTGTGGTTGAGCCGGCGCAGCTTCGACTTGTCGGCATACACGCCGGACGCGCGGTCACGCACGAAGGCGTCGTCGTCCCAACTGTCCCAGAGCCCCTTGATGGCGTCGAGATATTCGTCGGCAATCTCGTAGCGCAGCTCGTGCTCCGGATGTTTGCGCCCGTAGTTGCGGCCGGAACCTTCAAGCGGCGATGTCACGGCATTCCAGCCGGCGCGGCCACCACTGATCAGGTCGAGTGAAGCGAACTGGCGGGCAGTGGTGAACGGATCGCTGTAGGAGGTCGAAACCGTGCCAACGAGACCGATCTTCGACGTCGAAGCGGCAAGGGCAGATAGGATCGTCAGCGGTTCAAAGCGATTGAGAAAATGCGGGATCGACTGCTCGTTGATGTAGAGGCCGTCAGCGACGAAGGCGAAGGCGATGCCGGCGGCTTCGGCCTTGCGCGCCGTTTCGACGAAGAAGCCGAAATTGACGCTGGCATCGGCCGGCCCGCTCGGGTGTTTCCAGGCATTCATGTGCCCGCCCGGCCCCTGCAACATGATACCGAAAGTCACATTCTTCTTGGTCATGACAGTTCCTTCCCGGAATGATTAGGCGGCGAGAGACAGTCGTTCTCGTGCAATGAGTTCGATCGAGGCGAAGCGTTCGGAAGCAGCAACCGAAGGCGTATCGATGATGAATTCCTGGACGCCGTAGCGACGATGCAAGTCGTCGAGCTCCCGGCGCACCTGCCGAGGCGTGCCGGTGAGCACGCTCGGCGTCTTTTTCTCGACGCGGTAGTCCGTGATGCCGGCCTGGCGGGCGTATTCGGCTGCCTGCTCCTCGCTGCCGACATTGACGCTCTGGCCGTTTGCAAGCAGCACCTTGAAGATCTTCAGATCGGCAACGCGTTCGCGCGCCCGCTGTTCGCTTTCAGCCGCGAAAGCTGCGAGAGCGAGGAGCGGCCGCTCGCCCTTCGTTGCGCGATCATAGGCGTCGAAGGTTCTTTGCAGATTGTCCGGATCGCCGTTGAGATGGCCGGCAAAGACAAGCTTCCAGCCTTTTTCGGCAGCCAGCAACGCGCTGTCGACGCTCGCTCCCAGCAGAAAGCGTTCCGGTGCGACGGGCGGCAGCGGCGTCGCCAACAGCTCCGAATCCGCGCCGCCCTCCGCCAGGAAATAACGGTTGAGATCGCTCAATTGCTCCGGGAAACTCGGCCGCAATGCCGGGTCAACTCCGACCTGCAACGCTTTGGTGGAGAACGGAAAACCACCAGGTGCCTTGCCGACGCCGAGATCGACCCGGGATGGTGCGAGACTGGCAAGCAGGTTGAAGGTCTCGGCGACCTTGTAAGCACTATAGTGCTGCAGCATGACGCCACCGGAACCGATGCGGATCTTCAACGTCTTCGCCAGGAGGTACGCGATCAAGGTTTCCGGCGCGGAGCTTGCGAGGCCGGCTATGTTATGGTGCTCCGCGACCCAGAAGCGATGGTAGCCCCATTCCTCGGCCTTCACGGCAAGGTTGGCCGTCGCATGCAGGGCGTGTGTCGGCGTGCCTCCGGGATCGACGGGACTCTTGTCGAGAAGGCTGAGCAGATAGGACATGGGTTCTGAGTTCCGGCACAGTGGACAACATAACATCATTAAATACATAAGTTTTATAGATTATAGGAATGACGTTCTCTTTCGCTGCCCAAAACAAGAAAAGTTGCCGCTTTCGTTGACGTCCCAAGAGGCGCCTTTCTCCAATCGTGGATCGGGCCCGGATGACTGCCGATGTTCAGGGCATCTCAAGCGTCCGTTGTTAGACGAGGGGACACCTTATAGATTGGAACGCCACCCTGGAGATTGGAAACATGGCGCTCAAGCGGATGGACAACGTAGGAATCGTCGTCGAAGACCTGGCAGCGGCGATTGATTTCTTTCGCGAGCTCGGCCTCGAGCTCGAAGGCCAGGCAACGATCGAAGGAGAATGGGCCGGACGCGTCACTGGACTGGGTGATCAGCGTGTCGAGATTGCCATGATGCGCACACCGGACGGCCACAGCCGGCTCGAGCTCTCCCGCTTCCTCACGCCACTTGTGGTCGCAGATCACCGGAACGCCCCGGTCAACGCCCTGGGCTACCTCCGCGTCATGTTCGCCGTGGACGACATCGACGCGACGCTTGAAAGGCTCTTCAAGCGCGGCGCGCAGCTGGTAGGCGAAGTAGTCCAGTATAAGGATGCGTATCGGCTCTGCTACATCCGTGGACCTGAAGGGCTTCTCATCGGACTCGCCCAAGAACTCAGCTGAGCTCAATACCAAGACGAATGGTAAAAAGTGAGCAATGTCAGCGGGCGCGTCTTGGGCCGACCCGCCTGTTCAAAGAGAGGACAAGGGCCATTGCGTACGACCTTCAAATAGCACATGCTCTCATCTTCAGTAGCCATTTTCAGGGCGCTGCTGCTTCGGGGCGTTAGTGTCCTGGCCCCAACGAAAGGAGGACCGCGTGTCTTCCGAGCTTCACCTTCACAGTACCGCGCGTAATCTCGTCAACGTTAGCGGGTTTGGATACCGCGAACGCGGTCGGCTTCAGCAAATATGCAAAGGTGAAACTACGGCCGCACTCCGTATCAAGCGGTTCAGTTCGGCAGCACGAGGCCCCAGGCTTTCCTGCCTTCGTGGCGGAACGTTCCGTCCTTGCTGAGTGGACACAAAGGCACGGTCATGTCGCAGCATTGAAATACTGCAACCCACAATCAACCGAAAATCCAGGAGGATCAGATGGCCAAAGGCCAGGTAAGAAGCAATCGCGAAGTTCGAAAGCCGAAAAAGGACAAGTCCGTGGCACCGGCCGCCGCCGCCGCGCCGGGCAATCAGGTCAAGTTCGCCACGAGCGCGCCCAGCGTAGGCAAGAAGCAGAAATAGCTCTAGTGGAGCAGAGGCGACTTGCATGCCGCCTCTGCCACAGCTGATGACGCCAAGGTTATCGGCTTATCGACGGCGAACGGTGGGCAGCTTTGATTAAGGCGGTGGCTCATCTATGGAGCTTCCGTTTTCATCCGTTTGGCTACCTGATCCGGCCGGCACGCGCGGGGGTGCGTGGCGATCCCGGATTTGCAAGCTTTTCGAACGCCGCCCTGCAGGAGATAATTGCGGTCAACGCTATTGCATTGCGCATCCACTTCGTAGGATACGTTCCGGCACGCAGCGCCCGAAGGTTCAATGCTGCCAAGCTATGGCACCCTCCCGCGACATTCACCTTGCCACCAGAAGCGCACCCATGACGACATTTTGACCGACGAGGCCGAGCGCGATCGCCGTTATGCGGCGCGCATGGCTCGTCGGGCCCGACACTCTCCACCATTGCGCTTGAAACTCCGGCGCAAGCCATAGGCCTGGCAGGTTATTTGCGAGGCGAGGAAATACGGACCAGTTTTGATGAACACACATGTCTACTCACCGGTATCACTTGTGGAAAATGATGCCCGAGCGTGGTTGAAGATCCTCGCGAAATACCGTCAGCCCCGCATTGGGCGCAGCGCCTTGGAGCTTCTTGTCACAGTCGTGCCGTTCGCCGGCTTCTGGGCCATCGCCTATTTTGCCCTCGCGTATGGGTTCTGGTACGGGCTGATCGCAATCATTCCCGCCGCAGCCTTCCTCCTGCGCCTTTTCATGATCCAGCACGATTGCGGCCACGGTTCGTTCTTCGCCCGTCGCGGCCCCGACGATTGGACAGGTCGTGTCATCGGTGTGCTTACGTTGACGCCTTACGACTACTGGCGCCGGGCGCACGCCGCTCATCACGCCTCGGCTGGCAATCTGGACGAGCGGGGTACCGGCGACATCACCACGCTCACGATCTCGGAATACCGTGCACTTTCACCCGTGAAACGCCTGGGCTATCGCCTGTACCGGCACCCGCTTGTGATGTTCGGCATCGGCCCTGCCTGGCTCTTTCTCCTTAAGCAGCGTATGCCTTTCGGGATGATGAAGGGAGGCGCCCTGCCCTGGGTCTCCACCATGGCGACGAACGCTGCGATCCTGGTGTGCGCCGCCTTGGTGGCTTGGATGGTTGGGCTCCTGCCTTTCCTTGTGATCCACCTGCCGATCGTGCTGTTGGCCGGCGCCGCCGGCATCTGGCTCTTCTACGTGCAGCACCAGTTTGAGGAGACGCACTGGTCGGCCGGCGAGGATTGGCAGTTTCCCCAGGCAGCCCTCCATGGCGCATCCCACTATGACCTGCCGCTGGTGCTGAGATGGCTGACCGGCAATATCGGCATTCATCACGTGCATCACCTGTCGAGCAGGATCCCTTACTACAGATTGCCGGAAGTTCTGCGCGACCACCCCCAACTCGCGGATATCGGCCGCATCACTTTTTGGGAAAGCTTGCGCTGCGTTAGGCTCGTCTTGTGGGATGACGGACGCAAGAGACTCGTCTCATTCCGCGATGCCGCCAATAAGGCCATTCACCCTTAACAGGTGGGTTCCGGCTTCGTCTGGGTGTTGGTCATAGGCCAAGGATCCTGCGATGATCTCGGCATTCGCCGTCAAGCACAGAGCTGGAAGCAGTAGCTTGTCCACAGCCGCCGTTTCGTGAGAGAATCGAGAAATCGGAAGTACCGAAGCGCTCAACGGGTAAGCTCGGCCAAGTGCAGTCGTGTTTCAGCCCGTTGACTAGTTGGCCGCGGAACATGGAACTTCTCTTCGCTCTTGGCCTGATCGCCATCAAGATCGCGTTGCTGATCGCAATGCTGCTTCTTTTGCCTTTGCCGCTGACCTGGCTGGAACGCAAGATTGCCGGCCATATGCAGCAACGGATGGGTCCCATGCGCGTGGGGTGGCACGGGTTGTTGCAGCCCGTGGCGGACGGTATCAAGCTTCTGACGAAAGAAGACCACATCCCTGCAGAGGCTGACCGCTTTCTGTTTAAGCTGGCGCCGATCCTGGCGCTCGCTCCGCCCTTTGTCGTATTCGTCGCGATCCCCTTCGGGGAGACAGTTTCAGTGCTCAATGCCGAGATCACGCTCTACGTTTCCAACCTGAACGTGGCACTGCTTTTCGTCTTCGCGGTGATCGGGTTGGAGGTCTATGGCGTCATCTTCGGCGGCTGGGCCGCCAACAGCAAATACGCGGTTCTAGGCAGTCTCAGGACCTGCGCGCAGATGATCAGCTACGAAATCCCCATGGGTTTCGCGGTCATCGGCGTCGTCATGCTGGCACAGTCGATGAGCCTCGTGGACATCGTGCGCGCCCAGAGCGATCTCTGGAACATCGTCTATCAGCCGATCGGGTTCTTCGTGTTCTTCGTCGCGGGCTTGGCCGAAGCGCAGCGCATTCCCTTCGACCTGGCCGAGGCGGAAGGGGATCTCGGCGCCGGGTTCCACACCGAGTACAGCGGTATCCGTTTCGCGCTCTTCATGGTCAGCGAATACGTCATCGTGCTCTTGGTATCGGTTCTCTCCGTCATCCTGTTTTTCGGCGGCTGGAACGGTATTCTGATTCCGCTGCCACCGCTTCTCTGGTTTGCGCTCAAGGTGGCATTCTTCATTTATGTTTTTATGTGGTTCCGCTTCACTTTGCCTCGCTATCGCTATGACCAACTGATGGCGATCGGATGGAAGGTCTTGCTTCCTTTGTCGATGGCGAACATAATTATCACTGGTATTGCTTTCACTTAGGGGCCATGGCGGCTCCTCCGCGTGCGTTCCTGGATGGGTGTCGATCCGAGGAAGGTACGTACAGCGATCGAAGGGACTACAGCGACCCTCCTGCGTCGGAATAAACGCACGCCGCTGTAGAATGGCGCGACGATGTCACGCGTAGTCGACAGAGCTGGAACATGGATCGGCTGGGCGCTTTTTGCGGATCTGCTAAGCGCCTTCACGCTGACCTTTGGCTATATGTTCTCCAAGCCGGTGACCATGCAGTATCCGGACAAGGAGAAATGGCTCCCCTACTCGCGCTATCGCGGGCATCACTTCCTGAAACGGGACGAAGAGGGCGAAATCAAATGCGTCGCGTGCGAACTCTGCGCTCGCATCTGCCCCTGCGATTGCATCGAAGTCGTTCCTTATGAGGACGAGAAGGGCAACCGCCACCCAGCAAAATTCGAGATCGACACGGCCCGGTGCCTGTTCTGCGGCCTGTGCGAGGACGCCTGCCCTGCGGACGCCATCGCACTTGGCCAGCAGTACGAGTTCTCGAGTTTCTCGTCACGTGACCTGGTGATCGGACGTGACGATCTGCTTGGCAAACCTGGAAAGGCAATGACCGGCGGTGGCGTCGTCGCCGCACGCCTGAACACGGAACAGGACGTGCTGGTCGAGACGAGCGAGCCGCATGGCTATAACTGGTGGCGCAACATCCGGCGAACGTGAGGAGCAACGATCAAACCGGCGCGCGCAGATAGGAGGCTCAGATGCTTGTCGGTGAAATCGTGAAAGACAAGGGCGCTGGAGTGATCGCGGTCGCTCCCGACCAGACGATGGTGGAGATCCTGCGGCTCTTTCGTGACAACAATATCGGCTTCGTGGTCGTCAGCCACGCGCCCGGAAGGTATCTGGGCACGCTGTCGGAACGGGACTGCTGCAACGCACTTGCGGAATACGGGCCCGAGGCGGCGCTGATGCCGGTCGCCGATATTATGAACCGCAACGTGGCGATTTGCTCGGCTGTCGACGGGCTACCCCTGGTGATGTCGATCATGACCCAGAGACGGACACGTCACGTGCTGGTCATCGAGGAGGAGGCCATTGTGGGCGTCGTCAGCATCGGCGATGTGGTCAAGCATCGGCTTGACGAAGCGCAGCGCACGGAGCGGCACCTGCACGAATACATTGCCGGGGCTGGTTACCACTGATGAGGTTTCGTGCCGGCCGAATGGCGAGAATGGAGGGAACAGTGCTTCGCGCCCAACCTCACGCTCCACGCCAGATCCGGTTCGTGCCCTTGATTTCGTGGGCGGCTTGCACCTTTTGAACCTCTACCGGACACGGGTATTCACCCCTCCTCATCAAGCTGTTGAGGCGAAGAGACCGATAGTTTTCTGGAATAAAGACGAGACTCTTGGGAAACGGTTTCTCGACCTTGAGCTGCGCGCTCAGTTCGCCACGGGTTGAACGAACGACAACCTGATCACCATCCGCAAGGCCAAGCTGCGCAGCATCCTCAGCGCTCATCGCGACATAGGGGTCGTTGGCGACCGTATTCAGAATCTCCGAGCGCTCCGAAAGATAGCCATTGTGGAACAAACAGTTGCCAGTGACGAGCATGAGCCCGTCGCTCGCCCGGGAAACAGCCGGCGGTGCATAGAAGGCGCCCAAGGGTGGCGTCGGGCTCGCCTTGGTGAAGGCACCGTCGGCGCCAAGCCCGGCCCAAGTCAACGCCTGATAGGCCGGAAGCAGCCGGGCGATCTCATCGAAAATCTCGACGTGTGTCGAATGCTGCAATGTTTGGCCGCGCAGTGCTGCGACAAAATCGAAGATAGCGAGATTGCCCCGCGCCTCGAAGACCGGTTCCCGGAACTTGCGGACCTGCTGGATGCGACCCTCGTTGTTGGTAAAGCTGCCGTGCTCTTCACCGTAGCCCGCCGCTGGCAAAACGACCTCGGCCAGTGCGGCCGTCTCCGTAAGGAAACTGTCCTGCACGATCAGCAGATCAGCAGCCCCAAGGGCCCGTGCCACGAACTCCCTGTCCGGATAGGCGATCAGCGGGTCGGTTCCGACAAGGTAGAGGGCGCCCATCTGCCCAGCGACGCACAGATCCAGCATCGCGTCGAGATCAGAACCCGGCTCGTGAGGGATTTCGGTGCCCCAGTTCCGGGCAAGAGCGCTGCGCACCGTATCGTCGGCGACCGCCTGCAGGCCCGGGAAGGCGCCCGCCAAAGCCCCCATATCCCACGCGCCCATCTGGTTGGCGCGGTCGAAAAGGATCTGCAATGCTGGGGTCTTGCCGAGGAGGCGGAGCAGTTGCAGGAGGTTGTTGAGCTGGTGCAACACCACCCGCGCTTCGGACGATCTCAGGAGGTCGACACCGACGAGCACGGTGACGGTGCCGTCTTTGTTGAGCGCGGCGGCCAGACGATCCGGTCCGTCGCTGCCATTGCTGGCTGCCGGCCTGCCGGTTGCCGATCCGACCTCTGCAAGAGCGTCACCCGACAGTTTGTCGCCGGCTGCCGCTGCAAGCGCGGCGACAACGGCCGCAAGGCTCGTGGCCTCTCCGCCGGGCGGTACACGAACCACAACCTCCGCATCGGCGTCGAGACGGGACGGCCGCGTCGTGAGCATGAGCAATCCGGCGCCGCGTCGCCGGGCGGCATCCCGCAGCAGATATTCCGTAACCGGGTTTTCCTCGGTCACGTTGCCACCGATGACAAGCACGCGGTCGACGCCGATCACCTCCTGCAGCGGCGCGCGCGTGTAGCTCGCCATCAGAGGGGCGAGTGCATCGAAGGGCGTAGACCAGCGCGACGAGCAGTCGATGTTGTTGGTCCAGAAAACCGTGCGCATGAGCTTCTGGAACTGATAGAGCACCTCATTGGGCAGGCGCGGCGAGACAACTCCGCCAGAAGCCTTGCTTTCGACCGCCGCCAGCCGCCGGCGCAGATAGTCTCCTGCTTCGTCCCATGAAATCGGAACCAGCGCGCCATCGCGGCGGATCATCGGTCGTTTGATCCGGTCGTGGCCTTCGATGAAGTCAAGGCCGAACCGGCCGCGTGCGCATAGCGTTTCGCGGTTGACGCCGTGCTCCTCCTTGGAGCGAACCCGCATGAACTCGCCCTTGCGCGCGCCGACCGTCAGCTGACATCCGGTGCCGCAATGCGGGCAGACCGTGTCGACCTCGGCGAGATCCCAGGGCCGCGCCTTGTAGCGATAGGGAAAGCTCATCAGCGCGCCGACCGGGCAGACTTCGATGCAGTTGCCGCATTGGTCGCAACTGGCGAGACTGCCCTCGAAGCCGGTGACGGCCGTATCCATGCCCTTCTCGACGGTGCCGAGGGCGACCGCGCCGACAACCTCCTCACACATCCGCACGCAGCGCTGGCACTGGATACAGCGGTTGACGTTCATGATGACGACGGGGCTGAGGCGAATATCGCGAGAATGGAAGACGCGCTTGGGATCATGAAAGCGGCTTCTCCCCGGACCATAGGCCATCACCATGTCCTGAAGCTCACATTCGCCACCCTTGTCGCAGATCGGACAGTCGAGCGGGTGGTTGGCGAGCAGCATGTCCAGCATGGAAGAACGCGTTTCATCAATCAGCGGCGTGTCCGTTCGCACGACCATGCCTTCAGTGACGGCCGTGGCGCAGGACGGCTGTAGCCGCCGCAGCCCCTCGATCTCGATGAGACACATGCGGCAGGAGGCAAGCGGCGGCAGGCGCTTCAGGTAGCAGAAGGTCGGAATTTCGATGCCCAATCGCTGGGCGGCCTGCAACACAGTCGAGCCGGCCTCGACTTCCAGTGTTTGCCCATTGATCGTAACGCTAACCATGGCCTACTCGCCCGCGCTAGAGCGCTCCTCAGTGGAACGGACACTTCCGCTCCTCGATATGGGCGATGAACTCCTCGCGGAAATGCGCCAGCGAGGCCCGCAATCCCATCGCCGCGCCGTCACCCAAAGCACAAAACGTATTGCCGAAAATGCCTTTGCAGAGCATATCCAGCTGCTCCATGTCGCCGGGGGCGCCCTCGCCCGCTTCGATCCGGCGCAGCACTTTCACCACCCAGTTCAGCCCCTCGCGGCAGGGTGTGCACTTGCCACAGGACTCGTGGTGAAAGAACTCGATGATGCGGGTGGCGACCTTGACCATGCAGGTCGTGTCGTCGACGACGATCACCCCGGCCGAGCCCAGCATCGTGCCGGCGGCAGCAAGCGAGTCAAAGTCCATTCCGATGTCCAGGCCCGGCTCAGGGATCACCGGCGCGGAAACACCACCTGGGATCACCGCCTTGATCTTGCGACCGGCCGGCGGCCCGCCGGCATGGTCCTCGATGAGTTCGCGAAGCGGAATTCCCATCGGCAGTTCGTAAAGCCCGGGTTTGCGCACCTGCCCGCTGACGCAATAGAGCTTCGGTCCGGGGCTCTTCTCCGGTCCGATGCTGCGGAACCAATCGGCGCCCCGAGCCACGATATGCGGCACGCAGACCAGCGTCTCGACATTGTTGATGACAGTCGGGCTGGCATAGAGCCCGGCAACCGCCGGGAAAGGCGGCTTCAGGCGCGGCTGCGCCCTCTTGCCCTCCAGCGAGTCGAGCATCGCGGTCTCCTCGCCACAGATATAAGCGCCGGCGCCGCAATGGACGTGGACGACGAAATTGAAATCCGAGCCCAGTATCCGGGTTCCGAGATGCCCTTTGGCCTTGGCCTCCGCGATCGCCTGTTCCAGCCGTCGGATCGCCAGCACATACTCTCCGCGAATATAGACATAGGCGACCTCAGCCCCGATCGCGTAGGCACTGATCGCCATGCCCTCGATCAGCTGGTGCGGGTCGCGCTCCATGACGATACGGTCCTTGAAGGTGCCGGGCTCCCCTTCGTCTGCGTTGCAGCAGAGATATTTCGGTTTGTCGGCCCGCTTCGGCACGAAACTCCACTTCATGCCGGTCGGAAACCCGGCTCCGCCGCGGCCGCGCAGGTTCGATCTTTTTATGAGCTCGATGATCTCGTCGGGCGTGTATTCCTTGAGGGCTTTGGCAAGCCCTCGGTAGCCACCGCCGGCCTCATAGGTGGAGAGGAGATGTCCATCCGGCACGTGCACGTTCTTCAAAAGAACCGGTTCGTACATGGCGCTATTCCCCCGGTGGTTCGGCGGCAGCAAGATCGGCGCCGGTCGTCTCAGGCACCGTCGCGCGCAGCCGGGCGAGGAGCGCATCGATCCGCTCGACGTCGAGATTGCCGTGATAGTCGTCGCCGACCTGCATCACCGGGGCCATCTCGCAGGCACCGAGGCATTCGACGGTCGAGAGCGTGAACAGCCCGTCGGGGGTCGTGCCGCCCTTCTTGATCCTAAGGACCTCCTCCAGATGCGTCAGCAGATCCTCGGATCGCCGCAACATGCAGGAGACGTTGTCGCAGAGCTGTAGATGGAACGTCCCCACCGGCTCGGTATGGAAAAGCGTATAGAAGGTCGCCAGCTCGTAGACCCAAATCCGCTCGACGCCGAGGATGTCGGCGACCTCTTCCAGCACCGGCCCGGGCAGATGGCCATGTTCCCGCTGCGCGATCAGAAGCGCGGGCATGATCGCCGAGCGCTGGTCGGGGTACCGCGCCGCCGCCTGTTCGATCTTTTCACGCAACGTCATCACGTCCAAATCCCTGCTACTTGTCCACCTCCGCCATCACAGGATCGAGGCTGCCGAGCACGGCGATCATGTCCGCCAGATAGCGAGCGTTCGTCACTCCGAAGACCGCCTGGAGGTTGACGAACGAGGGTGCCCTGACCTTCATGCGAAACGGTTTCGGCGACCCGTCGCTGATGATGTAGAACCCCAGCTCACCCTTGGGTGCCTCGATTGCCGAATAGACCTCCCCCTTCGGCACGTTGAAGCCGTAGGCCGACAGGTCGAAATGCTGGATCAACGCCTCCATCGAGCAATGCACGCGCTCCTTGTCGACGGGGAAGGCGATCGTCGGCATGTCGACCTGGAACGGCCCCTCGGGCATCTGGTCGATGCATTGTTCGATGATCCGCATGCTTTCGCGCATCTCGTCGACCCGGCACCGCCAACGCGCATAACAATCGCCCTCGGTGCGGGTGATGACATTGAAATCGAGCCGGTCGTAGATCTCGTAAGGCTCGTCACGGCGGATGTCCCAGTCGACGCCGGAGGCCCGCAGGTTCGGACCGCTGAGGCCCAGATCAATGGCGTCTTCGGCAGAGATCACGCCAATCCCCTGAGTGCGTTTGAGGAACACCCGGTTGTCTTCGAGCAGCCGCTCATAGTCGCGGATCCGGTTCGGGAAGATCTCGCAAAACTCCCGGATCTTCGGGAAGAATTCGTCAGGAAGGTCCTCGCGCACGCCACCAACCCGGCAGAAGGAAGTGTGCATACGCGCACCGGTGATCATTTCCATGAGATCCATGATCATTTCGCGTTCGCGCATCACGTAAAGCAGCGCGGTCATGGCGCCAAGATCCATCGGCAGTGCGCCGGTGATCAGCAGATGACCGGATATGCGCGCGAGTTCCGCCATCATCACGCGGATATATTGCGCCCGGATCGGGGCCTCGATGCCAAGGAGCTTCTCAACCGCAAGCGCGAAGGCCAGGTTGTTCGAAGGTGGGCAGAGATAGTCGAGCCGGTCGGTCAGCGGGAAGATCTGCGTATAGGTGAAGCTTTCCGCCAGTTTTTCGGTGCCGCGATGCAGGTACCCGATGTGGGGGTCCACACGCTTGACATATTCGCCGTCCAGTTCGAGGACGAGCCGGAGGACCCCATGGGTGCTGGGGTGCTGGGGCCCGAGATTGAGAAGCACTTCCTTGCTGTTGAGCGCTTCTCCTTCCGGCCTCGTGAGCTCGGTGACTTCGGTCATCTCAACTCTCCAGCGTCGATCGGTCTCCGTAGTTCATGATGATTTCGGATCGGTCCCAGCGGAAATCCGCCCGCACCTTTCCTCCCTCCCTATGGAATCTCCCGCGTGGCGAGGTCTGGCTGTGTCGGCGGCGGGCCTTCGGCACCAAACGGGTTCAGCTTGTCCTTGTAACCCCTGAGCGGGAAATCCTTGCGCTGAGGAAAGCCCTCGAAGCCCTCCCACATATAGATCCGGCGCAAATCGGGATGCCCCTGGAACCGGATGCCATACATGTCCCAGGCCTCGCGCTCATGCCAGTTGGCGGTGCGCCAGACCGGGGTGACCGATGGGACCTCGGGCGGGTCGCCAAGCCGACACTTGATGCGGACCCGCCAGCGGTTGGGCAGCGAATAGAGATGATAGACCGCCTCGAAGCGCGGCGTTTCGGGATAGTGGTCGACGCCGCAGATGTCGGAAAGGAAATTGAACCTGAGCTCCGGATCGTCTTTCAGGAACCGGCAGAACTCGACGATCTTTTCGGGCGGAACCACAAAGACATCGATGCCATGCGCAGTGCCGAGATCCTCGATCGTTTCCCCGAAGCGCTCCAGGATCGGAGCGCGATTGAGAGATAGCTCGACACTCATGATGCCGCAGCCCGATCGAGAGGCGTTCCGGCCAGCGCGCGGGACCTCTTGATCTTTTCTTGCAGCAGCAGAAAGCCATGCATCAGCGCCTCGGGGCGCGGTGGGCAACCGGGGACGTGCACGTCAACCGGAACGAAGGTTTCGGACCCTTGCACCACGGCATAGGTGTTGTAGACGCCGCCCGATATGGCGCAGGTACCCATGGCGATCACCCAGCGCGGTTCCGGCATCTGGTCGTAAAGCCGGCGAACGACGGGCGCGAACTTCCGGGTCACGGTGCCGGCGATGATCATCACATCGGACTGCCGCGGCGAAGGGCGGAACACCACACCGAACCGGTCGAGGTCGTAGCGCGCGCAACCGGCCGAGATCATTTCGATGGCACAACAGGCGATACCGAAGGTCTCGGGCCACAAGGCCGAGCTTCGGCTCCAATTGATGACGCTCTCGGCCGTGGTGAACAGCACGCTGTCCTGGATCGTGTTTCCTACTCCTCCCATTCCAGCGCTCCCTTCAGCCAGGCGTAGGCGAAGCCCACGAGAAGCAGGACGATGAAGACGAACATCTCAAGATAGCCGACGATACCGATCTCTTTGAGGACGACCGCCCAGGGAAAGAGAAACATCGCCTCGACATCGAAGACGACCAGGAGGATCGCGAGGATGAAGAACTGCACCCTGAAGCGCCCCCCGGCGGCTTCGCCTGCCGGGTCCATGCCGCATTCATAGGGCATGTTCTTTTCGAGATAAGGATTGGACGGCCGCAAGAGCGAGGAAACAAAAAGCGTCGCCCCCACCACCAGAACAATTCCGGCGATCATGAAAAGAACCGGGAGGAATTCCGCTGCAGACATATTGCGCAGCCCGGTCACCCATCGGGGACGTTGCTCAAGCCGCGATCGGCTCCTTCGGGCCGGTAACGCGGTCGCCCCGGGAAGCGACTAAGGGCATTCCTTTCCTAAACCGCTAGTTTATTCCGTCGCATAGGCCAATGCAAATCCGATCGCTCAGCCGCCGAAGGCCGACTGCTGAGCGAGCTTCAGAAACCATGCTGGAAACAGACCGATGCCGACCGTGCCGGCGGCAGTGACGGCGAGAGCGGCGCCGACCAGAGGCGTCAGCGCCGGCTCGAACACCCGTTCCGGCTCGCGCATGAACATCACCATGACGATGCGGATGTAGAAATAGGCGGCGACAGCGCTCAAGAGTACTGCGATCACGGCGAGCAGGACAAAACCACGCTCGACGAGCGCGACCAGCACGTAGAACTTGGCAAAAAAGCCGGCCGTTGGCGGAATACCCGCGAGCGAGAACAGATAGAGCAACATCAGTAAAGCCAGCCCCGGATGCAGCTTGGCGAAACCGGCATAGTCCTCGATAACCTCGCCCGAGAAATTGCCGTTTCGCATCATGATGACGGCGCCGAAGATGCCGAGATTCATGAAGGTGTAGATCAAGAGGTAGAGCATCACGCTGGCGACCCCGTCGGCACCGCCGGCCACAATGCCGAAAATGGCAAAGCCGGCATGGGCGATGCTGGAATAGGCGAGCAGACGCTTGAAATTGTCCTGCACCAGCGCCACGAAACTGCCGAGCGCCATCGTCACCACCGCGATGACGGCCAATATGATCCAGACGTTGGAGCCGGCGACCAGCGGGTTGAGAAACACCCTGAGGATCACCGCGAAGCCCGCCGCCTTCGGCCCGACGGACATGAAGGCGGTAATCGTCGTCGGTGCACCCTCGTAGACATCCGGCACCCACATGTGGAACGGCACCGCGCCAATCTTGAAGACCAGTCCGGCGACAATGAAGACCACCGCCAAAAGCAAGCCCGGATCGAGCGGATCACCGGTGACTGCCGCCGCCATCCGGTCCAGTTGGGTCGTGCCGGTGAGGCCGTAGACCAGCGAGACGCCATAAAGGAATATCCCGGTCGAGACTGCGCCGAGGATCACATATTTCAGCGCCGCCTCGTTTGACCGTTGCTCACGCCGCAGGAAGCCGGTCAGCACGTAGGTGCAGAGCACCATCAGTTCGAGACCGACATAGATCGACAGGAGATCGGTCGCCGAGGCCATGATCATCATGCCGGAAAGCGCAAGGAGCAGCAGGACGTAATATTCACTGCCGCCAATCCCTTCGATGTCGGCATAGTTTCGCGAGAGCAGGAACGTCAGGACGATCGCCAGGTAGAACACGGACTTGAAGAAGACAGAGAACGGGTCGGCGACGAACATGCCCGCATAGGCCGGCTGCGCCCCACCCGACAGTGTGAATGTCCCCAGGGCGGCAAGCAGCACGATTGCGACCGAGGACCAGACAAGGACCGCGTCCCTCCCCTTCGGTACGAACTGTCCGGCGATCAGCAGGATGCAGGCCCCCGTAACCACGATGATTTCGGGCAGGCTCGCGAGGATCGACGGAAGGAGCGCTACGGCTGTCATGGGCCGTTCCCCTTGTCGTAGACCTGCTGCAAGAGATGCGTGACCGAGCTATCGATGATGGCGAGAAAGGGTTTTGGGTAGAGCCCGACCCAAAACACGAAGACGGCGAGCGGCAGGATCGCCACCATCTCGCGGCCGTTGACATCGCGGACCTTGAAGCGCGCACCGACGCTCGCCGGACCAAGCGCGACCTTCCGGTACATGCCGAGCAGATAGGCTGCGCCCAGCAATGCGCCCAAAACCGCGACCGCGCCGAGGGCAAGGTTGGCCGCAAACCCGCCCGACAGCACCAGCAACTCACCCACGAACGCGTTCGTTCCCGGTAGCGCCATCGAGGACAGCACGAACAGCGCCAGAAACCCGGTGTAGACAGGCGCGACCTTCATCAAGCCGCCATAGTCGGCGATGCTGCGGGTGTGGGTGCGCTCGTAGATCAGGCCGACGAACAGAAACAGGGCGCCGGTCGTCACGCCATGATTGAACATCTGCAGGATGCTGCCCTGGAGCCCGAGCGGGTTGAGGGCAAAAATCCCAAGCGTCACGAATCCCATATGGCTGATGCTGGAATAGGCGACGAGCTTCTTCAGGTCGTCCTGCGCCAGCGCCAGCAGGCCGCCATAGACGATCGCGAGCGCCGAAAGCGCCATCATCAGGGTCGAATAATGGACCGAGGCCTCCGGCAGCATCGGCAGCGAGAACCTCAGGAACCCGTAGGCGCCCATCTTCAGGAGCACGCCGGCAAGGATGATGCTGCCTGCCGTTGGAGCCTGCACATGGGCGTCCGGCAGCCAGGTATGGAGCGGGACCATCGGCACCTTGACCGCGAATGCGACAAGGAAGGCAAAGAACAGCCAGGACTGAACCTCGAACGGCAGATCGAGTTCCATCAAAGCAAGGATGTCGAAGGTCCTGCCGCCCTCGAAATACAGCACGATGATGCCGATCAGGAACAGGAGGCTGCCCGCCAGGGTGTAGAGGAAGAACTTGAACGCCGCATAGACCCGGCCGTCGCCGCCCCAGATACCGATGATCAGATACATCGGGATCAACATCGCCTCCCAGCAGACATAGAACAGAAACAGGTCGAGCGCCGAGAACACACCCAACATCAGGGCCTGCATGGTGAGCAGGCTGACCATGAACTGCTTCACTTTGCGGTCGATGGCGATCCATGAGGCGAGCACCGAGATCCAGCCCAACAGCGCAGTCAGGAACACGAAGAGCGCACTGATTCCGTCGACACCGAGCGCAAAGGTAATGCCGAGCGCCGGCACCCACGGGCGCTTCTCGACGAACTGCATCTCGGAGGTCCCGGTGTCAAAACCGGCGAGCATCGCGATGGCGAGCGTTAAGTCGAGCACGGTGAAGCCGAGCGCCACCCACCGCACGAGATCGTCGCTGCGCAAGAACATCACGACCGCTGCCCCGGCGGCAGGTACGAAGACGATGAGGCTGAGCAGCGGGAACGCCATCACTCCTCCTCTACTGCCACACGACGGCAAAAACGGCGATCGCCGCGATCACACCGGCGATCATCGCCAGCGCGTAGTGAGTGACGACACCGGTCTGCAGACGCCGCAGCGCACCGCCGCCAACAAGGATGGCACGCGCGAAGCCATTCACGGCGGCATCGACGCCGTTGAGGTCGACCCGCAGCCCGGCGCGCGCCGTCCCGTGCAGAAGCGGCAGCGCTAAGGTGTCGGACACGTTGCTCACCGCCTTTTCATAGCGCGCCAGCGGCTTCTCTGCGAGCCACAGGAAGGCACGCGCACCCTTGCGGTAGAACCAGTCCGTGTCGATGCTGATTGTGTTTTCCGGATCGAGCGCTTTCAAGAACAGGACGAAGCCCAGCGCGGTAAACATCAGCAAGCCCAGGCTCTCGGTGACATGGACGCCCGTATAGGGCTCAAAAGCGACCGGATAGGGAAGCAGCGCGTAAAGCGGTTCCGGGAACACGCCGATCACGATGCAAAACACCGCCGCTATCCCCATGGCAACCAGCATGTTGCGGGGCGGCTCCCGCGCCTCCAGCTTTCGGTCCGTGCCGAAAAACATGTAGTAGGGCAGCTTGAGTCCGGTGTGCAGGAACGTCCCTGACGATGCCATCGTGAGCGCCAGAACCACGAGCGCCCGGTGGTCCTGCCCGGCGGCGGCTATCACCATCGACTTGGTGACGAAACCCGAGAAGAACGGAAAGGCCGAGATCGCGAAAGCGCCGACCATGTAGAGGGCAACCGTCAGCGGCATGGTTTTATAGAGGCCGCCCAACTCGGTGAGCTTACGCCGCCCGGTGACCTCAATCACCGCCCCCGCGCCCATGAAGAGAAGCGCCTTGTAGAGGATATGGGCAAACGCGTGGCTGGTGGCTCCGTTCACGGCCATCTCGGTGCCGATGCCGATACCCGCCACCATGTAACCCACCTGGCTGACGATGTGATAGGCAAGCAGCCGCCGACAGTCGTTCTCAAGCACCGCGTAGATGACGCCGTAGAGCGCCATCACAGCGCCGAGCCAGACGAGAAGCTCGGTTCCAGGAAATGCGCGCGCCAGCACGTAGACGGCCGTCTTGGTGGTGAAGGCGCTCATGAACACCGCCCCCGTGACGGTCGCCTCGGGGTAGGCATCAGTCAGCCAGGCATTGAGCGGCGGCACCGCGGCATTGAGCAGGAACCCTGCCAGGATCAGATAGCCGCCCGTATCCATTGTTCCCGCGAGAGCGCCGCCCCCGATCGGGCCGAAGAGCAGCGAGCCGGCCGCGAGCCCGTGAAGCACGATACCGCCGAGCAGAGCGACGCCACCCGTGAGATGCACCATCAGATAGCGGAACGCGGCACGGATTGCCCGTTCACCCCCTTGCGCGAAGACCAGATAGGCCGACGCAAACGCCATGCCCTCCCAGAAGAGGTAAAGGGTGAGGTAGTCGCCGGCGAAGACAACACCGAGCGCGCTGCCGACATAGACGAAGGCAGCCACGTGCTGGCCAGCTTGCGACAGATGCAGCGCGTAGACCATGCCGATCAGCGCCATGATGGTGAAAACGGTGGCGAAAACGATGCTGAGCTTGTCAACCTTTGCAAACAGGATTTCCTGTCCGATGAAGCGCCCCGCGCCATAGCTGCCCGGCTCCATCGCGAGGACCGCGGCGATCGCCAGAGCCGGGATTAGCACCAGGTAGGTCTTGCGGATCGATCCCTTCAGGAACGGGATCGGCACGGCACCGAGAATGAACAGAAGGGCGGGATGGACGAACTCAATCATAATAGTCCTCGCGCCGCATGAGCCCGCCCTGATGGCCGAGGAACTTGGAAACGAAGATGAGCAGCAGGCAGGAGCCGAAGCCATAGACGGCAGACCAGCCAGGCAAACGGTCCCAGAGATATTCGGCGTGTTCGCGCGGAACCAGAAAATCGGCGACGACGATGAGAGCGAGCACGATATAGAACAACCGTCGGCGCGACCGCGCATAGCCCTCGTCACCAAAGAAATCGACGAGCCGCTTGATCATCTGACCACTCCTTCCGCCAAGGCGAGGAAATAACCGGGGAAGATGCCCATCAACACCGACAAGGCAGCGGTGGCGACCAGTGGGATCGTCACCAGCGGAATTTCACGGACAGGTTCCGCCGCTCCCGGCGCCTCCGCTTTGAAAAAGGCGATATAGCTGACGGGCAGGAAGTAGGCGGCGTTGAGGACCGAGCTCGCCAAGAGGACGGCCAGGAACGCCATCTCGCCTGCTTCGACCGAGCCGAGCGTCAGATACCACTTGCTGATGAAACCGGCGGTTGGCGGCACGCCGATCATGCTGAGTGAAGCGACGAAGAATGCCCCCATCGTCCAGGGCAGCCGGCGGCCGATGCCGGCCATGTCGCTGATGTTTCGTTTTCCCGAGGCGCAGTAGATCGACCCGGCGCAGAAGAACAGCGTGATCTTGGAGAAGGCGTGCACTGCGATATGAAGGATGCCGCCAATCATCGCCACGGGAGACAAAAGCACCGCGCCCAGCACCACGTAGGAGAGCTGGCTGACCGTCGAATAGGCGAGCCGCGCCTTGAGGTCGTCCCGGGTCAGGGCATAGATCGACGCCATCAGGATGGTGAAGGAGACGAGGTAGGCCGTCGCAATGCCGAGACCCAGCCTGCCCACCAGTTCCACGCCGAAGACATGGAACACCACCCGCAACACGCAGAATACGCCCATCTTGACCACCGCCACGGCATGCAAGAGCGCGCTGACCGGCGTCGGTGCAACCATTGCAGCAGGCAGCCAGGCATGCATCGGCATCACTGCGGCCTTGGCGAAGCCGAACAGGTAGCAGAAATAGATAACCGTCAGCAGCGGCGCCGAGGCATCGACCCTCGCCAGCAACCCTCCGGGTACAAAGTCGAGGGACCCGGCAATTTGATAGGTCAGCGCCAGTGCGGCGAGAAGCACGCTTTTCGACGCGCCCATCAGGTAGACGAGGTACTTGCGGCTGCCCGCCCAGGCCTCTTCGTCCTCATGGTGGTAGACGAGCGGATAGGTCACGAGGCTCAGCACCTCGTAGAAGATCACCAGCGTGAACAGATTGGCAGCAAAAGCACCACCGACGGCGGCGGCGAGACTAGTGGCAAAGCAGGCGAAGAAGCGGGTCTGCGCGTGCTCGTTCAGGTGCCGCATGTAGCCGATCGAATAGACCGCTGCGACGATCCACAACAGCGACGAGACGGTGGCAAACACCATGCCGAGCGCGTCGACCCGGAAAACGAAGTCGATCCCCGGCAGGATCTCGAACAGGCGCAGTTCGACGGTGCCGCCCGCCAGCACGATGGGCGCCATCGAGATGACGATCGCGAACATGGCGACCGCAGCCAGAGGCGAGACGGCATCCCGGATTTTCTCGTGCTTGTTCAGGAGGAGAACTGCAACTGCCGCCAGCCCGGCGATGGCGACGGCAAGTAGCGGCCGGACTGATAGCACCGGTTCCAAGCCGCTATCCTTTCATCGCCGTCACGTCGTCGATCTTGAGGGTGGACTTGTTCCTCACGAGGGCGACCAGAATGCCGAGGGCGACGGCAACCTCCGCCGCGGTGATGGCGATGACGAAGATCGCGAAGATCTGCCCGCGAAAATCATCGTAGTAACGTCCGAACGCGATGAAATTGATGTTGACCGAGTTGAGCAGCAGTTCGAGCGACATCAGCACGACCAGGATATTGCGCCTGAGCAGCACACCCGCGGCTCCGATCACGAACAGGACCACTGCGAGTGAAATGTACCACCAGAGCGGAACCATCACCCGGACTCCTTTCGTGCCAGCACAATGGCGCCGACAAGTGCCGCGAGAAGGATGATCGAAGCGACTTCAAACGGCAGGAGATAGTCGGCGAAAAGTGTCGTGCTGAGCTGCCTGACTTGATCACCGGCGCGCCGTGCTATCGGCTCAACCGCCGAGAAGCGGCCGCTCCAGAGCACCAGTGCCAGCATCTCGACCCCAAGCAGGACGAGCAGGGTCAAAGCAGGCAGATTTCGCCCCGGCATAAACCGCTGCAGCACCGCCTCGCGCACGTCGATCATCATGATCACGAACAGGAAGAGGACCATGATGGCGCCGACATAGACGAAGATCTGCACGACCGCGAGCAGCGGCGCCTCGAGCAGGACGAAGATTGCCGAAATCTGCAGGAAACATGCCATCAGCGCCAATGCGCTGTGAACAGGGTTGCGCGCCAGGACGACTGTCAGGGCGGTGATCACGGCCCCCGCAGCAAACAGAAGGAAGAACCCCTGGCCCATTGACGCAGCCTCTCCCGCGCGAACCGTTCCGCGGCGCGTGACGGCCGGAATTCAGATAGCGCCGCACTTCGGTTGCGTTCATAAATTGTGCCTGAGGGAAGGATTTTTCACAAGAATATTGTCGGCAACATAATCGAATGAGGCCGCGCGGAGCCCAAACCGGCTTCGTATGGGCGACTTGCCAGTGCGCGACCCTCAGGGTGGCTCCCTTCTTGGCAGTCTGCGCACATTCCGGAACAGATGATTTCATGAGCCCGCAAACAAACTTGCGGCCCCGTCGCCGGCTTTAAAGCGAGCAATGTCAGTAGATTCATTGAAGAACTGGGATGCTTCGGCGGGACACCACTCACCGCGTAACGGCTGGCTTGCGTCGCAATCCCATCCCCTTCTGCAGTCCTCGTGAGAATTCACGCACCAGTGTAGAGGAAGACTGAATGCTACTCGCTCTGGCGGAAATTGCGGATACGATCGAAAAGAACTGCGAGGATAGTCGCGCTGCCGATGAACGTACCCTGCCAGAAGGCGTTGATGCCGAGAAGCCCGAGGCTATTGCGGATCACCTCGATCAGTGCTGCGCCGACGAGCGCGCCGAAGGCAGTGCCGACGCCGCCAGCGAGATTCGCGCCCCCGATCACGGCCGCGGCGATAACCTGCAGTTCCATGCCGGCGCCGATATTGGTCGTCACCGCACCGAGCCAGCCGGTTTGGATGATGCCGGCGACGCCGGCCGAGAGCGCCGAGATCATGTAGACGCAGACCTTGATCGGCCGCACGGGGAGGCCCGTGGCCGTGGCCGCCTTCTCGTTGCCGCCGATGGCGTAAATGTAGCGGCCAATCCGGGTCCAGCGCAGCACGAAACCGGTGAGCAGTGCCAACATGATCATGTAGATCACCGGGTTGGCGATACCGAAGACGGATCCGCCGCCGAGCGACAGCAGCTTGTCGTGGTCCGGGCCGAACTCGAAAACCACCGTATTGTTGGACGCGACCATGGCCAGGCTTCGGGCAATCGAGAGCATGCCGAGGGTCACGACAAAGGGCGGAAAGCCGAGATAGGCAATGAGGATGCCATTGAACGCACCGATCACCAACGCAGTCGCGATCGAGACGGCAATACCTGTCTCGATGCTGTATCCCGCGTGCATCGTGACGGCGAGCACCATGCTGCACAGGCACAGCACCGAGCCCACCGAGAGGTCGATCCCGCCGGTGATGATGACGAGCGTCATGCCGAGGGCGATGATTGCGACGAAGGTGACGTTGCGGGTGATGTTGTAAAGATTCTTTGCGGTCGCGAAGCTGTCGGTGGCAAAGGACAGAAAGATGCAGGCAAGGATGACAGCGATCAGAACCCAGAAGGTCTGGTTGCCGAGGATCGTTCCTCCGAGCGTGCGCTGCCTGCGCTCGATCGTCTGGTCCAGCGTCGTTGCCATCGTTCCTCCCATTCCTCCGGTGCAGAAGATCGAGCTCGCTTGTCCCTCATCCAACCTCGATGGCGCCAGTAATCAGCCCCGTCACCTCCTCCGGCGAGGTCTCCGAGATCGGCTTGTCCGCCACCTTGCGGCCCCGGCGCATGACGACGACGCGATCGGCGACATCGAAGACATCGGGCATACGATGGCTGATGAGCACAACCAGGATGCCGCGATCGCGCAACTGCCGGATCAGATGCAGCACTTCGGCCACCTGGCGCACGGAAATTGCCGCCGTCGGCTCGTCCATCAAGACGATCTTCGCCTGCGAGATCATCGTACGCGCAATCGCCACCGCTTGCCGTTGGCCACCCGACATCTGCCGCACGAGGTCGCGTGGCCTGGTCTCCGAGCGGAGTTCTTTGAAGATCTCCCCGGCGCGGCGGTACATAGCCTTGTAGTCTAGCACGCGCAGGGGGCCGATACCGCGCCTCAGTTCGCGGCCGAGGAAGACATTCGCGGCCGCGGAGAGGTTGTCACAAAGGGCCAGATCCTGGTGAACAATCTCGATGCCGAACTGCCTTGCCTCGATGGGGCGATGCAGCACGATATCGCTGCCGTTAAGGCGAATGGTTCCGTGGCTCGGACGGAAATTGCCTGCGATCATTTTGACAAGCGTCGATTTGCCGGCGCCGTTGTCGCCCATCAGGCCGACAACCTGACCGGCCTCTAACGACAGCGAAATGTCATTCACTGCCTGTATGGCCCCGAAATGCTTGGAAATATTGCTGAGCTCTAGCAGCACGATCAGCCTTCCAGACTCGCCAACACGCGCCAATCCGCCAGGACGCCTCGCCGCATGTCCGCCCCCTCGCGAGCCAGCGACTGCTTATTTACGCAAATCGTCATGAACGCGTCAATGATCTCTCACCCGATAAACCTGTTTTGTATGACAAATAGACATTGAGGCGAAGCGATCATATATTAGCTAATTCTTGGGAGATAAGCATGCTTATCCTTGTCACCGGGGCAACTGGCAAGGTCGGGCGGCACCTCATAGCAACGCTGCTTGATCGGCCACGTTTTTCGCAAGCGCGCGTTCGCGCGCTCTGCCATAACCGTGTGCTCGATCCAGCCGAGCGGCTTGATATCATCCGCGGCTCTATCGCCGATCGTGCGGTCGCGGAAGACGCGATTGCCGGTGTCAGCCACGTCGTGCATCTGGCGACTTGCAAGGAAACACCGGCCGACGTCATGGACGTGACAGTCAAGGGCCTCTTCTGGCTGCTCGAAGCGTTCAGAACGAGCCCCACGGCACGGCAGTTCATCCTGATCGGCGGCGACGCCGCGGTCGGGCATTTCTTCTATTCTCATGACGGACCGATAACGGAGTCGACACCGCACCGCGCCTATCCCGGCTGCTACGCGCTCTCGAAAGTGCTCGAGGAAGTGGTCGTCGAGCAGTACGCGATCCAATACGGGTTGAACGTCTGTTGCCTCCGGGCGCCGTGGATCATGGAGAAGGACGACTTCAAATATTCGCTTTCCTTCGGTGACGACGTGTTCGGTGGACCCGACTGGAAAACGCTTTTTGCGCCCGACGAAGCCAGGCGCTACGCAGAGGCCGGAACGGTTCCGTTGCTGCGCGATGCCGACGGAAGGCCGCTCAAGCGCAACTTCGTTCACGTCAGCGACCTCGTCTCGGCAATACTCAACACGATCGACAATCCGCGCGCAGAACGCCAGCGCTTCAACGTCGCCATGGATCGCCCGGTCGACTACGGCGAGGTCGCAAGCTACCTCAGGCGCACGCGCGGTCTGCCGTCCGTCGACGTTCCAAGCCACTTCCACTCGAACTGGTTGGACAACAGCAAGGCGAAGTACCTGCTGGGCTGGCAGCCGGAATACGATCTTAAAAAGCTTATCGACCAGGCCTGGCAATACGAGCGTTCGTCAAGCGACCCTCGCATCGTCTGGTATCCGGGTTGATTTGTGCCGCGGACAGATAGTGTCCGCTTGTTCAACGGGAGGATAGAATGAGGAAAGCATTGGTGCTTGCAGTTGCAGCGCTCGCGCTGGCCGCCGGCTCCGCCGGCGCCCAGACGAAGAAGCAGCTCGTCATTGTCGTCAAAGGCCTCGACAATCCGTTCTTCGAGGCAATCAACCAGGGATGCCAGAAGTGGAACAAGGAAAACACAAGCTCGGAATATGAGTGCTTCTATACCGGCCCGGCGTCGACCTCCGACGAAGCCGGCGAGGCGCAGATCGTCCAGGACATGCTCGGCAAGCCCAGCACGGCTGCGATCGCCATTTCGCCATCCAACGCCAAGCTGATTGCCCAGACACTGAAAACCGCCAATCCGACGGTTCCGGTCATGACGCTCGACGCCGATCTCGCCAAGGAAGACGCGGGTCTGCGCAAGACCTATCTCGGCACCGACAACTACACGATGGGGGCGCGGATCGCCGATTACATCAAGAAGGCCAAGCCGAACGGTGGCAAGATCTGCACGATCGAGGGCAACCCTGGTGCCGACAACATCCTGCGGCGGGCCCAGGGCATGCGTGACGTGCTCACCGGGAAAGACGGGCTTGCCGAACTGAAGGGTGAAGGCGGGTGGACGGAGGTCGCAGGTTGCCCGGTCTTTACCAATGACGACGGCGCCAAGGGCGTACAGGCGATGACGGATATCCTCGCTGCCAATCCCGACCTCGACGCCTTCGGCATCATGGGCGGTTGGCCGCTTTTCGGCGCGCCGCAACCCTATCGCGACCTGTTCAAGCCGATGGCGGACAAGATCGCGAAAAATGAATTCGTCATCGGCGCGGCGGACACGATCGGCGACGAGGTGGCGATTGCCAAGGAAGGTCTCGTAACTGCGCTCGTCGGCCAGCGCCCGTTCGAAATGGGCTACAAGGCGCCGTCGGTCATGCTGGACCTGATCGCCGGCAAGCCGGTGGAGGATCCGGTATTCACGGGTCTCGACGAATGCACCAAGGACACGGCGGATACCTGCATTCAGAAGTAAAACCGCCGCCGGGGCGCCCTTTACCGAGCGTCCCGGCCTTCGCCCTATCCGCGACAACCGGGGTCAGCGCGCACTCTTGCCGGCTGGCCGCGGCAACCTGCAACGACCCCGCTTGGAAGATCTCCCTTACGAACTATCATCGATAGGGATCATCCCCCAATCTTGCAGGACATGGAGAACACAATGACCAAGCGGATCATCTTCACCGGAGGGAGCGGCAAGGCCGGCCGCCATGTCGTGCAATACCTCGTCGAACAGGGCCACCAGGTGCTCAACCTCGACACGAAGCCCCTCGACAACCCGAAAGTGCGCACGCTGATCACCGACATCACGGACAGCGGCCAAGTGTTCAATGCACTGTCAAGCTACACGGGCCTGCACGAATTCGACCCTTCGCTCGCGCCGCAGCCGATCGATGCCGTTGTCCACTTTGCCGCGATCCCGCGCATCCTGATCGCCCCCGACAACGAGCTCTTTCGCGTCAATGCGATCGGCACCTACAATGTCATCGAGGCGGCGGTGAAGCTTGGCATCCGCAAGATCGTCATCGCATCGAGTGAGACGACCTACGGCCTCGTCTTCGCCAACGAGCCGCGAAACCCACGCTATTTCCCGCTCGACGAGGACTATGACGTCGACCCGATGGATAGCTACGCACTCTCCAAAGTCGTCAATGAAAAGACCGCGCGCGCCTTTGCACTCAGAAGCGGCGCCGACATCTATGCCCTGCGCATTGGCAATGTGATCGAGCCCAACGAATACCATCTCTTCCCCGGCTGGTTTGCCGATCCGGGCTTTCGCAAGCGCATTGCCTGGAGCTATGTCGATGCGCGCGACCTCGGCCAGATCACACTGAGGGCCGTGGAGACGGACGGTCTTGGGTTCCAGGTCTTCAACGCAGCAAGCGACGATACGTCCTCCGACATTCCAACCCGCGAACTGATCGACCGGTTCTACCAAGGCGTTCCTGTCAAGGGGCAGATCGGCGAATACGAGACGCTCTTATCAAACCGCAAAGCCCGCGCGATGCTCGACTTTGAGCCGCAACACAGCTGGCGGAAATATGTTGACGTCGGGTGACGCTCTGCGCGGCTGAGCGTTACAGACGCGAGAAAAGACGAAAATGGCTGAACGACAATCAGAAAAAGTCTCCGCCGGTTCGACCACGGCAGAGGCGAAGCGTGCGAGCCGACGCCTCGATGCGCCGCGTATGTCGGGACCCAGCGTCCACATGTCGCTTGCCGATGACATCGGGCTCAGTATCGTGCGTGGCGACTATCCGCCCGGAACGATCCTGCCGAACGAGACGCAATGGACGGAAATCTTCAACGTCAGTCGCACTGCGGTGAGAGAGGCGATCAAGATATTGATGGCCAAGGGCTTGCTCGCCTCGCGCCCGAAAGTCGGCAGCTGGGTGGAGCCGAGGGAGCGTTGGAACCTGCTCGATCGCGACGTTCTGAGCTGGTATGCGGTCTCACCGGACCATCTCCAGTTCCTCAAGACCGTGCAGGAATTTCGCCACATCCTGGAGCCGGAGGCGACGGCGCTCGCCGCCACCCGCCGGAACGAAAAGCAGATGACCGAAATCAGCGCCGCATTGGAAGACATGCAACAGTCGACAACGCTGCAGACCCGCATCCAGGCCGACACACGCTTCCACCTTGCAATCCTGCGCGCGTCGGGAAACGATCTCCTGGTGCCGCTGGGCGCGCTGATCGAATCTGCACTCAACCACCTTTTCCTGCTGGTGACCCGGGAGGACAGCAGCTCCGTCCACGCGCTGAAGCTCCACGAGAACATCGAGAAAAGCATCCGCCTCGGACGCCCGAACGCGGCTCGCAATGCCGTGCGGCGACTTCTAGCCAATACCGATGAGCTCATAGCGCAATCGGGGCGCAATGTATGATCGTCAGGTCGGATGGCATGAGGCCCCCGAGCGCACCTCCGCTTGTGTGTGAGAGTTCACTGCCCCGCCGCGCGATATCGTGCGCGAAAAGTCGCAGCGTTCGCCTTCAATCATTAGGCACCGTCTACGACGGGCACGGCAGTGGCCGCAGGCGGCCTTCGCCAACACGACACGAAAGAGCTCGACCGCGCGCCGTCCGAGCCGCGAATCGCGTGAATGCGCGGTTGCGGGAGGGGGCAGCCTTGAATAAGCTGCAGTGGCAATTTGCAGGCCACTCAGCTGACGAGGATAATCATGGCAATCGGTACCGTTAAGTTTTTCAATCAGGACAAGGGCTTTGGCTTCATCACACCGGACAACGGTGGAGCGGACGTCTTTGTCCATGTGTCAGCGGTGGAAGGCGGAAGCCCACTTCGAGAGGGTCAAAAGGTCAGCTACGAACTTGGCCAGGACCGCAAGACAGGAAAATCGAAAGCCGAAAACGTCAGGCCAGCTTGAACGTCTCGACCTACCGGACTTCTTTTGGTCGGGCGATCTCGGTAATGGCAAGCTGAGCCATCAAAGCGGAAAGCAGATCACCGCTTTAGGTTGGTTTAAAGCCAAGCAGGAAATCGACGACCTTCGACGAGGACATTTCGCAGGGCTTGAGCGTGGTGCTCGCACCAGAAAGCACATAAAAGTTGAAGCTGACGACATCCGCTCCGCCCAGTTCCTCGCCATATAACCAGATCCGCCTGCCATCGGCCGAGCGCCTGACGGTCACGCCCCATGGGCGACCTGCGAAGCTTCCCTGTCCATAGCCGTCGGGAAGCTGCGCAAGCGCCTTCTCAAACTTGACCAGCACCTCAGACGATAGCTCTGGCACCGACGGCGTCATGGCGCGAGGCACTCGTCACAATTGCAGCGACCGTCGGCGTCCATTCGCGAGGCCGACCGCTTCTTTTGACAACAGAGGCCTATCATCGCGTTTCCGGACTGGCCTCCGTCGCGCTCTGGCGGGATGACTTCGATGTCGATGTCGAAGTCGGAAAGGACATTCGTGGCAAACTGATCCATCTCGAGGTTCCCATGTCGGGGACGGCGATCTTAGCAGGATCATCATCTGTCCGAGATCGATATGGCCCGGAGATCCGGATCAGCGCTTCACGTCGTGTTCCTGAAAGAGCCGGATCGTCAGGTGCTGAAGCAGAATGATCGTTTTGGCGTCGCGAATCTCACCACGGTCGATCATCTGGATCGCGTCGGACAACGAAATTTCCAGTACGTCTATGTCTTCTCCCTCGTCAGGAGCGCCGCCGCCAGTTCCCACCCTGTGTTTCTCGGTATATTCGCCGTAGAAAAATGCCAGGTATTCCGTGACCGATCCGGGGCTCATGTAGATGTCGAAAAGATGCGTCAGCTCGGAGACATCATAACCAGTTTCTTCAATCAGTTCTGCACGCATCCGCGTTGCCGGCTCGGCACCATCAAGCAGTCCCGCCGGGGTTTCGATCAGTGACTCCAGACCGCCATTCAAGAAAACCGGCAAACGAAACTGACGGGTCAGCAGAACACGGCCACTTCCGGGATTGTACAACATACATGTCGCCCCGTTGCCACGATCGTAAGTCTCTCGGGTCTGCCGCTGCCAACCTCCATCCCTGAGCCGAAGTTCAAATTCGTACTTGGTCAGCCGTCCCCAATCATCCGCCAATACACGCTCCGCGATCGGCCGGAAAACACTCTCGTCCATAAAGTCACCACTCTCTTGTTTGCCGCTTCAATGGCCATGCAATTGGCCTCATACAGTCTGCCTAAGGCTACAAATGCCTCTGCTCGCTGATCTTGAACTTGCCGTTTTCAACTTCGTAGATACAAACGACATCGACCTCGCCCTTCCCTTCCGGAAAAGTTCGCGCAACCGTTTCGTGGTCGATGACGACATTGCCGACCACGATACGTGTCAGCACCGTTCCGTGTAGATCAGGCTCTTTGAACCGCTCGATATGTCGCTCTCGAATTTCGACAGCACCCCCTGCCAGAAGCGTGGAGGGAAATGCGTAGTACTGGCAATCATCAGCCCACCAGGGCATGAATGCCTCAATGTCTCGGGCGTTGTAGGCTTCGAGCTGTCTTTGGACGGGGAGCTCAATTTCTGCCCTATCGATTGTACCCAATGAAACACCTCTTCTTTCCCTTTTCAAAGGCCGTGTAGCCGGCCTTCTACATGCGTGCGCGTTTCGCCACCTACCCAAATTCGGCCAACATCATCGCGGCCCACATGAATTCGGCCATGGCGCCCAAGACGGGTCCCCTGGGCGGCGACATAGTCCTCCTCAACCACACTTCCAGCGAACAACCACTGTGCGATCGAGGCATTGAGGCTTCCGGTGACGGGGTCTTCGACGATTGCACCCAGATGGTCGCTGAAGAACGCACGAACCTCGAAGGCTGCATCGCCACCCTTTGCACGCGGACCAACCACACCAACGTCGATCCGACCGGCCCAGTTTCGGAGCGGATTGAGCGAAAGCACTTTCTCCGCCGATGCCAATCTGATCCCCAACCATCCAGGCCCATTGTCGATCCAGGCGGCATCAAGGATATCGCAAGGTTCAATGCCCAACAGTTGACGGGCCCCATCCAATTCACCCTGTGTTGGCGCGCCGGAACGGATCAGCGGCGGGGCGGCAAACGAAATCCGCCCATGCGCACGCCGGATCGTGACCAGACCGGCGCGGCATTCCTGAATGATTTCCGTCGCCTTCTTCGGCACCCGACCCGTCGAGAGCCAGACATGACAGCTTCCAAGCGTCGGGTGCCCGGCAAAAGGCATCTCCCTGTCCAGCGTGAATATCCTGACCCGGTAGTCAGCATCTGGATGCGTGGGCGATAAGAGGAAGGCGGTCTCCGACAAATTGAACCACCGCGTCAACTGCTGCATTTCATCCGTCGACATGGCATCTGCGCCGATGACGACCGCCAGCGGGTTACCAGAAAACGGCCCGGCGCCAAACACATCGACCATATGGACGGCAAGGGTCATGACATCGCGCTTTCAATTTGGGTCACTTCATTGGGGCATCGACGGACCGGATATCAGCTCTGCGAAACAAGCAGTTTAAGTCCCGCAACCGCGAACACCGCCGAGAGCACACCTTCAATCCAGCGCCGCAATCTGGCGTATAGGGCAATCATGGAGGCCGTCGAAAAGACGATGGCGTAACCACCGAACACCAGGACGCCGAGGATGGCGCAACCGCCAATGATCACCGGTAGCGTGCCTGCGGGAGCATCCTGACGGAACCCCAACGACATGATCGCTATCCAGGCCAGAATCGCCTTCGGGTTTCCGATATGCATGAGAATGCCCTGCCGATAGAGCGATCGATAACAAGGCGTGGCAGGCCTTGCGTCCTTCTTCGTGATGTCGAAGATCGGCTTCAGAGCCGACTTGCCCGCACGAAAAGCCAGATAGAGCAAATAGACACCGCCAACGATCTTGATGACGAAAAGCGCCTCTGCATAGGCGGCCAACGCGGCGGAAATGCCCGTCGCCGCCAGTACTGCCCAGAAGAGTGAGCCCGTGATAACGCCCGCCGCCAAGACGAGCGCGGGCAGGCGACCGTCGCGCATCGCCGTTCCCATGATCGCCATGTTGCTCGGCCCAGGACTGGCGGTGGCGACGAGATAGGTGCCGTAGACGAGTGCTATCTGACTGCCGATCATTCGAAATTCTCCAGAAACAGGAGGCTTCTCCAGCACTAATGCTGGAGGTCTCCGCGGTGAACGATGTGGACCTTGTTTCCATCGGGGTCGCGCAGATACGCACCGAAGTAACCGTCGCCGTAGTGTGGGCGCGGGCCTGGGGCGCCTTCGTCCGTCCCGCCGTGCGTGAGACCCTCCGTGTAGGCCGTCCTCACGGCCTCCTGCGAGGGGGACAGAAAGGCGGCCATGCAGCCATTGCCGGCCGTCGCCAGCTCGCCATCGAAGGGGATGTAGACATAGAAGCGCGGCAGTGGCGCTTGAATAGCCACCCAGCAAAGCGCCGGAGGCCCGCCATCGGAGGCAACGACGCGGCGTTTCAGGCCGAGCGGAGCGAGCACGGCGTCATAGAAACGACCCGCCCGCTCAAGATCGCGCGCCCCGACGGTAACATGACTGAACATCTGGCTCTCCATGCGCCCGTCATCGCGGTCAGGCGCCTCCTGCAAGTGTGTATTTCGTTCAGCGTCGTCATAGCGTATGTTACACTTGCTGTTTATCTGAATAGTGTCATGTGACACTTTTATCGAGGTGGCGAACATGCTCCTTCAATCGCCATGGGCACCACGTCTCGCCGACATAGAGGCGAATGCCGCCGAGCGGCTGGTCCTCGCTCTCGCCGACGACATCATCGAAGGGCGGCTGACGGGAGGCGACCGCCTGCCGGCGCATCGCGATGTCGCATGGAAACTGGGGATTGGCCTCGGCACGGTGACGAAAGCCTATGCCGCTCTGGAACGTCGAGGTCTGACGCGTAGCGTCAAGGGCCGGGGAACGTTCGTGGCGATCCGCCAGGCACACAAGGATCGGCAGATCGATCTCTCATCCAACGCCCCGCCAGCAACGCTCAACGCACGCCTGCTGGCGCGGACATTGACCGGGATCGCGCGCAAGATCGATGCGGATCATCTCAATCTCTACGCCCCACCCGCCGGACATCTGGAGCACCGCCGTGTCCTGGCCCGCTGGCTCGAAACACGGGGTCTCATCGTCGATCCGTCGCATCTGGTGCTGACGAGCGGCGCCCGCCAGGCGCTCTCACTGGCCTTTGACCTCGCCTGCGGTCCGCAGGGACTGCTTCTGACCGAACGGATCACCTATCCCGGCGCGATCGCGCTGGCCCGGCGCAAGGGATATCGGATGCAGGGCGTCAGGATCGACGCAGAAGGGATGGTGCCAGAGGCACTGGCAGAGGCGCTCGACAGGGCCGCATCGACCGGCGGAAAGGCAGTTTACCTCACCCCGACGCTTCACAATCCGACCACCGCCACGATGGGCGGGGAGCGAAGGCAGGCCATCGCGGAAATTTGCCGTCGGGCGGGCGCATGGATCATCGAGGACGGCGTCTATGCGCCGGCCGAGCCGACTTTGCCTCCGCTGACGACATTGGCGCCCGAGATCGCCTTTCATGTGAACGGGCTGTCCAAGTCGCTTGGCCCCGGATTGCAGATCGGCGTGCTCGCGCTGCCGACTGGTTTTAACGAAGCAGCGGAAGACGCCTTGCAAGACATGCCTCTGGCCCCCTCGCCACTCTCCTGTGCAGTGGTCGAGGAATGGCTGATCACCGGCGTCATCCCTTCGATCCAGCGGGACCTGCGCCATGAGGCGCGGCGTCGATCCAGTCTGGCTGTCTCTCTTCTCGGTACGGCCGAACTTGTCTCTGATCCCGATGCCTATAACGCGTGGCTGCCGATGCCGCGCGAGGCTGCCAACCGTTTCGTATCCGTCGCTGCGGCGACCGGTATCAAACTGACCCCACCGGATTCCATGATGGTGGACGGAGAGGATCGGGAGAGCGGAATTCGGCTTTGCCTAGGCGGCGCATCGTTCGAAGATCTGACCGAGGCACTGACACTTCTGGCGCAGTGGCTAATCGAGATGCCAAGGCAATCTCCGAAATAAGACCCGCGAACACCCCACGTCACGCAACCGCCTGGGCGCCCGCTATTTCGACAAGCGGGCCACAAATGAACGCGGCTTCCTCCAATACGACGGCTTTAGAACACGAAGTCGCCGCTCGCAGATAACTTCCGATTTGCCGTTGCGGGCCTAAAGCAAACAGATTGCTTTGGGCGGGCCTAAGTTGCGATTACGACTTCAGAGGTGCTTCAACATCCGAATAGGCCTGGACAGCGTCCGGAGCTGGTCTCGCAATGGACGACGACGACATGGGTGATGGCAGGGTCGGCATCGAGAACGGCTGCGACTTCCGGACCGCGCGGCGGCATGTAATCGCCCTTGTCGATCGTCACATGGTCGCGACCGAGATAGGAGAGCGTCTGGGCGATGCGCTTGCCATAGGCGCCGTTCATCAGCACCAGCACCTTGCCGTCCTTCGGAACGAAGCTGCCAAGCATCGCCTCCACCGAAAACGAGCCGCTGCCCTGCATCGGCACGCAATCGAACTCGCCCTTGTTATCACCGGCAATGTCGAGCAGTTCGCGGCGCAGCCTGGCGGTCATTGCCCGGAAGTCGCCATCCCAGGAGCCCCAGTCCCTCAGCATGGCTTCCTTGATCTCGTAGGCCGTCGTCAGTGGGCCGGGCGTGAGCAGATAGGGCTCGCCGAGCCTCGGCGTTTCCAGGGGCGCGATGGTTCTGTCAGAAGCTGTGTTTGGCATTGTCCGTCCTCGCGGTTGGCGTGTTCGAGAACGACAATGGGGCGGAAACATCTATCTGTAAAATCGTTCTTTTGTATCAATCTATCGATCTGATTTATACTTCCTATACGGCGGGAACCAACCGGCTTTCCAGCAGGTCACCGCTCTCGCGCAGGCGCGGATAGGCCATGGTGGTCACCAGCGAATTGACCTCCTTCAGGGCCCGAACGATCTCCAGGTGCATGTCGCTCGACAGGATGCTGGCCGCCATACCTTGGCGAAGCCGCTCCAGGTGGCTCTTGCTGCTTTCCTCGACGAGGCGGCGCACATTTTCCTTTTGCCGGACCATCTCGCGGGCGATCACCGGGTCGGGCGAAACGAGAAGACTGGCCCCACGCCTGACGTTGGACGACACGGCCGCGTGTAGCAGGGTGAGTTCGCGCCACCCGTCGTGCGAGAACGCACCCGCCCCTCCAGCCGCTCCTCGGCCATTTGCAGCAGGCTTTTTGCGACCACGTCGCCGGCATATTCGAGATGGATTGCCGCCTCGGTGAGTTCGATGCCGCGCCTGGATTGGTCTTGGGTGAGGAAACCTCGGTTGACGGCGGCGATGTAAAGTTTGATCTCGCTATGCGCCCGATGGATCTCCCCGTCGATGCTTCGCTGCGTCTTTACGGCCTCCGGCGTTGGCGCGTGGATGACCGTCATCACCGGCTCCAGCATTCGGGCGATGAGATTGCCCATATGCAATACCTCGCGCGCCGCAGCGGCAAGCGCCTGCGGCGGCTTGTCGATCAGCGTGCGGTCGAGTGCGCTGACATGGACCGATCGGTCGCCGGCGCCGGCGGCATCCGGCATGAACAACTGGACAAGACGCGCCATCAGACCGCAGGAGGCCATCCCGACGAGAACGAGGGCGGCATTGAAATGCACATGCAGGTTGACGAGCTTTGCGGCCGCCGTCTCTCCCGGAAGCCAGTCGAAGGGGGCATGCAACGAGAATGCGCCGAAGACGGTTGCGCCGAACAGGGCGCGAAAGAGAAGGTTGCCGAGCGGCAGCCGTCTCCCCTCGACCGGCAGGCCGCGCGTCAGCCAGAGCGCGATCAGCCCACCACCGATATTGACCCCGAGAACCAGCGGAATGCCGACATCAACAGGCACGATGTCCTTCGCGGCGAAAGTCAGGATCAGCAGGATCGCCGCCACGCTCGAATGCAGCGCCCAGGTGAAAAACGCAGCGAGGATCATAACCGTCAGCGCATCCTTGCCGACGAAGGCGACGACGGAGGGCAGGACCGGGCTTTGGGCGAGCGGCTGCGTCGCATGGCCGATCATCTGCAGCGACAGAAGCAACAGGCCGATGCCAAGCACGGCGCGTCCGGCTTCGACCGCCTTGCGGCTTGATGCCTTCAGATGCACGAGGCCACCGGCCGCGACCAGGAGCGGCGCCAGCCAATGCAGATCGAAGGACAGGATCTTAACGACGAGCGCCGAGCCGAGATCGGCGCCAAGCAGCACCGCGAGACCGGTATCGAGCCCCAGCGCGCCGCTGACGGCAAAGCCGGCGGCAAGCATGGCGACGGCTGTCGAACTCTGTAGAGCAATCGCCACCACGCAGCCGCAGACGGCGGCGCGCGGCCGGCCGCCAGCACCGCCGACCGTTCGCGCGACGATGTCGCCGGCAGCTGCTTCGACGCCTTTTTTCACGAGACTGACGGCATAGAGCAACAGGACGGTGGCGGCAGCAAGTTCGAGGGCGACAGCCGGGAGGTTCATGGGCGCGCTCCGGAAAGAGGATGGAATCCGAAAACTATCCTTTGCCGCTTTACATAAATCAAATCGTTCGTTTTAATGAATCCATAGATCAAATCTATCCTGAAAGGCGTCGCACGCATGCGCTATGTCCAGCTTCGCGCCTTCCACAACGTGGCCATCCACGGCGGCTTCTCACGCGCGGCGGAAGCGCTGTTCCTCACCCAGCCTGCGGTATCCGATCAGGTGCGCAAGCTCGAGGAGGAGTACGACGTCCTGCTCTTCAACCGAAACAAGAAGCAGGTGACGCTGACCCAGTCGGGCCAGCAGCTTCTCGAAGTCACGCGCCGGATGTTCGATGTCGAACAGCAGGCGCTGGATCTTCTTTCGGAATCGCGGGCACTGAGGGCTGGAAAGCTGCGCATCGTGGCGGACGCCGCCCACCACCTGCTGCACATTCTCGCCGCCTTCCGGCGCACCTATCCGACGGTGCAGGTCTCGATCGATTCCGGCAACACCGAGACGGTCATCACCAGCCTGCACGCCTACGAGGCGGATATCGGCGTACTCGGCGAGATCCCGCAATCGAGCGATTTCGACATCCTGAAACTGAACTCGACGCCGATCATCGCTTTTGCCAGCAGCGACTATCCCCTCGCCGGTCAAAAGACCGTCACCTTCTCCGACCTTGCCAAACACCCGCTCGTCATGCGCGAACAGGGCTCCAAGACCCGGCAGAAACTGGAAGCGATGGCCGAACAATGCGGCGTGCCTCTGACGCCGCTCATCGAAGCCGAGGGCCGCGAGGCCGTGCGCGAGATCGTTGCTGCGGGCGGCGGCGTTGGCTTCGTCTCCTCGGCCGAGTTCGGCCAGGACAATCGCCTCGTTCCGATCCGGATCGAGGCGCCGGAAATGCTGATGGATGAAGCACTGATCTGCTTGCGCGAACGTAGCAACGGCAAGCTTGTCAGCGCCTTCTTCGACATCGCGCGCAGTCTTTCAAAAGCGGTAGCGTGAGCTGTCGGCTTTCATCCGCCTACCCACTCGATTTCCCGCCTGAGGCCTGAACGACGGTGACGGCGATCATGTGGAAGACATCCTCGACATTGCAGCCGCGCGAAAGATCGTTGGCCGGTTTTGCGAGCCCTTGCAGGATCGGGCCGATCGCCGTCGCACCGCCGATCCGCTGCGCGATCTTGTAGCCGATATTCGCCGCATCAAGGTTCGGGAAGACGAAGACATTGGCCTCGCCGTTGAGCGCCGAGTTGGGGGCCTTGGCGGCACTGACGGCCTCGACGAAGGCGCTGTCGAACTGCAGCTCGCCGTCGATGACCAGACCGGGTGCTGCGGCATGGGCGAGCCTGGTCGCCTCCACCACCTTGGAAACGCGCTCATGCGCAGCGCTGCCGGCGGTCGAGAAGGAAAGCATCGCCACCTTCGCGGGTTTGCCGGCAAGCTGCTCGAAGGAGCGCGCCGACGTCACCGCGATGTCGGCGAGACCTGCAGCATCGGGATCCACCACGAGGCCGCAATCGGCAAAGACGAAAGCGCCCTTCTTTGCGTGATGCGGCGCGCACAGCATCATCAGAAAGAAGCTCGACACCAGGCCAACGTCCGGCGCGCGACCGATGGTCTGGAGCGCGGCGCGCACCGTATCGGCGGTGGTCGCAACCGCCCCGCCAACCGTGCCGTCGGCGGCATCCTCGCGCACCATCATCGCGGCAAAGACGAGCGGCGAACGCACAGCCTCGGCTGCCGCCGCCGCGTCGACGCCCTTGTTGCGGCGCAATTCATGGTAGGCCGCAGCAAGGCGCGGGGTGAGCGGCGACAACGCCGGATCCTCGATGCGGATTTCGCCCGGGCGCGCGCCGGCGGCCGCCAACCGTTCCTCGACGATGTTCCGGCTGCCGACGAGGGTTGTCTCGGCAACGCCCTCGCGCACGGCGCGCAAGGCCCCCTCGACGATGCGTGGGTCTTCCCCTTCGGCAAGCACGATATGGCGCGGCGCGGCTTTCGCGGCTTCGAGAATGCGATCGAGTGGTTTCATCAGGCGTGTCCCAAATAGTGAATGCCGACGAGAATGAAGAGGGCGATGAAGACGGTTTCGGCGACGATAAGCGCGACCGCATCTCCGCCGACGTCGAGAACGCGCCTGAGCGAGGTGCGCATGCCGACGGCGACGATGCCGGCAATCAGCGCCCAACGGGAGGTTTCCATGCCGGCCTTGGCCACCAGTTCGGGCACGAGGCCGAAGGAGTTGAACGCCGCAAAGATTAGAAAGGCGACGACGAAACCCGGCAAAAGCGGCGGACGCTTGCCGGTCTCGCCCTCGGGCTGCGGCACCTTGCGCAGCGACAGCGAGAAGATAAGCACGACCGGCGCCAGCATGGTGACGCGGATCAGCTTGACGAGCGTCGCCGTCTCCCCCGCCTCCGGCGAGACCGAGAAGCCGGCGCCGACGACCTGCGCGACATCGTGGATGGTGCCGCCGAAGAAGATGCCAGTCGCGCGGGCATCGAGCCCCATGGTCTGGGCAATGATCGGATAGGCGATCATGGCAAGGGTGGAGAGCACCGTGACCGAGAGCACAGTGAAGATCAGGTTGCGCTCGGAAAACTCGTTCTTCGGCAAGACGGCGGCGATCGCCATCGCCGCCGACGCGCCACAGATGGCGACCGAACCGCTGGTGATGAGCGCCAGCCGCCAGCCGCGGCCGAGCAATTTCGCGGCGAGCAGGCCAAAGCCGATGGTGGCCGCGATCGCCGAGACGAGCAGCAGGATGGTGCCGGCGCCGAGTCCGATCAGGAGGTCGACGCTGATCCGCATGCCGAGCAGCGCCACACCGATGCGCAGCACCTTCTTGGCGCAGAAATCAATCCCGGCGACACAACGCCCCTCCTCGGACAGAAAGTGGAAGGCGATGCCGAGCAAAAGCGCCATCAGCATGGCCGGCGCGCCGTAGTGATCGGAGAGGAACTGGGCGGCGACGGCGACGGCCGCTGTGACGGCGAAGCCCGGCCAGTAGGTCGCAAAGCCGGAGGGCACGCTGCGGAAACGTTCGTGGACAGATGCGGTAAAGGTCATGATGTCATTCCGGTCGCTCGCGGGACGCTGCGCCCGCCCGGAAAAGCCGGGCGGGCATCGTGCAATCGGGTCGGCTCAGGCCCGCTTCTGCGGACGCATGTCGGCACGATCAATGCCGGCAACCGGCACCGGCTTCTTCATCGCGTCGCGCCGGAAAGGCTCGCCGAGCTCCTGGTTGAGGATGACTTCGACGAAGGTGGTGACACCCCTCTTCTGGTCGGCGATCGCGTTGGACAGCGCCTCGGTGAGTGCTGCCGTCGTATTGACGGTCACGCCCCTCAGCCCGCAGCCTTCGGCCACCTTGGCGTAAGAGAGGTTGGGGTTGAGCTCGGTGCCGACGAAATTGTTTGCGTACCAGAGCGTCGTGTTGCGCTTTTCAGCACCCCATTGGTAGTTGCGGAAGATCACCATGGTGATCGCCGGCCAGCCCTCACGGCCGATCGAGCCCATCTCGTTCATCGAGATGCCGAAGGCGCCGTCGCCGGCAAAGCCGACCACCGGCACATCCGGGCAACCGATCTTGGCGCCGACGATCGACGGGAAACCGTAGCCGCAGGGGCCGAACATGCCCGGTGCCAGATATTTCCGGCCAGCCTCGAAGGTTGGATAGGCGTTGCCGATCGCGCAATTGTTGCCGATGTCGGTGGAGATGATCGCCTCTTTCGGCAGAGCCGCCTGGATCGCCCGCCAGGCCTGGCGCGGCGACATGCGGTTCGGCTCGCGCGAGCGTGCGCTCTCGTTCCATTCCGTGCCCGGATCGTCGTCCTCATGATCCATCGAGGAGAGCTGCTGCTGCCAGGCCGAACGGGTCTGGTGGATCGCCGCCTTGCGCTCCTCACGGCCGGCATCGCCGGCCGAGGGCGAGAGCTGCTCGAGGATCTGGCGGGCGACCTGCTTGGCATCGCCACAGATGCCGACCGACACCTTCTTGGTCAGCCCGATCCGGTCGGCGTTGATATCGACCTGGATGATCGAAGCGTTCTTCGGCCAGTAGTCGATGCCATAACCCGGAAGCGTCGAGAAGGGATTGAGCCGGGTGCCGAGTGCCAGCACGACGTCGGCTTTGGAGATCAGCTCCATCGCTGCCTTCGAGCCGTTATAGCCGAGCGGGCCGACCGAGAGGCGATGGCTGCCGGGGAAGGCATCATTGTGCTGGTAGCCGCAGCAGACCGGCGCGTCGAGGCGTTCGGCAAGCTTCATGGAATCGGAAATGGCATTGCCGATGACGACGCCGGCACCATTGAGGATAACAGGGAATTTCGCCTCCGACAGCAGCTTTGCGGCTTCCGCAATCGCCTGCGGTCCGCCGGCCGGACGCTCGAAGCGGACGATCGCCGGCAGGTCGACGTCGATCACCTGGGTCCAGTAGTCGCGCGGGATGTTGATCTGCGCAGGCGCACAACCGCGCCAGGCCTTTTCGATGACGCGGTTCAGGACTTCAGGTATACGCGAGGGATCGCGTACCTCTTCCTGGTAGCACACCATTTCCTCGAACATCGCCATCTGGTCGACTTCCTGGAAGCCGCCCTGACCGATCGTCTTGTTGGCCGCCTGGGGCGTCACCATCAGGAGCGGCGTGTGGTTCCAGTAGGCCGTCTTGATCGCGGTGATGAACCCGGTGACGCCAGGGCCGTTCTGGCCGATCGCAACCGACATCGTGCCCGTCGCGCGGCTGAAGCCATCCGCCATCATGCCGGCATTGGTCTCATGGGCGCAGTCCCAGAACTTGATGCCGGCCTTCGGGAAAAGGTCCGACACCGGCATCATGGCCGAGCCGATGATGCCGAAGGCATGTTCGAGGCCATGCATCTGAAGAACTTTGACGAAGGCTTCCTCGGTGGTCATTTTCATGGGGTGGTTCCTTTCCTGGTATTATTTCAAAGAGTTAGAGGATCTCGTCACGGAGGTAGTACCAGCGGTACATTCCCCATTGGCCGAGCCGTCGGAACGGCGTCAGAAGCCCGTGGCCCGGCAGAGGCGAAGTGAAGATGGGGAGGTCGAGGCCGCCGCCTTTGCCGGCGACCATCTGGGCCATGCGACGGCCGGCCTGGGCGGAATACATCACGCCGTTGCCGCCATAGCCCATGGCGTAGAACAGCCTCTGCCCCGGATCCGGCTGGAAGATGCGCGGCATCATGTCGTGGCTGACATCCACCCAACCCCACCAGGAGTAGTCGATGTCGATGCCGCGGAGCGCCGGGAACTTGCGGTAGAGGCCGGCAAGCAGGATCTCGAGATGCTTCGGATTGCTCGCGTCGCGTCCGGTGATGGCGCTGCGGCTGCCGATCTGCACCCGGCCATCCGGCAGCATGCGATAGTAGTGACGCAGCGTCCGCGTATCGGTGAGCGGGATGCGCGCCTTGAAGTTCAGCGCCTTCTGCTCGCTTTCCGTCAGCGGTCGAGTGACGATCGAGTTCGACAGGATCGGCATCAGTCGGTGGCGGGTGAGCGCGTTCATGCCGGGTGACGTGTAACCGGCCGTCGCGATGCAGACGGCACGCGCCCGCACCGTTCCGCCAGGCGTCGTCAGGTAATGCATGCCGCCCTTGGCAGTGCAATCAAGCACCGGGCTCGACGTATGCACCTTTGCCCCCAGCTTGCGGGCAAGCCTGAGGTAGCCGAAGGCTAGCTTGGCGGCATGGATGCCCATGCCATCGGGCTCATACATCGCCCCGCGTGCTTCCTCGTCGCGAACGAAATCGCGGTGGATCTCGTCGCGCGAGACCATGCGGGCGCGATAGCCGAACGTATCGTTGAGAACACGGACCTCGCTTTGCAGCGCCGGCAGCATCTTGTCGCGGTGGGCGATATACAGATGGCCGCCATCCTGCGGATCGCAGTCGATTTCGGGCTCGCGGACGAGAGTGCGAAAGAGGTCGAATCCCTCGGAAATCTCCGCGTGCATCTTGCGGGCGACGTCGACGCCCCAGCGGGCAATCCACTGCGAGCGCTTAAGACGGCCAGCCGAAATCTGCGCCTGCCCGCCATTGCGGGTGCTGCAGCCCCAGGCAACGCCGTTTGCCTCCAGCACCGTCGCCTTGATGCCGTGCTCACGCGCCAGATGAATGGCGCAGGAGAGGCCCGTATAGCCCGAGCCGATGATGGCGACTTCGACGTCGATGTCGCTTGTGACTGGGCCGTCATCCTCCGGTTCAGGCCCGGCAGTGCCGATCCAATAGGTCGGCGCGTAGTCCTTGCCTCTGCCGGGGCTGCGGGCATGGTTGGGGTCATAGGCCGGATCGAACGGCTCTCTTGCAGGCTTCAAGGGAGTGGCGCGCAGTTGCATTGCTTTCGCTCCAGCCGTCAGTAGCGGGGTTGCAGGACCGGGCGGTTCTTGCGGAACGCCTGCTTGCGCACGATCTTGCCGTTGCGGAAGGTGAAGAGGTCGCAGCCCTCGGCCTCAGTGCGGCTGCCATCGGCGGCCGTGCCGGAGAAGGTCCATTCGGACACGCCGCGGTCGCCTTCGACGAAATGGCTGTGATTGCCCCATTCGGCATCCGGCATCGATGTCCAGACGCCGCTGAAGGCGTCAGCAATCGCCGCTCTACCCGTGAAGCGGGCGCCGTAGACCTCGGGTCCGCCGACCGCGTTAAAAACGCAGTCCTCGGCAAAGAAGCGCATGACCCCATCGATGTCGTGCCGGTTGAAGGCATCGAACAAGGTTTTGAGATCGGTTGCAGTCAGTGTCATCGTCCTGTCCTTTGGCTTAGTCGTCAGGCATGGCTTCGCCGGAGACGGGAGACGCCGTCTTCAAAGGCCGCCAGGCCGGGTACGAATGATTTGTCGAAGCTGTCGCCTAGAGCGCCGTGCGTTCAATTGAACGCGCAAAGGAACGCTCTAGCACTTTGATTCTAGGCAATCTTTCCGTCTCCAGTGATTCGACTTGAGAGCGGGATTCTCTGGTTAAAGGTGGCCCTTCCAGGGGATCAGCACCTTTTCTAGGTAGCGGATCAGAAGATCGAAGGCGAAGGCGAAGATGCCGATGATGAAGATGCCCATGATCACCGTGTCGCTTTCGAGGTTTTCAGCTGCATTCAGAACCATGAAGCCGAGCCCTCGGTTGGCAGCCACCATTTCCGCCGCCACCAGGGTCGTCCAGCCGACACCGATGCCGATGCGCATGCCGGTGAAGATCTCGGGCAAGGCGGCCTTCATGATGACCTGGCTGATGACCTGCCCGCGGGTGGCCCCCATCGCATAGGCCGCGTGGATCTGTTCGGTAGAGACCGAACGCACCCCTGCTCTGGCGGCAATCGCCATCGGCGCGAAGATTGCCAGATAGATGAGGAACACCTTCGGGAACTCACCGATGCCGAGCCAGATGATGACAAGCGGCAGGTAGGCAAGTGGCGGCAGCGGCCGATAGAATTCGATGATGGGGTCGAACAGACCGCGCACGAAGCGGTTGACGCCCATCAGGATGCCGATCGGAACCGCCGTCACCAGCGCCAGCAGAAAGGCACCGAAGACGCGACTGATGCTGGCGAGCGTGTGCTCGATCAGGGTCGAGTTCGAAACACCGTCCGTCAGCGCCAGCATGAACTTGTCCCAGACCGCCAGCGGCGACGGCAGGAACAGCGGCTTGACCCAACCGGATTCGGTTACGAAGAACCAGAGGGCGACGAGCACGAGTGTCGTTGAAAAACTGATGAGACCGCTGCTTCCGTCACCCGGAGCGCCGAAGATCTTGCCGGCCTTTACGGGCTTGGCGCGTGTCACTCTGTCAAGCATGGGCCACCTCCGGGTTGCCGGACGCACGTTCGTCGCCATAGATGATGCCGAGCACCTCCTCGCGCATGCGGATGAATTCCGGGCTGGATTTGATCGCCCGGGCATTGCCCTCGGCGAGGAAACGCTTGTTGAAGTTGAGTTCGTAGGTGTGGGTGATGCGGCCCGGGCGCGGCGACATGACGATCAGCCGCGAGCCGAGGAACAGCGCCTCCTCGACGCTATGGGTGATGAAGAAGAACATCTTGTTGGTGAGCTGCCAGACTTTCAGAAGCAACTCCTGGATCGTCTCGCGCGTCAGCGCGTCGAGTGCCGCCATCGGCTCGTCCATCAAGAGCATGGCGGGATCGCAGGTCAGCGCCCGTGCGATGCCGACGCGCTGCTGCATCCCACCCGACAGGTGGTAGATCATATGCCGGTGGAAGTCCTGCAGGCCCACCAAGGCTAGGTTCTTGGTGGCGAGATCCCGCCTGGTCGCCTTGTCGACGCCGCGCAGCTTGAGGCCGAATTCGGTGTTCTCGATGACGTTCAGCCACGGCAGCAATGCGTGCTTCTGGAAGACCACGCCGCGCTCGGCGCCCGGTCCGTTGACCTGGTGATTGCCAAGCGTGATGTCGCCCTCTGAGGGGGCCATGAAGCCCGCCATCAGGTTGAGCAAGGTGGTTTTCCCGCAGCCCGAAGCCCCGAGGGCGACGACGAAGTCGCCGCTGTTGATGGTAAGGTTGACACCTTTCAGGGCGATGATCGCCTGGTCCGAGTACAGGCCCGGATAGGTCAGACTGATGTTCCTGACGCTCAATGTTTCCATGAGAAATGCCTCCCTGCACCTCGGTCACGGTCTTGAAGATGGACGCGCCGGCCGCTCCTCAGGACCGGCGCAATCAGCAGATCAAATTATTGCGCGGCCACCTTGGCAAAGTCGGCGTTCACATAGGGCGCGTAATCGTCGAGCGAATTGCCCATCTGCTTTTGCTCGACGAGGAACTTGGCGCTTTCGGTGAGCGCGCGCGTGGCGCCACCGCCGAGCCAAACCTCGGAGGCCTGCTCATCCGCATTCGGGAAGGAAAGAAGACGCAAGGCTTCGACCGTGCTCGGGCCATCGCCGCCGATCAGCTTGACGATGCCCTGGACTTGCTCAGACTCCTCCGTCCACGCCGCCTTGTCGGCATTGTAGTCGGCATAAGCTTTCGCCAGAACCTTGGTGAAGGCCTCCATGAGCTTCGGATTTTCCGCGGCCCAGGCCTTATCAACCACCAGCCCGTCGAAGGTCGGCACGCTCGCAGCACCGATCACTTCGGAATCGGAGATCGTCTTGCCAGTCTTCTGAATTTCAGAAAGCGCCGGCGGCCAGACATAGGCGGCATCGATATCGCCGCGCTGCCAGGCGGCGACGATCTGCGGCGGCTTCAGATTGAGGATTTCCACTTCGCGCGGGTCGACGTTCCAGACCTTGTTCATGCCGACCAAAAGATGGAAATGCGAGGTCGAGACGAAGGGCACGGCGACCTTCTTGCCCTTGAGGTCCGCGGGCGTTTCGATGCCGGAACCGTCGCGGGCGACCAGCGCCTCCGATTGACCGATATTGTCGAGGATCCAGAAGAGTTGCAGTTCGACACCGCGCGTGGCGGCAGCCGCGGTGCCAGTCGAACCGAGAACGCCGATCGGCACGTCGCCCGAGGCGAGCGCCGTCGTGATGTCGCCGGCCGAGCTGAATTGGCGCCAGTCGATCGAGTAGCCGGCCTCTTTGGCGGCGGCGTCGAAGCGCCCGTCGGCGATCGCAGCCACAAACGGGCCGACGATCTGCTGATAGCCGACGACGAGCTTCGTCTCGGCATAAGCCACGCCGGATGCGGCCAGGCTCGCCACAATGCTGGCTGCTGCAGCCAGTCGTCTGAAATGTCCATGTAGCATGCTTCGTCCTCCTCTTTGTTTATTCACTGACCGGTTTTTCCGATCTTGCTCATGACGATACGGCCGAGATCCGGCTTGCGTTATATCCAGTATGGAAGTTGAATAGATCCAGATTAACGTCATTGGAGGCCGGCGTCGTGCGGACGAATGTTTCCGAAACCATCTTCTTCATCGATCGCGACAGCGGGATTGGCCTGCAGGCACAGCTGCGCGAAACGATCGTTTCGGCCGTGCTTGCCGGGCGGGTGCAGCCGCACGCGCACCTGCCTTCCACGCGCAAACTCGCGGACTATCTCCGGATCTCGCGCATCACGGTAACGCTCGCCTATCAGGAACTGATCAGCCAAGGCTATGTCGAGGCCGTCAACCGCAGTTCCTATCGTATCGCCGGCAATCCGCCAGGCATGGATGTGGAAGGGGAACGCCCATCGGGCGGCGCCGATCCGGTCGATTGGAGCCGCAAGATCAAGATGAGCTTCGATGTCGTGCGCCAAGTCCACAAACCGCTGGACTGGCGACGCTACCCTTTCCCCTTCCTCTACGGCCAGATGGACCCCACGCTGTTTGACCTTAACGCCTGGCGTGATTGCGCCCGCCGGGCGCTTGCGCGCGAGGACTTCGTGCTGATGGCGAGCGACTTTGCCGCTGCCGACGACGTGCGGCTCGTCAACTACATCTGCTCGCGCACGCTGCCGCGGCGCGGCATTCACGCCACTCCGGACGAAATCCTCGTTACCGTCGGCGCGCAGAATGCGCTCTGGATCGTCACCCGACTGATCCTGGGAAAGGGCTCAGCCGCCGTCTGCGAAAACCCCTGCCACCCGGATATCAGCGCCTCGCTCCTGCTCAGCGGTGCTGACGTCACGACCGTCGATGTCGATCGCGAGGGCCTGTCGCCGGATGCGCTACCGGAGAAAGTCGACGCCGTCTTCGTGACCCCGAGCCACCATTCGCCGACAGGCGCGACCATGCCGGTCGACCGGCGAACGCAACTGCTTGTAGCTGCGGAGGAGAAAGACTTCGTCATTGTCGAGGACGACTACGAGTTCGAGATCAGCTACCTCGCTCCGCCCTCGCCGGCGCTGAAAGCGCTCGATCCGACGGGCCGGGTGCTCTACATCGGCAGCTTCTCAAAATCCCTGTTTCCCGGGCTTCGGCTCGGCTATCTCGTGGCGCCTGCACCCTTCATTCGCGAGGCGCGCGCGCTTCGCTCGCTGATGCTGCGTCACCCGCCCGGCCACCTGCAGCGCACCGCTGCCTATTTCCTGGCGCTTGGGCATTATGACGCCGTACTGCACCGCATGCGGACCGAGTATCACAAGCGCCACGTGCTGATGGCCGAGGCGCTGCGTCGGGAGAATTTGACCGTCGCCGGGTCCTCGACCTTCGGCGGCACGTCCTTCTGGATGGAGGGGCCGGAAGGGCTCGACGCCGACCGTCTGGTCAGCGAGTTGCGCCAGGATGGCGTTCTGGTCGAATCCGGCTCGCCCTTCTTCCCTAGAAGCGACCGGCCCTGCCGCTTTTTCCGCATGGGATATTCGTCCATTCCAGGCACCAGTATTGCCGAGGGCGTCGCCCGCGTTCGCGCCCGCATCGACGCCCTTGCTTGCAGCAGCAACGACAAGACCTCCACTGCGAAGTAGAGGGGCTGGACCACTGTCGGCCATTTCCCGTCGAGCGGGCTGGTGCGCGCGACGACCTAACGCAGCTTTTTCCTTTGCTTCGAACGCTGCGGGCTCGCCGCAACCGCCATCTTGTTGTCGCTTTGGATTGTCGCTGCGATCGTATTCAATATTGTCGACAAAGTCGTTGACAAAAACTTTTGGCGTGCGATGGTGCCGATCAGCAGCAACGAGCTAGGGAGGAGCAGGTTGATGCAAGGGCTTCAGAAGACCGCCGCGATAGCGAGTTCATGCAACTTTTGGCGGCGCCGCACATACGAGCCCGCACCGCCCGGCCGGCTCGCCTGACATCCCCTCATTCGATCGCCATTCCAGCTTCTAACACTGAACCTTGGGTTTCTGTGCCGCATCTATAAAGCGGTGCGGAGATTACCCCTGTTCGAGGTGACGTTTGGCGCTGGCCATCGAATGACAGCCATATCGACGACAGGACTTGGCGCTTCAGCATCGCCGGGAGGCTTTCGCTTGAATGCCTCGCTGCCCAGGGACGCCAGTTAATCAAGATCCCCAGGGGGCCGTCGACGGCCTTTGCGGTGATCGACACAACCGAGCAGGCCATGCCCGCGCCAACAACGGACCACGCCACTAGCCGCCCCCTACCGGGCGGCGAGACGGACAGCCTGTGAGCCGTCCTTGCCTCTCAAGAAGAAGATTCCCGTTCAAGGGGACCGGTGACCTTAACAAAGGAGAACAGCAGAATGCTCAAGAAATTGATTCTCGCAGCCGTCATGTCGGCTGCGCTTTCCGCGCCGGGCCATGCGGAAACGCTCAAATGGGGCGCCTCGCGCGACATCTATTCGCTCGACCCCTATTCTTATGGCGACAGCTACACGCTGTCCTTCCTCAACCACGTCTATGAGGGGCTTGTCCGTTTTGACGCCGAATTGAAGATCGAGCCGGCGCTGGCAACGTCCTGGGAGGCGGTATCAGACACGGTCTGGCGGTTTCATCTGCGCGAGGGCGTCAAGTTCCACGATGGCGCCGATTTCACCGCGGACGACGTGATCGCCTCTCTCACTCGGGTCAGCGATCCGGTGTCTCCACTCCGCGGCAACCTTCCCGCCTACAAGTCGGCGAAGAAGGTGGACGACCACACTGTCGATATCGAACTGGTCGGACCCTATCCGCTGCTGCTGAACGACTTGACGAACATCCACATTTTCGACGCTACCTGGCTCACCGACAACAACTCGCTGAAGCCGACCGACGTCGGCAAGAAGATCGAAGGCTACGCCACCTACCACACCAACGGCACGGGTCCGTTCAAGCTCGAGAGCCGCGCGCCCGACAGCAAGACCGTTCTCGTCAAGAATGACAAGTGGTGGGACAAGTCGCAATCCAACATAGATCGTATCGAGTTTACACCGATCGTCTCGGCCGCGACGCGCGTCGCCGCACTGCTGTCGGGTGAGATCAACTTCACCGAGAATGCGCCTGCGCAGGATCTACCGCGCCTTCTCGCGCAGCCGGATCTGAAGGTCATGGAGCGCACCGACCTGCGCACCATCATGATGGGCTTCAACCGCAAGCCGAAACTGGCCGACGGCGTCGACAACAAGTTCAACGACCTGCGTGTTCGCCAGGCCGTCGCTCACGCGCTCGACAAGGAGCTCATCCAGAAACGGGTCATGCGCGGCAAGTCGAGGACGGCGGGCGCGATCATTGCGCCGGAGATTCCCGGATATAGCGAAGCACTGGACAAGGTGGTGCCGTTCAATCCCGACCTGTCGAAGAAGCTGCTGGCAGAAGCCGGCGCAACCGACCTCCCCTTCACACTCGTCTGCACGAACGAGGCCTATGTCAACGAGGAGGAGCTTTGCCAGAGCATCGTCAACATGCTGAGCCGCGCCGGCTTCAAGCCGCAACTCGACATCGGCCCGACGGCCGCACAGGCGCCCAAGCGCACGGGTGGTCTCTCCGACGTCTACATCATCGGCTGGGCGAACGAGCCGATGCTCGACAGCTACTCGATCCTGCTCCAGATGATCGAGACGAAGAGCGACAAGGCGGGCGTGTTCAACTGGGGTGGCTGGAGCTATCCGGAGATTGACAAGCTCGTCATCCAGGCATCGACCGAAATGGATCGGACGAAACGGCTCGAGCTGCAGACCAAGGCACTCCAGATGGTCAAGGACGAAATGATCATGTTGCCGTTGCACCAGCAGCCCATGGCCTGGGTGATGAGCAACAGGATCGACCGGGTCGCTCAACTGGCGGACAACAAGCCACGCCACTGGCTGACTCACTTCGCGGAGTAACCCTCGCGCGGAGCTGGAACGGCAAGGCGTTCGGGCTCCCGCTCAACATGCGAGGCGGACCGATAAATCCCCGCCCCTCACCTGCCCGGCCGCGCCTGCGACCGGGCAATGTCGATAATGTCGTCTCTCGCTGCGGTCCGAAGCTTTCGAACAGTTGGAGGCGAGTGTTGTTTTGCCGGCCGGTCTGAACTCGCCGAAGAATGGTAGCGTGGTTCATTGCAAAGTCTGTGCGGTCCGGCGAAAATCGCGCAGTTGCCAACCTGAAAGGTTGGCAACTCACTGGTGCAGGCCGTGAGCTCCCGAGGATAAAAGGGCGCGCCCGTCAGTCGCGTTGCCGCTGTGGGGCCAACGCCATCGTCTGCGCATAGGCGAGCGGCGACCGGTTGCCTGGCAGGTTTTCGTCCAGCACCAACGTCTTGAGGTTGTCGGCGCGGATGTCGAGAGATATGGCCCGCTCGAGTTTGTCGATCGACCAAACAGCGTAGCCGAATTTCGCGTCAAATCCACAATCGCAGCCGCAATCGCCGTCGGCGATTGCCGTCGGCCTTTCAGATAGACACATGATCTGCGGTTTTGGCAGCTTGTAGCAGTGCCCCTCATAGGCATAACCATAAATCACGCCAATGCTCTTTAGATACTCTACTTCACCCCCAAAACTAACGGGAAGGAAGCTATAGTATTTTCCATCAAATAATGCGATCGTTACTCCATCGCCAACAATTCCAGAGCTTTTCTTTATGTAATCCAAAATCTCCTCTATCATCCTGTTTATATCATCAATTATCCCCGTTTCTCCAATGGCTCTTAGCTTCTTCTCAATCCCATCGAGAGCTTCTCTAATATTTTTATCTTTATTCTTCCTTTCATAAAACCCTGTCGGCCGTCCATATAATCTAATATCTCCTGGTCGATACGACTTATATTCAATTACATCTTCTAGATCCTTTGGATCTAGTGGATATCCAACAACAGGATTCGCGCAACAACCACTCATTTTTTCCTCCCTTGACTTACCTTGAAGCGATGATTTCGCGCCAAGCGAAATTCTCTTCGAGCAATTCGGCGGCCGGCCCGTCCGCCGAGGCGACGATGGCCTCTGCCGCCTGCTCAAGGCGCAGTGTGTTCAGATCGAGTGTGCTCAATGACGTCGCGAGTGCCGCACCCACCGCGTCTCGCGCGGCGGTCAATGCCAGCTTGAAATATAATGGCTTGGTGCCGAAGGCCTCCGCCGTCGCCTGCCGAAAAGTATCAAATTCGTCCCGCGCCAGTTCCCGGATATCGACATCCAGAAGCCGCCTGTCGGCGCAACCGTTCGCGACCAGATCGCGATGATAAAGTGCAACGATGCTGTCAAAGATGGCGCCAACGAACGGCAGCGCGCGGTCGTGCACCTCGCGGGTAGTTGCGGACATTCGCCGGAAATTGGTGGCCAAGCGAATCTGCGTTTCGGGGCTCGTCTCCGCAAAGCGGTTCAGTTCGTTGTAGAGCAGCAGATTGCCTCTCGTTCGCCGCAAAAGCCGGTCAATCGCGGAATCAAAGTGCAAGAACGAGATCAGTGAAACACAGTCCGAAAAGGCTTCGGAGAACGAAAAGAAGTCGCCATCAGGCGATGTCACAGTCGGTACACCCGTCTCCGAGAGCATGATCAGATGCCCGACCTCGTGCGCGATCGTGTCGAAATTCAACGCGTAAGGTCTCAGGATGCCGTCGACGTCGGACCAACCCAGTTCCAGAAAACCGTAGCCCGCTTGAGCATTGTCCCAATCGACAAATGGAACGATTTCTAGCCTTGGAAAGGTCTGATCGAAGAACCAGTGGACCCGCCGCCCCAAATAGCTCTGCCAAATGTCGAGAACGAAACGCACGCAGGCGTAGGCGTGAACAGCAAGAAATGGCCGGGAGGTCGGATCGATGTTGTCGAAGTGACGATCCGGACCCGGCCTCACCGGCGCGCGCTTCGCCCCGCCGAATGGCGGCAAGCTCGCGAGGCCATAGGGCTGCTTGTCATAGAGCGGATCCGCGACATACATGGAGAGGTCACTGGGGCCCTCGCCTAATTCGTCGCGTGGTATCGATAGCCACACACGATCGGGCTGTTCGTATCCGGGAATGAAGGGGGGCTGCGGATAAATCCAAAACCGCGTGCCGACACGCGCATTTCCAGAGTCGAGGGCATCGTCCCGAAGCAGACGCATCGCACAATTGCCCCCCTCGATTGAAAAATCTGGGATTAAGGATTCAATTTATAAGTGTTTGCTAATGTTGAGTCAATGCCGCCCGCCTCAAGATCCCGGACAAAGGTGTTCGTTGCAACCCACGCACAGCTCACAGGCCCCGTATTTTCCTGCATCACGAGGGACCGCGCGTTTCGCAGCGCAAGCAGAGCGTCCCGTTTTTTTTGCCACACCATCTCCTTCTGCAATTGCTTGAGCCCCTCCTCCTGCCATCCTGCATCCCGTAAAATCGCTTCGAACCGGCGCTCTCGAAAGTTCATGTTTCGCGCAGTTGTTGTGAGCAAGTCGCGATCGGCTGCCGTTATGAAATCCCGGCGTGTCAGGCTGGCGAACGTCCGCTGGAGATCGACCAAGGCGTCTGTCAAAGGAAGAAAGCCAAGCTCCGGCGGCCCCGAAAGAACGGCGACCGCATCATCGGGAGCAAGCCGCCAGCGCCGATACCACCTGTAGATCAGGCCGACACCGATCATGCCGAACTCACTGAGTTCCGCCGCCCTGAGCGCGCCCATGCTTGCCGCGCCGATCACGACGATCCCCTGTGCCATTGCCCAGAGGATTTCCTTGTGTCGGACAGCCGGCCTGTCCTCGAATTGCCCGTCGATCAGGACCATCGCCCGCGGGCGGAATGCGTGGGCGGCAAGCAGAATGTCGCCTTGCGCGGCGGGCTGCAGGTAGGTGGCGTCGAGAACCGGCTCCGCCTCGGTCAACCGAAGCGTCGGACCAAGAAACACCAGGATCGGACCTTTCTCGCTCGCATTGACCATGTGAACACTCACCGCAGGATGGAAAAGGGAATGGCTCCGGGAAGGATGGTTCTCACGCACTGAACGCCTGTTTCGACGTCCGTTCCCACCGGCACGGCCAATATGGGCCCCATGCCGGCGGATAGGACCCTGTCGATCAGCGCGCCGAGATCCGAAACGGCGCGTGCTTCGATTGCCTGACGCGGCAACCCGGACGTACCCATAAGAATAAGCTGGCGGGCCTTGGCGACGACCGAGTCGGTGCTACGTCTGTAATGCTCCCGGGTTTGATCGTCGCGCGCCCCCGATATCGCCCCGGCCCGCGCTGACAGCGCTTCGAGCATCGCGCTCTCCGCTGCCGCGGCGATGCTCGGTCCTGCCGCGTAGCCCTCGGTCGGAAGAGCAAGGATCGGTTCGCCGGGGCCTGTCTCGATCGTCTGGCACCAGACCACTGGGACATCTGCCGGCGAAGGAGCTAGCCAAAGGCCGAAGGAAATATGGTGCTCGCCCACAACGGACAGTATGTGATCAACTCCGTCACCCAGCCCGAACGGGGAAATGCGCATTCGATCGAAGAAGCCGTGGGTGGCGAAGGCGCGCGCGAGGGCGTCGCGCTCGATACATTCGAACAATCCATGCGCAAATGCACCGAAGACGGTCATATGACAGGCGAGACCCGTGGTCGTGCGCATGAACAGGCCATCATGAGCGGGCGGCGGGTCCGTGTAGCAGGTGTGAACAAGTTCCAGGGGGACCGATTGTGGGAAACCAGCCGTGATGTCGACGCCGGTGATCCAGGGTATCGCCCGTACCCGCCAGTTCCCCTGGCGATCAGGTGCCAGAAGGTTTTCAAACAGGCCGTCGGCGATCTTGAGTTCATCCGCCGTGGTGGAAAATACCCGCCCCGAGGGAATGGCTTCGGCGTAAAACCGCTCAAGCGATTCCATGATCGCCCCCACCGCCGCTCCCGCCATGGAAAGGCCGCGCCCGAGCGACGTGACTTCAGAAAGAGCGGCGGGTCGAACGGCTTGAGCCACCGGCAGGCCGATCCGGTCAAGTCCGGTCAGATCACCAAGCCGGGTTATGCCCGCACGACGACAGAGCCGTAAAATCGCGCGCAAGCATTGCTCGGCTTCTAGGTCCGCGGGAGGAGAGAGCGGGTTGCTTAAGCCGGCAAGTATGGCGTCGCGAAAACGCGCAAGCATCCCCTCAAGGTTTGACGGATCGTCGGTTTTCTGCCTCGTTCGTTCAATGTTGACCGGCAACGCCAAGCTCCTGCATTGAATGTCTCGCCCGTCGCAGAAGTGCCTTTGCTCCTTGACGTTCGGCGATATCTACGGCTGAGCGCAGGTCGAGGATGATGGGATCCTTGGTAGTGTTGCCCCGCGCCTGAAGAACGGCGCGGCGACGGTAGAGCTCCGCGAGCCAATAGGCATGACCGGTTTCCTTCGCCTTTTCGATCGCGTCATTCGTGACCTCGAGCGCTGACTCATAGTTGCCAGCTTGCCCGAGCAGCGTGGAGTGCATGTAGAGATAAATCGGGAGATCTGCGACGACACCGAGGCTTCTCAAGAGCGACAGCCCTTCGCGAAACATCGCATGTCCGCTCGTGAGGCTTTCCCCATGCGCTAGAGCCCATCCAGCAAACAGCAGCGACAGGCCGGACAGCGACTGCATTTCATGCGATCTCGCGAAGTCTGCCATTCTCTTGGAAATTTCGGTGAGACGCCCATAGTCGTCCCGATAGAACGCAGACACCGCTTCCGTATCAAGCGAATGCGCCTTGCTGGGCGCGTGTGATATCCGGTCAACGAACGCGACCATCTTCGAAAGAGCCGAATCCGATGCTTTCGATTGTCCTGTCAGCCACAGCGAAAGGGCCAGTTGCCCTAGACCGCACACCTTGGCGTCATGGCCGCCAAATAACGTTCGGTTGGTTTTCGCCGATTGCTCGTCATAAAGCGCCAGTCCGGCCTTAATCGCATCCTGGGCCTCTCGATGGTGGCCAAGGTTAAAAGCAATGGCCCAGATGCAATGGTTAACTTGGAGCTTGATCTCCGGATCTTCCGTCCCAGCCTGCATGGCCCGCACTTGCAGAGCGCGTTCGCGCATAACGCGAAAGTCTGTTCCCGTGAGCCACCACCCCCAATAGATCGGAAACCATCTGGATTGCTCTTCCATCGGTTGCCGGCGGGCGATGGCTACGCCATCCTCATATAACTTGCGAGCCGGAGGTGAGTTCAGTCCGACAAGACCGGTCAAAACTGGGCCGAGCGAAATCAGCGCGGATAGCTGCAGTGTTTCGATCGCATGTCCCGCGCCGAACCGGTCGCAAATCTCCACGGCGTGCTCCAGGTAGTTGCGCGCCTCTACCATCGCCGATCGGCTCGAGCTTTCCTTCCCTGCCGCAGTGTACAATTCGATTGCGTTTTCGATGAAGCCCGCTCGTTCCGCATGTTCGGCGAGCGTTCCGGTGTCCATCCAAGCGGCCATTTGGCGGTTTTGACTGACAGCAATGAACAGCCGCCGATGCAATGCCTGCCGCTGCCTGCGCAAGAGCCCATTGTAGATCGTTTCCTGAATCAAAACGTGCCGGAAGCCGTAGGCGATATGCCCTCGCGTCCTGATCCGCATCAGGAACCCTGAATCACTCAGGGTATCGGCGGCCTTGACCAAAGACTTTTTGCCCAGCCCTGGCAGCAGTTCGCGAAGCAACGATAGCGTGAACCGGCTGCCCGCAACTGCTCCCGCTCGCGCCACGTCTCTGGCCGTGCCCAGGTGGTTGAGGCGTGCGTCCAGTATTTCCTCGAATGCCGACACATGGCTGGGTTTGACGTTTTCCGACAGGCTCATAGTGTCTGCAGCAACGTTCTCCGAGACCCATTGGCAGATCTGCTCGATGAAGAGTGGGACGCCGCCGGATATCCTCTCGATAACGTCATAGAGCTCAGGAAGCATGCCCTGCCTCTGCTCCGGCCATCTTGCCTCTATCGCCCGTCGTGTTTCGTCACGATCAAGCGGGAGCAGCGTCAGCCGCGTGGGGTTGGCCGCGTCCAGCCAATCCGACGCAAACCCGAGACGTGAGGTCGCGACGAGGAAAATCGGAAGTTGGTGTGCAACCCGAGCGGCCTCCGCCAGCAAATCCCGGGAGGTTGGATCGATCCAGTGGATGTCTTCGACAGCCAGGACGATCGGGCCGTTCGCGCACAACGCCGCGAGTGCGCGAAACACGGCGCGATGAGCCTTTTCCCGGATGGCTTTTGGGTCGTTGTCGGCGAGCCGTTGATTTCGTCCCAGCGCACCCAGCAAATACGCGAATGTTTCAATCGTTTCTGCGTCGCGAATGCCGTTTCGTTCAAAGGGGTTTGCTACAGCGGAGGCGGACAGGCCCAGTTGATCGTCTTGTCCCGACGTTGCGCCCATAAGACTGTTCAACAGGGGATGCAGCGTCGAGCGATGCCCGCCTGGCAGGCACTGAAAGAAGTACAGCCCTGATCGCCGGTCGCGCGTCATCTTGCGGACTTCCCGCAGAAGCCGCGATTTTCCGATGCCTGCATCTCCTTCGAGCAGGAGGATTTCGCCACCTTGCGCGGTGACCTTTTCCCAACAGGCGGCGATCGTGTTCAACTCGCTTTCGCGGCCAATGAAGGGGCCGCCAAGGCTCCCGAAAGCGTAGAACCTGTCGACATCAATCTTGTGACCGAGTGCGCGCCATACCTTCTCGGGCACAGTGAAGCCCTTGAGCGTCCTGGCGCCTTCGAACACGAAAGCATGCGACCTACCGGCCAGGTCGCGCGTGTCCTCCGAAACGAAAACGCTGTCTGGGTCGGCAATCTCTTCCAGACGGGTGGCTATGGCCAGTGCAGCACCCGTAACCGGTTCCCCCTTCTCCTCCTGCGTCTCTTGAATGAGCGCAACGGATGTCGCGATCCCGACTCGAACGTGCAAGTCGTCGCGCCCGGCTTCTCGGGCAACGCCCGCGCAGCCCTCGACGATCGCGAGACCCGCGCGAATGGCGAGCGAAGCCGCATCCTTCGCACCCAACTCGATCGGAAAGAGCGCCACGCCGCCATCTCCAGCCTCAAGCTGCATGACGCCGGAATGAGAGATTATCGCGTGTTTCGCTGCATTCTGAAACGCAACGATCAGTTCCTGATAGTCTTCTATGTCGAGCAGGTGGAGAAGTCTCGTCGACCCGACGAGATCATAGCAGATGGCGGTGACGATCCGCCGCTCACCTCCATATTCGGAGAGGCGTCCCTTGCGTCCCGAAGGTTTCGTCGGTTGTCGTGGGTTGTTGACCCGACTTTCGAGCATCCGCCACCCCCACCGCTCGCATGTATGATGGATTAGGAATATATAGCATAAGCGAGCGGCGTTCGCGTAGGAGCAGCAATTCTATCGGGCCGCCGCATGCCCCCAAAGCTGTATTCGTCGAGCGCCTTGCCTGGCTTAACGCTTGAGGTTCCAGCCATCGCTGACCTTTGGTTTGCGGAAGGATGCAGTATAGCCCGTGTGCATCCGCTGGTGATCGGCCCATTCAATAAGTGAAACTTCCGCCTAAACCGGCGAAGCCCGTTTCAGTCCAGCATTGAGGACAGTCACATACGACGAGCAATCGCTCAAAGACGACACCGCCGGCACTCTCAGAAGCCAGCTTCTTTCTGATGGCGCACGGCGAGGATTGTCAAAATGTCCCCATCAATACGGTAGCGCGTGATGTATCCGCTATCTCCAAAATCAATGAGCCACTCTCGATATTGGTCAGGCAGATCATCAATGAGGCGCCGCATTTTAGGATGTGCGCCAAGGGCTTGCACACCCTTCAGAATGGCTTCACCTGCTCGCTTGGCTGCCAATGGGCTTTTGGCCTGCAAGAATTTGCGAAGGCGTTCAAGATCACGAACAGCTGCTGGCGAGAAGACTATTTGTGGCATTCAGGTGCGGCGCTCTCGTCGTCCGTTCCCCACGTGGATAGCCATTTTTCGACCTCGTCCTCAGTGGCATGTAGGCCGGTCGCTTGATACTCCTCCCACGCTCTGAGCGTGGCGTGTCGCAATGCCTCTCGCTTCTCTTCTCGCTCCACGTATTGTGCAATCGCTTCACGCATGATCCAGTGAGAAGACCGGCGGCGGATTTCGGCCAAGTGTTGAACGCGGCCCTTGAGCTCATCATCGAGCTTGAGCGAGGTCGGGGATGCCATGGCAACCCTCCTTAGTTAAAGGTAATACCAGGCGCTAAATATAAGCGCTGTCGTTTCACTTGTCTATGATCCAGCTGAGACTTGCACGCCCCGCGACTAACAATTCCCTTGCTCTTGACCAGGTTTGAACCGCGTACTTATGCGATCGTTGAAGCACACTTCCTGTACAGCGAGGATAGTGCGCACAGGGCATCGTAGACGTGCCTAAGCCGCAATCGGCGTTTCATGCAGATGCCGCCACCGGAGCGAGCCATCCGCTGAAGCTTCCAAAACGACGGTCGAGCGTCTTGCTGTTTCAACCCCGCCCGCATCCGCGTGCGTCTCGCGATAAGTGACGCAGGCTCCGCCCGACCATTCCTGACTGATCTGCATCTCGTCGACCGTGATCCGCAGCTCCGGGCGCTTCCCGTGCAGACGTGCGAACAATTCACCCACGCCCTCTTTTCCGAGAGCCGTCCCTTGCACGGAAATCATGCGAAACTCAGGCGAGAAGCGTTCGAGCAGTTGCACCAGATCGTTGGGGTGGGCTGTCCCGGTGAACCAGCGCTCGATCTCAATGTGGAGATCGACAATTTCACGGAAGAATTTTTCAATGTCGGTCATGTTCGGCTCCTTGTCGGACAGCTTGAAAGAATGGGTTACGCGCGCTGACTGGCTCGCGGCAGCCGCAGAACGAAGGGCAGCGGCAACAAGATCAGAACGGCAGCGATCACAAAGCAGTAGCGGTAGGGCAGGACGTCGGCCACGCCGCCGCTGGTCGCCAGGAAAAGCCCCAGCAGGCCTCCCAGCACACTCGCACCGAGCGAGAAACTGAGCTGACGGTTGATGTTCCACAGCGCACTTGCCTCTGCCATCCGTTCCGTCCGAACCGACGTAAAGGCTGCCGTCTGGGCGGTGGACGTGCAAAGGCTTGCCCCGAAGCCCATTGCAGCAAAGGACGCGATGATGAACTTTCCGGCGAATGGCGTGGCCAGCAGCAGCACGCCGGCGCAGGTGACCGTCATGCCGACGAGAAAGAGCGGGCGCGGGCCGCGGGACGCGAACAGCCGCCGCGTCGACATGATGGCGACGAAGGATGCTGCTGCCCATGGAAGCATGAGCATGCCGGTCTGTGTGGCCGTCAGACCAAGGCGGTCCTGCAAGTACAGGGAGGCGACCAGGTTTACGCCCGTGAAAACGCCCGGCACACACAGGTAGATGATGCTGCCAGTCCTGAGCATCGGATCGGAAAGCAGATGCAGATCAAGCAGCGGATTGCGCGAGCGCAACGCATGGCGGACATAGGCAGCGCCCGCGACGACCGCCAAGGCAAGGACAATTGCGGCATGAACGCCGTTTCCCGTCTGACTAATGAGCGTCAGACCAAGGGGAAGGCAAAACAGGGTGATGGCGCTCAGCAGGAAGCCGGGAATGTCGAGCGCCGGCTTCGCTTCCGCCAATCGATCGACGGGAGCCCAGGCAAGGGCCAACGCAGCTATCGCCGCTGCCAGTGGCGCAACGCCGATAAATACCCAGCGCCAGGACACATGATCGGCCGCGAGCCCGCCGATGGCGGGTGAAAGTGCCGGCACCAACAGCGCGACCGTCATGACCACGGCCGTCAGATGGGCGCGGTCTTCCGGAAGATAGGCGCGATAGGCCATGCTCTGGCCGACCGGCACGAGCAGTCCTCCGCCGAGACCTTGAACGAGGCGCCAGGCAAGAAGCGTCTCAATCCCAGTGGCGCTGCCTCCGCCGATACCGCCCACCGCAACAATGAGCAGGGAGGCAATGAACACGCGGCGTTCGCCGATCCGGCGCGCAAGCCAACTCCCCAGCGGAATGGCGACAGTCAGGCCAAGCATGTAGATCGTGCCGACCCAGGCGAGCTGCACGACCGATGCGCTCAACTCGCGTTGCAACGCCGGCAGGGCGGCGTTGAAGATGAACATATTCGCGAGATCGACTGCGAATCCGAGAAGGTAGAGGGTGGCAATTCGGGAGCGGGCGGACAACGGGAAAACCTTCGATGGGAATGACGTCCGCAGGGATATTCCCTTTCATGCCGTCGAATAAGTCGATACAATTAGACATCACCTGTCGTATATTTTTACCAATTGGAGTGCTACATGGCGGTGAGTCTGGATCGCCTGACTGTTTTCCGAGCCGTCGTGGAAACAGGATCGTTCACAGCGGCTGCCAAGCAACTCAATCAGGCCAGAGCCGCCATCAGTTTCAACCTCAAGCAGCTCGAAAGCGAATTGGGCGTCACACTCCTTCATCGCACCACGCGCAGCCTTGGTCTGACCGATGCCGGCGAACGGTTTTATGCGCGCTGCCTGCGCATTCTCACGGAAGCCGATGAGGCGATTGCCGAAGCGCGCATGGAGCAAACGGTGCTGAGCGGCAGCTTGCGGCTGACATCGACCGTTGAATATGGCGTCGCGGTGATTGCTCCGGCCCTTCAGGAATTCGCCGCGCTGCATCCAGACCTCGACATCCAGTTCGAGGCCTATCCGACGAATGTCGACCTCGTGCGCGATCGCTTCGATGTCGCCATCCGGCTGGGGCGCAACGAGCAATTCCAGACCTCGCCATATGCCGGTGTGCATTTGGGGACGTATCAGATCAGGCTGGTCGCGTCGCCGGACATCATCGCCGGCGTCGAAGAAACTGCTATTGGTACGCCGGAGATGCTGAGCGCGTTGCCGTACATCAGCAATGCCACCGTCGACCGTGTGAAAAGCTGGAAAATGTACGACGAAGACGGCCGCGAATGCACATTCGAGGTGCCTCGTCAGTCCCGGCTGCTTGCCAACAACGCGTCGGTCGTCAAGGCGCTGGCGGTTGCCGGCGCAGGCGTAGCACTTCTGCCTGACTGGTTCGTGGCGCCAGAACTCGCCGAGGGCAAGTTGGCCGACGCCCTGCCGTCCTATCGCTTCCCCGATCACCAGATTTACGCGATGCACCTGCCCATGCAGATGGTCCCGCAGAAAATCCACGCCTGGCTCCGTTTCCTCAGGGATTATGTCCGTCGTTGAACTTCCTGGCACGGCACGGCGGACTTCTGCTCGGAAGGTGTCAGCGCGCCTGATTTCCGACCTCCCCATCACGTAGTGGCTCACAATTTTCGTTGCTGGTTGGTCTGAAAACCGCTTTCGTCGAACGGAGAAACGTTTTTCAGCGTTGAACGCTTACCGTCAACCCAGCCGAGATAGAGCGCTTAGGTTGCAGCCACGCCTCTGCGCCGGCCGCGCAGTGGCGGCGAGCGCAATGGCGTTCCTCTCCTGTCACCTCGGCTGGATGCGCCGCCAATAACGCTCGAAGTTATTAATGTCTTGTGTGATGAATTGCCGTTATATTATTGTTTTACAGCAATATTTTGATTGCTTTGTTTGATCCAAGCCATGTAACCCATGACGATGCGCACGAATGGTTCGCAGCGATTGGCCAGCTCGCCGAGGCGACCTGCCCAATGACCGAAAATGGCTTCATCCGGATTGTGGGCAACCCCAAATATCCCAATTCTCCCGGTTCTCCGTACCTCGTAATGGAGATGATGGGAAAACTGCGGTCGCTCCCCGGCCACAATTTTTGGCCTGCCGACGTGAGCCCGTTGGGTCCGGTGATATTGATCCCACAAAAATTCTGACTGCTGGATAGGTCACTTCGTCCGACAGGCGCGCTTACCTGCCATGTTGAACTGCATCCTGTAATTGCCTGACGAGTTCTGCGGTCCGTGGATCGTTCGGCTGGAGACGAGCGAGTGCCTCCGCAAACTCGAGCGTCTCGGCATGGCGGCCAAGTTTGAGGCCAAACTGAATGGCAGTGCCGAGCAGATTGGCGTCTGTTGCACCACCTGCGACAGCCGGATCGAACAACGCGAAAGCGGCATCCGTCCGGCCAACCGCATCGAGCGCGATCGCCGCCGTCGTCCTGTATCGGGAATTCATTGGATCCAGGCGCACGGCAGCCTCCAGTTCCCGGATCGCGTCCGGCATTGCCTTTTGACGAACGAGCGACAAACCATGCCCGTAGCGGAGCTCGGGCCGATCCGGGTTGGCCGCGACCGCCTCGGCGTAGGTCTGTTCGGATTTCTCATTGTCACCGCTGGCGCGATACAGCTCGGCGAGATTGATGCGCGCACCCGAAAGCGTCGGATCGAGAATAATCGCCTGGCGGAACGCCTTTTCCGCGTCGTCCGTGCGCCCCTGTTCGAACAGGAAGGTCCCATGGTTGTTCTGTACCTCGGCGACGTCCGCGTTGGCCTGGACATAGGCGCGCAAATCGTCGACGGCCGCATCGAAGGCCCGGCGTTGGTCGCCGAGAAGGTCCAGTGACGGGGTGCTGCCAAGAGCCCTGGCAGCGGCCACCCGGACTGCTCGGGTTTCGTCGCCAAGAAGAACGCCGATCGCGGCCAATCGAAGTTCAGGCGGCAAGCTGGCAGCCGCTTCTGCTGCCCCCAGTCGGACGAGCGGATCGGAGTCTTTCGCTGCAACTTCGACGTCTGCGGCCGTGGCTACTCCGTCGAGCCTCGTCATTTCGGCAATCGCACTGCCCCTGACGATGCCTGGTTGTTCGCGGTCGGCCAAAAACCTGCGCAGATCATCGATCGCTGCACGATCGTCCTGCGCCGCTGCCGCGAAGGCGTGCGCTATCGTCGGGCGATTGCGCCAGTGCTTGCCGTACCATTTGTCCATGGTCTCCGCTGACCATGCGTTTGTCCTGCCTTCATGACACGAGGTGCAGGCATTCGGGACGCCGTAGGCTTCGGAAAGGTCTGGGCGCGGGATCACGAAGGAGTGGTCGCGTCGCGGATCCGCCTTCATGTAGGTGCGCTGGGGCATGTGGCAGTTGGCGCATTGCGCGCCGGGCGACCCCGTCGGGTGATGGGTATGTGCCGTCGTGTCGAACACTCCGCTGGGATCGTATTTTTCAAAACGCTCCGGTGCCGTTTCAGTGTGGCATTGCGTGCATAGGGCGTTGCCGACGGCCTTGACCGTACCTTCATGTGGCTTGTGGCAATCAAAGCAGGTGACGCCCGCTCTCGCCATCTTGCTCTGCTGGAAGGAGCCGTACTCGAACACCTCGTCGAGAATCTGTCCGTCCGGAAAATAGAGGTCCCGGCGGAGCAGCGCCGGCGAAAAATGGTCGAGGAAGGCGTTTCCGGGTCGATAGCCATCGACAAGCTTGGTCCGCCGCGCGTGACAGGCAAAACAGGTGCCTGCATCGACCTTCGACAGGCCCAGACCGGGCGCCGCCGTCGGGGCATCTTTGGATTTGGCCTTGGCCCACTCGACATGCTTCGCACCGCCGCCGTGACAGGACTGGCAGCCGATGCTGGTCGCGACGTAGGACGACTTGTATTCGTTCGTCTCCGGCCGAAAATTGACCTGAGGGTTGGTGGAATGGCAGTCGATGCAGGTGCGGTTCCAGCGATAGAAAGGCCCGGTCCAATGAAATGTCGAGCCGGGTTTTGCCGGACTGCCTTCGCCGAGCCAGAACCACGCCTGCTTGTCTGTGTCCCAGGCAACATCGAAAGCCTGCAATCGTCCGTGACCGAGATCGATCAGATATTGCTGCAAGGGTTCGTAGGCAAAAGTGTATTTAACCTCGAAGTCCGCTTGCCGGCCGTCCGGTCCTTCCGTGCGGACGAAGAAGCGACCGTCGCGGCGGAAGAACTCTGCCGCAATGCCATCGCGCTCGAACCGGGTGTTGTTGAAATCGGCACGCACTGTCGTGTCATCGGCAAGAGCCATCGCCTTGGCGTGATGCGACGTGGCGAATGCGGCCGCCTCATCGGCGTGGCAGGACGAACATGTCGTCTCGGCCACGAACCCGTCATGAATCGCGATCAGCGGATCGGCGGCAGGCGGAACCGTCTCGGCCGCAACGGTCTGTGCGGCGAACGCAAGCAAGGCGCCAAACAATAGGGCTGCGCGAATAAATGCCGCTGAGAGAACAAACCCCGTCAATCGAACGCTCCGTATCGTTCTGGAACAAAGGTCTCGCTGCACCCGGCAGCGTGACCAAAGCATCGGGCAGAAAAGCAACTGAGAGAACCNCAACAGGCAGACAACACCGATCCAAACAATAGGGCTGCGCGAATAAATGCCGCTGAGAGAACAAACCCCGTCAATCGAACGCTCCGTATCGTTCTGGAACAAAGGTCTCGCTGCACCCGGCAGCGTGACCAAAGCATCGGGCAGAAAAGCAACTGAGAGAACCCAATCAGCCGAGCTTTCCATTTTTTGTTCGTGGCGGCTGTGTTCGTGCTGACTACAACAACCTGCCAGGTTAGTAGCAAGGCGGGTACGGATAGTAGCCGCATTGCGGCGGGTAGTAATACGGATTGGCTGCTGCAGCGCCGACGGCGGCACCAGCCACCACCCCCGCGGCAACCGGAGCGCCGCGATACCAAGCCCCGTGATAGACGGGCGCGTGCCAATAGGCACCTCCGACATGGGCGAAACTGGCGTCCCCGACACGCGCATAGCTTCCATGAAACCCGCCGGCACCAAAGTCCCCACCGCGGAAGCCACCTCCGCCAAAAYCACCGCCGCCAAAACCACCGGCGAAATGATCAATGAAAACCGCAGCGGGTCCGGCCGCACCACTCAGACTTCCTTCCAGAACGGCAATATCGAAGGTCAGCGTAGTACCTTCCAGTTTTGGAGATTTCAGAGTGACCACGACGTCACTGACGTCCGAGCCGCCACCTCCCAGCACCGACACCGTTGCGTTTGGAGGGTCGACAGCGAAGTTGTCCTTGCCYTCATCCCACTGCATGATGAACTGTTCGGTGGTTACATGTCCGGCGGCCCGCACCGGTCGATCGGCAAAGACGATCGAATTTGCCGACACRCCAGTCAGAACCAATTTGTCACCRTCGATCTTGGCGCCATCCGARTTGATGACYGCAAGTGACGGCACCGGACCGGTGGGCGCGACCGTTCCGATCGCCTTGCCCAGCGGCACATGCTGCTTCTTCGTGGAATCCTGGGCGAGTGCAGCRGTTGCCGCCAGTGCCAGGCCTCCGACAACGGCTATCAAGCCGGCGACATGATTGATTTTCATCRTGGATGTCCTTCGAGTTTGGGATAAGCGGCAGGGCCGCCTGTCCTGATGRCCTCACGAACGTGGATGGACATTGACTGCACAAGAGKGTCGCAYACGATGCACGCAACGCAGTCTACTTCTTCGGAAAGATCTCTTTCCAATCTGCCTTCATGTCGACCACGGTCCATTTGTTTATCGCCGCTGCATCGAGCGCCTCGTCGAGGCGGCCGAATTCCGTGTCGCGATCGTAGGCGTATTCACGTTCGGCATCGGTGTGATGAATGAGCATGGCGAAACGGACGCTCCCACCCGTCATTGTCGTCCATTGCAGCATTTCCAGGTCGCCGTCGGAATTGCCGAAGGCGGCGATCGGGCGGCGGCCGATATGCTCGTTGATGCCGACCGGCTTGCCGCTCTTGTCATCGATGAAGTTGACCTGCGGCAGGCGAAACAGGGTCGGCATCCCGTCACGCATCTCGAACTGGGTTTTGATCGACGAGCCTACGACCTGCTCGGGCGGGACGCCATAGACCTGTTCCGACCACGGCCGCATGAACTCGATGCCGCCGCCGGATACGATGAAGGTCTTGAAGCCGTTGGCGCGCAGATAGGCYAGCAGTTCAAGCATCGGCTGGTAGACGAGCTCGGTGTAGGGACGCTTGAAGTGCGGATCGCGTGCGGTGGCAAGCCAATCGGAAACGACCTTCTGGAACTCGTCGCTGGTCATTCCGCTATGGGTTGTCATGATGAGCTCGATGAGGCCCTTTTCGCCGGATGCGGCAAGGGTCTTCATGTCGCCTTCGAGCACTGCCTTGAACGGCTGCGTGTCCTTCCATTCCGGATGGGACGGAGCCTCGGCCTTCACACGGTCGAGCGCGAAGGCGAGTTGGGTATACATCGGATGCTCSACCCACAGCGTGCCGTCATTGTCGAAGACGGCGATGCGCTCAGGCTCCGGGACGAARTCGGGCGTGTTCTCYGTCGTCACCTTCTCGACAAAGGCGACGATGGCCGCCTTCGGGGCGGTATCGTTCCAYGACGGCAGCGGATCGGTCTGGGCCTGKGAAGGATCGCCGGAGCAGGCGACAGCGATCGGAACCAAGATTGCCGCGAGCGTTACGAACAGTCGACGACGGCCGCGCTCGAAATGATGGAACACTCCCATGTCGTGTCTCCTGTTGTTGGCGAGCAGTTGCCGCGGTAACGGCAAGCGCCTTGGGGGTCGTTCCGCTACTTTCCCRTGAAAAATACAGAGCGATCCGCAGCGCGTCCGGTTGGCAGGCGGCCGTCCTGGGCCGCCCCGCCATGTCGTACGCCCATTGGCGCGTCAGTCGTGACCGGTCTTCATTTCCCGGACCTGCTGCATGACCTGCTCCAGATTGTAGCTTGCCGGGTCCTGCATCGGCGGGAAGTCGACGTAGGTCTGGAGGTGCTTCAGCCACAACTGCTGCCCGATGGGTAGCATGTTCCAATCGTAGACGTAGGCRGTGGACGGTGATGCGATGGCTCCGCCCGTACCGAAGAGCGTCTTCAACTGTTGTCCTACCGAAGTCTCGAAAGGATCGCGCTTGATGTTGACGACCTGCGTCCAGGCGTAGGGGACCACGCCCGTGATAAAGCCAGCCGGGTCGTCCGACACCATCGCGAAGTACATCTTCCAGTTCTTGTATCGCACTGCCGACGGCTCCTTACCGGAGTAGTACAAGAAGTGGTCGCGCGCGGATTTTTCCGACTTGCCTTCCAGGTAGTCGCGCTGGTTGACCCCGTCGAGCGTGGTCTTGGCGATGCCAGGATACTCGCCCTTCTCGATCCGCGCCTTCAGCTCGTTGCCCTTGGGGCCGCCGGCAATGTCGACCAAGGTGGGCAGCCAGTCGAGAGCGGCGAACATCTCGTTCTTCACCGTTCTGGGCTCGATATGCCCGGGCCAGCGTACAACCAGCGGCGCGCGCATGCCGCCTTCCCAGGTGGACAGCTTGCCGCCCTTGAAGGGGGTGGTGCCGCCGTCGGGGAAGGTGATCGTCTCGGCGCCGTTATCGGTGGTGAAGACGATGATGGTATTGTCGAGCTCACCCATCTCCTCAAGCTTTTTCAGCACGTAGCCGATGTTGTCGTCCATCTGCTTCATGCCGGCTTCGTTGACGCCCCAGTCCTTGCCGCCAGGCTCGCCGACCATGGCCAGGTACTTGTCCGGGAGCACGGTCGTGATGTGCATACGGGCCGGGTTGTACCAGACAAAGAACGGCTTCTTCGTCTTCTCGGGATCGTTGCGGTCGAGGAAGTCGATAACCTTGGCCGAGATCTCCTCGTCCACGGTCTTCGATCGCTCCAGCGTCAGCGGGCCCTGATCCTTGCAGCTTTGGTTCGCCGCAGTCCCGTCGGACGATGTGCACGCGAGCATCGGMCGCGGTGGCGTCAGGCAAGTKGTCGTCTTGGGATCAACGGCCGCGGGATCCTCYGCAAGTCCTGGGATCGGCGTGTTCTTGCAAGGCGGCGCGAGTGTCTGCTCGGTCGGTGTCCTGTTGATATCAGGGAAGCTTACTCCCTGCATGGCGTCGAGGTGATACAGATACCCCCAGAACTCCTGGAAGCCGTGCGCGGTCGGCAGGGATTCAGTGTGATCTCCGAGATGGTTCTTGCCAAACTCGCCGGTGTTGTAGCCGAGATCGAATAGGAACTTGGCGAGCGAAGGCGTGCCGGTCCGCAAGTAGGACGGGCTTCCGGGAATTTCCGGTAGGACCATGCCGACGCGCACCGGCTGCATGCCGGTGAGGAAGGCAGTGCGTCCGGCCGTGCAGCTCTGCTCGGCGTAGTACGTCATGAACTTCGCACCCTCATTGCCGATGCGGTCAATGTTGGGCGTTTCTCCCACCGCAATGCCTTGATGATAGATGCTCGGCTGCATCCAGCCGATGTCGTCGCCCATGATGAACAGGATGTTCGGCTTTCTCGTCTCCTGAGCTTGCGCCGGGGCGATCGCGCCCCAGAGAAACGCCACAGTCGTCAACGCACCGAGACTGTAACTAAGGCT
>NZ_LMJJ01000004.1 GCF_001429285.1 Ensifer sp. Root278
AGCCGCTCGGTCGATGCCGGCATCCTGATGGAGTCGCCAAGCCTGGCGGCGGCATCAGCGATCCGAGAAGAGTCAGTCGCAATACATTGAAATCACTAGGCAATGCGCAAGCCCTTCCTTTCCTCTCCGGTGGGCAACGACTGTCCGGAGCGCTGGGCTGGGCGGGGGGTGGCTGCAGCCTTGCGGCGGTGTTCCAGGAGGATCTCGAACGCCAACCGCAAACTGTGCAACCCCCCGCCGTCGAGCAGCGTCAACCAATACCGCTGATACCCAGGACGCAGCGCCAGGAACAAAGGCAGCGGCAGCAGCAGAGCGGACAGAGCCAGCGGCAGCGGCAGGAGCAGCGCCAGGAACAGGGACAAGGACAGGGTAGCCAACGGCAGGAACAGTCCCAGCGGCAGGAGCAGGAACAAGGGCAGGGCCAGGGCAGCCAACGCCAGGAACAGGAACAGCGGCAGGAACAGTCGCAACAGGGCGGTGGAACGCAGCGCCAGGAACAGAGCCAAAGCCAGAGCCAGACCCAAAGCCAGAATTGAGCGCCGACCGTGTGCGCCGCTGACGGCCTGTCGTTTGCCAACGCTTTCGGCGCAGCGTTCACGATGCGTCGGCAACGACCTGTCGCTAGGCACAAGCGGGCCGGCGCTAAACCAACGACAAATCAAAGCTTTGCGAACGATCCGAGAGCCCAGGTCGAGGCGATGTGCCGGGCGGTCGTCTGCGGCTGAGGTCCGGCACGTTTCACTCCGCCGGGCGCTTGGCGTCTTCGACCGGCGTTTCGGCGAAATGCTCCGATCGGCGCGACATCCGGGCGTAGAAGCCGACCAGGCCCGGTGCCAGGGCGGCAGACTTCAGCTTCGCTGCGTTGATGATGCTGCGGCTCGAGGTCGCGCGCGTGCGTAGCACCGAGACGAGCCGGTCATGCAGCAGCCGCAATTCCGCGAAGGCGGGCGAGGCGGCGAGGTTCTCGTCTCCGGCGACCGCGAAAAGCCGGGTTCGCGTCGTCTTTCCCTTGAGGCCCAGGCTTCCCGCATCCAGCAGCGCGCAATTCGGCAATGCCTCAGCCGTTGCTTCCGACACGAGCACGTCGAAGTTGACGTCCTTGCAGGCCGCTTCGATGCGGGCCGCGATGTTGACGGTGTCGCCGACCGCCGAATAGTTGAAGCGGGTTTCGGCACCCATGTTGCCGACGCAGGCGAGCCCGGTATGGATGCCGATGCCGATGCGCACCTCATGGCCGGAGCCGAAACCGAAGGCGTCTTCGGCATTCAGCCGGGCCAGGGTCTCGCGCATGCCGAGCGCGGCGCGAAGTGCCTTTTGCGGATGGTTGACCACATCGACCGGGGCGTTCCAGAAGGCCATGATGGAATCGCCGATGAACTTGTCGAGCGTGCCCTCATTGGCGAGCACATGGCGGCTCAGCGCGTCGAGCAGCGTGTTGAGGAAGGCGACGACCTCGGTCGGCGTCATGCGCTCGCTCATCTCGGTGAAGCTGCGCACGTCGACGAACATCACCGTCAGCTCGCGGTCGTCGCCGCCAAGGCTCAGCGCATTGCGCGTGTGCTCGATGCGATAGAGCAGCGATGGCGAGAGATAGCGCCCAAAAGCCTGGCGGACCTCGCGTCGTTCGCGATCCGTCACCAGGAAGCGATAGGCGGTGGCGGAGAAATGGGTGATCGAGGCGGCGAGGATCGGCGCCAGCGGATCGACGAGCAGCCCGCCATAGTAGAAGGCGAGCCAGGAGGCTGCGAGCCCCAACACCGTGACCGCGAGGCCGCAGACCAGCGCCACCACGGGGCTGACGAAAGTGGTCAACAGCACGAGCAGCGTGCCGGCCAGTGCGATCGAGAGGATTTCGAGCCCGTCGGCCCAGTCTGGACGCGACAGATAGCGGCCGGAGAGGATCTGCTCGACGATCTGGGCATGGATGGAGACGCCGGGCACGTTCTGCCCGAGCGCGGTGGTGCGCACGTCCTGCAGTCCGGCAGCCGACGTGCCGATGAAGACGATGCTGCCTTCGATCGCGGCGCGAACGTCCGGAGAGGAGGCTTCGTCCGTGAGAACCCGCCGGGCGGAAATGTAGCGCTCCGTCGTGTCCGGCGTGACGTAGAGCCAGAGTTCGCCGGTCGAGGTGAGCGGCACGACGAAGTCGCCGATCTTGACGGCGGTGAGCGTGTTGGCGACGTTGGGTGCTGCGGCGAGCACATAGGTCGAGGCGCCCTGCGCCACGCGCAGCGCCTCCAGGGCGAGGCTCGGGTAGAACTGCTGCCCGTCGCTGAGGAACAGCGGTGCGGCCCGCACCACCGCGGAGGAGGAGCCGGGATTGAGGCTGATATGGCCGAGCCCGGCGGCGTTGGCTTCGAGCTGGGGCCGTAGCGGCGTTGCGGCGTGCAGGCGCGGCGGCGCCTCGGCAGCGGTTTCGCCGGTGAAGGCAAAGCCCGCCTTGACCGACGGCAGGTAACTGCCGTCGTTGGTGAGGCCGAAACCGAGCACGACCGGCTTGTCTTGGATCGCCTGGGCAAAGATCTCGTCATTATCGGGCAGGGTTGCGACGAAGGATGGATCGACGCCGCCGACGTCGCGCACGACCGTGCGCGGCGACAGGCGGTCGGGCTCGGCAAAGAGCACGTCGAAGGCAATCGCTGCCGCGCCCATCTCGGTCAGCCGGTTGGTCAAATTCGCCAGGCGGTCGCGCGGCCAGGGCCATTGGCCGAATTCACGCAGCGACGCCTCGTCGATATCGATCACCTTGACCGGCATGGTCTCGAAGCCGCGCGGCGCGATCCGCTGGTATTCGTCGAAGGTGACGTCGCGCGCCTGCCTCAGAAGCTGCGGATCGTTTGCGCGCAGGACCGTGAAGAACGCCACCACTGTGAGGCCGATGAGAACGCCGAACAGCTGGGCTCGTGTCATGGCGGCCTACGGGACGATGGGCAGGCCCGCCTTGACGAGCCCGTCTTTGAAATGTGCGTGGTCGGCAGGGTCGACATAGCCGGTGAAGAAGCGCCAGTAGCGCGGTAAATCGACAGGCGCGTTGGCGACGGCCTCGGGAACGATCCTGCGGGCTTCCTCGTTGCGGTCGAGCTGGCCAAGGCAGGCGAGCAGAATGACCAGGTTGAAATAGGTGCGGCGCAGGAGCAGCGCCCGTTCGGCGTGACGCAGCGCTTCCTCGTAATTGCCGAGGTGGTAGTGGGCGAGAGCGATGCGGTTGAAGAAGAGGTAGGTCAGCGGATCGTGCGGGCTCAGCCTCAGCGCCTTGTGCAGCGGGTCCAATGCCTCGGCGAAACGGCCGATATAGATGCGCGCCCAACCGAGCGCCATGTGAGCGAGCGCAAAATTGGGGTTGAGATCGATCGCCTGTTGCGCTTCCTGGACCGCGGCATGCGGCCGCCGGGCAGCGAAATTGGCGAGGCACATGACATAGTGGCAATAGGGATCGTGATCCTCGATCACGACGGCGCGCGCAGCCTCCGCCGCCAACTCCGCGCTATCCCGGTCAATGTCGTCGCTGAAGCCGAAATAGCAGCGGGCAAACAGCGAGCGGGCCAGCATCATGTGCGCGCGGCCGAATTCGGGGTCGAGGGCGATCGCGCGGCGTTGCCACTCGATCGCGTCGTCGAAGTGCGCGGCGGAGTCCTGCGCATTATGCAGCAGCGTGCCGCGCATGTGGCATTCGTAGGCGTCGAGATTGTCGCTGCCGCGTAGCAGCGCCCGGCGGTTTTCGCCAATCAGGATCTCCGGCTCGATCGCCGCGACCACATGTTGGGTGATCTCATCCTGGATGGCGAAAATGTCGGCGAATTCGCGCTCGTAGCGCTGCGCCCAGAGATGGATGCCGGTTTCCGCCTCGATCAACTGTCCGGTGACGCGCACGCGCGAGCCTGAGCGGCGCACGCTGCCCTCGACGATGTAGCGCACGCCGAGATCGCGGCCGATCTGTTTGACGTCGACGGCGCGGCCCTTGTAGGCGAAAGAGGAGTTGCGGGCGATGACGAAGAACCAGCGGTAGAGCGACAACGCCGTGATGATGTCCTCGGTCAGACCGTCGGCGAAGAAGTCCTGTTCGGGGTCGCCGGACATGTTGACGAAGGGCAGAACGGCGATCGACGGCTTGTCGGGCAGGGCAAGCGGCATGCCGGGCAGATCCGGCCTCACCGGGTCCTCATGCCAGTCGACGCGGTGCACCGGCACCGGGCGCGGCATGTTCTTGAGCGCGCGATCGCCAAGCCGGTGCATGGGAAACTCCAGCTTGCCGACGATCTGGTCGTGCAACGCACCGGAGATGCAGATGTCGGCCGGTTTCGCCACCTGCTGCAGCCGCGCCGCCACATTCACGCCGTCGCCGAGCAGGTTGCCGCCGTCGACCACGACGTCGCCGAGATTGAGGCCGATGCGGAACTCCATGCGCCGCTCCGGCGCGAGGTCGGCGTTTCTCCGCTGCAGGGTCCGCTGGATGGCGACCGCTGCCCGAACCGCCTGCACTGCACTCTGGAATTCCGCGACAAGGCTATCGCCAGCGGCGCCGAAGATGCGCCCGCCATGCTCGGTCACAAGGCTTGAAATCGTTGCACAATAGGTGGCAAGTGTTGCGAGCGCACCTTCCTCGTCAATCGCGACAAGGCGACTGTAGCCAGCGACATCGGCAGCAAGGATCACGGCGAGCTTCCGTTCCAAGAGGGCAGCCCCTCCCGCGGCATCTGGTCAGAAGGAAAATAAGCGTAACTTAAATTAGAAAAGTCGAGAAGCATAAATTGCCCCGATTTGTGTCCATTGCTGGGCCGGAGGCGCAAATAGACGGTTCGCGTGGCCTCTACGACAGATTGTGTCCGGCGACGCTTCCCGGCGTGCGACGATTGTGCAAGTTTCGCAAAGTCAGAACCGCGCCGTCAGGCGTTCGCCATCCAAGGGCCGCCAATTGATCATCTCCTGCCTGCATACGGCCGACAGCAACGTCGCCGTTTTCGAGAATGCTGCGCGCGAACTCGGACTTTCCTCCGCGAACTTGCGCCATACGGTCCGCGCCGATCTGCTGCGCGCGGCGGAGGAAGCGGGCGGCCTGACCGAGGACATCACGCAGCAGACAGCGGCGGTTCTCTCGGCGCTGGCGGCGAAGGCCGACGCCGTGCTGCTCACCTGCTCGACGCTCGGGCCGAGCGTTGTGAGGGCCGGGTTGGGCACTGCCGTCCCGATCCTGCGCGTCGATGCGGCGCTGGCGGAGAAGGCGGCCGCGACCGGCGGCAAGCTGGTAGTGCTTTGCGCGGTGGAAACGACGGTCGCACCCACTACGGCGCTTTTTGCCGACGCGGCGCGCCGTTCCGGCGCTGTCCTCGAGGTTCGTCTCGTCGAGGGTGCGTGGGCGCTGTTCAAGGCGGGAAGCCGTGACGGCTACCTTGCTGCGATCGCCCGGGCGGCAGAAGCGGCCTATGGGGATGGAGCCTCCATCGTTGCGCTGGCCCAGGCGTCCATGGCTGGCGCCGCCGATCATGTCCGCAACGGACCGCGGCCGCTGTCGAGTCCGGCGGCCGGGCTTGAGCAGGCCATGAATATGATCGCCGACTAGCGATATTCCGTTATCCGGCTAATGATTCTCGGGATTTTGAAGGGCGGCAGCGAACTTCGCGCATCCCCTATGACGGCCTGCGCTGTAGGATGCGGTCACTATGACCCTGATTCGACCCACACGTGAAGACGATACAGCTTTGCTGCCCGACATAGAGCGCTCCTCCGGCGCGCTTTTTCGCACCATCCCCGACCTGGCCTGGATTGCCGACGACGATGTCCAGTCCGCGGAAGCTCATGTCGACTTCCTGCGCACCGGCCTGTCCCTGGTGGCCGTCGACGAGCAGGATCGACCGCTCGGCTTCCTTTGTGCCGCGAGCGCAGAGGGCGCGCTGCACATCTGGCAGCTTGCCGTGTTGGAGGAAAGCCAGGGCCGGGGGCTTGGGCGCGCCATGATGCTGGCTGCGATCGCGCATGCGCGCGCCCGTTCGCTTGCCGCGGTAACGCTGACGACGTTCCGCGATCTCAAATGGAACGAGCACTTCTACCGCACACTCGGCTTCGCTACGCTTGCCGGGGACGAACTCGACGCGCGTCTCGCGCAGATCCTTGCAAACGAGGGCGCTCACGGCATTCCGCCAGAGCGGCGCTGTGCAATGCGCCTGACGCTTGTGTGAGGACGCGCGTCAGCGATCCGCCCGATGCGGCGATGCTGATCTCTGGTCCGGGTTGGGCTTTAGGCCCTCCGGCGCAAGGCCTGGTGCGAAGTGGTTCCTCGCCCTTGGCTTGCCGCTCCAGAGCGCCGTGCGTTCAGATGAACGCACTAGGGTCGCTCTAGCACATTGTTTCTAGAGCATCTTTCCGCTTCAAGTGATTCCACTTGACGCGGGATGCTCTAGCGCCGGACGCCGACGACCTGGCCCCGGGCGAACTGCGAGACCCTGACGCCGCCGGACTGATTGCCGCCGATCAACTGGGCCGTCGACTTCGACATCGCGGACAGGATGCCGACGTGGTAGCCACGACCGGTGCGCACGACGACAATATCGCCGGCGCGCGCATAGGCGAGCTTCACCGGTGCACCGAACCGAAGCCACGAGCGGGCGAAGCCGAAGCTCTGCGGTGGACTGCGGCCGGACTTGCGGGCAACCATGCCCATGAAATGGCCGCACCAGGGGGTACGTGCCGGGTTGATGCCGAGCGCTGCGCGAAGGGTCTTGTTGTTCTTCACCTCGTGCAGGCCTTTGTATTGCTGCGCCTGGGCAAGCATGCCCGCGCTGGCAAGAGATGGCGATAGGAGCGCGACATAGGCAGCCGCAAGAAACGCCAGGACCTTCATGGTCAGGTCTCCTTGACAAGTTGCTGGGTGCGAACGGTCGGGGCGGCCTGGCGATCGCCGGCATGGCACCCGGTTGCTCAACTGTTTCCAATGTTCCCATGGGAAATTTCAGCGGACATGCGCGTGCCCAGCGTCTGATACGCAGCATCGGCGTGTCGGCGAACCGCGCGCAAGGCGCGGAGCCAACTTCACGGCAACCGCCGTTTCGAAGTGTGGTATTCCCCTGCCTGTCCCGTCGGACAGTCGAGCGACATTGCTCATGCGCCAGTACAAAATTGTGGCAAAACCCGTAAAATATTGGGGCATGACTTGCTAAATGACGGAAAAATGCCGGTTCGTCGTCGATTCGACACCCTGACCTGCAGAAAATCCCGTATCGGCTCGCTCCGAGGCGTCACTTGAGCCAATGGAAGGCCGGCAGGACTTGCGCCCGGACGGGGCTGCGGGGCATCGTCGGAGCATGATTCGCGCCCCGAGGTTCTCTATGTCCTTCACTCTCTCTCCGGCCTATCTCTGGCCGATTCTTCTGCTCCTGTTTTCCAACGTCTTCATGACCTTCGCCTGGTATGGGCATCTGAAATACACGTCGTCACCGCTCTACATGGCGATCGTGGCAAGCTGGGGCATTGCCTTCTTCGAATATTGCCTGGCGGTGCCGGCCAACCGCATCGGCCATCAGGTCTATTCCGCCGCACAGCTGAAGACGATGCAGGAGGTGATCACGCTTCTGGTCTTTGCCGCCTTCTCAGTTTTCTGGCTGAAGGAGTCGATCGGCTGGAACCATCTGGTCGGTTTCGCCCTGATCGCCTTAGGCGCCTCGTTCATCTTCAAGGGCTAACAGGCGTCCGGCCGCTGTAGCGGTTAAGACCGCTGCAAACAAAAAGGCAGGGCCCAAGCCCTGCCTTTTGCATTGTTAACGGTCTGCAGCGCGTCGCGCTGGCGTCAGACCATGGCTGCCACGGCCGGCGCGACGTGCGGCCAGACCTCGACCCAGCCGCGATAGATCATGTCGAGCGCGACATAGAGGATGATTGCGAGGCCGATATAGGCGATCCAGTGATAACGGTTGAGCAGCCGGGCGATGAAACCGGCTGCCACGCCCATCATCGCAATCGAAAGCGCAAGGCCGATAACCAGGATCGTCGGATGTTCGCGGGCGGCGCCTGCGACGGCCAGCACGTTGTCGAGCGACATCGAGATGTCGGCGATGACGATCTGGATGGCCGCCTGCATGAAGGTTTTCTGGGGCGCGTTGCTGCCAGCGCCGCTTTCGCCTGCCGCGTGCGCTGCCTGCTGCTCGCGGATTTCGCGCCACATCTTCCAGCAGACCCACAGCAGCAAAATGCCACCGGCGAGCAAAAGGCCGATGATTTCCAGGAGCTGGACCGTGACGCTGGCGAGCGCGATGCGCAGCACGGTTGCCGCGATGATGCCGACGAGGATGACCTTCTTGCGCTGCTCCGTCGGCAGCCCGGCCGCGGCAAGGCCGATGACGACGGCGTTGTCGCCGGCGAGAACGAGGTCGATGACGATGACTTGCAGAAGCGCTGCCAGACCGGCGGCGGTAAAGATTTCCATGATGCGACAGTCCCCCGACGTGCCATGATGCGAGATTCAAATATGTCTAACGGATAAAGCATCGCCTCGCCTCGGGATCAAGGGGCGAGGTGCACCCCCAGGCGGAAAACCTCCGCAGACGATCCGATCGACGGTCTCAATCCAGCAGGTCGAAGGCCCGATACATCCAGAGAAGCTGATAGGCGACCGCAGCGACAACGAAGGCGGCATGGAAGCGCCGATTCGCCGTCCAGGCGGCGGCGATACAGAAGAGGATATAGGCGGTGTTGCGAGCGGGGTATTCGAGACCGTAGGAGGCAAAATACTGCTTGCCCTTCAGCGCGGTGTCGACGAGGTCGACGGCAAAGGCAAGCGCGAGGAAACCGAAGAACCAGGCACGGCGCGACATGAAATAGTGTTCGTAGTCGCTATAGTCCTCGAGCGTCGTCGGGAACAGCATCACGCAGAGGAAGAAGAAGACGCAGCAATAGAGGATGACGAACAGGTAGACACTGACGTCGATCACGGCCAGCGAATGCAGGTGGAACTCCCACCACCAGAAATGCACGAGGAAGACGAACATGAACAGGACCCAGCCGAGGTGGATCCAGTAGACGCGCGTCTTGCCGGGGTGCTGCACGAAAAGCGCCAGTCCGCTGAGCAGTCTCGCCAGGCTCAGGCTGACGACCATGCCCATGACGGTGCGGATATGCGGGAAGATTTCCGGGTTGGTCGGAACCTGATCCACGGCCGCCGCTCCTATTCCTCCGCCGGCACCGGCTTGGGCTTGCCGTTTTCGTCGAGCGCGACCATGACGAAGATCGCATCCGTCACTTTTTCCATGCGATGCGAAGAGAGATAGCGCTGGGCCCAGGCCTCGACCTTGAGCGTCATCGAGGTGCGGCCGACCTTGACGACATCGGTATAGATGCAGAGCGTGTCGCCGATCTTGACCGGAAGCGCGAAGGCCATCTCCTTGACTGCCGCGGTAACCACACGGCCGCGAGCGCGCTCGGCCGCACGGATACCGCAGGAAAGGTCCATCTGTGCCATCACCCAGCCGCCGAAGATATCGCCGGCCGCATTGGCGTCGCCGGGCATGGCGAGCGTGCGCAAGGTCAGCTCGCCGGTCGGTTTGGTCTGTTCGGTCATGCGGCCTGTCTCCCTGTTGGATGAAAGATGTAACCCGACCGCGCTTGCCGAGGGAAGGCCCGCCGCCGCACAAATGCGGGCAGCATCCCGCCGTGCCGCCACCTTAGACTTTCGAAGGGGTTCTTCAGAAATGTCAAATTTAGGGATCGGTTGTTAGGGGCTTTGCAAAGACCTCTACCTAACCTGCAGGCTCTTGGAGTGCGGCCGGCCATGCCGGCGGCGGCCAGGTTGCGACGGGGCGGCGCCGGGGGCGCCGAAGGGGCAGGGGATTGGCAATGAAGAAATTCAGGATCTCGGCGCGTCTCTACGCGCTGGTGGCATTTGCGCTTTTGACCATGGCAGCAGCGCTGACATTCGGTCTGTTTCAGGCGCAGGACAAGCTCGTCGGCGAGCGCAAGGCGATGCTCGCGGCAATGGACGAGAACGCGATCGCGGTGTTCGACGCCTATCACAAGCAGGAGGTGGCCGGCACGCTTTCGCGTGAGGAGGCGCAGAAGCGCGCGCTCGAGGCAATCAAGGCGATGCGCTACCAGGGCAACGGCTATTTCTGGGTCAACGACATGCATCCGACCATGGTGATGCATCCGATCAAGCCCGAGTTGGACGGCAAAGACCTCACTGAAAACAAGGATCCCAACGGCAAGCACCTCTTCGTCGAGTTCGTAAAGACTGTCGAAAAGAGCGGCCAGGGCTTCGTCGACTATTATTGGCCGAAGCCGGGCGCTGACGCGCCGGTGCTGAAATATTCGCACGTTGCCGGCTTCAAGCCCTGGGGCTGGGTGGTCGGTACCGGCGTCTATGCCGACGACCTAGCGGCGATGTTCCGTGAGCGCGCCTGGCAGGTCGCCGGCATCCTCGCCGCCGCCGCACTCGCCATTCTGATGGCGGCGCTTGCGATCGTGCGCAGCGTCGTCAAGCCGGTCGAGAAGCTGAAGGCGTCGATGCGGGCGATCGCCGATGAGGATCTTTCGTCCGAGGTGCCGGAGACGGACCGCGGCGACGAGATCGGCCAGATGGCCAAGGTGCTGGTGGTGCTGCGCGATTCCGTTCGCGAACGGCTGGAACTGCGTTCACGCGAGGCCGAGCAGCAGGAGCGGCTGAGTTCCGAGCGGCGCGGCAACGAGCAGCGCCAGCGGGCAACGGCGGAAGCGCAAGCGGATGCGATGGAGACCGTCGGTGCCGCGCTCGAGCTCTTGGCAAGCGGCGACCTGACCGCCGAGATCGGCCATATCGCGCCGGAATACGGCAAGCTGAGAGAGGACTTCAACACGGCCGTCGCGGCGCTTCGCGATGTCATCGGCTCCATCTCGCACTCGACCGAGATCGTCACTGCCAGTGCCGGCGACATTTCGGAAGCGGCGAACAATCTCTCGCGCCGGACGGAGCAGCAGGCAGCGGCCCTCGAAGAGACGGCGGCAGCACTTGACGAGATCACCTCGACGGTCCGCCACGCTTCCGAGCGGGCGAACGAGGCGCGCGACATGGTCAACGAGACCAAGGCGAGCGCTGCCAAGTCCGGCGGCATCGTGCGCAATGCCATCGACGCCATGGGGCGGATCGAAGGCTCGTCCGGCCGGATCGGCCAGATCATCGGGGTGATCGACGAGATCGCCTTCCAGACGAACCTGCTGGCGCTCAATGCCGGCGTCGAGGCAGCGCGCGCCGGTGAGGCCGGCCGTGGCTTTGCCGTCGTCGCGCAGGAGGTGCGTGAGTTGGCGCAGCGCTCGGCGGGTGCCGCCAAGGAGATCAAGGAACTGATCGGCGCCTCGGTGCGCGAGGTCGGTGCCGGTGTTCAGCTGGTCCGGTCGACCGGCGAAGCGCTGACGGAGATCGAGACGCTGGTCAATCGGGTCAACGAGCAGGTGGCCTCGATCGCGACCGCCGCACGCGAGCAGGCGACCGGCTTGCAGGAGGTCAATGTCGCCGTCAACAGCATGGACCAGATGACCCAGCAGAACGCCGCGATGGTCGAGGAAACGACTGCCGCAAGCCAGACGCTGGCTGCCGAGAGCCGGGAACTGAAGTCGTTGCTGACGAAGTTCCGGCTGCAGTCCTCGGCATCGCATTCGGCTTACGGCCGCGCCGCCTGATCGCTATAGTCTGGAATCGCACAAGGCCCGCGTGGCGATACCACGCGGGCCTTGTGCGCTGACAAGAAGAAATGTCGCGCGGCTGCAATCGAGCTCCACATCGTTCCGTGATCCGGGCAGTGCCCCCGCAACCTGCGTCCGTGATTGCCGTGCAAAGCAGGCCGCACAGTCTTGACCTTACGATAGCTGCGGATAGATACGCGAGATGCGGGAGGTGTTCGACGGGGCGTCGCTCCGGTTGCTGACCGCCGCTTTAGAGGGGACATCCATGGCACTTCTCAAACTTCTTCTGACGCGCCCGATCGCCGTGCTGATGCTGGCGCTCGGCTTCCTCTCGGCCTGTACGGTGGTCGTCGACGAGCCTCGTCCGGGGCCGAGGCCGACCCGCCCGCCGGTCTGCACGATGGAATATGCGCCCGTGTGCGGCGAGCGTGGCAATCGCATGCGCACCTTCCCTAATTCCTGCCAGGCAAGGGCCGACGGTTTCAATGTGATCCACCGTGGCGAATGCCGTCCGGACTATCGCCCGCCGGATCGCGAACCGCAGGCCTGCACCATGGAGTACAATCCGGTGTGCGGCCAGCGCGGACGGCGCACGCAGACCTTCTCGAACGCCTGCCAGGCGCGCTCGGAGGGCTTCCAGGTGATCGGCCGCGGCGAATGCCGTCGCGACGATGACCGTCCCTCCGAAGGCCAGTTCTGCACCCGCGAATTCGCGCCGGTCTGCGGCCAGCGCGGCGGCCGCGTGCAAACCTTCTCGAACGCCTGCGAGGCTGGCGGTGCTGGCTTCCGAGTCGTGCATCGCGGCGAGTGCCGCTGATATCCAGCGGATCCGTAGCTGAAAACTTGAAGCCCGCGTCTGACGAAGACGCGGGCTTCTTGCTATCGGCGGTCAGTCGGAACGGCAAGCATCCGCACCCTTGATCGCGGGTATCGGACGCAAGGCTTCGTTTACCGTATTTGAATAAAATGCCCCCGAAATCAGGTCTTTCGACAGCTGTGCCCGGTTTGCGACACAGGCGAAAGGCAGCAATTCGAAGTGCTGCAGCGATCCTTGCGTGCCTCTGGGTACGCCGTTGCGGGGGCGGTGGGGTGATGAGTGGTGGTCTTCTGACCGCCCGAAGGAAGGCGCAGTCCGGTATGGCGTATGTTACTCGTCTCCATCGCCCGCTGACGGCACTCGTTCTGACACTATCGCTTGTCGCCTGTTCGACCGACGACGCGCTTTCGCCGCCGGGCCGCATCGATGGCGGCTCCCGGGTCGGTTCGATCGGGCCCGTGCCGGTCGACGCGGTGCCGCAAGACGAGGTGGCGGCCTATCCCGCCGCAACATCGGCTTCGACGGGCAACGGCAATCCGGACTATGTTGCACCGGCGCAGGCGGCGCCTCAACAAACGCGGCGCTCGCTGCCGATGATCGATAGCGACGAGGCGGTTTCCTCCGGCGCGCAGCCGGCGAATGCAGGTTCCACGGCCATTCCCGATGAAGGCGTCAACATGGATGCCATGCTCGGCGTCGAGCAGCCGGTCGTCGGCCTGGCGCAAGAGCAGAGCAACGAGATCGCCGAGGGCAATGCCAGCCAGCCGGTCGTCGACGGCATCGGCGAAGACAATGTGCGCCAGCTCGGCGGGGCGTCCGGAGCTGCGCCAGCGGACGAGGCGAACCTTGGCTACGATCCGGACCTGCCGCCGCTTTCTCCCGAGAAGGCCGCGGCCGAAGAGGCGCAGCGTGCACGCGCCATGGAAGAGCAGCGCGCCATTCAGCGGAGCCAGGAGCCGGAGCAGGTCGCCTTCCTGCCGCGCGTGCGCAATCCGATGTCGACGCCCCACTACACCGGCGAAATGCCGGCTTCCGAGATTGCCTGCCGCCAGCGCCTGAAGAAACTCGGCGTGGTGTTCCGTGATATTCCGCGCATCAGCAACGGGCCGTCCTGCGGCATCGACTACCCGATCGAGCTCAGCGGTCTCTCCGGCGGTATTGGCGTGAAGCCGGCGGTCAAGCTCAATTGCGAGGTGACGGAAGCCTTCGCCAAGTGGGTGAAGTACGAACTCGCGCCGTCGTCCCGCTACCGCTACTGGTCGGGCGTCAAGACGATCAAGCCGCTCGGCGGCTATTCCTGCCGCACGATGAATTCCCGCCGCGGCAATCCGATGTCCGAACATGCGCACGGGAACGCCATCGATGTCGGCAAGTTCGTCTTGAAGAACGGCAAGGAAATCGATGTCCGCAAGAAGGGCTTCTTCGCGTTCCGCGAACGCGGCCTCCTGAAGGCTGTGCGCTCCGATAGCTGCAAATATTTCAACACCGTGCTCGGGCCGGGCAGCGACCCGTTCCACAAGGACCATTTCCACTTCGATCTGAGAACCCGCAAGACCGGCTACCGTCACTGCGACTGACGTGGTGTGCGGGACCTTCCTGCTGGCGGCTGCGAAAATGGCATGCGGCAAAAAAAGAGGCCGGCGGGGAGGCCGGCCCAACAACCGGAGCAAAAGGGGGAGGCTCCGGCGTGCAAATCACGAGCGCGAATCAAAAGGGCGATATCGCGCCGCGCGAGCAAATTGCTCGAAGACCATCACCGTTTCGTGACGAGGGAACGGGATTGGCGACGATTCATTCGCAGATCTTTCGCCGGATAACGGATGATGCCTGCATTTGCGCCGGCGTTTACCCTCCGCCGAAATGCAGTTTCGGGCGTTCGGGCCGGGGGCCCGAAGTGTCGTCGCAGGCTCGTATTTGAGATCACTATACCAGAAGTTTTACCGCTGCCTGAGATAGTCCGGGCGGTTGCCCCAAATATGGCGTTTTCATCCCTGTTGCGGTCTCGTTGTAACGATCTGAATTTTCTATATGATTTGACAGTCAACGGACAGGCCAGGGGGGCTAGGGCTGATCGCGCTGTCTTGTTTCGTCTGGTTTATTAATAAGTAATACGATAATATATTACTTCGTATAACAATCACGGATAGTAGTCGGCAAACCGCAGCAAGCATTGGGGCTCCACTCACTCCTAGGGCAACGACAGGAGGAAGTTATGGGAACTGTTATGCAATTTCCGGGGGTGCGCACGGATATGGCCGTGCACGCTGCCGAAGTTTCGAAAATACTGAGAACTCTCGCCAATCGAAATCGTCTGTTGATCGTGAGTGCTTTGCTGGAGGGTGAGCACTCGGTGGCGGCACTCGAAGAGAGCCTGAGCATTCGCCAGCCGACCCTCTCGCAGCAATTGACGGTGTTGCGTGATGCCGGCATTGTCTCGACCCGTCGGCAGGCCAAGCAAGTGTTCTATCGGCTTAGTCACGACAAGGTGGCGCGTCTGGTTGGCGCGCTCTATCAGATCTTCTGTCGGGATGGTTCCAAAACATGAATGAATACGAGAATGCGCTGGCGGGTGGGCTGTTGATTGGCCTTTCGGCAGCGATCCTGATGGTGGCCAATGGCCGGGTGGCCGGGATCAGCGGTATCGTCGGACGTCTGCTGCAGGGCGCGCAGGTTCCTACCGGCATGTTGTTTGTTTTGGGACTGATGGCGGGGCCGCTGCTTTTTCGCCTCGTCGTCGGCGCCTGGCCGGTGGTGACGGTCACAACCTCTTGGCCGCTTCTGATGGCTGGCGGGCTGCTGGTCGGCTTCGGGTCCCGCATGGGCTCCGGCTGCACCAGCGGCCACGGCGTCGTCGGTCTTGCAAGGCTGTCGCGACGTTCGATTGCGGCGGTTGCGACCTTCATGACCGCGGCGATCGTCACGGTCTTTGTCATGGGCTTGCTTGCATGAACGGAGCCTTCTTTCGCCTCGCGGCGACGCTCGTCTCCGGCCTCGTGTTCGGTTTTGGTCTTTCGCTGTCCGGCATGCTCGATCCGGCACGCGTGCGGGCGTTTCTGGATATCACCGGCAACTGGAACCCGAGCCTTGCCTTCGTGCTCGGCGGCGCCGTCTTTGTTTCCGCGCTCGGTGTCCTGCTGACGCGCCGGCTCAAGCATCCTTTGTTCGACGAAACCTTCCATTTGCCGGACAATCAGGTCATCGACAGGCGACTGATTGTCGGCGCGGCAATCTTCGGCATCGGCTGGGGGCTGGTGGGGCTTTGCCCGGGCCCGGCGCTCGCTTCGCTGTCGCTCGGTTTGCCGCCGACGTTCCTTTTCGTCGCGGCGATGGTTGCGGGCATGCTCATCCATGACCGGCTGGTGGCGCGCAAACCTTCGCAAATGGGCGGCGGCGCGGGGACGGCAGCTCGCCTGTCGCAGCCGCATTGACAAAGCGTCACCTTGTTTTTTCCATCCGGTAGGCTGCAAATCGCAATCAATTGTCCCATATAGGCGAAACCTGCCGACTTTGCCCCCCGCATCCGGATCTGCTTCATGGCGCCTATCGTTTCCGTTTCCAATCTGTCGAAGACCTATGCCTCCGGCTTTCAGGCGCTGAAGGGCGTCAGCCTGGATATCGAGGAAGGCGAGATCCTGGCGCTGCTCGGGCCGAACGGCGCCGGCAAGACGACGCTGATCTCGATCATCTGCGGCATCGTCAATCCGAGCGGCGGAACGGTGACGGTTGGCGGCAATGACGTGGTGCGCGAGTTTCGCGAGACGCGCGCGATGATCGGGCTCGTACCCCAGGAACTGACCACCGACGCCTTCGAAACCGTGTGGAACACGGTCTCCTTCTCCCGCGGCCTGCACGGCAAGAAGCCGAACCCCGCCCATATCGAGAAGGTGCTGAAGGACCTGTCGCTCTGGGACAAGAAGGACAACATGCTGCGCGAACTCTCCGGCGGCATGAAACGGCGCGTGCTGATCGCCAAGGCGCTGTCGCACGAACCGAGGGTCCTCTTCCTCGACGAACCGACAGCCGGCGTCGACGTCAATCTGCGCAAGAGCATGTGGGAGGTCGTCGAGCGGCTGCGCGCTTCCGGCGTCACCATCATCCTGACGACGCATTACATTGAAGAAGCGGAAGAAATCGCCGACCGCATCGGCGTCATCAACGGCGGCAAGATCCTGCTGGTCGAAGACAAGGCGGCACTGATGTCGAAGCTCGGGCGCAAGCAGTTGCGCGTCGATCTCGCCAATCCACTGGATGGCGTTCCCGAAACGCTGTCGAGCTACAATCTGACGCTCGAGGGCGATGGGCACTGTCTGATCTACGATTACGACACGAGCGCTGAACGCACCGGCATTACCACTCTGCTGGCGGCCCTCGCCGAAGCCGGTATCCGGCTCAAGGACATTTCCACGCGGCAGAGCTCGCTGGAAGACATCTTCGTCGAAATTGTGGGGGCAGGGCGATGAATATCGAAGCGATCAAGTCGATCTATTTCTTCGAGATGGCCCGTACCCGGCGCACCCTGCTGCAGAGCGTGGTGTCGCCCGTTATCTCGACCTCGCTCTATTTCATCGTCTTCGGCGCCGCGATCGGCGGGCGCATCCAGGAGATCGACGGCGTTTCCTACGGCGCCTTCATCACGCCCGGCCTGATGATGCTGACGCTCTTGACGCAATGCATCGGCAACGGCTCCTTCGGCATCTATTTCCCGAAATTCACCGGCACGATCTACGAGGTTCTGTCCTCGCCGGTGTCGATGGTCGAGATCGTGCTCGGCTATGTCGGCGCGGCGGCGACCAAGGGGCTGATGATCGGGACGATCATCCTCTTGACGGCCTCGCTGTTCGTCGACCTGACGATCGCGCATCCGTTCGTGATGGTGTTCTTCTTCGTGTTGACGGCCATTTCCTTCAGCCTGTTCGGCTTCATTATCGGCATCTGGGCCAAGGACTTCGAGCAGCTGAACCTGATCCCGATGCTGGTGATCCCGCCGCTCGTCTTCCTCGGCGGCAGCTTCTATTCGGTGAAGATGCTGCCACCCTTCTGGCAGGCGGTCAGTCACTTCAATCCGGTGCTCTATCTGATCAGCGGTTTCCGCTGGAGCTTCTTCGAGGTTTCCGACGTCAACCCGATCTTCAGCGCCGTGATCATCCTCGCCTTCCTGACGGCCTGCATGTCGATCCTCGCCTGGATCTTCCGCACCGGCTACCGGCTCAGAAACTGACGGCAGGCGCCGCTGCGGTTTGTTCTGACGCCTGTGGCTCAGTCGCGCAGGCGCAGCTCGTCGGTGCGCATCTGCAGCATCTCCAGCGTCGACAGGAAACTCATGCCGAGCAGGCTCTGGTCGAGCCGCCCCTTGGCGGCCACGGTCGCGCCGATGTTGCGCCGGGTGATCGGGCCGACGGAGATTTCCTGGAGCATGACGGGTGCGGCCTGGGCCCGGCCGTTCGCCGTCATGACGGTGACGATGTAGCTGAGGTTTTCCGGATCAAGGCCGATCCGCTCGGCATCCTCGTAGGTCAGCGCAATGCTGCTGGCGCCGGTATCGACCAGCATGTTGATGTCCTTGCCGTTGACCGTTGCGCCGGTTTCGAAATGACCGTTCAGCATCTTGTGCAGCACCACTTCCTGCCGGCCTTCGCTGTCGGTGATCACGGTCGCGCGGCCGGGAACGAGGCCGGCGAGCAGGCGATTGCCGAAGCCCTGAAGTTCGAAGCGGTAGACATAGGCCGAGACGAGGGCGAGCGTGATGAGGAGCCAGACGGCGACCTGGCGCAGCCCTTCGCCGAAACGGCGGCGGCTTTGTACGACCCCGGCGCCGATCAACGTGGCGATGGCGCCGAGTGACACCAGTCGGCCGAAATCGTCGTTGGCAAGGCCCATGGTGCGGCCGGCATCGTGGTTGACGATCAGCAGGATGAGGCCAATGGCCAGGATCGAGAGCAGGATGGCGAGACGGGTCATGCTTCTCCGCGTTCCCTCGCCATGCGGCCGCGGCGCGTTTCGCGCCGAGGCTTGCGTTCGACCGTCTCGAGCCGGTCGGGCAGCGTGGTCATGATCGCCCGGCGTTCGGCGTCGGTGTAGAGCGTCCAGCGGCCGATCTCGTCACGCGTGCGGCCGCAGCCGAAACAGTAGCCGGTCTTGTCATCGATGGAACAGACGAGAATGCAGGGAGATTCCATGGCGTTGCCCAGTTTTTCCCGGATTATATCGATCTTTCAAACCGTCAGCGCAAGGGCGCCGAGCACCGCGATTTCCGTGAGCTGCTGCGTGGCACCGATCGTGTCACCGGTATGTCCCCCGATTTTGGCGGCTGCGAGCCGGCCGAAGCCTTTGACAGCGGCAAGGAAGGCGAGGAGCGTTGCGATCAGGCCGAGGGCCGGGACCTTGGCGAAATAGAAGAGCAGCATCGCGGCGAGAAGACCAAAGCCGAGGGCAAAACGGCCAGCGCCCGGCTCCGGCGCGCCGGCGGAAGCCGCAACACCGCCGCTGCGTGCCGGCGGCAGGCTGGACCAGTGCCACACTATGGCGGCGCGGCTGAGCGCTGCGGCGCCAAGGATCGCCATGCCGGCGCCAAGGGGCGTGAACAGCGGCAGGATCGAGGCGAGCGCCGAGACGCGCAGGCCGAAAGAAAGAATGAGAGCGACAGCGGCATAGGTGCCGATGCGGCTGTCCTTCATGATCGCGAGCGCCGCGTCGCGGTCGCGTCCACCGCCGAAGCCGTCGGCGGTATCACCAAGTCCGTCCTCGTGCAGTGCGCCGGTCAGCAGCGCCTGGATGGCGACGACGACGAAGGCGGCAAAAAGCGAACTGACATGCAGTGCGATCATCGCGCTGGCAGCGGCTGCGGAGGGCAGGACTATCACGATGCCGGCAAGCGGGAAGGCGCGCACGGCCCGGTCCAGCCGTCCGTCATATCCGACGAAGTGGCGTCCCGGCATGGGGATACGGCTCAGGAAGCCGATCGAGCGCGCCACGTCGTCACAGAAATCGCCCAGAAAGCCCATGGCTCCTCCAAAGATCCGGCCCTCAGCCGCAATCGCAGATGTCACCGCCGCCCGCAAGTGAGAGTAGGGTGAGCATGCAAAACGTCGTGCGTCGAATCGTCCGTCCGGTGACGGATCATGCTCCGGCGACGCCGATTGGCGCAAATGCCGTTGCCCGAATATTCGACGCCCTCTATGAGGAGCGTAGATTCACGATATGCAAGGATTCCCAGCATGAGTGCCAGCGGCCTGCCGTTTGATGATTTCCGCGAATTGTTGCGCAACCTGCCGGGGCCGGATGCGGCGGCCCTGGTCGCGGCGCGCGAGCGGGACGCACAGCTGACAAAGCCGCCGGGCGCGCTCGGACGTCTCGAAGAGATCGCCTTCTGGCTCGCCGCCTGGACCGGCAAGGCGCCGGCCGTCAACCGGCCGCTGGTGGCGATCTTCGCCGGCAACCACGGCGTCACCCGTCAGGGCGTCACGCCGTTCCCGTCGTCCGTTACCGCCCAGATGGTCGAGAATTTCGCTGCCGGTGGTGCTGCGATCAACCAGATCTGCGTCAGCCACGACCTCGGCCTCAAGGTTTTCGACCTGGCGCTTGAATATCCGACCGGCGACATCACCGAGGAAGCGGCGCTCTCGGAGCGGGATTGTGCGGCCACCATGGCCTTCGGCATGGAGGCGATCGCCGGCGGCACGGATCTGCTGTGCATCGGCGAGATGGGCATCGGCAACACCACCATTGCGGCGGCGATCAATCTCGGCCTCTATGGTGGTACGGCCGAGGAATGGGTCGGTCCGGGTACCGGTTCCGAAGGCGAGGTACTGAAGCGCAAGATCGCCGCTGTCGAGAAGGCGGTGGCGCTGCATCGCGATCACCTTTCCGATCCGCTCGAGCTGATGCGCCGCCTCGGTGGTCGCGAGATCGCGGCGATGGCGGGCGCGATCCTCGCGGCCCGCGTGCAGAAAGTGCCCGTCATCATCGATGGCTACGTGGCGACTGCGGCAGCGGCAATCCTGAAGGCGGCCAATCCGTCAGCGCTCGACCACTGCCTGATCGGCCATGTCTCGGGTGAACCGGGTCATATCCGCGCGATCGAGAAGCTCGGCAAGACGCCGCTGCTGGCACTCGGCATGCGGCTCGGCGAGGGCACGGGGGCGGCCCTTGCCGCCGGCATCGTCAAGGCGGCAGCGGCCTGCCACAGCGGCATGGCGACCTTCGCGCAGGCTGGCGTCAGCAACAAGGAATAATCAAGATCCGGCCGGCTTTCACGGCAAAGCCGGCCGATTGCTGTCCAAAGCCTGTCGCGGGCGCTATTCCCGCGTGTGGCGGGCCTTGATGGCCGCGTGCTTCTCGCCTATCCAAAGCGCACATGCAGCCCTAACTATAGGCTTGGGCTCCTGCAACCGGCAAACGCCTTGCATTCGCCTCATTCACGATGTCGAAGCAAGCGCAGTTTCAAGCCTTGTCGAGAAGAAATGGACGTCAAGAACACCACGCACCGCATTGGACCGACGGGTCCCGTCGAGAAGCAGACCGGCATTCGGCATCTCTTCGCCGCCGCCAGCTATTCGCTGGGCGGCGCGAAACGGCTGATCAGCGAGGCTGCTTTCCGCCATGAGCTGATCGCTTTCGGCATCGCCATGGTTGCCTTCACCATCGTCGGCGCGACCTTCTTCCAGTTCGTGGCGATGGCGATCCTGTTCCTGCTGATGATGGCCTTCGAGGCGATCAACACGGCGATCGAGGAAATCGTCGATCGCGTCTCGCCGGAAATCTCGGAAATGGGCAAGAACGCCAAGGATCTCGGCTCCTTCGCCTGCCTCTGCCTGATCATCGCCAACGGCGTCTATGCCGGCTACGTCGTGATCTTCGACGGCTTCATGAACTGATCTGCTACCGCCGGTCGTTCGGCGCGATCCGATAGAGCACGTGCGGGCGCAGCGGGTTGCCCTCCGGCACCGTCACGTCATCGAAATCCTCCGCCGGATCCGAGCGCATGCCGAGCCTTTCCATGAGCGCGCGCGATGGTTCGTTGATGCGCGAGGTATAGCCGATGACCTCGGCAAGCCCGAGTGCCGACCATGCATGGTGCAGGCAGGCGCTTGCTGCTTCGAGCGCATATCCTTGCCGCCAGTAGGGTCGGGCGAGGATCCAGCCGATTTCGACATGCGGGCCACCGAGAATTTCGGCTCCGGCATGCGAAAGGCCAAGACCGCCGATGAGCGCTCCGTCCGCCTTGCGCTCGACGGCCACAAAGCCGAAGCCGTGTCTGCGCAGGTGCCGGTCGCAGTCGGCGATCATCGCCGCGGTATCCTCCCGCGTCAGAATGTCAGGAAAATAGTAGCGGCGCACGTCCGGATCGGCATTGGCGACGGCAAAGGGCGCGACGTCGCGCTGCTCCCAGGGCCGAAGCCTCAAGCGTTGCGTTTCGATGAACATGGATCAGGCGAAACTCTTGCGACGACGGATCGGGGCTGCCACGTCCTCGACTGCCGGCAGGCTCTCGAGCACGCGGCGGGCCGGCAGGATGGCGATCGCCTCGGTGCCTTCCCGAAGCTTGGAGCGCAGGATGAATTCGCCATTGTGCTTGGCGAGAATGGCCTGGACGATGGGCAGGCCGAGGCCGGTGCCCTGCTCGGCGCTCTTGATGGCGATCGAGCCCTGACCGAAGGCCGACAGAACGATCGGGATTTCCTCTTCCGGGATGCCCGGACCGTTATCCTTGATCGAGAGATATTGTCCGCCGCCGGCCGTCCAGCCGACCTTGAAGGTGACTTCGCCGCCCGAATTGGTGAATTTCACGGCGTTGGACAGCAGATTGAGGATGACCTGCCGCATTGCCTTCTCGTCGACCCAGACCGAGGGCATGCCAAGTTCGAACTGCGAGTGGATGGTAATGTTCTTGGCGCGCGCCCTCAGTTGCACCATGCCGACGCAGTCCTCGGCGATCTCGACGAGGCTGACCGCATCCTCGTTCAGGTCGTAGCGGCCTGCTTCGATGCGCGACAGGTCGAGGATCTCGTTGATCAGGTTCAGCAGATGCTCGCCGGAACGATGGATATCGTTGGTGTATTCCTTGTAGGTCGGGTTGCTGAGCGGACCCAGAACCTCCGTCGACATGACCTCGGAGAAGCCGAGAATGGCATTCAGCGGCGTGCGCAATTCATGCGACATGGAGGCCAGGAAGCGCGACTTGGCGAGGTTCGCTTCCTCCGCCCGACGCCGTGCCTCGTCCGACATCGATTTTGCCACTTCGAGCTCGGCGATCAGGTCATCCTTCTCCGATTGAACCGAGAGGATGTGGACATTGGCACGGTTCATGCGATCGGTCATGAACACGAGGAAGAGCAGCGCCAGCGAGATGATGCCCGTGAGGCCGATATAGATCGGATTGCCAGTCGTCAGCGAGACAAAGGCCAGTGCGGCGACCACGGGCGTGAAGGTGCAGAGCAGGGCATTGCGCAGCAGGAACGTGCCCATGGCAGTGGCCGCAAGCGCGAAAAGCAGGGCAGTGCCCTCGAAGAAACCGAAGCGGACATCACCGCACGACGCGCAATCCTGCACAACGAAGGCTGCCCAGCAGAGGCCAATCAACAGCTGGCCGAGCAGGAAGCGCCGGCGCCAGACCGGGACCTTTTCGGCAACGATGTCCTTCTTGCACGCCTTCCTCGCTAGCACCAGCGTCACCGCATGCGCCGAAAGGGTCATGACGGCCCAGACGATGATGCTGAGATTGCCGGAGAGATAGACCCCGACGGCGGCAATCAGGGCGACGAGCACCGGTATGGCGATGGCGCCGTGCAGGGCCGAATCGATGTAAAGATTGAGCATTTCGCGCTCGAAGCCCGAAGGCACGGACGAGCCCGTTTGCAGCCGCTCTCGCGTCGCGCGAACCGTCCTCGAAACGGCCTTGTTTCGATGGTTTCGCGACTTGTCGACAATGATCTTATCTGTCGAGGTGCTGGCAGCGATACTCATGCTCTTATGCAAAGGTTATGGTTTCGTTGCAGTCTAGTGAGCAATCCTTAAGAAGTTGCTGCCGTGTGTGAAGGATTCGACAACCATTATGGCGCGGTGGTGTCCTTGGCCAAAAGTTGAGAGCCGGCACATGAGGTTCCGCCTCTAAGTTTTTGGAATCGTCGATGTTTGTGATGCGGTCCCGGTTCGATCAGGGAGCGCGCGTAGCGATAAAGGTGCAGGAAACGTGAAATCAGGCCGGGCGAGATACCGCTTCACCGGCGGGCGAGGCGGAGGGTCTTCGGGCCGGTCGCGATCGGCCGGCCGTGGCGGCATGCTCGGCGGATGGATCATTCTTCTGCTGCTTTCGATCGTCGCCTATTACGCCGACAAGCTGCCCGTGGGGGAGCGTGCCACAACCGGGGAGGCGCGTGGAGCGGCGTCCGCGAGCGACGGCGACAGTCTTCGCCTTGACGGCAAGCGCATTCGCATCGAGGGGATCGATGCGCCGGAACTCGACCAGAGCTGCGAGCGCGACGGCGAGACCTGGGATTGCGGCCGCCAGGCGCGCGAACGCCTGAGGGCGCTGATTTCCGCCGGCGATGTCCGCTGTCGTTTTCACGGACGCGATCGGTACGGCCGCGACCTCGGCACATGCGAAGCGGGCGGGCGGGACATTGGCCGTGAGATGGTGCTCTCCGGGTATGCGGTCAGCTATGGGCACTATCAAGCGGAAGAGGCACGGGCAGAGAAAGAGCGGCGCGGCATCTGGGTCGGCACGTTCACGACCCCGCAGGAATGGCGCCGCACGAATGACCATCCGGACGAGGGGCCGCATTTGGTCGATGGTTGGCTCGAGACCATCAGGCGCTGGCTGCTGGAGCGGCTGACCGCCTTGTTTGCGGGTATCGGCAATGCCTGAGAACGATGTCCCGGACCTGGAGCGGCTGAGAGCGGAAATTGCCGCCTGCCGCATCTGCCGCGACAGCCCGCTGCGTGGCGACGACGACCGTCTGCCGCATGAGCCGCGACCGGTCGCGGTGATCTCGACCACGGCACGCATCCTGATCGCCGGACAGGCGCCCGGGCTTCGGGTGCATGACAGCGGGTTGCCCTTCAACGATGCATCCGGCGATCGGCTCCGCCAATGGCTGGGGGTGGACCGCGAGAGCTTCTACGATCCGGCGAAATTCGCGATCGTGCCGATGGGCTTCTGCTTTCCCGGTTATGACGCCCATGGCAGCGACCTGCCGCCGCGTCGGGAATGCGCGCCGCTCTGGCGGCAGCGGGTGATGGATCAGATGCCGCAGGTCGAGCTGGTGCTGGCGATCGGGCATTATGCGCAGCGCTGGCACATCGGTCCGGAATGCCCGAAATCGATGACGGAGACGGTAAAGGACTGGCGGCGCTACGCGATGCGCAATGCGGATCCCGCCATTCTGCCGCTGCCGCATCCGAGCTGGCGCAACACCGGCTGGCTGAAGCGCAATCCCTGGTTCGAGGCCGATGTTCTGCCGTTCCTGCGGGAGCGGGTTCTTATGCTCACAACCTGAAACAATTTTCTTTATCTTCACCAATTTCGCGCTATAGAGGGAAAAATAATTCGAGAGGGACTTTCATGGACCGCCTAGACCGCAAAATCCTGCGCCTGTTGCAGGAGGATTCCACGCTGGCCGTTGCCGACCTTGCCAAGAAGGTGGGACTTTCGACCACGCCGTGCTGGCGGCGCATCCAGAAGATGGAAGAGGACGGCGTCATCCGCCGCCGTGTCGCCCTTCTCGATCCGGTGAAGATCAACACCAAGGTCACGGTGTTCGTGTCGATCCGCACAAACTCGCACTCGATGGAATGGCTTCGCCGCTTCTCCGAAGTGGTGTCCGAGTTTCCCGAGGTGGTCGAATTCTACCGCATGAGCGGCGACGTCGACTATCTTCTGCGCGTGGTCGTGCCTGACATTGCCGCCTACGACGCATTCTACAAGCGCATGATTGCCAAGATCGAGATCCGTGACGTCTCTTCTGCCTTCGCCATGGAGCAGATCAAGTACACGACCGAGCTTCCGCTCGATTACATGATGATCGACCAGGCGAAATCCGCCGAGGATTGAGGCGCCTGCGCTAGCGGGCTCAGTTTTGATCGAGACCAAGCCGCGCGAGCACCTTGTCGCTCTTAAGTTCGCGAACCGCGTCCTTGCCCGTCCAGCGGGCGGCGCGGTTTGCGCTTTCGGCCAGGCGCTCTGCGAGCGCCAGTGCAGGACCATGGCAGGCGGAATTGCGCTTGCCGATCTGTCGGAGCGCCCAGTTGACCGCCTTCTTCACGAAGTTCCGCTCGTCGGTTGCGTGCCGCTCGATCAGCGGCAACCAGTTCAGGAGCGTCGCGTCCGGTTCCTTCTTCAGGTGGACCGCAGCGGTCGCAATCATCGCGAAGGCGATGCGCCGGACGAATTCACGTTCGTCGGCCGCGAATTCCGGGATCAGTTCGCGCTCGAAGCGGGCGGCGATGAAAAGGTCGGCAACGGTGTCGACCACTTCCCACGAATTGCAATCGTCGCCCCAGCGGAGCGCCTCTTCCAGCGTCAGTTCTTTCGGGTCGGCGGTAAACGCGGCCAGGATGCGCGCCTCGCGGATGCCGGACTGCCAAAGCTTCAGCGCGCGGCGGTGATCCACCTTCACCTGCCGCGTCACCTTGTGCAGCTCGACATTGGAGAGCCCGAGGGCGGCTTCGGTGACGATGCCGAAGCGCGCCATGCCGGCGAGATTGTCTTCAGAGCCGAGCGACCGCAGGTGAGCGATGATCTCGTCTGCGGTCGAGGACGGGCCGAGGCTCATTTTTCGAGGCGGGCGAGTAACGAGGACGTATCCCAGCGGTTGCCGCCCATTTCCTGGACATCGCCGTAGAACTGGTCGACGAGAGCGGTCACCGGCAGCTTGGCACCGTTGCGGCGGGCCTCCGCCAGCACGATGTCGAGATCCTTGCGCATCCAGTCGACCGCAAAGCCGAAGTCGTACTTGCCGGCGTTCATCGTCTTGTGGCGGTTTTCCATCTGCCAGGAGCCGGCAGCACCCTTGGAGATGACGTCCACAACCTTCTCGATGTCGAGCCCGGCCTTCTTGCCGAAGTGGATGCCTTCGGCCAGTCCCTGGACGAGGCCGGCGATGCAGATCTGGTTGATCATCTTGGTGATCTGGCCGGCGCCGGCCGGGCCCATCAGGCCAACCATGCGGGCAAAGGCTTCGATGACCGGCTTGGCGCGATCGAAAGCCGGTTCATCGCCGCCGCACATGACGGTCAGTACGCCGTTTTCGGCGCCGGCCTGGCCGCCGGAGACCGGCGCATCGATGAAGTGAGCGGTGCGCGCCTTCGCTGCCGCATAGAGTTCGCGGGCGACTTCGGCCGAAGCGGTGGTGTTGTCGATGAAGACGGCGTCGGCCTTCAGCGTTTCGAAGGCGCCGTCCTTGCCGGTCGTTACCGAGCGCAGGTCGTCGTCATTGCCGACGCAAGAGAAGACGAACTCGGCGCCATCGGCGGCTTCGGCCGGTGTCCGCGCTGCGCGGCCGCCGAACTCGGCCGCCCATTTCTCGGCCTTGGCGAAGGTACGGTTGTAGACCGTCAGCTCGTGTCCGCCGCGGACCTTGAGGTGGCCGGCCATGGGATAGCCCATGACGCCGAGACCGATGAATGCGACCTTTGCCATTTTCCGAATACTCCCATTGCTTTCGCTTTGGTGTAGCCGATGGAACGGGAGCGGAAAAGAGTGCTGTTATGTGGCACAGGCCAGCAATGGTGACGAGGGTGGCGTTGGCAGTTGCGTACCGCGAGCAGTCACCAGGTGCCTCAACTGCCGAGAAAACCCGCCCGCCGTACATTCTGGTACACATCTGCGCTCGCCAAACACACGCCGTATACATGGAGCCGCTCTAATCCAGCGACGTTGGCCCCGAAGTTGAAGTCCAACGCGCCCTTCCAGGCACAGTTCGCTCAATTGCTAGGTCGTTCAAGCGCCGACTTCCAATCTGGAAAAGGTGTTTGTCAAACACATGCATGGCGGACCGTGAAGGGAAGCATTAGCGTCCGAAAAACCAATGAGGCCGGACTATGGACAAGAGTTTCTACGTAGGCGTTCTTGCCGCACTCTTCGCGGCCTTCGCCTTTTCGCTCAACTTCGTTGTGCCTTTCATCATCGGCGACTACTCCACCTTTGATTTTGCTCTTGTCCGTCATGTGGTCTCGGCTCTGGTCGGCCTCTGTATTCTGTTTTCGGATCGGGGGGTGATACAACACCTGACGCTCCGAAACTGGCTTTCAGCAATCTGGCTCGCCTTCATCGGCTACGTCGGCTACTTCCTGACGGTGACAGGAGCTGCCATCTTTGCTGGGCCGGTGATTGCTCCCGCCTTTCTCGGTTTGGTTCCGCTCGTTCTGATGGTGGTCGGCAACCAGCGGCAGGGATCGGTTTCATGGCAATCCCTGACGGTGCCTCTCATGCTGGTGCTGCTCGGTCTTGTTTTCGTCAATGGCACAGCGTTCACGGCAGAGGGACTGGAATCCGTCCGTTCCTTCTGGATCGGTGTTCCGCTGGCGCTTGCGGCGGTGGCATTGTGGGTCTGGTTTGCGATTGCCAATCAGGCCGCCTTGGCCGTCCGACCTGAAATGCCCTCCGGTGTGTGGTCCGCGCTTATCCTCGTTGGCGGAGGTATCTTGATGCTGGCCTTCTACCCGGCTGGAGCAGCGATGGGTCTCTTTCAGCTTCCAAAACTCGGTTTTGGGTGGCACGCCGCCGGCTCACTCTATCTTTGGGGTACATCCTTCGCGCTTCTGGCAACCGTATGCGGAGTGTGGGCGTGGAATGTCGCGTCTCGAACCTTGCCCGTTGCACTGGCCGCGCAATTGATCGTTTCGGAAACGGCATTTGGGGTCATCGGCGGTCTCGTCGTTCATGCTCGATGGCCGACCGCGATGGAAGCTGCAGGGATCGCAATCCTCATTGGCGGGGTCGTTCTGTCCGTCCGGATTTTCTACGAAAGGCAGTTTTCATTGGGCAAGACGGCGCTGGCGCACCAGTAAGGGCTCCGCGCCCGATCTTTGTCGGCGCCCAGTCGCTATGGGCCAAAAGGTGCGACTGGTGGCACCTGTTAGATAGCTCTCGAAAAGAGGGAAGGGCGCAAAGTGGGATGCGCCCTTTTCATGCGGTCATGCCGCGCCGCCTTCAGCGCCGCGGCACCCTATTTTTATCCTTACATAGCAGACGACTTAAGGAAGCTGCAGGTGATCAGGGCTTGAAGCGCGCGATCACCAGATGGCCGGCGATCGGCTCGCCTTCTTCCAGACGCACGGTGATGTCGCCGACTTCGACGATCTCGAAACCGGTGGCGGCCAGGCGGTTGCGCAGGTAGCTCTCGGCGTGGGCGAAGCGCTGGTGCGGGCCGACCATGAAATCGCGGCCGGCGAAGGTCTCGGTTGGCAGGGTCTCGCTGGAGAAGATCAGCAGGCCGCCGGGCACCATGTTGTCGACCGCGCCGAAAAACAGCGCTTCGAGCGCGCCCATGTAGGGAAGCACGTCGGTCGCAACGATCAGGTCGAAGGGCTCGTCGTCGTTGTCGTCGAGATAATCGACCGCTTCGGCGACGTAGAGCGTCTCGTAGAGATCCTTCTCATGGGCGATCTCGACCATGTTTTCGGAGAGGTCGATGCCGGTGATGTCGTCGGCCATGTCGCGGAGCGCGCCGCCGGTGAGGCCCGTGCCGCAGCCAAGATCGAGCACACGATCGAACGGGCCAAGCTCAAGCGCCTGCAGCCGCTGGCGCACGAGGAGCGGCACGCAGTAGCCGAGCTGGTCGACGAGCACGTTGTCGAACACTTCGGCATGCTGGTCGAAGAGGGTGGCGACATAGGCGTCAGGCGCCTTCACCGGCGTCTCGCCGCGTCCCATCGAGGCCAGGCGCACGGCAGCGCCGCCGTGGTCTTCCGGGTCGAGCGCCAGCACTTCGGCATAGGCATCGGCGGCGGCATCGAACTTGCCGGATTTTTCCAGGGAGAGGGCGCGGTTATAGGCTTCCGCCAGCGCTTCCTCGTCGATTTTCGTGCTCTTCTGGGTCATGGGCGCTTCTTACGTCCGCAGAGGCGCTTTGGCAATCGCCGTCGGCGATCGTTTACCGGAGCGGATTAATCGGTATCCGGACGACAAATAGGTTTTCATTGGCCTTTTGAACGAAAAACGGCGCCCTGCGACGCCGTCGGGATTTATCGGCGAGAGGAAAGGAGTCATCATCGCAAGCATAAGAAAAGACGGGAGGAACGCCGATGTCCGCCGAGCTCGGTCCGCTGATCATCAGTGCGGAGGTCAAGGAGCCGAAGGGCCCGCCGCTGCCGCAAACATCCCAGGAGCAGATCAACGCGGTCGTGCACTATTATCGCGGTGAAATGGGCCGTATGGCCGGCTGGCGCGACCGCATCGACCGAACCTCGAACTGGGCGATCACCGTGGTTGCGGCGCTGCTTTCGGTATCGCTGTCGACGCCGACGTCACATCACGGCGTGCTGCTCTTCGCGATGCTGCTGATTACGCTGCTGCTCTTGATCGAGGCGCGGCGTTACCGCTTCTTCGATGTCTATCGCGCCCGCGTGCGGCAGTTGGAACGCGGATACTTCGCGCAAATCCTGGCGCCGGACGGCGCGCCGAACTTCAATTGGGCGGCGGCGATCGCCAAGAGCCTGCGCAAGCCGGCATTTCTGATGACCTATCGCGAGGCGCTCTGTCGGCGGCTGCAGCGCAACTATTGCTGGATGTATCTGATCCTGCTGCTGGCCTGGGCGCTGAAGATCTCCTCGCCGAAGATGTCGGCCAATGGCGAACCCTTCGGGCATGTGCGGTCCTGGACCGATGTCGCCGAGAATGCCGCACTCGGCCCTTTGCCTGGCTGGCCGGTGGTCCTGGGCGTTCTGCTGTTCTATGCGCTTGTCCTTTACGGCTCGCTGCACAGGGAGCCGCGTGAAGGCGAACTGGCGCATGGCGAGGTGCATGTCTGAGAGCGCATCGGCTGCAGCGTCCGCAACGCTGAGCGATCGCGGTTATCAGGGCTTGCCGATCGCAACGCCGGTAGCCTGACCGAAGGCCACCTTAGGCTCCTCGGTTTCGATCGGCGGTTCAGTGCAGAATGAACTCGCCTTTGAGCGCGCGCCATTCCGTCGCCGAGATCAGCTTGCGATGCACATAGCGCACCGAATGCAGCGGTCCATCCAGCTTCTCTTCCCAGAATTTCAGGAAGCTGCGCATTTCCGGAAAGTCCGGTGCCAGGTCGTAGTGCTGCCACACATAGGTCTGGAGGAAGGTTGGATGATCCGGCATGTGGTAGAGGATCTGAGCGGTCGTCAGGCCGTAGCCCTTCAGTTGCAGTTCCATTTCGTTCGTCATTAGGACCTCACTTCTCGCAAAGGTTGGTCTCTATGATGAAACGCCCGATTTCTTAATCAAGGGCTAATATTTGCCCTGAAATGAAACTTTCGTAAGAAATAACAAAAGCTTGGCAGCATCTCACGGAGAGTGCTGCCAAGCTTTGCTCGTCGGTGATTTCCGGAATCAGCGCTTGAGGTGACGGGTTAGCCGCGCTTCCAGCATGCTCCAGATGTTGCGCAGGATCTCGACCATGATCAGGTAGAGAATGGCCGCCCAGATATACATCTGGAAGTCGAAGGTGCGGGAAAAGGCGTAACGGGTTTCGCCCATCAGGTCGAAGACGGTGACGATCGCGACGATCGCCGAGCCCTTGATCATCAGGATGATTTCATTGCCGTAGGGGCGCAGCGCCACGATCATCGCCTGCGGCAGGATGATCTTCCAGAAAGCGACGCGCTCGGGCAGGCCAAGGGCGGCGGCACCTTCACGCTGTCCGCGCGGCACGCTCCCGATTGCGCCACGCAGGATTTCCGCCTGGTAGGCTGCGGTGTTGAGCGTGAAGGCGAAGAGCGCGCAGTTCCACGCATCGCGGAAAAACCACCACAGGCCGACCGTTTCCAGCTGCGGGCGGAAACTGCCGAGGCCGTAATAGATCAGGAAGAGCTGCGCGAGCAGCGGCGTGCCGCGGAAAAAATAAACATAGCCGTAGGCGAGCCACGACCAGAGCTTGTTCTTCGACATGCGGGCAAACGCGATCGGCAGCGACAGAAGGGCGCCGAGGACGATCGAGATCGAGACCAGCATCAGCGTGACGCCGAGGCCGGAGAGGAAGCGCGGACCGTATTTCGCGAATTTCTCCGGGTCCCAGCCATTGACGACGGTCAGGAAGATGCCGACGCCAAGCGCCAGCCAGACGCCGAGCGCGACGCTGCCGACGAAGCGGGTCAGCGTATAGGGCCTTGGCGGAACCGGAGGCGGGGCCTGCGGCGGGATCATCGTTGCAACAGTGCTCATCGGCCCATCTCCGCACGTTTGGTCCAGCGTTCCAGGTTCGCAAAGACGATCGAGGAAATCATCGCGAGGATCAGGAAGAGCACGCAGGCGACACCATAGAATTCAAAGGCTTGCTTGGTAACGCGGGCGGCGACGCCGGTCTGGCGCAGGATGTCGGTCAGGCCCACCACCGAGACGAGGGCGGTGTCCTTGAGCAGCGCCATCCAGAGATTGCCGAGACCGGGCAGCGCGATGCGCACGAGCTGCGGCAGGATGATGAGGCGCATGGTCCTGCCGCGATGCAAACCAAGGGCATCGCCGGCCTCGTATTGTCCATGTGGAATGGCCTTGAAGGCTGAGAGCAGCACTTCGGAACAATAGGCGGAGAACACGACGCCGAGCGCGATCATGCCGGCGAAGAAGGCGTTGATCTCCACCGGCCCCTCGTAGCCGAGCGTCGCCAGCAGCTGCTGAACGAGGATCTGCAGGCCGTAATAGACGATGAAGAGCGTCAGCAGTTCGGGCAGGCCGCGGAAGATCGTCGTGTAGATGTTGGCGGCCAACCGTATGGTGCGCTCTTCGGACTGCTTTCCGAGAGCGATGAAAAAGCCGATCAGCAGGCCGACGGGCAGCGTCGCGATGGCAAGGCTCGCGGTAACCACGAAGCCGTAGGCGATATCGTCGCCCCAGCCTGTGTCGCCGCAGGCCAGCAAGGTGCCGGGCGCCAGCCAACGAAAGACCCCGACGGGGCCGCAGAATGGATCGACGATCGATCCGATCCAGGAAAGGATGGAATAGAAGCCGGCAAACAACCCGCTCATGTCAGAAGTTTCCCCTTTGCGCCGTTTTTGTGTGTATCGATCGCGCTTTGTTTTAGGCTCTTGTCAAACAAAAACGGCGGAAGGGCAAGCCGTCCGCCGTTGCATTTTTCGCATGAACTGACGTTTCTCCGGCATGATTCACTAGGAAATCGCGCCGGATCCCGTCAATCAGCTGCCATAAACGTCGAACGGGAAGTACTTTTCGTTGATTTCCTTGTACTTGCCGTTGGCGCGGATCGCTTCGATTGCCTTGTTGAACTTTTCGCGCAGCGCGTCGTCGCCCTTGCGCACGGCAATGCCGGCGCCTTCACCGTTGATGACGGGGTCGATCGGCAGCGTGCCGAGCAGCTTGCAGCAGGCGCCGTCTGTCGACTTCAGCCATTCGGAGAGCACGACGACGTCGTCGATGACGGCGTCGATACGGCCGTTGGCGATGTCGAGCTTGTATTCGTCAGCCGTCGGATAGAGCTTGATGTCGGCACCCTTCATATGCGCTTCGGCATAGTTGGAATGGGTGGTGGAGCCCTGCGCGCCGAGCGTCTTGCCCGCAAGCGCTGCCTCGGTCGCCTCGGTGATCGGCGAATCCTTCGGCACGACGATTGCCGGCGGCGTGTTGTAGTACTTGTTGGTAAAGTCCACCTTTTCCTTGCGCTCGGCAGTGATCGACATGGATGCGATGATGGCGTCGAACTTCTTGGCGATCAGCGCCGGAATGATGCCGTCCCAGTCCTGCGTGACGAAGGTGCATTCGGCCTTCATTTCCGTGCACAGTGCCTTGGCGATGTCGATGTCGAAGCCCGTCAGCGTGCCATCCGCTGCAAGGTTGTTGAAGGGCGGGTAGGCGCCTTCCGTGCCGATAACGACCTTTTCGCCGTCGGCCATGGCCGAGCCTGCCATGAGCACGAAAACGGCAGCCGATGCGGCGGCTGCCAGCCGCTTGGAAATACGCATGATAGTCCTCTCTGTTGGCCGACATCCGGTTTTTTGTTTTTCACGGATGCCAATTTCTGCCGGAGCGTTTGCCTCCGGTTGCGGCGATATTCGTACTCTTTTCCTGTAAAAATCAACAGGAAAGCGAAGGTGCTCACCGGGAAAAGGATTTCGACCGCAGATTGTGGTCGCGGGTCGCGCAATGAACATGAACGGTGCGTTCAGCGCCGGTTAATCTTGCCTCCGCTAGCCCTTATCAAGGAACCGGCGCGTGGCTCGGGCATTGCACTTGACGGCGCGTGTCGTTGGCAACACAAAAAAGCCGGAACCTTGGGTCAAGGCCCCGTGAGTATTCGCGTTCGCACCCATTCTTAGCCGTGTCATATGCTGGGAAGAGGATGCGGGACCAGGACCTCCCAAGAAGAGGAAGGAAGACAAATGTCGATTCGATCCAAACTGTTTGCAACCGTCGCGCTGCCGGTGCTGTCGGTGTCCGTCGCGGTTCCGCCCGCTGTCGCCGACAACCTGATGAAGCCATTCGAGGTTGCACAGGAGGGCGGCGGTCAGTCTGAGGAAGAGCTGCTGCTGCAGAAGCAGCGCCAGGCTGAAGAAGAGGCAGCACGCCAGGCGGCCGAACAGCAGAAGGCTGCGGAAGAAGAGGCCGCGCGCCAGGCTGCCGAGCAACAAAAGGCTGCTGAGGAAGAAGCCGCGCGCCAGGCTGCTGAACAACAGAAGGCCGCTGAGGAAGAAGCTGCCCGCCAGGCTGCAGAACAACAGAAGGCCGCTGAAGAAGAAGCCGCTCGCCAGGCCGCTGAACAGCAGAAGGCTGCCGAGGAAGAGGCTGCCCGTGCAGCCGCTGAACAGCAGAAGGCTGCTGAGGAAGAGGCTACCCGCCAGGCTGCCGAACAACAGAAAGCTGCTGAAGAAGAAGCTGCGCGCCAGGCGGCTGAGCAGCAGAAGGCCGCTGACGAGCAGAAGGCTGAGGAAGAGCAGAAGGCCGCCGAAGAGCAACAGAAAGCCGCTGAACAGCAGAAGGCTGCAGAAGACGAAGCTGCCCGCCAGGCTGCCGAACAGCAGAAGGCAGCTGAAGAACAGCAGAAAGCTGCGGAGCAGGCTCAGCCCGGTACCTGCGTCGTACCGGAAGGTCAGGATGCATCGACCGCATGCCCGCCGGAAGGCGGCAAGGCAGCCGAACAGCCTGCGACCACCGAAGAGCAGAAGGCCGGCGAGCAGCCGCCCGTGACCGAAGAGCAGAAGGCAGGCGAACAGCCCGCGCCGACCGAAACGGCGCCGGGCACGGAGCCGCAACCCCAGACTGGCGAAGGCCAGCTTGTACCGGGCACGGAGCAACCGCAGACCGGCGAGGGCCAGCCTGTGCCTGGCACCGAGCAGCCGCAGACCGGCGAAGGTCAACCCGTCCCGGGGACCGAGCAGCCGGCGACCGCCGAGCAGCAGCCGCAGGTGCAGCAGCCGGTTCCGGAAGTGGTCGACACCCGCACCGAAGAAGAAAAGGTGAAGATCGCCGAAGACCCGGCGGCGACCGACGAGACCGTCGTTCTGCCGGTTGAAAACGGTGCGGCCGTGCTCGACAGCGACAAGGACGCCGACAATGCCGGCGGCAACCAGGCGCGCGAAGAGCGCCAGAAGCTGCGCGAGGAGCTGCGCGCCAAGGAAGAAGACGCGCCGGCGCCGGCAGACGATGCCGCATCCCAGGCTGCCATCACCGCCGAGACCCCGGCCGACCTGACGCAGAAGATTGAGGCGAACCTCAACGAAAAGGGCACGCGCGTCGATGAGGCGCCGGTCTTCGTGGTTCCGGAGACGACCAACATCGTCAACAACACCGTCATCAACAACACGGTGATCAACAACAACACGACCGTCAACAACGTCACCAACAACATCACCGAGGTGAAGGTCGTCGAGCAGGTCGACAATCGGGTCATCCTCGGCGTCGGCGACCAGATCTTCGTGCGTGGCGACGATCGTCCGCGCCTGCGCCACGATGCGGAAGAGACCTATTACGACGAACTTCCGCGCGGCCGCACCCGCGAAACCATCCTGCGTCCGGGCGGCTACAGGATCGTCACCGTCTACAACCGTTACGGCGACATCCTGCAGCGCTCGCGCGTTGACCGTGACGGCAACGAATACCTGATGATCTACGCGCCCGAGCGTGACGAAGGTCCGCGTCCGGCGATCATCGACGTCGGCTACGAACTGCCGCCGATGCGCCTGCGCATCCCGGTGAGTGATTATATTGCCGACGTTTCCGACGACCCGGACCGTGACTACTACGAGTTCCTGGCCGAGCCGCCGGTCGAGCGTGTCGAGCGCGTCTACACGATGGACGAGGTGCGTCATTCGGCCCGCCTGCGCGACAAGGTTCGCCGTATCGATCTCGATACGATCACCTTCCCGACGGGCAGCGCCGAAGTGTCGATGTCGCAGGCGAAAACCATGCGCAAGGTCGCGGCCGCAATGGAGAAGGTTCTGGCGAAGGATCCGGGTGAAACCTTCTTCATCGAAGGCCACACTGATGCCGTCGGCTCGGACCGCTCGAACCTCGTGCTTTCGGATAAGCGCGCCGAATCGGTCGCATCGCTGCTGACCGAGGTCTACGGCATTCCGCCGGAAAACCTTGTGACCCAGGGCTACGGCGAGCGCTTCCTCAAGGTGCGGACTGAGGAGGCCGAACAGCAGAACCGCCGCGTCACCATTCGCCGCGTCACGCCGCTGGTCCGTCCGGTCGCGCAGCGCTAACAAAGTCGCCCAGCGCTGATCAAAGTCGCACAGCGCTGATCAAGCTTCGGGCAGGAATGTCCGAATAGCTCTAGGAAACCCGCCTCGCAAAAGGCGGGTTTCCGTCGTTTCACAGATCTCCAGCCTCTTTAATTTCCGGATTGCCATGAAAGCCGTTGCCCTGCCGTTCCTCGCCTTCGCCATGCTCACCCAATCGGCTGTCGCAGCACCGGGGCTCGTGGAGCCGGATCTGCGGCTGCCGGCCAATCCAGATGGAAAGAGCGGGGCGCCGCGCGTCGCCCTGACGCTCGATGCCTGCAGCGGCGCGACCGACATGCGCATCCTCGGCACCCTGATCGAGAACCACATTCCGGCGACGATCTTCGTGACCGCGCGCTGGCTGAAGCGCAACGGCCTCGTCGTCGAGGTGATGAAGGCGCATCCGGATCTGTTCGAGATCGAGGATCACGGCGCGATGCATGTGCCGCCGATCGACGTGAAGGTCTCGGTCTATGGTCTGGCGGCGGCCGGGTCGGAGGCTGCGGTTGCGGCCGAAGTCGATGGCGGTGCGACGGCGATCAAGGCGCATGGCCTGCCGGCGCCGCACTGGTTCCGTGGGGCAACCGCCAAATATACCCATTCGTCGATGCGCCAGATCCGCGCCATGGGTTATCGCATCGCCGGCTACTCGGTGAACGGCGACGGCGGCTCGCTGCTCGGCGCAGCCGTCGCCGAAAAGCGGATTCGCGCAGCGAAGGACGGCGACGTCATCATCGCCCATATCAACCAGCCGACCCATTCCGCCGGCGCCGGCGTCGCGCGCGGCATTCTCGATCTCAAGGCGAAGGGCTACAGCTTCGTCCGATTGAACGACATTCCGGATGAAATGACGGTCGGCGCGACGAATTGACTGATTTTGGCGGCTGGCTGCGGAAAATGTCCGTAAGGAAATGGTCAACGCCGGAAAATGTCTGCGTCGAGTGTATCTCCCCGAGCGCGGCGACGTTCCATATCCCATATCGCGTGGTGGATTGTGCGTGCTCGACCAAGCCGTTTCTCTCATGACAGTTGCAAGGCCGCTGCTCGACGCAAAGTAGCGGCTTGTCGAATTCCATTTTCCGTTGCCGGCAGCTCCCCCTTAGGCTTGTCGAGCTATGCGTCTGGCTCTGGAGGAGTGGATGAAGCGTATCGTTATCGGGTTCGTTATCGCGCTGCTATCGCAGGCATTCGCGTCGCCTGCGCGCGCGGATGGTGCGAGTGCGCCATTGCAGCCGTTCGAGCAAGTGCTGGAGCGCGCCGAGAAAGGCGATGTCGAGGCTGAGATCGATATCGGCATACGCTACCAGACAGGTGAGGGTGTTGCGCGCGACGTTTTGAAAGCCATCGGCTGGTATCGGGGGCCGGCCGAGAAGGGTAACGCGAAAGCGCAATTCCTGCTTGGCACAATCTATTTCAACGGTGCCGAGGGCGTGAGGCAGAACTATGCCGAGGCGCTACGCTGGTATAGGAGGGTGATCGCTGGCTGCGGCTTGCTGCGGGTGCCGGAAATGGGCAGGCACAAAATCTCCTCTGCACCATCTACGTGCGCGCATTCGGCGTCGGGCGTGACGATCGGGAAGCGGTAAAGTGGTGCCGCTTGGCGGCCGACCGGGGCATGGCCTCGGCGCAGGTGGATCTGGCAATCTTCTACATGCTGGGTCGCGGCGTCGAGAAGGACGAGGCTCAGGCATTCGAGCTGTTCCTGAAGGCGGCAAAACAGGGGAACCCGCAAGCCCCGATGAATGTCGGCGCCATGTACCTGACGGGTGCCGGCGTTAATGAAAACTACGCGGAGGCGCACCGCTGGTTCCTGATGCTTGCTGATCGCGGAGATCCCAAGGGGCAATTCAACCTGGCGGTCATGTATGCGAACGGCCAAGGTATAGAGAAGAACGTGAAGGAAGCGGCGCGGCTCTACAAGCTTTCGGCTGACCAGGGTTATGCCTTGGCGCAGTTCAATCTCGCCATGGCCTATCTGAACGGCATCGGCGTGGAGATTGACGCTCCGGCTGCCGTCCGGTGGTTCCGCAAGGCGGCGGAGCAAGGAAATGCCGACGCGCAATTCTTTCTCGGTATCGCCTATGCGAGAGGCGATGGGGTGGAGCAGGACCTTTCAGCCGCGGCCGAATGGTATGCCAAGGCCGCCGCGCAGGGGATGCGGAAAGCGCAGGAGTTGCTGGCGAAGCTGCCCGAAGAGTATCGCCGCGCCTCGCAGCGTTGAGCCTGCAGCGCCTTCGCGCCTTTCAGACGCCTTTGCGCTGCAACCCTGTGACCTTCTCCACGAAATCGGCGATCGCGATGGTGTCGTCGAGGTCGAAAAGCGGAAGATCGGCATTGGCAACCGGGTGATCGGCAGCGATCGCGCAGATGTGCGGATCGGTGGGGGCCAGCGGCTCTCGGTTCGCCGATTCCAGGCGGCGGGCCTCGATCTTCGGGATCGGTTCGCGCTTGTAGCCCTCGACGAGCACAAGATCACATGGCGCCAGGCGCGCAAGGATGTCCTCGAAGGACGGTTCCGGCGCGCCGCGCAGTTCGTGCATGATCGCAAACCGCGTGCCGGAGACGATCGTCACCTCATGGGCGCCAGCCTCGCGATGGCGGTAGCTGTCGGCGCCAACCTTGTCGATGTCGAAGTCGTGGTGCGCGTGCTTGACGGTGGAAACCACGTGGCCGCGCTGCGTCAATTCGCTGACGAGCCGTACCATCAGCCCGGTCTTGCCGGAGTTCTTCCAGCCGGCGATGCCGAAGATTTTCATGGCGCTCATGCTTTTCTACCCTCAAACAAACTCAACCATTCCTCCGCCTCGGTGAGATCCGCAGGCGTGTTGACGTTGAAGAAGGGATCGAATGCGCCCTTCGGCGTCATGGTGACAGGAAAGTCGACCGTTACCGAGGCATGGCGTTCGATGAAGGCACGGACGCGGCGCTTCGGGTCGCTCATCAGCCAGTTCTCCAGATCGTCGGCGAGCGCAACTGGCCAGAGCGCAAACAGTGGATGCATCTGGCCGACGGATGCCGCTACGGCAATCTGTTGACGTTGGGTCAAGGCGGCGATCAGTCGCGCGACGAGGTCATCGGGAAAGAAGGGCGTGTCGGTGGGAACGACCAAGACATGGGATGCTTCCGGCGTAGCCCCTGCCACATGGCGCATGGCCGTCAGCACGCCGGCGAGCGGTCCGAGAAAACCCGGAACCGTATCGGCAATGACGGGCGTATTTCCGTCGACGGCGTCTGCCGGTTCGGCGTTGAGGTTGACGGCTATGCTGGTGACCTGGGGACGAAGCCGCTCGATGATGTGCGAAAGCATCGTGCGGCCACCCAGGTGAAGGTCGGGCTTGGGGCTTCCCATGCGGCGCGACAGTCCGCCTGCGAGGATGACGGCGGGTAGCGGTTCGCTGATCAGACGGCGTGAGGTGTCCGGCATCGCGCGGCTCCTATTCCAAAGGGCCGGTCAGCGAGCGCTGGGCGACCGCTTTTCGGCCGCGCAGGGTCTCGCGGTAGAAGGTGTAGAGGCCCGAACCGATAATGACCGCAACGCCGACCAGCATCCAGGTATCGGGCACTTCCGTAAAGAAGAAGATGCCGATCGCGATCGACCAGATCAGGCTGGTGTAGCGGAAGGGCGCAATGACCGAGATATCGCCGGCGCGCATTGCCAGCACGATCGTCTGGTAACCGAGCATCAGCAGGATGCTCGCGGCGGCGATGTGGCTGAAGGTCGTCGCCGACATTGGCTGCCAGCCGCCCATCGGCTGGACGAGGACGGCACCGACGATGGTTGTGACAAGGGAGGTCGACACGGTGATGTAAAGCGAGGGCACGTCATGGCCGATGCGGCGGGTGCAGAGATCGCGGGTTGCCGTGACGAACACGCAGGCGACGACGGTCAGTGCCGCCGGCGTGAAGCCCTCGGGACCGGGCCGAAGCACGATCAGCACGCCGATGAAGCCGGCGATGATCGCCGTCCAGCGCCGCCAGCCGACTGGCTCGCCGAGGAACAGGGCGGCGCCGAGCGTGACGGCCAAGGGCAGCGCCTGCATGATCGCCGAGGCATTGGCGAGCGGGATCTGGCCGAGGGCGGAGATATAGGTGACCGAGGCGAGCGCCTCCATGGCGATGCGCAGCAGGATCACCGGCTTCATCAGGGTGCGGAGCGGCCGAAAGGCGCGAAACTGCCAGGCGGCCAGCACCACCATCAGCGTCGTCAGCAGCCCGCGCACGAAGATGATCTGGCCGACATTCATCGCGCCGGTGACAGATTTGACCAGCGCGTCGTTGCAGGAGAACGTGACCATCGCCAGGCACATGAAAAGAATGCCGCGGAAATTGGTGGAGGCTTGCATGCTGGCTGTCCTGCGGCGCCGGAAAGCGGGCTACGCTGTCGACGAATGGGGAGGCGAATCCACGGGATGGATCGCCTAATGTTTAAGCATTGGCTGCCGGCTTGTGCAAACGGGTTCGCACGCGGTGGCCGTTTTTCTTTCAGCGCAAGTAGAACGGTCCGCGCCGGCTGAGTTCAATTGCCCGGAAGACTGTGGCAGGCCGCTAAAACTCCGCCGGCGAACATGAGCTTATTCGCGGAATCTTAAGTTTCGCTGCCTATCGTCGCTGCAATTCCGCATCCATTCGCATGACGCGATCGGCGGGGTGGCGCCGCAGTAACCTTGCAGGGTGGCCATTCCAGGGACGTCTGCCCAGGCTTAGGAGAGCCTTCGGCACTCGTCCCATCGGTGTTTCCACCAAGAAAAGCCGCCGCGCGGGCCTGCTTCCCATAAGAATAATTCAGGGGTGCGCAATGTCTTTCATCGATCGCCTGCTGCAGCGTTTGCGGATCGTCACCAAGGTTCTGCTTTTCGTGGTTCCGCTTGTGGCGCTGATTGCCGGTATTGGTCTCATTGGCTTCTTTACCGCCCGCACGCTCAACGGCCATATGACCGTGACGCGGGAAACCATCAACAATCTCTCGGATTTCCAGGCGCTGCGCAGCGCGCTGCAGGCTTTTGCCGATGCGCCGAGCGAGGCAACGCGGGCTGCTTTGGCGAGCCAGATCGACGAGCAGGAAAGCGGCGTGAAGACGCTGGACAGCCTGCTGACGCGCGGTGAGGACAAGGCAGAGATAGCCTCGGTGCTGACGCTGGGTGAGGCGATGCGCAGTCAGACGGACAAGCTCTGGGTGACCAAGCTCGAGCGGGACCAGGTGACGGCATCGCTGGAAACGGCGCTCGCCGACATGACCGAGCAGGGCAACAGTGCCTACAAGCAGATCGACATCATCCGCAAGGAATCCGGCGAGAAGGAAGCCTTCGCCAAGGCGCTGCTCTTCGATGCCGCCGCCTATCAGGGCCTTGCCGAGCGCATCAAGAAATTCCGACTGCCGGTCACGATGGCCGTCAATCCGGATGCCAAGATCGATCAGGCGGGCAAGCTGCTGCCGCATCTCGTGAAGCAGATCGATGAGGCCGAAAAGATTGCCTCGGAAAAGGTGCAAGCGCCGATTGCCGACGTGAAGGAACAGGCGCTCAAGGTTCAGGCGATCCTTGCCGGTGCCGAAGACAGCGAGGCGAAGAAAAACGCGCTGGTGCCGATCCTCAGCAAGTTCTCCAAATATGAAGCGGACTTCGCCAAGGAGGCAGCCAAGAACTCGGATACGGCGGCCAAGCGCTTCGTCGGCATGGATGCCGAGATTTCACAACTGAAGACCCTCATCGCGCTGATGGGCGATACCTTCAAGGGGCTCGACAGCACGCGGCTGCATATCAGCGAGTTGCACCGCAAGCTCGATGCCGCGGGCCGCGAGCCGGTCATGGCTGACATCCAGACGGTTCGCGAAACGGCGGGCAAGCTCGGCGAACTCGGCGGCAAGAACGCGGCGCTTCGCGATCTTCCGGCGAAGCTTGGGCCCTCGCTCGGCAACATCGACAAGGACACCGCGGCACTGATCGACGTCGGCGGCCGCTGGCAGGCGGCCAAGGCGGAAGCTTCGGCACTCGTGGCCACTGCCAGCACCACGCTTGAGAGTTTCGTCAGCAGCGCGCAGGAAGCCGGCAAGGTCGACAGCCAGCGCTCGGCCAATGTCTCGATCGTCGCCATGATTGCCGGCACGCTGCTCGCCATCATCGGTGGCCTGATGCTGGTCGAAACGCTGCGTGGCCCGCTGAAGCGCGTGACCGAAACGATGACGCGGCTTGCCGGCGGCGATCTCGACGTTGCCATCGAGGGTCGCAACCGCGGCGACGAGATCGGCGACATGGTGCGCTCCGTTGCCGTGTTCCGCGACAATGCCCTCGAGAACGTGCGGCTGGGGCGCGAGGCGGAGGCGGCGCGTGCGCTTTCGGCAGAAGAAGAAGCGCGCCGCGCCGCGGAGCGTGCCCGTGTCGAGGCCGAGCAGATGCAGGCGCTGAATGCGCTTTCGGATGTTCTCGCAGCTCTCGCCGACGGCAATCTCGAGGAAGGCATGGCGGAGGACCTGCCGGCCGACTACGTCATCATGGCGCGCACCTACAACAATGCGGTCGAGGCACTGCGGGCGACGCTGGCCGACGTGCGTGTCGTTACAGGCGAGATCACCGGCGGCACCGGCAATCTCGCGTCGTCGGCTGACGACCTGGCACGCCGCACCGAGCAGCAGGCGGCCGCACTCGAGGAAAGCTCGCGTGCCCTTCGGCAATTGACGGAGATCGTCCGCACGACGGCCGAAAGTGCGCGCAAGACGACGGTGTCGGTGGGCGAAACCAATTCTTATGCCAAGCATTCCGGCCAGGTGGTCGCCAAGGCGATCGACGCCATGGCGGAGATCAATCGCTCGTCGGAGAAGATCAGCACGATCATCGGCGTCATCGACGAGATCGCTTTCCAGACCAACCTCCTGGCGCTGAATGCCGGCGTCGAGGCGGCGCGGGCAGGCGAGGCCGGACGTGGCTTTGCCGTGGTGGCGCAGGAGGTGCGCGAGCTTGCCCAGCGTTGCGCAGGAGCGGCCCGCGAGATCAAGGGGCTGATTTCGGAAAGCTCGGCACAGGTGCGGAGCGGCGTGGCTCTCGTGCAGGAGACAGGCGATGCGCTCACCGTCATCAACAGTCACATCACCACGATCCACGACCTCGTCAGCAATATCGAGGCCTCGGCGGCTGACCAATATACCGGCCTCAACGAGGTCAATTCCGCCGTGCACGAGGTCGAACTGATCACCCAGCAGAACGCCGCGATGGTCGAGGAGAACACCGCCGAGATCCACGGGCTGCGCCGGCAGGTGGAAGCGCTTAACGAGAAGATCGAGCGCTTCCGCACCGGTACGGAGGGAATGGGTGCGCAGGCGCAGGGGCGCGGGAGCTACGCGGCCTGATCTGTTCCTCCGACGGCGGCTTTCAAGGCTTGCCGCCCGGCTTGTCAGCCCCTCACCCTAACCCTCTCCCCGCAAGCGGGGCGAGGGGACGTGCACTGCGGCAAGACATCCCAATGTAGGTCGCCGGAAAGCGCAAGCCGTCGACGCATCTGTGCGGAGTACGTGGGGACACGAGCGTGTGCCCCACATTCCCTTCTCCCCGCTTGGCGAGGGAGAAGGTGCCGGCAGGCGGTTGAGGGGCCGCCTGCCGGTTGTTCATCCAAAGTTGGTATCGTGCGGGACGGTCAGCCGCCGGTGACGCTCATGTGGCGGGCGACGGCGGGACGGTTGTGCTCCCGGTCGATGATGAAGTCGTGGCCTTTCGGCTTGCGGCCGATCGCCTCGTCTATCACCTGGCTCAAATAGGCATCGTCTTCGGAGGCCCGGAGCGCAGTGCGCAGGTCGGCCGCGTCGTTCTGGCCGAGGCACATGTAGAGCGTGCCGGTGCAGGTGAGGCGGACGCGGTTGCAGCTTTCGCAGAAGTTATGCGTCATCGGCGTGATAAGGCCGAGCCGTCCGCCGGTTTCCGCAACCTCGAGATAACGGGCAGGGCCGCCGGTGCGATAGGGAATGTCCGAGAACGTGAAGCTCTGTTCCAATTGCCGGCGCATTTCGGAGAGCGGCATGTAGTGGTCGGTGCGGTCTTCTTCGATCTCGCCCATCGGCATGGTTTCGATCAGCGTCAGGTCCATGCCGCGGCCATGGGCCCAGCGCATGAGATCGGGGATCTCCGCGTCGTTGAAACCTTTCAGCGCCACGGCGTTGATCTTGATCTTGAGGCCGGCAGCCTGGGCCGCGTCGATGCCTTCCATGACCTTGGAGAGGTCGCCCCAGCGGGTGATCTGGTGGAACTTCGCCGCGTCGAGCGTGTCGAGCGAGACGTTGATGCGCTTGACGCCGCACTCGACAAGCTCGGAGGCATATTTCGCGAGCTGCGAGCCATTGGTCGTCAGCGTCAACTCGTCGAGCCGGCCGGCCTCGATCTCCTTGCCGAGTTCACGCACCAGGAACATGATGTTCTTGCGCACCAGCGGCTCGCCGCCGGTGAGCCGCAGCTTGCGCACGCCCTTGGCGATGAAGGCGGAACAGAGCCGGTGCAATTCTTCGAGCGTCAGCAGATCCTTCTTCGGCAGGAAGGTCATGTGTTCCGCCATGCAATAGGTGCAGCGGAAATCGCAGCGATCGGTGACCGACACGCGCAGATAGGTAATCGCCCGACCGAAGGGGTCGATCATTGGAACGGTCTTCTGCTCTAGCGGCCTGGCGCCGAACCTGTCTATCGTGGCTGTGTTCAAAACGTCTTTCTCCCAGCCCTTTCAATGTCGTTGTCGAACCTGCTCGCGTCAAGGCGCATACTGTCGCAAAGTGTTGATCGGAAGAGCAGGGTAATTCTCGCCAGCCGATTTCTGCGCTAGTGCATACTCATCCCTAAGTCAAAGCCGCATCAGGGATAGGAGGTTTCAGCAAGCAAGGTGCGATGGAGCTTTCAGGCGGATCACGGCGAATGGACGGCATCGCGTTTGCCGTTCGCGAACAGGAGCAGGCAATATGAGTGAAATCTGGCCGACGGAACTGCGTGTCTCCAAGGATCGCCACCGGCTCGTCGTCGCCTTCAACGATGGCGCATCCTTCGATCTCTCGGCGGAGATGCTGCGGGTACTATCGCCGTCTGCCGAAGTGCAGGGCCATGGGCCGGGCCAACGGGTGACGGTGCCCGGCAAGCGCAACGTGCAGATCATTTCAGTGCAGCCAACCGGCAACTACGCGGTGCGCATCGGTTTCGACGATTTTCACGATACCGGCATCTTCACCTGGAGCTATCTGCGCGAACTCGGCGAGAAGGGTGGAGAGCTCTTCGGTGCTTATGAACAGGAACTCGCTGAGAAGGGCATGTCGCGCGACAAGACGGAAAAGCCGCGCTGATCTCGACTGTGCCTGTCGTCAGGCCAGTTCGTCCTCTTCTTTCAGCAGTATCCCGATCAGCCGCTCCATGGATCGGGTGACCACCATGCAGTCCTCCAACGGCTCGTCGTCCAGCAATTTCTCGATCAGCGCCGTGTGGATCTCCATGGCTGCCTCCGTAAGGTTGCGGCCCTCCTGTGTCAGCGACAACCGCAGTACCCGTTTGTCCTTCTCGTCACCGCGGCGCAGGATCAGGCCGCGCTTTTCCAGCTGCGGCAACAGCATGCTCATGTTGGAGCGGCCCACCAGCAGTTTGCGTGCCAGTTCCTGCTGCGAAATGCCGTCGAAGCGGTAGAGGTTGATCAGGATATCGAGGTGTGGCGGCTTGATGTCGAGATGGGCGATCTCGCGCGTCACCGTCTGCTGCATGAGCTGGCAGGCGCGCGCAACCGCGATCCAGCTGCGGAAACGGGGGTGATCCCAAGGGAAATGGTGTTCTGTCGTCACTTGATTTTTGTTCAACGTTGTACAATTATGTTCAGCATTGAACATAACAAGAGATTCCCACTATGGCACCCTTTGCGATCAAGGTCATCCGCCACACGCTGAAAGGCGTGGCAGCGTTCTCGCCCGAGGCCGCCGGCAGGCTTGCCTTCAAGCTTTTCAGCGTGACGCCCGGCCGGAAGCCTAAGAACGCCAAGGAGAGGGCGGCGCTCGCGGCCGCGGCGCCCGTGATCGCCACGGGGCAGCCGGTGACGCTTTCCTATGCCGGCGGCTGGGTGCTGGCACGCCAGTTCGCCGCTCCGCGCAATGCCGCCAACGCCAAGCGCATCCTGCTCGTGCATGGCTGGGGATCGCGCAGCGACTACTTGGCTGCGATGATCGATGGCCTGGTCAAAGGCGGCGCTGAAGTGGTGACGCTCGACTGGCCGGGGCATGGCGGTTCGCCGGGACGCACACTCACGATGCCTGCAGCGGTCAGGGCGATCGACGCCGCCTGGCGGCATTTCGGCAATTTCGATGTCTGCGTCGGTCATTCCTTTGGCGGGGGAAGCCTTGCTTGTGCGGCGGGCGGCATCGTCTGCGACGTGCGCAGCCATGTGGCGAAGAAGCTGGTGCTGATCGGCGCGCCGAGCGAGATGACTTGGCTTTTCAAAGGTTTCGGCAAAATTCTTCGCCTGGCGCCGAAGACGCAGGCGGCCTTCGAAGATGTTGTCGAGCGTCTCGCCGGCAGACGCCTCGAGGATTTCGACGCCGCGCGGATCATCGGCGTCCTCGCCGTGCCGACGCTGGTCATCCATGCGGAGGACGACAAGGAGGTCGCGGCCGATCATGCCCGCCGCTATGCAGCCGCTGGGCCGAACGTGGAGATGTTTTGGGCAAACGGCTTCGGCCATCGCCGCATCGTCTCGGCCGCACCCGTGATCGCGCGGATCAATGCCTTCATACACGCGGAAGATCAAAAAGCCGCCGCCTGACTATTTTTCGTTGCTGCCGTCATCAGACTGTCATGCTATCGGTCAAAGGGTCGCTTTAGCCTCCGGAATCGCTTCGCAATCCGCGCCCTGCCATCGATCCGGAGATCTTTCGGTATTGGAGGACGGCATGTCGGTCATCACCTCGGTCGAGGAACTCAACGCGCTCTATGGCGGTGTCAGCGAAGCATCGGTGGCCAAGGTCACCAAAACGCTGACGGCGGAGTATCGGCTGATGATCGAGGCTTCGCCCTTCTGCGCGCTCGCAACCGTCGGGCCGGAGGGGCTCGATTGTTCGCCGCGCGGTGACGACGATTGCGTCGTTCGGATCGCCGACGACAAGACGGTGCTGCTTCCCGACTGGCGCGGCAACAACCGGGTCGATTCGCTCGCCAATATCGTGCGTGACCCGCGCGTGGCGCTGATGTTCCTGATCCCCGGCTCGAACACGACGATGCGCATCAACGGCACAGCCGTCCTCAGTATCGATCCGGAGCTTACCGATAGCTTCGAGGTCGACGGCAAGCACCCGCGCAGCGTGATTGTCGTGACCATCGGTGAAGTCTATTTTCAGTGCGCCCGTGCGGTGATGCGCGCGCAGCTTTGGAACCCGGAACGCTTCCTCGATCCGGCATCGCTGCCGACGCCCGGCACGTTGCTGAAGGCTGCCAAGACGGATTTCGACCGCGAAACCTATGACCGCGAATGGCCGGAGCGCGCAGCCAAGACCATGTGGTAGGCTGCTGCGGGGGCCGACCGGTACGGTCGCCATCTCAGCGAAGCGCGCGGGTGGAGGCGAGGGTGCGGCGGCAGGCTCTGACAGGTGCATCAGCACTCCTTTTCGCTCTCTTGGCCGGCAAGGCGACAGCCGGCGAGCCCAGTCTATCCGAGAAGCTCAGCCTGCTGGCTACGGCCTACCCCGATGCCATCGAGCGGATCGACGGCAATGTCCTGGTTCTGCGGGATGGTGGGGTGCCGCTCTCCATCGACGACGGCAAGAAGAAGAGCCATGCCGAGAAACTGGCCGCGGCGGATATCGAGGACAGCCTGTCACAGATCTATCCGCTGGGCGCGTGTGCGAAAGCGCCGGCCGTCGATTTCGATCCGGGTCGCATCCGCAGCGATGCACTGTTGAAGCGGCTCTATGGCAGCAGTGCTACGGCTGTCAGGCGGGATCTCGTCACTGTGGACTGGTTCGGCGAGCGGCTGCAGGTGACGCGGAAGCACGGAACGGCCGCGGCGCTGAAGGCGATCGCCGCTGATCTTTCGCGACATGCCGAACTCAAACGCTATCTCAGCCCAAGCGCCGGCACCTTCAACTGGCGGCCGATTGCCGGTGCTGCCACGCTGTCGGTCCATAGCTTCGGCGCGGCGATCGATCTCAATACGGGCTTTGCGGATTACTGGCGCTGGTCCGGGAAGGGGGTGCACGGCTATCGCAACCGCTATCCGCTGGATATCGTCGAGATTTTCGAGAAGCACGGCTTCATCTGGGGTGGCCGCTGGTACCACTTCGATACGATGCATTTCGAGTACCGGCCGGAGCTGATCGCGATCGCGCGGGCGGCGGGCGCGGATGCCTGCGGCCACTAGTCGGCTGCCTCGCAGCGTTCAGAGCGGGCGGTGCCTTCACGCATGCCCGAGCACCGGCAAACAAAAAGCGCCCATGAAGAGCGCCGATTGTCAGTTCGATCGCAGAGCGCCGTAGGTCAGCGTCGATAGATCAGCCAGTTGCGGCCGGATTCCTTGCGCATGCCGTCTTCAAAGAGAACGGTCTTGTTGCGCCCGCCATTCTTGGCCGAATAGAGCGCGATATCCGCCTTGTTGTAGAGATCGACAGGGTCTTCTGCTGCGGTCGCCATGCAGACGCCAACGGAAAGCGTGATCGGGCCGTAGTTGACACCGGTCTTCGAATTGCGGAAGGGCGTTGCCGCAAGAACCGTGCGGATGCGATCGGCGATCTGCAGGCATTCTTCCTGGGTGCTGTCGCCAAGGATAATGGCAAATTCCTCGCCGCCGGTGCGGGCAACGAACGCCTCACGGCGCAGGTTGGCGCGAAGGACGCCGCCGACGGTCGCGAGGATCTTGTCGCCGACCGGATGGCCGAACGTGTCGTTGACCTTCTTGAAATGGTCGATGTCGGCAACGAGCAGGCCGGTGTAATTTCTCAGGTGCTCATTGTTGTAGACGGCCGCCAGATTGTCGTCAAAGGCGCGCCGGTTGGCGAGACGCGTGAGCGAATCCGTGTTGGCGATGCGCTTGTACTCGTCGAGTTCCTGCCGGATGACCTCCATTTCGAAGGACTTTTGCACAACGGTCTCGACGCGCTCCTTGCCCTGGCTCATCGTCTCGGCCGTCGCCTCGGTCAGGATGCCGATCGCGTGGCGCAGGATATCCGCGCTCGATGCACTCTTGCTGACGATGTTGACATAGGCCTCATCGAGAACCTTGTTGTAGTTCTCAAGCGCGTATTGCTCGTCGCGCAACAGGGTAACGAGCTCGGCAAGCTTGGCTGCAAGGGTGGTGTGGGCGCGCTCGATGCCGTTCGAGCGGTGGATGTGGCTGAAGTACTGCGCGCCGATCGCATCCAGCTCTTCCTGGGTCGCGCGGCTACCGAGCGCCGCGAGTTCTTTCGACAGCTGCGGGTTGGAGCCGAGATAGGCTTCGTAATAGAGTTCGTAGTTGCGGGGGATAGGCGCGACACCCATCATGCGCATGGCATGGGTCACTTGCGCTGCGATATCGGGCGTCTGTGCTTTGCCCGAATTTGCCGTTTGCATGTGCAAACCCCCTAATAGTATTCACTGCTTACGGGTTATGATTTTTAGGGGCAAATGATTTGCGAAGTCTTAATATTTGCCGCCGCGGTGCACCGCAGTTCGATCGACTGCGGCCATTCCCGCCGATCTATCCTAGCGTTTGCGACTTGAACCCACGGCGCCGTTGAGGCGCCGTGGTGTGTCAAAATGGATCAGGCCGGGCCGATCATCGTTTCGGGGCGCACGATCGCGTCGAACTCTTCGTTCGTCACGTAGCCGCCGCCGACGGCTTCTTCGCGCAGCGTCGTGCCGTTCTTGTGGGCGGTCTTGGCGATCTTGGCAGCGTTGTCGTAGCCGATCTTCGGGGCGAGGGCGGTGACCAGCATCAGTGAGCGGTCGAGTGCCGCCTTGATGTTGTCTTCGCGTGCCTCGATGCCGACGACGCAGTTGTCGGTGAAGGACACGGCCGCATCGGAAAGCAGCTGCACCGACTGCAGGAAGTTGTAGGCCATCAGCGGGTTGAAGACGTTGAGCTCGAAGTGGCCCTGGCTGCCGGCGAAGGTGAGGGCGGCGTGGTTGCCGAAGACCTGGACGCAGACCTGGGTCAGCGCTTCGCACTGGGTCGGGTTGACCTTGCCGGGCATGATCGACGAGCCAGGCTCGTTTTCAGGCAGCGACAGTTCGCCGAGACCGGAGCGCGGGCCGGAGCCGAGGAAGCGGATGTCGTTGGCGATCTTGAAGAGGGCTGCAGCCGTCGCGTTGATCGCGCCATGGCTGAAGACCATGGAATCATGGGCGGCGAGCGCCTCGAACTTGTTCGGCGCCGAGGTGAAGGCAATGCCGGTGATCTTGGCGATCTCGTCGGCAACCTTTTCAGCAAATCCGACCGGCGCATTGAGGCCGGTACCGACGGCCGTGCCGCCCTGGGCGAGTTCGCAAAGGCCGGGAAGCGTCATCTCGATGCGCTTGATCGAGGAAGCGACCTGCGCGGCATAGCCGGAGAATTCCTGGCCAAGCGTCAGCGGGGTTGCATCCTGGGTGTGGGTGCGGCCGATCTTGATGATGTGATCGAATGCCTTGACCTTGGCTTCCAGCGCCTTGTGCAGGTGCTTCAATGCCGGCAGCAGGTCATGGATCACCCGTTCCGCGCAGGCGATGTGCATCGCCGTCGGATAGGTGTCGTTCGACGACTGGCTCATGTTGACGTGATCGTTCGGATGCACCGGCTTCTTCGAGCCCATGACGCCGCCGAGCAGTTCGATGGCGCGGTTCGAAATCACCTCGTTGGCATTCATGTTCGACTGGGTGCCCGAACCGGTCTGCCAGACGACGAGCGGGAAATGGTCGTTGAGCTTGCCGTCGATCACTTCCTGCGATGCCTTGACGATGGCATCGGCTACGGTGGAATCCAGACGGCCGAGCGCCTGGTTGGTGCGGGCGGCTGCCTGCTTGACGATGCCGAGCGCCCGGACGATCGAGGCCGGCTGCTTTTCCCAACCGATCTTGAAATTGCCGAGCGAGCGCTGGGCCTGGGCGCCCCAATAGCGGTCGCTTGCCACTTCGATGGGGCCGAACGTGTCTGTTTCCGTGCGCGTCGATGTCATCGTGATACCTGCCTTGGATCATGCGGTTCATGAAGCCTGGGCGAGGGGCCGGGTGGCGCATCTCCCCAGGGTGCCGGGCCTCTCTCTGCCCCGCCTGCCGGAGCTTGTAAAGGGGCGTGGCTCGGCTTGCCATGCTACAATCGTTTGAAACGTTGACGTGCAACAAGGCCGGCCCGGAACGATGGTGATTCGGTCGCTTGCGGGCCGCGGGCGCCGTTGTGATGTTTCGGTCACAGGCGCGGCGTTCTTTTTAGCCGCCGATCGGCGGCTGCAACCGGCCCATGACCTCCCGCTGAAATAAAATCCATATGGATCAAATTTTTATCCCCCTTCGAACGTTATGGAAGCGAGGCGTTTGCAGGGACGAGGAAGGAGATTCAAGGTCGATGTTCGCGGGCGCGTTTCCTTTTCATTCACCATCCTTTTCTATAACTTTCAGTGCACGAGGGCGTGGCGAGAATCTGGCTTCAGTCGAATTCGGCGACAACGCGATACGGGGACGTAGTTTCATATGAGAGTAATTAAGACGGCAGCGGTCGTGGCGCTCATGAGCGGCTGTGCGATCGCGACCATGGATGTGCGGCCGGCTTCGGCCTTCACATTTGGCGATTTCATCCGGGCGGGCCGGAAGAAGACCGAGGCTCAGCAGGTTCAGCCGAACCAGCCGCTGCCGGGCATGGGCACGATGGTCGACCCGCAGCAGGCGGCCAAGCCGCTGCCGAAGGTCACGGGCCCCAAATATTACACCTACAAGGCGGAGCCGCTGCGTCGCATCTCAACCGACAAGTTGCTCGACCCGGTCGTTACCGGCTCCGTGCGCAACGATGCGCTGCCGCCGATGCTGCGCACGCCGCTTGCCGACGCGCGGCAGTTCCTGCCGGATATCAACGTTCGCGCGTCCGGCGACGTCGCCAAGGCGGTCGAAGCCCATTACGGCGCCCGCATGGATTACATCTGGATCGGCGCCGAAGGCGTGAACGCCAAGGCAAAGGCGGCGGTCGCCGTTCTCGCCGATGCAGCCAAGGTCGGCCTCGACCCGCAGGATTATGCGGTCACCGTGCCGGCTGATACGTTCGACCGCGGCGACATGATCGCGCGCGAAAAGGAACTGCTGCAGTTCGAAATCGCGCTGTCGGCGGCAACGCTCACCTATGCGCAGGACACGGTGCGCGGCCGCATCGATCCGAACAAGATCTCCGGCTACCACGACTTCAAGCGCAAGACGGTCGAACTCGCTCCGCTTCTCGACAAGCTGTCTGCGAGCAACGACGTCGCCACGCTTCTCAACGACCAGAACCCGAAGAGCGCGCAATTCGCGGCACTCTCCGTCGAACTGGAGAAGCTGAGGGCGGAAACAGGCGCCGAGCAGCGCGTCGAGATCGCGCCCGGCACGCTGCTTAAGCCGGGCCAGAGCAATCCCGAGCTCGCCAACATCATTGCCGGTATTCGCCTCAAGGGCTCGGAAGCGCTGAAGACCGAACATGCGGCGGTTCTTGCCGCTTACCAGGGAGCGCCGGAATACACGCCGGAACTGGTAACCGTGGTCGAGGCCTTCCAGAAGGAACACGGGCTGAAGGCTGATGGGGTCGTCGGCCAGGCGTCGGTGCGCATCCTGACGGGTGGCGACAGCGTGGCGAACAAGATCAACAAGCTCGAGATCGCCATGGAGCAGGCGCGCTGGCTGCCGGATGGCCTCGGCGGCCGCTACGTCTTCATCAACCAGCCGGCCTTCACCGCAACCTATACCGACCAGGGCGCCGAGCAGTTCTCGATGCGCGTGGTCGTCGGCTCGAAAACGAACCAGACCTATTTCTTCCAGGACGAGATCCAGACCGTCGAGGTCAATCCGTACTGGGGCGTGCCGCAGTCGATCATCGTCAACGAGATGCTGCCGAAGCTCCGCAGCGACCCGAACTATCTCGATCGCATGGGCTACCAGGTCGAGGTCGGCGGCCGGCCGGTTCCGTCGGCGTCGGTCAACTGGAACGGCTCGACCGCTTCGGTCGCGGTACGCCAGCCGCCGAGCAGCGACAATGCGCTCGGCGAGCTGAAAATCCTGTTCCCCAACGCGCATGCGATCTACATGCACGACACCCCGTCGAAGAGCTTCTTCAAGCGCGACAACCGGGCACTCAGCCACGGTTGCGTGCGGCTTGCCGATCCGCGCCTGATGGCGGCGGCCGTGCTCGGCACGAGCGTCGAGGACGTCGGCAAGGAGATTGCCGGCGGCGGCAACAAGGCACTGCAGGTTCCGGTGAAGGTGCCGGTTTATGTCGCCTACTTCACGGCCTGGCCGAACAAGGATGGTGTCGTCGAGTATTTCGACGACGTCTATGAGCGCGACATGTACATGAACCGCGCCTTTGACGCGACGCGCGGCGCCCGCAGGGCCGAAGGATAAGACACAAGAATAAGAAAAGGCCGCTTCGAGCGGCCTTTTTTCTGTTCGATCATCGGGTCTCGAGCAGCGCCGAGACCAGTTCCGGTGTCAGTTCGTCGAAGTGGCTGATGATTTTCGTCGGCTCGAGGCTTTCGACGGGGACGTCCGAGTAGCCGAAAGGAACCGCAATCGACGGCACTGCTGCATTGCGGGCGACGAGGAAGTCGTTGAGGCTGTCGCCGACCATCACCGAGCGTTCCGCCGAGCCGCCGGCATTGGTGACGGTCCTCAGGAGGTGCTCGGCATTCGGCTTGCGCACTTCGAAAGTGTCGCCACCCGAAATCGCGGCGAAGCGTTCGATCAGCCCCAGGCGTTCGAGCAGGCGCGTTGCCAGCTTTTCCGGCTTGTTGGTGCAGACCGCCAGCTTGAAGCCGGCGCCAGAGAGCCGGTCGAGCGCGTCGACGAGGCCCGGATAGGGCAGCGAATCGCCGGGCATCGAGCCGTGGTAGAAATCGACGAACTCCTTGAGCTGCCATTCCAGGACGTCTTCAGCGAGCGGCTTTTGCCGGAGCGCGAAGGTGCGCTCGATCATGGCGCGTGCGCCGTGCCCGACAAGATGGGTGAGATCCGCATAGCCGACCGGTGCGATGCCGGCCTGGGTCACCGCATGGTTGAGGCTCGCGACCAGGTCCGGCGCGGTATCGACAAGCGTTCCATCGAGATCGAAGACGACTATGGGAGATGACACCGAAAAACCTCATGGCACCGGAAACGTTGCCGTTCGGGTAGGCGAAGTGACAGCAGAATGCAATGGGGAGTACATGTCCCAAGTCCTGCGGAATCCTTGGCGGCAATTTCATTTTGACTTTTGTTTGCGTCGCCGGGCGTGTAAGTGTCTCAGCGGAAAACGGGCCGGCCGTTCGCTGCTTGCAGCAAAGCCGTCCGTCGGAATTACAAGGGAGCGACTGGCGCATGGACGCCCGCGAAATGAAAATCAAAGCCGCGGCTGCGGCTCTGGAATATGTCGAAGACGGCATGCGCCTCGGCATCGGTACGGGCTCCACGGCTGAGGAATTTGTCCGGCTGCTGGCCGAGAAGGTCGCCTCGGGCTTCCGTATCGAAGGGGTTCCCACTTCGGAGCGCACGGCGCGGCTCTGCCTCGAACTCGGTGTGCCGTTGAAGTCGCTCGATGAGCTGCCGGAACTGGACCTGACGATTGACGGCGCCGACGAGGTCGATGGCCGGCTGCGGCTGATCAAGGGCGGCGGCGGCGCATTGCTGCGCGAAAAGATCGTCGCGAGCACGTCGAAGCGAATGATCGTGATCGCCGACGAATCGAAGGTGGTCGAGGTCCTCGGTGCCTTCAAGCTGCCGATCGAGGTCAATCCCTTCGGTCAGGTGGCAACGCGGATCGCGATCGAGAAAGTCGCTTCGCGGCTCGGCCTTTCCGGCGAAATCGCCGTGCGTCAATCGCACGACGGCGCCTTCAAGACCGACGGCGGACACCTCATTCTCGATGCATCTTTTGGCCGTATTCCTGATGCAGATGCGCTCGCGGGAGAGCTGAATGCCATTCCCGGCGTCGTCGAGCACGGGCTTTTCATCGACATCGCGTCGCTGGCAATCATTGCAGGGCCGGAGCAGGCACGCATTCTGACTGCGTCCTGAGCTGGCTCCCGACAGCCCGCAATGGGCTGGGAGCGGTAAAGACAACAGGTTTCCACACATGCGGGCCTGGCGGCGGAAACCGCCCGGGCAGCATGCGACAAACACAGGAGCAAGGGTAAAAATGAACAAACTCGCAGGTCTTGTCCGCACATTCGCTGCCACCGCGGTTCTGCTTTCCGCATCGATTCCGGCGGTGCAGGCCCAGGACGTCTCCGAAGAGCAGATCAAGGCGGCGCGCGCGACGATCGCAGCGCTTGGCGTGACCAACAGCTTCGACAACATTCTGCCGAACCTTGCCGAGCGGCTGAAGAACACGCTGATCCAGTCATCGCCGAACCATCAGGAACTGATCACGGCAACCGTCGACGAGAAGGCACTTAGCCTTGCCGCGCGCCGTGCCGATCTCGAGAACGAAGCGGCGACGATCTACGCCAAGACCTTCTCGCTCGAAGAGCTGAACGCGATCACCGAATTTTACGGCTCGTCCGCCGGCAAGAAGCTCCTGGATAACGGCCCGATCGCTTCGCGCGAACTGCTGAAGGCCGCCGACATCTGGGCCGCAGGCGTTTCCCGCGATCTGACCCAGGAAGCCACCAAGTCGCTCGACGAAAAGGTTGGCAGCACGCAGCCGGCTGCCGAGGGCGCCGTCCAGGCGCCGGCGCAATAACCGTCGCCGGCCACGGTTCATCACGTTTCGAGGAGCCCGGAGAGATCCGGGCTTTTCTTTTGGCCGGAGGCACCACTATATGTGCCTGCGGTGCGGCCTTCGGCCGGCCGCACCGGCTGCCGGACGCGAGATCGTTCGGCGCGCTTTCCATTTCGCCATTTCGGCCCGCTTGCTTTCAGGAGACTGCCCATGCCCGCTTTCGACTATGACCTTTTCGTGATCGGTGGCGGATCCGGCGGCGTCAGGAGCGGACGCCTGGCGGCGAGCCTCGGCAAGAAGGTGGCGATTGCGGAGGAGTTTCGCTACGGCGGCACCTGCGTCATCCGCGGCTGCGTGCCGAAGAAGCTCTATGTCTACGCGTCGCAGTTTTCCGAACATTTCGAAGACGCAGCCGGTTTCGGCTGGTCGGTCGGCGAAAGCCGGTTCGACTGGAAGAAACTGGTCGCCGCCAAGGAGCAGGAAATTACCCGGCTCGAAGGGCTCTACCAGAAGGGTCTGAACAATGCCGGCGCCGAGATCCTGCATACGCGCGCCGAGCTCGTCGGCCCGAACACGGTTCGCCTGCTCGACAGCGGCAAAACGGTGACGGCCGAGCGGATCGTGATCGCCGTCGGCGGTCATCCGACGCCGCATGACGCGCTGCCGGGACACGAGCACTGCATTTCCTCGAACGAGGCTTTCGATCTCGAGGAGCTGCCGAAGTCGATCCTGATTGCCGGCGGCGGCTACATCGCCGTCGAATTCGCCAACATCTTCCACGGCCTCGGCGTCGAGACGACGCTGATCTATCGCGGCAAGGAAATTCTGTCGCGTTTCGACCAAGACCTGCGCCGCGGGCTGCATGTGGCCATGGAAGAGAAGGGCATCCGTATCCTCTGCGAGGACCTTATCCAGTCGGTCGCCCTCGATGATGCTGGAAAGCGTGTCGCGCGCACGATGAAGCACGGCGACATCGCCGTCGATCAGGTGATGCTGGCGCTTGGCCGCGTGCCGAACACCACGGGCCTCGGCCTCGAAGCGGCTGGCGTCAAGACCGATGAGCGCGGCGCCATCATCGTCGATGCGTTCTCGCGCACCAGTGCGCCTGGCATCTATGCGCTTGGCGATGTCACCGACCGCGTGCAACTGACGCCGGTCGCGATCCACGAGGCCATGTGCTTCATCGAGACCGAGTACAAGAACAATCCGGTGTCGCCGGATCACGACCTGATCGCCACCGCCGTCTTCTCGCAGCCGGAGATCGGCACCGTCGGTCTGACGGAAGAAGAGGCGGCGCGCCGCTTCGACGAGCTGGATGTTTATCGCGCCGAATTCCGGCCGATGAAGGCGACGCTTTCGGGCCGCAAGGAAAAGATGATCATGAAGCTGATCGTCAACGCTGCCGACCGCAAGGTGCTCGGTGCCCACATCCTCGGCCATGATGCGGGCGAAATGGCCCAGCTGCTCGGCATCTCGCTGAAGGCCGGCTGCACCAAGGACGATTTCGACCGGACGATGGCGGTGCACCCGACGGCGGCGGAAGAACTGGTGACGATGTATTCGCCGTCCTACCGCATCCGCAAGGGCGAGCGGGTCTGAGGCCCCGGCAGCCGGCGCCTTGCTTTGCAGGCGCCGGAGCCGATGAATTCTGGTAGAATGTCTTTCCAAGCCTTCGCTTAACGTCTATAAGCCCGCATCCGCGAAGTCACCGGCTTCGGGCGAGCTTGGCGCAATAATCTTGCGTTGGGGCAGGGCACGCGGACATGAGTGAAATTTCCGAATACCGGGCGGCCACCTTCGGCCGTCAGGGCGCGACCCGCGCGGATAGATCCGCGGCAGACAACAGGTGATCGAAATGGCACAAACTTGGACTCCAAACAGCTGGCGGCAGAAACCCATCCAGCAGGTGCCGGACTATCCGGACCTGGCAGCGCTTGAGGCGACCGAAGCGAGCCTCGCGAAGTATCCGCCGCTGGTGTTTGCAGGCGAAGCGCGCCGTCTGAAGAGTGCACTTGCCAATGTTGCCGAAGGCCGCGGCTTCCTGCTGCAGGGCGGCGATTGCGCTGAAAGTTTCGCCGAGCATGGCGCCGACACGATCCGCGACTTCTTCCGCGCCTTCCTGCAGATGGCCGTCGTCTTGACCTTCGGCGCACAGCAGCCGGTGGTGAAAGTCGGCCGCATCGCCGGCCAATTCGCCAAGCCCCGCTCGTCCAACATCGAGAAGCAGGGCGACGTGACGCTGCCGTCCTACCGCGGCGACATCATCAACGGCATCGAGTTCACCGAGGAAGCGCGTATCCCGAACCCGGAACGCCAGATCATGGCCTACCGTCAGTCGGCTGCAACGCTGAACCTTCTGCGCGCCTTCGCCATGGGCGGCTATGCCAACCTCGACAACGTGCACCAGTGGATGCTCGGCTTCGTCAAGGATAGCCCGCAGGCAGAGCGCTACCGCAAGCTCGCCGACCGCATCTCCGAGACCATGGACTTCATGAAGGCGATCGGCATCACCTCGGAAAACCATCCGAGCCTGCGCGAGACCGATTTCTTCACGAGCCACGAGGCGCTGCTGCTCGGTTACGAGCAGGCGCTGACGCGTGTCGACTCGACCTCGGGCGACTGGTACGCCACCTCCGGCCACATGATCTGGATCGGCGACCGTACCCGCCAGCCCGACCATGCGCACATCGAATACTGCCGCGGTATCAAGAACCCGCTCGGTCTCAAGTGCGGCCCGTCGCTGACGGCCGATGGTCTCCTGGAGCTGATCGATCTTCTGAACCCGGCCAACGAAGCCGGCCGCCTGACGCTGATCTGCCGCTTCGGCCATGACAAGGTGGCGGAGCATCTGCCGCGCCTCATCCGTGCGGTCGAGCGCGAAGGCAAGAAGGTCGTCTGGTCCTGCGATCCGATGCACGGCAACACGATCACGCTCAACAACTACAAGACCCGCCCGTTCGAGCGGATCCTGTCGGAAGTCGAGAGCTTCTTCCAGATTCACCGGGCAGAGGGCACGCATCCGGGCGGCATCCATATCGAGATGACCGGCAACGACGTGACGGAATGCACCGGCGGTGCGCGCGCGCTTTCCGGCGACGATCTTGCCGACCGCTACCACACCCATTGCGATCCGCGCCTCAATGCGGACCAGGCGCTGGAACTCGCGTTCCTGCTGGCCGAGCGCATGAAGGGCGGCCGCGACGAGAAGAAGATGGTCGTCAACGGCTGATCTAATCCCCTGGCATCGTTCAGGCTTTCTGAACGTCGCTTGGGAGTTTTGAATTTGACAATGCCGGGCCCGCTCTGGAAGCTGGTCCGGCATTTTCGTGTCTGGAGCAGGAAGCGGCGCGCGCAATCGTGCCGCCTTATCCACCGCATGACAGGGTGATGCATCACGATTTCGCTTTGGGGGAACAATGCCGGACGTTCACAAGGGAAGCTGTCTTTGCGGGGCAGTGCGCTTTGCCGCACAGGGCGAGCTGCGCGAGCTGATCTACTGCCATTGCAGCCAATGCCGGAAGCAGACCGGGCTCTACTACGCCGCGACGAATGTCCGGAACGACGGCCTTGAGGTCGAGGGAATGGAGCATGTCACTTGGTATCGGGCAAGCGACAGCGCCAGCCGTGGCTTTTGCCGGATCTGCGGCTCGGCCCTGTTCTGGAAGGGCGACGGGCAGGATTACATCTCGATCATGGCTGGGGCCTTCGAGAAGCCGACCGTGCTGAAGGGTGGCTATCACATCTTCTGCGAAGACCAGGGCGACTTCTACGAAATCACCGACGACTTGCCGAAATATGCGGCCGGACGCAGCTGAGCGATCACTCCGGCGTGCTTGTTGCCTGCCGAACCGCCTGCTCATAGCCATTGGCAAGGCCGGCCATCTTGACCGATTGCCACTGACAATATTCGTCGAGCAGGCGTTCGCCTAGCCAGAACAGCCCGCGCTGGCCTTCGCCGGCGCGGCCGATGAGGCCCGCATCCTGGGCGCGGGTGAAAATGCGCCTGATATGCGTGTTGGAGATCATGTAGTGCGTGGCGAGTTCCGAGAGGCTCGCTTCGAGCCAGACTTTGCCGTCGACGGGATCGAGGCTTTGCGGCCGCGACATGAGATCGTCGAGCAGCAGGCCGCCGCATTCGGTCCAGACGAAGGCGGCCACAGCTTCCGGCGGCTCGTTCCACCGCCGGTCGGCGAGCAGCAGGCGGGTGGCGATCGGTTGGGCGCGCTCAAAGATCGTCCGATCGGCTTCGACGCGCTGAAGGCGGCCCTTGCCGTCGAAACGGTCGAGCGTGCCCATCTGGCTCATGAACCAGCGCAACATCGCCCCTTCGCTGATTTCGGTCGGCTCCAGGGGCCGCACTTTCTTTCTGGCACGACCGCCATTGGTATCGCGCAGCAGCTTGTAGGTCAGCAGTTCGGCAATGAAGGCGGCAGCGGTATTGCGGCTGGCGCCGCCCATCTCATGCATGAACTTTAGCAGGCGCGCGGTGGTGATACCCGTCTCCGGATTCGCTGGATCGCGCTCGAGGTGAAGTGTGTAGACGGCTTGGCTCAGCGTCCATTTCTGATGGGAGGCGACGAGGCGGGCAACTCGAGGGAAGACATCAAACACCGACATCAGATCGCGGGCGCTCGCCTGAAGGATCGCCCGGAAGTTCGGATGATTGCGAAAATCTTCTGCGGTGAAGGCAAGCGCACCAACTGGCGCAACGCCCTCATGCTCTGCCACGACACGCATTTGCTGCGCACACCCCCCGAAGCTTGCGCGGCGTGCCGGATGCTTGAATTTCAAGATGCCCGGTCGCCAGCCGCCACTCAGCCTAACCCCTTTTAGTAGGAGTAGCTTGCCCATAACGTGCGAACAACCGATTTTGTTCAAACGGGGCACCTGACGTTCAGCCGTCAGGCGCCCCGTTCGATTGCTGGATCTCGATCATTGCACCAGCACAGGCGGCTGGCACTTGACGCCGGTGACGCGTACATCGGCCTCGCCGACCCGGACGCCGACGAGCAGGAGCAGGTTGTAGAGGAGATCATCGACCGGCTTGGTGACGGAACCCAAGGTCTGGGCCAGGGCTTGCTGGACGATCGTCGGGCTGCCGAGCGTGAGGAACAGAACCTGGATGTTGACGTCGAGGTTGTTGAGCAGCGTTTGGGTCGTGGAGGTGAGAATATCCTTCGTGGAGACGCTCTTGATCGATCGAGCCGCAATCTCGGATGGGCTGAAGCTCAGGCGCGAGACCTTGAGGTTCTGTGCTTCGACATGAGCGAGCGCATCGATCTTGACGACGAGGGCATCGACGAGGCGGGCCCTTTGCACGCGGGCATCCGACGAGAAGTTCGAGAGCACTGTCGGGTCGACGTCGCCGATCGCGATCTCGGCAATGCCCGGCACCGCGTCGACGCTGACCGCCGCGTTTTCCGGAGTACCGCCGTAGCAGCGGATGTCGGCAAGTTTCGCCTCGGCATAGGCAAGTTCGACGTAGATCGGCAGTCTGATGCGGATGCCGGCAAGGGCCGCAAGGCCATCGACGTTGACTTCGACGGCGAGGCGGGTCTGGGCGGTGCGCACGGCCGCCCCCGGGGTTCCGAGGCGGTGGCTGGGCGTCTGGACCGGCGGCTCGCCGATCGCGAGCTTGACCTTGGCAGAAGCGATGCCGGGAAGCCCGGTCACGGCGTTGAGCGCGATCTGGTGTTCGCCATTGGCAATTGCGGCGGCCGCGGAGACGATCTGCAGCGCGCTGATCTTCATCGCCCAATCGGAACCGGCATCGATCTGCAGGCTCTTTTTCGGATCGAGGTTGAGGATCTGGGCCAGTGTGACGGTCTTCTTGTTGTTTGCGGTCGAAAGCTCGATGCTCTTCAGCGCGGCTGTCACTGTGCCTGAAAGACCCTGGACGAGCCGCATCGAGGAGAGCAACTGCGGCATGGTCAGATTGGCCTTCAGCACGTCCTCATAGGAGGCGGCGGTCAGGTTCAGCTTTGTCGCGACGATCTTCAGGAACGGCTGGACGTCGATGTCGGCGTCGATGAGCGCCTGATAATCCATGACCTTGAGGGAGATGGTCGTGCCGAGCATTTGCCCGAGGATCGAATTCAACAATCCGTCGTTCAGGCTGGCGAGACGCGAGCCGACAGAGAAGGCGGCAATCTTGGAGCTGGCGGCCGTGCCGATGACGCTTAAATCCGGCGGCGCGCTGAACATGGAGGCTAGGAAGATCTGGCCTTTCTTTTCCAGCAGAACCTGAACGGCATCGGTCGGCGTTGCGTCCTTGACGAAGCGCTGTCCGGCCTCGACGGAAGGGTCGGGGATATAGCGACCGCGCGCCAGCGTGGCCACGCCATCCACCTTGCCCGTGCTGACATCGCTCAGCGGCAGCACCTTGCCATCGACCGTCATCAGCCCGGTCGGCGTGGCCACGGCGTAGTTGAGGCCATTGTTGGAGAAATGGTTGAGCACGGCCTTCTCGGCCGACGAGATGTTGGCGGCCGCTGCGATCGCGGCAAGGTCGACCGCCGACTGCATCTCACGTTTCTGCACGGTGAGATAGCCGTAGTCGATGCCGAGCCCCATTGAGGCGATGACCAGTGGCATGACCAGTGCGGCAGAGATGCCGATATTGGCGTCTTGTGATCGGAGCAGCGTGCGCAGTCGCGTTGAATTCCACGCCATGTCAGACCCCTCCCACGCGTATGGTTGCGAAGCGCTCGATCTGGCTGCTCGGCATCGCGAACGTGAAAAGGTTAAAAATCGGGAGGTCGGCGGCGTCGTATTTGATCCGAACGGTGAACTGGTTGGCGTTGCTGGCGTCGTCTTTGACGGTCACGGTCATACGCGAGGATTTTATGAAGGCCTGATCCATCGTGGTGCGGCGGATGTAGTCGGTCGCGAGGCGTTCACGCTCGCCTTGGGATAGTCCAGCGATGGCTGTGCGCGCGGCATCGGCGGCGATCTGCTGTATGGAATGCGCTGTGCTGAGATAGACGCCGTAGGCGATCAAGGTTAGCACGCAAAGGAGGAAGAGCGGCGCTATGATTGCGAATTCGATTGCAGCGGCGCCGTCTCGGCCGCCGAAAAGGCGCTTGAAGTTGGACATTGCAGCATCTCCGCGTACCCACGTTGCTGTATTTTCGAATGTCCCTGCACCCATAAGATGGTCTTCAAATATTAATTTTTTCATACTCCGATAAGTTGCCGATGGCAGCGAAGCGGGGGGGTGGGCGCCCGCGCTACGCCGCGGCACCGCGGGATCTGATCCTGCGTGTCGTGGGTGTTCGGTCAGTCCTGCCCGGGTGCTGGACGGTAGTGCTCGAGCTGGCGGTTGAGCGTTGCGAGGTCGGCACGCAGTTCCGAAATCTCACGCAGCAACACGTCGTCGACCTTGTGATGCAGGGCGATCAGTTCGACTTCCGACTTGAGATTGACCTCGTAGTCCTTGGACGCTGCGAAGCGGTCGCGTTCGGCCTGACGGTTCTGCGACATCATGATGATTGGGGCCTGCAGTGCGGCAAGCATGGAAAGCACGAGGTTGAGAAAGATGTAGGGGTAGGGGTCGAACGCTCCGGTCACCAACAGCACCGAGTTCACGATGACCCAGCAGACGAGAAAACTGCAGAAGGTGACGATGAAGCTCCAGGAGCCGCCAACGCGGGCAATGTTGTCGGCGAGCCTGTCGCCTAAGGTTTGCTCGGCAGCGAAGGCCGCATTGGTATCGGTGGTCAGCGTGCGCCGCTCGCGGGCGTAGGCGAGGATGCGGCGCTCGATCTCGCCGAGTTCGCTGAGCGGCTTGCCGAAGAACTGGTGCGAGATGTTGTTGAAATGCGGCATGGCGATCTCCGGGGTTGACCGGAGAAAATCTAGAGCATTTCCAGCAAATGTGCGTGGCGGTTTTGCGTCGCGGAAAAATCTGGCCGACCGAGAGCATGAAGAGCCGGACCGGGTGTGGCCGGTCCGGCGCTCGTGGTTCAGTGGGTCTCGGCCGCGCTTGCGAAGAGGTCGGCGTGGGACTTGAAGAACCGGTCGGTGGAGAAGCGGTCTCCAAACATCATGTCGTGCTGCAGGAAGCGATAGTCACGCAAGAGAGCCGGCACCTTCGGCTGGCGCGACCACTCGGCGACTTCCTTGCCGTTCCTGCGGATCAGCATGTAGCGGTCGACGACCCGGTATTGGTCATGAACCTTGCCGAGGAACCCGGTGTAATAGGGGTGCTCGTAGCCGGACTGCTTGAGGATCTGGTAGGAGAGGAAGGCCGGGCTGATCGTGCCGACGTTCTTTCTCGGGCCTGTTTTGTTCGACCAGACGACGAGCGGCGTTTCGTGCTGCGCCTTCATCTGGTCCTTCGAGCCCTTGCGCTCCGCCGTGACGCCCTTCATGAAGCCGGTGCTGGTATAGACCGTGTTGAGCGGCGGCAGGTGGTCGCCGAACAGCACGATGATCGTTTCGCGATCGCGCTTCTTTGCCCAGTCCATCAGCTTCTTCAGGCTCTCGTCGGCTTCCTTGATGCCTTGAGCATAGGTTTCCAGCACCTGCCGGTCGCTTTCGGGCAGGTTGCCTTCGACCTTGATGGTGTTCTTGGCATAGCGGTTTGCCTCATAGGGGCCATGGCCCTGCAGTGTCACCGCAAAGAAGAAGAACGGATCGTCCATGGCGTCGGCCTGGCGGATGATCTCATGCGTCAGCGACTCGTCCGAGGCAAAGATGCCGCGCTTCTGCATCGGCGGCATGTTCTCTTCCGACTTGAAGGTGTCGAAACCGAAGGCCTTGTAGACGGCGGTACGGTTCCAGAACCAGCTCTGGAAGGGATGGATGGCGCGCGAGACATAGCCTTCGCCACGGAAGAAGGTAGCGAGCGACGGGATCGGGTTGCGGATGTACTGCTGGTACGGAATGCTGCCATAGGGCAGGAAGGCGTTGGAGAAGCCGGTCAGCGCCTCGAACTCGACATTGGCGGTCATGCCGCCGAATTCCGGCGAGAAGACGTTGCCCGACTGCATCTCGCGGATCGTCGGCATCGGATCGGGCGAGAGCTTGACGTTGGGCAGGCGGGTCGGATCCCAGAAGGATTCGCTCATCAGCACGATGACGTCGGGCTTGCCGCGGTGCGAGGTGCCAGCCGGAAGCGGCTTCACCGGAATGCGATCGATGGCGTCGGCCATGTAGCCAGCGGGCGCGCTGACATTGGCCATCGGCAGGTTGATGGCGAAGGCAAGCGCAAAGCCGTTGTGCTTATAGTTCTCGGTCTGGTCCCACATGATGGGGATGACCTTCAGGCGATCACGGATCCAGGAGAACTGGTTGTAATCCATGATGTGCCAGAAGGCGAAGAGCAGCGGCAGCGCAAAGGCCGCACGAGCGATGCGCTCGCGGCGCGTCAGCTTGGGGAAATTGCGCCAGGCGTAGCGCAGCAAGAGGCCGATGGCGGCAACGGCGGCGATGAGGCCGACGACGATGCCGACGGCGGTCCAGGGGCGGTCCTTCACCAGCACCGGCATCAATTCCATGATCTGGCGGCCGAACAGGAAATCGGTCGGATAAAGCGGATCGGACAGGAAGACCTGCTTCTGCTGGCAGACGACGGCGGGTATGATGGCGAGGGGCGCAATCACCACGGCCGACTTATGTTCGCGACCGAAAATGCCGTCGACGGCCAGCAGCATCAGGAAGAATGCACCGACAGTCGTCAGCGCCGGGCGCGTCGGGTCGAGCATATAGGCGAGCGTATCGGCCATCGACTGGCGCACGATCAGCTCGACGGCGAAGACGAGAGCGGCTGCGACGAAAAGGGAGAACAATGCGCTGCGGGTGGCCGCAAGCGTCTTGGCGTGCCGTGCGGTGAAGCCGGGTCTATCGACATAGACGCGCGAACCTCTCGCGACAGCGGAATCGATACTAGCCAACATGTTCTCCAGTTTCATAAATGTGTCGTGTAACTGTCATACGCCCGTCATTTTGAACAGGGGATGAATGGTTTCTTAACGGGGTTTGGGAACAGCTTTTCGTCGCGTGAGGGCGCTGCAACGGCCCTTCATAAGAACCGGGAAAGACAGAATTTTTCGGTTTTTTTTCGCGGAGCGGCGATTGCCTGTGGGTATTTTCCTGCGGATTGCGCTAAAGAACATTGCGAAAGTCAGACGCAATCGCTCAGAACAGACCGACAGGCCCGCTCATGACCGCTCACAAGATCGCCCCCTCGCTCCTGCGCATCGCAATCGCCCAGCTCAATCCGACGGTGGGCGACATCGCCGGAAACCTGGCCAAGGCGCGTGAGGCGCGTGCCGATGCGGCGCGCCAGGGCGCCGATCTCCTGCTTTTGACGGAGCTGTTCATTTCCGGCTATCCGCCCGAAGATCTCGTGCTGAAGCCGGCATTCCTGAAGGCCTGCCTCCAGGCGGTCGAGAAGCTCGCGAGCGACACGGCGGACGGCGGCCCGGGCGTCATCATCGGCTTCCCGCGCCAGGCCAAGACCGGCCGGCACAATTCGGTGGCCGTGCTTGACGATGGCAAGGTGATCGCGTTCCGCGACAAGGTCGATCTGCCGAACTATGGCGAGTTCGACGAGAAGCGCGTCTTCGACCAGGGCGAGATGCCGGGCCCGGTGAATTTCCGCGGCGTGCGCATCGGCATTCCGATCTGCGAGGACATCTGGGGCGATCTCGGCGTTTGCGAGACACTCGCGGAAAGTGGCGCGGAAATCCTGCTGTCGCCGAACGGTTCGCCCTATTTTCGTGGCAAGGTGGATGTGCGCCACCAGGTGGTCCTCAAGCAGGTGCTCGAGACCGGCCTGCCGATGATCTATGCCAACCAGCTCGGCGGCCAGGACGAACTGGTGTTCGACGGCGCAAGCTTCGCCTTCAACACCGACAAGTCTCTCGCCTTCCAGATGAGCCAGTTCGAAGAGGCGATTTCGATCGTCGAATGGAAGAAGGGCGAAAGCGGCTGGCATTGCGAAAGCGGGCTGCAGTCGCGCCTGCCGGAGCGCGAGGAGGCGGACTACCGCGCCTGCATGCTCGGCTTCCGTGACTATGTGAACAAAAACGGCTTCAAGAACGTCGTACTCGGCCTTTCCGGCGGTATCGATTCCGCGATCTGCGCGGCGCTGGCGGTCGATGCGCTCGGCGAGGAGCGGGTGCGCACAGTCATGCTGCCCTATCGCTACACCTCGCAGGAATCGCTGAAGGACGCCAAGGAATGTGCCGCAGCGCTCGGCTGCCGCTACGATATCGTGCCGATCTCCGAGCCGGTCGAAGGGTTCTTAAGCGCGCTCTCCGACATGTTCGAGGGGACCGAATCCGGCATCACCGAGGAGAACCTGCAGAGCCGTACCCGCGGCACCATCCTGATGGCGATCTCCAACAAGTTCGGCTCGATGGTGGTGACGACGGGCAACAAGTCGGAAATGTCGGTCGGCTATGCCACGCTCTATGGCGACATGAACGGCGGCTTCAATCCGATCAAGGATCTCTACAAGATGGAGGTCTATGCCATCTCGCGCTGGCGCAACACCACGGTTCCGCCGGGCGCGCTTGGACCCTCCGGCGTCGTCATTCCCCCAAATATTATCGACAAGGCGCCCTCGGCTGAATTGCGTCCCAACCAGACGGACCAGGATTCTTTGCCGCCCTATCCGGTGCTCGACGACATTCTCGAATGCCTGGTGGAAAAGGAGATGGGGACCGACGAGATCGTCGCCCGCGGCCATGACGAGGCGACGGTTCACCGGGTCGAACACCTGCTCTACATTGCCGAATACAAGCGGCGGCAATCGGCGCCGGGCGTCAAGATCACCAAGAAGAATTTTGGCCGCGACCGGCGGTACCCGATCACCAACCGCTTCCGCGATCGAGGGTGAGCGCGTTCGGCCAAGGGCGGGACGGCAAGGAAAGCTGTCCGGAGTTCACGGACGAGGAAATCCGGCTGATCCGGCTGTGGTCGCTGAGCGACGTTTCTGCTGGCCGGCAGCTCTCGGCGCAGATCGCCTATTTCGCGACGCCGGCGGTCTTCGGCATCTATGGTCTTGCAAGCGGCAGTATCGCCATCGTCGGCGTGGCCTTCGTCTGCATCCTTCTGCTGTTGGCCTGGGGCGTCGTCTCGACCTGGCGAGATCAACGCAATTCCAATTTGATGCAGTCGATCTGCGCCAAGGTCGCGGCGACGCTGCCGAGAGGCGAAGAACGCAAATAGCTGCCTTGGTCGCGGCGGGAGAACGGGATGCGCAGTTCCATCGAGACCTATGACATCGTTACCGGTGAAACGCGCGTCGTCTGGCAGACCGATCGGCTGGTCGAGGCGCCGAACTGGTCGCGGGACGGCACGCATCTGGTCATCAACGGCGATGGCCGTCTTTATCGCCTCGGTTTCGACGGTTCGGAGCCGGTGGAGATCGATACCGGCTTTGCCGCGCTCTGCAACAACGACCACGGCATTTCGCCCGATGGCGCCACCATCGCGATCAGCGACAAGACCGAGTTCGGCAAGTCGGCGATCTACCTGCTGCCGGCTAGAGGCGGCACGCCGCGGCTCGTCACCCGCAACCTGCCGTCCTATTGGCACGGCTGGTCGCCGGATGGGCGAAGAGTGACCTATTGCGGCATCCGCGACCAGGTCTTCGACATCTATACGATTTCGGTTGATGGCGGCGAGGAGCAGCGGCTGACCCACGGGGAAGGGCGCAACGACGGACCCGACTGGTCGGCGGATGGCGAATGGATCTATTTCAACTCCAGCCGCACCGGACGCATGCAGATCTGGCGCATCCGCCCCGATGGCAGTGACGTCACGCGCATCACCGACAGCCCCTATGGCGACTGGTTTCCGCATCCGTCGCCGGATGGGAAGCATCTGCTGGTGCTCTCCTATGACGGTGATGTTTTCGATCATCCGAGGGATCTCGATGTCCGCCTGCGGCTGATGGATATGGACGGCGGCAACCCGCGCATCCTGTTCGAACTTTTCGGCGGGCAGGGAACCATCAACGTTCCCAACTGGTCGCCGTCAGGCGATCGCTTCGCCTTCGTTCGGTATCAGCCTGAAAGCTGAGCGCGCTGGACAAGTATAAGGGCAGCGTGCTAGCGATGACCTCGTTCGCAGGGCGCATCCGATCCGCGGGAAGGGCAAGGCCCACCTGTCTCACTGAACTTGGTTGCCACACCTCTTTTCAGTCTGTGGGCGCGGATACCGGACGTGAATGAAAGGAGGTCTTTCATGATCGCGCGCGATCTTCCCGCGAACCTTACCCTCGAAACGATCCGCAAGCAGGCCAAGGCTTTTCTGAAAGCCGTGAAGGCCGATGATGCCAGTGCAAGGCAGCGGGCGTTTCCCTATTTTGCCGATCCCGCTGCAATGGGGCTCCAGGATGCGCAACTGGTGCTCGCCCGCGAGTTCGGCTTTTCGAGCTGGACACGGCTGAAGCGGCATCTTGAGAAATCCGGGAGCAATGCACCTGCAACCGAGCAGCTTGCAAACCGCTTTCTGTCTCTGGCGACCGTCTCCTACTTCGGCGACATAGCCGCTGATCCCGAGCGGTTCACCCAGGCGCTTGCACTGCTGGAAGAACATCCCGAAATCGCCGGCGACAGCATCCACGTTGCAGCCGCGCTCGGCGACGTAGAGGCAATTGACCGCTGGCTCGATCGCGATCCGAAACTCGTAGGCAAACGCGGCGGGCCGTATGACTGGGAGCCGTTGCTCTACGCTGCCTATGCCCGGGTTCCCGGCCATTCCTCTCTGCCCGCCGGCCGACGCCTGATCGAACGGGGTGCCAGTCCCGATGCGCATTGGCTTGACGACGGTCAGTACCGCTTCACGGCGCTGACGGGCGTCTTCGGCGAAGGCGAGGCCGGCCCCGAGCGGCAGCCGCAACATCCGGATTGCGTCGCTTTCGCGCGGCTGCTGCTCGATGCCGGTGCCAGGGCGAATGACAGCCAGGCGCTCTACAACCGGATGTTCGAGCCGGACAACACGTGCCTCAAGCTTTTGCTCGACTATGGCCTTGGCGCCAACGATCGGAACAATTGGCTGGTTCGCAACGATGGCGGTTTCGTTGAAAACGGCGAACGCGTTTTCGACTACCAGCTCGCCTGGGCGCTCGAAAAACGCATGGGCGAGCGCGTGCGCCTGCTGGTCGAGCATGGTGCCGACGTCAATCGTCCCATCAAGGGCCGGACGCCCTATCAATGGGCAGAGCTCGGCGGTGATGCGGCGCTGGCTGCGTTTCTCGTTTCGCGCGGGGCAACGGAGGCACCGCTGGACGATGTTGACCGGCTGGCCCGGGCTATCTCAGAAATGAAGGCCGATGCGGCGAGGGCGCTCGTTAATGCGGATCCGACGCTGATCACACGCGCGCAGACCGCGCATCCGGCGCTTCTGCACGAGGCGGCGGGTGACGACAGGCGCGCCGAAGCCACGCTCATGTTGTCGCTCGGCTTCGACGTCAACCGCATGACATCGCGCACGCCGCTGCACGTGGCGGCACTGCACGGCAATGTTGATATGGCGAAGCTGTTGCTCGATCACGGTGCCAATTCAACGGCCCGTGATCCCTACCACCATGCGCCGCCGATCGGCTGGGCCGAGTACAACGGCAAGGCCGAGATGGTGCGCTTCCTGAAGGAGCAGCCGCTGGATATCTTCGCGGCCGCGGCCTTCGGCATGGTCGAATGGGTTGCCGAAATCCTCGATCGGGAGCCAGAGTTGCTCGAAACGCCGTTCGGAAGGTTCCGGGGGCGCGGCCGTCCGGAACCGCAACAGGATTGGATGACGCCACTGGCGTTCGCCGTGGTCAACGGGCAGCCGGCCGCTGTGCGGCTGCTTCTCGATCGAGGCGCAAACGCCGGCATAGGTGACGGTGTCGCGGGCCCCTCGATACGAGATCTGGCGCGTGACAAGGGCAATGAGGAGGTCATCGCATTGCTGCGCCCGGCAGCCGTTCCGAAATAGAACGCTCCGTCCAAATGGGGAGCGCTGACATTGGTTTGCGCTCCCTGTAATCCGCCTGCGACTGCTGATTGCTGGCGGATTCAGCCGGTTGAAATCGTTAAGTATTTCAACACCAGCTTATTTAAGCCAAACTTTGATTTTGATCGCTACGGTGCTGCCCAAGTTGGCCGCCGTGGCTGCGTATCGCGCTTGGAGAGGCGCGAGAATGCGCGCGACAGCCGGCCGGACGAGGGGGCGATCGCATCATGGACAAGACTTTGCGGCTGGCGAAGCGGAGCAGAACGGTTTGGGCGATCCATGCCGCCTGCACGCTGGTCGCGGTTCTGATCATCGCGAGCCTCATTTTCGTTCTGGATCGGTCCGTCGCCGAGGCGGGTCGCTTCGGCCTTTCGGCGGAGCGCCGGCTGGTGGCAACCGAACTGCGCCACCAGATGGATGCCGTCGTTCAGTTTCAGGCGCAGCTTTCCTTCTGGGACAAGACCTACGAAGAACTGGCCAAGGGGCACGTCAGCGACGCATTCGTTGCGGACGAGCTGTCGGGCTGGCTGTGGGAAGACTACGGCTTCTCCTGGCTGATCATGACGGACGTGGATCACAGCACGTCGACTGTGTTGAAGGACGGTGTTGCGGTGCCGAGCGAGACGGCCCGTGTCCCGCTCGAAGAGGTCGATGACCTGCTCGACGAGGCCAAACGCCGTTACGATAATGTGCTCAGAAACAACCACGGCTCCTACGTGCTGGATGTCGTGACGCCCGACCCGCAATCGCTGATGCCGTCCGTACCCGGGATCCACGCCATGGACTTGCGTGAGATCGACGGGCGCATGAGCGTCGCGGTGGTGCAGGCGGTCATCCCGGAAACGCTGGTCGTTCCAGCGGGGCGCCGGGCACCGGTGCTCATGGTTTCGGTGCGACCGGTGACGGCCAAGATGACGCGAGAGATCGCGGCGCGTTTGGGCGTCCGGGGGCTTGCTTTCGTGCCATTGACCGAGCGGCCGGAGGGCAGCGTTTACACATCGGTCGGCCGCTGTTCCGACGCCTCCTGTCTGGTGGCGGCTTGGATGCCGCAATCTCCTGGCGGGTTCGTGCGCGCCGAGTTGCTACCGAGCGTCATCGTGATGGCAATCGTCGCAGCGCTGCTGATGGCGTTCGTTGCCTTCCGCTTCTCGACGCTCTTTGCCGCCTTGCAGCAGAGCGAGGCGCTCAACCGGCATCTCGCCAAGCACGATCGGCTGACGGGGCTGCTCAATCGCAGCGGTTTCGACGACATGCTGGCAGCGGCGCTGTTGAAGGCAAAGACGCACCCGTTCACGCTCGTCTATGCCGACCTCGACGCGTTCAAGGCGGTCAACGACCGCTATGGTCATGCGGCAGGCGACGCTGTTCTGGTCGCCATGGCCGAGCGTTTCCGGAACCGCGCCGGACCCAACGGTACTGTGGCACGGCTCGGCGGCGACGAGTTCGCAATCATCCTCGGCGATTGCAGCGAGGCCGAAGCCCGTGGGCTTGCGGCCGGTCTTGTCGCCGATGCGCAGACACCGGTTGGGTTCAACGGCCAGCTGCTGGTCGTCGGCGGCAGCGCCGGCATCGCCTTCGCGCCGCGCCATGGTTTGACCGCGCGTGCCTTGCTGCTGGCGGCAGATGAGGCGCTCTATCTTGCCAAGCGACGTGGCCGCAACCGCGTCGAGACCGCTGACGATACGGTGCTGCCGGGTGAAACCACCGGCGAGCAGCCAACCGCCGGACCAAGCGGCCTGGGCGATTTTTCTACTCCGGTACGTTATAGGGCGTGATGACCACCACGGCAGAAAGCTGAGGGCCGACTGCGGCGGACGGCACGCGGCCGTAAAGCATGATGGTGCGGAAGGCCGTGCGTGCGTCGGTCTTCAAATCATGATGCAGGACGAAATGAACGCGCCGCGCGCGCAACAGCGCCAGATTGTCCTCGTCGAGATCATGGGCGATGTAGAGCGCGCAGTTGCGGTTGAGGCGATCGAAGGCCGCGAGCACAGAGCGGTTGCCGCCACCGATCGAATAGGCGGCGTTGATATCAGGGTTGGCGGCGAGTGCTGCGTCCGCCAGCGCGCCGGTTTCGCTATCGCGACCATGCCCCTCGCTGATCTCGACGATCCGGATTGTCGGATAGTGCTGACGCAGCACCCGGCGAAAGCCGATTTCGCGCTCTTCCTCACCGCGGAAGCGGCCACTGGATAGCGTCACGAGGACCGTGGCCGCGGCACCTGCAAAGCGTTCGCCAATCAGATAGGCAGCCGTTTCTCCGGCCGCCCGGTTGTCGGCGCCCGCATAGGCGGTGCGCTGGGAGTTGGGAAGGTCGGTCACCAGCGTCACGACGGGAATACCGCCTGTCTCGAAGCGTGCGACGGCGCCGACGATCTCGGGCACATCCGGTGCCTTCAATACGAGCCCGTCGGTTCCGCGCAGGCGTATGCGGTCGAGCAGTTGCACGATGTCCTGCGGGCGCATGGTCTCGGCGAAGTGAAAACGGCAGCGAAAGATCGTCGGCGCCAGTGTCATGGCTTCGCTTTCAAAGGCCCGTCGTACCGCATCGGTAAAGCGCTCCGGCGCCTCCATGACGATGTCGATCGCGAACTTGCGGCCCTGTATATCGAGCCCCGCCTGCTGCTTCTCCAGCTCCTCGATGGCCGCGCGAACCCTGGCGATGGTCTGGCGGCGGACACCCGGGCGCTCGTTGAGCACGCGATCGACCGTCGCGGTGCTGAGACCGGCCTGAAAGGCGATGTCCTTGACCAGATAGGGATGGGCCACCGCCGCTGCTCTCCTGATGGATTTTTGATGGATTCCTGCTCTATATCATGTTTTGCCGCCGCCTATAGTCGTGCCCATCAAGATGTTCCGGAGGAGGAAACGCGATGAAGACCGACAACAGGGCGAGGCAGCGGATCGAGCGCATCTGGCTCACCGAAGCGGCCTGCGATATCGAGGCGTTCCGGGCGGAGGTCGAGCGCCGGACCAGCCTGGCCGACTATCCCTATGCTTCGAGCTGCGACCAGAACGTGTTGATCTACAATAGCGACGAGCTGATTGCCGCCTGCGGCGATGCAGAAACGCGGCGGGCGGTGCTTGCCGAAATCTGTGAGGCGCTGGCGACCGGCCCGGGTGTGGCGGTGTTCAAGCGCGCCTTTGCCGATACCGCCGCGGTGGATGTCGCGAGCACCGTCTTCGACGAGATCATCGAGGAGCAGCATCGCAGCAACAGCGGCGGCGGCGACCACTTCGCCAAGCCTGGCGCCAATGATCGCATCTGGAACTCGCTGGAAAAGCACTGCCTGAAGGCGCCGGCGAATTTTGCCGCCTACTACGGCAATGCCATCATTGCGCTTGTCAGCGAAGCCTGGCTTGGGCCGAATTACCAGATGACGGCGCAGGTGAACCGCGTCAATCCGGGCGGCGCGGCACAATCGGCGCACCGGGACTACCATCTCGGCTTCCAGACCGCCGCGGTGATCGAGCGCTATCCAGCGCATGTCCACAAGCTCTCGCCGGTGCTGACGCTGCAGGGCGCGGTCGCCCACTGCGCCATGCCGCTTGAAAGCGGGCCGACCCTGTTCCTGCCCTATAGCCAGACCTATGTGCCGGGTTATCTGGCGCTCAATCGGCCCGAGTTCCGAGCCTATTTCGACGAGCACCATGTCCAGCTCCCGCTCGAAAAGGGCGATGTCGTCTTCTTCAATCCGGCGCTCTTCCACGCGGCCGGCAACAACCGCTCCACCGACATCCGCCGCGTGGCGAACCTGCTGCAGGTGTCCTCGGCCTTTGGCCGGACAATGGAAACGGTCGATCGACTGACGATGAGCGCGACGCTCTATCCGGCGTTGAAGGTTTTGCTTGGCGGGGGCAAACTGACCAATGCAGAAGCGGCCAATGCCATCGCGTCCTGCGCCGAGGGCTATTCCTTCCCAACCAATCTCGACCGCGATCCGCCGCTTGGCGGGCTGGCGCCAAAGACCCAGGCGCAGTTGATGCGCGAGGCGCTTGCCGCGGGAGCAAGCGAGCAGGATTTTCGGGCCTCACTCGACGCGCAGGCGAAGCGCAAGCTGAGTTGACGGGTCAGTCTCACAATTGACAGGCTCCCGGCGCATTTCGCTCGGGAGCCGTAGCTGTTTCACATCATCATTTGCGAGGGAGGAACTCGATGAACGGACAGATGCAAGGCAAGGTCGCCATCGTCACCGGCGGCACGCAAGGGCTGGGCGCAACGATCGCCCGCCTATTCGCCGAACGCGGTGCGGCGGGCATCGTCATTTGTGGGCGCAATGCCGCCAAGGGGCGGGCGAAGGCCGAAGAAATCGGCAAGGCCAGCGCCGCGAAAGTGGTCTATGTCGAGGCCGATCTTGAAAAGGTGGACGGCGCGCGCAAGGTCGTTGCCGCCTGCGATGCGGAATTCGGTCGGGTCGATGCGCTGGTCAATGCCGCCGCCATCACCGATCGCGGCACGATCCTGGACACGACACCGGAACTCTTCGACCGGATGTTCGCCATCAATGTGCGGGCGCCGTTCTTCCTGATGCAGGAGACGGTGAAGGTGATGCGGCGCGAGCGAACGGAAGGCACCATCGTCAATATCGGCTCGATGTCGGCAATGGCCGGGCAGCCCTTCATTGCGGCCTATTGCTCGTCGAAAGGCGCTCTGGAGACGCTGACCAAGAACACTGCCTATGCGCTTCTGCGCAACCGCATCCGCGTCAACGGCCTGAATATCGGCTGGATGGCTTCCGAAGGCGAGGACCGCATCCAGCGCGAATTTCACGGCGCTGCCGCGGATTGGCTCGAAAAGGCGGCCGCCAGCCAACCCTTCGGCAGGCTCGTCGATCCGGCCGAGGTGGCGCGAGCCTGCGCCTACCTGTCTTCGGCGGAATCCGGGCTGATGACCGGATCGGTGATCTGCTTCGACCAATCGGTCTGGGGCGGCTATGACGGTTCGCCCCATCCGGTGGCGCCGCTCTAGATCACGATGATTTTGGGTCGGATCGATCCAAAATCATAAACGTGATCGGTCCTTAGAAGTTAGAGCGGAATGCGGGCGGAAAACTGCGTGCACTTTTCCTCATCCCGCTCTGACGGGCGCTTGTCTTTCGCTAGTGGCTGTGCCCTTATGACGCCGTCAGGTGCCCGCGCAAGCGGGAGAATCGGGAATCCGGTGTCATTCCGGAACGTGCCCAACGCTGTGACGGGGACGGTCGCCTCTACAAGTGCCTTGAATTGATTCAAGGTTTTGCCACTGGATCTTAAATCGATCTGGGAAGGTGAGGCGACCGGTTGAACCGAAGTCAGAAGACCGGCCTGGCGAGATAGACCGAACCCCGCGCGGACGGCGGGAGGTTTTCGCATTGTTGGGGATCGAACGATGCTGACTGAACCGAAGGGCGGCCTTGCGGCTGCCGGTGCCTTCTCGCTGGATGAGCGGGAGGCTGTCTACCGCGCTATCGAAACACGCCGCGACGTGCGCGACGAATTCTTGGCAGAGCCTCTTCCCGACGATCTGGTGAAACGCCTGCTTGCCGCGGCGCACAGTGCGCCGTCGGTTGGCTTCATGCAGCCCTGGAATTTCGTACTGGTGCGGGGGGCAGAAACGCGCGAGCGCGTCTGGCAGGCGTTTCGCCGCGCCAATGATGAGGCGGCGCTGATGTTCGAGGCAGAGCAGCAGACCAAATACCGCTCGCTAAAACTCGAAGGCATTCGCAAAGCACCGCTCAGCATTTGCGTCACCTGTGACCGCACGCGCGGCGGCGCCGTCGTTCTCGGCCGCACGCACAATCCGCAGATGGATGTCTATTCGACGGTTTGCGCCGTGCAAAACCTGTGGCTTGCGGCCCGCGCCGAAGGAGTTGGCGTCGGCTGGGTCAGCATCTTTCACGAGGCCGAGATCAAGGCGATCCTCGGCATTCCCGATCATATCGAGATCGTCGCCTGGCTCTGCCTCGGTTATGTCGATCGCCTTTACCAGCAGCCCGAACTGGCGGTGAAGGGATGGCGGCAACGCCTGCCGCTGGAAGAGCTGGTGTTTGAGGAAGGCTGGGGGAACTGCGGCGAGAGTTCCTAAAACCCGTCTCGCAAAAGTGCGCAGCGGTTTTGCGATAACGACGTGCGAAGTATCAAAAACTTAAAGTGCAATGAGCGAATCTAAAAGATCGCGACGCGCTTTAAGGCGGCGCCAGGATCAGTTCTGGACCGGTTGATAGGCCGGTCCCTTCGGGTGCTTCAGGTCGATCGAGGTTTCTTCCTGCGGCAGGAAGGTCGGGCCGACGACGCGCACCTTGCTCTTGGACGGGTCGTAGGGCCGCTCCTCGGCCGGCGCCTTGGCGGTCGTGGTGTCCGCCGGTTTCTTGGTTTCGATCACGACGATGGATGACTGATCGTCGCCGATCTTGGTGCCGGTCGTCTTCGGCGAGGTTGCGGCAGTCTGCGGTATCTGGCAGCCGCACATGCCAGGCTTGCTGATGCCGCGGGTGCGATAGGCAAACGCATTGGGCATTTCGGTATAGGGTAGCCCGGTCACGGCCGAGACCATCTGTTCGCTCTCTTCCGTGTTGATATCGTGGAAGTAGAGTTCCGTTTCGGCGCCAGGGCAGCGCGCCCGGCAGGCCTGTTCGTCCCGCGGGAAGTCGGCCGGCGTCGCATCCGAGGAGATCGGGAAGAAAGCGCCGTCGCAGGTGCGCACGCACATGGTCCTGAGCGTTCCGCGATAATAGCCATCCTGCGGCGCATAACCATCTTCGCCATGCCCGAGCATCGGCCCGTAGGCGTCCTCAGGTGGCAGGTCGGCAATGATGTTGCGGTGCGTTTCGGGCTCTTCGGGCTCGACGCTGGCGAACTCCTCGCTGTCGCTGTAGCAGCCGTTGATTTCAAGCGCGGCAAGGATGCGGCGGCGGCTGTCTTCGCTGCCGCCGGCGACGATCTGCTCGCGCTCCGACTTCAGCATGCGCAGATTGTCTTCCATCTCGGCGATGAGGCTGTCGAGCTCCCCGCAGCTGTCGGGGTCGCCGCCATCGAAGGTGACGACGCTGCCGCCACCGCAGCCCGCGCGGCGGCGGTCGTTCTTCGCCCGGCGCAGCTCGATATTCTGTCGTGAGATGGCGCTGGCATAGTCCCGGGCATCCGCAGTGGTGGCGACCATGTCGGGCAGTTGCGCAAGCCGGGTATTCAGCCGGTCGCACACGGTCGATGCCAGCGAAGGATCGGCACCGACCAGGGCCAGCGGCACAAGCACCACAGCGACGTGTTTCAAGCGCGGGAACACGGGCGAAGTCTCTTCCTGATGCCGCATGATGCCGGCCTTCTGATATGGGCGGCTGCCAGCGGCAATTCCTGTTTCACCTCCATCATAGAACTTGTCGGTGATCGTGCAACGACAAGCGGCGGTTTGCGTTAACGGCTCCGGCCGGCGATGGCATTCAAGCGGCGCGGGCGGTTTCGAGCGACATCGGGCGTTCGAGAACGGTGCCTTCGATGGCGGCAATGGCCTTCATGCGCTGAAGCAGGTCGTCAGTCACTTCCCAGGCGACGGCAACGGCGAAGACCGAGCCGATGCGATGGGGTTCGGCGATGCGTTCGCCCGGGCATCCCATGCGCCGGAACATGCGTTCCAGGAACACGTCGGTGACCGTGACGATGTGGCTGATGCCGGAGGCGAGACCGAGTTCGCCGACGCCGCACATCAACTCGGCGGCGGCGATCGTCACCTGATTGGAGGCACGGTCCTGCGAAATCTCGGGCTCGATGCAGAAGCGGCTCGATTCCCACACCGAAGCGCTGCGGATTTCCGGATTGTCGCCGAGCAGGATCGGGAAGGTATCGTCCAGCATGTTGGGACCGAGCGTCGGCAGCAGCCTCAGCGAGCCACGCAGCCGGCCGTCGGGAGCGTAGGATAGCACGTAGAGCGGGTTCGCCGTGTCGTAGTTGTCGATTTCCCATTCGCCGTCCGTCTGAACGTCCCATTTCAGGAAATCGTGGAAGACCCGCTTGCGCAGCCGGAACATGTCGTCGACGGCCCGCGGGTGCTGTGCTCGGGTCTTTCCGTTCAGGATCCTGATCATCTTTTTCTCCATCCTTGTCTTGGGATGGGCGGATGCTGTCAGGCTGGCGGCGGTCGCGTAACTGTCGGTAGTGACAGTTTAAATCAGCGATATTTCCCACTAGATTTCGAGGGGTTTTGGGAGGGCATTGGCGCGAGCTGCGTCAAACGGTGGGGATCAGCGCATGGCGGACGGCCTGGGCGACCGCTTGCGTGTTGGAGACGACATTCAGCTTGCGCCTCGCATTGGTCATGAAGAAGCGCACAGTGCGTTCGGAAATGCCGAGGATAGTGGCGATTTCCCAATAGCTCTTGCCGGCGGCGGCCCAGGTCAAAACCTCGGTTTCGCGACCGGTGAGGCGCATGTCACGCGCCGAAAGGCCGCCGGCCATTGCGCCATGTTCCAGCATGGCCGCATGGAAAAGATTCGCGGCGAGCTGGAAATCGCGCAGATGTTGGCGCCGATAGGCCGTCCATTCGTCGGCCGGCATGTTGACGTTGATTGCCAGCAGCGCCGTCCGACCTGCGGGCGATGGCAGCGGCAAGGCAACGCCCTCGGTGGAAATGCCGATTTCCTGCGCGGCCTGGAACAAAGGCTCGCATTCCGGGAACCGATGTCGCGCCATCGTCCATTCCACCGGGCGCACGCCGCCAAGCGCGAGCTTCAGGATCGGATCGATTCGGTGAAGGCCGCGCGAACGGTAGATCTCGGCGGCATAGGCGCCGAAGGTGTGATGCAGGCGGCAAATCTTGAGCTCGTCCGCATAGGGCTCGGCTTCGAGGTACAGGAGATGGGCAATGCGGAACGTGCGGCGCATCAGCGTAAAGAAATGAGCGGGCTCGACACAGCCCCCGCCTTCCAGGATTTCCAGCATGTCGAGGACAGCCTGCTGCTCAGTCATGCCACAACACCGAATCTCGTCCGAAGCCACAGCATGGTTAGAGGTTCACCTTTTGTCCAGCGCAAACTTACCCGTTTGGTGTGTGATGCCAATTTTGCAATTTTCGATTGCCGGTTCTTGCGACCGGATCGCGCGAGCGGGCAGCAGAGGATGATTCCGCTGTGATTCTCGGGCGATAGAGCGTCGCGCTCAACAACTGCGCGACGCCCGGATATGGCATTGGGGGCGCCGGTCTGGCGCCTGATATCTGCGAAGATCGAAGGCGATCTCCGCGGTATCATGTCAGCCCGGATGGCTGGCTTCGACGACCGCGAGGGCCGCCATGTTGACGACACCGCGCGATGTGACCGAAGGCGAAAGGATGTGCGCGGGAAGCGCCGAACCCAGCAGGATCGGACCGACATGCAGGCTGTCGGTCATGGTCTTGACGACGCCGAGCGTGATGTTGGCGGCATCGAGATTGGGGAAGACCAGCAGGTTGGCTTCACCCGGCAGGCTGCTGTCCGGCATGACGCGTTGGCGCAGCGCTTCCGAGATCGCCGCATCGCCGTGCATTTCACCGTCGACTTCGAGGTCAGGCGCGAGTTCGCGCACGAGCTGAAGCGCCTTGCGCATTTTGGTGGCGCTTTCCGAGTCGCGCGAACCGAAGTTCGAATGCGAGACGAGCGCTGCACGCGGCGTGATGCCGAAGCGGCGGATTTCCTGCGCGGCCATGACGGTCGTCTGCGCGATCTCCTCGGCGCTCGGGCAGTAGCTGACATAGGTGTCGGTGAAGAAGGTCGCGCCGCGCTGCGAGATCAGCAGGCTGAGGGCGGAGAAGTCGAGCACGCCTTCGCGCTTGCCGATGATCTGCGAAACGTCGCGCATGTGCCTGGAGTACCGGCCTTCGACGCCGCAGATCAGCGCATCGGCTTCGCCGCGCTTGACCGCAAGCGCACCGATCACCGTCGTGTTGGTGCGCACGATCGTACGGGCCGCCTCCGGGATGACGCCGAGGCGTCCGACGAGGGCGAAATAATCCTCGACATAGTCGCGGTAGCGCGGATCGCCTTCGGGGTTCACCACTTCGAAATCGACATCCGGACGGATGCGCAGGCCGTAACGGCGCAGGCGCGTCTCGATGATCTGCGGACGCCCGATCAGGATCGGCCGGGCCGTGCTTTCTTCCAGCAGCACCTGGGCGGCGCGCAGCACGCGCTCGTCTTCGCCCTCGGCAAAGATCACGCGGTTCTTCTGGGCGTTCTTCGCGGCGGCAAACACCGGCTTCATGATGAAGCCCGAGCGGAATACGAAGCGGTTCAGCTTGTCGAGATAGGCGTCATAATCCTGGATCGGACGGGTGGCGACGCCGCTTTCCTCGGCCGCCTTGGCGACGGCCGGCGCGATCCTGAGGATCAGGCGCTGATCGAAGGGCGAGGGGATCAGGTAGTCGGGGCCGAAGACCGGGGTTTCGCCGGAATAGGCGCGGGCGGCAACGTCGGACGGCTCCTCGCGGGCAAGGCCGGCAATGGCGCGGACCGCCGCCATTTTCATTTCTTCGTTGATCGTGCTTGCGCCGCAATCGAGCGCGCCGCGGAAGATGTGCGGGAAGCACAGAACGTTGTTGACCTGGTTCGGGAAGTCCGAGCGGCCGGTGCAGATCATCGCATCCGGGCGGGCGGCACGGGCCTCTTCCGGCATGATTTCCGGCGTCGGGTTGGCAAGCGCCATGATCAGCGGCTTTTCGGCCATCTGAACCAGCAGCTCCGGCTTCAGGACGCCGGCAGCGGAAAGGCCGAGGAAGACGTCTGCGCCGCCGATGCTGTCGGCGAGCACGCGGTTGTCGCTCTCCTGGGCGTAGATGGACTTCCACTCGTCCATCAGCACCTCGCGGCCCTTGTAGACGAGGCCCTCGAGATCGTGCACCCAGATGTTCTCGCGCTTGGCGCCGAGGATGACGAGCAGGTTGAGGCAGGCGAGTGCTGCCGCACCGGCACCCGACGTCACGATCTTCGCCTTGGCGATATCCTTGCCGGCGAGTTCCAGGCCGTTGAGGATGGCGGCGGCGACGATGATCGCCGTTCCGTGCTGGTCGTCATGGAAGACCGGGATCTGCATCTTTTCACGCAGCTGGCGCTCAACCTCGAAACATTCCGGTGCCTTGATGTCTTCAAGGTTGATGCCGCCGAAGGTCGGCTCCAGCGCCGAGATCACGTCGACCATGCGCTCGATGGACGAAGCGTCGATCTCGATGTCGAAGACGTCAATGCCGGCGAACTTCTTGAAAAGGACGGCCTTGCCTTCCATCACCGGCTTGGAGGCGAGCGGCCCGATATTGCCGAGACCGAGCACGGCCGTGCCGTTGGAGATGACCGCGACCAGGTTGGCGCGCGCCGTGTAGTCGGCGGCCGTTTCCGGGTTGTCGCGGATGGCGATGCATGGCGCGGCCACGCCGGGCGAATAGGCGAGTGCCAGATCGCGCTGGTTGCCGAGCGGCTTGGTGGGCTGGATTTCGAGCTTTCCCGGGCGCGGGTAACGGTGGAAGAAAAGGGCCTGCTGGTCGATGTCGCCGCTGGCCGGACCGATGTGGGATTTCGTCTTGTCGCCCGTGTTCATGCTCTCACATTCCTCATTCGTGGTCGTGCCTTTTGGCATGAATTCGGAGCGAGGTACAGTTTTGCCGTGCTGATTTCAGCGGCCAGACCGGCGGCAAGGCGCTCATGTCATCTTCCTGAAACACGAGTCTGGTTTTCACGGGGGCAGGAAGCGTAATTAAAGACGAGGCTGGCATGACGGCGCAGCAAGACAAGTCCGTACGAAAGCTCAGGACGTTGTTCATCTCCGACGTCCATCTCGGGTCGAAGGCCGCCAAGACGGACTTCCTGCTCGATTTCCTGCGGCATCACGAAGCGGAGACGATTGTGCTGGTCGGCGACATCGTCGACGGCTGGAGGCTGAAGCGCAGCTGGTACTGGCCGCAGAACTGCAACGACGTCGTCCAGAAGCTTCTGCGCAAGGCCCGCAAGGGCACCCGCATCGTCTATATCCCCGGCAATCACGACGAGTTCCTGCGCGATTTTCCCGGCGTGCACTTCGGCGGCATCGAGGTGGCGCAGCGCTACATGCACGAGGGTGCGGACGGCCGTAACTATCTGGTGCTGCATGGCGACGAATTCGACGTGGTGGTGCGCAATGCCCGTGTGCTCGCCTATCTCGGCGACTGGGCCTATGACACGGCGATCGCCATCAATATCGGCCTGGCCGCCATTCGCCGGCGCCTCGGCATGCCCTATTGGTCGTTCTCCTCCTGGGCCAAGCTCCAGGTGAAGCATGCCGTCAACTTCATCGGCGAGTTCCAGAAGGTGGTTGCCGAGGAAGCCCGTCGCCACGACGCTCAAGGGGTGATCTGCGGCCACATCCACCATGCCGTCATCGAGGACATCGGCGATATCCGCTACATCAATACCGGTGACTGGGTGGAAAGCTGCACGGCGATTGCCGAGCATCACGATGGCAGGATGGAACTCATCACCTGGCATCAGATGCGCGGTGGCGCGCTTGAGGGCGAAGCCTCTGGTGAAGCCGACAAGCTGCTTGCCCAATTGCTGACACAGCGCGCTGCGTAACCGGAGAGCGACAGGTCACCTCCTGTCGCGAAAACTAGGTTATGGCGAGGCATGCCAGGGCTGTGCTAGAGATTGAGCACAGCCATCAGGTCAGCCGATGATTCCCTCCTCAGCGCCCGCAACCGTGGGCCCTCCGCCGCGCCATTTCGCGCTTCGCATCGCCTTGCTCTTCTGCGCGCCGTTGATCGTCAACGGCTTCGCGATGCCGTATTTTCCGATGTGGCTCAGCACGCTCTCGATGAGCGACTTCGAGATCGGCGTCGTGCTGGCGCTGCCGATGTTCGTGCGCGTCATCACCGCGCCGATCGCCGGCGTCATCGCCGACCGCCTTGGCGAGCGGACGATCGTGCTGATCTGGTCCGGCTTCCTATCGCTTGCAACCGCTCTGGTGTTGTTTTACTTTCGCGACTTCTGGCCGGTGCTGGTCATCTACACGCTGCAATCGGCGGTCTATTCGCCCTATGTGCCGATCGTCGAGGCGATCGCGCTTTCCGGCGTCCGCCGCTGGGGCTTCGACTACGCCCACATGCGGCTCTGGGGCTCGGTCGCCTTCATCGGTGCGACAATGCTCGGTGGCTGGATGGTCGGCATATACGGCAGCGACATGGTGCTGCCGGCGATGGCGATCGGTTTCGGCCTGACAATTGCCATGGCCTATGCGGCGCCGCGCGTCGGAAAGCCGCGCCGGCCATCGCCGATCACTGCACTCACCGAGCCGCCGCCGAAGTCGCTCAAGCAGCTCGACCTGCAGCTGCTCCTGATCGGTGTGACGCTGGTCAATGCCAGCCACGCGATGCTTTTTGCCTTCTCGGCGATCTACTGGCAGCACATCGGCTACAGCGGCACCGAGATCGGCCTGCTCTGGAGCGCGGGCGTGGCCGCCGAAGTCACGATGTTCATCTTCGCCAAGGCGATCAGCCGCCGTTTCAGCGTCTGGGTGATGATCCTGTCGGGCTGTTCGCTCGCCGTGGTGCGCTGGATCATCTTCCCGATGGATCTCGGTTTCAGCGGCTACTTCATCCTCCAGTGCTTCCACGCCTTCACCTATGCGATCATGCACACCGGCATGCAGCACAAGTTGGTCGAGCGGGTGGTGGAATCGCAGGAAGCGTCCGCCCAGGGGCTCTATTTCTTCTACACCGGCATCTTCACCGCGATCCTCACGTTCCTGTCTGGCTATTTTTACGCCTGGTATGGGGTGAAGGGGTTCTATTCGATGTCGGTCGTCGCCTTTGCCGGCTGCTGCTTCGCGGTTGCCGCCTGGTATCTTCAGCCCCAGAGGCGCGGTTCCGGCGGGAAGACCAGCGAAGCCTCGTAGCGCAGACCCGGTGTGCGGTCTTCGGCGAGCAGCAGAGGCCCGTCGAGATCGACGAAATCGGCGCCCTGGGCAACCAGGATCGCCGGCGCCATCGCCAGCGAACTGCCGACCATGCAGCCGACCATGATCTTGAGGCCAAGGGCTGCTGCTTGATCGCGCATGCGCAGCGCTTCGGTAAGGCCGCCGGTCTTGTCGAGCTTGATATTGACCGCGTCATAGCGGCCGACGAGCGCGGCGAGGTCCTCGGTCGCGTGCACGCTTTCATCCGCACAAATGGGTACCGGGCGGGCAATCGTCGCCAGCGCATCGTCGCGCCCGGCGGGCAGCGGTTGCTCGATCAGGTCGATCCGTTCCTCGGCGCAGATTGCGAAGTGATAGGCGAGGGTTTCGGGCGTCCACCCCTCATTGGCATCGAGGATGATGCGGCTCTCGGGCGCGCCCGCCCGCACGGCGCGGATACGCGCGCCATCGTCCGGTGTGCCGACCTTGATCTTGAGGAGTGCGCGGTGGGCATATTTCGCCGCCTGTTCGCGCATGGTGTCTGGCTCGGCGAGTGATAACGTGTAGGCGGTGGTCAGTGCGTCGGGTGAGGCTATGCCCGCAAGCGCATGAACAGGCTTGTTTTTCTGTTTGGCCTCCAGGTCCCACAGTGCACAATCGACGGCATTTCGTGCGGCGCCCGGTTTCATCTGGCGCTGCAGTTCGACACGGGTCAGGCCAGCCTCGATGCGCGGGCGAATGGAAGCGATCTCGGCCAACACTGAATCGATCGTTTCACCGTAGCGGCCGTAGGGCACGCACTCGCCGGAACCGGTGTGGGTGCCGTCACTGATTCGGCAAGTAACGACGCTCGCCGTCGTCTTGGAGCCGCGCGAGATCGTAAAGATGCCTGCGATCGGGAAATGTTCCACCGCTGCATCGAGAGAAAGTGACATGAAAACGTCTCCGGCCTGCATTCTGAAGGGCTGGTATCGCCACCGGTCGAAGGTTCGGGTGACAGCAACGATACGAGCGGTTATGACGGTGTAAGGATTTACGAATCTTTACGGCGGCGCGCGTTGAGATGCGCAAAGTTCGCTGTAACACTTTAGGCCCGCTGCATAAATTTGTCCTGAGACCGACCCCGATCCAGGGAATTATGCAGTAGAAATTCGGGAAAACAGAAGCCACGTGTCGCAACCTGCCCGCAAGATGACCGCTGATGTCGCGCTGGCCGAAAGTGGTGGCGAGCGAAGCTATGTCTTCACCGGCGTCTGGCGGCATGAAACAGCCGAGGCGATGGCGGCGAAGCTGGACCAGCTCGCGCGCAAGGGTGACAGCGCCGCTCAGTTCGACCTTTCCGGCGTGACCGCGATGGATACGGCCGGGGCCTGGATCATCCGCCGCTTCGTGACCCGTGTCGTCGGGCCGTCCAGAGATGACGTTCACTTCGCCGACGGCGGGCAGCGCTATGTCGAGCTGCTCGACGCCTTGCCGGCAGAACTGCGTTCGCCCGATGAAGGCAAGGAGCGGGTGCCGCTGTTCCAGCGCATATTCGCGCCGGTCGGCGAGGTCATGATCGCGACCTGGGAAGATATCGTCGCTGCCATGTACATTCTTGGCTCTGCGGTGCGCGGCGCCCAGCTGAAGCTTGGACGGCACAGCGGTGTCTCGCCGGCGGCGATCGTTCATCAGATCGACCGGATGGGCGTGATGGCAGTGCCGATCATCATGCTGATGTCGTTCCTGATCGGTGCGATCATTGCGCAGCAGGGCGCGTTCCAGCTCCGCTACTTCGGTGCGGAAGTCTTCGTCGTCGATCTCGTCGGCATCCTGCAATTGCGCGAAATCGGCGTTCTTCTCACCGCGATCATGATTGCCGGCCGTTCCGGCAGTGCCATCACCGCCGAAATCGGCTCGATGAAGATGCGCGAGGAAGTGGACGCGCTGAAGGTGATGGGGCTGAGCCCGATTGGCGTTCTCGTCTTTCCGCGCCTCGTCGCGCTCACCGTTGCTCTGCCGCTGCTGACGATCATCGCGAACTTCGCGGCCTTGACCGGTGCCGCTCTGGTTGCCTGGGGCTATTCCGGCATCACCATCCCGACCTTCCTTGCGCGTCTGCAGGAAGCGGTCGATTTTTCATCTGTCGCCGCCGGCATGATCAAGGCGCCGTTCATGGCGCTGATCATCGGGGTGGTGGCGGCCGTCGAGGGGTTGAAGGTCGGCGGCAGCGCGGAATCGCTTGGCCGTCACGTGACGTCCTCGGTGGTCAAGTCGATCTTCGTGGTGATCCTGATCGACGGGCTCTTCGCCATGTTTTACGCGTCAATCGATTTTTGAGGCGGAGAACAGCGTGAACCCATTGGAAAAACGGCACGATGCGTACCAGGCGACCGAGGCGAACGGGCGGGAGTCCGTTCTTTCAGTCCGTGACCTGACGGTGGGCTTCGGCTCCAACATCGTGCTCGACAAGCTGAACCTCGAAATCTACCGCGGCGAGATCCTTGGTTTCGTCGGCGCTTCCGGCACGGGCAAGTCGGTGCTGATGCGCACCGTGCTGAGGTTGCTGGCGAAGCGTTCCGGCAAGATCGAGATCTTGGGCGCCGACTACGACAAGATCACCGAAGCCGAGCGCATCGCGCTCGACATGCGCCTCGGCGTTCTCTTCCAGCATGGCGCGCTCTTTTCGGCGCTGACGGTGCGCGAGAACATCCAGGTGCCGATGCGGGAATATCTCGACCTGCCGCAGAGCCTGATGGACGAACTGGCGCGGGTGAAGATCGAGCTGGTCGGCCTGGAGCCGGAAGCGGCGGAAAAATACCCGTCGGAGCTTTCGGGTGGCATGATCAAGCGCGCGGCTCTCGCACGCGCACTGGCGCTCGATCCCGACCTGGTCTTCCTGGACGAGCCGACCTCGGGCCTCGATCCGATCGGGGCTGCCGAGTTCGACGAGTTGATTGCCAAGCTGCGCGACACGCTGGGATTGACCGTGTATATGGTGACTCACGACCTCGACAGCCTGTTTTCCGTCTGTGACCGCATCGCGGTTCTCGGCAAGAAGAAGGTTCTGGTCGAGGGGACCGTGGAGGACATGCTGGCCTGCGACGACCCCTGGGTGCAGTCCTATTTCAGGGGCAAGCGGGCACGTTCGATCGTGCGGAACGATCAATGATTTCGAGAAGGCGGTTTTGACGCACACATGTCGAGATCGGAGCAAGAGCCGGTGAAGCGGCCACGAAGGTAGTCGGTACGAATGGAAACGAAAGCGAACTACGCCATTGTCGGTTTCTTCACGGTGTTCGTGATCGCGGCCGCATTCGGCTTCGTCTACTGGATGTCGCAATACGGCCGCAGCGGCGAGATGGTCGAGCTGGTGGTCAATATTCCGGGTTCCGCCAACGGTCTTTCCGTCGGTTCGCCGGTGCGCTTCAACGGTATTCCCGTCGGCACGGTGCGCAATCTTGCGATCGACGCCAATGACCCGCGCTATTCGATTGCGGTCACCGAGGTTTCGATCGATGCGCCGGTACTGAAATCGACCAAGGCGACGCTGGAAGTGCAGGGCCTGACGGGCGCCGCCTATATCGAGCTCAGCGGCGGCCGCAAGGGCGACGAGAACATCCTGAGATCCGCGATCGAAAATGGCACACAGGCGCGCATCCTTGCGGATCAGTCGAGCGTTACCAGCCTGCTGGCGACTGCCGACCAGATCATGGACCGGGCCAACGACGCCATCACCGACATCCAGGGTTTTGTGACCGACGTGCGCGGCCCGCTGACGAAAACGATCGGCAATGCCGAAACGTTCTCCACGGCGCTTGCCAACAATTCCGGCGCGATCGACGATTTCCTCAGGAGCGTGACGGAGCTTTCCGGTTCGGTCAGCGCAGCCTCCAAGAAACTCGATTCGACCCTGGAGGCTGCCGAGACCCTGGTAAAGTCGGTGGATCCGAAGAAGATCGACCACATCGTTTCGAATGTCGAGCAGATCAGCAACGACCTGAAGGCGGCTTCGGGCGGAGTGACGGAGACGCTTGCTGCGCTGCGTCGAACGGTCGAGACCTATGACCAGTTCGGCAAGAACGCCCAGAAGACGCTGGAGCGGGTCGATACGCTGGTGGCCTCGGTGGACAAGGAGAAGGTCGAGCTCGTCGTCAACGACATCACAGCAGCGACCGCAGACGCCCGAAAGACGGTCGCCAACATTTCCGCATTTGCCGAAAAGATCACGGCGCGGCAGCAGGATATCGACCGTACCATCACCGATGTCACCCAGTTGGCAAGCAAGTTGAACGCCTCTGCCAACCGGGTCGACAGCATTCTCGTCAAGGTCGATGGTTTCCTTGGTGATGCGGATGCGCCTTCGCTTTCGGCTGACGCCCGCGCGACGCTCGCGTCATTCCGCAAGATGGCCGACAATCTCAATGCGCAGATCGGCCCGATCGCCGACAACCTCAAGCGCTTCTCGGGCTCGGGCCTGCGCGACGTCGAAGCACTCGTCACCGATACGCGGCGTACGGTCCAGAGCCTGGAGAACACCATCTCCACATTCGACAAGAACCCGCAGCGTCTTCTCTTTGGCGGCGAGACGGTGAAGCAATATGATGGCCGTACCCGGCGCTGATTCGGGCGTGGCAAACAGGCGTTATGCTTCGGCTCAAAAGTGCGCCAAGGTGTTTGGGACAAGGGTATTGGCAGTATGAGTTTTCCGGGGCTGGTGGGTGTGCGAGTAGCAGGAGCATGGCGCTCCGCCCTGATTTTCGTGCTGGCAGCCGGACTTGCCGGCTGCGGTACGAAAGCCGTCAACGACACGTACAGCCTTTCGGCTACACCTCTCGTTGAAGGACGGGCATCGACCGGCAAACAAATCCTGGTGCCCGAGCCGACGGCGCTGAAGGCGCTCGACAGCGACCAAGTCGTCATCCGCCTGTCCGGTTCCGAGCTGCAATATCTCTCCAAGGCACAATGGAGCGATCGCCTGCCGAAGCTGGTGCAGTCGAAGCTCGTGCAGGCCTTCGAAGACACCGGCAAGATCGGCGGCGTCGGCAAGCCGGGCCAGGGCCTTGCGATCGATTACCAAGTCATCACCGAAATCCGCGCCTTCGAGATCTCGACGGAAGGTGCCGATACGGCCGTCGTCGAAATCTTCGCGAAAATCCTCAACGACCGCAATGGCACGGTGCGGGTGCAAAAGGCGTTTCGGGCCACGGCCAGCGTGAAGGGTGCGGGCAACCCGGCCTTCATCGAGGCGATGGATCAGGCTTTCGCCAGCGTTTCCGCCGAGATCGTCAGCTGGACGCTGGGCTCCATCTGACGCCTTCTATTTTATGCCGGCTATTTCGATCCGGTTGATCACTTCCGCGACGCCTTGCATGTGTCTTGCCGCCTCTTCGGCGCGGGCAGCTTCGGCCGCGGTCGCGACGAAGCCGGCAAGGATGATCGTGTTGCCCTTGGCAGTCACCGTGAGATCGGCGGCATCGAGGCCGGGCGCCACCGCCAGAAAATGGGCGACGCGGCGCTCGAGCTCGGCCGGGTGATCCGCGGCCTGCCGCTCCGGCTCGTCGCCGTAGAATGTTCGCTTCTTGAAAATCATCGCATCCACCTCGCTCAACGCAGGGGAAACGTCGGATGCCACGCTTTGTTCGCCTGTTTCATTCGAAACAGCGGGAAATCCTCAGTCGTGCCATGTGTCTCCTCAAGCGACGGGATCTGTCGCGGTCACGATCAGCATGCAGGGGACATATCGATGCGCGGCTCTTTTTTCGCCATGGCTCTGGCGATAGCGATGGCACTTGCCTTCGGCACACCGGCGCAAGCCGGGAACTACAGCTATGGCTACAGGCAGAGCTGCGTCGTCAAAACCGTCAAGACCTACGGCGCCTATGGCAGGGTCATCCTGAAGAAGGTGCGGATATGCAGTTGAGGTGGCGAGAGCGTTCGTGCCTGGCGAAACGTTCTCTGTGCTTGCCTTAGGGCCAGCGCACCACCGGGGGCAGCGACGACAGGATCGACTCGACGTTGCCGCCGGTCTTCAGGCCGAAGATCGTGCCGCGGTCATAGAGCAGGTTGAACTCGACATAGCGACCGCGCCGCACGAGCTGCTCATCCCGGTCTTCCTCGGTCCAGGGCATGTTGAAGTTGGTGCGGACGATCTTCGGGTAGACGAGGGCAAAGGCCTTGCCTACGTCGCGGGTGAAGGCGAAGTCCGCATCCCAGCCACCCTGTTCCTCCGACGAGCGCAACCAGTCGTAGAAGATGCCGCCGGTTCCGCGCGGCTCGTTGCGGTGCGGCAGGAAGAAGTAGTCATCGCACCACGTCTTGAACTTGGCGTGGTCGGCGACCGCATGGCGGCTGCAGGTGATTTCCATGGCGCGATGGAAGAGCTGCGTGTCCGCATCGGTCATGACGCGGCGGCGGTCGAGCACCGGCGTGAGGTCTGCACCGCCGCCGAACCAGTTGCTCGTCGTCACCACCATGCGGGTGTTCATATGCACGGCCGGCACGTTGGGGTTCACGGGGTGGGCAATCAACGAAATGCCGGAGGCCCAGAAGCGCGGATCCTCGGCGGCGCCCGGAATCTGGCTGCGGAATTCAGGCGAGAATTCACCAAAGACGGTCGAGGTGTGGACGCCCACCTTTTCGAAGACGCGGCCTTCCATCATCGACATGCGGCCACCGCCGCCCTTGCCATCGTCCCGGCTCCAATCCTTGGCGACGAAACGCCCGGGCGCGCGATCGGAGAGGGGACCGGTCAGTTCATCCTCGATGCCTTCAAAGGCAGCGCAGATGGTGTCGCGCAGCCCTTCGAACCACGCACGCGCCTCGGCCTTCTTCACTTCGATATCTGCGGGGAGGCCCGGGGGGAGCTGCGGTCGTTCCATGGAAAATTGCGTCCTGTTGGCGGGTTTCCCGATGAAATGCCGCCGATTCGATTGAAGTCGCCACAGTTCACACTTTCGCGCCGATGGCAACGTCGGTCCAGCACCTCGGGGCGGTCTGTCGCACCAGAGCGCTGATGGGCAGCGCGAGCCTGCCGCAGAACAATCCTCTGGCAAAGCTCTAGCGCCGTCACTATCTTAGTTATCAGAGGTATAGCCCATGGCAAGAATACCTGCAGGCCCGCCGCTCGATGGATTGCGGCGGCAGATCGCCCGGCATCGCCGGGACAAACCGACACGAGGCGATGGCCTTTTCGTGCGCGAAACCTTTCGGCTCGATCGCAGCGCCGCCCGGGCGAAGGCACGGGAATGGTTCGATACCTGGCCGAAGGCCGCCTACTGGACCGAGGTCGAAAGCTGGCGGCAGCTCGATGGCGACGAGATCGAATTCACCATGCGCCGCCTGCCGAGTGCGGATTGACTCATTTAACTGCCCTCAAGGGTGGCCATCATCATCCATCAACCGCGGTCCGGCGCCTTCCATCGACAGCACGTCGTGCGGGTTGCGCAGCGGACATTCACGCAGCGACAGGCAGCCGCAGCCGATGCAGCCCGTCAGATGATCGCGCAATGCCATCAGGTTGGCGATGCGTTCGTTCAGCTGTTCGCGCCAGTTTTCGGACAATCTGCCCCAATCTTCGACGGTTAACGGACGATCGTCCGGCAATACCGACAAAGCGTCCTGGATCTCCGACAGAGGGATGCCGGTGCGCTGGGCCACCTTGATGACGGCGACCCGTCGCAGCACGCTGCGCGGATAACGGCGCTGGTTGCCGCGGGTGCGGTTGCTGCGGATCAGCCCCTTGGCCTCGTAGAAGTGCAGGGTGGAGACGGCGACGCCGCTTCGCTCCGCCACTTCGCCGACCGTCAGCTCGCGGCGCAATTCGCTGCTTTTCACAACTGTCATGATGGCTATTGACCTCAACTATTGTTGAGGTTTTATAGCATTGGCTCCATGACGTCGACAACAGGAGCTTGATCCCATGACTGAGAAAATGACCCTTGCCGTGATCTATGGCAGCGCGCGCCAGGGTCGCTTCTGCGATACGGTCGCCAACTGGCTGATCCGGGAACTTTCGGCTTCTGATGTGTTCACCCTGACGATCATCGATCCGGCGCGGCTGAGGACCTCGCGTGGGCTGGGCGCTGCGGTCAATCCGGGCGAGTGGCTCGAGCGCAAGATCGCCGAGGCCGACGCCTTCATCATCGTCACGCCCGAATACAATCACGGCTATCCGGCGGCGCTCAAGGAACTGATCGATTCGGTCTACGAGCCCTGGCACGCAAAGCCTGTCTCCTTCGTCTCCTATGGCGGCGCCTCGGGCGGCATCCGGGCCGTCGAGCAATTGCGCCAGGTGTTCGGGGAGCTGCATACGGTGACGCTGCGCGATGGCATCACTTTCCCCAAGGCGTGGTCGAAGTTCGACGCTGCCGGCAACCTCTACAAGCCCGAGGAATTGCGTGCGCCGCTGTTCGTGATGATCGACCGGCTGACCTGGTGGGCACGTGTTCTGAAACAGGCGCGCAAGAGCGCACCCTACAACGAGGTGGCGGCGTAACGCGCCGACCACTGACGGTGGCCGGTTCCGCTTGCAGCGCCCCTCGATCGACAGCCAAGGAGGTAGCAATGTTTACACTGTCAGGCTGGAGAAACCTGCCGGATCGCTTCGCCGGCGATCATCGCGGCGGAGATGGCGATGTTCAGCGAGCGCTGGCCCTCCGCCATTGGAATGAGGATTCGGCCGTCGGCACGCTCGTGCACGTGGTCGGGCACGCCGGCGCTCTCCCGTCCGAAGAGCAGGATGTCGTCGGGGCGAAACTCGTAGCGCGTATAGGGCAGGGCAGCCTTGGTAGATGCGAGCACCAGTCGGCGTCCGCTCGCCGCTCGCCACTCTTCGAAGCGCTCCCAGTTGACATGGCGGGTGAGCGCCACCGAGGCGATATAGTCCATGCCGGCGCGCTTCAGGTTGCGGTCGGAGAGGTCGAAGCCAGCCGGTTCGATCACGTCGACGCAAAGCCCGAGACAGGCGGCAAGACGCAGGATCGTGCCGGTATTGCCGGGAATGTCGGGCTGGTAGAGGGCGATGCGCAGATTGCTCACGTCAGGTCACTCGTTTCCGGTAGCATCACGCCGCGCGTCAAATTCCGCGGCCAGGATGCCCATCATGATGTCGTCATGCCACTCGCCGTCGATCAGAGCCGACTCACGTTCGCGGCCCTCGATGGAGAAGCCGGACTTGCGATAGGCGGCAATCGCCCGCTCATTGAAGGCGAGAACCCTGAGCGACACCCGATGAAGGGCAAGTTCATCGAAGGCATGGGCCAATACCCGCTTGGTGACCGCCGTGCCAAGCCCCTTGCCGAGGCGTTCCGGATCGAAAATGCCGATGGCGAAGCTCGCACGCCGATCGACGTGATTGAGATTGTCGAGCCTCACTTCGCCGGTGAGGCCGTCCTGATCGATGATCCAGGCCGCCGGGTGTCCGGCGATCCGCGCAACCCAGGCGGCTGCCTCTCCCTGACTGAAGAGGCCGGGAAAGGACCGGCCCGCACCGAACATTCGGTAGATTTCCGGATGGCGGCCGAGCCTCAGGCGCGCATCCACATCACCGTCGCGGGGGCGGCGAAGGACGAAACCGACACCTTGAAGATCAGGAGGCGTATCCGATGAAGCAGTCATCCGTGTTTTCCGCTGCCAAAGGCTCGGCGCTGCGTGCTTTTGCGGTCGCTGATATTGCCGGCGCTAATCTGTGCCGAAACGGCAACAGATATCCGAACGGTGAAAAAATGTGCAAGAAACAGCCTGCGACAATCTGGCATGCCGGCGCGAATAAGGGTAGAGATCAGGCCTCTTCAACGCGAACCGACGGAGGCAAACATGAATGTATTGATGTTGACACGCCTTCCTGGAGTAGTGGGCCACCGTTTGGCCTGACCGGTTCCGCGACCTATCTTTTAAAAGAGATCGACGCGCTTCCGGGACTCCGGAAGACGAAGCCCTCTTTCGGGCTGCATTTCCGGACTGACCTTTTCATCATATGAATGCGGGGAAACCCCGCTTTCCTTCAAAATACTCTGAAGGAGCAATGCAATGTTCGGCTGGTTTGAATCCCGCCTCAATCCCTATCCGGCGGAGGAGCCGACGCTCCCGCCGAAAAGCCTTTTCGGCTTCTGCTGGCATTATTCCAAGCCGGCCGTGCCGTGGCTACTGATTATGTCCGTCTGCACCATGCTGATCGCCGTCGGCGAGGTGGCGCTGTTCCAGTTCCTCGGCAACATGGTCGACTGGCTGTCGAGCGCCAACCGCGACACATTCCTGGAGGCCGAGGGCGGCAGGCTCTTCTGGATGGGCGCACTCGTCCTCATCGGCCTGCCTGGCCTGGTGGCGATCGACTCGCTGATCATGCACCAGGTGCTGCTCGGCAACTATCCGATGATCGCCCGCTGGCAGATGCACCGCTACCTGCTGCGCCAGAGCATGACCTTCTTTGCCAACGAGTTCGCTGGACGCGTGGCGACGAAGGTGATGCAGACGTCGCTTGCGGTGCGCGAAACGGTGATGAAGATCCTCGACGTCTTCGTCTATGTCGTCAGCTACTTCGTCACCATGCTCGCGGTCGTGGCGACCGCCGACTGGCGCCTCGTTATCCCGCTCACCATCTGGCTCGCGATCTACATCTGCATCGTCAGCTATTTTGTGCCGCGCCTGCAGAAGATCTCCAAGGAGCAGGCCGATGCGCGCTCGATGATGACGGGCCGGATCGTCGACAGCTATACCAACATCGGCACGGTCAAGCTGTTCTCGCATGCCGGCCGCGAGGAAGGCTATGCGCGTGACGGCATGGACGGTTTCCTCGACACCGTACATCGCCAGATGCGCAAGGTGACGCTGTTCCATATCCTCGTTTATGCCAACAACAGCATCGCACTCTTTGCGATCGCCACGCTTGGCATCCATCTCTGGCTGACGAGTGCGATCTCGGTCGGCGCGATCGCGATTGCGGTCGGTCTGGCGATGCGCATCAACGGCATGTCGCAGTGGATCATGTGGGAAGTCTCGGCGCTCTTCGAGAACATCGGTACGGTCTATGACGGCATCGGCATGATGACAAAGGCGCACGATATCGTCGATGAACCGGATGCCAAGGCGCTGAAGGCGGACAAGGGGGCGATTGCCTTCGACAACATCCGCTTCCACTACGGCAAGGCCAAGGGCGTCATCGATCACCTGTCGCTCGACATCAAACCGGGCGAGAAGATCGGTCTCGTTGGTCGCTCAGGCGCCGGCAAGACGACGCTGATGAACCTGCTGTTGCGCTTCTACGACCTGGAGGACGGTGCGATCCGGATCGACGGCAAGGATATCTCCACCGTCACGCAGGACAGCCTGCGCGCCCAGATCGGCGTCGTCACGCAGGACACCTCGCTGCTGCACCGCTCCATTCGCGATAATATCGCCTATGGACATCCGGAGGCGGACGACGAGGCGATCATTACCGCGGCGAAGAAGGCGAACGCCTGGGACTTCATCCAGGGGCTCGAGGACAACCAGGGCCGCAAGGCGCTGGACGCCCAGGTCGGAGAACGTGGCGTCAAGCTTTCCGGCGGCCAGCGGCAGCGCGTCGCGATCGCGCGCGTTTTCCTCAAGGACGCGCCGATCCTGATCCTCGACGAGGCGACCTCGGCGCTCGATTCCGAAGTCGAAGCGGCGATCCAGGAAAACCTCTTCGCGCTGATGTCCGGCAAGACGGTGATCGCGATCGCCCACCGCCTGTCGACGCTGACGGAGATGGACCGGCTGGTGATCCTCGAAGCGGGCCGGATCGTCGAGACCGGCTCGCACGGCGAACTCGTCGCCAAGGGCGGCCTTTATGCCGACCTCTGGTCGCGCCAGTCCGGCGGTTTCATCGCCGACGACGTCGAGAAGGAAGAGGCGGCGGAGTAAGATGCCGTCGGCCCGCCGTTCGAAAGAGCGGCGGGCCGCTCTCTTAGACGTTACGCATTTGTAACCCGCAATCGGACGGAAACCGATTGCTGTTCCCGCCGAACCGCCTATATCGGAACCATGCTCAGCGCCATCGTCCGCCTCTTCGAGAACTGGATCAAGCCGTTCGCGCCGCGCGAGCGTCTGCAGCCGCCCAAATCGCTCTGGGGCTTCGCCTGGTTCTACGCCAGACAGGCGAAGGGACCGTTCATCGCGATGGCCGTGCTCGGCGGTCTCGTCGCCATGCTTGAGGCCGGGCTGTTCTATTTCGTCGGGCGACTGGTCGACGTTCTCGACACGGTGAAGCCGGAAGCCGGCTGGAGCGGGCTCATCGCCGCGAACGGCCCCGAACTTTTGTTCATGCTGCTGACGGTGATGGTGTTCCGCTTTATTGCGGTGTCGCTGGCGGCGCTCGTCGAAGAACAATCGATCATCACCGGTTTTCTCAATCTGGTGCGCTGGCAGTCCTATGTGCATGTGGCCCGACAGTCGCTGACCTTCTTCCAGAACGACTTTTCCGGCCGCATCGTCACCAAGGTCTGGGCAGGCGCCCAGGCGACGAGCGATCTGATCGTCTCGCTGCTGCAGGTCGTCTGGTTCATCGTCATCTACACGGCCTCGACCATGGCGCTGGTGGCGCAACTCGACTGGCGTCTGGCGGCGATGGTCGCCTTCTGGATCGTCGTCTTCCTGGCGCTCGCCCGCTACTTCGTTCCGCGCATCCGCAAACATGCCCGCGATACGGCCGAGATGGCCTCGATGCTGAATGGCCGCATGGTCGATGCCTATTCCAATATCCAGACGCTGAAGCTCTTCGGTCGCGACGACGAGAACGACCGCTATATCCGCTCCGGCTTCGATCGGTTCCAGCATGCGGTCATTCCGTTCACGCGGCTTCTGACGGCGGTGCGCGCTTCGCTGGCGCTGCTTTCCGGCATGATGATCACGGCCATCGCCATCTATGCGATCCATCTCTGGCTCGGCGGCGCGATCAGTTCCGGCGCCGTCGCCTTCACGCTGGCGCTGGTGCTCCGGCTCAACATGCTGCTTGGCCGCATGATGACCCAGTTCAATTCGATCATGCGCAACATCGGCACGATCCAGAACTCGGCCGAACTCGTGTCGCAGCCGATCGGTCTCGTCGACCGGCACGATGCCGCAGAGCTCGCCGTCAGCCAGCCGGAAATCCGATTCGAACACGTCCGTTTCCATTACGGCAAGGGCGAGCGCGTCATCGACGATTTTTCGCTGATCGTTCGCCCGGGCGAGAAGGTGGGCATCGTCGGCCGTTCCGGCGCAGGCAAGTCGACGCTCGTCAATCTGCTGCTGCGCTTCTATGACCTCGAGGGCGGCCGGATCCGTATCGACGGGCAGGATATCGCAGCGGTCACGCAGGAGTCACTGCGCGCCCAGGTCGGCATGGTCAGCCAGGATACTTCGCTGCTGCATCGCTCGATCCGCGACAACATCCTCTTCGGCCGGCCGGATGCGAGCGAGGAGCAACTGATTGCCGCCGCGCGCAAGGCCGAAGCCTACGACTTCATTCTCGGCCTGCAGGACCAGCGCGGCCGCAAGAGCTTCGATGCCCATGTCGGCGAGCGCGGCGTCAAGCTTTCGGGCGGTCAGCGCCAGCGCATCGCCATTGCCCGGGTGATGCTGAAGGATGCGCCGATCCTCGTGCTCGACGAGGCGACCTCGGCGCTCGATTCTGAGGTCGAAGCGGCGATCCAGTCCAATCTCGACCGCCTGATGCAGGGCAAGACGGTGCTGGCGATCGCGCACCGGCTGTCGACGATCGCGGCGCTCGACCGGCTCGTGGTGATGGACAAGGGGCGGATCGTCGAGGAGGGAACCCATGCGGAACTCGTTGCCCGCGGCGGGCTTTACGCCGGGCTCTGGTCGCGTCAGTCGGGCGGATTTCTCGCCCGCGAGGAAGCGGCGGAGTAGGGCGGTTCAAGACCGCTTCAACGCCCGCTCGACCGGCCCGAATTCAGCCTAACTGGCGACCGTCAAGTCCTTGTGCCGATTGGCCGCGCTTTTCCCCGCGACAATCTGACCGCATCCCCTTGTCAAGGCTGGACATAATTTGCGATCAAGCATAGAACGCGCCGGATTGACGGGGAATCTGTGTGCCGTGGGTGCGCAGAATTTTTTCGGATTCTGGTGCCGATGTCGTGTTTGCAAGCGCAAAACGGCGGGGGCGTTAGCACTATGAATAGGGCGTGGTTCCTTGACCTGGATCAAACCGCAAGGGGCAGGAATTTCGCCGGGGGCGGATGCGGTTTCCGCAACATTGCGTGAGAGGATGGTTTAGCCGTGAGCGAACACGACACTTCAAGCGAGGCCTTGGGCGAGCCCACTCGCCGCGATTTCCTTTATCTGGCTACCGGTATGGCAGGCGTCGTCGGCGCCGGTGCTGTCGCTTGGCCGTTCATCGACCAGATGCGTCCGGATGCATCGACGCTCGCGCTCGCCTCGATCGAGGTTGATGTTTCGAGCCTGCAGCCCGGCATGTCGCTGACGGCAAAATGGCGCGGCAAGCCGATCTTCATCCGCAACCGTACTGAGAAGGAAGTCGAAGAGGCAAAGGCCGTCAAGCTCGACGACCTGAAGGATCCGGTTGCGCGCAATGCCAACCTTCCGGCCGACGCATCGGCAAGCGACGTCGATCGCTCTGCCGGCGAAGGCAAGGAAAACTGGATCGTCATGATCGGTTCCTGCACCCATCTCGGCTGCGTGCCGCTTGGTCAGGCCGGTGACTTCGGTGGCTGGTTCTGTCCCTGCCACGGTTCGCACTACGATACGGCCGGCCGCATCCGTAAGGGTCCGGCGCCGGAGAACCTTCACGTGCCGACCTTCACGTTCGTTTCCGACACAGTTATCAAGATCGGTTGAGGGGACTACTGATAATGAGTGCTGAACATTCAACCTACACGCCGACGACTGGCATTGAGAAATGGGTTGATTCCCGTCTGCCGTTGCCGCGTATGATTCACGACAGCTTCATCACCTATCCGGTTCCGCGGAACCTGAACTACGCATACACCTTCGGTGCCATGCTTTCGGTGATGCTGATCGTCCAGATCCTCACCGGTATCGTTCTGGCGATGCACTATGCCGCCGAAACGACCGTTGCGTTCAACTCGGTCGAAAAGATCATGCGCGACGTCAACCAGGGTTGGCTGCTGCGCTACATGCACGCCAACGGCGCATCCTTCTTCTTCATCGCCGTTTACCTGCACATCGCCCGTGGTCTCTACTACGGTTCCTACAAGGCTCCGCGCGAAATCCTCTGGATCCTCGGCGTGGTCATCTACCTGCTGATGATGGCGACCGGCTTCATGGGCTACGTTCTGCCCTGGGGTCAGATGTCCTTCTGGGGCGCGACCGTTATCACCGGCTTCTTCACCGCCTTCCCGCTGGTGGGTGAGTGGATCCAGCAGTTCCTGCTTGGCGGCTTTGCCGTTGACCAGCCGACGCTGAACCGCTTCTTCTCGCTGCACTACCTGCTGCCCTTCATGATCGCCGGCGTTGTCGTGCTGCACATCTGGGCGCTGCACGTCGTCGGCCAGACCAACCCGACCGGCGTTGAAGTGAAGTCCAAGACCGATACCGTTGCCTTCACGCCCTATGCGACGCTGAAGGATGCGCTCGGCGTCTCCGTTTTCCTGCTCGTCTATGCCTGGTTCGTCTTCTACATGCCGAACTTCCTCGGCCACCCGGACAACTACATCCCGGCTGACGCGCTGAAGACGCCCGCTCACATCGTTCCGGAATGGTACTACCTGCCGTTCTACGCGATGCTGCGCGCCATCACCTTCAACATCGGCCCGATCGACTCCAAGCTCGGCGGCGTTCTGGTGATGTTCGGCTCGATCATCGTCCTGTTCTTCCTGCCCTGGCTCGATACGTCCAAGGTCCGTTCGGCCGTCTACCGTCCGTGGTACAAGCTGTTCTTCTGGATCTTCGTCGTCAACGCCATCATGCTCGGCTGGCTCGGCTCGCGCCCTGCAGAAGGCCTCTACGTCGTGATGTCGCAGATCGGCACGCTCTACTACTTCGGCTTCTTCTTCGTCGTCATGCCGGTTCTCGGTCTGATCGAAACGCCGAAGCGCATTCCGAACTCCATCACCGAAGCGGTGCTGGAAAAGCAGAATGCCAAGGCGCAGCCGGCCGCCGCGCGCGCCTGATCAGAACAGCGATTGATAAGGAACCCACAACAATGAAAAAGCTTGTTACAGGCATTCTGTCACTCGCTGTCGTCGCTGGTCTCGGTCTCGGTGCAGCTATCGCCGAAGAGGCGAAGGGCGGCGAGGAGCACGGCGGCGGTACGCCTCACTATCCGATCCACAAGCCGGAACAGCAGGAATGGAGCTTTGCCGGCCCCTTCGGCCACTATGACAAGGGCCAGCTTCAGCGCGGCCTGAAGGTCTACGCCGAAGTCTGTTCGGCCTGCCATTCGATGAACCTGGTGCCCTTCCGTACGCTCGAGGGCCTCGGCTATTCGGAAGCACAGGTGAAGGCGTTTGCGGCCAACTACGAAGTTCAGGACGGCCCGAATGCCGATGGGGAGATGTTCACCCGCAAGGCTCTGCCGTCCGACCACTTCCCGTCGCCTTACGCGAACAAGGAAGCGGCTGCGGCATCGAACAACGGTGCAGCTCCGCCGGACTTCTCGCTGATCGCCAAGGCACGCGGTATCGAACGCGGCTTCCCGCAGTTCGTCTTCGACATGTTCTGGCCCTACCAGGAAGGCGGCCCGGACTACATCCATGCGCTTTTGACCGGCTACCAGGAGCCGCCGCAGGGCGTCGAAGTCGCCGAAGGCACGCATTACAACCCGTACTTCGCGAACGCTGCCGCTCTGGCAATGGCGCAGCCGATCTCGAACGACCAGGTCACCTACGACGACGGCACCCCGCAGACGGTCGACCAGTACGCCAAGGACGTTGCGTCGTTCCTGATGTGGGCGGCCGAGCCGCACCTCGAAGACCGCAAGCGCACCGGCTTCATGGTCATGGTGTTCCTACTGATCTTCACCGGCCTCGTCTACCTTACGAAGAAGTCGGTCTACGCCAACAAGGAACATTGATCGTCGGCCGGCTTAAGCCGGCTCTGATTAAGATCCAAAGAAAAGGCCCCGGTTCGTCCGGGGCCTTTTCTTTTGGAAGTCCGGTCGCGGCGGGATGCAGGCCTTGCAGGGGGCCAGCCGACCTGGCGCTGGCCGCAGAGTGCTCGCGCTCGCTGTGGCGCGTGCGGTCAAGCGTCGGACGGGCCCGGCTGCCAGCCGGTTTGGGCCGCCCAGCGATCTGCACGATGGATAATTGTCCAGAGGTGTTCGGACTTGGCCTCGGTGTAGGCCACTCGATCATTCTGGTATCGCGCCGCCAAGGCGCGCTTGAGTTCTCCATAGGGCGCGTGCTCATGGGCGTGGGCACGCATGTAATCCCGGAACAGCAAGGACCATTGCTCGCTCCAGCTTCCGCGCCCGCGCACATGAACATGCGTACGCTCGTTGCCTGGCGCCTCTCGGAAATAGCGCTTGCTCAGGTCAGCATTCGATGGTCGCCACACGTATCCAATGGCCGTCATCCTCTCCCTCAGGACTTCGACGGATTGCAGATCGGCCACCGAAATTTGAATGTCGATGATCGGCTTTGCCGCCAGACCTCGGATCGCCGTCGAGCCAATGTGGTCGATGCGCATAGCGTGCGCGTCCAACACGCTTCGGATGAGCTTTGCCTTGACGGCGAACTGAGTTGGCCATTCGGGACACCAGGCGCAGATTTCAATCGGTTGCATGGTCTTTGTCGGCGCTGTGTTTATTGGCGTTGAGAGATCAAGCTCCTGCAGGGCTCTATGCTGGCGGATTGACTCCGGCTGGTTTGGAGACGACGGCGTAAATAGGTTCGTCGTCCGCAATCGGCAAGCCGGCCAAGGCCGCGGTCCAACGGAGGCCGATCATCTCGCAAGAATGCACAGCGCTTGGTTGTGATTTCGCGCACAAGTCTCTAAATGTGCCCAAGCTCAAACTTCTGCTCCCGAAGGCTCCTTGAACAGGATCGCGCTAATGAAGCTGGTGACCGGTAACTCCAACCGCGCCCTTGCCGAAGCCATTGCCAACCACTTAGATCTTTCCCTCACAGATTGTACGGTCAAGCGCTTCGCCGACCAGGAAATCCACGTTCAACTTCATGAAAATGTACGCGGGGAGGACGTCTATGTTCTCCAGTCGACAAGCGCCCCCGCCGACGGCAATCTTATGGAGTTGCTTCTCCTGGCCGATACACTGCGCCGCTCATCCGCTCGCCGTATCACCGCCGTTATCCCTTACTTCGGCTATGCCCGTCAGGATCGCCGCGCCACTGGCCGCACGCCGATCTCGGCGAAGTTGGTAGCCAACATGATCGCCGCTGCAGGCGTCAACCGCGTGATAACGGTCGATCTCCACACTGACCAGATACAGGGGTTTTTCGATATCCCCACCGATAATCCTTATTCAGCACCCGTGATGACCCGTGACATTGAGCAGCACTACGACATCGAGAACTTAATGGTCGTTTCGCCTGATGTGGGCGGCGTGGCGCGCGCTCGTGCCATCGCCAAGCGCATTGGTACCGATCTTGCGATCGTCGACAAACGGCGACCCCGTGCTGGCGTGTCCGAAGTGATGAACATTATTGGCGATGTTTCCGGGAAGAGATGTCTTCTGGTCGACGACATCGTAGATAGCGGCGGCACGTTGATCAACGCGGCTGAAGCGTTGTTGATGTCTGGCGCCAAGGACGTTTCGGCCTATATCACCCATGGCGTTCTTTCCGAAGGTGCCTGCGAACGCATTGGTGCCAGCCAGCTCAAGGAATCGACTCCATTCACGAAACCGAAGCGCAACGTGAGACCCCCAACATCAGACGCATCACCATCGCGCCGTTGATAGGCGAAGCGCTAGCTCGCACGGCGAGAGAGCAAAGCGTTTCAAGCCTTTTCAACTAAGCCGACACAAGCCGCGACGACCCCGCGACTGAGGATCGCCCCTCCACAAGGGCATCTTCGAAGGAACGTGGCAGCGGAAGCTACCAGCAGGTTTGCTTCGTGATGATCGCGCAAATGAAAACGCCCCCGTCTTGCGACGGGCCGTTGTGTTTTCTAACACCGCCGGCCGCTTTGTTGATCGTAGCGGGCGCCACCCGAGCCTTTCAATCCGCGACAGTCCATTGCGGGTTCCAGGCGATCTCCCAAAGGTGGCCGTCGGGATCCTGGAAGTAGCCGGAATAGCCGCCCCAGAAGCGGTCGTGTGGGCGATCGGTGATGGTCGCGCCGGCGTCTTCGGCCTGTTTCATGACCACATCGACCTCCTCCTTTGATTTGACGATGTGCCCGATCGACACTGCGCCGAGCCGCGTCTGCGTCGCGGTTATTTTTGCATCTTTGGCAAGTGACGGCGCGGGATAGAGCGCCAGTATCAGGTCGTCGCCCATATGGAAGAAGACCACTGCGCCGTCTTCGAACTCCTGGCCGATAATTCCTTTCGTCGGCAGCTCCATGCCGTCGCGATAGAAGGCCAGAGACTTTTCGAGATCGTTTACCGCGAGCGTAAGGACTTTCAACCGTGGTTTCATGTCCGCCTCCTGATCTGAAAACGGAGAGACGCTGCCGGATGGGCCGCGCTGCTTCCAATACATTATAACGGAGGACGCCTGCTTTTTGAGCGGTAGTAATGGCGGTCGGCGTGACGGCCGAGCCCATGCACGAAGGTAGCACTGCCCCTGCTACCGGTCCCGGTTGGTCTTGGCGGGTTTGCATAAGCGAAAACGGCCCCGTCTTGCGACGGGGCCGTTTCTTTATCATATGCCAGCGCCGCTTAGCTGAAGCGGCCGGCGGCGTGGGCGAGCATCGTGTAGACCTTGCCGGTATCCGACGTCAGATAGGTCTGGGTGATGCGCTTGTCCGGATCGTTGCGGGCAACATCGGCGAGCAGCTTCTCGAAGTCGGCGATGTAGCGGTCGACGGCGGTGCGGAACTCCGGTTCGCGATCATACTTGCGCTTGATCTCGTCGAAGGTCTGCTGGCCCTTCAGCGTATAGAGGCGACGGGTGAAGACGTCGCGCTCGCCGCGCTGGTAACGGCGCCACAGTTCGACCGAGGCATCGTGATCGATGGCGCGGGCGATGTCGACCGAGAGCGAGTTCAGCGACTCGACGACGTGGCGCGGGTTGCGGCTGTCGCCGGTGCGCGCCGCAGGCTGTGCTTCGGCCGGGCGCTGTGGCGCCGGCGAGGGGGCCTCTTCGCGCGATGCCGCACGCAGCAGATCGCGCATCCAGCCACCACCTTCTGCAACCTCGCTGGTCACCGCCTGCGACGGAGCGGGCTGGCGAACGGCCGGCTGTTCGATGCCGAGGCTGCCGCGCAGCGCCGGGGCCGGTTCCTGCCGGCGCGTCTGCTCGGCTGGCTGCTGCACCACGGGCTGCTGGACTACGGGCTGCTGGGCAACAGGCTGCTGGGCAACAGGCTGGGGCTGGATGACCGGCTGCGGCGCCGGCTGCTGCTGCACCGGACGAGCGACCGGAGCGGCGGCAGGCTGCTGACGCAGCGGCTGGGCGACCTCGAGCTGCGTCGAGGACTTGCCGATGATGTCGGACAGTTCCTGCAGCGCCTTGATCTGTTCGCCGACGGCGCGACGCATGACCGCCGCATTTTCCTTGGCCTCTTCCGGCAGGTCAAAGGCACCGCGCTTCAGTTCTTCGCGGGTCATATCGAGTTCCTTGCGGATCTCGCCGGCAGAGCGACGGATTTCGTCGGTCGCACCGCTGAAGCGGCCGATAGCCTCGTCGATCGCAACGCGAACCGCGTCGCGCAGTTGCCCTGCGACGCCGTCAGACTTCTTGCCGCTTTCGGCGAGCATGCGCTCGATGTCGGACACCGAGGCTGCGACGCTGCCGCGCAGACGCGAGGCGACTTCCTTGGAGCGTTCCTCGGCGTTGGCAAATGCGCCTTCGATCGATGCACCGGCATCTTCGCCGACCTTGGCGATCGCCTGGCGCAGCGCTTCGGAGGCGCCGAGCGCACGGCCCTCGACCGAGGAGAGCGTCTTGTTGACGTCGGCAAACGAGGTCTCGACGCCGGAGCGGAGCGTGTCGGCGATCTGGCGCGAGCGCTCCTCGGCTCGGCTGAAGACCTGCTCGACCGAGGCGCCTGCTTCGTCGCCGGCCTGGGCCAGCGTGTTTCGCATCGCTTCGGCTGCTTCGGCTGCGCGCTGTTCGGCGCTGGTCAGCAGGCGGCCAACATCCGAGAAGGACTGCTGGATGCCGCTGCGCAGGTTGCCGGCGACAAGGCCCGAGCGTTCTTCGGCCCGCTGGAAGGCGCCATCGACGAAGCCTTCGAGCGCACGCATCGTCCGTTCGATCTCTTCCGAGCGCTGAACGAGCCCGACCGACAGGGTGCGCAATGCATCCTGGCGTTCTTCGAGCGTGCTGACGAGGTTCGACTGGGCGGCGCCGAGCAGGTCGGACGCCTGGCCGAGCACCTTCGAATGGTCCTCGAAGCGGCCGACGATGCCGCCGATCTTCGACAGGGTGGAGGCGGAAATGTCGGACAGCTTGTCGACCTTGCCTTCGATGAGGCGGGTCGAGGTCGAGAGCATGTCGGAGGCCTGACGGGTCGATTCCGACACGCGGGCTATCGTCGATTCCAGACGCTGGTCCATTTCGCCGAGGTTGTTGCTTGCCTGGTCGATGACCGTGGCGATCGCAGCGTTGTTGTTGGCGAGCTGGTCGATCAGGCCCATGGCGGTCGACTGCAGACGGTTCTCGACCATCTTCATCGCCTTCGCCGTTTCCTCGGCGCGGTGCGAGATCGCGTTCAGCGTTTCACCCGTGCGCTCGGCAATGGCGTTGACCAGGGCTGCATTTTCCGCGCGCAGGCGATCGGCGCTTTCCTGGGTCACGGCGGCGATGCGTTCGGCGGCCTCGCGGCCGGTTGCCGCATATTGGTCGATGACCGGGCGGGCCTGTTCGTCGATCAGGCGCGACAGCTCCAGCGAGCGGCCGGCGAGCATCGAGTTGAGCTCGCGGGTGCGGTCGTCGAGCGTGTTGCGGATCGCTTCGCCGCGCGCTTCCAGTGCCTTCTCGGTGTTGGCAAGGCCTTGGTGGATGTTGTCGGCGTGGCTGGCGATCTGGCTGTGCGTGGCAGCAAGCCGTGCCGTCGCCGTATCGGCTGCGTCGGCGATCGACCGGGCAAGATCGGCGTGACGCGCTGCGCTGGCAGCAGCCTTCTGCTCGATCGTATTGGCAAGGTCCGCATGGCGGGCGGCGGTTGCCGCTGCCGTCTGGTCGATCGTGTTGGCGAACTCGGCCTGACGGGCCGCGAGCGCCGAAGCGAAGTCGTCGCCGGCCCTGGAGAGGAGTTCGGCCGAGCGTGCCGCTTCCGCGTCGATCTCCCGGGCAACGTCGCTGACGGCGCCACGAAGGGTGGTGGCGAGGCCAGCAGCCTTGTCCTCAATGCGGATGGCTTCTGCGCCGAGTTCCTGAGCGACATCGCCGACAACGCCGCGAAGTGTGGTGACGAGGCCGGCAGCCTGGTCCTCGATGCGAACGGTTTCTGCATCGAACGCCTGGGCCACGTTGCCGACAGCGCCGCGAAGCGTGGTGACGAGGCCGGCGGCCTGGTCCTCGATGCGGACGGCTTCTGCATCGAACTCCTTGGCCACGTTGCCGACTGCGCCGCGAAGCGTTGTGACGAGGCCGGAAGCCTTGTCCTCGATGCGGACGGTCTCTGCATCGAACTCCTGAGCCACGTCGCCGACTGCGCTGCGCAGATTGCTGACGAGATCGGTGGTCTTGCCTTCGAGGCGGGAGGCTTCCGCGTCCAGATCCTGCGTCGCTTCGCTGACCGCACCACGCAGGCTGCTGACGAGAACGGCGGCCTTGCCTTCGATTGTCCGGTTGACGTTTTCAAGGCCGATGTTGAGGGCACGATCCATGGTGCCGAGACGTTCAGCGATGCGTTCCGCACCAGCCTCGATGGCGCCGGAGATCCGGCTTGCCGCCGTCTCGCTCATGCGATCGATGTCGCCCGCCCGGTCGCCGAGGCTGTCGGCGATGCGCTGGCCGGCGCCGTCGACGACCTCGTTGACGCTGCCGACGCTGTCACGGACGCGTTCTTCAAGCGAGCTGAGGCTGACTTCCAGGCGGAGGCCGGTATCGTCGACCAGGGCGTTGACGTCGTTGACGCTGCCGCGGATGCGGTCCTGCAGGGCGCCGAGGCTGTTTTCGATGAGGGTGCCGGTATCGCCGACAACCGAACCGACGCTGGTGACGCTGCCGCGGATCCGATCTTCCAGCGCACTGAGGCCGCCTTCGACACGGGCAGCGGCATCGTCGACGACGGAGCCGACATTGGCAACGCTGCCACGGATGCGGTTTTCAAGCGCGCCGAGGTTGCTTTCGATGCGGGCGCCGGTGTCGTCGACGACCGTGCCGACATTGCCGACGGTGTTGCGAATGCGATCTTCGAGCACACCGACGCGGGTTTCGATATGCATGCCCGTTTCATCGACGATCGAGCCGATGTTGCCCGCGCTTTCGCGCATGCGCTCCTCAAGGGAGCCAAGGCTCGTCTCGATGCGCAGGCCGGTATCGTCGAGGCGGTCGTTGATGCCGTTGATCGACATGTCGACGCGGTTGGTGAGGCTGTCGGCCGCGAGGCTGATCTGGTTGGCGGTCTCGGCCAGCCGGTCTGCGATGTGCCCCGTCGTCGAACGCATGCGCGTGTCGAGCGTTTCGCCGCTGCGGTCGATGACGCCGGCAAGCGCGGACTGGCGCTCTTCCAGCGACATTTCCAGCATGCTGGCGCTGGTGGCGAGCGTGGTGGCGATAGCGGTCGACTGATCGGCCAGCATGCCTTCGAGCTGATCGCGACCCTGGCCGACAGCGAGATTGATCGCATTGATCCGGTCGTCGAGCGTGGCGCGGATCTGTTCGTGCGTTGACGACAGCGTATCGCGCAGATGCTCGGCGCGGCCGCTCAGCGTCTGCTCGATTTCGGCTGCCTTGCCGGCGAGCGAGGCGGTCGCCTCGGTCGTGCGTGCGGTCAGGGCATCGGCGATGTGAGCGCTGGTCTCGGTCAGCGTGTCGGAAATCTTGCCGACGCGGCCACTGAGATCCTCGGCGATGCGGGCGCTCGTCTGGGTGAGGGTATCGGAGATCAGGCTGACGCGGCCGCCGAGGTTTTCTGCGATCGAGCTGACGCTCTCGGAGAGCTTCTGCTCGATATCGCCGACGCGGTCGGTCATGGTTTCGGCGACGGCCGTTGCGCGGAACGTCAGGCTGTCGGCCACGTCTTCGGCGTGACGGCTCAGCGTGTTGGCCATTTCATTGGCGCGCGACGACATCGTCGAGGTAATGGCGGCGGCGCGTTCGGCGAGGACGCCATCGAGGGCCGACGTCTGGGTCGTGAGCGCTTCGGAGATCGCTTCGCCACGCTCGGACAGAACGCGCTCCAGCCGGTCGGCCGTGCCGCTGACGGCGTTGTCGATCGAGTCCGCGCCCATGGACAGAATGGTCGAAAGGGTGAGCGTGCGCTCGGAGAGCGTGTTGTCCAGGCGGTGCTGGCTGGCAGCGATCGCGCTGGTGATTTCGTCGGTCGAGCCGCTGAGCGTCTGTTCGATGCGGGCATGGGCGGCGTGCAGGCCGTCAACGAAGGCGGCGGTGCGGGTGTCGAGCCCCTCGGTCAGGCGCTGTTCGCTGGTGGTGAGCGCGCTTGCAAGCGCGTCGGCGCGCTGGCCGAAGCCGTTTTCGATGCGCTCCTGCGCCTGGGAGAGGGCGCCCATGAGGCCGCTGGTCTTCTCGGAAAGAACGCTGTCGATGCGGCTGTGCGCATCGCCGACCAGGTTGCCGAGCTCCGAGGTCCGGCTGGTGATCGTTTCCTCGATGAAGTCCTGGGTCGCGCCGAGCGTCGCGGCCAGCGTCAACGACTGGTCGGAGAGGGCGGAGCCGATCTTCTCGATGCTGCTGTCGAGCGCGCCGCCGATCGCTTCCGAGCCGCCGGAGACGGTCTCGTTGATGCGGTGCAGGCTTTCCATGAGCTTGGTGTCGAGCATGCTTGCGCGCTTGTCGAAGGCCGAGGCAAACTCGTGGAAGCGCTCGTCGAAGGCGGTCGCGAGCTGGCCGACGGTGGTCTGCAGCTTTTCTTCGAAGAAGCCGCCGCGCAGGTCAAGATCCATGATCGCATCGTCGGCGCTGGAACGCAGGCTCTGACGGAAGCTTGCGCCTTTCTCGTCGAGCGTGGCGTTGAGCGAGGCGAGGACATGATCGAGGCCGCCGGTGATCGCCTGCTGGCCGACGCTGAGACTTTCATTCAGGTCACGCGTGCGGGCGATCAGCGTCTCGTTGAGCTGGCGTGCGCGGTCGTTCAATGCCGCGTTCAGCCTTTCGGTGCTGGCGTCGAGCGAGGAGGCGCGCGTCTCGAACTGGCTGAGCAGGTCGTCGCCGCGCTTCGTCAGCGTCTCGCTCAACTGGTCGAACCGTGTATCGAATTCGGTGCTGAGGCCAAGGCCGGCCGCCGTCAGGCCGGAAAGCAGCGCATCCGTGCGGGATGACAGCATGGTGCCGATCGACTGCAGGGCGGTGTCCGACTTTTCGCTAAGGGCTGCGGCGCGCGTGTCGATCAGCGAGGCGAAGGCTTCGCCCGAAATCGCGATGCGCGAGGCGATGTCGTCGCTCGCCTGTTCCAGGTCATCCTTCAGCTTGCCGTGGGCGCCAGATATGGCCGAGCGGATACGCTCCGAATGACCAATGATCGCTTCGCGCTCGAGGCCGAGTTCCTGGACCAGCGTGCGGACGCGCAGTTCGTTTTCGCTGTAGCTGCGCTCGAGCGCGTTGACTTCGGAATGAACAAGCGTTTCGAGTTCGGTGGCGCGTGCGATGGTGCGCTCGATACCCTCGTTCATCGCCGAGACTTCGCGGCGAACGGCCTGACCGACAGTCATGACGCGATCGGCTGCGGCTGTTTCGGGCTCGGCAAGGCGCAGTGCCACTTCAGCCATGGAGCGGGCGGCGTTGCGCAGTTCCTGCGCACGGGCGATCATGATGGCGAAGGAGAAGAAAAGCATGACCGGCAGCAGGATGCCGATTGCAACGCCAATGGCGCCGGGCGTCGCAGCCAGATCGCTCAGGGAGCGGATCTGCCAGATCTGCGGGCCATAGAGCAGGTTGGCAATGCCGAGGCCGGCGATGGCCCACATGATCGACACCAGCGCGGCAACCCGGATCGCGGCGCGATTGGAGCGCACGTCGAGTGCGCGCAGCATCGCAGCCGGCGAACGGCGGCCATCGTCGTTGGCGGCGGAAAGGGAAGGGGATTTGGGCGCAGGTTCCGGGGCGAGCGTCTTGGCCGCTTCGGCAGCACGCGCAGCGCGGGATGGCTCCGGTTGAGACTTTGCTCTTTTATTCTGATCGGGCGCGGGCGCCTGATTGCCGGGCTGAGACACATTTTCCTCCGGATCATCCAAGGAAGTCTTGTCGTTCGGGCTCGAGTTAAGCTCGTCGAAATCGATCGTCAGGGCCGCTTCCAAAGCCTGGAAGGCCTTCTCGTCGATTGACTCATTGCTCTTTTTCGTCGCCATAGGGATACGCCTCATTACCTTTTGCCAGCGACAAAGCTGCCAGCGATCGCGCACAACGGGCGGGCCGGCTCCTTCCTCGCGGGCTGTGACGGCAAGATACGCGCATCGGATCTACGCAATACCCTACTGATCACACACTGCATTGCCTCGACGGATAGTCACATTTGTGGCCGAAAGGGACCACGAGTTGAGCTTATCCACCGGAACGGTTGCCATTTTCGTACGCAGGCAAGTTCCTAAGCGTATCGTAGTGACACATTAGCTGGGTTCTTACAATTATGAGCGCTCGGGCTTGATTAAAATCCTAATGAAATCTTAATGCGATAGCGGTGCCAAAGCCAGAAAATACAAGGAAATCAGACGGTTTAACAGCCGTTAACCATTTCCCCAGATTCCTGCCCATATTGCGCCCCGATTTAAGCTGATAGCAGCCCGCACCCGCAAAGGATGTGTATCTGAGTTTGCGCGTGTAGGTGTGGGCAATATGGCGACACCGAAAACAAGACCAACATGCAATAAACAATAGGGAATTTGGCTCATGGCGGCCCTCAGGATTGCCTTCGAAGCTCCGGACACCCCGGGAAACTCTGCAGCGACCGGCAAGAAGCCGATCGACTTCGCCCACCTTGCGGCACAGACGATGGGTGACAAGGCACTTGAAATAGAAGTGCTGCAACTCTTCGCGCGCCAGGCGCGCCAGGTCATGAAAGAGATCGTCGAGGGAGAGAGCACGCTTCGCGCTCAGGCTGCCCATCGGCTGAAGGGCGCTGCACTTGCAGTCGGCGCCGTCGATGTTGCCAGCATTGCCGGCGCGATCGAGCAGGACCCGGCAGACGCCTCGCTCTCCGACACGCTTTCGGCCGCTGTGCTGGAGGCCGAGCTCTTCATATTGAAGCTCAGCCGCTAAATCGCGGCCCGACGTCGCCGGAGACGGCCAACGCTCTCCCGGCGTCCCACATTTCAAGATAGCGGCCTCGCGCCTGCTGCGCGCGAGGCACCCGGCGATTGCCGTTGTTGACTGGCCGGCGGATTTGTTGGAAGAACTTCCACTGAATTTGCGCCCGAGCGGCGTGCGTTCTGAACAGGCTTTGCGCCTTGCCAGTCCCAGCAGTTCATTCCGGAAAGAGACATGACAAAACTTACGATCGTTGCCTTTGATGGCGCGCGCCATGAACTTGATGTCGAAAACGGCTCGACGGTCATGGAAAATGCCGTTCGCAATTCGGTTCCCGGCATCGAAGCCGAATGCGGCGGAGCCTGCGCCTGTGCGACCTGTCATGTCTATGTCGACGACGCCTGGTCGGCTGTCGTTGGCGCGCCGGAAGCCATGGAAGAAGACATGCTGGACTTTGCCTACGATGTCCGGCCGACGTCGCGGCTTTCCTGTCAGATCAAGATGAGCGACGCACTCGACGGTCTCGTCGTGCATGTGCCGGAGCGTCAGGCCTAAAGCGCGCCGCGATCTTTTTTGTTTCGCTCCTCGCGCTTTCTCATGTCGTTGGCGCAAAACCGCTGCGCAGTTTTGCGCGACATGTCTTAGCCCTCCGCGCCGTACTGCGGCGCCTTGCCAATTTGTAGCTGACGCACAAAAAAAGCGCCTCGCCAGTCGTTGGACAAGCGAGGCGAGGAGGGCGCATCGCTGACAGATGAGGGAGGGGACATCTGCAGCACCAAGACACGCCAGGAGAACCCACGTTGGCCTCGCTGTTCAGTTTCTTCTTTTTAATATTGAACAACGCCGCCTAAACTAAAGTAACGGCAACATTTAAGCTCTTCGCAAAACTACTGCGCCGCGCTTAACCCGCTCATTCGGCGGAGGCTAGTCTTTATCCCGGCCCCTCGCTCCATGGTTTCAATATAGATGAGTCGGCGGCAGCCAGCCATCGTTATATTTCACCAATAAAATACTGTGGGTATTGCCGCTGAAATCGCGGCGAGCCCGACTATAGTCAGGCTCTTCTTCAGGGTATGGGCGCCGCTACCTATTGTTGCACTTTCTTCAGCGCTTCGAGCCGGTATTGCAAAAGCCGGATCATGCGCTTGTCGAAATTGGCGGCTTCGGTGCGATCAAAGCGCGCCTGATCCTTGTCGTGCGCTTCGATTGCCGTGATGCTGACCCGCGCGACGCTTGCCTGCATGCGTTCGCAATCCGCTTCCGGCTTCAGGGCGAGGAACATCTTTTCCATGCGGCGGGCGTGGTTGCGGGCAATTTCGGCGTGCCGCTCCTCATGGCGCTTGATGTCGCTCGAGAGTGTGTCCCAGACCAGAGCCAGGTCACGACCGGCCTGACGGCGGTATTTCCAGCGCGGCAGAATGATGCGGGTGCTGAGCGTTACGCGCGCCGAGCCGACCGCGCAGCGGCCGCCACGGTTGACGTAGGTGATGGAGCCGCCGAACTTTATCCGGGTGGCGCCCGGGTGGCGCGCGCCGGTGGATTTCATCATCGGGCCGCCGGCAGAAAGCGCCTTGTCGAGTTCCTCCGCAGTCCGTCCACCGATCGTGAAATAGGAAAAGCTCTTGTTGATCACGGTTTCGCCCGACGCAGCGCTCAAGGGGGCGGCGACCAGGAGAGCGAGGAGGGCGGCTTTGAACGGGACGAGTACTCGGGACATCAATGCGTGGTTCTCTTCAGTTGAACTTCGATCAAGCTTGGGGCATAGCCACGACCGGCGCAACAGCAAATCGAGGGCTCTCGGCCGAATGCGGATCGTGAGGGAAAATGACTTACAATCCATTTCAGAAAATTAGCTGGAAGCTGGCGCATGGGCGCAGCCTGGAACTCGGGCCGCGTGGCGTTTTGATGGCGATCGTCAATGTTACCCCGGATTCTTTTTCCGATGGCGGACGTTTCATCGATGCTGTTGCAGCGGCAGCGCAGGGCGTGCGGTGCCTTGAGGAGGGCGCATTGATCCTCGATATCGGCGGTGAATCGACCCGGCCGGATGCGGCGACAGTGAGCGCCGAGGAGGAGCAGGCGCGCATCCTGCCGGTGATCTCCGCGCTCAGCCGCGACACCGATGCGTTGATCTCGGTCGATACCTACAGGGCCTCGACGGCTCGGCTGGCGGTCGAGGCAGGCGCGCACATCGTCAATGACGTGCACGGCCTGCAGCGCGAGCCGGATATCGCGACCGTTGCCGCGGATACCGGAGCAGGGCTCTGCATCATGCATACGGGCCGCGACCGGCAAAAGCTCGCCGACGTGATCGACGATCAGTTCCATTTCCTCGAACGGTCCCTCGAAATTGCCGAAGCCGCTGGTGTCACGAGCGACCATATCGTCTTGGATCCGGGCTTCGGCTTTGCCAAGGATACGGATGAAAACCTCGAACTCATGGCGCGATTTGCCGAGTTGCACCGTTTCGAGCTTCCGTTCCTGGTCGGAACGTCCCGGAAGCGTTTCGTTGGGGCGGTGAGCGGCCGCGAGGCGGGCGACAGGGATGTGGCGACGGCGGCGACCACCGCGCTGCTGCGTGCTGCCGGCGCCTCGATTTTCCGCGTACACGATGTCGCAAACAGCAGGGATGCGCTGGCCATGGCCGATGCTATGCTCAAGGCCAGGGCGGAATGAGGAAAAGCGCGTGCGGCTCTTTTCCCGCATCCGACTGCAACTGACCAGAATCGATCACGTGATGAATTAGGTCGGCCTGACCCAATATCAGCGTGATCCCAGAAAAGCCGACGGGACGGAGAAGCATGAGCCCGACTTACACAATCACTCTCAAGAACTGTGCCTTCTTCGCGCGCCATGGCGTCTTCGACGAAGAAGAGCTCCTCGGGCAGCGCTTTTTTGTGGATGCCGAGCTCGAAGTCGAGCAGGGAACGGCGCTCGTCGATGATTCGATCGAAGACACCGTCCACTACGGTATTGCCTTTCAGGAGATCGAGCGCATCGTCACGGGGCGCCGCCGCTATCTGATCGAGGCGCTGGCGCTGGAAGTCGCCAAGACTCTCTGCGTGCGGTTTCCGCAGATCAAGCGCGCCAAGGTCTCGATCCGCAAGCCGAACGCGCCCGTGCCCGGCGTGCTCGACTATGTCGAAGTGACGGTCGAGCATGTCGTCTGAGGCGGGCTGGCGGGTCGCTACACTCGGCCTCGGCGGCAACCTCGGCGATCCGCGCAGGGCCATGGCCGAGGCGCTGCGGGCTCTCGATGCGCGCGACGACTGCGTCGTCGAGGCCGTGTCGCGGCTTTATCGCACACCGCCGTGGGGAAAGACCGATCAGGCCTGGTTCTTCAACGCCTGCGCTCAGGTCAGGACGACTTTGAAGCCCGAGGCTTTGCTCGATACGTGTCTCGACATCGAACGTTCGATGAAGCGGGTGCGTGACGAGCGCTGGGGACCGCGCACGCTGGATATCGACGTTCTGACCTATGAAGCGGTGGCCCAGGCTGAAACACGGCTGGAACTGCCGCACCCGAGAATGACGGACCGGGGTTTCGTGCTGATGCCGCTTGCCGACATCGCCGCCGACTTGCCGGTGCGCGGACGCACGGTCGGCGACTGGTTGGGTGGGGCGGACGTGGCAGGCATCGAGGTTGCCGATGGCGATATGACCTGGTGGCGCGCAGACACCTGACCGATCCCATCAAGTCGACGAGACCTTTTTAAAACGATAAAGCCCCGGCAAATACTGCCGGGGCTTTATTGTTTGACTGTGCTTTGGAGTTACTTGATCGAGCCGACGGCAATCGCATCGAGCTGGCGGTTGAGGCTGACGCCGATGACCGGCACCATCGTCTCCTCGACCTTGACCGAAATGGTGATGTTCATTGTCTGATCGTCCTGAAGGCGGGCGATCATGGCGCCGTTCAGCTTCTTGCGGTTGATGCCGACGACGACCTTGTCCTTGGCGACATTGCCGGAAACGACATCGAGACCCTTGCCTTCGGCGCCGTCGAGGAACTTGCCGCTGTAGCTGTTGCCCTTGCGGGTGATCACCGCCGACATAGGCTGCTTGAACACGCCGACGCGGCAGAAGCCGTCGAGCTTAATGCCCGTGTCGTCACCGGCAACCGGTTCGCCGGAGAGATCGCAGGTGAACTTGGTGCCCTTGTATTTGCCGGCGACGATCTCGCCCGGGCCTTTCCACTGGCCGGCAACCTTCTCGAAGAAGGCCTTGTCCTTGGCGCCGGAAAGGGCTGGCGTCGCAACGCCGACGGTAGCCGCAAGCGCGATGGCGGCTGTGCCGCGAGCGATCAAAGAGGGGCGCGAGAACATAAACGATCCTTGATGGGTCAACGTCCGAAACTGGAAGCCACATTTGCGCGAAAATGGTTAACGGACGGTTTCCGGGCACCTGATGTTGCGGCTTCTTTGTGGCCGTTGGAGCGATTGCTCACAGGGTTTGCGGCGTGTCGGATTGACCGGACGGAAGTGCTCTCGCGGGCGCAGCGGACGCGCGTGAAACTTGTCCCGACCGCCCTACGTATAGTCATGGGAAACGGGAGATTTCCCATGAACACGACGGAATATGATCCCCAGACGATCACGACACGCGCGCAGGCAAGACTGACGATCCGGCGGCACCGACTTGTCACGCGTCTTACCCATTGGGCGTGGGCGGTGGCCCTGTTCTTGCTGCTGCTCAGCGGCCTGCAAATCTTCAACGCGCATCCGGCGCTCTATATTGGCCAGCAATCCGGCTTCGCTTTCGACAACGGCGTCTTTTCAATCCAGCCGAGTCGCGACCGGAATGGCGAGGTCCGGGGTATAACGACCGTGTTGGGGCGAAACTTCGATACCACCGGCGTCCTCGGCGTCAGCGGGGCCAAGCAGGTACGCGCCTACAGGGCCTTTCCCGCCTGGCTGACTGTGCCATCTTACCAGGACCTTGCTACGGGACGGGTCGTGCATTTCTTCTTCGCCTGGGTCTTTGCGACGGTCTACGCCATCTGGTTCATGGCAAGCGTGATCAATGGGCACCTGAGGCGCGATATCCTTCCCGGCTGGGGCGATATCCGCGCGTTGCCGCACACCTTGACCGAGCACATTCGCTTTCACTTCGACCACGATGGGCGCTACAACAGCTTGCAGAAACTCTCCTACGCGCTTGTTCTCCTGTTGTTTTTCCCGCTGATGATCCTGACGGGCCTGACGATGTCACCTGGCATGAACGCTGCCTGGCCGTGGCTGCTCGACCTCTTCGGCGGGAGGCAGACGGCCCGCACGATCCACTTCGTCGTTATGCTCCTTCTCGTCGGGTTCTTCGTCGTGCACCTGTTCATGGTGTTTGCCGCCGGGCCGATCAACGAGATGCGGTCGATGATTACCGGCCGCTACCGTCTCGACGATCGACACAAGGGAGGGAATGCGAGATGACGCGCTTGTTCGTCAGTCGCCGTCGTTTCATGGGCATCGCCGGGGTGGCTGCATCCACCGTTCCGCTTGCCGGCTGCGATATGCTCGATGGGTTGCTTGCGGGCGACGATCCGGTGCGTGGCTTTCTCGCATCGGCCAACACACTGACCTACCGGTTGCAGCGACTTTTGATCCCCGTGGATCGGCTCGCACCGGAGTTCTCGGAAAGCGAGATCCGTCAGGGGCAGCGGCCGAACGGCTCGACGGACCCGACCGACCCGGCTTATCTCGCGCTGAAGGACGCGGAGTTTGCTGCCTATCGGCTCAATGTCTCGGGGCTAGTGGAGCGACCGATGCAACTGACGCTCGACGAACTCCGCAACATGCCGTCACGCACGCAGATCACACGGCATGACTGCGTCGAAGGTTGGAGTTGCGTCGCCAAGTGGACGGGCGTGCCGCTGGCCCGCGTGCTGGATGAGGCAGGCGTGAAGAGCGACGCACGTTACGTTGTCTTCCATTGCTTCGACAGCATGTCGCTCGGGCTTGCGGGCTCGGCAGCCTACTATGAATCGATCGACATGATCGACGCCCGCCATCCGCAGACGATCCTGGCCTATGGCCTGAACGGCTCTGCGCTGCCGGTCGCCAACGGCGCGCCGTTGCGCGTGCGCATCGAGCGCCAGCTCGGCTACAAGATGGCGAAGTACATCCGGGCGATCGAAGTCGTCTCCGATCTCTCGACGATTGGCGGAGGACGCGGCGGCTATTGGGAAGATCTCGGCTACGACTGGTATGCCGGTATCTAGAGCGCCGCGCGTTCAGATGAACGCACTAAGGTCGCCCTGGCACTTTGTTTCTGGAGCATCTTTCCGCTTTCACGTGATTCGACTTGAAAGCGGGATGCTCCAGTGTCAACCGAACATGCCCTATTTCTCGCCGCCTTCGCTGCCGGCGCGCCCGGCACCCGGACTTAAGTCGGCCAGAAAATCGCCGATACCCGGGCGTTTCAAGGCGCGGAACGGCATCGGACGGCAAAGGTCCATGGCCGCGATGCCGATGCGCGCTGTCATCAGGCCGTTGATCACGCCTTCGCCAAGACGCGCCGAGAGCTTCGAGGCGAGGCCGTGGCCAAGCACCTGCTGGATGAGGCTGTCGCCGGCGGCGATCGAGCCGGTGACGGCAAGGTGGGCGATGACGTCGCGCATGAGCCGCAGCAGACCGAGCGTGCCGGGGCGGCCGCCGTAGAGTTCGGCCATGGCGCGGATCAGGCGAGCGGATTCGTAAAGCACATAGCCGAGGTCGACCAAGGCACGCGGGCTGACGGCTGTGACGATCGATACGCGCTTCGAGGCGGCAAGAATGAGGCGGCGGGCCTCGCGGTCGAGCGGGCTCAGGAGTTCGCGTTCGGTGAGTTCGATCAGATGCGGCCCATCGATGATCTCGCCCTCGGTTTCCTTCAGCCGCGTGCGGCCGCGTGCCGTTCGTGGATTGCTGGCCAGCAGATGGACTAGCTTCGTCTGCGCCGACCGCGCGCGCTTGGTGTTGCCCGAGGTCGCTGCAGCCTCCGTTTCCGATTTCAGCTTCTGGATGGCGGTAAGCTGCATCATCCCGGAGAGCTCGCGGGCAACGACGATCAGCAGCGCCAGCAGTCCGATCGCGACGACGGCAAGGGCGGTGTAACCGAGCCAATCGGCGCGGGTGAAGAGATCGCGCAGCAGGCGGTCGACCCAAAGGCCGGCGGCCAGCGAGAGAATGATGCCGAGAGCGCCGATCGCGATCTTGCCGACCGACAGGCGACGCTTGCGCGGGCTTGCTTCCGGCAACGCGAGCGCCTCGACCGCCAGCGTGGTCTCGCGGAACGGATCTTCCGCATCCGGCGTCAGCACCACATTGTCATCGAAGCTCGCGGGCGAACGCGGGACGCGCGACTGTGGGGCGGCCTGGACAGGCTTCTCCTCTCCAACCGAAAAGGCGCCGGGTCGGCGGCTGCGGCCGTTACTATCGTCACTCATGCGAGCCGGTCTCCGAACAGAAATTGCATGGCTCGGTCGAGACGGATATGCGGTACCGACAGTTTTAAGCCGCCGCCGGTTTCTTCGAGATGCGGCGGGCGGAAGCGGACGAAGCTGAGCTCTGGCCGAGGGTGGGCGCTTTCGACGAAGGTCGTTCCGCCCGACTGCATCTCGATCGCCTTGAAGAGCACTTCAGGATCTTCCGGCAAGTCACCGGGAAATATTGCGGTTTTCTTCTCGCCGTCAAAGATTTCGCCGTTGATCTCCTCGCCGGCGATCGGGGTGCCGACGATCACCGGCAGCGCATGGCCGTCGTGGTTGACGGTCGCTTCGCGGGTCGCCCTGACGGATGCAAGCGCCATGACCTCGAGGCCGGCGCCGCTCATGCCGATGCTCTGCGCGGCGCGATCGACCAGGCGCGCGGCGATGCGCTCCAACCGGTCGTGGCTTTCGTGATGCAGATGATCCGCCTTCGTCGCGGCGATCAGCACCTTGTCGATCCGGCGTGTCAGGAAGGAGGAGAGCCAGCTGTTGGTTCCCGGGCGGAAGCAGGCGAGCACGTCGGCAAGCGCCTGCTCGAGATCGAGCAGCGCTTCCGGACCGTTGTTGATCGCCTGAAGCGCATCGACCAGTACGATCTGGCGGTCGAGCCGTGCGAAGTGTTCGCGAAAGAACGGGCTCACCACATGCTTCTTGTAGGCCTCGTAGCGCCGCTCCATCATCGCCCAGAGCGAACCTTTCGGTGCGCGGCCATCCGGGAGATCGGGAAGCGGCGAGAAGGTGAGTGCCGGTGACCCCTCGAGATCGCCCGGCATCAGGAAGCGGCCAGGCGGGAGGGTCGAAGGAGAGCGTTCGTCCGCCTTGCAGGCCCTCAGATAGCCCGTGAAACTTTCGGCAAGCCTGCGGGCGCTCGCCTCGTCGGCAACGGCCGTCGGTCCGGCCGAAGCGGCCAGCGTCAGCCACTCCGCCGAAAAGGTGCTCCGGCTGGCGGCATGGGCGCGTGCCACGGCGTTGTTGCTGAACGCGCGGAAATCCTGTGCCAGCAGGGGCAGATCGAGCAACCACTCACCGGGGTAATCGACGATATCGAGCGACAGGCGGCCGGGAGAGAACAGCCGGTTCCAGCCGCTGGCACTCTCATAGTCGATCGTGATGCGCAGTTGCGAAATGGCGCGGGTCGAATCCGGCCAGATGCGATCGCGCACCAGGGCAGCGATGTGGTCCTCGTATTGGAAGCGCGGTACGGCATCGTCCGGCTGCGGTTGAAGCCTGACCTTCGAGACCCGCCCGGAACGCACCGGCTCGAACACCGGCAGGCGTCCGCCGTTCAGGAGATTGTGCACCAGCGACGAGATGAAAACCGTCTTGCCGGAGCGCGACAGGCCGGTGACACCGAGGCGGATGGAGGGATTGACGAGGCCGGAAGCTCGGTCGGTCAGATTGTCGAGCGCAATCAGGGCGTCGTCTTTGAAGCTGGTCAGGTTGGGCGCCAAATCTTGCTCTTTCTTGCGGCGTAGTTCCGTGGGGCGTTCTGCTGGCGTCGTCCGGCAGAACTGTCGCACGCAGGCAGCCACCGCGATATAGGCAATATTTCCCCGGTCGCAACGAGGACCCGGCAATTCTTCTATTGGTTGGGCAGCAGGATCGAGACCAATGTCGCGACCGCTGCGCCATCTTTCGGCGCGACGGCGGGCAGGTCGAGGATCGAAAGCCCCGCCGGCGGATAACCGTAGGCAAACGCCTCACGCGCGGCGTCGTCTCCGACCAGCCGGTGAAGCAATTGCTCGATCATCGGGTTGTGCCCGACCAGCATCAGCGAATTCAGATGCCGATGGGCGTCGATGAGGTCGAAGTAGACCGTTGCCGGTCCCGAATAGAGTGCATCGATGTAACGAATATCGAGACTTTCGCTGACGGTGCGAAAGAACGGTTCGGCGGTTTCGCGGCAGCGCACGGCGGTGGAACAGAGGATGCGCTCGGGGCGGATGCCGCGGTCGACAGCCATCTGCGCGAGCCGTTCCGCATCGACATAACCGACCTCGTCCAGCGCCCGGTCGAAGTCGCGTTGCCCGGGCAACGCCCAGCCGGAACGCGCGTGCCGCAGAAGGTAAAGGCGAAGGGCCTTGGGGGCGCTGTCTTGCATCGAGCGGTTTCCGGTGGCTGCCTGTCGCTTGTGGCGGCAGGGTCGAATGGTGTTGTCCGGGCACAGCTTGCGCGTCGCCCGGCAGACCTCCACCTTTTCCCTCGGGAACCGCAAAGATCAAGCTGCCGGCTGCTTTTTTCCGGGGATCGGCAAGCTGCTGCGCTTTGCCGCGGTCGCGATCAGGCGATCCAATGACGCAAACACATCAGTCTCACTTTTCAGCGAGGACGGCCGGACGCAGCGGTACGTACAAGCAGGAATTCAAGTTCCAATGTGTAATTTTGATGAAATATTCGTCAGTTAGCCTGAATCGCGAGCAATATTAAAATACGGTTGAGTGCCTGTTCCGAGGCTTGAATCGAGGCTTCCATAGGTCTATACAGCGCCGCAATGAGATGTTCTTCAGGAGAATCGCGTTGAGTGAGAAGATCGATCTTAGTACCTTCGTCCTGTCCGAGGACGATGAATTCATGAATGCCAACCACCGGGCGTATTTCCGGGCCAAGTTGAATGCTTGGAAAAATGACATCCTTCGTGAGGCACGCGAGACACTGGATCACTTGGCAGAGGAGAGCGCCAATCATCCCGATCTCGCAGACAGGGCTTCTTCCGAAACGGATCGGGCAATTGAGCTCAGAGCCCGGGACCGTCAGCGCAAGCTGATCTCCAAGATCGACGCGGCGCTGCAACGGCTCGATGAAGGCACCTACGGCTACTGCGAAGAGACCGGTGAGCCAATCGGCCTGAAGCGGCTGGACGCACGGCCAATCGCAACCCTGTCGATCGAGGCGCAAGAGCGTCACGAGCGTCGGGAAAAGGTCTACCGGGACGAATAGGATATCCGACTATCGGAACTGTCTGAAAAAAGGCGCGGCTCAAACCGCGCCTTTTTCTTTTGGACCGATTGCTTACCAAGGGTGGACCGCTTCGCGATGCCCAGCGGCGTCACCCGCGAGGGGAAGCTATGGCTTCCGGCCGGCGGAGATATCGGCCAGCATACGGTTCATTTCTTCTTCGATGGTCGGCTCCTTGCGGCCGCCTTCGGCGCCGGGGGCGCCAAGCGTCGGCTCCTGACGGCCGGATGGCGCCAGGGAGCGGCTCTCCGGTGCCACCATGTTCGTGGAGGCAACGGTGCCTGGGTTCGGTACCGTGGCCGGGCCAAGACGCTGCAGGTCGCCGCTGATCTCCGCATCGAGCAGGCGCTCGAAATCCGTGAGGGCAGTGGCCGGCGCCGGCTGGGGCTGCTGGATGGTGGGGGCCGGGCGCTGCAACTGCACGGGTTGTACGGGGATTGGCTGCGCCTGGACTTGCTGGACCGCCGGTGCGGACCTGTTTATGGCGATTTCGAAGTTCGACTGGGGCGCCGAAGCGGCCGTGACAGCCGGGATTTCCGGAGCCTGCTGCACGGACGGACGGACAGGCGGACGTTGTTCGGCCGCAAGGACGGGTGCGGCGACCGGGCGCTGCTCCACGACAACGCGCGGCGGCGCGGCCGGCTCGATACGGGTGACCGGTTGTTCCCCCGGTTGGGCAACGGGGCGGACCGGCGTTACGGCGGCGACGGTTTCAGCTTCAAACGAAGGTGCGGCTTGTTGCGGAAGCTCTCGCGTTGCCGGCCGGCTGTCCACTGCCAGCGGTTCCGCTACCTTGCGCTCCGCGACGGCCGCACGCTCCTCGGGCGCACCGATCCGGCTCTCGATGACGATATCCGTCGGGCCGCCGATCATGATCAGATGCTCGACATCATCGCGGCGCACGAGCACCAGGCGGCGACGGGTGTCGACGGCAGCGGCATCGAGCACGGCAAGGCGCGGCTGGCGGTTCTTGCCGCCGCGAATGAAGGGCGAGGAGGGGCGATTGCGCATGATCCAGAGCACGGCCACGAGGCAGAGAAGTCCGATCGCGACGGCTGCGGCGGCGATGACGAACCGGCTGCCATTGTCTGCGATGATCGTTTCCATCATAGGCTGAACTCCTTCTGCCTTTCGAGTGCCAGTATTTGACGGCTTTTTTCGGGCCCGGACAAGGACTTCGCCGACATTCCCTGTGAATTGGCTGCAATGCTTCCGCAGAGGTGCTTTTTGCTGTTATCTCTGATTGTTAAAGATGATTCTTGTCCGAATGATCGAGGGCCTATCGGGAATGACCGATTTCGCCCGGCGGATTACGCGGATACCGGCCGGAAGTGCCGGCCCGCGCGCGCGGTGCCGGCCGCATAAGAGGATCCGATGACGAAATTGCGGCAGTCAGGCGACTACCAGATGCCGGTTGTTGACCGTGGCGTCAGGCCAGGCACCGTGCTGCGGATCGTTCTGCTCGCGATCGTCCTCACCGTGTCAGCCATCGCCTTCGTGATCTTCAAGAACGAGATGGAAAACGAGATCGTTCTCGGCATCCTCGGCGTTCTTGCCATGGTCGGCATCTTCTTCCTCGTCTCCTCCGTCATCGGCTTCATCGAGGTCATGCCGCAGTCGCGCCCGGACGAACTGGCGCGCGCCTTTCTCGATGCCCATGAGGACGGCACGATCGTCACCGACCGCAAGGGCCGGATCATCTACGCCAACGCCGCCTATGGCGCGCTGACGGGTGCCAAGAGCGCCGCCGGCATCCAGTCGCTGGAAACCATCCTATCGCGCAATCGCGAGGCGACGGAAGCGATCTATCGGCTGACGAACGGTCTACACGAGGGCAAGCAGGGGCATGAGGAATTCCGCCTGCTGAAGCCGCTCGCGACCAGCACCTCCAGCGGCTCCGGCGCCCATTGGTTCCGGCTGAAGGCGCGGGTGCTGCCGCTCGAAGACAGCGAGCGCAATCCGCTTTATCTCTGGCAGATTGCCGACATTACGGCGGAGCGCGACGACCAGGAGCGCTTCTTCAAGGAACTGCAGAACGCGATCGACTATCTCGACCACGCGCCGGCCGGCTTCTTCTCTGCCGGGCGCAAGGGCGAGATCTTCTACATTAATGCCACGCTCGCCGATTGGCTCGGCATCGACCTGACCAAGTTCCAGCCGGGGTCGATCAGCATCGGCGACCTGGTGGCCGGCGAGGGGCTGACGCTGGTTCAGGCCGTGCAGGCGGAGCCTGGCCTGAAGAAAACCAAGATGCTCGACCTCGATCTGCGCAAGCTGAACGGCCAGAGCCTGCCGGTGCGCATGATCCACCGGGTCTCCTCGACGCGCGACGGGGCACCCGGCGAAAGCCGCACCATCGTCATGTCGCGCGAAGGCGGCGAGGACAACGAGCAATCGGCGTCGAGCGCGGCAATGCGCTTTACCCGCTTCTTCAACAATACGCCGATGGCGATCGCCTCCGTCGATGGCAATGGCCGGATTCTGCGCACCAACGCGCCGTTCCTGAAGCTCTTCTCCGGCCTCGTCTCGCAGGACGACGTCGAGCGCGGGGCGCTGATCGAAGCCGTGGTGCACGAAACCGAAAAGGGCCGACTGCACGAGGCGTTGGCGGCAGCCAAGGACCGGCAGGGTGACATCGCGCCGATCGATGCGCTGCACCCGAAGGATGGCGAGCGCCACTTCCGCTTCTATATCAACGCCGTGATCGACCAGAGCGATCAGTCGCCAGAGGAAGCGGCAATCATCCATGCGCTTGAAATCACCGAGCAGAAGGCGCTCGAGAACCAGATGGCGCAGACCCAGAAGATGAACGCCGTGGGCACGCTCGCCGGCGGCATCGCGCACGACTTCAACAACGTGCTGACGGCGATCCTGCTGTCGTCCGACCACCTGCTTCTGTCGGCCCGTACGGCAGATCCGAGCTTTGCCGATCTCATGGAGATCAAGCGCAACGCCAACCGCGCTGCGGTGCTTGTGCGCCAATTGCTCGCTTTCTCGCGCAAGCAGACGATGCGGCCGACGGTGCTCAATATGACGGATGTGATCGGCGACCTGCGCATGCTGGTCGACCGCATGACCGGAACCAACGTCAAGGTCGAGGTGGACTACGGCCGCGATCTTTGGCCGGTCAAGACCGATCTCGGCCAGTTCGAACAGGTGCTGCTGAACCTGGCGGTCAATGCCCGCGACGCAATGCCCGAGGGCGGCACGATCACGCTTCGGACGCGCAACCTGCCCGCTGCCGAGGTTGCGTCCTTCGGACGACGCGAGTTGCCGGACGACGATTTCGTGATGGTCGAGGTCGCCGACCAGGGGACCGGCATACCGCCGGAGATCCTCGACAAGATTTTCGAACCGTTCTTCACCACCAAGGAAGTCGGCAAGGGCACTGGTCTCGGCCTGTCGATGGTCTATGGCATCGTCAAGCAGTCGGGCGGTTACATCTATCCGGAATCGGAAGTCGGCAAGGGCACCACCTTCCGCATCCTGCTGCCGCGCCACATCGAGGTGCCGGTAGTGGCCGAAGAGACCAATCTGGCGGCGACAACAACGGCGGAGGCGGCTCCGGCGCGGGTAGCGCAGGCGATTGCAGCACCGGCGGCAAAGACCGAGGAGCCGGCCGATCTCACCGGGGATTCAGCCGTCGTCCTGCTTGTCGAGGATGAGGAGGCGGTACGCCGCGGCGGCAAGCGCATGCTGGAAACGCGCGGCTACACAGTCTACGAGGCGGGCTCCGGCGTCGAGGCGCTCGATATCATGGACGAGCTCGACGGTGCGGTCGATATCGTCGTTTCGGACGTGGTGATGCCGGAGATGGACGGACCGACGCTGCTGACCGAGCTGCGCAAAAAGTACCCGGACCTGAAGTTCATCTTCGTTTCCGGCTATGCCGAAGACGCCTTTGCCCGCAACCTGCCGGCCGACGCGAAGTTCGGCTTCCTGCCGAAGCCGTTCTCGCTGAAGCAGCTCGCAGTCTCCGTGCGCGAAATGCTCGACTCCTAGATCAGCGATCTGACACTGAAATCATCAGCCGGTGGAAGTCGGACATGAAAAAGCCCGGCGCTTGCGTGCCGGGCTTTTTCGTCTGTTATCCTATAGGAATTACTTGGCGTTGAGCGCGACCGCGATCTCGCCGGCAAGGCGCGCATTGTTCTCGACCAGCGCGATGTTGGTCTCGAGGCTGCGGCCTTCGGTCATGTGGAAGAGATTGTCGAGCAGGTAAGGCGTGACGGCCTTGCCGGTGATCTCGTCGCTCTCGGCATTGTCGAGCGCGCGGGTGATGTAGATTTCCATCTCTTCGCGCGGGATTTCGCTTTCTTCCGGCACCGGATTGGCTACCAGCATGCCGCCGTCGACGCCGAGCAGTTCGCGCATGTTCTGGAAGTTGGCGATCGCCGCCGGGCTGTTCAGCATCAGCGGGCTCTTGAGGCCGCTGTCGCGCGACCAGAAGGCCGGGAAGACTTCGCTGTCGTAGGTGACGACAGGGACACCGCGGGTTTCGAGCACTTCGAGCGTCTTCGGAATGTCGAGGATCGCCTTGGCGCCGGCGCAGACGACGATGACGCCGGTGCGGGCAAGTTCGTCGAGGTCGGCGGAGACGTCGAAGCTGAGTTCGGCGCCGCGGTGCACGCCACCGATGCCGCCGGTCGCAAAGACGCGAATGCCGGCGCGGGCAGCGGCAATCATCGTCGCGGCAACGGTCGTTGCGCCCGTGCGGCGCTCGGCGATCGCGAACGCGAGGTCGGCGCGCGAGACCTTCATCGCACCTTCCGTCTTCGCCAACTCCTCGAGCTTGGCGTCATCAAGGCCGATATGCAGCACGCCATGGATGACGGCGATCGTTGCCGGCACGGCACCCTGTTCGCGGATGATCGCTTCGACGCTGCGGGCCATGTTCAGATTGCCGGGATAGGGCATGCCATGGGTGATGATGGTCGATTCCAGCGCCACGATCGGCGCGCCACGCGCCTTGGCGGCTGCGACCTCGTCGGAATATGCCATCGGCAGGGAGGGAGAAGCGGGTTTGGTCATGGTCTTTCCTTGGGAGTTCTGCTGGCAATTGTCATGACAGCATTTGGGGCGTGGGCACAAGAGCCAGCGCCTGTTCGAGATTGGCCGCGGACATCTCTTCGGATGCGGCCAAGGGAGAGCGCAATGTGATTCCGGCGGCTGCGATGCCGTGCCGCAGGCACTCGGTCAGATTGCAGCCGGCGAGGCGCGCGGAGAGGAAGCCGGAGGCAAGCGCATCACCGGCGCCGGTGACGTCGGCCAGTGCCGGGAGCGCCGGCGGAACGGCAACGCAGATGCTGTCGCCATCGAAGGCGACGACCGCGCGGCCGCCGCGTGTGACCACGCCGCCATTGAGGCCCGCGCTTCTCAAAAGCGCCGGCCATGCTTCCGCCTCGGCCGCGTCCTTGCCGGTCAGCGCCCGTGCCTCGGATTCATTCATGAACAGGAAGGAGAGATGCTGGAGGCACGGCCGGTAGCGGATGACCTTGGCGGGCGAAACGGCAATGCCGGCGACGAGGCGCCCGTTGCCCGCGGCCGACTGGACCAGCGCGGCGATCGTTTCCTCCGGCAGGTTGGCGTCCGTCAGCACGAGCCTGCTCGTGGCGACGACATCGCGGAGCGCCCGGCGTTGCAATTGTCGCGGCGAGAACAGCCGGTAGAGTTGCATGTCGGCGAGCGCGATCACCAGATTGCCGTCGTTTTCAAGGATCGCGGTGTAGCTCGGCGTCTGGCGATCGAGAAAAGTGAGGGGGCTGTCGATGACCCCTGCTGCGGCCGCCGCCGCCGTCACCATCTCGCCGGCGGCATCGCCGCCGCGAGTGCTGATCATGCGCACGCCATGGCCAAGGCGCGCAAGGTTGCGGGCCGCGTTGAAGCCGCCACCGCCAGCCTCTTCGAACCAGGTGCCGGGATTGCTGGAACCCGGTGCGGTCGTCCCCGATATGCGGCCGCGCCTGTCGATATGCGCTCCGCCGAAGACGGCGATTTCAGCTTCCGTCATGAATGTTCCTCTGCTTGGCCCATCGGCCGAAATATCTGTTGGCTTTCTGCAATGGCCGAGGTCCAAATTCCAAGGACCCATGCGCCCGATCTCTTCGTCTCAGGCGAATCGGCCAAGCCCTGAGGGGCAGGTTTGAAGACGTACTGCGCGCATTTGAGAACCTATGGTTTCAATCCCGTGAACATGAAAAGAACGAAACCAAGATAATCATTGTTTTTCAATATATTGTCCTGCTCTTGCAAATACGGAACAAAACATGTACAAAAACTCCTGCGGCGGCTTCATTGCCTCGGTAGCTTCAATAACCTAAAGGTGGACCAAATGGCACAAAACTCTTTGCGGCTCGTAGAGGACAAATCGGTGGATAAAAGCAAGGCACTTGAAGCGGCACTTTCCCAGATCGAACGGTCGTTCGGCAAGGGATCGATCATGAAGCTCGGTGGGAAGGACAGCATCATCGAGATCGAAACCGTCTCGACGGGTTCTCTCAGCCTCGACATCGCGCTCGGCATCGGCGGCCTGCCGAAGGGCCGCATCGTTGAAATTTACGGCCCGGAAAGCTCGGGTAAGACGACGCTGGCGCTGCAGACGATCGCCGAAGCACAGAAGAAGGGCGGCATCTGCGCCTTCGTCGACGCCGAACACGCGCTCGATCCGATCTATGCGCGCAAGCTCGGTGTCGATCTCGAAAACCTCCTGATCTCGCAGCCGGACACCGGCGAGCAGGCGCTTGAGATCACCGACACGCTGGTGCGCTCCGGTGCGATCGACGTTCTCGTCGTCGACTCCGTCGCAGCGCTTGTGCCGCGCGCCGAAATCGAAGGCGAAATGGGCGACAGCCTGCCGGGCATGCAGGCACGCCTGATGAGCCAGGCGCTGCGCAAGCTGACCGCGTCGATCTCCAAGTCGAACTGCATGGTCATCTTCATCAACCAGATCCGCATGAAGATCGGCGTCATGTTCGGTTCGCCGGAAACCACCACCGGCGGCAACGCGCTGAAGTTCTACGCCTCGGTCCGCCTCGACATCCGCCGCATCGGTTCGGTCAAGGAGCGCGAAGAGGTCGTCGGCAACCAGACCCGTGTCAAGGTCGTCAAGAACAAGATGGCGCCGCCCTTCAAGCAGGTCGAGTTCGACATCATGTATGGCGAAGGCGTTTCCAAGACCGGCGAACTCGTCGATCTCGGCGTCAAGGCCGGCATCGTCGAGAAATCCGGTGCCTGGTTCTCCTATAACAGCCAGCGCCTCGGCCAGGGCCGCGAGAACGCCAAGACGTTCCTGCGCGACAACCCGGACCTGGCGCGTGAGATCGAGACGGCGCTGCGCCAGAACGCCGGCCTGATCGCCGACCGGTTCCTCGAAAACGGCGGCCCGGAACCCGACGACGGCAGCGACGACGCCGCCGAGGCGTGAAACACCAGGAACTGAAGCTTCCGGAGAACCGGTCGTCCTATGACGGCCGGTTTTTTGCTGCCGTCTGGACAGTATGATACGTGAACGATAAAAGCCTTTGGTTCCGGCGACCGAGGGCGTTGGAGGGCGTGGCCATCATGGATGGCCACGGGGTTTAAGGACAATGGCTTAGTGGCGCGGCAGATGCCGGATCCGGGCCGGAATCGGTGCTTTAGAATAGGACGCAAGATGAGCGGCGTGAATGAAATCCGGTCGACCTTTCTCGACTATTTCCGCAGGAACGGTCATGAGGTCGTGTCGTCGAGCCCGTTGGTGCCGCGCAACGACCCGACATTGATGTTCACCAATGCCGGCATGGTGCAGTTCAAGAACGTCTTCACCGGCCTGGAACAGCGTCCCTATTCGACGGCCGTGACCGCGCAGAAATGCGTGCGCGCCGGCGGCAAGCACAACGACCTCGACAATGTCGGCTACACCGCGCGCCATCACACCTTCTTCGAAATGCTCGGCAACTTCTCCTTTGGCGATTACTTCAAGGAGAACGCCATCGAGCTTGCCTGGAACCTGATCACTAGGGAATACGGCCTCGACGCCAAGCGCCTGCTGGTCACGGTCTACCACACCGACGACGAAGCCTTCGATCTCTGGAAGAAGATCGCCGGCTTCTCCGACGACCGCATCATCCGCATTCCGACGAGCGACAACTTCTGGGCCATGGGCGATACCGGGCCCTGCGGCCCATGCTCGGAAATCTTCTACGACCATGGCGACCATATCTGGGGTGGACCGCCCGGCTCGGCCGACGAGGACGGTGACCGTTTCATCGAGATCTGGAACCTCGTCTTCATGCAGTACGAGCAGATCACCAAGGAAGAGCGGGTCAACCTGCCGCGTCCGTCGATCGACACCGGCATGGGCCTCGAGCGCCTGGCAGCGGTGCTGCAGGGCCAGCACGACAACTACGACATCGACCTTTTCCGCGCCCTGATCGCAGCTTCCGAGGAAGCAACCGGCGTCAAGGCCGAGGGCGACCAGCGCGCCAGCCATCGTGTCATTGCCGACCATCTGCGTTCGTCCGCTTTCCTGATTGCCGACGGCGTGCTGCCGTCGAACGAAGGCCGCGGTTACGTGCTGCGCCGCATCATGCGCCGCGCCATGCGCCACGCGCAATTGCTCGGTGCCCGGGATCCGTTGATGTGGAAGCTCTTGCCGGCGCTGGTCGGCCAGATGGGCCGCGCCTATCCGGAACTGATGCGCGCAGAAGCGCTGATCTCCGAGACGCTGAAGCTTGAGGAAACCCGCTTCCGCAAGACGCTGGAGCGCGGTCTGAACTTGCTTTCGGACGCATCTGCCGATCTCTCGGAAGGCGACCAGTTCAACGGCGAAACCGCCTTCAAGCTCTACGACACCTACGGCTTCCCGCTCGACCTGACCCAGGACGCCCTGCGCGCCAAGGGCATCACCGTCGATACCGACGCCTTCTCTGTCGCCATGGAGCGCCAGAAGGCCGAAGCCCGCGCCAACTGGGCCGGCTCGGGCGAAGCGGCGACCGAGACGATCTGGTTCGAGCTCAAGGAAAAGCACGGCGCCACCGACTTCCTCGGCTATGACACCGAGACCGCCGAAGGCGTGATCCAGGCGATCGTGCGCGACGGCGCCGTCGTCGCTTCGGCAGCCAAGGGCGACACGGTCCAGGTGGTGCTCAACCAGACGCCGTTCTACGGCGAATCGGGCGGCCAGATGGGCGACACCGGCACGATCACCACCGAAACCGGCAAGCTTGTCGTGACCGACACGCAGAAGCGCGGCGAGGGGCTCTTCGTTCATTTCGCGACCGTTGCTGAAGGTACGGTGAAGACCGGCGACGCCGCGCAGCTCGACGTCGACCATGCGCGCCGCTCGCGCCTGCGCGCCAACCACTCGGCAACCCACCTGCTGCATGAGGCGCTGCGCGAAGTGCTCGGCACCCATGTCGCCCAGAAGGGCTCGCTGGTAGCCCCGGAACGCCTGCGCTTCGACGTTTCGCATCCGAAGCCGATGACGGCGGAAGAGCTGAAGATCGTGGAGGAAATGGCCAACGAGATCATCGTGCAGAACACGCCGGTGACCACGCGCCTGATGAGCGTCGACGATGCGATCGCCGAAGGCGCGATGGCACTCTTTGGCGAGAAGTATGGCGACGAAGTGCGCGTCGTCTCGATGGGCCGCGGCATTCACGGTTCCAAGGCCAACCGCGCCTATTCCGTCGAGCTTTGCGGCGGTACCCACGTGTCGGCCACCGGTGACATCGGTCTCGTCCGTGTCGTTTCGGAAAGCGCAGTCGGCGCCGGCGTTCGCCGCATCGAGGCGCTGACCGGCGAAGCCGCACGCGCCTATCTCAACGAGCAGGACGAGCGCGTGAAGACACTCGCCAACACGCTGAAGGTTCAGCCGGGCGACGTGCTCGGCCGCGTCGAGGCGCTGCTCGACGAACGCCGCAAGCTGGAACGCGAACTGACCGAAGCCAAGAAGAAGCTGGCGCTCGGCGGTGGCGGCGAGGCGGGTTCCGCCGACGCAGCCCGCGACATCGCTGGCGTTCGTTTCCTCGGCAAGGTCGTCTCGGGCGTCGAGCCCAAGGATCTGAAGAGCCTTGCCGATGACGGCAAGAAGAGCCTCGGCTCTGGCGTCGTCGCTTTCGTCGGCGTGTCCGGCGATGGCAAGGCGAGTGCGGTCGTGGCCGTCACCGACGATCTGACCTCGAAGCTCAGCGCCGTCGACCTCGTTCGCGTCGCATCAGCCGCGCTCGGCGGCAAGGGTGGCGGCGGACGTCCTGACATGGCCCAGGCCGGTGGTCCGGATGGTGAGAAGGCGGCCGAAGCCATCGAGGCCGTGGCCGTTGCACTGGCCGGGTAACCGTCAAAGACAGAAACTAGAAGGGCGCCACTTCGGCGCCCTTTTTTGTTCGATGTCCTCAAATTGTTAGAAAACGTCGGCATCGCTCTGAATTCTCTATTCTTTCGTCGCACCGCGGATGTTGTCGAGAGCAAGTTCGATGGACGCAAACGTTGCGACACGTGGCTCGTGCACGTCGTGGCTCGCCAGCATGCGCCGGACTTGGTGCGAGGCGCCGGTAACGATGAAGCGCACGCCGGTCCGTTCGGCCTTTCGGACGGTGCCTTCGATCACGTTAGCCGCGGTTGAATCCATGAAAGGCACGTCGCTGCAATCAAGAATGAAGTTGCGGCGCTGGTCGGCAATCCGGTCCAGCACCGAGCCAACAGTTGCCGCGGAGCCGAAGAAGAAGACGCCGGAAATGTGATAGATCACCGTATCCGGGTCGTCGGCGGCAACGGGATGTTCCTCGGCGCCATTTTCTTCCGCGCTGGATCCTGGGCGCTTCGCTTTGCCGATGGCGATGCTCTTGGCCATACGGTCGATGAAGAGAACGGCTCCAAGCGCGAAGCCGACGACGATACCTTCGGTCAGATCGCGAAAGACGACGATGGCAAAGGTGGCGAGCAGCACCACGGCATCGCCGCCTGACGATCGCAACAACGCCATGAAGGCCGGCTTCTCGACCATGTTCCAGGCGACGATCGCAAGCATGCCGGCAAGGGCTGCAAGCGGGATATAGCTTGCAAGTGGAGCAGCCACGAGCATGAAAGCGAGAAGGAAAGCCGCGTGCAGCATGCCCGACACCGGACTGGTGCCGCCGGCCCGCACATTCGTCGCCGTGCGTGCGATGGTGCCGGTGACGCAGATGCCGCCGAAGAGTGCCGAGCCGATGTTGGCAATGCCCTGGCCGATCAGTTCGACGCTGGAGCGATGACGCCGGCCGGTCATGCCGTCAGCGACGACGGCGGAAAGCAGGGATTCGATGGCTCCGAGCAGCGCGAACGAAACTGCATCCGGGAAGACCGCAGCGACCCGGTCGAAGGATAACGGCGGCAGCGCCGGCCTCGGCAGGCCGCCGGGGATGCCGCCAAAGCGGGTGCCGATCGTTTCGGTCGGCAGGTGTAACAGGGCGACGGCGACAGACGCGACGGCGATCGCGATCAGCATGCCCGGCCAATGCGGCCTCAGCTTGCGCAGGGCGAAGATAACAGCAATCGTCAGTGCCGCGGTTGCCACGGTCGCCGGGTTGATCGTGTCGATCGCGGCAGCGAGGGCGGTGATCTTGTCGAGGAAGGGGCCGGGCTCATTGCCCTCAAGCGTGATCCCGAGAAGATCGCGCAGTTGGCTTGCGAAGATGATCACCGCGATGCCGGCGGTAAAGCCAACGGTGACGGGATAAGGAATGAACTTGATGTATTTGCCGAGCCGCAAATAGCCGGCAGCAATCAGCATCACCCCGGCCATCATCGTCGCCAGCAGGAGACCGTCGACGCCGTGGCGATTGACCGTGGCAGCGACCAGCACGATGAAGGCGCCAGCCGGACCGCCGATCTGGGAGCGGCTGCCGCCGAGGAAGGAGACAAGAAAGCCGCCGACAATGGCGGTATAGAGGCCGCGATCAGGCGTGACGCCCGATGCGATGGCGATCGCCATCGACAGGGGCAAGGCAACGATTGCGACAGTGAGGCCGGCGATCGCGTCGGCGCGCAGGCGGGCGCCGTCATATCCTTCAGTGAAAACGCTCACGATCTTCGGAACAAGAGTATCGGTCATCGGCTGGGCCTTCGGCCAGAAGAGTTCCGTATCCGGTGGATTCCGGGCGGAGCCTGCAAGACGGCAATAACATAGAGCTAGCTTGAGTCGCGGCGCTTGCAAAATTGTGGCGGTACGCCGGAGAAGTCCGCAGGATTTGTCAAATTGATCTATGGTCTACAGATCCGTGAGCAAAGCGCGAAAGGGTAGACATGGACGATCGGGTAGCGTGGGCGACCTATGAACGGCGCCTGCACAGGGTCAGCGACTACATTTATGGCCATCTCGACGGCGATCTCGACCTCGATCGTCTCTCCGAGATCGCCTGTCTATCGCCGCACCACTGGCACCGCATCTATCGTGCGGTCCATGGCGAGACGCTGGCCGCAACCGTGAAGCGGCTGCGACTGCAGCGGGCCTCGGCCGATCTCGCCCAGTCCGATCTTCCTGTCGAAGAGATCGCGCAGCGCTCTGGCTACCCCAATCTCCAATCCTTCAACCGCACCTTCAAGGGAGCTTACGGGCTGCCGCCGGCGCGCTACCGGAAGGAGGGCAGCCATGTCGCCTTTGAAACCGCGTCAACGGAAGGAATCCCTGATATGTATGAAGTCACCCTCAAGGAGGTCGAGGCCTTCGACCTCGTCGGCGTCGCCCATAGCGGCTCCTACATGGAGATCGGGCGGGCGTTCGAGACGCTCTACGGAACCTTGTTCTCGCGCCAACTGTTCCGGCCGGACATGGAAATGATCGGCATCTACCTCGACGACCCCGAACTGGTGCCGACCGACAAGCTGCGCTCCTTCGCCTGCGTCAGCGCTCGCGAACAGATGCCGGTGGAGACGCCCCTGACACAGCAGCACCTTGACGGCGGCCGCTACGCCGTGCTGCGCCACAAGGGTCCCTATGCGGATATGCCGAACGCGTACCAATGGCTCTACGGCACCTGGCTGCCACAGTCCGGCCGTGAGATCCGCGACAGCCTGATGTTCGAGAAATATCTCAACAATCCCCGCGAAGTGGCGCCGACGGAGCTGTTGAGCGAAATCTATCTGCCGCTGAAGTGAGGCTTGCAAGACGTCGGTGATCGGTTGCGATCGGCGAAGTGGAACACCTCTGAACGGCCGACAAGGTTTCAAGCCTTGTCGGCCTTTTCCTGATGGCACCTGCCGATCCAGGCGCAGACATCCGGCCACACAAACAAGAAGGCCGGCTGAGCCGACCTCTCTTCGTCCGCCGTTTTGCAGTGCCGGTACATCCGTGGCCAGCAATCGCAATGCTATTGAGCCGTCGGCTTTCGCCCCTCACGGCCCGCAAGGCTTGATCAACTTGCTCATATTGATGCCGGTAACGCGAAAACCTGCGACATCGTAGACGTGTTTGGCACGTCGATTGTTCTCGGCGACACGCAGCTTTATCTGCTTAAAGCCTTTCGCTGAAAGCTCGGTTTCGAGTGCATTGAGGGCCTGCTTGGCGAAACCTTGCCCCTGCTGGCTGGCAAGGATGTGGAAATCGCTGATGAAGACCGAATGGCCGGCGAGGTCTGGTCTATACCAGAGGTAGCCTATGAGGCTGGAATCGGTCTCATTGATCACACAGAGCAGCACGTTGCCCGGCGTCTTCACGCCCTGCGGCAGATCTTGTGCGATTTCACGTCTTGCCTGCACCAGCGCGTCAGCGTCGGAAAAACCGTAGTTAGCCGAAATTTCAATGGCGTAGTCCGGAATGAAATAGTCGAGATAGGCCGGGTATTCGCTATCAAGCATCGGTCTGAATGAGATCATCGGTCGTTCCCGTAAGGGGTTGCCGCCGCGGAGACCAGCTGAGCGACGGTACTGGTAAAGACGGTGCTGGTAAAAAAGAAACCCGGCGCATGGCCGGGTTCCTTGTTTTTCGACGTGTCTGGCGCCGATCAGGCAGCCATGGCCTTCTGCAGGTTCTCGTCGATCTTGTCGAGGAAGCCGGTGGTCGAGAGCCAGGGCTGATCGGGACCGATGAGCAGCGCCAGGTCCTTGGTCATGAAGCCGGATTCGACGGTGTCGACGCAAACCTTCTCGAGCGTGTCGGCGAACTTCGCGAGTTCGGCATTGCCGTCGAGCTTGGCGCGGTGGGCGAGGCCACGGGTCCAGGCGAAGATCGAGGCGATCGAGTTGGTCGAGGTTTCCTCGCCCTTCTGGTGCTGGCGGTAGTGGCGGGTAACCGTGCCGTGGGCAGCTTCGGCTTCGACCGTCTTGCCATCCGGCGTCATCAGAACCGAGGTCATCAGGCCGAGCGAGCCGAAGCCCTGGGCGACGATGTCCGACTGCACGTCGCCGTCGTAGTTCTTGCACGCCCAGACGTAACCGCCGGACCACTTCAGGGCGGAGGCGACCATGTCGTCGATCAGGCGGTGTTCGTACCAGATCTTCAGTTCCTTGAACTTCTCGGCGAATTCTTCCTCGAAGACCTTCTGGAAGATGTCCTTGAAGCGGCCGTCATAGACCTTGAGGATGGTGTTCTTGGTCGAGAGGTAGACCGGAACCTTGCGCTGGATGCCGTAGTTGAACGAAGCACGCGCGAATTCGGTGATCGAATCGTCGAGGTTGTACATGCCCATGGCAACACCGGCCGACGGTGCGTCGAAGACGTCGTATTCGATTTCCTTGCCGTCTTCGCCGACGAACTTCATCGTCAGCTTGCCCTTGCCCGGGAACTTGAAGTCGGTGGCGCGGTACTGGTCGCCGAAGGCATGACGGCCGACGATGATCGGCTTGGTCCAGCCCGGAACCAGGCGCGGAACGTTCTTGCAGATGATCGGCTCGCGGAAGATAACGCCGCCGAGGATGTTGCGGATCGTGCCGTTCGGCGACTTCCACATCTTCTTCAGCTTGAATTCCTCGACGCGGGCTTCATCCGGCGTGATCGTGGCGCACTTGACGCCGACGCCGTGCTTCTTGATCGCGTTGGCAGCATCGACCGTCACCTGGTCTTCGGTGGCATCGCGGTTTTCGACGCTGAGGTCGTAATATTCCAGATCGACGTCGAGGTAGGGATGGATCAGCTTGTCCTTGATGAACTGCCAGATGATGCGGGTCATCTCGTCGCCGTCGAGCTCGACGACCGGATTGGCGACCTTGATCTTTGCCATGAATATGCCTCGTAGCTTATGCGGGACAGCGGGAGCGATGTCCCTTCCTCTCTGAAAAATCCTGTGCCCTATAGCACTCAGAACCGGCAAGGCAAAGCATGCTTGGCTGAAACTTTGGACGGAGGTTGAAACTGGCCTCGCACAAGGCTTCGGCACGCCTTTCCGGCTGGGCTTTCAGCGCGCCGGCCTTGCAAAGATCGCGCCTGCCGCTATGCAGAAAGAACCCCGCGAAGCGACGCGCACGTGAGGCGAACGCAGACAGATAAAGGCATCCGATGGCATTTCGTTCCCGTATGCGCGATTGGCTTCTTGCCAACGATCCGGCCTTCTCCCGCCTGCGGCAGGCCTCCCGCATCACCGCGACGATCGTCGTTTCCATTCTGCTGCTGATGGCGTTTCACTATCTCGTGGCGCCGCTGCCGCCGGCCGCCTTCGGCCTCGCTGCGTCGCTGTCGATCGAAGGCGGTCTCGCCGTTCGCGACACGACGGTGGCAGGCCAGCGCCTGACGCGCATTATCGCCGTCGCCGTCGGTGTTTGCATGGTCGGGCTTGCATCGGTTCTAGAGACTCATCGCTACGCATCTGATGTCGTTTTCCTGCTGATCATATTTCTCGCCGTCTATGGCCGGTCCTTCGGGCCCCGCGGCTTTGCCGTCGGCATGTTCGCCTTCATGTCCTATTTCACCGGCGCCTATCTGCGACCGACGCTCGACCAGCTGCCGGCGCTGTTCTTCGGCGCGGCGGTGTCAGCCACGGTCGCGCATCTTGTTCGCACACGGCTGCTGCCGGATGATCGCTACCAGGACCTGTTGCGCGCGACGGCCAGCGTGCAGCGCCGCGTCGACCAGATGCTGCAGCAACTGGCGGAGATCGCCCGCAAGCCGGTTCTCTCCGAGGTCGACCGGCGTCGGCTGCACACGACGGAAGAACGGCTGAAGGAAGCGGTGCTGATGGCCGAAAGCTTCATTCCGACCGAGAACCGGCGGCCGGAACCGGAGCCGGGCCTCGCCTCGGCCGATGTCGTCGTCAATCTTTTCGACCTGCATCTCGCGGCCGAAAGCGTGATCGTGGTGAGTTTCCAGTCGATGCCGCCGCCAGCACTGGTCGAGGCGATGCTGGCGCGTGACGGCGAGCGGATCGACGAGGAGATCGCGCGGCTCGGCGATGCCGCACCACGCCGCGCGGAAACGGTGAAGGCGCTGCTCTGGCTTCGCAATGTCAGGCAGAGGCTTGCCCGCAGCCTTGCAAAGCTGACGCCGGCCGACCTCGAAGAGCCGCAGGCACACATGAGTGGCGGACCAAGCCGCTGGAAGCCATCGCTTACTGACCCGGCGCTGAAGGCAGCGATCCAGATCACGCTTGCTTCCGGCATCGCCATGGTCTTCGGGCTGATGCTGTCACGCGAGCGCTGGTTCTGGGCGGTGCTCGCGGCGTTTCTGGTCTTCACAAACACACGTTCGCGTGGCGACACGGCCGTCAAGGCGCTGCAGCGCTCGGCAGGCACCCTCTTTGGCATCGTGGTCGGCATCGTCGTCGGCACGCTGGTTGGCGGCAATATCTATCTCGTTCTGCCGCTCTGCGCCCTCTGCGTCTTTCTTGCCTTTTATTTCCTCGCCGTTTCCTACGCGACGATGACCTTCTTCATTTCCGTCGTGCTGTCGCTGGTCTACAGCCTCATGGGCGTGCTGACGCCGCATCTCCTGCAGCTTCGTCTCGAGGAAACCATGATCGGCTCGATCGCCGGTGCGGCCGTCGCCTTCGTCGTTTTTCCGACGCGCACCCGCACCACGCTCGATGCAGCTGTCGCGACCTGGTGCGACGAACTGATCGGCCTGTTGCAGGCTGCGCGGGACGGCACTTCCGGCATGGTTCTCGTTGCCCGCTCTCAGGCGCTCGACCGGGCCTATCGCGAGCTCGCGGCGGCGGCAAAACCGCTCGGGCTTCCGTGGCAGCTGGTGACGCGCCCCGGCCATGTGCGCCAGGCGCTGGCAATCTTCATGGCCTGCACCTACTGGGCACGGGTCTTCGCGCGACGCGTCGGCACGGATGCGGAGCTGGAGGGCACCGATTTCAAAGAGGACATCGACGCCAATCTCGAACTCGTTCGGTCGGTGCGCGACAAGGCGTCCGCCTATTTCTACGAGGTCGGCCGGATCGGTGCGCCGGTCGATCGGCACCTGCCGATCTCGAAGGACGATGCGGAGCTTGGTCTCGAGATGATCGGCGTCTCTCTCAACCGGCTTCATTTGTAGTGGACTTTAATTTCCGCGGTATTTGTGCAAGGGAAGCGCCGAACGACAGGCGAAGGCACGGGAAAATGGCAGGTACGAACAGCGAGCGCGAACTTCTGGTGGAAGGACCGGCGATCATTCTCGCCTATCCGCAGCTCGGCGAAAACATCGGCATGGTTGCGCGAGCGATGGCGAATTTCGGTCTGGCAGAGCTTCGGCTCGTGAATCCGCGCGACGGCTGGCCGAGCGAAAAGGCGCGCTCGGCTGCGAGCCGCGCCGACCACGTCATCGACAGCGCCAAGCTCTATGGTTCGGTCGAAGAGGCTATTGCCGACCTCAACTTCGTCTATGCGACGACCGCTCGCGACCGCGACGGCTACAAGCCGGTCCGCTCTCCGATTGTCGCAGCGCGCACGCTGCGCCAGCGCTTCCAGGGCGGCGAGAAGACCGGGATCCTGTTCGGGCGCGAGCGCACCGGGCTTACCAACGAGGAAGTGGCGCTTGCCGACGAAATCGTGACCTTTCCGGTCAACCCGGCCTTCGCGTCGCTCAATCTCGCTCAGGCGGTGCTGCTCATGTCCTATGAGTGGCTGAAGACCGGCATGGAATCGGAGGACCAGACCTCCTTCCAGGCGATCGAGCAGCGGCCGGCAACCAAGGAACATCTGCAGGGGCTCTTCGAGCATGTCGAGGAAGCGCTCGACGCGCGCAACTATTTCCGCTCCGCCGACAAAAAGCCGAAATTGGTCGAAAACCTGCGCGCTGTTCTGACCAGACCATCCTTTACCGAATCCGAAATCCAGGTGCTGCGCGGCGTCATTTCTTCGCTCGACCGGTTCACGCGGGAAAACCCGCGGGGCTCCGGCGCTCCGGGTGATCACAGCAGGGGCGAGCACAACAGGAAAGCGCGAGACAAAGGTGACAGCGAGTGAACTGAAACCCATTCTCGTCTTCGACAGCGGCATCGGCGGCTTGACCGTGCTGCGCGAGGCGAGGGTGCTGATGCCCGAGCGGCATTTCATCTATGTGGCCGACGACGCCGGCTTTCCCTATGGTGGCTGGGAAGAGGCGGCGCTGAAGGCGCGGGTGATCGAGCTTTTCGGCCGGCTGCTTTCCGAGCATGATCCGGAAATCTGCGTGATCGCCTGCAACACCGCCTTCACGCTGGTCGGCGCCGACCTTCGCGCCGCCTATCCTCAGATGACCTTCGTCGGCACAGTGCCTGCGATCAAGCCGGCAGCCGAGCGCACACGTTCCGGTCTTGTGTCTGTTCTGGCGACGCCGGGCACCGTCAAGCGCGCCTATACGCGTGATCTCATCCAGTCCTTCGCCAGCCAATGTCACGTGCGCCTCGTCGGCTCGGAGAACCTCGCCAAGATGGCGGAGGCCTATATTCGTGGCGAGAAGCTGGATGATGAGACGGTCCTTGCCGAAATCGCCCCGTGTTTCGTCGAGATGGACGGCAGGAAGACCGATATCGTCGTGCTGGCCTGCACGCACTATCCCTTCATGGCCAATGTCTTCCGAAAGCTCGCGCCATGGCCTGTCGACTGGCTGGATCCGGCCGAAGCGATTGCCCGGCGGGCGCGTTCGCTCGTGCCGCTGCCGAACGGCTTCGAGCCGTTGAATGGCCAGGATCCGGCAATTTTTACCTCCGGCAAGCCAGATTTTGCGACCCGGCGGCTGATGCAGGGATTCGGCCTGACGGTAACGCCCGACGCAGCCGTGGAGCACCGGGCGAGACGGACTGAGGCGATCGGCTAGAAGAAGATCGCCAGGGAAATGCCGATCAAGACAGCCAGCACGCAGGCGGTCCGGAAGTGCATGCGGCTGGTGCGTGCGGCTTCATCCCTTGACGTGATGCGTTGCGTATCCTTGTAAGCGTCGCGCATGCGCTGATCGAGATTGTTCATCTCCATTTGCTGTTCTGTTTCGTAGTGTTCCATCACTGCCCCTGGCAAAACGCTTCGACCATAACCGATATGGGCATTCGCCTTTGCTCGCAAAAGTACGAACTTCAGCCAACCTCAACTTTATCTTGCGGCGAGCGGATTTGTGCATCCGGTTCTTTCCGGGTGACTTTCCGGCATGTATTCCCTGTGGGTTTTCTGCGTCGGAGGCACGCATTCCGGCAAAAGCGTGCTAGGTGTCGCCGGCTCGGCGGTCTGCGCCCGAGCGCGAATCAATTCAGCAAGAGGTGGAAATGAAGGTCGGCATCGACATGGGAGCGACGTCCGAAGGGACATCGGCCTCGCTCGATATCGAGGAGCTTCTGGCCACCCGTCTGCTGGTGCAGGGTAATTCCGGTTCGGGCAAGTCGCACCTGTTGCGTCGGCTGCTGGAGCAGTCGGCACCCTGGGTGCAGCAGTGCATCATCGATCCCGAGGGCGATTTCGTCACGCTCGCCGACAAGTTCGGCCATGTGGTCGTCGAGGGCGAGCGGACCGATGCGGAGCTGATTGGCATCGCCAACCGCATTCGCCAGCACCGCGTCTCCTGCGTGCTCTCGCTCGAAGGCCTCGATATCGAGCAGCAGATGCGCAACGCCGGCGTGTTCCTCAACGCCATGTTCGATGCCGACCGCGAGTTCTGGTATCCGGTGCTCGTCGTGGTCGACGAAGCACAGATGTTTGCGCCGTCCGTTGCCGGCGACGTCACCGAAGAGGTGCGCAAGATTTCGCTCGGCGCCATGACCAACCTGATGTGCCGCGGCCGCAAGCGCGGACTTGCCGGCGTGATTGCCACGCAGCGTCTGGCGAAACTTGCCAAGAACGTGGCGGCCGAAGCCTCCAACTTCCTGATGGGTCGTACCTTCCTCGACATCGACATGCTGCGTGCGGCCGATCTGCTCGGCATGGACCGGCGCACGGCGGAAATGTTCCGTGACCTGAAGCGCGGCTCCTTCGTCGCACTCGGCCCGGCGCTGTCGCGCAGACCGCTGAAGGTGACGATCGGCACGGTCGAGACATCGGCCCGTTCGACGAGCCCGAAGCTCATGCCGCTGCCGGAGGCGCCGCAGGACGTCGAGGATTTGATCTTCACGCCGGACCCGGACGAGTTGACCCGGCCGATCATGCGCCGCGCGGTCGCGCCGCCGCGCCCGACAACGGACATCCTCGCCGAACTATCACGCCCGCGGCCGGAAGCAGCAGCGCCAATCGAGGCGAGGCCGGTTCAGCCGGAGATGACCGCTGACGAGAAAGAAAGCCTGCTCGACAGCGTCTTCGCGGAAATCCTCACCAATCCGGAGGCGGCCTTCCGTCCCGATGCAGAACTGTTCCAGGACTTCCTGGTGCGTTGCCGCATTCGCCGCCTGCCGTCAGGTGCAGCACTTTCCCTCAGTGCCTTCCGCCGCAAGATGGCGGTTGCCCGTTCCGGTGTCGACGCCGAGACGGCGGCGACCGAGACCTGGGCGCAGGCCTTGCAGCTTGCCGATCGTGTGACCGAGGATCTTCAGGCCGTGTTCCTGATGATGGCGCAAGCAGCCGTCCGCCGCCTGCCGTGTCCTTCGGACGCGATGATTGCGCGCGCCTATGGCACGCATTCGGCCCGTCGTGCGCGCCGCCTGCTCGGATATTTCGAGGAACACGGGCTGATCGTCATCCATGCGGACTTCTCCGGTAAGCGCATCGTCGCCTTTCCGGACCTTGGCAGCGAAACCGCGCCGGGGGATGCGAACGGACCGGATATGGGCAACACGACGGCCACGGCGGCCGAGTAAGCCGCCTCCATTCCCGATTCCCGCGCCTTTGGGCTACTGTCACAGCCAAAAGCGCACGAATGCTAGAGCCAGGTCTGAACCACCCGATCCGACGCGTGGATGCAAGTCATCTGCAGCCGGCTGGTGCCAGTGTTGACGAAACGGTGCGGCGTCTCGGGATCGACGACGATGATGTCGCCGGCCTTGCCCATGATCTTTTGCTCACCGACAGTGAACTCCGCTTCGCCGGAATGCACGATCCAGGTCTCCGGATAGGGATGGATGTGAAGGGCGGGCCCCTGGCCGGGCTCGGCATCCATCAGGAACAGCGAGATGGGTGCGCCGTATTGCCCGCCTTCAAACAGGATGGTTCGGTTGGGGCTCTGCTTCTGCTCTGCACGCGGAATGACATGAAACATGCTGGCCTCCATCTCCGGTCGGGTTGGCTTCCCGTTGCGGATGAATTATCTTCACGAGAAGATATTATCCGAAACTATCTTCTCGTCAAGATATATTGATGAAATGAGGTGAGCAATGCAGAATGAGAACGAGGCGAGGGATCACGTCGACCGGCTGCAGGCGCAGTGGGCGGCAGAACTGCCCGACCTCAATACCGAGCCGATGACCATCCTTGGGCGCGCCTACCGCCTTTCCAACCTTGTGCGCCCGTCGATCGAGGAGACGTTCGCCTCCTTCGGCCTCGACCGCGGCGAGTTCGATGTGATCTCGACGCTTAGGCGTTCAGGTTCGCCTTATCGCCTGACGCCGACCGACCTTTATACATTGCTGATGATCTCGTCGGGCGGGCTCACGCACCGGCTCGATCGACTGCAAAAGGCTGGGCTAATCGTGCGCGAGCGCTCGGCCTCCGATGGCCGAAGCAGCGTCGTCGGACTGACCGAGAAAGGAATAGCGCTTGCGGAAACGGCGATTCGCGCGGATATGACCAGCGAGGCGCAGTACCTCGAAGGGCTGAGCAAGGAGGATCGCGCCGCATTGGCGGCGCTCCTCAGGAAACTGCTCGTCTCGCTGGAACGGGCCGAAGCCGTTGATCCGGCTTGAACGGATGCCGGTTTGTCACAATTTCGTTGACAATAGGGGCCGGACGCACTAAAGCCGCCCCAACGCCGGGCAGAAATGTCCGGTGTTTCATTTGACATGTCCCGTGGCTTCTCCGTCAGCGTGATCGTGAGAAACCTGTCAGAATCCCGAAAATGGGTTCAGAGGAGGGCGTGTTTCCTTGATCCGGTTTGGAAACAGACCGGTGTAACTGTTTGAAAGGAAATGCGATGAGCAAGCGCGAATCGTCCAAGTACAAAATTGACCGCCGTATGGGCGAAAACATCTGGGGCCGTCCGAAGTCCCCGGTAAACCGCCGCGAATACGGCCCGGGCCAGCACGGCCAGCGCCGCAAGTCCAAGCTCTCGGACTTCGGTGTACAGCTGCGCGCCAAGCAGAAGCTCAAGGGCTACTACGGCGACATCCGCGAGAAGCAGTTCCGCGCGATCTTCGCTGAAGCTTCCCGCCGCAAGGGCGACACCCCGGAAAACCTGATCGGCCTGCTCGAGTCGCGTCTCGACGCGATCGTCTACCGCGCCAAGTTCGTTCCGACGGTCTTCGCAGCCCGTCAGTTCGTCAACCACGGCCACGTCAAGGTCAACGGCGTCCGCGTCAACATCGGTTCCTACCGTTGCAAGCCGGGCGACGTTATCGAAGTCAAGGAAAAGTCCAAGCAGCTCGTAACCGTTCTGGAATCGGTTTCGCTCGCTGAGCGTGACGTTCCGGACTACATCGAAGCCGACCACAACAAGATGGTTGCGACCTTCGTCCGCGTTCCGGGCCTCTCTGACGTTCCGTACCCGGTCGTCATGGAACCGCACCTGGTCGTCGAATTCTATTCGCGTTAATCCGGGGCTCACGCCTTGTGACGTATCGAAAACCGCCCGGAAACGGGCGGTTTTTTTTTCGGTAGCGATTACCTTGCGCTGCCGTCCATGGCGCGATTTCATCCCTTCGACAGGCGATGAGTGAGAGGGAAGCCGATGCCCGAGCAGAACGCTGCGCAGGACCTGCAGGCGATTATCGACGATATCCACCGGGAGCTGAGCCCAAGGTTCGGCCAGGGCAAGGTCGCCGACTACATTCCGCAACTCGCGCGCGTCGATCCCAAACATTTCGGCATGGCGATCGTGACCACCGACGGCAAGATCTACCGGGTCGGCGATGCCGAAGTGCCGTTTTCGATCCAGAGCGTCTCCAAGGTATTCACACTGACGCTGGCACTCGGCAAACACGGCGAAAACATCTGGCACCGTGTCGGCCGCGAGCCATCCGGCTCGGCCTTCAACTCCATCGTCCAGTTGGAGCAGGAAGGCGGAAAGCCGCGCAATCCCTTTATCAATGCCGGCGCCATCACCATCAGCGACCTGATCCTCGCCGGCCATACGCCGCGGGAACTGATCGGCGAAATCGTGCAGTTCATCCGTTACCTTGCCGACGACGACGAGATCGTCATCGACCACGAAGTTGCGCGTTCGGAGACGGCCACCGGCTACAGGAACTTCGCCCTTGCCAATTTCATGCGCTCCTTCGGCAAGCTCGACCATCCGGTGGAGCATGTACTCGGCGTCTATTTCCACCATTGCGCCTTGGCGATGACCTGCAGCCAGCTGGCCAAGGCCGGGCTGTTTCTGGCCGCTGGCGGCAGCAATCCGCTGACGGGCCATAACGTCGTCTCGCGCCAGCGGGCGCGACGCATCAACGCGCTGATGCTGACCTGCGGCCACTATGACGGCTCGGGCGATTTCGCCTACCGCGTTGGCCTGCCGGGCAAGAGCGGCGTGGGTGGCGGAATTCTGGCGGTGGCGCCGGGCAGGGCGTCGGTTGCCGTCTGGTCTCCTGGTCTCAACGAAAACGGCAACTCGCTGCTCGGCTCGCTGGCGCTTGAGATGCTGGCAGCGCGCACCGGCTGGTCGGTCTTCGGGTCCTAGGACCTTCTGCGGCATCGCAACCAGCACAATCCGGCCGATTTCCCTTGATCTTGACGGCCGGAGCGGGCAAGTGCAGGCCAAGATTTGCCGGGCGCGGGTTGCGCCCGTGCCTACCGCACAGGATCCCCGCCATGGACCTTTCGCTTAACGTGTCGCAAGACCAGGCCGAAATCACTTTCGATGAGGGCGAGATCGACGCCGGCACGCATCCGCTGTTCAGCCGCATGCCGTCCTCCGTCTCGTTCAACAAGCTGCGCAAGCGCCTTCTGCGCCAGACCCGCCAGGCGCTCGACGACTTCGGTATGCTGAAGGGCGCGAAGCGCTGGCTGATCGGCCTTTCCGGCGGCAAGGACAGCTACAGCCTGCTTGCGCTCTTGATGGACCTGCAATGGCGCGGGCTCTTGCCGGTGGAGCTCATCGCCTGCAATCTCGACCAGGGCCAGCCGAACTTCCCGAAGCACATCCTGCCGGAATACCTTGCATCGATCGGCGTCAAGCATCGCATCGAGTATCGCGACACCTATTCGATCGTGAAGGAAAAGGTGCCGACGGGGGCGACCTACTGTTCGCTCTGTTCGCGGCTGCGCCGCGGCAACCTCTATCGCATCGCGCGCGAAGAGAGGTGTGACGCGCTGGTGCTCGGCCACCACCGAGAAGACATCCTCGAAACCTTCTTCATGAACTTCTTCCATGGCGGAAGGCTCGCCTCGATGCCGGCGAAGCTGCTGAACGATGAAGGCGATCTGATGTTGCTTCGCCCGCTCGCCTATGCGGCCGAGGACGATCTCGCCAAGTTTGCCTCCGCGATGGAGTTTCCGATCATCCCCTGCGACCTCTGCGGCTCGCAGGATGGTCTCGAGCGCAATGCGATGAAGGCGATGCTGGCCGATATCGAGCGGCGCATGCCCGGCCGCAAGGACACGATGCTGCGCGCGCTCGGTCACGTGAACCCGTCGCATCTGCTCGATCCCAAGCTGTTCGATTTCCTGTCCCTCACACCGGAGCCCAAAGAATGAGCCATTCCGTTGACATCGCCGGCCTTGCCAACCTCCTGCAGGAAGCGGCGGTCAAAGAGATCCTGCCGCGGTTCCGCAATCTTGATGCAGGCGATGTCCGGATGAAGTCCGAAGCGATCGATCTCGTGACCGAAGGCGACGAGGCGGCCGAACGGCTGATCAAGTCACGTATCGAAGAGGTGGCACCGGGCGCTCTGTTCGTCGGCGAAGAATCGGTAGCAGCCGATCCGACCCTTCTCGACAAGCTCAACGAGACCGATCTCGCCGTCGTCGTCGACCCGATCGACGGCACCTTCAACTTCGCCGCTGGCCTGCCGCTCTTCGGCGTGATGGCGAGCGTGGTCTCCAAGGGTGAGACGGTCGCTGGCATCATCTACGATCCGCTCGGCAACGACTGGGTGATCGCGGAGAAGGGCTCGGGCGCCTGGATGTGCCGCCCTGACGGCTCGCAGGAGCGTATGTCGGTGACGGCGGGCGTGCCGCTGGAAACCATGGTCGGCGGTGCCTCGACTGGCTTTTACCAGCAGGAAGCACGGCGCGAAGTCATGGCCAATATGGCCAAGGTGCGTATGGCCACCAGCTACCGCTGTGCGGCGCACGAGTATCGCATCTTCGCGGCTGGGCATCTGCACTTCCTGATGTACCAGAAGTTGATGCCCTGGGATCACTTGGCGGGAACGCTGATTTCGCAGGAAGCCGGTGCCTATGCGGCCCGCTTCGACGGTTCGCCCTATCTGCCTGCCCATCTCAACGGCGGCCTGCTGCTCGCGACCGACAAGGAGAGCTGGGAGACGCTTCGCCGCGAGGTCTTCACGGTCTAAGCCGTTTGAAGCCGACTGCAAATGAAAAGCCCGCCCGGATCGCTCCGGGCGGGTTTTGTTTTTGCCATGCGGCTGCCAATCACATATGGCCGCCACCGTGATCCATGGTGACGTCCTTGTCGCCAGGATGGGTGAAGAGCTTCCCCTTCTCGGCCCAGAGCGTCGCCAGAACCGTCAGAATGCCGAAGAGGGCAAAGCCGCCAAAGAGCGGCTGCAGCGTACCGTTGAAGAGCTGGCCGACGGTGCCGCCGATCAAGGCGCCACCGGTGGTCGAGACAAAGCCGGTGATCGCCGTCGCCGTGCCGGCAAGGTGCCCCATCGGCTCAAGGCTGATCGCGGTGAAGTTCGTCGCGATCACCGCAAAGAACATCAGGAGCACCGAGAACATCAGGTAGCTGACGACGAAGGCCGGCGTGCCGGAGAGCGACATCACGAAGCCGACGACCGAAAGCAGCGTGAACAGGATCATCGAGACGTGCGAGATCCGGCGCATGCCGAAGCTGCGGACGAAGAAGCCGTTGGCGAAGTTCGCGACCGCGATGCCGCCGGCCGTGCCGGCAAAGGCGATCGGCAGCCAGTCACCGAGGCCATAGACCTCGCCGAAGATCTGCTGAACCGTGACGATGTAGGCGCAGATGACCGCGGTGAAGAGCGTCATGCCGATCATGTAGCCGCAGGTGATGCGGTTGGTGAGAACGGTCTTGAAGCCCGAGGCAACCGCCCCGACGGAGAGCGGCATGCGCTCCTCGCGCGGCAGGGACTCCTTCATGCGGGAAAAGGCCCAGACGAACAGGATCGCGCCGATGACGCCGATCAGGATGAAGATCCAGTGCCAGTTGGCATAAAGGATCACGAGCTGGCCGATCGAGGGTGCAACGATCGGAACGATCATGAAGACGATCATGACATAGGACATGACGCGCGCCATCTCGCGGCCGCCGAAGCAATCGCGCACGATCGCCATGGTGGTGATGCGGATCGCGGCCGCGCCGATGCCCTGAATGAAACGCAGGATGAGCAGCGTCTCGAAGCTCTGGGTGAGAGCGGCGGCGAACATCGACACGGTAAAGAAGGCGAGGCCGCCGAGCAGCACGCGGCGTCGGCCGAAGGCATCGGAGAGGCTGCCGAAGAAGATCTGCGAAATGCCGAAGCCGAGGAAGAAGACGCCGATCACCAACTGGCTATCATTGGTGTTGGCGACGTTCAGAGACTGGCCGATCGCCGGCAACGCCGGCAACATGCTGTCGATGGCGATGGCGACACTCGCCGTCATGACGGCGATGGTGATGATGAACTCGACGATGCCCATGTTGAGGCGCTGAGCCCCGGAAACCCCGTCGATATGTTCGGATTGATTGGTGATGGTGGTCATTGGGTGAGCCCGTAAATTCTTCAAAAATGAGGACTGGCCGGTTCTGGGATCAACCGGCCGGCTGATGGTGCGGTTTGAAGAGCTTGCCGCGTTCGGCAATCAGAACGAAAACGAGACCGATTGCGGCGACAGTGAAGTAGCCAGTGGCGAGCGGCGTGGCTGTGCCGTCGAAGGACTGGCCGATGAAGGCTCCGATCACGCTGCCGCCGATCGTCTGCATGAAGCCGAGTACGGACGACGCTGTACCGGCAACGTGGCCGAGCGGCTCCATGGCCATGGCGTTGAAGTTCGGCGCGATCAGCCCGAACTGGAACATCGTGGCGCAGTAGAGGACCACGAAGACCGGGAAGGGCAGCGGCGCATAGAGCGAGGCCGACATCCAGACGAAGCTCGCCAGCGTGAAGCCGATGAGTGCCGCATGGGATAGCGGCCGCATGCCGAAGCGGCGGACGAGGCGGGAATTGGTGAAGGAAGCGACCGCCATCATACTGGCAAAGGCGGCGAAGACAAGCGGAAACCACACGCCGAGGTCGTAGACGCCGACGAGCACCTGCTGCGCCGAGTTGATGAAGCCGAACAGTGCACCAAGGATCACCGAGGTCGCGAGCGTGTAAAGCAGCGACACCCGGTTCGTGAGCACGATGCGGAAACCGCTGAGGATGACCGCCGGCGTGAAGGCGCGGCGATGGGCCGGATCGAGCGTCTCTCCGAGTTTCGACACGACGATTGCAATGTTCATCACGGCATAGAGTGCGACGACGACAAAGATCATGTGCCAATCGGCAAGGCTGATGATGAGCTGGCCGATCGAAGGCGCCACAACTGGCACGATCATGAACACCATCATGACCAGAGACATGACCTCAGCCATCTGTCGGCCGCCATAGACGTCGCGGACGATCGAGATGGTGATGACGCGCGTCGCCGCAGCACCGGCGCCCTGCACGAAGCGCAGCGCCAGCATGAGGCCGAAGCTCGGTACGATCGCGATCGCCAGCGCGCAGAGCGCATAGAGGGCAAGGCCGGCAATCAGCGGTGGCTTACGCCCGAAGCGATCCGAAAGCGGGCCGAAGAACAGCTGTGCCACCCCCATGCCGAGCAGATAGGCGGTGATGATGTACTGCCGCTCATTTTCAGAGGCGACGCCGAGGCTGGCTCCGATCTGCTGCAGACCTGGCAACATGATGTCAATCGAGATGGCGTTGGTTGCCATCAGCATGGCCATCAGCGCGATGAACTGGAATTTCGTGACCCCGGGCCGGGCGTCTTCGTTGGTCGTGCTGGTCATTTGCAAAAAGTCCTAGCGGCGCACCGGGCGCAAGCGAAACAGGTTGGTCCGGAGCAAATCCGGAAAAGAAGGGTGTCGGCTGACGCCATGCCAGCAGACATATCGAAATTGAGCGGGGGCAGCCGGGGCGATTGGAAACCAACCGCATGGACCGGGCCGGCATGAAGCGTAGGAAGCGTCGAGCGGCAGGGACCGGACTTTCCGGGCGCCAAGGGGCGAGGCGAGACCCTCTACAGGCAGCTTATGCCGAACGATCGCAACCGATTCATGACAGGCCGGACATCCGGCCCTTCGCTCCCCGAAGGAAGCACGCTCTGAACGTATCTTGGCGGCACCTGCGCGAATCGCACGCGCAAGTCCTTCTGAAGGACAACGAAAATTAGGCGATGCGGAATTACGGCCAGAATCAAAAAAGGCGGTTGCCCGCCTTCTCCGAAAGATCGGGACGAGGCGTCCTTAGATCAGGCGGCGGCGCCCTTGACGGCAACGCCCTGCGCCTCAAGGTGAGACTGCAGTTCTCCGGCCTGGAACATTTCACGCACGATGTCGCAACCGCCGACGAATTCGCCCTTGACGTAGAGCTGCGGGATCGTCGGCCAGTTGGAGTAATCCTTGATGCCCTGGCGCAGGTCAGCATCGGCGAGCACGTTGACGCCCTTGTAGTCGACACCGATGTAGTCGAGAATCTGGACAACCTGACCGGAGAAGCCGCACTGCGGGAACTGCGGCGTACCCTTCATGAAGAGCACCACATCGTTTGTCTTGACTTCGTTGTCGATGAATTCGTGAATTCCGCTCATCTCGTCTTCCTTCCTGCGCCGGCTTCAAGGGCCGGATATCGATTGGGTTCTAGATAGCATGCATATTGGTGATTTTCACCACCCAATCGCAACAAATATTGATGGGCCTCAAGATGTGGTTTTATTACCACTACAGCGCCGCGCGTCTTCTCAGGCGCGCAAAGGTCGCTGTAGCACTTTGATTTTCTGCATGTTTTCGTCCATAAATCCGCGACGAGTTAAGGAAACATGCAGTCAAGCGGTGCGGCGCCGGGTCTTGCTGCGCGCCGCAGCCGTTTTGCGACGGCTGACCTGCTTCTTGGCCGGCTTGCGAATGGCCGCTTCGAGGATATCCGCGAGGATGCCGCCGCCGGACGAAGTCGTCCGCGTCCGGCGCTTTGTCCGCTTGGTCGAGGTTCGCTTGACGCCGGTCTTCTTGAGGATTTCCTTCAATGCACTGTCAACGACGCCGCTGACGAGTTCCTTGATCAGGTCAGCCATTCCGGCTTACTCCGGCGCGCTCGTCTGCAGGGCGAGGGCGTGTAGAACACCGCCCATGTTGCCCTTGAGTGCGTTGTAGACCATCTGGTGCTGCTGCACGCGGGTCTTGCCACGAAACGCCTCGGCCACGACTTCGGCGGCATAGTGGTCGCCGTCACCGGCCAGATCGCGGATCGTGACCTTGGCACCGGGAATCCCTGCCTTGATCATGTCTTCGATGTCGCCTGGTGTCATGGGCATGATACGCCAACTCCCTTTTTATTCTGCAACGTCAGCAGCCTGCCGACGCCATCCATGAAATTAGGGAACCACGATTCAGGGGCGGAACGCAATTGCTGAATTGGGTGAGGGCGGCCAGTTGCTGGCGCCGGTACGATCAGATGATCACGCTTGATCGCGTCCCCAGATGACACCTTTCGAGGCATGCGAAGAGCCAGACGGGAGCCGCCGATCAGCGGTTCCCGTCGTCGTTTCTCAGTTCTCGGGAGCGAGATCGCCCTGCATGAATTCCGGGAACCAGCCTTCGTGGGTCGAGCGCAGCTCAGCGACCGAAACCGCCCTGGCATCGCCGAGCTTGACGGCATCGCCAGCGGTCTTGCCGATGACGGGCAGGGCAACGCCTGCGGCCTTAGCGCGGGCGGTAACCGCGTCGAGTGCGCCAGCGGCAACAGTTACGACGTAGCGGCCCTGATCTTCGCCATAGAAGGTCGCGATCGGGTCGTGACCGGCGACGGCATCAACCGTGGCGCCAATGCCCGAGGCCATCGCCATTTCGGCGACCGCAAGCGCCAGGCCACCCGACGAGCAATCGTGAACGGCCGTCACGAGGCCATCGACGATGAGGCCGCGGACGAAATCGCCCACCTTGCGTTCATGCGCCAGATCGACATGCGGCGCCGGACCGTCGGTGCGGCCGTGAACGTCTCGCATGTAGACCGACTGGGCGATGTGGGTGCCCAGGCCAACAGGTGCACCGGCAAGCAGGATCGTTTCGCCTTCCGCAGCAAAGCGGATGCGCGCCATCTTCGACCAGTCCTTGATCAGGCCAACGCCGCCGATCGTTGGGGTCGGCAGGATCCCTTGGCCATTGGTCTCGTTGTAGAGCGAGACGTTGCCGGAAACGATCGGAAAGTCGAGCGCGGTGCATGCTTCGCCGATGCCCTTGATGGCATGGACCAGCTGGCTCATGATTTCCGGGCGTTCCGGGTTGCCGAAGTTGAGGTTGTCGGTGGCTGCCAGCGGCAGCGCGCCGGTTGCCGTCAGGTTGCGCCAGCATTCGGCGACCGCCTGCTTGCCGCCTTCGAACGGATCGGCTTCGACGTAACGCGGCGTTACGTCGGAGGAGAAGGCCAGCGCCTTGGAGACGTGACCCTCGACGCGCACGACGCCAGCGTCACCGCCCGGAAGCTGCAGCGAGTTGCCCTGGATCAGGGTGTCGTACTGTTCGTAGACCCAGCGGCGCGAGGAGTTGTTGGCCGAACCGACGAGCTTCACGAGTGCGTCGGCGACGTCAGCAGCCGGGATGTCGTTGGTTGCCAGCGGAGTCGAGGTCTTGGCAGGGGTCCAGGGACGATCATATTCCGGCGCTTCGTCGCCCAGTTCCTTGATCGGCAGGTTCGCGACTTCTTCGCCCTGGTGCAGGATGCGGAAGCGCAGGTCGTCCGTGGTCTTGCCGACGATCGCGAAATCGAGGCCCCACTTGACGAAGATCGCCTTGGCGACTTCTTCCTTGGCGGGCTCCAACACCATGAGCATGCGCTCCTGGCTTTCCGACAGCATCATCTCGTAAGCGGTCATGCGTTCTTCGCGAACGGGAACGCTATCAAGGTTGAGCTCGATGCCGAGGTCGCCCTTGGCGCCCATTTCGACGGCCGAGCAGGTGAGGCCGGCCGCACCCATGTCCTGGATGGCGATGACGGCGCCGGTCTGCATCAGCTCGAGGCAGGCTTCCAGCAGGCATTTTTCGGTGAAGGGATCGCCGACCTGCACGGTCGGGCGCTTCTCTTCGATCGACTCGTCGAACTCGGCCGAGGCCATGGTCGCGCCGCCGACGCCATCGCGGCCGGTCTTGGCGCCGAGATAGACGACGGGCAAGCCGACGCCTTCGGCCTTGGAGTAGAAGATCGCATCGCTCTTGGCGAGACCGGCAGCAAAGGCGTTGACGAGGATGTTGCCGTTGTAGCGGGCATCGAACTCGACTTCGCCGCCGACGGTCGGAACACCGAAGGAATTGCCGTAGCCGCCGACACCGGCAACGACGCCGGAAACGAGGTGGCGGGTCTTCGGATGATCCGGCGCGCCGAAGCGCAGCGCGTTCATGGCAGCAACCGGACGGGCGCCCATGGTGAAGACGTCGCGCAGGATGCCGCCGACGCCGGTCGCCGCGCCCTGGTAGGGCTCGATGTAAGAGGGGTGGTTATGGCTCTCCATCTTGAAGACGACGCAGTCGCCATCATCGATATCCACCACACCGGCGTTTTCGCCCGGCCCCTGGATGACGCGCGGGCCCTTGGTCGGCAGCGTGCGCAGCCACTTCTTCGAGGACTTGTAGGAGCAGTGCTCGTTCCACATCGCCGAAAAGATGCCGAGCTCGGTGAAAGTCGGCTCGCGCCCGATCAGGCTCAGGATGCGCTCGTATTCGTCGGGCTTCAGCCCGTGCGATGCGATGAGGTCCGGGGTGATGGGGCGGGTGTTCGAAATCGTCATCGTCGACCGTCAAATCCTTCGGGCGGCGCGCAATCCACTTAAGAGGAATATGGCGCGTGCGAACCGCAACAGACACAGGGAGCGCTTTGCGGCTTCTTTAGCCTATGCTGCGGCGCGGCGCGACAGAAAAATACGGGCGATCAACAGCGGTTGACGCCCGTATAAGCTTTGCAGAAGGCAGTGCGGCGACCAGCGTCAGAACTTGTAGCCGAGCGCAAGGCCGGCGCGTGTCAGGCCGTTGTTCGGACCGTCGCACAGATTGGCATGCGAAGCATGTTCCACGGTCGCCGAGACGTTCCAGTGCTCGTCGAGGCGGACGCCGGCAGCGGCGTATTCGCGGAAGAGGACGCGGCAGCCGAGTTGGGGACCGGAACCATTGGGTTCATCGAGGTCGCCGTCATGAATCGTGCCGCCGGCGCCGAACTCGACGAAGAGGCGCTGGGTCATGTCGAAGGTCCAGCTCAAACCGCCATAGGCCTGATTGACCCCATTAGACGACGTCGCAACCGCCGCGCCGGTATAGACCCGTGGGCGCAGCAGTTTTTCGCCGAGGTCGGTCGCCCCATCGGCGTCGAACGGGTCGAAATACACGGTGAACGACGGGAAGACCCCGTCTTCCTGCTTGTCGCCGGCGGCGATCGACGTCGTCACGCCGAAGCGCATTTCGTCGAAAACACCGTCCGCGGCAAGGGCCGGGGCGGCGGCGGTCAACGTGGTCGTGGCGAGAAGAAGATAGGCAATGCGACGCGATGAGGCGGGGCTGAACGGTAGCGGCATGCGGAATCCTTAGAGGCGAATCATGTGCGCAAACTGCTAAAGTAGTATGTTGCTCAACCTTGCCCGAAAGTCACCCCGTGGATTTCTATAGTCACTCAAAACTGTCGTAGCCCGCCCGCCCGCTGTCGAGAAGCCGCTTCAGCGCCTGAAAACCTGCTCTTACCTGGGCTCGGTCCGGCGGCGAGGAAAAACCGATGCGAATGCGATGGAAAACGCGGTCGGTTCGTCCGGCCTTGAACTCGTCCTCGTCGTCGACAAGCACACCCTCCTGCAAAGCCGCCTGCTTGAAGGTACCTGAAAGCCAGGGGTCGGGCAGCTTCATCCAGAGGAACGGAATACAGGGGTGCGAGGTGAACTCGATGCCTTCGAAAATTTCGCGGGCCATCGCCTCGCGGGCGCGCACCTCTTCAATGCCCTTGCTGCGCAGGATTGCAGCCGAACCGGAAAGCACGAGGCGCGCGCAGAGCTCAGCGAGAATGAACGGCAAGCCGCCGCTCACCATTTTGTGGGCAATGCGAATACGCTGGCTGAAATGCGGAGGGCAGGCGACCCAGCCGCCACGGACACCGGCAGCGACCGACTTCGAAAGACCGCCAACCAGGAAGGTGCGTTCCGGCGCAAGCTCGGCCAAGAGCGGCGTCTGATCACCGGTCATTGCGCCATAGAGATCGTCCTCAACAAGCCAGACACCGTATTTGCGGGCGATGTCGGCGATCGCCTGGCGGCGCGCAAGCGGCATGACGGCAACCGTCGGGTTTTGTGCGCTCGGCATCAGGAACGCGAGCTTCGGATGCTGCTGCGCGCAGACGCGCTCGAAATCCTCGGGGATCATCCCGAACTCGTCGCTTTCGACCAGCGTCGTCCGGCGACCGACCAGGCCGGCGCTGCGGCTCACCTGCGAATAGGTGAGCGTCTCGAAGGCGATACGGTCGCCAGGCGCGGTAACCGCAGTGATGACGGCAACCACACCCGCATGGGCACCGAGCGTCGGCACGATGTTTTCCGGCTTCGGGCGGAAGCCGCCGCGCGCCAGCCATAGGCAACCCGCCTCGAACCAGTGATCCGGGAAGTTGCGGGCGTAGCTTGCGATGTCCGCATGGTGGTCGTGACTGATCTCGCCAAGCACCTCGCTCAAGACCGTGCCCTGGCCGATATCGGGCGCCGCTGTGCTGTCGAACCTCAACTTGCCGGCAGGCGCCACAAGCGGCCGGGTGCCGGCGAGCGAAGTCGTCAGCGGATCCGCCTGCTCCGGCGGACGGCTTTCGGGATGATCTAGTACATAGGTGCCGCGACCGACTTCACCGCTCACAAGTCCGCGTTCGCGGACGACGTTATAGGCGCGTCCAATCGTGCCGATTGTCACGCCGATGTCGTAGGCGAGGTTGCGCTGCGGTGGCAATTTGGCGCCGACGGGCAGGGCGCCGTTGCCAATTGCCTGTTCGATCTGGTCAGCAATCCGCGCATAGAGCGGACCGTGACCCTGCTGAATGTCTGGGAGCCAACTTGTCATAGTGTCAGATAAATTTCCAATGAAACCCTTATTTTCCCGTGCTTTCAGCCTCACATAATGGTAGATTTGTTTACCCCAATCTTACCCCGAGGAGGCCGGGACCATGACCGTATCGAAAGCAGCGATCGAAGGTGCCAAGCTTGCGAGACAATCCGGTAAGCGTGACGAGACACGAATAAAGGATTGTCCCGGTTTGTATGTAATATCTCAGCCCCCGAACAAGCAAGGCAGTGTCAATCAATCGTGGGCTTATCGTTACCGTTCCCCTGTGACCCACAAGCCCGCCAAGCTCACTCTAGGCCCTCTCAGCCTGACGGTAGGCGGCATTGATGTGAATGTCCCCCAACCGCTCGTGGAGCCGGTCTTTGGTGAACCGCTCGACCTCGACGGTGCGAAAGAACTGGCGCAAGTCTGCCGCAAGATGCTCAAGCAGCGCATTGACCCCGCCATAGCGGTCAAAGAGTTAAAGGACGGTACGGCTGGAATTGTGCAGGCTGCCAAGGTGGATGGGTGGACGTTTGAGGAACTGCTGACGAAGTTCATGCAGTGGTATCAGCCCAATCGCGATACCACCAAAATCCAAACGGCCTATTGGCTCGGTCTCAAGTCGGACGGCAAGGGCGGCTGGCTGCCAAGGGGCGTTGGCAAAGGCGTGCTCGGCACATGGCGGGGCAGGGTCTTTAGCCGCCATGACGGGGCGCCAGTGCTAACGAAGGTCGACGCTAACGACGTCCTAAGTGGCATGCCGAAGGTTTCCCGCAACCGCACCCGCTCAGCGCTCAAGATTTTCAGCGGCTGGGCCTCTGAGCACGGCGCGAACGGCACACCCTATGTCACCATGGACCCTTTTGCCGGGTTGAAGCGTAAGACCCAGGATCAAGAGAACCCTGACCGTCATGTGCTCAAGCCGTGGGAGATAGCCGCCCTGTGGAAGGCCGTCATGGCCGACCCGGACCCGTATGGACTGGGGGCGCTGTTGATCCTCATCACTGCGCAGCGCCCGGAAATGACCTTTGACGCCCGGTTTGGCCAGTTCGATTTCGTGGAGCGGGAATGGCACATCAAAGCGGCAGACGTGAAGGTTGAAAGCATGGGCGACCACATGGTGCCGTTGTCTGAGCGGGCCTTGTGGCTGATTGCTCAGCTGCCGACGACAAGCGGCTATTTGTTCCAGCCGAGCGGCAATGAGAAGCGGCCATTGAACCGTCACTGGCGACCAAAGGACAAGCTAGACGCCAAGGCTAACAGGGTCGCGCATGCGGCGGGCAAGCCGTCGCTGGACCACTGGACCTACAAGGATTTGCAGCGCACGGCCATCACGATGATGGAGGAAGTGTTGCATGTGCCGTCGCACGTAACGAAGGCCATCCAGCAGCACGCTATCGGATCGAAGAGCGATCAGGCGTACCGGACGGGCAGCTATGCCGAACAGCGGGCAGGGGCACTTGAGCGGTGGGGGCAGTACCTTGCCGAGATAACCGCCTAACGGGCATTTCACGGGGTCGGGCGTGTAGGCGTACCGACCCTTTTCTTTGTCATTGACGGGCCCGTAGCGCAGCGTGGAAGCTGACACGGCAGAGAGTTACAGGCCGGTCGGTGATTGGGTCGGTTTTATCTAGTCGTAAGTATCTGACCATGTTGTGTAATTCATACAAATTGACGTATACGTCAATGCAGAAATGCCCCCATGTGCGCACTCCGTGCATGTCTCCACGAAAATCCATGTTCTAGGCGCATAGCTCCGGGTATTCGTGTCGGCTTACCGTCCCGGTTATGAGGCGTGACAAGGAGCGGGACAGACGTGTATTTGTCGATGTGTCAAATAGGCGTGTGCAGGTATATCTAGTGATATCAACAATTTAGCTTCTCATTCGTTTACCCTGCTGCGCCACTCGGGTAAAAAAGGCACCGTGTCCGGGTAGTCGTCGCCCGGTGTGGCCGTGGCCCGGAGGGGGCCGGGCTTCCCCCCAAAGGGGCCCCGCAGGGGGAGGAGGTACTAGCCCCACCACATGGACACTAGGTCAATTCCAGAAAAAGCGTTCGCCCCATAAGTGATTGATAAAGCAGGCCTTTTCCCGTTTGCCGTGCCTGCACCCGAAATCCATGCGAAAACAACCCGTAAGCCGTTGTTTCAAATAGCTTTCCTACGTTTTCCTGATGGGTGGGGCCGGGAGCAGTCTCAAAAAAAAGCCGCGTGTAGCGTCTCGCGTTGAGCCTACAACTCAAGCTAATCTTCCTCTGCAACCACGGGGGAATAGATGTCGCGAGTCCGCAAGAAGAAAGAAAAAGTCGATCTTGAATCCGCAAAGGCTGCGTATGCCGACTTCGAGCGGGCTACCAGCAACGCGGTGACCATATCCCAACGCAACCTTGGCATGGTTCACACCGGGCGTCAAAGACGTGCCTTGTCGGTGTTCACAAAGCTGATTATGCACAATATGTCGATATCGGTTCTTGCCGACCGCTTCTTTGATAATCCTAGCGGATCGGCCCTGCTTGACCATTATTCACTAGCTGTGCTGGCTCGGGCTTCAATAGATGCTAGCCTGATGACGATGTACATTTCGGAGCCAAGCCTCAGCACTAAGCAGTGGGATTTGCGCCGACAGCTTCTGTTTTTACACGACGACAGCAACCGAAAACGGTTCTTAAAGCCACTCAAAGCCTACGGGGTGCAGGCCAGCGACCCGGCTAACGATGGTGTCAGACTCGGCATTCAAACGCGCATACGCGAGCTAGGGGCTGCACTTCTGTACAGCGAACCGAAGATTGCGGAGTTTCAGAACGGTATGTTCTTATTCTTGGATGGCGTTCGCGGCGCGGTTAGAGAGGCGGGATGGAGCGTCGACGACTTCGATTTCAATCAGTCTTACCTTTCGGCATATGTGCACACGCACCCCGTGAGCTTCATGAGATTTGACGAACAGTTGCGCGTTGGGGGCATTTCACCATTTCAAGCCGATTTCTGCCATTACCTTTTCAGTATGTTGCAAGAGTACACGCAATCCGTAGTCGACAGGATGGACGTCTTTAGCGTTCCCGATAAGGGTGACCCCAACGGACACATAGAATAGAAGACACCGAGCGGCGCAGAGTGGGCCACCGGCTTAACGCCGGGATCGATGGCCAGCTTGTTCCGGGGCTCACTCCGGTCAAGGGCACGCAAGCTCTCGGGCTTCGCCCTCGACCCTATGACCTGCGTTCACTCCTCACGGCACGCCATCTCGCTTCCGGCTAAAGCTACTGTGGCCCGACCGATCATCGGGGACGCGGGCCGGCGTGTGAGGGCCAATTTCCGGGCCGAAACCCTTGCGCCGCAGGGCATTGAGCCCCTAACCCGACTAGTCGGGTGCAAATAAGCGGCCACTGGCGAGTGTTTCTTGTGGCCGCCATCACCCATCAGATTATCTTTCCGAAGGGCCTTGCTGGCCAACGTCGTCAGAGCGTGGGCGCATCAATGACGGGTGGCGGGCGGTTGCTCAGCGGTCGACGCCGTGTCGTACACGAAGGTGCGGCGTGGGGTCCTGGCTTTAACGACCCGGTGGAAATTGGTGATAGCCATAGCCCGCATCTTGGGGGTGTAGGGGCCGCCGACGATCTCGGCCCGCCGTGTCCCGATCAGCGTAGATGTGAGGACAAGGCGACCGTCTGGAAGCTTGCGCAGCTTGACCACGGACGGCCCGGCTAGAGCGCTAAGCAATGGGGTAGAGGCCAGACGTTCAGCGTTTGTGAGATGGGCCATGGGTGACCTCCTCAATGGCCGGGACAAACCGGCAAGTGTAATGCGTGGGTGGTGGTGGTGGTGGTGGCCGGAGGAGACTGAGACCGGCCACCTTGCTAACGGCGGCACAAACACCGTCAGCGGCCCGGCTAGGAAACACTGCCGGGATGGGTTTGGCCGTTAGCCTGCCTCAGGGCCGGACGCGTCGTCGTCGTCACCCTCGTCAGCGGCGTTTAGCAGGCGTTTGGCGATTGCGAGGGCTGCGGCTTCGGCGTCGGTTTCGTCGGCCTCATCGAACAGGTCTAGCAGGTCGTCGGCCAGATCCTCGGCTGTCTCGGCGTTGTCGATGGCCTTCTGGAGCTTGCGGTCGATCGAACGCATGGTCAGGCATCCTGTTGCGTGAGGAGTTCAAACAGGCGATCGGCGTCCTCTTTGTTGAGGGGGCGTGGCGAGATCATGGTCCCGTCGACGTCAACGATTTTAAATCGACCGCCGCCGAGCCCCAACATCGTGAAGCCCGTCTCTGACGAGGCGACGACCTCTTCCGTCAGCGATCCAGCCGCTTCCTTGAGAGCGGCATCAATTTCAGCCTGGAATTGTGCCTTCTTATCGCTCAAAAACTTGACCCGTCCGAGGGCCACGACGTCAAAGCCAGCTGCGGCTGCCACGGCTTCACTGACCGAGCGCCCAAAGTCATCGTAGAACGAACCTGGCTCGTCCTTGTACATGTAGACCCGAGTGGCCGAGATGTAGGATTGTTTCATTGTGACGCCACGGTCGAGGTCGATTTTACCAACGTAGCCGGGTTGTGTAGTGCTCATAATATTCACTCCTGAATTGGGGTTGTGGCTGCGGGGATCGGGTCACCGCGTTTGGCTGTGGACTTGGATTTGACGTTCGCGGCGATCGTGGCCGCTTCACCTGCGGTGAGGGGCTGCCCGTGTTGTTCGGTGGCCTTCGCGTTGAAGATGGCAGCATCGATCTTCTGGGCGACACGTGCTTTGGCCTTGGCTGCGCGCAACGCGACCGTGTAACTGTCGACAAGGGCCACGTCTGCAATCCGCCCCTTCTCAATGCCGGTCACGTCGCTCTTAGACAGGGCTGCGTGTCCGAACTTCACGACCAGCTTGCCAGCGTCCTCAGGCGACAGGGCAAGTTCCTCACGGATGGTCTTGAGTTGCTTACCGAGTGCCGGGTCGCCCTTCGCGGCAGGTTTGTGGCCGCCTGTGAGCAGCGAGGCGACGTCGATGCCGTTGGCCATCATGGAGTTTACCAAGGACTTGCGGACTTCCTGTTCGTGCTCCTGACGTTCGACCATCCGGGACGCGTACATGGCATCGATTTCAGCCGACAGACGCGAAGCCCTTTCTTCAAGCGGACGAAACGCACTCGCAACGACGCGCAAGAGGTTCAGGTCGAGCCCGGACGGAAGATCCGCGATGACGAGCCGTGCGCCGCTTGCGACCAGTTTGGACGCGTTGACGACAAGGGACGTCGGCGTGGTCCCAAGGCTTCCAAGCGTGGCTGTGACGAACGCATCGTCAGGCCCGATAGCCGATAGGATTTGCTGGAGCGTCCTTTCACCGCCTGCGGGCTCTGTCATCGTGCGGGCTACGAGGGCTAGGCCGTCGCCGTCCCGTTGCGAGGGCAAACCCGCTTGGATGCCCGCTGCGTTCGCCGCTGCGTGCTGTTGCTTGACAATGTGATCGGCGGATTGGCCGGGGGCCGGTTGTGGCCGCAAGTAAACAATTGTGTTCATGTTCGTTAATCCTGATCGCGCATGCGCTGGAGAAGGGCACTAAGGCTGCCCGGTTCATGGGAATTGTGACTTTTGGGCTGGTGGCCCGTGGAATAGGGCGAGTGGCCGCCTGCACCACCGCCGAGCATGTCCGTGCGATCGTCGTATGTGTCGGCTTGGCTCCGTAGCTCGCGGACCTCACGTTCACCGGCCACCTGATCTACGGCGTTGGCGAGCGTCTCAAAGGCCGCCGCACGGTCGACCGGGTCTTCGTAGATACTTTCCAGATCAGCCGCGCTGGCACCGGTTTGCTGCATCAGCCCGCGTAGTGCCTCCTCGACGTCGCGCGGGTCATCGTAGGGATGGGCCAATTGGTACGACGTCCACATTCGCCCGGAAATGCGTTGGTAGCTCTCGTTTTCGGCCTGTCTGCGAATGATGTCGTCGCTCGTCTTGATGAGCGGCTTGGCCGGAACGAAGGTCCCTGCAAGAGCACCGGGTTGATAGGCTTGGCCGTCTGCGCCAAAGACCGTGTCATCGGGCCAGCGCTCCTGTGAGCGCCTGAGGTTTTCAACTGCGGAATTCCATAAAAGGTTCTGGTTGCCGACACTGAGGCGGTCATTCTGATCGGGTTCGATCAAACCGCTCGCGACCTGAAACGCCGTAATTCCGTCCGACAGCGATGCCTCGTTGTATCGAGAGGGCAGGGTCGACGCTGGCAGGGCTGAGATGCGGTTTTCGATATCGGCTAGCTGCCGGGCGTATTCATCATTTGCGCGCTGGAGCAGTTCGGCCTCGCGCTTTTCCTTCCGTGTACCCATTCCTCTGTTCTCCTGAACTTTTCACTTGACAGCCTTTGCTGTCTCTGAGTGCCCCTACTATCCCACGGCCACACGACCGTGTAAAGTGGGTGTGTCAAGGCATGATTTTCTATTGTTTGGAAAGGAGGGAAACAAATGCCTAACGAATACATCAATAACCCACTAAACGAGCACCGGCTTTCCATCAAAGCCTTCGCGGCAATTTCGGGCTATTCTCGCCAGTGGCTATACATCCTGAGCAAGCAGCACGTCGGCCCCGTGCTCCTCACGACCTACACGCAGACGGGAGCCCAACGCCGTTTTTATAATGCGCTCAGTGCGCTGCGATGGCTCAACGAGCAACGGCCCGAGCGTGCTGATGCGTACTTGAGAGTGCTTGAGGCCGCCGACCCGTCGATTGATTGGAGGGCGGGCCTGTGAGTACCAGCCAATCCAAGCGGTCATATCTCGCGGGCAGAGCAAAAGTCCCCGTCGACCGCAATTCAAAGGTCCGCGTGGCTAGGCCGTGGCACGATCCGCTAGAGGACGGCGACCCGGAGTGGGCCGCACGCAAGTCTTTGTGGAAGGCCGCCCTTCAGCCCTACGTGGACCGTTTCGCCCCTCGCAATGATGGTCCGGGCCAGCGGGGTGAATGGTGATGGCCCGCCGTGTCGTCAGGTCCAGCATCGATGTGGCCGCCCTCGTTGAGCAATTGGCCATAGGCTCGGCCAAGGTCGATGGGTGGACCGCCGCCGAGAAAGCCGCCGTTGACGCGTATCTGCGCCGGGAACGTGACCGGCTGGAGGCTCAACTCGCCATCGAAAAACGGATTAATTGGCAGGCACAGACGTGGGCCGAACTGCGCGGACGGACACGACTATGACCCGGCAAACCATTAGCACCCTAATATCTCGACGTCGAAATCAGGGGGCTAGTACATGCCGGGTGAGGGCGTATCCTGAACGATGGATAAAAAAAGCGGCCACAAAGGACCGCTCATTTCACAGACACTCAAACACTCAGGGAAAGGAACCCATGAATGTCGACACAAAGTACACCGGCCACGGCCACAGAGCAACCCGATCACGAGACGGTGTGGGTCCGTGACGCGTCCGGCAACCTCAAACCAAAGCAGCTCCGTAGCGCCGAGGTCTACAAGCTATACCCGCTCAAAACTGCCGAGGTTGTCTCCAAAAAGACCAAACTCCGCATCGTTCAGGCGGGTGAATGGCTCCATGACTGGAAGCCAGCACAGTCGCTGATAAATGGGCTCTTTCGCCGCAAGTACGTTTACAGCCTCACCGCTCCAGCCGGGTCCGGCAAAACCGCCGTGGCCCTGACGATCGCTGCACATGTGGCCGAGGGGCGGGACCTAGGCGACCACGTCACAACCGACGGGCGGGTGCTTTACCTCGCGGGCGAGAACGATGGGGACGTAATGGAGCGACTGCACATGATGGCGGAGACGATGCAGTTCGATTTAGCCTCGTTGCCTCTCGACTTTCTGCCATTCGTTGGCGGCATGGACGACATCAAAGCCACGATACGGGCAACCGGCCATGAATACAGTCTCGTCATCGTAGACACATCGCAAGCGTACTTCAGCGGTGACGACTTCAATGACAACCGCGCGGCCAAAGATTGGGCACAGGAGCTGCGGACGCTCGCAGATGACCTGCCCGGTGGGCCAACCGTGGTTGTGCTCAGCCACCCACCCAAAAGCGCGGACCGTGGGCCGTACGTGCATTCGGCGGCAGCACCTTCCGGAACGAAATTGATGGCAACACGTACCTGGACCGATATGACAACATTGTGCTGTTGACCCGTGATCCGTTGAAGTTTCGCGGCGCTCAGTTTGAGCCGTTGGCGTTTAAGCTGGAGGTGGTTACGTCCCTCCAGACGATGGATGCAGACGGCAACCCGCTCACGACCGTGGTCGCGTGGCCCCTCACGCAGGCTGAATATGCCGAGATCCGCGATAGCGGTAAGGGGCTGAGCCCAACTCAAGCCGTGGTCCTAAAGGCAATTACGGATGAGGGCGGGCAGTCGCTTCAAACCTATGCGGACGGGCTCGGCCTGAAGAAAGGTCAAGTGCAGACGGCTCTAAATGCACTGGTGAAGCGCGGGTTAGTCGAAAAGCGCGAGGGCGATAAGCCGTGGGCCGTTGCCGTATGAGCCTCATACGCTCAACCTCTGTACGCCCCTGCAAACCAAAGGATGCAGGCCGGTGGGAGAGAATTTATTCTCCCCACCTACTCATGGTCCCATACACCGTATGAAGCGTATGAAACCTTAAGCATACGATTTTTCATACGGTCGAAAACCGGGCAGCAACAGGCGAACGCGGTTGCATACCTTCGACTATTCCCGTCATATCGAAGTCGGCTCTGCCGAAGTAGCGTCAGTGACCGGGAGGCAATTCATTGTATCGCAGCGGGATCGCGGTAGCTTTATCAGCGGTAATAACCACCAGCGCACTAGCAGCGAATGACGAGAGCGCTTGCCTTGCCGCCGCTTTAGACGCCTACACCAACGCAAATCTAACCTTGATCGGATCGGCTGGCGTACCGATGCCAGCGAACGCCCTGATTGCCCAGCGGAGACTGGAAGAGGAATATTGCACTCGCGCAACCGAGTGCCTTGCCGCACGCCTTCCGGGAGATCAAAGGGCTATGCAGTCTGACGTGCTGTTCTCCAGTTGCTTGCGGGCCAAAGCCAAGGACAAGTACCAGGATTAGAACATTCGCCTCTCAGTGGCCCGCTAAATCGACGCGACTAGTCGAGTGTTGAGCCGAGCCGAGCGCACCTCTCAGAGCACTAGGTTCGCGGATGCCGTCTTGGAAACAGATGATAAGTCGTCTTGCTATATCCTCTGCGGTTTCGCAATCCCTCGACAACCTCCGCTCCCGGAGAATGTCGGCGAAGACCTGTTCGATTTGATCCATTTCGTGGGGGAGAAGTGCTTTCCAGCTGGGTGCGGAGAACATCGCGCGACCTCCTGACTTGGGGCGAAAGCGCGGATGATCTTCCAGTCGTCGGGGCCCTGATAACTGCCCAGCGATACCAACAGTATGCGCCGTTCTGGCCGCAATGCAACGAAATCGGAAGATCCTGAGTGAGGACCCACCCCATTCGACACGCCTCAGGATGGCCCTCTAAATCGGCCCGTCTAGTCGTCTCTTTGGCCGGGTCCGATCGTCCACCGTTGAGCCGAGCCCGAGAGGGCGTGCAGGGACCCTGACCCGACTTATGCCCATTGACGGCGAGAGGCCCCCAGTAAGATCCCGCCGGGCCTCAGCCCCCGTCGGGGCTGGGCACGAAATAGCGGGGTCTGGGGGACGCGATGCTAGTCATGGGCTGGATGGCGGGATAGGGGGCACGCTGGGCGCAGGCGTTGCCCGTGCGTTTAAACGCGAATTGTACCCATTGTGACGATTGCATTGTTTTGATCCGCCCACCGCAGGACCGCCGCGAGGGGCCAGAGGAGCCGAATCTTACCCGCTCTGGGGAGCTAGAAAGGCTCCTCCAAGGGGAAAATCAGGCCGAAAGCGGCCCTCCGAGCGCGCTCTGAGCAGCTAAAATCGCTACCCCGTGTATACCCCAACTCTGGGTAACGCCTTAAATCTCTGACGTTATTAGCATTTCCGAATGAATAGTTTTGTCATAGTGACAATTCTTTAGATTACAGCGCGAAATATGTCAATTATCACCGATACAACGATAGCAATCGCTGCATTGAGGTTATCAATGAGTACAATCGATACAATTTGTTTGTCCCGCGCGGAAGCGAAGTCCGTCGAGCGCACCAGCACATTGCTGGGCGGCGACTATTCGGACGAACGCGAAGGCCTGTTGAAGCGGTTTTGGGGGCTCTATCGCGAACTGGCGGCGAAGCGACGCGGTCGCATGGCGCTCGGGGAAATGAGCGATTGGCAGCTTAGGGATATCGGTGTTTCCGAGAAGGACGCGCGCCAGGAATCGACTGTCCCGTTCTGGCGCTAGCTCGGATTAGAACGACTGTCCGACAATGCACAATGGCCGGCGCCCTTTGAGGTCGGCGGCCATTGGTCAATTCGCCAATTTGACTGGGGTCTACTTGCAGCCCTGTCCGCCGGCAGCCCAGCGCTTGATATCGGCGGCCATCCGCGTGCCGACGGGTTCGCTCATCAACGGTCCGAAGGCCTGCAGGCGTGCCGGGTTGCCCTCGGCCTGAACGACGGCGAGCGGGCGTGCTTCCGGCGATTTGCGCGGCACGATCAGTATGCGCGGGCGGCCCGAGAAGGAATTAAGCTCCGGCGCCAGGCGATAGGACTTGAACTCGGAATCGCCCGATTTGAACCAGCAGCCGTTGGCGCCAAGCGCCACGCGCTCCATGGTCGGCAGTGCGGCCGTGTTCGGGCTCGGCGCCGGCGGCTTCGGCGATTGGCACGAAGCGAGAAGGGCCAGGCCAAACGTTGCGCAGGCAAGGCCGGCCAGGCGTGCAGGGACAAATGAAGGCATCGACGGTCTCGCTCGCATTTCAGGGATGGATCGGATGCCTTCTATCAGCCGGATGGTTAAGCGGCGATTACTTCGAGCGCAGACGCAAAGAGGCCGCGGCCGTCGGAGCCGCCATGAGCCGCTTCGATCAGGTTTTCCGGATGCGGCATCATACCGAGCACGTTACCCTCGGCATTCATCACGCCGGCGATATCGTTCATCGAACCGTTCGGGTTGGTGCCTTCGGCATAGCGGAACACCACCTGGCCATTGCCTTCGATCGTCTTCAGCGTCTCGGCATCGGCGAAGTAGTTGCCGTCGTGGTGGGCGACCGGCGAGCGGATGATCTGGCCCTTCGAGTAGGCGCGGGTGAAGTCGGTGTCGGCATTGACCACTTCGAGCTTGATCTCGCGGCAGACGAACTTCAGCGAGGCATTGCGCATCAGCGCGCCCGGCAGGAGGCCGGCCTCGACGAGGATCTGGAAGCCGTTGCAGACGCCGAGAACCTTGACGCCCTTTTCCGCCTTGGCCTTGATCGCCTGCATGACCGGCATGCGCGCTGCGATCGCGCCACAGCGCAGATAGTCGCCATAGGAGAAGCCGCCCGGGATGACGATCAGATCGACATCGGGGATATCCGTTTCCGTCTGCCAGACGGTGACCGGAGCCTTGCCGGAAATCTTGGTGAGGGCCGCGATCATGTCGCGGTCGCGGTTGAGGCCCGGAAGCTGAACGACGGCTGACTTCATATCTCTGTCTCCGTTAGCGGCGAGATCAAATCTTGATGCCCCACCCCGACGAGCCAGGCATCTCCCGATCGCAGCACCGCTCCGTTGGGCGTTCGTGCTGCTTCGGCGTTTCTTAACGTCTGGATCCGCGCCCGAAGGCACGGACCGATCTTCATGCCTGATCGATCAGGCGAACGAGATGCTGTAGTTCTCGATCACCGTGTTGGCGAGCAGCTTTTCGCACATCGCCTTGAGGTCTTCTTCGGCCTTGGCCTTGTCTGTGGATTCGATCTGCAGATCGAAAACCTTGCCCTGACGGACCTGGCCGATGCCGTCGAAGCCGAGTGCGCCGAGCGCACCTTCGATTGCCTTGCCCTGCGGATCGAGAACGCCGTTCTTCAGCGTCACGGTTACACGTGCCTTGATCACTTTGATTTTCCCCGAAAGTTATTTCACCAGAACCGGACCGGTGCCGCGCACGGGTTCGTTCTCGTTCATGATGCCAAGACGGCGGGCGACTTCCTGGTAGGCCTCGACGAGGCCGCCAAGGTCGCGGCGGAAGCGGTCCTTGTCGAGCTTCTCGCGGGTCTCGATGTCCCAGAGACGGCAGCTATCCGGCGAAATCTCGTCGGCGAGCACGATGCGCATCATGTCGCCCTCGAACAGACGGCCGCACTCGATCTTGAAGTCGACGAGCTGGATGCCGACGCCCAGGAACAGGCCCGAAAGGAAGTCGTTGATGCGGATGGCGAGCGCCATGATGTCGTCGAGTTCCTGGGGGCTTGCCCAGCCGAAGGCGGTGATGTGCTCTTCGGAGACCATCGGGTCTTCCAGCGCATCGGCCTTGTAGTAGAACTCGATGATCGAACGGGGGAGAACGGTGCCTTCCTCGATGCCGAGGCGCTTGGACAGCGAGCCGGCGGCAACGTTGCGCACGACGATCTCGAGCGGGATGATCTCGACTTCCTTGATCAACTGCTCGCGCATGTTGAGGCGGCGGATGAAGTGTGTGGGGATGCCGATCTTGTTGAGATGCGTGAAGATGTACTCGGAAATACGGTTGTTCAGCACGCCTTTGCCGTCGATGACGTCATGCTTTTTCTTGTTGAAGGCGGTCGCGTCGTCCTTGAAAAATTGGATGAGCGTACCTGGCTCCGGACCCTCATAGAGGATCTTGGCCTTGCCCTCGTAGATACGGCGGCGACGATTCATGGATTCTGTCTCTGTGGTTGTTGGCGCTCTTGGGTCGCGCGCGTGGAATATCTCTCGGGGTCCATAACCGAAAAGAACGGATTTCACAATCGGCGTATCTTCCCGTCCCCTGATTTGCATAGGGCGCCCGCGCGTCTCTACCTGGACGCATCAAGGTCGCCGTGTCACTTTGGGCGCTGCGACGTATGTAGTCCCTGAATCGAAGGCGATTTCAGGAACCATACGGAGGGTAACATGAAAGTCATCAAACCGGAAAACTACGCATTGCAGTTTGACCTCCGTTTTGGTTTATGGCGATAACTGTTTCCGGCATGGAATTTTCAGGGAGATCGATTGATGACGACGATGCAGGATCGCGAAAAGGCCTTCGAGGCGAAGTTTGCGCTGGACGAAGAACTGAAGTTCAAGGCTGAAGCGCGCCGCAACAAGCTTGTCGGTCTCTGGGCTGCCGGTCTGCTCGGCAAGGCCGACGCCGACGCCTACGCCAACGAAGTGGTGGTTGCCGACTTCGAAGAGGCCGGCCACGAAGACGTCGTCCGCAAGATCAAGGCCGACTTTGACGCTGCAGGCGTTGCCCAGACGGAAGATCAGATCCGCTTGCGGATGCTCGAGCTTCTCGGCGAAGCCGTCCAGCAGATCCAGAACAAGTAAGTTTTCAGGCACCAATGCCGACCGTTCACGCCCGGCCATGAAGCCGGGCGTTTTTATTTGTCCTCCGTGCCGAAGACCGGCTTCCATCCGCGCCGCAGGCGCCGTTCAAGCTCCAGACGATCCATCGGGCGGGCCAGCGCGTAGCCCTGCAGCACATCGCAGCCGAGATCGCGCAGCATCGCCGCATGCTCCCAGGTCTCGACGCCTTCGCCGACGACCTCGATGTTGAGCGAATGGCCGATGTCGATGATCGCGCGGACCAGCTTAGCCTGTTTCGGGCTCTCCGTGATCGGTCCGACCAGCGCCCGGTCGATCTTCAGCCGCGCCGGATTGAGATTGAGCAGGCCGATGATCGAGGCGTGCCCGGTGCCGAAGTCGTCGATCTCCACCTCGATCCCAAGCGCGCCGAGGGCCGAGATGGTTTCGGCGATTTCATCTTCCGGATCGTCGAGGAAGATGGATTCGAGCAATTCGAACGAGAGGACGCCAGGGGCGATCTGCAGATCACGCAGGTCGGCGATCAGGCCGGGATCACGCAGGCGCGGCGACGACATGTTGACCGAGATCTTGGGAATGGCGAAGCCGGACTGCCGCCAGGACTGAAAGTCGGCATAGGCGAGCTCCACGACCTTTCGGTCGATGGCCGGCAGGACATTGATCTCCTCCGCGACCTTCAGGAAATGGAAGGGGGCAAGCACCCCGCGCTCAGGATGGTTCCAGCGAACCAGAGCCTCGACACCGGTTATCTCGAGTGAACGCGCATCGAACTGCGGCTGATAGTAAACCGTGAACTGCCCTTCCTCGATCGCCTGGCGAATATCGTCGCCGATCCGTTTGGCTGTCAGAATTTGTGTCTGGATCTGCTCAGAAAAGGCTTCGACCCGGTCCCGGCCGAGGCTCTTTGCCCGGTAGAGCGCGATGTCGGCATTCATCAACAACTGCTTCGCATCGAAATCGTCAGGCCCTTTCCAGGCAATGCCGATGCTCGCGCCCAGGCGGCAGAGCTGGCCCTCGTAGGGAATGGGGCGACGGAAGGCGTGCACGATACGCTCGGCAAGCTCGGAGAGCTGCGGCAGGTTGCGACCGCGGCGGCAGAGAATGACGAATTCGTCGCCGCCGATGCGGGCAATGAAATCGTCATGTCGCGCGTGCGCGCGAAGGATGGCAGCGGCATGGGTCAGCATGGCATCACCAGCCTGGTGCCCAAGCGTGTCGTTGATCTGTTTGAAACGATCAAGGTCGATATGCAGGATGGCGTTGACCGCGACGTTTTCCGCCAGCATCTGGTCGAGGTAGCGCCGGTTGGGCAGATCCGTCAGGTAGTCGTGCAGGGCGTTGTATTCGATCCTTATCCGCGCCAGCTCGAGCTCGCGGTTGCGCGCTTCGGCGGAAGCCTGGGCCTGGCGCAAGTCCTCCTGCAAAGCGATGTCTTCGGTGACGTCCCAGTTCGCCCCGATGAGCTTTCGCGTCCCGAGATGATCGATATAGGTCGCCGCATTGGAGCGGATATGCCGGATCGTGCCGTCCGGGCGCACGATCCGAAAGGCATTGCTGTAGGGCTTGCCGGAAGCGATGCCTTCGTTGGTCCGAGCGATGACCTTGTCGCGGTCGTCGGGATGCAGCGTGCTCTCCCAGGCTTCGGAGCTCGGCGGCCCATCACTTGGGTCGAGGCCGTAGATCTCGAACATGCGCTCGTCCCAGTCGTCCCTCTGGGCGTCGAGGTTGAAGTCGAACACGCCGATCTTCGAAACGCCGAGAGCGAGCCTCAGGCGGCGAGAGACCTCTTCGAGACGGGCCTCCGCCTCCTTGCGCGCCGTGATGTCCGTGTCCGTCCCGATGATGCGGGAGGGTCTGCCATCCGGCCAATAGGCAACGGACGCGCCACGGCTCTCGATCCAGACCCAATGCCCGTCCGCATGGCGCTCGCGGTACTCGAAGGTGTTGAACACAGCCTCGCCGGAATCCTGACGCTCGATTGCGGCACGCACATGCGCGTGGTCGTCGGGGTGGACGTTCTGGATCCAGGTCTCAAGACTACCGTCGACTTCGGCATCGTCGGGCAGGCCACGAAGCCGCTTCCAGGTGGTGGAGTAAAACAGGTTCCCGGTTTCGAAGTCGTGATCCCACACGCCTTCAAGTGCGCTGTCGAGCGCATATTTCCAGCGGGTTTCGTCGTTGCGCAGACCGGCGATTTCGTCGACGAGCTCATGGGCGGGGAGCATCAACAGGAGAAAGGCGTCCTGGTCGGCAAAAAGCACGGGTGACCAGGAGACAAGCATCGGCAGCGGACCGGAGAGGCTTTCGAAACGGAGCGTCGTGGACGCGGTCGTCGTGGGCGCCAAGGTGTTCCGCGCCGGCAACAGCGGCCGGTCCTCATCCAGCACGAGATCTGCGAGAAGGGCTTTGCGGAGCGAAGCGGGTGTCCTTAGCAGCAGTTCGCCGGCGCGCGCGTTGGTCGTTATGATCCGTCCCAGATCATTGGCAATGATTGCTCCGGCCGGCAAGCGCTCCAGAGCGGCCTGCGTGAGAACATCCGAATTCGCTGGCGCACCACGCGCACCTTTGGTGAGACCTTCGTTGACGGCCACTTATCCCATGTCCAGCGTTTGCGGCCGCATTTCCAAGGCACGGGAGCCGGAAATCAGGCTGCAAATCAAGATTCGACAGCGCTCAACGCCCTTTGACGACGAGTCACGTTGCCATGCCGACCGATGATGACCGCGGACAATGAACGTCGGATTAATGGGAAGTCGCAGCAGCCGTCAACCGGGGCGGCGAAGCATCAGGGCTTCAGGCGGCTCAGGAACTGAGCGAACACCATCGTTCCCTCCGGCCAGGGGCCATGCCCGGACTCGGTGTTGATATGGCCCGATTCGCCGGCGTCGACGAGCAGCGAACCCCAGGCCTTGGCGATATCGTCTGCGTGTTCGTAGGAACCGAAAGGATCGTTGCGGCTTGCAACCATCAGCGACGGGAACGGCAGGGGATCACGCGGATAGGGGCCGAATGTCATCAGATGCTTCGGGCGGATCGTCGGATTGGCCACATCCGGAGGTGCTACCAGGAAGGCGCCAGCGATCGGCTTGTTGAAGTGGGGCAGGGCGTGCACCGCAGTCGCGACGCCAAGCGAATGGGCGACGATGACGACCGGCTTTTCCGCCGCATTGACCTCTTCGATCATGCGCGCCACCCAATCTTCACGCACGGGCTTTGCCCACTCCGCCTGCTCGACGCGGCGCGCGGTGGACATCTTGCGCTCCCAGCGGGTCTGCCAGTGCTCCGGTCCGGAGTTGGTGTAGCCAGGGACAATGAGGATATGGGCGTCGGATACTTTCATAGTGGCCGCGATGTGGCGCTGAAAGCGGCCGAAGTCAAGACCTGCAACGCCGTGCGCTATTTGAGAGGCGCCATGGTCGCCGCAACACTTCGAAGGACTGTTGTTTTCATCCCTGGATCGGTAACGACCTGGAGAAACAGGCGGCAGGCGACAGCGCCTTCATTTTCTGTATAATCGCCATGACGGTCGCGGTTGGTGCGACTTTGTTTCGTCGCATCTCTGTTCCGCGGCCGCTCTAGTTCGTTGAGGAGTGAGCCATGACAACATTCCATGTTCTGTCGGGGGCGGATGCGAGTGTCGCCCACCCCGGGATAAAGAAGATTGGTGTCTCGGATGTGTTCGACGCCTTGCGTCTCGGATTTGAAGATTTTCGCGAAAAGCCGTCGCACTACGTCTTTCTATGCCTGATCTACCCGATTGCCGGCGCCGTGCTGATTACCTGGAGCGCAGGCGCAAACATGCTGCCGCTGCTTTATCCGCTGGTCTCGGGCTTTGCCCTGATCGGCCCTGTCGCGGCGATCGGTCTTTACGAAATCAGTCGACGGCGTGAACTCGGCATGGACTATTCATGGCCGCATGCGCTTCGCCTGCATCGCTCTCCAGCCTTGCCATCGATCATGGCCGTTGCCGCCATGCTTTTCGTGGTCTTCATTGTTTGGCTGCTGGTGGCCCAGGCGCTCTACGTACAAATCTTCGGGGCCGAACCGCCGGCTTCGATCGCTGCCTTCTGGAACGGCATCATCGGTACCGAACAGGGCTGGAACCTGATCCTCGTCGGCAACGCCGTCGGCTTCGTCTTCGCGGTCATCGTGCTCGCGACAACGGTCGTATCCTTCCCCTTGCTGATCGATCGCGATGTCGGCGCCGTCGCGGCGGTGGAAACGTCGATCCGCGCGACCCTCGTCAATCCGGTACCCGTCGCGCTCTGGGGCTTCATCATCGCGGCTGGCTTGGTGATCGGCTCGATCCCGGTCTTCGTCGGTCTTGCCGTCATCATGCCGATCTTCGGCCACGCCACATGGCATATCTATCGCAAGATGGTGGAGCCAGGTCCGCGCGCCGGTTCACGATAGGCGAGTCACGGCGCAACCTATCAACGCGAAAAGCGCCGCAGGTCAATCGACTTGCGGCGCTTTCAAGCGTGAGCGAAGACCGGTCTTACGGCCTAGCTCACTTCATTGTTTCATCGAAACAATGAAGTGATCTAGATCTTTGAAATTACGCAATTCCGGACGGAAAACCGTTTCGCACTTTTCCTGGAATTGCTTGTCTTATGACATTGGCTGCCGAACAGGTCAGAAAGGAACCGCTGCGGGAGGGTCGCCGCCCTCCCGCAGCGGCGAGGGTCGGATCGTTGGAATTGCGGACCTTTTGATGGGTCGAGCTAGAGTCGGATCGCC
>NZ_LMJJ01000005.1 GCF_001429285.1 Ensifer sp. Root278
TTTTGCTTCGCAAAACTCGGACCGGATTAAACGGGATTTTGCCTTCGGCAAAACCCGGAAAGAGCGGATAAATCCCATAGGGATTTACCGCGATGACGGATAAACCGCTTAGCGGTTTACCTAAATGGCGCGGGGTGGAGCAGCCCGGTAGCTCGTCAGGCTCATAACCTGAAGGCCGCAGGTTCAAATCCTGCCCCCGCAACCAAATCAAAAAAAGCCCGCCAGGAGAAATCCCGCGGGCTTTTTGACGTTCTTGCGCTACCCGGAGAGAACGGGCGAGGGCACGAAACACAGCGAATATCAGGCGACGTCGGCGGTCTTGGCCCCTTCGCCATCCCCCGCCGAAAGCCAGCCGCGCGTCGCCTCGAGGATCTCGTTCGACAGGGCCGGATCGTCGGTCATCCTGGCCAGGATCAGCGCGCCGATCATGCTCGCCGAATTGCCGATCGCGGCACGGCGCCTCTGCTTTTCGTCCAGGCCCGGCGCTATTTTACCCAGGCGCTCGAACTGACGTTTGAGAAACGCTGTCATTTCCGTGCGTGCTCCCTGGGGTTGCCGGCTCACTTCCGACGCCAGGGCGGCAAGCGGGCAGCCATGTGCGAAATCGTCTCGATGCTCCGCTGAAAGATAGCGCTGTGCGACGGCGGCCAAGTCCGTCGACTTTGGCTCGGCTTCTCCCCGGAGTCCGGCCAGGGTCTGGGCAATCAGATCATCCTTGGACTTGAAGTAGCCGTAGAAGCCGCCGTGGGTGAGCCCGGCCGACTTCATCACATCCGTCACTGTGACGGACTCGAAACCACGCTCCCGGAACAGCCGACCAGCCGCCTCCAGAATGGTTCGCTTGTTGTCTTCGACCTGCTGTCGGCTCACGCGCATCACCGTCTCCTAAATTTCGATTGACATTATACATGATGGCCGTCATATATCCAAATACATGATGACTATCATGAATAAATCAAAGGAGCACACCCGATGAGCAAGAAGTCTGCAGTCCTCGTAACCGGTGCTTCCACCGGTATCGGCGCCGTCTATGCGGAGCGATTTGCGCGCCGCGGTCACGATCTCATTCTGGTCGCACGCAATGCGGTGCGCATGGCAGAGCTTGCCGAGCGGCTGCGGAGCGAAACCGGCGTGAATGTCGACGTTGTGCCCGCCGACCTGACGGACGAGCAGGATCTGGCCAAGGTCGAGCAGCGCCTGCGCGAGGATCAGCGTATTGGTGTTCTGGTCAACAATGCCGGCACATCGATCCCACGCGGCTTCCTTCAGCAAAAGGGCGAGGACATTTCGAAGCTCATCTCGCTCAATATTACTGCCGTCACCAGGCTGGCCCATGCCGTAGCGCCGCGTTTTGCCGAGAGGGGTGAGGGGGCGATCGTCAACATCGCTTCCGTCGTCGGCCTTGCGCCGGAGATGGGTGCTACTGTCTATGGCGCGACGAAGGCCTTCGTGCTGTTCCTTTCCCAGGGGCTGAACGTCGAGCTGGCGCCCAAGGGCGTCTATGTGCAGGCGGTGCTGCCGGCTGCGACGCGCACCGAGATCTGGGATCATGCGGGCGTCGATGTCGAAACGCTTGCGGGCGTGATGGAGGCCGGCGATCTCGTCGATGCGGCACTAGTCGGCTTTGATCGCCGCGAGTTGGTGACGATCCCGCCGCTGCCGGACGCCGGCCAGTGGCATACGTTCGACGCCGCGCGCCAGGCGATGCTGCCGAATTTCGCACAATCCGAGCCGGCTGAGCGTTATCGGTCGGCTGCCTGATCAAACCGCTGGCCGTGGGAGCGGACGACCGTGTCGGCTCCCACGACAATAGGACAGCAAAGCGCTGGCGGGCGACCCGGCGCATTGCTCGTCATCGCTACCCGCTTCGCACGATCGTCGATAATGCTCGGGCGTTTGCCAAGCGCCCTCGGGCTGGTAGAGATTGAGGATCAAAGATTCGCTACCGCAGCCAGTTGCGCCTGCGGGCGGAAATCCTCCTTCGAAACAATGTTGACGGTGCGAGCATAATCCGATGAGAAAATTCAACCTGGGAACAACCGATCTCTCCGTTTCATCCGCCGTTCTCGGCCTGATGCGGATCGCCGATCTCAGTGATGACGCCATTGCCCGGCTTTATGGCAAGGCGCGGGACGTCGGCATCAACGTCTTCGATCACGCCGACATTTATGGCGGCGAACTGCATGCCTGCGAGCGTCGGTTCGGCGATGCGTTGCGGCTGAAGCCTGCCGAGCGTGAACAGATCGTTATCCAGAGCAAGTGCGGTATCCGGCGCGGCTACTTCGATTTCTCCCGCGACCATATCCTCCAGTCCGTCGACCGCTCGCTTGCGGCACTGAAGACCGACTATCTCGATCTTTTGCTGCTGCATCGCCCGGATGCCCTGGTGGAGCCGGAGGAAGTGGCCGATGCCTTCGACAAACTGCAGGCGGGCGGCAAGGTCAGGCATTTCGGCGTGTCGAACCATACGCCGCGGCAGATCGATCTCCTGAAGACGGCCGTGCGCCAGCCGCTCGTCGCCAATCAGATCCAGCTCAGCATTGCCCACGCCCCCTCGGTCGCGTTTGGGATTGCCGCGAACATGGCGGGTCTCGAGCAGTCGATCGACCGCGACGGCGAGGTGGTCGTCTATTCGCGGATCAACCGCATGACGCTGCAGGCCTGGTCACCGTTCCAGCAGGGCTTTTTCGGCGGTGTCTTCGTCGGCGACGAAACCAATTTTCCCGAACTCAACCGGGTGCTCGACGAACTCTCCGGCAAATATGCGGTGTCGCCGTCGGCCATCGCCTACGCCTGGATCGCCCGGCATCCGGCCAACATCCAGGTGGTCCTTGGAACGACGAGCCCGGAACGGCTGGCAGACATCGCGCCCGGCGCGGATACCACGCTGTCGCGCGAAGACTGGTACCGCCTCTTTACTGCGGCCGGGCACGTGCTGCCCTGACGGCGATTTTGGTGCGCCGGACAGTAAAAAGGCCCGCTCGGATGTGAGCGGGCCTTTTCGTTTTTGGTTCTGGTGCCGATCGATCAGGTGCGCGGCTTCAGGTTCTCGGGGTCGTAGAGCGGCTTGTAGCCGATGCCGACGACTTCGACCGGATAGGTCTCGGCGAAGTATTCGACGTTCAACTTGCGGCCGACCTGGCAATGGGACCAGGGCAGATAGGCAAGCGCGATGTTCTTGCCGATCGTCGGCCCGAAGGCGATCGAGGTGGTGTAGGAGCGGCGGCCGAGTTCGTCGACCAGCACCTTGCCGGTTTCCGGATCCATCACCGGCAGGGTGCCGACCGGGTAGCGCTTCACGCCATTCTTGTCGGTATTCTCCGTCAGAACGAGCGTGCAGAGCATGGCGGGCTGGTGTTCGCGCGCCTTGTATTCGAGGTGCTTGGCCTTGCCGCGGAAGTCGACGTCCTTGACCTTCGGACGGGCAAGGTCGGCCTCGATCAGGTTGTACTGGGTGAGAAGATCGGCGTTCTGCAGGCGCAGGCTCTTTTCCATGCGGCGCGAGTTGGCATAGGTTTCGACGCCGAAGGCCATGACGCCGGTGGCGCGTAGCGCGTCCCAGACGGCAAGGCCGTCCTCGTACTTCATATGCAGTTCCCAGCCCTGCTCGCCGACATAGGAGATGCGGAAGGCGGTGACCTTTTTGCCGGCGATTTCGATCGGCTTGATGGCGGCGAAGGCGAAGTTCTCGAGATCGAGGCCCGCCGGATCGGCAACCACCTTCTTCAGCGTTTGGCGGGCATTGGGCCCCCAGATGCCGATGGTGATGAATTTTTCCGAAACGTCGGTGATGGTGACGTCAAGGCCGCGGTCTTCCGCGACGCGGCGCATGTACTGGAAGTCGCGCGGTCCGGCATCGGCGCCGTTCACGAGACGGCAGCGGTCGGCCATGCGGAAGACGGTGAAGTCGGCCCGCACCATGCCCTCGTCATCGAGGAAGTGGGTGTAGATGCCCTTGCCGATGTTGCCGTCGCCACCGATCTTGGCGGCGCAAAGCCACTCGAGCAGTTCGACATGGTCAGGACCTTCGATGTCGACCATGTGGAAGTGCGACAGGTTGACGATGCCGCAATCCTCGCTCATCGCCAGATGTTCGGCGTTGGACACGCGCCAGAAATGGCGGCTGTCCCACTCGTTCTCGCGCACCGGAACGCGGTCGCCGTATTTTTCGAGAAGATGTTCGTTGGCGGCGTAGCCGTGCGCGCGCTCCCAGCCGCCGAGTTCCATGAAGTAGCCGCCGAGCTCCTTCTCGCGCTCGTAGAAGGGCGAGCGCTTGACGTTGCGGCCGCTGGCATAGGGTTCGCGCGTGTGCACGGCGGGGTAATAGATCTTCTGCGCCGCCTCGAAGCAGCGGCCCTCGATGAACTCCTCCTCGAGCTGGTGCGGGTAGAAGCGGGAATAGTCGATCGAGGCATGGTCGATCTCGGTGCGCCCGTCAGTCATCCAGTCGGCGATCAGCTTGCCGTAGCCGGGGCCGTCCTTCACCCAGATGGCGACGCAGTACCAGAGGCCGCGCACCTTCTGGCTCTCGCCGCAGGAGGGGCCGCCGGCGGCCGAGACCTGCAGGAGGCCGTTGAAGGAGTGGCTCTCGTTATAGCCAAGCTCGCCGAGGATCGGCGTCAGCTCCATGGCGCGCTCGAGCGGCTCGATGATCTGCTCCATCTCGAGGTCGCGCTGTGACGGCGACAGGCGCGCCTCGTGCTTTTCAAGAATGTGCCGGGGATGGCAGAGGCGCGGATTGGTGGTCTCGTAATAACCCCACTCGATCTGGCCGCCTTCGGTGGTCTTCGGGTCGCCGGTGTCGCGCATATAGGCGGAGTTGCCCTGGTCGCGCAAAAGCGGGAAGCCGATTTCCTTGCCGGTGCCTTCGAACTCGTTATACGGGCCGAAGAAGGTGAGCGGATGGTCGACCGGCATGACCGGTAGATCCTCGCCGACCATTTCGGCGATCAAGCGGCCCCAGATGCCGGCGCAGACGATGACGTGGTCGGCAATGATCGTGCCGCGATGGGTGACGACACCCTTGATGCGGCCGTTCTCGACAATCAGCGACTTCGCCGGCGTGTTGCCGAAGACCTGCAGTTTGCCGGACTTTTCCGCCGCATCGACGAGCTTGCCGGCAACCGTCTGCGAGCGCGGGATGACGAGGCCGGCATCCGGGTCGAACATGCCGCCCATGACCTGATCCTCTTCGATCAGCGGGAACATCTTCTTGATTTCAGCCGGCGAGACATAGTGTGCGCGGGTGCCGAAGGCCTTGGCAGAGGAAAGCTTGCGCTTGATCTCCTCCATCCAGACATCGTCGCCGGTGCGCGCGACTTCCAGGCCGCCGATGCGGGCGTAGTGGCCCATCTTCTCGAAGAAATCGATCGAATACTGCGTCGTCCAGACCGAGAGATAGTCATGGCTGGTCGTGTAGCAGAAGTCCGAAGCGTGGGCGGTCGAGCCGATATCGGTCGGCACACCTGACTTGTCGATGCCGACGATATCGTCCCAGCCGCGCTCGATCAGGTGGTGCGCGATCGAGGCACCCACGATGCCACCCAGCCCGATGATTACGACTTTCGCCTTTTGCGGAAACTCTGCCATTGATTGCGACCCTAGTTGGATTGGATGCCGGATTTTAGGGCGTGAGACGCGCCGACTAGAGCCTGTCTACGACATAATCATCAAACTGCACGACCAGAGCCGAGCAATCTGTGGATCGTAGAACGAGAGCTAGCGGGACGGTCATGCCACTGATTTCGTGAGAAAAAGCGTCGAAGAGCATCGAAGCGATTTCTCTTAGCATACAGAAGACGCGGGCGCATTCGAATGCGTCATCGCATGGGGCACGAATGTCGGTTTTGCGGCGACGCCACGATGCAGGCGATCTGCGACATCGTGCGGGCGGCTTGCTGCTTCACGATCACGGTGCCGCGCCGAAGAAGGCAAGGCGGGTGAAGAGCACGTAGTGCGATTCCGAGACCATCAGAGCGACGAAGACCAGCACCAGCAGCGGTGGCAGCAGGATCGCGTAGATCAGCGCCAGCCGCTCCCAGGCCATGTGCATGAAGATCGCGACGATGAGGCCGGCCTTCAGCACCATGAAGAGCAGGATCAGCGACCACCTGAGATAGCCCTGCAGCCCGACATAGTCGACGAGATAGGAGAAGGTGCTGAGCACGAACAGCAGCACCCAGACGACCAGGTAGAGGCCGATCGGATGCTGCTGGTGTTGTTCATGCGCCGGTGCCCGCGACCCTGCCTGCGGTATCGTGTCGGTGTGTGCCGTCGTTTCGGTCATGGCCATGCCTCACCACAGATAGAAGAATGCGAAGATGAAGACCCAGACGAGGTCGACGAAGTGCCAATAGAGGCCGGTGATCTCGACGATCTCGTATTGCCCCTTGCGGCTCGTGAAGAAGCCGCGCCTGCCGGTGTCGAAGTCGCCGCGCCAGACCTTGCGGGCGATGATCAGCAGGAAGATGACGCCAATCGTGACGTGTGTGCCGTGGAAGCCGGTAATCATGAAGAAGGTCGAGCCGAATTGGGCAGCGCCCCAAGGGTTGCCCCAGGGGCGTACGCCTTCGGTGATCAGCTTGGTCCACTCGAAGGCCTGCATGCCAACGAAGGTGGCGCCGAAGAGCGCCGTCACCACCATGAGCAAAGCGGTTTTCCTTCGATCCTGGCGGTAGCCGAAATTGACGGCCATGGCCATTGTGCCGCTCGAGGTGATCAGCACGAAGGTCATGATGGCGATCAGGATCAGCGGCACGTCGGAACCGCCGATGTGCAGCGCGAAGACCTCGCTCGGATTGGGCCACGGAACGGCCGTCGACATGCGCGCCGACATGTAGGCGATGAGGAAACAACCGAAGATGAAGGTGTCGCTGAGGAGGAAGATCCACATCATCGCCTTGCCCCAGGAGACGTTCTTGAACGTCCTTTGATCCGAAGCCCAGTCGGCGGCGAAACCGGCAAGTCCCGCCGGGCGGTGGAGCGGTTCTCGGACAGGCGAATGTGTCTCGACAGACATGCCTTGGCTCCTTAGGTCAAGAGTTGCCGGCAGAGCTCGACGAAGTCGTTGGCCCAGCCGGAAAAGAGCGCGAAAAGCACCAGCCAAACGGCCAGCATGAAATGCCAGTAGGTGGCGCAGAGCGTGATCGACAGCACGGCCCTCTCGTCCATCGGGCCGGCGCGCGTTCTCACGATCACTCGGGTGAGCGCGAAGAGGCCGCCGAGGATGTGCAGGCCATGCATGCCTGATATCATGTAGAAGAAGCTGTTGGCCGGGTTGTCGGCGATGAGAAAGCCGGCATCGGTCAGTTCGCGCCAGGCGAAGACCTGGCCCGCGAGGAAGGCGAGCCCCGCGGCAAGCGCAGCGATCAGGGCCGTGCGGCTTGCCTCGTCACGATGGCGCTCCGCGGTGACGCGCGCCGCATGCAGAAGCAGGCTGCCGAGCCCGAGGATGGCGGTGTTCAGCCAGAGGACTTTCGGCATTGGCGTCGACCACCAGTCGGTCGATGCCATGCGCATGAAATAGGCGCTGATGAAAAGCGAGAAGAGCGCGGCGACGACGGCGAGGAAGACGCCGAGGCCGATTTTTGCGGGTGGGATCGAAGGACGACCATCTGGACGCGGGTCAAACGCGTGACCGACCTCCAGCCAGGGTTTTGAGAAGAGCCGCTGCCGGCTGAGCCACCAGCCGGCGATCGTGAGAATCACGGCCAGCAGGATCAAGGTGACGTTCATGAGGCACCCTCCGGCGCATGACCTGCGGAGCCCGGCTGGTTCTGCGGAATGAAATCCTCGGCCGCTCCCGGCACGCTGTAGTCATAGGGCCAGCGGTAGACGACCGGCAGTTCCTTCCAGTTGCCGTGGCGTGGCGGCGTCTCCGGTGTCTGCCATTCGAGCGTCGTCGCCCGCCAGGGATTGCCACCGGCCTCACGACCATGGCGAATGCTCCAGATGAGATTGAAGAGGAAGAGGAGCTGAGCGGCGCCGACGACCAGCGCCATGATGGTGATGAACTCGTTGAGCGTATGGGCAGAGGCCGGGACGAAGGCGGTTTCGCCCATTTCATAATAGCGCCGCGGCATGCCGATGAGGCCGAGATAGTGCATCGGGAAGAAAATCAGATAGGCACCGACGAAGGTCACCCAGAAATGGATCTGGCCCATCACCTCGTTGAGCATGCGGCCGGTGATCTTCGGATACCAGTGATAGATCGCGCCGAAGATGACGAGGATCGGCGCCACGCCCATGACCATATGGAAATGCGCAACGACGAACATCGTGTCGGAGAGCGGCACGTCGACGACGACGTTGCCGAGGAAGAGGCCGGTCAGCCCGCCATTGACGAAGGTGACGATGAAGGCGAGCGCAAACAGCATTGGCAGCGTCAGGTGGATATCGCCGCGCCAGAGCGTCAGCACCCAGTTGTAGACCTTGATCGCCGTCGGCACGGCGATGATCAGCGTGGTCGTCGCGAAGAAGAAACCGAAATAGGGGTTCATGCCGCTGACATACATGTGGTGCGCCCAGACGATGAAGGAAAGCGCGCCGATGATGACGATCGCCCAGACCATCATGCGGTAGCCGAAGATGTTCTTGCGGGCATGGGTACTGATGAGATCCGACACGATGCCGAAGGCCGGCAGCGCGACGATATAGACCTCCGGGTGGCCGAAGAACCAGAAGAGGTGCTGGAACAGGATCGGGCTGCCGCCGCCGTGCTGCAGCTGCTCGCCCATCTCGACGATCGCCGGCATGAAGAAGCTGGTGCCGAGCACCCGGTCGAACAGCATCATGACGCAGGCGACGAAGAGGGCGGGGAAGGCAAGCAGCGCCATGACCGTCGCGGTGAAGATGCCCCAGACGGTGAGCGGCATGCGCATCAGCGTCATGCCGCGGGTGCGGCCCTGCAGCACGGTGACGACATAGTTGAGGCCGCCCATGGTGAAGCCGATGATGAAGAGGATGAGCGAGGAGAGCATCAGGATGATGCCCCAGTCCTTGCCGCCGGGCGTGCCAGAGAGAACCGCCTGGGGTGGGTAGAGCGTCCAGCCGGCGCCGGTCGGGCCCCCGGGGGCGAAGAAGCTGGCGACGAGCACGAGCACAGCGAGCAGGTAAAGCCAGTAGCTCAGCATGTTGGCATAGGGGAAGACCATATCGCGCGCGCCAAGCATCAGCGGGATCAGGTAGTTGCCAAAGCCACCAAGGAAGAGAGCTGTCAGCAGGTAGATCACCATGATCATGCCGTGCATGGTGATGAACTGGTAGTAGCGCTCGGCGTCGATGAAGGCGAAGGCGCCGGGAAAGCCGAGCTGCAGCCGCATCAGCCAAGAGAGCACCAGGGCGACCATGCCGATGGCGATCGCGGTCGAGGCATATTGCACGGCGATGATCTTGGCATCCTGGCTGAAGACGTAGCGCGTCCACCAGCTATGGGGATGATAAAGCTCGACGTCCTCCACTTCCGCGGCGCCTATCGGTTCGCCCGTGCTATGCCGGATGTCGACCATCTGCGAGAACCTCCCAACACCGGATCATTTCGATCCAACGCTTTGAACCACGCAATTCCGGACACCAACGCTGGAATTGCTTTCGCTCACGAGCGGGATGCGAGCGGAAAACCGCAAGCACTTTTCCTCATCCCGCTTTGGCCGTCGGGGCGCTTCTTACTGCGCCGGGGCGGCATTTCCTGCCTGCGCCGTTTCCTTCGTCCCTGCCTTTGCCTGCAGCTGCGAGAAGGTCTGCTGCTGCGAAAGCCAAGCCTGGTAGTCGGCGGCACTGTCGACGACGACGGTGCCGCGCATCTGTGGGTGACCGACGCCGCAGAGTTCGGCGCACAAGACCTCGAAGGTGCCGGTGCGTGTCGGCGTCAGCCAGAAGTAGGTGACCATGCCCGGCACCATGTCCATCTTGGCGCGAAACTCCGGCACGTAGAAATCGTGCAGCACGTCGACCGAGCGCAGGAGCATCTTGACCGGCTTGCCGACTTCCAGATGCAGCTCGCCGCCTTCGATGACGTAATCGTCAAGCGCCGCTGCGTCATTGCGGTTGAGGCCGAGCGAATTTTCCGGGGTGATGTCGCGGGTCTCGGAGGTGCCGAGCTTGCCGTCCGCGCCTGGGAGCCGGAAGCTCCACAACCACTGCTGGCCGACGACCTCGACCTCCGTTGCGCCATCCGGCACGGTCACGAACTGGTGCCAGACGAAAAGGCCGGGGGTCAGCATGGCGGCGACCCCGAGCGTGGTGCCGCCGGCTAGCCACCCTTCGAGCTTGCGGTTTTCCGGTTCATAGGCAGCCCGGTTTCCCGGGCGATGCCGAAAACGCAGGACGCAATAGGCCATGAAAAGCACCACGGCGACGAAGACGACGCCGGTAATCCAGAAGGTGATGATGAGCGTATTGTCTATGTAATTCCAGTTGGACGCGATCGGCGTCCACCACCACGGGCTCAACAGATGGAACAACACCGACCCAACGGCCAACAAAACCAGAATAACTACCACGGCCATTTCTGTCCCTCCTTGCCGCTGGCGGCTGTGGGCATGAATACGCAATCCGTAGAGCCTGCTGCATGTTTCCTTTAATCGTCTCCGATCAAAGGACAAAAACATGCAGGAATTCAAAGTTCTACAGCGACCTTTGCGCGTCTGATAAGACGCGCGGCGCTGTACCTGCAATTATTGCACGAACGTTGAATAGTCGCAATTCGCCGTCTCCGTGCGGACGGCGGTTGCCTTTAGTCTTTTCAGCCTACTGCGAATACTGCTTGAGGTAGGCAATGAGGTTGGAGATATCCGTGTCGTCCTTCAGCCCGGCAAAGGCCATTTTCGTGCCTTTCACCTTGGTCCTTGGATTGTGCAGATAGTCGCGCAGATGCGCCTCGTCCCAGACGAGCCCACCCTTGCCGGCATCGATCATCGCCGGCGAGTAGCTGAAGTCGGCGTGGGTGCCGGCCGTTCGCCCGAACAGATGGTTGAGTGATGGTCCAACCTTGTTGGTATCGCTGTCGGCAACATGACAGACAGCGCATTTCTTGAAGACGGTGGCTCCGGCTGCGGCATCGCCCTCTTGCGCGAGGGTTGCGAACGGACAGAGCATCGTTGTCGAAAAGGCAAGGGCAACAACAAGAATTCGCATGACACTTCCTCAAAATCGCCGGGCGCAGGCAAGGAAGGCTATCGTCAATCTGTCGTTTTGGCGGTGCTTGCTTCTCTTAAGTTGGCGCCACGGCGGTTGATACTTGCGACAGGACGACCGTACGCCTCGCCTTGTGGAAGTCAACCGGCGCAGCCGGCAGGTCGCCGGTTGCGCCTAAATTTTCACCAGGGACGGTGCGCGCGATCAGACCCGATTGCCGGCGGCGTCGAAGAAATGCAGCCTGTCGACCGGCAGTCGTACGGCAAGCGAACCCGAAGCGGTGAGGAACCGGCGGTCGTTGGTGAAGGCCTTGAAGCCGGCGCGGCCGAAGGAGAGATGCAGGATGATGCCGAAGCCGGTCGGCTCGACCAGGTCGACATTGGCGCTCAGCACATCCGGTCCTTCGACGCCGATCTCCACATGTTCCGGGCGAATGCCGAGGGTGGCGCGGGCGCCGTCGGCGAGCGCCGGATGCGGTTGTGCCGGGATGACAACGCCGCCTTCCGTCTCGAAGCGCGGGGCGGTGCCGTTCAGGTAGGTGCCCTCGAAGAAGTTCATGCCGGGCGAGCCGATGAAGCCGGCGACGAAGAGGTTTGCGGGACGGTCGTAGAGATCGAGCGGGCTGCCGACCTGCTGGACGAAGCCGCCGTTCATGGCGACGATGCGGTCGGCAAGCGTCATCGCCTCGATCTGGTCGTGGGTCACGTAGATCGAGGTCGCGCCGAGGTCCTTGTGCAGCTTCTTGATCTCGGCGCGCATCTGCTCGCGCAGGCGGGCGTCGAGGTTCGACAGCGGCTCATCGAAGAGAAACGCCTTGGGTTCGCGCACGATGGCGCGGCCCATGGCGACGCGCTGGCGTTGGCCGCCGGAGAGTGCGCGCGGCCGGCGTTCGAGCAGCGGATCTAGGCCGAGCTTGGCGGCGGCCCCTGAAACGATGCTCGCGATCTTCTCCTTGGCCGTCTTCCGGAGCCTGAGGCTATAGCTCATGTTCTTGGCGACGGACATATGCGGATAGAGCGCATAGGACTGGAACACCATGGCGATGTCGCGGTCCTTCGGCGCCAGTTCGTTGACGCGTTTTCCGGCGATGCGGATCTCGCCCGAGGTGACGCTTTCAAGCCCGGCGATCATGCGCAGAAGCGTAGACTTGCCGCAGCCGGATGGGCCGACGAGCACCACGAATTCGCCGTCGCCTATCTTCAGGTCGACATCATGCAGGACCGGGTGGATGCCGTAGGATTTCTGGATGTTGGCGATATCGATGGAAGCCATGAGAGCAATCCTCAGCCTTTGACCGCGCCGGCCGTGAGGCCCTGGACGAGATAACGTTGAATGAGCAGGAAGAAGAGGCAGGCGGGGATGAGTGCGAGCACGCCGGCCGCCATCATCTGCCCGAAGTCGACGGAGAACTTCGACACGAAGGACAACAATCCGACGGGGAACGTCGCCTGGTCGTTACCGGAGATCAGCATCAGCGAGAACAGAAGTTCGCTCCAGGCGGCGGTGAAGACGAAGCCGAGGGTTGCGGCAATGCCGGGCAGCGTCAGCGGCAGGATGATCTGGCGGAAGGCGACGAATTGGGTGGCGCCGTCGATCATCGCCGCCTCTTCCAGGTCCTTCGGAATGCCGTCGAAGAAGGACTGCATCAGGAAGGTGGCAAACGGCACGTTGAAGGCGGTGTAGACGATGACGAGCCCGGTCAGGCTGTTGGTGAGGCCAAGCGGCGACAGGATCTTGAAGATCGGCGCCACCAGCATGACCAGCGGGAACATCTGCGTCAAAAGCATCAGCGCCACCAGCCAGTACTTGCCGCGGAAGTTGAAGCGCGACAGCGCATAACCCGAGAGCGAGGCGAGGATGGTGACGATAACGGCGGTGGAGCCGGATACGATCAGGCTGTTCTTGAAGAACACCGGAAAGGCGCTGTGGCGCAGCACGAAATCGAAATGTTCGAGGCTGGCGCGCGACGGCCACATTCGAATGCCTTCCGAGTAGAGCAGGTCGTTGGGCGTGACTGCAACCTTCAGCAGCCAATAGAGCGGGAAGAGCGCGAAGGCGATGTAGGCAAGGATTGCCGATCGGTGCGCGATCATGAGGAAAAGCGGTTTGGCGCGCATCGGTCTCAATCCTTGCTCAACAGCCACTGCCGCAGGATGACGATCAGCATCGAATAGGCGAGCAGCAGTGCCAGAAGCACCAGTGCGATCGCCGAGGCGTAGCCGAAATCCAGCCGCTTGAAGGCCTGGGTGAAGATATAGCTGGCGACGATCTGGGTGCGGTCGGCCGGTCCGCCATTGGTCATGACGATGATCAGGTCGGCGAAGTTCGAGATCCAGACGGTGCGCAAGAGGATGGTGATGGCAATCGTCGGCGCCAGGAAGGGCAGCGTGATCGAGAGAAAACGCTGGACCGGGCCGGCGCCGTCGATGCTGGCGGCCTCATAGAGATCGCGCGGGATCGCCTGCAGGGCGGCAAGCAGGGTGATCGCGAAGAAGGGAATGCCCCACCAGACATTGGCGATGATCGGCCCCCACATGGCAAGCTGCGGGTCCGAGAGGATGTTGTTCGGCTCACTCATGATGCCGAGCGCGTAGAGCCAATGCGGCAAGGGACCAACGACCGGATTGAAAAGCCAGGCCCAGTTGAGGCCGGCAAGGAAGCTCGGCACTGCCCAGGGCAGGAAGACGAGGGCCTGAGCGAGACCGCGGCCATAGAATGGCTTGTCGAGCAGCAGCGCCAGGATCAGGCCGAAGACGAACTGGAAGAACACCGACGCGCCGGTCCACCACAGCGTATTGCGCAGCGCCCGATAGAAGGCCTGGTCCTCGGCAAGCGCGCGGAAATGATCGAGGCCGATGTAGGCGCCGGAGAACGGGTTTAAGAGCTGGATGTCGCGGAAGGCGTAGGAAACGCCAAGCACCAGCGGCACCAGCATGACGGTGACGATCAGGATCAGCGCCGGCGCGCTATAGAGATAGGGCGCGGCGCCATCGGCGATGCGCTTCTTCAGCGGCGTCCTGCCTGCCGGCAGGCCGCTTTGGCGGGCGACATGGTCCATCGATCGAAATTTCCCCTGTGCGGCCGCCGGTTTTTTCGACGTGCCTCGTTTTCGTTCAGTCGGAGCGGGATGCAGGCGGAGACCGCGCCCACGTCATTCCGCTCAAGGTCACGAGGGCCGGCGGCGGCGAACCGCCGCCGGCCGAAGGCTTACTTCTTGCTGGCGAGGAACTTCTGCTGCGCCTTGGTCAGGTAGTCGGCCCACTGGTTGGCGAGCTCTTCCGGCGTGATGTCGCCGAGCAGGGCTTCCTGAGTCGTCTTGATGGCGAGCGAATCCTTGAAGAAGGCGAATTCCTCGAGGTAGGTCGGCATCACCGTCAATACGACGTCCTTGTCGGCAAGCTCGTCGAACCAGCCCTTGAACTGCGCGCTCGCATAGAAGGGATCCTTCTCGGCCGACTTGTGCACCGGCAGCGCGCCCGTGCGCTTGTTCCACTCGATGTTGCCTTCCGGCCCCTCGAGCGTCTCGATCAGCTTCCAGGAGAGATCCTTGTTCTGACTTGCCGACAGCATCGACCAGCCGGCAAAGCCGATGGTGGTAAACGCCTTGCCGCTCGGACCCTTCGGCATGGTGGTGACGCCGAAATCTTCCGACTTCATGCGCTCGGCAATGGCGATCAGCGCATCCGGATCCTGGTCGAGGAAGGCGCAGGTGCCGCTGTAGAAACCGGCGACGATTTCGTTAAAGCCCCAGTTGACGCTGTCCTTCGGCGCCAGCCCCTTCTTGTAGAGGTCGATCACCCAGGTCAGGCCCTTGACCCAGCCTTCGCTGTTCATGGTCGAGGTGCCATCCTCATTGAAGAATTTGTTGCTGCCGGCCATGGTGGCGCCGAACATCACCCAGCCGTTGAGACCACCCGGTCCCCCGCGCAGGCAGTAGCCGGATTTGCCCGGAAGCTTGGATACGGCTTCCGATGCCTTGACGAAATCGTCCATGGTCTTCGGCGGTTCGCTGACGCCGGCTTCCGAGAGCAGCTTCTTGTTGTAGAACATCGCCCGCAGATAGAAGCCGTAGGGCAGCATGTAGGCGGTGTCGTTGACGTCGCGGCCGAGTTCGAGCGCGCGTTCGGTCAGGCCGCCCGTGTGTTCCCACTTGGCGAGGTAGGGCTCCAGGCTTTCGAGCATGCCGTTGTTGGCATAGAGCGACAGCCAGGTGTCGGGCATTTCCATCACGTCAGGCAGTTCGCCGGCCGAAACCATGGTCGCGAACTTTTGGAATGCTTCGCCCCAGGGCAGCGAGATGATCTCGACCGTGGTGCCGGGGTTGGCGGCTTCGAACTTGGCAACGATCGATTTCAGCGTCTCGGTGCGCTCGGGGCTGGTGATGACCTCGACCAGTTTCAGCTTGGTATCGGCGAGTGCGCTTCCGGCCATCAGGCTGGCGAGAAGCGTGGCAGTGATCAGTTTCTTCATTCTTGTTCCCTCTTTTCTTCGTTGGTTTGGTTCAAAGTGGGGATAGCGGGATGCCGGCGGAAAACCGCCTGCAGCCGCTCCTGTCAGCCAGTCGAAGCGACGGCGAGCGCCGCTTCAAGATCGCTCCAGAGGGCCTCCGTTCCCTCCAGGCCGACATGGAGCCGTACCGACCGCGGCGAGATGCCGAAGGCGGCCGCGGAATTGGGCTGGGCTTTCTGCGACAGCACGACTTCGCCCGGCACGATGAGGCTTTCATGTCCGCCCCAGGAAACGCCGAGCTTGAAGAGTTCGAGATGATCCGCAAAGCGCCTGACATCGACGCCCTCGCGGAAGATGAAGGAGAACAGGCCGGATGTGCCCGAAAGGCCCGGCGGCAGCGTGTTGCCGAGGCCGGGGTGGCAGACGGTCTCGACCAGCGGATGGGCCTGCAGCCGCCGCGCGACTTCAAGCGCCGAGCGCTCATGCGACTTCATGCGGATCGGCAGGGTGCGTAAGCCGCGGATCAGGAGCCAGGCATCGAAGGGCGAGAGCTTGCCGCCGAGATAAGGGTAGGATTCCGAGCGGATGCGGCCGATCAGTTCCTTCGAGCCGGTCACGACGCCGGCGACGACGTCCGAATGGCCGCCGAGATATTTGGACGCCGAATGGATGACGAGATCGACGCCGAGCGAAATCGGCTGCTGGAAGATCGGGCTTGCCCAGCTGTTGTCGATGGCGGTGATGATGCCCTGGTCCTTGGCAAGGCGGGCGAGGGAGGCGACGTCGTGGGTGTCCATCACCCAGCTTGTCGGGCTTTCCATGTAGAAGAGCTTGGCGCCGGGAAGGGCCTTGGCGACTGCTTCCTCGTCGCGACCGTCGACATAGGTCACCTCGATCTTCATGCGCTTCAGATGCGTGCCAAACAGGCGGAAGGCGTCGGGATAGACATGATTGACGGCGACGATGCGGTCGCCCGGCTCGACGAAGGACAGCACGGTCGAGGAGATCGCCGACATGCCGCTGGCAAAACCGATCGCGTCTTCGCCGCCTTCGAGCTTCGCCAGCATCTCCTCGAACATGCGCACGGTCGGGTTGAGACCGCGGGTATAGATCGGTCGCACACGCTCGCCCCGGTAGGACGCGACCATGTCGTCATAATCCTTGAAGGTGAAAAGCGAGGTCTGAACGATCGGCGGCACGACGGCATCGAAGGCGTGGCCTTCGTCATGCGCGACGGTCAGCGAGGCGTGGTCGAACGGATCGAGGCCGTTGGTCATTTGGACATTTCCTTGATGTCTTCCTCGACGATCGCGAGGATTTTCAGCGTTTCTTCGCGCGCGGTGTCAGGATCCTGGGCTGCGATCGCGTTGAACAGGGTACGGTGGAACGGGAAGGAGCGGCGGGCGAAGTCCGACCGATCGAACGGCTCCTCCCAGAAGCGCTCGAAGGCTTCGCGCATCTGTTCGAGGAGCTGGCGGAAGAGCGGATTGTGGGTGGCATCGTAGATCGCCAGATGGAAGGCAAGGTCTTCCGGACCTGACGTGCCCTTGGCGATATGCACCCGCTCCATCTCGTTGAGCTTCACTTCGATGATATCAAGGTCTTCGTCGGTGCGCCGGCGGGCCGCGACCATATTGGCCTCAACCTCGATGCCGCGGCGGACCTCGAGCGTCATCAAAAGCACGTCGCGCAGATGCGCAGCGTCGAGGGTGAGCGGCATATGGACGGTGGCGCCCGTGATCATGCGCAAGAGATAGGTGCCGCTGCCCTTGCGCGCCTCGACGACGCCGAGCGCCTGAAAGTGGCGGATGACTTCGCGAATAGTCGACCGACCGACGGCAAGCGCCGTCATCAGTTCGCGTTCAGCTGGCAGGCGTTCGCCGGGTCTAAGCCCCGATTGTTCGATGTAGTCAGCCAACGCGGCAATGACCTGCTGGGCCCGGTCGGCGGGCGGCAATGGCAGAAGCGCGGCTCTGGCTTGTTCAGTCATTCAGCCTCCCCCTCGGCGCCAAATTGGTCTGACATCTCACCACTATGGATAAGGCGCGAGAGGTCGTCAAGCAGGAACTGATGGAACGCGCAGGTGGTTGACCTCGCACGCTTCCGGCGTAGACAGGAGGCAAGGAGCTTGACGATGTTGAAATCGGGATATCTGTTTGCCATCGCCATGGTGGGCGCGGTCTTTGCCGTGACGAGCGTCGCGGGCGATGCGGAAGCGCAGATGCGCACCAGAAAGGGCGAGTATTACGAGGGGGTCCAGCGCAAGCCCTATGGCTATTACTGGATCTGGCCGCCGGTCGAACAGCGGCAGCCAGCCTACAGGCAACGTCCCGGCCAGGATGGTCCAGTCGGCAACACGACGTCGAAACCCCGCAAGCGGCCGACCCAATAGGCATTGCTGTGCTGCCGAGCGAACCGAACAAAGAGAAGCGGCGCCCGAGAGCGCCGCAGCTTTGATCAGACCTTGTTTGATCAGACTGTGGCGACGTGCACGTCGCGGGGGAGGGAAGAGAGAACCTCCGGCCCGTCTTCGCGCAGGATGACGATATCCTCAAGCCGGATGCCGAAGCGGCCGGGAAGATAAATGCCGGGCTCGATCGAGAAGACCATGCCTTCTTCCAGCACGGTTTCCGAGGTCGCGGTGATGTAGGGCGGCTCATGACCGTCGATGCCCATGCCGTGACCGGTGCGGTGAACGAAGTATTCGCCGTAGCCGGCATCGCTGATCACCTTGCGGGCGGCCGCGTCGACGTCCTTGGCGAGCACGCCGGGACGGGCGGCCTTCAACGCTGCCTGCACGGCCCTTTCCACGATGGTGTGGATCTGGCCGTATCCCTCAGGGGCGCGGCCGACGATTGCCATGCGGGTGATGTCGCTCGGAAAACCCTGCTTGCGGCCGCCGATATCGATGACGACGGCATCGCCTTCCTCGATCACCCGTTCGCTCGCCGAATGATGCGGGAAGGCGCCATTGCCGCCAGCGCCGACGATCCAGAAGGCCGGTGCCGCACCTTCCGAGGAAAAGTGTCCGCGGATCTCAGCGGCCAGTTCCTTCTCGGTCATGCCCGGACGGATCTTGGAAAAGGCCGCTTGCATGGCGCGGTCGGCAATGCCGGCATTCATCTTCAAAAGGGCGTATTCGCTCTTGTCCTTGCGCATGCGCAGGGCGCCGAGCGTTGCCGGGGTGAATTCGCGCGCGGTATCCTCTGGCAGGGCATCGATCAGCAGCAGGGCGAAATCGGCGCGCATGGTCTCGTCGAGCACGATGCGGCCAGGTGCAGTCGCGCCGACATCGGCGAGGGCCGACGTCAGAGCATCGGTCGGGCCCACGTCATCAGCCCAGTTGTGGAAGGCGATGTCGGTGTGTTCGCGCGTGCCCTCGGCGTTGAGGGCCGGCATCAGGAAGGCTTCCTTTTCCGGGCCGATCAGAAGCAGGCAGGGGCGCTCGTCCGGATGCGGATGGTAGCCGATCAGCCAATCCATGTGCGATCCGGGCGCGAGCGCGACGAGGCCGACTTTGCTTTCGGCCATCTTGCGGCGGAGCGCAGCAAAACGGCTCTTGGTGAGTTCGTTCATGATGTTTCCAGTTCTGGCTTGAGGATGCGCTCGCCATTCACGCGGCTGTAGCGCTCATCGACGGGCGGATGGGGTGGCCGGGCCGACCGGCGTGATGTGGCGGTTTTGGGGAATGCTATAGGCCGGCGCAGGTGTTGCCCCAGGCTGAAAATCTTTGGCTCTTCAAGCGGACTCCTCCCCCTCGAATGCGCGGGCATTGGGCCGGAAGGCTCGCGCCTCCCGTCGCTATGCATCTGTATTTTCACGACTTTGGTGCCGTGCCTGAGCGTTGTCAATACGGAATTTTAGTCACACTAAAATTTATGAGGCCGTGGCCTGCCGTCGGCTCAGGCCGCCAGCCGCAGAAGGCGCGCGACCGCCTGCTGATCGAAGCCGCCGATCCCCTCCCGGATGTCGGCGGCGATCGCATCGGCAACGGCCTCCTCGTCGCGCCGCCTAAGGGCATCGATGGCCTCCCGATGACGATCGACCACGTAGAGCTCGGTGACATGCTCCATGGCGATGCCGAGGATGGGCCCGAGTTGCAGCCACACGCTTTCGATCAGCGGCATGGCGACCGGGTCGGGATTGGCCGAGTAGATCATCCGATGAAACGCCTGGTTGGCGATCAGCGCTGCCACCTTGTTCCCCTTGCGGATTTCCGTCTCGATACTGTCATCGATTGCCGTAATTTTCTCGATCTGGCGCTCGGAGAGATGGGCGACGGCCCGGCGGGCGGCATGGCTTTCGAGCGCGATGCGGAGCAAGATCAGTTCCTCGAACCGCGCGGGCGTGATGTGCGGCACGACGATACGGCGGTTCTCAAGGAATTGCAGCGCGCCGATCGATGTCAGCTGACGTAGCGCCTCGCGTACCGGCGTCGGGCTGCTTTCGAGCGCTTCGGCAAGGCCGCGGATGGTGACGGATGTGCCGGGGCGGAAAGCGCCGACCATGATCGCCTGGCGCAGCCGGTTGAAGGCATAGTCATGCGTGGTCATGCCGTCGGGTCGGGCAAGTGGCGGCAAAACAAGGGGTTTCACGATCGCATTCCTTCTGCCTGGCGTCCTTCATGCGCCTGATACCATTGCCGATGCTTGACTCCAATTCCTGAATTATGTCAACTATCACAAAATGTGATCACAAAAAGAGATTTGCGATATGTCGCTCGACGCGGAAGACCCCAGCGCATTCAAGGCATGGCTCGAGCAGAACGGGCCGATCGAAAGTATCCAGGCGGTGGTCTGCGACCTCAACGGCATCATGCGGGGCAAACGCGTGCCGGTGGAGCAGGCGGCGAAGGTGCTCGGCGGCGGCATCCGCATGCCGCTCTCGATCGTCGGGGTCGATGTCTGGGGCGAGGATATCATCAACAGCGAGCAGGTGTTCGCCAGCGGCGACCGCGACGGTATCTGCGGTGTCACCGGCCGCGGCGCGCTGCCGGTCAACTGGACTTCGCGACCGAGCGCGCTGGTGCCGCTCTGGCTGCAGCTTGAGGACGGCAAGCCGTTTCTTGCCGATCCGCGCCAGGCGCTGGCGGCGGTCGTGCGCGAATATCAGGAACTCGGTCTTCGCCCCGTCGTTGCGACCGAACTGGAGTTCTACCTGATCGATCCGGAGCCCGACAGCGCGGTGCCGCCGATCTCGCCCTATACCGGCAAGCGCCTCGATTCCGATGCGATCCTGTCGATCGACGAGCTCGACGATTTCGGCGAGTTCTTCTCGGACGTCTACAAGGAATGTGCCCGGCAGAACGTGCCGGCGGATGCGGCGATCGCCGAGAACGGCATCGGCCAGTTCGAGATCAATCTACTCCACACCGACGACCCGCTGAAGGCGGCCGACGACGCCATCTTCTTCAAGCGCATCGTCAAGGGTGTCGCGCGCAAGCATGGCCTCGCCGCCACCTTCATGGCCAAGCCCTACGGCACACGGTCGGGCAACGGCATGCATATCCATTTCAGCCTGCTCGACGAGGAGGGCAACAACGTCTTCAACGACGGCAGCGACGAAGGTTCGCCAATGCTGAAGAACGCCGTTGCCGGCCTCTTGCGCGGCATGGCCGAGACGACGCTGCTGTTTGCGCCGCATTTCAACTCCTACCGGCGGCTCAGGCCGGACACGCACGCGCCGACGGCCGTCTGCTGGGGCTATGAGAACCGCACCTCGGCAATCCGCATTCCAGGCGGCAATCCGGCCGCGCGCCGCATCGAGCATCGCGTCGCCGGAGCCGACGCCAATCCCTATCTCGTCATCGCCGCGATCCTCGGCGCTGCCCTCGTTGGCATCCGCAACAAGTGGAAGCCACCGGCGCCTGTTTCGGGTCGGGCCTATGCAGCGGAGAAACTGCCCAAAATTCCCTCGGAATGGGGGCAAGCGGTCGATAGCTTCGAGGCAGGACCGATTGCCGCCGAAATTTTCGATCCCGTGCTGCGCTCGATGCTGATCGCCTGCAAACGCCAGGAGATTGCAGGCTTTGCCGAGCAGGTCACGGATTACGAATTCAGCGCCTATCTGGAAATTGTCTGATGGTCACGAAACAGAACTCCTATGCCGGCGACGGCAGCTACCCGACCAGCTACTACGCCGCATCCCGCAACATCATCCGCACGCCGGTCCGACTTCAGGGCCGCGTCGAGACCGACGTGTGCGTTGTCGGTGCCGGTTACTCCGGCCTGTCGACGGCGATCCACCTTGCGGAAAAAGGCTACAAGGTCGTCGTCGTCGAGGGCGCCCAGGTCGGTTGGGGTGCTTCCGGCCGCAACGGCGGCCAGGTGGTCAACGGCCTCAACGCCAGCCTATCGACGATCCAGCGCCGCTACGGCGACGACGCCGCGCGCTTCATCGGCGGGCTGGTGCAGGAAGGCGGCAAGATCATCCGTCGTCTCGTCAGCCAGTATCAGATCGACTGCGACCTGAAGCCGGGCAACATCTATGCCGCCTATACGCCGGCGCATATGAAGGAACTCGAAGCCAAGCAGGCGCTCTGGCGCAAATACGGCATGGACGATCACCAGCTTCTCGATCGTGACGCGCTTCGCAAGCTCGTCACGTCGGATGCCTATTGCGGCGGCATGCTCGACACGACCGGTGGGCACATGCATCCGCTCAATCTCGTGCTCGGCGAGGCGCGCGCGCTCGAAAGCATCGGTGGCACGATCTACGAACAGTCGCCCGTGACGCGCGTCGACCACGAGGCGGCGCGGCCGACCGTCTATACCGAAGGCGGCGAGGTTTCGGCACGTATTGTCGTGCTTTGCGGCAATGCCTATCTCGGCGACGCGGTGCCGAAGCTCGTTTCGCGCGTCATGCCTGTTTCGACGCAGATGATCACGACGGCGCCGCTCGGCGAAGAGCTCGCCCATTCGCTGATCCCGAGCGACATGTGCGTCGAGGACGTGCGCTATATTCTCGACTACTTCCGGCTTTCCGCCGACAAGCGGATGATCTTCGGCGGCGGCACCGTCTATGGTGGCACCGATCCGGCCGATGTGGTCGCCAAGCTGAAGCCCAATCTTGAAAAGGTGTTCCCTGAGCTCAAGGGCGTGAAGATCGACTATGCGTGGAGCGGCAATTTCGCGCTCTCCTTCACGCGCGTGCCGCAGATGGGCCGGATCGGCTCCAACACCTATTTCGCCCACGGCTACAGCGGCCATGGGGTCACCGGATCGCATCTCTTCGGCCGCACACTCGCCGAAGCGATCGATGGCGACACCACGCGCTACGACGTCTTCGAAAAGCTGCCCTGGTATCCCTTCCCGGGCGGGCGCATGTTCCGGGCGCAATATTCGACGATCGGTTCCTGGTGGTACCAGTTCAAGGACGCGGTCGGATTGTAGGGCAAAAGGCCGATGCTCTGTGATGGGGTGGCTTGCCATAAAGCCGGCCACGCCCCTTGCGCGCGAGTCGAATGGCAGATTTCCCGCGGAGTGTAATTCCGCCTTGCCGGCTGATGCGCTAGTATTAATCCCTTACTGCACGGTTCCTCAAATCGTCGCCGATTTGAGGATGCAGAAAATCAAAGTGCTACAGCGACCTTTGCGCGTCCGATAAGACGCGCGGCGCTGTAGCGCATCGGTTCGCCCGTTCGAAGGGCCCGTTGCATCTTTGGCATGCGGCCGGTCCGTGGGAGCGGCGTTCGTATGCAAACGGATACCAAGGAGGGCCCGCATTTCTGCGGGCAAGGCAGGCGGGGAGCATATGACTCCCGATTGATTTCCTGGGAGGCCTCGAGATGTTCGTGCGCTTTGGCTATGAAATCGGCATTCGTTGCCCGCAACCGACCCCGATGATGACCTATCTTTCCGTCGTGCCGGAACGGCGCGCAACCCTTCGGCGCGAACATGGGCCGGTTTCCATGCCAATCGTGAAGATGGAAGAGATCACCGATCCGCATGGCAATACATGTTTCCGGATGACCGTGCCCGAAGGCGACTTCAAGCTCTCCTATGACGCGGTGATCGAGGATGACGGCAGGCTCGACGCCTCCGATCCGCTGGCGGATGCTGTGCCGGTCGAAAACCTGCCGGCCGCTTGGCTACCCTATCTCGCGGCCAGCCGTTACTGCGAAACGGATCGGCTCGGTACGCTCGCGTGGCGACTGTTCGGAGATGTGCCTGCCGGTTGGCAGCGCGTGCAGGCGATTTGCGACTATGTGCATGAGCGCCTGGTCTTCAGCTACGGCTATGCCCAGGCAATGCGCACCGCGCTCGAAGCCCATGAGGATCGCGTCGGCGTCAGCCGCGACTATGCGCATCTGGCGATCACCTTTTGCCGCTGCATGAACATGCCGGCGCGCTATGTGAACGGCTACATGGCCGACATCCCGAAGAGCGATCATCCGGCGCCGATGGATTTCAACGCGTGGTTCGAAGTCTTTCTTGGAGATCGCTGGCATACGTTCGACGCCAAGAACAATCAGCGACGGGCAGGGCGGATTGCGGTCGCTCGCGGCCGTGACGCGGCCGACATTCCGCTGATCCAGACTTTCGGCAAACACGAACTGACCGCCTTCACCGTCTGGACCTGTGTCGAGGCCGACAGTGCGCTCACGCGCTCGCATCACGGCTCCGATGTTTCGTTGCTGACCCCGTGGTTCAGCGAAACCTGGTCGAAACACCTCCTGGACCGCGACCGCAATCGCCATTAACGACGGCGGTTTCGCCGAACCGATTTTTTACGACATGCGCATTTAGCGGAAAATAATATCTATAAACTCAATCGATAATATAGGAGAACAAGAGAGAAGGCGGACTAAATCCCGCGAGTGAATGACGGAGAGACGCGATGAACGCTTCGAGGCCGATGGTCCAATCCCGATACGCGGCTTATGCATCAGCACCCCAGCGCCGGTCGTTCGTCCATCTGGTCCCGCACGCAATTGCGATCGTGGCCGCATTCTCCTTCGTCAGCGCCGTCGTCGTGGGCGCTTTCTGATCTTTCTTGATTCAGCTTTGGCGAGACAGATGTTCGTGCACGGCGATCCAATCGCCTGACGATGCCCGCCGGAACACGATCGTTTCCCGTTCGTCCGCCGTCGCCGGTTCGCCATTGAATTCCAGTTCCGTCTCGACGCGGTGCGTGAAGACCGCGACATCACCCACCGCCTGCACATGCCGTTCGCTCGAACGGCAGGCGCGCACCCGAAAACCATCCCGTTCCTCCCAGAGGGCCCATTCCGCCTCATAAGCCGCACGGCTCAGAAGCGGCCGGTCCAGCGTGTGGAAGATGAAGGTGGCATCCGGCGCGAAGGCCGAAAAATAGGAAGCGCGGTCGTGCCGCGCGAAGGCGGCAACCAGCCGGTCGGCGGCGGAAAGCACCGACTGTTCGAGATCCTGCATCGTGTTTCCTCTTTTTCCGGGCGCAGATTTGCTCCGGTCGTGTTTTTGTGATGGTCAGCGGGCCGAGATCAGTGTCGCGAGCGGACGGTTCTGGCGGGAAACGCGGGCTTTCAGGTCGTCGAGCGTCATTGGTTCGCGCTTGGCGAACTCGGTGAACATCATATTGAGATTGTTGAAGAACATCTCGCCGACCGCCTCGGCGTCGATATCGAGCGCGACGACACCCTTGGCCTTCAGCTTGAGGATCAGGGTCGAGATCTGATCGCAGAGCCGGCGGTCGAGTTCCGTATAGCGCTTGCTGAACGGGCCATCGGGCTGCTGGATGGCAATTGCCATGGCGGTGCGCCACATCTCCTTGCTGAGATAGAAGAGCGAGTGGTCGTAGTATTCGCCGATCAGCGCGTCCAGGGCACCCATGACGGAGGCGGGCGGGTTGTCGACGATCGAGCGGCCGGCAGTGAGCACTTCCTCGACTTCCATCGACACGGTGGCAAGCAGGATGTCGCCCTTGTTTTCATAGTAGTTGTAAAAGGTCCCGACCGAGATCTCGGCGCGCTCGGCGATGTCCTCGATGCGCGCGCTGTCATAGCCGACTTCGCGAAAAAGCACGGCGGCGGCGTCAAGAATCCGCCGGTTCCGATCGGCTTTTTGCCGTGCGCGCAGTCCCGTCATCTGATGTTTCCCCGAATTATGAATTGGTTCAAAATTGAGATTGACTTAAAAAATGAATTCATTCAATCTTTTTTTGAAGACGCCGAAACGAGCGTCAAAACCATGAGGGCAACAGCATGATGCAGTCAGTTCGTGACGGTGCGCCCCTGCGCCGTTTTCTCTCCTCCAGCGCCGCAATCGCGATCACCACGCTGTCGGCGGTTGCAGCGCCTGCACCCGTCTTCGCCCAGGAAGAGCTCAATGCGCTCGTCTGGTGCGACCACACCGATCCGGCGCTGCTCGAGCCGTTCGAGAAGGCCAATGACGTCAAGGTCAACGTCAAGGTCTATGAGGGCACCGGGGCAGGGCTCTCGATCCTCGACCAATCGCAGCCCGGCGACTGGGACGTGCTCGTCATCGACGGCGTTGATGTGCACCGCGCCATCGATCTCGATCTTCTCGCCGAAATGCCTGCCGATGCGCTGCCGACCGCCGACATCTTCCCGGAAGTCCGCATGGAGGCCAACAACACCAAGGACGGGAAGACCTACGCCGTCACCGAGAAGTTCGGCTACAACACGATTTCCTACGACAAGACCAAGGTCGACCCGAAGGACATGCAGGACCTGTCGGTCATCTGGTCGGACAAGTACAAGGGCCGCATCGCGCTTTATGACTACTATCTGCCGATGATCGGTCTCGTCGGGCTTGGCCTCGGCAAGAAGACCTCCGAGCTGACCGAAGCGGACATGCCGGCGATCAAGGAAAAGCTTGCGGCGATGCGCGCCGTGTCGAAACAGGTGAGCGACGTCGTGTCCTCGCAGACGGCGCTTGCGACCGGTGAAGTCGACATTCTCGTCGGCGGCGGCGAGTGGATCACCGCGGTTCTCTCGGCCGACAAGCCGAGCCTCGACTGGACCATTCCGGAGCAGGGTGCGGTGCGCTGGGCGCAATCGATCGGCGTCATGAAGGATTCGACCAAGCAGGATCTGGCGCTGAAATTCGTGCAGTACATCTTGAGTCCGGAAGGCCAGGCGCGGCTTGCGACCTCGTCCTGCTACTGGGCGATGCCGGCCAACGCCAAGGCGGGTGAATTCCTGAACGACCAGCAGAAGACGGCGCTGCGCTTCAGCGAGCAGGCCGAATACCTGAAGAAGACGCAGCTCTATCCGATCCCGTCGGCCGAACTCGACCAGCAGTTCCAGGACGCCTGGACGGAGATGCTGCAGCAGTAACGACAAGGGCGGATGCGATCGGCATCGCGTTCGCCTGATCAACGCCGCCTTGGCGGCGAACGAGGGCAAACCATGCCCCGCAACCCTTGAGCCCCGGGATAGCCATGGCAGACGCCGGAACCCTGACATCAGCGACAGCGCTCGAAGACGCCGACCGGCGCAAGGCCTGGGGCTTCGTTGCCCCGGCGCTGCTCTGGGCCGCCGCCTTCTTCGTCGTGCCCTTCGCCTTTATGGCGGCGATGAGCCTCTGGAAGCGGGAAGGGCGGGAGCTCGTCCGCGTCTGGAACTTCGACAACTACGCGCGCTTCTTCTCCGAGAACGCGCTGTTCCAGGGGCTGGTCAATTCGCTGGAAATCACCGTCATCGTGACGGTGATCTCGGTGCTGCTTGCCTATCCGCTCGCCTGGATCATCGCCGAGCGGGTGCCGAAGCGGCTGCAGCGCATGGCGCTGATCCTGGCCATCCTACCGTTCTGGACCTCCTACGTGGTCCGCTCCTATTCCTGGCTGCTGGTTCTGTCGAAGAACGGCGTGATCAATCAGATGTTCATGAACATCGGGCTGATTTCCGAGCCGCTGGAGCTTGCCAGCACCCGCACGGCGACGGTCATCGGCTTCGTACATTTCTTCGTCATGCTTTTGACGCTGACGATCTATTCCAACCTGATCCAGCTGTCGCCCAACTACCGCCGCGCGGCCGCCGACCTTGGCGCCAATGCCTTCCAGACCTTCTGGCACGTGGTGCTGCCCTTGACCCTGCCCGGCATCATGACCGGCGCGTTTCTCACCTTCGTGCTCTGCATCGGCGACTATGTCACGCCGCAGATCCTCGGCGGCAACAACGAGCTGGTGCTGCCGCAGATCATCATGCTGCAGCTTGGGCGCAGGGCGGATTTCCCGATGGCCGCGGCGCTGTCGATCGTGCTGATGCTCGCCGTCACCGTCGCCTACGTTGCCTGCGCCCGCTGGCTGAAGATCGAGAGGGCCTGACGATGTTGCGCAAGATCTCCGCAAGCGTTCTGTCCTGGACCTATCTCGTCCTCGTCTACGCCTTCATCTTCCTGCCGGTTGCCGTGCTGGTGCTCTTTTCGTTCCAGGACGGCCGGCTGCCGGTGCCGCCCTTCAACGGCTTTTCGCTGCAGTGGTACGAGGCGGTTTTCGCCGACCGCAAGCTGATGGCAGCGCTCGGCAACTCAATGGTCGTGGCGCTTGCCTCCTCGGTCATCTCGGTGCTGCTCGGCTTCCTCGCGGCCTATGCGCTGGCGCGCTACAAGCTGCCGGGCTCGGCCCTGCAGCGCGGCTTGCTGATCGCGCCGATGACGGTCAGCTACCTGATCATCGCGCTTGGGCTGCTGTCAGTGCTCAATGCACTGCACGTTCCCTTGTCGCTGATGACGGTCGGGATCGGCCATGTGGTGATCAACCTGCCGCTCTGCTTTGCCATCATCTACGCCTCGATGGGCGATCATCACATCAACATCGAGCGGGCGGCGCGTGACCTTGGCGCCAGCGATTTCAAGGTGATGGCGCTGGTGACGGCACCGATGCTGATGCCCTCGATCCTTGCCGCCTTCTTCCTCTCCGTCACCTTCAGCTGGGACGAATTCATCATCGCCTTCCTGCTATCGCGCTTCGACGTGACGCTGCCTGTCGAGATCTGGAGCATGCTGCGCTCTGGCCTCAACCCCAAGACCAATGCCATCGGTTCGCTGGTGTTTCTCGCCTCCGTCGCCGTGCTCTTCATCCTTGAGCTTTCCCTGTTCGGAAGGACGAAAAAACAATGACCGCTTCCGTCACGATCGAAAACGTCAGCAAGATCTTCGGCGCCTTCACGGCGTTGGACAACGTCTCCCTCGACATCCGGGCCGGCGAATTCATCGTCCTGCTCGGGCCGTCCGGCTGCGGCAAGACCACGCTCTTGTCGATCCTCGGCGGCTTTCTGTCGCCAAGCTCGGGTCGGGTGACGATCGGCGGGCAGGACATGACCTATGTGGCGCCGTCTAAGCGCCCGACGACGACGATGTTCCAGGACTATGCGCTGTTTCCGCATATGCGCCTCGTCGACAATGTCGGCTTCGGCCTCAGAATGCGCGGCCTTGCCAAGGCCGAGCGTGACGAAAAGGCACTGGGCTTCCTCGACCTCGTGGGCTTAAAGGCGTCCGCCGGCAAGAGGCCGCATGAACTCTCGGGCGGCCAGCGCCAGCGTGTAGCCCTGGCTCGGGCGCTTGCCGTCGACCCGGATGTGCTTCTGCTCGACGAGCCGCTTGGCGCGCTCGATCTCAAACTCCGCCGCCAGATGCAGGACGAACTGAAGGCGATCCAGAAGCGGGTCGGCACGACCTTCGTGCACGTGACCCACGACCAGGAAGAGGCGATGGCGATCGCCGACCGCATCGTCGTGATGAACCAGGGGCGGATCGAGGATTTCGGCCCGCCCTCGGAGGTCTACATGCGGCCGCGTTCGCTGTTTTCCGCGGGCTTCATGGGCGAGGTCAACTTCGTTTCCGGCCGTGTTGCGGCGGCGGATGCGAGCTCCGCCCGGGTTGAGACCGCGCTCGGCAGCCTGGCGCTGCCTGCTCAGAATTTCACGGCATCGTCGCCGAAGGCCGGTGACCGCATCACGCTCACCATCCGGCCGGAGCATTTCCGCGCCGACGACCGGGCGGAAGGACCGACCGTGGCGCTCGGCGAGGCACGGGTCGCCGGCAGCGCCTTTTTCGGCACCCATTATCGCTGCCATCTGCAGCCCTGTGCCACGGATACCAGGGCGCTGGTGGCGCATCTGCCGCAATCGGCAAGCGTGCGCGAAGGCGAGATCGTGCCACTTGCAGTGCGCGCTGCCGACGTCGTAGCCTTGCCCGCCACAGGCGGACATGCGTAGCACCATGCAGAGAATTGCCCCCAAGGACTGGTATCGCGTGCGGCGGCTCGACGACGGCGTCACCGCCATCGACGAGCCCTACATCCAGGAGTTCTATCGCTGCAACATCTGGCACGTGCGCGGCCGCGACCGCGACATGCTTGTTGATAGCGGCATGGGCGTGGTGTCGCTGAGGGAATGGGTGCCGCTCGTCACCGAGCGTCCGCTGACCGCCGTCGCCAGCCACACCCACTTCGACCATATCGGCTGCCATCACGAGTTCGACTGCCGCTGCGTGCACGCGGCGGAAGCGCAGCTTCTCGCCCATCCGACGCGCAAGAACACGCTCGCCGACCCTTACGTCGCCGACGAGATCTTTGACGCGCTGCCGCCCGAACCCTATGCCTCCACCACCTACGCGGTGAAGGCGGCGCCGGCGACGCGGCTTTTGGAAGACGGCGATCATATCGATCTCGGCGACCGGGTCTTCGACGTGATCCATACGCCTGGCCATTCGCCCGGCGGTATCGCGCTCTTCGAGGCGAAGACCGGCATCATGTTCTCCGGCGACATCGTCTACGATGGGCCGCTGATCGAGGACACCTATCATTCCAATGCCGACGACTACCTGGCGTCGATGGAACGGCTGCTGAAGGTACCCGCGCGTATCGTTCACGGCGGACATTTTCCGAGCTTTTCCGGCGAGCGTTACAGAGCGCTTATCCGCGACTGGCTTGCTGAAAAACAAAAGACAAACTGACGGGAAGGAGGAGCGAATGCTCGACAAACGCAAGTTCTACATCAATGGCGCCTGGGTGGATCCCATCGTCGCCAACGACCTCGAGGTCCTGAACCCGGCGACGGAAAAGCCTGTTGCGGTGATCTCGATGGGCACGGCCGAAGACATTGACCGGGCCGTGGCCGCCGCCAAGAAGGCCTTTGTCACCTATAGCCAGACAAGCGTCGAAGAACGGCTGGCGCTGCTCGAAAAACTGCTCGCCGTCTACACGCGCCGTTATGACGAGATGGTCGACACCATCACCATGGAACTCGGCGCGCCGAAGACCATGACCCGCGAGCAGCAGGCCGATGTCGGCGTCGGCCACCTGCAAGGCTTCATCGATGCGCTGAAGCGCCTGAAGACCCGCGACCGGCTGCCGAACGGCGACGTGATCCTGCGCGAGCCGATCGGCGTCTGCGGCCTGATCACGCCGTGGAACTGGCCGATCAACCAGATCGCGCTGAAGGTGGTGCCGGCGCTTGCGACCGGTTCGACCTGCGTCTTGAAGCCGAGCGAATTCACGCCACTCAACGCCATGCTCTATGCCGAGATGATCGATGAGGCGGGCTTCCCCGCCGGCGTCTTCAACCTCGTCAACGGCGACGGTATCAATGCGGGTGCTGCCCTTTCCAAGCACCGCGACATCGACATGATGTCGTTCACCGGCTCGACGCGCGCGGGCATCGCCGTCAGCAAGGATGCGGCCGAGACCGTCAAACGCGTGACGCTGGAACTTGGCGGCAAGTCGCCGAACATCGTCTTTGCCGATGCCGATCTCGAAGATCGCGTGACCGGCAGTGTGCTCGAATGCTTCAACAATTCCGGCCAATCCTGCGACGCGCCGACCCGCATGCTGGTCGAGCGCAGCGTCTACGACCAGGTGGTCGAGATCGCCAAGCGCGTCGGCCGCGAGGCAAATGTGGGCGATCCGACCAAGGAAGGCAGCCATATCGGCCCGCTCGTCAGCCACGTCCAGTTTGGCCGGGTGCAGGCGCTGATCGAGGCGGGCATTGCCGAGGGCGCGCGTCTGCTCGTCGGCGGTGCCGGCAAGCCGGAGGGCTTCGAGACCGGCTACTTCGTCAAGCCGACGATCTTTGCCGACGTCAACAATGACATGCGCATCGCCCGTGAGGAGGTCTTCGGGCCGGTGCTTGCGATCATCCCCTTCGACACCGAGGAGGAAGCGATCGCCGTTGCCAACGACACCAATTACGGTCTCGCCGCCTATGTGCAGACGGGCGACCCGAAGCGGGCGGAGCGCGTCGCTGCACGCCTGCGGGCCGGGATGGTGCATATCAATGGCGGACCGCACCGCTACGGCAGCCCATTCGGCGGCTACAAGCAGTCGGGCAATGGTCGTGAGGGCGGCATGTTCGGTCTTGAGGACTTCCTCGAAGTGAAGACCGTGCACGTTCCGGACGCTGCCTGAGCGGCGGTGGAGCGCCACGCATTGAAAATCGGCCGTCGCATCCAGCGGCGGCCGTTTTTTCTTTCGGGCTTTGTGGTAGCAGGGGTTGTCGCCGGCCGCGCCCATCTGATAGCTGCGAAGCGCTCAGGGCCTCTTGCCTCTGGCTACCAAGCCCCTTCCGGATATCTCCCGTGACCCACGCATCGCATTCCACAGCCCACAATCGCGTTGCCATGGCGGCACTCCTCATCGGCGGCGCTGCAATCGGCGGTTCGCCGATCTTCGTGCGGCTGTCGGAGGTGGGGCCGATGGCGACCGCTTTCTGGCGGGTGGCGCTGGCGCTGATCCCGCTGCTCGCGTGGTCGTGGTTTCGCGGGGAGAGTGCCAATGACCGGCGCCCGCAAAAGCTCTCGGAATATGCGCTGCTCATTCTGCCCGGCGTGTTTCTCGCGATCGATCTTGCGGCCTGGCACTATGCGCTGACCAAGACGTCGGTCGCCAATGCCACGCTGCTTGCCAACCTCGCGCCGGTCTTCGTGACGCTCGCAAGCTGGCTTCTGTTTCGGGCGCGTATTAGCACCGTCTTCGTCATTGGCCTCGTGACGGCCGTTGCCGGGGTGGTGACCCTCAAGGGTGGCCCGATGGCGCTGGGCGAGGGCAACCTCGTCGGCGACGGCGTCGCCGTCGTCGCGGCGATGTTCTATGCCGGCTATATCCTGGCGATCGGCCGGCTGCGCAGCCTCTTTGGCACCGTGCGCATCATGATCTGGAGCACCGCTTCGGCGGCGATCTGCATGCTGCCGATGGCGGTTGTCTTCGAACAGTCGCTGTTCCCGGTGACGGCCTTCGGCTGGGCGATGCTCTTCGGACTCGCCTTCGTCAGCCATGCCGGCGGGCAGGTGGCGATCACCTATGCGCTCGCGTATCTGCCGCCTGCTTTTTCGTCGCTAACCCTGCTCTTGCAGCCGGTGGTGGCGGCGATCCTCGCCTGGATACTGCTTGCCGAGCCGGTCGGCCTGATGCAGGCGATCGGCGGGGCGATCGTATTGATCGGCATCCTCATTGCGCGGCGCGGATAACGCCGCGCGCTTTCTGCTGACTTCTTAGAGGCCCGGCGGTGTGAAATTTGCCAGCCGCTCTTCGAGCTTGCGGATCGTCTCGGCGTCCGCATTGGCAAAGGCGAAGCGCAGGTAGTTCTCTTGGCCTTCGCCGAAATAATCGCCCGGTAGGCAGACGACGCCGGCGAGCTTTGCGAGCTTCTCGGCAATGAACTGTGAGTCGATATCGGGGAAGGGGTGGCGGACGTAGGCGAAATAGGCGCCGACCGCCTGCAGCTTCCATTTCGGCAACCGGCTCATGACATCGCGCAGCGCATCGGCGCGCGCGGCAATCTCGGCGCGGTTGGCCTGGCGCCAGTCGGCAAGCGCGGGGATGGCCTTGGCGACGGCGGCCTGGGCCGAGCGCGGCGCGCAGATCTGCAGGTTGTCCATGATCTTCGTCACCTGCTCGATGACAGCAGGGCCGGCGGTGATGGCACCGAGGCGATGGCCGGGTATGCAGAAGGACTTGGAGAAGCTGTAGAGGCCGATGAAGCTCTCCTGCCAGCCTTCGCTCGAAAGCAGGCCGTGCGGCGCGACGGACGCGTCGGGCAGGAAGTCGCGATAGGTCTCGTCGAGGATCAGCCAGACACCCTTGGCGCGGCAGGCCTCGTGGATGCGGGCGAGCAGCTCCGGCGGATAGACGGCGCCGGTCGGGTTGTTGGGCGAGACCAGCGCAAGTGCCCGGATGCCGGGGCGAAGCACTGCAGAAATCGCGTCGACCTCGGGCAGGAAGCCGGCACCGGCGTCGCAGGGTACGAGCTCGACATTGATGCCGAGCATCGAAAGCGTGGTTTCCTGGTTGAAGTAGTAGGGGTTGGTCATCAGGATCGTATCGCCCGCGCCGGCAATCGCCATCGCCGTGCAGATGAAGGCCTGGTTGCAGCCCGAGGTGATGTGAATGTTGTCGGCCGTCACCGCCGCGCCATAGAGCCCGGCGACATGAGCCGCATAGGCTTCGCGCAGCACTGCTTCGCCCTCGATCGCGCCATAGCCGGTATAGGCGGTGGAGGCGGCGGTCTCGCCGAGCCATGCCAGCATATCCGGATGCGCAGGATAGCCGGGCACGGCCTGCGACAGGTCGATCAGCGGGCCACGGGAGCCGTCGTAGGACTTCGCCCAGGCCAGCACCGAGGGCACGGGCGGCGGCGAGAGCTTTTCGACGAGCGGGTTGAAATGCGGCATGGCGGGTGTTCCTGCGTTAGATCACGATGGTTTGAAGCAGGATGCGGGCGGAAAACCGCGTACATTTTCCTCATCCTGCCTCAGGCCTTGGCTTTACGTTTCTGCGGGCGATCGGCGCGGCGGGCGCGGCTCGGCGCCGAGACCGGCTGAAAGCTGTCCTTGCCCGATTTACGATCTGTTGGCTCCAATTTCGAGGCCCGGCTGCGAATAATCGTGCGGGCCGAAGTCTGCAGTTCCGGCATAGGGTCGCTTTCGAGCGTCGAAAACATCCAGTCGATGAAGATGCGCACGATCGGGGCGGCCAGCACCTCGTTGCGGCAGGCGACGAAGAAGGCGTCGTTGGCAGGCACGGTCAGGTCGAAGGGGGCGATCAGTTCGCCGCGCGCGATCAGGCTGCCGGCGGTGATAGTGTCGCCGAGTGCCACGCCCTGATTGTGCAGCGCGGCTTCGGTCGAGAGCCGCGCATCGCTCATGAAATGCTGCCGCCCGCGCTGCAGGTCACTGGCATCGGCTGCGGCGAGCCAGGTGTTCCACTCGCGGCCGTCGTCGCCATGCAGCATCACGTGGTCGCGCAGATCCCGCACGGAGCGCAGCGGCCGCATGTTGAGCAGTGTCGGGCTCACGACCGGAAAAAGCTCCAGCCGACTCCAAAGCTTCGCCCACGCGCCCGACCAGTTGCCGTCGCCATAGATCAGGCAGACGTCGACATCGGGCGAATGCAGATAGGCCTCGTCATTGGAAGCGATCAGCGTCAGGCGCACGTCCGGATACTGTTCGGTGAAGAGATGCAGCCGCGGGATCAGCCAGAAGGAGAGAAGTGCGGGAACGCAGGTAATGCGCAGTTCGCCGCTCGTCGTCGGACGCGTCATCGCCGCCGTCGCCGCGGCGATCTCGGCAAAGGCATGGGTGACGGCCGGCAGGAGCAGCGCGCCCTGCGGCGTCAGCTTCAGCCGCTTGCCGCCCCGTTCAAAGAGGGCCGCCTTGACCGAGAGTTCAAGCGCGCGGATCTGGTGGCTGATCGCACCGTGAGTGACGTTCAGCTCACGCGCGGCAGCCGATACGGAGCCCCGTCGCGCCGTCGCTTCGAAGGCTCGCAAAGGGTTCAAGGGCGGCAGGCGGCTGGACAAATCGAGCGGTTCCGGCAATTGCTGTTATGTGAATTTTTCTCACACGAAACGCTATAACAATGTCAATTGATTTTCTAGGGGAATTGCCGCCTAATAATCGTCAACAAAGGCGAAAAAGCCTGGGGAACATGATCGCGCCGGATGAGCCGGCCCCATCCGCAGACAAAATTCTGTGGCGCCTCGCGCGCATGCCTCGGGCTATGGATGACGGAGGATTGAACCGATGGCCTGGGACGACAACAAGCTTGCCGAACTGAAGGCGAAATACGGCGAAAGCCATGGCGGCGAGCTGTTCGACCCCACCTTCCGCAAGGTTGCCGACAAGATCTTCAACAAGAGCGGCACGCGCCTTGCTCCCTATTCCGGCATCCCGACCTTCCTGACCGCGCCGCACATGCCGGTCGATGCGGAAAACCCGGATTTCGGCAACCTTCAGGTGGCGATCGTCGGCATTCCCATGGACCTCGGCGTCACCAACCGCCCGGGCTCCCGCTTTGGACCGCGGGCGCTACGTTCGATCGAGCGCATCGGTCCCTATAACCATGTGCTCGGCTGCACGCCGGTGCAGGAACTGCGTGTCGCCGATATCGGTGACGTACCGTTCCAGAGCCGCTACCGGCTGGAGCTCAGCCATGAGGATATCGAAAAGCGCATCAACCAGATCGTTGATGCCGGCGTTCTTCCGCTCTCGGTCGGCGGCGACCATTCGATCACCCATCCGATCCTGAAGGCGGTCGGCAAGAAGCGTCCGGTCGGCATGATCCACATCGACGCCCATTGCGACACCGGCGGCGCCTACGATCTTACCAAGTTCCACCATGGCGGTCCGTTCCGCAACGCCGTGCTCGACGGCGTGCTCGATCCGACCCGCGTCGTGCAGATCGGTATCCGCGGCTCGGCCGAATATCTCTGGGAGTTCTCCTACGAGTCCGGCATGACCGTCGTCCACGCCGAAGAAGTGACCGGCCTCGGCATTCCCGCGATCATCGAGAAGGCGAAGAAGATCGTCGGCGACGGCCCGACCTATCTCTCCTTCGACATCGACAGCCTCGATCCGAGCTTTGCGCCGGGCACCGGCACACCGGAAGTGGGCGGTCTCACGACCCGCGAGGTACTGGAACTGATCCGCGGCCTCAAGGGCATCAACCTCGTCGGCGGCGACGTCGTCGAAGTGGCGCCGCAATACGATTCGACGACCAACACGGCCCATGCCGGCGCGCAGGTGCTCTTCGAGATTTTGAGCCTGATGGTCTATAGCCCGGCCATTACCGGCAAGTCCGCCTGACACAAACGTTTGTCGGCTGCCGGACCGGAAACGGCGGCCGACCACCAGACTGCACAATCACAAAGCTTCCGGGTAGGGGAATAACCATGACGATCCATGCAAAACTGAAGACAGCATTCGCTGCCGCCCTGATGCTCGGTGCGGCCGCCGGCATCGCCAAGGCCGATGCGCTTGCCGATATCAAGTCCGCCGGCCAGATCAATGTCGGCATCTTCTCCGACTTCCCGCCCTTCTCCTCGGCCAGCGCCGACATGAGCATCAAGGGCTATGACGTCGATGTCGCCCAGCAGATCGCCGACGACCTCGGCGTCAAGCTCAACCTCGTCAGCGTCACCGGCCAGAACCGCATTCCCTATCTCAACGACAAGCGCGTTGACATCCTGATGAGCGTCGGCTTCTCCAAGGAACGCGCCGAGGTGATCGACTTCGCCGCCGCCTACGCACCTTACTACATCGCCGTCATCGGTCCGGCCGAGCTCAAGGTCGCCGGTAAGGAAGACCTTGCCGAGAAGACCATTGCCGTCAACCGCGGCACGCTCGAGGACACCTCGCTCACCGAGGCGGCTCCCGCCAACGCCGACATTCAGCGCTTCGACAACTACAATGCCGTGATCCAGGCCTTCATCTCCGGCCAGGCCCAGCTGATGGTCGTCGGCAACGACGTCGGCGCCCAGGTGCTGGCGCGCCAGGAGGCGCTGAAGCCGGAGCAGAAGTTCCAGCTTCTGACTTCGCCGTCGCATATCGGCCTCAACAAGAACGAAGACGGCCTGAAGAAGGCGGTCAACGACGTGGTCGCCAAGATGCTTGCCGATGGCAAGCTGAACGCGAGTTCCGAGTCCTGGCTGAAGACGCCGCTCAACCCCGACAACCTCAAGGACTAATTAGAGCCTGATGGCCGCGAGGAGCCCTGCTTCTCGCGGACCTGTTCGAAAGGTTGCGACGATGGGCTACGGCCTCAGCTTCGGTTGGCTCAAGGACGCCGCGGGCGCAATCGCCCATGGCGCGGCTATGACCGTGTTTCTGATCGCCTGCACGACGGTGCTCGGCATCCTGATCAGCATTCTCTTCGCGGCCGCCCGCCGCAGCCGATATGCCGTGCTACGCAAGGCCGTGGCCGTCTATGTCGAAGTCGTCAGGAACACGCCGTTTCTGGTGCAGTTGTTCTTCATCTATTTCGGCCTGCCGAGCCTCGGTATTCGCCTCGACCCGATCGTCGCGGCGATCGTGGCGATGACGCTCAACATGGCCGCCTATACGACCGAGATCGTCGGGGCCGGGCTCGATGCGGTGCCGAAGGGGCAGAGCGAGGCGGCATTTGCGCTCGGGCTGAAACCGCGACAGGTCTTCATCAAGATCATCCTGCCGCAGGCGCTGAAGGTGATCTTCCCGGCGCTCACCAGCCAGGTCATCATCATGATGCTGGAATCGGCGGTCGTCTCGCAGATCGCGGTGCGGGAACTGGCGCACGAAGCGGATCTCCTGCAGGCGCGTACCTTCCGCTCGTTCGAGACCTATTTCGTCGTCACGCTGATTTACCTCGCCCTCTCGATGGCCGTCCGGCGGCTCTTCGTTGCCGGCGGCCGGCGTGTGCTGGGAGCCGGCGTGTCATGATCGAATTCACCTTCTGGGACATCCTGCGCAACCTGATCTTCGCCACCCGCTGGACCGCTCTTCTGTCGGCCGTCGCCTTCGCCGGCGGTGCCGCTGTGGGACTGGCGATCCTCGCGGCCCGCATCTCCGAACGTCCGTGGCTGCGCCGCTTCGGTTCCGGCTACATCGCGCTCTTCCAGGGCACGCCGCTCCTGATGCAGCTCTTTCTGATGTTCTTCGGTCTGCCGATGCTGGGCTTCCGCATCGAACCCTGGACGGCAGCCGCACTCGGGCTGACCTTCTATGCCAGCGCCTATCTCGCCGAGATCTGGCGTGGCGGCGTGGAAGCGCTGCCGCGCGGGCAATGGGATGCCGGCGCCAGTCTCGGGCTGCATCGCCTGCAGGAGCTACGCCTCGTCATCCTGCCGCAGGCCTTTGCCATCACCCGGCCGGCGGCGGTCGGCTTCCTCGTGCAGCTCATCAAGAGCACGGCGCTCACCTCGATCATCGGCTTCGAGGAGCTTCTCAGAACCGCCAATGCGATCAATAATGCAACCTTCGAACCTTTCACGGTCTATGGGCTGGTTGCGGTGATCTTCTTCGTGCTGTGTTATCCGCTGACGCAATATGCGCGCATGCTCGAGCGGAGGGCGCCGGCGCACTAGGCCACGGATTTTGGGGCGCCTCCTGATCGCGCCCCGGACTGAAAACATGTAAGGAATCAAATACAACAGGGAACGAGGCGGGCAACGCCGAAACAAAAAAGGAGAACGAGAATGATCACCACTCCCATCAAGCGCCGCACGCTGCTTGGCGCCGGTTTTGCCGGCGCTTCCATGCTGGCGATGCCGTCGATCCTGCGGGCGCAGGACAAGTCGCTGAAGGTCGGCGTCTATGGCGGCTACTTCAAGGATTCGTTCGACAAGAACATCTTCCCAGAATTCACCAAGGCGACCGGCATTGCGGTCGAATCGATCGCCGAGCCGACCGGTGAAGCCTGGCTGGTCCAGCTCGAACAGGCCGCCCGCGCCGGCCAGGCGCCGGCCGACGTCTCGATGATGTCGCAGGTGGCAATGCTGAAAGGCCAGTCGACCGATCTCTGGACGCCGATCGATACGGCGAAGATCAAGAACGCGTCGGACCTGCTCGATCGCTTCGTCAATAAATACCCGGATGGCCGCATTGCCGGCATCGGCGCCGTCTCGTGGTACATCACGCTGGTGACCAACACCGACGTCTACAAGGAAGCGCCGACTTCCTGGTCCGCCTTCTGGGATCCGGCGAATGCCGACAAGCTCGGCCTTCTAGCACTCGTTTCCAACTCGTTCCTGCTCGAAGTGACGGCCAAGACCTTCATGGGCGGCACCAACGCGCTCGACACGGAAGAGGGCCTGCTTAAGGCGTTCGAGAAGCTCGCAGAAGTGAAGCCGAACGTCCGCCTGTGGTACCGCGATGAGGCGCAGTTCGAGCAGTCGCTGAAGTCGGGCGAAATCCCGATGGGCCAGTACTATCACGACGTGACCGGCCTTGCCGCCGCCGACGGCCATCCTGTTCGTTCGACCTTCCCGAAGGAAGGCGGCATTCAGGATTCCGGTTGCTGGGCGCTGTCGCGTGCCTCGCAGAAGTCGGAAGAGGCCCATATCTTCATCGACTATATGTGCCAGCCCTCGATCCAGGCGACGCTGTCGCGTAAGGTCGGGACGTCGCCGACCGTCAAGCGCGAAGTCACGGATCTCACCGATAAGGAATTCGCAGCGGTTTCGTCCGACATCGAGCCGATCGTTCCGCGCTACGATCTCTACCAGACGAAGTCGGATTGGCTGAATCAGAAGTGGACCGAGCTGATCGTCGGCTGATCCTGCCTGCTCCCCGGTCATCGGGGAGAACCACCGACCTAACGACGGGGAGAGGCCTTGCGGCCGCTCCCCGCCCGAAACCCTCCCATGAGGTGGAGGGGACCATCCTCGCGGAGAAACAATGTCCGGACTTGCCCTTCAAAACGTCGTCAAGGAATTCGGAACCTTCAGGGCCGTCAACAATGTCGACCTGACGGTGCCGCACGGCACCTTCGTCTGCATGCTCGGACCTTCCGGCTGCGGCAAGACCACACTCCTCAGGATGATCGCCGGTCTCGACCTGCCGACCGGCGGGGCGATCCGGCTCGACGGCGAGGACATCACCCAGGTTCCGACGCACAAGCGCAATCTCGGCATGGTGTTCCAGTCGCTGGCGCTGTTCCCGCATCTGACCGTCGGCGAAAACATCGCCTATCCCTTGCGCATCCGCGGTGCGGCAAAGGAAGACCAGAAGAAGCGGGTCGACGAACTGCTGGCGATGATCCATCTGACGGGTTACGCCGACCGGCCGGTCGCCAAGCTCTCCGGCGGCCAGCGCCAGCGCGTGGCGATCGCCCGGGCGCTGTCGATCTCGCCGAAACTGTTCCTGCTCGACGAGCCGCTTTCGGCGCTCGACGCCAAACTGCGCGAGGCGATGCAGGTGGAACTTCGCCAGCTTCAGCAGAAGCTCGGCATCACCACCATCGTCGTCACCCACGACCAGCGCGAAGCAATGACCATGGCCGACACCGTCGTCGTCATGAGCGGTGGCGAAATCCGCCAGGCCGCGTCGCCGATCGAGATCTACCGCCGTCCGGCCGACAGCTTCGTCGCCGACTTCATCGGCCAGACGAACCTGCTCGATGTTGCGGGCGACAGCTCTGGCCGCGCCGTCGTTCTCGGCCAGGCGATCCCCGGCCTTGAATTGCCGGCCGGTGCCGCCAAGGGCACCCTGTCGGTGCGCCCGGAAGACGTGCACCTGACTGCCCCTAGCGCCGGCGCGCTCACTGGCAAGGTCACCTTCGTGCGTGATCTCGGCGGCACGATCGAAACCTTCGTCGATGTTGCCGGACACCAGATCGTCGCCGTCTCCACCCCGCGTGAGCGACCGGAGGTCACCGTCGGCCAGGAGGTCGGCATCGCGCTCACCCCCGATGTCTGCGTGGTGCTGAAGAAATGAGACGCGAACCGCCCCAGACCCTTGGTGACTACCTGCCGCTTCTCTTTCCTGCGGCGATGCTCACGATCTTCTTCGTCGTGCCCTTCGGCACGATGATCGCCGTCAGCTTCTTCCAGCGCCAGCAGGGCGGCTTCTATACGCCGGCGTTCGTCTTCGACAATTACGCCCGCTTCCTCTCGGTCTTCTTCGGCGGCGTGCTCGGCTTCTCGCTGATGCTCGCCATCATCGTGGCGATCTGCTGCGTCGTGCTCGCCTTGCCCTTCACCTACATGCTGACGCGCATGGCGCGGAAGGTGCAGGTCGTCTGGCTGGTGGCGCTTCTCTCGATCCTGTCGCTGTCGGAAGTCATCATCGGCTTTGCCTGGTCGACGCTGTTTTCGCGCACCGCCGGCATCACCAATATCCTGGTCGCGCTCGGCATCATGGCCGAGGCCAAGGCATTGACGCCGAGCTTCGGCGCGGTGCTGACCGGCATGGTCTACCAGGCCTTCCCCTATACGGTGCTGGTGCTTTTCCCGGCGCTCGTGCGCCTCGATCCGACCCTGACGGAAGCGGCGCGCACGCTCGGCGCCTCGCCGCTGAAAGCCTTCTTCACGGTGGTCGTGCCGGCTCTTCGCAACACCATCACAGCCACCTTGATCATGGTCTTCATCTTCGCGCTGGGCTCCTATCTGTTGCCGCAGCTTCTCGGCCGGCCGCAGCACTGGACGTTGTCGGTGCTGATCACCGACCAGGCGATCTACCAGTCGAACATGCCGTTCGCCGCCGCCATGGCCGTTTTCCTCGTGCTGGTGACGCTCGGGCTCGTGGCACTCACCGTGATTGCCGGACGCAAGGGAGAAGCGGCATGACCTCGATCTTCCGCAAGGCCTATTTCTTCCTGATTGGCCTGTTCCTGTCGTTGCCGCTGATCGTCGTTGCCGGCGTCTCGGTCAATCAGAAGCAGACGCTCGCCTTTCCACCCCAGGGCTTTTCGCTCTCCTGGTACGGCGAGATCTTCCTCAATCCGGAATGGCGGAACGCCCTTTTTGCCTCGGTGACGCTGGCGGTGCTTTCGGCAGCGCTTGCGGTTGCGATCGCGCTCCCGCTCTCCTGGTTTCTGTGGCGGCGTATCGCGCCCTGGGCGAACATCTTCCAGCTTCTCGGCGTCGCCCCCTTCACGCTGCCGCCGGTCATTACCGCGCTCGGCATGCTCACCTTCTGGGCAACGGTCGGCTTTTATGGCCAACCCTGGACGGCCGTGGTCAGCCACGCGATCTTCTTCGTGACGCTGCCGCTGGTGACCCTTTCTCTCGGCTTTACCTCGATCGACCGTTCGCTGGTCGAGGCAGCCTCGACCATGGGGGCCGACGAGCGCACGATCTTCCGCACCGTCGTGCTGCCGCTGATCCTGCCCTATATCGTCTCCGGCTATGCTTTCGCCTTCGTGCTGTCGCTCAACGAATACATCGTTGCCTACATGACGGTCGGCTTTACCGTGGAAACGCTGCCGATCAAGATCTTCAACGCGCTTCGCTACGGCTACACGCCGACCATGGCTTCGGTGACGGTTCTCTTCGTCACGACGGCTGCGGTGATCTTCGGTCTCGTCGCCCGCTTCGGCGACCTGCCGAAGCTGCTCGGTGCCATGTCGTCGGATGGAAAATGATGAAGCTCGCCGCTCTCCAGATGCAGTCGGCGGCGGGTGACGTCGTCGCCAATCTCGACCGCATCGCGCGCGCCGCCAAGGATGCTGCGGCCGAAGGCGCGACGCTGTTGCTGACGCCGGAGCTCGGCGTCACCGGTTATGGCGCCGGTGAGGCGCTGACGGCGCTCGCCGAGCCCGCAGACGGTGCGATCGTTCAGCGTCTCAAGGCGATATCGGCGGAGACCGGCATTGCGATCATCGCCGGCTTTGCCGAGCGCGACGGCAACGACGTCTACAACAGCGCCGTCTACGTCTGCGGCGAGGCAACACCGGTCATCTACCGCAAGTCCCATCTCTACGGCGATTACGAGCGCGCGATCTTCCGGGCGCCGGAACCGTCGACCCGGCTCTTCGTGCACCGTGGCGTCACCTGCGGCATGCTGATCTGCTACGACGTCGAGTTTCCGGAGAACGTCCGGCGACTGGCGCTGGCCGGTGCCGAAGCGGTTCTGGTGCCGACGGCGCTGCCGGCCGGCTGGTCCGGCGACTTCATCGCCGAGCACATGATCCAGACGCGCGCCTTCGAGAACCAGGTCTTCGTCGCCTACATCAATCATCACGGCTCGGACCCGCTGTTTTCCTTTGCCGGCCTGTCGCGCATTGCGGCACCCGACGGACAGGTGCTTGCCAAGGCGGGCCCGGGGCAGGAAACCATGCTGCTGGTCGAGATCGACCCGCGGGCCTATGCAATCTCCCGCCTTGAAAACACCTATCTCGGCGATCTCAATCGGCGTTGAGGGTGTGCGGGTTGCGCCCGATCTCGCTGGTGGCAACCATGAACTAGGTGCTTTTTCAGCGACGATGCGGGGGTGATTGTTCACCGTGAGGGAACGTTCCGTTCTTTATTGATCCACTGTCGGAAACGATCCGACATCCCATATGGTGCTCAACAGAAATGCCACGCTTTGGAGGCAATCATGAGCTTGCAACTGACTGGGATCCATCACCTGACGGCGATCACCGCGAACGCGCCGGAGAACCTGCGCTTCTATACCGAGACGCTTGGTCTGCGGCTGGTCAAGAAGACCGTCAATCAGGACGATACCACCGCCTATCACCTTTTCTACGCTGACGGCCGTGCCACGCCCGGAACCGACCTGACCTTCTTCGATTGGCCGGTCGGGCCCCAGGGCCGCGGCACGCACAGCATTTCGCGCACGGGCCTGAGGGTCGGCAGCGCCGAGAGCGTACGCTGGTGGAAGCGTCGTTTCGACGAGCTGAAGGTAGCGGTCGGCGAAGTCTCCGAAATCGACGGACGCCTGTCGCTTGATTTCGAGGACGGCGAAGGCCAGCGCTTCCGGCTGATCGACGACGGCGGACTTCAGCCCTCGCATCCTTGGGAAAAGAGCCCGGTTGCGGCCGAGCACCAGATCAAGGGCCTCGGCCCGATCACGATCAGCGTGCCCGACATCACCAACACAGAACTGGTCCTGACCCATGTGATGAACATGAGCGCGGCGCGCACCTATCCGTCGCCGGATGGTGAAGGCGAAGTCCATGTCTTCACGATGGGCGAAGGGGGACCAGCGGCGGAACTGCATGTCGCGGTCCAGCCGGGTCTGCCGATTGCCCGGCAGGGGGCCGGTGCGGTGCATCACGTCGCCTTCCGGGCGCCCGACAATGCGGCGCTGACGGAATGGACCGAACGTCTCAATGGCTTCCGCCTGCCGTCGAGCGGCGAGGTCGAACGCTTCTATTTCCGCTCGCTCTATTTCCGCGAGCCGAATGGCGTTCTCTTCGAGATCGCGACCGATGGTCCCGGCTTCGCCGTCGACGAGCCGATGGAAACGCTCGGCGAGAGCCTGTCGCTGCCGCCGTTCCTGGAGCCGAAGCGCGCCCAGATCGAGGCACGGCTGAAGCCGCTGGTCTAACAGTCTGGTCCGAACGACAAGCCGGGGATTCGTCCCCGGCTTTTTTGTCTCTATCCCTCTGGTGCTGTTGGACATCGGCCGCGCACGGACCCATCATGACGGCTGTTGCGTTCTGCATCGGAGCGGGGTGAGGAAAACATGTGCGGCTTTCCGCCCGCATCCCGCCATCCCTTTATCGAGGCGCGCCCGCAAGGACCTGTAGAGTAGGAAGGATCAGATCTCATGACGAAAATCCTCGGCATATCCGGGAGCCTGCGCAAAGCGTCGTTCAACACGGGCCTGATGCGGGCGGCCGCGGAAAATCTGCCGGATGACGTCAAATTCGACACCGCGACACTGCACGGTATTCCGCTCTATGATGGCGATATCGAAAAAGAGAGCGGTATTCCGCCGGCTGTGACGGTTCTGAAGCAGCAGGTGATGGCCGCCGATGGCGTCATCCTGTTCACGCCTGAATACAACAACTCCATTCCGGGCGTGTTCAAGAACGCGATCGACTGGTTGAGCCGGCCATCGGCCGATATCGCCAAGGTGTTTCGCAACCGACCTTTCGCGCTCGCCGGCGCCTCGCCCGGCAATTTCGGCACCATTCTGAGTCAGAACGCGTGGCTGCCCGTCATGCGCACGCTCGGTGCCGAGCTCTGGTCGGGCAAGCGGCTGATGTTGCCCAAAGCGGACACGCTTTTCGACGACGAGGGGACGCTGACGGATGCGGCTGCCCGCGACCGACTGGCAGCCTTCGTCAAGGCGTTCGCGGATTTTGCCAGGGCGGAAAAAGAAGCGTAGGCGGCTGACATCGTCCTAACGCGACGCTCTCGTCATCCTCGGGTTCGACCGAGGATCCACGATGCGGCACCGGCTTGGCAATGGATGCTCGGGTGAAGCCCGACCAGAGGGGGTGCCGGACAGTCGGAGGCGGGGCGGGGGGACTTACAGCCCCTTCTCCTCCAGCCATTGCTGGATTGCAGCAATATCAGGTGCGCCGATCTCGTGCCCCATGTCGAGTTCTGTCGTCGTCAGATCCGCGCCGGTGCGTGACAGCTCCGCCTTCAGGCGAGGCGCGAATTCTCCGTAGCTGTCGTGCTGGCCCGTCAGCAGCAGGATGTTCGTGCCCGAGAGATCAGGAGGCGGCACATCGTCGAGCACGAGCATCGAGCGCATCAGCACGACGTTGCGGATCAGTCCCGGATGCAGGAGCATCAGCGCGACCAGCAGGTTGGCGCCGTTGGAGTAGCCGATGAAGACGGTCTTCTCGAGATCGATGCGGTAGCCGTCTTCGGCTCCCTCGACGAAGGCAGCGAAGGCATCGGCCTCCGCGCGCACGTCCTTCTGGTCGAAGGTCGTCGGTGAATAGCGGCGGAACCAGCGCGGCAAACCTTCTTCGTTCGCCCGGCCACGAATGCCGACGAGTGTCGCTTCGCGGTCGACCTGATGGGCCAGATGCAGAAGCTGTGTCTCGTCGGCACCGCTGCCGTGAAGCAGCATGAAGGTGCGGTCGTTCAGTTTCTCCGGATGGTAGAAACGGTGCACGAAGGGCAGATCCCTTTGCGTCAGGCGCGGTTCTCCCGGCAGTGCGAACTGCGGCATGGCGAGCAGCAATTCTTCCCTGGCGGCGCCGAAATGCGTGGGGACAAAGAGTTCGGTGCCGAGCGTTTCCTCGGATTCGTCGACGGTGAAGCCGGGCACGTCGCTTGCCAGTTCGTAGAGCGAGCCGCCGGGCTCGCGCACGTAGAGCGAATAGAAGTATTTGCGGTCATGCGCGTTGATGGCGCCGGCGTCATCGCGTCGCAGGTCGACCCCCACTTGTTCCACGGCAGCCCGATCCGGCGCGCGGAAAGCAACGTGGTCGATCGTCCCGGTTCCAGGAGCAGACGTCCAGAAGCCAGTTGCGTCGCGCACGTCGATGACGTCGCCGGAGGCGGAGGTGAGGCGACGGATCGTGTCGTTGGAGGCCGTTTCACTGTAACCGAAATGCGTTTTCAGGAAGCGAACGGATTCTGCCGGCTTCTCGGTAAGGATCGTGGCGCCGCGCAGGCGTCGGATCGCATCTTCTTCCGGGATATCGCGCGTGCTCCAGGGAGCCGTGGCCGAAACCGCCTCGGTGCCGACGAGCTTGACGATGACGCCGTCCGGATCTTTGAGGCGCAGCACCGGTTCGCCGAACTCCTGCGACGGCCCTGAGGTGGCGATGTTGAATTGCAGCGCCCGGGTCAGCCAGAAACCGATGCTCTCCGGCCGGATGGCGAAGGCGATTTCGCTCGGCTGGCTGTGCCCCACCCGGCCGCGACCGCCGTCCTCCCACATCAGGAAGGTGACGAGCGATCCGGGCGAGCCCTCGGCGTCACCATAAAAGAGGTGCAGCTGGTTAGCGTCTTCGTAGCCGCCTGTCCGCTTGACGAGGCGCAAACCCAGGAAGCCCACATAGAAATCGACGTTCGCCTGGACCTTCCGGGCAATCAGGGTGATGTGGTGGATGCCGCTCGTCATTCTTGATTCCTCATTGGTCTCTGCTCACAAAACACGAAGCGCGGCGCCGGCACCAGAAGCGCTGCGGCGAACGCTGTGTTTACGTCCGAGGATCAGTCGCTGTCCTTTTCGAGGAACGCCTTGAACGCTTCCGCGTACTTCGGATGCCAGCGCGACAGCGGCGGCCGGTTCTCGACGATGTCGCCGGCAGCCCAGAGAATGCGTCGCTCGTCGGTGGCGCGGGGGACGTCGTTGTCGGGGCAGAGGATATAGAAATCGCCGCAGGCGAGGCTTTCCATCATGAAGTCGACGGTCTGCTCGGCCGTCCAGGCGCCGGCGGGCTTCTCGGTGCGGCCATGGGCCGTCAGCGACGTATAGACGAAGCCGGGGATCAGGAGATGAGCATGAACCTGGCTGCCGGCGGTGTTGCGCAACTCGTGTTCCAGCGCTTCGGTGAAGACCTTCACACCCGCCTTCGAGACATTGTAGGCCGGGTCGCCCGGCGGCGTGGTGATGCCCTGCTTCGAGCCGGTGTTGATGATGACCGCCGCCTTGCCATGGGCAACCATGCCCGGCGCGAAGGTGCGGGCACCATTGATGACACCCCAGAGATTGACGCCGATCGTCGCCTCCCAGGCTGCCAACGCACCGAGCATGGCGCTGCCGGGCTGGATACCGGCATTGTTCATCAGCACGTGCACCTCTCCGAACCGTCGACGCGTCTCGCGTTCGAGCGCTTCCAGATCTTCGAGCCGCGAGACATCAGTCGGGATCGCAACGACATGCTGTGCACCCGCCGGCGTGACGGCAGCGACCTCGGCGACTGCTTTGTCCAATCTCTCGCCTGCGAGATCGGCGAGCACGACGCGCAGGCCGAGCGAGGCGAAATGGCGCGATGCTGCCAATCCAATGCCGGAGGCGGCACCGGTGATGACGGCAACATTGTTGGGGGCGAAGGCGGGGTGCGACATGACGGAACTCCTGTGGCGGGATCGCGTGCAAGAGATAGGGCACCAAGGACGGCCTGTCCATTGGCGTCTCGGCAAGAGGCTCCTGAAAACCATGTGTTTTCAAGGCCGTCCCTTGTCCCGGGCAGCTCCGGCGCTACTTGCAGTTTTGCATTGAACGCGTGGCCGAAGGCATTTTCGCGGATGGAACGATGAACGGAACTGCAACTCGAAACGAAAAACGCACACCTTGCGAAAGCTGTCCATTGCGGAAGCTCGACCATTTTCGCGCCTTCACAAATGAAGAACTCGCCTTCGTGTCGCAATTCAAGACCGGTGAACTCGCAGTCGATGGCGGCGCAACCATCCTCGTTGAAGGCGCGCACAGCGCCCACCTCTTCACGGTGCTTTCCGGCTGGGGCTTTCGCTACAAGATGCTCGATGACGGACGCCGCCAGATCCTGAATTATGTGATGCCGGGTGATCTGATCGGCCTGCAGGGCAGCCTGATGGGGGAGATGCAGCATTCGATTGAAGCGCTGTCGCCGGTGACCCTTTGCGTTTTCGAGCGCGGCAAGCTGAACCGCCTGTTCGCCAACTATCCCGAACTCGCCTATGACCTCACCTGGATCGCGGCGCGCGAGGAGCGCATTCTGGATGAGAACCTCCTGAGCATCGGTCGCCGCTCGGCGCTGGAACGGGCCGCCTACCTGCTTGCCTTTCTCTACCAGCGTGCAAAGGCACTCGACCTTTTCAGCAGCAGTCGCGTCGCCATTCCGGTCACGCAGCAGCATGTGGCCGATACGCTGGGTCTTTCGATCGTCCATACCAACAAGACGTTGAAGAAGCTTGCCGAGCGCGACCTGATCCGCTGGGCGGACAAGGGCTGCAATGTCCGCGATATCGATGGATTGCTTGCGATTTCGGGCTGGGAAGGGTTGAATGAACCCAAGCGGCCCTTCATCTGAAATGCCGTTGAAGGGCGCCGTATCCTTTCCTTTCCGATGCGGCGAACGTCGCCGCATCGATGCCGGACCCCGATAGGATCAGGCTGCGACGATCGCGCGCAGCATCCAAAGCGCCTTTTCGTGGAAGTTGAGGCGATCGGTCAGCATGTCCGTGGTGACAAGGTCGTCGTTCTCGTCCGCCGTGGTGCCGGCGTCGCGCATGCGGCGCACGGCCGCCTCGTGATCGGCAATCAGGTCGGCCACCATGTCGGCCGCGCTCGCGTGGTTGACGGAGCCGCCGCTCGGGGCAAATGCCGCCGCCTCGGTGAGTTTGGCTGGGGCGAGGTGACCCAGTGCACGTATCCGCTCGGCAATCACGTCAGTCGCCTGAAAGAGCGTGTTGTAGTGCTCTTCCGTCAATTCGTGCAGCGGCTTGAACAATGGGCCGACCACATTCCAATGGTAGATGTGGCTCTTGATCACCAGCTTGTAGGTATCGGCAAGGATGTCGGACAGTGCCGCTGCCATCTCCTGACGGTAGGCCCTGGTCAGGCCGATGTCGAATTCTTCGTCCTTGACCTTCGGTTTAAGCACGGAGGCTGTCTGCTTCATTCTCCTGCTCCCGTTCTATCTTGAGAAAGCCGCGAAACAGCGATCGCTTGCGATCGTGATCCGCGTACCGGTGTTGAACGTCGGTACCGGTCGGTTGTTCCGCGCTTGGCCCCAATCGGCGCTACATGTCTTATTTAAATGCCGGGCCGCCTCGAGGCGCCTATAGCTTGCTCTTATCGGCGCGAATGCCCTGTCGGTACGCGCACAAGGTGGAGTAAGCTGGATGGACGAAGTTCCTCCGCATGTCCGGACCGTTCTTGTTCTCGAAGACAATTTCCTCATTGCATCGGATGCCGAAGAAATCCTGACGTCGCTCGGTATTGCCGAGGTGACGATCGCGGCGAACGCGGACCAGGCGATGGAGATCCTGTCTCGACAGAGCTTTGACTTTGCAATCCTCGACGTCCGTCTCGATAACCATACGAGCTTCGGCGTTGCCGATGCGATGCTTGCACGCGGCATGCCGTTTGGGTTCACCAGCGGCTACAGCGACATGGAGCTTTTCCCAGGGCATCTGCGGGACGTCCCGCGGATAGACAAGCCGTTCAACGAGAGGACGCTCGGCCAGCTGATCGCCGCCGGAATTCGGCAAGAGTGATGGGTTCCCGGCGGGGTCCTTACGGCTTGCCGCGCGAAACGAACCAGGGGTTGGCGAAGTCGCTGTCGTTCTTCTGGTTGCGCTTGCCGTAGGTGAGCGGCGCACCGTCCATCGTCAGCGTTTCGCCGCCAGCCGCCCGGAGGATGGCATCGCCCGCGGCTGTGTCCCATTCCATCGTGCGGCTGAAGCGCGGATAGACGTCAGCGAGCCCCTCTGCGAGAAGGCAGAACTTGAGGGACGATCCGACCGCTCTGTAGTCGGCTATGCCGTGCTCGGCGAGGTAGGCGATCGTCTCGGCGCTGTTGTGCGAACGGCTGGCTAGACCCACCATGCGATCGCCGCAACTGCGGCAGCCAATGATCGTTTCATGGTCGAGGTGAAAGGTCTGGTCGATGACCGCCTTCACTGCCTTGCCGTGGTTCGCCGCATAGAGGATGCCGAGCGCCGGTGCGTAAACGACGCCGGCCACGGGCGCGCCGTTCTCGATCAACGCGATATTGACGGTAAAGTCGTCGTGCCGGCCGATGAATTCCTTCGTGCCGTCGAGTGGATCGACAAGGAAGAAGGATTTGCCGGCGATGTCAGGCACGAAGCCTGCGGCGACAGCCTCTTCGGCGACCACAGGCACGTCCGGGAAGGCGCGGGCGAGGTCCGCCAGGATGATGCGCTCGGCGCAGGCATCGGCGTCGGTGACCGGCGAAAAGTCCGCCTTGTAGGTGACCGCCGGGCCTGCGTTGTAGATGTCGAGAATGGCCCGACCCGCTGATATCGCCGATTGTTGCAGTATCTCCAGCATTCGCCCTTACTTTCCGTCCATCACCAAGCCCATAGCATATCGGGAACAGGATGGTACCCGTGCTTTTGGCGGTAGGCGCATTCGATTGGAGACGAACATCGATCCACTCCGCTGCGCAGCGAAGTGCACGATGAGCCAGCGAACGGTTTTTTGCACCTGCGCCAGGCTTGCGTCTTGGCTTCCGCCTCACGGCTGTGCAAATGTGCCGACGCAACTCACCTGGATGCCTTCATGCGTTATTCCGCCTTCTCGCTCGTCAGGAACGCCCTTTCCGGAAACCTGAATTGGAAGCCGCAATGGCGCCAGCCCCAGCCCAAACCGCATTACGACGTGATCATCGTCGGCGGCGGCGGGCACGGTCTTTCGACCGCTTACTACCTCGCCAAGGAATTCGGCGTGAAGAACGTCGCGGTGCTGGAGAAGGGCTATCTCGGCTCGGGCAATGTCGGGCGCAACACGACGATCGTGCGCTCCAACTACATGCTGCCCGGCAACGAACCCTTCTACGAGTTTTCGATGAAGCTCTGGGAAGGGCTGGAGCAGGATCTCAACTACAATGTGATGCTGTCGCAACGCGGCGTCATCATGCTCTATCACAGCGACGCCCAGCGCGACGCCTATATCAGGCGCGGAAACGCGATGTGGATGGAAGGCGTGGCGGCCGAGCTCATCGAGCGTGAACAATTGAAGAAGATGATCCCCTTTCTCAATTACGACCACGCCCGTTATCCGATCCTTGGCGGCCTGTTGCAGCGGCGCGCCGGCACGGCGAGACACGATGCGGTCGCCTGGGGCTATGCCCGCGGTGCCGACCGGCATGGCGTCGACATCATCGAGCATTGCGAAGTGACCGGCATCCGCCGCGAAAACGGCGTCGTCACCGGGGTCGAAACGACCAAGGGCTTCATCGGCTGCGGCAAGCTGGCGCTGGCTGCGGCCGGCAATTCCTCGCGCGTCGGCGAGATGGCGGACCTCAAGCTGCCGCTCGAAAGCCATGTACTTCAGGCCTTCGTGACCGAGGGGCTGAAGCCCTGCATCGACCACGTGATCGTCTATGGCGGCGGCCACTTCTACATCTCGCAGTCGGACAAGGGCGGCCTCGTCTTCGGCGCCGAGATCGACGGCTACTCCTCCTATGCTCAGCGCGGCAATCTTGCGACCGCCGAGCATGTGATGGAGGAGGGGGTGACGATGATCCCCGGCCTGTCACGCGTTCGGGTGCTGCGCGCCTGGGGCGGGGTCATGGACATGAGCATGGACGGTTCGCCCATCATCGACCGCACCTCGATCGACAATCTCTACCTGAACTGCGGCTGGTGCTACGGCGGCTTCAAGGCGACGCCGGCCTCCGGTTATTGCTTCGCTCATCTGATCGCCAGGAACGATACCCATCCGGTGGCGCGCGCCCTCAGGCTCGATCGCTTCGCGCGCGGCTATGCCGTTGACGAGGCCGGCGCCGGCCCACAGCCCAACCTTCACTGACAGCACTTTGCCGGCCCGCCCGGCAGTACGGAATGAACGGGGGCCGAGGTCGGCTTCAGGATACGGAAGACAATGGCAAGCCTGATTACCTGCCCGCATTGCGGGGTTCGACCGAAGGAAGAATTCGCGGTCCGCGGCGATGCCTCGCGCGGCCGCCCCGAACCGATGGACTCTGACGAAACCTGGCACGACTATGTCTATGTGCGCGTGAACCCGCGCGGCCGGACCTTCGAGCACTGGCATCACGTTGCCGGCTGTCGCCGCTTCCTGGTGGTCGAGCGTGATACGGCCACCCACGAGGTCTATTCCGTCGTCGATGCCGCCGAGTTCGCGCGGAGGGTTGAGCGATGAGCGGCTATCGGCTCTCCTCCGGCGGTCTGATCGATCGCAGCAAAACGCTGAGCTTCACCTTCGACGGCAGTCCATTGCGCGGCTTTGCGGGCGATACGCTCGCCTCGGCGCTGCTTGCCAACGACCAGTTGCTCGTCGGCCGCAGCTTCAAGTACCATCGGCCGCGCGGCATCGTCAGCACCGGGCCCTCTGAGCCGAACGCGCTCGTCACCATCGGCTCCGGTGCCCGCACCGATGCGAACACCAAGGCGACTGTCGCCGAACTCTACGGCGGGCTGACGGCGCGAAGCCAGAACCGTTGGCCGTCGCTCGCCTTCGATATCGGGGCAGTCAACGGCGTGCTGTCGCCCTTCCTCGGCGCCGGCTTCTACTACAAGACCTTCATGTGGCCGAAGCAGTTCTGGGAGCGGATCTACGAGCCCTTCATTCGCCGTGCTGCGGGCCTCGGCCGGGCGGTGCTCGAACGCGACCCCGAGGCTTATGAGAAATCCTGGGCTTTCTGCGATCTGCTCGTCGTCGGTGCCGGTCCGTCCGGGCTGATGGCGGCACTGACGGCCGGCCGCGCCGGCCTCCGGGTCATCGTTGCAGACGAGGATTTCCGGCTCGGCGGTTCTCTGCTTTCGACCAGCGAGACCATCGACGGTGCCCCGGCATCCGTCTTCGCCGACCGCACGGTCGCGGAACTGCAATCGCTGCCCAACGTCACACTGCTTTCGCGCACCACCGTCTTTGGCTGGTACGACGACAACGTCTTCGGCGCCGTCGAGCGCGTGCAGAAGCACGTCGCCGAGCCGTCGTCGAAGCTAGTAAGCGAGCGCGTCTGGCGCATCGTTGCCAAGCGCGCGCTGCTCGCAACCGGTGCCGAGGAACGGCCGCTGGTCTTCGGCGGCAATGATCGCCCCGGCGTGATGATGGCCGGTGCCATGACCACCTTTGCCGAACGCTACGGCGTGGCCGCAGGCAAGACGGTCGCGCTCTTCACCAGCGGCAGCGCCGGCTATCGCACGGCGCGGACGCTTTCTGCGAAAGGCGTGGCGATCGCAGCGATCGTCGATGCCCGAGCGGAATCCGGCGATCAGGCGCCCGATGGTGTCCGGGTCATCCGTTCGGCCTCCATCGTCGATACCAAGGGCAGGCAACGCCTCAAGGGCATCGTCGTCGAGCGCTCCGGCTTCGAGGAACTGATCGCCTGCGATGCACTCGGCATGTCCGGCGGCTGGAGCCCGGTCGTGCATCTTGCCTGCCAGCGAGGTGCCAAGCCGGTCTGGTCGGAGGCGTTGAAGGCATTCGCCGCCCCCGATGTCGGCGGTGGTCTGCGCCCCGTCGGTGCTGCCAACGGTATCTATACGCTCGCCGGCTGCCTTTCCGATGGTGCGGAGAAGGCCGCAACGATTGCGGCGGATCTCGGTTTCAACGCCGTTTCGGCCGCCGTTCCTGTCGTCGATGCTGAAGAAGCCTCTTCCTTCACAGCGCTCTGGTATGTCCCGGGTGCCAAGTCGAAGGCCTTCGTCGATTTCCAGAACGACGTGCATGCGAAGGATCTTGGCCTCGCGCTTCGCGAAGGCTTCGGCCATGTGGAGCATGCCAAGCGCTACACCACCAACGGCATGGCGACCGACCAGGGCAAGCTTTCCAACATCAACGCTGTCGGCATTCTCGCGGGCATGCGCGGTGTCAGCCCGGCGGAGGTCGGCACCACGACCTTCCGGCCTTTCTACACACCGGTCTCCCTTGGTGCGCTTGCCGGGACGGCACGCGACGAACACGCGGCGCCGGCACGGAAGTCACCGCTGCATGGCTGGGCGATGAAAAACGGTGCGACCTTCGTCGAGGCGGGGCTCTGGCATCGCTCGGCGTGGTTCCCGCGCGCCGGCGAGAAGACCTGGCGCGAAAGCGTCGATCGCGAAGTGCTGAACGTGCGAGCCAATGTCGGCCTCTGCGACGTCTCGACGCTCGGCAAGATCGAGGTTTTCGGCCCCGACGCCGCGGAGTTCCTCAACCGGCTCTACTGCAACCCGGTCTTGAAGCTGCCGGTCGGCAAGGCGCGCTATGGCCTGATGCTGCGCGAGGACGGGTTCGTCTTCGACGACGGCACGGTGAGCCGGTTCGACGAGGCGCATTTCTTCGTCACCACGACGACGGCGATGGCCGGCCCGGTCATGGCGCACATGGAATATTGCGCCCAGGCGCTCTGGCCGGAACTCGAAGTCCGTTTCACCTCGTCGACCGACCAATGGGCGCAGATGGCGATCGCCGGCCCGAAGGCACGCGCGGTGTTGCAGCAGATTGTCGACGGCGACATTTCCGACGGCGCATTTCCGTTCCTTTCCGCCCGGAAGATTGTTCTGAAAAGCGGCGTGGCCGCGCGGCTCTTCCGCATCTCCTTCTCCGGGGAACTCGCCTTCGAACTGGCCGTGCCGGCCGGCAACGGCGAAGCGGTGGCGGACCAGATCATGGAGGCCGGCCGGCCCCACGATATCTGCGCCTATGGCGTCGAGGCGCTCAATGTGCTGCGGCTCGAGAAGGGACTGCTGACGCATGCCGAATTCGACGGTCGCGTGACACCCGACGACGCCGGCCTTGGCCGCATGCTGTCGATGCAGAAAGTCGACTTCATCGGCAAGCGGCTGTCGACGCGCTACGGGCTGACGGCCGCCGATCGCATGCAGCTCGTCGGGCTGAAGGCCGTCGATGCCGACAAGGACATGCGCGCCGGCGCCCATCTCCTGAAGGAAGGTACGAAGCCCTCGACGCTGAACGATCAGGGTTGGGTAAGCTCGGCCGGCTTCTCGCCGGTCCTGGGGCATGCCATCGCACTTGCCTTCCTGAAGTCCGGGCGTGAGCGGTACGGCGAGAAGGTCATCGTTTTCGACAAGCTGCGCGATCAGGAGATCGTCGCCGAGGTCTGCGATCCGGTCTTCGTCGATCCGCAAAACGCAAAGCTGAAGGCCTGAGGAGGCGGCGATGGTTCGCGACTACAACAACCGCCACGCACTGGAACAGAAACTGCGCTCTGCACCGAGGCCCGCGGCCGCCGATCACCTGATGGTCGGCCATTGGCGTGCGATGGCGACGGTTCTTGCCCGTGCCGGGCAGGCCGAGGCAGTGCGGCAGTCGATTGCTTCGGTGCCCGAGCTGTCGCTCCGTTTCTCAGGCCCCGGGGAATGGCTGGTGGTCTCCGAGGTGGAGGCGCCGAGCGGGCTCGTGCGTCGCCTCGAAGAGCTCTGCGACGGGGGCGCCTATGTCGTCGACCAAAGCGACGGGCGCGTCGTCTTCCGCCTCACCGGCCCGAACGTGCGCAGCATCCTTGCCAAAGGTATCGGCCTCGACGTCCATCCCGCGACCTTCTCGCTTGGGGGGAGTGCCAATGTTCTGTGCGGCCACATCCCGGTCAATCTCGCCCGGACGGACGAGGATACGTTTGAACTGATCGTGCCGCGAAGCTACGCCGAATCGCTCTTCGACGACCTGATGCGGATGGGGCGGGCGTTCGATCTCACCGCCGCTTTTTCAGACTGAACAGCCTCTTTCGTGAGGCTGAAAACAAATGCGGCATGAAATGCCGCAATCGGGTCGCCGATCCGCCAGCAAACGGCGGAAATGGACAAGCGCCCTTCGCAGCCGTGTCTTTATCGGCGCCGCCTTTCTGACTAGGCTGCCACCATTCGCCGCCTGCGCTTCTGTCCGGAAGGTAAGCGGTCTTGATTTTCTTCCTGACAATTTGGCCATGCCTCCGCCGGAGCATGGAAAGACGGAGTGTACGCATGAAAAGCCATGCCAAGGTCGTCGTTATCGGAGGCGGTGTCGTCGGTTGCTCGGTGCTCTATCATCTGACGAAGTTCGGCTGGACCGATGTTGTCCTGCTCGAACGGTCGGAGCTCACGTCCGGCTCCACCTGGCATGCGGCCGGCGGCATGCACACGATCAACGGTGACCCGAACGTCGCCAAGCTGCAGAAATATACGGTCGAGCTCTACAAGGAGATTGAGGAGTATTCCGGTCAGGACGTCGGCCTGCACATGACATCGGGCATGATGCTGGCGGCCACCAAGGAGCGCTTCGACTGGATGAAGTCGATCCTCGCCAAGGGGCGCTACATGGGGCTCGAGGCCGAGCTGCTGACGCCCAGGGAAGCGCACGACCTGATGCCGCTGCTCGATCCTGACCAGTTCGTCGGCGCGGTCTTCGATCCGGTCGAGGGCCATCTCGATCCCTATGGCACGACGCATGCCTATGCCAAATCGGCGAAGAAGAACGGTGCGGAGATCTATCTGCACACCAAGGTCGAGGATCTGGTGCAGCGGGAAGACGGTTGCTGGCGGGTCATCACCAACCAGGGCGAGATTGTCGCCGAACACGTCGTCAACGCCGCCGGCCTCTGGGCCCGCGAGGTGGGGCGCATGGTGGGGCTGGAACTCCCGGTGCTCGCTATGGAGCACATGTATCTCATCACCGAGGATATGCCAGAGGTCATCGAGTTCAACCAGACGCGCGGCAAGGAGCTGATGCACTGCGTCGATTTTGATGGCGAAATCTACTTGCGCCAGGAACGTCAGGGCATGCTGATGGGCACCTATGAGAAGGCGTGCCGTCCGTGGTCGCCGATCTCCACGCCCTGGGATTTTGGCCATGAGCTGCTGGCAGAGGATATCGACCGCATTTCGCCGGAACTCGAAGTCGGCTTCAGGCATTTCCCGGCCTTCAACAAAGCCGGCATCAAGAAGATCATCAACGGCCCTTTCACCTTCTCGCCGGACGGTAACCCGCTCGTCGGCCCGGTGCGGGGCTTGAGGAATTTCTGGTCGGCCTGCGCCGTCATGGCCGGCTTCAGCCAGGGCGGCGGCGTTGGGCTGGCGCTTGCTAACTGGATGATCCATGGCGACCCCGGCTTCGACGTCTTTGCCATGGACGTCTCGCGCTACGGCGATTTCGCCACGCTTGCCTATACCAATGCCAAGGTGCGCGAGAACTACTCACGTCGCTTCTCGATCCGTTATCCGAACGAGGAGCTGCCGGCGGCAAGGCCGCTGCTGACGACGCCGATCTACGACAGGCTGAAGGCGGCTGGCGCGGTCTTCGGCGCGTCCTATGGGCTCGAAACGCCGCTGTGGTTTGCGCCCGAAGGGGTGAAGGACGCCTTCTCCTGGCGGCGCTCGACGGATTTCGAGACGGTTGGCGCGGAAGCGCGCGCCGTGCGTGAGGGCGTCGGCCTGATGGAGACGTCGGGCTTTGCCAAATATGCGATCACGGGCGAGGGCGCTGAAGCCTGGCTCGACCGGCTGCTGGCCTGCCGTATTCCGCAGGTGGGGCGCATGACGCTGGCGCCGATGCTGAAGGACGACGGCAAGCTGATCGGCGACTTCACGCTTGCCAAGCTCGGGGAGGAAGACTTCCTGCTGATCGGCTCCGGCATCGCCGAGGACTATCACATGCGCTGGTTCGAGGCGCATCTGCCTGAGGACGGCTCGGTTTCGCTGAAGGCGCTGAAGCTGGAACTGGTTGGCCTGTCGATCGCCGGGCCGAAGGCGCGCGACGTGCTTGCCGGTCTCACCCATCTCGACGTCTCCGACGCCGCCTTTCCATTCCTGGACATCCGCCGGATGGACCTCGGCATGGCGCCCGTGATCGTCGGCCGTGTGAGCTACACCGGCGATCTCGGCTACGAGATCTGGATGAAGCCCGAATACCAGCGCTATCTCTTCGAGCTGCTGATGGAGAAGGGGGCAGCGTCCGAGATCCGGCTGTTCGGCCTCAGGGCGCTGAATGCGCTGCGCGTCGAGAAATCCTTCGGCAGCTGGGCGCGCGAGTACCGTCCGCTCTATGGCCCGGTCGAGGCCGGCCTCGGCCGCTTCATCGCGACCGGCAAGGACGCGGACTTTATCGGCAAGGTGGCTGCAATGAAGGAGAAGGCGGACGGTGGCGCCCTGCGTCTCAGGACCTTCGTCCTCGAGGCCAGGGATGCCGACGTCATCGGCGACGAGCCGATCTATCTCGACGGAGTCGTGCGCGGATGGGTGACATCGGGCGGTTATGCGCACACGAGCGGCGTTTCGGTGGCCATGGGTTACGTATCGAAGGAGATCGCCGATCGCAGCGATGGCTGGTCGATCGAACTCCTGGGCGAGATTCTGCCGGCACGCCTCCAGGCGAATCCCTTGTTCGACGCAAACGGGCAGCGGATGCGCACCTGAGCGGCGAAGCAGCGCACCGGCCTGGCCATTTGGTGGCTAGGCCTCTAGGCGAATCCCCGGGCATTTACGGCTAAAGTTGATGATTTTGCGGGCGAAAGCTGCGGAAGTTTTGGTTTTTCTGGCTCTAAAAGCGTCAAATCGATTTTATCGGGGAAGTTTTTGCCGAAGTCGCGTTTTTTAGCTTTCCTTTTTGTTTGAAAAAGGTATGGAATCGATCAAACACAGCGCTCAAAATGAGCTCAAAAAACAAGAGACCGGACCTTCAAGGATCTGGTCCAGGGGAAGATTGATGGAGTATTTCGTCCAGCAGCTCGTCAACGGGCTGACTCTTGGGTCTATTTATGGTATGATCGCAATCGGTTATACCATGGTCTACGGCATCATTGGCATGATCAACTTCGCCCACGGCGATATCTTCATGCTCGGCGGCTTTGCTGCTTTGATTGTCTTTCTGCTTCTCACCTCATTTATAGCAGGCGTGCCGGTTGTACTTGCGCTTTTGCTTATGATGGTCGTGGCTATGCTCGCGGCGTCGCTGTGGAACTGGACGATCGAGAAGGTGGCCTACCGGCCACTGCGCGGGTCATTCCGGCTGGCGCCGCTGATCACCGCAATCGGCATGTCGATCGTGTTGTCGAACTTCATCCAGGTGACGCAGGGACCGCGCAACAAGCCGATCCCGCCGCTCGTCTCGTCCGTCTATGAGGTTTTCGGCATCTCCATTTCGCTGAAGCAGATCATCATCATCATCATCACGGCGATCCTGCTTTCCGTCTTCTGGTACATCGTCAACAGGACGCCGCTTGGTCGTGCACAGCGCGCCACCGAGCAGGATCGCAAGATGGCGGCTCTGCTCGGCGTCGACGTCGATCGTACGATCTCGGTGACCTTCATCATGGGTGCGGCACTCGCTGCTGTCGCGGGAACCATGTACCTGATGTATTACGGCGTGGTCGTTTTTACCGACGGCTTCGTTCCCGGGGTCAAGGCATTCACCGCCGCCGTTCTCGGAGGCATTGGCTCGCTGCCGGGCGCTGTTTTGGGCGGACTTCTGATCGGCCTGATCGAGTCCCTGTGGTCGGCCTATTTCACCATCGACTACAAGGACGTTGCGACATTCTCCATTCTCGCAATCGTTCTGATCTTCAAGCCGTCGGGTATTCTCGGACGACCGGAAGTCGAGAAGGTATAATTCAATGGCAAACATTGCTTCTACAACTGCAAGCGCCGGCACTGAGGTGACGGCGCGGGCCCTGCGCGAGTCTGTCTTCGCGGGCCTCATCACGCTCGGACTGTTCGTGCTGTTCGTCGGCCTCAAGACCGACCAGAACATCCGCAACGAGCTGATCCTGACACAACGTTGGGGCCTGCTGGCGATCTTCGTGATCATCGCCATGGTTGGCCGCTTCCTCATGGTCGCCTATGTCCAGCCGCGGCTTGCCCAGCGAAAGGCTGCCAAAGCGGCGGCGCCGGAAGTTGCCAAGGAGGAAAGCTTCTTCAGCCGCAATTTCTCGACGATTGCGATACTTGCCTTGATCCTTTATCCGCCGGTCATCGTCGCGCTAACCGGTGTTCAGGGCTCGCTGAAATGGGTGGACAATTTCGGCATCCAGATCCTGATCTATGTGATGCTCGCCTGGGGCCTGAACATCGTCGTCGGCCTCGCCGGCCTGCTGGACCTCGGTTACGTCGCTTTCTACGCAGTTGGTGCCTATTCCTACGCGCTGCTCTCCACCTATCTGGGCCTGTCCTTCTGGGTGTTGTTGCCGGTGGCCGGCCTCCTCGCCGCCTGCTGGGGCGTGGTCCTCGGCTTCCCGGTGCTGCGTCTGCGCGGAGACTATCTGGCGATCGTCACGCTCGCCTTTGGCGAAATCATCCGTCTTGTCCTGATCAACTGGACCGAGGTCACCAAAGGTACGTTCGGCGTGTCCGGCATTGCCAAGGCAACGCTGTTCGGCATCAAGTTCGATGCCTCCAAGGATGGCTTTGCCGCATTGATGGGGCTGCCGATCTCGTCGGTCTACTACAAGATCTTCCTATTCTACCTGATCCTCGGTCTTTGCTTGATCACGGCTTTCGTGACGATCCGCATGCGTCGGATGCCGATCGGGCGCGCCTGGGAAGCGCTGCGCGAAGATGAGATCGCTTGCAAGTCGCTTGGCATCAACACGGTTACCACCAAGCTGACGGCTTTCGCCATGGGCGCCATGTTCGGCGGCATCGCCGGGTCCTTCTTCGCAGTACGCCAGGGCTTCGTGTCGCCCGAATCCTTCGTGTTCCTCGAATCCGCAGTGATCCTCGCGATCGTCGTCCTCGGCGGCATGGGGTCGCTGACGGGCATTGCGATCGCAGCGATCGTCATGATCGGCGGTACCGAAATTCTGCGTGAGCTTGACTTCCTGAAGGCCGTCTTCGGACCGAACTTCACGCCGGAACTCTACCGCATGCTGATCTTTGGCCTGGCCATGGTCGTCGTCATGGTCTGGAAGCCGCGCGGCTTCGTTGGATCGCGTGAACCGACCGCGTTCCTGCGCGAACGCAAGGCCGTCTCCGGCAGCTTTACCAAGGAAGGGCATGGCTGATGGCCCTCGAGACCACGACGATGACAATGACACAAGATCCCATTCTCAAGGTTGAGCACCTGTCGATGCGCTTCGGCGGTCTGATGGCCATCAACGACTTCTCTTTCGAGGCCTATCGCGGCGACATCACCGCGCTGATCGGCCCGAACGGGGCAGGTAAGACGACGGTATTCAACTGCATCACCGGCTTCTACAAGCCGACGATGGGTATGATCACGATGAAGCAGAAGTCCGGAAAGGAGTATCTCCTCGAGCGGCTGCCGGACTTCGAGATCACCAAGCATGCAAAGGTGGCGCGTACGTTCCAGAACATCCGGATGTTCTCCGGCATGACCGTGCTCGAGAACCTGCTGGTCGCGCAGCACAACAAACTGATGCTGGCGTCGGGCTATACCGTGCTCGGGCTCCTTGGATTTCCTGCCTACCGGCAGGCCTCCAGGGAGGCGACTGAACTCGCCAAGCATTGGCTCGAAAAGGCATCGCTGATCGACCGGGCAGACGACCCTGCCGGGGACTTGCCCTACGGCGCGCAGCGGCGGTTGGAGATTGCTCGTGCCATGTGCACGGGACCGGAGTTGCTGTGCCTCGATGAGCCTGCGGCTGGCCTCAATCCGCGCGAATCGCATGCCCTCAATGAACTTTTGCAGGGCATCCGCAGCGACACCGGCACCTCCATCCTGCTGATCGAGCATGACATGTCCGTGGTCATGGAGATATCGGACCATGTCGTCGTGCTCGAATATGGGCAGAAGATCTCCGACGGCACCCCGGATTTCGTGAAGAACGATCCAAGGGTCATCGCGGCCTATCTAGGTGTCGAGGATGAAGAGGTTGAACAGGTGATCGAACAAATCGAGGAAATCGAAGGCGGGCAGGGAGGCACCAAGCAATGACTGCGCCGCTGCTGCAAGTGAAAGCCGTCGAAACCTACTACGGCAACATTCGGGCGCTGAGCGGCGTCGATGTCGAGGTCCATCGCGGAGAAATCGTTTCGCTGATCGGTGCCAACGGCGCGGGCAAGTCGACATTGATGATGACGATCTGCGGCAGCCCGCAGGCGCGCACCGGCACGGTGATGTTCGACGGCCATGACATCACGCGCCTGCCGACCCACGAAATCGCGCGTATGAGGATTGCCCAGTCGCCGGAAGGCCGCCGCATCTTCCCGCGCATGACGGTTTTCGAAAACCTGCAGATGGGGGCGAGCCTCGACAACCTGAAGCATTTCGACGAGGACGTGGAAAAGATCTTCAGGCTCTTTCCCCGGCTCAAGGAGCGTAAGGCGCAGCGCGGCGGCACGCTGTCAGGCGGCGAGCAGCAGATGCTCTCGATCGGCCGCGCGCTGATGGCACGGCCGAAGCTGTTGCTTCTCGACGAGCCGTCGCTTGGTCTCGCGCCGCTGATCGTCAAGGGCATCTTCGAAGCGATCAAGAAACTCAACAAGGAGGAAGGCCTGACCGTCTTCCTCGTCGAGCAGAACGCTTTCGGCGCGCTCAAGCTTTCGGACCGCGGCTATGTGATGGTCAACGGACGGGTGACGATGAGCGGCAGCGGCAGGGATCTGCTCGCCAATCCGGAAGTGCGCGCGGCCTATCTCGAAGGCGGCCGTCATTGATCGGCCGCATCTGGAGCAAGTGACATGCAGGGAATTCTCTACGAAGAAGCGTCGATCTGGCAGTTTCTTTTCATAAGCTGCGTGCTTGGCGGCTGGACCGCCTGGCGCACGGGCAAGAGCGTGGCCGAAAGTTGGCATAACGTTCCGCGGCTGCTGCTCTACGTGGCGTTGCTCGGGCTGGCGATCCGTTTCATCCATCACGCCCTCTTCGGCGGCACGATGTTCAGCCTGCAATACTATATCGTGGACACGATCGTGCTTTTGTTGTTTGCTACCGTAGCTTTCCGGTACTACCGGACCAAGCAAATGACCAAAATCTACTACTGGCTCTACGAGAAGGCTTCACCCTTCTCCTGGAAAACCAAATAAAGGGAACAGCGCGTGCCGGTCCGCCGCGGCCGGTGCGAAGGAAACACCGGCGCAACTATGGTGGGCATTGCGCAGGTTGATAACGAGACCCGCTCGAATATTTGGGAGTAACAAGAATGAAAAAATCTCTTCTGTCGGCCGTTGCGCTGACGGCAATGGTCGCCTTCAGCGGCACGGCCTGGGCTGATATTCTCGTTGGTGTCGCCGGCCCGCTGACTGGCCCGAACGCCGCCTTCGGTGCGCAGCTCCAGAAAGGTGCCGAACAGGCCGCTGCCGACATCAACGCCGCTGGCGGTATCAACGGGGAACAAATCAAGCTTGTGCTCGGCGACGACGTTTCGGACCCGAAGCAGGGCATCTCGGTCGCCAACAAGTTCGTCGCTGACGGTGTGAAGTTCGTCGTTGGTCACTTCAACTCCGGTGTGTCGATCCCGGCATCGGAAGTCTATGCCGAAAACGGCATCCTGGAGATCACGCCGTCTGCTACCAACCCGCAGTTCACCGAGCGCGGTATGTGGAACACGTTCCGCACCTGCGGCCGTGACGACCAGCAGGGCGCAGTTGCCGGCGCCTTCCTCGCCGCCAACCATAAAGACGCGAAGATCGCCGTCATTCATGACAAGACCCCCTATGGTCAGGGTCTTGCTGATGAAACCAAGAAGGCGATGAACGAAGCCGGCCTCACCGAAGCCCTCTATGAAGGTGTCAACATCGGCGACAAGGACTTCTCCGCACTGATCGCCAAGATGAAGGAAGCCGGCGTTTCGGTCGTCTACTGGGGCGGTCTGCACACCGAGGCCGGCCTGATCATGCGCCAGATGAAGGACCAGGGCCTGAAGGCAACGATGATGTCGGGTGACGGTATCGTTTCGAACGAACTGGCCTCGATCGCCGGCGACGCCGTCGACGGCACGCTGATGACCTTCGCGCCGGATCCGCGCAAGAACCCCGCTTCCAAGGAACTCGTCGAGAAGTTCCGTGCTGCCGGCTTCGAGCCGGAAGCCTATACGCTCTATTCCTACGCAGCTCTCCAGGTCATCGCAGAAGCTGCGAAGGCTGGCGGCACGACCGATGCGCAGGCGGTTGCCGAAGCGATCAAGGCCAAGGGTCCGTTCAAGACCGCGATCGGCGAACTCGGCTATGACGAAAAGGGCGACATCACCCGCCCGGACTACGTCATGTACACCTGGAAGAAGGGCGACGACGGCAAGTACACCTACTTCCAGAACGAGTAGTTCTGATTTCGGACCTCGCGTCCGATCTGTTAGGCCCGGCGAGCGATCGCCGGGCTTTTCTTTTTGGCGATGCCGAGAGTATCCCGCTTTCAAGTGGAGCCGCTGGAGGCGGAAAGATGCTCTACAATCGAAGTGCTACTGCATGTTTCCTTTAATCGTATCCGATTAAAGGACAAAAACATGCAGCAATTCAAAGTGCTGCAGCGACCTTTGCGCGTCTGATAAGACGCGCGGCGCTGTGGAGCGTCCTTTGTGCGTTCGTCTGAACGCTCGGCGCTCTAGAAACAAAGGCCAAGCATCCCTTCTGCGTTCATCTAGACTAGCGATGGGGCTTTGGCGCAGCGATTGGCTACTTCAGCAAGGTGTCTCGCAGTGACGAGACTTCGGCGCGCAACCGCTCGAGATCATCGGCGCCGAGTTTGGTTGCCTCAGTGAGGCCGCGCGGCACATCGACCGCCTTCCGGCGCAGTGCCTTGCCCATATCGGTCAATTGCACTCGGACCTGCCGCTCGTCTGTCTTATCCCGCACGCGGGCGATGTAGCCGGCGGCTTCGAGGCGCTTCAGCATCGGGGTGAGTGTGCTCGATTCCAGGAAGAGCCGTTCGCCGAGGCTGCCGACGGTCTGGTCGTCCTTTTCCCACAGCAGCACCATCACGAGATATTGCGGGTAGGTGAGGTCGAGTTCCTCCAGCAGAGGCTTGTAGATGCGCGTTAAGGCGTGGTTTGCGGAATAGACCGCAAAGCAGAGGAAACTATCGAGCGTCAGCATCGCATCGTCATCTTTGAGTTCGGTGCCAGTCATCGTTCTCTCCTGTCATTTCCTCAAAATAAATCGTTCGCGATATAATCGCAAGGCATTGACAGGTGTGCGACCGCATTATAAAGCTTTGTGCACGATCTAATCGATGGCGATTTAAGTTCGAATATATCGCGCACGATCTAATCGTTAATTATTTATCGGCAACGCGGCATGACCGCAGGGAAGAAGGAGCGTCTCCATGAGCAAGGCAGTCAGCAGGACCGAAACCAGCAGCATCTCCCGCCGTGATGTCCTCTCGGCCGCTTTCGGCGCTGCGGCGACCGCTGCAGCCGTATCGGCCGTCAACAGCCCGGCCAAGGCCGCCGACGTGTCAGCGGCAAGTAACAACCAGTCGAGCGCCGGTTCGCAAGGTGGGGGGATTTCGGGCAGCCGCATCATCACCCGCGATGGCGTCGAGATCTATTACAAGGACTGGGGCCCGAAGGATGGTCCGGTCGTCGTGCTCAGCCACGGCTGGCCGCTGTCGTCGGACAGCTGGGAAGCGCAGGCCTTCCACCTCGCCAACAATGGCCTCCGCGTCATCACCCATGACCGCCGTGGCCATGGCCGCTCGTCGCAGCCCTGGGACGGCAACGACATGGATCACTATGCCGACGACCTTGCCGATCTGATCAACGCGCTGGATCTGAAGGACATCTTCCTTGCCGGCTTTTCCACCGGCGGCGGCGAGATCAGCCGTTACATCGGCCGCCACGGCACGGGCCGCGTCGCCAAGGCCGGTTTGATCTCGGCGGTACCGCCGCTGATGGTCAAGACCGACAACAATCCCGGCGGCCTGCCGAAGGAAGTGTTCGACGGCCTGCAGGCGGCAAGCCTCAAGGATCGTTCGAAGCTCTACCGCGATATCGCCTCGGGCCCGTTCTTCGGCTTCAACCGCCCGGGCGCGGTTGCCTCTGTAGGCATGATCGACAGTTTCTGGCTGCAGGGCATGATGGGCGGTCACAAGAACACCTATGACTCGATCGTCGCCTTCTCGCAGACCGACTTTACCGAAGATCTGAAAAAGTTCGACGTGCCGACGCTGATCATCCATGGCGACGACGACCAGATCGTGCCGATCGATGCGGCCGCACGGGCCTCGAAGACGCTTGTCCCGCATGCCGAGCTCAAGGTTTATGCCGGTGCGCCGCATGGTATCACCGACACGCACAAGGATCAGCTCAACGCCGACCTGCTCGCCTTCGCCAAGGCTTGATGCGTTTGAAGTCACGGGAAGAGGCGCCTGCAACGGCGCCTCTTCTTCGCTTTTCGTGATAGGTGTTTCGCGTGTCGAGATGGCTGTCGCGTCGCGCCGTTTCGTGCACTATCTCTCGACGATTCTGTTCCGGAGGCAGGCATGAGCTCGAAACCCCGCATTCTCGTCACCCGTCGCTGGCCGGGGGCGGTGGAACAGGTGCTTGCCGAGCGGTTCGACGTCACCTTGAACGAAGGGGACGTGCCGATGACGGCCGAAGGGCTTGCCGATGCGCTCCGGACCTATGACGCCGTTCTCCCAACCGTTTCCGATCGGCTTCCGGCCGAACTCTTCGCCGGCGGCGGCCTCCGGGCGAAGATCCTTGGAAATTATGGCGTCGGCTACAACCACATCGACGTCGCGGCCGCCAAGGCCGCCAAGATCGTCGTGACCAACACGCCGGGTGTTCTGACCGATTGCACCGCCGACATTGCCATGACGCTGCTGCTTGCTGTCGCGCGCCGGGCGGGTGAGGGCGAACGCCAGGTACGCGCCGGCGAATGGACCGGATGGCGCCCGACCCACATGATCGGCGGCAAGGTCACCGGCAAGACGCTCGGGATCATCGGCTTTGGCCGCATCGGCAAGGCGATGGCCAAACGCTGCCACTTCGGCTTCGACATGGATGTCGTCTTCTACAACCGTTCGCGCATCGACCCGGCGGAAGCGAGCCGCTACGGCGCCCGTCAATTGGACACCGTCGAGGATGTACTGAAAGCTTCGGACTTCGTCTCGCTGCACTGCCCCGGTGGTGGCGAAAATCGGCATCTGATCAATGCGGAACGCTTGGCGCTGATGAAACCGGGCGCCTACCTCGTCAATACGGCGCGCGGCGATGTCATCGATGAAGCGGCCCTGGTTGCCGCTCTCGAAAACGGCGTCATTCGCGGTGCCGGCCTCGATGTCTTCGAGGCGGAGCCGAATGTGCCGGAGCGTCTGCGCAGGCTCGAAAATGTCGTGCTGCTCCCGCATCTCGGCAGTGCCACTGAGGAAACGCGGGTTGCCATGGGTATGAAGGTGGTCGTCAACGTCACCGCTTTCTTCGAGGGCCGCGAGCCACCGGATCGCGTGGCGTAAGCGGCTGCCTGTTTTCTGCGCAGCGCCTGCATGGAAATGCAGCATCCTGGCGATTTTCTTTGCAAAACAATAACTTGACTTGTCGTTCCGCGATGCGGACGATAGCGCGAAGGCAAGGCGACCGACCCAATGGGTGCAGCGCCAGGAATTAAAGGACACCGCTCGGCGGTCGAAACATGAACAAGGCAGCAAGCATCGCCCCGCAACGGGCCTGGGGGAAGGGGCGGCTGGTCGCCAAGGCGGCGCTCGGCCAAAGCCGCATTGCCGAGCTCTATCAGGAAGGCTGCGCCAAGATCCGGCTGCCGAAGACCTTCGACGCCTCCATGGAAGCGGTGCTGATCAATTCCTCCGGCGGCCTCACCGGCGGCGACCGCATGGTCTGGGAGGTTGCGGCAAGGGCCGGAACCGATGTGGCGGTGACGACGCAGGCCTGCGAGAAGATCTATAAGGCGAGCGCCGATACGGTCGAGGTGGCCACGCGTATCGAGGTTGCCGCCGGCGCGCGCGTCGACTGGCTGCCACAGGAGACGATCCTCTTCGACCGCGCCTCCCTGTCGCGTTCGCTGGAGGTGGAGCTTGCCGCGGACGCGACTTTCCTGGCGGTGGAGGCCGTTCTGCTCGGCCGCAAGGCGAGGGGCGAGGTGGTGCAAACCGGGCTCTTCCGCGATCGCTGGCGCATCCGCGCCGACGGCAAGCTGCTGCATGCGGACAATCTGGCACTTGCCGGAGAGATCGCCAGTCTCGGCCAGCGCCGGGCGGTGCTCGATGGCGCAGCCGCCTTTGCCACGCTCCTCTATGTCGGCCCCGATTGCGAGCCCTTGTTGCCGCGTCTTCGATCGCTCATTGACGGCGAGGCTGGCGTCGGCATCAGCCATTTTCAGGTCGATGGCCGTGACAAGCTGGTCGCCCGTTTCGTGGCGCCGGATGGGTTCGCGCTCAGAAAAATCCTCATCCCCGTTATTTCGCACTTGCGCAAGCAGAAGACTGTGCCGAAAGTCTGGGTTCTCTAGGTCATTTCACATTTTTATTGAAACAGTGAAATGATCTAACACGTTGAAACTTTGTAATTCCTGGCGGAAAATCGCTTCGCAGATTTCCTGGGAATTGCTTCACGAACAACCGGTGGCGACGCATGAATCTTACTCCGCGCGAAAAGGACAAATTGCTGATTTCCATGGCGGCCATGGTCGCGCGCCGGCGCCTGGAGCGCGGCGTGAAACTCAACCATCCCGAGGCGATCGCGCTGATCACCGATTTCGTCGTCGAAGGCGCTCGCGACGGGCGCTCGGTCGCCGAGCTGATGGAGGCGGGCGCCCAGGTGCTGACGCGCGATCAGGTGATGGAGGGCATCCCCGAGATGATCCACGACATCCAGGTCGAAGCGACATTCCCCGACGGTACCAAGCTCGTCACCGTTCACGAACCGATCCGCTAAACGAAGGAAACGCGGCCCTTTCCGGCCGTATCCCTCCAACCCTGATCTCAGGAGGCAAGCATGCTGGCTTTGCGCCCCAATTGCGAGTGCTGCGACAAGGATCTGCCGCCGGATAGCCGCGAGGCGATGATCTGTACTTTCGAATGCACCTTCTGCGTCGATTGTGTCGACGGAAAGCTCGGTGGCACCTGCCCGAATTGCGGCGGCGAATTCACCAGCCGGCCGGTGCGCCCGGCGGCCCTGCTTGAAAAATATCCGGCCTCCACCGAGCGGGTGCTGAAACCGCAGGGCTGCGCTGGTTCGAAGGCGGCTTGAGGAGAGAACCATGATCCCAGGAGAAATCATCGCGGCTGCCGGAGAGATCGAGCTCAATGCCGGCCTCGACACGACAACCATCGAGGTTGCCAATACCGGTGACCGCCCGATCCAGGTCGGCAGCCACTACCATTTCGCCGAAACCAATGCCGGGCTGAAGTTTGACCGGAAGGCCGCCTACGGCCAACGGCTCGACATTCCGGCTGGCACCGCCGTGCGGTTCGAACCGGGGCAGACGCGTCAGGTGACGCTGATCCCTCTTTCCGGCAAGCGCGAAGTCTATGGCTTCCGCCAGCAGGTGATGGGCAAGCTATGAACCGCCTCGCTGTACTTGCCATCGCTCTGGTCTTGCCGTTTGCGCCGGCTCTGGCGCAGGAGGACAAGGTCGACTGCCAGAATGCGGTGACGCAGATGGACATGAACATCTGCGCCAACAAGGACTACGAGGCGGCCGACACGGAACTGAACAAGGTCTACAAGCTGGCACTGGCAGCGACAAAGCAGCAGGACAAGGAACTCGCCGAGATCGATGCGAACTACGTTGGCGCGGAAGAGGCCCTGAAGAAGGCGCAGCGCGCCTGGATCGGTTACCGTGACGGCCAATGCGAGCTTTCGGGCTTCGAGGCCCGCGGGGGCTCGATGGAGCCGATGCTCGTCTCCGGTTGCCTCACCGAATTAACCAGGGCCCGGACGAAGGAACTCCAGGCCATTGTCGAGCCTGACGGAAACTAGACCTTGAGCGGCGGCCGCATCATCATGATCGTGGGCAATGGCGAAGTGCCTGACGGAGCTGGCACGGTGATCGATGCCGCCGATATCGTCGTGCGTTTCAACGATTGCCGTTCCGTCGGCCCCGGTGGCCACAAGACCGATATCGTCGCCGTCTGCAACACCGGGCGCCCCGGTCTCTCCATGCTCGGCGGTGGCCGCTGGAAGACGAGTGCGGCGGTGCGCCAGGCCCGCGAAATCTGGTGCGTCCGATCCGGCGCGAAGTTCGCCGCGATGCGGGCCGGGCTTGCCGAAACAAATCCGGATCTCGACGATTTCTGTGACGACTACACCATCGGTTTCGAAAGTTTCAGCCGCTCGACCAACCGCGGTTTTCGCGTCGTTCCGGTGGCAGTGCATGACCAGCTGGATCACGATCTCGGCGGCTTCTCACCTGATCCCTACGTCGTCCCATCCAGCGGCCTGATCGTCATTGCCGATATCCTGTCCAATATCGCGATGGCCGGTGACGACGTCGTTGTTGCCGGCTTCGGCCATGTCGGGTGGCAATGGCATCCCTTTGCCGCCGAGCGCCGCTATGTCGACGCGCTGGCGGCGAGCGGTCGCCTTCGCCGCCTCCACCCACTTTCTTCTTCGTCCCAAGGAGCCTGAACCATGCCCTACAAGATGTCGCGCGCGGCCTATGCCAACATGTTCGGCCCGACGGTCGGTGACAAGGTGCGGCTTGCGGACACCGAGCTCTTCATCGAGGTGGAGAAGGACTTCACCACCTATGGCGAGGAGGTGAAGTTCGGGGGTGGCAAGGTCATTCGCGACGGCATGGGGCAGAGCCAGACAACGCGCGCCGAGGGCGCCGTCGATACGGTCATCACCAATGCGCTGATCGTCGACCACTGGGGCATCGTAAAGGCGGATATCGGCCTCAAGGACGGGCGGATTGCGGGGATCGGTAAGGCCGGCAATCCGGATACGCAGCCGGGTGTCACCATCGTCGTCGGCCCAGGAACGGAAGTGATTGCGGGCGAAGGCAAGATCGTCACCGCCGGCGGCATGGACAGCCACATCCACTTCATATGCCCGCAGCAGATCGAGGAAGCGCTGGTCAGCGGGCTCACCTGCATGCTCGGCGGCGGCGCCGGGCCGGGACATGGCACGCTTGCCACCACCTGCACCTCCGGCCCGTGGCATCTCGCCCGCATGATCGAAGCGGCCGACGGCTTCCCGATGAACATCGCTTTTGCCGGCAAGGGCAATGCGTCGCGCCCGGGCGCGCTGGTCGAGATGGTGCTGGCCGGTGCCACCTCGCTGAAGCTGCACGAGGATTGGGGCTCGACGCCGGCGGCGATCGATTGCTGCCTGGGCGTGGCCGACGAATACGACGTGCAGGTGATGATCCACACCGACACATTGAACGAGAGCGGTTTCGTCGAGGACACGATCGCGGCGATCAAGGGCCGCACGATCCATGCCTTCCACACCGAAGGCGCCGGGGGCGGCCACGCGCCTGACATCATCAAGATCTGCGGCCAGCCGAACGTCATTCCGTCCTCGACCAATCCGACGCGGCCCTACACCAAGAATACGCTCGCCGAACACCTGGACATGCTGATGGTCTGCCATCACCTGTCGCCGTCGATCCCCGAAGATATCGCCTTTGCCGAAAGCCGCATCCGCAAGGAAACGATTGCCGCCGAAGACATCCTGCACGACATCGGCGCCTTCTCGATCATCTCCTCCGACAGCCAGGCCATGGGCCGCGTCGGCGAGGTGGCGATCCGCACCTGGCAGACCGCCGACAAGATGAAGCGCCAGCGTGGGCCCTTGCCGCAGGAAACCGGCGACAACGACAATTTCCGGGTGAAGCGCTATATCGCCAAATACACGATCAACCCGGCGATTGCCCACGGGCTCAGCCACGAGATCGGTTCGCTGGAGGTTGGCAAGCGCGCCGATCTCGTCATCTGGAACCCGGCCTTCTTTGGCGTGAAGCCGGACTTCGTGCTGCTCGGCGGCTCGATCGCCATGGCGCCGATGGGTGATCCGAACGCGTCCATCCCGACGCCGCAGCCGGTACATTACCGGCCGATGTTTGCCGCCTACGGCAAGAACCGCACGAGTTCGTCGGTCACCTTCGTGTCGCAGGCATCGCTCGATGCCGGTCTTGCCGCCAGGCTCGGCGTTGCAAAGCAGCTGGTGGCCGTCAGGAACACCCGCGGCGGTATCGGCAAGGCGTCCATGATCCACAACAGCCTGACGCCGCATATCGAGGTTGATCCGGAGACTTATGAGGTACGCGCCGACGGCGAGTTGCTGACCTGCGAGCCGGCGACGATCGTGCCGATGGCGCAGCGCTATTTCCTGTTTTGAGCAAGCAGAGACGGAGGATGAAGCGCGGCCTGAAATGGGCCTTCTTCGGCCTGCTGGCTGCGGTCCTGGCGGTCGTTCTCGGAACGCTGCTGCCGCGGCCGCTCTTGCCGGTTTCCGCCGCTGCGGCGGGAGCAGGGACGACGCGCATCCTGGTGCTCTCGGGCCCCATCCACACGGATATCGCCGTGCCCTTGACGGAGGAAACGAGGGCGCGGTTCGGCTTCATCGAAGCGGCCGGCGTGCCGCTCAATCATCCGCAGGCACAATGGCTGATCTTCGGCTGGGGCGGGCGCTCCTTCTATCTGGAAACGCCGACCTGGTCGGAGCTGAAGGCCATGCCGGTCTTCAAGGCGCTGACGCTCGACCGCTCGGTCATGCATGTGGATATCGCCGGCCGGATCGTCGAGCCGCAAGCCTCCGTTGCCAGCTTCGAACTGGACGCGGCCGGATATGAACGACTGCTTGGCTTCATTGCCGAGAGTTTCATACGCGACGCCGGGACTGTCGTTCCGGTCGACGGCTTCTCCTACAATGGCAATGACCGCTTCTTCGAAGCCGAGGGCAGGTTCAACGCGCTCTTCGGCTGCAACACATGGACAGCGCGGGCGCTGCGTGAGGCGGGCTTGAGAACCGGCCTATGGAACCCGGTTCCGCCGAGCCTCGGACTATCCTTGCGCATCCACAATTGAGGTGTCACGCAGCCATGCGATCATCGCATGGCTGCCATGCCCGCATGTGAATCGAGGCCTTTCGTGCTGCGCCGCAGCGCAATATCCGATAGGAAAGCGGCTGATCGTTCTCGGTTGTCAGAAATCCTCCCAAGACCTGCCGACCGAGAGCCGAACGAGAGCGGGATGCGGAAACGTGTTTGCGGTTTTCCGCCGGCATCCCGCTCTAACTTGATGGATGTGATCACGTTCATGGTTTTGGGTCGAGCCGGTCCACATTCATCGTGATCCAAAGGAGATGACGATGCTTGGCAGAAAAGTACCCGCTGTAACGTTCCGCACCCGCGTTCGCGACGAGGCCGTTGGCGGCCCGAATCCGTTCCGCTGGGAGGACGTGTCCTCCGACAATTACTTCGCCGGCAAGCGCGTCGTGCTGTTCTCGCTGCCGGGCGCATTCACGCCGACCTGCTCGACCTACCAGTTGCCTGATTTCGAAAAGCTGACGGCCGACTTCCGCGCCGAAGGCATTGACGAAATCTACTGCATCTCGGTCAACGACGCCTTCGTCATGAATGCCTGGGGCAAGTCGCAGGGCCTCGAAAACGTCAAGCTGATCCCGGACGGTTCGGGCGAGTTCACCCGCAAGATGGGCATGCTCGTTGCCAAGGACAATCTCGGCTTCGGCATGCGCTCCTGGCGCTACGCCGCCGTCGTCAACAACGGCGTCGTGGAGCAGTGGTTCGAGGAAGAAGGCTACTCCGACAATTGCGACAGCGACCCCTACGGCGTTTCCTCGCCGCAGAACATTCTGGAGACGCTGAAGTCTCAGAAGCTTGCTGCCTGATGCGGCCAGAACGCTTCTTTTTCTGAATTGAAAAAGCCCGAAAATCGGATCCGGTCTTCGGGCTTTTTGTTGTTCGGGAGCTGCATGCCAGATGGTTGAAAACCGGCTCTGCGACTGGCGCAGAAGCGAATTCTTGATACACTGGCGGGCACAAAAGATATCGAGGGTTCAATGGTTTACATTATCGCCTACCTGACCGCGCACAAGGGCAAGGGAGATGACGTCGTGTCGCTGGCAGCACCGCTGATCGAGGCCACGCGCCGCGAGGCCGGCTGCATCAGCTACGACCTCTACCGCAAGCCTGCCGATCCGGACGCGCTGGTGTTCGTCGAGACCTGGAAGGACAAGGCGGCTGTCGATGCGCATTTCGAAGAGCCGCATCTGAAAGCCTTCCAGGCAGCCATGGCCGATCTGCTCATCGAGGCGCGCATCGAGCTTGTGTCGCCGGAAAAGGTCGAGGTGCTCTGAAGATGCCGTACCGCTCCACCCAGGTGCTTTCGCCGGGCCCAGCCGGCACGACTCCGCTTCACAGCGTGACGCTTGCGCACGACGCCCGTCATCTTCGCCGCAAGTTGCTGCACCTCGAAAACGACGATGTGGTGATGCTCGACCTCAAGGAAGCGGTGATGCTCGCCGATGGCGACCTTCTGGTGCTCGAAGGCGGCGGCTATATCCGGATCGTTGCCGCACCAGAAATGCTCTTCGAAATCTGTCCGCGTGATCCGCTGCATCTCATCGAACTCGCCTGGCATCTCGGCAATCGCCATCTGCCTGCGCAGATCGAGCCGAACCGCATTCTGATTGCCCGCGATCCGGTCATCCGCCAGATGCTCGAAGGCTTGGGCGCGCAGGTGAGCGAGGTTTCGGAACCCTTCCAGCCGCTGCGCGGCGCCTACCACGCCGGCGGTCACAACCATGGCCACAGCCATCACCATCATGGCTGAGCGGCTCGATACGCAAGCTCTGCTTCGCCTGGTGACTTGGATGTCTCCGGCCTTCCCGGTCGGTGCCTTCTCCTATTCCAGCGGGCTTGAACAGGCGGTTCATGATCGCCTCATCACCGATGCGGAGGAGCTTCGCTCCTGGTTGGAGACAGTCCTTTGCCACGGCTCCGGCTGGAACGATGCGCTGCTTTTTGCCGAGAGCTATCGTGCCGTCAATGACAGCGTCCGGCTGGCCGCGGTCGCAGACCTTGCCGAAGCTCTGGCGGGAAGCCGCGAGCGGCATACGGAAACCACGTTGCAGGGCCAGGCGTTTCTGGTGGCTGCGCGGTCATGGCCGCACCCGGTTCTTGATGCGCTCCCGGAGACCGTCTATCCCGTGGCGGTCGGTGCCGTCGCGGGCGCCCATGAAACGGGCCTCGAACCTGCGCTTGCCGCCTTTCTCAACGCCGCCGTTTCGAATGCCGTTTCGGTGGTGATCCGCTGCGGCGTCATCGGCCAGCGGGATGGCGTCGGCGTGATCGCGGCGCTCGAACCGATCATCGCGGCGACGGCAGGCAAAGCGGCCAACGCCTCGCTCGACGATCTGGGTTCGGCCACGATCATGGCGGATATTTCGGCCTTGAAACACGAAACCCTGCATTCTCGGCTCTTCCGATCCTAGGAAGAGACCCCTTGAAAGGACATCCAGATGGCATCGAAGAACGGTCCCCTTCGTATCGGCATCGGCGGGCCGGTGGGCTCGGGCAAAACGGCGCTGACCGACAAGCTCTGCAAGGCGATGCGGGAGAAGTATTCCGTCGCCGTCGTCACCAACGATATCTATACCAAGGAAGATGCCGAAGCATTGGTGCGCATGCAGGCCCTGCCGTCCGACCGCATCGTCGGCGTCGAGACCGGCGGCTGCCCGCACACGGCGATCCGCGAGGACGCGACGATCAACCTGCAGGCAATTGCCGATCTCAACCGGCGTATCCCTGATCTCGACGTCGTCTTCATCGAATCCGGCGGCGACAATCTCGCGGCGACCTTTTCGCCCGACCTTGCCGATCTGACGATCTATGTCATTTCCGTCTGCCAGGGCGAGGAGATCCCGCGCAAGGGCGGGCCGGGCATCACGAAGTCCGATCTGCTCGTCATCAACAAGAAGGATCTGGCTCCCTATGTCGGGGCCGATCTCGACGTCATGCAGCGGGATGCGACGCGGATGCGGGCGGAAAAGCCCTTCGTGTTCACGGACATGAAACGCGGAGACGGCATCAACCGAATCGTCGATTTCCTGACGCTGCACGGCGGGCTGTGATGCCGCCAGGCTTCTGACAGCCGAATCTTGGTCGGCGCGTCAGAAGCGTTCGAGCGCCTGCCGGTCGTGAATCTCGATCACGCGGCCCTTGACCGTCACGCCCGAGCGGCGAAGTGCCGAGAAAGCGCGCGAGAGTGCTTCCGGCGCCAGGCCGAGCTTGCCGGCCAGCACATTCTTCTGGAAGGGCAGGCGGAAGGAAAAGTTCGTGATGCCGTCCGGGCAGTTCCCGAGAATATAGCTCGCGACCCGCTGCGGGGCCGTCAGCAGCCGGTCTTCCGCCAGGCAATCTTCCGCCATTTGCGCGTGCCGGCACAGTAGCAGCATCAACGCGTCGGCGACTTCAGGCGTTTGCTCGGCGAGTTTGCGCAGCTTGCGGCTGTCGATGCGGGCGAGCATCGTCGTCTCGATCGTCTGGGCGTTGGCCGTGGCGCGGTTGCCGAGGAACATGGCGCTTTCACCGAAAAGCTCACCTCGCGGAAACACGGCGATATCCGCCTCGCGTCCGTCCTTGCCCAGCCGGTAGAGACGCACCAGGCCGGAAAGAACGAAAAAGACGTGATCGAGCGGCTCGCCTTGGCCAAAGAGGATGTCGTGCTCCTCGTGGGTTGAAACGACCACATCCTCCAGAATTGCGTTCGTTGCCGCCATCGGCAGCTTCCCGAAGAAGCAAGAACCGAGCAGCACCGCCCTATCGTTCGAGTTCAATCGCAACGTCTTCATCACACCCGTCCTGAGTAAGATCCAAGTGCAAGGTAATAAAGCTTGGCGGAAGGTGGTTTGACCTCGATCAAATAAGAATGACAAAAAGCCCGCGCTTGCAGGGCGCGGGCTCGTTCCTGGATTGTGACAGTCCCGGGCGAAGCGCCGCTTCAGACCTGGCCTATTCGGCGGCGAGCGCCGGATGGTTGATGACCTTGCCGCCGGGTCGTCCCTTGCTCTGGTCCGATTCCAGCGTCTTCAGCCGGTCTTCCAGGCCTTCGATCGTCTTGCTCTGCTCATGCACCAGACCCGTCAGGGCTTCGCGGTCGAGCGGAAGGTTCTCTTCGTCCTTCTGGCCGACGAACCGCCCGAAGAGGCGGGCGAGTAGCCGCGAGAGGTCGTCCATGATCAGGAAGAACGACGGCACGATCACCAGGCTCAGCACCGTCGAAACGATGATGCCACCGATCACGGCGGTCGCCATCGGCGCGCGGAACGAGCCGCCTTCGCCGACGCCAAGCGCGGAGGGCAGCATGCCCGCCGACATGGCGATCGAGGTCATGATGATCGGACGGGCGCGTTTGCGGCCGGCCTCGATCATTGCCATCTGGCGGTCCATGCCGTGGTGCATCATCTCAATGCCGAAATCGACGAGCAGGATCGCGTTCTTGGTGACGATGCCCATCAGCATCAGAATGCCGATCAGCACCGGCATGGACAGCGCGTTCTGCGTCAGGATCAGCGCCGCAGCAACGCCGCCGATCGCGAGTGGCAGCGAGAACAGGATGGTGAACGGCTGGATCACGTCCTTGAACAGCAGGATCAGCACCACCAGCACCAGCATCAGCCCAAGCAGCATGGCGTTGCCGAAGCTCTGCTGCATCTCCGCCTGAACCTCAGCGTCACCGCTTTCGAGGAACTCGACGGACTTCGGCAAACCGGCCTGGCCGGCGATCTGCTTGAAGCGGTCCGAGGCGGTATTCAGTGCGACGCCGACCGGCAGGTCCGCCCCAAGCGTCACGACGCGGTTGCGGTCGTAGCGCTTGATCGAGCTCGGACCTTCCGAATAGTTGATGTCGGCAACACTCGAGAGCGGCACCGTCGTGCCCGAAGCGGTCGTGATCTTCAGGTTGCGGATGGCGGCGATATCGGTGCGGAAATCGCGGTTGATCTGAACGCGGATCGGGATCAGGCGGCCGTCGAGCGCGATCTTGGTCAAAGCCGCATCGATATCGCCGATGGTGGCCACACGGATCACTTCGGAGATCTGCGCCGTGGTGATGCCGAGGCGCGACATCTGCTCGTCACGCGGACGGATCTGCAGTTCCGGGCGCGGAAGCGCCCCGTCTGGGCTGACATTGGCCAGCAGCGGGTCGCTCCGCAGCTTGCCTTCCAACGTCGCCACCGCCTGGTCGAGATCGGCCTCGTTGTTGGAGAGCAGGTTGAAGGAGAGATCGCGCTCACCGCGGTCGTTGAGCTTGATGACCCGGACGTCCGGTATGTCACGGACGCGGGCGAAGATTTCCTTCTCGATCTGCGACTGAGGGATGATGCGACCAGCGGGGGCCATCTTCGGTAGGTAGGGGCCGATCAGTGGCGTGCGGCCGATGACGTCGTTGACGATCTTGTTTACGAGCGAATGGTCGAGCTTTTTCAGAAGCACCGTCACGGTCGCGCGGCGCAATTCCAGGTCGCCCTTCGGCGAAGCGCCACCAAGGACGAATATGTTGTCGACCCCTTCGATATTCTTGACCCGGTTGTAGATCTCCGTGGTCGTTCGGTCGGTGTCCTCGAGCATGGCGTCCGGCGGCAGCTCGATCGACAGGCTGACGCGCGAGGCGTCTTCCGGCGGCAGGAAACTGCCGGGCACATAGAGGATCAGCGCGAATACCGACCCAACGGAGAAGGCGATCGCGGCAAGCAGCGTCAGGTAGCGCGTGTACCAGTAGTGTGTCGTGGCGCGCACGAGACGCGTGTAGTTGCACATCATGAAGCCGTCTTCGTCGTGGCGACTGCTGCCTGCGTCCGAGGGACGCATCAGGTAGGCCGCCATAACCGGCGTGATCAGGCGGGCGACGAGCAGCGAGAAGAACACTGCGACGGCAACCGTCAGACCGAACTGGATGAAGTACTGGCCAGGAATGCCCGGCATGAAGGACACAGGCACGAAGACGGCGATGATCGTGAAGGTCGTCGCGATAACCGCCAGACCGATCTCATCCGCTGCCTCGATCGACGCGCGATAGGGCGACTTGCCCATGTGGATGTGCCGCTCGATGTTCTCGATCTCGACGATCGCGTCGTCGACGAGGATACCGGTTGCGAGCGTCATCGCGAGGAAGCTGACGAGGTTCAGCGAGAAGCCGAGCAGGTCCATGATCCAGAAGGTCGGGATCGCCGAGAGCGGCAGCGCCACGGCCGAGATCAGCGTGGCGCGCCAATTGCGCAGGAAGAGCATGACGACGATGACGGCGAGCAGTGCGCCCTCCATCAGCGTGTGCAGCGCTGCCTCGTAGTTGCCGTAGGTGAAGTAGACGGAATCGTCGACCATCTCGATGGTGACATCGGGATTGGCAGCACGGATCTTTTCGAGCGATTTGGCGACGGTCTCCGCGACGCTCACTTCGCTAGCGCCCTTGGCGCGGAAGACCGCAAAGGTCACGCCGGGATTGCCGTTGAAGCGCGAGAAGGAGCGTGGCTCCTCATAGGTGTCGGTGACTGTGCCGAGATCAGAGAGGCGCACGAAGCGACCGCTCGGCACCGAGATCATCGTGTTGGCGAGCTGGTCGACGTTGCGGGTGTCGCCGAGGGTACGGATAGCCTGCTCGCTGCCGCCGACCTGGCCGCGGCCGGAGCCGAGGTCCATGTTCATGCGGCGGAGCTGGCCGTTGACGTCGGCGGCGGTGATGCCGAGCGAATTCAGCTTGTCTTCGTTGAGCTCGACCCGAACCTCGCGGTCGGCGCCACCATAGCGGTCGACACGGCCGATGCCCTTCTTGCCCTGGATCTCGCGCTTGATGACGTCATCCACGAACCAGGAGAGCTCTTCCAGCGACATGCCGGGGGCGGAGACGGAGAAGGTCTGGATCGCCTGGCCCTCGACGTCGACCTTGGAGACGATCGGCTCCTCGATCGAGGTGGGGAGATCGCTGCGGATGCGGTCGATCGCGTCCTTGACGTCCTGCACCGCCTGGGTCGTCGGCACTTCCATGCGGAAGATGACGGCGGTCGTCGACGTGCCGTCATTGATCGTCGACTGGATATGGTCGACGCCGGTGACGCTCGCGACCGCGTCCTCGATTTCCTTGGTGACCTGCGTTTCAAGCTCGGCCGGCGATGCGCCGCTCTGCGTCACGTTGATCGAGACGATCGGCACATCGATGTTGGGGAAACGGGTGATCGGCAGCGATACGAAGGACTGATAGCCGAGCACCATCAGAACGACGAAGGCAAGGATCGGTGCGATCGGATTGCGTATGGACCAGGCTGAGAAGTTCATGGTCACGGTTCCTGTCAGTTGGTCGCTGGTTCAGCGGACTTGACGGGGTTGATGCGGTCGCCGTCGCGGACATAGGCTCCGGCCCTCGCCACCACTTCCTCGCCAGCCTTCAAGCCTTCGAGGACTTCGATGAACTTGCCGTCGGAAATCCCTGTCTTGACTGGCAGGATGCGGATGACGCCGTTTTCGACCTTGCGGACGATCGTGCGGCCATTCTCATTGGTAACGGCCGTTTGCGGCAGGACCACTGTCTGCTTCTGTTGGGCGGTGATCAGCGCGCTTGCATACATGCCGGCGCGTGCCTTCTCGGTATCCGCCAGGTTGATGAAGACGGTTCCGAGGCGGCTGACGGGATCGACGGTCGGGGCGATCAGGCGGATGGTGCCCTCGACCTTGGTGTTGCCGCCGGCGAGCGTCACGGTTGCCGGCTGGCCCACGGCGAGCTTGATGATGTCGGCTTCGGCAACATCTGCCTTCATCTCGATCGCGCCATCGCGGATCATGGCGAAGAGCGGTTCGCTATTGCCGGTGGCGATCGCGCCGACCTTGGCGTTCTTGGCGGAGATGACGCCGGCGACGGGCGCCTTTACCTCGGTACGAGCGAGGCGAAGGTCGATGTCGTCGATCTGCGCTTCGGCCACCTTGATGTCGGCATTGGCGACGGCGACGGCCTGCTCCGCCGAAAGGACGCGTGCCTGCGTCGCAATCGCGAGCGCCCGCACCCGGTCGGCCTCAGCCGTCGAAACCGTGCCGTTCTTCGAAAGTCCCGCAGCGCGGTCGCTGACGCGTTTGGCCTCGTCAGCGTTCGCCCTGGTTTCGCTGAGCTGTGCGTTCAGTTGAGCAAGCCCGGCCTCCGCCTTGGCAAGCGACGCTTGGAGTTCGCTTTTTTGCAGGCGAAGGGCGTCGTCGTTCAGGACCACGAGCACGCTGCCGGCTTCGACCTTGTCGCCGACATCGACATTGAGTGTCCGGATGGAAAGGCCCTCGACCATGGGGGCGACGTAGACCTGCTCGACCGCCTGGATGGTGCCGGTCGCAACGACGCGGTCGCTGATCGATTGGTCGACCGCTGTGGTGACAACGATGGAGGGGAGGTTTTGCGTCGGCTTCGGTTGCGTCGCTTCCTCCGCCCAGACGGACGAAAGCGAACCAAAGGTCATCGCAGCGCACACGCTGAGAACGGGCAGTACTTTTAGAGCCATCGGCTTCACAGTCCCGGCAATGGAAACAACATCGAGCGGATCACCGCTCGATGCAGGATCCACGGGCAATCAGGCGATTTTATCACGCCGACATCTCGCCCCGGCGGATTGCGCGGGGACAGGAGACTGCGCTTTCCTCATTTCGCGCTCCGCGTGCACGGTATCAGACCGTAGACGCGGGCGGAACTGGGACCGGTTACCGCAGGCAAAACATCGGGAAAAGGGTGCCCTCCACCATGCCTGCCTCCAACAAACATCGGGGCCTATGTAATCTCGGCCTTCGACGCTTACAAGTGCGCATGAAGCGATGGTGCCTCAATATTCGACCTGTTCTGCGGTTATGGTTGCGATCTTGACACGATCTTGACAATGGCAAGCAAGGGTAGCGCCGTTGCTTCCAGGGTTACCACCCCCACGCCCGGTACCCGGCAGCAATTTGGCGGATGCGAACGGCCGCCGAGAAAACGGAAGAGGGCCGCACGATCGTGCGACCCTCTTCTGACGATTTGGCGATGTCTACTTCAGTGCGGCATCGGTGATCTCGTGCGTCCAGGCGCCTTCCGGCTCCTTGGAGATCACGGGATCGGAGCCGCCCGCGAGCAGCGATTGCACCGTGCGCTTGTAGTCGGCCTCATCCAGCGCGCCGTTCGAGCCGGCCGTGAGCTTGGCCACTTCGCCCATCATGCGCTTCTGGTGTTTTTCCGTCTGGGCGCCGGTGGAGTCGTTTTCGAGCACGATGCCTGCGGCTTCATCCGGGTTCTCTTCCGCGAATTTCCAGCCTTTCATCGAGGCGCGCACGAACTTGACCATCTTTTCCTTGAAGGCGGCGTCCTTGAGCTTGTCTTCAAGCACGTAGAGGCCGTCTTCGAGCGTCGCCACGCCCTGGTCCTCGTATTTGAAGGTAACGAGGTCGTCCGGCTTGATGCCGGCGTCGATGACCTGCCAGTATTCGTTATAGGTCATGGTCGAGATGCAGGCGGCCTGCTTCTGGATCAGCGGGTCGACGTTGAAGCCCTGTTTCAGGACCGTGACGCCGTTCGGGCCGCCATCCGTCGGGATCTTCAGATGCGCCATCCAGGAGAGGAACGGATACTCGTTGCCGAAGAACCAGACGCCGAGGGTCTGGCCCTTGAACTTGTCGGGGCTGGTGACGCCGGTTTCCTTGAGGCAGGTCAGCATCATGCCCGATTTCTTGAAGGGCTGGGCGATGTTGACGAGCGCGACACCCTTTTCGCGGGTGGCAAGGGCAGAGGGCATCCAGTCGACGATCACATCGGCGCCGCCGCCGGCGATCACCTGTGCCGGTGCGATATCAGGACCGCCGGGCTTGATGTCGACGTCGAGACCTTCCTCCTCGTAATAGCCCTTGTCCTTGGCGACGTAGTAGCCGGCAAATTGCGCCTGGGTCACCCATTTCAGCTGCAGTGTCACCTTCTCGGCGGCCTCAGCCTGGAACGCTGCCAGCGAAAAGACGCCTGCGGCGAGAAGCGATGCAAGTCTTTTGTTCATGTCAGTTCCCTCTTGTTTTTGTTTCATTTTCTTTCAACTGCGCAATTCCGGACGGAAAACCGTTTCACACTTTTTCTGGAATTGCTCAGGCAGTATGCGTCAGGCGCGCCCTCCGCGGATGGAAGGATGCCAGAAGGTGACAGCGCGCTCGATGAGCGCGACCACCCCGTAGAAGGCGGAGCCTGCGACCGCCGCGACGGCGATCTCGGCCCAGACCATGTCGACATTCATGCGTCCCACTTCCGTGGAAATCCGGAACCCCATGCCGACGATGGGGGTTCCGAAGAACTCGGCGACGATGGCGCCGATCAGCGCCAGTGTCGAATTGATCTTCAGCGCGGTGAAGATGAACGGCCAGGCGGCCGGCAGGCGCAGCTTGACGAGCGTCTGCCACCAGGACGCCGCATAGGTGCGCATCAGATCGCGCTCCATGTGGCTGGCGGCGGCAAGGCCGGCGACCGTGTTCACCAGCATCGGGAAGAAGGTCATGATGACGACGACCGCGACCTTCGACTGCCAGTCGAAGCCGAACCACATGACCATGATAGGCGCGACGCCGATGACGGGGAGGGCCGAGACGAAGTTGCCGAGCGGCAAGAGGCCCTTCTGCAGGAACGGCGAGCGGTCGATGAGGATCGCGACGGCAAAGCCGAGGCCGCAGCCGAGCGCGTAGCCAATCAGCACCGCCTTCAGGAAGGTCTGGCGGAAGTCGGCGCCAAGCGTCGGCAGCGAATTGATCAGCTTCTGCCAGATCATGGAGGGTGCCGGCAGCAGCACGGACGGCACGGAGAAGCCGCGAACGATGCCTTCCCAGAGAACCAGGATGGTGATGCCGAAGAGCAAGGGCACGGCAAATCGTGCGGCGCTGTTGGCGACGTCGCTTTGGAATTTTTGGCGCACCAGCCACTCGTTGAAGGCCCAGGCGGCGAGCCAGAAGATGATCGCTGCTGCAAGGACTGGCAGGTTCATGGCTTGGCTCCCATGCGCTTCAGGACGGCGGTGTGGGCAAAGCCGACGATCATGACGAGGACAGCGGCGAGTGCTGCCGCCATGAAGAGGGCCGCCCAGATCTGCACCGTCTGGCCGTAATAGGAACCGGCGAGCAGGCGGGCGCCGAGGCCGGCGACAGCACCGGTCGGCAGCTCGCCAACGATCGCGCCGACCAGCGAGATGGCAACGGCAACCTTCAGCGAGGTGAAGAGATAGGGCATGGACGACGGCCAGCGCAGCTTCCAGAAGGTCTGTGCCGATGAGGCGTAATAAGTGTGCATCAGATCGAGCTGGATCGTTTCCGGACTACGTAGCCCCTTCACCATGCCGACGACGACGGGGAAGAAGGAAAGGTAAGTGGAAATCAGCGCCTTCGGCAGCAGGCCCGAGATGCCGATGGCGTTCAAGACGACGATGATCATCGGCGCGATGGCGAGGATCGGGATCGTCTGGCTGGCGATCACCCACGGCATCAGCGAACGATCCATGGCGCGGTTGTGCACGATGCCGACCGCGAGCAGGATGCCGAGTGCTGCACCGATGCCGAAGCCGAGCAGGGTCGCCGAAAGCGTGATCCAGGCGTGGTAGACGAGGCTGCGTTTCGACGTGATTGCCTTGTTGAATGTCGTGTCCCAGATCTCGGCGATCACCTGGTGCGGCGCCGGCAGCACCGGGCGTTCCTGCGCCATGGTGTTGCGCATGATCTCGGAGAAGGTGATTTCGGTGCCGGCACGCGCGGCCGTGTCGCGCTCGAAGGGCGCGTTCAGGAAGACGACTGCGACGTACCAGAGCGCGATCAGCAGCACGACGACGGTGCCGACCGGCAGCAACTTGTCCCTGAGGAAGCTTGGTTCCTGCATTGTCACGCCTTTCCGCTTGCGGGCAACAACATCAGACCCATGGCGACGATGCCGAGAAGGACACCGGCGGCCTGTGTGAGGCTCAACCGTTCACCAAAGACCGCAAAGGCGATGATGTTGACGAGCACGAGCTGTACGAGCGCCGAAAGCGAAATTGCGAGGCCGAGGCCACCTTCGCGCATCAGCTTCACCATGATGATGTTGCCGATGACGTAGAGCCCAAGCGCGAGGACGAGCATACCGAGGTGATTATTCGAAACATAGGCGCGCGAGGCGGTCGCGCCGCCGAGAAAGATCGTCGTTGCCAAGAGCATCCAGAGGCCAAAGGCGAGGTTCATGCCTGCATCTCCTTGGCCTGCCAGCGATAGTGGATATCCGGCAGCTTCTCTTCGTTGTCGCCGTCCGTGCGCCGCACGACTTCGAAGCCCTGGTGCTGGTAGAAGCGCTGGGCGTCACGATTGTGTTCGAAGGTCCAGAGATTGAGTTCTTCCGGAGACAAGTCCTTGGCGGCCTGCACGAGCTGCGAGCCGATGCCGGTGCCGCGGTGAGGCGCGTCGATGTAGAGCGCCGTGACGTAGCGGTCGTCGGAAAGCGCAAGGAAGCCGGCGACGTCGTTCTTCCGCTCCGCCACGATCACCCTGCGTTCGGCAAACACCGTGTCGGCGTAGTAGCGCTCGACGTCGGCATGATCGTGCACGCGCGGCATCCACGGTGTTGCGTCGATCCAGCGGTTGAGGATGCCGGCGCAGGCGGCCATGTCGGTCCGTTCGGCCGGGCGGATCACGGCACTATTCGTCATAGCTGTGTCCCGCGCGCAGGCCCTCGCGAACGCGATGGGCAATCTCCAAGAATTCCGGCGTCTCGCGAATGCCGAGCGGGCGTTCGCGCGGCAGCGTCGATTCGATGACGTCGGTGACGCGGCCGGGACGCGGGCTCATCACCACGATCTTGGTTGAGAGGTAGACGGCCTCGGGGATCGAGTGGGTAACGAAACAGATCGTCTTGTTGGTGCGGGCCCAGAGCTTCAACAGCTGTTCGTTGAGGTGATCGCGGACGATCTCGTCGAGCGCGCCGAAGGGTTCGTCCATCAAAAGCAGATCGGCATCGAAGGCGAGTGCACGGGCGATCGAGGCGCGCTGCTGCATGCCGCCAGACAGCTGCCAGGGATATTTCTTGCCGAAGCCCGTGAGGTTGACGAGGTCGAGCGTGCGCTCGATGCGCGCCTTCTTCTCTTCCCTCGAATAGCCCATGATCTCCAGCGGCAGGGCGATGTTGTTCTCGATCGTGCGCCAGGGATAAAGCGCTGCCGCCTGGAACACGTAGCCATAGGCGCGCTGCTTGCGCGCTTCCTCGGGCGTCATACCGTTGACGCTGATCTTGCCGGAGCTCGCCTTTTCGAGATCGGCGATCACTCTGAGAAACGTCGTCTTGCCGCAGCCGGACGGGCCGATGAAGGAAACGAAGTCACCCTTGGCGACGTCCAGATTGACGCCGGTCAGCGCATGCACCGGTCCATCGGCGGTTTCGAAAGTCAGGCAGAGGTCCCGGGCCGAAACCACGGATGCGGTATTGGACGTCATCGGCGAATACTCATTCTGGCTGGTCTGTGTCAGACTGCTATCCGGACCGGCAACATGCAATCGCGGATTTGGGTGCGGAGCCGTTTGTTGCTGGTTTTTCAGGGAATTCTGGAGAACAGTCATGTCTCGATCATCCAATCCGGGCTGTCGCGTGGTTCGTCCTGAAGGCGTGCAGGCCGGCCAGCAGGGGCTCAACTATTTCGAGGGCATTGCGGCGGAGACCGTAGGTGCGACTGGCCTCAGCATGCATATCGTCACGATCCCGCCCGGCGCGCGCGCCAAGGCGCATCTGCACGAGAGCCACGAGACGGCGATCTATGTGCTTTCGGGCGAGGCCTGGACCTGGTTTGGCGAGAAGCTGGAGGAACACGTCGTCGCCCGGGCCGGTGACATGGTCTATATCCCCGCCGGCATGCCACACCTGCCGGAGAACCGTTCGAATGAGCCCTGTTCGGCCGTCATTGCGCGCACGGACCCGAAGCAATTGGAAAGCGTCATGCTTCTGCCCGAGCTCGACGCGCTCGTGCATGCCTGACGCCACCCGCGCCGAAGTGCCCCGCCGATCTGGCAGGGCATGTCCGGTGGGACAGAGCGGCGCGAAGACGTGCAAGCCGCGAAACATGAGGCCTCAGACGCCGGTCGCCGGAATGCCGGTGCGCTGGACGGCGCGCGGTGCCGTGACTTCCTTCCAGGTAGAAAGAGCGGAGCTGACGGCCGGGAACGGATCGCGGCGGACGAATTCGCCGTGGCCTTCGCGGGTCTTGATCGTGCTTTCCTCGATCGCGACGACGCCGCGGGTCAGCGTGTAGCGTGGCAGGCCCTTCACCTCCTTGCCCTCGAAGACGTTGTAGTCGATCGCCGACTGCTGGTTCTTGGCCGAGATGGTCTTGGTGCGCTTCGGGTCCCAGACGACCAGGTCGGCATCGGCGCCGACGAGGATCGCGCCCTTCTTCGGGTAGATGTTGAGGATCTTGGCGATGTTGGTCGAGGTGACCGCCACGAACTCGTTCATGGTGATGCGGCCGGTGTTGACGCCATGGGTCCAGAGCATCGGCATGCGGTCTTCGAGACCGCCGGTGCCGTTGGGGATCTTGGTGAAGTCGCCGAGGCCGGAGCGTTTCTGTTCGCTTGTAAAGGCGCAATGGTCGGTCGCGACCACCTGCAGCGAGCCCGAGGCGAGACCGGCCCAGAGTGAGTCCTGATGCAGCTTGTTGCGGAAGGGTGGCGACATCACGCGGCGGGCCGCATGGTCCCAGTCCTTGTTGAAATATTCGGTTTCATCCAGCGTCAGATGCTGGATCAGCGGCTCGCCGAAGACGCGCATGCCCTTGGCGCGGGCCCGGCGGATCGCCTCATGCGCCTGCTCGCAGGAGGTGTGCACGATATAGACCGGGCAGCCGGCCATGTCGGCGATCATGATCGCGCGGTTGGTTGCTTCGCCCTCGACTTCGGCCGGCCGCGAATAGGCGTGTGCCTCCGGACCGTTGTTGCCTTCGGCAAGCAGCTTCGCCTGGAGCTGGGCGACGACATCGCCGTTTTCCGCGTGCACGAGCGGCAGCGCGCCGAGGGCTGCGCAGCGCTGGAAGGACGAGAACATCTCGTCGTCGTCGACCATCAGCGCGCCCTTATAGGCCATGAAGTGCTTGAAGGTGTTGATGCCCTTGTCCTTAACGATGGTCTCCATCTCGTTGAAGACCTGCTCGCTCCACCAGGTGATCGCCATGTGGAAGGAATAGTCGCAGTTGGCGCGGGTAGACTTGTTGTCCCACATGGTGAGCGCTTCGAGCAGCGACTGGTTGGGGGAGGGCAGCGCGAAATCGACCACCATGGTCGTGCCGCCGGCAAGTGCCGCACGCGTGCCGCTTTCGAAATCGTCCGAGGAATAGGTGCCCATGAAGGGCATTTCGAGATGGGTGTGCGGGTCGATGCCGCCCGGCATGATGAAACAGCCGCTCGCATCCAGCGTCTCGTCACCGGAAAGATTGGGGCCGATCTCGACGATCCTGCCGCCCTCGATCTTGACGTCCGCCTTGTAGGTCAGGTCGGCCGTGACGATGGTTCCACCCTTGATGACAGTGCTCATGGTACTTGATCCTCGCGATTGCGCTTCCGGCGCCTACAGCGCCGCGCGTGTTTTAATACGCGCTAAGGTCGCTGTAGCATTTTAGATTTGCTGCATAATTTCCCCTTAAATCGATCCCGATTTAAGGAATTATGCAGTAGGCGGCCGCCACGAAAAAGGGCGGAACTTTCGTCCCGCCCGCAAACTCATTCGACGATTTCAGCCGTTTCGACGACGGCGTGGAAGAGGACGTCGGCGCCGGCGCTGGCCCACTCCTTGGAGATATCCTCCGCCTCGTTGTGGCTGAGGCCACCGACGCAAGGGCACATGATCATCGTCGTCGGCGCCACCTTGGCGGCCCAGCAGGCGTCGTGGCCGGCGCCCGAGATGATGTTCATGTGGCTGTAGCCGAGCCGTTCGGCGGCATCGCGCACGGCGGTAACCAGTTTCGGGTCGAAGGTCACCGGTTCGAAGTGGCCTATCGCCTCGATGGAACAGCCGACGCCGAGCGGCTCGGTGATCTTTGGCGCTTCGGCCTCGATCCTGGCGCGCATGCGATCGAGCTTCTCCTTGTCGGGCGAGCGGATATCAACGGTGAAGACCACCTTGCCCGGCAGAACGTTGCGGGAATTGGGGGAGAAGACCACCTGGCCGACGCCACCGACGGCACCCGGCTGGTTCACCATGGCAACACTCTGGACCATTTCCATGATGCGGGCCATGGCGAGGCCGGCATTGACGCGCATGTTCATCGGCGTCGAGCCGGTATGGGCTTCGCGTCCCGTCAGCGTGAACTCCAGCCACCAGAGGCCCTGACAGTGGGTGACGACGCCGATGTCCTTCCCCTCGGCTTCGAGGATCGGGCCCTGCTCGATATGGTATTCGAAATAGGCATGCATCCTGCGGGCGCCGACCTCTTCGTCGCCGACCCAGCCGATGCGTTTCAATTCATCGCCGAAGGTCTTTCCTTCCGGATCCTTGCGGCCATAGGCGAAGTCCTGGCTGTGCACGCCGGCAAAGACGCCGGAGGCGAGCATGGCCGGCGCGAAGCGTGCGCCTTCCTCGTTCGTCCAGTTGGTAACGACGACCGGGTGCTTGGTCTTGATGCCGAGGTCGTTCATCGAGCGAATGACTTCGAGGCCGGAGAGCACGCCCAACACACCGTCGAACTTGCCGCCGGTCGGCTGGGTGTCGAGATGCGAACCGACATAGACGGGCAGAGCGTCCGGGTCGGTGCCGGCGCGTGTGAAGAACATGTTGCCCATACTATCGACGCCCATGGTGAGGCCGGCCGTCTCGCACCAGGACTCGAACAACCGGCGCCCTTCGGCGTCCGCGTCGGTCAATGTCTGGCGGTTATTGCCGCCAGCAACGCCAGGGCCGATCTTGGCCATTTCCATAAGTGAATCCCACAGGCGGTCGGCATTGACACGCATGTTCTCGCCAGGTGCAGCCACGGCGGTCTCCTCATCTTTTCAGGGCCTTGCCTCAATCGGCGCGCCCTTATGTTCCCTTGGTCAAATCCAGGCTTGGTTTTTTCTGGTGCCCTTCGATCAGCCGTTGCCTTTGGCGGTGAACTGGCTGATAATTTGACCGGTTGGTAAACATTACAACTTCCATTGCGGCACTCAAGCCGGAAAAGCAAAAAAACGAAGTTGTTGCCCAAGAAGATGGCGAGGCCGGAAATTGGGCAGATCGGTTCTTGCGCGGCGAGGCGCGCGGGGATCGCCAGGGGGACAGATGGTACTACCGAGAGCGGCCAGGACCCAGAGGCGGACACGCATCCAGGAAGAGAAAGAAGAGCGCATTCTGGAAGCGGCGCTTGAAGTCTTCTCCGCCAATGGTTTCCGCGGCGCGACCGTCGACCAGATCGCCGAAGTGGCGGGCATGTCGAAGCCCAATTTGCTTTATTATTTCCGCACGAAGGAAGCGATGCACCGGGCGCTGATCGACCGGGTGCTCGATACCTGGCTCGATCCCCTGCGCGAGTTCAATGCCGAGGGAAATCCGGTCGCCGAGATCCGCAGCTACATCCGGCGCAAGCTCGAAATGGCCCGCGACTATCCGCGCGAAAGCCGGCTCTTCGCCAACGAGGTGCTGCAGGGTGCTCCGCATATCGAGGACGAGCTCAAGGGGCCGTTGAAGGCGCTGGTCGACGAGAAGGCGGAGGTGATCCGCGCCTGGGCGAAAGCCGGCAAGATCGCCAAATGCGACCCCTACCACCTGATCTTTGCGATCTGGTCAACGACCCAGCATTATGCCGACTTCGACGTGCAGGTACGCGCCGTGCTTGGCCAGGGCAATGCCGGCGAGGGACGGTTCGAAGACGCAGCGCGCTTTTTGGAGCGGCTCTTTGTCGACGGGCTGCAGGTCAGCGAGCAGCCGGCGGCCTGAGCCGCCCGCACATCTTCAATCGGGCAGCAGCGCCATCAGGAGCAGGCCGCAGGCCGTGGTCAGCGCGCCGGCAAGAACCGGCAGGCTGGTCCAGCCGTGGCCGAGCAGCCCTTCGAGCAGAATGATGAAGCTCGGCGTCAAATAGCCATAGCCGAGCACCTTGGATGCCGGCAGCCGCATCGAAGCATATTGCAGCAGCAGGAAGGTGATGGCGGTGGTGACGACGGCGAGATAGAGGACGGCGACCCAGACGATCGCGGGAAGCGCTGTAAAGTCCGTGGTGATGAGACCGATGCCACCGGGCACCAGCAGCCAGGGCACGGTGAAGACCGCGACCCAGAAGCCGAAGGCGAAGGGGTTTTCCTGTCGGCCGAACTTGCGGATCAGCGGCACATAGATCGCGTGGCAGACGACGCCGACGAAGAAGATTAGCTCGCCCTGGCCGATATCGAAGGCAAGGATCGCCTGGATATTGGCGCGGAAGATCACCCAGACGGCGCCGAGGGCTGCGATGATGAGGCCCGCGAGCACGCCCGGGCGCGTGCGCTGGCCGAGCAGCAGATAGGCGAAACCGGCGCTGAGCAACGGCATCAGGGTGAAGACCGCGCCGGTGGAAACCGGGTTGGTGAATTCCAGCGCCTTGAACATCGTCAGCATGTAGACGGCGATCAGGCCGCCGAGGATCACGAAGCGCCACGATTGCTTGGGGAAGTGAAAAGGCACGCGCGCATAGCCGAAGGTCATCAGCCCCAGCACGATGACAGTCAGCAGATAGCGCCAGAGCGTCAGCGGTCCGGCGCCCATGTGCTGGGTTGCAAGACCACCGAAAGAGAAGGAACCGGCGATCAAAATGGAAAAGCTCATCATCGCCAGATGTGCCCTCAGCTTCTCGATGCCTTTGGCGTGAACCTGATGGGGCGTTTTCGGGGATACGTCCTGCTTCATTCACGATTCCGGGGAGTATGAGGGCGGGGATACCAACCTAAGCGTTTGACGGCGTTGGTTGCAAGGCCGCGGAGATTCGCGCGGCATCCTCGACGATCCAGGTTTCGAGTGTCGCCTGCCGGCCGCGCAGGCCGATGTCCAGCCGCTCGTGTCCTTCGATCACGAGACCCGCCCGATTGACGAGTTCGGCGGAGACGGCGAGCTGCACGTCGTGCTCTTTGGCGAGGCCCTCCAAGCGGCTGGCGGTGTTGATCGTGTCGCCGACCGCCGTCAGCGACGTCGCCTGGCCATAGCCGATCTCACCGATGATGGCGGGGCCGGAGTGCAGCCCCATCGCGATGCGCAGCGGTTCGTCGAGTTCGCCGCGGAAGGTCTGGTTGAGCGTCTCGATGCCCTTGGAGATCCGCACGGCGGCGGCGAGCGACTGCCGGCAGGCCTCGGTGTAGGAACTCTTGAGGCCGAAGATCGCGAGCGCGCCATCGCCGATGAACTTGTCGATGACGCCGCCGGAATCCTCGACCGCTTCGCCCACCATCTCGAAGTAGCGGTTGAGCAGGAACACTGTGTCGAAGGGCAGCTTGTGTTCGGCAATGCTGGTAAAGCCGCGCATATCGCAGAAGAGCACGGCGATGCGTCGCTCCCGGCCTTCGCCGCCCTCGCGTCCGATCTGTTTCTTGATGCCGAGGCTGTCGCTGTCGAGGATCGGCACGACCGTCACGTTGTGCACAGGGCGGAACTGGCAGGCGAGACGGACATTGTCGGGCGCGCCGATACGGGTCAGCGTCGCAAGCTCGGCGTCCTCAGGAGCAGGCTGGTCTTCCAAGCCCTGGATGACGCGGACGCGGCAGGTCGAGCAACGCCCGCGGCCGCCGCAGACCGAGACATGCGGGATACCGGCGGCGCGGCTTGCTTCCAGAACGCTGAAGCCGAGATTGACGGTCGCGGTCCGGCCATCGGGATAACGGACGCGAATGCGGCCACCCTTCGGCATGGCCCGCAGCAGGAAGGTGCCACCGATCAGCCCACCGAAACCGAGATAGAGGCCGAGGCGGATGTCCTCGAGAAGCGTGAGATCGACCGCCGGCTTGGTGTAGGCCCTGTCGCCGTAGCCACCGTGTTCTTCATAATTGCTCTCGATCGAGCGGGCGCCGCTGACGAAGCCGAGCAACGCGAAGATCGGCAAGAGGATTGCGACTGTGTAAAGCAGGATTTCATAGCGCGGAAACCAGGCGCGGCCGCGCATCCAGAACCAGGCGCCAAGGCAACCATGGCCCCAGACGAGCAAGAGGGCGACCGATTGCCTGATGGCGTTGACCGAGTTCGACCAGAGTATCCGGAGCATGTCCGGGTAATCCGTATCGACGCCTGTGAAGAGCGGTTCGACGCGCGCGGCGGTGACATGGCCGATCAGCAAAAACGGCAGGCTGAGACCGAAGATGATCTTCAGCGCTTCGCGCGCCGGCATTCTGAGCGTCTGCCGGCGGTAGATGCTTTCGAGCGCCATGGCGAAATGCACCAGCAGGGCGCCGTAGAGCAGCACCGTGCCGGGGACGCTATGCCAGATGAGATTGAAGGCCTTACGGGCGGTTTCCATCGCTTCGATGGAAATGAGACCGAGCGAATGGTTGAAGAAATGGGCCAGCACGAACGAACCGAGTATCGCCCCGGAGACGAGGTGCATTCGCTTGCGTCGGTTGGCCGAAATGATCGTCAAGCAAAAGTCCGGCTCTGCCGGAGCTTTGTCCGGCCGCAGTTTCAAAACCGTCGGAAGATGCGTCGCCGATCCCTGATCGAACGTCACGCACCCCGTGTGAGTTCTCCCTTATTATCCAGATCGCGCGGGCCGACAACTTACCATTTTTACACAATCTGTTTCGTTTTCGTGTCCTGTTCGTTATCGGCGGGGAACGCTATTCAGCGGGGTTCGGTGCCAGAGTTCGATCGGGTTGGCCTGCATGTCGAACTCCCCATGCTTTTGGCTTGTGATGGCAGCACCGGAAACAGCGGCTACCGCTTGCTTCATTCCATCATGGCCGGCAGGCGCGCCGCAAGGGTATCGATGAGCAGGCGCAACTTTGGCGGCATGTATTGGGTTTTCGGCCAGACGACGTAGGTGCCATAGGAGAGCGCCGGCGCATCGGCGAGAATCCGCACGAGCGAGCCTGAGGCGATGCGATTGCCCGCGAGCCAGCATGGCAGCCAGGCGATGCCGAAGCCGTCGGCTGCCGCGTCGGCGATTGAGGTCAGATCGTCGAGCCGCAGCCGCGCCGGCGGCGTGATGGTTCGCACCTGACCCGTCTTTACTGGAAAGGACCAGGCGAGCGGCTGTCCGCTGCGCCGATAGAGGATCGCCTGATGTGACATCAGGTCATCGATCGTTTCAGGCGTGCCGTTTGTTTCAAGATAGGCCGGTGAGGCGCACACGGTCATCCGCTGGTCGGCGATCGTTCGCGTCATCAACTCGGGTTCGCTGCGCAGTGGTCCGGTGCGGATGGCAAGATCGAAGCCGTCCTCGACCAGGTCGACGTTGCGATCACTGAAGTTGAGGTCGAATTCCAGGCGCGGGTGCAGCCGCAGCAGTTCCGACAGCAGCGGCATGATGCATTGGCGGCCGAAATGCACAGGCATCGACAGGCGCAGGCGGCCCTGGATCTCCTGTTTGCCCGATTCCAGCAGCGCCTCTCCGGCTTTGATTTCGCCGAGCGCCCTCAGGCAGTTTTCGTAGAAGAGCTGGCCTTCGTCGGTCAGGCACTGGGTGCGGGTGGTGCGATGGAAGAGGCGAACGCCCAGCCTCTGTTCCAGCTTGGCGACCGTTTTGCCGACTGCCGAGCGCGATAGGTTGAGCCTTTCGGCCGCTGCAGAAAAGCCGCCGGCGTCGGCCGCTTCCACGAACACTGAAACTCCGTTCAGGTAGCTCATTTTTGTATCCTTGGTGGAACCAATATGGCGAAATCATATCGCAACTGGAGAGATAAATTCAACGCTATGGTTTCTTCATCAGATCAAACCGATGAAAGGAAAGACCATGGCAAGACTGATGAAGGAATGGACGATCGATACGTTCGGCGCCTCGAACCTGAAGGTCACGGAGCGGCGCGTTCCTGAGCCGGGTGCGGGCGAGGTGCTCGTTCGCACGACCGCCGTGTCGCTCAATTTCCGCGACAAGCTGGTGCTGGAAAACGGCATGGGTATGCCGCTTGCCTTCCCTTTCGTGCCGGGTTCCGACATGGCCGGCGTGGTCGAAGCGGTCGGCCGCGGCGTCACGCGGTTTAAGCCGGGCGATCGTGTGATTTCCGTCTTCGATCCGACCTGGATTGATGGTCAGAAGCCGGGGACCGCCCGTCATCCGACGTCGTTTGCGCTTGGGGGCCTCAACCCGGGTGTTGCCTCCGAATATGTCGCCTTCCCAGAAGGCTGGTTCGTGAAGGCACCTGAGAGCCTCGACGATGGCGAGGCGAGTACCTTGCCCTGCGCCGGTCTGACCGCCTGGTTCGCTCTGGTCGAGAGGGGACATCCGAAAGCCGGCGACCGCGTCGTCGTGCAGGGCACCGGCGGTGTTTCCCTGTTCGGGCTGCAGATCGCCAAGGCGCACGGGGCCGAAGTGATCGTGACATCAGCCAGTCAGGAAAAGCTCGAACGTGCGCGTGCGCTTGGAGCCGATCATGGCGTAAACCGGCTGTCGGAAGACTGGGCGGAGCGTGTTCTCGCGATTACCGGCGATCATGGCGCGGACCATATCCTCGAGCTTGCCGGCGGCGCCAATCTCGGCAAATCGCTGCAGGCGGTGGCCATGCAGGGGCGGATCTCTGTCATCGGCGTGCTCGAAGGCGGCGAGATCTCGGCGCCGGCGCCATTTGTGCTGTTGAAGTCGCCGGTCATCCAGGGCATCGGCGTCGGCCATCGCCGGGCGCTGGAAGATCTGGTCGGCGCCATCGACCGGACCGGGATCAGGCCGGTCATCGATGCCCGCTACCGGTTCGCAGAGTTGCCCGAGGCGCTGGCGCATCTCGATCGCGGGCCGTTCGGCAAAGTCGTCGTCGAATTCCAGGGTTGAAAGACAAAGCCGCCGGATGGGTTTTCCGGCGGCTTTGCGCGATGCGATCGCGGGCGAACCCGCTTGGCCGCCCTTACTCCGCGGCCTCGCGGGCCATCGGATTGTTCGGGTGCGTCGTCCAGTTGGCGTAGTTCGGGTCGACCGGCTTGCCGGTGCGCTGGTCGATCGTGCCGGCCGGCAGTTCTTCCATGGTGATGCAGTTCTCGACCGGACAGACGCTGACGCAGAGGTTGCAGCCGACGCACTCGTCTTCCATTACCTCGAAGTGGCGCACGCCGTTGACGAACTGGGTGATCGCCTGGTGCGAGGTGTCCTCGCAGACGATGTGACAGCGGCCGCACTTGATGCAGGAATCCTGATCGATCTTGGCCTTGGCGATATAGTTGAGGTTGAGGTACTGCCAGTCAGTGACATTCGGCACGGCGCGGCCGGTGATGTCGTCGAGGTCGCGGTGACCCTTGGCATCCATCCAGTCGGAAAGGCCGGAGATCATTTCCTGGACAATCTTGAAGCCGTAGGTCATCGCCGCGGTGCAGACCTGCACGTTGCCGGCGCCAAGCACCAGGAATTCGGCCGCGTCGCGCCAGGTGGTTATGCCACCGATGCCGGAGATCGGCAGGCCATAGGTTTCGGGATCGCGGGCGATTTCGGCGACCATGTTGAGTGCGATCGGCTTGACCGCCGGGCCGCAATAGCCGCCATGAGTGCCCTTGCCGCCGACCGTCGGGTTCGGGGCGAAGTTGTCGAGATCGACTGACACGATCGAGTTGATCGTGTTGATCAGCGACACGGCGTCGGTGCCGCCGGCCTTGGCGGCGCGGGCAGGCTTGCGGATGTCGGTGATATTCGGCGTCAGCTTGGTGATGACAGGCATGCGCGTGTACTGCTTGCACCAGCGCACGACCATCTCGATATATTCCGGCACCTGGCCGACCGCAGCGCCCATACCGCGCTCGGACATGCCGTGCGGACAGCCGAAGTTGAGCTCGATGCCGTCGGCGCCGGTTTCTTCCACCAACGGCAGGATCGCCTTCCACGCCTCTTCCTCGCAGGGCACCATGATCGAGGCGATCAGGGCCCGGTCCGGCCAGTTCATCTTGACCTGCTTCATTTCGCGCAGGTTCACATAAAGGTCGCGGTCGGTGATGAGCTCGATATTGTTGAAGCCCAGCAGCCGGCGGTCGGCACCCCAGATCGCGCCGTAGCGCGGTCCGTTGACGTTGACGACCGGCGGTCCTTCTTCGCCGAGCGTTTTCCAGACGACGCCGCCCCAGCCCGCCTTGAAGGCGCGCTCGACGTTATAGGCCTTGTCCGTCGGCGGGGCGGATGCCAGCCAGAACGGGTTCGGGGATTTGATGCCGACGAAGTTATTGCGAAGATCAGCCATTGGTTTCTCCTCCCGATCCTTTAGGCAACTGCGCTCGCATGCGGCGCTGCCGCGGCGAGGGCCTGGTTGATCGATTCAGCCGCATCGCGGCCCATGGCGACGGCCGAGACGGTGAGGTCTTCGCCGCCGAGCACGCAGTCGCCACCGGCCCAGACGTTGTCGATCGAGGTTCGCCCTTCGGCATCGGTGACGATACGGCCGCCTTCAAGCTGCAGGGCGCCAAGGCCGCTTCCGAGGAAGCTCTGGCCGATTGCCTTGAAGATCTGATCGGCGGCAATGATACCCGTTTCGCCGGTCGCCGTCAGCTTTCCGTCTTCAAGCGTGGTGTATTCCAGCTCGATGCCTGCGACCTTGCCGTCCTTTTCGGCAATGCGCTTCGGCTGCAGCCAATGGCGGATGGTGACGCCCTTGGAGGTGGCGAGATCCTGCTCGAACTCGGAGGCGTTCATGTGCTCCTTGCCGCGGCGATAACAGATCGTTACCTCTTCGGCGCCGAGCAGCTTTGCCTGGACGGCGGCGTCGATCGCGGTCATGCCGCCGCCGAGGACGACGACACGGCGCCCGACGGGGATGTCGGCCTTCGTCTTCGACTGACGCAGCGCTGCGATGAAGTCGACGGCATCTTCGACGCCCTCGGCGTTTTCGCCTTCCATGCGCAGGGCATTGACGCCGACGAGGCCGAGACCGAGGAAGACGGCATCATACTGCTCGGAGAGCTCGGCAAGACTGAACTCCCGGCCGAGTGCCTGGCCGTTGCGAACCTCGATGCCGCCGATCGACAGCACGTAGTCGACTTCCTTTTGGGCGAAGTCGTCGACCGACTTGTAGGCGGCGATGCCGTATTCGTTGAGGCCGCCCGACTTCGGACGGGCGTCGTAGATCACGACGTCGTGGCCCTTGACGGCGAGCCGATGGGCCGCCGCCAGTCCCGCCGGTCCGGCGCCGACGACGGCGACCTTACGGCCGGAGGAAGCGGCGCGGGTGTAGAACTGCTTGTTCTCCTTCATCGCCACGTCGGTCGCATAGCGCTGCAGGCGGCCGATCTCGACCGGGCGCTCCTCGGCGGTGTTGCGAACGCAGGCCTGTTCGCAGAGCGTTTCGGTGGGACAGACGCGGGCGCACATGCCGCCCAGGATGTTCTGGTCGAAGATCGTCTTGGCCGATCCGATCGGGTTTCCAGTCGATATCTGCCGAATGAACAGCGGGATATCGATGGAGGTGGGACAGGCTGTCATGCACGGCGCGTCATGACAGAAATAACAGCGGTCGGAAGCGACGAGGGCCTCGTGCTTGTCGAGCGGCGGATGGAGGTCGGAGAAATTGCTCTCGTACTCCCCGAGCGGCAGGCGGCCGCCGAGGATCCCAGATTGTGTCGTTCCCATTTTTGGCTCCCAATGTTTTCTCAGGATGATGGAACGGTAACACGCTTTATTTTTTTATCAAACGGTAAAAGTTTGCGGTCGAAATCACCGGAAAGCCTTGTGATCCCGGGCTTTTCTGCCGGCGCGCCAAGCCATTGTTCTTGGCCGATGTTTGACAGGACAGGACAAATAGTGGCAGCAAATTAGAGCGGGATGAGGAATGGTGTTTGCGGTTTTTCGGCCGCTCCCCGCTCTAACTTAAGAGAATCGATCACGATGTCTTTGGGGAGTTCGACCCAAAATCATCGTCATTCGGGGGAACGGAGAACAGGCATGGCGCGCAGGGGCGAGGCGAACAACAGGCTTGATGATGCCGCCCGGGCGGGCTGGCTATACTATGTCGCCGGCCGCACCCAGGACGAGATCGCGACCGTCATGGGGATTTCGCGCCAATCGGCGCAGCGGCTCGTTTCTCTCGCCATGTCCGAGCGGCTGATCAAGGTTCGGCTCGACCATCCGATCGCCGCATGTCTGGAGGCGGCGGCGGGCCTGCGCGACAGATACGGGCTGAAGCATGTGGAGGTCGTGCCGAGCGATCCGGGGTCGACCTCGACGACCGTCGGCATTGCCGAGGCGGGTGCTGCCGAAATCGAGCGCTGGCTGAAGTTGCCGGAGCCGCAGGTGTTGGCGATCGGTACCGGACGCACGCTGAAGGCGGCGGTCGACCAGCTGCCGCCGATGGAATGTCCGCAGCACCGCATCGTTTCGCTCACCGGCAATATCGGCCTCGACGGCTCGGCCGCCTATTACAACGTCATCTTCAGCATGGCCGATGCGGTCAAGGCGCGGCATTTTCCGATGCCGCTGCCCGTGCTCGCCGCCTCGCCGGAGGAGAGGGAAGTGCTGCACAGCCAGAGCCTGGTTCAGGTGGCCCTGAAGCTCGGCGCAGAAGCCAATGTCGCCTTCGTCGGCGTCGGCGAACTCGGCCCGGACGCGCCGCTTTGCCAGGACGGGTTCCTGGCGCAGGACGAGATGGCCGGTCTTACCAGAGCTGGCGCGGCCGGCGAAATCTGCGGCTGGATGTTCGACCATGACGGCGTATTGCTCTCCGGCAGCTTCAACGAACGCGTCGCTTCGGTGCCGCTTCCCTCGCGGGACAAGGCGTCGGTGATCGGCCTTGCCAAGGGGCGGCGCAAGTACGAAGCGCTGTGGGCGGCCGTGAAGGGTGGAATCATCAACGGTCTTATCACCGATGAGGCGACGGCGCGCTATCTGCTCAACGCCTGATCGCAAAGAGCGCGTCCGTTAAAAAGGCCGGCCCAGCGCCGGCCTTTCGCACTTGCGTAAAGAAAAAATCGGCAATCAAAACAATCTTCTAATGTTTCTGTGTGCGGCGCAGCAACGATTGCGCATTGACAATTTGTCACGAGAAGTGAGTAATTGCCCATGAGCGAGGCAAATGCTCAATTCTTCTGGGAGGAAGTCGATGAACTTGAGAACTTTCCTGCTGGGCACGTGCTCGGCAGTCGCGCTGTCGGGTCTGGCCCAAGCAGAAACCCTGACGATCGCGACCGTGAACAACGGCGACATGATCCGGATGCAGAAGCTGACGGAGGATTTCACGTCCAAGAATCCGGACATTCAACTCGAGTGGGTGACGCTCGAGGAAAACGTGCTGCGCCAGCGCGTGACGACCGACATCGCCACCAAGGGCGGCCAGTACGACATCATGACGATCGGCACCTATGAAGTGCCGATCTGGGCGAAGCAGGGCTGGCTGCTGCCGCTCGACAATCTCGGCGCCGACTACGACGTCGACGACCTCCTGCCGGCGATCCGCTCCGGCCTGACCATCGACGGCAAGCTCTATGCTGCGCCGTTCTACGGCGAAAGCTCGATGGTGATGTACCGCAAGGACCTGTTCGAGAAGGCGGGGCTCACCATGCCCGACGCGCCGACCTGGGACTTCATTGCCGACGCGGCGCGCAAGATCACCGACAAGAACAATGAACTCTACGGCATCTGCCTGCGCGGCAAGGCCGGCTGGGGCGAGAACATGGCCTTCCTGACGGCGACCGCGAACGCCTTCGGCGCCCGCTGGTTCGACGAGAACTGGAAGCCGCAGTTCGATCAGCCGGAATGGAAGAACGCACTCGACTTCTACGTCAAGCTGATGAACGACGCCGGACCGCCCGGCGCTTCCTCGAACGGCTTCAACGAAAACCTGTCGCTGTTCCAGACCGGCAAGTGCGGCATGTGGATCGATGCGACGGTTGCGGCCTCCTTCGTCACCAACCCGAAGGAATCGACCGTTGCCGACAAGGTCGGCTTCGCGCTCGCTCCGGACACCGGCCTCGGCAAGCGCGGCAACTGGCTCTGGGCCTGGAACCTCGCGATCCCCGCCGGCTCGCAGAAGGTCGCTTCGGCCGAGAAGTTCATCGCCTGGGCAACCGGCAAGGACTATCTGAAGCTCGTGGCTGACAAGGAAGGCTGGGCGAACGTACCTCCGGGCACGCGAACCTCGCTCTACGCCAACCCCGAGTACCAGAAGGCGGCGCCGTTCGCGAAGATGACGCTCGACTCGATCAACGCGGCCGATCCGAAGAACCCGGCCGTCAAGCCGGTGCCCTATGTCGGCGTGCAGTTCGTGGCGATCCCTGAATTCCAGGGTCTCGGCACGGCGGTCGGCCAGCAGTTCTCGGCGGCCCTTGCCGGTCAGATGAGCGTCGACGATGCGCTTGCCAGCGCCCAGAAGCTGACCGAACGCGAAATGACCAAGGCCGGTTACATCAAATAGCGCTCCCAAGGGCCCGGGGTGCCGGCCGCAAATGGCTGGCGCCCCGGTAATTCCCGGAGGCGGCCACTGGGCTCGTGCGGACAAACGCGCCGGCCCGGCCCGATCTCGAAACAGCATTGAATTCCTTCATTGGGGGGACGCCATGGCGACCTTGCACACCCGCTCCGCCGCGCGGCTGATGATCGCGCCTTCGGTGCTTCTGCTTCTGGCCTGGATGATCGTTCCGCTGGCCATGACCATCTACTTCTCGTTCCTGCGCTACAATCTGTTGATGCCGGGGATGGAGGAGTTCGCCGGCTTTTCGAACTACAGCTACTTCCTCACCGATCCCGCCTTCTTCCAGGCGATCTTCAACACGCTCGCGATCGTGCTCGGTGTGCTGTTCATCACCGTCGTCGGCGGCATCGCACTGGCGCTGTTGCTCGACCAGCCGATGTTCGGGCAGGGGATCGTGCGCATCCTGGTGATCGCGCCGTTCCTGATCATGCCGACGGTCGCCGCACTCGTCTGGAAGAACATGTTCATGAATCCGGTCAACGGGCTCTTCGCCTGGGTGGCCAAGCTCTTCGGGCTGCAGCCCTTCGACTTTCTCGCCAATGCACCGCTGATGTCGGTGATCCTGATCGTCGCCTGGCAATGGCTGCCCTTTGCGACGCTGATCCTTCTGACGGCCCTGCAGTCGCTCGATGAAGAGCAGAAGGAAGCCGCACAGATGGACGGCGCCGGCGCCTGGAGCCGCTTCATCTATCTGGTGCTGCCGCATCTCTCGCGCGCCATCACCGTGGTGATCCTGATCCAGACGATCTTCCTGCTCTCGGTCTTCGCCGAGATCCTGGTGACGACCAATGGCGGGCCGGGTACGCAGAGCACGAACCTCACCTTCCTCGTCTATGCGCAGGCCCTGCTGCAGTTCGACGTGGGCGGCGCATCCGCCGGCGGCATCATCGCCGTCATCCTCGCCAACATCGTCGCATTCTTCCTGATGCGCATGATCGGCAAGACGCTGGAGGCTTGAGAACCATGGCACGCAATGTCTCCACCCAAAGAAAGATCGTCGTTACCGTCGTCGCCTGGACGATCGGCATCCTGATCTTCTTCCCGATCCTCTGGACGTTCCTGACGAGCTTCAAGACCGAGGCCGAGGCGATCGCCTCGCCGCCGTCCCTGTTCTTCTTCGACTGGACGACGGAGAACTATCACGAGGTGCAGAGCCGATCGAATTACTTCCTGCACTTCATGAACTCGGTCGTCGTCTCCTTCGGCTCGACGCTGATCGGCCTGATCATCGCCATTCCGTCCGCCTGGGCGATGGCGTTCTCGCCGACCAAGCGCACCAAGGACGTCCTGATGTGGATGCTCTCCACCAAGATGATGCCGTCGGTCGGCGTGCTGGTGCCGATGTATCTGATGTTCCGCAACACCGGCCTGCTCGACACCCGTACCGGCCTCGTCATTGTGCTGACGCTGATCAACCTGCCGATCATCATCTGGATGCTCTACACCTACTTTAAGGAGATCCCCGGCGAAATCCTGGAGGCCGCCCGCATGGACGGCGCCTCGCTCTCCAAGGAGATCATCTATGTGCTGACGCCGATGGCGATCCCCGGCATCGCCTCGACGCTTCTGCTCAACATCATCCTCGCCTGGAACGAGGCGTTCTGGACGCTGAACCTCAGTGCCGCGAAAGCCGCGCCGCTGACTGCCTTCATCGCCTCCTATTCGAGCCCCGAAGGCCTGTTCTACGCCAAGCTCTCGGCCGCCTCGACCATGGCGATCGCCCCCATCCTCATACTCGGCTGGTTCTCGCAGAAACAGCTCGTACGCGGCCTCACCTTCGGCGCGGTCAAATAAGGGATACGACAATGGGAAGCATTACACTCAGCAAGGTTTCGAAGGTCTTCGGCGCCCATGCCGTCATCCCCTCGATCGACCTCGACATCAACAATGGCGAGTTCGTCGTCTTCGTCGGCCCGTCCGGTTGCGGAAAGTCGACGCTGCTCAGGCTGATCGCCGGCCTGGAAGATGTCAGCGACGGCGACATCGTCATCGATGGCAAGAACGCCACCGAACTGCCGCCGGCACAGCGCGGCCTGTCGATGGTGTTCCAGTCCTACGCGCTCTATCCGCACATGAGCGTGCGCTCGAACATCGCCTTTCCGCTGAAGATGGCGGGCGAGGACAAGGCCGTCATCGACAAGAAGGTGTCGGATGCGGCGCGCGTGCTGAACCTTACCGATTATCTCGACCGCAAGCCGCGGCAGCTTTCCGGCGGTCAGCGCCAGCGCGTCGCGATCGGCCGGGCGATCGTGCGCCAGCCGAAGGCCTTCCTGTTCGACGAGCCGCTGTCGAACCTCGATGCAGCGCTTCGCGTCAACATGCGGCTGGAGATCAGCCAGCTGCACCAGGACCTGAAGACGACGATGATTTACGTCACCCACGATCAGGTGGAGGCCATGACCATGGCCGACAAGATCGTGGTGCTCAATCGTGGGCGCATCGAGCAGGTCGGCTCGCCGCTCGACCTCTACCACAAGCCGGACAATCTGTTCGTCGCGGGCTTCATCGGTTCGCCGCGCATGAATATCGTCACTGGTCCTGCGGCTTCTGCCTATCAGGCGCATACGATGGGCATCCGCCCCGAGCATCTGGCGCTCTCCAAAGATAGTGGCAGCTGGCAGGGCACGGTCGGCGTCGCCGAACACCTCGGCTCCGACACCTTCCTGCACGTCAATGTCGACGACGGCATCGGCACGGTGACGGCGCGCGTCAGCGGCGACTTTGCCGTCACCCACGGCGATCGCGTGTTCCTGACGCCGGACCCACAGCGCGTCCACAGGTTCGACGACAAGGGGTTGGCAGTGCGATGAGAAGGCTCGAAGGTAAAAGCGCGCTGATCACCGGGTCTGCGCGGGGGATCGGCCGTGCCTTCGCGGAGGCTTATATCCGCGAAGGCGCCACGGTCGCGATCGCCGACATCAATATCGAACGGGCACGGCAGACGGCCTCCGAGATCGGTGCCGGCGCCTACGCGGTCGAGATGGACGTGACGCAGCAGGCATCGATCGATGCTGCGATCGCAGCGGTCGTCAGGCAAGCGGGCGGCCTCGATATCCTCGTCAACAATGCAGCACTCTTCGACCTTGCGCCGATCGTCGAAATCACCCGCGAAAGCTATGACCGGCTGTTTTCGATCAATGTTGCCGGCACGCTGTTCGCGCTGCAGGCGGCCGCAAAGCAGATGATCGCCCAGGGCAGGGGCGGCAAGATCATCAACATGGCGAGCCAGGCGGGCCGCCGCGGTGAAGCGTTGGTCGCGATCTATTGCGCCACCAAGGCGGCGGTCATCAGCCTTACCCAGTCGGCCGGCCTCAACCTCATCAAGCACGGCATCAACGTCAACGCGATCGCGCCCGGTGTGGTCGACGGCGAGCACTGGGACGGCGTCGACGCGCTGTTTGCCAAATACGAAAACCGCCCGCTCGGCGAAAAGAAGAAGCTGGTTGGCGCGGAGGTGCCCTATGGGCGCATGGGAACGGCCGAGGACCTGACCGGAATGGCGATCTTCCTCGCCTCAGCCGAGAGCGACTACGTCGTCTCGCAGACCTACAACGTCGACGGCGGCAACTGGATGAGCTGAGCCTGCGCAGCCGGTGAAGCCTCGAAAGGATACGGGATCATGACGACCAAACTCTCACTTGCCGCCCTCGACACGATCAAGGCCAAGGCCGGCGTGCCGAACTACGACCGGTCGCAATTGACGGCGGGGATCGTGCATTTTGGCGTCGGCAACTTCCATAGGGCGCACCAGGCCGTCTATCTCGACGATCTCTTCAATGCCGGCCACGACCGGGATTGGGCCATCATCGGTGCCGGCGTACTTGCCTCCGATGCAACGATGCGGGCGAAACTCGCGGCGCAGGATTTCCTGACGACGGTCGTCGAGCAGGACAACAACCGCACCGGCGCCCATATCACCGGCGCGATGATCGACTACCTGGAACCAGGCGACATCCCGGCGATCATCGCGAGGCTGACCGATCCGGCGATCCGCATCGTGTCGCTGACGATCACCGAAGGCGGTTATTTCATCGATCCGGCGTCGGGTGTATTCAACCCGACCCATCCGGCAATCGTCGCCGACGCGCAGAACCCGGCTGCTCCGAAGACCGTGTTCGGACTGATCGTCGCCGGCCTGAAAGCGCGCCGCGACAAGAACGTTCCGCCCTTCACCGTGATGTCCTGCGACAACATTCCCGGCAATGGCGAGGTCACGCATGCCGCTGTTTCCGGCCTTGCTCGGCTCGTCGATGCTGATTTCGCTGACTGGATCGATGCCAATGTCGCTTTCCCGAACGGCATGGTGGACCGGATCACGCCGGCAACCGGCACACGTCAAATCGGCATTGTCGCCGACGATTACGGCATAGAGGACGCCTGGCCGGTGTTCTGCGAGGAATTCAAGCAATGGGTGCTTGAAGACCATTTCCCGCTCGGCCGTCCGGCGCTGGAGAAGGTCGGCGTCCAGTTCGTGCCCGACGTCGCGCCGTACGAACACATGAAGATCCGCATCCTCAACGGCGGCCATGCGGCGATCGCCTATCCGGCGGCTCTGCTCGACATTCATTTCGTGCATGAGGCGATGGAAGAGCCGCTGATCCGTGCCTTTCTTGCCAAGCTTGAACATGACGAGATCATTCCGGTCATTCCGCCCGTGCCGAACACCGATCTCGGCGATTACTACAAGCTGATCGAGACGCGCTTTGCCAATCCGAAGATCGGTGACACGATCCCGCGTCTGGCGCAGGACGGTTCCAACCGCCAGCCGAAATTCATCCTGCCGTCGACGGCCGATCGCCTAGCGCGCGGCGAAGATGTCGTCGGTCTGTCGCTGGTTTCGGCACTGTGGTGCCGCTACTTCGCCGGCACGTCCGACAGCGGCAAGGCGATCGTCTTCAACGACCAGAGCGCCGACCGGCTGAACAAGGCGGCGCTTGCTGCCAAGAACGATCCGGTGGCCTTCCTGGAGTTCGGCGATATCTTCGGCGATGTCGCGCGCTCCGATCTCTTCCGCCGCCGTTTCAGCCATGCATTGAAAACCCTCTGGGAAAGGGGTACGCGCGCTACGCTCCAGCTTTATCTGGACGACAAGCTCACCGCATAATTCCCTGGATCACATCGAACCAGGGACGAGATTATGCGCCAATTCAAAGCGTTACAGCGACCTTGGCGCCTTATATCGCGCGTAGCTGTAAGGGGTAGGGTGCGATGGCGGACACAGCGTCCAGGCTGGTGATTTTCGATTGCGACGGCGTGCTTGTCGATAGCGAGCCGATCTCGCTGGAAGTGCTGGTGGACGTGCTCTCGGCCGCCGGCGTTCCGATGACCGCCGAGGAGGCGACGGAACGATTTCTCGGGCGCAGCCTGAAAAGCATGTCGGCGATCCTCCACGACGAATATGGCCTCGCCACCGACGATGCCTTCCTCGAGGGCATGCGCCTTCGTCTTTATCAGCGCTTCCGCACCGAATTGCAGCCGATTGCAGGAATTCGCGAAGCGGTCGAAGGGCTCGAGGGCGCGTGCTGCGTCGCCTCGTCCAGCCAGCCGGAACGCATCCGCCTGTCGCTGACCGTCACCGGGCTCATTGACCTCTTCGAGCCCAATATCTTCTCCGCCACCATGGTGAAACACGGCAAGCCGGCGCCTGATCTCTTCCTGCATGCGAGCCGCGTAATGGGTTTCGCGCCCAGGGATTGCGTCGTCGTCGAGGACAGTCCGGCGGGTATCGAAGCGGCGAAGGCGGCGGGCATGCGGGTCTTCGCCTTTGCCGGCGGCAGCCATGCCCGATCCGACAGGCACCGCCAAAGTCTCGCGAATCTCGGTCCCGACGTGCTGTTTGACGACATGGGCGAATTGTTACAGTTTGTCCGCCGATAGCAGGGACAAGAGGGGCGGGACTTTCATTGATGCGTGAATTCGTCGTTGCGGTCGATGTCGGCACCGGCAGTGCGCGCGCCGGTATCTTTGACCGGAAGGGCACGCTGCTTGCGCGTGCCGACCTGCCGATTGCCATGAACCGGCCGGAAGAAAACCACGCCGAACATGATTCTGAGGATATCTGGCGCGCCGTCTGCGGCGCGGTCAAGGCGGCCAAGGACAAGGCCGGGATCGCCGCTGAAAGCGTTGCCGCGATCGGCTTCGACGCCACCTGCTCGTTGGTGGTGCGCGACAGCGAAGGCGAGCCGCTATCCGTCAACCGCAAGGGCGAGGCGCGCTGGGACACGATCGTCTGGCTCGACCATCGGGCGCTCGCCGAGGCAGATTTCTGTACGGCGACCGGCCATCCGGTGCTCGACTTCTCCGGCCGCGTCATGTCGCCGGAAATGGAAATGCCGAAGCTGATGTGGCTGAAGCGCAACCTGCCGCAACAATGGCAGAAGGCGGGTTTCTTCTTCGACCTGGCCGACTATCTTTCCTGGCGAGCGACGGGAAGCGCTGCTCGCTCGCGCTGCACGCTGACAGCGAAGTGGAATTATCTGGCGCATGAGAAGCGCGGCTGGCAGCCGGACTATCTCGAAAAGATCGGGCTTGAAGATCTCATCGAACGCGGCGGACTACCGGAAGAAACGCTGCCGATCGGAAGCTCGATCGGTCATTTGAGCGCTGCGGCCGCCGCAGAGCTTGGGCTCGACGAAGCCTGCCAGGTGGCGCCGGGTCTGATCGACGCCTATGCCGGTGCGCTCGGCGTCGTCGGCGAGTTTATCGGGAAGCCGGAGAAGCTCGAAAAACAACTCGCGTTGATCGCCGGTACATCGAGCTGCATTGTCGCCTTTTCCAAGGATATGAAGCCGGGCTTCGGCATGTGGGGCCCCTATTACGAAGCGGTTCTTCCGGGCGCCTGGCTGATCGAGGGCGGGCAATCGGCGACAGGTGCGCTGCTCGACCATATCGTGCGGCTGCATGGCGGCGGCATTGAACCGACGGCAGAGACCCACGGCTGGATCATCGCCCGGGTGCAGGAACTGCGCGCCGAGCAGGGCGCCGCTTTTGCCGATCGCCTGCATGTGCTTCCCGATTTCCACGGCAACCGCTCTCCGCTCGCCGACCCGCATGGGCTCGGGGTTATCAGCGGCTTGCCGCTCGATTCCTCCTTCGATGCGCTCTGCCGTCTCTATTGGCGCACCTGCGTCGCGATCGCGCTCGGCATCCGTCACATCCTGGAGATGATGCGCGAGGTCGGCTACCAGCTCGACACGCTGCACGTCACCGGCGGCCACGTGCGCAACGCGCTTCTGATGGAGCTCTACTGCGATGTGACCGGCTGCCGCGTGGTTGCGCCGCAGGCACCGGACGCGGTGCTGCTCGGTACGGCGATGGCAGCTGCGGTTGCCGGCGGCATCCACCGGGATCTCGCCGCCGCAGGGGCGGAAATGGCGTCGGAGGGGCACGAGCGCCTGCCGAACGCAAGTGCTCGCGGCACCTATGACCGCGATTACCGCCGCTTCCTGGCGCTCTACCGCCATCGTGACGAACTCGACAGGATGCAGTGAAGCGGTAGGCCGAAACGGTCAGGGCGGGTGCTTGGAACCTTTTGCCCCGTCGCGCATTCTGTTTGCGACCGGACGGTGGCGCGCATAGCCCCCAATGCCGCGCCGGAGGCAGACCGCCGGCCTACAACTCACACTCCCCGAGTGAGTTGCACATACCAGCCAGTGCCTTCCCTCGGCACTGGCTGTCGTGTTTCCGGGGTAAGCCAAAGAGATGCTGCGGGAAATGTGAAACGGCGGGGTGAGGCCGGCTGACATGAAGTCGCGCCGGCGAGTGTGCCTCCGCGCGAATATCGGGAAGTGGCGCAAATATCAGGAACGGCTGATTTCGGGAAAACCGGCCATTCGCCGCTTCGACGAAACGGTAAAATGGACTACGGCGTCGCGGCCCTGTGTGACGCGCGACGCTGTAGCCCTTTGAATGACCTGCATGTTCTTGCCTTTAACCGGCTGCGATCAAAGGGAACATGCAGGTTGCACTCAGGCCGCCGCCTTGGTCGATTCGTTGAAGAACAACGCCTGACTGATCAGTGCCTTGACCATATCCGGGTTGAACGGCTTGGTGACCAGGAAGGTCGGTTCCGGCCGCTCGCCGGTCAGGAGCCGTTCCGGGAAAGCGGTGATGAAGATCACCGGAATGGCGCTCGTCTTCAGGATGTCGTTGACCGCGTCGATGCCTGAGCTGCCGTCGGCGAGCTGGATATCGGCAAGCACCATGCTTGGCCGCGTCCTCTTGTAGAGGGCGATCGCTTCGTCGCGCGTCCGGGCGATGCCGGTGACCCGATGGCCGAGGCTTTCGACCATCTGTTCGATATCGATGGCGATCAGCGGTTCGTCCTCGATGATCATGATATCGGTCGCGACCTGGCGCGAGATTTCCTGCGAGGCGCGGTCGAGCAGGCTGCCGACCTTATCGGTGGACACGTCGAGAACCTCGGCGGCCTCCTCGGGACGGAAACCTTCGACCGAGACCAGCAGGAAGGCCTGGCGGGCAAGGGGCGAAACGGTTGCGAGATTGATCGATGCGCGCTGTTCCCAGGCAAAAGGCGAGATCGGTTCCGGCACAAGCACGGACGAGGAACCGAAAAGTGAGGTGAAGAGCCGGAACAGGCCAACGCGATCATTGCTCGCTTCCGGGAAAATCGACGTGTCGGCGATCAGCGCTTCGAGAACGGCAGCGACATAGGCGTCGCCTGATGTCTGCGAGCCGGTCAGCGCGCGCGAATAGCGGCGCAGATACGGCAGAAGCGGTGCTATCCGCGTGGACAATGTCATAGGGGAACTCCCTCGGGTATCTTTCTACGGTGACGTTGCGAGAACGCCGGACGTAAAAAAAGGTTCCGCGAGGGAACATTTCAATTTTCTGCTGCGTTATGGCGGCTATGGACACTCGAAGGCGACAGTTTGACAATGAAATATAAAACAGGGGCAGGGCGGACTACCGGCACGACCTTACGGACAGAAGACCCAAATGCGCAGATCGCAGCAAAGCTGAAAGCGCTTTATCAGTCCGTGCAGGAAGAGGCGATACCCGCGCGTTTTCTCGATCTTCTGGAAAAGCTCGACGCAGCCGAGCAGCAATCGGCGCTGCAGGGCAGGGAGTAAGTGCCAGAATGTCGTCCGAAAAAAATGATTTCAAGCGAGAGATGCTTGCCGCCTTGCCGAGCCTGCGTGCCTTCGCCATGTCGTTGATCGGTCGCCACGACCGTGCCGACGATCTGGTGCAGGACACGATCATGAAGGCCTGGGCGAAGCAGGACCATTTCGAGATGGGCACCAATATGAAGGCCTGGCTCTTCACGATCCTGCGCAACGAGCTCTACAGCCAGATGCGCAAGCGCGGGCGCGAGGTGCAGGACACCGACGGTCACTTCACCGAGTCGCTGGCCCATCATCCCGAGCAATACGGCTCGCTCGACCTGCAGGATTTCCGGCGCGCGCTCGAGATGCTGCCGCCGGACCAGCGCGAAGCGATCATCCTGGTCGGAGCTTCCGGCTTCTCCTACGAGGAGGCGGCGACGATCTGCGGCTGTGCCCTTGGCACGATCAAGAGCCGGGTCAACCGCGCGCGTCAGCGGCTGCAGGATATCCTGCAGGTGAAGGGTGAAAACGACTACGGGCCGGATGAAACCTCGGCTCCGATCACGTCGCGGGCCTTCATCTCCTGAGGGAAGAATTTCGGGCAGGACACCGTTGCAAAAGTGGCGGTGTCCTGCTTTCACTGGCGGCTTGAGCCCAAGGGGGACACGCCGTGACGGCTGGCATCGACTGACGAATGCGCAGTGATGACGATTTTGGGGCGAGACGCTCCAGAATCGAGCGGGATGCGGGTGGATCGCCAGGGCTTCCTCATCTCGTTCAGATTGAGAATTGAGACCGTATGCACGTGAGGACAGAGAAAACGGACCCGCCCGTGACGAAGCTGCTCGACGCGCCCGAGCGTCTTGGCGTTCTGCATGCGACCGTCCCCGACATGGCCATCCCGGATCGGGATTTCGACGGGATCGTCGAAATTGCTGCCGGGCTTTTCGACGCTCAGATCGCACTGGTGACGCTGATCGACCGCGAATGGCAGTGGTTCAAGGCGGCCGTCGGTACCGACGAGACCCGTGCTCCCTCCGAAGAGGCGTTTTGCCCGCATGTGACGGCGGCGGCCGACGCCAGCCTCGTCGTGCTCGACGCTTCGACCGATCCGCGGTTCGCGCGCCACCGACAGGTCAAGGGGCCGCCATTTCTGCGCTTCTATGCCGGTGCGCCGATCGTGCTCGACGGGCAGGCAGTGGGCACGGTTTGTGTGTTCGACGACAAGCCGCGCGCTGAGGTGTCGCAACCGCTCATCCACCAATTATGCCGGCTTGCCGCGCTCGCAGCCTCGCTCTTCAAGGTCAAGGACGAAGCCCGTCGGCGCGCTCTAAAGGAGGCGGCGTTGTCGCGCGAGGAGCAGCGGCACGCGATGGCGCTCGAAGCGGCCAACATCGGCAGCTGGCTTTGGGATATCCGCTCAGGTGCGATCGCCGGCAACAGCGCATTGAAACGTATGTTCGGACTTTCGGCCGAGCGTTCGGTTGGCGTCCGGGACATCTTCGGCGCGATCCACGTCGACGACCGCGGCGCGACTTTCGCCAAGCTTCGCCAGGCGATGAAGGCTGACGATGAATATGACGGCATGTTCCGCATTGGCGATACCGGCCGCTGGCTGCTTGGCCGCGGCCGCGTGCACGACCGTGACGGCAAGGGCAATCCGCTTACGTTCATCGGCGTGACGATCGATGTCACCGACCAGCAGGCTTCGGCGCAGCGCACTCGGCTCCTGCTCAAGGAGCTCAATCATCGGGTCAAGAACACACTGGCCATGCTGCAATCGCTTGCGCGCCAGACGCTTCGCCAGACGAGCGACCCGGCCGAATTCATGACCGCGTTTGCCGGCCGCTTGCAGGCGATCTCCGAGGCGCATGGTCTGCTCTCTGATCACGAGTGGGGCACCATCCGGCTTGCCGACCTGATCGCCAAGCAACTGCTGCCGCATGTGAGCGCCTATGCGGACCAGATCGAACTGCACAAGGACGAAGTGTCGCTTGGTCCCGACCAGGCCGTCGGCCTCGGGCTGGTCCTGCACGAGCTTGCAACCAACGCCGTGAAATACGGATCGCTGTCGGTGCCGAAAGGCAAGGTGGTATTGACGGCGCGAAACGTCGTCGAAGACGGCGACACCGTTCTTCATCTCACCTGGACCGAGGTTGGTGGGCCGCCGGTGCGCGAGCCAAAGCGGCGCGGCTTCGGCTCCATCCTCATCGAGCGCAGCCTCGACAAGGTGCTGGGTAGTTCGGTGAAGGTGGAGTATCTCCCCGCCGGGGTCACAGCGCTGATCCGGTTGCCGCTCTAACGGGATCGCACCCGCCATTGAGACGACTGACTTGCTGCGTGCATCAGTCGTCGTGTTTGCGTCCGCGTCGCTTGCCGGTGCCGAGAAGCGCGCCGATCGCAACAGCCGTCGCGACGGCGAGAAGCGGCTGTTTGCGCAGGATGCCGGCGGCCGCGAGCAGGGTCAGATTGGTCTGCATTTGCGTGCGACGGCGGCGTTCTTCCTGGCGCCGCCGGTCACGGTTCTGCAGAGACATGAGGATGCCAACCAGCACCAGCGCGGTGGCGACAAGCGCCCCGGCGATTGCAGCCGCGGCCGCGACCGGGGAATAGCGCGCGCTGAGATAAAGGAAGGCGGCGGCTAGCGCGAAGACATAGGCGGTGACGAGCAACAGCCCTATGACGCTCCATAGGGCTGCGTTGCGCTTCACACGAGAGGCGGCGGCGCTGATATCGGCGGCCAAGAGGCTGGCCAGGGCGGCCGTCAATGGTCCCATGCGTTACTCCCCGTCGTGATAGGGCCTCTTAGGCTAGGTCGGGATACGGGCGGAAAACCTATCTGTTTTTCCTCATCTCGTTCGAAACCGCGAGCCGTTGCCCGCGGGTCCGGTTCGACCGACTGCAAATCAGCGCCGAAGCAGCGCCGCCACCGCGAGCCCAATCAGGGCGGCGGCGCCGAGCGTGGCGATGGGATGCTCGCGAACGGCGTGGCGGACCTGTTTTTCTGTGCCGGCATAACGGTCGCGAAGTTCGGCCAGCAGGTCTTCGCCGCTTGCCAGCAATTCGCTGATGCCGGCTTCGGCCTGTTCACGGGCGTCCTGTGCCTTGCCACGTGCCTGCTTTGAGGCGGCCGCTCCACGATCGGCCAGCAATGCGACGAGCGTTGCCACATCACTGCGCAACTCGCCCAGTTGTTCTTCGATGGAGATATCGGCGAGCTTGCCGTTGCTTTTTGTCGATCGCGAGCTCGAGCCGGAGAAGAGGCTAGGCGCCATGATGGATACTCCCTTTCACGCATGCGCCGGCCGCGAACGGTCGGCGCAGTCTGACGGTACCGGCGAGCACAACTAGAGGCCCTTGCCGGCGCTTCGGGAGAACAACGCACAAGTGCGGAAATTGTTTCGATAAATCTTGGTGTTGAGGCTTGAGAAATCCGGAAGCCCCAACAGGCATCTACCGGGTCCTCGGGCGTGGCGTCAGAGCGATGCTGTCTGCGGCAGGACGAACGGCACGTGCGGCGCCGGTGCGACACCCACCTGCATGCGGCAGCCGAAGACGGCTTCCATCGTCTCGTCGGTCAGAACCTCGCGCGGCGTGCCGCAGGCGCGGACCTTGCCGGCTTTCATCATCACCATTCGGTCGGCGAACATGGCCGTCAGGTTGAGGTCGTGCATCACTGCGACGACCCCGCCGCCGCGTTCGCAGAACTTGCGGGCGAGCTGCATGATCCCGAGCTGGTGGCGGATATCGAGGCTCGACACCGGTTCGTCGAGCAGCAGGTAGCGCGGCTCGCCGTCGATGACCGGATCGGTGATCTGGCAGAGGACGCGGGCAAGCTGCACGCGCTGCTGCTCGCCGCCCGACAGTTCCTGGTAGAAGCGTCCGGCAAAGCCGGCCAGGTCCACCGCTTCCAACGCCTCGGCCGTGACCCGGTCGTGCACGGCGGGATCCACATTGGCACCGGCGGCAAGACCCAATCTCACGACCTCGCGCACGGTGAAGGGGAAGGAGATGACCGTAGACTGGGGCAGCACGCCGCGCATCAGCGCGAGCTCCCATGGCTTCAGCCCCCGCAGGTCGCGGCCATTGATGCGGATCGTTCCGCTCGACGGCGAAAGCTCCCCGGAGATCGCCTTCAGCGTCGTGGTCTTGCCGGAGCCGTTCGGGCCGACGATGGCGGTCAGTGCGCCGGGCAGCGCCTCGAGCGAGACGCCGTGGATGACGGGTCGCCCGCCAAGGCGAACGGAGAGATTGGAAACGTTGATCATGGTTTCGCTCAGAGTCCCATGTTCGAACGGCCGCGCAGCAGGATCCAGAGGAAGAACGGCGCGCCGATAAAGGCGGTAACGATGCCGATCGGCAGTTCCGCCGGAGAGACGATGGTGCGGGCGATCATGTCGGCGAGGATCAACAGCGTGCCGCCGAGCAGCGCCGAGGTGGGCAGCAGGTAGCGATGATCGGGACCGATGACGAGCCGCAGCAGGTGCGGAACCACGATGCCGACGAAGCCGATGCCGCCGCTGACCGCAACGGATGCGCCGGTCGCCGCGGCGACACTGACGATCGCAATGTTCTTCAGCCGCTGGACAGGAATGCCCATATGGAAGGCGGCCGCTTCGCCGAGCGTGATGGCATTCAGCCCGCGCGCCAGGAAAGGGGTAACCGCGAGCGAAGCGAGGATGATCGGCGCTGCAGCCAGGATCTTCGTCCAGTTGGCCCCCGCCAGCGAGCCGAGCCCCCAGAAGGTCAGGTCGCGCAATTGCTTGTCGTCGGCTCTGAAGACGAGAACGCCGGTGACCGCACCGGTCAGCGCGCCGAGCGCAATGCCGGCGAGCAGCAGCGTGGCAATCGACGTCTGGCCGCCGCGGGTGGCGATACGGTAGAGCAGCAGCGTCGTGACGAGGCCGCCGACGAAGGCTGCTACCGGCAACGCATAGAAGCCGAACAGCGCGAAGAGCGGCCCGAAGGCGGCGGTTCCGAGCACAATCAGCAGCACGGCGCCGAGGCTCGCGCCTGAGGACACGCCGACGAGGCCGGGATCGGCCAGCGGATTGCGGAAAAGGCCCTGCATGACGACGCCGGAAACCGCGAGCGAAGCGCCGACGAGCATGCCGAGCACGGCGCGCGGCAGGCGGATATCGAGAATGATGATGCGGTCGCGGATGCTCAGGGCCTGATCGGCCTCACCCATCAGCCAGCGCCAGACGTTGGCGAGCGATGCATCGGCGGCACCGGTCATGATCGAGCCGACGAAGGTCGCGACCGCAAGCGCGATGAGGGCGACGATGACGAGACGTGCCAGCCGGGACCGGTTGCCCGAGCGCCACTCGTTGCGGATATCGGCGGCAAAAGCGGTCAGGCGCATGCCGCGGGCCAATGCCTCACTGCGAGGCATTGGCCTTCTTCCCGTAGATTGCGGCATTCAGTTCGCGGACGGCGCTTGCGGTGCGCGGGCCGAAGCCGAGCAGGTGCAGGCCGTCCATGCGGATCAGCGCCTTGTTCTTGGCGGCAGGGGTAAGGCTGAGCGCCGGCAGGGCGAAGAGTTCGTCCGCCTCGGCGGAATGTTCGCCGCCGCGGTCCATCATCAGGACGACATCTGGCTTGGCCTCGATTATCGCCTCGTCGGTCAGGGCCTTGTAGCCGGGGAAGGTGCCGACCGCGTTGATGGCGCCCGAGAGCTCGATGATGCCGTTGGCCGCGGTTCCCTGTCCCGATGCCATGACCTTGCCGCCCTGCGTGCTCAGGATGAAGAGCACACGCTTGCGTTCGGCTTCCGGACGGGCGGCATTCTCGGAGACTGCCGCATCGAGATCGGCTTCGACGCTCTTTGCCAGGGTTTCGGCCTTTTCCTCGACACCGAGGAAGGTGCCGACCGCACGGATCTTGGCGGGGATGCCGGCCTTGTCAAAGGCCTCGGGCACGCTGGTAAAGGCGATGTTCGCTTCCTTTAGCACCGCCAACGCCTCCGGCGGACCGCTGCCTTCGACGGCGATGATTGCGCTCGGGTTGGCAGCGATGATGCCTTCCGGTGCGAGCTGGCGCATGTAGCCGACATCCGGCAGCGCCTTTGCCGCTTCCGGATAGGTGCTGGTGGAATCGCGACCGACGAGGCGACCTTCCTCGCCGAGCGCATAGATGATCTCGGTTATCGCTCCGCCGACCGATACGACGCGCGAGACGTCGGCCTTCTGCATGTCCTCGGCCATCGCCGGCCGGATGAAGGAGGGGGCACCGGGTGCCACCGCTGGCAACAGGAAGGGAGCCGAAAGCGCGAAGGCGGCGAGCACCAGTTCCCAGCGGCGAAGGCGACGGAAGTCGAGACCCTTGATCATCTGAGTGTCCTATCCTGTCCTCAGGCGGCGACAGTCGTGTCGAGACGCGGCAGGCCTTCGGCGATGGAGCGCCATTCCGGCCGTTCCGCGAGACCCTCTTTCCGCTTGCCGAAGAACTGGATGATCATCTCGCCCTTGGCGTCGAGCGCCTCGATCGAAGTGACATGGCCGTCGGCCGTCGGCTTGCGTACGGCCCAGAGTTCGGCGATGTGATCGGTGCGCAGATGCAGATGGAAAGTCGGGTCCATGACGTTCAGCCACGGGCCCATCGGCGCGATCTTGGCAATCGGACCGGAATGGATCTGGATCATGCCGCGGTTGCCGACAAAGCACATGATCGGCAGTTCGATTTCGGCGCTCGCGCGCATCATCGCTTCGATGCTGGAGGGGTCGAGCTGCCAGGCGAAATCCTCGCCGATGTTGCTGAGCGCCTGGCGACGGCCGATCTTCAGCTTGCGCAGCATGCCGTGGAACTGGTGCGTGTCCGTCATCTTCGTCCAGCGGTCGCGCAGTTCGACGACATCGACCACGGTTTCCGGCTTGTCGTCGGCTGCCGGCACGCTCACGTCGGCGCTGAAGTCCTGCGTCTGGTCGGCAAGGCGGAAGTCCGAGACGATCTTGTCATAGGCCGCAACATCCGATTCCGGGCGCAGATGCACCTTGTGCACGGCATTGCCCCACTTGTCGAAGAACTGCAGGCTCTTGCGGGCTTCACCCTGGTCGTCTGTCTTCGTCACGGCGAAAGCGTGTGCCCAGGCGCTCGGGAAGACCCGGAGGTCGATCTGCTCGCCGAGCACGATGCTCGCCATCTCGCCCGTGGTGATCTTCTCGTAAACGCCGATCTTCTCGTGGACCGCGCTTTCGTTGCGGGTCAGCGCCATGACTTCGCCGAGTTCCTCGACGCGAGAGAGGAAGCGGTTGGCATCGGCATCGATGCGCACGGCGGTCAGCCCACATTCGGCAGCAACGAGAGCGGCTTCGGAAACACCGAGCTGGGCTGCGATATCACGCTCGCGCATCTTCGGGTTCTCGGCGCGGTAGGCGCGGATTTCGGAAGCAGTGGGGCGGAGGCTCTCGGTCATTTTCATCTGCCTATTTGTTCAGGATCAGTTTGCCTTGGCGGGTGATCTTCATGCGGTAGATCGCGCCGTCGTGGGAAATGAGGATCTCGTTTTCGCTGCCGAAAAGTTCGCGACTTTCGATAATCCGCTGCGTGCGCCCGGCCAGGATCGGCGGCTCGGATGGGCGTGCAAGGTCACTGTCGTTGGTCACTGCGTTTGGCCGTTTCGAGAGGGCAGGCCGCGCTGTTTTTCCAGCATTTCCTGCCATGCAATTCGTTTACTATCTTGACTTCATTACTCATATTTATTTATGGACGCAATACCGGACTTATGCACTCAAGTTAGTTATTGCCGGCTTGTGGACAAGGGCGTGCGGACCTCGTTCGGTGGTTCGCTGCAACCTTTGGGGTGATGTCGATATGAAGTTTTCCAGCCTTCCAGTTGTTTCCGCTGCTCTTGCGGCCCTTATCGCTGCGGGCAGTGTCAACGCCCAGGAGGCTGTGCCCGCCGCCGGGCTGACGATCGAGTTGAACGACGTCGCGCCGTCGCAGAAGGGTTGCAAGCTCACCTTTGTCGCCGGCAACGCGCTTGCGCTGTCGCTGAGCAAGGTTTCCTTCGAGTTCGTGATCTTCGATCAGAAGGGCCTCGTCGAGCGCGTGGCCGTGCTTGACTTCCGCGATCTGCCTGCCGGCAAGACCAAGGTTCGCCAGTTTGATCTCCCCGGCACCAACTGCGATGCGGTGAAGAGCCTGCTGATCAATGATGCGCCGGCCTGCGTCGGCAACGGCGTGCAGCCGGGCGCCTGCATGAGCGGGATCAAGACCGGCTCGAAATCGGCGGTGGAACTCAAGGGCTAAGCCGCTCCTTCGGAGCGTGAAGTTTGCGCCGCCCGGTGCGGCGAAGGTAAGGCTGTAATGAAGCGTATCGTCATCTGGGCTGGGGCCGCCATCATCTCGCTTGCAACGCATGGCGTCGTGCTTGCTACCTTGTTTGGCCCAAGGCCGCCGGAAAAAGAGCATGCCCTCATGCTCGGCGGAGAGGCGACCGAGGTCGCGATCCTTGGCGATGCCTTTGAAGAGACACTACAATCCGGCGATCCCGCGGAGATCGTCGAGCCGACCGAGGACGTTCCGGATGAGGTCAAGCCGGAGGAGATATCGCCCCTCGAAGATCTCACGTCGACAACTCAGGAAATCGTTGCCGAACAGCCGCATGATCTGACCGCGACCGAGGCTGACGTGATTTTGCCGGCTGAAGAGATGCCGACCCTTCAGGTCGCCGAGGCCGTCGTGACGGCGAGTGTTGCGCCGGTCGAAACCGTGGTGCCTGAAGAAAAGCCCGAGATCGAAGAGCCCAAGAAGGAGAAGGTTGAAAAGCCGGAACCGAAGAAGGAGCCGGTCAAGAAGAAGAAAGTGACCCGCAAGAAGACGGGTGACAAGGGCGAGCAGGCGCAGAACCAGGTCAAGGGCAAGCAGGACGGCCAGGAAAGCGGCAGTGCCGCAGCCGCGACCGGCAATAGCCGCGCATCGGAGGTCGGCAATGCCAATATGGAAAATTATGACGGCAAGGTCCGCAGGAAGATCATGCGGAGATTCAAGGTGCCGTCTTCGGCAAGGCGCGAAGGCGTTTCCGGCACGGCGACCGTCCGCTTCACATTGACCGCCAACGGTGAATTGACGCGGGTAAACGTCGCCGGCAGCTCAGGTTCTCCCGCCATCGACGACGCAGCCGTCGATGCCGTGCGCAATGCGGCGCCGTTCCCGGCCTTTCCTGCCGGGGGGCCGAGCTCCAAATCCTTCATCGTTCCGATGGTTGCCAGCGTCCGCTGAGGCGGGCGCCGTTCCGTACGCCTTGTCGTGCGGGCCGGGATTTGGCGAAAGAAATATGATGAAAAAACTCATGTTTATACTTTACTCGGATTATCAAGTTTAATAGGTTGCCCTCGTCACGCAGCCGAAGGGCGTGTGTCGAGATGATGTCCCGATGCGACCGGCTGCCTGTGAAGGCCCTTGTCGCACGATCACGCGGAGAGGATTGCATGCGCGGCAAGCGTCACCAGAATGCGGCGAAAAATGGCAAGGGTCGTTCGGGTTCAGAACCGACCGAAGCCCGCCAGGAGGCCGGCAAGGCAACGCTCGAAGGGCGCAGTTTTCTCTATGTCGGCGGCCGCGATTGTCAGGTGGCGCATCTGCGCGAAATCGCCAGTTCCTTTGGCGCCGAGCTGCTTCACCATGATGGCGGTCTGCGCGAAGCCGTCTCGCGGATCGACCGGGTGCTGCCATCGGTCGACTGCGTCTTCTGCCCGATCGACTGCATCAGCCATGACGCATGTCTTCGCGTGAAGACCGGCTGCAAGAAGTGGGGCAAGGCCTTCGTGCCGCTGCGCAACGGCTCGAAATCGAGCCTGGAGCGGGCACTTCAGGACCTCACCGCCAGCCGCGACGAGCGGTAACCCTCCCAAGACAAGACGAGAGTTTGCACAATGAACGAAGAACGTCCTGACCTGTGCATGATGATCGGTCTGCACAAGCTGGCGGCGCAGCATGGCGATGGCCTGGTGCCTGAACTCTACGAGATCCTGACGCGCCGCGCGCGCATGCTGGACGACGCCAACGTCGCCGAGTTTCCAACCTGGCAGACGCGCCCGCCGGTTCGCGACCCTCTCGGTCTTGCAGAGCCGAAGGAAGGAACTATTCTCGCCTTTCCGCGGGCTGCAAACGATGCCGCCCGCAAGAGGGAAAGCGCCTAAGAGCAGCTCCAGGAAAAGTGCGAAGCGGTTTTCCGTCCGGAATTATGCAGTAGTTCAAAGGTCGCTGTAGGAGAGCATGATGTTCGTAGCCATGAATCGTTTCCGTATCGCCATCGGCCATGAAGAGGCCTTCGAGGCCGTGTGGAAAGGGCGCGATTCCAGCCTGTCTGAGATGCCCGGTTTCGTTTCCTTCCACCTGCTGCGCGGCGACAGCGTGCCGGAGGAGGGCTACACACTCTTCGTTTCGAATTCGGTCTGGAAGGACAGGGATTCGTTTTCAGCCTGGACGAAGTCGGAGAATTTTCGCGCGGCGCACAGGAATGCCGGCGAGAACAAGGCGATGTATCTCGGTCCGCCGAAGTTCGAAGGTTTTTCGGCAGTCGAAGGCGCCTGATCAGGCGGCCTCGCGCGCGATCTGCCGCGTAATGTTTTGATTTTACATGCCATTTACCTCCCAAATGGGTCCATTCGGGAGGTGAATTTTTTCTCAGGCTGACTTTTGCGGCAGGAAGGCGCCGAGGGAAACGGCAAGCCAGCCCGCCATAATCGTCGTGCCGCCGAGCGGAGCGGACATCGGGAACAGGCCGTGACCCGAGATGTGGCGCATGGCGAGATCCGCCGAGAACAGCGCCGTTCCAACTGCAATCAGCAAGGCCGCAGCGGCCGCCGTGCGAAAGCTCGGCCAGGCTGCGTAGAGCGCGATCAAGGCCGGGGCATGCGCCAGGCACATCGCGGAAATGCCGGCGAGCAATCTTGGATCGTCGCCGTGCGAAGCGGCGGCCGCGCTGACAACGCCGGTCAGGCCCATCAAACCGGCAACAAAAAGCGTCGTTGCGCGAAATCCGCTGTGCGACATCACGGCTATTCCTTGTTCTGCATATGAAGGGCGAGGCGGGTGATCGGGTCGAGAATGATCTGCCTCAGCTTCGGATGGGCGATCGCTTCTTCAAGCGCTCGGGTAAAGCAGAGCAGCCATTCGTCACGCTCCTCGGGGCCGATCTCGGCGACGAAATGGCGGCGGCGCAGCATCGGATGGCCGCGCTTCTCGACATAAATAGGCGGTCCACCAAGCCAGCCGGTCAGGTACTCGTAGAATTTCTCTTCACTGCCCGAAAGGTCGGGCGGATGCACGGCGCGGCATCGTGCCGCTTCCGGCAGCGTGTCCATCAGCTCGTAGAAGCGGCGGGTCAGCGCGCGAACCGTCGGGTCGCCGCCGATCGCTTCGTAGAGGGTCGTGGTTTCCGTTTCCGCCATGCTCGCGTCCTTCATTCCCTGCGGTCCTAGCGTGCGGCGACGGGGCGGACAACGATTTTCAGAGTACCGGTTTGCGGCGTTTCATCGCGGTCGATCAAGGTCCCTCTTGACAAACCGTCCAGACGGTATCTTTATGAGGCATGACCGAAGCTCATCGCCGCAAGAAACAACCGGAACAGGTGCGCCAGCAATTGCTGGAGGTTGCTGCACGCCTTTCGCATGAGCAGGGGGTGGCAGGCATCACCCTCGATGCCGTGTCGCAGGCGGCGGGCGTCAGCAAGGGTGGGCTGCTGCACCACTTCCCGAACAAGCTCGCTCTGCTCGATGGGCTGTTCGACGACCTGGTGACGCGGTTCGATCGTGAGATCGAGGCGGCGATGGCGCACGATCCGGTGGCGAAGGGGCGGTTTACCCGTGCCTATATCGACGTCTGCTTCGCGCTTGATCCGACGACCGACGTGCCGGGCTGGCGCATGCTGACAATCGCGCTCATTGCCGAGCCGCATCTGAAGAGCCGCTGGCGCGACTGGGTCAGCCGGCGTTCGGCGGAGTTCGCAGAAACGGACGCCTCGACCGGCTGCGTGCTTGCCCGCTTTGCCTGCGACGGCGTCTGGCTGGCGGATCTGATGCAGAGCCACGATCTCGATGCCGAGGCGCGGGCCGGTCTGGCTGAAAATCTCAAGGCGCTTTCGGCGCAGTAACCCGGATGGAGTCCCCGATGAACCCCGCCATGCTCTATACCGTCCTGGTTGCGGCGATCGTCTTCGAAGTGCTCGGCACCTCGGCGATGCAGGCAGCGCAGCATTTCACCCGCCTGGGGCCGACGGTCCTGATGGTGGTCTGCTACGCGATCGCCTTCTTCTTCCTGTCCTATACGCTGCGCTTCATCCCCGTCGGTATCGCCTATGCGGTCTGGAGCGGGCTCGGGATCGTCTTGATTTCGCTCGTCGGTTACTTCGCCTTTGGGCAGAAACTCGACCTGGCGGCGATCCTGGGACTGGGCCTGATCATATCCGGCGTGGTTGTGCTCAACCTGTTCTCCAAATCCACCTTCCACTGAGGCGGTCAGCAGCCTGTCCTCAGGCGCTCTCTGGCGGGGGTGCGGTCGATTCCCGCAAGATCAGTTCCACTGGCCAGAGTTCGTGAACCTCCTCGGTCGGCCGGCCCGAGAGAAGCTGCAGCACGAGATCGGCCGAGCGTGCGCCGGCGGCGCGCATCGAAGACCGGGTCGCCGAGAGTGACGGCACCATGTTCTCCGCGGTGAGGTAGGGGAACACGTCGTCATGGGCGATGACCGAGACTTCGCGACCGATTTCCAGGCCTATGGACCGCGCCGCCCGATAGATGCCGAGGGCCGTCATCATCGAGCCTGCGACGAAGGCCGTCGGCCGCGGCGTTTGTTCCAGGAAGGAGCGTGCGAAGCGGAAGCCGAGTTCGTCGGTGAAGTTGCCGTGGGCAACGAGGCGCGGATCGAACGGGAGCCCGCGCGCCTGGAGCGCGTCGCGGTAGCCCTTGTCGCGGTGAAGCGAGAAGGTGCGTCCTTGCCTGCCGTTGATCATGGCGATGCGGCGATGGCCGAGATCGATGAGGTGCGAGGTCGCGCGGCGGATGGCGCCTTCATTGTCGATATCGAGCCAGGCATGCGGCACGTCGATATCGGATCGGCCGTGCACGAGAAAGGGCATGCCGAGCTTATGCAGGAGGGCGATGCGCTCGTCGTTCGGCTCGGGAGAATGCACGATCACGGCGTCGACGCGGCCGCTGACGGCGAGCCGGCTGTAAAGCTGGATTTCGCCCGTAGGGTTCTTGTCATCCATCGGGCTGACGAGGATGTCGATGTCCTCGGTGCCGAGCCGCTCGGCCAGGCCGCCCATGAATTCGGAGAAATGGAATTCGCCGGAGCGCCCCATGACGACGCCGATCGCACCGGCGCGACCGGTAGCGAGCCTCACGGCATTGATGTTCGGACGATAGCCAAGGCGAGTTGCCTCTTCGGCCACGCGCTTGCGAGTCTTTTCGCTGACCTCGGGATAGCCGCTCAGCGCTCGGCTGACGGTGGTCGGCGAAAGGCCCAGTTGTTGTGCGAACTCCCTCAGTTTCATTCGGTATGCGTTTCCTCAGCCTAGCCCGGTCCCAGAAGTATACACCTTCGTTGCCGGTAACAATCGGTTTGTCGCGTGCATGCAGCGCCTCGAACCGCGATGGAATTTTACCAAACCGTTTTAAATTAATGCAGTTCCCCTTTGATTTTATGGGTTGTTGTTAGGTGCGGGTGAAATTTCTCCTCAGCCGTTATAATATTGAAATTAAATAATTATTTTAAATGATTTACGGCCGAACGACTTTTTCTGATGTATGGATTGACAGTTTTTCCGTCTTCTGCCAACTTTTTTCAATCCAAACCGCTTTCGAATTTGCTGAGGAGCTTTCGTGCGGTGGAGGGGGAACAGGAGGAGTCGACCCAATGACAACCATGCTCAATGCCCTGAGTTTTTGTGCCGCAATCGTTGCAGCCGGAACGGCCAGCGCCGCCGAGCTCTCGCTCGCCGCCAACACGACCGGCAAGAACGTCAATTTCATCCGCGAGCAGCTCGCCATCTTCGAGAAGCAGACGGGGCACAAGGTGAGCCTGGTCACCATGCCGCCGTCGAGCAGCGAGCAGTTCAGCCAGTACCGTCTATGGCTCGCCGCCGGAAACAAGGATGTGGACGTCTACCAGACCGACGTCGTCTGGGCGCCGCAGCTTGCCGACCAGTTCGTCGACTTGACGGAGGCGGCGAAGGATGTCGCCGGACAGCACTTCCCGTCGATCATCGCCTCGCAGACGGTCAACGGCCGTCTCGTGGCCCTGCCTGCTTTCACCGATGCGCCGGCGCTCTTCTATCGCAAAGACCTCTTGGAAAAGTACGGCAAGGCGCCGCCGAAGACCTGGGATGAACTGGCGACGACCGCCAAGGAAATCCAGGAGAAGGAACGCGCCGGCGGCCAGGCCGACCTCTGGGGCTACGTCTTCCAGGGCAACGCCTATGAAGGGCTGACCTGCAATGCGCTCGAATGGATCAAATCGTCCGGCGGCGGCCAGATCGTCGAGCCTGATGGCACGATCTCGATCAACAACGAGAAGGCGGCCGCAGCGATCGACCGCATCAAGGGGTGGGTCGGCACGATTTCGCCGCAGGGCGTGCTCGCCTATCAGGAAGAGGAATCACGCGGCGTCTGGCAGACGGGCAATGCCGTCTTCATGCGCAATTGGCCCTATGCCTATGCGCTCGGCAATGGTGACGACAGCGCGGTGAAAGGCAAGTTTGCCGTGACGCCGCTGCCGACGGCGACCGATGGCGATCAGCCGTCCTCGACGCTCGGCGGCTGGAACGTCGCCGTCTCCAAATATTCCGACGACCAGGAAGCAGCGATCGCGCTTGCCAAATTCCTCTCCTCGGCAGAGGTGCAGAAGCGCAGGGCGATCGAGCTCTCCAATCTGCCGACGATTGCCGCACTCTACGACGACGCGGAGGTCGCCAAGGCCCAGCCGTTCATGCCGGCCTGGAAGCCGATCTTCGAGAGCGCCGTGCCGCGCCCGTCGGCGGTCACCAAGGTCAAGTACAACGAGGTTTCGGCCAAGTTCTGGAATGCGGTCCATAACTCGCTCTCCGGCAACGGCACGGCTGCGGAAAACCTGGAACTGCTCGAAGTCGAGCTCACCGAGATGAAGGGCGATAGCTGGTAATCCTCCCGGGGGCGAGGGGAGCGCCTCCGGGCCTTCCCTCGCTCCACCGAGCAATCGCCGACGACGCCCAGCGCTCTGAACAAGTGCTTTGAAAGCAAGCAATTCTGGATGGGAAAACGCTTCACACTTTCCTGGAATTGCCTGGTGGCGTCGTTCCTCTCGGGCCAACCGCTCGGCCGCGCGCCGAATGGCAAGAGTGAGCCAAGACAATGACCGATCTTTCACTCGCAGATCCCCCTTCCGTCCTCGGACAACAGGCAGGGATCCGTTCCGACCTCAACGCCAGCCGCATTCGCTCCGCCTGGATCTTTCTCGCGCCGACCTTGCTGGTGCTCGCGCTCGTCGCCGGCTGGCCGCTCATACGCACCGTCTATTTCAGTTTCACCAATGCGTCGCTGACCAATCTTGAAGGTGCCGAGTTCGTCGGCTTCAAGAATTATCTGAGCTGGATCACGCTGAAGAGCGGGCGCACGGTCTATAATGGCCTGCTTGCCGATCCGGCCTGGTGGAATGCCGTCTGGAACACGCTGAAGTTCTCGGCGATGTCCGTCACCATTGAGACGGTGCTGGGGCTGATCGTCGCCCTGGTGCTGAACGCTAATTTCCCGGGGCGCGGGCTGGTGCGGGCGGCGATCCTCATCCCCTGGGCGATCCCGACCATCGTTTCCGCCAAGATGTGGGCCTGGATGCTCAACGACCAGTTCGGCATTCTCAACGACCTTTTGCTCGGCCTTGGCCTGATCAGCCAGAAGATCGCCTGGACGGCCAATCCGGAGACCGCGATGGTCGCGGTGCTGATCGTCGACGTCTGGAAGACGACGCCGTTCATGGCGCTGCTCATCCTTGCCGGCCTGCAGATGGTGCCAACGGATATTTACGAGGCGGCCAAGATCGACGGCGTGCATCCGCTGAAGGTCTTCTGGCGGCTGACGCTGCCGTTGATCCGGCCAGCGCTGATGGTCGCCGTGATCTTCCGCATGCTTGATGCGCTGCGCATCTTCGATCTCATTTACGTGCTGACGCCCAACAACGCACAGACCAAGACGATGTCGGTGCTGGCGCGCGAGAACCTGTTCGACTTCGACAAGTTCGCCTATGGCGCCACTGCCTCGACGATGCTGTTCCTGATCATTGCGGCGATCACCGTCGCCTACATGTGGTTCGGCCGCGTCAACCTCGAAGGGGGAGAGCGCTGATGGTTGCCACCTTTGCCAAGCGCACGGCGTTCTACGCTCTCGTCGCCGCCATCATCATCATGGCCGTCTTCCCGTTCTACTACGCGGTGCTGACGAGCTTCAAATCCGGAACGGCGCTGTTCCGGGTCGACTACTGGCCGACCGAGATCTCCTTCGACAACTACGCCGGCATCGTCACGAGCAGCGGCTTCCTGCGCAACCTCGCCAACTCGCTGATGGTCGCGACCATCGTAGTCTGCGTGTCGCTGCTGCTTGCGGTTACCGCCGCCTATGCGCTGGCGCGGGTGCGGTTTCGCGGGCGCGGACTTCTGCTCCTGACGATCCTGTCGGTGTCGATGTTTCCGCAGATTGCGGTGCTTGCCGGCCTGTTCGAGTTGATCCGCGCCGTCGGCATCTTCAACACCCCCCTGGCGCTGATCTTTTCCTACATGATCTTCACGCTGCCCTTCACCGTCTGGGTGCTGACCACCTTCATGCGCGATCTGCCGGTCGAGATCGAGGAGGCGGCGATCGTCGATGGTGCGACGCCCTGGGTGATCATCACGCGCGTGTTCATGCCGCTGATGTGGCCGGCACTGGTGACGACGGGGCTGCTCGCCTTCATCGCCGCTTGGAACGAGTTCCTGTTCGCGCTGACCTTCACGTCATCAGACAGCCAGCGCACCGTGCCGGTCGCGATCGCGCTGTTGTCCGGCAGCAGTGAGTACGAAGTCCCTTGGGGCAACATCATGGCCGCATCGATCATCGTCACCGTGCCACTGGTTATCCTCGTGCTGATCTTTCAGCGGCGGATCATATCCGGGCTCACGGCCGGCGGCGTCAAAGGATAAAGGGAAAAAACATGGCAGAGCTTCAATTGCGCAACATCCGCAAGTCCTTCGGTGCCTTCGAGGTGATCAAGGGCGTCAGCATGGATATCCGGGCCGGCGAGTTCATGGTCTTCGTCGGACCTTCCGGCTGCGGCAAGTCCACGCTGCTGCGCCTGATCGCCGGGCTTGAAGACATCTCTTCGGGCACGCTTTCCTTCGACGGACAGGTGGTCAATCAGTTGACGCCGTCCAAGCGCGGCATCGCGATGGTGTTTCAGTCCTATGCGCTTTACCCGCATATGACCGTCTTCGAGAACATGTCCTTCGGCATGCAACTCGCCGGCAAGGATAAGGAGCAGTGCAGGAAACGCGTCGAGGCGGCAGCGGAGATGCTGCAACTGACCCCCTATCTCCAGCGGCTGCCGCGGCAGCTCTCGGGTGGCCAGCGCCAGCGCGTCGCCATCGGTCGTGCGATCGTACGCGATCCCAAGGTCTTTCTCTTCGACGAGCCGCTCTCCAATCTCGATGCAGCGCTTAGGGTTGCGACCCGGATCGAGATCGCGAAACTGCATCGCAGCATGCACAACACGACGATGATCTATGTCACCCACGACCAGGTCGAGGCGATGACACTGGCTGATCGCATTTGCGTGCTACGAGATGGCCGGGTCGAACAGATTGGCACGCCGCTCGAACTCTACGAGAGCCCGAACTCGGTCTTCGTCGCCGGCTTCATCGGTTCGCCGAAGATGAACTTTCTCTCTGGTGCTCTTGCTGCTCCCTATGACGCCCACACGATCGGCATCAGGGCCGAGCATCTGGAGATCAGGTCGGGCGACGGCAGGTGGTCAGGGACGGTGGTGCACTCCGAGATGCTGGGATCCGACAGTTATATCTATCTCGACATCGGTGCCGCGGAACCGGTCATCGTCCGGGAAGGCGGCACCTCGCACCACCAGCCGGGAGACACAGTGCAGATCTCGCCGGTCGGCGACAACATTCACCGCTTCGATGCGGCGGGGCTGGCTTTGGGTCGTGCGCCCATGAGAGGGGCTGCCTGAAAGCTCAGGCGAACCTGGAGCTTCGGGGTCGCCAATTCCTGGCGACCCCATCAATCGCAGGACGACATGCCCGTGAGGGCAAACGCTAAGGAGAATGAACGTGCCTATCAGAACAGTTGTTTGGGGCGAGAATATCCACGAGCAGACCAACGAGGTGGTCCGCAGCATCTATCCGAACGGGATGCACAACACGATCGCGGCGGCGCTGAACACGGAAAGCGCGATCGAGGCGACGACGGCGACGCTGCAGGAGCCGGAGCATGGTTTGAGTGTCGAGCGCCTTGCCAATACCGATGTGCTTCTGTGGTGGGGTCACAAGGACCACGGCGCCGTCAGCGACGAAATCGTCGAGCGGGTCGCCAAGCGCGTCTGGGAAGGCATGGGTCTGATCGTGCTGCATTCCGGCCACTTCTCCAAGATCTTCAAGCGCCTGATGGGAACGCCCTGCGCACTGAAGTGGCGCGAGGCAGGCGAACGCGAGCGCGTCTGGGCGATCAACCCGCGCCATCCGATCGCCGAGGGGCTTGACGAGAACTTCGTACTTGAGAACGAGGAGATGTATGGCGAGCAGTTCTCGGTGCCCGAGCCGCTCGAAACCGTGTTCATCTCCTGGTTTGCCGGCGGCGAAGTGTTCCGTTCGGGGCTCACCTGGCGCCGTGGCGCCGGCAACATCTTCTATTTCCGCCCCGGTCATGAGACCTACCCGACCTATCACGACGCCAATGTCCAGAAGGTGCTGCGCAATTCGGTGAAGTGGGCCTACAACGCCGATAACCGCTACACGGCGATCCACGATGCGCCGAACGTGCCGGTCGAAAAGGCGCTGGAGCCGATCGTCGAGCGTGGCCCCCGGCTGCACCAGGCCGGCGAAGCAGGATACAGGTGAGCATCATGCGTCTTCTTGTAGTTGGAACCGGCGGCATGGCGAACAGCCATGCCCAGGCCTTTGCCAAAATCGAAGGCGTCGAGATGGTCGGCGCGGTCGATGTCGACCCCAAGCGTGCGCGTGCCTTTGCCGACAAGCACGGCATTGCCGAGACCTTCACCTCGCTCGACGAGGCGATCGCTTGGGGCAAGTTCGATGCGGCGACGAACGTGACGCCCGACAAGGCGCACCACCCGACGACGCTAGCATTGCTTGCCGCCGGCAAGCACGTGCTTTGCGAAAAGCCGCTTGCGGAAAACTACGCCAAGGCGGCGGAGATGGCGGACGCGGCCGAGCGTTCCGGCCTGGTGACGATGGTGAACCTCACCTATCGCAATGTCGCGCCGCTGCAGAAGGCACGGGCGATGGTGCTCGCAGGTGATGTCGGCCAGTTGCGGCATCTGGAGGCGTCCTATCTGCAGAGCTGGCTCGTCTCCAAGGCCTGGGGCGACTGGGCAACGGAATCGCAATGGCTGTGGCGACTTTCGACCAAGCACGGCTCGAACGGCGTGCTCGGCGATGTCGGCATCCACATTCTCGACTTCGCCGGCTACGGCGCCGGCACCGACGCGTCGCGGGTTTTCGCCCGTCTGAAGACCTTCGACAAGGCACCTGATAACCGCATCGGCGAGTATGATCTCGATGCCAATGACAGCTTCGTCATGACGGCGGAGTTCGGCAACGGCGCCATGGGCGTCGTCCATGCCAGCCGATGGGCGACCGGGCACTTGAACGAGCTCAGGCTCAGGCTGCACGGCGACAAGGGTGCGCTCGAAGTGGTGCACACGCCCGATGGCTCGACGCTCCGGGCCTGCCTCGGCACTGACGTTGAAACCGCGACTTGGCGCGATGTCGACGCGGGTACGGTTCTGACCAACTATGAGCGCTTCGTTGCGGCAGTCCGCGAGGGCAAGACCGAAGAGCCCGGGTTTCGTCACGCGGCGAACCTGCAGAAGGTGCTCGACCTCGCGATGGTGACGGAAGCCGAGCGGCGCGAGCTGCCCGTCTAACGTGAGTGACGGTCGGGGGAGCTGCTTTTGGCAGCTTCACCGCCCTCCGGCGGTACCCAAGGGGTCACTGCCGAGCCGACGGTGTTTTCCATCGATTGACCCAGACGGCGCAGCTGCGCGTCGTAGTTCTTGCGGGTGTTGGGATCGAAGATCATGATCGGCGTCGAGACCGCGAGACTTGCGGCACTGCCGACGGTCTGCGTTGCGCCGAGCGTGACGGCGCCCAGACGTTCGCCGAGCCCGACATCGGAATCGGTCACGGTCTGGCCGGCGATCAGCCGGTTGCCAAGCAGGCGCACGACTTCCGGGCTTTCGGCGAACTTGCCATGGTTCAGCTTGTCGCCGCCCTTCAGCGCCGTCAGATCGATGACGCTGATACCTGCCTGTTCGAGTTGTGTGCGATAGGGCTCGGCGGTCGGATCGATCTGGCCAAGACGGTCGACATTGCCGGAAATGCGCCTGGAGAGCGTCAGCGCCCGGTCGTCGCGCGACACGAACAGCGTGAATTTCGGGCGCTTGTCGCCCATGGCGCGGATCTGCTGGCCGAAGACGTCGACGTCGAGATCGGGCGAGGCTAGGATGACGTCGGTGATCTTGGGCGCGATGCGTCCGTCGCGGATCGCCATCTGGCGCAGAGCTTCGACCGTCACCCATGAGCCCATCGAATGGGCCATGACGGTGATTTCGCCGACCTGAGGATTGCTCGACGCACGCCGAAGCAGTTCCTCCAGCGCGTCACGCGAATAGTTGGTGCTTTCCTTGTCGTAATTGTAGTCGAAGATGCTGGCCCGCGAGGGCCAGGTGAAGATGACGGGGGCGACGTCCGTGCCGCTATCGTGGACGATCTGGGCAAAGCGGTAGACCGCGTCCTCGTAGCGGTTGTTGAAACCGTGAACGAAGATCAGCACGCGCCGGCTCTTCGGCAGGTTACCCTTCAGCCAGCTTTGGACGTCGTTGCCCTCACGCAATGGCGTGACGCTGACCGTGGAGAAGTCGCGCTCCGGATTGGCCGGAAGCTTCTTCGGCCATTGCACCTGGCCGACTTGCCGGTTTTTCTCCGGCGGAATTGAAACGACGATTTCCGTCAGGGAAAGCTGGTCCGACCGTTCGCCGCTGAAAAGCACGCCCGGTTCCGCCGTGGGCGCGCGCGTTGTCGCGATCATCAGGTCGACCTGGGAGGCGCCACCCGTCGTGCCCGAAGGAACGAGCACGCCGACCGGCCGGCCGGCACAGGCCGCAAGGGTTACGGCGAGGAGGAGCGTGGCGGCGATGCGGCTCCAATGCCCTTGCGAACCTGCGAGTGAAAACGGACGCAGCAACCAAACCCCCAGTACCGCATCATGCGGTGCGACATCCCTGCGAGCGGGACCGAGCCAATTCCTTGCATTAGAAACGCCAGATTTTCATCCCTTGATCGGCATTGCACACCTGTCGCCGCTGTGTTTGACGGCGAGATTGCGACAATCATGCAACATTTCGCTACAGGCAGCCCTGGGTAAAACCCCCTGATATTCATTGAAAAGGCTTTGGCCTTTCACTAGCATCGCCACAACCTTTCCCCGGACGCGGCCGTAGGTGCTCCGTTCGATCTCCCTGAAATGATGAAGGAATTCAGGAATGCAGGCGGTTTTCGATGGCCATAACGACGTGCTTCTGCGCCTGTGGCAGAACGCCCGAAAGGGGGCTGACCCGGTCCGCGAATTCGTCGACGGTATCGGCGAGGGCCACATCGACGCGCCGCGCGCCAAAGCGGGCGGCCTCATCGGCGGCATTTCGGCGATCTACGTGCCCTCGGGCGATCTGGTCCTGCAGCCGCCGGATGAAAACGGCCATTACGAAACGCCGCTCTCCGCGCCCCTCGAACACTTGCCGTCGCTGGCGATCGCCATCGAGCTCGCCGACATCGCCGTTCGCCTCGACCGGGCAGGGGCCTGGAAGCTTTGCCGCTCGACCGCCGAAATCCGCGGAGCGGTCGAGAAAGGTGTCTTCGCCTCGGTGCTCCACATGGAAGGCTGCGAGGCGATTGGTGCGGATCTGTCGGCGCTCGAAACCTTCTATGCCGCCGGCCTGCGCTCGCTTGGGCCGGTCTGGAGCCGCCACAACGTCTTCGGCCATGGCGTGCCGTTCTCCTATCCGAAGTCGCCGGACACAGCGCCGGGGCTGACGGATGCGGGTTTCGAACTCGTGCGTGCCTGCAACCGGCTGGGCATCCTGATCGACCTCGCCCACATCACAGAGCAGGGCTTCTGGGACGTCGCGAAAACCACGGACCAGCCGCTGGTTGCCAGCCATTCGAACGCGCATGCGCTGACGCCGGTTGCGCGCAACCTGACGGACAAGCAGCTGGACGCCATCCGCGAAAGCAAGGGGCTCGTCGGGCTCAACTATGCGACAACGATGCTGCGCGCCGACGGCCAGGAAAATGCCGCGACGCCGCTTTCCGACATGGTTCGCCATGTCGACTACATGGTCGAGCGCATGGGCATCGAATGCGTGGCGCTCGGATCGGATTTCGATGGCGCAACGATCCCCGTGGGGATCGCTGACGCAGCCGGTAACCATGCGCTCGTTACTGCGTTGAGAGGCGCCGGATATGGTGACGCCGAACTGGCAAAGATATGCCGGGAGAACTGGTGGAGAGTTCTGGGGCAGGCTTGGCACGAGGCCGCCTGAACCCATGAAGAAGGGCCCAAAAGGGCGCAAACGAGGGAACTGCAAAAAATGATGCACAAGCTCAATGGACGTCTTCGTCTTCTGACCGCTTCTGCGGCGCTTGCCATGGTGATGGCCGCGACCGCACCGGCCTTTGCCGAAACGCCGAAGGACACGCTGGTCGAAGCCTTTGCGATCGACGACGTCATCTCCATGGATCCGGGCGAAGCCTTCGAGCTGACCGCGGCCGAAATCACCGGCAACACCTACAGCATGCTGGTGCGCCTCGACATCAACGACACAACCAAGGTCGTCGGCGACCTCGCCGACAGCTGGACCGTGTCCGATGACGGCCTGACCTATACGTTCAAGCTGAAGTCCGGCCTTAAGTTCGCCTCCGGCAACCCGGTAACCGCCGAGGACGTCGCCTGGTCGTTCGAGCGCGCCGTCAAGCTCGACAAGAGCCCCGCCTTTATCCTCACCCAGTTTGGCCTCAACGGCGACAACGTGACGGAAAAGGCCAAGGCTACCGACGAGACGACCTTCGTCTTTACCGTCGACCAGCCCTATGCTCCGAGCTTTGTTCTGAATTGCCTGACGGCGACCGTGGGCGCAGTCCTCGACAAGAAACTCGTTCTCGAACACGTCAAAGTGGTCACGCCGAGCGACGACTTCAAGTACGACAACGACTTCGGCAACGAATGGCTGAAGACCGGCTACGCCGGCTCCGGTCCGTTCAAGCTGCGCGAGTGGCGCGCCAACGAGGTTATCGTGCTCGAGCGCAACGACAACTACTATGGCGAACAGGCCAAGCTCGCCCGCGTCATCTATCGCCACATGAAGGAAAGCTCGGGCCAGCGCCTGGCGCTCGAAGCGGGCGATATCGACGTCGCACGCAACCTCGAGCCGGGCGATTACGACGCCGTTTCGAAGAACGCCGACCTCGCCACGACGAATGCGCCGAAGGGCACGGTCTACTACATCAGCCTCAACCAGAAGAACGCCAACCTCGCCAAGCCTGAAGTGCGTGAAGCCTTCAAGTATCTGGTCGACTATGATGCGATCGGCTCGACGCTCATCAAGGGCATCGGCGAGATCCACCAGAGCTTCCTGCCGAAGGGCGTTCTGGGTGCCCTCGACGAGAACCCCTACAAGCTCGACGTCGCCAAGGCGAAGGAACTGCTAACGAAGGCCGGCCTTGCCGACGGCTTCACCGTCACCATGGACGTTCGCAACGGCCAGCCGGTCACCGGTATTGCCGAATCCTTCCAGCAGACGCTAGGCCAGGCCGGGGTGAAGCTCGAAATCATCCCGGGCGACGGGAAGCAGACGCTGACGAAGTATCGTGCTCGTAACCACGACATGTATATCGGCCAGTGGGGCATGGACTATTTCGATCCGAACTCCAACGCTGAAACCTTCACCAGCAACCCTGACAATTCCGACGAAGGCAAGAACAAGACGCTTGCCTGGCGCAATGCCTGGGACGTTCCGGAGCTGACGAAGAAGACCAAGGACGCTCTGCTCGAGCGCGACAGCGCCAAGCGTGCCGAGACCTACAAGGAACTGCAGAAGACCGTTCTGGGCGAAAGCCCGTTCGTCATCATCTTCCAGCAGACCGAAGTCGCCGGCTACCGCGGCAACGTCAAGGGCCTGAAGCTTGGTCCGAGCTTCGACACCAACTTCGTCGCCGGAATTTCGAAAGAATAAGCCGTCTCGAAGGAATAAACCGAAAGGATCGTTCCCTTGAGCATGAGCGCAACAGGGACAGTGGACGGGCGCAAACGCGCCCGTCCCGGCAAGATCGTGTCAGCCGTGCTGCGCTTTCTTGTCGTTGTCGTCACCACCTATCTCGGCCTTCTGGCCGTCACCTTCTTCATCGGCCGGGTGATCCCGATCGACCCGGTTCTGGCCGTTCTCGGCGACCGGGCGCCGACGCACGTCGTCGAAAGGACGCGCGAGGCGATGGGGCTGAACCTGCCCCTCTACCAACAATTCTTCATCTATGTCCGCCAGGCGCTGACCGGCGATTTCGGCGTTTCGGTGCTGACCACGAACCCCGTCATGACCGACATCCGCCGCGTCTTCCCGGCGACCATGGAGCTTGCGACGCTCGGCACCCTCATCGGCGCCATCTTCGGCGTGCCGCTCGGCGTTCTCGCCGCCGTCAAGCGCGGCAGCATCGCCGACCAGATCGTCCGCGTCATCGGCCTCGTCGGCTACTCGGTGCCGATCTTCTGGCTGGCGCTCCTGTCGCTGCTCGTCTTTTACGCGCGGCTGAAATGGGTCGCCTATCCCGGCCGCATCGACATCGTCTTCGAATATACGTTCACGCCGATCACCGGCTTCTACCTGTTCGACGCGCTCTGGCAGCGGCAGTGGGACGTGCTGTGGGACGTTTTCCGCCACATCATCCTGCCGGCGTCGCTGCTCGGTTACTTCTCGCTCGCCTATATCAGCCGCATGACGCGCAGCTTCATGCTCAATGAGCTGCAGCAGGAATATATCGTCGCCGCGCGCGCCAAGGGCCTTTCCGAGACCCGTATCATCTGGGGTCATGCGCTCAGAAACGCGGCGGTGCCGCTCGTGACCGTGATTGCGCTTTCCTATGCCGGCCTGCTCGAAGGCTCGGTGCTGACAGAAACCGTGTTCGCCTGGCCGGGCCTTGGCCTGTACATCACCAACTCGCTGCAGAATGCCGACATGAACGCCGTGCTTGGTGGCACCATCGTCATCGGTTCGGTCTTCATCGGCATCAATCTCCTGTCCGATCTTCTCTACCGGACGCTCGACCCGAGGACGCGCCAGCGATGAGCACCGTTACCGAAACACGTCCCCCGACACGCCCGATGACGCGGCGCGAATGGCTGCTGTCCGATCGCCCGCAGTCGCGCACCCAGGCCCGTCTCGGCCGCGCCTACATGACCTGGCAGCGCTTTGCCGCCAACAGGCTTGCCGTTCTAGGCCTCATCATCCTGCTGGCGCTGGTCTTCGTTGCGGCCTTCGCCGATGTCCTGGCGCCGCACTCGCCCTATATCGGCGATCTTGCCAACGCCCGGCTGCAGCCACCAGGAAGCCCCGGCTACCTGCTCGGCACCGACGATCTCGGTCGCGACATCCTTTCGCGGCTGATCCATGGTTCGCGGCTGACGCTTGCCGTCGTGCTGCTGGTCGCTGTTATCGCAGCGCCGATCGGCCTGATCGTCGGCGCGGTCGCCGGCTATGCCGGTGGCTGGGTCGATGCGGTGCTGATGCGCATCACCGATATCTTCCTTGCCTTCCCGAAGCTGGTGCTGGCGCTCGCCTTCGTCGCGGCGCTCGGACCGGGGATCGAAAACGCTGTCATCGCGATCGCGATCACCTCCTGGCCGCCCTATGCACGCATTGCCCGCGCCGAGACGCTGACGGTTCGCAACTCGGACTATATCTCGGCGGTGCAGCTCATGGGCGCGTCGCCGATCCGCATCGTCTTCCGGCACGTGATGCCGATGTGCATGTCGTCGCTGATCGTGCGCGTCACGCTCGACATGGCCGGCATCATTCTGACGGCCGCTGGCCTCGGCTTCCTCGGCCTCGGCGCCCAGCCGCCCTTGCCGGAATGGGGTGCGATGATCGCCTCGGGCCGCCGCTTCATCCTTGATCAGTGGTGGGTTGCAACGATGCCCGGCATTGCGATCCTGATCGTCAGCCTCGGCTTCAATCTGCTCGGCGACGGCCTGCGCGACGCGCTCGATCCCCGGGAGAGCGGCCAATGAGTACGCTGCTGACGGTAGAAGACCTCAAGGTCTCGTTCCCGACCCGTACCGGCCTCATCGAGGCGGTACGTGGCGTCTCCTTCACGCTCGGCCGCGAACGCCTCGGCATCGTCGGCGAAAGCGGCTCCGGCAAGTCGCAGACGGGCCGGGCGATCATGGGGTTGACGCCGGGCCATGCGCAGGTGACGGCCAAGCAACTGTCCTTCGACGGTATCGATTTGCTCTCGGCATCGCCAAAGGTCCGTCGGGACCTCCGGGGCAAGCGCATCGCGATGATCCTGCAGGACCCGAAATATTCGCTGAACCCGGTCATGAGCATCGGCCGGCAGATCGTCGAGACGCTCAGGCAGCATGAGAGTGTCAGCCGCGGCGAAGCCCGGGAGCGGGCGCTCGACATGCTCGCGGCCGTGCAGATCCGCGATCCGAAGCGTGTCTACGATCTCTACCCGCACGAGGTTTCGGGCGGTATGGGCCAGCGCGCGATGATCGCGATGATGCTGGTTGCCGGACCGGAACTGCTGATCGCCGACGAACCGACCTCGGCGCTTGACGTCACCGTGCAGCTCGAAGTGCTTGGTATCCTCGACAAGCTGGTTGCCGAGCGCGGCATGGGCCTGATTTTCGTCTCGCACGATCTCAGGCTCGTCTCGTCCTTCTGCGACCGGGTGATTGTCATGTATGCCGGCAGGATCGTGGAGGAACTGGCTGCGTCCGAACTCGCCAACGCCAAGCATCCCTATACGCAAGGTTTGCTGAACTGCATGCCGGCGATCGGATCCGATCGCCATCCCCTGCCGGTTCTCGACCGCAAGCCGGAGTGGGCTCAATGACATCAGCCGTTTCCGTTTCGAATCTCTCCGTCACCTATGACGAATTCAAGGCGCTGAACGACGTTAGCGTCGAGATTGCGCCGGGCGAGTCCTTTGGTCTCGTCGGCGAGTCCGGATCGGGCAAGTCGACCTTGCTCCGGGCAATCGCCGGTCTTGCGCCTGTTACGGGCGGTACCATCCGCGTCCATGATCGGGTGCTCAAGGGTGCCAAGCGCGACAAGGCCTTCTATCGCGCCGTGCAGATGGTGTTCCAGGATCCCTACGGCTCGCTGCACCCGCGCCAGACGATCGACCGGCAACTGCTTGAGCCTTTGGCTATCCACGGCGTGGCGGACGGCGAACGCCGCATCCTCAAGGCGCTCGACGAAGTCGGTCTCGGGTCGGGGTTCCGCTTCCGCTATCCGCATCAGCTTTCTGGTGGGCAGCGCCAGCGTATCGCCATTGCCCGGGCGCTGATCCTCGAGCCCTCGACCCTGCTTCTCGACGAACCGACGTCGGCGCTCGACGCTTCGGTGCAGGCAGAGGTCCTGAACCTACTGGAGCAGGTCAGGCGCGACCGCAAGCTCACCTTCATCATGGTCAGCCATGACCTCGGCGTCGTCACCCATATGTGCGACCGGCTGGCGGTCATGCAGGGCGGGCGCGTCGTCGAGTACCTGTCTTCCGGCGATCTCGTCGCCGGGCGGATCGGCGAGGACTATACGCGCAGCCTGATGGTGGCGAGCAAGGGGTTCCAGCGCAAGGACGCTGCCGCGACCGCGTGACGGTACCAGCGCAAGCGGGACGAGCATCCCGCTTGCGTAACCCTTGTTGGGGGGAACCGCGCCCTACAGCGCCGCGCGTCTTATCAGACGCGCAAAGGTCGCTGTAGCACTTTGAAGTGCTGCATGTTTTTGTCCTTTAATCGGGTACGATTGAAGGAAACATGCAGTAGAGCCGGCACGTTTACGCGCTTTGCCGCCAGATCGAGGCCGAGTCGGTGATCACCTTCCGGATGCGGCGCTGTTCGCGCCATTCCCGTCCGATGTCCTTGATGACCGGGCGGGCCTCCGGCGAGAAGATGTAGTTCCGGCACCGGGCGACGTAGGTTTCCATTGCCGGATTTACGCCGGAATAGAACTGCTTCTCGGGGTCACGAGAAAAATCCATCAGCCCGGCGCAATGGCGCGCAAAGCCGCCGCGAAGGATGGAGGGAGACGTTGTGAATTTCGGGAAGGTGCGAAACAGCGGGATCTTGATCCCGAGGAAACGCGCATACTCGTTTCGCCGGTGGAAGTGACCCTTGCGGCGGATATCCCAGTTCTGGTCCGCCGTATGGAATGACACCTGGGTGATCGCCGGATCGGCAAAGGGTGCCAGCAATTCCTCTCCCATGTCCCTCAGGGCAATCCAGTCGTCTTCCAGATGGAAGACCCAGTCGGCGCTGGTCGACGACCAGAGTCTCGCGACAGCCGCGCAGAAGCCGGGGTTCTCCGGTTGGAAGACGATGCCGTCGGGGAAGTGGCTGCGGAAGATCTCCACGCAAGTGCTGTGATCCTCGGGCGATCCGAAGATCGGATCAAGGTTGAGATAGGCGCCGCGCAGCTCGAGCCTGAGAAAGATCCTGTCCCGGAAGCTGGCCAGCGTCTGGGCAAGCAGGTCCGGTCGCCGGGTGGCGACAAGGCATAGGTCAATAGTGGACATTGCACCTCCTTAGGGTGCTAATTTGCAACTGTTGGAACCCACGCCATCGCCGAATTTCAATCTGAACACGTCAAATTTGGGGCAGACCAACCCCAGGCGATATACATTATGGATTTTCGCTGCTTGGTGTGGGGTCCGGGCGGAAGCATGTCCACATTTTCTCCGCCCGGCGCCGGGAATCAGAAGATTTTCAGCTCCGGAATTGCAACGACGAACTGTCCGTCCCAGTCGCGGATTGCGGCATTGTCCGCAACGATTTCCGTGGTCAGGTTCCACGGCAGGATGACGAGATAATCGGGCTTCGCAACCTGCAGGTGGGCCGGTGCGTGCACCGGGATATGGGTGCCCGGCAACAGCTTGCCCTGCTTCAGATCGTTGCGGTCGACCGCGAAGGCAATGTCGCCCGGCTTTACGCCGCAGACATTGAGGAAAGTGTTTCCCTTGGCGGCGGCGCCATAGGCGGCCACCGTCTTGCCTTCGGCCTTGGCACGCGCCAGGAACTCTTGAAATCCTTTGCAGACGGCGGCGATCCGGTCGTCGAAGGCAGCGTAGGTTTCCATCCGCATCAGGCCGGCTGCGGCTTCCTTCTCGCGGACAGCTGCTAGCCTTTCGGTCGCTTCGCGCGCACCGGAGGCCAGTTGAGCAAAGACCCGCAGCGAACCGCCGTGGGTCGCGAGTTCCTCGACGTCGAAGACCTTCAGGCCGGCGTTTGCGAAGATCCGTTCGACGGCGGCCAGCGACAGGTAGGAATAGTGTTCGTGGTAGATCGTGTCGAACTGCACGCCTTCCATGAGACGCAACAGATGCGGAAACTCGAACGTCGCCACGCCATCGGGTTTCAGCAGGATGGCGAAGCCGCCGACGAAATCCGCGATATCGGGCACATGGGCCAGCACGTTGTTGGCGGCGGTCAGGTCGGCGCGGATGCCGCGATTGACGAGCGCCGTCGCGGTTTCGCGGCCGAAGAAGGCCACCTCGGTCGGAACGTTGCGGTCTTCGGCGATCCGTGCCGCATTGGCGGCGGGCTCGACGCCGAGCACGGGCACGCCCTTGGCGACGAAATATTGCAGCAGGTAGCCGTCATTCGAGGCGATCTCAACCACCTGTGACGCGTTGCCGAGTCCGAAGCGCTCGGTCATGGTCTCGGCGTAACGGCGGGCGTGCTCCAGCCAACTGGTCGAGAACGACGAGAGATAGGCGTAACCGTCGGTGAAGATCTCGTCGGCCGGCACGGTCTCCGTTGTCTGCACCAGCAGGCATTCGGAGCAGACCATGGCCTTCAGAGGAAACGAGCGTTCGCGCGCGATTGCTTCCTCTGTCGGCTCCAGGAACGAATTCGACCAGGGCGTCGATCCCAGGTCGGCGACGACGGTCGTGAGCGGCGTCGAACAGAAACGGCAGTTGTGGGGCATCGAAGTCGTTAGCCTCTCATGAAAGCGTCGATTTGGCCGAGCGTCAGGTCGCGGGCGGAGCCGCCGCGACGCCAGCCGTCATACCAGTGCGCGGTCCAGGCGATCGCCTGATCCTGCGAGAGCCGCGCGGTCCAGGACAAGGCCTTCAGCGCAAGGGCCGGATCGAGGCCGAGCGTCTGCATTTCGCGGGGCCGATCCTCAGACGAACTGTCGCGCCATCCTGTCTGCAGACCCATGGCGATCTGGATTGCGCCGGCGACATCGCGCACGGGGATCTGCCGTTCTGCGGGGGAGGGGCCGAAATTCAGTGCTGCAACATCGGTTTGGCCCTCGTGCAGCGCTTCGGCATAGACGAAGTAACCGTTGAGGCAATCGAGCACGTGCTGCCAGGGCCGGGTCGCCATGGGGCTGCGGATATCGAGCATCTCGCCCGATAGTGCAGCTCGGACGATATCGGGGACCAATCGGTCGACGGAGAAGTCGCCACCGCCCAGCACATTGCCGCCGCGGGCGGTCGCGACCCGGATGCCGCGCTCGCGCAGGAACGAATCCCGCCAGGTCGAAACGACCAGTTCGCAGGCAGCCTTCGAGCCGGAGTAGGGGTCATGGCCGCCGAGTGCGGCCTCTTCCGGAAAATGCCGGCCGCTTTCGTCGTTGCGGTAGACCTTGTCGGTGGTCACGACGACGATCGTTCTGAGCGCGGGCGCCGTGCGGGCCGCCTCCAGCAGGCGCACCGTGCCCATGACGTTGACATCGAAGGTCTCGGCCGGTGTCCGGTAGCTTTCGCGCACCAGCGGCTGGGCCGCCATATGCAGGATGATTTCCGGGTCGAACTGGCGGATGGCCGTCGCAAGCGTATCGCCGTCGCGGATATCGCTCAGATGTTCGCCTGCGGTTTCGCTTGGCCCGAGCAGGGCGTGCAGAGACGGCTCAGCGGCAGGCGGCAAGGCATAGCCGGCAACGCGGGCGCCCATCTGCGCCAGCCAGAGCCGCGCCCAGCTTCCCTTGAAGCCGGTGTGGCCCGTCAGAAGCACGCGTTTGCCGGCCCAGAAGGCGGGGTTGGCAAGCCGGCTCATGACCAGACTTTCCAGGGCGCCGAACCGTGTTGCCAGAGTTCTTCGAGCTGGTTCTTGTCGCGCAGCGTGTCCATCGGTCGCCAGAAACCGTCATGCGGGAAGGCCATCAACTGGCCGTCACTGGCCAGGCCTTCGAGCGGCGTGGTTTCGAACGAGGTGTGGTCGCCCTCGATGCGATCGAGCACGGACCGGTTGAGGACGAAGAAGCCGCCATTGATGCGGTTGTTGTCGCCGGCGGGCTTCTCGATGAAGCTCTGAACCCGCCCGTCGCTGACGGCAAGCGCGCCGTAACGCCCCGGCGGAACGACGCTGGTCACGGTCGCTTCGCGGCCGTGGCTGCGATGGAAATCGGTAAGCGCCTTGATGTTCACGTCGGCAACGCCATCGCCGTAAGTGAGGCAGAAGGTATCGCCCAGGTGATCGGCGACGCGCTTCAGGCGCCCGCCGGTCATTGAGTCCGTGCCGGTGTCGACGAGCGTCACGCGCCACGGCTCGGCCTTGTTGGAATGGAAGAGTGTCTCGCCGGTCGCCATGTCATAGGTGACGTCGGAAGAGTGCAGGATGTAGTTGGAGAAGTATTCCTTGATCATGTAGCCGCGGTAGCCGAGGCAGATCACGAAATCCGAAAAGCCGTAGTGGCTATAGATCTTCATGATGTGCCAGAGGATCGGCCGCCCGCCGATTTCGATCATCGGCTTGGGTCTCAGATGGCTCTCTTCCGAGATGCGCGTGCCGTAACCACCGGCGAGTATGACGACTTTCATGCAGCTACCTCACAGTGACGCGCGTACAGCGCGCGACGCATTCCTCCCGTTGAGATAACCCATGCTACCTTGCGCGTGGATCGCTCGTGCGATGTTGACAATCCAGGCGATCGAATTATCACAGCCGGAAACGCGACTTTCGGGGCGGACGCGCACGGTTCATTGCACGATTTGCCGGCTCAATCAATTGCCGGGAAGGATACGGAAATGGCGCGGGTGGGTATCGGGCTGCCAACGTATAACGGCGCGGATTTCATCGCTGAGTGCCTCGCCTGCCTTCGGGACCAAACGTTCGAGGATTTTGAGGTCTTCATCTCGGACAACGGATCGACCGACGGCACCTCCGACATCTGCGCGGATTTCGTGAAGACCGACACGCGGTTTCGGCATGTATTCTACCGTGAGACGGTTTCGGCAACTGAGAACTTCCACAGAGCGCACGCTATGAGCAGCGCTCCTTATTTCTGCTGGCGTGCCGACGATGACCTTGCCGATCCGATCCACATTGCCGGTCTCGTCGCGGCGTTGGACAGGGAGCCGCATGCCTCGCTTGCCGTTTCGCCGGTGTTGAGGATAGTAGAGCTGCCGGAGCGGATCGAGCGACTTTACGGCCTGCCGTCTCAGCTATCGGGGGAGCGAGCGCTGCGCATTCGCGACATCCTTCTCGGCTGCCACCCGAGCTGGTTCTACGGCCTATGGCGCCGAGAGGCCACAGGCGTGGCCCTGCGGCGTCTTCCCGACTACGGGTTCGCGTGGGCTGCGGACCATCTCGCGCTGCTGCCTGCGATTTTCGACAATGCGGTCGCCCTGTCACAGGAAGGGCGTTTCATTCAGCGCATCAAGCGCCAGGCCGACTACCACCTGCCGCCGCTAGACCTGCTGGAAGCGCGCAGGCGCTACAAACGAATTGCACTTGAGATGATTGCAGAACGACAATGGTCGGCCGCCGAGCTGAAGGCGATGAAGCGCGCGCTTGAGCTGCACATGGACCTCCGGGTCGCCCCCTGGTTCAAGACGCACAAACGGGCGCTCAGGCAGAAATTCCGGTCTGCCTTATCGCTTCGCTGAGTTCGGCCATCAATGTGCTGCGCAGTCGCGCAGGACCTGCACGACCCGGCCGATCTCGTCAGACGTCATGTCGTGATAGCTCGGCAAATTGATCGCCCGGCCGGGAAGGTCATAGGCAACGGTGTTTGCCGACACACCTTCGAAGGGCGGCAGCGAGCTCAGCGGCCAGAAGAAGACGCGGGCGTCGATGTTTTCGGCGGCGAAAGCACCCTGAAGCTTCTCGCGCGTGACGTCGGTTTCCGGCGCGAAGACGACCGTCGGCATCCAGAAGCCGTTCTTCGTGTCTTCCGGTTCCGGATTCATGGAGATGGAGTTCACGCCCGCGAGCTGTTCCCTGTAGGCGTAGAAGATCTCGCGCTTGCGCTCGACCAGTTCGTTGACGCGTTCGATCTGCGCCAGGCCGACGGCCGCCTGAAGGTTCGACATCTTGTACTTGAACCCGACTTCGTCCGGCCAGAACTGTTTCTTTTGTCCGCGTGCCCGGCCGTGATTGGAAAGGGTCAGCACCTTTTCATAGAGCTTGCTGTCGCTGGTGACGAACATGCCGCCTTCGCCCGTCGTCATGGTCTTGGTGCCGTGGAAGGAAAATGCGCCGAAGGCGCCGAGCGAACCGGCCTTGCGTCCGCGCCATTCCGATCCGAGTGCTTCGGCTGCGTCTTCGACAACGGGGATGTTGTGCCGCGTACCGATTTCGAGCAGGCGGTCCATGTCGCAGAGATTGCCGTAGATATGCACGGCCATGATCGCCTTGGTCTTCGGCGTGATGGCCGCTTCGGCCTTGTCAGGGTCGATGCACCAGCTGTCGGCGAGCACATCGACGAAGACCGGTTTTGCTCCGAGGTGGACGATCGGGGCGGCGGATGCGGTCCAGTTCGTGTCAGCCAGGATGACTTCATCACCCGGCCCGACGCCGAGAGCGGCAAGGCCCATGTGCAGCGCGCCGGTGCAGCTCGATGTCGAAATCGCATGGGTGACATCGAGATGTGCGGCAAAGGCAGACTCGAAGCGATTGATGTAATCGTAGCAGCGCTCGCCCCAGCCGTTCGCCGCTGCATCGGTGGCATAGGCGACTTCGCGTTCGGTGATTGAGGGCTTGGTGTAGAGAATGCGAGGTTTCGTCATGTGGGTCGCCTGTGCTCAAGCCGATCGGTCGTTGGTTGCGTCTGCGGCAACGATCTTGTCAATCCGGCCGCCGATCTGCGCGCCGAGATAGAGGTTTTCGTAAAAGCGCTCCGGGAAGCCCGCCTGCCGCATGTGGTGGGCCGTCCTGTCGATGTCGTAGGCGACACGGTGGAGTTCGATGCCTGCCGGCGAGAGCGTCGCAAAGGCGGCGCGCGGGTCGCCGTCGCGCGGTTGCCCGACCGAGCCGGGATTGCAGAAGACCTTGCCGCCGATCTCCAGGCGCACCTGCACATGGGTGTGTCCGGCAAAAAGCCGTTCGCAGCCGTCGGGAAACTGCGCCTCCGAAACCTTGTAGAGATATTCGTCGATCGGATCCTGCCAGCTGCCGTGAACGAAATAGGTCGATCCATCGACGACGTAGGTTTGCGATCCGGCGAGCCAGGCGCGTTGATCGGCCGAAATGATGCCTCTCTGGTACTCGATGATGTCATTGACTATCTTCGATCGCGGGCAGCCTTCTCCGCTGACGATGTAATAATCGTGATTGCCCAGGATGTTTGCGATGCCGCGTGCTTTCAGCACGTCTACGCACTCGCCCGGCTGAGCGTAGTATCCGACGACGTCACCCAGCGACAGGATCGAGCTGCAGCCGAGTTCGTCGATGCGTGCGAGCACCGCCTCGAGTGCGGGAAGGTTGCCATGAATATCGGAAATGATGGCGATCATAGAACCACCAGGTCCTCGGAGTAGCGCCAGGCCCGGCCCGTCTTGATCTCCGGTGCTTCGGGTTTTCTCCCGTAAACGTAGTAGTCGAGCGCCATCGCCGCCTCGTTGTAGCCGAAGGCGGCACGCAGTGAGGTACTGCTCGAGAAGCGAGGATTGATTTCGAGCAGGTAGGGGATCGTGCCTTCCAGCCGGAACTGATAGTTCGTCGGTCCGAGCGGCTTGAAGTGTTGCGATAGCCTGCGCACGGCCTCGGTCAGGAGCGGCTCGTCGACGACTTCGGCATATTGGGTGTTGCCGGCGACGGACAGCTTGCGCTTGAAGACGATCGGCGGCAGCGTCGTGCCATCACCAAATCCGAACGCGCCGACCGTGTATTCCTGGTCGTTGCTGCCCACAAATTTCTGGATGAGGAAATCGTCCGCGCTCTTCAGGGTCCAATAATCGAAATCGGCCGCGTCCCGCAGGAGTGCTATTCCCCGGGAGCCGTTGCCGCGACGGGGCTTCAGCAGCAGCGGCAAGGGGCCGAGCTCGCGGGTGCAAGCTTCCAGGCTGCGGCTAAGCGTGCTCGGAATGGCCGGAAGGTCCGCTTGCAGCAGTGCCTCGCCCATGTCCCATTTGTCCTGCGCCAGCGCGATCAGCGGCGAGCTGTTCAAGACGACGCGCGTCTCGGTCGCCTCGAAGCATGCACGGTTGTCATTGAAGAACAGGACATCGAGTTCCAGGCCGGGTAGCACCAGTGCGACGTTTTCTCGCCGAAGCAGTTCCAGCCAGAACTCCAGATATACGGGAGAGGTCTCATCGCATGATGGCTTGGCGACGAAGTCGTCGCAGAAGTGTCGACCGATGCCATTGGCATCACGATCGATGCCGATGATACGGATCGGTGCTTCCAATCGGCGGAGCGACGCGACGATACCCTGGCCGATGATTGCGCCTACCGCAGTCACCACGACCGTAATCGGCTGTTTCGATTGCTTTGTGTCGTCGTGCATTACTTGACGTCCATCGGGCCGAATGCTTCGGCGGTTCCGGCTGATTTGATCATGGCAATCCCGTCTCGCATCGTGATCAGAGGCGGCATGCCCAACTCGGCCAGTGTTTCCGCACCATCAGGAAAATTCACCTTCCGAAAGGGAGCCTTCTCCGCCGCGATCACGACATTGCCCCCGAGCCCAAAGGTTTCATAGGCGATTTCAGCGATCCTGTCGCAGGTCATCGCCTCCGTGTGAACCGCATTGCAAACACCGGATATGCCCGTTTCGGCCGCGCGGATCATCATATCTGCCGCGTCCTGCACGTGCAGGAAGTTGCGCACACCATGGGAAGCAGGCATGCGAAGGTCGAGCCCACGGGACGCGTAGGCGATGATACGCCCCATCCACGGCTGGTGGGCGCAGCAGCGGCCCTCCACGTCATAAAGCTGCGAGAAGCGAAGGCTGCAGAAGCGAAAGCCCAGTTTCTGCGAGCTCCATTCCAGCATTTGCTCTGCCAGTTGCTTGGTGAGTCCGTAGGATGTCAGGGGTGCCGCATCCAGCGTCGCGTCCGAGGAAAGCGATCCGGCGTATATGACCGCCCTGGTCTGCAGCCGTTTGGCGAGCTCGGCGACGTGAAGCGCGCTTGCGGCATTTGCCGCAAAGTTTTGCTGTGTCCCCGATGGACCGTCGTCGGCGAAGCTCGCTGCACAATGGAACAGCACGTCCGCGGTCAGGCCATCCGGTGCCTTTGCCGAGCCGCCTTCGATGTCGAAGAAGATGTCATCTGTCTTCGCCCGGCCGACACTGATGGTCTCGACGCCCATGTTCCGCAGGCGCGCGACAAGCTGGCCCCCCAACATCGAGCGCGTGCCGATGATGGCGGCGGTCTTCATGCCAGTTCTGCTTCCATCAACAGGCCGACGCAAAGATCGGGGAACTCAATGCCGACCTTGAGCATGGCATGCAGATTGGCCTCGAAATCGGGCAGCGTCTGCAACACGGGCAATGGCAAAGGCTTCAGATAGATGCCTTCCTCGTGCACCACGCGGAAGCCATGATTTTCGAGTTCGGCGCGGAAAGTGTCCCGGCAATATTGGCGCTTGTGGCCGAGCGCCAGATCGTTGGCGTTCAGGCTGTAGATGTCGTCGATCTTGCCGAGTTCCACGCCCAGTCGTCTGTTCAACGACTTGGCATTCGGCACCGCGGCGAACAGACGGCCATTGGGTTTCAGGAAGCGCCGGAACCGGTCGAGGACGAGGCCCGGATCGTCGACATGCTCGAGAACGAAACCCATGATGATGACGTCGAAGCGCTCTTCCGTTTCGAAGTCTTCGAAATAGGAGAAGACGATCTCGCCGGAAAAGTCCGGGCTGTTCTTCTTGAAAAGATCAATGACGAACTGCGAGCCTTCCACGATTACGTGGCGGTCGCAGACCTTGTTGAAAAGGTGAGGGGTGTAGCCGTGGCCAATTCCAAGATCGAGCAGCGATTGGCATTTGCCAAAGCGTTCGACCATGCGCTGCGGATACCAGTTGAGAATGAGATTGTTCTCGATCGATGTGACTGCGTTTGGAAGATATTCCGACGCCACGTTATCCAGGTTCTCGGATTTCACTTGGTAAACTCCCTCCAATCGACAGTTCCGGAATGCACGACACTTGCGCCCTTGGTACCGCAATTGGCGACGAGGTCCAATGCCGTCACATAAGGGGTGAACTCTCCGTGCATCTGCGGGTAGGGTGTACGTTCGTAGTTCATGTACTGAACCGATATTCCGTTGCGATTGAAGAGATCGTGATCGAGATAGTTCCGTGCGCCGTGGCCGGTGATGTAAACCGTCCCTTCGAGATGCGCAGTGATGTCGTATACTCTCTCGCTGCTCGCACCGCCAATGGTCAGCGTGTCCGACGAGACGAACTTCGGTCTGTCCAGATTGAAGTAGGCAGCAAGCGCGAGCATGGAATTGCGTGCAACATCCGCAATCGTCGATGCGTCCTTTGCGAACACATCGTCGACCAGTTCCAGCATATCCTTGGCGAAGGGGGCCTTCATATAGGCCTGCCGGAGGATATCGCGGTGGCGGGCCCGCCAGTCGTCTCGATTGTCGATCAGCACTTCATCGATCCGCTGCCCCATGCGAAGGTCTTTCAAGGGCACGGTCAGCCAGCGGACGCCGTTCTGGGTCTTGATCTGTACGCGGTTTGTGAAGCTGCCGCGCGAGAACTGCACATCGTCGTAGTGGACGAACACGTCCGCCAGTTTGATCTGCTCCAGCATCCCAACCCAAGGAAAGTACATGGATTGTGAGATGACAATATTCCGAGTCATCCGGTACTTGCCTAGTGTTCGTGTTTTCGCGATCGAGAGTTGGCGAGCGGCACGAAGGCCTGGTCGAGCCGCTCTTTTCGTGCCCCTACTTTTCGATGCAGCGAAGATAGCCGCGCGGCGAACTTGAAAGGACAAGCTTGCCGTTCAGGGCCTCATCGGTCTCGAAGCGGGTCGATTCTTCCATATACGCCTTGAGCGCCGCATAGGGCTCGTCGCCGGCGCGCCAGATTTTCGAGCGTTTGGTGGGTGTTTGCGATGAATCGGCCCATCCAAGGACCGTATCCGCCACCACCATGTACTGGCCTTCGGTGACCAGCGGGCCATAGGTGCGCAGTTCATCCAGCACGTGGTCGCGGCTGTGGTCGCTGTCGAGCACGACCATGACCGAGGCGCCCTCAGGAATTTCCGCCTTCACCTTCGCCAGCGTCTCGGCCGCCGTCGAGGGGCCTTCGATCAGTGTGATGCGCGACGACATCGGATGCTTTTCGATCGAATCCCGATTGTGCGCACGGATGTCGATATCGACGCCGATGACCTTGCCCTTGCCGATCAGTTGCAGCATCGCGGCCATGAAGATCACCGAACCGCCGCGGGCGACGCCCGTTTCGATGATGACGTCCGGCTTGCTGTTCCAGATCACTTCCTGGGTTGCCATGACATCGGCCGGCATCTGGATGATCGGCACGCCCATGAACGACCAGAGATAGGCATAGTCGTATTTGTCGAGCGTCACCAATGTCTCGAGCGACTGGCGAAAGGCGTCCTCGTCCTTGCCGAGCGCGAGCGACATTTCCTTCTTGTGAGCCTCGAATGCGAGACGATCGTCTGCTGCTGCCATAACTGCTACCCTTTATTCGGATACGCCGCAGGTCACGATTCGCGATCTTGAAGCCTCGTCGATTCGTAACGCTTTCCTGTGAACGCTTTCATGTCGACAATTGCAAATACGGTCAAGGCCGGTTTCTTAAGGGGGGAAAGCGGGGGCGCCTCGCTCACTCGTGGAAGTTTCAATGTCGCGTTTTGACCGTATTCCTACACCCCTGTCGGGTCTCGTTGTTGTCGAACGCCAGCGCTTTGGCGACGATCGCGGCTTCTTTTCACGTTTCTTCTGCCGCGAGGAACTCGCCGATTTTGGCGCCGGCGGCTCTATTGCCCAGATCAATCATACGCTTACGCGGGTGGCAGGCACGGTTCGCGGCATGCATTTCCAGCGCGCGCCGCATGACGAGACGAAATTTGTCTCCTGTCTCGCGGGCACAATCTTCGATGTCGCCGTCGACATGCGGCCGGACTCCCTGACCTATCTTCAGTGGCATGGCGAGGTCCTGAGCGCTGAAAACGGCCGGTCGATGATGATCCCCGGCGGTTTCGCGCACGGGTTCCAGACGCTTTCCGCTGATTGTGAGCTGATTTATTTGCACGACAAGCCCCATGCGCCCGATGCCGAGGGCGGGCTCAATGCCCTGGATCCGAGGCTCGCGATCGCCTGGCCGTTGCCGGTGGCCCAGATGTCGGCGCGTGACCAGGCCTTCGCGATGCTGAAGGACGAGCGCTGATCGTCGGTCCCGTCCGTCGTTGACTTCGTGGTGGATGGGAGGACAATAACCTTTCCGCGCCACCACGGAAGAAGGGGTGTCGACGATGACGATCGCCAGAAAACTACAAGACTATATCGATGGTGCGGGTGTCGCCTATGACACCGTCGCCCATCACCGCACAGCCACCACCAGCCAGACGGCGAGAGCGGCACATGTGCCCGGCAGCAGGCTTGCCAAGTCCGTGGTCGTTCACCACGAGATGGGGTACGTGCTTGCCGTTGTGCCGAGCACGCACCGGGTTGAGCTCTCCACCTTGCAGGACGTGATGGACCGGCGCCTCGGTCTCGCTTCGGAAGAGGAAGTCTGCAACCTCTTCGCCGATTGCGATATCGGCGCGGTGCCGCCGATCGGCTCGGCCTATGACGTGCCGGTGTTGCTCGACGAAAGTCTGGGCGACGTAAACGACGTCTACTTCGAGGGCGGCGACCACAGGACGCTGGTGCACATGAGCGGATCGAACTTCCGCAACCTGATGAAGGGTGCGCAGATCGCCCGCTTCAGCCACCCGGCCTGACGGCCGCTCAGAGAATATGCCAAGCCGGCGGTTCGCCGGCGGCCGCCTTCGCGCGCCGTTCTCTTGGGTCGGAGATGACAGCCCACCTGCGGTCGAACATTGCCGAGTTCGAATGCAGCCTGTCGGGCTTGTCAAAGCGGGGGCTTGGCGTCACCATCCTTTTCGACGGACACCTTATCTATACCGGGTTGGGGGGATCGATGGTGCGCATACGCTCTACGAATATGTCCAAGTCTCTGACACTGCTGCTGGTTGCGGCCAGCGCTCCAGCTTTCGGATCCGTTGCCCTCGCGGAGGGCAATCTGTTCGATCAGTTTCCGTTCGCTGTCGCCTGCGAATACAAGGGCACGCAGCATGCCTTTTACCTGTCGAAGGTAACGGCCGATGGCACGGCGACCTACTTGGCCTCGGACAACTTCGCCGGGACGATTACCCTGGGCGGAGGGGCAAAGGCCGTGGGCACCGAACAGGGCGGAAGCTGCCTCGGCAAGACGGTCGAAGAGCTGAGAGAATCGGGCCAGGCGCGGGACATCAGGGCCAACTAAAGCGCGTCGCGATCTTTCAGATTCGCTCCTTGCGCTTTAAGTTTTTGATATTTCGCGTGTCGTTATCGCAAAACCGCTGCGCACTTTTGCGCGACAGGCTTTAGGACCGCGCTCGCCAACGAGCCTGTTGCAGGTGACATGATCGACAACCGCTGCCTTGGTTCCCAAGATGCCGCGAGGGTATGTTCGCCCAATTGTCGTCACCCAATGTTGTGAAATTCGACAATAACCAATGTGCCATTGTTGCGACTACTGAGAAGAGCCAATCGATTATGGCGCTTCGCAAGCGTCACTTGCCGGTGTTGCTCACGGGGGCGATCGATCCGGCGATAGACCCTATCCCCTAGACCTGCAGAGCAGGCAAAATCGCGTGATAGTCTGCAACTATCGGCGAAACGCTTCTTGCAAAACAGTCATTGAAAGAATCGGTGCCTGATAATTTTCCGTTGTGGCAAATGAAAAATCTGATTTACTGCGGCTCGCTGCTTGGCTTTTCGGGGGATATTGCCGATGGAATGCACCCGCAGGGATATTATGCTTGGTGGTTTGGCGCTGCTTAGCGCAGGCGCAGCCCAGAAACCGGCCTTCGCTGCCGCGGCGTCCTATTTTTCCGACCCCGCAGTCGATAATGGCGTGACCTACCGAAGCACGAATTTCGCCAAGATCGACAGGAAATGGCAGCGTCAGGTCGTCAAGTATTTCAGCACCGAGCCGATCGGCACGGTCGTCGTCGATACCCGGCACCATTTTCTCTACCTGATCATGGAGAACAAGACAGCTATCCGCTATGGCGTCGGCGTCGGGCGCGAGGGCTTCAAATGGTATGGCCGCGCTACGATCGACCGCAAATCGCTCTGGCCGCGCTGGACGCCGCCGCCGGAAATGCGCGAGCGTCACCCCGAACTGCCTGAGTTCGTCGAGGGAGGCTCGCCGAAGAACCCGCTTGGCCCGCGCGCCATGTACCTGCTTCGTGATGGCGTCGATACCGGCTATCGCTTCCACGGTACGCTGGAGCCGGGCAGCATCGGCAAGGATGCTTCCAGCGGCTGCATCCGCATGTTCAACGAGGACGCGATCGATCTTTATCAGCGGTGCCCCATCGGCACCGCCGTGCAAGTCCTGCCGCACATTGCCGACAAGGCCCCCGAGGTCAGCCAAGCAACCCCGGTCGCAACCCAGGTCGAATGAGGAATACCACCCCGATGCCCGCTACGCCCGGATATACGAGGCTGCTTTCTGCTGCGGCCATTCTGCTGACGCTGACCGCCTGCAACACCACCGAGATTGCCGCGGTCGAAGAACCGACCGTGGTGCCGATGACCGGAAAAACCGACGATCCGGCGCCCGGCTTCGAGACTGTCTCGGCCGGCAGCGAAGAGGATTTCATCCTCAATGTCGGCCGCCGGACCTATTTCACCCAGGACTCGGCCACGCTCGATCCCGTCGCCAAGGCAACCTTGGACAAGCAGGCCATCTGGCTCAACAGCAACCCGCGCTGGCTCGTCAAGCTGCAGGGCTTTTCCGACGACAGCGGCTCCGCATCGAAGATGGCGACGTTGTCGCAGCAGCGCGCCGATGCAGCGATGGCCTATCTCGCCTCGAAGGGCGTGGACCCAAACCGCATGTGGGCCAAGGGGTATGGAAACGACCGCGAGGTGCGCGACTGCACGGAGCGCTCCTGCAAGGTACAGAACCGCCGCGTCGTCTCCAATCTGCGCACGGAGCGCGACGCGATTTGATCGCGCGTCGCCTCGGCGTCTCTTGGCCAGCCGAAATCGGACCCTTCGCGTTCATGGCAGAGGCTTGAGGAACAGGTGGGCCGTTCGCTATTGAACGGCAGTTGCCTGCGACCAGACCACCATCCATTGCCCGTCTCTGCATTCATACGTGTCCGTGTGCCAGTAGGCACTGAGCGGCACTTTGTGCCCGCCGAAGATCACTTCAAGCTGCGCGCAATAGCGGATCACGGCGAGTCTCCGTGCACCCGCACGGCGATCGTTTCGGGCTCCCAATGCAGGTAGTTGATGTGTCCGACTGCGATCGACACAGCGTCGCGATACCCCTTCAACGAAGTCCGCCGTAGGTGATCGTACCCGTTGCGTCCCAGTATTCGCACGCGGCGGGAACGTCGCCTTGCCGATGCGTGCGCGAGACTAACCTCGCCAGCCTCACCATCGATCCAGTCGCCAACAGCGCCGTCATTCGACGGCGCCCGCTTGACTGGTCCAGAGCGTATCAATCGAACGGAACGGCAGGCAGACATTATCCGGCCGATTGCTGCACCCTGTCGGCGGCCTCGCGGATCACCTCGTAGACGCGGCGGGGTTGAGACAGCATCGGGACGTGGCTAGAGGCCAGTTCCGTCACCTTTGCATTCATGCGCTTGGCGAGGAAGCGTTGCAGGTCGGGCTGAACTGTCCGGTCTTCGGTACCGACGATGTAGTATGTCGGCTTTGTTTTCCACGCCCCCCGGAACGGGTTGATCGAACAGGTCTGCCAGTGGCCCCATCTGCGTGGCCCAGACGAGCCTCTGTTCTGCTTCAGGCAGATCGCCGGCGAATTCCGGGATCCCCGAAGGACGAAGAAACAGCCGGCCGTCCGCCACCTCGATATGCTGGAAGACGGGGGCCTGGGGGAATTTTGTCTGGTCGGCCGCCGTCGTTTCACCGTTCTCCGGCGCCAGCGCGCAGATATAGACGAGCGCCTTGACGCGATCATCGGTGCCCGAAGCGGTGATGACGGTACCTCCATAGGAATGTCCGACCAGAACAACCGGACCGCGCACACGGCCCAGCGACGTGCGAACTGCCGCGGCGTCGTCGGCGACGGTATTCAAGTGGTTTTGCGTCGCGATCACTTCGTAGCCGTCGGCAACCAGCAGTTCGATGACCTTGCTGAAACAGGATCCGTCGGCCCAGAGGCCATGTGCGAAGACAATGCTGGGTTTGTTGGGCATGCCACACCTCCAGGGGAAGCAACTTTCCCGAACGACATCCGTATGTTCGGCCGGCGGGTCAGGAAAGGGCGGACGAACTTCCTGCTGGAAGCTCGGTCGCCGAGTTTAAGCCGCTGCCGGTGTTTTTCAAACTTGCTATGTCGGGCGAAGCGCGTCTTTCGCCTGCGGCGGGCCCTACAGCGCCACGCGTCTTACTGACGCGCAAAGGTCGCTGTAGCACTTTGAATTGCTGCATGTTTTTGTCCTTCAATCGGCTACGATTAAAGGAAACATGCAGTAGGCCCTTGAATAGAACAGGCGCGAAGCGCTCAGGAAGAGCAGAGTAACGCCCTTCGCCGCCGAACATCGCCTTTCATGCGACAACGAATTTTGTCAGATGGCCTGCGCGTAGCCGATCGCGAGAAGTCGTAAATTCGGCAAAAATGGCGCACCCGACAGGATTCGAACCTGTGACCTTTGGAATCGGAATCCAACACTCTATCCAGCTGAGCTACGGGTGCATCCGTTGGCGGCAGGGCCGCCGAAGCAGGCTGTGAGCGGTTCATAGCTTAGCTTTGGCGCCGCATCAATGGTGAAAAGGCGGAGTTCGCAGGGGAATTTGTGGTTGCTGCTGAAAATGCAACTGCTTGCCCTGCTTCTGCCGGTCGACAAAAAGGGCTCGGCGGCGGGCGTGAGGCGCGCCGCCGAGTATTGGTTCATGCCACCTGCATGGCGCCGGGGCCGGGGATCGCCTTTGGCGGCACCTTGCCCATGATGATCATGCCGAGCACCTCGTCCTTGGTCACGTCCTCGGTGCGGGCCTGGCCGACGACCTGGCCGTTCTTCATCACCGATACACGGTCGGCGAGGTCGAAGACGTCGTGGATGTCGTGGCTGATCAGGAAGATGCCGATGCCTTCGCGCTTCAGTTGCTTGATGAGGTCACCGACCTGGGCGGTTTCCTGTGGCCCGAGCGCTGCCGTCGGCTCGTCCATGATCAGGATGCGGGCGTCGAAGAGGATCGCGCGCGCGATCGCCACCGATTGCCGCTGGCCGCCGGAAAGCGCCTTCACCGGTTCCTTGAAGCGCTGGAAGTTGGGATTGAGGCGCCCCATGACTTCGCGGGCCTTGGCCTCCATCGCCACGTCGTCGAGCGTGCCCCAGGGGGTCCTGAGCTCGCGACCGAGATAGAGATTGGCGGCGGCATCGACATTGTCGGCGACGGCGAGCGTCTGGTAGATCGTCTCGATACCGTATTTCTTGGCGTCGCGCGGGTTGTTGATGTCCGCAGCCTCGCCATTGATCAGGATCTCGCCGGCATCGCGCTTGTAGGCGCCGGAGAGGATCTTGATCAGGGTCGACTTGCCGGCGCCGTTGTGGCCGAGCAGCGCCACGACTTCGCCGGGGTAGAGATCGACGGAGGCGTTGTCCACCGCGTGGATGCCGCCGAAGGAGATGGAAATGTTCTTCATTTCCACGAGCGGAGTGCGTTGGTCTTTCATGGATCGTACTCCTTACTTGGCGCGGGCGCGGTAGATGGTGTCGAGCCAGACGGCGACGACGAGAACCACGCCGACGACGATGCGCTGGAACGGACTGTCGATCCCCAGGAGCACCATGCCCGACTGTAGTGATTGCATGACGAGCGCGCCGATCATGGCGCCGGCAATCGTGCCGACGCCGCCGGCAAGCGAGGTGCCGCCGATGACCGCGGCGGCGATCGTATAGAGCTCGTCGAGCTCGCCCTGCGCATTGGTCGCCGCATTGAGGCGGGCGGTCGAGATTGCCGCGGCGATGGCGCACAGTATGCCCATCAGCGTGAAGATCTTGACGGTGACCCAGCGCGTCTTGATGCCGGCAAGTTCGGCTGCTTCCGGGTTGCCGCCGAGCGCGAATACGTAGCGGCCGAAGCGCAGCCGTGTGGCGATGAAGGTCATGACGATGCCGACGGCGATGGCGACGAGAACCGGAATGGCGATGCCGTGCGAGATCTGCAGTCCGCCTTCCGGCCAGGCGATGCCGTTGGCGTCGGCATATTTGCGGGCGATGTTGGTCGGCCAGTAGTAGCTATTGGCGACGGTGATTGCGCCCAGCACCAGGATACAGCCGAGGATCGCCAGGAAGTACTCCGCCCAGACCGGGCGCAACGGGAAGCGGAAGCGCTTGCGCTGCTTTCGCGAATTGAGGATGGCAGCGACGATGGCAATGCAGGCGAGGATGCCGACGATCCAGCTTGCCGTCGCGCCGATCGAGCCTTCGGTGCCGCCGCCCATCAGACGGAAGGTGGTATTCATCGGTGCGACCGTCTGGCCGCTGGTCACGAACCAGGTGGCGCCGCGCCAGACGAGCAGGCCGCCGAGCGTGACGATGAAGGCGGGCACGTTGAGGAAGGCGACGATCGAGCCCTGCAGCGCGCCGATAGCGGCACCGACGGCGATGCCGCTCAACAGCGTGATGATCCAGATGGCCGGATGTTCCAGGCCGAGATACTGCGGCAGGAATTTTACCTGCATGACGCCCATGACCATGCCGCAGAAGCCCAGCACGGAGCCGACGGAAAGGTCGATGTTGCGGGTGACGATGATCAGCACCATGCCGGTCGCCATCACGGCGACGGAAGACGTCTGAACTGTCAGGTTCCACAGGTTGCGCGGCGTCAGGAACAGGCCGCCGGTCATGATCTGAAAGCCGATCCAGATGATGACGAGCGCGCCGACCATGCCGAGCAGCCGGGTGTCGATTTCGGTGGCGCGGAAGAAGCGCTTCACCGGGTTTTCGTCCGCTGTGCGGGCGCGGTTTGCTTGTGCGCCCTGCGTGTTGCCTTGTGTGATGTCGGCCATGGACGTGCCTTCCCCCACTTTTTGTGTTGATGTCGTCGCGTCAGGTGGCACCAAGAGCCGGATCGACGCGACAAGTCCGGTGCGACGGCAGAGATCGAGCGTTTTCGTTGAGCTGCGCTGGTTGTGCGTCTGGCATTGTCCGCCCGGCACGCACCTTGCGCAAGCGCCGCAACGGGTTGCGTTGCGGCGCTTGTCTGACGTCAGCGCTCAGTTCTGCTGATGCGGTTTATTTGCAAGCCGCGACGTCGCCCTTGACGCCCTGGCAGGCTTCTTCCTTGGAGATCCAGCCTGCGTCGATCACGACGTTCAGGTTGTCCTTGGTGATCGGCAGCGGTGCAAGGAAGACCGACTGCATGGCCACGCCCTTCGGTCCGCCGTTGAAGGTGGTGACGCCGGCGACTTCTTCCATCTTCTTGCCGCCGGCAAGTTCGACGGCGACTTCTGCGGCGCGCTTGCCGAGTTCACGGCTATCCTTCCAGACCGAAACGGTCTGCGTGCCCAAGGCAACGCGGTTCAGCGCCGCCTTGTCTGCATCCTGGCCGGAGACCGGGACCGAGCCTGCGAGGCCTTGCGCATCGAGGGCTGCGATCGCGCCGCCGGCGGTGCCGTCGTTGGAGGCGACGACCGCATCGACCTTGTTGTCGTTGGCGGTCAGGAACTGCTCCATGTTCTTCTGGGCGTTTTCAGGCTTCCAGCCATCCGTGTAGGCTTCGCCGACATTCTTGATCTTGCCGGCATCGACGGCTTCCTTCAGCACTTCCATCTGTCCGGAGAAGAGGAAGTCGGCGTTCGGGTCAGCCGAAGAACCCTTGATGAAGACGTAGTTGCCTTCCGGCTTCACCTTGAACACTTCGCGGGCCTGCATGCGGCCGACTTCCTTGTTGTCGAAGGTGATGTAGAAGGCGGCCGGGTTTTCGATCAGGCGGTCGTAGCCGACGACCGGGATGCCTTCGGCAGCGGCCTTTTCGATTGCCGGGCCGATGGCGTCGCTGTCCTGGGCAAGCACGATCAGTGCATTGGCGCCCTGGGCGATCAGCGACTCGATGTCGGTCAGCTGCTTTGCGGCCGACGACTGTGCGTCAGCGGAGATGTACTTGTCGCCGGATGCTTCGAGTGCTGCCTTGATGGCGGCTTCGTCGGTTTTCCAACGCTCTTCCTGGAAGTTGGACCAGGACACGCCGACGACCAGGTCCTTTGCCTGGGCAACGGAATGCAGGGAAACGATGACGGCAACACCTGCCATCAGCTTCAAAACGGATTTCATTTCATCCTCCCGAGTGAGGGCCGGCTGAGCGTGCGAACCTCCCGCACATCCTCCGCCAGCCTTGGAACGCTGTCGTAGATCGTGCCGCTACACCGTGCGGAATTATTTTCTCGACAGTCGAGAAAATGAATGTCATGGATTTTTGAGGCTGTCAACACGGCGTGAATGCGGTGGTTGCGGCATCAACAAGGTGCTTAGCGAGCGGTCGCGTCCGTTGTTTCTCGGCCGCCGACAAAATCCGTGCCACAAGGCTGTCGACAAGGCGTCCGGCGCCTTGTCTTGCCGTTCAACAGATGCTTTGGGAGGGGCATGTGTTCGAAGGATCCGCCACTGACAGGGACGTCTCATGCTGACCAAGTCCAGCACTGAGCTCGTGCGTCAGCAAAACAGCGCGCTGGTCCTTGCGGCGCTCAGGCGCGCCGGCAATCTCTCCCATACGGAAATTTCTGCTGATACGGGGCTTGCCTCGGCGACCGTTTCCGCGATCACGGCGGAGTTGGAAAAGGCGGGGGTGCTCGCCAAGGCCGAGCACCAGGTGCAGGGTGGGCGAGGGCGGCCGCGTGTCCTCTTCACGCCGCGGCGCGACTACGGCCATCTCGTGGTCGTCAGGATCTCCTCCGACATCGTGCAATATTCGCTGATCGATTACGGCGGCACGCTTCTCGACCGCTTCGACGAATCGCGAAACCACGACGAGCGCGGCACGATCCCTTTCGCTCGCGCATTCGTGGACGCGCTCGAACGTCTGCTGCAGCGCTCAAGGCTGGAGCGGGATCGCGTGCTCGCCGTTTCGATCAGCAGCAAGGGGCTGGTCGACAGCGACACGGCGCGGCTTTTGTGGTCGCCGGTCTTCGGTCGGGAAGAGCTGGATTTCGCTGCACTGCTTGCGCCGCAATGGCGCGCGAAAGTCATGCTCAGCAATGAGACTCTGCTGGTCGCGCAGGCGCTTGCAGCACAAGCCGAACGCAAACCGGAAGGTGGGTTCAGGGCGCTTGCGGCGATCTCTCTCGGCCACAGCATCGGCCTTGGCGTTGCCCGCAAGAGCCAGAGCGGCGAGATGGATGTCAGCGCGCCGAATTTCGGCCACATGCTGCACGCGCCGTCAGCGGGCCTCTGCCGTTGCGGCGCCTATGGCTGCATCGAGGCGGCAGCCGGTTTCTATGGGATTCTGCGTGCCGCCTTCGAGGTGCCGGCGGATACCATCCCCGCCAAGTTCGTTCCCGTCGCCGAGCTCGACAAGATCGCGGCCAGCGCGCGGCAGGGACATCGCATGGCCGGCTACGCGTTCCGCCAGGCGGGCATTGCGCTCGGCAACGGCATCTCGCGCATGCTGAGCCTCTACGAGCGCATGCCTGTCCACGTCACCGGGCCCGGCATCCGATACTTCGATCTCATGCTGCCGGGGATCGAAGAAGGACTTGCCCAGTCCATGCAGGTCCGCCTTCAGGGCGCTCCCGAAATATCGGTCGCGCCCGACGAGCAACGCCTCGTCTTCGAGGGACATCTGGAGCGGGCGCTGGGCGCGATCGACGCCGATATTACCGCCACCGGCGTTTCCTGATGCACGGTTGAAGTGCATCGCCTGACGCAACCTTTTTTTGGGGTTGTATCGAAGGTGAGCACCTCTAGTAATGCAATTTACAGTTATTTAGCGACTCCTTGTCAATGTGGCTGTGACGCGGGAGACACTCATGTTTTCAGTGATTGCATGCATACGTGATGACCATGACTGGCGCCTTATCGTGGCCGCCGCGATCGTCTGCCTGGCGGGCAGTGTCGCAACGATGTTGCTGCTGCTGCGCGCCCGGCGAAGCGAAGGTAGCCAGCGCAGCCTCTGGATCGCGGCCAGCGGTTTTGCCTGCGGTGTCGGTGTCTGGTCGACGCATTTCATCGCCATGCTGGCCTATGATGGTGGTGTGCCGGTTGCTTACGGCCTCTGGGGCACCGCTCTGTCGGTGGTCGTCGCCATAGCCGCGTCGTGGGTCGCCTTTGCAATCGGCCTCGGTGGTGGTTCACGTCTCTCGATGTCCTGCGGTGGCTTCGTGCTTGGCGCCGGCGTCGCGGCGATGCATTTCACCGGCATGCAGGCGATCGAGATCCACGGGCACATAAGCTACGATCCGCAAGCGACTGTTTCGGCGCTCGTCGTGGGAACGCTGCTGGCGGGTGCCGCGCTTCATGCTTTTCATGCCTTGCGCAGCATGCGGCGGCTGGTCGTCTCCTCCTTGCTGCTGGTGCTGGCAATCTGCACCATGCACTTCACGTCGATGAGCGGCGTGACGCTCATGCCGGAGGCCAATGTGGCTGTCGCCGGCACCATTCATCCCGCCTGGCTCGCCGGCGGGGTCATCGCAGCCTCCACGACATTGATCGTGCTCGCCTTCGGCGCCCTCTTCGTCGATCGGCAGCTGACCGATCTCAGAGGGCTCGCCAACGCCTCGCTCGAAGGCATGGCGATCGTTTTCGATGGCGTCATCGTCGAAGCCAACGAGCGCTTCTCCGGCCTCACCGGTCGGACGTTTTCCGATCTGTCCGTGCGCCGCCCGTCGGAGATCTTCGTCTTCGGCGAGGAAGGGCTCGAGGGACACAGGCGCGGGGATGGTCCCGGCGAGATCGATCTTCTCAACGCCGATGGGCGCACCATTCCGGTGGAATTCATGTGCCGGACGATCGAGTATCGTGGCCGCGAATGCGAAGTGATCTTCGTGCGCGACTTGAGGGCACGGAAGGAAGCCGAGCGCACGATCGAGCATCTGGCCCATCATGATGCGCTCACCGATTTGCCGAACCGCGCCTTCTTCGACCGCAGGCTGGCCCAGACGCTGGCGGCGGCCTCTGCGCGGGGCGAAGAGTTGGCAATCCTCTGCCTCGACCTCGACCGCTTCAAGGCAGTCAACGATATCTTCGGCCACGGCGAAGGCGACCGCATCCTGAAGAAGGTTGCCGATATCCTGCGCCAGGCTGCCGGAGAGCACGACACGGTCGCCCGGCTCGGCGGTGACGAGTTCGCAATCATCCACGTGGGCGGCAAGCGGCCGGCGGCGGCGCGCCAATTGACGGACCGCATCCTGGCGCTGTTTGCCGCGGAAATGGATACCAATCGCGATCCGACCGCCGTCGGCGTCAGCATTGGTGCTGCGCTCTATCCGGTCGACGGGCAGACGGCAGATCAGTTGCGCAACAATGCCGACACGGCACTCTACCGCGCCAAGCAGAGCGGCAAGGGCATCGCCTGCTTCTTCGACCGGGGAATGGATGAGGCGGTTCGCACCCGCCGGCAGATCGAGAACGACCTGCGCCATGCGGTGCTTCGCCGCCAGTTCTTTCTAGAATACCAGCCGCTGGTCGAAGTCCAGAGCGACAGGATCATCGGCTACGAGGCATTGCTGCGCTGGAACCATCCGCAGCGCGGGCTGATCGGCCCTGACGTGTTCATCCCGATCGCGGAGGAAAGCGGCTCGATCATCCAGATCGGCGAGTGGGTGCTGGAACAGGCCTGCACGGAAGCGGCAAAATGGAACGAGCCGCTGCCGATTTCCGTCAATATCTCGCCGGTCCAGTTCCTTCTGCCCAATCTCTTCGATCAGGTCGCGAGCATATTGCGTCGGACTGGCCTTGATCCCTGGCGGCTGGAGCTCGAAATCACCGAGGCGGCGCTGATGCACAATCGCGAGGATGTGCTGGCGGTGCTGGTTCGCCTGCGCGTCCTCGGCGTCCGGATCGTCATGGACGACTTCGGCACCGGACATTCTTCGCTGAGCAACCTGCAGACCTTCCCCTTCGACAAGCTGAAGATTGATTGCAGCTTCACCGCTGCCCTCGAAAAGGACCCTTCCGCACAGGCGATCGTCCGCGCCATCATCGCGCTCGGCCACAGCCTCAGGCTCGCGGTCGTGACCGAAGGCGTCGAAACCGAACGGCAGAGGCAGATCCTGGTGGAGGAGGGCTGCCTGCAGATCCAAGGGTATCTCTCCGGCCGACCGGGCGCTGCGCCCAGCACCGGCCGGGAAGCGCCGCGATGGGAGAAGATGCCGGTATGCGCTGAGGGCTGAGGCACCTGCGCGGATGCCGGTTTGCCAGAGTGGTGACATGAAAAAAGCCGGGCGTGTGGCGCCCGGCTTTTCCATTTGATGTGTTACCGGCCGTAGCCTCAGGCGACGCTGATCTGACGCTTCTCGACAACCGACTTCACGGCGGCGTCGGCGAGGGCCAGTGCGGCGAGACCATCCTTGCCCGACGGCGTGATTTCCGCACCCTTTTCGATCGCGGCGATGAAGCTCTCGATCTCGTTGGCATAGGCTTCGGTGTAGCGCGTCATGAAGAAGTCGTGCAGCGGCGGGCGGGTGTAGCCTTCGCCATTGGCGATCTCGATCGAGACCGGACGCTGGTTTTCAGCCGAGACGACGCCCTTCGAGCCGTGCACCTCGATGCGCTGGTCGTAGCCATAGGTGGCGCGGCGGGAGTTGGAGATGATGGCCTGCTTGCCGGAAGCCGTCTGCAGGATGACCGAGACGCTGTCATAGTCGCCGGCTTCGCCGATCGCCTTGTCGACGAGAACGGCGGCGGTTGCCGTCACGGAGACCGGCTCCTCGCCGAGCAGGAAGCGGGCCATGTCGAAGTCATGGATCGTCATGTCGCGGAAGATACCGCCCGAACGCTTGATGTAATCGACCGGCGGGGCGCCCGGATCGCGCGAGGTGATGGTCACCATTTCCACGTCGCCGATCTTGCCGGCGTCGATCGCCTTTTTGACGGCCATGAAATGCGGGTCGAAGCGGCGGTTGAAGCCGACCATCAGCTTGGCCTTGGTCTCGTTGACAACCTTGAGGCAGGCCTTGACGCGCTCGGCATCCAGATCGACAGGCTTTTCGCAGAAGATCGCCTTGCCGGCGCGCGCGAAACGCTCGATCAGGTCGGCGTGGGTGTCGGTCGGGGTGCAGATGACGACGGCGTCGATGTCGTCAGCCTTTTCGATCGCCTCGATGGTGCGCACATCGCAGCCATATTGCTTGGCGATGGTTTCGGCGGCGGCAGGGAAGGCGTCGGCAACGGCGACGAGCACGGCATCCGGATTGCCGCTGACGGCTTTCGCGTGAACCTTGCCGATGCGTCCGGCGCCCAGAAGACCAAATCTGACTGTCATCTCAGTTTCTCTCGAATTCCGGCTCGCGACCGGGAAGGGGCGTGATGATCGGCGCTCATCGCGCAAAGGCGCCGCGGAACACTGATTCCGCGAATCGATCGGAGAATTGCCACGAAAAATCGCGTGTTGGAACGCTGCGCCGGCGCCTCTCCCTTGGTACCTCCGCACCCAGTCGGCCCGTCCATTCATTTGGAATGAAGTAGCCGACGCGGGTCATTTCGGAATTTTTATTCCATTTTAGTTGCGTCCGTCAAGGGGCGTGAGGACCGCTGGACTTGCTGTCTTCAATGAATATCCCGTAAATGGGGCGCACATGATAAGGCCACCAGAGGACAGAATGCTCAAGTTCATCGACCCGGACCACCCCTTTTACCGCCCGCTATGGGTCCGCCTGCTGATCGTGGCCTTCTGCGCCGTCTGGACGGTGGTCGAGTTCCTGGGCGAACAGGCGATGTGGGGCATGATCTTCCTGGCCATGACGGCCTATGCCTCGGCAGCGCTGCTGGTCTTCTATAAGCCGAGCGAGAAGAGCGTGGATAAAGCCGCGGACGAAGAGCAAGGCAAGAGCGACGGGGACGGCGCCGCGGGCTGACGATCACGCCGCCGGGTTGATTGCGCGTATCTGCTGCGAGGCTTCGTCGATCAGCATGTTGGCGAGTTTCATACGCACGGTCGCATTGGCGCGGAAGGCGGCCGGCAGGCGGTCCGGATGGTTCAGGGCGGCGAAGGCACGCCGCTTTGCCGCGAGCGTCACTTGAGTTTCGCCGTCGGCAAGCGCCAGTTCTTCGGCCACCTCTGCAAGGCCAGTGCGATTGAGATAGTCAGGCATGACCGGCGGAGGCGGCGGCTCGACGAAAGCCGCATCGAGATAGGCGCGCTCGACCGCGCCGAAGGAGGCCGCGCCGACGCTTTCGGCCGAAAGAGCGCTGGCAAACACCGGCGCGTACGGCGTCGTGACACGGGACGCTTCGGCCGGATCCGGCTCGTATTCCTCTTCCGTCTTCAGCCGTTCGAGCACCGACTGAAACACCGACATTCCGAACATGACGCCTCCAATTGGAAGGAAACCATGACAGGCGGAGGTTATCCCGGGCTGATCACATGATCATGCCGGGCTGATCACTTGATCATGCCGGGCTGAACGTTTCGATCATGCCGGGCTGATCACGCACGGCCCTGCTTCAGGATGAGATCGTAGAGCAGCTTGGCACTCGGCGGCAGCGCGCGTCCCTCGGCCGTGATCAGGCCATAGGGCTTGATGCGGATCGGGATCTCGGTCTTCAGGATGCGGATTTCGCCGGCCGGTGTGCCGTTGCCGGCAATCAGGTTGGCGACGTCGAGCGCCACCGGCGCGATCGCATTGGTGTGGCGCACGATCGACAGCGTCAGGATGATCGAAGAGGTGTTGATGACGGTCGCCGGCAATCTCACGCCGGCCGCCACGAAACTATCCTCGACGGCGCGCCTGAGCAGCGTGCCCGGCGGCTGGAACACCCAGTCGTAGGAGGGCAGGTCCTCGGCGCCGACCACAGGTTTGTCGAGCAGCGGATGGCCGTCGCGCACGATCAGGCAGACTTCTTCAAACCCGATCTCCACCATGTTGAAGAGCCGCGGCGGCTGGTCGTCGGGGATGCGCCCGATGATGAAATCGTGGCGCGCGGCAAGCAACTCCCTTGCCAGAACGTTGCTGTTTTCGATCTGGACGTTGATCTCGATGCCGGGATAGGCGGTGATCACCTGGCGAATGGCGGGGACGGCGAGATTGAGCGCCGGGCCGGTGACGGAACCCAGAGAGACCGAGCCGCCGCTGCCCGTCTTGAGCTCGTTGATCTCGCGCGAGGCTTCTCGAAGCTCCAGAAAGATCGTGCGCGCCCGCCGTGCCAGCGCTTCGCCGTAAGGCGTCAGTTCGACGCCACGGGCAATGCGTTCGCAGACCGGCGCCTTCAGCATCGTCTCGATTTCCGACAGCATACGCGAGGCTGCCGGCTGCGAAATCCCGAGAGCTTCCGCGGCGGCGCTGATGCGCCTGTGGTCGTCAATTGCAAGAATCAGCCGGAGGTGGCTGATCTTCAAGCCGGAGCGAAAGAGTGCTGAATCGAAGAGTTCGCCGGCCGTCCCGGTGGCGCTTGCCTTCTGGTCACGCATTTCCAACCCCTGTGGTTTTTTTGGTTTTCAAATATTTTCAAAAATCACACTGTTCGCACGTGCTATAACAATTTTGGTATGCGTTCAAAGTAATATTGTATTTGACAGTTATATGTTTTGATTCCAGTTTTTGCTCATGTGCCAGCGCATGTAGGAGCATGCGAGGCGGGGAGGCCTCTCCTTCACCTTGATCCGCGGCCGGAGACGAGATCCCGGTCCGCGGATTGCTGCGCATAGACGGAAAGGCTCTGCCTGCCGGCTTCAACTTTTTTGGGAGAGAACTGATGAAATTGATGACTTCGCTTCTCGCAGCCGCTGCGATTTCGATCGCGTCCTTCGCTGCGCCCGTATTTGCGCAGGACAAGGGCACGGTCGGCATTTCCATGCCGACGAAGACGTCGACCCGCTGGATTTCCGACGGCGAGACGATGGAGAAGCTGTTCAAGGAAGCCGGCTACACCCCGGACCTGCAGTTCGCTGACGACGACATCCCGAACCAGCTCGCCCAGATCGAGAACATGGTGACCAAGGGTGCCAAGGTTCTGGTCATCGGCGCCATCGACGGCACGACGCTCTCCGACATCCTGCAGAAGGCCCATGACGCCGGCGTCAAGGTTATCGCCTATGACCGTCTGATCCGTGACTCTGGCAATGTCGACTACTACGCCACCTTCGACAACTTCCAGGTTGGCGTGCAGCAGGCGACGTCGCTGGTGCAGGGCCTCAAGCTCGATGGCGCAACCGAGCCCAAGAACATCGAGCTCTTCGGTGGTTCGCCTGACGACAACAACGCCTTCTTCTTCTACGACGGCGCGATGTCGGTTCTGCAGCCGCTGATCGACAGCGGCAAGATCGTCGTCAAGTCCGGCCAGAAGGGCATGGACCAGGTCGGCACGCTGCGTTGGGACGGTGCTGTCGCCCAGGCCCGCATGGAAAACCTGCTGTCGTCGAACTACACCGACGCCAAGGTCGATGGCGTGCTTTCGCCCTATGACGGCCTCTCGATCGGTATCATCTCGGCGCTGAAGGGCGTCGGCTACGGCTCGGGCGACATGCCGATGCCGGTTGTCACCGGCCAGGACGCCGAGCTGCCGTCGGTCAAGTCGATCCTTGCCGGCGAACAGTATTCGTCGATCTTCAAGGACACGCGCGAACTCGCCAAGGTAACGGTCGGCATGGTCAACGCGATCATGGAAGGCAAGGAGCCTGAGGTGAACGACACCAAGACCTATGAAAATGGCGTCAAGGTCGTTCCGTCCTACCTGCTGAAGCCGGTTGCCGTCGACAAGTCCAACGTCAAGGACGTGCTCGTCAGCTCGGGCTACTACACCGAAGACCAGATCAACAACTGATCTTTTTCAACGGGAAGGGCCCGTGCAAGCGCGCGGGCCCTTTTATCCAGAAGACGGAGCCGGTACTCTCTCGCAGACTGCCGCTGGAATGACTGAACATGGACAATATCATTCTTGAAATGCGGGGCATCACCAAGACGTTCCCGGGCGTCAAGGCGCTGGACAATGTCAGCTTCAAGGTCCGCGAAGGCGAGATCCACGCGCTCGTCGGCGAAAACGGCGCCGGCAAGTCGACGCTGATGAAGGTGTTGAGCGGCGTCTATCCCGCCGGCACCTATGAAGGCGAGATCCACTACGGTGGCGAAGCGCGTCGCTTCTCGACGATCTCCGACAGCGAAGACCTTGGCATCATCATCATCCACCAGGAACTGGCGCTGGTGCCGCTGCTGTCGATCGCCGAGAACATCTTCCTCGGCAACGAGATCGCCAGCAACGGCGTGATCCACTGGCCGCAGACCTTTGCCCGCACCCAGGAGCTCCTGAAGAAGGTGGGCCTCAGCGAGAGCCCGGCAACGCTCATCACCGACATCGGCGTCGGCAAGCAGCAACTGGTCGAGATCGCCAAGGCGCTTTCGAAGAAGGTGCGGCTCTTGATCCTCGACGAGCCGACCGCCTCGCTCAACGAAACCGATTCCGATGCGCTTTTGAAGCTCCTGATGGAGTTTCGCACGCAGGGCATGACCTCGATCATCATCTCGCACAAGCTGAACGAGATCCGCAAAGTCGCCGACCAGATCACCATCCTGCGCGATGGCGGAACCGTCGAAACGCTCGACTGTCAGACCGAAGATGTCGGCGAGGACCGGATTATCAAAGGCATGGTCGGCCGCGCCATGGAAGACCGCTACCCGCCGCGCGAGCCCAAGATCGGCGAGACGCTGCTGGAAGTGAAGAACTGGAATGTCTTCCACCAGCACCATCGCGACCGGCAGTTCCTGCACGACGTCAATTTCACCGTGCGCGCCGGCGAAGTGGTCGGCATTGCCGGGCTGATGGGGGCAGGGCGCACCGAGACGGCGATGAGCATCTTCGGCAAGTCCTGGGGCCACAAGATCACCGGCGACGTGACGATGCGCGGCAAGCCCGTCGATGTCAGCACGATTCCGCGGGCGATCGATGCAGGTCTCGCTTACGTCACCGAAGACCGCAAGCAGCTCGGCCTCGTGCTGATCAACAACATCAAGGAGAACACGACACTCTCCAACCTGAAGGCGGTTGCCGCGAACGGCGTCATCGACGACCGCAAGGAAGCGAAGGTCGCCTCCGACTATCGCTCGAAGCTGCGCATCCGTTCGCACTCGATCTATCAGGAAACGGTCAACCTCTCGGGCGGCAACCAGCAGAAGGTCGTGCTGTCCAAATGGCTGTTCACCAATCCGGAAGTTCTCATTCTCGACGAGCCGACACGCGGCATCGATATCGGCGCGAAGTATGAGATCTACACCATCATCAACCAGCTTGCCGCCGAGGGTAAAGGCATCCTAATGATCTCATCGGAAATGCCGGAGCTGCTTGGAACCTGCGATCGCATCTACGTCATGAACGAGGGCCGCATCGTCGCCGAGCTCTCGAAGGCGGAAGCGAGCCAGGAATCCATCATGCGTGCCATCATGCGTTCAGGGGAGAAACACTAATGGTCGCCGATACGAGCACCCAAAACAACAAGCCCTCGATCGGGGACTATCTCAAGAACAACATCCGCGAATACGGCCTGCTCGTCGCGCTCGTGGTGATCATGCTGTTCTTCCAGTTCGTGACCAACGGCGTGCTGTTCAAGCCGGTCAACATCACCAACCTGGTGCTGCAGAACTCGTTCATCGTCATCATGGCGCTCGGCATGCTCCTGATCATCGTCGCCGGCCATATCGACCTATCGGTCGGCTCGATCGTCGCCTTCATCGGCGCGATCTCGGCGATCATGCTGGTCAAGTGGGGGCTGCCGGCCTTTGTCGTCATTCCCGCCTGTCTCGTCGTCGGCGGCATCATGGGTGCGGCGCAGGGTTATTGGGTCGCCTATCAAAAGATCCCGTCGTTCATCGTCACGCTTGCCGGCATGCTGGTTTTCCGCGGGCTTACCTACGTGGTGCTTGGCGGTCGTCCGATCGGACCGTTCCCGAAGGAATTCCAGCTGCTGTCGACCGGTTTCGTCCCCGACTTCCTCTATTTCCTCAATCCGGCGCCGGAAATGATTCAGAACCTGGTCGCGCTCGTGGCTGTCGTGGCGCTCGTCGCCTATGCCATCTATGCCGGCATTCGCGACCGCCGGATCAACGAGCAGCACGGCACCGAGAACGAACCCTTCATCTTCTTCGCGATCCAGATGGCGGTTATTGCCGTCGTGGCGTTGTTCATCGGCTTCCAGCTCGCGACCTATCGCGGCCTGCCGAACGTGCTGATCGCCATGGCCGTTCTCATCGCGCTCTACACCTTCATCACCACGCGCTCGACCATCGGCCGCCGCATCTACGCCATGGGCGGCAACGTCAAGGCGACCAAGCTCTCGGGCATCAACACCGAACGGCTGACCTTCTACACCTTCGTCAACATGGGTGTGCTTGCGGCACTCGCCGGCATGATCATCACCGCCCGCCTCAACTCGGCTACGCCGAAGGCCGGCCAAGGCTTCGAACTCGACGTCATTGCGGCATGCTTCATCGGCGGCGCCTCGGCGTCCGGCGGCGTCGGCAAGATCATCGGCGCGGTGATCGGCGCCTTCATCATGGGCGTGATGAACAACGGCATGTCGATCATGGGCATTGGCATCGATTACCAGCAGCTGATCAAGGGCCTCGTGCTCCTCGCAGCCGTGTTCTTCGATGTCTACAACAAGAACAAGGGTTGAGCCGAAAGCCATAAGACCCGACGCGAACCAGTAACATTCACCGGCAGCCGCGGCTGCCAGGATCGGCGGATTGGCCCGCCGGAATTGGGTGGCGAAAGCCAGCCACGGGGACGCTTTTGCCTTGAGAAGGCGAAGACCGCGACCCGAACGACGACAGGAAGGACAGGATCGTGCTGATTTCGCAGATCAGGAACGAAGACGGATCGATAACGGTTGCGGTGCGTTTGCCCGGTGAAACCGCGCATGCGGTCAATGGTGCTGCAAGCGTCTACGCTCTGGCGATGGAGGCGGCCAATGCCGGGCGCAGCCTGAAGGAGACGATCGAGACCAAGGGTCTTGGCGCCGCCGTCGACCTCGACAGGGCCTATGCGGAGGGACGTTTCCTGCCGCCGATCACCCATCCGGATCCGGCGCACCTGCACCTGACCGGCACGGGCCTCACCCATCTTGGTTCGGCCGCAACCCGTGACGCCATGCACAAGAAGACGAGCGAGGCGGCCGAGGAAACGCTGACGGACTCGATGAAGATGTTCCGCATGGGTCTCGAAGGCGGCAAGCCGAAAGCCGGCGAGACCGGCGTGCAGCCGGAGTGGTTCTACAAGGGCAACGGCACCTCAGCCGTGGCGCCGGGCGCGGCACTCGTTTCGCCCGCCTTTGCCGAGGATGGCGGCGAGGAGCCGGAAATGGCCGGCATCTACGTGATCTCCGACACGGGCGTTCCGTTCCGTATTGGTTTCGCCGTCGCCAACGAGTTTTCCGACCACAAGACCGAGCGGGTCAACTATCTCTGGCTGGCGCACTCGAAGCTGCGCCAGGCGAGCTTCGGTCCGGAAATCCGTATCGGTGTTGCCCCTGAGGATATCCGCGGCATGTCGCGCATCCTGCGCGGCGGCAAGGTGCTGTGGGAGAAACCGTTCCTGTCGGGCGAGGCCAACATGTCGCACAGTTTCGCCAATCTTGAGCACCATCATTTCAAGTACGGCCTGTTCCGCCAGCCGGGCGATATTCATGTTCACATGTTCGGTACGGCGACGCTGTCCTTCGGCGACGGCATCCGCACCGAGGAAGGCGACGTGTTCGAGATCGAGGCTGATGGTTTCGGCCTTCCGCTCCGCAACACGCTAGCGATCGCTGCGGAAGAACAGGTCGCCATTCGCCAGCTCTGACACATCTCCTAAGCGCACCGTTCGCGAGGGACGGTCATGCGCGTTTATGAAGGAGGCTCGAAGCCTATGACAATGCACCAGAACCTGATTGCCGGCGAGTGGGTCGGCGGTGACGGGGTTGCCAACATCAACCCGTCCGACACCAATGACGTTGTGGGCGAATATGCCCGTGCGTCTGCCGACGATGCCCGCGCCGCGATCGCCGCTGCCAAGGCTGCGTTCCCGACCTGGTCGCGTTCCGGCATCCTCGAGCGCCACGCGATCCTGAGGAAGGCCGCCGACGAGATCCTCGCCCGCAAGGACGAGCTCGGAAGGCTGTTGTCGCGCGAGGAAGGCAAGACGCTTGTCGAAGGCATCGGCGAGACGGTGCGCGCCGGCCAGATCTTCGACTTCTTCGCCGGCGAGTGCCTGCGGTTGGCGGGCGAAGTACTGCCCTCGGCGCGACCCAACATCGGCGTCGAGATCACCCGCGAGCCGGTCGGCGTCGTCGGCATCATCACGCCCTGGAACTTCCCGATCGCCATYCCCGCCTGGAAGATCGCGCCGGCGCTTTGTTACGGCAACACCGTCGTCTTCAAGCCGGCCGAACTGGTGCCCGGCAGTTCCTGGGCGATCGTCGACATCCTCCATCGTGCCGGCCTGCCGAAAGGTGTGTTGAACCTCGTCATGGGCAAGGGCTCGGTCGTCGGCCAGGCGATGCTCGACAGCCCCGATATCCACGCCATCACCTTCACCGGCTCGACCGGCACGGGAAAACGCGTGGCGCTGGCCTCGGTCGAGCACAATCGCAAATACCAGCTGGAGATGGGCGGCAAGAACCCCTTCGTCGTGCTCGACGATGCCGATCTGTCGGTGGCGGTCGAGGCCNGACGGGCGCGAACATCAGGATGATAGGCGTGTTGAACCTCGTCATGGGCAAGGGCTCGGTCGTCGGCCAGGCGATGCTCGACAGCCCCGATATCCACGCCATCACCTTCACCGGCTCGACCGGCACGGGAAAACGCGTCGCGCTGGCCTCGGTCGAGCACAATCGCAAGTACCAGCTGGAAATGGGCGGCAAGAACCCCTTCGTCGTGCTTGATGATGCCGATCTGTCCGTTGCGGTCGAAGCGGCGGTCAATTCCGCCTTCTTCTCTACCGGCCAGCGCTGCACCGCCTCGTCGCGCATCATCGTCACCGAGGGCATTCACGACCGCTTCGTGGCCGCAATGGGCGAACGGATCAAAGGGCTGACGATCGATGATGCGCTCAAGGCCGGCACCCATATCGGCCCGGTGGTCGATGAGAGCCAGCTCAACCAGGACACCGACTACATCGCCATCGGCAAGCAGGAGGGCGCCAAGCTCGCCTTYGGCGGCGAGCTCCTGAAGCGCGACACGCCCGGCTTCTACCTGCAGCCAGCGCTGTTCACCGAGGCGACCAACCAGATGCGGATTTCGCGGGAAGAAATCTTCGGGCCGGTCGCGTCCGTCATCCGCGTCCGCGATTACGACGAGGCGCTCACTGTGGCCAACGACACCCC
>NZ_LMJJ01000006.1 GCF_001429285.1 Ensifer sp. Root278
ACATGATTGGCAAGCTCGTCCATCTCGTCGCGCCAAAAGAATGCAGAAACTACTTCAACTCATGCGGATACGATCCAGCATGAAAGGGAAATGCTCTAGCCCGCCTTCGGGACCTGCATCCCGATCTCTGCCAACACCTCCTCGGTGTGCTCTCCAAGCCGCGGTACGCCGCGGTCCAGCGCAAGCTCGGCCGCCGAAAAGCGGATCGGTGTCCTGACACCCGGCGAGGTGCCGGCGGCAGCGCCCGGATGCGGCGTGTCCACCCGCATCTGCCGATGCTCGATCTGCGGATCGGCGAAAACATCGGCAACGGTATTGATCGGCCCGCCGGGCACGCCGGCATCTTCCAGCAACTTCAAGAGCGTGTCGCGCTCGATTTTCGCGGTTTCGGCTGCCAGTTCAGACGTCAGCATGTCGCGGTTCTGCACCCGCAGCGCGTTGGTCCGATAACGTTCGTCGGTCGCGAGATCGGCGCGGTCGAGCAACGCGCAGAACTTCACGAACTGCCGATCATTGCCGACCGCAACGATCAGATGACCGTCGGAGGTCGGGAAGACCTGATAGGGCGCTATGTTCGGATGCGCATTGCCGAGCCGGCGCGGCGCCTTGCCGGAGACCAGGAAGTTCAGCGCCTGGTTGGCAAGAACGCCGGTCATGCAGTCGAGCAGCGCCATGTCGATCTGCTGCCCCTCGCCGGTGCGCTCGCGCTGGGCAAGCGCCGCCTGGACGGCGATGACGCCATAGAGACCGGTGAAGATATCGGCGAAGGCAACGCCGATCTTCTGCGGCTCGCGATCGGGCTCACCGGTCAGGTCCATGATGCCGCTCATGCCCTGTACGATGTAGTCGTAGCCGGCGCGGTGGGCATAGGGACCGTCCTGGCCAAAGCCCGTGACCGAGCAATAGATCAGCTTCGGATTGATCTTCTTCAGGCTCTCGTAGTCGAGACCATACTTGGTGAGCCCGCCGACCTTGAAGTTTTCGAGCAGGACATCCGACTGGGCGGCAAGGCGGCGCACGGCCTCCTGCCCCTCCTCCGTGGTGAAATCCAGCACCACGGAGCGCTTGCCGCGGTTGCAGGCGTGGAAGTAGGCGGCGTCGAGCGTCTCGCCATCTTCGCCCGCGACGAAGGGCGGGCCCCAGGTGCGGGTGTCGTCGCCGGCCGGGCTTTCCACCTTGATGACGTCGGCACCGAGATCGGCCAGCGTCTGGCCGATCCAGGGGCCCGCGAGAATGCGGGCCAGTTCCAGGACACGAATGCCCTTCAGCGGCGCTTCCATGATCGTGCCGCTCAGAAGAAGGCCTGGAGGCCGGTCTGGGCGCGGCCGAGGATCAGCGCATGGACGTCATGCGTACCCTCGTAGGTGTTGACGGTCTCGAGGTTCACCATGTGGCGCATGACCTGGTATTCCTCGGAGATGCCGTTGCCGCCATGCATGTCGCGGGCCATTCGGGCGATATCGAGCGCCTTGCCGCAATTGTTGCGCTTGACGATGGAGATCATTTCCGGGGCCATGCGGCCCTCGTCCATCAGGCGGCCGACACGCAGCGAGCCCTGCAGGCCGAGCGTGATCTCCGTCTGCATGTCGGCAAGCTTCTTCTGGAAGAGCTGCGTCTGTGCCAGCGGACGGTTGAACTGCTTGCGGTCGAGGCCATACTGGCGCGCGGCATGCCAGCAGAACTCGGCGGCACCGAGCGCACCCCAGGAAATGCCGTAGCGGGCGCGGTTGAGGCAGCCGAACGGACCCTTCAGGCCCTCGACGTTTGGCAGAAGCGCGTCTTCGCCGACCTCGACATTGTCCATGACGATTTCGCCGGTGATCGAGGCCCGCAGCGACAGCTTGCCGGCAATCTTCGGCGCCGAAAGACCCTTCATGCCCTTTTCGAGCACGAAGCCGCGGATAGCGCCGCCATGGGCTTCCGACTTCGCCCAGACGACGAAAACATCGGCGAGCGGCGCGTTGGAGATCCACATCTTCGAGCCGACGAGGCGGTAGCCGCTCTCGGTCTTGATGGCGCGGGTCTTCATGCCGGCCGGGTCCGAGCCGGCATCCGGCTCGGTCAGGCCGAAGCAGCCGATCCACTCGCCGCTGATGAGCTTCGGGAGATACTTCTGCTTCTGCTCTTCAGAGCCATAGGCATAGATCGGGTAGATCACCAGCGAAGACTGCACGCTCATCATCGAGCGGTAGCCGCTGTCGACGCGCTCGACTTCGCGGGCGACAAGGCCGTAGGCGACGTAAGAAGCGCCGACGCCGCCATAGGTATCGGAGACCGTCACGCCGAGCAGGCCGAGCTCGCCCATCTCGCGGAAGATCTCCGGATCGGTCGATTCTTCGCGATAGGCGTCAATGACGCGCGGCTGCAGCCGGTCTTGCGCATAGGCCCGCGCGGTGTCGCGGATCATACGTTCGTCCTCGGTCAACTGATCTTCGAGGAGGAACGGATCATCCCATTGAAATTGCGTCTTGCCGGCCATGTTTCTCTCCCATCGGATTATTCGGCTCATGTTATCGCAAGGGGTGCATGCCGTTTCAAACGAAATTGAGGCACCGCCTCATGCGTTCAGGGAATGGCCCCGCGTCCGACCGGGAGCACCCCGTGTTGCAAAATCGCTGAAATATGACGACAAGAACTCAAGTCCTTCGGGCCACCACCGTGGAGCGAATGGCCAGTGCAACGCCAGAGATCAAAGCAAGCCACGACCATGGCCAATGACCGCCTCGAACGCTTCGCCCACAATCTCGACTGGAATCTGCTGCGCACCTTCGTCGTGCTGGTCGAGGAAGGCAGCATCACGGCCGCCGCAAACCGTCTGCTCCTGCAGCAGCCGGCTGTCAGCATGGCGTTGAAGCGATTGGAGCAGACCGTTGGCCAGAAGCTCATCGACCGCCGCCCCGGGCGCTTCAACCTGACGGATGCCGGCGCCCGCCTGCATGCCCAATGCCGCGATATCTTCGCCGCCGTGATCCGGCTGCCGAACGTTCTGGAGATTGCCGGCGAAGAGATCACCGGCCACCTCAACATCCACTCCGTCAGCCACGCCCACAACCCTGCCTGGGACCGCAAGCTCGAAAGTTTCTTCCGTCTGCACCCAAAGGTGACGCTATCGGTCACCGTCGCGACGACGGTGGACGTTCTAAGCGCCGTCGAGCGAAACGTCGCGACCATCGGCCTTTGCGACGGCAACATACCCGACTGGCTCAACAAACGCTTCCATGTACGCGAACGCTACGCGCTCTACTGCGGCCGCGATCATCCGCTGTTCGGCGTTCAAGGCGTCGACTTCAACGATCTCAGGGGCAATCCCTATATCGCCTTCATCGCCGACGTGCTTGGCGGGCAGCACATGAACTCGGTGACCGCGGTGCGTGCCGTCGGGTCTTTCGGCCAGCAGGTCCGCGCCGTCTCCTGCAATGTCGAAGAGGTGATGCGGCTGATCGCCTCCAATGTCGGCATCGGCATGCTGCCCGACCACCTGGCGGCGCCAGCCGTTGCAGAGGGCGAACTCTGGCAGTTGCCGCCCTACACCGACCTGCCGACGACCGACGTCTTTCGCATTTCCAACCCGAACGCGATCCTCAATCCGGCGGAAGCTGCTTTTCTTTCCCATGTCGCCGATACCGAGCCCCTCGACCACTGTCTCGACGAGATAGCCTGACCATCATCAGAATTGATAGCCACCTTTCCGGTTATAAATTTGAACGCGGATGGCAGCTTGCCTATGGTCCCGCCAACAACCAATGGAGGCAGGACATGCGGGACTACGATGTGGCGATCATTGGCGGCGGGATCGCCGGCCTGTCACTCGCCTATTTCCTGGCACCACATCGCTCCGTGGTGGTGATCGAGCGGGAGGAAGGGCTCGGCTATCACAGCACCGGCCGCTCGGCCGCAGAATTCGTGCTGCGCTACAACACGCCGGAAGTCTGTGCGCTCGCGGCCATCTCCAAGTCCTTCTTCGACAAACCGCCTGAGGGGTTTTCCGAAGTGGCGCTGCTCAAGCAGCGCGGCGGCGTCATGATCGCCAACGCCGAGAAGGCTGATCGCTTCGAAGAGGTCTTCGCCGAGGAAAGTCGCGCCAATGCCGAGATCCAAAGGCTGACCGTCGACGAAGTTATCGCACGGGTGCCTATTCTCCGGCGGGACTACGTTGCCGCGGCCTATTACGATCCGCATTTCTGGGACATCGAAGTCGAGAACCTCGTTCAGGGTTACGTCAGGGGCGCCCGCCGGCATGGCGCCACGATCGTCGAACGCTCGGACGTACTGGCGCCACGTCGGGATGGCGATCGCTGGGTGCTCACGACCAGTGCCGGCGATGTCGGCGCAAAGACGATCGTCAATGCCGCCGGCGGTTGGGCCGATCCGGTTGCGGACCTGTTCGGCGTCGCCCCCGTCGGTATCGTGCCGCATCGCCGCACGGCGATCACCGTCGATCTCCCCGAAGGCATCGATGCGCTCACCTTGCCGGAGATCAACGAGATCGATGAAGACTTCTACATGAAGCCCGAGGGTGGGCGGCTGCTCGCCTCGCCCGCCGACGCCACCCCTTGCGAGCCGGCCGACGTCCAGCCCGAGGAAATCGACGTCGCCTGGGCGGCGCACTACATCGAAGAGGCAACGACCGTACCGGTTCGCCGCATCTTCAAGAGCTGGGCCGGCATGCGCAGCTTCTCGCCCGACAAGTTGCCGGTCATCGGCTTTGCCCGCGACCGACCGGATTTCTTCTGGCTCGCCGGCCAGGGCGGCTACGGCATTCTGACCTCACCGGCGCTCGGCGCACTCGCCGCGAACCTCGTCATCGGTACCACAACACCGGACGGCTTCGAGGCGGTCGGTCTCGATCCCTCGAAGTTCAGCCCGACACGCCTGGAGAAGTGACACGGCCGCTCGCCGCCGCCCGACACCGTTCACGGACCATTTGCCGACAAGTCTAGACCGTCGGCCGGATCACTTGCGCGCCAGGCTGAAGGAAAAATGGCTGCCGCGGTGATAGTCGAGCGCGTAGACCACCGGCAAGCCGGCCGCATTGAAACAGGTCTCGCGGATCAGCAGTGCCGGCCCGAAATCGCGCAGGTCGTTGCGCTCCACCACATCATCGGGAAGCATGACGGCGGAGACGATCGCGGCCGACATCCTGGGCCTGCTCCTGTGCTGGTCCAGCAGATCGAGCAGTGAACCGGTCCAATCGACATCATAAAGGCGCAACGGGATGATGCTGCGCGGGATGAAGTCGACGCAATAGAGGATCGGCTCGTCCTTGTGCAGCCGCAGCCGTTCGAGACGGATCACCCGCTCGCCCGGCTGCAGCCGCAACTGCTCAGCTGTGGTGGCGTCGGGTGCTTCCTCCGCCACCGAAAGAACCTTGTTGGCCGTGGCGTAGCCATAGTGCCGGGCCATGTCCGTGACGCTTTCGAAGACCGTGATCGGGCGATCGACCTGCACGGCGGACATCGCCGAGACGAACCGTCCCCGGCCGTGCTCGACATAGATGATGCTGTCCTGCTCGAGCAGCTTCAGCGCTTCGCGCAGCGCCGGACGCGAGATCTTGAAGCGCTGCGTCAACTGCGCCTCGGTTGGCAGTTTGTCGCCGGGATTGAGCCCTTCGTCGCGAATCAGATCCGCGATGCGGTCGCGGAGCTGAATGACCAGTGTGCGCGTATCACGAAGGGGTTCGTCCAATTCCTCTCACTCCGTTGAACAATCACAAGGATGTTCTTGTCTGACAAATTCTGGAAGGTCAAGTGCGCCTCCGGCCAACCGGATTTTCGCTGCTACTCGGCGTGCATCGCGAGGTGCAGCGGTGCTGGCGAGATATCTCTCTTGACACCGCTTCGCATTGTTGTCAGTTGTCTTACAACATTAAGGAGAACGGCGGACGCCATGACCGCCGACCGAGGCAATCACCGGGAAAGCGTGCCATGCTGAACTTCGACGAACAGAGATTTCTTCGCATCCAGTCGGGCGCTGGCGCACTGCGCCAGCAACTGGACACCACCATCGCGGCTTGTCTCGCCGCCGGCGCGGAGAACATCTTTTTCACGGGAACGGGAGGCGCCGCCATCCTGATGCAGCCGGCAGCCCAGCTTCTTCAGCGCCAGTCCCGCTTTACCACCTTTATCGACATGCCGGCAGAGCTCGTCCTTTCCGGATCGGCAAACCTGAATTCCAGGTCTATCGTGGTCATTCCCTCCCTCTCCGGCACCACGAAGGAAAGCGTGGCGCTGCTCGAGAAGGCAAAAGCGGTTGGCGCGACGGTATTGACGCTGGTCGGGCATCGGGACACGCCACTCGGCCATGGCGGAGACCACGTCTTCGTCAATTTCGCCGAAGACGACACCTCCTGCGAGTCCTTCTTTCTGCAATCGCTGTTCATTGCGCTTTCGATCATGCGCCACCGCGGGGAACTCGAAAATTACGAGCGGATTGTGGGTGAACTCGAAACCCTGCCGCAGGCGCTGCTGGAGGTGAAGCGAAGCTTCGAACCCCGAGCAGAGGATTTCGCGAAGGTTCTTGCCGGCTCCAACTACCACATCATCACCGGCGCCGGTAACGTGTGGCCGGAAGCCTTCTACTACGGCATGTGCATTCTCGAGGAGATGCAGTGGATCCGCACCCGTCCGGTGCATGCCTCAGACTTTTTCCACGGAACGCTCGAACTGGTGGAACAGGATGTCAGCGTCATCCTGTTCAAGGGCGAAGATGCGATGCGTCCGCTCGCCGAACGCGTTCAGAACTTCGTGCCCGGTTACACGAGCAAGCTCACCGTGCTCGACACGACGGAGTTCTCCCTCCCCGGCCTCTCTCCCGACGTGCGCGGTCTCGTCTCGCCGATCGTGCTTGCAACAGTGCTCGAGCGCATCAGTGCCCACCTCGAGGTCATGCGCAATCACCCGCTGACAACGCGGCGCTACTACAAGCGCGTTGCCTACTGAGCATTCGAGACGTAATCGTTCGCCCGACGGTCGCGGATGCGAAAACGCGTTCGCGACCTTTCCATGCGGCCGCCAGGAGACGCTATGACCACTTTCCGCCTTGCTGCCGTCGGCGACAATTGCATCGACCGTTTCCAGGCGCCGGTCGGGGAAACCTATGTCGGTGGTAACGCGATCAATGTCGCCGTGCAGTCGGCGCTTCTCGGACACCAATCTTTCTACTTCGGCGCCGTCGGTCGTGACCGCGACGGCGCACAGGTGCGGCAGCTTCTCGAGCAGAACGGCGTGCGGCTTGACGGCCTCAAGGAGCGTGACGTCAACACCGCCTATACCGACATCGGCATCACGCCGGATGGCGACCGTGTCTTCCTCTATGAGGATTTCGGCGCCTGTGCCGGTTACCGACCCGACGCGGACGACCTCGCTCTCCTGAAGACCATGGATCACGTGCATATCGGCTGGCTCGACGACGGCGGCGCGCTGCGCCGGGCACTTGCAGCCGCGGGTGTCAGCGTCTCGCAGGATGTCTCCGTCAACGCCGCCCCCGCCGACCTCGGCGTGGAGGGCCTCAACATCGCCTTCGGGTCCGGCGGCGACGGTGTTCAGGACGCAGAACGCTTGGCTGATGGCTTCCTCTCTCGCGGTGCTAAGCTGGCCGTCGTCACGCGAGGCGCCCTCGGCTCGCTCGCAAGCGACGGAACCGAACTGGTATCGACCGGCAGCCGTCCTGTGGATATCGTCGATACCACCGGCGCGGGCGACAGCTTTATCGCCGGGTTCATTCTGGCTCACCTTCAAGGCCGCCCGTTGATCAAGCGGCTGGAGGCCGGGCGCGACCTCGCTGCGCGCACCTGCACCCATGTCGGCGGGTTTCCGCAACAGCCGCACACTCTGTAACAAGACGAGCCCGCCTCACCCGACCCAGTTCAACAACGGGCCCGGTAAATGGCGGGCGTCTTCAGGCTTTCCACCCCAAGAAATTCGCGTGCGCACCGTACTCAGCGGACATCGAAGCGCCCGAAGCGGGCCTCGACACGAGACTGCAGGAACTCAAGACCGATCGACAGAATCCAGTAGATCATCGAGGCGGTGATCAGCATCTCGATGTGCCGGAACTCGGTCTGGCCTTGAGTGCGGGCGAGATACATGATCTCCCAGACGCCGACGACGGAGACGAGCGAAGAGTCCTTCAGCATGGCGATGAACTGGTTGCCAGTCGGCGGGACGATGACGCGCATCGCCTGCGGCATGATCACCAGCGCCATTGTCTGGCTCGGGCTAAGGCCGAGTGCGGTCGCCCCTTCCGTCTGGCCGCGCGGGATGCTCTCGATGCCGGCCCGGAAGATCTCTGTCATATAGGCGCCATAGCAGAGCGACAGCGCCAGGATGCCCGCCGGCACCGCGCCGATGACGTAGCCGACCTGCGGCAGGCCGAGGTAGATGATGTAGATCTGCATCAACAACGGCAGACCGCGGAAGAGCGAGGTGTAGAAGGTCGCGAGACCGTAGATCACGCCGTTCTTCGACAGCTTCGCAATTGCCCCGACCAGCGCGATGAGGGTGGCGATCGCGATCGAGATCACCGAGATATAGAGCGTCGTGACGACGCCCTGGGAGACCAGGTAGCCGATCTTCTTGGCGATGAAGGCGAAGGACAGATCGAACGAGTAGAAAAACAGCATCAGCAGGACGAAGAGCTCGACCCAGACGCCGATCACCTGTCCGCTACGCGGCAATTGCCGCAAAGCCTTCCAGTTCGCTACCGCGATCAGCGCGACCAGCAAGGCACTGACCAACCGTCCGAGCGCTGGATTGGCTTCCAGCCACCCTGCCGAAGTCGGCAGCAGATGCCCGATCCAGGCAGGGCTGATGCCGAGCCCGTAGATCGCCAGCGTGACGAGCGCCAGCATGAGAAACATGCCGGACCGTCGCGCGACATCCGGATAAGTCAGTATCAGACGACCAATCATCTCAAAATCTCCGGCGTTCAGGCCGCGCGCTCGCGCCACCAGTCCTGTGCCTGCAGTTTCCAGTAGGTGAGTTGAGCAACCGCCAGCCCGGCATAGCCGCCGGCCCAGACCAGACCGAACGGCCGGAAGAGCTTGTAGCGGTCGGACTGTTCGAGAATGCCTTCGGCCACCAGCTTGCCGCCGATCGCCGTGGTGTTGAGCCCGTGGCCGCCAAAGGCGGTGCAATGCCAGACTCCCGGCCGCATCTCGCCGATCTGGGGCATCAGGTGGCGTGCATAGGACATCAGCCCGGACCAGGCGAGCTCGGTCTTCAGTTCCTTGAGTTGCGGATAGGTGCCCGTCATCTCGCGCCGCAATTCGGCCGCAAGGGCCGCCGGCGAAGCTGCCCGCGTGGTGATCCGCCCGCCCCAAAGCAGTCGTTTGCCTCCATCCACCAGCCGGTAATAGTCTCCGGCGCGGCGGTTGTCGCCGATCGCGTCGCGGGTGGCGATGGCCGAACGGATCAGATCCGGCGCCTCTTCGCTCAGCATCACATAGGTGGCGATCGGCAGGAACGCCCGCTGCAGCCGGCCGTTGAGCGCGCCGGTGTAGCCACCGGTCGTGAAGACGACCTGGCGTGCCTTGACGCGGCCGCGGGCGGTCGACACCGTCTTCTCGGCCCCATCGAGCGTGCTCGCCGTTGCCGCCGAGCCCTCGTAGATCTGCCCACCCAGCCGCTCGATCTCTTCTGCCACCGCACGAAGGTAGTTGAGCGGGTGCATGTGGAAGGCCTTGGGGTCGCGCAGACCCTGGAAATAGCGCTTCGACTTCAGCACCGCGCGAATGTGCTCGGTGTCGAAGTATTCCAATTCGTACCCGTAGTTTTGGCGCATCGCGTCGGCATGTGCCTTCAAACTGCCGTCGTCGTCGTAGCGCAGCACGCTGGTGATGCCGGGCTGCGCTTGCGCGCTCTCGATCTTCAGCGCCGCGATCGTATCCCGAACGAAATCCACGCCTTCGATCGACAGGCGGTGGATCTGCCGTGCACCTTCGGCACCGGCCAGTCGAGCAATATTCTCGCCACCGGTCGCAAAACCGGGGCTGACGAAGCCGCCATTTCGACCGGAAGCCCCGAAGCCGACACTCTCGGCCTCGAGCACCACAACCGACTGCCCGGCGCGTGCAAGCTGAAGCGCCGTTGTCAGACCAGCAAGCCCACCGCCGACAACGACCGTGTCACATTCGATGGTTTCCGAAAGCACTGGTCTGACCTTCCGGTCGACCATCGTGTTTTTGTAGTAGGTATCGGGATAGGACATGTTCTCTCGCCCTGCAGACAGCGAATAAGGGTTGCGGGCGGCATGAACTGCCGCCGCACAGACTTGTCCAACTCAGTCGGCGCTGTAGTCCTTGCCGTACCACTTGGTGGTAAAGCTCGCGAGCGTGCCGTCTTTCTTCATCTCGTCGATGAGATCGCCGATCTTCTTCGTCCACTCGGGGTCGGTCTTTTCCGCGATCACGACGAGCGGCTCCTTGAACGCGTACTCCCCCTCAAGGACCTTGAGCGGATAACCGTTCTTGATGGCGTTCAGCGCGGTCTGTTCCGGCGCGATGACCGCATCAAGGCGCACGCCATTGCCGAGGCGCAGGTCGTCGAAGGGAAGCATGGAGTCGGCAAAGGTGCGGATTTCGCCCGGCTCCAGCTTGTATTCGATCGGCGGAAGCCCCGGCGCGTCGATTTCCAACTGCCGGCGAATGAAATCTTCCGATGTCGTGGCCGTTTCAACGCCGACGACCTTGCCGTTCAGGTCGGTGACAGACTTCGCCTCACTGTCCTTGTGCAACACATAGACATAGGGGCTGTAGTAATAGATGCCGGCAAAGTCGATGACCTGGGCGCGTGCCTTGGTGGGGGTGACGGAGCCGACGCCGACGTCATAACGTCCCTGCCAGCGGCCGCCGGTCAAGGTCGCCCAGTCCGGCGTCTCGAAGCTGACCTCGACGCCAAGGCGCTTGCCGATCTCGCGGGAGACATCGATGTCGAAGCCGACCAGCTGGTTACTGTCGTCGAGATAGCTCTGCGGTGGCCACCCGCTATTGGTGGCGACCACCATGGCCTTCTTGCTCATGACACGGTCGAGCGTCTCGCCTGCCTGCGCGGCGGTGGCAAGCGCCAGCGCGGCAGCGCCGACGGCGAGCTGTAGAACCAGTTTCCTCACGCATTCCTCCTGTTTGAACGTCAGCAATGGGTTCCCGTTTATGTAAGATGTCTGACAACATAAGTTAGAAAAGATCGATAAAGACGAGTCAAGGGCGGAAGCGCATCCGCTCCATGAAACGAAGTGATGGGACCATGTGTCTTCGTGATGAATGAGCCAATTAAGCACGCTCCTGCACCGAAGCGCCTTCATACCGGCAAGAGGCACCGGGGCATCCCCGGCTCCGACTTCGGACAAGTACAGGACAACGCGGCAGTCCGGCGCGCGAACTCAAAGGCGCAGTTCCCGGACTGACGCCCGGGCCTATCGTGGGTCGCAGCATCCTGAGGCTGATTTAGAGTGTAGCGTTGAACCCATGAACCTCGCCACACCGATTGAAGCCATCGGCGAAACCTGACAGGAATACGTCCGGGAGGACGGTTCATGTATTATGCGATCTTGGCTTATCACACGGCAGGCGTCGTCGAATCCTGGAGCGAGGAGGAGGATGCGGCCCTGATGTCCGATCTACTCCAGGTGCATGATCGCTTCGTTCAGCAGAAATCATTCGGACCGGCCGCGCGGCTCGGCCCCGCTGAGGCAGGGGTGACGCTGAGGGGCAAGGGCGAAGGCATCGTCACGGACGGCCCCTTCGCTGAAACCAAAGAGCATCTCCTTGGCCTCTACGTCGTGGACTTTCCGACGCTCGACGCAGCAATCGCAGCGGCACGCGACCTGCGGCGCAGCAATCCCACCGCGATCTACGAGATCCGACCGATCGCGCTCTATGTTCCGGGGGCGACCTTGGAGCCTGGACCGTAGAGCCAGGAATCGCACGGCGGTACTGTGCAAGGACGCGATCAGGCGACCGCCCTCGATCCAGCCGAATCTCAAGCTGCAATCGTGCGGGAGGTGGCCAATCGGGCACCCACCGGCGCGATGTCCTTCACTTTTGATTAACCCAGCCCGCGCGGGTGTGAACTGTAACAGAACTTACAACAAACTGACATTTCGCTTTCATGAAGCGCCGATATGGCAGGTGTCATACCGATGACCGGTCTCCCCGAAAGAGGACCTGCTAGAAATGTTTCAGTTGAAGAGTGTAACCCGCCAGTTCGGCAAGAAGACAGCCGTAAGTTCGGTTACCTTCGACATCCCCCAGGGTCAGATGGTCGGCGTGATCGGCCGCTCGGGTGCAGGCAAGTCGACGCTGCTGCGCATGATCAATCGCCTCGTCGACCTGTCTTCGGGCTCGATCGTCTATGACGGCGCGGAAGTGTCGTCACTTCGCGGCGCTGCACTGCGCAACTGGCAGCGCGACTGTGCCATGATCTTTCAGCAGTTCAACCTGGTGCCGCGCCTCGACGTACTCACCAACGTTTTGCTCGGTCGCCTCAATCACCGCTCGACGGTGCTCAGCATCCTCAACATGTTCACCCGCGAAGAACGCATCATGGCGATCGGCGCGCTCGAGCGCCTCGGCATCGAACAGACCGCACTTCAGCCCGCAGGCACGCTCTCCGGCGGCCAGCAGCAGCGCGTCGCGATCGCCCGCGCGCTGATGCAACAGCCGAAGGTTCTGCTCGCCGACGAGCCGATCGCCTCGCTCGACCCGCTGAACGCCAAAATCGTCATGGACGCACTGCGCGACATCAACGAACGCGACGGCATCACGGTCATCACCAATCTCCACACCCTCGATACCGCGCGCAACTATTGCGAACGCATCATCGGCATGGCGCATGGCCGCGTCGTCTTCGACGGCCAGCCCAAGGATCTGACGGCGGCAGCGGTTGCCGAGATCTACGGCGCCGACACGGGCATCGAGGAGTCGATGACCTCCACCAGCATCAACATTCCGGCGGCCGAACCGCAGGAAGAAACGGCATCGGCCGGCCTCAAGCCGCTGGCACTGGCCGGCATCTGACGCCCGCCAGGATCGAAAGCCCGCGTCAAGGGCACCTCTTTGAAACCGAATAGGATCCGGTCAAGCCGGACACACGGGAGAACCTTATGCTGAAGAAAGCTCTTCTGGGCGCCGTCGCGCTCCTCGCCCTCGTCGGCCACGCCCAGGCTGAAGACCTCAAGGAATTCCGCATCGGCATTCTCGGCGGCGAAAACGAAGCCGACCGCCTGCGCAACTTCCAGTGCCTCGTCGACAAGCTGCCGGCTGCCATCGGCGTCGAGAAGGTCTCGCTGTTCCCGGCCGCCGACTATGACGGCGTTATCCAGGGCCTGCTCGGTGGCACGCTCGACTACGCCGAGCTCGGCGCTTCCGGCTATGCCAAGATCTACCTCGCCAAGGCTGATGCCGTCGAGCCGATCCTGACGACCGTTCAGACCGACGGTTCGACCGGCTACCACTCGATCATGGTTGCCCGCAAGGATTCCGGCATCACCAAGCTCGAAGACCTGAAGGGCAAGAAGCTCGGCTTCGCCGATCCGGACTCGACCTCGGGCTACCTCGTCCCGCTCGTCACCCTGCCGGAAGCGATCGGCGCGCCGGTCAAGGAATTCTTCGGTGAAACCGGCTTCGGCGGCGGTCACGAAAACCTCGTTCTCGAAGTCGTCAAGGGCACCTTCGATGCCGGCACGACCTTCGGCTCGGGCGTCGGCGAATTCAAGGACGGCTACACCTCGGGCAACCTGAAGAAGATGGTCGACAAGGGCATCCTCGACATGAACGATCTCGTCGAGCTCTGGAAGTCGCCGCTGATCCCGAACGGCCCGATCGTCGTGCGCACCTCGATGAACGACGACATGAAGGTGAAGTTCAAGCAGTTCATGGTCGACCTGCCGAAGACCGACGCTGCCTGCTTCTCCGCCATCCAGGGCGGTGACTTCACCGGCTACACCGAAGTCAACTCCGATTTCTACAAGCCGATCATCGACGCCCGCAAGGCAACGATCGGCGGCTGATAGACCGCATCTTCCAGGAACGCTGGCCGCCCAAACGGCCAGCGTTTCACTGTTTGAAGGGGTGCTGCTCGACACCAGCCCTTCAACCATACCCTACCGCTTTGTTTTCACGCATTTCCTGACGGAAAGCCGCTTCGTGCTTTTCCTTGAAATGCCATAGAGGCCGGCGCGAGCCGGAACGGTCATGGCAACTTCCCTGCTCCCGCGGAATCTGAGCGACAACGGCGCCGTCATCGAGCGCCATTGGCAGGAACTGAGTTCCCGCCGCCGGCTTTACTCCTGGCTCGGCTTCGGAATCCTCTTCCTGGCGCTCTCGGGCTCGCTCTGGTTCGCCAACGATTCCAACGCCGGCAAGTTCTTTGATCGCCTGCCGCATTTCTTCGACTTCGTCGGCGATCTCGCACCACGTGATGGGCTGGAGATCTTCCGTGCCATGTTCGACCTGCCCTCGCCCTATGACGACGGCAGCTTCAAATACAACTACCCGGACGGCCGGCTGTACCTGACCGATGGCTTCTATATCCCCGAATACGTGCACAAGATGCTGGAGACCGTGAACATCGCGATCTTCTCGACGATCATCGGCACGGCACTCGGTTTCGTGCTCTGCTTCTTCGCAGCGCGCAACCTGATGCCCAATCCCTGGATCCGCGGTACCGTTCGCCGGATCATGGAGATCCTGCGCGCCTTTCCGGAAGTGGTGATTGCCGGCTTCTTCCTCGCCATCCTCTCGCTCGGCCCCATTCCCGCGATCGCCGCGGTCTCGATCCACACGGTCGGTGCGCTCGGCAAGCTTTTCTACGAAGTGGTCGAAAACGCGGACATGAAGCCGGATGAGGGCCTGCGTGCCGCGGGCGGCAACTGGATCGAGCGCGTCTGGTTCGGCATGGTGCCGCAGGTGCTGCCCAACTTCACCAGCTACTTCCTGCTGCGCCTCGAAATCAACGTGCGCGCCTCGACCATCATCGGCGCCGTTGGTGGCGGCGGCATCGGCGAGCTGCTGCGCCTTTCGATCGGCCAGGGCCACCAGGCGAAAACGCTTGCGATCGTCATCCTGCTGTTCGCGACCATTTTCGCCGTCGACCAGTTTTCCGCCTGGCTTCGCCGTCGCCTCGTCGGCGAACAGGCCTTCCAGCTTGCCCAGTAGGTGCGCGCTATGACCACGACCACACGACTGAGCCCGATGGAGATGGACGCGATCGCGGCCCGCCATCCCGAGCTCCTGAAATCCTCGACCTCCAAGCGTGTACGCACGGCAACGATCGCCGGCGGCATTGTCGCCTATCTCATCTTCAGCTGGTGGTTCTTCTCGATCGGTCAGGTGCTTGGCAACGCCAACTGGGGTATCGCCGGCACTTATCTCGCCGACTGGGTCTCCTACGAGGTGCGGCCCGAGATCCACATCGCCTCCGACCGGACAATGAGCCTCAACTATCAGCGCAATTCGCCGCTCGGACCCAATCCCGATCCGGATTGGGTGGAACTCGACAAGGAGACGGTGACGCGCCGCGTGGAAATTCCGGCATTGACAACGCAGGCGGCAAGGCCGAGGGCAAGCTCGTCCTTCAGCTTCATGGCGCCCGGTTCAGCACTCGGCGGCACGACCACGGCCGAAGCTCAGAACCGCGTCGAAACCCGCACGGAGGAAGTGCTTACCCGGGTCGTCGTCACCTATGACCGCTCGACCAGGATCGAGATCGCCGACAGCCTGGTCAAGGCGACCCATGGCGGCGAGACCCTGGTGATGGCCGTCGATGGCGCCGACAGGGTGATGCCGCAGGGCACGCTGCCCACCTGGGCGACGCAGAAGCGTCCAGGCGAGAAGATGGTGCTTGCGTTCGGCGCCACCGGCTGGGCCGAAGTCGAAGGTGACGAGGTCTCCGTCCGCAACCGCTTCTTCGGCTGGGCGAACTTCCTCTTCGACACCAACTCGCCCTTCTTCGGCAAGAGCTACGGCGAGGTCGCCTCGCTCATCATATCCGGCAAGCGCATCGATCCGGCCCGCTCGAACCTTTCGCTTGCCTGGAACAACATCCTCTACAACGCCGAGTGGCAGCATCTGGATGTCTGGACGAAGCTGCTGCAGACCGTCGTCATGGCCTTCGTCGGCACACTCTTTGCATCGCTGATCGCCTTCCCGCTCTGCTTCCTCGCGGCGCGCAACATTACGCCGAGCTTCATGACCAACCAATTGGTCAAGCGCTTCTTCGACTTCCTGCGATCGGTGGACATGTTTATCTGGGCGCTGTTTTTTACCCGCGCCTTCGGCCCCGGACCGCTTGCCGGTATCTCGGCGATCTTCTTCACCGACACCGGCACGCTCGGGAAGCTCTATTCCGAGGCGCTGGAAAACATCGACGACAAGCAGCGCGAAGGCGTCAAGTCGGTGGGTGCTGCGCCGCTTGCCGTACAGCGCTTCGGCGTGCTGCCGCAGGTGTTGCCGGTCTTTGCGAGCCAGGCGCTTTATTTCTGGGAATCGAACACCCGTTCGGCGACGATCATCGGCGCCGTCGGCGCGGGCGGTATCGGTCTCAAGCTCTGGGAAGCAATGCGCACCAATTCCGATTGGGAAAATGTCGCCTACATGGTGCTTCTGATCTTGCTGGTTGTCTTTATTTTCGACAGCATCTCGAACGCGTGCCGTTCACGCCTGATGGGTCGCAGGGCACATTGACGACAGCCAAGCATTTGCGCGTCCGCCATCATGATGTTGTCATGGAAATCGGCTAGCTGCGCATCGCATCCCGCAAACAATCGACCCGCCTCCCCGGCGGGCCGGTCGCTAGAAGAAAGTGAAGACCGTGCGTTATGCAATCTACTTCGCGCCGCCGGCGGACGACCGGCTGTCGCAGACCGCGTCCCGTTGGCTTGGCCGTGACGCCTTTACCGGCCAGGATCTTGCTCTTCCGACGATCGCCGGGATCGACGAAGCGACGCAACGCACACTGACAGCAGACCCGCGACGCTACGGTTTTCACGGAACGCTGAAGGCACCCTTCGAGCTTGCCGAGGGCCGCGACGAAGACGAACTTCTCAGCATCTTCGAATGCTTCGCCGCTGACCTCGATCCCTTCGAAATCCCTGAAATCGTCCTGCACCAGCTCGGTCCTTTTTTTGCCCTGGTGCCGTCCGCTCCCTCTGCCGAACTGCAGGATCTGGCCGAAGATGCCGTTCACCGCTTCGACCCGTTCCGCGCGCGCCTGTCGGAGGCGGACTTCGCCCGGCGCAAGCCGGACAGCTTGCCAGAACGCCAGAGGCGCTACCTGAGGGAATGGGGCTATCCCTATGTATTCGAAGAATTTCAGTTCCATCTGACTTTGACTGGACCGGTCCCTGCCGAGACCGGCGGCGTCATGCGCTCGGCGCTCGAAACCACCTTTGCCGATCATATCGGCAAACCGCTTCACGTCACGTCAGTCGCGCTCTTCGTCGAACCGGAGCGCGGCGCCCCCTTTATTGTCCGCTCCCTGCTGCCGCTCGGCAGCGACTCCCAACGAAAGATCGCATGAGATGAGCAAAGAACAGGTTTTGACCAACGCCCGCATCGTCCTTGAGGACAGTATCCTCGACGGTTCGGTGCTGATCCGCGACGGCAAGATTGCCGATATCTCCGCGGGGACGGTCGCCAGCGGCGAGGACTTCGAAGGCGATTATCTGATCCCGGGCCTCATCGAGCTGCACACCGACCATCTCGAAGCCCACTATTCGCCGCGCCCCGGCGTGCGCTGGCTGAAGATCGCAGCGATCCAGGCGCATGACGCGCAGGTCGTCACCTCCGGCATCACAACGGTCTTCGACTGCCTGCGTCTCGGTTCCGACGAAGACGGCGGCTTCCAGAAGGGCGAGATGCGCAGCATGGCTGATGCCCTGGCGCAGGCCAAGGAAGAAGGTCGGCTGCGCGCCGACCACCTGATCCACCTGCGCTGCGAAGTCTCGACCTCCGACGTGCTCGATCACTACGAGGACTTCCGGCACGACCCGCAGGTCAGGCTCGTTTCCCTGATGGACCATGCGCCAGGCCAGCGTCAGTTCCAGACGATGGACCAGTACACGCTCTACTACAAATCCAAGCGCGGACTTTCCGACGCGGAATTCGCCCGCTTCGTCGAGCGTCAGCAGGCGCTTTCGGCGAAATATGCCGGCCCGCACCGCACTGCGCTGGCTGAGGCCTGCGCGGCCCGCGGCATCACGATTGCCAGCCATGACGACGCGACGGTCGACCACGTCGAAGAATCGGTCGGCTTCGGCATCAAGCTTGCCGAATTCCCGACAAGCTTCGAAGCCGCCGAAGCGTCGCACCGCGCGGGCCTGAGCGTGCTCATGGGCGCGCCGAACATCGTTCGCGGCAAGTCGCACTCCGGCAACATCGCCGCCCGCGACCTGGCGGAACGTGGCGTGCTCGACGTGCTGTCGTCGGACTATGTGCCCTTCAGCCTGATCCACGCGCCTTTCGTTCTTTCCGACGAAGTCGAAGCCATTGACCTGCCGAAGGCGATCGCGATGGTGACCTCGACGCCAGCGCGCACCGTCGGCCTTGACGACCGCGGCCGCGTCGCAGTCGGTCTGCGCGCCGATATCGCCCGCGTCCACCGCAGGCAAGGCATTCCGGTCGTGCGCTCCGTCTGGCGCGAAGGACGGCGTGTCGCATGAGCGCGAACGAACAGGGCGGCGCGCTCGTCGTCGTCGTTGGCCCAAGCGGCGCCGGCAAGGACAGCGTCATGGGATTTGCCGCCCGGCACTTTGCCGACTGTCACGACGTGTATTTCGTCCGGCGTGTCATCACCCGTCCGTCGGATGCCGGCGGCGAGGTGCATGAAAGCGTCTCCGAAGACGAGTTCGTCGACATGCAAAAGGACGGCGCCTTCGCCGTCTTCTGGGACGCGCATGGCCTCAAATACGGCATCCCATCCGTGGTGCTCGATAATGTCCGGAACGGCATGACGGCGATCGTCAACGGCAGCCGCGGTGCCTTGCAGGCGTTCCGGGAAGCGTTCGGCGACATCGCCGTCGTCGTCATCACCGCCGAGGCACCGGTTCTGGCAAAGCGGCTTGCAGAACGCGGCCGCGAGAGCGAGGAAGAAGTCCTGCGACGACTGAGCCGCCAGGCCCCCGATGTCACGTCGGGGCCCGGCGTGAGCGTCATCGACAATAGCGGCAGGCTCGACATCGCCGGCACCCGCTTCGTCGACCTAGTGGAACGATTGCGCATCAAGGCGGACCACGCCGCCTGACGGGGGCGAGCGGTACCGTCGGCTTCGCCTCTCGAATCGACATGGCAGGGCTTTAGGCCGGATATCTTTTCTGACGATCGATTGACACGAGCCCCGAAATTCCGGTTTCGGGGCTTTTTTGCGTTCGCGCGCTTCGGAAGCACGTCGCACAGAAGTTGCTCACAGAATCAATTTGTTGACGCCGCTTGCTCATGTTTTTGAACAGCGCCGCGTCTCTTTTCTTCGCCTTTAGGCCCTGTCCTTTTCCTCCCGCCACACGATTTTCCTCTTGTGGAGCGAATTAATATGTATATACATTATATCCAGTGGAGGCGACCTCATGAACGATATCTCGACCCGCAAGCAGGCATCCGGCGTTTGGCGCAACACGCGCCTTGTGACGTTGAGCGAAGGCGCCGAAGGACTTGGGCTTGTCGAGAATGCGGCCGTTGCTGTCGTCGATGGGCGGATCGCTTTTGCGGGTCCCGATCGCGATCTGCCGGCCAACCTCGCAGGCCGCCTCGAAACGGTTGACTGCGAAGGCCGCGTGATGACGCCGGCTCTGATCGATTGCCATACGCATCTCGTGCACGGCGGCAACCGCGCCCGCGAGTTCCAGATGCGGCTCGAAGGCGCCACCTATGAAGAGATCGCACGGGCCGGCGGTGGCATCGTTTCCTCGGTGAAGGCGACCAATGCGCTGAGCGTCAACCAACTCGTGGAAAGCGCTCTGCCACGGCTCGACACGCTTCTTTCCGAAGGTGTTTCGACGGTCGAAATCAAGTCCGGTTACGGGCTCAATGTGACGGCTGAGCTCAACATGCTGCGCGCCGCGCGCAAGCTCGAAACGCTGCGGCCGGCCCGCGTCGTCACCAGCTACCTCGCCGCGCATGCGACGCCGGCAGACTACAAGGGCCGCAACGGCGACTACATCACCGACGTCGTGCTGCCCGGCCTCGATGCGGCGCACGCCGAAGGGCTGGTCGATGCGGTCGACGGTTTCTGCGAGGGCATTGCCTTCTCGACCGCAGAGATCGCCCGTGTCTTCGACCGCGCCAAGGCACTAGGCCTGCCGGTCAAGCTGCACGCAGAACAGCTTTCCAATCTCGGCGGTGCGAAGCTCGCGGCATCCTATGGTGCGCTCTCGGCCGACCATCTCGAATATCTCGACGCCGAAGGCGCCGCAGCCCTTGCCAAATCAGGCACGGTTGCCGTCCTGCTCCCCGGTGCGTTCTATGCACTCCGCGAAGAGCGCCTACCGCCGGTTCAGGCGCTGCGCGACGCCGGCGCACGGATCGCGATCGCCACCGATTGCAACCCCGGCACTTCGCCGCTGACGTCGCTGCTTCTCACCATGAACATGTCGGCGACGTTCTTCCGGCTGACGGTAGCCGAATGCCTGGCCGGCACAACGCGCGAAGCCGCGCGCGCCCTCGGCCTGCTCGCGGACACCGGAACCATCGAGGTCGGCAAGTCGGCCGATCTCGCGCTCTGGAACATCGAGGATCCCGCCGAGCTCGTCTACCGCATCGGCTTCAACCCACTTCATGAACGCATCTTCAGAGGGCAAAGGATCGGTCAATGACCATCATTCTACATCCGGGCTCCGTGCCCCTTCGCGACCTCGAAACCATCTACTGGACCGGAGAGCCGGCTCGTCTTGACCCGTCCTTTGACGCTGGCATCAAGAAGGCGGCCGGCCGCATCGCCGAAATCGTCGCCGGCAATGCCCCGGTCTACGGCATCAACACCGGCTTCGGCAAACTCGCCTCGATCAAGATCGACAGCGCCGACGTCGCGACGCTGCAGCGCAATCTGATCCTGTCGCATTGCTGCGGCGTCGGCGAGCCGCTTGCCGAAAACGTCGTGCGTCTGATCCTGTCGCTGAAGCTCGTTTCGCTCGGTCGCGGCGCCTCCGGCGTCCGTCTCGAACTCGTGCGTCTGATCGAAGCCATGCTCGAAAAGGGCGTAGTCCCGGTCATTCCCGAGAAGGGCTCGGTTGGTGCTTCCGGCGACCTCGCACCGCTCGCCCATATGGCAGCCGTGATGATGGGCCATGGCGAAGCGTTCTTCGAAGGGCGCCGCATGTCCGGCGCCGAGGCGCTTTCCGCCGCTGGCCTGACGCCCGTCGTGCTGGCCGCCAAGGAAGGCTTGGCGCTGATCAACGGCACCCAGACCTCGACGGCGCTGGCGCTTGCCGGTCTCTTCCGCGCCCACCGCGCCGCGCAGGCAGCACTGATCACCGGCGCTATGTCGACCGACGCCGCCATGGGTTCGTCCGCCCCCTTCCACCCCGACATCCACAAGCTGCGTGGTCATCGCGGCCAGATCGATACGGCCGCCACATTGCGCACTTTGCTTGCCGGCTCCGCGATCCGCGAAAGCCACATCGAAGGCGACGAGCGGGTGCAGGATCCATATTGCATCCGCTGCCAACCGCAGGTCGATGGCGCCTGCCTCGATCTCCTGCGCTCGGTCGCGCGCGTGCTCGAGACCGAAGCCAACGCCGTCACCGATAACCCGCTGGTCCTTTCGGACAATTCCGTCGTCTCTGGCGGCAACTTCCACGCCGAGCCGGTTGCTTTCGCCGCCGACCAGATCGCGCTTGCCGTCTGCGAGATCGGCGCCATCTCGCAGCGCCGCATCGCGCTGCTCGTCGATCCGGCACTCTCCTACGGCCTGCCGGCCTTCCTCGCGAAAAAGCCGGGCCTCAACTCCGGCTTGATGATCGCCGAAGTCACCTCCGCTGCGCTGATGTCGGAGAACAAGCAGCTCTCGCACCCGGCCTCGGTCGACTCGACACCGACTTCGGCCAACCAGGAAGACCACGTCTCGATGGCCTGCCACGGCGCCCGCCGCCTGCTGCAGATGACCGAAAACCTGTTCTCGATCGTCGGCATCGAAGCCCTGACCGCAGTCCAGGGCGTCGAGTTCCGCGCGCCGCTCAAGACGAGCCCCGAGTTGCAGAAGGCAGCCGCGGCACTTCGCGCCGTCTCTCTGACGATCGAGGAAGATCGCTACATGGCCAACGACCTCAAGGCTGCCGGCGATCTCGTCGCCTCCGGCCGCCTGAACGCCGCGATCTCCGCCGGCATCCTGCCTGGCCTGGAGAGCTGAGATGGCGGTCTTCGAAGTCAAAAGGGGGAACTCCCCGGTCATTCTCGGATTTCCGCATACCGGCACTGACGTGCCGGCTGCGATCTGGGATCGGCTCAACGACAACGGCCGGATATTGGCCGATACCGATTGGCATATCCACCAGCTCTATGACGGCCTGCTGCCGGAGGTGACCGTCGTTCGCGCCACCTTCCACCGCTACGTGATCGACGCCAACCGCGATCCCGCGGGCGTCAGCCTCTACCCCGGCCAGAACACGACCGGCCTGATCCCGGAAACGGATTTCGACGGTAAGCCGATCTGGAAGGATGGAGAGGCACCAACCGAAGCCGATATCGCCGAACGCCTCCGGACGTTCCACGCGCCCTATCACGCGGCGCTTGCCGCCGAGATCGAGCGCGTCAAGGCGATCCATGGCGTCGTCGTGCTCTATGACTGCCATTCGATCCGTTCGCACATCCCGTTCCTCTTCGAAGGAAAGCTGCCGGATCTGAACATCGGCACCGACATGGGCAAGACCTGCGCGCCTGAGATTGAAAGGGCGACTACCGATATCGCAGCTGTAGCAGAAGGTTACAGCAGTATTCTCAATGGCCGCTTCAAGGGTGGATGGACGACCCGTCACTATGGGCGCCCCGAGACTGGCGTGCACGCGATCCAGATGGAACTCGCGCAATCGACCCATCTGGCAGCGGAAGAACCACCCTTCGCGCTCGACGCCGCCCGTTCAGCACTGCTGCGGGAACCGCTGAAAGCCATTCTGAACCGCATCGAAACCATCGCATTAGACCTCAAGACACAGACAGGGAGCGAGGCATGACCATGAACAATCCGCGCCACAACATTCGCGACGTGCGCGCCCCCCAGGGCACGACGCTCAACGCCAAAAGCTGGCTGACCGAAGCGCCGCTGCGCATGCTGATGAACAACCTCGATCCGAACGTGGCGGAAAACCCGCACGAACTGGTCGTCTATGGCGGCATCGGCCGCGCGGCGCGCACCTGGGCCGATTTCGACAAGATCGTCGAGACGCTCAAGGACCTCAACGACGACGAAACGCTGATGGTCCAGTCCGGCAAGCCGGTCGGCGTCTTCCGCACCCATAAGGATGCGCCGCGCGTTCTCATCGCCAACTCCAACCTCGTGCCGCATTGGGCGACCTGGGATCATTTCAACGAGCTGGATAAGAAGGGTCTCGCCATGTACGGCCAGATGACCGCTGGCTCGTGGATCTACATCGGCACTCAAGGAATTGTTCAGGGCACCTACGAGACCTTCGTGGAAGCCGGCCGCCAGCACTATGGCGGCAACCTCAAGGGCAAATGGGTGCTGACCGGCGGCCTCGGCGGCATGGGCGGCGCCCAGCCGCTCGCAGCGGTCATGGCGGGCGCATCGTGCCTTGCCGTGGAATGCAACCCGGATTCGATCGATTTCCGCCTGCGCACCCGCTACCTCGACGAGAAGGCCGAGACGCTGGACGAGGCGATGGAGATCATCGCCCGCTGGACGAAAAACGGCGAAGCGAAGTCCGTCGGCCTCCTCGGCAACACCGCTGAAATCCTGCCGGAAATGGTTCGCCGCGGCATCCGCCCCGACATGGTCACCGACCAGACCTCGGCACACGACCCGGTCAACGGCTACCTGCCGAAGGGCTGGACCATGGCCGAGTGGAAGGCCAAGCGCGAGAGCGACCCGAAGGCTGTCGAAAAGGCAGCACGTGCCTCGATGCGCGAACATGTCGAAGCGATGATCGCCTTCCAGGACATGGGCATCCCCACCTTCGACTATGGCAACAACATCCGCCAGGTCGCCAAGGAAGAGGGCCTCGAAAACGCCTTTGCCTTCCCGGGCTTCGTACCGGCCTATATCCGCCCGCTATTTTGCCGCGGCATCGGCCCGTTCCGCTGGGCGGCTCTCTCCGGCGATCCGGAAGACATCTACAAGACCGACGCCAAGGTCAAGGAACTGCTGCCCGACAACAAGCACCTGCACAACTGGCTGGACATGGCGCGCGAGCGCATCTCGTTCCAGGGCCTGCCGGCACGCATTTGCTGGGTCGGCCTCGGTGACCGCCATCGCCTCGGCCTCGCCTTCAACGAGATGGTCAGGAACGGTGAGCTGAAGGCGCCTGTCGTCATCGGCCGCGATCACCTCGACTCGGGCTCGGTCGCCTCGCCGAACCGCGAAACCGAAGCGATGAAGGATGGCTCGGACGCCGTTTCCGACTGGCCGCTGCTCAACGCGCTACTCAACACCGCCTCGGGTGCGACCTGGGTGTCGCTGCACCACGGCGGCGGCGTCGGCATGGGCTTCTCGCAGCACTCGGGCGTCGTCATTTGCGCCGATGGCACGGATGATGCAGCCAAGCGACTGGAGCGCGTGCTCTGGAACGACCCGGCGACCGGCGTCATGCGCCACGCCGATGCGGGCTACGACATCGCTCTTGATTGCGCCAAGGACAAGGGCCTGCGCCTGCCGGGTATCCTCGGCAACTGATACGCTTTCGACTGACATACTCAACGGAAATGCTGATAGGGGCGCCGAAAGGCGCCCCTATCACTTTTTGATGAGACAAGTACCGGGACTGCGTCTTCCTTGCTTCGGCGCCTTGCAACTGTTGATCGCAATGCTAGAAAAATAATGATGCCATCGCATTTCTGACGATGCGTTGCAGAAGATCTCTTTTCGCTCAAGCGAGCGCTGATTGTTTATGAGAAGGCTTCATGTGTAAGGGCAGAAACAAGAGAAGAACCATTAGACATCCTATGTTTGCCGTGGGGCTTCTTACGAGCGCCTTTATTGCTTCGTCTTCGGTCGCCCAGAACGTGAGTTTCTTCGGCCCTGTTCGCAACGGAGAGCGGCATTTTACCGCCTTCCCGGAGTATATCGGCGTCGGAATGAGCCAAGGGGAGACCAAGAAGAGGGACGTGGTCTTCTCAACAATTCAAATGCTCGCCATCACTGCCGGAATTGAGGTGCGAGCCCAACCGGGCCTCGGAAGAAACACCATCGGCGTGATATTTAGAAAAGATGTCGTCCAGAATGGCCGGGTCGACGTTCGCAAAATTGAAGATTTCGGCTTCGACCCCTACTACAGCAAATTGCTCAACGACACGGCAGGAAGCGGCCCAGGAAACTGCGCCTCTGCCGTGAACTATTCTGCGGAAGGGCGGTTTGACCGAGCCGTCGTCGTTGCAAACAACGATGTCCCCGATCAGGAATTGGCGACCTGCGTGGCTCAGGCCCAGGCGCATGCGCTGGGGATAGCCACCTTTAACTCCAGCAAGGCCGACTTCTCGCGCTTCTTCGCGAGAATTATGATCCTTGTCGATCAAAAGAAGAGATGTCTCCAGGACAACCAAACCACATTGACCTGCAAATTTGTCGATGAGCCCTGGGACTAACCCGGTTCGCGGCTGACCGTCCTCTTTCCTTTTCTATCGCCATCGAGCACCAGCAGCAGCAACAACCCGGCAGATCCTGCAACACCACCGAGCAGCGCCGTTCCGGAATAGTTGCTGATCCGGGTGCCGAGCGCAAAAAGCCCGGCGCAAAGCCCGCCGCTCAGGAAAAGGTTCACGGCGATCAGTGAGCTTCCCAGGCCCGGCCGGTCGGCAATCAGGTCCTGAAGGTAGCTGATCGGGATGGTGATCAGCGCCGCTGCACCGAAGGCGCCGATGAGGGTGAGCGCGTAGATCTGCCAGGTGGCCGTCGAAAAGCCGAGCAACGCCATGTAGCCGATGTAGATGGCCGTCCCCAGTGCCAGCGCCTTGAACGGAACCAGGCTCAACTGGATGCGTGCCCAGACGAAGATGAAGACGACTTCGAGGAAGGCGACGATGCCGACGATGATGCCGATATCGGTAACGCTGCCGCCGATCTCGTCGGTCATAATCAGGGGCAGAACAGCAGCGTTGACGTGGAGCGTCGAGGTGATGGTTGCGACGGCAATCACCCGCAGGAAGATGCGCGGTGCCAGGATCTCCCGAAACGACGTCCAATAGGAAAGCCGCTTGCCGAGCGCAGCGTCGGCCCCGCCTTCGTTGGGCAATCTGAAATAGACGATCAGCAGGTTGGCGAGGCAACCAAGGCAGGCGAGCAGATAGGCCGGCAGCATGCTTTCGCCGCCCGCCAGAGCGAAGCCGACCAGCCCGGGCACCAGAACCCAGGACACCGATATCGCCGCGCGCGCGCCGGTCGTCAGCGACGCGGCGTCATGCCCACTCATCCGCCGGGCGATGCTGCGCACATTCGCAAAGAGCAGCGTGTAGAGCGCGCCATAAATCGGCAGCAGCAAAAGGACGCTGACGACGAAACTCGTCTGGTACGGCAGCACATAGACGATGCCGTAGCCCACAACGCCGAACAGGATCGCCGTCGACATCAGTACGCGATAATTACCGACGCGGTCCGCCAGGATGCCGATCGAGACGCTGACGATGACATTCACGGTCGAAGCAAGAAGGATCAGCAGCGAATAGATGGCGTCGCTGAGACCCAGTTCGTTGATGCCGACAACGGACTGATAGGGCGAGGTGGCAGCGCCGGCGAAGCCGAACAGGAAGATTGCCAGCATGCTGATCCGCATGGCCGGGTTGCGCATGGCGCTAAGTATGGTGGAAGTCATGCTAGAACGTGTCCGCGAAGCGGGTGAAGGGCACCTGATGGCTCCTTAAATCGGGACCGAGTTAAGGACAAACATGCAGTAACTTAGAGCGTTACAGCGACCTGACGCGTCTTGAACGACGTGCGGCGCCGCAGAGGAGGGCCTACCCGAAAATTCGGGTAGGAAAAATACAGATAGTAAAGCCTCAGCCACCGCTCGACCAACGGGACGAGAAGCGGGCGACAGGCTCGAAGACAAAGTCCTGGTCGAACGGATAAGCAGGCCGCTGACGGCGCAAGCTCGCAAGGCCGGCGATGCCCTGATTGACGACGCCTTCGGTCAAAGCCATCAGATTGGGATTGGCGATCGGCGCGAGTTCGGGCGACAGATAACCCGACTTGACGACGAGCAGCCGCACGGCCTGGGGATCGAGACCGAGCCGACGGAAATCCTCGATATCGTGATAGGGCCTGCGGCGCGCGGCAATGACGATATCGATGGCGCCGACGCGCACCACCGCCTGCCGCTCCCTCTCCGCCCCAGGATCATCGAGCCTGACGACCTCCACCAACATTTCGGCGCAGGGGCTTGCCGGGTCGAGGCTACCGCCGATCTTGAGCATCAGCGTTTCGCCTGCACCGGCAGCAAAGCAGGCTTCCACCGCCGGGCGATCGGTGATGCCGGCGATCAGGGCGCCGCGCCAGCCGCGTGCCAGCAGTGCCTTCAGCACATCGGCTCGGTCACCGACACCGCCACCGGTCGGATTGTCGCCGGAGTCCGCGAGGATGATCGGCGTCGTCGTCGCCCGTTCGGCGATATCCAGCATCTCGTTGAGCGGTCCGGTCACCGGGCCAAAGCGGAAGTTGCTACGCTCAGCCCAGTAGCCCGCGGCAATCTCTTCTGCCGCCTCCTTGGCTGCGGCCTTATCGGTGGCGGTCACGACCGCGCAGGCAGTCGCCCGAGGCTCGTCGGCCCAGACGTAGCCGACCATCAGGTTGGCGTCGAGGATGCCCGGCCGCTTATCAATCTCCGGCAGATGAGCGTAGAGCGATTTCGCCGGCTCGTCTTCGGTCGAGGTGCATTCGCCGGGCAGAAGCACCGGAACCGGCGTCCAGGCAATACCCGGACGCGTTCCGTCTCTGAGCGCCGAGACTAGCATCGACCAGGCGCGGGTCATGGTTTCCGGCGTGTCGATATGCGGCGCAGTGCGATAGGCTGCAAAGATGTCGAGCTGATCGATGATCCTCTGGCTGACATTGCCGTGCAGGTCGTAGCTTGCGGCAATCGGGCAATCGGGACCGACAACGGCGCGGGCCGCCGAAATCCAATCTCCCTCGGCATCATCCATGCCATCGACCTTGATGGCGCCATGCATGGCGAGATAGAGCCCGTCGATCGGCAGGGCCGCACGGAGTCCCTCGAGAAACTCTGCCTTGAATGCGTCGTAGATCCCTCGCGATACGGGACCACCGGGGACGGCGCGCGCATGCAGCAGCGGCAGGTGCTCGACGCCCTCGGCTTTCATGAAGCTGAAGTATTCGGCCTCCAGCAACGCCTGCCCGCGCAGCACGCGAAAGTCTTCCTCCGTCATCAGGACTGGCGAATAGGTGCTGCATTCAGTGTGGATGCCACCGACGGCGATGCGCATGGGCTTTCCTCTTAGAGATTGGGGCTGAGCGGAGCGATGGCCGCGAAGCGCAGCCAGTCCTTCGCCGCCTTCGGTGTCCAGGCCGCCTCGGCAATCGCCGGAAGCCGCGGGAAGACGAGGCGGTTGAAGTAGCTGCGCGAAAGAAAGTGCTCGCACCAGATGCAGGCCTGGACGCCCTTGAGGCGCGGCTTCAGCTCCTCGGGGAATTCACCCTCGGCCTCATAACCATAGGTGTGGGCGGGCGTTGCCGTCCCGGCCCAGCTCGCGCCGGGCTCCTGCCAGGCATCGGCCTGCGCCATGTCGAGATAATAGGCCTGTCCGGGGGTCATCACCACGTCATAGCCTTCGCGTGCCAGTTCGATGCCGACCTCCGGCCGCTCCCAGGCCATCAGCAGCGTCTCTTCGGTCGAGACACCGCCGCCATGCGCCACCTCGTTCCAGCCGGCGAGCTTGCGGCCGCGCGCCGTCAGCATTTGTTTCACCCGCTTCAGGAAATAGGACTGCAGCGCGAAGGTGCCGGAAATCCCCTCCTGCTCCATCAGCGTCTTGGCAAGCGGAGAAGCGAGCCACGAGCCGTTCGCCACTTCGTCGCCGCCGATATGGAGGTACTTGCTCGGGAAGAGCTCGACCATCTCATCGAAGACTTTCTCGAGGAACTCATAGGTGAAGGCGACGGCGGGGTTGAGCGCATTGTTCGGATAACCTTGCACCGAGTGGTAACTCTCCGGCGCCTCCTGGCCATCGGAGAGATCCGGCAGAGCGACGAGCGTCGCCGCACTGTGTCCTGGAATGTCGATCTCCGGCACGACATCGATGTGAAGTGCCGATGCCTGCGCGACGATCGCCTTGACGTCAGCCTGGCTGTAGAAGCCGCCGACGGGTTCTGCACCATTGCCGAGCTGCGGCAGCAGCGCCTCATCGGGGCCGCGCAGCACACCAAGCGTCGTCAGCTCCGGAAACGCCTTGATCTCCAGGCGCCACGCCTCGTCGTCCGTCAGGTGCCAGTGGAAGATGTTGAGCTTGAACCAGGCGAGGATATCGATCAGCCGCGCCACATCGGTGGCCGGATAAAACTGGCGGGAGACATCGAGATGGCAGCCGCGCCAGCCGTAGCGAGGCTTGTCCGAGATTGTACCGCTCGCCGGGAAGCGGAATTTGCCGGGATGATTGCGCGCTCCGTCCAGAAGCTGGGCAAGGCTGGTCAAGCCGTATTGCCGGCCGGCACTGCCGCCGTAGTTCAGGCGAATTTCGGTTTCGGAGAATTCAAGGCGATAGGCTTCCGCCGCCAACCCGGGATCCGCCGTGAAGACGACCAGCCGCCCCTGCTTCGATGCAGCGAGGCTGAAAGGGGCATGGCCCTCAGGGAACAATCGATGGAACATCGACAGGACCGTATCGACCGCTGCAAGGTCGTCTTGTCCAGCGCCAGCGGCCGGATAGAGAACGACCGGGAAACCAGTTCCAGCCCGAAGCTCGAGCTTCGCCGGCCAGGGCTGCAGCGCATAGGGCTGGTCGAGCTTGCCTTCCGGCAGCCGCACCGGCGGCGGTTCACTGACGGCGTTCTCAAGCAGCAGATCCGATACGGCGACCGGGACGTGTCGGCCATCGGCAAGCGTCAGATAGGTGGACTTGGCACCGTCGGTGCAGTGGCGCGCATTGCGATGCAGGCCGCTGACGGTGAAGGTCCAGCTTCCGCCGTTGTCGATCGTCAGCCCCTCGGGTGGGGCGAATTCGTGAAAATTGGCGTTGCGGCGCAGGAACACCGCATTGTCGCAAGCCTTGGGATCAATGACCCGCGTCAGCGACGTATAGGCGATCCTGAAACCGGACAGCGGCGCGCCAGAGAAATTGAACAGCGCGAAGGTGAACCGACCAAAGGGCCCGCCATCCGGCTGCCAAGACGCCTCGAGACGATAGGAAACCGGCTGCATGCTCTTCCTCCAAATGCAGTGTCAGTAGTGGCTTGATTGTGAAAACGTGCGGGCCAGTTCCGCCTGACCGGCAGTAAGCCCGCAATCGACGGGCAGGCAGACGCCCGAAATGGCCGCAGCGAGCGGTCCCGCCAGGAAATGCACCGCATTGGCGACATCATCGGGGTTGACGATCCGCTGCAGCGGATACCAGCGCCGCGCTTCTTCGAAGACATCCGGGTTTGACGCCGCCCTCGCCTCCCAGGCCTGGGTGCGCACAGTACCGGGTGCAACGGCATTCGAGCGGATGCCGAACTTGCCGTATTCGACCGCGATCAGTCGGGTGAGATGCAGCAGGCCGGCCTTGGCAGCGCTGTAGGCCGGATGGCCGAAGACGTTCATGCCATTGACCGATGCGATGTTGACCACCGATCCGCCCGTCTCTTTCAGCATGTCCTCGACGGCGCGGAAGCAGAGGAATGCTGCTTCGAGATTCAACGCGTTGTCCATGCGCCAGATTTCCGGTGTCGTATCGTGCAGGCTGACGGCACGGGCCGCGCCGGCATTGTTGACGAGCGTGCGCACCGTCCCCCGGCTTGCCGCCGTCGCGGCCATCGCCGCAACGCTTGTCGTATCGGTTACGTCGCAGGCAACGGCCACGAAGCGCTTGTCATCGCCGAGCGTGCGCGCCGCCCGTTCAGCGGCGTCCGCGTCGATGTCGACGAGCAGGATCACATCGTGATCGTCGGAAAGCTTGCGCGCGATAGCGCGGCCGATATCGCCGGCTGCACCGGTTACGATCGCGAGGGATTGCGTCATGCGCTGACCTTTCGCGGCACGTCAGTCTCCGAGAAGCTGGCGATCGTCACCGTCGCGGTGCGTGACCAGCTGCTGCTTGATGCGCCGAAGTGTGGTCGTCGCCTGGGGCTGCACCCGGTAGGCGACGAGGCTGGAGAGGATATCGAGCAGCGCCAGATAGGCGATGCGGGTGGAAGTGGGGCGGTAGATGTTGTTGCCCTCGGGCAGATCGACCGGCACGGTGATGCTGGCGGCGGCCGCCACCGGACTACCGCTCTGTGTCAGCGCGATGGTCGGCACCTTCAGTTCGCGGGCGAGCGTAAAAGCGCGCACGAGCTCGGCGTTGCGGCCGGAGAAGGACGAGCCAATGAGCACGTCGGTCGGCCGCGCCGCCGCCGTCATCATCAGCTGCATGCTGTGATCGGAGCTGGAGGTGATGCGAAGACCATAGCGGAACAGCCGGTTCTGCAACTCGCCGGCAATCATTGAGGAATTACCACCGGAACCAAAGGCGTAGATCATTTCCGCTGCGGCGATGCGCTCGACGGCCTGCTCGATCGCCGCCAGGTCAAGCGAGCGATGCAGAAGGAACAGCGCGTTCTGCGACTTGGTGATGATGTCCTGCGCGACATCGCCGGTCTCGCGGCTCTTCGGCTCCGGTTTCAGATAGCGCATGCCGATATAGGCGGTGCGGGCAAGTTGCACCTTGAAATCGGAGAAGCTGTCGCAGCCGAGCCGGCGACAGAAGCGGGTGACGGTGGGCGGCGACACGTCCGCCTTGCTCGCCAATTCGATGATGGAGGCGTTCACCGCAAACTCGAAATCATTCAGGAGAATGTCGGCAATGCGGTTTTCCGATTGGGAGAGCCGCCCTTTTTCTTCCTGTAGTGTCGCGAAGATGTCCATCGCCCGCTTGCGCCTTGCTTCAGATCATGAATGGGAGCGGGATGCGGGCGGAAAACCGCATACACTTTTCCTCATCCCGCTCTAAGATCAGCCTTCCTTCGGCCTGTAGGCGACGCAGTCGATCTCGACCTTGCAATCGACCATCATCGACGACTGGACGCAGGCCCGCGCCGGCGGATGAGCACCGAAATACTCCTGGTAGATCTTGTTGAATGTCCAGAAATCACGCGGATCGTCGAGCCAGACACCGCAACGAACCACGTGTTCCGGACCGTAGCCGGCTTCAGTCAGGATGGCCAGTACGTTGGCGATCGTCTTGTGGGTTTGCGGAATTATCCCACCCTCGATGATCTCGCCATTTTCCATGGCAACCTGGCCGGAAACATAAAGCCAGCCGTCCGCTTCCACCGCACGTGCGAAAGGCAAGGGTTTGCCGCCAGCGCCGACCTGTTCCGCACCATAGCGCTTGATCGTCATCATGAGCCTTCTTGCAAATTATTTTCTTTGATCGTTGACAAGTGACCATAGAAAGCTGAATTTGGCTAGTGAAAAACACCATTCATGAAAAGAATTTCAATCCAGGGCGCGAATATGCGGGATCCTTTCCTCAATCCATTCCCCTCCTCCGACATGGCACGCCACTCGATCTGGGAGATGCTCGTCTCTCGCGATATTACCGCCTTCCTGGCCGCAGACTGGTCGATGGTCGCAGGTGATTTCGTCGAGGACGGCTTCATCGGCATCGACGGCCGCCGCGAAACCAATCCGGACAATTGGCGGCTGACCTTCCCGTCGCTTGCGGCCTATCGCGAGGAGTGGCTGCGCCAGGCAAACGACTTTGCGACGCAGAGCTTCGCCGAAGATCCGCGCAATGCGATCTTCACGACGACGACTCTCGAAGACATCGAGATCAACGGCGACCAGGCGCTGGCGCGCAAGAAATTCGATGGCAGCCTCAAGAAGTCGGACGGCAGCGTCGACATCCTGAAATGGCAGACCGTCTACTATTGCCGCCTGCACGAGGGACGCTGGAAGATTGCCGGCTTTACCGGCTACTTGCCGAACCCGATGGGCCCGGCCTGAAAGACGCGATAGAAAAGGCAAAGGCATTGCGGATCTTCACAGCGGCGCTTGCGACCGAAACCAACACCTTCTCCCCGATCTGCATCGACCGCCGGGCCTTCGAAGCGTCGCTCTACGCGCCGCCCGGAGAACACCCGGAAACACCGACGCTTTGCACCGCGCCGATCACAGTCGGCCGCCGCATCGCCGTGGAGAAGGGCTGGAAACTGGTCGAGGGCACCGCCACCTGGGCGGATCCAGCCGGCCTCGTCAACCGGGAGACCTATGAAGGCCTGCGCGACGAAATCCTCGACCAGCTACGCGCTGCCATGCCCGTCGACGCTGTAGTGCTCGGCCTGCACGGCGCCATGGTCGCGGACGGCTACGAAGATCCGGAGGGTGACCTGCTGACGCGCGTCCGGGAGATCGTTGGCCCCGACATCCTCGTCTGCGCCGAACTCGACCCCCATAGCCACCTGACGGCCAAGCGCGCTGCCGCGTCGAACTTCTTCGTCTACTTCAAGGAGTTTCCGCACACCGACTTCGTCGACCGTGCCGGAGATCTCTGGCGTATCGTCGTCGATACGCTCGAAGGGCGCGTCACGCCTGTCATGTCGATCTTCGACTGTCGGATGATCGACGTTTACCCGACCTCGCGCGATCCGATGCGCTCCTTCGTCGACAAGCTTATGCGCATCGAGAAAGAAGATGCGGACGTGCTCTCGCTCTCCGTGATCCACGGCTTCATGGCCGGCGACGTATCGGAAATGGGAACGAAGCTGCTTGCCGTCACCAACGGCAAACCGGAGAAGGGCGCGAGCCTCGCGCAGGAACTGGGTCTCGAACTCTTCTCCCACCGCGGAACCTTTATCATGCCGCAGATCGACGAGAAGCAGGCCGTTTCCGAGGCACTCGCCGCATCGAAGGGTCCTGTCGTGATTGCCGATGTCTGGGACAATCCAGGCGGAGGCACCGCCGGCGACGCAACGGTGCTGCTCGAAGAGCTCCTGGCGCGCGGCGCAACCGACGTTGCGGTCGGGACGATCTGGGACCCGATGGCGGTGCAGATCTGCATGGCGGCCGGCGAAGGCGCCGAGATCCCGCTGCGCTTCGGCGCCAAGTCGGCTCCCGGAACCGGTCATCCGGTCGATGGCACCGTCAGGGTGGTCAAGCTGGTGCGCGACGCCGAGATGCGGTTCGGGGAGAGTTTTGCCCCGTTCGGCGATGCCGCCCACATCGTCTTCAACGGCATCGACATCATCCTCAATTCGACGCGAGCGCAGAGCTTCGATCCGAGCCTGTTCTCGGTGATGGGCATCGACCCAACGGCGAAGAAGGTCCTGGTCATCAAGTCGACCAATCACTTCTATGCCTCGTTCTCGAAGATCGCGTCCGAAATCCTCTATTGTTCGGCCGGCACTCCCTATCCGAACAACCCTGCGAAGACCGACTACAAGCGGGCACCGAAGAACATCTGGCCGAAGGTCGCCGATCCGCACGCAGAAGGGCGCGGCCCGAACCGCGCCTAGAGTGCGGCCATCGCGTCTCGCCGACACCGGTACGACGGGCTTAGTACGCAGACAAAAAAGACCGCTGTCTTTCGCTAGACAGCGGTCTTTTTCCTTAGTTCTGAACGATCAGGCAGCCGCCGGATCGAGCACGCCCATGTCGATGTCGGTCAGTTCGACGCGACGTTCGAGCGCAAGGCCCGCCTCGTCGAACAGGTGGCAATCCGCAACCTTGATACCGGTCTGGATCGTCTCTTCCGGCCGGATCGCGGCCGTTCCCGGCAACATGGCGCAGAAGTTTTCGCCCTCGCCGCCGATCGCCGCATAGGCGACCGTATGGGCGCCGAGGCGTTCGATAACCGTTGGCGTGACCTTGAGGGTCAGGTCTCCGGAGCCCAGCGTGATATGCTCCGGCCGAACACCAAGCGTCAGTGTCCGCCCGGCAAGGCCGCTCTGCGGGTTGACGGGAATGACCACCGTCTGCCCCTTGTAGTCGACCTCGACACCGGCGTCGCTGATACCTTTGCAGGTGACCGGCAGGAAGTTCATCTTCGGATTGCCGATGAAGCCGGCAACGAAGGTATTGGCTGGCTTATGATAGAGCTCGAGCGGGGCGCCCGTCTGGGCGATCTGCCCGGCATTGAGGACGACGATCCGGTCCGCCATCGTCATCGCCTCGACTTGGTCGTGCGTGACGTAGATCATCGTTGCCTGCAATTGCCGGTGCAGTTTCGCCAGTTCGATGCGCATGTCCGCCCGAAGCGCCGCGTCGAGGTTCGAAAGCGGCTCGTCGAAGAGGAAGATCTTCGGCTCGCGCACGATCGCTCGCCCGATCGCGACACGCTGACGCTGGCCTCCGGAAAGCATCCCGGGCTTCTGCTGCAGGCGCTGATCAAGGTGCAGGATGCGTGCTGCATGCTCCACCTTCGCCTTCAGCTTCTCCTCGGCCATCTTTTCCACGCGAAGCGGAAAGGCGATATTCTCGAAGACGGTCATGTGCGGATAGAGCGCGTAGGACTGGAAGACCATGGCGATACCACGCTTGACAGGCGGCAGGTCGTTGACGCGTTTGCCCTCGATCAGGATGTCCCCCGAGCTGGCCTCATCGAGACCGGCTATCATCCTGAGCAAGGTCGACTTGCCGCAACCGGAGGGTCCGACGAAAACGACGAACTCACCGTTCCTGACTTCGAGATCGATGCCTTTCAGCACCTCGAAAGTCCCGTAGAATTTCTGAATCCGATTGAGATTGAGCTGTCCCAAGAAACTGTCTCCGGCCACCGGCGAGAAGCGGCTCATTTATAGCAGAGTTAGGTGGGGCCGCGAACCGATCCCATCGGCGCGCGGCCCCGGTGGCCTTACTTGTACTCTTCGAGGTCCGCGGCCGCCTTCTTCAAGGCGTCGGCCGGCTCGGCCTTGCCGGTCACGACCGACTGGACCATCTCGATGATGACGTTCTGGAAGCCCTTGTAATCGGTGAAGAGCGGTTCCGGACCACCGTAGGTGATGCCGTCGATGAACGGCTTCCAGTAGGGATCCTTCTTGACGAACTCGTCGACCATCGGCGACGGACGCAGCGGCGTCAGGCCGGCGCCGCCCTGCAGCTCATACTCACCCTGCGGCCCCGGCGAGGTGATGAACTTCGCGAATTCGATCGCCTTCTCCTCGACGCCAGAGCCCTTGAAGATCGCCAGGCTGTCGGTGATGAGCAGCGTGCCCTCGCCCTTCGCTTCAGGACCGAGCGGCAGCGGCGCGACGCCCCAGTTGACCTTGGTTTCCTTCAGGCGCGTAGCCGCACCGGAGCCGGCCTGGATCATGCCGACCTTGCCGTCCAGGAAGATGGCGCGAACCTCGTTCTGCTCGTAGGCGGTGGCGCCTTCAACAGAATAGGGGGTGATGTCCTTGTAAGCCTGGAGTGCTGCCAGCACCTGCGGGCTGTCGATGACGACCTTGTCGCCGTCGATCACCTTGCCGTTGTTTGTGTACACCCAATGCATGAACTGGTGCATGGTGTTGTCGAAGGTCTTGGCCGGAAGGCCGTAGCCGGCGATGCCGGTCTTCTCCTTGATCGCCTTGGCGTATTCGATCTCTTCAGCCCAGGTCTTCGGCGGCTTCTCCGGATCGAGACCGGCCTGCTTGAACAGGTCCTTGTTCCAGTAGAGCGCCTTGGTCGAGAACGCGATCGGAACGCCCCACTGGTTGTCGTCGAAGGTTACGGTATCGACGATATTCGGGTAGTAGCTCTTCTTTTCCTCGTCCGTCATCGGGACGGGAACGATGAGCTCGTTCTGCGCGAACTCCTTCAGCGTGCGCGAGCCGACATAGGCCATGGCAACGGGCGTGCCGGCGGCGGCGAGCGTCGTGGCCTTGTCCTGGCACTGGGCCCAGCCGACGACTTCAGGCGTGACCTTCCAGCCCGGGTTCTTCTCTTCCCACTGCTTGATGTATTTCGCGTGGACCGCGTCCATGGTGTCGCCGCAGTAGATCCAGCTGATCTCCTGGTCGGCAGCCTTCGCGGTGACAGCGCCGAGCGCTGTCGACCCGAGCAGGGCCAGGGCGAGTACCCCTGTCTTGAAATGAATAGACACGTTTTATGCTCCCGTTCTCTGGTGGTTGACTTAAGTCTTATTGTTTCACCGCGCCCGCGGTCAGGCCGCTGACGAGATACCGTTGTAGGAGGAAGATCACGACGACAGCCGGCGCGATGCCGACGAAGCTCGCGGCCATGAGCTCGTTCCAGACCACTTCCTGGCGACCGAAATAGGCGAAGAGGCCGACCGGCAGCGGCATGTATTCGCTCTTGGAATTGAAGGTCAGGGCATAGATGAACTGTTGGGCATAGGCGCCGATGAAGGTGGTGATCGCCACCACGGTGATACCGGGCATGGCAATCGGAAGGATCACCCGTCGCAGCGTGTAGAAATGGCTGGCGCCATCGACGAAAGCGGCCTCGTCCAGTTCACGCGGAATGCGCATCATGTAGGTGCGCAAGAGCCAGATCGCCGAGGGGATCAGGAAGGCGACGCCCGGCACGATCATCGCGAGATAGGTGTTGAGCACGCCAAAAGTGCGCATTAGACGGAACAGCGGGATGAGCAGCACTGCGCCCGAGAACATGTTGACGGCGAGGAAGGCACCAAGCAGCAGCCCGGCGCCGCGAAAATTGAAGCGCGCAAAGGCATAGGCCGCGGGGATCACAAGTATCAGCACGATGGCGGTCACGATGGTGGAGATGAAGAAGGAGTTGAAGATGTAGCGGGCAAAGCCGGGCACGCTGACCCACATGGTCGAGTAGGCGGCAAACGAGCCGTTTTGCGGCCAGAAGCGATAGGGCGAGGAGAACAGCAGCCCGAGCGGCTTCAACGACACCAGGAACCCTTCGACGAAGGGCGCCAGAATGAAGCACAGGAAGACGAAGATACCGGCATAGATGCCAAGGAGCTCGTACCAGCGATAGCGGTTGATCATGGCAGGCTGGCTCATTTCTGTTCCCCCGCGGCAAGACGGCTGGTGACCCGGAAATAGGCAAAGCAGAAGATCGACAGGAAGATGCAGATCAGCACGGCGCGCGCGGCGCCTTCACCGTATTTCTTCGACCCGATGGCGGTACGGTAGGTATCGATGATCATCGTGGTGGTCTCACCGTTGGGGCCACCCTGGGTGAGAATCCAGATGATATCGAAGGAATTGAAGGTCGCGATCAGCGACAGCATCGACATCGTGATCAGCGACGGAATCAAGAGCGGCAGGGTGATTCGGCGGAAACGATAGAGGCGCCCTGCTCCGTCGGTCCAGGCAGCTTCATAGAGATCCTGCGGAATCGCCTGCATGGCCGCCAGCATATAGAGCGTCACCAGCGGCACGCCGATCCAAACGTCGGTGATGATCGTCGCCCAGAAGGCGGTGGACCCGTGGGCGAGGAAAGCGATGGGACCATTGGACAGTCCCAAATTCTGCAGCACGCCGGAGATCATGCCGAACTGGCCGTTGTACATCCAGCCCCACATGAAGATGCCGATCGCCATCGGTACGATCCATGGCGGCATGGTGAGCAAGCGGAAGAGCGCACGGCCGGGCACGGCGGCGTTCAGCATCGTCGCGCCGAAGACGCCGATGATCATCTTGATCGAGACCGAGAAGAACGTCCAGATGAAGGTCCGGAAGATGACCTCGGCGAAGGTCTCGTTGAAGATCTTGTCGTAGTTCGCCCAGCCGACCCAGTTGGTCGTCTTCTTCAGCGACGCATCCGTAAACGACAGGATGAAGGTATCGACCAGTGGATAGGCGACGATCACCGTGACGTAGAGGACGGCGGGAAGAAGCAGGATCCAGGCGAAGATGACCGTGCTGCGTTGAACACTCATCCCCACCTCCCCTTACGCAGCGCGCGAATGCAGTGCTTCGTCGAAACGGTCCCAGATGGGCCGGAGATCTATGACGCTCTTCTTGCGCCGCGCCTCGTCCATCGAAAGCGCCAGGATACCCGCTTCAAGCGCATCGAGCGTCGAAACCGGTAGCGGCCGGCCGTCACGAACATGGCCGATGATATCGGTCGCCATCTGCTCGTCGGCACCGTAGTGCTGCGACAGTTCCGTGGCGGCGTATTTGTTTTCGATGACCTTCTTGCCGGTCAGCATCTCGTGAACGTCGAAATAGCCACGGATGAAATCGCCCTCGGCCATGCCGCGCGAGCCCATGATGCAGAAGCGGCGGAATTGGTCCGGCACGTTGAGATTGGTGTGGAAGTTCATGCCGACGCCGTTGGCGTATTCGACGATCGCCACCTGGTAGTCGATTATGTCGCCGTCGCTGTCGAAGACCTTGTCGGAGCCCATCCAGCCGCTCGGCTTGCGATGGAAGAGTTCCAGATCGTTGATGCCTTCGCGGGCCGGATCGTTGGCGGGAATGAAGCTCTTGCGGCCGCCGAAGCTCGCGACCCGTTCCGGCCGCGCGCCGACGACGCCATTGTAGAGATCAAGGTCGTGGCAGCATTTTTCCAGCATGAAACTGCCGGAATAACGCTCGTAGCGGCGCCAGTCGCGCATGAAGAAGGCGCCGTGATAGGGCTCGATATGCTCGGACGCTTCAATCGAGACGACTTGGCCGAGCTTGCCTTCCGCAAGGGCTGCGCGCAGGTCGCGATACATGGGCGCGTAGCGCAGCACCAGACCGACCATCAGGCGCTCATGGCCGAACTTCGCCATCAGCCCCGCGAGTTCCAGGCTCTCCTGGACCGTCGTGACGATCGGCTTCTCGCTGAACACCTTGAGACCGGCTTCGAGACCAATCCGGATATGATCGAGGTGCATGTGGTTTGGCGAGCCGATCATCAAGAGATCGAGCTTCTCGTTGGCGATCAGCTCTTCGGGGGTCGCGTAAGCCTTGCCGGCCGAGATGCCTTTTTCGGTGAGCGTGGACAAACCAGCCGGGTTCGGATCGACGTAGCCGGCGATCTCGAAGTTCTCGTCCATGGCCTTGAAGACATAGCCCAGATAACCCAAACGGAATCCGAGTCCGATGATGCCGACTTTCATGCTCGTCCTGTTCCCCTGCCTTTTGGCGTAATTTATTTTCGCAGACTGGGACAGTTTTTTCAGGCCGTCAACTCAAATCCGCATATTTTGTAAAATTGTGAAATTCATTTTCATACGACAGGCAAATGCCGAGAATGCAGGCATTTCATGGACAACTAAAAAGGGTGCGTGCCCCGCAACTCTACGGCAGGAAGAAAGCGGTCCAGACCACTGCACGTTGCGTGGTTGACTTCTGATCAGTTCAGACGCTTCCGACCAGGCGGTTTCGCCAGTGAAGCAGCCGCAGCAAAGGTCGAGCCAGATAAGGTCGCGGTATCTTGGGATGGTCGCCAACCGTCCCCTGCCGTGCGGTGCGCGCGCTCGGCTCGATCAGGAACGCAACGATCAGCGAACTGCGAGTGGCGCGAAGCTCCAGGGCGTCGTCCGACAGGAATATCCCCTGATCCCCCTCACCGAAGTCGATATCTCCGACCTTTATCGAGCCCGCAAAGAGATAGAAATAGAGGTGCCGCCCCTCCGGCCGCGGAAACGTAGCCTTTGTCTCAGCCTCAAGCCGGATATCGAAAAAGTCGACGCTGTTGCGCACGAAAAATGGTGCTGTGCCACCTTCCGGCCCGACAAGGTGCCTCCATTGATTGACCGGTGCCACTGCAACGGGGCCGTGCTGGATGGCCGGTGGGAGATCGAGACCGTGAGGGCGCACGAGGATCTGGAGCATCCGCAACGGTGGATCACTCGGCAGGGTCTCCTCCGAATGCCAGAAGCTCTTTCCTGCGTTGGGATTTCATCGTTCCGGTGCTCGTGCATGGCGATAAGCCTGCCCGGCTCCAGGATCGACTCGACAACCATTGCCAGAGGGCCGTAGCCGTGATCACGCGGCCGTGGCAGCAGCCAACCGGGCATGTTGAGCCTGGCCTTGAACCCGCCCATATCCCTGACAAGAGGACTTTTGGCGCCGCGGTAGAGCATGGGTCACTCTATCACGCGCCATCGGCATTTGGCACGGCCGGTGAACACTTTCCGGGCTTCCCGCCTTCCGACGGGACCTCACCGGCCCATTCGGGCAGCGAGTTTCCTTTCGGCCGCCTGCAATCCGTCGTGCAGCAGCACCGCAAGCGTCGCGACGATCAGGCCACCCTGAACGACGAAAGCCAGATTGTTCGATTGCAGACCGGCAATGATCACTTCGCCGAGGGTTTTCGCCGCGACCGTTGATCCGATCGTGGCCGTTGCCAGGCTGATGACCACCGAAAGTCGGATGCCGGCAAGGATCACCGGCATCGCCAGCGGCAGCTCTACCTTGAGCAGCCGCTGGCCGCCTGTCATGCCGGCACCGCGCGCCGCCTCCATGACAGATGGCGGCAATGTCGTCAGCCCCGTCAGCGCGTTCTCGAAGATCGGCAGCAGGCCATAGAGAAATAACGCGATCAATGTCGGCTTTTCCCCGAAACCGAAGATGGGAACGGCGAGCGCCAGAACGGCCACCGGCGGAAAGGTTTGGCCGATGTTGACCAGGCTGCGCGACAGCGGCAGGAACTCGGCCCCGGATTCGCGCGTCACCAATATTGCCAAAGCAAGCGCAACCATTGCCGCAGCAGACACCGCGATGGCGACGGTGCGCAGGTGCAATAGAGTAAGCTGCAACAGGCTGCCCTGATTGTAGATCACCGGCGCATTCGCTTGAACCAGCGGTCGCAGCAACGGTTCGAACCATTGCGGTTGCAGCAGGAAGGCGAGCAAAACCAGGAAAACTCCCAAGCGAAAAAGCGTCGATAGTTTCGGCATCAGACTGGCCCGGCTGCCCGTTTCGCCAGCCCTTCGAGACTGACCTTGCCGATGATTGCCCCCGCGGGGTCAGCCACCGGCAGCGCGCTCCGTCCGGACCAGAGGAGTTCGGCAAGCGCCTCCCTTTGGCTAAGCGTGCTCGATATGGCTGTGCCGTCTGCTGACCCTGGTTCGACGGCACTCAAGACCGGCTCGATCGCGAGCAACCGATAAGGCCGTTCGCTGACCCCGATCAGGCTTTCGACGAACGGGGTCGCGGGCTTGATCAGCATTTCGGCGGGCGTCGCATATTGCACCACCTTGCCTTTGTCCATGACGGCGATGCGATCTGCGAGCTGGAAGGCCTCCTCCATGTCATGGGTGACGAGAATGACCGTCGTCTCGAAGTGCTTCTGAATGGCGAGCAGATCATCCTGAGCCTTGGCGCGAATGATCGGATCGAGTGCGCCGAAGGGCTCGTCCATCAGCAGGACTTTCGGTTCGGCAGCCAACGCCCGGGCGACGCCGACACGCTGTTGCTGACCGCCGGAAAGCTCATGCGGAAAGCGTGGACCGAAGTCGGCCGGATCGAGCTGGAACAGTTGGAGAAGCTCGTCCACCTTGGCATCGATGCGCGCGCGTTCCCAACCGAGCAGCGTCGGCACGGTGGCGATGTTCTGCGCGACGGTACGGTGCGGGAACAGGCCGTGGCCCTGGATCGCGTAACCGATACGGCGGCGCAGTTCATAGCCTGGCAGCGAACGGTTGTCCTCACCGTCGAGGCGGATCGTGCCCGAAGTCGGCTCCACCAGCCGGTTGATCATGCGCAGGAGCGTCGTCTTGCCGGAACCCGAGGTGCCGACCACGACGGTGACGGTGCGCGGCGCGATCGTCAGGCTGACGTCGTCGACGACGGCGGTTTCACCATAGCGCTTGGTGATGTTCTTGATCTCGATCATGCAGCCTCTGCCTGCCTGGTGTTGGGTGTGGCCATCTCGATCACCGCGTCGAGCACGATCGCTGCTGCAAAGGCGAGAACCACGGTCGGAACGGCGCCGAGCAGCACGAGATCCATCGCGGTCTGGCCAACGCCCTGAAAGACGAAGACGCCGAAGCCGCCGCCGCCGATGAGGGCAGCGATGGTCGCCAAGCCGATGTTCTGCACGAGCACGATGCGGATGCCGGTGAGGATCACCGGAAAGGCCAGTGGAAATTCGATGCCGACCAGCCGTTGCCAATCGGTCATGCCGATGCCGCGGGCTGCGTCATTCGCATCCCTCGGAACGCCGGCCAGACCGACGACGGTATTGGCAACCACCGGCAGCAGCGAATAGAGGAACAGCGCGACAAAGGCGGGTGCGACACCGATGCCACGGATGCCGATCGTGGCAGCGCCCGGAACGTTCGCGGCGATCCAGCCGAGCGGTGCGATGAGAATGCCGAACAGCGCGATCGACGGGATCGTCTGGATCGCATTCAGGACGCCCAGCAAACCGTCGCGCAATCGGGCGACGCGGTGACACAGTATACCGAGCGGAATGCCGACGATCGTCGCGGCCACAAGCGAGCCGAGCGCCAAGGTCACATGCTTTCGGGCTTCCGCCCAGAAAGTGTCCACCCGGCTCGCATATTCCCTAAGGATCGAGAGACCGTCCCAGGTACCGGAGAGCAAAAGCATCCCGACAAAGGCGAGCACGGCGACAAGCACCACGATGCGCATGAAGGGGGCTGGGCGCAATCGCGTCAGGGCATCGGCTGCCAGCAGCCCGAAAGCAAAGAGCATGACCCAGAAGCCGGAGGCAGGCGATACGCGGGCATAGGTGTTGCCCTCAGGCGTCAGGTGGCTGGCGGCGACGCCAATGCCGAGCGCCAGCACGGCCAGCGCTGCGAAGGCAGCGACAAGGCGCAGAATCGCCGGCGAGCGCATGGCCGCGACGAGCACGCCCACCAAAATCACCAGCAGCACTGCCGCGCTCCAGGGCTGCGGCAGGGACTCGACGATCGTCTTCGCCTCGCCGGCGACGATGCGATTGGCACGAAACGTTGCAAAAGGCGCGATGAAGGCGCCGCCAAGCGCCAAGGCCGCGATGATCGCTCCGAGCTTGTCAAAGCGGAGTTGTCTCAAACCACATTCCCTCCCCGCCTGTGCCGGCGCGACTTCGGCACCTGCAGGCACACCCCGGAACGCCAGCCATCGGACCAGCGTTCCGGTTATCCGTCAACTACTTCAGGAAGCCGTTCTTCTTCAGAAAATCCTCGGCAACCGCCTTGGCCGGTTCGCCGCCGACCTGCACGCGGCCGTTCAGGTCCTGAAGCGTCACCAGATCGAGCTTCTCGAACACCGGCTTCAACAGTTCCTCGATTTGCGGGTTTTCCTTGAGCACAGCCTCGCGAATAATCGGGGTCGGCTGGTAGACTGGCTGGACCGCCTTGTCATCTTCGAGCACGACGAGGCCAGAAGGTGCGATGCCGCCGTCGGTGCCATAAACCATCGCCGCATTGGCGCCGTTCGTCTGGTTGGCAGCAGCCGCAATGGTCGCCGCGGTGTCACCGCCGGAAAGCGTGATCAGCTGATCCTGCTTCAAGGTGAAACCATAGGTCGTCTGGAAGGCCGGGAGAGCGGCGGCCGAATTCACGAACTCAGACGAAGCGGCCAGCACGACCTTGCCGCCACCGGCGACATATTTGCCGAAGTCGCTGAGCGTCTTCAGCTTGTTTTCGTCAGCCACTTCCTTGCGAAGACCGATCGCCCAGGTGTTGTTGGCCGGCGACGGCGTCAGCCAGACGATCTTGTTGGCGTCGTAGTCGAGCTTCTTGGCGGTTTCGTAGCCCTTGGCGGCATCCTTCCACACGGGGTCGTCGGCCTTTTCGAAGAAGAAGGCGGCGTTGCCGGTGTATTCCGGGTAGATGTCGATCTCGCCGGCGGTGATCGCCTTGCGCACGACCGGCGTCGCACCGAGCTGGACGCGGTCTACCGTCTTGATGTTGTTGGCATTGAGCACGGCAAGGATGATGTTGCCGAGCACGCCGCCTTCCGTGTCGATCTTCGAGGAGACGACCACGTCGGCATTCGCCGTGGCAGCGGTCAAAGTGAAAGCAAGGGCAGTTCCGATAAGTAGTGTGGTCAAGCGCATGAGTTTCTCCCTCGAAATTCGCTCCGCAAGTTTGATCACGGAAAGTCCGCCGCGTCGGGGCAAGCCATTCCATATATGTCAGCCCCCGGCAAAAAATAGGGTTGCACGCAGAGACTGTGGCGGACAAAAAATTTCGTCCGCGACTAACGCGATCGAAAGACTAGACTACCGTGGAAGGCGGTGCGTGATTGGCCGTTGCAATCAGGGGCGTTGTCGGCCACTCTGACAGAGGCCCGCCAGAAACATCCGTTTTCACTCTTGGTTGCGATGCCGCTCGACCCGAACCGCTTGGGGGCTGGTGGATTGGGTTCGCCCGGCGAACGTTCGGGGAATTCATGTCGATCTATCTTCTCGCGCTACTCATCGGCGTGGTCGCCGGCCTTCGCACCATGACCGCGCCTGCCGCCGTCAGCATTGGCGCGGCAGCCGGCTGGCTGCCGCTCAACGGCACTTGGGCAGCCTTCATGGGCTTTCGCTTCACGCCCTATATCTTTGGCCTGCTGGCCCTGGTTGAGTTTGTGACCGACCAACTGCCGAGCACGCCGAGCCGGAAGGTTCCGCAGCAATTCGGCGCCCGCATCGTCTCGGGCGGTTTCTGCGGCGCCGTGCTCGGAACGGCCGCAGGTGCTATGCTGGGCGGACTGGTCGCCGGCGTGATCGGTGCCGTCATCGGCACGCTCGGCGGCTACGAAGCCCGCAAGCGCCTCGTCGCGGCCATCGGCGGCAAAGATCTGCCGATCGCGCTTCTTGAGGATGTCGTTGCCGTTCTCCTCGCACTCTGGGTGGTGTCCTCGGTGTCATGACGAAACATTTCGACGCAATCATCATCGGCGCCGGCCAGGCCGGCCCTTCGCTGGCCAGCCGGCTGACATCAGCGAGAAAGACCGTCGCCTTCGTCGAGCGCAAGCACTTCGGCGGCACCTGCGTCAACACCGGCTGCATGCCGACCAAGGCGATGGTTGCGAGCGCCTATGCGGCGCACCTGGCGCGCCGGGGCGCCGACTATGGCGTCACGACCGGGCCGATCACGATCGACTTCGCCCGCGTCATGGCGCGCAAGGACACGGTGCGGTTCAATTCGCGCAAGGGGGTCGAAGGCTGGCTGAAGGGCATGCCGAACATCACCGTCATCGAAGGCCATGCGCGCTTCGAAGGCCCGCACGAAGTGCGCGTCGGCGGTGAGTTGCTGTCGGCCGACCAGATCTTCCTGAACGTTGGCGGACGTGCGGCGACGCCGGACTTCCCTGGCGTCGAGGACGTGCCCTATTTGACCAACGTCTCGATCATGGATCTCGACACCCTGCCCCGCCACCTGATCGTCATCGGCGGCAGCTATATCGGGCTTGAGTTCGCACAGATGTTCCGCCGCTTCGGCTCCGAGGTCACGGTGATCGAGAAGGGCCCACGCCTGATCGGTCGCGAGGATGCGGACGTTTCCGACGCCATTCTCGCGATTCTGGAGAAAGAGGGCATAAACTTCCGCTTGAACGCCGAATGCATCCGCTTCGCCAGGCGCGGCGACGAAGTCGTCGCCGGCGTCGACTGCACCGCCGGCGCACCCGAGATCGTCGGCTCCCACCTGTTGCTTGCCACCGGGCGACGGCCGAATACGGATGATCTCGACCTCGATCGAGCCGGCGTGAAGACCGACGCGCGCGGCTATGTCGAAGTCGACGAAACGCTCAGGACCAATGTCCCGCACATTTTCGCCATGGGCGACTGCAACGGCCGCGGCGCCTTCACCCACACTGCCTATAACGACTTCGAGATCATCGCCGCGAATCTCATCGATGGCGAGGCACGAAAGGTCAGCGACCGGATTGCGACTTACGGCCTCTTCATCGATCCGCCGCTTGGCCGCGCCGGGATGACGGAAACCGAAGCGCGCAAATCAGGACGCAAGTTGCTCATCGGCACGCGACCGATGACCCGCGTCGGCCGCGCCGTCGAGAAGGGCGAGACCGAGGGCTTCATGAAAGTGATCGTGGACGCCGACAGCAAGGAAATCCTCGGCGCCTCGATCCTCGGCACGGGCGGCGACGAAGCGGTGCAGAGCATCCTCGACGTCATGTATGCCGGCAAACCCTACACGACGATCACCCACGCGGTGCACATTCACCCGACGGTGTCGGAGCTTATCCCGACGGTGTTTGGTGACCTGCACCCGGCCACCTGAGCGACCGGACGTTAGCGACCGCCCGGTTAGACGAGCGCTGCCCGCGCGAGATGGTAAAAATACGTAGCGCCGCGTTCGAGGATGTCGTCGTTGAAATCGTAGCGGGTGGTGTGCAATCCACTGCTGTCGCCGTTGCCGATCAGCACATAGGCGCCCGGCACCTTCTCCAGCAGGAAGGAGAAGTCTTCACTGCCCATCAGCGGCTCGGGCAATTCGACATAGGCGTCGGTGCCAAAAGTCTCCGCGATCACCGCACGCGCATCTTCGACGGCATCGGCATCGTTGATCGTCGCGGGATAACCGACCTGCCAGTCGAAAGTCGCCTCAGCGTTGTAGCTCTGCGCCTGAAAGCGGGCAATCTGCTCGACACGTTCCTGGAGTTGCTTGCGCACGGCCGGATCCATCGCACGCATGCTGATTTCCAGCACTGCTGTATCCGGGATGATGTTGGAGGCGGAGCCGGACCAGAACGAACCGACCGTCAGCACCGACGGCTGGTGCGGCGATACATTGCGCGAGACCAGCGTCTGCAGCGCCATCACCACGCTGGAACCGACGACGACCGGGTCAACCGTCAGTTCCGGCTGGGCGCCGTGACCGCCCTTGCCCCTGATCGTTAGCGTCAGTACGTCGATCGATGCAGCCATCGCACCGGCGCGGCTGGAGAACTGGCCGACCGGCAGGCCCGGCCAGTTGTGGAGCGCATAGACCCGCTCACAGGGGAAGCGTTCGAACAGGCCGTCCTCGATCATCAGCTTGCCGCCGCCGAAATTTTCTTCGGCCGGCTGGAAGATCAGGTGCACGGTGCCGTTGAAGCTCTCGTCCTTCGACAGAGCCCAGGCAGCGCCGAGCAGCATGCTGGTGTGACCGTCGTGGCCGCAGGCATGCATCGCGCCCGGATGTTTGCTCTGATAGGCAAGACCGGTTTCCTCCTGCATCGGCAGCGCGTCCATATCGGCACGAAAGCCGACGGCGCGGTTGCTGTTGCCGCGCTTCAGCGTCGCAACGATGCCTGTCGTCGCCAGACCGCGCGTCACTTCGAAGCCCCAGGATTGCAGCAATCCGGCGACGAATTCGGAGGTCTTCACCTCGGATAGGCCGATCTCGGGCATCTCGTGGAGCTTGTGACGGATCCCGACGAGTTCGGGCAGGAACTCAGAAAAATTGGCGTCGCGCATTGGGGCCTCCTCAAGCCATCTGCAAGAACTGGCGCAGCCGCGCCGATTGCGGGTCGCGCATCACCTGCGACGGCGCGCCGCGTTCTTCGACCAGGCCCTTGTGCAGGAAGATCACCTCACTGGAGATATCACGGGCGAGTGACATTTCGTGCGTGACCATGACCATGGTGCGCCCTTCTTCGGCGAGCTTCTTGATGACGAGCAGGACTTCGTTGACGAGTTCCGGGTCGAGCGCCGACGTAGGCTCGTCGAAGAGCATGACTTCCGGCTTCATCGCGAGAGCACGGGCGATCGCCGCGCGCTGCTGCTGGCCGCCCGAAAGCTGGTTGGGATAGTGGTCGCGCTTTGGGGTGATGCCGACCTTTTCCATCAGCAATTCGGCCTCGCCGATCGCATCCTTGCGCGTCATGCCGAGCACATGTATCGGGCCCTCGATGATGTTTTCGAGGATGGTCTTGTGGGACCACAGATTGAAGCTCTGGAACACCATGCCAAGGCGCGTACGGATATGTTCGAGCTGCCGCTTGTCGGTGGCATGGAACTTGCCGTCCTTGCCCTTGACGGTGCGGATCACCTCGCCCGAGACCGCGATCTCGCCCTCATCGGGCGTCTCCAGATAGTTGATGCAGCGCAGCAAAGTGCTCTTGCCCGAACCACTGCTGCCGATCAGCGAGATGACGTCGCCGGACTTCGCCTCGAAGGAGACGCCTTTCAGCACCTCGACGGACCCGAAGCTCTTGTGAATGTTCTTCACCGATAGCGCTGTTGCGACCATGATCGTTCCTCTCGTCGCGCCCAGGCGCGCCTCCTCGTTATGCTTTCGCCGTGCGGTAGCGGGTGAGCCGCTTCTCGACGACGCCCATGACGCGCGTCAGGATGAAGACGACGGTGAAATAGATGATGCCGGCGGCAATCAGCGGTTCGAAGATCAACAGCGACTGGCGCTGCAACATACGGGCGGTGCCCATGACCTCGAGGATGGTGATGGTCGAGGCAAGCGACGTCGTCTTCAACAGGATGATCAGGTCGCCCGTCAGCACCGGCAGGCAGGATCGGAACGCCTGCGGCAGGGTGATGCGGCGAAGGATCATCGACGAGCGCATGCCGATCGACTTTGCCGCTTCGATCTGGCCTCGCGGGATCGCCTTGATCGCGCCGCGGATAACCTCGGCATTGTAGGAGGCCTGGTTGAGGCTGAGCGCAAAGATCGCGTACCACAGGCCGTCACGAAGATAGGGCCAGAGGAAGCTGTGGCGTACCCAGGTGCCGGGCAGGATTTGCCCGAGGCCATAGTAGATCAGGTAGATCTGTACCAGGAGCGGCGTGCCGCGGAATGCGAAGGTGAAGACATAGGCCGGGACCGAGAGCACGCGCCTGCCGGAAAGCCGGGCAAGCGCCACGAGAGTGCCGATGACCAGACCGAAGACGCCCGCCACCGCCGTCAAAAGCAGCGTCAGGGGGGTGGCCTTGATCAGCGCCGGCAGGAAGCCGATGACGTTGGAGATTGTTTCCATCAGTGGTGCCCCCGGTTGAGGCGGCGCTCGATCTGAGCAATCACCAGGACGGAAACGAGCGTGATCGCCAGAAACAGGATGGCCGTGAGGCCGTAGAAGAAGATGTACTGTTTGGTGCCGGCCGCAGCGCGGTAGCCGGTGTAGAGCAATTCGCTGAATGAGCCGAGCACGCTGATGATGGCGCTTTCCTTGGTGATCGACAGCCAGAGATTGCCCATGCCTGGAACCGCGTGGCGCATCATCTGCGGGAGGATAATGCGGGTGAAGACCTTGCGTCTCGGCATGCCGATCGAAACCGCCGCCTCGACCTGGCCGGGGGGCACGGAAAGGAAGGCGGAGCGCAGCACTTCAGTCATGAAGGCGCCGGAGACGAAAGCGAGTGCGATGATTGCTGCCCAGAACGAGCTGAACTGGAAGGTCTCGGCCACAAGGCCAAAGTGCTTCAACAGCCGCTCGGCACCGCTCGCGACGGAGAAATAGAGGAGCAGGATGACGAGCAGTTCGGGAAGCGAGCGAACGACGGTCGTATAGATCTCGGCAAGGAAGCGCGGGACGCGGTGCTTCGACAGTTTGCCGGCCGCACCGAGGAAGCCGAAGAGAACCGCAACCGCATAGGCGACCACGGACACCTGCAAGGTCATCACCAGGCCCCAGGCGAAATCGTCGCCCCAGCCCTCGCCGCCCCAGGCAAGCAATTGCCAGTAATAGTCCATCCGTCGTTACCTGTTCCCGATTGTCTCGTCAGCCCTCACGCCGCCCTCTGTCGGGCTGGATCGCTGTAGCGGTCGCTGCGAAGATGCCCCGGCGCTGCGGCCGGTTTGGCGATCGAGGGCGGCGCGAAACATAGGCCGCACGCCGCCCTTGAAAAGCGATTTACTTCTTGCCGAAGATCCACTTGTCGACGAGCTTCTGGGTCGTGCCGTCCTTCTCCAGAGCGGCAAGGCCGGCATTGACCTTTTCAAGCGTCGCCGCATCACCCTTGCGAACGGCATAGGCGACACCCTCACCGAGAACGGCATTCTTCGGGACCTCGACCTTGACCTCGTAGTCGGCGCCCTCAGGCGACTTCAGGAAGGTCTGGATGTAGAGGTCGGGGATCAACACGTAGTCGACGCGGCCGGCAATGAGGTCAGCGACCGAGTTGTCTGCCGTGTCATAACTCTTGGCTTCAGCACCAGTCAGGTACTTGGCAACATAGGCCGACTGTACGCTGGACGTCTGCACACCGATGATCTTGCCCTCGACGCTTGCCGGATCGATGATCTTGCCGGAACCGTCTGCCGCATCGATCGTCTTGATCTCGCTCGTGTCAGCCTTGGCGCCGACGAAGGAGGTGCCTTCGGTGTAATAGGGCGTCGAGAAGTCGACGACCTGGCGACGCTCGTCGGTGATCGAGAAGGCGCCGATGATGAAATCGACCTTGTTTTCCTTCATCGACGGGATCAAGCCGTCCCAGGCCATCTGGTTGATGTCGCACTTGACGGCCATCTTTTCGCAGAGTGCGCGGGAGAGATCGGCTTCAAGACCCTCCCATTGGCCGCCGGCGTTCACTTGGGTGAAAGGCATGTAGGGCTCCGGCGTCATGCCGAGCCGCAGCGTGTCCTCGGCCAATGCGCTGCCAACAGCCATGGAAAGGGCGATCCCTGCGAACAGGGCGGTCTTCAACGTCTTCATTTTGTTTCCTCCTCGGGGATTGCGACGGATCAGAGCGTGTTGCTGAACCAGCGCAGCGACATGCAGGACAGGCCCGCGTCGATCTTGCCGATCTCCGTCGTCTTCATGGGCACGACCTTGTAGCCGAGCTTGTCGAGCATCTCGATCGTGCGCGGGAAATCGGAGCCGACCATCACGACGTCATTGACGCGCAGCGCATTGGCCGCCGGCTCTTCACCTTCGGGAATGATCACCTGCTTGAAGCGCTGGAAGGCGCCGGATTTGGCAAGACGCGCAGTTGAAAGCACGGTCTCGTCGTCGAGCAGCGAGCAATCGGTCTTGAAGTGCAAAACACCTTCTGGGGTCGCGACGATCTCGCTCTTGCGGCCGAGCTTGGCAAGGCAGGCCTGCAACGCTTCGGCGCCGACCTTGTTGGTGCGGGCCGAAAGGCCGATCATCACGCTTTCGCGGGTCGTCAGCACGTCGCCGCCATCGGCAAAGCCGTTGCCCGGCAGGTCAAGCACGGTCTCGAACATGGCGCGGAGCGTCGGCTCGATCTCGGGCGTTTCCTTGACGCGGGTCTCGGCGCCCGGGCGCAGGAGGATCGCGCCTTCGGTGAAGACCAGCGCCGGATCCTCGACGAAGATCGAATCCGGGAAGGCTTCGAGCGCCGGCAGCACCGTCACTTTGACGCCCGCGTCCTTCATCGCCGCGATATAGGCGTCGTGCTCGGCCTTCACACCTTCGAAGGTGGGGTTGCCGCGATCGTCGGCGCGCAGGCCATTGACGACCGATTTGGACGGCGTGCGGACGATGATGTTGTTGAACTGGTAGACGGGGCGTGACTGCGACATTTGTAGGACCTTTGGCTTGGATGAGGTGCTTCTATCGATCGGATGTAGCGGCGTAAAGCTTTTGCGTACCGGCCGGTTCTCTTCGTGACAAATGAACGCCGGCGAGCATGCAGCGCACGGAACCGCCGGCAAGCTCGATCGTCGGCACGTCGAAGGCGAGCACGCGGGCGGAGACTTCGAGCGCCTTGATCTGATCGGGGCGGAGCGAGGCGAGCGCGCGGGCCGACATGACCACGACGCGACCGTCCGCACCGTCGAGCTCGATGGCGTTGCCGGCGAAGTTTTCAATCTGCTCAAGCGTCAGGTCGATCACCTGGCGTCCGGTTTCCTCCAGCCGGGCGCAGATTTCCTGGCGGCGCGCAACATCGGGGATCATGCTCGCACCAATGAGGGCGAATTCGGTGCCGATGCACATCAAAACGTTGGTGTGATAGATCGAGTTGCCCAGGCGGTCGACGGCGCCAAAGATCATCGGCTCGAAGTTGAAGTGGGTGCAGAAACGCTCCAGCGCCACTTCATTGGTGCGGTTGGAGCGCGCGGCATAGGCGACGCGACCAATATGGTCGAGCACCATGGCGCCGGTGCCTTCGAGATAGACGCCGTCCTTTTCGAGACCGGAATAGTCGATCACGTCCTGGACGCGATACTCGTTCTTCAGCATCTCGATGATGTCGGAGCGGCGTTCGCTCTGGCGGCTTTCCGAATACATCGGATAGATCGCCACATGGCCGCCGGAATGGGTCGAGAACCAGTTGTTCGGGAAGACGGAGTCGGGACGCGTCGTCGTTTCATCCTCAAAGAGGTGCACGGCAACGCCGGCACCGGCGAGCCCGTCAGCCATGCGGCTGACTTCATCGTAAGCGGCCTTGGCGATCGCCGACGGCTGGCGTGCCGCGTCGGTCGCCTGGAAGGCGTTGTCCTCGGCCGTCATCGGGTTCGGGCCGAAATGGTGCGGACGGATCATCACGACGCCCTTCGGCGCCTGTACGGACAGTCTCTTCATTTCAGGCAGCGCTCCGCTCGGACGGGGCCGCCGGCTGCTGCCGGAAAAGGCCGTAGAGATCGCGCGGGTGCTCCGGCTGCGTCGTCAGGTCGAGTTCGGTGTAGAACGCCGTGCCCTGGATCTTGTCGCGCAGGAAGCGCAGTGCCGAGAAGTCTTCGGTGGCAAAACCGACGGAATCGAAGATGGTGATCTGACCGTTGCTGCGGCGGCCTTCGGCCTCGCCGGCAATCACCTGCCAGAGTTCGGTCACTGGGAAATCCGGCGCCATCTGCTGGATCTCGCCTTCGATGCGGGTCTGCTCCGGATATTCGACGAAGACGTCGGCGCGGCGCAGGATATCGCCCTGCAGTTCGGTCTTGCCGGGGCAATCGCCGCCGACCGCATTGATGTGCACGCCGGCGCCGACCATATTGTCGGAGAGGATCGTGGCGTTGCGCTTGTCGGCCGTGACCGTCGTGATGATGTCAGCGCCGGCAACGGCCTCTTCCGCCGTCGCGGCCACGACGATGTCGAAATCCATGTCGGCGAGGTTGTTGCAGAACTTCTCGGCGGCTTCGGCGTCGATGTCGAAGACCTGCAGCCGCTTGACGCCGAGCAGGGCACGGAAGGCAAGCGCCTGGAATTCAGACTGGGCGCCGAGGCCGATGATTGCCATCGAGCGGGCGTCGGGGCGAGCGAGGTACTTTGCGGCGAGCGCCGAGGTGGCCGCCGTGCGCAGACCGGTCATGATCGTCATTTCGGAGACGAGGCAGGGATAGCCGGTGCTGACATCGGAGAGAACACCGAAGGCTGTCACCGTCTGCAGGCCGACATTGGGATTCTTCGGGTGGCCGTTGACATATTTGAAGCCGTAATGCTCGCCGTCCGAGGTCGGCATCAGCTCGATGACGCCGGTCTTCGAGTGGCTCGCGAGCCGCGGCGTTTTCTCGAATGCGTTCCACCGGCGGAAATCATCCTCGATGTATTCCGCAAGACCCACAAGGAACGTCTCAATGCCGATCGATTTGACCAGCTCGATTACGTTGCCGACACCGACATACTGAACCACGTTTAAAACTCCATCGGAGAAATTCGATGAAGTCAGCCTAGGCTTGCAAGAAGTGAGTTGAAATTTTAAACTTGCGCAAAATTGGCGGACATATTGAGCAATTTGCGTAATCGTAATATACAGTTTTCATGCATATCTTTGATGACCTCGATCACCAGCTCATCTCGCTATTGCGAGAAGACGGGCGCGCCCCCTACTCCAAGATCGCGACGGTGCTCGGCATCTCCCGGGCGACGGTGCAGACACGCATCGACCGATTGCTGGAAAGCGGTGCGGTACTCGGCTTCACGCTGCGCGTGCGGCAGGATTACGACGATCGCGCCATCCGTGCGATTATGATGATCGAGGTCAGCGGCCGCAACACCACCAAGGTGATCAAATACCTGCGCGGCCTGCCCGAGCTTTACGCGCTGCATACGACCAATGGCGGCTGGGATCTGGTCGCCGAAATCCGCGCCAACAGCCTCAGCGATTTCGACCGCATCCTGCGCGAAGTGCGCGACGTCGATGGCGTATCGAACAGCGAAACGAGCATTCTGCTCAGCACCGTCTGATCCCCCACCATCACAAGCGCGCCGCCCGCGCGCCATTCAAGACCGGTAAGACCCATGAGCCATATTCCCCAGATCGACTACGACAGCGCTTCCGACGAAATCCGCGCCGCCCATGACGAAGAGGTGCGCGTGCGCGGACGCATGACCAACATGAAACGCACGCTTTTGCATTCTCCGGTAGCGCACCGGATCTACGCCGAATGGTTCACGCTGCGCGAGGAATTGCGCCCGGCGTTGAACGACAGTGAGATCTGGTTTCTGTCGCACGCGATTTCCGAGGCCATGCGATCGCCGATCGCCATGGGCTTCTTTCGCCGCGCCTTCGCAAATGCCGGCATCGACTTCCATACCGTTACGCCCACCGAAGACGAGCAGCGGCTGATCGCCTTCGGCCGCGCCATCGTCGCCGATAGCAATGCCGTTCCGGACGCGATCTGGACAGGCCTCAAGGCGCGCTACGATGCCAAGGCGCTGGTCGATCTCGTCGCCTTCTCGGGCATCATGGTGGCGACTGCGCTTTTCAACAACGTCGTCGAGGTCGAATTCGACAAGGAACTGGAACCGTTCGTCGACTGAGATCCAGGACCTGAACGGCGCCGCGATCGCTCACTGCCTGGCACGAGATAGCTCGCCGTGACGCTTGACTTGACCAGTTTGCGTGTATATACACGTATCATGTCTCGTTGCTACTGTGCCCTTTTACGCAAAGCCACCCGGAGAGTGACGTCGGTCTACGACGACGCGCTGCAACCGATCGGTCTCAACCTCGCCCAGTTCAGTTTGCTTCGGCACATCGCGCGCGATGAGCCGATCTCGATGACCGAGCTTGGCCGCAAGATCGAACTCGAACGCTCGACGGTCAGCCGCAACGTCAAGGTGCTGGAGGGCATGGGGCTGGCGGCAACCGGAAGCGGGAAGGATCAGAGGGAGGCCATTGTTGAACTTACGGAAAACGGCCACCGGATTCTCGTTGACGGCGCGCCGCTCTGGCAGGCCGCACAGGACAAGATCGAGGTACGATTGGGGACGGACGCGGCCGCCCAGCTAGAGGAATTGCTGCTGGCGCTCTAGGCAAACTGGCTTGCCAATGAACCGGTAACAAACTGCCAAACAACCATTCAACCTGCGAAATGCGCTCCGAAAGCCCGCGCAGCGCCTTCGCACACCCCGAAAACACGGACGAAAGGAAGTCGACGATGCTCGGTCCGGCGCTTGCGCGTTATCTAGCCAAACGCAATATCCATTACGGCTGGGCTGTGGCCGCCGTCACCTTCCTGGTCATGCTGTCGACCGCCGGCGCCATGGGCTCGGCCGGCGTGCTGATCAAGCCGCTTGAAACCGAGTTCGGCTGGTCGAATGCCCAGATCTCGCTGGCGCTGGCGATCCGCCTTTGCCTGTTCGGTCTGCTTGGCCCCTTCGCAGCATCGTTCATGAACCACTTCGGCGTGCGCCAGGTCGTCTCCGCGGCGCTGGTCCTGATCATCGCCGGCATCGCCGCCTCCTTCTACATGACGGAGCTCTGGCACTTGGTCGCGATCTGGGGCGTGGTGCTGGGCGTCGGCACCGGCATGACGGCGCTGGTTCTCGGCGCGACAGTCGCGACACGCTGGTTCGACAAGCGACGCGGGCTCGTCGTGGGGCTGATGACTGCCAGCAACGCCACGGGGCAGCTGGTGTTCCTGCCGCTGCTCGCGTCTCTCACGGAAACGATCGGCTGGCGCTCGGCACTGACGCTGATCATCGTCATCCTCATGGCAGCCTTCACACTGGTCCTGTTGCTGATGCAGGATCGCCCTGGTGATCTCGGCCTCGCGCCCTTCGGCTCGAAACAGATGGTGCCGGCACCACCGAAGGCAAAGAGCTTCGGGGCTCTGCTGATGGCACCGATCAGGGCGCTTTCCGATGCCGCGAAGACCAACACCTTCTGGGTGTTGTTCGCCACCTTCTTCGTCTGCGGTTTCAGCACCAACGGCCTGATCCAGACCCATTGGGTTTCGATCTGCGGTGATGTGGGTATTGCCGCCGTCGCCGCGGCCAGCCTCCTGGCGCTGATCGGCGTGTTCGATCTCATCGGGACCGTCGGCTCCGGCTGGCTGTCGGATCGCTACGACAACCGCTGGCTGCTCTTCTGGTTCTACGGTCTGCGCGGCCTTTCGCTGATGTTCCTGCCGCTCAGCGGCTTCAACATCTACACGCTGTCAATCTTCGCGATCTTCTACGGCCTGGATTGGGTCGCGACGGTTCCGCCGACCGTGAAGCTCTCAGCCGAACGCTTCGGCCCGGAACGGGCCAGCCTCGTCTTCGGCTGGGTTTTTACCGGCCATCAGCTCGGGGCAGCCAGTGCGACCTTCCTTGCCGGGGCGAGCCGGACGTCGCTCGAAACCTACACGCCGGCGCTGATCGCCGCCGGCATGCTCTGCATCGTCGCGGCAATGCTGGTCCTGACAATCGGTCGGCGCCAGCCGGAAGCGCTGGTGCCGCAGCCAGCCTGAGTTCTTCCCCATAGTTGTGCGCAAAAAGGGCGGGCTGCCGGTGGCAGCCCGCCCTTGATGTTTAGGCCTGAGGTCGATGACCGTCAGTGCCTGAACTCAGTCACGAACTCCGGATTGCCGCGAATGGTGTTGCTGACAGTGCAGATCTCATTTTCGGCGGCTTCCGCGATCGCATGACGGACCGCATCGTCGAAATCGCCCTTGATGTCGAAGACGATGTTGAACTTGGCGACGCGGGAGGGTTCGTCATGGGCCTTCTCGCCGGTCACCTTGGCACTTACCTCCGTCAACCGGTCGAGCACGCCGTAGCGGCTGGCTGCGATGCGGGCGCTCAAGACCAGGCAGCTTGCGAGCGAGGCGTAAAGCAGATCGAGCGGGCCGTAACCCGCCTGCGACGGGCCGGTAACGATATCGAGTTCGCCGCCGGTCACCGAAGTCACATGCGGAAAGCCGGTTCTGCCGACCACGGCCGTCGCACCGGTTTCACGCGTTCTCACTTTCACATCCGCCATCTCGCAAACCTTCCCAGAATTCTCGGAACCGACACCATCGTTGTCGGCAGAAACACGTCGCCCCGGGCCGCAAGGCCCAGGGCGTTGATATGTGCGCCTTTGAAGAACGGCGCAAGAGCGACGCTCGATCAGTTCTTCTTCACCAGGCGGTAGAACACGAAGTCCGACGTCGCGCCGTTGACGTAGCCCTCGACCTTGTCCTTCATCGCGACCTGGGTCGCTGCCTGGAACATGATCACGATCGGCGACTTTTCCTGCACCTTGCGCTGCAGGTCGACATAGAGCGCATCGCGCTTGGCCGGATCGGCTTCCTTGAGCGCTGCCTTGGTCGCTTCGTTGAGTTCCGCCGGCACGGCCCAGCCGTTACGCCAGGTGGTCGTCGACTGATACTTGTCGTCGGCATTGTCTTCGTTATAGGCGAAGGCCTTGGCGTTCGAATGGGGGTCCATGAAGTCGGGCCCCCAATAGAGCAGCATGGCTTCGTGGGTGCGCGCACGGTACTTGGTGATCACCTGGCTGCCGGTGCCCGGGATGATCTCGAAGTTGATGCCGGCTTCGGCGAACGAAGCCTGCAGCGACTGTGCCATGTCGGTAAACGGCGTCGAGTTGATGACGTCGAGGGTTACCTTGATCGGCGTCTTGATTCCGGCGTCGGCGAGGATCTTCTTCGCCTTTTCGACATCGTAGCTGTAGGGCGTTTCATCGAGCGAGCCAGGGAAGCCCTTCGGCCAGAAGGCCTGGTGAACTTCCATCTGGCCCTTGAGGAAGCTGTCGGTCATGCCCTTGTAGTCGACGAGGTAGCGGGCAGCTTCCCAGACGGCTTCCGGCTGCAGGGCTGTGTTCTTCTGGTTGAAGGACAGGAAGTGCACGGCGGCCTGGGGGTAGGATTCGACCTTCATGCCGTCCTTGCCTTCGAGACCCGAAACCTGGTCCGGCGTCAGGTTCTTGGCCATGTCGACGTCGCCGGTCTGCAGCATCAGCTGCTGCGTTGCAGCTTCGGCCACGTGACGGATGATCACGCCCTTGATTGCCGGAGCGCCACCGAAATAGTTCGGGTTGCTCTGCAGGTTCAGGAGCTCGCCGGCGCGGAAGGCCTTGAGCACGAAGGGACCGGTGCCGGCCGAATTGGCCTTGAGCCACGCATTGCCGAAGTCGCCATCGGCTTCGTTGGCCTTGACGGTTTCCGCGTCGACCACCGAAGCCGGGCGGGCGGCAAGAACGTTCAGAACGAAGGCCGACGAGAAGTCGCCTTCATACTTGATCGTGACCTTGTTGCCGTCGGCGGTCACCATCTTGTCGATGTTCTCAGGCGTCCAGCCGAGCTGCGTCAGGATGAAGGCCGGGGCCTTGTTGAGAACGACGACGCGCTTGAAGGAATAGACGACGTCTTCGCCGCGCAGCGGGTTGCCGGACGTGAAGGTGACACCATCACGCAGCGTGAAGTTGATCGTCTTGGCGGCATCGTCGGCCGTCCATTCGGAGGCGAGACCCGGCGCCAGCTTCTTCACGTCGGGCGCATCGTACTGCACCAGGCGGTCATAGGTCTGGGTGACGTATTCGCCCGAAGAAAACTCGTAGGCTTCGGCCGGGTCGATGCTGACGATGTCGTCGATGTTCTGCGCCACGACCAGCACTTCCGCCGGCGTTTCGGCGAGCGCCGCCGGCGATACGCTCATCATCAGGGACGCCGCGAACACCGCGGCCTTGAACATTCTCATCATCATTCTCCTATTTTCGATGAGGCTTGGTTTTTGTCATCGCCGGCTTCAGCGCCTTTTGCGGCGCGCCGGTCTCGTTGGATTGCGATGCCCGCAAGCGGAAGAGCGGCAGCGTGCCGGTCCAGATCAGCCGCACGGGCTTGTCGGTCTTGTTCCACCAAAAGTGAGGCTGGATGCCGCGGAAATGCAGGCCGTCGCCCGGGGAAAGCGTGGTCTCGTCGCCGTCGAGCCCGAACAGGATCTCCCCTTCGAGCATGTAGACAAGCTCCTCGCCCTCATGACTGAAGACCTCGGAACGGTGTCCCGGCGGAATGGTGATGACGAAGCTCGAAAGCTGGTTGCCGGCAAAATCGGCGCCGATCCGCTCATAGGAAACCGGCGAGCCGCCGACCGAAAACACCATGCGCCCCTCGGCGCGCGAGAGGCCGGTATCGATCGCCGGGGCGAGGATGAAGTGGTTGAGCTCGGCGCCGAGCCCCTGGGCAATCTGGGCCAGCGTGCCAAGCGAGGGCATGGCGAGATCGCGCTCGATCTGGCTGAGATAACCGACGGAAACGCCCGCCGCATCGCTCAGCGCCTGCAGCGTCATATGCATCTGCCGCCGGCGCGCGCGCACCAGCGCGCCCACCTTCGGCTGCCCTGCCCCGGTGCTTTTCCCGGACGTGGCTTCGTCATCCGACGGAACGCTCACGCTCTCCTCCCCCAGTAAAATTTTTTTGATTTAAGCAAACTTATTTATATACTCCAAGCGAATTTTTGCGGTATCGACAGGACAGACCGCAAGCGAAGAGGGATGGAATCGCCACGTGGCAAATGACAGCACCACAGCAGCAACGCCGGTACGCCGCGCCTCCAGACCTAGCCGGAGCCGGCAGCGCCTTACCTCATTGGCGGGCTTCCTGGTTACGCTCGCGATAACCTTCCTTGGCCTGCTCGCGATCACCTTCTTCATCGGCCGCATCGTGCCGATCGACCCGGTTCTCGCTGTCGTCGGCGACCGCGCGCCCGTTGCGGTCTATGAGCGCGTCCGCCAGGAAATGGGGCTCGACCAGCCGCTGATCACTCAGTTCGTCAGCTATGTCGGCGATGTCGCCACCGGCAATTTTGGCACCTCGGTTTCCACCGGCAAGCCGGTTATCGAAGACCTTGCCCGCGTCTTTCCGGCGACGCTCGAAATGGCGACACTCGGCATCATTCTCGGCGTGCTGATCGGCGTCCCACTCGGCGTTTTTGCAGCCGCCCGCCGCGGCTCGTGGCTCGATCAGGGCATCCGCGTCGTCGGCCTGCTCGGCTATTCGGTGCCCGCCTTCTGGCTCGGCCTTGTCGGTCTCGCCGTCTTCTATGCACGGTTGAATTGGGTCGGCGGTCCGGGACGCGTCGATATCTTCTATGACGGCATGGTTTCTCCCATCACAGGGCTGATCCTCATCGACAGCATCATCGTCGGCGAATGGGAGATCTTCCGCAACGCCGTGTGGCACCTGATCCTTCCGGCCTCCTGCCTCGGCTTTTTCTCGCTTGCCTATATCGCCCGCATGACCCGCTCCTTCATGCTCGACCAGTTGAGCCAGGAATATGTCACCACCGCGCGGGTCAAGGGCGTGCCGGAGCGCCTCGTCATCTGGCGCCACGCCTTCCGGCCGATCCGCGTGCCGCTGATCACCGTCATCGGCCTTTCCTATGCCGGCCTGCTCGAAGGCTCCGTCATGATCGAGACGATCTTCTCCTGGCCGGGCATCGGCAACTACCTGACCGTCGCCCTGCTCAACGCCGACATGTCGGCGGTGCTCGGCTCGACCCTCGTCATCGGTGCGGTCTTCATCGGCATCAACAAGATTTCGGACGTGCTCTATCGCGTGCTCGATCCGCGTGCACGCTAAGAGGAGGCGGACATGACCACACTTCGCGACTGGCTGATCGACGACAGCCCCGCCTCGCCGATGCAGGCCCGCCTCGGACGTTTCTACCGCATCTTCGGCGCGCTGATGCGCAATCCGCTTGCCGTCGTCGGCGCTATCATCATCCTGGCCCTGGTGTTGACCGCTCTGTTCGCGCCTTGGCTCGCCACCCATGATCCGCTGCGCCAATCGCTCGGCGAACGCCTGCTGCCGCCGAGTGCCGCCCACTGGATGGGAACCGACGAGCTCGGTCGCGACATCTGGTCCCGCGTCGTCTACGGTGCACGCATCACGCTCGCCATCGTCACGCTCGTTGCCGTGCTCGCAGCCCCCGCCGGCCTGGTGATCGGCGTTGCCGCCGGCTATTTCGGCGGCTGGGTCGATCGCATCCTCATGGGCATCACCGACATCTTCCTGTCGCTGCCGAAGCTCATTCTGGCGCTCGCCTTCGTCGCGGCCCTCGGCCCCGGCATCGAAAATGCGATCATCGCCATCGCCATCACCTCCTGGCCGGGCTACGCCCGTGTCGCCCGGGCAGAAACTCTGACCTTCAAGAACTCCGAGTTCATTTCGGCGGTGCGGCTACTCGGCGCTTCGAGCCTGCGCGTCAATCTCGGCCACGTGCTGCCGCTCTGCACCTCGTCGATGATTGTCCGCGTCACGCTCGACATGGCCGGCATCATCCTGACGGCCGCCGGCCTCGGCTTCATCGGTCTTGGCGCCCAGCCGCCGCTTCCCGAATGGGGCGCGATGATCTCGCGTGGCCGTTCGTTCATTCTCGACCAGTGGTGGGTCGCAACCATGCCGGGCTTTGCCATCATTCTCGTCAGCCTCGGCTTCTGCTTCCTGGGCGATGGTCTGCGCGACGTGCTGGACCCGAAGAGTGGGGAGCAGCGTTGATGAGCAATCTTCTCGAAATCGAAAACCTGCGCGTCACCTTCCCGACCCCCCGTGGCGACCTCGAAGTGGTACGCGGCATCTCCTTCACGCTCGGCCGCGAGCGCCTCGGCATCGTTGGCGAGAGCGGCTCGGGCAAGTCGATGACCGGCCGCTCGATCCTGCAGCTCATCCGGGCGCCGGGTCGCGTCACCGCCGACAAGCTCGTCTTCGACGGCATCGACCTTCTGAAGCAATCCGAACGGCAGATGCGCGCCATTCGCGGCGCCCGCATCTCCATGGTGATGCAGGACCCGAAGTTCTCGCTGAATCCGGTCATGACCATCGGCGAGCAGATCGCCGAGGCACTGCTGACGCACCAGAAGCTGCCACGCCGCGAGGTCAACAGCCGCATGCTCGCCATGCTGGAATCGGTGCGCATCGCCGATCCGGAACGCGTCGCCAAGCTCTATCCGCACGAAGTCTCCGGCGGCATGGGCCAGCGGGTGATGATCGCGATGATGCTGATCCCGGAGCCGGACCTCTTGATTGCCGACGAGCCGACTTCAGCGCTCGACGTCTCTGTCCAGGCCCAGGTGCTCGACATCATCGACGAACTGGTGAAGCGCAAGGGCATGGGGCTGATCTTCATCAGCCACGACCTGAACCTCGTCTCCAGCTATTGCGACCGCATCCTCGTCATGAACACCGGCGAGGTGGTTGAGGAATGCAAGGCCGGCGAACTGATGGCGGCCAAGCACCCCTATACGCGCGGGCTCATCGCCTCGATCCCGCGCCTCGACGAAACACGGGACGAGCTGCCGGTGCTCGACCGCAGCGCATGGGCCAAGGCATGACCGCGCTCTCTCTCAAGAACCTCGACATCTCCTATGGTGATGTGCAGATCACCCACGACGTCAATCTCGACATCGCCGACGGCGAGAGCTTTGCCCTCGTCGGCGAAAGCGGCTCGGGTAAATCAACCGTGCTGAAGGCCATCGCCGGTCTGGCGCCGGAATGGTCAGGAGAAATCACGGTGCTCGGCTCGCCCCGCGGCCACGGCATCGACCGCGCCTTCTCGCGCCAGTGCCAGATGGTGTTCCAGGATCCATACGGTTCGCTGCACCCACGCAAGACGGTCGACGCCACACTCGGCGAAGCGCTGACGATCCATGGCATCGGCGACCGCAATGCGCGGATCGAGGAGGTGATGGCCTCGGTCGGTCTCGACCGCAAGTTCCGCTTCCGCTTCCCGCATCAGCTTTCGGGCGGCCAGCGCCAGCGTGTGGCGATCGCTCGTGCGCTGATGCTGAAGCCGAAGGTGCTGCTGCTCGACGAGCCGACCTCGGCGCTCGACGTGTCGGTCCAGGCTGAAATCCTCAATCTGTTGAAGCGCCTGCGGCGCGAGCAGAACCTCACCTTCCTGATGGTCACCCACAACCTGGCCGTTGTCTCCTTCCTCTGCGATCGCCTCGCCGTCATGCGGCAGGGTCGCATCGTCGAAGTGGCCGATGTCGCCGATCTCAAGCGCGGAGATCTCAAGGAACCCTATTCGCGCGAGCTGATGCAGATCAGCGCCGCGCATGCCAACTAGAGCGGGACACGGAAAATTTGGGTGGTTTCTCGCCCATGTTCCGCTCTACAAAATCGCGTAACTCCAAGGACATAGCATGAACAGTGAACAGATCGCTGCCGCACTGGCGGAATTCGACGCGGCCATTGCCAAGACCACCGATGCCGACGCGGTATGGACCGCGCTGCAGACGCTTTGCCGCCAGGTGATCGGCGCCAAGCTTTTCACCATCATGACCGTCGACATGGTCAATGAAGTCGCCCGTCGCGCCTACACCTCGCACCCCGAGGAATACCCGACCTCGGGCACCAAACCGATCCGCTACGACAGCTGGTTCGACATCGTGCACAAGGCGCACCAGACCTTTGTCGCCAACACCATCGTCGACATCTCGAAGGTTTTCGGCGACCACGAGACCATCTGGTCGCTTGGCTGCGGCTCGGTCGCCAACATCCCGGTCGTGGTCGGCGGCGAGCTGCTCGGCACCGTCAACTGCCTCGACGTCGAGCATCACTACACGGCCGAACGCGTGGCGCTCTCCAAGCATCTGGAAATGCCGGCGAAACTCGCCTTCCTCGCCGCCGCGCGCGCCGAGCAGAAGTAACAAGACTGGCCGAAGGCGTCAGCGCCTTCGGCCCCCCTTGCCGGTCAGCGGCCGATCGCTTTGCCAGTTTCCTTCAGAAAGAAGTGTATCTTCGCCGCCTCGATCGGCACCTCGATCTGGTCATCTGGGCCGATGCGTGACGCAGCGTGAACCTGCGCCGTGAAGGCGGCTTGGCCCACCTTGCCGAGCGCCAGCGTGTGAGGCCCAAGCGGCTCGACGTCGCGCACCGTCAGCTTCACGGTTGGCGCTCCAGCGTCCGCGGCCATCGTATGTTCCGGGCGGATGCCGAGGACGACTTCCTTGCCCGCAAAAGCGCCGAGCTTTCCGGCGCGGTTTTCCGGAACCTTGATGGCCACATCACCATCACCCTTGAACTGCAAACCGCCATCACCGCCTTCAAGCCGCCCTTCGATGAAATTCATGCTGGGCGCGCCGATGAAGGCGGCGACGAAGAGATTGGCGGGCGCCTCGTAAAGCGTGATCGGGTCGGCGGCCTGCTCGATACGCCCCTGGTTCATGACGACGACGCGATCGGCCATGGTCATGGCTTCCACCTGGTCGTGGGTGACGTAGACGGCCGTCGTCTGAAGACGCCGATGCAACAGTTTGATTTCGGTGCGCATTTCGATGCGCAGCTTGGCGTCGAGGTTTGACAACGGCTCGTCGAAAAGAAAGACATCGGGCTGGCGCACGATCGCCCGACCGATCGCCACGCGCTGGCGCTGGCCGCCCGATAACGCGCTCGGCTTGCGGCCAAGATAGGCACCGAGATTGAGGATGCGGGCGGCATCCGTCACCGCCTTATCGACCTCCGCCTTCGGCGTGCCGCGCACCTTCATGCCGTAGCCGATGTTTTCGGCGACCGTCATGTGCGGATAGAGCGCGTAGTTCTGGAACACCATGGAGCAATTGCGCAAGCCAGGGCGCAGATCCGTGACGTCGCGTTCGCCAATCCTGATCGAACCAGAGGTCGCGGTTTCAAGACCGGCGATCATCCTGAGGGTCGTTGTCTTGCCGCAGCCGGACGGCCCGACGAGCACGACGAACTCGCGATCGGCGATATGAAGTTCGAGCGGCGGAATGACGGTGACGTTCCCGAAGGACTTGGTGATCTGCTCCAGTCGGACCTGTGACATGCGGAAGCCTTTGCTGCTGACGAGGCCCGGCGCGACGCGTCCGGGAAATTGCGTGGACGATCCGAACAAGACCGACCACCGGTATCAAAAGGTCCGCCTCGATGCCTCGGGGCGGGCCCTCGGTTGCCTTTATTCCTGGGGCAGCCCCATCGATGCGCGATAGGCGGCAAGCTGCTTGTCACGGCCGAATTCGTCGGTCAGCTTGTTCCACTGCTCGGCGACGCTATCGAGCGCCTGTTGCGGCGTCACTTCGCCGGCAAGCGCCTTGGAGAGTTCGATCTCCAGCACCTCGGTGTAGGAGAAGTAGCCGGGCAGGCGCATGTCGAGCGCGATGTTCTTGGCGGTCACCGCATCTTTCTGCGCGCCGAGATATTCCTTCGCTTCACGCTCGGAGAAGATCTTCGACCAGAGATCGAGGTTCGTCGTGTGCGAGATGCGATAGGGGTTGACCCCGGTGCCGCCGGTGATTGCCGCCTGGCCGGAGACGGCCGGGCTCGTCAGATACTGGATATAGTTCCAAGCCGCTTCCTGCTTCGTCGATGTCGCTGGAACCGCCGCCTGCCAGCCGCCGAAGGCCATGAACGAGGTCTGGACGACATGGTCGAACTTGTCCCACTTCTTGGTCTTGTAGTTCCAGATCTCGTCCGACCCCGGCAACGGCGCCGAGCCGACATTACCCGCCACCTTCGACTGTTTCGGGTCCGCGCCAATGACGCCGGTATCGCCCCAGCCAATAGATTCCGCCACTTGGCCACCGGCAAAGGCGGCATTCACTTCGCCAAAGGAGAAGTTCAGCGCGTTCGGAGGCGCGAGTTTCGACGCGCGAATGTACTCTTCGAGGCCACGAACCCAGCCGGGATTGTTGACCTGGGCGTCCATCGTCTCCGGGTTGAAGAACATGGCGCCGGGATTATCCGGGTGGCTGGTATAGCCGGCGACGTGGCTGAACAGGAACCAGAACTGCTGGCCGCCGCGACGGAAGGCTTCGGCCGTACCCCAGAGGTTGTTGGTCGGCTGGTTGAAGTATTCGGCGATGTCGAGATATTGCTTCCAGGTCTTCGGCGGCGCCAGGTCGTAGCCGAACTTGGCCTTGAAGGCCTTCTGGTTGTCGGCGTTCTCGAAGAGATCGATGCGGTAGCTGTAGGTGTGGGCGTCGCCGTCCATCGTCTGGGACAGCACCTTGCCGTTCCAGACCATCAGCTGTTCGCGATAGACAGGCGCGATATCCTCCCAATCGGCGCCCTTGCGCATGTCGGCCGGCATTTCCGACAGGAAGTCGGTGAAATCAGGCGCCCAGGCAGGCGCAAAGGCAATCACGTCGAACGCGTCTTCACCAGAGGTCAGCGACGTCACGATCTTCGGGTAGAGTTCCGACCACGGAAACTCGACGACCTTGACCTTACCGCAGGTCTTTTCCTCCCAGCCTTTGGCCGCGAGTTGCAGCGCCGAGGCGATATAGGGGCCGGTCTGTGTCGTTGCCGTCAGCTCGACGCCGGTGTAGTCCGGTTCGCAGGCAAGCGCCGTTCCCGCGCTCCCCATCGCGAGTGCGCCGAGAGATGCAGATGCCAGTAGCAATTTCCTCATTCTATCCTCCCTGTGAATGAATACATGCCAAAGTGGTTGGTTTACTTGATCGCTCCGAGTAGCAGGCCGGAGCGCATGAGCCGGCTCAAAAGCCCGGCCATGACCATCATCGGGATGATGGCAACGAGAGCGGCAGCGGAGATCGCCCACCATTCATCGCCGCGCTGGCTATTCTGGCCGGCGACGAGGATCGGCAGCGTCTGCCATTTGGAATTGGTCAGGAACAGCGCGAAGAGAAACTCGTTCCAGACGAAGGCGAGCGTGATCATGAAGGTGGCGATCAGCCCCGGCTTCGACATCGGCAGCACGATGCCGAAGAAGATCCGCCAGGACGGCACGTTGTCGACCATCGCCGCTTCCTCGACTTCGACCGGCAGCGCCTCGAAGAAGTCGCGCATCAGCCAGATGACGATCGGCAGCGAGAAGGCGATGTAGGCGAAGGTCAGGCCGATGTAGCTGTCGACCAGCTTGAAGCCGAGTTTGCCCATCTCCGTGTACATCAGGTAGAGCGCGAAAGCGGCGACGATCGGCGGGAACATGCGCTGACTGACGAACCAGAAAACGATGTCGTTGTTGCCGAGTTCCGGCCCAGGCAGACGAAAGCGGCTCGAGATCACCGCAAGCGCAAGCGCTGCGACAAAGGCGTAGATTAGCGAAATCCCCTGGCCGTAGCCAAGCACATGGCGCCCGACAAGGAAGCCGCCGAAGGCGATCGCCACGAAGATTAGCGCCGAGAGCAGACGGAAGCGGAAGGTGAAGCGCACCAGCGCATAGGCCGCCATGGCGCCAATGAATGTCGCGGCGATCGATGCCGAAAGACCGATGATCGTCGACGCCAGGAAGGTGTTGAAAAACTGACCGCGCTGGCCCGACAGTAGCTCGCTCCAGGCTGTCAGGCTCGGCTCGAAGTCGACGAAAGGCAGATAGGTCGGGCCGCCGACGACGGCGATCGGCGTCTTGAACGAGGTGATCAGCACCCAGTAGAGCGGAAAGAAGGTGATGGCGAGCCAGACGAGGCAGCCGCCGAGCGCCAGCCAGCGCCGTTTTCCCTTGAGAGTGCGCACGCTCATTTGTGCTTCTCCAGATAGGGCTTGAGGATCGCGAGATAGACGAGGCCGATCACGGTGATGACGATCAGGAACAGGAAGGAGAGCGCCGACGTGTAGCCGAGATTGAACTTCTTGAAGCCTTCCTGATAGGCAAAGAGCGTCAGCGTCTCGGTCGAAATCCCCGGCCCGCCGCCGGTCATGACGAAGACCGTGTCGATGATCTTGTAGCTCTCGATCAGGCGGATGAAGACGACGGCGACCGAGATCGGCAACAGCATCGGAAAGGTGATGTCGCGAAACTGCTGCCAGGGCGTGGCGTTTTCGAGCGCGGCTGCCTCGTAGACATCATCCGGCAGGGTCTGCAACCCGGCAAGCAGCATGAGGATGACGAACGGCGTCCACTGCCAGACCTCGACGGCGATGATCGAGCCGAGCGCCCAGCTCGTCTGCGTGAGGAAAGGCAGATTGGGAAATCCGAGCGCAGTCATTAGCTCGTTGAGCGGGCCCATGGTCGGATTGAGCACCTGGCGGGCGATCAGCGCTACGGCAACCGGTGCCACCAGCATTGGTAATAGGAAACTCACGCGAAAAATGCCCTCGCCTGGCACCCGCGAATTCAGCGCCAGCGCCACCGAGAGACCGATCACATATTGCAGCCCCACGGAGATGAAGGCGATCAGCGTCGTCGTGCCTGCCACATGCCAGAAGCGCGGGTTTTGCAGGAGGTCGATGTAGTTGCCGAAGCCGACGAAACGCGCCGGCGTCGGCGGCACGAGCCGCATGCTCATGAAGCTGGTCGTCAGCGAATAGACGAGCGGAAAGATCGAGATCAAAAGGACGATGAGGAGCGCCGGCCAGATGAAGAAGTGCTTGATCGGGTCGTTGCGCGTCATGCGGCCGCCCCTCTCGCCAGAAGCGCCTCGATCTCGCCAAGCGTCGGCATGGCGGGCGCCGTGCCGCGGCGGGTAACCGCGATGCCGGCCGTCGCGCAACCGAAGCGCACGGCCTCAACCGGCGCGAGATCCCGCGCCAGCGCTGCGGAGAAGCCGCCGACAAAAGCATCCCCTGCCCCGGTCGTGTCGATCACCGGCCCGCTAGCGATTGCCGGCACCAGCACCGACTGCTCGTGGTTGTGATAGAGCACGCCGCGTTCGCCGAGCGTGATCAGCGCCGTTCCGGCACCCTTCTTCAGCAGCACGTCACCGGCGCGACGAATGTCGTCCTCGGAGGACAACGAAAAGCCGACGATGGCTGCCGCCTCGGTTTCGTTCGGCACGAGATAGTCGCAGAGCGGATAGATTGCGTCCGGGAAGGGTTCGGCCGGAGCCGGATTGAAGACGGTGGTGACGCCGGCGGCGTGCGCGATCTCGAGCGCGCGCTGAGCTGCCGCGACCGGCTGCTCCAATTGGGTCACGAAGATGCGCGACACCTCTATCGTTTCCCGAGCGGCTTCGACGTCATCGACTCCGATCGAGCCTGCAGCACCCGGATAGACGATAATGGCGTTCTCGCCGTTCTGGTCGTTGACGTAGATGAAGGTAGCCCCCGTCGGAAGATCGTCCATCTGGATGATCTTCGGCGTGACGCCGGCCTCGGCATAGGTACGCAGCGCCATCTCGCCGAAGGTGTCGCGGCCGAGCTTGGAGATGAAGGACACAGGACTGCCGGCCCGCGCCGCAGCCACCGCCTGGTTCGAGCCCTTGCCGCCCGGCCCGACGGAAAAGCCGCTGCCGGTAATCGTTTCACCGACAACCGGCATGCGCCGCGCCAGATAGGCCGTATCGGCCACGAAGATACCCAGGATCGAAACACCAACCTTCATTCAAGCCTCCCCCTGCGACCGCACCGCAGGAACGGCGTGCCCAGGCAATCTCTCGCGATTTCATGTGTCGTCTAACGCTGCGCGGCGATCGCGCAGGCGGTTCGCTTAGGTCTTGGGCGGGATCACGCCCTTGGTGAAGAGGAAGCAGCCGTAGAACCGCGTTTCACCCGTGGTGATCACGCAATAGGCCTTTTTTGCTTCCTCGTAGAACTTGAAGCGCTCGATGCCGTACATCGGCGCCGGTCTTCCCTCGGCGCTATCGATCACGGCCTGGACCTCCTGCTGCACCGGCAAGACTTCGTCGGGCGCACCCATGACCTCCATGCGGCCTGCGGAAGGCTGCAGCGGCGTATCGAGCGGCAGCACGGAAAGCACCGCTTCGACCGCACGCGCCGCCGAGACATTGTCGATCCGCAGCAGCGTGCCGAGCGTCGTCTTGCGGGCGATAGAGTCGGACGGGAAATTGGTGTCGGATATGACCAGCGTGTCCCCGTGCCCCATGGATCTGAGTGCATGCAGCACATCAGCGTTCAGAGCCGGGTCGATATTCTTCAGCATACAGTCCTCCTCCAGGCGCCATGCCGTCGCAGCCGCGCCATATGCGTTTCCGCTCTCGGGAGAAACGCGTCTCCCCAACTGTTCAAATGTCCATCGCGCAAGCCGGCTCCCCCCGCCTCGCGCATGGCGGGTCCCTTACTCGCCGTAGGGGATCCAGATGTTCTTGACGTCGGTCGCGCGACGCAGATAGGCCAGGCCCTCCGCCGCATCGCGATCGAGCCAGTTCGTCGCCTTGCCGTAGTCGACGAAGGTACGCTTCAGGTTACCGAACGAGAGTTTCTCGACCTGCGTCGATAGCTCCGGCGTACCGAAGGCCCAGAGGGCATCGACGTCGTTGTGGCTTGCGAGCGTCTTTGCCAGCTCAAGCGCCGAACCGGTGACGATGTTGACCACGCCGGCCGGAACGTCAGACGTTTCCAGAACCGTGTAGAAATCGGTCGCAGCCAAGGGATGCGGCTCGCTCGGGACGACGACGACGCGGTTGCCGACGGCAATCAGCGGCGCTACGAGGCTGACCATGCCGAGAAGCGGCGCTTCCGGCGGGCAGATCACGCCGACAACACCGATGGCCTCGGGCATGGCGAGCGCGACGCCGCGCAGCGGCGGCTGGTGAATGGCACCTTCGTACTTGTCCGCCCAGGCGCCGTAGGTGAAGAGGCGCGCGATCGAGGCCTCGACCTCCGCCTTGGCGTTGGCGGCCGAGGCACCGGTCATGTCAGCGATGCGGTCGGCGAACTCATCGGCGCGACCGCTGAGGTTTTCGGCGATGTAATAGAGGATCTGGGCGCGGTTGTGCGTCGTTGCCGAGGACCAGGCGGATGCCGCCTGCGCCGCGACGACGGCGTTGCGGATATCCTTGCGATTGCCCTCGCCGACCTCGCCGAGCACCTTGCCCTTGGGCGAAAGAACGTTGCGATTGTAATTGCCGTCCGGCCGCGCCTGCTTGCCGCCGATGTAGAGTTTGGCAGTGCGGTCGACGGTCGGCATGGCAAACTCGCCAGCGACCGGCTTCAGCGTCGGTTCGGCAACCGCCGCCCTGAGCTTGCGGCCGAGCCATGCCTTGGGCTTCAGATATTCATAGCAGCCTTCGCGACCACCCTCGCGGCCGAAGCCGGACTCGCGCTTGCCGCCGAAACCGGCGGACGCGTCGAAGAGATTGGTGGCGTTGACCCAGACGACGCCGGCAGCGAGCTTCGCCGCAACATGCAACGCGAGACCGATGGTCTCGCTCCAGACGCTGGCGGCAAGGCCGTAGCGGGTGTGGTTGGCAAGCTGGATCGCTTCTTCCGGGATGCGGAAGGTCATGGAGACAGCGACCGGCCCAAAGATTTCCTCGGTGGCGACGATCGACGTCGGCTGCACGCCGGTCAAAAGCGTCGGCGGATAGAAGCTGCCGCCCTTCGGCAGTTCGATCGACGGCTGATGCAGAGCGGCCCCTTCGGCGACGCCCTTGGCAACCAGGCTTTCGATCCGCTGCAACTGCACCGGCGCGACGATCGCCGCCATGTCGATTGCCTTGTCGAGCGGGTGGCCGACACGCAGCGTCTGCATGCGGCGCTTCAAACGCTCGTAGAAGAGCGGCGCCACGCCTTCCTGCACGAGGATGCGCGAACCGGCGCAGCAAACCTGGCCCTGATTGAACCAAATGGCGTCCACCACACCCTCAACGGCGCCGTCGATGTCGGCATCGTCAAAGACGATGAAAGGCGATTTGCCGCCGAGTTCCAGCGTCAGCGACTTGCCGGTGCCGGCGGTGCGTTCGCGAATGAGCCGGCCGACCTCCGTCGAGCCTGTAAAGGCGATCTTGTCGATATCCGAATGCTCGACGATCAGCGCGCCGGTTTCGCCCTCGCCGGTCACGACGTTCAGCACACCGGCCGGCAGACCGGCAGCGGCAGCAAGTTCAGCGAAGAGCAACGCCGTTAGCGGCGTGAATTCCGCCGGCTTCAGGATGACGGTATTGCCGAGCGCCAGAGCCGGCGCGACCTTCCAGGCGAGCATCAGGAACGGGAAGTTCCAGGGGATGACCTGGCCGACGACGCCGACCGGCACCTGATCGGCGAATTCGGTTTCCTGCAGCTGCGCCCAGCCGGCGTGATGATAAAAGTGGCGGGCGGCAAGCGGGATATCGATGTCGCGGGTTTCGCGGATCGGCTTGCCATTGTCGATCGCCTCGACGACGGCGATCAGACGCGCATGGCGCTGGATCATGCGGGCGAGTGCATAGAGATGCCGCGCCCGGGCATGACCCGGAAGCTTCGCCCAGGGTCCTTGCGCCTTGCGGGCGGCGGCAACCGCATCGTCGACGTCCTTGGAGCCGCCGAGCGCAATTTTCGCCAAAAGCTTGCCGGTTGCCGGCTCGTTCGTCTCGAAGGTCTTGCCGGAAGCAGACGCGACAAAGGCGCCGTTGATGAAGTGGCCGAATTCGCCCTTGTGGCGTGCCAGCCACTGGCGGGCTTCCGTGTCGGCTTCGGGCGCTGGACCATAGGACATTTCGTCAAAAAACCTTGCGACAGTCATCGGGATCATCCAATCGGGTGTCGGTTGAGGGCCGAGTAGGCGCCGGTCACGTGGTGTTCGAGCTGCCGCTCGATATCGGCAAGCAGGCTCGACGCACCGATGCGGAAGAGATCCGGCTCGAGCCATTCGCGGCCGAGTTCGTCCTTCATCAGGAACTGGTAGTTCAGGATGTCCTTGGCCGCGGAAATGCCGCCGGCCGGCTTGTAGCCGACCTTGAGGCCGGTCTGTTCCTGATAGGCGCGGATCATGCGCAGCATGACGAGCGTTACCAGAAGCGTGGCGTTGACGCCTTCCTTGCCGGTCGAGGTCTTGATGAAATCGGCACCCGCCATCATGCAGACGAGCGAAGCGCGCGCAACATTGCGCAGCGTCTTCAGATCGCCGGTTGCGAGGATGGCCTTCACATGGGCATCGCCGCAGGCGGCACGGAAGTCACGCATCTCGTCATAGAGCGCCTGCCAGTTGCCGGTGAGCACATGCTCGCGGGTGATGACGATGTCGATTTCCTTGGCGCCATCGGCGACGGACGCTTCGATTTCGCGCAGCTTGACGTCATGCGGAATGAGACCGGCCGGAAAGCCGGTGGAAACCGCGGCGACGGGAATGCCCGAACCGTCAAGCGCCTCGACGGCGGTCGAAACGAAACGATGATAGACGCAGACCGCACCGGTCGTGATGCCGCGGCCGCCCATGCCAATCGCATCGAGGATATCCTGGCGCACGGGCTGCCGCGCCTTGGCGCAGAGGCGCTTGACGCGCTCCGTCGTATCGTCGCCATTAAGCGTGGTGAGATCGATACAGGTGACGGCCTTCAGCAGCCAGGCGGCCTGCGCGTCCTTCTTCACCGTCCGGCGGCCCGGCAGCGTCGCGACGCGGCGCTCGGCGGCAGACAGGTTGACGCGCTGGTCCAGCACCCACCCAAGATCGAGATCGATGCCGTTGTTACGCGGCCAATGGCCCGCCGCCGGCGATGGCACGACTTTCGACGCGCCTGACTTCACAGCTAGGTCTTCCAAGCGATGGCTCCTTGAACTCCCTGTCACGGCACAACTCTACACCCAGGGCGCAGCCGTGGAGATCGTCAATTTTGTTATTTTTCTACCGATTTTTTGTGACTATTCCATCAAATATTGAGGGTGTCAAGCGAAGCGTCCGGATTTTGACGAATTCGTAATATTTTTGATCCGGTCGCGATTACTGCGCCGGCACCAGGGTTTCGCCCTCTTCGGTAATGACAGAGCGAAAGACATGAAGGGGTGCGAAAAACGCCGGCTTCAGCTTGCCGATCTTGCTGAGGTCGATGACGAGGTGGCTCTCGCGGGCAAGTGAAATGACCTTCTGCTTCACCGATACTTCGTGAAAATGGACGCAGGTGGCACCACGGCCCGGATCGACACCGGCCGCCGACAGGAAGGCGACATTGATACCGAGCGAATCCAGCGTCTCCAGCCCGGAATTGCCAGAGAAGGATGCCGATGACGGGTGATAGACGCCGCCCAGCATGACGATCCGCACATTTGGCTTGTGCGTCAGCTTCTCCGCCACGTTCAGCGAATAACACACTGCAGTTATTGAATAATTTTCCGGAATGAGATCGACGAGGTATTCCAGCGTGGTGCCGCAATCGATGAAAATGGTCTCGTCAGGACAAATGTGGCGGGCAGCATGGACGCAGGCCTCGCGCTTGGCCGCGGCATGGCTGTCGGCCTCGCGCGCCAGTTCATAGGGCGTATCGGGCTCAATCTCTCCCGCCGGCACAATATGCCCCCCGAGAAAGGCGAACTGACCGGGATTGTCGGCAACGTCGCGGCGGATCGTCATTTCCGAGACGCCAAGCAAGGCCGCAGCGTCACGCAGATGCAGAACTCTCCGCCCCGAAAGCGCGTCGGCGAGCTGGATGATGCGGGCTGTCTTGCGGCTGACCATGGTTACTTCCGTGTCCGGATCGTTTTCGCTGCCCTGTGGCCTCGAACAGTATTTGTGAAAATTATCACAAAATGGCATGTGCAAGCAAGGGGGACTTACATTGCTTGCGAAGCAGCCAAGGGGTTTTAGCGGTACGTGGCTTGTCGAAAAAGCGAAACGGCGGACACCTGGCCCGCCGTATGAATGAATGGTTTCGGTCACACCAAATGGTCTCGGTCACAACGGATCGGGAGGCGGTTAAAGATCAGCCTCCAACAGGTGCAGTTCGCGCCGCCAGCCAGGTCAAGGTTTCGGTGTCGAGCAGTTCGTCCACCTCCTGCACAACACGCCGGTGATAGGCGTCGATCCACTGCCGCTCAGCTTGCGTCAACAGACCGACATCGGCCAACCGCATATCGATCGGAACCAGAGTCAGGCTGCGGAAGCTTAAGAAACCGTCGCCGTCGTCTACCACCTCGACCTGGTTCTCGATGCGGATGCCATAAGCACCCGCCTTGTAGTAACCAGGCTCGATCGTCGTCACCATGCCCGGCTTGAGCTCGATCTCGTTCACCCGCCGATCGAAGCGCTGGGGCTGTTCATGGACCGAAAGGAAGTGGCCAACGCCGTGACCAGTCCCGTGGTCATAGTCGAGCCCGAGATCCCACAGGGGACGACGGGCGAAGGCGTCAAGCTGATGACCGTAGGTTCCTTTGGGAAACTTCAGCGTTACCATGGAGATCAGCCCCTTGAGCACGGCGGTGTAGGCACGCCTGATCTCGTCGCTGACCGGACCTATCGCGGTCGTGCGGGTCGCGTCGGTGGTGCCCGTCAGATACTGACCGCCGCTGTCGAGCAGATAGATCCCGCCTCTCGCGATCGGCGCACTGGTCTCGCTCGTCGCGGCGTAATGGCACATCGCCGCATGGCTGTCGGCCGCCGAGATCGATCGGAAGCTCGGTTCAACGAAGCTTTCCTCCATTTGCCGGTAACCGAGGATGCGCTCCTCCGCCTCCAGTTCGCTCACCGGCCGGCCGCTCGCATCCCGATCGGCGGCATTTTGTTCAAGCCAGACGAAAAAGCGGATCCAGGCCGCGCCATCGAGACGGTGGCAATCGCGAAAGCCGGCAAGCTCGGTCGCGTTCTTGTGCATCTTGGCAAGCGTGATTGGGCTTCGGGCAAGCTGTACAGTCCCGCCGGCGGCGCGCGTGGCATGAGCCGTCGCAGACGGGGCAAAGCCCGGATCGATCAGTGCGGTGCGACCGGCTGCGATCGTTCGCACGCGCTCAAGCAACTGGGAGGGTTCGGCAATCGCGACATCGTCAAGTTCGAAATCCGAGAGGTCGTTCGGCAGCTTGCGGTGATCGACAAGCCATTCGGTTTGCCCGGCGCGGTCGAAGATCAGGAAAGATTGCGGCATCGGGTTGAAGGCAACGTCGCGACCACGCACGTTGAGGAACCACGCGATATTGTCGGGCTGCGCCTCGACCAGGAGATCCGCCCCCTGCTCCGCGAGCATGGCGGCGATGCGGCGCTTTTTCTCGGCGACGCTTTCGCCCGAATAGGCAACCGGAAAGGCCATGATCTTGCCGAGCGGCTTTTCCGGCTGATCGGCCCAGATCGCGTCGACAAGGTCGTCGTCGACAGGCGTCCAAAGGCCACCTGCCGCCTCGACCGAACGGCCGCAGTCCGCATCCCAGGTCGATGGCAGCAGCATGGCGTTGAAGCCGACACGCTCGCCCTTGCGCAGGTTGTTCCTCAGCCAATCCTTGAGCGGAGCATCGTAAAAGTGCTCGATCGCAAAGGTGTCGAGATCCACTTCGTCGCGCACCTGCACCTGGTAGCGGCCATCGACGAAGATGGCGGCGCGGTCGCGCATGACGATCGCCACGCCGGCGGAACCGGTGAACCCGGTGACGAAAGCCAGGCGATTGTCGTGCGGCGCGCAATATTCGCCCTGATGCTCATCGAAGCGCGGCACGACGTAGCCGTCGAGCCCGGTTTCCGCAAGCTTGCGCCGCAGGGCGCCGATCCGGCCGGAGATATCCGGCCTTGCTCTCGTATCCATGATGTCTTCCTTATCGAATTGAGTTTCAGGCGTCGCCGATCGTCTCGGCGAAATGGCAGGCGGTCATGCCGGCACCGACCGGACGCAGCGCCGGCTTTTCGCGACGGCAGAGCTCGGTCGCGTGCGGGCAGCGCACGTGGAACGGGCAGCCCGGCGGGATGGCAAGCGGGCTCGGCAACTCGCCTGATAGCGCGGGGGCGCGACGTCTTGCGTCGGGATCGAGCGAAGGCGCGGCAGCAAGCAAGCCCTTGGAATAGGGATGCATCGGCCTCGAAAACAGCGCCTCCGACGGGCCGATCTCGACGATCGCGCCAAGATAGATGACGGCGACGCGGTGCGAGACGTGGCGCACGAGCCGGAGATCATGCGCCACGAACAGCACCGTCAGGCCCAGCTCGTCCTGAAGCTCGATCAACAGGTTGACCACCTGCGCCTGCACCGAAACGTCGAGCGCCGAAACCAGTTCGTCGGCCACAAGGCAGATAGGCTCCAGCGAGAGCGCGCGGGCGATTCCGATGCGCTGGCGCTGGCCGCCCGAGAATTCATGCGGATATTTTTCGGCGGCCCCTTCGGGCAGCCGGACAAGGTCCAGCAGCTCGTCGACGCGCTGGTCGATCGCAGCCCCTTCACGCATGCGATGCACGGATATCGCTTCCCGCAGTGTATCACGCACGGTCATGCGCGGATTGAGCGAGGTGTAGGGGTCCTGAAACATCATCTGGACGCGCCTGTTATAGGCCCGCCGCCGCGCGCCCTTGAGGCCGACGACGCTTTCGCCCTCAAACACTATGTCGCCTGATGTCGGCCGGTGCAGCCCGGCGATCAACCGCGCGAGCGTCGACTTGCCACAGCCGGATTCGCCGACAATTCCAAGCGTCTCGCCCGGCATCACGTCGAGATCGATGCCATTGACCGCCGAGACGACCTGTTGCGGACGTCGGGCAAGCGTGTCGGAAAGCGAGCGTCGCTTCTCGAACTGGATCGACAGCGCGCGAAGCGAAAGCAAGGGCGTCGTGCCTGCCGAAGTCGGAATGGTCGTCATTGCGCCGCCTCCCGCGGTCCGAAATGCGCTTGCGCATCCTCAAGATGATGGCAGGCGACCAGCCGCGACGTGCCGATCGCTTCGAGTTTGGGTCGAAGGTCCGGACATTCGCGTCCTGCGACCGGACAGCGGGCGCTGAAGGCGCAGCCGGGCGGAAGCGCGTTCAGCGCCGGCGGTGCGCCGGGGATGGAATAGAGCGGCGTTCGCGGCGCGACATCGCGCGGGATCGAGCGCAACAGCCCCAGCGAATAGGGATGGCGCGCATCGCCGATGACATCCGCCGTCGACCCGATCTCGCAAAGCCTGCCGCCATACATCACGGCGACGCGGTCACAGGTCTCCGCAACGACCCCCATGTCATGGGTGACGAGGATCACCGCCATGCCGAGGTCGCGGCTGAGCGACTGGATCAGCCTCAGGATCTGGTCCTGGATCGTGACATCAAGCGCTGTCGTCGGCTCGTCGGCCAGCAGCAGTTTCGGGTTGGAGGCAAGCGCGATGGCGATCATCACACGCTGGCGCATGCCGCCGGAGAACTCGTGCGGGAAATCATCGAGACGATTGCGCGCCGCGGGGATGCCGACGAGATCGAGGAGTTCGATCGCCCGCGCTCTTCTCTGCCTGGCGTCGAGGTCCGTATGGGCGACGAGGTTCTCCGAAATCTGCAGGCCGACCGTCAGCAGCGGGTTGAGTGACGACATCGGCTCCTGAAAGATCATTGCGATCTCGCGGCCACGGATGCGCCGCAGCTGTGCCTCGGAGAGCGGAACGAGATCTTGGCCGTTCCACAGGATTTCGCCGGCGACCCGCCCGCGCGGTCTGATGATGCCGAGGATCGAGCGGAGCGTAATGCTCTTGCCCGAGCCGGACTCGCCAACGAGCCCAAGGATCTCACCCGCCGCCACCTGGAAAGAGACATCGTCGACCGCGACCAGCGGACGCTCTCGCGTTCCGAACTCGGTGCGAAGGTGCCGGACGTCGAGTACGACGGGTTTTTCTTGCGTTGCCATGTCAGCGCCCCTTCGGTCGAAGCAGATCGGCAAGCGCGTCGCCGACGAGGCTGAAACCGAGCCCGGTCAAGACGATGGCGATGCCCGGCATCAGGCTCATCCACCAGGCCGTCATCAGGAAGTTACGGCCCTCGGCGATCAGCACACCCCATTCGGCCGCCGGCGGCTGCGCGCCGAGGCCGAGATAGCCAAGCGACGACCCGAGCAGGATCGCGAGCGCCATGTCGGTCATCCAGTAGACGAGGATCGGCGAAATCGCATTCGGCAGCAGATGCCGGAAGATGATGCGCCGGTCGGAATAGCCGAGCACCAGGCCGGCGGCAGCATAGTCGTTGGCCTTCTGTGCCATGATTTCGGCGCGCGTCAGCCGGGCGTAATAGACCCAGTTCACCGCGGTGATCGCCACATACATGTTGACGAGGCCGGGGCCGAGCACCGCGACGATAGCGATCACCAACACCAGGAATGGAAAGGTGATGATCGCGTCGACGCAGCGGCCGAAGATCACGTCGGCAATGCCGCCGTAGTAGCCGACGAAGGCGCCGACGGTGATCCCGATCAAAAGCGCGAAGATCGTCGCGAAGAAGGCCATCTGCATGTCGACGCGATAGGCCCAGATGACGCGCGAGAGCACGTCACGGCCGAAATTGTCGGTGCCGAAGGGATGCGCAAGGCTCGGCCGCTGCTGGATTGCCTGGAGGTCGAAGGCGAGCGGATCGTAGGGCGCAAAGACCTGCGGAAACAACGCGAGTGAAAGCGACAGGCCAAGGATGACGACGCCAACGACAAAGGACGGACGGGAAAAGGCGCGGGCCAGAAAGGCAGCGATCCGACCCCGCGTCGGCGAATGAGATTGCGTGAGAGCCGTCATGATTGGCGAAGCCTCGGATCGAGCCAGGATTGCACGACATCCGTCAAAAGGAAGACGACGGAGACGAGCACGGCGAAGGTCAGTGTCAGGCCCTGGATCAACGGGTAGTCGCGGGCAAAGATCGCCTCCAGCATCAGCCGGCCGACGCCCGGAATGGCAAAGACCGTCTCGGTCACCAGCGTGCCGCTCATCAGGTTGCCGATAGACAGGCCCAGCAGCGTCACGGTGGAGACGAGCGCGTTTCTGAGCACGTGCCGGGTCATGATGATGCGCGGCGAAAGCCCCTTGGCGCGGGCGAACTGCACGTAGTCGGCGTCGAGCACCTCGATCAGCGAGGCCCTGAGATTGCGCAGGATGATCGCCGACGTATAGAGCGCGACGCTCAGCGCCGGCAGGATCAGATGGTAGAGATTGGCGAGGAAGGTCTTGCCGTAACCGCCGACCGGGAACCAGCGCAGTTGCGCGGCCAGCACCGTCAGCAGCAGCAGCCCGATATAGAAGACGGGCATGGAAAGGCCGAGCTGAAAGACGCCGCGGATCGCGACATCGACAGGAGTGTTGACGCGCGACGCCGCGAGAAACGCGAGCGGACCGGCGAGGAAGATGGCAAGCACGACCGAATAGAGCGCCAGGAAGATCGTCGTCGGCAGGCGAGCGAGAATGATCTCGGTCACGGGCGCCTTCAGCATGATCGAGCGCCCGAGCTCACCCGTCAGCGTGTTCTTGACGAAAACGAGGAACTGCACCGGCAGCGGCTGGTCGAGACCGAGATTGTGCCGGATCTGTTCAAGCTGGGCATCGGTCGCCTTGGCCTCGGCCATGGCGATTGCCGGATCGCCCGGCAACAGGCGCACGAGCAAGAAAATGAAGATCATCACCAAGAGGAACGTCGGGATGATCTGCAGCAGCCGCGCCACGAGATAGGAAAGTGAGGGCATGGATCCAACCTTCAACGGAAGACCGGGCGGATTTCCACCCGGCCTTCGCAGATCATTCCGCAATCAGTCGGCGCGCCAGGCTTCGGAGAAGTCGTTGGCGCCGAGCGGCGTCTGCACGTAGCCTTCGATCGACTTGGAGACCGCGACGGCAAACGGCGTTTCGAACAGGAAAAGCAACGGCGCTTCTGCCGCGTAGATCTCCTGCATGCGCTTGTATTCATCCTTGCGCTTGGCGGGATCGGTCTCAACGTTGGAGGCTTCGAACAGCGTGTTGAATTCCTGGTTGTTCCAGCCCGTGCCGACCGCCTGGCGCTGCTTGTAATAGCCGAGCCAGCCGGTCACCTGCGCCGGGTCGTTGACGTCGTTTGCCCAGCCATAGGTGTGGATGTCGAAGTCGCCGGCGCGGTTCTTCTCGCCGCGTGTCGGGTTGTCGACCTGCTCCACCTTGAGGTTGACGCCGAGCGGCGCCCACATCTGCTGGAGGGCGGTAAACAGCGTCGCGTCGTCGGCGCTGCCGGCAAGCGTCGTGAGCTTCACTTCGAAACCGCCACTGAGGCCGGCATCGGCAAGCAACTGCTTGGCTTTTTCCGGGTCGTAGGGGTAGAGCGGTTCCGGACCGTAGTGCAGCTGGGTTGCGGCCGACATCAGCGAGGTCATCGGCTTGCCGGTATCGAAAGTCACGAGCTTGATCAGCACGTTCTTGTCGGTCGCATAGTTCAGCGCCTGACGCACCTTGATATCGGCAAGCGGGTTCTTCGAGCCGTCCTTCTTCGCCTCGCGCGTGTTGATCGGCGCGTAGACGATACGGGTCGACGGGAAGAGCTCCATCTTCAGGTTCGGATCGGCGCCGAGTTCGCCGACGCGGGCGAAGGGAATGAACTCGGCCGCATCGACTTCGCCGGCCTGAAGCTTGAGAATGCGGGTGGCGTCATCGGGTATGACGAGGAATTCCACCCGGTCGAGATAGGGCAACGGCTTGCCGTCTTCACCCTGGCGCCAGTAGTTCGGGTTGCGCTCGAAGCTCATGCTTGAGCCCTGCACGTGGCTCTTCATGACGAAAGGACCAGAGGTTACCGGTCCGGCTGCGAAGAAGGCGCGTGCCTTTTCCTGGTCCGTTGCACCAGCCGCCTTCTCGAAGGCAGCCTTCGGCATGATGCCGGTGTTGAAGGTCGCGAGGATCGAGATGATCGTCGGATCGGGGTTCTTCAGCGACACGGTGATCTTGTTGCCATCGGCTGTCACCTTGTCGACGGCGCCAAGGAGCCCTGCCCAGGGACCGAGCTCCGGGTTGCGCGCCCGGTCGAGCGAAAAGACGACGTCGGCGCCGGTCAGATCAGAGCCGTCGGAGAATTTCAGGCCAGTTCGGAGCGCCATTGTGATGGTCTTGCCGTCGGCGGAGACCTCATGGGTTTCGGCAAGCCCCGGCACGATCGAGCCGTCAGGGCCATTGCGCAACAGCGTTTCGTAAAGGCCGTTCACCATCCAGAGATCAGGATTGCGGTCCGCATAAACCGGATCGATGACGGTCGAGTCGTCATAGCGCGCAAATGTCATCGCGCCGCCGCGCTCGATCGCAAATGCCGAGGTGGCTGCAAGCAGCCCAAGCGTCGCCCCGAGCATGATTGGCAATATACGTTTCATCTCACTCCTCCTTTTGACCGCAGCCAGCATCGATCGCGCGCTCAACACGTTCAATTGGATATTGGATCCAATTTTTCTTACTGTTTTTAGACGCCGACGGATTGCCGCGAAGACGTTCTTGTAGTTCCCCTTTTCAAGAAGGCCAGCATGCGATCTGATCGCTTGCCGAACCAACTTTAGCTGGACTAAAGTACATCGATAGACGTGAGTCAAGCGGAAAGAAAATCATGCCCTTGAAGATCGAAGAGGCGTCAGAAGCAGCCAGTGGCGCCTCCCTCCCCGAAACCTCGACTCCCGCCTCGCTCGGGCAAATGCTCAGGGCGCGCCGCAAGGAAATTGGCAAGACCATGAAGGACGTGGCACGCGAGGCCGGTCTGACGGAAGGCTTCATCAGCCAGATCGAGCGTGGCATCTCCACCCCGTCGCTAATCTCGCTTTACAACGTCGCCAACGCGCTTGGCACCAGCGTCGACACCTTCCTGTCGCAGCCGCCGCAGCACGGGCATTCCATGGTGTCGCATGCCGGCGAACGCCCCGGCTACAATGTCGAGACCAAGGAGCGCGTCTACGAGCTGATCGAACGCGGCTTTCCGGGCGCCGCGCTCAATGGCTGCATCACCCATATGCCCAAGGGCTACGCCTCCGAACTGACCAGCCACGAAGGCGAGGACTTCCTCTACCTGATCGAGGGCGAGATGCTCTACGAGATCGACGGCAAGGAATATCTGTTGAAGGCCGGCGACACGCTGCACTTCCCTGCCTCGCTGCCGCACAGCGCCCGCAATGTCGGCGCCGGGCCGGCCCGCGAACTCTGGGTCGGCACGACCCGGATCATCAAGGAAGACTGACGGGTCGCTCGCGCAGCGATTTGCGCGAGCGACGTATTGGAGCGCCTGCGCGAGATGCAGGGCGCCGGTCTGCGCGCTTACTGCTTGCGCGGCCAGGTATCGGCAAGCCGATAGCCGGCCGGCCAGGGATCGGCCGGGTCGAGCATCACCTGGTGCGTGCCGGTGATCCAGGCGCGGCCGGAGATTTCCGGCACGATCGCCGGGCGTCCCCCGACCGTCGTCTCGCCGACGATGCGGCAATCGAACGTCGAATCGATGATAGAATGGCCGCTGAACCGCTGGCCGACCTTCATCACGCCGCGGGCATGCAATACCGCCATGCGTGCCGAACAACCGGTGCCGGTCGGCGAACGGTCGAGCTTGGCCGGCTGGATGACAACCGTGTTGCGACCGTGCAGAACGCCGTCCTTTTCCTCGATCGGCAGCGTGAGCTGGCAGAAGGAGATGTGATCCCATTCCGGATTCTCCGGATGGGTGAAACCGAGCTGTTCATTGGCCGCGCGGGTGATCTTGATGCCGGTTTCGGCGAGTTCACGCGCCTCGTCCGGCGTCACGGAAAAGCCAAGCGCGCGGGCGTCGGTGATGACGAAGCTGTCGCCGCCATAGGCGATGTCGACCGCGAGTGTACCCAGGCCCTCGACCTCGAGCTTGGCGTCGAGCTTGTCGGCAAACGACGGAACGTTGGTGACGGTGATGCGCTCGGCCTTGCCGTTGCGGCACTCAGCGACGACGTTCACCAGTCCGCCCGGCGCCTCCAGCACCATGCGAGTTTCCGGCTCCTGCATCGGCACGATGCCGCTGTCGAGCAGCACGGTGGAAACGCAGATGGAGTTGGAGCCGGACATCGGCGGCGTATCCTCGGGCTCCATGATGATGAAGCCCATCGTCGCGCGCGGATCCTTCGGAGGCACGAGAAGGTTGATGTGGCGGAAGACACCGCCGCGTGGCTCGTTGAGCACGAAATTGCGCAGTGTCTGGTCTTCAGCGATGAAGCGGCGCTGTTCCCATAGCGTATTTCCGGGCGGGGGTGCGACGCCGCCGACGATGACGTCGCCGACTTCGCCCTCCGCGTGGCAGGAAACGATGTGGACGACCTTGTTGCTGCGCATGCCTCTTCTCCTTCCAAGCGGTGGACGGGTGCCACCTGGGCGACCGATACCCTGCGCATCGGCCGTGCTCCCGCATATTACCGGGATGATACGCGACAGCGCTGAGCCCGACGAAAAGACTCATAGAAATATTGGATCCAATATACAATCTGAAATATTCGAAATCGCCTCTTGGGCCACAAGGCTCTGTTGCCCGGCGTCTGAATTGGACCTATGACCATTGACCAACAACGCAAAAACGCTTCCGAATCCGCCGAGCCGGAAGGCTTGGCCAGCAGGGTTTGAACACGATGAAACTCGATGCCGTCGATGTCAGGCAAGCCGCCTCAGCCGCCGATATCGTCTATGAAGCCTTGCGCAAGGCGATCATCGAAGGTGACCTCGCCGAGGGCGAGAACCTGCGCCAGGACCACATCGCCCAGATGTTCAACACCAGCCGCATTCCGGTGCGCGAGGCGCTTTCACGCCTTGAGCAGCATGGCCTGATCACCACGGAGCGCTACAAGGGCGCGGTTGTCGCCGGGCTTTCGATCGAAGAAATCGAAGAGATTTTCGAATTCCGCGCGCTCATCGAGGCTGAAGTCATTCGTCTGGCCGTGCCCAATCTCGACCGCCGCACGCTCGAGCTTGCACGCCAGCATTGCGAGGAGTTCGAGCGCGAAGAGAATGCGGAGCGCTGGGGCGAGATCAACCGCAACTTCCACTACAGTCTCTACGAGGCGGCGCGGCGGCCCTATTACCTCCAGATCGTCCGCGCCTCGCTCGACCGTATCGATCGCTACCTTCGGGCACAGTTGACGCTGACGTCAGGCGTTGCCCGGGCGCGTCGCGAACACAAGGCGATCCTGGATGCCTGTATGGCACGCGATGCCGAGCGGGCTTGTGCGTTGACGCGCGACCATATCCTTGATGCCGGTCGCTCGTTGACCATCTTCCTCAGAGAACAAAGAGGCTAGCGGCGCGACTTTCCCGCCGCTTTGACCACCCGTCATAATAGTTTGATTTACATATCGTTTTATCTTGTTTCATTCCGGGTCGATGTTTAATCCTTCACACTTGGACTCCCGCTGAAATTGCACCGGAGCTTGATCTCTCCTCGGTTGACAAGCGACGCGGAAGCCTGAAAAGTGAAGCCTCTATCGAGACCGGCAGCGTTGGGAGGACTTGATGTCTGTGCGCGCGTTATTCGGCCTTTCCACCCTACTTTTGTCTCTTTTGACCATCGGAAGTCCCGCCGCTGCGCAGGAGACCGGTCGCCAAGTCGAGATAACGCAGGATGGCGACTATTTCGGTTTCGATCTCAGGACCGAGCAAAACGTCTCGCTCGATGAGTGCCAGCAGACCTGTATCGCCGATCAGTCCTGCCGCGCCTTCACCTACAATCCCAAGGTGAAGTGGTGCTTCCTCAAGTCCGATTACAATCAGCTGAATTCCTTCCCGGGCGCGATCGCCGGCAAGATCGTGCAGCCGCAGGCCGCCGAAGCCGATATCGGCGCGCCGCCGCGGCTGAAATTCCTGTCGGACCAGATCCTGCAGGACGCCCGCAACACCAAGGCCAACCTCGCCCTTGCCGACGACCAGCAGGGGATGGGCGTCAATACGCTCCTCGACATGGCGCGCGGCCAGGCCGGCATGGGCAATATCGAGAACGCCCTGAAGGCGTTCCAGGGTGCGCTGGCGATCACGCCCGACGACGCCGAGCTTTGGCTTGAGACAGCCCGCACGGCCAACCGCATCACCAACAATTCGGCCGTGTCGATGCAAGCGGCGATCGCTGCAATCAACGGTTATGAACTCACGCGCACGACCGAGAGCCGCGCCCATGCGCTCGCCGTCATGGCGAAATCGCTGGAAGGCGCTGAAAACTTCCGCGCCGCACTGGACGCCTACAAGGCGAGCCTGGAGCTGGTGAAGGCGAAATCGGTCGAGGCGGCCTATCTCGATCTCAAGCAGCGCAAGGGCTTCCGCGTGGTCGAGCATACGATCGACTCGGACGCAGCAACGCCCCGCGCCTGCGTGCAGTTCTCAGAACAGCTTCTGAAGAGCGGCGCCGACTATGCCTCCTTCGTCACCGTCAACGGTGCGGCGCCAAAAGCGCTTGAAGCCAAGGGCGACCAGATCTGCGTCGAGGGACTTTCGCATGGCGAGCGTTACAAGCTGACGCTTCGCACCGGCCTGCCCTCCACCGTGGACGAAGTGCTCGAAGCGCCTGTCACCCTCGACATCTATGTCGCGGACCGCGCCCAGATGGTGCGCTTCACCGGCGACAGCTTCGTGCTGCCCTCGACCGCGCGCCGCGGCATCCCCCTCGTATCAGTCAATACCGACAGCGCCAAACTCAAGCTCTACCGCGTCGGCGACCGCAGCATCGCCCAGGTGCTGCAGAGCTCGCAGTTCCTGACCCAGCTCGACGGCTACAGCGCCCAGCGCATTGAGGACGAAAGCGGCGAACTCGTATGGCAGGGCACGATCGACATTGAGCGTGACGTCAACAAGGAGGTTGTCACCAGCTTCCCGGTCGACGAGGCGCTGCCTGAGCGCAAGCCCGGCGTCTACGTTCTAACCGCAGCCCCGACCACCGGCGTCAGCCAGGAATGGGATGCGCGGGCGACGCAATGGTTCGTCGTTTCCGATATCGGCGTTTCCACCTATGCCGGCACCGACGGGCTGAACGTCTTCGTTCGCTCGCTCGCGTCGGCCGAACCGATCGAAGGCGTCGAACTGCAGCTCGTCGCCAAGAACAACGAGATCCTCGGCACCGCGACCAGCGATAGCGATGGCCGCGTTACCTTCACCGCCGGCCTGATCCGTGGCACGGCCGGACTGACCCCTGCTGTCATCACCGCCAAGAACGGCGAAGACGATTACGTCTTCCTCGACATGAGCCGCGCCGGCTTCGACCTCTCGGACCGCGGCGTCACAGGCCGCGCGGCCCCCGGCGCCATCGACATTCTCGCCTGGACCGAGCGCGGCATCTACCGCGCCGGCGAGACGGTGCATGCCGCAGCGCTTGCCCGCGACGTCGACGGCATGGCGATCGAAAACCTGCCGCTGACCTTCGTCTTCCTGCGCCCTGATGGCGTCGAATATCGCCGCATGACCAGCCCCGGCGGCAAGCTCGGCGGCCATACGCTCGATCTAGACACCCAGGCAAACGCCATGCGCGGCACCTGGACGATGCAGATCTTCACCGATCCGAAATCCCCGGCGATCGGCGAAAAGCAATTCCTGGTCGACGACTTCGTGCCCGATCGTACCGAATTCGACCTGACGAGCGACGCAAAGGAAATCGCTGTCGGCGAGACGGCAAGCGTCGCTGTCGACGGGCGCTATCTCTACGGCGCGCCCGCGGCCGGCCTCGAGCTCGAAGGCGAAGTGACGATCAAGCCGACGCGCGAAAGTGCCGCCTTCAAGGGCTATTCCTTCGGCCTCGCCGACGAAGAGGCGAGCGAAGACACGCGCCTGCCGCTTGAGGAACTTTCACCGCTCGACGAGGAAGGTAAATCCAGCTTCGACGTCCTCATCGATGAAGTGCCCTCGACCACGCAACTGCTCGACGCGACCGTCACCGTCCGCATGCGCGAGGCCGGCGGCCGCGCCGTCGAACGTTCGCTGAAACTGCCCGTGCGCGCCGAGGGCCCGATGCTCGGGATCAAGCCGGAATTCGAAGGCGAACTCGCCGAAAATTCCGTCGGCAAGTTCCGTGTCATCGCCGTCGATCCGAGCGGCAGCAAGATCGCCATGCCCGGGGCCTTGTGGAAACTCATCAGCGTCGAGCGCAATTATCACTGGTACCGTGACGGCAGCGCCTGGAAATACGAGCCTGTCGTCACCACCAAGCAGGTGGCAAACGGCAGCGTCGACCTGACGGAAGACGGCGGCGAAATCGCCGTGCCGGTTGGTTGGGGGCGCTATCGCCTGGAGGTCGAGACAGCCTCGATCGACGGTCCGACGTCGAGCGTCGAGTTCGACGCCGGCTGGTATGTCGCTGCCACCTCGACCGAAACGCCCGACGGCCTGGAGATCGCGCTCGACAAGGAGAAATACGCGGTCGGAGACACGGCCAAGCTCAAGGTCTCGCCGCGCTTTGCCGGTGAACTGCTGGTCACTGTCGGCACGGAGAACCTGATCACCACCCAGACCGCATCGATTGCCGCGGAAGGCGGCGAAGTCGAGCTGCCGGTTACCGAAGCCTGGGGCGCCGGCGCCTATGTGACGGCGACGCTCTACCGGCCGGGCGATGCGCAGGAAAGCCGCATGCCGATGCGCTCGATCGGCATCAAATGGCTCTCGGTCGATCCGGCCGAGCGCAAGCTCGCGGTCACACTCGATGCACCGGAAAAAATGGAACCGCGTAAGGCACTCGACACCAGCCTTCAGGTTGCCGGTGCCGGTGCCAACGAGGAAGCCTATGTGACGATCGCCGCGGTCGACGTCGGCATCCTCAATCTCACGCGTTACGAGGCGCCAGATCCGGAAGCCTGGTACTTCGGCCAGCGGCAGCTAGGCCTCGAGATCCGCGACCTCTACGGCCGCCTGATCGACGGCTCGCTTGGCGCCACCGGGCGGTTGCGCACCGGCGGTGACGGCGGACAGGTCGCTCTTCAGGGCAGCCCGCCCACGGAAAAGCTGGTCGCTTTCTTCGAAGGTCCGGTGCAGCTCGACGGCGACGGCAAGGCGACCGTCAGCTTCGACATCCCGCAGTTCAACGGAACGGCGCGGCTGATGGCCGTTGCCTGGACGAAATCCGGCGTCGGCCACGCCACGCGCGACGTGGTGATCCGCGATCCGGTCGTCGTCACCGCCAGCCTGCCGCGGTTCCTGGCGCCGGGAGACCGGTCGGAACTGAGGCTCGACATCGCCAACACCGATGCACCGGCCGGCGACTACCAGATCCATGTCACGACCAGCGGTCCCGCCACGGTCGAACAACCGGGCACCGGCAACACGGTGACCCTGGAACAGGGCGGCCGTTCCTCCATCACCTTGCCGGTGGTCGGGCAATACCCCGGCAACGGCGTCGTCACGGTGGCACTGACCGGTGCGAACGGCCTTTCGCTGGAACAGTCGCTCGATCTGCTCGTGCGTCCGGCCACCCTGCCGGTGACCCAGCGACAGGTCGTCGCGATCGCGCCGGGAAGCAGCCTGACCGTCGACGGGCAGTTGCTCGCCGACAGCATTCTGCAGGGCGCCTCGGTCAACCTCAGCGTCACGCGTTCGGCCGCCTTCGATATGCCGGCGCTGCTGATGACGCTCGATCGCTACCCCTATGGCTGCGCCGAGCAGACGACGAGCCGCGCACTGCCGCTGCTCTATCTCAGCGAGCTCGCCAAGCAGTCCGGTCTCACCGACGACGAAGGCGTGACGAAACGGGTGCAGGAGGCGATCTATCGCGTCCTTTCCTATCAATCGTCGTCGGGCAGCTTCGGCCTCTGGGGGCCGGGTTATGGCGACCTCTGGCTCGATGCTTATGTCACCGACTTCCTGACCCGCGCCCGCGAACAGAAATACGACGTGCCGGAGGCCGCGATGGTCCAGGCGCTCGAAAACCTGCAGAACGGCGTCAGCTACGACACCAATGCCAAGGATCGCGGCAACGAGATCGCCTATGCGCTCTACGTGCTCGCCCGCAATCGCAAGGCGGCGATCAACGACCTGCGCTACTACGCCAACACGCTGATCGACGACTTCCCGACGCCGCTCGCCAAGGCGCATATCGCCGCGGCGCTGGCACTCTATGGCGACGCCCAGGGGTCGCAGGATACCTTTGCCAAGGCGGCGAACATGTCGACCGGCCTCATCAATGTCAGCCTGTCGCGCTCCGATTACGGCTCGTCGCTGCGTGACAACGCGGCGGTGCTGGCGCTCGCCGCCGAAAGCCGTCCGGTGCCGCCGATCGTTCCCGAGCTGTCGAAGATCGTCGCGCGCGAATGGGAGCAGAAGACTTACACCAGCACCCAGGAACAGGCCTGGATGCTGCTTGCCGCCCGCGCCATCCAGAACGGCGACGAGGATATGGCACTGGAGGTCAATGGCGCATCGAAGACTGGCAGCTATGCCGCCCAGATGACCGGCGACGCGCTTACGACCCATCCGATCGTGATCCGCAACCAGGGCGCCGATCCGGTCTCGGCCGTCGTCACCACGGTCGCCGCACCTGCCCAGCCGCTTTCGGCCGGCGGCGACGGTTTCACCATCGAGCGTACCTACTACACGCTCGATGGCGCCGAGGCGAACGTCATGGAAGCGCGACAGAACCAGCGCTATGTCGTCGTACTGAAAGTGACGGAAGCCAACGACTGGCCGTCGCGCGTGCTCGTCACCGACCTGTTGCCGGCCGGCTTCCAGATCGACAATCCGAGCCTCGTCGACAGCGCCCAGCTCAGCAACTTCGAGTGGCTCGGCGAAATCACCGCGACGCATACGGAGTTCCGCAACGACCGCTTCGTCGCGGCGCTGGACCGAAGCACGGGTGCGGGGCGCGAAGTCACGCTCGCCTATGTGGTGCGTGCCGTGACCCCAGGCGTTTACGACCATCCGGCTGCCTCCGTCGAGGATATGTACCGGCCGCAGCTTTCGGCCCGCACTGCCACCGGGCGCATGGAGGTTCAGGCGGCACAATAGGCACGACCATGTCGATTGGGCGCAAACTGCTGATCGCCTTGCCCGTCTGCCTGCTGCTGACGGGGCTGACGGGCTTTGCGATCGAGAAGGCCGACGAGGCCTTTCCGCCCCCACTTGCGGAGGCTGGCGTCGTCTCACGTGAGGTGGACGATGCCAACGGGCAGTTGCTGCGCGCCTTCGCAACACCGGAAGGTCTCTGGCGGTTGAAGACGACGGTCGACGATGTCGATCCGCAGTTTCTTGAGATGCTGATCGCCTATGAGGACCAGCGCTTCCAGGAGCATTCGGGCGTCGATTTCCTCGCGCTCGGCCGCGCTGCTCTTCAATTCGTCAGCAACGGCCGGATCGTCTCAGGCGCCTCGACACTCTCGATGCAAGTTGCACGCCTGATCGAGCCGCGCGCGCAGCGCTCCGTCACCGCGAAGCTCCTGCAGATCGCCCGCGCTATCCAGATCGAAAGGCGCCTATCGAAGGACCAGATCCTCAACCTCTACCTCACCCACGCGCCCTATGGCGGAAACATCGAGGGTGTGCGCGCCGCAAGTCTCGCCTGGCTCGGCAAGGAGCCGAAGCGGCTGACGGCCGGTGAGGCAGCGCTGCTCGTCGCCCTGCCGCAATTGCCGGAAAAGCGCCGGCCGGATCGCAATCATGCCGCGGCAGTCGCTGCCCGCGAGCGGGTGCTGACCCGTCTCGCCGTCGCTGACGTCATCGGGGACGGCGAAGCCGAGCGCGCAATCGCGACATCTGTCCCCTCGCGCCGCCTACAGCTGCCGTCCTATGCCGCCCATCTCGCCGAGCGCGCGTTGCGCAAGGACGCGCACGCGGCCCGGCATCAGACGACCTTGCGCCTCGCCGTCCAGCGTAACCTCGAGGCCGTGGCAAAGGAGGGCGCTGCCAAGCTGGGGCCGAAGGTTTCGGTCGCCATGATGATGGCCGATGCCAAAACCGGCGAGATCGTCGCTTCGGTCGGATCTGCCGACTATTTTGATGCGAGCCGCTCCGGTTGGATCGACATGACCCGTATCACGCGCTCGCCGGGTTCCACCCTCAAGCCGTTCATCTACGGCCTCGCCTTCGAAGAGGGGCTCGTCAGCCAGGAAACGATCATCGAGGATCGGCCGGCGGACTTCTTCGGCTATCGTCCGCGCAACTTCGACATGAGCTATCAGGGCGATGTCAGCGTGCGCGAGGCGCTGCAACTCTCCTTGAACGTGCCGGCGATCCGCCTTCTCGATGCGGTCGGCCCGGCTGAGCTGATGATGCGCTTCCGCCGCGCCGAGGTTAAACCGGGGCTGCCGGCAGGCGAAGCGCCCGGACTTGCCATTGGCCTTGGCGGCGTCGGACTTTCGCTGCGCGATATCGTCCAGCTTTATGCAGCACTTGCCAATCGCGGCTTCCCCCTTCGTCTTGGCGACGGCATCGATGGCAAGGCCGGCCTGATCGAGGCCGAACCCTTACTTTCCCCCGTCGCCGTCTGGAATGTTTCCGATGCGCTCTCGGGCGTGTTGCCGCCGACGGGCAGCCGCCAGCGCGGCATCGCCTACAAGACCGGCACCAGCTACGGCTACCGCGACGCCTGGTCGGTCGGCTATGACGGCCGCCACGTGCTCGGTGTCTGGGTCGGCCGTCCCGACAACGGTGCCGTACCGGGCCTCACCGGCTATGGCAGTGCCGCCCCCATTCTCTTCGAAGGCTTCGCCAAGTCAGGCTTCGGCATAACGCCGCTACCGGATGCTCCTGCCGGCGCGATCCGCATTTCGCAAGCGGAACTGCCGATCAGCCAGCGCCGCTTCTCGCTGACCGCTAGCGGCCTCGTCAACGCTTCAGCGCGCGAACCGGCGCCGCAGATCGTCTTCCCGCCCGAAGGCGCGCGCGTCGAACTTGGGATGGATCATCAGGCAATTTCGCCGCTGACGCTCAAGCTGCAAGGCGGACGAGCGCCATTCCGCTGGCTCGCCAATGGCCGGCCTCTCCCTGAGCTGACCCGGCGCCGCGTGACACAATGGCAGCCGGATGGGGTCGGCTATTCGACACTCACCGTCATCGACGCGGTCGGCCGCGCCGCCAGCGTGCGCGTCTTTATCGAGTAGCGGCGCTCCGTTCACGCACGCCATCCTCGGGATTTGCAGCCAGTACTGCCGCGGTGGCCGATGTCGCCGCCGTGTTCCTCGCTTCCTTCACGCTCGGGCGGCTGGCTGGTGGCGCCGGCCACCTGGTGCCCCGCGCTTGCGGCTCGATCCTCATCGGCCTTGGCCTGATGCTGGCGAGCCAGCCGATCTGACTATCACAAGACGACCGGTGCCCGCGTGGCTACCTTGGTGTATCGTGAGACACGCTGGAGTGGAGGGGCCGGACCATGCTGAATGCAACCGAGATCGCCAAGGCTGCCGAAAGCCTGCATCAGGCAGAGCAGGATCGAAAACAGATCGGGCTTCTGTCGCTCAAACATCCCGACATGACTGTCGACGACGCCTATGCGATCCAGGCGGCCTTGGTCAGGCGCAAGCGCGACGACGGCCACCGCATCATCGGCTGGAAAATCGGCCTGACGTCCAACGCCATGCAGCAGGCACTCGGCATCGACACGCCGGATTCCGGCGTACTCTTCGACAACATGCTGTTCGATGATGGCGCAAGCATTCCGGCCGACCGCTTCATTCAACCACGGGTCGAAGCCGAGATCGCCTTCGTGATGAAGGCCGGGCTGAAGGGTCCGCGCGTCAATATCGTCCAGGTGCTGAACGCCACGGACTATGTGATGCCGGCGCTGGAAATCCTCGACAGCCGCATCGTCCGCACGGATCCGAAAAGCAAGAAGGCGCGAACCCTCGTCGATGCGATCTCTGACAATGCCGCCAATGGCGGCCTCATCCTCGGCGGTCGCGCCGTACGTCCGGATAGGGTCGACATGCGCTGGATGGGCGCTATCGTCTCGCGCAATGCGGTGATCGAGGAGACGGGGCTTGCGGCCGGCGTCCTCAACCATCCGGCCCGCGGCATCGCCTGGCTTGCCAACCGGCTTGCGCAATGCGGCGATGCAATCGAGCCCGGTCAGATCGTCCTCTCAGGCTCTTTCATCCGCACGCTCGAGGCCAAGAGCGGCGACACGATCGTCGCCGATTTCGGTGCCTATGGCTCGGTGAGCTGCCACTTCGCGTAGCGCGAACGTGGCTGGCTACGCACACGCCCGTTTCACTGCACCAGGATGGCGCGGAAATCATTCACATTGGTGCCGGTCGGCCCCGGCTTGAAGAGATCGCCGAGCGCATTAAACGCCGTCCAGCTGTCGTTCTTCTGCAGCAGCGCTGCCGCATCAAGCCGTTGGGCGACGAGCCGGGCGATGGTCGTATCATCGGCAAAGGCGCCGGCATTGTCCTCAGAGCCGTCAATGCCGTCGGTATCGGCGGCAAGCGCCGAGACACCGTTGGCGCCATCGATGCCGAGCGCCAGCGCCAGCAGAAACTCGCTGTTGCGGCCACCCTTGCCCTTCCCGCGGATCGTCACCGTCGTCTCTCCACCCGAGAGAACGACGACAGGCTTGGTAAACGGCCGGCCGCGACCGGCAACCTCACGGGCGATCGCCGCATGCACGCCGCCAACATCGCGCGCCTCGCCCTCGATCGCATCGGAAAGAATGATCGCTTCAATGCCCGCGGCACGCGCCTCGGTAGCCGCAGCCTCGAGCGAGACCGACGCGGACGCGATGAGCCGGACTTCGTTTCGGGCAAAGCGCAGATCGTCAGGCGACGGCGCGGCGCTATTCGGGCTTTTTATCCAAGCCATGACATTGGCGGGCAAATCCAGGCTGTAGCGCTCGATCAGCGTCAGCGCATCCTCGCGAGTGCTCGCATCGGCAAGCGTGGGGCCGGAAGCGACCAGCGCCGGATCGTCGCCTGGAATATCGGAGACGATCAGCGAGACGACCTTTGCCGGATAGGCGGCGGCGGCAAGCCTGCCGCCCTTGATCATCGAGACGTGCTTGCGCACGGCGTTCATGGCGCTGATCGGCGCACCGGAGGCAAGCAGTGCCCGGTTGACGGCAATCTCGTCTTCCAGCGCCAGGCCGGGCGGAGGCGAAGGCAGAAGCGCCGAGCCACCGCCGCAGACGAGCGCCACGACGAGGTCGTCCTCCGTCAGCCCGGTGACTTCGGTGAGCAAACGCTTCGAGGCAAGTAAACCGTTTTCATCGGGGAGTGGATGCGATGCTTCAAGCACCTCGATCTTCTCGCAAGGGGCAGCGTAGCCATAGCGGGTGACGACCACGCCAGAAAGCGGGCCATCCCAATGGCGCTCGAAGGCGGCCGCCATCTGCGCCGCGCCCTTGCCGGCGCCGACGACCACCGTGCGCCCCTTCGGCCGCTCCGGCAGATTGGCCGCAATCACCTTTTCCGGGTCAGCCGCGGCAACGGCCGAGGTGAACAGCGTTTCCAGGAAGCGGCGTGGGTCGGTGATGGCTGGCATTTGTCTCCCCTTAGAGCACTTACGCAATTTCCGGGCGGAAAACCGCTTCACACTTTTCCTGGAATTGCTTGATGATGTCTCGGGCGGCGGTTCCTCCAACCGCCGCCCGGACACATGACCGGCCCGGCACAATAGGACGCCAGACGGATCATGTGCATTTCATGCCTTGCGCTTTTGAAGCGGCGCAATTCCGAACGGAAAACCGCTTCACACTTTTCCGGGAATTGCGCTAGGCGACCTGGTGGTTCGCCATGCGCTCCAGCGCGCGCACGAGACCCGAGTGATCGAGACCGCTGTCGCCGTTGGCGGCGCAGTTGTTGAAGAGCTCCTGCGTTGCTGCCGTGTTTGGCAGCGAGATGCCGAGCGACTTTGCGCCCTGGAGAGCCAGGTTCAGGTCCTTCTGGTGCAGCGAGATGCGGAAGCCCGGGTCGAAGGTGCGCTTGATCATGCGCTCGCCGTGTACCTCGAGAATACGCGAGGAAGCAAAGCCGCCCATCAGCGCCTCGCGAACACGTGCCGGGTCGGCGCCGGCCTTGGACGCGAAGACAAGCGCTTCCGAAACCGCTTCGATCGTCAGCGCGACGATGATCTGGTTGGCAACCTTGGTGACCTGGCCGTCGCCGCAGTCACCAACGAGGGTGATGTTCTTGCCCATCAGCTGCAGGAGCGGCAGGGCGCGGTCGAAGCTTTCCTGGGCGCCGCCGGCCATGATCGAGAGCGAGGCGTTCTTGGCGCCGACTTCGCCGCCGGAGACCGGAGCGTCGATATATTCGGCGCCGGTTTCGCGAACCTTCTTGGCGAATTCCTTCGTCTCGATCGGCGAGATCGAGCTCATGTCGATGACGAGCTTGCCCTTGGAAAGGCCGTAAGCAACGCCGTTTTCGCCGAAGAGGACGTCCTTGACCTCAGGCGTGTCCGGCAGCATCAGGATGATCGTGTCGACGGTCTCGGCGAGCGCCTTCGGCGTTTCGACGAATTTCAAACCGTTGTCGAGCAGTTCCTGGCGCGGCGGAATGACGAACTTCGAGGTGACGATGGTGTGGCCGGCATCCTGCAAGTGGCGCGCCATCGGCGTGCCCATGATACCCAGTCCAATGAAACCGATTGTTGCCATGGTGCTTAGCTCCTGATCTTGATGATGTCTGCAGATTGGGTGCGCTGGCGCTCGGTGCCGAGCCAGCCAAGGCCATCGGCCGTGGTGGTGCGCGGCTTGTATTCGCAGCCGATCCAGCCGTCGTAGCCGGCCTCTTCCAGTGCGTCGAAGACGAAGGGATAGTTGATCTCGCCGGTGCCGGGTTCGTTCCGGCCGGGACTATCGGCAAGCTGAACATGGGCGATGCGGTTGGCAAAGCGCTTGTAGGTGCCGACCAGTTCACCCTCGGTGCGCTGCTGGTGGTAGAGGTCGTACTGGATGAAGAGGTTGTCGCTGCCGACTTCCTCGATGATCGAAGCGGCCTGGCCCACCGTGTTCAGGTAGAAGCCCGGAATGTCGAAGCGGTTGATCGGCTCGATCAGCAGGCGAATGCCATGCTTGCCGAGTTCAGCCGCGGCGAGCTTCAGGTTCGCAACCAGCGTCGTGCGCAGGATGCTGTCGGACACGCCATCCGGCGCGATGCCGACTAGGCAATTCACCTGCTTGCAATCGAGCGCCGTCGCGTAATCGATGGCGCTTGCGACACCCTTGCGGAATTCGTCAACCCGGTCGGGCAGGATGGCGATGCCGCGTTCGCCGCGGGCCCAATCGCCGGCCGGCAGGTTGTGCAGAACCTGGGTCAGGCCGTGGCGCTGAAGCTCGGCGCGCAGGCTCACCTTCTCAAATTCGTAGGGAAACAGATATTCCACGCCTTCGAAGCCGGCCTTGGCAGCAAGGGCGAAACGATCGAGGAACGGCACCTCGTTGAACAGCATTGTCAGGTTCGCAGCGAACTTCGCCATGCGATGTCTCCTCCTTGTGTTTGTCTTTGGAGCGGGATGCGGGCGGAAAACCGCCCGCATTTTGCTCAGTCGAGCAGGGCGGCCGTGATTGCGGTCGGCACGTCTTCGCCGCGGATCGCCAATTCCTCGAACTCGACGACGGCATTGATGTCTGCGCCCATGGAGATGTTGGTGACGCGCTCGAGGATGAACTCGATGACGACGGGAACCTGGTGCTCGTCCATCAGCGCCCGTGCCCGATCAAAGGCCTCCTGGAACTCGTTCGGGCTGCGCACCCGGATCGCCTTGCAGCCGAGGCCCTCGGCAACCGCGACGTGGTCGACGCCGTACCCCTTCTCTGCATCGCCCGAGGCATTGATGTTGTCGAAGGCAAGGCTGACCTCGAAGTCCATGTTGAAGCCGCGCTGCGCCTGGCGGATGAGGCCGAGATAGGAATTGTTCACGACCACATGCAGGTAAGGCAGCTTGTGCTGGGCGCCGACCGCCAGTTCCTCGATCAGGAACTGGAAGTCGTAGTCGCCGGAAAGCGCAACGATCGGCCGGTCCGGATCAGCGGCGCGAACGCCGAGAGCCGCTGGCAAAGTCCAACCGAGCGGGCCAGCCTGGCCGCAGTTGATCCAGTTGCGCGGCTTGTAGACGTGCAGGAACTGCGCACCGGCGATCTGGCTGAGACCGATGGTCGAGACGTAGCAGGTGTCGCGGCCGAAGGCCTTGTTCATCTCCTCGTAAACGCGCTGGGGCTTGAGCGGCGTCTGGTCGAAATGGGTCTTGCGCAGCATGGTGCGCTTGCGCTCGCGGCACTCTTCCGCCCAGGCGGACCAATCGCGCAGCTTGCCGGCCGTCTTCCACTCCGTCGCGACGTCGAGGAAGAGTTTCAGCGCAGCGCCGGCATCCGAGACGATACCGAAATCAGGGGCGAAGACACGACCGATCTGGGTCGGCTCGATATCGACGTGAACGAACTTGCGGCCTTCCGTATAGGTCGGAACGTTGCCGGTGTGGCGATTGGCCCAACGGTTGCCGACACCGAGAACGAAGTCGGAAGCGAGCATGTTGGCGTTGCCATAGCGGTGCGAGGTCTGCAGGCCGCACATGCCGGCCATCAGCGGATGGTCGTCGGGGATCGTGCCCCAGCCCATCAGCGTCGGGATGACAGGAATGCCGGTGATCTCGGCGAATTCGGTCAAGAGGTCCGAGGCGTCGGCGTTGACGATGCCGCCGCCGGCGACGATCAGCGGACGCTCCGCCTCGTTCAGCATGGCCAGGGCCTTCTCGGCCTGGGCACGCGTCGCTTTCGGCTTATAGGGCTCAAGCGGCTGATAGGTGTCCGGATCGAACTCGATCTCGGCGAGCTGGACGTCGACCGGCAGGTCGATCAGCACCGGGCCGGGACGGCCGGAGCGCATGATGTGGAAAGCCTTCTGGAAGACGAAGGGAACCAGCGCCGGCTCCATGACGGTAACCGCCCACTTGGTGACGGGTGCGGCGATCTTCGCAATATCGACAGCCTGGAAGTCTTCCTTGTCGAGCCGGGCGCGCGGCGCCTGCCCAGTGATGCAGAGGATCGGGATCGAATCCGCTGAAGCCGAATAGAGGCCGGTGATCATGTCTGTGCCGGCCGGGCCCGACGTGCCGATGCAGACGCCGATATTGCCATGCTTGGCGCGGGTATAACCTTCGGCCATATGCGAGGCACCCTCGACGTGGCGGGCGAGAATGTGGCGGACGGAACCGCGGGCCTTCAGAGCCGAATAGAACGGGTTGATGGCGGCGCCAGGTACGCCGAAGGCACAGTCGATGCCTTCCTTCTCCAGAACATAAACAGCCGCGTCAACGGCACGCATCTTAGCCATGGGATTTCCTCCTATTTCCTGAAAACATAATCCATAATTTTCGATACGCAACACATAAATGGAAATCATTTCCATAATGTGGAAATAAAGATTTTCAACAATTCGGAGAAAATCCCTCCGTGGCCTGATAGAGGATGATGGCGAGAGACGTGATTTGCAGAGAGGCTTCGATGGATGGCAACGGCAGGGGAAAACGCGGACGCAAGGCGGGCGAGAATGCAGCACCGTCATCCGTACAGGTGCTCGATCGCAGCCTTGCTCTTCTGACGGTGGTCGCCGAGGAGGACGGCTCGACCCTGACCCAGCTTGCCGACCAGACCGGCATGCCGCCATCCACAGTGCATCGTCTGCTGACGACACTGGCCGGCCACGGCATGGTAATGAACGACCCGGACACCGGCGCCTGGACCGTCGGCCTCAAGGCCTTCGAGATCGGCAACGCCTATCTGCGCTTCCGCAAGCTCGGAACGATCAGCCGCCCCTTCCTCAAGGGCCTCATGGAGGAAAGCGGCGAAACGGCGAATATCGGCATCGAGGAAGGCGGCGATGTCGTTTTCATCTCGCAGGTCGAAAGCCACGCGCCGATGCGCGCCTTCTTCCGCCCCGGCCGCCGTGGTCCGGTTCATGCCTCCGGCATCGGCAAGGCGATCCTTTCGACCTGGTCGGACAAGGAGATCGCTCAGCTGCTCGGTGGCCGTGAACTCGCGCATTTCACCGACAAGACCCGCGACACGCTGTCGGCGCTCTTGAAGGACATCCAGGAAATCCGTCACCGCGGCTGGTCCGTCGACGATGAGGAGCACACGCTCGGCATGCGCTGTGTCGCAGCACCAATCTTCAACGAATATGGCGAAACCATCGCCGGCATCTCGATCTCCGGCCCGTCCGTCCGCGTCAGCGACCAGAAGCTTTCGACGTTCGGCCCCATCGTGCGCGAACGCGCCGACGCCCTGACGAGGGCAATGGGTGGCAAACGACCGGAAGACCTGTAAGCACGAGAAAACGCCGCGTATCCAAACGAAACGCGGCGTTTTGAATGGTGGGCTCAACCCTTTTTCGGCTTCGCGAACCCCAAAAGGCGTTCAAAGCCCGGTCAGGCCGTTTCGAGGCTTCTGACCGCTGCCGTTGCCCCATCCTTCGCGCCGTTTGCAGCGCGTTTCATCGGCTTGCCAGCGACGTAGGTCTCCGCCACGCAGCGGTCGTCACCCATCGTCTGCAGAATGAACAGCTCCTCTGCAAGCGAACCGGTAACCCGCATGCGCAGCTCCATCGACGGCTTGGCACGGCTGTCGAGCACGACGATGTCGGCATCGGCGCCCACATGCAGCGAGCCGATACGATCTTCGAGATCAAGCGCGCGAGCATTGCCGAGCGTTAGGCGATAGAACGAGTTGAACGGTGTCAGCCGCTGGCCCTGCAGGTGCAACACCTTATAGGCCTCGTCCATCGTCTCCAGCATCGAGAAGCTCGTTCCGGCGCCGACGTCGGTCGCGACCGACCAGCGCGCGCCGAGCTTGTCGAAGCGATCCCTGTCAAAGAGACCGGAGCCGAGGAACAGGTTCGAGGTCGGGCAGAAGGTGCCGACCGCGCCTGTCTCGGCGAGAACCGAGATCTCGCGATCGCTCAAATAAATGCAGTGGCCGAGCAAGGTCTTGCGTGTCAGAAGGTCGTAGCGCGCGTAGATATCGGTGTAGTCCTTGGCCTCCGGATAGAGCGAGGTCGCGAAGGCGATCTCGTCCTTGTTCTCGGAAAGATGCGTCTGGACGTAGCACTCCGGGTGCTCGGCCACGAGCGTGCGGCTCATCTCCATCTGTTCCGGGGTCGAAGTGATGGCAAAGCGCGGGCTGATGGCGTAATGCGCACGGCCGCGGCCGTGCCACTTGGCGATCAGCGCCTTGGTCTCGTCATAGCCCAGTTGCGGCGTATCGCGCAGCGCGTCGGGCGCATTGCGGTCCATCATCACCTTGCCGCCGATCATCAGCATGCCGCGGGCTTCCGCGGCGCTGAAATAGGCGTCGACGCTTTCCGGGTGCACCGAGCAATAGGCGACGGCCGTCGTCGTGCCGTTGGACAGAAGCTCGTCCATGAAACGGCCGGCGATGTAGTCGGCATGTTCCGGCTTCCGGAACTTCTGCTCCTCGACGAAGATGTAGGTATTCAGCCATTCGAGAAGCTGCGCGCCGTAGGAGGCGATCGCCTGCGTCTGCGGGAAATGCAGGTGCGTGTCGATCAGGCCAGGCAACACCAGATTGGGGCGGTGGTCCGCGACCTTGACGCCGGCGCCGGCGCGGCGGGCGACTTCGGCATGCTCGCCGATATCGGCAACCTTGCCGCCCCGCACCAGCACGGCGCCGTCCTCGAAGTAGCGATAGGAGGCGGTATCGTCGATGCCCTTGGGCTCGTCGACAAAGGTCAGAACGCGGCCGCGGATCAGCAAATCGGTCATTGGGTCTTTCCTCCATTCATGACGGATTCGTACCAGGCGACGAGCAACTGCCGCTCCTCGTCCGATACGCCGGTGACGTTGGCGGGCGGCATCGCATGCGAACGGCCGGCCTGCAGATAGATTTCACGCGCGTGGTTTGCGATCTCGGTGTCGGTTTCGAGCGTCACGCCCTTCGGCGGCACGACCAATCCTTCCCAGCCCGGTTCCTTGGCATGGCACATGGAACAGCGGCCAAGCACGGTGTCGCGGACCTTCGGAAAGGCTTCCGCCGTCACGAAGGGCTGCTGCGCGGCGGAGATCTTTTCCTCGCCACCGCCGGCAAGCACCTTCGGCACGGTCGACAGCCACATGATCGCGACGAAGAGCAGCGCGGTGACGAGCCAGGTCCAGGTCGGATTGCCCTTGTCGGCGTGGCGGGTGTTGAACCAGTGGCGGATGGTGACGCCCATCAGAAACACCAGCGAGGCGATGATCCAGTTGAACTGGGTGCCAAAGGCCAGCGGGTAGTGGTTCGACAGCATCAGGAACAAAACTGGCAGCGTCAGGTAGTTGTTGTGCGTTGAGCGCTGCTTGGCGATCACGCCGTACTTGGGATCCGGCGTGCGGCCCGCGATCAGGTCGCCGACGACAACCTTCTGGTTCGGAATGATGATGAAGAACACGTTGGCCGACATGATCGTCGCGGTAAATGCGCCGAGATGCAGGAAGGCGGCGCGGCCGGTGAAGAGCTGCGTGTAACCCCAGGCCATGCCGACGAGGATGAAGTACAGAAGCACCATCAGCCTGGTGTTGTCGCGGCCGAAGGGCGACTTGCAGATCGTGTCATAGGCGAGCCAGCCGAAGGCGATCGAGCCCAGCGAGATGGCGATCGCCACCGGCTTCGAAACGTCGAGCACATTCGGATCGATCAGGTAGAGGTCGGCACCGGCATAGTAGACCATGCACAACATGCCGAAACCGGAAAGCCAGGTGACGTAGGATTCCCATTTGAACCAGATCAGGTGCTCCGGCATGTTGGCCGGCGCCACCAGATACTTCTGGATGTGGTAAAAGCCGCCACCGTGCACCTGCCACTCTTCGCCATAGGCACCGACCGGAAGGTCCGGTCGCTTCTTCAGGCCAAGGTCAAGTGCAACGAAATAAAATGACGAACCGATCCACGCGATACCCGTGATGACGTGCAGCCATCTCATGGCAAAGGTGAGCCAATCCCAGGCTATGGCATACTCGTACATGGAATTCTCCCATTTCTCCTCGGACCATTATGTGTCATTGCTGGAGGTCGCGGGAACGTCGCTGCTTCACCAACACTTTCAAAAAAATCTATAAAATAGCGACGCAATGGATAGGCTAGAGAGAAGCCGGAGGAGTGGGACGGAGGCATGTCTTATCTGGACAATGTGCGCGTCTTCGTGCGCGTCGTAGAGCTTGGAACCCTATCGGCGGCCGGTCGCGACCAGCGCGTGACGCCGGCGGTTGCAAGCAATAGAATCAAAGAGTTGGAACGCCATATGGGCGTTCGCCTGTTCAACCGAACGACGCGCAAGCTGACCCCGACGGAGCATGGCCGCGTCTTTTACGATGGCGCGGTGAAGATCCTCGAAGCGGTCAACGAGGCCGAAAACGCGATCGCCGATCTATCGCGCAATCCGAAGGGGGCGCTGAAGATTACCGCTCCCTTGGGGATAGGTCGGCGCCTGATTGCGTCGGGCATTCCCGAATTCCATGACAAGTATCCCGACATCGAAGTGCGGCTTCGTCTGTCGGACCACAATGTCGATATCCTCTCGGAAGGCGTCGACGTCGCGTTCAAGCTCGGCATCCTCGAAGATTCGAACCTGCGCATGCGTGGCATCATGAACTGCGAGCGCGTGGTCTGCGGGTCGCCCGACTATTTCGAAAAGCGCGGCGTGCCCCAAACCCCTGACGCGTTGATCGCCGACAAACACGACTGTCTGCTGCTGCGCTACCCGGGTTCGAAGGAGTATTTCTGGACGCTCCAGACCATGGAAGGCATGCGCAAACTCGAGGTGACCGGCCCCTACGATTCGGACGACGGCGACGTGCTTACCCAATGGGCGCTCGACGGCCGCGGCATCATCAACAAGCCTCTCTTCGAGGTGAAAAGCCACATCAATTCCGGCGCGCTGGTGCCGATTCTGGTCGACACGCCGCCGCTCAGCGTACAGCTTGCGGCGATCTATCCACACAAGCGCTTCCAAGATCCGAAAGTCAGGCTGATGATCGACTACATGGCCGAGCGCTGTCAGCGCTTGATCGGCAAGGCGCTGGAGTAGCGTCTAGAGCGCCGTGCGTTCAGACGAACGCACTAAGGACGCTCTAGCACTTTGATTCTAGAGCATCTTGTCCGCTTTCAGTGATTCCACTGAAAGCGGGATGCTCTAGCCTCTCGTCTTCTCAATACCGGCAATACCGCTGACCTGCTCGACGAGAAAGTCGACCAGCAGGCGAACCCGGGCGATGCCTGCGCGCTCGGGCACGATCAGCAGGCTGAGCGGCACCGAAGGCAGCCTGTAGTCCGGCAGGATCGGCAACAGCCGACCACTCGCCAGGAGATCGTCGACGAGCCATTGGTGTGTTGGTGCGATGCCGCGCCCGGCGACCAGCGCCTCGCGGGCGGCAAGCCCATGGTCGACGAGGAACCGCCCGCCAAAGGGTACCGCGTGGCTGCGGCCGTCTGCTCCTTCCAGCGAGATCAGGTCACTGCCTGCGACGTTCGACATGCGGATTCCCTCATGGGCAGCGAGGTCGCGCGGGGCAGCCGGGCACCCACGTGCCGCCAGATAGGCGGGCGCGGCGACGAACAGACGGCGGCTTTCGCCAAGCACCCGGAGCTTCATGGAGCTGTCGGTGAGCGGCCCGAGACGCAGCGCGATATCGACCCCTTCCCGCACCAGATCGATCCGCTCGTCGGTCAGGCTGAGATCGACCTCGATATCAGGATAACGATCCTGAAAGGCGAAGATCAAGCGGGTTGCGTGCAGGACCCCGAAGGCGGCGGTGCAGGATACCCGGATGGTCCCGGCCGAGGCGCCGCGGGTGCTGCGCGCCTCGTCGCCTGCCTGGTCGACTAAGCGTAGGATCTGGATGCTGTTGGCATAGTAACGACTGCCTTCGTCGGTCAACGTGACGCGCCGGGTGGTGCGGCTAAGCAGGGGCACGCCGACGGCTTCCTCCAGCTCCCTCAGATGCCGCGTAACGCTCGACTGGCCGATGCCGAGTTCGCGGGCAACGGCCGACAGGCTGCCGCGCTCGGCGACCCGTACGAAGCTTCGCATCCGTTCCAGCGTCACGTCCGATTTATCCATTTTTCGGTATAATCCTATCCATATTGGATATCTACCGCATGGACAAACGGCGGTCTACCTAAAGTCTCAGTTCACGACTGAAGGATTGCCGACCATGAAAGTTCTGCTTGTCTATGCCCATCCCGAACCGCGTTCGCTGAACGGGACACTGCACGATGTCGCTGTCAAGGCGCTGGAAGCCGAGGGACACGAGGTGCGCGTCACCGACCTCTATGCCGAAGGATGGAAATCCGAGATCGACCGCGCCGACTTCCCCGCGCTCCTTCCGGATGCCCGGTTCAAGCCAAGCCGTGCCTCGAAGGAAGCCTTCGCGACCAATACCCTGACCGCTGATGTCAGGGCCGAGCAGGAAAATCTGCTATGGGCCGATACCCTGATCCTGCAGTTTCCGCTGTGGTGGTACTCGATGCCGGCGATCCTGAAAGGCTGGGTCGATCGCGTCTATGCCTATGGCTTCGCCTATGGCGTTGGCGAACACAGCGACAAATACTGGGGCAAGCGGTTCGGCGAGGGAACGCTCGCAGGAAAACGTGCCATGTTGGTGGTGACAACAGGTGGCTGGGAAGAACACTACTCGCCGCGCGGGGTCAACGGACCGATCGACGATCTGCTTTTCCCGATCAATCACGGCGTTCTCTATTATCCCGGCTACGACGTACTTCCGCCTTTTGTCGCCTACCGGGTCGACGGTCTTGACGAAGCCGGTTTCGAAGCGACGGCCGAGCGGCTGAGGCAAAGGATGCGCACGCTAACAACCACGCCGCCTATTCCCTATCGCCGGCAGAATGGCGGCGACTACCTGATCCCGACCCTTGAGCTGCGTCCGGATATCGAAGCCGCAGACGCGCGCGGCTTTGCGCTTCACCTGAACGGTGCGATACACCAGGGCAATAGCGCCTGAGCCGTTAGCGTGCAAACTTCGCGACAGCCGGACGACGCGGGCTATCGGGTTGGGCCGGCTGCCGGAAATTCAGCGCCGCCGCCATGACTTCCGCGGCGGCAAGCGCTGCGATGACGGCCGGCCGCTTGTCCTTAACCGACGTGCCGCCGATCGGGCAGACGAGCCGGTCGAAAAGATCCGGGCGGCCGATCTCACGCGACAACCAATTCTTGAAGGTCCCGCGTTTCGTCTTCGAGCCGATCATGCCGACATAGGATGCGTCGTCGCGGCGAAGCGCCTCGGCGGCGATCAGGAAGTCGAGCGCGTGGTCGTGCGTCAGGATCACGAAGGCGCTGCCGGGCGGGGCATCGCGCACGACCGCCTCAGGCATCGCCGTCAGGCAGGTTTCAATGCCCGGTATATCGGCGACAGCCGAAAGCTCGTTCTCGCGGGTATCGACGAGAACGGTGCGGACCGGAACCAGGGACAGCGCCATGGCCAGCGCATCGCCGACATGGCCGGCGCCGAAGACATAGACATGCGGCCGGCTGGCGATTTCCAGGTCGCTGCGTTCAATCAGCATGGCGGCTTTCTCCCGATCGATGCGTGTGAAGGCGAGCGCCACGCGCCCGCCGCAACACTGGCCGATCTCCGGACCGAGCGGGATGGTCATTGCCTCCAGCGCGTCGCCGCGCTTCAGCGCCCGCCGGCCATGGTCGATCGCCATATATTCGAGCTGGCCGCCGCCGATCGTGCCGAAGAGGCTATCGGTGGCGACGAGCATCCAGGCATCGGTGTCGCGCGGCGTCGAGCCGGCTGCACCCGTCACTTCCACAAGCACGCAATCCGGCTCGCGTCGGAGAAAGTCCCTGATATCCTCGCGGCTCGCCACCATGACAATCAGCCCCTGTTACCCTTTCTGCCTCGCGGCCGCCCGCAGCCGCTCGATCGCCATCAGCACTCGTTCCGGCGTCGCCGGCGCATCAAGGCGCGGTGCTATACGATACTCCGCAACACTGGCCGCCGCCATCGACAAGGCCTCCAGAACGGAAATGCCGAGCATGAACGGCGGTTCCCCGACCGCCTTCGAACGGCGGATGGTTTCCTCACGGTTGACCGACCATTCGGCAAGCCGTGTGTTGAAGACGCGTGGCCGATCCGACGCAAGCGGGATCTTGTAGGTCGAAGGCGCGTGCGTGCGCAGCCGACCCTTGGCATCCCACCAGAGTTCTTCCGTCGTCAGCCAGCCCATGCCCTGAACAAAGGCGCCCTCCACCTGGCCGAGGTCGAGCGCCGGGTTCAGCGAGCGGCCAACGTCGTGCAGGATGTCGGTGCGATCGACCTGGTATTCGCCAGTCAGCGTATCGACGCTGACCTCGGAGCAAGAAGCGCCATAGGCATAGTAGAAGAACGGCCGGCCCCGGCCTTCCGCGCGGTTCCAGTGGATCTTCGGCGTCTTGTAGAAACCGGCAGCCGAAAGCTGGATGCGGGCGCCATAGGCGATCTTGATGAACTCGTTGAAACCAAGGCGTTCGGCGCCGATGCGAACCGTGTTCGGCTCGAAAGCGACGTCGGCCTCAGCAACGTTCCAGCGCTCGGCGGCAAAGCGCACGAGCCTCTCCTTGATCTGCTGGGCGGCGTTGGCGGCCGCCATGCCGTTCAGGTCGGAACCGGAGGAGGCAGCCGTCGCCGACGTGTTCGGCACTTTGCCGGTCGTCGTCGCCGTCACCTTGATCCGGTCGAGGTTGACCTGGAACTCATCGGCAACCACCTGGGCGACCTTGGTGTAGAGCCCCTGCCCCATCTCGGTGCCGCCGTGGTTCAGATGGATCGAGCCATCCGTATAGACGTGCACCAGCGCGCCGGCCTGGTTGTATTCGGTCTTGGTGAAGGAGATGCCGAACTTCACCGGTGTCAGCGCGATGCCGCGCTTGACCACATGGTTTTCGCGGTTGAAGGCGATCACCGCCTCACGACGCTTGGCATAGTCGGCCGAGGTTTCCAGCTCCTCGATGATGCGGCCGATGATGTTGTCTTCAACCGTCTGGTGATAGGGCGTGAGGTTGCGGCCCTCGCCGCCGTAGAAGTTCAGCTTGCGGATTTCGAGCGGATCCTTGCCGACGGCATAGGCGATCTCCTCGATCATGCGTTCGCCGCCGACCATGCCCTGCGGACCGCCGAAACCGCGGAATGCGGTGTTGGAGACCGTGTTGGTCTTCAGCGGACGCGAGCGCAGGCGCACGTTCGGATAGAAGTAGCAATTGTCGGCGTGGAAGAGCGCCCGGTCGGTGACCGGACCGGAGAGATCCGCCGAATAGCCGCAGCGCGCCGAAAAGACAGCGTCCACCGCCTCGATACGACCTTCATCGTCGTAGCCGAGCTTGTAGTCGACATGGAAGTCGTGGCGCTTGCCGGTCGCGCTCATGTCGTCGTCGCGATCCGGCCTGACCTTGACCGGGCAGCGGTATTTCTTGGCAGCAACCGCTGCAACCGCTGCGAAAATGTTGGCCTGGGTTTCCTTGCCGCCGAAGCCACCGCCCATGCGGCGCACGTTGACGGTCACCGCATTCGACGGCACGCCGAGAACGGTCGCAACCATGTGCTGCGTCTCAGCCGGATGCTGCGTCGAGGAGTAGACGAGCACTTCGTCGTCCTCGCCGGGGATGGCGAAAGAGATCTGCCCTTCCAGATAGAAGTGATCCTGGCCGCCGATACGCATCTCGCCTTCAAGGATGTTCTTCGCCTTGGCGAAGCCGGCTTCGATGTCGCCCCGCTCGAGCTTCAAGGGATCGATCACCAGCGGGTAGTTGGCGGCCGCCGCTTCCAGGACATCGGTCACATGCGGCAGGTCGCGGTACTCGATTTTGACCTTGGCCGCCGCGCGGCGGGCCGCCTCACGGGAGGTGGCGATGACCGCAAAGATCGGCTGGCCGTGGAACTCCACCTTGTCGGTGACGAAGATCGGCTCGTCGTGCTTGTGGGCCGGGCTAATGTCGTTTTCGCCGGGAATGTCGGCCGCCGTCAGCACGCCGATCACGCCTTCGCTGCTATTTACCGCTTCGAAGTCGATCGAGAGGATATCGGCATGCGCGCGCTGCGACAGGCCGAGATAGCCGTGCAGCGTGCCCTGGGGTTCCGGGATGTCGTCGATATATTCGGCCGTACCCGACACATGCTTGTGGCCGGATTCGTGGCGTTCGTTTTCGTGCACGCCGCCGCGGATGCGGTCGATGGGCTGCATCACGTTCATGGCTTCCTCCCTTAAACCGCGACAGCAATGGTGCGATCGAGGCGGATCTGGCCGCTCGACTGCGTTTCGAGATAGAAGCGGCGAAGCAGGTTCTTCGCCACCAGTTGGCGGTACTCGGCCGAGGCGCGCCAGTCGGTGAGCGGCGTGAAGTCCTCATCGAAAGCGGCGACCGCGCGCTCGATCGTGTCCTCGTTCCATTCCGCGCCCTTCAGCGCCGCCTCGACATTGGCGGCCCGCTTCGGCGTGCCGGCCATACCGCCGAAGGCGATGATCGCATCGGTGATCCGACCGGCGTCGAAGGCGATGTTGAAGCCGCCACAGACGGCGGTGATATCCTCGTCGAGACGCTTCGTCACCTTGTAGACAGCGAGACGGGCATTATCCGAGACGAACGGGATGCGCACGGATTCCACGAACTCGCCTGGCTCGCGATCCTGCTTGCCATAGGCGATGAAGAAATCCTCAAGCACGACCGTGCGACGGCGAGCGCCCTTGCGCAGCGTGATCGAAGCGCCAAGCGCGATCAGGGCCGGCGGCGTGTCGCCAATCGGCGAGCCGTTGGCGATGTTGCCGCCGACGGTGCCCATGTTGCGGACCTGCTGGCCGCCGATGCGGTCCCAGAGCTCCGTCAGTTCGGGGAAATGCGCGACGATAACAGGATAGGCCTCGGCATAGCTCACACCGGCGCCAAGCGTGACGCCATCCGCATCGACCGTGATCCGCCGCAACTCTTCGAGATGGATCAGGTGAATGACCGGAGAGATGTCGCGCATGAACTTCGTGACCCACAGCCCGACGTCGGTCGAGCCGGCAACGATCGTCGCCTTGGGGTTGGCTTCGAACACGGCAGCAAAATCGTCGACCGAACCCGGCAGGATGAAGCGTTCCGTCTCGGAGCCGATTTCCACACGGCGGCCGTCCTGCAGCGACGCCAGTTCCTTGGCGATCCGATCGCGCTCGACCACGAGCGGGTCCTTGCCAACATCGCCGATCGTCGAGATCGCTTCGGCTGCGCGAATGATCGCGGCATAGCCGGTGCACCGACAAAGATTGCCCTGAAGCGCCTTTTCGATTTCGGCGATGGACGGCTTCGGGTTTTCCATCCAAAGGCCATAGAGCGACATCACGAAACCGGGCGTGCAGAAGCCGCACTGCGAAGCGTGCGTGTCGAGCATCGCCTGCTGCACCGGGTGCAGCGGGCCGGCCGGCTGCGCCAGCGAATCCACCGTGACGATATGACAGCCGTCGAGCGAACCGACGAAACGGATGCAGGCATTGACGGATTCATACTTGAGCTTGCCGTCGAGCAAGCGTCCGACGAGCACCGTGCAGGCACCGCAGTCGCCCTCTGCGCAGCCTTCCTTGGTGCCCTTGAGGTTGCGGTCGATGCGCAGGAAATCGAGTAGCGTCTGGACCGGAGAGACGTCGGCAAGTTCGACGAGCCGATGGTTCAGGATGAAGCGGATGGTGTTGCGGATCTGGATCGTCATCGCTTAGCTCCCGCGGTAGGTGGAGTAGCCATAGGGCGAAAGCAGCAGCGGCACGTGGTAGTGGGCGCCCTGGTTCTCGATGCCGAAGCGGATCGGGATCACGTCGAGGAACGGGTTCTCGCCGCGCTTGCTCGCGCCCCCGAGATAGTCGCCGGCATGAAAATGCAGTTCGTAGGTGCCCGTCTGCATGCGCTCGCCACTCAACAGCGGCTCGTCGCAGCGACCATCGTCGTTGGTCTTGACCGATTTGATGTGCGTCTGGCGATCGCTATCGACCCGGTAGAGCTCGATGCGCAGCCCCTCGGCCGGCTTGCCGCTTGCCGTATCCAGCACGTGCGTCGTCAGGCGACCGGCGTTTCCACCATGAGATTGCATTCTTTTCGCTCCTCCCGAAGTCAGCTTTCCACCTCGCAGTATTCCGGCATTCCGGCCCGCTTGGTAGCGAGCGGATCATTCGAGACTTTCAAATTTTTTGGGGGGAATGGCTCGAAACAAATGCGGCTAGAAATTTGCCGCAGAGACGAAAATGTCTGGAGGAGCTGCTTTGATGAGATACCCCCGCGATCTTCACGGCCACGGCCCGAACTTCAAGATCACATGGCCCGACGGCGCCCGGATCGCCGTGCAATTCGTCATCAACTACGAGGAAGGTGGAGAGAACTGCGTGCTGCATGGCGACGCGGCCTCCGAAGCATTCCTGTCGGAAATCGTCGGCGCGCAGGCCTGGCAGGGCCAGCGCCACTGGAACATGGAATCGATCTATGAATATGGCGCGCGTGCCGGCTTCTGGCGGCTGCACCGCATGTTCACCGAACGCGGCGTGCCGGCAACGGTCTATGGCGTCGCCACGGCACTGAAGCGTTCGCCCGAGCAGGTTGCCGCCATGCAGGACGCCGGCTGGGAAATCGCCTCGCACGGTCTCAAATGGATCGAGCACAAGGACTTTTCGCCCGAGCGCGAACGCCAGGAGATCGCCGAGGCTATCCGCCTGCATACCATCGTTACCGGAGAGCGCCCACGTGGTTGGTACACCGGCCGCTGTTCGGACAACACGCTCGACCTCGTGACGGAAGCCGGCGGCTTTGACTACGTGTCCGACGCCTATGCCGACGACCTGCCCTACTGGCATGAACATGCCGGGCGCCATCAACTGGTCATCCCCTATACGCTCGACAGCAACGACATGCGTTTTGCGACGCCGCAGGGTTTCAACAGCGGCGACCAGTTCTTCAGCTACCTCAAGGACAGCTTCGACGTTCTTTACGCCGAAGGAGCGGCCGGCGCGCCGAAGATGTTGAGCATCGGACTACACTGCCGCCTCGTCGGCCGCCCCGGCCGCGCCGCAGCACTTGCCCGCTTCCTCGACTATGTGCAGAGCCACGAGAAGGTCTGGCTCGCAAAGCGCGTCGATATCGCCTGCTACTGGGCCGAGGCCTATCCCTTCAAGGCCTGGGACGATCGCCCGTCGCGGCTTTCTGAAGAAGAGTTTGTCACCCGCTTCGGCGGCGTCTTCGAACATTCGAAGTGGATCGCCAAGCGCGCCTTCCAGGGCGAGCTTTCGCCCGCCAACGACACGGCGATCGGCCTTGCGGCCGCCCTTTCCGCTGTCTTCCGCGAAGCCTCTGCCGAGGAACGGCTCGCCGTTCTCATCGCCCACCCGGACCTCGCTGGCAAGCTGGCGCAAGCCAAGCGTCTCACCGAGAGCTCGACCAACGAGCAGGCCGGTGCCGGCCTCGATGCGCTGACCGATGCCGAGCGCGAGCGCTTCACCACGCTCAACACGGCTTATGTCGAGAAGTTCGGCTTCCCCTTCATCCTGGCGGTCAAGGGACGGACCAAGGGCGAAATCCTTGCGGCCTTCGAAGGCCGGGTCGAAAACGACCGCGAGACGGAATTCGAGACGGCGTGCCGGCAGGTGGAGCGGATCGCCTATCTGCGCCTCAAGGACATGCTGCCGAGCTGAGGGCCTCGCGATGACGACCGACGGCGTGAGCCCGCCCGAATTCGCGCTGAATGCGATCAACCTCGCCTCCGCCGCTCTCGGCGCGAGGCCGGTCTTCGCAACCGACGAGTTCTTCGCGCCGCTCGAGCGCATGCTTCAAGACGCGCCGCCGGTCTATCATCCCGGTGTCTATGACGAGAACGGCAAGTGGATGGACGGCTGGGAGACGCGGCGTCGCCGCGGCCCCGGCAACGATCATGCCATCATCGCGCTTGCCGCAAACGGTCGTATCCGCGGCTTCGAGGTCGATACGGCGCATTTCACCGGCAACTATCCGAGCGCCTGCGCCATCGACGCCTGTCTGGCGCCCGATGGACCGGATGAGCGGACGACCTGGACGGAACTTGTCTGCGCGCGGCCGCTCGGGCCGAGTGCGCTTCATCATTTCGAGGCCAGGTCGGAAGCGGTCTGGAGCCATGTCCGCCTGCGCATCTATCCCGATGGCGGCATCGCCCGCCTCAAGGTTTACGGCACGCCCGCCCTGGACCGGGCGGCGATCGGCGACACGGCAGTCGATCTCGCCTCGTCGCTGCTCGGCGGCCGCATCATCGCGTATTCGAACGGGCACTACGGCCACCAGCGGCTGCTTGCGCCCGGACGCGGCATCAACATGGGCGACGGCTGGGAGACGCGCCGCCGGCGCGAGCCCGGCAACGACTGGATCGTGGTCAAACTTGCCGCGCGCGGTGCGGTCGAGCGGATCGTGGTCGACACCGCCCACTTCAAGGGAAACTACCCGGACGCCTGCTCGCTGCAGGCAGCCGACCTCAGCGCAGCCACGTGCGAGCTGGCTGCCTCGATCACCGCATCGTCGATGTTCTGGCGCGAGGTTCTGCCGCAGCAGAAGCTCTCGGCCGACAGCCTGCACACCTACGGAGCAAACGAGTTCAAAGCGCCGGGCCCTGTAACCCATGTGCGTTTCAACATCTTCCCCGATGGCGGCGTCAGCCGGTTGCGTGTCTTCGGGCGTATTGCGAAAGCCGGCAGCCCCTAGATCGTTTCGCAGAGGAAACGAAATGACCGGACCTGAACCGCAAGTTCCAGGGAAGCGCTTTCCCTGGAATTGCTGCCATCGATCAACATTGCACGGAGGAGCGTCGCATGAAGGAGATCGTCATACAGCCACTGACCCGGGAGGCCTTTGCGCCCTACGGCGACGTAATCGAAACGGAGAACGCCCACAACTTCCCCATCAACGGTGGCAAATGCACCCGCTATCACGATCTCGCCAAGATCGAAACGACGGGCGAGAAGGCCCGGCCGATGATCAGCCTGGTGCGCGGCGAACCCTATCCGCTGCCACTCAAGCTCACCATGGTCGAGCGCCATCCGCTCGGCAGTCAGGCGTTCATCCCCTTGAGCGACAATCCGTTCCTCGTCGTCGTCTCCCGGGAAACCGACGAAGGCCCGAGTGAACCGATCGCCTTCAAGACCACACCGGGCCAAGGCGTAAACATCGCCCGCAATGTCTGGCACGGCATCCTGACACCACTCGAAGATGTCTCGGATTTCGCGGTTGTCGACCGCGGCGGCGAAGGCGTCAATCTGGAGGAACACTTCTTCAAGGAGCCGTTCCTGATTGTATGAATGAACGAATGGCCCGGTCAACTGACCGGGTCATCGGTGCGTGGGTCACGGGGCGTACCGTAGGGCTCAACTGTTTTCCTGATGCCCATCAATCGACATCAGTAGCCGCCATCCCGACGGAACTTCGTCGGCGTGTATCCCGTCACCCGGCGGAAATCGCGCGAGAAATGATAGGGATCGGGATAGCCGCATACCGCCGCCACCGCGGAAACCTTCGCATCGCGGCCGATCAGCAGGCGTTTCGCCTGGTTGATGCGCTCGTGGCGCAGCCAGTCCATCGGCGTCGTGCCCACCATATCGCGAAAGCGGCGAAAGAGTTGCGACTGGCTAAGCCGCGCTAGGGCCGCGAGATCATCGATCGTCCAGGCGCGGGCGAGATCGTCACGCATCGCTGAAAGAACAGCCAACAAACGATCCTCGCCCGGTGCATCCTCGCCCGGCTCACTGCCGGTCAGACGCGGACCGATCATGTCCACGATCAGCCCGGAGATAGCCGCACTCGCCAAGGCATCGGTCGCAGGCGAGCGTTCCGCAAGAAACCCGCTCACCGCCTCAAAGGCAGCGCGTGCCGTCTGCGTATCCCTCGGCGCGAACAATGGCGACTGCTGGACACCCAGGAACTGGTAGAGCGCATCGAGACCGTGCCCCTCGATCCCCATCCAGAGATAGCGCCAGTTTTCGCTGTCGGGCGCGCAGCTGTGCGCATAGGCCTGCGCGGTATCGAGCCAGGCGACATTGCCCGTTTCGGCCAGGAACCGTTGACCGCGCACCTCTATCAGCCCGCGGCCGCCGGTGGTGTAGACAAAGACATGCTGGTGGAACCGCTTGCGGATCGGCGCTTCCTCAGGATGGGCGGTCCGGCTTCCGGCGACCAGCGCCAGATAGGGAAACGCATCGGCAAATTTGGCCGGCGTATGGAAATGGATCTCTTCGTTTTCAGACAGCATCCGCGTTTTCTGTCAGTCAATGCGAGTTTTGTCCATCATCTTGCGACAGCGTACCATTCCCAACGAGACCGTGGCGACGCTATCATGCAGCTTTATGCACGGAGTATTGCCCATGACCGAAGCCACGCCGAACGGCGAAGCCGCAAAGCTGACCTTCGCGCCGTTGTCCCCGGATTTTGCCCGCGATCCCTACCCGACCTACCGCGCCTTGCGTGAGAAGGAAGGGCTGCATTACTTCCCAGACCTCGACATCTGGCTGGCTTCGCGCTTCGAGGATGTCTCGGCGATCGTCATGGACAAGCGGATGGTGCGCTCGCTCGAGGACATTGCGACCGCCGAGGAGCTTGCGAAACTGCAGCGTGCCGGTAACTGGCATGACATGCCGCACCACGAGCGCTTCGTCCAGTTCAGCCTGCTCGACAGCGACGGCGCCGTGCACGACCGGCTGCGCAAGCAGGTGTTCAAGCTGTTCACGCCTGCCATGATCGCCAAGCTGCGCGACCAGATCCAGGCCTATGTCGACCGCCTGATCGACAGCCTTGCAGATCGCGGCGAGATCGATTTCGTCGACGACCTCGCCGCCCACGTTCCCGGCCATATCATCGGCCGCCTGCTCGGCGTGCCGGACGAAGACTGTCCGCAGCTCCGCATCTGGTCGGAAAACATCGTGCAGTTCTTCGACGTCGACCGTTCCGACGCGCGCAAGAAGATCGCCGAAGACAACACCACCGAGTTCTACGAGTATCTGACGGCGCTGAAGGCCGAGCGCGAGCGCGCGCCGAACGATGATCTCATCTCGGTGCTGATCGAGGCGGAGCGCTCCGGCGCAATGAACTTCGACGAATTCATCTCGACCTGCATGCTGATCCTGATGGCGGGCCACGGCTCGACGATCGACGTGCTCGGCAGCGGCATGCATGCGCTCTTGCGCTTTCCCGAGCAGATGGCGCGGCTGAGGAACGAACCCGGCCTGATCCAGACCGGCGTACAGGAGATGTTCCGCTACGAATCCCCGCTTCCCTTCTTCCACCGGCATTGCGTCGAGGACGTCGAGATCTGCGGCCGGCGTTTCGAACGCGGCACCAAGTTCGGCCTGCTCTACGGTGCTGCCAACCGCGACCCCAAGCAATTCGACAACGCCGACACCTTCGATATCGGCCGCACGCCCAACCGGCACCTCGCCTTCGGCGGCGGCGTGCACTTCTGTCTCGGCAACCACCTCGCGCGGCTCGACATGGATATCATCTTCAGCACCCTGCTTCGCCGCTTCCCGACCATCGAACTCGCCGAGCGGGAACCGGAATACAAGCGCGGCCTTTCGGTGCGCGGCCCCAAGCGGCTGAAGATTGCCATCCGGCAAGCCTGACCCGCACTGAAACCGACATTCTAAGAACCGGAGAATACCCATGCCCAAGATCGTCTTCATCGACGCGGACGGCACGACCAAAGAAGTGCAGGCGGAGGTCGGCCAATCGCTGATGTCCGCGGCGGTGCAGAACGGCATCGATGCCATTGCCGCCGAATGCGGCGGTTCCTGCGCCTGCGGCACCTGCCACTGTTACATCGACGGCGAATGGGCCGAACGATTGCCGGCACCCGATTTCCAGGAGCAGGACATGATCGAGTGCGTGGTCAATCCCAACGAGCGCAGCCGCCTGAGCTGTCAGATCACGGTCTCGGCCGAGTTCGATGGCCTGGTGGTGCATCTGCCGGCCGGGCAATACTGAGCAAGTCCAGGAAAAGTGTGAAACGGTTTTCCGCCCGGATTCGCGTACCTTAAAAAGTCAGATCAGGTAGAAAAAGGCCGGGGCAACATTTTCGTTGCTCCGGCCAGCACTTACGGGGAAGTTCTGATTGGCCGAGGCGACGATGCCCCGGCCAAATTTCGTATTACTCGGCAAAGAACGCGAAGCGCACGATGAACAGGGCGGCGACGATCTGGGTGGCCGGGTGGATGACGCTCCACTTTCCGGTGCAGACCTTCAAGACGACGTAGCTCACGAAGCCGAAGGCGAGGCCGTTGGCGATCGAGTAGGTGAAGGGCATGGCGAGCGCGGTGAGCGCAGCCGGTGCCGCTTCCGTCAGGTCGTCCCAGTCGACTTCGGTCAGTTCGCGCATCATCAGGCCGGCGACATAGAGCAGAGCCGGAGCCGTCGCATAGGACGGGACGGCCGCTGCCAGCGGCGAGAAGAACAGTGCTGCCAGGAACAGCACGCAGACGGTGAGCGCGGTCAGGCCGGTGCGGCCGCCTGCCTGAACGCCCGAGGCGCTTTCGACATAGGCAGTCGTGCTGCTGGTGCCGATCAGCGAGCCGGCGACGATCGCGGTGCTGTCGGCCAGAAGCGCGCGGCCGAGACGGTTCGGCTTGCCCTCTTCGACCAGCTTGGCACGCTTGGCGACACCGATCAGCGTGCCGGTGGCGTCGAAGACTTCCACGAGTACGAAGACGAGGATGACGTGCAGCAGGCCGCCATGCAGAGCGCCCATGATGTCGAGCTGCAGGAAGGTCGGCGCAATGCTCGGCGGTGCCGAGACGATGCCCTTGAACTCACTGACGCCAAGGATCATCGACAGAACCGTGACAACCAGGATGCCGATCAGGATCGAGCCGCGAACCTTCAGCGCATCGAGCACGGCGATCACGAAGAAGCCGAGGATGGCGAGAAGCGGACCGGTCTGCTTGAGATCGCCAAGACCGACGAGCGTTGCCGGATTGTCGACGACGATACCGGCGTTCTTCAAGGCGATGATGCCGAGGAAGAGGCCGATACCGGTGGCAATCGCGCTTCTCAGCGAATGCGGAATGCCGGCAATCAGCCAGCTTCGCACCCCGGTCACGGTGAGGATCAGGAAGATCACGCCCGAGATGAAGACCGCGCCCAGCGCCTGTTGCCAGGTGAAGCCGAGGGCAGCGACGACGGTGAAGGCGAAGAAGGCGTTGAGGCCCATGCCGGGCGCCATGCCGATCGGCCAGTTGGCGACGAGCGCCATGACGGCGGAGCCGAGTGCGGCGGCGATACAGGTTGCGACGAAGACGGCATCCCTATCCATGCCCGTGCTCGACAGGATGTCGGGGTTGACGAAGATGATGTAGGACATCGTCAGGAATGTCGTGATACCGGCGATCACCTCGGTGCGCGCCGTCGTCTGATGCTCTTTCAGCTTGAATAGTCGTTCAAACATCTTTCCTCCCTTGGCGGCGTCACCACGACGCAGCCGAACGACAGTGACCGGGAAACCGTCTCCTCCAGTTCCCGACCAGTGCATTTCGAACGTCCGGAAGTTTCCGGGACGATCGCTTCGCTTAAGGCTTCGTGCCGGCTGGCGATCGTCCGCCCTCTTTCGGACGACGCGAATGCCTTTTGCACAGCCTTGGGATTGTGCGACTTCCGGAGCCGGACCGCTAGCCGTCCATTCCCGGGATCGGTGATGAAAGACTTTCAAATTTTTCGGAGCATTTGGGGGGCCGAAACTGCGTGTTTCGCGTGTTCACCACCATCGGGGTGTGCCAAGAAGAAACTCTCGACAAAATATGTTGGAAGGTCCTCTTGACCTTCCAACGATGGGAACCGCCATGTTTCTCTCACAACGAAACGAAGGAGACAAGCATGCAGAACTACAAGATCGACAACATGACCTGCGGCCACTGCGCCGGTGCCGTCCAAAAGGCGATCCTGAGCGTCGATCCGCAGGCTACGATCAAGGTCGATCTCGGCAACCGGGAAGTCAGCGTCGAGACCGTTGCCGGTGCGGGCCCGATCGCCGACGCCTTGAGGGCCGCCGGCTACGAAAGCCGTGCGCTCTAGACGATGGGCCGCGCCGTGGACCATCCACAGCCCAACTGGGTGGCAACGAATGCCCCGCCCGAAGCGCTTGGGCGGCTTTTCGGCCGCTGGTCGAGAAGTTCGCCGCCGCCTTTGCCGCAGACGTCGAGCCCGGACTTGCCGCCTTCATGACCGACTCCCAGGTTCCGTGGGACCTCGAGGCGCTTCAGGGCGAGGTGGGCAAGCCCGCCTGGAAGGAAAAGCCGAGCTGGTATCTCGCCACCGAGGACCGCATGATCCCGGTCGACGGAACGAAACGCAGCCTCCGACCGCAGCGCCGCTCGGGGGCTGCTTTTGCGATCGACAGCTAACCCCGCAGAATACCGCCTCCAGATGGACGAAAGTGCGGACGGCACTTTTGCTGCTTTCCTTGCCTGCGGGCATCGACCCGAAGGCAAGACGCCGGTCCCCGCAAAGTTGTCTGCAACGTCCAGCGTCCATTATCCCCGGCTCTCGAGCCTGTCTCGGCAGGTCCTAGAAGCCTTTCCCATCAACGGCACCGGCATAACCGCCGAACTCTAGGGGCGAGCGAGCAGCACGGTCATGCCAGGCTCGAGATCGCTCGTGGGCATATCTGCCTCCAAGCGAACACGGAAGCTATTGAGGTCATGGTCTCCGACAGCCCGCGCCGCTCGCCATGTCGCGAACTCGCCCAACGGCCGAAGTTCCGTCACATGTGCGGGAACAGACGGCCCGTTCGGCGTCGAAAGCGTTACGGGGGTGCCGACCGTCATGCCGCGGAGATCATCCTCACGCACGGTGAAGGCAAACCACGACCGGTCGTCGACGTCCATCGTTACCACAGGTTTTCCGGGCCCGATGATTTCCCCAAGTTCGGCGACGCGGATGTTGATCGTGCCATCGGCTGGCGCAACGAGCCTTGTCCTGTCGAGCTTGGCTTGAATACTCGCCACCGTCGCCTCGGCAAGTGCGACCCTGGCATCCGCGAGTGCCCGCTCTTCAACAGTAGGACCGGCATTCGCTGCCTCTGCCTGGGCGCGTTTTACCTCCAGATCTGCTTCGCCCTTGGCGAGAGAGGCAGCGGCTTCGTCGGCCTTTTGCCGACTTGCGAAGTTTTTGGCCGCAAGTGCGGTCGCCCGGTCGTTCTCCTGTCGTGCAAGGACCAGGTTTGCCTCGGCCGTGCGCACGGCCTCCACTGCAATATCAACCTGTTCGCGCCTGATGCCGGAATAGATCCGGTCGCGCTCTGCCTTCGCGCTCGCGGCCGCCGCCCTCGCCTCTCCGACAAGCGCTGACAGATCCGGATTGTCCAACACCGCGATTATGTCGCCTTTACGCACCTTCTGCCCCGGTTTTACGGCAACGCTGGCGAGGCGGCCGGATGTCTCGGGAGCAATGCGGATTTCCGTTCGCCTGACCATGCCGGCGATAGCCTCCCTGTCCGCCGCCGCGGCCAACGATGCGGCGGATGCCGAGAGGGCCAGTGCGGTCGCGGCAATGATCGGTAGGCGCATGGATCTAGCGTTCATTGACGCCCCTCCGTGAGGTGACGAACCGAGCGGAGATCATGGCCAGGGCAGCATAGATGAATGCCAGCATCCAGAGCCGCGCCCAGTCCTTGAAGACGTCGCCGAACGCGGCCCCCATCTGGTTTGCTCGAACCAGCGCATCGATCCCCGACGTGCTTGGAAGGGCGTAGCTCGCGGCCCGCAATCCCGGCGGGATCGCCTCCGGTGGCCAGGCGACGCCCACAAGGAAGAATAGCGGCAGGCTGATCGCTATGAACAGCAGGACGGCGGTCTCTCGGCGCCTGAACCAGCTTCCTGCAAACTGCCCCAGGAAGCTGACCGAGAGAATAAAGGGAACAGCGAGAACAAAAAGGTCCAGCACCCGATTCGTGGCGGAAAATCCGTAGACTCTCGGCAGGACGACGAGAAAGAACACGTAGGCCGGCAATGCCAGCAGAAGATGCGCAAGCGCCTGGCCGAGAACCGATTTTACCGCGCTACGGCTTCGCCGCGCCTCATGCCCGCCGCGTTCGAACGCTACCCCGCCAATCGTCGCCGTGCCCATCAGCAAGGTCTGCTGCAAGATCAGGACGAAGGCAGCCGGCACGACATAACTGCCGTAGCCGCCCGTCGGATTGAACAGCGGCTGGTTGAGAATCTCGACCGGCGAACTGACGGACAAAGCTGCCCGATAGCGGCTTCCTTCGGCGCGCGCGCTCTGCGTGGAGAGGTCGGAACGAACCGAACCGACAGACTCCTGAATGCCCTGAAGCGTCCGACTGTAAAGCAGGAAGTATGTGGAATCGACAAAGGCCGGCAAACGCGCCGTCGACCCCTTCATGACCTCGCGCTCGGTGCCGGCAGGAATACTCAGGATACCGAACACCTGCCGCCGGGCGAGGGCCATCTGCGCTTCGGCAAGGGTCGTTGGACGGGCTGCAACTTCGACCGCTTCGTGTCCATCCAGGGCCTGGACGATCGTGAGGCTGATGTCCGAGTGGTCGTCGTCGACGACAGCGATCGGAATGTTCCGGATGAGTTGCCCGACATAGGGTTGAGGATAAAACAGACCGTAGATGATCGGCCCGAGAACGATGAGGCCGAAAGCTCCACGGTCTCGCAGGACGCGGCCATATTCGTCCGCGAGCGCGCGGGCGACACTGATCCTGCCCGATCGCCGTGGTTCGACCGTCTCCTCCGTGGTGGGCAAGGGTCTGTTCGCGATCGCGCGCAACCGAAGCCATGAGAACAGGAAATAGAGCGCTGCGAGAGCGCCAAGTGCCATGAAGGGCGTAATCGAGTCCTGCTCAGGTACACCGCGGGCCGCCTGGTCGAACAGGACCTGAATGTACCAACGCAGCGGCAGCAGCATCCCCCAGCTTTGGGCGAAGGTATTCATCGCCAGAATCGGGAAGCCCACGCCGGCATAACCGAAAGCGGGGGAGCAAAAGATACCGGTCAGGCTGAGGCCGGAAGCGAGGTTTCTGACGAGCAGTTGAAAGAGAGCGCCGACCGAGAGATAGGCAATGATGAGAAGGCATGCTGCGGCCGCGACCAGGACCGGATTGCCGCGGAACGGGATCTCGTAGAGGCCGTGAATGATGCCGAGCACCACGGCCATCATCAGCAGGAAGATCGCCAAATACGGCAGCAACTTGCCGACGAGAGCCGTGAGGCTGCTGCCTCCGGCCGTGGCAAGCCATTCGCTCATGCTGCGCGATCCGAATTCCGACCCGACAGCATAACCGCCCGCGATCGCGACAACGACATGAAGTACCGTCGGCAATATGGCGCGAAGCAGAAACTGCGCATAGTTCAGGGCCGGATTGGTCAGGACATATTGCTCGACGACGAGCGGGCCCGGCCTGAAACCCGGGCTTACCGCGCCGCGCGGCAGGTCGGCGATCGCCGCCGAAACCGCCGACTGCAGGGAGGTCGAAGCGACGTTCCCGGGTGTGAAATACTGCTTGTTGAAGAACACCACGATCTGCGGCCGCCGCCCGGCCATGATGTCACGCTCGAGATCCTTGGGGATATAGACGGCAGCGATCGCCTCACCCGACCGCACCGCATGCATGGCGCCGCTAAGATCAAAGGACCGCCTGTCGACATTGACCCCGGGAGCGGCGCTGATTGCCTGCACGAAGGTCATCGAGGTTCTCGACCGATCCTGATCGACCACGTCGACATGAAGGTTGCGGATGACCGCATTTCCGAAAGTTGCGGCAAGCAGCGAGAAAGCCAGAAGCGGGATGCCCACCACCAGAAGCAGGGCTACCTTGTCCCGCCACATCCACAGGACTTCCCGGGCGGCAACCGCAACGAGCCCGCGAGGCTGAGCGGCCGTCATCACCGTGCATCCGCCCAGTCGGCATAGGCGCTCATGCCCGGCCTCAATGTGGCGATCTTTTCGACCGGATAGGCCCGAACTTCGAAGGTTCTGAGGTCGAAATCACCGGTCGCCCGGGTTGCGCGCCAGCCCGCATATTCGCCGCGCGTTGCAATCGTGCGGACCTCGACTTCGACGGGGGTGTCACCGAGCGCTGGAATTTTCACCTGGAAATGGTCGCCCACCTTCAGGCCCTTCACGAGATCCTCTCGAAGGTCAAAGCGTACCCAGATGTCGGAAAGATCAACGAGCGAGAGCAGAGGCACGCCAGGCGAGACATACTCCCCCGGTTCGGTGGCAATCTGGTAGACCTGCCCGGCAATAGGTGCGGTCACCGTCAACTCCGCGACCTGTGCTTTCAAGGTCGCGATTGCGGCCTCCGCCTTCGCCACGGCCGCCTTCGCGACACCGCGCTCCTCTGGCGTGTAACCGGCCACCGCCTCGTCGTAGGCGAGTTTGGCCTGCTCATTCGACCGTTTGGCGACATCGAGATTTGCCGTTGCCTGGTCGAGGTTCTGGACCGATGCGTGTTCGCCCTGGGTCAACTGCAGCGTGCGATCATAGGTCTGCTGGGCCAGCGTCAGGCTTGCCTCGCTGGCTGCGACCGCAGCCTTGCGTTCCGCCACCACCTCTGCCCTTGTGCCGACTTCGATCCGATTGAGGTCGGCCACCGCGACGGCGCGAGCGGCCTCGGCTTCCTGCAGCTTCATCAGCAACTCGGGATTGCTGATCGAGGCAAGGGTCTGTCCAGCCTTGATATCCTCGCCGCGTGAGACCGGTCGCTCGCCGATGCGCCCGTCCACACGGGCGGCGATATCGATGCGGGTCGCGTCCGCCTCTCCCTGCACCAGCAGCGGCTGTGGCTGGACGAGGTACCAGAGGGACAATCCGACGATCGCCAGCGTGAACACCGCGACGATGAGTGCGGTAGCGATCGGCGGCTTCCCGCGCAGGCCCGATTCAGTTGCGTCGGAAGGAACATTTTCTGGATCGTCGGGCCCACGAAGCTGGACGTTCGGGTCCACCGCCTCGTCTCGGTCCGTCGTCTTTTCCATCGCGCTCGCCGCGCCATCGGAACTGCGGTCAGTTTCTGAAACACCGTTGCCTGCGCTGCGTGACGTATCTACCACTGCACCGTCTCCACTTCGGCTTGCCCACAGCTCCAAGCACGGCAAAGCCCTGCTTCGTCCTGGGTGGCGAGGCCTTCGCCCGAGGCGCAAATGGTGCCCGCGTGATGTCGGAGACGTCAACAGGAAAAACCGGTCAAGCGCCGATCACATGTTGCGCGGCACAAATGGAGAAAGCGATGATTTTTGCCGCGTCGGACTTGCCGGGATGATCTTTCCTGGACTCGAGACCATCGCATCACCGATCAGAACGCGGTTACGGGTTCGCATGGGCAGATATCCAGCTAAACACCCCAAACCACGGCCTGTTCATGTCGATGGATGAGGTGCTGAAGCTGGTCGAAGCTGTGGCGGATGTGTTGCGAGAATTTTTCGATGGCCGGGGTATGCGCCGAGGTCGCGCGCCTCAGAAGCCCAAGGGCACGTTCCGGGTGCGGGACGGAAACCGGAAGTGCCGTGATCGATTTTTCGTTGCGTAGCGCGAAGACGACGCTGTGCGGAAGCACAGTCAAGGCGTCGATACCCTTCAGATAGTTGACGAGGCTCATCAGCGAGCCGCCTGTGTAGCGTATCTTGATCTCGGTCGCCCCGAAGGAGAGCAGCAGGCTATGGAGATCCGCAAGCAGCGGGCTTCCCGGCGGCGGCGCCACCCAGGGATATTCGAGTAGCTGAGACGGCTGCGGCCGTCGCTTCAACAGAAGCGGATGCGTGACCCGGCAGGCGACGACGTTTCGACCGGGAAGCACCTTCTGGAACGCCAAGCCCGATCCCTCCTCAAGAATATCGAGCGGGCAGATAGCAAGATCGATCTGATCACCCTTCAGGGCAGCGCGCAGGTCGGCCATGTAGCCGTAGCTCTGGTCAATCCTGACGTTGGGGTTTTGTGCCTGGAAGTCTGCGATCATCGGCGCGATCAAGGCGTCCATGAAAAATGGCGTACCGCCGACGCGCACGAGACCGCTTTTGCCGAGGCGAAAGCTTTCGATCGTGTCGGACGCCTTGCGCGACGCCGACAGCATGACCTGGCCATGATCGGCGAGCGCGCGCCCGAGCGGCGTCGGTTGCAGCGGCCGCCGCCCTTTGACGAAAAGCGGTTCGCCCAGGCGCTTTTCGAGCATGGCAATGGTGCGCGAGATCGCCGGCTGCGACAGCCCGAGCAGCGCTGCCCCTTCGGTGACGCCGCCAGCCTTCACGACCGCAGCGAGCTGAACAAGATGGCGTTCGTCTATCTTCATAACAATTGATTATATTAACTCAGAGTAAAATCATCAATCGCGCCCGCGGCCCGTGTTAGCTTTCATCTCAGCCAAGTGTCTGGAGGAGTGTGATGCGGGGCGCGATGGTTTCGAATCCCAAGGAAGCAGCCTTTACCGAGGCTTTCGCACAGCGAATATCGAAAGCGGACGACGGCTCGCTGCCGCTGGTGCTGAGCACGGTCGTCACCCACCTTCACGAGCTCATCAGGGAATTGCGTCCCAGCGCGGCCGACTGGCGCAAAATGATCGAGTTTCTGACCGAGGTTGGTCACACCACGGACGAGCGGCGGCAGGAGTGGGGTCTGCTGTTCGACCTGCTTGGCGCTTCGGCGCTGGTCGATGAGATCAACTCCCGTCGCCCGAAACAGGCGACACCCAATACGGTCCGTGGGCCGTTCTTTCGCGCCGACACGCCGAAACGCATATCCGGCAGCAACATCTCGCTCGATGGCGTCGGCGAGCGGCTGGCGGTCTTCGGGCAATTGCTCGATCTCGACGGCCACCCGATCGAGGGCGCGGAGGTCACGACCTGGCAGGCGAACGCCGCAGGTTTCTACGAGAACCAGCAACCGGACCTGCAACCGGAGTTTAATTTGCGCGGCGTCTTCAAGACCGATCGCGAAGGGCGGTTCGACTACCTGACGGTGCGCCCCGCCGGCTACAGCGTCCCGGAAGACGGGCCGGTGGGCAAGCTCCTTGGCCAGGCGGGTTGTTCGCTCCGGCGCCCAGCCCATCTACATTTCATCGTCACCGCTCCAGGTTTCCAGACGATTACGACTCATATCTACGACGGCAGCGATCCTCATATCGACGAGGACGCGATCTTCGGCGTCAAGCCGGAACTGGTGCACGAATTCAAATGCTCCGACATCGGCGGCAAGCCCGGCTGGCGGCTGGACTTCAAGTTCCTGATGGCGAGGGCAAGGGAAGGATCTGGGTCGTGAGGAACAATTTCACCTACCAGGGCAGTGCGGCGCACATCGTCTTTGGCGAAGGCAGGAGCCGCGAGGCCGGAGCCTGGGTCGAAAAGCTTGGGTGCAGCCGAGCGTTGGTGCTCTCAACACCGCAGCAACGGGCAGACGCGGAAGCATTGGCGGAGCGGCTCGGGCCACTTGCCGCAGGCGTTTTTGCCGGGGCCGTGATGCATACGCCAGTCGAGGTCACGGCAAAGGCGATGGAAGCGGTCAACCAAAGCGGCGCCGACTGTGTCGTCTCCCTTGGCGGCGGATCCACCACCGGGCTCGGCAAGGCGATCGCCTACCGCACCGATCTGCCTCAAGTCGTTATCCCGACCACCTACGCCGGTTCGGAAGTAACGCCGATCCTCGGACAGACGGAAGGCGGCCGAAAGACGACCGACAGGCATCCTTCGATCCTGCCGGAGGTGGTGATTTACGATCCCGAGCTGACTCTCGGCCTGCCGGTCGGCATGAGCGTTGCCAGCGCGCTCAACGCCATGGCCCATGCGGTCGAAGCGCTTTATGCGCAGGATCGTAACCCGATCTCTTCGCTGATGGCGAAAGAAGGCTTGTCAGCCTTCAAGACGAGCCTGCCGACGATCATTGGGACGCCGCGCGATCGCGAGGCACGGGCCGAAGCGCTTTACGGCGCCTGGCTCTCGGGCACCGTGCTCGGCGCGGTCGGCATGGCGCTGCATCACAAGATTTGCCACACGCTCGGCGGCACCTTCGATACGCCGCACGCGGAAACCCACACGATCATGCTGCCGCATACGGCGGCCTACAACGCCGCGGCCGTGCCTGAGCTGCTTGAACCTGTGGCCCGGACCTTCGGCGGATCGGTTGGCGGCGGCTTGTGGGATTTCGCAAAGTCGCTCGGTGCGCCGCTGGCCTTGAAGGACCTCGGCCTTTTGGAGGCCGATCTGGATCGGACCGCCGAGATTGCGACCGAAAACCCCTACTGGAACCCACGCCCGATCGACCGCCAGTCCATTCGGGCGCTGCTGCAGGATGCCTGGGAGGGCAGCCGGCCGACGAACTGACGAGACCCTTCGGGAGGAAGGGCATTGGGAGGAGGAACCATGCTGACGAGACGCGATTTTCTGAAGACGACAGCCGCAGGTGGCGCAGTCGCCTTTTCATCCGGACTTGCGATGCCGGCGATTGCCAAGGACACGGCGATCAAGCTTGGTTATGTGAGCCCGCAAACCGGGCCGCTCGCTGCCTTCGGCGAAGCCGACAAATTCGTCATCGACGCGTTTCTGGCGGCGACCAAGGCCAAGGGCCAAAACTTCGAGGTTGTCGTCAAGGACAGCCAGTCGAACCCGAACCGGGCGGCGGAAGTCGCCAAGCAGCTGATCGTCGATGACGAGGTCAATCTGGTTCTGGTCGCCTCGACACCCGAAACCACGAACCCTGTTGCAACCACCTGCGAAGCCGAACAGATGCCCTGCATTTCGACGGTTGCGCCGTGGCAGCCCTGGTTCATCGGCCAACAGAGTAACCCAAGCGATCCCGCTTCGTGGAAACCGTTCGACTATGCCTATCACTTCTTCTGGGGCCTCGAGGATGTGATCGCCGTCTTCACCAATATGTGGGCCCAGGTCGAGACGAACCACAAAGTCGGCGGCCTCTTCCCCAATGACGGTGACGGCAATGCCTGGGGCGACGGGACCGTGGGTTTCCCGCCGGTCCTCGAAAAGCTTGGCTACGGGCTCACCGACCCCGGCCGTTACCAGAACATGACGGACGATTTCTCTGCCCAGATCAATGCGTTCAAATCGGCTGGATGCGAGATCGTTACCGGCGTGGTCATCCCTCCTGACTTCACGACCTTCTGGAACCAGGCAAAGCAGCAGGGTTTCGTGCCGAAGGTCGCCTCGATCGGGAAGGCATTGCTGTTCCCGCACGCGGTCGAAGCGCTAGGCAAGGCCGGGCACAATCTCTCGTCCGAAGTCTGGTGGTCGCCGAGCCACCCCTTCGCCTCGTCGCTGACAGGCGAGACATCCGCTCAAGTGGCCGACGCTTTCACCAAGGCGACCGGCCGGCCATGGACGCAGCCGATCGGCTTTGCCCACGCCCTCTTCGAATTGGCCGTCGACGCCGTTACGCGGGCCGACGACCCGACGGACGGCGATGCAGTGGCCCAGGCAATCGCCGCCACAAAACTCGATACGCTCGTCGGTCCCATTGCATGGGACGGCAAGGGACTGCCGCCGTTTGCTGCCCGCAACGTCGCCAAGACGCCGCTCGTCGGCGGTCAGTGGCGGCTGAAGGACGCCGGCGGCTACGACCTCGTCATTACCGACAACAAGACGGCGCCGAACATCCCCGCCGGTGGAAAAATGGAAGCGATCGTTTAAGCGCCTGATGGCGTGGGACTGTGACCGAGGAGGGTCAGGCATGTCTCTGTTAGAGCTCGAGCGGGTCTCGAAGCGCTTCGGCGCGCTGACCGTCGCCGACGAGATCAGCTTTTCGGTCGGCGAGGGTGAGGCGCTGGGCATCATCGGGCCAAACGGCGCCGGCAAGTCGACGCTGTTCAATCTGATTACCGGCAACATCGCCGCCGACAGCGGCACGGTCCGCTTCGGCGGCGTGGATGTCACCCGAACGCCGCCGATGGCGCGCTGTCTTTCGGGCATGGGGCGGACCTTCCAGATCCCGCAACCCTTCGAAAAGCTGACAGTCTTTGAGAACCTGCTCGTCGCGGGCAGTTTTGGCACGCGGCGGCGCGAGGCGGAAGCCTGTGACCGCTGCGCCGAAATCCTGGTGGACACCGGCCTGTTCGAGAAGGCGAATGTACTGGCCGGCGGCCTCACCCTTCTGCAGCGCAAGCGGCTGGAACTGGCAAGGGCGCTTGCCACCGAACCCCGGCTGTTGCTGCTGGACGAGATCGCCGGCGGTTTGACGGAAGCCGAATGCCACCAACTGGTCGCGACCATCAGTGCCATCCAGCAAAAGGGCGTTGCCGTCATCTGGATCGAACATGTGCTTCATGCGCTGACCTCGGTGGTCGAACGGCTTCTGGTTCTCAACTTCGGCAAGGTGATCGGTATTGGAAAACCCGACGAGCTCATGGCGTCGCGTGCCGTCCAGGAGATCTATCTGGGGATCGAGCTATGACGGCTATGCTTGAAACCAGAGGGCTCAAGGCCTTCTACGGCGACTTCCAGGCCCTTTTCGGTGTCGATATCGCCGTTGCCAAGGGGGAAACCGTTGCGATCATCGGCGCCAATGGCGCGGGCAAGACCAGCCTGATGCGCGCGATCTCCGGCGTGCTCACAAGCGAGCCGGGCATGGTCGTCTATCGCGATGAACCGATCGGCGCGCTGGCAGCACCCGACGTGCTTGCCCGCGGCATCGCCATGGTACCGGAAGGCCGCCGGCTGTTCCCGTCGCTGACCGTCGAGGAGAACCTGTTGATCGGCGCCTATGGCCGCAAGGGACAGGGACCATGGACTCTAGAGAGTGTCTATGAGCTCTTCCCGATCCTGCGCGAGCGTCGAAACAACCCGGCGACGGCCCTTTCCGGCGGCCAGCAGCAGATGGTGGCGATCGGCCGGGCACTGATGTCCAACCCGGACGTGCTGCTCTGCGACGAGATCAGCCTCGGCCTGGCACCGGTCGTCGTTCGCGACATCTATGCGGCTTTCCCGCGTATCCGCGCAACGGGCGCCTCGATGGTCATCGTCGAGCAAGACATCGCCCAGGCACTGAAGGTCGCAACCCAGGTCTATTGCCTGATGGAAGGGCGGGTGACGCTTTCGGGGCGTCCGGAGGTGCTGACCCGCGAACAGATCCACCAGGCCTATTTCGGAGCGCCGCGCCATGAGCTTCATTGACACGATCGTGCAGGGCGTTCTGCTCGGCGGGCTCTACGCCCTGTTTGCCGCCGGCCTGAGCCTGGTCTTCGGCATCATGCGGCTCGTCAATCTCGCCCATGGCGACCTGATCGTGCTTGCCGCATTCCTGATCCTTTTGCTGACCTCGGCGCTCGGCCTCAATCCATTCCTGGCAGCGCTCATTGCCGCGCCACTGATGTTCCTGACAGGTTGGGGCCTGCAATACTTCGTGCTCAATCGCACGCTCGGCAAGGACGTGTTGCCGCCGCTGCTCGTCACGTTCGGCATCTCCATCGTCCTCCAGAATGGCCTGCTCGAAGCGTTTTCCGCCGACAGCCGCCGCGTGTCCATCGGGGCGCTGGAAAGTGCTTCGATCGGCGTCGGCTCGCTCAACATAGGCCTGATGCCGTTGATGACCTTCCTGTCGGCGCTCGCCGTGATCTTCGGCCTCAACCAGCTGATCTATCGAACGGCGCTCGGGCGCGCCTTCCGCGCGACCTCCGACGACATCGTGACGGCCGGGCTGATGGGTATTCGCCCGCAACGCGTCTTCGCCATGGCGACCGGGCTTGCCATGGTCGTGGTGACGATCGCCGCCCTCTATCTTGGCACGCGCGCCAACTTCGATCCGACATCGGGACCGTCCCGCCTGATCTACGCCTTCGAAGCCGTGATCATCGGCGGCCTCGGCTCGCTCTGGGGAACGCTTGCCGGCGGGGTCATCCTCGGCGTTGCGCAGACGCTTGGGGCGGCCGTCAATCCGGAATGGCAGATCCTTGCCGGACATCTCGCCTTCCTCACCGTTCTCGTCATCAAGCCACGCGGGCTTTTCCCCCGCGCCGTCGATTGAGGTCAAGCCGATGTCCATCGCCATTCCGTCCTTCAAGGTCGAAACCCGGAGCGGAACCTCATCGCTTGCAGCTTTGGCGGCAGTCGCCGGGCTCGCGCTTGCGATTGCAGCTCCCCTCATCGTGTCCCGCAGCGTCGTGCAGGATCTCTTCTTCATCCTGACCATGCTGGTGCTGGCGCAAAACTGGAACCTGCTTGCCGGCTATGCCGGGCTGATCTCGGTCGGCCAGCAAGTTTTCGTCGGCTTCGGCGCCTATGCGATGTTCGGTGCGGTCATTCTGGCGGGCGTCGATCCCATCGTTGCGATCCTGATTGCCGGCGCTCTTTCGGCGCTCCTCGCCATTCCGACGGCCTTTTTCACCTTCCGGCTGCAGGGACCCTATTTCGCCATCGGCACCTGGGTGGTGGCCGAGGTGGTGCGGCTGCTGCTCGCACAGTGGAAGGCGCTCGGCGGGGGTACCGGCACGTCGCTGCCGCGCGAGGCGACGAAGGACATGGCAGGCGTCGATATCGTGCGTGACCTCTTCGGTATGAAGGCGGCCGCAGCCAGCGATGCCCTCACCTATTGGATTGCGCTCCTCCTGGCGCTCGCGACGATCGGCTTCATCTACCGCCTGCTGCGAAGCAAGCAGGGGCTCGGTCTTGCGGCCGTGCGCGACAACGAGCAGACCGCCCGTGCCGTCGGCGTCGACGCCCGCCGCATGAAGGCTCTGGTCTACGTAGCGACGGCCTACGTCACTGGACTGGCCGGTGCGCTGATCTACGTGCAGAAAGCGCGTATTTCGCCGGACGCGGCTTTCTCCGTCACCGACTGGACGGCCTATGTCATCTTCATCGTGGTGATCGGCGGGATCGGCACCATCGAAGGGCCGATCGTCGGCGTGGTGCTTTTCTTCCTGCTGCAAAAGCTCTTCGCCGATTTTGGCTCCTGGTACCTGCTGGTCCTTGGCCTCATCGGCATCCTCGTCATGCTCTTTTCGCCGCGCGGTCTCTGGGGCCTGTTCTCCGATCGCACCGGAATCCAGCTCTTTCCGGTCCGTCGCAAATTGATCGACGGACCACTCGCACACATGCCAAAGGGAGGACCAAATGGCTGATATCACAACCGACGTACTCATCATCGGCACGGGGCCAGCCGGTTCCGCCACGGCCGCCCTGCTTTCGAGCTACGGCATCGAAAACATGGTGATCAACCGCTATCGCTGGCTGGCGAACACGCCACGCGCCCATATCACCAACCAGCGCACGATGGAGGTCCTGCGCGATCTCGGCCGGGACGTGGAAGACGAGGTCTATATGTTCGCCGCCGAACAGGACCTGATGGGCGAGAACGTCTTTTGTACCTCGCTTGCGGGCGAAGAGATCGGACGCATGAAAAGCTGGGGCAAGCACCCGGTCTCGCGCGCCGAACACCAGCTATCCTCGCCGAGCCAGATGAACGATCTGCCCCAGACTTTCATGGAGCCGCTCCTATTCAAGACGGCTTGCTCGCGCGGTACCCAGGCGCGGATGTCGACGGAATATGTCAGCCATGTACAGGACGGCGAAGGCGTTACCACGACCTGTCTCGACCGGTTGACCGGCAAGGAAATCACCGTTCGCTCGAAGTATCTGATCGGTGCTGACGGCGGCAATTCGAAGGTCGCGGAGCATGCCGGGCTCACCTTCGAGGGCCGGATGGGCGTTGCCGGCTCAATGAACATCCTGTTTGAGGCCGACCTGTCGCGTTATGTCGCCCACCGTCCTTCGGTACTCTACTGGGTGCTACAACCGGGGGCCGACGTCGGCGGTATCGGCATGGGCCTCGTGCGCATGGTCCGCCCCTGGAACGAATGGCTGATCGTCTGGGGATACGATATCAACCAGCCGGCACCGGCCGTCGACGAAGCCCATGCGAAGAAGGTGGTGCGCGACCTGGTCGGCGTGCAAGATCTGGATGTCACGATCAAGCAGGTCTCGACCTGGACGGTCAACAACATGTATGCGACGACGATGTCGAACGGACGCGTCTTCTGCATGGGCGATGCCACGCATCGCCATCCGCCATCGAACGGGCTCGGCTCCAACACCTCGATCCAGGATGCCTTCAACCTTGCCTGGAAGCTCGCTTTTGTGCTGAAGGGCCAGGCGAGCGAAAAGCTGCTTGATACCTACACAACGGAGCGAGCGCCGGTCGCCAAGCAGATCGTCACCCGCGCCAACAAGTCGATTGAAGAGTTCGGCCCGATCTTCAAGGCGCTCGGCCTGCTCGATTCCATCGATCCGGTGAAGATGCAGCAGAACATGGATGCGCGCTGCCGCGATACGCCGGCGGCGGAAGAACAGCGCGCCGCCATCCGCAAGGCGATCGCCGCCAAGGTCTACGAGTTCGACGCCCACGGCGTCGAGATGAACCAGCGCTATCGTTCGGATGCGATCGTCACCGATGGTCAACCCGAACCGGCCTTTGCCAAGGACCCGGAACTGCATTTCCAGCAGACCACCTGGCCGGGGGCCCGACTGCCGCATGCATGGGTTTTCTCTGGCGATGGGAAGAAGGCCTCGACGCTCGATCTCTCCGGCCACGGCCGGTTCACGGTCCTGACCGGGATCGGCGGACAGGGGTGGATCGAAGCGGCGAAGGTCGTCGGCTATGAGCTTGGTGTCGATATTGCGGCCCACGCCATCGGCGCACGGCAGCAGTGGGATGATTTCACCGGCGACTGGGCCGGGCTGAGCGAAGTGCGTGACAGCGGCATCGTTCTCGTGCGTCCTGACCATCACGTCTGCTGGCGCTCGGAGGCGCAGTCGGCAGATCCCGTCGCAGACCTTCGTCGGGTCATGACATCAGTGCTTGGGAGGTGATCCATGGAAGCGCATGAGAAAGGCTTCTTCACCGAAGAAAACTCGATTGAGGTCGTCACGGGCCGCAACAAAAATGCCAAGGACGAACGACTGAAACAGATCATGGACGTCGTGACGCGCAAGCTGCACGAAGCGGTGAGGGAAATCGAGCCGACGCAGGAGGAGTGGATGGAGGCGATCCTCTTCCTCACACGCACCGGACAGATGTGTAACGAATGGCGGCAAGAGTTCATCCTTTTGTCCGACACGCTCGGCGTCTCGATGCTGGTCGACGCAATCAACAATCGCAAGCCGTCGGGTGCCTCCGAAAGCACCGTGCTGGGCCCGTTTCATGTCCAGGACGCGCCGGAGCTCGAGATGGGCGCAAACATCTGTCTCGACCAGAAGGGCGAGGACATGGTGGTCGGCGGTCGCATCCTCGATACCGAGGGCAGGCCCATTGCTGACGCCGTGATCGATGTCTGGCAGGCCAATGACGAAGGTTTCTATGACGTTCAGCAGAAGGGCATCCAGCCGGAGTTCAACTTGCGCGGCGTCTTCCGCACCGGGCCAGACGGCGGATATTGGTTCCGGGCGGTAAAGCCGAAATACTACCCGATCCCGAACGACGGTCCGGTCGGCCGGATGCTGGAGCATCTCGGGCGTCACCCCAACCGCCCGGCCCATCTCCACTACATCATCAAGGCCGACGGGTACGAGACGCTCATCACCCACATCTTCGATCCGGATGATCCGTATATCCATTCGGATGCGGTGTTCGGAGTGAAGCAGAGCCTGCTGGCGACTTTCCGGCGCGTTGAGGACCCGGGCCGCGCCGCGGATTACGGATTTTCGGGTCGCTTCTGGGAAGTAAACCACGATTTCGTGCTGGCGCGGTCAAAGGGCGCCAACTGACCGGTTCCGAGGTCATTGCCTAGCAGCGGCACGCCAAAAAAGCAATCGTCGCTCAGGCCGCAGGCTCGCCATTCTGCTGCAAGACCACGTCCAGCATTGCTGGCGTGCGTGACTTCGACGTGGAAGAAGGAGGAGGCAGGAAGGTTATTCCCTTGCCTCCTTCGGATCCTCAGATGAAATATCTGGTGCGGTCACCCCGAAGGGACGGACCGCCAGGAGCAACGAGGCGAAGGCAGCAGGAGACATTCAGTGAAAGAGCAACTTGCCATCATTCAGGCGCTTGGCGTTCGATCGGAGTTCGATGCGCTGAGCGAAATCCGCACGCGGATTGAATTCCTGAAGGCATATCTCGTGCAAGGCGGACAGCGCGCCTACGTGCTCGGGATCAGCGGCGGGGTCGATTCCCTGACGGCCGGGCTTCTCGCCCAGCGCGCCGTTCAGGAGTTACGCGAAAGCGGCCATTCGGCGACGTTCATTGCCGTCCGGCTTCCCTACGGTGTGCAGGCGGACGAACACGATGCGGCCGCAGCCGTCGCTGCGATCCGCCCGGACCGTGTCATCACCGTGGATATAAAACCGGCGGCCGATAGCCTCATGGACGCAATCCTTGCCGGCGGCGTTGACCCGGCCCCACGTCATCATTTCATCCTCGGGAACGTGAAGGCACGGCAGAGGATGGTCGCCCAATATGCGATCGCCGGGGCATCGTCGGGTCTCGTCATCGGCACGGACCACGCTGCGGAGGCGCTCATGGGCTTCTACACGAAGTTCGGTGATGGCGCAGCGGACATTCTCCCTCTCGCCGGTCTGAACAAGCGCCGCGTCCGCGCCGTCGCCTCGAAACTCGGCGCGCCGGAACAGCTCGTCTGGAAAACTCCCACCGCTGACCTTGAATCGGACGCGCCTCTGCGGCCGGACGAGGACGCTTACGGCGTGACATACGACCAGATCGACGACTTTCTCGAAGGCAGAACTGTCGCGTCGGCTGCGGCTGAACGCATACTCTCAACCTATCGCGCCAGCGCACATAAGCGCGCCCTTCCCGTCGTTCCCACGGACCATCACCAGGTCTTGCACGCCACGACTGCATGATATCTGCGGTTCGGCAAATCCTGGTCCATTCCGGTGTGAGGCCCGCGCAGACAAGCGACACCAGCGAGAAGGTATCATCACAGCTGTGAGCGCTGTTGCCGGGTGGATTATGCATTCGGGGCTGCTCCGGCTTCGCGCCAATAGTGGAGAGGAGGATCGTTGGCAGCAATTGACATATCCAATATATCTATTATTCTGGATTAATGGATAATATCACCGCAATGGCGGCGCTTGCCGCACTGGCCCAGTCTACCAGGCTCGAGACATTCCGGCTTCTCGTCCGACATGAACCGGATGGCGTGCCTGCCGGCGAACTTGCCCGCCTTCTCGACGTCCCGCAGAATACCATGTCGGCGCACCTCGCGACGCTGTTGCGCGCCGGCCTCGTGACAAGCGAACGGCAAAGCCGTTCGATCATCTATCGAGCCGACCTCCACGGCCTGCGAAACCTGACCCTTTTCCTGTTGAAAGACTGCTGTGGCGGCTCGACCGAACTCTGTGCGCCGCTGATCGCCGAACTTACGCCCTGCTGCGGACCCGAGGTGAAGCTGTCATGAGCGACATCAGACTAGAGCCAATCCCGGGAAGCGATCCCGGACTGAAGCTGGCGCTATCGGCCTCCGGTCTTCCGATCGAGGACCTCGGAGAGCCGGGACGCTCGTTCTTCAGGGCGGTTTCCTCCGATGGCGGCACAATTGGCTACGCTGGCATTGAGACGTGCGGCGATGCGGTCCTCCTCAGGTCAATGGTCATCTTGCCCGAGCATCGTGGCAAGTCATTCGGCAAATCGCTGGCCAGGGAAACCCTGAAAGCCGTCAAAGAAAGCTCGGCAGTCTTCCTGGCTACGACGACCGCCGCGCCGTTCTTCGAAAGCCTCGGTTTCGTTGCGGTCGAGCGAGCCGATGCGCCGCCCGCCGTTCTCGCAACCCGTCAGCTTTCGGGCATTTGCCCGGCATCGGCCACGATCATGAAACTCAGCAATCCTCCGACCTAACCACGGACAACGACCATGACCGACAAGACCTACAACGTGCTTTTCCTGTGCACGGGCAATTCCGCACGTTCCATTCTCGCCGAATCCATCCTCAACAAAGAGGGCGGCGGACGGTTCAGGGCATTCTCCGCGGGCAGCCAGCCCAAAGGCGAGATCAATCCGCATGCGCTGAAGGAACTGCAAGCACTTGGTTATCCGGCGACTGGCTTCTCCTCCAAGAGTTGGGACGTCTTTGCCGAGCCTGGTGCGCCCGAAATGGACTTTATCTTCACCGTCTGCGACAGCGCACACGGCGAAGCCTGTCCGGTATGGATCGGACATCCGATGACCGCGCATTGGGGTGTCGAAGACCCGGCCGCCGTTGTTGGCACGGAGGTCGAAATCCAGCGCGCCTTCGCGCAAGCCGCCCGCTTCCTGAAGAACCGGATCATGGTGTTCGTCAGCCTCCCGCTGGCATCCTTCGATCACCTGGCGCTCGAAACGAAGCTCGGCCAGATCGGCGCGATGGAAGGTTCGGCGGCAAGCCAGGGAAAGTCCGCCAATGTCGACGTTTGAACGCTACCTGACCATCTGGGTCTTTCTCTGCATCGTCGTCGGCGTCGCCCTCGGCCATCTGATGCCCGGTGTTTTCCAGGCCATTGGCGCGGCGGAGATCGCCAAGGTGAATTTGCCCGTCGCCATCCTGATCTGGCTGATGATCATCCCGATGCTCATCAAGATCGACTTCCGCTCGCTGGCACAGGTGAGCAGCTATTGGCGCGGAATCGGCGTGACCCTGTTCATCAACTGGGCGGTAAAGCCGTTCTCCATGGCGCTGCTGGGATGGCTGTTTATCGGATGGCTGTTCCGTCCCTATCTGCCCGCCGACCAGATCGACTCCTACATCGCAGGTCTGATCATCCTTGCGGCCGCGCCCTGTACCGCGATGGTGTTCGTCTGGAGCAATCTGACGCGCGGCGAGCCGCTGTTCACGCTTTCCCAGGTCGCGCTCAACGATGCGATCATGGTTGTCGCCTTCGCGCCGATCGTCGGTCTCCTGCTCGGGCTGTCGGCCATCACCGTACCGTGGGACACGCTCGTTCTATCGGTCGTGCTCTATATCGTGGTCCCGGTCATCATCGCGCAGGTCCTGAGAGGCCGTCTGACCGCTGACGGCACGACCAGGGCGCTGGACGTCATGCTGGCGAAGCTGCAGCCGCTTTCGCTTGTCGCGCTGCTGGCAACGCTCGTCCTCCTCTTCGGCTTCCAGGGCGAGCAGATCATCGCGCAGCCGACGATCATCGCCCTGCTGGCCGTCCCCATCCTCATCCAGGTCTATTTCAACTCGGGGCTGGCCTACGTCTTGAACCGGATCTCGGGCGAGCGCCATTGCGTCGCCGGACCTTCGGCACTGATCGGGGCCAGCAATTTCTTCGAACTCGCGGTTGCGGCCGCAATCAGCCTGTTCGGCTTCCAGTCCGGCGCAGCGCTGGCGACGGTCGTCGGCGTGCTCATCGAGGTTCCCGTGATGCTCACGGTCGTCTGGGCCGTGAACCGCACCAAGGGCTGGTACGAGGCAGCACCCGCCGTCTCCCGGAACACCATTACCGAAAGGACATGACAATGGACGTCACCATCTATCATAACCCGGCCTGCGGCACGTCCCGCAACACACTGGAGATGATCCGCGCAGCCGGGATCGAACCGACGGTCATCGATTATCTCCAGTCTCCGCCTTCGCGCGAGGAACTGGCAAGGATGATCTCCGACGCCGGACTGACCGTCCGCCAGGCGATCCGCGAGAAAGGGACGCCTTACGTGGAGCTGGGTCTCGACGATCCGAAGCTGACGGACGACCAGTTGCTCGATGCCATGCTCAAGGACCCGATCCTCATCAACCGGCCGCTCGTCGTCTCGCCGCTCGGCACAAGGCTCGCGCGCCCCTCGGAGGTCGTGCTCGACATCCTGCCGGATGCCTTCAAGGGAGCCTTCTTCAAGGAAGACGGCGAGCAGGTCCTCGATCAAGAGGGAAAGCGCATTGTCTGAGACCTTCCCTGCCTTGCAGGAGCCGCATCTTCGTCAGCCTGACCTCGACGCGTTGCGTCCCGCCTTTTCGACGCACAAGCCGCGTATCCTGATCCTCTACGGCTCGCTCAGGGAGGTTTCGTACAGCCGGCTGCTCGCGCACGAAGCCAGACGACTTCTCGAGCGTTTGGGGTGCGAGGTGCGCATGTTCGATCCAAGAGGGTTACCGCTTCCCGACGCGGCTCCGGCCAGCCATCCGAAAGTGCAGGAACTGCGCGAGCTGTCGCAATGGTCGGAAGGCCAGGTCTGGGTCAGCCCCGAGCGCCATGGCGCGATGACGGGCATCATGAAGGCCCAGATCGACTGGATTCCCCTGTCGCTCGGATCAATTCGACCGACGCAGGGAAAGACACTGGCGATCATGGAAGTCTCTGGTGGCAGCCAGTCCTTCAACGCTCTGAACCAGATGCGCGTGCTCGGCCGTTGGATGCGGATGATCACGATCCCGAACCAGTCGTCCGTCGCCAAGGCCTACCAGGAGTTTGACGCCGACGGCAGAATGAAGCCGTCCTCCTACTACGACCGCGTCGTGGACGTGTGCGAGGAACTGGTCAAGTTCACGCTGCTGACGAGGGACGCTTCCGCCTACCTGACCGACCGCTACAGCGAGCGGAAGGAACACGCTGCCGAACTTGAAAAGCGGGTGTCGTTGAGGTCGATTTAGTCACCCAGCCTTCGTGGGGCTGCGCGTAGAGACAGCCACTGCGATGAATGCAGCGATCCCGAGTGTACCAAGCATGGCATTGACGAACAGCGCCGTGGCGATGCCGAGATTCTCCATCGCCGTGGCGAACGCGAAGGGGGCGGCGGCCCCCACCGCCAGTCTGGCCGCAGCCATCTTTCCTGTAATCGCTCCGTAGCCTGCGGAGCCGAACAGATAGAGTGGCAGGCTCCCTTGAGCGATGCTGTTGATCCCGGACCCAAGGCCAAGACAGACGGCAAATGCCACCGCGCCAGGCAACCAGTTGCCCGAGACTCCGAGTATGAGGACGCCGAGGACCATAAGGGTCGCAGAAACGATCGCAAGCGCGGGCGGCGACAGGCCCTTTCCGAAGGCCATGTTGATCAGGCGGCTCATGACCTGTGCCGGGCCGAACAGCGATCCGATCACGACCGCCGCACTGCCGAGTCCCATCGCGCCCAGCATCGGCACCATGTGGGCGAGGATTGCCGCGAGAGTGAACCCCGAAAGCGAGAAGGCAATGGAGACCAGCAACATCCCGCGGCGGCGCGCTCGCGGCTCAAGTGCGCCGACGACGATTTCGTGGGTTCTTGTCTCATCCAGTTTGGAGCCGACCCTTCCGGCACGCATGATCCAGTAGTGAAGTGGCATGCAGATGAGAAGATTGAGCGCCGCGAACAGCAGATAGATTTCCCGCCAGGACAGGTACCTGATCAGTGTCGCGGCGATCGGCCAGAAGATGGTCGAAGCAAAGCCGCCGATCAGTGTGAGATAGGTGATGCTGCGGGAGGCTGAACGGGGTTCGCTCTCGACCAGCGTCGCGAAGGCTGCCTGGTACTGGACCATGCCGGAGGACACCTCCAGCAGGATGATTGTAAGGGCAAAGAGCGCTACGGACGGCGACCACGCGCAAAGCGCCAGGGTGAACGCCGCAAGGGTCGAACCAACCGTCATCACCGTCGCCGCGCCGACCTTGTCCATATGTCTGCCGATGAACGGAGCGGAAAGACCTCCAATGAACAGCGAGACCGAGAAGACGGCGAAGACACGTTCCAGGCTGATGCCCAGGTCCTTGGCCATTCCTGGCGCCAGGATGCTGAAGGCATAATAGAGAGTGCCGTAGCCAATAATCTGCGTGACACCGAGAGCGGAGACGATGCCCGCAGGAACCTTGTTCGTATGCAATGACGGATTCCTCGGCGCTCTACGCTTCGCTTGGGCAGCAACGAGCGGATCGCTCGACCGAGCCGCGGATTTCGGGATGTCCTGCGCAGCAGTCCTCCGTCATGAACGTCACCAGGTCAGCCAGCGTGTCATAACTTGCGCTGTAGACAATCGAACGCGACTCGCGGCGCTGGGAGATGAGGCCGGAGCGTTCGAGTTCCTTGAGGTGAAACGAGACGTTCGATGGAGAAACGCCCATGCGCTCCGCAATCGCGCCTGCGGCCAGGCCCTCAGGGCCGGCGACGACCAGCGTTCTTACGATGGCGAGCCGGGTCTCCTGAGAAAGTGCCGCAAAGGACGCGAGGGCTTGACGATCATCCATATTTCAATAATCCTTGAACTATTGAAATCGAGGATAGACGCAAATGAGCAAGATCGACAATAGCCATTCCAACAAATCTGACATCTCGCTCGGAGAGTTGCTTGAAAGGATCGCTGACGCCGCGGACCTCCCACTGGTGTTCGCCTACGACGGAAAGCCCGTAAAGCCCGGCTACCATGTGACTGAGGTCAAGGTTGGCCAGTTCTCCGCGCTCGATTGCGGCGCTAATCCGGAGGCCTGGTCTGAAATCTTCGTGCAGTTGTGGGATATCGAAGAGGGCGAGCGGACCCATATGACGGCCGGAAAATTTTCGGCCATTGTTTGCAAAGTTTCCGAGCACGTTCGTCTTGACGGTTCGGCCAAGCTGACCTTCGAAGTGAGCGATGGAGTCCGCCCGATGCAGTTGTTCTGCGCAAACGATCCTGTCGCGGAAGACGGTGCTCTCCACGTTACGTTGACGCCCCGCCCCGCGAGCTGCAAGCCTCGAGACCGATGGCTGGCTGAACACGCGTCCAATGAAAAGCGGTGCTGCGGCCCTTCGACCGTCGCGGAGTGCTGCGCCTAGGCCACCCGGGAACGGCAGCCATTTCACCCATGCGGTAACCGCCAGCGCTCACCTCGCGCGCCGTTTCCAATTCGAAGATAAGAACCGGAGTTTGGCGCCCGGCAAGCTCACATATCCCTTTGATCAGGTCATCGAGCGGTTTCGATGGTCGCCCGATTTTGAAATGAGGATATTTCCATGAGCAAAGAAGAAGACAACAAGGCAGTCGTCGTTCGCTGGTTCACCGAATTCTGGGGCAAGGACGTCAATCTTGCTGTTATCGATGAGGTCGCGGCGCCCGATATGCTCCTGCAATATTCCCTGCACGAACCGCGCCGCGGCCGCGAAGACATCAAGGCGTTCATGACCGACTTCCGCGCCGCGTTCCCCGACCTCAACTTCTGGGGCACAGCTGACTTGATTGCCGAGGGCGACTATGTGGTCGGCCAGTGGGAAGGCGGCGGCACCCACACGGGTCCGGCTTTCGACGATTTCCTGCTCGGCGGCGTACCGGCGGCGACCGGCCGCAAGATGCACTTTACCGGCAAGACCGTGCTGAAGGTGGTCGACGGCATGATCGTCGAAGAGCATGGTCTCGACGACGGCCTGACCGCAATGATGCAGCTCGGGCTGATCCAGAAAGCCTGATCGAAAACCACATAGCGCCAGTTCGCGTGAGCTGCGCATCTTGGCCAAGAGAATTGAGGCTCGCACAGCTCCCTGTGCGAGCCTCAATTGCATGTTTCACCACCCCGCTCAATGCCGCGCATGTAGTCTGGCCGAACCAAAAGTGGTGTTTCAACATGGGATCAAAACGCTTTTCGCACTGAGTGCCCGTGCACTGGAGGTACGCCGGAAACCCGACGCCCTATCGATCGCCCGCGCAAGTTTCGGGTGGGTTTTGTTCGATTCGAGAGCAAGGATCGGAGTGTGACCAGCGCGGATCGGAGGCACGATCGAGCCAGAACAAATCCGAGTAGAAGACCATGGACATGAACATCCGGCCCGCACCAACCCTTTACAGCTCACCTCCTTCCGTGGGGGACGATCCCCGCTGGGCGCGGATCGTAGCGCGCGACAAGTCTGCCGACGGTCAGTTTTGGTATTCCGTTTCGACGACCGGCATCTATTGCCGGCCCTCCTGCCCGTCACGCACGGCAAATCCGAAGAACGTCGCGCTGCACGATACGCTCGAAAGCGCACGGACAACCGGGTTTCGTCCGTGCCGACGTTGCAACCCCGATGGCCCTTCGCTCGAATGCGAGAATGCCGCCCTAATCGCCAAGGCCTGCCGCATCATCGAAGAGAGCGAGGAGGAACCGTCGCTGGAAGAGTTGGCGGCTACTGTGGACCGCAGTCCGAGCTATTTCCATCGTATGTTCAAGACGTCGACGGGGCTGACCCCGAAGGCCTATGCCACCGGCCACCGCGCGAAGAAAGTGCGTGAGGGCCTCGATACCGGCACGAGCGTCACCGAGGCGATGTATGACGCCGGCTTCAATTCCAGCGGCCGCTTCTACGAAAAGTCGACCGGTATGCTCGGCATGACGCCGACACAGTATCGTGAAGGCGGCGCCAACGAGGAGATCAAGTTTGCGATCGGCCAGTCCTATCTCGGCGCAATCCTTGTGGCTTCCAGCACGAAAGGCGTCGCCTCGATCCTACTCGGCGACGATCCGGACGAACTGGTTCGCGATCTTCAGGATCGTTTTCCGAAGGCGCGCCTAATCGGCATGGACCGCGAATACGAGGCTCTGATCGCCCGCGTTTGTGGCTTCGTCGAAAACCCCACCGTCGGCCTCGATCTGCCGCTCGACGTCCGCGGCACGGCGTTCCAACGCCGGGTATGGCAGATCCTGCAGGAGATCCCTGTCGGCGCGCGTGTGTCCTATTCTGAAATCGCCCGACGTATCGGCTCGCCGAGTGCCACGCGGGCAGTCGCCGGAGCATGCGCCGCAAACACTATCGCGGTCGCCATCCCCTGCCACCGCGTCGTGCGTAACGACGGCGCGCTCTCCGGTTATGCCTGGGGCGTCGACCGCAAGCGCGCCCTGCTCGATCGGGAAGCGTCTCAGACCGCATGACGTCACGGCCACAACCGCCGCTCCGCCGCGGCCACATCCTGACCACCTGCAACCGGCCGCGCTTCGCGGTTGCCGACGAATGCAAGGCGTCCTTATGAATTTGCTCTCCCACTACGATGAATCTGTTGCCTTCCTCTCCAGTCATGACGACGACTGGGCCAGATTGATCGAGCTGGTCGGCCCTTGCCGGCACGACCCCAAAGCCGCCCGCGAACCATACGAGGCGCTCGTTCGCGCGATTGCCTACCAGCAGCTGACGGCCAAAGCTGGCGATGCCATCATTGGACGCCTCAAGGGGCTCTTCGATGACCGCGATTTTCCGAGCCCGGAAGACCTCATCGCGGCCGAGTTCGACCAGCTTCGGACCTGCGGCTTCTCGACCAGCAAGATCGCCACCATCAAGGCAATCGCCCAAGGAACGTTGGATGGCCTGATCCCCACCCACAACATCACCGCGACGATGGACGACGAGGCGCTGATCGACCGAATGGTCGGTATCAAGGGCATCGGCCGTTGGACGGTCGAAATGCTGCTGATGTATTCTCTGGAGCGGATGGATATCCTGCCCGTCGATGACTTCGGTGTCCGCGAAGGCTACCGCGTCCTGAAATCGCTGCCTGAGCAACCGAAGCCGAAACAGCTGCGCGAGATCTCCAAGCTCTGGTCGCCCCATCGCACGGTCGCAGCCTGGTATCTGTGGCGCATCCCGCGCGAGCGCGGAAACGTTTTGAAGTAAATACGGCTCCGGGAAGTACACCATGCCCCTTCAAAACCGCGTCACGCCCTTCGGTGATATCGTCGCCATTTCTCAGCGCGGGCTGTTTACCGGCAATCGCGGCATCATCCACGATCCGGCAACGAAGACATTGCTGGCCAGGCGCTGGGCGACAAAAACCTGGCTCATATGCGCTTGCGCGTTCAAGGGGTGGCGCCGGGACGTGATGGCGCGCCGGAGCTGGACGGAGTTGTTTTTCCTCGACGAGGCCGTTGCGCTCGCCGCCGGACATCGTCCCTGCTTCCTCTGCCGGCGCGAGGCCGCGGAACGCTTCCGGGCCTGCTGGGCGTCGGCGAAGAAAGAGGCGCCTCCTTCGGCCACGCATATGGATTCCGTCCTGCATGCCGAGCGCCTCGATCACCGCCGCAAGCGCTTGCATCCGATCACGCTTCCGGTGACCGACCTGCCCGACGGCGCGGTCGTCGTGGCAGCGGATGAGGCTTACACGCTGCGCGCCGGCCTCGCGTATCGCTGGGCCAATGACGGCTACGACAGGCCCGAAATCCTCAACGACGCCGATTGGCTCCTGACACCACCATCAACGGTCATGGTGCTCCTTGCGGGCTACCCGCCCGTCTTTCACCCGTCGATCAACACGATACGCAATAGGCCCGAAGATGCCCGATCTGTTTGACATGCTTGCCCCAGCCGATCCCGCAACCGAGATCATGGCGGAAGGTGCCATGCTGCTTCGCGGCGCAGCACTTCCCTTTGAAAAGGATCTGCTCGCCGCGCTCGGCCACATCACCAGCCAGTCGCCATTCCGACATATGGTCACACCGGGCGGCTTCACCATGTCGGTGGCGATGACGAATTGCGGCACCGCCGGCTGGGTCACGGATCGTACCGGCTATCGATACGATCGCGACGATCCGGAAACAGACCGTCCCTGGCCGGCCATGCCGGAATGCTTCCTCGATCTGGCTGTGGAGGCGGCGACACGGGCGGGCTATCCGGACTTCCGCCCTGACGCCTGCCTGATCAACCGCTACGAGCCGGGCGCCCGCCTTTCGCTGCACCAGGACAGAAACGAACGCGACTTCGCCAATCCGATCGTGTCCGTCTCGCTCGGCCTGCCAGCCACCTTCCAGTTCGGAGGCCTGAAGCGGAATGATCCTGTGAAGAAGTATGCGCTGCGGCATGGCGACGTGGCGGTCTGGGGCGGCCCGTCGCGGCTCTTCTATCACGGCGTGCCCGAATTGAAGGATGGCGTCCATGAGACTGTCGGACGGATGCGCATCAATCTCACCTTCCGGGGAGCGTTATAGCTTTCTGATTTGAAAGCAAGGATCGGAGTTTGGCGGCGCGACCAAAAACGTAGTCTCGATCGTGAGGACAGAACAAGGAGCTACGACGATGAACCTCATGATCAAGACTGACGCGCTGCGGCCGCAATCACTGCAGCATTCCCCTTCGACGACCGCCGGTGTTCTCTCCTACGCAGTCGCCGATTGCGAACTCAGCAAGGTGCTGGTCGCGCGCAGCGCCAAGGGCGTATGCTCGATCCTGCTCGGCGACAGCGCCGAAGAGTTGACGGCGGACCTTGCCAATCGCTTCCCGAAGTCCACGCTCGTGGCGAGCGAGGCCGTGGTGAAGAACGACGTTGCGAAAGTCCTGCGCTACATCGCCAAGCCATCCGGCGGCCTTCAGCTGACGCTCGACATGCGCGGCACGCCGTTTCAGCGCCGCGTCTGGGAAAAGCTGAAGGCCATCGCCGTCGGCCGGACGGTGAGCTACATGGAACTCGCCAGGTGGATTGGCCCGTTCGCGAACCCGCGCGCTGTCGCCGGCGCCTGCGCCGCCAACCCCATTGCGCTCGCCATTCCGTGCCACCGGGTCGTGCGCACCGACGGCGACCTCGCCGGCTATCGCTGGGGCCTTGAGCGCAAACGCACCCTCATAGAGAAGGAAGCCACGCTATGAACAAGACTGCGATCAACATGGTACCGGCCTCTGCGGATGCGTCCGCGGCGGCACGGATTGCTGCCTATGATTGGAAGGCGCTCGCCGGCGAGCTCGACGGCTTCGGCTGCGCTGTCCTTCCCCAGCTTCTCACGCCCGAGGAATGCAGCAGCGTCGCGTCGCTCTACGCCGACGAAAGCCATTTCCGCAGCCATATCATCATGGCGCGGCACGGCTTCGGAAGGGGCGAGTATCGCTATTTCAAATATCCGCTGCCCGATCTCATCGGCGGTATCCGCACGGCGCTCTACCCGCGCCTTGCCGGTGTCGCCAACGTGTGGAACGAACGGATGGGATTGGACCAGAGGTTTCCAGGCGAGCATGCCGCGTTCCTCAAGCAATGCCACGATGCCGGCCAGACCCGGCCGACGCCGCTGCTGCTGCAATATGTTGCCGGCGACTTCAACTGCCTTCACCAGGACCTTTACGGCGACCTCGCATTCCCGATCCAGGTGGCGATCCTGCTCTCCGGGCCGGGCCGCGATTTCACAGGTGGCGAATTTGCACTGACCGAACAGCGGCCGCGCATGCAAAGCCGCGTCGAGGTCGTGCCGCTCAGACAGGGCGACGCCGTCGCTTTCGCCGTCCACAATCGTCCGGTCCAGGGGACGAAGGGAAACTACCGCGTGAACCTGCGCCACGGTGTCAGCCGCGTCCGATCCGGCATGCGCCACACCGTTGGGATCATTTTTCACGACGCCCGATGAGCGCGCGATGCCGGCGCCGCGGTTTCTCAGCGCCGGCTGGCCTTCCGGCGCCCCTGGCCTGCAGCCCGAGCGGACTGCCGCAACTACCACCCAGGATAAAGCGCGTAGAGCCGAGAGCGTGCCAGATGCAAGGCACCCGCCGCAGCCAGACAGTGTCTTTCCCTGCCCGATAGAGCCATAGGATCGAAGCGGCCATCATTTGCCTGACATCCGGCATCGCGCGATAGTCGGCCTGCCATAGCTCCATGCCGTGCGGATCCACCTCGTCTCGGTGATAGTCGTAGCCGGTCGGCCGGATCGCATGATGGTAGGGCGCGTGCCCGTCATTGCGAAACAGAGCGCTAAGCTCGTAGAGAGCGATCACATGGCGCAAATGATGATCGAACGGCTTCGACGCGCCCTCCACGGGTCGCAGGAGATCGACCCCGAGCAGGTCACAGAGCCTTTCGACGTCTTTTTCATCCAGCTCAAGCCGCGCCCCCACCAGCCGCGTCAACCTGTAGCCTGGGAATTGCCGACGGGCGGCATCTACGGAATCGATCGACAGCCTGATGACCTGCAGCGGCTCGGCGATATGCCCGCACGGCGAGACTGCGGAACGAGCATCCGACATCTCATTCCTCCGTGGCGCGCTGCTCGCGTGCCAGCAGAGCACGCTTGCGGCGGACACCCCATCGATAACCGGAAATCGAGCCATCCTTCTTGATGACGCGATGGCACGGCACGATCACGGCGATCGGGTTGTTGGCGATCGCAGCTGTTGCGTCCCGCGGATCACGCGAACCGAGCTTGGCTGCGAGCGCCCCATAATTCGTGGTCTGGCCAGCAGGAATTTCCCGCAACATGAGCCAGACCTGGACCTCATACAACGTCCCGCGCAGATCGAGTGGCAGATCGTAAACCTTGGCCGGATCGTCGATCGCGCCGGCCACGGTTTCGATCACGTCGGCAAGTTCCTGCTGGGCGCGTTCAAGCTCGGGTTCGGGAAAGCGGATACTCAACGCATCCTCCATCGCGGTGCGCATCGAGCTGAATTCAAGCGCCACAATCCCCTTGTTCGACATGGCGACAACAAAGTCGCCAAGGGAACTGGCGCCCCATGCAAATCGAATAGTTTCACGCATCGTCTTACTCGTTGTGAAACGAGTTTAGAAGCTGATGCGTTGCGCCACTCTCCGGTCCTTGCTTTCAAATCGAAATACTGATCGTCAGCGTCTCGTTCCGAGGAACTGCTAATTTCGATTTGAAAGCAATTTTCGGAGCGCGTGTGCCCGAGCGGCAGCCGTATCGTTCGTTGGCAAGCCCAATGTAACTGCAAATGGCCGCCGCCCGCCGTCAGCGTGAAAACGCGCGCGCGGCACTCCGGGGCTCTTCCACGACGCTGAGGAACATCAACGCGGTCTGAAGAGGCCCTTCAAATCACAACGGAGGGACCAGCCATGATGACATTGCTGCGAGGTCTGCATTCCATCGCCGCTCAGCGCGGCGACGGTCTGCCTCCGGAATTACTCCGAATGATCACGCCGTCGCCGGCTTGGTCCGAGGTCGAGCGTATGGGCAGTGCGGCGATCGGCCAGGACACCGGCGGCAAGCCCGCCGATGAGATGGAACAGCCCACTCGATCTGCCGAGGTCGTGCCGATGCTCCTGCGAATGCGCGGCAATGTTCGCTAGACTGCGCGAAGGATAGACGTTTCTTCGAACCCCAGAATATTGGTGCCGCGCCTTCAGGCCGCCTTGTCGCGGCCAATCGCCTGGACCTTGTCCCAGATCCGCTCGGGCCTGGGAATCTCAAGGTCGAAAACGGTCTCAAACGTGTCCGCGAGATGGTCCGCGCTTGTGATGCGATGTTCGCGAACGCTGCCCGGCGTGACCGTGCGCAAGCGATCATTCTGTAGGGCGACATAACCGTCCGCGGTATGACGCAGCACTGCAAGCGCGTTTGTGAATGGCGACCCGGGGTCCCGCATCAGCCACGAATGCGTGGCGGCCATGGCGGCCTCGCAGCTGTAATCGGCACGGAAATCGAAGCTGTGTGCGATGCCGTGTACATGGTTGTTGAAGCGCAACCAGCCGTCCTCCGCCGGCATGATCGAAAAATCGAAACCGCGCTGGCTGAACGGTCCGACAGCAATCGGCACGGGTTCGACGATGGCGTCGGCCACGCCGACCTCGGCAAGATAGGGGCGGTCGAGATTAACCCGCAGGGTCAGATGATTGCCGATGGCGATATTGCCCAGTTTTTTGCGGTCGACGGCGCCGCAAAGACGGGTTACCCGGAAACCGAGCGCGTCAAGTGCTGCGCCGAAGAGACCGTTCATCTCGTAACACCAGCCGCCGCGCCTGCCCTCCACCATCTTCGCGAAGGCGGATGCCGGGGAGATCGAGCACGGCCATCCCATGAAGGCATCCAGCGCCTCCCAGGTGAAGGTCATGAGGTGAGCGCGGTGAAGTTTCGACAGGCCTTGAAGGTCGAGAGAAATTGGCCGGTCGACCCGGATCCTTGCGAGATAGGCGTCCAACTGGCCGGCGGTCAGGCTCATTCCGATTTCGTGTGAAGGCGCGTGTGTCATCCTTCGGTCTCCTTTCGATGGACCGTTGTCGAGTTTTCTCGGCACTGTGTTTGGGGCGGTCTGCCGCCGGATCAGGCGACCTTGCGCCTGCCTTCAGGCAGGAAAGTCAGGCCGAAATCCGCTGCGATGGAGGCGATCTCCTCGGGCGTTTCGGGCTTGCAGAGGTCGATGATCGGAAAGAAGTTCTCGAACCCGCCCGGCGTCACGACGACCATGAGGCAGCCTTCCGTCTCCCCGATGTTCCGGAAGCGATGCGGCACGCCGCGCGGCAGCGCGATGCAGCCTCCCTCGGCGAGCTCGACATAATCGCTACCACACCAGAAACCGAAGCAACCGGACAGGACACGGAAGAACTCATCCTCGCGCTCGTGCACATGAAGCGGCGGGCCCTCCCCGGGCGGCACGATGGCCTCGAGCATGCCCAGCGCACCGCCTGTATTGTCGGCCATCATCCGTATCACGTGTTTGCCGAACGCCGCTGCCGGCATTCCATGTCCCGGCGGTGATACCGCCGCGTAAGTGAATGTCTTCATGTCGGGTCTCCTTCTGCTTGAGGACACCCATCGATTACTTTGTGCTTCGTCTCATGATAAGAGCGATGACTTGACATCATTGAACGGATAATCGCGCTCATGAAATCGCTCGATCCGCTTGACGGGATTGCCGCCTTTCTGACGGTTTCCACCCATCTCAGCTTTACCAAGGCTGCGGACGAACTGGCCATGTCGCGCGCGACGGTGGGAGCCCAGGTCAGGCAGCTCGAGGATCGCCTCGGCATCCGCCTCTTTCAGAGATCGACACGCAAGGTCGTTCTTACCGAGGCGGGCGCCGCTTACCGCGAAGCCCTTTCGGGTATCCTTCCGCAGATAAGGGAGGCGGAGCGGACGGCGACCTCGTTCCAGAAGGAAGCCGTCGGACGATTGCGGGTGTCGGCGCCGCCCGATCTCGGGCATCTGGTGATCGTGCCGGCAGTTTCGGAGTTCCTGAAGCTCAACCCGGCCGTGTCCATCGAACTGGACCTGTCGCATCGGGCCGTAAACCTGGTCGAGGATGGCTTCGACCTTGCAATTCGAGGGCGCCTCGAAGTCGACATCAATCTCATCACTCGGCAGCTGGCGACATCGTCCCTCGTGATTTCCGCGTCACCCGCCTATCTGGCCGAACACGGCGCACCGAAGACGCCGCACGACCTGGCAAACCACTTCTGCCTCCACTTCGCCGAATTGCGGTGGGGGCGGATCTGGCCGTTCAGGAGGAACGATGAGGAGTTCCGCATTCCGATCGTGCCGCGGCTGGAACTAAATCACAGCCTTGGTCTTCGTGACGCCGCCTTGCTGGGAGTCGGTATCGTCCTCCTGCCCGACTTTATCGTTGGCGAAGACCTCAGGCAGGGCCGGTTGGTACAGCTTCTCCCCGATTGGCATATCAGTACGTTACAGCTGCAGGCGGTCTATCCGGCCAACCGCCATATCGCGGTCAAGGTCCGACGCTTCGTCTCGTTCCTGGCAGGCAAACTGCGGACGTAGAAGAGGTGATCTCGACAATTCCCGTTGAACGCGAGTTCGATGGGTCTTCGCGTTGCACCTTGGCACAGCCTGGAATACAGTCGAGGGGCAGAACCTGCATTTACAAGGTCATTCCTCAGATATCGCCCAGGGATTGTCGTTGAACTTCGATAGCAAAGACATGGCATGCGTAGGCGTCTGCTTCGGGACGCCAGAGGCCCCATGCTTGAGCACTGTTCCAATCCGCGCCGCGACCTTTTCCGTGACCAGCATTTGCCGCGAACCCAGGGCCGATGAGGCAAACGACGTTCGGCTCCCTGCCTCCCAGTCCTATTTCCTCATGCTCTACCTGGAGGACGCCGAACACGCCGACATTCGGGCGGATGGCTCCTGTACTGAGGTTCGCCACTTCGCGCGCGGTACGATCTGCCTCGTGGATCTCGCGGACGGGGCGGGCATTCGCCTCAACAGTCGGCTGCGCTCGCTCGCCTTTGTGCTGCCCAAGGCCCTTTTCAACGAGACTGCGGAACTATCGCCGGAAATCGGACGACGACGCCTGATCTGCCGTCGCGGCGAACCGGATTCAGTGCTTCGCAATCTCGGTACCGCGCTGCTTGCATTTTTTGCCGGCACCGGAACGGCGCCGGCGCCCCTGCGACCCGTAGCGGTCGCCATCTGCGCCCACCTCCTGCACCGGTATGGCGAGCCGATCGAGGAAAGCGTTGGCAAGGCGCAAGGGGCTCTTATGCGGGAAGAACCCGGAACCACGCTACGGCCAATCGCCGCGCAGATCGGCAGGGCGAAATCACACCTTGCCGACCATGCCCTCTCGCTGGAGGACATTGCGCATGCGTGCGATTTCGACGACCTCGGACATTTTGAGAGGGTATTTGTCAGTGAAACTGGCGTTACGCCTTCAGTTTGGCGGCGACGAGGCCTCCATTAGTCCAATTGCTTCAACGAGAGAGTTGGGCAATCTTTCGTTCGCCAGTTAGTTGGGAGTGCACGATGTACAGGGAGTCCGCCCCAGAAAAGACCCAGGAGCCGGACGCCATACGCCGATCGATCGTCGATGCGTCTCCCATCTCCATAATGCGATTGAAGTCCGATCGGGAAGACTTGGCACCAAGCCCGGCCAACGTGCGCGAGGACGCCTTTAGCATTATCACGCAATTGCGCGACTTTCGGTTACATCGGCTTTGGCGTGGTAAGTCGCTGATTTTCGAAGGCGGCCACCCCGAGGGGGCGCTTGCCATCACGGACCTGCGCGAGGAATGGCGCTGCCATCATCTATCGCCCTTCGACAACGTGCGCTTCCGGATTCCCTTTCGGCATGTGCGCGACTTCGCCACCGAAATCGGGCGGCCCGACCTCATGGGCTTCGAATGCCCTCCTGGTACAGTCGACACCGTCATTCTCGGCCTCGCCCACGCGCTGCTGCCCGCGCTGGAGCGGCCAAAACAGGCCAGTCGGCTATTCATCGATCAAGTCACGCTCGCCATCATGACACATCTCGTGCAGAAATACGGCGGGCTGTATTTTCCGGGCGAGCGCAAGGGCACGCTGGCTCCCTGGCAGGAAAAGCGCGCGCTGGAGTACCTGGCCGCGCAGCTCGACGGAAACCTATCGATGATGGTGCTCGCAAAAAGCTGCGAGCTGTCTCGGAGCTACTTTATACAAGCCTTCAAGGCGAGCTTCGGCCGCACACCACTACGCTGGCTCACCGAATACCGCATCGCCCGCGCCAAGGAATTGCTGCTCCAGGATATGCCAATCGCCGAAATCGCCATTCGCTGTGGCTTCGCCGACCAAAGCCATCTGACCAGAAGCTTTTCCCTGATAGCGGGCATCACGCCCGCTCGTTTCCGGCGTGACCGGCGCACCTGAATCGGCCAAACGGGAGCGACCGTTGGCTGCATGGAACGGACGCCTTGTAAGATAAACACGACGAACAAGCCTCCGCCCCCGGCTCAACCTTGGCGGCGCAACCGGCGATAAGTTCAGGGAAAAACGTCCGGACGTCCACAGAGTTAGATTTCGCTGCTTAAACGTGAGAATCTTCAAAAGGCAGACATTCCCGACAAGAAACTGCAGTGGAATAAACGCAATATTGGAGAAACAGTCCCGCAACCGGCAACTGATCTGGGAGAAGCCGATGATCCTGGCAGCCACGCCGCCGTCCCGCAGCCTTCTGATCTCACCTATCTTAGCGCCGTCCGCCCACTCGACAGCCAGTTCGTTGATCGAGTGACCTTGCCGGCAGCTTGGCGCCCCCCTTCGCAGGTTTTTACCCGCTCCTTTCCCCTGACATTGGCGCCGTCATCTGCTGCGCGGCGGCATGTCGATCCTGCCATTTTCCTTCTGGGCTCCGCGACCACGTCAAGCGCAGGTATTGGACGCCGGGCAGCAACTCCATAGATAGGAAACCCGTATAATGCCTACACGGCGCAATTTTCTCGGTGCAACCGCCGCCGCCCTAGCCTTGGGCAGGGCAACCGCGACACACGCCCAACAGACTGGAGACACCTCGATGACGCCCGACCTGATCCTGCACAACGGCCTTGTCACCACGCTCGACCGCGCCAACCCGACGGCAAGCGCCGTTGCCATCAAGGACGGAAAGTTCCTGGCCGTCGGCGACGAGCGGACGATCATGGTGCTGGCCGGATCGGGCACACAGGTGATCGACCTCAAGGGCAAGCGCGTGCTGCCGGGCCTCAACGACAACCACACCCACGTCGTGCGCGGCGGCCTCAACTTCAACATGGAACTGCGCTGGGACGGCGTGCGTTCGCTCGCCGATGCGATGGCGATGCTGAAGCGACAGGTGGCGATCACCCCGGCGCCGCAATGGGTGCGCGTCGTCGGCGGCTTTACCGAACACCAGTTCGCCGAAAAGCGGCTGCCGACGATCGACGAGATCAATGCGGTCGCCCCGGATACGCCGGTGTTCCTGCT
>NZ_LMJJ01000007.1 GCF_001429285.1 Ensifer sp. Root278
GAGGATCGCGAGAGCGACCCCCTGGCCGGAGCGCGCATCCTCAAGGCCTTTCTGGCCGGCCCACAGGATCTTTCCTTCAGCGAAACCGCAAGCGACGTTTCGATGCAGATGTGGACACGGCTGCGGGGCGTCGTCCTGCCGCAATACAGCCTCGACTGGGTGCGCGTCATCCAGCCCGCTTCCTTCAGCCTGAGTGTTGCGTCCAACCGCATCAAGCCGGCGCGACTTGCCGCACCTTTCGCGCGGGCCATTGACAGCGCCTACCGCAAGCGGATGGCGCCGGGCGAACAACGTTGGTCCGCCGTGTCTGCCGCCAGCATCGGCCAGGCCGGTTTCACGACACAGGAAACCGATCGCAACGGCTTTGCCGCCGTGGTCGATCGTTTCATCGCGCAGTTTCCGCTGCGCCCCGAATGGGCCGAAGGGCAGCTCGACTACATTCTCGGCGATGCGGAGCAAAAGCCCGAACAGGGAGATCTCGCGAATGGGCCGAAGGGCAGCTCGACTACATTCTCGGCGATGCGGAGCAAAAGCCCGAACAGGGAGATCTCGTCTACGCTCTGGTCGCGGCGCGCACCGGCACGCTCGTTGGCGCTTTCGCCTATTACGCCAGGGCGGGTGCGATCGGACGGGTGCTGCAGGTTTTGGCGCTGCCGGGCCAGGCCGGCCCGGTCATCGACTGTCTTGTCGATCATGCCTCCAAGCGCGGACTTCCGGGCCTAAGGGGACGGACACAGCCGGTCCTTATGGAAGCCATGCTCGGGCGTCGGATTGCCTTCGCCCATGTTTACTCAACAGTACTCCACTCCCGTGACCCGGCAATCGTCCAGGCCTGCCGGGACGGACAAGGCTTTTTCAACGGCATTGCCGGAGAACACTGGTGCCGGCTGATCGCCGGGACTTTTGGTTGATCTTGCTCGGTGATGCGTATCCGTTCCTATGTTGTTCGATCAACCGTGCAGACCTTGAAGCACCTGGGCCGCGACTTAGCGCCCGCCGCATCGAACGACGCGCGGAACCGGACCTTGTCAACCGCCCCCTTTTTTAGAGTTAACTACGATAGCCACAAAACATGTGCTGCGGCTGCCGAACTCCCGGCAACCCATCGTCACTGGCGTAATTCCATGAAGAGGTATAGATTGACCGGCCGGTCGTCGCCCCGGAGCCGACGACCGGGAATGACTGCAAGGGAGTCCGAGCGATTGAAGCCTGTCTCCCTCAAGAAGGTCCGCGGGGCGAAGCCAATATCAGCGATACCCCCGCGTGAAAGTGAAAGCGTCAACTGGAAGATGCGCCGGGAACCGCGGCCGCCAGGGAGGTTTCAATGCAGTGGGCAGTCAATGATCTCAATGGCCAATGGAATGCAACTGAGCTTGAAATGCTCCAGCGCACATTCGACCGGGTCTGCCTGTGGCAGAACATCCCTGCGAACAGTCTGCGTGCAGGGCGCCTGGTTCGGTATCTGACAGATCAGCTTCGCGGCGGCATCTGCGACGAGGGTACCCTGTTTGAAAACGCCATGTTGCTGGAGCGATCGCGTTCGGAGGCGACGTCCTTTCCCCGACGCGGCGCGCCGATGCGTGTGCTCAACTAGCTCCGCCCGATAGATAGATCCGCGAGACCTGCAAGGTCGATCCCTTTTGAGGGCAGAGCGCTTCCGCGCCGGCCATCGGGACGGTGTGGAAAGTGGCTGTTGCCGCGATCAACGGCGTGTCGGCTTTCCGAGCTATGATCCCGGCCGGCTGCGGTATCTCGATGGGCGGGAACAAATCCGGCGCCCAGTTGATTGAATGGTCATGAAAAACATGACCCTGTCGACAGCACTGTTGATGCTGTTTCCCGCCGCTATGGCTCTGGCCCAGCCGCTTCAGCCAGATGCGATCAACAACGCTTCGATCGCGCCCACTTCGTTGGAGCCGAAGACTGGAGCAACTGACGAACCCGACCCCACCATCGTTCGGCTTCAAGTTCTTCTGGATCGCGCGGGTGCGTCGCCTGGCGTAATAGACGGCTACGACGGCGAGAACGTCCGCAAGGCGATTGCCGCCTTCGAGACCATGCAAGGTCTGCCCGCAGACGGCAAATTGGACCCGGATGTCATTGAACGACTTTCGGACCGGACGCCGGCGGTACAGCCCTATGTCATCTCCGAAGAAGACAGCAAAGGGCTCGTCGCTACCATACCCAAAGACTACTCCGAACAGGCGAAAATGGATCAGCTCGGATATACAAGCGTCGCCGAGAAGCTGGCCGAGCGCTTTCACATGGACATCGATCTCCTCAAGGCGCTCAATGCGGCCTCGACGTTTTCGGTCGGCAACAGCGTGTCCGTCATGGTCCCTGGAGCCCCAAGGCAGGGGACAGTCAAACGCATCGAAGTGCACCGACGCTCCGGCCAAGTCATGGCCTTCGCAGGCGACGGGACGCTAATCGCCGCCTACCCAGCCACGATCGGCAGCCGCGAGGCCCCGTCGCCTTCCGGCACGCATAAGGTCAAGGGGGTCGCTCGCACGCCTCCCTATGTTTACAATCCGAAGATCAATTTCCAGCAGGGCGACAACCGGAAGAAACTGACCCTCCCCGGCGGTCCGAACGGCCCTGTCGGCAGCGTCTGGATCGACCTGTCAAAGCCAACCTACGGAATTCACGGCACGCCGGAACCATCGATGATCGACAAGTCCGGATCGCACGGATGCGTTCGCTTGACGAACTGGGATGCGGAAGAATTGGCGGGGATGGTCAAACCTGGCGTCATCGTTGAGTTTGTAGACTGAGCCACCTCAACGCTGCGAAGGGCTGAAACGACCTCGCGAATGAGAGCGTGCAGCCGCGCAAACGAGCGGTCCGGCCGAGGTACTCCGTGAAACGCCTCTTTCGAGCTATCAGCGTATGCGCGTCTGAACGCGCACGATGTTCATCTGAAGCTCATGACTCGTCGCGTATCTGCCAAGCACCTTGATCAGGCGCTGCTCTTCGGTCTTGTGAATGCCAGTGCGCCGGCAATAATCGGCGACATCCCAGATATGCCTGGCCTGGGGGTTGTCGACTGTTCGGATATCCGCGTGTTTCATCCTGCACCTCCCCTTGCGAGCGCATAACGTTGGGAGGCCGCTTTGGTTCCGCGCGAGCCGCTGAAAGCCAACGCGCGGACGGCAATTGTCGCCTTCAAGGGAACGTAGTTTCCGCCCGCTGGTTTGGGGCGCGAAATACCACCCAAAACAGGAGGCAGATGCGATGTTCAACAAACTTCTAATTGCAGCCGTCATGGCCACTTCTTTCACCGGCGCCGCCATGGCCCAGGCCGATATGACGTGCGATGAGGCGGGCATGACAAAGCTGGAAACGGACGTGGGCTCCATCACCGACGCCACCAAGAAGGACATGGCAACGAAGGAACTGGCCATGGCCAAGGAAGCAATGGCGGCGAAAGATACGGCAAAATGCAAGACCCACATGGAGAATGCCATGAAGGGCAAGGACGCCATGTGATTTCAGGTTACGGCGTCCACTGCATGTTTCCTTTGATCGTAGCCGGTTAAAGGCAAAAACATGCAGCGATTCAAAGTGCTACAGCGAACTTTGCGCGTCTGATAAGACGCGCGGCGCTGTAGGGTGTTTCGCCACGTCCCGCGTAGCGTGACACCCAGACCGGCGGCTCCTTGCAAGAATGCGGGGTCTTCGCGGGCTTTGACTAATCGATCTTCTGCAGAATGCGGCGGGCACGCTCGATGATCGGTGCATCCACCATCCTCTCGCCGACAAGGAAGGCGCCCCTGCCCTCGGCCGCTGCACTCGCCGCGGCGTCGAGCACGGCGCGCGCCCAGGCAACCTTTTCTTCGCTGGGTGAAAATGCCGCATTCATGATCGGCACAGCAGAGGGATGAATGCAGGTTGCGCCATCAAAGCCATGGCGGCTTGCTTCGCGGGCGGCGGCTTCAAGGGCATCGCGCTGCTGATAGTCCGCAACGGTCGTCAGAGTGCCGAGCGACAGCTTGCCCTCCGCCTTGGCTGCGAGATGCACGAGCAACTTCGGCAGACGCAACACCTCGGGGAGCGGTTCGGCCCCCATGCTTGTGGCAATATCCTCTCCACCGGCCACAAGGCCCAACACGCGCTGACAGGCGGCAATTGGTCTTGCGTCTACCACCGCGCCGGCATCTTCCAACAGCGCCACGAAGACGAGCGGTTCGCGCCCGAGTTCGCGTTCGGTCGTTTCCAGGTGTTTGCCAAGATCGCACACCTGCTGTGGCGATTGCGTCTTGGCGATGAAAAGACCGAAGGCGCCTGCGCGGCAAGCGGCCTCGGCATCCGCCTTCTGCATTTCCGGTTCGGCATTGATCCGCACGAACACCTTGGCGCCGCTTTGCCCGGCCATGGGGACCGACTGTGCAAGTCCAGCGCGTGCCGCCTGCTTATCGCCTTCGGCGACGGAATCCTCGAGGTCGAGGACGATGGCGTCGGCGCCACGTTCGTGCGCCTTGGCGATGAAGCGTTCGGACGAGGCGGGCACGTAGAGAAGAGACCGCAGTCTCATGCCGCCTCTCCCTTCAGAATGAAGTCGATTGCGCTTGCATCCAACCCGGCTTCTGTGAGGACCTCAGCCGTATGTTCCCCAAGCGTTGGTGCCGGTCGCCGCCATGCACCCGGCGTCTCCGAAAGCCGTGGCACGATGTTGTGCATCGGCAGGCTGCCGAAGTCCGCGTCCTCTACATCGACGATGATCTCGCGCTCGGTAAAATGCGGGTCGGAAACGACATCTGCGATGTTGTAAATCGGCCCGACCGTCGCGCCGGCGTCGCGCATGATCTTCAGCGCTTCGTCGTGGTCGTGCCCGGCAAACCAGCCGCCAACGGCTTCATCGACGAGGTCCCGGTTCTTGACGCGCTCCGAATTGGTTGCAAAGCGCGGATCCTGGTTCATGTCGGCGCGGCCGATGATCTCGAAGATCCGCCTTGCGACCTGCGGCGTGGAACCGGACAGCGCCACGTATTTGCCGTCGCGGCACCGGTAGACGTTGCGCGGCGCGGCTGTGTTGGAGGCGCTGCCCACGCGCTCCTTGATCTTTCCGGTCGTCTGGTAGATCGCGGCTTCCGGTCCGAGCACCGAGAACATCGGTTCCAGCAGCGACAGGTCGATCACCTGCCCCTTTGCGTAGCCGCGATCACGCGCGAGCAGCGCCGTCACGGTGGCCGAACTTCCGTAGACACCGGCGATCATGTCGGCGAGCGCCAGCGGCGGCAGCACCGGTTCACGGTCGGGAAAGCCGGTTCGGTAGGCAAATCCGCTCATGCCTTCGACGATCGTGCCGAAGCCCGGGAACTGCGCATAGGGGCCGGTCTGTCCGAAACCAGAGATCCGCACGATGATCAGGTTGGGGTTGCGAGCATGCAGCGCTTCCGGCGAGAGGCCCATGCGCTCCAGCGTCCCCGGCCGAAAATTCTCGATGAAGACGTCCGCCGTTTCGATCAGCGCCCAGAGCGCCGCCATGGCCGCCTCCTGCCGAAGGTTGAGCACGACGGAGCGCTTGTTGCGGCTATAGGTCTTCCAGTAGAGCGAGTGGCCGTCGTCCTTCCAGTCCCGCAGCGGATCGCCGGCCGGCGACTCGATCTTGATGACGTCTGCACCGGCATCGGCAAGCTGCAGCGACAGCATGTTGCCGGCGACGAGGCGTGAGAGATCCAGAACCCTTGTGCCGACAAGCGGCCCCGTGGCGGCGGGATCGAACTGTCGCTTGGCAAACCCGCTCATCGAATACGCTCCCCGGTTTCCTTGTCGAAGAGCAGAACCTTGTCGACGTCGATCGTGAGCGTCACATCCTGGCCGGCCGAAAGCAGCTTGCCGCCGTGGACAACGACGGAAATATCCTCGCCGCCCATATCGACGACGATTTCCTGATCTTCGCCGGTCGGTTCGACCAGGCTGATGCGGCCCGGCACGCCCGTTGCTCCAAGCGTGATATGTTGCGGGCGGATGCCGCAGACAACGCGCGTACCCGGCTGCACCTGTCTTCCAAGCGGCAAGGAGACCCCGCCGCGGGTCAATGCCGTTTCGCCGTCAGCGATCGCCTCGATGAGGTTGATCTCCGGCGAACCGATGAAGCCGGCAACGAAGAGATTGGCGGGATCGTTGTAGAGTTCGAGCGGCGCGCCCGCCTGCTCGATCTTTCCGCCGTTCATCACCACAATCTTGTCGGCCATGGTCATGGCCTCGGTCTGGTCGTGGGTGACGTAGACCATCGTCCGGCGCAGCCGCTGGTGCAGCTTCTTGATCTCGCCGCGCATCTTCACGCGCAGCTTGGCGTCGAGGTTCGACAACGGTTCGTCGAAGAGGAAGGCGCGCGGGTCGCGCACGATGGCGCGGCCCATGGCAACACGCTGGCGCTGGCCGCCGGAGAGTTCCCGCGGCAAGCGGTCGAGCAACTTTTCCAAGCCGAGGATCTCGGCGGCCTCGATCACGCGCTTGTGGATCTCCGCCTTCGGCGCGCCGGCGAGTTTCAGCGCGAAGCTCATGTTTTCCGCGACCTTCATGTGCGGATAGAGCGCGTAGGACTGGAAGACCATGGCGATGTCACGCTCCTTCGCCGGCATGTCGTTGACGATCTTGCCTCCTATGGTGATTTCGCCGGCTGAAATATCTTCCAGCCCGGCGATCATGCGCAACAGCGTGGACTTGCCGCAGCCCGAAGGACCGACGAGCACGACGAATTCGCCATCGCCCATCTCCAGCGAGATGTCGTTGAGTACGGCGACACTGCCATAGCTCTTGCCGACACTTCTGAGCTCTATCTCGGACATGTTTCCTCCCTTCCTTTCCTCGTCGCGCGACTAGCGCTCTGCGACCTCGAGCCGGCCGATCGACATTCGTCCGGCCGAGGTCATGCGTAGACCCGCCATGCCGTAGCGGAGCGTCGCATCGTCCGCTTGGAGCACTCGCTCGCCATCGACGGAAAGCGTCAGCTTGCCACCTTCGACCGTGAGATCGACCGCGTAGCTTCGGCCGTATTCGATACGGAACGGGCTGCGGGCGAGGATCGTGGTGCCGTGATTTTCCAGAAGGATCACGGCCTCGTCATTCTCAAAACCGGCGGCATAGAAGCGGCTTGTTCCTTGAGCGCGTGCCACCACCAGGTGCGAGGCACCGGAGAGCGGCTGAAGCTCCGCTATGACGCTGACGTCCCGCAGGTAGGCATTGCCGGTCCAGGCGTCCGCATCGGTCGCCGTATGCGCGTGGATGCGGCCCTGCTGCAGGCTCCAATGGCCGCGGTTCCAGGTAAAGCGAGTGATGCCGCCCCATTCATGCGCTTCCCTTGCCGGGTCGATGACGGCACGTCCCTTGCCCGATACGGAGAAGTCGGCAAGGAACAGCCGGCCGAGGAACTTCAGGCGGCCGAAATATTCGACCAGGATACCGATCTCGTCGACCGCCTCGCCATTGCCATCGGGGATGGTGAACGCATAGTCCTGCCAGCCGCTCGCCGATGGCACGTGCCAGGCGCCTGTTTCCTGAATGGTGCCGCTCATGGCGCGACGGACGTAAGGCGCTACGCGCAGGTTGCCGTCGCCATTCCACGGGTCGAGCCAGAGCTTGAACTTCACCGTCTGGCCGTCATCGGCAAGCGGCGTGAACATCGGGCGGTAGCGCTCGTCGTCGAAGTCGGAGCGGCGATAGAAGGGCTTCCAGAAGATCCGCCCACCCTGCCCGCGTTCCAGCCGGTCGAGCAGGATCTCCAACGATCCCCCCGCATTCTCCGTATGGCGCTCCGCCGACGCCTTGACGGCGATCTGGTTGAACGGCTCGGTGCGAAAGCCGTGGGTTGCGCCTGGAGCGTCGAAATCGAAGCGCACGCCGCGACGCTCGAAATCCTCGACCCAGAGCGCCGGAGCTTCTCGCTCCTGCAGGCGGAGCGCCAGCACGGTCAGCTCGCGGGCAAAAGAGGGAATATCGACGACGTTGATCGTGCCGGTAACGCCCGAGGCGACGACGAAATCGTTTATTGGCTTGCGGTATTTGTCCCAGCCCGGCTGCACCTGCTGCAGGGTGCCGACGATCGCGCCGGCGTTGCCGGCGTTGCAGTCCGTATCCCAGCCGGCCATGGTCGCGATCTCGACCGTGCGCGGCAGGTCGCCCTGGCCATAAATCAGGCTCATGACAAGCACGCCGGCATTCGGAATGATGTGGCAGACGCCGGGATAGCGGTCATAGCCCCATTCCGCAGTCAGCATGTCTCGGCAGGCGCGCCAGTCGTTCCGATTGCTGTCGTGGAAACGAAGCACCGCGCGAGAAACTTTGGCGTAGATGGAATCGGCTGGGATCGTCGCGAGGCCCGTCTCGATGACTTCCTCGATGCTTTTTGCAACGAAGGCCTGAGCGATCGCCGCGGTGCAGAAACGCGCGCCATTCAATCCCTCGCCGTCATGGGCGACACTTGCCGCGCGCGCCGAGGCCTTGGCCGCCGTCTTGGGATCGGCCGGGTGCACCCAGCCCCAGCTATCGATGAAGATCTGGCCGCCGATCTGCTCGGCAACCGTGGTGCCGTTCTGGGCGATCGAGCCGGACTGCGGCGCCGGGATGCCGGCCCGAAGGTTCTGGTAGGCGGTATGCTCGGTCGAATTGCCGAAGCCGCCCCACCAATACATGCCGTGTTCCTCGGCCGCATAGTTCAGCCAGGTCTTGCCGACCTCTTCCGCGGTCGCGCCGAGGCCGTAGTCGCGCAGCGCCCGGATGAAATAGACCGGACCGTTGGTGTCGTCATCCGCCGCGAAATTCTTGAAATCGCGCAGATATTCCGTCACCTCGCCATAGGTGTCCCGGATGCGTTCATAGCTCCAGATGGTCGGCTCGACAGGCGCGCCGAGGCGCACGCCGATCGCCTTGCCGATGAAACCGGAATAGATCCGCTCGAAGATTTCTGTGGTGCTGAGCATCGGATACTTTCAAAGACTAGAGACTGGAAACCTGGGTGAGTTCGGGGACGGCAACGAGGCCCGCGCGTGCCTGCGCCCGCGCTGTTTCGCGTTTGCGGTCTGCCGCCTGGATGGCAGTCACCGTTTCGGTGAAGGCATCGGCGGAGCCGAAGAGGTCGAGCTTGTTGACGCGGTCGAGCTGGGAGGCCATCGCCCGGTCTATGATGCTTTCGCCATGCATGGCGCCGAGGATCGCGCCAGCCATGACGCCGATCGAATCCGTGTCGCGGCCGGAATTGATGCCGTCGACGATCGTCTTGTAGAAATCCCCGTCATTGACGACGGCAAAGCCGAGGGCCAGCGGCAATTCCTCGATCGCGTGGAGGCGCGACGGCTGGTAGGCGTCCGTGGCAATGCCTGCCTTCTGCGGCGTATGCTGCACATTGTCGCCCATCGGCGAATAGCGGGCGATGATCCGATGGAACTCGGCGACGACCGTCTGATGGTCCGCGCCCCTCAGTGAGCGCGCGGCGCCCACAATGTCGGCGATCGCATCACGCGTACCGTCCTTGGCAACGGCAAGCGTTTCTTCGATGACGGTGTCGAGCGTGGTTCCCGGCACGAACGCGGCAGCAACTGCGGCCGCGAGCACGCCGGCGGCCTCGAGACCGAAGCTCTGCTGGTGGCCGGAGGCAAAGGCGATCGCCTCGTCATAGGCTGCCTTCGGATCGCAGGCGTTCGCCACGCCGATCGGCGCGATGTACATGGCCGCGCCGCAATTCACCATGTTGCCGACGCCACCCTGTCGCGGGTCGCAGCCGGAAAGCTGATGACGCTGGAAGATCCACTTTTCCGGATAGAACAGTCGCTCGATCAGCATCGTCTCGCGCTGCAATTCCGGCACCCAGCGCGGCGTCCAGGCGATCTCGCGCACCATGCCGGAAGCCATGTCCCAGGCATCAAGGTGACGCTTGACGTCGTCGTAGATCGACATGACGCAGAGCGTCATCAGCGTGTCGTCGGTGACGATGCCGCCACCGCGGACACGGCCGTTGCGGGCCGCTTCGCTCTGCTTCATCCGGTGCCACTCGGTATCGAGCGACGTCACCCGGCCATAGCGCTCGCGAATTTCTGCGGCGGAGAGTTTTTCGACCGGCGCCCCGATGGCGTCGCCGTAAGCGACGCCAAAGAGAAGCGCCCGGACCCTTCCCCTAAGGGAGAGCCCTGCAGCATCATTTGTCATTGAGAACCGTCCTTGCATATTCGGTCATTTTCTCGCCGCCGGCAGCGTTCCATTCGGAAACGAACTGGTCCCATTGGTCCATCTTGGCTTCACCGGAGACGAACTTGTACACCCAGGCCCGGTAGACGTTTTCGGTCGCATCGATGTCGGTGGCGTATTCGGCAGGCCAGACGAAGGCATTGTCCGGCTTGAAGTCAGCTGAAATCGTCTTCAGCGATTGCTGCGCGGCCTCGCTCAGCCATTGCACCGGCGGCTGCCAGTTGGCGGCGACGAGGAATCGGGCATACCAGGTGGCCAGCTTGTCCGTCGGTTTGATGGTCTCGCCGTCCTTGGTGTACTGCTCGCCTTCAAACCCAAGGCGTTCGATCGCTTGGCCCTCGGGGCTGGCGATGAAATCGAGCAGCTTGACGACCTCTTCCTTGTGCTCCGAAGTCGTCGCGATGGCGAGGCCGCGCGCTTCCTTGGAAACGTCGAGTGCCATCAGGCCCTGGCCGGCCGGCCCCTTCGGCGGAGACAGCAGACTCAGCGTCACGTCAGGATGCGCCTGGCGCATCTTGCCGCCATAGATGTCGATGACCTCTGCGGAAGAGCCGAAGATCACGCCGGCCCGGCCGGAATAGAACTTGTCTTCCTTCACGTCCCACTTGGTGGTGATGAACTCCGGGTCATAGAGGCCCTGCTCGCGAAGCGAGGCATAGAAGGCGATCTTCGCCTTTTCCGCTCCCGAGACGCGGGCATGGATCCATTCGCCGGCATCGTTCTTCAGCCAAGTGCCGGTGACGCCGAAGGCCTGGTTGAAGATCGCATCGAGCTCCTGGGTGTTGTCGGCAGTGGTGACGCCATAGCTGTCGGCCTTGCCGTTGCCGTCGAGATCGCCGTCCTTGATCGCCTTGAAGAGGGTGACGTAATCGTCTGTCGTCTTCGGCGCCGCAACGCCCGACTTCTCGAGCCAATCCGTGCGAATGACCGGCTGCGGCATGCGCGGCGGATAGACATAGAGCAGATAGGGATAGTTCTTCAGTCGCTCGACATTGTGCGGAAAGAGCGCGTCCTTGAGATAGGTCGTCTTCGGCAGCCAGTTGTTCCAGTCTTCGAGCACGCCCTGTTCGGCCATCTTGGCGTCGCCGCCCTGGAAATAGATGAGGTCCGGGATATCGCCTGACAGAAGCATGGCGCTCAGCTTGTCGGCGTAGCCCGAGGACGGCAGGTCGATGACCTGAATGTGGATGTCGGTGCCCTTCGCCTTCAGCGCCTCCTCGTAGGCCTTCATGAGCTTGACGTCGTCAGGATTGCTCGTCGTGAGGTCCTTCGAGACGACGCGGATCGTTACTGGATCGGCGAAGGCGGGCATCGCGACGCTCGCCATCAGTGCCACGGCGGTCGTTGCGCCAAGGATCAGTCTTCCAAGCATGTTTGTTCCTCCCAATATGCTTTGGCCATTTATGTTCGGTTCGACATCGTCAGCCCTTCAGCGCACCGCTCATGGTGCCCTTGGTGAAGAACTTCAGGATGAGCGGGTAGATCGCGAGGATCGGCGCGATGGTGAGCAGGATCATGCCGGCCTTCAGCGCACGGATGTTGATTTGGCTCGCACCCGTGTAAGTGTTGCTTTCGACCACCCCGACCATGGCGAGCTTGTCGCCCTCGACCACGAACTGGCGCAGGACGACCTGCAGCGGCCACTTCGACTGGTCGTTGAGGTAGATCATCGCCCGGAAGAACTCGTTCCAGTGGAAGACGAAATAGAAGAGCGCGATGGTTGCGAGCGCTGATTTGGCGAGCGGCAGCGCCACGTACCAGAAGATCTGGAACGGATTGGCGCCGTCGAGCTCGGAGGCCTCGATCAGTTCCTTCGGCACCTCCTCGAAGAAGCGCACCAAGATGATCAGATACCAGGCGTTGACCACCTTGAAGAGGATCAGCGACCAGTAGCTATCGAGCAGGCCGAGGCGCTTGTTGATGAAATAGTCCGGGATGATGCCGGGCTCGAAGACGATCGTGACCAGCACGAAGACGAAGATGATACGCCGTCCCGGCAGACCGGGACGAGAAAGCGCCCACGCCATCAGCGCCGTCAGCACGACACCAAGAACTGTGCTGACGAGCGTGATGAAGATCGAGTTGAGGAGGCCCCGCTGAACGGCGGAATTGTTGATCAGCAGATCCCAGACCTCGGTCGAAAACCCATTGGGGATAACCGTCAAGCCACTCATCCCTGCGACCTTGCCCGGGTCGGAGAACGAAATGGCGAGCAGGTTGAGGAGCGGCTGGACCGTCAGGACGACGAGGAACAAGAGCGTCGAAACGATGATCGCATATTCGAGCCGCTCAAGCGGTGTTCTGCGGACGTTGTGGGCGGCCATCACCATACCCCCTTGCCGGTAAGACGTTTGGAAAGAAGGTGCGCTGCGACGATCATCAGCATGCCGAGCACGGCCTTGAAGAGGCCGGCCGCTGTCGCCAGCGAGTATTCGCCGGTCTGCAGGCCGATGCGGTAGACATAGGTGTCGATGATATCGATCTTGCTGCGCACGACGTCGTTGGAGAAGTTGATCACCTGGTTGAGGTCGGCGTTCAGGAACATGCCGGCGTTCAGGATGAAGAGCGTCGCGATCGTCGGCACGATGCCGGGAATGGTAACGTAGCGGATCTTTTGCCAGCGGTTCGCCCCATCGATCTCGGCCGCGTCATAGAGCTCCTGGTCGATGGCGATGATGGCAGCGAGATAGAGCAAGCTATCCCAGCCGGCTGACCGCCAAATCTCCGAGAAGACCAGCACCCAGCGGATCGAGCCGGTATCGGTCATGAAGGAGACCGGCTGCATGCCGAAGAAACCAATGATGTCATTGACCGCGCCGTCGCTCGGCGAGAGCACTGCGATGAACACGCCGGCGATGACCACCCAGGAGAGGAAGTGCGGCAGGTAGATTGCCGACTGGATGAATTTACGGAAGGCGCCTCCCCGGATCTCGTTGAGCAAGAGCGCGGTGATGATCGGGACCGGGAAGAAGAAGACAATCTTCATCGTTGACAGGATCAGCGTGTTCGCCAGCACCTGCCAGAAGATCGGAGACGAGAACAGCGTCTGGAAATGCTTGATACCGACCCAGATGTTCGGCGGGATGATACGCAGCTGCTCGAAAGCGATCTTGGCTTCCCAGATCGGAAAATAATGAAAGATCACGAAGAAGATCAGGCCAGGAGCCATCATCAGGTAATAGGGCCACCATTGCCGCATACCCCTCGATAGGCCCCGGCGCCGAATTCTGGGAACGTTCCCATTTCGTGACATAGTTGCGTTCACCACAAGCTCGTTGCTTACCGCCATTGCTTACCTCCCTGCCGCAACACGCACGGGTGCCGAGGCTGAAACGTCGGCAAGCGAGCCGCGCTCCACCAGTCGGCACGGCAGATAAATCCGCTCGCGCTGGCGCCCACCAGCAATCTGATCGATCAGGCATTCGACCGCACGAATGCCGATCTGCCGGCCGGGCTTTTCGATGGTCGTCAGGCCCGGCCAGGAAAAGGCCCCTGCCGGGATGCCGTCGAAGCCCAGGATCGAGATGTCCTCCGGGCATCTCAGCCCCGCTTCGCGGACCGCTATCATGGCCCCAAGTGCCATGAGGTCGTTGGCGACGAACACGGCGCGGTTTCCTCTCCACGGCTTCGCAAGCAAGCGGGCCATCGCGCTGCGACCGCCCTCGACGGTATAATCGGACTCTTCGACGAGCAGAACTTCGGGGTCGACATCACGGGCGACGCAATGCTCATGAACGGCCCGCAGGAAGCGGGCGCGCGCCAGACGGGAGCGCGGGCCGAGCATCAGCGCCGGCGCCGGATGTCCGCGCTCAACGAGAATATCCATGCCAAGCCGCACCGCCTGAGCGATATCGGAGCCGACGCTCAACGTATCGGGGAAGCGCTCGGCGCTGGAGCCGATGAAGACGAAAGGCATGCCGAAACGGTCGAGGTCGTCGAAATTATCCGCAACGGGATTGATGATCGCCCCGTCAACACGGGCCCGGCGCAGGGCGCGCAGGTGGGTCGCCTCCTTGTGCGCATCCCAATCCGACGAGAAGATCAGAAGCGAAATGTCATCCTTCGCCGCCCGATCCTGCGCTCCGCGGGCAACTTCGGCCCAGAACGGGTTGGTGATATCAGGAATGACGATGCCGAGCAGGCCGCTACGACCCGAACGCATTCCGACGGCAAGTTGATTGGGCTCGTAACCGGTGGCAGCAACCGCCTTCAATACGCGGTCGCGCGCTTCCTCGGAAATGTTGGCGGAGCCGCCGAGAACACGCGCGACGGTGCTCTTCGAAACGCCTGCGCGTTTGGCAACGTCGATAATGGTCGCCCTTCGACCCGTCGTGTTGTTCATCAAGCTTCCTCCCAAAGCTCAAGCAATGTCTTACATGCCATCACTTGAACTCTGTGGGAACGTTACCACGGCGAAAAACACTTTGGCAATATGCAGAAGAAAATATCCCGATCTTTGCTGCTAGGCCGCCAACGATCTTGCGGAAATATCGATCCTGGCTCGAAATTGCCCTTCGTCCCTTCGCGCACTGTCGAAGCGGAAGTCGCGGCTGTGGCTTTGCAGCCTCCGACGGACATTGGGAATGCTCGATGCCCTTGATGTCCTGGCGGCGTCTTACGATCCATCGGCGAGATGTGGCGGGCTTTCGATCAGACATAGACGGGAGGCAAGTCCCCTAAGCCGCCGAACGCTAGGCTCGGCGGCGTCTCATGAGCGGCACGACAGCCTAAGCGGCCAGGTGCTCGAACAGCCGGGCGACGGCCTCGGCACCGGGGTCGACATGGCCCTCGAGCTGCTTTGCATTGATATAGGCCGCGCGACCGGCCTTGGCACGCGTCAAGGTGGAGGTGAAGTTCGCCCCCGTTCGTGCGGCAGCCGCTGCCGCGACCACGCTGTCGCCGAGCGCATCGAGCGCCGGAGACAGAGCATCGATCATCGTTCGGTCGCCGATCTTGGCGCCGCCGATCTCCTGCATGCGCGCAAGCCCGGTTCGAAGCGCCTCGCGCATCGGTAGACCGCTTGATGCTCCGTCGCCGGCGGCTGCGAAGAAAATGGCAAGCAGCACCCCGGAGGAGCCGCCCATAGTCTGGCTTAGCTCCTGGCCGATCGCACGCAAAAGCTGGGTGTGATCGGATAATGGCAGCCGATCGATCGCATTGATCAGGGCGCGAGCGGCTCCCGCCAGCGTCGAGCCCGTATCGCCATCGCCGGACTTCGCGTCGAGCGCATTGAGATCCTGCTCGGCGGCGATCAACACCTTGCAGCAGTCGATCAGGAATGCACGCGTTGCCCCATGATCGGATGCCATCGGCGTGATCGGAGTCAAGCCATCCGGCAACGCGCTGACGGCGATCGGTCGGACCTCCGAGACACCCGGCCAGGCGGCGATCGCCACCGGTGCCTTCAAAAGTTCAAGTTCCGCCTGGTCTGCTGCAAAAACCGAGACCGAGAAGCCTTGCATGTCGAGCGATGTCATCAGCGGCGCTGGACCAATCGTGTGAGTGATCCTTTTGCCGAGAGGCAAATTGATGAAGTCGTGGGCGAGCACCGACATTTCGAGCACCGAGGTGCCGCCCAGATTGTTGATCAGCGCGACGTGCGTGCCTTCGCCCATGACGGCTGCCAGACGCTCAGCCATGGTCGCCACCGCCGAGCGGGCGCCAGCAAAATCGATCTGTTCGACACCGGCCTCACCATGGATGCCGAGGCCGAGCTCCGCCTTGCCCGAAGGTATCCGTTCCTCCTTTGGCGACCCCGGAACCCGGCAGGTGTCCAGCGACATGCCGATGGTGTGCGTGCCGGCAATGACCTTCTTGGCTGCCGCCGTCACCGTGTCGAGATCGGCACCGCGTTCAGCGAGTGCGCCGGCGATCTTGTGCACAAAAAGGGTGCCGGCAACGCCGCGCGCCTGCGGCAGGTCGGGCAGCGCGATATCGTCCCCGACGACCACCATGCTGACCTTCAGTCCGAAGGCGCGGGCGCGCTCTGCCGCAAGACCGAAATTCAGCCGGTCGCCGGTGTAATTCTTGACGACGAGCAGGCATCCGGCCGGACCGGTCACGGCGAGAATGCCGGCAAGAACCGCGTCGACGCTCGGCGAAGCGAAGACATCGCCGCAGACCGCAGCCGTCAACATGCCGTGTCCAACGAAGCCGACATGAGCGGGTTCATGACCGGAACCGCCGCCTGAGACGATCGCGACCTTCGATTTATCCCAGTCGCTGCGCAACACGACCCGGATATGCGGATAGCCGTCAAGGCGGGTCAGCGCGCCGCCGGACAGGGCCAGAACACCGTCGATCGCTTCTGTCACGACATCTTCCCGCTTATTGATGAATTGCGCCATATCGAGCTCCTTAAGCCAAACGCATGCCTGCCGCATCGAAGTAGAGCGGCTTTAGAGGTTGAATCTTGATCGTTTCACCGCCCCGCAGCGGCGTGTGGGCGTCCGTGACGGTGATGAGATCATGTTTCCTGAAGGTCAGATGCAGACGCGTCTGGTCGCCCAAGTGCTCGACGCGCTTGACCAGAGCATCCTCCCCCGCACCCTGCTGGATGTGCTCCGGTCTGAGGCCGATGCTTGCCGCGCCTAAGGGGGCGCCGGCAAAAATGTCGGCCGGAAGCACATTGATCCGTGGCTGTCCCAGCCGCGTCGCCGCATAGACGCTGACCGGCTGCTCATACACCGCGCGCGGCGAGCCGAACTGAACGAGCTTGCCCTCATTCAGCACCCCGACATGGGTCGCCATCGTCATCGCCTCGATCTGGTCGTGAGTGACGTAGAGCAGGGTAGCGCCCGACCTTGCCTGGATGCGCTTGAGCTCGATGCGAAGATCGGCCCTGAGCTTGGCGTCGAGCGAACTCAACGGCTCGTCCATGAGGAATATCTGCGGGTCTCGGACAAGGGCACGACCGATGGAAACGCGCTGCATCTCTCCACCTGACAATGCCGTTGCCTTGTTATCGAGCTTGTGCGCGATCTGGAGAACCTCGGCAACCTCCCTCACCTTCCGGTCTATCTGTTCCCTCGGCGTCTTCAACAGCGGAGATTTCAGCGGGAACTCCAGATTCTGACGAACCGTGAGGTGCGGGTAGAGCGAGTATTGTTGAAAGACCATGGCTACGTTGCGTTCGGCAGGCGCCAGCCCTTTCACTGGTTCTCCGTCGATATAGACCTCGCCGCGATCGGGGGTGTCCAAGCCGGAGACCATTCTCAGTGTCGTCGTCTTTCCAGCACCGGTCGGCCCGAGCAGCACGACGAAAGAACCGTCCGGAACCGTCAGTGAGACATTATCGAGAGCAACCGTACCAGCAAACGTCTTCGTCACGTTTTCCAAGACGACTTCAGCCATGTCTCAGCACTCCTTGATTGCCGTCGGATAACAGCACCTTGCCGGTTTCCGCATCGAAAACCGAAAGCGTTCTCGCATCGAATTCGAGGCCGATCTGCTCGCCTTCCTGAACCCGGTGGCCCGATGAAATGCGTGCCTTGAGGTCGCCGTGGCTCGTTGCAAGCGTCACGATCTGGGTGGTCCCGAGATATTCGACAGCGCTCACGCGGCCCCGATAGCCGCCGTCACTGACGAACTTCACATGTTCCGGCCGGACGCCAAGCGTCAGCCTTCCGGCGCGTCCTTCCCGCGAGGTCGGCACCTTGACCTCTATGCCGCCGAGATCGATAGCGCCGCCGCCCACGCCGATCATCCCCTCGAATTCCAGGAAGTTCATCGGCGGAGAACCAATGAACTGAGCTACGAATTTCGTCGCGGGCCAGTCGTAGATCTGCTGCGGCTTGCCGAACTGTTCGACGACCCCATGGTTCATGACGACGATCTTGTCGCCCATCTGCATCGCTTCGAGCTGGTCATGGGTCACATAGACGGTGGTCGCACCCATGCGGTCGTGCAGTGCCCGCAGTTCCTCGGCCATGTGCTCGCGGAACTCGGCATCGAGTGCGCCGAGGGGTTCGTCCATGAAGAAGGCCTTGGGGCGACGCACGATGGCGCGCCCGAGCGCGACGCGCTGGCGGTCGCCGCCCGAAAGGCCGCCGACGGGCTTGTCGAGAATGGTCTCGATCTTGAGAATGCGGGCGACTTCGGCGACGCGCGACCTGACTTCCTCGCCGCGCAAGCCCTGGCTGACCAGCGGATAGGAGATGTTCTTGCGCACGTTCATATGCGGATAGAGTGCAAACATCTGGAAGACGAAGGCGATATCGCGCTTGCTGGCCGGTTTCATCCCGACCTCTTCACCGTCGATGAAGATCTCGCCGCTCGTCGGCAGTTCCAGGCCGGCCATCATGCGCAAGGTCGTCGTCTTGCCGCAGCCGGATGGGCCGAGCAGCATGAAAAACTCGCCATCCTCAATGGTGAAGCTCGAGGAGCGCACCGCGGTGAAGGCGCCGAACTCCTTGCGCACATTCTGAATTCTGATCTGCGCCATCGGCTTACTCCGGAAAATGGCTGACGATGATGAACATCACCGTACCCAGCAAGGTTATGACGAAGGACCAGGAATAGAGCGCGAGAGCGAAGGGCTGCATGAGCATGAAGACGCCCGCTGCGATCAGGGCCGATGCCAGCATTTCCCAGGCACCGCGGCGCAAGTGCAGCAATCCATTGAAGAATCTCGTCATTTGCGTACGGCTCCGAAAGTGATGCCGCGCAGCAGGTGTTTGCGCAGAAGAATGGTGAAGACCATGACCGGCACGAGGAACAAGGTCGCCCCGGCGGCAACAGCCGGCCAGTCCTGACCGCTGACGCCGATGATGGTTGGAATGAAGGGAGGCGCCGTCTGGGCGTTGCCCGAGGTCAAAAGCACCGCGAAGGCGTATTCGTTCCAGGCAAAGATCAGGCAGAAGATCGCGGTTGAGGCGATGCCCGTCGCCGCCTGCGGCAACACCACCTTGTAGAAAGCCTGGAACCGGGTGTAGCCATCGATGAGCGCCGCCTCCTCATACTCGACAGGTATCTCGTCGATGAAGCCCTTCAGCAGCCAGACCGACAGCGACAGGTTGACCGCCGTGTAGAGCAGGATCATGCCCGCATGGGTGTCGTTCAAGCCCAATGACCGGAACATCAGGAAGATCGGGATGGCGACGGCGATCGGCGGCATCATGCGCGTCGATAGAATGAAGAACAGCAGATCATCCTTCAGCGGTACCTTGAAGCGCGAGAAGGCGTAGGCGGCGGCCGTGCCGAGCACGATGCAGAGCACGGTCGAGCCGAAGCCGATGATCACCGAATTGGTGAAGCGCTCGGCAAAGCGCGACGGACCGGAGATGACGAGGCCATCCTTGCGAACCAGCCGCTCATACCAGGTCTGCGGCTCGCCGACCGCCTTCAACTGCTCCTCGGTGAGCCGGGTGCGCGTCGTGAAGACGTTGACATAGCCTTCCACCGTCGGCGTAAAGAAGGTCTTGGGCGGATAGGCGATCGCGTCGGCCGGCGACTTGAAGCTCGTCGCGATGATCCAGACAAGCGGTAGGATCGTGATCAGCGCGTAACCAACGACCAGGATCCCGGCGAACCACTTTTGCCGTTGCGACGGCTCGGTAACGGAATAGCTCATCGTTGTTTGACCTTGTTCAGGGCTTTGACGTAGATCGACGCCAGGCCGAAGACGGTGACGAAGAGGATGACGGCGTAGGCGGATGCGTAGCCGGTGCGCCACTTCTCGAAAGCTTCACGCTTCAGGTTGATCGAGGTGAGTTCGGTGATCGATCCCGGTCCGCCGCCCGTCAGCTGCACGACAAGATCGAACATCTTGAAGTTCTCGATGCCGCGAAAGAGCACGGCGAGCATCAGGAACGGCAGTACGAGCGGAATGGTGATCGTCCAGAATTGCCGCCATTTGCTGGCGCGGTCGCATTCGGCGGCCTCATAGATGCTGCTCGGAATGGAGCGAAGGCCCGCAAGGCAGATCAGCATCACGAAGGGCGTCCACATCCAGGTGTCGACGATGATGATTGCCCAAGGGGCAAGCGACACATCGCCGATCATCGAGAAACTTGAGGGATCAGCCCCTGTCAGGAAACCGACTGCGTAGTTGAAGAGACCGATCTGTGGCTGGTAGAGGAAGGTCCAGAAATTGCCGACCACCGCCGGGCTCAGCATCATCGGCAGAACGATGATCGTGGTCCACAGATCGTTGCCGCGGAACTTCTTGTTGATCAGGTAGGCAAGGGAAAAGCCGATGAGCACCTGAAGGACGATCGTCCAGATCAGGAAATGGGCCGTCGCCTGCATGGTCAGCCAGATGTCCTTGTCGGACAGGATGCTCAGGTAGTTCTTGAGCCCGATGAACTGGACCTCGGCATTCGGCCTGTTGACGCGAAAATTCGTAAAGCTCAGTCGGACCGTCCAGATCAGCGGAAAGATATTGACCGCGAGAAGCAGGACGATGGACGGGGCAACGAACAGCCAGGCCAGCGACCGATCCGAGAGACCTCGGACCCGTTTGGCAAGGGCATGCGGTGTCGCTCCGGCGACCCGGTCCACTGTTGATTTCAGCATGGGTAGTTCCCTCATTTGACTGCCGCGCCGCGCGTCTCAATCGAGGCGCAAAGGCCGCTGCAGCACTTTGAATTACTGCATGTTTTCGTCCTTCAATCGACCACGATCGAAGGAACCACGCAGAAGGCGGCGACAGAACCGGGGAAAATCCCCGGCTCCGTGTCGCGCCATGGCGCGCTGGGAGGTGCACAGCCATGGCCTGATGGCGGTCAGTACTTGCCTTCGTCGTCGAAGATCTGCGTCCAGTCCTTGACGAGACCGTCGAGTGCATCCTGCGCAGAACCCTGGCCGGCGACCACATAGTCGTGGAAGCGCTTCTGCGTCGCCTGAAGCAGCGAGGCATAGGATGGCTCAGCCCAGAAGTCCTTCACGATCGCCATGGAGTCGAGGAAGGTCTGGGCATAGGGCTGACTGGTTGCAAAGCCAGGATCTTCGACGACTTTGCGCAGCGCCGAATAGCCGCCCATCTGCCACCACTTCTGTTGGATTTCCGGCTGGGCGAACCACTTGATGTAGGCGAGGGCATCGTCCTGCTTCTCGGACGCTGAGACTACGGAGATGCCCTGGCCGCCGAGCTGCGCGAAGGCAACGCCATCGGGACCGGCCGGGTTCGGGAAATAGCCCGACTTGTCGCCGCCCACATTGGCATCGGCATTGATGCCGGGCCAGGTAAAGGCGAAGTTCATGTGAAGGGCAACCTGGCCTGACTTGTAGGCGTCGATGTCCTCGGACATGTAGGCGTCGGAATGCCCAGGCGGCGTGCAGCAGTCGTAGAGCGCCTTATAGAATTCCAGCCCCTTCACCGCCTTGGCGGAATTCACGTATCCCTCGAGCTCGTAGGGCTTGTCGGGGTTTTGATACTCGAAGCCGAAGCTGTAGAGCACGTCCATCGCACCCATGGTGATGCCTTCGGATCCGCGCTCGGTGTAGATCGCAGCACCGTAGACCGTCTTTCCGTCGATCTCCCGTTTCTGGAAGAATTCGGCGATGTCCTTGAGTTCGGCAAAGGTCTTCGGCACGGCAAGGTCGCGGCCATACTTGCTCTTGAATTCCGCCTGCAATTCGGGGCGGGCGAACCAGTCCTTGCGGTAGCTCCAGCCGACGACGTCGCCGAATGCCGGCAGCGCCCAGTAGTTTGGTGAGTTCTTCGGCCACTCGGCATAGCCGACGACGGTTGCGGGGATGAAGTCGCTCATCTTGATCCCTTCCTTGTCGAAGAAATCGTTGAGCTTGACGTACTGGCCGTTTTCAGCCGCACCGCCGATCCACTGGCTGTCGCCGATCATCAGGTCGCACAGCTTGCCGCCGGAGTTCAGCTCGTTCAGCATGCGGTCGGCGAAGTTCGGCCATGGCACGAACTCATATCTCATCTTGATGCCGCTCTTGGCCTCGAAATCTTTGCTGAGTTCGACCAGGGCATTTGCCGGATCCCATGCCGCCCAGCAGAGCGTCAGCTCGGCTGCACTTGCGTGGCCGGTGTTTGCGACACTTGCCGCCAGCAGGGCACCCGATGCGGCCAATGATTTGAAATGACGAAGTTCCATAGCTGGGGCCTCCTCCCCTTCCTCCCGACCTCCATCGGAAGCTGAAAACGCCTGTGGCGAATAGCGGGCGCAAAGCGACGTTTCTTCGTGGGCAGGCCTCCCTCGCATCGCTCCGTGGCCTCACGCACTCCTCTGCCGGCCACAGCACTATTTTATTGAGGTGCGCACCTCAATGCAAGCAAATTTTGAGGTGCGCACATCAATTCTTGCTTTTCGATTGCTTTTGTTGGAGGAATCGCCCTGAAGGATCGAGAGCAAAGAGAAGCGATTGCATGCGCCCTACCGCGAAAGATCTGGCAGAGGCAGCCGGCGTGAGCCTGGCCACCGTCGACCGCGTGCTGAACGACCGACCGAATGTCAGCAAGAAGGCTTTCCGCAAGGTCAACGACGCCATCGAGCGCATCGGCTTCGTCAGGAACCCGGCGGCGGTAGCACTTGCGCGCAACAAGACCTACCGGTTTCGCTTCGTCCTTCCCGTCTCCGGCGACCAGTATCTGAGCGAACTGATCGGGCGCGTCACCGAGGCACGCGACGCGCTGCGCGCCGATTCCACCGAGGTCGAGGCCGTGCAGATCCCGATGGCAGACCCGCACCACGTCGCCAAGTATCTGAGCCTCATCGATCACGAAACTCTCGATGGCGTCGCGGTGATGGCACCGGAATCGCCACAGGTTCGCGATGCGCTGGTGCGGCTCGTGGAACGAGACGTGAGGGTCGTGCAGTTCCTGTCAGGCCAGGAACGGCTGGAAAGGGCCGACTATGTCGGTATCGACAACTTCGCGGCCGGCGCCACGGCCGGCAAGATCGCAGGCCGCTTCATCGGCAACCAGCCCGGCAAGATCATGGTCGTGGCGGAAACCATGATGGCACTCGACAGCATCCAGCGCCGTCTCGGCTTCGACAGCATCATCAATGCGCAGTTTCCGCGTCTCCAGTGTCTGCCTTCGCTCGAAACCTATGCCGACGAGAAACGCGCCGAATTGATCATCAACAGGACGTTGCAACACAACCCCGATACGCTTGCCGTCTATGTGCTGAGTTCCGAGGCGCGAGCGCCGTTAACGGCGGTCTGGAATGCGCAGGGCTCGCGTCAGCTCACCGTCGTTGCTCACGAGCGCACGCCGTTCAGCGAGCGGGCGTTGATGGACGAACGCATTGATGCCCTGATCGCCCAGGACCCCGGCCATGCGGTCAGAAGCGCACTGCGCATCATGCGCGCCCGCGCAGATCATCGCGAGCTGCTGGCTTCGCAGGAGAGGATTCGCATCGAGATCCTGCTTAAGGAAAATCTTCAGTTTCAGGGCCCCTAGAGAGGCGTTGGCAGCCACAGCCGCCCTATACAGGCAGTGGCGATCAGGGTCGCACGGGAAGACGGGCGTCCCCCGATCGCGAGATTGCTTCAGAACATCTGGGCAAGCGTCTCAACGACCCGCGGCGTCGAGAGACCTTGATTGCATTGGCGCGCCGGAAGAAGCGTGCGGCATTGCCGGGCCAATGCCCTTTGGGCGGCCGCGTTGAGCCGTCCGTCAACCGGCCCGACGCGCACACCGTTTTGGCGCAATTGTGCTTCTATCAGGTAGGCAAACAGTCGAGGGTTGGTCCTTGCCAAATCACGCACGGCCCTTTGGCGTTCCGGTTGTGTCAGGGACTTAAACCTGTTGCTGAGCGCCGCAAACGCGCTGGCTTTTGCCGTCGAGGCATCCAACAGAAAGGTTTGAATGCTCTTTTCGGGGCCTGAGAGCAGGTCGGCCGACGCGAGCAAGACCGACTTCGCTTTCGCGTTGTCCCTTTTTACGAGTTGTGTGCGGCCATCGCGCTTGCCATCACGATAGGCTTCGATCAAATCGATTGCCGCAATCCGATCGCCCTCCTTGGCAGCGTTCTGCAGGACGGCGAGAGCCTTCTTGCTGCTGCGCGTGACGCCTTGACCGTAAAATAGGGCCTCAGCGACAACCGATGATGCTCCGACCACTTTCTCGTCTGCGGAGCGTTGGAGCAAGGCCATGCCCGCAGCTGCATTCTTGCGTGTCTTTGTCAACGCCTTGAAGCGGCCGAGCGCCACATTGGCACCCGGGTTCCCCGTTTCGAAGGCCATCTGGTAGTACCTTTCGGCCTCCTTCGTATTACGCGGGACAAGACGTCCGTTGTTGTAGGCATCACCGAGTCTGAGCATCGCTGAAACGCTACCCTGCTCCGCTGCGGCCTTATAATGTTTCACAGCCAGCTTCGGATCTTGCGCAGTAACTTGCCCCCCGCCGTAAATGTCACCGAGGGAGAGCAGGGCGGAAGCTGAGCCCTCGGCCGCCAGCGATGAAAGCATATTGACCGCCGAAGCGACGTCCTTCTTTATGCCCTGGCCGCGGGCTTCCATCTCGGCAAGGCGTATTTTGGCGTCCACATCGCCCTGCTCGGCTGCCTGGCGATAGTGCTCAAGCGCAGCGCTGTAGTCCGCCTTTACATCATCTCCCTCGGAATAGAGGTCGCCCAGCCGTAGATGCGCCCGGACGGATCCCAAATGCGCCGCCTTCTCAAGCGCCGCGACGGCAGGCGCTGGCTGCAATGGGATACGTCCGGAGAGGTAGAGTTCGGCGAGTGTGACCAGGAGATCCGGGCTCTCGCTTGCTCCGAGTGCACGAAGCTCCGCCATGCCGGCATTCACATCTGGCTGTGTCCCCTCACCCCTGATTGTCAGTTCGGCGACACGTAGCTGGCCTTCCAGGTTGCCTTGATCTGCTGCGGTGCTATAGGCCGCAAACGCCTTACCTGGATCGTCCGACCGATAGCCGTCACCAAGCCTCAACATGGCCCTCACGCTGCCTTGATCTGCGGCTTGCTGGTAATATTGCCGAGCCCGCAGCGGATCAACTGGCACCGTTTGGCCCTTGGCGTAAAGGTCGCCCAAAGAGTAGGCCGCGCCCGCTTCACCTTGGGCGGCAAGCATCGCCAGTTCGCCGGTGGCGCTTCCCGCGTCGGGAGCCATGCCCCGGCCGAGTGCCTTCATTTCAGCGAGCCGCACCTTCGCCTCCAGGCTGCCTTGATCGGCCGCCTGGCGATAGTGCTCTAGTGCGAGAGCATAGTTGACCGTCACGGCATCCCCGGCGGCGTAGAGATCGCCGAGCCGTACATGCGCCGGCACCGAGCCGAGGCGCGCAGCGCGCTCCAAGGTTGTGATGCCGAGTTCCGGCTGCATCGGCACGCGACCGGACAAGCAGAGGTCGGCCAGCGCTTCCAGTACGTTCGGATTGTCACTTTCGGCGAGCGATCGCATCGTCGCAACGCCTTGCGGGACATCGCGTAACGTTCCTTCGCCACGGATCGTCAGCTCCGCAACACGCAGGCTGCCGTCTAGACTACCCTGCTTGGCCGCTGCGCTAAAGGCGGCGAAGGCCTTGCCTGGTTCGCGACCTCGATAAACGTCGCCGAGCCGCAGCAGCGCCGTCAAACTCCCTTGTTTTACGGCTTGTTCGTAGTAGTGGGCGGCCCGGATCGGATCATTGGGCATCACGCCTGCACGTCCATAGAGATCGCCAAGGGCGAGTGCAGCGCTGGCTTCGCCTCTGTCGGCAAGCGCCGCCAATTCGGCACTGGCGGCCTCCATGTTCTGCTCTCCACCTTGGCCTCGGGCCTGCATCTCTGCAAGCCGTATCTTCGCCTCGACGTTGCCCTGTTCTGCCGCCCGGCGGTAGTAGCTTTGGGCCAGCGGAAAGTCGGTCGTGGCTGCCTCGCTTTGCGAATAGAAATCCCCAAGCCGCAGCAATGCGGCGACATTGCCTTGCGCGGCGGCCTGTCGATAATAGTCCGCCGCACGGGCGCGATCGGCCGGCACCGCCTCGCCCTTGCTATAGAGATCGCCGACGGCAAGCGACGCCTCGGCCCCGCCGCGCGCGGCAAGGTTTTCCAGCTCGGTCTTGGCAGCGGAGAGGTCCTGGGGGATGCCCTTGCCCTGCGCCCGCATTTCCGCAAGCCGAACCTTGGCCTCCAAATTGCCCCGCTCTGCCGCGCGGCGATAGTGATCGAAGGCGGCCGCAAAGTCCGTCCTCACCCCCTTGCCCGCGTAATAGAGGTCGCCCAATCGAACATTCGCCGTTGTGCTGCCTTGCGACGCGGCTTGCCGGAAATATTGCACTGCTTGCGCGGGATCAGCCGGCACAACTTTTCCGTCACCATAAAGATCACCCAATGCCAGTGAAGCCTCCTGTCTGCCGGATGCAGCAAGGCTTTTAAGCTCGGCCTGGGCCGCCGCGAGGTCCTGCGGAACGCCAAGGCCCCGGGCTTTCATTTCCGCAAGCCGGACCTTCGCCTCAACGCTACCCTGGCTTGCCGCCTGACGGTAGAAGTTTTGCGCGCGAGCGTAGTCAGTCATGGCCGTCTGGCTCTTGGAGTAAAACTCGCCGAGACGTATCATCGCCGTCACGCTGCCGCGCTCGGCCGCCTGGCTATAGTACTCGACCGTGCGCCCAGGGTCGGCTTGCACAACCTCCCCCTGGCGATAGAGCTCACCGAGAGAAAGCGCGGCTACTGTCTCTCCCTTTTCGGCCAGGGCAGCCAATTCTTGTGTGGCCGATGCCACATCCCGCGCCATGCCCTGTCCCCGAGCCTTCATTTCGGCGAGCCGGACTGCGGCCTCTGTGTTCCCCCGACCGGCAGCCTGCCGATAATAGTTTTGCGCCAGAGCAAAGTCCGCCACTGGCGACCCGCTTTCGGAGTAATAGCTCCCCAGTCTCAGCAACGCGGTAATGCTGCCGTTCTGGGCGGCCTGCCGGTAGTAATGCAGCGCTCTCACAGGATCGGCTGGGACCACGTCTCCCGCGCCATAAAGGTCCCCAAGCGAGATCGCAGCGGCGGTCTCTCCCCTGTCGGCGAGCGCAATCAATTCACGCGTTGCCGTTGCTACGTCGCGGGCAGTCCCCTGGCCCCGCGCCGTCATTTCAGCCATCCGGATCTTTGCCTCGTTGCTGCCGCGCTCTGCCGCCTGGCGATATTGGTCGAATGCTCCGGCGTAGTTCGTCGCCAAAAGACCGCCGGCAGAGTAAAGATTGGCCAAGCGAAGATGTGCGGTGGCGCTTCCCTGCGAGATCGCCTGCCTATAGTAGTTGACGGCGGCTGATGGATCTTGGGGTACGACCTTTCCTTCGGCATAGAGATCACCAAGGGCGAGGGACGCGCTGGCCTCCCCTCCCTTGGCAAGCGCCGCCAGCTCGGCGGTGGCAGCCGTCACGTCTTGCTTGACGCCCAGCCCTCTTGCCTCCATCTCCGCAAGCCGCACCCTTGCCTCAACGCTACCAAGCTCTCCGGCGCGGCGATAATAGCCGGCAGCAAGGGTTGGGTCGGCAGGCACGACCTGTCCATTGCTGTAGAGTTCGCCAAGCGCAATCGCTGCGGCTTTTTCTCCTCCTTTTGTCAGGGCGGTCAATTCGCTTGTCGCCGACGCGACATCCGGCGCCATACCCTGGCCGCGCGCCTTCATTTCGGCGAGCCGAACCTTCGCCACCAAATTCCCTCGTTCAGCAGCGCGGCGGTAGTGGTCTAGCGCTGCCGCGTAATCCGTCGCCGATGTGGTGCCGGCGGAATAGAGGTCGCCAAGCCGCAAATACGCAGTCATGCTGCCTTGCGTGGCCGCCTGGCGATAATATTGCAAACCCTGCGCCGGATTGACCGGTACGGCTTCTCCCCTGCCATAGAGGTCGCCCAACGCCAGCGCGGCAGCCGTCTCACCTCGCTGCGCGAGCTCGGTCAGTTCCCGAGTCGCGGCGGATACGTCCCGCGCAATACCTTGCCCGCGTGCTTGCATTTCGGCGAGCCGGATCTTGGCGCTCACATTCCCCCGGCCGACCGCTTGACGGTAAAAGTCCTGCGCAAGCCCGTAGTCGAGCATCGTCGGTTGGCCTTGTGAATAAAAGTCGCCGAGCCGCAACAAGGCGGTCACGCTGCCCCCATCGGCAGCCCGCCGATACTGGCTGAGAGCTTTCTCAGGATCGAACGCGACAACTTCGCCCTTACCATAGAGGTCGCCGAGAGCCAGTGAGGCATCTGCCTCGCCCGCTGCTGCGAGCTGCTCGAGTCCGGCTTTCGCGGCGGCGATGTCCTGGTTGATGCCGCGCCCCCGCGACTTCATCTCCGCCACCCGTATCTTTGCGTTGACGTTTCCTGCATCTGCGGCCTTGTGATAGAACTCGATGGCGCGCGCGTAATCGGCGGCGGTCCGTTCACCGTCGGAATAAAGGTCGCCAAGGCGAAGAAGCGCCGTGACACTGCCCTGTGCAACTGCCTGCTGATAGTAGAGGAGGGCCTGAGCTGGCTCGGCTGCCAGAGCCTGTCCGTCACTGTACAGATTGCCGAGCGATAGCGAAGCGCCCGCGTCCCCGGCCGACGCGAGAGAATCCAACTCTGCCTTCGCGGCTGCAACGTCCTGCGTTGTGCCGCGTCCTCTCGCCTTCATTTCCGCGAGCCGCACCTTCGCACCGACGTTTCCCCTCGCCGCTGCCTGCTCATAGCTTACTCTTGCGGCCCTATAGTCGCCCGTTAGTGCGCCCTGGGTGAGGTAGAGATCGCCCAGTCGAAGCAAGGCCGTTATGCTTCCAAGCGCGGCAGCGTGCTGGTAATATCCGGTTGCGCGTGCCGGATCCGCCCGGGTGACTTCCCCGGAGTAATAGAGATCACCCAAGCTAAGGGCGGCAGCCGGTTCACTCCGTTCGGCAAGCGACGTCAAAATTCGCGTCGCCGTCGATACGTTGCGAACGAGCCCCTGCCCGTGAGCCTCCATTTCTGCGAGCCGCACCTGGGCGCTCACGCTTCCTCTGCTGACGGCGCGCCGATAGTAGTCCTGCGCGAGGGTATAGTCTGGCTTAGCCCTACCGTTGCCGGCGTAGAGATCGCCAAGCCGTGTCAGCGCAGCGACGCTTCCCTGATCGACAGCACGCCGATAGTGGAGCCAGGCTTGGGCAGGATCGGCTGGCATGACATCCCCACGGGCGTAGAAATCACCCAAGAGAAGGGATGCCTCCCCCTCGCCGCGGGCTGCAAGTTTTTCCAGTTCGGCTTTGGCGGCGGCGACATCCTGCGGCACGCCTCGGCCCATGGCCGTCATTTCTGCCAACCGGACCTTTGCACTGACGCTGCCCCTAGCGATTGCGGCACGATAGTATTCCAACGCACGTCCGTACTCGGGTCGGGATAACTCGCCTTGCGAATGGAATTCCCCGAGCCGGAGCAACGCCGTGACACTGCCCTGAGCGGCGGCCTGTCGATAGTAGATCAGAGCTTTGGCGGGCTCGATGGCTAACGCGCGCCCTTCGCCATAGAGATCGGCAAGCGCCAAAGAGGCACCGGCCTCCCCTGCACTTGCAAGCGTCATCAGTTCCGTCGTCGCCGCGGCAAGATCCCTCGGCATTCCGCGCCCTCGCGCCTTCATTTCCGCAAGCCGTACTCTCGCGCCTGGATTGCCGTTCGCTGCGGCCTGTTGATAGCTTTGAACGGCTGGACCATAGTCGCCAGTCACCGCCCCCTCATCCGCATAGAGGTCTCCAAGCTGCATCAGCGCCGTCCCGCTGCCACGGGCGGCGGCCTGACGGAAGTATTTTGCCGCACGAACCGGGTCGGCCAGCACGACATCGCCTTTCAGATAGAGACTTCCAAGGGAGAGGTCGGCAATCGGTGCGCCGAGATCGGCCAGAACCTGCAATTCGCGCACCGCCTTCGTCACGTCGCGGGCCATGCCTTGACCGCGCGCCTGCATTTCGGCAATCCGAACTTTTGCATCCACATTTCCGTGTCCCGCAGCCAGACGGTAATGAACAAGCGCGGCGGAATAGTCCGAAACCAGGACTGTTCCGGCGTAGTAGAGTTCGCCGAGCCTGAAGTGCGCCCTTGCGGAACCCATATCTGCCGCCTTGCGCAGCGCCGAAACCGCCATATCGGTCTGTTCCGGTATGCGTCCGGAAAGGCAAAGCTCAGCTACTAGCTCCAGCACGCTGGGATTTTCGGATTGACCGAGCACGCGCAGGCTCGCCTCGCCTGCCGTCACATCGCGTTTCGTGCCCTCACCCCGGATCATCAATTCCGCCATCCGCAACTGCGCCGCGGGGATCCCCTGATTTGCCGCCTCGGCATAAGCGGCAAATGCCTTTTCGGGATTGCGAGGGACGAGTTCGCCACGACTGTAGAGATCACCGAGACCAAACAGCGCGCCCCGATAGCCGTAGGCTGCCGCACGTTCGTAGAGAGTAAGCACGCGGGTGCCATCGGGCGCTTCGTTGACAACCTCACCCGAGCCTCTCGGCTGCGATACCGCGACAATCGCATCCGGCCCGGCATTGCGCAGCATACCTTCATACTCGCCGAGCAGACGATCCACGGTCGTGGCATCGACCTTGCGTGCAATGTAGAGGTCAGCCAGTTGCGCCAATGCCCGGCCTAGGTTGGGCTGGAAGACAACCTGTTGCCCTCCTTCAGACCGATCGTGTTGGGATAGAGGGTCGATCGCTGAGGTTTCCGGCGCGGCGGCAGACGCCGACCCGGCCCACAGGACACCGACAGCGACAAGTCCGATCCAGCCCGAGGAACTCATCACGCCCCACTTTCTGCTCCGGCCACTTGGCGCCTTGGAAACACCGAGCGGTGCAAGGCGCGCAGGCGTCTTGCTGCGCGCCAACCGGTGGCAATCAGCCGATCGGCTGGTGGTGCGACGGGAAGCTGCGGCGTCTCGATCATATCCAAGAGCGCGTCTGGCGTTACTTCACTGGTGACAACAATGCGAGAAAGAGCGAAGAGATTTTCCGTCTCGTCGCTGAGCGCGTGACGAACACGGCAGGCGGCGAGGTATCCAGCATCTTTTGCAATCCTGCGCGTTGCGCGGGACGCGTAGCCATGAGGGTATGCGAATGTGGTGACTGCCGCGCCCAACCCGTCTTCCAGGGCCTTTTTGCTATCGCGAAGCTCGCTGGTAGCCTTTGCAAAGGACAGTGTGTCAAGTTCGGGATGAGTTACAGAGTGCGCGCCGATCTCGATCCCGGCGTCGTGCAGGTCACGCAGCGCGGACCAGTTGAGCATTGGGCGATTGCCTTCATCGAGATCCGCAAGCCATCGGGCGGTCGCCCCCACGAAACCGGTGGCGACATAGAGTGTGGCGGCAAACTTCCGGTCGACCAGAACTGGCATTGCGGCTTCGGCAAAGTCGCGAAGTCCATCGTCGAAGGTAATGACGCAGGTGCGCGGAGGGATCGGTTGTCCGCTGCAACGCAATAGCGCAAGGTCGCGAACCGTCATTGAGCGGTAGCCGCGCTGCGTCAGGGCCTGGAGATATGCGTCCAACTCCCGCTCGGTCACCAGCCAGCGTCGATAGGCCGGGCCGCAAGTGCGGCCGACGCTGTGATAGACCAGGATCGGGATAGCTTGCATGTCAAACCTCTCTTTCTGCCGGTCGTCTTTCGTCAACGCCATTACGCGGTCGATCGTCGCGCCGACGTTTTGCTAGGCTGCGCAAATAGCCTGGTACACCTGCAAGGATGCCAAGGCGCTCCATCCAGACGAGCCGTAGCGGGTAGTCGCTTGGTAGCCGCGCGGTTTTCTGCGATGTCGGCCCGGCCATGTGTAAGATGCCTGCTGGAAATGCCGCAGCGAGCCGAATAGCCCGACGTGGTTCGTCGACAACGATCTTCGTCAGGTAGGCGCCAAGCCCCATGCCATAACAAAAGGCTTGCCGACGCATGCCGTCTTCGCCGCGGCGGTGGTAGTGCCAGATAATGCCCTGAGGCTGGTAGACCAGTCTAAAGCCGCCGCTAACGATGGCGAAGAAGGCAGCAAGGTCATCGCCGCCACGCGCCAGCGTTCCAGCACCGAGTGCTGCATCGAAGCCGCCAAGCCGGCGCAACGCACTTGCCCGGAACGCCATGTTGGCACCTGAACCGAATTGACCAGCGGTGAAGGGAAAGAGCATGCTTTTGGGACGGTTCGCCTCCAAATCGTAAACTCGACGTTGCAGCCCCTTCCCGAAGCCGCCATGCCGCTCCGTCCAGACCTGCGCCCGAGTTTCGAGTTCGGCTGGCAGGATCAAACCGGTCACGCAACCGACAGCCTTATCCTCCTCCATCGGCGCCGCCATCGCTTCGACCCAATGTCGGTCGAGCACGACGTCATCATCGGTAAAGAGAACGATGTCGCTGGACACGTAGCGCAGGCCAGTATTGTGTGCCCGTCCGAGCCCCGGGGTTGGCTCGAGCACATAGTGCACCCGTCCGCGGTAATGTGCCGAAATCAGATCCAATGTCGCCTTCGAGGCCGGAGCGTTGTCTACAACGTGCACCTCATCGGGGGCGCGGGTCTGATCAAACAGCGACGCGAGGCAGCGATCCAGGCTCTCTGCGCGATCACGCGTTGCAATCACCACCGCCACTCTTTCACGCGCAGGCGCACGGCTGGAGTTAACTGAAGGCAAGGACCGCACGGAGCCGATCTCCGCGAGCAAGTCTGCAGGCGCAATCATGGGGCCAGAATGCTGCAACTCGACGAGTGAGAGCGGCTGCGCGCCAGAGCGGATCAAACAGAAAACGCCGCCATAGGGCACATCGCCGCTCGGCCTGGTAAGGTCGATCGCCGGAAGTGGCTTGGTATGGTCTATGTCTACGATCTTAATTGGGCGGAAAGGACTTGAGCGTCTGGAGAATTTTGCGGCAAGATAGGCTGCCGTCGTAAACATAAGCCCCGCGACGATTGTGAACGCACGCATCGGCCCCGAAGGGTCAAGTCGCGTCACCATATCCATCAAGCCGCGAAAGACGCCAGCCGGCAAGGTGCGGGTAACATAGGCACGCTCGGCACCAAGCTTGTCGCCCGCCCCTGCGGTTTCGACCACAACACTTTTCGAGCGTCCCTCAGCCTGGCATCGTCTGCGGAAGTAGGCCCACCGCGTCCGTTCTCTGGTAACGTGGTGATGAACCACGGCTAGCGGATCGTAGAGAATGACTGCTGCCGGGAAGTGCCGGCGGGCGCGAATGCAAAGCTCTGTTTCCTCGCACCCTGCGGCATCCTGGCCGCTGCGACCGAGACCCTCGCGAAAGCCGCCCACGGCATCGAAGACGGTCCGTCGGAACGACATGTTGCAGCCAATCGGATTGCGAACCGGGCTCAGCCTGTTCGGCAGGCCCTTGTAACTGCAGCCGACCACCCACTGGAATTCTTCTGGAAACCAGCGCGGTCGCTGATCTGGCCAAAGTGGCAGCACCTTGCCACCGACGCCGATAATGTTTGGATCCACAAAGTGCAGCGCGAGCCGTTGCAGCCAGTCGGCTTCGGCGACAGCGTCGTCGTCAAGAAACGCAACGATATCGCAGGGCGCGGCGGCATGCACGCCGGTGTTTCGCGCACCCGAGAGGCCTCGCGCCCCGTCATTGGCGATCACCTCGACACCTGGGTAAGAGGTCCGCATGTCCCGCAGCAGGTCGTCGTTGTGGTCGATGACGACGACGAGCCGATCAGGTTTGCGGGCTTGTTTCAATACCGAGTTAATAGCGTCGCCCAGTTGTAGGCGGCGCTCATCGCAGTAAGCGCAGATCACAACCGCAATCGAAGACATGGCAGGCCTCAACCTGCCCGCTGCGTACGGTTTCTGACCATGGCACCGGCGCGACTGCGTTGACTGAGGCCCAGCCGAGCAATTGTCTTCAGGACGCGCCAGCCATCGGGGATCGTGCGTAGATTGCTGACGCCGTGAATCCGCGCATATTCCCGGCTCGGAAGCTCCGCTATGGCGAGGCCTGCTTGTAGCGCGCGGATATTCATTTGCGTTTCGATCTCGAAACCGGTCGCGGACTCGACCCGCAAATGGGGTAAAACGTCACGCCAGAAGGCGTTGTAACCGTAGCAAAGATCGCTGTAGCGACCGCCGAAGCGCAGACGCACCAATTGCAGCAGGCCCCAGTTTCCAAGACGTCGGTACCATTCCATGTCACGCGTATCGCCGCCTTGGAGAAACCGCGAACCCTTTACGAAATCGGCGCCTGCAAGCAATGCACCCACAAAACCAGTCATCTCTTCGGGGTCAGCGGAACCATCCGCGTCAAGGGTGATGAGGATGTCTCCGCGGGCCGCGGCGAAACCAGCAGCAAGCGCCACCCCTTTTCCAAGGCGCGGCTGCTCTATTACGACGATATCGGGCATAAGTTCGCGCGCAACGGCGACGGTGCCATCGGTAGAGTTTCCGTCTACAAGGATGACCTCGTCTATCCAGGCGGGTATGCGTGGCAGGACATGCGGTAGGTTTTTTGCCTCATTTACCGTAGGGACGATGACACTGACCCTCGGGACAACGATGGCCCTGTCCATGGTGGACGGGCGGAGGGCTGCTCTTAATGAATTGTGAAAATGCTCACCCATCTTATTCAAAATCCTCCAACCAAAAAAAAAGAAAATTGAAAACAATAAGCGTTCATCCCCGGTCATGCAGATGGCCGCGGAAGAGAAAAGTGTGTATTACTTGTACATATTCAGTTTTATTACAATATTCTAACTTTGTAAACTACCGCGTGAATTTCCTGAAAAAGAGCACTTTATAGTAGAAGCCGTTATTTTCCTTGGTTTATTCCAAGATAGGCTCGATGGTGCCGTTTTATTGCAGAAATATGTCACAGTATAATGGATGGAATAGTTCCGTTCACAAAAAAATTTAGGAAACAAATTCTCTCTCGGACGCAATTTCTCCGGCATCGTTATATTTATACCCTTTATTTTTCTCTGGAAAATAAGATATTTTCCGAATTTCAATACATAAACCTCAATATAAGCAACTCCTTAAATGAGAGAATTCGCCGGAGATTCATAACGAGCGGAGCCACACTGTGAGCGCACATGGCTGACTGCTATCCACACACGTTGTCGTGACCAGAGCGCCTCGTCGCCGCGTCAGTTAAAGAACAGCTCGCCCTCGGATATCCTGGTTTGTGTGCCGTAGAAGCACAACATAGCGCCGCGCAAAGCTGAGCGCAGTCGAATCTAACCGATTGAATTTGCCTAGCTATGAGGGATAACGGAGGGTTGCGACCCACGAAGGTTGCAAGATCGATGGCTTATCAAGCGGGAATCGCGTATATTTGCAGCGCGAGGCATGATGCAGATTACCGTGCAATCAAAGGTAAGCGAGGCTGATGCAGTCGGAAGAACATATCGCCAAGGCACCGACAACGGACCCAGTCAAGCGGTGGATGAAGCTCATGGAAGAGTGGAACGCTCTGATTGCGGACTTGAGGGAATTGCGACGTTCCATCGCAACAGCCGCGAGCGCGGATAACGCTACCTTAATCCAGGCCGAGGCGGCGCTCGTCGCCAAAGGCCAGGCGCTTAAGGAAGAGATTGACGCTGTTCTCGGCGAGGCCGCCAGTCAACGCCAGCCAGTCAACGGCCCACTGATTGTCGGAACCCTTATTCCGACGCCCAAAGGCGAGCAATAGCACACGTTCAGCCTAACGCATGCCGTGTCAAGCTAAGAAGCTAACGAGCCTGAGAGCCGCCAACACTGCAAATATCAATAGGCAGCCACCTGTGCACCATATTAGTGGGCGCAACCGGGATCGCGGCAAGCCAGTCTGTGCGCCCATCTGAACAAAAAATAGACCTGCGATCGCGGCGAGGCCACTTCCAACGTCGAGCGGGTTCGTATGGCGTAGCGTCTCGAGATTTGCAGGCGCTTCGCGGATCCTGACATCGATCGGGACCATTCCGTCTTCGTCTTTACCTATGGCAATCCTTACAGACTTCACAGTACCAAGGGCCTCAATATTGTGACGTAGCTGTTCGACAGCTGCGGCGCTGTAGCGGTCGCCGGAACGAAAGGGAACGAGGCGCTGGAGTTCGGATTGCATGCGAAGACCGCCACTAAATCGAACCTCACCGAAACGGTTGCGGGGGCCCAAGTCGAGATCAATGACAGCAGTCGCGACACCCTCGCCCTTACGGACCCAATCCGTTGCCCGTCGCCGTGCGTGCGCGAAATCTTGGGCGGTGACGATTTGGAGGATACGCCGAGTGAACGTATCAACGACGAATGTCGTCGCGGGCTGCCCGACAAACTCATCAATGATCGCGGCGAGCCGATCGAGGACCTCACGGTCCAGTTCCGATGGACGAATGCCCTTGAGTTCAACGGACGTCACCCTGTAGATATCACCAAGCTTGGGGTGGAGAACTATTTTCCCTTTCTGATCCTCCTCGGATACCTCCGCGTCCAAATAGCCAAAGCCGGCGATCACGCCCTTGAGCCGGGCCTTTTCGGTCGCGAGCGCCTCCTTTCGTTCGGCCGGCGAAGCGCCGGCGTCTAACAGAAGCGGCAATTGGTAAGCCTGCTCAAGTGCCCGCGCGAGATACGGTAAGGAAATTTCCTGCGTGTCGAGTACCACCGATTGGGCTGACGCCGGTAAGACCGCAAACATCCAGACGGCGCCAGCGGTAAGGAACCTTGTGACGCACCAGTTCATCTTTTTGAGCTTCTGTTTCGCCGTTAATATTCGGTTTTGCGATCGATGCGGCATTTGCTGGCTCCAAACATAACCTGCCAGTGTGCTGTCCTATATTAGTAAAGCACAAAATTGTGAAGATGCACGCCCCCTAAGAGATCATTCTCGGGCATTTCATTTCCTGCTTATTCGTCCTATGCTTGTGAAACGCACCGATGAACGACCATGAGGGAAGCGCTGGATCGGCTGTATGAGTTTGGAGACGGCATCAACGCAACCGATCGGCCCTAACGCCTTTGGTCACCTCATCCAATCAAGTGGGCCGGCCTCAGATGCCGTTTGGCTTGACCTTTATCAAAGTGACCCGACCGCGCTCGTCAGCCAATCGCACCAATGGGCACAAGCCGTCACCGCCAGCGGCAACTACCAACGCAGCCCGCAGTACTTCCATTTCGCCGACGGTTCCCAAGCGGTATTGCCCCTATTTACCAAGGGTGTCGCCTCCTTGCGTTACGCTTGGTCGCCACCGCCGGCCTGGGGGTTCGGTGGCCTGCTTTCTGACGAGGGAATTTCACCTGACAAGTTGCGTTGCGTTCTCGCTCATCTTGAGACGTTGCCCTATGTCGGACTTAAAATCCGACCAAACCCTCTTTTAGCGAATATCTGGGCTGAGGCTGCCCGCCCCGGCTGGGCGACCATTCCCCGTCTGGCGCATGTCGTTGACTTGGCCGGAGGGACTGAGGTTGTACGGGCGCGCTTTCGCTCTAATGCTGGAACCAACATCCGACGCGCCCAAAAATGTGGCGTTGAGGTGGAAGCAGGTAACAGCGCTCGACTGATCGATGAGTTTCACAGCCTGCTCGAACTTTCGTTGTTGCGTTGGGCGCGCAAGCAGCATGAACCTGCAGTACTTGCACGCTTCCGTGGGTTACGCCGTGATCCACGTTCAAAGTTCGCCGAAATGGCGAGCCATCTCGGCGAGGCTTTTCGGCTCTATGTGGCGCGCATCAACGGCCGGCCCGTTGCCGCAATATTAGTGCTCATGCATCACCAAGCCCATTACACGCGCGGCGCGATCGATGAGGAGCTCGCGGGCGAAAGCCGCGCCACATACCTGCTTCAAGCCCGGGCAATCGAAGATGCCTGCCGGCTCGGCAGTACACATTATCATATGGGCGAGACCGGCAATTCCGCTTCGCTCGCCCAATTCAAATCTCGCTTCGGCGCGGTCGCCATCCCCTATGCGGAATACCGCTATGAGCGACTTCCCCTCGCAAGCCTCGACAGTTTCGCCCGAAGTACAGTCAAACGCGTGGTGGGGTTTCGTGATGCATCTTAGGCAATCGATCACCCTCACCGCCATACTCCTGTCTCTCTGTCTCGCAACATCGGCGGCGCGTGCTGACGGACCGGTTCCGATCGCTGCCAAAGGTTCGTGGCGGCTGATCTTTGAAGATAACTTCGACGGACCCGAACTTGACCGGGAAAAGTGGACCACCTGTTATTGGTGGAACAAGGACGGCTGTACCAATCTCGGCAATGCCGAATTGCAATGGTACCGACCAGAAAACGTCACTATGTCCGAAGGACTTTTGCGGCTCACTGCTCGACGACAAAAGGCCAAGGGCATCGAAGACCGGACTTTCGACTACACTTCCGGCATCGTCACCACGGGGCGCGACTACGACGAACTGCCTCGTCCCTCGCGTGTTCGGTTCCGTTACGGCCACGTTGAAGTCAAGGCAAAAGTTCCTGCGGGCACGGGGCTCTGGGCCGCGATATGGCTTCTGCCGGAGACACGCAAATCCCGTCCGGAAATCGATATTATGGAGGTTCTTGGCGATTCATCCTCCACGTTGCGAATGCACTATCATTACCTTGACGCGGCCTCTGAGAAGAAGAGCGTCGGGAAGGACGTCGAGACATCAGACTTGACGGCGAACTGGCACATCTACAGTCTGACCTGGGACGCGGACAAGATCATTTGGTACCTCGACGGCAAGGAGGTCTGGCGACACGCGGACGTCCCGACGATATCCAGTGAAGAGATGTACCTGCTCCTCAATCTGGCTGTTGGCGGTGAGTGGGCGGGGGCTCCATCGAAGACTACGAAATTTCCCTCCGCATACCTCGTCGACTACGTACGTATCTGGCAGCGGGACGACGGCTGATGTTGCAGCGTAACAACCACGACCACGTCAACTTCATGGCCCGAGTCTCGGGGGCCTATCCAGCGTTGGCTGCGCTTGCCCACTCGTCACTCCTAAAAAACGGCTACGCGCTAATCGCGAGCGCCGGGCTCACTTCGGTGCTCGGACTCGCCTTCTGGGGCCTGGCTTCCCGCTTTTACTCCCCCGAACAAGTCGGGCTTGGGGCAGCACTCATCTCTACCATGCTGGCGCTTGGAAACATCTCGCAGCTCAACATGGGCAACTTTCTGAACCGCTATCTACCTGCGACCGCGAAGGAGGGCGTCCGGCGTCTGGTGCTTTGGGCCTATGCATTAGCCGCCATTGCGGCGGCTTTTCTTTCCACGCTCGCCATCATTTTCATCTCCCGTATCACACCCGAATTGGGTTTCCTGCGAGAGCAGCCCATCTCAGCCGCAGCCTTCGTGGTCGCAACGGTCGCCTGGACCCTCTTTGCCCTACAGGATAGCGTGTTAGCGGGTTTGCGGCGCGCGACGGTCGTGCCTATTGAAAACGCCATATTCGCCGTTGCCAAGCTTTTGTTGCTTACACTATTTGCAGGCTCCTCCATTCTCGGTGCTGGGCTCTATGCGGCGTGGATCTTGCCGCTGCCACTCTTGTTGGCCGGCATTAATTGGCTGATTTTTATCCGTTTTCTTCCGAAACACCGCATCAACGGCGAGTCCCAGAGAGCTGACCGCAGAGCGCTCACTCGATATTTTGGGTGGGACTATCTGGGTACGCTCGCCTCAATGACGGCAATGGGCATCGCGCCTCTCGTCGTCCTGCATTATGGCGGCTCGGCCAATCTGGCTGTCTATTATATCAGCTGGGAAATCGTCTACGGGGTCTATTTGATCAGCCGTTCGATGGGCGTCTCCCTCTTGGCAGAAATCGCGTTCGATAAGTCGAAATTGCATCGGCTCGCCGTAGATGCCTTGCTCTACACGATCGCGCCATTGGCAGCTGTTGTGTTGGTGTTGATCATAGGCGCGCCACTTCTGTTGACGGTGCTCGGTATCGATGTCTCGTTTACAAATTCGACGCTGCTGCGCCTGCTCGCTATATCCTGCCTGCCTTGGAGCCTCGTCACGCTCGTTCTCGCTGTTCACCGTGCGACGGGTCGGACACAAGTCGTTGCACTCGCACAAGTCGTAACGTTAGTCATTGTGCTTGGTCTTGGCACTCCGCTTGTCGCAGCCTATGGCGCTCTAGGGATGGCGGCCGCGTGGCTGATCGCCCACAGCTTAACGGCGGTCGGCCTGTTAGGCGACCTGTCGCGCCGTCTCGGACCGTCCGGTCGGATCGATCTTACATTGCGTTTGTTATCGTCGTTGGCGCGGATCTGGAGCAATGTCGCACCGCGGCGGCACTCAGCGCCGCCACTCGAGGCGTCAATTGCGAGCTTCTGTGCCGCCACCGGGCTTGCAATGCCAGCTGCGCAGTCCGTGCGGGAATTTTTCCGTGAAAGCGACGTACGAACAGGCATGTTCCGGACGGATGACGCTGCGAACGAACTCCTGGTCTTCAAGGCATCGACATCGCCAGAGGGGCACCGAGCAGTTACCCGCCACATCGAACGCAGCCGTGAACTCGCCACCAATCCCGCGTTCCGACACCTTGATTTTGCGGTTTCAACGATTATCGCGAGTTCTGTTGACCCATCAGGAGCGAAGCTCGCGGAGCGCGCGTTGCCGGGTGCCGACGGTCGTTCGGTTTTTGCCAAGTCTGAACAGTACCTTTCCGCACTCACCCAAGCGATAGACGCCATCCACATAATGCACTCGCGCACAGGAACAAAAGGGGTAATCAACCAGGATTGGCTGGAAAGCTGGCTCTATTATGGATCCGATATTGTATGCGCATCGCAATCGCATTTGCTCGGCCCGGCGTCGCGCGCAGAGGCACTTGCTGTCTTTCAGGCGCAACAACGCGAGTTCTGGAGCGGTCGTTCGTTGTCTCTCAGTCTCGGCCATGGGGATTTCGCCCCCGGAAACTTGCTTTTCACGTCCGGCCCAGATGAAGCTGATGTCCGCCTGAGTGCAATTATTGACTGGGAGACGGCCACCCAGGATACCCCGCCCGGCCTTGATGTCATCTTCCTGTTGCTGACCGCGCGCGCATTGCGCAGCGGCGAAGACCTGGGTTTCGTTGTACGCCGCTTTTTGGAAGTGCCGCAATTGTCACCCGAGGAGGTGAAGGCCATGGCACCAATGCGTGCCACACTTGAGGAGAGCTACGGTGCACTTACGGACCCCGCCGTGTTGCGCGCGCTTTGCGGGTTGGCGTGGTGGCACCACATTGCGACCAATTTGACCAAATCGTCTTGTTTTGCTGATAAGGCGCTATGGCTGGCGGTCAACATCGACCTCGTCCTGGCCTGGTATGGCGGTAAGGTGAACGCGGCACCGCACATACTTGCGATCGGCTGCCTCCGCAGACAAAAGCGCAAGACAAGCGCGACGTCGTCCTACCCCATTCCTGCCGGCTCCACGAAGAGGGGGTAACAGGTAATGACCGTTCTTGCCCGCGTCGAAGACATGCCATTGAACACAGGCGCTGACACAGTCTCCAAGCGATATGGCGTAGCCCTGGCCGCTATACTCTTTGCGACGCTCCTCCTTTGGGCGATATCGTTGCCTGCGATCGAGCCCGATCGGATGACCGACGTCGGCTTGGTTTCGGTTTTGCCCAGGAGCTTCTTTCTGTCACTGGCGTTGCTAGCAGCAGGTTTTGCCTGGCTGGTATGTGCTGGGCGTACCGCTGGCCCCTTACCCGTCTTCTATCTGATCGCGCTCGTCATCGTCCTTCACGCGACCCCACCGATCGTTTACGGAACATTGCGCTATTCCTGGGCCTGGAAGCACCTCGGCGTCGTCGACTACATCCAACGTTATGGAGCCGTTGACCGAAATGCATCTTTCCTCGCGGCCTATCACAATTGGCCCGGGCTGTTCGCGGCGACGGCTTGGTTGGCCGACCGCTTCGGCTTGAGATCGGTCGATCTCGCACCAATCGTAAGCTTCACCCCGCCGGTCCTCACGCTCGGGCTTGTCGGGGCGTTTCTGGGAATTGCCAAACGCCTGTCCGCAGATCGCCGCCTACAACTGACGGCCTGTTGGCTATTCGTAGTCGCCAACTGGGTCGGCCAGGACTATTTTTCGCCGCAAGGCGTTACATTTCTTTGTTACCTCATTCTCATAGGCCTATTTCTTGGCCCCTTGCGCAAACGCGAAACGACTTGGGCGGCGCGACGACCTGGTTTTCTGTATGTGCTCGGCCCTGTCTCACGCCCCATCGGGCTACCTTCCTGGACGGGCAGCCGCTTTGTGCGTACCTTCTCCGCGTTGCTGGCGATGGTGCTCATTTGCGTGGTCGTGGTCACGCATCAGCTGACGCCTCTCATGATCATCCTCGCGGCGGTATCGCTGACCCTCCTCGGATGGCTTTCGCCCGCCTATCTGGTGTTTGCTATCGTCGCTGAAATTGGATGGCTTCTCTGGCCAGCGGCCCCCTTTGTCTACGAGCAAATTTTGAGCGAACTGGCCAGCATGGGTACGCTGTCAGAAGCCACCAGCAAGCTCGCGAATGTGGCCGACGTGAGTGCCGAACGTGCATGGGTGGTTTTGTTCGGGCGCGCGCTTTCGGCAGGCGTCATAGTCCTTGCGCTCCTCGGCGGTTTGCGTCGGCTCTTAAATGGCCACTGGGACCTCACCGCCGCCGCACTCTTGCTCTCACCAATGCCGCTGATAGCGGTTGCGTATGGCGGAGAGTCGATATTTCGCGTTTACCTCTTTGCGTCGCCCTTCCTTGCCTTCTTCGCTGCCGCCGCGTTCTTTCCATCGACGCGGGCGGGAAAGCCGGCCTATGTCTTCCTGCCGCTTGCTATCGTGCTTCTTTTTTCGACCATCGGTTTCCTATTCGCAAACAATGGCAAGGACCGCGAATACCGCTTTGCGCAAGATGAGGTCGCCGTGGCCGAATGGCTCTATCGCACAGCTCCGGAGGGCACACTCCTCATCGAAGGTTCGCGTAGTTACCCGTCGCAGTTCATGAACTACGAGAATTTCTACTATTTGGCGATTTCGTTGGAAGCGAAGTCAACGCGAGAAGAAATTGCCGCCGACCCATCAGGTGTCTTTTTGCGGTGGATGGATAGTCCCCAATGGCGTGACGCCTACGTGATTCTCACGCGCAGCCAGAAAGCTTCTCTCGAAGCCAACGGGCAGTTGCGGCCGGGCGACTTCGACCACATCGAACGGGACCTGCTGACCTCGCCTCGCTTTAAGCTGGTGCGGGCATCGACCAATGCGAAAGTATTTCGCTTACTGCCCGCGACTGCGGACGGCAGCGCCCGCGACAATCGGTACCATTGAGCGGAGCTCAACCAACATCAGAAAGGTGTGTCGCATCGGAGCGCACATTGGTGTGGTCATGCGTGGGGGCCGCAACAAGGCCTTTCAGGCTATTGCCGCCCTTGCGTAAGCAACTGTGCCAGTCCAGTGCGAAGATCCGTACGGCATCGTTGGTCGAGCTCTGCCTGGAGCGCTTGGGTGCACCCTTGAGAACGCCTGACTTCGCCGAGCAGTCCGTCCACGTAACTGATTGCGCATTGAGACTTGGTTTCTTCGATCATGATCCGCGCGAGCTCATTGATCGATGTCTCGACACCGCTGCAAACATTTAAGATCCGAGCACCGTCCGGAATCCGCTCCGCTGATCGGATAAGCGCCTCGACGACATCGGCGACGTAAACGAAATCACGGGTCTGCTTGCCATCGCCGTAGATCACGATGTCCTCGTTGTTTCCCAGCCGCTGCGCAAATTTGGTGATCACACCGGAATAGGGTGACTGCGGATCCTGGCCCGGTCCAAAGACGTTGAAGAAGCGAAGGCCCGTCGTCGAGAGACCATAGACTTCGTAGGCGGCTCGGGCGTGCAATTCGCACGAAAGCTTGTCGGCGCCGTAGGGCGAAAGCGGAACGCACTTGCCTTCCTCCGAGAGCGGCAGGTCCTGGCTCGCGCCGTAAACGGCGGCTGAGGAGGCGTAGACTACTGTTCGCTTGGTGCCAGACTTCGCAATTTCCTCAACCAGATTTAGGAACCCGGTGATGTTGATTGCGTGAGAATGCGTCAGCTCTCGATTGCATTTTTCGACGGAAGCGACAGCGGCCAGATGAATGCAGGCATCGACACCGGAAAGCGCACCGCGAACGACCTCTTTATCCAGAATAGAACCGTTAATAAACGTGGCTGCCTTCGGCACATTGTCACGCTTTCCTGAACTGAGGTCATCCAGCACCACAACCTCGCGGCCAGTTTCCAGCAATCGCCGCGCCAGATGCGCACCGATGAACCCTGCCCCCCCGGTAACCAAGATCGTTTTCAACCCGTTTCCCCCATGACATTTGGTCTCGGCGAAAGTTGTCGCGGCAATTAGCCAACCAGAACGCGCAAATGAGTTGCGAACGAAACCAATACTTTGCTGTCTCTGCGCCACCACCGACGCTCTCAGCGTCTCTATTCAATCCTCTATTTTCGCTGCCTAGCAGTCAAGTCACCGATGCCCCCCATCCTTGCTACTCGCGTCCAGGTAGCGGGCATCGAGAGAGGGCATGCGAAGCGCTAAATCCTGGCTGCCAAAACTTGGGGCCGTTCCTGGTCGTAAACTAGTTGTGGGTCTACTCCGTGCCGGGGGGCGCGCGAATGTAGTCTGCGCCCTCTTTCCTTAAATTAAAACATACGTAATATATATCATGCGGAAGTTTGTACGGCCGAAGTGAATTATGGGTTTTAGCTTCTTCGCGGACCGACGCTTAAGTGTCGGATTCCACGCGATTTATTTGCATAAAATGATTTTCTTGTTCTTGCGTGTCCACTCTTCTTGCGTATTGGGCCAATGCAACACACTTACGACAACCGGATCGCACCCACGATTTGCTATCGCGTCACAAGCCCCGCACCGCGTGACGCGTGGAGGCAATTGATGAACCATGACCCCGAGGCGATGCCTTATCAATCGCCAGAGTGGAACAATGCAATCTGCGCTGAGGGCAGGCTCAGGGACATCAGCCGCTACTACCAGTTCGAAGACGGGTGCCAGATCCTAGTTCCGCTCGTGACCGTGACGGCCATTGGTCCCGTGGACCTTGTTGCGGGGTCGTATCCCGATGGTTGCGGTATGGGCGGGGCTGTCTGCTGCGAGAACACGACCAACCGCCACCTCAGGGAAGTCCTGAAGGATCTCATGGCTTTGCGTTTCCTCAGCATTCGGATCAGGCCCAACCCATTACAGGGAAAACGATGGTCCGAAGCGGCGGCCGGCCTAGGTCTGATGACGAAACCGCGACGCGCGCACGTTATCGATCTCAAGGATGGTTTCGATCACGTCTACAGCAAGCTCTTCACCAAGGCGACAAGGGTCAGTATCCGCAAGGCCGAGAGGGAGGCCGTTGTCGTTAAGAGCAGCAGCAGCGGCGAGTTGATCCCGTTGCTCCACAGCTTGCTTGAGACGTCCGTCAAGAGATGGGCCGAACAGCACAACGAACCGCACTGGCTGGCGAAGTTTCGCTTTGGGAGACGGGATCCCATCAAAAAGCTCTATCGGATTCAGGAGGCGCTCGGAGCATCCTGCAAGGTGTGGGCAGCCTGGGTGAACGGACAACCCGTTGCAGCGTCCCTGGTCTTGATGGGGAAGAATGTGAACGACGCACGCGGCGCAATCGACCGGGTTGCATTGGGTACGTCGCGCGCCAACGATCTCCTTCAAAAGCTCTCCATCGAAGATGCGTGCCGGGCGGGCTGCCGTTTCTATCACCTTGGCGAGAGCGGCAATTCGGCCTCACTTTCACATTTCAAGGAGCGCTTTGGCGCGACACACTACGACTACTCCGAGATATTCATCGAGCGATTCCCGATTTCCCGAGCCGAATACCTGCTTAAATCAGGCGTCAAGCGAGCGATCGGCTTCAAGGACTGAATCCGCGTTCGTCCCGTTCACCGCGCCCCGCCCATTTAACGAGAATGTGCCGGGGGCCGTTAAACGGGGCACAAGTTTGCGTCACTTATACGCATTGAATCGCCGCGAGCGCACCAACAAATCGGCATTTGATCTCGGCAAGCCGGAAATGGATGCCAAATGGAAGGCCCGGATGGCTCCCGAGGAGCTGCCCACCCGCGCAACTGTCGGCGTTGCCGATCTTGGCGGCGACACGCTGATCGCAGTCGTCGTCGGCGTTCAAGTGACGCCTCGGTCGTAACGGCACTCTGCGGGGCCGCCGCGTCCCGCAGAGTGCTCTACTTTCATTTGCACACACGCCACTTCGCAGGCCCCGATTTGTCAGCTTGCTCCCGGGCCTCGCGCGAGTGTCGAGGCCATCGTCCTTGGTGTATCAGCAACCAATTGCGCGTGCCCATCCGGCCGCGCGCCGCGCCGCTTCCGTCAACACGGGCTTTGGTGCCTTGTACCATTCCTCTTCAGGAAGGTTGCGCCTATCACGAACGAAGTCGATCGCGGCCTCCAGGGTTGGGAACTGCTCAGGTAGTGTAAGATGCAGAAACAGCGACACGACGGCTACGGACCGCGAACGGCCGCCGCGGCAATTGACGAGAACCCCACCGCGCTCGCGCCTTGGGTAGGACGGCTTTTCCGGCAGGATCTGCTCCAGCGCAGCGCGTAGGATATAGTACGCTGCCAACATCTGGGTATCCGGATTCCCGTCCCCGTCGATCAGCCCGACCTTGTAGTAACGGATCTCACCTGGACCATGGACACTGTTGCGATGATCCGAGACGAGTTGCGGTTGGCGGACGAAATTGAAATCCAGGTTGACCGCGCAGTTGACGACGGCGGTAATGCCATTGCTGCGCAGGAGATCGAGATCGCTCGCCCCCTCCTTGCCCGCGATGAAGATGTCGACCCCATAGGCCGGATGCTTGGCGTATATGAGGCTGAGCTTTGGCAACACGCTGCTGGTCTTTTCGGTTGTGGGGGTGTCGGTCGCGCTAATTTGCATGATTTCCTCATAGGCAGTCATGGTGCGAGGACTTTAGCAACACGGCCATCCGAAATGGCCATGGCGACACGGTTCAAGGTCGGATAATCCGCGCCGGCGCCGTATGCCACGTAACCCGGGCACAGATAATCGGGGGAACCGGCCGGCACCTTGCCGAGGGTCAGAGGCACATAGCGGCCGCCGGCGTTCTTCAGGATCAGCGTGGCGGCCGCCACGTCCCATGCATTGACACCGAAGCCGGCGGCGGCATCGGCGAAGCCCGCGGCCACATGCGCGATGCTGAGCGCGGCGCTACCGGGCCTTCGCAACGTTGAGAAGGTCTCGACCAGATCGCCGAAGCGGCGAAGCGCGACATCCTGCCCATCGAGGCGAAAGTCCCTGGAAACGGGATATCCTGTGATCAAGGTCGCACGGTTTTCATCGCTGACCGACTTTGAGACGATGACGTGCCCATTCAAATAGGAGCGCTCGAGATCACTCGCGAAGAGCATGTCGGCGACCGGGTCGTAGACGACCCCTGCCACGACGGCCCCGGCTTCGACCGCGGCGATCGACACGCACCAGAAAGCAAGCCCTCTGGCGAAATTGGCCGTTCCGTCGATCGGGTCGACATACCACTGGATGTCACCCTTGCCGATCTGGCCTCCTTCCTCGCCAAGCATGGTGGAGTTCGGTTCGTTCGCGAAGATGACGTCGCGGATCAACGCCTCGGCATTCCTGTCATGTATCGTCACGATATCGTGCAGGTCGCGCTTGTAATCGACCGCCATTTCGGCCCGAAAGGCGGCAATCAGCGACGGTCCGACGGCGCGGGCAGCGCCCTCGGCAATCTTCATCAGATGACGCGAGCGGCCAAATCGGCCCGCATCGTCCGATCGGCTCTGGCTTGCCTGCGGATAGGCGTTGTCCATGCTCTTTTTCCGTTCATTCAGAAACGGCCGGCGCGACCCGCATTCGTGAGGCCGCGCCGAGCCCAAGTTTCTATTTGCCGTAGTTAACTCGCCAGAAGTCCTGCCATTCCTCGCGCCGGTCGAAATCCTCAAGACCCGTTGCGGCATCGTAGGGGAACAGGCGGTCCGCCACTTCCATGATCCCCGACGGCTCGTCCGCCGGCATCTTGATATCGGAGTTGGTCGGCAGCTTGCCGTCCTTCATCTGCGGCGCAATCCCCTCTTCCGTCAGCACGTAATGGATGAAGAGCCTTGCGGCGTTCGGGCTTGCGGTCTTTGCCGCGACCATGCCGAGCTTGGTGTAGGTCCAACCGACCCATGGCCGGAGTTCCGTACACAGCCCGAGCTTATAGCCCTTGCCTTCATTGTCGCGGAACTTGGCCGAACTCAGGAGCCCGAAGAAAGGCTCCTTCTGGCCGGCGGCGCCAACCGCTTCAGCCACCGGGTCGTCGCCTTCCGTGACGAGCGGTCCGTTCTGGGCGAGCGCCTTGATCCATGCCGCCGCGGCGCTCTTTTCACCCGTCTCCAAGTCCCTGCCAAAGTGGACCTTGTAGGCCTCCGCGACCTTGGCGTCGGCGTGTCTCTCCAACTGGTTGAACCAGTCGGTATAGGTACTCTTGGTCAGGGGATCGACGAGCGCGATCTTGCCTTTCCATTTCGCCTCCGTCAGTTCCCAGATGTTGCTGATGGGGCATTTGTCATAGACCTCGGTGTTATAGGCCCAGACATTGGCATTGGTCGAAATTGCCAGAGGGTTCTGGAAGGCCGCCGGTATTTTTTCCTTCATATCACCGGGCAGATAGCTTTCGACAAAGCCCTGCGGCAGAAGCTGCGCCAGCGCGCCGGGTGCATCGGTGATCAGCGCGACATCGCCCTGGACATTGCCGGCCTGCGCCTCCCGGATGATCATCTCCAGCTGGCTGTTTGCCGACACTTTCACGCCCGTTGCCTTGACCCCGTATTTGGCAGTGAAGGCCTCGGCCATTTCGACGATCTTGCCTGTACTGTCATAGACGTTGATCGGTTTTTCCTTCTTCGCAGCCTCGACCAACGCTTCGAGATCGAAGGCTTCTTCGGCGCGCGCCTCAACTGCGACAGCGGTCGCAAGGGCGGCAAACGCCACCCCCATTACAAGAAACTTGCTGTTGCCTTTTTTCATGGTTTCCCCTCCCAAGGAGACCGTTTCAAATTCACGAAGCTATTTCTGGTAGTTGATCCGCCAGAGGTCTTGCCAGGTTTCGCGCTTTTGGAGATCGTCATCGGCCGTCGCAGCATCAAAGACCATCAGTTCACCGAGGTGTTTGGAGACGCCGGAAGGCTCGTCCGCAGGCAGGGCAATCGTCCTGTTGCCGGAGACCTTTCCGTCAACGGTCTGCGGCGCGATCCCCTCGGCGGTCATGAGATACCGAACAAAAAGCTTCGCCGCGTTCGGGCTCTTCGTCTGGGCGGCGATCAAGCCAAGGCCGGGATAAAGGAAGCCCGTGAACGGCTCGACACCGGCACAAATACCGAGCTTCAGTCCCTTGGTGACATTCTCCCGGTACTTTGCAGTCGAGGTAATCGCAAAGAACGGCTCTGCCTGACCGGGCGCACCTGCGGCCTCGGCCACGGTTGATGAATCGGCGAGCAGCGGGCCATTTGAGGCGAATGCCTTGACCCAAGCGACCGTTGCGCTCTCGCCTTGCGTATCGAGCGTCTTGCCGTAGTGCGCCTCATAGGCGCGCGCGACGTCGTTGTCGCGATGAGCAGCGATCTGATTGAACCAATCCGCATAGAGCGGCTTGTCGAACAGATCGAGCATCGCGACCTTCCCCTTCCATTCCGGCTCGGTCAGCTGCCAGATGTTGGTAATGGGGCATTTCTCGTACTTCTCCGTGTTGTAGGTCCATACGTGCGGATCGGAGACGACCACCAACGGGTTGCGCGACGTCTCGGCAATGTCACCCGCAAGATCGGGCGGCGTCCAGCTGGTGGCGATGCCCTCGGGAAGAATCTGCCCAACTGCGGAAGCAACATCCATGGCGAGGCTGACATCGCCGACGGCGTTGCCCGCCTGATGCTCGCGGATCATGAGTTCGACCTGCGTCGCCTCATTCACCTTCTTGCCATTTGCTTCAATTCCGTATTTTTCGGTGAAGTCTTTGACAGTATCGACGATTTTGCCGGTCACGGCATAGACTGTGATCGGCGGTTCTTTCTTTGCCGCCGCGATCGTCGCTTCAAGATCGAAGATTTCCTCGCCCTTGGCTGCGGAAGCGAAGGATATAACGGCCGCCATACCCAAGGCGGTGACGGACACAACCGCTCCGAGCCGACGGGACTCCATGATTTGAGTGCTCATAAAATTATCCTCGGATCTCGCTTCACTTCTGGTAGTTAATGCGCCAGAGGTCCTGCCAGGTTTCGCGTGCGTCCCAGTCGTCGAGGCTGGTCGACATCTCATAAGGCATGACCTGGTCGAGGACGGCGCCGATGCCGGACGGTTCGTCGGCAGGCAGCGAGACATCCTTGTTCGTCGACATCTTCCCGTCTTCGGCCTGCGGGGCGATGCCTTCGGCGGTCATCACATAGTGGATGAAGAGCTTCGAGGCGTTCGGGCTGTTGGTGCCCTTTGTGATCAGCCCGACACCTGGATACATCCAGCCGAGCCACGGCTTCAGGTCCTTGCAAAGCCCGAGCTTCATGCCCTTCTCGGCATTGTCACGAAACTTTGCCGAACTCATCAGTCCCATGAACGGCTGCGATTGACCGGGCGCCCCGACGGCATCGGCAGCCGCCGCATCGGCATCGGTCAGGAGCGGAGCATTGGCGGCAAGCGCCTTCACCCAGGCGGCGGTTGCACTGCCGTCGTCGGTTTGAAGGTCCTTGCCATGGAGCTCCTTATAGGCGGCGGCAACCTTGTCGTCGCCGTGCTTGGCCATCTGGTTGAACCAGTCGACATAGGACGCCTTGCCGAGCGGGTCCTGCATCGCGACTTTACCCTTCCACTCCGGTCCGGTCAGCTGCCAGATGTTCGTGACCGGACACTTGTCGAAGAGTTCGGTGTTGTAGGCCCAGACATTGGCGCTGGTGACCACGGTGAGCGGGTCGTGGTATTGCGCGGAAATCTTCGATGCGAGGTCCGGCGGCAGCCAGCTCTCGGCAAAGCCCTGCGGTATGAGCTGCGCCATCGCGGCCGGCGCGTCGCTGATGATCGAGACATCGCCCTGGATATTGTTGGCCCGGGCTTCGCGAATGATCATCTCGAGCTGTGCTGTCGCCTTGACCTTGGAACCCTCGGCGCCCACACCGTATTTCTCGGCAAAGGCCTTGGCCATTTCGACGATCTTGCCGGTGCTGTCGTAGACCGTGATCGGCGGCTCCTTGCGCGCAGCCTCGATCAGCGCGTTGAGACCGAACGGCTCCTCCGCCAGCGCCGGGCCACCCAGTGTGGCGATGGCCGATGCCAGCAACGCGCGTCTGATTGCCCGTCTTGTCCTGTCAGTCTTCCGAAATTGCATCGTCTGTTCCTCCCTCAGAGCGTGTTTCTGTTTATCGCTGTGGCGCCTTAGTTCAGCGTGCGCGCACGCAGAAGCGCGTCCGCTTCGGCGATGCGCTGGCCGTCTTTGTCGAAGACGTGCAGCGCATCGGATGGCGCAAAAAAATCGACCCTGGATCCGGTCTCGACGCGCGGGAGCGCGTTGGTTGTCAGGAACAGCGTGTCGTTGTCGTTCCTCAGTTCAAGGATCCAGCTGCCGCCGGTCGGCAAGACCCCAGTCACCGTCATCTCACCTGTGAAGCTTCCGGCCGGAACATCCCCGCCCTTTGTCGCGTAGCCGATCGCTTCCGGCCGGATGCCGACCGAACCGACGCCGCGCGACGACGGATAGCGCTCGCCGAGATAGGCTGCGGCGGCCCGCGACATCGCCGATGCGGACGATCCGAAGGTCAGGATATTGATCGGCGGGCTGCCGACGAATTCTGCAACGAAGCGATTGGCGGGGCGGTCGTAGATATCGTTCGGCGTGCCCATCTGCTGCAACGTGCCTTCGTTCATGACGGCAATCGTCGTCGCCAGCGTCATCGCTTCCCATTGGTCGTGTGTCACGAAGACGATCGTCGTCTTGAATTCCTTGTGGATGCGCTTGAGCTCCGCCCGCATTTCGAGACGCAGCCGCGCATCGAGGTTGGAGAGCGGCTCGTCGAGCAGAAGCACGCCCGGATTGACCGCGAGCATCCGGGCAAGCGCCACACGCTGCTGCTGGCCGCCGGAAAGTTGCGAGGGGTAGCGGTCGCGATATTTGGCGATGTCGAGCGCTTGCATGACCTTCTCGACCCGCTGCTCCCGCTCTTCCTTCGGCAGCTTGCGCAGGCGCAGACCGAAGTCGGTATTGCGTTCGATGGTCAGATGCGGCCACAGCGCGTAGCTCTGGAAAACAAGCCCCATCTCGCGCTTTTCCGGGGGTATGAACACACCTGCCCTGACCGAGTCAACCACACGCTCGCCAATGCGGATTTCTCCATCGGAGAGGTTCTCGAGGCCGGCGATCATACGCAGCGTCGTGGTCTTGCCGCAGCCGGACGGCCCGAGCAGACACATGAACTCACCGTCGCGGATTTCGAGGTCAAGGTTCGAAACGGCATTGGCGGAATTCACGCCATAGTTCTTCTGAGCACCGCTGAGATTGATGGTGGGCATCAGCTTCCGAGTCCTTCTGCGAGGTTGGTCTTGGTCAGCTTCTGGGCTGCCAGGGTTCCGAGATAGGCGATGGCGGCGATGATCAGCACGACCGCGTTTGCCGCCTGGGTGTAGTGGTAGTCGACGAGCCGGAGCGAGTAGGTCGTCAGCACATCGGTGCTCGGCACGGCGAGGATGACGAAGAGGCTCAGCCCCTTGATGCCGGAGATGAACGGCAACAGCACGCCAGTGACGAGCGACCCCTTCTGGATCGGGATGACGATCGAGATCATCCGTCGGAACCAGCCGGCGCCGGCGATCTGGGCCGCCTCTTCGGGATCCTTGCCGAGTTGGGTCATGGCGGAAATACCGGCGCGCGAGGCATAGGGCATCTGGTCGGCAATCAGCGCCAGGATCAGGATCGTGACCGTGCCGTAGAGAGCGGGCATTGGCCCACGCGGCACGGCGAAGAGCGAGAGGTAGGCGGCGGCGAAGGCGATGCCGGGCACCAGATAGGGCAGGAAGGTCACCTGGCGCAGATAGACCGACAGCGCTTTGACCGGTGTGCGGATGACGACATAGCCGACGAACAGGCCGAGGATGCCGGAGGTCAGCGAGGCAAGACCGACGATCATGAGCGTGTTCTTGGCGGCAGCCCACAGGTCCGGGCTCAAGAGTATGCCTGTCTGCAGCGCCACAGTGTTGAGATCACGGCCGATCCAGTAGTCGAGCGTGAAGTTGTCGAGTGTAAACTGTGCCGGCAGCTTCATGATGGTGGACAGGAACAGGGTGAGCAGCGGCAACCCGACGCTCAGCAGGAAGATAAGCGCGGCGAAACCCGTCGCCGGCAGACGATACTTACCAAGCCGGCTCTGGCGGTTCATCGAGCCCTTCGAGCCGACGGTGACAAACCGTCTGGCTTCGCGGACAAGCCGGGCGTCGATCATCAGGGTCATGATGCCGATCAGCATGATCGAGGCCGCGACGACACCGGCAACGCCCGTCTGACGGGAGGCGATGCTGCGGAAGAGAGACGTCGAGAGCACTTCGAACTTGACCGGCAGGCCGAGGACATAGGGTACGCCGAACTCGCCGAGGCATTTGGCGAAGATCAGCACCATGGAGGACAGCAGCGCCGGGCGCATCAGCGGCAGGATGATCTGGATCGCCACCTGGTAACGCTTGGCTCCCAGGATGCGCGCGGAGTCTTCGAGCTGCGAGTCGAAACGGCGAAGAGCCGAGCCAAACAGCAGGATGACGAACGGCGTATAGTGCAGCGCCAGGATAACGATGATCGGGAAGCGACCATAGGCGACCCAATCGGGCGGCGTCAGCCCCATCGCCTCGAACCACCCTGGTTGGCCGCCAACCGTCCTGTTCTTGAAGAGCGTCGTCCAGGCGAGCGCGAAGGTCCAGGCTGGCAGCATGTACGGCACTATGAGCGCGGTCGCGAACCAGCGGCGCCCAAACATATCTGTTCGGCTGATCAACCATGCGAGCACAGTCCCGATCAGCAGCGACAGGCTGATGGCCCCGAGGGCGACCGACAGGGTGTTCAGGAGGGGCCGCCAGAAGAGATCAACCGAAACAGGTGAAAGGAACGCACGATCAAGATAGTAGAGCGTCAGATCACCAAAATCCTTGCCGAGCCGCCGCTCGTGACCGAACTGAACCCGAACTGAATCCAAGACGATCGAAATAATCGGCACGACGATCAGATAGGTGAACAGAAGAGCCGTCAGGATTCCGATCAATGTGGTCGGCTCCCGGGAAGCGACCTTCGCGCGATAGCGCCAGCGCTGCCATGGCGTCGGCGCGATCGCGCCATCTGGCACTGTCGACGCCTTGGCTGTTTCACTCAATAAGGCCATGCTCTTCCCCTCGGAACTCGACATGCGCAATCTGTCGCGGCGATCGAAGCCGGGCAGCGCTCCAGTAATGTTGATGGGGAAGCAGAGTTCGCGCTTCGCTCTACGCAGCGCGCGCAGCGCCGCACACGGACACAAGATACCGCACCCGCCCGGCTCCAATCCTCCCCACTCGCGGACAGGTACGAACGCCCTGCCAAAACGACAGCTCCAACTCCTCAAAGGCGCCGCCATTGTCGCGAACACAGACGGAACAAATATTCCAAAAACTCTCCGGCTGTGGAATGCATGATCCAACGCAGACTTAATCTTGTCAATAAAAAAATGCACACGTGCGCAATGATTTATCCGTCTGTTTTAATTGATATTTTTTTGATGGTTGGCTATTCATTTTAGAACACGTGATCAATCGCCTATCGAGGGGTCTTTCCGAGGCTACGATCAATGGCGAGCGCGGAGGTAAAAGTACCGTGGATAGAGGCTGTCGAGCGGGAGCCGTGGACTGTCGGTCCTAAGCGGGTGCTTGCACTTTTTCGTTGGAATGGGGCAGCTTTTATGGCCCTGATGGAAATGTCTGATTCAATGGGGGAAGGCATGGCAAGAGGGTTCGTGACGGCCGAGGAAGTCGCAAAGCGCGCGGGCGTCTCGCGCTCGGCGGTCTCTCGGACCTTTACACCTGGAGCCAGCGTTTCCCAGTCCGTGAGGCGCAAGGTTTTGAAGGCTGCCCGGGAGCTCGGCTACCGTGTCAACCGGCTGGCGCAAGGCTTGAACAACGACCGATCGAACCTGATCGGTGTCGTCGGCGCCAACCTCAGCTCACCCTTCATTTCGAAACAGCTCGATCTGCTGAGCATCGGCCTCTTGCGAAAGGGTTTGCAGTGCCTGCTACTCAATGCCGCGGATGCCCGCAAGGATATCGCGCCGCTGATCGAACTGCTCTTCGAGTTCCGCGCGCAGGCCATCGTGGTTCTTTCCGGAGAGCCGCCGGAATCCATCGTCGACCAGTGCATCGCGAACGGCGTTAGGTTGATCCTCATCAACCAGAAACTCGAACGCACCGATACGAGCATGGTCTTGAGCGACGATTCCCGTGGCGCCGATCTCGCGGCCGTTCGGTTGATTGAGGCGCAGTGCAAGAAGGTCGCGGTCATTTCAAGCGGCAGTCAGACACCGGCGCAGGTTCGTCGGGCAACGGCTTTCAAGCAGAAGATGGCTACGGCAGGCGTTGAAGTCGTTGCCTGGTCGGGCGGCCCGACCAGCTACGAGAGTGGCTATCAGGCCGGTTGTGAGGTGCTGAAAGATGAGGCCATTGACGGCGCATTCTGCGTCACCGATCTGCTCGCCCTCGGCTTTCTAGATGCGGCGCGTACCGAGATGCATCGCCGCATCCCTGCCGACCTTTCCGTCGTTGGCTTCGACGATATTCCGCAGGCGAGTTGGAAGAGCTACGAGCTCACCACCGTCGCGCAATCCTTTACCGCGCTGACCGATCACGTGCTGGCCGCGCTTGATTCCGACGATGCCGAAACCCGTCTCCGGGTCGTGCCCGTCGCGATGGTCGAGCGCAAGACGGCAAGACGCTAAGCCATTTCCTCAAGAAGCCGCCGGCCTGATGCGGCTGTCGATCAACAGTCCGCTTTGATCCAGGATCGGATGCGCAACCGACGCGATATGCGCATTGATGCGCTTCAAGTCGCGCAACATGTCGAGATGAAGCGAGCTGGTTTCGATGCTTTCGGCGCGTCCGTCGCGTAGCCGTTGGAGATGCCGTTCGGCCGATTGCCGCTCCAATCTGCGAACATCTTCTTTCGCTTCGACAAGGCGCCGCGCCATGGCGTTGTCGCGCGTGGCAAATACCGCCTGCGCCATGCGCAGGTTGTCGATCGTGACCGCGAACAGCCGCGATAGTTCTTCGTGGCCGTCGCGGGAAAAGGTAAGGCCTCGAGTAATCTTCTTCGCGAGTTCGGCCAACAAACCCTTTTCGATGATGTCGCCGATGTGCTCGAGGTTGATGGCATAGTCGACGATGTCCGTGGCCCGGCGTCGGTGCTGGTCGCCGATTTCGGTCTGGCCCACGCGGGAGACATACACCTTGATTTCGTGCTGAACGCGATCGACCCGCCCCTCGAGCGCACTGATCGTCGACAGCTTGGAAATGTCCGTCTGCTGTAGCGCGTCGTTTGCCTGCACGAGCATGCGCTCGATCATGTCCCCGACGCCGAGGACCTCGCGGCTGGCGCCAGCGAGGGCTGCAACAGGTGTCTGTAGATCGCTCTGTTCCAGAAACGACCGGCCATTCTCGGCTTTAGCCGGGTCCGGCAAAAGCCGCGTGGTCAGGCGAGAAAGCGAGCCAGTGAAAGGAGCAGCCAGGACCGCCAGCGCAAGATTGAAGCCGAGATGCGCGTCGACCGGCAGCTTGTCGTGCGACAGGGGCAGCAGTTCGAGCAATTGGGCGGAATAGCCAGCGAGCGGCAGCGCCAGAAAGCAACCGACCGCCCGCACGATCAGGTTACCAACCGCAACGCGCCTGGCGCTCGGCGCTGCATGCAGCGTGGCCAGCACCGGCGGCACGGCCCCGCCAAGATTTGCGCCGAGCACAAGGACGATGAGCAGGCCTGTCGAAAGGTGCCCTGATGCCGCAAGCGAGAGGATCAACACCACGATCGCCAGGCTGGACGAGGCAAGCACGGCGAGGACGGCGGAGATGATGAGGGCGACCGGCCAGGCGTTGTCGAGCAGCGCGAGGAAGGCCGAAAGCGCGGCTGATGTGCGAAGCGGCTCCGTCGCGGCGCCGATCAGATGCAGCGACAGCAACATCAGCCCGATGCCCACAAGGGCAGCACCTGCCCCCTTGCGTGCGTTCGAGCTTCCACGCCCCACGACAACGCCAGAAAGCAACAGAAGCGGCGAAAGCCAACCCACGCCCATTGCGACGATCCAAGCAGTCATTGCCGTTCCGACATTGGCGCCAAGCAACACCACTTGCGCTATGCGGGGCAGGATGAGGTCACGCTCGACGAAGGACGCGACCATGAGGGCGGTGGCGGTCGAACTCTGAAGAGCGACGGTCGCAACAAGGCCGGCAAAGAAGGCGCGCGGACTATCGCGCGTTCCGGTCGCCAGGCCCGCCTTCAGGCGAGCACCGAAGGCGCGCTGCATGCCGTCACGCACCAGACCGAGACCGAACAGAAGCAGGGCCACGGCGCCGAAGAGATTGATGCTGACGATCGCCGAATCCATGGCCTCTCCCCTGAACGCTACTGTCTGCCGCGCATCAACTCGGCCCTGAAGAGCCGCTGAAAGGCCGCGTAGCTTTCGAAGCCAAGATCGCTGACCAGGCGCATCACGGTCGTCGTCGAGACACCACTGCGTTCGGCCACTTCGCGCGCACTCGCAAAGGCGACATCATAGGGGTGAGCAAGCACGAACTTCGCCACCTCGAGGCGCCCGCCCTTCAATCGCCGAACGCCGAGGCGGCAGGACTCTCGCAGTTCGATGAAGGTCGCAGGCGCGGCGGTGGAGGTCGCGCGGACGGACAACTGATGCGTCATGTTCAGGCCGCCTCCTCTTTCGCGGACGCGTTCTCAATGCGGATGCGAAGACCGCCAGCCTCGGCGCGATCGAGGAAGGCGTCAAACGCGCCGAAGAAGATCGAAAGGAACCCGTCCGTCGAGCCATCCCAGCCGCTTTCCGGAGGGCGCCCAAACCGTTCAGCGAGTGCGCGATAAAGCCAAAGGCGTGGCGCGGGAATTTTGTCGAGTGCAAGCACCGAGGCCTGCCGCAGGCAATACCAATCGGCGATCAGCTCGAGCATATCGAGGCGAGCCAACTGACCGGCATCTTCGAGCGCGCATGCCGCGACCACATCTGTTATCGTGCCGGGACCACCGAGGCGTTCGCAGACACCTTCGACAGTGAGCCCGGAAATTTCGTCGACGACTTCCTTCGGCCATTCCTTCGGGAAATAGCGGTGCTGGACCAGAGCACGCTTGTGCGCCTTCAGGAGCGCTCCGTAGTCAGACGGATCAAAGGCGGGATCAAGGTTTTCTTCCAGTTGCGCCATTTCGCGTCGATAGCCGTGCAGGATGCGCGGATCGACAGCAGTGGAATGCAGTTCAATAGTTTCAACCAAGAAATCCGATGCGGATGACTCGACAACCTTGAAGGCTGGTGGAAAGGCCACCAGTGACGGCACGGCAATATTGGTAAGTTGCCGACCGCCCCGTTCTCGGCGTGTGACGCCCTCGACATGCAGATGTCCGCTGAAATGCACCGTCATTCCGCAGTCGATGAGCACTTCCGCGACGGCCTCGCGTGGCGTCCTGCGGGCAATGTTGGTCTCGCCGAAGAGCACGCCTTCGGCTCCCGTCGCGCCGTCGAAGGGGTCGAGCACCGGGTAATGCGAGAAGGCAAGAAGCGTTTTGCCGAGGCTCCTGGCCCGCGCCGATACGTCGGCGATCCACTCGATGATGAACGGCTTCAGCCTCAACAGTGCGTTCCAGCCGGCGCCGGTACTGTCGACGAAGGCGGCCTCGCCGCCCTCCTCCTCGAAGGTTCCGTCGCGCGGCTCGAACACGTTGGCATCGATCATCATCAGCCAGAGGCCGGGCGCCGGCTCGACCAGATAGGAAGCGTCCATCAGCGTGTAGCTGTTTCGGCCATCGGAGGATGAAACCTGATATAGCCGGTCCTCGGCCTTGTCCGAGGTGCCGAATGGCGTCTCCCAATGGATGTCGCCGGGCCTCCGGAAGTATCCGAACGCGGCCATGGGGGCGAGACCCTTCGGATATCCCTCACAGTACATCAGCGGCGTTGCGTACGTACCAGGGCCAGCCTTCTCGCCGTCGCTCGTGACAATGACCCTCGCGGCGTTCGCACCAAGGAACTGCTTCGTGTGATGGCGCCCCTTCGGGCCGAAGATGTCGTGGTTGCCGGGAAGCGCATAGAAGCGCGTATCGTGCTCGCGTTCGTGTCGCTCCAGGATGGCGCGCAGCCGTTCGGTGGTTTGCCTTTGGCCGTCATCCGTGTAGTCGCCGAGAAGGACGACATGCCGGATGTCGCGCCGAAGCACCTCCGCAAGCGCCTCGTCCAATGCCTTCGCACTCTCGTTGAAAACGCGGGTGGACTCGCGGGTATCGGCCCAGCTTCTGATGGCAATCCTCTCGCCATCGACCTCGATGGCGGGAAATTCGAAGTTACCCTCAAGATCATGAAAGTGAGCATCGGCAATGACGGCGATCCGCGGCAAATCAGCCATTGGAATTGACCTGCGCACGCGATGTTTCGACGAGATCGATCCAGGCGGAGGCACGCCTTGCCGCTTCGTACAGCATGGGCTTCGGCGTCTCGAACCATTCGTCCTGCCTCAGTTCGCGGTGCTCCCGGATGTGGGCGACTGCGGCGTCCAGCGTTGGAAACAGATGCGGCTGTTGCTTGTGCAGAAAAAGCGCCACCAACGATACGGAGCGACTACGCCCGCCGCGGCAATTGACCAGAATGTTGCCGCCGTCGACGAATGGGTAGGTTGAGCGTTTCGGCATCGTCTGGCGCAAAGCGCCATCGAGAATGTAATAAGCGCCGAGCATCATCGTGTCCGGGCTGCCGTCACCGTCAATCATGCCGAGCTTGTAGTAGCGTATGTCGGCGTAACCACTCGCACAGAGGTCATCGTTGACTGCAATTTCCTCTTCGCGCACCAGATTGATATCCAAGTTGACCGCGCAATTGACGACGATGGTGATCCCGTGGCGCTTGAGCAGATCCATGTCGCGCGCGCCGTCGCTACCGCCGATATAGAGATCGGCGCTGTGCGGTCCGAGCCCTTTTGCGATCAGACTGATTGCGGGGCGCGCATATACCGGTGCATTCATTGGTGTTTCCTTCTAGGGCGGCGAACGCGTCGTTCGGCCGGTGATCCCGCCATTCGTTGATTCAGGCCGATTGAAGCGCAGCCGTCATTTCGCGGGCGCTGACCGGAATGCCCGAAGCCTCGCTCACACCAGCAGCGATGGCCGGTGTCGACGCAAGCACCGGCCCTCCCTCCTGAAGGCTGCCGATCTCCATGAAGGGGCACACGACGCCGCCCGCTTCGGCCACGAGCAGGAGCCCGGCGAGACAATCCCATGAGTTCATATGCAATTCCACATAGGCGTCCGAGCGCCCGTCGGCAACATAGGCAAGCGCAAGTGCGCCCGACGCGCCGCGTCGGACATTGGCTCCTTTGGCGAGCATCCCCCGCATGGTTTCGAGGTAGGCCTCGTCCGGCACGCGGCGTGACCATCCCATTTCGATGGAGGCCGCATCGAATGCGACCGTCGACGAGATGCCGATGGGTTTTTCGTTCAATGTCGCTCCAGCCCCCCTTCGACAAAAATAGAGTTCGTCCTGAGCGGGATTATAGATGGCGCCGATCTCTGCCCTGCCCCGCTCCACATAGGTGATCGAGATGCAGAAATGCGGGATCCCGCGCGCAAAATTGGCAGTGCCATCCACCGGGTCGACGACCCACATGCGCTCGGCGATCAAGCCGCCGCCTTCCTCTCCCAGAAATGCATCGCCAGGGAAGTGTGTCGCAATCGCCTGACGGATGTGAGCCTCGGACGCAGCATCGGTCTCGGTCAGAAAGTCCTGAGGGCCCTTCAACGAGAAGCCGCGCCTGAAACTCTCTTTGAAACCGGCGAGCACCAGCTCGCCAGCGGAGCGAATGACGTCCCGACATAACGACGCTCGCCCTGCGAGATCATTGGAATAGTGCGGATTTTGATCGTTCATCAGTGGGACTCCAGTGCACACGCGTGCACATTTGCACGCGTGTGCACGGCGCGCAAGCAGAATCTGCGCCGCCGCCTCGTCGTCTCTACGGCCGCATGGGGCGCTTAGTACTGGTTCGCGTCGCGAGCACGTTACGGATCGCAAAACTCGAATGTATTCGCGAAACACCGGGAAGAGCCGAGAGGATTTCCTTGTGAATGCGCTCGAACTCACCGGCATTGGCGACTTCGACGCGCAATAGATAATCCGATCCGCCCGTCATCAGGAAACACTCCTTTATTTCGGGGTGCCTGCGTATCGCAGCCTCGAAGCGGTCGAGGTATTCCTCGGTCTGACGATCGAGCGTGATGTTGATGATCACGGCGATGGTGGCTTCGATGTTCGATGTGTCCACCAGCGCAGTATAGCCGCGGATAACTCCGGCCTGCTCCATCAGTTTTATGCGCCTGAGGCAGGCCGATGGCGAAAGGCCGACTTCGGCGGCAAGGCTCGCATTGCTGCGTCGGGCATCGAGACGAAGCAGGCGAAGAATGTTGCGGTCTATCGCATCAAGTGCGGCCATTGCAGATTATTCCAATTTATCATCGTTTCTTTCAATGAACATGATTTCACGCAACGATCAATCATTCTTTCCTTGGCAATTTCACGATCGTTTCACTAATCTCCCGGCAACATGGGGAGGCTGGAATGGACGCGGCAATACAGGCAAGAAGGCAAGGTACGGCGACCGCCATGGGCGGCGCATCGGGCTATCTGACCATCGATCTAGGGGCCATTGCTCGCAACTATGAAAAGCTGGCGGCTGAGGTAGCGCCTGCGCGCGCAGCCGCAGTCGTCAAGGCGGATGCCTATGGGCTCGGCGCCAACCGGGTCGCCGCCAGGCTTTACGAACATGGTTGCCGTCACTTCTTCGTCGCCCAATTTGTTGAAGCCCTGCGCCTGCAGCCAAGTCTCGCCGCGGACGCGACCGTCTACGTGTTGAACGGCCTCCAGCCCGGCAATGAAACTGCCTGCGCCGAGCATCACATCGTGCCGGTCATCAATTCGCTGGAGCAGTTGCAGCGCTGGAGCGAGACTGCGAAGGCGCTCGGCGGCAAGCTGCCGGCGGCTCTGCAATTCGATACCGGCATGTCTCGCCTCGGCGTTCCACCGGCAGAACGCGCCGCCGTTGCTAGCCTGCTGGCGGCAAGCGGCGGCATTGATGTCCAGTTCATTATGAGCCACCTCGCCTCCGCCGACGAGGCCGAGAACGAGCAGAACGGAAGCCAGCTCGCCGAGATGAACCGCATCACGGCCGAATTCCCCGAGTTCCACCTTTGCTTCGCCAATTCGGGCGGCATCTTCCTCGGCAGGCCCTATCACGGCGTACTTGCCCGTCCCGGCATCGCACTCTACGGCGGTGCGCCGACCGCCAACCAACCCAATCCGATGGAACCCGTCCTGCGCCTCGATGTGGCTATCGTGCAGACCCGCACCGTGCCTGCCGGCGCGCGCGTCGGCTACAGCGGCACCCATATTGCCGCGGGAGAAACCCGCCTCGCCACCATTGCCGCCGGCTATGCCGATGGCCTTCCGCGCAGCCTGAGCGGCCGGGGCGCGGTCTATTGCGACGGCATTCGCATGCCGATCGTCGGCCGGGTCTCGATGGACAGCATCACCATCGACATCTCCGCTTTGCCGGACGGTCGCCTGCATCTTGGCAGCCTTGTGGAAGTGCTCGGCTCCAATCAGGCGCTTGAAGACATTGCGCGCGACGCCGGTACCATATCCTACGAAATCCTGACCGGCCTCGGCCAGCGCTACGAGCGGCAATACCGCTGACCCCTTCTCTTCTCCCGTGAGGACACCATGAAAGTTATCGTTCTCGGCGCCGGCATCATCGGCGTGACCTCGGCCTACCAGCTTGCCAAGGCAGGACATGAGGTGACGGTCATCGACCGTCAGCCCGGTCCCGCCCTGGAGACGAGCTTCGCCAATGCCGGCGAAGTCTCTTTCGGCTACTGCTCGCCCTGGGCCGCGCCCGGCATTCCGATGAAGGCGATGAAGTGGCTGTTCATGGAGCATGCACCTCTGATCCTGCGCCCGAAGGTCGACACCGCCATGCTGTCGTGGATGGTGAGGATGCTCTCCAACTGCACGTCCAAGCGCTACGCCATCAACAAAAGCCGGATGTTGCGCCTCGCCGACTACAGCCGCATCTCGCTCGCCACACTGCGCGCAGAGACCGGCATCGCCTATGACGAGCGGATGCAGGGCACGCTGCAATTGTTCCGCACGCAGCAACAACTCGATGCGTCCGGAAAGGACGTCAAGGCACTCGCCGCCGACGGCATTCCCTACGAGGTATTGGACCGCGACGGCTGCATCCGGGTCGAGCCGGCGCTGAAGCATGTTCGCGAAAAGATCGTCGGCGGCCTGCTGACGCCGAAGGACGAGACCGGCGATTGCTTCAAGTTCAGCAACGCGCTTGCGAAAAAGGCTGAAGAACTCGGCGTGCGCTTCAATTATGGCAGCATCATCCGTGGCCTCGACGTCGAGGGTGGCCGCATACGTGGTGTCGTCACCGCGCACGGAACGCTGCAGGGCGACGCCGTTGTCGTGGCGCTCGGCAGCTTTTCGCCGCTGCTCGTCAGGCCGCACGGCATCCGTCTGCCGGTCTATCCGGTCAAAGGCTATTCGCTGACGATCCCGATCATCGACGCGTCGCGCGCGCCGGAATCGACTGTGATGGACGAGACCTTCAAGATCGCCATCACAAGGCTCGGTGATCGCATCCGCGTCGGCGGCATGGCCGAAATCTCCGGCTACACCAACGATCTCGGCGAGCCCCGCCGCCTCACACTGCAGCATTCTGTCACCGACCTCTTCCCCGGCGGCGACGTGTCGAAGGCGAGCTTCTGGTCGGGCCTTCGCCCGATGACGCCGGATGGCACGCCGGTCATCGGTGCGACGAGGGTCGCGGGCCTCTATCTCAACACCGGTCACGGTACGCTCGGCTGGACCATGAGCTCCGGTTCGGCCCGGGTGATCGCCGATCTGGTCAGCGGGCGCAAGTCTGAGATCGACGCAACCGATCTCGCAATAGCTCGCTACGCTTAAGCAGCTCTCTTAATCACTTTCGAGGAAACAAATCATGATCCAGGAAATCCACACAAACGACGCGCCGGGCGCCGTCGGCCCTTTCTCCCAGGCGATCAAGGTCGGCAATCTGCTGTTCGTCTCCGGCCAGCTGCCGATCGATCCGGCAACCGGCGAATTCAACTCGGATGACGCGATCGCGCAGGCCGATCAGTGCCTCAAGAACCTTGCCGCCATTGCGGCCGCCGCCGGCACAAGCCTCGCCAACACCGTCAAGACGACGGTCCTTTTGACCGACCTCGGCAACTTCGCCGAAATCAACACGGTCTATGCCGGCTTCTTCTCCAAGCCGTTCCCCGCACGCGCCTGCTACGAAGTCAGCGCGCTTCCAAAGGGTGCAAAGGTCGAGATCGAGGCAGTCATTGCGCTCTAAGCGCCTCGGGTAGCAGACGTCAATCAAATGGGCGGCCAACACCACCGCCCAACCTCTCCAGGCATGGCGCGGCTTGATACCACGCCAACAGCGCTCATCAGTATCCGGCGCGTTGTTGTTCGAGCCATTCCCCTATCACGGCGGCGAGGCGCTGCGGCGCCTCCATAGGAACCATGTGTCCGGTGTGTTCGATAATTTCGAAGTCTGAGCCGGCGATACCCTGCTGAAGCTCAAGCGCTTCGGTTCGAGACCTCAATCGGTCCTGCTCTCCCGCGATGACGAGAGTTGGACACCGGATCGTTTTCAGATCATCCCGTTCGTCTCGTCGGTCGATCAGCGACTGCCTGCGAAAGACGTCGCCGCCCAATCGCTGCCCTGCCGCCTGGATGCGTGCAACGATGTCCACCCGCTCGGCATTGTCAGGGTGCAGCGACGAGACCACAGCCGTCCTGCTCAGCCCCTTGAAGACGGCACTGCCCGCCTGCCCGGCGATGGCGGCCTTCCGGTGAAGCTCAACATCGCTGTCGCCGCGTGCGGATGTTGCGATGAGGATAAGGGCGGTTACCCGGTCGGCAGCGTGCCGGACGATTTCCCGAGCCACGTAGCCGCCCATGGAGAAGCCGAGCAACACGAACTTGGACGGCGCTTCCGACAGAGCACGGCGAGCCATGGCCGGTATGGAAGCATCCTGCGAAAGATCGGCGTATGTGGCAGGGCCAAATTCGCTCAGTGCGGGAACCACGTCACGCCAAAGATCGGCGTCAAGCATGAAACCCGGAACCAGAAGCATCGCCATATTTCGCCACCTCGCCGTGCACGTTGAGTGACGGTATTGGAAGAAAGGGGCGAGTCGTCAAGGAAGGACCTCGCTTCGAGCCAAAAGCCGACACGAGGAAATTTAGTTCGGGATCCCCCCACAGTCGGCTATTCCGGCCACATGACCTGACGCAGCTCCGGGCGTGAAAACCGTATGCTTGCCGGTTGCTTAGACCGACCAACCTGTAGACTGAGCCCAAGCCGGAGATTTTGCGTCGGCGTCTTCAGCTTGATCGGGGGTGTCCTCAGCGCGCCAGACCACGCCTCCTTTGGAAAGGGTGCGAGGTTTCCGTCGCCGAGATCGAACGGAGCGAGCGCTTGCGACATCAGGCCCTCCGCCGCACCATCTTCCAGGATCAGCGAAATGTCCCGCCAGCCATCGTGTGCGTCGACTTCCACCTCGACGCTCGCCTGCACCCAGGCGCCCGCCGGCAGCGGATTGACGAAACCGTCCGGCAGGATATGCACGAAGCACTCTCCGCCCGCCACGTCGATTTCCTGCCAGTTTGCCACGCGGTCGGGCTGGCAGATGATCCGGCTTGCAGTCGTGCGACCGCGAGAAACGGCCAGTCCATCGGCCAACGGTCCGTGCCCGGCAAGAAGCGGATTGGGCAGAATGTTGCCGAGCGGGTTGTTGACGGCATCGAAACGATCGTCCTGTGCCCAGATGCGAGGAGCGGACGGCGCAAGAAAGCCACGAAGATAAGCTGCCAATGCCTTGCCGACCGCATAACCGCCCGGAACCGAGAAGTGGGTGCCGTCGTCGGAAAAACCATCGTGTGGCGCGCCATCGGCGGAATGCGGATCCACCCAGACACTATTCCAGTCAAAGACGTGGCATTGAGGTCTTCTCGCCGCAAAGGCGAGGCTCTTCTGGTTGATCCAGTGTGCCTTTGCCCGTTCCGATCCGCCCGCGACCCATTTCTGCGTGCCGCGCGCCAGGATCGGCAGCAGAATCACATTCTTTCCCGTCTCGAGCAGCCGATCAACGATTGCCTCGCGGATCGACTGGATGACCTCCTTTGTCTCCACCATCATGTCGTTCGTACCAGCGTCGACGATGATCAGGTCAAAATCGAGTCTCAACACCTCTTCCAGACGCTGTTCGATGTCCCGGGCCTTCTGACCCGAGACACCGGCGTTCAGCCCACCGAAACCGCGGGTGACGCCGACCCTGCCGCTCGGCTCCCATCCGGGATGCACGCGCGAATCGTGAAACACCGTGACATCGAGCTGGCCGCCGGACAGAACCTCCGCCCATGTTGCCCAGCCTCGGGCGCAGGAGTGGATATGCCCATCGCCCGCGTGGTGGTTCTGCTGGACGAGCGACGTGCCGAGAAGAGCGACACGCTTGCCATGGATCGGAAATCGCGCTGTCACAACCATGTCAGGAAAACAACGTGCCGCCGTTTACATCGTAACAGGCGCCGGTGATGAACGACGCCTCGTCGGAAACGAGGAAGGCGACCAGATTGGCGACCTCCTCCGACTTGCCTTCACGCTTGACCGGCGTTGCGCCAGCAACACGTTCCCGTACCTCCGCTTTGGTGAACGTGTCGTGGAATGTCGTGGAGATCATGCCGGGGCAGACGGAATTGACGCGGATCCTGGGTCCGAGCTCCTTTGCGAGTCCGCGCGTGAAGGTCATGACCGCCCCTTTCGAGGTCGCATAGGCCAGCGCACCCGGGCCACCACCATCGCGGCCGGCCTGCGAGGCAAAGGTGACGATCGAGCCACCGTCGGCCATTGCCGGAACGACCGCCTTGGATGCATTGAAGAGCGACGTGAGATTGACGTCGATCACTTGCCGGAAGAATGCCTCGTCCATGTCCTGCAAAGTCTTGCGGGCCAAGAGTCCGCCGGCGACATGCACAAGCCCATCGAGCCGGCCGAATTCGCCGACCGCCTTGTCGACGGCAGCTTGCGCGTCGGTTGCCACCGTCATGTCGGCCTTGATGGCGATCGCCTTGCCACCGGAAGCGGCTATCGCCTTCACACAATCTTCGGCGCCAGCCGCGGAGCCAAAATACGTGATCGCGACCCTCGCGCCCTCGCTGGCAAGCCGCTCGGCGCAGGCTTTCCCGATGTCGCGGCCGCCCCCGGTTACCAAGATGACCTTGTCCTTCAATCCGTTCATGACGTTTCCTTTCCAATCAGAAATTCTTGGGAATGATGATGCGCAACTGGTTGTCGTCGACATCCGTGAAATAGAGGTCGGCGCTGAAGCCCTGGTCGTCGACGAAGTGGAAAACCCGCCGCGGTTCGCCGAGAGCATAGGGAACGAGAAGCGTCACCAGCGTCTGCTTGGTGGACGCCGGAAGCGTCGCCTCGATGTGATATTGCCTCGGCAGACCTTCGATCTCAGTCGGATCAACGTCCTCGAAGCCTTCGACCATGCTTAGCTGCGGCGGCCCGGCGGTCGAAAAGACGAACTGACCGTAGAGCCCTGCCCTTTCGCCCGTCAGGCGAAAGCTATTGCTCCCTACCTCCAGCGGATGGGCGGAATGGAACAACCATTTGAGGGGCTGTGGCTCGGCGCATTCGACGCGATCGACAATCACGAGAAAGTCGCTGCTGGCAAAATGGATGTCACGCTCGACCCTCAGGACGAGCGGATTGCTTGCCCGATAGGCGGCCGTGGCATCGCCGCTGATGAAGACATGCGTCGGCTCCTCGCGCACAGCAAGGATTCGACCTCCCGCCTTCTTGCCGATCGCCTTGTCGCCTTCGGCGTATTGCCCACTGTCGCCTATGAGGATGGCATTCTTGGACATGGTCTGCCGACGCCAGCGGCGATGCATGGTCGAGTTGAAGGCGACATAGTAGCCGCTCTGGATCGCCAGATCCTCGCCAAAGGCATAGAGCAGGAAGGCGTTCTGGTCGCCGTGACTGTGGCTCAAGGACCCAAACGGGCTGCTCTTGAACAGGAACTGGATGTGGCGATCGGGATCGTCCATGTGCTTCTGGATCGCGACCCAGCCGATCTCCCTGAACCATTTGACCGGTGGCAGGTCGACAGGCGCCTTTGCCTCGACTTGCGGGTAATCGTGCCGATAGACCAGTTCGTCGAAATTGAGGTCCCACCAGCCGTAGTTATAGAATTCCATGGCGGTACCGGCGGCATCCGCCTTCAGCCGCTCGAAATACCATTGGTAATGGGAATTGCCGGTGACGCCCGCAAACTGGCGGACGTTGTAGCCGACCTTCAGGCCGGGCGGATCACCAAGGGTGGAATCGTCTCCGAAGCAGGCCCGCTTCGTACCCGGTGCCTTGGTGTAGAGCGGGAAGTCGCCCGTCTTCTGAAAGAACGGACGCCGGTAGAGATCGACCTTCAGGAAGTTTCGGATGAGATTGGCCGCCTCCGTCAGATAGGCGATCCCGGTCATCCAATAGTGTGGGCCTTCCGCCCAGCCGCCGTCCTTGTCGCCCCAGGGCGAGTAGAGGGTGAACAGAAACTCGACCGTATAGTCCAGCCAGCCCTCGGCTTCCATTTCCTCACCGACCAACGAGATGCAGGCGGCCGTCAGCGCGGCCGAAAGCGAGCGCACCGCGTGGCTGTCGTATGGAAAAACGTGAATGCGCGCACGCCAGAGCACGTGGTCGGCGACCTCGCGTGTGCGCGCCAGGAGCACGCCACGCACCTGCTCTCGCTCACCCTCGTCCAGATGGTCATGCAGCCAATCGTAGCCCCAGGCGAGCGCAGTCACCACCCGGAACGCCGCCTCGTCGTTATAGGAGCGCGCCGTTGCGCCTTGCGGGTCCCAGCCTGCGACGGACAGTAGCCACTCCTTGGCCCGCGCAATTATGTCTGCGTCATTAAGGATGACGCCGGCAATCGCGAGGTGTCGAACGGCATAGATCGCTTCCTGGCAGTCAATATACATCTGCCGCCAGAGCTTGGCGGTGCGCACATTGTCCGGGTAGCGCGCAGGCTCAGCGATCGGGTTGTGCGAAAGCCACGGCTGAACGGAGTTGCTGAAGAATGTCTCCCAACTGCTATGGTCAGGATCCTGGCGCAATCTGTCGCGAAAGTCGGCGACGCCATCCGGATTGAGCCACAGGCGGGGGTGGCGAAGGTCCAAGTTCTCGCGCCGTGCCGTCGCGCGCGGCAAAGCCGTTTCGGGCAGACCCGGCTCGAGCGTGAATTCACGGACGCGGCTCCATTCGGAGGCGACGCGCTTTGCAGCACCGTCCCAGAGCGCAAACGACCAGCAATAGGAACCGGGCTCGAATGCTGTATCCGGCGTGAAGAAGTTCCAGGCGAGATTGTCGAAGACCAGCGTCCGCTCGGGCGGAAAACCCGGATCGCTGGAAACCCGCAACACGTAGCGCGCATCGTCATTCAGGGCCGGGAGCCAGCTGAAACGGGGTGGGTTCTCGATACAGGCGTTGCCGGTCGGCTGATAGCCGATGGTCAAGGTACCGGGTTTCGGCTCATCGAGATATTGCAGGCGGGGTGCTTCAGCGGGTTTGGGCATCGAAATGACGTCCTTTGGATTCGTGATGGAGGCGGGCGCGGACCAGCCGCGCCCGATAATCGAATCAGTTCTTTCCGTATTGGCGGTCATAGGCCGCCTGCATCACCTCGTTGACCTTGGCGTAGCCAAGCTGGTCGAGGCGGGCCACGTAGCCGTCCCATGAGGTATCGACATCCTGGGCTCCGAGGACCCAGGTCTGCTGCATTTCCATCATGTAGGTAAGCAGGCTCGGCCAGTACTTGTCGTAAACCGCGCGCTCTTCGCTGTTCATCGAGACGCCCGTGAACTCAGGCTGCAGAAGGCCTGGCTCCTTCTCGTACATGGCGATCCCGTCCAGGGCCATCTTGTTCGTCCATTGCTCCTCGGAGGCGTAGGCGGCCCAATAGCCACGCGGCACGCCGGCGCCGATTTCCCACATTTGAGCGTTCACCGGCTTGGGATTGTGAAGGACAGTCTCCTTGTAGATGGGCTTGCCATCGACCATGTCATAGGTCTCGCCCTCGATGCCCCAGTTGGACAAGATCCGGCCCTTTTCGGAGAACCAGAAGTCGAAGTATTTGATCGTCTCGACCGGGTGCTGGTTCGAATAGGAAATCGCCCAGCCCGCCGGCTGAACGGTCGCACGACGGCTGTCCTCGAAACGCTTTCCAGAGACGGTCTTCGGCGGCAGCATCGGCGCGAAGTTGATGCCGGGCACACTGTCCTTCAGGGCTTCGGTGTAGTTCGAGGTGCTTGCGAACCAGTCGTGCGTCATGCCGCCGATATTGTTGCCCAGCATGTATTCGCGCACGCGGGCGCCCCGGGTAAACACTTCCGTGTCGATCAGGCCTTCCTTGAACCACTGCGCGACCTTGGAAATACCGGTCTTGTAGTTCGCCGTCGTCCACGGATGCACAACCTTGCCGCCTTCGATCATGAAGTCGCCATAGCGTTCCGAGCCGGACACACGGGCATCCCACATGTTGATCAGCCGGACCGCTTCGATCGGCTCGCGCGCGAAGTACGGAACTTCATCTTTCTTGCCGTTACCGTTCGGGTCCTTCTCGCGGAAAGCCTTGAGAACGGCATAGAGCTCGTCGACATTTTCCGGGACCTTCAGGCCAAGCGTGTCGAGCCAGTCCCTGCGGATGAACCAGGCCCGGGAAAACTCGCCCTCAGGCACGTAGGGGATGAAGTAGATGTGCCCGTCGGGCGCGCTGATTGCCTGGCGAACGATCGGATGCTCGTCGAAGAATTTCTTGAGGTTGGGGGCGTTCTCCTCGATCAGATCATCCAGCGGCATGAAGGCACCCTCCATGCCGTAACGGATGAAATCGTCTTTCAGCCCGCCGGTGACGTCGCCGCCGACGATATCCGGCAGGTTGCCGGACGCCATCAGCAGGTTAAAGGCGTCCCGACTGTTGCTGGTGGCAAGCGACGCGATGTTCTTCACGTGGATACCGGTCCACTCGGCGGCCTTCTTCTCCACCGGCCAGCCTTCCGTGTAGACGTATTTGTCACGGAAATGGAAATGGATCGTCAGCTCGAGTGGGTCGTCGGTAATCTTCGTCGCGGCGTCTTCGGCATAGGCCGAGCCGGTTTGCAGCAACGCGCAGGTGGCGAGCAATGCCAACGTATCTCGAATATATCTCATTCCATTCTCCTCCTTAAACAGAATTGGCTGAGACAGCTGTTATTCTTTCACTCCACCAAGGGTGATACCCTTATTGAAGTATTTCTGGATGCTTGGATAAATGAGCAGCACTGGAATGATCGAAGCGATCATGATCGCCGCAGTGACGGTCTCGAACGAATAGCGAGCCGTCAGCAGGCTGCTTGCGAACTCGTCGTTGGCGGTGAGATCGACGATGATGCGCTTGAGGTAGAGCTGAAGCGGGATCTTCTCCTCGCCGCGCAACAGCACCATGGCCCAGAAATAGCTGTTCCAACGGGAAACGATGCAGAACAGCGCGACCGTGATGATCGCCGGCTTGGACAATGGAATGAAAACCTTCCAAAGCAGCTGGAACTCGCTGGCGCCATCCATCTTGGCGGCTTCCTCAAAGGACTTCGGCACGGCCTCGAAGAAGTTGCGCAGCAGGATGACGTTGAAGGCATTGCAGGCAAACCCGATGATGATGCCGAAGCGCGAGTCGAGCAGCCCGAGATCTCGCATGTTCAGGAAGAACGGGATCATGCCGGCGTTGAACCACAGCGTGAACGCCACCATCAGGTTGAGGATCTTGCGGCCCCGAAGCCGTGGGCGCGACAGCGCATAGGCGCCGGGGATCATGATCGCGAGGCTGACGGCCGTGCCGCCGAAGGTGTAGATGAAGGTATTGCCGTAGGCGATCCAGAAGAGCCGATCCGAAAGAACGAACTCGTAGGCGGCAAGTGTCAGGTCCTTCGGCAACAGCACGACCTGTCCCGAGGTGACCGCCGCACCCGATGAGATCGAAACCGACAAGAGGTAGATGAACGGGTAGAGCGTTGAGAGTACGAAGAGCCCGATCAGGGTCGCGTTCGCATATCCGAAGATCCGGTCGCCGCGAGAATAGAGATTGAAGCTAGCCATGACGATCACCAGAGCGAAGTTGTCGAAACCTTCCGGCTAATCCGGTTGGCAGCGAAGACGAGAGCGAAGGCGATGACCGCGTTGAAGAGCCCGGCGGCAGTGGCGAGGTCATATTGCGTGCCCTGCAGACCCGTACGGTACACGTAGGTCGAGACGACGTCGGCGGTGCGGTAGGTTGCCGGCTGGTAGAGCAGGATGATGTATTCGAACCCGACCTCAACGAGATTGCCGATGCGGATGATCAGCATGATGATGATCGTGGGTAGAATGCATGGAAGGGTGATGCGCCACATCATCTGCCAGCGCGATGCACCATCGACCCGGGCGGATTCGTAGAGCGTCGGACTGATGCCGGCGATCGCCGCGAGATAGACGATCGATTCGAAGCCTGCCTCCTTCCAGATGTTCGATCCGATGAAGACCGTGCGGAACCATTCCGGCTGGGTGAGGAAATAGACCCGGTCAAGACCGAGGCTCGACAGGATGAGATTGACCACGCCTGTGGTGGGTGACAGCAGGTTGATCACGATGCCCGCGACAATCACCACGGAGATGAAGTGGGGCAGATAGACGATGGTCTGGGAAAACCTGCGCCCCAACTCGCTCTGAAGCTCGTTGAACATGATCGCGAGCACGATCGGCACGGGGAAGGCGAAGATCAGCCCGAGACCGCTGATGGTGATCGTATTGAGGAATGCACGGATGAAAATCTGGTCGTCGAGAAGGGTGCGAAAATTCTCAAGACCCACCCAGGGACTTCCGGCGATACCGCGGAACGGGCTGAAATCCTTGAACGCGATCTGCAGCCCTTCCATGGGCTTGTAGAGGAAGAGCAAAAACCAAAGGAGCATCGGAAGCATAAGCAGGTAAAGCTGCCAGTCCCTCCGGAGATCCTCACCAAGGCGCTTGAAATATCCAACGATTATCGTTGCCATGCTCGCCTCACGCATGTCCGTTGACGGCTCTGCCGCTCTCGGCATCGAAAACATGAAGTCGACCCACCGGTATCTGTAGCCTGCCGATTTGCAAGAGCGTCTCGACATCGGCAGGGGTTTCGATTTTGGCGACGATCGATTGGCCAGAAATCCTTGTGTGCAGCAGAGCTTCGGAGCCGAGTGGCTCGACCAGGTCGACCGTCGCTGCAATCTCCTGGACGTCCGCACTCGCGTCCATGCCGACCGCGACGTGCTCTGGCCGGAGGCCGACCAGGATGCGCTGATCGGCGCGCAGGGACGCGCTGCTTGCCCTCGGCAATTTGAGCACGGCCGCCTCTGCATCGGCAGCGTCTATGCGCGCCCTGGGTTCGCCATCCATGGAGACGACCGTTGCCCGAAGGAGGTTCATGGGTGGCGAACCGAGAAAACTTGCGACGAAGGCATTGGCCGGCTTGAGGAAAAGCTCCATCGGAGAGCCCACCTGCTCGACGCGGCCGCCATTCATGACGACGATGCGGTCTGCCAGCGTCATCGCCTCGATCTGGTCGTGGGTGACATAGATGCTGGTGACGCCCATGCGCTTGTGAAGCCGCTTGATCTCCGCGCGCATCTGGGTGCGCAGCTTGGCGTCGAGGTTCGACAAAGGCTCGTCGAACAGAAAGACTTGCGGCTTGCGGACGATTGCCCGCCCCATGGCGACACGCTGCCGCTGCCCGCCTGACAAATCCGCGGGCTTGCGCGCGAGGTAGGGGGTGAGATCGAGAATGGCGGCCGCTTCCTTGACGGCCGCGTCGATGACGTCCTTCTTCTCGCGTCGTACACGCAGGCCGAAGGCGATGTTCTCGGCGACGTTCAGATGGGGATAGAGGGCGTAGTTCTGGAACACCATCGCCACGTCGCGATCCTTTGGCGCAACCCGGTTAACGAGCCGCCCGCCGATCGAGACCGTGCCGCCGGAAATCTCCTCCAGGCCCGCCACCATCCGCAAGGTCGTCGATTTGCCGCAACCTGACGGCCCGACGAGAACGACGAATTCCCCCTGCTCGACATTCAGGTTCACAGAGTGCACGACTTCGAGTGCGCCGTAGCGTTTCACTACGTCGTTCAATTCCACTGCAGACATTTCAGTTTCCTCCCGACGGCGCCTTCCTCAGGTCAGGCTGCGCCGTGGTTTCCGTTTTTCTGTTGTGGTTGCATTGATCGATTCAATGTAGCTCCACAGCTTCGGATTGCGCGAAAGCTCGGTGATCTTGGCTTCGAGCGAGCCCAGGTGTCGGGTCATCGCCGCCACCGCCTCATCAGGAGATGCAGCCCGTATCGCATCGACGATATCGCGGTGTTCGTGGATGACCTCCCCAGTCCGCCGTACCCCAAACACCATCTTCAGGTGGCGCATGCGGTCAATTTCGCCCTTGGCCTGATTGACGAAGGCCCAGACACCGCTGAGCCGCGCCGTCGAAAAGATCATCCGGTGAAATTCTTCGTCCAGCTCGAAGAAGCGCGTATAGTCCTCGTTCCCGACGGCCTCGACCTGCTGGTTGAGACAAAGCTCCAATCGCCCAAGGTCTTCCAGAGTATGCCGCTTGGCAGCTTCCGCGGCCGCGCCGGACTCAAGGCGAAAACGAATGAAGCAAGCCTCGATGTAGCGCTGCACCTCGATCGTCGCGACAAAGGTGCCACCCTGCGGCACGACCTTGACCAGACCTTCCTCGGAAAGCCTGATGATCGCCTCGCGCACCGGGGTCTTGGAGACATTAAGGAGCGCTGCCACTTCTTTTTCCGGCAACGCCCGCCCAGGCAGAAGCCTGACCTCGACGATCAATTGCCGAAGCAATCGGTAGACCTTGGTCGTCGTGTTGCCAGGCCCCTCCATCGGAGTCGACCGGAGCAGTTCCTCCAAGGGCAAGGCCGGAATTTCGACAATGTTCGACATATCTCTTCGCTAACTGATATCTTAGTCATGAGACTGATGTCTCAGAAGCCGGTTGTCAAGGCGAAATCTGTGTCCGAGATTTTAGATCGAGCCTCTAAACCGTCGCCAGCCGTCGGCCGACGAAAGCAGGAAGGCTGCGAAACCATTCCTCTCTGGCGAGCCAGCATGGATATTTATAGATTTTTATTCCTACTCTATGGACATTGAAGCAAGTGTATGCCACACGGTATCCATATTGCGACGCGCTATCGTATTTGCGAAGCACTTCTGGCGAACGCGTCGTCCCACTTCGCTGATTGCTTCATCAGCTCCCAGCAAACAAAGGAGAGTGCCCCGCTTCCGGAGCCGGGCCCAGGACATATGGCATTTGCAACTGAGAGCGACCCCACGGCGAACAACCGACCGGTCAAGATCAGTATCAAGAACGTCTTCAAGGTGTTTGGCGAGCGGCCGGAACAGGCCCTCCGCCTTCTGAGCGCCGGCAAGACCAAGGCTGAGATCCACGCAGCGACGGGCTGCACCATCGGCGTCAACAATGCGAGTTTCGACGTCCTCGCCGGCGAGATCTTCGTTATCATGGGCCTTTCGGGCTCGGGCAAGTCGACAATGCTTCGCCTCATCAACCGGTTGATCGAACCCACGACTGGTTCAATCGAAATCGAGCGACGAGACGTGGCGCGCATGCCCCGCAGCGAACTGATCGAGCTGCGCCGCCACGACATCAGCATGGTCTTCCAGTCCTTTGCGCTTCTTCCCAACCGTACCGTCATCGACAATGCCGCTTTCGGTCTCGAAGTCGCCGGCATCAGTGAGACAGAACGCAAGCAACGCGCCCGCGCAGCACTGCAGGCCGTCGGGCTGGATGGCTACGACGACAGTCGCCCTGATCAACTTTCCGGCGGCATGAAGCAGCGCGTTGGCCTCGCCCGCGCCTTGGCGGGCGAGGCCTCGGTGCTTTTGATGGACGAAGCCTTTTCCGCGCTCGATCCGCTCATCCGGACGGAAATGCAGGACGAACTGGTTCGCCTCCAGGCGGAGCACAGCCGCACGATCGTTTTCGTCAGTCACGATCTCGATGAAGCCATTCGCATCGGCGACCGCATCTGCATCATGCAGAACGGCGAGGTCGTTCAAGTTGGCACGCCCGATGAGATCGTGCTCAAGCCCGCCAATGACTACGTGCGTTCGTTCTTCCGCAACGTCGACGTTTCGCGGGTCTTCCGCGCGGGAGACGTCGCCCGCAAGACGCAGGTGACGATCATCGAGCGTCAAGGTGTTTCCGCCGCAGCGGCCCTGGAGCGCATGGAGCACTTCAACCGGGACGTCGCCATCATCCTCGGTCGAGACAAGACCTATCACGGCATGGTCAGCCGCACATCGCTGATCGAGACCGCCCGCGACGGTGCAGGCCATTCGTACCGGCGGGCTTTCCTGCCGGATATCGAGCCGATCCCCGCGTCCGAAAGCCTCTCCACTGTGCTCGGCACGGTCGCGGCCAGCACCTTTCCCGTGCCCGTCATCGACGAAGCCAATCGCTACCTCGGTTCCATCAGCAAATCTGCGCTTCTCGAGACGCTCGACCGCACCGCCTGATCCCGCCAGTTCGGAGATACATCATGACTTTCGATATCGGTGACGGCGTCGACAGCGCCGTCAACTACGTCCTCGACAATTTCGCGCCGCTGCTCGATCTCATTGCGGCTGCCATCGGCGCCGTGACGAACAGTATTCAGGCGCTGCTGCTCGCTATGCCCATGTCCGTCGGCCTCGCCATCTTCGTGCTGCTTTCGCTGTGGCGCGTCGGTTTCGGCTTCGCGGCCCTCGCGGGCCTCTCCCTTTTCCTCGTCGATCACATGGGGCTTTGGTCCGCCATGATGGAAACGCTGTCGCTGGTCCTTGCATCGACGCTCGTCGCCATACTGATCGGCCTGCCGCTCGGCATCGCCATGGCTCGCAGCGACCGGGTTGCCGCCATCGTCCGGCCGGTGCTCGACCTCATGCAGACAATGCCCGCCTTCGTCTACCTGATTCCGGCAGCGATGTTCTTCGGCCTCGGGGCCGTACCTGGCACGATTGCGACGGTCATCTTTTCGATGCCGCCGGTCGTGCGGCTCACCAATCTCGGCATCCGCCAGGTGCATGTGGAATTCATCGAGGCCGGCAACGCCTTCGGCTGCACCGCCTTACAGCTGCTCTGCAAGGTGCAGCTTCCCAACGCCATGCCTTCCCTCATGGCCGGCATCAACCAGACGATCATGCTGTCCCTGTCCATGGTCGTGATCGCATCGATGATCGGCGCGGGCGGCATCGGCAACACGGTGTTGACCGGCATCCAGCGTCTCGATGTCGGAACCGGCTTCGAGGGTGGCCTCGCCGTCGTCATTCTCGCGGTCGTTCTCGACCGCCTCACCCAGAGCTTCGGAAAGGAGCGTGCCTCCCCCTGGCGCAGCCTTTTTCGGCGACAGGTGTACCAGCCCGAGGTTTCGACCGCCACGGCGTGATGACCCGAGGCCTTGTGCCCAAGTTGACGGTGTTCACTCCGCCGAATGCGAACCTTCAAAAAAAGGAGGAACAATGTTCAAGACCCTCGTTACAATGAGCCTTGCGGTCAGTATCGCCGCTGGCACGTTCGGCGTGGCTTTGGGAGAAGACAAGGCCCCCGTTAAGATTGGTTGGGCCGCCTGGTCCGACGCCGAGTTCGTCACCAAGCTTGCCGCAAAGCTCATCAACGACAAACTCGGCCACGAGGTCGAACTGGTCCAGACTGACATCGCACCGCTTTACCAGGGTGTCAGCCGCGGCGATCTCGATGCCATGATGATGGCCTGGCTGCCCGAAACCCACGCCGATTACTTCGCCAAGGTGAAGGACAAGGTGACGACGCTCGGCACGGTCTATGACGGCGCCAGGCTCGGCTGGGTAGTACCCAAGTATGTTCCCGAGGACGCCATCGCCTCGATCGACGACCTCAAGAAGGACGACGTGAAGGAGAAGCTCAAGGGCCGGATTGAAGGCATTGATCCCGGTGCGGGACTGACGCGTCTGTCCGAACAGGCACTCAAGGACTACGAACTCGACAGTTACAAGCTGCAGATTTCCAGCGAGGCCGGGATGCTGACGACCGTCGACCGTGCAGTCCGTAAGGAACAGTGGTTCGTCGCCACCTCATGGAGCCCGCACTGGATGTTCGGCAAGTATGAGCTTCGCTACATCGACGACCCGAAGGACGCGCTCGGCAAGGCCGAACGCGTGAACGTGCTCGCCCGCAAGGGTTTCGAGACGGACAATCCGGAGGTTGCCGGCTTTCTGTCGCGCATGAAGTTGCCGATCGGCGATCTCGAGGCGGCCATGTTCAATGCCCAGGAGACCTCCTACGAGAAGGCGGTCGACAAGTACATCGCCGATCATCCGGACCAGATCAGCGCTTGGCTCGCCAAGGACGGCGGCTGACGCCGACGCTCTAATTTCCGCTTCCGCTCCGCGGCACTGTCCGCGGACTGTTCTTTAGAGACATAGGAGCATCGATATGCTGAACGATACCCTTGCCCCGCGCGTTGCGCGTGATACCAGCGATGACACGATCGGTGGCCGCATCTCCCTTGCCCGCGATGCCGTCGGCTTTACCGTCGAGCAGATTTCCGCCGTCGCCGGTGTGACCGAGGAGACCTGGACCAGCTGGGAAAACGATCGCGCCGAGCCGAGAGCCAACCGCCTCGACATGCTGGCGCGAATTCTGCAGGTGAACATTGCCTGGCTTCTAAATGGGCAAGGCAGAGGTCCTGCGGAGGCGCGATAAAGCTCAACGGCAAACCGTGGGAACGTCTTCGTCTCGGTCCGGACGCCCCCAATGCGAGCCGAGATAGACGGAAAAGGCGGGCTCCATTCTCAGCCCGCCATGTCTCGCGAAGCTCAATCGCGCCCGGCGGCTGACTGATCCATCCGCATCTGGCGCAGCATGTTCCGCCCGGCGATGAGCATCTCGAACAGGAACGCCACAAGCGATACGATGAGCGAAACGATCGCACCGCCGAAGAACCAGAACAGATTTTCCTCTCGGAACCCGAACGCGAGCGCGCCGGCGAGCAGGTTAAGGATCGCGCAGCCGGTACAGATCGCAGCCAAGGTTCCCAAGGCGACCGCTATCTCCAGGGCAAAGGTTCGCCGGCGCAGATAGTCCAGTTGCATGCGCCGCGCCTCATCGTCCCCATCCTTTTCCCCCACCTCGTTAACCCGATCCGAGACCCTGCCGAGACGTGTCGCGTAGACATTGACAAAACCGGCTGTACCGGCGAGCAGGAAGACAGGCGCCAGGGACGTCTGGATTATTGAGGCCAAGTCGTTGACGATTGATGGTGGCTCCATGAGTGCTCTTAATAACTTCCGCGCAAGTGTATTCGCCTTGATGTGAGTAGCGTCCGATCAACCTACAGCCGCAAAAATAGACAATTTTCCGGCGGCAGCTCAGACGACTTGCCGCAGCTCTTGCCGAGAGCCGCCTGCTTGATCGCATAGCATCAGATCATTGCGTGAAGCGAGATCCCGGATATGAAGTTCGTGAACTCTCGTTAGAAAGACATCCCCGGCAGGCTCGTCATTTCATTTGGTGCAATGACGAGCGAAACGGATGCTCTCGATGATCGCCGCATGAGCGCTAACGCAGGCCAAGAGGGTCAGAACGAACAGGGCGAACGCCGCAGACGAACCGTCGACGAGTGACCAGTCAACTGGCGGAAGTTGCGAAAACGAAACACTGGCGAGCCCGGCGCTGTTTTGCGATATCTGAAGTACAGCGAGCCCGGAGGCGATGAGCGCCGCGTGCGCATGAATGAAGCGAAGCTGAAGATTTCGCTCCGGCCGAACCGCGAGATAACCGCCAACGGCGGCGGCGACAATAAGCGTAAAGGTCACGCCCCAAAAGACCATGTCGGAAGCGGTCACGAGCGTCAGTATAAGCGTGCGCGTCGTCGGCAACATGGTCGTGTACAAAGCCCAGGCGAGCGGGCTGGACGGAGTGTTGCCAAGCAGCGCAACACTCAGAAGCGAGATGGTTGCGAGCAAGTAGGCTCCGCAGGGCCCAAGTCGAATGATTGTCAGCGCTAACGCTCGCATGGCTCCGTTCCTTCATGCCCGCCCACCCGATATGGGATGTGTGAGACATAAAATATAAGATGATACTTAATTGAGGCTTACGGGATTGCAGCCTGGATTCGGAATATCTCGCGGTTTCACGGGGCCGCCCTCATCGAAGTCTGTCGGCTCCAACCCCTTGATTTGCGGGGTTGAAAGGCGAAATTACGGAGGCAGATGCGGCCGGCCAGCCGGCATGTGTCTCTTTATTGCGACTCTCAGTTTCAATTCTATCTTTATTAGTTATTTTTCTGGAAGATTTCCGGTGAGCTCATTTCTAGGCGAGGCTAGGATGCCCGCAATCGGGGGAATGTAATGGAAATGTCTCGGAGCAAAATAGGCCGCGTTACGCTGCTCGCGGGGGCGCTGTTGCTAGGTGGGTGCCAATCGGATGCACTCGACGATGTCGCTGCCTTCGGCGATAGCGCGAAAACGCTCAATGATGATTCGGCGGTCGCCTTTTACAAGGACGATGAGCTGGTGACCACGGGGAAGCTCCAGTTCCAGGAGAAGAACTACGGAAAGTCCTACGCGATCTACAAGCGGGCGGTTGAGGTCTTTCCGCGAGATCCTGCGGCATGGCTGGGCTTTGCGGCCTCGTCCGACATGGTTGGTCGCTTTGATACGTCGGATCGTGCCTATGCGCAGCTTTCTAAGATGATCGGTGGTACAGCCGTCTACTACAACAATATCGGCTATTCCCATCTGCTGCGGGGTGACCTGCCCGGGGCTCGAACCTACTTCCTGAAAGCATATGAGATTGACCCTTCGAACGAGACCACGGCGAGGAACCTCGAACTGTTGAAGAACAGCGTCAAATACGCCCAGCGGTAAGGACCTGACGCCACCTACTCAGGTCCGCCAGGCGCCAAAGCGCTTGGGTGAGTTCCCTCATGCGTTTTTTTTCACGCTGAACGCGGTGGTGGTATCGCTGGCGCAAGCGAAGTGCGCCGAGCCAACACGACAGCTATTGCCTCGGCGGCTTCGGTTTAAAGAATTTGCGAGGCGAGAATCGATTTCAACGTGGCTTTGCCCTACCGGACCTTTCGCAAAACTAGCTTCCCATCCGCTGAGACGGACCGTTCATAGCGCGGCAAGTTAGCGACGGAACCGCCCTGAGGATCGGCTGCGGCCAAGACATCGTCGACGGCGGTTTCCGGAGAGGAGGCCGAATAGGATGATGGCGCCAGCCGCTGTGTTACTTCCTTCCCAGGCGCACTGATGATCATGCTGCCGCCGCTGGAGGTAAAGATACTCGGGCTCATGCGGTCATCGAGATCGGCGACATCTTTTTGCAGGTCCTCGACAGTCTTGCGAACGGCCGCTATATCGTCGGCCTTCGCGCCGTTTGCGATGTTCACAGCCTGCTTGCTGATCTGCTGCTTCAAGCCGTCGATCGAGCGCTTGAGGGCAGAAAGGGTCTCCCGGCTTTCTCGCACATCTGCGGCGTTCTTGGCTGTGTAGAGCAAGATGCCGGCGTTGAGCGGCAGCAGCATGAGTGCCAGCGCGATGATCGACATGTTCCTCGAACGGCCTAGCTCCTTCGCGGCGTGCTCGTTGCGCCGCAGCTTGGCGTCCGGCTCGATCTCGATATCGACATTCGAAATATGAGTCATCGAATTCCTCCGTCACGAAACTCAGCTTCAGCCCTGACTTTCCGTGTCCCCGAAACCCCGAATGATCCCCCGGGATCACGCTCACTCAAGACATTCATCGCTATCGCGCCGATGGCCGGTCTGCAACAGTATTTCGTACATTCCTTAACGACATGCTCGCCCGGTTCAGTTCCCGCCTCAGTCCAGTGTGAACACCCCTCCCCAAGCCCGATCCAGCATCTCCAGCGACGCGACCTTCGGCAAGTCGTTGAAATCGCAATAGGAGGAGATGAAATCCAGGAGGTATTTGGGATGGTAACAAGACGCTAGCGTATCTCCCTTGTATTTTCGATCGTAGAACAGGCGCAAATCATCGCTCAACAAATTTACCGCGACCTTGCGCGCGTAGGACTCGAAGATGCGGATATATTCATCTCGCGAAGGGTTATTCACATATATCTTATACTTGAGGCGGCGCAGGCCGGCTTCGTCGGAGATCTCCCGCGGGGGAATGTTGGTCGAAAAGACGACGAGCTCGTCGAAGGGCACCTTGAACTTCTTGCCGGTATGCAATGTCAGGAAATCGTAGCCACGCTCGAGCGGCACGATCCAGCGGTTGATGAGCGCTTGCGGCCGGTCCTGCTGACGCCCGAAATCATCGATGATGAAGACCCCTCCCGAGGCCTTCAGGTGCACCGGCGCTTCGTAGACGTTGGATCCGGGGTTGTGGGTCAGGTCAAGCAAATCGAGGGTGAGTTCGCCACCGGTCTTGATGACCGGCCGCCGGCATTCGACCCAACGTTGATCGGCCTTCGGGCGCGGTCTAGCCGTCGGCTCTCGCACGGCCTGATGCGTCGCCTCGTCATAGAAACTGATGACATAACCACCGACCTCGATAGCATAGGGGACCCAAATCGTCTGGAGGAAAAGCTCGGAGGTCCGCTCGGCAATGCTGGTCTTGCCGTTGCCGGGCGGACCATAAAGAAGGATGGAACGGCCCGAATTGACCGCCGGCCCCAGCTTCTCAACCAGCGCCGGCGACAGCACCAACCCGTCCAGGCTGCGGACGAGCCGCTCATAGGTGACGCGTTCGTGATTTATCGACTGCAAGCCGATCTGGTGACAGAAAGCGTCGAGCGAAACCGGGGCCGGACCGATATATTCCGACTGCCGCAGGGCCGCCTGCGCATAATCCAAACCCTTGATCGAGAGTGCATAGCGAATGTCCGACTTGACGTCTTCGCCGGCAAGGCCTCGCGCCTCGAGGTAGGACAGCTTTACCAGTTCCTTGATGAGCAGATTAGTCAGCACTTTCGACAGCTTCATCCGGTCGGTAAGATGCGAAGCCGTAACCGTGTCCTGCTCGGTCGCGCACTTGGCTGCCAGACGCAGCAGGAACGACAATTCCAGCCCCGATTCTTCGAGACTCAGCGGCGCCGTCGGCATGCGCGAGTCAAGCGCGAGGGCAAAATCTTCACGGTCCTGGCTGGGCGAATACTGCATGGGGCCTCACTCTGATCTAGCCACCGGGCTTCAAGCCGGTGAGAATGCCGAGAACGCGAAGGACGATGGGGACGAGCACAATGATGAGACTAACGGGAAACAGGAACGCTCCGAGCGGCAACAGCATCTTGATCGGCAGGGCATTGGCCTTCTCCTCCGCCCGCACCATCCTGAGATCACGCATTTCCTTGCTGTACACACGCAGCGTGAGGGTAACGCTCGTTCCAAGCTCCTCCGACTGACGGAAGAGCACGGCAAGCGCGCGCGCTTCATCGATCCGCAAACGCGTTGCAAGATTGCTCAGGGCTTCGCGCAAACGGCGGCCGCCGCGCACCTCTAGCATCATGATCGATAGATGCAGGCCAAAATCCTGACGTTTCTGGACGAACTCCCGGGCGACACGGTTCGCCGCCGCCTCGATGCTCATGCCCGCGTCAAGGCACACGATCAGCATATCCATGAAATCGGGGAAGAGCCGCCGGTATTCCCGCTCCTTGGCGTCACCGCGCCGGTCGATGTAGATGTTCACCAGGACGAAGGTAGCGCCGGTCGCAATCATCGCGACCAGCAGGATCGCAAGCCTGGACATCTGCGGCGCGAATCGGTCCAAAGCCCAAGCCGCCACAACCATGACCACGCCGCAAAGGAGCGCTCGCACCGCCTGAAAGACGGTAACCGCTCTGGCTCCGAAATATCCCGCCCGGATCAGCCGGTTCTGTGTGGAATTGGCATTTTGGTCGCGCCTGGTAATTTCGAAATAGCGGCGGATCAGGCGGTTCTCCGCCTCTCCCAGGTCGACAAGGGTGCCATCGCCGAGCTGAAGGTCGTCGCCACCTGCCTTTGCGGTCGCCTCCGACAATCGGACGCCGATCGCGCGTCGGCGAAACACCAGCTCCGAAGTAACGGCGGTGAATATCAGAACCGCAAGGAAGACGACGATGTAGATTCCGTACTCGCCCATAGCGGCCTCAATATTCGAAGTTGACCATCTTGTAGAGAATGATGTTGCCGATGATCATGACCACGCCCAGCACGGCCACGATGGTCGTGCCGTGGCCGCTCGCCCACACCGGATCGAAGTAAGTCGGCGCAAGCGCCCTGATCATCGCGTAGAGAAGGAACGGATAGACCGACATGAAAATCGCGGTGATACGCCCTTCTGACGAAATCGCTTTGACCTTGGCTTTCAGCATCGTGCGATCACGCAGGGTCTTCGAGAGATTTTGAAGGATTTCGACCAGATTACCGCCCGTGCCCGCCTGGACGCTCAAGGCGATTGCCAGCAGGTTCAGGTCTTCCGCGCCGACGCGGTGGCTGAGATTGACGAGGGCGTCATCCAAGGTGGTGCCATAGGTCAACTCATCCGAGAGCAGGCCAAATTCCGTTCCGACCGGATCAGGCATTTCGCGCGCCACGAGGGAAATCGCCGCCGGCAGCGGATGACCTGCAGACAGGCTGCGGTTGGCAACGTCGAGTGCCTCGGGAAGCTTGAGGGTAAATTTGCGGATCCGGCTCGCCCGTATGCGCCAGACGGCGATGACCGGGATGAGAAGGCAGATCACCAGGAAGACGGGAACCCGGACCAGGTTGCCCGGAACTAGGAATTGGACCACCAACCAGACCAGCCCCGCGCCGGCGATCCCGTAGAGCGCAAAACGCTGTGCGTCGAACCGTATGCCTGACTGCATATAGAGCTGCCGGATGCGATGAACCGGCGGCAACGATCGCCAATCTTCGTCGGCGCCACGCTCCTTCAGCATCGCACGGTAAGTCTTGAGGTGGTCCTCGCTCGCATCGAGCAGGCCAAGCCGATGATTGACGGCGCGCTGGCGCTCGGACTTCCGGAAATAGCTGCGCAGCAGTGCCTCGACGGAAACCAGCGCAGCAATGAAGACCGCGGCGTAGAGGAGCAGCAGGGTCATGGTTCAACGGCTCCCGTCTGCAATGGTTTTCCCGGTTCGAAGATCGCCACAGGAATCACGATCCCGAGCTGCGCGAACTCCTCGACGAAGCGGGGTCGAAGGCCGGTCGCCCGAAATTCACCGTGGATGCGGCCGTTCTCGTCGGTAGCTGTTCGCCTGAACCGCATGATCTCCTGCATCTGCACGACCTCGCCCTCCATGCCGGTGATCTCGGAGATCGAAACCACTTTGCGGCTACCGTCACTCAGGCGCTGGACCTGAACGATGATGGTGATCGCCGAGGCGATCTGCGAGCGGATACTGAGCTGCGACATGGGCATCCCCGCCATGCCGACCATCTGCTCGAGCCGGCCGACAGCGTCGCGCGGCGTGTTGGCGTGAATGGTCGTCATGGAGCCTTCGTGGCCGGTGTTCATCGCCTGCAGCATATCGAAGGCCTCTTCGCCGCGCACCTCGCCGACGATGATGCGGTCCGGGCGCATGCGCAGCGCATTCTTCAGTAATTCGCGCTGACGCACTTCATTGCGGCCGTCGAGGGTCGGCGGTCTCGTTTCCAGCCGCCCGACATGCGGCTGCTGCAGCTGCAATTCAGCCGCGTCTTCGATGGTGATCAGGCGCTCCTTGGTCGAAATCTGCGACGACAGGGCGTTGAGCAGGGTCGTCTTGCCCGAGCCTGTGCCGCCCGAGACGACCATCGACACCCTGCCTTTGACGGCGGCGCTCAGGAGGATCCGCATCGCGTTCGCCATGGCGCCATTCTCGACCAGACGCTCCAACGTCAGCGGCTTGCGGGTGAACTTGCGGATCGAGACCAACGGTCCGTCGACCGAGATCGGCCTGATGGCAACGTTGACACGCGATCCATCCTTCAGGCGCGCATCGACCAGCGGCGTCGATTCGTCCACTCGGCGGCCAACAGCCGAGACGATCTTGTTGATCACGCGCAGCAGGTGATCTTCGTCCTTGAAACGCACCGCCGTGCTTTCGAGCTTGCCACGTCGCTCGACATAGACGCTGTTGTAACCGTTGATCAGTATATCGGCGATCGAGTCATCGGCAAGCAGCGGCTCGATCGGCCCGAGCCCGAGCATCTCGTCGGTGATATCGCGGATCAGGTCGCTGATTTCCTTGGCATTTAGGGGGAAATTGTTGCGCCGGATATAGTCCTTGACCAGTGGCCTGATCTCGGTGGCGATCTCCTCGTCGTCCATCGTGTCGAGAATGCCGAGGTTGATGCGATCGAGGAGGTAGCGGTGCAGATTGACCCGCTCCGCAACCATGTCGAGCCCGAGCGACTCTTCCAATCTGGCACTTGCTGCGGCGCCGGCAGCCTCCGGATCGGGCATGACGGCAGCGTCGCCCGCTGGTATCGCAGAGGGCTCGACGGCGTCCTGAAGGTCCTCATCATCCGGCTGCCGCTGTTTGTAGAAACGTCCAATGAACCCGGTTGCCATCGCTTCCTACCCTGTTCGATTATTTGACGATCACCGTTGCTCCGACCTTCACCCGCTCGTAGAGATCGATGATGTCGGCATTGCTCATGCGGAAACAGCCTGAGGACGCGAACTGCCCGACGGTGGACTGCTCGTTCGTTCCGTGAATGCGATAAAGCGTGTCGGAACTCCCCCGGTAGAGATAGATACCGCGGGCGCCGAGCGGGTTGAACGGACCAGGAGGCACCAGCTCCGGCAGTTCCGGCGCGCGCGCCTTCATCTCGGCCGGCGGCCGCCAATCGGGCCATTCGGTTTTTCGCCCAACCTTCACCACGCCGCTCCAGCGGAAACCGTCGCGGCCGACGCCGATCCGATAGCGGATCGCTCGCTTGCCGGAGAGAACGAGATCGAGCGTCCGCTCCTGACTGGCGACGACGATCGTGCCGGTCGGATATTTTTTCTCGATCGTTACGACCGTGCTCGTTTTCGGCCCGAGACTGCGCGGCACCGTCCCACCCGCCAATGCTCCAGTCGCAGCCGGCGGGAGCGCCAGCGCGCTCAAGAGCAGTACGGCCCGCGTCCACCGGCCATGACCGAAGCCAGCGCTGCTTCGGTCCATCGAGCCACTGCTGATGTGGAGGGGCGTCTTCATCTGACAAGCGCTCCGAGCTTGCCGACGGCGCCACAGAATGGAGAGCGAGGGTTGACTTCGTGGGGTAGGACACCACGGTTCACCGCCTCACTCAACGTATCCCAATCATAGGGAATGATGTGCACGTCTGTATCCTTAAACACCTTGTCAACCTGCTCCCGGCGCACGCCAAGGCTGAAGAACTTGGTGCGGTACTTGTTGATCACGACGTGGATCCCGCCGGCGCCGCCGCGCAGGCGCACGAGGTTGGCAAACAGATCCTTTGCCTGATGCAGCGAAGGGATGGTCGTTTCAGTGACGATGGAAATGCTGTTGACTGAAGCCAGTACATCGCTCTTCCAGGGCGTTTCGTAGTAGGGCACGTCGATCACCATGTGGTCGCTCTCGAATGCCGCGACATCGAGCATGCGCAGCGCGAGTTCGGCTCCCTTGGGTTCCAGCAAGATGGACGGCTGTTTGAACGACAGCAGCGTGAAGCCAGCCGAATGGCGCATGCGGACGAGATCGATGAATTCGAGATCGACACGTGCCGGATTCGCGACAACGGTCTTCAAATCGTAGTCGTTGACAAGATTGAGATAGTAGCCGAGGGAACCGGACGAAAAATCGAGATCGAAGAGACCAACCCGCGGCGCGACGCCCTTCGTCGGTTGCGCCAGTATGTGTGCGAGCGAAGAAGAAATAACACTTGCCCCGGCACCGCCAACAGCAGCAACGATGGCGTGAACCCGGCTCTCATTGCCGCTGACGCCCGGCGCATGCGTGGAGATCATATCGATCAGTGCGCGGCGCTCGAGCGGCTTCTTCAGCCAGTCGTCGCCGTTCAGCCGAAACAACAGGCGCATCAGTTCGTCGGAAAGAACCTCGGATACGACGACCATTGGAATGTTGCGGTGCTTGGCGCGCAACTGAGCGATCTCTTGACGACAGAGGACCTCGCCATTGTCGACATCCAATACGATCAGGTTGAACTGCGTCGGGTCGACCTTCCCCGCCTCGCCCAACACGCCCAACGACATGTGCCGCGCCTCGTAACGCGAAAGCGACCCAAACGTATCCAGCATGAGGCTCGCCGCCGCCGCATCGTCGGAGAGAATGAGTATCTTGGTTGTCGTTGCAAAGTTCATGTGTGCGGTCATCTCGCTTCCCCACGCAGAATTGAAGGGCTCAGCAGCTTGAACATGTCTCGAGGTCTTCCGTCGTTAGTGTCACCGGGTGAGCGGGAACTTCGATCTGATCCAATCCCAGCAGAGCGCCAAGCAGCGGCAGGTCGAATGTGACGTCGCGCACCTCCAGCCGCATGGTCAGCACCGGCCCGTTCGGCCGCCCCCAGTAGCCGAGGCCGGAGCGCTGGTAGGTGACCACCAGGTTTGAAGGCTGGATCCGCCAATTGAGGTCGCAGATGCCCGGGTTCGGGTCCCCCGCCACCCCGCAGACACCGTCACCTCCCATGACAATCCGGGTCAATTCGTCACTGCAATTGGCGAGGGCCGGCCCGCAGGTGGACGATATCGTCGCGTCATTCGGCGTCGCGTCACCGTTGTTCAACGGATCGTCGGCGTCGGTCGGAAAAACATCGGCGAAGTCGCTGGTCAGGGGCTCGGAGACGGCTGCGAGCCGGGCGCCAAGTTGCAGGGCCTTGACCGTCTGGTTCCATTGCGACATGGCGTAACCGAACTCAAAGAAAGTCGCGAACACCAGAAGCACGAGCGGCAGCGTTATCAGCCCTTCGGCGAGCGTCACGCCACGCTGATCCTGCCAGAAGGAGACGGGCGAATGGACTACCATCCGATGTACCTCTCTTCGTGGGAGGAACTGATGGTGAGTGCAGCGATACCGAGCCAGGAGAAGACGGGCGAACTCTCGTAGACATGCGCAGTCTGCACGGTGATCGTGCCATTCGCGTCGGCAGGCGTGATCGTGATATCGGCGAGATCGGGTCCCCAGCCGGCAACGCGCAAGGCGGCGCCTTCAGCTGGGCTCTGCGTTCCGTAAAACGCGATCATCTTGGCAGTTGTCTCGTTGCATGTCGGGTCGTAGGTTCCCGAATCCGGCCGGCACCGCGCAAGATAGCGACCCGCATCCCTGAGCCCTGCATCGATCTGCATCCGTTCCCAGAAGATGTTGCCAAATTCGAGAATACCGGCCGCAAATATCGTAATGAAGGGTACAGCAACCAGTGCTTCGGTCAGCACCGCGCCGTCATCTTTCGACCAGAAGCAGAGACGGAAGCGATCGCAGATGAATATTCGCAGAGCGATGATCATCGGACCAACTCCGCTTCTTCGCGCAGGAACTCGTCAAGCGTGCCGCGCCCGCCCTTGCCGGTGATGTCGATCATCTCCAGCGAAAGATAGCGTTCGCTACCTGCCTTGATCGCCGGTTTGGTCAGGAACATGCGGGCAAAGGCGACCGCCTGGGTGGCCTTGTGGCCGTTCAGGTGGCCTTGCGAGGCCTCGTAGCCGCAATTGACAATCGCGGAAAAGATCTCGCGGCGATCGCCATATTCGTCCGCGGTATAGTTCGAAAGCTCTGGCCCCGTGTAACATTGCCCGCCGGTGCCGGGTGTGCCTTTTTCTCCGTTTGCCGAGGCATGGCTGATCAGCGACGGGTTGTTGAGTTCGTAGCGATAGACGTCGTAGGTGGACGGTTGGCTCGGCGTCGAGGCGCCGCCGCCCGGATAGCTCGAAGAGTTGCTGAGGACGGCAGTAACGGACGGCGCCGTTCCGCCCTGCGCGACGTTCCAGTAGGTTCCATAATTCCAGTTGTTGCCAGTGCTGATCTTGCCGCCGCCCATCGTGGTCATCGTCGCGCCGTAGCCGAGCGGCACCGCCTTGGTGACATCGCCGACGGCGCTTCCGATCATAACCGGGTCATAGTCGCCGCAGATTTTGCTGGCACCACCGGTCTGATCCTGTGCGGAGCGCACATTGCTGGCCGGTCGGTAGCGACCGTCGTTACGTGCACTCTTGAACGATCCCGAATACAAACCGAAGCGGGTGTTCACGCCGGCCTCCACCGGTCCCGCCTTTGCGCCGGTTTCGGTGTCGAGATTATCCTTGGTGTAACAGGTGCCTGGATTGCCCGTCGCAAGCGCCTCCGCCAGCACGGACGCACCACTGCCCAAAGGGGTTCTTAGGAATCCGAAATTGCCCGGCCCGGGATTGGATGACGATGTACTGTGCAACTCGATCTGGAGACCATAGAGATCTCCAGCCCCGAATTTGGTGTGCAGCAGTTCGGCCGCCTGTTCGCTGACAGCCGCACTGCTGTTGCCGGCCGGCTCATAAGGGTTGCAGATAAAGATCGGTGTTACGTCGCAGGCACTGACCCGGTAGGCTGCCACGGCGTCGGCGGAAACATTGATCGTATCGCGATCAAGCCCGACGGGCACGGGGAAGATCGTCTGCAACGCCTGGTCTTTGGCCGTGACCCAGGCATAACCGGCTTCGCTCGGATCCGTGGTCACCATCGCCGCGGTAATCGGGTCGTCGTCGTCCCCCGCGAAAGTTCCGTCACCGGGAATACCCTTGAGGAATTGGACCGTTACCGTACTGGCGGCGGCGTCCCCCGAATCATAAGAAACCGTGATGTACGAGCCGAGCGACATGCCCTCACCGCCCTGGCCGAAGGCCGCAGTGTTTGCAAGCTTTTCGATTGCAGCCTCGGCACGGCTGATCGCGTCGTCACGGCCGTCGAGCTCGCGGGCTCCCGCCAGAGCCATGGCGTCGACCGCATTCTGAAGATCACTGTGGAGATTGGCACTACGGCCGACGTCGATGACGATGAGGGAGAAGCCGAGCAACATCGGCATGGCAATGAGCGTCAGCGCGATGACGTAACCTCGATGGTCGTCCCAGAACCGTTTGATTGCCCTGTTCAACATTGGCATGCCTCTCCGATCGCGGCGGCTTACCGTCGTGACACGTTGTTTTTATTGCATTCCTCTCAGGGGCCTTCGCCGCCTATCTCCTTCTGCCACCGCGGTCACTTTGCCGCGCTGCTGTAGCCGTTCGTGCCCATAGGCGGCGTGGCCGTCGGCAGGATCACTGCCATTGGCATCGCTGCGCCAGCACTCGAGCCGGTTCCATTATAGTTCCGCATGACCTTGCCAATCGTCTTGCCGTCCGTAGCGATTCGGGTGTTCTGCGCCACCCTCGGGAAGGGATCCTGAATATGGATGCCCTTGTTGGCCTCCACCGCATTGCCGAGCCCGAAGGTGATCGTGTCCCTGTGGTTCATATAGTCGGCGCAGCCCGAAACGAGGCTGGTCGCCGCCAGAACCAGAAGCGCGCGCTTACTTCTTAATAACAGCAACGACGCCTCCCGTGTCGAGATCCAGCCTGTGGCCATAGGGGCCGGTGACGCCTTCGCCGTTGCGAAAGCGACGCAGCATGTCCTTGTCCACTTCCAGAACGCCAAGCGCGAAGAGCTCCACATCGTTGGACGAGCGTGTCTGGTCGAGCGGACTGTAGAGCGCCTCGCTCGGTGCCGCCGGACGCACGATATGCGGGGTTACGACGATCACGAGATCGGATTCGCGCTTCAGGAAGCTCGTTGAACGGAACAGTGCACCGATCACCGGAAGTTGCCCCAGGCCAGGCAGTTGCTGGATATCCTTGGAGTTGATCGATTGCAGCAGGCCGGCCATAGCGAAGCTCTGGCCATCACGCAGCGCGACGGTTGTCTTGGCCGCACGGGAAATGAAGCCAGGATTGCCGTTGACGTTGATCGACGTATCAAGTTCGGAGACTTCCGGCTCGACCTTCAAGCTAATCAGCCCGCCATCGAGGACTACAGGTGTAAACGTCAGCCGTACGCCGAAAGGACGATAATCGGTCTGCGTCGCTACCGTGGCGCCGTTGGCCACGGTCGTCTGGATCGGCACTTCGCCACCGGCATGGAAGCTGGCTGTCTCGCCGCTCATGGCAATCAGGTTCGGCTGGGCGAGGCGACGCACTAGACCCTTTTGTTCGAGAGCGTTGATGACCACGTCTATCCGGCCGCCGGAGATCTCGAGGACCTTGGCAATCAGCTGACCGAAGGGTTGCATGCCGGTTGCCGCGCCCGCCGCATCTTCGAGGGTTCGAACCAGCGCGCCGTCCTTGACCGCAATGCCCTGACTGGTCGTGGCCTTGCCGATGCCATTCCTGCCAGCCCCTGCCCAACCGATGCCGAGATCGCGACCGGTCTGACGGGAAGCCTCGATCACCCGGACCTCCAGCATGACCTGCTGGGAGTCGTTGACACGCAATTGGTTGAGAACAGGCTGGTCGGAATAGGACTGGGCGATTTCAAGCACCCGCTGCAACTCGGTGGCATCGCGCACGATGCCGGTCAGGCGGATGCGGTCGTTCGAGTTGATCACGCGAACCTGGGAGCCGGGCGATGCTGCGCGGATGGCGGACGCCACTTCGCTGAAATCGCTGGCGACACGAATGTCGATGACACCAAGAAGCTTCTTGTCGTCACCGTAGACGGAAATGTTCGTCGCCCCGTTCTTCTTGGCGCGGATGAAAAGTGATTTGTCGGAAAGCGGCACGACATCGATCAGCTCAGCACTGCCGATGACGAGGTCGCCGAAGGGCTTACCCGTGGCGATCGTGATCGTGTCATTCGGCGGCAACACCACTTGCTGAACGGCCCCGCCGAGGTTGATGAACTTCTCCTGCGCGTCCGCTGGCCCGACAAGGCCGGGCCCCCAAAAACCGCAGGCCGAAACGATCGCAACCGTCGCTGCGAAGGCTCTGCGTCTTACCGCGTGTCCTATGCTTCCCCTCAACATTCCTGCGTACGTCCCCTCTCCTCGAAGTCGGCCCTACCCCCGCCTCAGGGAAGGTATGTCCCACGTTACTGGATCTGCCCCACCCGGTACTCTTCCCGTTTGGTCGTGCTCCAGACGCCGACCGTCGCCCACTTCGGTTCTGCCGGCAAGACCGGCTCGACATTTCGCTCGACAATTTGCACCTGTTTTTCGCGCACCGGAGCCTTTATGCGACTTTCGACGGAATTGATCCGGCCTCCGAGGTCCTCGCCGACCTTGCGAACCATACGTTCGATCAGATCGAATCGGCCATCGTCAGAATTTTGCGCGAGTTCGGCGGCGACAGGGCCCCCGCCCAGGTCCGCCACGGTGACTGGCCGGGTCTGCTCGACGGAGGCCGAGGCGATATTGCGAAGCGCGAGCGAAAGCGTGCCGATATTGGCACCAAGCGTCAGGCGCTGCGCCTCGTCGGTCGTCACCTCGAAAGTAACGGTCTTTACCACGGAGGGCTCATCCTTGCGCTCATCGGCAGTCTGGTCGACCGCCAACACCTTTACCCCTTGCAGTAGAACATCCACCGAAGTCTGTTCGTTGCCGCTCCTCGGATTACGGATCACTCGAGTCAGGAGCACATCAACCCGGTCCGAGGGACGTACGAAACCGGCCACACCCAGCACGTCGTTGACGCGGATGGAAACGGCCTTCATTCCTTGATCAAGGGCCGCCGAGAGGGTGGCGCGCTCGCCGGCGCCTGTAATCTTCGACGACAGCACCGGCTCACCGGGATCGATCGCCTCCATCGCATAACGCGGCTCTTCCTTGTCGCCAAGAACCGCTTCGATCGCCTGGAAGGAGCCTTCGGGCCGCTCCTCCGAGGGCCAGGGAATGGTTTTCAGATTTTCCGGGCGCACCCTGTCGCCGAAGCGCATCGACTTCGAGGCAACGACTAGCGTCTTTTCCGATTGTTTGACGCCTCCGTTCGCTGCAAGGCGAGCCCGCTCATCAGCGAGATAAGTCCGCGTGGCGAAGACTGCAGCGACAGCAAGCACAAGCGCAATAACCAGACTGATGATCGTGGAGGAACGCATCGCCGCTACTCGTAAATTGGAGGAAATTACTTCCAATACAATTTTCTAAAATAGAGGAGAGGAGTTAACAAACTCCTCTCCTTTGTCGTCCTCTATTTGCCTTTAAACAGCAGGAGGAGGATCGAGGGTGTCCGTGAACCACGTGGCCCACTGGTCCCAAGCGGCATCAAGATTAGTTCCTGCGACAGATACCGCCGTAACGACTCCGCCAACCAGAAGCCCAAGCAGGATCAGGTATTCAGTCAACGCTACGCCGTCTTCTTCCCGCGAGAAAGCGCGGACTTTTGTCAAAAATGCTTTCATCGAGAATTACCTCCAACACAGTATACTTATTGCGTGACCGCTTATTTTCCCGGCCCCCGCCCGTCATCGAGACCGCCTCTCCGACTGACATTATTAATAATCCCTTAATTATTATATCGTCAACTTCTAATACGAAGTGGTATGAGCCATCTTTGGGTTATGGTTAAAATCAGAACCCCTACTATTTAAGGGTCAATAGAGAGATCGCCTGCGGAAACATGACATCCGTTAATATTTCTTGAACTTTTCTGATCCGCGGTTTCTTGCGAAGCCTTTGGAAGAGCAACACAATTGCATCTGAGATCACCTATCGCGCAGAACTGGTGAAACATGACAGAACTTATCAATATAATCCCTTTGGTAGCGGCGGCGCTCTTCCTCTACTCCGCCTGGAGCGACTTCCAGCGCTGGCGCATTCCGAATGGCGTCGTGCTCGCGCTCATCTCCGTCTACGCACTGGGCGCCATGATCCGGCTCACGACAACACAGGACATTGGCGCCGCGCTCTTCTCACTCGACGGCGTCGGAGGCGATATCGGAGCTGGCTTATTGCTCTTCACGCTCGGGGTAGCGCTCTGGGCCTTTCGGTTGTTCGGAGCCGGCGACGCCAAGCTATTCCTGCCGATCGGCCTCTTCATCGGCTGGCACGGCATGCTCCCCTTCGCCGTTTTCCTGCTGCTTGGCGGCGTCCTGACCATGCTGGCACTGAGGCTGCCGATGCCGTTGGCGTTCGCGCACTACGCTGTGGTCATGCGGATCGAAGAGATCCGCGTCAGCCGCAAGATCCCCTATGGCGTCATCATGGTCTTCGCCACGCTTGTCACGATGGCCCTCAGCTTCTAAAGGGCTTGGATTGCCCATGGCGCTTTGGCTACGAACGACCGGCCGCTTGAACGCCCGGTCAGCGATCTGCTGCCAAAGGGCTCTCCTCCTCCGTTTCTTGCCATTCATCGTTCAGACATGCCATTTTGGCTTGATGCAAATCGGCGGGGAAGGACCGATTTGCAGCACAAGCAGCACTGAGGGCCCACCGCCAGACAGGCTCGCACACGTCAGGAGAACCCATGTTTGACCACGTCAAATTCGGCGTCAGGGACTTTGCTGCGAGCAAAGCCTTCTACCTTAGGGCACTCGAACCGCTCGGTGTAGCTATCATAGCCGAGGGCGAACCTTCCTACGGTGTCGAACTTAGTTCGAAGGGCAAGGCTTCATTGTGCCTGCACCAGACCGAGGAGAACCCTGCGCATCTACACCTCGCCTTCGCGGCCGAGAGCCGCGAGCAAGTCGATGCTTTCTACCGCGCGGCTCTGGAAGCGGGTGGTAAAGACAATGGTGCGCCAGGTCTGCGCCCACGCTACCACGCGAACTACTATGCAGCTTTCGTGCTTTGCCCGGATGGACACAACATCGAAGCGGTTTGCCACGAAGCTGAGGCCTGACCGAGCGGGTTGAACGTCTCTGGAGGCGCCAGGCCCTCCGCCAAAGCGGAGGGCCGTCTCATTGCGCTATTGAACTGCGGCGGTTCCATAGACGAGGTTGGGAAGCCACAGCGAGAGCTGCGGAAACATGCTGAGCATGACCAGAAGGACCATCATCATCGCGAGATAGGGCAGCACCTCGCGCGCATAGGCCATCATCGGTACCTTCAGCACCATGGACGAGATGTACATCAGGCCACCGACCGGGGGCGTGATGCCGGCGATCGTCAGGTTGGTAATGAAGACGACGCCGAAATGCACGCGGTCGATGCCGACGCCGTCGATGATCGGGATCAGCATCGGTGTCAGGATGATGAGCGCCGCCGAACCCTCGATCGCCGTGCCGATGACGATGAGGAGAACGTTGATGAGGAGCAGCATGAGCAGCGGATTGTCGGTGGCGCCGCCGAGCCAGCCGGACATGGCCTGCGGCACCTGCTCCCAGGCGAGATAGAAACCGAAGGCGGCTGCCGCACAGATCATGATCATGACCACCGAGGAATCTCGCACCGCCTCGGCCAGCACCTCCGGGATCTGGCGGAGCGTGAATTCGCGGTAGCCGAACACGGCGACGAAAAGCACATAGACCACGACAACCGCGCCGGCCTCGGTGGTGGTGAAGATGCCGTAGCGCGTGCCGGCGAAAATCACGACCGGGATCGACAGCGCCCAAAGCCCGTCGATCAGCGCCCGGCTCGCCTCCGCCCGGCTGGCGCGCTCCTTGCGAAGCGGTTTGTAGCCGCGCTTGCGCGCGATGAAGTAGGTGGTGACCATAAGCCCGGCCGCGAGCACGAGGCCGGGCACCACGCCGGCGGCAAACAGCCGGCCGATCGAGGTCTCCGCCAGGAATCCGTAGACGATAAGACCGATCGAGGGTGGGATGAGGCTGGTGATGATGGAGGCGGACGAGGTGATGACTGCGGCAAAGGCGCGGCTGTAGCCTCTCTCGGCCATTTCGACGCCAAGGGTCTTGGCGAGCATCGCGGCATCTGCGTTGGCCGATGCGGTAAGGCCGCCGAGCAAGGTGCCGAGCACGGTGCACATCTGCGCCAGCGCGCCGGTCATATGGCCGACCATCACGTCGGCGAGCGCCAGCAGGCGCCGGGTGATGCCCGACGCATTCATGATGCAGCCGGCAAGCACGAAGAGCGGCAACGCCAGCAAAGACACGGACTGGCTGCCCTCCGCCATTTCCTGGGCGAAATTGGCGAGCGGGATCATGTCCATGTTGATGACGAAGAAGGCGAGTGCGCCGATCGCCATGGCCCAGGTGATGGGCGTCGACAACAGGAAGAGGATGACGACCAGCAGCGAAGGGCCGGCCAGATGGAAGAAGGTCATATCAGCGATTCCACATTGCGATGCAGACGGACAGTCCACGGCCTTTCGACGATGAGCTGCTGGAACAACATGCCGGCCGAAGCGAGCGCGAGCGGTCCGTACGAAAGACCCCGCGACAGATCGAGAGCGATCGTGTGCACATGCCGCGACGTCCAGGCCTGCCAGCCGAAGAGAACCGTCATGGCGATGAAGAACAGGGCCAGCAGAAAGTAATTGAACCAGGCGACCGCCTTCTGCCACCCCTCTGGGAACGCTGCAACGAGAACGTCGATCGCCGCATGGGTGCCGAGACGGACACCGGCAACTGCGCCGAAGAAAACGAGATAGGCAAAGGCCATGATCGCCAGTTCGTAGGTCCAGGCCGCCGGTTGCGGGAAGACGTAGCGGCTGATCACTCCCCAAAGGATCGAAATGACGATGACGAGCAGCGCCGCAACGCCAATCGCTTCATCGGCGCGACGCAGGCTGAGCAGAGGAATTGCTTCCTCGGGTGGTCGTGAGGTTTCCATGGTTGTCTCGATATCCTAAAGGGCGGAACGGGAACGGCGGTATGGCCACGCGGCCTCAGGTCATCGCACCGAGATGCGCGACGGCATGAATGGGCGCGGCCGCGCGAGCCACGCCCATTCGAGCGCTTACTCGGCCATTGCCTTCTGCACCTGATCGTACATCCCGGGCGAGATGTTCGGCACCTTCTCGTAGGCCGCACGCGAGGCTTCGATGAAGGCTGGCACGTCGATGTCGGTGACGATCTCGACGCCGGAGGCCGCGAGCTGCTTGGCGTAGGCGTCGTCCGTTTCGAGCGTCATCGCCGTCAGCTCCTTGGCGATCGTCTGGCCTTCCTCGAGCAGGATCTTCTGCAGATCTTCCGGCAGGCCGTTGAAGAACTGGCTCGATGCCACCCAAGCCGTGAACATGATCTGGTGGCCGGTCTTGGAGATGACCTTGCGGGTCTCGTTGAGCTTGGCGCCGGCAATCGAGCCGAAAGGGCCTTCGGCCGCATCGACGACACCGGTCTGAAGTGCGTTATAGACGTCACCCCATGGCAGTTCCGTCGGCCGTGCGCCGTAATTGCCGAAGGTCGCCATCATGATCGGCGACGAGGGAACGCGTATAGTGACGCCGGCGAGGTCGGCCGGCGAACGGACCGGCTTGTTGGCGATGATGTGGCGGTAGCCGAAAAGACCGTTCGGCATGATGATCTTGATGCCCTGCGCCTCGAGCTTGCCTGAAAGTTCCTTGTAGAGATCCGAGGCGAAGAGACGGTCGGTCGCTGCCAGATCCGGATAGACATAGGGACCCGCCAGAATGGAGAGATCCGGCACGAACTGGCCGAGCTGGCCATAGTCCGTGGCGCTGAGCAGGCTTGCGCCGCTCATGACCATCTCGTTGACCTTCTTCTGCGCGCCGAGCTGGTCACCGGTCATGACGGTGATCGCGATGCGGCCGCCCGAACGTTCGCCGACACGCTCGGCATAGGTCCTCATGGCTTTGACGATCGGCTCGTTGGGATTCACCTGCGAGGTCGAGAACCGTAGGCTGTATTCCTGCGCATGGGCGACGCCGCAAAAGGACAAAGCAGCCATGGCTGCGGCCAGAACAAAGGTCTTCATCAGTTCCTCCTCTTTCCGGACTCCCCTCCGGAATTCACAATGAATGAATAGATCATTCATAAATGAACGCACGCCGTCAAGTGGCAAGATGCCCTTTTACGTCAGCGGTCAGCGGAAAACAACGAAGCCGAAGCGACTTATCGCCGCCCCGGCTTCAATTTCTGAAGAACTTATTCTTATATGAAAATCTCTTGCGCTAGCCGCCGAACGTGTAATCGGCGATCGACTGCGGCTTCATCTCGATCGAGAATCCGGGCCGCTGCGGCGGCATGTAAGCCGCGTTCTCAATCACGCAAGGGTCGAGGAAGTGCTCATGCAGATGGTCGACATATTCGATCACGCGTCCCTCCTTGGTGCCGGAAACGGCGACATAGTCGATCATCGACAGGTGCTGCACATATTCGCAGAGGCCGACACCACCGGCGTGAGGCCAGACCGGCAGGCCATACTTGGCTGCGACCAGCAGCACCGCCAGCACCTCGTTCAGCCCGCCCATGCGGCACGAGTCGATCTGGACGATGTCGATCGCGCCCTCAGCAATGAACTGCTTGAACATGATGCGGTTCTGGCACATCTCGCCGGTCGCGACCTTCACCGGCCCGATCGCCTCGCGGATCTTGCGGTGACCGGCGACGTCGTCGGGGCTCGTCGGCTCCTCGATGAAGAAGGGCTTGGCGAAGGCAAGCTGCTTCACCCAATCGATCGCCTCGCCGACCTCCCAGACCTGGTTGGCGTCGATCATGAGATAGCGGTCAGGTCCGATCACCTCGCGTGCGATCGTCAGCCGCCGAATGTCGTCGGCAAGATCGCGCCCGACCTTCATCTTGATGTGGTTGAAGCCTTCGTCGATCGCTTCCTGGGCAAGGCGCCTGAGCTTGTCATCGTCATAACCGAGCCAGCCGGCCGACGTCGTGTAGCAGGCATAGCCCTCCCTCTCCAGCGTCGCAATGCGCTCAGCCTTGCCGGGCTCGGCCTTGCTGAGAATTCCGATCGCCTCGTCGCGGGTGAGCACATCCGTCATGTAGCGATAGTCGACGATGTCGGCGATCTGTTCCGGCGACATGTCGGAAACGAGGCGCCAGACGGGTTTGCCCGCTTCCTTGGCAAGCAGGTCCCAGACGGCGTTGACCACGGCGCCGGTGGCGAGATGGATCGCCCCCTTTTCGGGGCCGATCCAGCGCAATTGGCTGTCGCTCGTCAGGTGCCGCCAGAAGCGGCCCGGATTGGCGAGGATGTCCGCCGTATCCTGACCGACGATCAGGTGCTGCATAGCCTTGATCGCCATGCAGCAGATATCGTTGCCCCGGCCGATGGTGAAGGTGAGACCATGGCCCGCAACACCGGGCCTGTCCGTGTCGAGGATGACATAGGCCGCGGAATAATCCGGGTCCGGATTCATCGCATCGGAGCCGTCAAGGCTCTGTGAGGTCGGAAAGCGCAAGTCGAAGACGCGCAGATTGGTGATGCGGGTCATGGTCACTCCAGTCGGTAGAACTTAATCGTCCGCGCGTACGGACTGCTTCTGGCTGCCGAGGCCCTCGATGCCGAGTTCGACGACATCGCCCGCCTTGAGATAGCGCGGCGGCTTCATGCCCATGCCGACGCCGGGCGGCGTGCCGGTCGAGATGATGTCGCCCGGTTGCAGAGACATGAACTGCGAAAGGTAGGACACGAGATGGGCGACGCCGTAAACCATGGTTTTCGACGAGCCTTTCTGCATGGTCTCGCCATTGACCTTCAGCCACATCGGCAGGTTCTGCGGATCCGGCACTTCGTCCTTGGTTACGAGCCAGGGGCCTGTCGGACCAAAGGTGTCGCATGACTTGCCCTTGGTCCACTGGCCCTGGCGTTCGATCTGGAAGGCACGCTCGGAGACGTCGTGCACAACGCAGTAGCCTGCGACATAGTCGAGGGCTTCCGCTTCGCTCACGTATTTCGCCTTGCGGCCGATGACGACACCGAGCTCCACTTCCCAGTCGGTCTTGGTCGAGCCGCGCGGGATCAGAAGATCGTCATCGGGGCCGACGATGGCCGAAGTCGCCTTCATGAAGATGATCGGCTCGGATGGGACCTTGGCGCCGGTTTCAGCCGCGTGATCGGAATAGTTGAGGCCGATGCAGATGAACTTGCCGGTTCCGGCAACGCAAGGACCGAGACGCTGGTTGCCGGCAACAGCAGGCAGACCGGCAAGATCGAGCGACTCCAGTTCCGCCAGCTTGTCGGGATCGAGAGCCGCACCAGAGAGGTCGGCCACATGACCGGAAAGGTCGCGCAGCGTGCCGTTGGCATCGAGAATACCCGGTTTTTCGTGACCCGGAACGCCGTAACGCAGAAGCTTCATATCTTAAATCCTTGAACTCGGTGGTCAGATGGTCCAGCCGCCATCGATGGCATAGGCTTGGCCGGTCGTATAGGTAGCGCTCGCGAGATGAACGGCGAGCGCGGCGATCTCCTCCGGCGTGCCGAGGCGGCCCATCGGCTGGCGGGCGATAAAGGCGGCTCGTGCCGTCTCATAATCGCCCTGCGCCCGCATACGGTCCTGCAGCGACGGGCTCTCAACGGTACCGGGGCAAATGGCGTTGCAGCGAATTCCCTGGGAGACGTAGTCGGCGGCAACGGCCTTGGTGAGACCAATGACGGCCGCCTTGGTAACGCCATAGGCGAAGCGGTTGGGCACGCCCTTGATGCTGGAGGCGACCGAAGCCATGTTGATGATCGCGCCATCCTTGCGCTGAAGCATGCCCGGAAGCACCGCGCGGATGGTGCGGATCATCGCTTTGACGTTGAGGTCGAGCGCGAATTCGAGGTCGGCATCCTTCATCTCCAGGATCGAACCTGCATGAACGAAGCCGGCACAGTTGAAAAGGATATCGACGGCGCCGATCTTCGCCACCAGCGCTTCGACGGCTTGCGTGTCGAGCACGTCGAGCCGGTGCGTTTCGACGTCCGCTTCCTTGGCGAGCGCTGCAAGCGCGTCGACATTGATATCGGTCGCATGCACTTTCGCGCCGGCCCTTGCGAAGGCCAAAGCTGAAGCGCGGCCAATGCCTTGAGCGGCAGCCGTAATCAGGACGACCTTGCCTTTAAGATCCGCTGTCATTCTCGATCCCTCATGCTTTGCGTTCGACGACCAGGATATGGTCGGCGGCGAGAACGACCTCGCCACGCTGGTTGATAACTTCTAACCGTTCCACGACGCGTCCCGCCTTCGGCCGCTTCGGATCGTCCTCCTTGGCGGCGATCGTCACGCGGGTGCGGATCGTATCGCCGATATGGACCGGACGCACGAAGCGCAGACGATCATAGCCGTAGGAAAAGGCAACCGGATTGATCAGCGATGCCGTGAGACCGACGCCGATCGCAAAGATCATGGTACCGTGGGCGATGCGCTGGCCGCCCGGCAGCGTCTTGGCGAATTCCGCGTCCATGTGATGCGGAAAGAAATCGCCGGTATGGCCGGCATGAACGACGAAGTCGGTCTCGGTGATCGTCCGACCGGTCGTCAGGCGTTCGTGTCCGAGCTCGTAGTCTTCAAAATGGATGATCTGTTCAGACATGTCATTGTCCTGGAAGCGGCGCGATCGCCGTTGCCGGCGCGGCACTCGATTGATAGGCGGCCTCGACGAGAGCCATCGTCTGCCACGCGTCTTCCACCGAGCCGATCAGTTCATTGTCCTCTCCCGCCGCAAAGCGCTGCAGATTGGCCATGCGGTTGGCGAAGGCATCGGGGAACCAGGCGCCTTCGAGCGGAACGGCAACCCAGTCACTGCCGCCTGCCGGCCGAATCCAGAGTTCGTCCGGTTCTCCCTTGGGGTAGTCGAGATTGACGCCGAGCTTCACGTAGGCCACGCCGGAGGTGCCGGAGATGCGGAATTCGCAGGCCTGGAACTTGCGGCCGAAATCATGATCGTGATTGACCGAGAGCACGCAGCGCACGCGATCGCCGTAGTCGAGGATGGCCGCCGTTCGCGTCTGGGCGACATCATGGTTCGGATGGCCGATGGTCTTGGCATGCACGCCCTGGGGATTGCCGAGCAGGCCGCGGATCAGATCCAGATAGTGGATCGAGTGCATGGCAATCTCGATGCGCGGCAGACCTTTGAGGAACGGCCAAAAGCCCCAGGGGGTGGCGAGCGCCAGCCAGGCATCGAAATCCACCACCTCGCCGAGATGCCCCTTGGCGATGGCATCCTTCAGCGCCAGCATCATCGGCGCGAAGCGAAGCTGGAAGTTGACGGCAGCCTTCAGCTGGCGCGTGCGGCATATCTCGAGAATGGCGGTTGCGGCATCGAGGTCCGACCCCATCGGCTTCTGGATCAGCGCTGCCGCGCCGATCGGCAATCGGCCAAGGATGGCGGCATGGGCTGCCGGGGGCGTCGCGAGGTCAAAGATGGCATCGGGCACCAAGAACCCGGCAGCTTCGTCTTCGAAGGCACGGATTTCCCACTCGTTCGCCAGAGCGGCCGCCTTGGCGTGATCCGGATCGTAAATCCCGGCAACGGGGAAGCCGGCTTTGCGGTAGGCCGGCAGATGCGCGTCGCCGACGATGCTGCCGGCACCGAAGATCACAATCGGTCGCGGCTTGCTCGGCTTCGGCCACCATTGTCTGAGCGCGCCGGGATCGAAGCTTTCAGTCATGACGGGATGCCTTCCCGTCGTGATGAAACACCTCTTCCATCATCGCCCACCACTCGCCTTCCTGTCTCGTCTCAAGCGGTTTCTGGCACGGCATGCAGACGGACCACCATTCCTGGTTCTTCGGATGCGCCGCCATCTTGGCCATATCTGCCTCAAAGTCCGAGCCGACATATTCCCAATAGCCGAACAGCAGGTTTTCCGGCTCCTTGAGGAAGATCGAGTAGTTGGTGACGTTGCATTCGGAGATCAGTTCGAGGATCTCCGGCCAGACGGCGGCATGCAGAGCCTTGTATTCGGCGATCTTCGACGCTTCGAGGCCGATCACCATTCCCATTCGCTGCATAATGACCTCCCTACCCGCGGAACTCGCGGGTGAATTCACTGATCGAGCGGGCGCGCACGGCGTCCCAATCCCAGGCGATGCCGATGCCCGGCTCTGAAGGCGCGATGGCGCGGCCGTTGCGGATCTCCATACCCTTGGTGGTCAGGTCATCGAGCTGAGGAATATATTCGACATATTTACCGTTCGGTATGGCGCAGACGAGGCTCACATGCAGTTCCATCAGAAAATGCGGGCAGACCGGAATGTCGAAGGCTTCCGCCGCATGCGCGACCTTGAGCCAGGGCGTGATGCCGCCGATGCGGGCAACGTCGACCTGCACGATCGAGCAGGCGCCCTTCTGCATATATTCGCGGAAATGGCGGATCGAATACATCGATTCACCAACCGCAATCGGGGTCGGCGTCGAGCGTGTCAGCCGGATATGGCCGTCGAGATCGTCGGCCGGCAGCGGCTCCTCGATCCAGGCGAGATCGAGCTCCTTCAACCGCGACGCGCGGCGGATCGCCTCGTCGACGGTGAAGCCCTGATTGCAGTCGGTCATGATCTCGAAGCCATCGCCGAGTGCCTTGCGCATGGCGGCGAGCCGATCGTAATCCTCCGAGCCGTGCGGCTTGCCGATCTTCACCTTCGAGCCGGAGAAGCCCTTGGCCTTGGCAGCGAGCGCATCCTCGACCAGCGCCTCCTTCTCGATATGCAGCCAGCCGCCCTCGGTGGTGTAGAGCGGGCAACTGTCCTTGGCGCCGCCGGCGAGCTTCCAGAGCGGCAGCTTCTGCTTTTTGGCGCGCAGGTCCCAAAGGGCGGTGTCGACTGCGGCCAGCGCCAGCGCGGTGATGACACCGATGGTCGTGGCGTGGGTGGCAAATTCCATCTTGTGCCAGATTGCCTCGATGCAATCGGCGTCCTCGCCGATCAGGATTGGCACGAGGTGATCGGAGAGAAGCCGCATTACCGACGATCCGCCGGTACCGATCGTGTAGCTGTAGCCCGTCCCCGTCGCTCCGTCGGAATCGACGATCGTGACGATAGGCGTTTCCTGGCTGACGAAGCTCTGGATCGCATCGGTCCGCTTCACCTTCGGCGGCAGGTCGACCATGCGCAGTTCAATTTTTTCGATTCTTGCCATGTCAGCCTTCCAGAGCCTTGCCAGTATCAACGTCGAAGAGATGGGCGCGCGACAGGTCGAAGCTCATCCGCACCTTCTCGCCGGAGGTAAGCGGGCGCGGATTGAGCATGCGCGACACCCAATCGCGGCCGTTGAATTGGATGAAGACGAGCGTCTCGTTGCCGAGCGGTTCGGTGATCGATACTGGCAGTTCGACCTCGTGCACGGCCGCCGGATCGCCGGCATGCAGACCATGACCGCTTGGATAGATGTCGTCTGGCCTCAGGCCGAATGTCACCTTCTGGCCCGGGCGCAGCACGTTTGCAAAGCGCGGCGGGATCGGGAGCCGGGCGCCGCTGACAAAGACCAGTGCGCCGTTGTCGACGATCGCCTCGTCCATGTTCATTGGCGGAGAACCGATGAAACCGGCAACGAACTTGGTGGCGGGGCGCTGGAACACCTCTTCCGGTGTGCCGACCTGTTCGATATGGCCGTCGCGCATGATGACGATGCGGTCCGACAGCGTCATGGCCTCGACCTGGTCGTGGGTGACGTAGATCATCGTCGCCTGCATGCGCGCGTGCAGCTTCTTGATCTCGGTGCGCACCTGCGTGCGCAGCTTCGCGTCGAGGTTCGACAGCGGCTCGTCGAACAGGAAGACATCCGGCTGGCGCACGATCGCGCGGCCCATCGCGACGCGCTGGCGCTGGCCGCCGGAAAGCTGCGACGGACGACGCTCAAGCAGATGGCCGAGATCGAGAATGGCGGCCGCTTCGGCGACCCGCGCCTTGATGTCATCGGCCGAGCGCCCGGCGATCTTCAGCGAAAAGCCCATGTTCTCGGCAACGGTCATGTGCGGATAGAGCGCATAGGACTGGAAGACCATGGAGATGTTGCGCGCCCGCGGCGGCAGATCGTTGACCTTGAGGCCGCCGATCTCGATCGCGCCGTCGCTGACGTCCTCGAGGCCGGCGATCATGCGCAGCGTCGTTGACTTGCCGCAGCCGGAGGGGCCGACTAGTGCGATGAACTCGCGATCCTTCACTTCGAGGTCGATGCCGCGGACGACTTCGAGCGCGCCGTAGCGCTTGACCAGTTTCCTGAGGGTGACAGGAGCCATGAACGATTATCCTTTCACCGCGCCGAAGGTGAGGCCCGAAACGAGGTGCTTCTGAATGATGAAGGTTAGGGTCAGCGCCGGGATGATCATCACGACGGCGAGCGCGCACATGCCGCGCCAGTCGATGGTGAATTCGGCGGTGTAGTCGAGAAGTCCAACCGGCAGCGTCTTGGAATTGACCGAGCGGGTGATCTGCGAGGCGAGCGCATATTCGTTCCAGGAGGTGAGAAATGCGAAGATGCCGGCGGACGCAATGCCGGGACCGGCGAGCGGAAACTCCACCTGCCAGAAGGCCTGCCAAGGTGTGCAGCCGTCGATCTGGGCGGCTTCCGCGAGATCCTTCGGCACCTGGCGAAAGAAGCCGTCAATCAACCAGATGGTGAAGGGCACGTTGAGCGCGACATAGGTGAGGATCAGCGAGAAATGCGTGTCGATGATGCCGGTGCGGGCGTAGAGCATGAAGAGCGGCAGCGACAGAGCGATCCCGGGCACGGCCCGCGTCAGCATGAAGCCGAGAAAGATCGCCGACTTCGCCTTGAAGCGATAGCGGGCAAAGGCGTAGCCACCGGCCATGCCGATCGCGAGCGCGATCACCGTCGATGTCACGGAGATGATCAGCGAGTTGCGGAAATAGTCCCAGACGGGAACGCCGCCCTGCCCCGCGCCCGAGAACATGGCGCGATAGGCATCGAGAGAAACGCTTTCCGGAATCCAGACCGGCGGTTTGGCCATGATCTCGACCGTCGGGCGCAGCGACGACAGCACGATCCAGAGGCCCGGCAGGCAGATGACGAGCATCGCCAGGAACAAGCCGATCAGATGCGCGACCTTCAAAAGGCGGCGGCGCAGGCGGTGCGAAGCGTTGATATCCATTACCACTCGGCTCCGATCTGCTGGCGCGCTGCGGCAAGCTTGCGGAAGAAATAGACGGTGAAAACGATCGACAAGAGGATCGCGACATAGGCCATGGCGTTGGCAAGCCCCATGCGGGCATCGGCATAGGCGGTGCGGCCGACGAGCGTCCAAAGTAGTTCGGTCCGCTTGGCAGGGCCGCCGTCGGTCATGATCTTGACGATGTCATAGGCCCGGGCGACGTCCAGCGAGCGGATGGTCATCGCAATGAAGGCGAATGGCATGAGATAGGGCCAGGTGACATAACGGAAGGTCTGCCACGGCGTGCAGCCGTCGACATGGGCGGCCTCGACCGGATCCTTCGGCATGGCGAGCAGACCGGCGAGGATCAGGATGGCGAACACGGCGGTCGAGGACCAGACTTCGGCTATGATGATCGAAAGGAGCGCCAGATTACCGTCGATCAGCCAGGGGATCGCCTGGTCGGTCAACCCCAGCGACTGCAGCGCATTGTTGACGAAACCGATGTTGTCGTTGAACAGGAACTTGAACTGGAAGCCAACCAGCACCGGCGAGAACATCATCGGAAACATCATCGCGGTTCGCAGCAGTCGCTGGCCATGGGTCGCCTTGTTGACGAGCAGCGCCAGGCCGAGACCGAGCAGCATCTCGGCGTTCAGGGCCACCGTCAGCAACAGCACGGTGCGGCCGAAGGCGACCCAGAACTCGGCGTTGCCGAGAACGGTCGCGTAGTTGCGCAAACCGACGAAGATCCACAGCGTCTCCGGCTTGGTCAGGCGAAAGGGTGTGAAGCTCGAATAGAAGGAAAAGAGCAGCGGCAAAACGATCACCGCCGCGAGCACGACAAAAGCCGGAAGCAGAAGCAGGGCCGGTGCTGACAATTTCTTGAGCTTCATCGGGCAGTCCTGAGGATGGCATGAAATGGCTGAGGCGGCGCCGGCGCCCGCAAGGCACCGGCGCCGCCTCCTTGGTTGTGATCAGAGCTTGCCCGCGTCTTCCAAAATGCCGGTCGCCTTCTCAGTGGCGGCATCCAGCGCTTCCTTCGACGTCTTGTCGCCCAGGATGGCGGCCTGCAGTTCCGGATAGACTGCGTTGGAGATTTCGATCCATTCAGCCGTCTTCGGCACCGGGAAGGCATGCTTGGCAGCTTCCTGGAAAGCCTGCAGCACTCCGGTCTTGTAGGCGTCGCCTGCGGCTGCCTTGATGTTGTATTCCCAGACGGCCGTGCGGGTCGGCAGCGGGCCGGCAGCCGATTCCAGCTTCTGACTGTCCTCGTTGGTCAGCCACCAGACGAGCGAGGCGGCGGCCTCTTTGTTGGCGCAATCCTCGGTGACCGAGAAGCCGTGATGGCCCGACCAGCCGGTGCGCTTGCCGGAAGAACCGGCCGGCTGCACCTTCACGCCGACATTGCCGGCGACCTTGGACGACTTCGGATCGTTGAAGAAGCTCGCCCAGCCAGGCCAGTCGAGGTTGAGAGCGATCGAGCCCGAGGCGAAGCCCTGACCAAGGTCGTCCCAGAGATAGTTGGTCGTGCCAGGCGGTACCGCCTTGTCCTTGTAGAGCTTGACGAACCAGTCGAGCGCGCGCACGCCGGCTTCGGAATTGAAGGCCGGGCGACCATCCTTGTCGAGATATTCCCCACCTTCGGCGACCAGCATTTCATAGAAGCGACCGTTGATGGCCTCTTCCTTGCCGGCGAACTGCGTGCCGTAGAAATTCGGTGGCGCTGCGAAAAACTCGGCCTGGTCGCTAACCTGGGCCCAGGTGTCCGGCGGCGCGAGGTCGTAGCCATACTTTGCCTTGAAGGCGGTCTTCTTCGCTTCGTCCTGATAGAGGCTCTTCTGGTAGTAGAGTGCCGATACGTCGAACTGAGCGCGCGGCAGCATCACCAGCTTGCCGTCGAGTGTCGAGGCATCGATCAGTGCCGGCACGAACTTGGCGATCTCGTCCGGCGGCAGAAGCGCTAGCAGGTCGGTGTAGATGTCAGGATATTGCGGAGCGAAAGACGAATGGTTGGAACCGACGCACCAGCTGACGCCTCCGGTCGCGATATCCGACTTGATCTCCTTGTCGAGCTCGAAGTGGTTCTTCTTCGACAGGATGTTGACCTTGGCGCCGGTCGCCTTCTCCCACTCACCGATACGCTCATAGAGCTTTTCATATTGCTGTCCGCCGATCAGCTTGGCGTCGATCGTGACGCCTTCAAACTTGCCGGGCAGGTCAGCGGCCATCGCCGTCCCCAATCCCGCGGCAAGCATGATCGCTGCGGCGGACACGCCGGATAGCAGCCTTCTCATCTCCACTCCTCCCTGGTTCACGCCCCTCATCTTGGCGCGGTATTCTCATTTGTGAGACATTAATTCATATACAAACAACAAATTTATCCAACGTCAAGGGCGAACTTTCCTTTGTCGGCGCCTTTCTCTGCGTATATGGATATGAATATTCACCAAGGAGGGATCTCATGGACACCGAAGAGTCTGACCGCTATCGCGCGCCCGCCCTCGACAAGGGGCTCGACATTCTCGAGCTGCTCGCCAGCGTCGACGGCGGCCTGACGCAGGCGGAGATTTCCAAGCGCCTGAACCGCAGCCCCAACGAGTTCTACCGGATGCTCGACCGGCTCGTGCGACGCGGCTACGTCACCCGCATCGACGGCGATCGCTATTCCCTGACACTAAAGCTGTTCGGTCTTTCGCAACTGCATGCGCCGGTTCGCAGGCTCGCTTCCTACGCAACACCGTTGATGCGCGACCTGGCGCAGCGCTCCAAGCAGGCCAACCACCTCGCCGTCTTCGATCGCGGCTCGGCCGTGGTCATTGCCCAGCAGGAAGCGCCTGATTATTGGGGCATCTCGATCCGGGTCGGATCGCACATCAGCCTGTTCGACACCGGCTCCGGCCACATCCTTCTCGCCTTCCGCTCAGCCGAAGAGCGCGAAATGATGATCGCAGAACACGCCAAGAGCAAAGACGAAGTCCCGCGCGGACCGGAGTTCTACGCGCGGCTCGACCAGATCCGCGAACGCGGCTACGAGATGATGGCGAGCGCGCAGACCGCCGGCGTCTATAACCTTTCGGCACCGATCCTAGGCCCCGATGGCCGCGGCATCGCGGCACTCACCGTGCCCTATATCGCGCTGGTCAACGCGCCCTCGGCGCCGGATATTACCGAAACGATTGCCCTTTTGCTGAAGACCGCGGAGCAACTGTCGACGCTTGCTGGCTCGGACGTGGCGCCGGTAGCCGATTGACGGCAGCCGGCGACGGCCTTACTTCTTATTTGAACAGTCCATTCTTATGTGAGATGACGTTCGGAGGAGAAGCGCTTTGATCATCGACACCCATCTTCACCTCATCGACAGGTCGAAGCTCACCTATCCCTGGCTCTCGGGCGTGCCGGCGCTCGACCACGACTTTCTCTACGCGACCTACGCGCGCGAGGCCCGTCGGCTCGGCATCGAGGCCTGCCTGCACATGGAGGTCGATGTCGAGCCTTCGGAGATCGAGAAGGAAACGGCGGAGATCGAACGGCTGGCGCGCCAGCCGGAAAACCTGCTCAAGGGTGCCATCGCCGCCTGCCGACCCGAAGACGATGGCTTTGCCGCCTATCTTGAACGCCAGGAGGCAAACGATTTCGTCAGAGGTTTCCGCCGGGTGCTGCACGTCATGCCGGACGAGCTGTCCGAGGGGCCGACGTTCCGCGACAACATCCGCAGGCTCGACGGCCGCCGCTTTACCTTCGATCTCTGCGTCCTGCCGCACCAGATCCCGAGGGCCATCGCCCTTGCCGATCTTGCGCCCGATGTTCAGTTCATCCTCGACCATTGCGGCGTTCCCGATATTCGCGGCGGCGCCGAGCATCCCTGGCGCGAGCACATGAGCGACATCGCCCGGCGACCGAACGTCACGGCGAAGATCTCCGGCGTCGTCGCCTATGCCGACGAGGCCTGGCAGGTGGAGACATTGCGCCCCTATGTCGAGCACACGATCGGTGCCTTCGGCTGGGACCGGGTGGTCTGGGGGAGCGACTGGCCGGTCTGCACCCTCGGCGGAAATCTGTCGACCTGGGTCGGCGCCACCCACGCTCTACTTGAGGGCTGCAGCGCACACGAAAAGCGCAAGCTGCTCTCCGGCAATGCGCGGCGGATCTGGAAGCTCGCCTAGAGCAATTCCAAGAAAGTGTGTACGGTTTCCGTGCGGAATTACGCAATTTCAGAAGGTTAGCTCAAAAGAAATTGCCCGCGGCAGATCATGGCAGGCTGCGTCCACGGTTACATCATGGCGACCGACCTCGATCGCCTCACGCACAATGTGCAGGCCTATTTCATGGTTCGCATGGATAGTATGCCGGCCCGAAACGATCGCCGTCCAGTTCGAACGCGCGTTCGTTGGGTTTTCTTAGGCCGTCGACTGTATGTGCGTCGGCGGAGATCCGGATTTCATCGCGCTCGTTCGTGTGCTCGGACGTGCAGGAAGTCGACCCATGATCACCGATCATGGTGGTCGCCGACATTGGCATCCGCAACATGCGGATGCACGTCATTCTAAGCTGACCCAAATGGTTGCCCGCCTAACCACTCGAGGCGATGAAATGGAAATCCACGTCTTGAAGCGGGAAGTGAGAGTCTTCAGGACTTAAGCAAGCCAACCTTGCTGCAAAGTTGGGAAAGTATCAGCCGTTCGGCCTGTATTTAAAGCGGACAGCGCGGAGTGGACGCGGTGGGGTTTCGAAAGCTCGCATTTGAGGTTTAGTCGGCACGCAATGGATCAGCTATCTCAAGTCCAAGAATAATAATGCTTCGATGATCGGAAGAGTAGACCGACCAAGCGCGTTCCCGACGATACATTATGCGATGCTTGGAGCAGGACGCGAACATGCCTGGCCAATGGGTGCTGATATTTCACAAGTTGCGGTTAGAAGTTGAGCGCGCTTTTAAGATCATGTAACCCGACCATAAGCATCATTGGGTCCGATGGCGACGGCAGGAAGCCGATCGCCTCATAGAAGGCCCTCGCGTCCTCGGAAATTGCATGCACCAGCACGCCGCGGAACGGCAACCGGAATTGGATCAGGCACGTTGCGCCGAAACCGACCAGGCGCTTCCGGCTGCTTCACTGCGCCGGAGGCGAGCGCATAATAGGCGATGACGCGATTTCCTTCGCACACGACGAATGTTCGCGATGCGCCGCCAATCTGATTGGTACGGACGCGGCGACGCAGCCAGTCGTCCAGTTCAGGCATACCGGAATTAAAGTCTGCCAGTGTGCTGATCGGCCAGTGGTGTCGGTGCGTTTAAGAGTCACGCCTCATCCCACGGCGCTTTGGTCGACATGGTGCGCTTCAGGCGCTCATTTGTTTGCGCGGGCACCTCGAGCCGAGCAAGGTACTCGGCATAGATTTCGGAGCTGACCGTGAATACGGAACGGTCTAGCAGCACTTCCTCGGCGCGGCGCTCGGAAGCCTCAAGCATGAAATCCGTGCGTGTCTTACCAAGCAACTCGGCGGCTCGGTCGATCAAGTTGCGTGTCGCAGGCTTGATTCGCATATTTAGCGGCACGCTTGCGTCCGGACTTTTACGCGTGTTCGAGGTGGCCATGGAAAGCTCCTGTCTGCACTCATAAGATAGCGTAACGACATCATCTTTACAGGGCCCGTAAAGATGATGTCGTTACATATTGGTCGTGGGCTATTTCAGCCGCTGATCACGATCTTCGGCTAAGCCAAGCAGGAATTTGAGATTGTGCGAAGGTTTATGAGTAGCTCGCGCCCACAAGCGGCGCCGCAGATCTCGATATAAAATCCAGCCGCTATGCGCTGCCCTTCATTTCCCTTGATTGAAGACCCTGCCGCTAAGCTGCGCAGTAGTCGCCGGCTGCTCAAGCGGGTGCAAAGCTCGCACCAAATAGGCGATTGAGATCGTCGACAACCTTTCGCGCTGCATCCTTCCGCAGGAGCCCGTCGTTGATCCGATCCGAGCCCGCCTGCTGGAAGGCCATGTAGCCATCGTGCCTTGGGCGAACCCAGGCGGTTTCCAGCGTCTTGCGGGTTGCCCGGTAAAAGTCTGATGCAGCGGCGTTGACGGCGTCATCATCCCAGGCGGCCGCATGGCCCGGCTGCCCACCGCCTGCGGCATAGGGGCCGCGCTGCGCCTCGCCGCCAGCGACGAAGTAAGCAAAATCGATCGCCGCGTCGATCGCGCCGGAGAAGGCGGAGACGGCAATTCCCGTTCCGCCAAGGGCAGAGCCGGAAGGACCGCCCCGCCCGGCCACCGCGATGTCGCCGAACCTGACGAGAGACGGCCGGAAGCCTGGCATCGCGTAGCTGACATACCCATAAATCAGCGGCGCGCAGACGGCCTTCGCTTGCGGCTCGCTCATCGCTTCGAGCACGGCAATCGGATCCATCGAGAAGCAGGCGGGGTCGATCAGATCCGTCAACTCACGCAGGCGCTCGAACGCTTCGATGCCGGCATCGATCTCGATCAACTTCCCTGCCCCATCGCTGCGGCAAGGATGACCGAGATTAGCCGAGAGCGTATAGAAGCACATCAGGGAATGCGGCGGGCGCATCGGCAGCGCGACCTTTCCCTGCCGCGCCATGACCAGCATTTCAGACCAATCCGCCGCGCGCTCGGCCTGGTCCGGGCGCCAGGCCTGAACCTGTGTTGCTGCGTCGATCGGGAAGGCCCATTGCCGGCCCTGCCAGGTGTAACTCGGATAGGAGCGACCGACGCTCGCATCGCCCAGCGCCTTCCGCTCGGCTTCGCGTCCTTCGACATCGAGCGGTGCCAGACACTTCTCCTTGGTGATCTGGCCGACATGGGGATGGTCGATGACGATGAGGTCATAAGCCCGCGCCAGTTCCTCGACCGGATAGGTCTCGAAATCCTGCAGCGAACGCTTCTCCCATTCGACCGTAACGCCGGTGCGCTCCTGCCACAACCGCGAACAAGCGATCATCGGATCGTAGCCGCGCGGGTGGCTCCAGGTCATGCCCTTCAATGTGATGCTCACAGGCCGAACTCCTCTCGGATCGACGCGCTATGTTCGCCGATGCGCGGTGCGGCGCGGTCGACCTGGGCGCGATTGCCGTTGATGCGCAGCGGCGATCGCGTGGTCAGGATCGAGACATCGTCCTCGCGCACGACCGTCTGCAGCATGTCGAGCACCCGGAAGCCCTCGCTTTCGAGCAGTTCGTTCCAGTTGAGCACGCGGGAGCACCAGATGTCTGCGGGTTCAAGCAGGCCAAGCCAATGGTCGATGGTGTTTTCGGCGATCCGCTTGGCAATCAGCGCCTTGATCCTGTCGCGCTCGGAAAACCATGAAGCCGGATCATCGCGATAGGTGTCGAGTTCGGGCATTTCGAGGAGATCCGCGAGCTTCGGGATCGGCGTCATGGCGATGGCGAGATAGCCGTCCTTGGCGGGATAGACGCCATAGGGCGCCGACAGATAGGCATGTGCGCTGCGAAAGCCGGAGCGCGTTGGCAGCCGGCGGCCGTCATTGAGATGAGTCGTCAGAACCTCGAACTGGAAGTCGACGAGTGCCTCAAGCAGGCTGGTTTCGATCAGACTGCCGTTGCCGCTGATACCGCGGCGAACGAGAGCCGCAAGAATCCCTTGCGCTGCCGCCGCACCGGCAAGCATGTCGCCGATCGCCAGACCGAAAGGCACTGGCCCTTGGCCTTCATCGCCGTTCAGCCACATGACGCCCGAGCGGGATTGCGCCAGCAGGTCCTGCCCCGGTCGCTTCACCCAGGGACCCTCCTCGCCGTACCCACTGATCGAGGCATAGACGATCTTCGGGTTGATCGCCTTGACCGCCTCGTAGTCAAGCCCAAGGCGCTGGATGACGCCGGGGCGGAAGTTCTGAATCAGCACATCGGCCTTGGCGAGCAGCGCCTTCAAGGCCGCAACGTCAGCCTCGTTCTTGAGGTCGATCGCAAGGCTCTCCTTGGCGCGGTTGATGGCATGGAAGATCGTCGAGTCGCCGCCGATCTCGGTGTCGCTCAGATAGAGCCGGCGCGACAGGTCGCCGCCGTCGGGGCGCTCGATCTTGATGACGCGTGCGCCGAGATCCATGAGGCGCAGCGAGCAATAGGGACCTGAGAGAAACTGGCTCATGTCGACGACGACAAGGCCTGAGAGCGGCAGTTCGTTTGCTTCCGTCATCGCGGCTTATTTCTCGGTCTTGCCGACAAAGTCGGCGGCGTTCTTGTACTTCACGGTCTGCAAGTGCTCGCAATAGAGCACCAGCTCCCCCTCGCCCTTGAAGACCTGGTAACTGGCCCGGATGAGCCCGAGCTCCTTGTAGCGGGGGGTTTTGTCCATGTTGGTCCGGATCGTGTAGATCGTGTCGCCGATGAAGACCGGCTTGATGAAGCGCAGCTTGTCGTAGCCGTAGGAAAAGGCGTTGACGCAATTGGTGGCGACGAGCCCGAGACCGGCGGAGAACACGAAGGCGCCGGCGACGAGACGCCGGCCGAACATGCCATCGCGCTCGGCGAACATCTGATCCTGAACATAGGGGTGGATGTCGACCACCAGCGTATTGAACAGATGGCTGTCCCCCTCAGCGATCGTCCGGCGCAAAGACCGGATGCGCTGGCCGACCGGCCAATCTTCATAGAACCAGTTTTCCGCATTCCAGACCGGCAGGGCGGCGTGGTCTTGCGGCATATCCGTGGGATGCGTCGAGGAAACACCGACGGTGGGCGTAAATTCATGCATGAGCAGACCCTTGCGCAGCGAAAGCTAAGTCCGACCTTGATTTTCGCCATCGAACGCCAGTGGTGCTCAGCGGCAGCGATCAATTTCTTCTTATATAAATAGCTTACTCACATATGGATTAACATTGCAAGGGGCTCACATCTTCGACGGGGACTGCACCCCGTGTGCAGTGGAGATGATTGCGCCCTACGACCCGAATCTTCCGGGCCTAATTTCCGACCGCCGCGGGCGCAATTCTCCATGGGCTTGCCGAGTGGGGGATTCCTCGAAACGATGCCGGAACGGATTGCTTGTTCGGCCTCCTACGATCACAAGGATGCGTAGAAGAGCTGAGTTTCGCTTTGCAGCCGGCGGCCGGGCTACGCGTTTCGAGGACCAAGAATGAACGACACCATGCCATTCACCGCTTCACCGAATGCCGCGCTTCACGCTGCGATCAAGGTCAACATTGTCGTGATCGGCGCAGGCCAAGCCGGACTGTCATCGGCCTATCACTTGATGAAGCTTGGCCTTCAGCCGGGCCGGAATTTCATCGTCCTCGACAAGAACGATAAACCGGGCGGCGCCTGGCAGCATCGTTGGCCGTCATTGACGCTGAGCACCGTCAACCGTCTCCACGACTTGCCGGGCATGGAGTTTGCGGAAGTTGTTCCCGTTGGAGAAACTGAGGCGCGGGCTTCGACGGCGGTTCCCAGCTACTACGCGGCCTATGAAGAAAAATTCCGGCTGCCGATCTATCGCCCGGTTGCAGTCAAGGTAGTTTGCGAGCGCTTCGGCCGGCTGCGGGTGGAGACCGACCGCGAGACCTTTTCGGCCGAGGGGCTCATCAACGCGACGGGAACCTGGGAGACCCCTTCTATACCCGCCTATCCCGGTGCCGATCGTTTCGAAGGGCAGCAGCTTCACTCCCGCGACTATCAAACGGCGGACGCGTTTGCGGGCAAGCACGTGATTGTCGTCGGCGGCGGCATTTCGGCGCTCCAACATCTCGATGAAATCTCGCAAGTGACAACGACAACCTGGGTCACGCGCCGCGAGCCGCAGTTTCACGAGGGACCATTCACTCAGGAAGACGGCCGCGCCGCGGTCGCCGCCGTTGAAGAAAGGGTGCGGAACGGCCTGGTGCCGGGCTCGGTGGTGTCCGTCACCGGCATCCCCTGGACCCCGGCCCTGCGGGCCGCCGCAAAACGAGGGGCGCTAAAACGGCTGCCGATCTTCAGCGAAATCCTTCCTCACGGCGTGCGCTGGCCGGATGGAACGGAACAGAAAGCTGAGGTCATTCTCTGGGCGACGGGTTTTCGCAGCTCACTCGATCATCTCGCTCCGCTGCAACTGCGCGCGGACGACGGCGGCATCGTCCTAGGCGGACGCCTCGCGACGCGGGTCGAAAAGGACCCACGCATCCATCTGGTAGGCTACGGTCCCTCGGCTTCCACGATTGGAGCGAACAGAGCAGGCGGCGCAGCAGCACGGGAACTGGCCGCCCATCTCGGTCTGATCTGATCCGGCCGGGACTGCTCCGACCGCCCTACTTGCTTGAAGCGATGGGTCAGGCAATCCGACTTCGCGCGCCAATGCACCCGTATCGTGAGCTTTGGTTCGAGCGCTCCTGAAAAGTCTATGCTAATCAATTGGTCAACGATTCTGAGTTTTTAGTGTGATGAGCCCCAAGACCCGCGGCTATTTGTTTGCGTTCCTCGCCATCTGCATCTTCGCTGGCCAGGATGCGATAACCAAGTATCTGGGTGATCGCTATCCGGCGCTCTTCATAACGATGATCCGGTTCTGGGCGTTCGCCCTCTTCGTATTTGCCTTTGCCGCGTCGTCTCCCGGAGGCATTCGCCGATCCATTCAAACGCGACACCCTTTGCTGCAGGTTGTTCGTGGCCTTCTGCTGGTCGCAGAGATCGTCGTCATCGTCTTTTCCTATGTCCACGCCGGGCTCGCCATGAGCCAGTCGATCTTCCAGGCAACACCGCTGATCATCACCATCCTGTCGATACCGCTTCTCGGAGAAGTAGTCGGATGGCGGCGCGGGGCTGCAGTACTGATTGGTCTTGTCGGCGTTCTGGTGATCATCAATCCGGTGGACGTTCATTTCGACATGTCGCTGCTTCTGCCGCTTGTCGCCTCCGTGCTGTTCGCGCTCTATAGCATCGCCACGCGCGCAGTCAGCCGCGAGGATTCCGCGGTGACGAGTCTCTTTTACGCGGGTGTGGTTGGGGCACTGGCGATTTCGCTGATCGGCCCGTTCTACTGGACCGAAGTCGTCCCCACCGATTGGTTCGCGTTGGCAGCTCTTTGCGTCTGCGGCACGCTTAGCCACTACTTCCTTATCCGGGCCTATGGGCTGCTGCCTGCCGCGGAAGTTCAGCCGGTCACTTATTTTCAGCTGGTTCTTAACGTGATGTTTGCCGTCCTGTTGTTTGGCGAAACGATCACCCACAACATGATCATCGGCGCCCTGATCGTGGTCGGCGCGGGCCTTTTCACGATCTGGCGCGAACACCAGTTGGCCAAGCGCTCATAGCCGATACGGTATCTGAAACTGCGCGCTTTGCGATCAATTGAGCCAGCAGGATCTCGCTTCACGACCGCACCAACATCCTGATCGCCACGCGACGGAACAATTTCCACCTTCGCGTGTTGTCGGAGCAGCCGATCGGATCGCAAGGTTTTTCCGCGGATGGAGTATGCGATGAAATGGCTTCTCCCAGTTCTATGTATCGCGGCAGGCCCCGCATATGCGCAAAGCCCCGGCCTGGAGACGGCCTGCATGGCAGTCGCCAAGAATTTCTTCCTGGTCGACACGCTCAACGTCGGGGTGGTGCAGTCCTTTCCCGAGATTGCACCGCCCGGTGCACGCTTTAAGTATTCCGAAAGAGCCGACACAAAGAAGTCAGATATGACGGACACCTTCGACTGCGAGTTCGACAATGCGAACGCGCCGACAAAAATCCTGCGCTTCTGCGTTTCACGCATCTGTTACGCCGCCGATGAGGACGATCCCGAACGCAAGAGACGATTTCAGGAGATGCAGGTTCTTCTGCAAAGAGCGAAAACCGCAAAGTGATTTCCCTGCATGATGCCGGCAGCGCTACCGGGCCTGGAGTTCAAACCCGACACACAGCCCGTTTTCTGCAGCCAGAAGCAACAGCAGTTCACGGAGCTTGGGCTCAGAGACTTCCTGGACGGCTGCTTCAATCGGAGTCCATTGTAGTCGCCGGCTTTGCCTCTCGGGGAAGTCCGCCAGAATTTCCTCGACTTCGAGCAAATGCACGTTGAGGTGATAGCTGAGGTCAATGCTATCCTTGGTATAAACGAACGAGCCAATGGCATCGCTCGATACCCGGCCTCTAACGCCAGCCTCTTCCATCGCTTCGCGCGCGGCTGCGGCGCGCGCCGTCTCCCCTGCCTCTATACGCCCCTTTGGTATTCCCCAGCGGCCGTTGCGGCGGCTCGTGACGAGCAAGACTTCAGGAAGGCTATCTGCTGAGGTCCGAAAACAAATCGCGCCAGCCTGCTGGACACATGTCGTTGAACGAGCAGAGTTTTGGGGCAGCATTTCGCATAGTAGCGAGAATTGCTCGGACATCTCTCTCGGTTCCGGTGGATTTGAAGCAGAATCTTGTTCGCGTTTATGACAGATATGTGACGGCCCGTCTCGCAATGAGTGATTGCAAAATGAAACGAGGGAGACGCCATCATTGCACCCCTGTTTTTTCCCTCAGCGAGTAGCTGTTCGGGCCGTATCGGGGGCCACACACGAGACTGACTGACAGGAACCAGGACCGGAATGGCGATCGCTCCGCCACCAATCGGTCCCGCCTGGAATTTTCGTTGTAGTATTCCGTTAGTACCTTCTGGCTCGCCTGCCCTGCTAGGCTCTTTCCATTGGTTTTGGGAGGAACAGATGACAGCTTCGAAAATTCTGATGATCACCGGTGACTTCACCGAGGACTATGAAACGATGGTCCCGTTTCAGACGCTGCTTGCCTGCGGGTACAGCGTCCATGCCGCCTGCCCCGGCAAGAAGGCCGGAGAGACGGTCGCGACCGCGATCCATGATTTCGAAGGCGACCAGACCTATTCCGAGAAACGCGGCCACAACTTCGCCCTCAACGCTACTTTCTCCAGTATTCGCGCCGAGGACTACGATGCGCTCGTCATCCCGGGCGGCCGCGCGCCCGAGTATCTGCGCCTCAACCCCGACGTCATCAAGGCCGTGCAGCATTTCTTCGAGGCCGGGAAACCGGTGGCGGCCATCTGCCACGGTGCCCAACTTCTTGCAGCGGCCGGCGTGCTGAAAGGGCGCACATGTTCGGCCTATCCCGCCTGCCGCCCGGAAGTCGAACTCGCCGGCGGCATTTATGCCGATATCGCGATCGATGACGCGGTCTCGGACGGCAACCTCGTCACCGCCCCCGCATGGCCGGCGCACCCGTCGTGGCTGCGGCAATTCATGGCTGTGCTCGACGCCTCCGCCCTGCTACAAACGGACGCCGCCTGAGGAAGCGGACAAGGGAGGACCGCGATGTGCGAATTGTTCATAAAGGCGGACGCAAGGCTCTGGGAAAGTACAACGCGTTCGCTACGCATCGATGGCATGGTGACAAGCGTTCGGCTAGAGAACTTCTTCTGGTCGAAGCTCGAGGAGATCGCCCATCGCGATCGCATGAACGTCACGCAGTTGATAACCAAGCTGCATCATGAGTCCATCGATGCCGGCCACGATCTTGGGAACTTCACTTCGTTTCTGAGGGTCTGTTGCGCGCGCTATCTCGACCTTCAACTGACCGGGGACATTCCGACGGATGTCAAACAACCGATCGCCGGGCTGAACGCTCCGGCGATCCTCGTTCGCGAGCAGGAAAAGTACCACTGACCCTGCGGCAGGGCGGCTAACGGCTCGCAAACAGCAACGCACACTCAGCTACTTTCCCAGAAACGACTGACGGCATTGTGGTTCGTCGGTCTTCCCATCGCGAATGCCAGGCCCGCTGTGGCGACGAGCATATCGCTGTAGGCGGTCGCCCTTGCGACCTTTGCCTGCGGCAGCGCGGTATGCTTGATCCAGACATCGGTAATCGTGGCGAACCCTCCCGCGCCGCTGTGTTTTGCAACAGAGCCAGTTCCTGCTCCACAGCGCCAACCTAGCACCACCGCTAACCTTAAGCGCTCGTTGCGCAGTCCTCCGTCTTGATCGGGATGCTCAGCCCGATCATCAGATTGGCATTCGGCTGAAGATCAACACGCCCCCCTCTCGACCGTTCGTCAGCGCGTACGGTCTTCAGGCGCTAGACGAGAGACTTCGGGCGCGAGGCCACGCCGAACGGAAGCCATGCATGCTGCCTCCCCGCATAGCCGCATAGGTCACCTTCTCACCGCATCGCAATTTCCGATTCGGCAACTTATGAATGAATAGATGCCTAAAACGGGCAATTTTTGATAATAACTGCCCAATTGGATTGAAATATTCTTGACACAATTCCGTTTCGGAAATTTACTCGGATCATCAAGGCTGAAACGGAAACGGTGATGACCCAACGCTACCTCGTCGATGATCTGGACCGCGAGATTATCCGTTATCTCTCCGAAGACGGGCGCCTTTCGGCGGCCGAGATCGCCGGCCGGATCGGCAGCGCCTCGGAACGCACGATCCGCAACCGCATTGCCGGATTGCTCCAGGCCAAGATGATCGTCATCGGCGCTATTCCTGATCCGGTGGCGCTCGGACGCGATGTCCAGGTCGAGCTTTTGATCGAAGTCGAGCCCGGCAAACAGGAAGACGTCGCCATCCTGCTCGCCGAGTATGACGAGATCGGCTACCTCGCCGCCACGAGCGGTACGGCGAACCTCAGCGCTTCACTCTTCGTCGCCGACCATGCGGCTTTGCTCGAATTCATCGATCAGGAACTGGGCAAACTGCCCGGCGTCAAGCGCGTCACGAGCTCGGTCGTGCTGCGCCTCTACAAGGTATTTGGCACGAGGACGACCGCAATCAGCCGCGGTACGGATCTCGGCGGCAAGAAAAAGGGATAGACCATGCTTCGTATCGGAGTGGATGTCGGCGGAACCAATACGGACGCGGCGCTGCTGCGCGGCGCCGAGGTCCTGGCCACGGTAAAATCCTCGACCACCGCGGACGTGACATCGGGCGTCAGCGCAGCAATCCGCACGGTCCTGGCCGAAGCAGGCGTTTCTGCCGGCGCGGTCAATGCGGTGATGATCGGCACCACGCACTTCCTCAACGCCATCGTCGAGGGCCGGCACCTTGAAAAGGTTGGCGTTCTCCGACTTTGCGGCGCGGCGACGCGCTCGCTGCCGCCAATGATCGATTGGCCGGACACGCTTCGCCCCGTCGTCGACGGTGGTGCCGCCCTGGTTGGCGGTGGCGTCAATTACGATGGCTCGGAGATTGCGCCGCTCGACGATGTGGCGATCCGCGCGGCGTGCCGCGATTGGCGGGCGCGTGGCATCTCCGCCGTCGCGATCTGCTCGGTCTTCGCCCTGGTCGACCCGAAAATGGAAAACGACGCGGCGGAAATCGTCGCAGAAGAAATGCCTGGCGCGGCAATCAGCCTGTCGCACCGCGTCGGCCGCACCGGCCTCCTGCCCCGCGAAAACGCCACGATCCTCAATGCGAGCCTCCACACGCTCGGACGCGAAACAGTCGGCGCCTTCCGCTCGGCTTTTGCCGCTCTCGGCCTCACCTGCCCGCTTTTCCTCACGCAGAACGACGGCACGCTGATGGCAGCCGCGTTCGCCGAGCGGTATCCAGTCTTCACGATCGCGTCGGGACCGACCAACTCCATGCGCGGCGCGGCCTTCCTCACCGGGCTCTCCGACGCGGCCGTGATCGATATCGGCGGCACCACCACGGATATCGGCATGCTGGTCGCCGGCTTCCCCCGCACCCGCAGCGAAGGCGCGATGATCGGCGGCGTGCCGACCAATTTCCGCGTGCCGGATGTCTACTCCTTCGGCCTTGGCGGCGGCAGCATCGTACGCCCCGGTCCGGCTTCGACGATCGGTCCGGATTCGGTCGGTTTTCGGCTGCCGGAAAAGGCTCTCTGCTTCGGCGGCGACACGCTGACGGCAACCGATATCGCCGTCGCTGCCGGCCTCGTCGAGCTCGGAGACCGCAGCCGCCTCCGCCCCATCACGCCGGAATTTGCGCAGCAGATGCTGGCGCAGATGAAGGCCAGCATCGAAACGGTGCTGGATCGCATGAAGCCAAGCGCCGACCCGATCCCCGCCATTCTCGTCGGCGGCGGTTCGGTACTGGTCGAGGGGCTGCTGGAGGGAACCTCGGTTTCGCTAAAACCTGATCATTTCGGTTCGGCCAACGCAATCGGTGCGGCAATCGCGCAGGTCTCCGGCGAGGTGGACAGCGTGGTTTCGCTCGAAGGCACCACGCGGGAAATCGCACTGGAGTCCATTGTCGCGGAGGCTCGGGCGCGCGCCGTCGAGGCCGGCGCAGATGCCGATACGACCACCCTTGCCGAAATCGAAGAAACGCCGCTGGCTTACCTGCCCGGCAATGCCGTTCGCGTCGCCGCGAAAGTGATTGGGGAGTTGCGGGCATGAAGTACTGGACGCTCAGCGAAGCGGATATCGATCGCATCGCCATCGGCTGCGGCATTCTGGGAACCGGCGGCGGCGGTAGCACCTATCATGGCCTGCTGCGTGCCAAGGCGCTTTTGCGCGAAGGCAAGCGCATTCGCATGGTGCGGCCGGCCGACATGGCACCGGATGCCCAGATTCTCGGTATCGGCGGCATCGGTGCCCCGACCGTGGGTATCGAGAAGATCCCGGAAGGCAGTGAGGGCGTCCGGCTCTTGAACGCGCTCGAACGGCATCTGGGCCGCAAGGTCGATGCACTGCTCGGTGACGAAGTCGGTGGTGGTAACGGCATCGCGCCGATGCTGACGGCGGCGATGGTCGATCTGCCTGTCGTCGATGCGGACGGCATGGGTCGCGCTTTCCCGGAAGTGCAGATGACGACTTTCTTCATCCACGGCCAGGCGGTGCAGCCCGCGGCCCTTGCCGATGCGGACGGCAACGTGCTCGTCGTCACCGACGCGACGACGCCGAAGATGCTGGAGAAGCTGCTGCGCGCCAGCACCATTGCCATGGGATGCACGGCACTGATGACGACGGCGCCGATGTCCGGTGAATTCGTCCGCCGTTTCGGCGTGCCCCACACCACCAGCCAGGCCTGGAGCCTCGGGGACGCTGTCATGAACGCGCGCGCGGCCAAGGAGGATCCGGTCGAGGCCATCTTGAAGCAATCCGGTGGTGTGCGGTTGATGCGTGGCAAGGTGACCGATATCAGCCGCCGCGTTATGGCGGGCTTCACTCGCGGCAAGCTCACCGTGGCGGGCCTGGATGCGGACGCGGGGCGCACACTGACGGTCGACATCCAGAACGAATATCTGATCGCGCGTGAAGGCGAAGAGATCATCACCATGGTGCCGGACCTGATCTGCATCGTGGATTCGGAAACCGGCCGGGCGATCGGCACGGAGGAGCTGCGCTACGGCCTGCGCATCGACGTGTTGTCCATGCCTGCACCGGTGCTGCTGCGCAGCGAAATCGCGCTCGCCTCCGTCGGCCCGCGTGCCTTTGGTTACGATTTCGACTTCGTGCCGATGGGCGTGTCTGCGGATGCGCCTGCCGTACCCCACTACAAAGAAGACGCCTAAGCGTCCGCACCTCCAGAACTCGATTGGGAGCCTGACATGAACCGCCGCAATTTCTTGAAAACCGCCGCCCTCACTGCTATCGCCACAGCCGCCGCGTCGCACTGGAATTTTGCGATGGCCGAGGGCGCGAGCAGCATCTTCACGCTCGCCTATCCGACGAGCTTTCCGGACCTTGACCCGGCCACCTCGTTTTCCAACGACGGCGCGGTGCTTGCCAATGTCTATGAGGGACTGACGCGCTACATTCCCGCGACCGACACGACCGAAGCCAGGATCGACCCCCTGCTCGCCACGTCCTGGGATGTGAGCGCAGACGGCAAGACCTGGACCTTCACCCTTCGCGATGGCGTGAAGTTCCATGACGGCAGCCCGCTGACCTCGCAGGCGGTCAAGGGCTCGATCGAGCGGACCAAGAAAATCGGCGGCGGTGCGTCCTTCATCTGGGGCCCGGTTTCGTCCATCGAAACGCCGGAACCGCTGAAGGTGGTCTTCGTGCTTTCCGAACCGCAGCCACTGGACCTCATCGCATCGGCCGGCTTCGCCGCCTGGATCTATGCGCCTTCCGCGCATGACAAGGAAGCTTCCTGGTTCAATGCCGGCAACGATGCAGGGACCGGAGCGTTCAAGATTTCGCGTTACGAGCCCGGTCAGCGCGCCGTTCTCGACCGGGTCGAAGGCTATTGGGGCAAGGTGCCGGATGGCGCCTTCCAGACGATCTCGTTCGAGATCGTCGAGGATGCGACGCTCGCTCAGAACATGATCGAGAGCGGCCAGGCCGACTGGACCTACAGCCTCCCCTCCGAAAATCTCGAGGCGTTGAAGTCCAATGCCGATCTCAACGTGGTCGTGAACCCTTCCTTCGAAACGCTGTTCGGCCTCTACAACGTCAAGCGTGCGCCACTTGACAAGGTCAAGGTGCGTCTGGCCCTGTCGCTCGCCTTTCCCTATGACGACGTGATCGCCGCGGGAACGAGCGGTTTCGGCACCCGCGCCAAGGGCGTCGTCCCGGCCGGCATCTGGGGCCACGATGCCAATGCGCCGATCCCAAAGACCGATCTGGAAGCCGCAAAGGCACTTCTTGCCGAAGAGGGCATTGAGCCGGGCCTGGAACTGGTCATGACCTATTCCACGTCCCAGGCGATCGAGGCGGTCGCAGGCGAACTCTGGAAGGCCAATCTCGAAACGCTCGGCATCACGCTGAAGCTTCAGCCGATGGCATGGGAGGCGCAATGGCAGCTGGGCAAATCGAACCCCGAGGCGGCACAGGACATTTTCGTCATGTTCTGGTGGCCGACCTTCGTCACCCCCTACGACTACCTCTTCAACCTGTTCCACAGCGAAGAGAAACCGAATTTCAATCTCGGCTACTATTCCAACCCGGAGGTAGACGCCAAGATCGATGAAGCGGCCAAGCTCTCGGGCACAGACCGCGCGCGCGCCGAAGCGTTGTTCATCGAAGCGCAGCGCAAGATCATCGAGGATGCAGCAGCCATCTTCATGCTCGACCAGCCGAACGTCCACGTCATCCGTGCGGACATCAAGGGCTATGCTGACAATCCGGCCTACGGGCACATCGCCTTTGTCAACGATCTGAGCCAGTAGGGCACGCGGGGGTCTGATGGAACTTCTACGCTACATCCTACGCCGCACGTTTCTCTCCGCCTTCGTATTGGTCGGCGTGACCTTCCTGGTCTTCGTGGTGGCACAGGTCGTTCCGTCGGACCCCGCAGCGCTCTATGCGGGCCCGCGTCCCACGGCCGAGCAAATCGAGAAGGCGCGCCAGGAACTCAATCTCGACGCGCCTCTTCCGGCCCGTTTCGCGACTTTCGCCGGCGCCATGGCCTCCGCAGATTTCGGCATTTCCTACAAGTCCAGACGCCTCATCGCGGAGGATCTCAGGGCCTATCTTCCGGCCACCCTGGAGCTCGCCATATTTTCGACCGGCCTTGCGCTCCTGATCGGCATCCCGCTCGGCGTCATCGCCGCGGCGCGGCAAGGCGGTTGGGCGGACCGGTTCTGCAGTTTCGGTTCTATCGCGGCCGTCGCCATGCCGACCTTTTTCCTGGCCATGATCCTGCAGCTCATCTTTGCGCAATGGCTTGGTATCCTCCCGCTCTCCGGTCGACTTTCCAGAGAGATCGCGATCTCCGCGCCGCTGCCGATGGTGACCGGCTTCAACTTGATCGACGCGCTCATCGCCGGCCGCCTTAACGCATTCGGCGACGCCCTGACGCACCTGATCCTGCCGGCATTGACGCTCGCCTCCTATCCTGCCGGCGTCGCCATGCGGTTGACCCGCTCGGCCATGATCGAAATCCTCGAACGCCGGCATATCGTTGCCGCGCGCGCGCTCGGCCTTTCCGAACCGCGCATCCTCTTCGGTCACGCGCTGCCGAATGCCATGGGGCCGGCGCTGACGGTGATCGGCCTGTCCTTCGCCTATGCACTGACCGGCGCGGTGCTCGTCGAGATCATTTTCGCCTGGCCGGGTCTCGGCCGTTACGTCTCCGAAGCGATCCTCGCCAAGGACTTTCCGGTCATCGCCGCCGTCACCATGGTCGTGACCATCTGCTATGTCGTGATGAATCTGCTGATCGACATCACCCAAGCCCTTGTCGACCCGCGGGTGGCGCTGTCATGAAAAAGCTCCTCCAACGCCTCGGCTGGCCTGGCACCGTCGCCCTTGCGATCGTCCTTCTCTTCGTGCTCGTCGCGCTCTTCGCGCCGTGGATCGCGCCTTATCCCCTGCAGGGGGCCGGCGGCCCGAATGTTGTCGCCAAGCTCTCGCCGCCCTCCGCAGACTACTGGCTGGGGACAGACCATCTTGGCCGGGATATTCTGAGCCGCATTGCTTACGGCACCCGGGTGTCGCTGACGAATGGCATATTGATCGTCGCCTTCTCGCTGCTGATCGGCCTGCCGATCGGTCTTGCCGCCGGCTACTTCGGCGGTTGGGTCGACGAGGCGCTGATGCGCGGTACCGACGTCTTCCTCGCCTTCCCTGCACTATTGCTAGCGGTGCTGATGGCCGCCGCCCTCGGACCGGGCTTTCTGAACAGCGTCATCGCCGTCGCTGTCACCTGGTGGCCCTGGTATGCGAGACTGGCCCGCGCGGAGGTGCTGGTGCTGCGTGGTCAGCCCTATGTGGAGGCGGCGCAACTCTCCGGCGTCTCGCATTGGCGCATCATCCTCCGCCACATCCTGCCGGCGACAGGCAGGCCGCTGACCGTGCAGGCTGCTCTCGATGTCGGGCCGGCACTTCTTACCGCGGCTGCCCTCTCCTTCCTTGGCCTGGGCGTGTTGCCGCCGACCGCCGACTGGGGCCAGATGGTAGATGCCGGTCGAAAGTTCTTCCCCGCGCGCTGGTGGTATTCGGCGATGCCGGGCCTCACCATCTTCGTCATCGCGCTCGCCTTCAGCGTGCTCGGCGATGCGCTGCGAGAGCGCAAGGGAGGGACTGCTCGTGCCTCTGCTTGATATCCGCAACCTGTCGGTCAGCATCCCGACAACAGAAGGCGACGTTCACGCGGTGCGTGCGGTCAGCCTTGAGATCGAGCGCGGCGAGATCCACGGCGTCATCGGCGAATCCGGCTGCGGCAAGACCATGACCGGGATGGCGGCACTTGGCCTGGCTCCGAAGGGTGCCCGCATCGTTGCCGACCGGTTCCATTTTGACGGCGAGGATCTTCGCGAGCATGCGGTGCGCCTGCGTGGCCGGCGTATCGGCATGATCGCCCAGGATCCTGCCGCCGCCCTCAATCCGGTTCTCAGCATCGCCACGCAGATGGACGATGTGATCCGCGCCCATCGCGACCTGCCGCATCGGGCGAGGCGCGCGGAGGCGATCGATCTGCTGGCCTCAACGGGACTGTCTGATCCTGAAAGAGTGCTCCGCGGCTATCCGCACCAGCTTTCCGGCGGCATGCAGCAGCGCGTGGTCATCGCCCAGGCACTGGCGACCGGCGCGGACTTCCTGATCGCCGACGAGCCGACCACAGCGCTGGACGTCTCGGTCGGCGCCCAAGTTCTGGCGCTTCTGCGCAAGCTGGTGACCGAGCGCGGCCTCACCGTTTTGATGATCACCCACGACATGGACGTCATCGCCGAGGCCTGCGACCGTGCAACCGTGCTCTACGCAGGCCGCTCCGTCGAGACCGGCCCGGTCGATGCCGTGTTGCAAAGTCCCGGGCACCCCTACACCCGTGCCCTGCTCGCCGCGCTCCCCGACGCTGCACCGCTCGGAGCACGGCTCGCGGCCATCGAGGGCTCCATCCCGCCGCCGCGCTCGGCAATTGCCGGCTGTGCCTTTGCCACGCGCTGTCCCCAGGCGCTCCATGAGTGCGCAGTCACGCCACCGCCGGAGCGCAGCCGTGCTGTGCATCGCTGGCTATGCCACCTGCCGGAGGATGCTGCATGACCACGCCGACACTGGACATCGACAATCTCGTGATCCGCTACCGCGCCGGTCTCTTCGCGGTGCGCCCAAAACCCGCAGTCAACGGCGCAAGCTTCCGCCTTGCCAAGGGCGAGACCCTCGGCATCGTCGGCGAAAGCGGCTCCGGCAAGACAAGTCTCCTGCGCGCCATCCTTCGGCTCCTTCCGGCGGAAAGCGGGCAGATCCGGCTCGACGGCCAGGACTGGCTTGCGCTAAGGGGCAGCGCGTTGCGCCGGGAACGCCAGAAGATCGGCGTCGTGCTGCAAAACCCCTTCCTCTCGTTGAGCCCGAGATTGACGATCGCCGATATCCTTGCCGAGCCGATCCTGGCGCAAGGCGGCCGACACGGCGCGGCCATGCGGAAGAAGATCGCGGGCCTGCTCTCCGACTGCGGGCTGCCGGCTGATTTTCTCGACCGACGCGCAAGCGAACTCTCCGGTGGTCAGGCTCAGCGCGTGGCGATCGCCCGCGCACTAGCGCTGGAGCCGAGCCTCCTCATTCTCGACGAGCCGACATCGGCGCTCGACGTCTCCGTGCAGGCACAGATCCTCAATCTCCTTTCGGATCTGAAGGAAAGCCGCGGGCTGTCGATGCTCTTCGTAACCCATAATCTGAAGGTCGTCGCACATGTCTCCGACGCGCTTCTGGTCATGCGGCACGGCGACGTCATCGAATTCGGCAGAACGAAAGAGGTGATCGGCGCGCCAGCCGATCCCTATACGCGCGAACTGCTTTCCTACGGGCGCCGCGAAAAGCTTGTCGAGCACGAACTGGCTCCCGGCTGACGCCAAGCGCCTACCTCGCTTTCGTTTTCAGTGGTCTGCATAGGCAACGACTGAACTGCCACTGCCCAATCTCAATGCGCAACCGGCGGCCATGCGATGACCACCGGTGCAATTGGCCGTCTCTGCGTCAGAGGCGGGCTACTTCGTGACCGTCAGCATCGCATGCATGCCGGCTTCGAAGTGTCCCTTGATATTGCAGAGCAGTACATAGGACCCTGGCGTGAGCTTGGCCTTCATCTGGCCATCGGCACCCGGTTTCAGGTCGGACACCTCGCCAAGGCTTTTCAGCTGCTTTTCGTTGACGCGGTGCTTGGCCGCGACGACATCGATCTTCTGGTCGGCCGATTTCAACTTGATCAGCACCATCTCGTGCTCTTCTGTCATTGCGTCGTTGTGGACCATGAAGGTCGTCTCGCCGGCCTTGATGGTCGATTGATCCAGTGTGAGGGTCATCGAACCGCCAGCCTCGCCGCTCTCGACAACTTTGACGGTCGTGCCGGCAAATGCAGGCGACGTCAGACAGATGAAAGTAAGCACTGCTAGCTTGTTTCGGGTGAACCGCATTTTAAGTTTCCCTTTTTTTTGCTGCCGTTTATCGGCGATGTGCGCCATGACGCGAGACCTTGCTGACCGGTGGGCTCTTCCTTGGTCAGGACGCGATCGTGCGTTCAGCCTCGTCGCAATGAGCGGAACCGATCGGCAATGCCGTGCGGCCCCGACGCCGTTCTAGGCGACACACCCTGTCCATCGGCTGTCCTGCAGCTGCTTTGTGACGGCGCCAGGGTTTTACGGACGGAACCGGCTCGACACGCCATCGCTTGGTTGGAGGCCGCCATCAGCAGCCTCCTCCAGTACAGTCGGACGAGCCGATGGACAGGGTGTGGCCTCCGCCGGCCGTGCTTTGGCGAAAGTCTCCCGATGCGGCTTTCGCCAGATCAATCCGCGCGTTCAGCGGCCCCGGCCGCCGCCGCCACGTCCTCCACCGCCGCCACCACCACGGAAGGCTGCCCCACCGCCCCGACCGCCACCGCCGTGGAACCCGCCGCGGCTGCCACCCTGAAAACCGCCGCCGCGATAGCCGCCGCCACGGTCAAAGCTTTGGAAGTTGCGGCCGGACTCCTGGTAGAGCCGGCCATAGTTGCGGCTCAGTTCATTCTGGTTGCCGAACTGTCGTCCGGCACGATCGAAGGATAGATGATCCGGCGCCCGCTGACGAACCTGCTGGTTGCGACGGGGTGCAGGCCTTGTCTCGACCCGGTTCTGAATACGTTGGGCGGCTTGAGGTCTGTTGGATGCTGCACGCTGACCGGCATTTCGCAGGTTCTCTCCGTCCGGCCGCTGGACCGGTTGCCAGCCATCCGGCGTGTGCTTCTGCCACTGCCCGTCCTGGCGACGATAGACGCTGCCGTCGCGACCGGCATAGACGTCACCGCCCTTGCTGCCGACGATAAAGCCTTTGTTGCCTTCTGTGTTGCGCCAGCGCAAACCGCCGGCACTGCCTGTTGTTCCGCCGCTTATACGTGCGAATTCTCCACCGTGCTTGACGGCAACGCTGCCCCAGGAACCGTAGACATTCTGGCCGCCGCGCGCGACCATGGCGTTGCCGGTCCTTGGATTGTAGGCGGAGATGAAGCCCCGTTCGCCGCCAGGTCCTGCCGCAGCACCAGCGCGGAACCGGGTCCCGGTGACGGGATTGTAAGCCGCGCCAAACGCCAAACCCCTCTCGGGACCGTAGGCGTAGCCATAGCGGCCGAAGGTTCCGTAGGCCGGGTTGTATGAGGCGCCAAACCCATAGCTGATCGGAGGCGGATAGTAGGGCCAATCGTCATCGTAGTAGTCCCAATAGGGCGGATAGTACCACCCCGACCCCCATACGACGGTGTCCCAGGCGAGATACGTATAGAGGTAGCCGAGGGTGTAGCCGTACCAGACGGCGTCCGGTTCCGTGTCGTAAACGCGGACATAGGTGGCGTTATAGACCGGAGACGACGATGGAATGCCGTAGATCTCGTCAGCAACCGCGCGTGCAACGGCAAAGGGCCCGGTCGGCGTATCGCCGACGAACCAGATGCCATCCTTGAGGACGAAATACTTGTCCGCGACCTTGATGACCTGCTCGTTCGCGTTGACGGCATAAAACAGGGACGTGCCTTCGATCGGCTCGAACTTCGGCTCGCCATTGTAGTGTACGTCCACCTTCAATGACCCATCGGTCGAAACCCGCGCAAGCTTCGGAATGCTCGCCCTCAGACGCGCCATTGCGCTTTCGGAGGTGCCGGGGATCGAAGCACGCACTGCTGAATAGGGCGCGTCGTCGGGTAGGTTCACGAAATCTTCCGGCAGATCGGGAGTGGCGAAATTCCAGGGTCCTTCGAGCAAGGCTGATGAGAACCATCTTCCGGAGAGAAGGGTGTACCAGTTCTTGCTGGCCCGATGGAAAAACACCGAGCTGGTCGTATTGGAAACCCAATCTAGCCCTGTGCCCGTCACCGGTTCGAGGACCGGCTTTCCTTCAAAGATCAAGAGCTCCGCTGGCTTCTCCGAATAGAAAACCTTCGGGATCTCGTTCTCGTTGAAGCGCGTTGGCGGAAGGGAGGCCTTTACCCCTTTCCAGTTCTCGATGTCAGGCAGTTTGGAAAACAGATCCGGAACCGTTTCTGCCTCAACCCAGCTGGTCTCCAATGTCTTCGAAGTGAGCCAGTTCTTGTCGCTTCGCAGATAGTAATCGCCCGATTGTTCGACTTTAAACAGGTCCCAGTTCGTGTTGACCACGAACGATAGGCCCTCAACGCCCTTGACCGGGGCCGTAACCGCCTTGCCGTCCGTCTGCAGCAGGATCGCTGGCGCCTCGCTCTCAAAGATCGGCGGCGGGTCGGCCTTGATATCCGGAACGTCTGCGAGACGCTCGAAATCCGCAAGGCTCGCGGCCAGCCGTTGCTGCGACACGACGATCGGATCGGTAGGAACAAGCTTGCCGATATCGAGCGCGAGATCGGCAAGTTGCTGGCGGTCGAGCGCAGAGAACTCGAGCCGCGTGGTGCGAACATCCGTCAGCGTGACGTTTTCAGATGCATCATCAGCGACAGTCTTTGCCGAAAGCCCGATGATCCCGTAGACCGGCTTTGCGTCTGCGGACGATTTGAGTTCGGTGGCCACAAGAGCCTCGAGCTCCTTGAAATCCTTCCAGGATATTATCTGCGGCTGAAAGAGCGTGATCGTCGCGCCCTTGTCGGTGTTGAACACCCTTGGCCAGGCAGGCGCGGTGGCGTCAGACTGGTTGAGATATTTGCCCGCAACGAACCCATTTGCGCCGGAGTAACTCACGGCACACCAGCTGGCTTCCGAATCACACTCCTTGATATCGACTTCCTCGCCCTGGGGGATGACGCGTATCGCGTCAAATCCGGTGCCAGGGCCAACCCTGAAATTCACATTTGCCGTCAGGACGGCGGGGTCCGCAAAAGCAGAGGTCGAGAAGAACGAAGCGACCGTGAGGTAGGCAAGAATTCTACGCATGATCACATTCCTTCATTGGTGTGTAGGTGTGTTCAAGTCCTGTTAGCTGGAAGTTGCACTAGGCACGGATCGTCGCGCAAAGGCGTCTCGAGATTTCAGCTATTCGGCGTCGTTTAATTCGGAAATCATTGCACATTCGATGACGGGTGCAACTGGTAACGCTGCCAACTTCTAATTAAACCGGGCATTGAACGACGCCTTCCTTGTTGCCCGTCGAGCAGACCCCATCGCGGCGCCCCCCGGTTGGTGGAGCGGCTGGAGAACGGCATCTTCCGGTATCGTGAATGTCCAACCTTGCAGATGGTTGCGGTCCTCCGCCTGACGGGAAAGGGCGTGCTTTTCGTGCTCTCCTTTTTGGGGCGCAAGAGTTATCCTGTTTTCGAATATCGAGATTGCCAAGAAGGCCGGCGCACGTATAGTTTCCATCTCTCCCGACGGCTTCGTCGTCGCCTCCCGCCGATGAAAACGTCATTCTCAACGCCTGCCGCTTGTCGATCCACTCCTCATCGTGCCGATCTGCGGCGCCCAGATGTATGATGCTCGACGTGCTTTTTTACCCTGCTCGCGCGCAAATGCGAGGCAGATGCTTCATTAAACTGATGCAAGGATAGTGGACATGGAAACGACCTTTTCTCCGGTGCTGACCGTTTGCGGCATCGAGGAACTTCCGGGGCAGAGCAGCCGAAACGTGACCCACGTTCTGTCGATCGTCGATCCGGAACTCCCGGAACTGGAAGCTTTCGGCGCCTATGGCGAACACCACCGCACGACGCTGCGTTTCCACGATATCATTGCGGCGGCACCGAACCGGGTGATGCCCCGCCCGGACCACGTGGAGGCCATTCTTCGCTTCGGTACAGATTTCCTGACACGGCAGGATCGGGAAGCCGCGAGCCATGTGCTGGTTCATTGCCATATGGGCGTATCGCGCTCGACGGCAGCCATGCTGACCCTCATGGCGCAGGCAAACCCGGATGAGCCCGGCGAAAGCCTCTTTGCCCGCCTTGCCGCCATACGCCCGCAAGCGTGGCCGAATTCCCAGATGATTGGCTTTGCCGACGAGCAGCTCGGTCGCCGGGGTGATCTCACTGCGGCGCTTGGCCGCCACTATGGTCGGCAGATCAAGAGCCGCCCCGAGTTCACCGAATGGATGACGACACTCGGCCGCGATGCCGAATTGCAGATGGCCATTCACGACTGACCGCCTAAGGCGCACCCGGTCTCGAGGCATCATCGGCAGAGGCGCTCAGCGTGGATATTGTAAAATTCTTCGCAGAGCGCCCACCTTCAGGAACACCGCGCGATCCAGGTGGCTGGCCGGAAACCAAGGGAGCAGCGACAGCGGACTCTCGCCTCCACGATGGCCGATGTCTGCAAGATGCGGCCAATGGCGACGCACGGCAAAAAGGGAACGGCATGATGAGCGAGCGTGACGTCGAAGAGATTTCCGCACTGATGATTGCAAGCTTCCGCCAGCTGACAGGCAGAAGCTTAGGTGATCCTTCCGCGGATGGCAGGTGGCTCTATGAATCCGCGCCGTTCGCCTTGCTCGCACATGACCGGTCCGAGGATCCCCGTTTCATATACGCGAACAAGACGGCCCAGGCCTGTTTCGGATACTCTTGGGAGGAATTCATCGGCATGCCGTCGCGCCTTTCTGCCGAGGCGCCAGACCGCGAAGAAAGGCAGCGTCTTCTAGACGGCGTCTCCGCCAAGGGGTTCATCGACAACTATCGCGGCGTTCGGATCGCGAAATCCGGACGCCGGTTCTGGATCGAAAACGCGACCGTCTGGCAGCTTGTGCGCACCGGCGGCGCCTGTGTCGGCCAGGCCGCCGTCTTTCACACCTGGAAGGACCAGTAAGCGCGCTTTACGGCTCATCTCGTGACCGCTTGAGACGCTGCTTCCCGCCTCCCAATAGAGAGATCGTCTACGGTCGCCCCTACCTTTGGCCAAAGTCTCTTCCGGCTACCCCGGCAATAGACAATCTGTCGCCTTCCCTCTGGCAGACTTCCTCCACACAACAAGAGGAGGCCGCCATGACCGCCGTATTTGCCCGCACGACCTTTCACGACGCCCTCGCCTGCCTTGCCGATCCGCACCTGCTCAGGGAACTCGCGTATGTCGGCGGTCGCTGGATTTCCGGCCATGACGGTGCCGGCTTCAAGGTGACCGATCCCGCCTCGTCGGCGACCCTTGCCTGGGTCGCGGCCCTTGATGCCGAGCAGACCGGGGAGGCCATCTCGACCGCGAGCGACGCGCTGCCCGCCTGGCGCAGCATGCTACCGCAACAGCGCGCCGCGATCCTGCGCAAGTGGCATGACCTGATCCTGGAGGCACGCGCTGATCTTGCGCTGCTGATGACGCTGGAACAGGGCAAGCCGTTTGCCGAGTCCAGTGCCGAGATCGACTATGCAGCCTCTTTCATCGAGTGGTATGCCGAGGAAGGAAAGCGCCTCAACGCCGAAAGCGTCACCAGCCATCTTCCCGGAGCAGAGATGATCGTGCGCCGCGAGGCCCTCGGCGTCGTCGGCATCGTGACGCCGTGGAATTTCCCCTCCGCCATGATCACGCGCAAGGCCGCAGCGGCCCTCGCCGCCGGCTGCACCGTCGTTGCACATCCCTCCAGCGAAACACCGCTTTCAGCACTTGCCCTTGCCGAACTCGGCGAGCGGGCCGGCCTGCCCGCAGGTGTCTTCAACGTGGTGACAGGGGATGCCGCCACCATCGTGGGCCGCATGAATGCCGATGCGCGCATCCGCGCCATGAGCTTCACCGGGTCGACGGAAATCGGCAAGCTCATCGCCAGCCAGTGCGCACGGACTATGAAGCGGCTGGTCATGGAACTCGGCGGGCACGCGCCGCTGATCGTCTTCGCCGATGCCAACGTGGAGAAGGCAGCCGATATCGCGATCGCCGCAAAGTTCGCGACGTCTGGCCAGGATTGCCTCGCTGCCAATCGCATCTATGTCGAGCGGCCGATCCTCAGGGCTTTTGAGGAGGCCTTTGCTGCGCGGATTGCGCGCTTGAAGGTCGGCGCCGGGCTCGACCGCGACTGCGAAATCGGCCCGCTGATGCAGGAACGAGCGATCGCCAAGGTTGAGGAGCAACTTGCCGACGCGCTACGGCTTGGCGCCAAGCTTTCGGTCGGCGGACGACGCCACCCGGCCGGGCCGCTTTTCTTTGAACCCACGCTCCTGACCGACGTGCCCGACGAGGCACTGATCATGCGCGAAGAGACATTCGGTCCGGTCGCAGCGGTGACGGCCTTTGACAACGAGGACGAAGTGATCGCCCGCGCCAACGACACTGAGTATGGCCTAGTCGCCTATGTCGTCACCGAGAGCGGCGCGCGCCAGATGCGTCTCGGACGGGCGCTTGAGTATGGCATGGTCGCCATCAATCGGGTGAAGATCACCGGCGGACCGATCCCCTTCGGAGGCTGGAAGCAGTCGGGCCTTGGCCGCGAAGGCTCCCGCCACGGCATCGAAGCCTTCACGGAACTCAAATATCTCTGCATCGACACGGCCGCCTGATCGCGGGCGCCACATTTCATACGCGAAAGGAAAGACCATGCTCGAAAGAAGCAACGAACTTACCGCCTCAGACCGTGACCACTTCTTCCACCCGTCCACGCACATGGGCATGCATGCGCGCGGCGAGACGCCGACCCGGGTCATCTGCGGCGGCGAAGGCGTCTACATCACCGACACCAGCGGCAACACCAGCCTTGACGCATTTGCCGGCCTCTACTGCGTCAATGTCGGCTACGGCCGGCAAAAAATCGCCGACGCGATCGCTGAGCAGGCCAAGAACCTCGCTTACTACCACGCCTATGTCGGTCACGGCACGGAAGCCTCGATCACGCTGTCCAAGATGATCATCGACCGCGCACCGCAGGGTATGAGCCGTGTCTATTTCGGTCTTTCAGGCTCGGATGCAAACGAGACCAACATCAAGCTGATCTGGTACTACAATAACATCCTCGGCCGGCCGGAAAAGAAGAAGATCATCTCACGCTGGCGCGGCTATCATGGTTCCGGCGTCATGACGGGCTCGCTGACCGGCTTGCATCTCTTCCACAACGCTTTCGACCTGCCGCGCGCGCCGATCCTGCACACGGAAGCGCCCTACTTCTTCCGCCGCCCGGACCGGTCGATGGATGAAGAGCAGTTCTCGCAAGATTGCGCCGACAAGCTCGAAGAGATGATCCTGGCCGAAGGACCGGAGACGATCGCCGCCTTCATCGGCGAGCCAATCCTCGGTACGGGCGGCATCGTACCACCGCCGAAGGGCTACTGGCAGAAGATCCAGGCGGTGCTCGAAAAATACGACATCCTGCTCGTCGCCGACGAGGTGGTCACTGGCTTCGGCCGTCTCGGCACGATGTTCGGCTCCGACCATTACGGCATGAAGCCCGATCTCATCACCATTGCGAAGGGTCTCACTTCGGCATACGCGCCGCTTTCCGGCACGATCGTCTCGGACAAGGTGTGGCAGGTGCTGGTGCAGGGCTCTGACGAGCTGGGCGCGATCGGCCATGGCTGGACCTATTCCGCCCATCCGATCTGCGCGGCCGCGGGCGTTGCCAATCTCGAACTGATCGACGAGCTGGGCCTTGTCGAGAACGCCGGCAAAACCGGCGCCTATTTCCGCTCGGAACTGGCGAAAGCGCTTGCCGACCACAAGCATGTCGGCGAGGTGCGTGGCGACGGATTGATGGCGGCGGTCGAGTTCGTCGAGGACAAGGACGACCGGGCCTTCTTCGACCCGGCAAAAAAGGTCGGCCCGCAGATCGCCGCCGCCCTCCTGGAACGCGGCGTCATCGGCCGCGCCATGCCCCAAGGCGACATCCTCGGCTTCGCACCACCACTCTGCCTGACGAAGAAAGAGGCTGACATCGTCGTGAAAGCGGCCGCAGACGCGATCACATCCGTGCTCGGCTCAAAGTAAGGCCCGGCGAGCAGGAAACGATGAAAGAGGCCCAATGGCGCAATCATGCGTTTCCATTCCCTGCATGCCCGGCCGCGCAAGCGACCGGGCATAAGCTCGAAGTTCAGGAGGGCCCGCGGCCACGCGCTCAATGAAGCCTCTGGTGTCTCGGACCGAAGAAACCTCCGGTCCTCACCTTAAAGCTTATTCTAGAACGATGGCGTGCCCGCGCGGACACAGCTACGTCTGCCTCTCTCGCTTCAGCAGGTATTGAGCTGTGGTGAGGTAATAGTTCCGGGCGTTAGCATTGATCTGGCGTTCGCCCAACTCGGTCAGCGCCTGAGCCTTGATCTCCTTGGCTGCCATGTTCGCAGGGTCAACGGCCAACACATGGTCGATCATTTCTGCCGCCCATTGAAACTCCTTGGCCTCAATGGCTTCCCGGGCGCGGGCGATGACCTTATCTAGGCCTCCTGCCATTTCGAGCATCTTTCGGGCGCGCTCCCCGGGCGGCAGAGGATTCAAATTCGTGGCATTTCCATCGAACCAGCCGACGTAATCGGCGTAAATACCACGCACAGCCCACGCGACAGTGCCATAGTATTCTTGCAGGTAGGGGCTCTTTGAGAGCTCAGGAGAGAGTTTCACCTCCTGAACAAGCTCGTCGGGTGTCTTTCCTTGTTTGATACCGGCCAGGGTCTGGTCGAGGACGGTCTTGATGCCGTCGCGGTAATCGGTGAGAGCCTTGCGGACCTCGTCCTTCCCGAGGATCGGGCGCATGTGGCCCTGGACCATGTAGGTGGCGTCCAGGGCGAGCATTTTGTCGAGGCTTGCGATCCACTTCTCCGGCGGCCTCAGCTTCAGGCCGCGGATCGGCGAGAGGTTCGGGTATGATTTCAGGAAATCATCGCCGGGGACCAGCACTCCCTTCCCGGCGATCCAGATCGCCGTGTTCTCAGGAGACTCCCCTGGCGTATGGATGAGCTGCATCTGCAGCCCCGCCAACTCTATAGTCTCGCTCTCCCCTCTGAATGTGCGGGTCGGCGGCAGGAATCCCTCCCGCGTATGCGGGGTCACACGGCCATATTCGAGCTGCGTACCCGCGTTGATGAACAGATGGTCAGCGAGCTTGGTGCCGAAGGCATCACCGCCATCGCGCGGTCCTCTTCCGAACTCAGGACCAGATTCTAACAGCGTCTGATGGCTGTAGATTTCGGGGTTGTCAGGTCCGGCAAACACGCTCGCGCCGCCGGAATGGTCCGGGTGATTGTGCGTGTAGATGATTGCCAGGACGGGACGTACGAAGCGATTTCCGAAGGCGTCCACGATCGCCTTTGCGTCGACGGGGTTTGCAGACGTGTCGACGATAATGGAGCCTCTCTCCCCCTGGATCAGCGTGACATTGCTCGCCGAATACCCCACGGCAGCAAAGACACCGTCCGTGATTTCGATGACTTCCTTCCGGAATTCTGCGGAACTCGCACGCAGTTGCTCGCGCCCGGCGAATTCATCTGGAGACGCGGGCGACGTCTGCCCGAGTGTTGATGCGACCATTAAGGTTAGTCCTACTTCACGGCTCCACGAGCCTGGCATGGTACGTTCAGAAATGACGGCGACCGGCCGTCTGTCGTTGCGGTTGCGACTGCAACGCATCCCGTGGACTTGATATGGGAATAACTGACGGAAGTCCCGTCCTTCCTTGCGGCCGAGGTATGCGTGGTGATCGCCGGAGAAACTCAAGTCTCTTCGGCCGTAGGGCTAAAACGCGGCCGGCTGTCCTGGCCAAGCGGCGTGCCAGTGGAAAGCTACCTTTCTTTGCGCTGGTTCAAACAGCCCGGCCCCTCTTGCCTTTAGGCTGGACGTCGAAATGCCGGATCGTGATTGCGCAGCGCCGAAAGATGCCGCTACGCAACTCTGGACGTGGAACGAACGTAATGCGAGCAGCCGAACCCGCGATGACATCGACATTGGCCCAGACAAAAGAGGACATCAGCCGTGCGATCGCACGGATGCACGGCGCGATCTTGAGCAGCGCCATCGACTGCGAATGCCGTGACCGCGTGGGCGAGGCACTGCGCGACCTTGAGAGGCTGGAGCGCGAGCGGATCGAGCGGAGCCTGTTGACCGCGGCCGGCGAGCAACGGCGTAGGATCGCGGCACTTCTCGAACTGCTGGATGATTTCGACCCGAAGGAGACAGATACGCTCGACGACGGCACCATGGCTGAGGCGGGCCTGCTCTTCGCCGATATCGCCGCAGCCGCAGAGTTGGGTTCCTATCTGCTACGACAAGCGCGCCAGGTTCACCATTCGTCCGACGTGGTGCAGGAGGTGAGCAATCGTGCCGCACCCAGCGAGTGACCTTTGCCCAGCGCGTTTCGAAGGCTTGCAGCGACCCGACGCCTCGCAGCGCAGCCGGTTCAGAGACGCGCTTCTGGACATTGCCATGTCCCAAACCGTTGCGCTCGGGGAAATGAGCTTGCTTCTCGAAACCCTGCAAGACGATAGAGGAACCGGAAGCACGGACTGGCGCTGATGTGGCCGTCCCTCGCGTCCTGGCCGTTGCGTCGGGTAGTGGACATCCGGTTCGCCACGGAACCCGACGAAGGCTGCTCACATTGATCCTGGAGCCCATCCGTACAGACGCTGCGCATGGTCATGACATGGCCGTTTGGCAGGGTGGGCCGCTCCGGAAGCGGCCGACCCTTCGTCGTCCGCTTAGATATCCCAGTCGGAGTCCAGCGAGTACGCCTCGATGGAGTCGATCTTCATCTCCGCGCCGTCGGCAAAGTCGTCATTAGGCGTGTCGGCCATCCCTCCAACCGCGAGATTGACGAGCATATACATCGGCTCGTGCATATCCGCGGGCGTGTCCGTGCGGGCGATCTCCGTGTCGTCGAAGTACCAGACGATCTCATCTTCCGTCCAAAGCACGCCATAGTCGTGAAACCCATCGGTATCGGCGACCTGCACTCCGTCTCGGCTCACGGTGTGCTCGCCGCTTTCGTTGGAATGGGCGGTGGTGATCACGGTATTGGTGTCCTGCCCGCGCATTTCGACGACGTCGAGTTCCGGCGGCCAGGAGCCGTCGGCGGGTAGCAGCCAGAAAGCGGGCCAGGCGCCTTGATCGTCCGGCATGTCGGCTCGCATCTCGAAGTAGCCGTAGGTCTGGGCGAAGGACGAATAGGTCGTCAGCATCCCGGACGTGTAATCATAGCCACCGATCTCGGACTGGATTTCTTCCGAGGCGCGCTCGGCGGTGATCGTCAGCACGCCGTCCTCGACCGAAAACGGGTTGATGGAAGCGGTCGGCTCATAACTCGGATTGACGTACCATTGCAGCTCGCCGTTTTCGGTTAGCGTTGCCCCCTCTTCCGGCGCCCACCAGTATTTCGCATCCCAGACACCGCCTGTGTCGCTGCGGAGTTGAAGCGTGTCGAAATCATCCGAGAAAGTCTGCGTGAAGGCGGACCGGTCCAGGTTCAGCTTGAACTGGCTCTCCTGCAATTGGTCGGTTGTCGTATCGGCGAAGACCACACTTTCGCCTTCGGCGAGATGAAGGCGGAGATCGTCCCCCTCCTGGGCAGAATTGGCCAGGACCTGGTCGAACGAGGTGAAGCCATAGCCATCGAGGCGGACCGTGTCGTTGGAGCTGAAATCGGCGATGAGGTCGCTGCCGTTGCCATGTTCGAACACGAAAGTATCGGCTCCACCGGCGCCGATGAGCACGTCGTTACCTGCGCGTCCGTCGATGGTCTGGCTGCCCGAACCACCGGTGATGATATTGTCGGCACTGTTGCCGAACGCATATCGGTCGTTGCCGGTGACGGTCAGGTTCTCGAAATTCTCCGGCAAGGTGTAGCTCATCCACGTATCGATCGTGTCTACGCCTTCGCCGGGGGCCTCTTCGGCCCGGTTCGTCGATGAATAAAGGTAGTAGATGTCGTCGCCCGTGCCGCCGACCATCGTTACGTCGACGGAACTATCGCCCCAGATGGAATCGTTGGCCGGCGTGCCGTAAAGGGTCGGTCCGGATCCGGTTGCGGAATACCATGCCGTCGAACTTCCGCTGTAATAGACCGGCTGTCCTAGGGCGTTCATGGCAGTTCTGCTCATCGAGAAGTCTCCTGCTTGATAGAGTGCCCCTTCCCGGTGAGCAGCCCTAGCATCTCTGACTGTGGCCTGTCGCCCACACCTCAAACTCTTTTGCCCCTGCGCATTTTTTAACCGCGATAGCAATGGGCGCGGATAGGCTCCCGCGGGGATCGAAGCACTCGCCGGAAAGCGCCGGCGACGCGATTCTTAGAATGGAGAAACGAAAACGCACTCAGGCTGCAGCATCACGATGGCGCGGATTCCGATCGATACCGCATGGGAAGTCCTTACCGGTCGCTGCTTTTCCTATTGATAGATATGGATTGTCGACACGCCGAGAGTGTGTCAGCTTCCCGCTTGGGAGGCTGATCGATGATAACGCCGCTGTCGCATATGCGTGAGATAGAGCGTGTTGGCTTGGGCGCTGCGAGCCCGCGCGATGCACCCGTGGTCCAATCCTGGCTTCGCTGCCTCAATGATTACAAGCTGGATCCGACGATCGCGCAGGAAGCCTATATCGTTCCGGGATCGAAGCTGCGCGAGCATCGCGAACAGGCTGAAGAACTGATCCGCATCGGCCGCTCCGGCCTTGAAGGGCTGTTCAACCAGGTCGCCGAACAGAACTATGTTTTGTTGCTATCCGATGCGCGTGGCGTCACCGTCGATTTCATGGGCGACCCTACTTTCGACAACCAGTTGCGCAAGGCGGGTCTCTATCTCGGCTCGGAATGGTCGGAGAGCCGAGCAGGAACCTGTGCCGTCGGGGCCTGCATCGTCTCCGGCGAACCGGTCATCATTCATCAGGACGATCATTTCGACGCCAGCCATATCGGGCTGACTTGTACGGCGGCGCCCGTCTTCGACACGCTTGGCGACCTTACCGCCGTGCTCGACATCTCCCAGCTCCGGTCACCCACCGCCAAGGCGAGCCAGCAACTGGCGCTGCATCTGGTGTCCGCCACTGCGCGGCGGATCGAGCTCGCCAATCTCATGACCCGTACCCGCAATGACTGGGTCCTGCGGCTTGCGCGCTCTCCGGAATTCCTTGATGTCGACCCGGACGCCGCCATCGCTCTCGATGGCAGCGGGCGTATCACTGGCATGACCCATGGCGGTTTTGGCGCACTCGCCCGCTCGATGAACATCCGCGGCCTCAGAACGCGTGATTTTCTTGGACTTCCGGTCTCGGAGGTCTTCGATATCGACGTGGACGACCTGCCAAATTTCATGCGCGGCCGGCCGAACGGCGAACGCCTGCTTCGAGCCAAGAGTGGTCTTGTCCTTTTCGCTAGCGCCATCGCGCCCGTCGTCAGCCTTCGCACGCCTGCCGGCGCGGAACCGCGCCTTCCACGGGCTTTGCGCGATCTCAGTCGCGGCGACGCCGCAATGGAACGGGTGCAGACCCGCGCGGCGAAACTTGCGACACGCAACATCTCTATTCTCATTCAAGGGGAAACGGGCAGCGGCAAGGAATATCTTGCGCGCGCGATCCATGACAGTTGCGGCGGCAATGGCAACTTCGTCGCGGTCAATTGCGCGGCGATCCCGGAACATCTCATCGAATCCGAACTCTTCGGCTACGCTCCCGGCGCGTTCACTGGCGCCAGCCAGAAGGGCAAGCGCGGCCTGATCGAGGATGCCGACGGCGGCACCCTGTTCCTCGACGAGATCGGCGACATGCCGCTTTCGCTGCAAAGCAGGCTGTTGCGCGTGCTCTCGGAAAATGAGGTCCAGCCGGTCGGCGCGCTGAAGGCGCGCCCGATCCGCCTGCGCGTCGTTTCCGCTTCCCACCGCGATCTCGCGGAACTGGTGAAGGAAGGCCGTTTCCGAGAAGACCTTTATTACCGCCTGAACGCCGTAACGCTCTGCCTCCCAGCCTTGCGAGAGCGCCAGGATCTCGGCTGGCTGATCGACCAATTGCTCGCTCGCATCGAGAAGGAAAACAACGAACCCTACCGCATCGACAAGGCCGCGCGGACAGCCTTGCTGGCGCATGAATGGCCGGGAAATCTGCGTGAGCTTTCCAACGTCCTGCGGGTGGCCGCCGCGCTTTCCGAAAGTGGCCTCATCGATACCGAGTGCCTGCCGGAACATCTCTTCGCCGCCGCCGTCCGTTCGTTGCCTGGTGAGGATGATGCACTGAAACAGGCGCTGCGAGACTGCGGCGACAACGTCTCGGCACTTGCAAGAAAGCTCGGTGTCAACCGCTCCACCATCCATCGTCGCCTGAAGCGTCTCAACTGACGCAACGCCTGCAACACCTGTTGCGCAGCAACTGTTGCATTCCCCGAGGCTTTCGGCTGCGGATATTTTTAAGCCATTGATATTACCGCAGAAATAAGCGGAATCGCGATTTGGCATGCTGCTTGCTGTCCCTCCTGTGCAAGAACAACAGGAGGAAACACAATGAAAGCTCTGCGCTTTCACGCTGCCAGGGATCTACGTATTGACGATGTCGAGGCCCCGCCTCAGCCCGGGCCGGGCGAGGTGCTGGTGGAGAACCGTTTCTGCGGCATCTGCGGGACCGATCTGCATGAATACGCCTATGGGCCGATCTTCATCCCGAAAGAGCCGCATCCCTTTACCGGCGCCCATGGGCCACAGATCCTTGGTCATGAATTCGGCGGCGTCGTAAAGGCAGTCGGCGAAGGGGTCAGCCATGTGAAGCCGGGCGACCGGGTCTCGGTTCAACCGCTGATCATGCCCCGCCGTGGCGACTATTACGCCGATCGCGGTCTGTTTCACCTGAGCGCCAACCTCGCACTTGCGGGCCTCTCCTGGCATTCGGGGGGAATGGCGGAAGCAGCCCTTCTCAACGACTACAATGTCCAGCCCATTCCCGATGCACTGTCCGACGAGGAGGCCGCGCTGATCGAGCCCACCGCAGTCGCTGTTTATGCCTGCGACCGCGGCGGCGTCACCGCCGGTTGCAGCGTGCTGGTCACCGGCGCAGGGCCGATCGGCATTCTCGTCGCCATGGCTGCACGAGCCGCCGGCGCTTCGAAGATCTTCCTCTCCGATCCTAACGAGACGCGACTGTCGCTGGCCAAGGAAGCGCAGGGCGACGTCCGCACAATCAATCCGAAGATGGAAAAGGTCAGCGACGTCGTTCAGGCCGAGACCGAGGGCGGTGTCGGCTGCGACGTCGCCATCGAATGCGTCGGCAACGAACATGCGCTCAAGGCCTGCGCAAGCGCCGTGCGCAAGCAGGGCGTCGTCGTACAGACCGGTCTTCACCCCGGAGAAAGCCCGTTGAACTGGTTCGACGTGACCTTCAAGGACATCGATATCCGCGGTTCCTGGGCCTACCCGACCCACTACTGGCCGCGTGTCGCACGCCTGATCGCGAGCGGCCAGATTCCGGCTCGGAAGATCGTCACCAAATATGTCTCGCTCGGCGAGGCGGTTTCGGCAGGGTTCGACAAGCTGCTCGATCCCGCCGGCACCCATCTGAAAATACTGATCGACCTCAAGCGTTAGGCCGGTCCGCGTTGCGGGGCGGTTGAGGAGCCGTCCCATCTTCATCATAGAGCAGGAGGAGAAACGATGCTCGAGAAGACCCCCACCACCCGCGTCCAGGCGCTGCTTGATGCCTTCGGCGCCGCGCTCGAAACCGGCCGCATAGACGATGCGGTCAACCTCTTTGCCGAGGAATGCTACTGGCGCGACCTCGTCGCCTTCACCTGGAACATCAAGACGGTCGAGGGCCGGGATCAGGTGCGCGACATGCTCGATGCGCAGCTCGCCTTCGCAAAGCCCTCCAATTGGCGCGTCGCCGCTGGCGAGGAAGCGACCGAGGCCGATGGCGTGCTCGAAAGCTGGATCTCATTCGAGACGGCGACGGGGCGCGGCTATGGCCTCGTGCGCATCAAGAACGGCCTTATCTGGACGCTGCTGACGGCGCTTGCCGAACTCAAGGGCCACGAGGAAAAGTCCGGCTTTACCCGCCCGCTCGGCGCCAAGCACGGCCAGAATATCGGCGCGAAGACCTGGAAGGAGGAGCGCGAGCATGAGGAGCGCACGCTCGGTTATGAAAATCAGCCCTATGTCGTGATCATCGGCGGCGGACAGGGCGGCATTGCACTCGGCGCTCGGCTTCGTCAACTGGGCGTGCCCACCATCATCCTTGAAAAGAACGATCGGCCAGGCGACAGCTGGCGCAAGCGCTACAAGTCGCTCTGCCTGCATGACCCCGTCTGGTACGACCACCTGCCTTACATCGATTTCCCGAAGAACTGGCCGGTCTTCGCGCCGAAGGACAAGATCGGCGATTGGCTGGAATTCTATACGAAGGTGATGGAGCTGAACTACTGGACACGCTCCACCGCCAAGTCGGCCAAATGGGACGAAGTCACGAATGAATGGACGATCGTGGTCGACCGCGACGGCGAGGAAGTGGTGCTGCGGCCGAAACAGCTCGTCTTTGCAACCGGCATGTCCGGCAAGGCGAACATCCCGGATTTCAACGGCCGCGAGCGCTTCAAGGGCGAGCAGCATCATTCCTCGCAGCATCCGGGGCCGGATGGCTACAGGGGCAAGAAGGTTGTCGTGATCGGCTCGAACAATTCGGCCCATGACATCTGCGCCGCGCTTTACGAAGCGGGCGTCGACGTCACGATGATCCAGCGCTCGACGACCCATATCGTCAAGTCCGACACGCTGATGGATATCGGCCTCGGCGGGCTCTATTCCGAACAGGCGCTGGCAAATGGCGTGACGACGGGCAAGGCCGACCTCATCTTCGCCTCGCTGCCCTATCGGATCATGCACGAGTTCCAGATCCCACTTTACGACAAGATGCGCGAACGCGACGCCGACTTCTACGCGGCGCTGGAGAAAGCCGGCTTCCAGCTGGACTGGGGCGCGGACGGCTCGGGTCTTTTCATGAAGTACCTGCGCCGCGGATCCGGCTACTACATCGATATCGGTGCTTCGCAGCTGATCATCGATGGCAAGGTAAAGCTTGCCGCGGGACAGGTGGAGGAGATCACCGAGACCTCGGTAAAACTGTCTGACGGCAAAGAAATCCCGGCCGACGTCATCGTCTATGCGACGGGCTACGGCTCGATGAACGGCTGGGTCGCGGACCTCATCGACCAGGAGACCGCCGACCGGATCGGCAAGGTCTGGGGGCTCGGCTCCGATACGCCGAAAGACCCCGGCCCCTGGGAGGGCGAGCAGCGCAACATGTGGAAGCCGACGCAACAGGAGGCGCTTTGGTTCCACGGCGGCAACCTGCACCAGTCGCGCCATTACTCGCAGTATCTCTCGCTGCAACTGAAGGCACGATTGGAAGGCATCCAGACACCGGTCTACGGCCTGCAAAGCGTTCATCACAAACGCTGACGAAAGTGCGCAGACGAGAGGGCGGTTTGCCCGCCCTCTCTCGCGTTCGCGAGAAGACCAGGCTAGCTTCGGACGGCAGATCTTAGTGCGCCCTCCGAACCCGGGATGAAAGCGTCACTGCCCCCCGCTGCGAGCGGAGATGCCGACTATCGCCTATCTATGGTCGTTCCAGGGACCAGGCAATTCGTGCGGGCCCCTCTGGCCTTACCAGTCCATCACCACCTTGCCGGAATTGCCGGAGCGCATGGCCTCGAAGCCGTCGCGGAATTCGTCGATCCTGATGCGGTGGGTGATGACGGGAGAAAGGTCGAGGCCGCCCTGCACGAAGGCGATCATCTTGTACCAGGTCTCGAACATCTCGCGACCGTAGATGCCCTTGAGGTTGAGCATCTTGAAGATCACCTTGTTCCAGTCGATCTCGAAGCCGGCCGGCGCAATGCCGAGGATGGCGATCTTGCCGCCATTGTTCATCTTGTCGATCATGTCGCGGAAGGCCGGTGCCGCTCCCGACATCTCCAGCCCGACATCAAAGCCC
>NZ_LMJJ01000008.1 GCF_001429285.1 Ensifer sp. Root278
GTAAGCGACAAGCCGGGGCCGTTCAGGCGGCGTAGTTCCACGGCATGAGCGCGTCAATATCGCTGCTGGGCCATCCATTTGCGAGGCGCTCAAGTGTCTGGGTAAGCCAGGCTTGCGGATCGACGGCATTCATCTTTGCTGTCTGCAGGAGTGTCGCGATCGTAGCCCAGGTCCTGCCGCCGCCGTCGCTGCCAGCGAAGAGGCTATTTTTTCTGGTGATGGCCTGGGGTCTGATAGCTCGCTCGACAATGTTGGAGTCGAGCTCGACACGGCCCTCGGTCAGGAAGCGCTCGAATATGTCGCGACGCGATATGGCATACCGGAGAGCTTCGGCGAGTTTGGATTTTCCCGACACCCGCGGCAAAGTTGCCTGCCAGAGTGTGAAGAGGTCACGGACGATCGCCGCCGAACTTTCCTGACGCGCTGCGACACGAGCTTCGGGACTTTGGCCGCGGACGGTTTCTTCGATTTCCCAGAGCCTCGCCATACGCTCGACCGTCTCTGTGGCGACCTTCGAGCTCTTCGCCGCGTGCAATTCGTAGAACTTCCGCCGGCTATGTGACCAGCAGCCAGCCAGGACAACGCCGTCGTTGCCTCCATCCTTGCGGACAAGCTTGCTGTAAGCACCATACCCGTCAACCTGCAGGATGCCGCGATAGCCGCTCAGATGTCGTGCGACGCACTCGGTCGCTCGACTGTCTTCAAAGCGATAGGCCACCAACGGCGGACCGCTGCCTCCGAAAGTGCGGTCATCCCTGGCGTAAGCCCATAGCCATGCTGTCTTTGCCGACCCGGACCCAGGCGCAAGTGTCGGCAAGGTCGTTTCATCGGCAAAGATCCGCTCCGCCTTCTTGATCTCGTTCAGGATGTAATCGGCAAGGATGTCGAGTTCGAACCCCAACTTGCCCATCCATTGGGCCATGAGCTTGCGGTCAAGTTCGACCTTGTCACGCGCGTAGATCGCTTCCTGGCGATAAAGCGGAAGGCCATCGGCATATTTGGAGACCGCGATCTGGGCCAGAAGTGCTTCTGTTGGAATGCCGCCTTCGATGATGTGTGCGGGAGCCGCGGCCTGGATGACGCCGTCCTCGTTCCTAAAGGCGTACTTGGGACGACGCGTGACGATAACACGGAACCTGGCTGCGACGACATCGAGCCGTTCGGAGACGTCTTCTCCGATCAGGATCTTCTGCTTGCCCGCATGCTCCGGCAACTCTTCCGGCTCGATCACGATCTCGACGCGCTCAAGATGCGGCGCGAAGCCCTTGCGTGGCCGTGGTGCACGCTTGCCGTCCGCATTCCCGCGGCCCTTCGTGACCTGGGCCTTTATCGCCGCAATGCCGGTCTCGATCTCCTCGAAGACAAAGGCATGCTGCTCGTCATCGACCGGGGACGCCAGCTTTTCCGAACGCCGTCCAAAGCGGGCCCGATCAAAAGCCTTCAGGATTTGCGTCAGCCGCTCGATGCGTTCGTCGGCGTCAGCGTTCCGGGCCTCGAGGTCATCAACCTGCTTTTCCAAAGCCTCGACGCGGGCTGCCTTTTCGGCCATGGCGAGAACCATAGCTTTCAGGGCCTCTACATCATCCGGGAGCTCGATCTCGGGTCGCGTCATGGGTCAGATCAGAGCATATTTTGCCGTGATCCGCCCGCGGTTTCAGGCACCTGATTCACTTCGCCGCAGTGGTTTTACCCAACAATCTCGGGAGGCTTGACTGGCGTCGACCGCACCCGCTTCCAGTCCATACCATCCACCAAAGCCAGAAGCTGGGCATGATTCAGCTGGACGCGGCTGTGGCCGATACGTGGCCAGCAGAACTGAGCTTTCTCTAGCCGTTTGGCATAAAGGCAGACGCCCGAGCCATCCCACCATACGATCTTGATCCGGTCTGCTCGTTTCGCCCGAAAGACATAGAGCGCTCCGTTGAACGGATCACTGCCAGCATCCCGCACCAGCGAAAGCAGGCTGTCCGGCCCCTTGCGGAAGTCGATCGGATGGCTCGCAAGGAAGACCTTCACGCCTGACGGGATCATGCCGAGCGTACCGCTCGGATAACGCGCTGCAAATGCGCCTCGTCGATCTCAGCACCGGCCCGGATTACAACGTCGCCGATGACCACCTCGACGACAGAGCTGACCCCGATCATCGATCTCTGTCCACTTTCAGCCGACGCCACATGGTCCGGCTCGCTCTCGTTCAGAAGGTCTCGCCGCCACCGGTAGAGTTGAGAGGGCGTAATCCCGATCCGTCGTGCGATCGCCGAGATATTCACTCCAGGCCGGCAAGCCTCCTCAACGGCCTCCACCTTAAATTCGTCAGACCAGAAACGTCGCAACTGGCGGGGAGAACCCTCAAGTCGATCCGTTACCGCCTCAATCATATGGATCATTCTAGGGCTAGCCGTAGGCGTAGACATAGATCCTCACAGTCAGAGAAATCAGATGCCTGCCATAGCGTGACGTCCATCACCCCTGCCAGATGGGGTCTCCTTGTCGCTTACGTTTCAACGGTCGGATGCGCGACGAGTTGCTCAACGAGAGCCTGTTCTTCGGCCTCGATCATGCCCGCAGCGCCATTGCTGACTGGGCTGCCGACTATAACCATTTCCGGCCACACTCGTCGCTCGGATACCAAACCCCGGCAGGATACGCCGGGATCATCGCCGCAACCGGCTCCAACGCTGCGCAAGATGAAAGCTTCGCGTTTCCGCCGGTTGCTCCCGCCGCGCCATTTGGCGTATTCAAACCCGCCGAGACTCTAATCGCCGCCGGATGAAACTTCGGTGGCAGGTCACTTCATGCCCGTCTCCTCGTTGTGACGGACTCTACCAAAATTTGGAGGAAGATCAGGGTCTCAGGTCACAGGCGAACGAAGGTCGATCCCGCGAGACTGTCCGCGATTTAGTGAAACGACTGTCCGGGATTTACCGGAATCGCTGTCCCGTTAATCCGAAATCCGCAGCTAACGACGTCGTTAGCGACGTGTCTTAGGCCATCAAGCCGCTATTCGGCAGGCGGTGCCAATCGGGCGCTTACAGTCGAAGACACCCACCATCCGCACTTGGCCTACCCTCTGCAACCCCGGCCAGCGCCGAGCAGGCCAAGCGCTGATCTACACCACCAGGGGGGTCAAAATTGGATGCCGATAAGGGGTGAATTTTGGACGCTGATTGACACACTGGCGTGGTTGACGCAGACGCTCGAGCGCATCGCGGCCGGTTGGCAAGCGAGCCATATCGACGCATTGATGCCCTGGAACTTCAAGAAGTAACGGCCTCACGTCACCGCTTACGAACGAGCTACGGTTTTTTCAAAACGGTTACACAATCGAGGTCGGAAACATCGCCCCAACAATGCACAGTTTGGTCAGCTATGATGAAGCCCACAGCTTTGGAAATATTCGAAAAGATTTCCGCAGACATATAATTTCGCCAGTGTGGGCTATTTCTAAAGTTCGCACCAGAGCCGCCGGCAGTGTAGTTTGAATGATGAACTAAAGCATAGCCGCCCGGCTTCAACACCCTAAAAAACTCCGGAAGGTATGCCTTTACGATCTTTGGTGGGAAATGCACCATGCTGTCAAAAGTATACACGAACGTACAAAATTTATCCGGAATATCGCGGAGGTCATATCCATTACATTCCTTTATGGAAACTCTCGGATTGTTAACGTATTTTTTCTTGCAGTAATCAATGTTGTGCTTGTTGACGTCTACCATGGTGACCTTTTCGGCCCAAGCCAATAAGAAGTCTGTATTGCGACCATACCCACATGCGAAGTCAATCACGTGGCTGTAGTCGATCGGGTGGCGTGTTCTTGCGGGTTCGATAAATTGGTCCCAATGCACTTGCATGTCGCGGGCCGCCGCGCCGTGGTAAGCTTCGGCGACGTCCTCGCCCCAAAGTAAGCTATTCCTTTTCACAAGGTTTTTAAGGCTATTGAAGAACATACTTGACTCTCAAACGTGCGGTGCAATTCGACAGCCGCATAGCACGTCCTGCCTTCGAAGTGAACTCAAACACTGCGTAGTGCACGGAATTGGGCTTTTTGAATGAAATGAAAGAGGATCAGATCCGACTCCAGCAAATGGGCGGCTGTGCTAATTTCTCTCAGAATATCAGCTAATTGGTGTACTGCCTCGAGTTGGAGTTTCATCCGCACCGCACCCTCTGGCAGGCCGAGTAATTCGGCAATGTTCCGGGCATAAGTGCTGTCGTCTTGGCCGGAATCGAAGAGCGTGAATTGAGATAATGTATCGAGCGCGCTGACGACAGAGTCCAGACGCGCGGGTTCCGAGGGATTCGACGCTACCAGTTGCTGCGTGAAGGGTGATGAAAGAACGCCGATGGCGTCCTTCGGTGCCTGACGGATTGCGCGGCGCACAGCCGATTCGTCACGCGTGTCGAGGCCATTGAAGTACCCGATGACTGGCGCGAAGATGGTGCTGTCCCGTTCCGGCACAAATGCAAATTTATGTTGGCTGTACCGGCTAAATATAATGAGACGCAACGCGAGTTCGTAGAATGGGTCGCGCAGGCCAATCATAGTCACGTCGATGTTGTAGTCGATGTAGACTCGAAAGTTTTTTAGTAGGATTCTGCCCGCGATGTAGATCGACGGTTGGTGAAGAATCTCCAGCATCTGGCGGACAGTCTCAAATCCATACCGTTCCACGCGGTGCTCGAAGAATTGAAAATGATGCTTTAGACTTAAGTCTATTTCGCTGTGTGGTACGTAGGACGTCTCCACGCGAAGGACTTTCTTTGAGATGTTCTCCGGAGACGCACGGCGGTAGAAAACCAAACCTGTTTCTGGGTCTGAAATCTCTACTGATGGAGCAGAGCTGATCCCAGGCACGTTTTGCTCGTTCAGCACAAACGCCACATTGCCAGTCTCGTGCAGCCCCTGGGCATATGCGCCCTCAACATAAAGCCAGCAAGCTATTTCAATCGCCTCGACAGACCCGTTGATCCTCACGACTACTTTGGGTTTCGTCGAAAAGCCGTCCGGCACGAGATAGCCGTGGATCTCGGCTCCGGTGTCTTGATGAACGCTAAAATTCATTTAGTTGCGCTGTGTGGTCCGTGTAGCTGCGTTTATATCAATTGCACAGCGCAGACAAGCGAGTTGCGGGTGGCTCCGGGCACGCGGTCTCACTTGGCGCGCTAGCTGCGTGTGCATCGATTCTTTCCAATCCGAGGTTATGACATTGCAAATGTGTGAGACACCTTCCGACCCGTCTAGACAAAAGAAGAAACAGGGTCCCTACGACGCTGCGCTCGACCGATTAGTCCAACTTGTTGCGAATTGTTAAGACTGCACCGCATGCACTGGCGCAAATCGCCGCCCAAAGCAGAAACCACAAAAATAACGCCAAGGGAACATTTGGTGAGGTACTTTTATCGGGCAACGTCGGATCAGTAAAATTATCTACATAAATCAGTTGCAAGGAGCTAACCAATTTGACTTTCTCTAGCTCCCTTATTGCAGATTCTAGTTTGTTCTGCGCGATCTTTAGTTCGAGTTTTAATTTATCGAAAACGCTAGAGTAATCTGCAAGATTTCCGGACGTTTCAGTTGATGTGCCCGCAGCCTTCGCCCCGAGTTCTCGCGCCTGCTCTTCAAGTGCCGCGAGCCTTCGGTCCATGTCGGCCAACTGCGGTGCTTCTTTGTCGAGGCTAAGGCTCAATGCTTCGCGGCGGCTTCTCAGTTGTGCGATGTCGGACTCTACGCTCGTCAGGGTTGTTAATATACTCTCGGCCGAGAGATCTATGTCAAAAACGCCCGTGAGATTTTGAGTATCTCTGAGTTTTCCTCTCAGAGCTGCAACTTCAGTTGTGGCCGTTTCCACGTCCTGTTGTGCGGACACAAGAAGGTCATTCCACATACCGGAACTAAGTTTATTGATCTGGACCTCGGAAAGCCGCAGTACGAGTTCCACGAGTCTTTGTGCCTCGTCGGGAGCGAAAGCCGTCACCTCCAATTCGACGATACCGCTCTTCGGGTTCACTGATGCCGAATAACGATCCTTCCAGTATTCTAATGTCTCATCTTGGGTGGCGTCAGATGCGAGGCCTGAGAACACGTCGATGTTGGCGCGACCGAACACTTCTTTCAGATCAATATTCTTTTGGAGATCTTGTATTATTGAGGGACTGCCCAGGTAGTTAAGCAAGACGGCAGTATCCTGGACAATTTTTGCTTTAGGCTCAACGGTGCTAGTTGAGTACCGATCTCGGGACAAAATTGGGGCGGACGAGCGTACAATGAAGCGTACCTCAGATACGTATCCCGGGCTCACCATGAAGGCGTAGTAGCCGAGCCCCCCGATCATAGGGAGAACGAATGTCCCGGCGAAGATTGCGGCGAGAAGGACGGTAAACACTCGGTCGCGCGCACGCGGGGCTAGCCCAGCTAAGCGGTAGAGATTGCGCCGGCTCCTGTTTTCGAATGTCAGCGCGCGGGCATAAGCACTTAAGGCCGCAGCCATCCTTTGGCTGCGACCAATCACGCTAGCCACTTCTGATTTCACGATAAGCTGGTTTTCGTCTTTCACGTTTTTCTCCGCGCCGGTACGTGCCGCTAGCGATTTAGGCGCATATACGTCGCTATGCCTTCCTCAACATCATTGAATTGGACCAAATGACCGTCAATCAATACGATTGCGACGTCGCAGTAGTCTTTGATTGTAGTCATGTCATGCGAGATCATGATGACGTCAGATTTGGCGCGCCGGGCTCTAAAGGCGTCCCGGCACCGTCTTTGGAAATTGGCGTCGCCAACTGCTGTGATTTCGTCGACCAAATAACAATCAAATTCAATGGCCATCGAAAGGCCAAATGCAAAACGGGACATCATCCCCGATGAGTAGGTCCGCAACGGTTCATTGATATAGCTGCCGATTTCTGCAAACTCTGCCACAAACCTAAGAACGCGGTTGTGATCTTCACCATAAGCCCGCGCGACAAACTTGAGGTTCTCTTTTCCGCTCAGTTGGTTGTTCAGGCCATTTGCGAAACCAAGTGGCCATGACACACGCACTTGACGGTGAACACGTCCTTTGTTGGGAAGCTCCGCGCCGGAAATCAGGCGCATTGTTGTAGACTTTCCTGCTCCATTCACCCCCAAGAGTCCGTAGGACTGTCCGGCACTGAAGTGCACGGATTGGTTGCGCAGGATATAGCGACGATGCGCGGCGGTTCTATAAAATTTCGTCACATTATCGAGCGTAATCATGTCGTTAAACGCGGTGATCCTCGATGGACATCCATACCAAGGTAGCGGTGACCCAAAGCGTGAAAAGCCCGGCAGTTAAAATCAACCATTCGGAGATGCGATCTGGGTACTCGGACTCTTCTGGCACTTGCGAATTCGAAAAGACCGCCATGAATGTTGTTCGTTTCAGTGCAGCCGACTTTGCCGTGTCTAGATTTCGAACCGTAGCTTCATACAGCGCTTGAGTCACTATTCTGCGGGTCTCTAAGCGTGAGAACTCTGTCAAGCTACTGGACAACTGGGGTGCGTTTGTCGAGTTTTTACCAGCGAGACTGTTCTGCCGCAAAGAGATCTGTTCATCTAAGGCCTGAATAGATCTCCGCAGTTGGCGGCCGCGTGCCGTGTCATCCGCTTTTGCTGCTTCCAAGGATTTCAAAGCGACCGTCAGACCGAGCTTCTCCTCAGTCAATTTCGCAATAATTGTACTTAACATCTTCGCTGATGAGATGGGGTCAAGAATCCCTGTCTTGTTTTGATAGTCCCGAAGGTCGTCGAGTGCCTTTCGGTATGCCTCTAGGCTCTTCACAACGTCGCCCTCACCACGCGTGACCAAGTCCCGTTTCGCCTTCTCGGAAATCTTGTCAATCATTTGGTCTGCTGAGGCCAACGCCGCTGTCGATATTGTGACTGTATCCTCCGGTGAAAAGGCACGAACTGTGAAAATTATAATGCCCGAAGGCCCATCGACGTATGTGTCTACGTGGCGAAGCCAGTACCTATACAGTTGCTCAAACGACGCTTCCTTGCCAAGCCGCGAAAGTGTGTCGATTGAATCTTTCAAAAAGAAGTTGCGCAATCCGATTTGCTCATCGAGTAGCCTTACGACCTGAGGAGATTTTAGGTAATTTGCAACAATATACGAGTCCTGTGTAAGAGAATCCCCGCCGATGATGGACCGACCTTCTCGCGTTTCCGAGGAATCAAATTGTTCACTAACCCCAATTGTACGTACAATCATACGTGTCTCGGAAATATACTGTCCGCTCGCAACTAAAAAACAATAGGCGGCTATTATTGCGCTTGGAAAAAAAACAAACGCAATCAATGAGTTTTTTTTATCAAAAATAATACTTAGGAACTTGGATGTCGCGCCTGACTTTGCCAAGCCAAATGCATCATCTGGGTCATCCTTTGCCGTCGTGACAGACTCCTGAACGGCATAGTCAACTTTCAGGTTCATTCTTTTCCCTGTTAAACTGTCTGGAAGGTCCTTTACAGACGCCGCATCTTAGGCGACCTCTCTCAGGAGATCGACCCGATCACCGTTTTAGGAGGCTTACTGCGTCATTGAATCACGGATCAAAAACAAGCGCACCTTTTAGCACCGAGCTGCTATCATGGATAGATACGGCTTTAACATGGCACTCGAAGTGCTGGCGCGTTTTTCCATCAGGTGCTGGCTGCTGCCGATGCGTATCATTGGTTCCCAGGTGATGCCGCCTTCGACGTCGGGCAGCATCCAATCCAAATGATGGTGCATAATTATGGTCGTCGTGTAGCAACGAAATCAGCGACCGGAAAGGCGTTCGCTGTTAAGTTCGAAACAACCGTCCATCAAGCGACAATTGAGTTGAGAGTGATTTCGGTAGCTTTTCGTGGTTCGCGCCTAGACAGTGACCGGCAACAAGAGCAACGCGCTGGCCGGCTCGCCGTAAGCGATCGCCGACCGTTACGACGCCAAAACGTTCATCGACCTCTTGTCTAAATGCTTCAAGTGAGAACTTGACCATCTTCGCAAGCGCTTCAATGGGGCTCGGGGAAAGTTTATAGCCGAAGTACTTATGGAAATTGCGAGACTCGTCGAATGCCCTGCGTAGCTGTTCAGAGTAACTGTAGTCATGAGAATGGAAAACAATGGCATCGTGTGCGTACGCCTTCTTGTAACCGGCTTCAATAATATTCTGCGCCCAAAGCTGGTCCTCAGCAAATTCAACGTCAGGATAGGGAAACTCGTTCCAAACCGACTTGCGCATTATTGAGTTGTTGTCAGAATAAAAGTGCAACAATTGCCGCCAACCTTCGTCCGTTTCGTATCGTAGTGCTTCAAGGTCACGGTAAACGATGAGAGGGTGTTGCAGAATGCTCTGGAAATGTAGCTCCAAGTCTCTTTTAGTAAAAGGCGACGCGGTCTCATAGGCAACGTGACGTCCAAATGCCCCGGCAATATCCGGACTCTGCTCTAATGCCGCCACTAGGTTGTGAAGCCAGGTTGCATTGAGGGGTTCGGCATCGTGTGTAAGAAATGCCACCAAGTCTGCATCAGCGGCGGCGATGCCAAGATTTCTGGTTTTTCCATGGCCAAATTCTTGCGGCTCGATTTCAATAAGCCGGATGCGAGATTGGCCACGAAGATACTCTTTCGTCCCATCACTCGAACCAGAGTCGATCACAATGATCTCATAGGACCAGGGCACTTGCTGCGCGAGCGCTTTCTCTACTACTTTAGGCAGAGTCGCCATCGCGTTCTTGGCCGGAATCACTATTGCGCAACGATGCTTAGCCATCACCGCCTCCTTGTTGAAGGGCGTAGGCAACGCGATCTTTAATCGCGGCTTCAACCAGACGCGCAGACCTCTCCCAAGAAAAATTGTTAACGTATGCGAGACCTTCCCGGCTTAACCGGTCGCGTTCCTGTGGCTCCTCAAGAAGCCGCTTAATTTGTCCGGCAATCCCTTCCGGTGTCGGGAGAGCGAATGCCATCGCATTGTCGGGGAAGATAGATCTGACGCTATCTAAATCGAGATCAATGACTGGCAATCCGCATGCCATCATCTCTTTGTTAACGAGTGAGTGATTTGTTGCAGAGAAGACCACGCCGATCGTGGCCGTCTGATAGAGGCGCGCTAACTCGTCGCTCGTGAGGACGCCATGATCTCGGTATGGGAAGTCGACGTTGAGTCTACCTAGCTTCCAACCAAAGAAGTCGACTTCGAAGTCTACGCCTTGCTTTTGAAGTACAGCAAGAGCCATCAACGCGAGTTCGACCGCACGACGGGGTGTCACGTAGCGCGCATAAAGCGCGATGCGGTTCCGATGGCGCTTAGGCAGACCTGCGCCGGGACGGTAGATTTCTGCGTCATACGCCAACGGCCAAGACATCGACCATCTGCCGAACTGGTCTTTCATGCGCCGGTGAAGCCAATCGCCGGCGCAAAGACAATCGAAATCGTAGTAGTAGGTTGCTTCCGTCAAGAGTGCTTCAGCACCTGCCGGATAGAAAGCCGTTTCATAGTCTTGAACAAAGTAGAATTTACGCGTGAAACCTTGCATCGCGTTCACAGGATAGCATGTAAAGCGATCTGTTGCGATCAAGGCGTCCCCGATTGCGTCGGGGGTACAATCCGCGAATAACTCGACAGTCCCCGAAAACGGCTGGAAATACTCGTTAATTGTCGCCAATGCCGCGGCTCCAGACTTGTGGATGGTCGGGTTCTGGACGAGAAAACGTACCTCATGACCAAAGCGCTCGAGGTGGCTCGCTATACGAAAAATGGTCATGTGACCTCCGGCGCCGGGTGTGAAATCGGGGATCACCCAAGTTATGCGGAGCCGAGACAAATTGGTGCTCGCTATGGGGGGGCTGCCACCGGACGGTTTGTATGCTGTCAGTCGCTCAAGATGAGCGACACGCCGTTCAATAGGGCTTTTATAGGCCTTCGCTGGCGATAAAATACGCGCTACTCGTCGCATCACCGCGAAAAACGACACCTCGACCTCCTTGCAGATGCTCTCCCGCTGTTCCAGTGATTAAGCCGAACTTGGTTCTATGGCCTCATCCGCGGAGAATTGTGCTGTTTTGAGAAAGCAAACTAATGTGCGACGCACACTCGAAGTGCCTTTGCCGTGACCTTGGTAATCGTGTCAAGCCCACGCCCAAATTTGTCGAGCAGAATGTGTTACATTTGATACCTATCGCCGCCGCACGCCAATTTCGGTCGTATGATCCCATGTTTCCATAGTTTCCCGCCGACTTTCTTTTAGGCAGAAAAAACGTCACCCTTCAAATTTTTGATGTGACCCGACGCAATCCGCGTTCCCGGGCGGAACAACGAACTCTGAAGCCCTACAATTGAGGATCAACGCGGATTTGGCGTTGCGACTAGTAGCGATCTTGCTGCCCCGTTCCAAATGGCCAAGGCAGCATTCCATACCAGCTGCTGCAAAAGGCGGGTCGGGCGGTCCAGATGTTTCAGCCGGCGGAGGGGTACGGTGCGGGGGCCGCGTGGCGAGGATTATACGCCTTTTATGGTGACGCATACGCGGCTCGGCGAGGCAGCGTTCGGCATCACTCCCGGCTATGTATGCCAAGACCTAGGCGACGCTCTGGACGCTCACCGACGAACGCATGGCCGATTTTGTTACCCGCGTTGAAGCGCCTGTTACGAAGGAGGTCGGTGCTGCCGGGCTGAGTTGCGAGGATATGTTCCACCAGTGCGGCAATTTGGACGTGGGCGCGACCGCGCTTGAGCGCGCCGTGGACGAGGACAGCGCCAGCCACGACAAGGGCGAAGGCGTGCGGCAGATGGAGGGCTCCGAGGCGACTCTTCGGCCGGGTGTCACAAACTGGGGTGAGGGGCAGGAAGCTATCTTTAGGTCCTAGCAAGGCACAGCGCGAGCCCGCGAGGGGGACGCGACAGTGTCGCCACCTTCGAAAAGGGCGGACCCTTGTGTTTTAGGATGCCTTGTTGTGTCGGCTGGGGTGAATTAGCGGCGCGCCTTTGCGGCGACAATGGCTTCAGCCTGAATGACGCAGAGTTCAATCTCTTGCTTGGTCATCCCGTTGGCGGCATTTGCGAAGCGTTCGACCATGGCCGTAACATGCTGGTCGAGTACGGTATTTAGGTTCACCCCTAACAACCAGTTCGGCGAAGTCCCCAAAACGGCTGCTATTTTCACAAGGGTTGCTAGGTCTGGTTCCCTCCGGCCCGCGGCGTAGTGCGCATAACGACGTTCATCGAGCCCCGCCCACCGCGCAGCTTCGGAGTTCGAAATACCCAATTGCCGGGCGCGTTCCTGCAATCGTTTCGCCAGGATATCCATAGGTACATCCTGTTCCCTAGAGACACGCGTCTGGCCACGAACAATTTGTAGTGATATAAGAACAATATGTAGCTATAATTGTAAGCGGCCCGTCATTCCTGGCGGGAGGAGCGGCATGGGAGCACACCCTGACATGGAACTACGTCAACTTTCCTACTTCGTTGCGGTGGCAGAGGAACTGCATTTTCATCGGGCGGCCGTTCGGATGTGCATTGCCCAGCCGGCGCTGAGTTCGCACATCCAGGCGCTGGAGAAGGAGCTCGGTGTGCGGCTGCTTGAACGGTCGACGCGGCGGGTCGAACTGACGCGGGCAGGGGAGGTGTTCTACGATCGGGCGGTTCGGATCATTGGCGATGTCGGGCTGTCGATGGAGGTGGCGCGCTCGGTCGCCGGCAAGGCGGCGCGGACGATCAAGATCGGAACGGTCTATCCGGCGACCATAGGCGTGCTGCCGGCGTTTCTTTCGCGTATCGGTCGGAAGTTTCCGGATGTCGCCCTGCATGTGAGGAGTGGTTCGACCAGCGACATCATCCGTGGACTGGAAAACGGCCAGATCAATCTCGGCTTCATCCGACCAGTCGAAAACATCGGCTCCTTGCGCTTCTTTTCGATCGCGCATGAGCGCTATCTGCTGGCGGTCGAAAAGACGAGCGCGCTTGCACTTCGAAGCGAGATCGACATCGAGGATCTGCGGGGAGAGAAGATCATCGCCTTTTCCCGTCAGAACCTTTCCTACTCGGAGCGTTACTTCGCCGAGATGTTCGAGACCCATGGGCTGACCGACAATATCGCCTATAGCTGCGACGATACCTTCTCGCTGGTGTCGCTGGTTTCGGCCGGCCTTGGCATCGGCTTTGCGCCGGAATGGACGAAGGATCTGCCTAACCGCAATTTCGAACTCAGGCCCGTGCGTGGCGTCGATCTGAAAATTGGGCTTGGTGTTGCCTGGAACAAGGAAGATCCGACCGCGTCTCGCGATGACATCATCGATATTGCCCGGTCGCTGGCGCGGCCGGGCAGATAAGATAGGCCACGGTTCCTTTCGACGCCCTCGCTTGCGCATAACCGCGCGGCATGCGGTCTCTCACCTCGTCGACATGCATTCTCGTTTGATTGTGAACTAGCGCGACATGGGCGGGATTTGCGACGCCTAGTTTCAGCGGCTGCAGCCGCAATACTTGGGCCTATGCCAGACCGTTGAACCGCCAAAGCGCTCACCTCGCAAATTGGGGAGCACTTTTGTCCCTTTCGCAATGGGCATGGAACACAGACCTTCATTGGCATTTCCGGGAAGCGCCCGGCAAGGCCAGACATGCGCCTAAGGCTCCGCTTCTTACATGGCCGGATGGCGCCCCCCCCGGAATCGGCGGAAATTCGAACCGAGCCGGGAGCAAATATTATGGTCAGCCCCCATTTTGACGTGAACGTTATTAGTCGTGGAAAAGGACGAAGCGCCGTTCTTTCCGCTGCTTATAAGCATCGGGCTAAGATGTACTTCGAGCGTGAAGCCACTACGGCGAACTATTCTGAGAAGCGTGATCTTTTGTACGAGGAATTTGCCATTCCCGTCGATGCGCCGGAGTGGTTGCGGTTGATTGCGGCTGATCCCTCGGCCGCACGAGCATCCGAAGCATTCTGGAACCGCGTGGAGAATTTCGAAGAGAGACTGGACGCCCAGCTTGCTAAGGATGTGACACTTGCACTTCCAATCGAACTTACGAGCGATCAGAACATTGCATTGGTGCGCGAGTTCGTCGAGCAACATGTCCTAGGGAACGGCATGGTGGCTGATTGGGCCTACCACAACACTCCCGGAAATCCTCATGCACATCTTATGATGACGCTCCGGCCGCTCACCGTCTATGGCTTTGGATCGAAGAAAATAAAGGTGGTTTCAACCGATGGTACGCCGCGGCGCAGCTCCAATGGCAGAATTGTCTACCGAAATTGGGTTGGCGGACTTGCGGAATTCAATGCCTTTCGTGACGGTTGGTTCGCCTGCCAAAACCGTCATTTGGCGCTTGCTGGTCTCGATCTCCGGATTGATGGGAGATCATTCGAGCGGCAGGGCATCGACCTTGAGCCAATCATCCGCTTTAGCGCTGAAACGAAGGCTATTGAGCGGAGAATAGAGCGCGAAAAGACACCGGTTTTCCGAAAACCGAAGTCGATTGAGTTGCAAGCGGAGCTGCGTGCCAGGAATACCCGCCGCATTCAACGCCGGCCGGAAATAGCGATTGACCTCATTGCCAGCCAAAAAAGTGTCTTCGACGAACGCGACATCGCCAAAGTGCTTCATCGATATACCGACGATGAGAGGGTGTTCGCCCAACTCATGGCACGTATCCTCCAATCTCCGGAGATCTTGCGTATCGATCGCGAGCGTATTGACTTAATGACCGGCGCTCGTTTTCCAGCCAAATACACCACGCGGAAACTGATCCGTCTGGAAGCCGAAATGGCCAAACGGGCTGCTTGGTTGGCGCGTCAATCAACCCACGGCATCCGGAAAGAGCTGACGCGTGCTATGTCCGTGTCGCGCCTGTCCACAGAGCAACAGGCGGCCATCGCGAATGTTACGGGTGAGGGCCGACTTACTGCGGTTGTCGGTCGTGCCGGCGCCGGCAAGACCACAATGATGAAAGTTGCACGCGAAATTTGGACGGCAGCCGGGTATCAAGTGGTCGGTGGTGCGTTGGCGGGCAAGGCTGCAGAGGGATTGGAGAAGGAGGCGGGGATTTGCGCCGCAACACTTTCTTCTTGGGAGCGGCGTTGGGCCGAGGGAAACGCTACCCTCAACAACAAGACAGTTTTCATTCTTGATGAGGCAGGCATGGTCTCGTCGCGGCAGATGGCGTCCCTGATCGAGACTGTCGCGAAGGAGGGCGCGAAGCTCGTGTTGGTTGGCGACCCGGATCAGCTCCAGCCAATCGAGGCGGGTGCGCCATTCCGCGCCATTGTGGAGCGCATCGGTTACTCCGAACTAGATACTATATACCGCCAACGCCAAGACTGGATGCGAACGGCGTCACTGGCTCTCGCTCGCGGACAAGTCGGGGATGCGGTCCGGGCCTACGAAGCTCACGACAGAATCGTCAGTACCGGGCTGAAAGCCGAAGCAGTGGAAGCGCTGATCGCCGATTGGGATAGAGACCACAATCCAACAAAGACCTCGTTGATCCTCGCGCACTTGCGTCGCGACGTTCGGACATTGAACGAGAAGGCCCGTGCCAAACTTGTCGAGCGCGGTGTGGTTGGAAAAGGGCTTCCGTTTGCGACGCAAGAGGGCGTTCGCCACTTCGCGGCGGGCGACCAAATTGTCTTCTTGAAAAACGACGGGATACTAAACGTCAAAAACGGAATGATCGGGCGTGTACTCGAAGCTCGCCTTAATCGGATCGTTGTGGAGGTCGGTGAGCCTGGCTATCGCCGCCCTGTGACCATCGAGAGCCGAATATACCCGAACGTAGATCTTGGTTACGCTACCACGATACACAAAAGCCAAGGTGCCACGGTCGATAGTGTGAAGTTACTAGCTTCCCTCTCACTCGATCGACATCTCACTTATGTCGGTATGACGCGACACCGCGAAGAACTGGCGGTCTACTATGGACGACGCTCGTTTGAAAATGCTGCTGGGCTGGTTTCAGTGCTATCGCGCACAAATGCAAAGGAATCAACGCTCGACTATACAGATCGTTCCCTCTACCGGCATGCCCTGCGCTTCGCCGAGTTACGAGGTTTGCATTTGATGGCAGTGGCACGAACGCTCGTTCGTGATCGTATCGAATGGACTGTCCGACAGAAGCAGCGGCTCAGCGACCTTGTTCAGAGGTTGACGACGATCGGCCAACGCTTCTGGCTAGCCACCGCAGCCGCGCAAATGAAGCAATCCGACGCAGGCAACGACGAAGTTCCGATGCTAGCCGGGATCAAAACCTTTTCTAGGACCTTTGCGGAGACTATCGAGGAGAGGCTTGCGGCCGATGAGAGTCTGAAGCGCCAATGGGAGGACGTGAGTTTGCGTTTTCGCCTTGTCTATGCTGATCCGCAGATGGCCTTCCATGCGATTGATGTCGAGGCCATGCTCAAGAACGAAGACGTGGCCGGCGCAACTCTTGCCAAGATTGCACGTAGTCCCGAGACGTTTGGTGCCCTCAACGGAAAGAGTGGAGTACTTGCTTGGCGAACTGACAAACAGGACCGCGAGCGCGCGCTTGCGAACCTGCCCGCACTTTCACGGAACCTCGCGCTCTACATTCGGCTTCGCCACCAAGCAGAGGAGAAATACCGAGCGGAGGAGCAGAAACTGCGAACGAAGCTCGCGATCGACATCCCGGCGATTTCATCACAGGCGAGGCAGGTTCTGACGGAGGCACGAGACGCGATTGGCCGCAAGGATGTGCAAAGTGCTCTCCACGTTGTGCATGCCGACAGCAAGGTGAGGGCCGAGCTTGAACGGTTCTCGACGGCCGTGACCGAGAGGTTTGGTGAGCGCACTTTTCTCGCAATCGCGGCGAGGGATGCCAATGGAGCGGTTTTCAAAGAGGTCGCAGCCGGGATGACCGCGGCCCAAAGGGAAGATCTGCGGGCGGTCTGGAGTCTGTTGCGGACAATACAACAAGTTGCTGCCCATGAACGAGTGTCCGTCGCGTTGAAGCAGGCAGCGTCTTTACGGCAAACCAGGAGCCAAGGGTTGTCGCCCAGATGACGAAACGCGCGTGGTGAACGGATATGGCGTTTCTCACAAATCAGGGCCGGAAAGGGCAACAAGCTATCGCGTCTCTGTTTTCAATAGCTCGGTCGGTCCGTCGCTGGTCATGCTAAAGGATCAATGAGGCCGTGGCATCAAATCGGTTCGCGATCATATGGCTGGTATCGCTCGCTGCTTTAGGCTTTCCATTAAAGTGTTGAGGTGGTGTAACGTGAGGCTTCGGACACGTCCAGGCTGATGGAGAGAGCCGTGATTCGGCTCCATGATGCGGGGGCGTGGTGAGAGCGCGGAGATTTTCGTGGAGTACCATAATGTTTCTGATTGACCGTGAACTTCAGGCGCTCGTGGCGTTTCGACGCGAACTGCACCGGCGACCGGAGGTCTCAGGCGAGGAGCGGGAGACGGCGGAAACGATCGTTGCGGCGTTGGCTGTTACGAAGCCGGATGTGGTGATGACAGGTCTTGGCGGGCATGGGGTGGCGGCGATCTATGAAGGCCGGGAGCCGGGGCCAACCATCATGGTGCGGGCCGAGCTGGACGGGCTGCCGATCGAGGAGATTTCGGAGATCGGACATCGCTCGGAGATCACGGGCAAAGGGCATCTCTGCGGCCATGACGGGCACATGACGATCCTGATGGCGCTGGCCAAGGGATTGGGGCGCGAGCGGCCGATTAAGGGGCGTGCGATCCTGATGTTTCAGCCGGCTGAGGAAAACGGTGCTGGTGCCGCCGCCGTGCTCGCCGATCCGAAATTTGCGGCGATCAAGCCGGACCTCGTGTTCTCGCTGCACAATTTTCCAGGATTAAGCGTCGGCCATGCGGCGCTGCGCGCCGGCCCTGTCAACTGCGCCTCGCGCGGCATGCGGATTTCGCTCTCCGGCAAGACGGCGCATGCCTCGACACCGGAAGACGGCGTTGCCCCGACCTTTGCGATGGCCGCTCTGCTTTCGGGCCTGACGGCGCTCGGCAACAACGGGCCGCTCAACGAGAATTACTCGCTCGTCACGGTGACGCATGCACGGCTCGGCGAGGCGGCCTTCGGGATAAGCCCTGGTTATGCCGAGATCTGGGCGACGCTCCGGACGCTCACCGACGGGCGGATGGCCGATCTGGTTGCCCGTGCCGAGGCGCTAGTGGCGAGCGAGGTGGAGGCTGCGGGGCTGAAGGTCACGATTGGCTATGAGGACGTGTTTCACCAGTGCAGCAATGCGGAAGTCGCGGTGATCGCGCTCGAACGTGCCATGAATGAGGAGGGCGTCAGCCACGATCGCGGCGAGGGCGTGTTGCCTATGAAGGGTTCGGAGGATTTCGGCTTGTTCGGGCGCGTTGCGCCTTCGGCGATGTTCTTCCTCGGCGCCGGCGAAAGCCACGCGCGGCTGCACAATCCGGACTATGATTTCCCGGACGGGCTAATCGGTATCGGCGCTAGGGTCTTCATGCGGGCGATCCGGAACGAACTGGGGTGAGCGCGGCGGAAAGTCGCTTGCGCGGCAGGCGCTGGGGCGGCACTCTCTGCAATTGCGCAAGTCCGGACGGAGAGCCGTTTAACGGCCTTTTCCGTAACTGCCTTCAGGAGGACCAAATGGATGAGCCATTTCAGCTTCCGTGACGCGGTTTGCCTCGCGATTGCCATGGCGGGAATGGCGAGCGCTTACGCGGCGGATATGCCCGTTGCAGATATCGTTCCTGAGCCGCGACAGACTGAGAATGTTAGTCTGCAGGACTTCATCAAGGCCAATCCGGATTGCCTGGAGTTCACCGATCAGTGCTCGCATTGCGCGGTCGTCAACGGCGTTGCCGAATGCTCGACGGCGGAGATAGCTTGCATCAAGCGAGAGAACCAGTGCACTAAGCGGACAGCTAAATAGAACATTGCGGTCAGAAATTTCCCGCAGCCGTTCAGCAACATGCAGGGACCGGTTTCCTAAGTTGCCTTCCGAAGCTCCGAGATATTTTGGAACTCTGCCAAGATATCTGGCGCTTTTTCCTTCGCCGGCGTATGTCCACGCGATTTCGAAGCGATGCTTGGCGGCATAGCGCTCGATGGCGGCGATCTGGTTGTCGGTCGAGTACTTCTGATGCTCGGTCGACATCCGAACGTAGATCGCCGCGCGAACCTTGGGTCGCTCGTCCGAGGGTGGTTGTTCGTCGCTGTTCTCAGTCCAACCGATAACCATGACGTGCCGGTATATCACGTGTGAATTGAGGTCAGAATGCCGGAGTATAGACCGGGGAGGTGAGCAGTATGGTTCCGAATACAGGCACAATTGTTCCAGCATCAGCGCGCGCCGCTAAGACGATTACTTTGCCGCCGTTGCGGCGGCGCTGCGTCATGAATTGGGTGGGGGAGGCCGTGCGATAAAGACGATCATGCGCTGGACAGGCGCGAGTGGCCGAACGACGAGATATTGGCTAGCCGGCGATCGCGGCCCCGACCGATGGCACCTCATTCTGCTGGCCAGACACTCTGATGAAGTGTTGCAGGTTGTGATCGCAATGGCGCACCGCGATATTCTGTCTGTCACACTCGAACTGTGCGCAGCCGAAGCGGCGTTGGCCCGAGCAAGTGCAATTCTCAAAGCATTGCGGTGATATTGATGCGATGAGGCGCCTAACATCTACCGTTATGCGTGGAAGGCCCGCCGCCACTGAGTGAATCGGTAGTGCTGCCGAACAATTCACTCCGGGATTGCATAGGCTCGCGTTCGAAATCCCCTTGCCTTAACGGCCTTGAGGTGGCTACTCTACCAGCGTCTGTGAAGTCGAACGCTCAGACGGAAGGCTCCTTATGCTCTTGAGGCAAAAGGGGCCTTTTGCTGTTTGTATCCTTTAAGGGCCTCCTTCGCCCGCATCGAACCGGCTTACATACGGGCCTGCTAAACTCAAGCAATTGACATCCCCTCCCGCGCTCCCATAGCATTCATGCCTGCCGAGGGGCGCACCTGACGGTGCTGAGATGGCGGTGAGCCAGACCCTTGAACCTGATCCGGATCATACCGGCGTAGGAACGGCAAGGGCCTCTCTGGCACTCCCGCGTCTTCGCCGTTCATCCGGATCTCCGTGATTTTGGTTTCGGGAGATCGTTGGTGCCTGCACATAGTTTAGAATATGGCGACGTAGAATTCCGGGGGATGAGCCGACCGGCGCGCGTGCTCGATCATTCGGTTTCCTCGCTGGTAGCTGGAACACGCTCGGGAATGGGCGCGTGCCAAAGTGCCTGGCTTGTGAGCGCGTTTGCCATATTTGGACCCGCTTCCACATTTCAGCGGAGCCAGGCATGACCGCTATCGCCGTTACCATCGCAGGCTCAGATTCCGGTGGCGGTGCCGGTATCCAGGCGGATCTGAAGACGTTTTCGGCCCTTGGGGTCTATGGTGCCAGCGTGATCACGGCCATCACCGCGCAAAACACCAGAGGTGTTACGGCCGTTGAGGATATCTCTCCGGGCGTCGTTGTAGCTCAGATCGACGCCGTGTTTTCGGATCTCGCGGTTGGCGCTGCGAAAGTCGGAATGGTGTCCCGCCAGGAGACCATTGCTGCGATCGCGTCCGGCCTGAAGCGATACGGGCATTTGGCAGTCATCGATCCGGTGATGGTCGCCACGTCAGGTGACATTCTGTTGCGTCCGGATGCGATCGCGACCCTCAAGGAGGAATTGCTGCCCCTTGGCCTTATCGTGACGCCCAACCTGCCCGAAGCGGCGTTGATGACGGGCCGCAGCGTTGCCGAGAGCGAGACGGAGGCGGCGCGCCAGGCGGAGGTGCTCCTGAAACTTGGTGCACGCGCCGTGCTGATGAAAGGCGGGCATGCCAAGGGCGATGAAGCGGCTGATATCCTCTTTAACGGGGACACTTCCTTGCGCCTGTCGCGCCCGCGGGTTGAGACGACAAACGATCATGGCACCGGCTGCACGTTGTCTGCCGCAATCGCCGCCGGTCTTGCCCGTCGGCAGACGCTTCAAGACGCGGTTATCGCTGCCAAGGCCTATCTGCATGAGGCGCTTGTTGCCGCAGCAGCGCTCAAAATCGGGCAGGGGCGGGGACCGGTTCATCACTTCCATCGATGGTGGGCACCGAACGGCGATTAATTCCATTCCGGCGCTTGGCGCCGGTTCCACCGTTCAAGTTGACCTTTAAAAAACCAGGACATTCCATTGCCCGATAAGCAATGGAATGTCCGTCGAGTCGGGAAGTCGGCCGCTTGTAAATGCGAGGTGAGTGCCGGGGACGGAGCGCTTTTCGGTTCAGGCCACAGCGGCGCTGGGGTGCACCGGCTGCTCCTCCTTGAGCAGTTTCCGGTAGAGCGCGACATGTTCGCGGCCGCAGTCGACATGGCTTATCGGGCGCCTGAGCGTTGCCCTGAGGTTGTCCCATGACCTTGGCGTGCTCAGCACGTCTATAAGGCGATCGGCAAGGTCTTGTGCGCTGCCGGTCCGGAAATGATAGCCGTCCAGCCGGTCGCGGACTTTTTCGGCCATGCCGCCGATGTCGGAGCAAATAATCGGCCGGCCATGGTGCAGCGCTTCCTGGATCACGATCGGCGAGTTTTCCCACCAGACAGATGGCATCACAACCCAGTCAACCGATCGCATCAGCCGCGGCATGTCCTGGTTTTGGTAGGAGCCGTAAAAGCGGACGCGGCGGCCGGCGTCTTCGATCAATTTCGCCACGCGTTCCTGATACTCGGTCGGCTGACGCTCGAGGTTGCCGCCGAAGATCATCAGCGTGGAATCGTCACCCCAGATATCGTCGGCCACGCGCGATACCGCGTCGATCAGCACATGAACGCCCTTGAAGGGCGTCATCTGCCCGAAATAGGCAAAACGATTGCGACGTGCCGTCGGCGCCGGCAATTCGCGCGCTGCCGTCTTTTCACCCAGGACGATGCCGTTTTCGATCACGAAGATCTTCTCGGCAGCGATGCCCCACTCGACATAGCGGTTGGCGAGAAAGGCGCTCGGGGCGATGAAGGCGTCGGCAAGGTTCAGCATGCCCCGCACGAACTGCTCGCGGCGTACGAAACGCGACACGGGGATTTCGGGGAAACACGTGTGGCAACTGATTGGCGAAGCGCCATTGCAAAGCTGGCCCGAGGGCCGCTTCACCATTTGTCCGTGGTTGTGACAGATCGGCAGGTACTCGTGGAAGGTCACGACGATGCGCGCTTTCGGCAGAGCGTCGCGCACCGCATAGAGCGCTTCCAGCCCGAAGCCGATGATATGGTGGAAGTGGACGATGTCCGGCTTGATGTCTCCCACAAAGCGCAAGAGGTCGCGACGGATCGCGTCGGTATCGCCGTTGGACAGGAAGAAATGATCAAAGTCCTCGGCATGGTAGAGCACTTCGTCCATCGCCAGGCGAAGGCTCATCAGCGCCGACGCGCCGTGGCGCGGCACGGGATTGCCGACGCGGGCGAGGTAGATCGATTCGATCCCCGGCAGGCCGTTCAATGCCTTGTGCAAGCCATGGGAGGCGATCTCGGCGCCGCCCAATGAATGGGTCGGGTGGCCGTGCGAGACGACCAGCACGCGGAGTTTGTCACTCATGCCGAAACCTCATTGTGGGTCGTGTTTTCTGTCTCGACAGTCTGCATCCAGCGGCCGCGGAACAGCGTCTGATCGACACGCTCCACGTATCTGGCCGTGGCTGCCGATACGGCGCCGGACGCCTCATCCGACCCGAGCATCTGCAAGGCGGGCAACCAATAGGATTCGTAGCCCTTGCGGCTCAGCCTCAAGGCAAGGTCCAGCCCATTGAGAGACGCACCGAGATAGGCCGGCGAAGGGCCGGTATCGTCGAGAAGCGCCTTGCGGGGCATGATGGCGCATTCGAGCGACGCGGTCGCCACCCGCGTCAGCTTCAGGCGGTTCACAGCGCCGACGGGATAGCCGGCATAGCGGCTCGACTGCAGATGGTCCGCACGATCGAGCGACGAACTGCCGGCCCAGCGGATCGAATGATCCTCATAGGCAAGGGTCGGCGAGATGATGCTTCCGCTTTTTGTCTCATAGTTCGCAACGAGCGTCTGGTACCAACCGGGATTGGCCGGCGTCAGGGACGCAGACAGCAGGATGACGGTCTCATTGTCGACGGCCTGCGCCGCAGTCCGCGCCAGGTCGCTGGCATCGCCTGAACCTTCGACGGACAAAAGGCGCAGCGGCAAGCGATAGAATTCCGCAAGCCGCCGGATACGGGTGGCGCTCCGGCGAAACTGCTCCGATTGCAGGACGAGCACGATCGGGGCCTGCCGCGTATGCGGATCGAGCGCCAGAAGACCCAACAGGGCGGCAAAATCCTCCTCGGCCTCTCCCACGGCGACAAGGATTGCTGCCCCCACAGCCTCACCGAAGCGGCCAATGTCTATGACGGTCTCGATGGCTGGTGCACCCGCGCGAGCTGCATCGAGGAACGGAACGATCTGGCGATCGACGATATCGGGCAAGGCCCAACTGGTCGGATCGATGGCGTTCAGCAGCCGCAGCGCCGAATGCCTTGCCGACAGCCGTGTCGGGTGAAGCGGCATATAGGCGCGGCGAGAATCGCGAAGGGTGATTTCGAGGTGAAGGGGTGCTGCCGGATCGCCGACGAGGCCATCCGCGAAAGCGATGAAACCGTGCGAACGGCGATGTCCAGATATTGCGCCCTTGAATTCCGGCCGGTCCAAGAAGGCATCTTCCACGTCCAGCCGCTCGGTCCGAGTCCAGGCTCCATCAAGACGCGCGTCGGCGCGTCCCCGGCGCAATCGGACGCTCTGCACGTGATCGTCAGGATCGAGCATCCAGCCCGAGATCAGAAAAGTACCTTCATCGCCCTGGTAGAGCGCGTCGACACCGAGCCGGACCGGAATGGGGAGACCTGAGATCGTTTCTGTGCCGTCAAAGCCGTTGGCTGCTTCGCGCAGGCGCAACAGCACCTGCGGCGAGCTCTGGCTTTGGAGCAGCATCGCGCGAAGATGCCCTGGCGTTTCAAGGGGTCCCGCAACGAACTTGCGCTCGTGGACCGGCGCATAGCGCCAGGCGCCACGCCCACGATAGAAAATGCCCTGGATGTCACGCGCCCGCGGCAGATCATCTGCAGACAGGAGGCCCAGAAAGCCGACGGCATCTTCCGGTGCGTCGTTGCGCGGGAAAACCGCGATGCTGCACTCGGCGACCGATGCGTTTTCGGCCCGGATGATGGCGCGGCTAACGCCCGCGGCAATGTCATGCGCCCAACCCTTGAGTGCAATCGCATCAGCGTGGCTTTCACCGAGCAGCTCGATGTAGCCGTCCTTCGCGGTTCCCGCCTTGAGCAAGGCTGTGATTGCCGTCAGCTTCCGTGGATCGAGCGGCGGCTTCATCAACACGTCCACCAGGCGGCCAAGCACGTGAACGACCTGCGGGCCGGCGAGCTCCTTCAGCATGGCGGCGACATCACCTGTCGACACGGTGCGGGGCGCAACGATGTAACGTTTGCCGCTGCCATCCTTTCCGAAGCGCAGCGTTGCCGGCATGCCACGCGTGCGGTCGACGGGGATAAGCGCGGCAAAACCATGGGTGGCGGATGCCTGTGGCGCGGAAAGCCGCCAGCCGATGATGGAGGCGATCGCCTGGGTCTCCGGGGCTTCGTCGATCTCTACCGGCAGCTGATCGGCCAACGGGCCGCCGGCGCCGATCACCATCAGCAGCGCCTCGTCGATCGGGCACACCACGATCCGTCCGCTGCGCATGATGCGGGCAAGCGGTGCGGGGCTTGGCGAAAGGGAAAGCTCCTGATTGGGCATGAGACGCCCTCAGGTCCGCAGGAGAAGCGTCAGGATCGCACCTGCGGTAAAGCCCGCAAGCACAAAGAGAAGCAGAAATGCCGGCTTCAAGTCTCCGTTCGAGCGTTGCTTCAAGGCATTGAGGCTCTTCTCCATGCCAGCCACAACCCCATCAAGGCGCATCAGGTGCACGTCGAGATCGGTCAATCGTTGGGTGATTTCTGTGCGCAGGCTCGCGACGTCGTCACTGACTGCGGCAAGTCCTGCAGCTTCGCCTTCCTCGCCGTCATCGACTTTTTGCCGGATGGCCGAGCGTTGCGAGACCTGGAGTTGACGCTGTGCCGCCATCAGCACATCGAGCTTGTCGAGGACCTTTGCCAGCGGCGCGGCGATCATGGCTTCGGCCGCCTGTTCGTCGGGTTTGGGAACGCGAAGCGGCAGTTCGCCGCCTTTTTCCGTCGAGGCCATGACAACCAGTTCGCCGGTGCGAGCGCTAGCCATGTCAGGCAGCGCGATCTCGAAGGCGTGGTTGCCGTCGCCGATCCCGTTTCGCTTGAGATCGGATCGGTTGCGGTCGGCCAGTGCCTCGGCGATCACCTTGCCATCGAGCAGCACGCGAATGGCGAGCCGTTTCTCTGGCGTCTCTGGGTCGAATGCCCAACCGAAAACGCGGCCCTGGTCGATCGCGTCCACCCGGCCCTTCAAGGGCTTTGCATTGTTTTGTTCCGGTGCGACATCCGGTTTATCGGCTGCTACAGACATGGTCATTCCTCTAGGCCGCGGCAGTTCGTGCCGGCTCTATCGTGTCGATGAGCGTGAGATAGCGGCGGGCAGTGGCGTCGATATCATCGGGTTTGCGGGCGTTCGCCGAAAGGCGACGCCTGAGATCCGGGTTTTCCGCGATGCGGCGCATGGCGGCAGCAAGGGCGCGCGGGTCGTTGGGCGTAACGGTCAGGCCGGTCACTCCGTCCTGAACCATTTCGGCCATGCCGCCGATATTGCTCGCGATCACGGGCTTGCGCTGGGATTGCGCTTCGCCAATGACGAGCGGCGCATTCTCCCACCAGATCGACGGCACGATGGTGCAATCGACCGCGGCGATGAGGTCGGTAATGTCGTCACGCCGGTAGGCGCCGCGCTGCTGGACGGTGGGGGCCGTCTTCTTGAACAGGCGGGCCATCTCGTCCTTGAAGCTATCGCTTTGGAACGGCGAGCCGCCGTGTACCCTGAGCTCGAAGCGTAGGCCCTCGTCGATCAGTTGTCGCGCGGCCTCAAGCAGGACGGTGGTGCCCTTCCAGGGATTGAGGTTGCCGAAATAACCAAAGATCGGCCGGTCGTTTTCCTGTCGATCCTTCCGCGTCGGAAGGTCCCGCCGTGGCAAGCCATTGGCGATGACATCGATCTGCTCCCCGTCGAGGCCCCAGTCGATGTATCGCTGCCTCAGGAACTGGCTCGGCGATACGAAGCGATCCACCGTGCGCAGCAGGGCTTTCAGATGCTGCTCGCGAAGCACGAAGCGGTCGAGCGGAATATCCTTGAAACAGGCGTGACAGCGGTCGGGCGTCGACTTGTGGCAAAGCTCCTTGCCGCTGGTTCGCACCATCAGCCCGTCATGGTGGCAAAGCGGATAGTAGTCGTGCAGCGTCATGACGATGCGACACTCGGGCAAAGTCCGGCGCACGATGTGCGGAAACTCGGCGCCGAGCAGCAGCAGGTGATGAATGTGGACCACGTCCGGCTGAAAATCGCGCAAAAGCTCGGTCAGATCAGGAACGACGCCATAGAGGTCGATCTGGCTCATGAAGAAACGGTCGAAATGACCGGACCACAACAGCACCTCGTCGCCCTCAGAGCCAATCGCCTGGAAGCTCGTGCCTGGGCGCACCTGCCGATGGGTCTGGTTGGTGGCGCCGAGGAAGAGTACCTCATGGCCGGCGCGTTGATAGGCGCGGAAGAGGTCGTGCGCGAAAATCTCTGTACCGCCCGGATGGAGCGCTGGATGATTGTGCGCGGCGACCAGAATGCGCTTCTTCATCCGTTTGCACCCCGGCGTTCGGCAACGAAGACATCCTGGTAGTGGCCGGCATCCTGCCCGCGCCAATGGCCGAGTGATTTCAGGATGGTTGAAAAGCCCGCCCGTTCGAGCGCCCGATCGAGAAAGCCGTCATCGAAACCGACGGCGGCAAGCGGCGGCAGGCCCGGCACGAACCAGCAGGGACCATCGCCGCTGCGATTGAAGCCAAGGCGCGGATCCCGCCTGCCGTTTTCATTCTTCGCCGCCACGCGATCGACCAAGAACGCCGTCACGAAAAGCCGGCCACCGGGCTTCAGCATCCGGCTGATCTCGCTGAAATAGACAAGCACTTCATCTGGCGGGAGATGCGTGACGATCGACGTCATGATCGCGAAATCAAAGGTTCGATCCGGATAGGGGAGCTTCAGCGCTTTGCCGTTGATCTTGCCCATGGGATTGTAGAGCTCGTGGGCAATGTCCACATGCTCGAAAGTGAAGTTTGGGTAGGCGGGCGTCACGGACTTGCGGCACCAGGCGACACCGCCTTCGACCGGATCGACGCCGACGTAGCGGGCGCGATCGGCGTCGAGATACTGTGTGAGCGGAACTGCCATCCGGCCGATGCCGCTACCGATGTCGAGCACGCTGCTTTCCGGCTGCAATCCGCCCATGCGGATGAAATGGCCGAGAAACTCGGCGCCAACCGCCCGGTAGTTGCCGTCTCCGACGAACACGCTGTTGCTGTCGGGCTGTGGCAGGAAACGACTGTTGAGAACCGTTTGAAGCATCCCGTCGATGCGGTCCTCGTTCGGCTGCCAGGCCGTTTGCAGGCTCTCTGCGTGGCGAAGTGCGGGTTGGTTCATGCGGCGCTCCTGGCGGCAGTCTTGTGACCGCTCGGCGCTGCCGCCTCTTCGGCGCCGAGGTAGGCTGGCATCAGCGCGCTGATGTCGTCGTTCCAGCGTTCGGTGTGCAGCCATGCATTGTACTGGCTCGCAACACCGCGCGTGTAATCCTGGCTGCGGCTGATCGACCGCCGCTCCAGATGGTAAAGGCAGGCAGCTGGCTCATAGACGATGTCGAAGCCGGCCTGCCGGATCTTGAGGCAGAGATCGCTGTCTTCGTAGTCGCCGATCACGAAGTCCTCGGCATAGCCGCCGACGAGTTCCCAGACCTCCCGGCGCATGACCTGGCAGGCACCGGTGACGCCAGGCACGACGCGCGCTTTTTGCGCGGGCGCATAGGCACCGGGCATGCCCTTGTAGAAATGATGGTTCAGCCAGATGTCCTGCTTGTTGCGGGCAAAGTAGAGACCCGCGTGCTGCAGCGAACCGTCCTCGAAGAGAAGCTTCGGGCCGATCGCGCCGAGCGACTTCTCTCGGAGCACCGGGAGTGCAAGCGTCTCCAGCCACCCCGGCCCGCAGGGCACGACATCCGAGTTGAGCATGACGACGACAGAACCGCGGGCATAGCGTGCGCCTGCATTGCATGCACGGGCATAGCCACCATTGCGGTTCATCACCACGAGCTTCATCGAAAGCCCATGCAACAGGTGAAAGCCGCCGAGCAGGTGCTCAGTCTCGTCGTGGATTTCAGGGGAATCCAGCACATAGATGATCTCGGCGTTGGCGGCGACAAAGGGGTCGGTGGCGAGGCCTGAGAGCTGGAAGCGCAGAAAATCGAGGACGCGGTAGAGCGGCACGACGATCGAGACCAGAGGCGCCTCCAGCATAGGACCGAAGTCCTTCGTCTGATCGACCCTGATCGTCTTTCCCAGTCTTTGCTCCACGTCCTTAAGCGCGGGCGCAAGGATCGTGCGGAACGCCGAATCGATGGCGTGCTGTGGCGGAACGGCCCGCAGGATGCGGTTGCGTTGTGTCGCGGGATCGAAGGGCTGCGGCTTCGGCACCAACGGTTTGACGGCGCCGGAGGCAAGCCGCATCTGGAAACGGGGCTGAAGTAGGGCGCCGAGCGGTTCTCGCATCGGCAACCAGCTGACGAAGCCTGTCACATCAGTCTTCGAGCCTTCTTCCGCGCCACGGGCCCAGCCGGGGAATTCATACCAGTTGCCGTCAAGCGGTAGCGCAGTGCCGTCTTCCTGAAGATAGTCGATCCCCGAGAGCACGCCGGACGGGTCACGGGTCCAACCGCCGACCAGCAGCCCGTCGGGTAGCGCGAGCGCCAGATCGATCTCTGCACCGGGGTGGAGGGGGGATTTTCCGGCCTGGCGTGCCGGCAAGGGCGAACGAAGCTGCAGGTCGGTTGCGAGCGCCGTCCCGCTTTCAGGGATCGCAGAGAGGCAACGAACGACGAACTCCCTGAGGCCCAGCGCGGCGCCGTGTTCGGGCCACCATTCCTGGATGTTCTGGTAGCGCGAGCCGCGATGGGCGACCTCGCGGATGGCAACGCCACGCTTGCCCATGATCATGAGAGAGAGCGCCTGCGGCGCCCGTGGCGTTTCGAGCACGAAGTGGCAACGGCGCCAGCCGCGCTCCGCCCGACCGGTGATGGCAAACTGCTGCGGCAACGGCACGACCGCGTCGGCGCTCAGCGCATAGATTGCACTGATCTCGCCAAACTCGGCGCTGACGGTCGTTTCCGCAAGGTATCGGCCATGGGCAAGCCGGCAGGCGATCGTCGCGGGGCGCTGGCCAAGGTTCAGGGCATGGATCGCGTCGTCGACCAGACCGGTAAAAAACTCGTCGCGGGAAAGCCGGAACGCGCTGCGCCAAACGGTGAGCAGGGTGTTGAGAAACTTGAAGCGCCCCTCGGGCGCGAGGCTGGCGAACTGTGCCGCCATATCGAGGAACGGAAGCCGGCCAGTCGGTTCGAGGACGACGGTCTGAAGGACATCGCGATCGACTGCGATTTCCGCAAGCTCGCGCTCGTTTCCGGGCCGCATTGCCCAGAAGACGCGTTGCCCGCCGTCGGCGCGCGGGAGGGTCATGCTGACAAGAGGAACGAGGGATCGCGATGCGGAAAGCGCGTATTTGGTTTTCACCGGCAGGTCTGCGGGTGCGTCCCAGATCAGCACAGCAACATCAAGGCTGAGCCTGAATGCCACAGCAGTTGCGAATTCATCGCTGAGGCTCCTGATGCGGTCGTCTGCCGTCACGCGCTACTCCTGAAGGACGAAAAGGGAGGGCGCCCCACCGGGAGGAAGTGGGGCGCGCCGGTCAATCTCAATGGATCGTGAAGTAGTGGTTCGGATTTGCCTGGATGTCGTCGGCATCGGCATTGACAAGCGTCAGCGTGTCGCCATGGCCGAAGTCGATCACGACGTTGCCGCCAACCTGGGTGACGCGCGATGCCAGATCTTCCGGAGAAGAGATGTCGAGGCCGTTGATGTCCTTCGAAACCTGCAGCAGGTCTTCGCCGGGCGTGAAGTCGAGGATGACGTCGTTACCGCCACCGCCGTCAAAGACGAACACATCGCTGCCTTCGCCGCCGCTCAAGACGTCGTCGCCTTGGCCGCCGTTGATAACGTCGTTGTCGGCGCCGCCGAACAATACGTCGTTACCCCTGCCGCCGAACAGCAAGTCACTGCCGCCGCCGCCAAGGAGAATGTCGTTCCCATTGTCGCCGTTGAGCACGTCATCACCCTGGCCGCCGAACAGGACGTCGTTCCCGTTGTCGCCATGGATGAGGTCGTCGCCCCAGCCGCCAAACAGGGCATCGTTTCCGTTGCCGCCGAACAGCAGATCATCACCTTCGTCGCCGAAGATGGTGTCGTCGCCATTGCCTCCGTTCACGAAGTCATCGCCGCTGCGTGCATGGATGAAGTCGTCGAAGCGTGAGCCAAAAAGGGCGTCATCATACGCGCCGCCTTCCAACGTGGCCATATGCTACTCCTCTGAGTTGTTGCTTACGCCCATCTCTGGCCTCAAACCTTGGATGAGCGCCGCGACATTGCACTGCAAAAAAACATATGGCAACAGCAAAGACAAAATAAATACAGATGTACTGTGCTGTTTCCTGCTACCTCAGATGTATATTGTGTGTCGTTTTGATGATTATCCCTGGGATATAAGGGGTAAGTATCTTCGCTATTACTTGGAATTCAATTCAAATTTAGAAATAAATTGCCGGCGAAATTGAATTTCGCCGGCTTCGTATAGTGGTTAAGTTCTAGTTCAGTCTTCGCGGAAGGCACGGTTCAGGCTATCCGCAATCGGCGAGACCATGTAGTCAATCGCCGAGCGTGGCTTGTGGACGATCAGGACCTCGGCAGGCATGCCGGGATAGAGCCGAATGTCGGGGTTGGCACTGAGCGACGAAGCCGCGATGCGGGCACGCGCCACGTAGTAGGAGACATTCGATTTTTCATCGACCGACTGGTCGGCCGCAACATAGCTGATCTCACCGTCAAGAGGCAGGTGCGTGCGTTGGTTGTAGGCCGTCAGCCTGATCTGCGTCTTCGAACCGATACCGATGCTGTCGATGTCACGGGTGCCGACATGCATTTCTACGAGCAGTGGCTCGTCCTCGGGCACGATATCGAGAAGCGGTTGCCCCGCCGAGACGGCGCTGCCTGCTGTGCGTAGCTGAATGTTGGTGACGATCCCGGCCTGTGGTGAGCGGATGTCGAGGCGGGTCAGGATGTCTTTGGCGGACACCAATCGTTCTTCGACATCGGAAAGCTCAAGGCGGGCCGTGGTGATTTCGCCGGCAATCTCGGATTGGAACTCATTCTCGATACCGGTCAACCCGAGTTCTGCTCCGGCTTCCGCCTTTTCGGCCTGGGCCTTATTACCGGCGAGCTCGCCACGGGTTGCCGCCAGTTCGCTCAGCTTGGCATCGATCTCGATAAGCTTCGAGCGCTGGGCGAACTCCTTCGCGACGAGAGTGGCGATCGCAGTCCGCTGCTCGGTAATCAGTTCGATCTGTCGATCGGTCGCGCGGATCTGCTCGGCGAGCGATTTGGCTTTCTCCGAAAATTCTTCGATAGTCTTGCCCTGAACATCGAGGCGACCGGCTTTTGCTTCGCGCCGGCGCTCGAAAAAGTTCGTTTCGGCCTTCACCGCATCATCGGCTGCCGGATCCGGCGCGCCCTTCAGATCATCGGGGAACGTGATTTCTTGTGAATCCGTCTGCTCCGCCCTCAGGCGGGCAAGCTTCGCAATCAGACCGAGGCGACGGCTTTGCAGCGCCTGCAGGTCGGAGCGGGCGCGAGTATCTTCGAGCTTGACGAGTGGCTGTCCGGCCGCAACGCGATCACCCTCCTGGACGAGCAGGCGCTTGAGAATGCCCCCCTCGAAGTGGCTGACAGTCTTGCGCTTCGAATCGACCACGATCGTGCCGCTTGCGACCGAGGCGCTGCTGAGCTCCGTCGAGAAAGCCCAGCCGAAAAAGCCGCCAAAGGCGACGAGGATGGTCGTGAGACCGGCAAGGACCACGCCACGCAACGGGGCGGAGGCGCTGCCTTCCGCATCGACATCCAGCCCATGCAGGGGATGAGGCCGGTCGATGATAACAGGTAGGTTCTCCCCGCCACGCGTTGTCACCGCGTTCTTTGCATCGCGCGCGATCGGTAGATTGGGTTTCTTTGTCATGCGGAAACGCCTTCCCGTCTCGGTTCGCCCGGGGTCATGGATGCGACCACGTCGGTGCGCGGTCCGAACTGGGTGATTCGGCCGTTTTCGAGGACGAGCAGCTTGTCTGCCGCCTGCATGATGGTTGGCCGGTGGGCGATCATGATGACGATCGCGCCGTCGTTGCGGGCACGCTCGATCGCACGGATCAATGCTCGCTCGCCGATCGCGTCGAGGTTGGCGTTCGGCTCGTCGAGAACGATCAGGCGGGGGCGGTCATAGAGGCAGCGGGCAAGTGCGATGCGCTGCCGCTGGCCACCGGAAAGCGTCAAATGGCCATCCCCGACGGGCGTGTCGTAGCCAAGTGGCAGCCGGCCGATCATGTCGTGCACGTCGGCAAGGCGGGCGGCGTCGAGCACCTTTTGAGGCTCGCCTTCCTCCATGCGCGAAATGTTATCGCGGATGGTGCCCTCGAGCAGCGAGACCGATTGCGGCAGGTAGCCGGTCATCTGCCCGAACGAAGCGCGCTCCCAGAGATAGACGTTGTTGCCATCGAGGAAGACGCCGCCCGTGGTCGGTTTCAAAATGCCGACAAGGAGGCGGGCAAGCGTCGACTTTCCCGCAGCCGACGGCCCGACAATGCCGAGCACCTCGCCCGGCGAAAGCGAAAATCCGATGCCCTTGATGATAGGCACATCGAGACCGGGGGCGGCATAGACCAGCTTGTCGACGACGAGATCGCCTTGTGTGCGCGGCTGCGGCATCGTCTGGCGTACGGCGAGATCTTCCTTGAGTGCCGCCTCGATCCGTCGCCAACTCGCGATGGCCAGTACCCATTGGCGCCAGTTTTCGATCATCGAATCAAATGGGGCGAGAAGGCGTCCGACCAGAATGGTCGTCGCCATCATCGCGCCGGGCGAGATTTCCTGCTTCATCACGAGGATAGAACCCGTCGCCAGCGCTGCCGCCTGGATCATGAAGCGCAGCGAGCGCGTGATGGAGGCCATCGCCTTGCTTCGGCTGCCGCTGACTTCGAGCGCATCCAGCGCATGCAGTTGCGCCGCGCGCCAGCGGCGGGCGAGAGCCGGGAGCATGCCCATTGCCTCAATCGCTTCGGCGTGGCGCAAGCTCGCACCAATTTTCGAGACGGCCTCGATATTGGCTTGATTGGCCTCTTTCATCAGCCGGCGAGTCAGCAAATCAGTCAGCAATCCACAACACACGAGCAGGGCAATGGAAATGGCGCCAAGAAGGCCGAACATCGGGTGCAGCGCAAAGAGCACGCCGAGGAAGATCGGCGACCAGGCGGCATCGAGCGGTGCACTGACGGCGGAGGTCGTGAGAAAGCTGCGCAACTCAGCCAGGTCCCGTAGCGACTGGGTCGCGCGGGTCAGCCCTTGATCGGCCGCCGCCTGCACTGCCGCGGTCAACACTGGCAGGTTCAGCCAACGCACGACCGCGCTTCCCATCGCCTGGAACGTCAGCGCCCGGATGTATTCGAGCACGCCATAGATAATGAGCGCGCCGATCACCAGAATCGTCAGCATGGTAAGCGTATCCATGCTCTGGCTGTTCAGGACGCGGTCGTGGACCTGCATCATGTAAAGCGGCGTAGAGAGCTGCAAGATGCCGATGCAGGCGCTCAGCAGCGCTGCATAAATAAGTGCCAAAACGAACACGCGGCGTGCCTTCAGAATAAGCAGCCGTGGATCGTTTGCTCCATTTTGCGCCGTCTTTGGCCCAATTTGGTTCTTGCTAATCATATTGCCTCGTTTGCTGTCACGCGTGGCGAATTTCTGGATAAGTTCGTTGGGGTCTTGAGGAAGCTATTTTGTTTGTTATCACTTAAATCACAGTGTTGCCGTGATAAGTGTGACACAATAATGGTGGGATGCTCAAGATAATCATATTCGGGGGGAGTAAAGGGGGCGAAAAATTGCTTCAAAATTTGAAGTAATTTTTGAATATCGTAGTAATGCTTAGTTGGAGAGAGGGATGAATCAAAAGATTCTCTATCCGTTCGCAGATTTCGGCGGCGCTGTTGCCATCCGCCCCGGGGATGACGCAGTTGGTAGTGCCGCTGAACACGAAGATATTGGCCAGGAGAGCGAAGCCTCCGTGGTCTCGTATTTCGAACTGGCGCGGATGATGGAGCGAGCAAGCAGACGGTTTACCGGCCTGTTGCGCGCCGAATTGACAAAGCTTGGCGTCGACGACATTGGCCCGGCGCAAGCCATGGTCTTGCTCGCGATCGGCGATGCCGAGGTGTCCGTGGCTGAGCTTTTGGATCGCGGCCACTATGTCGGTTCAAACGTGTCCTACTATCTGAAGCAACTGGGCGATGGGGAATATATCGACCGGGCTGCATCGCAGCGCGACCGGCGCTCGGCTCGCATTCGGCTTTCGGAAAAGGGCAGGCAGCTCTGCGATTCGCTCAGGAAAGCTGCCGGTGCCTATGAACGGGTGCTCAGCCACGGCGAGCAGGACCGGCGCAATCTGGAAACCGCATTTCAAACGCTGCACCGGCTTGAGCTGGTTTGGGGGAATGCGACGCGCTACGGCATCTGAGCCGCGGCGCGAACGCTGTCCTTTCATCGGTAAAAGGCTAGAACATGCACGTAGCATTTGTACACCGGCGCGGCTTCTGCCAATTCGCCGCTCTCGCGGCCCATTTGGCGCAGACGGGAAATGAAGTAACCCTCGTGACGGAAACCGTCGATCAACGGATTCCGTCAACGCGGGTCATCCGCCACAGGGCGGAACCGGGGCCGCAGGCCAATGCGCAAATGGCAAGGCATTTGGGCGTCCCGGACCATCACGTCCGCATAGGTCACCGGGTCGCAGAGACCTTCGAGGCGATGGCAAAGCAAGGCCAGGTGCCCGACGTCATCGTCGGACACACGGGCTGGGGCAGCATGATGTTCGTCAAGGACGTGCTGCCGAACGTTCCAGCGCTCGGCTATTGCGAATTCTTCTATCGCGCTGAAGGGGCGGACATCGGTTTTGCCCCTGACGACCAACCCGATTCGGACACGCGAAAGCGGCTGCGTCTGCGAAACATGGCGCAGCTTCTGTCGCTGGAGGCAATGGATGGCGGCATCAGTCCGACCCATTGGCAAAGGAGCCTCTATCCGGCCGAGCACCGCGGACGCATTGCCGTTTGCCATGAGGGCGTCGATACACGCGTCTTCCGTCCGGATGCGTCGGCCTCGCTCAAGCTTCCGGATGGGCGGGTGCTGAAGGCGGGCGATCCGCCGATCGTCACTTTCGTGGCCCGCGACCTCGAGCCCTATCGCGGCTTTCCGCAGGCGATTGCGGCGGCGGCGAAAGTCGCGCGGGAACACCCCAATGCGCTCTTCGTGTTCGTCGGAGGCGATGGCGTCAGCTACGGCGCTCCGCCGCCGGGCGGAGGCTCCTGGAGGGAGCACCTGCTTCAGTCCCTGGATGTGCCGGCCGACAGGTTCCTGTTTCCGGGCGTCGTGCCACATGCCGTGTTGCGACAGCTCTTCCAGATTTCGGCTGCGCATATCTATCTGACTTATCCCTTCGTGCTTTCCTGGTCGGTGCTGGAGGCCATGGCCTGCGGTGCACTTGTCATCGGGTCGGATACCGCCCCGATGCAGGAAGTCGTGAGTTCCGGTCGCAACGGCCTGCTTGTGCCATTCTTTGATACGGACGCGCTCGCGGGCGCGCTCTCCGAAGCGTTGCGTCATCCGGAAAAGTATACGGACATGCGTGCGGCCGCGCGCCGGACGATCGAGCAGCGGTTCCGGCTGGGTGATTGCATCGCGCGGCAGATGATGTTGCTGGACAAGGCAACAAACAGTGCCTCTACCTCTAATATCTCACTGGTTTCATCCAAATAATACTTCAAAATCCGAAGTATTATTTCACGAAAAACACAAATATCACTTATTGTGCAGTGCAAATAACCTTGATATGCTTTTCGTATGAGCTTGAATTCGCCGATGTATTTCGTTTCGGCGAATTCAACTTCAGAGGGAACTTGTTCATATTGAAGGTGGCGCGTGCAAGAGTTGATGTCTTCTGGCGTGAGGTATTCGCAGGCGAAGCGAAAGCTGGTGGTGGCATCTGATCATGACAGGGCGAGTGTCGAAGGTAGCGGCATCGAGCACCTGGTTCATTTCCTTCCCAAGGGCGATCGGGCCCAAACCACTCTCGAAAACGTATTCCCGCTGATCGGGCTTGCCTTCTCAAAAGAGGGTGAGGAGGACCTTGCGGAACGGCTCGTGTCCTTGCGTGCGCTTGGCACCGTACCGGATTTCCCGGTCAAGCGGTTGAGCGCACACACGGCGGCGGAAAGTGCCGTAATCATTCAGGCGTTGGTCGACGGTGGTGTCGGGCGTCTTGCGCGGTTTTCGAGTGCGATCACGTCGGAACTCGCGCTGTTGCGCCGCGAGCGCGAAACGCTGCTCGAAAATTATCGTGCGCTCGAAGACGCCTTCCAGGCGCGCAATTGGGAGCCGGTCACCGAGGTCTTTGCGCACGATCCCTATGTCGACCCCAAGGACGAAGGCATCGGCCATCTGATCGCCAATGCTTTCGTCGAGCAACTCCTGCCGGTTTCCAGCCATGGCGTGGCAGGCATCGCGCTTCATTTCAATTCGGTTCCGAGAGACGGTGGCGAACTGGTCGTCGTCCTGAGTTATGTCGAAAGCGGCGAAGGCGTGGCCGAATGGTCTGTGCCGTTTTCACAGCTGGTGCCTACGTGGAACTTCTTCGCCTTGCCGCGCACATGCGGAGGCGGAGCGAGGACGTTGCGGGTGAGGGTGTCGACGACGGGCTCGGAAACCATCGGTCTTTCGCTTGGTTACCCCATTGCCAGCGAGCATTACACCGCACGCTCCGAAACGCGTCACGCCGACCTCGATCTGCGTCCGCTCGCGTTCCGCATCTATACGGGCCTTCCTGGCGTCAAGCCGACACGCATGCCGAACATGATCGCGCCAACGGCGCTGCTCGACGGTCACTTCATCGAGGATTACCGGCTGTCGGTGGATCTCTTGAGTCAGATCGTCGACGTGTCGGTCACGCCGGTGGTTCCGGAGTTCCAGACCGTGCGCTACCTCGAGCACGAACACGCAGTGGTCTGCCACCCGCTGCCGAGCGGCGTGTCGGCCGGCGCCATCGGTCGGGCGGTCGAGCCCGGAACCATTTCGTTCTCCGCAAGCGCCATCGTCGATCATCCGAAGGGGGCGCCCGCTGCCGTCAGCTTCCTGCTCGCGCCAGCGACTTCGAACGCGCGTTCGGAAGTTGCCGAACTCGCCCGCAAGGGCTCGGTGAAGCCTTCGGCCTTTTTCAGTGGCTGGCGCGAGGTCACGAACCAGCAGCCGATCAATATCAATTTCCAATTGGACGAGCCGGTGCGCCATCCCATGGATCTGATGATCCTCAGCCGTGCGGTCACCGACTCCGTCGACTTTTCCTGGCTCAAGGTGTCGGGCTTCCGGATGGTAAAGCAGTCGGGTGGTGCGTCTCATGTCAAGCAATAGCGATCCACGCGACCTGATCGCGATTGCCATGCCGCTCTACGGGCACGCGGCGCTGGCACTCGAGGCAATCGAGTCCGCGTTGGCTTCGGCGCTTTCGGATTGCCGGATCGCCATCGTCGTCTCGGTCGATGGTGACCCACGGCACGAGACCTTCGATCAATTGCTGTTGTTTTCTGCGGCTCATCCCGACATCCACGTGGTCTTCGGCCGGAATGCAGGGCCGGGCGGCGCGCGCAACCGGGCCATCGACTATGTGCTCGAAAACCTGTCTGAAGCGAAGGCCGTCTATTTTCTCGACGCCGACAATCGCGTTCTGCCGGGCACGATCGAAACCCTTTACCGCCAACTGCGTGAGAGCGGCGCCGGCTGGGTCTACACCAATATCGACACCTTCTCGGTGAGCTGGCGGGCGCACTACGGCAACCACTATTCCAGGCTGGTTCACTGCATCACCGACAACATCTGCGACACGGGCTCGATGATCTCCATCGATGTCTTCCGGGAGGGCGTTCGTTTCAACGACGACCGGCAGAACGGTTTCGAGGACTGGGAATTCTGGCTCTCCTGCGTGGAACACGGCTTCGTCGGCACGCCTTGCCACGAGACGACCTTCGAATACCGCTTGCGGGCGGAAAGCCGGTTCAAGGAAGCCAACCGCGACCGTGCGACGTCCGTAAGCTTCCTCAGGAAGCGCCACAGAGCCCTGTTCCAGAGACCTATGCTGGTCGACTTCGAGCACGAGGAGTGCCCGCGCTATCTCTTCGCACGCACCGAAGACACGGCGATCTCGTTCTTCACCGACCCGACCAAGCAGCCGAAGCGGCTGCGCCTCGACGATATCATTCCGGCCTTTTGGGCAAATACCGGCGAGCCCGACAACGTGCACTTTCCGCCATTTGTGATGGCCGGCAGCGGGGCGACGATCGATCTCCTCTTGCGCTCGCGCATGTTGCCGAACGTGCTTTGCCACCTGGAGCGGTTGAGCGAGAAGGCGAACGTCGTGTTCGTCCACCTCGGCAACGACGCCACGCAGCGCAAGATCGAACCGACTTTCCTCGATGCCGGATCCGAGCACCTCGGCCAGCCGGATCTCATCTTCATTTCGACGGCGCTTTTGCGCGATGTCATCCGCAACAACGCGCTCGACTGGTTCGCCTCGATCGGCAGCCAGCAGGTCTGGCCGACATCGGCGGTCCTCAATGTGCGGTTCCCGTTCCCAAGGGCCCTGCCGCGCCGGACGCTCATTACACCGCAGCAGGTGATGATCAACTGCGTCAACGCGATCGCTACGAGCCCGCTGCGCCGCACCGCCGGGCGCCGCTGGACCTGGCGCCCGCCGCGGCTCATGCCCTATTCCGATCTGCATAAGGCGTTGCGCACGGAAATCGGCGGTTCGCCGGTGCTGCCGCTCGGGCACAGCGAAGCCGGAAAGAAAACGGCAGCACTACTCGTGCCGAACGCCTCCTTCGGTGGCGCCGAGAAGGTGATCTACGCTGCGTCCCGCGAATTGCGCGCCGCCGGCTATGAGACGCACCTGTTCGTGCTTGGCACCAGCCGAATGGACGTGATCGACGAATTCGATGCGAGCTTCGACTACGTTCATTTCTGGGACCAGGGCATTCCGGCCTGGGGAGGCTCCGGCTCGTTCCTGGGACACGACTTCATCGCCGAACATCATGAGGTCGACTGGGGCGCGTTGAAGGGCCAGCTTTCGGGCTTCGATCTCGTCATCAACAACCACGTCATGGCGGTGCACCCGCTGATCGCCCGATTGCGTTCCGAAGGCACGCGCACGGCCTGCTATCTGCACGTCGTCGACAACACGCCGTTCAAGCGCCCGGCCGGCCAGCCTTTCGCAGCGATCGCGCACGAGCATTGCTACGACGCCTTCCTGACCTGCTCGGAACAGCTCAAGTTCTATCTGCACAGCTTCGGTGTGCCGCTTGAAAAGATCTTCGCGGTTCCGAACGGTGCGAGCTTCTCCGTCCCGCCGAAGGTGCTTGCGGAGGTGCTGCAGGTGCGGCGGATCGAACGCAAGGACGATCGGTTGAGGCTTCTCTACATGGGCCGCCTCGACCAGCAGAAAGGTATCGACCGGCTCGCTGCGACGATTTCGGAGCTGCGCGCGGCACATGTGCCGTTCGACGCTCGGGCGATCGGTGGCGAGATCCTGGCTGACGCCAGCTTCTCCTGGACCGACCGGCTGAAAGAGCTTGGCGTCGATGTGCGCCCGCCCGTCTTTGCCAGCCGGGATCTGATCAAGGCGCTCGGCTGGGCAGACGTGCTGGTCATGCCGTCGCGCTGGGAAGGTGCGCCCTTGATGATCGCTGAAGCGCAGCAGCTTGGCTGCGTCCCGATCGCTACCGCCGTCGGGGCCGTCGATGAGCTCATCGTTGATCGCGAGGACGGCATTCTGATCGACGCCCCCTCCGACCCGCAGGTGGTGCGAGACATGGTGAAGGCGATCACCGAGGTCGCCCGTGACCGCAACCTGCTCGCCCCCATCATGGAAGGCTGCCTCAGAACGGCGGCGCGCCGTGCCTGGCCAAACTCTTTTGCGGAGTTCCTTGGCTGGTGCGACGGCTCCGTGACCAATTCATCTCTTTCGCGCGCCAAGGTTATCCGCGCACGCGAGACATCCAATACCGGCGTTGCAGCAGCAGTTTGAGCGCGCCGGGCGACTTTTTAACTAGAAGGGACATACGCATGCGTCCAAGAATCCTCCTGACGGGCATTCCTGGCCATTATACGCGCCTCGCCAATGGCGCGAATGGCCTGTCGGTTTCCTATTCGGAACGGCAGAAACAGCCCGAATCGAAGGACGAGTTTCTTCAGGAGCTTCGCAACATCAGCAACACCGGCAACTATCTGATCGGTGAGGGAGCTCTGCGTGCCATCGCGCCGCATGCCAAGCAGATCCCGTTCTGGCATCTCTACAACGCCCACAAGAACGGCAGCGGGTTCGACGAGTTCAACAACAACTTCGATATCTGCGTCTTTACCTGCGCAAATCTCCTGCGCAAGGGACTGTCGGCAGATGCCGAAGCCGATGTGCTGAGCAAGCTCAAGATGCCGATCGTCATGCTCGGCATCGGCCATCAGAACCGCAAGGATCTCGAAACCGGCCTGCCGGAAGGGACGAAGCGGCTGCTCGACGTGCTCAAGGACCGCGAACACTATTTCCTGACCCGTGGCTATGAGACGGCTGGCTATCTGAAGGACCAGGGCTTCAAATACGTTCGACCGACCGGCTGCCCCTCGGTCTACTTCGCGCCGAACAACATGCGCGCATCGATCAAGAAGCTGCCAAGCGTCAAGATCGGCCAGGCAAAGACGATCTTTTCGGGTTATCTCGGCGCCAATCACGATTGCATCGTCGATGCCATCGCGATGAACCCCGAGGGTGCAAAGCCGCAATATGTTATCCAGGATGAGTTCCTCCACTTCGACATGAAGGTCGAGCCGGATGCCGATGGCAGAGTATTTGACTCTTGCTCGGGAAAGATGCTCGGCGATATCGCCTATCCCGGTACGGATCGTCTGAAGGTGCCGTTCGACTTGCGCACCTTCTTCGATACCAACCAGTGGCGCGCCTGGGCCTCGCATATGGACTTCAACTTCGGCCGACGGTTCCACGGCTCGATCATCGCCATGCAGGCGGGTGTGCCGAGCCTGATGGTGGCAGTTGACGACCGGATGCGCGAAATGCTGGGCTTTACCGGCCTACCGTCGGTCGAGGTGCAGGAACTCGAAAAAGCCGAAAACCGCGCGGAATTCGTCGCCAGCCATCTGGCCGGGCTGAACGTATCCGAACTCGTCGACCGTTACTCCGATCGCGAACGCAATTTCCGCACGGCGCTGCGCGAAATCGGCATCGGCCAATAAATCGCTGACGCCTCGGGTGCGTTCTACCCGAGGCACGAATGCGATCGATTTCATAATGTTCGGGCGGGATGGGGAAGACTGCGCACACGATTCCTCATCCCGCTCTACGTCAACTGTGGGTCAGCCCATAACTCAGGTGTATCGATGCGTATCCTGCTCACCGGAATCCCTTCATATCTCCAGCGTACCGTCTCGCGTGTTTCCGGTGCGACGGTCCATCACAAGCCTTACTTCGACGACATCCGAAGCAAGAAGGAACTGATCGATCAGGTCAAAAAGATCGCCAACACCGGTAACTACCTGATCGGCGAGGGCGCAGCTTACGCCTTGCGCGGACATGACGTGACCTATGTGCCCTTCTGGCACCTGGTCAACAGCCGCGGCGCCAACGATGTCTATGATGCCCTGAACAAGGAATTCGACATGTGCGTGTTCGCCTCGGCGAACCTGTTGCGCCCGGGATACTCTGCCGATCTCGAAGCGGATGTCTTCGAGAAACTGAAGATGCCCGTGCTGGTGATGGGCATCGGCATCCAGAAACGGGAAGGGCTCAAGGAGAACCTGCCGGCCGGCACATTGCGGTTCCTCGAGGTGTTGAAGCAGAAGGAGAGCTTCTTCCTGACCCGGGGCTATTTCACCGCGGAGTTCCTCAGGGCCGAGGGCATGAAGTTCGTCAAGCCGACCGGCTGCCCGTCGCTCTTCTTCGCGCCGAACGAGATGCGACGTTCGCTGACGTCTCTAGCCAATGCGGACCTGGCATCGGCCCAGAAACTCGCTCTCGGCGGTTATCTCGGCAGCGTCGCCGACACGATCGTCGATGCCCATGCGCTGCTGAAGCCCGATAGCGTCGCAAGCTACGTCATCCAGGACGAGGTCGTCGCCTATAACCTTACGCTTCCCGTTGACGATAACGACCCGGTCTACGACCGCTCAAGCGGGCGCATCACCGGCAAGACCGAATACAAGCATCAAGAGAAGTGGCAGAGAGAGAACGAGCTCATGGTGTTCTTCGACACCAACCAGTGGCGCGCCTGGTCGTCGTCGAGAGACCTCTGCATCGGCCGGCGATTCCACGGTTGCGTCATCGGCATGCAGGCGGGTACGCCGTCGTTGATGATTGCCGTCGACGACCGCATGCGGGAGATGCTCGAATTCATCGGCTTCCCCTATATCGAGGCGGGCGTGTGGAACCGCGAAAGCGACAAGCGCGCCCATCTCGCCAACTTCCTGTCCAAGATCGATGCACAGGCCGTCACCGAGCGATATTCGGCTTGCGAGGCGAACTTCCAAAGTGCGCTCAAACAGGTTGGGATCTAATCGCCTCTTGACGAGAGCAGCGCCATGGGCGCTGCTCCTTGCCGCCCAGCTTTCCCTGGCGGCGATCGCCCTGCCAGCCCTGGCCGGGGACGCCGCTTTTGCGCGCTACGGGGTCAATCGGCTCAATCTCGCCTGGCTCGACCGTGCCGAGCAGGAGCGCGTGCTCAAAGAGATCGCCGATAGCGGCGCCACGCATGTGCGGCTTTCTCTGTCGCGGCCGGTCGAAAAGAGCATCGACGCGGTCGGTATAGCCAGCCGGCTCGGATTGCGTATCCTGCTCGAAATCCAGCTGGCGAACAAAAGTTACTATGCGGATTCGGTACGCCCCCGGAGCGGCCAGGGGCGCATCTGGGACATCAACCGCCTGTCCGATCTGGATCTCGATCGATACCGCTTGGGCCTTCGCGAAGCACTCACGCGGCTGGATGCGCTCGGTGTTCGCCTCGAAGCTGTGGAGCCTGGAAACGAGATCAACCTTGCCGGCTACAATGGCGATCTTGCCGTCTATCCGAAACCCGGTCAGCAGACGCCGCGAACTGTCGCCGATCTCAAGGATCGCGCAGCTTTCGAAGAAGGCCTCAACCGCTACATCGAGGTACTAAGGATCACCCGGGATGAGGTGCGCAAAAGCGCCAAGAGCAGCGGCGGCGCCATTGTCTCCGCCGGGCTCTCTGACATGGGCGCCAAGGAAGCGGACCGGCAAGGCATGGAGCGGCTCGATCCAGCTGAGGTGATAACGCTTCTGCGGGAACGAGGAATGGACAAGCATGTCGATGCCTACGGCATCCACATCTACCCCGCCCGCAAGGATCCGAAAGCGATCACATCCGTCGTCACTAAGCTCCTCGGTTTCTGTGAGCCATCGGAGAGCGGCCGGCCATGCTGGGTGACGGAGTGGGGGATCGCCAACACGGCCCGCACCTGTCCCGTCGATGATCGTCAGCGCGAGGGCGCGATGGCTGCCATGCGCAGCGTCTTCTCCGACTTCGCGAAGACAAAGCGACTGGATGCGGCCTACTACTATGACTGGGATACGCAGCAATCTTACCGGCTCTGGCGCTGCGGTACGCTCAGCCCTGCTGGTGCCTTGGCAATCGCCCCGGAGAACAATTGACCTACCCCGGCGCAGAGTTCCGCTTGGATCAGCGCCCGGCTGCGTCGGTTAACGGCGCGAAGCTCGGCTTGTTGCCGGTTCAAGGCCTTTGCCACGATATGTGACGGGGATGCCGAGTTCCTCGTGGGTCCGCGCCAGCGTCTCCAGCCAGGTCGCCAGTTCGTCCGGCACCTTCTCCTCCCCGGTCTCCATCGCCTCGATCCACGCCAGGTTGCAATGGAGGGCGCTCGCCAGATTGATCGGCGTCCAACGAAGAACGAGAAGGCATTGGGTGAAACGGGCGGGTGTCATCGGTTGTGCTCAAGGTTGCATGTGGAATGGATGCAGCAGGCTTTACACGCTGAAATAAGTCAAGGTGATGACTTGTCGCTGCCGAAAGGCCCGATCTTTTCGTGAGTTAGAGTTGAATGGGCAAAATGCCGCAGAAGGGCTGTGGAAACCGCAGCCTATCGGCGTTTGCCGCTGCTGCTCGTCCCACTGGCAGTGATAAAACGCGCGGAATGCAAGATAGAAAGCGGGCTGTCGGTCGATGCCCGGCGGGCTTGCCAAGCGCGGCGGGTGCGAATCGCGCGACTTTCGGATTGAATGGCGGCCGATCCCAACAGCCGATTCGGGCTTTCGGGCAACTGCGCTGGGGCCGCCGACCATTGCATGCATCTCTCTACCAATCCGCAATCAACATCGCCGCGAAGGCAGCCTTCTACCTGTCGCTCACGATGCTTCTTCCGGCGGCGGTGGACCTGTTCTATGGGCATCCGGATTGGCGGATATTTGCCGTGTCGGCCTTCATGACTGGGGGCATCTCACTCCTGACGATGGCCGCGACGCAGGGCGGCCCTCCGCCCTTCAGCCGCAAGATGGGCTTCCTCGTCGTTAACTTGCTCTGGCTCGTCATCTCGCTCGTCGGCGCGGTGCCTTTCTGGTTCTCGTCGCTGGAACTCGATTTTGCCAAGGCCCTGTTTGAATCCGTCTCGGGCATTACCACGACTGGCTCGACGGTGATCACCGGTCTCGATTTCGCTCCCCCGGGCATTCTGCTCTGGCGCTCGCTGCTGCATTGGCTGGGCGGCATCGGGATCGTGGCGCTCGGGCTCTTTGTCATGCCTTACTTGCGTGTCGGCGGCATGTCCTTCTTCAAGATGGAATCGTCGGATACGACCGAAAAGCCCTTCGCCAGGATCGTCACCTTTACCCGTGCCTTCATCCTCATCTACGTGGTGCTGACGGTCACCTGCGCGATTATCTACTCCTACCTCGGCATGAGCCGCTTTGACGCGCTGAACCATGCAATGTCGACGATCGCGACCGGAGGCTTCGCCACCCACGACGCCTCGCTCGGCTACTTCAAGAGCCTGCCGATCCTCTGGGTCGCCACGTTCTTCATGACCTTGAGCAGCCTGCCGTTTTCGGTGCTCATTCTCTTCATCGTTCGCGGCCGGCTCGATACGCTGAAGGATCCGCAGATCATCGTCTTCCTGTCCTATCTGACCACACTTGCGCTTGCCGCAAGTCTCTATCAGCGGCTCGCCAATGGCGTCACAGCGAGCGATGCGCTTGCGCATGGGTTCTTCACGGTCTCGTCAATCCTGTCGACCACCGGCTTTGCCAGCGACGATTACATGCTGTGGGGGGAGTTCATCGTGGCGCTCGCCTTCGCCGCCACCTTCATGGGCGGTTGCTCCGGCTCGACGGCCGGCGGCATGAAGGCGTACCGTTTCATCATCATTTTCAATTCCATTCGGGCGGGCCTCTTCAAGCTGATCTATCCGAATGCGGTCCACACGGTGCGCTACGGCAAGGGCCTCGTCGATATTGATGTCCAGCGCACGGTCTTCATGTTCTTTACCGCCTATATGTTCATCTGGGCGTTCGGCAGCCTGGCAATGGGCGCCATGGGCTATGATCTCGTCACTGCTGCCTCCGCCGTTGCCACAGCGCTCTCCAATGTCGGCGCCGGTCTCGGGCCGATCATCGGACCGGCTGGTAACTTCTCGACCTTGTCGGATCCAGCCCTATACCTTCTGTCGGTGATGATGCTGTTTGGCCGTCTCGAAATCCTGACGGTGCTGGTCATCCTGACCCCGCTCTTCTGGAAGGATTGAGCTCCGCGGATGGTACCAGTCGTTGATAGTGCACTTCTCGCGATCGCCGCAGGCATCATCAACGCGTGAGTACGGCAAGCACCATCAGTTGGCGCCTGCCACCTACAACGGAGTAGATTGAAACACGTCACCTAACTACCGGCGTTTCGTATTTCTCTGGCCACGCCGCTGTTTTCTCCGCAGCATTCAGTGGCAATGGCCAAACAGCGTTGCCGCTCCAACGCAATCGCCTCGGCAACCATCATCGTAGGGTCGCGTTGTCCGCGTGCGAGATGTCTGGCTGAAATGGTCCACGCCGCCGCGGTAATTTCGTCTGGAAACATAATTCGCCTCAAACGTTATTCAACTGAGCGTAGGCGTAATTGCTTTCGTGAAACGTGTGCGTGATCCTAGATTGCTTGCATCCACGTCTTCGCCCCATCTTGCACGGTTGAGGTTGCTGGGATCGCCCTCGCTACCAGACCCGTCCGCCGAATAGCTTTCCGCTGGCGCTGCAATCATCTTTTCTGGGCTTTCGCTCGACAGTGGATGGCATTCTCAGCCCTGTTAGCCTGCGACCACCCACAGTGAAAAGCCTCGGACCGTTTCCGGTCCGAGGCTTCGTGTCTCGACGCGCAAGGGAACGCGATCAGGCCGCTTCAGTCTTGCGGTAGGTCCCGGCGTTCTCGACGTAGTACTTCTCGAAACGATGGCGATAGTGCTCAGCGCCACCAAAGTCGCTGTACTTCGCCAGTTCGTTCATGTCCGTCTTGTTGAGGATCACGCCAAGGATCTTGCCGTTGATCTGCGGTTCGGAATTGAGCAGATCACGCACCAGACGCGACGGCGTGCGGCCCCACTCTGCAACGTAGATGAAGCCATCGGCGAGCGGCGAAAACGCCTTGCCATCGACCACCGGAGCAAGCGCCGCAAGATCGACAATCACGTAGTCGAACGATTTGCGGGCATTGTCGATAAGGTCGGCCATCGCCGGGGAGGCGAGCAACTCGTGGCTGTCATAGGGCTCGCTCTTTGCCCCAGCTTCCCCGCCAACCGGGAAGATTGCCAGTTTTGTCTTCTGGTCGATCTTGATGCCGGCGGGCCAGGAAGATTCGCCGATCAGCGCCTCGACGAGGCCGGTCTTTGGCGGCGGATTGATCATCTTGCTCAGCCCCGGCTTGCGGATGTCGGCGTCGATCAACAGCGTCTTCTTGCCGCTTGCCGCGAGCAGTGCGGCAAAGTTCGCCGCGATGATCGACTTGCCCTCGTCCGGAACGGCAGAAACAATGCCGATCACCCGCGAGCCGTTTCCGTGCAACATCCGGTCACAGGCGAGCTTGGCGTTGCGGAAGGTCTCGGCGAAAGACGATCGCGGCGCGTCGAGCACGATGCGACTGACCCGTTCAAACGGCAACGGCTCTGCGGCCTGTGTCGCCGGCTGGGGCGTCTTGCCCTTCATCAACCGCGCGCGAACGCGGTCGGTCGTGGTCAGTTGACGCGGGCCGATCAGCGGAACATAGCCGAAAGACCTGTGTCCGAGGATTGAACGCACGTCGCTTTCGAGCCGGAAGGTCCGCTCGCGGAACTCCTGGAAAGCTGCGAACGCACCGCCTGCCATCATGCCGAGCACCGCCGAAAGTGCCAGAACCAAGGTCTTCTTCGGACTTGAGGGCGAGGTTGGAACACCAGCCGTGGAAATCACCCGGGCCTTGGCGATCGGGAAGGAGCGCTGCTGCGAGGCCTGCTCGTAGCGGTTCAGGTAGGTCTCGTAGAGGGTCTTCAACGCTGCCGACTTCTGCTCGAGTTCACGCAGATGCACGAGCGAAAGGTTCGCATCCGAGTTTCGGCCCGTTGTGCCTTCGATGTTTTCCCTGAGCGAAGCCTCGCGCGAGCGGGCGACCTCATATTCGTTGCGGTAACTCGCGGTGAGTTGCTCCAGTTCCTGGAAGATCTGCCGGCCGACATCGGACTTTTCCTTGCGCAGCGATACTGCCTGGGGATGGTCGGCGCTGAAGCTTTGCGTCACTTCCTGTTCGCGTTTGCTGACGGCCAGGTAACGGGTACGCAGTTCGCGGATGACGGAGTTGTCGCCCTCTTTGGCGGAAATCGTCGCGTTCTTGACCGCAGTTTCAGGCCCTTGGTCGACGATCGCCTGGAACTGCTTGAACCGTGCGGACGCGCTTGCCGTGTCGGCTTGAGCGATGATGAGCTGGCTGTTGAGATCTGCCAGTTGCTGTTCGGACATCAGTTCGCCGCGAGCGAGCGTCAGGCCGTTCTCGCTGCGGTATTTCTCGACCTCGAGCGAAGCCACCTGCGAGCGTTGCCTGAGATCGGCAAGACGCTCCTGCAGCCAGACGGAGGCGCGCTCCGTCGCATCGAAATTGGCGTTCAATTGATCGTTGAGATAAGCATCCGCATAGCCGCGCACGATAGCCGCGGCGAGCTGCGGATCGCTGGAACGGTAAGCAAGCGCAACAACGGAGCTTCGGTTTACGCGCTCGACGGCCAGCCCCTGCTGGATGAGCGCGGCCGCCTTCTGACGTCGGCCATTGCGGGCCGCCTCTTCGGAAATATCGGATCCAAACGAAAAGACGCCGGTCACGGATCTCAGCCAGTCCTTAACGGCGCCGAAGGGCGAGCGTGGCGGATTGAGGACCGTGTCGTTGTCGTCGAGTTTCATCTTGTCGACGACCCGCAAGGCGAGCTCGCCGGACTTCAGGATCTCGACGGCGCTTGCCATCTGGGTGTCGAGCAGCTGGCTGTTCTGTGGCGTTGCCTGCTCCTCGGCATATTTCGAGAGGTTCTCGTCGAGCAGGATCTGCGTCATCGACGTATAGAACGACGTCGCGAAAACGAGGTAGACCGCGCCAAGTGCCATGAACAGCACGACGAACGCGCCAACCAGCCTGGCGCGGCGAACGATGACCGAAAAGAGCCGGTCAAGGTCGATGAACCTATCGGGTTCCTCCATTTCCCTCGGCACAACGCTATTGAAGGGGAGACTTCTTTGGTTCATTGGGTCGCTCTGTCCGTTTCCCTTTTGGTCCGAAGGCTGGCGCCTCGATAAGAGGCGCCAAACTAGCTCTATGCCGCGCGGATGCGGCCTTCATGAGACAGAACCATGTCCTTGACCGCGGCATAGACCATGTCGCCGAGGTCAGAGCGCGCGAGTGCGAAGGCGACATTGGCGGCGATGAAGCCTTCCTTGGAACCGCAGTCGAAAGTGCGCCCCTCATACGGATGGGCGTGAAACGCTTGATTTTGCGAGAGTTTCAGCATCCCGTCGGTCAGCTGGATTTCGTTGCCGGCACCCCGTTGTTGGTGCGCGAGAATGTCGAAGATCTCGGGCTGAAGGATGTAGCGGCCGTTCAGGTAAAAATTCGACGGTGCTTCGCCTGCACGCGGCTTTTCGACCATTTTCGTGACTTCGAAACCGTGGGGAACGGTGGCGCCCTTGCCGACGATGCCATATTTCGACGCATCTTCCGGGGCGCATTGCTCGACCCCGACGACGTTGCCGCCGGTCTGGCGATAGAGATCGACGAGGCCGGCCATGCAGCCGCGCGCCCCGTGACACAGCATATCCGGCAGGAGCAGCGCGAAAGGCTCGTCGCCGATCACGTCGCGCGCGCACCAGACGGCATGGCCAAGGCCGAGCGGCGCCTGCTGCCGCGTAAAGCTGACCGAGCCGGCACGCGGCAGCATCTCTTCCAGTTCCGAAACCTGGGCATTCTTGCCGGAACGGGTCAACGACGAGATGAGCTCCGGCGTGTCGTCGAAGTGGTCCTCGATTGCCTGCTTGTTGCGGCTGGTAACGAAAACGATGTGCTCGATACCCGCCTGGCGGGCTTCATCAACCGCATATTGCACCACCGGACGATCGACGATCGTCAGCATCTCCTTGGGTATCGCCTTTGTCGCGGGGAGGAACCGCGTTCCATTGCCGGCGACCGGGATCACAGCTTTCCTGACGGTCCTGATACGGTCCATGGCTTTATCCTTTACGTACGTGAGGGCTATTGCCCGAGGTGGATCGTTCAGCCGCCACCGTCGGTGTGGCGGGCTTCAATCGTGCGAGCGGCGCAAGCAAGCGTCGCAGCCGCACGGCGATCGGCATTCTGAGGTGCCGAAGCGCACTGGGGTCGGACAAGGCCACCTGGGCGGCCCCAACCAACGATCTGGATTTCAGATGATCGACGAGGCGCAGGAAGGCATGCGCCTCGCTCAGGCTCCTGTCACGGCGACGCTGCATTGTCATCGCTTCGGCGTCGATCGAGTGGTTTGCGAGGAAATCCTTGTCGGCTGCGATCATCGCCTCGATATGGCGAAGTTCGAGCACCCGGGAGATCGAGCCCTCGCGAATGTGGTAGCAATAGCCGGCTAAGGGATCGACGATGCAACGTCCGCCATGGGCGAGCGCAGATGCAAGCAGGATGTAATCTTCACCGATCCGTATGGACTGCTTGAAGCGAAGGCCATGCTCCTCCAGGAAACGGCGCTCGAAAATCGGCTTCATATAGCCAAAATTATAGGTCGAGCGGAAAAGCACATTGGATTGAATGAAAGCAGCAAGCGTCAGCACCCGGTGTTGTTCGAGCAAGGTTTCCGGAAACATGCGCTCGACGCGCCCGTCGAGGTTCGCGACGTCGATGTTGTCGACGGCAATCTGGGCGCTCGCCGTCGAAGCCAGCGCAATCATGCGGGAGAGCCGTCGGGGGCTGATGGTATCGTCCGCGTCGAGAATGGCGATCCAGTTGCCGCGTGCCGCTTCAAGTCCGGCATTGCGCGCTCCGCCGGGCCCACGATTTTTCGCAAGCCGCAACAGCCGCACACGTGGATCCGCGATCTCTTCGACCACGGCACAGGTGTCGTCGGTGGAGCAATCGTCGACGACGATCACTTCCAGGTCGACCTCTTCCTGTGCGAGCGCGCTCTCAATGGCGCGGCGGATCGTGTCGGCGGCATTATAGGCCGCGACGACAAAACTGACCTCTGGTGCTGGGATCGTCATCCGGCGGTCGCGGCCCCATACTGCTGAAGTTCACGTACGCCGAGAAGCCCACTGACGACACCCGCATGCATGATGGCGCGCAGGGCGTAGCGCGAACGGGCGATCGGCGACCCGAGAAGAAAGAGGCTCGCCGTAGCGCAATAGCCGGATTTGGCCATCGCCCGGGCGATTTCCACCACCTGCCTTGTGGGTTGGCCCGGCTCGCTTAACAGGCGCCCGTGAGTCTGGCCCGAACGGAAGCGGCGCTTGGCAAGCCAGGCAAGGCGCGCGCGCTTTTCCGGAACCGGTTCGAAGACCAATGCATCCGGGGCATAGGCGAGACGTCCGCCGGCCGCATGCATATGGCGGAAAAATTCTGTGTCCTCACCACCAGTCCGCCCAAGAGCCAGGTTGAACCGTCTGTCGAAAAGGACCGGCCGGGTGAGATCGAGCAGCACATTGCAGGTGTAGCCCGTGCGGATCTCGCCATCGACCCATACGGGGCGGGTCGAATGAAAGTCGCCGCGGCGCATCCAGTTCGGCGCGGACAACGCGTATTCGGCGCGAACCGGGCCGAGCACGACATCGGCCCCGGTCGTAGCGGCCGTGTCGAGCAATTGCAGGAGCCACGTCCTCGATACGGTCTCGTCGTCATCGACGAAAGCGAGATAGTGACCGGCGCTATTGTCGAGACAGGCATTGCGGGCGATCGAGATGTTCGACGCCGGGCAATGCACGTAAAGGATCTCGAAGGGCATGGTCGGGCGCATCTGGTTGACCAGCGCCTCGGCACTCGGCGTCGTGTCGTTGTCGGCAACGATGACGCGGATGTCGACATCGGCGGGCAACGTGATGAGCGCCAGCGAATGCAGAGTTTCCGCAAGTTCCGGACGGCGGAAGGTGCAGACCGCAATATCGATCCGTTTTCTGGCGAGATCGGTCATGGCGCCACCTTTCGGTTTCGCGCGGTAAGAAGCTCGCGCCAGAAGCCGGCCGACCAGGCGAAATGCATCACCATGGCCGAAAGGGCTGCAAGCGGGCCGTAGGGGTTCCGCTGGCCGAGCGCCATCCACATGCCGTAGCCGATGCAGGCGGCCGCCCAGAGCGCCACCGGCACGACCGCGAGCCAGTTGATGACGGCGAGCAGAGCGCCAATGGCGACGGGTGCCACGGCGAGCGGCAGAAGCTGTCGGAGGTTCGGCCAGGCGCGGTGCTTCAGGACATTGCGTGCGCGCCCCCGTCCATAGGCGAAGTATTGGCGAAAGAGCGGGCCGACCTTGGCGCGCGGATAGTAGACCATGCTCGTCTGGTCGGTCATCCAGATGCGATAGCCCGCCTGACGGAAGCGGTAGTCGAACTCCGCATCTTCGTTGTGGCTGAAGATTTCGTCATAGCCGCCGATTGCCTGAAAGGCGGAGATCCGCATCAGCGCATGGTGGCCGTGATCGGCCCAGTGGCTCGTGGCGCCGAGCCGATGCTTGGCGCCGCCATTGCCGAGCTTGGAATTCTGGGCGTAGGCCGTCGCCTTCTGGAAAGGCGTGAAGCCGACCGTCTGCATTGCGACGACGACGGAGTCCGCACCGGTCTCAAGCGCCTCTTCGACAAGACGCTCGCAGTAGTCGTCTGGATAGGTCCCGTGAGCATCGATGCGGATCAGGTAATCGTAGGACGCTCCGTATTCGGCGACGGCAAGATTGATCGCCGCACTCTGGATGCGCTTCGGATTGTCGAGAGCAAGCACCGAGGCATGCGCCTTGGCGAGGCGCGCAGCAATCTCGCCCGTGCCATCGGTGCTGCCGCCGTCGACAATCAGAATGGCGCCGTTGAGATGCGCCGCTGCCGGTCGCAGTCCCTCAACCAGGCCTTCGATGTGCTCAGCCTCGTTGAGGCAGGGAATGACGATAAGGGTTCGTGTCGAAGCCAGCGTGTTGTTGCTCATGACAATCCGCCTTCGTTCTGAGGAGTTGGGGAAAGGTTAGGCGCGATCCGCGGCGGAGCCGCCGACGTGACCGCCGAAAGCCGCCGGACAAGGCTTTCGCAGTCACTGCGGCTGAAAATCCAGGTATCAGCCGCGCAAGTCGCGATCCGGCCGGATGCCTCAATGTAACGCTCGGGGTCGATCGAACCGAGCAGGGTGGCGAGCGCCTCCGGCTCCGCTTTGTCGAGCAGCATGCCGAGGCCGCGGATGGCGAGGAACCGTGCCGTCTCGGTACCGCGGAGCGCAATCGGCACACGGCCGAAGCGGCAGCCCTCGTAGAGCCGGTTCGGCAACAACCATTTCGAGTTCTGGCCTTCCTCGAAGAAATCGATCGCCCAGGTGAAGTGCACGTCGGAATAGATGTCGCTCAGTTCTTCCGGGCTGCGGTAGGGCCCGTGGAACTGCATGAAGGGTTCATTGCGCACGAAGCCCTCGAAGTCATCGAACTGCGAATAGGCCGGCCGACCGCGCAGCACGATCTCGAAGCGTCCTTCCATTTTGCGGGACAAGGCCGACAGCAGCGCCAGCGATTTGCGGCAGCGCAATGCGCCGAACCACCCGATGCGCCACGGCCCATCCTTTGGCGGCGACGCTGCCGGAACCAGCGGTCGCGCCATGGTCTCGTTGAGCTCGAGCACCTTGTTTTCCAGCATCATGGTCGGGGCCGTGATGCCGGAAAGCGGGCGGAAATAGTGCTCGACGAAGGCCGGAGAACTGGTGATCAGGAGCCGCGCATCACGCCCGAGGAACGCCTCGCTCGCCCGCAACGTCTTGCCGGCGATGTCGGGGCGCAATAGCAGGCGGTGAATGTCGAGGCATTCGTAAACGATCGGCACGTCACCGCCCAACACACTCACAGCCTTCCTGGCGATCGCCAGCATGTCGAGATTGCGCGCAATGATCACGTCCGGGCGTTCGACATTGCGCAGCGCCTGCCTGAGCGAGAAGCAGCCCTTGGCGATCGCGCCGATCCGTTGAACGAAACGCCCGTCATGCGTTGTCCCGAGCTCAATGGGCTCGATGCCCTCGATCGCCGCTAGCGGGTTTGCGTCGCGCCTGAACCCCGCAAGCTTGACCCTTGCACCCCCGGCAAGGAGCATCAGGACACGCCGACGAACGGCGGGGTCGGCAAGATCCTGTGCGAAATAAAGTACCTGCAGCATGAATATCGAATATCCGGTTCTCTGCTCGGCCGTCGCCGAGCATGGTTTGAAACGTTGGGCGTCGCGGTTTGAACGCGTCGATTAGGAATGCGGTTCCTGGCCGCCGCTTAGTTCGTTCGGCAGGCGATCGATTCGGCAAACTGGCATTCGTCTCCCGGCGCGGTGAACGCGATCCGGTCGATCTGCATGGTCGACGGTCCCTTGTAGGAGAAGGCGCCCATCCAATCCGAAAGCGTGTCGGTTCCCCAAAGGCTGAAGAAGATCTTCTGCGGGTTGGCGGGGATCTTCGCGGGATCGGTCACTTCGTGGACCAGTTCGCCGTTGACGTAGTAGCGGATACGTTCCTTCTCCCAGACGAAGGCGTAGTCGTTGAAGCCCTGGTTGGCGCCGCCCGGCACGTCGACAAGCTTTTCGTTGCCGCCCTTGGCAGAGACATATTGGTTGATCTGAACCTTTGCGGGGTTCTTGCCGAGGACTTCGAAATCGATCTCGTCGTGCGGCTTCTTGTCGGCCGGGCCGATATAGGTGAAGAACGCCGAGTTCAGCCCGGAACCATCGGCCGTCTTGATGCGGGCCTCATAGGTCCCGTAGCTGAAGCGCTTGCGTGTCTGGATCTCGCCGCAGGCGTAGTTGCGCTTGCCAAGCTTTCCTTCGGTGAAGGAGAGTTCCGCGATGCCGTTCTCGACCTTCACCTGCTTCTTGGACCAGGTGCAGTTCTGGTGGGCGCCATTGTTCCAGCCGTCGGAGACATACCAGATGCCGGTGTCGAGGGTATCGAAGTTGTCGATGAAGGACTTTGCCTCTGCTGTGTCCCCGGCGTTTGCCGGGCCGGCAAGGCCAATCGCGACAAGGCTCAACAGGGCGAGGCGGTGAGGTCCAGAAGATCTCATGGTCAGGTCCTTTGCTGTGGTGAAAGTTCGGCGCGCTGTTCCGCCGGCCGCACCTTTGCGCCTCGGGCGGCGCCCGCTCGGCTGCCGGTCAGGATTGCAGTCAGGTTCGGAAGCCAGCGCCCGGCGAGGCCGTAGGCGGCGACAAGGATTGCGATCGTGATGAACGGAACCGTGTAATAGAAGGCCGGGTAATATCCGTGGCCGGCGCGGTTCCAAATCATCCAAAAAAGAACCAGCAGCGGATAGTGCGTACAGAAGATCCAGAAGCTGAGCCCGCCGCCGCGCGCCAGAGATGCCCCGACGTTCGTGCGGACCAGTAACGCGGAAACCGCCCAGGAGCCGAGAATGCCGCAGAGGGCGGTCAGACTGCGCAGCATATCGACCCAGACCGGAAAGTCGGGTCCGTACCGATAGAGCACGAGCGAAAGCAGCACCGAAGCGCCAAGGACGGCGATGGTGATCGGCCAGGAAAAGCGATCGAGACTGCGCACGTCAACGCGATTCAGGCTCATGTATATGCCGACGCTGAAACCAAAGAGGATCGACTTCTTCAGGAAGATGCCGTTTGGCAGCGGTAGCACGGCATAGGCGAGCAACAGTGCGAGCGTCTGCATCGGATAACGCTTGATCAGCCACGCCAGTACCGGCGAAAGCACGATGCAAAGCAGCAGATCCCGCAGGAAGTAGAGCGGCACGTTGATCGGCAAATCCTGGAGCGCCACGGCGAGGTTCAACCATTCCCGTGCGCTTGCGCCCACGACATCGGGCAGGTAGCCGAAGCTGATACCCTTGCTTTGCGCAACGAAGGCCAGTGCCAGAAAAGCAATGTTCCAAAGCAGGAAGGGCAACAGGACGGTTCTGGCCTTGGTCTTGAGCGTTTTGCCATAGTCGAAACTGTCGAGGCCACGCCGGAACAGGAGATAGCCGGAGATCGCGCTGAGGCACGGGACGCCGACACGAAAAAGGCTGTCGCCAAGAAAGACGCGCAGCCAATCGAGCACACCATAGGTGCCGACATACGGGCTCGTCACCGGATCATGCGGCACGTGCACGAAGACGATGCCGGAGATCAGCACGATGCGCATCAGATTGATCCGCGACGAGATGTTCGCGTTCACATCCACGATGTCCGTCACCCCTATCTGCCAGCGCCATTTTCCAGGCGACCGTTTCAACAGAGCAGACCAGAGCCCGCATTCATTGTGCTAAAGGCTAGGCCCGGGCACGGATGAAAATATGGCGCTGCAACAAACGAATCGGCCGTACTTTGTTGCAATGCAGCATCCGATGTTCAATAATTTCTAGGAAGATTTACCCATTTGCGCGCCGGCGTCGGGAAAAAAGCCTATGCATAGGGCATTTACGGAATATTATCAGCCGCTTATTTGCTGATGCTTTTACTAGTGTTTGGTGTCGCTAGTCGCGGTAAAATTGTGCTGTTTTTCTCTCTTGTCACGCGACAAATGGCCAATACGGACCCGAGCCGAGCCGAAATGCGGCGAGGATGAGGCAGTTTCCGGCGCCTGAAATCGGTTATTCAGCCGCGGCGGCCACGCTCGACGAAGCGTTGCGCTTGCGGATCATGCCGTAGAGTTTCGCCAACAACGGGCGCTCGACGAGCAGCATCAGCACGAGATAGATCAAGCCACCGATTGCCGTGCCAATCAGCACCTGGAGAACCGCGCTCGGTATGAGCGCGCCATAGAAGTCCAGCAACAGCCTGACGGCAACCGCCATCGCGAAAGCCGCGATCATCGGCCTGATCGAGATCAGGAAGCCGCGCAAGAAGGGCAGGCGATCGGCCCGGAACACGACCCAGGAATAGCCGAGCAGCGTTGCCAGGTTGACGATGCAGAGCGCAATCATCGCTTCAACAAGTGAGCCACCAATTGCCCCGTAGGCGACAGCTGCGGTCGTCACGACAGCGCGGATGACCGCCCACCAGAAGAGGATGGTCCCCTGGCCGATGCCTTTCAGGTAGGGGACGTAGGTGCTGCAGGGTGTCAAAAGTCCCTTTGACAGCGCAAGCAAACCAAGGACCGGCCAGGCGGCCGCCCATTGCTGGCCGAAAAGCACCAGCATCGCCGGCTCGGCAAGAGCCCAAAGGCCAAACATCATCGGTGCCAACAGCACGGTGGTGACCTGCGTGCTCAACATCAACGCTTGAGACCGCCGCTGGCGATCCTCGCCCATATGGCTGAAGGCGGGAAAGAGAACGCCCATGACCGCCGAAAGCACGATCTGGTTGGGAATGCTGGAGAAACGGTTCGCCGCCGAATAGGCACCGGCGTCCGAAAGGCCGAGATACCGGCTGATCACCACCATTGGCGATTGGAAAGTGACGAAATTGGCAATCTCCGACCCCATCATGCCGAAACTGAACCGACTGAGCGTCAGCACGCGGCGTGGGGAAAAGACGAGCCGGGGCACATAGCCGGACACGGTATAGAGGCCGGCAAGGCGGATGAATGCGGAGACGAAAAGCTGCGCCAGCAGCGACCAAACGCCGAAGCCAAGCAGTGCTGCGCCGACGGCAACAAGCGCCCCGACGGTCTCGGAGACCATGGTCCAGACCGCGTCCTTGCTGAAATTCATCCGCCTGGCGAGGAGAGAATAGGCGACGTCTCCGCCAAGCTGCAGCGGGATCAGCACGCTCATGATCCGAAGCAGGTACCCCGCTTCGGGTGCCCCGAGCAGGCTTGCCAATGGATCGGCGAAGACGAAAAGTGCAAGCGCCATCAGCAGCGCGACCGCGAGATTGGCCCAGAAAGCGGAGTGGATGAGCTCCATGTCTTCGTCGCGCTGAATGATAAGCGCGGAGGCGAGACCAGCACCGCCGATCATCGCCAAAAACTGGACGACAGTGAGCGCAACGGCCACCGTCCCGAACTCTTCCGGCGTCAGGATACGCGCAAGAATCGGCACGGTGACAAATTTCAGCCCGAAAGTACCTGTCTTTGAAAGGACGCTCCAGCCGACATTCCGTGTCACGGACTTGGCATTTACGGTTGAGGGCATAGCGAGCATCCTATGATGCCTTTGAAGGATTTCCGACAAAGGACTAGGGCTAGATGAAAGGCCGCGACCCGGTGGGAGGAGACCACGCAAGACTCTTTTAGAGAAACCGCAGGGGCAAAAAGATGGCGAAGCTGACTGTTATTATTCCGTACTACCAGAAGGAACCGGGTATTCTTCGGCGGGCGCTTGCCTCCGTCTTTGCCCAGACGTTTCAGGACTTCCACGTTCTGGTGATAGACGATTGCTCCCCCTATTCGATAGATGAGGAGTTGGAGCCGTTAAGTGAGCAGGAACGAGCGCGACTGACCGTGATAAGCCAGCCCAACAAGGGGCCTGGCGGCGCACGCAACACCGGACTGGACCATGTTCCCGGCGGTTCCGAGTTCGTGGCATTCCTCGATTCTGACGATGAATGGACCCCGGATCATCTGAAGAATGCCTATGAAAGCATGAGCCGCTTCAGTGCCGACTGCTATTGGGCGTCGATCACCGGCGGCGAGGCGTTCTATTACCATTTCGATGTTGCCGAGCTGACGGAAAGCCACAGCGTCGTCAGACTGCAGGAAGCGCCGCTGGTGGTCGAAATTCCTGACCTTACCAATGTGATGCTCAGAAACTGGAGCTTCCTGCATCTCTCCTGCATGGTGATCGGGCGCAGCCTTTTCGAGACGGTCCGCTTCGATGCGGCGCTGAGACTGGCAGCGGAGGACGTCTTGTTCTTCTGCGACTGCATTCTTGCCGCCAAACGCGTCGTGCTTTGTGATGAAGCTGGCGCCGAGCGCGGCGAGGGCATCAACATCTTTCACTCGATCGACAACGATTCGCCGCAGTTCCTGCAGCAGCAGTTCAACACCTTCGTTGCTCTGGAAACGCTCGAGGGCCGGTTCTCACGCAAGCCTACGGCAATCGCCTCGATCCGGTCCTATCAACATACGGCACGGCGGCAGGCGCTGTGGAGCCAGGCGCGTCGGCTCAAGCGACGCAAGTCACCGCAATTCCGCCTGTTGGCGCGTTGGGTCCTGCGTGATCCAAGGCTCTTGCAAAGCGCGCTGGAACTCGCCGTCGGCAAGTTTTCTCGCGCGCATTGATCGAAGCACTCCTTCGAGGAGGAAGAACAAGACCGCCTGGCGCGGCATCCGGACGTATCCAGCATTTTGAAAGAAGGGACTGCCCATGAACCCCTACTACTGGGAATCTCAGCACGGTAATTTTGGCGACGACCTCAATCTTTGGCTTTGGGATTTCCTGCTGCCTGGGTTCCGCGACGCTCACGAGGAAATCCTGCTGGTGGGGGTCGGCACCGTGCTCAACCGTGCACTTTTGCCTGACGGTGTCAGAAAGCTCGTTATCGGCAGCGGCTTCGGCTACGGCACCTTGCCAGACATGCGCGATCCGAAGGAATGGGATATCCGCTGTGTTCGAGGTCCGCTGACCGCCGGGAAGATCGGCATCGCGCCTGAACTGGGCATCGTCGATCCCGCCGTGATGGTCGCGGAGATGCCGGAGTTCCAGAACCTGCCGAAGCTCCACAAACGCAGTTTCGTTCCGCATTGGGAAAGCGCCATTGCCGGCATGTGGCCGGTCACCTGCGGTACCGTTGGCCTGCACTATATCGACCCGCGGGGCGAAGCCAAAAGCGTGATCCGCGAGATTGCCCAATCCGAACTCATCATCGCCGAATCGATGCATGGCGCCATTCTCGCAGACGCCTTTCGCGTGCCATGGGTGGCCGTCACCACGTCCGAGAGCATCAACAGCTTCAAGTGGAACGACTGGGCAAGCACCGTTGGCGTTCACTACCAGCCGCGCCACGTGCCGGTCTCGAGCCGTGCCGAAGCCATGATCAAGGGCGAGCGCTTCTGGGGTATGGGCTTCGAGGCACAGACGCTGGCTGATGTGCCGAACCTGCGCCCCGTCGATCACAATGTGATGGTGGCGGTGGCTGAGCCGAGACAGACCTTTTTGCGCAGCGCTGCCAAGCAGGTTCTCGCCGCCCCTTCGACGCTTGCACTTTGGCAGGCAATCCGGGCGGCGCCGCAATTGAGCAGCGACGGCCGACTTGCCGAGCGTAAGGACCGTTTTCTGGAGGCTCTTGCGGCCGTGCGTCGCGCGTACTTCTGACGATACGGCCACGGCACCCAGAAAGTGCCGTGGCCTAAATGACTATTGGTGACCGTCCGCAGTGGGGGAAAGCAGGTAACGCAACCCTCCGGAACCACCGAGCGCGGCCGGAGCATCCGAGTGAGGCTGTTTGAAGCGCTCGGTCTTGTCGGCAATGATGCCGACCGTGACCGCAGGAACGGCATCGGGTTGGCGCAGGAGGTAGCCTATGGCTGCCGCCGCGCCGCGTTCTCTCTTCAGATCGAGAAAGTGCCGGTGCTGATAACGGTCCTTGATATGCCGCTCATGCCTTCGGATGGCGGCCGCAGCCTCGCTCTCCAATGTGTTTGCGGCCAGGATAATCCGGTCGGCCTCGTAGAGGCGCTTGAGATCCTCGGTGCGATGGCTGCCGCTCAATGAATTGCTGCGGACGGTGGCCGCATAACCACAACTGCGGATAACCTTGTAGCGCGCGCCCTTTGCCAGGGCGCGGAGATAGAGATCGTAATCCTCGCCCAATCGAAGCGTTTCCCGGTAGCGGATGGCGTGGCCCTCCAGGAAGTGGCGGCGCATCAGCGGCTTTAAAAACCCGACCTCGCCGCGCTTCACGCCGCGCCGGGAGATGTTGCCTTCAACGAAGTCGATCAGGCTGAGCAGGCGGGGCTGCGGTTTGAACTCATCGATCTTCTGGGCGACGTCGGTCGCTGCGGCCTCGTCGATGAAGGCGATGTTGTCGGCGATAAAGTCCCAATCGTCTTCCGCAAGCAGCCGACCGAGACGACCCGGCAGGAAGAAATCGTCCGCGTCGAGGATTGCAAGCACCGGTGAACGACTGATCGAAATGGCATGGTTGCGGGCGGCCGAAGGCCCACGATTGCTTTCGAAGCGGACGATCGTCAGGCGCCCGCTCAGATCGTCAGCAGAGCGCGCGGCCGCCTCGGTGTCATCCGTCGAGCCATCGTCGATCACCACCACCTCGGCGCTTTCCGGTTCTGCCAGGGCCGATGCAACGGCTCGGGCAATGGTTGCGTCGGCATTCTTTGCGGCGATGATGACGCAGACGTCTGTGGTCATGAGGGCCTCCAGCATCGTGTCTAACAGGCAGCGCGCTTGTCTTTGCGAGCTCTGCGGTATTTCGGTTCCAGCGCGGCTCCGCTTCTTGGGTTAGCCGCAGCCACGCGACATCGCCAGGATGGCAACGGCCGAACCATGCAGGGCGATCGTGTCGCAAACGCGTCAAATCTGAGATTTTCTCGAGTACCGCCGTGTGGTCCGCCGAGCGCGGAGACCAGCCTTGATCAGCGATTAAAGTGGCCGGGTCGATGGAGGCGGCGCGGCGCGGTGTTGGCGGCCGACTTGTCGTCGCCGGCCAATTGCGCCATCTCGGCGGCCTGTCTTTCCTTCTCCCGCGCCTTCTTCCACACCAGGTAAAGCACGGCGAAGAAATAGCCGACCTGCATCAGGACGGCGCATATGACGGTCTGGATAAGCGTCGACGCCAGCGAGCCGTTTAGGAAATAGGTAACGATCGCAAACACGGCCAAGGCGCCGAGCATGCTCACAAGAACGCGCGGTGCGTACATAGCGCTACCTCGCGCTCGGTTCTGTCGTCGATGTCGTCATCGGAGTTCGGCCTTTCCTCCTCAGGATTCCAATATATTGGCAGCGCCCTTTCGCTTCAACCGCCAAAAGCCCGCACCCTGCTGCCACTGTGCCTCCAAAGTCTTTATGTCGCGTTTAGAGCATTCGAATCAATTTGGCCGTTTTTCGATCCCGCATCGATTCGACCGTTGCGACTCCGTGGCAATCCAAAGGCAATTCCTCCACCATCCGGCGTCTTGTCGTGACCGCACCGCCCGCTGGTTGCTGTTTGGGCAACGATTGAGATCACCTTTTGTTACGAAATTAACTTTTGGTGTCCCGCCGCGCGTGCGGCGCAAAAACTTGCCGCATTGCAGCATTTCATCGGAAAGACTGACGCCTGCCAATTTTTATCGGCGCCAAGACACGTGCTTGCAGGTGAACGCAAACATAACAGATACAAAGATATATTCGCTTTTCGGAAACGTAGTTGCGCGCCAACAATACAATACACGAAAGCTCCGAACGTAAGACTTTATCGTCTCATAATATATCGGCTGGCTGGATGGAAATATTACATATGAGAAATCAGTGATATTCGTCATTTAGGCGCCTACCGGGTACCCGCCATTATTTCGCCCTCAAAAGACAAATTCTCACCACACACTCTTTCTTGAATAAGAGCGCTCCCTTCGAGGGACCGACCAATCGCCAACCTAAATGGAGTTATCTCTATGAAGTCTGCGACCCGATCGGCCAGTTCGCCGTTTTTCAGTGCCGCAGAGACTGCAGCGCTCCCGCCCGTGGGTGGCATTTCGAAGCGAGGCTTCGATATCTTTGCCGCTTCACTGGCGCTCGTCTTTCTGAGCCCGCTCTTTTTGATGCTGGTTGCGCTCGTCAAGTTCTCCGACGGCGGCAGCATCTTTTATGGCCATCGCCGTATCGGTCATAACGGGAAGTCTTTCCGTTGCCTGAAGTTCCGCACAATGCGGCCGGACGGTGATCGGATTCTGCAAGAGTATCTTAGAAGCAATCCTGCGGCCTATGAGGAGTGGCGCGCGACGCGCAAGCTGCAGGATGACCCCAGGGTCACCGTCGTCGGCAGCGTTTTGCGCAAGCTGAGCCTCGACGAGCTGCCGCAGCTCATCAACATCGTCCGCGGTGAAATGAGCATCGTCGGCCCGCGGCCGGTGGTGCAGGATGAGCTGGAGCTCTACGACCAAGCTGCTGTCTACTACCTGCAATCGCGCCCCGGTCTTACCGGCCTGTGGCAGATCAGCGGACGCAACGACGTTTCCTACGCGGCACGCGTCGCGTTCGATACCCATTATGTCCAGAACTGGTCCTTGCTGAGCGACTTCTCCATCGTCGTGAAGACCATTCCAGCCGTTTGCTTCTCGCGCGGCAGCTACTGACGGATCAGCGCCTTCGCACCCGCGCGACCGATAGGTCGACCGCGGGATCGGCGTCTTTTAACGGGAACCTCATATGAACAAACACGCTCCGTCAGGGAAGTCCTGGATTTCCCGCAAGGTGTCTCGTTTCCTTCACCACACGGTCCTGGTTGCCGCGGTGGTCCTCGGCGCCACTCAAGCCGGCGCCGAGGAATATCAGCTTGGCACCATGGACAAGCTCAAGATTCGCGTCGCCGAGTGGCAAACCGCCGAAGGCGCTGTGCGCGATTGGTCGGTTGTCACTGGCGAATACACCGTCGGGCCGTCCGGCGCGCTGTCGTTGCCGTTCATCGGCGATCTGCCGGCGGCCGGCAAGACGACCACCGAGGTCGGAGAAGCGATCGGCGAGAAGATGCAGACCCTGTTCGGTCTGCGCGATCGCCCGTCCGCCTCCGTCGAACTTGCACAATACCGCCCGCTTTATCTTTCTGGCGAGGTCGAAAAGCCTGGCGAATATCCCTTCGCACCCAATCTGACGGTGCTGAAGGCGATAAGCCTCGGCGGCGGATTGCGTCGCTCCGAAAGCGGGCAACGTTTCGCACGCGACTATATCAACGCTCACGGCGATTCGAGCGTGCAGACGGCCGAACGCAACCGGCTGCTGATCCGGCGAGCCAGGCTTCAGGCCGAGATTGCCGACAAGCAGGGCATCGAATTGCCGAAGGACCTTCAGGGCGTACCCGGCATCGACAAGCTTCTTGCAAACGAGACGGCCCTGATGAGCTCGCGCGACAGGAGGCAGAAGCTGCAATTGAAGTCGCTCGCCGATTTGAAGGCATTGCTGGAAAGCGAAATCCAGTCGCTGGCAAAGAAGTCGGAAACGCAGAACCGCCAGATGGAGCTCGCGGCGGAGGACCGCGAGAAGGTCGAGAGCCTGGCCGAAAAGGGGCTGGCGCTCAGCCAGCGCAAGCTCTCGCTGGAGCAACGGGTCGCCGAACTGCAATCTGCGTTGCTCGACATCGACACGGCCTCGCTCAAGGCGAAGCAGGATGTCAGCAAGGCGGCGCAGGACGAAACCAATCTTCGCAACGATTGGGATGCGCAGCTGGCGCAGGATCTCCAGAACACTGAAGCGGAACTCGACACGCTGCAGATCAAGCTCGGCACCAGCCGCGACCTGATGGCAGAAGCACTGCTGCAATCGGCGGAAGCGGCACAATCGAAGGACAATACGGCAGACGCCGCCATCGCCTATTCGATCATCCGCGAGCGTGACGGCAAGCCGACCGAGATCACTGCCGATGAAAACACGCCGGTGTTGCCGGGCGACGTGATCAAGGTTCAAGCCAACCTCGCGACGCAGTAGGATCGACCGTGAGAATTGCGAAGTCGAGCTTGATATCGCCTGATCGCAATGGTGCCTATGGCACCGTTGCGATTGCGCTGTCGTTCTTCGTCTTCGCCTATTCGTCCCGCTTCGGGCAGGCGTCGATCCTGCTTTACTACGGACTGTGGCTGCCGCTGGTGCTTGTCGATTACCGTCGCGTGCTCGGCAACTACGGCAGGCGTCTGTGGATCCTCGGCTTTGCCGTCTTTGCCTGTCTGTCGGTCTTCTGGTCGGCAGCACCCTCGATGACGGCCCGCACCGGGATCCAATATCTGTCGCATGTCGTTTGCGCCCTGATCGCCATGAGGCTCATCGACATCAGAACGCTAACGCGTGGTGCGATCGCGGGCATCGGGATCGTGCTCGTCTATTCCCTGCTTTTTGGTGTCTACCATCTCGATCCGCTCGACGGCACATACAGCTTCGTCGGCGCCTTCGCCTCGAAGAACCAGTTGGGTTTCTACGCCTCGCTCGGCATCTACTTCGCCTTCATTGCGCCTGTCGCTCTTGGGGAGCGACGCTTGTGGCTGCTGGCATCCGGCGCGCTCGGGCTGCTTGCGGCCTATTCGCTGCTCGCTTCGCAATCGGCCACATCCGTATTGACCAGCGCCGTGATCATCGGGCTCTGGCTTGGCATGCGCGTCGTCGGTCTGCTCTCGCCCGGCCACCGCAAGGGTCTGTTTCTTGCAGCTGTCATCTGTGGGGCGTTGGTTGCTGTCGCGGGCATCTATGGCGGCGGCGTCGATCTGGTGCTTGGCCTTTTCGGCAAGGATTCGACGCTGACCGGGCGCACCTATCTGTGGCAGCAGGGCATCGAAGCCGCCATGGCATCGCCGGTGGTCGGCGTCGGCTACCAGGCCTATTGGGTTCAGGGCTTCTCTGAGGCCGAACGCCTCTGGGAAGAATTCTTCATCTCGACGCGCTCGGGCTTCCATTTCCACAACACCTTCATCGAGGCGATCGTGGAAACAGGTGCAATCGGGCTTGTCCTGCTATCGGGCATTCTGCTGACGACCGTTCTCGGCCATATCAAGCGCCTCTTGACGGAGGACGACGATACCCAGTCCTCGGTGCTCTTCGGTATCGCGATGTTGCTGCTGGTGCGCTCTTTCGTCGAGATCGACATCATGAACCCCTACCATGTCGGGTCGTTCCTGCTCTATTTCGCCGCCGGCAAACTGACCTTGCCGCAACCCCGACCGGATGCGCGCCCGGCTGAGGTTCGCAGAGCGCGGATCGTGCCGCAGGCCATGCCGCAGCTGAGGTACTGATGGACCGGACCAACGGGGGCGCGATGGCCACTATCTACGGGATCCAGTACCTGCGTGCGGTTGCAGCGCTCGGCGTCGTCGTCTTTCATGCGGCCGAGCGCACAGGGCATCATTTCGCGATCGGCGCTGCCGGCGTCGACATCTTCTTTGTCATCAGTGGTTTCATCATGTGGGTGATCAGCGAGCGCAAGCCAATGTCGCCGATCTCTTTCCTGCGTGACCGCGTTCAAAGGATCGCGCCGGTCTATTGGCTGGCAACAGCCGTCATGGTTCTTGGCGGCCTTGCCGGGCTTTTCCCCAATCTCGTTCTTAGCCCCACCCACGTGGTGGCATCACTTTTGTTCGTCCCAATGGCCTCTCCAAGCACCGGCGAGGTGTGGCCGGTGCTGGTCCAAGGCTGGACGCTGAACTACGAGATGTTCTTCTACGCCGTCTTCGCCTTGACCCTCTTGCTGCCGCGGTCGCGTCGATTGCTGGCGATCACCGCATGCTTCCTGCTGCTGGTCGGCTTGGGTTTTGCCATCGACAGCGACAATGTGCTGTTCGCCACCTATACGCGGCCGATCATTCTCGAATTCGTGGCCGGTATGATCATTGCCGAACTGTGGCTGCGGGGCAGGGTACCGGGAAGCAATGCCGGCATGGCGCTCGTTGCAATCGCGATTACAGGTTTTTCGGCGCTGGCCGTGTTTCAGTTGCCTTTCGACGAATTCGTGCTCGGGCCCTTGGCCGTCATGCTTGTCGTCGGAACCTTGGCGCTCGAAAGTCGTGGCTGGTTTCGCCCCCGTGGATTGCCGATGCTTCTCGGCGATGCGTCCTATTCCATCTATCTCTGGCACACCTTCGCCATATCGGTTGTGGTGAAGGTCTGTGCCAGGGCGGGTGTCGACCTTGCTCTATCGGCGTTCCTCGCCGTCGTATCGGGAACTGCATTGGGCGTCGCCGCCTATCTGCTTCTCGAAAAGCCGCTGACGCGACGTTTGCGCTCGCGGATCGTACCGAAGCCATTGCGGCAGGCGGCGTAGCTTAAGTCTTTTCGGTGCGGCGCCTGAAACGCCGCACCGGTTCAGCAATTCATCAGGCGCCCTGGTTGCGGCGCGAATGCCAGTTCCAGGCGGTGCGGGTGATATCCGACAGATCGTATTGCGGGACCCAGCCGAGAATGTCGCGTGCCTTGTCGTTGTTGGCGACGAGCGTCGTGGAATCGCCCTCGCGACGCTCGACCCGGTCGATATTGAACTCGCGGCCGGAGACATCGGCGATCGCCGTCAAAAGCTCCTTGACGGTCGTGCCCGTACCCGTGCCGAGATTGAGCTCGACGCTGTCGCCGCCGGCCAGCAGGTATTCGACGGCGCGCACATGCGCGTCGGCCAGATCAAGCACGTGGATATAGTCGCGCACGCAGGTGCCGTCGCGCGTGTCGTAGTCCGTGCCGAAGATCTTGAAGCTTTGCCGGCGGCCAAGGGCCGCGTCGATCGCAAGCGGGATCGCGTGCGTCTCGGGCTCGTGCCACTCGCCGATGCGGCCTTCCGGATCGGCGCCGGCGGCGTTGAAGTAGCGAAGGATCACCGAACGAAGGCCCTTGTACTGGCCATAGTCCTTCAGTGCCTGCTCGCACACCCATTTTGTCCGGCCGTAGGGGTTGATCGGCGCCTGGCGGTGCTGCTCGTCGATCGGCACGCTTTCCGGCAGGCCATAGGTGGCGCAGGTCGATGAGAAGACGAAGGCCTCGACACCGGCGGCAAGCGCGGCCGAAAGCAGTGTGAGGGTGCCGATGACGTTGTTGTCATAGAAGGAGACCGGATCCTTGACTGATTCACCGACCTCGATCATCGCGGCAAAATGCAGGATGGCGCGCGGCTTGTGGCGGGCGAGCACCTCGTCGAGCCGCTGGCGATCACGGATATCACCCTTTTCGAGCACGCCCCATTTGACGAATTCCTCGTGACCGTTCGACAGGTTGTCATAGACGACGGGTTCGAACCCCTTGTTGGCAAGTTCGAGGCAGGTGTGCGAGCCGATATAGCCGGCACCGCCGACGACGAGGACTTTGTTACTTTCCATGATGCTTTTCGATCCCTGGGAGGTTCAAAGGAATTGCCGAGTTTTTTCAACGGATAATGACAGGCTTGTCAATGCCGGCCGCAATCAAGCACGTGTCCATGTCGCGTGTGTGGCGGGTCGGCGCAGGGGTGGCTTTTCCACAAAGACGAGATGCTCGGTGCATGTCGAGATCGACGTGAATTTGCACGCCGGGGACAATTATCTCAGCCTTGCCTGCGAGCGAGATGCTTCTTTCCCATCCGTCGAAACATATAGCATATTAATTTACTAGATTTAATTGATAATGGCGCTGGCAGTCGTACCATAGCCTTCAGATTTTCGAAGGAAGGCTCTCATGACGACGAAACTGAAACGGCTTGCGCTCACCCTCGCGACGCTCGCGGCGACCGGCCTGACCCACGTGGGTGCCCACGCCGAAGGCACGGAGCCGGTAAAAGGCGGGACGCTGATCTATCTGGAGCAGCAAGCCCATACCAATCTCTATCCCCCGGCAGGCGGCTTCTATCCGAACGGCGGCATCCTCAATCAGATCACCGACAAGCTGACCTATCAGAACCCCAAGACGCTTGAGATCGAACCGTGGATCGCCGAATCCTGGACGGTCAATGCTGATGCGACCGAATACACATTCAAGATCCGCCCGGGCGTCACTTTTTCCGACGGCACGCCTCTCGACGCGGCAGCCGTCGCCAAGAATTACGACGTTTTCGGTCTCGGCAACAAAGCGCTGAAGCACCCCGTTTCCGAAGTCATCAACAACTATGAGCGCAGCGAAGTCATCGACCCGCTGACCGTCAAATTCTATTTCAAGCGACCTTCGCCGGGTTTCCTGCAGGGAACATCGGTCATCGGCTCCGGGCTTGTCGCCGCAAGCACACTCGCGCTTCCCTTCGAAGAGCTTGGCGATGCGACCAAGATCATCGGCTCCGGTCCCTTTGTGGTCGAGAGCGAGACGATCGGCAAGGAGCTGAACCTCAAGGCGCGCGAAGAGTATGTTTGGGGTCCCGCGAAGCTCGAGCACCAGGGCCGCGCCTATCTCGATGGCATCACATACATCATCACCGGCGAAGACAGCGTGCGCATCGGTGCGCTGCTCGCGGGTCAGGCGGATTTTATCCGCCAGGTCCAGGCCTATGACGAGAGCCAAGTCGAGGCACAGGACTATCAGATCTACGCACCATCGACCCGCGGCGTGAACAACAGCGTCGTTTTCCGGCCGGACAATCCGCTCGTGGCCGACATCAAGGTGCGCCAGGCGCTGCTGCACGCGACCGATGCCAAGGAAATTGTCACGACGCTGTTTTCTGCCAACTATCCGCAGGCGACCTCGATCATCGCGTCCTCTGCGCTCGGCTACAAGGATATCTCGGCAAAGCTCGCTTTCGATCCCGAGAAGGCCAAGGCGCTGCTCGACGAGGCCGGCTGGTCGGTCGGTTCCAACGGCTTGCGCCAGAAGGATGGCAAGGAACTTGTGCTGACCGCTTACGAATCCCTGCCGCAGCCGCAGAACAAGGAGACGCTGCAACTGGTCGCCCAGCAATGGGGCAAGGTTGGCGTGAAGCTCAACGTGCTTGCCGGCGATAGTGGCAGCAGGACGGTCGACGATCTCGATCCGCTGAAGACGCCCGTCTCTCCGGCGATGGTCGGTCGCGCCGACCCCGACGTGATCAAGAGCCAGTACTACCCGAAGAACCGTGACGTGCTGCGTCAGAAGGGTGGTCTCAGCGACAAGGTCCAGAGCTTCGTCGACGACAAGCTGAACGGCCTGCTCGACGCCCTGGCCTCCGAGCCGGACCGTGCAAAGCGCCTCGCGATCGCCGGCGAGATCCAGGACTACGTCGTGGACCAGGCCTATGCGATCCCGATCTTCGAGGAGCCGCAGGCCTACGCCGGCGCCCCTTACGTCCAGGGCGTCGCCTTCGAGGCAGTCGGTCGTCCGAGCTTCTACAGCACCTGGCTCGCCGAGCATTGATCGACCCGCGGTCACCGTGCTCGCGGTGGCCGCCACTCCCCGAAATTCGCACGCAGAGGATTGGATCATGTCCGCCTATTTGCTCAATCGCGTCGGACAGGCGCTCTTCGTCCTGTGGGCCGCATTCACGATCTCCTTCGTGCTGCTGCAGGCGATGCCCGGCGATGCGATCCTCATCAAGTTCCAAAACCCCGATCTTGGACTGACCGCGCAACAGGTCGCCGAAATCCGCGCTTCCTATGCCGCCGACAGCCCGATTCTCGTTCAGTACGTGCAGACGATCGGCAAATTCCTGACCGGCGACTTCGGCTACTCCGTTCAGGCGGGCGTTCCGGTCAACAGCTTGCTCGCAGCCCATCTGCCGGCAACGTTGAAACTCGCCACGCTTGGCTTCCTCCTTGCCTCCGTGCTGGCGATTCTCATCGCCTTCCTCTCCAGTCTGACGCCGTTCACCTGGCTGCGCGGAGTACTGCAATCCGTTCCTTCGCTCTTCATCTCGATCCCCACCTTTTGGCTTGGGATCATGTTGATCCAGATCTTTTCCTTCCGCTTGAAGCTCGTTCCGGTCATCAATCCCGGCCCCTGGCAGGAACTGATCCTGCCCGTCTTCGCGCTCGCGGTGCCGATTTCTGCACCGCTCGCCCAGGTGCTTGTGCGCAACATCGACGACGTGTTGACGCGGCCCTTCGTCGGCGTCGCCCGTGCCAAAGGCGCGAACCGTCACTGGATTCTCTGGCGGCATGTGGCGAAGAATGCGCTCCTCCCGACACTGACCATTGCGGGCGTGCTCTTCGGTGAACTGATCGCCGGGGCCGTGGTGACGGAAACCGTCTTCGGACTCAACGGCATCGGCGGCCTTACCGAACGGGCCGTCGGCAGCCAGGATGCCGCCGTCCTCCAGGCCATCGTCGTGCTCTCGGCGCTCGCCTTCGTGATCATCAATCTTGTCGTGGACCTGCTCTATCCCGTGCTCGATCCGCGCCTCAGGACAAAAGTCGGAGTTGCCGCATGACCACCTTCGATACGCTTCACGACGACATCGCTGCGGATGCAATCCGGCGGACCCAAGGACGGCGCTCTCGCGTGGCCTCGACGTTACGCCGCGTGCCTCCGGGACTGGCCTTGTCCTGGTTCATTCTGGCGACGGTTTTCCTCTGGGCAGTCGCCCCCTCGCTCTTCACAGGCTACAACCCCCTCGAGGGCGTGGGTGGCGCGCAGTTGAAGCGCCCCAGCGCAGAACATCTGCTTGGGACCGATGCTCTCGGACGCGACCTCTACGCGCGCATCGTCCATGGTGCCGTGCATTCGCTGACGGGTGCCTTTGTCGCCGTTGGCCTCGGTCTTATCGTGGGCACCGGGCTCGGCGTGGTCGCCGGCTCCGTCCGGCGTCGTTTTGATGACGCGATCATGCGGCTTGTCGATGTTTTCCTGTCGATCCCGCCATTGCTGCTCTCGCTCAGCATCATCATCCTGCTCGGCTTCGGCACGGTGAATGCGGCTATTGCCGTCGGCGTCACCTCGGTCGCGGGCTTCGCCAGACTGGCCCGGGCCGAAGTCGTGCGTGTACGCCGCAGTGACTATGTCGAGGCGGCCTTCGGCAGTGGTGGCACGTTTGCATCGGTGCTTTGGCGGCACATCCTGCCGAACTCTCTGACGTCGGTTCTCGCCTTCGCATCGCTGCAGTTCGGCTCGGCCGTGCTGCAAATCTCGACACTCGGATTTCTCGGCTATGGCGCGCCACCGCCGACGCCCGAATGGGGCCTGCTGATCGCAGAAGGCCGCAACTACATCTCGACGGCCTGGTGGCTGACGACGGCCCCCGGCGTCGTGGTCGTTCTCGTCGTATTGGCTGCCAATCGGGTCAGCCAATCTTTCGGAAAGACCGCAGCATGACCGTGATCCCTCAGCAGGTGTCGCCCGTTCTCGAAGTCGAGGGACTATGCATCGCCTATGGTGATGGAACTGCGGAACGACGCGCCGTCCACGATGTTTCCTTCAGCATCAATCCTGGCGAAGTCGTTGCCCTTGTTGGCGAATCCGGCTCCGGCAAGACGACGACGGCGCAGTCGATCATCGGTCTGCTTGCCGCGAACGGTCGCGTCGAACGCGGCAGCATCAAGCTCAACGGGACGGACATTGCCCGATGGACCGATCGGCAACTGGAAACGGTACGTGGCGCCAGGATCAGCCTCGTGCCGCAGGATCCGGGAAACTCTCTCAACCCGGTCAAGACCATCGGCGCGCAGGTGGGCGAGATCTTCCGGATCCACGGTGCGCTGCGCCCTGACGGGATCGACGATCGCGTCATTTCCCTGCTTGCCCGTGTGGGCCTGAGCGAGCCGGCATTGCGGGCGCGGCAATATCCACACGAACTGTCGGGTGGCATGCGCCAGCGCGTGCTGATCGCGATCGCCATTGCCCTGAAACCGCAGTTGATCATCGCCGATGAGCCGACGAGTGCGCTCGACGTCACGGTGCAGAAACGCATTCTCGATCTGATCGATGAACTGCGAGCCGAGTACGGCACTGCCGTACTTCTCGTGACCCACGATCTCAGCGTCGCCGCCGACCGCGCTGATCGCATAGTCGTTCTTAAGGACGGGCGAATTCAGGAACAAGGCGCAGCCAGCGTCGTTCTCGCCGCCCCGCGCAGCCCTTACACACGACAACTGCTTGCGGCTGCACCGTCTTTCGCAAGCGCCGTGTCCAGGCCGGGGGCCAGTTGGGCAGCATCAGGGGTTCACGACGATATTGTCGTCGTCGACGGTCTTGTTCGCGAATTTGCGGGCGAGGGCAAAAGCCGGTTTCGCGCGGTCGACGATCTCAGCTTTCGTGTCCGTCGCGGGTCGACCCACGCGATCGTTGGTGAGTCCGGTTCGGGAAAGACGACGACCATCAGAAGTATCGTTGGCTTCGACAAACCGACCGCTGGGCGGATCGAAATCGACGGAACAGATCTCTCCCGTCTTGTCGGGGAGGATCTCCGGCAGTTCCGGCGCAAGATCCAGTTCGTCTACCAGAACCCCTACGGATCGCTCGACCCACGCCAAAGCATCCTGCAAATCGTGGCAGAGCCCCTGCTCAATTTCAGCCGGCTGAAGCGCAGCGATCGCGAGGAGAAGGCGAGGGCGATACTCTCCCGGGTCGGGCTGCCCGAAGACGCGGTTGCGCGACGACCACACGCGCTGTCCGGTGGCCAGCGCCAGCGGGTCGCGATCGCCAGGGCACTTGTGCTCGATCCTCAGGTTCTGGTGCTGGACGAAGCGGTATCCGCTCTGGATGTGAGCGTCCAGGCGCGCATTCTCGCCCTGCTCCAGGAACTGCAGAGCGATCTCGGCCTGACCTACCTCTTCGTGTCCCACGACCTCGCCGTGGTGCGCCAGATCTCCGACACCGTTTCCGTCCTGAGAGATGGGCGCCTCGTCGATGGTGGGGTGGTTTCTGACGTCTTCGAACATCCAAGCGGCGACTACACCCGCGAGCTGATCAACGCCATCCCCGGGCAAGGCCCCCGGGCCGCTGCCTGATGCGGCGGGAATTATGAACAGGACTGACCATGACACAGACCACCCCACGCAAGCGCCTTGGCTTTTTCACACGTGTGCTCGACGACGTTCCCGCCGGCACCCGCTATTACTACGCCAAGGAGCAGATCGTGACCGCCGAGCGCTTCGGCTTCGATACCGCCTGGGTGGCGCAGCATCACTTCCATGCTGATGAAGGCGGTCTGCCCGCGCCTCTTGTTTTCCTCGCTCATGTAGCAGCCGAAACGACGCGCATCCGCCTCGGCACGGGCGTCATCACCCTGCCGCTCGAAAACCCGATCCGGGTGGCGGAAGACGCAGCGGTTTTCGATTTGCTTTCCGGGGGCCGCCTGGAGGTCGGATTCGGCACAGGCGGAACGCCGTCGTCCTTCACCGCCTTCGGCCTTGAAAGCGCCGAGCGTGGTGCGGTCTTTGGTCGGCATCTCCAAACCGTGCTTGATGCCTGGGCCGGCCGAGCGCTTGCCGGCGGGGATCGTCTCTATCCCGCAGCGCCGCAACTGCTCGATCGCATCTGGCAGGCAACCTTCTCGGTCGCCGGCGGCGAGCGCGCCGGTCGCGCTGGCGACGGTCTGATGCTGTCGCGCACGCAGCCGCGGCCGCAGGACAAGCCGAACGCCTCGTTGGCGGAACTACAGAACCCGATCATCGACGCCTATCTGCATGCGCTTCCCTCCGGTCGCGCGCCCCGCATCCTCGGGTCCCGCAGCCTGTTTGTCGCCGATAGCCGTGCTGAAGCGCTGCGCCTGGCGGAGATCGGGCTGAACCGCGGTGCAGAACGCTTGATTGCCGCCGGTCACAAAGTTGCCGGCAACTCCCTTGCCGATCTGATCGCCGCATTCGACGTCCATGTCGGATCGGTGGACGACGTCATCGAAAGCCTCAGCCGCGACGAGACCCTGGAGCGCGTCACCGACCTCGTGTTCCAGGTTCACTCCGTCGATCCGCCGCACCCTTTGATCCTTCGTTCGATCGAACTGATCGCGACCAAGGTTGCGCCAGCGCTCGGCTGGTCGCCGCAGGAGAAGTTCCACGCGCGCCGGTTTGGTGCCGTCGGTTGAGACTGAGCGCCGATTTCACCCAGTAGAGGAGACAAAACCATGACCCAAGTGTCACCAGACATCATCGATCTGCTCGCGGGCATCACCCCGGGATCGAGCCTCGACAGCATACGCGCCCAACGACCGGAAACGCGAGAACAGGCGCAGCAAAGCTATCTCGCGCTTTTTCGACCCAAGGCACCCGGCGACGTCTCCCTGGCGGAGCGGCAGACAATTGCGAGCTTCATCGCCGGACTTCACCGTCAACCGGATATCTATGAATTCTACGTCAATCCCCTGGAGGAAAGCGGTACGGATCGCTGGCTTGTCGAGGTATTGAAGGCGGAGATTGGGTCAGGGCAGGCGACGGGTCCCTACGGCGATTACCCCGAGGGGCCCTTGAGCGTCGAGAACAAGGCGGGTCTGCTTTATCGCGTCTCGGACACAAACCGCGACGTGCTCGGCGAAAAGCTCTCAGCGGCGCTGGAACATGCCCATCTGCTCGTCTTCCGCCCGCGCGAGGCCAGCCCGCAAGCGCTGCAGGCGCTGCTCGACGCCGGCTGGACGACAGATGGCATCGTCACGCTGTCGCAACTCGTCTCGTTTGTCGCGTTCCAGATCCGGGTGATCGCCGGGCTCAGCCTGCTTTCCGCCGCATCGAAACGTGCCGCCGCATAAGACGTCGAGAGGAACCGCGACAATGACTGAAGTTGCCATCACACCGGGCGTAGGAAATCCTCCTGTAACCTTCACCCAGGCCGAAATCGGCTGGACGCCGTGGCTCCAGCCCTTGGCGGAGGACGATCTGACCGATCGACACCTCCGCGGGCTTGTCGAAGCGGCGCGCGCAAAGTCTCCCTATTTTCGCCTGCTGGTACGCGATCCGGAGGTACTGGAGGCACGTACGAAGACGGACAAGGACATCTTCTACAATACCCGCACGGGCTTGCCACGCGCGGAGCGCGAACTCGCGGCCACGGCCGCCTCGCGTTCAAATGGCTGCATCTTCTGCGCATCGGTCCACGCGCGCTTCGCGTCTCATCATTCGAATCGAGGCGACGATGTGCAAAAGCTGTTGGATGAGGGTGTCGGTGCCGACCTTGGCGAGCGATGGAATGCAATCGTTGCCGCCTCCGTCGCGCTGACTGCGACACCGCCCGCCTTCGGCGACGAGCATGTCGCACGCTTGGCTGCGGCCGGCCTTGATGAATTGGAAATCGCCGATGTGATCCACGGCGCCGCGTTCTTCAACTGGGCGAACCGTCTGATGCTTTCGCTGGGCGAGCCAACCCCAGCCAATTGATCAGCGCCGGATTCGGCGGCTGACGTATTTCGCTGGCAATAAGAAAGCCCGCAACCTCGGCAGAGGTTGCGGGCCATTGCATCCGATGGTGGTCGGATTAGAAGTTGCGCTGCAGACGGACGAAGCCCTTGACCTGCTCGTCGGCATTGTCCTTGTCTTCGTACTGAACGGAGATGCGGGTCGCCAGACCTTCGGTGATCGCGTAGTCGAGCGTTACGCCAGCGCGCCACATGTCGTCGTCACCGAAATCGGTGAACGAGGTCTGCAGGCTATCCCAGTACTGGACACCGGGGGTGATCTTCAGCTTGTCGGTGGCCTTGAAGGCGTACGACGCTGCAACGGACCACTCGGAAGCCTTCCAGTAGGTGTTCGGGTTCGAAGCCCAGATGCCGGCAAGCTGGAAGGTGCCCGGTCCGAGGTCTGCCGAGAGCAGGCCGCGGATTGCGCCTTCTTCCCACTCGGTGTCGTAGCCGCCGAGCAAGTCGAACGAAACGCCGCCGACTGAAGCCGAAACGATACCGGAGATGCCGATGCCGTTTGCCTTGGTGGACCAGCCTTCGAGCTCGTCGACCGAGATACCGGCCTGGAACGAACCGCCGTCGTAGAGGTAGGCGACCGAGTTGAATTCGGTGACGTTGCCGAGCGTGTCGGTTTCGCCGTTGATACCCTTATCCCACCAGTTGTAGAAGAAACCGGCCTTCAGGCCGCCGAGCTGGATGTAGGCTTCATCAACGTCGATGAAGTCGCTATCGCCAGAATCGGTGTCGTTGTCGGCGTTGAACTCAGCAGCGAAGAAGCCGGTGAGCGTGCCATACTCGGTGTCGCTCTTGGCGTCGAACGAGATGTAAGCGCGCGANATCGGTGTCGTTGTCGGCGTTGAACTCAGCAGCGAAGAAGCCGGTGAGCGTGCCATACTCGGTGTCGCTCTTGGCGTCGAACGAGATGTAAGCGCGCGAGAAGGCATCCCAGTCCGAAGTGGAATAGTTCGGGCCGCCGTTGCCGAGGAAGTCATGCTTCGCCTGGTTGTAACGGCTGGTCGAAGCGTCACTACCGAACGAGGTCTGGAAACGGATGAAGCCGCCGATCTTGAGGCAGGTTTCGGTGCCCGGGATGTAGAAGTAGCCAGTGCCGAAAGCGTCGCAAACGCGAACATATTCCATGGGCTCCGGCTCGGCTGCGACGATTGCGTCAGCTGCCTGGGCGCCGGAGACTGCTGCGAGGGCAGCAGCGGAGCCGAGAAGAAGACTTTTGATATTCATACGGACGATCTCTCTAATGGTTTTCAAGGTCAACAAGGCCCGACCCTGGTGTCCCCCAGAGAATTATCGGCTACCTCGCTCGCGCTGCGACGAAATGAACCGGCCACGATGACTCGCGGCGGGCAGCGGCGACACCGCTATCATCGCCAAACGACAGCTTTGTAACAATTTTGTTTCGAATCTTCGGAGAACTTCTTTGATATATAGTGTGGCATAATAGTCACTATCATGTGTTTCTAAAATAAAAATGACCGCTTATAGATAGTAATGAATCCGAATGATATTTTGACGGCGAGGAACTATTGACAAAAATCCCTCATAAAAACTTCATACACTACACATTGACGGTTTGGTGTCTCTATTTTACCTAGTGCCGGCCTTTGAGAAGAGAGGCTTCCGGTGAAGAGCGCCGTCAACGATCAACAGTTGGCGGCGCCATTAGTTTTTTTTGGGTTTTTCTACTCTGGGAGGCGACCGACCGTTCGCGATCAGTGCTGCAGCGACCCACACGCAACGCCTCTAAAAGCTGCTTGGAAGGGAACCGCTGCGCTGACGCTCCGGCGCGCTCCTGATGGTCGCGACTTGCTTGACGAAATGAAACCAATGATTGTAATTCCTCCTAGGACACAGGCCCGCAAGGCGATCCAGCCTGCACGGTCCCATCGGAGATTTCGGCATGAATCGATGTGCATTCCTCATCGCCGCGGCAGTCATGTCGCTCTCGGATGCATCTTCATCTTTCGCAGCAAAAGCGACCACGGCAGTAACGGTCATTGCTTATTCTTGCGAACAAGGTCCGGTTACCATTGCCTATGCGAAGAAGAAGAGCGGTGAGGAGTCCGTGCTGGCGGAACTTGCGGGCAAAACCGTCCGAATGTGGCGCCTCACCGACCGCTCCGAGGAGATGTATGTGTCTCCGCACGGTGACGGAGGCAGTTACCGTTGGCGGATTGGGGACGAGTTCGGGGCATTGACTTGGCTTGGCCCGGAGGCGGATGCCAAGGAGAAGGTTCTGTTCGACCAGTGCCGCGCTGTATCGAACAGGTGATCGGCCTTCCTGGCGGATGCGGGCGGACGGTATCTGCCGCCTGACAAGGCGCGCCGCCACCTGAAGACGGTCGCCGCACTATCGGCGACCGGTAGCCACGTTCTCGCAGTGAAGCGCGGTCATTACTGCGTTGTCGCAACCGGCGGATCCGCACTTCGCCTGACGACCTTGCCCTCCTCGGCCTTGTAGAAGAACTGGCTTGAGACGAGCCATCCCTTCAAGGGTCGAAGCGGTGGAATACATGTCAGCAGCATGAACGGGCCGGTGACCAGCAGATGCACCCAGAGCGGCGCGCTATACTGAACCTCGAGCCAGACGCCAAGAAGCACGCTTGGCACACAGGCAAAACAGATGACGAAGAAGGCGGGGCCATCGGCTGGATCTGCGAAAGAATAGTCGAGACCGCAGACTTCGCACTCCTTGCGCATCTTCAGGAACCCCTGGAAGAGGTGTCCTTGTCCGCAGCGCGGGCAACGGCCGCGCAGACCGGTCTGCATGGGTGGGATGGGTGGCCATTCGTGATCCGAAGACATTGTCGTTCCTTTCAGGCGTCTCGTCCGGCGCATCCTGATGTTCGCCGATGTTGCCTGGTATGCGGCCAGCCATTCCTAGGCGCCGCCTCAGGTCCGGAGGATTAAGCGCCCGAAAGCATACATTGTCAAATTATTGTATGCATACATTGCTGCGACAATTTCGCCCGCCAGCAGCACCGTTTCCCTTAGACCACGAGGCTGGATGCGGCGGGGGATTGGCCGAGGAGGTCAGCGATGGTCAAAAGGCTGCGGCGCAATTCTTCTTGTGTGGCAGCCGCGCCCAGCCCCAGGCGTACGGCTTCCGGGGCCGGGCCGACGGCAAAGGCGTCACTCGGAACGACCGCGATGCCCGCCGCCTGCAGCCGCCCGCTGAACTCGCCGCGGGTCCAGGGCCGCGGCAGGCGCAACCAGACATGAAAGGCATGAGGGTCGCTGACGGCCGTGTCTTTCGGAAGGGCGTTTTCGGCTATCTTTTGCCGAGCGGCTGTTTCGGTGCGAATCGCGCCAAGGACGGCATCTGCCGTTCCATCCTCGATCCAGCGGGTGGCGATAGCGGCTGTGAGGGGCGAAGCCAGGCCGGCGGTTGCCCGGATGGCGCCCTCGATCCGGACCGAGCTGCGGCTATCCGGCACGACGAGATAAGCGATGCGGAGCGCCGGCGAGAGGCATTTTGCCAGGCCCCCGATATAATAGACAAGATCCGGCGCCAGCGCAGCAAGCGCGGGCGGCGGTGCCACCGGGAGGGCGCCATAAGCGTCATCTTCAATGATCGCCACGCCATGTCGTCTGGCGACGGCGACGATGGCTTCGCGGCGCTCCAGCGAGAGCGTGACGGTCGTCGGGTTGTGAAGCGTCGGATTGCAGTAGAGGGCCTTTAATGTATGCGTCGAGCAAAGCTCCTCAAAGGCTTCCGGAATAAGGCCTTTGTCATCGATGGCGACCCCCAGCAGCGTGATGCCGAGATGGGCGGCGAGCGCCCGAAGACCCGGGTAGGCAATCGCCTCGGCGCATATGGTGTCGCCTGCCTTGGCCAAACTGCTGAGCGCGGCAAGCAGCGCGCCTTGCGCGCCAGGGCAGACCAGCATGCGCCCGACTGGCACCTCGCCGAGGCGCGGTCTCAGCCAGGCGGCGCCGGCGGCTCTGTTGTGCAGTGTGCCGGCGGGCGCCTGATAGCGCATCAGAAGGTCGAGCCCGTGCTCAGCCTGAAGTGCTGCCATGTCATCCCAGAGCCGCGCAGAAAGCGCGTGATCGTCAAACAACGGTGGCAGATTCATGCTCATGTCGACAATGCCACCGGTCGCCGGACGGGCGACATTGGCCCGCCGTGCCTTAACATAGGTGCCCTGGCCGACGCGGCCTTCCACGTGGCCACGGTGCCTCGCTTCGTTGTAAGCACGGCTAACGGTGGTAAAGTCGATCCCCAGCGCTTCTGCCAGCACGCGCTGCGGCGGCAGTCGCATCCCGTCCGCAAGCCGTCCATCGGCAATATCCGCGGCAATCGCATCCGCGATCGCGAGATAGAGAGGTCCATCAGCCTTGCGAATGGTGGGGCGCCACGAAATCTGCAAGCGTTCGTCGTTCATCGCTACAATATCCGGTCTTGATAATTGTATGGATATTGCATGCTTCCGCGTCCCAGGCAAGGCATATGGCCGATAATGACAGGAGATAGGCGCCTGTCAGAGGTTCGCCGCAGCTAGGGTTTGGTGACACTCGTCGTTGCCAGGAGAAGGCCGAAACTCACCAACAAGGCGCCGAAGACGCGATCGATCCAATGCCGCAGTCGAAGAAGGCGAACACGCACGACACCGGACGAAAAGAACAAGGCCACCAAGGCGAACCAGACGATATGGGCGGCTGCGATGAAGCCGCCATAGCCGACTTGCAAAAGCAGCGGGGTCGTCGGTTCGACGACCTGCATGAAGAGGCTGACGATAAAGACCGTCGTTTTCGGGTTGAGCGCATTGGTGAAAAACCCGGTGCGCAGGGCGCCGAGATCGGAAAGCGCCGGAACGTCGAGCTTTTCCAGCGGGCCCGCAGGCTTGGCGCGCAACATCTTGAAACCGAGCCAGATCAGGTAGGCGGCACCGCCAAGCTTCAAGATGCTGAAGAGAAGGATCGATCGCCGGATGACAAGCCCGACACCCAGGATGGTATAGGCGACATGGACGCAGACACCTGCGCCGATCCCGAGCGCAGTCAAAACGCCGGCCCGTCGGGACAGCAAAAGACTGTTGCGCGTGACCATCGCGAAATCGGGGCCGGGGCTGATGACAGCCAAGATCGTAATGGTGACTACGGCTAACAGTTCCGTCATTGCATTTCTCGCTTGTTCCGTCGATGTTGCAGAAGCAATAGGCGACAAACGGTGCGGCGACTAACGATGAATTCTGACGATATTGGTGAGCCTAGCTCACAGATTAACGCCGTTCGCCTGCCGCCTATGGCAGCGCTGCGCTGCTTCGAGGCGGCGGCGAGGCTCGAAAGCTTCAGCCGCGCTGCGGAGGCATTGCATCTAACCCATGGCGCGATCAGCCGGGCAGTCCGTCTCATGGAGGACGAGTTGGGCGTGGCGCTGTTTGAAAGGCGGAGCCGGCGCGTCTTCCTGACGGACGCCGGCCGCAAGCTCGCGACTGCCGTGCGCGAGGGCTTTGCTCTCGTCGAGGCCGCCGTCCGGGAGATCAGGGAAGAGGCGAGGGTGTCTGCCCTCGTGGTTTCCTGCGAGCCGACGCTTCTGATGCGCTGGCTCATCCCGAGGTTGCCGGATTTTCAAGGGCGGCACCCGGATGTCCCTGTACATCTCGTTGCCGGAGGCGGTCCGGTAACGCTGGGGCGCGGCATCGATCTCGCTATCCGGCGAAACGATTTCCTGCAGACGGGCGCGGTCCATGCGACCCCGCTGTTTCGCGAACGCACTGGCCCGGTCTGCCGTGTCGACAAGGTTGCGTCTTTTTTCGACCGGCCTGACGCGGGCCGCCTGCCGGAACTGCGCGCCAATGCGGTACTCCTCCAGTCGCGTAGCCGCCCGGACGCGTGGGAAACCTGGGCGAGGCTCGCCGATTGCCGCACGCTCGGGCGGCGCTCACAGAGTTTCGAGCATTTCTACATAAGCCTTCAGGCCGCGGTCGCCGGAATCGGCGTCGCGATCGGGCCTTGGCAGCTTGTTCGTGACGACGTCGATAGTGGCATTCTGGCCGCGCCCGCGGGATTTATCGAGGACGGAACGGTCTACCAACTGCTCGCACCAGCAGCCATTGTCGAGGGGAGCCCCCACGCCAAACTGCGCGACTGGCTGTTGGAAGACGCTATCTGAAACGAAGCGTTTTCAATTCTGTTATTTGCATAAAGGGCAACAACGTCATACGTTTACCGCCGAAGCACGCACAACCGGGGATGCCGATCATCCAAAGGGTGTGTATGCCATCTGAAATACAAACCATTCGACCCCGCGGGTCCCGGAGCGGCGCCATGACTATCCTCAAAACCGATCTCGACCACGGGTGCGGCGCGATGCGCCAGTCCACGGCGCTGCGCCGGAAAACGCTGAACGGGACGGCTCGCACGGTGAAAAATTTGCTGGCGCCGGCAATCACGGCTTGCCTTGTCGCCCTGGCGGCGCCGGCGGTCGGCCACGCCGCGAGTTGCAAGGACGCGGCCGCACCCGGCGCTGATTGGACCGACTGCAACAAGAAGGCGCTCATGCTTGGCGGTAGCGATCTGCAAGGTGCCAATCTGGTCAACACGGATTTCACCTTGACCGACCTGCGGGGCGCCAATCTGATTGGCGCCAATCTGGAGAAGGCAACACTGGTGCGTTCATCGGTGGCTGGTGCCCTGGCCGAAGGAGCGAATTTTTCGAAGATCGAAGCCTATCGCTGTAATTTCGCGGGTATCGCCGCCGAGAAGGCGTCCTTCGTCAATTCCGAACTGCAGCGCGCCAATTTCAGCGGCGCCCGATTGACGGGTACGAGCTTCGAGAAAGCCGAACTCGGACGGGCGAATTTCGATAGGGCGGAATTGACCGGAACCCGCTTTTCTCACGCCAATCTGTCGCGCGCCAGCTTTAGCAACTCGAGCTTCACGGGACCGATCGACTTCGATGGTGCGTTCATGTTCCTGACGCGGATCGAGGGCGTAAACCTCTCCGAGGCGACCGGGCTCGAACAGGAGCAGGTCGACATGACGTGCGGCGATAGCTCGACCAAGTTGCCAGCCGGTCTGAACACACCGGCGGGGTGGCCCTGCGCCTCCGATTAGAGGCTTTCGCTGCCCTCCGAACACGCGCGGGGTGCGTTCGACCTGAACTTCGACGAAAGCTCTTACCGATGACGGCGGGATGGCAGTTTCGCGACTCCGCCCCGCGCGTGCTTCGCGAAATCGACCGGGTCCGCGACGAAAGCGACACACCTGAAAACGAGCCACTGCATCCCGATCCGGCGTCCGGAAAGCCGTGGCCTATTTTTGTGCCCGATCCCGACGTGGAAGATAGCGGCTGATTTATCAACGCTTGGGCCGGCAGTGCGGACGGCGCAGATGCCGGGCGGGGATGCGTTGCCGAAGCGTTGGATGTGACAAGCAGCTAATCTGATCGCGGAATTCGTGGTGGTGGTGGTGGTGAAACAAAGCCTTTTAGGATTGCACTCCGCAGTTCGGCTAAATCGACAACCTGACGAGTTTGGCGCGGCCCGCGATCAAGTCCGCAAAGTGATTTATCGTAGCGGAATCGATGCGGAGGTGTGAGATGTCTTCCAATACTCTCGCTACCGCTTCAGCGGTGGAGTCGACCAAGTCTGTAATCCGGCGGCGTACCAAACGGAAACCAACTCCGGCTTCCTTTGCAAAAGCCTGCCAACCGTCGGCGTCCATCTCGGCGAGAGTGGCACGCTTTCCGATCCTCATGGCCATTTTTGGTGAAAGGTCTGGATAGGCAACGGTTGAAAGCAGGTCGTACAACGGAGCCATTCCAGTTCCCTGCTCATCGTAGAGGAATGAGAAATTCTTGCCGTGTGCGTCGGCATTCCCGACGATAAGGTTAAAGATCGCGGCGTCCAGCAGCTTCAACACATCTGTAGCGGGCCGCGCCGATACTCGCCGCAATAGCTCAAAGCAATCCTTGAATGTCGGTCCGCCTTCGCTGGCATACTTCGTTTCAGGAGGCACGCTTAGCGCCTGGCAAAAATCTTCCTGGTGTATGCGTCGCACGACGCCGCTGGCATCGCGGACACGGTCATATCTTTCGACCAGAAGAAACGAGCGCCCTTCCGCAGACCTCGGCTCGACGGGGGCGACGTCTAGGCCGATCGTGGCGCCGAGCTTCATAACGAAGGCTTCGTTTTCGGTCGTCCCTGGGAAGCGCGCGATCGGCGGCTTAAGTATGTGTGTGGTCGCCTGGCCGGGAAGCGGAAGCGCGATCTGCCCGTCAACCAGAACAACTGGCACTTTCGATTGCGCGCCCGCCAACGATAGTCTCAAGCCTTCCTCGCCGGCCAGTAGCGGCCGCAAAGGAAGTGCGTCCAGCACGCGAACGATTCCTGCGTCGTCAAGTGGCGTCGGCTGCAGGTCCGCAATCGGTCCTGTCTCTATGGGTTCCTGATCTTCCGGCAAGAATTGAAGAGCGCCGGCAACATCGCCGCCCAAGCGATCGAGTAGCGCGAAATCATTTGCAGGTGAGACGCCCAATGCTTGCGCTGCAACCAAGCGCTGGCTTTCTTCGGGCAGCAGGCCGCCAAAAAATGGTCTGCATTCACGACGGGAAAAACGCTGCGGGCGCTTCGGGAGGGAGGCTGAAAGCGGAAGTGTGCTTTCATCATCAAGCCAAGCTTCAGCGTAGGCGAAACCGATATCGCCGTGCCGATCCTGGGAGAATTGCCCGACAATTCGACCATCCCACCAGACGTTGAGAACCCTTTTCATCATTGTCTGCGTTCACCAGGAACCAGAATATCGACCGAACAGCCGAGCGTTTGCAGAACCTGCAACACTTTTCCTATCTGTGCTGTCGGCTTGCCGGCCTCGAGATCGACAATGAACCGGAGCCCGACGCCAGCAACGCCGGCGAGTTCGTCCTGCCGCAAGTTTTGCTCCTTGCGTGCGCTTCGGACCAGGGCGCCGATATCAGATGGAGTTTTGACCCGTTTTGCCATCGTTATTTTCCCGCTCGGGAAAGTATCAGCATATTGGGTGCTCTGTCGAGATTAATTTTCCCGAACGGGAAAATTAACGCGGCCGCATGATGTCTTCCGCAGATAATTTCCCGATCGGTAAACTCTATAGGAGGTTGGCTCGGCGCGGCCAATCGATCGATGCGGCTGAGCGGCGCTTGTGGCAATCGAGTCCGGTTTCAGGTCAAGCAAAGAAATTGGCACCATTCGTCGCGATCGCATCCTTCAAAGAAGCGAGAACTGCTTCGGACGTGCAATTTGCGTCTATAGAGCGGCCGGCCGCAACGATATCAGAGATATAAGTTTCGGCGATCGGGCCGTCACGGTCGATGATTTCTTCGAATTCGGCAGGCCCTCGCCGGACGACAGGACCAACCGCAACTCTACGCCAGGTGCCGCTTTGCGGCGATGGCCAGGCATTCCTTGAAAGCCTCGAGGTCGGTAAGGCGATCGGCCTCTGGCACTTCGCGCTTGATCAGCGCCCCCTCGCGGCGAAGGATGCCACCATCCAGCATCAGATTGTCGGCCATGTCGAAATCTTCGATGCTGAGGCCGTCGGCGCCTGCCATGCGTCCGTCGGGGCGCTGTGCAGCGTTGCCTCTGTAATGATCATTCAGGATGCGTTCGTAGTAGCTGCGCGAAGTGTTGGTATAGGCATAGACGTGCTTGCCGCGGCCGCACATGAAGCCGAGCTCGAACACCGTGCCGACATCGGCACTGATGCCGCGAAACGGCGTCAGGTTGGCGATGATCATATCCGAGGCGAGCATCATGCCCTCGTCCACCGCATAGATCGCAAGGCCGCGTTCATGTTTGGTGGGCGCCGGCGGGATTTCGAGATCGCCCGGCACCAGCGGCGTGAAGCCGGCCGCCCGCGCCAGCGCCGCCTTCTCCTTCTGGATCTCGACCGCATTGGGCAGAAAAACTTCCGGGCCAGCGAGATAGACTTTCACGCTCATTCCTCCTCACGTCGCAAGCGGTCAATCTAGGAGAGCAACGCAGCCGCGCCTAGCTGCCGACCAAAACAAGCGCGCTTACCCACGGATTTTTCTCATCTTTTGCCAAGCCGATGTAGACGCGGCCGCCGATGTGACGTTGGTCCGGATCGCCATGGACAGAAGCGCCGGGCGTCCGCTATGTCTGGCAACCGACCTTACGCAACGATCGAGGCACCCATGTCCATCCAAGCTTTGACTACCTATGTCGGCGTCGCTCACCCCTGGATGTGCGACACGATGGGACACATGAATGTGCGCCACTACGCCGCAATGTTCGACGATGCGAGCTTCCAGCTTCTCGGCCACATCGCCGGCGTGGAGACGGAATCGGGCAGGGGGTGGGCAGACGTGCGCTCCGAGGTCGAATACAAACACGAAACCAAGGCTGGCGCGCTGATCTCCATCCGGTCGTGCGTCATCAAGCTTGGCCGCTCGTCGGTCACCTTCGAGCAGATCATGTCCGGTACGCTCGACGGCATCGTGCATGCGGTCAACAGGACCACGACCGTACGTTTCGATCTTGAGGCACGCGCGGCCATTGCGTTGGAGCCAGACGCGCGGGCGCGCGCCGAGGCGCTCCTGTCGAGCAACGAGCCTGTACGCGCAGATCAATCGGCATAGACGCGTTCTTCAACCGGCGTTTCTGCGATCAGCGTCTGCAAACCGGCGATCAGCGCCTTCTCGGCCCGGTTGATCGCTTTCTCCGGGTTCGTCAGCATGAAGATGTCGATGGCGGGCGGATTGTCATAGGGTGGCAGGCGCCACAGGAGCCCGTCCGCCACATCGCGGCGGGCGACATGCAGCGGTAGCGAGCCGACGCCGAGACCGGCGAGCGTCATCCGGCGCACCTCTTCGAGACTTGACGAAACCCCGACGACATTGGCGTTTAGCTTGGCTTCGCTGCGAAGCAGCGCCACAGGCCGAAGCGCGTCGGCGATATGGTCGGTATGGAAGGAAACCGACGTCTCGCCCTTGAGGTCGGCAAGCTTCAATCCGTCCCTGCCGAACAACCGGTGGTGCGGGCCGCAGAAAAAGCCGAAAAACTCCCGGAAGACCATCAGATAGTCGAGCGCCGGATCCCGGACACTGACAAGACAAAGACCGAAGGAGGCACGCTTCTCCCGCACCTGGCGCGTGACCTCGCCGCTCGGCCCGACGTTGATCGTCAGCGTGGCGCGCGGATAGCTACGGTGAAACTCCATCAGCGCCCGGTCGAAGATCGGTGAGACCACGTGGCTTGCAACCGCGATCGTCACGTGGCCGGTGACGTCGTCACTGACGCCGCGCACGAGTTGCGGCAGCTGCGAGATCGTGCCGAAGACTTCCACGCTCTGCTCATAAAGCAACTGTCCGACTTCTGTGAGATCGAAACGCGTCGCGTCACGTTCGACGAGCCGGCGTCCAACGCGGTCTTCCAGCCGTCGAAGCGCGTTGCTGACGCTCGGTTGCTTGAGGTTCAGCCGCTCGGCCGCGCGCGTGATGCTTTTCACCTCGGCAATCACCACGAAGGTGCGCAGCAGGTTCCAGTCGAGCTCCCAGACGAGCCGTTCCAATCGCGGTGATGCCATTCCTGAAATCTATGCCTTCTATTTCCATTATCTATTTGCGCAATGCTGAAGCAGAAGCAATCATGAAATTCGGAAGGCGCCCCTTGCCAATCCCAAGCGCACAAGAAGGCGCGCCCCAATACAGAGGAACAAGGAACATTTCATGAAGACCCTATTCTCCGGCCTCTTGGCCGCGACGCTCACCATTGCTGCGACTTTTTCCGCCGTCTCGGCTCGGGCTGACGACCTGGAGAACGTCAAGTCCGCCGGCGAACTGAAGATCGCCATGTCGGGCCAGTACCCGCCCTTCAATTTCGTCAATGAAGAAAACCAGGTCGTTGGTTTCGACGCCTCGATCGGCCAGGCAATTGCCGAGCGCGTCGGCGTCAAGGGCACGCTGGTGACCACTGCCTGGGACGGCATCATCGCCGGCCTGCTTGCCAACAAATACGACACCATCGTCGGCTCGATGACGATTACCCCGGAGCGGGAGAAGGTCGTCGACTTCGTCGGCCCCTATTACCATGCCGGCCGCGCCGTCTTCGTCAGCGAAGCATCTGGTGTCCAGAAGCTCGACGAACTCAAGGGCAAGACGCTTGGCGTCACGCTCGGCGAAACCCATGAGAAATGGGCGCGCGAGCAGGGCGGCTGGGACGTTCGCACCTACAAGGGCCTGCCGGAACTGCTGATGGAACTGAAGAGCGGCCGCGTTGATGCGATTGTCGTCGACAACATTCCCGTCATGGTCGCCGTCAAGGAAACCGGCGAGAAGGTCCGTCGTCTCGAAACGCCGGATATCGAAGGCGGCAGCGTCGCGATCGGCATTGCCATCCGCAAGAACAATCCGGAGCTGAAGGCTGCGATGCAGAAGGCGCTCGAGGACATGCTGGCCGACGGCTCCTACGAGAAGATCGCCATGCAATGGGTCGGCAGCGACATCCGCTGATCCCCACCCTTACCATCTCTCCGGCCGCCATGTAAGCCGCGGCCGGAGGTCACGAGTTTGCCTTCCGGAGTTTTCCCATGGACGTTTCGCTGGTGCAGCGCGTCTTCCCGTTTTTCGTGGAAGCCGCGTGGATCACGATCGAGATCTCGGTACTTGCGCTTGCGCTTGGCCTCGTGGTTGCGTTCCTGATATCGGCTGCAAAGATGTCGCGCTCGTTCCTTTTGCGCGCCTTCGGCACCGCCTATGTCAGCCTGTTTCGCGGCACGCCCTGCCTCATCCAGCTTTTCGTGCTCTACTTCGGTGGCCCGCAGATCGGTATCAATCTGGAGCCCTTTGCTGCCGGCGTCATCGGCCTCGGCCTCAACATCGGCGCCTACATGGCAGAATCCATCCGCGGCGCCATCCTGTCGGTTGACCGTGGGCAAACGGAAGCCGCCCGCTCGATCGGCTTCAGCCGGTTCCAGACCATGCGCAAGGTCGTGTTGCCGCAAGCCGCGCGTCTCATGATCCGCCCGCTCGGCGTCAATGCCGTGGCGCTCGTCAAGGGATCGGCGCTGGTCTCGACGATCTCGGTGGTCGAACTCACCTACACGGCGCAGCGCTATATCGGTTCGACCTACAAGCCGTTCGAGATCTTCGGCGTGGCCGCCGTGCTCTACATGCTCATCGTCTATGTCGTCGCGCGGATCGTCGATCTGCTTGATCGACGCTACGCCATAGCCTGAGGGAGGAGCGCCATATGCAAGGTCTCGATTTCAGCGTCGTTCCACCCTATGCCGATATCCTCTGGATGGGTGTCTGGTGGACCGTCGTTCTGACCATTTCCGCCGCCGCAATCAGCTTCGTCTTCGGTATAGTATTCGCCCTTGTCGTGCTCTACGCACCGAAGTCGGTGGCCCTCCCGGTGCGCGGTTTCATGTGGCTGTTCATGGGCACGCCGCTGCTCCTGCAACTGTTCCTGATCTATTACGGGCTCGGGCAGTTGGGCCTCAAGATCCCTGCCTTGATCGCCGGCATCATCGGTCTCGGCCTGCACTTTGCCGTCTACAATGCCGATATCCTTCGCGCCGGTATCGTGGCCGTCGATCCCGGCCAGACGGAGGGCGCGCGCAGCCTCGGCTTCGGCCGCATGCAGACGCTGCGCTACTTCATCGTGCCGCAGGCGATCCGCAACACCATTCCCGCCATGGGCAACAACCTGATCGTGCTTCTGAAGGAATCGTCCCTCGTCTCGATCATCGGCATTGCCGAACTGGTGCACGCAGCACAGCTCGCGATCAGCGAGACATTCCGGCCGTTCGAATTCTACATCACGGTTGCCGCTCTTTATTACATCCTCAATCTCGTCCTCGAAGCGGGTCTGCGCCAGGTCGAAAAGAACGTGGAGGTCTCCCGATGACCGCTCAGAAACCCATGGTCGAAGTGAAGGGCGCCCGCAAAAACTACGGCGCGCTGGAGGTCCTGAAGGGCATCGACCTCTCCGTTGCCCGAGGACAGATCGTCGCGATCATCGGCCCGAGCGGGTCGGGCAAGAGCACGCTGTTGCGGTCGATCAACCACCTGGAGACGCTGAATGGCGGCGAGGTCTGGCTCGATGGCGTAAAGGTCAATCAGAGCCTGAAGGGCCAGGCCTTCGAGCGGCACATCAATGCGGTGCGCCAGCAGATGGGCATGGTGTTCCAGCACTTCAATCTGTTTCCGCACCTGACCGTCCTGCAGAACATCACCATGGGCCCGATCATCCTGAAGGGCATGGGCAAGGCTGCGGCGCGTGAGCTCGCCATCGAGCTTCTGTCGAAGGTGGGGCTCAAGGATAAGGTCGATGCCTTTCCGTCACGGCTTTCCGGTGGACAGAAGCAGCGCGTGGCGATCGCTCGCGCGCTCGCAATGCAGCCGAAGGTAATGCTCTTCGACGAAGCGACCTCGGCGCTCGATCCGGAACTGGTCGACGAGGTGAACGCCGTCATGAAACAGCTCGCTGCCGAGCACATGACCATGCTGATCGTCACCCACGAGATGCGCTTTGCCGGCGAGGTCGCCGATCGCGTGCTGTTCATGGATGGCGGGGTCGTCGTCGAGCAAGGGGCGCCGAGCGAGATCTTCCGCCAGCCGACGCAGGAGCGCACCCGGGCGTTCCTCAAGAAATACCTGGCAGCGTGATGGGTGCCGCGATGGACAAAAGCAATCAGTATCCCGATTTCGGCCTGACGCCGGAACAGCGCCGCGAGGCGGTGCTCGGTCACTATTACGAATATCCGGGCATGGACGGTGAGCGCGGCGGGATCTGGTGCTACACCGACGCCTATGCCTATCCGTCCGGTGCCACCGCGCGGCTACAAGTGAGCTCTTCAGCTTCACGGTTCTCGCTCGAAATTACGCGCGATGGAGCGACAGAGACGACGGTTTTCAAGCGCGACGCGCTCGATGCGCGCTGGCAGGAAACGCCGGACCAATGTTCGGTCATCGGCTGCGGCTGGGAAACGTGCTTCGAATTCAAGATTGCCGAAGACTGGCCGTCCGGCGCTTACCGCATCACGCTGAGAGCCGAGGGCAGGGATGGCGCGCCGATCCATTGCCACCATCTCTTCATCGTGCGGCCACTCGCCGGTCGCAAGCCGGGCCGGGTGCTGCAGGTGGCGGCCACCGGCTCCTGGACCTCGTATAACACCTGGGGCGGCTCCAACCACTACCAGGGCATTACGGGACCCAATCGCGATCAATACGCGACGACGGTCAGCATCGAGCGCCCTTTCTGCCGCGGCTTCGTCGTGCTGCCCCAGGATGCTCCACGGGTGCCCTTGGAAATCTATGCGCCGATGGCGGTTGCCCCGCGCTATCCGCACATGGAATGGGCCTATGCCAACGGCTATTCCAAGAAATATGCCTCGTCCGGCTGGGCGAGCTATGACAGCCACTTCTTCCGCTGGGCGGAACGTCAAGGTTATGCCGTCGATCTCGCCAGCCAGCACGAGCTTCATTTCAACCCGGAGATCCTCGACGGCTACGATTGCGTCGTCTTCGTCGGCCATGACGAATACTGGACCTGGGAAATGCGCGATGCGGTCGACAACTATGTCGAACGCGGCGGAAAGGCGGCGCGCTTTGCCGGCAACTTCATGTGGCAGACGCGCCTCGAAGACGGCGGCAAGCGCCAGGTTTGCTACAAATACCGCTCACGGGCCGAAGACCCAGCCTATCGCTCGACAGATCCGACGCGCACCAGCGGCTCCTGGGAAGCGGCCGAGATCGGCCGGCCTGGGGCGGCGACATTTGGGCTCAACGCCACCCGCGGCCTTTACGTCGGCTGGGGCGGTTGCGCCCCGCGTGGTGCGCGGGGCTTCCCGGTCTATCGGCCCGAGCATTGGGCCTTCTCCGGAACGGGCATCTATTACGGTGATATCCTCGGTTCGGAAGGCCATGCGTTTGGTTACGAGGTTGATGGCCTCGACTATATTATCCGTAACGGCCTGCCGGAGCCGACGGAGGACAGCGGCGCGCCCGAGGGCCTCGAAATCCTCGCGCTCGGCATGTCGTCGCTGAAGGAAGAAAGCGCCGACATTCCGGCGGACGACCAATTCCTTTCCGATGCCGACGCGAAATTCGTCGCCGAAACGCTGATCGGCGACACTGCCCCTGCGGCCGTCGAACGCGTCAAGCGCGGCTGTGGCATGATCGTCAATTTCCCGCGCGGCAAAGGCGAGGTGTTCCACGCCGGAAGCTGCGAATGGGTGGCGGCCCTCAAGCGCGGTGACGCGATGGTCGAGCGCGTCACCGCTAATGTTCTCAATCACTATCTCACTCGCTGACAGAGATTTGCCATGCTCAAGACGACAGCTTCCAACGAACGACCTGCCTCGCATCTCTTCTACCAGTCGCGCTTGCGCCGGCCGCTGGTCGATCGGGCCGAAGGCATCTATCTCTGGGACCAGGACGGACGCCGGGTAATCGACGGCTCAAGCGGCGCCATGGTGGTCAATATCGGCCACGGCAACCGCAATGTGCTCGACGCCATGAAGAGCCAGATGGACCGCGTCACCTTCGCCTACCGCCTGCACTTTGAAAACGAGCCGGCCGAAGATCTGGCCCGCCGCGCGGCGGAAAAGCTGCCGGAGGGCATGGACAAGATCTTCTTCGTTTCCGGTGGCTCGGAAGCAGTCGAATCCTGCCTCAAGCTCGCGCGGCAATGGGCCGTCGCGACCGGTCAGAAGGACCGCTGGAAGGTGATCTCGCGCTTTCCGTCCTACCATGGCGGCACGCTCGGGGCGCTGGCAGTCACCGGTTATGCGGCGCTCTCCGATCCTTTCTCGCCGATGATGCGCGAAATGCCGAAGGTGCCTGCGCCGACCGCCTATCTCGATCGGGACAACCTGACGATGGAGCAGCGCGGCATCAAATATGCCGACATGCTGGAGGAGAAGATCCAGGCGGAAGGCCCGCAGAGCGTGCTCGCCTTCATCATGGAGCCGATCGGCGGCGCTTCCACCGGCGCGCTCGTGGCACCCGACAGCTACTATCCGCGCATTCGCGAGATCTGCGACAAGTACGGCATCCTATTGATCCATGACGAGGTCATGAGTGGTGCTGGCCGCACCGGAAAATTCCTCGGCGGCGACCACTGGAATTGCCGCCCGGATCTGATCGCCCTGTCGAAGGGCTTTGCTTCGGGCTACTGCCCCCTTGGTGCCATGGCCGCACCGTCGCGGATCGTTCAGCCGGTGCTCGACGCCGGTGGGTTCCAGCACGGCTTCACCTATGCAGGCAATCCGCTCGCTTGCGCCGCTGGTCTCGCCGTTCTCGACGAAATCGATCGGCTTGGCCTGATCGATAATGCCGCTGCCATGGGCGATGCTTTGAAAGCTGAACTCGTGGCGCTCTCCAATCGGTTCCCCTTCATCGGCGACGTGCGCGGCAAGGGACTGCTGCTCGCGGCCGAGTTCGTCTCCGATCGTGAGAGCATGAGGCCGTTGCCGAAGGAGTTGAATGCGCACCAGCGCATGGTCGATCTCGCCTATGAGCGCGGCCTGATCATCTATTCACGGCGTACGCGCGGCGGTGTGGAGGGCGACCATTTCCTCGTCTGCCCGCCGATGATCATCACCCGTGAGCAGATCGGCGAGATCGTCGCCATCCTTGGCGACGTACTCGAAGTGCTCGCCGAAGAACTCAATCTTCCCGTCAACCGCTGAGGGCTCGACCATGACGAAGTCCAAAACATCGCGCAGAGTGATCATCACCTGCGCGGTGACGGGATCGGTGCATACGCCGACCATGTCGCCTTACCTGCCGATCACGCCTGACCAGATCGCCTCTGAGGCGATCGCCGCGGCCGAAGCTGGTGCGTCAATCCTGCATCTGCATGCGCGCAACCCTGAGGATGGCCGCCCGTCGGCCGATCCGGCGCTGTTCATGCAGTTCCTTCCGCGCATCAAGCAGTCGACCGATGCGGTCATAAACATCTCCACCGGCGGTTCGTCGCTGATGGCGCTGGAAGATCGGCTTGCGGCTTCGCTGCGCGCCGAACCGGAAATGTGTTCGCTGAACATGGGCTCGATGAACTTCGCTTTGTTTCCGGCGCTCGACAAGCCGACGGAGTGGAAACACGAATGGGAACCGCAGCTTCTCGAAGCAACGCGGAGCTCCATCTTCAAGAACACCTTCGCCGACATGGAATTCATCCTGACGCGGCTTGGCCAGGGCTGCGGCACGCGCTTCGAGTTCGAGTGTTATGATGTCGGCCATCTGTATTCGCTGGCGCATTTCCGCGATCGCGGCCTGGTGTCCGGGCACCTTTTCATCCAGTTCGTCTTCGGCGTGCTCGGCGGCATCGGTGCGGATCCTGAGAACCTGACGCACATGAAACGCATCGCCGACAAGCTCTTTGGCGACGACTACTCGTTCTCGGTGCTCGCCGCCGGCCGTCACCAGATGCCGATGATCACCATGGCTGCTGCCATGGGCGGCAATGTGCGCGTGGGGCTAGAAGACAGCCTCTATAACGGCCGCGGGACGCTTGCGGTAAGCAATGCCGAGCAGGTCCATCGCATCCGCGCAGTTCTCGACGCCTTGTCACTGGAGGTTGCAACCCCTAAGGAGGCACGCGCGCTTCTCGGCCTCAAGGGCGGAGATCAGGTGGCATTCTGAGGCCGGCGACACGGGCATGGTTCGACTTGAGCCTTCGCCTGCTGGCAGTGAAAGGGAAAACAGTGACGACGATGCAGCACTCCACGGCTGATATCCGAATTCGCGCAGGCGAACCAGGAGATGCCGACACCATACATAACGCGATCCTGGCTATGGGGCGTGGGCTCGAAATGGCTGACAAGGTCACCTGCACAGTCGATGAGTATCGCCGTTTCGGCTTCGGTCCGAACGCCGCCTTCCACAGTCTGATCGCCGAGGCGGGTGCAGATCTTGCCGGTCTTTGCCTGTTCTTCCCGATCTTTTCGACCTGGCGCGGGAGGCCCGGCGTCTTCGTGCAGGATCTGTATGTCGACGATCGTTTCCGTGGCCTCGGTATCGGCGAGCGCCTGCTTCGCGAAGTGGCCACATGGTCGAAGGCGCGGGGCGGCGACTATCTGCGGCTGGAAGTCGACGTGGAGAACTTCCCGGCGCAGCGCCTTTACGAGCGTATCGGCATCACCTGGCAGACGAAAGATCGCGCTCATGCCGCGTATGGCGAGGCGTTCGGGGCTCTGGCCGGGGACTGAAAGTTTGACGACGCAGGAAAGGGAGACAGCATGAAAGCCTTCTATGCAGCCGAACAGAAGCGCCATAACCCGAAGGCCTTTCTGTCGAGCGGCGCGCCGCAGCCCAATCCGGAGCAGCCGGAACGGGTCGAGCGCCTGCTCACCGGTGCCCGTGCCGTCGGCTGCGAGATCCTGCGGCCCCGCGATCACGGGCTCAGCCCGATCGCCGCGGTGCACACGCCGGAGTATCTCGATTTTCTCGAACATATCTACGCGCGCTGGCAGCGTATCGCCGAGGCTTCGGAGGAGGTGATCCCGAACATCCATCCGCTAGCGCGGAACGGTCGGTACCCGGCGTCGGCGGTCGGGCAGGCCGGTTACCACATGGCCGATACCGCGTGTCCGATCTCGGGCGAAACCTGGGAGAGCGTGTGCTGGAGCGCCTGGAGCGCTGTTGATGCCGCCGATGCGGTCATGGCTGGCGAACGGGCGGCCTATGCGCTCTGCCGGCCGCCGGGCCATCATGCCTTTGCCGACGTCGCCGGCGGCTTCTGCTTCGTCAACAATTCGGCGGTCGCCGCGCAGCGCTTCCTGACAAATGCTGCCCGCGTGGTGATCCTCGACATCGACCTGCACCATGGCAACGGCACGCAAGGCATCTTCTACCAGCGCTCCGACGTGCTCACGATCTCGATCCATGCGGACCCAGTGCGTTTCTACCCGTTCTTCTGGGGCCATGCGGACGAGCGCGGCGAGGGGCCGGGCCTCGGCTACAACCTCAACCTGCCGCTCGAACGCAAATCCGGCGATGCGGAATTTCTCGCCGCGCTCGACGTCGCCTTCCGCCGCATCCGCGCTTACGCGCCGGACGCGCTGGTTGTCGCGCTCGGCCTGGATGCCTTCGAAGGCGATCCTTTCGGGGGTCTCTCGGTCTCTACTCCGGGCTTTGCCCGGATTGGTGAGGCGATCGCGGGCCTCGGCCTTCCGACCGCGATCGTACAGGAAGGCGGTTATCTCTGCGATGCGTTATCGGACAACCTGACGTCCTTCCTCTCCGGCTTTGGCGGCGCGCCATAGCGCTCGAGCAATTCCGGGAAAAATGTGAAGCGGTTTTCCGCCCGGAATCGCGTGATCCAAGTGCGCTGACCGTCACTATTGTGTGGTCGGCCGGGTCGTTTTGCGATCGTGCGTGTCGGGATGCACTCCCGGCAGCGGCGTCGCGAAGACCGCCTCGCTGTCGTCCGGCCGCAATCGGCCCGCTTCGTCGATAAATCCGCGGATCAGCGGCAGGTGCCGGCGCTCGGCAAGGCAGATGGCATATTCGTCGATGAGTTCGCGGGCGTCGTCGATCGGCACGTAGGCGAGACGGGCATCGTGGCCGAATTCGAGGTCGGCGACGACGCCGCAACCGACACCGTTGGCGATCGCTTCGCGCACCCCTTCGCGCGACGAGATCTCGACGATCTGCTGCACGGTGGTGCCGTGTTCGGCGAGGTTCCTTTCGAAGATCTCGCGTGTGCGTGAACCCCTTTCGCGCATGACGAAGGACATGCCCTCCAGCTCCCTCATCTTCACGCCGTCGCGCTCGGCAAGCGGATGGCCGACGGGTACGCATAGCCCGATCCGCATGCTGAGGAAATGAACACCATAAAGGCGCGGATCGTCAGGCGTCTGCGCGGTGATCGCAACATCGGCCCGGTAGTCGAGGATCTGGTCGATGACGCGGGCGGAATTGTCGACCGCGAGCGAGAAGGTCAGTTTCGGCCGGTCGACTTTTAGCCGTGACAGGATCGGCAAAGCCAGGATCGGGCCGTCGGCCGCGACGCGCAAATGCCCGCCATTCGAGCCCGCTTCGCCGCGAAGGAATGCATTCGCCTCCTTCTCGGCTGTGAACAGGCGCGAGGTGATTTCGAACAGGCGCTCGCCGTCGGCACTGAGGCTGACACCGCGTGGCTTCCGCTCAAAGAGGTTGAGACCGCAATGGGCCTCGAGTTCGCGGACATGGGACGAGAGGGTGGACTGGCTGATCGCCATGTCGCGCGCGGCCTGAGAAAACCCGCCGGATTGCGCGACGATATGAAAGGCTCTCAACTGGGTGATCGACATATGGTCCGTTCTGCTGCCTGTGATTGCCGCCACCTGGCGGCGCCGCACATCATTGTCGGCAAAGCTGACAGTCACGTGACATCCGCTCATCTTTTGCACGCTGGACAAAACCGATGGCAGGCATGGGAAAACGCTATGGCCGTTTTACGCTTTGTTAAGCAACTGTCATCTGGTCGGTAAGCGACCTCGCTAACGGTGACGCACGGCCCAGAGCCGATCCCGTTCACCTTAGAGAGAAAGCCGACATGACTTCCTCCCCCAACTCGCTTGCAACGCCAATCCAATCGTCTTCCGATTGGCTTTTGAACATCCCGCGCCTGTCGCAACAGCAGGGTATCCTGGTATCGCCGGGCGGCACCGGTACGGTCTCGTCCTACAGCCTCGTCTATGACGTCTACTTCCCATCCGCAGGCTCCAGCGGCTGGATCCCGTTCCTGCAGACGGATGCGACCAACGCGTCGGACGGCGACGTTTTCGGCAAGGTCGGTGGCGACAGTTTCGGCCTCGGCATCAACAGCGACTATCGCGGCGCTGCCAAGCTCGATGCCTGGAACCGCATCGGCCTGACGATCGAAAAGGACGCCAGCGGCGGCGTCTCGATGAAGAAGTACATCAATGGCGAGTTCGCGGCCGAACAGAAGATGACCGGCTCGCTCGCCGCCCGCTTCACCATCGACAAGGCCAAGGGCTTCCTGATCTTTACCGACGACGACGGCGAAACCTCCTCGGGCTATCTCAGCAACTTTCTGTTCATCGAAAAGGTCTTGAGCGGTGACGAACTCTCCGCCCTCGGCAAGGCCAAGCCCGAAGGCATCGTTCCGGACGCATTGAAGCCCGACGCGTTGCTGTCGAACGGCACGGAATTCCGCTTCGGTGAAGGCTCGACGACGCCGACCTTCGGCCAGGGCAGCCTCAGCGGCAAGGGCACCACGGTGACCACCACGACCCCGGCAACTGCGGGCATCCCGGCTGTCGGTCAGGATACGACGACGCCGAACCCGGGTTCGGTCACCAAGACCCTGGCCATCAAGGACATGATGGTGACACCGGACGCCGGCGACGTGACGATCGACCTGTCGCAGCATTTCTCCGGTGAAAACCTGACCTACACTGTGCAGAACACCAAGGGCGAAGTGCTGAAGGCGGTTCTCGTCGACGGCAACAAGCTGGTGCTCGACTTCGCCGCCCTCGGCCATTCCGATATCCGCGTCACCGCGACGGATGCCGCCGGCAACGCGGTGATCGACGACTTCCGCGTCCGCGTCGCCGGTGCGAACGCCTATACGATCGCCGTCTTCCCGGACACCCAGGATTACACTTCGAACGACGGCCTCAAGCATTTCTTCGGCGACATGACCCAATGGCTGGTCGACAACCGCCAGGGCCACAACATCGTCTTCATGACGCATGTCGGTGACATCACCCAGAACAACCTCTCGGGCCAGTGGGATATCGCCGAGGCAGCGCTACGCAAGCTCGATGGCAAGATCCCCTATGCGCTTCTACCAGGCAACCACGACCAGGCGAGCGGCGGCAGTGCTGCCGACCATACGTCGATCTATCTCGACCAGCGCTTCTCGCCGGACAAGCAGAAGGTGACCAACCCGGGAACGTTCGGCGGCGCCTATGACCAGGAGCTGATGAGCGCCCGCAACACCTATAGCGCCTTCACTGCCCCGGACGGCACCAAGTGGCTGTCGATCTCGCTCGAATTCGGCCCGCGCGACGACGTGATCCGCTGGGCCGGCGACGTGATCGAGGCCCATCCCGACTACCGCGTGATGCTCGCGACCCATTCGCTGACGAGCTATGCCGGCCGCCAGGACAATCTTGCCCTGCCGCTCTACGACGAAGGTGCTGGCTACGACTACGGCATGCGCACCGACCAGCGCGGCGCCAATGATGGCGAGTATGTTTCGCGCGAACTGCTTTCCCGCTACCCCAACATCGTCATGACCTTCTCCGGTCACATCTTCGGCGATGGCGCTGAAACCGACATCACCTACAACCAGTATGGCGAGCCGGTCTTCCAGTTCCTGGTCAACTACCAGAACGGCGTCTCGCGCGAGATCACCGGCAACGGCAATGAGGCGAAGGGCAACAATGGCGGCAACGGCGCGATCCGCCTGATCACGATCGACCCGGACAACAACTGCGTCTCGACCGAGACCTACTTCACCGGCTTCGACGACTATCTCGACGGTTTCCGCTCCAAGCCGGAACTCGATCGCGACGGCCTGACCGGCTACTACCGGGGCCATCAGGAAGTCTTCGAGAACATCGATGTCAGCGGCGGCAAGGCGCGCGCAATGGCGGAAGCGGGCGACGACATCCTCGCCGACGCCGCAACCGGCACATCCTCGGCGAACGTTTCGCTGTCGGGCGGGAAGTCGCTGCTGCCGGCAAACGTCAAGAGCTGGGTCTGGACCGATGAAAACGGCGATGTCGTCGCCGAAGGCAAGGAAGCCAAGGCCGAACTTGATCTTGGCAAGCACAAGCTGACGCTGACCACCACCGACGTCAACGGCGTCAAGACCAGCGACACGGTTGACGTGATCGTGCGCGGCGACCGGACGCTGCTGGTCGAAACCTTCAACGACGGCAATGCCAACGGCTGGGCGACCGAAACCGGTGCTGCCAACGGCAACACCGGCAACTTCCTCCTGAAGGGCACCGTCTTCTCCCGGCCGACAGGCACGGCAGGCCTCGCCGCCCCGGAGGCAGCGCTCTTCGACCAGAGCGATGCGGCCCGCAACAAGCTCGTCTTCATCGGCGAAGGCTCGGCCAGCTGGAAGGACTACGTTTTCGAGGCGTCGCTGACGCAGCTCGACAACGACACGATTGGCGTCCTCTTCTACTACAAGGACGCCAACAATCACTACCGCTTCACCCTCGACGGCGAAACCAACCGCCGCCAGCTGGTTAAAGTCGCAAACGGCGTCGAGACGATCATCGCCTCTGTCAACGAGGGCTCGCCCTACAATATGGAAATCCCGCTGACCGTTGCCGTGACCGGCAATGCGATCAACGTCTTCCTCGGCGACAGGAACGTCTTCGGCGGTCCGATCGTCGATGCGACCCAGCCGCTGCAGGGCGGCACCGTCGGTCTCTATTCCAGTGGCCAGCGCACCTCGGTCTTCGACGATATCGTCGTCACCAAAGCCGACACCACCGCCAAGGCCGGCATCGACCAGCGGACCTATGACATCGACGGCGACGGCAAGGCTTCGGTCGTGCTCGACGCTTCCGGCTCCTTCGGTCCGAAGCAGCTCGTCGACTATGTCTGGACCGACCTCGCCGGCAATGTTGTCGCCACCGGCAAGACTGCCAACGTCAACCTCGACGCGGGTGTCAACAAGCTCCTGCTCAAGGTGACTGCTGTGGATGGTTCGGTCTCGACCGACCGCATCGACGTCACCGTCGTCGACCGCACAAAGATCCTCGTTTCAGAGGACTTCTCGAACGCCAACACTCTCTCTCGCTTCAACCTCATCGATGAGGGTGAGTTCGGCGGCATCGGCCCGAACGGCAAGTCGTCGGAATGGCTGGTGAGCAATGGCAAGCTCATTCAGACGACCGACCTGCAGAGCCGTGAGCTCACCTGGTCGGGTGCCACGGCCGCCGACTACTGGAAGCGCGGCTGGAGCCCGCTCGGCGACGGCGTCAACGTCCTGCGTCTCGGCACCTATGCGCTGTTCAAGGATCCTGCGGCCCTTGCCTGGACCGACTATGCGGTCGAGGCGACGATCCAGACGCCGGACAAGGACGGCCTCGGCTTCCTGTTCCGCTACAAGGACAACAAGAACTACTACAAACTCGAACTCGATGCTGACGGCATTCTTGACCGCAACCCGGGCAACGGCGCCGGCAGCATCTTCAACCTCATTCGGATGAAGAACGGGGTTGAGGAAATCCTCGCACAGGTTCCGGGCAAGTACGAACCGGGCCAGGCGATGAAGCTTCGGGTCGAAGTCGTCGGTGACAAGATCACCGCATTCCTCAACGACGAGGCGCTGTTTGCCTATCCGGTCGGCGACCGTGGGCTCGATGCCGGCACCTTCGGCCTCTATTCCTGGGGCAATGCAGGCCTTACGTTCGATAACCTCACGGTTGTCGATCTGAAGTCCGGCCTCGAAGGTGGCCAGATCATCAATGGCACCAATGCCCGTGACGTGCTCGCCGGTACCGATGCTGATGAGACGATCTATGGTTTCGGCGGCAACGACACGCTGCTCGGCAATGGTGGCAACGACCGTCTCGACGGTGGCGATGGCGACGATACGCTGCTTGGCGGCGCCGGGCGTGACGCGCTCGTCGGCGGCAAGGGTTCCGACGTCCTGATGGGCGGCGACGACGCCGACATGATCGCCGGAGGGCTCGGCGACGACGTCATCGAAGGTGGTGCCGGGAACGATGTGCTCATCGGCGGCGACGGTTCCGACACCTATGTCTACGGACGCGGTGAAGGCTCGGACGAAATTGTGGAAACGGCGACGACGCCAGGCGATCGGGACGTTCTCGTCCTGCACGACATCGCCCGCGGCGAAGCCGTGCTGCACAAATACGGTGAAGCCGTCGAGGTCGAGTTCGTCAATGGCGAAAAGCTGACCCTGAAGGGCCAGCTTGCAGGCGGAGGCGTTGAGCTCGTGACCTTTGCCGACGGCACGGTCCTGAACCGTGCGGCGATCGCTTACGGCCTTGTCAACCGCGGCCCCGTGGCTGTGGCCGACACGCTGGCTGCCGTCGACGAGGATGCGGCATCTTTCCTCATCCCGTTCTCGAGCCTCATCGGCAACGACACCGATGCGGATCTCGACAGCCTGACGGTGACCGGCGTCACCGCGGTCGCTGGCGGTACGGCCGTCCTCGAACAGGGCGGCATCCGCTTCACGCCTGCCGGCAACTTCAACGGCGAGGCTTCGTTCCGCTACCAGATCTCCGATGGACGCGGTGGTTCGAGCGAGACGGCTGCCTCCTTCACGGTCAAGCCGGTCAACGATGCCCCGACGGCATCGCCGCTCGCGGTCGAGACCAACGAGGATACGCCGATCAACGGCCAGATCGTCGCTGCGGATGTGGACGGCGATGCGCTCAGCTATGCGGTCAAGGCTGGCGCCGGCCCCGCCAATGGCCAGCTACAGCTTGACGCAGCGACCGGTGCCTGGACCTACCGTCCGAACGCCAATGTCAACGGCTCCGACAGCTTCACGGTCGTCGTGTCCGACGGCAAGGGCGGCAGCAACGAAAGCACGGTCAGCGTCACGGTAAAACCGGTCAACGACGCGCCGGTCGCGGTCGCCGACACGGGAGCGGTCGCCGAGAACGAAACGGGCAGCTTCGATCTCGTCGCCAACGACACCGACATCGAGGGCGATCGCCTGACGCTCGTCGGCTTCGCGGTCACGGCAGTCGCCGGCCTTTCGTTGACGAACGCTCAAGCCGCTGCCGCCTTCTCGATCGTTGACGGCAAGCTGGTCGCCGACCCGTCCTCGGCCTTCGTGGCTCTCGAAGACGAGCAGAACGCGCTCGTCACCGTCACCTACACCGTGCGCGACGCTCAAGGGGGAGAGTCGTCCGGTGCGGCGACGATCCGGGTCGACGGCTACACCGAGTACAATGTGGTCGAAGGCACCGACGGCAACGACACGCTCGTCGCCACCGACCGCAAGGACATGATCGAGGCCGGCAGCGGCAACGACACTGTGCTTGCCGGTGACGGCAACGACATGGTCGACGCCGGTGCTGGCAACGACCGGGTGGTCGCTGGTGACGGCAATGATGTCGTCGAAGGTGGCGCCGGCAATGACGTGCTGATGGGCGGTGGCGGCAACGATGCGCTCAATGGCGGTGCCGGCAACGACCAGCTCAATGGTGGTACCGGCAACGACACGCTGAACGGCGGCACGGGCAATGACGTGCTGTCGGGCGGTGCAGGCAACGACACCTTCGTCTTTGCTGCCGGCGATGGCCGGGATGTCGTCCTCGACTTCGAAGCCGGGGCGCAAGGTGGCGACGTGGTCGTGCTCTCCAAGGACCTCTTTGCCGACTATCAGGCACTGATGGCCTCGGGCGCCATCACTGACGGTGAGAACGGCGCGCAAATCGCGCTTAACGACGGCTCGTCGATCACCTTCAACGGCGTCAAAACGGAGAACTTCGTCATCGACGATTTCCGCTTCGCCTGATGAAAGACGAGGGGCGGGCACCGTGCTCGCCCCTCTCACCAACATCCCTGTCATTTCCCTGTGATGGCTGACTGCTACCGCCGCGATCTCAACGGACCACGGACCATGCGCGATATCTCCTCGACCAAAAGTGCCAATCAATTCAAAGGCGTCTTTGCCGGATGCATGAACGCCTTCGTCGGCATCGGCCTGCTTAGCGCCGTCGTCAACATCCTCTATCTCACGGGCTCCCTGTTCATGATGGAGGTCTATGACCGAGTGCTGCCGAGCCGCAGCCTGCCGACACTTGCGGCGCTGCTTGCCATCGTCGCGGTCCTCTATGGCTTCCAAGGGCTGTTCGACGCCCTACGCGGGCGTCTCCTGGTGCGCATTGCCGATCGACTCGATCTGGCAATTTCGCCACGCGTCTACGATGCGATCCTCGGCCTGCAGCTTCAAGCGCCGATGAGCGCCCGCTACGCCCAGCCCCTTCGCGATCTCGACGCCATCCGCTCGTTCCTCTCCGGAAGTGGCCCGACCGCGCTCTTCGATCTGCCCTGGCTGCCCTTCTACATTGCCATCTGCTTCGCCTTCCATTTCTGGCTCGGGGTCACGGCACTCGGCGGCGCAATCGTGCTTGCAGCCATCACGCTGCTGACCGAGCTTGTCTCCAAACGACCCGTCGAGGAAGCCGCCAGGCATTCTTCCAAGCGCAGCCGCATGGCCGAAAGCGCGCGGCGCAATGCCGATGTCATTTCGGTTCTCGGGATGGGGCCGCATCTGCGTCGCCGCTGGCAGGATGAGAACCGCGCCTTTACCCGCGAGCAACGCCGAGCAAGCGATATCGCCTCCGGTTTCAGCGTTCTCAGCAAGGTGCTGCGCATGCTGCTCCAGTCCGGCATTCTCGCCGTCGGCGCCTGGCTGGTGATCAACCAGCAGGCGACCCCCGGCATCATCATCGCTGGCTCGATACTCTCGGCGCGGGCGCTGGCGCCCGTCGACCTCGCTATCGCCAACTGGAAAGGCTTCATCGCCGCCCGCCAGAGCCGGGTGCGTCTGCAGAAGACGCTGTCGCTTCTGCCGGAGATGCAGGGCCGCATGGATTTGCCCGCGCCGAAGGCGATGCTTTCGGTCGAGCGCATCACGGCGGTTCCCCCGGAAACCAGTGAATCCGTACTTCAGGACATCGTGTTCTCGCTGGAAGCCGGTACCGGCCTCGGTGTCATCGGCGCCAGTGGTTCGGGCAAGAGTTCGCTGGCGCGCATTCTCGTTGGCATCTGGAAGCCGGCCCGCGGCGCGATCCGTCTCGATAGCGCCACGCCCGACCAATGGCCGGCGGCAGCGCTCGCGCGACACATCGGCTACATGCCGCAGGCGATCGAGCTGCTTGACGGCACGATCGCGGAGAACATTGCTTCCTTCGAGCCCGACGCTCAAGCCGACGATGTGATCGCGGCTGCGCGTGCGGCGCGAGTTCACGACCTGATCGTCAGCCTTCCGGACGGGTATTCGACGGAAGTCGGCGAAAATGGCCGCGCGCTTTCCGCCGGCCAGAAACAGCGCATCGCGCTGGCGCGGGCGCTCTATCGCGATCCGTTCCTTGTCATTCTCGACGAGCCGAACTCCAATCTCGATTCCGAAGGGGAGGAGGCGCTGACCGCGGCAATCCTCGGCATCCGGGAGCGCGGCGGCATCGCCATCGTCATCGCCCATCGCCCGAGCGCGCTGATTGCGGTCGACAAGGTGCTGATGCTGGCCGCCGGCAAACAGCAGGCCTTCGGTCCGAAAGATGAGGTTCTCTCGAAGGTCTTGAGGCAGGCGCCGGGCAATCCAGGTGCGCTCAAGGTCGTGCAAACAGTAGAAGCAGCAAAGGCATGATGGACATGGACGATTGGCAGACACTGCGGCGCTCGATCCGCACGCATTTGATCGTCGGCGCGCTCGGCTTTGCCACGCTCGTTGGGCTTTTCGGCGGCTGGGCCATCGGAACTGAAATCGTTGGCGCCGTGATTGCGCAGGGTTCGGTTGTTGTCGAAAGCAGCCTGAAGAAGGTACAGCACCCGATGGGCGGCGTCGTCAGCGAGCTGATGGTTCGTGACGGCGATCGGGTTCGGGCCGGCGACGTGGTCATGCGTCTCGATGCGACGATGACGAAAGCCAATCTTGCGATCATCCTGAAAAGTCTCGACCAGTTCGCGGCGCGAAAGGCAAGGCTCGAAGGCGAGCGCGACCGTCGTGAACGCGTGGCTTTTCCCGAGACCCTGCTTGCACGCGGCAATGAGCCGGAGATCGCAGCTATGATGCACGCGGAGGAACAGCTTTATCAAAACCGGCGCGACGTTCGCGACAGCAAGAAGCGCCAACTCGAACGGCGTGTGCAGCAGCTGAACGACGAAATCCGCGGTATGGAGGCGGAGCGCGCGGCAAGCGAGCGGGAGCGGGTGTTGATCAAGGACGAACTCGACCGCTACGTCTTCCTGCATGACATGGGCCTAATGGAGAAAAGCCGGATCAGCACGCTCGAGCGTCAGGCAACCGACATTGACGGAGAGATCGGCCGCCTCACCGCGGGGATCGCCGGCGTTCACGAAAAGATCGCCGAGACGGCGCTGCAGATCATTCAGGTGGACGAGCAATGGGCGGAAGAAGTCGGCAGCGATCTGCGCGAAATGGATGCCCGCATCGGGGAATATGTCGAGCGCAAGGTGGCGGCCGAAGACCAGTTGAAACGGGTCGATATCGTGGCGCCGCAGAACGGGATCGTGCATCAACTTGCCGTCCACACGGTGGGTGGCGTCGTCGCGCCTGGCGAACAGATCATGATGATCGTTCCTGACATCGGCAAATTGGTGGTGGAGGCCAAGGTCGCGCCGCAGGATATCGACCAGATCTATTCGGGCCAGCGCGCCATCCTGCGCTTTTCCGCCTTCAGCCAGAAGACGACGCCGGAGATCAACGGTGCTGTGGAGCGTGTCTCCGCCGACGTCACCGTCGACCAGCGGACCGGCGCCAGCTACTACGTCGCGCGCGTCGCGATCTCGCCCGAGGAGATCCAAAGGCTTGGCAATGTGTCGCTAATGCCAGGCATGCCGGTCGAGACATTCATTACCACCGGTGCGCGCAGCGTTGCCTCCTATTTCGTCAAGCCCCTGATGGATCAGGTCAACCGCGCGTTCCGCGAGAGCTGACGCGCCCAAGCACCGAGTAATCTGACAAATCGCATTCGCCCGTCGGTATCGAAAGATATCGGCGGGCGTCCCGTTTCAGGCGTTCCGACAGATTTTATTCGCCTCATAGTTGCTGCTCGACCACTGTCTTTCAAGCTGTTTGTTCGGGAAGCGACCCCCACTTTTTACATCGTATGCCACTTTAAACATTTATGCATACAAAATTGTCGACAAAATAGTTGACATTGTCGCCAACAGCTTCAAATCTAGGGTGGCTTGCTCACGAGTGGGCGAGAGCGCCGGCATAGGGCGACTGACGAGAAAACAGAGGGAACGACATGAAACTGAGAAAGCATCTCCTCGCGGGGTTGGCATTTACCGTCCTCGCATCCTCGGCATCCGCCGAAACGCTGCGCTGGGGAAGCCCGCGGGATATCTTCTCGCTCGACCCCTATTCCTACGGGAGCACCTCGAACCTGGCCTTCCTCAACCACGTCTATGAGGGCCTGACGCGCTATACGCCGGAGTTCAAGGTCGAGGCGGCGCTCGCCACGAGCTGGGAGATGGTGAAGGACAAGGTCTGGCGCTTCCATCTGCGCAAGGGTGTGAAGTTCCAGAACGGTGCCGATTTCACCGCCGACGACGTCGTTGCCTCCATGGCCCGCGTCAGCCACCCGACCTCGCCGCTGCGCGGCAACATTCCGGCCTATGTCTCGACCACCAAGGTCGACGACTACACGGTCGACATCGAAGTGAATTCGCTGAACCCGCTGTTCCTCAACGACATGACCAACATCTTCATGTTCGACAAGGACTGGCTGGTCGACAACAAGTCCGAGCTGCCGACCGACGTCGGCGCCAAGGTCGAAGGCTACGCCACCTACAACACCAACGGTACCGGCCCGTTCAAGGTCGAGTCCCGCGTTCCCGACAGCAAGACCGTTCTCATCAAGAACGATGGCTGGTGGGATACGCCGAAGCACAATCTCGACCGCATCGAATTCATGCCGATCACCTCGGCCGCCACCCGGGTCGCGGCCCTGCTTTCGGGCGAGATCGACCTCACCGATGGTGCCCCGGTACAGGATCTGGAGCGCCTCAAGAGCTCGCCGGACATCAAGGTCGTCGAGCGCACCGACCTGCGCACCGTGCACATGGTCTTCAACCGCCACGAGACCTTCGCCGACGGTCGCGAAAACTTCTTCAACAACATCAAGGTACGCCAGGCGATCGACCATGCGATCGACCGCCAGCTCATCTTCAAGCGCGTGATGCGCGGCAAGTCGCATGTCGCCGGCACCATGGTCGCGCCTGAGATCCCCGGCTACAGCGCCGAGCTCGACGTGCCGACCGCTTACGATCCGGAACTCTCCAAGAAGCTGCTCGAAGAAGCGGGCGCCGTCGGCAAGGAGTTCACGTTCGTCTGCATGAACGACGAGAGCGTCAACGAGGAAGACGTCTGCAGCGCGCTCGTTTCGATGCTGTCGCGCGTCGGTCTCAAGCCGACCCTCGACATCGGCCCGCGTGCGGTTCAGGCGCCGAAGCGCGCCGGCGGCAAGTCCGACGCCTACATGATCGGCTGGGCCAACGAGCCAACCCTCGATGCCTATTCGATCCTGGTTCAGGTTCTCTCGACCCGCGAAGGTGCCGCCGGCGTCGCCAACTACGGCGGCTGGTCCTATCCGGAACTCGACGCCATGGTGAAGAAGGCCGCGGTCGAGATGGATCACGACAAGCGTCTGGCGATCGAAACCGAGGCGCTGAAGTTCGCCAAGGACGAGGTCATCATGATCCCGCTGCACCAGCAGCCGATGGCCTGGGCGATGTCCAAGAACGTCACGGACGTCACCATTCGCGCCGACAACAAGCCGCGCCACTGGCTGACGCGCATCGGCGATTGAGTTTCCTTGCCCCGGCAGAGTTCGCTCTGCCGGGCTTTCTCATTCAGCGAGAAACCCAATGATTGTCTTTCTCATCAAGCGACTGGCCAATGCCGTGCTGGTCATGCTCGCCGTTGCGCTGCTCGCCTTCCTGATCTTCCGCTTCGCCGGCGATCCGGTGGAGTTGATGGCCAACGAGCAGATGTCGCAGGCCGACCGCATCGAGCTGCGCGAAAAGCTCGGGCTCAACGATTCGTTCGTGACCCAGTTCGGACGGTTCGTCGTCAACGCTGCACAGGGCGATTTCGGCATCAGCTACCGCAACGGCCAGGACGTCATGAAGCTGATTGCCGAACGCTTCCCGGCGACGATGGAGTTGGCGCTGGTCGCAACCGTCCTGTCGCTCTTGATCGGTATTCCGCTTGGCGTCATCACTGCGATCCATCGCGGGCGATGGTACTCGGAGGGGCTTCAATTCGTCAGTATCATCGGCGTCTCGTTGCCGAGCTTCGTCGTCGGCATCCTTTTGATCCTTGTCTTTGCCGTAACGCTTGGCCTCGTGCCCGCTTTCGGCCGCGGCGACGTGGTTCAGCTTGGCTGGTGGAGCACCGGTTTGCTGACGGCTTCGGGTCGCGCGTCCCTGCTTCTGCCGTCCCTTGCGCTCGCGCTTTACCAGATCACTCTGGTCATGCGCCTTGTCCGCGCCGAGATGATGGAAGTGCTGCGCTCGGACTTCGTCAAATTCGCACGTGCCCGCGGCGTGCCGCGCTGGCGGATCTATTTCCGCCACGCGCTCCGCAACTGTCTGATGCCTGTCGTCACCATGACGGCGATGAACTTCGGCTCGCTGATCGCATTCGCGCTGATCACCGAAACCGTGTTCCAGTGGCCGGGCATGGGCATGCTGTTCATTCAGGCGGTGACCTTCCTCGATATGCCTGTCATGGCGGGGTATCTCTGCATCGTCTCCTTCATCTTCGTCACGCTCAATACGCTCGTCGATATCGCCTATGCGGTCATCGATCCGCGGTTGCGCGATGCCACCCGCTGAGGTCGCTGCCATGACAGATCACGTCCAGCAAACCACACCGCCACGCCGGCCCTCGCGGCTTGCCCGCTGGCGCCAAAGCGACCTCTGGTGGTCCTTCACCCACAAGCCGTCGGCGATCATCGGCGCGGTCATCCTCACCTTCCTGATCGTGACCGCCTTTTCCGCGCCGCTGATTGCGCCCCAGAACCCGTTCGATCCGGCCCAGCTCGAGCTCTGGAATTCCGAGTTGCCGCCAATCTGGGAGGCCGACGGCCAATGGCCTTACGTGCTCGGCACGGACACCCAAGGCCGCGACATGCTTTCGGCCATTCTCTATGGCTCGCGCATCTCGATCCTGATCGGCGTCGCCTCGGTCGTCCTTTCATTGGCCGTGGGTTTGAGCCTCGGGCTCGTCGCCGGCTATTTCGGGCGCTTCATCGACAATCTGCTGATGCGCATCGGCGATGTGCTCCTCTCGATCCCGACGATCCTGATCGCGATCCTCGTCAGCGCCGTCGCGCGCCAGATGCTGCCGCCGGAACTCAGGGACGTCGGTTCTGCCGCCGTGCTGGTGCTGGCGATTACGCTCAGCGCCTGGGTGCAATATGCCCGTACCGTCCGTGCCCAGACGATCGTCGAGCGCGGCAAGGAGTATGTCCAGGCCGCGCGTCTTTTGAAAACGCCGGCGCGGCGCATCATGCTGAAGCACATCCTGCCGAACACGCTGACGCCGATCCTGGTCGCGGCGACCTTGAACTTCGGCATGGCGATCCTGACGGAGGCGACGCTTTCCTTCCTCGGCATCGGCATGCCGCCGAGCCAGCCGAGCCTTGGAACGCTCATCCGCCTCGGCAACCAGTTCCTGTTTTCGGGCGTATGGTGGGTCGTGCTCTTCCCCGTCGTCCAGCTTTGCCTTCTCGTGGTCTCCGTCAACCTGCTCGGTGACTGGCTGCGCGATGCGCTCAATCCGAAATTGAGGTGAATAATGTCCAATCTCCTGATCCGTAACGTCAGGCCCAACGCCGGCGAAGCGACCGATATCCTCGTGCGCGACGGCAAGATCGCGGCCTTCGGCAAAGGTCTTTCCGCTGAAGGCGTAGCAACCGAGGACGGCAACGGCCATATCGTGATCTCTGGTCTCGTCGAAGCCCATACGCATCTCGACAAGTCGGTCTGGGGCATGCCCTGGCATGTCAATGCCAAGTCTGCGAGCTTGCGCGAACGCATCGACTTCGAGCGCGAGCAGCGGCTCGAAATCGGCATCGAGCCGCACCGCCAGTCCATGCGTCAGGCAATCATGCTCGCGGCCAACGGCGCAAGCCACATCCGCAGCCACGTCGACATCGACACGACCCATGGGCTTAGGCTGATGGAAGGCATCGTCGAGACCCGCAAGGCGCTTGAGGGCATCATCGACATCGAGATCGTCGCCTTCCCGCAGTCGGGCCTTGTCACTCGTCCGGGCACGGTCGAGCTCCTCGACCAGGCTCTGAGCAATGGCGCGGAAGTCCTTGGCGGCATTGATCCCTGCGGCATCGACTGGGACCCGAAGGGACACCTCGACGCGATCTTCGGCCTTGCCGACAAACATGCAAAGCCAATCGATATTCATCTGCACGAGCAGGGCGAACTCGGTGCCTTCAGCATGGAGATGATGTTCGAGCGCATCCGCGCGCTCGGCATGCAGGGCAAGGTGGCGATCAGTCACGCCTTCGCGCTCGGAGCACCGGATTACCTGCGCGTCGCCGGCCTGATCGAACAGATTGCCGAGCTCGATATCCGTATCGTCACGACCGGCTCACCGTCTTCGACCGTGCCGTCGATCCTCCGTTTGAAGGACGCCGGCGTCAAGGTCGCGGCCGGCTGCGACGGCATCCGCGATACCTGGGGTCCGTGGGGACAGCCCGACATGATGGACCGCGCCCGCATCCTCGGCATGAAGAATGGCCTGCGCCGTGACGTCGATCTCGAACATGCGCTGCATGTCTGCTCCAAGGGGGGCGCCGAGGTCATGGACATTAGGGGATACGGCCTGGACGTCGGCTGCGACGCCGATTTCACCCTGCTCACCGGCGAGACGCTGGCCCATGCCGTCGTCGACGTCGCGCCGCGGCCGCTGGTCGTCAAGCGCGGACGTGTCGTCGCTCGAAACGGTATTGCGGAGGTAGCAATCCCATGAACACCATCAAGGATTTGACACTTGGCCAACGTCCCGAGGGACGCACGCTTCTGACGGCGCAATGGGTGCTCGGTCACCGGGACGGTTCGCACCGGCTGATCCCGAACGGTGAGGTCGTCATTGAAGGCGGCACGCTGCTCTATGTCGGGCCACACTTCGAAGGCGACGTAGCTCGGCGGATCGATCTCGGGGCCGCGATGATCAGCCCCGGCCTGATCGACCTCGATGCACTTTCGGATCTCGACACGACGATCCTTTCGATCGACCATCAGCCCGGTTGGGCCAAGGGTCGCGTCTGGCCGCGCTCCTATATCGAGCGCGGGCCCTATGAGATGTACACGCAGGAGGAACTGGCGTTCCAGAAGCGCTTTGCCTTCGCTCAGCTTCTCCTGAACGGCATCACCACGGCAGCCCCGATCGCCTCGCTCTTCTACCGCGAGTGGGGCGAGACCGTCGCGGAGTTCGCCGCCGCTTCCGACGCGGCCGGCGATCTGGGTTTGCGCGTCTATCTGAGCCCGGCCTATCGCGCCGGCGGCATGATGGTGACGGCGCCGGGCCAGCTCGAAGCGATCTTCGACGAAGCAAGGGGCCTGAAGGGCCTCGAGGATGCCATCGGCTTCATCCGCGAGCACGAAGGGCGTCACGGTGGCCTGGTCAAGGGGCTGCTGGCTCCGGACCGGGTGGAAACCTGCACCGAGAAGCTTCTGATCCGCACTGCCGACGCGGCGCGCGACCTTGATTGTCCGATCCGCCTGCATGCGGCGCAGGGCACCATGGAAGTCGATACCGTTCGCCGCTTGCACGACAAGACGGCGCCGGAGTGGTTGGCAAGCTTCGGCTTCCTCAGCGACCGGCTGATTGCGCCGCATGCTACTCAGGCGACCGATAACGATCTGCGTCTTTATGCCGAAAACGGCGTCAGCATCGTCCATTGCCCGCTGGTTTCGGCTCGCGGCGGCAGCACGCTGAATTCGTTCCGCTCCGTCAAGGCCCGCGGCGTCAACATCGCCATGGGCACCGACACGACACCGCCGGACATGCTGATGAACCTTCTGGTCGGCCTGATCACCTGCCGCGTGGTCGAAAACGATCCGGGCGCCGTCAGCTGTGCCGATCTCTTCGACGCCGCGACACTTGGCGGCGCCAAGGCCCTCGGCCGGTCGGATCTCGGCCGCCTGGAAGCGGGTGCTCGGGCCGACATCGCGGTCTTCGATCTCATGGACCACCACATGGCACCGGCGGTCGATCCGATCACCACGCTGGTGGTCGGCGGTTCGGGACGCGTCACCAAGGCGGTCTTCGTCGATGGCCGTCTGTCGATGCGTGACGGCGAAGTGGCAGGCTTCGATATGAACGAGGCGCGCGCAAAGGCGCAGGCGCAGTTCGATGGTCTGATCGCCAAATATCCCGAAAGAAGCTGGGGTCACCCGCCGGTCAGCGAGATCTTCCCGCCGAGCTACCCTCTGGAGGTGCCGCGATGACGGAAACTGCTTCATCGGCCGTGCTTGACGTTCGCGGCCTCTGCGTCGAATTCCCCGGGCGCCATGGCACGGTTTCGGCACTCTCAGACGTTTCGCTCAGCATTCGCCCGGGCGAGATCCTCGGCGTCGTCGGCGAATCCGGCGCCGGCAAGTCGATGACCGGCCTTGCGGTCCAGGGACTGCTGGAGCCGCCCGGCCGTATCTCCGGCGGAGAGGTCTGGCTCGCCGGCCGCCGCATCGACCAGCTCGGCGACAAGGAGATGCAGAACGTGCGTGGCCGCCAGATCGGCGCGATCTTCCAGGATCCGCTGACCTCGCTCAACCCGCTCTTCACCATCGGCGCGCAGCTCGTCGAAACAATCCGCCTCCATCTGAAGCTCTCCAAGGCCGACGCCAAGGCGCGCGCCATCCAGCTTCTGAAGGAGGTCGGCATTCCGGCGCCTGAAGCGCGCTACGACCACTATCCGCATCAGTTCTCGGGCGGCATGCGCCAGCGCGTCGTCATTGCGCTCGCGCTCGCCGCCGAGCCGAAGCTGATCATTGCAGACGAGCCTACGACGGCACTCGACGTCTCGATCCAGGCGCAGATCACCTCGCTGCTCCGCCGTCTTTGCGACGATCATGGAACCGCGGTCATGCTGGTCACCCACGACATGGGCGTCATCGCAGAGACCGCCGACCGTGTCGCGGTCATGTATGCCGGACGGCTGGTTGAGATCGGTCCGGTCGGCGACGTGCTGAAGAATGCGCGTCATCCCTATACCCGCGGTCTGATGGGCTCGATCCCGGCACTCGGCCGTCGCGTCGAGCGCCTGAACCAGATCGACGGTTCGATGCCGCGGCTGAACGCAATCCCGACCGGCTGCGCCTTCAACCCGCGTTGCCCTGAGGCGGGGCCGCGCTGCCGCAAGGATCGTCCCGAGCCGGCCCCGTTCGGCAGCGGCGTTGCTGCTTGCTGGCTCAATGCAGGAGGAGTTCTATGAGTGATGCCCTGACGGTCAACGACCTGACCTGCAATTTCGATGTTTCCGCGCCCTGGCTCAACCGGGTGATCGAGCGCAAGCCGCAGCAGTTCGTGCGGGCGGTGGACGACATCAGTTTCAGGGTGCCGATGGGCGGCTGCCTCAGCCTCGTCGGCGAATCCGGCTGCGGCAAGTCGACGGTCGCGCGGCTCGTCACCGGTCTCTACCGGGCGAGCGAAGGCGAGGTACGGTTTGCGCCCGGCAAGAACGGGCAACCGCTTTCGGCGCAGATGATCTTCCAGGATCCCTATGCCAGCCTCAATCCGCGCTGGCGCGTGCGCAACATCATCGCCGAGCCGCTGCGCGAGCTGAAGCTTCGCAATTCGGAAGCGGAGATCATGGAGCGTGTCGGCGAACTGCTGACGATCGTCGGCCTCGCGCCTTCGGACGGAACCAAGTTTCCGCATGAATTCTCCGGCGGCCAGCGCCAACGCATATCGATCGCACGGGCGCTTGCCGGCGAGCCGGAGTTCCTCGTTTGCGACGAGCCGACCTCGGCCCTTGACGTGTCGGTCCAGGCCCAGATCCTGAACCTCATGCGCAAACTGCAGGACGAGATGGGGCTGACCTATCTCTTCATCAGCCACGACATGAGCGTGGTGCGCCACATGTCGGACCGTATCGCGGTGATGTATCTCGGGCGCATCGTCGAAGAGGCGGACACCGAAACGCTCTTCGCCAATCCACGGCATCCCTACACGCAACTGCTGCTTGAGACGATCCCGGACATTACCCATCCGAAGCGTGGGCGCAGTATCGCTGCCAGCGAGGTGCCGAGCCCGCTCAATCCGCCGTCCGGCTGCACGTTCCATCCACGCTGCCCCTTTGCGGACCAGCGCTGCAAGAGCGAACGGCCGGAAATGCGCAACTTCGCCGACGGTTCGCGTGCCGCCTGCCACCGCATCGAAGAGACGGCGAAGGCGATCCACGCGGCCTGACACATCGAGTTCCCTGAAGCCTTGGGCTCCGTGTCGTGTCAGTCGCGGAGCCTCTTTTTTCGGCCGATGTTCAGGCGACCCGAATTGCGGACGACCGTGTTTCGTATCCCTGTCGTCAGGCGAATGCTACGGTGCTAACCGGAATTCAACGAAATAGACCGATGACCATTTCCGGGCTTCGACACTCACGTTAGGGTAGGGGCCGAAAGCCGGGCTGCACTCCGCTTGGGGGGCTCGGTTGGGATCGAATGCGTTGATTTGAAGAGTTGGCTTATGAACACGACCTCCGACACCGATTTCCCCATCCTCAATGCCGTTGAAGCCCGCATTCTCGGCTGCCTGATCGAGAAGAAGGAAACGACGCCCGACGTCTACCCGCTGACGCTCAATTCGGCGCATGCAGCCGCCAACCAGAAGACGGCCCGCGATCCCGTCATGGCGGTCGAACAGGTTGACGTCCACCGCGCGCTCTCGTCGCTGGCGCAGAAGGGGTTGGTCCGCCAGGCGTTTGCGTCCAGGGTCGAGCGCTACGAGCACCTGGTAGCCAACCGCTTCTCGCTGACCTCGCCGCAGATCGTCATGCTGGGTCTTCTGCTTCTTCGCGGTCCGCAGACCGCTTACGAGCTCTGGGCACGCAGCGAGCGCATGGCGCGGTTCTCCTCGATCGAGGAGCTGAAGGACAATCTCGATCTGATGATGGGCCGCCGGCCGCCACTGATCGTTCAATTGAACCGAGGCGCCGGTCAGCGCGAGGACCGCTTCGCGCATCTGCTGTGCGGTGAAGTCGAGCAGCCGGCTGCCGAGAGGGCTGTGGTGTCTTCGGCTCCGAGTGGCTCGGCGCTATCCGCCCTCGAAGAACGACTGGAAGCGCTCGAGCAGAAGGTGGCGACGCTGCAGGAGCAGCTTGACGCCTTGATGCGCTGATCTAGCCAATCGGCACCAGCGCGAGCGCTACCGGACGGGGTGCCGCCCGGTGGCCCGTAAAGGCTTAAGATTTAGCCGGCGACGTCAGCCAGCCTGCAGGCCGGGTTTTCCTTGGCACGGGGATAGTCATAGGCGCCGACCTTTGAGGTGGCATAGCCGCCGCCGACCAGCGCTTCGGCTAGCTTCACCGCAGCGGTCACGCCGTCGATGACAGGCATGCCGGTGCGCGCCTTCAGGCGGTCGCAGAGCTCTGACATGCCAGCGCAGCCGAGAATGATTGCTTCAGCACCATCTTCCTGCCGCGCCTTGAGGATCTCCTGCACCAGCATCTCCTCGGTATGGGCGAGGTCCTCTTCCAGCGCCAGCACCGGCATGTCCACCGAACGGACCTTGCGGCAGCGATGACCGGCACCATAGGCGTCAGCCAGATCCTCGATGATCGGCACGGAACGGGGCAGGGTGGTGATGATCGTAAAGCGGGTCGCGATGTTCATCGCCACTTGCACGGCCGCCTGACAGATGCCGATCACCGGACCACGTGCGATCTCACGCGCAGCACCAAGGCCCGGGTCATCGAAGCAGGCGATGACATAGGCGTCGACGCCGCGCATCTCGCCCTTACGAATCTCTGCGAGCATCGCCGGTACGGCCATGGCTTCGTCGGCATGCCCTTCAATGCTGGCCGGGCTTGACGTAGGGTTAATGGACTCCAGTAAGGTATGAGGTGCTGCGACGCGCTCCGCACTGCGATGCGCCTGTTCGGTCATGGAGCGAGTGGAATTCGGGTTGATGAGCAGGAGACGCATGGATCAGCTCGTTTTCCGGAGGACGGTTGCGAAGGGGACGTCGGCCGTGGTGTCCAGAGTGCGCATCACGCCCCTCTCCTGGTCCGGCAGTTCAGTGAAATTAAGGTCCATCGGGGCTCTCAAGTGGCATCGCGCCCCGGCTTCGGGCCGGTCGCGCGGTCGTGTTTAAGCAGTTGCCATTGCACATCAAGTTGCGGTACACAATATTGTCTACAATTTTGTAGTCAATATCTAACTGCAGCTGATGGAATTGACTTTGAGCGCCGCACGGCGAGAGTAAGCGAACGGCTAAGGGAGATTTCATGTACAACGCGGACGAAGCCGCCGGTGCTCCGACGGCGATCATTTGCGAGAAGATCTGGCTTGCGATTGCAGAGCGGCGGCTACGCCCGGGAACGCGCTTGAAAGAAGAGCAACTTGCCGAAATATTCTCCGTCAGCAGGGCGCGCATCCGACAGGCACTGACCGCGCTGGAGCGCGACGGCCTGGTGACGATCATGCCGAACCGCGGCGCCTTCGTTTCCGAGCCCTCCGTCGATGAGGCGCGCGATGTCTTCGTTGCCCGCCGGGCCATCGAGCAGCGCGTCGTCGAGCGCTTGTGTGAACGCGCCAACTCCAAGGATATCGTCCGGTTGCGAGGCCATATCGAGGAAGAGCGCATTGCCGGCCGATCCGGCAATCTCTCTGATATCGTTCGGCTTTCGGGCGGTTTTCACCTTTTGCTCGCGGAACTCTCGGGCTCGGCCTTTCTCTTCGGCATTCTGCGCGACCTGGTCTCCCGTACATCCTTGATCACCGCGATGTACCGTTCGAACCACCTTCACAATTGCGGGCCGGACGAACATCTGGCCGTAGTCGAACACATCGCAGCGCGCGATGTCGCGAGCGCGATCAAGGAAATGGCCGAACACCTGAACCATGTGGAAGCGGAACTGGATCTGGACGAGGAGAAGGATCAGCCCCGCGATCTTCGCACCGCCTTGCTTTGACGCTCAAACGAACCAATTGCACCGCTGATAAGAGGAGGCGGTGCCTGCCAGCAGACTGAAGGAAGATATGACCAACCGTAGTTACTATGCGCCGCATGGCGGCAACCCGCCGCAAACCCAACTCCTTTCGGATCGCGCGGTCTTCACCGAAGCCTATGCCGTTATTCCGAAGGGGACGATGATGGATATCGTCACCAGCTATCTGCCGTTCTGGGATAAAACCCGGCTGTGGATATTGTCCCGTCCGCTCTCCGGTTTTGCTGAAACATTTTCACAATATATCATGGAAATCGCTCCGGGCGGTGGCAGCGACAAGCCCGAACTGGACGAGGGAGCCGAGGGCGCGATCTTCGTCGTCGAAGGCGAACTGACCGTTACGCTCGACGGCAAGGCGCACAAGATGCAGCCGGGCGGCTTCGCCTTCATTCCACCGGCCAGCAACTGGAGCGTTCGCAATGGAAGCGAAGCGCCGGTTCGCTTCCATTGGGTGCGCAAGGCCTATGAGTATGTCGATGGCTTGCCTGTGCCGGAAGCCATCTTCACCAATGAAGCCGAAATCACCCCGTCGCCGATGCCTGGCACCGACGGCAAGTGGGCGACGACGCGCTTCGTCGATCCGGCGGACCTGCGCCACGACATGCACATGACAATCGTCACGTTCGAGCCCGGCGCGATCATTCCCTTCGCCGAGACACACGTCATGGAGCATGGCCTTTACGTGCTCGAAGGCAAGGCGGTCTACCGGCTCAATCAGGATTGGGTCGAGGTCGAGGCCGGCGACTACATGTGGCTTCGCGCCTTCTGCCCGCAGGCCTGCTACGCCGGTGGTCCGGGCAAGTTCCGCTATCTGCTCTACAAGGACGTGAACCGCCATATGAAGCTGCGGGCGCGCTAAGGAAACTTACGCTAGGTAAGGCAAAACCGCGCATTCGACGAATGCGCGGTTTTCTATTTTCCTCAATGCGTTACTGGCGCTTCCGAATGGCTCGCTTGCTTCAATCCACCAATTGCGGATCGGCGGGCTGAAGGCTCCTTGGCTGCAGTCGCCGCAGCGTATTGCCTGCCGGGTTCTTGTCGAGGTGCAGCACGCGGGTGAAGAAGTCATTGCCGCGTTCGGTGCGTCCGATATTGACGATCGCGACACCTTGGAGTTCTTCGTCCATGAATTTCAGAACGCGCTGGTAGGCGTCGTCCTCAAGCGTGTCGAGCGCCTCGTCTATGATCAGCCACCGCGGCTTGTGCAAGCTGAGCCGGGCAATCGCCAAAAGGCGCTGTTCCGCTTCGCTGAGGTTCATCTGCTTTCGCGCATCCTGGTCAAGCCGGCCGCTGAGGCGACCAAGCCCGACCTTGGAGAGCACCGATGCAAGTTCACCCTTGCTGTAGCTATCGGCTGGACCTGGATAGGCGAGAACTTCGCCCAGGGTCCCGGGCGGGAAGTAAGGTGACTTCGGAACGAAGGCGAGGCCATCATCGACCGGCAGTGCAATGCGGCCGTGACCCCAGGGCCAAAGGCCAGCGATCGCCCGGAAGAACGGCGCCTTCTCCACCTCGGGCGCACCGGTGACAAGCACCCGTTCGCCCGGATCGATTGTCACGCTCTGCTCCCGCAGCGTGATGCAGCCCGTCGGCGAGACGATTTCGATATTGTCGAAACTCATCTGCGACGTTTCCGACGTCTTGAAGTCGATACGTTTGTCGCCCTCGTGCCTTTCGTCGGTCATCAGCAATGCGGAACGGAAGGCGGCAACGCGTAGCAGCGTGGCACGCCAGTCGGCGATCGCGCCGATGTTGTCGACGAACCAGCGCAACGACGCATGCACCTGGTTGAAGGCACCGACCGCCATCATCAGCCCGCCGAAGCTCAGGTCGCCGGCAAAGTAAACCGGCGCCGCAATGACGATCGGGGCAACGACCGTGATCCAACCATAACTGCCCGTCACCCAGGTCAGGCGTGTCACCGCGCGCAACAGGCCGTAGCTGATCTCGAGCACCGAGGCGAGATCGCGCTGCAAGCGCTTCTTTTCATTGGCCTCGCCTGAAGATAGAGACACCGCCTCGATATGCTCGTTAACGCGCATCAGCGAGAAGCGCAGCGCCGCCTCACGGGCATAGTGTTCACCGTTCAGCGCCACCAGCGGACGGCCGACCAGCCAGCTTAGCCACGAGGCCGTGCCTGCATAGAGAATGGCGGCCCAGACCATATAGCCGGGAATGGCGAAGGCGTAGCCAGACACATGAAAGACGAAGCCGTCGGACAGCGACCACAACACGCCGATGAAGCTCACCAGCAAAATACCCGATTGGAAAAGCCCGATTGAAAGCCCGGCTGACAGATCGGTCAGGTGGCGTGCATCCTCATGGATGCGTTGATCCGGGTTGATGCCGATTGCGCCGGCGTTCGCCAGACGAAACGCGCGCGAGGGGCGCATCCATTCGGTTATGAGATCTTCCGTCAGGCCCTCGCGCAGGCGCAGCTTGATGACCTGTCCGAGCCAGGTTTGCAGGACGTTGAGGACGAGAAGCACGCCAGCGATCTGGGCGAAGACGACCAACTGATGAAGAAAGGCGGGCAGGTCGCGTCGCTCGAGCGTGTCGTAGAACGGTTTGTACCATCGATTGAGGATGATCTGGCCGAAGGCTGTCACAACGATGACAACGACGATGGTTATGCTGAGCCAAATGATCTTGTTGCGTAGCGGCGAGGCCATGAAAGCCCGATGCATCATCCGCAATTGATCACCGAGGGATTGTTCGTCGCTGGGCTCTATCCGGCCGCTATTCTTGACGTTCGTCCGGTTCGACATCGGTGCGAATCTCTCCTTCCCGGTATCTTTAATTGGAATATAGCGTGCCTTACGCTCTCACCCTAGAGCGGATTGTCTAAGCTCACATGTAACCGCGGTCACAAAGGCCCTCGTATCCCGGCGCAAAATTGATTTGTACCATCCGAAAGCGGGTTCATAGTTTCGCCAAACGAGGTCGAAAAACGGCTCCAAGGGAGGAACCAGTATGTCCGCGCATCTCGATCAAATCCGCGATCAGCAAAGAGAAACCTGGGACCGCTTTTCAGCCGGCTGGAAGAAATGGGACGCTCTCGTTCTCGGCTGGCTTGCCCCCTTCGGCCAGGCGATGATCCGCCAAGCAGCGATCAAAGACGGCGATCAGGTGCTTGACGTCGCTGCTGGGACAGGCGAGCCGGGACTGACCGTCGCCGCCTCGATCCCGAACGGGCGCGTCACCGTCACGGATCTATCCGAGCGCATGCTTCAGGTGGCGAGCGAAAACGCCAGGAACCGCGGTCTGACGAATTTTGAAACCAGGATCTGCGAGGCCGGTGCATTGCCTTTCGCGGACGCGACGTTCGACGCTGTTCTTTGCCGGTTCGGCTTCATGTTTTTCCCTGATGTTGCGGCAGCAGCCGAACAATTGAAGCGGGTCGCGAAACCGGGTGCACGTGTTTGTGCTGCCGTCTGGGCCTCGCCTGACAAGAACATCTGGGCAACGACGATCATGTCGACCATTGCGCGCCACGTGGAAATGCCGAAACCGCCGGCGGGAGCCCCCGGCCTGTTCCGCTGTGCGCCCGAGGGCCTGATGACTGCCGTCTTTACTGACGCGGGCCTGCGAGACGTCCGTGAGGAAGAGGTCACGACCACGATGGTTCACGACACGCCCGAAGACTATTGGACCTTCATGACCGAAATCGCCGCACCCGTGGTGGCGGGATTGGGCCAGGCGGATATTGCAACGCGGGAGCGTATCAAGGCTGAGGTTCTGGATCTTGCCCGGCAGTCGATCCGGGCGGGCAAAGTCGAATTGCGCTCGACCGCGACAGTCGTCGCCGGTACGTGTTAGCCGCTAGAGCGCGCTTGCGCTCGAGGCTTTGGCGTGACGCGCCTGGGGCATGAACATTGCGCGGACTAGCGTGTCAGCGCTGGGTCGAGTGGCGCGGAAATCCGGCCATTTTTACCGGCGGCGAGCATCCTGGCCATCTCGTTGACCGCCGCCTCCCGCTGTGGATCCCTTCCTGCCGCATAGGCAAGCGGCGACGCCACCGAAATATCCGGCTCGATGCCAACAGCTTCGAGCCGAAGGTCGTTGTCGATCACCGCATCGGAAACCGCGAGTTCGAGCAGACTGTCATCCGGCAAGACATAGGCGCGGCCTGCGAGCAGGGCGCCCGCCGTCCGTTCACCGACCAGCGGGATGGCATTCTGCCTGAGGGCGTAGGCGAAGAGCTCCAGGCCGCTACGCGTACCTTTATCGATCAGCGCGATTACCGGCTTTCGCCAACGGAAGTTTGCGAGTGTCGCATCCCCGCGGCGCGGCACCAACCGGAAGGACGGCGTGTCGCCAACGAAAAGCTCCGCCGCATCGGCAGGGCCACCACCCCAGCGCCCGCGCAAGTCAACGACAACACCCTCGGCGTTCTTGAGGCGGCCGGTCGCAAGGGCTTCCGCGACAATATTGAGGCCATTGCGCGTTGAGAGCGTCCACATCCGCACGTAACCGATCTTGTGGCCATCGCGTTCGCTGAGTGCAAGACTTTTGTCGATCGCCCGCTCGAACATCGGCAGCGGCCGCAAGCGCTCCACCTGGACTTTCGCCGAAATCGATGCGGCATCGCGATGGCGTCGAAGCCGGATCTCGACGCTTCTACCTACCTTATCGGCGAAAGAGCCGATTTCCCGGTAGGGAAGCCCGTCAACCGACAGGATCTCGTCACCAACGAGCAGGCCGGCCTTCTCGGCGGGCGATCCATCGTAGACATCGGCAACGAAGCGACGATCACCGTCAACGGCCGTCACCATGCCGATGCCGGGATAGCGGACCTCGCCATCCGGCGGAAAGAGGCGGCGCACGTCATTCCGGATTGCGAAACGGAAAATGTCGGAGAGTTCGAAATAGTCGATCGTATCGGGCTTGTAGCGTCCGGTATGCGAGACCCGAAGGCTGGAAAGGACCGATGTGATCGCGTCGTCGACGTCGCTGGGTGAGCTCGTGGTCGCGATCGAGTGCAACCTCCCGTCGATTTGTGCCCGAGCAGCGGCGTTGAAGCGGGCCAGCGCCGTTGTGTCGTAGAATTCCTCATCCACCAGTTCGACGACGCGGTCAAACACAGGCTGGCCCGAACGCGTGACGTCGACTGCATGAAGAGCAGTCGGCTCCGACAGGAGCAACGCAATGGTCAGCAACGTACCTGCGAAGCCAGGGCGCATAGCTCGTCCTCCGGTTTCCGATCGCTCGATTATCGGCCAAACACGGCTTCTTGGGAGGCGGCCTGCTTGCAAAATCGCGTGATCTCGGCAGCGGACACCGTCCGCCCTGTCTGGTTCCGCTCGTTTTCAGATCGGAGTTCCCGGAGGCAGGCAAGGCATCGCAACGATCGTAGACTATCCGCGCGCAATTGGTGATTGCAATTTTATCGCTCGTTAAACGCGAAGCGATTAATCGACACCCGAATGGCGGTCATGTGGCGGACGAAGCGGCGCTGAGCAGATCGGGCCTCTGATCACTTTGGGTCATCAAAAAGAGGCGGCCGGATTAGCTCGTAGGAGCTATAAAATCCATTCAAACCAATCCGTTAATGGCGACAGATCTATTATGAAAATTCTGTAACGCAGTTGTCATATGCTTTCCGGTTTAAGTAAAAATCTAGCGGATTATGAAGATTTATTGACTGCGAAAGATTACGGCTTGTCTTTCCGCATTAGAGTTTGTTAACATTCGAATATAGGGGTTTCATTACAGCTTTGAACGCGGGAGGGTGGCATGCCGCTGTCGTCGATGCTTGATTCCAAGAATTCCCGACACCTCCGCCGAAAGTCAGCCGCACAGGATGGGCCACCTCCCCAGGAAACGGCGATGATCGAACGCCTTTTCCGGTGGTTCGGTGGCAGGAAGGCACGAAGCTTCACACCGCGCTCGGAAACCAGCCATCTACCCGGGCTCGCGCTCGAGACGCTTGAGCCCCGTTATCTGTTGTCTGCCGATATCATGCCCTTTGCGGTGGACATGGTCGGTGATGGCGGCGCTGACTACAGCCTGCGCTATGACAACCTGATCCAGGCGGTCCAGGTTTACGACAACAGGTCGAGCCTCCTCGTTGCGCAGCGGAATGCCGCGGAAATCGACTATATCCGGGTGACCGGTACTGCTGCGAACGACACGCTGACAATCGATTTCGGCACGGATTTCCTTCAGGCGCTCGATATCGATTTTCAAGGCGGCGACGGCGACGACAGGCTCTCGCTGACCGGCGGCGTGTTCGATCTCGTCGAGTTCGCGGTCGATGGTGCAGGCTCCGGTGTGTTTACCGCCGCAGACGGCGAGATCAGCCATCGGATCGGTATCGGTGGCGTCTCGACCGTGACCGATGCGACAACCGCGCAGGAGCGCATCTTTGCCGACATGACGGGCGAGGGGCAGACTCTGCGTCTCAGCGATGCCGGCACGCCGGGAGACGGGTTCTCGACGCTTGACAGCATCAATGGCGGCGCGCTGGTGTCCTACACCTTCGCTTCGCCCAATCTGAAGCTGACGATCGACACCGGCGCCGGCGACGACACCTTCGTCCATAATGGTTTCGACAACGCCGTTTCGGGCAAGGTCCTGCTGAGCGGTGGGGCCGGCAGCGACGCAGTGATCGGACCGCCGGAAGATACCGACTGGAACATAACCGGATTGAATTCCGGCAACGTTTCAGGGGTGTCCTTCGTCGAGGTTGAGAATCTCAAGGGTTCTGCCGACAACGAGGACACCTTCTTCGTTTCAGCTGGCGGCGGTCTGACCGGCGTCATGGACGGTGGTGCCGGCGGCTTCGACAGTCTCGTTCTCGATGGCGGCTTCTTCCATTCCGTCACCTACGTTGCGACCGGTCCCGCGTCCGGCACGATCACCCGCGATGGTCAGGTTCTGCGCTACGATGGCCTGGAGCCGATCACAGATAATACGGTCGTCGCCGATCGTATTATCGCGACCAGCGATTTCGACGACGAAGCAAGGCTGAAGGATAACGGTGACGGCACTCTGACGCTCGAGTCGCTGTCGCTTATCCCGACCTTCGAGAAGGTCACCTTCGCCAAGCCCACCAACAGCCTGACAATCAAACTTGGCGCCGACCTCGGGATCCCGCTGCTGTCGAAGGATGTCCTAACGGTTACCGGTGTCAATCTAGGGGCTGCAAGCTTTACTGTTTTTGGCGAGAACGCTGCCGATACAGCTGGCGATGACGGCAAGGACGAAGTCTTCATCGAGGGGACGAACACATTCGGCGCCTTGGCGGTTCATGTCGAAAAGATCACGGTTTCAGGTAATGTCTCGGCGACGACGGTCACCCTTGTGGCGCTCGCCGAAGACGACGGCAAAATCACCGGCGGCGCCTATTTCGCGACACCCGAGGCGATCATCGACCTCAGCGGCGCGACCATCACCGCCTCTGGCGCCGTGCAGATCTCGGCGACGGCGGATGCGACCGTTTCGGCTTCGACCGCGGAGGTTGGTCCGCTCGAAGGCGTCATCGTCACCGTTCTGCCGGAGGCGAGGATCAGATTTGACAACAGCACGTTGACGGCCGCGAGCCTGACGGCCGGCAGTTCGGTCAGCGTTTCGCTGACCGCGGCCGACGAAGGCGATGCAAGCGAGAACGACACGACCAAGGATGCCGCGGTTTCCGTGACGGTTGTTCTCAGCGATTCCATCACAGAAGTTCTGGGCGGCAGTGCCTTCAACATATCCGGCTCCGTTTCTCTGACCGCCGACACCCAGCTGGCACTGACGACAACCGCGGATGGCGGCTCGGGCTCCAAGGGCGCGAGCGTTGCCGTTTCGGAAGTGAACGCGACGACGCGCGCCTATATGGCGGGCAACTCGTCGCTCAACGCCAATGGCGGTAACTTGCCCGATTCCGTCGCCTTCAGCGCGACTTTGACCAGCAATGTCAGCACCACCGCGATCTCCAGCGCCGGTGGTTCGAACCAGGGCGATGGCACGAGCGAATCCGAAAAGCGGCTCGCCGACCCGAACCAGGACAGCAATACCTCGGACAAGGCGGCGACCAGCGGCGGCGACATCACCTTCGCAGGTGCCGTCACGGTTTCCGATTACCGGACAACGACGGAAGCCTATCTCGACAGTTCCACCCTCGTTTCCGCAAGCACACTTGCCTTGACGGCGACCTCCACCGAGAGCGTCACGGCAGCCGCCGACGGCTCGGCTACGGGCAGCGCCGGGACCGGCGTCGGCGTGGCTGTCGCGCTTGGCATCGCCGATGTAACCACCCGTGCCTATGTCGCTGGAACGTCGGATCTGACGGCGAGCGCCGTCAACCTCAATGCCACGCTGAATGCCGGCGACAGCTTTGTCGTGACGGCGGAAGCCGGTGCGGGCGGCGCCGAAACCAATGTCGCCGGGGCTCTCGCGATCAACATCATCATGACCGACGTCGAAGCCGTGATCGAGGCCGGTGCGACGGTCGATCTCAATGGCGCGGATCTCAGCCTCACGGCCTCGTCGACCACTCACGCCGAGACGGCCGCCACCCCCAATGGCGATGATCTCGGTGAAGCCGGCGAGACCGGCATCGGCGGCTCGGTAGCTCTTGTCGTCATCGACAACAATTCCATCGCGGAGCTCGAAAACGGTGCGACGGTCACGGCCGCAGACGACGTGACGCTTTCGGCAACCGGCAGCCATGAATCCGAGACGACGGCGGAAGCCGGCGGCACCGGCGGCAGCACCGGCATCGGTGGCGCAGTGGCGATCGACGTGATCGACAACACCACCCGCGCCTCGCTCGGGACGGACGATGTCGAGCTCGACATAACCGGTGATTTCTTGGCAACGGCGACCCATCATGGGCTGAGCACAACCACGGCTGACGGCACGGCGATCGGTTCGACCGCGGTCGGCGCCGCGATTGCGCTTGCCTTCGTCGACAACCGCGCGATTTCGACCACGAACCGCAATCTGCGTGCCGACGGTTCGGTCAGCCTGTCGGCGCTCGGCGATGGCTCCAGCAAGGCGGACGCGAAAGCCAGCGCCAAAGGCGCCGACAAGAACGACGAATCCGCCGATGGCAACACCAAGGCCGATCAGCAGAAGCAGAAGCAGGTAGACTTCGCCAACAGCAAATCCGGCGATGCCGACAACACGAGCCAGACCGCCAACACCGGCGGTGGCAGCGGTGGCGATGTCGGCGTCGCGGCCGCCCTTGCGATCAACGTCTCCGACAGCGAAGCGCTGGCCAGCATCGCCATTGGCCGCAACGTGACGGCTGGCGACGGCGCCGGAACCGGCGGCGTGAGCCTGCAGGCGAAGAACAACATGGATGCTTCGGCCATCGCCGATGGCAGCGCGACGCTCGAAAGCGAAACCTCGGGCACGGCGGTCGGCGCCGCCGTGGCGATCAACGTCGCGGACATGAGCAACAGGGCGATCATCGGCAACGGTGCGGTCGTCAACGCCGACGGCGGCGTCATCCTGTCTGCCACCATGAAGAATGTCGGCGGCGACCAAAAGAACGTCTTCGAAGCGCATTCGACCTCCGGCGCCAGCGGCGGCGACACCGGCGTTGCCGGATCGTTTGCGCTCAACGTGTCGGATGCGACCGCAGAATCGGCGATCCGGCCTTTCGCCAGCGTCACGCTCAGCAGCGACGACGCTTCGCTGACGGTCTCCAATACTTCGGAAAGCAGCGCGGTCGCCGAGGCGGATGCCGAGAGTGCCAGCACCGGCGTCGGAGCCTCCTTCGCCATCAACGCAGCCGACAACACGGCATCGGCCAAGGTCGAAAATTCCGTGGTCCTCACAGGACTCGACGACCTGACGCTCAGCGCCACCGGTAGCCACAAGACCACCACGACGGCGGAATCCGGGGCGACTGCCGAAGATGGTACCGGTGTTGGCGGCGCTATCGCGATCACTGTTGCCGACAATGTGACGGAGGCAAAGCTCGGCACCGGAGGCCTTATCGACCTTGACGGCGCCTTCGCCGCGACCGCGACCCACCATGGCGACAGCACGACTTCGGCACTCGGCGACGCAATCGCCGGAAATACGGCGGTCGGCGCCGCTATTGCGCTTGCGTTCGTCGATGACAGCGCGACTGCGAGCACCGCCCGCAACATCACTGCGGATGGCAATGTCAGCTTCTCAGCCCATGGCGATGGCGCGAGCAAGGCCGAAGCTACAGCCAGTGCCGCGGGTGCGGACAAGGATAAGGAAAGCGACAGCGGCAACACCACCGCTGACGACCAGAAGAATAAACAAAAGCAACTTGCCAACGAGAAATCGGGCAAGACGAACACGGGTGACAAGTCCGCAACGAGCCAGGGCGGTACCGGCGGGGGCCAGGTAAGCGTCGCCGCAGCGCTCGCCCTCAACGTTTCCTCGTCGCTCGCCGTCGCCTCGATCGGTGATGGCGTCACGATCATTGCCGGGCAAGGTGCGGGCACCGGAGCGCTTCAGCTCCAGTCCTCCAACAACATGAATGCCAGTGCGACGGGCGACGGCAAGGCGACGACCACGAGCAGTGGCACCGGCGTCGGTGTCGCCGTTGCCATCAACGTCGCGACCATGCGCAACGAAGCTTCGGTCGGCGCCGGCGCGCACATCACGGCCGACGGCCTCACCGCTTCGGCGACGATGAAGACGGTCGGCGGCAACGCCGAGCACAATTTCGGTGCGAAATCCACGTCAGGTGCGAGCGGCGGCGAAACCGGCGTGGCGGGCTCGTTTGCGTTGAGCGTTGCAACCACCAATACGCTCGGCACGATTGGGCTCGACCACGGCGGTGGCGGCACGACGTCTGTGACGCTCACTGGCGGCAACGTCAGCCTGCAGGCAACCAACACAACCAAATCGACGACAGAAGCGACGGCCCATGGTGCCGGCAGCGGCTCAGGAAGCACTGGCGTCGGCGCATCGATAGCGCTTGGTATTTCGCTCAACACGACCTTCGCCGGGATCGAAAACGGCGAAACGATCAGCGGCAACACCGGCAACTTTCAGGCACTTGCCACCTCGAACGATACGGTCACCACCACGGCAAAGGCGGGCGCAGCCGGCAACACTGCTGTCGGTGGCGCAATTGCAGTCGCCTACGTGGATAATGACACGGATGCACATATCGGCTCGGGTGCTGGCGGTGCGATCACGCTGACCGGAAATCTCGCCGCGCAGGCGAGCCATGCCAGCACGATCCACACGCTCGGCGACGGCGAAGCGGCCGGCAGCAATGTCGGCGTCGGCGTTTCGCTCGCTTTGAACATCGCCGAAGTGACCAACGATGCCTTTGTCGGCAGGAACTTCTCCGGCGCCAACAATGTCAGTGTCACCGCGACGTCGACTTTCGACACGAAGGCAGAGTCCAAGGCGAGCGCCAAGGGAAATGATACCTCGAAGGCGAACTCCGACCAGGAGAGCAGCAACCAGACGAACATGGCGCAGAACCAGAGTGGCGGCTCGAAGGCGCCGACCCAATCTGGCAGCAGCAGTCTCGGCACCGCCGATAGCAAGAGCACGAATGAGACGGGTAAGTCGACACAGGGCGGGACCAGCGTCGCCGCAACGATCGCCGTCAACTTCCTCGACGCCGACAACACCGCGACGATCGCAAGCAATGTCGTGATCGGTTCTTCGGGCGCGATGGAAATCGCAGCGACCATGACCACCGACGCGCGTGCGCTCGGCACGGCGACGGCGACCAACACGAGCGCCAATACCGGCGTTGCCGCCGCTGTCGGCCTCAATATCGCCTTGCTCGACAATACCGCGCAGGTCAATTCCGGCGCCGATCTTACCGCCGGTTCGATCAAGGTGCGGGCAATCACGGCCGATGGCGAAAGGAATACCTTCCAGGCGCGGGCACTGGCAGGCGCCGTCTCGAAGAACACCGCCGTCGGCGGCTCCGTCGCGATCAACTATCTCGACGTCAATTCGAGTGCTATCATCGGCAACAACGCCGATCTCGACGCCAACGCCGGCGGGATCGCTATCAATGCGGTCAGCGTCAACGAGATGCAGAGCATCGCCGGCGGCGCGGCGCTGAGCCTCAATGGCGGCACCGGTGTCGGCGTCGCGGTTTCCATCAATATCGTCAACGATCTCAACACCAAGGCCGACGTCGGGACCGGCGTCGATGCCGAGGCGAGCGGCGCGATTGGTGTCACGGCCCATGCCGAACTGCTGCCGATTACGGAGAGCATTCCTGTCATCGGCAATCTGGCGGTGACCAGCTTTGCTGCCGGCGTTGCGGCAAGCAACGGAACGGCGGTGGGCGGTTCCTCAAGCGTCAACGTCGTCTTCATGGAGACGCATGCCTTCATCAATGACGGCTCCGATTTCGACGGCAATGGCGGGGTGACCGTCGAAGCGACCGATATCTTGACCATGGTCAGTGGTGCTGGCGGCATCGGACTGTCCGGCGGCAGCAATGCCGGTGTCGGCATCGGCCTCGACGTGAATGTCATCATCCGCAATTCCAGCGCCTGGGTCGGCGGAACTGCGGATCTCGGTGCCATTGCCGGCAATATCCTCGTCAACGCCGATTCATTCGACACCATCACCTCGATTGCAGCCACCTTCGGATTGAGCCTCAGCGGCTCCGGTGTGGCGGCCTCGGTGGGTGTCGTCGTGCTCGACAGCTCGACCGAAGCCTATGTCGAGACGGGAACAGCACTCGACAAATCCGAGCTTCATGCCGGCGGAAATGTCTCCCTCAAGGCAACCGGTGACGCCAAGATCTTTGCGCTCGCCGGCGGCATCGCCTTCGGCCAGGGTGCCGGCATCGGCATCGGCGGCACGGTCTTCGTTCACATCGACGATGTGAAGGCCGAGATCCGCGGCCACGCCGACGTTGAAACAGGCGGACCCGTTGGTCTCGATGTTTCGGCGATTTCGACTGAGGACGTGACCACGATCGCCGCCGCCGGTGGAGTATCGACCAGCAGCGCAGCCGTGGCTGGTTCTGTCGCTGTCACGGTGCTGACGGAAACGACGATCGCGCGCATCGGCTCGAATACGGCGGTCACGGCCCAGTCCGGTGCAAACGATCCGGGTGTTGCCGCCTACGCCTATGGCGAGACGGATCTCCTGACGGTTGCGGGATCGCTTGCTGCGTCCGGCGGCAGCGCCGCAGTTGGCGCCGGCGTGAATATCGCGACATTGATCAAGACCACGCAGGCATCGATCGATTCCGGCATGGATATGGATGCCGATGGCAACATCAAGGTCGAGGCAACCAGCAACGAGGATGTCGGCTCCTTCTCGGTCGCAGCCGGCGGGGCCTCCTCAGCCGCGATCACGGTCTCGGCGGATGTGTTCATCTTCGACGTGAAGACTCGCGCCTTCATCGGCGACGATCCGATCGACGGCATTGGCAATGCGGGCCTGACCGACGTTCGCGCCCTTGGCAGCGTGCTGGTGCAGGCGGTCGATGAAACGGAGCTCGATCTGATCGTCGGCGGCGTTGCCGTTGGCGGCAGCGCCGGCGTCGGTGTCGCAGCCGGTGTGGCCGTCGTCACCAAGACGACGGAATCGTTCATCGGTGAAGACGCGCGCGTGACCGGCGAGGGCCAGCACAGCGTGGCTGCACGCACCGGCCGGTTCGACATCAGCTTTGCCGGATCGCAAAGCATGGGCGATGGCTATGACCCGCAGACCGACGGCCAGGTCAGCAAGGACAGTCTCGAAGCGGGCGTGCCGATCAAGCAAGGCGGCGGCGGCCTCGGCCAGTTCAATGACCTCGACCAGGATGAGAGCGATGACGGTACCCCAACCGATCCAGGCTTGACCCAGCAGCGGACGGCGACGGCCGCCGTTGATGGCGGCTTCCGCGGCGTCGCAGTTTCGGCAAGCACCAAGGACGATATCGAAACGGCGGCCATTAGCGTTGGCGGCGGCGGGTCCGTCGGTGTCGCCGTCGGTGCGGCGGTCAACGTACTCAACACGACGACGACCGCGCTGATCGGGGAAGGCGCCCGCATTAATCAGGACATGAGCGGTGGCGGCAATGGGGCGCAGTCGGTCCTAGTCGCTGCGGCCAGCGATTTCAGCCACCTCGGCGTTGGCGCCGGTGCGGCCTTCGGCGGGTCGGGTGCAGCCGCTCCGGCAGTCGACGTGTCGGTCATTACCACGAAAACGAAGGCGACTATTGGCGACGACACGCTCGTAGACGCGAACAATGATGTAGCGGTCATCGCTACTGCGAAGGAAAAGGTTCTCGTCGTCTCCGCCGGGCTTGCGGTAAGCGGCGCCGTCAGCCTCGCCGGCGGCGTCTCGGTTGTCTCGCTCGATGCCGATACGTTCGCGCGCATCGGGGATTCGACGGTTGAGGCCGGCGGCGATGTCGCCGTCATGGCCAAGGACGACTCGCAGTTTACCATCGTTTCCGGTGCGGTCGCCATCGGTCTCGCCGGCGGTGGTGCCGCTGGCTCCGTTGGCGTCGTCAACGTCACCAAGGATACCGAGGCAACGATCGGCGAAAACGCGACGATCGACGCGCGCGCCAACGGCGCGGGTATCTCGAACGTGCTCGACGGCCAGATCACGACCAGCGGCGGCGATCCGACCGGTTTCTCCACGCTTTCCGGTGAGGCGCACGGCGTGATCGTCCAGGCGCAATCGTCGGAAATCGTTACGCATATCGCCGTTGCCGGCGCCGGCGGGCTCTATGTCGGCATTGCCGGTGCGGTCAGTGTGACAATCATCGATTCCGATACTTTGGCCGCCATCGGCGCGGGTGCCGCGATCAACCAGGGCTTTGCAGACTATCAGTTGCATCCGGGCAATGTCGGCCTCGGGCAGGGCGTTTATGTCAACGCCGCCAATGATGTCCGCATCACGTCCTTTGCCGGCTCGGCTGCCGTCGGCTTCGTCGGCATCGGTGGTGGCATCGATTTCGGCAGCATCAAGAACGACACCACAGCCTCGATCGGCGCGAATGCTGACATCCTGGCCCGCAACGATGTCGCTGTCAGTGCAGACTCGATTCAGGCCCTCAAGGGCTTCGCCTTCAGCGGCGTCGGCGGCGTCGTGGGCCTCGGTGCGTCGGTCTCGGTCTGGTCGATCGGACAGGATTTCAAGGACGATTACGCCAACGAGAAGGAAGGCACGTCGGGCGATGCCACCACAGGTGGTGGCGACAACGCGGCCGCCGATGCGGGGGAAAAGACCGATGGCGGCGTCGGCGAACTGACCGGCCAGATGACCGGTTTCAGCGGCGACGGAAACTCCCGCACCGCGGACTCCCGTGTCAGGGACAACATGCAGGGTGCATCGGACCGGCTGAACGACCCGTCGTTCTTCTCGGGCGCGGACCTCGATGCCGCGTTGATCCCGACGAATGAGGAGCACGGTACCACCGCCACGATCGAAACCGGTGCGGATGTCGAGGCCGGCCATGACATTCTGGTCGTCTCGCGCCAGAACATGAAGGTCGATCTTCTGATCGGCAACGCTGCCGCGGGCCTCGTCGGCGCCGGCGCAGCCGTGACCGTGCTCAACGTCTCCGGACAGGTCAAGGCAAAGGCCGGCGGTAACCTCAGCGCCGGCAACCAGATCAAGGTCGAGGCTGAGCTTGACGAAGAGGTCGATGTGACGACCGTCGCCTTCCAGGGCGGGTTCGTCGGCCTCGGCGCATCGGTCATCGTCATCAACGATACCAGCCGCGTGCAGGCCCGCCTGCTCGATGGAACCGTGGTGGAGAATGCCGCCCTGTTGTCGGTCAACGCTTCGAACACGCAGGACTTCGACGTCACGACGACAGGCATACAGGTCGGCGCAGTGGCGGCCGGCGCCTCCTATGTCGACCTCAATATCGGCGACACGGACGACAGCACTATCGAATCTCTGGCGACCATCGGGGCTGGCAGCCAGATCGGCCAGACCGACACGGTCGGTGCGATCACTGTGCATGCGGACTCGACCGTCGACGCCAAGGCGGAGACCTTTGCGCTCGCCGGCGGTGCGCTCGGCCTCTCGTTCAATTTTGCGCTGATCGATGTTGAGACCAACATCGAAGCATCGATCCTTGGCGGCGCAAACATCGATGCCACCGGCACCGTGACGCTGGAAGCGCTTTCGAGCCACAATGCCAAGGGCGATGTTTTCGCGCTCACCATCGGTCTCGGCGCGGTCGGCACGAGCTTCGTGACGGTGAATGTCGTGCCGACGACAAGTGCGCTGATCGGTGGCAATTCGACTATTACAGCCGGCGGCATCGTCATGCTCGCCTCCCACAATTTCGTCGGCGAAACAGCGACGGATCGTGGCGCCAAGGCCTTTGCCGAAGCCTCGGGTGGCGGCCTGTTCAGCGGCCAGGGCGCAGTGCCCACCGCCAAGGCCAACGCCATCGTCAATGCTACGATCGGCGCGGGCGGCAGCCTGACCATTACCAACGACATCGATATCAAGTCGCGCCTGCGCAACTACGCCGTCGCCAACACCGAGGCGAATTCCTTTGGTGCGGCCGCTGTCGGTGCAACCGATGCTGAAGCGACCGCTAACGGCCAGTCGAACGCGGCGATGAATGCCAATATCGTTTCGGTTCGCGACATCGGGGTCGACGCGCTTGCGATCAACGGCGCGCTCGCCGTTGCGGAAGCGACAGGCGGCGGCGTCCTCGGGGCGCTGACGCTCAACAGCGCCACGGCAACCGCAAGCCCGTCCTCCGTTGCGGCGACCATCGGCAACAATACGTCCGTTCAGTCCGCACGCCATATCCGGCTCAAGGCACTCGCCAACACCGAAGGGGATTCGAAGGTCGTCGGCGTGACGATCGGCGGCATTTTCGGCGCCGGCGATTCCGATGCCACGACCAATGTCAGCCCGACCGTCTCCAGCACCATTGGCACTGGCAGCGTCATCAATGCGACCGGCACGGTTTCGGTCGAGGCGATTGCCGCGCCCATTCCAGGCACGCAGCCCGACTATGCAGTCGTCGACGCCGATGGTGTCGCCAACACCATCACCGTCAACAACCATGGTCTCGTGACCGGCGATACCGTCGAATACGATGCCGGCAGCGGTGGCGCGGTGATCCCCGGTCTTAACTGGCCCGATCCGCAGGATCCGGCGGTCAACCGTCAGTACAACGTCATCAACGTCATCGATGGCGGCAATGTCGACCCGAACAAGCTATACTTCGGCTCGACTTTCAATGCCGCAAGCATCGATTCCGAAACCGAGATTATTACTTTCCAGGGGGCGCATAACTTCATCAGCGGCGATGCCGTGCGTTACTATGCCGGGCCGGACGAGACGGTGAACAGCTTCGGCCTGACCGAGGGCAATCTCTACTACGTTCTGGTTATCGACGAGTCCCATATCAAACTGGTCAATACGCATGACAAGGCGGTCAACCCGCAAAACTACTTCAAGAACTTCCAGCCCGACGACATCGCCGGCAATCAGATCACGATCTCCGGTCATGGGTTCACCAATGGCATGGCCGTCACCTATGACGCGCCCGACGCCAAGACCTTCGTCAGCCGGCAGGTCGATGTCCATCCGACGGCACTCAATCCCGATGGCTCACCGATTGACGACGGCACGCAGAACAACATTCGCTTCTTTGACGACAACGGCAACGCGCTGAACCATGGGTTCAGCGAGGGCGAGCACGTTGTCTACAACGTCGAAACGGAAACGGGAGCGCCCGGAACGCCGATCGGGGGGCTGTCCGATGGCCAGACCTACCGTGTCCACGTCGTCAATTCGACGACGATCCAACTGAAACGCAATGACGTGGTCACAGAACAGGTTCAGTTCGTCCGCAATGGGGCCGGCGACCGGATCATCCGTACCGATGGCGAGAACTGGGCCGATTTCGGTTTTGGAACTGGTACTCTGTTCATCAGCGGCGCCGGTGCCAACAGCGGTACCTACACCGTTACCGGCGTCAGCGGCAGCACGCTGATCCTGTCGGTCGTCAACAGCGTTACTGAAACGACGCTCACCAAGACCTTCGATCAGTCGATCATCACGCTCACGCCCAACAAGGCGAAGACTGCCGACGACATCCATTCGCTGATCAACGCCAAGAATCTGCCAATCGGCGGGCTCGAAGACGGCAAGACCTATTATGTCCGTGGCGTCAGCGGGCCCGGCGACGATACCTTCGAACTGTGGGACGCGCCTTCCGGCGGCACGCAGATGACGTTGACGCCGACCGGGCTTTCCGGCCCCTACGCCAACCATCGCATTGGCGCGCTGGCCGTCGACATATCGAGCGACAGCACGAGCGAGCAACAGCTTCGGATCGACATCAACGATGCAGTGACGTCGGTAGCTGGCGGCCAGTTCCTGTTCGGCCCGGGCGAGGTCTCGCTCAGCGAAATCGCGCCGCAGTCAGGCGACGGCGTATCCTCGGCCTATTCAAAGGGTTCCGGCGGCGGCTTTGTTGGCGTCAACGGCAATGACGCCAATATCACCAGCAATCCGAACGTGACCGCCACGATATCGGCGACGCTTGTAACGACGAGCGGCGATGTCTCGATCGCCACATCGGCCACCACCAATACGACGGCGCACGCGGTCAACGGCACCGGCGGCTTCGTCGCCGTCGGCGACGCGGATGCCAACAGCTACCAGGACATCAACAGTGTTGCCTCGGTTGGGGACGGCACGCGCATCGTCGCCGGCAAGAACGTCACCGTTGCATCCAGCACCAATGCCAATACCGGAGCCTCGTCGCATGCGAGCGCCGGCGGTGCCGTTGGCTTGGCTTCGCCGACGACCGTAGTCTGGATCGAGTACAACAGTGCCGCGACGATCGGCGCCGACGCGATCGTCGTCGCCGGCGAACTGGCACGGCTAACCGCCTATTCCGAAGCCGGCGTTTCCGCCAAGTCGACCGGTTCAGGCGTCGGCTTCGGCGGAGATGGCGATGCCGTCACCCATGTCTATATCGGTGTTGCGGATCCGAACCCCGATCCGGATCAGGCCGACACGATCGCAACGCTCGGCGACCGGGCTGTTCTGAGCGCCAAGCGGGCCGTTGCCAGCGCGAAAGTCGGGCGCTTCGACGTCTTCGCCGGAAGCGACGGCCGCGGCGCCGGCTTCTATGGCGAAGGCCAGGCCGAAAGCACCATAACGGCCCGGCCGAAGGCGGAAGTGCACATCAATGCCGACGCCGAACTGACCGGCTGGGAGGGCGTCGACCTCGTCACCCGCTACGACAACGTCAAGACGCATGCCAAGTCCTATGCCCGTGCCACAGGCCTTTTCGGCTTCGTCGATTCCGATGCGCACAACGACACCGACGTGGCGTCGAAGATATTCGGCGCCGCCGGCGCACTGGTCACGGCCGGCCCGCGCGACAATGCGGATGGTGTTCTCGGCCATCCGGATTACCCGCAGGAGCCCGCGGCATCGAGCGAACACCTGGCGCTCTATGCTTCCACCGTCAACGGCTCGATCTCGCAGACGGATGACGCCGACCACAGCAAGCGTTCGCTTGCCGCCGGCGGCTCCGATGGCAGCAGCCCCGACGACCGGCCGCAACAGATCGATTTCAATTCGGATGTCCTCATTCTCTCCGGGCGCTCGCCAGAACTGGTTGTCAAACAGCTCGTCATCGGTGCTGACGGCCAGATCGACGTCGCGGTCGAGGTGACCGTCAACGACGGCGCAAGTGGTGGCGGTAGCAGCGAAGGAGAGGGCGATACGATCCAGAGCGCCGACATCGTCGTCAACGACATCGTCAATCCTGGCCCGGGCGACGTCGTCTTCGATTCCGACACGATGGTCGGTTCCGGCGGCACCTGGACGTTCCGCGATACGCTGCAGCGCGTCACGATCCGCAACGAGTCCGACAAGGACATCATCATCAACAACATCGACGTTGTAACCGACGAGCAACCGCTTGCCTGGCTGAACCCGTCGAAGACAGTGACCCTGACGTTCAACATCGAGCGCGAGGTGGCGCCGACGCTGATTGAGATCACCGACACGGGCGGCCGGTCGGATATCTATATCAACGGCACCATCGAAAACCCGATCGGGACCACCTCGATCGTCAATACCGACGGATCCGTTTTCGCGACCCACGATCGCGGTGTGCTCGGCAGCGACGGCCGGGAATCCCTGATCCGCACGCACATCCTCAATATCCGCGCGGATGAAAACGTCGGCACGACAGGAAACCGCGTCAACATCGACATCGTCGACAGCGCCGGCCTGCCGCAGCTTGTCAGCTTCGATACCGGCCGTGTCAGCGGCTTGACGGAGCAGATCTTCCTCGGGCACGAAAGCCGCTTCTATACCGGCCAACTCGTGCGCTATGACGCGGTCAGCACGGCGATCGGTGGGCTCGTCGATGGCGGCTACTACTATGTCATCGCTTCGTCCGATGGCCTGAGCGTTAAGCTGGCGAGCACGCTGGCGAATTCCCTCGCCGGTGTCGCGATCAATCTTTCGCCGAGCGGGCCGCTCACCAATCAGCACAGCCTGATTGCGGCGGAGACATTTACCGTCGATGCCGTCCAGAACATCAACCTCGACCTCAAGGCCCTGCTGCGCGAAGATCTCGGCGGCGGCTACTACATTGTCGAAATCGACCGGATAAGCGCCGGCGATAGCGCCAATGTGCTGCTACAGGCGAGCCTCGAGCAGAGCGGCGCAGGGGCCTCGGGCGGCGTGCTCGTCAAGGCGCCGAGCCAGGCAGCCGGGATCACCCATTACAACTTCTTCCGGCCGGACAGCGGCCTTCCTGAAGAGCTGAGCCGCGGCGTTTTCGGAACCGGCAACACGCCGATCGCTTCCACCTACGACTTCCGTGGCATCGATCCGGCTACCGGCAATCGGACTCTGCCCGGCCTCCAGGCCGGAGCGGTCACCAGCGGTGGCGATATCATCGTCGCTGCAGCAAATCCCGATCCCGGCGCAACGACGATCAATGTCCTCGGAATCACCGAAATCACCGGAAACGGCGATATCGATGTGGTGACCAACGGCTATATCGCCTTGAGCGAAAAGACCGGCGACATGCGCGTCGAGCGGATCAAGTCGACCGCGTCGGACGTGCTGCTCTATTCGCCGCGGCGCATCATCGATGCGCGGGGCCTCACGGAAGGCGATGTCGAAGCCGATGTCGCCGGCCGCAACATCACCATGGCCGCCGGTGTCGGTCTCTTTAACCCGAACCATGCACAGGTCGCTGCGCAGGTTCTCAACCCGACGCTGCTCGACATCAACTCGCCGCTCGGCGGCATCGGGCTGCCGACCGATTTCCTCGAGATCAACGTCGACATCCGCAACGGGGTCGGCGGCCTGGGCGTGCTGAGGGCATTCGACACGACCGCCGACAGCACACTCGGCATCTTCCTCGATGAAGTCGTCGGCGATCTGCTCGTCCACACGGTCCATACGACGCGTGACATCTCGCTGCGCACCGTCTCTGGCTCGATCCTCGATGCGCGCAACAACGGCGCCGGCGATGATTTCGCCGACCTGCTTGGCCAGAGCATCGATCTCGACGCCAATGGCGGCGGCTCCATCGGTGCCTTCAACAATGACCTCGAGATCGATTCCTCACGCGGCTCGTCGAACGACGACGTCGCGCTGGAAGCCGACAACAACATCTATCTGGCGGAAGCACCCGTTAATCCCGGCGAGAGCGCCGGCAACCTCAGGCTCGTGCTCGCCCATACTTATGACGGCGACATTCGCATCACCGTTCGCGAGACGGGGGTCCAGGGTGAAAACCTCGATCTACTGCACAGCGGCAGCGCGCGCTTCTCCGAGGACGGCGCCACCTTCCCGACCTTCCAGGCGGATGCCGAGCGTCTCATCCCGCATGGCCAGATCTTCGCCGAGAAGGGCAATGTGCAATTGCGCGTCGGCGACAACGTCACACTCGACTCGAACAGCGAGATCCTGGCGGCGAAGCGGATCGACATCTATGGCGACGTCACCGCCTTCGACGAGGCCATCACTCTGCTCGCCAATGCCGATATCGGCTTCGGCTCGGTCATGCTGCTGCGTGGGCGCATCATCGCCAACGCCGCGGTGACCCCCGGCAACAAGACCAACGGGACGCCGGTCGGGACAGCCGCGCCGAAGACGACGGCACCGCACCCCACGAATCTGACCTGGATCTTCGGCAACACCGATGTCGATACCATCCAGTTCGGCGATCCCTCGGGCGCCGGCGGCACCAACAGCCAGGGCAGCCCCGGCTATATCTTCCTCGGCTCGAAGACGCGGGCCTATGGCAGCCAGAACCTCGACCCGACCAACGCCGACGGCGAAGATCGCTTCACGGTCTACTACCTGCAGGATACAGCGACGCAGACATCACCAAACATGACGACGGCAGCCGAACATACGCTGACGCTCGACGGTGTCTCCGGCAGCGACCTCTACGAGGTCTACACGCTCGGCTCGAACAATCCGGGCCTCGGTAGTGCCGGTACGGACTTCAACCGCAACTACGTCATCAACGTGCTCGATACCGGGCGCTCCAACGACGGCGTCGATGCGCTGAACGTCTACGGCTACAACTCGGCATTCAACGGCAAGGACGGCGACGGCAACAAGCCGATCGACGACATCTTCCTGCTGCGCGGTGCGAACTATCTGCCGCATGAAACGGCCGATCGCCCGGCCTATGTCGCGATGGTCTATGGCCAGCCGACCACCTATGCGGACACGATCGAAGACAACGAACCGTCGAACGAGAGCGCACGCATCAACTACGACACGGCCCTCAATGGTCGCGTCACCGTCGAAGGCCTCGGCGGTAACGACAACTTCTATTCCGATGATACGACGGCGATCGTGTCGCTTCAGGGCGGAGCGGGGGACGACTCCTTCCAGATCGGGCAGATCTTCGGCAACAAGCGCACCGACGATCCGGAAAACGGCGTCACGCCGTTCTTCGGCGGCGGCCTGCTCGCCCAGGACGTCTTCCCGGACATGGTTGCTACGACACGCGGCTGGCTGAGCCCCGGCATCAGCGCGCCGCTGGTCGCGCAGGGCGGAACCGGCAACGACGAGTTCCGTGTCTATTCGAACCAAGCTGAGCTGAGGCTCGAAGGCGACGACAACAACGACCTGTTCATCGTGCGCGCCTTTGCGATCGCCGCTGTTGCCAACCAGGATTGGAATGGCGACGGCACGATCGACCAGGACGACCTGCCGGCTGTCACGCTCGACACCAATGGCGACGGCGTCATTAACTTTGCCGATGCCGATTCCACGCCCGACGACTACACCGACGACGTGATCGTGCGCGACGACCAGGGCGTTGCGATGCCGATCATCGGGCTCGGCTTCTCTGTTGCGCGGGCGCCCGACATCCGCGCCGGTGGTGGTGAGGACGAGGTCCAGTACAACGTCAATGCTCCGGTTTCCGTCGACGGCGGCACGGGCTTCGACAAGCTCGTCATCCTCGGTACGGAGTTCGCCGACGACTTTGCGATCACCGAACGTGGCATTTTCGGCGCCGGTCTCAATGTGCGCTACACCACGATCGAAGTGGTCGAAGTCGATGGTCTCGAAGGTGACGACGAATTCTTTGTCCAGTCGACCGCCTTCGGCGTTGCCTATCGCGTCATTGGCGGCCTGGGATCCGATACGATCAACGTCACCGGCGACGTGACCGAAGACATCGTGACCCGCGAGCTCGAAGGGGCCTCCGGTGCTGTCGATCATCTCGTCACGTCCGGTGACGCGCTCTACGACGGTGTGCTGGTCGACGGTTTCGACTACAACGTCGCTTCCGGAGAAGAGGGCATCATCCGCATCGACGAAACCGGCGGCTTTACTGCCGTGCGCGAAGGCGGCCCGGTCAATGTGGACAGCTACACGGTGAAGCTGGCAATCGCTCCGCTCGCCGGCCAGGTGGTCTATGTCACCGTGTCTGCGGCACGCTCGCCGCAGGAAGAGGAAGACGGCACACTGTTGAACCCAGCGCCCTTGCCGAACGGCCTTGGCGATACGGTCTGGCTGTCCACCGTCAACCCCGGCGGAACCGTCACCGACAGCGACTTCCAGCATGTTGTCATGGTCAACGGCGTACCGCAGATCATCAAGGATCGCGCGGTCGTGCTGCGGTTCGACAGCAGCAACTGGATGAATCCGCAGATGGTCTACGTCTATGCGCCGGACGACCCGCGGGCAGAAGGCGACCGCGTGGTCGTCATCCAGCACAGCGTGATTTCCGATCTGAGCGGCGTCGACACCAATGTCATCGACATCGATGCCGAATATCCCGATGGAGACCCCTTTGACGCGGCTGACGTCCGCAACGTCGAAGTGCTGGTCAGGGACAACGACACACCCGGGATCTATGTCACCGAGGTGGCGCCTGGCACGAACATCGAAGACGGCCGGTCGCTGGTCATCGAAGGCAGCCCGACGACCCAGTTGACGGACGAGATCCTCGTTCAGCTTTCGACGGCGCCGGAAGTGGGTGACATCATCGTCGTCAAGCTCTTCCTCAACGAGGCGAGCGACGAGGATATCCAGATCTTCGATGTCGACGATCCGACGAACATCTTCAACTCGGTCGGCGACCGCATGTACAAACATGCCGACGGCTACTGGCGGCTAACCTTCGACCATACCAACTGGGATGACCCGGTTCGCATCGGCGTTCAGGCGCGTGACGATATCCCGCGCGAAGATCCGCATACGGCGGTCATTTACTTCCAGCGCGACGACGTTCTGACGACTGACGCCGACCACGACTATGTCTTCCCGAATCTGCGCTCCGGCCCCGGCTATGTCGACATCGAAGTCATTGACAACGACACGGCCGGTGCCGTCGTGCTCGAAAGCGGCGGCACGACGCTGCTCAATGCCGATGGCAGCGACACGGACGACTACACGATCCGGCTGACGAAGGCGCCCAGCACCACCGTACAGGTCGCGATCGTCACCGATGGACTGGCGGATGTCGTCAGCGTCAACGGCGTCGCCGTCACACCCGGCTCGGGCTATACGGTGATCGGCGGGCTCCGGCCGACGCAGATTTTCGACGGCAACCTTGTCTTCAGCAATGACGGCTTCAACGGCAAGATTACCCGCGGCACGGGCGCCGATCTCGGCAGCTTCGTCGATGAAGGCTTCTTCGTCGGCCAGCAGATCCGCGTCGGCAACGCCGGCGGCAACAGCGGTGACTATTACATCACCGCGATCGACACGGTCGACGGCAAGTTCATCAAGGTCGACCGGACGTTCGGTACCGGCGGCCAGCTTGCCGATGTCATCCTCTCGGACCTCGCCAGCGATGGCGCCTTTACGGGCAATATCCAGTTCCATACGGTCATCGAGGACGGCACGCCCACCTATCGGATGACGATCGCCGGCCTTGCCGACGATGCGGACGGCTGGCTCGCCTATGGCTTCCTGGAAGGCCAGTGGATCCGTGTCTTCGACGCCGCCGACAACGTTATCGGCAACTTCAAGATCGCGATCATTCGCGGCGAGAACGACACCAAGGATGCCACGATCCAGATCACCTCGGAGAACGCTGGACTGCTGCCGGTCGGCAGCACGCTAGCGGGCGTCAAGGTGCTGCGCACCGCGGCGGTCGCGACGTTCAATCCGGGGAACTACTATATCCAGCAGACGGTCGTCCTGCAGGCGGACGACAACTACGACATCCCCGTCACGCGCGAAGGCGTGAAGGTCTTCCCGGCTTCGGGACATTATCTCTCGAAGCTGCGCGGACCGCTGGCTGTTGAAGGCGGCCCGACGGGCGCTGACCGTTCGCTGGAAAACGGCCTGAAACTGCCGGGTGAAGCGGACGACTTCCTGATCGCCATCGGCGCCCAGCCGCCGGAATCGCAACAGATCGATGTCCTCAACATCTTCAACGACACCAGCAAGGAAGATGTCGACGGCGTCATGACGCAGACGACGCTGACCGGCTTCAACATGGCCGATGATCTGAGCCTCGGCCTCGGGGTCACCGGCGATCCGACCTTCGGCGAATCGGGCTTCTTCCCGGGCGGCATCAGCTTCGGCAAGATCAGCGTCGGTTCTGACGGCCAGTTCGGCACCAATGCGACGCAAAGCACCATCGAGGTCGTCAATCTGATGCTCGGCGAGGGCAATGATGGTCTCGTCATCCAGGGCACGCTCGATCCGGCGCCCTCCGTTCAGGTCACCAATAATTTCACGGTGACGCCGAACGGCAGCAACGGCGGCACGATCGTGCGCGCGGGCTTCGATTGGAAGTCCATGGGCTTCCTCGTCGGCCAGACCGTGAAGATTGCGGGGCAGGTGGGCACCTGGACCGTGGTCGCGATCAACGACGCCCTCATCGATCCGCTGCATCCGGAAGAAGGCGCCGACCCGAACGACAATTCGATCCTGGTTCTCAGCGGCCCATCGCTCGCTGGCGTTGCCAGCGGCGCACTGACCATCACCGCGATCGACAAGGACGTGATCACCGTCAACAAGTCCGTCGACGTCGCCCAGACGATTGCCGGCGGGATCATCGTGCGTACCGATGGAGGCTCATGGACCGGCTTTGCGGTCGGCGATTTCATCACTATCGACGAGGACTTCGCGAAGGGTGAATACCAGATCGTCTCGATTGTCGGCTCGACGATGCGCGTCACCGGCGGTCAGCTCGCGCTCGTCAGCGACGCGCCCCGGACCATCAACCGCATCAACCCGGTCACCGACGCGATCCTGCAAACGGTGGTCACCGATGTCAGTATCGATCCGACCTATACCGGTGGCATCGTCACCCGTCAGGACGACATCAAGTGGGCGGACGAGGGTTATCTTGCCGGTCACCTCATCACCATGGTCGATGAAAACGGCAAGCGCGACTTCCGCATCATCGAGATCTCCGATGACGGCTTCTCGCTGAAGCTAGAAGGCGCATTGCTCGCCACACAGAACGATGCGGTCAAGAGCTTCTATGTGCAGGGTGCGCATGGCGGCCTGACGCTCGTCCACGGCGGCGGCAACATGTACATCGAAAGCGCCGGCAAGATGAACATTGCCAGTGGCGGCGGTGGCTCGATCGTCGTGACCCGCCTCGATGGGCGTGACTGGTCCGAAGACCGGTACCAGGTCGGCCAGGTCATCCAGCTTGAGGGCGAGACCTACACCCGGACGATCCTTGCCATCGTCGACGCGACCCTTCCGGCGCCGCCGAACTCGGCCCTGACCTGGGGCGATCTCAGCGCCCTGGTATTGAGCGCGCCGAACACCCACATGGGGCAGGGGGCCGGCGTCTCGCTGGCGGCCGATGCGTTCAACAGCTACGCCGAACGCTCTCTGCACGTCGCCGAAGCACGCACGATCACGGCTTCCGGCACGATGAACGTTGCCACCAACAGCCTGACGCGCAGCGCCGGGAGCTGGCAAGCAGACGGCTTCTATGTCGGCCAGAAGGTCTATGTCAGCGGCTATGCCGGACCGTTCACGATCCAGGCGCTGACCGCCGCGGTGATGACGTTGCAGAACGTGGCGTTGACACCGGCAACGGGCGTCCAACTGACCGTGTTCGGCTATGACACAACGCTCGATGGCGGCAAGCGCGTCGGCGGCGACTACATCAAGGTCAATGGCGGCGCAGGTCCGAACTCGCCGCTCGTCATCTATGGCGACACCAGCCAGGACGGCATCTGGTATTCCGGCCAGGCACACAATGTGCTCGGCATGGAATTCGGTGAAAAGCCGTTCGATCCCTTCCCGCAACTGCAGGATGGCGAGAACGAAGACGATGAATGGGTCTTCCCGCTCGCCAACCCCTACAAGCTCGCCGGCAACGACGTCATCGACGCCAGCGCACTGTTTGCGGGCGTTGGAGGGGGGAGTCTGCCCAGCGTCGGCCTGACGATCTATGGCGGCGCGGGCAACGACACGATTTATGGCAGCCAGGCCGGCGATCATCTGGCCGGTGGTTCCGGCGACGACCTGATCATCGGCAACCGCGGCGTCGATCATATCTATGGCGACAGCGGCGTGAACGTGAACATCTTCACCCGCCAGCTCTTCATCGACACGGTCGACAACAGCCCGTTGCCTTCCGCCAACCCGAACACCGACACCAACGGCACCACGATCAAGCCGGTGAAGTCGGCGGTTCGCGACCTCATGCAGGCCGGCCGTGACTTGATCTTCGGTGATGGCGCATCGCATCTCGGCTACGGACCGAGTGCCGTTGCCGCAGCCGGTGTGCTCGGCGACTTCGACGACATCATCTTCGCCGACCATGGCGTCATCGAGATGTTCGTGGACGATCCGAACCTGCCGTCCGGTCTCAAACAGCGAATCCAGACGACCGAGCTCGTGCTCGTGACGGCGATCAAGTCGGCCGAGCTGCAGAACGGCGCCGACGATATCGTGTTCGGCGGGCTTGACCGCGATGTGATCGTCGGCGGTGCCGGCCATGACATGCTGGACGGCGACCAGCAGGACGATCGCATCTTCGGCGACAACGTCTACCTCACCCGCCAGGGCGGCGCGGACGGCAACTTGCTGGACGACACATTCAGCAAGCGCTTCCAGACCTTGGCCGGCGCGCTGCTCTACAGCCGTACGGATCGGCCGATCCCGGCTGGCTTCGGCACCGTCACTGGCGACAACAGCGGTCTCCTCTTGGTCGACGGTATCGCACGCCGTTACCGCGACCCGGACGGCGCGCCGTGGTGGAGCGAGTATGCGGTCGACTATGCGACCCTTCACACCTTCGCCTTCGACCAGGGAGCTGCCGGCGTTGGTAGTTTCGGCAACGACTACATTGCCGGCAGCGAAGGTCATGACGAAATCTTCGGCCAACTGGGTAATGACGTCATCCAGGGCGACGGCGGTATCGAACTTGCCTTCGCCGGCACGTCGCATGTCGGTGCCTCCCGGACGTCGGGTGGTGTTGTCGAACCGATCGGTCCGTTGACGGTGATCGCATCCTTTGCTGCTGCGAGCGATGGCCAGGACTACATCGAAGGCGGTGGTGGCGATGACCAATTGTTCGGCGGCCTCGGCCAGGACGACCTGGTCGGCGGCTCGTCCTCGTTCTTCAGCCTGACCGATGCAAATGCACGGCCTGACGGCGACGACTACATCTTCGGCGGTACCGGCGGCGAAATCGACCGGAACGACCTCGACCTTCCGGGCGACGGCACCCTTGCGGCTGCGCGTTATGCCCGCGATGCCGACACCATGGTCGGCGACAACGGTAATATCGTCCGTATTGTCGGGATCAATGGCCTCGATATCAACCCCAACGGGCTGGCAAACCAGCAGCTCTACGTCCGGTACAATTACGATGTGAACGATCCGGCCCGCGCCGGCGCCGAACGCATCGTCGTCCGCGGCGTGCACCTTCTCGACTACACACCGGGCGGCCCGGATTTCCGTCCTGACCTGTTCTCGAAGACGAACCCGAACGACGCGGCCTATCGCAACGAATTCGGTCTGTGGGCGAAGAATGACATCGGCGGCCATGACGAATTCCACGGCGAAACCGGCGACGACATCGCCTATGGCGGCGGCGGCCACGACCGCATGTTCGGCGATGCCGAGAATGACGATCTGATCGGCGGTTGGGGCAATGACTGGATCTCTGGCGGTACCGGCCAGGACGGCATCCTCGGCGACGACGGACGGATCTTCACGAGCCGCAACAGCGCTACCTATGCCGAGCCGCTTTACGGCGTCTTGGCCCTCCTTGCCACCGACCCGGATACCCGCACCAGCCAGGGCGACGTGCTCAACGAATTCATCTACACGCCCGGGCAGGTGCAGACCGAGACGATCAATATCGGCGGCCAGCTGAAGAAATCGGTCGACCTCACGCCCTATAACCTGAAGCCGAATGCTCAGGGCGCGGATGATCCGCTGTTCGACGCCAATGTCGTCGACGACATCATCTTCGGCGGTCTCGGCGACGACTTCATCCATGGCGGCGCCGGCGACGATGCCGTCGGCGGCGGCGAAGCCCTGCCGCTCAGCTACACCCAGCGCTTCGAAAACGGCGTCGTGGTCGGGCTGGTGCGCACCGATTTCACACGGCCCTGGAACCCGGGAGACATCCTGCGCTTTGGTGCCGATACCGATCCGTGGAACGCACCGAAGCCGGTTCAGAGTAAGCTCGGCGAATTCTTCCTCTATGACGAATACGATCCGCGCCGGACGATTCTGTTCAATGCTGACGGAACCGCCTGGAAGTCGGGTGCTGCGCCGACCCAGTTCCAGTATTTCCTCAACCTGGTCGACAATGAGGGACCGTTGGTCAACGGCGCGATCGCGTTCTCGCCCAACGGCACGCCGATCGCCTTCGCCGACCGCAATACGGACGGCAGTGACGCCATCTTCGGCGACCTCGGCAACGACTGGATCGTCGGCGGCACAGGGCGCGATCACATCTATGGCGGCTGGGGCAATGACCTCATGAATGCCGACGATGTGCTTAGCACCAATGGCTGGATGAACGACCAGCCGGAAACGCATCCGGTCTACGAGGATCGTGTCTTCGGCGGCGCCGGGCTCGACATCCTGATCGGCAACACCGGCGGCGACCGCCTGATCGATTGGGTCGGCGAGTTCAACAGCTATCTCGTGCCGTTCGCTCCGTTCGGCATCGCGACGGTCAGCCGTCAGGTGCCGCCGCAGCTCTTCGACTTCCTCTATGCGCAAGCCTTCAGCGATGGTGTCGACATCACCCGCACGGCCGATACCGGAAGCGTCAATGGCAGTGACCAATACAGCCATGTGTCGCAGTTCCAGGGCGGGGTCGAAGGCGAACTTGGCCTGGTGACCCAGAAGGATCACGGCATCTGGCAAGACCAGACCGGCGGACCGACTGATCCGCAACCGGGCAATATCCCCGGTGGACGACGCGACGTTCTGCGCACGGCCGACTTCAACGACGGCACGCTTGACGTGTTCGCCGCCGACCAGGGCAAGTTCTCAGTCTCGAGCGGCATGATGTCGGTCGAATCCGAGACATCGTGGGGGCAGGCGGCGGCGGTCTTCTATGCCGACCAGTACCTGCCGATCTATTTCGAGATCTCGGCCAAGATCACCGCTCAGAAGCCTTTGGCGGGCTGGAAGGCCAACGCCTATGTCATCTTCGACTACCACTCGCCGACCGACTTCAAATGGGCTGGTATCAACATCTCGAATGACAAGATCGAAATGGGCTACCGCGACGCCAGCGGCTGGCACCAGGTCGCCCAGTCGAACAAGCCCGTCCAGTTGAAGGCTGGCATAACCTATGACGTGCTCGTCGCCGTCAACGGCACGAACGTCACGGTGACGGTCGCGGGTGTGAACTGGTTCGGCTACACCTTCGCGCCCAGGATCGAGGATGGCGTGCCCGTGGGCCTCAACCGCGGTCTGGTGGGCGCCGGCAACGATGGCTCCAAGTCGAAGGTGGACAACTTCTCGGTTCAGATCCTGCCGCCAAACCTGTCGCTTGACTATACCGACAACTTCGACGCAACCAGCCGGTTCCCGATGAGCGGTACGGCGGCCACGGGCTGGACCGTCGCAGGTGGTCGCTTCGTCGGCGCCGCCGGTGCTTCCATCAGCACGTTCAACCTTGGCACCAAGCTCCGGGCGGACTCCTACCTCGAACTCGAGGCCAAGCTACTGACGGCGGGCACGGGCGGCATCGTCTTCGACAGCTATGGTCCGAACGACTACAAGTTCGTCGCCCTCGATGTGGCCAACGACAAGGTCCTTGTTGGCCACGTCAGTGCCAAGGGCGGCTACAAGGTCGATCAGTCCTTCAGTCGCGTCCTTGATGTCGGCGTCGACTATACTTTGAAGGTGATCTTCAAGGGGGCGGCGGTCAGCATTCAGGTGAACGGCGGCCTCGTCGGCACCTATGGCTTCAATGCCGCACTGGTCGATGGCGGCTTCGGCACGATGTCACGTGTCGGATCAAGCTCGTTCGATCGCTTCCTGATCCGTACCAACGATCCCGCCTTCAACACGTCGACCAATCTGCTGGCGGCGACCGGCGACACGACCGTCGCCGGTGGTGAGATCACGAGAGGACAGGCACTCTCGGTGCTCGACGATGCCGTCGCCCTCTGGGCGAAATCGGGGCTGCTCGATGCATCAACCTTGGCGCGCCTCGGCACGATCGATCTGCAGATCGTCGATCTCGAAGGCGACCGACTGGCCGAAGCCGTGTTCGGCGCAATCAGGATCGACCGCAACGCCGCCGGACGGGGCTGGTTCGTCGATCTCACGCCGCAGGATAACGAGGAGTACAGCCTTGTCGACGGTAAGTGGCAGGCGATCGGTGGCGGCCCAGCCGCGGGACGCTTCGATCTGCTCTCGGTCCTGCTCCATGAAATGGGTCACGAGGCCGGATTGGTCCACTCTGCCGACGATGCTGTCGGCGGCGTCATGGCCGAAACGCTTGAGGTCGGCGAGCGCCGGTTGCCGCTGCCGGCAACCCAGTCCGAAACGCGAAACGACGCCCAGGTGTTCGATGAGGAGTTGGGTCTGTTCGTAACCCCGACTGAGCGACGGCTGATGAAACTTGCCGGCATCAGCGCCTCGGATCTCCATGTCCCAGGGGTTAGCGAGGCGAACGAGACAGCCGCGGCATCCGGCTGGGCCGGAAGCGGCAGAGGCGCTCTGGCGGCCGCGTGGCAACCGGCAACGGGCGGGGGCGATGGCATAGTGCGCTTCGGCAGCAGCGACGAGAAGTCATGGGTCTTCGACGAGGCAACCGGCACGTTTGTCGACCCAACGGCTTGGACACAGGTCGGAGATCATGCCGCCAAGACTTCAGGCGCCGGTGAGAATGATGCGGATACGAGTGAGCAAGAAGTGTTGAACGGCATAATCGAGTGGGAGGCCCGAAAGGGACTGCTTTCTCGACTGGTCAGTCTCTTTGGAGGGCGCTAGCGTGCGAGTAAACTGTCTGGCCACCGCGTGCCGGCATGACTGATCACATTGCCAGGGAATATGCACCACCGCCCCCGGTCGAAGGCCCGGGGGCGGTGAATTACGCTATTTTGGATCAAGCGCTCTGGCAAAAGTTCCGCAATGCGACCGAGCCAGACGAATTCATGGAGACGTGGCTGGCCATACTCTGCCGGCAGATCTATGGCGTGGCCAGCGGCATGGTCATGCTCGGGGAACCGGACACCGGGCCCTACACGCCGATCGCCTTCTGGCCGGAAAGGGCCGCCGACGAGGGATTGACGGCCGCCGCTGAGAGGGCGCTGAGCCAACGCCAGGGCATCTCCACCGGAACGACCGGTAGCCGTATGGTGCAACTGATCGCTTCGCCGTTGATCGTCAACGAGCGCTTGTATGGCGCCTGCGCGCTTTCGCTTTCCGTCGAGCCTGCTGCCATCAACGCGGTGATGCGCAAGGTGCAATGGGCCTCCGGCTGGGTCGAGGTCCTGCTCAGGCGCCAGCTCCAAGTCGAAAACGAAGAAATCAGCGAACGCAACAGGCTGGCCTTCGACATGCTTGCCGCGGTGATCGAGGCAAAAGGTTTCGCCGAAGCGGCCACCGCGCTCGTGACGGAACTCGCCATGCGGCTTGCCTGCGACCCTGTCAGCGTCGGTTTCGTCCGCGGACGGCGATGTCGTGTCGCGACGGTCTCGCATGCGGCAGGCTTCGGCAACAAGGTAAACATCATTCGCGACATCGGCGCGGCGATGGACGAGGCTGTCGATCAGCGCGCCATCGTTCTCTACCCGCCGCAGGAGCACTGGGAGTATCGTGTCCTTCGGGCGCACGAAGAGCTGGTCGAGACGCACAAGTGCGGAGGCGTGCTGACGATCCCCCTGCAATCTGGGCATCAGATCGTGGGCGCCCTGACGCTGCAGCGCCCACGCGGCAGTGCCTTCGACGAGACGACCGTTGACCTGTGCGATGCAGTGGCAGCGGTCGTCGGACCGGTGCTTGAGGAAAAACGCCGCAACGACAGGAACGTCTTGGTGAAGCTTTGGGAGGCCGCCGGCAACCAGTTGCGGCGCCTGCTGGGCCCAGGCTATTTCGGCCGCAAGCTCGCGACGCTGATCGCCGTCATCCTGGCCGCCTATTTCAGCGTGGCCACGACGGAATACTCCGTCACGTCTTCGGCCGTCGTTCGCGGTACAATCCAGCGAACGGTCGTGGCGCCATTCAACGGCTATGTATCCAGCCAGTCGGCAAGGGCCGGCGAAGTGGTCAAACAGGGGCAGATCCTGGCGCAGCTCGACGACCAGGATCTGACACTGGAACGGCTTCGGCTGACGACCACCCGACAGCAGAAGACGACCGAATATGACCGGGCGCTGATGCAGCACGAACGGGCCGAGGCGCTCATCGTCAAGTCGCAGATCGATCAGGCCGACGCCCAGCTCGCTTTGATCGACGAACAGCTCAAGCGCACCCGGCTGCTCGCTCCCTTTGACGGCTATGTCGTCAACGGCGACCTCAGCCAGTCGATCGGCGCTGCGGTCGAGCGCGGGCAGGAGCTCTTTACGGTCGCACCGCTCAAGTCCTATCGCGTCATCCTCGAAGTCGATGAAAGCGACATTGACGATGTCGAGATCGGCCGCCAGGGAGTCCTGCGAGTTTCCGCGCTTCCGCAGGAGCCGCTCACCTATCGAATCGAGCAGATCACCGCGATTTCCACCCAGAAGGAGGGACACAATTTCTTCAAGGTCGAAGCAGCGCTGGATCATCTGAGCGATCGGCTTCGGCCTGGCATGGAGGGCATTGCCAAGACCTCCGTCGACGAACGGCTCCTGATCCGCGTTTACACCGACAAGATGGTGCAATGGGCCTATCTCGCCGCGTGGCGCTGGATGCCGTGAGGGCGCGGACATGGAACGGTCCTACTTCAGTTCATCCTGGTACCGCGTCGCGCAACTGAAGCTGAAGCTGCGCGGCCATGTACGCATCCATCGCACGGTCTTTCGTGATCAGCTCTGGTACGTGCTGCAGGACCGGACATCCGGGCGTTTCCACCGCTTCACGCCCGAGACCTATCTCATCATCAGCCTGATGGATGGCCACCGGACGATGCAGGCGATCTGGGACATCGCCTGCGACAAGCTCACCGACAAGGTCGTGACCCAGGATGAGGTCATCCAGCTTCTCGGGCAGTTGCACGCGGCGGACGTCCTGTTCGGCAATGTTCCACCCGATATCAATGAAATCGCCGAGCGCGGCAAGAAGGCGCGCAATCGCAAGCTCTTGATGAGTTTCGGCAATCCCCTCGCCATTCGCTTCGGCCTTCTCGACCCGAACGAGTTTCTGAACGCCACCGCCATTGTCGGCCGGGTGCTGTTCTCATGGTTCGGCGCGCTCGTCTTCATCTGTCTTGTCGCCTATGCCGGCGTTCTTGCCGGCATGAATTGGAACGCGCTGACCGCCAACGTGACCGACCGCGTTCTGTCAACGTCGAACCTCTTCCTGATGCTGATCGCCTATCCGCTCATCAAGACCCTGCATGAGCTAGGGCACGCCTACGCAGTCAAGCGATGGGGCGGCGACGTCCACGAGGTCGGTGCGATGATGCTGGTCTTCATGCCGGTCCCATATGTCGATGCATCCGACAGTCTGGCTTTTGCCAGCAAGTGGCAACGCGCCCTCGTCGGTGCCGCCGGCATTTTCGTGGAAATGACGCTTGCCGCGGTCGCCCTCATCGTATGGGTCAATGCGGAGGAGGGGCTCGTGCGGGCCTTCGCCTTCAACGTCATGCTGATCGGCGGCGTGTCAACCGTGCTCTTCAACGGCAACCCGCTTCTGCGCTTCGACGGTTACTACGTCCTGAGCGATCTTCTGGAGATACCCAACCTCGCGAGCCGGGCCAATAAATATCTCGCCTATCTCGTTCAGCGCTACGCCTTCAAGATCGGCTCGGTCAACTCGCCGGCGACGGCGCCTGGGGAGGAGTTCTGGTTCGTTCTCTACGGCGTCTCGGCGTTCTTCTACCGCCTTGTGGTCACTGGCGCGATCATCGCGCTCGTCAGTCAGAAGTTTTTCATCGTCGGTACCTTGCTCGCCATCTGGGCGCTCATTCTGATGTTTGCAGTGCCGCTGGCAAAGGCTTTCTGGTTCCTGCTGACGAGCCCGCTCCTGCGGCGAAGCCGGGGCCGCGCATTCGCGGTGGTCGGCTCCGTCCTCGCCGCAGTCGCGCTGGTAGTCTTCGTGCTGCCCATTCCGCACGCGACTGTCGTGCAGGGGATCGTATGGTTGCCAGGCGATGCGATCGTCCATGTTCAGACCGATGGTACGGTCGATGAAATCACCGCCGCACCCGCCGCCGAGGTCAAGGCTGGCGATCCACTGATCCGGCAGGAGGATCCGCTGCTGGCGGCGCGCGTCGAACTGCTGCAACTGCGTGTCGCCGAGCTCCAACGGCGTCTTACCAAGCAGGATCTGTCGGATCTTGCCCATGCGAGCATGGTCAAGGAGGAACTGCGGCTTGCTCGTGCCGATCTCGACCTGGCACGGCAAAGGCAGGAGAATTTGATCGTCCGAGCACCATCGAGCGGCACGCTGATCCTGCCCGACGATCGCGACCTGCCGGGCAAGTTCGTGCAACGTGGCAAGGTGATCGCCTACGTTGCGCACTTCGACAAGCCAACCATTCGGGTCATCGTCCCGGAGGAGGACGCCGACCTTGTCCGCTCGCAAACACGGGACGTAAGTCTGCGCTTCGTTGAGGATTTTTCGAAGATCTACAGGGCGGTTGTTGTCCGCGAGGTTCCGGCGCTAACCGACACATTGCCCAATGCGGCGCTCAGCACCGCCGGCGGCGGCGCCATTACGCTCGACCCCCGCGACACGTCACAGCGGCGGGTGCTTGCCAATCTTTTGCATCTCGACCTGATGCTGACCGAGAGCCCGACCGTGCCTCGAATAGGTGGACGTGTCTTTGTGAGGTTCTCTCACGGGTCCTCGCCCGTCGCCAGTAGAATTTATCGTTCAACGCGGCAGATATTCCTGCGTTTATTTAAAGTTTGACTGGACACGAAGTCTAATAAAGTGTTCGATCAAATTAGCCTGAGTAAAAATCTGGCGATTGTCTTTTAGAATACCTGAGTGGCACTTACAAGATACTGGAGGGAAACCACCATGACAGCGCAACTTCTTTTCTATCAAGACGTGCATCCTGTCTCGGCCGATCGCCATAAGGATGTGTCAATTAAAAGCGGAACTTCATACAAGTTCGCAAAAGAAGTGAACTCGGTTCCGGTGACGGCCATCGAATTTGCTCAGGCCGCCGCCGAATATCCGATCGTCTTTGCCGGCACGGACGACACGGTGACACCTGCGGTGGTTCTCGGCGCCCAGCAGACGCAAAACCTCTTCGTCGGCGACGACGGTGCCTGGCTCGGCAAATATGTGCCGGCGTTCGTGCGCCGTTATCCGTTCGTGTTCTCAACGGACCGCAGCGGCAGGACGTTCATCCTTCACATCGACGAAAGTTTCGACGGCTTCAATCGCGAAGGCCGCGGCGAGCGCCTGTTCGACAGCGAGGGACAGCAAACCCAATACCTGAAGAGCGTGCTTGGCTTCCTGCAGGACTATCAGGCAAGGCACCAGCGAACCCGCCAGTATTGTGAGCGGTTGAAATCACTGGGGCTGCTGCAGCCGATGCAGGCCCAGTTCAACCTCAACAGCGGCGAACGCCGGTCGCTTTCCGGGTTCATGACGGTCAACCGTGAAAAGCTGAAAGCGTTGGCAAGCGAAGACCTGCAGGCCATGTTCACCAATGACGAGCTGGAATGCACGTACCTGCATCTTCACTCGCTCAGGCATTTCTCCAGCATGCTGGAGCGCATGCCCGAAGCCGTGGATGCTGCCGGTAAGGGAGACGCTCCGCCCGCCGTACCGAAACAGCCGAAGAACTACCGGAACGGCCAAGATGCGCCCGTCGAGGAAGCGAGCGCCTAAGGCGGATTGGGCAAGCGACCATGAATATTCTCGTCCCGAGCTGGTCGCCGCCTCCACTGGTCGTCTACCCCGAACGCCAGGACCGACCCGAGCACTGGCTTGACGGCATCGAGAAGATGGTGACCAGCGTTCCGCAGATGGTTGCCGGTCGTTTGCACCGGCGCCATCTGAGGGAACTTGTCCAGAAGGTCAATGCGGCGGGAGCAGCCCTGGGCGACGAAACCGGGCAGGGGCTCGCTGCGCGCATCGGCGAAGTCCGTGCGGCCCTGCGGTGCCATGGCCTCACCGATGCCAATATTTGTCTCGGCTTTGCGATCGTGCGCGAAGTTTCACAGCGCACCATCGGATTGCGCCACCTCGACGTGCAGATACTTGCCGGCCTTGCCATGCTGAAGGGGCGCGTGGCGGAGATGGACACGGGCGAGGGCAAGACCTTGACCGCCGGCCTGCCGGCGTCGATCGCGGCGCTTGCGGGGCTTTCAGTCCACGTCATCACCGTCAATGATTACTTGGCGGCGCGCGATCGGGATATACTTCGCCCCATCTACGATTTTCTTGGGCTGACGACTGGCCTCGTCAACAGTACTGTGCCAAGACCGGATCGGCCGGCCGCCTACGCGTGCGATATCGTCTATGCCAGCAACAAGGAAATCGCCTTCGATTATCTGCGCGACCGCATCACTTTCGGCGGCCAGCCACGCCCCGTTCACGCGAAGGTGAACCGCATGCTGGACGAGCGCCGGGGCCAATCGCCACCTTTTGTCATGCGTGGACTGCATTTCGCCATCGTCGACGAAGCCGACAGCGTACTGGTGGACGAGGCGAGAACGCCGCTCATCATTTCCCAGGAAACGGACGCGGACGGCGAGCGGCAATGGGTGGAGCAGACCTTCGCGCTGATCGACGGCTTCAAGGAGCCGACCCATTATCTGCTGCTGCTCGACGAGCGCAGGCTGGAATTGACCGAAGCCGGAAAGGCCAAGCTTGCAGAACGTGCCGAGGCGATCGGCGGCATCTGGCGCAATCGCATCCGGCGTGAGGAGGCTGCAAGCCAGGCGCTTGTCGCGCTGCTGCTCTTCAGGAAGGGCGAGCACTATCTCGTCGGCGACGGCAAGGTGCAGATCATCGACGAGTATACCGGCCGCGTGATGCCTGATCGCTCCTGGAGCGACGGGCTGCACCAACTGGTCGAAGGAAAGGAAGGCTGCGTGATCACCAGCCGCAAGCTGACAATGGCGAGGATGACCTATCAGCGGTTTTTCCGCCGATACCTCCACCTGGCGGGAATGACGGGAACCGCACGCGAAATTACCGAAGAACTCCGGCATGTCTACGGGCTGCAGGTCATGCGCATTCCCCCGAACGCGCCCTCACGGCGCACGAAACTGCCGACGACGATTTGCCCCACGCTCGACGACAAATGGCTTACGATCGTGCGACGCGTCCAGGAACTGCGAGCCGCCGGCCGCCCGGTCCTGATTGCGACGCGCTCGGTCTCGGCCTCCGAGGCAGTGAGTGTCGTACTGCAGGGGCAAGGGATCGAGCATCGGGTGCTCAATGCGGAACAGAGTTCGGAGGAGGCCGAGATCATTGCGCAGGCCGGCGGCGTCGGTCGGGTGACGGTCGCCACCAACATGGCGGGACGCGGCGTCGACATCGCCGTGGTCCCGCAGGCTCTCGCGCTGGGTGGCCTTCACGTTTTGCTCAGCGAACGACATGACGCGGGGCGCATCGACAGGCAGATGGAGGGACGAACCGCCCGCAAGGGGGACCCGGGAAGCACGGAAGCGATCCTGTCTCTGGAAGACCCGCTGCTTGATCTCATTCCCTGGCAGCCGCTGCGTCTGCTCGGTCGATGCGGAAAGCGTGCCCGGCTATTGCTTTTCGATCTGGCCCAGCAGCGGGCGGAACGAACGCATGCCAAGGACCGAAAGAACCTTCTGGCCCAGGATCGACGCCTGGGCACATTGCTGGCCTTTTCAGGCTTGCCGGAGTGACCCGATGACAAGTGACGCAATGTCAGAAGACGGAATGGTAAAACCCCTGGCGGACAGGCGCGCGAAGGCGCGGCAGATGCTCGCCGTTCTCTTTCCGCTTTGCTCCATTGCGCCGGCTTCGGCACAAGCTTTCGATTGCGTCATCGACCCTTCTGTCGTCGTACGCATCGGCAGTCCGGTTCCCGGCCTTTTGAAAGAGGTTCTGATCGCTCGCGGTGACCAGGTGAACGAAAACCAGATTATCGCCAGGCTCCATTCCGATGCGGAGCAGGCGACCGTGGAGCTGATGTCCGAGCAGGCCGCGAGTACCTCCGAGATCGAGGCGCAGAAGGCGCGGCTCGATCTTGCTCGCAACCGCATGAAACGGGCGGAGGCGCTGCTTGCGCGCAATGTCACCTCGACCGACAAGCTCGAAGAGGCCGTTGCCGAAATGGAGGTCATCCAGAAGGAGCTTGCGACCGCCGAAACCCGCAAGCGCAGCGCTGAGTTGGAACTGCAAAGGGCGCAGACGGTGGTTGAGCAAAGGACGATCCGCAGTCCGATCAGCGGCGTCGTGCTCGAGCGTTCACTCTTCAACGGAGAATACCTGGATCAGGACGGCAAGCTGGCGACAATTGCCAAGCTTGACCCGCTCTTTGTCGAGGCCTTCATCCCGGTCAGCGAGTTCGGCAAGTTGCATGTGGGAATGGATGCGCAGGTCGTCCCGAATGCTCCGATCCAGGGCCGCTTTACCGGTAAGATCAAGGTGGTTGATCAGGTTTTCGACGCAGCGAGCGGCACATTCGGCTTGCGAATAGAGCTTGCCAATCCCAACAACCACATACCGGCCGGGCATCGCTGCTCCGTGACTTTTGACGACCGAGCCGACGATCTCGAATAGTCGGCATCCGGACGGCCGGCAAGTTCATAAAATCAGAGCGTTACATTGGCGCTGTTGGAGTGTCGTGTGCGTTGGTGCCGCCATTCAGGTTCATGTCAGGTTTCGATGGCCCTCTAGCCCGCAATCGGCTCCTGCCGCAACGAAGGCAGGGGTCCGCGTAGTGCTTTGGACGGACAAAGGAACCTGCAAATGGCTAGCAAGGTACCGCACCTACAGGTGCACGAGAACAACAACAGGCGAGACGAGGTTTTCGCGACACCAGATCAGCCGGTCGGCGACTTCGCGTTCAACGCGACGGTGGCCGCTGTCTTCGACGACATGGTCAGCCGCTCGGTTCCCTATTACGGTGAGATCCAACGGATGGCCTGCGAACTAGCTGGAGACTTCGCTGAACCGGGTAGCTGTCTCTACGATATTGGCTGTTCGACGGCGACGACATTGCTCGGCCTCGACACTATGGTTGATCCCTCCGTCCGCTTCGTTGGCATCGACAACGCTCCCGACATGATCGAGAAGGCGAGGGAGAAGATCGTCGAAGCCAACACCAACCGGTCAATAGACCTGAGGGTCGGCGACCTTCACCAGGGCATCGACATTCACGACGCAAGTGTCGTGATGATGCTGCTGACGTTGCAGTTCGTCCGTCCGCTCTATCGCGAGCGCATCATGCGCACGATCTATGACGGGCTCAATGAACGCGGCGCTCTGCTGCTTGTCGAAAAGCTCACCAGTGAAGATTCGACGTTCAATCGTCTCTTCATCGAGCACTATTACGATTTCAAGCGCCGCAACGGCTACTCCGATATCGAGATCGCCAAGAAGCGCGAAGCACTCGAAAACGTGCTCATTCCCTACCGTCTGGAGGAAAACCTCGAGCTCCTGAAGGAAGCCGGCTTCCGCAGCGTCGAGGTCTTTTTCCGCTGGTACAATTTCTGCGGCATCATCGCGATCAAGTAGGAACGTTGGGCCATGATCGCGATCGGCAATTTTCTCTTCCGTTTCCGGAACCAACTGTTTCCGGCCATCATCATTGTTCTGTTCCTGCTGGCGCCGCCTCCGGCCCTGGTGCTCGATAGCCCGGCGCTAACGCTCGCCAAGGACCTCGCGGCCGTACTGGTCATCCTGGCTGGCCTCACCTTGCGTGCGACCGTGGTCGGGTACAAATACATTCAGCGCGGCGGCCTGAAGAAAAAGGTCTACGCCAAGGATCTCGTTACGGAAGGCATGTTCGGCGTCTGTCGCAACCCGCTCTACGTTGGAAACATGCTGCTCTATTCAGGCGTCTTTCTGCTGCACGGCAACCCGCTTCTCGTCGTCTTCGGCATCGGGCTCTTTGCCTTCATGTACCAGTGCATCGTTTATGCCGAAGAAGCCTTCCTCGACAGAACGTTCGGCGAAGCCTACCAGGCCTATCGCCGCGACGTGCCGCGATGGGCATTGCGAATGAGGAACTTTGCGCAGTCTACCGAGGGAATGTCGTTCAACGTCAAGCGCGTTATCGGCAAGGACTACTCGACCGTCTCAGCCGCGATGATCGCAATCCTCGCGACCGAAATGTACAAGTTCGCGAGCAGCGCCCCCGCGGAACACAATACCGGTGCACTCGCGGCGCTCGGCGTTCTGATGGCGCTCGTCGGCATCGGTACGGCGATCGTCAGCTACATGAAGAGGCGCGGCGCGTTTCGCGAACGCGCCGCATCCTAGCAGCCCGCTGGCGCCCATTGCTCCACGATCGCGACCATCCAAGCGTCGGCGCCGCCGCTGCCGCAAAGTGATGCGCAATGCTTCAGGGGCTTGACGCCCATCCCCCATCGAACATAGGCAAGGACGAACAAGTGTCCGGTGATATCTTGAGAGTCCTACTAGTCGAAGACGATCAGGTTCTGGGGGAGGCGCTGCGCGACCATGTCGCGGCGGCCGGCCACGCCGTCGATTGGTTTACGCGCACTGCCGATGCCACGGCCGCGACGGAGACGGTTCTCTATGGTCTGATACTGCTCGACCTTCGATTGCCTGACGGTTCGGGGCTATCGCTCCTGCGCTCGCTGCGGACGCGGGGCGACGGCACGCCCGTCATCATCCTGACGGCACACGACCAGATCTCCGATCGCATCGAAGGATTGAACAGCGGGGCCGACGACTATCTGGTCAAGCCGTTCGACCTCGGTGAGTTGAGTGCCCGCATGCTGGCCGTTTCCAGGCGGTATGTCGGCAAGGCGACGCCAACGGTTCGGCTTCCCGGCATCGAGATCGATCAGGTCCATCGCAAGGTGCTGGTCGAAGGTGAAAGCCAGAGCCTCAGCGCAAGGGAATGGGCCGTGCTCGACAAACTCGTCGCCCACCCCGGCGCGCTGGTTTCGAAAGAGCAACTCCACGACGCGCTCTACGCCTTTGGCGCTGAGATCGAAAGCAATACGGTCGAGGTCTATATCAGCCGCCTGCGCAAGAAGATCGGCTCCGACCGGATCGAGACGGTGCGGGGCCTCGGCTACAGCATCAGGTGACCGGATGTCGCGCGTTGCAAGCATGACCCGCAGGCTGACCATCGCGCTGACGAGCGTCATCGCCATCTTCTGGTTCGTCGCGCTCGGCCTTGGCGTTTATGTCATGCAGGACGAATTCACCGAGATTTTCGACAGCGGTGTCCAGGAAACGGCCGAACGGCTGCTGCAAATCGTAGTCGACGACATCGCCCGCGACCGTGCCGATGGCACGCCCGCCGTCGGCCTGGTCGCGCCAAAGCTGAATTCACAATATCTAGCCTATCAGGTCCGCGACCGCAGCGGCAGGGTGTTGTTTGACGACGGCGCGCCGGAACCCTTCGCCGTTCCGCTTGAGGTCGGTTTCTCGGAAACGGCAACGCACCGGATCTACACCGCCGGAACGGCCGACGGCTCCCTCTTCGTGCAGGTGGCTGACGCCTTCGAGCATCGCACCGAAGCCCTCTTCGAGGGCGGCACGGCGCTTCTCTTGCCGCTGCTGGCCCTGATTCCGACCAGCATCATCGCCATCATCCTTGTCGCGCGCCGCGCGCTTGCGCCGGTCGAACGGTTGCGCGAAGAAATCCTCACCAAGGACAGCGGCAACATGGCCCCGCTCGACGAAGCGGCGCTGCCGAAGGAACTGCGGGCAATTGCCCGTTCGGTGAACCTTCTGCTGACGAGGCTCAAGGCCGCGCTCGACGCAGAGCGGGAGTTCACCTCCAACAGCGCCCATGAACTGAGGACCCCGATCGCCGGTGCACTCGCGCAGACACAGCGGCTTGCGAGCGAAGTGCCTCCGGCTTTTCGGCAACGAACCAGCCAGATCGAACGCGCGCTGCTTCACCTCGGTCGACTGGCGGAGAAGCTGTTGCAGATGTCGCGGGCCGAAGCCGGGATCGCCATCTCAGACGAAAGCACGGACCTGTTGCCGGTGCTGGCTCTTGTCCTCGAGGACATGGAGCGGTCGGCGCTCGGCGCAAGCCGCCTCAAGGTTCATGTTGCCGAAGGCGCCGAACTCGTGCGTCCGATTCCCCCCGATGCCTTTGCGATCGTCCTGCGCAATCTCCTGGAAAACGCGCTTATCCATAGCCCTTCCGGCAGCCCGGTCAGGATCGACGTCGATGCGCAAGGCGTGCGCGTCACCAACGACAGTGTCGTCATCGACGCGGATACCTTGAATGGCCTGACCAAGCGCTTCAATCGCGGGCCGACGGAAGCTTCCGGCTCCGGCCTCGGCCTTGCGATCGTGCAGCGACTGGTGGAACAAATGCACGGACGACTGCTGATCGCTTCGCCGGCCCCAGGCATGGACCGGGGCTTCCATGTCGAAGTCCGTCTCTGACGATTGGCAGGCCGGGCGCTGCCGCCCGCCATGCCCTTACTGCTGATCGAGCGCGCGGGTCAGGCTGAGCGCGGCGATCGTGCAGATCGCACCGGAGATCAGATATCCGCCGATGAAGATGATGCCGAAGCTGGTGGCAAGGCCGAGCGCCACAAGCGGCGCGAAGGCCGCGCCAACGAGCCAGGCGAGGTCGGATGTCAGCGCCGCACCGGTGTAGCGATAGTACTGGGTGAAGCGCGACGAAACGGCGCCGGAGGACTGGCCGAAAGAAAGGCCGAGGATGGCGAAGCCGATCAGGATATACGCGTCCTGGCCCTTGCCGCCGGCATCGAGCAGGAACGGCGCAGAGAAGCTGAAAATCGCGATCAGGATGGCGCCGATCATCAGCTGGTTTCGCCGACCGACCCGGTCGGCGATCACGCCCGACAGCACAATGCCGATGGCGCCGAGAGCGGCACCTGCAACCTGGACCCACAGGAATTCGGCTGCCGACTGACCGCCAGTGAGCGTTATCCAGCTCAAGGGGAAGATTGTCACGAGGTGGAACATCGCGAAGCTCGCAAGCGGCACGAAGGCGCCGAGCACGACATCGATGCTGTGCTTGCTCAGCATCTCGAAGATCGGCCTGGCTTCAAGCTCCTTGGCCTCCATGGCCGCACCGAACTCCTTGCTGGCAACGATGCGCAGACGCGCAAAGAGCGCCACAACGTTGATCGCGAAGGCGACAAAGAAAGGATAGCGCCAACCCCAGGCGAGGAAGTCCGCCTCGGAAAGGTTGCTGACGAAATAGCCGAAAAGAATGCTCGCCAGTGCAAAGCCGATCGGCGCGCCGAGCTGCGGGATCATCGCATACCAGCCGCGGTGATTCTGTGGCGCATTGAGGTTCAACAGCGTGGCGAGACCGTCCCAGGCGCCGCCAAGGGCAAACCCCTGTCCAAGGCGGAACAACGCCAACAGGGCCACAGCCCAGTAGCCGATCGTGTTGTAGCCAGGCAGGAAGGCGATCGATGCCGTTGAGCCGCCGAGGATGACGAGGGCGATGGTGAGTTTCGTGCCGCGTCCGTAGTTCCGGTCGATCCACATGAAGACGAAGGAACCGACGGGGCGCGCGAGGAAGGCGAGGGGGAACAGCGCGAAGGACATCAGCGTCGCGGTCACCGCATTGGACGCGAACGGAAAGATCAATTTCGGGAAGACAAGGATCGAACCAAGCCCGTAGACGAAGAAATCGAAGAATTCGGAGGTTCGCCCGATGACCACCCCAATGGCGATGCTACCCGGCGAAAGAGGCTTGTCGTCTTCATGAATGCGACGTGCATCCCGCTCGAGACCAGACGATGTGGGGTGAGAGACCGAAACCATGAATTTCTCCGACGAACGAACGTCTTGTCGTTAGAGTGTTGACCAATTGGCGTCTGATATCAAGAATGCCGCGCACGTACCTGCGCACATGTCTCATTTGAGTTCGTGCCTAACGTTCGCTGGAGCAGCTGGCATCGGACCGACAATGAGACTTTGCGCCCGTACAAACGCGCATAAAGCGATAAGGCTGTCACTGCACTGCGGCAAAATGCTGCGCTGCGACGATGGACCTCACTTCCATGCGCGATCATGCCCGAGTAATGCCGACTAGACAAAACGCAAGTTGAGGCCGCAATGCCGAAGCCATTCAGTTTAGCCGGACGATCGATGATATCCGTCCTGTTGCTCTCGACACTCACGGGATGCAACATGGTTGTGATGTCGCCATCCGGCGATATTGCCGCACAGCAGAGGGATCTGATCGTCATTTCGACGGTCCTGATGCTGCTGATCATCGTACCCGTCATTTTCCTGACGCTTTTCTTCGCCTGGCGCTATCGCCAGTCGAACACTGCCGCCAAATATGATCCGGAATGGCACCATTCCACTGGTCTTGAAGTCATCATCTGGTCGGCGCCGCTGGCGATCATCATCGCGCTCGGGGCGATCACCTGGGTGAGCACACACAAGCTCGATCCCTACCGGCCGCTCGACCGCATCGATGCGGCACGTCCGGTGACGGAAGAGGTGAAACCGATCACGGTCGAGGTCGTAGCCCTCGACTGGAAATGGCTGTTTTTCTATCCGGACTATGGCATCGCGACAGTCAACGAGATGGCAGCACCCGTGGACGTGCCGATCAACTTCAAGATCACGGCATCCTCGGTGATGAACTCCTTCTATGTTCCGGCGCTCGCCGGCATGATCTATGCCATGCCCGGCATGGAGACCAAGCTGCACGCCGTCATCAACAAGGCGGGCGAATACGAAGGGCTCTCATCCAACTATAGCGGTGACGGCTTCTCGCACATGCGCTTCAAGTTCCACGGTGTGGACCAGGCGGGCTTCGACCAGTGGGTCGCCCGGGCGAAGCAGAACGGCACGATGCTCAACCGCGATGCCTACCTGAAGCTCGAAAAGCCGAGCATCAAGGAGCCGGTGCGCTACTACGCCTCCGTTGACGACGGCCTCTATGAGGCGGTGCTCAACATGTGCGTGCGGGAAGGGCAAATGTGCATGAAGGACATGATGCACATCGACATGATGGGCGGCGCCGGCGTCGAAAGCCACGAGAACCGCGCCAAGCTCGAGCATGACAACCGTCATGCCGGCGGCGCGACGGAAGCGGCCGCACCCGGCGCAACCTTCCCCGAAACCGGCAATCCTGCGCGTAGCGAGGAACCGGCCGAGGGCGTCAAGCAGCCAGCGCCGATGAACCACGATATGCACAAGACGCAGTAGGATTTCGCGCGCTCGCCGGCTCCGATCCAGCGAGCGCCAAGGTCCCTTTGGGCCGCAATTCGAGACATATTGGAAGACCCATGTTTGGTGACACCAGCCTCACGCAATTCATCTTCGGGCGGCTTACCTGGGAAGCGATCCCCTATCATGAACCCATCCTCGTCGCGACCTTCGCGGTCGTGGCAGTGGTGGGCCTTGCGATCCTCGCCCTGATCACGAAATACAAGCTCTGGGGCTATCTCTGGCACGAGTGGTTCACGAGCGTCGATCACAAGAAGATCGGCATCATGTATATTATCCTGGCGATCATCATGCTTTTGCGCGGCTTTGCCGATGCGCTGATGATGCGCCTGCAGCAGGCGATCGCCTTCAACGGCAATGAGGGCTACCTCAACCCGCATCACTACGACCAGATCTTCACCGCCCATGGCGTGATCATGATCTTCTTCGTGGCGATGCCCTTCGTCACCGGCTTTATGAACTATGTCGTGCCGCTGCAGATCGGCGCACGCGACGTCTCCTTCCCCTTCCTCAACAACTTCTCGTTCTGGATGACCACCGGCGGCGCCGTCATCATCATGATGTCGCTGTTCGTCGGCGAGTTCGCGCGCACTGGCTGGCTTGCCTATCCGCCGCTCTCGGGCGCCGACTACAGTCCCGGCGTCGGGGTCGACTATTACATCTGGGGGCTACAGGTGGCGGGCGTCGGCACGACGTTATCGGGCATCAACCTGATTGCGACCATCGTGAAGATGCGAGCCCCGGGCATGACCTTCATGAAGATGCCGGTCTTCACCTGGACCTCGCTCTGCACCAACATCCTGATCGTCGCGACCTTCCCGATCCTGACGGCGACGCTGGCACTCCTGTCGCTCGACCGCTACCTCGGCATGAACTTCTTCACCAATGACCTTGGTGGCAATCCGATGATGTACATCAACCTCATCTGGATCTGGGGCCACCCGGAGGTCTACATCCTCGTCCTGCCGGCCTTCGGCATCTTCTCCGAGGTTGTTGCGACCTTCTGCGGCAAGCGTCTCTTCGGCTACACCTCGATGGTCTACGCCACCTGCGTGATCATGATCCTGTCGTACCTGGTGTGGCTGCACCACTTCTTCACGATGGGGTCTGGCGCGTCGGTCAACGCCTTCTTCGGCATCACCACGATGATCATCTCGATCCCGACGGGTGCCAAGATGTTCAATTGGCTCTTCACCATGTATCGCGGCCGCATCCGCTACGAATTGCCGATGCTGTGGACCATCGGCTTCATGGTCACTTTCGTCATCGGTGGTATGACCGGCGTCATGCTGGCGATCCCGCCAGCCGACTTCGTGCTGCACAACTCGCTGTTCCTCATCGCCCACTTCCACAACGTCATCATCGGCGGCGTGCTGTTCGGGCTGATGGCCGGGCTCGTCTACTGGTGGCCGAAGGCCTTCGGCTACAAGCTCGATCCGTTCTGGGGCAAGATGAGCTTCTGGTTCTGGCAGCTCGGCTTCTTCTTCGCCTTCATGCCGCTCTATGTGCTTGGCCTGATGGGGGTGACCCGCCGTGTCAGCCAGTTCGAAGATCCGTCGCTGCAGATCTGGTTCATCATCGCCGCTTTCGGCGCCGTCCTGATCGCAATCGGCATCGCTTCCTTTATCATGCAGCTGATCGTCAGCTTTCTGCGCCGCGAGCAACTGCGCGAGACGTCCGGTGACGCCTGGGATGCCAGAACGCTTGAATGGTCGACCTCGTCGCCGCCGCCGGACTACAACTTCGCCTTCACCCCGGTCGTGCATGACCACGACAGCTGGTACGATATGAAGAACCGCGGCTATGAGCGCCCGCTCACCGGCTTCAAACCGATCCATATGCCGAAGAACACCGGCACGGGCGTCATTCTCGCCAGTATCAGCGTCGTGCTTGGTTTGGCGCTGATCTGGTACATCTGGTGGTTGGTGGCCGTGTCCTTCATTACCCTGCTTGCCGTCGCAATCGGCCATACCTTCAACTATCAGCGAGATTTCTTCATCCCCGCAGAGACTGTAGCGGCGACTGAAGATGCACGCTCCAAGCTGCTCGCGGAACGGACCTGAGACGATGAGCGAAACCCAAGTCCAAGAAAACGAGAAGCCGCAGTTCTACATCACGGAAGAGCATCACCCGGAACACAGCACCATGCTGGGCTTCTGGCTCTACCTGATGAGCGACTGCCTGATCTTCGCCGTACTGTTTGCCACGCACGGCGTCGTCGGCCGCAACTACGCGGCGGGACCGTCACCGGCCGACCTGTTCGACCTTAGCCTCGTTGCCTTCAACACGGCGATGCTGCTTCTGTCGTCGATCACCTATGGCTTTGCCATGCTCCAGATGGAGCGCAACGCCAAGATGGAGACGCTCTTTTGGCTCGGCGTCACCGGCGTGTTCGGCGCAACCTTCCTGGCTGTGGAGCTCTATGAGTTCAATCACCTGCTTCACGAGGGCGCCGGCCCGACACGTTCGGCCTTCCTGTCGTCGTTCTTCACGCTGGTCGGCACGCACGGCCTGCACGTCACCTTCGGCATCATCTGGCTGATCACGCTGATGGTGCAGGTCAGCAAACATGGGCTGATCCCGGACAACCGTCGCCGTTTGATGTGCCTGTCGATGTTCTGGCACTTCCTCGACGTCATCTGGATCGGCGTCTTCTCCTTCGTCTATCTCCTGGGAGCTCTCGGATGAGCGCACATTCCGACCACGAAAGCGCGTTCGAACCTCACCACGCGCACAGCCATCACGGCGATGCCGCCGGTCACGGTTCGTTCAAGAGCTACATGACGGGCTTCATCCTGTCGGTGATCCTGACGGCTATCCCGTTCTGGCTGGTCATGGGCGGCGTGCTGGACAGCAAGCTTTTGACCGCCGTCATCGTCATGGGCATCGGCGTCGTCCAGATCGTCGTGCACGTCATCTACTTCCTGCACATGAACGCCCGTTCCGAAGGGGGCTGGACGCTGATGGCGCTGATCTTCACGATCGTCATCGTCGGCATCGCGCTCGCAGGTTCGCTCTGGGTCATGCATCATCTCAACACCAACATGATGCCGATGACCCACGAGATGATGAAGAACATGCCCTGAGCGCGGGACGGGGCAGGCGGACACGACGATGATCACCGACGACAAGGCGACGGGGAGGGTCCGTCTATCCTCCCGCGCCCGCCTGATGATGACGGGTGCCTTGCTCTTCCTCGTTGCGGTGTTCCTGGCGCTCGGCACCTGGCAGGTGCAACGGCTCTATTGGAAGCTCGATCTCATTGCCCGTGTCGAGGCGCGTGTCGGTGCACCCTCTGTACCGGCGCCAGCGCAATCCGATTGGGGTGCCGTCAGCCGGGAAAAGGACGAATACCGCCGCGTCAGCGCGACCGGTACCTTCAGGCACGACCAAACCGCTCTGGTACAGGCGGTGACGGAGCTTGGCGCCGGATTTTGGGTCTTGACGCCGATGCGGCTTGAGGATGGCTCAACCGTGCTGATCAATCGCGGCTTCGTGCCGGCCGATCGCCGCGATGTTGCCGGACGCGGTGAGGGTGAGCTCGACGGAACCGCTGTGGTAACCGGGCTTCTCCGCATCACCGAACCCGGCGGCGCCTTCCTGCGGTCCAATGACCCGGCAAGCGATCGGTGGTTTTCGCGAGACGTCGCCGCAATCGCCCCAGCGAAGGGCCTGCACAATGTCGCGCCTTACTTTATCGATGCGGATGCAACACCCAATCCCGGTGGACTGCCGATCGGCGGCCTCACGATCGTCCGCTTTCGCAACAGCCACCTGGTCTATGCGCTGACGTGGTTCGCACTCGCGACGATGAGCGCCGCAGGTGCGTATCTCGTCTACCGCCAGCGGATCAAAGCAGACTGAGAGCGCCGGGTATGCTCGGTTCCGGCTGGGACGGCTGATGCCGCTCATCTACGACAGTATTCCGCTCGCCCGAGTTCAACGAAACAGGGCGCTCGACCCGTGTTCCGGGGAGCGCCCTGTTCGGACCCGGAGTGCCGTCATCGCATGCTGATAGCATCGCTGATGACAAGCTCTCGAAACGGGTGATGTCCCTTAAATGGAGTGGGCGGCTGCAATTTCAAGGGACCAGTGCGGGGCCGGTTTCGAGTAGGCTTCAGATGATGGCCGGCGCAGCGGAGCACCGAGGGTCCGCAAAGACCTTGCCCGAGGCGTGCGATCCGGCACGATATCCGTCGGCAACATGAAGCCCACGCAGGACTGACGGCCAGTGCATGCAGGCGCTTCGGCCCTGCGAAAGTTTCTGTTGGATCGGTTCCGAAGCGCAGAACCTCCAACGGAAAGTGGCCCTCTTGGGAGGGCCACTTCTGATGTCCAGCGGATTACTTGGCGCCGATGGCCTGAAGGCCGGCCGTGGCGCAGTTCGCGTCGATATCGCCCGACGGCGCACCGCCTACGCCGATGCCGCCAACCAGGGCCTTGCCGAACTTGATCGGCACGCCGCCAGCCTGGATCACCATCCGGGCGTCCATGTCGCGAAGACCTTCATTCGCCGGCTTGGAGGCGATGAACTCGCCGAGGCCAGCCGTGTCGCGACCCATGGCAGCAGACGTAAAGGCCTTGCCCTGCGCGCTGTTACCGGTGTGCGGACCGGAATTGTCGGCCTTCAGCAGCACCTTGGTTGCGCCATCGCGACCAACCACGGCAACGCTGACATTGTGGCCTTCCGCGGCGCAAGCCTTCACTGCGGCTTCGGCAGCCTTGACGGCCATGTCGAGCGGCAGGTAGGCCGCGGTCGGGAGTTCCTGCGCCGTGGCGGCGACGGGAGCGAGAAGCGCGGCTGCGAGCACGATATTGCGGATCATCATAGGTTCCTTTCCTGTTGATGTGGAAAGGCTATCCCGCCTCGGCTGTCGCCGGTATTCGTAGACCTTGCGCGAGCATCCGTAGTTCTACGGAGTTTTCGTTCCGTCGAGCCAGATGCGCGTCATCTCCGCCTGCGACGTGCTGCCGAGCTTGGCACCGATTGCGGCGCGATGGCTTTCGACGGTACGCGGCGAGAGGCCGAGACCTTCGGCGATCTGGCGGGTGGTGAAACCCGCAGCGATACGGTCGAGAACTTCGCGCTCGCGCTGCGTGAGCATCGCCAGCAAAGCGAGCGTCTCTGCCTTCTCGGCATGCACGCGCATGGTCCGCTCCAGCAGTTCATGGCCCTTATGGATCGCATCGATCAAGTCCTGCTCGTCGACAGGCTTCGAGAGAAAATCGATCGCGCCATTACGGAAGGCACGACGGCAGGCCTCGATATCACCATGACCGGAGATAACGATCGTCGGCCAGTCTACCCCATGCTCCCTTAGTCTTTCCTGCAGCTTCAGCCCGGAGATGGCGGGCATGCGGATATCGAGCACCAGGCAGCCGGGCTCGAGGCGCGAAACCTGTGTCAGAAAGGCTTGCGGATCAGAAAAACCCGTGACCTTGATGCCGACCGTCGAGAGCAACAGGCTGAGCGCGCGACGCACTGCATCGTCATCGTCAACGAGATAGACGGGGAGGGTCATCGCATCGGCTCCTCGGTTCGGCGCGCACGGGGCAGCGTCACCTTGAAGGTGGCACCGTGGTCGCTCTCGACCAGGGCAATTTCGCCGCCGGCGCGTTCCACCAGTCGCCGGCTCAGCGCCAGACCGAGCCCGGTGCCCCCGGTGTGGGTCGTCACGAATGGCGTGAACAGCTGCGGGCGAAGTGTTTCCGGAACGCCGGGGCCGTTGTCGGCGACCTCGAAGACCACCGTGGTATCGTCCTCGCTCAAGGTAACGGCCACGCGTCCTGTATCGCCCGCCTGTTGAGCCAAAGCCTCAAAGGCGTTGCGGACCAGATTGAATGCGACCTGTTCGATCTCGACCGGATCGGCAACGACCGAAACCGATGTTTCTGGAACCTGAAAATCAAGCTGAATTCCGCGTGATATCGCGTCCGGTTCAAGTAGCGCTTCAACATTTGCGAGCGCCTGACGCAGATCGAAGGCAGCAACCGGCGCCGCATGCGGCTGCGACCAGTTGCGGAACCTTTCCAATATGGCGGATGCCCGGCGCGCTTGGCTCACTGTATCCTCCAGTACCGGAGCAAGCGCTGCGTCTTGCCCTTGGCTGAGCAGCCGGCGCCCGGCCTGCGCCTGCGCAAGGATTGCAGTCAGGGGCTGGGTCAGTTCATGCGCCATGCCGCTCGCCATTTCGCCAAGCGCGTTGACGCGCGAGGCGTGCGTGAGGCGCGATTCCAGCGCACTGAGCGTTGCCTGCTGTTCTGCAGCGCGCGTGCGCGCACGCTGGCGCAATGCGGCCAATCCAGCGAGATAGGCGAGGCTGACCACCAGAAGCGTCAAGCCGGTCTGTACGGGCGGGAACATGTCCGCGAGTCCGATCTCCATGCCTGTTTCGAGCAGCAATGGCTGCGATACGCTGCTCAGCGCCTTCGAAAAGCGGATTGCCTCGGGCAGGGCGGCAGGCTGGAGCAGGAGGTGTCCGTCCGGCAAAGATAACCGCACCGCGACCCCCGGGCGAGACCAGAATGGCCCAACGTCTCCGATCAACTTCGCTGCGTCGATGCCGAGCATCAATCCATAGCGGGCCCCGTCGCTGTTCGGGCTGCGCTTGACCATAATGTAGTGGCCGGAGCGTTGCGGATGGGGCAGGAGAGCAATGCGCCCGTCCGAAGCTCTGGCAGCTGCCCGGATGAGCTCTGTGGCCTTGGCGTCGAATGGATCGGTCCCGACGGTCTCCGCATTTGGATCCAGGGGGACGAGCTGAACCTCGTCGATCCGCGGATAGAAGCGCGCAATCGTGCGGGCGACCTCGAGGAACAGGTCGTGCCTGCGCCCTTCGGAGGCGACGGCAACGGCCGACAGCGCGGTCAGGTGCGCATCGTGTTGATCGGCCCGCTGGGAGGCCAGGCTATGGAGGAGCGTGCTCTCTTGCTCAAGTTCGGCAACCAGCGCCTGGCGTTCCCAGCCCGCCAGCATGCCTCCACCGACAAGCAGGAGCAGACACCAAAGGAGGGCCAGATAGAAGGGGCGTTCGAAGATCGAGCGATTGCTGTGCATTATCGATTCGGCGGTCTTGTTGTTATGCGCTGCCTTCAGCAGAGAGCGGTCGCAGGTCAGGCGCGATCGTGTTCGCCTCGATCATCTCGCCGGTGAAATGCGCGCTGTCAATCCATCGAGCTGCAAGCATTGCCCAGGCATCGATGCAACAGCAAGCTTCGCGCCGACTGCGAATCCATGCAGTGCTCCGTCTCCGTCGACGCACCCGCGAGGGTGTCGCTGTCCCTTACCGACCTCTACCCGTCCGCTACCAGAGTCGTCCGAGCCCAATCCGATCCCGGGCCGCAATGTCCCCGCAACACAGCGCCGCCACGCTCTCCGCCTGGAGTGATCGAAGGAGACTGGGCAGGACGGGCCGATCCAGGCGCGACGAGGATGATGCGCTCCTACCAACCCACAGAAGCGCGGGCGTGGTGCGCCACATCGCCGACGTGCTCTGCTCGATTGCTGCATTCCTTGCAATCAGTTGGCACTACAGTTCCACCGCCAAAACAGTGAATGGATCAAGCACTTGGCCAGGTTATCTAAAACCCGACCATCACTCTCGCCTGACGACCCGCCAGGAGAAGCGTCTCGTGCGGCTGGAGCTGCCGCCAAGCGCGACCGCGTGTAGATCTCTAAACATGAACAATTTTTAATTGTTTTTCAGCGTGTTGCGCCATTGAAGCGGCCAGATTCGCGCCCAATTTCGGAAGCGTTGGCACGACGCGCGCTCTTTCCCAGATGCGCCTCCGCCGCCCCAATTGGCCGAACAGATCAGAAGGGATCCGCTGCACCCGCAAACGGACCACGCTGGCTGTGCGGATACCGTCTTCTGGGTCTAACGTCGCGGTCCCTCTTGAGGCGGACGTCCGGAGCATATCAAGGATCGCGGAGGCGCTGATGGCCAGTCGATCAAGTATCGCGATCCTCGCCGCGGGTTTCCTCTGTGTGGCCGCCGTCGGGGTCAGTGTGACCAGGACGGCCGTACTGAGCGAGGCAAAGCCCGAAAGTGGTGTTGCAGCCAACTCCAGACATGGAGGCAGCGTGCCCGTCGAAACGGCCACCGTCACGCTTCAGGACGTTCCCGTCATTGTCCATGCCTTGGGCAATGTCCAGGCGCCCGATACCGTGGAAGTGGGTGCCCGCGTCGCAAGCCAGATCACCGCCATCCACGTGAAGGACGGCCAGATGGTCAAGGCGGGGGATCTGCTTTTCACTCTGGATGACCGGGTGATGCAGGCGCAGCTCGCGCGTAACACGGCGATCCTTGCCAAGGACGCTGCGCAGCTCTCGGACGCGAAAATAGAGATGGAGCGCGCAAGAACCCTGCGCGACGACAAGACGGGTACGCAGCAGACCTATGACACCGCTCTCTCGCTGCAACAGTCGGCGCAAGCAACGCTTGATGCTGACCGAGCATCGGTCGACGCCGATCAGGTCGCGCTGAGCCTGACCCAGATCACCGCGCCTATCGGTGGTCGCCTCGGGGTCGTTCAGGTCGCTCTCGGTGATCTTGTCGGTCAGACGGGCGCTACCTCCAACAATCTGGTGACGATTACGGCGATAGACCCGATCGACGTTGCCTTCCATTTGCCGGAACAGCAATTGCAGACGTTCAAGGCGCTGCTCGATCAGGGCAAACCGCCGCGTGTGCGGGCCAAGCTGAGCGGTTCTGAAACGGCCATAGGCGAGGGCGTGCTCGATTTCATCGACTCCTCGGTCGACGCCGCCTCAGGCACGATCGCCATGCGGGCGACCTTCCCCAATGGCGCGCAAAAGCTATGGCCAGGTCAGTTCGTCGATGTCGATATCGAACAGGAGCAATTGCATCAGGCGCCGGTGATCCCGAGCGTTGCCGTGCAACCAGGCCAGAACGGCCCCTTCGTCTTCCATGTGAAGGATGACAACACGGTGGAAACACTGGCCGTAAAGCCTCTGTTCGATGACGGAAAACTGGCTGTGATCGCTTCGGGGCTCGCCCCGGGCGAAAGGGTCGTGGTCGAGGGACAAGCCCGCCTGAAACCGGGCGATGCCGTAAAGGCGGTGCCTCCTGGCGCACAACCGCTGACGGATTGAGTTCCTGCGATATTTCGGGAGTGAACGAAGATGCCACTGTCCGAGTTCAGCATTCGCCGTCCGATCGCCACCACGCTGTTGTCGGTCGCACTTATCCTTGCGGGTGTCTTCAGCTATCTCGTCCTGCCGGTTGCGGCCCTGCCGCGCACCGACTTCCCGGTCATCAACGTCTCGGCCTCGCTCCCGGGCGCGTCACCGGATACCATGGCGACCTCGGTTGCAACGCCCCTTATTAAGCAGTTTGCGACGATAGCGGGGATCGACACGATCTCGACGACCAACGCGCTTGGCTCCACGTCGATCTCCATCGAGTTCGTGCTCGGGCGCAACATCGATGCCGCCGCCGCCGACGTGCAGGCGGCCATCACCAGAACGCTGAGGCTCCTGCCGCAGGATATGCCGGCGCCGCCAAGCTATCGTAAGGTCAACCCGGCCGATGCCCCGGTTCTGCTGCTGGCGCTGAAGAGTGATACGGTGCCTCTCACCGATCTCGATGCAATCGCACAACAGGTGATTTCTCCCACCTTGTCCGTGCTTGACGGGGTGGCCGAAGTGTCCATCTTCGGCAGCCAACAATTCGCCGTGCGCATTCAGATGCACCCGGATGCGCTCACGGCGCGGGGTATCTCCGTGGATGCGCTGAAAACCGCGGTCGTTGCGGCCAACGACAATTCCCCGCTCGGCACAGCGCAGACGAAAGACCGCCAGGTGGCGATCGTTGCCGATACGCAGCGGATGAACGCTGCGAGCTTCGCAAACATCATCATCAAGAGCGACAACGGCAGGCCTGTGCGGCTTGGCGATGTTGCGACGGTGGTCGATTCCATTGCCAACGATCAGACGGCGAGCTGGCATGACGGATCGCGCGCCATTATCCTGGCAATCCTGCGCCAGCCGGATGCGAACACGGTACAAGTCGTCGACCGGGTGCAGGCGCTCCTGCCGTCGCTGCGCCAGTCGCTTCCCGCGTCCGCCTTCATCAAAACGCTCAACGATCGTTCGACCTCGGTGCGCGGCGCGGTGCGCGACGTTCAATTTACCCTCGCGCTGACCGTTGGCCTGGTGATCCTCGTTATCTTCGTGTTTGTCCGCCGTCTCTGGGCAACGCTTATCCCAGCGTTAGCCGTGCCGATCTCCATCATCGCCACGTTTGCCGCAATGTATCCACTCGGCTTCTCGATCGACAATATCTCGCTGATGGCGCTGACGCTGTCTGTCGGGCTCGTGGTGGATGATGCGATCGTGATGCTGGAAAACATCGTTCGGCACATGGAAGAGGAGGGCGCCGATGCCTTTTCGGCCGCGCTTGCGGGTTCGAAGGAAATCGGCTTCACCATCGTCGCGATCTCCCTGTCGCTGGTCGCAGTGTTCATACCGGTCCTGTTGATGGGCGGCGTCATCGGCCGCATCCTTCACGAGTTCGCGGTGGTCGTCACCGTGGCGATACTCGCCTCCGCCCTCGTTTCGCTCACGCTGACGCCGATGCTCGCCGCGCGACTGCCTGCCAACAAGGACAGCGCGCCAGCGGCCGGCGTGCTTGCGCGATTGGACATTGCGTTCGAGCGCGGCTTCGCTCGCGTCGTGACTACCTATGAACGGCTGCTTTCCATCTGCATCCGGCAGCGTGGCCTGGTGCTTCTTTTCTTCCTGTTCACCGTCGCGATCACGACCTATCAGATCACGACGATCCCGAAGGGCTTTTTCCCTCAGGAGGATATAGGCCAGCTCCAGGTCACCACTCAGGCGCGCGAGGATATCTCCTTTGCAGCGATGACGGATCTTCAGTCCAAGGTAGAGGCGGTCTTTGCCAAGTCGCCCTATGTCGCCCATGTGGCAAGCGCGATCGGTTCGGGTGGTGCATCGACGGCGCTCAACACCGGGCGTCTGTTTGTGGAACTCAAGCCCAAGCGCGACCGCCCTCCGCTCGAAACCGTTCTTGCCGATTTACGCCGGGAGCTTGCGGCCATTCCCGGCATCCAGGCGTATATGTCGCCGATCCAGAACCTCTCCGTAGGGTCGCGCGCCGCCGCCAGTCAGTATCAGCTGGTCCTCCAGAGCCTCGATCAGCCGCTGATGAACGAGTGGGCACAAAAGCTCTGCGATGCGATGATCTCTGATCGCGCCTTCTTCACCGACGTCAACAGCGACCTTCAGATCAACGCGCCGCAAACGCGCCTGGTCGTCGACCTCGACAAGGCGGCAACGCTGGGAGTCGATGCCAGTCAAGTGCGTACGACACTCTATGGCGGCTTCGGCGCCGAGCAGATCTCAACGATCTACACGGCAGGCGACAGCTACGAAGTCATCGTGGAACTCGATCCGAGCATCGAGTGGTCTGCGGACAAGTTCGCCGAACTGCGCGTCGGTGGCGCGAATGGTGCGCTTGTGCCCCTCGGCGCCTTCGCCCGTGTCGAAACGGTGTCCGGGCCATTCACCATCAATCAGCTGGGGCAACTGCCGGCGGTCACGATCTCCTTCAACCTGCCGGCGCAGGTCGCTCTTGGCAACGCACTTGCGGAGGTCGCGCGCCTCAAGACGGAGATTGGTATGCCCTCAGCGATCGCCACCCGAAACTACGGCACCACGCAGCTCTTCGAGGATGCTGCCGCCAACCAGGGGTTGCTGATCCTCGCGGCGATTGTGACGATCTATCTGGTGCTCGGCGTCCTCTACGAAAGCCTCATCCATCCGCTGACCGTGCTCTCCGGCCTGCCGTCGGCGATTTCCGGGGCGCTTCTTGCGATCTACTTCTGCGGCTTCGACCTCTCGATCATCGCGATCGTCGGGGTGCTGATGCTGATCGGCATTGTCAAGAAAAACGCGATCATGATGATCGATGTGGCGCTGGCGCTGCAGCGTTCTGGCAGTTCGGCCCGCGAGGCAATCCACCGCGCCTGCCTTATGCGCTTCCGCCCGATCATGATGACCTCCGCCGCCGCGATCATGAGCACATTACCGATCGCGGTCGGCAGTGGCGCGAGCGCCGAACTGCGCCAGCCGCTAGGTGTCGCGGTGGTCGGCGGCCTAATGGTATCGCAGTTCGTGACCCTCTTCGTGACGCCCGTGATCTACCTCTACATGGAGGACCTGACGCGGTGGATCTCAAATCTGCTTGGCGTGACCGCAAAGCTTGAACGACGACTACCAACAAGTGTCAGCCAAACAGTCGTTAATCCGGCGGGCTCCCCAACTGACAAATAACGGTGCGAACGCGTTCTGGCTTCTATGCCTGTGGCCAGCCAGAAGGTTTTTCTAGTTGAGATTGCGGCGCGATGGTGGTGCAATGCTCGGCGTGTAGCTAGACCTTCCTCTCCCGACGATCGAACCGAGCGGCTTATGTCCATTTCAGATGCGATCTACCGCCCCTTCGAAACGCTGATCCGACCGCTCGACATCCCATACCAACCACTTCCCACCAGCGGACCCGTCGCGGTCCTCCTGCACTTCATCCGGATGTTTCGTGCCGTCGTCATTGCGATGGCGCTGACGTCGATGGCAGTGGAAGCCATCAACCTGACGATCATCTGGGGGCTATCGGTGATCGTCGATGGCGTGGCGACACAGGGCGTCGCGCTCTTCGTCGAGAACCGGTTCTGGCTGTTGGCGTTCCTGGCCTTTCTGATCTTTCCGGTGATGCCGATCTTCTTCTACATCACCAACATTCTGAACTCGCATACGATCGGCATCAGTCTGCCGATCGCCATACAGTGGCAGGGGCACAAGGCCATCGAAGGGCAGGATCTCGCCTTCTTCCATGACCTTTTTGCCGGGCAGGTGGCATCGCGTCTCGGCCAGGTCGCCAATGCCGTTCAGCAACAGATCCTGATTGCCTTTCAGACGGCGCCGCGCTTCCTGCTTCAGATCGTCGGCTCGGTTCTGCTCCTGTTTGCGCTCTCCTGGCAGTTGGCGTTGCCGGTCGTCCTTTGGGTGATCGTCAATGTGCTCTTCACCATCAAGGTCGTACCGGATTTCACGGAGCGCGCACGGCGCTCGGCGAAGCAGAACAGCCTGGTTTCCGGCGCGATGACCGACATCTACGGCAACATCCAGATGGTCAAGCAATTCGCTGCCGAAGACAGTGAGGCGGGTGCGCTGCGGAAGATTATGTCGAAGGCGGTCGGTACGCTGCACCACGAGCAGCGCATCTACCGGACGACCGAGCTCGTCGTCATCAGCCTCAACATGCTGCTCTGGCTCGTCATGCTGGGCATCGGCTTCTGGGGGCTATTCGACAGCTTTCTGACGGTCGGCGATTTCGTTGCGACCGTCTATATCCTCCAACGGCTTTCGGCGAGCTCCTTCACCTTCCTGCAGATGGGGCAGCAGATCTTCAAGGCGCTGGGCACGATCAAGGATGCCATGCCGGTCATGACCACGCCGCCGACTGTGACCGATCGACCGGACGCAACGAAGCTCACCGTTCCGCGCGGCGAAATTCGGTTCGAGAATGTTCGCTTCGCCTACAAGGTGGACCGGCCGGTCATCGATGATCTGTCGCTGACGGTTCGCCCGGGCGAGAAGGTGGGTTTGGTCGGCCTGTCCGGTGCGGGCAAGACGACGCTGGTCAGCCTGTTGCTGCGTTTTTATGACATCCAGGGGGGCACCATCCACATTGACGGGCAGGACATTCGCGCCGTGAGCCAGGCGAGCCTGCGGCGAAACATTGGTGTCATCGCCCAGGATGTCGCGCTCTTGCACCGGTCGGTCGGCGACAACATTCTGTATGGTCATCCCGAAGCAACCCGGCCGGAAATCGAGCAGGCCGCAAGGGCAGCGCAAGCCGATACCTTCATCGCCGAACTGACCGATGGCGAGGGTCGCAAGGGCTACGAGGCCTTTGTCGGCGATCGCGGCATCAAGCTATCAGGAGGTCAGCGACAGCGTGTTTCGATCGCGCGGGTGCTGCTGAAGAATGCGCCAATCCTGATCCTCGACGAAGCCACGTCCGCACTGGACAGCGAGGCCGAGGCGGCGATCCAGGAAAAGCTCAACCTGCTGATGGACGGCAAGACAGTGATTGCCATTGCCCACCGCCTTTCGACGATTGCTAGGATGGACAAGATCATCGTTCTGGATCGCGGCCGGATCATCGAGGAAGGCACACCGGATGCGCTCCTGGAGCGAGACGGGCTCTATGCCCGTCTTTGGAAGCGACAGACCGGCGGCTTTATTCCTGAAGAACTGGATTGATCGCCGCCGTCCAACGTCAAAGGCCGTGCTCCAGTCAGCTGGCATCGTGCCCAAGCAAGGCTCATTTTTCACAGAGTCGCCGTCCGCCATAATAGGGCTGATAGGTGCAGTCCGACGGCCTGAAGGAACGATAGCTGCGGGAGCAGGCCGTGATGTTGCAGGACTGCGGCGCGGCCGGGCTTTCGACAAGCGCTCCTGCCGCAGGCGCCGCCATCGCTTCCCGCATGAAGTCGCGCCAAATATGCGCTGGCAAGGCGCCACCCGTGACCCCCTTCATCGGCGTATCGTCGTCATTGCCAACCCATACGCCGGCGACGAGTGGCTCTGTGAAGCCGACGAACCAGGCATCGCGATTGTTTTGGCTGGTGCCGGTCTTGCCGGCCGCGAACGCGCCGGGAGCGGCCCCGCGTCCGGTTCCGCGCTCGACCACCAACTGCAAAAGGCCAACGAGATCCGGCTGGTACGCGGAGAGATCAATGGTCGGCGCGGCCTGTGAGCCGACACGGAACGCCTCCGGCTGCCCGGCCGCCTGAAAGTCGATGATGCCCCAGGGTTCTACGGGCGCCTTGCCGAGATGGACGGAGGCATAGGCGCTGGTGAGGTCAAGCAAGCTGACCTCGGAAGTGCCGAGGGCCAAGGACGGCGTATTGGCCAGCGGCGCGTTTATGCCGAGCTCGCGCGCTGCGGCGATCACATTGTCGAGCCCGACCTCCTGGGCAAGCGCCACCGTTGGCGCATTCAGCGAGCGGGCAAAGGCCTCGGCAAGCGTGACCCAGCCGCGATAGCGGCCACCGGAATTCTCGGGCGACCAGCCGTTAATGTCGATCGGCGCATCCAGGACCTGGTCGGACAGAGTGAACCCGGCCTTCAGGGCCGCATAGTAGACGAACAGCTTGAAGGTGGAACCCGGTTGCCGCATGGCGGTCACCGCGCGATTGAATTGGCTTTGCTTATAGTCGCGACCGCCGACCATCGCGACGACCGCTCCGTCGGGCGTCATCGCAACCAACGCGGCCTGGGATACCCCGGCCGCCTTTCCTTCCGTATCCAGCGCGTTTGCCAGAACCCTTTCGGCGATCCGTTGCAGCTGTGGGGACAGTGTCGTGCGTACCGTCGTCGAACCCGGCGATGCGCCGGCGATTTCGCTCGCCTGCGGCGAGATCCAGTCGGCGAACCAGCTTCCGGATCGCGGCGTCGGCGTCGTCGGATGGAGCGTGGCGAAGCTCGCCTTGACTTGTGCAGCCTCGGGTGCGGTGATCTTGCCATTGGCTACCATCGTGTCGAGGACGACCGATGTGCGTTGGCGCGCACCCTCAAAATTGTCGATCGGATTCCACTGGCTCGGCGCCCGCAACAATCCAGCCAGCATCGCCGATTCCGGCAGGTTGAGTGCGCCGATGTCCTTGTTGAAATAGATCCTCGCGGCTGCGGGCATGCCGGTCGCGCCGGCGCCGAGATAGGCGCTGTTGAGGTAACGCGTCAGAATTTCCTGCTTGCCGAGCTTCCACTCCAGCCACAGGGCGATCACGAACTCCTGGATCTTTCGTTTCATTGTTCGGTCGCTGTCGAGATATTGCAGCTTGATGAGCTGTTGGGTGATGGTGCTGCCGCCCTCGACCACCGAGCCCGCTTCGAAGTTCCGCACGAGTGCCCGTCCGATCCCTCTGACATCGATGCCGAAATGGTCCATGAACCGGCGGTCCTCGATTGACAGCACGGCATCGATCAGCTGCGGCGGGAATTGGTCGTACTGTGCGTAGGGTCCCTGATAAGGGCCTTGTCTGACCAGCGGTCCTCCGTCCGCCGTTTCCAGCACCACGACAGGCTTCAAAGTTCCGTCCCTAATCTCGCTCCAGGGAACATCCTTCAGCGCCCACACGAGTACAGTACCGGGAAGAAGGAGGCAGGCGAGGAGGGCCAAGCCGATGGCAACCTTCCACCAGCTTGGCCTGACGAAGGTGCGCGCGCGATCTTCGGAGGGCTTCTTACGCAGCGCACCCAGCCGGTTCCCGACCTTCGCCAGAGCAGCCACGAACCACCCACGGGGATCGTCGGCAGTTGATGCGGCTTCGTCTGCATTCGAAGGGCTGAATTTCGTTTTCAAGTACGAAGCCGCATGCTTGGTCTTCGCGCGGACCAAGATTGCACCCACCTTCAAGTCGTGGCCGAGCGCAACCAGCAGATGGCGAGCTGCCTGTCCGCTTTGGCCGAAGAGTGTCGGGGAGGGGGTGGCTTTCGTGGATTGATCCGGCCCGTCGGATGGGTTTGAAGCGCCCGTCTGGAGCACGACATGCTCGACAGTCGATTCCGAGCTTTCCGGGCGATCGGCACCCTTGCTGGTGGTGTTTGCAATCTGGGTTGAGGTCTTGGGAGGGCGTGGCATCGGCTACCGCTAAATGGATCTTCCGGAAGATAGCGCGACCTTGTGACCTGACAATGTTCATGATGCAATGTGCAATTGGCCGGCAGGCAGGTGTTTCCGGCAACAGAACTCGCTCTCGCGGCGGTGCACATGGCGGGTCCGAAAGGACCGCGCAAAGCCTATCGTTCGGGTTCGGTCAGCGGTGCTAGCGCCCTGTCAGCGCTCAGGACTGGTCTCGGAACAGGTCCTCTTAGCGCCGGTAGATAGGCAAGAAGGAACAGCCCCCATGCCAACATCCAGCATGCGGCCGCGGCGACGATGGGATTGAAATACGCGCTACCGATCCATTCGGCGAGAATGCGAATCATTGTGGCGAGGCAGGTAAGGGCGAAAGCACATGCCATCTTCCCGTTGAGCACGAGTATGCCTTCGTTGCGCGCCATCGCAGCACGCATCATGAGGGCCGCCATCATTGTTCCCATTGCCCCCATGGTCGCCGCATGCACGGCGGTCGCGGGTGACATCTGGTCTGGAAACATGGTGGCGAACCCAATGAGCAGGAGAGCCGCCGGCGTCCAGGAAAAAGCAAGATGCAGAATGAAGAGCGCCGGGTAGCGCCGGGTTCTCAGGCATTGCCAGCCGCTCATTCGTAACACGAGCGCCAAGCCGGACAGTACGAGGAAGATGCCCTCTGCATTCGATTGTTCGGAAGCGTTGAGCCAGGCGGCGGCAACTATGCCGCCGATCGCCAGGTAGGAAAGCCCGTGTTGGTCCCGAAGGAGACCTGCCTCACCAGTTCGTCCGAGCCAGGAGCGTGTGAAAGCGGGCACGGCACGCCCGCCGATCAGGGTGATCAGGGCGAGGAAGATCCGCGGCACTGCCTCTGCGACGAGATAGCTTGCCTCTCCGTCAAGCCACAGCGAGCTGAGCATGCCAATCAGCGCCATGGCGAACGGTGCCCAGAAGCGGCGTCCCGCTCTGCTCGATACACCCCCCCGGGCGAGAACGACCGCGAGAAAGACGAAGTAGGCTGACATCCCGACCGCTGCAGCAACGACCGAGAGGTGCGCCGAAAGAGCCGTCGTCAGGCGGGCCACGCACCAGAGAACGGTCGCGAGCACGGTGACATCACGCGAGACCGGGCCCTTCTTTGTCCAGGCAGGCAGGGCGGTCAACAGGTAGCCACCTGCCGCCGCACCGGCCATGCCGAAGAGAAGCTCATGGCTGTGCCAGGCGGCTTTGTCCGGTCCAATACCCTCGGGCAGAAGCCAGACCGCAGGCGCGACAAACGCCCATAGACCCGCCAGAAAGAACAGGGGTCGGTGCGGCGCCTGCCAGATCGATGTCCACGCCTTTGGCGCCGCGATCATCAAATCGTCTGGAGGCCGGCCTCGAAGCGCGGAAACAGCACGGCATTTTCGAGATGCATATGAGTGACGAGGTCGTCGGTGAGCTTACGCAACCCGGTATAAAGCGCAGCCCACGAACCGCAGGCGCCGTCCGGCAAGGAAAGCCCGTGGGTGACGTGCTCGATCGTTCGCAGATGCTCCACCTCGTCGTCGTGCTCGCGCCGCATCTGGGCGATCGGATAGGAAATCGTAGCGCCATCACCGCGCTGCATCATCGGGAACAGCACGAGCTCTTCCTTCATCATGTGGCTTTCGAGCTCGTCGCGCAGCGCCTCCAGGGCTTGGGAAAGCCCGACAGGCGCCGACGGATGGCCGCCGTGTACCCGTTCCACCTTCTGAGCAAGCGGAATCAACCATGCGAGCTCAGCACGGTGCGTTTGGTGGTACCTGTGGAGGAGGTGAGCGATGAGATCGGCGGTCTCCTCCGGGGCATCTCGACTTGCGGAACGCTTGAGCGTTTCCAGTTCTGTAAGCAATGCCGAAGGGGCGATACCGGCCTTGAGCGCAGCTTCCGACAACAACATCTTGCCGCCGCAACAGAAGCTGATGCCGTAACGGCGGAAGAGTTCCGCGGCCCCCGGCAATTCGGCTGCGATCGTTGCGACTGTGCTTTCGAGGCTGAGATCGATCATCATCTGTTCCTTGTTGGATGCTTGCAGACGGATTCCGAGCAGCGCTCGGACGCATCGAAGTCGTCTGGGGTTGAGGCAATGTGTATCGGCCCCTCCGGCGCCGGGGACTTCCGGGCTGCGGTGCGGCGCAGAGAGCATCCTTGGCTACGCGAGGTGAGGATCTTCGTCTTTGTGCCTGCGCAAACGCCAGAAACGCGCGTACGTCTCGTCGTTGACCTACCCGTTCCTCTTAGGTACGGGGCGTCGTCCGCCCAGGAATCGACTTCGACAGCGAGCCGTTTTTTGACCGGTAATATGTCCCGAGTCAGGTCAGCGTCACACGCATCCGCGAGGTCGACACGCCGATCCCAGCTTGTCCGTCGAGCACGGTGAAGCTGACGATGCTTAACGTAGAGTAAATGTCACGCTCGGGTCACGCGACAAGGAGACGATGTCGCGATAGGTTGCAGGGTCATTTCAAACCCTGCAATGCCGCTCATAGCGCTTTCGGTTCCTTCAGCATGGCCAGCGCCGAAGCGGCATCCCGTATGGAGTGGAATATCATGCGCCGCTATCTGTTCAATATCTATGCAGCAGGCGTCGTCAGCCGCGACGAAGTTGGCCGGAAATACCCATCAGATGGACCCGCAGTTGCCTATGGTCAAAGGATTGTCGATGAATTGACCAAGGACGACGACTATTGCGACGCAGTCATCGATGTGGTTACGGCGTCAGGGCGTCTGGTTGCGCGACTGATATCGAGCGAAACACCGCTCGTGCATCACGTGAGGCAACCGACGCGACAGATTTCGCTGCACTGAGCCTGCTGATCTCGCCAATCTGACGACGGGCATGGTGGATTGATCCGGGTGGACAACCGAAGGCAAATCCTATGCAGCCTGTTCGCGACCTGAGTTGTGATCGAATAACGTCCGCGCTGCTGCCGCCAGCAGATCCGTTTGTGAAATCAGTCCCAGCACATGATGGTCGTCATCCACGATGATGACCGCGTGAATTGTTCCGCTGGTGAGCGCCGGAAGCAAGCTCATCGCCCGGTCGTCCTGGCGCGCGACCACTGGCGTTGCAACGTTGCTGCCGACGGTGGCGCCGGGCTCGGTCAGCTCCCTCAGTCCGACTGTACCGACAAGTCGCTCGTTTCCATCCTTTACGGGTATGGTCCGGATATTGTGTTTGAGAAGCAACGAGCGCGCCGCCTCGCTGCTGTCGTCTTGATGGATGCAGATGACGTCCCTCGACATGATATCCCGGCACAGGATGTGGGGTGTCGCCCGAATTGCCGCCTGTAATTCCACCTGGCGCAGCACCCGATCAAGATCTTCCCGGCTGATGTCAAACGTTTCATCCAGCGCCTCGAGCGCGGCATCGACATCCGCGCCGGTAAAGCCGACCCGGCGATTGGCGGGCGGATCAATGGTCGCGTGCATATTTGCGGGCGGAGCGACGACGTGCGGGTAGTTGCGTCTCGCCAGCTTGTGAAACAGGATCCCGAGAGCCACCAGCAGGCACGAGTTGAGCGCGACGGGCACCAGCGGGAACAGGAGGCCCCAGCTCGCCACGACAGGGCCGCCAAGCACTGCCGTCAACGCAGCGGCGCCGCCGGGCGGATGCAGGCAGCGCGTAAAGGACATCGCCGCGATCGCGATCCCCACGGCAATACCAGTTGCGATCAGCGGATCCGGCACGAACATAGCTGACAGAACCCCCACGAAGGCGGAGATCGTGTTGCCGCCGACGATCGACCACGGCTGGGCAAGCGGGCTTGTGGGAACCGCAAACAGCAGAACCGCGGATGCGCCCATCGGCGCCACGATCAAGGGAAGGCTGGCACCGCCACCAAAGATACTGCCGCTGATCATACCGGTCAGGAGGATACCAACCAGCGCTCCGAGACACGCAATCAGGCGCTCCCTCAATGTCGCACCCGCCAGGATCGGCGCGAAGAAACGACGGCCCGGCGGTTGCGAGGGCGTCTGGTTGGGCGAATTGGTCATGCAGTCACCTGTAAATGGCAGCGCGTAGGTTGAATATTTCAGTGGGCGCCAGCGTCGGTATGCAATGCGCGGCGCAGGATTTCGATCGCAGGGGAGCTGGCCTCCCTACGATAGATGAGCAGTGTCTGAATTTCACGCAATGAATGGGTTCGAGCGTCGCCTGGCCAGTCCATCAGTTCGAATACGGATCGTGGCACTACACCGATCGCGTCACCGGCTGCAACGCTCGCCAGTATGGCGTGATAGGAGGAAACCTCCTTGGTCGCAATCGTCGGCGACGGACGTGCCCATTGTTCCGCGACACGGCGGTACGTGCATCCGGGTTCGAGCGCCGCCAACCAGCTCACACGCACGTCCAGGGCGGTTTTGATCGGCGGATGCGACGCGGGCAAGACGATCAATACGTCTTCGCGGTAGATCGGATCTCCATCGAGGTCCTCGAGCGGGTCGGGTCTCGGCATCGCGATATCGCTTGGCAAACGTGCGATCAGCGCACAGTCGATTTCTTCAGCGAGCACGGCTCGGGTCAGTTCCTCCGTCGAGCCCATTGTGAGCCTCAGCGCCAAATCCGGGTGCGTTCGGTTGATCGTCTGCAGAACCGTCGGCAGGCGGCTGGCAGCGGTACTCTCCATGCTGCCCAGCCGCAAGACGTCCGGCATCATCGTCGGCTTCAGCGCGTTGCGCGCCTCGTCACCGAGCGCCACCAGCCGTGTGGCGTAGGAGCGAAAAAGACGCCCCTCGCGCGTCAGCGTCATCTTCTTGCCGTCGCGGCTGAACAGGCCGACGCCCAATTCTTCCTCGAGTGCGCGAATACGGTTGGTGACGTTGGATGGCGCACGGCCAATCTCGGTGGCGGCGCGGGTCACGCTGGTGCGCTCGGCTACCAGCAGAAAAATCTCAAGGGTCGTGAAGTCCATTTTATCTACGAAAGGGAATGAAGCTGCTTTATTGTTCTCGAATGGGAAATGATAATCAAGGTGATCTCGTGAAACTGCGTTCGAAACATTCCCGGAAACGGAGAAAGGCCATCGACCATGTGCACGCCTGATGAGGACGATCTTCCGCCGCGCTTTTCATCACCGCCTTGCCTGATGCACGAGGTGGATCCGGCCTATATGGGCATGGAATCTCCAGAGGCGATCTCGATTGTGCAATGGCGGGAGCAAGAGAGAAAAAGGCTGATATCCGCGCGACAGGGCATTCCGATTGCAGAACGGACCGCACGGACAGACGCGATCGTTTCTGCGCTCGACCAACTTCTGTCCAACGTTCGAGGCGAAACGATTTCGCTGTATTGGCCGTTCCGTGGTGAACCGGATCTGCGCTCCTGGATGAACACGCTCATTGCCCGCGGCGCCGACTGCGCATTACCGGTGGTGCTCGCCAAGGCAAAACCTCTCGGCTTTCGATCCTGGCGCGCTGGCGAGGCGCTCGAGAGGGGTGTTTGGGGGATCCCAATTCCGACCGAGGGGCGGGATGTTCAGCCGACCATCGTCATCGCCCCGGTCGTCGGTTTCGACGAGAGCGGTTATCGCTTGGGTTATGGTGGGGGCTATTACGATCGTACACTCGCCGTGCTTCAACCGAAGCCATTCGTGATCGGCGTTGGGTTCGAACAGCAGAGAATGGAGAGCATCAGGCCACAATGGCACGACATCGCGATGGATGCGATCGTGACCGAAGGGCGAACGCTTTCATGCACCGTCGGTCAAGGGCGCAAGGGTGCGAGTTCCGCGAACTGCAGATAGAAGCCGAGCGACAGGATGGTGACCGCGAGCGCAACGGTACGTGAGGCGAACCGCGCCGCCAGCCATGAGAGCGCTATGCCGGCGACGACTGCCATTACCCCCAGTGATGGCCCCTGATGACTGAACGCCAATCCCAAAGCGGTCAATCCAGCTGACATCGCGAGCGTTGTTCGCACCGCATCGCCGCGCGATTGCTGGCCGCGGCCATTGCGCACGAAACTCAACTCCGTCAGGCTGAAGGCCATTGAAACGCTCAGCAGCAGCGACAGCAGCAACCCACTCCACATCATCCGACAATCCCTTGGTTGGATGTTTCAGACAGAGTGAAGCAAGAGTTGGGCCACCTGAAACGGTGTTGCATTTGCACGACCGCGCGTCCGATTTGCGGGAAAAACCGGCCAGTGCCAGGCAAACTGCACGTTCCTTGTGCAAATCACGCGGTCGCTGAGGCATGGGCATGATCCGCTTTGAGGTCACGCTCGCTTTCCAGGACGACGGGTAGTCGAAGCAAGCCGTGGCGATGCCCGCAACTCGCGCGCGTCGCTTTCGATGCGTGGGGCAGGTGCTGTTTTCGTGATTTGCCTGTAGGCTTGTTGATCGCTTCTAGAGGCAACCGGGAGGGTGTCATGAGTGACCATGTCTACAAGAAGGTAGAACTTGTCGGCAGTTCGAAGTCTTCCGTTACGGAGGCGATCGAAACGGCGATCGCGCGGGCGTCGAAAACCATGAGAAATCTCGAGTGGTTCGAGGTCGATCAGATCCGGGGCCACATCAAGGACGGCGAAGTGGCGCACTATCAGGTGGTCATGAAGGTCGGTTTCCGGATCGACGACTGACGCGCGGCCGGGCGGGTCTTCGGCAGTTGCCGGTTACTAGAATCTGTCGACTCTGCTAGTCAGGTTGAACAGTCTGTCGACCCTCGCGTGAAGCGAGGTCGCTGCCGGTGTCCTCAATTGTTGCCCGGTCGAACAGGATGACCGAACGGCAGGCGTTCGCCGTCTAACAGAGCTCAATGGATGGATGACGATGGCTGAACGACGACATGGCGAAGCGCCGCCGAAGATAGATATCACGATTGCCGGTGCGGACTGGTATGGCCGGCAGATCGATCGCGAGCGTCATCAGAACACTCTGTTCGTCGATCTCGACCTGACCGAGGCGCAGACCGTTGGTGTCGTCTTCCACGAATGCACCTTCCGGCGGGCGCGCTTCAATGCCTCGTCGCATCAGGCGGGTGCCTTCGTGAATTGCACTTTCGTGTCCTGCAAATTCTTCGACAGCCGGTTCACAGAGTGCAAGTTCGTCGGCAGCATGTTCGATACATGCGACTTCGACCAGATGCAGGTCTCAGGCGGCGACTGGTCCTTCGTCAGCTTGCCCGGCGCCGGTCTCGGCCGCGCATCCTTCAAGGAAACCCGCTTGCGGGAGGCAGACCTTACCGGTGCCTCCTGCAAGGGTGGCTCGCTGAGAGACGTCGATCTCTCCGGCGCGTGGCTGCACGGCATCGATTTCACAGCCTGTGATCTCAGGGGCAGCGACCTCAGTGCGATCGAACCGGAAAACGTGCACCTCAAGGACGCGATCATCACGATCGACCAAACCATCACAATCGCCGAGGCATTAGGCCTCGACGTGCGGCAGAAGTGAACCCTCCTCAAGAACTTGGATGCGTTGATGAAGGACAGGCGCGCGCCATTGCGTTCTGGCTGGTGACAGGCGAACGGCGAGCCCTCCGGACCGCGAACCACAAGCCAGATGTGCGGCTGATCGCTACCCGCCACCCTCCATTTGGATATCCGGCGCTCGCCCCTATCGCGAGACCGGTGTGCGTCCCGACGGCTCAGGTCACTCCGCGGTCAGACCGTCAAAGACTTCGAGCATGGCATCGCTGATGGCTTTGCCGAGCGCGGCGGCAGTTTCCCCCAGCGTATCCTCATTCATGTCGCGAGCGGCCATAGCAAAGGCGGCGCCCTCGGCCGTGACGATTTCCTGGGCGCGCTGGATTGCCCAAAGTGCGAAGTCGCTGCGGCCGCTGATCTCGACGGTTTCCATGATTTCTCCTGATTGGTTTGAGCGAGTGGCTTATAGCCGATTTAGCAAATATTGGAGCCGCGCGCTGGGGCGCGTTCGAAAGATCCACATGCGTCTCGACTTGATCTGATCGTTTCGGATGAGAAAGGGCCCCGGACAGTCGGCACTCCATCGTCTCAAGGACGGCGAGCGGGCGCTCGCGCGCAGTTGTGCAACAGGTAAAATACGACGCTGAGGTCAGCGCCGCCTAGCCCGAATTGAGTAGTTCGCCACCCCTTTGATTCGTTGCCTTTAATGGCCGTCGCTGTCACCTTGATAGCTCGTGAATGGCCACCGGACGGGCTGTATGCTCGCCGGATTCATTGCCGGTCACTCACGGCATTGTTTGTAGAGACATTTTAGGCCTGTCGTGAATTACGGGACGGAGGAGGAGCCGCCCCGTCTCACGCCATGTCTCATGTCCGCCAGCTTCGGTCAACGTAGCCGTGCACTTCCGCGCTGCGTGGGCTACTTTCCGATTGTCTGTGGGATGTAGACGACAGCCCGATCACCACCGTCCGAAAATGCGCCGCCGACGGCGAGATAGGCGGTTATGGTGAGGGCTGAAAGGAGCATGATTCCGACCGGCAGTCCGGTTGATGCCCTTTGTTCTGGCCAACGCTCCCTGTCGTACATCATCGGTTCCTTTCGTGGCGCTTCAGCATCGGGCAAGGGCGCCCGGCGGAATAGGAACGCCGAAAGACGGGGAGGGTTCCCGACCTTGCCGCAGTTGAACGGACGCATGGGCCCTATCAAGCGCCGAAGACAAGGCGCTCTTCGTCGGTTGTCGGCGGTGCACTCGCGTACTGAGAACAAAGCGATCGACGACAGCCGGCGACCGCTTGGGAAGCGTTGCTGTGCGTGAGCCCGGTCGGTAAGGTGACATCCGGCATCGAATCGCTTCTTTTCGTCGGTGGCGGTTGACGGCGCGTTCAAGCCCGCGGGAGGGACCGGCAAGCTGCTTTCGGCGAACCGGATATCCCGTTTTGGAGCATTTTTCTTGGAAAGCCCGCATACTGCATAAAGTTGTAGGTACCCTGGAAATGGAATATCCATAAACTGGCGCTAGACCGATTGTCATTGGTGAATCGGGAGCGGTGGATGCGAAGAGAAGTACAGTTCAACGGGCAGAGGGACTGGCGAATCGCGCGATATGTCATCGGTGGCATTATTGGTTTCGCCGTACTCGCCCAGGTTTTGGTCTATCTCAGCCTGGTGGCTCTCGTCGATCGGCCCTATGCGGCCGCCGTGGTTGGCGCCGCGTTGATCTCCCTGTTGATGGGCGTGCCGCTGATCGTTCTCGCGGCGACGCAGTTTCGCCGGGCCCAGCGCCTTCGCAACCAGATCAACCATGTCGTCGCCCACGATGCCACGACGGGCTGCGTAACCGGCCGCGGGCTGGTCCAGCAGGTCAATGGCCTCGAGCGTCGCCGGCAACGCGCCGGCGAAGAGCTTCACGGAGCACTCATTCATCTCAGGATCAACAACCTCGACGATGTTGGTGCCGCTTTCGGTCCGGCCTGGAGCGAAGAACTGCTCCAGTTCGTCGCCTCCACGATCAGCACCTCGGTGCGGCGCGATGACATCGTCGCTCGAACCGGCCCGGCAAGCTTCGACGTTCTTTTGGTCGGCGCGAGCGAATCGGATGCCGAGCAGGTTTCCGTCCGCCTGACGAAGGCATTGGCTTCGGCACACTTCTCGGCAGACGGCAGCAAGGTCGATCTGGCACTCAGCGTCGGCGGCGCATTGTTCGACGGCAGCGTAGATCTCGAAAGGTTGCGCCGTGCGGCGGCATCCGAAACGGTGTTGGTGGCCAGCGAGGGAACGCAAACCGTCGATTTCGTCCGGCTGCCTTCAGCGTGATTTACTGGTGCCAGCGCCAGTGCCAGGAAAACAGGTAACCTCCGCTCGCGGCGGCTGAGGCTATGGTAAGGAATTCGCGCTGCCGTTGCGTTGACGGCGACGTTGCAGTGGGTCGAAGCGCCTTGCTACTTTGGGCAGCCGCGGCTGATTTATTTTATTTCAATAGGTTAACGGTTACTCTTCTCGCCACACGAATGTTCCATTTTTGCAACATAGCCGTGCGAAAGCTTGGGGCGCCATAGAACCACCCCAAAATTGGTGGCCGCGTTATATTACCTCTGTATTATCTATCGGTAAATTTCGGCAGTTGTAACGCACGCTCGGATTCGCCAGCATGACGTACGGATTGCGAGGGGGATAATATTGAAAGTGGGGAAAACTTTTAAGGGCGGACTTTTTTCCATTCTGCTCGCGTCAACCGTATTTGCAGGTGGCGCGGCCGAAGCGATGACGCTGAGGGAAGCGCTTCAGATCGCGATGGAATCGAACCCGGAAATCGGGCAGTCGATCGAGAACCGCGAGGCAATCGAGTTCGAACTGCGGCAGGCGCGCGGTCTCTATCTGCCGAGCGTCGACATGGAAGCTTCGACGGGCGTTCAACATCTTGAGGACGAAGCCCGTCGCCTTGGTTCCATTGAGAACGATCCGCTCTATCCTTCCGACGTCGGGCTGACCATTACGCAGAAGCTCTTCGATGGCGGTGGTCGTCGCGCCGAACTGGAGCGTCAGGCGGCGCGCGTCGACAGCGCCTCCTTCCGGGTCCTCGAACGGTCCGAGACGATCGGTCTGCAGATCGTCCGCGAATATTTCGAATATATTCTCCAGCAGCAGATCGTTGCGGAAGCGCGCAAGAACGTCGGCGTGCACCAGTCGATCCTGTCGGATATCAGCTCGCTGATTTCAGGTGGCGCCCTTACCGATGCGGATCGCCAGCAGGCGAGTGAACGCCTGTTGTCGGCCAAGGCCCGTCTGCAGGAAGCAGAGGAATCGCTCGAAACCGTCAAGATCAGCTTCAACCGCCTGGTTGGCCAGCCGCTCACGAAGCCGTCCATGCCGAAGTCGGTGGCCGGCGTTCTGCCGAAGACGCTCGAGACGGCAATCGGTATCGCCCGCGGCAGCAATCCGCGCATCAAGGCCGCCGATTCCGACATCAGCGCTGCGGATTCGCAGGTCAAAGCGGCACGCTCGAACATGCTTCCGGAAGTCTTCGCCGAAGGGCGTGTGCGCACCGGCAACGATATCGACGGCGCGACCGGCAACAGCTGGGATGCCCAGGCGCGGATCGTGGCGAAGTGGAACCTCTATCGTGGCGGCATTGATATCGCCAACGAGCAGGAGCAGATGCGCCGCGCAAGCGAACAGCGGCTGGTCTTCCACCAGGCACATCGCGAGGTCGAGGAAGCCGTTCGCATTTCCTGGGAACGCCGCAACAGCCAGTACGAGATCTCCCGCACGCTGAACGCGCAGGCTCAGATGAACGTACAGCTCGTCGAGTCCTATCGCGAACAGCTCAAGGTCGGGCAGCGTTCGTTGCTTGACGTGCTCGGCGCGCAGAATTCGCGTTTCAATGTCAGCGTTCTCGCGAAAACCTCGCAGTACGCCGCTCTGTTTGCCGAGTACCGCTTGCTTGCGGCTACCGGCCAGCTCCTTTCTACGATGCAGATCAAGGCGCCGGCCCAGGCCGAAGCCTATGCCCGCAACGAGTTCAATGTTCCGGATACGCCGCCCACGGAAACCTATCGCCGTGTTCCTTCGCGCCAGACGAACGACTTGCCGCTCGATTTGTTGGCGCCGATCCGGCAGAAATGATAGTCCTCGTCAAGGTGGACACAATCGGTGGTAGTGCAAAGCATTGACAGGCATGTGCAGATCGGCCCGTCTTTGACTGGCTTTTCCGAGGCGTTCAAGGAGATCTGTATCTTCTTGAACCGCCCCTCGTCCGACAGCGTGCTTTATTCCGACGTTCCTTTTGACGCGCGGTTGCCGAGCGCCGAGGACGTCTCACGTATTGCGGAGCGGGTCGGCCTGGAAACGGAAATCGTTTCCGGGCGCGCGATCAGCAATCGTGATTTCGTGTACCCGCTGCTGCTCGTCTTTCGTGACGGCAGCGCCATGGCGCTTTTGGAAGAGGCGCCTGACGGCACGTTGAACCTTTCGAACAGAGCAGTTGCCCCCGGCGAAGCGGCGGTGAAACTGTCTGAGTTGCAGCTCGGCGGTCTCGCCTATGCCTTGTCCTTCTCAGCCACCTATCTCAATACGGCGTCCGGCCGCGGCGTCGGTGAGGCCCGTAACATCGACCGCCGGCATTGGCTGACGGCCACGGTCAAGCCATTCTGGCAAGCCTATGTGCAGGTGGCGATCGCGGCCTTTTTCATCAACGTGCTGGCGCTGGCCGCACCGCTCTTTACGATGAACGTCTATGACCGGATTCTGCCGAACAAGGCGATGGCGACACTTTGGGTGCTGGCGCTCGGCATCAGCACCGCCATTCTGTTCGACTTCCTGCTCAAGACGGTTCGTGCCGCGCTGATCGACTTTGCCGGACGGAAGGCTGACCTGAAGCTCTCCTACATGCTGTTCGAGAAGATACTGCATGCGACGATGGCATCGCGGCCACCTTCGACAGGCGAATACGCCAACCGAGCGATGCAGTATGAATTCGTTCGCGAGTTCTTCACCTCGAATACGCTCAGCACCCTCATCGACAGCCTTTTCGTCTTTGTTTTCATCGCAGCGGTCTACGCGGTCGCAGGCTGGATCGCGCTCATCCCGGCGGTCGCGTTCCTCTTGAGCGTGTTGATCGGCTATGTCGCGCAGTACAAGATCGGCAACCGCGTCGCCGCCGCCTCGAACGAATCGGCCCAGCGCCAGGCGCTATTGGTAGAGACGATCAGCGCCATCGAGACGGTGAAGACGCTGCATTCGGAAAAGCAGCTTTTGCGCCGCTGGAACGAACTGGCCAAGCACTCTTCGAACACGGCCGAGCAAATCAAGGAGATCTCCTCCTGGGCCTCGCACGCGACGCAATTCGTGCAGCAATTGGTGACGGTCTGCATTGTCGTCGCCGGCGCTTACGAATTCACTGAAGGCAACATCTCCTCGGGCGCGATCATTGCGGCCAGCATGCTTTCCGGCCGCGCCGTCGCGCCGCTGGGGCAGATTGCGATGACGCTGGCACGGCTGCGTCAGGCGATTTTGTCGCTGCGCATCCTGAATGCGGTGATGGAGCAGCCGGAGGATCGGCCGGACACGATCGGTTTCGTCAACCGCGAGATCCGCAACGGCAGCATCACTTTCACCAATCTCGATTTCGCCTATCCGGGGACCGACTACAAAGTGGTCAGCGGCATGAACGTTACGATCAAGGCGGGCGAGCGTGTTGGCATCATTGGCCGTATCGGTTCGGGAAAGACCACGCTCGGCCGGCTTCTCGCAGGTCTCTACGCGCCCAGCGCCGGCCGTATTCTGCTCGATGGCGTCGATATCCGGCAGTTGCATCCCTCCGTCGTCCGCTCGGCCGTCTCCTTCGTGTCGCAGAATTCCGACCTGTTTTCCGGCACCATCAAGGAAAACCTGCTGATGGCGAACCCGACAGCCAGCGATGAAGAGGTGGTCGCGGCAGCGCGGCTTGCCGGCGTCGACGACTTCGTCTCCCATCATCCGCGTGGCTATGACATGCCGGTCGGTGAGCGCGGTTCCCAGCTTTCGGGCGGGCAGCGCCAGGCGGTCGCCATTGCCCGGCTGTTGTTGCGCAAGCCGAAGGTGGTGTTCCTGGACGAGCCTTCCGGGGCAATGGATCTCGCCAGCGAGCGTGAGCTGATCAATAAGCTCTCCAATGTGTTCAGCAGCGATGTCACCCTTTTGATCTCCACGCACCGTCACAGCATGCTGAGCCTCGTCGATCGCCTGCTTGTTCTCGACCGCGGGCGCCTCGTCGCCGATGGCCCGAAGGCCGCGGTCATCGAACAGTTGCAACGACGCTCCGGTCCTGCCGGACCGGCCGAGGGGGCGGCGCTATGATCCACGCTCTCGACATGACGACGAAGCAATGCCTGTCCGCAAGCGGCGGGAGGGGACAGCATGACTGAGAAACCGCCGCTCGCCGCTCGCGCCGGACTGCTTGTCATTGGCCTGCTGATCAGTTGTTTCGTCGCCTGGGCGGCGATTGCCGAAGTGGACGAAATCGCACGTGGTGAAGGCAAGGTCATTCCCGTCTCGAAGACGCAGATCATCCAGTCGAGCGAGCCCGGCATCGTGCGCGAGATCGCCGTGCAGCTCGGGCAGGTCGTCCGTCGCGGCGATCTGATCCTGCGGCTCGACGATACGGCCAGCGGCTCCTCGCTTGGCGAGCTCGAAGCAAAGGCGCGGTCGCTACGCGCGCAGATAGCGCGGCTGGAACTCGAAGAGAGTGGGGCCTACGACGCCAAGTACAATTGCCCCGAGAATATCGCCAAGGTCGCACCGGCTATCTGCGCCAACGAGGAGCAACTGCTCCAGGCGAAGGCTGGAAACTTCAATAACAAGCTGTCGGTCATGCAGGCGCGCGAGGGCCAGCGTCAGAAGGAACTGGCGGAGGCGCAAGCCAACATCACCCGGCTGACCGAGAGCCTGCAGGTCACGGAACGGGAACAGGGACTTATCGAGCCGATGGCCAAACGCAAGCTCATCGCTCAAACGGAGCTGCTGCGGGTCGAAAAGGAATTGACCGACACCCGGGGACAGCTCGCCCTCTGGAAGCAATCGGTCGGCAAGCTGGAGGCGGCGCTCGAGGAGGCGTCGCTGCAGGTCACCGAACTCTCCCTGCAACTGAAGCAGGAGGCCCTGGCCGAAAAAACGGAGGCCCTCTCGCAGCTTTCCGTGATCGACGAAACGATCCGCGGGGCGACCAGCCGGGTCGCCAACACCGACATCCGTTCCCCGGTCGACGGCATCATCAATACGTTGGATGTCAACACGGTCGGTGCCTATGTGACGCCGGGCGCAGTGATCGGCGGCGTCGTGCCGACGTCGGAGACGCTGCTCGTCGAGGCGCGGCTTTCGCCGCGCGACGTCGCCTTCGTGCGTCCGGGCCAACCGGCCTTGATCAAGGTCTCCGCCTATGACTTCTCGATTTATGGCGGCCTCGGCGGCATCGTCGAAACCGTCAGCGCCGACAGTCTCGTCGACCAGAACAATGGCGAGACCTATTATCTCGTGCGCGTTAAAACCGACACGGCTGCGCTGGTGAAGGACGGGCGGGAATACGCCATCATGCCGGGCATGATCGCTTCGGTCGATATCATGACGGGCAAGAAGACGATCCTTGCCTATCTGATGAAGCCGATCAACAAGGCGCGTGAGGAAGCCCTGCGGGAGCGCTGATGAATGAACGAAACGCAGCCTCCACCGTCCGATGAGGACCTGAGCGCGCTGCGGTTCCGCGTCGTCACCGTTGGCGGTCAGCGCCGCGGGATCAAGCTCGAGGAAATCTATTGGCAGTGTCTTGGCGAGCTTGCCGCGCGGCAGGGACGAAGACTTGCGGATATCGTTGCAGCTTGTGAACGAGAGCTTGAAGGCGAGGGGAATTTGACGGCGCGACTGCGCTATGTCGCCACGCGCTACATGCGCGACCAGCTTATCGGTGCGAGGCAACGCAGCAATCTGGCGATCGTCGCCGGTCAGGTGCGCGCCAGCCCAACGCCTGCCTTTGCCCTCACGGGAAACAAGAACATCGTCGCCTTCAACCCCGCGTTCCTCTCCTTCGTCCAGTCGCGGGTGCTGCGGTCGCAGCAACCGCAGCCGGCGCGCGGCTTGAGGCTCGCATTCGATGTTCAGTTCGTCGATCTTGTCCGTCGTTTGAAGGCAGCTCCAGGCGAGCCGCAGCCCGCGGGCTTCACCATCGGCGTGCAGGGGCAGGTGACGCGCGGCAAACTCAACGCCGCACTGGCCCCGCTGGCCGACCAGGATGTAATCATCGGCTTCATCCTGGCCTGAGCGCTCGGAAGTGCTGCCTGCCGCGATGACGGCTGGGCGGCATTCATAGCCTGCTTAGGGAAGGCATCGACGTTGGAGCCGACATTCAGCGAACCGCAATGCCCTCGCCGGGCATGACATCCGCGAGAGGTGCGGCAGACGCAACCTTATCACCGGTCGTTTTAATGCCATGGATCCAGGAGCGATCGGCGCTGACCGAAAAGAGCGCCTGATAGCTCGGAAGCGCGCGGTCAAGCTTCACCTCGTCACTCAGGTTGTCGAGAATGAAGTGGCCCTGGCTCGTCGTGATTGCGAGCACCGCGTGATAGAGGTTGCGCCGGACATCGCGAAGTACAACGATCGACATGGCCTCTGACGGCAGACCGGCCGCCTTCAAGGCAGCCATCTTCAGGATGGCATAGTCTTCGCAGTCACCCTTGCCGCGGGCAAGAATTTCATCCGGCTTTGCCCAGTAGTCCTTGGAGCCGTAGTTCTCCGCGTCCGGCTGGTAGCGCACGATCCGGTTCACCGTGCGGTTGATGCCGCTGATTTTCTGGCGGAATGCAAGACCGTTGGCGTTTTCGATCGCCTTGCCGAGAATGCCGCGGGCGGCACAACCACTCTCCTGTGCGCAGCCGTTGAAGTCCGCCGCCACGACTGCCGGATATACGGTCTTCCATTTGCGCGCCACTGGGATTGAAGAGACGCGGAAGGCGACCGAATGGAACACGGCGGAGGGTTCCGACTCTGCCGCTGCCTGGCCGCCGAGGCTCGGGCGCGCAGTCACCGCCACCTTCTGCACCTGCCGGCTCTTCAGAGCCTCGGAAGCCTGCTTCGACAAGGTGTTGATCGTCTCCGTGGCGACGGCTGCCAGGGGGCTTGCCATGCTCAGCAGCTGCTGGAAGAGACCAGCGTGGAGCATACCGGACTGGCCCGCCTGAACGGATGATGTCGCAGATAGCGACACCAGGCCGATCGCGAACACCGAAGTCTTCAGGTATTTTCCGCAGTGCATCCAGCTGTTCTTGTTCATTGCCGTGTCTCTCGGTTTCGTGAGGACACTGTACGAATGAAAAGAAAAATGCCGGTAAAGCGGTATGTATTATTTAGTGTGCTTCGGAACAATACGTTTTGTGTAAAATTTTATTCAAATTTTATACTTGTGTATTCTTTCGGATCAGGTCGCCAGCCCACCTTGTAGACACACCAATAACATCGTCATTGGCGGCATGTCGCGTGGATTGCAAACCGCGACCGTTTGTTTCGCAGTTCTTCTTGAGGTTCCCTAAGCGATAAGCCTGCACGTCGAACCAATGGAAGGGCTTAGGTGTCGCCGAGCACGATTTCGGGGCCACTCTTTCGAGTCGCCGTGCCCGCGCGGAAGATGGTTATGGACCAATGACCAGAAATACTAAATTTGTACTAAGCTCACCAATTTTGGGTATTAACATAATATATTATGCTGTTTTTCGCTAATCCCTCAGCCCCCGATTGCGCTCCAAAAAGCTTGGTGTTTTCTTGCTCGCAAAGGTCGAGGGGTATTTCTATGGCAACCGAAGGCACCACAATTTCGAACGAAGCCGCCGCTACGCAGGCAGAGGCAATCGAGTTCCGCAACGCGCCGGATGGCAAGGCTGACCGACTGGTGGCGCAGGCGGCGACGGGAGCAGAGGGAGAACCCCAGCTCGTCGACCCGGCAACCGGAGCGCCGGTGAAAGGCGCCGAGACAGCGCCACAGACGCCGCCCATGCCCGCGACGGTCACAGCCGATGCTTCGAACGTGGTGCACCTGCCCGCAGGCGCGTCGATCGAGAAAATCAAGGTCGTCGGTACCGATATCGTTTTGGAACAGCCGGACGGCTCGACGATCACCATTCACAACGCCGCATTAAAGGTTCCGACCTTCGTCATCGGCGATGCTGAAATCCCGCGCGAAACCCTGGTGGCCGTGCTCGGCGAAAACGGCATCAACGTTGCAGCGGGTCCGGATGGCAGCATCAGCGTCGTCTCGAACCAGAGCAGCGGCGGCGGTTTTGGTGACGCCAACGCGGACATTGGCCAGGCCGGACCGGTTATCGGTCTGTTGCCGCCGACCGCCCTGGAATTTCCGACCCTCGAGGCGACCGAGCTTCTTCCCTTTACGCTTGACCCAAATGACAACCCGTCGATCATCCCCGATGGCGGCAGCAGCGATCCCAGCGGTATCCTCGTGAGCGACCGGCAGGTCGACGAAGCTGGCCTCGCCAGCGGATCGCGCGCAGGCGATGGCAGCGCTTCGGTCAATGGCATCTTCACGATCTCCGATCCGGACGGCCTGGGCGATGTCGCCAGCCTGACGATCAACGGCCAGACTTTCACAATCGGCGGACTCGTCGGCCAATCGGTCGTGGGCCTGTTCGGCGTGCTGACCATCACCGCGTACAACCCCGCCACTGGCGCGGCGCAGTATACCTATGAACTGACGAGCCCCGTTACTGGCTCCGGCCCGGGCGCAAATGTCGAGCAGGACCGGGATACCTTCAATCTGAGGGTCACCGACGTTGACGGCGCGATCGGTACGGCGACGCTGCGCGTGGATATCGTCGACGACGTTCCCTCGATCGGCATCACGGATCCGGCCTCGTCCAACGTGGTCGAGGGCCAGGCGCTTGCCGGCAACTGGACGCTTTCGACTGGCGCTGACGGTGTCAGCACCGTGAATGTCACGGTCGGCAACACCACCCAGACCCTGGCGCTGACGGCAGGTCAGTCGGTGGTGTTCGCGCTTGCCGAAGGCACACTGACGGTCAATGCCGACAAGACCTGGTCGTTCGCTGCGGCCAGCAACCTCAACAATGCCGGTGGCGTCAACGTCACCTTCTCGCTGTCGGCCGCGGATGCCGACGGTGACACGACGAGCGACAGCCAGACGATCAGCATCACCGACGGTGCTGGCCCGACGGTCGATCCGCTTGCGGCCTCCGCATCGCTGACGCTCGACGACCAGACCCTTGCGGACGGCTCGACGCCGGGTTCAAACACGAGCGCCGGCACGATCGGCTTTGCGGCCGGTACGGATGCGATCGCGACGATCGCGTTCGGCGACACCAGCGGCCTGACCGGGGCACTGACCTGGGATCGCGTCTCCGACACGCAGATTATCGGCCGCGCCGGCGGCGTGGCGATCGTCACGCTTGACCTGGTGCGCAACGGCGACAGCGCCACGGTGACGGCGACGCTGAACGACAACTACGCCAGCCATCCCGGCATCAACGCCGACGACCTTGCGAGCCTCGGCTCGGTCAAGGTGATCGCCTCCGACACGGATGGCGACACGGCCGAGGGCACGGTGAACGTGTCGGTCTCCGACGACGTTCCCTCGATCGGCATCACGGATCCGGCCTCGTCCAACGTGGTCGAGGGCCAGGCGCTTGCCGGCAACTGGACGCTTTCGACTGGCGCTGTCACGGATCCGGCCTCGTCCAACGTGGTCGAGGGCCAGGCGCTTGCCGGCAACTGGACGCTTTCGACTGGCGCTGACGGTGTCAGCACCGTGAATGTCACGGTCGGCAACACCACCCAGACCCTGGCGCTGACGGCAGGTCAGTCGGTGGTGTTCGCGCTTTCCGAAGGCACACTGACGGTCAATGCTGACAAGACCTGGTCGTTCGCTGCGGCCAGCAACCTCAACAATGCCGGTGGCGTCAACGTCACCTTCTCGCTGTCGGCCACGGACCCCGACGGTGACACGACGAGCGACAGCCAGACAATCACCGTCACCGATGGTAGTGGTCCGTCGATCGAAGCGGAGGCGGGAACCGCATCGCTGACACTCGACGACCAGACCCTTGCGGACGGCTCGACGCCGGGTTCGAACACGAGCGCCGGCACGATCGGCTTTGCGGCCGGTTCGGATGCGATCGCGACGATCGCGTTCGGCGACACCAGCGGCCTGACCGGGGCGCTGACCTGGGATCGCGTCTCCGACACGCAGATCGTCGGCCGCGCCGGCGGCGTTGCGATCGTCACGCTCGACCTCGTGCGCAGCGGCGACAGCGCCACGGTGACGGCGACGCTGAACGACAACTACGCCAGCCACCCCGGCATCAACGCTGACGACCTTGCGAGCCTCGGCTCGGTCAAGGTGATCGCCTCCGACACGGACGGCGACACGGCCGAGGGCGCGGTGAACGTGTCGGTCTCCGACGACGTTCCGGTAATCGGCATCACGGATCCGGCCTCGTCCAACGTGGTCGAGGGCCAGGCGCTTGCCGGCAACTGGACGCTTTCGGCCGGCGCTGACGGTGTCAGCACCGTGGACGTCACGGTCGGCAACACCACCCACACCCTGGCGCTGACGGCAGGTCAGTCGGTGGTGTTCACGCTTGCCGAAGGCACGCTGACGGTCAATGCCGACAAGACCTGGTCGTTCGATGCGGCCAGCAACCTCAACAATGCTGGTGGCGTCAATGTCACCTTCTCGCTGTCGGCCACGGATGCCGACGGTGACACGACGAGCGACAGCCAGACGATCACGGTGACGGATGGTGCTGGCCCGGCGGTCGATCCGCTTGCCGCCTCCGCCTCGCTGACGCTTGACGACCAGAACCTTGCGGACGGCTCGACGCCGGCCGGTTCGGACACGAGCAGCGGCACGATCGGCTTTACGGCCGGTTCGGATGCGATCGCGACGATCGCGTTCGGCAACACCAGCGGCCTGACCGGGGCACTGACCTGGGATCGCGTCTCAGACACGCAGATTATCGGCCGTGCCGGTGGTGTTGCGATCGTCACCCTCGACCTGGTGCGCAACGGCGACAGCGCGACGGTGACGGCGACCCTGAACGATAACTATGCCAGCCACCCCGGCATCAACGCCGACGACCTTGCGAGCCTCGGCTCGGTCAAGGTGATCGCTGCCGATACCGATGGCGATACGGCCGAAGGCACTGTCTCGGTCTCCGTCTCCGACGACGTACCTTTGGCGTCGAGCGAAGCCGGTGGGAACGTCTCGGAAGGCACGACGATCAGYGGCWCGTTCGACTTTGCRKCTGGYGCGGATGGMGCAACGCTGACRCAGATCAAYGGCRCYYCGGTCGGTGCTTTCGATGCNNGTCACCGGTTGGTCCGCATGGATCGAYGTCGGYGCRGGCTCGATCCGGGTCAAGGCCGACGGCAGCTACGAGTTCCAGGCGGATGCTCCGACGGTCGGAGCATCTCTGCCGGTCAACGGTACCTACACGGTGACGGACGGYGACGGYGAYACGTCGACGGCAAACTTYGGCTTCTCGGTRACGGATGCCAACACGCCGACGGGCGGCGTGGCGTCTGCGAATGTCGACGATGACGGTCTGGCTGGCGCCAACCCGGCTCCGGTTGCCGGTGCAGCGAYCTTCTCCGGCACGCTCGGYGGCGCTGTCGGTGGTGACGGTGCGGGCACGAACGGCTTCTCGTTTGCCGGTTTGCATGGCACGAGCGGTACGATCGGACAGGAGACGGTAAACTACAGCTGGAGCGGCAACACGCTGACGGCAACGGGCCCGCGCGGCGTGCTGTTCACGGTCGGCTACAGGTGCCTATACGGTCGAGCTCAAGGATAACGTGCTGCATACGGCCGGCCCGAAYGGCGAGGACAATGTCTCGGTCGGYCTCGGCTACACCGTCACCGACGCAGACAACTCGGTTGCCAATGGCACACTGACTGTCGCCTTCAATGACGATGCGCCTTTGGCCGTCTTACCCGACCACGCGATCGTCACCAATGCGGCAGGAAGTCCCGTTATCTTTGAACTGGATCAGGACGGAACGCTCAACAACAACTATGGCGCTGACGGCGCTGGTACTGTGCGGTTCCCCAGTTCACTTGGAAGCCAAGCTAGCGGCCTAACGGCTAATGGCGTTCCGATTGTGTATCACGTCTCTCCAGACGGGCTCACCCTCACGGGCTTCGCCGGTGCGACTTCAATCTTCGTTATCAATCTCAATCCCACCAATGCCACTTATTCAGTCGACATGAACGGGAAAGTTGACAGCACCACAAATGTTTCATTCAGTGGCAGCAGTTACGATTTCGTTGGTGGCAACGCTCCGTGGGCCGGTTTCATCGCTGCAGGCGAGACCGTCTCGCATCCAATTGACAATAACAGCCCGGATCTGCTGCTCACGCCCGCGATCAACGGTCTTCCGGCTGGTACCATCAACACCTCGGCCAACTCTGGGGGTGTCAGTGGGGGAGGAAGCGTCGGTAATGGCGAGACATTCCGAATTGATTTCGTGACTGACCTTAGGGGAGATCCAAGCGGCACTGGTGGTGGCGACTACGATGTTCTGTTGAAGCGCGACCATGTTTTCGATGCTCACTACACGGTCAACGGGTCAACCGCTAGCTTCATCTCAGATGGCAGCACGGTCAAGATTACCGCATTTGACGACCCGGACGGTGACACGATAGTAGGTAACGGCAGTAAAGATGCTGTCACGGCCGTTGTCATAGCTTACAACGGCTCGAGCCAAATCGTTGACCTGACACCCGCACTCCAGCAGACCTACACGATCACCGTCGGCGGACACACGTTCACGGTTAGCGAAAATCTCGACGGTTCGGTCAGCGTCGGGAACGTGTACGGAGACAATAGCCAGTCAACACAGATTGGTATCTTTACTGCGAACGGCTACAATAGCGTCGAATATACTTGGGCTGCGGGGGACCCCTTCAAACTTGGTCAATTCGGCGCTGCCGTACCAACCACCAAGCCAGTCTCCTTTGACGTGCCGATCGAAGTCGTCGATGGTGACGGGGATAGGGCGTCGAGTAGCATAGACGTCACACTCACGGCGGCGGGGCAGGGCATTCAAGACTATTCGCTTGCTGCTAGTGGGCAAACTGCAACCGCTACGTCACCAAATCCGCACATTATCGGTTCGGATTTAGACGACACACTTAACGGGAATTCATCTGACAACGCGCTCGATGGGAATGCCGGAACCGATTTTCTTTATGGTAATGGGGGCGATGACATCCTTTATGGTGGGACCGGCTCCGACCATATTAGCGGTGGCGCAGGAGTTGACACGTTCGTGATCGACGCAGACTCCTTACTCCCCGGCATTGATGACGTCATCACCGACTACAACTACGCCGAAGGCGATACAGTCGATCTGACGGCTCTGCTTGGCAATCTGCCCACGGGAACGAACCTCGACGGCAACTTCGTCCAGGTGGTCCAGGACGGACTGAACGCCAATCTACAGGTCGATACTGATGGCAGCGCTGGCAATGCTTCCGCCTGGCACACGGTCGCGGTGCTGGAAGACTTCCAGGTTTCGACCGAGGTGGTGAAGATCCTGTTCACCGAAAACGGTGCGCCGAAGACACAGGACGTTTCATAAACGCTACGTCGATCTCGACAGTACGGCGGTTCTCGGTAATCATCCGGGGACCGCATTTTCCAGGGGGAATCTTTTCATGATCAGAAGCATGCTGGTGGGGGCGATGGTCGCTCTTATGCCCGTTTCAGGTTTCGCGGCCGATCTCATCGTCGACTACGCGCCAGCCGCGCGGCAGTGCGCTGAAGCCAGCCAATCCTCGCTCACCGTTGACCAGGATGTCGCGACATTGACCAAGGAGGTCGTGTCGCGCATGGACGAGGCAATCGCGGTCGCCGACGATCCGCACTGGATCTCCTCGACGCGGCCTACTTTCGTCTGGGCGTCCGAGACCAAGGTTGCCTGCGGCAAGGCCTATGGCTACCTGCAGTCCAACTGGCGCGACGAGGACTACATCGCCAAGTGCGATTGCTTCTATTCCAAGATGCGGAATTTCATGAATTGAGACAGGCGGATTGATCGTCATGTCCGATGCTGTCGTTTCACCGACAAGGCGGCTGTCGTCCTGTCGGCAGTGGCTAGCCCTTGGTGTCCTCGCACTCGGTACGCTTGCGGGCTGTCAGGGCGCCCCCACGCCCCAGGACGTTCTCGACGTGGAATCGCCGCAGGCGAGGCATGCGCGGCGCGCGGCCGAACATGCGGTAAAGCCGCAGGAAACCTTCGGCGGGGGCGCAACGCGGATCGCGCTCATCACGGCGTTGATGGCGCCGTCAGGCGAAACGGTACGCGAACGCGATATCCGGGACGGCGCGTCGCTCGCCATCGACGAGGTGGGTGGCGGCCAGCTCTCGGTGCTAGTCGAAAATACCGACGGTTCGCCACAGCAGATTCAAGAGGCGGCGAAGCGGCTTGCCAGCCAGAACGTCGCGCTCGTCGCGCTGTCGGTCGCCGACGTGCCTGTCAGCACCGTGCGCCAGGGTCTCGGCTCTTCCCGTGCGCCGCTCTTGGTACTGCGGGGCAACGGCGCCGAGCGGCCGGCCGGCACTTTCGCTTTCGTGTCCGACCGCATCGACAGCGCCGTCGAGGGCGCGTCCTATGCGGTGGCGTCCGGGCGCAAGCGGCTCGTCGTGCTCTTGCCGGGCGACGTCTCCGCCGCCGAGCGGCAAAGGCTCGATCGCGGACTTGCCGGCTATGGCATCAAACCGGCGCTCGTCGCCGTGACGGGGACCACGGCATTCACCGGCGACGCGGCCTCCAAGACCACATTGAAAGACACCGATGGCGTGCTCCTGGTCGGATCGGGAGATCCGGATGTCGGCGCTCTGTCGCAACTGAAGGCCAACGGCTATCTGAAACCGAACGCGATGGTCGTCGGAAGTTCTGGCTGGGCAAATGCCGCTTACAAGCGCCCCGAGCTCGCGGGCAGCTTTCTCTGTCTGTTTGGTCCTGAAAATGGTTCCCGGATGACCTCGCGCTATCTCGATCGATACGAGCGGGCCGCAGGCACGGATGCGGCCTATGGCTTCGACGTGATCGCGCTTGCCGCCGGCCTGGTGCGCAGCCAGGGCGAAACCGCCATCACGCAGGAGAGCCTTCGGTCTCCAAACGGCTTCATCGGCGCGGCCGCAGCCTTCCGCTTCGAAAAGAGTGGTTCCGTCGAGCGAACCTGCGCGATCTACCAGGTCACCTCCGGCAGCGTGAAACTAATGGATCCAGCGCCGCGATCGTTCTGAAGCGCAAGCGCTGGCCTCAAGCTCCGCTTGCCGGCCCACGGGCGCGATCATCCACAGGCTTGCCGAGCCTCTCATCTCGAAGCAACGCTGCGAGCGGCCCCCGGGCGACGCCGGCGTTACTCTTCGGCATTCCCGGACGAAGGGCAGCGTTGACCGTTGCTGAACATCGGCAGGTTGCCATGCTCAAGTAACCATGTGTAGCGCCCTGATCGTGACCTTATCGATGTTGCGGCCATCTCAGGGAAAGTTAGGCAGACAGCAAGCCGAGATCTGCGCATTCTCCACATCCGGGAAGATGGAGGGTCATCGGAACCGGACAGGGGGTAGGCTGTAGCTTGGGCGCAGGTGGGGTCATGAGAAAAGGTTGTCTCTGAGTGGGCCGGCTTCCGGGGGAGGGGGATGGTCCCCGGAAGCCGAAAGCGGCGTCAAATGTCTTCGTCGCCGCCGAAATCCATATCGTCCGCAGGCTCTTCCGGCTCCGCAGCCGTGGCGCTGGGCTGAGCAGCCTGAGTCTCGATTCCGCCGAACATGCCTGCGATCGCGTTGCCGAGCAGAACGCCGCCGGCGACGCCCATTGCGGTCTGCGCTGCGCCGGCGAGGAAGCCGCTGCCGGCACGCTGTTGCATCGGCTGGCCGTAGGCCTGGTTCTGGTTGCCCCATGGCGAGCTGGGTGCGGCACGGCCATATCCGGGCTGTTTCGGCGCCTGGCGCTGAGGGGCGGCGTTGCTGCCGAACATCGAGGAGAAGAAGCCGCCGCGCTGTTGGCTCTGCGCGGTCTGCGCCTCCAGTTCCTCGATGCGGCGTTGAGCCGCCTCCAGCGCCTGCTCCTGCACGACGATGGTCTGTGCCATGTAATAGGGTGCACCCGGCTGCGCGCTGATCCGTTCCTGGATGAAGCGGTCGGATTGAGCGTCGCGCGGGCCAGACTGGCGCTCGACATGGGCGAGCTTAGAGAACAGGCCGTCAATGGCCTGCTGGTCGTTGCGATCCATGAGATATGTTCCTTGCTATCTGCGGGTATTACTCTTCACGCTGACCTGTGAAGTTGAGCAGCAGCTGGAAGATGTTGACGAAGTTCAGATAGAGCGACAGGGCACCGAAAACCGCGAGCTTCTGCTGGGATTCCTGGTCGAAATTGTCGGCATACTGTTCCTTGATGTTCTGCGTGTCCCAGGCAGTCAGGCCGACGAAGACGACGATACCGATCACCGAGACGGCAAACTGAAGAGCGCTCGAACCAAGGAAGATGTTGACGATCGAGGCGATCATCACGCCGATCAGGCCCATGATCAGGAACGAGCCGAATTTCGCCAGGTCGCGTTTCGTTACATAGCCGTAGAGGCTCGTCGCACCGAACATGGTGGCGGCGATGAAGAAGGTGCGGGCGATGCTGGCTCCGGTGAAGACCAGGAAGATGGAGGCCAGCGATAGACCCATGACGGCGCAGAAGGCCCAGAAGGTCATCTGCGCTGACGACGCCGACATCGAATGCATCTTGAAGGAGAAGAAGAAGACGAAGGCGAGCGGAGCCAGCATCACCACCCATTTCAGCGGCGTGGAGAAGATCGGCACGTAAAGTGCCGGCGTGGTGCCGACGATGAAGGCCACAAGTCCCGTCACGACAAGGCCGAGGCCCATATAGTTGTAAACGCGCTGCATGTGCTGGCGAAGGCCTTCGTCGAGGGCCGCGGCAGAAGCTTGGCTCATGCCGCCGAAGCGGTTCTGGTTCGAATGCATGAAGGTTTCCTCAGTAAAGTGAGTTCTTGAGAAGCTCGGCCTCATCGCTGAGGCCGATGCCCGGCGTGGTTGAGACGACGGCATAGGCGACCTCGCCGACCTGCCACCAGGCAGCCTCGGCGTTGGAAAGATTGAGGTCCTTCACGGGCTCGACCGCGAAGTGCCCCGGCCTGCCGGCGAAGAGTGATATGAGTGTGCCTGCATCGGTCTTGACGCTCGTCTCGACGCTAGGCCCGAAATCCGAGGGGAATACCTGGACGTCGACGACGTTCCAGTCCTTCGGAAGCTCCGGCATGACGATGGCGGTCGCGGCACGAATGTCGTCCCGGTCGTAGGTTTGCACTTCCGGCTGTGACGGCATTCCCGCCCTGACGAGCGAAGTCTGATGCGCGCGGATAGCGTATTCCACGAAAGCCGGCGGATGGGCCGAGGCATTGACTTCGCTCGGACCGACGGACGAATGGGCAATCCACCCTACCGAAATCATCAAGCCGACCGCCGCCACCTTCTGCAGGGCGTTCCACACGCGCGCATTCGCCAGTCCCGACGAAAGGCGGCGAGCCGCCTCGCGCGTCTCGGGGCGTCCGGCAACGACATCCGATGTCATCGCCAGCTTGAGCGTGGTCCGCATTCCGAGATCGGCCATGACACGGGCGGCCGCATCAGGATTCCTGGCAAGCCAGGTCTCAACCCGAAGCCGACCGGCCGCATCGAGTTGATTGTCCACATAGGCATCGAGATCGGTATCGATAATCGTGTCGACGTCAGTCATTATCGCCTCCGACAAGCCTCAGGTGGTTGGGCTTTTTCGTTCCGTTTTCGAAGTCTCTCAGGCTCGCCCTTGCGCGGGAGACGCGCGACATCAAAGTCCCGACGGGAATGTCGAGTATGTCGGCAGCCTCTTGATAGGAGAGGTCCTCGACGGCAACGAGATGCAAGGCCTCGCGCTGCTCCTGCGGAAGCAGCATGAACGCTTCGCGGACCTGAGCCAGCCGCACGCTGTGCTCCTGGTGGGCGGGGTAAGACGATCCGGCTTCCTGCGCCGTCTGGTCGTCACGCTGGCCACGAGAGATCGTGGATCGCAAGCGGTCGATATGCGTGTTGCGAACGATCGCGAAAAGCCAGTTTCTAAGGTTCGCTCCAGACCGGAAAGTCGAGCGTCGTTCGTAGGCTCTCAGGAGAGCGTCATGAACGAGATCCTCGGCGTCCGGCGAATTGCGCGCAAGCGAGCGGGCATAGCGCCGCAGCGCAGCCAACTGCCCAATAATATCAAAGGCGCCTTTCTTCGAATCCATACCCGCATATACGGAGCGAGCGCGGGTTCTCATCCACTGCGCAGAAAAAATATGAAAAAATCTGAGAATTACCGTCGAGACCGGGCACCGGACCTGCCGGCCGCAGGCAGATTGGGCCTGCCGAAATCCTTGGCCGTGTCGGCCTCTCACGCGCTGTGCACGCCGCAGATGCAATATCGGACCATCGAGCAAAGCCACGATGATCCGATACATTTCTCGTCCGGTCAGAACCCGCAACGCGCGAGGTCTTGTCGGATTTGTTCTACGCAGGCTGCTGCGTTTGCCGGCTGACCTTGCTGACGAAACCGACGATCAGCACGAAGGTCAACGCCTCGACGGCAGCCACCAGCCACAGCCCGTGGGTCATGACGCCGGTCGTGTCCTTCAGGTAGCCCATGAGGTAGGGGGCGCCGAAGCCGGCGAGGTTCGCCACCGAGTTGATGAGCGCGATACCGACCGCCGCAGCCGAACCCGCCAGGCAATGGTTCGGCATCTGCCAGAAGACCGGGATTGCGGACATGGTGCCGACGATCGCAAGCGCCAGGGCAGCGAGCGACAGGGCAGCGCTGGCCGGCAGGACAAAACCCAGGGCCATCAGGCCGGTGGCACCTGCGAGTGCTGCAAAGGCGCAGTGGTAGCGCACCTCCGAAGTACGATCGGAATGAATGCCGTTCAGGATCATGCCCGCCGCACCGCCGAGATAGATGGCTGCCATGATCCAGCCGACCGTTGCAGGGCTGGAGAAGCCGATTTCGCGTACCACGGAGGGGCCGAAGAAAGTCAGCGTCGAGTTCGCCATGATGATGCAGAAATAGATGGCGATGAATTTCCATACGGTCGGGTTCTTCAGCGCCTTGAGCACGCTGTGCTCACGATGGCCGAGAGCCTTCTTGTCCTGCTCGATGTCCTGGATGAGCAGGGCCTTTTCCTCCGAGGTCAGCCAATGCGCCTTTTCAGGCTTGTCGGTCAGATAGAAGATGGTGGCGATGCCGGCGAATATCGACGGGATGCCTTCGAGCAGGAACACCCATTGCCAGCCGGCCCAGCCGTTGGCGCCGCCGAGCTGCGTCATGATCGTGCCTGCCAGCGGGCCGCCGATGACGCCGGCAAGAGCCGAGGCCGACATGAAGAGGCCGAAGGCCCTGGCGCGACGCAGCGATGGATACCAATAGGTCAGGTAGAGGATGATGCCGGGATAGAAGCCGGCCTCGAACACGCCGAGCAGGAACCGCAGCGTATAGAACTGCCAGGGCTGGGTGACGAACATCATCAGCACGCAGATGATACCCCAGCCGATGGTGATGCGGGCGATCGTGGCGCGGGCGCCGATCCGTTCAAGCCACATGTTGCTCGGCACCTCGAAGAAGAAATAGCCGAGGAAGAAGATGCCGGCACCGAGACCGTAAACGGTTTCGCTGAACTGCAGGTCCTGCAGCATGGTGAGCTTCGCGAAACCGACATTCACCCGGTCGATCCATGCCAGGATCCACAGGAACATCAGAAAGGGAAGGAGCCGCCATGTCACCTTGCGGTAGACCGACTCGAGATTTTCGGGGTTCGCGGCGGGTGAGCCGCCTCTGTTCCCCGCATGTGCTGCCGATGCCATTGTGGACTACCTCCCGTATAAGTCCATTTCAGGAACCAGCCGCTATGCGGCCGGCGTGATAACCTCCTGCGCCTCTTTTACGAGGGCGCCCAGTCGATAGCGGCTGATGTTGGCGATCTGCCGCAGTGCTTCCGCAAGCTCGGCGTCGGTCTCCCGTCCGATGCGATGCTTGAACTCGGCAAAGATGCCGGCCTTGGTGTAGTGGCGAACGCAAACGATGAAGGGAAAGCCGTGCCGGGCGCGATAGCGGCGGTTCAGATCGTCGATCAGCGCCATCTCGTGGCCCGCCAGGCTGTCGAGCCCGGCCGTTCCCTGTTCGACGGTCGATTCCGCGGTCATCCGGCCTTGCTTGGCCTCCTTGCCCGCAAGGTCCGGATGCGCGCCCAGGAATTCGACCTTGGACGCCGTGTCACGGGCCAGGATCTGGCCGAACATCGCACCATGCAATGCCTCGACGTCGGCGAACGGCCGCTTCTGCCAGCTGCGCTGCGCGACCCAAGGCGAATTCTCGAAGACAGGACCGAGGTAGGCGACGAAGGCGTCGCAGTCCATTTGGTTGATCGCGTCGATATCAAGCATGACTTGCCCTGAAGTTGAGCCGCCGCATCGGGGTGTTTCCTATGACAAACGGTGCTCGGTGGGGGCGATTTGGTCAACGCGGGCAGGCAAATACCCATTATTAGCCAGACGAATAAAAGGTGGTGTTGACCTATTGGCCGGCTCGCCCTGCCGGATTTTGTTGGCTATTCTGAAAATCAGATGTCGAAAGAAGATACCGTTGACGCACATCTCCTAAAGGTGTTCTGCGCGCTTATGGCCGAGGGCAGTGTGACGCGTGCCGCTGTCAAGCTGGAGCAATCCCAACCGGCGGTCAGCCTGGCGCTTGGCAAGCTGCGCGAGATCTTTTCCGACCAACTGCTTGTGCGCGGCCGTGACGGAATGGTCCCGACGGAGCGCGCTCTGGCGATTTTGCCACGCGCTCAGGCCCTGTTGGCCGATCTCACCGGCTTGGTCGACGCCACGGCGCCGTTTGACGCCCCATCAAGCAATCACAGCTTCACGATCGCCTCGCCGGACTACATGGCGCCGGTGTTCCTGTCGGAAATTGTCGATCAGATCAGGCGCAAGGCGCCGAATGCGAGCCTCGTGATCCGGGCGCTCGGTCCCGACTTCGACTTCGAGGGAGCGCTTGCCCGGGGTGACGTCGATGTCGTCATCGGCAACTGGCCGTCTCCGCCCGCCTATCTCAAGCGCTCGATCCTCCTGCAGGACGACATCGTTTGCCTGATGCGGGATAGCCATTCTCTAGCGCAGGGCGAATTCAGCGAAGCCGATTACCTGGCGGCGGCCCATATCGTGCCGGTGGCCTATTCGATGGCCCATCGCGGTGTCGTCGAAACCCACTTGTCAAGCCTTCGGGTCAGCCGGGCGCGCACCGTGGCGCTTTCCTATTTTACGACCGCACCGTACCTCTTGCTGCAGTCGGACCTGATCTTCTCGACCAGCCGTCATTTTGCCAGCTACTTTGCGGGGCTTCTGCCTCTCGTCGTGCGCCAGCCGCCGATCGAGTTCCCGCAGATGGTCTTCCACATGCTATGGCATGACCGCTCGCATCATTCGCCGATGCACCGGTGGCTGCGCGAGATCATCATGCAAGCGCGCAACAGGATCATCAGCTAGATTTCGGAACGAAGTGGCTGCTCTCGGAGTAACCGGACAGTCGCGCCCAATCCTTCATCGCCGTGTCGGCGGCGGCCCAACAGAGTTGCGGACCACCAGGTCGGGCCTCAGCAGGATCTCCGTTTCTGAAGGGGTGCGGTCCGAAAGCATCTCTAGAAGCAGTGCCATCGCGTGCTTGCCGATCGCGGTCCGTGGTTGGCGGATCGTGGTCAGGGAAGGGGTCATGAAACTGGCTTGCGGGACGTCATCGAAGCCGGTGACCGAAAACTGATCCGGTATCTCATAGCCGCGCGCTTTGAGGCCAAGCGCGACACCAAGAGCAGTCTGATCGTTGACACACATGAAGGCGGTCGGAAGGTCGTCGCGCATGAAGAGCTGCTCCAGCGCCAGCCTGCCGCTTTCCACCGTTCCGTCGCCTTCGAGGATAAGGCGGCGGTTCGGGGGGGTGCCGGCCGCGGCAAGTCCGGCCTCGTACCCCGACCGACGACGGCCATAGGCAAGGCGCGTATGGGAGTCTCCGATGAATGCGATCCGCCGATGCCCTTCGGAAATGAGAAGATCAACGGCCTTGCGCGCGCCCTCGACGTCGTCGACGCCGACATAGGGAATGCCTCCGTTGAAGACGGGCTCGAAAACACCGACGGTCGGCGGCAGGCGCGGCGTCACCTCCTGATGGCCGAAAGGAAGAATGCCGGTAAACAGGATCAGGCCGGCCGCCTGGTTCGAGTTGAAGAATTTCAGATATTCCAACCCGCGTTGGGCATCATTCTGGGTATGCCCGATCAGCACGCCGTAGCCATGGGCACGCGCTTCATTTTCAAGGCCAACCAGAATGCTGGAGAAGTTCGGATCGCCGATATCGGGCGCGACCACGAGTATCATGTTCGAGCGCCCCAGCCTAAGGCTGCGCGCCATCGCATTGGTGGTGTAGCCCGTCAGCGCGATGGCCTGGTTGACCTTCAGCCGCGTGGACTTGGCAACCTTCTCGGGCATGTGAATGGCCCGCGAAACTGTCGCGATCGACACTTCGGCGATGCGTGCGACATCTTCGATGGTTGCGGGGGTGGAATCGGACACTCGCTTGGCCTCGGGCTTTGTTGCGAGACACTACACAGACTTGCCTGACGGTCAAACGCGCAGGCCGAAAAAATTGTCTTACAAGCAAGATGTAAACCTTTACATCGCGCAGTGTAAAGGTTTACATCATTGAAAAAGCGGTGGAGGCCGCAGGGAGGGGAATATGACCACGGAGGTTGTCGACGGGGCTCCCGTCGTGCTGTCTGCGCGCCGCATCAGTAAATCCTTCAGCGGCGTGCAGGTGCTTTTCAGCGTCGATTTCGAGCTGCGCCAGGGCGAGATTCACGCGCTGATGGGCGAGAACGGCGCCGGCAAATCCACGCTCGTCAAGATATTGTCCGGCTTCGAGCAACCGACCTCGGGCGAGATCCTGCTCGACGGCCAGTCGGTGAAGCTCCCAGCAAACGGTGCGGCCGAAGCGCTCGGCATCGTCATCATCCATCAGGAATTCAATCTGGCCGAACATCTCACCGTCACCGAGAGCCTGTTTCTCGGCCGCGAAGTGACCAGGTTCGGCGTGCTCGACCGCAAGTTCATGCGCGCGGAAACGCGCCGCGTTCTCGATCTCCTCGGCTCCCATGTCGACGAGAACGCGATGATCGGCTCGCTGTCGATCGCCGAAAAGCAGATGGTGGAGATTGCCAAGGCTATCAGCCGTGACGCGCGTGTCGTCTTCATGGACGAGCCGACCGCCGTCCTTTCTCGCGAAGAAACGAACTTTCTGTTCCGCTTGGTGCGCAAGCTGCGCGACAAGGGAACGAGTTTCGTCTTCGTGTCGCACAAGCTCGACGAGGTCATGGAACTCACCGATCGCGTGACGGTGTTGCGCGACGGCCAATGGATCAAGACATCGCCGACCTCCATCCTCGACGGCGAGGCGATCGCCCAGTTGATGGTTGGCCGTGAGCTTTCGAGCCTCTATCCCGCCAAAAGCGAACCCGACTTCGACGAGGAGGTCGTGCTGCGCGTCAGTTCGGTCTCAACAGGCTACGTTAGGGACGCAAGCTTCGAGGTCCGCCGCGGCGAAATCCTCGGTTTTTCCGGGATGATCGGTTCGGGTCGGACGGAGTTGATGGAGGCGATCGTCGGATTGCGCCCGCGTGTGTCCGGCGAGGTTCTCGTTCGTGGCCAGCCGGTTTCATCCGGTGACGTGCACGCGGTCAACAAGGCCGGTCTCGCATACATGACCAAGGACCGGAAAGCCAAGGGGCTGTTGCTCAATGCCGGGATGATGGCGAACCTGACGCTGCAGTCGCTCGGTCGCCATAGCCGCCTCGGCTATCTCGATCCGGGAAGCGAGGAGGCGGCTCTGGTCAAGGCGCGCCGCCGCTTCGACATCCGCGTCAGGGATGACAAGATTGTCGCCGGACGCATGTCCGGTGGCAACCAGCAGAAGCTGCTTCTCGCCAAGGTAATGGAAACCGACCCTGGTATCATCATCATCGACGAGCCGACCCGCGGCATCGACGTCGGCACCAAGCAGCAGATCTACCACTTCATCTCGGCGCTCGCCCGGGACGGTCGCTCGATCATTGTCGTCTCATCGGAGATGCCCGAGGTCATAGGCCTATGCAGTCGCGTGGTGGTCATGCGCGAAGGCCATATCGCCGGCATTCTCGAGGGGGACGAGATCTCCGAGCAGGAGATCATGCGCTACGCCGCAGGATTGAAGAGGAAGACGGCGGCCTGAGGCGGCCGCGGCGCATCCTGCGCAGATGCCGAGAACAACAAGATTCCCGACAGGTGGGACGGAGGTTCAATTGGATATGAGCGTAAACGAGGAAGGCAGTCAGGGCGCAATTCGTCGCCGCAGCTGGCGCGACATCGATCTGAGGGCCGTGGCGCCATTCGTCGCACTGGCGTTGCTGCTGCTGGTAGGGGCGCTGGTCAATCCCAACTTCATCAGCATCAACAACCTCGCCAACGTCGCTACCCGCAGCGCCTTCATCGCCATTATCGCGGTCGGAGCGACCTTCGTGATTTCGTCGGGCGATCTCGATCTCTCCGTCGGGGCGATGGTCGCCTTCATCGCCAGTCTGATGATCCTGTTCATGAACTCCGGGGTCATCGCCGATCCGGTGCTCATGCTTCTGGCGGCGGTCCTGTTTACTATTGTCGCCGGCGCACTCTGTGGTCTTGCCAATGGTCTGATCACCACAGTCGGCAAGATCGAACCCTTCATCGCGACGCTCGGCACCATGGGCATCTATAGGGGACTGACGACCTGGTTGTCGCAGGGCGGCGCGATCACGCTTAAGGAGCCAGAGCTCCAGGAAATCTATCGTCCCGCCTATTTCGGCACGATCTTCGGCCTGCCGGTACCGATCGTCGTCATCCTCGCGGTGACGGCCGTGGCGGCCTTCATCCTCTATCGCACGCGCTACGGTCGCCACGTCGTCGCCGTCGGCTCCAATCGTGACGTTGCGCGTTACTCCGGCATTTCCGTCAACCGCGTCCGCACCGTCGCCTTCGTGATCCAGGGGCTCTGCGTGGCAGCCGCCGTCCTCCTCTATGTGCCGCGCCTCGGCTCGACGTCGGCAACGACTGGCATTCTCTGGGAACTACAGGCAATCACCGCCGTTGTCGTCGGCGGCACCGCGCTCAAAGGCGGCGCGGGTCGCGTCTGGGGCACGATCTGTGGTGCGTTCATCCTCGAACTGGTCGGCAACATCATGCTGCTCTCCAACTTCATCAGTGAATACCTGATCGGCGCCATCCAGGGTGCGATCATCATCATTGCGATGCTCGTCCAGCGCTCGCTGGTTCGGAAATCGTGAGACGGCCGGGTCCACAGGTCTCCCGGCCTCAAACAGGCTGACCTGATATTTGGGAGGAACTTAATGCGTAATAAGCTATTCGGCCTGACCCTCGCGGCCATGACCGCACTCGCTGGCGTGTCGCACGCGCAGGAAGAAAAGAAAGTGACGATCGGCGTCTCGATCCCGGCTGCCGATCATGGCTGGACGGCCGGCGTGGTCTTCCATGCCGAGCGCGTCGCCAAGATCCTGATGGAACGCAATCCGGGCCTGAACGTCATCGTCAAGACCTCACCCGATCCGGCAAGCCAGGCCAACGCCGTGCAGGACCTCGAGACACAGGGCATCGACGCTCTCGTCATCCTGCCGACCGATCCGGATCCGCTGGTCAACGCAATCAAGGAAGTAAAGGGCAAGGGAACCTTCGTCGCGCTCGTCGACCGTGCGCCGAGCGTCAACGACAACTCCGTGCGCGATCTCTACGTCGCCGGCAACAACCCGGCGCTCGGCCAGGTCGCGGGCGAATATATCAAGGCCACGACGCCGGAAGCCGAAGTCGTCGTCATCCGCGGCCTGCCGATCCCGATCGACCAGCAGCGCCAGGACGGCTTCGACAAGGGCATCGAAGGCTCGAAAGTCAAGGTTCTCGACCGCCAGTACGGCAACTGGAACCGCGACGATGCCTTCAAGGTCATGCAGGACTACCTGACGAAGTACCCGAAGATCGACGTCGTCTGGTGCCAGGACGACGACATGGCCGTCGGCGTGCTGCAGGCCATCGAGCAGGCGAAGCGCACCGACATCCAATACGTCGTTGCCGGCGCCGGCTCGAAGGAAATGATCAAGAAGGTCATGGACGGCGACAAGATGATCCCGGTCGACGTGCTCTACCCGCCGGCAATGGTCGGTACTGCGCTTGAGATGACCGTGGCCAACTTCTACGGCCAGGTTCCGGTCCGTGGCGTCTACACGATCGATGCAACGCTCGTGACCAAGGACAATGCCAAGGACTTCTACTTCCCGGATTCGCCGTTCTGATCCAGGCTTGACTGAAAGGCGGCCCGCGGTCGGCGCGGGCTGCCATCCCACAACGATCACCTGAAATCACAGGTCGTGTCGTCTTGAGCCCCAGGCGGGCATCGCCGGCGCCTTTCGATTGCCCGGCACATTTTCCAACGGAGGAGACGAGAGATGAAGACGATCAAGGGGCCAGGGCTCTTTCTTGCGCAGTTTGCCGGCGATGCGGCACCGTTCAATTCCTGGGATGCGATCACCAAATGGGCGGCGGACTGCGGCTACAAAGGCGTGCAGGTCCCGAGCTGGGACGCGCGGGTGATCGATCTTCAGAAGGCAGCGACCTCGAAGACCTATTGCGACGAGTTTGCCGGAAAGGCCCGCGATAACGGCGTCGAGGTGACCGAGCTTTCCACCCATCTGCAGGGCCAGCTCGTCGCCGTGCATCCGGCCTATGACGAGGCCTTCGATGGTTTTGCGGCACCGGAAGTGCGCGGCAATCCCAAGGCAAGGCAGCAATGGGCGGTGGAACAGGTGAAGCTGGCGCTGACCGCCTCGAAGAACCTCGGGCTGAACGCCATGGCGAGTTTTTCCGGCGCGCTTGCCTGGCCCTTCGTCTATCCCTGGCCGCAGCGGCCGGCCGGCCTCGTCGACACCGCCTTTGACGAACTGGCGAAGCGCTGGAAACCGATCCTCGACCATGCCGAGGACTGTGGTGTCGACGTCTGCTACGAGATCCATCCGGGCGAGGACCTGCACGACGGCATCGCCTACGAGATGTTCCTGGAGCGCACCGGCAACCACGCCCGCGCCTGCATGCTCTACGACCCCTCGCACTACGTGCTGCAGTGCCTCGACTATCTCGACAACATCGACATCTACAAGGACCGCATCCGCATGTTCCACGTCAAGGATGCGGAGTTCAACCCGACCGGACGCCAGGGCGTCTATGGCGGCTATCAGGGCTGGGTCAACCGGGCCGGACGGTTCCGCTCGCTCGGCGACGGCCAGGTGGATTTCGGCGCGGTGTTTTCCAGGATGGCGGCCAATGATTTCTCCGGCTGGGCGGTGGTCGAATGGGAATGCGCGCTGAAGCACCCGGAGGATGGTGCCCGCGAGGGTGCCGACTTCGTCAAGCACCACATCATCCGCGTGACTGAGAAGGCGTTTGACGACTTTGCCGGCGGCGGCACCGACGAGGCCGCCAACCGGCGCATGCTGGGGATCTGAGTAAGGTTCAGCCCCTCGCCGGCAGGTCGTGACGTCCAGCCGTCCCTTTAATTCGTGCGGAAAGGAAGGGCTCAGCTACAACCCCCGGCGATCCGATCTTGTGCTGCGGTTCACCGAGCTCTCGGCCGGCGCCCGTCGTCACGCCAGCGGCGGATATCGTCCGGGCCTGCCTTGCCCGCCCGCGGGCCGTGGATGGTGACGGAGCGGGAGGCGGCTGCGACGGAGAAGTCCAGCGCCTCTTCGATGGTCTGACCTTGCGACAAACACCAGGTCAATGTGCCGCCGAACGTGTCGCCTGCACCGGTGACGTCAACGACGTCAACCGGAAGGCCGGGAACGCGAAGGATCGTGTCGCCGTTGCGCGCCTCGGCGCCATCCGCAGCGAGGGTGCGTACGACCCAGTCGATATCGTGCGCCTGCATCCAGTCGCTGATCATCGTGATTTCATCGTGGCCGAAGGCAGCGCGGAAACCGACCTGGTTGAAGATAACGACGGTAGCACCGGTGAGATAAGGCATATCCTGCGGCGTGCATCCACCGACGTCGAGATCGAAGATGACGCGGCGGCCGTGCTGGCGGAGATCGGCAAGAAGGTCGGCTTGCTTGACCACGCCTTGATCCGTTCGCGCATGCAGACGACGGGCGCGATAGAGCGTCGTGTAGAGAAAGCCTGGTTGGCGCAACGCATCGAGGGCAGCGGCGCCGAGCCACATCGGCTGCTCGCCCATCTCGACCGTCAGAACGACATGCTCGCCGTCGACGAGGAAGATGAAATTGCGTGATTCCGGAATGGCGGGATCGATCAGCATATGATCAACGCCGACACCGTTGTCCTTCAAATCGGCGATCAATCGTTGCGACAGGGGACTGTCGTTGAGCAGGGAGATGAACTGCGTTTCACCGCCAAGGCCAGCGTGCACCACGGCGGCGTTGGCAATGGAGCCACCGGCCTCGGCCGGGAGTTCCTTGACCATGCCCTTGTCGGCTCGGCCCGGCCAGCGATCGGCGGTGTAGTATTCGTCGAGTGCGACGTCGCCGATGAAGAAGCATGTCATGCGGTTGGTCCTTCGCCTGGAATGGCTTGCACCAGCTTCGGGCCACCGGCAACCGGCACCCAAGGGCTTTCGCCGAGACCGCAGACGGCCATCCAGTAATAGGGGGTTGGTCCCGACACACCTCGGCAGGCGTCGTGCCAGACGTTGCGGTCCATCACCACGGTCTGCCCGGGCGCGATCACGAAGGCTTCGATCTCATTCCGGTCCGGCGCCCTGGCGTCAGATGCGGGAGCGACGGCGAGGACAACCGGTTGGGCGAAGCAGAAGATCGCCTCCTCCGTTTGCGGATGCCGCTCCATAGCGCCGCAGTGCCACGGTGCGCTGCCGCCGCGCGTGACGCCGAGATGGCCGGCACCATCGATCAACGATGTTTTCGTGAAGCCGTCGCTCCATCCATCACCGGCGGTCCAGACCACCTTGGGATCGGTGTCGCCGGTCAGGTCATAGACCTTGCCGTATCGCGAGAAATTGTCCGGGGTCACCGGGCGGGCGAAAACGGAGTCGGCCGCACTCATGCGTCGCTCCTGATGGCGCGCACGACGCGCATCAGTCCGGCGACATGGGCTGCCTCGACACGGCCTGTGTCCTTATGGTCGTGCTTGAACCAGCTCCCGACCACGGCGCCATCGGCCTTGGCCAGTTGCTCGGCGGCATTGGCCTCGGTGAGACCGGCGCCGATCAGGAGCGGCATCGCGCCACCGGTCGCGGCGCGGAAGCGCGCCACCTTTTCCATGTCTGTCGGCTGGCCGGTGGCGTCGGAGGTGACCACCAGCCCGTCGCAGCGCGAAGCGCCGATGCGCACATCTTCCGATTCCGGTCGCCCGGACAGAACGGGCTGGTACTTGAAGCGAACGCCACCGAACAACAGTGCCGAAACGTCCTCGCGGCGTGTCGCGAGTTCGGCTTCGAAGGCTTCGTCCGCTCCCGGCGGCAGATGGCCGGCGACAGAATCCACCTGGACAAAGGAAACGGGGTACGTTTTGGCAAGGGCAAAGGCGCGCGCATCGTCTCTGAGCACGTTGACGCCGATGCGGGTGCCGAGGTCGAACCCGAACAGCCGGTCCAACACCCGCTCGACGTCTTCTGCACCACCGAAGTAGTTCTCGACCACGACCCCGTCCACGCCTTCGCCGGCCATGATGCGGGCCTCTTCCTCGGCCTGGGCAAGCTTGGCCGCGGGGCCGTCACCGGCCAGGTGCAGCATGCCAAGAATGGGTTTTGGGGTCGTGAAAGTGTCGCCGAAGCGGCTCATGTCTTGCTCTCCTGCGCACCGTGCGGCGCGGTCTCGCGCCCCCAGCGCGTTGCAAATTTCATCTGGACGGCCGGCGAGTAGACGATCGACGTGCGCTCGACCAACCGGTCGTCGGCATCGAGCACATCCCCGCTGGCGCAAAGGTAGCCCGGCACGTCAGGCGCCGGAGCAAAGACCTCCCTGAGGCGGTCGGAAGGCGGCACGACGCTGAGCAGCAATTCCGAACGCAAGGGGTGGCGGTCATAGTCGCGGCGCAAAACCTCGTAGAGCGATTGCGCCGCGAAATCGTAGCGGTCGATGCCCGGATAGAGGGCAAGATCAAGCTGAGATGTGTCGACGTTCAGCCAACTCACCGTATCGCCATTGGCAAGCCCGCGGGCGCGCACCAGTAAGAGTTCGCCATTCTCGACCCGGTGCTCCAGCACGCGCGTCACTGGGCGCTGGCCCTGGCGGCGGGCAAGCTCCGTGAAGCTGCCGAAATTCCAGATGTTGTGGCTGATCGGCCGGTGCGAGACGATCGTGCCGCGGCCGCGAATCTGCTGAACCAGACCTTCCGAAACCAAAAGCGCCATCGCATTGCGCACCGTTGTTCGGGCGATGCCGAACTGGTCGCGCAACTGGTTCTCCGAGGGAATCGCTTCCCCTTCGGAGAAGTCGCCGCTGAGAATCGCGGCGCGGAGCGCCCGATAGAGCTGCCGGTAGAGCTGCTCGCTCGAATAGAGATCGAGGCGCAGCCGGGCCAGCCGGTCGTCCGGGTTTCCGTTTGCTGCGATGGTGGAGGCGTCTGGCATGGAAGGATGGGTCAAGGCAGGCTCCGGCGCGGTTCGGTTACTTCGTGGCTCCGTTTATCTTGAACTCTTCGACGGCGGCCTGTTTCAAGCCGTAGCGGTCGAGGATCTGTGCATAAGTGCCATCGGCCTTCATGGCGTCGAGCGCGCCCTTTACGGCATCACGCAGCTGACCGTTCGCCTTGGCAAAGGCGATGCCGTAGTGGTTGACATCGCCGACCTCGCCGATCTGGTAGAACTTGCCCGGCTCCTGCTTCATCAGGTCGAGAAGACCTTCCAGGCCGATGACTGAAGCCTGGGCGCGGCCCTGGCGGATCTGCATGATGTGCTCGGCCTGGGTCGGGATCTGGATGACGGTGATCAGCTTGTCGGCTGCGCATTTAGCCTTGCCGACATTTTCCGCCCAGGTAACCCAGCTGGTTCCCGTTGCGACCGCGACAGTCTTGCCGCAGAGGTCGGCTTCGCTCTTAATTTCACCCTGATGATCGGCAGCCGAATAGAAGACGTTGCCGGTCTTGAAGTAGTCGATGAAATCGAGCTGCGTCTGGCGCTCCACCTTGTCGGAGAAGGCGGTCATGATCAGGTCCGAACGGCCGGTGACGACCTGCGGGATCAATTGCGGGAACTCGACGTTCTGGAACTCGGCCGTCAGGCCGAGGCGTTCGGCGATTGCCTTGGCAAGATCGATGTCGAAGCCCTTCAGTTCCGTCGAGCCGGCGTCGCTGTATTCCATTGGCGGATAGGCAAGGCTGATCGTGACGTTCAGCTTTCCGGTATCGCGCACCGCGTCCGGCAGAGCGGCTGCGAGCTTCTCGTCGGCGGCGTGCGCCAGGCCGCCTGCGGCCAGGCTGATGATTGTTGCGGAGGCTAGCCCCAGAACCATTGGTAGCAGTTGTTTCATTTTCAGTTCTCCCTCTTTTTGAACTCTTTTCTTCAGGCCAGCACGCGGCTGAGGAAACTCCGCACGCGCGGGTCGCCGGGGTTGCTCAGAACGTGCGTGGGCACGCCCATCTCGCGGATCTCGCCGTCGATCATCACCACGACGCGGTCGGCGACCTCCCGGGCAAAGCCGATCTCGTGGGTGACGACGATCATCGTCGTGCCGCCACGCGCGAGATTGCGCATGACTTCCAGAACCTCGCCGACGAGTTCCGGATCGAGCGCGCTGGTCGGCTCGTCGAAGAGCATGACACGGGGCTCCATGGCGAGCGCCCGGGCGATTGCCACGCGCTGCTTCTGGCCGCCGGAAAGCTGCGACGGATAACTCGATGCCTTGGCCGCCATGCCGACCTGCTCGAGCAGGCCCATGGCACGGGCTTCGGCCTCGGCGCGGCTCAAGCCGCGCACCACCATCGGTCCCTCGATGACGTTGCCGAGCACCGTTCGGTGCGCGAAAAGATTGAAATGCTGGAACACCATGCCGAGCTGGCTCTGCTGCGCCCTGAGCCGCTTGACCGGCAATCCCTCAAGCGCGCCGCGGCTGAGCTCGTAGCCCATGATCGCGCCGTCGACCCAGACATAGCCGCCATTCGGCGTTTCCAGATGGTTGATGCAGCGCAGGAAGGTGCTCTTGCCGCTGCCCGAGGGTCCGAGGATGCAGAGCACCTCGCCATAGGCGACTTCCAGATCGAGACCCTTCAGGACCTCGTGGCTGCCAAAACTCTTGCGGATACCGACTGCCTTGACTGCGAGTGTCATGCTTCCCCCGGGGCGACGGGACGACGCGCCCATCCTTTGAACCAGCGGCGCTCGCGGGTTGCGGCTGCGCCATCGCGGCCGAAATGGCGTTCGAGATAGTATTGGCCGATGGATAGAACGGTGGTTCCCGCCAGATACCAGACGGCGCAGACGAACAACAGTTCGATCACAGCGCCATTGATGAAGTAGATGCGTTGTGCAGCGTTCAGCATCTCGCCCATGGCGATGGTGGCGGCGAGCGAGGAGAACTTCAGCATACCGATGGCGCTGTTGCCGAGTACGGGCAGGATCAGCCGCAGGGTCTGTGGCAGGATGATACGCCGCATCGTCTGGCCCGGCGTCATGCCGAGCGTATGGGCAGCTTCCTTCTGGCCCTTGTCGACCGAAGAGATGCCGCCGCGCACCACTTCCGTCAGATAGGAGCCTTCGTTCACGCCGAGACCGAGGACAGCCGCGACGAAGGGCGTCACCACATCGACCATGCGGGCATCGATGAGCCCAGGGATATAGAGGCGCGGGAAGACCAGAGCGATGTTGAACCAGATGAGCAGCTGCAGCAGCACCGGCGTGCCGCGGAACACCCAGACATAGAGCCATGCTGCAAAGCGCAGGATCGGATTTTCCGAAAGCCGCATGATGCCGAAAGCGAAACCAAGCAAGACGCCGAGCACCAGCGCACAGGCCGAGATCAGCAGCGTCCAACCGAAGCCGGTGATGATGACGCCAGCCGTCAGGAACTCGCCGACCACCGTCCACTGGATTTGCCCGACTGCGAAGGCGCGGCCGATCACGGCAAGCAGCAGGATGACGAGACCGCCACTGATCCACCGCCAGGGGTGGTGCAGTGGGCGGATGGCGACATCCGGACCGGGAAGGTCTGCGAGTGACAGCGCGGACGTTGAAGATGAGTGAGAGTGGTGCATGGCATCCAATTGTATGGTTAGGCCTACAACTTGATAGAAGCACGCCGAAACGGAGTCAAGCTGGCGACCGGAGAATATTTCCGCCTGTGCATATTCGCGCTGAATGCGCTGGAGGATTGGAAGTCAGCGGCCGCGAGGAACAAAACGATCGCCGCTGGCACGGAGGAACCGGCGAAGGGGACAGCTTCTCAAGCGCTAAGCGCCCGGCCGAACTGGCAACTTCCGGGATGCAGCCGCATGAAGGCTGTACCGGGACGGAACCGAACGGTCCGTTGAAGAGAAAATAAGTAAGGCTGCGGCGCGCTATGAGCGTTGCCGGTGTGCCAAGGGACCGCACCGCTTCGACTGGCGAGACGCTGAAAGTCTCGCCAGTCCGCAAGTACTCGTTCTTGTAATCCTATCCAGCGTCCGTACCGAACGGCGCAAAGCCGCACCTTATGCCCAGCCTCGCGCGGATGGCGTCAGGGGCAGGGCGAGCGGATTGCCGTGTCCCCCCTCGATTTGCTCCGCCAGAATGAAGGCGGTCGTCGGGCCCAATGTGAAGCCCTGATGGCCGTGGCCAAAATGGAACCACAGGCCCTTATACCGGGTCGGACCGACGACGGGCAGCATGTCGGGCATGCAGGGCCGGGTGCCCGACCAGGGCGTTGCTTCGACGGCCTCGCCCAAGCCAAAAAGCTCGCGCGCGGCGTTGGCGGCGTGCAGTATCTGTCGCGATGCCGGCGCTGTGCCCGGCGGTGCCATATGCGCACCGGTCAATACCCGCCACCCTGCGTTCATCGGTGCAACCAGCGTGGAACGGTCGACATCCAGCATCGAAATGCGCGGTCCGTTCGAACCTGCGAAATGCCTGTGATAACCGCGCTTGAACACCATGGGGATGCGATAGCCGAACGTCTTCGCGAGTGTCGGCGACCATGGACCCAAGGCGATGACCGCGTTCTGTGCCGTAAAAGTGCCGCCCTCGGACAACACCTGCCAGCCGGCGCCATTCTGCTGCAAGCTCATGGCGTCCCCGAGGGCCAGCGTTCCGCCGCGCGCAATGAAGAGGGCGGCATAGCGCGCGACCAGTTCACCCGGGTCACGGCAGGTCCAGGGAGAGGTCCAATGGACCGCACCCGCGAGCCGAGGTTGCAGCGCCGGCTCGCTTGCCGCGAGTTCGGATGCACCAAGCACCGCTGACGGCACGCCGTAGACACGCTTCAGCCGCTCCGCGGTGGCAGCAGCCGCTTCGAATGTCGCGGGTGTACGATAGACCGCGCGCCAGCCCTGCCGGACGATCAGTTCCCCAGCGCCGGCGGGTTCGATGAAACGCGCGTGATCGTCACTCGCACGCAGCGCCAGTTGTGAATAGGCCGCGATGGTTCTCGCGTAAGGCGCGGGCGCCGACTGCGCGAAATAGCGCCAGAGCGGCCTCACCAGCTGTGGCATATCGCGCAGCCGCCAGTCGACGTCGTTGCCGCGCTTCAGCGCAACCCTGGCAATCTCGGTCACGGAGCGAGGGAAGGCATAGGGCTCGACGGCCTCGGTCTGGATGATGCCAGCGTTGCCATAGCTTGTTTCCCGGCCCGGTGCCTGGCGATCCAGCAGCACCACCTGGTGCCCGTTCTCCTGCAGTGCGAGCGCGGTTGAGACGCCGACCATGCCGGCGCCGAGGACGATGGAGGTAGCCATTGTTTGATTCCGCAGAAGGGCCCGTCAGAAAGTCAGGCGCGAATTGTAGCCGACCACGAATTGGATGAAGCGCGATACGTCGACCATGTCGTCGCCCTGGTAGCGGATCGTGTAACCATCAGTGCGCTCGACGCCCTTGAGATAGGAGAGATACTCGGCCGGCAGGCGATTTCGGAACACGATCTCCAGGACAGGGTTTTCCAGTCTGAACGGTTTTGCCGAGCCTGCTCTTGCCAGCGCCGCCTTGACGCCCTCGCGGATGCGGCGATGCGCGACGGCCGGCGTCAGCGTGATCGCCGATTGCGTGCTGTAGACCTGCTTCACCGGCACCGTCACGATGTCGCCGATGCGCTCCCTGATCTCGTCCAAGGCAATGTTGTCGCCCGAGGCGAGCAGCACCGGGACATTGAAATGCCCGGCGATGGCCGCATTGATGCCGGCCTCCGGCATGACGACGCCGTTGATCCGCACCTCGGCGAAGGCTGTGCCGCCGATGGTGTGCGACAGCACGCCCCCCGAGTGGCTTGCCCCGGCGTGATAGCCGAGAAGCATGGCGCCGACGAAGGACCCGAGCTCGATGCCCTGCATCATCATCAGCGGCCGCGGCCAGCTACGCACGACCTGCACATAGTCGGGCAGGCGGTCGATCAGGATGCTCTCGCCATTTCCATGAGAATCGCTGAGGATGACTTCCTCCACGCCTTCTTCACGCGCAGCCTCGCAGGCATGGACCACTGTGTCCGTCATCCAGCGCCGGGCGTTCTCATACTCGAAACCTTCGGGCATCAGCTGGTCGCGGCTGACGACCCCAACGATGCCCTCGATATCCGCGGAAATATAGACGCGCATTCCTGCCTCCCCAGTCAGCCGCGCGAAGGCGCGGATAATGCATTTGACTTTCCGACGATAAACATAGTTTTATGATTAGAAAATATCTTTCTTGATAGGCAAGAGGTAAAAATGAAACTGTTCATCGCTGGGCTGGACACCGAGACCAACACATTTTCGCCGATGCAGACGGGCCTTGAGGCCTTCCGGGAAAACCTGATCGCCTACGGCGATGCCACCAGCAGGCCGCGCACCTGCTGCTCGTCGCAATTGTCTGTCTGGCGCAAGGCCGCTCAAGAAAAGGCCTGGTGCGTGGTGGAGAGCCTGTGCGCGGTGGCCGAGCCAGGCGGCAGGACCACGCGGGCGGTCTACGAGAGCTTCCGCGCCACCATCCTTGGCGACCTCAAGGCGGCCATGCCGGTCGATGCCGTCATGCTTGCCCTGCACGGCGCCTGCGTCGCCGAAGGCTATGACGATGTCGAGGGGGATCTGCTCGAGCATGTGCGCGGGCTGGTCGGGGCGAATGTGCCGGTTGCCGCCGAACTTGATCTCCATTGCCATATCACCGACCGCATGCTCGCCAATGCGACCATGATCGCCACCTACAAGGAATATCCGCATACGGACATCGAGGAGGTAGCCGGCCAGTTGTTCCGGCTGGTGGAGCGGACCCTCGCGGGCGAAGTGCGACCAGCCATGGGCGTTTATGACTGCCGCATGATCAACACCTTCCACCCGCATCGCGCGCCGTTGCGCGGCATTGTCGATCGCATGAAAGCCGTGGAGGGGCAGGATGGCGTGCTGTCGGTCTCCTTCGGCCACGGCTTCCCCTGGGGCGATGTCGAGGATGTCGGCGCCAAGATGCTCGTCGTCACCGACAATGACCCGGAAAAGGCTGCGCGCACCGCCCGGTCCTTCGGTCGGGAGATATTCGATGCGCGCGAAGAAATGCGCGGAGACTATCTCGGTATCGACGCGGCGCTGGATCGGGCCATTGCCGCGAAGAGCGGTCCGATCGTGCTTGCCGACGTCTCCGACAATGCAGGCGGCGGAGCGCCTGGAGACTCGACCTTCATCCTGCGTCGCATCATCGAGCGCGGCATCGAAGACGTGGCGACCTGCCTCTATTGGGACCCGATTGCGGTGCGCATGTGCCGCGAGGCGGGAGAGGGGGCCACATTGGCGCTGCGGATCGGCGGCAAGGTCGGGCCGGCTTCCGGCGATCCGCTCGATCTGACGGTGACGGTCAGGCGTGTCGCTTCGGGCATCACACAGCGCTTCGGGCCGACGCCGCTCGGCATCGGCGATGCCGTCTGGGTCAGTGTCGGCAACGTCGACATCGTGCTGAACACCGTGCGCACACAAACCTTCCACCCGGAATGCATGACCGCGCTCGGCCTGGACCCGGCGCAGAAGAAGATCGTCGTGGTGAAATCCAGCAACCACTTCCGCGCAGGCTTCGAACCCATCGCGCGCGAAATTCTCTACGTCAGCGCGCCCGGTGCCTTGCAGCCCTCATTCGAGAAACTGGCCTTTACCAAGCTGAAGCGACCCTATTGGCCCAGGGTCGCCAACCCATTCGAGGGGTAGGGCAAGGGCGGTATCGATCCGAAGACGATCGCGGGCAGGGTTGTCGCCGGCACGCATTGCCTTCGAGGCAATGTTGATTTCGGCCACGTATTATAGGAAATGGTTTTCCTATCATGCCAGTCGGATTCTGCCGCGTCGCGGGCTGAGCCGAAATCGGCACGCGGTCCGGAACGGCTGCAGGCAAATTGGAGACGCCAACGATGACCGATGCGAAATCCAGCCTCGGCGATATCCTGAAGGAGATTCGCAACCGCAATCGCTGGACGTTGGCAGAGGTGAGTTCCATGACCGGGCTTGCGGTCTCGACCCTTTCCAAGGTTGAGAACAACCAGATGCAGCTCACCTACGACCGACTGATCCAGCTCGCCCAGGGCCTGAAGGTCGACATCGTCGAGCTTTTCGGGACCATGGCGGGCGCTGAGGAAGCCCCCAACATGCTGGGGCGGCGCACCTACACCAAGTCCGGCGACGGGCGGGCGATCATCACGCAGAACTACGACTATCTTTATGTTTGCACGGAGATTTCTAAGAAGTCGATGGTTCCGATCGTGGCGGTAGCCCGTGCACGCACACTTGAGGAGTTTGGGCCGCTTATCCGGCACAAGGGCGAGGAATTCTTCTACGTTCTCGAAGGGGAACTGGAGCTTCACACCGAGATCTATGCGCCTTTGCGGCTCAAGAAGGGCGATTCCTGCTACTTCGACGCGATAATGGGTCACGCCTATCTCAGCGTCAGCGAAGAACCCGCGCATATCCTGTGCGTTTGCTCGACCCCGGAAACCGAGCTGGTCTCCACACTGGCGAACGCGCAGACGATCAAGCTCAAAAGCTGATCGAAACTAAAAAACAAATACGATAAGAAAAAAATATTGCACTTAGGAAAAGCGTTTCCTAGTCTAGCACTGCGGTGAATGCCGGGAGGGCATTGTGCGCCGCAGTTCTGGGGAGGACTACGAGATGAACGGTTCCAAGTGGAAATCGATCGGCGTTGCATTGCTTCTGGCGTCGACGCCTCTTTCCGGCGCGCTCGCAGCGCAGGACGTGCTGGTGATGGCGCGAGCGGAAGATCCGCCGACCGCCGATCCTGGAGTTGAAATCAGCAACAGCGGCTACACACTGATTTATGCCGCCTACGAAAGGCTCGTCGCCTACAAGGGCGGCTCAACGGAGGTCGGGCCCGAACTGGCTGAAAGCTGGACCGCCGACGATGCCGGCCTCGTGTGGACCTTCAAGCTCGCCAGCGGCCACAAGTTCGATGACGGTTCACCGGTCGATGCCGCGGCCGTCAAATTCAGCTTCGACCGGCTGATGAAGCTGAAGGCCGGACCGTCCGACGCGTTCCCGGTGCTGAAGGAGGTCGAGGTCGTCGATCCGCAGACTATCAGATTTCATCTGACGGCGCCGTTCGCGCCGTTCATTTCGACGCTGGCCGTCTCCGGGGCAGCGATCATCAATCCCAAGGTGATGGAGCATGAAAAGGACGGCGACATGGCGAAGGCCTGGCTTGCCGAGCACTCCGCCGGCAGCGGGCCCTACCGTATCGCCTCCTGGGAGCGGAACCAGAGCATCGTGCTCGACCGCAACGAACATTACGCAGGCACTGAGCCGGCGCTGAAACAGGTCGTCATTCGCATCGTCGGCGACGTGTCGGCCCGCCGCCTTCAGTTGACCAACGGCGATGCCGACATCATCGAACAGATCCCGCTCGATCAGGCGGAGGCGCTGCAAAAGGACGCTTCCGTCGTGGTCGAGAGCAATCCCAGCATGTATGTGAACTACATCTACATGAACAACCGCCAGCCGCCGCTCGACGACGCCAAGGTTCGCAAGGCGATTTCCTATGCGGTCGACTATCAAGGCATCATCGACGGCATCATGCTCGGCCAGGCCAAGCAAATGCGCGGCGCGGTGCCGAGCGGCATGTGGGGACACGACCCGCAGGGCTTCCAGTACACATACGACATCGAGAAGGCCAAGGCTCTGCTTGCCGACTCCGGCAAGAGCGATATTCACCTGACCTATACCTTCTCTCAGGCGGACCCTGCCTGGGAGCCGGTTGGGCTGGCGCTGCAGGCGTCACTGGCTGAAGTCGGCATCAAGCTCGATCTGCAGGCGGTCGCCGACACGACCAAACGCGAACTGGTGGCCAACGGCAAATTCGATATGGCTCCCGGTGCCTGGACGCCTGACTTTGCCGACCCCTACATGTTCATGAACTATTGGTTCGACGCCGACAAAATGGGCGGCCCGGGCAACCGTTCCTTCTACGGCAACAAGCAGGTGACCGATCTCGTGCGTGAGGCGGGATCGATCGTCGACGAGGTCAAGCGCAAGGCTCTTTACATCGAGGCGCAGAAGCTTTCGACCGAGGACGCGCCCTATCTCTACATCATGGAGAAGAATGACATCTTCGCCCGTCGCGCCGTGGTGAAAGGCTATGTCTACAATCCCATGCTGATCCAGGTCTACAACTTCGGGACGATGTCGAAGACGGAGTGAGGGGCCGGATTGAAGCGATCCTCTCGCTCAACAGGCCTCAATCCACGGAACACCTGCCGCCGGCCCCAACGGCTGTGACGGCAGGGTTTCATCGTTTCCCAAGCAAGGTTTTCCTGCTGGAAAGGCTGACGTCCATGGCAATCACCCGCATCATCATTCCGCGTCTGATATTGCTGCTTTTTGTGGTGCTCGGGGTCGCGGTCATCACCTTCACGATCTCTCACCTCATTCCGGGAGATCCCGCGCGCATGATTGCGGGCGATAGGGCAAGCGCCGAAACGCTTGAGAACGTCAGGCGCAACCTGGGTCTGGATCGCCCGGTCGTCGAACAATTCACCATCTATATCGGCAATCTCCTGCAAGGCGATCTGGGAACGTCCTTGCGGACCAACCGCCCGGTTGCAGCCGATATTCGTACCTTCTTGCCGGCAACACTGGAACTCGGAACGGTCGCGCTCTTCATTGCGATCTGTCTGGGCGTACCACTCGGCGTGCTGTCGGCCGTCTACAAGGACGGCCCGATCGACCAGATCGCGCGGACGGTCTCCGTCTGCGGCATCTCAATGCCGGTGTTCTGGTTCGGCCTGATCCTGATCTACCTCTTCTACGCCAAGTTCCAGATACTGCCCGGCAGCGGGCGCCTGGCCATGGGCATCGTTGCACCCGAACGCATCACCGGGTTCCTGCTGATCGACTCGCTGCTGCAAGGCCGCTTCGATGCCTTTTGCAGCGCCGTCTACCACATCATCCTGCCGGGCTTCGTGCTGGCCTTCGCCAATATGGGCGTGATCACCCGCCAGATCCGCGCCTCGATGCTGGATGTGCTGCAGGAAGATTATATCCGCACCGCCCGCGCGAGCGGCCTGCGCAAGGGCATGATCGTTTTCAACTACGCACTCAGAAACGCGCTGATCCCTTCGATCACCCTGTTGGGACTGGCGCTTGGCGACCTTCTCTATGGAGCAGTGCTGACCGAGACGATCTTTGCCTGGCCGGGCATGGGCACCTATGTCGTGACCTCCATTCAGACGCTCGATTTTCCCGCCATCATGGGTTTCACGATCGTCGCATCCATCGGCTATGTGCTGATCAACCTCCTGGTCGATCTCGCCTACATGCTCGCCGACCCGCAAATCAGGGAGGTCTGATCATGTCCGCCGTCATGCCGACAGAACCTGCTGCGTCGAGTGCCGCGATGCGCAGGACCAAGTCCATCTCCGAGCGGCTGCACTATCTGTGGTACCTCAGCCGCCGCAGCCCGCTGACCCTCGTTGGCGCTGCCATCATCCTGCTCGTTCTCATCATGATCATCGCCGCACCGGTGGTCGCACCGTACAATCCCGACAAGGTTTCCCTGACGGCGCGCCTGTTGCCGCCAAGTGCCGCGCATTGGTTCGGCACGGACGAGGTTGGCCGCGACCTGTTCTCACGCGTGATCTATGGGGCGAGGGCGTCCTGCGGCGCCGCCTTCATGATCGTCCTGATTTCGATGTCGGTCGGGGTGCTGATCGGTTGTTTTTCCGGCGTGGTCGGCGGACCGGTCGACACCGCCATCATGCGGCTCATGGACGTCGTTCTTGCTCTGCCGGCGCTGGTGCTGGCCATGGCGCTGGCCGCAGCCCTTGGCCCGAGCCTGTTCAACTCCATGCTGGCCGTGGCGATCGTGCGTATTCCCGCCTATGTGCGTTTGGCCCGCGGTCAAACGCTTTCCTTGCGCGAGCAGGTCTTCGTGAAGGCGTCGCGCACCTTCGGCGCTTCGCCGTTCTACATCCTTCGCTGGCATATCCTGCCAAACGCGATGTCGCCGATCATCGTGCAGGCGACGCTCGATCTTGGCGGCGTCGTGCTGATCGCAGCCGCGCTTAGTTTCATCGGCCTCGGTGCCCAGCCGCCGACCTCCGAATGGGGCGCCCTGGTTAGCAGCGGCCGCAGCTACATGCTCGATCAGTGGTGGTACGCGACCTTCCCGGGTCTCGCCATTCTGGTCACGGCGATGGGGTGCAATCTGGTTGGCGACGGCATTCGCGATATGCTCGACCCGCGCTTGAGGGGCAGATGATGACAGGCACGGCAGAACGACGCGGCCAGGCGCTGGCCATTCACAACCTGTCTCTGGAGTTTCCCACCTTCAGCGGCGCGATCAAGGCGCTCGACAATGTGTCGATCAATGTCGGAAAGGCTGAGATCGTCGGGATCGTCGGCGAGTCAGGCTGCGGCAAATCGGTGACGACCATGGCCGCGACTGGGCTGCTGCCCAGGGGGCGCTACAGGATCACCGGCGGCTCGGTCAGGCTCTTTGGCCATAGCACCCTCGCCATGGACGACAGTCAGTTGCAGGATGTGCGCGGCAAGGTGTTCTCGACCATCTTTCAAGAGCCGATGAACGCGCTGAACCCGACGATCCGCATCGGCAAGCAGCTGACTGACGTCATCATGCGTCACGAGGAGACAAGCTTGCCGGATGCCAGGCGCATTGCGCGGGATATTCTCGCCGACATGCTGATCGGCGAGCCAGAGCGGGTCATGAAGCTCTACCCGTTCGAACTCTCCGGCGGCATGCGGCAGCGCGTGCTGATCGCCATGGCGTTCTCATGCAATCCCGGCCTCATCATCGCCGACGAGCCGACGACCGCGCTCGATGTCACCGTGCAGGCGGTGATCCTGAGGCTGATCCAGAACCGCGCGCGCCGCACCGGCACATCGGTCATCTTCATCTCGCACAACGTCGCCGTCGTGTCGCAGCTCTGCGACCGGCTCTACGTGATGTATGCCGGACGGATCGTTGAGCATGGTGCGACCCGCACCGTGCTCGAGGCGCCGCAGCACCCCTATACCCAGGCGCTATTGCGCTGTCTGCCGGATCGGGTGGCGCCAAAACAGGAGCTCGAAGCGATCCCAGGCGCGGTGCCTAATCTCCTGCATCCACCGGCGGGCTGCTATTTCCAGCCGCGATGCAAGGAAGCGGTTGATCTCTGTCGATCCCAGTCTCCGCAATTGGCTGGGGCCGATCGCCAACAGGTGGCGTGCTGGCGGCGCGGTGACGCGCGAGAACTGTCAGAGCAAGGGAGCCGGAAATGACCGCAGGCGTTGAAACGATGGCGCGGCCGGTTCTGGAGGTTTCCGATCTCCATGTCCGCTTCCCGGCGTCCCGCAACTGGCTCGGGCGCCCCACCTCGCATGTGCACGCCGTCAACGGCGTCACCCTTAGAGTTCGTGCCGGCAGAAGCCTCGGCATTGTCGGCGAATCCGGTTGCGGCAAGAGTACGCTCGCCCAGGCGATCATCGGACTTGCGCCTTACGAGCAGGGTAGGGTGGCGATTGACGGTCAGGATTTTCAGGCAGCGCAGGGCAGAGAGAAGCGCCAGCTGCGGCAGAAGATGCAGATCGTTTTCCAGGATCCGCAATCCTCGCTCGATCGGCGCCTGCCGGTCTGGCGGCTCATCAGCGAGCCGCTGCATATTCGCGGCGGGCATAGCAACGCCGAGCTGCATGCGAAGGCGGAACAACTGGCGACCGCTGTCGGTCTTAGGCCGGAACATCTCGATCGTCTGCCACACGAGTTTTCAGGCGGACAGCGCCAGCGCATTGCCATCGCCCGCGCCATCAGCACGGACCCCGACCTCATGGTGTTGGACGAACCGACATCGGCGCTCGACGTGTCGGTCCAGGCGCAGATCATCAACCTGCTTCTGAATCTGCAGCGGGAGCGGGGGCTCGCCTACCTCATGATCTCGCACGATGTCGCACTGGTGCGCCACTTCTGCGACGATGTCGCGGTGATGTATCTCGGCCAGATAGTTGAATCAGGCCCGGCCGACGTGGTGCTGGGCGATCCTCGGCACCCATATACGCAGACGCTTCTGGCCGCGGCTCCGAGTTTCGCAAGTCCCTTGCCGACCATTGCGGAGGTGCGGACCGCCGAGCTTCCAAACAACCGAAAACTGCCAACCGGTTGCTTCTACAAGGAACGCTGCGGCAAGGCTGCAGCCGGCTGCGAGGCGCCGCAGGTTCTCCAGCACCTAGGCGAGGGCGCACGCTGTGCAAGGTGTCATCTGGCGCAGGGGTGAGGCGCAGACGAGCGTTATAGACACACTCCGCCGACCGTTGGCACGGCTGGCGGGGTGGCCGCTCCATATCATTTGATGCGCTGTTCCGATATTTTAAGAAAGATAATTTTCGTATCGGAAAAATAATTTGATTGATATTTCCGACTGTGCATATTTGGAGCGGATCGCACCACTGCACTCGAACGAAGCGCGACCTACGCCGCCGGAGACTACATTGACCTGACCGATGCCGATCGGTGCCCCTGTCAGCTGCCGCTTCCGCATCTTTCCCCATGTCGGCGGACGCCGTCGCGCGTGCGGCAGTCCACGCGGCTACGAGCCGAAATGAATTTGATCTGATGAAAGAGGCCTAAGATGAAGAAGGAAGTCGAATGGGCGCGCATGACCGCACCCAGCCTGCGTGAACTCGCCGGAAAGCCGGGCGCGCTTGCCGTCCTGCCGATCGGTTCGCTGGAACAGCATGGGCCGCACCTGCCGGTCATTACCGACACAGCCAGCGCATCGGCCGCGGCCATCCGTGCCGCCCGTCTCGTGGCCGACGACATCCCGGTCGCCGTTCTTCCCGGCCTGTGGCTCGGCATGAGCGAACACCACCTGCCTTTCGGCGGCACCATCACGCTGGACTACGATACGCTGAGCCGCGTCATTCGCTGCATCGTCCGATCGCTGAAGACGCTCGGTTTCTCGCGGCTGTTCATCGTCAACGGTCACGGCGGCAACATGGACCCGCTCGCGGTTGCCGTGCGCGAACTGGCGGTCGAGTTCGCCATGCCGATCGTCGCCACAACGCCGTGGATGCTGGCGCCAGAGGAGGCCAGCAAGATCTTCGAGGTCGACACCGGTGCGCACCATGCCTGTGAGGGCGAAGCGTCGGTCATGCTGGCGATCGTTCCGGATGCGGTAAAGACCGAGATGTTCGGCCAGGCCTTCGGCAACCAGCAGCATCCCGTTGACGTACCTGCGGACGTGTCGCGCTTCTATTCCTTCGCCGAGCGGGCGCCGGTCACCGGCACCTGGGGCGATCCTCGCAGCGCAACCGCCGAAAAGGGCGAGCGCTTCCTCGACCTGCAGGCGAACGAGTTGGTGAAGCTGATCCGCAACGACGTGCTTTGGACCGCGCCAGACCCGGTCTGGACGCCAGGCCGTGGCCTCGGCACGACGGCCGGCAAAGCCGATTGACCTCAGCCGGCGAGACATCCGCCGGGCATTTCGCATTCCATTCCCAAGGGAGGACACGCCAATGACTTTGAAATTCGCGCGGACGCGCAAAACCCTTGTTTCCCTGTTTGCAGCAACCATGCTTTCGGGCGTGGCGCTGACGCCTGCCATGGCGAAGACGCTCGTCTATTGCTCGGAGGGCGCGCCAGAGGGGTTCGACGCAGCGCTCTACTCGGCCAACAGCACGTGGGATGCTTCGGCCGAGACGATCTACGATCGCCTCACTGAATTCGAGCCCGGCACCACCAACGTCGCCCCGGGCCTCGCCGAAAGCTGGACCATTTCCGAGGACAATCTCGAATACATGCTGAAACTGCGGGAAGGCGTGAAGTTCCAGACGACGGATGATTTCACCCCGACACGGGATTTCAACGCAGACGACGTGCTCTTCACCTACATTCGCCAGTTGGACAAGGACGACCCGTGGAACAGCTACTTTCCTGGTGCGAACTGGGAAATGTTCAACGCGATGGACATGCCAACGGTCATCAAGGACATCGTCAAGGTCGATGAAAAGACCGTCAAGTTCGTGCTGAAGCAACCGGATGCGTCGCTTCCGGCGAAGCTTGCCCTGAACTTCGGCTCGATCATGTCGAAAGAGTATGCCGACAAGCTGGCGGCTGAGGGACGGCGCGAGGACCTCGACCGCAAGCCTGTCGGCACCGGGCCGTTCCTGTTTGTCGACTACCAGCAAGATGCGGCGATCCGCTTTGCAGCCAATGCAGACTATTGGGCCGGCGCGCCGAAGATCGACAATCTCATCTTCGCGATCACCACCGACCCGACGACACGCATGCAGAAACTTCAGGCGGGCGAATGCCATATCGCGCCGTACCCGGCGCCGGCCGATGTTGCCGGGCTGAAGGCAAATCCGGACCTGACGGTATTGGAACAACCGGGTCTCAACGTCTCCTATCTCGCGATGAACACCTTGGTCGCGCCGTTCGACAAGCTGGAGGTGCGCCGCGCCATCAACATGGCGATCGACCGCAAGGCGATCGTTGATTCCGTCTATCAGGGCATGGGCCAGGTCGCCAAAAGCGTCCTGCCGCCGACGATGTGGGGCTATAACGGCAGCATCGAGGGCTACAGCTACGATCCGGAAGCGGCAAAGAAGCTTCTCGACGGAGCCGGCGTCAAAGATCTGAAGATGAAAATCTGGGCGATGCCCGTCAGCCGTCCATACATGCCGAATGCTCGTCGCGCGGCCGAGCTGATGCAGGCGGACCTTGCCAAGGTCGGCATCGGCGTCGAGATCGTTTCCTATGAATGGGGCGAGTACCTGAAGAAGGTGCGCGACGAAGCGCGCGATGGCGCCGTCATCCTGGGCGGCACGAGCGACAACGGCGATCCCGACAATCTGCTCAGCTACTTCTTCAGCTGCTCGGGCGTTGGCGGCAGCAACAATGCCAACTGGTGCGACAAGCCGCTCGACGAGATCTTCCAGAAGGCGCGTACCAGCTCGGATCAGAGCGAGCGGACGAAACTGTACGAAGAAGCGCAGGCCATGATCAGCGACCAGGCACCTTGGGTTCCGATTGCTCATTCCACCGTTGTGCTGCCGATGTTGAAAAAGGTGAAGAACTACGTGATGGAACCCTTGGGTTCGCATCGATTCGACAAGGTCGATATCGAGGAATAATCCCAACACGTTGGGTTTCTGCGCGCCTGTTTCGGCAGGCGCGCACGATTGATATAATTTGAAAAAAGTCTCCCAGTTAAGTTCCATTGATGTGTCATCTGCGACGGCTGGCAGGTGAGTCTCGTATCCCGCTTAATCAGGTTCGTGGTTTCGCACGACAAGCAGAAGGGTCGCACGGTGTATCGACCGGAACAGGATTTTCTTGCCATTGGCTGGGGAAGTCCGAAGGCGCACAGAACGGCTCCGTCGCTTGAGAGTTCGCACTTTGCTTGCACATGCAACACGTCAAGCAAACCGTCTTACAATCTCAAGCAGGCGGTCGCAGGATCTCGCAAGCTGCCGTGGCGGCGCCGTGGCAAGGCCTAGAAGCAAGCCGGATTTTGCAGAATCCGGCGACGCGTACCAGGCCGAAAGCGGTGCGGGCGACATGCCGAAAGCCAACGTTTCTCTGGCAATAGCGAGATCCGGCGCCCCGTCCGGCAAACGCAACAGCACGGCCAATCCGGCAACTGTCGCTTCCTCTGGCCGCAGGGATTTCAGCAAGGCGTCGCGTTGGGCGGAGTAGACCCGCTTCGTCCGCCGGAGATGCCGCAAATAATGCCCCTCGCGCATGAACTCAGTGGCTGCAAGCTGCACGGACGGCCCGGGGGGCGGTGCGAGACAGGCTGCGACTTCCGCAAAACGGGAGGCGAGCGCCGGCGGCGCGACGAGAAAGCCGAGCCTGAGGGCCGGGCTGATGGTCTTGCTGAAGGAGCCGATGTGAATGACGCGTCCACCGCGGTCGAGGGAGGCGAGCGCCGGTGCGGCGCGGCCGTCGAGCTGCAACTCGCTGAGATAGTCGTCCTCGATCACCCAGGCCTGCGCCCCGGCCGCCCAGTCGAGAAGACGCAGTCGGCGTGCCAGCGATAGGGTGGACCCGAGCGGCGCCTGTTGCCCCGGGGTCGCGACAACCAGCGCTGCATCCGGGGCACGGCGTATGCCATGCTCGACGTTGACGCCATCGGCATCGACGGGGACCGGCACAATCTCCAGTCGCGCAAGCTCCAGCCCGCGCCGGGTGAATGGGAACCCTGGCTCCTCCATCCAGACCTTTTGCCCTTCGAGACCGAGGACGCGGAGCGCCATTCCAAGCCCGCTGGCGTATCCCCCGGTGATGATGATTTCGGAGGGCGAGCACTCGATGCGACGTGCGACGGCAAGATAGGCGGCAATTTCCCGGCGCAGTTCCAGTTCGCCGCGTGGGTCGGGATAGATCGCCGGAGCGCTCGTCTCCACGCGTACGGCGTGCGCGCGGATCCGCGCGAAGAGCGTTGCGGGAAAGGTTTCCTGCGCCGGTACGCCCATCTGGAAGATCGCCGGGCCGGCTGTCATCTCCCGATAGCGCTCCATGAACGAGCCGGGATCCGGCGGCGGCTCGATCCGCGCAACCGCTGCAGGACGAGCGGCGACGCGGGTCCCGGTCGAGCGTGAGGCGACGATGAGCTGGGCCGCGGAAAGCTTGTCGTAGGCCGTACGCACAGTGCCGCGTGCAACACCAAGCTGAGCGGCGAGATCCAGCCAGGACGGCAGACGCGCGCCTGGGGCAAGCACCCCGCTTTCGATCGCGGCGCTGATGCCCTTTCGTATCTGCTCGGCCAGTGGCGTCCGCGCCGACCGATCGAGGTTCAGTTCCAGCAGCTGATCCATGCTTTCCTGGTACACGTTGTTTGTCGGTTCTTGGTGCTTTTTTTAGAACCAGGAAGTCGTCATTTCTAGGGGCAGGAAGAAACGTCATCAGGACCACACGGAAAGGAGATCCCTGGCATGACCTTACGATTCTTCATTGGCGCTGCTGCCGCCGCCCTTGCAATCGTCACCACGCTGCCGGCCGCTGCGCATGATCCCGGCGACGTTGTCACGCCGCACTTCGAAAAGGCGATACCCAATATTCCGGGCAAGACCTTGACCGCCCTGATCNCGCTGCCGGCCGCTGCGCATGATCCCGGCGACGTTGTCACGCCGCACTTCGAAAAGGCGATACCCAATATTCCGGGCAAGACCTTGACCGCCCTGATCGTCGACTATCCCCCMGGCGGTGCCTCGGTTCCSCACACGCATGCAAAGTCGTCCTTCATCTTCGCCTACGTTCTCTCCGGAGAAATCGTCTCCAAGGTCAATGACGGCCCGACGCAGACCTAYCGCGCCGGCGAGAGCTGGTACGAGCCGCCGGCGTCCACCCACCTCGTCAGCCGCAACGCGAGCCAGACGACGCCGGCAAAGCTGCTGGCGGTGTTCGTCGCCGACAGCGATGAAAAAGAACTCACCACCCCGATCAAGTAGACCCGAACCCAAGGAGCAGAACAATGAGCAAGCGTCTCGACTACAACCAGATTGCACCGGCCGGCGCCAAGGCCCTTGGCGGTGTCTACGGCTACGTCCTGCAAAGTGGCCTGGCGCCAGTGCTGGTSGAWCTGGTTTATCTTCGCATCTCACAGATCAACAATTGCGCCTATTGTCTCGACATGCACACCCGCGACCTCCTGAAAAAGGGCCAACAGATCGAAAAGATCGCATTGGTCCAGGCGTGGAGGGAAGCAGGCAACCTCTTCGACGCGCGTGAGCGGGCGGCCCTTGCCTGGGCCGAAACAGTCACACGCGTCGCCGAGACGGGTGTGCCGGACGAAGCCTACGAGGCTGCGTACGCCGAGTTCAACGAGCGTGAACTCACCGACCTCACGATCGCGATCGGCCTGATGAATGCCTACAACCGCATGGCGATCAGCTTCCGTAACACGCCACA
>NZ_LMJJ01000009.1 GCF_001429285.1 Ensifer sp. Root278
GCGTCGGAGATGATCGCGTCCTCTTCGCCAAGCAGCGTTTCGAACAGGCCGCCATTGGCATCGAAGCAGGAGGAATAGAGGATGGTGTCTTCCAGGCCGAGGAACGACGAGATGCGCGCCTCGAGGGCCTTATGCTCCTCCTGCGTGCCGCAGATGAAGCGCACCGAGGCCATGCCGTAGCCGTAGCGGTCGAGCGCCTGTTTGCCGGCCTCGGCGAGTTCCGCGTTGTCGGCAAGGCCGAGATAGTTGTTGGCGCAGAAGTTGAGCACGCGGTCGCCCGAGGCGACCTCGATCGCGCCCGCCTGCTTCGAGGTGATGACACGCTCCGACTTGTANGCCGAGATAGTTGTTGGCGCAGAAGTTGAGCACGCGGTCGCCCGAGGCGACCTCGATCGCGCCCGCCTGCTTCGAGGTGATGACACGCTCCGACTTGTAAAGCCCGGCCGTCTTCAGGCCCTCGAGTTCAGAACGAAGATGGGAGAGGAAGCGTTCGTTCATTCAGACGCTTCCTTCGGCTCGATGCGCCGCCTCTGCGGGCAATTCGGCTGCAACCGGCGGGAAGCCGCTGCGGCAGAGCGCATCGAGACCTTCGAGATCCAGTCGCTCGAGCCCCAGTTTCGGAAGGATGTCGTTCTCGCCTTCGAAGTCCCGGCCGTACATTGCCGAGAAGATGCGGATACCCGATTCATGCAGGATCGCCGGGCAGCCGGCGAGGCGCGCGAGCTGCGCCGTGACGACCAAGCCAAAGGGGACATCTTCCGTCACGTAACGGCTGTCCGCTGTCGCGGGGCCGGTGCCGCAGTGGCCGGCCTGGTGCATCTCCTGGTTCATTTGCGAGATGTTGCTGACCGGCACATGGAACGACAGGTGGAAATGCTGGAAGATGTCGCGCACATCTAGTTGCAGTCTCTCGGCAACGGCCAGACGCTCGCGATCGAGCGTTTCCAGGAGACGGCCGATGTTGGGGGTGACGTTCTGGGCCTGGATCCAGCTCTCGCCGCGCTCCATGCGCGACATGTTGCCAAGCGCGATCCCGAGATGATTTTGCGGGTTCAGGTTCGAGAGAGCGATCGCCAGAAGGTTGCCGCGATCGACAAAATGTTCGCCGAAGAGCGCCGTGCAGACTGCGTATCCCCTGGCGCTCTCCGATGCCGGAACGGTCGCCAGATCAACCTGCTTTCGTATCGTGTTCACCTGGACCAGCGCCGGGCCGAGCTTCCTGCCGCTGACAATCGTCGTCCCCCAGGCAACGATCGGCACGGTTATGCCGCGCGCGGCCAGAAGCGATGAAAGATAAAGCGCTCCGAACGAGGTATGCGAACTGAAGATCACCAGCTGCCCGGCGGCAAGATACGGCGCGATTGCGTCCAGCACGAACCTGTGACCGTAGGCCGGCAGCGCGATGACGATCGCATCTGCACCGCTGACCAGATCTGCTGCGCTCTCAGCGACCGCCGGATCGAATACGCCTTCGACGGCACCCTCGGCCGTCAGGCTTTCTCCCTCGGTGAGCGCCAACGTACCTGTACCGGACGGCGACCAGAGCGTTGCCTTGTGTCCCAGTTTTTCAAGAAGTGCGGCGGTGCCAAAGGCAATAGAGCCCGCACCCGCGATACCTACTCGCATGTCGTTTTCCATTTTAACTGATATCGGGTAACGGGCGCCGCCAGGCGCCCGTCGTTAAGACGCTGCGGCTATGACGCCGCGTTTCGGGAGGGGATGAGTGTGGTCGCTTCGGACGGCCAGCCAACCCAGATGTCGTCGCGGCTGAGGCCTTCCACTTCGCTTGGGTGAACGAGCGCGTTGAGCAGGTGTCCGTCGCCGATCTCGACCTTGAGCGACGTGTGGTTGCCCTTGAAGACGCGCTGGCGGATCCGCCCTTGCACCCGGTTTGCCACGCTCGGTTCGTGCGCCGAGCATTGGATTGCCTCAGGCCTCAACACGACGTAGATCGCGTCGCCTGGCTTGGGAGACAGCGCGCCGGCAGAGGTCTTGATCGTCACACCGTTCCACCGCACCGCGGCTTCCCCAGCTTCGGCGCCGACGACATCGGAACGCAACAGATTGGTTTCACCGAGGAAGGTCGCCACGAAAGCGGAGCCCGGCCGATTGTACAGGGTCGCCGGATCGCCCATCTGCTCGATCCGGCCATTGTTCATGACCACGATCGTATCCGACATGGTCAGTGCCTCTTCCTGATCGTGGGTGACGAACATGAACGTCTTGCCAGTCTGTTCCTGGATCGCCTTGAGCTCGACCTGCATGGTCTGCCGAAGCTTCGCATCGAGTGCAGAAAGAGGCTCGTCGAGCAGGAGAACGTCAGGATCGGGTGCGAGCGCCCGCATCAAAGCGACACGCTGGCGCTGACCGCCCGACAGCTCGGACGGAAGTCGGCTTGCGAACTCCTGCAATTGTACGAGCTCCAGAAGTTCCGATACCCGCTTCTGGATCTGCCGGTTGTCGACCCCCTTCAACTCCAGGCCGAAGGCAATGTTCTTCGCGACCGTCATGTGCGGAAACAGTGCATAATCCTGAAACACGATGTTCACGTTGCGCCGGTTCGGCGGAACCTGGGTCACGTCGCGGCCGGACAGCAGGATGCGGCCGCTCGTGGGTGTTTCAAACCCACCGAGCATACGCAGCGTCGTCGACTTGCCGCAGCCGGAAGGGCCGAGCAATGTGACGAATTTGCCGCGCTCTATGTTGAGGTTGAGATTTTCGACCGCGACAAAGCTGCCGAAGCTCTTCCTGACATTTTCGAACTGAACAACCGGTTCCATCAGCGGATCCTCGAACGACGTGTGAGATATTCTGCGTAAAGGCCGACCACGGCCGTCACGACCAGGACGAGCGTGGCCATGACGTTGATCTCCGGCGACATGCCGGACTGTACGCGAGCGAAGATGAGCATCGGCAGCGTCGGGCGGTAGCCGCCGAGGAAGAAGGTGCGGACGAAGTCATCGCTCGACAGCAGGAGACAGAAGATCATGCCGCCGAATATGGCCGGCCCCAGGTAAGGAAGGGTGACGCGGAAAAAGGTGACGATGCTGTCCGCACCGAGATCACGCGCGGCGTCGACCAGATTGCCCGGCATCGAACGCAGTCGCGTCAGCACCATGACCACAACGAAGGGCACGGCATGGACGACGTGGCCGAGAATGATGGCCACTGTCCCTGTCGGAAGATCTATGGTCGTGATGAAAATGCGCAGCGAGATCGCCGAGATCATACCCGGCACGACGGCCGGCAGGCAGGCCACGGCGAAGGCCACGTATTGAGCGGCACCGCGCAGCGATCCGATCAACATCGCGATCCAGACCCCGATCACCGTTGCGATGGCTGTCGTCGCCGCGGCGATCATGATGGTGTAAAGGCAGGCGTCCAGGAACTGCTTGTCCTGAATAACCTTGGCGTACCAGTCGATCGTCAGGTTTCCGAGCGGGAACGAGATGAAGCTCGCATCCTTGAAGCTGACCGCGACCATCAACGACAACGGCAGAAACAGATAGAGGACAAACAGCCAGTAGAAGGACTTGAGGGCCAGCCCTGGCCAATCGAGAAACACGGCGCGCATCAGAATGTCCTTTGCTTCGAGCCGCCGACGACCCGCATGAACAGCCCCACGGTTACGAGGGATGCAGCCAGCATGATCATTGCGAAGGCAGCGCCCGCCGGCCAGCGGCTGCTGGCACCGTGGAAGAAGCTGCTGATCGTCTCGGAGAACATGCTGGTGGTCGGCCCGCCAAGCAGGATGGGGGCAGCAAACACGCCCATGCAGGTGAGGAAGACCAACGAACAACCGGAGACGATACCGTCGCGCGAAAGCGGCAGCACGATGCGGCGGAAGCGCGTGAACGGCCCTGCCCCGAGGTCGGCTGACGCATCAAGCAGGGATTTCGGGATCTTCTCGATCGCCGAATAGAGCGGCAGCAACATGTACAGGCAGACCATGTAGACCAGGCCGAAGCTGATCGAGAATGAGGTGTAGAGCATCTGAATGGGGCGGTCGGTCAGCCCGATCTCCCGCAGAAGCACGTTGACTGCACCACGATTGGCCAGAAGCATGATGACCGAGAAGATGCGGATGATTTCGCCGGCCCAGAACGGTGCCAACAGCAGGAGCAGCGCTCGCGACCTACCCCCGGGCGAGACCACCTTTGCCACGTAGTAGGCAACCGGATAGACCACGATCAGGGTTACCGCAGTTGCAATCGATGCGTAGACGAAGCTACGCAGCAGCGGCATCCAGTAGAGTTTCTCGCTGAAGAACAGCGCGTAGTTGTCGAGCGTGAAATTCGCCTCCACGCCAGGCTCCGGCGGATAGCTGGACAGAAGACTGATTCGCAGCATCTCGTAGATGGGGCCGATATGCATCATCAGCATCCAGACAACCGGCACGCCGGCCAAGAGCAGGATGCGTCCGTATCGCCACTCGGCAACGGCGCCCAACGTATATCGATAGGCCGGCGAGTGGATCACCCGGGCAATGCCTGTCGAATATTTCATTTGAGCGGCATAGGCGGGGATACCGCCATCCGCTGTGCTTGTTCCCACGGCCATTGAATTGTCCCAAACCTTGACCCGTTGGGCGGCGACCAGACGTGCGTCGTCTTACTGACCCCGTCGCTACAACGGGGTCAGGGCCAGTCGCCGCTCTATGGTAGCTTAAGCCGCCTTCAGTTCGGCGACGGCACGATCAATGATTTCGTTTTTCAGCGAACGGTTAGTCGAGCTGAAGAAGGTGACACGTTCAAGTTCGTCCTGCGGCAGCGTCGACGCCAGCCGCTCCTTGTCGTTGAGCAGCTTGTCGACGCCCGAGATCGTCGAGCTGAAGCCGGAGGTGCGCGTCATTGCCGCTCCGACCTCAGGATTGGCCAGGATAGCATCGAACAGTTTGTAGGCGTTCTCGGCGTTGGGCGCATTGTTGACGATGTTCAGCGTGTAGCAGAACCCGTAGGTGCCTTCTTTCGGCACAGACAGCTTCACTGGCACGCCGTCCATGATCAGCTTGGCGGCCGGGCCAGACCAGGCTTGCGCCAGGTGGATATCCTCGTTGATGAACATCTGCTGCACTTCGCTGGCTGCGTCGTAATATTTGCGAACCATATGCTTGTGCTTGATCAGGAAGTCACGCGCCTCGTTTGCAGCCTTGCGGGCCTCTTCGGCCTTGTCGGTATAGGTGACGAAATCGCCATCGTGGCCAAGATATTTCATGGTGATCGACATAAAGTCGCCCGCCAGGTACGCGGTCAGACCCTCGTATTTCTCGTCGAACATGATGCCCCAGCTGTCGGCCTCCGGCACGTAGTCCGTATTGCGGACCAGGCCTTCGTAGCCAGCCAGGATCGGCAACCCCCACAGGTTGCCCTCGTAGCGCGCCCAGGCCGCGTCCTGATAGGCCGGATTCAGGTTGGACCAATTGCGCAGCCTTGCTGTGTCCAGCGCCTGCACCAGCTTCGAGTCGATGAACTGGCCATAGCGATGGCCCGCAACGGTGACGATGTCGGTGGTCGGATTTGCGCCTTCTGCCGTGAGCAGATTGTACTGCTTGCCCTGGTCGTCCGTCAGACGGATGCGCACCTCAATGCCGCTTTCCTTCTGGAACTGCTCGATGAAGTCCTGCGGCAGGAACTTGTCGTATGTGGTGATGTTGAGAACCGAGCTCTGCGCGCTGGCCGGCCGGATGATGTACGGCGCTGCGAGCAGCGTCGCGCTGCCAGCTCCCAGCAGCTTGAGTGCGTTCCTGCGATTGATCTTCTGCCCGATAATCATTTGTTCCTCCTCGCGCCTCCCAGCGTGACTTGATGAGCGTCGGTCCGTGCGTGGCGCAATGCCGGGCCGATCGCCAATCGCGCAACCGGATCGATCCGATTGCAGCCTGCACCTAGATAGGCGCAGCGATTTTGACCCGTCTAATTGTTTTTGAGTCTGCGTCTATTCCAAAAGGTTATAGGATTGCGTTCCCCTTCGCGGCGCCGGGTCCCGGTGTTTTCAAGCATAGCGAGCAGTCACATTGTCAACATCCGGTGCCGGAGCTAGGGTGATTGCAGGCCGCCCCTGTTGAGAGGTTATGGAATGAAGCGTGCACCGAACCTCCGACAAATCGAGGCCCTCAAGGCCGTGATCGAATGTGGTACGGTCAGCCGTGCAGCCGAGATATTGCATATCTCGCAACCTGCGGTGAGCAAGCTATTGGCGCATTTGGAAGAGGATACGGAACTTGCGCTGTTCGATCGCGTCAAGGGCCGGCTCATCCCTTCGGAACACGGGATGCGGCTCTACAAGGAGATTGATCGTGTCTTTGCCGGCATCAAGCAGATAGAGCGCGCCGTCGACCTCATCCGGCGCGAGGAGCTTGGGCAAATTTCCGTTGGCGTGATGCCGGCCCTGTCCGGTCCCTTCATCAGCCACACCAACAAGCGCTTTCTTGCCAGGTATGGCGATGCCTATATTTCCGTGGTGATCCGCAGTTCGCAATTCATCGTTGAATGGCTGCTCTCCAAACAGGTCGACATCGGCCTGATCAATCGCAATACGGACAACCCCTATATCGAATGCGTTCCCCTACGCGGCGGCGACCTTGTCTGCATAGCGCCGGCGGGCCATCGCTTCGCGGCGAAACAAGAGGTCGAGCCGGCCGACATCGATGGCGAGCCCTATATCGGCTTTGCCGCCGACAACCGCATCCGGCAAAAGATCGAGAGCACACTTGATGGCTACGGCACCCGCCTGAATTACATCATGGATGCGACCCTTGCGCCGGCGGTGTGTGAAATGGTCGCCAACGGGCTCGGGATTGCCATTGTCGACCCGGTGTTCGCCTACGGCCAGCGCGATCACCTTACGATCAGGCCCTTCCGCCCCAACATTGCATCTGATCTCAGCCTCTGCTGGCTTCGCGATACAAAGAATCGTCATCTCGTTGATGCCTATGTTGAGGCGACGCGCGCCACCGTGCAGGAAATGCAGCTCGGAATGGGTGTGACCAGCCAAGCGACTGAGTGACATGGAAGTTCTCGGGCAGTCGGCGGATCGCCGACTGCGATAAGGTGGGTCTTGCTTCAGACGAGTTTGATGAGAGCGACACCCGCAAGCAGCAGCACCACACCGGCAAGACGCAAGCCCGACACCGACCTTTGCGGGAGGCGGAACCAGCCGTAGCGATCGACGAATACGCTTGCGACCTGCTGACCTGCGACAGTGAAACCAACGGCTGCGGCAGCGCCGATCACCGGGATCGCAGTAAACACCGTAGTGACATAGGTCGCTCCGGCGAAACCGCCGAGCCAACCCCACCAGGGCATGGTCTGCACGCCGCCGATGTTGGGGCGAGGTGTCTTTTGCCTGGCGAGCGCTACCAGCATCACCGCTGCCATGGCGAGCGTGGCGACGAAGAACGAGATCGCGCCCACCGCAAACGGCGCACCGCCAAGCTCCTGGCGCAGCAGCGCATTGATCGCCCCCTGGACCGGGAGGACCGCGCCGGCCACGAGTGCCAAGGCGATCCATCCAAGCTTGTCGGCTTTGAGATTGTCCTTTCCGCCTTGGCCGAACACGACCATGCCGACACCGATGAGCACGACAAGCGTGCCAGCCGCGGCTCCGGCTCGAAGCCCGGTTTGCGCCACACCAAGCAGGCCGAAGCTATCGAGTGCGAGAGAAGCGAGCATCTGCCCGGCGATAAAGAGGCCGACCGATACTACTGCGCCGAGGCGGGGAAATAGAACAATCGTCGAGACGACGTAGACGGCCGAGGCAGTGCCTCCGATGAGATGCCACCACTCCGCCTGCGGAACCGCGCCAAGCACGGCGACCGTCCCGGTGAACAGGGCGACGAGAAACAGCAAACCGGTGCCAATCGCGAGCTGGAGCGTGGTCGCCGCGAACGGTGATCCGACCGCTTTCGAAAGCTGCGCATTGGCGCCGGCCTGAACGGCGAGCAGACCGCCCGCAACCAGAGCCATTGGGACGAACAGGGTCTCCATGACGGGACCTCCTTGATGAGAATGACATTGAGCGTGGATAGGGAGAAAGGATCAGGCGCTGATGCTCTCGCGGGCCAGCAGCCGCGGGACGACAAGTCCGCGCAGCACAGCCGGGCGGGCACCGACCGCCATGTACCACCGGGCGAGATTGCGCGTTGCGTCGAGCGTGAGGCCGAGCTTGGTGAGACCGGCATGAATCCATGGCCAGGTCATCACGTCGGCAATGCCGTATGCCTCGCCCGCGATGTGGGAGTAGCGCGCCAGTTGCCCGTCGAGCACCCGGTAGACACGGTTTGCTTCCGCCTCGAAGCGGCCAATGACATAGGGGATCTTCTCCGGTGCGAAGACCTTGTAGTTCCAGAGCTGGCCCAAGGTCGGGCCGACATGGGCGGCCTGGAACAAAGTCCAGCTTTGAACCTGGATGCGCTCCGCATCGGAGCCGGGCAGGAGCACACCGGATCGCGCGGCGAGATAGGGCAGAATCGCGCCCGACTCGAAGACGGTGCGATCCTGATCCGGATCGACGATAACCGGTATCTTGTTGTTGGGATTGAGGGCCAGGAACTCCGGTGTCCTCTGCTCGCCGGCCTCGATGTCGATGACGTGAACATCATAGGGCAGTCCGGTCTCCTCCAGCATGATCGAGGCCTTGTGACCATTCGGCGTCTGGTAGGTGTAAAGTTGGATGGGGGTCATCTTGCGTATCTCCATCGACCGGTCCGCCCGATCGTGGATACTTAGTTAGACCGTGCTTTCTCGCAGCGCGATCTGTTGCTTTGCCGTCTGACACTGCATATTTGCACACCAGCAACGCGGCGACCAAACACCAAGGCGCCTGATCGTGAGGGGTCGGCTTTGCCGATCCGACCGAGAATGGGGACAGCGCTGCAACTTCGCTCGCCCGGTCCGCTTCCCTGTTGTAAGTTTGCGCAATCATGCACAGCCACCGCCAAATCGATTGGGAAGATCTCCGCTTTGTCCTGGCGGTCGCGGAGACGAATTCTCTGGCCGCTGCCGCCCGCGCGCTCGGCGTCAATCACACCACGGTGCTCCGCCGCGTCGGATCGTTCGAACAGAAATTGGGGGTTCGGCTGTTTGATCGCCTCCCGTCCGGCTACACGCTGACTGCCGGAGGCGAGGAACTGCTCGCGGTGGCGCGGCAGATGGCCGAAACGGTCACTGAGCTCGAACGGCGCCTGACGGGACAGGATCTGCGTCTGGAAGGCAGTCTGCGGATCACCACCACCGATACGCTCATGGCCTCGATCCTGCCGTCGATATTGGCTGCCTTCCAGCAGCGCCACCCCGGCGTCCTGCTTGAGGTGAGCACGTCGAATGCTCTGGCAAATCTCTCCCACCGCGACGCGGACGTCGCCATTCGCCCAGCCGTTGATTCCCCCGATGCCCTCGTTGGCCGCCGGATCGCGAGTGTTGCCTTCGCCGTTTATGCGGCGCCTTCCTACCTTCAGGAACGCGGTTTGGCATCAGTCGACGAGATCGACTTCGCGAGGGAACGCTGGGTTGGGCTCGGCGACGCGCTTGCTTCCACAAGCGTCGCACGATGGATGCGCGCGACGCTGCCGGCGCCAGCGGTGCTGCGTTGTGACTCGCTGGTTACGGCGCGCGAAGCGGCAGCAGCCGGCATCGGGCTTACCGCTCTCCCTTGCTATCTCGGCGATACGACGTCCGGCCTGATGCGCATCGGCCCGCCGGTTGCTGAAATGACGCGAGAACTCTGGCTTCTCACCCATGAGGATCTGCGCCGCACGGCCCGGGTCAGCGCCTTTACCGAGTTTGCAGGCCAGGCGCTCGCGAAACATCGCCCGCTATTCGAAGGGCACCATCCCGCGGAACGCACTCGTTAGACAATGCGACTGGCCCACTAGTCCGCTACCGGGTCCTTCCCGCGCTTTAACCGACCGAGCGCTTCGGCATGGAGCGTCTCGTTTGCTGCCATGAGGACTGTCTCGTACCGGTGCGTGTCATCCAGCGGGTGGCCCTCCCAGTCCGTAACGATACCGCCCGCCCCTTCGATGATGGGTATCTGCGGAAGTATGTCGTAATCGAACACGTTGCTCTCGACCAGGAGATCAACGCTACCGAGCGCGAGCAGGCCGGCAGCGTAGCAATCATGAGACATGCGCGTGAAGCGCGCCCCGGCGGCCAGTCGCGAGAAGCGCTCTTTGGCATCGGGATCGAACTGCTCCAGCGCCGATGTATAGACGATCGCCTCCTTGAGGCGGACCGAATCGCTCGTTTGGACCGGTACACCGTTGAAGAGGGTCGGGCATCCGCGCTGGCCAACCCAGCGTTCGTTTGTTACCGGCTGATCTATGATGCCAATGAACGGCGTGCCCTGATGCAGGAGAGCGATTTGGGTACCGAAAGCCAGCGAGCCGGACGCAAAAGACTTCGTGCCGTCAATCGGATCGAGCACCCAAACCCATTCCGCATCCGCATTGGCGGCACCAAACTCCTCTCCACGAATACCGTGGTCAGGAAAGCACGTCTCGATCATCTGCCGCATCGTCATTTCGGCAAGGCGATCGGCTTCCGTAACAGGACTGCTGTCCGCCTTGGCTGAGATCTCCAACCGTTGGCGGAAATAGGGGCGTATAACGGTGGCGGCGGCATCGGCCAGTTCGTGGGCGAATGCCAGAAACGCCGGCGGGCAGACGTGTTCGGCCGTCATTCTTGGACCTTCTCAGCTTGGGTTATGATTTTCTGCAACAGGCTTCGGATGGTTTCGACCTGCCTGTGGGCGGCCGCTATCTCCTGGCGCAGCCGCCTCTCCTGATTGCCCGTTCCGATCGTCGTGAAGCTTGGCGAGCGGGCGGGAATGAACGGGTCCCCGGCCTCGGAAGCAAAGCGGAGTGCAGGCGCGAAGTAGCCCTCCTCCTCTTCCAGCCCGAAGGCCAGGACCTGGGGCTTGTCGCCGCCAAGCAGCAAGAGTTCCACCAACATCGCGAGCATCGGCAAATCGCCGTTTCCAGACAGGCAGGCGAGATGCGCCCAACCGCCGCGGTCCGCCCGCACGAGGCAGTCCTTGACATGTACCTCGGTGATGTATGGCGCCTGCGCTGCCAGGGCCGACATCGGTGCTTCGAACGCATTGATCATGTTGCCGAAATCGAACAGGAGGCTGAGGCGCGGGTTAGCGACCGCCTCGATGATTTGGATCAACTCTGCTGATTTGAGATCCTCATGCTGTTCAAGCGTGAACCGGAGCCTGCCTTCAGGATCGAGTACCTCAAGCCGCCTGAGATCTGCGATCGTCCACGCAACGATCTGCGAGATACGCCCCTCGTAACGCGGATAGCAGCGAAGCGAGCTGGCTCCGGTCAAAAGCGCAATGCGCACCGCATCCGAGAGCCCGGCAAGCTCCGTCGTGCTGGTCTCGACATGCAATTCCAGGCCGAACTCGCTCACCGCCGCGCCAAGGGCGCTCAACGCCTCGTCCGGCATTCTGGCGAGACTTGCCTGCTCGCCGTCCTCGACATGAATCTTGAGGCCCGCGAGACGCTGCCCTCTCGCGAATTCAACTAGATCCAAGGGTTTCATGCCGCCAAAGCGGAAGTTCAGGTGAAAGGCATAGGCATGGGCAAACAGCGGCGCGCGTCGTGCCCGTGCAGCGAGCCGCGCGCGACTTTCGGCCGACAGCCCCTCTATCCTCTGCCTCCAGTTCGGACGATGCGTCATTTCCCATGGCATATCGGTCACCATCCCGGTTCCTTCACGAGCTTCGTCAGGCGGCAAGAACGAGTAGGTCGCGATCAGAAATGCTGACCTCGACCGGCGTGCCAATTGAAGGCGGCGGCGTGTCGGGTTGATTGAACGTATCGAGGGAGACGATCTGACCGGCAACCGCGACACGGATGCGGATTACCGACCCCAGGAAATGCACCTCCGCAATATGGCCGGAGAGAACGACGCTGCCCTCGTCTTTTCGCCCCAGCACCACTGTTTCCGGCCGCAGCGCCAGGCTCAACCGGTCACCAACCCGGCCGGGCAGTTCCCGGTTCAGCGCCACCGGGATATCCCCCAGCCCTACCCGCCCCGCGGCTGCGTCGAGGAGGCGGGCGTCGAGGAGATTGAGTGTCCCCACGAACTGCGCCACGAAACGCGTCGCCGGCCGATTGTAGATTTCAAATGGCGTGCCGACCTGATCGGCTATGCCTTGATGCATGACCACTACGCGGTCCGACATCGACAGCGCCTCTTCCTGATCGTGCGTCACGAAGATGGTGGTGATCCCGAGCTCACGCTGGATGCGGCGGATCTCCTCCCGCAGGCTCGTGCGTATTTTCGCGTCAAGGGCCGATAGAGGTTCATCAAGCAGCAGAACCTGCGGCCGGATTGCGAGCGCACGCGCCAAGGCTACCCGCTGCTGCTGGCCGCCGGAAAGCTGGAACGGGTAGCGCTCGCCGAGTTTCGGCAGGCCGACCAGCTCCAACATTTCACCAACACGCGCGCTGATCGCTGCCTTTCCCTCGCCCTTTATTCGCAGGCCGAACCCGATGTTCTGCTCAACCGTAAGATTGGGAAAAAGTGCATAGGCCTGGAACACCATCCCGATGTTGCGACGGTTGGCAGCCAGGCCGCTTACATCGCGCCCGTCGATGCAAATCGCGCCGGACGTCGGCGTCTCGAACCCGGCGACCATACGCAGGACCGTGGTCTTGCCGCAGCCGGAAGGCCCGAGGAAGGAGATGAATTCGCCTTTCTCTATGCCGAGATTGAAATCCTTGACGACGCGCTGCGCACCGAAGGACTTTTCCAGATGAAGGATGTCGAGAAAGGCCATGGTCAACGCCTCACGGTAGAGAATTTGGAAAAGCGGGTGAAAAGCTGGATCAGCCCCATGCAGGCCCAGGTAATGGCAAAGGCCACCACCGCGAGCGCCGATGGCTCGTAGGCGCGGTTGCCGCCCATCCAGACCATGTACGGACCGAAGGACCCGACGTTGAGCAAGGCGGCGAAGACATATTCACCGATGACGATCGCGAAGGTCAGGAAGGCCCCTGAGAGTACCGAGACGAAGACGTTCGGCAGGATGACGACGGCGAGAATGCGCGCCCAGCCGGCCCCAAGGCTCTGTGCCGCCTCCGTCAGGCTGCCGATATCGATGGTGCGAAGGCCCGTGTCCACCGAGCGATACATGTAGGGTAGCGACAACGTCGCATAGCCGAACAGAAGCAGGAGATTGGTGCCCCACCAGCTTCCCGTCAGCGGCAGGACCGAGGACGTGTTGTAGATGCGGATATAGCCGAAGACGATGACGATCGGCGGAATGACCAGTGGCAGCAGCGTCAGGAACTCGACGATCGGACGCAACCCGGGAAAACGCAGCCGCACGAAATAGGCGGTCGGGACCACGATCAGGATACCGAGTGCAATCGTCAGCAGTGCCAACACGACCGAATAGCCGAAGGTCTGCTGGAATTGCGGATCGGCCAGCACGACACGATAGGCTTCGAAGCTGTAGCCATCGCGCTGCATGCGCATGGAGAAATCGAACATGCCGACGAGCGGCAGCAGGAAGTAGAGCCCGCCCAAGGCGACGGCGAGCCAGGACCAGAGGCGTCTCTCCGTCATTTGACCCACCTTTCCGCACGCATGCGCAGGAGGATGTAGATCGCGTTGGCAATGGCGGTCAGCAGGATCATGGCAAAGGCGATGGCGTAGCCCAGATGCGGATCGTTGAGCACGTCGCCGCGGATCTGCGCAAACAGTACGATCGGCGCGATCGAGAGTGATGAGCCGGTCAGTGCGATTGCGGTCGCAACAGCACCAAAGGCATTGGCGAAAAGCAGAGCGAGCGTACCGAGAAGCGAGGGCCACAACACCGGCAACGCCACCAGTCGCCAGTATTGAAAACCGTTGGCGCCAAGGCTCTCTGCCGCCTCTCGCCATTCGCGCCGCAGCCCCTCCAGCGCCGGCGTGATGATCAGCACCATCAGCGGGATCTGAAAGTAGAGATAGGTGAGCGCCAGGCCGAGGAAGGAGACGATGTTGAAGCCTGCGCCGTAGAGATTGATGCCGAACCAATGGCGCAACAGCATCGTCACCAAGCCGAGGCGACCGAGTGTTGCGATGAAGGCAAAGGCAAGCGGCACGCCGGCAAAATTCGAGGCCACACCCGAGAAGGTGAGGATGGCACTGCGCAAGGGGCGCGGGAGGCCGCCAAGGGTGATGGCAGCGGCGATGAGAAAGCCGAAAAGGCACCCGAGTACCGCCGTCAGCAGGCTGAGCTCGATCGAAATCCAGAACGCCGACCGTATCGAGGGCGCCAGAAGCTTGCCAAGGTTGTCCAGCGTCACCTGTCCCTCAGCGTTGCGGAACGCGCCGAGCACGATGTTGAGTGTCGGCAGGATGAGGAAGAGCGTGGCAAAGAGGAAGAAAGGGGCAACCCCGAGCCAGCTGAGAACCTGCCGCGGCCTGAAGGCTGCCGGCAGGGATGCGACACTTGTCGTCATCGGATTTGTCCCTGGAATAAAAATTGCGCCAAAGGCGGGCGAGAGGCTTCCTGACAGGTAAGCCTCTCGCCGACCGGAGGAGTTATTTCACGTTGGCGCCAACCACCTTGTCCCAGCCCTCGACCACGGCGGTCTTGTTGGCGGAAAGTTCGTCGACGGTCGGGAAGATCGCCTTTTCATAGGCTTCGGCCGGCGGCAGCTTGTCGAGCAGCTCCTGCGGGAACTTGCCGGCCTTCAGCATGGCGTTGAAGCGCGCGGGGTGGCAGTAGCCCTTCAACCAGCCGGTCTGGCCCTCGTCGGAATAGAGATATTCCATCCAGAGCTTGGCGGCGTTCGGGTGCGGCGCATAGGCCGAGATCGCCTGCACATAGACGCCGGCGACGACACCGCTTGCCGGCACGACCACGTCCATCGGCGGATTGCCGTTCAGCGCGTCGCGCCAGGCCAGCAGATTGTAGTCCCAGGCAGCGACGATCGGCGTTTGCCCCTGTGCGATGGTGCCGGCCTTGCCGAGCACCGGCACGAAGTTGCCGGACTTGTTCAGTTCGGCAAAAAGCTCAAGGCCCTTGCCGCCGGATTCCGCTCCAGGCTTGGCGCCACGCGAGATGCCTGCCGACATCAGCGCCAGGATCGCCTGCGCCGAGGACCGCGGGTCGCCGGTCAGCGCCACGGCCCCGGAGTATTCAGACTTCGACAGATCCGACCAGTCGGCCGGTGCGGTCTCAAGCAGGTCCTTGTTCACACCGAAGGCCATGACGCCGTAGTAGTCGCCGTACCAATAGCCCTTCTCGTCCTTGATGTTGTCCGGGATTTCGTCCCAGGTCGCCACCTTGTATGGTTGAAGCAGGCCCTCCTGCGCGGCGGCCGGCGCAAAGGCCAGACCGAGATCGACGACGTCGGGTGCCTGCGAGCCGGTATTGCCCTTGTTCGCCCGGATTGCTTCCAGCTCATCGGCCGTACCGGCATCGGGGTTCAGCTCGTTGACCTCGATGCCCGGATATTTCGCCTTGAAGCCGGCGATCACCTCTCCGTAGTTGCACCAGTCGTGCGGCAGCGCGATGACCGTCAGCGTGCCTTCCTTTGTGGCGGCGGCCACGAGTTCTTGCGAAGCCTCGGCGCAGGCAATACCCGGCAGCGCCGCGGCCAGGGCAAGAGTGGAGACGAAGGCGCGGCTCGTTGCGCGCGATACAAGCTTCTTCATGAAATTCCTCCTGTTGACCGTCGGCGACGGATCGTGGGCGATGGCTACTTCTGTCCTTGCATCCGGTCGTCGGCACCGCCGTCAGTTCCGGTTCCCCCGCACCTTGTCTGCGTCCTGCGGAAGGCTGCATCGGTGCGTTTTCGTGTAGGGACAGCATGTAACAATTGGACGACGAAGAAACGTCCACTATGGTGCAATTGACTGTACCAATTTTGGAGACGTATCGGTGGTCAAACAGCTTGAAGGCCCGATCCTGCCTTTCCTTCGCCTCGATGCCTCGATTGCCCTGCCGAAATTCCGCCAGGTACAGGACCAATTGCGCATGGCGATCCTCAAGGGACACCTGCGGGCTGGAACACGCCTGCCTGCCAGCCGCATCCTTGCCGAGGAGTTGGGCCTGTCGCGCCAGACCTTGGTGCGAGTGCTCGATAACCTGAAGGCAGAGGGCTATCTGGAGGCACGGCAGGGAGCCGGTACCTTCGTATCGACCGCCTTGCCCCGCCAATCAGCGAAACACCAGTTCGCCCCAACGCCGCGGGGTGCCGCAGAGACTACCCCACCGCGACTGTCGCGTATTGGCGACCTGTCACGCCGGATGTCCGCTGATATCGGCCAGATGGAAGACAGGCCTTTCCTCCCCAACCGTCCGGCGCTCGACCGGTTTCCCTTTGCCATCTGGCGGAAATGCTGGAACTCGGTGACGCGCGGCGGCAAGGCTGTGGCCATGGGCTATGGCGACGTTGCGGGCGAACTGGTTCTGCGGCAGAGGATCGCCGAATATCTGGCCCTCCATCGGCGCGATCCTTGCGATCCCGAGCAGATCGTCATCACGCCCGGTGGGCATGCCGCCTTCACGCTCGCAGCTCTGGCGCTCGCCGACGCCGGCGATGGGATATGGTTCGAGAATCCGGGACCTGTGACCACCAGCAACCTGTTCCGCACGCTCGGGCTGCGGCTGTGCCCGACGAATGTCGATGCAGAGGGTATGGATGTCGAAGGCGCCATGGCTCGCTATCCCGATGCGCGGCTCGCCTTCGTCATGCCCTCGCGCCACCACCCGCTCGGCGTCACCCTGTCGTTGCCGCGCCGGCTCGCCCTGCTCGAATGGGCGCGGGCGAACGATACATGGATCATCGAGGACGACTACGACAGCGAATTCCGCTACGACGGCGCGCCACTGCCTTCCATGCGCTCCATCGACGGTAACGACCGGGTAATCTATGCAGGCAGCTTCAGCAAGGCGCTCTATCCGGGAATTCGCGTCGGCTATCTCGTCCTGCCACCGCAGCTCGTCGGAGCCTTTCGCACGCTCTCGGGATTGATCCATCGCAGCATGCCGGTCGAAACCCAGCTGGCGCTTGCGGAGTTTATCGGCGGGGGGCATTTTGCCAGTCATCTGCGCCGCATGCGCGGCCTTTATGCCGAGCGCCGCGAGGCGTTCATGCAAGCCGGGCGGGACGCCCTTGGCAGTCTTGCCCGCGTCGACTGCTCCGAAAGCGGGCTCAACGCACTCGCTTGGCTGCAAGACGGTCGTGAAGACCAGGCCTCGCACCGCGCCGTGCTCGATGCGGGGCTGCAATGCTATCCCCTGTCCGACTATACGATCGCCACGCCTCAGCCGGCTGCGCTCATTCTCGGCTATGCCGGTGTTCCGGCCGATCGGATGAGACCTCTTCTTCTTCGGCTGGCCGAAGCGATCGCTCGAAAATAGCCCCTCGGCGAGGACATGTTCCAGATCGCTCACCGCGCAGCTAGCGCCGTATGCGGCGAAGAACTCTGCGCGCGGCGCCGCGACTAGGCCTTCCCCAGAATGGCTTCGGCCCGGCTTTGTGCCAGGCTTCTTCTGGCCGATGGCCCGAATTGGCGCGGAGGGCGAGCCTGCGCCCTCCGCCTTTTCACGATCGTCAGGCCGCCTTCGCCTTGATGTTGGCGGCAGAGAGAGCGATTTCGGTGAGTGCCTTGTCAGTGGCCGCATCTTCCTGAAGGGTTTGGTCGAGCAGCGGCACCGCTTTCTCCAACCCAAGTTGCTTGGCCCAGGTCTTCAGGGTGCCATAGCGCGCGATCTCATAGTGTTCGACCGCCTGAGCCGTGGAGATGAGGCCGGCGTCGAGAGCCGGGCTCCCTTTGAACTCCTCGATGATCTCCTCGCCCTCGGCGATGATCCCCTGGATAGCCTCGCAGGTCTTTCCCTGCGCGCGCTTGCCGAGGCTCTCGAAGACCTGTTGCAAGCGCTCGACATGGCCCTCCGTTTCGTCCCGGTGCTTCTGGAACGCCGCTTTGCTGTCGGGCAATTGCGCGGCGCGCGCCATCTTTGGCAGCGCTTTCAGTATCTGCCTCTCCGCATAGTAGATGTCCTTAAGGCCGTCATAGAACAGCGCCTCGAGCGTCTTCTCCGGCATAGCAAGCTCCTGTGCCATCTGGTTGGAACGCCTCCAACGGCCGCGGCGCCGAAAGGTTCCAGACGGAAACAATACTTCGCCGCACCAGTTGGAACCCGGTCAGCGCCCCATGCATTGATGAGACCCGGCATGCTCGATCCGGCCAGCGCACACACAATGGCCGCCGGAGCATTCGAAACATCCAGTCGCAAGGAGAACTGGTAATGAAAGACAATGGCTCCGCCCCGGTCCCGGGCACATCAGCCAGAAAATGCGCGCCTGGAGTTCAATCTCGTTTGAGGCGCAATACTTCGAAGCCGCCAGATGCCCGACAAAGGGAAGTGGCGGCCTCACCAGGCGACGGCGAAGCGTCGCTCGCCGCGACGGATGGCACGCAGCAGCCCTCCCCGCGATGGGAACCGATGAGCGGCAACTGGCAAAATTGACCGCGACGACATTTCAATCTCCCACGCTTAAGCCTCGGAGATAAAAGGGCATCGGCAATTGGCAAGGGCCCTGATCCCTCTACCGTGGCATTCTTCGGGTTTGACAAGCCCGATCGTCGCCCCAGTTCATGGTGATGGCTTTAAGTGAGGTCGTGCGCAGCAACGCACAACGAACAGCAGCACTGGTCAAATGGACCCTCGGTCGGGAACGACCGCGCCGGAGCAGCCCTGTTTCCTCCATGCGCAGCTTCTGGGGCCTGTTGCTGGCCTACTGGCTCTCCGAACGTTGGCGCGAGGCCTGGGGCTTAACCTTTTTCATCCTGCTGCTCACCGGATTGTCGGCGCAAGCAAGCGTCTACTTCGCCCTGACGTCCGGCGAGCTCGTCAATCGGATCGCCAATTTTCACCATCCCACCGTGCCCACCACGCCTTCGTCGCTCCTGACCACCGCAGCAACGCTCGCGGCGATCGCGATCACCAGGGATGCCGGGTTCACTGCGGTCCGTCATTTCTTCTCGACCACGCTCCACCGGAAATGGCGCCAGTGGCTGGATGAACGCTTCAACCAGGCGCTGCTCGATTCCAACCATACCCATTTCCACCTTCAGCAGAACGGATTTGGCGCCGCGACCGAAGGCGAGAGTTCGTCGCCCGACAACATCGACCAGAGGGTACAGGAAGCGATAAAGGGCATGACCGGCGGCGCCATCGGTCTTGGCGTGGGCATCGCCGGCGTTGTTTTGTCGCTTGGCTTCGTCGGGAGCAAACTGATCGAAACATCGAGCCCCGTCAGGGGGCTTGATCTGCTCGGCAGCTACGGCAGCGCCTGCCTGATGTTTCTGGCGATCGCGATCTACGTGCCGCTCAATACGTTCATCGCAGCCAAACTCGGCAGTGTCCTGCAGGGCCTGTCCACACGCATTCAATCGGCCGAGGGCAGCTATCGCAGCGAATTGAACCAATTGTTGCACCGTAGTTTTCATGTTGCGGTCATCAAGGGCGAACCGGCGCAGAAGGCCATCAACGGGCGCCGATATCGCGAGATCGACCACACCTGGACGAGGCTCAACCGCGTGACCGCCGGCTACATGGGCTTCGAGCTGGTGCATAATTTCCTCGGCTCACGCATCGTCGCCTATGCGCCAGGGCTACTCCCCTACGTCGACAAAACGATCAGCCTGCAGGACTATGTCACCGGCGCCGAGCTGGCGACGGCTCTGATCAACGAATGCTCGTGGTTCATCCATGCGATGCCCGACATCGCGACGCTCAGGGCGAATGCACACCGGATCACCGAGCTTGCCCAAGCAATAGAAGCGGTGCAGCAGCCGCAGAATTACTATGCTCGCAGCGGCCCCTCGGTGTTCGAGTACAAGACCCAGGACACCGCGCGCGGACTTACGATCCAAGCGGTCGAGCTCATGCATGCCGGCGATGACCAGGCTTTCCTGACCGCTGACGAACTGAATTTCCTTCCCGGAGAGTGGACCTTGGTGGTCGGTGAATCTGGAAGCGGCAAGACTTCGCTTCTGAAGGCCATCAACGGTCTGTGGGCACACGGACGCGGCACGATCACGACGCCGGAGAACGTGCGAAGCCTCTACGCTGCCCAGGACGTCAAGCTCCAGGGTGTTTGCCTGAAGGATCTCGTCTGCCTGCCGGATGAGGCTGACGCCCATGACGTCGCCTCTGTCGTATCGGCGTTGGAGGAAGCCGGGCTCGAAGAAATTACGGAAGGGCTTTCGAGCGATGGTCGTGATGGGCAGAACTGGGACAAGCTTCTGTCGGGAGGCGAGAAGCAGAAACTGGTCCTTGCGAGAATCCTGCTATTGAGGCCAGGCCTGCTCTTCCTCGACGAGGCGACAAGCGCCCTTGATAGCGACGCGGTTCGGGCGTTCCATCAATCGATCAAGGGCCATTGCCCGGAGGCGACGGTGATCGCCGTTATGCACGACACCTCGTCGATCCAGTCAGAAAGCGGGGTCGATTTCTTCGATAGCGTGCTCACCATCGACAACGGCATCGCGACGAAAACGCCAATTACCGACTGGCGCGATACGAAGGAGTAGCTGCCACCGGCGGCCCGCCCTATTTCTTGGGTCATGTGCCGCGCATTCATTTTGTGACGCGGCGTGAACAGCGATCAAAATCCCCCGAAGCTAGGAGCCCCAATGCGTATTGCCCTCCTTGTCAACGCACTCGAAACCGAAAGGCCGACCTATACGACGACCGCGTTGGCGCTTGCCGCGCTCTCTCGCGGACATGAGGTTCTTTACGTCACGCCCGGTGATTTTATCCTGCGCCCTGACGATACACTGATGATACGGGCGGCCGGTTTCGTCGGCACGCGACCGAAGAAGCCCGAGACGCTCTTGCGAGCGCTTACCGACGCGGACAAGACCATCGTCAACGTCGAAGAAGTGGACGTTCTGCTGCTTCGCAACGATCCGTCGGAGGACGCCGAAAACCGACCCTGGGCATCTCACGCCGGGGCGAATTTCGGCCGTCTCGCCGCGGAGCGCGGTACGATCGTTGTCAACGATCCCTGCGGCTTGGCATTGGCCCAGGACAAGCTCTACTTCCAGGATTTCCCGGTGACCGTTCGCCCGACAACCTTGATCTCCAAGGACATCGATGAAATCCGTACGTTCATTGACAGCCACCCCGAGGGGGTGATCATCAAACCGTTGCAGGGTTCTGGCGGTCGAAACGTCTTCCGGGTGGGTACCAGCACGGAGGGCAATCTTACCCAAATTGTCGAGGCTGTCGGCGTCGTCGGCTATCTTATCGTGCAGAGCTACCTTCCGAAGGCGTCGGACGGCGATACGCGGTTGTTCCTGATGAACGGACGACCGCTGCACAGGGGCGACGTCTATGCTGCGTTCAGACGCGTGCCGCCCAAGGGAGACGTCCGCTCCAACATCCACGCAAGCGGCACTCCAAAGCCGGCCAACGTTACGAAGGAGATGCTGGCGATCGCCGAGACGCTACGGCCGAAGCTCGTTGAAGACGGCATGTTCCTGGTCGGCCTTGATATCGTCGGCGACAAGCTTCTCGAGATCAACGTATTCACGCCTGGCGGCCTCCAGACCATTCGCGAACTCCACGACATCGATTTCTGCGACGAGATCCTGGACTCGCTGGAAAACAAGGTGGACATCAAAAAGACCTATCGGGGATCACTCAGCAATCGGATCCTGTCGACGCTTTGAATTGGCGGCCCAATCCGTCGCGCGCTCCACTTTCGCGCAATGTGTTGACGGAACAGAACCGCCGATCCGGATGTTACTGTCCGCGAGTGGCAGGCAGAGCCCGTTTGCCGCAAAGGGCGACAAAGGAGATAGCGTTTCTGTGAATTTTCTACACCAGATTGTCTCTGACGTGCAGTTGATGCTTCGCCGGCCGCCGCGCATGCAGTACGCGGCCTTGTGTTATCGCTTTCGCAAAGACAACACACTGGAGATCCTTCTCATTACCAGCCGGGATACCGGACGCTGGGTCATTCCCAAGGGCTGGCCGATGAAAGGAAAGCGCGCGCATGAGGTGGCTGCGAGAGAAGCCTATGAAGAGGCTGGCGTGAAGGGCACCTGCCAGAGGTTTCCTTTCGGCTACTACTTCTACAAGAAGAGGCTGGACCATGGGCTCAAGATCTCCTGCAGGGTTCAACTCCACCCCCTGGAAGTCACGCGCATGCGCGGGAAATTCCCCGAGAAGGGAGAGCGAAAGCTCGCCTGGTTCGACTATCGGGAAGCGGCGAAGCGTGTCGCCGAGCCTTCGCTGCGCGACCGGATACTCCGTTTCGGACAGCAACGCGTTCCCTAGAGCCCCGCGCGTTTGGTTTCCAAAGCATCTTTCCGCTTCAAGTGATTCCACTTGAATGCGGGATGCTCTAGTGGACGCTGGCGACCTTGACGGCGTGGGCGAAATCCTCCGCCACCAGCTCACTGATCGCGATCAACACCTCCTCCACCGAAAACCCGGAGTCGATCGTCTCGCGGATCAAAAGCTGGAGGTCAAGTTCAACGACGTCCCGGCAATCCTCGAGCCGTTCCTCAGATACCGTGATGCTCTGCAGTTCTTCCATCGCGAGACTCCTCTTGACGTGGATTCTGCTGGTTCGCCCTCGCAAGCTTGTTCGCACGACCTTCCAACCCTTGGGAGGAGGTTTGAGTTCCGGCGAGAACTCCTCGAAGAGATCAAAGAAAGAGATTCGCTGCAACGCCTTGCGGTCGCATTGAGCCGCCTACCGGTCGCGGTTGCCTTGACGGCGTGACCGCCCTGCATCTCTCGACGGTTCTTCCGGCCCTTCCCAGCCAAAGACGCTGCGACCGCCGAACTCTTGCGATTGTCGAAACTCGCCGGCCACGATCTCCTTGAGATCCGGGCCGGTCACGTATCTCTCGAACTGGCGAGCCTGATCGTCGAGGCGCTTGAGAACCTGCATCTCTTCGTCACGACCGAGCTTCGCTTTCGACACGGCGGACTTCATCACCCGGATCGTCTCGTCGTAGACTTTCAGTGGAACCGGGAACGGGTGGCGATCCTTGCCGCCGTGGGCGAGCGAGAAGCGCGCCGGATCGGCGAACCGGCATGGCGCACCGTGCACCACTTCGGCCACCATCGCCAGCGCCTTGACGGTCCGCGCCCCAACGCCCGGCACCAGCAGGAGATGCTCGAAATCCTCTGGGCCACGGTCGGCGGCCGCAGCGAGCGTGGCATGCAGGCGTTTCATATTGACGTCTTCTTCGCGCACGTCGTGATGTTCAGGCATTATCAAATGCGGCAGCATTGGCTGCGCGCTTTGCTTGGTCACCCGCCTTGGCTCGATGGCCGCGACCTCCCGGACGATCCGATCCGGCCCCAGCGAAGCCAGAAGATCGAGCTGGCTGTTGCGCGAGGCCGCGGCGCGGCGGTCGGCAAGGTTGACGATCTCGCCCTGCCGCGCGCCTTCGATCGCCGTGTGGGGCGAATCCACGAAGCTGGTGATCCCCTCCGAAAGCCAATGGTAGCGCCGGGCCTGCCGCTTTTCGCCGTTCATGCCCTGTTGCACGATGACCCATTTGCCGTCGTCGGTGACGATAAAACCGTGCAGGTAAAGGTCGAAGCCGTCTTGAACTGCTGCACTGTCGACCTTTGCGACGAGGCGGCTGGTTGTCGCCAGGCCACTTCCATCGAGGCCCACGCGCTCGCCAATTGCAATCAGCTCGCCGGGGGTCTCCCGGGAGTTCCGCCCTCGACCGCCACAGACATGAATACCGAGTTCGCCTGACAGAGGCGACAAACCACGCTTCAGGGCGCCGATGACGCTGGTGGTGATGCCGGAAGAGTGCCAGTCCATGCCCATGACGCATCCGAAAGACTGAAACCAGAACGGATGTGCCAACCGCCGAAGAAACTCGTCTCGACCATATTCGATGACGATCGCCTGGGTGATGATCGCACCAAGTTTCGTCATGCGCTCGCCAAGCCACCGGGGAACCCGGCCACCGTGAAGCGGAAGATCTGCACTGCCTGCTCTCTGGACCATCCGGCTCTTATACACCGGCAGATGGTGCAGTCACACAGGAAAGTTCTCTAAACGTTCTCATTTGCGCCGGCAGTCGGCGAGACCACGGTCGCAAGCCGAATGGTCATGACGAGACCTTGCCCCCAGGAAGGTTCGACTGCACCAGCTTGAGTAACCACCAACACTACCTTTGCGCTTAAGATTGGGTTCAGCAATCGGCGATATGCCCCGCACCAAACGGCATTTGAGCAGGGTGCAGAATGAGTGAGTTCCAAAACAGAGCTGTTCGATTGATGGTTGCCTCCATAGGCGATGCTTCGACCAGCGATATCTCCGTGCGTCGCACGAACGTTCTGACGACTGCGATGGAACTCTACGTTGCTTTGGGGGGATCGCACGAGCAGCTTGAGACCGCCATCGCGAAAAAGGCGAAAAAGGAAAGCGACGCGCCGAGACGTATTGATCTGGTAATCGGCGATCTGATGATGGAGATGGCAACCATAAGCCACATTCACGATATCGACGTCATGCAGGCAGCGCACAATGCTCTCGACAGCGGCGTCCGTGAAACGACTTCCGCCTGAACTCCGCCCGTCCCGGCGGGTTTCTCGCTGCTCTGCGCCTTGCGCCCTTGGTGCCGTCGATTGTCGCTTGAGTAGCCAACCATTCCCTTGGGAGGCAGAAATCCTCGGCTTCCCGCTTCTCCGGCACCGCGTAGCAATGGTCTGTTAGAAGCGGGCGGCCAGGAAGTTCAATTGGACGTTCAGCCAATACCGGGCCTGTCTGGTCGCGGATTGAACCTCATGCCCAAACTCCTGGGTGTAGCGGCCTTCACACATCGTCGTGTCGACCACCCACAATCCGCCCGCGTAAATCGCCATCAGCAGGAAACCGCGCATGGCGGAGCAGAATGAACATTCGATATTTCTAAATTATTAACGCGGGACGTGATCTGCGATTTATGTCGAGCGGACCGCCTCCGGTCGGCTACCACCCACGCCCGCGTCCAGAAAAAGAGCCTCCACCAACCAAGCAGAGGCCCAGAGTCAGGTGCTTGCGACTGGCCGCTGCAGCGGGGACTGCGACGTCGGCGCAACCGCAATCGGAAAAGGCTGACAGAGGCTTCATCGGAAGGCAATGAACCTAAACGGACTATTGGATAACCAGCCGGGGCTAGACGGAACACCTCCAGGGCAGTAGCGATCGAACGCCCACTGGGCGATCCGCTGGCGTGCGCGCGAGATTGTGCGGCGGCCTCCGCGCTCACGGCCCAATGATGATTTGATCGCTCAGCGTTACCTTCTCGAAGTCATTGATCAGAACATCGGCACGTACCTGCCAGGTGCCCGCCAGCGGTATGTTCACGCGCTCGATCCGCCAATCTGCGTCGCCGCGCCGCGCTGCCGCACGTTTGAACGGCTCGATGCCGGAATCAGGCTTGGATAGGACGAGCGTCACCTCCTTGGCGGCAAGCGGTTCGACTTCGCCCGTGGCGAGGTTGATCGATACGTCGACCTCGCCCACCCGTCCGGGCAAGACCTCAACGAGGGCCACCGCCTTGTCCGTGTGGATGTGAACGCTTGCAGGCTGAGCCGCCAGAGCTAAGAGCGCGCGCGACGGCGGCGTGAAGCGCCAGCAAGAAACGGCGCCGAAGATCAGGACGACGATCAGTGTTTCCGCGGCGATCGAGCGGACCAGCCGCTTCGCCGAAGCCCGATCGCCAGCCATTACCGGTTCCGTCAGGCACCACCGATTTGCAAGCGCCAACAGAAACAGTCCGACCAGCAACGCCATCTTGACCATCAGCACCTGGCCATAGGCGGTTTCCAGCAGCGCTTGCGGCTTCTCCACCTGCACAAAGGCCAAGATGAAACCCGCTACGATAAGAACAACGAGCACGTAAGGGATGAAGGCCGAGAACCGGCCGAGCGCCTGAAGAGCCATCGGGTCCTTGCGCCGCAACGCGAGGCCCGGGGGAGCCAGCGCTCCAACCCAGAGACTGATCGTTGCGACGTGCAGGAAGACCGCCGGACGCATCAGCCATTGCGGCTCGGCTGTCGATGCATGGCCGCTCAGCGACAAGGCGACGGATGACGCGATCAGCGCGGCGAGAGATGACAGTCGAGCAGACCGACCCTTCGCCCGGAGAGCGATGGCGGCCACACAAAAGGCAGCGAAGGCGGCAATGGCCGTACCGCCGAAGCTCGTTGCCATCGCCGTGGACCAAACGACCGGCTCGACAATTTGCGTCACGGAAACGCCCAGTGCATCGAGCCCCTGAAAACCCACAGCGGCAAGTGCGCCGAGGAGCCCTATACCGAGCGCTGCTGCGACGACTTTGCACCCTGATCGCGGACCAAAGAGCAGCCAGTGGCGCGAAAACACACCGCCGACGCCGATGAACAGCCCCACGTAAAGCGCGAGCTTCGATAGGAGGAGACCGGCGCGGACGGCCCAGTCGATCTTGTCTTCCGTCGCGTGCGGAGCGGTGCTGGCCGCGCCGATCGAAAAGACGACCGATCCACCGATCGGATGCCCGTCGGCAGAGGTCACGCGCCAGCTGAGCACATGTGTGCCGTGCCCAAGATCGGATGGCGCCGCGATCACGACCACTCGATCCTTCAGGTCGAACCGCTCGAGCGGGATCGCTGTTCCATCCGGTCTGACGAGCTTTAAGGACAACGGCGAAACCGGCTCGCTGAAGGTCAGCACGTAGACCGATGGCGCGGTGCCGACGACCGCGCCATCCTGCGGTTCACTTGTGTTGAGCGATGCGTGGGCGAAGGCCGCGGCGGCCTGCATGAGGACCCCGCAGAGCGCGATCACCATCAGCCTCGCAAGACGAGTGAAGCTCGATGATACGTGCATCATGCGTGATCTCCGGTCACTTGGCCCTCGCCCCCACGTTGCACTGCTCAGTGCCCGCTTTTCTTTTCAAGCAGCTTGATGCCGGGCGCCGGATATTCGAGATCGTCACCCGACTTGCCTTCTGCCGGGACCTCGATCCAACGCTCGGTCGCGCCATCAGGGCACTCCTGCACCAGCGGCACGTAGAGTGTCTTGCCGACTGGCAGGCCCTCAGTCAGAAACGCGCGGAAAACAAACTCCTCATATTCGTCGTCGGCCAGGCTGCCGCCCTTCCAGACGACCTCCTTCACGCCCTCCTTCATCGGCGTGCCGAAGTAGTCATAGGACTTCTCGTAGGCTCCCTTGACCTTCTCCAGCGTCCAGCCCGGCTTCGGCATCGGCTTTGCGGCGATCATGCCTTCCGGGATCTGAACGCGCAGAGCGATGGTCGGCTTGCCGTCGCATCCATGCGGGACGCGGATGACGGCCTTGTAGGACGCGCCGACATGCGCCTCCGTTGTTTCGAGCGTGGAGTGGGCAAAAGCTGCCGTGGTGCCTATCGCGATGAAGGCAGCGGTGGTGATGAGTTTCGACAACATATGGCTATTCCTTTGAGATTATTGAGCTTGTGTTGGGTCGCGGGAAATCCCCCCGCGGCTGTCAGGGATTGGATGCAGTGATCCGGAAAAGGTTGCCGACATTCTTGGTCGGTGGTCGGGCAGCGATCGCACAAGACGGTCAGTGCACGGGTCCCCGTTGGCTCAAGAGCGGCCTGCAGTCAGTCTTGGACCACGCTGAAGGGACGTCGGGATGCGCCGAAGATCGTCGCGATGGGGCCGGCGGACGCCAGGGGAGGATATCCCTCCCCCCGACATAGGCTGGAGCGAACGCAACCGATCAGGCGAGCAGCCGAGGGGGCGCGCGAGGATAGCCGAGGCGATGTTCGCCCGTCGGCAACGGCTCTGCCGCGGACCAAAACGTGTGCACCGCTGACGCGACTTGGTGGTTAAGATCGTCGCCAGGCTGCGGAGTCGCCGCCAAGACCTGCGAGGACACGCAACATCCAAGAAGGCAGCAATCGGCAGCCTTGCCATGGCCGCCGTCGTGATCGTGATTGCCGTTGCTGGCGTGATCAGCGCTGATGCACAGTGCATTGCCGAAAGCGTCGAGTTGCGAGAAGGCAGGCATCGAGCTGAAGGCAAATGCGCCGGCGACCGATTGCAGCACGAACAGGCAGGCAGCGATGAATGCCAGTCCCCAACCGTTGCGTCGCCTCACCACAATCAAGCTCCTTCTACGCTGTCTCCGAGAATGTCCGGAGCCACCGCATAGCTAGCCGGTACGCCCGCCCCCTTCCTTGCTCCACAGCAAGCATCCGAGTGACGTTCAGGGTATCGGCCAGTTGAGTGGCGCCATTCTTCGGGCTCCCCGGCAAGAACAGACCTGCCGCAACCAGGGAGCGCGCCGCCGCCTGACAGCGTAATCAAACTTTCATTTTTCCATCATGCAGATTGGCAAGGACTGTCACACTCAACTGTTAGCAAGCGCCCGGCTTCATTCGTGCCACCGATCCTGGTGTCCGCCAATCTGCAAGGAGCGTTTTGCAATGAGAGTCTCCGTCACTACGTCCGTATTCATCGGCCTGATGGCAAGCGTCGCGTTTGGCGCGTCGGCGGCCGCAGCCGAAAAGACGAAGTTCGAATTCTGGTACGGCCTTTCGGGTGATCTTGGCGAACGTGTCCAGGATGCCTGCAAGAAGTTCAACGACAGCCAGTCCGAGTTCGAGATCGTCTGCACCTCTCAAAATGGATACGACACGACCCTGCAGAACACGATTGCCGCCTACCGCGCCAAGAAGCAGCCGGCAATCACCCAGATCTATGATGCCGGCACCCTGGACATGATGCTGTCGGGCGCATTCGTGCCCGCCAAGAAGCTGATGGCCGACAACGGCTACATCATCGACTGGAACAACTATTTCGGCGGCATCGCCAACTATTACGCCACGGCAAAAGGCGAGCTGAATTCCTTCCCGTTCAACTCCTCGACGGCCATGTTCTATTACAACGTCGACGCCTTCCAGAAGGCCGGCATCGACTTCAAGCCGGACACCTGGGAACAGGTCGAGGAAGCTGCCCGTAAGCTGAAGGCCGCCGGCTACGGATGCCCGCTCGCCTTCAATTTCGACACCTGGCCGCTGATGGAGCAGTTCTCGGCCATCCACAACCAGCCGCTCGCCACCAAGGCCAACGGTTACAACGGGTTGGATGCCGAGCTTGTCGTCAACAAGACCAAGTTCGTCGATCACGTGAAGTTCTTCAAGAAGATGGCCGACGAGAAGCTCTTCGTGGTCAAGACCAAGCAACTCGGCATGGACATCGTCCCCGCCTTCACGTCCCAGACCTGCCAGATGATACAGACCTCGATCGCCGACCACGGCACGATCGGCAAGACCCTTCCCGAAGGTGTGAAGTGGGAAGTCGCCATGTTGCCCGTATGGAAGGGCACGGAGCGGCAGAACTCGCTCGTCGGCGGCGCATCGCTCTGGGTGCTCGCCGGTCGTCCGGAAGCGGAATACAAGGGCGCGGCCGCCTTCCTCAACTACCTTGCGACGCCGGAAATGGCCGAGTGGTGGTCAACGGTGACGGGTTATATCCCGGTGACCAAGACCGGTTTCGACGCCATGAAGGCCAACGGGTTCTACTACAAGGCACCCTACAAGGGGCGTGAACTCGCCATCCAGAGCCTGTCCTTCACCCCGACCTCTGAAAACACCCGCGGCATTCGCCTCGGCGGCTTCACGCAGATCCGCAAGGAGTTCGCGACCGCGCTTGAAGCGATCTTCATGCAGAACGCAGACGTCCAGGCTGAGCTCGACGAGACGGTTGAACGCGGCAACGCCGTTCTGCGTCGCTTCGAGAAGACCTACGCCGGACAGACCCTGAACTAGCATCTGATCCGCCCGGAGCCTGCCGCAACATCGGCGGGCTCCGATTTCTATTCTTGCGCATCGGAAATACAACACATGGACAAGCGTGCGGCCTTTCGCAGCTGGTGGCTGCCCAGCCTATTCGCCCTGCCACAGATCATTTTGATCCTGCTCTTTTTCTATTGGCCCGCAGTTGCCGTGTTGCGGTGGGCCTTCACGCTCGAGCCGCCATTCGGCGGCGCCGCTGAGTTCGTCGGTTTTGCCAACTTCCAGGAAGTATTCGCCGACCCGCTCTACTGGAACTCCGTCGGCGTCAGCCTGGCATTCGCCCTTTGCGGCACGCTTGCCACCATTTTCATTGGCCTTGTTCTTGCCCTTGCTGTCGACCGGCAATTGCCGGGCTCCGCACCGTTCCGGTTCCTCTACATTCTGCCTTACGCGATTGCGGGGCCGGCTGCCGGCATGGCTTTCCGTTTCATCCTGTCGCCTGAGCGCGGGCTGATGGCATCGGTCAACGCCACTTTTCCGGATTTCTGGAACCCAGCCAAGTACGGCAGCCACGCCCTTCTCCTCGTCATCGTCGTCTTCGCCTGGAAATGGGCGGGCTACACCTTCATCTTCCTTCTTGCTGGTCTGCAGTCGGTCCCTCGATCGCTGATCGAGGCGGCAGCGATGGACGGATGCGGCCCGATCCGCCGCGCAGTCGACATCCAGATCCCGCTGCTGGCGCCAACACTCTTCTTCCTGCTGGTCATCATGATGACCGAAGGTTTCGTCGGCGCCGATACCTACGGCATTGTCGCCCGCACGACGGATGGCGGCCCGAACCACGGCACCGACGTGATGGTGTACCGCATCGTCGAGGAGGCGTTCCGCGGCTTGAACTACTCCGGCGCGTCGGCCCAGAGCCTCGTGCTCATCGGCCTCATCATGACCTTCACCTTCATCCAGTTCCGCTTCATCGAGCGCCAGGTCCATTACAAGTGAGGCTTCCATGATCCAGCGGACACCTTTCGCCAACGCGCTGACCTATGGCGTCATGATCTTCGGCTTCCTGCTGCTGATCGGCCCCTTCATCGTCATCGTGTCGGGCGCCAGCCAGACATTCCAGCAGGTCAACGCCATACCCTTCAGCTTCGTGCCGCAGGACCGCCTCTTCGAGAACATGGGCGCCGCCTGGTCGCGCGCCAACCTCGGAACAGCGATGCTGAACAGCTTCGTCATGGCCAGCCTCGTCACGGTCGGCAAGGTGGCGCTGTCGGCGCTGACGGCCTTTGCCATCGTGTTCTTCAGAACGCCGCTGAAGGGCTTCTTCTTCTGGATGGTGTTCATCACCCTGATGCTGCCGCTCGAGGTGCGCGTGGTGCCCACCTATGCGGTCGCTGCCGACCTGTTTCAGCCGGTTCGACTGCTGATTTCCGCCGTCACCGGTTTCGAAGTTTCCGTCGATTGGAACCTTCTCAATTCCTATGCCGGCCTCACCTTGCCGTTGATCGCGACCGCGACCGGAACGTTCCTCTATCGCCAATTCTACCTGACCCTGCCCGACGAACTGGCAGAGGCCGCGCGCATGGACGGGTCAGGCGCGATCCGCTTTTTCATCGACATGTTGCTGCCGCTCTCGCGCACCAACATGCTCGCACTGACCACCATCATGTTCGTCTATGGGTGGAACCAGTATCTCTGGCCCCTCCTGATGGTGACGGACCCCCAATACAAGACCACGATGATGTCGCTGGTCGCACTCCTGCCGTCCGACAACGGCACGCCGGACTGGAACGTGACGCTCGCCGGATCGCTGATCATCATGCTGCCTCCGCTCATCGTCGTTGCCGTCCTGCAGCGGTGGTTCGTTCGCGGCCTCGTGGCCACGGAAAAATGACCCCGCTTTCCCCAAACAGAACAGACAGAGAGGTCCGCGCCCATGGCTGACATCGCAATTCGCGCCGTGCGTAAATCCTACGGAAAGAACCCCACCCTGCATGGCATCAACCTCGCCTTTGCATCGGGAGAATTCGTCGTGATCCTCGGCCCGTCCGGCTGCGGAAAATCCACGCTTCTGAGGATGATCGCGGGGCTTGAGGACATCACCGCTGGCGAAATCGCCATCAACGGCAAGGTCGTAAACAGGCTTGAGCCGCGGGAACGCGGTTGCGCCATGGTGTTCCAGAACTACGCCCTCTATCCGCATATGACAGTCGCGGGAAACATCGGCTATGCCCTGAAGGTGGCCGGTGTCCCGAAGGCGGAGCGTTTGCGCCGGATCGAGGAAACGGCGAAGATCGTCGGGCTCTCCGATTATCTCGATCGCAAGCCGGCGGCACTTTCCGGCGGCCAGCGCCAGCGCGTCGCCATGGCGCGCGCGATCATTCGCGAACCGAAGGTCTTTCTGTTCGACGAGCCGCTGTCGAACCTGGACGCCAAGCTGCGCGTCATCATGCGGGCCGAGATCCGCAAGCTGCATCAGCGTCTCCAGGCAACGTCCATCTTCGTCACGCACGATCAGGTGGAAGCGATGACGCTGGCGGACAAGCTGGTCGTGATGAACAAGGGCGTGGTCGAACAGGTCGGCCAGCCGCTCGACATCTACCACCGTCCGGCAAGCATCTTCGTCGCATCCTTCATCGGCTCGCCGGCGATGAACCTGTTCGAAGCCGCCGTCGACGTTGACGGCGCCTGCCTGGCGTTCGGCGGCACAAAGATGCCGATAGACCGGGCGCTTGCTGGGCGACTGGGCGCAAGGCACGTCACGGTCGGTATTCGCCCGGAACAATGTGTCGTTGCGCCTGAAGCAAAAGGCGTCTCGATCAAGGTGGATTTCGTCGAGGAGCTCGGCTCCGGCCGCGTCATCCACTCGGAACTGAATGGCCATCCCTTCGCCGCCAGTGTTGACGAGCATACGCGCGCCCGGCCGGGCGATCGGATCACCCTGGAGCTCCCTCTGGCGCAATTGCATCTCTTCGACCAGGAGACCGGCCGGCGGATCCACGTCGATCTGGAGCCCCGCGCCGTCAGCAGTGCCGCCAGCCATCCGACGCTCCAAGCAGTCTGATCACTTCAATAAATCAGGAGAAACCGTGATGAACGACATCATTTCCGCCGTGGGATTCTGCAATCGAACGGGCAAGGGCGATCTTTCGAGCCTTGACGCCTCCTTGCGCGAAATTGCCGAGACCGGAGCCGACGCCTGCGAGATCGGAATCTATGGCGAAGAGATCGTCAGTGGCGGCCGCATCATCGAAGACCGTGTACAACGCGTCGCCGAGATGGCGAAGAAGTACACGTTCAAGAAACTTTCGCTGCACGGCCAGATCGTTTCCAACTTCATGGACCGCCAGCATCACCATCTGCAAAAGAAGGTCGTGAGGGCGATGCTCGAGCTTTGCGACCGGCTTGGTGCGGGCATTCTCGTCCATCACTCCGGCGCAGCACAGCTTGCCCCCGGAGAGAATGCCGCTGATCTCGACAAGATGGAACGCGACGCACTTGCGGAGATGGCCGAGATCGCAAAAGGATACGGGGTCCGCATCGCGCTCGAGAACATTTTCACGACAGAAAGCGGCCAGTATCGACAGACACCGAGCCAGGTCGCCGAAACAGTGCGAGCGATCGGTTCCAACAACGTCGTCGCGCTCATCGACTTCTCGCATGCTTATATCGAGTCCACGCATCGCGGGCTGGATTTCCGTGACGAGCTGAGGGCAATGGCGCCCGTGACGGGCCACCTGCATGTTCACGACAGTTTCGGCCTGCCCTATTCCATGAACCGCTTCTATCATCCGGCCGAAGCCACCGCGCTCGGCATCGGCGATCTGCATCTGCCGATCGGCTGGGGCGACATTGCCTGGGATGACATCTTCTCCGAACTGACCTTCCTTCCGGATACGACGCTGATCATGGAAATCGGCGCCGAGCGGTTTGCCGATCAGCAACCTGCGTGCCTGGAACGGGCAAGGGGTCTCGCCGCAGCGGTCGGACTTCGATCCGCCGCGTAATATTTCCGGTTGCCCCGCCGCATGTATGGTGGGGCAACCGGATTGCACCCGCTCAAAGCGCACATTCCGGCCGCGTGTTGCGATAAGGCGGCCCACAGTTCCCGGCAGACCCGCAGTCGGTCAAGAACGACCCTGAGGCGACAAGCACCAGGACCGAGTGAATTGTGGTCGCGACTCTAAACGTGCCACCTTGATCAGCAGCCGGGGGGCAATCCAATGACATTCCATATTGCGCACAATAATTGAAATAAACGTATACAAATTTGCGCTTATCCTGTCGACATTGCCTTCCCTTTCGCCGACACTTGCGGAATAACTTGGCTATCGAAGGCATTTCGAGGATGGGGTAGGACAGCATGGACGGGACGCTGGCAAGGCGCGACAGCAATTTATTCGACAGGCTCGAGGGGATCATCAACCGGCTGCCCGAGCCCTTCACATTGCTGCTCGCGCTGGCGGCGCTGACGGCACTGGCATCTTTCCCATTGGCTCAAGCCGGGGTGTCGCTGGCTTTCTCGACGGTGGATCCGGCCACGGGCCAGGCCGTGGCAAAGACAGTCGCGATCGAGAACATCCTGACGCCGTCCTATTTTGCCAACCTCATCGTCGAGTTCCCGAAACTGCTGGTCGGCTTTCCGCCGATCGCCCTGACACTGGTCGTGATGATGGGCATTTCGGTTGCCGAGCATTCCGGCTTCCTGTCCTCGGTCATTCGGGGGCTTTTGCGCCGCGTTCCGAAATTCGCGATCATCAGCGTCGTCTCGTTCGTGGCAATCAACGGAGACCTTTTCGGCGACGCGGCGATGTTCGTGCTGATGCCGCTTGCGGCCACGCTCTTCTACCAGATGGGGCTCAACCCGTGGCTCGGCATCATCCTGGTCTTCGTCGGCAACACGGCCGGCTTTTCTGCCTCCCTCGTCATCAATCAGACGGATACGGTGCTCTCGGGCATTACGGCGAGCGTTCTGCCGCCGGAGGCCGCGGCCAACGTCTCGCCGATCATGAACTGGTATTTCAACGCGTTCAGCGCCTTCACCGCGACTGCAGCGATGTTGTTCATCACCTACTTCTTCGTTCCCTCCAAGCTCGCGCCGAACCGCGTGAGCGAACTGGAAATCGAAACGGAGGTGGCTGATGAAGCCGGCACCGGCCATGGCCGCGAAGGGCGGGGCCTTGTCGCGGCCGGCATCTTCACCGTCATCTATCTCGGCCTGATCCTCGCATCCCTCCTGCCGGAGGGTGGGGCGCTGCGTGGCGAAGGCGGGCAGATCGTGCCGAAGTCCCCTTTCATGGGCGGCATCGTCGTCCTGATCTCGCTGTACTTCGCGCTGTCGGGCGTCGCCTACGGTTGGGCCTCCGGCCGGCTGAAATCACTGGGCGAGGCGGCGGAGTGGATGAAGAACGGCATTTCGTCCATGTCCTATTTCCTCGTCGTTTCCGCAGCTGCGGTGATCTTCCTGAAGCTTTTCAACGACAGCCATATCGGAGAATATATCGGCAGCTACGGCGTGGTGATGCTGCAGGGCATGCAGGCCTCGCCGGGTGTTGCGATCTTCCTCTTCCTGCTGCTCGTCTCTGTATCGAACCTCTTCATCATCTCCGGCAGCGTCCTGTGGATCATGTATGCGCCGATCTTCGTGCCGCTGATGCTGGCGCTCGGCTACAGTCCGGCGGCGACCCAGATGATCTATCGCATCGGCGATGCGCCGCTGAACGCGATCTGCCCGGTCAACCCCTTCCTCATCCTCGTGATCGGCCTGCTCAACAAATGGCGGCCGAAGGGTACCGAGGCGGTGAAGGTCGGAACGCCGCTCATGCTGGCCATGCCCTATGCGCTCGCCATCCTCGCGGTTCTCGTGCTGCAACTCGTCTTCTGGGTGCTGTGGGATCTGCCGCCTGGCCCCGGCGTAACGCTGATGGCACGGTGAGCCGTGATGCGCTTTCTCAGTGAAACCGAGGTCCTGGCGTGCCACGAACTGCGGCGGGCGGGCGCGCGCCGTTGGCTGCGGCTGGAGGTTGCCGGCCTTGCCGCAGCTAGCCCTGGCGAGACCGTGCTTTTCTCGGAGGATCGCCACAGCCCCCGCTGCCGGATCGCGACGGTCGATAGATTTTCGGGTGATCGTGCCGTGCTGGTCGCAAAGTTCGAGGCCGACGATCTTGCACCCGCGGCGGGCAACGGGCTGACGGTCTGGTCGAACGAAAACCCTGCCGTTTCCGTCGGCGCGGGTTCGCTCATCGTGACCACCTCGGCCTTCCTTTACCGCGTCGCGCCCTTCGCGCTGCGCGGGGCGACGGTGCTCGTCGAGGAGGCGGGCACGGACCTCTGGCAAGACTTGCGCCGGCGTGTCGAACGCGGCCTCGCCTGGACCTCCGTCTTCCTCGCGCTCGAACCCGTGCGACTTCAGGCGTTCGCGGCCGAGTTCCCCGACGCCAACCCTTATCTCTTTGCCAATATGGACATGAGTTGCGGCATCGGCGCCTGCCGGAGCTGTCACGTGACCGTTTCGGACAACAAGGACGGCGAGGCGAGCTGTCGCGTCGGTCCGTGGTTCGCGCTGCAGCGGGTGAACCTGGTGCGCCTGCAATTCGCCTCCGCCCCCTTCATTTGAGGATCGCCGCCATGGACCTTTCCGTAACCGTACCGATGGGCGCAGGCGGCGTGACCTTCAAGAACCCGGTCATGTCGGCCGCGGGCACCTTCGGCAACATCGTCGAGTATCTCGATGTCTTCGACATCACGCGGCTCGGCGCAGTCGTTGCAAATTCCTTCCTTCCCTGGCAGGGCGAGCCGAACCGTTGCCGTCGCTTTGCGCATACGGAGAGCGGCTATCTCTCGGCCTTCGGCATCAACAACATGACGCTCGACCGCTTCATTGCCGAGGCGCTGCCGCGGCTGCCGGCGGAGGACGTTCCGGTCTTCGTCAACATCAAGGCACCGACCCGCGTGCAACTCGTGGACATGACCCGCGCCTGCGTGGAAAGCGGCCGCATTGCCGGCGTCGAGGTCAATGGCAACTTCCCCTATGCCGGCCGTGACGAACCCTCCTACTGGGACAATCCTCAGCAAAACGAGGAGATGTTCCGCGCGCTTTCAGCTGCGGCAGAGGGCAAGGTGCTGCTGTGGTCGAAGGCGGCCACGTCCGCCAAGATGATAATCGAGGACTTCGTATCCGCCTCGGAGCGAGGCGGCGCGGATGGAACGGTACTGTTCAACGCCATTCCCGGCGCGCGTATCGATATCGAACGGCGCGCCTTCGTCTGCGGCTCCACTGGCTTTGGCGGCTACTCCGGTTCCGGCGTGAAGCCCTTCGCGCTTTGGCGCTGCGTGCAGGCAGCGCGCGTCGCCACGCGTCCGGTGATCGCTTCGGGCGGCATCACCACAGCGGAGGATGTGGTCGAATTCATCATGGCGGGTGCCCATCTGGTGCAGATCGGCGCCGCCAGCATGAGCCGACCGGATTACTTTCCGCGCCTTCTCGATGATCTCTACGCGCTTATGGAACGCCTCGGCGTGCGCTCACTCGACGAGATTCGCGGGTGCGCCCGCGCAGAGGCAGCACCTGAGACTTGAGCCGCCGGATGGTAGAGCTTCGCCGCTCGGCATGAAACCGGCCTCCCGCAGCGCCCCGTCGTATCTCCGCAAAGATCCCACCTTCGACATCCCTGATATGGGTGCAGTGTCCCTGGTCGTACGGTCAGCACCGACGCCAATCCATCGGCCGCGCGTTTTTCTAATGCGGCCGAATGGCTCAGCGGGCGGCCGCGACATCACCCGACTTGTCGCGGGGATAGGCGTAGGCACCTGCCTTTGAGGTCCGAAAGCCGCCACTCGCCAATGCCTCGGCGAGCTTGACGGCCGCCACCACGCCATCGATGACGGGTACTCCAGCTTCGCGGGAGAGCCAATCGCACAGCTCCGCCATGCCGGCACAGCCAAGGACGATGGCGTCTACGCCATCCTCGCGTATCGCCGCGCGCGCTTCGCCGAGGAGTTTGGTCCGCGCACTTTCCGGGTCGGCTTCCAGAGCTAGAACAGGCAGGTCGACCGAGCGCACGCGCCGGCAGCGCGCGGCAGCACCATATTGCTTGACGAGATCCTCGATCACCGGCACCGACCTCGGCAAGGTGGTGATCACCGCAAAGCGGGTTGCCACCGTCATTGCCACCTGTACCGCCGCCTGGCAGATTCCGATGACCGGGCCAGTTGCCACTTCGCGCGCAGCCGCAAGGCCGGGATCATCGAAACAGGCGATCACATGTGCCGACGCACCCCGCTTCTCCGCAGCACGGATCGCCGCCAGCATCGCAGGGACGGCCATCGCCTCGTCCGCGTAACCTTCGATCGAGACGGGCGTACCGATTGCGGTCTCCGCATCGATCACAGAGCCTTCCGATCGCACAGCTTCGGCGGCCCGTGCGATCTGATCGGTCATTGATGCGGTCGAGTTCGGGTTGATGACATGTATGCGGATCATTGGGCGGCCCTCTCCGGCCTTGGGTTCACTTGCGCGAGCTCGAGAGGCAGCAGTTCCTCCGGCTTCTTAAGTTCGAATTGTCGATCTGAGGTGATATAATTGTCGGCATGCAGCCGCGCGATCGGCTGATAGGTCTCGGGGTTCGCATAACGCCCCGCGGGATCGAGGCACCGGTCCTGGATATGCATGTGCACGACCTTGCCGATGACCAGCACGCGCTTGTGATAGTCGAGGATCTGCTCGACCCTGCATTCAAAGCTGCAGGGACTTTCGGCGATACGGGCGGCGTCGATCTGGTTGCACGGTATCGGCGTCAGGCCCGCGAAATCGAGTTCATCGACCTCCGAGGCGAAATTGACGCCACAGACGATCATCGCATCGGCGAGCGCCATGTCGACCATGTTGACGACGAACTCACCGGTTCGGCGGATGTTCGCGACCGTGTCCTTCTCGTCGCCATTGCCACGGTTCTGGATCCCCAGCACCACCAACGGCGGTTCATGGGAGAACACGTTGAAGAAGCTCATGGGCGCTGCGTTGTTGTGTCCGGCTGGCGATCGCGTGCCAACGAGCGCGATGGGGCGCGGACCGATGAAGTTGGTCAGCAGTCGATAGCGATCCGGAGGCGGTAGCGTGGTGAAATCTGTGTTCAAGTCCGGATCTCCTGCTTGCCTGTTGATAAATTCAGCAAAAAACCCCGACGCCCGGCGCGGCGACAATCGGGGCGGCAGCGCGCACGCCCGCCGTTGACTACATTGGGGAATGGCGTCGGTGAACGGCAAACGGCAGCCAAAAGCACTGATGGCTCGAGCGCGCAGACACGGCCGACACCGGCATACATCCTTCGGTGGGAACTATAGATTCTCAGGAAAGCATCGCCGTCCCTCCGGTTGGCAACGGGTACGATGCGCATGCTGCCCTCCCCGACAGTGCCAATCCCGACGTTCAAGCTATATTGCATCCATTATAACGTCAATATCGTACACGAGAATTGCATACAATAATGGGAAGATTCGAGAGAGGGACCCTTCTCCAGCAAGGCAAGAAACTCGCCGCGGAAAACTGGCAGGGATATATGAAAAGAAATCAGGCTCTGCCGCGATCAAGCGGCAGATAGGGCGTGTAAAGGCGGAACCACGCTACTCCTCGCACGCGGCAGACTTGGACGAGCTTCCTTGATCGCGTGGTCGAATGAATTGCATACAAAACGTGCGGGTGCGCATCCTCGAACGTGAGCTTCCGCAGGCAAGCAACGTCCGAGTGGGCGTTACGATCTAAAGGCCCTCTTCCTTTGCGTAGGCAGCAAGGAGATCCGGCAAGCCGTCCTCAACGTTGCTTTTCAGCAGAGCTCGGGCCGTGATGGCGCCGATGTGGTGGCCCATCAGCGCGCATGCCTTTTCGCGATCGTTCCGCGCAAGGGCGGCGATCAGGGCGCGGTGCTCGGATACGGCGCAATCGGAAGAATGGGGGCGTCCATAGAGCGAAAGGATCATCGACGAGCGCGAAACGAGTTCCGTAACATAGCGCAATAGGGTCGCGTTCTCAGTCAGTCTTGCGAGCAGGACGTGAAACTCACCGGCGAGTTGAATCGAGGTCGACGGATTGCTGACCCTTGCCTTGTCCTCGGCATCGACATGCGCTTCAAGCTCCTTGATCTTCGGCGGCGTCAGCCTGCCGATCAGGCTATCGACCACCAATGTCTCCAGGGCTCGCCGCACGGCAAAGATATCGTGTCCATCCTCGAGGCTGGGATGGCTGACACAGGCGCCCTTGTTGGGACGCAATTCGATCAGGCCCTCGCCGTTCAGCCGGGCCAGCGCCTGGCGCACGATCGTGCGGCTAACGCCGAGCCGCTCGCCGATCGAATCCTCCGGAAGCTTCGTTCCCGCAGCGAAGGCCTGGTCTAGGATCGCGCGCTTCAGGATGCGATAGACCACGTCCGACTTGGGAACCGAGGATTTTGCATTGCTGTCGCTGGGTTTGGGCGTCGTCATGAAGAACCTGAAAAATGGCGGGGCGTGCGGTCGAAAGAGTCTGCCGAGGGATGGACCGCAAACAACTATCATCCCCAGTCGGAACGGCAAAGGCGCGGCCGACCCCTTCGGCCAACCATTCCTGCGATTGCCTGTCGACGTCTCGACCGGTCGAACTCTCCTCCGTCAGCCCGGTTCCTGATCTCATCGACAAAGCCTCACTCGATGACCGGCAGGTCACCTGCCAGTTCGCCGCCGTCCACGACGACGCGACCGCGCCGGATCACGGTGCGCTTGTGCGGGGTCAGCGCGACCGCTTCCGCCAACGTTCGCGCCGGCACCAGCACCAGATCGCCGAAACAACCATCGGAGAGACCATAACCGCCGAGCCCGATGCCGTCCGCACCACCGAAAGTGCAGACGCGGGCCGCATATTCGAGATCGACATCATTGGCCATGCCATTGCGCTGCGCCAGATACTTCGCGCGCTCCAGCATGTCGCCATTTCCATACGGCTCCCAGGTGCCTTGAATACCGTCGGAACCGGAGGCGACGGTGAGTCCGCTCGCGCGCATCAATCTTAATGGCAGTGCGGGCGCCGATGGACTTCCTACGGTCATAACCGCGATACGCACTGCAGCGAGCCGTTCGATCAACCCAGCCTGCCGTGAGGCATCGAGCATCCCCAGGCAATAGGCATGGCTTACCATGACCCGCCCTTGCAGCGACAAGGCGCGCGTGCGTTCGATGATGAGATCAAGGCAAAATGCACCGAGGTCACCCGGTTCGTGCAGATGGATGTCGATCGGTTTTGCGTGACGATCCGCAAGGGCGAAGATGGCATCGAGATGACGCACCGGATCGCGCTCGATGGAGGCAGGGTCGATACCGCCGACGATGTCGGCGCCGGCGCTGAGGGCCGCGTCCATCAACTCGAGCGTGCCCGCGCGCGGCAGCATGCCACTCTGCGGGAAAGCCACAATCTGCACATCGACCAGATCACGCATCGCCTCGCGCGTTTCGAGGACACCTTCGATGTTGGCAATGCCGATCTCGGTGTCGACATCGACGTGGCTGCGAATGCTCAAAACGCCGTAGGCAAGCGTCTGCATGATCTGACGGGCCGACTGCCGGCGCGCATTGATGCCAAGTTCGCGCTTGGCGTCGCGGTCGGCCAGGATCCGGTCATTGCGGGTCGGGCCAACCCGATTTTCGAACCAGTCCATGCCGATGAGGGTCTTGTCGAGATGGGTATGAGCCTCGACAAGACCCGGCATGGCGACATGTCCGGCCGCATCGATCTCGACCGCGGCACGGACGCTATCTGCCGCAACGAACCGGCCGTCACGGATGAAAAGGTCTTCGAGCGGGCCGCCGAAGGGACGGGCATTGCGGATGAGTAGGTCTGCAATCACCTTGATATCCTCGCTTGTCCCAGTGCTTAACGACGCTCGCTTAGTCCGGCACGAGCCATCGCGAGATCAAAGGCGCGCAAGGCGCGATCCAGGATCGCGCCTTCGTCCTGACCAACAAGGCGCCGCCCGCGCATCAGCACCCGTCCACCCACGATGGTCGTATCCACGTCCGCCCCGTTGGCGAAGCGCGCGATGCGCTGCACCGGATCGTGCGGCGGCCAGAGATGGGGCTGACGCATGTTTACGAGGAGGATGTCGGCGCGCTTGCCGGCCACGAGCGAACCGAGTTCATTCTCCATCATCAGAGCGCGCGCGCCCTCGATCGTTGCCATCTCAAGCAGCTGCAGCGGTGGCAACACGGCATCGTCTGCGAAATGGCGCGCGTGGTAGCGGTGCGCCTGGAACAGGTTGCGAAACATGTCGAAAGGCCTATCGGGTGCCGCGGCGTCGGTGCCGAGGGAAACCGTGACGCCGTCCGCCATCAGTTCCGGCGCCGGGCACCGACCGTAAACCGACATCAATGCACTGGGATTGTGTGCGACCTTGGCACCGGTTCGTTTCAGGACTGCGCGGTCGCCCTCGGTCAGGTCTATGCAATGGGCAAGCAGCGATCGCTCGTCAAAGAGGCCGAGGCGCACGTCATTGGCGGCGATGGACCCGTCGCGGTGTCCATCTTGCACCACGAGGCATTCCCTTTCCCGCGCACGATCTCGGACCTTGCATGCAATTCTGTATACCGTTTCGTCTCGCAATTCCTGCTCATCGAATACGGGCAGGGAAAAGACGACCTGTATCCGCTCGTGACGTCCGGCCCAAGCATCGACCAACTCCGTGGCCACGTCGATTTGCCGGTCCGGGTCGACGACGATGTCGCTGTGGGACGTCGGCGTATACTGGCGATACACATGTTCCTGTCCTGGACGGTTCGGCCCCACTGCCAGAACCTCTCGCACGCCCATGGCGGCAACCGCGGCGAGGTGCGCTTCGGCTGCCTCCGGCGCCTCGCTGCGCATGATATCCGGGCCGCCGCCAAACAGCAGCGCCGCAGTCGTCGTGCCGCATTTGATCCTCTCGGCGGCCGACAGTGCCGCCTCCGCCGCCCAGAATTCAGGATCTGTCGCGGTTGCATAGATACGGCCGGTCACGGACATCCAATCCTCGGCCTCACTGCCCAGCCCCTTGGTCAGCATATGTCCGGCATGGGCGTGCGTGTCGATCAATCCGGGCATCGCGACCATGCCGGCGGCGTCGATGCGCTCGGCATGTGTTTCTCCAGCAAGGCTTCCGTCGCCGATGGCGGCGATGCGTCCATTCTCAACCAGGATATGGCCGCGATCGAGAACCCGCCGTCCCGGATCCATCGTGATGATCGTGGCATTTTCAATCAGTAGTGCGTTCGTCATGGAAGATTCCCTCTCCGGCTGCCGGGTTTGACGTTCTTTTTTGACAAAGCGCTGCCAAATCGACTTTCGCCATCTTGATATTGTTTGCATCAGATGTACACTATTTTTGGGAACATTCGTATCCAATAGCAAAGGCAATATGTATACGTTAAACGGGAGAAACCAGTGAAAACCTCTATAAAGACCCTTCTGACGGGACTCGCCCTTCTGGCGCCGCTGCCTGCGCCCGCATTTGCCGAAACGCTGCGGTGGGCCTCATCCGGCGATGTCATTTCCTACGACCCGAACGCTCAGGTCGACAGTTTCACCCAGAGCGTTCATCACATGGTTTTCGATCCTCTGGTGCGCCGCAACAAGGATCTGAAGCTGGAGCCGGCGCTTGCCACATCCTGGGAAGTCGTCGAGCCGACGCGCTGGCGCTTCAAGCTACGCCAAGGCGTGAAGTTTCATGAGGGCCAGCCCTTCAACGCCGACGACGTGGTGGCAACGATCCAGCGCCAGATCGATCCCGGCGCGCGCAACCGCGAAAACCTCTCCACCGTCGTCGGTGTCGAGAAGGTGGACGAGTATACCGTCGACCTTATCCTGCGTGCCCCTTACCCGCTGCTCCTCAACGATCTTGCCGCCATCTACATCATGAGCAAGCCATGGATGGAGGAGCATGACGCACTGAAGCCGGGCAATGCTTCGACCGGCGTCGTCACCTATGCCAGCAACCATGCCAACGGCACGGGCGCCTTCAAGCTGAAGGCCTACGAGCCGGACTCGCGCTCGGTCTTCGAAGTGAACAAGGAGTGGTGGGACAAGCCGCAGCATAATCTGGACGAAGTAGAATTCCGCCCGATCGCCTCCGACGCGACCCGCGTCGCGGCCTTGCTGTCAGGTGAGGTCGACATGATTGCGCCGGTTCCGCTGCAGGACGTCGACCGCATTGCGGCCACCGACGGTCTGAAGGTCGTCGAAAACCCGTCGCTGCGTACCATCTTCTTCGTCTTCAGCTACCGGCCGGAACTGCATGCGACACCGGGCCAGCCTAACCCGCTGCGCGATGTGCGCGTGCGCCAGGCACTGTGGCAGGCGATCGACACCAACACGATCCAGAAGCGCCTGATGCGCGGCAAGTCCCGTACGGCCGGCATGCTTGTCGCACCGGCGGTGACCGGCTACGACGAAGACATCGATGTGCCGCTGCCTTACGACGTCGCCAAGGCCAAGGCGCTTTTGGCCGAGGCTGGCTATCCGGACGGCTTCAAGACCGGCCTCGCCTGCCCGAACGACCGCTATATCGCTGACGAACAGATCTGCCTTGCCGTTGCCTCCATGTGGGCGCAGATCGGCGTCCAGGCCAATGTGAGCGTCGAGAGCAAGACGACCTATTTCCCGCGGACCGACAAGGGCGAGTTCGACATCTATCTTCTCGGTTGGGCCTCTTTGCCGCCGATGGATGGCTTTAGCCCGCTGCAAGCGCTGCTCGCGACCAATGACGGCACCTTTGGCGGCAGCAACGCCGACGGGCTTTCCAATCCCGAGATCGACAAGCTGGCCTATGCTGCTTCGACGGAACTCGACGAAACCAAGCGCGTCGAGGATCTGAAGCAGGCGTTCCGCATCACCCATGATCAGGTTCTCTACCTGCCGCTGCATCAGCAGCCGGTCGCATGGGCGATGAACAGCAAGGTCGACATGCCGCAGTTCCCGGACGAGTATGTCCGTCCGTGGTTCGCGCAGATCAAGAAGTAATCAGGACTCTCCCAGGGCCAGTCCCGGCAAGCGAAAGCAAGCCGGGACTGGACCGCAAACCGGGTCAACCCTCCAGGACCGGCGACGGCACGGAGGATGCGGGAGCGCATAAACCCGGCGGCCGCCCTTAGGGCAAGATCGCTCCCCGTAAGGACTATCCGATGATCAGACTTCTTTCAGTCAGGCTGCTTCAGGCCATCCTCGTGATGGTCGCGGTGACGGCCATTGCCTTCGTTATGTTCCGCTTCGTCGGCGATCCGGTCGCCTCCATGGTGCGCGAGGGGGCGACCCAGGCCGAAAAGGACGCAGTGCGCGTCGCGCTCGGTCTCGACAAGCCGGTCTTGGCTCAGTTCGTCAAATTCGTTGGCCAAGTGCTGACCGGCGACCTCGGCACAAGCTATCGCTACCAGCAGCCCGTGACGACCCTGTTGCTCAGTCGCCTTCCCGCCACGCTGGAACTGGTGATCGTTGCCACCGTGCTGGCACTGTCGCTCGGCATACCGCTTGGGGTGCTCTGCGCGCTGAAGCCGCACGCCTTCTTCTCGCGGCTGACCCAGTCAGCGACACTTGTCGGCATTTCCATGCCCACCTTCGTCACAGGCCTGCTGCTGATCCTGGTTTTCGCAGTAAATCTGCGATGGTTGCCATCGTCGGGACGCGGAGATCTTGTCGACATCGGATTCTGGCAAACCGGCTTTCTCTCGCTTTCGGGCCTGAAGTCGCTGATCCTGCCTTCGATCACACTGGCATTGTTCCAGCTCACCCTGATCATGCGGCTGGTGCGCTCGGAAATGATCGACGTCTTGTCGTCGGACTACATCCGCTTCGCCTTCGCACGCGGCCTGCCGCGGACCTACATCTATGGACGGCTCGCGCTGCGCAACGCATTGATGCCGGTCGTCACCGTCACAGGCCTGCAGATCGGGCAACTCATCGCCTTCGCGATCGTCACCGAGACGGTGTTCCAATGGCCGGGCATGGGCCTGCTGTTCACGAACGCCGTCGGCTATCCCGACGTGCCGGTGCTGGCTGCCTACCTTCTCTTCGTGGGCTTCCTGTTCGTCATGATCAACATGATCGTCGACATTCTCTACACCTTCATCGATCCGCGCCTGAGGACACGATAATGGCTACGCAATCCCTGATGCGCCGGCTTCCGCCGGTTTCCGTTGTCATCGCCAGCCTGGTGCTCGTCGTCATGCTGGTCCTCGTGATCTTCGCCCCGATGATCGCGCCCATGGACCCGCGCGACGTCGCCTCCTATTCGCTGATGGATATGGAAATTCCACCTGTCTTCATGGAAGGCGGAGATTCGCGGTTTCTGCTCGGCACCGACAACCAGGGCCGCGACCTCGTCTCGGTCATCCTGTTCGGCTTGAGGATCTCCGTCGTCATCGGCCTCGGCGCAGTGGTCTTTGCGGCCGTGCTTGGCGTCGTGCTCGGCCTCGTCGCCGGCTTCTTCGGCGGCGTGGTCGATAGCATCGTGATGCGGATCGCCGATATCTTTGTCAGCTTCCCGACTATCCTCGTCGCACTGCTCATCAGCGGCATCGCCCGCGCGCAGCTCAGCGCCGAGACGATGCTCGCCTGGGCACCGCTGGTGCTGATCTTCTCCATCGCCATCAACGAATGGGTGCAATACGCGCGAACCGTACGCGCCTCGACCATGGTGGAGATCGCGCGAGACTATGTGCGTGCCGCCAAGGTCATCGGCCTGCCGTCCACCCGCATCATGGGCCGCCACATCCTGCCGAACATCATGAGTTCGGTGATGGTCATCGCCACGATCAACCTCGCCGGCGCGATCCTGACGGAGGCAACGCTCTCCTTCCTCGGCGCAGGCATGCCGCCGACCTATCCTTCGCTCGGCACACTGATCCGCATCGGCAACCAGTTCCTGTTCTCCGGCCTCTGGTGGATCGCAGTGATGCCCGCGACAGTGCTGGTCATCCTCGTGCTGGCCGTCAACGTGATCGGCGACTATCTGCGCGACCACTTCAACCCGAAACTGATGGCTCGATGAGATGACCGAAACAACGCGCCCCGTTCTCGATATTCGCAACCTCCGCGTCGAGTATCCTCTGGCCAACGGCGACACGCTTGTCGCCGTCAAGGACATCGATCTCACGATCCGGCCCGGAGAAATCCACGCTCTCGTCGGCGAATCCGGCGCCGGCAAGACCACCGTCGGCAATGCGCTGATGGGTCTCTTGCAGGCCCCCGGCAAGATCGCCGCCGGTTCGATCGTCATTGCCGGCAAGGAGATCAACCTGCGCACCGGCCGCACCGAAGGCATCGTGCCCGGGCGCGACGTCGGCGCGATCTTCCAAGATCCGATGACGAGCCTCAACCCGCTCTTCACGGTGGAAAGCCAGCTGTGCGAAGGCATGCTCACGCATCTGAAGCTCTCCTCAAGGGAGGCGAAGGCCCGCGCACTGGAGTTGATGAAGGCCGTCGGCATCCCGGAGCCCGAGCGTCGGCTCGGCAGCTATCCGCACCAGCTTTCCGGCGGTCAGCGCCAGCGGGTGGTCATCGCCACAGCACTCGCCTGCAATCCGCAGCTTATCGTGGCAGACGAGCCGACCACCGCACTCGACGTCTCGGTGCAGGCGCAGATCCTCAAGCTCATCCGGGATCTTGCCGATCAGCGGGGCGTCGGCGTGCTGCTCGTCACCCACAATATGGGCGTCGTCGCCGAGATCGCCGACCGCGTCACCATCATGCAGAACGGTGCAGTCGTGGAAAGCGGCCCGACGCGCGAGGTGTTGACGGCGCCGAAGGCACCCTATGCCCGCACGCTGATCGCGGCAGTACCACCGATCGATACGCGCCTAGATCGCCTGCCCGTGCCGAGTGAAGAAACACAGGTGACGCTCGACGCACGCGCTACGGTGCGCCGCAAGAGTGCGAAGAGCGAGACCGGCAGCCGCGACGAGGTCGTGCTTTCCGTGCGCGACCTTGCAGTGGAATACGGCGGCCGCGGATTGCTTCGCAAGACATTGGTCTTCAAGGCCGTCAAGGGCGTGTCCTTCGATGTCCGGCGCGGCGAGATTTTCGGCCTCGTCGGCGAATCCGGCTGCGGCAAGACCACCGTTGCCAACACCATCGCCGGGCTTGTCACCCAGAGTGCGGGCTCCATCGATTTCGAGGGCACGGCGCTCGGCGGCCGACGTGAAAAATCGATCCGTCAGTCCCTGCAGATGGTGTTCCAGGATCCCTATTCGGCGCTCAATCCGCGCCTGCGGATCAACGCCGCCATTGCGGAACCGATCCTGTTCTACAAGCTGGCCTCGAATGCGGATGAAGCCAGGCAGGACGCAAAGACATTGCTCGAAGCGGTCGGCCTTCCCGCCGATGCCGGCGCACGCTTCGCGCACGCCTTCTCCGGCGGCCAGCGCCAGCGCATCGCCATTGCCCGCGCTCTGGGTCCGCGCCCGTCGCTGCTCATTTGCGACGAGCCGACCTCAGCGCTGGACGTCTCGGTGCAGGCACAGCTCCTCAACCTCCTCAAGGATCTGCGTGATCTCGCCGGGCTCTCCATGCTGTTCATCAGCCACGACCTCGCGGTGATCCGCCAGATGTGCGACCGGGTCGCCGTGATGAAGGCTGGAGAGATCGTCGAGCTTGCCGATACCGAAACCCTCTTCACCGCGCCCAAACACGAATATACCCGCGAGCTTCTCCGCCTTGCCCCCTCGGTCGAGCGCATCATGGGGCGGGAACTGGCTTCGGCGTAAGCGTGGATGGCAAGATCTTTGCGGACTTTCCGCGCCGGCCAAACCTCAACGGCATTGGCGACCTGTCGCCGACATCCTTTTTGGCCGGCCACTGTCCCGGCTTGCGCTGGTGACCTTGGGGGGCTGCCCATCGCGAATGACTGACGCGCCATCGCGCAAGTGCCTCTTCGGGCCACAAACAAGAAGAAGACGTAAAGGAAATACCCGATCATGCCCAAATCAACCCAGCCCACGACGGGCCGCCAATGGATGCTGCTCATTCTCGTCGTGCTGGTCGCCGTCAATCTGCGGCCATTTCTTACCGCTCCGGGGCCTGTGCTGTCCGAGATCGTCGCCGATACCGGCATGGGATATGGCAGCCTGGCACTGCTGACATTGTTGCCGATAATGCTCATGGGCGTCGGTGCCTTCGTATCCCCCTCGCTGCAGGCCTTGATCGGCACGCGGCGCGGCATTCTCGTCGCTCTCGTTGTGCTGGCGGCCGGCTCCCTGCTCCGGCTTGTCGCACCGGGCGGCATAGCGTTGGTGATGACGGCCGCCCTTTGCGGCGCCGGCGTCGCCTTTATCCAGGCGGCCTTCCCGGGCATCATCAAGGCGGAGTTTCCGCGCAGCATACCCGTGGTCACCGGCCTCTATTCCGCCGTCCTGATGGGCGGCGGGGCTTTGGGCGCGCGGCTGACGCCATTCCTCGTCAGTGCCGGCTACGGCTGGCGCCCGGCACTTGCCTGGCTCGCGGCACCGGCGCTTGTTGCTCTCAGTGCCGCGTGGCTGATCCTGTCGGATTCGCGCAGCGATCGCCCGGACAAGGCGCTCACCGGCCGGCTGCTCCGCCGGCCCCGGACCTGGACGCTCATACTCGCCTTCGGCCTGGTCAACGCCGGCTACTCTTCCGCCGTCGCCTGGCTCGCCTCCTATTACCAATCTCTCGGTTGGAGCAGCGGAGATAGCGGCAATCTCGTAGCGCTGATGGCCATCTGTCAGGCGGCTGCCGCCCTCGCCCTGCCGGTCTTGGCCCGCCGTAGCATCGATCGCCGCGCCTTCCTGCGCCTGACGCTGGCGATGCAGGCGATCGGTTTTGCTGGCATTGCGTTCGTGCCCCAAGCGGCGCCCGCGATCTGGGTTGGCCTGTGCGGTGCCGGCCTCGGCAGCAGCTTCTCGCTGGCAATCGTCACCGCCCTCGATCACTTGCCGCGACCGCAGGAGGCCGGTGTGCTGGTGGCATTGATGCAGGGCGGCGGCTTCCTGATCGCGTCCCTCGGCCCCTTCGCCACGGCATTTCTGCACGACATCAGCGGCAGCTTCGCCCCTGGGTGGACGCTGCATCTCGGCTGCGTCGTCGGCGTTTTCTTCCTCTATACGCGCTTCAACCCGTCACGCTACGCACAAGCAATGCAGTCACCGATCTGAGCGAAATATTGCTCTCCCGATGGGTTTCGACCCTTGGGCCCGCCTCGTGCGGGCTGAACAGCATCTTGCTAGCGAACTCGGCCAGAACACGAGAGGCATCACCTGGCGACAGGCCTTTTCGTTCTGCGCCCACCGCTGTTGCCTCGGGTCGATGCCAAATCACTAGACATCTCGCCGTTTTGTATGCAATTCGAGGAGACAATTGCTACGGCTTGGAGTGACCAGTATGGCAAAAAAAGAGAGCGAAGGCGGCGGCGGCCGCGCTCAGGCCGTTCATCGCGTCCTGAAACGCGCAATCCTTGATCAGGCGCTGTCTCCAGGATCGAAGCTGCCGGAAGATTCGATCGGCGAAAGGTTGGGTGTCAGCCGGACCCTGGTGCGCGAGGCGCTGGTTCGCCTTAGCGAGGAAGGGTTGGTGGAGTTGCGGCCGAACAGGGGAGCCGTGGTCGCGCGGCCGACACTTGAGGAAGGGCGCAATCTGTTCCTGACCCGAATGGCGCTGGAGCGGCTGGTGGTGGAGACGCTTTCGGGAAAATTGACGAGCGAACAAATCGGCATTCTTTCGTCTCATATCGCTGCCGAGGAAGCAGCAAAGAAGGAGCGCGCTCCGTCGATCCGTCTGGCGGGCGAATTTCATACGCTGCTGGCACAGATGACGAACAACGCCAGCCTCATCCGCTACGTGAACGAACTGGTCGCCCGCAGTTCCCTGATCCTTGCACTCTATGGCCGACCGCATTCTTCGGAATGCGCCGTATCGGAGCACCAGGAGCTTCTGGACAAATTGATCGCCGGCAAGACCGACGAGGCGGCAGCCCTCATGGCGCATCACCTCGACTCGGTAACGACCCGGGCTTTGCTTCCGACCGACGGAGACAGAAACATCAAGGAAGTGCTGTCTGCCTACGCCGTTGCGGAGGGCCTTGCCTAGGCGAAACGCAGCACTCCCGGAGGATACCCGGGAGCCTTGTGCACAGTCGGCGCGCGAGCCATTCCTTTGACACACACGCTACCAGCTCTTGGAGCACTTCGACGTTCGGCAAGACACGGCTGCTGGCCGGCTCGTGATGACGAACGTCGTCGTGACACCCAAAGCAGAGCTTATCAGGCTTCGCCAACCCCACCCGACACGAGACGCCCCTTGTGGAAGGTCGCAGTCCTGGCGGGCACCCGGGCCACCGCCTCTGCCGAGCAGCTCGCTCCGACGAGCGTGAACGAGGCCTCATCGCCGACATTTGGCCAAGCGCGTTTGCCCTTGTCGTCGAGGGGCAGAATGCCGCCAGTGGCGATAGACATGGACCGGGACAGACGGAATTCGTCCGAACCACGATAAAGCTGCGCGTAGAGATATGCCTTTTCCAGCATGTCCCCGCTGCCGAATGGCGACCAGTGGTCGATGACGCTGTCGGTTCCGGTCATGACGAAACCCCCCTTCTGGGCCAGCTGCGGCAAGGGCATCATCAATCCACCGATCGGCACCGTCGAGGCAATCGAGATCTTCTGTTCCGCCAGGCGCGAGGCTGTCTCTTCCAGAGCCTCCGGAGCAAGTGTGGTCAGTGCGAAGGCGTGGCTGATCGTGACCTTGCCGCGCAGAGCGGGATTCTTCTCGACGGTATCGATCATGTAGTTGACCGCCGCCATGCCGGCGGGGCTCGTTTCATGCAGATGAATGTCCACGCCCTTGCCAGTATCCAGCGCGATCTGGAACATGGCGTCGAGTGACTTTTCCATGGCGCCGTCGACATTCGTCGGGTCCAGGCCGCCGACATACTGAACGCCCATCTGCATGGCTTCACGCATCAGGCCATCGACCTTGGAGTGAAGCAGGCCGTGCTGGGGGAAGGCGACGATTTCACACACGAAATCATCACGATGGTTTTCCAACGCCTGCTGCAGGTGCTCAAGGCTTTTGAGGCCGCTGACCGGGTCGATGTTGCAATGGCTGCGTGCGACCGTGCTTCCCTTGGACTGCAGGAGAGCGATCAGGCCCTCCGCGCGCTCTCGCGAGGTCGGCAGCAACTGAGGAAGCAGCTTCTCCTCGAGAGCGATCATATCCATGATGGTTTTGCCCTGACGCGGGCGCGGCGCCTGCCATGGACCACCATAAAACGTCTTATCGAGATGGATGTGCATATCGCGCATCGTCGGCAGCAACAGTTTGCCGTGCGCCTGATAGCGCGGCACACCTTCGGGCAGGTTCGCATTCTCAGCGTGCAAGGCGACAATCGCGCCGTCCTTGATCTCCAACGCGTAGAGCGCAGTCCGTGTGGCGACGACGACATCGCCGTCATACTCAAACCCCTCCTCCAATCGCACGCCGGTCAGGATGTAGTGGCGATCCACGAGCGTCTTGGTGTTCGTCTCGCCAGCGCTCTTACCCGCGCTGGCCGATGCCTCGCGAACCGCGCCGCCAGACAAGCCGGCGACAGCGCACGCCGTGGTCAGCGCCCCGGTCCGGCTGAGAAAGGTCCTGCGGCTTTGCGGTAGCATCTGTTCCAACATCGTTGCGTTGCCTCATCATGGATTGGGTCAGGGCCGCCAATCTACCGAACGGCGCCACCGCATGGCAGCGACATTTACCAATGCTGGCTATTCGATTTGCCAATGCAAGCGGGCGACCGCGCAGCGATCGCGAATGACAAGGAGGTAGACACCTCCCCTCTGTCGCTACCGCCGCAGGTCACAATACTCGATGAGACGTTCCGCAAGCGCCAGCGCTGCGGCGCTAGCATCGTCGCGGTAAAACAGCGCCAGTTCAAAGTCATCGACGGATGGCAGACGCTCGGCCGCGCCCAGCACGCGGTGGGAAGGCAGACGGCAGCTCGCAGGCAGCAGACTGACACCAAGCCCGGCAGCCGAGGCGGCGGCGAGCGCTGCGAGACTGGCGCTGCTGTAGCTGATACGCCAGCGAATGCCGAGAGTATCGAGCGCCTGACATAATTCGTCGCGGTAGAGGCCGTTCAGCGGGAACACAGCCAAAGGCACCGGCACCTGCTCGATCGCCGGGCGCACGAGGCTGTCCAGCCACAGCAACGGTTCAGGCCTTGCCGCGCGCGGCTGTTGCTTGCGGCGCTGTTTGACGAGAATAAGGTCGAGCTCTCCGTCCCGATAGGCGAGTTGCAGATCGGCGCTGAGACCGCTCGTCACGTCCAGCCGCAAGTGCGGATGCTGGCTATTGAAAGCCGCCAGCAGATCGGCCGTCGGCACCATGAAATCCTCGGGCATTCCCAAGCGAAGCACGCCGTCACGCCATGGGCCCGCCAAGGCGTCATGCGCCTCTTCGTTCAGCGCGATGATGCGGCGCGCATAGCTCAGCAACTTGACGCCTTCCTCCGTCAGTTGCACCTGATGTGACGAGCGTTCAAAAAGTGCCTTCCCGAGCATTTCCTCCAGTCGGCGAATTTGCTGACTGACTGTCGATTGGGAAAGGTTCACCCGCTCGGCTGCGCGGGTGAAGCTGTTGCTTTCGCAAATGGCCACAAAACTGAGCAGCAGCTGGGGATTGAACATGGGATAGCGGTTCATTCGTCCCCCAAATGCGCTGGAGCCGATTTCGGCGAGGATGACGGCGGATCACCACACCATGCGATCACCAGGCGGTCCAGATCACGCGTCACACCAAGATTGAATGCGTTGCATTTATTATCTTGTATACAACCTGCATGCAAAGGGAAAAGTACAGAGTTCATTGGGCTACGATCGCCGGCCTCCCTCTGAGCCGACCGGCGAAGCCCTAGAAGTCGCCAGGTCTGTGCCCGATCGTCGCGTTTGGAACGGCAAAATCGGTTCCTGCATCTCGCAACCCGGTTTCATTCGCTAACGCAATGGTTTCCATCGGTTTTCTTAATTTCCGAACAGCCGAGAACATCCCTATAGGCGAGGCCGATGTCGCGCGCTCCGATCGCGAATTGCGCAATGCGGCGGCGGCGAACATCGCATTGGCACCGCAGACGCCGCAACGAGCAGCTGCCTCTCGAAGAACAGATCCAACCCGAGGCGAACGGCTGCCTGGAAAGGTGCAATGTGATGACGCAAGAACTGGACAGCGCAGGACGTTCCGACACGGTCCCAAGCGAGCGCTCTTCCTCATCCACGCCTCATGTCGGTTTCCTGGCCAGGATCGCGTCGTCGCTTCTCCTTTATCCAGGGTATCGAAGGCTCTGGATATCCAACCTTTTCTTCTTCGGGGGCCTCTGGACGCAGACGCTCGTGCTCGGCTGGCTGGTGTTTGAGACCACCCGCTCGGAGTTTTCCGTCGCCCTCTTCACCGCGGCAAGGCTGGGGCCGATGATGCTTGGTCCCCTCGCAGGCGTGATCTCGGACCGCTTCGACCGGCCCAAACTGCTTTTGGCTGCGTCCGGCTGGGCCTTTGCCGTCCTCAGCGTGATTGCGCTTCTCGTAGCCCTGGACAAAATATCCTTCTGGGGCCTGGTCTTTGGGGGCTTCTGCATTGGCCTGGCGCAATCCCCATCCCAGCCGGCACGTTTCGCGCTGGTCGCCGACCTCGTCGATCGCGAGAAGCTCAGCAACGCGAATGCTCTGAACTCGCTTATCCTGAGCATGATGCAGATGATCGGGCCGGCGCTTGGAGGAACGATGATCGTGGCATTCGGAGCTGCATCGGCGCTAGCGATCTCCGCCGGCTGGTATCTCGTTTCGTTCGTAGCGCTCTGGCCGATGAGGAACCTGAAGAGCGGCCGGCAACCAGATCGAGAAGACGGCTTTGTGAGCCTTGTCGCGTCAGGCTTTCGCACCATCTCCGGGAACGTCCTCCTCCGGTCTGTCCTGGGCGTCACGTTCCTGGCCAATATTCTGTTGTGGCCGATCTACCAGGGCTTCATGCCGGTTATCGCTAGGGAACATCTGGGCCTGACGCCACAGGGGCTCGGCCTGTTACTGGCATGCGCCGGTACCGGCAGCCTGGCCGGGGCTCTCGTCATCGCCAGTCTCGGAGACTTCCGCTACAAGGGCGGCCTTTTCCTGATTGGCACGGCCATCTGGGGCGGACTATGGGCGACCTTCGCTCTGTCGTCCTCGGTGCCTCTGTCGTTTGCTCTCATGGGGCTCATCGGACTGTCGGCGTCACCGTTCGGCATCCTGCAGACCACGCTCATGCTCATGATGACCGAACCGCACGTGCAGGGACGCGTGATGGGCATCCAGGAATTGACCATCGGCGTGATGCCGGTTTCGAGCCTGCTGCTCGGCTCGGCGGCAGAAATCATCGGCATTGCCAATGTGGCGCTGATCAGCGGGACGCTGTTGGCCATTTCACTTGCGATCTTGGCTCTGCGTGTTCCGGAACTGCTACGCTACAGCGGCCACAATAACTGAGCGCGCCAATAGAAGCCTACCCTCGCGATGCTATGTCGTTTTGCCCGCTTAACGGGATCGACGGCTTGCAGCCTCCACAAACGCGTCAAATACGCGAGCGCCCGGATGGCTTTCGGCGTCCAGCAATTCCGGGTGCCATTGCAGCCCCATGGCAAAAGACTGCGAGCCGATCTCGATCGCTTCGACGACTCCATCGGATGCTCGGGCCGTGACGGTCACGGCGCCGGATACCTCCACAATCGCCTCTCGATGAAACGTGTTCACAGCGAATGTGTCGGCGCCGAAGATTTCAACCATTCTGGTGCCGGCGACGATGCGCACGTCATGCGACACATTTGCCTGGTCATGATTGAGGGCTTCCGGCCACGACGAATGGACATCCGAGACCATCCGGCAGCCGTTGAGACACCCAAGCATTTGCATGCCATTGCAGATGCCAAGCACAGGTTTTTCGCGCGCGAGGAACCCTTCCATCAACGCCATATCGACGGCAAGACGATCAGATGGCGGATACTGGGATTGGTCTCCATCGACGTACCAGTCTTTCGGAAAGTTGATACGGCCACCGACGCTCAGGAACCCGTCAAACTCCTCGACGACCTGGTCAACCAGATCAGGAATGTACGGGATGCCGAAGGCAAAAGCGCCGGCGCGGCGGATCGCGGAGAAGTAATTCTTCGAGGTATCATAGCGTCCGCCACCTGAACTGGTGTTCTCATCCATGATCACGGCGATCTTCGGCATGCGGTCCATTGGTTCATCCCAGAATCTAGAAATTCTACGTATATTTATCCCGTCCGGATCGCGCAGGCAGTCGTTTTCATACCGACACCACATCTATCTCCGAACGAGACCCGCTGGCTAGGCCACAGCCATCCGGACCCTATGGTTTCCGCCGATCTCGATAAGCTCGGATCGCGCCGGTGCCGTAAAGACATCCGGCGCGGTGCTGCCGTCGGAAACGAAGCTGCGGCCGACGAGTTGCGGCATGGTGGGGTAGAGATCCGGCTTGGCCGCCGAATTCAGGGCCGCATCCGGATCGGGAATGGCCGCGATCAACCGTCGCGTATAGGGATGGGTGGGCGCTTCGAAAATCTCGCGCCAGCCGCCCTCTTCCACGATCTCGCCGAAATACATGACCAGCACCCGATCGCTCATATGCTCGACCACGCTAAGATCATGGCTGATCATCAGATAGGAGAGGCTGAGCTTTTCCTGAAGGTCGAGCAGCAGGTTGATGATCTGTGCGCGGATCGATACGTCCAGGGCAGAGACCGGCTCGTCGAGCACGACGATCTCGGGCTCGAGGATCAGCGCGCGGGCGATGCCGATGCGCTGGCGCTGGCCGCCGGAGAACTCGTGCGGGTAGCGCCCCGCCTGCTCGGGCGTCAGACCGACATTCTTCAGCATCGCCTCGATGCGGCCCTCGATTTCGGAGGCAGCGGTTATGCCGTGCAGGCGCAGCGGCGCGGCAAGCGAGGTGCGCACGGACTGGCGTGGGTTGAGCGAGGCGTAGGGGTCCTGGAACACCATCTGCACCGCCTTCGCCCTATCCATGCGACCTGGCGCGCCGGGGCCGGCAAGCGGCTGTCCGCGAAAGCGGATCATGCCCTCGCTCGGCTCCTGGAGGCCGAGGATGGATAGCGCCGTCGTCGACTTGCCGCAGCCGGATTCGCCGACGATCGACAGGCATTCGCCCTTGGCCAGCTCAAAGCTGATGCCGTTGACGGCGTGAAGCGCGCGCCGCCCGGTGCCGAGCAGGCCGCCGCCGGAAATGGGGAAACGGACGTGCAGATCGTCCACTTGCAGCAGCGGAGCGGTCATGGCTGGCTCCCTTCCAGGTCGCGCGGTGCGATGAAGCGGCTCTCGGTCAGCTTCGAGCGATCGGAGATGATGCTGTCGATATCGACGAGCCGCTGCCGCCCATGTTCGCTACGGCTGCCAAGGCGCGGCAGGGCGCCGAGCAGCCCGCGGGTATATTCATGCCGCGGGCCTTCGAACAGTGCCCGCGTCTCATTTTCCTCGACGAGGCAGCCCGAATACATCACGCCGACGCGCTGGCAGATACTGGCGATGACGCCGAGGTCATGGCTGATGAAGAGGACTGCAGTGCCCCGCGCCGCACAGAGTTCCTTGATGAGGCGCAGCACTTCCGCCTGCACGGTGACGTCGAGCGCGGTCGTCGGCTCATCGGCAATCAGCAGGTCCGGGCTGCAGGCAAGCGCCATCGCGATCATCACGCGCTGGCGCAGTCCGCCGGACATCTGATGCGGGTAGTTCTTCGCGCGCCGATCGGGGTTGGGCACGCGCACGTTCCCAAGCGCCTCGACGGCGAGCTTTTCAGCCTCCCCCCAACTTTTTCCCTGATGCAGCACGAACATTTCGGCGATCTGCCGGCCCACGGTCGAAAGCGGGTTCAGCGCGGTCATCGGTTCCTGGAAGATCATGGCGATGCGGTTGCCACGCAGGCGCCGCATCTCGCGTTTCGGCAGCGCCAACAGGTTCTGTCCCTTGAACAGTATCTCCCCGCCCGAAACGGCGAGCGGCCTTTTCAAGAGCCCCATGACGGCGAGCGATGTAACCGACTTGCCGGAGCCGGATTCGCCGACGAGACCATAGGCCTCGCCCGGCATGATCTGGAAGGAGACGCCCTTGAGCAGCGGATGGTGGGCCGAACGACCGAGCGAAACGACGAGGCGCAGATCCCTGATGTCGAGAAGCGGCGTGGTCATGGCTTGCGCGTCCTCATATGCGGATCGAGGCTGTCACGCAGGCCGTCGCCGAGAAGGTTGAAACCGAGTACCGAGAGGAAGATGGCAAGGCCGGGGAAGAGCGCTGCCCAGGGCGCGAGCTGGATGAGCTGCCGCGCATCGGTCAGCATCGAGCCCCAGCTCGGGAACGGCGGTTGAATGCCGAGGCCGAGGAAGGAGAGCGCCGCCTCCGACAGCACCGCCGACCCCATACCGAGCGTCGCCATGACGAGGATCGGTCCCATCATGTTGGGCAGGACCTGCGTGAACATGATGCGCAGATCCCCATAACCGAGCGTCTGCGCCGCCTGCACGTATCCCTGCGATTTCAACGAGAGTGTCGAGGACCGTGCGATGCGGCAGGTCCAGCTCCAATTGGTCAGGCCGAGCGCGATCAGGAGCGACGGCAGGCCGGGGCCGAGCACGGCCATCACGGCGAGCGCGAAGATCAAAGAAGGGATGGCGAGCATGACGTTGGTCAGCCCGTTCACCAGATCGTCCCACCAGCCGCCCCAATAGCCGGCCGTCATGCCGAGCGTGACGCCGATGATCGAGTTGATCACCTGCGACACGATGCCGACGGTCAGTGAGATCTGTGCGCCGTAGAGGATGCGGGTGTAGACGTCCCGTCCCTGCCCGTCCGTGCCGAACCAGAAAGTGGCATCCGGCGGCAGTTCCGAACTCATCAGATCCGCATCGAGCACCGGGTCGAAGGGTGCGATCCACTGGGCGAGAATGCCGGCGAGGATGACGAGCGCGGTCAGCGTCGCACCGAGCCAGAAGTTGAAGCCGAGGCGCACGCGCGTCACTCCTGCTTGATGCGCGGATCGATCGCGGCATAGACCAGATCGACGGCGGTATTGATGATCAGGAACCAAAGCACGATAACCAGGATCGTGCCCTGCACCACGGGGATGTCGCGGATCGCGACGCTATCGACCAGGAGCGAGCCGATACCGGGCCAGGCGAACAGCTTTTCGATAACGACGGCCTGGCCGATCAAAGAGCCGAATTGCAGGCCGACCGTAGTGACGATCAGCACCAGCGAATTGCGGGCCACATGCCAGCGCACCACCTTCGCCTCGCTCATGCCCTTGGAATGGGCGGTGCGGATGAAATCGGCGTTCAATACGTCGAGCACGCCGGCCCGCGTGGTGCGTGCGAGCAGCGCCAGCGGCGTGACACCGAGGGTTACGGCAGGCAGGATGAGGTTTCGCAACGAGCCGTCGCCATAGCCGAAACTCGGCAACCAGTTCAACTGCAGGGCGAAAAGATACATCATCAACAGGCCGAGCCAGAATTGCGGCATCGACAGACCTGAGACCGCGCCGATCATCGTCACCGTATCGAGGATCGAACCTGGCCGGAGTGCTGCAAGGAAGCCGAGCGGCACGCCGACGACAATGGCAAAGGCCATGGCGGCGACGGCAAGCTGAAGCGAGGCGCCCATGCGATCGTTGATGAGGTCGACAACCGGCTGGCGCGTGCGGAAGCTGGTACCGAGATCGAACCGCGCGAGATCCGTGACATAGGTCACGAAGCGCTCCATCAGCGGTTTATTGAGCCCGAACTCCTCGTTGAGGCGAGCAATCATTTGCGGATCTGCGGCACGCTTGCCGTCAGCAAAGAGGCTGGCCGCGAAGGTACCGGGAACGACGGAGAAGATAACGAAGATCAGCAGCGCCACCACGACGATCGTCGGGACGACCTGCAGGATGCGGCGCAAGGTAAAACGAAACATGAGCGGTTCCATTTTGGCCACCCGGACGGGCGGGACAACTGATGTGTGGGGCGGCCGAAGCCGCCCCGAACCTCTCAAGGCTTATTTGCGCCCATCCGGCGCCGTTTCGTCGATCCAGATCTCGTCATAGGGCTGGACCGCCAGTTCCGTCGCGTTCGGAACAAGGCCGTGGATCCATGGCTGATAGGCCATGACAGCCTTGTTGTAGTTGAAGAACCAGACCGGCGCGTCGTCCTGCACGATGTTGTTGGCCTGGCGCAGCAGGTCGTTCTGCTTGGCCGAGTCTCGCTCCTGCTGGGCTGCCTCATAGAGCTTGTCGAACTCCGGGCTCGCATAGCTCGCGTAGTTGCAGGCGGACTGCGGCGTCTTGGAATAATAGCAACGCAGCGCATTCAGCGGATCGGGACCGGAAAGGTTCGACCAGATGAAGGCCTGGAAGTTGTTCGACGTCACGGCGTCACCGAGCGCCGAGCTTTCGACCGGCTTCGGCTTTACCGAGATGCCGACCTTTTTCAGCATCGGCAGGATGGCCTCGACGATCGGCACGCCCCAGCTTTCGTTCGGGCTCGCCGTCACTTCGAACTCGAAGCCGTCGGCATAGCCTGCTTCCGCCAGAAGGGCCTTCGCCTTGTCGGGATCAAAGGCATAGGGCACCTTGTCCTTGTCGAAGGCAGGCGAGGAAATCGGCAGCCACCCGGCGGCGGGGTAAGCCTTGTTCTTGACGAGGCGTTCGATGATCAGCGGCGCGTTGATCGCGTGGTTGATCGCCTGGCGTACCCGCTTGTCCTTGAACGGTTCGAAGGCCGGGTTGAAGCCGATATTGCGCGTATAGACCTCGGCGACTTCGAGCAGATGATCCTTTAGAACTTCCTCGCCCTGATAGGCCTGGTACTGGGTGGGGCCGAGAATGGAGACGTCGATTTCCTTGTTGCGGAAAGCGACGTCGCGGGCGGCGTCCTCGGCCATCAGCACGATGTTGATACGGTCGAGATAGGGCTTACCCTCTTCGTAATACTTGTCGAACTTCTCGACGACGACCTGCGAACCCGGCACGTGCTCCTTGAAGACGAAGGCGCCGAGGCCGAAGGGGGTCTTTGCGAAGCTCGATTCATCCTCGACATTCGACGGATAGATGACCGTCGTGTTCTGCATTAGCGGGAAGCCGGGATTGATCGGGCCTGTGTAGGTGATCTCCAGCGTGTGGTCATCGATCTTCTTGAGGCCGGAAATCTCCTCCGCCTTGCCGGCGATGAAATCTTCCGCGCCCTTGATGACGGCAATGTAGCTGGCGCCCGGGAAGGCATTCTTCGGGTTGGCGATGCGCTTGTAGCTGTAGATGATGTCGTCTGCCGTCAGCGGCTTGCCGTTGTGGAAGACGGCATTGTCGCGCAGGTGATAGGTGTGCACCGTGCCGTCTTCGGAGACGTCTTCCGAGGTTGCCAGTTCCAGCACCGGCTTGTTCTGGTTCGAATCCCAGCTGTAAAGCGCGCGGTGGATAGCCTGGGTGATGAATTCTTCCTGCGTGTTCGGGCTCGCCTGCACGTCGAGTGTGGCGAAGCTCGAGCCATAGGGGGCGGTGAAGACCAGCGTCCCGCCATGGCGCTCGCCCGCGGCCAGCGCTCCTGTGGCCACCCCGAGACTAAGCATTGCGGCCAGTGTCAATCTTTTCAGCATGCTGTTTTCCCTCTCGTGCCGTTTTCGGCTTTGTGTTGATCAGTCCGGCAGGCCGTCAGCGCGCGTCATGCACGACGCGGCCCGCAAGCAGGGTCATCAGGCAGCGTGTGCCTGAGAGAATGGTATCCGCCGGCGCCTCCAGCAGGTCGTTGTCGAAGACGGCGATGTCCGCCCACTGGCCAGGTACCAGCCTGCCCTTCACACCTTCCGCCTTCTGCGAATAGGCGCCGTATTCCGTGTAGGCCTGTAACGCCTCCTCACGGCTCAGCTTCTCCGCCTCCGCCATCACGGTGCCCCTGCCGGTCTTGCGCGTGATCATGGCGTGAAGGTTCGGGAAGGGATCGGGCAAGCAGACGGGAGAATCCGAGCCAGTCGAGGCCTTGAGGCCCATGCGCATCCAGGTACCGATCTGGTAGGAGGCCTTGCCGCGCTCCTCGCCGAGCACGGAGACGTAGCTGTCGCCGAAATCGTGGATGAAGGCCATCTGCGGCGCGGGCAGGATGCCGGCGGCCTTCATGCGCGCATCTTGCCCGGGCGATGAGAAGCCGCAGTGCTCGATGCGGTGACGCCGGTCCGGATCGGGATTGGCGGCAAGCGCCTTTTCATAGGCGGTGACAAGCTGTTCGATCGCACCGTCACCGATGGCATGGCAGGCCATCTGATAGCCCCGATCGTGGCAGGACTTGACGATCGCCTCGACCTCCGCGTCGGGCAGCATCTGCACGCCGATATTGTCGGGCTCGCCCAAATAGGGTTTCGTCATCCAGGCGGTGCGCCCGCCGGCCGAGCCATCGAGAAAGATCTTCACCGCGCCAACGCGCAACATATCGTCGCCAGCGCCGGATATGAGACCCGCGCGCCAGGAATCCTCGACGATCGAGACACCGGGGTCGCCGAGCAGCGTCAGCCAGACGCGCACCGGCAGGCGACCGGAAAGCTTGGCCATCTCATAGGCCTGGATTTCGGCAAAGCCCGCGAGTTGGCCGACGGCCGCATCCATGCAGCTGGTAATGCCGAGCGACAGAAGATAACGCCCTGCGCGCTCAATACCGTCGATCAGTTCCTCCGTCGTCACCTCCGGCATGGCACCCTTGATGAGGTTCTGCGCATTTTCCGCGAGGAAGCCGTTGAGACGGCCGTCAGTGGTGCCGATCACACCGCCATCCGGCACCGGCGTCGCCTCGGTGACATCAGCCAGCCTCAGCGCCAGCGAATTCGCGATGGCGACATGGCCGCAGGCCCGCGTCAGCAGCACAGGATGATCCGGCACCGCCCGGTCGAGATCCTCTCGGGTCGGATGCCGGCCAACATCGAGCTTGACCTGGTCATAGCCCCGCGCCCGCACCCAGGTGCCTTTCGGGGTGGCGGCGGCACGCTCGGCAAGCTTTTTGAGCAGGACGGCAAGTGTCGGCGCGGCGGCAGGCGTCGCATCGACCCAACCCATGGTAATGCCGGTCGAGATCAGGTGCAGGTGGTTGTCGATGAGGCCGGGGCTGGCGAAACGGCCTTCGAGGTCGATGACCTCCGTGCGCGGCCCCTTGAGGCTCAGCATGTCAGCGTCGCTGCCGGTGGCCAGGACCTTGCCCTGCCAGATGGCAAGGGCCTCGCTGATCCCCTCCTCCCTGCCCCGCCAGATTCGGCCATTGCGCAGGATAAGATCAGCGTGAAGCTGGAAGGCCATTAACAATCTCCCTTTTGTTATCAGCCTGATTTCGCAGCCTCCTCTGCTGGCTGAAATCAGAACTGTTTGCCTTGGGCGCAACGTGGAAGGTTTGTTGGGGTTTGGCTAATTCGCTTTTAGCAAAGGCTGATGCAATATCGGCATAGCGATTTCTTTCCAACAACTTATGATCCCCTACAACTCTAACGCACAAGGGAGCTGGGCATGGAGATCAAGTGGCTGGAGGACTTCGTGACACTCGCCGATACGTGGAGCTTTTCGCGCGCTGCCGAGTTGCGCAACGTGACGCAACCGGCCTTCAGCCGGCGCATCAAACAATTGGAGGGATGGCTCGGTGCGACGCTCATCAGCCGTGCCACCATGCCGGCGGAGTTGACGCCGGCAGGTCGGAATTTCCTCCCCATCGCGCAGGAGGCAATCCGAACGTTCTACGCGGCACGCGAGTCGCTGCGTCCGTCTCACGAAGAGGGTCTCATCCGCTTCGCCGCGCTCCACACGCTGACGGTAACGATCTTCCCGCGCTGGCTCAAACTGCTGGAAAAGGCAGGCGGCGCCTTCAGCACCTCGCTGATGGCAGACCGTGGCGGCATCGAAGCGAACCTCGAGGCCCTCATCGGCGACGAGGCAGATTTCTTCCTGACCTATGCCCATTCGGAGGTGCCGTTCCACCTCGACCGCGGACAGTTCTCGTCGCTGACAATCGCACATGACCGGCTGATCCCGCTTGCCGCGGCAAACGTTTCCCTGGCCGGAGGCACGCTGCCGGGGCTGCACATTCTCGACCGCGCCGTCGCCCAGCCAAGGCTCGCCATCCCCTATCTGAGCTACGGGTTCAATTCGTTTTTCGGTGTCGCCCTTTCCCGCCTTATGCTCCGGCGTCCGCCTTTCCGGCGCCGCACCACACATGAGAACACGATCAGCGCCGGGCTGATGAACATGGCGATGACAGGGGCCGGCGTCTGCTGGCTGCCGGAGAGCCTCGCGCACGACGTGATCGAGGCCGGGGGCCTCGTGCCCGCCTCCGCGGATGCGGGATGGAACCTCGACCTCGAAATTCGCCTCTACCGTCACGCCGCGTCGCGCAACCGCAGGGTCGAAGACCTCTGGCAAACAGCAAAGCTGCTCTTGGAGCGTGAACCCGCCTGATCAGGCTTTCAGGAAGACCAGCGCGCGCAGAATTTCCGCAAAATCCGCGTGCTTGAAGGCGACGGCGCGGGGACCGTGCGCGTAGGCGCCGGGATACCAGCCGGCACGATAGGCATCCGTCGGATTATTGAACTCGATCACCACCTCGTAGCGCTCTGCCCTTCTCGGCAGGACCTGTGCGAAATCGCCGGAAAGCGCCTCTGCTACGCCTTCGCGAATGAGCCGGCGCGACCAGGCCGGGGAGATCGAAGTCGTCGAACGACCTTTCCCCTCCAGCGTTTCCACGGACTTCAGCCCCGGCACCATGGCCCGCGCCTGCGAGCAAATGCCCGCATCGCCGGCAAGGAAGACCGACGGCACGCCGTAGCCGGCGGCGCAGAGCGCGTTGACGGTGAATTCCGAGGCGACCTCGCCATTGAGGAGCAGGCGCGAGATGCGCATGGTGGAGGTATGGGCGAGCGGATTGTCCTCGCTGCCGGCTTTGGAGTGATAGCCCGTATAGATCGCCGCGGCGAAGCCGGCATCGAGGCCGAACATCATGGCATCCGGATGGCCGGACCAGCCGCGCACGATGCGGACGTAGTCGGGTAAGCGGTCGAGAATGAGGTTGCGGCCGCTGTCATGGGCGTCTTTCACCACGACTTCGGTCGCGCCCGCGGCGCGCGCCCCCTCGCAGGCGGCGACCACCTCGGCGGTCATCAGGGCTCGGAATTCGGCCCAGTCGGCATGGGTACGCTCGGCCTCGTCCCAATGGGCGATGCCTGCGGTACCCTCGATATCGGCGGAGATAAAGACTTTCATAGGCGGTTCCTCCTTCGGTCTGTCGGCAACTACGGGGTAGGTGCGGTCGTTTCGGGCAAGCGTCGCGGGGCCCAAGCACGTTCAGTGCCGCCGACGACTTGGTCTCTGCGGACGATCGGGGAGCACGGTCGAGACGGTCATCGGAGCGGCGCTACTGGCAGGCGGACAGCGCTATGCGATCTATTCGCGCGTCGTTTGCACGGAACATTGGTGCAACTCGCCGCCACTGACCAATTCAATTTGGGCAAAACTCCATGCAAAAATCGCCTAATTCCTGATACTTCAATTACTTATTGGCTCACCCACAAACGGACATCCGCGCTCCGTCGACGGACGGCCGGACTCTACCGACACCAGCTTCGGCCGCGGCGCTGCCTCTCAGGTTTAAAGAAGCTCGGCCATCGACTGTAGGAGCCGATCGATCTGGTGAGGCGTGTGCTCGGAAAACACCGCAAGCCGCATGGTCGAGACGTCTGACGCATCGGAATAGCCGCCGGGCTGCTGCACCCTGACGATGATGTCGCGCTCCGCAAGACGATCGCGCAATTGCTCGAGGTCGGTGACGCCCTTGATGGTGACGATCGGCACTGGCGTGTCGGCGACTTCGAAACCCAGTGCCCGCAGCCCGCTGCGCATGTGCTTGACGTTGCGGACGAGATTGGCACGCTTTTCCGGCGTCGTTTGCAGAACCCGCAACGATGCTGCGGCGGCGGCCGCAAGACCCGGAGGCGCCGGCGAGGCACCGCGCATGATCATGGCATTGCCCGCGATCTTCGCGGCAAGATCCGCGCCACCAGGGACGATGCCGCCAAGCGCACCGAATGCCTTGCTCATCGTACCGGCAAGATAGTTGCCCTCGCCTTCGAGCCCCGCATGTTGCAGCGATCCGCGGCCGGTCTCGCCAAGGACGCCAACGCCATGGGAATCGTCGATGCAGAGCAATGCGCCATCATAGGAGGCCATCGCTTGCCGGAAATCTGCAAGCGGCGCCAACTTGCCCGAGGACGGAAAAACGCCATCCGTCAGAACCGCCGGCCGCTCGCCCGGTTTCACATGCTGCGACAATTGCGCGGCCAGATCGTCCGGGTCGGCATGGCGAAATACATGGATCCGCTTGCCGAGCGTCGGGATTGCGTCGCGGGTGCTGTAATGCGTCGCCGAATCCATCAGGATCACGTCGAAATCGTCGCGCAAGCCCTGCAGCAGCACCATCGGGCTGGTGTAGCCGGAGATCATGTAGACGACCTCCTCGGTGCCGAACCAGTCGCGCAGACGCCCCTGCAGGTCGGCATAGACCTGCATGTGGGCGAGCGTGCCCGGGCCCATGCCGTACTGCCTGGTGGCGTCGCAGGCCGCCTCGATCACTTCGGGGTGGCCGTGCAGGCAGAAGTAGGACGTGCCGCAATAATAGTCGACCTCGCGCCCGCCGATGAACATGCGGGCGCCCAGGGGTGACTCCATGCTGATCGGAGCGCTGATCGGAGCGGCCATGGTCCGGCTCACGCCGCTTCCGCCTGGGACGGGCTGCGCCGTTCCAGGAACATCGGCCCGACGCGAATGCCGCGCTTGCCGTTGTCGTCGACGGCGTCGAGCTCGAGGATCTCGTCTTCGTAAAGCCGTCCATGCATGCGGAAGCGGCCTTCCTCGACCGGCTCGCAAGTGTGGGTGCAGAAGTACTCGATCAGGCATTTCAGCCCGCCATGGCTGTAGGTCAGGTAGGTGATGTTGAAATCCGGCCCGTATTCGCCGAGATGTGGCGCGATCGCGTCGGGCACGGTTTCGTCCTCAGGCGCCTCGATGCGTGTCCACTTGGCATCCTTCCAAACGAGCTTGCCGGCTTCGGGGAAGGAAAGGTTCATGTGGGCGTAGTCCGCGCCCCGCCCGTAGATACGACCATCGATGACGAAGTCGTTGCCGGCAACCGGACGGATCCGGTGCGGCACACCCTCGCCCATCAGATAGATCTTGCCGTCCTTGGACTTGACCTCGACGATCTCCTGCGTGGTGTCGTCCCGATAGTAGCCCGGCAGGGTCTTGAACTGAGCTTCGGAGATCTCCGGAGGACGCTGTGTCCGCTCCGGCATCTTGCCCATCTTGCGCTCGGCAAGGACGATGCGCACGCCGTCGACGCCGAGCCACGAGGCGATCTGGTTGGCAAAATCAAGGGTCGCAAAGACCAGCACGCCGACGCCGGCGGCAGGCAGAAGCATCATCTGCGAGGCGTAGCCATAGACAGCACCGCCGTGACCGACGGAGGTCCAGCCATAGACGTCGCCGGAACCGAAGCACAGGCCATAGCCGTTGAGCGTCCTGTCGTGGCCGACCGGACGCTTGCCGAATGGCGTCCACATTTCGCGCAGCGACGCCGGCGAGATGATGGAATTCCCTTCCGTGTCGAAGCCGCCACGAAGCAGGCATTGGGCGTAGCGTGCCATGTCGCCGGTGGTGGAAAAAATGTTGCCGGCCGGCGAACCGCCGAGGCTGAACACAGGCGCCGGCGTGTCGCCGTCGAGCGTCCACATGTCGGCAGGCGCGAGCCGCTCGCGAATGCCGGGCGCCATGCCGCAGGAGGAGTTGTCCATGCCGAGCGGCTTCAGGATATTGGCGGCGACATAGTCCGAATAGCTCTGGCCGGCCACCGTCTCGATCACCCGGCCGACGACGGCGATGCCGGCATTGGAATAGTGCATCACCCCAAGGCTCGGGTCCTGCTTTAGAACAGAGCTTGCCAGCTCGTTGACCGTATCTTCGAGCGGCGGCCGGGTGGCGTCGAGATAGTGGCCGCTCTTCGGCTCGCGCACGAGACCGGCCGTATGGGTCATCAGCTTGCGCAGGCTGATGACCGAACCGTGTGGCCCGCCTTCAGCGTCGGCGAACGGGTTTTCCGGCTTGAAACCGGGCAGATAGGTCGAGACGTCGACATCGATATCGACCAGGCCCTTCTCGACTAGCTGCATGATTGCCAGCGAGGTGAAGGTCTTGGTGATCGAGCCGATGCGGAAGCAGGTGTCCTTGCCCATGTCGAAATGGCGGTCATGGCGCTGGACATGGCCTTCGGCAAGCACGCCGTCACGGTCGACAAGGGCGTAGGAGATCGACGGGATCGCCTTGTCCTCGACCTCGTAGCGGATCAGATCCTCGAACAGCTCGATGGACGCAGCAGACAGAGAGGACATGGAAAATGCTCCTTTGATCTTAAAGGGATTGGGGGACCTTAAAGGCATTGGGTCTCAATGGGCGTGACGGGGGTCGAGCATGTCGCGAAGCGCATCGCCGACCAGGTTCCACGACAGCACGAAAAGGAAGACGGCAGCGCCGGGGAAGGCCAGCGTGTACCAGAACTGGAAGGGGTTGCCGGGCTGGCCGACGATCCAGTTGCGCGAATAGGCGATGAACTGCCCCCAGTCGGCGTAGCCTTCTTCGGTACCGACACCGAGGAAGCTGAGCGCCGAGGCCGACAGCACCATGGAGCCGGTCGCCATCGTCGCCAGAACCAGCACCGGGAACATGGCATTCGGCAGTATATGCAGCACGATCAGCCTGAGGTCGCTGGCGCCGTAGCTCCTCGCCGCGTGGATGTAATCCATCTCACGGATCCTCAGGATCTCGCTTCGCACGATGCGGGCATAACTCATCCAGCCGAATGTCGTCAGCGCGATCGTGATCGGCACGATGCCCTTGCCGAGCAGCGCCGTCAGCACCATCGCCGCGATCAGGAAGGGCACTGCCATGAACACGTCGACGATGCGCATCAGCACTTCCTCGACGACCCCGCCGTAATAGGCGGCGACTGCACCGACGACCATGCCGATCAGCACCGAGATCGCGACGACCCCGAGCCCGATCTTGAATGCCGTCCGCGTGCCCCAAACGACACCGTAGAAGATGTCGTACTGGCCCTGCGTGGTGCCGAAAACGGCCTCCGGCGACGGTGGCTGCGGCGTTGCCAGGAAGCCGGCGCGCGGCGTGTCGTAGGGGGAAAGCTGGAAGCTTTGCGGCGGCGCCAGGACCGGCGCGAAAACGGCGATCAGCACGAAGGCAAGCAGGATCACGACGCCGAACAGGGACACCGGATTTCTTGCGAGGTAACGAAGAACCTTCATTGCGTCTTCACCCTCGGATCGAGCAACGGATAGATGAGATCGACGACCAGGTTCATCAGCACCAGAACGATCGCGAAATAGAGGCCGAAGCCGAGGACGGCGGGAAAGTCGAGATTGGCGGCGGTCTTGGCGGCAAACTGGCCGAGGCCGGCGTAATCGAAGATGGTCTCGGTGATAACGACGCCACCCATCATCACGGCGAGCTCCATGCCGGCGATGGTCGCAAGCGGCAGAAGCGCGTTGCGCCGGGCGTGATGCAATTCGACGACGCGGCGCGGCAGACCCTTGGCACGCGCGGTGCGCACATAATCCTGGCGCAGCGTTTCCAGCATCGAGGTGCGCATCACCCGCGTCATGCTGGCGACGTTGACATAGGTCAGCGTGATGACGGGTGCTGCGAGGTGGCGAAGCGCATCGCCGAAGATTGCCAGATTGCCGTTGAGCAGCGCGTCGACGGTATTGGCGCCGGTGTAGCGCACGAAGTCGCTGGAGCTGACCACCGTCTGTGCCCATTGGCTAAGCCGGCCGGGCGGGAACCAGTCGAGCGCCGAATAGAAGATCAAGAGCATCAACAGGCCGAAGACGTAGACCGGGAAGGACCAGCCGAGAATTGTGAAGATGCGGATGACGTGATCCGGCCAGCGGTTGAGATAGATGCCGGCGCGCGAACCGAGGAAGACGGCGAGCAGCAGGCAAGGAACGAAGGCGAGCACCACCAGTTCCAGCGTTGCCGGAAACAGCGACATCAGCGCCGTCGATACCGGCTGACGGGCGGTCTCCGACCAGCCGAGATTGCCGCTGAGCACACCGCCGATCCAGCGACCGTACTGGATATAGGAGGGATCATTGAGCCCATACTGCTCGATCATCCTGCGGATGCTTTCCTGACCACCCTTGAGATAATCAGGCGACGGCGCATAGGCCGCCAGTCTCTGGGTCGGCGAAAGCGACATCTGCAGCGCAAAGATCATCAACGACAGCGCGAAGAGAACGATCGGCAGCATCATCAGTCGTCTGAGTGCGTAGTTCAGCACGATTCACACGTTCCGATTTCAGGGAAGATGAAACAGGTGCGCGTCGGGCGGTTTTCCGCCCGACGCGCACTAGCCAATCAGTCATTGGCCTTGGTGACCGGGTAGAAGTCCCAAGCGCCGTAGAGGATCATGTTGTCGACATAACCATCGATGTTGCTGCGGGTGACGACGTAGCCGAAGTCCTCCCAGAGGAACTGGGTGGTGGCGTATTCGTAGGACATTTCCTGCAGCTTGGCGTAGATCGGCTCGCGCACTGCGGGGTCGACCGAGGCCCAGGCTTCGTCGAGCAGCGGCTTGAACTTCTCGGCCATCAGATCGCGGTAACCTTGGCCGACCATGCCGCCGACGAGACCCGTGGGCGACAGGTAGTAGCTGGCCGCACCGAGCGGGCCACCCGGGTCAGAATAGTCAGGACCCCAGCCCATCACCGTCAAGGGTGCCGCCGGCTTTTCGCGATTGTTGAGCTTGTCCGAAACGGATGCCCATGGCAGCGCCTGGATCTGCATCTTGAACTTCGGATTGATGCGCGAAAGGCCCTGCTGCAAGGCCGAGAGCGCTGCGGTCAGCTGCGGGTAGCCTTCGGTCACATAGGCCGTGAAGGTAAAGCCGGTATCCCAGAGCTTGCCGCCGAACGCCTTCTTAAAGTATTCCTCGGCCTTGGCGGGATCGTAGCTGTAAACAGGCGAGTCCGGGCGATAGCCCATGATGCCGCGCACTGTCGGCCCGCGCGACTGCACGGTCTTGCCGAGCAGCACCTGGTTCAGCAGCGCATCGTAGTTCTGGGCATAGTTGAAGCCCTTGCGCACGTCGATGTCGGCGAAGAAGTCCGGCGGGATGCCCGCACCATCGAGCTTGCCGCTGCCGATCGCCGGATTGTCGTTGTCGTCGAGCGGCCAGGCAAAGAAGACACCGCGCGAAAACACCTTCTGCAGGCCGTCGATGACCTTGACGCCCTCGGTCTTGCTGAGCTCGTCGATGAACTCGACGGGGGCCGTGACGAAATCGGCGTCACCGGACAGAAGCTGCAGGCGCCGCGTCGTCCATTCCGGAACGGTGCGCATCACCACGCGCTCGAGCTTGGCAGGCCCCATGAAGTAACTGTCGAAGCGCTTCAGCGTTATGCGCCGGTCGGTGCGATCCCATTCCTCGAGCATGAAGGGGCCGGTGCCGTTTTCTTCGGCGAACAGCGGATTGGCGCCGAGTTCCGGACGGTAATGGGCCTTCCAGGTGTCGCCCGAGCCATCCCAGCCGCCGACCGAGGCAACCCATTCCTTGTCAAGGACCGAGGTGCCGAAAGGCAGCGCGATCACACCAAGCGTTGCCGGAAACGACTTGGGCAGTTTCAGCGTGAGATTGTCGCCCTCGACGACGATCTGCGACGCGAGCTGATCGTAAACCTTGCGCAGGACCTCGGGGCTGGCGTCGTTGATGGATTTGACCTCGCCTTCTGTCTCAACCCACTTGGCGATGTCGGTGTACTTGCCGGCGGTGATCACTTCGGTGATCGCGTTCGACATCCACGACTGCCCCTGAAGGATGGCGCGCAACAGCGAATAGCGCACGTCCTCGGGCGTGATCTGGCCGTAGCCCGGCTCGATCGTCGCCTTCTGCGCGTCCGTCAACTTGTCGTAATATTCCCAGGTGACTTTGCCGTCGGCACCCTTGATCCCGACTTTGTGGGCGAACACGCCCTTGCGGATCGGGAAGGTGTAGCTGATGGAGCCATCCGCGCCTTGCTTGATGAGACCGTTCTCCAGCGACGGCACCTCTGTCGAGAGCGACGGCACGAACTCTGAAATCTTCGAGCCGTTGAAGTTCAATAGACGGCTGTAGATATTGAGCGAGCCGTAGGAGCTCGGCGTGTTGGCGATATAGGCCGGGTCGAACGACTGGATGTCGTCGGTCCACATGAAGACGAAAGTGCCGGGGTTCTTGGTCTCGGCCATAGCGGGCGCAGCCGCGATGCCGAGCCCCAGGCAGAGGGCTAGGGCTAAGGTGCGTTTCATCGTTGTTCCCATTTGGTGGAGGCGGAAGTTTTTCTTCTCGTTATGGGAGAGGCTAGAAGAGCCCTTGCACGTCTGTCCAATGTGTAATTAGGATAGACTATGCAAAACACGCATGAGGGCCAGCATGGAACTGCAATGGCTTGAAGATTTTCTGGAAATTGCCGCGACAAGGAATTTCTCGACGGCGGCGACTGCACGCAACATTTCCCAGCCCGCCTTTAGTCGGCGCATCAAATCGCTTGAGAACTGGATCGGCGCCGATCTCATCGACCGCAGCACCTATCCCGTGCAATTGACGCGGGCCGGCACGATGTTCCTGCCGGGCTGCCAACGCCTCGTGCGCGAGGCCTACCGGCTGCGCACCGATTGTCGCAATGTCGCCGGCGAGAGCTCGGCCATGCTGACGTTTACTTCGCTGCATACGCTGGCGATGTATTTCTTCCCGAAATGGATCGGCTCGCCGCTGATCTCGCGCTTGCCCCTTCGCACCAGCATGCATGCCGCCGACTTCCTTGAAAGCATCGATCACCTTTGCTCGGGCCAGTGCGATTTTGCCATCACCTATGTGCATCCCGATGGCCCGCCGGTACTGGAAGGCGGCCCGTTCGAATCCCTGCAGATCGGCAAGGACCGGCTCATCCTGGTGTCGGGAACCGACGAAAATGGCCGCCCGCTGTTCGACATCGACGTGCCCGAAAGCACGGAAATCCCCTACCTCGCATATTCCTGGAGCGACGGCTACATCGGCAAGCTGGCGACCTTGATCCAGTCGCGCTGGCGTCGCCCGCTCAATCTCAGCACCGTCTACCAGTCGGGTCTCGCCGACGGCCTGAAGCACATGGCCGTCGCCGGGCGCGGTGTCGCCTGGCTGCCGCAGATCTGCGTGGCGGAAGCGATGCGGCAGGGCCGCCTTGCCCAGATCGGCGGGCCACAGATGTCACTCGAAATGGAAATCCGGATCTTCAGGCGCGCCGGTCCCGGCAGTCCTGACAGCGATGGGTTGTGGCAGCATCTGAAACAGTGCGCGGCGCTGCCGCAGTACAAAAGTGGCTTCGATGTCGATATCGACGCCGCCTAGAGCGTCGTGGCGCCCAAAGGCAGCGGATCGCCGGCTATGCGAAGACAGGCGATGCAATGCACGAAACGCATAGTTTTGCCTGCCACATTCGTGACACATTGATTTCACTCGGTTTTGTGGCATAGGCGGAAGGTCGTGGTGCAGCGCGGTCCGGCCTCACCGGGACGACCCTGCCATTCAACCATATTGACAGGATGCAACCTCGTTGCGAGACCTGAGGGCGCAACGTCCCCTCGCAATCGGGTCCATGTGCTGATGCCCCTGTCCAAATCCGCAACACCTGAGCTGCCCGAGGATGTCATCCTTTCTGTGGAAGACCTTGAAGTCTGTTTCGCCGCCCACACCCGCGCCGAGCTGCGCGCGGTACGCGGCGTCTCCTTTCGCATAGCGCGCGGCGAGACCGTCGCGCTGGTCGGCGAATCCGGGTCCGGAAAATCGGTCACGGCCATGACGATCATGCGGCTGACCGAGTATGACGGTGCGACCATCACCGGCGGGCGAGTGCTGATGCGATTGAAGGACGGCACGGTCGCCGACCTCGCCAAACTCTCGGAAAAGCGCGTCGAAGCTCTTCGCGGCGCGGACATCTCGATCGTGTTCCAGGATCCGATGTCGAGCCTAAACCCGGTCTTCACCGTCGGCGACCAGATCGCCGAGGCGGTGATCCATCACCAGGGCAAGACGCCGGAGGAAGCGCGCCAGGTCGCGCTCAACACCCTCAAACTGGTCCGCGTGCCCGATGCGGAGCGCCGGCTCGACCAATATCCGCACCAGCTTTCCGGCGGCATGCGCCAGCGCGTCATGATCGCGATTGCCCTTGCCTGCCGCCCATCGCTGATGATCCTCGACGAGCCGACGACCGCGCTCGACGTGACCATTCAGGCGCAGATCCTCGATCTCGTTCGTGCCCTGCAGCGCGAAATCGGTATGTCAGTGCTGTTCATCACCCACGACATGGGCGTCGTCGCCGAAGTCGCCGACCGCGTCTGCGTCATGCTCAAGGGCGAAATCGTCGAAACCGGCTCGGTCTACGATATTTTCGCCAAACCGAAGCATGCCTATACACGCGCCCTGATTTCCGCCGTGCCACGCCTCGGCAGCATGGCCGACAAGGATGCGCCGGAAAAATTCCCGCTGCTGGTGTTTGAACCGGAGCAGCAACTCGCGGAGGCGACAGAATGAACGCGTCTGCGCAAATGACGGACGCCCGGCGCCCTCTCGTCTCGGTGCGCAACCTGGTCACGCGCTTCGACTTGAAGGCGGGGCTGTTCGGCCACGTCTCCGGCCGGGTGCATGCGGTGGAGAACGTCACCTTCGATATCTTTCCGGGCGAAACCCTGGCGCTGGTCGGTGAATCCGGTTGCGGCAAGTCGACGGTTGCCCGCTCGATCATGCAGCTCGATCGACCACGGTCGGGCTCTATCCGCTTCGATGGAACCGAGCTGATCGGCGCGCCGCGCCCCGTCCTCGCGAGATTTCGCCGCGAAGCCCAGATGGTCTTCCAGGATCCTTTCTCCTCGCTCAACCCGCGCATGACGATCGAGCAGTCGCTGATGGATCCGATGCGGGTTCACAAGCTGGGCTCGACGGAGGTCATACGCGCCCGCGCCGCCGAGCTTCTGGCTAAGGTCGAGCTTTCGCCCGAGCACCTAGAGCGCTATCCGCATGCGTTTTCCGGCGGCCAGCGCCAGCGCATCTGTATCGCCCGCGCGCTCGCGCTCAACCCGCGTCTCATTGTCGCCGACGAGGCCGTCGCCTCGCTCGACGTGACGATCCAGGCGCAGGTCATCAACCTTCTCATGGACCTGCAGCGCGAAATGCAGATCGCCCTGCTGTTTATCAGCCACGATATGGCCGTGGTCGAACGCATCGCCCACCGCGTCGCCGTCATGTATCTCGGCGAGATCGTCGAGATCGGCGATCGCCGCTCGGTATTTGGCAACCCGCAGCACCCCTATACCCGCAAGCTGCTATCGACCGTTCCGATCGCTGACCCGACACGCCGCCCGGAAGGACGCCAGCCGATGTCCGACGAAATCCCGAGTGCGGTGCGTGCGCCGGACTTCGTGCCGCGCGAACTGCCGATGCGGCAGATCTCATCGACCCATTACGTGCGGCAGGTCGCAACCGGCTGACAACGGCCGCAATTTCCCGTTCCAGATCAGAGTAACCCAACATGAGCACTTCCGAAGTGACGCAATCGGCTGCGAGCGCGGCCGGCATGGCGTCGGCAGACATCGACAACGGCGCAAACGAGGTGAAGGCCGAGGGCTTCCTGCGTCCAACGGCTGCCGAGCAACCGACGCCCTATATCGAAGTCGACGAGAGACGGCTTACGCGCAACGTCAAGGGCATGCAGCAGCGCGCCGACGCGGCCGGCGTCACGATGTTTCCGCATGTGAAGACGCACAAGAGCCTCTACATCGCACGACAGCAGCTCGAGGCAGGCGCCCGCGGCATAACCGCATCCAAGCCCAGCGAGGCACTGATCTTCGCCGAAGCCGGGATTCCGTCGATCATCCTCGCCTATCCCATCGTCCGCGCCGCGTCACTCGATCGCCTGCTGCCTGTGGTAAAGGCACGGGGCGCCGAGCTGCGTACGATTGCGGCGAGCGAAACGGGTGTCGATGCGCTGTCGGAAGCCGCCAACCGACACGGCGTCGAGATCGGCGTGTTCCTCAAGGTCGACGTTGGCCTCGGTCGCGTCGGCCTCAAACCCAATGGTCCTGCAGCGCTCGATTTGTGCGCAAGGATCGCCGCCACCGACGGCCTGCGTTTTGCCGGCCTGCTTTCGCACGCCGGACATGCCTACGCGGCTTCCCAACCGCACGCCCTCAACAAAATCGCCCGCGATGAGGCGACAGACCTCGCCAGTCTCGCCGACCGGATTCGGCAACGCGGAATCGCGGTCGACTGCATTTCCGTCGGCGCGACGCCGACTTGCCAGGGCGCGCCGCTGCCCCAGGAGGTCGACTGTATCCGGCCTGGCAATTACGTCTTTCTGGACGGCACCGCGCTCCGGCTTGGTATCTGCTCTGCCGACGACCTCGCGCTTTGCGTGGTCGCCCGCGTCGTTGCCTCCAACGACATGCACTTCGTCATTGACGCCGGCTCGAAGTCCATGAGCTCCGATCGCGGCGCGCATGGCATGGGTGGTGCAGGCTTCGGCACTGTCGTCAGCGCCGAAGGCGACGGCGAAACCGGTATGTGGACACTCGAACGACTGTCCGAAGAGCATGGTTTCGTTCCCTTCTCGGGACGTCCCTTGCCGCTCGGCAGCCGCGTGCGTGTGTTCCCCAACCACTCCTGCGCCTCAATCGCCAACTTTGACAATTTCGTCCTAAGTCGCGTCGATGGTACCGCGCTCAGCCTGCCCGTGGATGCCCGCAGCGGCCAGACTTGACGAGCGTCACCGGCTTTACCAATCTCAACTCTCTCTCCCTCGCACTCCGGCTCCGCCTGCACATCGCCGGGAACCGTCCTCGTCTTGCAGCGTTTCTCGTTCCACCGGTGCGTTCAGACGCCGGACCGCACGAGAGAACCTGGATGGTACAGATCACAGGTTAGAGCAGAGGGTAAAAGACGATATGGGTTTGGTGCAACTCGGCCGGGCTCGCCTTGCGCTGGTGCTTCCACGGCATCGCGAACTCCTGCGCATGACAAAGAACCAACAGCTCTATGACCTTTACGAGGCCTATGCGCGCGAGTCGATGACCCTCGACAATCTGTTGCGGGAATTTCCGCGCCGCGAGAAGCAGGTATCCGAACATCAGCAAATCTGCCTGGACCTGCAGGCCGAAGTGGTAACGCTGCTGACGCGGCTTGCAGAGCCGCTCAAGCCCGGAGCGTTGTAGCATTCGGCCGCGACAGCCCCGGAGGCACCGTGCCCGACGCTTAACGCTTTTAAGCGACCCGGAAATAGTCTGTCCCAACTTCCAGAGCCTCAGCTCGGAATTCGCCCCGAAGACCTCCTGATCTGAGCAAAACGAGTTCCTATATTACAGTTCCGTCGCCGACGGTTCATTCCCCGTGAGCGGAGATGAGACCAGGGCGTATTTATCAACCGGAGGAATTCTGGATGACCAAGAGAGCTGTTCTGGCCGGTGGCTGTTTCTGGGGGATGCAAGACCTGATCCGCAGGCTTCCCGGCGTCACCGATACGCGCGTGGGCTACACTGGCGGCGACGTGCCCAATGCGACCTACCGCAATCACGGAACCCATGCCGAGGGCATCGAAATCCTCTTCGATCCGGAGAGGATCAGCTATAGGCGAATTCTGGAGGTCTTCTTCCAGATCCATGACCCGACCACGAAGAACCGCCAGGGCAATGACATCGGCATGTCCTATCGGTCGGCAATCTATTACGTCGATGACCAGCAGAAGCGAATTGCCGAAGATACCATCGCGGACGTGGAAGCATCAGGCCTGTGGCCAGGCAAGGTCGTGACCGAAGTGGAGCCGGTGGGAGATTTCTGGGAGGCCGAGCCGGAGCACCAGGACTACTTGGAGCGCTATCCCAACGGCTACACCTGCCATTTCCCGCGCCCGAACTGGGTTCTGCCCCAGCGGTCGGCGGCGGAGTAATCGTTCTGGCAGCTGTGCCTGAGCTCCCCGTGTCATGCATAGGCTCTGTGGTCGTGGGGATGCCGGACAAAGCTTGGGCCCAACCAGGTACGATGGGCCCTTGTTCGGAAGCATATCCTTTGATGCGGTAATGCTTGGGGTGACACGGGTCTGATTAGTCCCACCCGTGCTTCCCGATCGTTTTGTGGCCGCCGCTAGCACGCCTTCCTGCAAACGGCTTCATCGGCAAGAATGGCGGCCGCCTCGTTCAGCAAGACGTCCTTTGCGTTCTTGCGGGCATTCTCGATGGCAATGTCAGCACTCAGGCTCCGCTCGTTTGCATTGAGACCATCATCTCCGCCAGTATCGTCGCCATCGCCTGCTTGCGCGCGAGACTTCCGTCGATTTTCTCGGGCAGTCAGTTCTTTGCGGCGTTCGGCTTCATTGAGGGAGACTACCCCTTTCTCGCGCTGCGCTTTCACCTCCGCAATGTCTTTCAACAGGCGTTGGAAGTCCGGATCGCTCTCAACCCGCGCATCATGGCGGCTTTGCAGTTTCGGCAACAACGTCGTCACAGTGTCGGCGGGCGCATACTTCGCGGGCTTGATCTGCGCCCACGGCAGGGCGTTGTCATAGCTGGTCTCGCCGAAGGTTGTCGGGTCGGAAAGTGCCGGCAGGCTGATATCAGGGGTCACGCCGCGCAGTTGCGTCGTGCCGCCGTCGATCCGGAAAAACTGGGCAATCGTCACTTTCAGCTCCCCGAATTCGGGTTTGCTGTTGCGGACCATCTCGTCAAGATTGACGACGGCTTGAACGGTGCCCTTGCCGAAACTGGGTTCGCCAATGATCACGCCTCGACCGTAGTCCTGGATTGCCGCGGCAAAAATCTCCGAGGCCGACGCCGAGCCGCGATTGATCAGGACACCCACGGGGCCTGTCCACGCAGGCGCTGGAAAATCAGCGCTTCTTACGTCGACCTTACCATCGCTACCGCGTTGCTGGACGACCGGACCATTGCCGATGAACAGGCCGGTCAAATCAATCGCCTCGTCCAGTGAACCGCCGCCGTTGTTGCGGACGTCAATGAGAACGCTGTCGACTTTTTCCCGCTTGAGTTCGTCGAGGAGCTTTCGGACATCGCGGCTCGCGCTTCTATAGTCCTTGTCGCCTTTGCGCCGGGCTTCAAAATCCTCGTAGAACGCCGGCAGCGTAATCACCCCGATCTTGCGCGTGGCGTCGCCCGCTTTCACAGTGAGCACGGTCTTCTGCGCAGCCTGCTTTTCAAGGCTGATTTTATCGCGCACCAGGGTGACGACGCGATGCGTGGCATCTGCTCCGGCATCTGCCGGCAGGATGTCCAAGCGCACGACGGAGCCTTTTTTCCCGCGTATCAGTTGCACGACTTCATCCAGCCGGGTGCCAACCACTTCCTTTATCGCCCCGTCCTTGCCCTGGCCAACACCGGTAATGCGGTCTCCGACCGCAAGCTTGCCGGAAAGCTGCGCCGGCCCGCCGGGCACGAGCTCACGGATCGTCGTGTAGTCGTCGCGTTCCTGCAGCACGGCACCGATACCAACCAGGGAAAGCTTCATGGCGATGTTGAAATCGGCCGAAGCGGTCGCGCCGAAGTAGTCCGTGTGCGGGTCGACCGACGTCGTGTAGGCGTTCATGAACGACTGGAAAACGTCATCGCTCTTGTACTTGTAAGCGCGATCGAGAGCGTTTGTGTACCGCTTGGCGAGCGTTTCGCGAATGGCCGCGTCGGTCTTGCCGCCCAGTCTCAGCCGCAACCAGTCGCTTTTTACGCGCTTGCGCCAAAGGTCATTGCTCTCGGCTTCCGACTGCGGCCAAGGCGCGTTTTCGCGCAGTACGGGATAGCTTTCCTGCTCGCTGAAATCGAAGTCCTGCTTGAGCAAGTCGCGCGCGTAGCTCATGCGGTCGACAACGCGCTTACCGTACACGTTGAAGATTTCAAACGGGATCTTCAAATTCTTCCGCCGGATGGCATCGTCGATCTCGCTGCGGTCGGACATGAACCCGTCGATATCCGCCTGCAGGAAAAGTACGCGATCCGGATCGAGGGATTTGATGAACCGATCCATGATCTTGGCGGACAAGGCGTCGTCGAGTTGAACCGGCTTGTAGCTGAAACGCGAGAGAAATTTTGCACTCAACTGCGCCGCTTGTGCCTGTTGCTTCAGTGGCTCCAAAACAGGCGGTGGGGCGACTTCAGCATAGGCGGACTGTACGATTGCAAGAAATGCACCAAGGAAGACGTATGATATGCGCATTCAGCGTTGATCCAATTCTTAATGCCGAGTGTCGATGCCAATCTAGGTGAAGCAATTATGGTTTTTTGGCAACCGGGTGGATCATGCGCGGCAGTTCTTACGACCGAATGACCGCTCAATCGACGGCGAGGTCAATCACGCCGCCGTCAGAATGACCTCCACGTCATCAGAAAAACCTCATATGATAGCCGTCCGCCCACAAGCTTTCCGGAGGATCCAGATGATCCGGCTCGAACCACCGCTACGAGTTGCAAGCGAGGCAGATGCGAAGGCGTTGGCCGATCTCGTCAACTTCGCGGGCGAGGGTTTGCCCCTGTACATCTGGGAGGGGCTTGCAAAGGACGGGCAAGATCCATGGGACGTTGGTCGCGCCCGACAAATGCAAAGGGTGCGCGAAGGCCAGATTGTGGTTGTGGATTTCGGGGATGGCGCCGTAGCAAGCCTGACTGGTTACCCGATTGGATCGGAGCCCGACCCAATTGCCGATGATTTCCCCGCCCTGTTCCGGCCGCTGCAAGAACTGGAAAACAAGGCACTCGACAGCTGGTATGTCAATGTACTGGCCTGCTATCCCGAGTACCGAGGGCAAGGGCTTGGCTCACGCCTGCTCGGTCTGGCAGAAGACATAGCGCGGGATCAGGCGCTCCGTCGGATGAGCGTCATCGTCGCCGACAACAATGTGGGTGCCAGACGACTGTACGAGCGCAGCGGCTACGAGCAAGTGGCAACGCTCGCCTGTGTCCGGGAAGGCTGGAAGGGCGATACGGAAAATTGGGTGCTTCTGATGAAATCGCTTCGTCCATCGGATGGCTGATGAGTCCTACTGCCCTCGGGCTCGGTACATTCCGCGCTGCGGTCATGAGACCCAACAAGGCACCTAATCGATACGCTAATATCGTCGCGCCACACGCGCTGAGCCGCAACAGATCGCATCCCGAATCGCGCCGGCGCGACCGTGAGTTCCCTCTCTCGTGTGGTCAATCCGAGGGGTCTTGACCCGCTTTTCTGGTGCCCGCCTCCATTAAGCGAGTTCACGTTTTGAAATGAACGGTCACGCAATATGACTTCCTATTCTAGACCAATGTGGTCATGTGACGCTCAAAGTTCGTCCGAGTCACCCCTCGACGACTAACGGACCAAAGAGCTGACAGTATGGAAAACCCGATCGCATTGAACCGTCTTGCCGAAAACAGCGTCTTTCGCAAAGGAGATGTTTTCGTCCTCTTCGGCGAACTGTTCGGTCGCGGATACGCGACTGGCCTGCTCGACGAAGCCCGGCGGGCTGGTATGGAAATCGTGGGGATCACGGTCGGACGGCGCGATGAGAACAACGCGCTGCGGCCTCTGGACGCCGAGGAACTCGCCGCCGCCGAAGAGCGGCTGGGCGGCAAGATCATCAACATCCCTCTGATGGCGGGCTTCGATCTCGACGCTCCGGCCGGCGGCCCAACTGCGACCGATCTTCTCGCGGACATGACGCTGGAGAGCTGGCAGGACGACAAGCTCGACTGGGACTACATCAAACAGTGCCGGGACATCGCCACCGCGCGGTTCACGAATGCGCTCAAGGAGGTCATGGCCGCTCTCGACGGAATGATCGCCGACGGCCGCAACGTCTTTTTCGCCCATACAATGGCCGGGGGCATCCCGAAGGCGAAGGTCTTCCTGGTTATTGCCAATCGAATCTACAAGGGTCGTGGTGCCCGCCACATGTCGTCGCAAGCCCTGCTCGACAGCGATATGGGCAAGCTCATCCTGCAGAATTTCGACGAAGTCTCCGCAATCACGTTCCGACATCTCATCGACTACAGCACGGCGATCCGGGAGCGCATCGAGGCATCGGGCGGTCAGGTTCGCTATACGGCCTATGGTTACCATGGAACGGCCGTCCTGATTGACGGCAGCTACCGTTGGCAGACCTACACCAACTACACGCAAGGCTACGCCAAGATGCGGCTCGAAGGCATCGCGCAGCATGCCTGGACCGCGGGTATCAAGGCGACCGTCTATAACTGCCCCGAAATCCGGACCAATTCGTCCGACGTCTTCACCGGCATCGAGCTCCCACTGATACCGCTTCTGCTTGCGTTGAAGAAAGAGAACGGCGGCCAATGGGCAGAGTACCAGTGGCAGGCCTGCCAGCAGCTTCTGGCCGACGGCCTCACGATGAAGGATGTGTTCCAGAAAATTACCGACATGCAGGCCAATGAAGTCATGCGTCCGTTTTACGACTTCTCGGCGTGGCCCATGGCGAACAGCCAAGCGCAGTCCGATCTGACAATCGGCACGTCCAACGAAATCACGCAGATGCACCGCGACGGCAAGGTCATGATCAGCGACCACCTGAGTGCTCTGGTGGTGGAGGCGACGGGGCAACTCATCTTCGGCGCGTCGTCAGAACCGTCCGGTCCCATCCAGTGGCTCAACCACGATATCGTGGCGCGCCGGCTCAACGCTTCCCACATGCAATGGGAATCGCCGTCGATCGCTGAAGGGGCGAAAGACTCTCAGCTCGAAGTGGCCTGAAGGCGTCCCGCCCGCATGCGCGGTCAACAACGCGCGCTGCGCGACCACCAACTCCGCAGTCCCCGTCACGACCTCCCCGATTACGGCCGCCTCAAAGCCATGCTTGCGGAAGACGTCGAGCACTTCCGGCGCGGACGATCGCGAGCAGGCGACGAGCAGACCGCCGCTTGTCTGCGGATCGCATAGCAGCGCCTTGTCGATCGTTCCCATCTCGCGAGAAAAGACGACCTCCTGCCCGTAACACGCCCAATTGCGGCCCGCGGCACCCGTGATGAAGCCCGCACCGGCGAGGTCGCGGGCTCCCTCCAGCAAGGGCACAGCGGACCAGTCGATCCGCAGCTGACAGCCCGAGCCGCGCGCCATTTCGAGAGCGTGACCGGCAAGGCCAAAGCCCGTCACATCGGCCATGGCGTGGACATCGGCAAGACGCGCGAGATCCGGTCCGGGCGTGTTGAGGCGGGTCGTGCTCTCGATCACGCGCTTAGCCGGCCTCGTCGAGCGCACCCTTTTTCAAAGCGGCGGAAAAGATGATGACGCAGCGCAATGACATCAAAACAATTTCCCATGGAAGAAACTATACAATCGTATAGCAATGGTCTTGCGACGCGGCCGCGCCCGGCTATTCTGGGCTTCGGCGGCCCCGGCCGCCTCAATCGAAATCCTAATCGTGGTAGTAGCGATGTCCCGAGACCCCCGCTTCGATATTCTCTTCGAACCCGTCAAGATCGGCCCGGTCACGGCGCGTAACCGCTTCTATCAAGTGCCGCACTGTTCCGGCATGGGGTACCGTTATCCCAACGCAGAGGCCCACCTGCGCGGCATGAAAGCCGAAGGTGGCTGGGCGGTCGTCTCCACCCAGGAAGCGGAAATCCATCCAACCTCGGACCTGACGCCGGCCAACGAAGCGCGTCTTTGGGACGAAGGCGACCTGCCCGCGCTCTCGGCCGTCACCGAGCGCATCCATCACCATGGCAGCCTGGCGGCCATCCAGCTCGTGCATAATGGCCTGCATGTCGCCAACCGCTTCAGCCGGATGATCCCGCTTGCCCCGTCGCATGCCATCAGCGACAGCCTCGACCCCGTCCAGGCGCGTGCGATGGACAAGGCCGACATCGCCGACATGCGCCGCTGGTATCGCAATGCCGCGTTGCGTGCCAAGAGGGCCGGTTTCGACATCATCTATGTCTATGCCGGCCACGACATGAGCGTGCTGCAGCACTTCCTTTCGCGCCGCCACAATGATCGCAGCGACGAATATGGCGGCTCCTTCGAAAACCGGCTGCGGCTTTTCCGGGAGATTCTGGAGGATACCCGCGAGGCGATCGGCGATACCTGCGCACTCGCCGTGCGCCTCGCAGTCGACGAACTGATGGGCCCATCCGGTATTACCAGCGAAGGAGAAGGCAAGGACATCATCTCGGCGCTCGCCGATCTTCCCGACCTATGGGACGTCAACCTATCCGACTGGTCCAACGACAGCCAGACGGCCCGCTTTTCCGAGGAAGGCTACCAGGAGCCCTATATCCGCTTCGTCAAATCCGTCACGACCAAGCCGGTGGTCGGCGTTGGGCGCTATACCTCACCGGACAGCATGGTGCGGGTGATCCGCCAGGGTATTCTCGACTTCATCGGCGCGGCACGCCCGTCGATCGCCGATCCCTACCTGCCGAAAAAAATCGAGGAGGGACGCATCGACGACATCCGCGAATGTATCGGCTGCAACATCTGCACTTCCGGCGACAATACCAACGTGCCGATGCGGTGTACGCAGAACCCGACAATCGGCGAAGAATGGCGCAAGGGCTGGCACCCGGAGATTATTGCATCGTCGCCGGCGCCCGAGCCGGCGCTCATCATCGGTGGCGGCCCGGCGGGTCTTGAGGCGTCGCGTGCTCTTGCCCAACGCGGCGTCGACGTCGTGCTTGCCGAGGCGGGCGGAGAATGGGGCGGACGGGTCGCGCGCGAATGCCGTTTGCCAGGGCTTTCGACCTGGGGGCGCGTGCGCGACTGGCGCGTCGGCCAGCTGAGCACGCAGGTGAATGCCCAACTCTACCTGCACAGCCCGCTGAGCGCCGAAGACGTTCTGCAATACGGCATGCCTCATGTGGCGATTGCCACCGGCGCGAACTGGCGATGCGACGGCGTCGGCCGCACCCACCGCTTGCCCCTGGAATTCCTTTCGGAAGGCGCCCTCGTTTCGCCCGACGCCCTTCTTGTCGACGGCACCGCGGCCGTGTCCGTCGACGGTCCGGTCGTAATCTTCGATGACGATTGCTTCTATATGGGCAGCGTGCTTGCTGAAATGCTGGCCAGGGCTGGCCGGGCCGTGACCTTCGTGACGCCCGAAGCCCAGGTTGCGCCGTGGAGCAAGAACACGCTGGAACAGGGACGGGTGCAAAGACGTCTCATCGAACTCGGCGTGGATATCATTCCTGCCATGGCGCTTGCCGGGCGCACGAAGGACCGGCTTGAGGTTTCCTGCGTCTATAGCGGAAAGACGCGGCAAATCGACTGCGCCACACTCGTCCCGGTCACGGCGCGGCTGCCCGATGAAACCTTGTGGCATGACCTGAAAGCACGGGAAGCGGAATGGGCAGATGCGGGGATCAAGACTGTTGTCCGGCTAGGCGACTGTTTGGCGCCCGGCCTGATCGCCGCCGCCGTATATTCGGGTCACGAATATGCCCGAACCTACCAGGAGCAGATCGACAGGGATCGCCCTCCTTTCCTGCGCGAAGACATAGCAGTGCTTCACGACAGGTTGGGTGGCTGGAACCGATAGCGGGCGCGCCGGTGCGCGTTGCGTCAGCACAACCATCGCATTAGGGATCGACGTTCGAGTTGCAAGCGCGCGCCTGCTTGCGCGCGCCTTCACGATCCGGCTGAGCTCTGGGAACCTACGGTCACTTGAGTGGTGGTGAACGGTTCGCCATCCATGCGCAGATAACCGAAGGGTATCGTCCATACGTCCCTCGTATGGTTGCCCCCTGGACCTTGGAATGTCGCGCACTACTTCGTCACTTTGGCACGCCTGATATAGTATCGGGCCTCGCCCTTCCGCATTCTCGGCCGCAAGGATCTGCGGCTCGGAACTGCGCCCCCCTCAATCCAACGTATTTTCACTACGCAAGCGGAAGGACTTTCCATGGCCACTGCCCAATGCACCTGTGGCGCTCTTAGACTGACGTTTGGCGAACCGCCGCAATTGACCGCGCTGTGTCACTGCTTGGCTTGCCAACGAAGAACTGGCGCGCCATTCAGCGCCAACGCGTTTTACTCTGTCGACTGCATCGAGATTTCCGGAGCGTCTACGGAATTCGTTCGCACTGCTGACAGCGGGCGCAAGGTACGAATGCATTTTTGCCCAACATGCGGTTCTACCGTCTTTTGGAAGGCCGAGGCCGCACCGTCCTGGATCGGGGTGGCCGTCGGCTCATTTGCCGACCCGATCTTCGCGCCACCGGCCCTGTCAGTGTTCGAACAGTCGAAGCACAAGTGGGTGCAGCTTGACGAGAAGGTCAGGCATTTCAAAGGCCTACCGACCGGCCAAGATTAGTGGCGCGCTGACGAGAGTGTCGAGGTGCGCGTGAGAGCGAGCATGGACCATATCGGAAAAAACGCTTTCCGCTTCATAGCTGTTGGATCGCAAGCCACCGGGAAACGCCCAGCCTGTAGCGTGACGGTTGCGAGCCTCTTGCCCCCGCGTCACCGTCAGACTTGGCTTTGGATCCACTGCAGGAACTTGCGGATCGCCTTCTCGCTCGCGCGCCGCTCCAGGTGCACGAGATACCATCCGCCCGGTTGCATGACATCCGAGATCAGCGGGGCAACGAGCGTGCCGTTGGCAATGTCTCCCTCGACCAAAAACTGCGGCACGACCACCACACCTTGTCCATTGGCGGCCGCCTCTATCGCGAGCAGATTGCTATCGAAAAGCGGCGAGGATTTTTGGGAGAGGCCGGTCGCTCCCACGCTGGCCGCCCAGGTTGCGGCATCCTCCGCTGTCCCGCTCACCGACAGAAACGAGAAATGCCTGAGGTCTTCGGGCGACTTGATGACCTTGGCGATGGCCGGTGAGCAGACGCCGACGAGGCGTTCGCGGCGAAGCAGAGTGTATGCAAGGTTCGCGCGGTTCGGCGCCCGCGTGTAGATGAAGCCGATATCGGCGCGGTCGGGGTTGAACTCCCAATCGAGTAGGCTTGCGTCGAGATTGACGGCAATCTCGGGCGAGGCCTCCTTGAAGGTCTGCAGGCGCGGTATCAGCCATCGGACGGCGACGGTGACATAGACCTGTACGGTTAGCGAGGCCGGCGTGTTCGTTTGGCGGATGAGGTCGGTGGCGAGCGCAATCTTGTCGAGCGCATCCTGCACGACGGGAAAGTAGACCGCTCCGTCCCGGCTCAGTTCCACACGACCGGGAAGCCTGAGAAACAACGGAGTGCCGAGATTGCGCTCGAGCGAAGCCACCTGGTGGCTGATTGCCGATTGCGTGACGCGCAACTCTTCTGCCGCCGCCTTGAAACTCACCAGCCGCGCCGCGGCTTCGAACGCCCGCAGCGTCGTCAAGGGAGGCAGTGTGCGGCGGACCATGCTCTCAAACCCACATGAATTTTGCTCATGTAGACGTTAATTCTAATCGTTTGCAACCAGCCGTCCCCATTTTCATACTCCCTAAATAATCCAAAAATGGGGAACCGAAATGAAACGGGATCTTATGAAAACCACGGCGCTTGCCGTGGCCATGGCCGGCTGTTCGCTTTTCGCAACCGCCGCATCCGCTCAGCAGGCTTGCGTGCGCGTGCTCGGTTATGAATCCGACGGCGAGAAACAGACGATGGACCCGGCGGCCCTCATCGGCACCGACAGCGTCTACCACATCCGTTCGGTCTACGAACCGCTTGTCGATCGCAGCAACACGATGCAGCCCGTGCCTGTGCTGGCCGAATCCTGGCAGTCCAATGCCGATGCCACAGAATGGACGTTTCACCTGCGCAAAGGCGTAAAGTTCCACGACGGTTCCGACTTCGATGCCAAGGATGTTGTCTATTCCTATCGCCGCCTGCTTGATCCGGCGATCTCGCCCGGCGGCTTTTCGACCCTCGCTTTCCTCGATGCGAACGGCATCACGGCGGTCGGCGATCACACCGTGCTCTTCAAGGTGAAGGAGCCGGTCGTCGAACTGCCGATGTTGATCGCAACCAAATATGCATTGATGGTTCCGGATGGCGCCAAGTCCGAGGATCTACGCACCAAAGGCAACGGCACCGGCCCCTTCCTGCAAGAGACCTTCACCATCAATGGCGCGGTCCGCGTGATGCGGCGCAATCCGAACTATTGGCGTACCGGCCTGCCGAAGGCAGAGTGCCTGGAGATCACCACCAGCCTCGAATCCACCTCACGGCTTTCCGCACTTCTTTCCGGCACCGTCGACCTTTCCCTGACTGTGGATCCCCCGAGCCTGATTACGCTCAAGGACAATCCCGCGGTCGAGCTCGTTGCGACACCTGGCGCAACCTCGCTTTACCTCGCCGTCTGGACCGACACGCCGCCCTTCGACGACGTCAAGGTGCGCGAAGCTCTGCGGCTGGTGATGGACCGGCAGAAGATCCTCGATACCGTACTGCTCGGCTATGGCGAGGTTGGCGGAGATACGCCGATCCCGCTGTCGTCGCCGCTCGGCCTCGGTGTGCCGGCAAAGGCGGCGAATGTCGAGAAGGCCAAGGCCCTGCTCTCCGAAGCCGGCCACCCTGACGGTATCGACTTCGATCTCTACACGTCGGATTCCTACCCGGGCATGATGCTGCTGGCGCAGGTCTATGCCCAGATGGCCGCGGAAGCCGGCATCCGCGTCAATGTCATCACGTCACCGGCCGAAGGATACTGGGATACGGTCTGGCTGAAGAAGCCGGCGGTCATCTCCTACACCAGCGCCCGGCCGCCGGCGGAAGCCCTGACGCTCTCACTGAACAGCAAGTCCGAATGGAACGAGACGCACTGGAAGCGAGACGATTTCGATGCGCTCGTTGTCAAGGCCGGCCAGACGGCGGACGAAGCGGAGCGCAATAAGCTCTATCGCGACGCCCAACGCATCGTCGCCGATGAAGGCGGCATGATCCTGCCGGTCTTCACCTCGGTCGTGGCGGGCTTGCGCAAAGGCTGCTCGGGCTACCGGCCGAATGTCGATGTGAACCGCATCGACTATGCGGAACTGACCTGCGGCGACTAGAGCATCCCGCTCTCAAGTGGAATCACTTGAGGCGGAAAGATGCTCTAGAATCAAAGTACTAGAGCGTCCTTCGTGCGTTCAGCTGAACGCACGGCGCTCTAGAGCCGCCCTCCCACCTCTGAACACAACCCATCCACGGGACGACCAGTCCCGCGGAAGAGGATAGCTGCATGACGATTTCCGCTCTGAAGACCTTTGTAAACTGCTTTGCCGATGCGCTGGATCGCGATCCGCGAGCCGTATCGCGCTCCCATGCCGCCAGGCTGCGCCGGATTGCCGGTCGCCTGCCGCCGGTTGCCCCCGTACCGGAGGGGCGCGTGCCAATCCAGGTGGCTTGCGAAAACGAACTTGCTGCTTATCGCGAGACATCGGAGCTGGCCCGGGCGCTCGGCGCCCTACTGCCTGCCATCCATATCACCCGCAGCAAGAGCTATCTGGCCAATCCGCCAAGTAGCGATTTCGGTGAGAACTACGGATACGGCGTGATTTGCGGACCCGACAATGGCGTGCCGGCCTTGATCCAGGATCCGGACATCGCGTTCGGGCTGATGTTCCTGGGGCCGGAAACCCACTATCCGCTCCACCACCATCCCGCAGATGAACTGTACTACACGGTCACTGGCCCCTCCTTCTGGCGGGCAGGGGACGCCGACTGGGACATGCGCGGCAACGACGAAATCATCCATCACGCACCATGGGTGCCGCATGCAACGCTCTCGGCCGACAAGCCCCTGGTGCTTCTCTACATTTGGGAAGGCGATCTTGAGACGGATGCGGCCTTCATTCCCGATCCGCTGACCGCGAAGGCGGCTTTGGTCTCAGTCGGAGCAAACCCAAAATGAGTGTAGCTCGCCTGCTTTTCAGCCGGATCCTGTTTTCGGCCCTCACCCTGCTTCTGGTCTCGATCCTGATCTTCCTGATCCTCGAGGCCCTTCCGGGCGACGTTGCCACCCGTATCCTTGGACGAGACGCAACCGCCAAGGCGCTGGAAGTACTACGCAGCCAGCTCCACCTCAACCAGCCCGCACTCGTGCGCTACTTCCAATGGATCGGCGACTTCCTGCGTGGCGATCTCGGGGTGTCGATCGCAACGGGCCGGCCGATCGCCGACGTACTCGCGCCCCGCATTCTCAACACCCTGCTTCTCTCGCTCCTCGCCTTTGCAATCTACCTGGTGTTGGCACTCGTTCCGGCAATCATCCAGGCGGTCAACCGCGGCAAGGCCGTCGACAATGTCATCTCCGTGATCACCCTGCTCTTGCTGTCGCTGCCCGACTTTCTGCTGGCAACGATGCTGCTCTTCCTGTTTGCCGTCGCCGTGCCGATCCTGCCGGCGCTTGCGACGATCTCCGAGACCAGCACCTGGCAGGAGACGTTGCGTGCCATGGTTCTGCCCGCCGTGACGCTCGCGATCATGATGGCCGTCTATGCCATCCGCGTGCTGCGCGACAGCCTGATCGAAGTGCTGCGCTCCGACTATGTGCGTCTCGCGGAGCTGAAGGGACTTCGCCCCCGCGCCGTGCTCTTTCGCCACGCGCTTCCGAACGCCATCGTGCCCGCGCTCAATGTCACGGCGCTGAACCTCGGCTTCCTGATCGGCGGCGTCGTCATCGTCGAGCGGGTGTTCTCCTATCCCGGTTTCGGCACCCTGCTGATCGACGCGCTTCAATTGCGCGACATTCCCCTCATTAAGGCGACGGTGATGATCAGCGCGGCCGTCTATGTCGCCGCCAACCTGGTAGCGGACGTCCTGGCCGTCCTGCTTCAACCCCGCCTGAGGACAAGCCGATGACCATGACGACATCCAGCCTGCCCAGCCGGTTCGCCTGGCTCGACAAGGGGTTTTGGCAAACCACACCCGGTCCCTTCAGGGTCGGCGCGATCATCCTCATCGCCCACGTGCTCTTTGCAATCGCGGGCGCCTTCTGGACGCCCTATGGCTTTGCTGAGATGGGAGCAGGCCTCCCGCTTTCCGGTGCGTCCCTCCAGCATCCGATGGGGCTCGACCAAATCGGCCGCGATGTCTTCAGCCGTTTCATGTATGGCGCGCATATCGTGCTGCTGCTGTCCTTCGCCGGCACGGTACTGGGCATGGTGGCCGGAACGACGCTCGGCCTTTTGTCTGGCTATATCGGCGGCTGGTTCGACGAGATCACCCAGCGCATCGTCGAGGCGATGATCAGCATACCCTTCCTGGCGCTCGCGCTCGTCATGATCATTGCGGCAGGCCCGGCGCTCGCCGGAGAACCGGTGCTCATCGTCTTCGTCGTCGCCCTCGTCTATGCGCCGCGCATTGCGCGCATCGCCCGCGCAGCGGCCATGGAGATCGCCACGCGTGAATATGTCGCCGTGGCGGAGCTGCGCGGCGAAGGCACTTGGTCGATCGTCTTCCGTGAAATCCTTCTCAATGCCGCGAACGTGCTGCTCGTCGAGTTCTCGCTTCGCCTCAGCTATGCGCCGATCCTCATCGGGGCGCTGGGCTTTCTCGGCTTCGGCATCCGCCCGCCGACGCCTGAATGGGGGCTGATGATCAGCGAAAACCGCAACCTCCTGATCGCTTCTCCCGTGACGGTTTTCGGGCCGGGCCTCGGCCTCGCCTCACTCGTCATCGGCTTCAACCTCTTTACCGACGGCCTGTCGCGCATGCTTGGCCAGCGGTCCGTCGCGGGAGCGTGAAACATGAAAAAGCTCATCGAAGTTCGCAACCTCAACATCGCCTATGCCGGACCTTCCGGCTGGACAAACGTCGTGCAAGACGTGTCCTTCGAGATCGCCCGCGGCGAAGCCTTCGGGCTCGTCGGGGAATCCGGCTGCGGCAAGTCGACGGTTGCCTACCGATTGCTCGGCTACGGCACGATAAACAGCTTCGTTCAGACCGGCGAGGTGCTGTTTGACGGCGTCGATCTTCTGAAACTTGGCCCGGCATCGCTGACGCGCCTGCGTGGTAACCGCATAGCGCTCGTGCCACAGAACCCGACGACATCGCTCAGTCCCGGCATGCGGGTCGGTCCGCAGATCCGCGAGATGATCGCAACGCACAAGGCCCTGCCCGATGACACGACGATGGAACGACGCATCGTCGAGCTCTTTGCGCTCGTTGGGCTGCCGGATGTCGGTCACCGCTATCCGCACGAACTCTCCGGCGGCCAGCAGCAGCGGGTGACGATCGCCATGGCCGTCGCTTGCAATCCCGATCTTCTGGTCCTCGACGAGCCGACGACCGGCCTGGACGTCACTACCCAGCGCCAGATCATCCAGCTTCTTTCCGATCTCAGGGCCCGCATCGGCATGGCGATGCTCTACGTCACCCATGACCTCGCTCTGCTCGCCCAGATCGCCAACCGCGTCGGCGTCATGTATGCCGGCCAACTCGTCGAAGTCGCCGCCAGCGACAAGCTTCTTTCAGCACCCGCTCATCCCTATTCCCGCGGGCTGATTGCATCGATCCCCACGATGGACGGCACCGATCGACAGACGCGCGGACTGCGCGGCGTACTCCGGCGCGATCAGATGTCGACCGGCTGCAAGTTCGAGCCCCGCTGCGATTTCGCAACGACCGCCTGCCGCACGACACCTCAAGCCCTCGAACTGATCGCCGATGCGCGATCGGTTGCCTGCATGCGCTGGCGGGACGCCGCGACGCAGCAACTGCCGGCCGTCGTGGCCGGTCCGCACGGCCGGACAGCGGCCAGGTCGGAGCGCCTTCTCTCGGTCGCCGACCTTTCGCTTTCCTATCAAAGGCCAAGCATCGTCGACAAATTTCTCGGCCGCACGACCCACTCGGTGGTGCGCGACATCGACCTGGAACTCCGCGCCGGTGAAGTCGTCGCGCTCGTGGGCGAGTCCGGCAGTGGCAAATCGACGATCGCCCGGGCGATCAGCGGGCGGCTGCCACCGCGCTCGGGAGCGATCACTCTTGAGGACGGTCCTCTCTCTCCGGCGCTGGATGGTCGCTCGGCCGAGCACTTGCGACAGATCCAGTATATCTTCCAGAATCCCGACGCCTCGCTCAATCCCCGGTCCAGCATTCGGTCGATCCTTGAGCGTCCCTTGAAGCATTTCGGCATCCCGGCTGACGGAAAGACGCTTGAAACGGTGCTGGAAAGCGTCGGTCTTCACGCCGGCTATCTCGATCGCATTCCCGACCAGCTTTCGGGCGGCGAGCGCCAGCGCATCGCGATTGCCCGTGCGCTGCTCGTCAACCCGAAGCTGCTGATCTGCGACGAAATCCTGTCTGCACTCGACGTGTCCGTCCAGGCCCGAATTGTCGAGCTTCTGCGTTCGCTCAAGGAGAAGCACGACGTCGCCATGCTTTTCATTTCGCATGACCTGGCCGTCGTGCAGCAACTGGCAGATCGGGTGGCCGTGCTTTATCACGGCGAACTCATGCAGATGAGCGAAACGGCCTCGCTGCTCACCGCGCCGCTGCATCCTTACACCGAAATGCTGCTGGAAGCCGCACCAAGCCTTCGGAAGGATGGGCACGTCTCCCGGCCCCCGGCTACGCCCACGCTAAAGGCAACTCCGGGGATCGGCTGTCCTTTTGCCGGGCGTTGTCCGCGGCAGCCCGGCAGCCTCTGCGCGGACACGCGGCCACCCATTCAGGAAACCGGAAGCGGCTTTGTCCGCTGCCACCTGCCGATTGACGGGCTTGGCAGGCACGCTCGCTCGCCGCAACATATGCGATCGCCCGCCGTAGAAGACATGCGTCTCCAGAGCCTTTGACTTCCTTGCCTCCCCCCTTGCCCGGCCGCGCCAGCGGCCGGGCAAGGCCGGTGATGTCGTCCCTCGCCTGCCTTCGCGGTGCAGTCAGGCTGCACCCTTCTTGCGGCGAGCGCATCCGTCAGTTGATCGCGTTCCGGTAGAAACTCGCCTCTACCTCCGCCATGTCGATCGCCGCCAGATCTTCCGGCAGTCGGTAGCTGTCAGCATCGGCATGGACCTTCGCCTTGTCGAAATCATTCGCCTCGGCGATGAAATCGTTGGTGACATAGCGGGCGGTATCGATGTCGATGTTCGACTGGCCGATGCTCTTGAGGAGCCCTTAGGTCTTCCCTGTCCGCGTTCCTCTCAAGCGAAAGCGCCGGAAGCAGTGCGCCGTAGAGCGCAGGTCGATCGGGAAAATAACGCTAATCCAGGCATCGCCGGAGTCAAAGACAAATCGGCCCGTGAACGGTCAGGCAACGTCAAAAGTGGTTTCCATCCGAACGATCAAAAAGCGAAAGGGAAAGAGCGGTCGCGCGCCGACCGACGGGGACGGCGAGAAATCGCTAGGCGCGCGCGCCAGGGCGAGCCGGCTGTTCTAACGCTCGCTCGATCGTCCAGGAGATCGTCAAGGTATTGAACCGCTCCCTTGAAGTTGAGGCTTTACTGTCACCCATATGCCGTCGGGGCAATGGGAAGCCACATCCGGCAGCCCCCTAAGCACTTCCACGATTAGACAGCCCCCCGGACCAGCCCGATCCCCGTCTCGACTGCTGCTAGTCGCCCGATTTCGTGCGTGCGTCTGAGCAACCTGTTGGCTAAATTTGCACGGCATTTCCACCGACCCCGGCCAACGGCAAAAGCGGGTCCGAAGTTGGCGCATCCGGACAACGGCCGGCAATTCTGTGGTCTTTGGACCTAGTGCCCAGGCAAGCTCGGCGGCGCGACAAACTGGTAGTATGACCACACCCCGATCAACGCAGCTACCAGCGCCAGCCAAATCAACGCCTTTCGCTGCGTTGGACTGACCGGCTTGGCCTCCTTCTTTGGCTTCGGTCGTTCAAACTTGATGATGTTGTTGTCGTCCATCTTGATCCCATCCTGAACAAGCCCACTCACCACTGCCCGCATTCCCATGCATATAGCGGGCACGGCGTCATTGATACGCCCTCAAGCTCGCCTTCTTGACCTAAGCTCCTGATTTGGCGTCAATAAGATATGAACGCAGGCTCGTCCTGGTTATCGAGACGTGGGAGGCAGGAGCATGGCTGGGCGCTATGAAGAACCGCAGCATTCCAACTCCATAGCCCCTTTCGGGTCAGCCTTCGATGGCGCGAAGATCATCAGCCTGCGCCAGAGGCGCTGGGGTCCACCAGGCTCATTTTACCAGGGCATTCAGCCAGACCGTCGGAACAAGTCCGGCAAAGTGGCATCGCGTGCGATGCCACTGAAGACCTCTGCCACATGCTTGTTCTCCTCAAAGGAGCATCGCCATGAATTTCAACACTCAACGAATTGAATTTTCGGGCCATTCCGGCGCAACCCTCGGCGCTCGTCTCGATCTTCCCAACGGTCCCGTGCGGGCCTACGCTATTTTCGTCCACTGCTTCACCTGCTCCAAGGATCTAGCAGCGGCGCGCCACATTGCGGCCGAACTTGCGCGTGAAGGGATCGCGGTCCTCCGCTTTGATTTTACCGGCTTGGGATCGAGCGAAGGTGAATTCGCCTCAACCAATTTCTCCTCCAACATTGCCGACCTGCTTTCGGCTGCAGACTATCTGCGCCGACACTTCGAGGCACCATCACTGCTGATCGGCCATTCCCTCGGCGGTGCCGCAGTTCTCGCCGTCGCCAGAGACATTCCAGAGGTCCGCTCGGTGGCGACGATCGGGGCGCCGGCCGATGTCGGCCATGTCCTGAAGAATTTCGGGACGAGCCTCAAGGACATCGAGGATCGCGGCGCCGCCGAGGTCGATCTTGCTGGGCGCAAGTTCCTGATCAGAAAACAATTCGTCGAAGACGCCCGCGCGCATCGCGTCCTTAATGCTGTCGCGACGCTGAAGAAACCCCTTCTCATTCTTCATGCCCCGTTGGATCAAACGGTCGGTATCGAGAATGCGAGCGACATCTTCCACGCGGCAAAACACCCCAAGAGCTTTGTCTCCCTGGACAAGGCCGACCATCTGCTAACCGATCCTGCCGACGCCGCCTTCGCCGCCCGGATCATTGCGGAATGGCTGGGCCGCTATCTCGTGGCTGACCCGCCACAGGGCACGAGACCGATGGAACAGGTTCGCGTGATGGAAACGGGGGAAGGCAAATTTCAGAACTCGGTCCAGGCCGGTAGCCACCGCCTTTTTGCCGACGAACCACAAAGTGCGGGCGGGCTGGATTCCGGTCCATCGCCCTATGACTTCCTCTCGATCGGACTCGCTGCTTGCACCTCGATGACGCTGCGTCTTTACGCCGACCACAAGAAGCTGGCGCTGGGGCGCATCAAGGTGGAAGTCTCGCATTCCAAGATCCACGCGAGGGATTGCGAAGAATGCGCTGCATCCGAACGCGCCGATGGCGGAAAAATCGACCGGTTCGAGCGGGTCATATCGGTCGACAGCGAGATCTCGGATGAGGTTCGCGCCAAAATCGCCGAAATCGCCGACAAATGCCCAGTCCATCGAACGCTGGAAGGGATAGCCAAGATAGAGACGGCCGTGAGATAATTCCGAGGTCTCGCCCATCGAACCGGTCCCGAACGCCCACGCATCCTCGGCCTACGAGGCGGGAATCACGCCAAGCATGGACATCGTTTGCATTAGAAGCTGATCGGGCGAAGGCGAAATCAGCAGCGATCTAAACAATGGTGGCCCGTGTGGCGAAGCTCGTCCGGAAAAGTGCGTCGTGCGCAACTGTGTCGGGATCAAAACAGCAGTCACGGACGATGTAGATTTTATAATCTGCATCGCTTGACCACCCGACGCTGGAAAAAAGGACGCCGCTGGTCGCTATCCCAGCCATGACCAACGTCTTGATGCCTTTTGCCTGCAGGTCTTGGTGCAAAGTCGTGCCATGAAACACGTTGGCGCGCGGACATGCGTATCGCCAGTCGCTTTCGGCTACATCGAGCCCAGTTACGGGCGCCGGGTCACGAAAGTAACCTGTCTTCATGATGTTGCTGATCAACATATTGTTTTCACAGGGCGACCTATAGTCGATCGCGAAATTCGCGAAGATCGTCGGGTTCTCCGTGTCACGCCACCGCGCAATCAGTGAATTGGTGCGATCGAGCAGATCCGTTGGAACATCGCTTGCCAGGATCGAAAAGACGTCGGCCTGATAGTGCATGATCAACAAAGCCGCATCGGCGACGTCCAAATCATCCATATACGACACTGCTGTCCTCCCGCTTTCCGCCCGCCCGCTTCGAAGTAACCAGATGGCCGAATTCGCAAATCACCGAACCGCCCTCGCCTTATTCAACGTCGACGCGGCGTATCGTGTCAATCACGGCGGCGAGCGATCGGGTTTAGCGCTACAGCATCCGGCAACAGGTCGGCACGGCGCCGCTGGAACCAACAGCCGGTGGCGTACATCCTCCTCTAACCGGCCGCGCCAGCGACCGGACAATGTCGATGATGTCGCCTCTCGATGCGATCGAGTCTTCCGTGCTCCAGGCGACCCCAAGCCGATCTTGCAGCCTGAGGACGACGGGACTGCGCTAGTGCTTCAGTATCTGGCTGAGGAACAGTTTCGTCCGCTCGTGCCTGGGATTGGTGAAAAACTCGTCCGGGTTTGCTTCCTCAACTATCTGTCCGGAATTCATGAAGATCACACGGTCGGCGACCGCCCGCGCAAACCCCATCTCGTGCGTGACGCAGACCATCGTCATGCCGTCCTTCGCCAGGCTCGTCATGGTGTCCAGAACCTCGGACACCATCTCCGGATCGAGCGCGGATGTCGGTTCGTCAAACAGCATCACTGCCGGCTGCATACAGAGCGAGCGCGCGATCGCGACGCGCTGCTGTTGACCGCCAGAAAGCTGGATGGGGAACTTGTTGGCCTGTTCCGGAATTCGTACCCGCTCCAGGAATGTGAGCGCTCTCGCCCGCGCCTCTGCTTCCGATACGCCGTTGATCCACATCGGCCCGACCATGCAGTTCATCAGCACGGTCATGTGCGGAAACAGATTGAAATGCTGGAACACCATTCCAACATTGCGCCGCACGTCCGAGACATTGCGCATCTTGGCATGCAGGTTGATGCCGTTGACGACGATCTCGCCTTCCTGGTGCGCCTCCAGGCGGTTGAAACAACGGATCAACGTGGACTTGCCGGAGCCGGACGGGCCGCAAATGACGATGCGCTCCCCTTTGCGGACCGTCAGGTTGATATCCGTCAGCACCTGGAAGGCGCCGTACCATTTGGAAACGTTCCTGGCGTCGATGATGGTCTCAGCACTCATCTGACCTTGCTCCTGGCATAGTGACGTTCGATGCGGGACTGGATCAACTCGAGAGCGATGGACAGGGTCCAGTAGAGCATGGCGGCGGATATGAGCATTTCCATGTGCTGGAAGGTCTTCTGGCCCAATGTGCGGGCGAGAAACATCAGTTCCCAGACACCGATGACGGAGACCAGCGAGCTATCCTTCAACATCGAGATGAACTGGTTGCCAGTCGGCGGGATGATGACCGGCAGCGCCTGTGGCAGAATGACCTTGCGCATCGTCAGCCCGAAGCCGAAACCGATGGAGCGTGATGCCTCCCACTGGCCGCGATCGATGCTCTGGATGCCGGAGCGGAAGATCTCCGTCATGTATGCGCCGTAGCAGAGCGAAAGTGCCAGAATGCCGGCCGGCACCGCATCGATGATGAAGCCGAGTTGCGGCAGGCCGAGATAGATCAGATAAACCTGCATCAAGAGCGGCAGGCCGCGAAAGAAGGACGTGTAGAAGCTGGCAATCGCATAGGCAAAGCCGTTGCTCGAGAGCTTGGCCACAGCGCCCAGGATGGCGATCGCCGATGCAATCACAATCGAGATCGCTGAAACATAGACCGTCGTCACCAGCCCCTGCGTGATGAGAAACGGCAACTTCTCCTCGATAAATGGCAGGCTGAGATTGAAGGTCTGGAAGAAGGCGAGGAACAGCGCGAGCAACTCCAGCCAGACGACGGCGATCTGGACCCTGAGGCTCGCAAAACCGATCAGGACGATGTTGAGGCAGAAGAGCACTGCCACGACGAATGCGGTCGCAAAACGGCCATAGAACCCACTTTCGAGCGGTTCGCCGATCACCGGGCGCATCAGTTCGCCCATCGTTGTGCCGGTCAGGCCGAAGGCCGTGAAGGCAATGAGAACGGTGGCGAAAATGCTAGCCACGAACCACGGCTTGTGGACGAGTATTTCGGACTCAACAGTATCCGGATAAAGCATCTTTGGTCCCTTTGGACAAAGGGCGGTCCGGTCTCCCGGACCGCCAGATATGGGGTGCCTTACTTCACGATGGTGTAGTCGACGCCGTACCATTTCTCCGAGAGCTTGCTCAGCGTACCGTCGCCCTGCATCGCCTTGATCACTTCGGCGATCTTGGCGCTCAGTTCCTTGTCACCGTATTCGATGGCGACAGCGAGCGGCTCGTAAAAGACAGGGTCGCCAACCTGCTTGATCGGATAACCGGCCTTGATCGCGTCGCGAATGCTGGGCAGCGACGACACGACCGCGTCGAGGCGAACACCGTCACCGAGGCGCAGGTCGTCGAAGGCTGTCGTCGAGTTGGCGTAGGATTTCACTTCCTTCGGCTTGAACGCGTATTCGAAGGCAGGGGCGCCGGCAGCATCGAGTGTCAGATCCTGTTTGGCGTAAGCTTCGAAGGTCGACGTCGCCGTGGCGCCGACAACCTTGCCGTCCAGATCGATCAAACCGACCGCAGGGCTGTCCTTGTGAACGGCTACGGCGGCCGGGGTGTAGTAGTAAACCGCCGGGAAATCGAAGACCTTGGCGCGTTCCTTGGTCGGCGTCATCGAGCCGACATGCATGTCCCAGCGTCCCTGCCAGTTGCCGGCGGTGATGATGTCCCAACCGGGCGTGACGAACTCGACGCCGACACCCAGCCGCTTTGCAATTTCCTTGGCGACATCGACGTCGAAGCCGTCCATCTCGTTCTTCTCGTTCATGAAGGATTGCGGCGCCCAGTTGGCGTCGGTCGCGACCTTCAGCGTCTTTGCATCGAGCACGTGGTCGAGCACGGCACCGGCGTGCGCCGGAAAGGTCGCGAGCGACAGGGCGAGCGATGCGGCCGCGGTGAGTTTTGCGAATGTGTTCATGCTGTCGTTCCCTTTTGTCGTTCTGTTTTTGACAGGGTCCTCTTCCTGCCATCGGGTTGATCTTGAGGTCTCAGCCGGCCTTCCGTCTTCCGGCGATACGGGGTAGCGCGGAGCTGCCCTTTCCTAGAAACCGTGGAAGTCAGCGCTCCCCTTTCTGGGCCATCTCGTCGCGGACGCTCCGCGCAACGCGGAAGGCTTCGACGCCGGCGGGAATGCCGCAGTAGATCGCGATCTGGACGAGTGCCGCGCGAAGCTCGTCATCGGTTAGACCGTTGCGGATCGCCCCACGAAAATGGATGCCGAACTCATGCATTCGGTTGAGCGCCGCGAGCATTCCGAGGTTGAGCAGGCTGCGGCTCTTCAGATCGAGGCCCTCGTCCGTCCAGACGGTGCCCCAGCAATATTCGTTCAACAGATCCTGGAACGGACGCGAGAAGGCATCGCTGCTACCGACCGCGCGATCGACATAGTCGTCGCCGAGCACTCTGCGCCGAACAGCCTCTCCCCTTGCCTGCAGCGCCTCATCCATCAACCGTCTCCCCCTGGCTCAGAAACTCGCCCATCAGCGATGCAACAATGTCCGGCGCCTCGATGAGGATGGAATGACGCAGGCTCGGCAGGATGCGGAGCTGTGAACCGGGAATGCGCTCATGCATGTAGCGCGCCATACGTGGGTTGGAGCCGGCGTCGTCCTCGCCGGTGGCGATCAGCGTCGGGCAGCGGATCTGGTCGAGAAAACCGCCGAAGTCCGTTTCCGCCAACACGCGATAGGCGGCCGCATAGCATTCCGGATCATTTTCGGCGTCCCGCGCCCTTAGCCTTTCGACCACGTCCGGGTGGCGCGCCTGGAAGTCTTCCGTCAGCCAGCGCGACAGTGAGGCATTGTGATGATCGGCAGGCGTACCGGCCCTGAGTGCGGCCAGGCGATCGAGAACCCGCTCACGCTCGGCCGGTGTGCGGCCGGCGACGGTTGACAAAAGTGCCAGCCGGCGCAGACGGCCAAGATGGGTCAGGGCGAGACGCTGGGCGATCAACCCGCCCAGCGAAAAGCCTGCGAGATGGAATGTGGGGAAACCCGCCGCATCGGCGAGAGCCAGCGTCTCGTTGACGAAGTCATCGATCTCGTACCGGCCCTTGACCCGGCTGGACCGGCCATGCCCGCGAAGGTCGAATGTCAGGATCGTAAACCGTTCCTTCAGGCGTTCTACCACGCCCGACCATGCCTCGAGATAGGAGCCGACGCCGTGGATGCAGACGAGCGGCTCGCCGTCACCCTCGATGCGGTAGTTGAGCGTCACCTCTCCAATCGTATGGCGCTGAGCCCCTGCCATCGTCAGCCACCCACCGCAACGCGCTTCTGTTCCGTCTCACGGGCGGCGAAGAAGGGCATGATTTCGCTGACGAACAATTCCAGCGTCCGCTTCTGCAGCTCGAACGGCAGATTGAAGGTCAGGCCCAGGCAGTACTGGTCCACGCCGGCGGCCTCATAGACCAGCAGCTTCTCGATCGCTTCGTCCGGCGTGCCGAACATCAGGTTCTTGCGGATGTTTTCCGGGTTGTAGTTGTCTTTGCCCTTGACCGCCTCATAGGGCACAGCCTCGGGGAACCCCTCGCTCACGGTTCCGATGTTCTGCATGAGGTTTTCGAAGGCGCGGCCGTAATCCATGCTGTGTTTGACGGCGCGCTCCCAGCCATCCGGCCGGTCATAGACGCAGGTGCGGCGCTGCATCATGAAGCGCGGACGCCGTACTTCGGGATGATCGGCAACGGCCTTATGAAACTTCTCGGAAAGCACGTGGATCTCGGCCTCCGGAGCGGAGAGCGGTGTCGACAGGATGCTGGCGCCGTTCGCGATCGCCCAGTCGAAAGTGCCGGGGTCGCGCGCCGCCACCCAGATCGGCGGATGAGGCTGCTGCAGCGGCTTCGGCACGGCCGCCGTGATCGGGAAATTCCAGTATTGCCCCTCATGGGCATAGTCGCCGGACCAGAGCTTCTTCACGGCCGGCACGATCTCCTTCATGTAGGCGACACCCTCCTGCTGCGGCATGCCGCCCGCCATGCGGTCGAACTCGTACTGGTAGGAGCCGCGGGCGATGCCGAATTCCAGGCGCCCGTTGGTCAGGTGATCGCAGAGTGCCGACTCGCCGGCGAGCCGGATCGGGTTCCAATAGGGCGCGACCAGGGTGGAGGTGCCGAGCCGGATGCGATCCGTGTGCTGGGCAAGCCAGACCAATGTCTGAAACGGATTGGGGGAGATCGTGCATTCCAGCGTGTGGTGCTCGGCAGTCCACAGCGTTTCGAAGCCGCCTTCGTCGGCAAGCCGCGCGAGTTGCAGCAAGTTGCTCTTCACCTGCTCCATCGGAATATCGGGGGAGAAGCGTTCCATCGTGAGGGAGACTGCGAACTTCATGTTTTCTGCCTTTCCTGTGCCCGTGCTTTTGCTGTCATTTCAGGCGGATGACGAAGGGGTCCTGCATCGCGCCGGAGTAGTCGACGATGACGTTCTTCAATCGCGAGAACTCGTGCATGACCTCGAAGCCGCCGCGCCGGCCGTAGCCGCTTTCCTTGAAGCCACCGTTGGCGGACATGAAAGAGGCGGAGCGGTAGGTGTTGATCCATACGGTCCCGGCGTCGATCCGGTTGGCGAACCGCAGCGCCCGATCGATGTCCTTGGTCCAGATGCCGGAGGCCAGGCCATAGCGCGTGTCGTTGGCGAGCCGGATCATCTCTTCCTCGTCGCGAAATGGCATGACGCCGACCACCGGGCCGAAGAGTTCGTCGCGCATGAAGGTCATGTCGTTTTCGGCGTCGACCATCACGGTCGGTTCGAAGTACCAGCCCCCCGACGAAAGCCCTTGCCGCTGCGGCCGCCGGCCGCCGGCGGCGATGCGCGCCCCTTCCTTGATGCCGGAGGCCACGTAGGATTCGACTTTTGAAAGCTGATCAGCGAGCGCGAGCGGACCGATGTCGGTGTCGTCGGCCGTCGGGAGGCCGACGCGGATGCGTTCTGTCCTCGCGACGAGCGCCTCAATGAAGCGATCGTAGATGCGCGCTTCCACAAAACAGCGCGAGCCTGCGACACAGGTCTGGCCAGCGGCAGCAAAGACACCGGAGACGACGCCGTTGACCGCATGTTCGATATCGACATCGCCAAAAACGACATGAGGCGACTTGCCGCCGAGCTCCATCGAGCAAGGGACAAGGTTCTCAGCGGCGTTGCCGGCGATGCGCCGGCCCGTGGCCGTGCTGCCGGTGAAGACGTATTTCGCAATTCCGGGATGACGTGTCAGCGCCTCGCCGGCACTCTGGCCGGTACCGGTCACGACATTGACGACGCCGGCGGGAAAGCCCGCCTCGTGGATCAGCTCCGCAAGCGCCAGCGTCGTGGCGGTCGCATGCTCCGAAGGCTTGATGACGACCGTATTGCCGATTGCGAGGCAAGGCGCCAGCGTGCCGGTCAGAAGCATCAGCGGCGAATTCCACGGCGTGATCATGCCGACGACGCCCAAGGGTTCGCGCAAATTGAAGTTCAGCGTATCGAGACGATTGATCGGGATCGTCTCGCCCTGCAATTTGTCGGCCATGCCCGCGAAATAGTGGTAGCTGTCGGGCATGGAGCGCATTTGCGCCCTGGTTTCCTTCAGCAGCTTGCCATTGTCGCGCGTCTCGATTTCCGCGAGCGTGTCGGCGTTGGCGCGAACGAGTTCGGCAAGCCGGCGCATCAGCGCACCGCGATCGGTCTGCGTCATGCGGCGCCAGGCCGGATCGCGAAAGGCGGCATTGGCAGCGGCCACGGCGGCCTCGACATCGTCCGCATCCGCTTCGGCAAGATGATACCAGCACTCGCCCGTCGTCGGGTCGAAACTGGCGATGTAATTGCCGTTCTTCGGCGCCACGAACTGTCCGTTGATGAACAGGAGCTGGCGCGAACCTTCAATGGAACTGACCGTCGTCTTCATATCATTGTCCTTGGTCTTGGGAGGTCTGAAGCCAGGTACGGGCTTCGCCGTCGATCATCGCGATACGGCCGCCGTCGTCGGAATCCATGTAGATGCCGAAGCGGCCCGCCTGCCTCTCGCGTACGTAGCGCCGCAACATGGATCGCAGTTCGTGCGTCGCGATCGCATCGTCGGGAAGATCGTCGAGCGGGAAGAAGCGCAGATCCGCTGGCAGCCTGGTGCGGGCGCCGCCCTCGCCCGCCAGTCGGGCGCGATAGACGAGATAGCCCGGGTCGCTGTCTGCGACATCGAAGACCGAATAGAGGAAGGTCTCGTCCGGGACGAGCCGCAGCGCGTCGCCACCGTCGATGACGAGCTGGCTGTCCGCCTTGCGTCGCCGCGCAGACGGCAAAACCCAGCCGCCCTTGCCGTCCGAACGCAGAAGCAGGCCGTCGCCCGCTTCGATCAGATAGCCGATGATCATGCCATGCGACGCGAGCCAGCCATTCGGCAACGGGTCCTTAACGCTGGCATAGCGGCCGCGGCAAAAGCCGAGCGGTGCGGTCGGACTGGTACCAAAGGCCCGAACTTGGCCGATCAGGATCGCATGATCGCCGGCATCAACAGTGCTGAAAGTCGTGCAGTCGAACCAGGTCAGGCTGTCGGTCAGGACCGGCGCGCCCGTGTGGATGTGATCGTGGGTCACCGACTGAAACTTGTCCGGAGATTTTGAGGCAAAGGTTCCGGAGACGTCGACCTGTCCTTCATGGAGGATGTTGACCGCAAAACACCCTGCATTGGTGAAGGCAGGATAGCTCGAAGCCGACTTCGCAACGCAGACCAGAAGTAGCGGAGGATCGAGCGAAACCGAGGTGAAGGAGTTCGCAGTCATTCCACGCGGCGTGCCGTCATCGTCGCGGGTGGTGATGACGGTGACACCGGTCACGAACGTACCGAAGGCGCGGCGAAGCGCAATCGGATCAATCGGCACGTCCGTCGATGCTGCAGTCTCAACCATGCGCTTCTTGCCTCCTCACCATCAGGTTGATTGGAGGCTAATGCCGTCACGGCGGTCGTTCTTCCGTCGCTTCACAGGAGTGGGCGAAGAACTTCTGCATCGAACCCTAGGAGGCGATTGAAGGCCACGAAAAGGGGTGGCGACGTGGTCGCAAGACGGCTCCCGACGGACGAGGAAAATCTAGCTGCGGAGGGTGGAACGGTTGTCGATGACACCGTGCAGGCGGATCGCGAGTTCGACGGCAAAGCGCTTTTCCGGCGTTTCGACATCCACGCCAAACAGCTCCTGAATGCGCGCCAGCCGATAGCGCAGCGTCGTCACATGCAGGCCCATCGCGTCGGCACAAGCCTGGCTGCGACACCCCTCCTGCAAGTAGATCGACAGCGTTTCGAGGTAGGGGGTTCCGTTGTCCCGGTCGTGATCGGCGATCGCCCCAACACTCTCGTGCACGAAACCGCGCACGTCGCCGGCCTCGCAGGCAGCGACCAGCATCGGCAGCGGGCCGAAATCCTGCGCAGAGACCGCGCCAGTCAGACCAAAGGAGCGGCCGATGCGGATCATTCGGGCGCAGCGTTCCCAGGCCTGCGGATAATCCGACAGGGCGGCACACCGGTTGCTGGCGACGACGATCGGTGCCTCGTCGAAGTAACGGCCGAGTTCCTCGGCGATACGGCGGGCGAGCTTTGTCGTGCGCTCCTGCCGCTTACCCGTATCGTGGGGAACGAGGCAGACGACGCCGCCCTCGACGGCAATCAGGTTCGCCTGAACGGATGCCTGCTGCATGACACGCGACAGCGTGTGCTCCACATCGACGGAAGCGCCGCCAAATGCCTTCGTCTTATCCGGAAAATCGACGACGATCATCTGCTGAGGCACGGAAAAACTCAGGCCGAGCCGCTGGGCGCGCTGGGCAACATCGCCGGCATTGCGCCACCGCGCCTCCACGATCTCGAAGAAGAGTTCGGTCTGCGTCCTGGTCTCGAAGCGAAACCGGATGAAGCTTCGCATCATCTGCACGCTCAGCGCAAACTTGGCGCTGTCGAGCATCAGGAGATCGAGATCGCTGAACTCGCGCGTCGTCGGGAAGATGATGAGCGCCCCGACCAGTTGATTGTCGACCATCAGCGCTTCGACACGGGCCGTTATCTTGAACCGTTGCGTGCCGTCATCGAGGTAGAGGTTCACGGCATCGGTCGTCCCGCGCTCGACAGCGTCTCGGGCGGCCTTCATCAGCGGCCGGCTAAGAACGGTGGAAGCCGCCTCGTGCCAGCTGGCCTCGTCGTAGAGTGCGTTCGGCGGTTGGCCGGCGACAACCTGATTGGCGGTGAAATCAACGACCACCGTCGGATTCGGCAGCATCGTGCCGACCATGGCCGAAAGTGGTGCGACCGACCCATCGCTCAACACATGTTCCAGAAGCGAGGTATGTGCCTCCAGGGCGCGCTCCAGCCGCTGCGCCGACCGCTTCTCCGCCTCGAGACGATGTTCCCGTTCGACGGCGATGGCACCGAGGTGGATGATCGTGCCGAGAAAGGCGAGATCGTCTTCCGACACCTCGGCGACCTCGCGAGCAATGACGCTCAGCACCATCGGTCGGCCCTCAGCATCCCTGCAGTTCATCGGCATGACGAGCACCGTACGATAGTCGCGCTCGAAAGCCTCCTTCCGATAACCTGGAAACTCGGCGGATTCGCGTGCGTCACGGATGTAGACGGGCTCGTTTCGCTGCAGCGCGATCAGCGACGGGCTGGTCGCCAGCTCCCATTTGTCGGGCAACTGCCGCTCGATCAGTGTCGGATCGTAGCGCACGATGACATGGGCGTAACCATGCGCCGCGTCGATGCCCATGATCGACCCCAGAGACCAGTTCGCATGGCGACAGGCGGCCGCAATGAGCTGCTGCAGCGCCGTCTGAAGATCGCCACCGCTGTTGATCTGACTGGCGACGTCGCGGAGCGCCAGTATCTGGGACTTCTGATCCAAATCGTCTCGCCTCTTGACATCTATCAACCAACCATGCGCGCGGCGAAGGCCAAAGTCTACTCCGCTTCCGAGAAGCCGCAGCGCACATCTTCCGACGAAATATAGGAAGCGCCGCCCGGCGATCCCGCTAGGGTGCGAAGCAATCCCAACAAACAGCAACGGCGCATCCCATGACGATCGGCATTCGAAAAATCTGCACTTTCCTCGAAGAAACGCTGGTGGAGGGCGGCAAGGTGGCGCCGCGCCCGGTAAACGTCGTCGTGGTGGCGGCGGTGATCCAGAACCCCTGGGCGGGGCGAGGCTTTGTCGAAGATCTGCGGCCGGAAATCATCCGTATCGCCGGCGAACTCAGCCACGAGATGACGGACCGGCTGCTTCGTCAGATGGCGGCGGACCGGATCGAGGCTTGCGGCAAGGCGGCGGCCGTCGGCATTGCCGGTGAAATTGAACATGCTTCGGCAATGATCCACACGCTGCGTTTCGGCAATCCCTTTCGCGAGGCGATCGGCGGCACCAACTACCTCGAATTCGCCAACACCCGCAATGCGCCGGGCGCGCTGCTGTCGCTGCCGATGATGCACAAGAGCGAGAGCGGCAAACGATCGCATTTTCTCACTTCCAACTTCCAGATCGCCGACGCCCCGGGGCCGGACGAAATCATCGTCACCATAGGTGCCTCCGACAGCGGCCGTGCCCATGCCCGCATTGCCGACCGGTTCCAGGACATCGCCGAAATGGATGCGGAAAAGGCTGCATTGCTCAGCAAGGCTTGATAAGAGCAGACAAACGAGTTGCGCGGGAGTTTGCCATGAAGCTTGATGCGATCGACCTGCGCATTCTCGATGCAATCCAGCGGGATGGACGCATCACCAAACTTGCGCTCGCCGAAAAGGCGGGCCTTTCGCCCACGCCCTGCTGGATGCGGCTGCGCAAGCTCGAAAAGGCCGGCATCATCAGCGGCTACCATGCACATGTGGCATTGCGGCGTGTCGCGCCGGTTGCCAGCGTGATGGTCGAGCTGACGCTCGCCAACCACCGTCAGGCGGACTTCGACCGGTTCGAACGAGCCGTCCGCGATATTCCGGAAATCGTCTGCTGCTGGTCGGTCGGCGGCGGCGTCGACTACATCCTGAAAATTGTCGCCGCCAATATCGACGCCTATCAGCGCCTGATCGACACACTTCTCGATAGGGAACTCGGCATCGCGCGCTACTTCACCTACATCGTCACCAAGACCGTCAAGGAAGAAGCGGTGCTTCCCGTGTCTTTGCTGATGGCCGACGTGGCCTAGCAGGGACTGGCGCCGGAGCGCCAGACATACGCACCCGGCGGGACAGGGTTGCGAATTAGATCGCGCCGAAGTTACTCGTCCATAGCTCGCGAAGATCGGGATCCGCGTCGACACGCCGGGCAATACTGAGCAGCTTCGGGCAGTTTTCTGCCAGCCAATCGCGCCCCGGTCGCCAGCGCGTCATCGCCGCGATCCAGATATCAAGGGCAGAGAACCGCTCTCCGAGCGCCCACGGCGCGGGTGCGATCTCGTCCTCCCACTGGCGCCACAGATCCATTCGGCGCCCGAGCACCCGGCTGCGCAACTCGTCCGGCACGCTCGGTGCCCAACGCTCGGGGTAGTCAGCGTAGGTGAAGGTCCCATATACGGCAGTCACGAGCCAGATCAGGCGACGAAGAAAGGCAGGACGAAGCGGGTCCCCGACCGGTGGCGCAAGTCCGGCTTCTGGGTATGTCTCCGCAAGATGAAGCAGAATGGCAGCGCTCTCCGTCATCACCGTGCCATCGGGAAGTATGAGCACGGGCACCTGTGCGAGCGGGTTGACGCCGACAAGACGGTCCCGGGCCGGGCCGGGCGCATCGAACCCCGCGACATTCTCGAACGTGTAGGGTAGCCGCGCTTGCACCAGCGCCGCTTCGACGAGGACGGAGCCCCAGCTCGGAACGCCGTAGAGGCGGTAAAGTCCTTGTGTATCGGCCATCTTCATTTTTCCTCGCAGTGCACGGTGCCATTTTGGTCACCGCCCCGCAAGATTGTGCCAGAAGCGCCAGCTTCCGGAATGCTCAAACATCGCCCATGACTGAGTTGAGGTCGCAAGCAGTCAAAATTGACTGGTGCCACTCTCTGCCCGATCCAGGAACAAATTTCCGGGCCAGGCGTTCTGCGCCGAACCGGAGACAACGGCAATGCAAGCGATCATTTGGGATCACCCCGTCAGGGTTGGTGTGAAAGGCGAGCGCACCATCAACGGGCCACAGGATGCCCTGCAGTATCTCAGCGAAATGCCGCAGGGCGGATGGTTCTACGAACGGGCAAGAAACCGCTGCCGCGCTGCTCTGGAGCGCGGCGACCAGCTTGGGCTTTCGCGGAAAGCCTTCATTGGCGCGGCCATCGAATCTTCGTTCCCAATCTCAGACGACGACGTTCTTTCCTGAAGTCGATGGCAACTTGGTCTCGCGAACGTCCCACGCACGGACGGCGACGAGCAGCGCGACCGATGGTCTTCGGCCGTATCGCCGGGCGTTTACTACTCTTGCTCCGTAGACTTGCCACGTGCGGGCATCGGATTGTTTTTCGCTTCCATGGCGGCCTCGATCTGCCTGATGACCTTGACGGCCTCCTGGAGGATTGCCCGCATCTCGTCATCGTAGAGATGCACCGGCATCCCACCGGCCCGAATGACATCCATGGTTTCGGCTGACTTCTTCAGTCGATCGGGCTGCCCGAGCATCGTCCAGCCTTCCTGGACAGCGACATAGGCCCGGACGAGGAGGCGAAGCTTTTCGCCCTCCGTCAGCATGTGAACGTCACGCTCGGCCTGCGTCAGTTCTGCAATGACGTCTGAAGTACTTCTCATAGGACACCCAGGCTACGCAGATACCACAGTGCAACCGGTTCATTCAGTATGACCTAACGTATGGACCGGAGAAAGCAAGTGGCCTCGCCTTGGGCGACCGATTTGGCCAACGAAGGCCGAGGTCGTGGGGATCTGCTCGTCGCAGGAATTCTTCATCATGAAGCCTCAGGGGGCAGCATCAACGGGTTCTTAATCCTTCGTTGACCATAATTTCCGTCGAAGAGCCGAACCGCCGGTCGTTGCCGCCGGTGGATTGTACCTCGAATGAATCGGAACCCGCCGTGTCTGAGTATCCAGTAACCGCGTATCCGGCGCCTGTATCGTGCGGCGTCGCAAGAAGAAGCGTTCAGCGCATTGGACGATGGTTTGGGCGTGTGACCGCGATCGCAGCCATCGCAGCGTCCGCTATGGCCTTCACCACCACCGCGTCTTCGGCGGAAGTTCGATCATTAAAACTGTTCTTCACCCACACCGGCGAGCGCGCGACGATCACCTTCAAGCGGGACGGTAAATACGACCCGAAAGGGCTTTCACAAATCAATCGCTTTCTCCGCGACTGGCGTAGGAACGAGCCTGCCCGCATGGACCCGCGTCTTCTCGACCTCGTCTGGGAAGTCTACCAGCGTGCCGGGGCCAAGGACTACATCAACATCGTCTCCGCCTACCGCTCGCCCGCCACCAATAACATGCTGCGCGGCCGTTCGCGCAGCACCGGGGTCGCCAAGAACAGCCAGCACATGCTGGGAAAGGCCATGGACTTCTACATTCCAGGCGTGAAACTCGCTCGGTTGCGGGAGATCGCCATGCAGATGCAAGTCGGAGGGGTCGGCTACTACCCCACCTCCGGATCTCCCTTCGTGCATCTCGACGTCGGAAACGTGCGGGCGTGGCCGCGGATGTCGCGCCAGGAACTGGCCCGCATTTTCCCGAAGGGGCAGACGCTTCACCTTCCCGCCAATGGCGGGACCTTGCCGGGTTATGACCAGGCGATGGCCGACTACAAACGACGGGTCAAGGCCACCTCGATCGTGGCTGCGAACAGTGCCGGTCCAGCAAAATTCAAGACTGCGGCACCCGCCGACAACACCCTGCTCACCGCCATGCTTCCAACGCGCAAGAGCCGTGGGGAAGAAGCCCTCGAACGCCAGACCCTCAAGCAGACTGTCGAAGAGCCGCCGTTCTTCGACCTTGCGTCAATCAGCGTCCCGCTCCCGACGCTCCGCACGGTCGCCAGCGAGCGCGCGCTCCCAGTAAACATCTCTGCATTCGTTCCGTCCTCGTCGTTCAAGATCGCACTTGGCACGGGCATGATGCGGGCACCGGGCGCAAGCGAATCCAGTCTCACGGGCTCGCCGTTCGCGAAGACGGAGTGGGCCATTCGCGACGCTACGCTTCTCAAGTGGGCGCTGGCGCCGGCCAAGGATCTTGAGCAAGTCATCCTTCCAGCAGGCCTCTGGTTCTCGGTGTCCAGCGCTGAGGATGCAAACCGCGCACCGAAAGGCGCTTCCCAACTCGGCGAACAGAAAAAGGCCTTTGACAAGGAACGCTTCTGGTCGGACGGCTGATTGCGGCGCGCGGACGTGTATCCCGGCGACATGCAGTCGAACCGGCCGCCAGTCAATCAATCGGTCGGCTCAACCTGCCGGCTCCGCCCACCTCACAGAGACGTTTCAGACGCTACGATTTGGCGCCGTCAGCCATGCTGCTGATGTAGGCGCAGAACATGTCGGCCATGGCGCCGGCATAGGCCTCTATCTCGGCCTCACTCCGTGGCGTCTCTGAAAACACCTTACCGACGGTGGTCATCGTCGTGATGATCAGATCCGCGGCCAGTTGCCGGGCAGCACCGGTGCTGTGCGGAAGCACTTCCAGCATGAAATTTTCGAAGATCGGATCGCCCGCTTCCTTTGCCTCCCGAGCTTCGGGCGCATCGCGATAGAGCGGGGCGGCATCATCAAGCGCGACGCGGACGGTCGCCTCCTCGCATTCGGACCGGATAAAGGCATGGACGAGGGTCCGTAGCCGCTCAAACGGCGATTGCGAGCGATCCTCGAGGATACCCCGCAGAAGATCCGTCGTCTGCTGCCACTCATCGCTTTGCAATCGAAAGAGGATCGCGGCCTTGTTGGGAAAATACTGGTAGAGCGATCCGATGCTCACGCCGGCTTTTTCCGCCACCCGGGCGGTGGTGAATCTCTGCGCACCCTCCTCCGCCAAAACCTGAACAGCAGCCTGCAAAATGGCGCGGACAAGCTCGTTCGAGCGCGCCTGCCTTGGCTGTTTTCTTGAGGATATACGGGCACTTGGACGATCCGTCATTGGGGCGCTCGGCAATGCGATTAGCAAATGCGACGAATTATTCGTATTTTCAATTTCAACACAAGCCGCATTCCTACAACGGAGCTTTTCATGACGACCTTGACCACCGAACCTCTCGCACCGCTTCTCGATCGCCTGTTCAAAGAAGCCGATGCGGCATCAAGTCCGGCGATGGCCGCGCTTTCGCGCGAGGAGCGCGAACGTCTCGTGCGCAGCAAGACGGAATATCTCGATTTGTATGGGCGACTGAAGGATCTCTGGCTCCCGGTATCGCGCGAAACGGGCACGCTGCTTTACATGCTGGCTCGCAGCTGCGGCGCGAAATCGATCGTGGAATTCGGCACATCCTTCGGCATCTCCACGCTCCATCTTGCCGCCGCGCTGCGGGACAATGGCGGCGGGCGATTGATCACCAGCGAGTTCGAGCCTTCCAAGATCCTACGGGCACGCCAAAACCTGGCTGACGGCGGCCTTATCGACCTTGTCGAAATCCGGGAAGGCGATGCGCTCAAGACCTTGAGCACCCGTCTTCCCGAGACGATCGATCTGCTGCTGCTCGATGGCGCCAAGGCCCTCTACCGCGAGGTGCTGGATCTGGTGGAAGACCGTCTGAAACCCGGCGCATTGATTGTCGCTGATAACGCCGACGATTGCCCCGACTACCTTGCCCATGTTCGCTCAGACGCCTCGGGCTATATCTCCGTGCCCTTCGCGGAGGATGTCGAACTGTCCATGCGGGCCGGATAAATCTGCGGCTATCCAACCTTCAAGACTTGTCCAAAGACTGGAGAAACATCATGCACGTATTCGTAACGGGCGCGACCGGCTGGGTCGGCGCGGCCATCGTGGACGACCTTTTACGCGCAGGCCACCGCGTCGCCGGCCTTGCCCGCTCCATGGAGAAAGCAGAACATCTTGTCGCCGCCGGCGCCAATATAGTCCAGGGCTCGCTCGACGACCTTGATGTGCTGCGCGAAGCCGCATCGGCGGCAGACGCCGTCGTCCATACCGCTTTCAACCATGATTTCATCCATGCCGCCGGGAACCATGGCTTCACGACATTCCTCGAGAGTGCCGCACAGGACCAGCGCGTGATCGAGATCCTCGGCGGTGCACTCGAAGGATCGAACCGGCCGCTGCTGGTTACCTCCGGTCTGTCCGGCCTGCCGCGCGGCGTCACCGAAATGGACCTTCCGAACCCGGCCAGCCCGCGCAAGTCGGAGGCAGCAGCAAGAACCCTTGCCGCCCGGAGCGTGCGCGCAGCAACCATACGCCTCGCCCCGTCCGTTCACGGGATCGGCGATTACGGCTTTGTTCCGGTCCTGGTGAAGCTGGCGCACGCGACTGGCGTTTCGGCCTATGTCGACGAAGGACAGAACTGCTGGTCGGGTGTTCACAGGCTGGATGCCGCCCGCGTCTACCGGCTCGCCCTGGAGCAGGGAGTGACGGAACCGGTGTACCACGCCGTCGCCGACGAGGCGGTCCCGTTCAAGGAAATCGCCGCTGTAATCGGCCGCCAACTCAACCTTCCTGTCGAGGCGCGGCCGCGTGAACACTTCGGCTGGTTCGCCACGATGGCAGGCGCCGACATGGCCGCTTCCAGCGCGCATACCCGGACATTGCTTGACTGGCAGCCTTCCGGCCCCGGCCTTCTCGCAGACCTCGATCAGCCCGGCTACTACACCCGATGAGCGCTGGTGGTCAGCGATGGGGTGCTGTCGCTGTCAACCGCGATGTTGGCCCACAACGTCGACCCGGCCGTCCGGGCGGAGTGGCTAAACGGCATGTTCCTGCCGTCAGACGCTTTCGATTGGTCGCGCAACGTGGTCCTCCTTCGCAGCGGCGACCAGACGATACTCGTCGACGCCGGCCTGGGTTTGGACCCTGACCTGAACTTGCGGTCGGGTTCGAACACCCCGACTGGCACAACGGCTTTTGAACACGACCCAGAGGAAGCAACTCGCGTTGCAGCCCAATCCTCCTCAACCGGGACGGCGACATCAAGCGCACCAGGGACCTGACCCGCCACGTCCTTCTCGACGGCGTCGGATCCACCCACTGGAACGACTGGTTCCGTCACCACGACCAGGAGATACCCGTCACGGTTCGCCGGCTGAGTTTTGAAGATTTCAATCAGAACCTCGCGGCGGCACGCTGCGGAATTGGCATTGCGATGGAGGACAACATCACTGCTGGCGAAGAGCTTGCCCAAGGTGCGCTTGTCCGCCCGCTCAGAGGTTTCATAAAATCGGCGACGAAGGCACGCAAAAGAACCGGGACCATTCCCCGCTCGCCAAGGTGTTCATCGATTGGGTGGTCAACGAAGCCCAGGCCACAATAGAATTTGCCTGAGGGAATGGAGCAACGGCCAAATCGCCCCAAATGAGGATACGCGTCGGTTGCGCGTGCTGGACTGAGCACTCGGACGATTGAGCAACGACGCAACAGTCGCCATAGTGCTGGCGCACCGCGGTGCCGGATTTTTCGGGAGGAAGCGACATGCATGAATTCGCAATTCTTGTCACCATCCTGGGCGTCTTCCTTCTTGGAGCCATGAGTCCTGGCCCAAGCTTTATTGTGGTGTCGCGTATCGCGATCGCCCGGTCACGCGCTGACGGATTAATGGCAGCGGTAGGCATGGGAATTGGCGGCTTTCTATTCGCTTGCATTGCAGTCGCCGGCCTGACAGCGATCCTCCTTCAAGTGGAGTGGCTCAGCATGCTGCTCAGGCTCGCCGGTGGCGCGTACCTCGTCTGGATCGGCGTCGGTATCTGGCGTGCCGCTCCCCAGACGATAGCGATTGCCGATGCGCCCGCAGATCAACCAGGTACACTGTGGAAGTCTCTGCTGCGGGGCCTTTTCGTGCAGATTTCCAATCCGAAGACGGCCATCTTCTATGCATCCATGTTTGCTGCGCTGCTACCGTCTCCCACACCCACCTGGATGCTGCTGGCGCTTCCGCCACTGCTCTTCATCGACGAGTTCGTGTGGTATGCGATTGTCGCCCTTGGTTTTTCGTCACGTGCGCCGCGGGTCGTCTATCTGCGCTCGAAGACCTGGATTGACCGCGTGGCTGGCGCTGTGGTGGGCGCACTCGGCATCAAGCTGATGGCCGATAGCGTGCGAACAATCGGCTAGGGCCTATCCGCACTCGACTCTCCTGACCATGTTTCAAAGCCGCAGACGTCGGCGTTTCCAACGTCGACCGCATACTGAATGTGCGGGGTCCGGTGCGCGCCCAGCCGGCCGAACGCGTGCGGGAAGCTGCCGAACGCATTGGATTTCACGGGGTTACGGCGATTCGCCGCCGCTAATATATGAGCGACGCTTACTCGCCGCGACCACGCTCGTACAGCATGTCGTGGATCGAACCCCACTCGATAGACGGTGGGTTGCCCAAAGTTTGTGTTGACCGTTTTCGACGGCGCGGCGAAACTTGCAACCGGGAGCGAGGAGGAGGACGAATGATGGCTGAGCCAGACCGCTGGCGCCACATGGCAAGCGCACCGAAAAACGGCAGTCGGATCCTCGTCACGATCCGCCCGTCCGAACAGGGGACAGCGGAAGTTGACCTTGCATATTGGTCGAATGGCGATCAGTTCGGTAGAGAAGGCTGGCGCGCCTCCGATTCCTCGCCCGGCCGCATCATCGAATACGCCGAGCCGGAACTGAAATGCTGGATGCCGATGCCTTCAGCCAATCTCAATCTCACCTCGATGCCCCTACCCTGGGAAGGCGATGACGACCAAGAACTGGACGGGTCGGGGATTTGACGCAAGCGAAGAGCATACAGCAGACCGGCCCGCCATCCGGGTCCGGCAAGCAATCCATGTGCCCTTATCGGCCCGACGCAGGAACCGCTCTATTGGGCAAGCCCCCACGCAGGGGCAGAGTGCTTTGCGCCTTTTCCAGCCATCGCGCATGTCCTTGAATGGCCATCAGCGTTCAGGCAATCCCGCTTTCCGCAACCCCTCGGCCATTTGATCTTGCCACCGCGGGATGTTTTGAAACCAGGGAAGCGCTCGATACCGGTCGATTGTAAAGCCTGGCTCGGCCGCCAATAGCTTCCTCGCAGCCCATCGGGAGGTCTCCAAGTCTCCGTTCATCGCCGACCAGGCGGCGAGATGACGGTAGGACCATGTGACGTCCGGATAGGTGTTGACGACCTCATGGGCTATCGCAATCGCCTCTGAAAGAGCACCTTCCATGGCCAAGGAAAAAGCCATCCCCAATCTCATGTTGAATGCGAGCGGATCTCTTGGGCTCAGGGTCATCCCCCGCTGGAAGCATTCCGGTGCGTGCGTGGCTTCGTCCTTGTAGATCGCGAGCCACCCCAGGCGCGCCCATGCCCAGGCATTGTTCGGATCAAGCGCAAGCGCCTTTTCGATAAAGGTGGTCGCGCGCTCCTGGTCGCCGCAGATGCTCATTGCCGCACCGGCGGCAGTCAGGGCGGTTGGATCGTCGCCGATCGAGCCCACAGCCTCTACCGCTGCGCGCGCCTTTTCCAGCTCACGCTCCGGTTGTTCGGTCCATAGGTAGGAGGCGTTCGAGGCGTGGCACCACGCCAAAAGTGCATGCGCGCGACCATAGCCCGGATCGACGGCGATAGCTTGCCGCAGCAGTTCGATCGCCTGGTTGTTGGTATCCTTGCGGCGGCCCCAGAGGTTCGGGTAGGCGCGCATGACAAGGTCATAGGCCCTGAGACTGGTCGGCGGCCTGCGCCTAGCCAGTTCGATCTCGGCATCGCGGATCGCCGGGTGAATGGCGCCTGCCACCTGCGCCGCGATCCGATCCTGGAACTCGAACATGTGTTCGATTGCACCCTCGTAACGGTCGGACCAGAACTGGGTCCTTGTCTCCGCATCGACCAATTGCACCGAAATGCGCAGTCGATCGCCGCCTCGGCGAACGGTGCCCTCGACCACATAATTGACGCCGAGTTCCCTGCCGACCTCGCGCACGTCGACGAAGCGTCCCTTGTAGGTGAACGCGGACTGTCGCGCGATTACAAAGAAATTCCGAACGCACGAGAGCGCCGCGGTGATCTCCTCGACAACGCCGTCCACGAAGTATTCATCGTCTCGCCCGCTGAGGTTGTCGAAGGGCATGACGACGATCGATGGCTGGTCCTTGCCACGGCGGGCGGCAAGTGGTGGCACGGACGCGATGCCGCCTTCGACAGACGTCTCTTGCTGCCAATCGACCCCGAAGACGAAAATTGGGCGCGGGATGTTCTTCAAGTTGCGCTCGCCGAGGCTGATCAGCGGGAACGGCACTTTCCCATCGAGATGCTCGCGCACCGATGCGGAAATGCAGATGCCTGACGGAGCGGCGATCTCTTGCACGCGCGCAGCGATATTGACGCCGTCGCCGAGCAGGTCGTCTCCCGCTACGACCACGTCACCCAGGTTGATACCGATGCGGAACTCCAAACGGCGATCGGGCGGGCGGTCTTCCAAGGTACTGAAAAGACGGCGCTGGATTTCGACCGAGCACCGGACGGCCTGGACAGCGCTTGGAAACTCGGCGACAAACCCGTCACCGGCGGTTCCAAAGATACGGCCGCCATGCTCCTTCACCACTTCGGCAATCCTGTTGCGGCACACATTTAGTGCACCAAGCGTACCTTCCTCGTCCAGCGCCGCAAGGCGACTGAAACCAGCAACATCGGCTGAAAGGATGGCTGCGAGCTTTCGATCCATAGCGATGACCGCTCCTGCGGCGCCACGATATCGTTGGGCTTAATATGCGCTCAGTTTCCCATATTCACAGGTGCTTGTCGCCCGCAAGATCGGAGGATCTGCAGCAATCAGAATGCTGCGTCGCCACACGCCTGATAGGACGCATGGCGACGCAGTTTTCGGTTACCGCTGCGCGACCGGGCGCACCAGCGGCGTCACGCGTCGGATGGTCACGCGGCGGTTCTCCTCCTCGGGTTCCTGCGTGCCGATTTTCAGGAAGCGCTCACCATAGCCTTGCGTGACTAGGTTTTCCGCCGAGATGCCGTAAACTTCGGTCAGGAGGACTGCGACGGATTCGGCACGCTCATCGGAGAGGACCAAGTTCGAGCGATCAGAACCGACAGCGTCCGTGTGCCCTTCGATGAAGAAGGTTTCACCGGGATCCTTGTCGAGAATCTTCTGCATTGCGTCGGCGACCGTTCGCAGTGTCTTTGCCTGCGACATCGAGACTTCGGCACTCCCCGTCGCGAAGTGGATCGTGTCGAGATCGATGCGCCGGACCTTGTCACGCAGGCGGGCCGAATTGCGGACCTCATCGATCGTGTAGACTCGCTCGACGCGTTCGACCGGCGGCTCGGACAGGAATTCGTAGTAGTCCCGATCCGGTTCTTCCGAGTAATCGACGATGTAGTCGTCGACCGGAATCGTCAGGCGCATCGGCGGCAGTTCGTAACCGACGTCGACAATCGCCGGACGCCGTTCCTCCTGATACTCCGGCGCGTACATCAGCACATATTCGTTGCCGTCGCCGTCGACGCGCGAGCGTTGCAAGATGTCACCGTAACGGTCGTAGACGGTAACGATCCGATACCCGCCCGGGCGGACGATCGTTTCACGAACGCGGCCGCGCGGAAGCTCGTCGTAGTAGGCCTCCTGCGCATCGTGGCGCAGACGCGGACGGTCGTCGCCACGCACGAAGATCTGGTCGCCGACGCCGAGGACAACGCGATCGCCGACCCTCTCGACCAGTTGCACCTCGGTCACATCATTGTTCCTGGTGTTGTTGACCGTCGTGTTGTTGATCACCGTATTGTTGATGACGGTGTTGTTGACGATGTTCGTCGTCTCCGGGACCGCGAAGACTGGCGCCGCTTCGACGCGTCGCCCTTCTTCCTTGATCGCGGCCTCGATCCTCTGCGAAACGGCCTGCCGACCCTCGGCCGGAATCTCCGCCTGGGCCGCGGCGTCGTCGGTCGGCGGCGCTATGTTCTGATCCTGGACGCGCAGCTCCTCGCGCTGCTTGCGCCGAGCCTCGCGCCCCTGGTTGCCCCCGGAATTATCGGCGTCCTTGTCGCTGTCGAGCACAGCCGCGCCATTGTCGACCGGAAGCACCACGGTTTCGTCGGTCGCCGCCGGATCCTGGGCGATCTTGCGCTTCTCTTCCTTCGTGCGCTTGTCGACAACGATCGGAGCGGCCTTGCCCTGGTGCTCCTCGCCCTGGCGCTGCTCGGCCGTTGCGGGTTGTTCGGCCCCTGGAACCGGCTGCTGCTCACCCTCGCCTGTCTGCGGCGTCGGCTGCTCGGCTGTGGTTTCGCCTGTCGGTGCGGCACGCTCTTCGAGGGCCTTTTGCTCCTCGGGCTGCTTTCCTTCAGCTTGCTGCTTGCGCTTCTTGGGTAGCGGTACCTGCTGTTCCTCGGCCTTCTGAGGGTTGCCTTCCTCTACGGCGGGCTGCCGTCCTTCCGCCTGCTGCTTGCGCTTCTTGGGCGCGGGTGCCTGCTGTTCTTCGGCCTGCTGCGGGGTCCCTTCTTCTACGGCGGGCTGCTGGTCTTGGGCCTGCTGCTTGCGCCTCTTGGGCACAGGATTTTGTTGCTCCTCAGCCTGCCGCGGAGCCGCTTCCTCGACACCAGGCTGCTGTTCCTCAGCTTGCTGCTTGCGCTCCTTGCGCACAGGAGTTTGTTGCTCTTCGGCCTGCTGCGGAGTCCCTTCCTCTGCACCAGGCTGCTCCTCCGCCTGCTGCTTGCGCTTCTTGCGCATCGGAGCTTGTTGCTCTTCGGCCTGCTGCGGAGCGCTTTCCTCGACGCCAGGCTGCTGTTCTTCGGCCTGCTGCTTCCTCTTCTTGCGCACAGGCGCTTGGAGTTCTTCAGCCTGCCGCGGTGCGTTTTCCTCGGAGCCGGGCTGCTGCTCTTCGGCCTGCTGCTTGCGCTTCTTGCGAACCGGCTCTTCGACCTGACGCTGCGGCTCCTCGGCCTGCGGTTGCTGCTGTTCTGTCTGCCCTTCCTCGGCGGCATGCTGCTTCTTGCGCTTCTTGAGCAGAAGCAAGTCCTCGGGAGACTGCTGGTCGGTCCCTTCCTGCGCTACCTGGAACGGCGCCCTCAGGCTCTCGGCTAGCGCCGGCTGAATCGCGAAAGATACGGCGAAGACGGGCAAGGTCACCGTTGCGAAAAGTTTGGATCGAATCGACATCATCTTTGTTCCTCTTATTGGGAGGTCCCCGCGCCAGTTGCGCTTATCGCCCGCATCAAAGCCGGCAGAACGGTACGCCTGTTCGCGCGCCCCAAGGGGCCATGCCCCGCGGCTCCGACTTTTTTGTGTCAGCCAAAGGCTCGTCCCAACGCCGCAGTTCCCGATCGGTTCCGCTTGCAGGCCGATCCCGAACCTGCTGGCGGCAGGTCGCGCTGTCGTTCGTATTGATCCGAAAGGCGAATTTTCGGAGGTCGCTGGCCAAGCGCGCGAGCGTTTCCTCACTGAACGGCATTCCTGCGGACATTACTGCTCGTTGGTAAGTGGTTATTGGGCGAAACATTCCGTGGGCAAAGCACCAAAACAGACGCCATTGCCGAAATCGAGCAATACACGCTCCATCACCATTCGACCGACACCGTTGCCGGCGCCTCCCATCGAGCTCCCGCCGGAGGTCAAGCAACAGGCGGAAAAAGCCCGTGCGAGTGAATCCGCCCTTGCGGTGCCCGAACGTCTTCTGAGACCCCACGCAGTCATCGCCTCATGCCTCGCGGAGCACGAACAGAAAAAGCGTCAAGCCCGCAGTGAGCACGATCCATGGAGGCGCAATCTTTATGACCCTGGCTATTTCTCCGAAACGGACCACCGCAAACACCGCATTCTGGATGCGCTGTTCAAGGCGATTGAGCGCCAAGGCGGATTGGTTAAGCAGGGAGAGCGCCAACTTGCCGAGCAGCGCCGAAGAACATCGGCGTCGCAAGCGCGACGCTAGCCGCTGGCGACGCTTCCGGGACTTAGCGCAAGATTGGCACGAGCTCAGTGCCGTGCGCGATTTCCTAGTGGCGCTGCGATCAATGGACTTCACCACCACCGCCGAGATCGATGGCCGCAGCGTTGAAGAGTAGATCGCATGGGCCGAGGGCTGGCTGCAGCCGGCTGATCCGACGGCCGGCGGCGTCGACGGCGTGTTCGAGCAGGTCGCTGAGCCGTTCGCGGTAGGGACGCCCATTGCTGAGCGCCCCCCGCACAGATCCGGACGTGCGGAATTCCCGCATCCGGCTCCTACCTTGAGTGTTTGACGGCAAAACGCGCATTCGGCCAAGGATGAAGGATACGTGGTAGCGGAAGCCATTCATCGGCTATCTTCAACATGCGGTCCCATGTCAGCGCATGTTTCTGACTTCGTCGCCTTAGCGTGCGCAGCCAGATCCGTTTGACATTTTCCCGAAACGCCCAGAGCGACCAATGATTGGTCGGTACGGCATGATAGGCGAAGTAGCCGGTAGTCACCTGCTTCAACCATTTTCCTTGTTCGGGAATTGGATGATGCATGCGCCGCTGCAACTCGCTCCTGATCTCCTTTAGCTTTGCACTTCTGCGGTCGCGTCGGCTTTTCCGCCGGATTTGGAACCGGCCATGCCGATCTTTTCCACAGATGTGCGTGAAGCCAAGGAAATTGAACGTCTCCGGTTTTCCAAGGCCCTTCTTCTTGCGCGTGAGAGCCGCAAAGCGGCCGAACGCAATCAATCGGGTCTTGTCCGGATGAAGTTGCAACGAAAACTCCCGCAACCGTTCTCGCATCATGTTCCAGAAGCGCCTGCCATCGGCCTCGTATTGAAAGCCGACCACGATATCGTCTGCATAGCGCACGATAATCATATCGCCGGTGGCCTCGCGCCGTCGCCAGCGCTCGGCCCAAAGGTCGAAGACGTAGTGTAGATAGACGTTGGCGAGCAACGGTGAGATCACCGAGCCCTGTCCGGTCCCTTGTTCACTCGTCTGAACGACACCGTTTTCCAGAACACCCGCGCTGAGCCATTTACGGATCAGGCGGATAATGCGTTTGTCGCCGATGCGATGCTCCACGAAACGGATCAGCCAGTCTTGGCTGACTCGGTCGAAAAAGCTCGCAATGTCGGCATCCAGAACATAGCTCACCTTCTGCGTATCGATCCCGACAAAGAGGGCGTCCAGCGCATCGTGCTGGCCGCGCTCCGGTCGGAACCCATAGCTGAACCCGAGGAAGTCCTCCTCGTAGATCTGGTTCAGCACCGCCGCCGTCGCCCTTTGGACGATCTTGTCTTCAAGGGCGCTAATCGCAAGCGGCCGCTGCTGTCCGTCTGGCTTCGGTATATAGGTCCGCCGTGACGGTAGTGCACGATACGCTCCCCGCTGAACTCGACAATGCAGGTCCCCGATCCCTTGATCGAGGTCTGCTTCGTAGGTTCGCCACGTTTGTCCGTCCACGCCGGGGGCCGCGTTACGCTTGAGTGCGTAGAACGCTGTCTTCAGCATCTCCGGATTGATGTGGTGGAAGAGCGCGGTGAACTTCTCCTTCTTCCTGTGTCTTGCGGCTTGTCGTATGCGGTCCAGCGCATGGGACACACTTTCCCGGTCCTGTGCCCGGCGCGTGCTGTGCTGATCCGCATTCCCCTCGGTTCCCGCCCTTCGCTCCTCCTGCTCCGCCGCCGGCAGACCGACTTTGTTCGCAGGGTTCTTCGCTACTATGGCGGAATCAGACTCCTCATGATCGTGCATCATCGGCTACGGTTCCTCACCTTCCCGATGCGGACCAACATGGGGCTATGCCATACTGGCCAATCACGAGGCCTCCCGGTTCCCGTGCAAGGAGCGTCCATGCATGCCAGGGTCTGCGACCGCGCTGGGTCGAACGGACGCTTGCGATAGCGCGCCCGATCGTATTGCCTTCCGCATAGGTGGAATGCGTCGGCACCCGAAATGTCCAATCTTTCGCGGCTCAATGGCTGGCCTGCATGCTCCCCTGTCAACACTTCACGTACAGCCTCACGACTACCCGCGCATGACTCGGGGCCGATGTGGATCGCTACTCCTTCATCGTAATGGACTTGCACCATCTACTCCTTGCCGGTTTGTACCGGCGTTCCCA
>NZ_LMJJ01000010.1 GCF_001429285.1 Ensifer sp. Root278
AGATGCCGGTGGCCTTGACCTCGATCAGCACTTCGCCGGCCTTTGGGCCTTCGAGTTGAACCGTCATGACCTCGAGCGGCTTGCCTGCCTGAACGGCAATGGCGGCACGTACATCCATCATATTCCTCTTCCTGTTCAAGGTTTTCAGTTATTTCAGGCGGTCAGGCCTATCGGGGCAGGTAGCGTGTAAGACGGGCTTCCAGAAGCCGCACGAGCGTGATCAGCAACAGGTTGATCAGGAGATAAAGCACGCCAGCGATGGCGAATATTTCGAGGATTGCGTAGGTCTGGCTCATCAACCGCTTTGCATGGCCGGTGATCTCCAGAACGGTAATGGTGGAGGCGAGGCTCGTTCCCTTGACGACGAGGACAAGCTCGTTGCCATAGGCTGGCAAGGCTTGCCGGATGGCCAGGGGAAACGTGATCCGGCGAAAGCGGAGGAGCTGCGACATGCCGCAGGCCTGCGCAGCTTCGACGAGCCCTGCCGGAATGGACATGAGGCCGCCCCGCAAGATCTCGGATGTATAGGCAGCGGTGTTGAGCGCGAGTGCCATGACCGCGCAATGGGCGCCATCACCGACGACCCACCAGAGCACAGGATTGTCCCGAACGAACGAAAGCTGGCCGAGGCCGTAGTAGAAGAGGAAGAGCTGTACCAGCAGGGGCGTGCCGCGAAAAACGGTGCTGTAGCCTTTGGCAAAACTGCTCATGGCCCTGTTTTTCGACAAGCGCATGACCGCAAGCGCCAGGCCGAGGTTAAAGCCAATGGCGACCGAGGTGATCGTCAGGATCGCGGTGAGCCACAGTCCCTTGGCGAGGGTCGGAACTGCGAGGAAAACGAGTTCGAAATCCATGACCTATTTCCTCGTACGGGGGCGCAGAATGCGTTCGATCCAGTCGAAACCACCCTGGCTGACCAAGGTGATTGCGAGGTAGACGAGAGCGGCGATGAAATAGAAGATGAAGGGATGGCGGGTGGAGCCCGCGCCGACAAACGCGGCTCTCATCAATTCCTGCAGGCCGACCACGGAGACGAGCGCGGTGTCCTTGATCGTGGTCTGCCAGACATTGTTCATGCCGGGAACGGCGATCCGCAGCATCTGCGGCGCGATAATGCGGCGAAAGATCCGCCTGCCGGGAATCCCGAGTGCGCGCGCCGCCTCGATATGCCCGCTCGGAATGGCTGCCAGCGCCCCTCGCACGACTTCTGTCGAATAGGCCCCCGATATGGCGGCGATTGCGACGACCGCGATGGTGAAGGCGTAACCGTTGCCGGCCAGTCCCTCGTAGCCGAACGCCGCAGCCACTCGGGCCACGAACTCGACGGAGGAAAAAAAGAGGAGATAGATGATCAGAAGTTCCGGCACGCCGCGCACGACCGACGTGTAGAAATCCACTGCCAGTGTCAGCGGGAAAATCCGGGCCCATTTAATCAGGCCACAACCAACGCCGATGACGGCGCCAAAGGCCATGCTCGCCATGCCGAGGGCGATGGTGATTGCCGCGCCGCGCAGGATTGCCGATATCCAGCCGCCTTCCCATACCTGCCAAAGTCCAAGTTCCATCGAGCCCGCCCAACCTATGCCTTGTCCTGTCGGATGAAGCCTCCCGAGAAAGGATCGACCTTCCGGCCTTTCGTTCTCCCGGGAGGGTGCTGTTGCCGTTACTGGCAGGGACGGGAGATGTCCGTCTTGAACCAGGTCTGGCTTGCCTTGCCGATCGAGCCGTCGGCGACCAGTTCGCACAGCGCCTTGTCGATACGGGCCTTCAGGTCGGTGTTCTCCTGCGAGATACCGACGCCGATGCCCTCGCCGAGTGTCGGGTCGAAGGTGCTCAGCACCTTGACGTCGACGAACTGGAAGTCCTTGCCGTCGGGGCGGCCGAGGAAGTCCTGAAGGGCGGATGAATCGGCAAATGCGGCCTCGACGCGGCCACTGGCGAGATCGATCTGCATCTGGTCGAGCGTGTCATAGGTCTTCAGGACCGCGGACGAGGCCCGCTTTTCCATGAAGTGCGCATGGGTCGTGCCAGCCTGGACACCGACCGTACGGCCGTCGAGCGATGTCAGCAGCGTCTCGATGTCCTTGACGCCGGCAAGATCGGAATCCTTCTTGACCACGAACATGTTGGCGAGTTCCGCATAACCGACCGAGAAGTTGATCTGCTTCTTGCGTTCGGCGGTGATCGACATGCCGGAAATGATGATGTCGAAACGCTTGGCCTTCAGCGCCGGAATGAGGCCGTCGAAGGCCTGCACAACGAAGTGACACTTCATTTCCAGTTTTGCGCAGAGCAGGTTTCCTACGTCGGCATCGAAACCGGTGACGTTGCCGGCGGCGTCGGCCATGCTCCACGGCGGATACTCGCCTTCCGTGCCGATCGACAATTCTCCTTCGGCTGCGTGGGCCGCGGCGAGGCCGGTGGAGAAGATCGTGGCGAGCAATAGACTTTTCAGCTTCATGTTTTGGTTCCCCTTGCTGAGCATTCTTGTTGGCCCCCGTTCCGGGGGAGGGCCCCGGACGGGTGATGACGGCGGGCTGTCAGAGCGTACGGGCCAGGAACTGGCGCATGCGTTCGGAGCGCGGGTTGGTGAAGACATCCGCCGGGGCACCCTCCTCCTCCACCTTTCCCTGGTGGAGGAAGAGGATCTTGTGCGAGACCTCGCGCGCGAACTGCATTTCGTGCGTGACGAGGATCATCGTATTTCCTTCTTCGGCCAGTTGCCGGATGACGCGCAGGACTTCGCCGACCAGCTCGGGATCAAGTGCTGAGGTCGGCTCGTCGAGGAGAATGAGCTTCGGGCGCATGGCGAGCGTGCGGGCGATGGCGGCACGCTGCTGCTGGCCACCGGATAGCTGCCCGGGGTATTGGGCATGTTTGTCGGAAAGGCCGACTTTCTTCAGCAGGGCGTGGGCGTGATCGACGGCCGCTTGTCGTCCCTCCTTCAGGACGTGCATCGGCGCCTCGACGATGTTTTCGAGGACCGTCATGTGCGGCCAGAGATTGAAGTTCTGGAATACCATGCCGACGCGCGAGCGGATGCGCTCGACCTGGCGGATGTCGGCTGGCGCAGCACCGCCGTCCGGCGTCTTCTTCATGCGGATTTCTTCGCCGTCGATGACGATGCGCCCGTCGTTCGGTTGCTCGAGCAGATTGATGCAGCGCAGGAAGGTGCTTTTCCCCGAGCCGGAAGAGCCGATCATCGACACGACCTCACCCGGCTGTGCAGAGACGCTGACGCCGTTGAGCACGGAGAGGGGGCCGAAGCGTTTGTGGATGTCGTGCACCTCGATCGCCGGTCTTTCGCCAAGCCTTGGGCCGCCGGACTCCGGATGGGCGACGACGATGACTGCGGCTGCGGTGGGCACGGATTTTTCCGGTCGCGCACCGCCTAATGCCTTGAGATCGGCAAAGGCTCGGTCGAAGTGGCGCAAGGATGCCTCAAGACAGGCGCGCTGCCAGTCGGCGTCTTCGGGAATGAAGGCGGCGCACAGGTCCTTCTTGATCCGGTCGCCGAGCGGCGTGTCGATCTTGCCGAATAGGTGGAGCCAATTGTCCGCCTGGACCGCATCCGAGACTGTGGCGCCGTCGAGGGTGCCGCATTCGACGACCAGCGGCAGGACGCGCGCCTTCGGCAGCGCACCGCACACGGCGGCCGAGACGTAGCCTGTGGCTGTCGCGGCGATGCCGGTATCGGTCGTCGCATCCTCCCCGGTAACGACGACCGAGAGCGCGGGACCGAAGATGCGTCGGCCCCATTCCAGACCGGCGTGCTCGCTCTCGGCGACCGAGAGGAGGGCGGGGTAGCCGTAAGGCCCTGCGCCTGTGTGCAGGTCGAAGATGACAACCTCGGCCGCCTTCTGTGCGAATGTCGACAGGATCTCGATCAGGGTTCGGTTCGACCAGACCGGACCGTCGCCGCCATAGAACAGGCCGTCCGGAAAGTCGTATTGTCCCGCTTCCACAATCGGAGCGATGCCGGCGTAGCCACCGAGCCTCCGCTTGGCGTCTTCGTATGCTTCGATTGCTGCGTCACGCTCCGGGCCGTCCCAGGCGCGACAGACCAGGGCCCTGTGCAATGCGGCGTAGCGTTCGTTCTTCGGCGGCGCCTTTCGCCAGTCGATGAAGTTGCGATTGAGATCGACATTGTCTTCGTTGACACGGCGCGCCCATGCCGTGCCCCAGGGGTTGATGAGGTGGATCGCCAGAACGGCGGTATCGTCAGGAAGTTTCCAGGGAGAGTTCTGCGAAAGCCACGCGCTCTGGCAGGCCGAGCCGAAGGGACCTTCAACGCCATGCGTCCCGGAGATCAGTACCATCAGCTTTTCAGCATCGTTGCGCCCGAGATAGGCAACGTCAGTCGCTAGGCGCTCTCCCTTCGGACCGTGCAACGGGTGTAAATATTCGACCAGGCTAGCGCCAGCGGTGCGCGCGGCGGCGAGAAATCGAGCGCGCAAGGCGGAAAAGTCACCGGTGAAAAGGCCGGATGGCGCTGAAGGGGACATGCGATGGGGCTCCCGGTTTGCTCTGGACAGGCTTGCGTTTCCGCTCATTTGTTCGTTCCCTTGAGGCCGTGCCAGACCCCCTTTTTGTGTTTTGGCTTGAAGCGCGCGCGGCAGCCGTCACGGCCTGGCGAGGCTGCGAAGCGCATCCAGAAAGCGGTCGTTTTCCAAGGGAGTGCCGATCGTCACACGGATGAAGGTGTCGTAACCTTCCTCCTTCCATGGCTTGACGATGATCCCCTTTGACAGGAAGTGATCGAACGCGATCGGGCTTTCCCGCCCGACATCGATGAACAGGAAGTTCGTCTGCGACCTGGCCGTCGAAAGCCCCATGGCGGCCACAGCGTCGGCGACGCGCTCCCTCTCGTGTTTCAACCTCGCGACCGAAGACCGCATCCATGCTTCGTCGGCAAGCGCTGCGACGGCTGCGACCTGCGCGGCGGCATTGACGTTGAACGGCGTCTTGGCGGCGCTCACCGCCCGGGCGAGCCGGACATCGGATGTCACGGCATAACCGACCCGCAGGCCTGCAAGCCCATAGGCCTTGGAAAAAGTCCTGAGCACCACCCAGGAGAGGTTCGTCGCCGAGAGCGCGGCAAGGCCGTCGGGCGTGTCTTCGTCCGTGAACTCGAAATACGCCTCGTCGAGCACGAGAAGCGTTTCATGCCTGACTGCCGCGAGAATGCGCGTCAGCCCCTCGTGATCGAGCGCCGGACCGACCGGATTGGACGGGGACGAGAGGAAGAAAATCGCCGGCCCGCGCTCGAGCATGGCGATGATCGCCGGTATGTCGAAATCGAGATCCGGCCGTATACCGACCTTCTCGACGCTTGCGCCATTGGCAAGCGCCTCGATCTCGTGCAGCCCAAAGCCGGGACAGACCGTTGCCACGAATGCACCGGGACGCAGCACGGCGCGACAGATTGCGGCGATCATCTCCTCCGAGCCGTTCCCGGCGACGATCCGGTCGGGGGAAACGCCGAGCTTTTGGCTGAGCACCGCCCGCAGCGCCGTACAGGCGGGGTCGGAGTAGCGGGAGGGCTCAAGGTTTGCGAGCGCGGCTGTGACACGCGGTGAACAGCCGTCCGGGTTCTCGTTGCTGGCAAGTGCTGCGATGTCTTGCCGACCGCTCTGCCGCCGCGCCGCAGCGATGTTCATGCCCGCGTTGTAGGGCGGAAGGCCGGCCACATGCGGATTGAGCGGGAGCTCGGTATGAAGCGGTTTCGTCACGGATCTTCCTTCAAAGCTTGGACATCTGGATGGCGCCACGGCCATTCGGACAGTGCAGTCAGAGATCGAGCACGATCGAGGACTTTGGCCTGGTGCAGCAGAGCAGCACCCGGCCGTCCGGCACCTGATCGAGAGGCTCCTCGAAGTAGTCGACTTCACCTGAGACGAGGCCCTGCTCGCAGGTGCCGCAGACGCCCGCCCGGCAGGAGAATTTCGGCTCGATCCCCTGCGCTTCCAGGAACGCGAGGATGGAGTCGCTTGCGCTGTCCCAGGTAAGGCTGAGGCCCAATTTGTGAAGGACGACGCAGGGGGCTTCACCGTCGATCACTGGCTTGGGGGTGGAAGCCATTTTCGATCGCTGCGCGGTCTGAGCGGTCTCCGTCAACAGGCTCGCCGGCCCGAAGAACTCGTAGGCGATGCGCTCCTTAGGCACCCCGAGGCCGGTCAGAATGCTGTAGAGCGCCTGCATGAAAGGTGGCGGCCCGCACATGTAGATGTCGTAGTCGTCGAGCGGCAAAAGGCTCTGAAGCGTGCCGCGCGTCAGGAAGCCCGTTGAATGGCAGCGGGCAACCGTGAGATCGGCGCCTTCGGCGAAACGGTAGCAGTAGTGCACGGTGATACCGGGCCTGAGAGCGGCGAGATGTTCGACCTCGTCCCGCAGTGCGTGGACGGCTGCACTGTCGCAGGCATGGATGAACCAGACCGGGCGGTTGGTGTCCCTGGCCAGCACATCGAGCATCGAAACTGTCGGCGTCAGCCCGACGCCACCAGAGAGAAGGACGACGGGCCGGGCGCTCGCGCTGTCGAGCTTGAAGGCGCCGCGCGGCGGGTCGATCTCGACGACCGCACCCGGCTCGATCTGGTCGTGCAGCCAGCAGGAGCTCAGACCATCAGGCAAATCCTGTGCCGGTGCGGCCTCACGCTTCACGGTGATCCGGTAGGTTCCCTCCTCGCGTGGGGAAGACGAGACGGTGTAGTTGCGCAGGACATGCCCGCCCTTGCGATCGGGAACACGCATCGTCAGGAACTGTCCCGCCTCGAACGACCGCCAGTGCTGGTGTTCGAGTGGGGCAAGGCGGAAAGAGGTGATGGTGGCGCTTTCGCGTACCTTCGAGATGACTTCGAAGGGACGGAAGCGCGAGGCGGCTGCATCGAGCATCCGGACCGCTCCCTACTCGGCTGCGACGCTGGAGGGATCGGTTTTCGTCTCGGCGGCGATCAACTGAGCCAGCTTGCGCCGGAAGCGCATCGGGCCGACGTCGATTTTCAGGTCGAGATTCGGTGTCTGCTGGTTCGCCATTCCGTGATGAACCGCTTCCAGAACGACGCGGTCCTCTTCGAAAGCGCCGCGCACGGACTTAGCAAAACTCTCGGAAACCTTGACGTCATCAGGCGCAAAGTTGCGCATCTGGAACCAGTAGTACTTGGTCCGGTTTTGATCGACCGGCGTCATGAAGTTGTAGCTGTCCATCAGGAATGTATTTTCCGGCAGCGCGCGGCCTTCGCCGCCGGTGTGGGCGGGGGCGAAGATAGCCTTGATGATCGCGTTGCTCGGATAGCGCACCTCATAGTGCTGCTTGCGGTCAGTGTTGCCCTTGAACAGCAGGAAGGGCGCATAGAACGGGGCCGGTTCGGAATCGATCATCCAGCGCCAGACGGTGACGCCGTCATCTTTCACGGTCGTCTCAAGCGGCGTTTCCTCGCAGGCGGAGCTGGCGAAGGACGACTGGTGGACCCAGGCGACATGGGACGGATCGAGTAGGTTGTCCGTCATGTAGAGATAATTGCAGTTCAGCGTCATCGACTCGCCGCGATTGATGCCCCAGGCGGGGTCGCCGAAATGCTCGACCTCAAAGATATCCTTCGGATCCGCCTTGTCGGCATCTCCCATCCAGACCCAAAGCAGGCCGTATCGCTCATGGATCGGGTAGGAACGCACCTTGGCGACATGCGGGATCCGCTCGGCCCCCGGCACGCGTGTGCAGATGCCCGAACAGTCGAAGGTGAGGCCATGGTAGCCGCATTCGACGTCGTCGCCCTTGATGCGCCCCATGGAGAGCGGCAGCTTGCGATGGGGACAGGCATCCTCGAGCGCGGCGGCCTTACCGTCCTGCTTTCGGTAGAGGACGATGTTTTCGCCGAGCATCGTGACGGGCTTCAACTCGCGGTCGACCTCGTGATCCCAGGCTGCGACATACCAGGCGTTCTTGAGAAACATTTCGCTCTCCTTGCGTTTTGTTAAGCGAATGTTCGACGTTTTTTACGTGCCAACAAGTTGCCAGCGCCTGCGTTCTTTTTTAGATTTTCTAAATTGGAGCGAATGGCTGAAGGAGTGCTTTACGATGCCGAACCCGTCCTTGCGCGGCTTGCAGGCCTTTGAGGCGATCGGACGATGTGGCACTGTCACAGCTGCGGCGGAGGACCTCGGCGTCTCGCCGGGCGCCGTGAGCCAGTTGGTGCGAAACCTGGAGCACTGTCTTGGCCTGACGCTATTGGAAAGGCGCGGACGCCGCGTTGAGCTTTCTTCCTGGGGCCGGTTGTACTATCGGGAAGTCGCCAAAGGCTTCCAGCAGCTCTCCCATGCTGCCAATGTTCTCACCCGCGCGCGCAACGAGACCGGGATCGTTCTGAGCGCGCTGACGTCGGTCGCCAACAAGTGGGTCAATCGCAAGATCTTCGACTGGCAAACGCTCTGTCCGGAATCGAGCGTCCGCATTCTCGGGCAGGAACAGGAGCCTCGCATCGGTGCCGATCAAGTGGATTTCCGTATTACCTACGGCCGGCGCTCCTATGTGCATGAGCACGTAGCCACGTTGTTCACGGACTGGATGGTCCCTGCCTGCTCGCCGACGCTGCTCGCCGGACGCAGCCTTGAAACGCCGCGCGACATCCTGACGTTTCCGCTCCTCCATGTGGAATGGGAGGCGGACTACAAGGCTTCTCCGCAATGGAACGACTGGGCAACCCTGGTGCACGCCGATGGGGCTAAGAAGTTCTCCGGCCTCTCCTTCACCTTGTCGAGCAGTGCGATCGACGCGGCCGTGAACGGCAGGGGGTTCGTTCTTGCGCAAGTCTCCATGATCAAGGATGAGATCGCCTCTGGATCTCTGGTTGTGCCCTTCGACATTCGTATGAAACTGCCCGAAAGCTATTATCTCGCCTGGGATCGGGCCGCCCTCGAAAAGCCGTTTGGACAGAAGTTTCACAAATGGTTGCTTGGGGTTGCTAGACAGCAAGACCAAATGTCAGATCCAGGCCCTCGTTCGAACCGGCTAACATGAGAATTTAGTCTCAATAAGAGTCTTGTCTGCCCTCGGCTGGGGCGTGGTGGGCGGTTCGATTGCGTTCAAGGAGAGGGATAGGAGACATCCGTGCTGCCGGCTTCCGCTCGTCGAGTGATCTGAACGCCCGAGGAGCGTCAGGAGCTGATACTTGGTCAGTGCGACCCGAGCGTCTCAATTGGGCCGGAAGGAGACTGGCCGCATCTGGAGAGTTGGTCAGAAATGCCGACTTAGCGCAGTTGCAGTTCGGGTCTCCCCCGGAACGCAATTTCGCGAACAGAACTGGGCACTTCCGCCGAAAGCCCCCGCTCTCCGCCCGTCACCAGGCGTTCAAGAACCGTCCGCTTTCCGTGGATACTCATTTCCGTGTTGTCCACTTCGACGCCGTCGGTCACAAAGAAGGATGACGGCTCGATGGAGGTGGAGATCGCCTGGACATTACCTCTGACCATTTGTTGACTCACCCGCGGTCGAACAATAACTTACGAACTCGGTCGTTAGGCTTGTCCTCACATGACGGATCAGTCTCTTCAGCGTCGCCTTGCCGCCATCGTCGTTGCCGATGTGGTGGGATATTCACGCCTGATGGAGGCTGATGAAGTCGCAACGCTGGCGAACCTCAGGGAACTCCGTTCTGGCGTTATCGAGCCGGCTGTGATGCGCCACAACGGTCGCATCTTCAAGCTCATGGGCGACGGATTCTTAATCGAATTCGTTAGCGCGGTGGACGCGGTCACAGCAGCGTTGGAAATGCAACGGGCCACCACTGCTGTTGAGGCTTCCGGAGACCGGCGCCTGCTTTTGCGTGTAGGCGTCAATCTGGGAGATGTCATTGACGACGGTTCAGACGTCCTCGGCGACGGCGTCAATGTCGCGGCGCGCCTGGAGACGCAGGCCGCACCGGGAGGTATCTGCATTTCAGCCAAAGTTCACGGCGAGATCGTCGGCAAGATCGGCGAGCGGTTCTTTGATGCAGGCGAACGCTACCTAAAGAACCTGACTCGCCCGGTCCACGTGTGGCATTGGCCGGATGCGCTGCAGAGCATATTGCCGCTGCCCGAATGTCCCTCGATCGCTGTATTGCCGTTCACGAATATGAGTGGGGATGAAGCGGACGCGCCTTTCGTCGACGGCTTGACCGAAGACCTGATCACCGACCTTTCCCGTACGGCTGGCCTGTTCGTCATCGCGCGCAATTCCGTGTACGGCTACAAGGGCAAGCCGGTCGACGTACGGCTGGTCGCCCAGGAGCTCGGCGTCCGCTACGTCCTCGAGGGGAGCGCCAGACGCGCAATGGGCCGTGTCCGCATCAATGCCCAATTGATCGACGCGCTTGGCGGCCAGCACTTGTGGGCCGACCGGTTTGACAGGACGGTGGAAGATGTTTTCGAATTACAGGATGAAGTTAACGCGAAGATCGTTGAAGCCCTCGTCGGCCGGCTGAGCATCCCGACGCAGCGCAATCGGCCGAAGAACTTTGAGGCGTACGATCTGTGCGTGCGCGCCCGCCTCCTGACGGAAGAGTCGCCGCAAACTGAGCGTGAGGCCTATATGCTGCTCCAACGCGCGGTTGAGCTCGAGCCATCATATGCCGAGGCGCTCGGTCTGCTCGCCTATAACCGTTGGCTTGCCTGGACTCATTTCGGCGAGCCCGAAGATCCTAACCGTCGGATGGCGGCGATGTTCGCGCAGAAGGCGGTCGACCTAGATCCCAACGATGCCGGCTGCCGTTACGTTCTGGGGACCATTTTGGCTTATGAGCGGCGATGGGAGGAATCGGAGGCCGCCTTCGCCAAGGCCCTGGAGCTGGACCCCAACCACGCCGACACCTGGGCCGCCATGTCGGACATGTCCGTGCTGGACGGCAGGGTTGCCGACGGACTAGCGCAGATCGAAAAAGCTCTGCGGCTCAATCCCTATCCAACCTGCTGGTATCTTTGTCATCTTGGGCAGGCGCAATACGCCGCGCGTGACTATGAGGCGGCAACCGCTACACTCCGCAGGAAAGACACGTATCGTACCAACTCACGCAAATTCCTGGCTGCTTCGCTTGCGCAGTTGGGCCACCGTGAGGAGGCGCGGCGAGAAGCAGAATTGTTCCTGATCACCCACCCTCATTTCACGATCAGCCATTGGCTCAGCTCCCAGCCGCTGCGCGATGCATCTGTACGAGACCACTTTGTCGACGGCTTCCGAAAGGCTGGCCTGCCGGAGATGTGATAGCGGTGGGGGCAATCCCGACGCGTTCGAGGACTTGATCAACGGATATGCGCTGCGCGAGAACGGCGGTCTGGATCGCAGTTTCGCAAAGCATCCTGTCTTCATTGCTACGGGGTCATCTCCACCATGATGCAAGGCGGGTGCCAGCTCACGAGCCAAAATCCCAAAATTGACTGCTCAATCTTGGCTATGCGATCTTGAACGACAGCAATGTAAGCATTCGCGGAGGGCCCAGCATCAAAGCATCAACGTTATCGCTGAGGTTCGCAGTTCTGACGTCGGTCAGATCGTAGTCCGCACTACCCCACTCCATCTTGATCAATCGGCGACAAGGTTTGTTCGAGTACATCGGTCCGCATATCGGTCACTTCCCTGTTTTGCCATAGGTGCCGACTAGCTCGGTTCCGGCAATGACGTGATCGCGCATTTGCGCTTCGATTTGGTCCTTGCTAGCCGCCGCCGATAGGGTGAGCCGGTCATCGAGTGCATAGAGCTTGAAGAAGTAGCGGTGCACACCGATCGGAGGACAAGGGCCGCCATACGCATTGCTGTTCCACCCATTCCTCGCTGTCTGAGCGCCTGATGGCAGTTGCGAAATCCCTTCCACAAGCCCCTTCAGATCGGGGGGCAGATTGAAAACAATCCAGTGTATCCAGGTCATTTTCGGATGGGCCGGATCCGGCGCGTCCGGGTCGTCGACGATCAATACAAGGCTTCTGGTTCCGGTCGGGATGTCTGTCCATTCGAGAGGCGGGGAAATACCTTGCCCTTCGCAGGTGTAAAGCCTGGGAATGGTTCCGCCATTGTTAAAGGCGGGCGATGCGATAGTGAACGCCATATGGAGCCTCGGCGAGTTCAAGAAACCGTTTCGTTGCCGCACGCACGATATACCCGTGCCCACGCAATCTGTGGGCGCCTCCAGACCAACGACAGCATCGGCCTATTGGCGCACGATGTCCAGGATGTCGACCCGCAACCAGTTTCAGCATAATTCTATAGCGACCCATATCTACACGCTGCCTGCGAGTGTCAGCAAAATTAGCGCGAACGTCTGTCGATGATAAAGGACGTTATCATAGGATATCGGATGGACGATGATGCCAACGCCCCACATATGGTGGGAGCGCAAATAGCTCCTTGCAGTTGCGGGTTTACGGTTCGAATCCCTTCACATCAGGATTTTTGTCAATGGTTCATTCAGATGACATCGAGGATCTACGCTCGGAAAAGATCATCGCCTTTTCCCGTCAGAACCTCTCCTACAGCGAACGCTATTTCTCCGAGATGTTCGAGACCCATGGTCTGACCGGCAACATCGCCTCTGCGACGACACCTTCTCGCTGGTGTCGCTCGTCTCGGCAGGCCTTGGCATCGGCTTTGCACCGGAATGGACGAAGGATCTTCCGAACCGCAACTTCGAGCTCGGGCCCGTGCGTGGCGTCGATCTGGAGATCGGGCTTGGGGTTGCCTGGAACAAGGAAGACCGGACGACATCATCGACATTGCCCGGTCGCTGACGCGCCCGGGCAGGTGAGGGCGGCGCCTGATATTCGAGCGCTGGTGGAAGCCAGAACACTATCATCGTGCGGCTTAAAATGGTTGAGCCTCCGCAGGGGGTGGAGACTCAACCAAGGTGCGCGTTCGTAAATTGAGGGGCGCGCTCTACCCCACCGTCACAGCGGCGGCCTTGAGCGTTCATCAAGCTATCTGCTCTTTTTCGGCTTCGACGGGAGCAGGCCTTCGCGTTGCATTTGCTTGCGGGCATTCTTGCGCTGGCGGCTCACCGCCTCGGCTTTCTCGCGCGCTCTCTTAACCGAGGGCTTTTCAAAAGCCTCGCGCATCCGCATTTCACGAAAAATGCCCTCGCGCTGGAGTTTCTTCTTCAGAACGCGGAGCGCCTGATCGACATTGTTATCACGTACTAGAACCTGCATTGGCCGCTCGTAGGTTGGAAAAGGTCGCTCAACTTACAAGTTTTCGAGCTGATTCCTAGTTCACAGTTCGCAGGAATTCGAGCTTTCTAAGATGTAAAGCGAGGCGACGCTGAAACCGGGTCAGGTGCGAAATTATGGAGCAAGTGCCACAAGATTCCGATGAAGGCCGATGCTATCTCCTGAGGGTGCCTCGAGAGTGTTGCGTATGGTCGAAGTCGTAGACGAATTGAAAGCGAAACTGGGTGAGATCGATGCCCGGATCGAGGAGCTGCTCAGCGCGCCAGTGGGTTCGAAGTCCCGAAAACCGACCCCCGCGCGGCGGACGCCATTCCTTGCATCGACTACGCCCTCAGACTGAGCCCCCGCGAGGCTTTTCTCGTCGGATCGGTCGCCTTCTCGACCTATGCGGGACATCTTGGCGTCCGTCTGCCTGCTGCGTCATTCCAGACCGGAGATGCCGACTTCGCCCAGGACTATGCGAACTCGGCCGAAGTAGAGGACAGCCTTCCACCTATTCTCGAAATCCTGAAGGGCCTCGATCCGACATTCCGGCCGATCATGCATCGCTCGGGGTCACTGCGTGTGACCAGCTTCATCAATCGCAGCGGCTACAAGGTCGAGTTCTTGACCGGAAACAGGGGATCGGATGACCACATGGACAAACCGGCCGATATGCCCGCCCTTGATGGAGCCTCGGCCGAACCGCTGAGATTCCTGGACTTCCTGATCTATGAGCCGATCAGAGCCGTCATGCTGCACAAGTCAGGCATCAGCGTGATCGTACCAGCTCCGGAGCGCTACGCGATCCACAAGCTGATCGTCGCCAGCCGCCGCGTCGTTGACACGCTTGGTTCCGCGAAACGAGACAAGGACTTGAGGCAGGCCGTTCTCCTGTTCGAAGCACTCGATGTCGCCAATCGGCTCAATGAGCTGTCGGACGCACTGCATGAGGCATGGGAGAGGGGAGAGGCCTGGCGCTACGCGATCAAGACCGGGATCGGCTACATGAGCCGCGCTGATCGGGCGTAGGCGGAAGCGTTGTTCAAGGAGCTCGCCGTCGATCCATTCAAGGAAGATAGGTAGGGGCGGCTATTTCACAGATTTATCCGGGATGAGACTTCAAAGTCGGCGTTGATCTTCACGACGAGTACTTTGCCGAGTTGCCTGATACCTTCACGGAAACCTCGTCCTTGGATTTGAATGGCGTGATCGGTTTGATCTCAACGTGATCGTTGCCAAGCCTACCATCGGCACCCTCCGTAGGTGATGGCGCCGAAGAGTTCTCCTATGTCTCCGTACACATTGGGGTGGGATCGCGGGTTCGATTCCCATCAAGGCGAGGGACTCGCAGTCGGCTTGCCGCCGTGTCGCTTGGGCAAGCGCCTGTCGTGGAGAGCGGGCACTAGTTACCACGGTGCCTGACAGCGGCACTGCGACAAAAACCGGACAATGGACCGTCGCCGTTGCGGTTATGACTCATGCACTAACCGCATAGTAGCCATTCGTTGCGCTAGCCGTGCCGAATCCCGCTCTGGGAGGTCGGAAGTTGCTACCCGGAGTCAATAATCAATAACCAAGATGGTAGACGTCCGCCCGGCGGACTGGTCGCGCGCGACCAATTCCCACTAGCAAAGATCCCAGACGCGATGACGCTGCGCGAACGCTCGGATTTGATAACGTCAGTTGCGAGTGGGCTTGTGGCGACCGCCGAGAAGCCGCAGGAAATCCGAAACGACAGATTTGCGGCGACCTTGATCGGTCTGGCTAGGATCATAAACGGCTGCGCTGGCGACGGTGTTGCCTGCCGCCAGGACTGGATCGTCGCAGTCGGAACCGACTTCAGCGAATTCGCCACAGCACCTCGGGTCCCGCCTCCCTAGAAATCGGCGACCTTACCCCAGGCAGATTTTCGGAAGCGGTCCGGATGGTACGCGCGTGGGTCGACGATTGGCTCGTCACCAGTGACGATGTCGGCGATCAGGTGACCGGCGCCGGGACCAATGCCGAAGCCGTGCCCGCTGAAGCCGGCGGCGAGGATGAACCCCGGTATGGCGGCGATTTCGCCGATGCCAGGCACACCGTCCGGCGTGCTGTCGATATAACCCGCCCATGCGGCGGTGATGCTGGTGTTCTTAAGGTCGGGCAGGAGGTCGAGCGCGCGCGAATGGGTGAGGCGAATAGTGTCTTTATCGACTGCAGGATCAAGAATACGCATGCGCTCCATTGGCGTCGGGGCATCGAGGCGCCAGCGAGTCAGGCTCTCGTGACCGGAACGGAAGCCTTCGGTGCCGCCGGGTGCAAGGCTGCGCCAGCGCCGGGCGAACATCGGCAGAAACTGCGGCGCGAAACGCAATTGCTGCGGCGTCGGATCGACACGGCCGCGGCCACTGATGGCGAGCGTGTAGCCGCCGTCCCCGCGGCGCGTCACCGAAACGGCGGCCGTATGCAGCGCATCCGGAAGGCGGATGGCGCCTGGCGAGACGGCCAGGATTGATGATCGGATCGCGGCTTGGGGAAAGCGGATGCCGAGCTGACGGCAGAAGGAGGAGGCCCAGGCGCCGCCGGCAAGGATCGCCGTCTTCGTGCGGATGGTGCCATGCTCGGTAACGACACCAGAAAGGCGACCGCCTTCTGTCTCTATGCCGCGGGCGGCGCAGGACTGATGCACGGTGCCGCCGAGCTTGAGGATCGCACGTGCGACCGCGGGTGCCGCACTTGCCGGATCGGCGGTGCCGTCGGTCGGCGAAAAGACGCCCCCCTTCCACGGCTTTCCGGTGGCGCGGCCGCGTTCGGTCGCCTCGGCTCTGTCGAGCATATACGTTGTGACGCCGAGCGCACGGGCAAAGTCGCGCCAGCGGGCCCAGCCGGCCAGTTCCTCTTCGCTGTTGCTGAGGTAGAACAACCCGCAGCGTCGGAAGCCGGTATCCTCGCCGCTCTCGGCGGCGAAACGCTCCCAAAGATCGAGGCTCTTCGTCGCCATCGGCAATTCGCGGGCGTCCCGGTTCTGCTGGCGGCACCAGCCCCAGTTGCGGCTCGACTGCTCCGCGCCGATCCGGCCCTTCTCCACGACGGCTACCTTTAATCCGCGGCGGGCAAGATAGTAGGCCGCAAACACACCGACAATGCCGCCGCCGATTACCACGGCATCGGCGTCTTCGGGCAACTGCGGCGTTGTGTCGATGAGTTTCAGCGGTGCGGGCATGGCGTGACCTCCGTTACGACCACAGTCTAGCGGCTTTGGCGCAACGGCGTTGCCGGACTACGACTGCGCGCAGCACAAGATTCCGTATTGCGGGAGCAATGCCGCCCTTTCTGCTTTGGCCTATAATGCCAAACGAAATCGACACGACTCTCCAGTGTGTTAAGGTCATAGCTGGGAACGTCGCAGCACAATCTGCTGTTCCGTTGGCCACTTAGCAAGGGGGAAGGCGCGCCATGAAACTCGACCGGATCGACATCAAGATTCTGTACGAACTGCAGAAGAATGGCCGCATCACCAATGTGGAACTCGCCGAATTGGTCAACCTGTCGCCGAGCCCCTGTCTGATGCGAGTCAAGAAGCTGCAGTCGGAGGGTTACATTGAGGGCTATTCGGCGCAGATCAACGTCAGCAAGCTCGGGCAGACCCTGACAGTATTCACCGAAATCACGCTGAAGAACCACCGGCAGATCGACTTTGCCCGGTTCCTGGCGGCGATAGACAAGGTCGACAACGTTATGGAATGCCATCTAGTGTCAGGAGGCTACGACTACCTTCTAAAATTCGTCACGGCCGGGATCGGCGAATACCAGACGATCATGGAGCGCCTCACCGACATGGACGTCGGCATCGACAAGTATTTCAGTTTCGTCGTCTTGAAGTCGCCGATAGTCAAGGTGCACATGCCACTGACCAGCCTGTTTCGGATGTAGGATCTTGGGATCGGTTTGCGCCGGCTTGCGCGGCCGACGCTTGCGATTTGGCCCGCTCCTCCGGTGCCTCACCCGACAAAGCATGATGTCGTCCGCGTCTCCTTCTGTCCGCCTTCGGGCTGAGGCGATGACAGCAGGTTGGGATGAGCCGGCGCCTCAGCGCCGGCAATAGGCTCGCACGAGCTCCGGATCCTGTTCGAGCCCATCGAGCCACGTGGGATCGAGCCTCGGCACCGACGAGAAGAGCAGTTGCGAATAGGGGTGTTGCGGTGTCTTGACTTTCGCCGGCGTGATTTCCTCTAACTTTCTGCCACCATACATCACGACGATCTCGTCGCAGATCGCCTCCACCACGGAGAGGTCATGGCTGATGAAGATGTAGGAAAGACCGAGCTCGCGCTGCAATTCCTTGAGGAGATCGATGACGGCGGCCGCGACCACGGTGTCCAGTGCAGAGGTGATCTCGTCGCACAGGATCAGCTTCGGCTCGGCGGCGAGGGCGCGGGCGAAGTTGACACGCTGCTTCTGGCCGCCCGAGAGCTCCCCCGGGCGGCGATGACGCAGGTTGCGCGGCAGGCGCACCATGTCGAGCAGCTCGTCGATGCGTGCGCTGCGCGCCTTGGCATTCATGCCGTGATAGAAGGCAAGCGGCCGGGCTAAGATTTCCTCGACGGATTTCGCCGGATTAAGCGCCGTATCGGCATATTGGAAGACGATCTGCATTTCGCGCAGTTCATCGCGCGAGCGCGCGTGGGCGCTGCGGCCGAGTTCCTTGCCGTCGAAGACGATCTTGCCGACAGCGGCCGGCAATATGCCGGCGATGGTGCGCGCGAGCGTCGACTTGCCGCAGCCGGACTCGCCGATGATACCGAGGTTGCGCCCCTTCTCCACCTTGAGACTGACATGCTCGACGGCGCGCACGAGGGGCAGGCCGTCGGCCTGGGCCTGGCCGTAGCCTGCGACAAGATTTTCGATTTCGAGCAGCGGGGCCGGACCACTTTCTGCCGCGCCCGCAGCGCCACGGGGTTTCGGCTCGAAGGCGGCGAGCAGCTCCCGCGTGTAGGGGTGCTTCGCGCCGTCGAGGATCTCTTTGGTGGTGCCGATCTCCTTAGTCTCTCCGCCTTTCAAGACGACGATGCGGTCGGCGATCTGGGCGACCACGGCGAGGTCGTGCGAGACGTAAACGCCGGCGATGCCGCCTTTCTTCATGACCGACTTGAAGGCGCGCAGCACCTCGATCTGCGTCGTCACGTCGAGCGCCGTCGTCGGCTCGTCGAAGATGACGAGCTTCGGGTCGCCGATCAGCGCCATGGCCGCAGAAAGCCGCTGCAACTGGCCGCCGGAGACCTGGTGCGGATAGCGGGTGCCAATCGTTTCGGGCTCAGGCAGCGACAACGCCCTGAAAAGCTCGACGGCACGGAGGCGGGCCTCGTCGGCGGACATAAGCCCATGAATTCGGGTGACCTCGATTACCTGGTCCATGATCGTGGCGGCCGGGTTGAATGCGGCGGCGGCTGATTGCGGAACATAGGTGACCTCGGTGCCGCGCACCCTGGCGCGCTGCTTTTCGCTCAGCGTCACCATGTCCTTTCCGGCGACGGAGACGCTGCCGCCGGAGATGCGACAGCCGGGGCGGGCGTGGCCCATCAGCGTGAGCGCGATCGTCGTCTTGCCGGAGCCGCTTTCGCCGATCAGCGCCACGATCTCGCCCTCGGCAATGTCGAAGCTGACGCCGTTGATGATCTCGACGCGTCGGCCGGAATCGGTGGTGGCTTCGACCTTCAGGTCACGGATTTCTACGAGATTGACCATCATTCGCTCCGATCGCGGATCTTCTTTGGCAGGTTGTCGATCAGCAGGTTGACGCTGATGGTGAGGCTGGCGATCGCAAAGGAGGGAGCCATCACCGCCGGTGCGCCAAAGGGCAGGCCGCCGATGTTTTCGCGCACAAGAGCCCCCCAGTCGGCATAGGGCGGCTGGACGCCAAGGCCGAGGAAGGAGAGGCCGGAGAGCAGGAGAACGATGAAGACGAAGCGGATGCCGAGGTCGGCAAGTACCGGTCCGACGATGTTCGGCAGGATTTCCGAGCGGATCAGATAAAGGGTACTTTCGCCTCGGATGCGGGCGACGGTGATGAAATCCATCGCGTTGATGTTGACGGCAAGCGCGCGGGCGAAACGGTACGCGCCGGGGATATAGATCACCGACAGCGTCAGGATCAGCACGGGAATGGAGGAGCCGACGGCAGCGACGATCACAAGGCCGAACAGCTTGCTCGGGATCGAGCTGAGGGCGTCGAGGAAGCGGCTCAGGACCGTGTCGAGCCAGCCGCCGGCGACCGCTGCGATCATGCCGAGCATCACGCCGCTGAAGCAGGCGATCGTAACTGCCGCAAGCGAGATGCCGACCGTGTAGCGGGCGCCCATCAGGATTCGCGAGAGCATGTCGCGGCCGAGATAATCGGAGCCGAGCCAGAAGTCGCGGCTCATCGGGCCGAAGTAATCGAGGTCGACAATTTCGCCGACAGGGTAGGGGATGATCAGCGGCGCGAAGATCGCGATCAACACCCATAAAAGGATGACCGAGAGACCGACCATGCCGATGATGTTGAAGCGATAGCCGAGCCGGGTTCCGGAAATCCGGTCAGACTTGGTCTCAGAACTGGTCATTGTCATCGGAGCCTCGGATTGGAAAGAATGGCTATGATATCGGCGGCCGTGATCAGGAGCAGGTAGCCGAGACAGAAGATCATCGCGCAACTCTGGATCAGCGGCAGGTCGCGAGTGGCGACGGCGTCGACCATCAGCTTGGCAATACCTGGATAGTTGAAGATGGTCTCGACAATGATGACGCCGCCGAGCAGGTATGAGAGCGAAAGCGCGACCGCGTTGACAATCGGGCCCAGAGCGTTCGGCAGCGCATGCCGAAACACGATGCGCGGCCGCGAGGCGCCCTTGAGCAACGCCATCTCCACATAGGGCGTGTTGAGCGTCTCGATCACCGCTGCCCGGGTCATGCGGATCATTTGCGCCGAGATGACGAAGGTAAGGGTGATCACCGGCATGGCATAGATGCGCAGGAGGTCTGTCAGCGAGGTGACTTCGTTCGCGAAGGAGAGCGCCGGTAGCCATTTCAGGTAGACGGCGAAGATTAACACCGCGGAGGTCGCTATCATGAATTCCGGCACTGAGATGACGCCGATCGTCAACACGGTGACGGCACGGTCGTACAGCGAGCCACGTAGCATCGCCGCGGTGATGCCGAGCGTCAGCGCGATCGGCACCGAAAAGAGCGCGGTGACGCCCGCGAGCTGCAGCGTATTGATGAAACGCCCCCCGATCAGATCCGCGACCGGCATCTCATTGGCATAGGAGGTGCCGAGGTCGCCCTGCAGCAAACCAACGATCCAGCGCAGGAAACGGAAGATCGCCGGGTCGTCGAGATGCATGGCCTTGCGCAGACCTTCGACTGCCTCCGGCGTGGCGGCCTGGCCAAGCAGGATCGTCGCTGTGTCTCCCGGCAGGAGCGTCGTGGCGAAGAACACGGCGAAGGAGACGATCACCAGCGTGATCAAGGCGATGAGCAATCTGCTCAGCACGAGTGATAGGACACGGTTGTTCACGCGCGTTCCCTTTCGGCATTCGAGATTTCAAACCAAAAGGGTCAGAGCTGCAACCGAGGGGCTGCAGCCCCGACCGTTCGCCTCATCAGGCTTCGAGCCAGACATATTCCGCGAAAGCATAACCCATCTGGCCGCCAAGCGGGTTGGCTTCCAAGCCCTTGAGCTTGGCGGTGATCGCGTCGACGTTGGAGATATAGGCCGGAATGATGGTGCCGGCTTCGCTTGCGACCATCACCTGCATCTCGTTGTAGATCGCCTTGCGCTTCTCCTGGTCGAGCGAGCCGCGCGCCTCGATCAGCATCTTATCGAATTTCTCCGACTTGTACTGGCTTTCGTTCCAAGGCGCTTCCGTAGTGTAAAGCAGCGAGAACAGGATGTCCGGTGTCGGGCGCGGGTTGATGTTGCCGAAATGGATCGGCGCCTTGAGCCAATAGTTGTCCCAATAGCCGTCGGCCGGTACGCGCTGAACGTCGAGCTTCAGTCCGATCTCGGCAGCGGAAGCCTGGATGATCATGGCCATATCGATCGACGAGTTCGCCGCCTCGGATGCGATCACCGGGATCGACTGACCGAGAATGCCGGCCTTCTCGAAATGGAATTTCGCCTTTTCCGGATCGAACGCCCGCGGCTTCAGGTCGGCATTGTGGTAGAAGTTTGCCGGGGAAACCGGCTGGTCGTTGCCGACTTCTCCGAGGCCGCGGAGCGCCGACTTGACGATCTGCTCGCGGTTGACGAGGTACTTCATTCCCTCGACGAAGTCCCGTTTGCTGCCGGGCTCCAAGTCCATGCGTATGTTGAGATTGGTGTAGTTGCCGGAGGTGGTTTTCGAGAGTACGAAGCCGTCGCCTTGGGCCTCGACCAGGCGCATCGAGCGCGGATTGATCGTAGCGGCGAGATGGATATCGCCCGAGAGCAGTGCGTTGACGCGCGAGCTATCGTCGCTGATCGCGAAGTACTCGAAGGAGTCGACGTTCGGGCCGGACTTCCAATAGTTCTTGTTCTTGATGCCGACCGAGCGCACGCCGGGCTCGAAGACTTCTCTCACGAATGCGCCGGTGCCGTTGCCCTTGGAAAAATCCGTCGTGCCATCGGCGACGATCATGAAGTGGTGCATCGACAGGATGGTCGGCAGGTCGGCGTTCGGATTTGCGAGCGTGATCTCGACCGTCTGCTTGTCCACAGCCTTGAAGCCCGTCATCTGCGCGGCGATCTTCGCGACCTTCGAACCGACGGATGGATCGAGATGGCGTTTCAACGAGAAGACCACGTCCTCGGCGGTCAACGGCTTGCCGTCGTGGAAAGCGACGCCGCTCCTCAGTTTGACCGTCCAGGTCTTCGCATCCTTGGACTCGATCGCTTCGGCGAGCTCCATCTGCGGGGTGCCGCTCTTATCGAGGAAGGTGAGACGGTTGTAGAAGGAGCAGCACCGGACATAGTCGGTGGAGAGCGATGCCTTGGCCGGGTCGAGCGTGTCGGCGGTCGAGGACGACCAGCCGGCCGCTTTGAGCGCGCCGCCGGAGACCGGCGTTGCGGCAACCGCGTTGGAGGCGCGGCCGAGCACTAGACTGCCGGCGGAGAGGGCAACGCCACCGGCGAGCATCATCTGCAGCAGTTCACGGCGCGTTGCTCCGCGGCGGATGGCGTTTTCGACCATGGCGTCGTCGGATCTGGTCCAATTAATGATTTTGTCGTTCATGTCATTCCCCTTTTCGTCTGTTGGTGGGCTGCCCGTCTTCCGTGGGCTTAGACCCATCCGGTGAACTGGTCAGCTACGTGCGACGGCCGCGGCATCGGCAAGGCCGGTCATGGAGGTGAAGTGGTAGTCGGGTTCGGTGAACTCGGCCGGCTCTATGGTGCCGCCGTAACCTTTCTGCCCGTGGCGCCGCTCGATCCAGCAGTTGGTCAGCCCAAGCTTCCGCGAAATGCCGATGTCGTGGTACTGGCTCTGGGCGACATGCAGGACGTCGTCCTTCGAATTGCCTTCCGAGCCGACGAAGTCGAAAACCTTCTGAAAGAAGGCGGGGTCAGGTTTTTCGGTACCGGTATCGTCGGCGGTGAAGGCGGCATAGAAGGGATCGCCCAGTTCCTTGGCGAAGAAATCGAATGCCCAGCGGCGCGCATTGGTCATAGCAACAAGCCGGTAATTCTTCGCAAGGCGCTCCAGCGCTTCGGCGCTGTCTTCGAAGGCCCTCCAGTTCCCGGCGGAGTCCCTGAGACGCTCGCCATATTTCCGCTCAGTCGGAAGGCCGAGCTTCGGCGCGATTTCGAGATAGACGCGCACCAGATCGTCCGGGAAGAGGTCGGCGTCCTTGGAGTAGCGCGCCGCGCGGTAGAGGCTGAGCGCCTCCTCACCATCGATGGCGACACTGGCCTCGGCGGCGATGCCGGCGAGGCAATCCTTGAGGCCGCCCTCGAAGTCGATCAGCGTGCCGACGACGTCGAAGGTCATGTATTTGAATTCGGGCAGGCTCTTGTGCACATCGATTCCCCAGTTTTTTCGCGTCCCAGGTCGGAACGCCGACTTCATGAAGAAGAATATTCTGTTCCCGTCGGCGGGATGTTTTCCCCGCTCTTGCTGGAAAGGCCGCATATGCTGGGATCCGGCCGCTTCCTTGATTTGAGTTTGGCAGTTGCGCCGCGCCGGAGTCTCCGAAAGGGCGCCGTGGCGCGGCACAAAATTTCGAATATGGCGGTTCCGCGATATATCGCGTCAGTCGTCCATCAGGCCCTCAAAGCCTGGCGAACATCCGGGTCTTCCAAGGTCTCGTCCAATGTTTGGCGGGTGCGCTCGACAATCGCGTCGATCTCCGCGGCGGTGCAGCAGAGCGGCGGCGCATAGCCGAGCACGCCATTGGCGAAGGCGCGGATGACGAGGCCGTTTTCCCAGGCCCGGTCGAAGATGCGGCGCGCCGGCTCCGCGGCCGCCGGCAAAGGGGTCTTCCTCGACTTGTCGACGACGAGCTCGACGGCGGCCAGCATGCCGCGGCCGCGCACATCGCCGACAAGGGGATGGTCCCTCAGGCTTTCGAGACCTTCCATCAGCCGTGCACCGGCCGTGACGCCGTTTTCCAAGAGGCCGTTCTCGTAGAGCCTCAGCACCTCGAGGCCGACAGCGGCGCTGACCGGATGTGCCGAATAGGTGTAACCGTGGCCGACGGCGGAAGCGCCGGCGCCGTCGGCAATCGTCTGATAGACGTGGTCGGCCATGAACACGGCCCCCATCGGCACATAGCCGGACGTGAGACCTTTGGCCGTGGTGATGAAGTCCGGCACGATCTCGTCCTCGGTAGAGGCAAAGAGCGGTCCGGTGCGACCGAAGCCGGTAATCACCTCGTCTGCAACGAAAAGGATGCCGAGCTCGCGGCAGAGTTCGCGCATCGCCTTCATCCAGCCCTTGGGTGGCACCAGCACGCCGCCCGAGCCCTGGATCGGCTCTGCATAGAAGGCAGCGACACGCTCGGGGCCAATTTCCCCGACCTTGCGCCGGAGAGCGGCCAGCGACGCCTCGATGATCGCCTGCGGGCTCTCTCCCACCGGATTGCGGTAGGCATAGTGAGACGGAATTTTGTGTTGCCAGTCGAAGGGAATGCCGAAGCCGGCGTGGAAGGCCGGCAGCGCCGTCAGCCCGGCGCCGACCGTCGATGAGCCGTGATAGCCTTGCTCGACCGAAATGAACTGATCGCGTTGCGGCTGGCCGCGGGCAATCCAATAATAGCGGATGAAGCGGATCGTGCTGTCGACGGCGTCGGAGCCGCCGAGCGTGAAATAGACGTGGTTGAGATCGCCCGGCGCGCGCTCGGCGAGTTCCGAGGCGAGGCGGATCGCGGGCTCGGAGCCGAGCCCGAAATAGGCCGTCGCATAGGGAAGCTCGCGCATCTGCCGGGCGGCCGCTTCGACGATCGCTTCGTGGCCATAGCCGGCATTGACGCACCAAAGGCCGGCAAAGCCGTCGATCAGTTGCTTGCCCGAAGCGTCGGTGACCGTCGCGCCTTTTGCCGAGGCGAGTACGCGCACGCCGAGTTTTTCATGGCCGCGATAGGAGGCGACCGGATGGATGAGGTGGGCGCGATCGAGTTCGATGAGGGAATTGCTGTACATGATGATCTCCGGATCAGCCGAGCGCCTGATTGGCGAGGGCGAAGGTGGTAGCGGCCGGGTCGGCGGCGCGGTGGATCGGGGGCTTCATCATGGCGATACCCCCGCCGACATGGGCGAGTCCTTGCTCGGCAAGCCAGAGAGAAAGGCCGGTCTCGGCAGTGGTATCGAGCCTGATGAACCGGCCGGTTCGCGTGGACATGAAGTGGGCCACGAGCGCCTTGGCGTCTTCGAGACCTTTAGCGACGACGGGCCCAATGGCCTCGCCGCGGCCGAAGGGGCGGATGCCGCCGAACCCGCAAACGCGCCCGTCCCGGCGGATCACCGCAAAGTTGCCGACCTTCCCGAGATAGGCAATCATCCCTTCACGGTCGGCGCCGAAGGCGAGGCGGTCGAGCGCGACGATCGCTTCGATGTCGGCCGCGACCGCCTGTTCCGTTTGCCCAGGCTCGGCGATTGCTCTGACGATGCCCTGATGCTGCAACACGCGACCCGTCTCGCGGAAGCCGAGCCTTTCGTATAGCGGCAGGCCCTCAGTCGTTGCCACGAGTCTGAGCGGACGATCGGCCGCTAGCCGCAACGCGGCGTCCATTAGCTTGCGACCGAGGCCGCGGCCGCGCATGGCCTCGTCGACGATGACCATGTTGATCGTTGCACAGTCGGACTTGTAAGGGGTGACGAGTACAGTGCCGACGACCCGGTCGCCCTCAATCGCGACGACGCCTTGGCTCAGGGTCAGCGCCATCTGCCAATCTTCAAGGCGATGTGGCCAGCCGGCCTGCCGGGATAGCTTGACGGCGGCTTCCAGATGCTCAGGTCCGAAGGCGGCAATATCGATCTGACTTGTCTGCATGGCATTTCCTTCAATTTCTGCCCGCAAGTCTGAAGGAGTGCCGGCCGGCAGATCGTCTGAAGGCTTTGGCTTGCGCGGTATCTTATAGCTTTGCACCTGCCGGTCGCCGCATCTTATGCTGGCAGGGAAGAGCGCTGGGAGGGCGCCGGGGCGGAAGGGCGCCGTTGACCACCAGCAGCCACACAACCTTCTGCCAAAGCCGGCGCTCGATACGATAGATTCTGCTTCGAACGCCGCCAAATCAGGCGAGGCGATGGGAGTCGCAGCGCCTATGATCCTCACAGAATACCTGGTCACGTTCTTTCAAGGATACGCACATGACGACGTTCCGTCCGAAATACATCACCTTCGACTGCTACGGCACGCTGACGAACTTCCAGATGGCGGAAGCGGCCCGCGACCTCTATCAGGAGCAGCTCGACGAGGCGCGCATGGCTGAATTCATCAAGAATTTCGCGGCCTACCGCTTGGACGAGGTCCTGGGCGCCTGGAAGCCCTATGCCGAGGTGGTGCACAATTCGCTGGAACGGACCTGCAAGCGCAACGGCATTAAATTCCGCGATGAAGCTGCGAAGATGGTCTATGAGCGCGTGCCGACATGGGGGCCGCATGCGGACGTGCCGGCGGGGCTTGCCAAGGTCGCCAAGGAGATCCCACTGGTGATCCTGTCGAATGCAATGAATTCACAGATCATGTCGAATGTCGAAAAGCTTGGCGCACCCTTCCATGCGGTCTACACCGCCGAGCAGGCGCAGTCCTACAAACCGCGCTTTAAGGGCTTCGAATACATGCTGGATATGCTCGGCTGTGATCCGCAGGACATTCTTCACTGCTCGTCCTCCTTCCGCTACGACCTGATGTCGGCGCACGACCTCGGCATCAAGAACAAAGTCTGGGTCAATCGCGGTCATGAGCCGGCCAATCCCTACTACGGCTATGTCGAGATAGCCGACATCTCCGGCCTGCCGGGCGTCGTCGGTCTTTAGAAAAGGCAGTGCGCCATGAAGTTCCTGTCCTACTGGCATGATACGGCCCCGGCCTTTGCCGGAGCTGCGCAAGGCCCGGTCGATGGCCATTACGACGTCGCCGTGATTGGCGGCGGCTTCACCGGCCTCAGTGCGGCCCGGCAGCTTGCCAGGGCCGGGGCGAAGGTCGTCGTGCTGGAGGCCGAGAAGATCGGCTGGGGCGCCTCCGGCCGCAATGGCGGACACTTGAATAACGGGCTCGCCCATAGCTATCTTGCGGCCAAGGCGGAACTCGGCGGGGAGCGGGCGATTGCGCTCTACAAGGCGTTCGACGATTCAGTCGACACGATCGAGGCACTGATCACCGAAGAAGGTATCAACTGCAACTTCCGCCGCGCCGGCAAAGTGAAGCTTGCCTCGAAGCCCCAGCATTTCGAGGCGATCGCCCGCAACTTCGAGGCGGTCAACGCGGAGGTCGATCCCGATACGGCGCTTCTCAGCGCCGAGGATCTGAAGCAGGAGGTCGGCTCGCCCTTCTTCGGGGCAATGCTCTCGAAGAAGAGCGCGATGATGCATATGGGGCGGTATGTCGTCGGCCTCGCCGAAGCGGCTACGCGCCATGGCGCCATGGCTTTCGAGAGCGCGGCCGTCACCGAGCATCGCCAGGCGGGCGGCCGGCACACATTGAAGACCCCCCGCGGCAGCGTCACCGCGGATGCGGTTCTTGTCGCCACCGGCGCCTACACGCCTTCGATCTTCGGTTATTTCCGCCGCCGCATCATCGCCGTCGGCAGCTTCATCATCGCCACCCGACCGCTGACAGCGGCGGAGATCGGGGCGACAATGCCGGGTAGCCGCACCTGTGTCACGTCGATGAACATCGGTAACTATTTCAGGCTCTCGCCCGACAACCGTCTGATCTTCGGCGGCCGCGCGCGCTTCTCGGCGACATCCGACCAGCGTTCGGACGAAAAAAGCGGCGCGATCCTCAAGGCGAGCCTTACCGCGATCTTTCCGCAACTCGCCAATGTCGAGATCGACTACTGCTGGGGCGGCCTCGTCGATATGACCAAGGACCGATTCCCCCGCGCCGGTTATCAAGACGGCGTTTGGTACGCCATGGGCTATTCCGGCCACGGGGCGCAGCTTTCGACGCATCTCGGCATGATTATGGCGGATGCGATCCTCGACCGGCCGGACCGCAACCCGCTGAAGGGTCTCGAATGGCCGGCCGTGCCCGGGCATTTCGGCAAGCCTTGGTTCCTGCCGCTCGTCGGCATGTATTACAAGATGCTGGACAGGATCCAGTAGACAACGCGGGGGTAGGAAGAAGGGCGCGGACCGGACAGGTCCGCGCCCTTCTTTGTTTGGATGATCTAGCCTGGCGTGCCGCGTCAAGTGTGCAGCGGTCTTGCAATAGAGCTGAAGCGCCTCGCGCGCGCTTGAGAGCGGGATGAAGAAACACGGGCGGCTTTTCGCGCGCATCCCGCTCTACTCCCAGAGCCGATCACGTTTTAGGCTTCGATTCGACCCAAGATCGTCGTGACCTACGGCGCGTCGCGTTCAATCGAATCACGCGACGCGCCGTAGATCCCTTGTTTGTGCCTGCCGTTGTCCCAAAAGCCGCGGCACACTTTTGGGCAACATGCATTAATCCAGTCCGCCGATGTGGAAGCTCTTCATCTCGAGATATTCCTCGATGCCGACCTGGGCACCCTCGCGGCCCAGGCCGGATTGCTTGACGCCGCCGAAGGGGGCGACTTCGGTGGAGATGGCGCCGGTGTTGAGGCCGACCATGCCGAATTCGAGTGCTTCCGCCACACGCCACGAGCGTTTCAGGCTCTCAGTGTAGAAATAGGCAGCCAAGCCGAAGGGCGTGCCGTTGGCGATGGCGATTGCCTCCTCCTCTGTCTCGAAGCGGAAGAGCGGTGCGACTGGACCGAAGGTCTCTTCGCTGGCAAGCAGCATCTCGGTGGTGGCGCCCGTGAGCACGATCGGGGCCTTATATTGTCTCCCCTCCGGCACCGACCTGCCGCGCGCCGCAAGCTTCGCGCCCTTGGCAAGCGCGTCCTCGACGTGGCGGTCGATCTTGTCGATCGCCGCGTCATTGATCATCGGTCCGATCGCGATGCCGGGTTCCGTACCGGGGCCGACCTTCATTGCGTTAACGCGTGCGCCGAGCTTCTCTGCAAAGGCGTCATAGACGCCGGCCTGCACCAGGATGCGGTTTGCACAGACGCAGGTCTGGCCGCCATTGCGGAACTTGGACGCGATCGCGCCTTCGACTGCCAGATCAAGGTCGGCGTCGTCGAAGACGATGAAGGGGGCATTCCCGCCGAGTTCGAGCGAGAGGCGCTTGACGCTGTCGGCCGCGCCTCTCATCAAGAGAGAGCCGACGCGCGTCGAGCCCGTAAAGGAGATCTTGCGTACTGTTTCGTTCGCCATGAACTCGTTGCCGATTGCGGTCGGCATGCCGGTGACGATGTTGATCACGCCTGCGGGAATGCCGGCGCGCTCTGCCAGAACTCCGAGGGCGAGCGCTGAAAAGGGCGTGAACTCCGAGGGCTTGATCACCACCGTGCAGCCGGCCGCCAAGGCAGGTGCCACTTTGCGGGTAATCATTGCGTTCGGGAAATTCCACGGCGTCACGATCGCGCAGACGCCGACCGCCTCTTTCAGAACGACGATGCGCCGATCGGCCGTCGGAGAGGGAATGGTGTGGCCGCCGATGCGACGAGCCTCCTCGGCGAACCATTTGACGAACGAAGCGCCGTAACGGATCTCGACGCGCGCCTCGTCGAGCGGCTTGCCCTGTTCCATCGTCAAGAGCAGAGCCAAATCCTCGAGGTTTTCGATCATCAGCGCATACCAGCGCTCAAGTAATGCGGCCCGTTCGGCATGCGTCTTCTTCTTCCACGGTCCGAAGGCGGCATTGGCGGCTTCGATGGCGGAGCGCGTTTCCTCTTCGCTCATGTCCGGAATGGTGCCGAGGCGCGTCCGGCTAGCGGGGTCGAAAACGTCGACGATCTTACCCGAGGCTGCGGCCAGCCAGGCTCCGTCGATGAGGCCCTCTTGCCGGAAAAGTTCCCTGTCGTTCAACTTCATGATTTCTCTCCTCTAAAGATCAGTTGAGCGCGGCAAGCACCGCCGCCTTAATCGTTTCGGTTTTGTCTTTGCCCGGCACGGTGCCGATCCCGCCGGCGGTCGTTCTTTCGAGCGCGGTCATGACAATGCGCGCGGCTTCACTTTCTCCGAGGTGGTCCAGCATCATCGCGCCGGACCATATGGCGGCGATGGGGTTGGCGATCCCGAGATGGGCGATGTCGGGTGCGGAGCCGTGTACCGGCTCGAACATCGACGGGGCGCTTCGATCGGGGTTGATGTTGGCGGAAGCCGCAAAGCCGAGCCCGCCCTGGATGGCGGCACCGAGATCAGTCAGGATGTCGCCGAAGAGGTTCGAGGCGACCACGACATCGAGGCTCTCGGGCGCCATGACCATGCGGGCGGCCATCGCATCGATGTGGTAGCTCGTCACCTCGACATCCGCGTATTCGGCGGCGAGCTCTCGCGTAATCTCGTCCCAGAACACCATGGAGTATTTCTGGGCGTTGGATTTGGTCACCGAAGCGAGCTTGCCCCGGCGTTGTCGCGCCTGCTCGAAGCCGAAGCGCAGGATCCGTTCGACGCCCGTGCGCGTGAAAATCGAGGTCTCGACCGCGACCTCATCGCCCGTTCCCTGATGCACGCGGCCGCCGGCGCCGGAATATTCGCCTTCGGTATTCTCGCGGATGCAGAGGATGTCGAAATTGTCCGCCTTCAACGGACCTTGGACGCCCGGCAGCAGCCGGTGCGGGCGGATATTGGCATATTGCACGAAGGCCTTGCGGATCGGCAGGAGCAAGCCGTGCAGTGAGACGGAATCTGGCACTTCCGCGGGCCAACCGACGGCGCCGAGCAGGATCGCATCGAAGCGGCGCAAGATCTCTATGCCGTCCGTCGGCATCATCGCGCCGGTTTCCTTGTAAAAGGCGCAGGACCACGGAAAGGGCGTGCCGGTGAGCGAGAAGCCGGAGTGCCTGGCAACGGTCGAAAGGACCTGCCAGGCCGCATCCGTTACGTCCTGGCCAATGCCGTCGCCGGGGATGAGTGCGATCGAATAGGATTTCATGGAGGCCTCCCTATAGGCTGATGAGCACGCTCTTGCTCTTGCGGTTGGCGTGATAGGCCTCGCGTCCGAGATCTTTGCCGATGCCGGAGCGCTTATAGCCGCCGGTCGGCAGGATGTGGTCGCGTGAACGATTGTAACGGTTGATCCAGACGGTGCCTGCCTGGAGTCGCCGCGTCAGCCGCAGCGCGCGCGACAGGTCGCGGGTGAAGAGGCCAGCGGCCAGGCCGTAGGTCGGGTGATCGGCGAGTGCCAGTGCCTCCTCTTCGTCGGCGAAGGTCTGCATGGTCAGGACAGGACCGAAGATTTCTTCGGTAATCGCTGGCGAGGAGCTGTCGCGAACGGCCATCAACGTCGGTTGATAGAAATAGCCCGGCGCATCCATTGGGGCGCCCCCGAACAGGCATTCGCCGCCCGCCGCAACGGCAGCCTCGACGATGCCGTGGATGCGGTTCAACTGGCGCTTCGAGATGATCGGCGAGTACCCGCTCGCCTCATCCCAGGTCGGACCCGGCTTCGCCGCCTTCATGTGCGTGACGATCGCCTCGGCGAGCGGCGCAGCAACGCTTTCCTCCACGATCAGACGGGAGCCGGCAACACAGGCCTGGCCGGCATTCGAAAGCATGCTCTGGGCGATCGCGGCGGCAGCCTTGTCGAGGTCCGCGTCGGCGAATACGAGTTGAGGACTCTTCCCGCCGAGTTCAAGCGTCATGGGCTTGACCCCGGTGCGGGCGATATTGGCCATGATGGCCGAGCCGGCGCCGGTCGAGCCGGTGAAGCTGACCTTGGCGATGTCCGGATGGCCGGTGAGGGCAGTGCCGGTCACCGGACCGTCGCCCAGCACGATATTAACGAGACCGGCCGGCAGGCCGGAGCGGATTGCAAGCTCGGCAAGATAGACGGTCGAAAATGGCGTCATTTCGGAGGGCTTCAAGACGACGGCATTGCCGGCGGCAAGCGCGGGGCCGAGCTTCCAGGCGGCCATCGAAACGGGGAAATTCCACGGAGTGATGGCGCCTACGACACCATAGGGCTCGGTCATCACCATGCCGAGATTGTTGTCATCAGTCGGCACGAGGTCGCTGCCTTCCTTGTCGGCGAATTCTGCGAAAAAGCGGATCTGCTCGGCGCTGACGGCGATATCGCCGGCGATCAGGTGTCCGACCGGTCGGGTCGAGGAAAGCGCCTCGAGCTTGGCGAGGGTTTGCGCCTCGCTTTCGATCAGGTCGGCCCAGCGCTGCAGCACGACTGTGCGTTCGCGCGGACGCACGCCGCCCCAGTTGCTCGTCTTCAGCGCATTCTTGGCGGTTTCGACGGCGCGGTCGACGAGTGCCTTACCCGCGAGCGGGCAGCCCGCATAGGCCCTGCCGTCGGACGGACGATGCATGTCGATAACGCCCTCGGCAGGGATCAGCCGGTCGCCGATGAAGTGCCCTACGGGCAGGGGAAGAGTGTCGGGGTCAAAGCTGAGAGTCATAGCGGGTCCTCGGATAATCTCATGCGAGGCTACCGGAAGAACGCGAGCAGCATGCATCGAGTGGCGATGCGGCGACGGCGGAAAATTACGTTTTCGGTGACGAGACAGCGAAATCTTCGGAGGATGAGATGGCCGGTCGGTGACGTATCGGCGATGCGCTGGAGCAATCCGAGGGGCACGAGAAAGCGATTGCCGGGCTTGAGCAGCGACGACACGCCAGAAAGCCGCGAGCGTGCCGTGGTGGGCGAGGATGCCGGTTGCCGGCAAGTTTCCGCCGAAACCAGTTTGAGCGCGATCCGAGGGAGATAGGCCTGTATCAAGGGGCCCTCGATCGGATCGCGCTGCGGGCACTACATGACCGTTACGTAGATCTTACGTACGGTCTCGATCGTCTTCCAGACACCGACAAACCCCGGCTTCATGACGAAGCTGTCACCGGCTTTGTAGACGACCGGCCTGCCGCCTTCCGGCGTGAGTTCGACGACACCGGAGAGGATATGGCAGAATTCGAATGTCTCGCCCTTAATCGAGCGCGTCTCTCCGGGGGTCGCCTCCCAGACGCCTGTATGGATCATCTCTCCCCGTGCCACGTCTTGAGCCCAGGTCTTGAAGGAGGGACTGCCGGAGATCAGGCGTTCCGGAAGCGGACCGGACTCGCGCGGCGGGAAAGAGGGATTGGTGTCGATGTTCTTCAAGAGGGACATGGGTTTCCTTTCCTAGGATTGAGAGCTTAATAGCCGCGGCGGCGATCGATGAGCCCGATGGGATCAAGTCCGGCCCGATGACGCTTGATGTTCTCGATCACGGCCTCGGCGGCTGTTTCTGGTTGGGTGACGCTTGCTATGTGCGGCGTCAGCAGGATTTTTGGGTGGCTCCAGAGGGGATGACCCGTTGGCAGCGGTTCGGGATCGGTGACGTCGATGACGGCGGCGGAGAGATGGCCGGTGTCGATTGCCTCGAGAAGTGCCTGGTGATCGAGCTGCGGACCGCGGCCGACATGAACGAGCGCCGCACCGGTCGGGAGCTTGGCGAAGAGGGCGGCATTGAGAAAGCCGCGCGTCTCGTCGGTTAAAGGCAGTAGACAGATGAGGATGTCGGTATAGCCCAACAGATGGTTGAGACCGTCAGTACCGTGCAGGCATCTGACACCCTCGAGTTGGCGCGCGCTGCGGCTCCAGCCGGATAGCGGAAAGCCGAAGGGCTGCAATCGTTCGAGCACCGCGGTGCCGAGCATGCCGAGGCCGAGTACGCCGATGCGGCGTTCCGACGCTTGAACCGGTGAAATGGCCCGCCAATGTTCGCTGCGCTGCTGGTCCAGATAGGCCGGCAGGTTGCGATGAAGCGCGAGCACGGCAAGTGTCACATATTCCTGCATCATCCGGACGATGCCGTCCTCGATCATGCGCACGACCTTCACATGCGGCGGCACGGCCTCGATGCGGAACTGGTCGACGCCGGCGCCAATCGAGAAGAGGATTTCAAGGTTGCGATAGCGCGAGAGATCTTCGGGAACCGTCCAGGTGATCAGGTAGCGCACCGCATCCGGATCGACCGCCGCCGCATCCTTGGCGAAAGGAACGTCCGCAAGCTCACGCGAAAAGGCTTCGGCGAAAATCGCACCGCGTTTTGCGTCGGAATTGAAGAGGAAGGTCATCACGCGTCTCCTTCTTCATGCCTCAGGCGCGGCAACATTCGCCGAGCCGCTCGATCATCGCCTGGCAGGCCAGGAGCTCATCGACGAGGATGAATTCGTCGGGCTTGTGGGCGCGGCCGATCTCGCCGGGGCCGCAGATGATCGCGTCGATGCCAGCCCGTTGGAAAAGTCCCGCCTCGGTGCCGTAGCTGACGGCCGGGAGAGACTCGAGACCGGTCAATTCTTCCAGCAGCCGCGCAAGCGGCGCATCGGGGCCGAGCGAAAGTGCCGGATAGGAGCTCAGTTCCTGCCATTCCACTTCGAAGCCGCGTTCCGACAGCGCCTCGGCCGCGTCTCGCATCGGCGCGAGCAGTTCCGCCGGATCGACGCCGGAAATCGCCCGTGCCTCGAACTCGGCCTCGCAGGTGTCCGGGATGATGTTGACCGCCTGGCCGCCCTTCACCGTGCCGATCTGCAGAGAGGAGTAGGGCGGCTCGAAAACATACTCGAAAGGACCCCGGGCCAGTCGGTCGGCTTCGGCGACCGCCCGTGCTAAGACGCTCGCAATGGCATGGATAGCATTCAGTCCCATGTCGGGCCTCGACGAATGGCCGGAACGACCCTTGACCGTAAGTCTGGCGGCGGCCTTGCCCTTGTGGGCGCGGATCGCGTGTAAGCTGCTCGGCTCGCCGATGATTGCGCCTAGCGGCGCCGCGCAGAGTTCCGGCAGGCGCGCGATCATGTGTGGCACGCCGCGGCAGCCCGCCTCCTCGTCATAGGAGAAGGCGAGGTGCAGCGGCCGGCGCAGGTGCATCTCGGCGAGCTTTGGCGCGACGGCGAGGGCGGCGGCCAAGAAACCCTTCATGTCGGTGGCGCCCCGCCCATAGAGTCGGCCCGCCTCTTGACGCAGACGGAAGGGATCGCCCGTCCAGCCGCTTTCGGCCGCCGGAACGACGTCCATGTGACCGGAAAGTATATAGCCCGGCACCTCTTTCGGACCGATCGTGGCGAACAGGTTAGACCGATCGCCCTCAGGGCCGGGAAGCAGGGTGACGGCGATGCCGTGGTTTTGCAGATAGCCGCGGATCCAGGCAACGATGTCACTATTGGGGGTGCTGACGACGGAGGGGAAGCCGACGAGCTTTTCGAGGATTTCCACTGCCTGCATTCTTGTCCTCACAGCATCCCGGTTCGCTGGGGTCGGCGCCGTCGATCATGCCCAGTACTTTAGAAGCCTATCCAGGCTTTACATGCCGAAAGCGCGTCGGATTTGGAGGATTGTGTTGCGTCAGACGGCCTCTCAAGTGAATTGTATCGAGCGCACCGTCCTAGTCTAACGGGTAAAGGTTTTGGCCGCGGGCCGGTTGGAAAGCGGGACGAGACAAGACGCCGGCAGGGACGGGAGGCAAGGAGTGGACACACCGACATCCGAATCCAAAGTCATTGACAGTTTCGAAATGCGCATAGCCGGGATCGAAAGCGCCGATCTCGAGCAACTGCACGCCCTGTCGGTTTCCGTCGGATGGCCGCTTCGCGCCGAGGACTTGCAACTCCTGCGCGAGGTCGGCCGCGGCTATGTGGCGCTTGATGAAATCGGCAGGCTGACAGGTTCGGCCATGTGGTTTCCGCACGGTGATGATTTCGCGACCATAGGCATGGTGATTACTTCGCCGCGGCTGCAGACAAACGGCGCTGGGCGTTGGCTCATGGGCCACGTGCTTTCGGATTGCCAGGGACGCGATCTGAGGCTCAATGCGACGAGGGCCTCCCGCCGCCTCTACCATTCGCTCGGTTTTGAGCCTATACGGACCATATACCAATGCCAGGGCATTGCCCGCCGGCCGACCGACTCTGTTACGCCAACGGAGCAGCCGGTGGTCCGGCGACTGGAAGGGGAGGACCTCGCCGCGGTCGTCGAGCTGGATGCAGGGGCATTCGGTGTTTCGAGGGCGACGCTGATCGGCAAGCTCTTTGCACAATCCATAGGCTACGGCTTGGTTCGCGGCGGTCGGCTGTGCGCTTTCGCACTTTGCCGTCCTTTCGGCAGGGGGCATGTCATTGGCCCGGTCGTGGCAGAAACTGATGCGGACGCCGTCGCAGTGATCCGGCAACATGTCTCCACCCACGAAGGTCATTTTTTGCGGCTCGACACACCAGTCGAGACCGGCACTTTCGCCACATCCCTCTCGCAATCCGGCCTGACCGTCTTCGACACAGTGCTCGCAATGTCCCGGCGGGGCAAATGCGCAGCGGTCGTAGTACCTGGACCGAACCTCTACGGGCTGGCAAGCCACGCGCTGGGCTGACTTGCGGCGATGGTGGGGGCGGAATCTGGCGATTGCTGCAAGCCTGTCTTGCATTAGAAGGGCGGCGCGCGAATACCGGGCTTGGGTGTTCGACCTGGTTGTCCGCCCAAACGAGCTCAGAGATGAAAGCGGTGGTGAGGGACATGACGGGCAGCGTACATCGCTGCGGCGGGGCGTCAATATTCGCTAGGCAGCCCCTAGTGCCCGTGCCTTCAGAGGCGATCTCTACGTATCAGCCGATCGACCATAGGTAATTTACAATCTCCCGCCGGATTGAGTCTCGGTCGCCGTACTTCTCGCAGATGCGGTTGAGCTCTTCGATGACGGCCTCCTGTTCCTCGTCGTCGCAAATCACGTACATGTTGTGCCCCACAGAGTTGATGTGGCACCCAGCCTCGATCACGTTTGCCACGAATGCAGGAATTTCTTCTTCGTTCATCAGGTGCAACAGGGCCGCATTGCTCATGCTGAGGTTCCTTCTGCTTTCGGACCCCTAGTAAGGTTTGGGGCAAGGACAACGCCGGAGAAGTCAGCCAAAATGGCAAGAGAGCAAAGATGCTCATCAGCGATCTCGATCAATGCGACGGCGACCTCATCGTCGGACCAGCCCGCCGCCGTACAATAAGCGGCGAAGGCGCCGAACGCCTCTTTGAGAGCTTCTTGGCATTCATCACTGCTCTGCTCGTATCTAGTCTGGCGAGTGGGAGGGACAATTTTCGGTAAGTCTACCTGCATCATAGTTTCCCCGAGCGGCCTCATTGTTCTTTTGAGCTCCAGCCGAGCCATGTATGTGACCGTGGCGCTGAGGCGGTAACGCCTTGGTTGAAAACAGAATATGCGGCGATTGGTTTCTACCGCAATTGACCTCAGACCATTGGCGGGCCACCTAAGACTTGAGCCCTACAGCGAACGGGTACTCCCCCAGCAGCTTCCTACCTCAACTTAGCTATTTGTAATTTCAAAAAGGGATTACCTACCGCGCCGGGCCGATCACGAGGTCGTAAATGAAGAGGTTCTCGCGGTTCCGAGCCTGATCCAGCCGCAGGCTGACCCCAGAGCGCTACGTCGCTTGGGGCTGGGGCGCGCTCTGTGAGATTCATCGTTCGAAGTTGTCGGTGGGCTAAGGTTCGACTCACATCATGGCGAGGGAAAAGAGTCGACATCCCCGTCTGGGCGGCATGTTGCCGGCTTCCGATCGTCTCGGGTGGTTTTCGGCCTTCCGATCGGAACGTGCAGGCAGCGCCATCGTCTGACATTGCGAGTGTGGCGATCCGACCCCGTTGACGACCTTGGTCGTTGCAGACTTAACGTCATAAAGAAGTCGAAAACTGACTTTCAGCTTAAGAGCATTCGGGCGTGCGCTCGTCTGGGGTTATTCACCACATTTCGTGTCCAGTCACATCGGGGCCGCCCAAGTTTCAAGACGTTGAACACCGCTAGGACGTGCGTATGTGGAAGATCCAAATCGGTCTCGCCGCTGTATCGTCCGGTGGCACGGATGAGACGACCCACAGTTTACCGCGGCGCGCGAGACGGCTAGCGGGCAACCCGCGGATGCTCTTTTCGTGTTATGATGGGCTTGCAGTGCGTAATCACGACCTTCGACAAGATGGCGGAGGCCGAACGCTATTTTTGCTCTGGCGCAGGAAGTTTTGCGTCCCCAGCATAGGCCCAACGCCGAAGCTGGATGTGCTGCCTTTTCCTGACTGATCCGGGGCGAGGAGGTAGTCCATGTCCACGAGTAGTGTCGACCGCCCGCTGCAGCCGGGCGACCAGGCCCCGAATATAGTGCTCGATGCGATATCGCGCGACGGCAAGATCGCGCTCGATGATTTTCGAGGCCGTAACCCGTTGTTGCTCGGTATGTTTCGCGGCCTACATTGTCCGTTCTGCCGGCGCCATGTCGCGGCGATGGCGCAACTTAAGCCGGCTCTGCGTGAGAAAGGCGTCGAATGCCTAGCAGTCGTCATTACGCCAGTCGAGCGGGCGCGGCTCTATTTCCGTTACCACCCGGCGCCCGATCTTCTCACCGCATCCGACCCGGAGCGGGCCTCGCACCGTGCTTTCGGCTTGCGCGAGGTCGGGATGGGCACGGTCATGGCGATACGGGTCCATCTCCCGGGCGAGTTGCCCGAGCCTATGGATGTCATGGCAATGGACGAGTTTCTCAACAAGAAGGAAGGATATGAGATTACGGAAGCCGATCAGCAGGCGATGGCTTCCAGCCAGGGGCAGCTTGTCGGTCAGTTCCTGATCGACCGAGGGGGCATCGTACGCTGGAGCTTCACTGAAGTTCTGGAGGCTGGCCTCAATACGTTCAGGGCACCGATTCCTGAGGAATTGATGTCGGCAGCTTCCCAAGTTACACATTAATAGGCTGCTGAAAACTCGTTCGACGACCACCGTCCTGTGGTGATTCTGTAAATTTGGATGATGCTCAGGCGCGGAGGGTTAAAGTCTGCCCGTGGGCTTCATAGCGATTTCCATTCAACGGCCGCGGAGCGACCAGACGCTAGAGCGAGCAGGCCTCGCGCATGGGCGGGGCGACGTCCCCTCCTTGCCGCAATCACGCCGGTCCGACGGGCGCGCCATATGGCAAGTTTCCACACCCCTGATTTTCCTTGGCGAAGTGGAGGTCAGGATTGGGTCGATTCTTCACCTTCCTCATCGCGCGTAGCGCGTCTAGGACGAGCCGGCTCTAGGCGGCGAGAACCAGCCGGATGTTCATAATTTATCGAGCGGAACTCTGCGCTCTGGCGGCTCAACCACAGACGAGCATGAGCAACGGCTATCGTTTGGATTCAGCATTTAGTTCCGCGAATTGGCAGGGGTATGCAGTAAAGCCCCCGCCTTTTCTGCCGCTGCCCGCAGACGCTTGTCTCTGGTCCACAAGGCCGCTCGCGGATCAAGGAGAATTGAGGCCAGCAAGTGGGCATCCGTGTAGCCAATGCCCATACTGAAAATGGCGTGGCGATCAATCATCATCATGACTTCGTCGTGCGTTGCGACGAACGCTTCACGTTGAGCCGCCAGGAAAGCTATCACGCTACCCCGGTCCCGAAGGCTGCCAAGTGCCAATTCACCAATCACGGCCGGATGGCAGAGGAGATGATCGTCCTCAATAATCCTACGCAACTCCGCATCGCCATGTCGAAAATGATCAATCCAGATGGAGGTATCAGCAAGTATCACTTGGCCGCTGCGCTCCGGCGGCGTGGGGCTGCCCCCGCATCCGGCATAGTTCCCCCGAGCGCGATGAGGCGTTTTCCCGACTCAACACGAACAAGCGTCTCCAACGCTTGGCGGACCAAAGCGGCGGTTTCTTTCGTGCCGGTTAGGAACCTAGCCCTTTCCATGAGCGTGTCGTCGAGGTTGATAGTCGATCGCATTTTGGTTTCCTGATTGTGGTACTTAAAAATAGCACCAATTGGTGATGAAATCTACGCCTACCCCCACTCTGATAGGCCCGCCGTAGGATGTACAAAGCCGGCAACGCGGGACGTGTTTGTCGCGCGATGAGCGCCATCGTGCGTAAAGCGATTGCGCATCCTAGCCCTCAAAAACTGCAAGGGCCGCGGGTTCGCCCATCAAGGCGCGGCCCGTCACCCCATCTCTCTGCGCACATTGATGATGTGCCGAAGATTGGTAAGCATCCGGCAAAGGCCGCAGTCTAATGGACTTTCGTGAGCGCCACGAACTCCTCGCTTTTATCGGCGTGATTTAAGTCTGAGATTCGGCTCGTTGATTTGGAAGGGCGGATTTGAATGTAAGCCCGTAGGGACCCCACCTTTCATTTGGCCCGCTGATCGGGGCATTTTCTGCATGAAACATGCGGAGTATCGTATCCATCCGAGCAGGGCCGCGGGATTTTGAGCGCCGCGCGTGGTAATGTCGGTTCATGGAGATCGATGAGGACAGGATCGACGATGCCGTTTTGGCGCTGTTGTGGCTGACGCTGCATAACGTGCGTTGTGCCTGGAAGGGCTTCGACTGGGCAGCGACGGATCGGCTTCACAAGAAGGGCATGATCGGGGACCCGGTCAACAAGTCGAAGTCATTGGTCCTGACCGATGAAGGCTTGGAGCGTTCGCAAGCGTTGTTCCGGGAGCTGTTTACGCGGTCGCCGCAATAGTCGTCCCTTTGTTCGACTTCCATTGCCAAGGCAGCAGTTCGTGCAGGCGGGAGACGGGAAGATCGGCGATGCGGGCGAACACATCGACAAGCCACGCCTTCGGGTCGACGTCGTTGATTGACGCGCCCGAAAAACAGGCAGTCAGAAGAGCGTAAGCGCAGTGTCAACACGGGCTCAGTTTGTGGCTCGGAACAGACGGCTTTCGAGGAATGACTGCATGTCTCGCCGCCCATCGGCGACGCAATAGACGATCACGTCCGAGCCCACGACTCGGTAGATCATCCGCCAAGGTTTATGGTGTAGCTCGCGATATTCTGTGATCCCAACCGGCGCGAGTTCTTTGGGCACATTTCCGCGAGCAGGTATGTCCTCAAGGCTCGAAGCTGCAGCTTCGAGTTCACCAAGTATTCGCTCGGCAGTTTCCACCCCCTCGCGGCCGGCGATGAAGCGATAGAGATCCTCGATGTCCTGTTCCGCGTCTTCGGAGAATAGAACTCTGTAAGACATCAGGTCCCGGACACGCGTTGCCGGATTCGTTTGAACGCTTCAGATGTAGGACGGAGCTTGCCCGCTTCGACCTGCTTGTTTGTCAGCGCCAACACCTTCAGGAGGGCGATTGTCTCTTGGGTTTCCTCGTACACCGTGACGTCTTGGAGCACCGCTTTCGCTTCGCCATGGACGGTGAGCACGACGGGCTCCCGATTTTCGGCGAGCGATCGAACGATCTCGGGTGCATGCGCCTTGAGATAGCTGATCGGTTTGACTTGTTGCGAGAGCTTCATAGGTCGGGTCCCCGTTTGGACCAAAATATAGGCCTTTAAATGGTCGAATGCAACTTAGCGGTCCGGCATTAAAGCCCTCTAGAGATTCATCCGCCAAGAACCTGAGCTTTGCCACTCAGTAGCTGTCAGGGCGATTGTCCCAGTTGCGATCTGCTTTGAAAGCTCCGCCCAGATGGGATCTCTGGTGAAACTTCCAAGATCACCGCTCGGCTGCTCCAAGTGCATCTCCGCGTATTTTGAAACAGAATCTGCGGGTCCTCCAAACAGGTAGATCTCCAGGAATCGATAGCCGCCGGCAGGCTTCAAGGCACGATGACCCCAAAGCCCGGGTCGATGGTCTCCCTGGAGCTCGCGACATCGCCACGGGTGAGGGCCATGATCGCGTCAGTATCCAGCCCTTTGCCAGCGGCTGGGCTGCTGTTTTTTGGCGGCATGGACGAGCTCGATGCTTCCATCCGGCGCGCGACGGAAATCAGCCTTGCTCCCAGGCACTATACCCAAGAGGTCGCGCACCACCGTGCCGATCATGGCAGCAATGATGATGGTGGTCAGCAGTAGGGATCTTATGAAGGTGTTCACGGCGTTGCGAGCGATGCTGGCCGTCGGATGGGGAGCCACTGCAGTGATCGCGTTCGCAGCCGTTGCGATGATTGCATTATAACACAGAGCTGAACGCTATCTCTGGAACAGGATGAGCAGTGCGCAGTTACATGCAAGTCGCGTCACGCCTAAAGGGGAGAAAAAATGCGCTTTCTCAGGGATAACGGGCTCTCCATTGTCTTAGTCGCTCTGTGGCTCGCCACAGTTGCGGGAATGCTATTCAGCGGATGGAGCGTTTATGTACGCGAGCTCGCCGATCACCGTTCGGCTCAGATCGGGCTGGCCGCTTACGCAAAATCTGGACACTTCTTCTCATCGCTTTTTGAAAACTGGGAATCGGAGTTCCTGCAAATGTCGGCCTATGTGATGCTCACAGCTTTCCTGTATCAGCGCGGCTCAGCCGAATCGAAGGACCCCGACGAACTGGCGGAACAGGACGAAGGCCCTGAACTGAAGCCGGATGACACGGAAGCTCCGTGGCCGGTTCGCGTCGGCGGTTTCGCGAAGTGGTTATATTCCTACTCATTGGGCCTTGCTCTCGGTCTTCTTTTCCTCCTGACCTTCGTCCTCCATCTCCTCTACAGCAGCGAGGCTGCAAATGCCGAAGCCTTGATGCACGGACAGCCAGCGGCCTCGGTTGCCGAGCATCTCGTCAGCGCGCAGTTCTGGTTCGAGTCTTTCCAGAACTGGCAAAGTGAGTTCCTTTCGACAGCCGTTATCGTCGTGTTCTCGATCTTCCTGAGATTCCGGGGCTCACCCGAATCGAAAGCGGTCGCTGCGCCCCACGGGAAAACGGGGTGAGCGACCTTGCAAGATATCAAAGGCGGGCCTCGCAGTTATCAAACACATGCCCCCGGTGGTTGAGAACGCCTCATTTCATCACTTGCTTATATTAAACCGGTGGGCGATCCTGCTGCCGGTGGATCATGGAGGGGAAAATGATTGGCTTTACCGACAAGGAGATAGCGGCTGAGCTAAAGCGCCGTGCTGATGCGATGCAAACGCCAGACCAACGCCAGAGAGCAGCGGCGCGCAGTGCCGAGCTACAACGGATGGATCTCATGTCTCCACTGTCGCAACCCAATGCCCTCATGGGAAGCAACCGACCCAGAGAACCCGATCTGCGATACCTGCATGGGCTGGTGACACATCGTCGTTGGAGGCGGATATGGAAAACCACTGGGCGTCACTTGAGGCTGAATATCAGGGCAACGACATTGAAGTGATCTCTACTGATCCGCTGCTTGGTCGCCTTCAACTCATGGCCGAGCAAGATGAAGTCGTTGAGGTCATGCTGGACCGCGCGACCGCGGAACAACTCCTATCTGCCCTGGTGCAGTTCCTCGCCCACGGAGAGGGCGACGACGCCACCAGCTTCTCCGCGGCGCAGTAGTAACATTGGTTCAGGCTCCACGGTTCGAACGTGGGACGTTGGTGCCAAAGGCGGATGCCTTACCGCTTGGCTAAGCCTGGTGAGATGGCAACTTGATAATTGCTGGTGCCTCCACCCTGGAGCCGTGGAAGCAGACCGTCGATGAACACGCGCGATGAAGCAAGCAAGGCTCCGGCACAGCCTATTCCGCTCTCGTTCGGTCGAACCCTGGTGATCGCACCTCACCCCGACGACGAGGTGCTAGGTGCAGGCGGAACGATTGCGCGTCTGGCCGCGGAAGGCGAGCGAGTTTTCGTGGCGATCGTGACTGAGGGGCGCCCGCCCGCCTTTTCGGCAGAAAGCGTCGCAAAAGTCCGGTCGGAAGCTAATCAGGCTCATGCGCTGCTTGGGGTGGAGGAAACCTTCTGGCTAGGCTTTGAGGCGGTCGGTCTCGATCTTGCCGGGCATTCGGCCGTCAACAGTTCGCTTTCGGGTTTGGCTCGCTCCCTGTCACCCGAAACTAGCCTTCTCCCGTTTCCAGGCGATATCCATAGAGACCACCAGCTGACTTTCTTGTCGGCGCTTGTGGCGAGCCGACCGCACCAGGAAAGCTTTCCCCTTCGTATCCTGGCCTATGAAACGCTGTCCGAGACCAACTGGAACGCGCCCTACCTGAACGCCCGCCTTCACACCGAACATCTTCGTCGACATTTCGCATCATCTCGACAACCATAATTAACCGGTTCGAAGCCTCTGCGCGTCATTCCAGCGTAACATGGCTGCCCGTGAGCTGAATGTACCCCCAGCGCTGCGTGCCGGCAGGCAAAAGCCGTCAAAAAAGTTAGGCGAGCAACTGCTCAGGCCGGTCCTTTTGCCGGAGTGGATCGCTATATCGGATACTGAAAATCTTACGCATCGAGCCATGGGGGATTGGACGCCGACAACGCGGTACAGGGCGAGGTCCGCAACGCCTCTCGAACCTTGTCGGCAGCGGACTGACGCAACCACGAGAGAAGGTAGTCGATGTTTACGCGACCGTTCAGATCTCTGGCCTGAGGTTTTGCAACTCCTAAAGGCATTTGCGCGAGAGGATCCAAACTGCGTCCGAGGAAAAAACGGGAAACCCAGCGACCGGACAACCGAAGTAAGACTGAGACCTTTGCGGCGAGCAATGGGACTGAAGTCCCATAGCGGAACCATTAGCGCCACCATACCTCTCTTAGAAGCTCCGCACGCCGGAGCGACAATCGATGAATTTCTAGCCTCGCATGCTTTCAAATGCAGACAACCGGGGCCAGAATCGACCCTGACCATGGCCCCTTGACTACCTCACCGGCTCCTCAGGGAGCCGTTTTTTTGGCTGGTGCGAGTTTGACTGTGGGTCTCAGTCAGGGGCAAAGGCAGTTCGTTGCCCACCGCGCTAAGTGCGTTTTGCGTACGAAAAGCCGTGGAGACACTATGATCACGCGTCGGATGATCCTGACAGCATTCTGGCCGGCAGTCTGCATCCTCGCCATCTCTTTGCCCTACAGCCTCGAAATGTCCAGCGCCGGGCTTGCGGTCGTCAAGACGGGCGCCTTCGCTGGCAATGGTAATGGAGGCGGGGGCGGAAATGGCGGGAGTGGTGGCGGCAGCGGAGGTGGGAATGCTGGCGGCAACAGCGGTGGGAATTCGAAGTCCAACAGCTCCGGTCGTGGGAACGCAAAGGCAAACGGGCAGGATGTCGGCGTTCGCCACCAAGGCGGCATTACCGAAGAGATTGTGAATGGCCGCTACATCATGAAGGATGGCCGCGGACGCACCATCATCAACCGCCGCGCGACGGCAAACGATAGAAAACGGATAGATTCATTCTTGCATTAGGTGAGAATAGGCGCACGGGGCCGGTTGCGCTTGCTTCGGCTACGGCTGTGCGATTGTCCTTTGAGTACGATCTTTTGCACTGTCTGGGGGATCACGTGTCTGTGTCGGGAGATCCCGCCCGTCCGGTGGTGATAGAACTTCCAGTGGCGGAAAGTGGATCGCTGGCGGGAAAGGAGTTCTTCAATCCTTCGTCGAGCTGCTCTTCCAACGTACCGGTGTCCTTGGCGCTACGAGCACTTCGCAATGATTCAACGGCAGGCGAGCCGATAACGTCAGGTTCATCGGCCCTGTCGCTCTCGACGTCACCGAATGTGGCCACTTGCACCATCAGGGCCTTCGCCTTTGCCACGGCGGCATCGACGCCTAGATCGTCCGGCGAGCTTTCCAGACGGACAGAAATCACGTCGCCGCCTTCTGCGACCCATTCGACTGTCATTATGCCGCCTGGATCAGATAAAACCTGTTGCCCGACAATGTTCATTGTGGCTGCCTCCATTTAGGACCAAGACTAGAACCCGTTTGAGCGTCAGTTGTTCCGAGCTTCCGATGGATCGGCGGTTTCAACGGGGTCCTGCAGCACGAGGATCTTTTTGGCCCAACGCAATGGCAGTCAAGCTCCCTAGCCATCCGGCCTGCAACCGTCTCCGCAGACCGAGAGCTGTAAACGGTGCGGGAGGGCCGCCTGCAAGCGCCACCGTCGTCATCGTAGGCCTTGATCGTCCTGCCTTGTCGGAACCCCAAATCAATAGACGAGTTTATTGCGTATACATCACGTGAGGATTGCCCAATGACCGATCGTCTGACTATGCAGGACCCCCGAATGCAATACCCCTCGCCACCCTTCGAACCGCAACCGCAACCCGCGCCAGGTCTCGTTGGCGAAATGCATCCCAAACCTGATCATGGCGAAGAAACGTACCAAGGGGCAAATCGGCTGAAGGGGCGGAAGGCCCTCATCACCGGCGGTGATTCAGGTATCGGACGCGCCGTAGCGATTGCGTTTGCGCGTGAGGGGGCAGACGTCGCCATTTCCTATCTGCCGGAGGAGGAGCCGGACGCACGAGAAGTCATAGATTTGATCGAAGCGGAGGGGAGGAAGGCCCTGGGTTTGCCCGGCGACGTGAAGAATGAAGATTGGTGTCGGGAGCTGGTTTCGCAAACGCTGCGGGAGCTTGATGGGATTGACATCCTGGTGATCAATGCGGCTCGCCAACAGTTTCGCAAAGACGTGTCGCTTGTAACGTCAGAGGATTTCGACGCTACGCTGAAGACCAATCTCTACGCATTGCACTGGATTGCTCAGGCCGCCGAGCCTTACCTACCCCCCGGCGCCTCGGTGATCACCACAGCATCCATTCAAGCCTATCAACCCTCTCCAATTCTGCTCGACTACGCCACAACCAAAGCGGGGATCGTCGCGTATACCAAGGCGCTTGCAAAGCAATTGATCGGAAAAGGTGTTCGGGCCAACGTCGTGGCTCCAGGACCGTTCTGGACAGTTTTGCAGCCGAGTGGCGGACAGCCTGACGAGAAGGTGAAGAATTTCGGAAAGGATAGCGATTTCGGCCGGCCCGGCCAGCCGGTGGAACTGGCCCCCATCTACGTGTTTCTCGCCTCGCAGGAAGCAAGCTTCGTTAACGGCGAGGTTTACGGTGCGACCGGTGGCAAAGGCGTAGACTGATGCCTCGACGGCCTTCGCTGCTTCGGACCGGCTTTGGAGCGGGCCTTGCGGACATGACCAGCGCAGGGCGGAAAACAATCTGTGAGCGATGTCGATGACTGAAGACAGACTATCGACCTACAGGAACAAGCGCGATTTCCGGCAAACGCAGGAGCCGAGCGGCAAGGCACATGTCGCATCTTCGAACCGCCGGCGCTTCGTCATCCAGAAGCACGATGCCACGCGACTGCACTACGACCTGAGGCTGGAGCTGGACGGTGTCTTCAAATCCTGGGCTGTTACCAAAGGGCCTTCCCTCGACCCACATGACAAGCGGCTCGCCGTCGAGGTCGAGGACCACCCACTCGATTATGGCGACTTCGAAGGGACGATCCCGAAGGGCCAATATGGCGGGGGGACGGTCATGTTGTGGGACCGAGGCTATTGGGAATTCGAGGGGGAAAAGTCTCCAGAGGCGGCGCTGAAGAGAGGCGACTTCAAGTTCTCGCTGGACGGAAACCGGCTTCACGGCAGTTTCGTGCTGGTCCGCATGCGCGCTGGCGGGAAACGATCAAACTGGCTGCTGATCAAGCACCACGACGATTTTTCCGTCGCGAAAGACGGCGCCAAAGTGCTGGAGCAGCATACGACTTCCGTGGCTTCCGGCCGAAAGATGGACGACATAGCGAATGGCAAAGGCCGCAAGCCGAGCGCCTTCATGCAGACAAAGGGCGCGGTCGAGGCGGATGCGGTCTGGGATAGCAAGCAAGGTTTAGCGTGGGTAGAACCGAAGAAGTCGCGAAAGCGGCTGGCAAAGTTACAGGACGGAACTCTGCCGGATTTCATCGCGCCGCAGCTTTGCGAAACGGTCCAACGTCCACCGGCCGCTGACAACTGGTTGCACGAGATCAAGTTCGACGGCTATCGAATCCAATTGCGCGTCGTTGACGGCATGGCAACGCTAAAAACCCGAAAAGGGCTTGATTGGACTGGCAAATACAGGGAGATCGCTGAAGCCGCATCCGCATTGCCGGATTGTATCATCGACGGCGAAGTCTGCGCGCTCGATGAAAACGGCGCTCCGGATTTTGCCGCACTCCAGGCGGCACTATCTGAAGGAAGGACCGGCAATCTCGTCTATTTTGCCTTTGACCTCCTGTTCCGTCACGGCGAAGATTTGCGAGCCGATCCGCTTGCCGAACGCAAGGACCGCCTGCAGGTGGTACTCGGCGAAGCCGGAAACAATCCTCGACTTCGTTTTGTCGAGCATTTTGAGACAAGTGGAGATGCGGTGCTTCGATCCGCGTGCAAGCTGTCCCTGGAGGGCATCGTCTCCAAACGCGCCAACGCTCCCTATCAGTCGGGCCGGACCGACACCTGGGTCAAATCCAAGTGTCGCGCTGGCCACGAAGTGGTGATCGGTGGCTATGCGAAGACCGATGGTCGGTTCAGGTCCCTCTTGGTTGGCGTCTACCGAAGCACCCATCTCGTTTACGTCGGTCGTGTCGGCACGGGGTTTGGTGCGAAGAAAGTTGCAAGCTTGCTTCCCAAGCTGAAAAAGGCGGAAGTCGAAAAATCACCCTTCACGGGCATTGGCGCACCGAAGAAGGGAAGCGAGATTGTCTGGGTAAAGCCGGAACTTGTTGCCGAGATTGAGTTCGCAGGATGGACGGCGGATGGGCTTGTTCGGCAGGCTGCCTTTAAGGGGCTTCGCGATGACAAGCCGGCCATCGAAGTGAAGGCCGACAAGCCAGCGTCGCCCGCAAAAACGCCGACACCGGAAGCGACGCGAACGTTCAAGTCAACCTTGTCCCGCAAAGGGCAAAAAGCAGAGATCATGGGTGTCCTGATATCCAGCCCCGACAAACCCCTCTGGCCGGACGCCGGCGACGGTGAACCCGTCACCAAGGAAGATCTTGCTCGTTACTACGAGGCCGTCGGGACCTGGCTCATCGATCACATCCGGGGGAGGCCCTGCTCCATCATCCGTGCGCCTGACGGAATTGCCGGTCAGCAGTTCTTCCAGCGCCACGCGCTGCCCGGTACTTCGAACCTTCTCGAACTTGTGACAGTCTTTGGAGACAAGAAGCCATACTTGCAAGTTGATCGTGTAGAGGGCCTCGCCGCGATCGCGCAAATCGGCGGCATCGAACTCCATCCCTGGAATTGCAAGCCCGGTCGTCTCGAAATTCCCGGACGCTTGGTGTTTGATCTCGACCCCGGACCCAATGTGCCATTCTCCGCGGTTGTTACTGCGGCACGGGAAATGCGCGACCGGCTCGATGATCTCGTCCTTGTCAGCTTCTGCAAGACGACAGGTGGCAAGGGGCTTCATGTTGTCACGCCGCTTGCTGTTGGAAATCGCAAGCGGCTCTCATGGACAGAGGCCAAGGGGTTTGCCCACGACGTGTGCCGTGAAATGGCTGAGGACAATCCGGATCTATATCTGATCAAGATGACGAAGAGCCTGCGGGAGGGGCGTATTTTCCTCGACTATCTGCGCAATGATCGAATGGCTACGGCAGTCGCCCCACTGTCACCGCGAGCCCGGCCCGGTGCGACGGTATCGATGCCTCTCACGTGGACACAGGTGAAGTCCGATCTCGACCCGAAGCGTTTCACCGTGCGCACGGTGCCGGCGCTGCTTGCGAAAACCATCGCGTGGAAAGATTACTGCGACAGCGAGCGGCCCCTCGAGCAGGCAATAAAGCGTCTTGCAAAGGCCAAGCAGGCAGCGTGATCTGTCATGAACAAGAAAGACGATGCCAAGCCGTCAGAAGGCGCCCGCATTGGCGCAACCACCGACCTGCCGCACGATCGCGTAACCGTCGAACGGTTTCGCGAAGCGTTTCCGCGGGCGCGGTGGAGCGACCGACTGAATGCCTGGTTCGTGCCAGGCCGCACGGCTGAGCGACGGATCGGACGCTGGCGGGCGGAGTTGGAGGCGCAAGAAGACATTTTTGCCGACGAGAAGGGCAGGGACGCGTTCGTATTCGAGCCGATCGAAAGCCGATATCTTAACGCAGGCGCCACGGCATTGGAGATCCGCACACCCTACTCACGGTCTATCGTCAACGAGATCCGCGAGATACCTTATGCGCGATGGGATGCGGATCGCCGCCTTTGGACCGTACCCTATCGTTCGCTCTTTGAACTTCGTCAACGCTGGGCGGACATTGAAGCCGAGGCCGAGCGCAGCGAACCTGAAGCAAGGAAAGCGCGTAGAGACGCGTTGAAAGGTACGGAAGAGGAAGAGGACTCGAAGGCAAGGGCGAGGGAAAGGCGTCGCAAGCGCTACCCGATATCCTTGGGTCACAGCCCGCCCTTTGAGCGCGCGATCGCCACGCATGTTGGAGTGGTCTTCTTCACCGGGACCAACGGGGAGCTTGCGGATGCCGGAACCGTCAGCGATTTCTATTTTCCGGCTCCGGATGACGACTTGTTTGTCTGGGCTACGTGGCGGCGGGGCTCACTGGAGGAGCTTGTAAGAACCTGGCCCGAAAGAACGCCACCCACATCGGCCGACCTTAAACGCGGGTGGTGGTTTCCGATGCTTGATGAGTTGCGACAGGCGCGCCGCGAAGCCCGGTCAAAAACGAAAGCCGGAAGGCGCAATAGTGAGAAGAGCCAATCCGGTGGATGACCAGCAACGGGCAGTGGAGCGATTTCGCCGGCTGTCACCTCTCGAACCATGTGAACTCGAGGGCCTCTGGATGGGCCGGGGAATTCCGACTGGTCATCCCTTCGACGGCGTGCTGGAGAACCTTGGCTGGTTCGGCAAACGGTTTAATTCAGACCTGCGGGCAGACGCATTGCTCTTTCGCGCTGGAGGTCGAAGGCTTCGGGCCATCGATCCGAAATGGGTACCGCTGAACCTTGCGCTTCGCTTTCATAAGTTCGGAAGAACGCGGCTTGCCCGCACGCTTTTTTCCTGGGTCCAGCGCGGTTTTCAAGCCAAAGGCCCTGTCGCCTCGCTTAAGACGATGACGTTTGAGGGCGCGGCAAGTGCGGCCCTCATCTATGACGATCAGCCGATCATCGACCATTTTCGCAGGATCGATCAAAACGTAATCATGGGACTAATGGCCATACGAAATGACGATCGCTTGTTTGCCTTTGAGCTGGAGCGAATGACCTAAAAGGTGCCTCGGTTCGCCGGCTGTGGCGGAGCGTTGCGCGGTGGTTATTTTCGCCCGCGACTTTCCGATGCGACCGACTTTTTGAGGGCATCCATTATGTTGATGACGTTGTTCGGCGTTGCTTGCGAACTCGATGATCCGGGCTTTGCCTTGGCGGGTCTCTTCATGGCCTTCTTTTTGGCAGCAATAATATCGACCAGACGTTCCTGCACCGGGTCGGCCACCATTTTGGGGTTCCAGTCCTTTGTCAGCTTCTTTATCAGTCGCTGCACGAGCGGCATCATCTCGGAGTCCGCCTTCACCTCGCTGGCTGCGGTAAAATAGGCGGCTTCACCACGAACCTCGTCGCCGTAGCGCAGCGTCCACAGAACAATGCCCTTGCCACGAGGCTCAAGCATGACGGCACGTTCGCGGCGCGAGATGACCAGCCGTGAAATGCCGACCATTTTCTGGGCCTCCATCGCGTCGCGAATGACGCAGAAAGCCTCCTCGCCGACCGGTTCATTCGGAGACAGGTAGTACGGGGTATCGAGCCAGATCCATTCGATACTGTCTCGCGGGGTGAACGTCGAAATATCGATGGTCCTGGTGCTGTCCAATGCGACGGTCTCGAGCTCCTCATCCTCGAGGATGACGTATTCGTCTTCCCCGCGCTGGTATCCTTTGACCTCGTCTTCTTCCTTGACCTCTTTTCCGGTTACCGCGTCGACGAAGCGGCTCTCAACGCGATTTTGGGTTTCGCGATTAAGCGTATGAAAGCGAACCTTCTCGCTTTCTGATATCGCCGGCATCATCTGGACCGGGCAGGTTACCAGTGAGAGCTTCAGATAGCCTTTCCAGTAGGGGCGAACAGCCATGTCTCAATCTCCTGTCAGCTGGCCTGGCGCGACGGCGCCGCCGGCTTCGACTTGGCAGAGGGTTTTTCCGCCTTTTGTCGGGAGGCGCCTGCGTTGGCATTGGCGGCTTTTCGTTTGGACTTGGACTTGCTTGCACTGAGGCCGGCACTCTCGCGAAGCGCCTTGAGCAGATCGCCCGGCTTGGATGCGATGGGCGCCTTCTTCTTCGGCAGAGAACGCCCCTCGATTTTCGCTTTCACCAGTTCAGCGACGGCCGCCTCGTAACGGTCGTCGAAAGCACCGGCGTCGAAACTGCCCTTCTTGGTGCGAATGATGTGCTCTGCAAGTTCGAGCATCTCGCCCTCGATCTTCAGGTCGGGAAGGCCGGCGAAGGCTTCCTTCGACGATCGCACTTCGTAGTCGAAATTCAGGGTCGCAGCGATCAGCCCCTTACCATGTGCCCGTATCAGGACTGTTCGCATCCGACGGAAAAGCACGGTTTTGGCGATCGCCGCGACCTTCGCCTTGGACATCCCAGCGCGAAGGAGCGCGAAAGCTTCGCCCCCCGTCTTGTCGGGTGCAAGGTAATAGGGCTTGTCGAAGTAAGTGGTGTCGACTTGTGAGCAAGGAATAAACGCCTCGATCTTCAGGGTCTTGTCGCTGTCGGGGACCGCAGCGGCAATCTCCTCGGGTTCGAGCACTACATATCGCCCGTCATCCACCTCATAACCCTTCACCTGGTCGTCGGCGTTGACCGGACGTCCGGTCTCGCTGTCGATAAACTCGCGCTTGACTCGATTTCCGGTTTTTCGGTTGATCGTGTTGAAGCTGATGCGTTCCGACGATGAAACCGCCGTATAAAGCGCGACCGGGCAGGTCACTTCCCCGAACTTGATATAGCCTTTCCAGTTCGCTGTTGGGGCAACCATGACACCAATCCTCCAGATCCGAATAAGGCTCAACCCTGTCAGCGGACAAACGTTCCACGCCTCTTCACGTCGACCTGGTCTGCGTCTTACTGGATGCGGTTAAGGGCTGGATTGGAACTATAGGAGCTGCTCTGTAACCGAGCGGGGTCTTTGTGGTTCCGTGAGGAACAGGAGCGGCGAGGGCATTTCCGAACTCGCCCGATGCTCACCATAGAAGCAAGCGCAGCGCGGAACCGCTCGGAGTTCCGGTCGTTATAGCTTCATGGCCGGCACACTCGAAACCCATGAACGGAAACTGGTCGCAATTCTGCGCGCTTCCGCCAGATTGCATTTTGTTGACGACGACAAGGCAGACGCCGAAGTCGAGCGGGTGCTGCGCTTAGCAATCAGAGAAGCCGAAGCCGGCCGCTCCCGACTCGATAAGAAACGGTGGCTTCTACGCATGATGCACGTGCCATCGTGAGCTGAATTCGCGATCAATGTCGCTGCCTGGGTTCGGCATCTTCCTGGTCAGTCGAATAGCAAATTCGTGGTGATAGGAAGGCATTTCATTCGTGCATGCTTTCCCTAACGCGCCTGCACGACAACCCCGAAGAAAGGCAAATGTTCCGGCTGCCACAGCTCGCGCGAGCGATCATGCCGAGTGAACGCGCGGGAGGAAGCCTACAACCAACGCAACGACTTCGTCGAGATGGGTTCCGAGCAGCTGGATGTCCACCATACGTTCGGGTCGTCGAATGGCCAATCGTGCTCCGATTGGGGGATCGAAATCGTGTAGGTAGAGGACAAACCGGTCGACTTTCATCGCGTCAATGAAGACCTCGAGCCAGGTGGCCTAGCCGTCAGCGCTGTAGTCGACATCTTCCGGAGTTGCGCTGTAGCCGGCGCCTGGAAATTCCGGCGCGAGCAGCCTCCAGCGGTCTGCAAGACGCGGCATGAGGTTGCGAAATTCGTAGGAGGAGCAGGATATCCGTGCGGAAGCAAAACCATAGGGGCGTCCGCCCGTCCCGCTTCACGAAAAGTGTCGATGCCGGCGACCGAGACGCGATGATGTCGAACACGGTTGTCCATCGAAAATCCTCAAGAATCGTGCCTCCAGAGGGGTAGGAAACGAAACAATGCAACGCAGTTGTCGGTTCCCCAAAGCTCGCACCGCCTGGCTACCTGTTCGGATCGAGCAGCGCCTTCCGGGCACTAACGCAGTGGGCTCCAGGGTTGGGAAATTGTCGACGGGAACAAATGGATGCTCAGCCTGTTCGGCGTGTAAAGCGACGATTGCGAGAGGAGAACGCTGATGACCAAGGCTGAAACGACTCGAGATCATGACGAGATTCGACATTGGGCAGAGGCACGCAACGGGCGGCCAACCCGAGTGAAGGGCGCCGATGATGGTGGGATTTTACGGATTGATTTCGGCGAACGGGATGATCACCTGGAGCCGATTTCATGGGAGGAGTTTTTTCGGATATTCGACCACAACCGATTGTTTTTCCTGCACCAGGACAAAATCGCCGATGGCAGCCTGAGCCGGTTCAACAAGTTTGTTGATCGCGCCTAGGACAAAATATGAGGCGGGCTTTTGAAGGGCCTGGCCGCGCAGGCGTCTGCCCAACCGCTAAGAGGGTCCGAGATTCTGCCGGACTGAGAGGGCTACTTGGGGATTGAAAGGGATCTCGCTGGCCGATGAGGTCGCACGAGGACGAGACTGACGTGCGATTGTGATCGCGCAGTTGTTAGCAATAAAAAATCGGCCCCGAGCGGGGCCGAAATCGAGTTCTAAGGGCTGGCTAATAAACGCTTTTGAAGCCCTCCCGGTTCCCGTCAAGGCCTGTAGCGGAGACGCTCTTTCTCGATCTCTTCGGGAGTGTAGGGATCGAGCTTTTCGTCGAAGCGTGTCCAGCCTTGCTCGAGGTAAGCCGCGCGGCGTTGTTCGGGATCTACCCAGCTGCCCCGGCGTAGGATGGCCTGGGCGTCCGCGTAGAGGCTCTCGTCAACCCGGGCGGTGACAACGGCTCCGCCGCGGCGCACGCCCTCCGCATAGACATGGGCATGCTCTTCGGGGACGCCGGATTCGGTCATCGCGCCGATCAGTCCCCCCGCAGCGCCACCGGCGACTGCGCCGGCTGCTGCACCGGCTGCCGTCGCGGCAAGCCAGCCCGCCGCCACCACAGGTCCGACACCGGGAATGGCCATGACGCCAAGCCCGGTCAAGAGACCCCCGATGCCACCAACTGCAGCACCTAGGCCTGCGCCTGTACCTGCGCCCTCGGCAGCATTGCTGTCGTTGGAGTACCGGTCACCGACATTGTTGGAAACGATACTGATATCGTCAGACGGCACGCCGCGATCTTCCAGCGCGCTCACCGCCGCGTGTGCATCGGAGTAATCGTCAAAAAGTCCACTAACGGTTTTCATGGGGGTTCCTCGCTGCTGGGATTAGTTGGCGACCACGTTGCCCTGGTAGTCGAGTGCGATCTGGACAGACTTTCCGTCCTTCATGGCGCTGCCTCGCCAGACGCCCTCGCTATCGAGTTTGAGACCAGCAACGTCGGTGTAACCGGCTTCAACGATGCGTTTCTTGGCCTGTTCTTCGGTGAAGCTATTTGCCCCGGCGACCGGGGCGGTGGGATTGGTGGAGTCCGGCGTCGCGACGGCCGGTGTGTCACCGTTGGTAGTGGCCGGAGGCGTCGAAGTCTGCGCGAGCGCGCCAAAGGTCGTTGCGCCGAGGAATACCGCGGCGAGCAGCAGTTTTTTCATGATGTCTACATCCTTGTTTTCAGCCCGTGGAAGGCACTCCTGGTCAAACTTTGCTCGAGTTTTTTGGTTCCCAAGTTCACGCAGTGATTTCGACTTCTCGAAAAATACGTGTCACCTCCTCGAATTCGGGGTAGGGAGGTTCCGAAATTGGCGTTGCAACGGGTGGCAACAGACGCCTCGAAGCCGCGCCGGCCTACATGGCATCCATGCCCTTAATCGCATTCTCGAGATGCGACTTGCATTTTTCCACGTCATTTGCAGTCATGGCTTCTTTCGCCATGGCCAGTTCCTTGGTGGATTCGATTTTCTTTGCGCCGTCGGAGATTTGCCCGATCTGCTGTTCGGCCTTGGCAACCGAGGCTTCGTCACAGATGACATTCGTCTGTGCAAGGGCGGGTGCAGTGAACGCCGCGATGGCGACGAGGGTAGCGACAGATTTCAAGATCATGGTTGTTTCTCCTATGGCCGGCAAAACACCGGCTTCCACGCTGACTGAACGGGACAACAACGGATCTGTTCCCTCAAACCGGCGCCCGAAATCGAAGTTTTTTCAAGGAACTTTCAGGTATTTGGCGCGTTTGAGGCGCGCGTATTCTGCGCTCTTATAATCGCTGGCCCGGTGGACGCGCCGCCAGCGCACTGACGAAACCAACCCGTCGTCTGCCTGGCGACGGGTAGGCCGTTTCTTTTTTGACGGTAGAAGCCATGTTCATGTTGCCGCCGCATGGCCACATTCCATGATGCAGCTCTGCGCTCGGGTCATGAGTCCAGGTGCTCTGGCATTTCTTTCAGCTGATCCTTCGTCCAGGTGGTGATGGCGTGAACGTCGCCGTCATCGTCACGCATGAAGTCGAGATCCGCCAATGGCACCGCGACCGGTTTCGCGCCAATCCCGAGGAAGCCGCCAACATCAATAATCGCAGTGCTGTTGGCGCCGACGCCGTGAAGGTGATCCACCGTTCCGACCTTGTCATCGTCTGCGCCGTAAACGGTCGCGCCTTCGAGGTTTGCTGGTATCAGTTCCGAAGGATCAAGGCGCACGTGATTGGTATGGTCCATCTCTTTAGTCTCCGGTTATGTCGGACTGAAAGAACCGGCTCAGCGGTAAACGGTTCCATTGATGAAGCAGCTTTCTGTTGGCCTTGGCCTGAGAGAAGCCTCCTCTGCTGCGATAAGTCACAAGACGATTGCGAAGGTGACCCGCGTCCAAGGCGAGGTCGCGCAACCTCAGCGAAACGCAAAAAGTTCGCTGTCCGGATCCTGGTGCCCCAATATTGCTGACGACACGATCTCCGCGGCGATTTGGCTGTAGGTGATGCCGTTTCCGCCATATCCCATCACAGCATAAACGTTGTTGAGTCCTGGAACCGGACCGATTATCGGCAGCCCGTCGGCGGTCACGCCGAAGGCCGCTGCCCATTGATAGGCGGGCTCGGCGATCGGTATTTTCAGGAGCGCCGACAGCTTCGCCCGCAAGGTCTTGGATTTGGACTTGAGTTTGACGGGGTCCTGAAATGCTGTGGGGCTTTCTTCGTCCTCACCTCCGACCATGAGGCGGCCATCAGCAGTCGAGCGAAAATAGAGGTAGGGATCCGATCCCTCCCATAGCACATAATCCTTGAGCCAACGGGGCCTCGGATGATGCGGCCTGGTTGCAAGCGCCCAGGTGGAGAAGATCCGATGCTCTTGGTTGGCCGCGACATCGAGGAACTCGTAGCCCGTGCAAAAGACGACATGCCTGGCCTGTATGATTTCTCCTTTTGATGTCGCGGCGGCGTTCCAGTCATCGAGGCTGCGAACGTCGGTGATCTCAGTATCTCCTACGATCGCCACACCGTCTGCCTGCACCTTGCGCCACACGCCGGCGGTTAATTGTGCGGGGTTTGCCGACGCGGAGATGGTGGACTCGATCGCAGCGGTCCGCTTCAGTCCAAACTTTTCGCGCAGTTGCGCGGCATTGAAAAACACTGCTGAAATGCCAGCCTTTTCGCGTGCTTCCGCCTCTGTGGCGAGCGCTCTTGCACCATAGGCATTTCCAGCGAGGTAGAGCGAATTCTTCCGCTCGAGATGGCAGTCGATCCCAAGATTATCGACAAGCGAAGTTAGCGTTTCCACGGCCTTGGCGGAGCGCTGCCAAGCGCGTCGAGCTTTTGCTTGCCCAAGCCTCGCCGTGAGCCTATGCAACGGCATGTCGATCTCATGCTGGATCATCGCGGTGCTGGCCAGAGTGCTACCTTGCACCGGTTGCCGTCGATCAACGACGAGGATTGTCATGTTTCGTTTGGCAAGGGACAGGGCCATCAGCGCCCCTCCAATGCCGGCGCCGACAATCAGCACGTCGACGACGTTGGCGGGGATGCGCTGTTGAGCCGCGACCTGGATCTTCCGAGTGGTTGCCCATAATGGCTGGAAGGACCGCAGTTTGCGCTTGCGCGTAATTGTCTCCAATTCGTACTCCCATACGCGTCGTACTATGGGCAACAAGCGGCCAAGATCGGCAATGAACTCTCCCCCGTGCCGCGTCAGATAGGGGAGACATGAGAAGGACATGGGTGGGGTGGTCGACTAGTCAAGGTGCTCGGTCAAACGCTCGCCGGTCGAACCCGGCAGAGCTCCGACTTAAGGCTCCCCACCCTGAGCCTTTGCAAATCGGGCGAGGCGCGCGGGAAAAATCTCATGAGTTGCCTCGCCGGATCTCGTTTCTCGCGCGTTAAGCGATGCGGCGACATTGCAAGAGGTGTTTGGCATGCGGCTCTACCAATGCGATATCAGCGGGTTTCCGCTCTATTTCGACAATCATTTCAGCGTCGGGGCCAACAATGCGCCGGTCGGGTTTGTTGCAGACACATTGACGCTGCACACTCTCTTGGAAGCAGGCGAGGGTTTGTGGAGCATTCCCTCACGGCCTGGCGAAACCTGGCGGTTCTGTGCCAACGCAGCCATAGACGGGAGCAACTGGTTGGTTGCGGCCGACGATCCAATTCTTCTGGCAATTCCTGCACGTTACAATCGGCTCATCCCCAACACCAATACCCCGGAGGGCCTCGCAAGGTTTCATAGAATAGGCGCGGCCCAGCGCCATCTGTTCTATTCCATTCTGCGCTTTGGCCTTCCGTGTCCCGGAAGAGACGTCGACCCGGAGGGCGGTCTGGTCTTCGACTTTCTGGAAGATGCGATCAATGAAGGCGGCGGTGTCAGCCCTGCAATGACCGGGCACCGGAGCGGTCTGATCAGTCTTCGAGCGGCCGAGGCCGATGACATCGTTCGCGAGACCGTTCGTGTTTCGATGGGAGAGCCCTACCGAACCCTGCTTGGACACTTTCGCCACGAGATCGGTCACTTTTATTTTCAGCAATTGGTGCGAAAGGGCGCTTTGCTTGAAGAGGCACGTGCTCTCTTTGGTGACGAGCGCGAAGACTACGCAGCAGCGCTCCAAAAAAGCTACGACAACGGGCCAGTTGCGGACTGGCAGGATACCTTCATTTCCGCTTACGCAAGCAGCCACCCGTCTGAAGATTTTGCCGAATGCTGGGCCCACCTGTTTCACATTGTCGATACGCTGGAGACGACCAGATCATTCGGGCTATCCATAGAGCCGTTAAGTCACCACGCCCTTGAGGTCGAGGTCGATTTCGACCCTTATCGGGCGGAGAATGCTCAGCAACTGGTGGACGCCTGGGTTCCGATCAGCCTGGCCCTTAACACCTTCCAGCGATCCATGGGCGAACGGGACATTTATCCGTTCGTTCTTTCGCCACCGGTCATAAACAAACTCGATTTTATCAATCGGCTGATTGCGGAAGCGCGCCTTCAAACAGGTCGCCTTTAACCCGGCTGCAAGGGCCGGGCGGCACGATGCGACGAAACGATATTGAGAGCCATGTTCCTGCGGGATCGGGATTTTTCTTGTCTCCGTCACCATCCCGATACCTGATCTGCTGCGCGCGGACTTTGATCAGCATGAGGCCAGGGTGTGTCCACCCCTTGCGGGAACCAGCGTTCGAGATCGCTCATCCAGTGCTTCTTGAACATCTCTTGGTCCTTGACGAGAGAGGCGTTCCCTTCAATTTCAATGAATGTGCCGGGCTTGCCGAGCAGGCTTGGACGGGGTGAGACCAACCTGGGTTCCCGAACAATGTCGCCATAGGCTACGGTTCGCTAAAGCCGGTGGCAAAAATCCGGGATCGCCCCGCAGGCTCGTTGCGAAAGATCAATCCAGCACGCGTCCTTGAATGCATCGGGACATAGTCGAGTGTAATCTCGACCGTTTCGACAACAGTGTTTCCGGCCGTGATCTCGCCACGCACGACGACGTCGGCGGCAGTCCGGTCGGCCGCGTTTTCGACGTCGAACATGACAAGATATCCGCCGTCCCGGCTTGCGCTGCTGATCGTCTTGACTGACAGGTCCGGCGCTCCATCGCTCTGCGTCGCAGCTTCAAAGCCGACCCACCCGATCAGGGCGATCACAGCGATGGCTGAGACCGACCCGGTAAGCCATTCGATCCAGTGACCTTCGCCACTTTCGATCGAGCGGGATTTCGACGGTTTTGCCATAGATCACCTAGAGAATGAGCCGCGCTGCCGCGGCGCCGATTGCGCTTGGAAATGCAAGCACCACCGTGCTCATGATCGCCTGGGTCAGTTCGATGCCGTCCAGCCGATGAAACGTCCAGAGACAGTAGAAGCTGATCGCAAAGGCGACGGCGTAGCCGGGGAGCGTGAAGCGGATAAGGGCATGCCAAACGGGTGTGCCTTCTTCCAGTTCGTGTCCGCCCGAAAACGACAGCGCGTAGACAAAACCATGCATCAGCACGATGGACGAAACGATGAGTGCGATTGCGTGCCAGGGTGACATCTTGAAGGAAATCAGGATCATTTCCTCGGTCGGGGCGACATTCAATCCGAGAAACAAGGCGCCGACGGCCATCATGAAGAGCTCGCCGCCGTAGCCACTTTGCGCATCATCGTCGAGGGGGTCCTGTGCGTCCTCGTCATCATCGTCGCGCCCGCCCAATTCGCTGCGACCAAGCAACGCACCGATGCTGGCCGGAACCGTCTGAATGGCGATCATGCCTGCCGCCTCGGGTAGAGCGTGCCCGACGCTCAGAACGCCTAGGGCAGACAGCACGAAGGCGCTGGCCAACAGACCCAGGAAATAGGCAATGCTGGCATCGCGCACTGCCTCATGCCAGGTCGAAATATTTTCAAACCCGATCCGGCGCGCCAGGAGGATGAGCAAGGGGATGTTGACGAGGAGCAACAGAAGGAGCCTTGATCGGTCGATATAGAGCCCGAGTTCCCACATCTCCATCGTCAGGAACATGGGCAGCGCAAAGAGCAGTGCGCCAGCCAATCCGCGCGCCAGGCCCTTGGAAAATCGACTGTGGTCGAAATTGACATGCGTTTGCTCGATCGCCATTCCGGTCCCCTTTTCGGCTGCCATCTCAAAACGTCGACAAGCTCCGCAAGTTCCTCGTTTTCCTGATCTGGACCTTGTTCTCCAGCGAATCCAGGATGTCTTCGCAGAAGTCGACATCACAAAGTTTCACGAATGGTCTGAAGCCCGCCGGGTGTAAACTGATCTCCAGCAAAACGAGCACAGCACCTCTCGCTAGTGCCATTGAGGCTCAGCTTGCCGCAATCGTGAAGTCATCGTTTGACGCAATCGTCAGCAGGGATTTTGGGCGGAACCGTGCGGACTTGGTACGGTTCTAAGGTAAGCCCCTTTCCAATCAGCCGACCCCGCAAAGCAAAACCGAATAGGCGCTCGGCTGCGTTGGTTCTCACTCATTTTTCCTCGGGCGCGATCGACGCTCCGCCTGAACCTGTGCCGAGCGAAGGTCGTGCGCCTACGAGCCAAGTCTCCAAACCGCATTTTGTTCCCGTTCGGAACCATTGCAGCTGGGCGATGTTGGAGCGACTCCACCACACCGTAAAGGAGGTTGCCATGCCAGAGAAGACGCTTGAAACGCTGTTTCATGATGGCCTGATGGACATCTACTACGCTGAACGGCAGATCCTGAAAGCGCTGCCGAAGATGGCACGCGCGGCGCAACTGCCGGACAGCAAGGCAGCGTTCGAAAAGCACCGGGACGAAACCGAAGTCCATGTGGAACGCTTGCAACAGGTCTTTGAAATTTTCGGCAAGCGCGCCCAGGGAAAGACCTGCGAGGCCATTCAGGGAATTATTGCAGAGAGCGAGGAGATCATGGAGGAATTCAAGGGGAGCCCCGCACTTGACGCTGGCCTCATCTCGTCGGCACAGGCGGTCGAGCACTATGAAATTTCTCGCTATGGCACTCTGAAGACCTGGGCCAAGCAGCTCGGGCTGCAAGAGGCGGTGTCGCTTCTCGATCAGACCCTGCAGGAAGAAGGCGCCACCGACAAGGCCCTTAGCAAGCTTGCGGTGACGGCGGCGAACATCAAGGCCGCTGCCTGATGGCGTTTGGACGCTTGAGGGCGCCGTCGCCTCCAAGCGTCCTTGCCGCTTCATCGAATATCAGTTTCAACTCTGTAGACCGCCTAAGGCGTAGTGATGAAGCGAGTGGTCCCAGGAGGTCCAGGTCTCGTCATCGAAAGTGACGAACGAGCGCGACCTCGCAACGAAATGTAGGACGAAGATGGCTTCCGGCAAGAATACGAGCGACCACCCCGCGAATAGGTTGGCGACGGACCCTCCGGGCGATCACGTTGGCGCCGGGTACGCGGAAATCGACGATATACCGGATCGTCTGCTGATACTCGCAAACAGGCTGCAAAAAGCCCTCGATTCGCGTCGAGTTGTGGCCAATGCCCAACGCCCAAGCTTCAAGGAGAATCGAGGCGACCAGTGAAGTGAAGCGGATCGAGGATGAGAAATGATACGGGACTTGCAGCAACTGCGGGTACTGGTTGCCGAGCATGAATTCATCGTCGCAAACGATATTGCGCCCCCGGGGCGACCCCACCGATTCCAGCCACCCACAAATCGGGGCGAAACGGTCATGCTGGATTCTGGTATCCTGATCCGAGGTGTTTGTCCGTTCTGTTTAAGGAAGCGGTGGAGGCAATTTCAGGGAAGCGGAACGCCGCTCATCCGGTAGGCAAGCTCCTCGCGCGCTCGGCTGAGCCTGCTCTTGATCGTGCCGACAGCACAGTCGCAGATGTCGGCGGCTTCCTTGTAGCTCAGCCCATATCCAGCAACGAGGATCAGCACCTCGCGATGGTCGGGTGCCATAGTGTCGAGAGCGCTGCACAGTTCCACGGTTAAGACGCACCAGTCCTGCGGTGCCGGCATCGGGATCGGTAGCTCGGCGCAGTTAACGAGGCCCGGGGACTCGCGCCGGCGCAGCTTGTACTGAGTCCGGAAAGCGTTGTGCATGATGGTGAAAAGCCAGGACTTAAGATTGGTTCCCGGTTGGAAACCGTCAATGCCGCGCAGTGCTCGAAAAAGCGTTTCCTGCAGCAGATCATCCGCTTCGAAGCTCGACGACACAAAGGTGCGCGCAAAGGCCCTAAGCGCCGGAATGAGGTCAACAACCTGGCTCTCCAGCGGCCGAGACCGCTGGACGGTTTCGTGGACAGAAGGCATTGTAACTGCCTTTCGCAATAGCTGAATTTGCTCTTTCTAACAATGCGCGGTCGGCACTTAAGTTCCCGCTACAATGCAGAGGGCAGAAGCGACAGGCGCCCTTGCCTCCCGCATTCAGCGGGACAGATCAAAGCCCGGCAAGACCGCGGGTGCTAGAACAAGGCAGCCTTGATCTTCACGCGGGCGACATTGATACACAGAGGTTTGAATAAGCTAGAATGGCATCTATGCAACGGTGGTGCCTGCGCGTGCGCACGCTTTCTCGTCGCGTTCGACCGCTCTGTGCATCATGAACAGGCGTACCCATGGCAAGCAATTCAATTGTAACTGGTCACACAGCGACAGCTGGACGAAGGCGCATCGACGATACGAGCGAGGCAGGTCCCGCCGCTATCGCGGGCATTCCCGTCGTCGGAATCGGCGCGTCTGCCGGCGGCATCGAGGCGTTGGGCAACTTCTTCGACGCCATGCCGGCCGACAGCGGTTGTGCCTTCGTCGTGGTGCTGCATCTCGATCCGAAGCGCGAAAGCGAAATGGCCCGCATTCTGAGCAGCCACACCAGGATGCCGGTGGTACAGGTCGAGGACGGAATGACGCTCGTGCCTGACCACGTTTACGTCATCGCCCCCGACACCGATCTCAATTTGGCGGAAGGGGCATTGAAAGTATCAAGGCCGGCGGAGCCTCGCGGGCAGCGGCATCCCGTCGACGTGCTGTTTGCCTCGATCGCCGCGGAGCAGCGCGAGCGTTCGGTCGCGATCGTGCTTTCCGGGACAGGGAGCGACGGCACCGAAGGCCTGAAGGACATCCGAGCCGAAGGCGGCATGAGCCTGATACAAGCGCCGGAGACGGCCAAATTCGATGGCATGCCGAGGAGCGCGATCGCTGCCGGTCTTGCCGACCACGTTCTTGCGCCGGACAGAATGCCCGCGACCCTGATCGCCTACGTCAACCATGGCTACGTTTCCGATCCCGCCGAGGTAGAGACCGACCGCGCGAACGGGGAAGCGACGATCGAACAGATTCTGAAGGTCGTGCACGCTCGAAACGGGCACGATTTCGGCAACTACAAGCGCAACACACTGAGGCGGCGTATCCATCGTCGCATGGGGTTGAGGAACATCGACACGACCGCGGACTATCTCAACGATCTGCGGGCCAATCCGGACGAGGCCGCCGCTTTGGTGGCGGACCTGATGATCAGCGTTAGCGGGTTTTTCCGCGATCCCGAGGCATGGGAGGCGCTCGCCAAACTTGTGATCGTCCCCCTCGTTGCAGGGCGCGAGAGCGGCGCACAGATTAGGGTCTGGGTTCCTGCCTGCGCCACGGGAGAAGAAGCCTACGCCGCCGCCATGCTGATAACCGAGCACGCCGAAGCTGCCGCAAAGCGCTTCGACCTGAAGGTCTTCGCCACGGACGCACAGGAGGACAATCTGCGCAAGGCGCGTGACGGCATCTATCCCGCCGCCGCCCTGGCAGGCTTTTCGCCCGAACGCCTCCGCCGCTTCTTCGAAAAGCTCGACGGCTCGTTCCAGGTCACCAAGGAGCTTCGCGATACGGTCGTGTTCGCCGCACAGAACCTGCTTCGCGATCCGCCGTTCTCGCGGCTCGACCTCATTTCCTGTCGCAATTTCCTGATTTATCTGGAGCCGGTGGCGCAGCAGCGCGTCATCGCCCAATGCCACTTCGCCTTGCGCCCGGACGGGCATCTGTTTTTAGGCAATGCCGAGACGATCGGGCGGCATGACGATCTCTTCGACACCATATCGAAGAAATGGCGCATCTATCGCCGCACTGGACCAACCCGGCACGATCTCATCGATTATCGGCCGCTGCGTGGATCCGCCAGCACCGGGGCCACGGGCGAGCCGCGCTCGGTACCATCGGAAACGGCGCCACTGGCTGAAATCGCACGCCGGGCCCTGCTGGAGCGCTACGCCCCTGCATCGGTGCTGATCGATCACAAGGGCCGCGTCGTCTATTTCCACGGAACGACACGCGACTACCTGGAGCAGCCCTCGGGACAGCCGACCAGAGATCTCATCGCCATGACGCGGGACGGACTGGGCCTCAAACTTCGCGGCGCGATACGCGAAGCCACGAGGGGCGACAAGACCGTCACGGCACATGCGCACGTACTTCAGAACGGATCTTCCCGTAGGATCGCCATGACCGTGATGCCGCTGCCCGTCTCGCCACAAGGCGGGAAACTGGCTCTGGTCAGCTTCGCGCCGGATGAGTCTGCTGCCGCATCCAACGACCCGCCTGTCCGCGATGCCATGGAAACGACGTCCGGCGAGCGAGCGCTTCAGGAGGAACTGATGTCGATGCGCGCCGAGCTGCGCGACACTATCGAGCACCTCGAGACCGCCAACGAGGAGCTGAAGGCTTCAAACGAGGAAGCGATCTCGATGAACGAGGAACTTCAGTCCACCAACGAGGAGCTCGAAACCTCCAAGGAAGAGTTGCAGTCCTTCAACGAGGAACTGAATACCGTCAACAGCCAGCTCCAGCACAAGATCGTGGAACTGGAGCGCACCACCAACGATTTGAACAACCTGCTGGCGGGCTCGGAGACGGCAACGCTGTTTCTCGACGACGAATTGGCGATTACTTGGTTTGCGCCGGCGATGAAGGAGCTCTTCAATCTCGTGAGTTCCGACATCGGGCGGCCAATTACCCACTTCGCGCGGAAGTTCTCGGACGAAAACCTGCTGTCCGACGCGAAGACGGTGTTGAAAAAGCTCACGACCATCGAGGCCGAGGTTCGTGGTGACACCGGACGCTGGTACCTCAGGCGCATGCTCCCCTACCGCACGCGCGACAACCACATCGCCGGCGTGGTGATCACCTTCAGCGACATCACCGCGCGACGCAAGGCAGCCCAGGCCGTCGACGAGGCGCGGCGCTATGCCGAAGCGATCGTCAGGACGGTAAGGCAGCCGTTGATCGTCCTCGACGCCGAACAGCGCGTGGTCTCGGCCAATCCCGCCTTTTACGAACTGTTCAGGGTTTTGCCGAAAGACACCGACGGCAGGCTGCTCTATGCGCTCGGCAATGGGCAATGGGACATTCCGGCCCTGCGGACGCTCCTCGCGGAAGTGCTATCGAAGGATAAATCGGTAACCGACTACGAGGTCGAGCACGAATTTCGCGACCTCGGCCGGCGCAGCATGATGCTGAACGCCCGCCAACTCTCTGAAGGCGACGGGCGCGACGCGCTGATCCTGCTCGCCATCGAGGACATTACCGAACGCAGGGAGGCGGATGGTACGATTCGCGCCAGCGAGCAGCGCCTGAGGGATCTTGTCGGGTCGCTGCCGGGCGCGGTCTACACCACCGACGCCGCGGGCCGGCTCACCTCCTACAATCCGGCTGCTGCCGAATTGTGGGGCCGCATTCCGGAGCTGGGCACGGATGAATGGTGCGGATCCTGGCGCTTGTATCGACCGGACGGCACGCCCTTGTCGCATGACGAGTGCCCCATGGCGGTCGCACTGAGGGAGAAGAGGCCGATACACGGTGCCGAAGCGGTGGCCGAGCGACCCGACGGCGTGCGCGTGCCTTTCCTGGCTTATCCGACGCCCTTGCGCGATGCTTCGGGCAAGGTCACCGGGGGCGTGAACATGCTGGTGGATATCACCGAGCGCAAGCAGGCCGAGGCGGTGGCGCAGCGCCTCGCCGCGATCGTCGAATCATCGGACGATGCGATCATCAGCAAGTCCCTCGACGGCATCGTCAAAAGTTGGAACAGCGGAGCGGCCCGGCTGTTCGGCTATGCTGCCGATGAAGTTGTCGGCCGATCGATCATGACCCTGGTGCCCCCGGGCCGCCACGACGAGGAGTTGGATATCCTGGAGCGCGTCCGAAGGGGCGAACACATTCAGCACTACGAGACGCTGCCCCAGCGGAAGGACGGGAGTGAAGTCTGGGTTTCGCTGACCATATCGCCGCTGAAGGATGCCGCAGGCATTGTCATCGGTGCCTCCACGATCGCGCGGGACATGACCGAGCGCCAGCGCGCCGACGAACACCGCAAAACGCTGATGGGGGAACTCAACCACCGCGTCAAGAACACGATGGCCGTTATTCAATCCATCGCGGCCCAGACGCTTGGCCACGCATCGACGCTGGAACAAGCCCGCGAGGCTTTCGGGTCGCGGCTGATCAATCTGTCCAAGGCGCACGACGTGCTGACGCGAGAGAGCTGGCAAAGCGCGGACCTGCGCGAAATCGTCGCCGATACCGTCAGGCCCCATGCCGGGGGAGAAAACCGCTTCGAGATCGAAGGGCCGAGGATCCGACTGTCGCCGAGTGCCGCGTTGGCGTTTGCCATGGCACTGCACGAGCTCAGCACAAATGCTGCGAAATACGGCGCGCTCACCTCGGAAAACGGTCACGTCCTGATCGCATGGCAACTCGAGGGCGACGGGGCCGAGCGGCAGCTCGTTCTGCGTTGGCAGGAGAGCGGCGGACCTCCGGTCGTTCAGCCAACACGCAAGGGCTTTGGCTCGCTCCTGATCGAACGGGCGCTGGCGTCGGAACTTCGAGGAGAGGTGCGCGTTCGGTACAAGTCCTCCGGCCTTGAGTGCACCATCGTTGCACCAGTGTCCGCTGGCGAAGAGTTGTTGGGAGGGCGAAGTGGCCAGAGCGGAGGCGAGGCGGATCCTGATCGTGGAGGATGAAGTTCTCGTCGCGCTAAACCTTGAGGACCTTCTCACGGGAATGGGACATTGTGTGGTGGCCTGCGCCACCCGGCTCGACAAAGCGATGCAACTCGCCACTCAAGCGGATATCGATCTTGCGTTTCTCGACATCAACCTGGGCGGCGAAACGTCCTTTTCCGCCGCCGCAATCTTGCGCCGGCGCAACATCCCGTTTGTCTTTGCCACCGGCTACGGCACAGATGGCCTTTCGGATGAATTTCGCGACACGCCCACGTTGCAGAAGCCCTATGAACCCCGAGAATTGAGGCGGGCACTTACGGAAGCTTGCGCGCGTGTGGCTGACTGACGTCGGCAATGCTATCGACACGCCTCTACGACGGATGATTGATCGGAAGTGCTCACTCATTGCGAGCGTCTGCCTTGCGCATGATCGCATGAGGATCGGCGTCGACAGCGCGGCTGACCGCCACGAACGCGGCAATATCCAACCGGCGCTTCCCAAACTCAGACTTGGAGATGAACGTTTGCGGTTGCCCAACGCCCTGCCCAAGCTCGACTTGAGTGATGTTCGCGCGTTTCGGGTTGGAAGCCTTGGAGCCGAATGATGCGATAACTGCCATCACATCCGAAGCCGGCTCGCCGTAGAAAGCCCCAAGTACAGGCCTATGCCGAATCCGAGCAAGCCGGCGGTACTTACAATTGCCGTTGCCGTACCGGGATTGTCGCGCGCGGCCCCTATCGCCCCTTGTCCCTGCTTGCGGACCGTTTGGACTGCGCTCCTGGCGAGTTCTGATGCCTCCTCGGTCGCTGAGCTGACTCGCGCACTGAAAGCTTGCCTCACCTCTTCGATCTGGGAACGCAAGTCGGCGATCTGATCTTCGATCGATTGCTGTGTATTACTAGCCATTATCCACCTGTTGGTTTGCAAACGCAAAATCGCTGGATGGCAGGTTTGTTCCCATCACAAATTCATTGTCCTGATCTTGGGTGTTTGCCGGGATGCCACGACATGGCAAAAACCGATCTTGTCCTAGCTATGATTTCACCCGCGAGCCCGCTAGTGAAATCGTCAAGGACGCAAGTCCGGTGCTGGCTCAACGCGGCGAAGCGCTACAACTCGATCAACCTACACCATTCCGCTTCTGCATTGTGGAGTCCGAATTGTGTTCCAAGGTTAGGTGCGACGCGGCGCCTTGCAGTGAAGAGCTCACGAGGTGCATAGGTAGCCATGTAGGCGGAGAGCCGACATCCAACGGCATCGTCGAGATCGTCTGCGGGTTATGCCCCAGGTTCAGCGTGGCGAGCGAGGACAAGGTGAGCGAAAACAGCATCTTCTTTTCCACGTTTGCAACGACGGTAGCCTACTCTCCGGCAAACCAGGTACCTTTGTCGCCGCGGTCTTCCTGGTTGTCGCCTGGGCCGTATGCGGACCGTTTTTTTTTTGGCTTCAGCGGTACTTGGGGAGATTTATGGCATCAACCAGCGGAACGCCGGCGAGAAAGTCCGGTTAAAGCCTGCGGCAACTAGGAGCTCTTCTACGAAGAGCATCCCGGATCAAACGGGGCAAGCTAAGGTGGGACCCAACCACCGATGATCGCCAAAATCTCACCGGTGATGCAGCTGGAGCATGGGAGAGCCAAAAAAGACGTAGGCAGGAGTAATCTCCTCGGGCTGGGCTGGACGTTTCATCGGCACGTTGGCACCGAACTTCGATCATCCTGCGCCTCCTTGTCGCTGGGGCGGACCCGGCCCGCCCGCGTTCACCCGAATACCCTTTCGGGGAGGGATGCGGGTGCGGCTAGCGCATCAGTCCCGCCGCACGCAGCGCGTCCTCGATGGTCCGCCGAATGCCGTCCGTCGGTCCTGCTTGACGCGGGCTGTCACCATTGCTGCTTGAGATGGGCGCAGGGACGTCAATGTTGGCGCCATGCGGTGCGTGGTTCAAAGCCGGTGCTAAAATTCCGAATGACCGCGCAATTTCCTCGGTCGACGAAATGCCAACGTCGAGCATATATGGCCCCGCCCGCCCGTAACCGCTTTTGACGTCGATTGGCGTGCCGTGGCCCATGCCCTTGACGCGATAGAGCTGAAGGCGTTCCGTCCCGTCAGCATCGACCCAGACCAGGCGTTCAAGCCGTGACCTTGGTTGGTCTGCCCGAGGGGACGCTCTTGTCTGGTGAATGCCCTGCCATTGCTCGACAATCGCGTCTGCGTTGGCGGAGTTGACGGTAGTGTCTTGGGTTCCCTGCCAGACCGATATTGAAGGCCAGGGACCCTTTGATTTGGACGCAGATCGAAGCAGGTTTTGAAGCGACTTTCCGTCGGGCATACCGTGCGCCCGCATACGGTCGAACGCCTGGGGTATCGTGTATGCAGTTCCATAGGGAAGGCCCGCTATGATTGCCCCGCCGGCAAAGACTTCGGGATAGGTCGCCAGCATCACATTCGCCATAGCGCCGCCTGCCGACAGGCCGGTGATATAGACCCGGCTGGCATCGATGCCGTAGCGCGCTTCGGCGGTCACGATCATCTGGTAGATTGAAAGGGCCTCGCCTCGGCCGCGCGCGATATCGTTCGGCTGGAACCAATTGAAGCAGAGATTGGCGTTGTTGCTGCGGGTCTGCTGAGGAAACAAAACGACAAAGCCGTGATCGTCGGCCAATTTGCTCCATCCAGATCCAGTATCATATGTCGCCGCCGTCTGGGTGCAGCCGTGCAACACCACGACAAGCGCCGGCCGCGGAACCACCGTGGATGGCACGTGAACTCTTGCCTCAAGCTCGCCGGGGTTCGATCCAAAGGCTTCGAATGGAGCCAGGAGGCTTTCACCCCGAGGGGCAGCTGGATTTGTGCGGAACTGCTTGAGCAAGGCGAGGGTGTTGGCCAGCGAGCGCATGACAAAATCTCCAGGCCGTAACGGCCAGGATGGCGATCATAGCGGCCTCAGGTAGCTTCAGGAATATATTGCTGCACTGCACAAGATAATGCTGCGGCGCAATGTTTCAATGGGAGATGCTTAAATTTGCAGGTGGCGACCCGGAACGGGGTGCTCAGAAAATGCATCAACCAAGCCAACGGTTGCTAAATGTGAGAGTGGCAACCGAGATCGGTTTCCCCTGCTCACCACCGAGACCGAAATCTCGGTACCATAGCCATCCGGCAGTTCGTCGCGTGCGTCGCACGATCTATTGTGAGGCACAGAGGTTTCCGTATTGATCACATAAGAAGCTCTCGTTGTTGGTTTCGGTTAAAGCTTGACCGCTGTCTCTCGGCCCCAGAGCCGGAGCTCGCGACAGGCCTGAATGAATGAATGAACTGCTTTCGGATCGCTGAGTGCAATCACTCCCTCGTCCAGTTCCGGGTCGACGCCTACGTGTTTCAGGAGCGGAAGCGCCTGGGGCGAGAATGCTATGAACTTGCAGTGGGCGAAGGCGTCGGAAACGAAATCGTGAGCCGCGGCTTCTTTTGTCAGCCGCTCAGCGCCGTTCTCGGAAAGGATCAGTGCTATTGCGTCGAAGAGGACGGACGGTCCGCCGTCGACCATGTGTTTGCCCTCTATCCAGCTGCCATCCGCTGCTTCTACGCCCCCAACCTTCGGTGCGACCACCTCCATGACGGCGCCCTCCTTTTCGATCGCCGACTGCAGTTTCTTAAGAAGTGCCGCGTCTGCGCCGGCAGTGACCAGCACGCCCACTTTCCGCCCGGCGAAGCTCTTGGGCCCGTTCCCAATGATACTGAGGGCCGGAGATGCCGGCAGGTCGTCGCGAGGCGGCACTGCCGCATCGGCAGGCTTAGGAAGCTTCTTGATACCAAGCTTGCCCGCGACCGTCGTGCCGAGCGTTTCATCGATATTGAGGAGATGGGCGACCATACGCTCGCGAATTACCGGATTCTCGCATTTGCTCAGCTCGAACGTAAGCGCCGTCACAATATGGCGTTGTTCCGTTGCGGTCTGACTGATGAAGAACTGCCGCGCTTGGCTATAATGGTCGGCGAAGCTTTGGGGACGGAGCCGGGCCTTCTGGCCTTCCTCTAACTTCGCGAATGTCGGGAATCCCTGTTGTGGACTTTCTCGCGGGCCCTCGCCCCACGAGTTCGGCTGGTAATTGACCCGTCCCACGGGATTGCGCGTGGCCATGTGGCCGTCCTGCTGGAAATGGTGGAACGGACACTTCGGCGCGTTGATCGGGATATGAGTAAAGTTCGGGCCGCCGAGACGCTTAAGCTGCGTGTCGAGGTAGGAAAAGTTGCGGCCCTGGAGCAGCGGGTCGTTTGAGAAGTCTATGCCGGGCGGTACGTTTTGTGTCATGAACGCCACCTGCTCGGTCTCGGCAAAGAAATTGTCGGGCATCCGGTCGAGCACTAGCCGGCCGACTGGTAGCGGCTCAACAATCTCCTCGGGGATGATCTTGGTCGGATCGAGCACGTCGAAGTCGAAGTTATCGGCAAAATTCTGGTCGAACAGCTGAAGGTTCAACTCCCATTCTGGGAAATCGCCGGAGCGGATCGCATTCCATAAGTCGCGTCGATGGAAATCCGGATCAGCCCCATTGATCTTGACCGCTTCATTCCAGACGACCGACTGCATGCCGAGTTTCGGCTTCCAAATGAACTTGACGAAGGTTGACTCGTCCTTCGCGTTGACCAGCCGGAAGGTATGAACCCCAAACCCCTGCATGAAACGGAAGGAACGGGGGATGGCGCGGTCCGACATCACCCACATGATCATGTGCATTGATTCCGGCGTCAGCGAAATGAAATCCCAGAAATTGTCATGGGCCGATTGCGCCTGCGGAAAGGCGCGGTCAGGCTCTGGCTTCACCGAGTGGATGACGTCGGGAAATTTGATTGCATCCTGAATGAAAAAGACTGGGATATTGTTGCCGACGAGGTCCCAGTTGCCTTCCTTCGTATAGAATTTAACTGCAAAGCCGCGCACGTCGCGCGCGAGATCGAACGAGCCTTTGGATCCTGCGACCGTCGAAAATCGCACAAAGACCGGCGTCTTCTCTCCGGCGCGTTGGAAGATGTCGGCGCGGGTGTGAGCCGCTAGCGATTCATAGGTCTCGAAGTATCCGTGGGCGCCGTAACCGCGCGCATGCACGACGCGCTCGGGAATGCGTTCGTGATCGAAATGGAAAATCTTCTCGCGGAAATGAAAATCCTCGATAAGCGCCGGTCCGCGCTCGCCGATTTTTAACGTATTCTGGTCATCGGAAACCGGTCCGCCCTGCGCTGTCGTCAGGATCTCCGCGTCGCCATCGGCGAACTGATGGAGTTCGCCGCCGTTTCCGCGTGCGAGCTTTTGATCATGGATCGTCGCGGGCTTGCCCGATGATTGCCTGGCAGATCTGGCCATCTCCATATTCCTTGAGAATGAGTGAAACGAATTCTGGACGTTCTCCCCAATCCCCAGAGAACGTGTAAGTTCCGAGCAGCCGTGCGTGTTGCGGCCGGCGCGACCTATTTCGCCCCCTACGCGGGTTAGATGGCGCGGGCAGACGATGTCTTTTCCGAACGAGGCCCGCCAGAAGGCCGGCGAGGGAGTCGCCACAGGCCACGAAGCAAGTTCTGGACGCGAAGGCGTGCGGAAGGTCCATCGGTACCGCTTTCTGTGTTTGTGGATTGCCGCCGTATCGCGATAGCCTTGGATCAAAACGACGCTGGTGATCACAATCGCTGCGACCGACAGCGCATAGGTGATGACTTGTGTGAAACCGAACGGCACCAGGTCGGTGCTGCCAGCCATCGACAGGCCGGTTAAGAGCGTTGGCACGCCGCCTCATGTGTCAGGGGCATGACCGCGCAAGTCATGGAACTGGAATGTGGATAGTTGGGATATATCGCTGCCCTCGCCGGCATTTCCGGCTGGAGAGCCCTTCGCCCGAATCTCCTGGATCTCCGTGGCGAGATGATCGAGGTATTCGAGCGCTTCGTGAGTGGTGATCAAAGACGTCATACTGTCGTCCGTGCCGGCACGTGTCAGATCGTTTCTAACTTTCTCCACGAGGTCATGGATGAACCGGTTTGGATCATCGCATTGGTCGGCAGCCCACCGCAACAATTCGCAAAGCAATCTTTCGTTAACGCGCATTGCCGTAACGGCCTGGCTCAACATGAGGTTAATTTTCTGTACCTTCTCATCTTTGATCCTGCGGGCCATCGGAATTCTTCCTGATCTACTTCTGCGCCTGCCTGCTGCCGTTCCAAAGTCCAACGGCGAGGCGAATGCATTTGTTCCGCACCAGAATGCTGCTTGAGCGGCGAAGCTGGTGCCCTCTTCTGCATGGCGGCAGAGCGCCAGGGCGTGTTCCCTAAGTTGCAATAGAATAGCCCCACCTCCGCTTGAACCTCGGAGTTCTACCTTGATCCGAAGGACTTTGGATCATTGGCGAGCCCAACGCGCATGTTCCTCGAAGAGAAATGGCCCCGACGGGGTGTCGGGGCCAACGAGGCTGCATCATGGCATTGATGGGCTCCTACGCGGGGAAAGGGATTACCCCATGAAGCCCGGCTGGATCCTTGGGGGAGGATCATCGCCGGTCCTCAAACCACAGTCTCTAAAAGTGGTTCCCATGCGGAAAAAGAAACGGCCCCGTCCGGGGAGAGCGGGGCCTCGGCACGGAGTAGTGCCAATGGGCTCCATTCTGGGCATAGTGGATGGAGCCTCAGCCTAGATCCGGGGGTAGTGGATCGTAGGCACGCAATGAACGCGCATCGTCAAAAAAGGTTCCGGATGTGGCGTCTAGGCCGGCGGCGGGCTGGATCCCATCTTCGCTCGAAGCGAGGCGGGGTCGCAAACGTCTTGATACAGTTGGATCAGCCGCGACGCGAGAAACTGCGCATCCTCGCAATCAGCCGGAAGTCTGTATTCTCTGAGAACCTCATCAAACACGGCCTGCAACTTTTCAAGGTCGCCAGGAAGCAGCATTCGAGAGTAGGCTGATAGCATTTTAACCCTCCAAGTTAGGGCGAGCGGCCAAACTCGCTCGCTAAGCCGTCCAGGCGGGACACTGCAGGATTGTACCTTTTTGGGTTAATCGCGCGAATCAAAGATCAATGGGCCCGGCTGCTAATTGCCGGCGGCTTGCGCCGTTGCTGGTGCCCGGCGCACCAGTCTAGGGGCCAGGGCATGAAAAGAAATGGCCCGCCGGGGTGACGAGGCCAGAGGCTACCTTCGGACTTCACTCGGGGGATTTGGTGAAGTCTGCCATGATCGCGAGCGGGGGTGGGATCACGACACGCCAAAAACGCACCTCCGACGCAAAGGTTCCTGCTGGCAGGGAGTGGACCGGCCCACAAGGACGACGATGGGGCCAAGCGAGTGCCTCGATGGACTTCGTTAGAGGAAAACGTACCGCTCTCGGAACGGCCACCGTCCCGGAATGTTCTCGTCTGGGACTGAAGTCCCATGGAAGAACCTGTTCCGCCGCGCCTAGGTTTGGGGATGCTCTCGATCCTCGACCCGATCGATCGAGGCGCCTCTGGGCCCCACTGTTGTCATCGGTGTCCCCGCTCGGTGTGGGGCCTATCGAGGTCGGATGCTCGCAGTTCGACCGGCTAGCGAAAGCCGGGCGCTGGTGTTTTTGCAAACCCACGGCCCGTCCACCGTCCCGAGCCTCAGGACTCGTCCCCGAAGTTCGAAGGACGGAGACATCCGCAGCGCACACGCCATCATCTTGCCGCTTTGCCGATAGTGTCGGCCATATGGGCTCCACGAAGGCCCATGGGAAGCGGCCTGCCGGTAGTTGAGTCCTTTGCGGTTTGATGCTCAAGTTCAGCATTGAGCTCCGCACCCACGATCAGCAGGGTCACTGACAACCAGAGCCATATGAGGAACCCGACAAGGCCGCCCAACGCACCGTAACTGGCTGCGTAGTTAGCAAGGTTGTTGAGATACCAGGCATAGCCCAGAGACATCACAATCCACGCGGATGTTGCGAAGACCGATCCCCACGTCAACCAGCGGAGTTTCGCCGGCTGGCGACTGGGACCGACACGATATACCACCGCCGCTCCCGTCAATGCGGCGACGACCACAAGGGACCAGCCAGCCAGGAGGACCACGGTTTCGTTCGTTGGATCAAGGAACGCAACTCGAAGCAGTGTGGATAGCGCGGCGGTGATGACTATCATCAGGATGAGGGCGATCATGGCGCAGAGCGTAAAGACGATGGCAATGAGGTTGAGTCTGACAAATCCTCGCTTTTCGACTTCCTGGTACGCAACATTCATTGCGTCGAACAGCGCGAGCGTACCGTTTCGGGCACTCAAAAGGGCAATGGCGAAGCCGATGAAAAAAGCAAGGCTCAAGGTCGCGTCACGTATCTGCACGAGTGCGCGAACCTGGGTGGCGAGAATGTCGAAGGCCCCCGGGGGGAGGACGTAAGCGAGCGTTCTCAAGTGCTCCGCAATATCGACGGGATCGGCGAGCAGTCCGTAAAGGGCCACGATCGCGCCCAATGCTGGAAACAGCGCAAGAAGCAGATAAAACGTGACTCCAGCCGCGACGAGCGCGACCCGGTCACCGGACACTTCGTGTACGACGCGCCAAAGCACGTCATAGAGCCCCTTTCGAGGGATGTCCTCGGGAACATCGGCGCTGCGGCCGCGACTTTGGTCTGTATCTTCACTCAGAGGATAGAGAGGCTCGTCCTGCCTGGCGCGCAGAGTTCGCCCGTTTGATCGGTTGAGGCAAAGTGCGATCACCGCGATCGCACAAATGCTGACGGCGATTTGACGATCGGTAAATTTCAGGACCATCGAAGGTTCCTCTCGCTTTTCCTTTCTAATGCGCGCCACGCGAAGTGGATGCGGCGAAAACGTCGTGGCCAGTGCCGTCGGACCCCAAGGGCTCAGCGAGGCCGCGCGAGCGCGGTCCAGAGGTACCCCACGACGCCAGCCACAACGATTGCCGGAACGATGTGGCGTCTGAGCTTGTTTTCTACCGCTTGGACGACGACGTTCGCCTCAAGCACGGCCAGCCTCGAGGTTCCGGCCGCGATGGCTGCGAGTTCCGTGCTAAGCCGGATCACGTCTGTTCGCAAAGCCTCTAGCTGCGCCTCTCGAGTAGGATAGTAGGATCGGACGTCAGCGCTGCCTGATGTCGCACGATCACTCTCGTCGCTTGGCGTGTCGGCTAACTGCGATGCTTGGGCAACGCTTTCATCATGTGTCTGATCCGTCATGGCCTGGCCCTCCTCTGGTTCCATTCAACCGAGGAGGATGACCGTTGTTCCACCATCGCGCTCCTGAGCCGCACCGAGCGCGCCGAAACCTGATGCTTTTGAGAGCCACTTTGACCTCGAAAGACCGGACGAGAGAACCCGTCGTTGCTGGCGGAGCCTGGCCGAACGCCCTCTTGGATCGCTTGCGTCGACCTAGTTCTTTTTCTTGGCGCGAGCCGCGGCCTTTGTCGTGAGCCGAAAATCGGCCATTTCCTGCGCCGTCAAATAATAGAGATGATCCGGAGGGGTTTCCAAAGCGTGGAACCAAAGGCCGGCAGAAATACCCATCGCGTCGAGATGGCGCGCGATCCGGGCAGTGGCGGACTGGGCTGCCGACATGGCTTCCTGTGGCGTCGGCCGATCATTGCTGTCGCTGAAGAGCTGATGCACGCCGACGACCGCGTCGGATTCCGCAAGGCGCTCGACTCCGCCTGACAGGATAATCGGGCATGAGGATGCGCACAGTGCTCTCGATGCCACTTTGGTGTTCAGCCGCTTTTCTCGGATCAGCCTGGAGATCGCCAATGCGTCGTCTACCGAGCCCCCCGGCGAGTTGAGCTCTACGGTTTTGATATATTCGCCGCGTTGTTCGACCTCGCGAGCAAATCGCAAGGCTGCGCCTAGGTCGAGCGTTCCTTCAGCAAGCAAGGAGCCCCCTGGACCAAGATTGAACGTCATGGGCTTGGCTAGATCTTCGATTGGGCTTGCCGGGTTTACCGTAGGCCGGTCCGGATCCGCCTTGGTTCCGGCAGGTGGTAAGAAGGGCATCGGGTGGGATGGATCGAAGGTTGGCAGCTGTCTCTTCGTTGCGATTTCGCGAACATCGATAAGGAGAAAGACCGTCGTCAACGCCAATAGCAGCAGGAAGGCCCCCCGCATTAAGGCGCCATCGTCCAGGCGGCTCAGCATCCTGATCGGTTCATCGATCCTCATTCGATCGATCCTTCGGACGTGTTCGTGGATCGAGACTGGTGATGTTGTTTGGTTCCTCTAGCCCTTTCTCCGGTTCCGGCTCCGCAACGGCCTGTTCGAGGTTTACCCCGTTATTCGTCAAGGCATGCCGCACTTCCAAAGCCTGCAAGAGTTCGGCCGCCGTGATGCGCTCCGCAAACGGCATGCTTTCCTCCTGTTTGCGGATTGCGCCATGGACGACGGCCAGAATGAAGACCAAGACGCCGGGCAGGAGATCGATGGAGACGGCGCCTGCCCAGGCGGGAATGAAGTCGGCGGCGTAGCGCAACACCGCTTCTGCAGATGACAATGGCACGAACCGGTGTTCCTTAACCGGTGTGCGCGCAAGGATCTCGTCGGCAGCCTCAGAAAGCACCTTCGACTGAGCCGCCACTGAAGCGCGCACGGTTGCCATTACTCTGTCCTGACGGTCGACAAGGTCTGCATCACCACCGTCAGCAACCGGAGCAATAAAGCCGAGAGAAAGATCGTCGGCCGCGCGACGGATCGAAGGTGCGATGGACGTCTGCCCGAGCGAGGCTATGACGCCTGTGAGCGCTACGACTTCCGAGGAGAATTGATCGGCGCGCGGCTCGATTGCACCGGGCGCGGAGACCAGGGTGCGCATAGCCTCCAGCCGCTTTTGTCCTTGATTGAACAAGGTCGTCACCTGTTCGCGTGAGGCGTTGATCCCGCTTTCGAGATCTTTCATCTGTGCTGACATTTGAGACAGCAGCTGCACGACGCTTCCTGAACCTGTTGTGCCGGTGAGGGCGCCCGATTGCCGTTCAGATTGAGCAAGCTGAGCAAACCGTTCGGATGCGCGCTGGATGTCGGGCAAAAGGCTTTGGGCGGCCAGCGCGTTCTGGTGGGCCTGGTCAAGGTCTGCCGTATAGTCTTCAACGGTTTCTGCAAGATGCTGCTCGAGCGCGGCAGAACCCGCGAGCGCCGCCGCATTCAGCCAGCTAGACATAGCCAGGATCATGGCCGCGCCAAGCGCCATGACGCCGAGCATGGAGGCGCGGCCCCTATGGGTGGTGATATGCGGATAGAAGCGGGCCATATAGGACCAAAAGGCGTAGATTCCGACCGAGACAGAAGCCGAGTAGATGACCGCAGCAAAGAACACCGCAGTCGGCGAGCCATCCAGGATGCTGCGTACACCGAGGTATGTGTAGACGCCTGAGGCAAGGGCAAGAACCGCTACGGCAAACCGCGTCATCGTCTCGACGGCAGCGACCCCGTCGTGCAAACGTTGGGATGCGCCGGTCGCCATGGTCAGCTCTCCGCAAAAGGAATGTATTCCTTAAAAGAGTATGAAGAAACGGGCGGAATAAAGGCCGGATTCTTCGCCGTGACGTCGGGGTTCGCATCAGACCATGAAGAATTGGATGCAGATCTCCTGTCCAAAAACAGGTTAGCAATGCGCGCGAACATTGGGTGAGGCGGTTATGGCCAAGCAGGAAGGGATCCTCGGCCGAAATTCAATCTGTCCATGCGTACACAACAAACAACGCCAACCCGATCAAGATCAGGCCGAGGCCGAGCGCGTTTCTGGGCAAGCCGAGAAAGCGCAAACCCTGCCCTTTGGGTTCAAGTGTCGGCTTTGTGTCCTGTGGATCGCTGAGAGGGCGTCGGCCAAGCGCCGCCCATGCCATACATACGACGCCAAATGTCACACACGCGGCTGCTATCAGGACCGTTATCGACATGTGTGTCGCCTCCCATCGGACTACTCGATCCCGACCGTCCGCCGTTGTTGGAGACTAGTCACCAGCAACGGGTGGCAGGAAGACAGCTTGCGGGGCGCCATCTCCCAGGAGCGCTCCGCCCACGGCCAAATAAACCAGAACAGCACAAAGCCCGAACAGGATGAGCCAAACAGGAAACATCCCGGATGCTCGTTCTTCAGGTGAACCATAGTCGTTTCGTCGCCACATCGCTCTTCCCATTCGTACTGAAGAAGAACGAGGCTGCCAGCGACATGTTCCACGATGCGCAGCGCGCCTTGGAACCAGGAAAACTCGCGAGGCACTCGTCCAGACCCTCTTTCTTCACCGAGATGGCTCGCCACGGGAACAAGGTTTCCAGTAGCTGAGTAACCGGGGCAGAGCGGCTATGTGGTGCAACGAACTCCAATGCCAGGTCTCGATGACTTGGAACCCGACTTTCCTGCTTGTCGGTGCGATGCGGTTTTCGTGCGCAAATTGGCGTTGTCAGGTCAATGGCTTGTTGCCGTGGGGTCCCGAGCGCGCATGGTAGTGGGCAGCAACCGCTGACGTTGCCATGCCAGCCTCCAAACACGCACCGATGAAGGCATCTCGGGCGACCGCTGCTGGAACGGAGCGATTCAACGCACAGCGGCACGTTATCATGGCTCGTTCATAGCCTTGTCCGTGCCGTATCGGCCATTCATGTTCCAGAAAATCCAGCGCGTCGTAGACCGATGCGAAAATGCGGTTCGATCCTGACTGCAAACGAACAGATAACGGGACCGCCCAAGGTATCTCAGGAAGGCGCATAATGTCCTCCTTCCGCAGGTTAACGGATTGAAAAATTAACATAAATTAGAAATGAAATTATATAGCGACAAGCCCCATCCTTCAACGTTGATACAGTAGTCATCTCGGGGGACAGGCCTAGTACATTCGCCGTACGGATTGCGAGAACGCGGTGAGGGAACCTAGTGCCGGCCTCCGGCCATGGGCTATCGCGAGATGTCCGCGGCGGACTACGGAAGGACGATGGAGCTTGTCTGATCGCTGCCGCGCAAACCGCCTCCGGATGCAGGTAAGCAGCGATCAGGAATACTCGGCGCTTTTGTGGCGGGCACCGAGTGTCACGAGATCCGGGGTCGTCATTTGAGCAGGTTGATATATTAGCAAAACCGTACCGGAATTGCCGAAAGCGACCTTCCTTGCGGGGACCTTTGTTCGTATCTGAGTGCATCGGCTCGGCCGATGGAGTTTTTCTTCCCCGCGTTCAGAGAGCCATCTGGGTGCGAACCTTGCCCCGCCTTCCCCGGCGGGGCTTTCTTTTCAATTTCCGCTTGGCGATTGTCGGAGCGCGAAGATCTCCGCGTCGGTCGGCAGCGCCAAGGCGCGAGGAACCTGATCAACCGCGAGGCGTGAAAAAGCATGAGAAAGCTGGTCGCAGGGAAGCTCCATGGCATTTATGTCACCGAGGCGAACCTCAACTATCATGGGTCGATAACTCTTGACCCGGACCACTGTGAGGAGGCCGGCATCTTGCCGATGGAGTTCGTCGAGATCTGGAACAAGAATTCCGGCGCGCGCATCTCCACTTACGTCATCCTCGGTGAGCGCGGATCCAGGTGCTGCATCCTCAATGGTGCGGCCGCAAGGACCTGCCAGCCCGGCGACCAGATCATCATATGCAACTCGGTCTACCTCGACGAAAGCCGGCTTACTTCCTTAAAGCCGAAAGTGCTGACCTTCGACGAGAACAACCACGTGCAGGATCGCCTCTGCTACTCGGTGGGGGTCGATGCATCGAGCAAATACACCTTCGAAATCCTCGACGAGGCTGAGACGGCGTTGCCCATACCGCTCATGGTGTCCGGTAGCTGATGGTTCGCTGAGAGTCCGCAAGCATGTCAGGCCCCGTGGTCTCTGGCGCGGCCGGCCTTTTGCGTCTTCCTCAAAGCGCTAATGAGAACTGCGGCGCGCTTTCGAGTTTGGCTGGTTCAAGCGACGACAGGGTCACGCCCAGCAACCGGATGCCTTTCGGAGCAGGGAAGAGCGGAGACAACAGCATCGTCATGACCGCGGCAAGCTCGGCGGCACTCGCGATCGGTGCTGCAGTTGTCTTGCTTCGCGTGATCTGCGTGAAATCCGCCCACTTTACCTTGAGCGTAGCGGTCTTGGCGCGAATGCCGCTCGCCTCGCAATAGCGCCAGACCTTTTCGATCAGCGGTTCGAGACCGGCTCGCGCGGTTTCAAAATCGTGGACGTCCACTAAGAACGTGTCTTCCGCACCGATGGACTTGCGCACCCGGTCGGCCTTCACCTGGCGCTCGTCGATACCGCGGGCGATCCAGTAGAAGTAAGGCCCTGATTTTCCGAAGTGTTGCTGCAGGAAGGCGATATCGTGAGCCTTCAGATCGGCGCCCGTTTCGATGCCGAGCTTGTGCATGCGCTCGGCGGTTGCCGGGCCGACGCCATGGAATTTCTTGACGGGCAGCGCCTCGACGAAAGCCGGACCGTTCTTCGGGGTGATGACGAAGAGGCCGTCCGGCTTCCTCTGGTCGGAAGCCATCTTGGCAAGGAACTTGTTGTAGGAAACGCCGGCCGAAGCGGTCAAGCCTGTCCTTGCCCTGATCTTTGCGCGGATCTCCTCGGCGATCTCGGTCGCAACCTCCATTCCCTTGAGGTTCTCGGTAACATCCAGATAGGCCTCGTCGAGCGAGAGCGGTTCGATCAATGGTGTGTATTCGGCAAAGACCGCGTGGATCTGCTGTGAGACTGCGCGGTAAGCATCGAACCGCGGCCTCACGAAAACCAGATCCGGGCATTTCCGCTTGGCCGTGACGGACGGCATGGCCGAATGGACGCCGTACTTGCGCGCCTCATAGCTCGCGGCTGCCACCACTCCGCGGGCCTCGCCAAAGCCGACGGCGATCGGAAGCCCGCGAAGCTCGGGATTGTCCCGCTGCTCCACCGAGGCGTAGAAGGCATCCATATCGACATGGATGATCTTGCGCGGCTGCCTGAAAGTATCTGTCACGGCTGGCTCACAGCAATAGTTCCTCGCCCGGCGATGGCGCAGGCGGCTCGACGACAACAAGCATGTTGCCCGGAAGCGGCCGCTGCAGGTGCTTCACCTCATCCCAGGATCCGGTGAGCCACAGGTCGACCTCTTCAGGTGTGGTCAGGATCACCGGCATGGCCTTTTGATGGATCGGCGCGACGATCTCGTTCGGGGATGTGGTGAGGAAGCCGAAAAGCTCATATTCGCGCTCACCATAGCGCACGCGCCTGACACCCTTCCACGGTGTCCAGAAGCCGGCGAAGAACATCAGCGGCCGCTCTTTGTTGCCGGCAAACCAGGCGTTCGGGATTTTCCCGCCGGGAACTAAGCTTGCCGGATCCGGCTCGGCAAAGGAGGTGAAGGGTACGACGCAGCGACTGGTCGGCCCGAGCCAGCGTCTCCAGTGCGGAGAGGTGACGTTTCGGATGTTGGTGACGCCTGGATCGTAGTTCTTCACGAAAGCCGGCGGCGAGGGCATGCCCCAGGTGACACGCGTGATCTCGCGTTGACCGTCGTCGCCGATGCGAACAACCGGCGCCTGGTAGTCGGGATAAACGTCATAGGATGGCTGGTTCCAGCCGGCCTTGTGGCGGAAGGCTTTGGTGAATGCGATCACGGCATCGCGTGTCGTCGTGATGTTGTAGAGATTGCACACGGGCTCTGATCCTCCGCTTTTCTCATCGTCCTTCATACCAGCGCCCGCGCGCCTCTGTCGCCGTTCCCGGCGGCCGACGCATCCGTCTGCGCGAGGCCGCGTCTCCGTGCGGATCGCAATCAACAGGCTCTTTTCTGAACTTCGTTGACTCGCAACCCAAATAGGAACAAATAGAGAACATATCAACAGGAAGCGCTAATGCATAGCCCTGAGGAGTTGTTCCTTCCAAAATGTCCCGTCCAGTCGACAATATCGTCGTCTCAGCACTTCGCGAGCGCATCCAGCGCCTCGAGGGCACGAGCGGCCGTGGACGGCAGGTCCTGCCGTTTGGTGTCGTCGAGATTGATCGGCGCTTGCCGGGCGGCGGGCTCACACTCGGTTCGTTGCATGAGGTCGCCGGCGGCGGCAACGGTGCAATCGACGGCGCTGCAGCCGCCCTCTTTTCGGCGGGCATTGCCGCCCGCTCGAAGGGCAAGGTGCTCTGGTGCGTGACGCGGCCGGATCTCTTCGCGCCGGCGCTGGCTCAAGTAGGTCTTTCGCCGAGCCGCGTCATCTATGTGGAGGCCGGCGACGAAAAGGCGCTTCTCGCCTGCATGGAAGAAGGGCTTCGCCACGGCGGACTTGGGGCCGTCGTCGGCGAACTCGCCCGCCTTTCGATGACCTCTTCACGCCGCTTGCAGCTTGCGGCCGAAAGCTCAGGCACGATGGGTATCGCGATCCGCCGCTGGCGACGACAGGCCGAGGCTTCGGATTTCGGGCAGCCGACGGCATCGGTCACGCGCTGGCGGGTGTCCGTCCTGCCGTCGGCCCCCTTGCCGGTTCCAGGCGTCGGCCGCGCGCGTTGGCTGGTCGAACTTATCCGCTGCCGCGCCGGCGAAAGTGCAGATTTCGAAGTGGAGGCCCCAGATGCCAAGGGTCGTATCGCTCTTCCTCCCGAGCTGGTCCACGGATCGCCTGAGGCGCAAGCTCGGCGACGCAGCGCCACCGGCTGAAACGCCTCTCGTCCTCGTCGGTCGCGAAAAACGCCGGCGCGTGGTGCTCTCGGCGAATGCTGCGGCGATAGCCGCTAACCTGAGGCCGGGCATGGCTGCCACGAAGGCCCAGGCGCTCGTCACAAATCTTGTCGTCATGGACGCCGATCCGGCGGCTGATGCAGAAGCGCTCGAACGCCTGGCGCTCTGGGCGCTGCAGCGCTACGCGCCGATCGTCGCTGCCGACCCGCCCGACGGCTTGGTGATCGACACGACCGGTGCCGATCACCTGCATGGCGGCGAAGACCTGATGCTTTCGGGCATGGTCAACCGATTCTTCGGATCCGGCATCGAAGCACGGGCTGCCGTTGCCGATACGTGGGGGGCGGCCCATGCCGGCGCCCGGTTTCTCGCTCATCCGACGCTTGTCATCGCGCCGTGCGCGCAGGAGGACATCATCCAGAACCTACCGATCGCAGCGCTGCGCCTCGATCCGGCAATCGTTCATGGCCTTCGCGTGCTTGGCTTCAACACGATCGGCGAGGTGGCCGGCGTGCCGCGGGCGCCGCTTGCTCTCCGATTTGGACCCGAGCTTGGCCGTCGTCTCGACCAGGCCCTGGGAAAGACTGTCGAACCGATCGACCCGGTGCGCACGCCCGATCTCATCGAGGTTCGCCGCTCCTTTGGTGAACCAATTGCGGCTGCCGAGACCATCGCGCGCTATACAGCCAAGCTGGTGCTCATGCTCTGTCGGGTACTGGAAGAAAAGGGTCTTGGCGCGCGTCGCGTCGATCTTCTCTTCCATCGCGTCGACAACACCTACCAGGCGATCCGCGCAGGTACCGCGACCCCTGTTCGCGACGCCAAGCGCTTGACGCGGCTTATTACCGATCGGATCGAAACGATCGACCCTGGCTTCGGGATCGAGATCATGTCGCTGACGGCAACCCACGCCGAACCGCTTGTGGCGAGCCAGATCATCTCTTCGCTGGTCGATGAGCCGGACGCCGATGTTTCCGGCCTGATCGACATCTTGGGAAACCGTATCGGCGCACGTCGGCTCTATCGCTTTGCACCGGTTGCAAGCGACGTGCCCGAGCGCTCCATCAACCGCATCGCGCCGATGGCGCCGGACGAAGGCCAGACCTGGCCCGGCCATTGGCCAAGGCCGGTGCGCCTGCTTGTCCATCCCGAACCGATCGAGACGATGGCGCTGCTTCCCGATCATCCGCCGGTCAGCTTCACCTGGCGCGGCGTGCGCCGGCGGGTGAGACGCGCCGATGGGCCGGAGCGCGTCTTCGGCGAGTGGTGGAAACGTGACGCCGAGCTCGTCGCCGTGCGCGACTATTTCCAGGTCGAGGACGACGCCGGCGAGCGCTACTGGATATATCGCGCAGGCGACGGCGAACACAGCGAGACCGGCAGCCACCAATGGTTCCTGCACGGGATCTTCGGATGACGACGCCGCGCTATGCCGAGCTGCAGGCTACCTCCCATTTCTCATTCCTGCGCGGTGCTTCCTCCTGTGAAGAGCTGTTTCAATGCGCAGCAGCGCTCGGCATCGAGGCGCTGGCGGTGGCCGACCGCAACAGTCTTGCCGGCATCGTGCGCGCCCATCAGGCGGCCAAGGATGCTGGCGTTCGGCTGGTCGTCGGCTGCCGCCTCGATCTTGAAGGCGACCTCTCGGTGCTCGTCTATCCGACAGACCGGCCGGCCTATGCGCGACTTTGCCGGCTGCTGTCGCTCGGCAAGAAGCGCCGCGGCAAGGCGAAATGCCGGCTCGACTGGTCCGATCTCGTTGCCTATGGCGAAGGACTGATCGCCGTCCTCATTCCCGATGCTGCTGATGAGGACTGCGCGTTGCGCCTACGGCGTCTGAAGGAAGCGTTTGGCGATCGTTCTTACTTGGCGCTGACGCTGCGCCGCCGGCCGAACGACCAGTTGCGGCTTCACCAGCTTTCCAACATGGCGATTTCGATCGGGGTGCCGACGGTCGTCACCAATGATGTGCTGTTTCATGTGCCCGAGCGCCGCATCCTGCAGGATGTCGTCACCTGCATTCGACACAACATCACAATCGACGAGGCCGGTTTCCGCCGCGAGCGGCACGCCGACCGCTACCTGAAGCCGCCCGAAGAAATGGCGCGCCTCTTTGCGCGCTACCCCGAAGCCCTGGGCCGCACCATCGAGATCATGGAGCGGTGCCGCTTTTCGCTCGACGAGCTCGCCTATCAATATCCAGAGGAGCGATCCAACCCGGAGCTGACGGCGCAACAGACGCTGGCGCAACTCACCTGGGAGGGCGCTGCCTGGCGCTATCCCGAAGGGTTGCCGGCCAAGGTCCGAAAGAACCTCGAGCACGAACTTCGACTAATCGAGAAGCTTCAATATGCGCCCTACTTCCTGACGGTGAACGCGATCGTACGTTTTGCCCGTTCAAGAGACATTCTCTGCCAGGGCAGGGGATCGGCTGCCAATTCGTCCGTCTGCTATGTGCTTGGCATTACTTCGATCGACCCTGACATAAACGACCTTCTCTTCGAGCGCTTTGTTTCCGAGGAGCGGCGCGAGCCGCCTGACATCGACGTCGACTTCGAGCACGAGCGCCGCGAGATCGTGATGCAATGGGTGTTCGAGACCTATGGCCGCGATCACGCGGCCCTTTGCTCGACGGTTATCCGCTACCGGTCGAAGGGCGCCATTCGGGATGTCGGCAAGGCGCTTGGGCTGCCTGAGGACATGACGAAGATGCTGTCGTCACAGGTCTGGGGCTGGGGCGAGGACGTCGGCGAGAAACATGCCGAGGAGCTCAATCTCAATCTTTCTGACCGGCGATTGCGCCTGACGCTGGACCTGGCACGGCAGCTGATGGGAGCACCTCGCCACCTGTCGCAGCATCCGGGCGGCTTCGTTTTGACCCATGACCGCCTCGACGAACTCGTCCCGATCGAGCCGGCCGCCATGGCCGACCGTCAGGTCATCGAATGGGACAAGGACGATATCGATATCCTCAAGTTCATGAAGGTCGATTGCCTGGCGCTCGGCATGCTCTCCTGCATGAAGCGCGGCTTTGATCTTCTCGCCCTGCACAAGGGCATCAATCTCGATCTCGCGAGCATCCCGGCCGAAGACCCGCGCACCTACGCGATGATCAGGCGTGCCGACACGCTCGGCACCTTCCAGATCGAGAGCCGCGCGCAGATGTCGATGCTGCCGAGGATTAAGCCGCGCACCTTCTATGACCTCGTTATCGAGGTGGCGATCGTGCGGCCCGGCCCGATCCAGGGCGACATGGTGCATCCCTATCTTCGTCGGCGCGAGGGAAAAGAGGCGGTTGTCTATCCGAAGCCGGAACTGGAGCAGGTTCTTGGCAAGACGCTCGGCGTGCCGCTCTTCCAGGAACAGGCGATGCGGGTCGCGATCGAGTGCGCCGGCTTCACGCCCGGAGAAGCCGATCAGCTCAGGCGCGCCATGGCGACCTTCAAGCATACAGGTGGTGTCTCGAAGTTCGGCGAGAAGCTTGTCCGGGGCATGGTCGCAAACGGCTATGAACCGGACTTTGCCGTGAAGACCTTCAAGCAGCTCGAAGGGTTCGGAAGCTACGGCTTTCCTGAAAGCCACGCCGCCTCCTTTGCGCTGATTGCCTATGCTTCTTCCTGGCTGAAATGCTGGCATCCGGACGTCTTCTGTGCGGCTCTCCTCAACGCTCAGCCGATGGGATTTTATGCCCCGGCCCAGATCGTGCGGGATGCGCGCGACCACAGTGTCGAAGTCCGCCCGGTTTGTGTGAACGCCAGCCGCTGGGATTGCACGCTCGAGGCAACGGCCGATGAAAGCCGTCTTGCCGTTCGTCTCGGCTTTCGCATGATCAAGGGGCTCGCGAACACCGATGCTGCGGCAATAGTTGCCGCGCGCGAGGAACGATCTTTCGAGAGCGTCGACGATCTCTGGCGCCGGGCAGGCGTGCCGGCTGCCTCGCTCATCGAGCTTGCCGAAGCGGACGCCTTCCAACCTTCGCTGGGGCTTGCGCGGCGCGAGGCGCTATGGGCGATCAAGGCATTGCGCGACGAGCCGCTGCCGCTCTTTGCCGCCGCTTCGGCCCGTGAAAGCCGGACTGTTGCCGAACTCGATGAACCCTTTGTGGCGCTGAGGCCCATGACTTCGGGTGCGGAGGTGGTGGAGGACTATGGGCATGTCGGGCTGACGCTGCGCAACCATCCGCTCTCGTTCCTGCGCGCTGATCTTTCGAAACGTCGCAACGTCACCTGCCGCGACGCGATGCTGACGCGCGACGGAAAATGGTTGGAAGCCGCGGGCTTGGTGCTCGTCCGCCAGCGGCCGGGCTCGGCCAAGGGTGTGATGTTCATCACCATCGAGGATGAGACCGGCATTGCCAACCTCGTCATCTGGGCAAAGACCTTCGAGAAGTATCGCCGCGTGGTGCTTGGTGCAGGCATGCTCGGCGTCTATGGCCGTATCCAGCGGGAAGGCGAGGTGGTGCATCTCGTCGCCCATCGGCTGACCGATCTATCCGCAGAGCTTGCCAGCGTCGGCGATCGGGATGCCGGCTTTCCGCTTCCGCATGGGCGAGGTGACGAGTTTCATCATGGGGCGCCGACGCCCGATCCGCGCGGGCTGCCGAAAGGGCCGCGGCCTCGCGACATCGTGGATCCCTATCTGCATCTCGATGCGATCAAGGTGAAGACGCGGGACTTTCGGTGAGGGGAAAGTCGACCCTTCGCAGGACGACGACTCGTATCCTTTCAAGTCGGGCGAAACGCGGCCGCGTCAGTCGAGGCCGACAATCTTCGCTGGCGCGAAGGTTTGGAAAGTTTTCATACCGGAAATCATGCCGGATTTGAAAAGAGGTGTGCCGACAGCGCCCTTCAGCATTCCCTCTTTTTCTTGATGTAGGTGAACGCAACACACCGGTCATTGTCGATGCAGGCCAGTAGGCACTGCAAAGGCGTTGCGTTCAAAATATACGCACGGACGCCCAGATCGCCTTCAGGTAGATCGAACCGCGCCTCTTCGGATCGATCAGCCCTTGGCAGCCCTCGATGTAGGCCTCCACGGCCGCCAACTTCTGCTTCTCCGAATCCTTCATATCAACTCAAAAAGTGGCATCCAACTTTTTGGGGTCAGTTCAACTATCCGGCTCCAGACCGTGCGCTTCTGCGCGCTCATTACGCCAAGCTTGCGCTAATTGCGCGCGGCGGCTTCTTGGTCTCGAGCGGTCATGTTCGGCGCACATCGCGAGATGTTCTCGTTTCATGCGTCCGAAGTCGCAGAATGTCGGGAACGAGGGGCAGAGAGGCCGCAAGCGCAGCCTCTCACTGTTGATGGTCAGTTTAGGGTGAAATCCTACCGCCACCGGACTTGGTCTTGACCATCCACGGCAGAACCGCGGGAGCTTTCGCGAGTATGCCCTTCTTCTTCGCGAAGGAGCGGAATGCGTCTCGCGCCACCCGAACGGGCTTGTGCCCGTCATGGGCCAGATAGCACGTCTTCAGGGTCGCGTCGTGGATGATGTCGCGATCTCCTTTGGACCACTCCTCAAGGAAATCGATCGCGTCGTCGAGATTGGTGATTTCGAGGACCAGATCCTTCCTTTCACGCAGGTAAATCAAACATCTTCGTGTGCATTTCTACCTCACTGAATTCGCGGGTTTTCAACAAGGAAGGCGCGTGATGCGCCCGTCAAAAATTTAATTTCGCAGCCTCTTGAGTTCAAGCGCTCTCAATGAATGTTCCGTGCCAAGCCCCTTGACCGATCTGACGGGCCCCTGCCACTTGTCTGGAGCAGCGTGCATCCGCTGAGCGGCCTGTCTTGAGCGACGCTTATGCCGCCCTCATTTTTTCTTTCCGAGCCCTTGAAACTGAACTTTTGCTAAACCAAATCGCTTGTCGCCAGCCGCTAGAATCAGGGCTGGACTTGCTGGAAGTGTCGTCTTTCGGCGCTTCCAATATCCATGTTGCTCAAGGAGGATATGGTTATGGCAACAACTTACGACTACGCACCGCTTTTCCGATCGACCGTCGGGTTCGACCGGCTCTTCAGTCTGCTCGAAAACGCCCAGCGGGCCCGTTCGATGAGCGATTGGCCGCCCTACGACATCGTCAAGACCGGTGACGATAGCTATCGGATCTCGATTGCGGTCGCCGGTTTTACGCGAGACGATCTCGACATCACGTTTCAAACCAACCTTCTGACGGTCGTCGGCAAGAAGCAGGAATCCTCGTCAGAAGCCTATTTGCACCGCGGGATCGCCGGGCGACCGTTTGAGCACCGGTTCGAGCTTGCCGACCACGTGCGGGTGATCGGCGCTGACCTGAACAACGGTCTCCTGGAGATCGATCTCGTGCGGGAAATCCCGGAGGAGATGAAGCCACGCAAAATCGCGATCGAAAGTGCTGCGGTGTTTGAACAGTCACAAGCTCCGACGCAAATCGAAGCATCAAATGCCGCATAGGTGATCTCGACGAACTGGGCGCCGTTCTCCTGGCGCCCATCTAGAACCCGGGTTGGAAAGGTAGGATGCCGTTCATGCACCCCCCGCTAGCGAAAATGGCGTCTTCGACATGGAGCCTCCAGATGGAACAACTGGGTAAACAAGTAGCTCCCGACACCACAATTCAAATCACACCACCCAAGCATTACAACTGGAGCGCGCCGGATATTGTCACCTGCCTCTGTTGTCGAAAGAAGCGCCCGGCCACGAGCATGGATGCAGATGGCTGTGGCATCTGTGAAGAGTGCCTGGCGCCCTGACGACGGTGCAACACGCGGTCGTCTCCATTGCAAGTCGTTCGCTCGACCGCTGGCTCAGCCGTCGTTCGCACGAAATCCCGACAAACAAAACCGCAGCCCCGGGGCCTTGGGCTGCGGTCCTGCGCGCCAGGATACGGGTTTTCATCCGTGACATCATTCAAAGCCGCACGCCGGTCGGGTCCTCTTTTATCGCCAGTAGCCCCGCCCGCTATCGACCGATGACCTTCCCAAAACATAGCCGATGGTGAAGGCGAGGGCGCCAATAAGCACTCCCAGAGTGGTGGCGGTGTGAGGATGTTCTGCTGCTGCGGTCGCTACCGCGCTTGTCTCTCGCCTCACTGCTTCAGTGGCTGTTTGGGCAGCCTTACGGACGCCGGCGAGAGGTTCATCGGGTGTGCCGGTGGAGCCCGCTTTTAAATCGTCGTCTTTGGCCATGCTTGTATCTCCTGTCGAGTGCGCAAGACAAACTGATGACGGCGCCATCGGTTCCGAAGCGGTGTTCTCGCGGAACCAAACTACAATTTGCCGGTTGTCAGCGGTCACATCGTGGAGGGTGTCATGGCTTAGAAGAGCAAGATCCCGAAGAAGCTTGCTGGCTACGAAGTCCCAAAACCTATCCGGAAGACGGGACTCGTAAAAGGGCTTCTGGCAAGCGATATCGGTAGGGGTGTGCTGCCAAAGTCCTGACGGCCGCCGTGGCCGCAGCGGCCGCAGTGCCTGTCGAGGAACGAGGCGACATAGCCGATGCGGCCGGCAAGGGCGCCCGCAGTAGCAAACGGGCACTGGGGATTACCGGTAATGCTGTCAGCCACGCGACGGAGGCGGCGATCGACGTTATCCGGAAGTCTGCGCGAGATGTACTTCCAGAGAAGCTGAGACCGGACGCCAAAGAAAGTCCTCGCCAAGTGGCGGTTCATTAGAAGCCGCGCCGGCCCACCAAGAAGCAAGCGACGCGGGACATCTGGAACGATATCTGACAGGTCGGCTCGGGCGGCACGGCATGGAAAAGGCGGCTGCGGCCGGAGTGGCCTCCGCGGCCCTCTCGGCTCGCCGCAAAAGTCGGTTAGGGCATCATGCTGCGATACCGCTCGCGCTCGCGTTCGACCTGATCCACGGTGTAAGGATCGGCGTCCTCGTCAAAATGCGACCATCCCTCCTCAGTGTAAGCGCTGCGACGAGCGGCGAGATCAACCCGATCCCGTTGTTGCAAGATTGTTTCGGCTTGGGCGACGAGATCATGCTCGACCCGCGCTGTCACCAGGGTTCCGCCGCGCCGAACGCCTTCGGCGTAAACGTGCGCGTCGTCTTCATCCACGCCGGTTTCGGTCAATCCGCCGATGATGCCACCTGCCGCACCGCCGGCAACAGCGCCAGCCGCGGCGCCTGCGGCGGTCGCTGCCAGCCAACCGGCCGCGACAACCGGTCCCACCCCAGGGATGGCCATAAGTCCAAGTCCAGTGAGAAGTCCAACAATGCCACCTCCCGCGGCACCAAGACCCGCTCCGGCGCTGGCGCCTCCGGCGGCGTCGGAGGTATCGTCGGAATACCAATCGCCGCTGTTGTTGGCGATAATGCTGATATCATCGGGCGGTATGCCCGCCGCCTCGAGATCACGCACCGCATCTCGCGCCGTTTCATAATCGTCAAAAAGACCTGTCACGGTTCTCATCTTCAGTCTCCCTAGCTTTGGGTTTTACCTTATTGGGCTGTCACATTGTCTTGGGTCGAGGGCGACGGTCACGGACTTACTGTCCTTTCTTCGCGTTTGCTTGCCACACACCCTTGTCATCGAGCTTGAGTGCGGTGACATCGGTGTAGCCGGCGGCCTCTATCCGCTCGGTGAAACTGTCAGCTCCCTCCACGGGCGCAGTGGGTGTTTGCGAGTCGGGCGTGGTGGCTGCCGGCGTGTTTCCGTTCGTCGAAGGCGTCGTTTGCGCAAACGCAGCGGCGGTTACAGCGCTCATCAGCGCCGCCGCAACGATAGTCATGGGGGTTCATGAACGTGGCCTCTGCTTGTAAATCGGATTGATCCGGCTCTCGAACCCCGTGGGTGCGATTTGGTTCCGGCGCAGAGGCACTCGGGGATCATTGAACGGGATTACCACTCAATCGCGCTTGAACGCGAATTTGGCCTTCGACCTCCAGTATGGGGCGCTGTAGCCTGTCTGAGCGTCACCCGATGTGCCGACTTGTTAACGAGAAATATAAGTATATTCTAATTAACGATCGTCTGCCGCAGTCTCGCCGGCTGCGGATGTCGCTTAGGCGATCAGCCGTCCTGACTGAGCCTCCGACCAATTTGGCGGAGGCTCTTTTCAGGGATCGAGGGCGGCACGCGTCTCGGGTGGCGCCTCGCCCGCGCGCGAACGTAATCTCGGACAGCGGGACGTCCACCGTCATATCATTCCAAACTCGCAGCCGTGTCGAACATAGTCTGGCCAGCCGGGACAGCCAACTCAACCAGCGGGCGTTCCAACAAGTCTCTCAGTGGTGGCGCGAACTCGAACGGCGCGAGTTTCGGTATTCGCCGGCGACCGTCAGCGGCCTTCCTTTTAGACACGAAACCCGAAACCAAAGCATCGCTGAGAATTTATCCTCAGGCGGGTCTTGGCGATCGCTTGGCAGGTGAGGTGTAAGATTTTCATCCTCCAGGATTTTGTTTCTCTCCCGCGCTTCTGCCGTCCGAGCTCCTCGATCGTTCCTCGAAGCGTTCTTCCCCCTTGGCCAAGGGACTTCCTTTCTGGCATTCGATCCGTCGCTCTTCTCTTTCAGCGCTCTCTTGCAAGCCCTGCGCTGACTCGCGGCCCTCAAACGCCGGTCCCTTCACTGTTTCAGTGGAGGCAGGATCGGAAGACAGCGTTTGCCTGGGGTCCGGGCTAAGTTCTGGCCCTTCTGCATTCGCGCTCGCGACCGCAATGCCCGACCGAATACCGTTTAAAGCCGCGCGTATCTCGTCTTCATCCCATCCGGCCTGGACCGCGGCAGTGATCAAATCGGTGTCGAAATCTCGCAAAGCACCTGTCGGGTCGTGAGTTGAAAGTGTGGACGAAACGCACTGGTAGCAGTCCGCAAGCCGCTCCGCAGTACCTTTCTGGGTTCTGGGGGATGCAACATATGTCATGATCTTGGCCTCGCCTCGGGCTCATTTCTGCAGGAGCGATCGCGCCGCTGAAGCACTAACGCCTGCTCTGTTGTTACTGCCGTGCAAACTTCCGGTCCTGCGAAATGTTCCTCAGCCGGCAGCTTCCCACCGGAGACCGAGGCGCGGGTTTTTCACTTGTTGCCCGCGGACAGCCGCTTCGACTACGCCGCCACGACAATCATGGCCGACCCTAACCCTTCATCATCTCTGTCGCGGTCTTAGCTCTGAGCCTGACTCTTCCGCTGCCCGCCTCTCGAAGGCGCTAAGCGATGTAGCGTCCGTGAACGGTGTTTGCCATGGACACATCCTCAACTCTTCCGATCCCTGTCGCGACGGGCGGAGCCGCGCTTGCCGCCGCGCCGATTTGCGAAAGGCCCTCAGGCCGGCCACTCGAGGGAAGGGAACTTTCCGTGCAAATTAATGTTTCTGACTCAACGACGAAAGAGATGACGATGTCAAACAATGCGCAATATGGTGACGAGGCGAAGTCCACCGGCGAAAGCCACACGGAATTTGGCAGATCGGTGGAAAGCAAGGCTCAAATTGCCGACGCATGCCGAGCCTCGAGCGATTCTGGTGTTGAAACACTGAACGTCTACCGCTTGGTGCCGATCGCCGCACAATCCGATCCTCGATGGCAGAGCGCACTTAACCAGGGCGAAGTCATGGTCGCTGCCCGCACGTCTGGGGACGCCCGCATCGTCGCGTCCGCGTGCGAACTCGACTATATGGAGGTCGACGCCGCCCCTGCCGAAGGTGTCAGCACCTCGGATGCGAGCGCCTTTCGGGACGAAAAACTATACACGGTCATCGAAGTCGAACATGCAAAAGCAGGACTGGTACGCGGCCTGTTGAAAGGTGAGATATCGGTCGGCACGATCAAGCCGGTGCAGATCTGAGTATAGCAAGGCTCGATCTTGTCACGTGTCTCTGGGCCAATTGCGGGATCACGCGCGTAGTGAGATGCAGATAACAGCAATGTCGACGTCGGCGGACAAAGGCGGTAACCGCGCTGCGAATATGCGCGCCCCCTGTTTCAGCGCTATTGGTGCAAGAGCCGGCGGCTGAACGATATCGGGAACACGATTCTGTTTTGGCGATTTGGAGACGTTCGAGAAGGAGAACGTCATGGCAGAGGATCGTTGGGAACGCGAGGAACGGTACGGACGCGATATAGAGAGGGCAGGGGGCAAACAACCGGCACCCTGGAATGAAAGTGTCGTGATCTGTCTGCCCGATGCATACCACCACTTGTTGGTTGGATCGGCCAGTCAAGCGGCAGCGGTTTTGCAGAACAATTGGTCTGGATCCAAGTCCGATCCCGCATATCAGGCGGCTTTGACCGCCTGTCTCGAAGCTGTCAATGGTGATGTGCCTAGTTACATGGCCCGGTTGGCGTTCGAGAAAGCCGCCCGTGATGCAGGGGTTTTGCGCTGAAGCCAGCAACGATTGGTGGAAATGGTCGTTAGCAGGCTTTCTAATGATGCTCTTGCACAGCCGCCGACGCCGCGGGAGGCCAGAGAAACCTGGGATCTTCCACGGTGGTTACTGTTTACATCGTTTTTTACGAAGCCTCCCGCAAAAACCGCCGGAGTGCGGCAAGCGAACGCCACATTGGGACGATGCCAAGGCGCACCCAAGTTTCACGCGTTAGCTATGGTTCCGTCTCGCCTGATCGCCGAGTGCGTGGTCGTTGACACATTTCCACGAATTTCCACGCTCCGTACAGCAGTTGCTTTCATATCGTAAAGCCTGATATGAAGCAAAGGAAAGCGTGGGGGCGATATGACTGGCAAAGTACTCGTGATTGATCCGATCGAGCGGCAAGACCTCATTAAAGGCCTCGCAAGCGACGTTCGCGTGATGATGTTGAAGTTGCTTCGATCGAGCGGTCCTAAAAATGTGAACGAGATCGCTGAAGAACTCAGCCTCCCACAGTCTACCGCATCGATCAATGTGAAGGTGCTCGAGGATTGCGGATTGATCTATACCGAGGGCCAGCGTGCCAAAAAGGGCAGCCAGAAAGTCTGCTATTCGGCGTTCCAGGAAATACTCATCTCGTTTGCGGAGCCAGTGGCCGACCGACTAGCGGACGCCATCGAAGTCTCCATGCCACTCGGTCTCTACACGCAGTTCGAAGTTACTGGACCGTGCGGGATGTGCTCGAAGGACGGTGTTATCGGCCTTCTTGATGTTCCCGATACTTTTCTCGATCCTGACCGCATGAAAGCGGGATTGCTCTGGTTCACGAGAGGCTTTGTCGAATATCAGTTTCCCAACAATACCTTGCTGAAAAAAGCGAAGCCGAAGGCAATAGAATTTTCGATGGAACTGAGTTCCGAAGTGCCCGGCACATCGGCGAACTGGCCGTCTGACATATTCCTGCAGATCAACGGTGTCGAAATCGGCACTTGGACGTCACCTAGCGATTATGGGGACAAACGGGGTACTTTCACGCCGGATTGGTGGAAGCTTTCGGGTTCACAGTACGGTATGCTCAAGAACTGGCGCATCAACGAACAGGGCAGTTTCGTCGATGGGGTCAAGATTTCCAACGTCACTCTTGATGACCTGGGTTTGGATAAGCATCGCTCCATCCGGATGCGCGTTGGCGTCAAGGAAGAGGCCGAGCATCCTGGTGGCATCAACATTTTCGGCAATGGCTTTGGCAACTACGGCCGGGACATCGTCCTTCACATTCAGGTTTGAAAAGTCATACTTTCGCTTGACGGAGCCCTCCTATTCAGTTTGATATACCAAAAATTCGGATACAAACCGATATTTTGGATATTTATTTTGGGGGGAGAGGCTTTGGAAGCTCGGGTCACCGCGCATGCGCGCTATACAATCGCGGACATCGACAAGAGGCTCTACGGGTCGTTCCTGGAACATCTGGGAAGGGCAGTTTACACAGGCATCTATGAGCCTGGCCACCCGACCGCGCTTCCCAACGGTATGCGCAAGGACGTGATCGATCTCGTCCGGGAACTCGACACACCAGTTTGCCGCTATCCCGGCGGTAATTTTGTATCGGCCTACAATTGGGAAGACGGGATCGGGGCAAAGGAGAGCCGTCCGACGCGCCTCGACCTCGCATGGCGGACGTCCGAATCCAACCAGGTCGGTATCCATGAGTTTGCGGAATGGGCCGAGGCTGCTGGCACCGACATGATGCTGGCGGTTAACCTGGGCTCGCGCGGCTTGGACTCCGCGAGGAATTTCGTCGAGTATGTGAACCATCCCGGCGGCAGCCAGTGGTCGGACCTTCGCCGCCAGAACGGCCGTGCCGACCCCTGGAACGTCAAGCTTTGGTGCCTCGGAAACGAGATGGATGGCCCATGGCAGGTCGGCCACAAGAGCGCCGCCGAATATGGCCACCTCGCAAACGAGACCGCCAAGGCTATACGGGCTTTTGACGATAAGCTTGAACTCATCGTCTGCGGGTCATCCCATTCCGACATGGCGACCTACCCTCAATGGGAGGCGACGGTTCTCGACGCGACCTACGACCAGGTCGATTATATCTCGCTTCACATGTATTTCGAGAATTACGAGAACAAGACGTCTGAGTTCCTGGCATTACCGGAGAAACTGGATCGGTACATCGGTACGGTGAGCGGCGTCATTGATTTTGTGAAGGGCAGCAAGCGTTCCAAGCGGGACGTCAAGATATCCTTCGACGAGTGGAACGTCTGGTATCACGAGCGCAAAAATGACGCTAAGCGGATGCGTGAATGGGATTGGCCCCATGCTCCGGTCCTGCTGGAAGACATCTATAACTTCGAGGATGTCCTGCAGGTCGGGTGCATCATCAACACCTTCATTCGCCGCTCTGACGTTGTCCGCGTGGCCTGCATTGCGCAGTTGGTCAACGTCATCGCGCCTATCATGACCGAGCCCGGTGGCAGTTCCTGGCGGCAGACAATCTATCATCCTTTCCATCTGGCATCTCGCTATGGCCGGGGCACCGCGCTTCACCTCGATGTGGATTGCGCCAGCTATGCCTCGAACGTCGCTGACGCGGTATCCTATCTTGACATCGCTGGCGTTCACGATGGTGACGCCGGAACGATCACCTTCTTCGCAGTCAATCGTCACGGGAGCGAACGGCTCAGCATCAAGCTTGCCATGGAGCGCTTCGGGAGCATCAAGACCGTCGAGCATATTCTGATCAAGCATGACGATCTCGAGGCGAGGAATACCAAGGACAATCCGCACAACGTCGCACCGCGCAAGTCGGACGACGCGGTCGTGGAGGGTAATGGCGTCAGTGTATCTGTGCCGCCGTATTCATACTCCGTGATCAGGGTCCGGCTTTAAGATCAATCGGTGGCGGCGCAACGCCGCCTGTCTAGGGAGGAAAGTGCCATGCCGAATTGGTTCAAATTTACAAAGGCGCTGCTGTTGGCAGGTGGTCTGATGACGTCTGCCGCCCATGCCGAGGAGATCGTCACGTGGTGGGACTTCTTCGGCGGCGGCGATGGCGTACGCATGAAGCAGATGGTCGCGGATTTCAACGAGGCGCACAAGGGCCAGATCAAGATCGATGCCACGACGCTGGAGTGGGGGACCCCGTTTTATTCGAAGGTCCAGACCTCAGCGGCGGTCGGCGAAGCGCCGGACATCATGACCTACCATGCGAGCCGTATCCCGCTCGCAGTGAAACAGGGCATTCTCCAGGAAATCACGGCCGACGACTGGAAGGCAATGGGTCTCGGCCAGTCTGATTATGCGCCGGCCACCTGGGATGCGGTAAGCATCGATGGCAAGCAATATGCCGTGCCCCTCGATACGCACCCGATCGTTCTCTACTACAACAAGGACTTGCTCAAGAAGGCCGGCGTGCTCGGTGATGATGCCAAGCCGAAGGGAATGGATTCGCGTGAAAACTTCACAGCGACCTTGAAGGCACTCAAGGCTGCAGGCGTCAAGTTCCCTCTGGGTTCAGTGACTGCGGACGGCAACTTCATGTTCCGTACCATCTATTCGCTCGTCGGCCAGCAGGACGGTGAGTTGATGACGAACGGCGAGTTCCTCTCCGGCGACAATGCCAAGAAGCTGGAGAATGCCCTGGCGGTTCTGCAGGAATGGACCCGGGACGGACTACAGTCTACCTACACGGACTATCCCGCAACGGTGGCACTGTTCACATCGGGTGAAGCCGCAATGATGATCAACGGCGTCTGGGAAATTCCCACGATGACGGACCTCAAGAAGAACGGCAAGCTTTTCGAATGGGGTGCCGTCGAGCTTCCGGTGATCTTCAATCATCCGTCGACTTATGCGGACAGCCACACTTTCGCAATCCCGGCCAACCAGGGCAAGGCATTGAGCCCGGAGAAGCGCGCAGCTGTGCTCGAGGTGATGAGCTGGATGTCCAAGCAATCGCTGTTCTGGGCCACCGCGGGTCATATCCCGGCATATGGACCGGTAACGGCTTCTCCTGAATATCAGGCAATGGAACCGAACCACACGTATTCGTCCCTGACCAAGCACATGATCTTTGACCCCAAGACGCCGCTGGCCGGCATTGCCGGCCCGATCTTCGACGTCATGTCGAACTACTTCGTGCCGACGCTCAATGGCGAAATGGAGCCTACAAAGGCAGTGGAAGAAATCAAGGCAGGCCTTGACGATCTCTGACGATTGCTGAGGCCCGGGCGGGCAGCGTCCGCCCGGGCATATTGAGTGCTGCCAGTCTTTGATGGCGACGGGAGGAACGGGAGGACAATGCTCAGGAACCGACGCAACGAAGCCTTTTTCGCATTGGTGCTCGTCGCGCCTTTTGTCGCCATCTATGGACTTGTGTTCGTCTACCCGACAATCAAGCTCTTCATGATAAGCTTCACGGACGCGCCGCTGATTGGTGACGGCAACTACGTGGGTCTTGAAAATTACCTGCGCCTGCCCTCCGATCGACGATTTGGTACCGCATTGTGGAATACAGCCTATTTCGTGCTCCTCACCGTCATCCCGGGAACCCTTGCGGCCTTTGCCATCGCCCTCGGAGTCAACAGGCTCGCCGGCCGGCTCCAGGCGGCGATACTGGCGCTGTTCTTTCTGCCTTATATCCTGCCTGTCTCGGTGGTTTATCTGTTGTGGGACTGGACGCTGAACTTCCAGTTCGGCATCGCCATGTATCTCTTCGACATGATCGGCCTCGCCCGGATTCCGGTGTTCAAATCAACGGCATGGTTCATGCCGGCTGTGGGCGTTATCACGATATGGTGGACCGCCGGCTTTTCAATTCTGTTGTTTCTCGCCGGATTGCGGGCGATCCCCATGGAAATCTACGAGGCAGCTGCCCTGGACAACGCCGGTCGCTGGTCGACATTTCGCCGGATCACCTGGCCGCTGATGTGGCCGATCACGGCGCTCGTCCTGACCATCCAGCTTATTTCGCAGCTCAAGATTTTCGACCAGGTCTATCTTTTCTCGACGGGCGGCCGGCCCAACGACAATGTGGTCATGGTGTATTACGTGTTCCAGCGGGCATTTCAGTCCGACCAGGGGGGAAGGGCGGCAGCCGTCGCGGTTGTCCTGTTCGTGATCGTCATTGTGGTATCGGTTCTTAATTTCCAGCTGACGCGACTTTCAGGAGGGCGAGGCCGATGACCGAGACAACAGCACGTCGCCTCAATATCATTGCCCTCATCACTACGGTCCTGACCATTCTGTGCGCTCTGATCTGGGCGTTTCCACTCTACTGGGCTGTGGTTTCTTCACTGAAGCCGGAGGACGAGGTCGTCAGGCCCTATATCGAACTCTGGCCGGAAACCTTTACCGTCTCGCACTACGTCTTCGCATTGACCCAGACAGAAATCGGCAGGTGGTACGTCAACTCCATCGTCACCGCCGCAGCGGTCACCGTGTTGACTGTCAGCTCGTCGCTTTTTTGCGGCTACGCCATCTCGCAGCTGAACTTTCCATTTCGCAACGTGCTGTGGTGGCTCATCCTTGCGAGTTTCATGGTGCCGATGCAGGCCCTGATCGTCAACCATTTCGAACTTGTCGCCGATCTGGGGCTGATCAACACCTGGAGCGGGATCGTGTTGCCGCAGCTCATCCATCCGGTGATCATCATCGTCTACAAGCAGTTCTTCGATGGCGTACCGAAGGATTTCCGAGAGGCAGCGGTCATGGACAGCGCGTCCGAATGGCGGATTTTGACCCGCGTATATATTCCGATGAACTGGGGGGTTACCACGGCACTGTCGATCGTGTGCTTTATCTGGTCTTGGAATTCGTTCCTGTGGCCGTTCCTCGCGGTAACCAAGACCAATATGATGACGATCACTGTTGGCATAACTCAGGTGAACGACGCATTCGGCGTCTATTACGCCAGGCAGCTGACGGCGGCGGTGCTTGCCGGCCTGCCGGTGGCGCTGGCTTATCTGATCTTCCAGCGCCGGGTGACTGAAGCAATTACGCTATCGGCGGGTATAAAGGGCTAGTTGTCTGTTCTCCCGCTGGCCCTTGCACGGACCTCCGATCTGACGATCGGAGGTTCGCTGCCATTTGGGAGATTGATTTAGAATGCTTGATAGGACTTGCCATCCGCATCGAAGAGATGGATGGCCGAAGGGTCGATTCCCACGCGCACACGATCACCGGGACGCACCTCCGACCGTCCCGTATCCTGGGCGATCAACTGTGAGCCGTCCTTCAGCGTGCAATAGGCCAGCGTTCGCTCGCCAAGCTGCTCTACCACCCCAACCTGCGCCTCGGTCGAGGGGCGAGACGGATCACTATCGCCTGTCATGATACGGACCGACTCGGGTCGTATCCCAAGATCGAATTTCCCGGGAGCGGGCACCGGAGCTTCAATCTCGAACTCGAAACCGTTTCCGAAGCGTACGGGCGTCCGGCCGGGCCGAATGACATCGACCGATAGAAAGTTCATGCCAGGGCTGCCGATAAAGCTCGCGACGAAGCGCGATGCCGGCTTCAAATAGACCTCCATCGGTGTTCCGATCTGCTCGATCTTGCATTGATTAAGCACGACAATTCGATCCGCGAGTGTCATAGCCTCAGTCTGGTCGTGGGTGACGTAGATCATCGTGGCCTTCATCCGGTGATGAAGCTGGGCAAGTTCCACGCGCGTGCGCACACGCAGCGCCGCATCGAGGTTTGACAGGGGCTCGTCAAAGAGGAACGCCTTTGGTTCCTTGACGATTGCGCGGCCGATCGCGACGCGCTGCCGTTGCCCGCCCGAGAGCTGGGCAGGTTTCCGGGAGAGAAGATGCTCCATTTCCAGCATGCGGGCCGCGGTTAGGACCCGCGCTTCTATTTCCACCTTGGGGAGGCCAATATTCTCAAGCCCGAACGCCATGTTGTCTCGCACGGACATGTGCGGGTAGAGCGCGTAGTTCTGAAATACCATCGCCACGTTGCGCTGACCGGGCGGGAGAGCCTCGCTCCGGACACCGTCAATCGTCAGAGAGCCGGAGTCGATGGTTTCCAGGCCTGCAATCATCCGCAGAAGCGTCGACTTGCCCGAGCCGGAAGGCCCGAGAAACACCATTAACTCGCCGGCGTTCACCGTCAGCGAAATATCGCTGATCACTGACACCGAGCCGAAGCTCTTCGAAACATGATCAAGCCGAATTTCAGCCATTCTTTCCTCCCATGCTTCTCATCATTCTTTCCGGTATGTATCGGAAGTCAAGATATCGTCTCACCAAACGGCCCGCGGCGAGCACATGAACGTGGACGCCGGCGTAAGCGAGAATTACGCTCGGCCAATGTCTCCTTCTGGCGCGCAAAGCGGACCCTTGCCTGGATCGCATAATGTTTCGACTGGCCCTGACCAGCTTCGAACGCGCGTCTTTTGTTGCCTGTGAGCGAGCAGTTTCGCAGTGCGCCCTGCGTTTAAGACATGCGAACTGGAACGATTCCATCGCTAGATGCTTTCTCCCCTGCATTTCATTGCGAAGGAGAAAGTTTATGAAATCGCTGGCTGATATTTTCGAACACACGCTGCAGGACCTCTACTTCGCCGAGAACGCTATCACGAAGGCGCTTCCAAAGGTCGCTAAGGCAGCGAATAGCGCCGAACTGAAGAAGGCGGCCGAGGAACACCTTTTGGAGACGAGAGACCAGATCAAGAAGCTGGAGCAGGTCTTCAAGTCGATCGGCAAAACGGCATCTGGCGAAAAATGCGACGCTATCGAGGGTCTGATCAAGGAGGCCGACGGTTTGATGAAAGAGGCTAAAGGGACCGCGTTGGACGTGGGTCTTCTGGCCGCTTGCCAAGCTGTCGAGCACTACGAGATCGCCCGCTATGGCTCGCTTCGGGAATGGGCCAAGGACCTCGGCCATGATGAGGCGCACAAGCTTCTGAGTGAGATCCTCGACCAAGAGAAGGCGACGAACAACAAGCTCACCAACTTGGCTGTAACGTCGATTAACAAAACCTCGGCGCGTTCAAGGGCGGCGTGACGAAACAAAGGGGCCCTGACCGTACTATCCGCTTCATATTTGCGGCTTGGTAGCAGCGACCTTTCCCAGCCGGAGAGCCGGCTGGATTTGGCAGGCGGTGATGGTTGTCAATTCCGCGTTCGAGAAGGTCGGCGTTTGCCGAACCCCGGACCAGCAGCGGAAACAACCCAACCGTCATCACTGGTAGACGCGACACTCAGAACTTTGATGCGTGGGCCGTCGTCGGCGGCGGTGTTCAGGTTGTCGGCAATCGTGTGCCGCGGACCACGTTGCCAGATCCTTACGACGAGGTGATAGTGCTCCTTGTCGAGTTCTGAGGCTCGATAAGCGCCGGCACTCAACGCGCGATGATACGCGACATCTTCACCGGCTGGAACCATTCCAGCGGTAGGCGATAGGTCATCTTGAAATTCCCTTTCAGTGGACCAGGTTGTGGGGGTAATTTGAAAGCAACGGGAGGCAGCAGTGGATGACTCCGGCAGCTTTGAAATTCAGTGCCAGAAGTGCGGGACGCGAGAGCGGCTTACGTTCTCCGAGATGGAGACGAGAGAATTGATCCAGTGCAGGCGCTGCGGCGAAATCCGCGGCATGGGAAAAGAGAACCTGCTGGAGTCGTGTCGCGAAGCAGCGAAAACGATGCGACAAAGGCTGTGATCCCCTACGTTGTCAGAGGCGCTTTGTCGGCGCATATTTTGCTCATCGCCGGACAGTGCTGCGGGCTCCGGCGGCTGAGAGATCATAAGCGCTTCGCCCCAATTGGAGGAGGTTGCGCCATGTTTGATCAACGGCAATCCGGATACATCCTTCCTGAAGGCTTTACTGTGATTTCAGAGGTCTTCGAGAGGGTCATGGATGGCAAAGCGGTGAAGGCGAGTGGCTGGCTCGGGAGGCGCTCTATCTATTCATGAGCGGCATACGAGACCCATGGGAGCTCGAACTTCGACTGAAGGAAGCTTGCTGCCCCATCGACGTTTCACCGCCCTCAAGCGGCGGTGGCACCAAAATCGTGGATCTGATGCCGGATCTGTCGGCATGGGCGCGCTGCTTGACGGCCTCACCGAACGCGGCAACTGCTCTCACTCGAATACGCCGTCGAACATATGGATGAGTTCGTGGCGACACCGGATGTCAGAGGATGGCTGGTCCGACTGATGCGGGACCTCCACCTTGGCCGGAGCCGCCGTCGACGCCGAACGTATGGCTATGATTGGAATGGCGCTCGCAGGCGCAGCTTGAGGATCGTGCGATATGGATTCGAAGTCCCGACGCCGAACTCCTGTAGGCACATCCCGATCAGATGCTCAGTGTCTTGCATCTGACCGCCAGTAACGAGCAAGCTCGGGATCGAGCGTCAGATGCTCCTGCCATGCGGCTTCTGGAACCTGTCCCGACCGATAAGCCTCGATCAGCAGCCGCTGATCGTCGCTCAGCCGCGGCTCATCGAAATGATGCAAATGGAACAGCCCGAGCACCGCTTCGCCGATATCTCGCGTATGAATAGACATTGGAAAACCTCGCCTCGTGGTCAAGGATATAACGTGTGACCGCCGATGATGTTCAAATCTTTTGATGTCTAAGCAAACCTGCCGTGCGGTTATGACGCTGATCGGTTTCACCTGATCATGGGTGGGGATGGCAGGCAACGACGCCTAGGCGACGGGAAGAGTGTCCCGAGCCATGTGCAGTACCTCCTTGTTAGAAAAACAGGCCACCAGTCCCGCACGGCATGACGCCGGCTGGGAGCATGATGGGCTACGACTGGAATGGTGGCACGCGGGCGCCGCATTAAAATCGCGCGATATGGAACGGCCGTCGCATTGGCGGCTTTGCTAACTGGGGACCTCCATGATCCTCGACGGCGAGGCCGTCGTGCTCGACGATAAGGGCCGCTGCGACTTCGGCTTCCCCTACCGCCGAAGCGCGAGGTGACCGGCAGCGACGCCGTTCCAGGGCCGATCTTTGATGCGATGCAGCAACGAACCTGTCTTGACTAGTCATACTTTTCGCGGCTCCATGGAGAAACTGATCTGCTGGTCCAACCAGTGGGTCAGTTGGAGGCGGTGACGGCGATGGACGGCAGCCCGATACTCACGCAAATGCCAAGGGTCGGGCAGAGTCTCGACCGGCGCACGGCCCGTGACCTCATCGCCGACAAGCTGATGGTCCTGATCGCCACCAACATGCTGCGCCCCGGCGACGTCTTGCCGGGGGAAAGGGAGCTCGCCAACGTGCTTCATGTCAGCCGTGAGACGGTGCGCGGTGCCATCCAGACGCTGGCTGCGCGCGGTATCGTCGAGGTGTCTCAGGGCAGTCGCACGCGGGTCTGCAATGTCGATCTCAGCCATCTCACCGTTACCATCGCTTCCCCCAACGCCATCGACAGCTACGATCTTGACGATGTTCATGCGGCCCGGCTGCATATCGAGCTGAAGGTCGTCGGCGATGCGGCTGACATGATTGACGAAGAGACGCTGGGCAAGCTCAAAAGCCTGCTCGAAGCGCAGAAGCTGTGTGGCGATGACGCCATGCGCTTTCTGATCTGCGACCGCGAATTCCACATGGCGATCTATCGGGCTTGCGGAAACCCGCTGCTCGCCGATTTCGTCACCGATCTCTACACCTACATGATGGACTATCGGCGCAGCGCCATGTCACGGCCAGGCGCGATCGATGCCAGCTATGACGACCACACCGAGATCGTGGAGGCACTGGAGCGGCGCGACCGGGACGCGGTGATCGCTGCATTTGGCCGGCATCTGACCCGGATCTACGACACGACGAAGGAATTGCTTGCGGGGAGCGGGCAGAAAAACCGGGAAAAGAGCAAGAGCAAGATGGCAGGCTGATCCGGCTGAGCCGGCGGCAGACGGGGAGGTTCGTCGAAAATGGATGTCATGGTGATTGGAGCGGCCGGGATGGTTGGTCGCAAGTTGGTGGAGAAGTTCGCCTCAGAGGAAGGCGTGCTTGGCTACGATATTTCTAGGCTGACGCTGGTGGATGTGATCGAGCCGCCTGTGCCTCAAGGGCTGTCGCCAATTGCAAAGGCACTCGTGCTTGATCTTTCGACCGATGACGCCGCGGAGAAAGTCGTCGGTTTGCGGCCCGACGTGATCTTCCATCTCGCGGCGATCGTTTCCGGTGAGGCCGAGACTGATTTCGACAAGGGCTACAAGGTCAATCTTGACGGAACGCGGGCGCTGTTCGAGGCCATCCGCCACGAGAGTTTGCGGGAGCCCTACGTTCCGCGGGTCATCTTCGCGTCGTCGATCGCCGTTTTCGGAAGGCCTTTCCCGGAAAAGATTGGCGACGAGTTCTTTACCACGCCACTGACGAGCTACGGCACGCAAAAGGCGATCTGCGAACTGCTTCTCGCCGACTATTCGAGGCGCGGCATTTTCGATGGCGTCGGCATCCGCCTGCCGACGATCTGCATCCGCCCCGGCAAACCCAACAAAGCGGCGTCCGGCTTCTTTTCCAATATTCTCCGCGAGCCGCTCACAGGTCAGGAGGCGGTGTTGCCGGTGGACGAGAACGTACGCCACTGGTTTGCAAGCCCGCGTTCGGCCGTCGGGTTCTTCATTCATGCCGCGCGGATGGATACATCCGCGATCGGCCCGAGACGCAATCTGACCATGCCCGGCCTTTCCGCCCTCGTTGGTGAAGAGATCCAGGCCCTTCGGCGTGTAGCCGGTGAGAAGGCCGTCAAGCTCGTCCGCCGTGAGCCCGACCCGGTTATCCGCTCGATTGTTTCAGGCTGGCCGACCGATTTCGACGCGCGGCGTGCTTGCGAACTGGGTTTCAAAGCCGAAACCAACTTCGATGAGATCATCAGGATCCATATCGAAGATGAACTCGGAGGACATATCTGAGATGGTTCGCGCTTTAAAATCCGGCGAAGGCAAGATCGCATTGGTGACTGGCGGCGGCACGGGCCTCGGACGCGGGATCGCCGAGGCCTTAAGTGCGGAGGGTTATACCATCGTCATCGCCGGCCGGCGCGCCGACGTGCTCGATAAAGCAGCTGGCGGCATAGCGGCGCAAACGGGAGGAACCGTGCGGGGTGTCAGGGCCGATATCGGCGATCCCAATGCGGTCGTCCGCCTTTTCGAGGCGATCCGCACCGAGTTCGGCCGGCTCGACCTCCTGGTCAACAACGCCGGCTCCAATGTGCCGGCCGTGCCGCTGGAAGAGGTGACCTTCGAGCAATGGAGCGGCATTCTTGCCGCAAACCTGACGGGTGCCTTTCTCTGCACGCAGCAGGCGTTCCGACTGATGAAGGCGCAGGCGCCGCGCGGCGGGCGGATCATCAACAACGGCTCGATTTCGGCCCAGACGCCGCGGCCGAACTCAGCACCTTACACGGCAACCAAGCATGCGATCACGGGGTTGACCAAGTCGACCGCACTCGACGGGCGCAAGTATGACATCGCCTGCGGCCAGATCGATATCGGCAATGCCGCGACCGACATGACGTCGAAGATGAATTCCGGGGTGTTGCAGGCGAATGGCGAGACCGCCAGTGAGCCGACGATCCCGGTCGCCCATATCGCCGCGGCTGTTGTCTACATGGCAAGCCTGCCACTGGAGGCGAATGTGCTGACGATGACGGTCATGGCGACGAAGATGCCGCTGGTGGGGCGGGGGTAAGGGCGGTCGAGAGGAAACTGGACGGGGTCTAAGAACGGCATGAGGCGGCCGCCGGACAGTCTGCCGATGTCAGATGAAATTCACAGGGAGGAAAGCATATGGCAGGCGTTGACTTCGTCGATGTCAGAAAATCATTCGGAGCCTTTCCCGTCATCAAGGGCGTGAACATCGAAATCGAGGATGGCGAATTCGTCATCCTTGTCGGCCCGTCGGGCTGCGGGAAATCGACGCTTCTGCGAATGTTGGCCGGGCTTGAAAACATTTCAGCGGGTGAGATCCGCATCGGCAACAAGGTGGTTAACGCCCTGCCGCCCAAGGATCGGGACATCGCCATGGTGTTCCAGAACTATGCGCTCTACCCGCATATGACGGTCGCCGACAATATGGCTTTCTCTCTTATGCTGAACGGCTCGCCGAAATCCGAGATCGAGAAGCGCGTCGGCACCGCGGCCGGAATTTTGGGACTTTCCAAGCTGCTCGACCGCTATCCGCGCCAGCTCTCCGGCGGCCAACGCCAGCGCGTGGCCATGGGCAGGGCGATCGTGCGCGATCCGCAGGTGTTTCTCTTCGACGAACCGCTGTCCAACCTCGATGCGAAACTGCGGGTAGCAATGCGCGCCGAGATCAAGGAACTGCACCAGCGGCTGAAGACGACCACCGTCTATGTCACGCATGACCAAATCGAGGCGATGACCATGGCCGACAAAATCGTCGTCATGCATGACGGTATTGTCGAACAGATCGGCGCGCCGCTTGACCTCTACGACAGCCCCGCCAATCTTTTCGTCGCGGGTTTTATCGGTTCGCCAGCGATGAACATGATCAAGGGCAGGCTCGACCCGCAAAATCCGAAGTGCTTTATCGCAACCGATGGCATGGCGCTGCCAGTCGCGCGGTCGCCATCGGCGGCAAGAGGGCGTGATCTGATCTACGGCTTGCGGCCGGAATATATGTCGCTCGACCCGAACGGGTTTCCCGTGACCGTCGCGGTTATCGAGCCCACCGGCTACGAGACGCAGTTGATCGTGCGCTTCGGCGGCACGGACGTCACCTGCGTTTTCCGTGAGCGCGTGACCGCCCGGCCGGGCGAGGCAATCCACCTATCTATCGATGCCGATCATGTGCACCTGTTCGACGCCGAAACCGGCGTGCGGCTGACCGACTGATACCGTCCCGTTTTGCGCTGCGCGAGGGAAGAGGAGCCCCTGACGCATCGGCCGGCATTCCGGCATTTCCAGAAGCCATTAACTCAGCATTCGCCAAACGGGACGGCGGGTGCCGGAAAGGATGATGTCCCGTGTCACCAGGAGGAGCATTATGACTTTCAAGAGACGTGATTTTCTCACTGCGTCCGCCGCGCTGGCGGGGATCGCCGGGCTTTCGCCTTTCGGCATCCGCCCGTCTTTCGCGCAAGGGGCGGAGCCGGCCTACAAGCCGGAGGAAGGGGCGAGCCTGAGGCTGTTGCGCTGGACGCCCTTCGTCAAGGGTGACGAGGATGCATGGCTTGCCAATACCGCGAAGTTCACCCAAGCGACCGGCGTCGAGGTCCGCATAGACAAGGAAAGCTGGGAAGACATTCGCCCGAAGGCAGCCGTCGCCGCCAATGTCGGTTCGGGGCCCGATCTGGTGATGTGCTGGTTTGACGACGCCCACCAATATCCCGACAAGCTCGTCGATCTGACCGAACTCGCCAACTACCTCGGCGGCAAATACGGCGGATGGTACGATGGCGTAAAGGGTTATGCTTCGCGCGGCGACAAGTTCATCGCCATGCCGCTGACGGCGATTGGCAACGCCGTCTGCTATCGTGACAGCCATGTTAAGGCGGCCGGCTTCAGCGAATTTCCGAAGGAAACCGACGGGTTCCTCGAACTCTGCAAGGCGATGAAGGCCAAGGGAACGCCAGCCGGCTTCCCGCACGGCAAGGCCGTCGGCGACGGCAACAACTATGCCCATTGGTTGCTCTGGAGCCATGGCGGCAAGATGGTCGATGAAGGCGGCAAGGTAGTCATCAACAGCCCCGAGACGCTCAAAGCGGTCAACTATGCCAAGGCGCTTTACGAGACCTTCATTCCGGGCACCGAGAGCTGGCTCGACATCAATAACAACCGGGCCTTCCTGGCGGGCCAGGTGTCGCTGACGGCGAACGGCGTCTCGCTCTACTATGCGTCGAAGAAGGACCCGGCGATGGCGGAACTTTCAGCCGACATCCGCACCACGAACTTCCCTGTCGGTCCGGTCGGCCAGAGCGTCGAGCTGCATCAGACCAGTTCGCTGCTGCTCTTCAGCCATACGAAATATCCGGAAGCTGCCAAGGCCTATATCAAATTCATGATGGAGGCCGACCAGATGAATGCCTGGATCACGGGCTCCAGCGCGTATTGCTGCCAGCCTCTCAAGGCTTTCGCCGACAATCCCGTCTGGACGTCCGATCCGATCCACGCGCCTTATGCGCGCGCCTCCGAAACGCTGCGCCCGAACGGTTATGCCGGCCCGCTCGGCTATGCGTCCGCCGGCGTCATGGCCGACTACGTGCTGGTCGACATGTTCGCCACCGCGGTTACGGGGCAGATGACGCCGGAAGAGGCAATTGTAGAGGCTGAGCGCCGGGCAAACCGCTACTACCGGGTCTAAATCCCAACATGGCCTGCATAGGCCGCTGAGACAAGGTATCGGCGGAAATGCCCCGCCGATACCCGTTCCCCAATCCGCTATACGGGAGATGTCCGATGTCCACAGCGTCATCCAGGAAGCCGCCATCCGCGATGGCCTCGCTCATGCAGAACAGGAACGTGATTGGTTTCCTCTTCATGCTTCCGGCCGCCGTCTTCCTTGTCTGCTTCCTCACCTATCCACTCGGTCTCGGCGTCTGGCTCGGCTTTACCGACACGCGCATCGGTCGTGACGGGGTGTTCATCGGGCTCGAAAACTACATCTTCCTTGCCGAGGACTCGGTCTTCTGGCTGTCGGTCTTCAACACGCTGCTCTACACGATTGTGGCGTCGATCCTGAAATTCGTCTTCGGGCTCTGGCTGGCGCTGCTGCTGAATGAAAATTTGCCATTCAAGTCCTTCTTCCGGGCAATCGTACTCTTACCCTGGGTCGTTCCCACCGTGCTCTCGGCGCTGGCCTTCTGGTGGATCTACGATGCGCAGTTCTCGATCATTTCATGGTCGCTGATGCAGCTCGGCGTGATCGATAGTCCGATCAACTTCCTGGGCGATCCGGAGAATGCCCGAGCCTCGGTGATCGCAGCCAATGTCTGGCGCGGCATTCCCTTTGTCGCCATTTCGTTGCTGGCTGGCCTGCAGACCATTCCGGCCTCGCTGCAGGAGGCGGCGTCGCTGGACGGTGCAACGAGCTGGCAACGCTTCCGCTATGTGACGTTGCCGATGCTGACGCCGATCATTGCCGTCGTCATGACCTTCTCGGTGCTGTTCACCTTCACCGATTTCCAGCTCATCTATGTGCTCACCAAGGGCGGGCCGGTAAACGCGACGCATCTGATGGCGACGCTTTCCTTCCAGCGCGGCATTCCGGGCGGACAGCTCGGGGAGGGGGCCGCGATCGCGGTGGCGATGATCCCGTTCCTCCTTGCCGCCATCATGTTCAGCTTCTTCGGCCTGCAGCGGCGCAAATGGCAGCAGGGCGGCCAGGATTGATTGGGGAGAATGACGATGACCACGACCGTGAAATCCGAAGACGCCGTTCTCACCGACGACGTGCAGGGCATGAGCTATCTCAACCGCCTGCCGCGCAGGATTGTGATGGTTTATCTGCCGATGGCAGTGTTCGTCTTCGTCCTGCTCTTTCCGTTCTACTGGATGGCGATCACGGCGATTAAGCCCAATTCGCAGTTGACCGACTACAACAACTACAGTCCCTTCTGGGTGGTCGGCCCGACGCTCGACCATATCAAGTACCTGCTGTTCGAGACGTCCTATCCGGGCTGGCTGTGGAACACGATGCTGGTGGCGACCTGCGCGACATTCCTGTCACTGGCGGCATCGGTCTTTGCGGCCTACGCGATCGAGCGGGTTCGGTTTTCGGGCTCGCGGCCGGTGGGGCTGCTGATCTTCCTCGCCTATCTCGTGCCGCCCTCGATCCTGTTCATTCCGCTGGCCTTCATTGTCTTCAAGTTCGGCATCTACGATTCCAGGCTGGCTCTGATCTTCACCTATCCGACCTTCCTCATTCCCTTCTGCACCTGGCTGTTGATGGGCTATTTCCGGTCGATCCCGTTCGAGCTCGAAGAGAGCGCGCTAGTGGATGGCGCGACGCGCTGGCAGATCCTGATCAAGATCATCCTGCCGCTTGCTGTCCCCGGGCTGATATCGGCGGGCATCTTTGCCTTCACGTTGTCGTGGAACGAGTTCATCTATGCGCTCACTTTCATCCAGTCTTCGGAAAACAAGACCGTGCCGGTCGGCGTGCTGACGGAGCTGGTCCGCGGCGACGTGTTCGAATGGGGCGCGCTGATGGCCGGCGCGCTGTTCGGCTCGCTGCCGGTGGTGATCCTCTATTCCTTCTTCGTCGATTATTACGTCTCGTCCATGACCGGGGCCGTGAAGGAATGAGTGCCTGCTTCAGGTGATCGCGCATCAATCGTGATCATGGTCGTGATGCGACGGCAGGTCGAGGCCGAAGGTCTTGGTGAGATCGTTGACCTGCGCCGGGGTGAGATAACGGGGGTTGAGGTTGCGCAGCAGGAGATAGAGCTTCGCCGTCTCCTCCAATTCCTCAGTGGCGAAAACCGCCGCCTCCAGGCTGTCGCCCGCGACGACCGGTCCGTGATTGGCCAGAAGCACCGACGAGTATTTTCCCGCCAGCCCGCGGATCGCGTCGGCCACCGCCGGATCGCCGGGACGATAGTAGGGGACCAGCGCGGTCTCGCCGGCGCGCATGAGATAGTAGGGGGTCATCGGCGGCAGGGCGGCGCGCGGATCGATCTCCGGCAGCATGGTCAGCGCCACCGCATGGGTGGAGTGAAGATGGACGATGGCGCGGGCACTGCCGCGCGTGTCGTAGAGCGCCGTGTGAAGCGGAATTTCCTTGGTCGGCTTGTCGCCGGAGAGGTGCCGGCCTTCGGCATCCAGCCTTGAGATGCGGGCCGGGTCGAGGAAGCCGAGCGAGGCGTTCGTCGGGGTGACCAGCCAGCCGCCATCCTCCAGCCGCAACGATATATTGCCCGACGAACCGGGCGTCAGCCCGCGCTCGAACAGCGAACGGCCATAGCGGCAGATTTCTTCACGCAGGCGCGCGTCGGACATGACAGTTTCTCCCTATCAGGCGGTTGCCCCTTCGATCAGCTCGAAACCGAGATCGACGACCTGGGATGGCGCATTGGTGATGACAAGCTGTGCTGCCACCTGTCCGGTCGCGACGCGCGGCGTGCGGATGGTCGAGAGGGGCTGCGGCGTTGCCCGGCCGATATCGAGGCCGTTATAGCCGAAAATGGCAAGCTGCGAGGGGATCGCAATCCCCCGCGCCAGACAGTGAAAATAGCCGCCCAGCGCCATGTCGTCGTTGGAGAAATAGACCGCATCAAGATCGGGCGTCCGGGCGAGCAGCCGCTCCAGTCCCAGCCTGCCGTTTTCCACCGACGATGCCCCGGAGAGAATTTCGCGATCGGCGAGGGGGGCGTCATGCGCGCCCAGCGTTTCGCAAAAGGCGGAAAACCGCTTGCTGGCGCGGGTATCGCGGTTGAGGTCGTGGCCGACATACCCGATCCGGCGATAGCCCCGCTTGAGCAGGAAAGCCGCGCTTTCGCGTCCGGCTGCGCGGTTGGAGAAACCGACCGCCAGATCAAGCGCATCGCCGTCCAGATCGAGCAGCTCGACGATCCGGCAGCCGCTTGCGCGCAGCATCTTCACCGTGCCCTCCGTGTGCTCGTACCCCGCCAGCATCACAGCCGCGGGCCGCCAGGCGAGCATTGCGGCGGCAAGCGCTTCTTCCTTCCCCGGGTCATAGTCGGTGACGGAGAAGACCGCCTGATACCGGTTTTCCTCCAGAACGGCGCTGGCGCCGCGCAGAACATCGGGAAAGACGATGTTGGATAGCGAGGGAATGACGAAGGCGACCAGGCGCGAAGCGGTGGAGGCGAGCGTTCCTGCGATCCGGTTCGGCACATAGCCGAGCCGCTCGACAGCAGCCATCACCCGGTCCCGCGTCTTGCCGGAAAACGAGCCGTGGTTGCGCAGCACCCGCGAGACCGTGCTCTCGCCGACGCCGGCCGCTTCCGCGACCTCGGCAAGCGTCACTGTCGCCTGGTGTTTGAATTCCATAGTCACTTTCGACCCCACCTCGGGTGGGCGCTTCAGCCGCTAAGCCGTCATCCCTCTCCGATTGCGGTCCTCATTTTTCACCACTCTCTTCAAGAAGCAAGATTTTTTTGGCAGCGCTACCAATTTCGCGTTGGCAGCGCTGCCAAAATGGATTAAAGAAAATGGCAGCGCTGCCATTATTGGCCCGGCGTGCCGCGGAAGGAGACCGCGGCAACAATTGGAGGAGAATATCATGACGCTGCAAACGCAGGCGCCAGTCGATGGCGCGTATGCCGCACAGACGGTGGAAGACCGGGCCTATGGCAAGGTATTCTGGAGAATCGTTCCTTTTTTGATGCTGTGCTACGTGGTCGCCTATCTCGACCGCGTCAATGTCGGCTTCGCGAAGCTGCAGATGTCGAGTGAGCTCGGCCTATCGGAAGCGGCCTATGGCATCGGCGCAGGTATTTTCTTCATCGGCTATTTTCTGTTTGAAGTGCCGAGCAACATTATCATGAACAAGGTCGGCGCGCGGGTGTGGATTGCCCGCATCATGGTCACTTGGGGCATCATTTCCGCCGCCTTCATGTTCACCTCGTCGGAAGCCGTCTTCTATGTCCTGCGTTTCCTGCTGGGCGTTGCCGAAGCGGGATTTTTCCCCGGCATCATTCTCTATCTGACCGCTTGGTATCCGGCCCATCGCCGCGCCAGAATCATAACCACCTTCATGTCCGCAATCCCGATATCCGCCATTTTCGGTAATCCGCTGTCGGGTCTCTTGATGGACAGCTTCCATGGCACGCATGGTCTTTCCGGCTGGCAGTGGATGTTCCTGATCGAAGCCATCCCGGCCATCCTTTTCGGCGTCGCCACGTTCTTCTACCTTGATGATAAGATCCGTGATGCGAAATGGCTGAACGACGACGAAAAGCGTGTGCTGGCGGCCAATATCGAGGCGGAGAACCGGGCCAAGGCCTCGAGCCCGCACAGCATTGCCGGAACGCTGACGGACCGCCGCGTCTGGCTGATGTGCCTTGTCTATTTCTGCTTCGTGCTTGGGCAATATGGCCTGAATTTCTGGATGCCGTCCATCGTCAAGGCCTCTGGTGTCAGCGGGAACCTGAATATCGGCCTGATTTCCGCTATCCCCTATATCTGCACCTTCTTCGCCATGCTGGCGCTCGGTCGCTCCGCCGACAGGCTGCGTGAACGCCGGTGGCACCTGGTCATCCCCGCGCTCATCGCCGCCGGTGGTTTTGTCGCGGCAACGACGGCGACAAGCACGACGGTCTCAATCGTCTGCCTCTCGCTGGCTGCTGCGGGCGCCATCAGCTGCGCGCCGCTCTTCTGGTCGCTTCCGACGGCTTTTCTCGCCGGCACGGGAGCGGCCGCCGGCATCGCCTGGATCAATTCGGTCGGCAATCTCGCCGGGTTCCTCGGGCCGTTTCTGGTGGGCTATCTGAAAGATCTTACGGGCAGCAACAGCGCGGGCATGTATCTTCTCGCCGCAGCCCTGGTCATCGGTTCGCTGGCCGTGTTGACGGTTCCGGCGAAAACCGTCAACCGCTAAACACCAATCCCTCCGGGTGGCAGCATCCGGAGGGCGGCTCTTTCCTTACAAGACTGGAGAACTCGTCATGTCACCGCTTGCTGAAAATACAGGCCCCGCTGTTGTCGCGGCCGTCATCGGCCTTGGCTCCATGGGGCTCGGAATGGCCCGGTCGATGAAGCGCGCAGGCCTCGACGTCGTTGGGTATGACATCACTCCTGCGGCGGTGGACCGCTTCACCAGCGAGGGTGGACGAGGCGCTGCCACGCCCGCCGGTGCGGCAAAGGATGCCGACATTGTCGTCTCCGTCGTCGTCAACGGTGCGCAGACCGAGGCTGTGCTGTTCGGCGTCGAGGGTGTCGCAAGGACGATGAAGCCCGGAGCAGTCTTCATTTCGTCGGCCACCATGGACCCGGCTGTGGCACGCGATCTGGCACAACGGGTGGAGGCTCTCGGTCTGCATTATCTCGATGCGCCAATTTCGGGCGGCGCGGCCAAGGCGGCAAACGGCGAACTAACGATCATGGCATCCGGCTCCAAGCCGGCTTTCGACACGGCCCGCCCGGGTCTCGACGCCATGGCCGGCAAAGTCTACGAACTCGGCGACGCGGCCGGAACCGGCGCCGCCTTCAAGATGATCAACCAGCTTCTCGCCGGCGTGCACATCGCGGCCGCCTGCGAAGCGATAACGTTTGCAGCCAAGCAGGGCCTCGACCTCCACAAGGTCTATGAAGTGATCACGGCCTCGGCCGGCAATTCCTGGATGTTCGAAAACCGCGTGCCGCATGTGCTGGCCGGAGACTATAGTCCGCTGAGCAGCATCGAGATTTTCGTCAAGGATCTTGGCATCGTCCAGGATATGGCTCGCTCAGAGCGCTATCCGGTACCGCTCGCAGCTGCGGCCCTGCAGATGTATCTGGGCGCGTCCGGAGCCGGCATGGGCCGCGACGACGATTCGTCGCTCGCGCGCCTCTACGCCCAGCTCTCGGGCGCAACATTGCCCGGTGCGACCAAAGAGCTGCAGAGCCTGTAAAAGGAACACCACCATGCCGGTTTTCGCCGCCAACCTGACCATGATGTTCAACGAATGGCCGTTCCTCGACCGCTTCGACGCTGCGGCCGATGCCGGGTTTGCCGCCGTCGAATATCTCTTTCCCTATGAAGCCACACCGGAGGCAATCGCCGAACGGCTCSCCCGCAACAATCTGCAGCAGGCCTTGTTCAACCTGCCGCCCGGCGATTGGGCCGCCGGCGAGCGGGGTATCGCGGCGCTTCCCGGACGGTTCGATGCGCTGAAAGCGGGCGTCGAGCGCGCGCTGGACTATGCGGCGGCGACGGGTGTCGGGCGGCTGCACCTGATGGCTGGCCTTGCTGATCCAAACGACGAGGACGCAGCCTCATCTTACCGACGCTCCGTCGTCTACGTTGCGGGGCGGCTCTCAGAGAAGGGCATCGACCTGTTGCTCGAGCCGATCAACGGGCGAAACATGCCGGGATATTTCCTCGATAATTTCGGCGCAGCCGAGCGCCTGATCGGGGAACTCGGCCTGCCGAACCTGAAGCTCCAGTTCGATGTCTATCATCGTCAGATCATCCATGGTGACGTGGTCGTGGCCTTGCGCCGCCTCATGCCGATCACCGGCCATATCCAGATCGCCAGCGTGCCGTCACGCAACGAGCCGGACGGGGAGGAGCTGAACTATCCCTATCTGTTCGGCGAAATCGACCGCCTTGGCTATGACGGTTTCATCGGCTGCGAATACATCCCGCGCGGCCACACACTGGACGGTCTTGGCTGGTTCAGACCTTTTGCAAGGAGCTAGACGGTGGCTATATTGCTCGGATCGATCGCTGACGACTATACGGGTGCCTCCGACCTCGCCAACACGCTTACGAAAAACGGACTGCGCACGGTGCAGACGGTCGGCATCCCCGACCCGTCGCTGGCGCTGCCGGATGTAGACGCGGTTGTCGTTTCCCTGAAGATCCGCTCGGTACCTGCCGCTGACGCCGTAACAGCCGCGACCGCGGCCGAACGATGGCTGCGCCGGAGCGGCGCCGCCCATGTGCTTTACAAGGTCTGTTCGACCTTCGATTCCACCGATGCCGGCAATATCGGTCCGGTCACCGAGGCTTTGAGTGATGCCGCGGGCGGTGGACTTGTGCTGGTGACGCCTGCCTTTCCGGAAACGGGCCGAACCGTCTATCTCGGCCATCTCTTCGTCGGCGGACAGCCGCTAAACGAAAGCCCGCTCAAGGACCATCCCCTCAATCCGATGCACGACGCCAATCTCGTGCGGGTGATGGCCAGACAGTCGCGCGGTGCCGTCGGGCTTATAGATCTGCCGGCAATCGCGGCGGGACCGGATACAGTCAGGGCCCGGCTCGAGGCCTTGCGTGAGGCAGGTGTCGGGTCGGCAATCGCCGACGCCATCTTCGAACGCGATCTCGAGACGCTCGGCGCGATCGCACTGGAAACGCCGGTATCCACCGGTGCGTCGGGGCTCGGACTTGGCCTTGCCCGTGCACTCGTCCGCTCCGGCCGGGCTCCTGCCAGCGGCGCTACAACGGCGAACGCCATTTGCCCCGTGGGCGGGCTTTCCGCCGTCGTTGCCGGCAGTTGTTCCAAGGCAACGCTGCATCAGCTCGACGTCGCCGAACGGTCGATGCCCGTCCTGCGGCTCGACCCGGAGCGGCTGCTTGCCGGCCCGGATGAGATCGCCGCGGCAATTTCCTGGGCCGGAGACCGCATCTCGGCCGGTCCCATCGTCGTCGCCGCGAGCGCAGCGCCGGAAACCGTGTCCCGGTTGCAATCACTATATGGGCGCGAGGCGTCCGGTCACGCGATCGAATCTGCAACGTCGGTCATCGCCGCCGAACTGGTGGCAAGAGGCGTGCGGCGCCTGGTGATCGCCGGCGGAGAAACCTCCGGTGCCGCGGTCGACAGGCTGGCCATTCCGGCCTTCCTGATCGGCCCGGAGATCGCGCCCGGCGTGCCGGTGCTGCGAACGGTCGGCAACACGCAGGGCGATATGCTGCTGGCGCTGAAATCGGGAAACTTCGGAGGCGAGGATTTCTTCACGGCCGCGCTGGCGATGATGCATTGAGGCTGATCTGGTCCTCGCCTTTGCACCAGCATCGCAGGAGGGCGGTATCGGCGTCGTGCTGTGGTATGGGCTTCACGCAAGGGCTTCTGGCGACGCCGATTGCCGACGCCGCTCCGGACGAACTGCGCGGAGCGGCTTTCGGCATGTTCAATGAGGTCACCGGGATTGCTCTGCTTGTCGCCAGAGCGCTGAAAGCCGACCTTTGTATTCAGCGTAGCGGGCAGGGACGACGAACCTTACTTCACCGTGATGGCAAGTCCGCTGAGATCGGCGTTGACTTGCAGGCCTACCTGCTTGCCTGAGAGCTCGAGTTGGGCACCCTTGTCATTGGTCATGGCGATCACCTGGGCCCCTTTGCCGACCGCGCCGCCACCGCCTACCGCACCGTAGACCCCCGTCACATCTCGGGCGCGGCGA
>NZ_LMJJ01000011.1:0-108914 GCF_001429285.1 Ensifer sp. Root278
TACCGCCGTCATGCGAAAGCTCATCATCATCGCAAACGCATTGCTCAGGGATGGCCGCATATGGGAACCAACCCGTACTTGACCAACACGGATACTCTAGCGAAAGTGCTTGTAGTAGGAGGAAATCTGCGCCGCCGTGTTGGACGACAGATTGAGCTTGATGCCGATCTTGTCGCCGCGGTACCAGCGTACCATGCCGGTCAGGAAGCCCAGTTCCTCGCTCCTGATCGTCACTTCCTGCCCCGTCTTGGCGCCGATGTCGAAATAGAGCTGGAAACAGATGCCTTCGTCCGAAAGGTCCTTGACGACGCCGTTGCTGGACCCGGTCTTGCAGGTGACCATGCCAGTGATCTTCGTCTGTGTGCGTGCTCCCGCACGCTCCGTGCTGTCCTTGTAGGCCATGTGATCCTCGAACCTGAATTGACAGGCCCGGATCGTCACACACGATCACTGAATATCGCGCTAAAAGAAATGCCCGCATTTGAGCGATGTGCGCCAAATGCGGGCATATTCATGAGGTGCAACGCGGGCGTGTGACCCGCGCACTGTCAGGCTCAGCCGAAGACGCGCTTGAAAATCGTGTCGACGTGCTTGGTGTGGTAGCCAAGATCGAACTTCTCGCGGATGTCTTCCTCGGAAAGCGCCGCACGGACTTCCGTATCGGCCAGCAGTTCCTCAAGGAAGTCCTTGCCCTGTTCCCAGACCTTCATGGCGTTGCGCTGCACGAGGCGGTAGGCATCCTCACGCGATACCCCTGCCTGGGTCAGCGCCAGCAGCACGCGCTGCGAATGAACCAGACCGCGGAACTTGTTCATGTTCTTGATCATGTTCTCGGGGTAGACGAGCAACTTGTCGATCACGCCGGTCAGGCGGGCAAGCGCGAAGTCGAGCGTCACCGTCGCATCCGGTCCGATCATGCGCTCGACAGAGGAGTGCGAGATGTCGCGCTCGTGCCAGAGGGCAACGTTTTCCATTGCCGGTACCGAGAAGGCGCGGACCATGCGGGCGAGACCCGTCAGGTTCTCGGTCAGAACAGGGTTGCGCTTGTGCGGCATTGCCGACGAGCCCTTCTGGCCCGGCGAGAAATACTCTTCGGCTTCGAGCACTTCGGTGCGCTGCAGGTGACGGATTTCCGTCGCCAGGCGCTCGATCGACGAGGCGATGACGCCGAGGGTGGCGAAGTACATGGCATGACGGTCGCGCGGGATGACCTGTGTCGAAACCGGTTCCGGCTTCAGGCCAAGCGCCTTGGCGACATGTTCTTCCACGCGCGGATCGATGTTGGCGAAGGTGCCGACGGCGCCGGAGATCGCGCAGGTGGCGACTTCCTCACGTGCGGCCAGCAGGCGTTGCTTGCAGCGGTCGAACTCGGCATAGGCAAGCGCCAGCTTGACGCCGAACGTCGTCGGTTCGGCGTGGATACCGTGCGAACGGCCGATCGTCACCGTGTCCTTGTGTTCAAAAGCGCGGCGCTTCAGAGCTTCGAGCAGATGGTCGAGATCCGCGAGCAGCAGATCGGTCGCGCGGACGAGCTGGACGTTGAAGCAGGTGTCGAGCACGTCGGACGAGGTCATGCCCTGGTGGATGAAGCGGCTGTCCGGGCCGACGAATTCGGCAAGATGCGTCAGGAAGGCGATGACGTCATGCTTGGTGACGGCTTCGATCTCATCGATGCGCGCGACGTCGAAGGTGGCAGCGCCGCCCTTCTCCCAGATCGTGCGGGCCGCATCCTTCGGGATCACACCGATTTCGGCAAGCGCATCGCAGGCATGAGCCTCGATCTCGAACCAGATGCGGAACTTGGTTTCCGGCGACCAGATGGCCACCATTTCCGGACGGGAGTAGCGCGGGATCATGGGCTTTAGCTTTCGTCGTCAGTGGAGGATGGCCGTGCCTCTAGCAAAGATAGCCGTGAAGCTCAACGCGTTTGGCTCGTGCGCTCGCTCGCCAGCCACAGGCTGACGCCGACGAGTATAGCACCACCGAGGGGCAGATAGAGGCGAAGCCCCATCACCAGAAACTGGTAGAACGCGATGAGCGAGGTGAAGGCGAGCTGGAAAAACCAGGTCCTGGTGCCGGCAGGCGCGTGCCATTGGGCGTAAAACTGCCGGTAGTCGAGAGCATAGAGCATCGCCGTCATCGCGACGGTGCCTAGCGAAAGGAAGAAGAAGTAAGCCGCAAAACGCGTTTCCGGCCGACGCCCCGAGGCTGCAAGTCGAGCCAGGAACAGCGATGGCGCCCAGGCCAGAAGCGCCCCGAAGCCGAAGATCAGAAGCAGCTCGGACAGATGAAAGGTGAGAGCACGCTCGCGAAGCCAGAGGCCACACCAGGCCGAAAGCACCATCGCGCCGCCCCAGAGCGGCGCACCGATGACAAGCGCCCGCATCGTCGGAAGGGATCGGGCGAACCGTCGTCGATGCAGGGCGCCTACTGGCGCCAGATCTGCTTTTGCCTCGACGCCGGCCGCCGCGTCGTTCATTTCGCGATCCGGGTCGGGATCGCGATCCAGCGTCCATCGGTTGTGCCTTCGAAGCCGAGCGACTTGACGAGAACCATGATGACGTGGGTTTCGGAGCCGTCGTCATTCCGATGGGTGACGGCGCCACCGACCTGATAGCCGGTGGGGCAGCGGCGGCTCTCGGGCAAGCGGCTATCGTCCTGCAGGATGTCTGTTGCCGGCTTGCCGGCCTTCATCGTCATCGACAGACGAAAGCCTTTGACCTCCTTCAGGAAGTCCTTGCAGATGCCTTCCGGCTCGAAGGTTTTCTCTTCGAGCGTTACCGAATAGGTCTCGCGGAACCCTTCGTCGGCCGCAAAGGAATCGTAGGTCAGCGCCAGCGGCTTGGCGTTCGCCTCGGTGATCGGATTATAGGCGGCAAGCAGCCCGGGCGCATCAGCCAGGCGATAGGCGTCGATCAAGGGTGCCGCACGGCGGCGTGCCTCGTGACGCGCCTTGGAGAGCGGGCTGCCATCCTCGCGGCTGACGGCGCGCACCGGCGCGCCGGGCAAGAAACTGTCATTGCGCGTATCGATCACATAGATGGTCGAATAGGGAAAGCCGGAGCCATCCTGAACGCCGTATTCCTCGAAGGCGAAGACATTGCCGTCGGCCGAAAAGCCGATCGGCTGGAGCGCGGCATAGTCGCCCGCCGAGGCCGGCGCTGCGGCTGCCGCAGCGCCCAGCAAAAGCACGCCGGGCAGTGCCGCGCGCGGCGTCATCGATAGGCCTTCTCTGCCGGCGTGCGGATCGCCTCGATCGCCGTGCGATAGGCTTCGACGGAGCCGCCCTTGAAGATCGCCGAACCGGCGACGAGAACGTTGGCGCCGGCGCCGGTTGCGAAAGCCGCCGTGTCGGGCGTAATGCCGCCGTCGACTTCGATCTCGATCGGACGATCGCCGATCATCGCCTTGATGCGGCGAATCTTTTCCGCCGTAGCTTCGATGAACTTCTGTCCGCCAAAGCCCGGGTTCACGGTCATGACCAGGATGAGATCAACCTGATCGAGCACGTATTCGATGGCGCTTTCCGGCGTTGCCGGGTTGAGCGAGACACCGGCCTTCTTGCCGAGCGACCGGACGGTCTGCAGCGAACGGTGAAGGTGCGGACCGGCTTCGGCATGCACGGTGAGGATATCGCAGCCGGCTTTCGCAAAGGCTTCGAGGAACGGATCGGCGGGCGAAATCATCAGGTGGCAATCGAACGTCGCATCGGTGTAGCGGCGCAACGACTTGATCACGTCGGGGCCGAAGGTGATGTTCGGCACGAAGTGCCCGTCCATGACATCGAGATGGATCCAGTCGGCGCCGGCATCGACGACGTCGCGGACTTCCTGTCCGAGCTTGGAGAAATCGGCCGCCAGGATCGACGGAGCAATGCGGATAGGATGGGTCATGGCGCACTCCAGCGTGTTTTCCGCGCAATAGCACCGGCTGGCCGCGCAAACAACATGCCTGCGATCAAAGCTGCGTCAGCTGAGCTGCGACCAACACGGCATGAGGTCGTTTTCGGCCGGGGCCGCGTCATGAACGCCACGGGCGATGGCGCGTGCCATCGTCGATGCCGCCACCGCGCCGAGGTCGATGAAATCCTCAAGTGTGGGGGTCTTGCCGCTGGCGCCGGTGGCAAGCGCAAAGATGAGATCGCCGTCGAGCGGCGTGTGCGCCGGCCAGAGCGCTCGGGAAAAACCGTCATGGGCGGCGATTGCCAGGCGCTTCGCTTCGGCCTTTGTGAGCACTGCATCCGTCGCGATGACGGCGATCGTCGTGTTGGCGGCTGCGGACTGCCGGTCGCGGAACTTGATGCGGATATCGGCGGCGTCAGCGGGCAGGGGATGCGGCAGGCCGAGCGCACCGAACTCGCCATCAAGCTCGAAGGGTGCGGACCAGAAATGCCTGCTATCTCCAACGGTCGCCGAGCCGAGCGCGTTGACCGCGACGAGCGCGCCGATGGTGATGCCGCTTGGCAGAACGGTCGATGCCGAGCCGAGGCCGCCCTTGAAGGCGGCGGTCAGAGCGCCGGTACCGGCGCCGGCGGTTCCGGTCGCGAACGACGGGCCGGCGCGACGAACCGCCTCGAAGCCGAGTTCGCGATAGGGCGGGTAACGTCCCCAGTCCTTGTCGCCGCCGTTGATCAGGTCGAACAGGATGGCGGTGGGCACGATCGGTATCCGGTGCGGACCGACGGCAAAGCCGCGGCCCATTTCTCTTAGCGCGGCCTGGGCTCCGGACGCAGCATCGAGGCCAAAGGCCGAACCGCCGGAAAGCACCAGGGCGTCGACTGTCTGCACCGTATTGTGCGGGTCGAGCAGATCGGTTTCCCGCGTTCCGGGCGCGCCGCCCAGCACCTGAACCGCAGCGGTTGCCGGGGGATCGCAGAGGATGGCGGTGACGCCGGATTTCAGCCGGTGATCCTCGGCATTGCCGACCGTCAGGCCCTCAACGTCGGTAATCAGGTTCAGCGGTCCGGTGCGCATCATTGGGCGGTTCCTTCGGCAGGCGCGGGCACGAAGCGGCTGCCTTGCCACTGCATCAGGCGATAGGGATTTTCGGCGCGCTCGTGCTGCGCGTTGAAGGCAATGGGGCCGAGCACGGTCGGATAGGGTCCTTTGGCGAATGCGTCGAGAAGGGGCTTGTCGTCCTTTTCCGCCTGGTCCTTGGCTTGCTCGAGCAGGGAGACCGCCGCAAAGGCGGACAATACGTAGCCATCCGGTTCGGTTCCGGCGGCGCGCAAGGCATCCGCGACCGGTTTGCCCTCGGGCGATTGCGATGCGTCCGGCAAGGTGACCGCGAAAACGCCATCGGCGAGCGGCACGGTGAGATCGGCGGCATTCAGCGCATCGCCGCCGAGCAAGGCGAGGCTCGCGCCTTCGCCTTGCGCATCGCGCGCGATCACCGCCGTGTCCTGCCTGTCGCCGCCGGTAAAGACATGGGTCGCGCCGCTCTTCACCAGTCGCCGCACCAGGTTGACCTGCTGCTCCTGGGCGGGCCGATAGGTGTCGGTGAAGACCGGTGTCAGCCCAATTTCGCCGAGGGCGGAGCGTACGCTTTCAACCAGTTCCCGGCTGTGGATGGTTCCATCGTCGATCAACGCGATCGGCTTGTCCTTCCAGCGCTGGACGATGGTGTCGACGATGCTGGCAGCCTCGGCGTTACCGCTCGGCGCAAGACGGAAGAGCGGCCACTTCTTCTTCAGCGCATCTTCCATCAGGACATCGGAACGCACACTGAGGGTGATGGCGGGAAGGCCCGCTTCGGCAAGTGCCGGAAGTGTGGCGTCCAGGCTTTCGGTGCAGAGAAACCCGATCGCTGCCTCGGCGCCGGCCGCAAGCAGCGCCTTGGTCAGCGCTTCATTGCCGGCCGTATCGCAACTCTCTGGAATGACGACGATCTCACTGCCGCGATCGCCGGCCTGGAACGCGGCGCCATCGATGATCTGCTTGCCGAGAGGTGCAAACGGGCCTTCGACCGGCGCGACGACGGCCACCTTGATGCCGGCTGCCGCGGCGGGTGCGGCCTGTACCAGTCCGGCCACGACAAGGCTGGCGACGATCGATCGAAGCATTCATTTTCTCCGCTGCCGCATTTTCCCCGGATCAGGAGGGATCCTGACCCTGCGGCGAGCCCAAACATTGCCTTATCCGTGCCGGTCGCGACGGGCGCGCGGCACGGTAGTGGCCGCATGTTTTAAGGATGTGCCCTGCCGCGTCAAAGGAAAAGATGTGACTTCGGCCGCGGATGGTTCTATCCGCGTCGCTGCCGTGTCGCAGATCTGCAAGATTCTCCTTGCAGCGGGTTTCATATTTCCCGGTACTGTCTATGTATGTGGCTGACTTCGCTCGGAGAAAGAATTGTTGGACAAGAGCCGGCTGGACCCCATCAGTTACCGCGACGCCATGAGTCGCCTGGCCGGTCACGTGCAGATCATCACCGTGGCCGATGGTGTCGAGCGGCGCGGTGTCACGGTCACCGCATCCTGCTCCGTGTCCGACAGTCCGCCGACGATTCTGGCCTGCCTCAACGGCGCCAATCCGCGCAATGAGATCTTCACGCGCAGCGACAGTTTCGCGCTCAATCTGCTTGGCGATGAACATCGCGCCATGGCACACGCTTTTTCCGGCCGCGATCAGCTCGACATGGATCTGCGCTTTGCCCTTGGCAAGTGGACCAAGCTGACGACAGGCTCTCCGATCCTCACCAACGCGATCGCTTCGTTCGATTGCCGGCTCATCGAGGTGAAGACGATCGCCACGCATCTGGTGCTTTTCGGCGAAGTCGTCGATGTCGCCATCGGACCGGCGCGGCCGCCACTCATTTATGTGGACCGCGGATACCACTCGCTATAAGTTTTACGTGGCGAGATTTCGTGCCCATCGAGACATGAGAAGATCGCCGTAAGCCTTTGAGTTGGAAGGGTGAGTTCATTCGCTTTTCAACATCAAGTTATCGATTCGAGCCGTGGCGGAGGAGACATGGCGACACAGGCGACCACAGCCCTGCCGCAGTCCATCGAGGAGACGATGGCGCTGCTGGAGGCGCATGACTATCTCGCGGGAACGGCGCTGGCGACGGTGCTGTTTCTGGCGCTCAGGATGAAGCGCCCGCTCTTTCTCGAGGGCGAAGCAGGCGTCGGCAAGACCGAGATCGCCAAGGTTCTGGCAAAGGCGCTCGATCGGCCTCTGATCCGGCTGCAATGTTATGAGGGCCTCGACGTCGCCTCGGCCGTCTACGAATGGAACTATCCGGCACAGATGCTGGAAATCCGCCTATCGGAAGCAGCCGGCAAGGTCGATCGCAAACGGATCGAAAGCGATATCTTTTCCGAACGCTTCCTGATCCGCCGCCCGGTCCTGCAGGCAATTTCTTCCAGTGCGGGCCGCGCGCCTGTCTTCCTGATCGACGAGCTGGACCGGACAGATGAGGCCTTCGAGGCGTTCCTGCTCGAAGTTTTGTCCGATTTTCAGGTCACGATACCGGAACTTGGAACAATCCGGGCGGACGAACCGCCAATCGTCATCATCACCACCAACCGCACCCGTGAGATCCATGACGCGCTCAAGCGACGCTGCCTCTATCACTGGGTCGATTATCCCAAGGCGGCGCAGGAGCTGGAAATTATCCGCCGCAAGGTGCCCGGCTGCAACGCGACGCTGTCGCGCGAGGTCATCGCCTATGTGCAGCGGCTGCGGACGGTCGACCTCTTCAAGAACCCGGGCGTTGCCGAAACGATCGACTGGGCAACGGCGCTGACGGAACTCGACCGACTGGCGCTCGATCCGGAAACGATCGCCGATACGCTCGGAACATTGCTCAAGTACCAAGACGACATCGCCAGGATAGAGGGTGCCGAGGGGCGCAAGCTGCTCGCCGAAGTCAAGGCGGAACTGCTGGCAGCGGGCTGACGATGGAGGTGCGGGAGCAGCACAGGGATGGTGCCATTGTCCCGCCGCCAGGGGAAAGCGACGGCCGGCTTGCCGACAACATCGTCTTCTTCGCACGCGCCCTGCGTCGCGCCGGCATCAAGATCGGGCCCGGGGCGATTGCCGATGCCATCGATGCGGTGGCGCTGATCGGGATCGGCGGCCGGGATGCGTTTTACGCCGCACTGCAATGCGTCTTCGTGAAGCGCCATGAGGACCAGCCGGTGTTCGACGAAGCTTTTCGGCTGTTCTGGCGCTCGCGCGGCCTCGTCGAGAAGATGATCGCGATGATGTCGCCGCTGGCGCCGGAGCGCGAAAGCGAGCGGCAACAGCGGCGGGCCGGCGAGACACGCGTCAGCGATGCGTTGCTTTCCGGGCACGAAGCGGATCGACCGCCACGTGAGGAACCCGAGATCGATATCGATGCGCGCTTCACGGTTTCGGGCCGCGAGCTCCTGCGTCGGGCCGATTTCGCGCAGATGAGTGCTGCCGAACTTGCCGAGGCGAAACGCGCCCTTGCCGCGCTGACGCTGCCGATGGACCGTGTCGTAACCCGTCGCTTCCGCCCATCGAAGAGGCAGATCCGCATCGACCCGCGCGCCACCGTGCGTGACGCGATGCGTTTCGGCGGGGAACTGATCCTGCCGCGGTTCCGGGAGCGGCGTGTGGTGCATCCGCCGCTCGTCGTGCTTGCCGACATCTCGGGCTCGATGAGCCAGTACACCCGCATCTTTCTGCATTTCCTGCATGCGTTGACCGAGGAGCGGCGGCGCGTGCACACCTTCCTGTTCGGCACACGGCTGACCAATGTCTCCCGCCAGTTGCGCAATCGCGATCCGGATGCCGCGATCGACGACTGCGTGGCTGCAGTGAAGGACTGGTCCGGCGGTACGCGCATTGGCGAAACGCTGCATGAATTCAACAGACGCTGGTCGCGGCGCGTGCTCGGACAAGGCGCCATCGTGCTGATGATCACCGATGGCCTGGAGCGTGACGATGTGGGCGATCTTGAAATCGAAATCGATCGACTGCACCGGTCCTGCCGCCGGCTGATCTGGCTCAACCCGCTGCTGCGCTTCGACGGCTTCGAGGCGCGTGCGCGCGGCGTCAGAGCGATGCTGCCGCATGTTGACGAATTCCGGGCGGTGCACAATCTTGAATCGATTGGGGAACTGGTGAAGGCGCTTTCCGGGCAGGGATCCCGGCAGGCTGACCCGCGGCGGTTCCTCGGATCTTGATCTGTCCGGCGGGAGGGTGGCAACATGCTGGAAGCTGCAAATGTTCTGGATCCGCTCGACATCGCCCAAGCCTGGATGAAGGAAGGGCGTAAGGTGGCGATTGCCACTGTGATCGAAACCTGGGGCTCGGCGCCGCGCCCCGTCGGCAGCCATCTGGTGATCGACGGCGACGGCAATTTTCAGGGCTCGGTTTCCGGCGGCTGCGTCGAAGGCGCCGTCATCACCGAAGCGGCAGATGTCATCGCTTCGGGCGCGCCAAGGATCCTCGATTTCGGCGTTGCGGACGAAACCGCCTGGCGCGTCGGGCTTTCCTGCGGCGGCAGGATTCGGGTCTTTGTTGAACGGGTCGAAGGCTAGCGATGGAACGGAGCATTCTTGAAGCACTCAATGCGGCGCGTTCGGCGCGTCGGGCGGTTGTCACTGTCAGCGCTCTCGCCGGCAGCAGCAGCCAGCTCTATTTTGAGGGCGATGACTGTCCCGACGCCTGGCGCGTTCCGGTCGCGCGAGCCCTGCAATCCGGCAAGGCCGGGATCGTGGAGACGGAGCAGGGCGCTTTCTTCCTCAATGTCTACTTGCCGCCGCCACGCATTCTCGTCATCGGCGCCGTGCATATTTCACAGGCTTTGGCCCAGCTGGCGCCCGTTGCCGGTTTCGACATGACGATCATCGATCCGCGTACGGCCTTCGCAACGCTGGAACGTTTCGCTGGCGTCGAGCTCATCGCCGAATGGCCCGAGGATGCCTTGAAACAAAGGCCGCTCGATCGCTTCACCGCCGTGGTGGCCGTCACCCATGATCCGAAGATCGACGACGAACCGATCCGCGTCGCCCTTGCAGCTGGCTGTTTCTACGTCGGCGCGCTCGGCAGCCGGAAAACCCATGCGACACGGGTCGAGCGGTTGCGACAGGCCGGTGTTTCCGATGCCGACATAGCCCGAATCCGCGCGCCGATCGGCCTCGATATCGGTGCGGCGAGCCCGGCCGAGATCGCCGTCGCCATCCTGGCCGAAATCATCGAGGCGCTACGGCGCCGCGATACCAGCCATGTCAAAGGAGTGATTGCGTGAGGTTCGGTCCAGTCAAGACCAGCGAAGCGGAGGGCGCCATGCTGGCGCATGCGGTCAAGACGGATGAGTTCCGGCTGCCGAAGGGTCACCGGCTTTCGCCCGCCGATATCGCCGCCTTGATCGCCTGCGGCACGCTGGAGGTGGTTGTTGCGCGCCTTGACCCCGGCGATCTCATGGAAGACGAGGCCGCAACGCGCATTGCTGCGGCAATCGCACCCGATCACCTGCGCTTCTCCCAGGCAGCAACCGGCCGGGTGAACGTCTATTCTCGGGTTGCCGGTCTCTTCGTCGCGACGCGCGACACTGTCAACCGATTGAACCGCATCGATCCGGCGATCACGCTCGCCTGCCTTGCCGACCATGTGCCTGTGCAGGCCGGCGACATGGTCGCAACGATCAAGATCATTCCACTTGCCGTGGCCGGTCAATTCGTCGAGGAAGCACAGAAGCTGCTCCGGAGCCATGCCGCCTTCGAAGTGAAACCCTTTTCCGCGCGACGCGCAGCGCTAATAGCAACTCAGTTGCCGACACTGAAGCCCCAGGTCATGGACAAGACGAGAACCATCCTGGCGGCCCGCCTGCGGCAGTCGGGAAGCGAGCTTGTGACCGAGCGACGCGTCGCACACACGGAAGGCGCGGTCGCCGCAGCAATCGACGACCTCCAAGCCGCCCATGACCTGCTGGTGGTCTTCGGGGCTTCCGCTGTCGCCGATCCGGATGATGTCATTCCTGCGGCTGTCCGGCGGGCGGGCGGCGTCGTCGATCATGTCGGCATGCCTGTCGATCCCGGCAATCTCCTCGTTCTTGGCCGTGTCGGCGAGATCCCCGTGATCGGGGCTCCCGGATGCGCCCGCAGCCCGCGCGAGAACGGATTCGACTGGATCCTCGACCGTATCCTCGCCGGCGAGTGGCCGAGCTTCGACGATATAACCGGCCTTGGCGTCGGCGGTTTGCTCGGTGAAATCCCGACCCGGCCGCAGCCGCGCGAAAAAGCAACGGCGTTGCCGTCGGGCCCGGTGGAGATCGTGGTTCTGGCCGCCGGCCGCGCCAGCCGGATGGGACCGGACGGCGGACACAAGCTGCTGGCGACCTTTGACGGCGTGCCGCTGGTTCGCCGCAGCGTCGAGGCGGCGATCGCAGCAGCGCCCGGCAGGGTTGTCGTGGTCACCGGCCACCGCGAGACCGATATCCGCGCTGCGCTGGAGGGCCTGCCGGCGGAGCTCGTCTCGAATCCAGACTACATGTCCGGAATGGCCTCATCTCTGACGACTGGACTTTCGGCCATCAACGAGCGATCCGCGGGCATGTTGGTCATGCTCGCCGACATGCCGGGCGTCAGCAGCGGCGATCTGCGCAGGTTGCTCGATCGTTTTGCGGCCGAAGGCGGCCGCGCCGTCATTCGGGCAACCGCCGATGGGCAACGCGGCAATCCGGTCATCCTGCCGCGGCAAACCTTTTCCGCTGTCCGTCTTTTGGTTGGAGACGTTGGCGCAAGGCACATCATCGAGAAGTGCGGACTGCCGGTCATCGATGTCGAGCTTGGTTCGGCGGCGCGGCTTGATCTCGACACGCCGGAGCAGATTGTGGCTGCCGGCGGTATCCTGGAGGAATGAACGCGTGGACAATGCTGCCATCGAGGAGATGTTCGAGACGCTGGGGCCGGTGACCATCAAGCGGATGTTCGGCGGCAAGGGGATCTATTGCCAGGGCATCATCTTCGCACTCGAGGTCGACGGAGAAATCCTCCTGAAGGGGGACGAGCAGACGGCGCCGACCTTCGAGGCGGCCGGCTCCCGGCAATGGGCCTATGATGGCAAGGGCAAGCCGGTGAAGATGCCCTATTGGAGCATACCGGACGACGCCTTTGACGACCCCGACGAGATGGCGCGCTGGGTGCGGCTTGCCTATCAAGCAGCGTTACGATCGAGAAAATAGAGGATAAACCCGCCAGCGGAGGCAATCCGCGACGACTGCGCCGCTAGAGCATCCCGCTCTCAAGTGGAATCACTGGAGGCGGAAAGATGCTCTATAATCAAAGTGCTAGAGCGTCCTTTGTGCCTTCGCTTGAACGCACGGCGCTCTTGTGCTCCAGCCTGCGCAACGCATCGACTGCGTCGGTCGTAAAACGTGACAGCGGCTGGGGCAGGGCATCGAGATCGAACCAGCCGAGAGCGGAAAGCTTGTCCGGCTCGGTGAGTTCAGGCTCACCGATAAAGTCCCGGGTCACATAGATCATCGAGATCCAGTGCTGGCGGTCAGCCTCGATCACCTGTTCGCTGAGGCAGAGGAACTCGCTCGAACGGATCTGGAGGCCGCTTTCCTCTTCGGCCTCGCGCCGCGCTGCGGCTTCCGAGCGTTCCATATGATCGACCTTGCCGCCGACGATGTTCCAGTGCTCGGCTTCAGGCGCGTTAACGCGCTTGTAGAGCAGGATCTTGCCGTCGCGCACGATTGCAAGTCCGCAGCCGAGACCCGGAAAATCGATGCCCGGCAGGCCCATAGGTTTAATCAGGCCTTGCCGGCAATCAGCATGAAAGCGGGGATTTCGTCGCCGAAGCCAACGGGCGTCGGGCCGTCATCATAGTCGCGGCGGTGACGGTTGCGGCGATCGCGATTGTCATCGTTGGCCGGGTTCGATGCGCGCACCGGACGATCGGCGCGGTTGTTCTGTCCCTGCTTGTTTTCTGCGCTGCGTGCCGGTTTCACCGATTCCGCCCTTTCCACGACTGTTTCAACTTCGGCCTCACTATCGACACGCACGGTATCGGATTTATGATCGGCGCGAGCCCTCGGGCCGCGTTCCCCATCTTTTTTCCGGTCCTTGCGGCCATCGCGATCGCGACCGCGATCGCGGCGACCGCTGTCGTGGCTTTCCATCGGCTCGGGCAAATTGGAAAGGTCGCCGTTCAGCCATTCGACCTTCTGGCCGATCAGCTTCTCGATCGCATCGGAGAACTTCGTGTCGCGCTTGGTCACAAGCGTGAAGGAGGCGCCAGAGCGACCGGCACGGCCGGTGCGGCCGATCCGGTGAACATAGTCTTCCGCATGGATCGGAACGTCGAAGTTGAAGACATGGCTGACATCGGGGATGTCGAGGCCGCGGGCAGCAACATCGGATGCAACGAGCAGCGTGATATTGTTGTCCTTGAAGCCGGCAAGCATGGCCATGCGCGAGCGCTGGTCCATGTCACCATGCAGGGCGCCGACCGAGAAGCCATGACGCTCGAGCGACCGAAAGAGGTCGGCGACATCCTTCTTGCGGTTGCAGAAGATGATGGCGTTCTTCAGATCGTCCTGGGCGCGAATCAGATCGCGCAGCACCGCGCGCTTTTCGTAATCCTTGGCGTGCGCCGCGACGAAGCGCTGTGTCACCGTCTGTGCCGTGGAGGCCGGGCGGGCGACTTCGACGCGCTCCGGGTTCTGCAGGAAGCGATCAGCGAGCTTCTGGATTTCCGGCGGCATGGTCGCCGAGAAGAACAGAGTCTGACGCGTGAACGGGATCATCTTGGCGATGCGTTCGATGTCGGGAATGAAGCCCATGTCGAGCATGCGGTCGGCTTCGTCGATGACCAGGATCTCGACGCCGGTCATCAGCAGCTTGCCGCGCTCGAAGTGATCAAGCAGGCGGCCGGGCGTGCAGATCAGAACGTCTGCGCCGCGCTCGAGCTTGCGATCCTGCTCATCGAACGAAACGCCGCCGATCAGAAGCGCGATGTTGAGCTTGTGGTTCTTGCCGTACTTGTCGAAGTTCTCCGCGACCTGGGCGGCGAGTTCGCGCGTCGGCTCCAGGATGAGCGTGCGCGGCATGCGGGCGCGGGCGCGGCCCTTTTCCAGCAGCGTCAACATCGGCAGCACGAACGAAGCTGTCTTGCCCGTACCTGTCTGGGCGATGCCCAGAATGTCACGACGCTGCAGGGCCGGCGGAATGGCGCCAGCCTGGATCGGGGTCGGGATTGTGTAGCCCGCATCGGTGACAGCGGAGAGAACTTTTTGGCTCAGGCCAAGGTCAGCAAAATTGGTCAAAGGGAAATCTGTTTCCGTTCCGGTTCAATAGAACACTGATCGATCGATGGAAAACGCACGAGACGTGGCCGCGCTCATAAGCTGAACGTCGCTGAAAGTCAAGAAATCCAGCACGTTGAAGCAGCAAAAGGTAAATAGTGGCGAATCTGTCGCATTTCTTGTCAAGCCGCGCAAGACCTGGAGACAACGAAACGACCCGTCAGTTCATGTAGGAGGCGAGCTTCCGGCTGGCATCGAGAAAGCGCATGGGATCCACCGCCTCGCCATTCAGGCGGATTTCATAATGAAGGTGCGGACCGGTGGAACGACCCGTATTGCCGGACTTGGCAATGACTTCACCATCCGTCACCTGGTCGCCGACCTTCACCAGAACGGCGGAGAGGTGGGCGTATCGGCTCGACACGCCGTTTCCGTGGTCGATTTCGACCATGTTCCCGTAGCCGCCGGTCAAGCCGGCATTCGTCACGGTGCCGGGAGCGGCCGCGCGAATGCGCGTGCCGACCGTCGCGCGGAAGTCGATGCCGGCATGGAGCGCCAGGCGACCGAGGAAGGGATCGAGACGGTTGCCGAAGTCGCTGGTGATGTCGCTCGCCGGAGACGGGTTGCCGAACGGTAGCGCGCGGACCTGCGCCCGCGTCCGTTCGAGTTCCAGAAGAGCCGAATCGAGAGCTGCCAGCGACTGGCCGAACTCGTCATCATTCGCCGGTTCGACGAACGGGCCGCCAATCGCGCTATCGGCAGAGTCCGAAGTCGCGGCGGGGACCATTGCTGCGACATCGCCGACCGACAGATCGACGCCGGTCCGACCGACGATCGAGCGAATCGCACCCGACGTCTTTGCAGCACCATCCGTCAGTTGCTTCAGTCGCGCCATTTGTTCGAGTTCGACGTCCTTCAGCGACAGCGTCACTTTGGAGAATATCCGGTCGGCACGGTCCGAGGTCGATTCGGCCGCATCGGGTGCGGCATAGGCGAGGGGAGCGGGACGAATTGCACCGGTGACCGACGCGCCGCTCAGGCCCATCAATTTCTCGATCGCCTTTACGCCGCCGCTGCTGGCGTCGGCCCGTTTCTCAAAGGCGAGGGGTTCAATCTCCGGGGTCCCGTTGCTTTCCGTCGTCAGGCCGGAACTTTCGGCCCTTTCGACCAGGGCGCCGAGCTTTCCGTTGCGCGAGGTCAGCGCCATCTGCTGGCGCAGCAGCTTCTCGACCTTTTCTTCGACCACCTGCTGGTCGAGCAGTTGCCGGCTGGTGACGCGATCGACCTGCGCTCTCAATGCCGTGATTCGATCCTCGTATTCGTGCTGCATTCGCGCCTGGCGGGCGATCGTGCCGCCGATGAGATCGTCGCGCAGGACCAGATAGGATGTGGCCGCGAGATAGCCGATGCTGCAGACGCCGGCGAAGGATACGGCGATTGCCGCCATCCAGGGACGAACCGTCATGTGTCGAACCTTGTCGCCACTTGCCAGTATCAGAACGTGATTTTCCTTACGTTTTCCGAAGGCACGATTTGCCGAACGTCCAGACACCCGTTCTCTCCCGCCATGTGCGCGTTGCCTCGCATCACCTGCGGATCATTACACTTCGTTAGGGTTAACAATTGGTAAGGATGATTGCGGTTGCGTGATGCGGCTATCGGTTGGTCGAGGCAGTCATCGAGCGATAGAAGGACGGCGTCAGTCCGGCCTCGGCGCGGGCAATGTCGTTGAACGGTGCCTTCAATGGTCCGCGAAAATTGGCGCGCACCAGCGCCTGGAAGGTCGCTGCGGGATCCTTCTTCTCGCGGGCGCAGAGAAAACGGAACCATTTGGCGCCGACGGCAACATGGCCTTTCTCGTCTTCGTAGATCACATCCAGAACGGCGGCGCTCTCGACGTCGCCGGTTTCGCGCATCTTGGCCTGAAGGGCCGGCGTCACATCGAGACCGCGCGCTTCGAGAATGAGCGGCACCACGGCAAGGCGGGCCGTCAGGTCGTTGCGGGTATCGTGCGCCGCCTGCCAGAGCCCGTCATGGGCAGGCAGGTCGCCATAGTCTGCACCGAGATCGTTCAGCCGCTGCCGGACCAGCCGGAAGTGCTTGGCCTCCTCGAAGGCGACACGCATCCAGCCGTCGAAGAAGGAATTGGGCACCGGCTCGGTCGCAAAGCGGGCGACGATATCGAGGGCCAGGTCGACGGCGTTCAACTCGATATGGGCGATCGAGTGCAGCAAGGCGATGCGTCCCTTGAGGGAACCGAGCGACCGCCGCTTCACGTGCGTCGGCGGTGTCAGTACCGGCTTGTCCGGCCGCCCGGGGCGAACCGGAACGGGTCGGTCGAGCGGCGAGCGCAGCGACAGCGTGCGGCGCTGCCAGCGCCTTGCCGTTTCTTGCGCAAGCGCCGTCTTGACCTCGAGGTCGGCGGCGCGAATCGCTTCGACTGCGCCGCCCCGCAGGCTGTGAAACACGGGCAATTCGGTCATGGGGTTCCTCAGAGGGCCTTCGCGGCGGCCAGGACCTCCTGGGCATGACCGTCGACCTTCACCTTTTCCCATACCCTGACGACGACGCCGTCGGCGCCGATCAGGAAGGTGCTGCGTTCGACGCCCATGTACTTGCGGCCGTACATCATTTTCTCGACCCAGACGCCGTAGGCAGTCACCACAGCCTTTTCCTCGTCGGCGGCGAGCGTCACTGTGAGGTTGTGCTTCTTGGCGAAGCGATCGTGTTTCTTCACTGAATCGGGTGACAGGCCGATCAGCGTTATGCCGGCTGCGACAAACTCTTCGGCAAGTTCGGAGAACGAGATCGCCTCCAGCGTGCAGGCCTGCGTATCGTCCTTCGGATAGAAAAACAGCACGACGGGGCGGCCGCGAAAGGCGGAAAGCGAGATCGTGCCGCCGCCATCGCGCGGCAGCGTGAAATCGGGAGCGACATCTCCGGGAACGGGTCTTGCCATGATTAAACCTTCCTTCTGCCAAGTTTTGCAGACAATCGGACGCTACTGCATGTCGCCCTTGATCGTTGCCGATCAATGCGAAATCTGCGGCAACTCAAAGTTCTACAGCGACTTTTGCGCGCCTCTAAAGGCACGCGGCGCTGTAGGGCATATCGAAATTCGTCGACTGCCGTCCAGCGCATTTGTGCTAGATTCGACAGGTTTCGGACGGCGTCAGCCGCTACGAAGCGTTGCAGTCGCTCGCCCGCGCGATTCCCGTTGAGGGTGGTGGCTTTCCACAGCATGGTCCAGCGTCTCATGGTGACTCTGCACGACGACATGTGGTCTACAGGAAACGAGAAACAGCCGTCCGCAACGATTGAAAAGAAGGCGCGGCGAAAGAGCTCGTATCGAACGGAGGACGTCCGCGCTGATGAGTGAGATCCGCGGCGAAAAAGTCGGCTTTCGCAAGAAAGACATCGTCGCGCTGCATGCGTTGCCTTCGGCGCAGGCTCACGATCCCATGATCGTGCACGCACCACGCAAGCGCGCCCTGCTGCGTCTCTGTGCCAAGATTGCCCTGTCCATATCCCTGCTCGCCCTCATCATAGGGGCGATCCTCGTGACCGTGATCGAAAGCGGCATGATGGACAGCACGCTGAACGCGCGTGCCCGGACGGCCCTCAATGCTGCGCTCGGAGACGCCTACCGCGCCGACGTCGGCAGCACGGTCGTGCGCGTGACGGCAAGCGGCGCGATTGCGCTCAAGGCCCGCGAGGTGGCGCTCAGCGAAGCGGCATCCGGCCAACCCGTCGCGAAGCTTCGCTCGATCTCGATCGCACTCGACCCATTGGCGCTGATGACCGGCCGCATCGCCGTCTCCAGCCTTGAAGCGGAAGGCGGCGATTTCGATACCGGGCTCCTTCCTCGGGGCGAGCCGCTCGATCTCACCAAGATCCGTATCGCCGATGTCGGCGATGCGCTCGAGGCCCTGTTCTCCCATGTCGACCGCATGTCGCAGATGGCGGCCGGGCGGGGCAGCCAGACCGTAACACTCTCCGACTTCAGTTTTTCCGTCGTCGGCGCCCGCAACCGCGTCGTTCCGGTCGTCGCCTCCGCACTCGAATTCAACCGGGATGCCAGCGGTTCGATGAGCGTCAAGGGCAGCGCCACCGTCGATGGTGTCGAGGTCGATATCACCGCCGACGCGCTTGGCCAGAGAGGGCACGTGACCGGCTTTGATGCGGCGATCACCAATCTGCCTCTCGCGCCGTTCTTCTACCACGGCAAGTCGGGTGCGGAGCAGGCCTTTGGCATCGACGCGACGGCAGGGCTGACGTTGAACGCGACGCGGGCAGTCGGGGAGGCGAAGCCGGATCTGCGCGTGGCAGTGCGCACCTCCAAGGGCACCTTCCATGCCGGCGGCCTCGTCTCGACGCTCAATCCGTCGCAAATGGACATCGCCTATGATTTCGGGCGCTCCGCGGTCGAGATCCTGCCATCGGTCGTCAAGATCGGCCGCTCGACCTTTCCGTTCACCGGCGCGGTCATCGACCTCGACAAACTTGCCGGCGCCACGGACAATGGCTTCGCGATCGATCTCCTCCTGAAGAACGCAAGCTCGGCCCCGGAAGACGTCACCGATCAGCCGCTGACCTTCGATGCCAAGGCAAGCGGCCGGTTCACCGCAGACACCCACCGGTTGATCTTCGATCAGCTCGCCGTGTCGAGCCCGCTTGGCTCGATGTATGGCTCGCTTTCGGTCGCCTTCGGCAAGACCTCGCCGCAGATCAGCTTTGCCGCCGTCAGCGACCGCATGGAGGCGACGGCCGTCAAGCAGTTGTGGCCGTGGTGGATCGCCAAGGGCGCTCGCCGTTGGGCGATCGGCAACCTCTTCGGCGGCATAGTCACCAATGCGCGCATCGAAGTGTCAGTTGCCGAAGGCCGGATTGCCAACAACGAAGGGGAGTTGAAGCTCAACGAACAGGAGCTCAACATCAACTTCGACATCGACGACACCCGCATCAACATAACCGGCGAGATACCGCCGCTGCGCGACACCTCCGGCAAGTTCAAGCTGAGCGGCCAGCGCATGACGGTTGAGATCGGGCAGGGCACCGCCTATTTCCCGTCGGGACGGTCCGTGGCGCTCAACGGCGGCGACTTCATCCTCCCCGATGTCTACACCAAGCCGCTGATGGCGGAGATGAAGATCGAGGTTGGAGGTGCTGCGGATGCGATTGCCGAACTCGTCACCTACAAACCGATCCAGGCACTGCAAAAGACGTCGCTGCTGCCGGAGGACTTCAGCGGTCCTCTCACCGCGCTTGTCGGTGCGCGCTTCGGCCTGATCTCGGACCAGCGCCCGCCCAAGCCGCTGTGGCAGGTGGAGATGCAACTGGACAAGGTCAGCGTCAACAGGGCGTTCTATGGCCGGCCGGTATCCGACCTCGTCGGAACGTTCCGGGTCGACAATCAGCAGGCCGTGCTCGATGCCGACGCGCAACTGGAGGGCGCCAAGGTCAGCATTGCGTTGACGGAACCGGTCGATAGCGATTCGAAGGTCAAGCGCTCGCGTGAGATTTCAGGCACCTTGGACCAGGGTGTCTGGCAGAAGCTGGCGCCGGGCCTGTCGAAGATCGTCTCCGGACCGATCAGTGCCGACGTGACGATTGGCGATCAGGATCGGGTAGAGGCGAAGATCGGGCTCGCAAAGGCCGCTCTGTCCTTGCCGTGGATCGGCTGGAGCAAAGGAGCCGGCATTCCGGCGGAGGCGCGTTTCACGGCGAGCAAGTCTAATGACACCGTCGTCATCTCCGATTTTGCCGTCGCCGGAGACGGTTTCGGTGCACGGGGTGATCTGCAGGTGGACGGTGGCGGACTGGTCTCCGCCCGCCTCGACAACGTCCGACTGGCCCAGGGCGACGACTTCAAGGTTTCGGTCGACCGCGGCAAGGGGGGCTATACGGCCACGCTCAGCGGCGCCGCTGCAGACATCAGGCCGATCCTCGCGCAGATGAAGGCGGGAAGCGACCAGAGCCAGGGCGGCGGCGACGACATCACCATCAAGGCACAGCTCGATCGCGTCACTGGCTTCAACGGCGAATCCCTGTCGAATGTGAACCTGGTCTATGCCGAACGCGGCAGCCAGATCGAGGACGTCAATCTTTCGGCTGTCACCGGCAGCGGTCAGGCACTTGTCGCCCGGATTGCCAAGGCCGGCGCCGATAATACGCTTGAGCTGACCACAGGCGACGCCGGCGCGCTGGCACGCTTTGCCGATATCTACCAGAACATGCGCGGCGGCCTGCTCAATCTCAAACTGCGCGATCGTGGCGGGCGTTCCTGGCGCGGGAGCGTCGACATCCGCAAGTTCCAGCTCGTCGGCGAACAACGCCTGCAATCGATGGTGTCGACGCCAACAGGCGCCGACGGGCGAAGCCTCAACCAGGCCGTCCGCCGCGACATCGACGTGAGCTCGGCCCGCTTCGAGCGCGGTTTCGCCCAGCTCGCGCTCGACCGCGGCGCGATCCGCGTCGATGGCGGCGTGTTGCGCGGCACCGACGTCGGCGCGACCTTCCAGGGGACGGTGCGCGATAACAACGGCATCATGGATATGACCGGCACCTTCATGCCGGCCTATGGCTTGAACCGTATCTTTGGCGAACTGCCGCTGATCGGCGTTCTGCTCGGCAATGGCCGCGACCGCGGCCTGCTCGGCATCACTTTCAAGCTCAACGGTCCCTTCAATCAGCCGAAGTTGACGGTCAATCCCCTGTCGATCATCGCGCCGGGCGTCTTCCGCAGCATCTTCGAGTTCCAATGAAAAAGGCCGGCGTGGTGGCCGGCCTCAGTCATCTATTCGTTGTGGCTCGGCTCAAGCCGGGCGCACGAGGATGTGCTTCTTCTTGCCGAGCGACAGCTTGACGACATTATCGGCGGTGACGTCACCGGTGCCGATCAGACGACGCTCGTCGCTGACCGCCTCGTCGTTGATCCTGACGGCACCGCCTTGCACGTGGCGACGGGCTTCGCCGTTGGAGACGGCGAGGCCGGCGCGCACGATCAGCGTCAAAAGCCCGAGGCCGGCTTCGAGCTCGGCGGTCGGGATTTCGACCGAAGGCAGGTTGTCGGCGAGCGCGCCTTCCTCGAAGGTCTTGCGCGCGGTTTCCGCCGCCTGCTCGGCGGCCGATCGGCCGTGCAGCATGGCGGTGATTTCCGTCGCCAGGATCTTCTTGACCTCGTTGATCTCCGATCCGCCGAGCTTTGACAACCGCTCGATCTCCGCCATCGGCAGCGTCGTATAGAGCTTCAGGAAGCGGGTGACGTCGGCGTCCTCGGTGTTGCGCCAGTACTGCCAGAAGTCATAGGCCGACAGCATATCCGGGTTGAGCCAGATCGCGCCGTTGACCGACTTGCCCATCTTGGCGCCCGACGCCGTCGTCAAAAGCGGCGAGGTCAGCGCGTAAAGCTGCGGCGTGCCCATGCGGTGGCCGAGGTCGATGCCGTTGATGATGTTGCCCCACTGGTCCGATCCGCCCATCTGCAGGCGGCAGCCGGTGCGCTTGTGCAGTTCCACGAAGTCGTAGGCCTGCAGGATCATGTAGTTGAACTCAAGGAACGACAGCGATTGCTCGCGATCGAGCCGCGTCTTGACGCTGTCGAAGGACAGCATGCGGTTGACCGAGAAGTGACGGCCGACGTCGCGCAGGAACTCGAGGTAGTTGATGCCGAGCAGCCAGTCGGCGTTGTTGATCATCAACGCGTCCTTGGGGCCGTCGCCATAGGTGAGATAGTTGGAGAAGACCGTCTTGATGCTGGCGATATTGGCTTCGATCGTCGCCGGCGTCATCAGTTGGCGCGCCTCGTCCTTGAAGGACGGATCGCCCACCATGCCGGTGCCGCCGCCCATCAGCGAGATCGGCTGATGGCCGGTCGCCTGCATCCAGTGCAGCATCATGATCTGAATGAGACCGCCGGCATGCAGGCTCGGTGCGGTCGGGTCGAAGCCGATATAGGCCGTCACGATTTCCTTCCGGAACAGTTCATCCAGGCCAGACTCGTCGGAGATCTGGTGGATGAAACCACGCTCGCTGAGGGTGTGAAGGAAATCGGACTTGAAACCGGACATGATCTGTCTCTCTTGCGGGGAAGTTTTTGAACGAACGGGCGTTTAGCACTGTTTCCGCGCATAATCACTTCAAAAGTGATTCTGGAAATGTTGACGGCATGACACGGACAAGAACGGCAATCGGCCTGATGAGCGGCACGAGCATGGACGGCATCGACGTCGCCATGCTGAGGACCGACGGCGAAGACATCGTCGAGCGCGGCCCCTCCGCCGGCTTTGCCTATGACGCCCGCTTTCGCGACCGGCTGAAGCAGGGACTGGTCGACGCAAAGACGATCACGCAACGGGATCAAAGGCCCGGCGCGCTGTCGCAGCTTGAGCGCGACCTGACGCTGCGGCATGCCGAAGCAGTCAAAGCCTTCCTGCAGCAAAACGACCTGTCGCCGACGGCTATCGACGTGATCGGCTTCCACGGGCAGACCGTGCTGCACCGTCCCGACGAGGCCTTGACGGTGCAGATCGGCGACGGCCCGCTGCTTGCCGGCGAAACCGACATCGACGTCGTCTACGACATGCGCGCCAACGACATGGTGCATGGCGGGCAGGGTGCACCGCTGATCCCCGCCTATCACGCCGCTCTGGCGCGGGGCGCCGCCGGCCTTTCGGCGCCGGTCGTCTTCGTCAATATCGGCGGCATCTCCAACCTGACCTTCATCGGCGCGGGCGAAACGCTCGTTGCCTATGACAGCGGCCCGGGCAATACGCTGATCGATCAATGGGTCGAGGCGCATGCCGGCATTCCCTTTGACCAGGGCGGCATGATCGCCAGCGAGGGCGCCGTTCTTCCCGATCTCGCGGAGCGCTACCTCGCCAATCCCTTTTTCACCGCGAAGCAGCGCCGGTCGCTCGACCGAAACGATTTTGCGCCGCCGACGGGGAGTGACGCCGGTCTTGCCGACGGCGCCCGCACGCTTGCGCATGTGTCCGCGGCAGCAATCCTCAAGTCGGCCGGACACCTGCCGCAGCGGCCATCGACCTACATCATCTGCGGCGGCGGCCGCCTCAATCCGGTGATCATGCGCGACCTCGCGGCGCTCGCCAAGGAAGAGGGTGCAGCGGTGCTGCCGGCGGAGGACGCCGGCTTTAACGGCGATTCCATGGAGGCCGAGGCCTGGGCCTATCTCGCCGTAAGATCGCTGCAGGGCTTGCCGCTGACCTATCCGGGAACGACCGGGGTCCGGCGGCCTGTCACGGGCGGAAAACAAGCCGCCAGACCTGCTCGCTGATAGGCCCGAAACGGTATATGCTATCCACCGAATGGATTAATCAATTTTTCGCATCGGCCAATTAGGATCGGCCTCCGCGACCACCGGAGGTGGCGAAAGGCGGCTAGCCGCAGGACGAAGGTTTCGGGTTCTTCGATGGGTGGTGCGATCTCTCTGCTGGCTGTGAACTTTATCATTGCGCAGATTTTCACGGTCGCATTCCTCACCATTGCCGTAAAGAGCCGACAGCGCCGCGCGGCGCTGTGGTGCGCGGCCGGTTTTACCGTCGCGTCGCTTGCTGCCGTTTGCGAAGCGATCGTTCCCTTCTCGTCGACACCGCGGCTCTTTGCCATCGGCGCCTTCGCCTGCGTGCTCGGCGGCTTCTGTCTCCTGCGGTTTGGCCTCGGCCTCTTCTATCAGGTTCCGGTGCGTTGGCCGGTGCTTGCCGCGTGTTTCGTCGTGGGCGTTGCGCTCGACATGGAGATCTACGATTTGCCGCGCGGCACCTGGCAGCACGCCATCCCTTACCAGATGCCTTTCTTCCTGATCCAGGTGTGGACCGCGTCCGTGGTGCTGCGCTCGGGGCGACGCTCGTTCTCCGACTGGCTGCTTTTCGGTCTTCTGGCGCTCTGCTCGCTCTATTATCTCGTGAAAATCTATGCCGCCGTTGCGGCCGGCTCGGGCGTCACCGCCCAGGACTACGTCTCGAGCCCATTCGCGCTCATTTCCCAGGCACTCGGCGCGATGCTGATCGTCGGGGCAGGGCTTGCCATGCTCGGCGTGATGGTGAAGGACATCGTTGACGATGTGCAGGCCCGTTCGGAAATCGACCTGCTTTCGGGGCTCTACAATCGCCGTGGCTTCATGGATCGCGTCATGCCGCTCTTGCATGCGCGTGCGACCCAGACGCCGGGCACGCTTGTCCTCGCCGACCTCGATCGCTTCAAGTTGGTCAACGACACCTATGGCCACCTCGCCGGCGACGAGGTGATCCGTCGTTTTGCGCGGGTGCTGATGGACGTCATGCCAAACCGTGCTGTGGCAGGCCGCCTTGGCGGTGAGGAATTCGCGGTGTTTCTGCCCTGCACGGACTTGTCAGAAGCGCGCGTCGTCGCGCACGGCATGCGCGCTGCCATCATGTCCCAGCAAATCGCCGGCCTGCCGGAAGCAGCGCGCGTGACGGCGAGCTTCGGCGTCACAGCCGTCGGCAGCGGCGAGGCCTTGGATCCCGTCATGCAGCGCGCCGACATGGCGCTCTACTCGGCCAAGGCAAACGGGCGCAATCGGGTCGAATGCACGGAGACGCCGACCACGGTCGTCAATCCGACCGTGCCGCAGTGGGTCGGTCGCCCCTAGGGGCCGCGGGCTCAAGCATAGATTGGACGGGCGTCCGCAAGCGCGCCGGATGTCTTGCCGATACCCTTCGCCTGCAGAAAGCGAAGAATGTCCAGAGTGAACTGGTCAGGATCCTGCAAGAGGGAGAAGTGACTGACTTCCGGTTGGATCAGCAAACCGGAGTTCGGAATGTTGTCGGCGATGAACAGTGTATCCGTTCGCTTGATGACTTCCTCGTGATCGCCATCCACGACCCAGACGGGAACCCGGATTCCCTGGAGATCGCGGTCCGTCATGTTTGGCTGTGAGGTCCACATCTTCAGCATCTGATCATAGAAGGCAGCGTATCCGCCGGGAGTGCGGGACAACCGCTCGTACTCGACGCGGGCCCGGGCCTCGTATGCGTTGAACATGGCGCTATTGGTTAGATCGAAGGTTCCGGACGGGTTGCTGTTTGCCCCGAAGGCGAATACGCCGCTGACCCGCTCGGGATGCAGCATCGCCAGCTTGAGGCCGGTAATGGCACCGTCGCTCCAGCCGACAATGGCACTTCTGGGTATGTTCAGCTGTTCCATCACCCCGACGACGTCGGAAACCATGAGGTCGTAACCGACAAGGTTGTCCCAGGTGCTGCGGCCGTGGCCGCGGCTGTCGAGAACGATGACTTGGTAGAACTTGGCGAGTTCAGGAACCTGGCGCCCCCAATAGTCGGAATTGGCCAGGCCTCCATGCAACATGATGATGGGCTCGCCTGTGCCGTAGACCGAGTACCAGATTTCCGCACCCGATACCGGTACGAACCCGTTCTGCGTGGCCGCTGGAAGCGCCGGAGTGTCCGGAAGGGTCTGCCATTTCGGTTCGCCAAATGAAACGCCCAACATTCCCGTCATCGCGATCCCCCAAAAAAGCGCCTGGCGTGACGCGCACGCCAGCACGGACAAACGGATCAACTCCAAATAACCCTGCCGTCCTTTAAACAGCTCAGACTTGCACCATACGCCGTTTGCGCGGCTCTGAAATCACCCCACCGGGTGAAGGACGACCGGACTTCGGAGTTAAATGAGGGTAACAGCGACGCGGCGCAGCGCTCAAACGTACGCAAAGCTCGCCGCAAACGAAAAGAGCCGTGCGGTCCGAAGAACGCACGGCTCTACTGCTCAATCTACCAAACGGTCAGCGAATGCGCTTGGCGGCCGGCTCCGGCGTCAGTTCGCCGTTCAGGCGACGGTCGAGATAGTCCTCGCATTCGCCCATCAGTCCGTCGACCTGACCATTGAAGAAGTGGTTGGCGCCGGGCACCGTGCGGTGGGTGATGAGAATGCCCTTCTGCGCCTTCAGCTTCTCGACGAGACCGTTCACGTCCTTCTCCGGCGCGACCTTGTCGGAATCTCCGTTGATGATCAGGCCGGAGGACGGGCAGGGCGCCAGGAACGAAAAGTCGTAGATGTTCGGCTGCGGTGCCACGGCCATGAAGCCTTCGATCTCCGGACGGCGCATCAGGAGCTGCATGCCGATCCAGGCGCCGAAGGAATAGCCGGCAACCCAGCAGCTCTTGGAATCCGGATGCAGGCTCTGCACCCAATCGAGCGCGGACGCCGCATCCGACAATTCGCCGGCGCCGTGGTCGAACTCACCCTGGCTGCGACCGATGCCACGGAAATTGAAACGGAGCGTGGTGAAGCCGCGCTTCTGGAACATATAGAAGAGCTGGTAGACAATCTGATTGTTCATCGTGCCGCCGAACTGCGGATGCGGGTGCAGGATGATGGCGATCGGGGCGCTCTTCTGCTTCGAAGGCTGATAACGGCCTTCGAGGCGGCCGGCGGGTCCGTTGAAAATGATTTCGGGCATTGGCTCTCCGGGAGTGTTCCTGGTTCGAATCTTGGGTTCAGATCGCGATCAGTCTTGACGAAAGCAGTCAGCTTTTCTAAAACCTAGTTTAGAACCGTTCAAAACTTCTGTGCGGGCATTCCGCCTTGTGCTTCGTCTCTTAAGGCAAGCGACGCGGAAAATTCAAGGAAAATGCATCGCCAGAGGTTGCCGGCTTGCGGCCTGTTGGTCTAGCGAAGGAAATCATGTCGGGTTCGCGCATCTACATGGACTGGAATGCCACGGCGCCGCTTCTGAGCGAAGCGCGCGAGGCCTGCCTGTTCGCGCTCGACCTCGTCGGCAACCCTTCTTCCGTCCACGGCGAGGGCCGTGCGCTGCGCACGCTCATCGAAAATGCCCGCCGTGATGTGGCCGCCCTTTGCGGTGCGAAAGCTGCCAGCGTCATCTTTACCAGCGGGGCGACGGAAGCGGCCAATCTGGTGCTGACGCCAGATTTCCGCATGGGCCGCACACCGCTCAAGATCAGCCGGCTATACGCGTCGGCGATCGAACACCCTGCGATACGCGAAGGCGGACGCTTTGCGCGCGAAGCCGTTTGCGAAATCCCGGTGACCTCGGCGGGTGTCGTCGATCTTCAGGTGCTTCGCGAGCTGCTCGCAGCGCATGACCGTGAACTTGGCTTGCCGATGGTCGCCGTCATGCTGGTCAACAACGAGACCGGCATCATTCAGCCAATTGCCGAGATTGCCGAAATCGTTCGCGCCAAAGGTGGTATACTTGTCGTCGACGCGGTGCAGGCCGCGGGCCGGCTGCCGCTGGCGATCGAAGAGCTGAACGCCGATTTTCTCATTCTCTCCTCGCACAAGATCGGTGGCCCGAAAGGCGCAGGCGCGCTGGTGGCGCGCGGCGAGGTGTTGATGCCCGCACCGCTGATCCGCGGCGGCGGGCAGGAGAAGGGGCATCGTTCCGGGACTGAAAATCCTGTGGCGATTGCCGGCTTTGCCGCCGCCGCCAGAAAGGTCGGCGAAGGCGTTGGCCAGCGGATGAGCGCCGTTGGAGCGTTGCGCGACAAGCTCGAAGGCGAGATGCTGAAAGCGGCAGCGGATGTGGTCATACACGGCCGCGACGTTTCGCGCGTTGGCAACACGACATTCTTCACGCTCCCTGGCCTGAAAGCCGAGACGGGACAGATCGCCTTCGATCTCGAAGGCGTCGCGCTTTCGGCCGGATCGGCCTGTTCGTCCGGCAAGGTGGGACAGAGTCACGTGCTGACGGCGATGGGCTACGATCCGCGTCAGGGTGCGCTGCGGATCTCGATCGGTGAGGGAACGACCGCAGCTGACATCGAGCGTTGCGCCGCCGCCTTCGCGAAGGTAGCAGCACGACGCCGTGCGCCGGGGCAGGCCGCCTGACGCGGGCGATGGGACGAAATTGCGGAAAAGCAATTTTCCGCTTGGCAAACAGGGTGAAAAGCGCCTTTTAGCCATTACATAAGCGGTGCGCTCAGTCGCATCGTGTTGACAAGCTACCGGACCTTGGATCCGGAAAGATTGGAGAACGACATGCCTGCCGTGCAGGAGACCATTGATCAGGTCCGTCAGATCGACGTCGACCAGTACAAATACGGCTTCGAAACGACCATTGAAGTCGAGAAGGCCCCGAAGGGCCTGTCGGAAGACATCATCCGCTTCATTTCGGCCAAGAAGAACGAGCCGGAATGGATGCTCGAGTGGCGCCTTGGCGCCTATCGCCGCTGGTTGACGCTCGACGAGCCGACCTGGGCCCGCGTCAGCTATCCGAAGATCGACTTCAACGACATCTACTACTATGCAGCGCCGAAGGGCCTCACCGGTCCGACGTCGCTCGACGAGGTCGACCCCGAAATCCTCAAGGTCTACGAAAAGCTCGGCATTCCGCTGAAGGAACAGGAAATCCTCGCCGGCGTGCAGAAGTCGAGGATCGCCGTCGATGCCGTGTTCGACAGCGTCTCGGTCGTCACCACCTTCAAGGAAGAGCTGAAGAAGGCCGGCGTGATCTTCATGTCGATCTCCGAGGCGATCCGCGAACATCCCGAGCTGGTGCAGAAGTATCTCGGCTCCGTCGTTCCGACGACCGACAACTACTATGCGACGCTGAACTCCGCGGTCTTCACCGACGGTTCCTTCGTCTACGTGCCGAAGGGCGTTCGTTGCCCGATGGAGCTTTCCACCTATTTCCGCATCAACGAGAAGAACACCGGCCAGTTCGAGCGTACGCTGATCATCGCCGAGGAGGGCGCCTACGTGTCCTATCTCGAAGGCTGCACGGCGCCGCAGCGCGACGAGAACCAGCTTCACGCTGCCGTCGTCGAGCTCGTCGCCCTCGATGAGGCAGAGATCAAGTACTCGACGGTGCAGAACTGGTATCCGGGCGACAAGGAAGGCAAGGGCGGCATCTACAACTTCGTCACCAAGCGTGGCGATTGCCGTGGCAAGAACTCCAAGATCTCCTGGACGCAGGTAGAAACCGGTTCGGCGATCACCTGGAAGTATCCATCCTGCATCCTGCGCGGCGACGGTTCGCGCGGCGAGTTCTATTCGATCGCGGTCTCGAACGGCCACCAGCAGATCGACTCGGGCACCAAGATGATCCACCTCGGCAAGAACACGTCGAGCCGCATCGTCTCCAAGGGCATCGCTGCCGGCGTTTCGGAAAACACCTATCGCGGCCAGGTCTCGGCCCACCGCAAGGCCGAGAACGCCCGCAACTTCACCCAGTGCGATTCGCTTTTGATCGGCGACAAGTGCGGCGCGCACACCGTGCCCTATATCGAGGCGAAGAACTCGACGGCGCAGTTCGAGCATGAAGCCACGACGTCCAAGATCTCCGAGGACCAGCTGTTCTACTGCCTGCAGCGCGGCATCCCGACCGAAGCGGCGATCGCGCTGATCGTCAACGGCTTCGTCAAGGAAGTCATCCAGGAACTGCCGATGGAATTCGCCGTCGAAGCGCAGAAGCTGATTGGCATCTCGCTGGAAGGCTCCGTCGGCTAAGGCGCTGAACTGAATATTGAATGGCGCGCACGTCGTGTTTGCGCGCGAACAAACGTTCGTTTCCCAAGAGGACGATAGAAATGCTTGAAATCAAGAACCTGCATGCCCGCATCGCCGAAGATGGCACCGAAATCATCCGTGGCCTGAACCTCACGGTGAAGGCAGGCGAAGTTGCTGCCATCATGGGCCCGAACGGCTCCGGCAAGTCGACGCTCTCCTACATCCTCTCGGGCCGTGAAGACTACGAAGTCACCGAAGGCGACATCCTCTACAACGGCGAGAGCATCCTGGAGCTCGACGCTTCCGAGCGTGCGGCCAAGGGCATCTTCCTCGCCTTCCAGTATCCGGTCGAAATCCCCGGCGTCGCCACGATGCAGTTCCTGAAGGTGGCAATGAACGAGCAGCGCAAGTATCGCGGCGAAGACGAACTGACGACGCCGGAATTCATGCGCCGCGTCAAGGAAGCTGCAGCCGAGCTGAAGATCGCTCCGGAAATGCTGCGTCGCCCGCTGAACGTCGGCTTCTCCGGCGGTGAGAAGAAGCGCGCCGAAATCCTGCAGATGTCGCTGCTCCAGCCGAAGCTGTGCGTGCTCGACGAGACAGACTCGGGCCTCGACATCGACGCGCTGAAGATCGTTGCAGACGGCGTCAACGCGCTGCGCTCGCCGGACCGCGCCGTCGTCGTCATCACCCACTACCAGCGCCTGCTCGATTATATCGTTCCGGACACGGTGCACGTCCTCTACAAGGGCCAAGTGATCAAGTCGGGCGACAAGATGCTGGCGCACGAACTCGAAGCCAACGGCTACGCCGACATCATCGATGCCGCGGCTTGACGCCTGTTGAAGGAGTGTTCGAATGAATATGCAACAGGCAATCAAGATGACGGCCGCCGAGACGGCGCTCGTCGATGCCTATACCGCGCAGATCGGCGATTTGCCGGGTGATGGTTCGGTTCTCTCGGTCCGCGACACGCTGGTGCACGAACTGAAGACGGCTGGCCTGCCGACCCGCCGCGTCGAATCCTGGCACTATACCGACCTGCGCACCCTGCTGCGCGCAGTGCCGGCCGCCGACCCGACGGCCTTTGCCGATCGCGTCGATGCGCTGGTTCCGGGCTCGACAGTACTTTCCGTCCGCAACGGCCAGGCTGAGGTCAAGGCCAGCCTGCCTGATGGCGTGACCGTCCGTTCCTATGTCGACAGCCTGCTCGACGGTTCGGCGGCCGCCGGCCTCGCCGTGCTCGGCTTTGACGACGCGATCGGCCGCATCAATGGCGGTCTTGTCCGCGGCGGTCTCGAAATCGACGTGGCTGCTGAAACTGCTCTGGAAGATCCGCTGGAAATCCAGCTGGTGCAGAGCCTCGGCCAGGCGCATACGCGCTTCCCGGTCGCCTTCGGCGCCAACACCAAGGCAACCGTGATCGAGCGGCATCTTTCGACCGATGCCGGCGAGAGCTTCGTCTCGTCTGTCAGCGACGTGACGCTTGCGGAAGGTTCCGAGATCATCTGGATCATCCTGCAGCAGCAGGGCATTTCCGATACCCATCTCGGCCAGCTCCGCTTCGACCTCGGCAAGAACGCCAAGCTGCATCTCTTCGTGATCAATGCCGGCGGCAAGCTGGTGCGCCAGGAGATCCACGGCAAGACGAGCGGCGAGGGCGCGGATTTCAAGCTGCGCGGCATCAACCTGCTCGGTGGTGAAAGCCACACGGACGTGACCTTCACGCTCGGCCACAACGTGCCGCACACGACCTCGACGGAGGTCATCCGCAACGTCGTGTTCGACCGCGCCAAGGGCGTCTTCCAGGGCAAGATCCTGGTCGCCAAGGACGCCCAGAAGACCGACGCGAAGATGGCGTGCAACACGCTGCTCTTGTCCGACGATGCCGACCTGTCGGCGAAACCGGAACTGGAGATCTTCGCGGACGACGTGCAGTGCGGTCACGGTGCGACAGTTACCGACATCGACCACACCCAGCTCTTCTACCTGATGGCGCGCGGCGTCCCGGAGAACAAGGCGCGGGGAATGCTCGTCAACGCCTTCGTCGCTGAGATCGTCGAAGAACTGGAAGAGCACGAAGCGCTGGTCGAGGCACTCGAAGACGTCATCTCGACCTGGCTCGAAAAGCACGCCTAAGGCTATTGCGTAATTCCTTATTTCGGAAGCGATTTAGGGATAGAATTATGCAGCAGTTCAACATGTTACAGCGACCTTAGCGCGAGTTGAATGACGCGCGGCGCTGTAGCGAAATTGGATTGAAAGACATGGAACACTCCGTACCGGTGCCTGCCTACGACGTCGAAGCGATCCGCAAGGATTTCCCGATCCTGTCGCGAACCGTTTATGGCAAGCCGCTTGTCTATCTCGACAACGGCGCATCGGCGCAGAAACCACAGGTCGTGATCGACGCGGTGGCCCATGCCTATTCCAACGAATATGCCAACGTCCATCGCGGCCTGCATTTCCTGTCGAATGCCGCGACGGAAGCCTATGAGGCGGCGCGCGATAAGGTGCGCCGCTTCCTGAACGCCCCTTCGCCCGACAACATCATCTTCACCAAATCCTCGACCGAAGCGATCAACACGGTCGCCTATGGCTACGGCATGCCGAAGCTCGGCGAGGGTGACGAGATCGTGCTGTCGATCATGGAGCACCACTCCAACATCGTTCCCTGGCACTTCATCCGTGAGCGTCAGGGCGCCAAGCTTGTCTGGGCGCCGGTGGACGAGAACGGCGCGTTCCACGTCGAAGACTTCGTCAAATGCCTGACGGACCGCACCAAGCTCATCGCCATCACCCATATGTCGAATGCGCTGGGTACGGTGGTTCCGGTCAAGGAGATCTGCCGCATCGCTCGCGAACGCGGCATCCCGGTTCTGGTCGACGGCAGCCAGGGTGCCGTGCACATGCCGGTCGACGTCCAGGACATCGATTGCGACTGGTACGTGATGACCGGCCACAAGCTTTACGGCCCCTCCGGGGTCGGCGTGCTCTACGGCAAGATGGACCGACTGAAGGAGATGCGGCCGTTCCTCGGCGGCGGCGAGATGATCGAGGTGGTGACCGAAGATTACGTCACCTACAACGATCCGCCGCACCGCTTCGAGGCGGGCACGCCGCCGATCGTACAGGCGATCGGGCTTGGCTACGCGCTCGACTACATGGAAAAGCTCGGCCGCGCAGCGATCCAGGCGCATGAGGCAGACCTGACGGCCTATGCGCGCGAGCGTCTTTCGGCGGTCAATTCGCTTCGGATTTTCGGCGACGCGCCCGATAAGGGCAGCATTTTTGCCTTCGAGATCGCCGGCATCCATTCCCACGACGTCTCGATGGTCATCGATCGCGCCGGGGTCGCTGTTCGCGCCGGCACGCATTGCGCTCAGCCGCTCTTGAAACGCTTCGGTGTTACCTCCACATGCCGTGCATCTTTCGGCCTCTATAATACCAGGGCCGAAGTGGACGCGCTGGCGGACGCGCTGGAGCATGCACGCAAGTTTTTCGCCTAAGAAATTGGTAAAAGGTTCAAAGAGTTCTCGTAGTCTTTTGAACCAAAAGAGAAAGTCCAGGAGGCCGATATGAGCCTTGATGCAACGGAAGAAAAGGTCGATGTCCGCGAGGGCATCGTGCATTCGGCGATCCCGACCGAGGAACTGGCGCGCCTCAGCGACGATATCATCGCCGCACTGAAGACCGTCTACGATCCGGAAATCCCGGCCGACATCTTTGAGCTTGGCCTCATCTACAAGATCGACATCGAAGACGACCGGATGGTCAAGATCGACATGACGCTGACTGCACCGGGCTGCCCGGTTGCCGGCGAAATGCCGGGGTGGGTCGAGAATGCCGTCGGCGCCGTCGAGGGCGTATCGGGCGTCGAAGTCTCGATGACCTTCGATCCGCCATGGACACCGGACCGCATGTCCGAGGAGGCGCAGGTCGCTGTCGGCTGGTATTGAGCCGGCGCCGCATATTGATCCGTTAAGGCACGGATACTACATTTGATTCTGTAAGGCGCCGGGCCTTTACCCCGGTGACGACAAGGAGAATGAGCCCATGGGCTTTGCCGTAATGAGCCTGACCGATTCTGCCGCCGACCGCGTCCGTTCGATCGTCGAAGGCGCCGGTGCCGATGCCAAGGGCATTCGCGTCGGCATCAAGAAGGGTGGCTGCGCCGGCATGGAGTATGCCGTCGACCTGGTGACCGAGCCCAACCCCAAGGACGACCTGATCGAACATCAGGGCGCCAGGGTCTGGGTGGCGCCCGAAGCCGTGCTCTACCTGCTTGGCACGCAGATGGATTTCGAAGTCACGACGCTGCGCTCCGGATTTACCTTCAACAATCCGAACCAGACGTCCGCCTGTGGCTGTGGCGAATCGGTCGAACTGAAGCCCGCCGACCTCGCGGCTCTGGCCGCACAGGGCGATGCGGTGGTGCGCGCCAACTAAATTTCCTCCATTCTTTCAAACGGATAGGTTGGCCCGGTTTTCGCCGGGCCATTTTTCTGCTGAGATGCTTGAACATGGAACGGGGGATTGGGCATGGCGGCGTTCAATGAGGATCTCGTCTTCAAGGCGCTCTACGAGACGTTTCCCGATCCGGTGATCATCATCGACGCCGAGCGCGTCATCCGCTCCGCAAACAATGCCGCCCTGCGCCAGTTCGGCTATCCCGCCGAAGAATTCATCGATCGCTCGGTGCGGCTGATCTACGCCAACGACGCGGAATACGAGAAGCGCCTGCGGAACCGCGCGGCACGCGTGGACGAAACCGCGGCCCGGACGTCGAACTATCTCTATGTCAGGCGCGACGGATCGACATTTTCCGGCCACCTTCGCACGACGCCGCTGCTCGACGATCAGGGCGCGGAACTGGCGCTCATCGGCATCATCCGCGACGTTTCCGATCTCACGGAGGCTGTGAGCGAGCGGCAGAAGGCTTCCGATATGCTCAAGGCAGCGCTGGAAGCGATGCCAGAGGGCTTTGCCATTTTCGACCGGCAAGAGCGGCTGGTCGTTTATAACAGGGCGTATCAGGCAATTTGCGGGCCGGCCGGCGCGGCGCTGAAGCCCGGCATCACGGCCGAGGAGATCCTGCTTCTGGCGCGACAGGGCGGTCATTATCCCGATGCCTTGCCGGGCACCCGCGAGGGCGACGAATGGATCGCTTCGCGCCTGCGCGATTTCCGTCACCCCGATGGTCGCCCCAGGATATACCGCTATGCCGACGATCGTTGGCTGCGCGTGGAGAATATCAAGGCGAAGGACGGTAACACCGTCGTCGCGCGCGTGGACGTCACCGATCTCAAGCGCGCCGAGCTCGCGCTTGAGCGCCAGCGGCAGGAACTCGAGCACAAGAACGAGGCCCTCGATCAATTCACCGCGACGGTCTCCCATGACCTCAAAGCGCCGCTCAGACACATCTCCATGTTCTCCGAAATGATCGAGGACGATCTGGCGGCAGGAAGCCAGGCTGAACTCGCCGAGAATGCGCGTCATCTGCGCGACAGCGTGAAACGCATGAACCGGGTGATCGACAGCCTGCTCGACTATGCGCAGATCGCGCACCGGATCACCCATTGGACGGAGGTGCGGCTCACAGACATTGTTGCCGAGACGCTGACCATACTTGCCAGCGACGTACAGGACGCGCAGGCAACCTTCGAGGTTGGCGACCTGCCGGAAGTGGAAGGGGACCCGGAGCTTCTGCGCCGCCTGGTCCAGAACCTGATCGGCAATGCGATCAAGTATCGGCATGCCGACCGCCAACCGGTGATCCGCATTCACGGCGGCGTCGCCGATCAGATTGTTGAGCTGGTGGTTGAAGACAATGGCATCGGCATCGACCCGCGCTTTTCGACGCGGATCTTCGAAGTGTTCCAGCGGCTGCACAAGGACGAGACCGTCTATGGCGGCACGGGAATCGGTCTGGCACTTGCCAAGCGCATAGCCGAAAGCCACGACGGCTCGATCCGCCTTGACACCACCTTCCGCGAAGGCGCACGTTTCATCGTGCTTCTTCCGAGGCGGCTACGGAAGGCAAACTAGGGCGGAACAGGTGGTCTCGACGCCAAAGCGACTGCTCTTGGTGGAGGACGACGCGCACGACGCGCGCTTCGTCATGCGTGCCTTCGCACAGGTCGACGAGACCATCGATCTGGTGCTGGCGGCGGATGCGGACGACGCGATCGCCCAGCTTGCCCGCACCCATTTCGACTTTGTGCTCCTGGATATCAAAATGCCCGGCAGCGACGGTATCGAGCTTCTGCGGCGCATCCGCAGGGGGCAGGCGACCGTCCTGATCCCGGTCATCGTGCTGACGTCATCCAGCAATCCGACCGACGTGCTCCATTGCTACCGCGCCGGCGCCAATGCCTATGTCGCCAAACCTGCTTCGGTCGCCGGCTACAGGCACTTTGCCGAGGCCTTCGTCCGCTTCTGGATTGAAAACACCATCCTGCCTCCCGGAATGACCACGCGTCGGTAAGTGCGCGCCTCCAAAAAACGCGGGCGGACGAACGCGTCACGTCCTGGTGTCGATCCTTGTAGATTTCGGGAATCAATCTGGATGAGGGCAGGCGCTGCGCGGTGCCACGGGCGCCAGAAGGCGCTGAGGAAACCGGCGGAGCGAGCGCCCCGCCGGCTTTATTGACGTTACTCTGCCGCTTCCGCGTAGCTTTCCAGCGGCGGGCAGGTGCAGACGAGATTGCGGTCGCCAAAGACGTTGTCGACACGGTTGACCGGCGACCAGTACTTGTCGACCCGGAAGGCGCCCGGCGGGTAGCAGGCCTGTTCGCGCGAGTAGGGACGATCCCATTCGCCGACCAGGTCTTCGACCGTGTGCGGGGCGTTCTTCAGCGGGTTGTTGACCTTGTCCATTCGGCCTTCCTCGATGGCGCGGGCTTCCTCGCGGATTGCCAGCATCGCATCGCAGAAGCGGTCGATCTCGGCCTTGGTTTCCGATTCCGTCGGCTCGATCATCAGCGTGCCGGCAACCGGCCAGCTCATGGTCGGCGCATGGAAACCGCAGTCGATCAGCCGCTTGGCCACATCGTCAACGGTGACGCCGGCGCTTTCGACCAGCGGACGGGTGTCGATGATGCACTCATGCGCCACGCGGCCCTTCGACGACTTGTAGAGCACTTCGTAGGCACCCTTCAGGCGGGCAGCGATGTAGTTGGCGTTGAGGATCGCCACCTTCGTCGCCTGGGTCAGGCCTTCGCCGCCCATCATCAGGCAGTAGCTCCAGGAGATCGGCAGGATCGAAGCCGAGCCGAAGGGAGCCGCCGAGACCGCACCCTCATGGCCGTCCGTTTCCGGATGGCCCGGCAGATAGGGTGCCAGATGCGCCTTGACGCCGATCGGGCCCATGCCGGGACCGCCGCCACCGTGCGGAATGCAGAAGGTCTTGTGCAGGTTCAGGTGGCTGACGTCGGAGCCGATGTCGCCGGGGCGGGCAAGGCCGACCATGGCGTTCATGTTGGCACCGTCCAAGTAGACCTGGCCGCCGTGCTTGTGCACGATCTCGCAGACCTCACGCACGTTCTCCTCGAACACGCCGTGGGTCGACGGATAGGTGATCATGCAGCACGAGAGGTTTTCCGCGTACTGCTCGGCTTTCGCACGGAAATCATCCATGTCAATGTCGCCGTTTTCGCTGACCTTGATGACGACCACCTTCATGCCGGCCATCTGCGCGGAGGCCGGGTTAGTGCCGTGCGCCGAGGTCGGGATCAGGCAGACGTCGCGATGCTCGTTGCCGTTGGCGATGTGATAGGCGCGGATCGTCAACAGACCGGCATATTCCCCTTGCGCACCCGAGTTCGGCTGCATCGAGATCGCGTCGTAGCCGGTGACGGCACAGAGCTTTTCCGACAGGTCCTCGATCATGTGCTGGTAGCCAGCCGCCTGATCCTTCGGCACGAAGGGATGGATCTCGGAGAATTCCGGCCAGGTGATCGGCAGCATCTCCGCGGTCGCATTCAGCTTCATCGTGCAGGAGCCGAGCGGGATCATCGCCCGGTCGAGCGCGAGGTCGCGGTCCGACAGACGGCGGATGTAGCGCGTCATCTCGCTTTCTGCGCGGTTCATGTGGAAGATCGGGTGCATCAGATACTCGCTTGTGCGCAGCAGCGGCTGCGGCAGGCGGTAACCCGGCTCGAACTGTTCAACCTTGAAGTCGCCGCCGAAGGCGCGCCAGACGGCTTCCAGCGTGACGGGGCGCGAGCGCTCGTCAAGGCTGATGCCGATCTTGGTCTCGCCGATCTTGCGCAGGTTCACTTCCTCGGCGACCGCGGTCTTGAGGATGATGCCCTGCAGCTTGCCGACTTCGACCGTGATCGTGTCGAAGAACACGTCTGGCTCGACGGTATAGCCGAGCTTTTCAAGGCCCATGGCGAGACGCACGGTCTTCTGGTGAACGCTCTGGGCGATCGCCTTGATGCCCTTCGGTCCGTGGAACACCGCGTACATCGAGGCCATGACGGCGAGCAGCACCTGGGCGGTGCAGATGTTCGACGTCGCTTTCTCGCGGCGGATGTGCTGTTCGCGGGTCTGCAGAGACAGGCGATAGGCGCGGTTGCCGCGCGCATCGACCGATACGCCGACGAGGCGGCCGGGCATGGAGCGCTTGTGCGCGTCCTTGACCGCCATATAGGCCGCATGCGGACCACCGTAGCCGACCGGCACGCCGAAGCGCTGGGTACAGCCGATAGCGATATCGGCGCCCATCTCTCCGGGCGACTTCAACAGCGCCAGCGCCAGCGGATCGGCGGCGACGGTGGCGATCGCGCCGGTCTGGTGCAGACGGGCGATCAGGCCGGTGAAATCGTTCACGTGGCCATAGGTGCCCGGATACTGGAAGATCGCGCCGAAGACGTCGACCGGATCGAGATCGGTGAAGGGATTGCCGATGACGATCTGCCAGCCGAGCGGCTCGGCGCGGGTCTTCAGGAGAGCGATCGTCTGAGGGTGGCAGTTCTCGTCGACGAAGAAGGTCTTGGCCTTCGACTTCGAGACGCGCTCGGCCATCGCCATGGCTTCGGCGGCAGCCGTGGCCTCGTCAAGCAGAGAGGCGTTGGCAACGTCGAGGCCGGTCAGGTCGCAGACCATGGTCTGGTAGTTGAGCAGCGCCTCGAGGCGGCCCTGGCTGATTTCCGGCTGGTAGGGCGTGTAGGCCGTGTACCAGGCCGGGTTTTCCAGGATGTTGCGCTGGATCACCGGCGGCGTGATCGTGCCATAATAGCCCTGGCCGATCAGCGACACGAGCTTCTGGTTGCGGTTGGCCGTTTCGCGCATCTTGTCGAGCGCCTCGCGCTCGGTCATCGGCGCGGCCCAGGCGAGCGGCGTCTTCTGGCGGATCGACGGTGGCACGGTATCGTCGATGAGCGCGTCGAGTGACGGGTAACCGACGACCTTCAGCATCTCGTCCATTTCGGCCGGCGACGGGCCGATATGACGCCGGTTGGCGAAGTCATACGGCTTGTAGTCGGTAAAGGTGAAATCCTTGGGCATGCTCATCAGGCGACGAGCTCCTTGTAGGCCGCTTCTTCGAGAAGGGCGTCGGCTTCGCTGGGATTGGCAAGCTTCAGCTTGAAGAACCAGGCAGCACCCTGCGGGTCGCTGTTGACGAGCGACGGGTCGTCGACGATCGCCTGGTTCACTTCGACGATTTCGCCGTCAAGCGGACAATAGACGTCGGAGGCTGCCTTGACGGATTCGACGGTGGCGGCGGTATCGCCCTTGGCGAAGGTCGAGCCGGTTTCCGGCAGCTCAACGAAGACGAGGTCGCCAAGCTGGCCGGCGGCGTGCTCGGTGATGCCGACGGTTGCGACACCAGCTTCGATCTTCAGCCACTCGTGTTCCTCAGTGAACTTCAACATGTGCGCTCTCTCCTGATCAGCGTTTGTAGGTTTGTTTGACAAAGGGCAGGGCGGCGACCGCTATGGGCAGGTACTTGCCGCGCACTTCCGCAAAGAGGGTGGTGCCGATTTCGATGTGGCCGGCATCGACGTAGCCCATGGCGACGGGGCCATCGACGGAGGGGCCGAAACCACCCGACGTCACCTGGCCGACAGGCGTCTTGCCCTCGGCATCGGCGAACAGATTTGCGCCGCCGCGCACGGGCGCGCGTCCTTCCGGCTTCAAACCAACGCGGCGGCGCGAAGCGCCATCGGCCAGCTGGCCGAGGATGCGATCGGCACCGGGGAAGCCTCCCTCACGGGCGCCGCCGGCCCGCCGGGCCTTCTGCATCGCCCACTCGATGGCGCCCTCGACCGGCGTGGTCGTGGTGTCGATGTCGTTGCCATAAAGACAAAGACCCGCTTCCAGACGCAGCGAATCACGCGCGCCAAGGCCGATCGGCTTGACATCGGGATGCTCGAGCAGCCGCTGTGTGACATCCACTGCGGATGCGACGGGAATGGAGATTTCGAAACCGTCTTCGCCGGTGTAGCCGGAGCGGGAAATGATGCAGGCAACATCATGCAGATCGGCTTCGGCGACGTCCATGAAGCGCATGGCCGAGACATCGGCCCACAATTCGCCCAGCACGGCTTCGGCATGAGGACCCTGCAGCGCGATCAGCGCGCGGTCGTCGAGCATGGTGACTTCGCAGGTGTCGGCAAGCCCCTTTTTCAGATGCTCGAAATCCGCATCCTTGCAGGCGGCGTTGACGACGAGGAACAGGTGGTCGCCACGGTTGGCGATCATCAGGTCGTCGAGGATGCCGCCTTCGGCATTGGTGAAGATCGCATAACGCTGCCGGCCTTCGCCAAGGCCGAGCACATCGACCGGCACCAGCTTTTCAAGCGCAAGCGCTGCGTCTTCGATCTTGCCGGACTTCGGCCGGACAATGACCTGGCCCATATGCGAAACGTCGAAGAGACCGGCGGCAACACGGGTGTGCTGGTGCTCCTTCATCACGCCATCGGGGTACTGCACCGGCATGTCGTAACCGGCAAAGGGCACCATGCGCGCGCCGAGTGAAAGGTGCAGCGCATGCAGCGGCGTATGTTTCAAGTGGGGATTCTGTTCCAAATCCGGCCTCCAGGTCTGGCGCTCCCGCGCCGGCTCACACTTCCGGCGTCAATCGCCGTCGATTCGAGCCCCCTCTGTCCCTTTGCCTGAGATTGTTATCCCTTCGGCGAGCGTTGAAACGCTTCTCTCCAGAGTCCTACCGGCACCTTGCTGGTCCTTTGGCCTGAGAGTTTCCGGGGCGGTTGCTCCTTCGGCACCGGTTTGAACCGGCTTCTCCCAACAAGATCGTCTCCAGATAACGGCGAAGGCGGGAGCTTGGCAAGGGGGCGGTGTCGCGGTGAAACACATTTTTGTCGCACGACCAAAAGACGCAGCCAAGGCGGGTGCGGCAATTCTGTCTTTGCATTCTTCTCCGGTTGAGGATAACCCAAGTGAAATACCGGGGATGACCATGACAGGGCGCGAAGGCAAATTCGGGATAGCAGTGCGGCTGATCGCCGTATTCGCGCTCGTGTTTCTGACCTTTGCCCACAAGCCGCTCATCGCCAAAACGCTGACGCCGGACGAGATCGCCGCCTATCAGCTGCCTGACGGTTCGATCGCCGAAATCTGCTTCGGCATGAACGGCGTCGACCACCAGAGCGGCAAGGGCCAATCCATGGCCCCGGTTTGCGAAGCCTGCCGGCTCTCAGGTTCGATCCTCCTGCCAGTTCCGCCGACCGAGAGCGTTCGCGCCGGTGCCGGCGAATGGCAGTTATCGCCGGTTCTCGCTGAGAACGCCACGCCCCATCAGCATCTGCGCTTGCTGCCGCCTTCGCGCGGGCCGCCTGCGCATTCGTAATCCTCCTCTCGCATTCCCACTACAATTCGCCGCCTTCAAGCGGCTTGGACCACCGGAAACCGGGCAAAGGCCCGCGCGTGGTCAGGAGATTACGACATGAACACGACCAGACTGGCTTCGCTTTCGCTCGGCCTTACCCTTGCCGCAAGCGGCATTGCCCACGCGCACGCCACCTTCGAAAACGACACGGCGCCGGTGGAGAGCACCTTCAAGGCGGTGCTGCAGGTGCCACACGGCTGCGACGGCAAGCCGACGACGGAAGTGCAGATCAAGCTGCCCGAAGGCTTCGTCTTCGCCAAGCCGCAGCCGAAGCCCGGCTGGGAGCTCGAGGTGATCAAGGGCGATTACCAGAAAACCTATGACAATCATGGCGAGAAGGTCTCGTCCGGCCCGGTGGAAATCCGCTGGAAGGGCGGCAACCTCTCGGACGACTACTACGACACCTTTGTCGTACGCGGCAAACTCTCGGGCTTCGACAAGGAAACCGTGCTTGCGTTCCCGACCACGCAGCTTTGCGGAACCGAAGGCAAGGTCGTCTGGGATCAGGTTGCTGCCGAAGGCCAGAACGCGCATGACCTGAAGAGCCCGGCGCCGACCGTGACGGTAACCATGGCCGACGCTGCCGATCCTCATGCCGGCCATGGCGGGCACATGGCTGCTGCCGACGGGGCAGCGAAACTTGGCGACCTCGAGATATCAGGCGGCTCGGTTAAGGCCATGTTGCCGGGCGCCAAGGTCGGCGGCGGCTTCCTGACGATCAGGAATGGCGGGGCAGGCGAGGATCGGCTCGTGGCCGTCGAAAGCCCCGCGGCTGCTCGCGTCGAGATCCACGAGATGAAAATGGAAAACGACGTGATGAAGATGCGCAAGCTCGATGACGGCGTTGCAGTACCGGCCGGTGAAACGGTCGAGCTCAAGGCCGGCGGCCTGCATCTGATGTTCATGGACGTGAAGACGCCGTTCAAGGAAGGTGATGCCGTTCCCGTCACGCTCGTCTTCGAAAAGGCTGGCAAGGTCGATGCGGCATTCCCGGTTGGCTCGGCCAAGGGCGGCGAGGCGGCCGGCGGCCACAAGCATCACTGATTGAGATATTGCGACGCTCGCCTCAGGCGGCGTCGCTTTCATCCTCTTGGCCGGCCGGTTCATCCTGCCGGCCTTCGTTTTCGCGGCTCTCGGATCCGTCGTCGTCATCGCGCATGAATTCGAGATAGCGGCGCAGCGCTTCGGCTTCCGAACGTTCCGGCAACCGGCCATCGGCGCTCATGAGCATGAAGGAGAGGGGCAGGGCGCCCTTGGTCTTGGGGATCGAGACCGGCGTCAGTGCGGGCTCCTCGGCGCGCCGGATCGAAAGCAGCGTGATCGCTTCGTCGGTCGGACCGTCACCCCGCACGCGTGCAGACGGCTTCAGCGCTTCCGCTGCATAAGCCGCTGTCGTCGCGGATACTGTGACGACCTGTGTCACGTCTTTCCTGCTTTCCCGTCGTTCAATCCTTTCTTGTCGCTCAACTCCACTTGCAGGCGTGTAAAAGCCAGCACCTGCCTTTTAATAAAATCCTAACGACAGCCAGATTCGTGGCACTTGCGGTGAACGAATCCCGAAGCGCGAACCTGTACTTGCGATATCACTAAAGTTCGCGCACACTCGCCCAGATAGAAACGGGGAGGCTTCAAATGACCGAGCGAAGCGTGTTGGAAACCAGGATTCGGGCCCTCTACCTTGCCCGCAACGTCAACGACCTCGACACCATGATGGCGCAACTCGATCCAGACTTCAGCTTCCGCATCGTCGGAAACGGCAGGCTCGGCACGATGGCGCTCGGGGTCAACACGCCGGAAACGGTGCGCAGCAGTTTCCAGGCCCTCGTTGAGAACTGGGACCTGAGCGAGATGGAGATGGTTGGCGCTTACGCTGACGGCGATACTATCGTCGTCCACCGCGCCGGCGTCGTTTGCTTCATTCCATCGCAAACCCGTCAACGGACCGAAATCATCGACAAGTTCACGTTCCGTGACGGGTGGATCGTCGATCTGACGGAGTTCGTTGACACCTTGTTCGTCGCCGAAACGATCGGGCTACTGGACGCGCGGGACAGAGACTATTCGTCCTCAACTCTGGACAGGATGAGCCTTTGAACTTCCGGTTCCTGGGATCGGATGGCGTTCATCAACACGGCGAGGCGGCTGCGCAGGCCGTGGATCTGGTCGAGCAGCCGCATGGCGACATCAACGCCGTCGTCGTTGACGCCCATTGGACCTGTCAGATCCTGGATCAGACGGGCGCGGGCGAGGTCGGCGTCTTCGAAAAGCCAGCCGGAGTCGGCCTCGCGCGGCATCAGCCAACGCTGTTCGATCCAGATGCGCAAGACCTTCACCTCGATGTCGAGGTGTTCGCAGAATTCGCGGTCGTTCATGCTTGCCCTCCCATGCCTTTGCGCGGGTCTTCCGTCTTTCCGTCTGCCCAGCTTTCAACGAAGGCGGATAGCGCCGGATCGGGGGTCTGCGGCAGCACGATCTTCAGGCTGACATAGGCATCGCCATGGCCGCCGCCGGACTTGTGCAGGCCCTTGCCCTTCAAACGCAATGTCTTGCCGGTGTTGGAGTGCGGCGGGATCGTGACATTGACCGCCCCGTCGATCGTCGGAACCCGGATCTTGCCGCCGAGCACCGCTTCACTCAGTGAGATCGGCACCTCGTAGCGAACGTCGTCACCATCGGTTGCAAAAAGAGGATGCGGCCTGACGCGGATATCGATCAGCGCGTCGCCGGCCGGCGCACCGTTGAACCCGGGTTCGCCCTTGCCACGCAGCCGCAGCGTCTGGCCGTCGCGCGTGCCGGGCGGGATGGTGAGATCAAGCGCCGGTCCGCCGCCCGGCAGGCTGATCTCGGTCTTGGTGCCGTTGGCCGCGTCGAGAAAGCCGATCTCCATGGAAAAGTGCTGATCACGGCCGCGCTGGCGTTGCTGCTGGCCGCCGCTGCGACGGGAAAAGAAACTCGAGAATATATCGTCCGCATCCGCGAAATCCGAAAAGCCATGTGCGCTCTCGTAGCGTCCCGCCGTATCTCCAGACGAGGCATAGTCGCGGTAGTAGTGGCGGGGTGCAGTCTCCGCACCCGTCTCGTCAATTTCGCCGCGATCGTATTTGCCGCGTTTCTCCTCGTCACTGAGGAGGGCGTAGGCCGCCGAAACAGCCTTGAAGCGGTCCTCCGCTCCTTTGTCTCCCGGGTTAAGATCCGGGTGCAATTTCTTGGCGAGCTTGCGATAGGCGCTCTGGATGTCCTTTTGTGTCGCTTCGCGGCTGACGCCGAGCGTTTCGTATGGGCTCGTCATGCGGTCTCCCTCAGGCGGCATCGATTGAGGTCGCATCGCCGACGCTCTGCGTGCGTTGCGATCATGCGTCTTCAATCACTCGCCTAAGAGCATAGGGCGGATTTTCGCGCGCGACAGGGGCGGCGCACCATGCGTGACGCATTGTCGCCGGCGCGGCCGGTTGCGGCTCTGCACCTTCGACCATTTCGCGAATTCGCGATCTCTGATACAATCAACGCCGGGAAGTTTTCTTTGGGGTGCAACGTTGCCTCGAAGCTCGGGGAGGTCGAAATGTCCGTCCGCCTGCAACTCGCCATCATGGTCGGCCTGATGATCAATGCCATCCTGTTCGGGATCGGCATCGTAACGGTTTTGTCGATCCCGGTTCTCGCCGACAACGCGAAGTATTCGATCCCGGCCCTGGTCGTCGCCTGTTTTGTCACGACGCCGTTCGTCGCCTGGTTCATGGCGCCGCGGCTTCGCCTCAGATACTGGCAGGAGCGGGAGCAGGGGAACAAGCAGCAGCCGATCTAGCCCGCGCGCTCATCGATCATTGACCAAGATTTACACAAATTCATGGAGATTCTGGATGCGCGAGCGGCCAAGTGGTCGCCGGTACAAATTACATCTTCAACGATCAAGCGTTTTGCTATACCACCGGCCAGATGCCCCTTGTCCTGTAGGCTAATCCTTATATATCCACTAGACTCAAGGACATAGCCGCTGTTAAGGCCCGAAAGGAACCGACTTCATGAGAACGATCGTATTGCTGTTCGCACTCGTCACTCTGGCCGCCTGCTCGCAGACCGGCGGCGGTGGCACGCACTATGTTGGCGGTGACGGCGATTACTACCAGGGCATCGTCGCCCCCCGGTAACAGCGGTCGTTTTCCATCGATCACTTGGCTGCCGCGAGCGCGCCTTCGCCAGAGGGAAAAGGCTCGGCTAGTCTGGTGGGCCAGCGGCCGCCGGGCCCAAAGTGACAGGCTTTGGCCGCCCCTGCATCGCGCTTGATGTCGTCCCGAGCAAGGAGTGCGGTGCGAGGCGAAGCGGTCATGCTCGGCGATGGGTCCATGTCCAACGGCCATCCTCCTGACAATCCAGCACGGCTTCGTAGAGATCACGCGCGTCGCCTTCTTCGCCATTGTTGATGCAGGTAATCGCGTTCTTGGAGAGCAGGTTCAGCACCTTCCGAAACGTTTCATGACCGAGGGTTGCTTCAAGCCGGTCAAGAAAGACATATCGCGGTCTGGCGAGAAGCACCTTGGCGACAGCCAGGAGCTGTTGCTCGCCTAAGGACATCTCCCGGTCCTGTTCCTTCTCGAGCCCGAGCGCGTCGTGAACAAGGCCGTCGAGGCCAACGCTGCGCACGACCTCGAGCATTTGACTGTCGGAGGCATCGCCCGGGTTATCCGGAGGCAGAAGAATTTGCCGAAGCGACCCCGGCGGCAGATATGGGCGCTGCGGAAGAAACATCAGGTCGTTCGGGCGCAGGATCCGCCCGGCGCCGGCGGTCGGAATTCCGGCGGTTGCCCTGAAGAGCGCTGCACCTGCAGCCCCATGCGATCCCGATATCAACACCGGTGTTCCCGGCGGGATCGTTACCGACAGATCATGTAGCAATGCGTGGCCGCCAGCCGAGCCCAACGTCACGTGGTCGAAGGCCAAATCGCCATCTTGCTTGACCAGTTCGATGCCGGTCCCACCACCCCTTGTTCGGCTCTTTTCAATGGCTTCGAGCAGGGAACTCAGCCGGGAAACCACTGCAGCGAAATTTGAGATCGAATTGAATTGCCGAACGATCAAGGAGAACGCGCCCACGAGCATGGCAAAGGCCGCGCCTGATTGGGTGATCACTCCGAATTCGATTTCCCCCCGCATGAAAGCCGGAGCAATGATCAAGTCCGGGATGATCTGAATCATCCAATTGTAGCCGCTCGTAAAATAGGCCAGGTTCCGGTTGACCGCGGTAATGGTGAGGATGTTGGCGATCAGATCATCTAGGCGCTGCATCAATCGCGTTTTTTGCTGGCCTTCAACGCTGGCCACCATCACCGATTCAGCGTTTTCGCGCACATGCATGAGGCTGGACCTGAAGCTCGCTTCCTTGTCGAGTCGCTCATAGTTCAGGCCGATGAGAGGGCGCCCCAAAACGATCGTCATGTAGGAGCCGCAAGCCGCATATAGCACGGCTACGACAAACAGCAGGGGACTTATGGACCAAAGCACGCCTGAGAACGTCACCACCGTCAGTGTACTGCTGAACAACATGATGATGTAGGAGAGGGTGGTGACCGTGAATGCCTGGATGTCTTCGGATATCCGCTGGTCCGGGTGGCTCAGCGTCCCTGAGACCTCCAGGCGATAGTAGGCCTCATTCTCCAGATAGAGATCGACGGCGCGTCTCGTCAGGAACCCGCGCCAAAGCAGCGCCAGCCGTTCTTCGACAAAGCGCGCGATGACGCCGACAACGGTGAGGACGGCAAAGACGCAGACGTAAAAGACCGCTTGCCGAACGAACTCATCCATCTGGCGCTCGGCGATCGCAGTCATGAAATTGCGGCCGACGTAATTGTTCACCACGTTGAGGCCATTCAAGCCGAAGAGCAGAGCCATGAGCCCGGCAAACATCCACCTGGCCCTGCCGCCGACTTCGGATGTCAGGAAAAATCGGACAGCTCTTGCGAAACGAAATGCGGTCGTTCTGATCGGTACTGGCTGGCTGTCCATCTGAGTACCTTTTGTTGGTTTGGCCCTCAGAGCCAGCCGCCGGAAAAACCTGCACGCCTCAATCCCACCACCACAGGCGCGCACCGGCGCATGATGTTCCACAGCAAGCCTGTTCGGTAGTTCTCGATCATCAGGACGACCGGGCCCTGGTCGATGCCGAAGTGGTAGGGGCTGACCCACCAACCGGCTTCGGTTCCTTCCACCGGAAAGCTTCGGTTGAACGATGGCTTGAAGCCGTAAAGCCTGGTCATGCCGAGCTTCATGCGGGCGCAGTTCCAGATTGTCGGGATGACGATCTCCGGCGCGAACGGCAGCGAGGCGACGACGGCCCAGGGCGACACGGTTCCGTCATCCGGGCCGAAGGGCGCGCCGCGGGCGAGATAATCGAAAAACTCCCTTTCGCTGCCGTTCACGGTACGCTTGGTCCAACCCGGACCGTCGCTCGCCGTGAAGCCCCAGCAATGCTCGCCGTAGCCGACGAAATTCTGCGGATTGCGGATGGCATATTCCTGCTGGACGAATGTCGCGTGCCGGCTGTTCTGGAAATAGTCGCTGTTGTGCTCGCGCATGAACTCGTCACGGATCCCACGGAAATCGATCCACATATGCGAGAGCTGGTGGGTGAAGAGAGGGCCCGAATAGAGCAGCTCGCGACCATAAAGGTTCCGCCAGTCGTAGCTTTCGGTATAGGCGGCATAGGCTTCCGCCGGCAGCGGATGGGTCGGCGAGCCGAGACCGAGTATGTAGAGAAGCAGGCCCTCGTCGTAGCCGCGCCAGCGATAGGGAATGAAGCCGTTCTCCGGACGCCAGCCATGGGTCAGCGTAAGTCCATGATCGCAGGCCCAGTTCCAGTCGGCACGCTCATAGAGCGCATTTGCCGACCGTCGAATTTCAATTTCATCCGGCGTATCGCCATCAAAATAGGCGGCCACCGTCAGTGCACCAGCGAAAAGGAAGGCGGAATCGATCGTCGACAGCTCGCATTCCCAAACGCGCCTGCCGGTCTCGATATCCAGGAAGTGATAGAAGAAGCCTTTGTAGCCGGAAGCGTCCGGCTCCGGCCCCTGCGGACATTGCAGAAGAAACTGCAGCCGTCGACGCGCGATCTTTGCGGCGAACTTGCGAATGACAATGCCCCGCTCGATAAGCACGGGTATCGTCGCGAGCGCCATACCGATCGCCGCAATACTTGCGGGTGCATCTTCCTGTGTCTTGTCGCGCACCAGGCCGTTATCGGGATTGGTGCAATGCAGATAGTACAGAAGCGTCGTGAACTGGAGCCGGGCAAGATCCTGCTCGGTCGGCATCCGGTTCAGTTCGGGATCTGTCGACAACAATCCCGACATGGCTAGGCCACCACGAGGCGGACGTCGTGATCTCGTCCGTCGTCCACGAGTGGAACACTTCGGTCAGCGACCTTCCTGCCATCAAGGCTCAGCGAATAGTGCTTCTGTCCTCGTTTGGAATCTCGGCTCACCTTGATACGGTATGTTGATCTCCCATGCCGAAAATCAACATCGTATGTCGACCACCCGGTGGGAATGCACGGCTCGACAAAAAGCCGGGGCCCCTGACGGCGAATGCCGAGAATGGCCTCAAGACCAACGCGGTACAGCCAGCCCGCCGATCCCGTATACCAGGTCCAGCCACCGCGGCCGGTGTGAGGAGCGGCGCCATAGACGTCGGCGCTGACAACATATGGCTCGACCATGTAGCGGTCGGTGTCTTTGGGTGACAGGGCATGGTTGATGGGATTGAGCATGCTCCAGAGCTGAAACGCCCGATCGCCATCCCCCAGCAATGCTGTCGCCAGCGCCACCCACGTGGCCGCGTGGGTGTACTGGCCGCCATTCTCCCGAATTCCGGGCACATAGCCCTTTATGTAGCCGGGCTGCAGCGCGCCCTTGTCGAACGGCGGATCGAAAAGCTGTATCAAGCCGCTGTCGGTACGAACGAGCCGCTCCCAAACCGCGCGCATTGCCTGCGCGGCGCGCTCGGCATCTGCAGCACCCGAGATAACTGCCCAGGCCTGCGGGATCGCGTCGATCTGACACTCGTCGTTCGACTGGGACCCGAGGGGAGTGCCATCGTCGAAGTAGGCACGGCGATACCAGGCGCCATCCCAGGCGTGGGTCTCCAGGGATATGCGCAGGGTCTCGGCGCGCTCCTTGCACCATTTGGCCCGTTCGTCATCTGCCATCGCCGATGCGATGGCGGCAAAGGATCCAAGGACGGTCAGAAAGAACCATCCGTTCCATACGCTCTCGCCTTTGCCTTCCGCGCCGACCCGGTTCATGCCGTCGTTCCAATCGCCCGTTCCCATAAGCGGAAGCCCGTGGCTGCCTAGCCGCAAACCTCGGTCAAGTGCCAGACAGCAGTGCTCATAGACGGTCCCGCTCTCCTGGCTGGCCGGAGGCACCTCGTAGCGCTCCTCCTCCTCGTCCTCTAGAGGCGGCGAGACGATGAAAGGAACCTGTTCGCTGAGGACCCCGTAGTCTCCGGAGACCGATACATAGTGATGGACGACGTAGGGCAGAAAGTAGAGGTCATCCGTCATGCGTGTGCGCACGCCGGCACCCGATGGCGGATGCCACCAATGTTGAACGTCTCCCTCGGCAAACTGGCGCGAGGCAGCGCGAAGGATGTGCGTTCGCGCTTCATCGGGCGCGCAATGGACGAGGGCTGCGACGTCCTGGAGCTGGTCGCGAAATCCATAGGCGCCGCCGGATTGGTAGAACCCTGTTCGCGCCCAGATACGGCAAGCCAACACCTGATAGAGCAACCAGCGGTTCATCATGAGGTTGAAGGCCGTATCTGGCGTTCGGACCGTGACGGCGTTCAGCAAATGATCCCACTGTTGTGAAACGGCTGCCAGCGCGTTCCTGGCGCCCCTCGGTTCGGCATGTTCGCGGACGAGCCTGCGCATTTCCTCGCGGCTTTCGGCCTGCCCGAGCACGAATACCAGCTCGACGGTCACCGCCGGCGGGATTGAAACGCTGACCATGAGGGCTGCGCAGGGGTCGAGCAGAGAACCGGTTTGTCCCCCGAGATCGAAGCCTTCCAATCCCACCGGCTGAGCGATGAAACCGTTTCTGCCGAGGAACGCGCGCCGATCGCATGTGAACGATCGGACAGGCGCGCTTGAGGCGGCGAATGCGAGCGTTCCGGAAAAATCCCCTTCCCAGACGTTCCGGGCAACGATAGCACCGATCTCGCTGTCAAATTCGCATTCAACCCGGGAGCATGCGCTTTCGCGCAGCGTGCCGAGGACCCATTCAACGAAGTAGGTGGCGGTAAGGCGGCGAAGTCGTTTTCCGTCGTTGCGAATAGCAAGGCGGACAACCTTGATCGCTCCCGAGGCCGGCACGTGGACAGTCATTTCATGATGCAATGGTCCGCGACTGCTTTCGTAGCACGTGTAACCTTGACCATGCTTCGTCCTCGTCGTCGATGTCTGGCCGAGAGGCAAAGGCGTCGGCGTCCATAGCTCCGCCGTCTGCTCATCGCGCAAGTAGATAACTTCACTCGGCGGGTCCGAGACCGGGTCGTTAGACCAGGGCGTGAGCCTGTTCAGTTGGCTGTTGCCCGCCCAAGTGTACCCAAGACCGCTGTCGCTCGTCAGGCAGCCAAACGCGCTATTGGCAAGGACGTTACACCACGGCGTTGGCGTCGCATCCGCTCCGATCACATATTCGCGCCCGTCTTTGGTAAACCCTCCACGGCCATTCCAAAAAAGCAGGCCATCTCGTGGTGCCTCGTGACGCCTTTCGTGCGCGGCGGAAACATTCGTCCTGGTCTCGTTCAGCGTCGGAAAAGTGGTGGCCGATCTCGCCGAAAGTTGATCTGAAAGGGATCCTTGACTGCAGCAAAGGACGAGGCGCGCGGCGGCCGTGATCGCATTTTCTGCACTGGCCGAAACACTGGCCCTCGGTGGGAAATGAATACCCCCGGCTTTGCCGAGGGTTTGCTCCACATGGGCCGTCGCCTTGGCGCTCAACTGCAAGCTTTCGCTGGCTTCCCTTTCATCGAGGACCGCGAGATCGAAGGGAAATCCGCGACTGGCAAGGAATGCGTGGGCCTTGATGACATTGTCGACGAGAGAGTCCTCGCCTGTTTTGTCGATACGCAGCAGGAGAATTGGGATGGCTCCCGATAGTCCCGCCGATCCCAAGTCGTCGCGGTTCAGCCGCCTCGTGTCGGGCGTGCTGCCTTCCCTTAAGCCGGGAACAGAAAATGCCAGATGTGCTACGAGCCGATTGTAGACGGCCAACTCTTGAGGAGAGGGTGACCGGGGCGGGCCTTCATTGTTTTTCTCGGCATCCACCAACGTTTGGCGCGCGGCGTCGATATTGGCGAAGCGTCTTGCTATTGCGGCAGCGTCTACATCACTATCGGCTGCGCCCGTTACGAACGCGATCACTTCCGCTCCGGAGGGTTCCAGATCGACTGTCCGGCGCAGGCTGAAGATAGGGTCGAGCACGGGACCCGTCGTCCCTGATAGACGGCTCCCCGGCGCCAGGGCGTCAGGGTTTGACGCCGTCCGCCGCCGGCCAAGAAATCTGTAGCGGTCCGTTTCATATTCCACCGCATGGCCCTGGCGGCTTGACGCAGACACGTGCACCGCCCAGACGGGGCGCTCCGATGCACTGCGCGGCCGGCGCCGCGCGAACAAAGCGGTTGTTTCGGTGTCGAACCAGGTTTCGATGAAAAGCTTGGCAAATGCCGGATGTGCGCTATCGGCGCTTCGGCCATTCAGGCAGACTTCGGAATAGCTTGTCAGCTCAAGCTTTCTCGCTTTCTTACCCTTGTTGCAGAGTTTCAGCAAACGCACCTCGGCATCGCAATCCAGTGCGACCGACACGTCCCATCGAATATCGATGTCTCCGAGCAAACAGCGGTACTCGGCACGATCGCCGCGAAACGTGTGTTCGTAGATCGCATCCGGATGGCAGATCGGCTGCCGGCCAATCGACCAGACCTCACCGCTCTCAAGGTCGCGGATGTAGCAGAACTGGCCCCAGCAATCGCGTGTGCCGTCCTCACGCCAACGCGTGATATCGAGGCCGTGCCAGGTTTCATACCCGGCGCCGGCCTCGGTCAGAAGCACGTTGTAGTGCCCATTCGAAAGCAGGATCGTGTCAGGAGGCACGCCTGCCTGATGTGTCGCACTGACGTCAACCTTGCCAACTGGCCGGACCATCAGACCGATCCTTCATTGCGGGCTACACGTTGTCACCCTCGGTCGACGTCCTCGGCTTCGCCTGTTGCGCACCCTGAACGCCCCATTTCCAACCGCTGATCGACGGCATGTCGTCGCCATGCTTCTCGATATATTCCCGATGCTCGATCAGCTTGGCTTGAATTGCCTGCTTGAAATAGGCGGCGCGCGCCCCGAGTTGGGGCAGGCGGTCGATGACATCGCCGGCGAGATGGAAACGATCGAGCTCGTTGAGCACCACCATGTCGAACGGCGTCGTCGTCGTGCCTTCCTCCTTGTAGCCACGAACGTGCAGGTTGCCGTGGTTGGTGCGGCGGTAGGTGAGGCGATGGATCAGCCACGGATAGCCGTGGAAGGCGAAGATGATCGGCTTGTCCCTGGTGAAGATACCATCGAAATCACGGTCCGTGAGGCCGTGGGGATGTTCTTCCGCCGGTTGCAGTTTCATCAGGTTGACGACATTGACGACCCGCACTTTCACTTCCGGAAGATGCTCGCGCAACAATTGCACCGCGGCCAGCGTTTCGAGCGTCGGAGTGTCGCCGCAGCAGGCCATGACGACATCCGGTTCGCTGTCGGCATCGTTGCTCGCCCAATCCCAGATGCTGACGCCCATGCTGCAATGGCGCACGGCCTGTTCCATCGTCAGCCATTGCGGCCCGGGTTGCTTTCCCGCCACGACGACGTTGATGTAGTTGCGGCTGCGCAGGCAATGGTCGGTGACGGACAGCAGCGTGTTGGCGTCCGGTGGCAGGTAGACGCGGATGACGTCGGCCTTCTTGTTGACGACGTGATCGATGAAGCCGGGATCCTGATGGCTGAAGCCGTTGTGGTCCTGCCGCCAGACATGGGAACTCAGGAAGTAGTTTAGCGACCCCACCGGCCGGCGCCAGGGGATCTCGTTGCAGACTTTCAGCCACTTGGCATGCTGGTTGAACATTGAATCGATGATGTGGATGAAGGCTTCGTAGCAGGAGAAGAAGCCGTGGCGGCCGGTCAGCAGATAGCCTTCGAGCCAGCCCTGGCACTGGTGTTCGCTCAGCACCTCCATGATGCGGCCATCCGGTGAGAGGTGGTCGTCCTCCGGATAGATTTCGGCCATGTAGCAGCGATTGGTGACCTCCAGCACGTCCTGCCAGCGGTTCGAGTTGTTTTCATCCGGACTGAACAGGCGGAAGTTCTTGGCGTCCATGTTGGATTTCATCACGTCGCGCAGGAACTTGCCCATGACGCGGGCCGCTTCCACATTGGTCCCGCCGGGACGGGGAACCTCGACGGCATAGTCGCGGAAGGCCGGCATCTTCAGATCGCGCAGCAACAGGCCGCCATTGGCGTGCGGATTGTCGCTCATGCGGCGATGTCCCCTTGGCGCAAGTGCTGCGATCTCCGGCTTCAGCCGGCCTTGATCGCTGAAAAGCTCCTCGGGGCGATAGCTCTTCATCCATTGCTCGAGGATGCGGATGTGCTCGGGCTTGTCCATCTCGCCCATCGGCACCTGATGCGCCCGCCAGTAGCCCTCGCATTTCTTGCCATCGATCTCCGGGGGGCAGGTCCAGCCCTTCGGCGTGCGGAAGACGATCATCGGCCATGCCGGCCGCTTCAGATTGCCCCTCACGCGGGCATCGTCCCAGATCTGCCGGATCTCGGCCATCGCCGTATCGAGCACAGCGGCGAGTTGCTGATGCACGTTTGCCGGATCATGCCCTTCGACGAAGTAGGGCTTGTAGCCCATGCCCTCGAAGAACTTCTGCAGCTCGTCGCGCGGAATGCGGGCGAGGAAGCACGGATTGGCGATCTTGTAGCCGTTCAGATGCAGGATCGGCAGCACGCAGCCGTCGCGGGCAGGGTTCAGGAACTTGTTGCTCTGCCAGCCGGTCGCAAGCGGCCCGGTCTCGGCCTCGCCATCGCCGACGATGCAGGCGACGACAAGGTCCGGGTTATCGAAGGCGGCGCCATAGGCGTGGCTCAACGCATAACCGAGTTCGCCGCCCTCATGGATGCTGCCGGGCGTTTCCGGCGCCACGTGGCTCGGGATGCCGCCTGGAAAACTGAACTGCTTGAAGAGCCGCTGCATACCCTCGGCATCTTCACCGATGTTCGGATAGAACTCGGTGTAGGTCCCTTCGAGATAGGCATGCGCCACTAGCGACGGCCCGCCGTGCCCCGGCCCGATGATATAGATCATGTTGAGATCGTCGCGCTTGATCACGCGGTTGAGATGCACATAGAGCATGTTGAGGCCGGGCGAGGTGCCCCAGTGGCCGAGCAGGCGCGGCTTGATGTGTTCGCGTTTCAGCGGCTCGCGCAGGAGCGGATTGTCGAGCAGATAGATCTGGCCGACAGAAAGGTAGTTCGACGCGCGCCAATAGGCGTCCATCAGTCGGAGTTCGTCTGCCGATAATGGCGTTGTTGAATGCGAGCTCCCGGATGCCGTCTCTTTCATCGATACCGTTTCAGGCGAAACCATCTGAACCTCCCGATCATTAGGACATTGCCTGGATTTCTCCGACTTGCAGTCGTGCAAGCCACTGCAGTCTCTTGAATTCGCTACGGTCGTTGCTGTTTGCCGGCGACGGGCAGAATGATGGAACACCTGTCTTCGGACGACAGCGGCTGGGATCGTCTTGCCAACTCGGTGTCGCGAACACCTGCGTGTCGCGGCACAATTAAAAGGGGCGCTATTGCGGATATGGTTCCGAGAAATGCTCGACCACGCCCCGAACGCCGCGGACATTTTCGGCAACGATCCGTGCGGCCCTCCGGCACTCGGCCGTCTCCACGTTGCCCCAGAGATGAACGATGCCATCGGTCACGGCGACCTTCACATCCAGACCTTCGAGGCCGGTGTTCTCGCCGAGGCGCACAAGAATGCTGCGCCGGATCGCTTCATCACCCGCGGCCGTCTCGTCCTGCTTTGCTGACAACACCGCCTGCAACAGATCGGCGCGGCTGACGATACCGACCAGCACGCCGTTCCTGAGAACGGGAAGGCGCTTGATGCCACGTTCCTGCATCAGCGCCGCCACCCGCGCGAGCGGCGCATCCTCGTCGATGGTAACGGGATCGGCTGTCATGGCGTCGCCCACCCTCCAGGAGGATCGGCGTATATAGGCGTGGGCCCTGTCATCGGCCGCAAGCGTCACGTCCGCCAGCGGTCCGCCGCCACCGAGTTCCGTCCGCCGGATCAAGTCGCCCTCGCTGATCAGCCCAATGAGACGGCCTTCATCGTCAACGACCGGAAGGCCGCTGACGTGGCTGTCGAACATGATCCGGGCTGCCTGTCTGACGCTGTTGTCAGGCGAAAGCCCGACGATCTTTGTCGTCATCACATCTTTGACGCGCATGTCGATCCAACTCCGAAAAGGACCTTGGTACCGTCATTAGCGGGCGTAAGGTAAACCTATCGCGGCGGTTCGACAACCTGTTCGTGGGGGAGATGTTCGAGTTGGGCGCTGGCGCTGGCAGAACCCATGCTGCAGCTTCTAGTCGAGCGCAAACACTCGTGCACAGCCCGATTGGATTTAACTAGCTCTCGACGCGCGCGGTTGTGTTCTGGTGGAGCCGAAGGGAGTCGAACCCTCGACCTCCGCAGTGCGATTGCGGCGCTCTCCCAACTGAGCTACGGCCCCATTACATCCAGTCAACACGACACGCGCCGAGCATGTCAATACACTTGAGACGACGCGCCTGGTTGGACATCATTGCGCGAAGCGACGCGCTCGATCGGTTCGTCGGGCGATCCGTTTCAAAACCGTTTCTTCGAAAGTAGCGGGCAGACGCGCCATTTCCGCTCGGGGCCCTCATCGACGCGCGCCGCTGTATGTTACAGTAGGTCACGCCCCCAAGCGCGGGGAGCCATTGTCGAACTATGCTCGCGGGTTTACGCTGATGCGTAACGAAAGCACCGCCCGAACCTCGGCCGCGAACGTCCATGGCGCCCGGATGAATGTGGAATTCTTCTGTATCCGACATGGGCGCCTGCCGGCTCCGCACTTCCCTTAATGGGCCTCTCCGTAGGCCCGGCGATTTGGAGGAGGATTAGCAATGGCCCAGACGATGAAGGCCGCCGTCGTTCGGCAGTTCCGCACGCCCCTTGTGATCGAGGAGGTGGCGGTGCCGACGCCGCAACCTGGGCAGATCCTCGTCAAATATGAAGCAACGGGCGTCTGCCACACCGACCTCCATGCAGCAAATGGAGACTGGCCGGTAAAGCCTAGCCCGCCGTTTATTCCGGGACACGAGGGCGTCGGCTATGTTTCGGCAGTGGGTGCCGGTGTCAAAAGAGTGAAAGAGGGGGACAGGGTCGGCGTTCCCTGGCTTCACAGCGCATGTGGTTACTGCCCGCATTGCCGCACCGGTTGGGAAACACTGTGCGCATCACAGTCGAACACCGGATATTCCGTCGACGGAACATTTGCCGAGTATGGACTGGCGGATCCCGACTTCGTCGGCAGCCTGCCCACCGGGCTGGAGTTCGGCCCTGCTGCGCCGGTTCTTTGCGCCGGAGTGACCGTTTACAAGGGATTGAAGGAAACGGAAGTCCGCCCCGGCGAATGGGTCGCCGTCTCCGGCATCGGTGGCCTTGGCCACATGGCTGTGCAGTACGCAAAGGCGATGGGCATGCATGTCGTCGCCGCGGACATCTTCGACGACAAGCTGGCACTTGCAAAGCAGCTAGGCGCCGACATTACAGTCAACGGCAAGGCGAAGGATGCCGTAGAGCAGGTAATCAAGGCGACCGGCGGCGTGCATGGGGCGCTCGTAACTGCGGTTTCACCTGCTGCAATGGAACAGGCGTTCGGATTCCTGCGATCACGGGGCACGATGGCGCTCGTCGGCCTTCCCCCTGGGATGATCTCCGTGCCGGTATTTGAAACGGTGCTCAAGCGCATAACGCTGCGCGGATCGATCGTCGGCACCCGCCAGGATCTGGAGGAATCGCTGCAGTTTGCCGCTGAAGGCAAGGTCGCGCCGCATTTCTCATGGGACAGCCTCGAGAACATCAATGAGATCTTCCACCGGATGGAGGCCGGCAAGATCGACGGGCGCATCGTCATGAGCCTGCAGTAGCTGGCCCAGCCGTGCCCGTCCGGTCGAGAGGCCCCGCTTCGTTTCCGCCAAAGGAACGGTGCCGCATCGATCGATGGGAATAGCGGGCCCATGCCCGGAGTGGAGAATGTATTGCGCACCCAAACTGCGCGCCTCCTCAAATCGCCGTCCTCAAGGGCCGTTTGGCGAAATGCCCGGAGACCTTTTGCAGAAAGGAAATGGCAATGAGCAAGGGCATGTTCTCGGATCAGCACGGTCTGTCCAGACGAGATCTCCTGCTGGTGGCAGGGACTGCGGCGGCCACGCTCGCCACATACAGCCAGGCTGCCCGGGCAGCACCGGGCGGAGGCACCCTTGTGATCGATGAGGTGAAGCAGGGCGAGGACGTCTTTGCCTATATCAGCAGGATCAAGGGCGGTTTTGACGAGACGACCTATCGGCAGGTGCTGGGGTGTGCGAACGCGTTCAAGGAAGGAGATCAGACGATCGGGGTGGTGGCGGAAAATGACACATCGCGAACGAACGCCCGGACCCTTCTGGCAAGCACGAAGATCGGAGACCTTCACCAGCGCCCGCTGCTTGAGGACGATCTGCAAAGGCTGATCTGGCAGACAACGGACCAGGCCCAGCACGAAAAGGTCAAAGACTGGACCATGGGCCAGCTGAAGGAGTTTCTCCTGACTGCATCGGAAGAAGAGATCAAAGGCATCATGAATGGGCTGACCAGCGATACGATCGGTTGCGTGCCGAAACTGATGAGCAACGAAGAGCTTATCTCCGTCAGCCAAAAGATCTTCAACGTCATGCCCGGCACCAAGTTGGGGGCCAAGGGGTATATGGGCGCGCGTATTCAGCCGAATTCGCCAACCGACCACCCCGACGACATCATGTGGCAGGTCTTCGACGCATTCTCCTATGCGACTGGCGACATCGTCATCGGCACCAACCCGGTGGACAGTACCGTCAACAGCGTCGTCACGGTGGAACGTGCCCTCAAGGATATCGTCGATACCTTCAAGCTTGTTGACGTCATTCCCTGGTGCGTGCTCGCCCACATCGACGTTCAGGCCGAGGTGAGCGAGAGCTTCCCCGGAACGGTTTCCACGGTGTTCCAGAGCCTCGCAGGAACGGATGATTGCAACAAGATCTTCGACATCACCAATGAGAAGATCCTGAAATATGCAAGCGCGAAGGCAGGGGAAAGATATGGCCTCTACTTCGAGACCGGGCAGGGCTCGGAATTCACCAACGGCGTGGCAAACGGCGTCGACATGATGGTGCTTGAGTCTCGAAAGTATGGCTTCAGCAGAGCGGTCAGCATGGAGCTTGCGAAGGTGCAGCCCAAGGGCGCATGGCTCCATGTCAACGATGTTGCCGGCTTCATCGGGCCGGAGGTCTTCAAGAGTCGCGAACAACTCGTACGGTGCTGCCTCGAAGACATGGTCATGGGCAAGCTCCATGGGCTGACCATCGGCCTCGATATCTGCACCACCCTGCATATGACTGTCAGCCTGGACGATCTGGATTGGTGCCAGGACCAGATCATGCCGGCCAATCCGGCCTACCTAATTGCTCTGCCCACCAAAAATGACCCGATGTTGAGCTATCTCACGACCGCGTTTCAGGATCACGTGCGCGTACGGGAGAAATTTGGCTTCAAGGTCAACGATGCGATGTGGGATTTCTACAAACGCATCGGGATCGTCGGCAACGACAACAGCTACACGTCAAACTACGGGGATCCCCTCTGGGTCTACTATCAGTACCGCCTCGCCAAGGGTGACAAGCGGCCAAAGGAAACTGTCTACGCCGAAGGCAGGCAGATGATGATGGAGGTCGAAGCGAGAGGCGTCGACCTGGCGACGGGCCACGGAGAGAAGATCTGGGATCTCAACCCTGCGCTCGCGACGAAAGTAAGGGGTCTATATGACGACGCCAAACAATCTCTTTGGGCCGAACTTACGCCGGAGTTTATCGCTGCCGTGCCCGGCGTCGTCCCGGTTCGCACCCTGTCCAAGGACCGAAACGACTACATTGCGCACCCGACCACCGGTGAAACGCTGAGCCCGGATTCCATCAAGGAGATTGAGCGGGTAAGGGCTTCGTGGAAGGCCGACATGCCCAAAGGTCAGATCGTCATATCGGACGGTCTCAATGCCAAGGCCATCATGGATGACGGGCATCTAGCGCCTTACCTCGAAGAGATGCGAAGGTTGCTTGGAGACGCCGGTGTCACGGTGAGCGACAAGAACATCCTGGTGACCAGCGGCAGGGTGCGGGCCGGCTACAGGATCGGCGAGATGCTCTTTAAGGATGCCGACCCCAACAGTTTCCGCGGAATTCTCCACATCATCGGCGAGCGGCCCGGAACCATGCACCACGCCTACTCGGTCTATATCACCGTCGCCAAAGGCAAGCGTTGGGCTGAGAAGGACATCGATCACGACATGACGAAACTGGTCAGCAACGTCGCCGATACCGCGCTTGCACCTAAAGAGGCGGCGAGGGAGACCCTGACCATCATCCGGGAGATCATCGGCAAGGATGTGAACGGCAGCCGACGATATGGATGATCGCGCATCGTGCTGCAGGACAGCAGAGCGGTATCTGCCCTGGGAGCGGCAACAGCGGCGTCAGCTTTGCACACAAGCACGACAGGACGCGCTGACTGACCGAGTCACGTCCCATCCACGAAAAAACCCAGGGGCACGGCTCAAACGCCCCTGGGCAAAATTCTGGTCGGGGGACAGTCACGCGTTCCATGAAAACCGCGTGACTGATTGATACGTCACCACAACCACCACCATCTCGGTGGAGCAGGTTAGCTGCAGCCGCTCGTCGCACCGCAGGTGTCGCACTTCTCGCAGGTGCCGTTGCGCACCATCGTGAAGTTCTGGCACTCGGTGCACATGTTGCCGGTGTAGCCCTGCATGATCGAGCGGGCGCGGCGCTCGGCCTCCACCTTTTTGGCGTCCGTCTTGGCCGATGCCGCTTCGGCGGCTGCCTTGTCGGAGAAGAGAGCCGTCACTTCCGTAACCGTCTCAGCCGTTTCCTCGGCAATCTCTTCGGCCAATTCCGCCGCACGTTCTTCGTAATCGCGCTTGAAGGCGACGATTTCGGAGGTCGCGATGGCGGTTGTCGTCTCGATCTTGCGCACCGTGTTGCCGGCGATCGCCGTTACGGTTGCGCCAGAAGAGGCGCGGGCAGGAGCAGCCGTTGCCGAGCCCTTCGGCTCGCCGGCGCGTTCGGCCGTGCCACCGACGATGGTCGGCTTGTAGCCACGCGTCCAGCCTGTCGAAATCAGGTTGGTCTTGCCTTCCTGGATCCCCTTGCCGAGCGCCGTGTTGCTGAAATCGGACGTGTCGACATGGGCGAGGTCGTGGCGGCCGAGATAGGAGACGGCGAGTTCGCGGAAGACGTAGTCGAGGATCGACGTCGCGTTCTTGATCGCATCGTTGCCCTGGACCATGCCGGCCGGCTCGAACTTGGTGAAGGTGAAGGCCTCCACATATTCTTCGAGCGGCACGCCATATTGCAGGCCGAGCGAGACGGCGATGGCGAAGTTGTTCATCATCGCACGGAAGGCAGCGCCTTCCTTGTGCATGTCGATGAAGATCTCGCCGAGGCGGCCATCACCGAATTCGCCGGTGCGCAGATACACCTTGTGACCACCGACAACGGCCTTCTGGGTGTAGCCCTGGCGGCGGTTCGGCAGCTTTTCGCGGGCGCGGATCACCTTTTCGATGACGCGCTCGACGATCTTTTCGGTGATGGTCACGGCCTGGGCGGCGGCCGGCGCCTGGATCAGATCCTCCAGCGCATCCTCGTCCTTGTCGTCCTCGATCAGCGAGGCGTTCAGCGGCTGCGACAGCTTGGAACCATCGCGGTAAAGGGCGTTCGCCTTCAGCGCCAGCTTCCAGGAAAGCATGTAGGCGTTCTTGCAGTCCTCGACGGTCGCCTCGTTCGGCATGTTGATCGTCTTGGAGATGGCGCCCGAGATGAACGGCTGGGCAGCCGCCATCATGCGGATGTGGCTTTCGACCGAGAGGTAGCGCTTGCCGATCTTGCCGCAGGGGTTAGCGCAATCGAAGACCGGCAGGTGCTCGTTCTTCAGGAACGGCGCGCCTTCAAGCGTCATCGCGCCGCAAACGTGGATGTTGGCTGCTTCGATGTCCTTCTTCGAGAAGCCCATATGGTCGAGGAGGTTGAAGTCCATCGCGCCGAGCTGCTCGTCGGTGACCTTCAGCGTGCCCTTGAGGAAGTCGGCGCCCAGCGTCCACTGGTTGAAGACGAACTTGATGTCGAAGGCACTCTTCAACGCGGCGTTGACCGCTTCGACCTTCTCGTCGGTGAAGCCCTTGGCCTTCAGCGTTGACGGGTTGATTGCCGGCGCCTGGTTCAGGTTGCCATGGCCGACGGCGTAAGCCTCGATCTCGGCGATCTGGCTTTCGCTATAACCGAGCGAGCGCAGCGCTTCCGGTACGGCACGGTTGATGATCTTGAAGTAGCCGCCGCCGGCGAGCTTCTTGAATTTCACCAGCGCGAAGTCGGGCTCGATGCCGGTCGTATCGCAGTCCATGACGAGGCCGATCGTGCCGGTCGGCGCGATGACGGTTGCCTGGGCGTTGCGGTAGCCGTGCTTTTCGCCGAGTTCCAGCGCCTTGTCCCAGGCGCTCATGGCGTGGATGACGAGGTCCTGGTCCGGATTGTCGCCATGGATGAGGGCGACCGGGTTGACCGAGAGCGCCTCGTAGCCGGTCGTCTCGCCATAGGCGGCGCGGCGATGGTTGCGGATGACGCGCAGCATGTTGTCGCGGTTCGGGGCAAAGCCCGGGAACGGACCCAGCTTCTCGGCCATTTCGGCCGAGGTGGCGTAGGAAACACCAGTCATGATCGCCGTCAGCGCGCCGGCGATGGCGCGGCCTTCGGCGCTGTCATAGGGAATGCCCGAGGACATCAGCAGGCCGCCGATGTTGGCATAACCGAGGCCGAGCGTGCGGTATTCGTAGGAGAGTTCGGCAATCTCGCGGGACGGGAACTGCGCCATCATGACCGAGACTTCAAGGACGACGGTCCACAGGCGGACGGCGTGCTCGTAGTCGGCGATGTTGATGCGCTTGGTCGCCGCATCCTTGAACATCATCAGGTTCAGCGAGGCGAGGTTGCAGGCGGTGTCGTCGAGGAACATGTACTCCGAGCACGGGTTCGACGCGCGGATCGGGCCGGCGGCCGGGCTCGTGTGCCAGTCGTTCATCGTCGTGTTGAAGTGCAGGCCCGGATCGGCGGACGCCCAGGCGGCGTAGGAGATCGACTCCCAGAGGTCACGGGCCTTCAGCGTCTTCATCACGCGGCCGTCCTTGCGGGCGGTCAGCTGCCAGTCGCCATCGGCTTCGACGGCGCGCAGGAAGTCGTCCTTGATCGAGACCGAGTTGTTGGAGTTCTGGCCGGAAACCGTGAGATAGGCTTCCGAATCCCAGTCGGTGTCATAGGTCTTGAATTCGAGGTCCTTGTAGCCCTGCTTGGCGAACTGGATGACGCGCTGGACGTAGTTTTCCGGAACCAGCGCCTGCTTGGCGGCGCGGATCTCGCGCTTCAGCGCCGGGTTCTGCTTCGGGTCGTAGCAGGCGTCGTCGGTGCCGTCGCAGTTGACGCAGGCCTTCATGATCGCCTTCAGATGCTTGGCGACGACCTTGGAACCGGTGACAAGCGCAGCGACCTTCTGCTCTTCCTTGACCTTCCAGTTGATGTATTCCTCGATATCCGGATGGTCGATATCGACAACGACCATCTTGGCGGCGCGGCGGGTGGTGCCACCCGACTTGATGGCGCCGGCGGCGCGGTCGCCGATCTTCAGGAACGACATCAGGCCGGAGGACTTGCCGCCGCCCGAGAGCTTTTCGCCTTCGCTGCGCAGATGCGAGAAGTTGGAGCCGGTGCCCGAGCCATACTTGAACAGGCGCGCTTCACGCACCCAGAGGTCCATGATGCCGCCTTCGTTGACGAGATCGTCAGCGACCGACTGGATAAAGCAGGCATGCGGCTGCGGATGCTCGTAGGCCGACTTCGACTTGGTCAGCTTGCCGGTGAAGGGATCGACATAGAAGTGGCCCTGGCCGGGGCCATCGATGCCATAGGCCCAGTGCAGGCCGGTGTTGAACCATTGCGGCGAGTTCGGCGCGACGCGCTGGGTGGCGAGCATGTAGGCGAGTTCGTCCTGGAAGGCGGAGGCGTCTTCTTCCGTGTCGAAGTAGCCGCCCTTCCAGCCCCAATAGGCCCAGGTGCCGGCCAGGCGATCGAAAACCTGGCGGGCATCGGTCTCGGAACCGTAGTGTTCTTCCTTGGGCAGAGCCTTCAGCGCATCCGTGTCAGGGACCGACCGCCAGAGGAAGGAGGGGACGTCGTTCTCCTCGACGCGCTTCATCTTGGCCGGAACGCCGGCCTTGCGGAAATACTTCTGGGCGAGAATGTCGGCCGCGACCTGGCTGAACTGAGCCGGAACGTCGATATCGGCTAGGCGGAAGACGATCGAACCATCAGGGTTCTTGATCTCACTCGTAGCCTTGCGGAATTCGATCTCCGCATAGGCGGATTGCCCGGCCTTGGTGAAACGACGTTCGATCTTCATTGTCCCTGGTCCTTCGTGTTGCCTAGCGCCCGCCACAGGCGCAATTGTCCCCGCCCGGCCGCGAGGGTCATCCCGCAGCCAGTCTCAGCTTCCGTCCTTCGAGAGAAACCCATAACTGGGTGACCCTGTATCTTGTGAGATAGGCTGGCTGCAAGCACTAAATATAGTGTTAACAGCATCTTTATGCCAGCCAAATATTGCCCCAGCAGGCCCAAAAAATCGCACAGAAATCCTCACGGCGACCGCATGGTGAAATCCATGACTGCCGCCTGTCAGAACCGACGATTTGGTGAGATGAACCGGGCGCTAAACAATCCGGTCCGCCGCCGTCGCAACGTGAAATCCATTAACCGTGAATCGTCCGGGGGCGTCAAGGGGTGGTTTGTGACGGAAGTTTGAGCGCTAGATGTTGTGTGGACCGACTGTGGAAAACGGGGACATCGGCCAACCCCATGAAAATCAGGCACTTCCAGAGGTTGCCTGTGAGACTAACGCAACGGTCAGCGCCAGATCAAAAAATTGACGGGTAAAAAACCGCATAAAAACCATCCCCAACGGTACCCTCGGTTGCGCTTAGGAAAACGATATGGGGTGGCCGTGGTGATTCGCGCCTTACGCCTTGAGGCCGCTCGCCTTTTGGGTCGCGAACGGAGTATCGGCACTACCTATAGTGCTCTACACCATCCCGCTCCCGGCCGACGATACTGGCGCAGGTGCAAAGACTGGCAGGTTCGTGAGGGGTGAGCGGGATCAGCGGCACGCACTGATCCCGCCTTGGAACTCAATCGACGCGCTTCTGCAACTCGCGGGCACCATTCGGCGCATTCACCTTGCCCTCGGTGATGAAGTAGGCAAACACATCGCGCGGCTCTTTCTTGGCCTTGCGGTCCGGGGCGCTCTTCTCAAGCCCACTCGGTTCGTCGCCACTGGCAAAGCTCTTGGCGCGCTCGGCCCAGAGGTCGAGCTTGTCGGCCGCATAGCAGGTCTCGATATCGTCGCTGCCCTTCTGCAGACGCAGATAGACGAAGTCGGCGGTGACATCGGCGATCATCGGATAATCCGCATGTTCGGCGAGCACCACGGCAACGCCGTATTTCTCCAGCAGCGCCACGAACTCCAGAACCTGGAAGGTGGGATTGCGGACCTCGACCACATGGCGGAGCGGCAGCCCATCCTGTTTTGCCGGCAGAAGTTTCAGAAAACCCTCGAAGTCGTCAGGTTCAAACTTCTTCGTCGGCGCGAACTGCCAGAGGATCGGTCCGAGATGAGGCCCAAGCTCGGTCAAGCCCTGCGTCAGGAATCGCTCCATGGATTCACCGGCTTCCGAGAGAACCTTGCGGTTGGTGACGAAGCGGCTCGCCTTCAACGAAAAGATGAAATCCTCGGGCACTTCGGAGGCCCACTTGGCGAAGGTCTCGGGCTTCTGCGACGAATAATAGGTGCCGTTCACCTCGATCGCGCGAAGCTGCTTGCCGGCGTATTCGAGCTGGCGCTTCTTTGCCAGCGTGCTCGGATAGAAGGTGCCCTCCCAGGGCTCGAAGGTCCAGCCGCCGATGCCAACGCGGATCTTTCCGGATTTTGCCATGCCATCCTCCTCAACAACGGTCGTCGCTTGACCGCGTGCTTTCAGTCTTTGATCGATTTCGTCATGTCCACGAGTGTCCACCCTGGACGATAGGGATTGGGTCGGCGACCCGTTTCTTGAAATCCATAGGCGCGATAGAGCGCGATGTTTCGCTCCATTCGTGAATTGGTGTAGAGCCGCACCTCCGGCAAGCCCCACTCGACCGCCTTGCTGTCCAGGAATTTCAGCAGTTCAATGCCCAGCCCCTGACCCTGACAGGCTGGCGCAACTGCAATGCTGAAAATCAGCAGGTGATCGGCGTGCCGCTCGAAAACGGCAAGGGCCGCGACAACGTCATCCTGCTCCCGAAGCCAAATCTCGCTGCGAAGAATGCGGGGCGCGTAGTCTTCGGTTACCGGGAGCGGCGGCCCGCCAAGCAGCGCCCGATAGGGCTCGTAGGCCGCCTCCGTGACGCTTTGCATCGCAGCCAGATCTTCCAAACGCGCAGGCCGCATCACAACGCGCTCACCTCTTCCGGTCGCTGATAGGCGCCGAGGCGTTCACTCCGCCGCCTCGACCTTTTTCATCGGCCGGCGATCGAGAAGTTCCTTCAGGAACTGGCCGGTATAGGAACGCTTCTCCTTGACCACCTCCTCAGGTGTGCCCTTGGCGATGACCTCGCCGCCACCATCGCCGCCCTCGGGACCGAAGTCGATGACCCAGTCGGCGGTCTTGATGACTTCGAGATTGTGCTCGATGACGACGACGGAATTGCCCTGGTTGACAAGCTCATGCAGAACTTCAAGAAGCTTGGCTACGTCATGGAAATGCAGCCCGGTCGTCGGCTCGTCGAGGATATAAAGCGTACGGCCTGTCGAACGTTTCGACAGTTCCTTGGCGAGCTTAACGCGCTGGGCTTCGCCGCCCGAGAGCGTGTTTGCCTGCTGACCCACCTTGATGTAGCCGAGGCCGACCTGGTTGAGCGTCACCAGCTTGTCGCGCACGGCCGGGACGGCGGCAAAGAACTCGACGCCTTCCTCGACCGTCATGTCGAGCACGTCGGCGATCGACTTGCCCTTGAAGTGCACATCGAGCGTTTCGCGGTTGTAGCGCTTGCCGTGGCAGACGTCGCAAGTGACGTAGACATCCGGCAGGAAGTGCATCTCGATCTTGATGACGCCGTCGCCCTGGCAGGCCTCGCAGCGGCCGCCCTTGACGTTGAAGGAGAAGCGGCCCGGCTGGTAGCCGCGCGTCTTTGCCTCCGGCAGACCGGCGAACCAGTCGCGGATCGGCGTGAAGGCGCCGGTATAGGTCGCCGGGTTCGAACGCGGCGTGCGGCCGATCGGCGACTGGTCGATGTCGATCACCTTGTCGATATGCTCGAAGCCGTCGATACGGTCATGCTCGGCCGGGTTCTCACGCGCCCCCATGATGCGGCGGGCGGCGGCCTTGTAGAGCGTTTCGATCAGGAAGGTCGACTTGCCGCCTCCGGAAACGCCGGTCACGGCGGTGAAGACGCCGAGCGGGATCGAGGCGGTGACGTTCTTCAGGTTGTTGGCGCGCGCGCCGACGACGGTGATTTCCTTTTTCTTCTTGGGCTTGCGGCGCTCGCTCGGAACCGCGACCGCAAGCTCGCCGGACAGATACTTGCCGGTCAGCGACTTCGGATTGGCCATGACGTCGGCGGGCGCCCCTTGCGCAATGACCTCACCGCCATGGATGCCAGCGGCCGGACCGATATCGACGACATAGTCGGCCGTCAGGATCGCATCCTCGTCATGTTCGACGACGATCACGGTGTTGCCGATGTCGCGCAGGTGGCGAAGGGTCTCGAGCAGGCGGGCGTTGTCGCGCTGGTGCAGGCCAATCGACGGCTCGTCGAGCACGTAGAGCACGCCCGTGAGGCCCGAGCCGATCTGCGACGCAAGCCGGATGCGCTGGCTTTCACCGCCCGAGAGCGTGCCGGAGTTGCGCGAAAGGCTGAGATATTCGAGGCCGACATCGTTGAGGAAGCGCAGGCGGTCGCGGATTTCCTTGAGGATGCGAACCGCAATCTCATTCTGCTTGGTGTTAAGATGCGCCGGCAGCGCTTCGAACCAGTCGCGCGCGATGCGGATCGACATCTCGGTGACCTGGCCGATGTGCAGCTTGTCGATCTTGACCGCAAGCGCCTCAGGCTTCAGCCGGAAGCCGGCGCAGGCCGGGCAGGGCGCCGCCGACATGTAGCGCTCGATTTCCTCGCGCGCCCAGGCGCTGTCGGTCTCCTTCCAGCGACGCTCCAGATTGGGCACGATGCCCTCGAAATTCTTGGTGGTGTTGTAGGAACGGGCGCCGTCCTCGTAGTGGAAGACGATCTTCTCTTCCGTCCCGTGCAGGATCGCATTCTGCGCTGCGGAGGACAGTTCGTTCCAGCGATTGCCGAGCTTGAAACCGAAGGCCTTGCCGAGCGCTTCGAGCGTCTGGTTGTAGTAAGGCGAGGAGGACTTGGCCCAGGGCGCAATCGCGCCGTCGCGCAGCGTCCGGTGCTCCTCGGGCACGATCAACGCCACGTCGATCTTCTGCTGGCTGCCGAGACCATCACAGGTCGGGCAGGCGCCAAAGGGATTGTTGAAGGAGAACAGACGCGGCTCGATCTCGGAGATCGTGAAGCCGGAGACCGGGCAGGCGAATTTTTCCGAAAACAGCACGCGCTCATGAGTCTCGTTGAGCGACTTGTTGGCCGAGCCGCCGGCGGCCGTTTCTTCCGGCGGCAGCGGCTTGTCGGCAAACTCGGCCACGGCAAGCCCATCGGCCAGCGTCAGACAGGTCTCCAGGCTGTCGGCGAGGCGCGAGGCAAGGTCCGGCCGGACGACGACACGGTCCACCACCACATCGATGTCGTGCTTGTATTTCTTGTCGAGCGCCGGTACTTCGGCGATCTCGTAGAAGGTGCCGTCGACCTTGACGCGCTGAAAGCCCTTCTTCATCAGCTCGGCGAGTTCCTTCTTGTATTCGCCCTTGCGGCCGCGAACGAGCGGCGCAAGAATGTACAGGCGCGTGCCTTCGCCGAATTCCAGCACGCGGTCGACCATCTGGCTGACCGTCTGGCTTTCGATCGGAAGGCCCGTCGCCGGCGAATAGGGCACGCCGACGCGCGCGAAGAGCAGGCGCATATAGTCGTAGATTTCGGTGACCGTGCCGACCGTCGAGCGCGGGTTACGCGAGGTCGTCTTCTGTTCGATCGAGATCGCCGGCGACAGGCCGTCGATCTGGTCGACATCCGGCTTCTGCATCATCTCGAGGAACTGACGCGCATAGGCAGACAGGCTCTCGACATAGCGGCGCTGCCCTTCGGCATAGATCGTATCGAAGGCGAGCGAGGACTTGCCGGAGCCGGAAAGTCCGGTCATCACGATCAGCTTGTTGCGCGGCAGATCGAGGTCGATGCCTTTCAGATTGTGCTCGCGCGCACCACGAATGGAGATGGTCTTGAGTTCACTCATCGGAAGCCAGCTTTTGCATGTCGGTTGAAAGCCCCCTATGTAATGACGCTAACGCCCATGTCGAGGCGCAATCGGCAAAACAGGCGGCCAATTCGAGTCGGTTGACAGGATCATAGCCAAATACTAGAACAAAGAAAGAACAAATCGCCCATAAAACGACCAAATCTGTTGTGGATTATGTGCGAGGCGGGGCGTATCGGCGGCATCGGACCGCTAAGATGCGCGCTCTTGAAATTCCAAGCTGGGCCGGCGGCCCGGTGAAACCACGGGAAAAGCAACATGGCTGGAAGCGTCAACAAGGTAATCTTGATCGGAAATGTCGGGGCAGACCCGGAAATCCGGCGCACGCAGGACGGCCGGCCGATTGCCAACCTGCGCATCGCAACCTCGGAATCCTGGCGCGACCGCAACAGCGGCGAGCGCAAGGAAAAGACCGAATGGCACACGGTCGTCGTCTTCAACGAGGGCCTCTGCAAGGTCGTCGAACAATATGTGAAGAAGGGCGCCAAGCTCTATATCGAAGGCGCGCTGCAGACGCGCAAGTGGCAGGACCAGAACGGCAACGACCGTTATTCGACCGAAATCGTGCTGCAGGGCTTCAACTCGACGCTGACGATGCTGGACGGTCGCGGCGAGGGCGGCGGCTCCGGCGTCAGCCGCGGTGGCGGCGGCGACTTTGGCGGCAGCAACTACGGCGGTGGTGGCGGCGGTGGTTACGACGACTACGACCAGTCGCGCCAGTCTTCCGGTGGCGGCCGTTCGGGCGGTGGCCAGGGCGGTCAAGGCGGCCAGGGCGGTGGCTTCTCGCGCGACATGGACGACGACATTCCGTTCTGATCGCCCATCGATCAGTGTCGATCAGTATTGACGCAAAACGCCATGTCCTCTGGGACATGGCGTTTTTTGTTGTCCGTTCTCTTTGTCGCTCGTTCGGCGACAAAGGCGATCAGCCGCGGCTCTAAAGCGCCATTGCCGATTTGACGCCGTCGACAACGAACTGCACCGCCAGCGCCGCCAGGATGACGCCGAGCAGGCGCGTCAGGATGGCGCGGCCGGTGACACCGAGAAACCGGTCGATGCGCTCGGCGATGACGAGCGCAAGGAACAGGCTGAGCATAGACAGCGCGATGACGATCAAGAGTTGCGTGCGCTCGACCGCCGTCGGGAACGAGCCGGCGAGCAGGATCGTCGCGGAGATCGCGCCTGGCCCGGCAATCAGGGGAAGCGCGAGGGGAAAGACCGCGATGTTATGGATGTGATCCTTGGTGGTCGCGTTCTCGCCGGTCTTTTCCTTGCGTTCCTGCCGCTTCTCGAAAATCATCTCGAAAGAGATCCAGAACAGTAGAAGACCGCCGGCGATGCGGAAGGCGCCGATCGAGATGCCGAGCAGCCCGAGGATGCCGTTGCCGAACACGGCGAAGGCGGCAAGGATGAAGAAGGCGATCAGCGAGCCGCGCGTGGCCACCTGAAAGCGCTCCTGTCGGCTGAGACCGACCGTCAGACTTAGGAAGATCGGCGCGAGGCCGGGCGGATCGAGCGTGACGAGAAGCGTGGTGAGTGCATTGACCAGGAGGTCGACATTGAACATCCGTTTCCCCTTCCGGATTTCGCCCCGGGTTTTCCCGGTGGCATGAAGGCATTGTTAGGCAAGCGGCACGGGCTTGGGAAGAGGGCGGCAAACAAAGTCTCAGCAATGACTTAATGAGCAATCCCTTGCGGCAATCGGACCGCAAATGCGCGGCGTCGCGGCGATTGGCGGCAGGGGTCTTCCGATTTCCCGCGCGATGCCCTAGAAAAGCCTGCTCCGGCGGCAAAAGACTGTTCACAACTGCCGCATGGCTCTTCGGCTCCTGATCTGGACTGTCGAACGAATCATGCAGCGAATCAAAGCGTTACAGTGACATCTTCACAGGTTGGCGGGTGAACGGCGCGAAGGGCCGCAAATTGGCGCTTCCCGTGGCAATCCGCTATAAATATCCGACTGATTCTGAACAAAGATCGTGATCACCATTGACTGAGCAAAGCACTCCCGGCGGCGGAAAAACTCCGCCAGGCATCGAGCCGATTTCCATCATCGAGGAAATGCAGCGGTCCTATCTCGATTACGCGATGAGCGTCATCGTCAGCCGCGCGCTTCCCGACGTGCGTGACGGTCTGAAACCCGTGCACCGCCGCATCCTCTACGGGATGAGCGAGCTCGGCATCGACTGGAACAAGAAATACGTCAAATGCGCCCGCGTCACCGGGGACGTGATGGGTAAGTATCACCCGCACGGCAACGCAGCGATCTACGATGCGCTGGCGCGTATGGCGCAGGACTGGTCTCTCCGCCTGCCGCTGATCGACGGCCAGGGCAACTTCGGTTCGGTCGACGGCGACCCGCCGGCAGCCGAGCGCTACACCGAATGCCGCCTGCAGAAGGCGGCCCATACGCTGCTCGATGATCTCGACAAGGAAACCGTCGATTTCCGCGACAACTATGATGGCACGCTGAGCGAGCCGTCCGTCGTTCCGGCGAAGTTCCCCAACCTGCTCGTCAATGGCGCCGGCGGTATCGCCGTCGGCATGGCGACGAACATCCCGCCGCATAACCTGGTCGAAGTCATCGACGGCTGCATGGCGCTGATCGACAATCCGGCGATCGAACTGCCGGAATTGATGGAGATCATCCCGGGCCCGGACTTCCCGACCGGCGCATTGATCCTCGGCCGCTCCGGCATCCGTTCGGCCTACGAGACCGGCCGCGGTTCGGTCATCATGCGTGGCCGTGCGCATGTCGAGCCGATGCGCGGCGACCGCGAGCAGATCATCATCACCGAGATCCCCTTCCAGGTGAACAAGGCAACGATGATCGAGAAGATGGCCGAACTCGTGCGCGAGAAGCGCATCGAGGGCATCTCGGATCTGCGCGACGAATCGGACCGTCAAGGCTATCGCGTCGTCATCGAACTGAAGCGCGACGCCAATGCCGACGTCATCCTGAACCAGCTCTACCGCTACACGCCATTGCAGACCTCGTTCGGCTGCAACATGGTGGCGCTGAACGGCGGCAAGCCGGAACAGATGACGCTGCTCGATATGCTGCGTGCTTTCGTCTCCTTCCGCGAGGAAGTCGTTAGCCGGAGAACGAAGTACCTGCTGCGCAAGGCGCGTGACCGCGCCCACGTCCTGGTCGGTCTCGCAATTGCCGTTGCCAACATCGACGAAGTGATCAAGCTGATCCGGCATGCGCCCGATCCGCAGACCGCACGCGAACAGTTGATGGAACGCCGCTGGCCCGCCCATGACGTCGACAGCCTCATCCGGCTGATCGACGATCCGCGCCACCGGATCAATGAAGACAACACCTACAACCTGTCGGAAGAGCAGGCCCGCGCCATCCTCGACCTGCGCCTCCAGCGCCTGACTGCGCTCGGCCGCGACGAAATCGGCGACGAACTCAACAAGATCGGCGAGGAAATCAAGGATTACCTCGACATCCTGTCCTCGCGCCTGCGCATCATGACCATCGTCAAGGACGAGCTCATCGCTATCCGTGACGAATTCGGCACCCCGCGCCGAAGCGAGATCATGGAAGGCGGCCCTGACATGGACGATGAGGACCTCATCGCCCGTGAAGACATGGTCGTGACCGTCTCGCATCTCGGCTACATCAAGCGCGTGCCGCTGACGACCTACCGGGCGCAGCGCCGCGGCGGCAAGGGCCGCTCGGGCATGGCGACCAGGGACGAGGATTTCGTTACCCGGCTATTCGTCGCCAATACCCATACGCCTGTTCTGTTTTTCTCCTCGCGTGGCATCGTCTACAAGGAGAAGGTCTGGCGCCTGCCGATCGGCACCCCGCAATCGCGCGGCAAGGCGCTGATCAACATGCTGCCGCTGGAGCCCGGCGAGCGCATCACCACCATCATGCCGCTGCCCGAGGACGAGGCGACCTGGGAAAACCTCGACGTCATGTTCTCGACGACCCGCGGCACGGTTCGCCGCAACAAACTGTCGGACTTCGTCCAGGTCAACCGCAACGGCAAGATCGCGATGAAGCTCGAGGAGGAGGGCGACGAGATCCTCTCCGTCGACACCTGCACGGAGCATGACGACGTCATGCTGACGACGGCGCTCGGCCAGTGCATCCGCTTCCCGGTCGACGACGTGCGCGTCTTTGCCGGCCGCAACTCGATCGGCGTTCGCGGCATCAACCTCGGCGACGGCGACCGCATCATCTCGATGGCGATCCTTGGCCATGTCGATGCTGAGCCGTGGGAACGGGCAGCCTATCTGAAGCGTGCAGCCGCCGAGCGGCGCACGACGAACGGCGAAGAGGAAGAAATCGCTCTGGTCGGCGAGGAAGTCACCGACGGTGGCGAACTCAGCAACGAACGCTTCGAAGAACTAAAGGCACGCGAACAGTTCGTGCTGACGGTCTCGGAGAAGGGCTTCGGCAAGCGCTCGTCGTCCTACGATTTCCGCACCTCGGGCCGCGGCGGCAAGGGCATCCGCGCCACCGATACCTCGAAGACGACGGAAATCGGCGTACTCGTTGCAGCCTTCCCGATCGAAGACAACGACCAGATCATGCTCGTCTCCGATGGTGGCCAATTGATCCGCGTGCCGATCAATGGCGTCCGGCTCGCGAGCCGCGCGACCAAGGGCGTCACCATCTTCTCGACCGCCAAGGACGAGAAGGTCGTTTCGGTCGAGCGCATCAGCGAGCCTGACGGCGACGAGGAAGGCGAGGAGGCGGCTGTCGAGAACGGAGCGCCGGAAACGCCAGCTGAATCCGAGGGTTAACTGCCCACGCGATAGAAGCGCCAAGGATTTTGAAAGCCCGCCATCGTGGCGGGCTTTTCTATTGGCGGCGCACGCGTCCCTTTGCGAGCGACGCAACTTGCCCACGAGATCGAAGCGCGTTACACGCGAACCATGGAAAATGTCGTCAACGCTTCGATTATTCGCACCATTCTTCGAATGGTGGGTTGACGCGCGCTCCTTTTCCAAAAGCAGCAACCCGCCGCAAGGCGGGTTTTGTTTATCCGTCTTGCGCAAACCCAAGAGACGGACATGTCAGATCACGAACTGAAACAGGTTATCCAAGCTGCCGACCGTGCAATCACGGGGGAAGATTTTGAGAGCTTGATGGATTTCTACGCCGACGACGCGACACTGGTCGTCAAACCCGGTCTCAACGCGACCGGAAAGTCCCAGATCCAAAAAGCGTTCGTGGCGATCGCCGCCCATTTCAAGAACCAGATGAAAGTCCCCCAGGGCGAGATGAAAGTGATCGAAGGTGGCGACACCGCGCTCGTCATCATGGAAACGGTGCTCGATACGGTGGACGCGGAGGGCGCCGATGTCTCCATCGTGAGGCGGGCGACCTATGTCTTCCGCAAGACGGATGCCGGCAAATGGCTTTGCGTCATCGACAATTCCTACGGCACAACGCTGCTTGATGGGTAGTCGCCGCGCTAGATCATTTCAGTGTTTCATTGAAACACTGAAATGACCTAAGTCTTTGAAATTACGCAATTCCGGACGGAAAACCGTTTCGCACTTTTCCTGGAGTTGCTCTAAGTGGAAGCATCCCCGTCCTGGGCCGCGGGTGCGACACCGCGAATGTAGTCGCGCAGCCCCTTGGCGAGCGCATCGAAAGTGACGCGGCAGCGCGGCGCCGTCTTCAGGTTCTCGTGCATCACCAGCCAGGTGTCGAGCTTCATCTCGAAGAGGCCAGGCAGCACCGGCAGAAGGTCGGGGTCGCGCGCCGCCAGTCCGTTCTGGCAGATGCCGATGCCGAAGCCGGCGCGGATCGCTGCGAACTGGGCAAGGTTGCTGTCGGCCTTGAGCGCAAACCGTGCCGTCGGCAGTTCTGGCGAACGTGCGATGATCGCCCGGATCGCCGCGGTTTCCCGGTCGTAGCCGATCAGGCTGTGATCCGCGAGGTCGGTCAGTGCCCGAGGCATGCCGCGCCGCGCGATGTAGCGGCGGTGGGCGTGAAAACTGATGGGGACGACGCCGAGATGGCGGGCGATCAATGCATCCTGCGCGGGCGCGACCATACGCACCGCGATATCGGCCTCCTGGCGCAACAGGTCTTCGACCGCATCGGAGGCGGAGAGTTCGATCATCAGCTCCGGATAGGCCTCGTGCAGCTTCGCCAGGATCGGCGGCAGGACCTCGATGCCGATGACCTCGCTGGCGCTGATGCGCACAGTACCGCTGACGGCATCACGCTGGCTGGACGCCGCCCGCAACAGTGCCGCAGATGTCGCCGAGAGCGTCTCGGCATAGGGCTTCAGCGCCAGCGCGGCATCGGTCGGCAGCAGGCCATGCGGGGAGCGCACGAAGAGCGGATAGCCAAGTGCCGCTTCCATGGCGTCCACGTGCCGGCCGACGGTCGGCTGCGTCAAGCCAAGCTCGCGGGCGGCCGCCGATAGCGACCCCTCCCGCAGCACAGCGAGAAACGTTCTGTAGAAATCCCAGCTCAAATCTATTCTGCTCATATATTTCAGTATATCTGATCAAGATTTTTTGGCAATTCCGTTTAGCTCTGCTTTGCGTGATCCTGTCTTCATCGAAACGGATGGAGCGAGACATGGCCGAGATGCAGGAAAGAACAAAGAGCGCGCTGGTGCTCGGCGCGACGGGCGGTATTGGCAGCGCCGTGGCACGCGGGCTCAGCAGGCGCGCCTGGCAGGTGCGCGCCTTGAACCGAAACGCCGAGAAGGCAGCGCAGGCGGAGCCGGCGTTCGACTGGCGGCAAGGCGATGCCATGGACGCACGCGACGTTCGCGCTGCGGCGGAAGGGGTCGATCTGATCGTGCATGCCGTCAATCCGCCCGGCTACCGCAACTGGGGAACCCTGGTGCTGCCGATGCTCGACAACACCATCGCGGCTGCGAAAGCCTCAGGCGCGCGCATCCTCCTGCCGGGAACGATCTATAATTTCGGCCGGGATGCCTTTCCCATTCTGACCGAGGACGCCCCGCAGAACCCTGACACCGACAAGGGCCTGATCCGCAAGGAGATGGAGCGTCGCCTGAAGGGCGCGTCCGAGGCAGGCATCGGCGTCATCATCGTTCGGGCAGGAGACTTCTTCGGCCCGGGAGCCGCCAACAACTGGTTTTCGCAAGGGCTGGTAAAGCCCGGAAAACCGGTGACGGCGATTTCCTATCCCGGCCGTGAAGGCACCTCCCACCAGTGGGCCTATCTGCCCGATGTCGCGGAAACCATGCTCCGCCTCGTGGAGCGTGCCGAAAGCCTGCCGCGCTTTGCCGTCTATCATATGCGCGGCTTCCTCGACCGGAACGGAACGGAGATGGTGGCGGCGATCCGCCGCGTCGTCGGCAAGCCGGAGCTACCCGTCAGGGCTTTTCCCTGGTGGCTGATCGGCCTTGTCTCGCCTTTCGTCCCGCTCTTCAGGGAACTGCGCAAGATGCGCTACGTTTGGCGCGAACCTCTGAGAATGCCGAACGAGCGACTCCTGGCGGTTCTCGGCGAAGAGCCGCATACACCGATCGACGAGGCGGTCGCGACGACGCTCAGGGGACTTGGTTGCATGCCGATAGAGGCAGAGGGCAGCACGGTCACCGGTGACCGCGTTCTCGCGTAGTGGAATTGCCCGGCGAAGCCGCTACGGCTAGCGGCACGGATGGCGCGTCGAACCGTCAGTTCCTGAAGACAAGGCAGGCGCCACCGCTCTTGCGAATGGTGGCGCAGAGCTTGTTTGCTTCCGCCTGGGTCTCGCGGCCGATGCGTGCGGCGTAGCGGATCCTGAGGCCAAAGCTGGCATTGCGCTCCCTGAGCAGGAGGGCCTTCTCGCTGCGGATCGGTTCCGGCAGGCGCTTGGCAGCACGCACAAACAATCGCTGCGCCACCGACTTCTGGAAGTGCGCGGCGAGTTGCACGCCCCAGGGCGCCCATTCGGCTTCGTCGATCACCTCGATATCGCGAAGGTTGCGGGTGCTGGCGAGCGCCACGCAACCATCGAGAAAGGTCTTGCCCTTGTCGAGCATCAGGTCGAGCGTCTTCGGTGGATTGTCGCGCCAGTCCTCGACGCTGTAGGCGGTGATCGCCAGGACGTAGTTGCGCGTCTCAGTCGGCAGCCAATCGACCTCGAGAAAACGCTCCAGCCCGTTTTCTCCGGCATTGTAGGCGGCGGCGGCAAAGCCGAGATTGCCGTAGCGCGACTTGAGCTCGTTCAGATATTCCGCCGACTTGCCCAGCGCTTCGACGACGTCGAAGCTGTTGTTGAGCCCCCGCATCTTCGCCGTTCCAGGCATGAACTGCGCGATCCCTTCGGCCCCCTTGGGGCTGACCGCATTCGGCCGGAACAGGCTTTCACGCCAGATCAGGCGGGCGAAGAAGGCCGCGGGCAGGTCGTTCACCGTCGCGTAATGGTCGATCACGCCGCAAACATCGCGGGCGAAATTCTCCTTGCTGATGCAGAGTGCCTTCGCCGGATCGATGACCGACCGCCCTGAATAGACGCATTTCGGTTGGGGGACGAGTTCATCGATACGAGCGGCCGCGGGGACCGCTCTGTATGCCGGAAGGCTGACAAGCAGCGCCAGCGCCGCTCTCGCGACCCGTGCCCAAGCGCCAGATCTCACCTTCCGCCGAAGACCCACGTTGAAGTGTTTCCAGAAACAATCCTTGCGCGTACATAGCATCTAAGACCGCCTCGACAAACGGTCATTGTCGAGGCGGCCTAGCGCGGCGAACCTGTCGGGAGCACCAATTGCATGAATGTCAGATCGAGCCAGCGGCCGAATTTCGTGCCAACCTCGCGCATGCGGCCGGTCTCGACAAAGCCCAGTTGGGCATGAAGGCGGATCGAGGCCGTGTTCTCCGATTCGATGCCCGCGATCATCACGTGTTTGCCCAGCCGTTCGGCCTCGGCGATCAGCGCGACCATGAGCTTGCGGCCAATGCCGCCGCCGCGCCGATGCTTGTGAACGTAGACGGAGTGCTCGACCGTGTGGCGATAGCCATCGAAGGCGCGCCAATCGCCAAAGGACGCATAACCGACGACGTCGCCTTCGTCGGAGACGGCCACAAGCACCGGATAGCCTGCGTCCGCGCGGGCCTTCAGCCATGCGGTTCGATTGGCGACATCCACCAGAGTCTCGTTCCAGATCGCTGTCGTGTTCGCCACGGCGTCGTTGTAGATTTCGCAGATGACTGGCAGATCGTCTTGGATGGCCGCCCTGATCAGCATGCTTGCTCCTCACATTCGTTCACTATATGACTACGATATGGATACTAAAGTAGACAGCCTGGATCAACGGCTCAGTGAACGAATTCGGCTCGAAAGAGAAGCGCGCGGCTGGTCGCTGAGCGAGCTTTCGGAGCGCTCGGGTGTCTCGCGTGCGATGATCCACAAGGTCGAGCGGGGCGACAGCAGCCCGACCGCGACATTGCTCGCCAAGCTTGCGGGCGCGTTCGGGCTCACCATGTCCAGCCTGATCGCGCGCGCAGAAATGAGCCAGAGCAGGCTGTCGCGACGCCAGGATCAATCGGTCTGGCGCGATCCACAAACAGGATATCTCCGGCGCCACGTGTCACCGATGTCCGAGCTGCCGCTCGAACTTGTCGAGATCGAGCTTCCGGCAGGCGCCGACGTGCCGATCCCGGCATCCGCCTATGCGCTTCATCGTCGATGGATGTGGGTGAAGCAGGGCAGCCTGACCTTTGTGGAAGGCGTTGAGACCCATATTCTCGGCGTGGGGGATTGCCTGGAGCTTGGCCCGCCGCAGGATTGCGTTTTCCGCAACGCCAGCGGCGAGACCTGTATCTACGCCGTCGTCCTGTTGAGGACCGGCTGAGCTCAACGGTCGAGCTCGGCGATTGCGATCTGCGCCATCGTCAGGTCGCTCTCCACGCCGAAGTCGTCACCGTCCTCCAGGAACCAGGCGGCGGAAAGCCCGGCATAGGCCAATACCCAATTCAGGATCCGGCGCGGGTGAAGGCCGGTCTCCTCGGCGACGATGGGCAGGTGCCGCTGCAGCCGGCCCGGCGCGGTTACCAGTGGCAGCTGCGGATTGCAGAACAGGTTGGCATAGTCGTAGCCGCGATCGCCAAGGACGCGCTTCGGGTCGATTGCCAGCCAGCCGCGGTCGCCGAAATCAAGGATGTTGGCGTGATGCACGTCGCCATGCAGCACGACAGGTGGTTCCGGAGCGGCAAACAGGCCTTTCGCCGCCGCAAGCGCACGGGCAAAAAAGCCGCCGTGAGCAGGAGCCGCCGCCTCAAGTGAAGCGAACCATTTGTCGAGCGGCACGAGATCCTGGGGAACGGGTGTCGAACGCGGAGCATGAAGCTCGGCAACCGTGCAGCAGATGATGCGCGTCACGTCTTCATCGCTTCCCGTCATCGCCATGTGGAACAGGTTGCGCTGGCTGTCCGTGCGCTCCATCAGGACGGCATCGCCATCGGACTCATAGATCTGCGCGGCGCCGTGCCCGTTCCAGTAGAGCATCGGCAGGCGACCGAACTTTTCCTCGGGATCCTGCGCGACTTTCAGCATCGCTGGCTGGTTGCGGTAGCGGACGGGATGAAGATGGCTGGAAGGCGTAATGATAATTTCGCCGTCAGGCTGCAATGACCATTTTTCAAAATATCTAGAAAACATAAGGAGTTAATTTCCCAATGGACAAATGCCCCGTCGGGTGACGGGGCATCGGCCATGTGGGAGCGTCAGGCAACCTGTTCAAGGGCCGGATAGTCGGTGTAGCCCCTGGCGCCACCACCATAGAAGGTCGTCTGATCCGGCGGGTTGAGCGGCGCGTCGAGCTTCAGCCGCTCGACGAGATCCGGATTGGCGATGAACGATTTGCCGAAAGCGACGAGATCGGCTTCGCCGTCCTTGATCGTCTTCACCGCCAGCGCTCTGTCATAGCCGTTGTTGGTCATCCAGGCAGCCTTGCCGCCAGCCGCGACATAGGCGGAACGCAGAGCGTCATAATCGAAAGGCCGGTCGCCCTGCTGGTGGTCACGTGGGCCGCCCGTCGCGCCTTCGATGATGTGGATGTAGGCGAGGGGATAGCGAGCGAGATTCTTGACCACATAGCCGAAGAGCGTTTGCGGCTCCGGATCGAAAACGTCGTTGGCCGGCGTCACGGGCGAAAGGCGGATGCCGACACGTCCGGCGCCAATTTCCTTCGTCACGGCATCCATGACCTCAAACAGGAAGCGGGCTCGGTTGTCGATCGAACCGCCGTAGGCATCCGTGCGGTGGTTCGAACCGGAACGCAGGAACTGGTCGATGAGATAGCCGTTGGCCGCATGGATCTCGATGCCATCGAAGCCGGCGTCGATCGCAGCGCGCGCAGCCATGCGGTAGTCCTCGACGATACCTCCGATCTCGGCGACATCAAGCGCGTGCGGTTCGGAGGTTTCGGCAAAGGAACCGGTACCGTCAGAATTGATCAGATAGGTCTTGGACTTGGCACGGATTGCAGAGGGCGCAACCGGCTTCAAACCATCCGGCTGCAGCGAATTGTGCGAGATACGGCCGACATGCCACATCTGGACGACGATCCGGCCACCCTTCGCATGCACCGCATCCGTCACCTTGCGCCAGCCTTCCAGTGCCTCCGGCGTATAGAGACCGGGCACGTCGGCATAGCCCTGGCCCTGCTGGGTGATCGCCGTTCCCTCGGTGATCAGCAAGCCGGCCGTCGCGCGCTGCTCGTAATAGGTGACGTTCAGTGTGTTCGGAACGGCGCCGGGAGAACGATTGCGTGTCAACGGCGCCATGACGATGCGGTTCTTCAGCGCGATGTCGCCAATGGTGATGGGGTCGAAAAGCGAGGCCATGGGAGGTCCTTTCATGGAGGTCTGCTTGGGAGGAGCTGTTTGCTTTTAGAGATCGCCGATGCTTTTGAGGAAGGCGGCAATCGCCTCTTCATCGCGGCGGTAGAAGATCCACTGGCCAACCCGGCGCGTTGTCACGAGGCCGGCGCGCTGAAGCACTGCGAGATGCGAGGAAACGGTCGACTGCGACAGGCCGCAGCGTTCGAACTGACCGGCGCATACGCCGAGATCGAGCGGATGTTCCTGTGTTGGGAAATGGAGCTGAGGCTCCTTCAGCCAGGCGAGGATGTTCACCCGCACTGGATGGGCAAGCGCCTTCAATATCTCGTCTCGATCCATTGTATATCGCCATATCGTGTTTTATCGATAGATGTATCGCCAAAACTCGATATTCAAATCACAAGACCGTGAACACCATGACGGCAAAAAAAGAGGGCCTCAAGAAAACTTGGGCCCTTGTAGTTGTGAAGGTAATAAGAACCTCCAGAGGGGAACAGCTAATGCGGTGGCGGGGGAGGAGGAGCCACCAAGAATGCATCAGCTGCATTTTGATATGGGAAGCGAAGTATCGGCTTTCAATAGCCGACTGTGATTTTCGTCACGGCTCGCTCGTCTTCAAACAGTAGACAAAAAAAGAGGGCCACAAGATGACTTGGGCCCTTATAAGTTGTGAAGGTAATTAAACCTCCAGAGGGGAACAGCTGCTGCGGTGGCACTGGGAGGAGAAGCCACCAAAGATGCATCAGCTGAGTTTGGTATGCTGCTTTTTTGGGCGGGCAGCAATCATTTAATATGCATGACAGCCATGTCATGTGCGCATCCCTGCCCATTTCTGCATCGCACAAAGAAAATGCGCCGCATAAAATAGAGGGCGCATTCAAAATATCAAATTAAAAACATATAGTTACGGGAACAGCCAAGAAATGCTCACAAAAAGAGCATTTGCCGATTGAATGTCAGAAGTTCCAGTTCCGGGCCTTGGCGACGATGTAATCGCGGAAGACCTTGAGCTTGGCGGCATTCTTCATCTCGTCCGGATAGCAGAAATAGGTATCGAACGAGGGGATGTCGGCGCTGATCGGAAGCTGTATGAGGCCCGGATCGCGGCCAACGATATAGTCAGGCAGCATCGCAACGCCGATGCCCAGGAGGCAGGCCCGCTTGATCGAGGTCTGGCTGTTGATCTGCAGGTGCGACACGCGCGGATTGTCGGAATCGCGGCCGGCGATTTCGAGCCAGTTGACGTCGAGCAGATAGTTCGGCGCCGGCTCACCGAAGGTGATGATGCGGTGATTGTCGAGATCCTCGACCGACTGCGGCTCGCCGTATTTGTTGATATAGGAGGGTGCTGCATAGACGTGCATGTGCACCGTGAACAGCTTGCGCTGAATGAGGTCCGACTGCTGCGGCTGGCGCAGGCGGATGGCGCAGTCCGCATGGCGCATGTTCACGTCGAGCTCTTCATTGTCGAGGATGAGCTGGACTTGCACGTCCGGGTGCAGCGACATGAACTCCTGGATCTTGTCGGTGAGCCAGCCCTGGCCGAGGCCGACGGTCGTGGTGATGCGCAGCTTGCCGCTTGGCTTGTCCGTGGTTTCGCTCAGCTGGACCTTGACGCTTTCGAGCTTCATCAGCACTTCGTGCGCCGTCCGGTAGAGGATCTCGCCCTGTTCGGTGAGGATCAGGCCGCGCGCATGGCGGTGGAACAGCTTGATGCCGACGTCCTGCTCAAGTGAGCTCACCTGCCGGCTGATCGCCGATTGCGAAAGATGGAGCTTGTCTGCCGCATGCGTGAACGACCCAGCCTCGGCCGCCGCGTGAAAAATGCGCAGTTTGTCCCAGTCCAGCGACATGAAGTCCCCCATAAGAAACCACTCCGGAAGACGGGGTCCTGTCTTCCGGATGTGGCTGATGCGTCTGTTCCCACACGGGGCTAGGTGCCTCAGCGGCACCACCCCGATTCGCAGCTTCTATTCGGCTGCAATTGCGACGGGCATATGACCCGCCAGGTATTTCTCGGTCTCGAGCGCTGCCATGCAGCCCATGCCGGCCGCCGTCACCGCCTGACGATAGATGTCGTCCGTCACGTCGCCTGCGGCAAAAACGCCGGGCACATCGGTCGCCGTCGAATCGGCCGCAGTCCACAGATAACCGTTGGACTTTTGCCGAAGCTTGCCTTTGAAAAGTTCGACCGCCGGGGCGTGACCAATCGCGACGAACACCCCGTCGGTGACCATGTCGGAGGTTTCGCCGGTCTTGGTGTTGCGCAGCTTCACGCCGTCGACCGAGGCGGGCATCGGCGGCTTGGCCGGTGCGCCCAGATATTCGACGACCTCGTGGTCCCAGATCACCTTGACATTCGGCTTGGCGAACAGGCGCTCCTGCAGGATTTTCTCGGCGCGGAAGGAATCGCGGCGGTGCACAACGGTGACGGTCTTGGCAAGGTTCGACAGGTAAAGCGCTTCTTCGACGGCCGAGTTGCCGCCGCCGACGACGATGACATCCTTGTTGCGATAGAAGAAACCGTCGCAGGTGGCGCAGGCCGAGACGCCGAAGCCCATGAAGGTCGGCTCGGTCTCGATCCCGAGCCACTTCGCCTTGGCGCCGGTGGCGATGATCAGGGCGTCCGCCGTCCAGTCGGTGCCGCTATCGGTCTTGATGCGGAACGGGCGCACGGACAGATCGACGTCGGTCACGAGATCGTTGACGATCTCGGCGCCGACATGGGTCGCCTGCTTCAGCATCTGCTCCATCATCCACGGGCCCTGGACCGGATCGGCATAGCCCGGATAATTCTCCACGTCGGTGGTGATCATCAACTGGCCGCCCTGTTCCAGGCCGGCGATCAGCACCGGCTCGAGCAGGGCGCGCGCCGTATAGATGGCGGCCGTATAACCGGCGGGGCCGGAGCCGATGATCAGCACTTTCACGTGACGGGCAGTCATAGTCTTGTCCTTCGTTCACGGGGAGAGGGAACGCTCTCGTCCGATTCCATTGCGTCAATGGGAAATAGTTCCATAGTTTAGGTATTCCCTACCATGACTTTCAAGGGCGTCGGCCCTGATACACACAAGTGCTTGAGCGCCAAGCCTAGTTTTGCCACCAGATGACGCGTTTGTGCACCAGGTTCGGCCATCTGATCCGTCTTTACCGAGCCATGCGCCGGGAACAGTGCGACAGCGGAATGAATGCCGCATCGGGCCAAGCCGATGCCGCTTCTGACGGTGGCGGCCCATTTTTGCGGTAAGACCGGTGTCAGCCATGCCATTTTCCCGCGAATAGTCGGCGGGACTGCTTGTTGTCCAGCGGGTTTGGCGATATTTCACGCGGATTCACTTTGCTGGAGAAGCATATGGGGTTGAATGCCGGCCGTGCTTGGTTCCATCGCGCTGCGCTCGGCCACGCACCGACTCGAGACGACCTCGCCCTTTTGGGGCGCGCCTTGCCGAGAATCTCGACCGAGATGATCGCGGCTGCGCCGGGATAGGGGACGCACCAGTCAATATCGCCGGCCATCGGGGCCAGCTCAACCATCAGCAAATACAAAGTTTTTGACTTTGCCCTCGCGCAAAAAGTCACCACGCAAAAAGGACGAACGTTCATGACGAAACAAGTCGAGCTCGACGCAATCGATCTCAAGATCCTTCGCGAGCTCCAGCGTGATGGCCGGATGACCAATGTCGATCTAGCCCAAAGGGTCGGCATCTCTGCGCCGCCGTGCCTCAGGCGCGTGCGCAAGCTCGAGGAAACAGGCGTCATCAAGGGCTATCACGCGCTGCTGAATGCACCGGCACTCGGCTTCGATCTCGTCGCCTTCTGTATGGTGGGTCTGAAGCGCCAGTCGGAAGCTGACCTGAAGGCTTTTGCCGCGGCAACGGCCGAATGGCAGATCGTCCGCCAAGCCTGGACAGTTTCCGGCGAAAGCGACTTTTTGCTGCATTGTGTCGCCGAGAATCTGACGGCTTTCCAGGATTTCGTCATCGAAGTGCTGACGGCCAACGAACGGGTAGACACGGTGCGCACGATGCTGACCATTCGCCAGGTCAAGGATATCGGCCTCGTTCAGATCTAAGGCCCGCCCATGAACAAGCTTCCGCTTTCCGCCTTCATCATCTGCCAGAACGAAGAAGCCTACCTCGGCAATTGCATCGAGAGCCTCGAGCAATGCGCGGAAATCGTCATCGTCGATTCCGGCTCGACCGACGGCACGCCGGCACTCGTGCAGTCCTATATCGACGAGGGCTGGCCGATCCGTTTCCTGCATGAGCCGTGGCGAGGGTATGCCGGTCAGAAGCAGTTTGCGCTCGACCAGTGCACGCAGCCGTGGTGCCTCAACATCGATTCCGACGAGCGCCTGGACGAGCCACTGAAGGCGCTGCTGCCATCGCTGCTCGATGCACCGGCGGAGACGGTCGGCTGGCGCGTCGCCCGCAGGCCCTATCTGATCGGTTACGGCTACACGCCCGAGCGCGTCCACGAAAGGCGGAACCTCAGACTGATCCGCCAGGGCAGGGGACGCTACGACCTCAATCAGAAGGTCCATGAGGGGATCGTTCCGGACGGTGCCGTCAGTGCCGCACGCAAGGGAAGCCTGCTGCATTACCGGCCGCTGATCATCGACGAGCAGATCCTCAAGGAAAACAAATATTCGACGCTGAAGGCAGACCAGCAGTTTGCGGCCGGAAAGTCCGCGCGACCCTACAAGATGCTGTTCAGCCCACCGCTCTATTTCTACCGGCTCTATTTCCGCAATGGCCTTTGGCGCTGCGGCTTTCCGGGTTTCATCGAAGCGACGACGGGGGCGGTCTACGCCTTCCTGACCGCAGCCAAGATCTATCAGAGGCACGCGCTGAAGCGCCGTCCGAACCATGACGACATGGATCGGCGCCAGACCAGCCCGTGAGGTTCCCATGAAAATCATGCACTTTCATTTCGGCAAGGACGGCGGCGCAGAGCGCTTCTTCGTTCATCTGGTGAATGCGCTTGGCGAGCGCGGCGTCGAGCAGACCTCGGTCATCCGGCCCGGACGCATCTGGCGGAAGGATATCGAAGGTGCAACGCGCATCATCGAAAGCAATTTCCGCAACCTGTCGCTCGACCGGATCCTTTTGCCGATGAAGGTCAGCAGCATGGCGCGCCGCGAGAAGCCGGACGCGCTCTTTGCCTGGATGCCGCGCGCCAGCCGCCTCATGCCGAACTACAAGGGCTGCATCAAGATTTCCCGCCTCGGCGACTATCCGCTGCGTCTCGACTATTTCCGCAATACCGATTGTCTCGTCTGCAACACGCCCGGAATTGCCGAGCATGTGCGCAAGATCGGCTGGAAACGCGACGTCGAAGTGATCTCCAACTTCACCGGGACGGAACGCGTCGCGCCAGTCAGTCGCGCCACGCTCGACACGCCGGAGAATGTGCCGGTCGTCATGTCGATGGGGCGGTTCGTGCCGCGCAAGGGCTTCCACACCCTGATCCAGGCGATCGCCAAGGTGCCGGACGCCTATCTCTGGCTGATCGGCGACGGCGAGGAGCGGGAAAACCTCGAGAAACTTGCGGCCGACCTCGGGGTGGCAAAGCGCGTACGCTTTGCTGGCTGGCAGAAGGATACGCGGCCTTTCCTCGCTGCCTCGGACATTTTCGTCATGGCATCGAGCCATGAACCGCTCGGCAATGTCATCCTCGAGGCCTGGGCCCAGGGCACGCCGGTCGTCTCCAGCCGTTCGGAAGGGCCGCAATGGTTCATGCGCGACGGCGAGAACGGCTTGATGGTCGATATCGGCGACGCCGACGGTTTCGCCCAGGCGATCGACCGCATCGCGAGCGACGCGTCACTGGGCGAACGCCTCGCCGAACGCGGCCACGAGACCTTGATGAACCAGTTCTCAAAACAGGCGATCACTGACGCCTACTTGAAGCTCTTCGCTTCAAAACGCTGAGCTAATTTCGCTCGCGCGGCTGCCACACGAATGGCAGCCGATCAGGAACGCATCAGCCGTTCGTAGACGGCGTTGATCGCACGGGCCTCGCCCTCGATGGCGAAGGAGGCGCAGGTGAGCCCCAGGCCGTTGGCGCCTGCCATCGTGCGGCGGCGATCATCATCCATGAAGCCGGCAGTCGCCTCAACCATCGCCTGCAGATCGTTTGCCGCAATGACCGTACCGGTTTCCTGCTCGCCGACGACGACCAGTTCCGAAAACGCACCGACATCGGTCGCAATAACCGGCACACCGGTTGCCATGGCTTCGAGCGGCGTCAGGCCAAAACCTTCCCAGCGCTGCGGCGCGATGAAGAGATCAAGCGCGCGATACCAATCGGGAATGTTGGTGTGCTCGCCGACGAAACGAATGCGGTCCGTCAGCCCGGCCTTTGCGACCCGTTCCTTCAACTCGTTCTCGAACGCCACATGCGGGCCGGTCGCGCGCCCCGCGACGATGGCGCTCCAGCCCGGCCGGCAGGGGAGCAACGCGATCATGCTATCGACGAAGAGATCGGTTCCCTTCTGCTTACGCACCCGTCCGAAGCAGCCGACATATTTCTGCGCCGGATCGAGCCCGAGCGCAGACTTGGCGGCGACTGTATCCGCCGGCGGCTGGAAGCGTTTCGTGTCGATGCCGTGCAGGATGACCGTGTTCGGCACTTCGAGATAGGCGGCGGTCTTGCCGCTCGTCGCAATCACCGCATCCATCCTGGAGATCAGGAACTTGCTCCAGCCGGTGTGGCGCCGCTGCGAAGCCGAGGTGAAGACGATCTTCAGCTTCATACCGAGCAGATCGCGCAGCACGATTGCCGGCAGCATCTCGACGTTACGGCGTGCATGCCAGACCCGGCAGGGGCGGCCATCCGGTGCGCTCCACAAGCGCAGGAGATCGCGGAATCGGATCGAGGGCAGGGTGTCCGGCAGCCCCGGGCCAAGCACGGCGACCTTTTCGCCAAGCGCGCGCTGGATCGGAACCAACTGGATAATGGTGGACGTCACGCCCGAGAGGCGGCGCTTGAAATTGGGAGCGATGACCTCGACGTTCCGGATATCGGCCACGAAAGCGCACTCCTTGCGCGAGCAACGTTCGTCTTTTGGAAAGAGAGAAATGGGGCGAAGGGAGGCTTCGCCCCTGCCGGGGCTGATCAGCCCCAGTTGACCGCGAGAATTTCGTAGGCCTTGGAGCCGCCGGGGGCGTTCACTTCGATGGAATCGCCGACTTCCTTGCCGATCAGGGCGCGCGCGATCGGCGACGAGATCGAGATGCGGCCAGCCTTCACGTCGGCTTCCTGGTCGCCGACGATCTGATAGGTCTTTTCTTCTTCGGTGTCTTCGTCGACCAGCTTGACCTTGGCGCCGAACTTGATCTTGGAGCCGGACATCTTCGAGAGATCAATGACTTCCGCGCGGGCGATCAAGTCTTCGAGCTCGGTGACGCGGCCTTCGTTGTGGCTCTGCGCCTCCTTGGCGGCATGGTATTCGGCATTTTCCGACAGGTCGCCATGTGCACGGGCTTCGGCAATCGCCTCGATGATTCGTGGTCGTTCTTCCTGCTGGCGCCAGCGCAGCTCCTCCTGCAGGTTGACGAATCCACCCCGTGTCATCGGCACTTTTTCGACCATTTCATTGTCCTTCATCAAGCACGAGGCGCCGCCCTTTGGGCGGCGCCAACGCAAAAGAAAACGGTCTCCGGCGCGTAAACACCGGAACCGTCCGAAACTTCGAACCTTCGTTATAGCAGAAACGGAAGCGCGAAAGCCAGATATTTCGCCACCATCCACCGAAGCCAACAAACCATCCGCAACTTGTAGACGAAGGAAACCGGTGGCAAGTTTTGCAGAAACAGCTTTACCTCAACTGCGGTTGAGGTCGTATCAGAACTGCTCCTGCAAAATATCACGAGGAAGCATGGCCCATGGATCTGGCCAAGGATCACCACATCAAGACAGGCCCGAACGCGGAGCCGCAAGCGGATGGCCGCTGGAGCGAACTGCTCCGGCCCGACTATCTGGCGGCAACGGTCACACTTTGCCTTGGGGTCGCACTCTTTGCGTTCAATGAATTTTTCATTTCGACGGCGCTACCGACGGCTGTCGCGCAGATCAGCGGCGCCACGCTGCTTTCATGGGCGGTTACGCTCTATCTCGTCTTTGCGATTCTCGGCGGGGCGCTTGCCGCCAATCTGAAGGCGAGGTTCGGCGCACGTGGCACGCTGATTGCTGCCGCCGTCGTATTTGTCGCCGGAACCATGATCGCGACGACCGCGAGCAGCATGCCGCAGGTGCTTGCCGGACGGGTGTTCCAGGGATTCGGCGAAGGTATCATCGCCGCGGTCTGCTACGCACTGATCCCGGAACTCTTCCCGCCGCGGCTGGTGCCGAAGGTCTTCGGAGCCGAAGCCATCGTCTGGGCGATGGCTGCCTTTGGCGGTCCGCTCGTCTCCGGCTTCCTGACGGAACATTGGTCCTGGCGGGCGGCCTTCGGCGTCAATATTCCGGCAGCCGCAATCTTCGTCGTGCTCGTCCTCGCCATCGTGCCGGCACAGAAGATACCAACCACGAAATCACGTCCGATCCCGCTTCTACGGTTGGTCATCGTCGGCACCGGCATATTGCTGATATCGGTATCGACCACGGCCAGAAGCGTCCCCTTGATGGTCGCAGCGCTAGCGACAGCGCTAACGATCCTCTGGGCGGTGGTCCAGACCGACCGGCGCGCAGAACATTCGATCCTGCCTGCCGGCGCTTTCACGCTCGCAAAACCGCTCGGCACCGGCCTTTGGGTGGTGCTGCTGATGCCGCTGGCGCAGGCATCCGGCTCGATCTACCTCATCTACGGCCTGCAGCACGTGTGGAACTTCAGCCCGACGGCCGCCGGCTTTTCCGGCGCGCTGATGGCGATCTCCTGGAGCCTGACCGCAATTCTCGTTGCGAGCCTGCGCTCACATGATCTGCGCGTGAAGCTGATCCAGGCCGGGCCGGCTCTTCTCAGTATCGGACTTGCCGGCCTGACGATCGCGGTCGCCATCGACGAATTCCGCCTGGTCTTTCCGAGCCAGATCGCGATTGGCGCCGGCTTTGGCATCTCCTGGGGCACGCTCAGCCAGTTGATGATGGATGTGTCGCCGCATAAGGAACGCGACAAGACGTCAGCCTTTTTGCCGACGCTGCAATCGGCCGGCTACGCCATCGGTGCTGCAATCTGCGGGCTTACCGCAAATCTCCGCGGCTTTGACGAGAAGGCAAGCGTGGCGACGATGCATGGCGCATTGTTCACCGTCTTTGTGGTCGCATCCGTGATATCGACGGCATCGCTCTATTTCGGCGTCAGAACCGTGCGGCTTGCAGACAAACGATCACGGCACGCCCAAGGAGGAGCGGCGCTCGGGGCGCTCGCAGGAGACTAGAGCGCCGTGCGTTCAGACAGATGACGTTCTAGGCAGCTGCGTGGAGCGGCGTACCGACGTGACGGCGCCCAAGAAGCGCCCGTTGCTCGCCGCCGCGCCCGATCGATGGCACGATCGTTGCGAGCAGCCTGCGATTGCTGGAGAAGACTTCGACCTTCAGCGATCCATAGTCCGCGTCGCGGCCGATCTTGTCGGCGATGCGCTGACCATAATAGAGGGCCGAGCCCTCATCGAAATGGATGATGCCGTCCTCGTCGACGAAGTGCTCGTCGCCGCAATGCAGATCGAAGAAATAGAGTTGCACGATCTTGCCCCATATCGCGCCATGCCGGAGGTTTCTCCGATCCCGAAGTGCGCAGGCGTATAAGAGCATGGTGCGGAAGAATGCAGGCTGAACCGCTCGTTCATCGGGCATTCAGCCGGAGGTGCCGGACATAGGTCGCGCCATACGGCATCCCACACGGACGATCGTTTCGCGGGGAGCGAAAACGGCGCGCGAGATTGTCGCGCGCCGCTCGTCGTATCAGGCCTTGAAATAGCTCTGCAGCGGACGCACTTCGAGGCTGCCGGCCTTCAGCGCCTTGATCGCATGGGCTGCCGCTTCCGCGCCGGCCATGGTGGTGTAGTAGGGCACCTTCTGCATCAGCGTCGCGCGGCGAAGCGACTTGGAGTCCGAGATCGCCTTGTTGCCGTCGGTCGTGTTGATGACGAGCTGGACGTGACGGTTGCGGATCGCGTCTTCGACGTGCGGCCGGCCTTCCTGGACCTTGTTGACCTTGGTGGCGGCAATGCCGTTTTCACCGAGGAAACGCGCGGTGCCGGCCGTGGCCATGACCTTGAAGCCGATATCGACGAGAATGCGGATCGCCGGAAGAACCCGGGTCTTGTCCTCGTCGCGCACCGAAACGAACACCGTTCCATCGCGCGGCAGGTCGACGCCTGCGCCGAGCTGCGACTTGGCGAAGGCCAGCGCATAGTCGGTGTCGAGACCGATGACTTCGCCGGTCGAGCGCATTTCCGGACCGAGTAGCGTGTCGACGCCGGGGAAGCGGGCGAAGGGGAAGACCGCTTCCTTCACCGCAATGTGCTTCAGGTTGCGCGGATCCGGCTTCTCGCCATAGGCGGCGATCGCGACGTCGAGCGTTTCGCCGGCCATCACGCGGGCTGCGATCTTGGCGATCGGCGCGCCGATCGTCTTCGCGACGAAGGGCACGGTACGCGATGCGCGCGGGTTGACTTCAAGCACGTAGATCGTGCCGTCCTTGATGGCGAACTGCACGTTCATCAGGCCGCCGACATTGAGCGCCTTGGCAAGCGCTGCCGTCTGGCGTTCGAGTTCGTCGACCATGGCCGTGTCGAGCGTATGCACCGGCAGCGAGCAGGCGCTGTCGCCCGAGTGGATACCGGCTTCCTCGATGTGTTCCATGATGCCCGAGACGAAGACGTCCTTGCCGTCGCAGAGGCAGTCGACGTCCACTTCCGTGGCATTCGTCAGGTAGCTGTCGAAGAGCAGCGGGTTCTTGCCGAGCAGCGTGTTGATCTGGCCGGTCTTGTCGTTCGGGTAGCGCTGCTTGATGTCTTCCGGAACCAGGCCCGGAACCGTGTCGAGCAGATAGGTCTGCAGCATGCTTTCCGAATGAATGATCTGCATGGCGCGGCCGCCAAGAACGTAGGACGGGCGCACGACCAGCGGGAAGCCGATCTCGGCAGCGACCAGGCGGGCCTGCTCGACCGAGTAGGCGATGCCGTTGCGCGGCTGGTTGAGGTCGAGCTTCATCAGCAGCTTCTGGAAGCGGTCGCGGTCCTCGGCAAGGTCGATCATGTCGGGTGCCGTGCCGAGGATCGGGATGCCGTTCTTTTCCAGCGCTTCGGCCAGCTTCAGCGGCGTCTGGCCGCCGAACTGCACGATGACGCCGACGAGTTCGCCATTTTCCTGTTCGGCGCGCATGATCTCGATCACGTCTTCGGCCGTCAGCGGCTCGAAATAGAGGCGATCGGAGGTGTCGTAGTCGGTCGAAACCGTCTCCGGGTTGCAGTTGATCATGATCGCTTCGTAGCCGGCATCCTTCAGCGCGAATGCCGCGTGGCAGCAGCAGTAGTCGAACTCGATGCCCTGGCCGATACGGTTCGGACCACCACCAAGGATAACGACCTTCTTGCGGTCGGAAACCCCAGCTTCCGACCGGGCGGCACCGACGAAGGGCGTTTCGTAGGTCGAGTACATGTAAGCGGTCGGCGAGGCGAATTCGGCGGCGCAGGTATCGATGCGCTTGTAGACCGGGCGAACATTCAGCGCGTTGCGCAGTTCGGCCACTTCCTTCGGGCGCTTGCCGCCGAGCGTAGCGAGGCGCGCATCGGAGAAGCCCATGGCCTTCAGCATGCGCAGGTTCTCGGCATCCTGGGGCAGGCCGTGCTCGCGGATGCGTGCCTCCATGTCGACGATCGCCTTGAACTGGGCGATGAACCACGGATCGATCTTGCTCGCCTCGTGAACATCTGCCTCGCTCATGCCGAGGCGGAGCGCCTGGGCAACCATACGCAGCCGGTCCGGCGTCGGCGTGCCGATCGCGGCGCGGATGGCGTTGCGGCCATCGCCGTTGTCGTCCATGTCGGGGATTTCGATTTCGTCGAGGCCGGTGAGGCCGGTCTCAAGGCCACGCAGCGCCTTCTGCAGCGATTCGGCAAAGGTGCGGCCGATCGCCATGACTTCGCCGACCGACTTCATCGCGGTGGTCAGGACCGGCGAGGCGCCCGGGAACTTCTCGAAGGCGAAGCGCGGGATTTTGGTGACGACGTAGTCGATCGAGGGCTCGAAGGAGGCCGGCGTCGCGCCGCCGGTGATGTCGTTGTCGAGTTCGTCCAGCGTGTAGCCGATGGCGAGCTTCGCCGCGATCTTTGCGATCGGGAAGCCGGTCGCCTTGGAGGCGAGCGCCGAGGAGCGCGATACGCGCGGGTTCATTTCGATGACGACCAGACGGCCGTCCTTCGGGTTGACGGCAAACTGCACGTTCGAGCCGCCGGTCTCGACGCCGATCTCGCGCAGAACCGCGATCGAGGCGTTGCGCATGATCTGGTATTCCTTGTCGGTCAGCGTCAGCGCCGGAGCAACGGTGATCGAATCGCCGGTGTGCACGCCCATCGGATCGATGTTTTCGATCGAGCAGATGATGATGCAGTTGTCCGCCGTGTCGCGGACGACCTCCATTTCGTATTCCTTCCAGCCGAGCACCGATTCTTCGATCAGCACTTCGGTGGTGGGCGAAGCGTCGAGGCCACTGCCGACGATGTCGAAGAATTCCGTGCGGTTATAGGCGATACCGCCACCGGTGCCGCCGAGCGTGAAGGACGGGCGGATGATCGCGGGCAGGCCAACATCGTCGAGCGCCTGCGCGGCGATCGCCATCGCATGGTTCAGATAGCGCTGCTTGCGGTCGCCTTCACCGAGGTTCCACTGGTTCTCCAGCTCGTCGAGCGCCTTGTCGAGGTCCGGGCCGGACAGTCGGCCCTTCAGTTCGGCGCGCTCGGCCTCATGCACCTTGCGGTCATGGTCCTTGATGTCGGTGGCGTTCGCCAGCCGCGACTTCGGCGTCTCCAGGCCGATCTTCGCCATCGCCTCGCGGAAGAGGGCACGGTCTTCGGCCTTGTCGATCGCGTCGGGCTTGGCACCGATCATCTCGACATTGTAGCGGTCGAGAACGCCCATACGGCGCAGCGACAGTGCGGTGTTGAGCGCGGTCTGGCCGCCCATGGTCGGGAGCAGCGCGTCCGGGCGCTCCTTGGCGATGATCTTGGCGACGACTTCCGGGGTGATCGGCTCGACATAGGTCGCATCGGCGAGGCCCGGATCGGTCATGATCGTCGCTGGGTTGGAGTTGACGAGGATGACGCGGTAGCCTTCCTCCTTCAGCGCCTTACAGGCCTGGGTGCCGGAATAGTCGAATTCGCATGCCTGACCGATGACGATCGGCCCCGCGCCGATGATAAGAATGGACTTGATATCTTGGCGCTTCGGCATGGTCGGTCATCCGTTTCTAGCTGCGCGAAAAACCGGCCAAAGTGGGAGGTCACCGGCCGGGCACGCATTGATGGTCTTTTCAGGCTAGAAGCGGCTTATAGGCAAATGTATCTGCAAGCGAAACCCCGAAAATACCGGAATCGACAAGAAGCCGGCATATTTGCGCGTCCTCTGCTTTATCGCTCGCTCGGCGGCACTAAAACCGCGCCAAAGCGTCAGGCGCCGACGGCGCGCACTGGCGGCTTCGACCCGGACGAGCAGGTCGTGCGGATCGGGCCGGGGCTTGTGCACTTCTTCCACGCCGAGGCGACCGATTCCTTCAAGCCGCAACGCCTTCACGAAGGCTCCGCCTCGTCCCGCTCTGCGGGTGGCTTAGGAGCGGCAAAGCGACTTTATGTCAAGGAGAGCGGAGCAGACTTCAGCCGGCGGAGTTTTCGCTGCCGATATCCGTAGCGCGAGCTAGCAGCCGCAGCAAAAAGTTTGGCCAGATCGCGAACTTACGGGCGGCGATTGCGTTTTACAACGACGTTGGGCGCATCTTATAAAAGAGCAAACCGACAACGCCCTTTTTACAGAGGCTGGGAGGACAGATCATGGAATGGAAAGGCCGCCGCCAATCCGAAAACATCGAAGACCAGCGCGGCGCGAGCCCGGGTGGCGGCAATCCGTTCGGGCGCGGCGGTGGTTTCCGCATGCCGGGCGGCGGAGGCGGTATGCGGCGCGCCGGCGGCGGCATGAGCTTCGGAACGATCATCTTCCTCGTCATCCTCTACTTTATCCTCAAGGCCATGGGCATCGACATGCTGCAGGTGCTGGAAGGTGGCGGCGGTCAGGTACAGTTGCCCGGTTTCGAGCAGAGTGACGGCTCGCCGGCACCGCGCGGTTCGGCCCAGGAAGAGGAAATGAAGTCTTTCATGGCGACCGTGCTCGCCGAGACCGAGGATACCTGGAACGGCATTTTCCAGGCGAGCGGCAAACAGTACGAAGAGCCCAAGATGGTGCTCTTCCGCGGCCAAGTGCGCTCCGCCTGCGGCTTCGCGTCTGCCGCCTCCGGGCCGTTCTATTGCCCGGGAGACCACAAGGTCTATCTCGACATGAGCTTCTTCGATGAACTCGCCCAGAAGTTCGATGCATCCGGCGACTTCGCCCAGGCTTATGTGGTTGCGCACGAGGTCGGCCACCACGTCCAGAACCTGATCGGCGTCTTGCCGAAATTCAACCAGATGCGCCAGTCGATGAGCGAAACCGAAGCCAATCAGATGTCGGTGCGTGTCGAACTGCAGGCCGATTGCTTCGCCGGCGTCTGGGGCAAATTTACCGAGCAGAAGGGCCTGCTCTCGCAAGGCGACCTCGAAGAGGCGCTGAACGCCGCCACCCAGATCGGCGACGACACGCTGCAGAAGCGGATGCAGGGCTACGTCGTTCCGGAGAGTTTCAACCACGGCACCTCCGAACAGCGCATGCGCTGGTTCAAGCGTGGCTTCGACAGCGGCAAGATGTCGGCCTGCGATACCTTATCGGGCGCCGTCTAGCCGCTTCTAAACAAGAAAACCGTCAGGGCCGGCACGATTGCCGGCCCTTTCGTTTGTCGGGTCAGCGTTCGCTGTCCATATGGGCGAGTTGGGCCTCGGGATAGCGGGCGCCCGAGGCGGCATCTTTCGGAACCGCCTGTTCGATCACCGCCAGATCGCCGGCACTGAGATCGACATCGCGCGACGCGAGGGCTTCCGCCAAGCGGTCGCGCCGGCGTGCACCGATCAACGGCACGATGTCCTTGCCCTGGGCGGCTACCCAGGCAATCGCGATCTGAGCCACCGAAACGCCCTTCTCTTCAGCGACCTGCCTCAGCGCTTCGACGAGGGCGAGGTTCTTGTCGATGTTGCCCTCCTGGAACCGCGGGCTCATGGCGCGGAAATCGCCCTTGCCAGCCGCGCCTTTCTGCCAGTGGCCACTGATCAGGCCGCGCGACAGCACGCCATAGGCGGTGACGCCGATACCGAGAGCGCGGCAGGTCGGCAGGATCTCGCTCTCTATGCCGCGTGAAATCAGCGAATACTCGATCTGCAGATCCGAGATCGGGTGGACGGCAGCGGCGCGGCGGATGGTCTCGGGCCCAACCTCGGAGAGGCCGATATGGCGGACATATCCAGCCTTCACCATGTCAGCGATCGCACCAATGGTATCTTCGATCGGAACGTCGGGATCGAGCCTTGAGGGACGATAGATGTCGATATGATCGACGCCAAGCCGCTGCAGCGTATAGGCGAGAAAGTTGCGAACCGCCTTCGGCCGGCAATCATAGCCAGCCCAGTTGCCCGCAGCATCGCGCAATGCGCCGAACTTCACACTCAACAGCGCCTTGTCGCGCCTACCGCCCTTCAGCGCCTCGCCGATCAGCATCTCGTTGTGGCCCATACCATAGAAGTCACCGGTATCGAGCAGCGTGATGCCGGCCTCCAGCGCGGCGTGGATGGTGGCGATGCTTTCGGCACGGTCGGCCGGGCCGTACATGCCGGACATGCCCATGCAGCCGAGTCCGAGCGCCGACACCGAGGGGCCGGTCTTTCCGAGTGAAACGTAATCCATTCTCGTTCTCCTTCGACATGGCCGAAATCCGCCGGCCGTTGATCGGTCTCTTGTTTACTTCCTTTGGCGTCGTGCGATAATCCGACCTCAATCGAACGACTTGTACGAAATTCCGCACAATGAACGACCTGCCGCTTGCAGATCTCGATGCCTTTACCGCCGTTGCCGCGACGCGCAGCTTCCGCGCCGCTGCCAAGAAGCGCGGCGTTTCCGCGTCGTCGCTGAGCGAGGCGCTGCGACGGCTCGAAGCCAAGCTGCAAGTGCGCCTGCTCAACCGCACGACCCGCAGCGTGACACTGACGGAGGCGGGCATGCGGTTGCTGGATCGGCTGACGCCGGCGCTCGGCGAGATTGCCGGCGCGCTCGATCAGGTCAACGAGATGCGCGACAGTCCGGCGGGAACGCTGAAACTGAATGTCCCGACCATCGTTGCCCGCGAAATCCTACCACCGATCGTCGGCCGCTTCCTCAGCAAGCATCCGGCAATCTCCTTGGAAGTGACGGCGGAAGATGGGTTCGTCGACGTTCTGGCGGCGGGTTTCGACGCTGGCGTTCGCTATGAGGAACGGGTCGAGCGCGACATGATCGCCATACCGATCGGGCCGAGCCGGCAACGCTACGTCACCGCGGCGGCACCGGATTATCTCGCCAGGCACGGCGTGCCCCAACATCCACGCGATCTGCTTGACCATGGCTGTATTCGCCACCGTTTCGCCAGCGGCATTTCTCTTCCCTGGGAGTTCGGTGAAGGGGAGGCGGCGCTGACGATCGCGCCTCCTGCCGTCGTGACCGCCAATACGATCGACCTCGAACTCGGCGCTGCCCTTGACGGGCTTGGCATCATCCGGACCTTCGAGGAGTTCGTCGCCCCGGCCATCGCGGCAGGACGGCTCCGGCCCATTCTTGAAGACTGGACGACGAGTTTTTCCGGACCGTTTCTCTACTATGCGAGCCGCAGGCATATGCCGACGCCGCTGCGCGCCTTCGTGGATTTCTTGAAGCTTGAACAGCGGCGCGACAACGGGTGAAGGCAGATGCACGTCACCCGTCACTTCAACCATTGCGATAGTCCCATCAAATAATTTGAGACGTTCACGGATTGTTTCGCGCGAAATGATCCGTTACACCTAAATTGGTAGCGTTGTTCACGTTCTGTCCCGCATCCCGGGGCAGGCCGCTCGGGGGAAGGGATCGCATGCGCGACGAGAAGTTTGTGCGACGCGGCCTGTTCCTCGTCTTCCTCATCCTGTTCCTGGATATCATCGGCATTGCGATCATCGTTCCAGTGCTGCCGACCTATCTGGAGGAACTGACCGGCTCCGATATCAGCGAAGCGGCAATCGACGGTGGTTGGCTGCTGCTCGTTTATGCGGCGATGCAGTTTCTCTTCGCGCCGCTGATCGGCAACCTCAGCGACCGATTCGGCCGCCGTCCGGTGCTGCTCGCATCGGTCTTCACCTTCGCACTCGACAATCTGATCTGTGCGCTCGCCACCAGCTATTGGATGCTGTTCATCGGCCGTGTGCTCGCCGGCATCAGCGGTGCAAGTTTCGGCACCGCATCGGCCTATATCGCCGACATCAGCCATGACGGAAACCGCGGCAAGAATTTTGGGCTGATCGGCATCGCCTTCGGGACCGGCTTCGCCCTCGGCCCGGTGCTTGGCGGTCTGCTCGGCGAATTGGGGCCACGCGTGCCGTTCTACGGTGCCGCGGCGCTCTCCTTCGTCAATTTCATTCTCGGCGTATTTCTGCTGCCCGAGACGCTGGATCGCGCCAATCGCCGTCGCTTCGAGTGGAAGCGCGCCAATCCGCTCGGCGCCCTCAAGCAGATGCGCAACTACCCAGGCATCGGCTGGGTTGGGCTCGTCTTCTTTCTCTTCTGGCTCGCCCACTCCGTCTATCCGGCGGTCTGGTCCTTCGTATCCAACTACCGCTATGGCTGGAGCGAGGGGCAGATCGGGCTATCTCTCGGTATCTTCGGCATCGGCGGCGCGTTCGTCATGGCCGTCATACTGCCGCGCGTCGTGCCACGGCTTGGCGAGTGGCGGACGGCGGTACTGGGACTGACCTTCACCACCCTTGGCGCCATCGGCTATGCGGGTGCCTGGCAGGGGTGGATGATCTATGCGGTGATCATCGCAACCGCGATCGAAAGCCTCGCAGATCCGCCATTGCGCAGTATCGCTGCCGCCCACGTGCCGCCATCGGCACAGGGAGAACTTCAGGGCGCGCTGACCAGCATCGGCAGCATCACCACGATCATCGGCCCGCCGGTCTTCACCCAGGCTTTCGGCTATTTCACCAGCCCTAGCGCTCCCGTCGCCTTCGCCGGTGCGCCCTATGCGCTCGCGAGTTGCTTCCTCGTCGGCGCGCTCGTCGTGTTCCTGTTGAAGATACCCAGAAGCAGGGCGGTAGGACCGCAAGGGCTGGAGGAGGCTATCGAGCCGGCTGCGGTTGCAGCAGCGGAAGAGGCTGAAGGGATCGAACAGCCAAGAATGCACGGAAATTGATCAATTTTCGTGATCTATCGATGAAAGTTTGAGCAACCTCGCCCTTGCGGCTGGCTCTTTGCCCGGGGGTATTCTATCTCCGGTTTTCCTCCCTCCGACCTTTAGTTGCGGCCGAGGCCGCATCGACCGCCAGGAATCTGCCATGCTGACCGCGAATGCGAGCCCGAAGCCGTTGACGACCGACAACTCCTGGCGGATGCATTATCGCGCGATCTTCTATCTCGGCGTGCCCTTTATCGGCGCCCAGCTCGCCCAGCTCGCGATCAACACGACGGACGTCCTGATGGTGGGCAAGCTCGGCGCCACCGAACTCGCGGCGATCATTCTTGCGACGCAGATGTATTTCACCGTCTATGTTTTCGGGAACGGCTTTGCCAACGCGGTGGTTCCGATGGCAGCCCAAGCCGTTGGTCGAGGCGACAAGGTTTCGGTGCGCCGCTCCGTGCGCATGGGCATGTGGGTCGTGCTGCTCTACGGGGTGCTGACGGCGCCGGTGCTCTGGATGGCCGAACCGATCCTGCTTTTCGCCGGTCAGCAACCCGAGGTCGCAGCCCTTGCAGGGGAATACATCCGCATCGCCCAGTGGGCGATCTTTCCCGGCCTGATTTTCATGGTGCTCAGAGCCTTCTTGAGCGGCCTCGAGCGGGCAGGAATCATTCTCTACGTGACGCTGGCGACTCTCGTACTCAATGCCGCTCTTTGTTACGTGCTGATCTTCGGCCATTTCGGCTTCCCGCAGCTCGGCATCTTCGGTGCAGCGGTAGCGGCGCTCGGCGTTGCGTTGCTCGGCGCGGCGCTGACGATCGGCTACATCAAGAGCAAGCCTGAGCTCAACCAGTACGAACTGTTCGTCCGATTCTGGCGGCCTGACTGGACGGCGTTCTGGGAGGTCGTGTCTCTCGGCATTCCGATCTCGCTGACGATCCTTGCCGAAGTGAGCCTCTTCACCGTCGCTTCGCTGCTGATGGGCACGATCGGCACGATTGAACTTGCCGCGCACGGCATCGCCCTGCAGTTCGCCTCACTCGCCTTCATGATCCCGCTCGGGCTCGCGCAAGCCGCCACGGTGCGTGTCGGCCTTGCCTACGGCCGAAACGACATGCTGGGCGTCCGGCGCGCGGCGGTTGCATCACTCGTGCTCGGTGCGGGCTTTGCCGTCGTCGGGAGCGCGATCTTTGCCCTGTTCCCGAGCCATCTCGCCGCCCTTTATCTCGACACCAACCGCCCGGATGCCGCGGCAGTACTGGCCTTCGCCGCGCCGCTCATCGTCATTGCCGGCGCCTTCCAGCTCGTCGACGGCATGCAGGCGATCGCCGCCGGCATGCTGCGCGGGTTGAAGGACACCAAGGTGCCGATGCTGCTGGCGTTGATCTCCTATTGGCCGATCGGCTTCGTCTGCGCCTGGGCCTTCGCCTTTCCGTTCAACTTCGGCGGCATGGGCGTCTGGTTCGGCTTCGTCCTCGGGCTCGCGGCAGCCGCCGTGCTTTTGAACTGGCGCTTCTTCCGGATGATCGGCGCGATTTCGACCACGCCCCCGAGGCACACCGCGATTTAGCGATAGGCTCCAGGCTGCGGGCAAAGAAAAAGCCGGACGGGCAGGGGATGCCGTCCGGCTTACAATGGCGACCGCCTCAGGGGAAGGGAACGGCGTCGCCTACTACCAAGCTTCGATTACGAAGCCTCGAAACCGCTAGACGTTGAAACCGTCAAGCCGCTCCGAACCCTGGCGATCGCGCTGGAGGTCGCGTATCGTCCGGGCAAAATCGATCAAAAAAACGAAACTGATGACCGCTGCCGCGATCATAAACAGGGTGGCCATGACGCCCTCCATCAACGGAAGATCTTCTGGGTCACGAATTGCTCGCGCCGGGCACGGGACTCATTGCGAAGTCCATGTATCGTCGCAAACAGCATCGCGAAAAACATCGCCATCGAAAACAGAGCAAGTCCCATAGCCGTAATCCTTTCGCATCCTAAACGGCAGTACGTTCGAAAAGTTCCGTTGTTTACTGCGCTACACTAGCGTTCTGCGTGTGAAGCACCGTTGAACATGGCATTCATTTAGCATTCATTCTTTCTGTCCCGCTGTTTCCCAGGGAACAGCTCTAGCCATCGGCACAACTCTTGCGATCCGTCGCCGTCCGTGACAAAAGGCTTCACCAAACGGAAACAGGTGCGATGACCACGGCATTTTATCCCGGCTCCTTCGATCCGATGACGAACGGCCACCTCGACGTACTCGTGCAGGCGCTGAACGTGGCGGCGAAGGTCATCGTCGCAATCGGCATCCACCCGGGGAAGGCGCCGCTTTTTACCTTTGATGAACGCGCCGAACTCATCCGTCGCTCGCTTCAGGAATTCCTGCCCGACCGGGCCGGCGATATCGACGTCGTCGCCTTCGACAATCTGGTCGTCGACGCGGCACGCGCGCGCGGCGCGAAACTGCTTGTGCGCGGGCTTCGCGACGGCACGGACCTCGACTACGAAATGCAGATGGCCGGCATGAACCGGCAGATGGCCCCCGACATCCAGACGCTATTCTTGCCCGCAGGCACGGCGTCGCGGCCCATTACGGCCACATTGGTCCGCCAGATCGCGGCCATGGGCGGTGACGTCAGCGCCTTCGTGCCCGCGGCAGTTTACCAAGCACTGCAGGCCAAACGCCGCGCTTGAGGCGCGGCCCTCTTTACACCACGCAGGGAGAAACCATGAAAATCCTCCACCTCGCTTTTGCCGGCGCCCTTGCGCTTGCCTCCTGGACGGGAACGGCGATCGCACAATCGGCCGACAACTTCATCACGATCACGCTCAAGGATGGGCCGGTCGTCGTTGAACTGCGTCCGGACATTGCCCCGAAGCATGTCGAGCAGATCAAGGCGCTTGCCGCCGCCGGCGAGTATGACAACGTTGCCTTCCATCGCGTAATCAAGGGCTTCATGGCCCAGACCGGCGACGTGCAGTATGGCGATATGGAAAACGGCTACCAGCCACAGGCTGCCGGCACCGGCGGCTCGTCGAAGCCGGATCTGCCGGCCGAGTTCTCCGACGTTCCGTTCGAACGCGGCACGGTCGGCATGGCGCGCTCGCAGGATCCGAACAGCGCCAACTCGCAGTTCTTCATCATGTTCGCTCCGGGCGACTTCCTGAACGGCCAATACACGGTCGTCGGCAAGGTCGTTTCGGGTATGGAGAACGTCGACAAGATCAAGCTCGGCGACGATGCCAACAACGGCTCCGTCACCGATCCCGACCGCATGATCAACGTCAAGGTCGGCAAGTAAAGTCAACAGAAGGAGAAAACCCATGGCCGAGATCAAGGATCCGGAAAACACGATCATCATGGAGACCACCAAGGGCAAGATCGTCATCGAGCTTCTGCCTGACGTCGCTCCGGGTCATGTCGCCCGCATCAAGGAACTGGCTCGCGAAGGTGCCTATGACGGCGTGGTATTCCACCGCGTGATCGAGGACTTCATGGCGCAGACCGGCGACGTTCAGTACGGCAAGACCGGCGGCGAGCACTTCAACCCGGCGCGTGCCGGCATGGGCGGCTCCTCCAAGCCGGATCTGAAGGCCGAATTCTCGAACGTCAGCCACGTTCGCGGCACCTGCTCGATGGCCCGCAGCCAGATGCCGAACTCGGCAAACTCGCAGTTCTTCATCTGCTTCACCGATGCCCCCTGGCTCAACAAGCAGTACTCCGTTTGGGGTCAGGTCATCGAAGGCATGGACAATGTCGACAAGATCAAGCGCGGCGAACCGGTGCGCGATCCCGACTCGATCGTCACGATGCGGGTTGCCGCAGACGCCTGATTTGCGCTAATGCACGGACCCGCCCCGGTCGCCAACTGCGCCGGGGCGGGTTTGCTTTTGTCTGAAGATAACAATGCGCGTAGACCTGTTCGACTTCGACCTTCCGGAAACCTCGATTGCGCTTCGGCCCGCAAGCCCGCGCGACAGCGCCCGCATGCTTGTCGTTCGCCCTGATGGCGCGGAAGTTCTGTCCGACAAGGGTGTGCTCGATCTGCCGTCGTTCCTCAGGGAAGGCGACGCACTGGTCTTCAACGACACCAAGGTGATCCCGGCGCAACTGGAAGGCATCCGCCGCCGCGGCGAGGAGATCACCACACCGGTTTCGCTGACGCTGCACATGCGCACGGCACCCGATTGCTGGAAGGCTTTTGCCCGCCCGGCGCGGCGCCTCAAGGTCGGCGACCGCATCGCCTTCGGCCATGGCGGTTCGAGTTGCCTGCTGGGCACACTCGACGCGACGGTCGAGGAAAAGGGCGATGCCGGCGAGGTGACGCTGCGCTTCGACCTCTCGGGCCCGTCGCTCGACGAGGCGATCATGGCGGTCGGCCACATTCCCCTGCCGCCCTACATCGCCTCCAAGCGCGCCGAGGACGCCCAGGATCGCGCCGATTACCAGACGATGTATGCCCGGGAGGAGGGCGCCGTAGCCGCGCCCACCGCCGGACTGCACTTCACCGACCGTCTCTTCACCAAGCTCGACGAGGCCGGCATCGAACGGCATTTTGTGACGCTGCATGTCGGGGCGGGCACGTTCCTGCCGGTCAAGGCCGACGACACCGACGACCATGTGATGCACCAGGAGATCGGCCACGTCGACGCCCGCACCGCCGAGCGGCTGAACGCCGTGAAGGCGAGAGGTGGCCGCATCGTCTGCGTCGGCACGACTTCGCTCCGGCTGATCGAAAGCGCGACCTCGGCAGAGGGTATCGTCAAGCCGTGGTCCGGGCCGACCGGCATCTTCATCACGCCCGGCTACCGCTTTCGCGCCGTCGACATGCTGATGACCAATTTCCATCTGCCGAAATCGACGCTGTTCATGCTGGTTTCGGCCTTCTCAGGCCTGGAAACTATGCGCGCGGCTTACGCACATGCGATCGAAACCGGCTACCGCTTCTATTCCTATGGCGACGCCAGCCTGCTTTTCCGGAAAGACTAGATGACCGAGACCTTCCAGTTCAAGCTTCACAAGACCGACGGCAAGGCCCGTCGCGGCGAAGTGTCCATGCCGCGCGGCACGATCCGCACGCCGGCCTTCATGCCGGTTGGCACGGTCGGCACGGTCAAGGCGATGTATCTCGACCAAGTGAAGGATCTCGGCGCCGACATCATTCTCGGCAATACCTACCACCTGATGCTACGCCCCGGCGCCGAGCGCGTCGCACGGCTCGGCGGTCTGCACGGCCTGATCCGTTGGCAGGGACCGATCCTTACAGACAGCGGCGGCTTCCAGGTCATGTCGCTTGCGGGCCTTCGCAAGCTCGACGAGCAGGGCGTCACTTTCAAGAGCCATGTCGACGGCGCGCTCTTCCACATGTCGCCGGAACGGTCGATCGAGATCCAGGGCCTGCTCGACAGCGATATCCAGATGCAGCTCGACGAATGCGTGGCGCTGCCGGCCGAGCCCAAGGAAATCGAGCGCGCGATGGAAATGTCGCTGCGCTGGGCAGAGCGTTGCAAGGTGGCCTTCGGCGACCAGCCAGGCAAGGCGATGTTCGGTATCGTGCAGGGCGGCGACATTCCAAAGCTGCGCGAACGCTCGGCCGAGGCGCTGAAGGGGCTCGATCTCAAGGGCTACGCTGTCGGCGGTCTGGCCGTCGGCGAGCCGCAGGAAGTGATGCTGCGCATGCTCGACATTACCTGCCCGATCATGCCGGTGGACAAGCCGCGTTACCTCATGGGGGTCGGCACGCCCGATGATATCCTGCGGTCGGTGGCCGAGGGCATCGACATGTTCGACTGCGTGATGCCGACCCGCTCGGGGCGCCATGGCCTCGCGTTCACGCGTCATGGCCGCATCAACCTGCGCAATGCGCGGCACGCCGAAGACATGCGCCCACTCGACGAAGAATCCTCGTGCCCGGCGGCGCGCGACTATTCGCGCGCCTATCTGCATCACTTGATCCGTTCGAACGAGTCGCTCGGCGGCATGCTCTTGAGCTGGAATAACCTGGCCTATTACCAGGAGCTCATGGCCGGCATCCGTCTGGCGATCGACGAAGGTCGCTTCGCCGACTTCATGGCGGAAACCCAGGAAACCTGGCGGCGAGGGGACCTTCCGCCGGTCTGACGGTTGGAGGACGCTTGGCGCTTTGTGCAGGGCCTAGATCGCCGGCCCCGGTGCTGCCTGCAGCATCATGACGCCGTTGATCTTGTAGCTCCCGTCCGGTTGCTTCACCAGTTGGTAGATTGCCGTCCAGTCCTTGCCATCAGGGGCCGAGATCAACACCTCCTGCAGGACCTGATCGCCGACGACCTTCGACCGGCCAAAGGCGAAGTTGCCGGGCCGGTAGACGGGCTGGTAGCCGCGTTTGACCATGTCGAAGAATGTGGTCTTGTCGGGAAACTTGCCGCGGACCGCCGGTGAGGCGAAGAAATAGGCGGTTTCTGCATCATCATGCAGAAAGGCTGCGATCTGCTCCTGAATGATCGCGCGCGCGGTATCGACAGGTTCATCGGCGCGGACCGCACTTGCAGTGAAAAGTTGGGTCGTCAGTCCGAGGGCAATGGCAAAGGTCCTGAACATCGCCGATCTCCATGCAGCCAGCTTCCAAAGAGCATAGGACAGCGGTGCGCTTTGGAAACGGAGGCGCCAGTCTCTTTAGGCGTCTTCGCAACGCACGCAAGACAATACATGTGTTCAAATTCAATCACTTATATCACAGTTTATGTATATTACTTTAAATATCATAAATTGGTGATATTTGGCCGGGGGCGCTCCTGCTGGCAAGCGACGTTTTCGGGGAGAGTTGGCGCGGGATTGCCTTCAACGCGACTGTGATCGCATGTATCGGCGGCATGGTGTGTGGCGAGCACAAAGACCGAGTTGGACCCTGCCGCCACATCGCGGCCGTCGCCTTGGCTCGCGCTCTTGCTTGGCTCGGGGGCGAGCCTGTTGTGGGGCGCGGCGACCTGAACATATGGTGATCCTGTAACCTGCAGTGATGATTGCCTCGAAATGCCCGTATGGAGCGATTGCGATGAGCGCGAAGACAATCGAAATCTACCAGCCGCGTCCTGTTTTGAATTTGGGTGAATGGGACATCGGCGGTCTCAAGCTCAAGGCCTATGGCCTCGTTGCCGATGGCAAGGAAATCGATGGGCCGATGGTGGCGTTGGCGCAGTCCTTCATCCGACATGACGTCTTGCCGCGTGTCACGGATGAAGGTGATAGCAACGGCATGGGCTTTGTGATCGTTCATGCCGGCACCCTTGGTATCTCCATCTCGGCCCATTGGTGGATACAGGGTTCGGTTCTTTGCCAGCATATCTATCGGAAGCTTTATTCGGCTGCTGAACCCTTGGACACCGTACGGAGACCTGTTGTTGCCTGTGTTTGGGAACTGGCTCTGATCAATGCCGAGCAGGAAGCCTGGCGAAAAACGATGATGAAAAGCGCGCCCAGTCCGTCGGCCTATATGGCGAATCGCGCCGAGGTCGAAACGGCATAAGCTGAACGGGGCGAAGGTGAGACCCGCACCAGACTGCTTCATTTGCATCGGCTCATTGCGTTCGACAAAGTGGTGAGGGTGGAATCGATTGGCATGTTGCATTTGAAAATGGAACCCGCCCGGCTACACACAATGTGGCGGCCAGGTTGAACTGTCCGCTTTGGCGCAAAGTAGAAATGTCACTTGAGCTGCCCTACTGCACAGCGACCAGCCCCGATCTGACCGGCTGATCCGGTTGCAAGATCAGATCGGGGCGGGGGGGGAGCACTCCNCAATGTGGCGGCCAGGTTGAACTGTCCGCTTTGGCGCAAAGTAGAAATGTCACTTGAGCTGCCCTACTGCACAGCGACCAGCCCCGATCTGACCGGCTGATCCGGTTGCAAGATCAGATCGGGGCGGGTGGGGAGCACTCCTTCGGCTTTAGCTTTGAGAGCTCGGTCAGGGGATCATTCCGCAGCATCAAGTCGGGACAGGGCCTGCTCGCGCCGAGCAATCACCACCGGATCGTTCATGAAATCCGTCCGCTTGCCCGGCTTGCGGCCACGCGGTTTGTAGCCATTCTTCTCGCTGTTCGTCTTCACCGCCGGCTGCGTCTGCTGCTCCTGGCGTTCCTTGATATAGGCCAGGACATCACCGAGCCGCTTGTTCTCGGTGATCGCCGCATGCGTCACCCGCTGGTCCTTATCGAACATCTGGTAGGGCAGGGAATGGCCTTTCCACCGCACATCCAATCGACCATCGGCATAGGCATAGGTCTCGACATAGCGACCAGCCAAGCCGCGTGTCACCTCGGTCTCCTCGAGCATGATCCGCTGGCGCTCGAACGAAAACGTCAGCTGCGATCCAACATAGCGCTGCTCACGTTTGCACAGGACGTCGCGCAACCGATCCGGGGCGAGATTCAGCGGGCGGTGCAGGTCATCGGGTCGGGCAGGGACGATCGCAAACCGCGCATTGTAGTGCTCTATGAAGCCCGGCAAAAACCTATTGCCAGCCTCCATGTCGTCGATACCCGCCAGCCGTAATTCCTTGACCAGGCGATCTTGCAGCGTCCGGTTCATCCGCTCGACGCGACCTTTGGCCTGACTGGAGTTTGCGCAAAGAATCTCGATGTTTAGCTCTGAGAGTGCACGCCCGAACTGCGTCATGCCCTGGCCACCCCTGGCATCCTTCTTCGCCACCCGAAACACCGAATGCTTGTCGGAATAAAAGGCGACAGGTGCCCCATGATGCTCAAGGTAAAGCGCCAGCGCTTCAAAGTAGGTGAAGGCGCTTTCCGAGCGCACAAACCGCAACTGCATCAACCTGCCCGTCGCATCATCGACGAACACCAGTAGCGAGCACGGCGGCCCGCGATCCTCAAACCAACGATGCTCCGACCCGTCGATCTGCACCAGCTCGCCATAGGCCTCGCGTCGCAAGCGTGGCTGATGAAACGTCCGCCGCTGCTTGCGCGACAGCCAGAGGCCGTCGTCCGACATCCATTGGCGCAGCGTCTCGCGCGACACCCGCAACCCATCGCGCTCGGCCAGCTTCTCGGCTGCCAAGGTCGGACCAAAGTCCACATAGCGTTCGCGAACGACCGTCACCGCATAATCCCGAACACCGTCGCTGATCCGATTGTTCGAGGGCCGGCCGATTGCCTT
>NZ_LMJJ01000011.1:108955-121785 GCF_001429285.1 Ensifer sp. Root278
CGCAATCAATCCCATCCGCAATCTCCCAGGTCAGCAAAACCCGGGGAGAGTGACATTCCAACTTTGCAGGATCAGGACACTTTAACTTTGCGGCTACAGGCAAAAATCGCGTAATCTATATTATGGAACTGACTTCGAACGCCGCATGATTGCTGAACTACCATTTCCGCTTGCGAACGATTGAAAAATCCCTTCCGTCATCTCACCTGGATGACGGGCGCGCATTTCATCACCAAGCAAACGGCGCGTCCGCGGGCTGTCCTGCGACGAGCGCATTCTGTCGGACCAGGCGCAGTCGCCGTCATTTCTCTTCCCCTCCGGCTCCAAGTCGCAAAGGGTTGACGATCTGGAGCCCCTTGAAGTCCTTTTCGTTGTCCGTGACCACCACACAATCATTGGCCCCCGCGACGGCAGCGATGATCATGTCAAGCGCGCTGCGCGGACGACCTGTGGCTTTGCCTTCGGCCATCAATCGCGCCCAGATCAGGGCTGCCTTGTCGTCGAACGGAAGGATACGATTAGCGAACAATTCCTGCGGGCCTTCCGGCCCAGAGAACCAGGCATCAAGCACGTCCCGCTTCTTGCCGCGGGGCTTTTCCAGAATGCCGCGTCGAATTTCGGCAATTGTCAGCGAGGCGACGAACAGATCTTCGTCGCGCTGCTCAGCCCACCAAGCGAGCAGCAGTTCCGAAGGTTGCGGCTTGACGATATAGCTGATGATGTTCGTGTCGAGGAGATAACGTGTCACAGATCGACCTTGCGGCCTTCCTCGCGCGGACGAGACAGGTCGAGATCAGCGCCGACAAGTGGCGAGCGTCGGAGCGCCGACAGGATACCACCGACTTTCGGCGGTTCACCTGCAACGAGGGCCTTCACTGCCTGCCTCGCCTGGTCCGCTTCAGGTCCCTCCTCGGCCAGTTGCCGTGCAAGGGATCGGATCAGCTCGCGGTCGGATTCCAGCGCCATGACCTCGAAGCGCTTGTAGCCGCGCTGCGTCAAGCGCGCGCGGTAATTCTGGATCGCTCTCTTCTGTGCGGAATTGCTCACGGCCAGCCTCGGTGTTATATCAGGATATATATCCGATATCGGCCTTGCAAGCAAGGGATGTCAGCGATGGTGCAGGCCATTCACTACGGCCTTGAACGATTTAGCGCCGCTCCGCCATGATCGACCGCGACACAACGACAACGAGGCCGATCAAGACCGTTCCTGCGATGAAGAGAAATGCCGCTGCCGCGATTGCAGGGCTGATATTTTCACGGATGCTGGAAAACATCTGCCGTGCCAACGTCCGCTGGTTCGGGCCTGCGACGAAGAGCGTGAGGACGACTTCGTCCAACGACGTCGCAAAGGCGAGCACAGCGCCAGAGAGTACGCCCGGCATGGCGAGTGGCAGGGTGATACGGCGGAACACCGTGGCCGGCGAAGCTCCGAGGCTCTGGGCCGCAAGCTCGACGCGTTCGTCGATGCCGGCCAGCGCACCGGTGACGCTCACCACCACAAAGGGCACCGCCACGACTGTGTGGGCAATGATCACGCCGATGTAACTGTTGGTGAGGCCAAAGCCCGCCAGCAGCACTTGCATGCCGACACCCAGCACGACGGCCGGCACCACCATGGGCAGCAGGAAGAGTGTGCGCATCGAGCCGCGAAAGAAAAGGAGGCGGTTGCGCAGGCCCAGCGACGCGGCCGTGCCAAGAGCGGTTGCGAGCAACGTCGTGCCCGTGCCGATGATCAGGCTGTTGAAGATTGCCCGTCGCCAGGCGTCCGCGAAGAAGAGTTCCTCGAACCAGCGCAGGGACCACGACGGGATTGGATAGGTGAGGATCACGCTCGAGGTGAAGGCGAGCGGCAGGATGGCAATGAGTGGCGCGACGAGGAAGATGATCGTCAGCATGGCGAAGGTGGCTTTGGCAACTTTCATCGGCATGGTCAGCGCCCCCCAACTTCGTCGCTGGAGAGCCGCGCGTAGACGCTGTAGAGCAGTAGTGTCGCGACGAGCAGTACGACCCCGAGTGCACCTGCCATGCCCCAGTTCGCCGACCCCGTGGCGTAAAAGGCGATGATCGAGGAGATCATCTGGTCGCTCGGTCCGCCGATCAGCGCCGGCGTGATGTAGTAGCCGATCGCCGAGATGAACACGAGCAGAGCGCCGGATGCCACACCCCTGAGACTGAGCGGCAGCAGCACACGCAGGAAGGCGCGCAGCGGGTGCGCGCCGAGCGAGGCGGCGGCCGGCATCAGGTTCTTCGGGATGGTGATGAGAACGGAATAGATCGGCAGGACCATGAACGGCAATAGCACATGGGTCATGGCGATGATGACACCGGTCCGGTTGAAGATCAGTGCCAGCGGCGCATCGATGAGGCCGATGGCGCGCAAGAGATCGTTGATGAGACCCTGCTCCTGCAACAGGATGAACCAGGCCGCGGTGCGCACCAGAAGCGACGTCCACAGCGGCAACAGTACGGCGCCAAGCATCAGATCCCGCTTCCAGCCGTCGAGCGAGGCGGCAATGATGGCATAGGGAAAGCCGATACAAACGCAGGCGAAGGTGACAAGCGCGGCGATCCAGAAGGTGCGCATGAGGATCACGCCGTTGACGGATTGGTCGGGCGGCAGATGCTCGATATCACCAGCCGCATTGCGGCCCAGATCGACGGCGGCGAGCAGGTTGCGGTCGGTATAGGGCGAGAGTGCATCTGCGATTGCCAGCCAGAATTCCGGCTTTTCCCAGCGTTTGTCGATGGAAACGAGGTCGACGGGCGGGTTGGCCGTTTCCTTCAATGCACTCGTCGTCTTCCCCATCAGCGTCCGAAAACCCGAGCGGGCGCTGTTGAGGCGCCGCACCATGTCGCCTAGCGCCTGATCGTCGTTGACGGCTTTCAGGTCTTTCATCAGTGCCGTCTGCATGGGAATGGTGGGTGGGGAGTTGCGGTCCCAATCGGCCAGAACCTCGGCGCTGCGTGGCAACAGCCGCAGCACGGCCGGGTCCGACACGGACTGCGACATCATGCTGAAGAGCGGCCAGACGAAGAAGCCGATGAGGAAGAAAAGCAGCGGCGCTAGAAGAAGCAGCGATCGTCGAGTGCGGGAGGAGGCTGCACTCATGGCGCAATGACCCGGCAATCGCCGGCCGAAAACGCCGCGAAGACTTTGGTGCCCGGCGGAAACTCGCGCGACCTTCTGCCGAGCTTGGCGATCAATGGGTGAGTGGCGTTGTGCAATTGCACGCGCAAATGATCGCCCTGATAAACGGAATCCGTAACTTCCGTTTCCAAGACGTTTCGCCCCTCACTCCGCGTCTCGCTGAGATCAACCCGTTCCGGACGGATGGAGAGAAAGACGGATTGGCCGGAAGCGATGCTGCCGGAAACCGCCGACACGATTTGCGCCCCGGAAGGAAGACGCACGGTTGCTTCCGCGCCTTGCACGGTTTCCACGACACCTTCGACGAGATTGGTCTCGCCGATGAATTCGGCGACGAAGCGCGTCGCCGGTTCGTCGTAGACCTGGCGGGGTGTACCGATTTGTTCGATCTTGCCCTTGTTGAAGACGGCGACGCGATCCGACATCGTAAGCGCTTCGGACTGGTCATGCGTAACGAAAACGATCGTTAGGCCGAGGCGGCGGTGCAGATCGCGAATGTCGAGCTGCATCTGCTCGCGCAGTTGCTTGTCAAGCGCGCCGAGTGGCTCGTCCATCAGCACGACACGCGGTTCGAAGACGAGCGCCCGGGCAAGAGCCACGCGCTGCTGCTGGCCACCGGAGAGCTGCGAAGGGCGCCGGTCGGAAAGGGTCGAAAGCTGCACCATGTCGAGTGCACGCTTGACGCGCTCATCGATCCCCGCCTTGCCAATGCCCCGCATCTGGAGCGGAAAAGCGATGTTGTCGCCGACTGACATATGCGGGAAGAGCGCGTAGCTCTGGAAGACTACACCCATGTCCCGCTTGTAGGTGGGCACCGCATTGATGGAAGTTCCGTCGAGCAGGATTTCGCCCGCGGTCGGCTGCTCGAAGCCAGCAAGCATCATCAGAAGCGTCGTCTTGCCCGAGCCGGACGGGCCGAGCAGGCTGACGAACTCACCCTTCCCGATGCCGAGATCGAGATTTTCGACCACGCAGAGCGGGCCGTAGAATTTCGTGATGCGGTCAAATCGAATGAATTCGGCCACGGAAGACTCCATCGCTAAAGGCGAAGGCTGCGTCCTTAAGAAACGCACCCGGCCATGCAGGAAAGGGCGCCCCGCCGGAGCGCCCCTCACCACGGATGTTCTTACTGGGCGAGCCAGGCGTTGAAACGCTGCGTCAGCGTTTCGGCATTGTCGATCCAGAAGTCGACATTGAGCGGGATGGCATCCGTCATGTTGGCAGAATCGGTTGGCAGGTCCTTGGAGAAATCCGCCGGCACTTTGGACGCAGCCTCCTTGTTCGGCAGACCGTATGCCACGAATTCCGGCAGCTTCGCCTGGTTTTCCGGCAGGCTCGCAAAAGCGATGAAGTCCTGCGCAGCATCCTTGTTCTCCGCATCCTTCAACACCACCCAGCTATCGACGGCATAAATGCTGCCGGGGAAGACAACCTTGAAGTTCTTGCCTTCCGACCGATTGATGCCGGTGATGCGGCCGTTATAGGCCGAAGTCATGGCGACTTCACCCGATGCGAGAAACTGCAACGGCTGTGCGCCGGATTCCCACCAGACGATGTTAGGCTTCAATTCGTCGAGCTTCTTGAAGGCGCGGGCGACCCCCTCCTCCGTGCCGAGAACGTCATAGATCTCATCCTTGGAGACACCATCGGCGAGCAGCGCGAATTCCAGCGTGTATTTTGGGCCCTTGCGCAGCGAGCGCTTACCGGGGAACTTTTCGACGTTCCAGAAGTCCGCCCAGGAAGTCGGGCCTTCCTTCAGCTTATCGCCGTCATAGGCGATGGCCGTGGACCAGACAATGGCGCCGACACCGCAGTCATTGACGGCGGAATCTAGGAATTTGTCCTTCCCGCCCATCTTGTCCCAGTCGATCTTTTCATAGAGGCCGTCAGCACAGCCGAGCGCCAGTTCTTCGGCCTCCACCTGCACGGCATCCCAGTTCGGTGCGCCGGCCTTCACCTTCGACTGGATGACGCCGATGCCGCCGTCCCAGGCTTCGTCGAGTACCGGCTTGCCGATCTTTTCGGAGAACGGTTTGAAGTAGATGTTGCGCTGGGCATCCTGATAGTTTCCGCCCCATGAAACGACTGTGAGATCTCGCGCGAAAACCGGCGCAACAAGACCCGCCGACAGAACGACGGCCGCCGCCGCCAGGACACCCGACTTAAAGATTGTCTTCATGGCATTCCCCTTTTCTTCGTTTGTGAAAGAGCCTCTGCGGCTCCGATGACGATCCCATGCAGACCGTTGACCCCGTCCTGTTTGCGGCGGTGGCTGCGGCCTCACCGGCCTTCGCGCCCTTTCTCCCCTGGGCGTTTCGACCGATGGATGCGTTCTGGTCATTGCCGGTCAACGGGGTTCTCCCGGTTTTGACCGTTGTCAGACGTGCTGCCCTCCGTTGATGTGGATTTCCGCGCCGTTGATGTAGGACGACGGCTCGGTGCAGAGGAAATAGATAGTCTCCGCGACTTCGCGCGGTTCGCCCAGCCTTCGCATCGGCACTTCCGCCGCCACCAGTTCATCCGTTCCGGGCGACAGGATCGACGTTTCGATCTCGCCCGGCGCGATGGCATTCGCCCTTACGCCGCGTTGGCCGAATTCGTGCGCCATTTCGCGGGTCAGTGAGGCAAGCGCCGCCTTGGACGCCGCATAGGCAACGCCTGCGAAAGGGTGAACGCGAGAGCCGGCGATGGACGTAACATTGACGATCGAGCCCTTCGCCGCTTCCAGTTCCGGCATGAGCGCGCGGGCGATCAAAGCGGTCGAGACAAGATTGACGTTGAGCACCTGCGTCCAGACATCGGCATCCGTATCCAGCACACCGAGGCGGCTCTTGCCCGGCCCCTTCGGAGAAATGCCGGCATTGTTGACGAGCGCGTGCAGCTGACCGTTCGGCAGGCGCTCGCGCACGGTCGCTGCCAGGCGGTCAATCTGCGTGAGATCCGCAAGGTCCGCCTGGATATGGCTCTCGCGGGCGGACGGCCAGGCGCATTCCTCGGAAAAGGACTGGCGGGATACGGTGAGAATGCGCCAGCCCTTCGATTGGAAGAGCTTGACCGTCGCATGCCCGATCCCGCGGCTCGCTCCCGTAAGCAACATGTAGCGGCATTCTTCGGTCATGCGAGCGCTCCCTCTTGATGCTTGATACATCGTAATGAGCCGACCATGAATTGCAAGCCTCCTCTTCCAGGCGGTGTCAGGCCGGGCGCGCCTCCCGCTCACTGCCCCGTTCGATGCGCTCGAGGATCGGCTTGCCACCGAGCAGGATGTCGTCGACGATCGCCATCGAGGCGGCGGCGGAATCGTGCCGTTTCAGGGCTTCGACAACCGGGTAGTGATGGTCGATCATCGCACGTCCGCCCTCTATATAAGCATCGGAAATGTGCGGTCCCATCTGCAGCCAGAGCCGCCGCAGGATGCCGTTCAGCACCGGCAGCCCGGCGATCTGCGGCAGCAGGAAGTGGAAGGCCTGGTTGAGTTGCGTGCCCTTCAGCCGGTCGCCAGCCTCGATTGCTTGTTCGTTTTCGCGCAAGATCCGTTCCAACGCTTCGATATCCGCGCTCGTCGCCACTTGGGCGGCAGTCTCCGCCGCCAGCCCCTCCAGGCGCACCCGTATTGCACGGATCTCGCGGTAGCGGTTTTCGCTCAAACCCGGGATGCGGATGTCACGCGGAGAGCGGAAGATGATCGCCTCGTCATTGGCAAGCCGAAGGATTGCGTCGCGGATCGGCGTGACGCTCGTGCCGAATTGCTCTGCCAGATCCCGGATCTTCAGCCGATCGCCAGGTTGGAACCGTCCCTGGATCAGGGCATCGCACAACGCACCATAAACGACGCTGTTGAGGTTCTCATGATCCAGTGACGTGAATTGAGGCATGGAATTGGTCCGCAAATTGGAATAACAAGATACTTGATGCATCTTTTTTGCTGTGTTTCAAGTATGACATGTCGCGGCCACAATTCGCCAAACGGCACGGCGCGGCAATGTAGTCGTCGCCGTGGCCAGCAGACGGGCAGAGACAATTGAAGGAAATGCGGGCGACCGCGCCAACGGAGCAAGCATGACGGAGCCATTGCCCACCGCCAAGAACGCCGATTCCATGTCGGCGACATGGAGCGCGACATCGCTTTCTGATGCGGAGGCGGCGGTGAAGCAGGTCTATGGCGCGAGCGGCACGATCAGGCGGCTTTCAAGCGAAAGGGACGAGACCTTTCTTTTCACCCGCTCGGACGGAACGGACTTCATCCTTAAGATTGCCAATCCCGCCGAAGACCCGGCCTCGCTTGAATTCCAGGACGGTGCGCTACTGCATCTGGAGGCTGCGGCCCCCAACGTACCGGTGCCAAGGCTCATGCTCACGAAAACCGGAGCGCCGAGCCACACGCTTTCCACCTCCGATGGCCCGCGCGTCATGCGTCTGCTGACCTTCCTCGGCGGCGAACTGCAATACCGCACCTCGGCCTCAGAGATGCAGAGCCGCAACGTCGGCCGGGCGCTCGCGGAACTTGGACTAGGCCTCGAGGACTACGATGGCCGGCCGCCCGCCGGGAAGTTGATGTGGGACATTTCCCATACGCTCGATCTGGTCGCCTTAGTCGACCATGTCGGCATCGAGCGCCGAGCGCAGGTGGAAGCCATACTCGCCGAGTTCGAGCGGTCGCTGCCGGCGATCGCCGCGATCACGCGCCGGCAGATCATCCATAACGATTTCAACCCGCACAACATCCTGCTCGATCCGGCAGAGCCGACGAAGGTCGTTGGCATCATCGACTTCGGCGACATGGTGCATGCGCCGCTGATCAATGACCTTGCCGTCGCCCTCTCCTATCAACTTGCGACCGACAACTGGGCCGCCCGCACCGGTGCCTTCCTCGAAGGCTTCCTGTCGGCGCGGGCGCTGGAGCCGGCCGAAATCGAGCTGCTACCGCTTCTCGCCCGTTCCCGCCTCGCCATGTCCATCATCATCGCGGAGTGGCGTTCCGCGCGTTTTCCTGAGAACCAGACCTATATCATGCGTAACCACGCTACCGCATGCCGCGGCCTGCAGAACATAGTCGATCTCACTCCGGCCGGGCTGAAACGGCTCGCGCCCAACCTTTCCGAGGCTTGATCATGTCGATGGTGAATGCTTTTTCGCGTGCAGATTTCGAGCGGCTCGGCGAGAGCGAACGGGCGCTTATCGCCCGCCGAGAAAAAGTGCTCGGTCCCGCCTACCGCCTGTTTTACGAAAAGCCACTGCATCTTGTGCGCGGCGAAGGCGTTTTTCTCTACGACGCGGCCGGCGAGCGCTATCTCGACGCCTACAACAACGTCGCCTCGCTCGGCCATTGCCATCCGCGCGTGGTGGAGGCGATCACGAAGCAGACGGCCGTGCTCAACACCCACACACGCTACCTGCACGAAGGCATCGTCGACTATGCCGAGACGCTGACGGCCACCTTTCCCGAGGCGCTCAGCCAAGCCATGTTCACCTGCACTGGCAGCGAGGCGAACGATCTCGCCGTGCGCATTGCCCGCTTCGTCACTGGAGGCACCGGCATCATCGCGACGGACCTCGCCTATCACGGCCTGACGAACGCAGTTGCCGAATTCTCGCCGTCGCTCGGCGAATCCGTGACGCTCGGCCCGCATGTGCGCACCGTGCCGGCGCCGGACAGCTACCGTCACTCGCCCGAAGAGATGGTGGAAAAATTCGGCCGCGACGTGCGCGACGCAATCGCCGATCTCAAGCGTCACGGTATCAAGCCGGCCATGCTGATCACCGATACCATCTTTTCCAGCGACGGCATCTTCGAGGGCCCGAAAGGTTTTCTCAAGCCGGCGGTGGACGCGATCCACGACGCTGGCGGCCTCTTCGTCGCCGACGAAGTGCAGCCCGGCTTCGGCCGCACGGGCGAAACCATGTGGGGTTTCGAACGCCACGGCGTTGCCCCAGACATGGTGACGACCGGCAAGCCAATGGGCAACGGCTATCCGATGGCGGGCATAGTGCTGCGCCCCGAGGTGATTGCCGAGTTCGGCCCAAAAGCGCGTTATTTCAATACGTTCGGCGGCAATCCGGTCGCCGCCGCGGCCGGCAAGGCGGTGCTCGACACGATCCGCATTGAAGGCCTGCAGCGGAATGCGCTGGAGGTCGGTTGTTACCTGATGGACGGCCTCAAGAGCCTTTCCGATCGCTATCACGCCATCGGGGACGTGCGCGGTTCCGGTCTCTTCATCGGCGTCGAGATCATCGCTGACCCAGCCGCCAAGAGCCCCGATGCCGCGCTGACGACCCGGATCGTCAATGGTCTGCGAGAGCGCCGCATCCTCATCAGCGCCTCCGGCCCCAATGCCAATGTTCTAAAAATCCGGCCACCCCTCGTCTTTTCCCGCGAGAATTCGGACATGCTTTTGGATGCATTTGGCGACGTGTTGAAGTCGCTCTGAACAAGAGGCATCGCGCCAAAGTCGACGTGCTCTTTTGCGTGCGATCTTTCGGGAATTGCGGTTGTCTGAACCATCCCAGACGCCGACCCAAGGCTATCGCCCGGCGATCAACCGGGGGCTTGTCGAAGCCGGGATAATACCGGGGCGAGACATGGCGATCATCGGACGCCAAAGCCCGCATTCGCAATTCCTGTCGCCCCGCCTGACATCCTTCAGCCTATCGCTACGCGACCTCGGGATTGCACTTGCTGAATCGCTCCCGGCGACGATGCCTGCCTTTGCAGACATCTACCCGACGAGAGCAGCGCGAATCCTCTGGCCCATGGCTCTCGTCCCCGGCGAAGGCGACTGAGCAACATTCGATCCTGATGTTTGAGGATTATCCCAAAGGGAGCATCGCTTCACTGAGCTCCCATGTTGGTTCGACGGCTCGCGATGTTCTTTCTTGACAGATCGTTCCAGAATACCTAAATCACGCACATGGCAAGGACAAAGGAATTCGATAGGACACAGGCGCTGGATGACGCCATCCAGGTGTTTCGCGAACATGGCTTCGAGGGCACGTCCACCGAAATGCTCGTACGGGCAATGAAGATTGGCCGGCAGAGTCTCTATGATACGTTCGGCGACAAATGGAAGCTCTATTGCCTTGCCGTGGAGCGCTACGCCGCCGCGGAAACGGACGCCCACATCGCCATGCTGCATGGCGCGCCGCGTGCCCGGGACGGAATCCGGGAGATGATGGAGCGAGTGGCCGAGAATGCCTCCCAGCCGTGTCTTGGCGTGAGCTCAATCTGCGAGTTCGGTCAGAGCCGGCCTGATCTTACAGCAATTCATCAGGTCGCTGACCGACGACTGAAGCATGCTGCCAAGCAACGCATCAGCGAGGCTCAAGCGGACGGGGATTTGAATGCGACGCTCTCCACGGGTGAAGCTGCCAATTTCCTCTTCGCGAACATCGCCGGTATGCGCATCGCAGCGCGCGGCGGCGCGGACTCTGCAGCGCTCAAGACCCTCGCCCACCTCGCGCTTCAGGCGCTGACGTAAGGCAAAATTTTTTGCTCATTTCTGGAATGCTTAGTCAAGAAAGGAAGATCATGAAAGCCGTAGTTATGAATGGAATCGGTGGCACCGACGTGATGGAATTTGTCGACCTTCCCGACCCGGTCGCCACACCGGGCCATGTGGTGGTCGAAGTCGCCGCTGCAGGCGTGAACTTCATGGATATCGGAGTACGGCAGGGTATGGCGTGGACAGACAGGCCGAACCCGAAAATCCTCGGCGTCGAAGGTGCGGGACGCATCGTTGCGCTTGGCGACGGGGTCGATGATTTCGCCATCGAAGACCGGGTCGCCTGGGTCTACGCGCCTGGAAGCTACGCTTCGCACGTCCTGATTTCAGCGGACGCGCTCGTACGACTTCCCGGCACGATTGATGACCAGACGGCGGCCTCCGTCATGATGCAAGGACTGACCGCGAGCCACTTCGCCACCGATTTCTACTCGGTCCAGCCTGGAGACACCGCGCTCGTCCACGCCGCGGCCGGTGGTGTCGGCCTGCTCCTGACACAGATCATCCGGCTGAGGGGGGGAATGGTGATTGGACGCGTTTCGTCCACCGACAAGGTTGAAATCGCAAAGGCAGTTGGCGCGAGCCACGTTATCGTCGACATGGAGGGAACCTTCGCCAATGAGGTTTTGCATCTCACAGGCGGACAAGGTGTAAGCGTCGTTTATGACGGTTCAGGCCCCAAGACGTTTCAGGGATCGATCGCCGCGCTTCGTCGCTCCGGCACGTTCTGCTGGTACGGACCGGTGCTTGGCGGTCCGGGGCCGCTCGACATCATGAGCCTGCCGGAGAGCATCAAGATCGGTTACGCGACATTTTTCGATCACATCAGTACTCCGGACCTTCTTCGCGCCCGTAGCAGACAACTGTTCCGGTGGATTGAGGATGGGTCTCTCAAGCTGCACGTCGGCGGAACCTACCCGCTTTCTGATGCCGCCCGTGCGCATGCCGACATGGAAAGCCGGGGGACCACCGGCAAGCTGTTGCTGGCTCCCTAGGGAAAGACGTCGGAAGCATTGCCAAGACGGTTCCTTCTCGAAGGTGCGAGAAAAGCGCCCGCATTGGGATTTCCATTGAACACAGCGGAAGCGACCCGAACCAATTTCGCCGTCGGAGTTCATGACGATGCCTTATGCGATCCTTTAAGCCCAGAAGGTGATTGGTTCTGCTTTGAGCATCGGCCGGAGATCTGGCCGCCATCAAAGCAAGCTAACCCTGGAAAAGCGCCGGCTGATCGAGCGTGCCGTGGTCATCATTCGGCAGATGCGCGCCCAAGTCGGAATCCCTCCGAGCCGCATTCAGCCGATCCTGTAATCGATCCGCAGACCACCGAGGTGGGCATCGAAAGGCGAAGCGATGACTACGTAAAAGCCGCGCTCCTCGACGCGGCCGATATGATCCGGATCCTTCGGATTATCGTGGATGGGAAGGAATGAGACGGCAGGACGATTCAACCTGGACTTTGGTCTGAAACAGAGTGACAAAGGTCCTAGTTGCATTGCCGAATCTACGTTCCGCCGCCATTGGTACTGAAGCGTCAACCGGCATTGGCCCAACCACCGTTTGCGCTAGTGATCCCAGAGCGCTCCCCCAGCCCCAAGCGAAGAAGCGCTCTGGGATCCATCCCTCTCCTACCCCGAAATCTTGCTCGCGCTTTTGCGCCCAGCGGCCCGCGACGGTTCTGCCTAGCCTGCCCATCGCTAAGGAGGACCTGACATGACCCAAAAGCCAACGGCGCCGGATGAAGGCCAGCGAGATTCCCGCCTTCGTTGATGAGGTAGTTGAGGCCGGCGGCGACATCGGCGAGGTGGGGCACGATATGTATGCGATCGGCGATGTCGACGATCAGAATCAAGCCATCGAGGAGCTCAAAATGACAGGCGACCGATCGGTCGCGGGGGCCTCGGCAAGGGTCGGCGTCAACAGGGCGTCGCTATCCAATTCTTGTCGAAATCACAAGTCGGTCCGCCCTCGCGCATGCATCCCCCTCGTATCCTTTATCCGTAAAGGTCCATGCGGCCCGCCTGCCGAACCTCACATGTTCGGATAGACCGGGCCTTCGCCGCCCTGTGGCGGCACCCAGTCGATGTTCTGGTTCGGGTCCTTGATGTCGCAGGTCTTGCAGTGCACGCAGTTCTGCGCGTTGATGACGAAGACAGGCTTGCCGTCCTTCTCCACCCATTC
>NZ_LMJJ01000012.1 GCF_001429285.1 Ensifer sp. Root278
CTTCAGGCCGATGCCGAATTTCTGGACGTCGCGATCCCTGGAGAGATCGAATTTCGCAATCAGCTGCTTGGCGAGCGAACCGCGCACGCCCTCGCCGATCAGCGTATATTTGCCCAAGAGCGCCATGCCACGGGCGAAGTTCGGTCCCGGTTCGCCGTTGCGCTCGACGCCCATGTCGCCGGTGGCAACGCCGATGACGGCACCTTCGTCGTTATAGAGCACTTCGGTCGCGGCAAAGCCCGGATAGATCTCGACACCCAGGGCTTCCGCATGGCTTGCCAGCCAGCGACAGACRWKSCCRAGCGAGACGATATAGTTGCCGTGATTGTTCATCAGCGGCGGCATCATGAAATTCGGCAAGCGGATTGAGCCGGCCGGGCCCAAGAACAGGAAGTGGTCGTCCGTGACCTCGGTCTTGAACGGATGATCCGCCTCGTCGCGCCAGCCCGGCAGCAACCGGTCGATGCCGATCGGATCGACGACGGCGCCCGAGAGGATATGCGCGCCGACTTCGGCGCCCTTYTCMARSACGACGACCGAAAGCTCCGGATTGACCTGCTTCAGCCGGATCGCCGCCGCAAGACCGGCAGGCCCCGCCCCGACGATGACAACGTCGAACTCCATGCTCTCGCGTTCGGGCAGATCGACGACGACCGAAAGCTCCGGATTGACCTGCTTCAGCCGGATCGCCGCCGCAAGACCGGCAGGCCCCGCCCCGACGATGACAACGTCGAACTCCATGCTCTCGCGTTCGGGCAGATCTTGCTCGGTCATACCGTCTCTCCAGTCTCACCGGTCTTCTGCCGGTTCAGTTCCCAGGACATATCATTCCGTCATGGCAAATGCAGTTTGGCTTGTCGAGCCGGGATGCGACAGACGATGCCCGCTTTTGCGCATGAGGTCATGAGTTTAGGGCAAATGTTATATGACGTGTACGTAAACGTAAATACATCATTTTGTCGCGTGCCGACGCTATGAGCCATTCGGCCTTGCTTTTGCCGAAGAGCCATGCCACGAGGCCGCCGCACTCTTCCGGCGGTCCGCGCCGGCATATCCCATTCGCAAACGGCACTCGACTCGGCGCCCCTCTGGCGCCCGGACGACGTGTCTTTTGCCGACTTCGGGGCCGGCCGCCCGAACATGCGGAGACGGCCCGACAAAATTACATGTTGCGTTGCGCGCCGCCGGCTTGCTCCGGGCGGCGGAGCGACGCCAGACGCAAGGAGACCACCATATGGCCAAGGCACTGGGCTTCGACTTCGGCACCACCAATTCCGTGCTTGCCGTTGCCGCCGGCGATACCACCCACTCGATGCAGTTCGACAGTCTCGCCGGCACGACCGACGCCATGCGCACCGCGCTTTCCTTCATGAAGGACGCCAACCTTGGCGCCCAGGCACTGAAGGTCGAAGCCGGCCAGGCGGCGATCCGCGCCTTCATCGACAATCCGGGCGACTGTCGTTTCCTGCAATCGATCAAAACCTTTGCCGCAAGCCCCCTCTTCCAGGGCACGCAGGTCTTTGCCAAGCGCCACAGCTTCGAGGATCTGATGCGGGTGTTCCTGAACAAGCTGCGCGACTATGCAGGCGACAGCTGGACGGATCAGTATAGCCGCATCGTCGTCGGCCGACCGGTGCATTTCGCCGGCTCCAGCCCTGATCCGGCGCTCGCGCTTGAACGCTATGGCGCAGCCCTCTCGGAATTCGGCTTCCCGGAGGTGCACTACGTCTACGAGCCGGTGGCGGCGGCCTTCTACTTCGCGCAGAACCTGAAGCAGGATGCAACGGTCCTGGTCGCCGATTTCGGCGGCGGCACCACCGACTATTCGCTGATCCGCTTTGAGACCAAGGCAGGGCGGCTGACCGCAACCCCGATCGGTCATTCGGGTGTGGGCATTGCCGGCGACCATTTCGACTTCCGCATCATCGACAACGTCGTCTCGCCGCTGATTGGAAAGGGGAGTCTCTTCAAGAGCTTCGACAAGCTGCTTGAAGTGCCGTCGAATTACTATGCGAATTTCGGCCGCTGGAATCAGCTGTCCATCTTCAAGACGTTGAAAGATTTCACGGATCTGAAAAAGCTCGTGCGCCAGAGCCTCGAGCCGGAAAAGCTCGAAGCCTTCGTCGACCTGATCGAACATGACGAGGGCTATCCGCTCTACAACGCGATTTCGGCGACGAAGATGCGGCTGTCGCAGGAAGACGAGACCGAATTCTATTTCGCCCCGCTCGGCGAAATGTCGCGCCGCACCGTTCGCCGCAGCGACTTCGAAGGCTGGATCGCGCCGGAACTGGCCCGCATCGAGGGCGCACTCGACGACGTGCTGCAGTCGACCGCAACGGCGCCCGGGTCGATCGACAAGGTGTTCTTGACCGGCGGCACGTCTTTCGTTCCAGCGGTGCGCGGCATCTTCGAGCGGCGCTTCGAGGCCGACCGTATCGAAAGCGGCGGCGAACTGCTGTCGATCGCCCACGGCCTGGCGTTGATCGGCGAGCACGAGGACATTGCCCATTGGACGGCCAATGCGGCGTAAGCCGGACGTCATCGATGACCTTGGATAGGCATGCCGTGGGCCGGAAAAGCGGTTCCGGTCCGACGGCTTATGGGTTAGGTTGGCGGCCATGATTTCCGCCCACGATCTCTCTCCGGCGCAGCTTGCCGCCCTCCTCGCCTTCCATGCGGATGCGGGCGTCGAATGGCTGCTGGAAGAGGAGCCGGTCGACCGCTTCGCCGAGTTCGAGGCAATGAAGGCGGCGCGCGGCAACGCGCGCGCGCCGGCGGCCAACAGCCGTGCGGAGACGGCCGCTTCGCAAGCGCCGGCGCGCCAGACAGCGGCAGCGGCGGCCCCCGCCTCCGCTCCATCCCGCGAAAGCCGTGCACCGGCTCCAGCCGCGAGCGCCCCTGCTGTTGCCATTCCCGATGCGCAGGCGATCGAAGAGGCGCGCTTTGCCGCCGAATCAGCCCGATCGCTCGTCGAGCTCAGGGTTGCGATGGAGGGTTTTGCCGGCTGCAATCTCCGGAACAGCGCCCGCAACCTCGTCTTTGCCGAGGGCGACCCGGCAAGCGGCATCATGATCGTCGGCCCGATGCCCTATGCCGACTGCGATCGCGACGGCCAGCCGTTCGCAGGCCGGCTCGGCGAGATGCTGACCCGCATGCTCGCCGGCATCGGCTTGGCGCGCGAAAGCGTACTGCTCAGCAACGTCGTGCCCTGGCGCCCGCCGGGCAACCGCGTGCCGACGGCGCGCGAAGCCGACATCTGCCGTCCCTTCATCGAACGGCAAATCGCCCTTGCCGAGCCCAAACATCTGCTTTTGCTCGGCAATTTCACCGCCCGCTTCTTCTTCGGCGGCAACGACACGATCCACCAGCTTCGTGGCGAATGGCGGGAGCTTTCGATCGGCGGCATCACGGTGCCGACGCTCGCAACGTTGCACCCGCAGGATCTGATGACGGCGCCCGTCAACAAGCGCTTCGCCTGGCAGGACCTGCTTGCCTTCAAGGCCCGGGTCCAAGGCTGATTCTCGCCGAATTACGGTGCGCCCATGCGGCGCCAACCTGCCTGCCCGCTTTATGAACAAAGAATGAAGAAAGCCATGCGGTTTGCGCATATCAGCGGCGCATTATGACGCATTGCAAAATGAGATGTTGCAGCGCAATATACTGGCACGGGAGGAATGGAATAAGGAATTGAGCCATGACTGCCCGCTTTCGTCCGATCCACAGCAGCTTTGAGACGCTCCGCCACACCGGCGCTGCTTACCGGACGCCGTTCAACCGCTTCGGCACGGCAGCCAACGAGCAGATGACCGCGATCGGCCTTGCCCGGACCACCCGTCCAGCGCAGATTTTCGCCGATTTCATTCAGCGCTGATCCCCACGCGATACGCTTGAGCGCGTATCGCGTGCACAAGTCGCCATGATTGGCCGACGACGAAGAAAGGAACGCAACCATGACCAAGCCCATCGTTAGCCTCAAGGTCCTGTTCGATTCGATCTCCGACATCGGTACTGCCGTGCGTGCCTCGCGCGAATACACCATTCTCAGCACCAAGAAGGATGCACGCCGCGCCCATCGCGTGGCCGTGAGCCCGCTGCTGCCGAACTGATCGCTGCCGGCAAAGAGGCCTAACGCCTTTTTGCCATCGCCTGTCGCAATCGACAGCGCCTGAAAAACTGGATAGAGCCACACTCGCTTTGACCTTGGAGTGTCGGGCTCGTCCGGTATCCGCCAGACCGTCCTCGCTCCACCTGCGCTTGCCTGCCGTCGCCGTCGATGGAGGGGCGCCTTGTTTTCAGGAGCGCCGATGCTGGCCAGCCTCGCTTCCGTCCTCAGCCTGATGGTGTCGACCCTGCTCATGATGGTCGCCTTCGGCCTTCAGAGCTATGTCATCCCGGTGCGCTCGGTCGCCGAGGACTGGTCGACGCTGACGGTTTCGATCATCGCCACCGGCTACACGGTCGGCTTCACGCTCTCCTGCGTCGTCACGCCCAAATTCGTGTTGCGCGTCGGCCATGTGCGCGTCTTCACGGCACTGATCACGCTGCTGTCGATCGCAATTCTGCTCTGCGGCCTCATTGTCGACTGGCGCGCCTGGATCGCGTTTCGCGCCATATCGGGCTTTGCGATTTCCGGAAGCTACCTCGTCATCGAAAGCTGGCTCAACGAGCGCGTCACCAACGAAAACCGCGGGCTGCTGTTTTCGCTCTACCTGATCACGACGATGGTCGGCACGATCGGCGGACAATATATGGTGCCGCTCGGCGACCCGACGAACACATCCCTGTTCATGCTCTGCGCCGTGCTGTTTTCCCTCGCCCTCCTGCCGACGGCCCTCTCCTCCTCGCCGATGCCCGCACCGCCCGCGCAGGCCAAGTTCGACATCCCGACGCTCTTCCGCCGCTCGCCGGTCGCCGTCGTCGGTGGCTTTCTGGCCGGTGCGCTCTCCGGCGCCTGGCTCAATCTCGGCGGCGTCTTCACCCAGAAGATCGGTCTTTCCACGGCCGAAGGTGCAACCCTGCTCGCCTCGCTTTTGACCGGCAGCGCGATCTCGCAGATCCCCATCGGCCGCCTCTCCGACAAGATCGACCGGCGTATCGTCATGATCGGCTGCGGCGTCGTCGGCGTCGTCTCCTGCCTGGCGATGTCGGCAGCAATCGGCAGTTCACCGGCTGTGCTCTACCTGGTCGCCGCTCTCGTCGGGTCGGTTCTGTTTCCGATCTATGCGCTCAACGTCGCGCATGCGAACGACCTCGCCAAACCCAAAGAATATGTCGAGACATCGTCCGGCCTAATGATCACCTATGGGCTCGGCACGATCTCCGGTCCTCTGATGGTCGGTCCGGTCATGGATCGCTTCGGCCCGGCGGCGCTGTTCCTCGTTCTCGCTGTCTATTTCGCCCTCTATGGCGGCTACGCCGCCTGGCGCATCCTGCAGCGCGAGCAGCACAAGGGCCTGGTCGCCAAGACCGATTTCCAGGCAACGAGCGTCATGCCGACACCCGGACCTGACGTGACGAGCCCCATCGCCCAGCAGATGGCGCAGGAACCGCTGATCGATGACGACACGGTTCCTGCCTGGGATAAGCCGCGCTCATAAAGGCCACCGACAGAAGCGAACTCGCGCTTCGTCCTCAGCCCTGTGGCGTCACGTGCTTGCGGGCGCCCCTGCGCTCCAGCCCGAGCCGATGTTCGCGGAAGATGATGAAGATGCCGGCCCCGACGACGATGGCGGTGCCGATCAGCATGGTGGCCGTCGGAACATCGTCGAACAGAAAATAACCGATGATCAAGCCGAGCACGATCGACGTGTATTCGAACGGCGCGATCGTCGACATGTCGGCATGACGATAGCTCTCAGTCAAAAGGATCTGCGCGACGCCGCCGCAGAAGCCGGCGACCATAAGCAGCAGGAAGGCTTCGCGCGAGATCGACGGCCAGCCGAAGGGCAGCGTCGCCAGCGAGAAGACCGAGGCCGACAGCGAGAAGTAGAGCACGATCGTATGGGTCCGCTCGTTCTTGACGAGCTTTCGCACCAGCACCATTGCCACCGCGCCGAGAGCCGCCGAAACCAGCACCGCTGCGGCGCCCAGCGCCTCCAGCGAACCGAAGCCGCCTTCGCGGAAAAGGGTCAGCCGCGGCCACGTGATGATCATCACGCCGACCAGCCCGATGACCACCGCCGACCAGCGATAAAGCCGCACCGTCTCGCCAAGGAAAAGTGCCGCGAAGGCGACGGCGATCAGCGGCATGGCGTAGCCGATGGCGATCGCTTCGGGCAGCGGCAGATGCACGAGGCCGTAGAAGCCGAAGCTCATTGCGAGAATGCCGACGAAGCCGCGGGCGATATGGCCGGTGAAATCCTCTGTCTTGAAAGCATCGCGCAACTGTCCGCGGAAGGCGAGATAGCCGAGAATGGGCACCATGGCGAAGGCCGAGCGGTAGAAGGTGATCTGGCCGGTGGCCATCTCGTTTCCGGCGGCCTTGATCAACGTCGACATGCAAACGAAAATGACGACGGAAAGGACCTTGAGCAGGATCCCCTTCATCGGGCTTTCGACTTCCGCATCCATTGAGGGCACTTTTCGAACAGCCTCCGCCGGCGATCAGCAGACACGAGGGCTGGTTTGGAGATTTTTAGGCGGAGAAACCGCCATAGGACTTCGTCACCTTAGCGACGCTCGGCAAGAAAGTCGGATCAAACTTCGTGATGAATGACGTTTTTTCTTGATCGATTGCCGTTCGGCAAAACGACGTCGAGCTTTTCTTTAGCTGCCGCGAAAAAAACCTTTCCAATTCATGTCTTGTTAGTCCCACTTCGGTACACGTCAATCCGATAAGGGAGCGGGAAGACCTTCGGGAAGCCATGCCTTTTCTGTCGAAAGTGCGGTCGCCGGCATCACAATCGTGTGGCATTATCCGACTTTTCGCCCCTTGGCCTTTTCACCATCACAGGCGCCCACTACAAATTCTCCAGTAGAACGGCGCAAGCGGGACTGACCATGCGGACAAATACTGGCCAGATTATTCATCTGGAAGACTATCGGCCGACCGACTTCGTTCTGGAGAGAGTGGATCTGACCTTCGAGCTAGACCCGAAGGAAACCAAGGTCGAAGCCCGATTGATCTTCCATCGTCGCGAAGGCGTCGACGCATCGGCGCCTCTGTTGCTCGACGGTGACGAGTTGAAGATGACCGGCCTGCTGCTGGACCAGGAAGAGCTCGCAACCGCCCTCTACGACGTTGCCGACGATACGCTGACCATCCGCGGCCTACCGGAAACCGCACCCTTCGAAATCACCATCACCACGCTGCTTTCGCCTGATACGAACACGCAACTGATGGGGCTTTACCGCACCAACGGCATCTACAGCACCCAGTGCGAGGCCGAAGGCTTCCGCCGCATCACCTATGTCCCCGATCGTCCGGATGTGCTTGCCGTCTACACGGTCAACATCATCGCCGACAAGGCGTCCGCTCCCCTCCTGCTGTCCAACGGCAACTATCTCGGCGGCGCCGACATGGGCGACGGCCGCCATTTCGCCGCCTGGTTCGACCCGCATCCGAAGCCGAGCTACCTCTTCGCGCTCGTCGCCGGCGATCTCGGCGTCGTCGAGGATACGTTCACGACGATGTCCGGCCGCGAAGTCGCGCTGAAGATCTATGTCGAGCACGGCAAGGAGCCACGCGCCTCCTACGCCATGGACGCGCTCAAGCGCTCGATGAAGTGGGACGAAGATGCCTTCGGCCGTGAATACGACCTCGACATCTTCATGATCGTCGCCGTCTCCGACTTCAACATGGGGGCGATGGAGAACAAGGGTCTCAACGTCTTCAACGACAAATACGTGCTCGCCGATCCGGAAACGGCGACCGATGCGGACTACGCCAATATCGAGGCGATCATCGCGCACGAATACTTCCACAACTGGACCGGCAACCGCATCACCTGCCGCGACTGGTTCCAGCTGTGCCTCAAGGAAGGCCTGACGGTTTACCGCGACCACGAATTTTCCGCCGACATGCGCTCGCGTGCGGTCAAGCGCATTGCCGAGGTGCGGCACCTGAAGTCGGAGCAGTTTCCCGAGGACGCCGGCCCGCTGGCCCATCCGGTGCGGCCGACGAAGTATCGCGAAATCAACAACTTCTATACGACGACCGTCTACGAAAAGGGCTCGGAAGTCACCCGCATGATCGCGACGATCCTCGGCCGCGATCTGTTCAAGAAGGGCATGGACCTCTATTTCGACCGGCACGACGGCCAGGCCGTCACGATCGAAGATTTCGTCGCCTGCTTCGAAGAGGCAAGCGGCCGAGATCTCCGCCAATTCGCGCTCTGGTACCACCAGGCCGGAACGCCGCTGGTCACCGCTTCTGGCGCCTATGACGCGGCCAAGCAGACCTTCACCTTGTCGCTCGAGCAGACCGTGCCAGCGACGCCAGGACAGGGCGCCAAGGAGGCGATGCATATTCCGCTGCGCATGGGTCTGCTGCTTGAAGGCGGCAGCGAAGTCGACCTCTCCTCGGTCTCCGGCGCCGACTTGACCGGCGACGTCCTGCACCTCACGGAGCGCAAGCAGACGGTGGTTTTCTCCGGCATCCCGTCGCGCCCGGTGCCGTCGTTCAACCGCGGCTTCTCCGCGCCGATCAATCTGCATATCGAGCAGAGCGCCGAGGACCTCGCACTAATCGCGCATCACGAAAGCGACCTCTTCGCCCGCTGGCAGGCGCTCAACGCCATTGCGCTCAGCAACCTGGTCGAGGCCACGGCGAATGTCCGCGCCGGAAAGCCGGTCGTTTGCGACACGGCGCTCATCGACGGCCTGGTCCGTGCGGCCGCGGATGACACGCTGGAGCCCGCCTTCCGCTCGCAGGCGCTGGCGCTGCCGAGCGAATCCGATATCGCCCGCGAGATCGGCACGAACAACGATCCCGACGCGATCCACGCCGCACGTCAGCAGATCCTGGTGGCCGTTGCCGCTGCCGGACGCAACACCTTCCTCAAGTTGGCCGAAGACCTCGTTTCGTCAGGCGCGTTCAGCCCGGATGCTGCGAGTGCAGGCCGGCGGGCGCTGCGCAACAGCGCCCTCACCTACCTCGTCCAGGGCGATGAAGGGCCGGAGCGCGCCGCCAAGGCCTTTGCCGCCGCCAACAACATGACCGATCTCAGCCATGCGCTGGCGCTGCTCGCGCACCGCTTTCCGGATGCCGCCGAGACCTCGGAAGCGCTTGCGACGTTCCGCAAGCGTTTTGCCGACAACGCACTCGTCATCGACAAGTGGTTCGCCGTCCAGGCGACGATCCCCGGCGCCGCAACGCTCGATCGCGTCAAGGCGCTGATGGCCGAGCCCCTGTTCAATGGCAACAATCCCAACCGCGTGCGCTCGCTGGTGGGCACCTATGCCTTCGCCAACCCGACCGGCTTCAATCGCGCCGATGGTGAGGGCTACCGCTTCCTCGCGCGCCAGATCCTCGACATCGACCCGCGCAACCCGCAGCTTGCGGCCCGTATCCTCACCTCGATGCGTTCCTGGCGCTCGCTGGAGGACAAGCGCGCCGGTCATGCCCGCAAGGCCTTGAAGGAGATTGCCGGAGCGTCGAAACTTTCGGCCGACGTCGGCGACATCGTCGAGCGGATGCTCAAGGCCTGAGTCCTAGAGCATCCGGCTTCAAGTGGAATCACTGCTCTAGAATCAAAGTGCTGGAGCGTCCTTTGTGCGTTCATCTGAACGCACTGCGCTCTGGAACTCATTGATTTTGTTTAGGGCCGGGCCGCTCACGCGACCCGGCCTACTATTTCCCAACGATAAGAAATGGTTAACAAATCTTTACCAACGCCTCTGGACAAGGCGAATCGCCCTGTGATTCATTGAGTCAGATTCGGGCGAGCGGCGCGCCGAATCATCAGAGGGTTTTCAGATTGGGAAAGATGGCGGACGCGCGACAGGCGAGCGCAGCCGACGGGCGGTTGCGACTCAAGTTTCCGGGGCTTGCCGGCCGCCTGGAGCAGGAGTTTATCTCGCAGGCGAAGATCTTTGCCGGACCGACCTCGCGGCGTCTGGCGAGCGCGGAGCCCGTTCTCAAGCGTTCCATCCCGATCCTCATCATCGCATTCCTGATCATCGTCGCGGTCTCGCGCATGTCCAGCATCATGGACGAGCACGCCCGCATGGAAGAGAGTTCGCGCCAGACGGTCGGGCTCGCGGCCGCCATCGCGGTTGCGGCTTTCCAGACGGACGGTGCAGCCCTTTTTGACGAGGGCCGCCGCGCGGACGCGGAACAACGTTTCAGCCAGTATCTGCCAACCGGCATGCTCGATCCCGGCACATTTATCCTTGCGGTCCGGAAGGATGGCCGGATCTTCGCAAGCACCCAGGAAGGCGGACCGCTCATCGGCCGGACGCTGGCGGCGGTCGCGCCGGATATCGCGACGCTGCAGTATTTCGGCGAGCATTCCAGCGTCATGAAGACACCGATCGTCGGTGTCGACCATATCGTGGCACTGGCGCAATTGCCCGATGCGGCCGGGGTGGTGCTGGCCGCGACGCCGATCACCCAGCTAGAAACGACCTGGCGCGACGAGGTGTCACTCAACGTTACGCTCTTTGCGGGCATTTCGGCGATTCTGCTGATGGTGCTTTACGCCTACTACATTCAGGCCAAGCGGGCCCGCGACGCGGATTCGGTCTTTGTCGAATCCAACCTGCGTGTCGAGACGGCGCTGTCACGTGGCCGTTGCGGCCTCTGGGATTTCGACCTTGCCAACCGTCGGCTGTTCTGGTCGCGGTCGATGTACGAGATGCTCGGCATGCCCGGCGAGAGCAGCGTGCTCTCCTTCGGCGACGCCGCGCGGCTGATGCATCCCGATGATCGCGGCATCTACGGCGTGGCACGCACCATCGCGCGCGGCGACGCGCGCCAGATCGACCAGGTTTTCCGCATGCGACATGCGGATGGCCACTATGTGTGGCTACGCGCCCGCGCGGAAATCATCCGTACCGTTTCCGGGCGGGCGCATCTGATCGGCATCGCCATGGACGTCACCGAGCAGCACCGGCTTGCCCAGCGCTATGCCGAAGCGGACCAGAGGCTCGCCGACGCGATCGAATGTACGTCTGAGGCCTTCGTCCTTTGGGACAAGCATGACCGCCTGGTCATGTGCAACACCCACTTCCAGGAAGCCTACAAGCTGCCGGATCACGTGCTTGTTCCGGGCACCGAACGCATTGCCGTGCAAACCGCGGCAGCACGCCCCGTGGTCGAACGGCGCATCGCCGATCCTGACCGTAGCAACCAGTCGCAGACGAGCGAGGTTCAACTTGCCGACGAACGCTGGCTGCAGATCAACGAGCGGCGCACGCGCGACGGCGGCCTCGTTTCCGTCGGCACCGACATCACGCTTCTGAAACGCCACCAGGTGCGCCTGCGCGAATCCGAGCGGCGTCTGATGGCGACGATCGGCGACCTTTCGGCGTCACGCATGACGCTGGAGCGGCAGAAGACCGAGCTTTCGGTCGCCAACTCCAATTACCAGGCGGAAAAGGAACGCGCCGAAGCGGCGAACCGCGCCAAGTCGGAATTCCTGGCGAACATGTCGCATGAACTGCGCACGCCGCTCAACGCCATCCTCGGCTTCTCGGAGATCCTGCAGAACCAGATGTTCGGGCCGCTCGGCTCGGAGAAATACAACGAATACTCGCGTGACATCCACGAGAGCGGCAAGCACCTCTTGAACGTCATCAACGACATCCTGGACATGTCGAAGATCGAGGCCGGGCACATGCGCATCAGCCGCGAGAGGATCGATCTGGCGCCGTTGATTGAAGAGACGCTGCGCTTCACGACAATCCCGGCGGAGCAGAAGAACATCCGTGTGGTGCAACAGATCTCGTCGGGCCTCACCATGGTCGCCGATCGACGCGCCATGAAGCAGGTGCTGCTCAACCTGCTTTCGAACGCCGTCAAGTTCACCAACAATGGCGGGCGCATTTCGCTTCGAGCGCGCAAGGTGACCGGCGCCGTGACACTGACGATCGCCGATTCCGGCATCGGCATTCCGCGCGACGCCCTTCAGAAGATCGGCCAGCCTTTCGAACAGGTGCAGAGCCAATACGCCAAGAGCAAGGGCGGATCGGGCCTCGGGCTCGCGATCTCGCGCTCACTCACCCGCCTGCACGGCGGCAGCATGAAAATACACTCGACGGAAAACGTCGGCACCATCATCTCGGTTAGAATCCCCGACCGCGCCTGAAGCGGGATCAGGAGAAGTGCGAACGGTTTCCGCTCGCATCCCGCTCAGCATATTGATCGCGATGATTTAACGCGTCAGTGAACGACGCTCAGCCTGAAACCACCGATTGGAAAACGCGCCGCACCGCCTTCGACAGGCGGCGGATGTCTGCCTCCAAGGTTTTCAGGTCCGGATAGTCCCCTGCCCGGCAGACGAGATCGATCAGCCCGGCCGGCGCCTCCTTCGGCTCGAACTCTCCCTCAATGCACAGCCGCACGATCTGCGACAACTCGGTAAAGAGATGCAGCGCCTCCAGGGCGACATCGAGATCGTTTGGGTTCATCAAGGCGTCGCCGAGCAGCTTCAGCGCATCGCCGGTATTGGTGCCGGCAGTCAGCGGCTGAACGCCATTCGCCGGCGCGACGAGCGCCAGGTACTGGCTGATAAATTCGATATCGACGAGACCGCCCGGGATCAGCTTGAAATCCCAAATGTCGCTCGGCGGCTTCTCACTATCGATCATCTCGCGCATGGAGATCACGTCGGCACTCACCTTGGCAACATCGCGCTTGCGGCCGAGGATTTCGGCGAAGATCGCATTGGCCTCGGCAATCAGCTTGTCGTCGCCACAGATGCAGCGCGCCCGGGTCAGAGCCAGATGCTCCCAAGTCCAGGCCTCTTCGCGCTGGTATTTGGCGAAGGCGTTGATCCTGGTCGCGACCGGCCCCTTGTTGCCGGACGGACGAAGCCGCATGTCGACCTCGTAGAGAATGCCTTCGGCGGTCGGCGCGGAAAGTGCCGCGATCAGGCGCTGCGTCACCCTCGTGAAATAGCGCGTCGGGTCGAGCGGCTTGGTGCCGTCGGACTCGGTTGCCGCCTCATCGTAGTCATAGAGCAGGATCAGGTCGACGTCCGAGCCCGCGGTCAGCTCGTGGCTGCCGAGCTTTCCCATACCGACAACGGCGATGCGGCCGCCGGGGAAATCGCCGTGCACGGAGCGGACTTCGTCCTGCACCGCCTTCACCGCCGCGGCGATGATCAGGTCGGCGAGATCGGTAAAGGCGCGGCCCGCCTGGGCACCCGATATGGCGCCGGTCAAAAGCCGGATGCCGATCAGGAAGCGCTGCTCGGCAGCGATGATGCGCAGGCGGTCGAGCACCTCCTCATAGTGCCGCGCGCCGCCGACGAAATTGGCGATGCGCGGCGCGAGGTAGTCCCGGGTCGGCAGTTCGGCGAGCAGGCCCGGATCGAGCATGCCGTCGAAAACATGGGGACGCGCGGCGATGATTTCGGCAAGCCGCGGCGCCGACGACATGACGTTGACGATCAGTGACAGTAGGCCCGGATTGTTGCCGAGCAGCGAAAAGAGCTGGATGCCCGCCGGCAGGCCGGAAATGAAATTATCGAACCGCAGCAACGCTTCGTCGGCCCGGCGGCTTTCGCCGAAGACGCGCAGAAGCTCCGGCGTCAGCTCGGTCAGCCGTTCGCGCGCTTCCACCGATTGCGTCGCACGGTAGCGGCCGTAATGCCAGGTGCGGATCGTATGGGAGATGTCCGACGGCCGCTGGAAGCCGAGCTTTCGCAATGTCTCCAGCGTATCGGGGTCGTCGCGCTGGCCAGTGAAGACGAGGTTGCCGGTCTCGGTCGAGAGCTTGGCCTCCTGCTCGAAAAGCTGGGCATAGCGGCGCTCGACGGTTTTCAGCACGCGCGACAGCGCCTTGGAGAAAGCGGCCGTGTCCTCGAAGCCGAGCATATAGGCGATACGCTTCAGCTCTGCCTCGGTCTCGGGCAGGACATGGGTCTGCTCGTCGCGCACCATCTGGATCCGGTGCTCCACATCACGCAGGAACCAATAGGCCTCGACAAGTTCGTCGGCTGTCTCCTCGTCGATCCAGCCGGCCTTGACGAGGACCCGCAGCATCGGCTCGGTCGCCCGCTGGCGCAGCTCCGGCATGCGGCCGCCGGCGATCAACTGCTGCGTCTGCACGAAGAACTCGATCTCGCGGATGCCGCCACGGCCAAGCTTGATGTTGTGCCCCTTGACCGCGATCTCGCCATGCCCCTTGTGCGCATGGATCTGCCGCTTGATCGAATGAATGTCGGCGATCGCCGCATAGTCGAGATACTTGCGGAAGACGAAGGGGACCAGCTCGCGCAGGAAGCGCTCGCCGCCCTCGATATCACCGGCCACCGGCCGCGCCTTGATGAAGGCGGCCCGTTCCCAGTTCTGCCCCCTGCTCTCGTAATAGAGCATCGCCGCTTCGACCGGGATCGCGAGCGGCGTCGAGCCCGGGTCCGGCCGCAGGCGCAGGTCGGTTCGGAAAACATAGCCGTCGCCGCTGCGCTCCTGCAGGATGCGGATCAGGCGGCGCAGCAGGCGGCCGAAGGTTTCCGAGGCATCATCGCGATCGACGATGATGCCGGATTGCGGATCGTAGAAGACGACGAGGTCGATGTCGGAGGAGTAGTTGAGCTCGAAGGCGCCGAGCTTGCCCATGCCGAGCACGACGACGCCGGAACCGACACTCGGGTAGGCGACGTCCTTGACGATCAGCTTGCCGCTCTCGTGCGCGCTCAGCAGCAGGTGATCTATCGTCGCCGACACGGCAGCACCGGCAAATTCGCTTAGCCAGCGCGTGGTTTCGCGGCCGTCGAAATGCCGGGAGAGGTCAGCAAGCGCCACGGCGAAGGCAAGCTCGCGTTTGGCTCTCCGCAGCCGCGCCATGATCTCCGTGTCGGGCAAAGCAGCGCCACCCTCGTTCGGCTTCCAGGCGTCGCGGGCGCGCCGCACCCGTTCTGTCAGGAAGGTCGTAAGATCAGTGGACAGAAGTTCTTCGAGAATGGCCGGGCGGCTGGCACCGGTGTCGCGCAGGAAGTGCGACAGCGCAAAGGCCGAGACGACGAATGTCTTGAACGGGCTCTCCGAAGCGAGCAGGCTTGCGATCTGGTCATGACCCTTGGCCATGTCCTTCAGCACCGAGAGCGCCGCCTTGGCGTCGGCCTGGGTTGCAGGACGGATCGGCGCCGTCTCGATCTCCCAGCACTGCTGCACCTGTTCCTGCATGCCCTCTCCCTTCCGCTGCAGCCGGTGTGGCGGAACAACCGCGCACACATTCCTCATACCGCCTCTTCTCCGGGAACCGGTCTATCAGGTTGCAGCCATCGGGAAAACCATTTGCACGGTCAGACCCTTGCCACCGTCGCCGGCCGCGGGCTCGGTATCGGCAAGACGCAGCGAGCCGTGATGCGTCTCCATGACCGCCTCCACCAGCGACAGGCCGAGGCCCGTGCCCGGCTTGGACCGGCTCTCATCCAGGCGAACGAAGCGCTTCACCACCTCGTCATGCATTGCTGCAGGTATGCCAGGGCCATGATCGGCGACAGACAGCAGCACATACCCATCGCGCTTTTCCAGAGAGACCTTGATCAGCGGATTGTCCGCACCGTCAGCATATTTGATGGCGTTGTCGATGAGGTTGCCGAGGGCCTGTCCGATCAGTTCGCGGTTGCCCGATATCCCGACGTTCTTGATAACCTCGGCTTCGAGTTTCAAGCCGACATCCTCTGCAACGGGCTCGTACAATTCGACGCAATCGGAAACGATCTCAGAAAGGTCGACCTCGCTCATCTCGGCCGCGGACGAGCCGGCCTCGACCCGCGAAATCATCAAGAGCGCATTAAAGGTCCGGATCAGTTGATCGGACTCGCCAATGATCTCCTCGAGCGCGCCGCGCTGGCTGGTTCCCTTGCGGGCAAGTGCGGCTTCCGCCTTGTTGCGCAGGCGCGTCAGCGGTGTCTTCAAGTCATGGGCGATGTTATCGGAGACCTGGCGCAGACCTTCGTTCAACTTCTCGATGCGGCCGAGCATGGCATTCAGCGATTCCGACAGCCGGTCGAATTCGTCGCCGGAGCCGCTCATCGGCAGGCGCTGCGAGAGATCGCCGGCCATGATCTTGGTGCTCGCCTCCGACATGCGGTCGATCCGCTTCAGGGCATTGCGACCGATGCCGAACCAGATGACGAGCGCGCCGAGCCCCATGACGCCGAGCGCCACCATCAGCGCCTGACGCACCAGCGCGCGAAACTTCTGCGGCTCCTGCAGATCGCGACCGACGAGAATGCGCAGACCATTGTCGAGCACCAGCACGTGGGCGAGCGCCACATGGCTGTCCTTCTTCGTCTCGTCCGTATAGCGCTGATAGGCGAAGGGACGTTCGGTCCAGCCTTCGCTATCAAGCAGTCCCGGTTCGAGGCTTGCGACGTTGCCGGCAAGAATCTCGCCGCTCGGCCCGGCAATGACATAGAGATTTGCGCCCGGCTGACGCGCGCGGCGTTCAAGCGAGCGCAGAAGACCGTTCATGCCGGCGCGATTGTAGACCTGCTCGATCTGCGCCACTTCCGCGGTCACGGCATCGCGGGTCTGCTGCTGCAGCAACCGCTCCGACATGCCGGTGACATAGAAGACGAGGAAGGCCGCACAGAGCGAAAAGAGGATGAGGTAGAGGGCGGAAAGCCGAACCGCGGTCGTTCTGAAGAGAACGCGAAGCTTGCTCATGCGGGGGCCCGGTCATCCTTGATCATGTAGCCGGCGCCGCGCACGGTGCGCAGCAGAGGTACATCGAAGTCCTTCTCGATCTTCGAGCGCAGCCGCGACACATGCACGTCGATGACGTTGGTCTGCGGGTCGAAATGATAGTCCCAGACGTTTTCCAGCAGCATGGTGCGGGTGACGACCTGGCCGGCGTTCTTCATGAGATATTCGAGCAAGCGAAACTCGCGCGGCTGCAGCGGGATCTCCTTGCCCTGGCGGCGCACGGAATGCGACAGGCGGTCGAGTTCGAGATCGCCGACGCGGTAGACCATGTCCTGCTCGGGCGTACCCTTGCGGCGGCCGAGCACCTCGACACGCGCCAGCAGCTCGTTGAAGGCATAGGGCTTTGGGAGATAATCGTCGCCGCCGGCGCGCAGGCCCGTGACACGGTCGTCGACCTGCCCGAGCGCCGAGAGGATCAGCACCGGCGTGTGGATATCCTTGCGCCTGAGTTCGGTGATCACAGACAGGCCATCGCGGCGCGGCAGCATGCGATCGACCACGAGAACATCGTAGCTGTTCTCGCTGGCCATGAAGAGGCCGCTCTCGCCGTCGCTGGCGTGATCGGAAACGATGCCTGCTTCACGGAAGGCTTTCGCCAGATAGGCTGCCGCCTCGAGATCGTCTTCAATGATGAGAATCTTCATACGCGCGACCATAGTCCCGGACCCCTATCTGTCTCAACCGGTTTCGGCTTTCCGACAACCGGCCAGACAACCGGATTGGCGAATGCCCTCGATCGCGGAAGCATCGGTCGGATGGACCCAAAATCATCGTGATCGATTTTCGTAAGTGAGAGCGAGATGCGGGTGGAAAACCGCACACACCTTCTTCATCCCGCTCCAAACGACGAGCGCCGCGAAATCACTTGGAAATCGCGGCGCTCCGGTCAATCATTTGACTGCCGCGATCAGCCCTGATCGATCGGAAGGGCCACGAAGCGGCTACCGTTCTCGGCCTCTATCTGGAAGAGCGCCTTGCTGCGGCCGTCCTTCTTGGCAGCGTTGATGACCTTGAGGATATCGTCGGCAGACTTCACCTCCTGATTGTTCACGGAGACGATCTTCTCGCCCGTCTTCAGGCCACGGTCGCTGGCATCAGAGTCCTCATCGACCGAGGCGATGGTGACGCCCTTGCCGTCGTCGGACGGCACGACGGTGACACCGAGGTCAGCCAGCGCCTGTTCGCTCGAAGGCTGTGTTTCTTCGGACTGGTCGTCCTGGCTCTTGGCTGCTTCCTTGTCATCCTTCGGCAAGGTACCGATTTCCAGCTTCACGCTTTCGGACTTGCCGTTGCGCCACAGCGCGAGGTCGACGGTCGTGCCCGGGCGGATTGCGGCCACCTTGCGGGCAAGATCACGCGGATCCTTGACCGTGTCGCCATTCAGAGCGGTGACAACATCGCCCTTCTTGATGCCAGCCTTTTCACCGGGAGAGCCGGCCTGCGGCTCGACGACGAGCGCGCCGCTTGCCTCAGCCAGGCCGAGCGATTCGGCGATGTCCTTGGTCACCGGCTGGATCTGCACGCCCAGCCAGCCGCGGGAAACCGAACCATCCTTGATCAGGTCGGCGACGACGTCCTTGGCGGTAGCTGCGGGGATAGCAAAGGCGATACCGACGTTGCCGCCCGACGGCGAGAAGATTGCGGTGTTGATGCCGACCACTTCACCGGAGAGATTGAAGGTCGGGCCGCCCGAGTTGCCGCGGTTCACGGCCGCGTCGACCTGCAGGTAGTCGTCATAGGGGCCGGAGCCGATGTCGCGGCCACGGGCCGAGATGATGCCCGAGGTCACGGTGCCGCCGAGGCCGAACGGATTGCCGACAGCGACGACCCAATCGCCGACGCGGACCTTGCTGTCGTCAGCCCAGCTGACATAGGTGAACTTGCGCTTGTCGTCGACCTTGAGCACGGCGAGGTCGGTACGGCTGTCCTTGCCGATCAGCTTGGCATCAAGTTCGGTGCCGTCATTGAGGATGACGGTGAAGGCCGCGCCGTCGGAAACGACGTGGTTGTTGGTGACCAGGTAGCCGTCTTCGGAGATGAAGAAGCCCGAACCCTGGGACGTCGGACGCAGGCGACCTTCGCCATGCGGGCCACGGCGACCCGGGCCACCGCGCTCGGCACGGTCATCGCCGCGCGGGCCGAATTCCTTGAAGAAGCGCTTCAGCGGGTGATCATCCGGCAGGTCGTCGAAGCCGCGACCGTTGAAATCGAAGGTGAAGTTGTTGCCCTCTTCGGAAACCGGATTGACGCGCGACTGGACGCGGACCGAAACGACGGCCGGCGAAACCGCCTCGACGACATTGGCAAAGCTCGGCACCGACGGTGCTTCCACCTTCACCGCTTCCGCAAAGGACTGGGAGACGCGCGCCGGCAGGCCGGAGGTCAGCATGACGGCGGCAAGGCCGGCAACCGTCGAGGCCTTCAGAACGGTCTTGAGGGAGGGACGCAGGGATTTGGTCGTAATCATCCGTTTTGCCTTTTCTCTTCCTGATGCGGCCTCAGCGGCTGCATCGAAACCTGGTTGCGATGTCCGCCTTCAGGGAGAGGCGGGCTCGTTTGGCTGACTGGAAGTCTAGCCGATGACGAAAGATGTAACGGATGGGACCTTACTGAGTTCTGTCCGGAAAATGAATTTTTGGTAATGTTCGGCGACAGCGAAGAGGGACACTGCTCAAGCCCGTTCCAAAGCGTGGGCCATCACAAATGGCTCCGCTCTCCAACCGGAGAGATCCCCAACGGTTTCAACATGTTGGCCTGGAGACGAGGAGCGCGAAGCGGCAAATTGCGCCACGTCGCTTTTGACAGACGTCAGGGCTGAAGCAGCTTCTTCAGCTTTTCCTTTTCATCCTCGGAAAGCGGCGTTCCCTTTGCCTGGGCGCCGCGCCGGCGGGCCGCAATGACAAGGGTGATCGCCCCGACGAGCAGCAGGGTCGCGGGCATGCCCCACAGGATCAGCGTCTTTGTCTCGAAGCGCGGCTTCAGCAGCACGAATTCGCCGTAACGGGACACGACATAATCGATCACCGCTTCATCGCTGTCGCCATTGGCCAGGCGCTCGCGCACAAGCACCCGCAGGTCCTTGGCAAGCTCCGCATTGGAATCGTCGATCGACTGGTTCTGGCAGACCATGCAGCGGAGCTCGGCCGAGATCGCCCGCGCCCGCGCTTCCAGCGCGGGATCGGCGAGCACTTCGTCCGGATTGACCGCGAGGGCCGAGCCAACAGGCGAGAGGAGCAGCAGAAGCGCCAGCAGCAGACGGGTCATTCGGCAGCTCCCACTGGTACTGTCTTCGGCCGCTTCGCCCGGGCCGGCGCGCCGACGCGCAGGCGACGGTCGCTCAAGGACACGAAACCACCGGCTATCATGAACAGGGTCCCGCCCCAGATGCAGAGGATCATCGGCTTCCACCAGATGCGCACGACGATACCGCCTTCGCTGATCTGGTCACCGAGCGAAACATAGAGCTGGCTGAGGCCGAAGGTGCGGATGCCGGCCTCCGTCGTCGGCATGCGGCGCGCCTGATAAAGACGCTTCGACGACCAGACTTCGGACACGGCAGCGCCGCCGCGGCTGATGGTAAAGTGACCGGATTCTTCGGTGTAGTTCGGGCCGCTGCCGTTGCGCATGCCATCGAAGCGCATGGTGTAGTCACCGGCATCGACCGTCATGCCGGGCTTCATCTCGACCACGGTCTCGGTTTCGAACGCCGTGACGGCGACGATGCCGATCAGGGTGACGCCGAGACCGATATGGGCAAGCGCCGTGCCGAAGGCGGAGCGCGGCAGGCCGGTGAAGCGCCGCCAGGCAACGTTGCCCGCGACCTTGCCGAGACCGGAGCGCAACGCGAGATCCGTCAGGGAACCGGCGATCAGATAGACGCCAAGAGCGATGCCGAAGACCGCCAGGACCGGGCCGCCATTCATTGCGTAATAGTAGCCAGTACCGAAGACGAGACCGATCGCAACCGCAGCGAAGAGCCGCTGGGCGACGCCGACGAGGTCACCGCGCTTCCAGGCGAGCAATGGTCCGAACGGCACGGCGAAGAGCAGCGGCAGCATCAAGAGACCGAAGGTCATGTTGAAGAACGGCGGACCGACGGAGATCTTGTCGCCGGTGAGCGCCTCCAGCACCAGCGGATAAAGCGTGCCGGTCAAAACCGTTGCGGTCGCCGTCGTCAGGATCAGGTTGTTGAAGACCAGCGCGCCCTCGCGCGAAATCGGCGCGAAGATGCCGCCGGCTTTCAGGTGCGAGGCGCGCAAGGCGAAGAGTGTGAAGGCGCCGCCGATGAAGAAGACGAGGATGGCGAGAATGAAGATGCCGCGGGTCGGATCCGTGGCGAAGGCATGAACCGAGGTCAGCACGCCTGAACGCACGAGGAAGGTGCCGAGCAGCGACAGCGAGAAGGTCATGATCGCGAGCAGCACGGTCCAGATCTTCAGCGCTTCGCGCTTCTCCATGACCAGGGCCGAATGCAGCAGCGCCGTGCCCGCGAGCCAGGGCATGAAGGACGCGTTTTCCACCGGGTCCCAGAACCACCAGCCGCCCCAGCCAAGCTCGTAGTAGGCCCAGTAGGAGCCCATGGAAATGCCGGCAGTAAGGAACGTCCAAGCGGCAAGCGTCCACGGGCGCACCCAGCGCGCCCAGGCGGCATCGATGCGGCCCTCGATCAATGCCGCGATCGCGAAGGAGAAGCAGACGGAGAAGCCGACATAACCGAGGTAGAGCAGCGGCGGATGAATGGCGAGGCCGACATCCTGGAGGATCGGGTTCAGGTCCTTGCCTTCACCCGGCGCCGGGATCAACCGCGCAAACGGATTGGACGTCAGCAAAATGAAGAGCGCAAAGGCCATCGCGATCCAGGCCTGGACCGCAAGCACATTCGCCTTCAGCGTTTCCGGCAGGTTGCGCCCGAAGGCTGCGACCAGTGCCGAGAAGAACGTCAGGATCAGCAGCCACAGCAGCATCGATCCCTCGTGGTTCCCCCACACACCCGAGATCTTGTAGATCAGCGGCTTCAGGGAATGGGAGTTTTCCCAGACGTTGCGAACCGAGAAGTCCGAGGTCACATAGGCGAAGGTGAGCACAACGAAAGCGAAAGCGACCAGCAGAAAACAGGCGACCGCTGCGCTTGACGCCAGTTCCATCAAGCCGCGATCGTTCAGCCGTGCTCCGAGGATCGGCAAAGCGGCCTGGATGACCGCGGTCGCCAATGCCAGGACCAGCGCGTAGTGTCCGAGCTCGATGATCATTTAATGGTTTCCTTCCCGCTGAGCTCAACGCCCTGGGCCTTCAAGCGGTCGGCGACGTCCTTCGGCATATAGGTCTCGTCATGCTTGGCGAGAACCGTATCCGCCACGAAGACGGAACTCCCTTGAACGAAGGCTCCCTCCGTCACCACGCCCTGCCCTTCGCGGAACAGGTCGGGCAGGATGCCCGTGTAGGTTACCGGCACGCCGGCAAGCGTATCGGTGACGGTAAAGGTGACCGTCTTGCTGTCGCCGCGTTTCACCGACCCCCCTTCAACCACACCGCCGAGGCGGATGCGCGTACCCGGAGAGACGTTCGCCTTGGCGAGATCGCTCGGCACGTAGAAATAGGCGATCGCCTGGCTGAAGGCGAACATGACAAGAAAGGCTGCGAGAACCAGGAAGCCGACGCCGCCGCCGATGATCGCCAGTCTTTTTTGTTTGCGCGTCATTGCGTCACTCCATCGGTCGCAATCCCGAGTTCACGAGCAAGCGTCAGGAGCTGTTTGCCCCCGTCGCCATCGGCCGGGAAGGTCTTCAGGCCCTCCTTTAGCGCTGCCGCGGCCTTGTCTCGTTGATCAAGGACAACATGGGAGCGGATCAGTCGCGCCCAGCCTTCGAGGTTATCTGGATTTTCCTTGAGGCGGCTTTCGAGGCTTTCGACCATGCCGCGGATCATTTCCTGACGATCGCCGGAGCTCATGCTCTCGGCGGCAGCGACATCCTCGGCGTTCGGATTGCCAGGTGCGGCAGCGCTGCTGGTGCCGGCGCCCGTCAGCTCTGCCACATGCTGCTTGACCAGCGGCAGCCATGGCGCGTCCGCAGGCGACGTCGCGACCAGCCTGTTGAAGGCAGTCAGCGCCTCCTCCTTCTTGCCTTCCTGCTTGAGACCGAGGGCAAGGTAGAATTCCGAGCGCGGATCATTGGGGTCGAGCGTCAGTGCCTGCCGGAGCGCCTCCTGCGCCTTCGTCGTCACGAGGCCGTCGGATTGCACAACGAGCGCCTCCGCGTATCCGCCGAGACGCGCCGGCGTCGGCCCCAGCAAGCGGATCGCCCGGTCATAGGCGTCAACCGCTTCCTCAATGCGGCCGTTGCGCATGTAGATCGGTGCGAGCAGATCCCAACCGGCGCCGTCGTTCGGGTTCACCGCAAGGTGGTTTTCTGCCTTGGCGATCAGGACATTGATGTCGCCGTTGGGATCGGCAAGACGAGCGGCAAGCGGCTGCGCCGGCACGCCCGGGCTGCCGGTCAGCAAATAAAGACAGAGCCCAACCGCGGGAAGACAGAGGAGCACGAATACCTGGGCCAGACGATTGGCCCCGCGCCGCGGCGAAACGGCCGTCGCCACAGCGCGATCGCTGTCGCCGGCTGCCAGCAGTCGGCGCGCCACTTCGGCGCGCGCAAGCTCGGCATCGTCGCTGCCGATCAGACCGCTGTCCTGATCGCGCTTCAGTTCGTCGAGCTGGTCGCGATAGACCTCGATGTCATGGCTGTGGGGAGACGATGGGGCTTCCCCTGCCCGCATCAGCGGGAGGATCAGCACGGCGGCGACGGCCGCCGTCAAAGTGGCGACGAGGATCCAGAACAACATGGACGCTCAATACTATGAGGCCCATGCCATTCCAACTCGAAAACCCGTCATGACGGAGATTTGAGGCGTTTCGCCGCAACGGCCGGCCAAGCCCGTCCCTGACAACGCTCGGACGCCTCAGAGAAGCTGCGCTCAGGTCAGCGGCGTCCAGCTGCCGTCGGGATTGCGGCACGCGGCACCCCGGGCCGTCTTCGCCTGGGTCTTGACCGTGACGGTATGGCTGTACTGGCGGCAATTCTGCGATCCGACCTGATAGGGAGCGGCCGCAACGACGGAGCCGCTGACGCCGCGTCCGTTCCAGGTCACAGGCTGGCCACCCGGTGCCGCCTCGAGTGCGCGATACTCCGCCTCAAGCGCCCGCTGGCGGTCGGACGTACCGATATCGAGATCGGCAAGGCGACCGATCACGCCGCCCTGAAGCGCAGCGATGTAGGTTGTCGAGGAGACAGCGCGGGTCGCGGTCGAACCGAGGCCAGCGACAGCACCCTTGCCGCCCGAGGTGGAGCCGCAACCGGCAAGAGCCACGGCCGACGCGATCACCACGATCCTACCGCCAACGACAAAAGTCCGTGTCATTTCTGCCTGGTTCCTCATGATCCGCGACACTCAATCATCCCTATCCGAAGCCGCATTCAAGAACCCCACGCATTCGGGTCAAATGACGACTTGTCCTTGATTTTCTTTTGGCATTCCCCGCCTGCCGAGGCAACGGCGCGCCCTGCCGATGTGACATTTTCGAGCACGGGTGTGACACCTAGATCACGAAACCGCGCACGCCCTTCCTCATCTTGCACTAGGCCGCGGCCGGCAACAGGAGCTGCGCGCGCAAGCCCCCTTCGTCCCGTCGCGACAGCGTAATGGTGCCTTGATACTCCCGCACGATCTCGCTGACGATCGAAAGCCCGAGCCCGGTTCCAGGCTTGCTTTCGTCAAGCCGCTTGCCGCGCTTCATCGCCAGCGCAATCTGGTCGGGATTGAGCCCCGGGCCGTCATCATCGATGTCGAGCACGATCCACTGCCTCCCGGGTTCCTTCGCATGCAGCTCGACCGGCGCCGGCCGGACGTTCAGCCACACCTCGCCACGGGCGTGGCGGGCGGCATTTTCAAGCAGGTTGCCAACGGTTTCCTCGACGTCCTGCAACTCCATCGCGAGCACCAATCCCGGCGGGTTGATTGACAGATGGACCTGCTTTTCCGGGTTGAGCTTGCGCATCACCCGAACCAGGCGTTCGAGCGCCGGCTGCGCCTCGGTCCTCGCCAGGACGGATTCCCGCTGCGCCGCGATCCGCGCGCGGCTGAGATAGGACTGAACCTGCATCTGCATCGCATCGACTTGGCTGCGCACCAGTTCGCCGTGCGACGCATCCAGCACGCGGGCCTCGTTGAGGAGCACGGCGATCGGGGTCTTCAAGGAATGCGCGAGGTTGCCGACTTGCATGCGCGCACGCTCGACGATGCGGCGGTTGCTGTCGATCAAGGCGTTGACTTCGTTGGCAAGCGGCTGGATTTCGCGCGGGAAGGCTCCATCGAGCCTCTCGCTTTCGCCGGTGCGGATCTTCTCCAGCGAGCGACGGACTTGATCGAGCGGACGCAGGCCGAAGAGGATGGTCAGCGCGTTCACCCCGAGACCGCCGAGACCGAAGATGGAGAGCGCGATGGTCAGGTTGCGGGTGAAGCGATTGATGTCGGCTTCAAGCACGTCGCGGTTTCCGGCCACGCGAAAACGCGCGGTGTGGCCTTGAATGTCGAGCACGACCTCTGTCTCGGAAACCTCGACCTCGTTGCCGAACGGATCCTTGGTGGTGTAGAACCGGACGTAGCCGGTGTCGAACGGAACCTCATCGACGCTGGCGATCGGCAGCTTGCCGTTGCCGAGTGACGTCGAGATCAAGGGCGGTGTGTCGAATTCGCCGATCGGATCGACGATCCAGTACCAGCCGGTCTGCGGCTGCGAAAAGCGGAGATCGCCGAGCTGCGGGCTTCCAGAGAGGACCGTCTTCTCGTTGACCGAAATCGAATTGACGACATTGAAAAGCTGCGCGCGCAAGAGGTCCTTGAAGCCGCGCTCGGAGCCCTGCCGATAGAGTTCGGAAATGACCACGCCGATCACGACCAGGGCGACGACCGCCCAGACGGTGGAAACCGCCAATACGCGGGCTGTGAGCGATCTAATTGCCATTGCCCGGCGCTTGCATTCGGTATCCGAGACCGCGCACCGTTTCGATCAGGTCGTTACCGATCTTCTTGCGCAGCCGGCCGATGAACACTTCGATCGTATTGGAATCGCGGTCAAAATCCTGGTCGTACATATGCTCGACCAGTTCCGTGCGCGAAACGACCTGGCCCATGTGGTGCATGAGATAGGAAAGCAGCCGGAACTCGTGCGACGTCAGCTTGAGGGCCACGCCATCGACGGTTGCCTTGGAACCCTTGGTATCGAGGCGCACCGGGCCGCAGACGATCTCCGAGCTTGCATGGCCGGCAGCACGACGGATCAGGGCGCGGATGCGAGCGAGAACCTCTTCGACATGAAAGGGCTTGGCAACATAGTCGTCGGCGCCGGCATCGATGCCCGCGACCTTGTCGCTCCAGCGATCGCGCGCCGTCAGGATCAGCACCGGCATGGTCTTGCCATCGCCGCGCCACTTCTCCAGAACCGTGATGCCATCCATCTCCGGCAGGCCGATATCGAGGATCACGGCATCGTAGGGCTCGGCGTCGCCGAGATAGTGCCCCTCCTCGCCGTCATAGGCCTGATCGACGACATAGCCGGCCTCCTTCAGCACTTCGGCGAGCTGCCGGTTCAGGTTGGCGTCGTCCTCGACAATCAGAATGCGCATTCGCCTCTACTTCCTCTCGCGGCCATCCCCGCTGCTTGTTTCGCTAAATCCTAGCCGATTTAAGGACAGAAACATGCAGGCATTCAAAGCACTGCAGCGACCTTTTCGCATCGGACAAGACGCACGGTACTGCAGGGATCGCTTACATCGGCACCTTGACGGTCACCTTTTTCGGTCGCCCACCGTTACCGGGAACGAGCACCGTGATCACGCACTGGCCATCGGACGTCGGTTGTGCCGACAACAACTCGCCGCCGGTGTCGGCGACCACCTGTGCAGCGGCCGCGCTGCAATCGCCGGCCACACGGACGACATTATCCGACGGCACGTTGATCGCAGGCGGGCTGAAGCCCGCGAGGCCTGCAGCAAGCGCGGCTATGATCACTGGTGAAGACATGAACGCACTTTCGACTTGGGAAGCATCATGGCAGAAGCAATAACCGAATGAGGCTGAATGGCAAATGAATGTCGGCCTTCCGAGCCACCAGGAACCCATTGGAAAACCCACAGACTCAGCTGGAATTCCGACCCTAGATTGCAGCGATTCCATCCCTGACGGAACCCGGGCCAAGGCCCTCGTTCGGCAAGCGATAGCCACTTCATGCGACAGTTTCATCTGCGCGGCTGCTGGGAGAACAGAGCTTGAAGCTCACCGGCCTTGGTCGTGGCAGCCTTTTGTTAAGTATGTTTCGCTAGACTTCAGACGTCGTCATAGGCTCGCGCGTCGCGATGGCCAGGGCATCCGCCATAGCCCGAACACTGAGACAGCACATCAAGCAGGAAGCGATTCCCGATTCCTTTGAATCCCTTGGCGGCGATCGTTCGAAAACTGAGTCAACACCCTGCGAGGTTGAGTCAAGTCGATCGCAGCCCGATTCCGGCAGCCAGGCTAAGCCACTGACACCCTTCGATTTCATAGCGATGGTTTTCGCCCCCTAGCGCGCAAGCGTGCCGACGTTCGGCACATCCTATTCGTGCCTGAATACGTGAAGCTTGGCGTTCGCGTACAAAGAATAGACGTTCGCAAAATTACTTCAAAAGAACAGCCAATTTAGTCGCATCTGAACTACCACATCTGTGAATTGACGGACGGCTGTGGATCAACGAAAAATTAATCGATTTAAATATTTTTCAATCGTTTAAATGATTTAAGCCACTGATTTACAAAGTCTTTACGATATGAAATTGTCCGCCGCATCAAACGTCATGAAACCGTCATAGGCCCGGGAGGATCGGATGCAGACGCTCGCCAACAACCAGCCCGCATCTCAGCAGTCCAAAGTACCGCAATCGCTGCTCGACCGTTTCGAAAACGAATGGCGCGCCATGCGCGCTGCCGGCGAAAGCACCCCGAAGCCGATCCAACCGGCTGAGTAACGCCTGTCAACGGCGCATCGATTGTCGCGCGCCATGACCCTCCCAACATAGAGAAGACGCAACACGGAGTTGAACCTTCGGGTCGGGATGAAACACGTCCTGCAATGCCGCGTGTTCCGTCGCCGCGCGAACGGATAGGCGCCGTGGCAAATGCTGCGGCCCTTCGATTTTTGTGGCGATTTTCAGCCTTTTGGCCATTCGGAAAAACCATGTTACTCTTCCCGAATGCTAACCGAAGAGATCGAAAAACTCGCGCTAAGCTTGCCGGGAACGGAAGAAAACGCGCATTTCGGCACACGGGACTTCCGGGTGGGAAAGCGCATTTTTATGAGCTTGCCGGAAGCGGGTCGCGCGGTCTTCAAATTCACGCCTGACCAGCAGCGCATGCTTCTGGAAATGGAGCCCGGGGTCTGCGCTGCCGTGCCCGGCGGCTGGGGAGACCGCGGCTGGACCTCATTCTACTTCGTCGAAGCGGACGAAGGTCTCGTCCGCCAGTCGATGGAAACCGCCTGGCGTAACGTCGCGCCGAAAAACCTCGTCAAGAAGAACGGTGGCAGCCATTAAAGCCTGTCACGCAAAAGTGGGCAGCGGTTTTGCGATAACGACATGCGAAATATCAAAAACTTAAAGCGCAAGGCGCGAATCTGAAAGATCGCGACGCGCATTACGCTGGCTCGAAAAGCGGATAGCCGCCTCGCCGGAATGCAAAGCGCTCCGCTCTCAGGGCGATTGCGAAGCGCCGGCCGGTCCCCTCTCAATCCACGCTTTCCTGTCCCACTTCCAGCGGCCAGGTGACGAGATAATCTTCATAGTCTTCGATATCGATGCCATCCTCGGCGACGGTGCGGCCACGCACCGAAATGCCTGCAGCATGAACCGTGTCCGGGTCGCCTGAAACCAGCGGGTGCCACCAATAGAGATCGCGCCCCTCGGCAACGAGGCGGTAACCGCACGTCGGCGGCAGCCAGGTAATCTCGCGCACGGCCTTGGGTGTCAGTTGGATGCAATCGGGCACCGTCGCCTGCCGGTTTTCATAGTCCTTGCAACGACAGCTCTCGCCATCGAGCAAGGTGCAACGGATCGAGGTCCAGGCGATCTCGCCGGTATCCCAATCCTCCAGCTTGTTCAGACAACAGAGCCCGCAGCCGTCGCAAAGGCTTTCCCACTCCGTATTGGTCATGTCCTCAAGGCTTTTCGCCTTCCAGAAAGGCATTTCGCCCATCGTCATCACACTTTCGTCAAATAGCCCGCGATACAGAAATTTCGCAGAAAATTGCCGGTTTTTTAAGGCCGGCGGCGCGATATGCAAGTAGATTGGAATTTGACGTCGTGCAAATATTGCCCGGCGCCGGCGTGATGCCACAAAGCCTTCAGGACGTTGAGACGTGCGGGAACCGAGGAAAGACGATAACCGGCCGAAAAAACGGCACATCTTTCTCAGGGTCGACTCCTGGATCGATTCCACGGTCTGGAATGCCGGCTTCAAGCTGTCGCAATGGTGGGAAGATACCACCATCTTCTTCCGCCGTTTCCGCGTCACAGGCTGGAAAAAGGTCGTCTTCGAGGTGCTCGGCGAAGGCATGAACTGGGGCACCGTCGGCTCCGTGCTGATGCTGGCGCTCGCGCTTCCCGCCTTCGAGGAAACCAAGGGAAACTGGCGCGCCCAGAGCGATTTCGCCGTCACCTTCCTCGACCGCTACGGCAATGAAATCGGCCACCGCGGCATCATTCACGAAGATTCCGTGCCGATCGACGAACTGCCTGACCATCTGATCAAGGCGGTGCTGGCGACCGAAGATCGCCGCTTCTTCGACCATTGGGGCATCGACTTCCTCGGCCTTGCCCGGGCGATGACCGAGAATGCCCGCGCCGGCGGTGTCGTCCAGGGCGGCTCGACACTGACCCAGCAGCTCGCCAAGAACCTGTTCCTCACCAACGAACGCACGATCGAGCGCAAGATCAAGGAAGCCTTCCTTGCCGTCTGGCTCGAATGCAACCTTTCGAAGAAGGAAATCCTAAGGCTCTATCTCGACCGCGCCTATATGGGCGGCGGCACCTTCGGCGCGGCAGCGGCAGCGCAGTTCTATTTCGGCAAGTCGATCACCGATGTCAGCCTGGCGGAATCGGCCATGCTGGCCGGCCTCTTCAAGGCGCCGGCCCGTTACGCGCCGCACGTCAACCTGCCGGCCGCGCGCGGACGCGCCAACGAGGTTCTGAGCAACCTCGTCCAGGGCGGGCTGATGACGGAAGGCCAGGTGATTGCGGCGCGGCTCACTCCCGCAACCGTGATCGATCGCGCCCAGGTGAAGGCACCCGACTTCTTCCTCGATTGGGCCTTTGACGAAGTCCAGCGCATCGCCCGTCCCTTCGCGCAGCACTCGCTGATCGTGCGCACCACGATCGACATGGGCCTGCAGAACGCTGCCGAGGACTCGGTCGAATCGAGCCTGCGCCAATATGGAGAGAGCTTCCATGTGAAGCAGGGCGCGCTCGTGATGATCGAAAATGGCGGCGCGTTGCGGGCCATGGTCGGCGGCCGCGACTATGGCGAGAGCCAGTTCAACCGGGCGACCCGCGCGTTGCGCCAGCCAGGCTCTTCCTTCAAGGTCTACACCTACGCAGCGGCGATGGAAAAAGGCATGACGCCGGAAACGGTCGTCGTCGACGCACCGATCACTTGGCGCGGCTGGTCACCACAGAACTACGGCCGCAGCTATGCCGGGCGTATCACCATCCTGACGGCGATCGCCAAGTCGATCAACACCATCCCCGTGCGCCTCGCCAAGGACAAGCTCGGCACCGATCTGATCGCTCAGACCGCCAAGGCAATGGGCATCGAAACACCGCTGCGCACCGACAAGACGATGCCGCTCGGTACCTCCGAAGTGACAGTGCTCGATCAGGCGACCGCCTATGCCGTGTTTCCGGCCGGCGGCATGCAGTCGCGCCGCCACGGGATCAGCCAGATTCTCAACTATGACGGCGACATTCTTTACGACTTCGGGCGTGACGAACCGCCGGCGCGGCGCGTGCTTTCGGAAACCGCAAATACATCGATGAATTCGATGCTGACGCAGATTCCGATCATCGGCACGGCGCGCAAGGCTGCGCTCGACAACGGCATTGTCGTCGGCGGCAAGACAGGCACGACGCAGGCCTATCGCGACGCCTGGTTCGCCGGCTTCACCGGCGACTATACGACCGCCGTCTGGTTCGGCAACGACGACTACACGTCCACCAACAACATGACCGGCGGCTCCCTGCCGGCGATGACCTTCAAGCGGCTAATGGACTATGCCGAGCAAGGCATCGAGCACCGCGCTATCCCCGGCGTCACCGCCCCGACGGCGCCGGCGAAGCAGCCAGAGGTCGCGACGGCCAAGCCGGACGAGAACGCCCTGCCGCCACTCGTCCGCCCGCGCTCGTTGTCGGCCGAGGTCACCCGCCTGCTGCGCACGATCGGCGAGACCTTCGAAAAGGCCCCAGCACTGAAAGCGCCAGAAAAGGCCGGCGGCAGGCTCGCCGCCCTCGGCGCTGCCGAAGAAAAACGCTCCGGACAGACGGACCCCAATGCCGCCAGCAACTAAAGTCTCCCGGCCAGGCCCGCGGCATCCATCTCATCGTGAGGCCGCGCGCGCCCCGTCAGTCGCCGTTGCGCCGGGCGCCAATTTCGGCGAGATATGGAGGCAACCCCATGTTGCCCCGCCGCCGAACGATTTCCGATAGAGCCGCCCTTGTTTCGAATCCCCTTCCTCGTCGCCCTCGCTCTTGCCATCGCCTTCGGCGGCGGCATTGCCTCGGCCGTATGGGCGCTGAAGGCGACCGTCGGTTTCGGCTCGATCGCGATCGGCCCGTGGGTTGCTTTTCCGGAAGCGCAGACGATCAATGCCGATCCCTATGCCAAGGCGCACCGGGCGCGCGCGGGCGAACTTCTGTACGGTGGCGCCGAAGGATTGATGTTCAGCGCCCAGACCGACGACAAGGGCCAGAAGCTCCAGGCGACCTGCTCCTATGACGTCACGGGGCTGACGCCGCAGGCTCGCTTCTGGACGCTTTATGCCGCGAATGCCGACGGCCTGCCGTTGCGTCCCGGCTCCGACCTGCCCTCGGCCCTCAATTCCTGGATGGTGCTGCGTAGCGAAAACAGCAATTTCACTATCCATGTGTCGCCGAACGCCCAGCCGGACAATTGGCTGGCCGTGCGCCATGCGGGGACCTTCCGGCTGGTCCTGACGCTGCTCGACACGCCGACTGCAGGTTCCTCGGGCCTGATCGACCTCGCCATGCCTGTTATCACCAAGACCGGGTGCGGCGATGCGTAAGGTTCTCTTCGCCACGGTCCTCGGCCTCGTAGGCGCCGCCCTGCTGCACATCATCATCATCCTGTCGCTGCCGCAATTTACCGGCCGCGACGCCTATACCCGCGTGCTGGGGCTGCTCGAGATGGACAGTTTCTTCGCGCTGACGAGCACGCCGGGGTCGACCGGCCTTGCCAATGACGATCCCTATCTCAGGGCGGCCGTTTGCAGCTTCTCGATCTCGGACGGGCCGGCGCGCTTCCTCGCCAGCGGCAGCGTGCCGTTCTGGTCGCTCGCGGTCTTCGACAGCAATTCGAACGAAGTCTTCAGCATGAACGACCACACGGCGGTCAACGGCAAGCTCGATCTTGTCGTCGCGACGCCGATTCAGCTGGTAGAACTGCGCAAGTCTCCGCCGGAGGCACTGGCACAATCGATCATGGTGGAGATGAAGGAACAGGACGGCTACGCCGTTTTGAGAGCGATGGCGCCAGTCGACAGTTTCGAGGAGCAGGTCCGCAATTTCCTTGCGGAATCAAGCTGCGAGCCATTTCGGCGCTAGAGTATCCCGCTTTCAAGTGGAATCACTTGAAGCGGAAAGATGCTCTAGAAACAAAGTGCTAGAGCGACCTTAGTGCGTTCATTTGAACGCACGGCGCTTTAGATGCTTCGGACGTGAAGGCATCTGACCGCGCTGTCGCGGTTGCGCGCGGCAGACAGCCAACGCAAAGACTACGTTCAGTGCAGGAATTATGGTGAAGGACCCTGAGGTTTCGGGCCAAGGACGCGCGCCCGGTCGTAACCGGCCGCCGATGCGGGAAATCGAACGTTACTGCTTCTTGATCCGGCGTCCATCGGGTGCCGTCGGCTGCGGGTCGCGGTCGAGGCGTTCGTAGCGGATACCGGTAAACAGAAGCACTTTGGCCCCGCCCGATATGGCCGGCGGTCTACGCGGCGGTACGCGAACCTTTCGGTCCTGAATTCTGATCACGTCTGCCATGCTCGTCTCCACAAAGTCTTGAGACGGATGAACTACCGTACAGATTTCACCCTGCCCTCTCGGGCCAGCGCATTTTTCCAGGCCTTGCCTGGACAGGCGCGCTTTTCTCGTTTGCTCCTTCTTCCGGTCGCCCGGATGTTGCTCTTCTGGTTCACACGACGCAGCCCGATGATAACGGGTCCGCCCCGATTGAGCCATAGGCTGGTTAACAGATTGCTAATACACCGCTGCAACACCAACCTAGATTCATTATCTCGCCAGACGAGCCCCCGAGATGTATCCGAGGTAACAACCCGGAGCGGCGGTTCGCAAACCGCGGCTTTTCGCTAGCGTCGCGAGATCAGGCCAAACAGAAACGACACCCCGGCAACCGCCACCAGCGTCGACAGCGGCTCCTCGCGCACGCGCTCGCGAACGCGTTCCACCATCAACTCCGCCTCGCCCTGCACGACTGCCCTCGTGCCGCTGCCAATCGCAGAGACTGCTTCGGTCAGCCGGGCGATTTCCGCCCGCAGTTCGGCAATCTGCACATCAACCTCAGCACGCGCTTGCGCCTGCGAAACGTTTTCGCTGACTGTCTGCACGGCCTCCAGTTTCTTTTCCACCATTACAATGCTCCCTTGTCTGCGCCGTCTCAACGCTCCGGATGGCGTTTGGTTCCGCCAGAAGCTGCAGAAAACCGGAGCGCCGAAAAGCAAACGGGCGGCCAGAGCCGCCCGTTTTCCAGTCCAACGCAAGAACGCCGTTTCAGGCGCTCCACGTCAGTTTTCGCAGTTCGGATCGTCGAACTGGCACCGAACAAACGGTGCCGGGCGGGCGCCTTCGTAGATGCCGTCATCGTTCTGGCGAACGCGCACGCCGTCGCTGCGACGTTCCCATTCGCGGCGCTCTTCACGCACGGTCTGCTCGCGGTTCCATTCGCTCTCGCGGCGCCGCCACTCGTCTTCACGTTCACCGGTTTCCCAGTCCCGGCGCTCGCGGCGGCGGTCACTTTCCCAGTCGCGGCGGTCGCGCTCGCGCTGGCGCTCCCAGTCGCGACGATTCCGGCGGTCGTCGACCCAATCCGGTCCGTGGCGCCAACGATCGCGCTCGCGATAGAAGTCACGACCGCGGTAGTTGCGGTCCCAATAGTTGTCGAACTGGAAGACGACCGTTGGAATTCCGAGCGGGCGATAATAGCGGGGCTCGACGTAAACGCGATTGCGGCGATAGTCGGCCTGGACATAACGCCCGGCGACCCAGCCGCGCCCACCGTAGAACGAGACATCGCACCACGGCAGATCTGCAAGGCATCCGTGGATTTCCACCGATTCGCCGACCGGGATCATCGATACCGCCGGATAGCGGGTGCTCGGACCGGAGCGCATGTTCACATTGGCAGTGGCAAAGCCTTCGGCAGCCTCGGCGACAACCGGGGCCGCGAGGAGCGCACAGACCGCCGCTGCGCGCAGGATAAATTTCTTCACAGTTCCATATCTCCCATGGAGAGGCCCCTCTTCATTTGGCCTCCAAACGTCGGCGGGCGTCCGGAGCCCTTGACCGTCGCCGCGATAACTCCTGACCGCATGTGGATTTTTTATGGCTGATGCCGCGGATGTCCCCGAGAAATGCGGGGCCAGCGGGGCGAATGGGCGGCCCTGTCGCGCGCCACGCATGTGCCGTAAGCCTGAATAAAGCTCCAACATCCATAGTTAACAGTGCGCTAACGCTTTTCTTCTAATTTTTGCGACGTGTGCCTTTCCGGATCACCGGAAACGGCGATCATGTTTTGCGTGCAGGGAATTACCGTGACGGATCGCTTTCGTGAGTTGGAAAGGCCACAGACCGGCCGCTTGAAGGACGTTGTCCTGATGGCGACGGTTACCGGTTTCGAAAGCCTGCGCATCCCCCGCAAATCCGATATGAAGCAGTTTGCCGAACTGTTCGAACCGCTCTTCCTCGGCTCCAGCAACGAAGCGCGCCGTCAGGCGGCGGCAGCCCTTTCCCAGTGCTCGCAGATCCCCGAAACAGTCGCCGCATTGATCGGCGGCATGCCGATTTCGATTGCCGCGATTTTCCTGACGCGTTCGAAGGCGATAGCCGACCGCACTCTCATTGCGGTCATCCGCGAGCGCGGGCCGGAACATGCCGCAGCAATCGCGCGGCGTCCCAACCTCTCCCCTCTTGTCGTCGATGCCCTGGTCGAGCACCACAATCCACTCGGGCTTGCCGCGCGCAGCAGCGCGGCAAAGCAGGCGGTGGCGGAACAGACACACCCGGAGGCTGCAGCCGCTTCCTTGCGCACCGCCCGCGAAGAAGCGCTCAGGCACGAGATCAAGACCCTGGCGCGAGCGGGGTCACGCAACCCCACGCCGGCCGCCTCATCCGAGGCAATCAATGACGTGCATGCTGCATTGCTTGTTCGCTTTGCCCGCAGCGGCGAGATCATCCTGTTCTCGCGCGTCCTCGGCCAGGCGCTCGGCACCAAGGACGCCCACGTCGAGCGCATCCTGCTCGATATTTCCGGACAGCGGCTTGCGACGAGCCTCGTCGCGCTCGATGTCCAGGCGACCGATGCCGGTTTCGTGCTTCAGGCCCTGTATCCGCATCTTCGTGAGCCCTTCGGCGAGACGAGCCATGCGGAAGCGTTGATCGGCGCCATGAACCGTACCGCCTGCCGCGAACAGCTCGATGGCTGGTTCGAGGCAGAGGCCGAAGAAAGCGCTCCAGCGGCAAGGCACGAAGCCTACTTTGCCGAAAATCCCGCCAACGATGCGCGGCAGATCGGCGCCCGCAAGATTGCAGCGGCCGCCGGCAATGTGCAGCCCCAGCGGCTTTTCGGCCGGCGACGCGGCTAGGCGCAGAAAATACTCATCCTGCTCCTCGCCTTGACGCGGTCTGCTTCCCGTTTCGGGAACATGCCTGGGCGTACCGGTGAGTCCTCGCCCGCCCTAGAAAAGCTGCTTCATCGCTTCGATGGTCCAACTCCACTCGCGACCCGTCGGAGCCTGCGGTCCTGCGATGCGGCCATTGCGATCGGCAAGACGGTGTCAGGGCCGGCTTGCCCCTTCCTCCGGAACCACCTCGAACAGATCGCCATGGTCGTCCAGCTCGATCTCCACGATCCAGCAATCCGGATCGAAGCGGATTTCGCCTGCGAGCGCCGCATCGACCCGCTCAGTATCGCTGTCGCGCAGCCTCACTTCGAACTTGCGGCCGAGCGCGACTTCGTCGTCGAAGAAATTCTGCGGCGCCGGGGCAAAGAGCGTCTCCGTGCCGAGCCGCGTCCGCTGGCGGATGAAGATCGCACCGGCCTCCTCCGCTCCCTTGCGCAGCACGGCCGCATAGCCGCCGAGCGAAAACGCGCGGCGCAAGAGGGACGAGACGAAGATGTGAGACTTCAGGCGCATGAAAGGCTGATACACGCGCTGGACGGCGCAGGCAAATCGGCGGCGCGGTCAAACCCCACTGGCAATCAGAGTGCGCCGATTTCCTTGAGCTTTTTCAAGACCTGGGCACTCGGTTCACCGGTCTGCGGCAGGCGGTAATGTTTCTCGAAATGGCGGATCGCCGCCCGCGTCTGCGCTCCGGCGACGCCATCGACCGTCACATCCGCATAGGCGAGGTTGCTCAGCCCCTTCTGGATGTTCAGCACCAAGGCGCTCGAAACCGGGATTTCGGCACGCGGAACGAAATTGCTCTCCTTCTCGGAGGAACGAATGGCGGCAGCGACCGGATCGATCTCAACGCCACTGCCCTTGGCCTCGGCGAGAGGTCTTCCCGCCGGCATGACCTGAGCAGCCTGATCGCCAGGTGCCGCCCGAAGTGCCTGCAGCAACTCTGTACTGGCCGAACCCGTCTCGGCGCGGCCGGCCTGCGCTTCGAAGCGCAGGATCGCGGCCGCCGTCCGTGGGCCGCTGCGCCCGTCCGGCGCGCCGTCATAAAGGCCGACGCGGTTCAGTTCCTTCTGGATGTCGGCAACGAGCTTCGAGGTCGCGCCACCGGGCACGCTTGCCACGCGCTCAGGCGACGGTTTTTCTGTCGGCAGATCCGCGGAAGCCGCAGCTATCACGTCCTCGACATTGTCCGCCTTGGCCTCGCCCTCGCGCTCGATGACGAAGGTGGTCACGTTGCGCGGCTCGATCTCTTCGCCCTTGGCGATGGCGATCCGCTGCGCGGTTTCGGCGCTGACGAGCGGCACGCGGGTGCGCATCAGCGGTGACGGGTGCACACCGTGCTGGTACCACATGGCATTGGCGGCAACGAAGGAAAACACGACCAGGAAGGCGGCCGAGCCGCCAGAGACCAGGGGATGGCGCGCCATCAGCCGGCCGGCAAGCCCAACACCCTGTCCGGCAAGAGCCAGCCCGCGCACGGCCAGGCCAGGCGCACGCCGCGCGGCCTTCTTCCGTTCAGGCTGTTTTCGCTTGCGCGGCGCCATATCCCCGTTCCTCGTTCAAACCAACGTCTTCGGACCGCCCTCCTTCGGCGGCCGGCCTCGCCTCTCCGTCGCGTAGGCGCGGCGGAAATTCCACCGTCACCGACGAACGCTGCTCTTCTTGCTCGGCAACGGCGATGCCGGAGCCGTCGCGCGGTATCGTCACGACGATGACGGTCCCCTCACCCTCGCGGCTGCGAATCGTGAGGTCGCCACCATGAAGGGCAACGAGGCCCTTGACCAGCGAAAGGCCAAGACCCGTGCCTTCGTAGCGGCGTGTATAGTCGTTCTGGATCTGGACAAAAGGTTGACCGAGCAGCTCCAGCTTGTCGGCGGCAATACCGATTCCGGTGTCGCTGACCGAGAGCTTCAGCATCGCACCGTCCACTTCAGCGTCGATCGTCACGACGCCGCCATGGTCGGTGAACTTCACGGCGTTGCCGACCAGGTTGATGAGAACCTGCTGGAAGGCGCGCTGGTCGGCATTGACTTCGCCAATGCCGCGGGTGACGCGGCTGACGAGCTTGACGCCCTTTTCCGCGGCCTGGTGCGACAGCATCGCCTCGCAGGCGGCAACCGCCTCGGCGACGCGGAACGGCTCGGGCATGAGCTCGTAGCGTCCCGCCTCGATCTTGCTCATATCGAGCATGGTATTGACGACGGAGAGCAGATGTTCGCCCGACTTGTGGATGAGGCTCACATACTCGCGCTGGCGATCGTTCTCGAGCTTGCCGAAATACTCGCCGCCCAGCACGTCGGAAAAGCCGAGGATCGCATTGAGCGGCGTGCGCAGCTCGTGGCTGACGGCGGCGAGGAAACGGGTCTTGGCATCGTTCGCAGACTCCGCTTCGGCGGTCCGGGCCGCCGCCTCGGCGCGCAGGCCTGCCTCCTGAGAGACATCGCGCGACTGCGCAAGGATCGCCGTCAAGTTGCCATCGCGATCGCGCAAGGGCGCCAAGTCGCAGGACATGTAGACGAACTGTTCGCCTTCGATCGGCAAGGTCCGCCGTTCGATACGGATATCGACCGTCGCCCGATCGCCGCCCTGGCGAAGGATGTCGATCGCGCTCAGGAACGTAATGCGGTCGGAGACGTGAATCTGCTCGATGAAGCCGCGGCCCGCCGGGTCGCGCATCAGCGTCAGGTGCTCGGCGGCATCGCGCCCATGCACGGAAAGGACATTGCCGCGCAGGTCATGCACGGTCACGAGGCCCGCAAACAGGTCATAGGCTGCCGAGAGGTCCCGGAGAACGGGATCGGACGGAGCCGGCGCAGCAGTTTCCGGCGCTCGGCCGCGAGCGATCGCCACGGCTGCCGCCAGTAGCGAAGCGGAAGCCCAAAGAGCGGTTCCGAGCGGCAGGGCCGAGGACACGGGTATGGCGAGCGACAGGGCGAGCGGCGCCACCGGCAGTGTCGTCAAAGACACGGCCGCAACAGTGCGCAAACGTTTCGTGTCGCGGCGCCCGGCGGGCGAAGAAGCCTCACGACGGGGCAGCCACAGGGCCGCGATCTCGTCCACGCGGGACGCCCATCTGCCAGCCATGTTACGCAATACGCTCACGCTTTACCCTGCTACATTTGTTGTTCTTGCGAGGCTGGCGCGACCGATTTCCCCTATTTGGAAACCGCGGTTCAGACCGCCTCGTGACATGTCGGAATCTCGCATCCCCGGCTTAATGAAAGAATAAACGCGCCCGTGCCGGAACGGTGCGAAACGGCCGAAAAATCCCGTTTTGGAGCAAATTGAGCGACCTTCATTTCTTGTGGTTAACGGGGCGTAAGCAACGGATTTCTGTGCATTTTCTGCACAGCGTTAACGATTGTGGCGAGCCCGCCGGCACGCCATTGCCGACGCTTCCGGGCTTCGCACACAGGGTCCCGCCACGAACCTTAACGGCGAAAGCTAAAATGCGACACAAATGCGCGGCAAAGCACTCGGCGGCGGCATTTCATTAAAATTTGAAGCAAATGCCGCGCGATTTTGAAAAGCCGTCTTGTGATTCCCGTCCTAATGTCGGTGTCAACAAAGGGACGGACGCTGCCTCGAAGGCAGCAGCTCCCCGAGGAAACGACGGCAGCGTGAACGGGTATCAGGGGATACGACGGCGCTGCGGGATGCCGAAGGCACAAAAGCCGGCTAGAAGACTGGCGAGCTCAGGCAGCTGAACGAAGGATGGGCAGAACATGTGGTTTCTCATCAAGGCGACATTTTGGTTTTCGCTGGTGCTGGTGCTGCTGCCATTCCTCGATCCGTCGAGCTCGCAGAAGCTGGAGCACGCTCCCAAGGTCGAGCTTGGCGACACCTTCGCCGCCGCCAATGAGGCCTTCCAATACATCAGCGCCATCTGCATCCAGAAGCCTGAGATTTGCGAGAAAGGGGCAGAGACCTTCGTCGCCCTCGGCCACAGGGCCCGCGAAGGCGCTCGTATCGCCTATGAGTTCCTGGATACCCAGTTTGCCGAAACCGATGCGGCCCAACCCGATGCCAAGGTGATGACCGGAACGGTCACACCGGTCATGACCGGCACGGTCAAGCCCGCTGCCGATGTGGCAGCACCCGCCACCGAGGTCAGCACCATCGATGCAGAGCCTGTCTTCAAGCGCACGCCGGTTCCGGAAAAGCGCCTCGATCCCAAGGCCGCGATCATCCAGTAGTCATGCCAAGCCCTCGGTCGAGACCGGCGGGCCACCCATTCGCAACTTAACTGCCTGACTTGCCGCCCTGTCGTGGCCGCCGCGAGGATCCCATCCCCTCGCGGCGTTTTCTTTTCAGGCGCAACCTTTGATCGCCAAGAGCCAGCCACGCACAAGCCGTGGCTGCTTAGGTCCGCCGCACGGCAAGCGGAGGCACCCAATGCAGATCTACGGGCTTTTTTCGAATGCGGGCGTGACGCGGCCAGCGACAGCCGGCACATCGACCGCCGTCGAAGGCAAGAGCCCGGCATCGGCCGCATTGCTCCTCGGCACCGATGACGACACTGGTGACCGCGCCGCCGCAGCAAAGAAGAAGCTCGACGACATCAAGGAACAGCTTCGGATGCTCCGGTTCTTCGCATCGGATCCGGAAACGCTCGCGAGGCTCGCCAAGCAACTCGCTCAGCAACTCGGCACGGCAGCCCAGCAGTTGGCCGGCGCAGACGGTGCCGGAGCGATAAACGGCGTTGCCTCCGCTGCGGCCGTGGCCGCCTTGGCAGATACCGGCAGTGCGCAAGTGGAAGGTGCTATCGCCGGAAACGATGCAGCCACGTCCGCAGAGCCGACAAGCTTTGCGGAGCGCGCCTATCGTGAATTCAGCGACGATGACGGTGAGTCCGGCGCCACCACGAAACTGGCCGCCGAACTCAAATCGCTTGCCGAGCAGATAAAGCAGCTGTTGCAAAAGGCCGAGCAGGAATTGCACACCGAGGGATCTGCCCGTGACGCTGACGATGCGCGCGCGGCCGGCCATGCCTTGTCGGCGGCCGTCGGCAAACTCGGCGGGATCGATGCAGGCGCCGGAAATGCCTTCATCTTCCCGTCAAGCGTTTCGATCTGACCGCGCCGGCGAAATGCCGCCGACACCCAAGGTAACTGTTATTGGCGGTTCTCAATGGGCTTGCCATCCCCTATATGAGGACTGAAAGCCCGCATGCCTGATGGCAAAGGGGCATGAACAGGGACAAAGCTCGTTCGCGGCAAGGACCGGCGGGCGTATAATCCCCTGATAACTGGACCCGGACCATGACGACGCTTGACCAGATCATCGACGATTTCGCCTTCCTCGACGAGTGGGAGGATCGCTATCGCTATGTGATCGAACTCGGCAAAGCTCTGCCGGACATGCCGGAAGCCAAGCGGACCCAGGAAAACAAGGTTCAGGGTTGCGCCAGCCAGGTCTGGCTCGTCACCCAGACGGCCGGCAATCCGGAGGACCCTGTCCTGACTTTCGAAGGTGAATCGGATGCGCATATCGTGCGCGGCCTGGTCGCAATCGTGCTCGCCATCTATTCCGGCAAACATGCCTCGGAGATCGCCAAGACCGATGCGATCGATACCTTCGGCAAGATCGGCCTGATCGAGCACCTGTCGACGCAGCGCGCCAATGGCCTGCGCTCGATGATCCGCCGCATCAAGAACGAAGCCGAGCTTCGGCTGGCCGCCTAAAGCGCGTCGCGATCTCTCAGGTTCGCGCCTTGCGCTTTAAGTTTTATGATATTTCGCATGTCGTTATCGCAAAACCGCTGCGCACGTTTGCGCGAAAGGCTTCAAGGCGCCGTCAGGACCTGCCGCAGCGACCGCGCTGTGACAGTACAAAACACAAGAGCCGGACGCTCAGGCCCGGCCCTTGTGTTCAAACCAAATGCCGTCAGGCAAATTGCAGCAACCAGCCGCAAGGCTTCACCAGACGGTTGAAGTCTTATTTGCCACGGCGTTTGCGGCGCTGGCCGAGGCCCATTTCCTTGGCGAGACGCGAGCGTGCTTCCGCATAGGCGGGCGCGACCATCGGGTAGTCGGTCGGCAGGTCCCATTTCTCGCGATATTCTTCCGGCGACAGATTGTGGTGAGTCATCAAGTGGCGCTTCAGCGACTTGAAGGTGCCGCCACATTCGAGGCAGGTGATCTGGTCGTCCTGGACGGACTTGCGAACCGACACGGCCGGCTTCGGCTTTTCAACGGGGATGACGACCGGTGCCGGCGCCGCGGTGTTGTTGAGCGCCGAGTGCACATCTGCGATCAGCGTGGAAAGCTCGGCGACGGGAACCACGTGATTGCTGACGTAGGCGGCAACGATTTCCGCCGTCAGCTCAACCAGAAGTTCATGGCTCGCGCCAAGCGCTGTTTCAGTCATTTCTTTCTCCTATCGGACTTCAGCACAACCCGAAACGGCGTCTCGGGGGGAGGAACGCTTGCAAGAGCCGCCAGGAAGCCTTCGCTGCCTTGGGATGGACCATCAAACGCGGCAAGGACAAACGCCGGCCACGATATCAAGAGTAGGAATTTTGATTACGAAACCTGCTGCCGAGTCACCGGGACGACCGAACTCTCAAAGCAACAACCAACATTCACAACTCAAGCTGGAATTTCAGATCAAAGTATTTCCACGACGACACTTTACATTTACTCGATTAACATCGATGCGTGAAATGTCCAAACATAAATTTGCCGACAGTTAGCAACTTTATCTCCGAATTGCTAAAATGGCCACACTGCATCGCAAAGTTCTGAAATACAGATTCAGAAATGTCATCGATCAGCGATGACGTGGCTCTACTTTTGTGGAAGCTGATCTACAACTGACAGCTTCGTAAGTTTGTAACCGGCCTGATGTGCGGCTTTTGCCAAGAGATGAGCCGAGATTGGTGCAGTCAGAACGAAGAAGAAGAAGCCTGCAAGCGCCCGAATCAGTATCGCCGCATCCAGAGAATGAACGCCCGCAGCCAGCAGCAACAGGCCTGAACCTACGGTGCCGGCCTTAGACGCTGCATGCATACGGGTGTAGAGATCGGGAAAACGCAAGATGCCAATTGCCGCAAGCAGCGAAAAGATCGCGCCGACGATCAACAGAGCGGCAACCAATACAGCAACGGCCATGTCCAGGACGGGGTTCATCGGCGCCCTCCCTTATACTTGCGACGGACCGCATTGGATCTCGGTGCGGACGCGCGCTTTGATTCCGGCGAGCTACGCTCAACGTTGGCCGTCTCTGGCGAAAGCCCGCGAGCCAGGATGAAGCGGGCAAAGGCGACGGTCGCGAGGAAGCCGACCAAGCCAAGGGCAATGGCAATATCGATGTAGAGGTTGAAACCGGTGCGGATCGCGACGACGGCAATCAGGCCAATGGCGATCGCCACCAACATGTCGAGGCCGAGCACGCGGTCCGGTAAGGTCGGGCCGCGGATGATGCGCCAGACAGTAATCAGAAGGGCAACAGACAGCGCGATAAGTGCGAAGCCCGTAGCGAGGGCTTCGATCTGGTCTGGCAGGCTCATTCGAAAGCCTCCTTTATCCGCCGTTCAAAGCCGTTGGCGATATCGCGCCTGAGGCCGCCGGGATCGGCGCAATCGAGCGCATGGACGTAGAGCGTCCGGCGGTCGTCGGAAACGTCGACCGACAAGGTCCCAGGCGTCAGCGTGATGAGATTGGCGAGCAACGCGATTTCGAAATCGCTCCTGACCGTCAAGGGATAGGCAAAGATGCCGGGCTTCAGCTTCATCTTCGGCTGGATGACCATGAGCGCGACCTTTGTGGCCGAGATTGCGAGTTCCTTGAAAAAGAGAGCGGTCAACAACAACAGTCTGAGCGGACGCACCGGATAGGTGATGGGCTGGAGCTCGCGGCGGATCAGCCATAGAGACAGCGCTCCAACGGCGAAGCCGAGGATCAGGTTGGCCAGCGAGAAGCTGGCGCTGATCGCGCCCCAGATCGCCGTGAACAGCAGGTTGATGGTGAGGAACTTGGTCACGGGGCACCTCCCGGGAAAACCGAGTTCAGATAGGCCGAGGGCTCAGCGAGCGAGGCAGCCGCACTTTGAATGGTCGAAAGCAGTGGCTCCGGGTAGAGACCAATCGCCAAAGCCAGGATGACCAAGACGGTGAGCGGCAGCAGCGCCGCCGGCGAGATCGTCGCGGAAACCGTCGTGCCCTCCCCGGCTGCCGCATCGCGCCAATAGGCCAGCAGGAAAAAACGCCCGGTGACAACAGTCGTCAGGAAGCCGGTGAAAAGCAGGGCCGCGGCCAGCCACCAGGCGCCGATATCGAGCGCCGCCTTGACCAGCATGACCTTCGGCCAGAAGCCGGAGAATGGCGGCAGACCGGAAACGGCGAAGGCCAGCATGAGCGTCAGCGCCGCGAAACCGGCATGGCGACGGTAAAGGCCTGCCAGCGACGAAAGCGAGAAGCTGCCGCCGAGCTTGGCCGCAACGCCGGATGCGAAATAAAGCGCAGTCATGACGAGCATCGAGTGCAACGCATAGAAGATCGCACCGCCAATGCCGCCCGGCCCGCCGACCGCAATCCCGGCGAGGATCGAGCCGATGCCGGAGACCACGAGATAGCCGAGCATGCGGCGGAAATCCGATTGCGCCAGCGCCCCGAAGGCACCGACGAGCATGGTGAGCGCGCCGGCAAGGGCAATGACGAAGCTCAGTTCCTCGCGCTGGAGCGGCAGCAGCATGACGGTGACGCGGATCAGGGCGTAAATGCCGACCTTGGTGAGCAGGCCGGCGAAGAGCGCCGACACCACGACGCGCGGCGTATGGTAGGAGGCCGGCAGCCAGAAATTGACCGGGAACGCCGCCGCCTTCATGCCGAAGGCCAGCACGAAGAGCGCCGTCAGCGTCATCAGCGGCGCCGTGCCGGCAAGGCCTTCTGCCTTGCGGGCGATATCGGCCATATTGAGCGTGCCAAAGCTCGCATAGAGATAGCCTGTCGTGATCAGAAACAGGGTGGTCGCGACCAGATTGAGGAAACCATACTTCACCGCTCCGTCGATCTGCTCGCGCTCGGAGCCGAGCACGATGAGGCCGAACGACGAGATCAGCAGCACCTCGAACCAGACGTAAAGGTTGAAGATGTCCCCCGTCAGAAATGCACCCGAAACGCCGGCCATCAGCAGCATCAGGAACGGGTAGAAGCCGTAGCGCCGACCGCTGTCGTTGATATCCGCGAGCGAATAGATCCCGCCGGCGAGTGCCACCACCGAGGCGGTCAACGCAAACAGAGCGCCCGTCAGATCAACGGTGAAGGCAATGCCGAAGGGCGGCAGCCAGCGTCCCATGACCATTGTCACCGGACCGCTCGCAAGCACATGCCGAAGCAGGAGAATGTCTATCAACACGAGACCGGCCAGTCCGAGGACAGCGATGTAAGGGTGCCAATCGATCTTTCGGCGCAGCATGACAAGCAGTGCGCCGATCGCCAGGCACCAGGCGACCGGCAGGATCACCAGCCAATCGGCAGAAGCGGCCGGCTCGAGAACGAGTGCGGCGGAAAGATCTGCGTGGGGAGAAGTTGAAGCGGCCATGGGTCGGTCAGTATCCAAGCGGCGGAGCCGGCTCGTCCTTCGGCTCGGCGACGCGCATCTCGTCGGTATTGTCGGTCTGCAGCACCTCGTAGGCGCGCCACGCGAGAACCAGCAAGAAAGCGAAGAAGGAGAAGGAGATCACGATCGCTGTCAAGATCAGTGCCTGCGGCAGAGCGTTTGCCGCCGGTCCCGTGAGCGCGTCCTGGTGGCCGGGGACGACCGGCGGCACGCCGCGCGTCAGCCGCCCTCCGGTGAAGATCAGCAGATTGACGGCATTGCCGAGAATGGCAACACCAAGCAACACCCGGATGATGGATTTCGACAGCAGCAGGTAGACGGCGACCGTGAAGAAGATACTGACGAGCAGCGCGAACCAGGCTTCCATCATTCGCCTCCCCGCTCTTCGAGCGAAAGCGCAATCGAGCTGATCGCCCCGACGACGACGAGATAGACGCCGCAATCAAACAGCATCACCGTCGAGAGCGGGACTTCCAGGCCGAGAACCGAAGGATAGATCCAGAGACCGGTCATGAAGGGGACGCGTGCCGCAATCGAGATCAGGCCGGCGACCGTCGCTGCGAACAGCCCCGCGCCGGCAATCGCCATCGGGTGAAAATAGATCGCACGGCGCACCGTCTCGACGCCGCAGGCGATGCCGTAGATCGCCAGCGCCGAAACCGCGATCAACCCGCCAATGAAGCCGCCGCCGGGCTCGTTGTGGCCGCGCAGCAGCACGAAGATCGAAAACAGCACCATCAGGCTGGTGAGAAAAGGGGCGACGGCCCGGAAGATCACCGACTTCATGCGCGTTCCTCCGCATCCGGATCATTGTCGGCGATGCGGCGGAGAGAACCAGCCCTCAAGCGGACCAGCGACAGGATGGCAAGACCGGTGACCATCACCACGGCGATCTCACCCAGCGTGTCCGTACCGCGGAAATCGACGATGATGACGTTCACCACATTGGCGCCGTGCGCGATCGATTTCGAATAGAGATTGAAGAATTCCGTCAGCGTGGAGTCAAAGGGAACGCCCGTCGTCTTCAGTAGCATCAGGCCGAAACCCAAGCCGCAGGCGAGTGCAATGGCAAAATCCGGGACCTTCTGGGCAAGCGGCCGATGGTCGGACGGCGAGAGCCTGAGGCGCGTCATCACCAGTGCCAGGACGACGACCGACAGCGTCTCGATCATGAACTGGGTGAAGGCAAGATCCGGCGCACCATAGAGCAGGAAGATGACGGCAACGGCAAAGCCCTGGATGCCGAGCGAGACGATCGCTGTCAGCCGATCCGGAGCGAGCACGACGGCAACGAGACCGATGACCGCGATGGCCATGATCGCAAGCTCGTGCAGTGGCACGTCGGGTGCAAAGAACGGCGCGCGCGGCAGTTCGCCGTAGGTGAGCGGAACGACCAGCAGCACGCAGGCAACCAGGATGAAGGTCGCCGTCATGTAGACGTCGAGGCGGCCGGATTGCAGCCGGCGCGTCAGCCCGACGGAAAAACGAACGAGCCCGCGGATGAGCTGGTCGAAACCACGGTCCGGCCCCCAGCCGATATCGGCAAGGATTGCGGCGATGAAACCACGCAAACGATCGAGCTTCAGGTAGAAAACGATCCCGATCAACGCGGTCGCGGTCGACATGGCCAGCGGCACCCCGACATGCGGAACGACGGACATCGTGACCGCACGCGGTTCGCCTGATATCGCCGATGCCATCGGCGTCGACACGAGTTCGTGGGTCAACCCCGAGAGCAAGGCGGCGGAAAGCCCCTTGGCGGCAAGCAGCGCCGGCCCGAGCCAGAGCAGCACCGGCGCCTCGTGCGCCGCCTTCGGCGTCTCCGCCTTCGCACCGATGAAAGGCTTGAGGGCGACGGCAAAGGCCACCGCGAACATCAGAGCATTGCCAAGGATCGCGATTGCCGCAAAGACCACGGAGCGCCGGTCGAAGCCGGAGAGCGCGTAGTAGATTTCCTCCTTGGCGATGAAGCCGAAGAAGGGGAACAGGCCGCCCATCGAAAATGCGGCTGCAAGCGCAATGACGAACGTAAGCGGCATGGCGGAGCCCAAGCCCCCGAGCCTGGTCACGTCACGCGCGCCGGTCTCATGATCGATGATGCCAGCAACCATGAACAGGGCACCCTTGAACAGGGAGTGTGCGACAAGATAGAGCGCCGCCGCCTCGATCGCGTGCGGGAAGCCGAGACCGGTCAGCATGACCAGCAGCCCGAGCGAGGCCATGGTCGTATAGGCGAGCATCAGCTTCAGATCGGTCTGGCGGCAAGCAAGAGCTGCGCCGATGACGAGCGTGGCGCCGCCGAAGAGCGGCAGCAGGATCTGCCATTCGGGCGTGCCGCCGAGCACGGGATTGAGCCGCATCAACAGATAGACGCCGGCCTTCACCATTGTCGCGGAATGCAGGTAGGCCGAAACGGGAGTCGGTGCTTCCATCGCGTTCGGCAGCCAGAAATGGAACGGAAACTGCGCCGACTTGGTGAAGGCGCCACCGAGGACGAGAATGAGCGCGGCCAGATAGAACGGGCTTTCGCGCATCTCCGTGCCAAAGGCCATGAGCAGCGAAAGCTGGGTGACGCCGCTGACGTTCCAGATGATCAGGAGCCCCGCGAGCAGAAACAGGCCCCCTCCTCCGGTCACGACCAGCGCCTGAAGGGCTGCGCGCCTTGCGGCTTCGCGCGAATGGTCGAAGCCGATCAGCAGGAATGACGTGATCGAGGTCAGTTCCCAGAAAACGAAGAGCATCAGGAAGCTGTCGGACACGACGAGCCCGAGCATTGATCCCATGAACATCAGGATGAACGAGAAGAACCGTCCCTGCTGCGGATGGCCCTTCAGGTAACCGCCGGAATAGAGCACGATCAGCATGCCGATGCCGGCGATCAGCAGGACGAAAGTTAGCGACAGACCATCGATCAACCAGGAAAAGCTGACATTGAACGACGGGATCCAGGCATAGCCACCGGTGACCACCTCGCTTTTGGCCACGTCCGGCCAGAAGCGGGCGAAATGCAGGACAATGGCCGCTGGGAAGAGTGCCAGAACCCAGGCCGCATTGTGCCCGAGGAGGCGCGTGAGCAGCGGGGCGACCAAAGCCCCCACGAAGGGGAGTGCGAGAGCCAGAAATGTCAGGGCCGCAACATCCATCGTCCTGGCCTGCTCCTTTATGTTTTCACGATACAATCAATCGAAGACCCGACATAAAAGAAGGGTTGTGGCGGCTCAAGCCTTATCCAGATAAAATCGACGTTATGTGCCGTTAAGTCGCTTCGGAGATCGGACGCAGCAGTCCAAGCACTATCAGATTCGTTCGTTTCATGCGGCGGCGGCCGACAACAATTAAAATGCTGTTAGCATAATATTCAGTTGTCGTCGCAGCAGGATCGAACGTCCTAGAATCGGGACAATAAGACGTGGTAGTTGTACGTAAAGGCTTCTTCAATTCAAAATAATACGAAGCCTGGATCCGCCTGCCGGCGGAAACCAACGGCTGCTCGGAACGTCTGCCTTCGACGATATCTGTGAACCGCAAGGCGCCGGCTCATCGACCGTCTTTCTGCCGCAAGCAGCATGAAACGGAACAACACAACGATCACGGGCGAGGCCTGCTTGGAACGATCTCGCATAGTCGTCATCGCCAGTATCCTGGCTGCACTCGGCGCGATCCTGCCGATGATGGCGGCCTATTATCTTTCCTGGTCGATCGCGGTGCGCAGCGAGCAGACACGGCTTTCCCATCTTGCCGACTACGCCATCATGCGCGCCGATGCGGCGCTCGAGGAAGCCTCCCGGGCGCTGAAAGCCGCCGACCGGTTTGACATGCCGCCCTGTATGGCAACACATATCGCAGCGCTGCGCTCCCTCGTCGTCAATACGACCTCCATCGAAGACATCGGCTATTTCGAAAACGGGCTGCTCAGGTGCACGTCGTGGGGCTATCCGCCGCGCCGTCTCACCCGCTCTCCGCCCGCCGATTTCTTCGCGAGCAACGGCGTCGAAGTCATCCCGCGGATGTACCCGACGATCAGTACCGGCGCCCCCATGACGGCGTTTCGCTATCGTTCCTACACCGTACTGACCAACTCGGCTCGATTTGTCGACGTGATTGCGGAGCCCGGCACCCGGCTTGCAGTCGCCACGAAAAACGGCGTCCTGATCGGCACTCTGAACAATCCTGACGCGTCGCTTACGGCCCGGCTCGCCGAACTTCCCGAAACCGGCAGCAACGCCGACGATCTGTTCGCAACCTCCCATGGAGCAAACTGGATCGCCGTCGCGAGCGCCCCCAACATCGCCATTTTTAAGGACATGGACCGGGAGCGCCTGCTGCTTCTGCCGGTCGGCGCCCTGGTCGCAGCGCTTATGGTCGGCCTCGTCGTCTGGCTGTCGCGGCGCCGCCTTTCGCCGCTCGGAGAGCTCTCCATCGCCGTTCAGCGGCGCGAATTCATCGTCCACTATCAACCGCTCATCGAACTGAAGACCGGCATCTGCGTCGGTGCCGAAGCGCTCGTACGCTGGCGGCGGCCCGACGGGCAAATGGTCCGCCCCGATCTCTTCATACCGCTGGCGGAAGAGAACGGCCTGATCGAAGAAATCACCGACCAGGTCATCTATGCCACCATTGCCGAGCTGAAAACGGTCCTCCTTGCGGATCGCTCGCTGCACATTGCCGTCAATCTTGCCGCCGACGACATCAAATCGGGGCGCATCCTGCCGGTGATCCAGGCGGTGCTGGAAAACACCGGCATACTGACCCAGCAGATCTGGCTGGAAGCGACCGAACGGGGCTTCATGGATGTGAAATCGGCCCGCGCAACGATCGAGGAGGCCCGCCGGCGCGGCCACTCGGTGGCGATCGACGACTTCGGCACCGGCTACTCAAGCCTGCAATACCTGCAGGAGCTTCCGCTCGACGCACTGAAGATCGACAAATCCTTCATCGACACGATCGGAACGGACTCTGCCACCAGTTCGATTACGCCGCATATCATCGACATTGCCAAGTCGCTCGATCTCTACATCGTCGCCGAGGGCATCGAGCGGCAGGAGCAGGCCGACTATCTCATCGAACGCGGTGTCCAGTATGGCCAGGGCTGGCTGTTCTCCAAGGCGTTGCCCGCAGCGGAATTCATCGCCTTCTACAACAACAGCAAGCGCCGGCGCGGCGCCGGCCCGACCGTAATCCGCCGCGAGATCGCCTGACGCCACGCCGTCGACCGCAATGCCGGGCCGCGACGTGAATTGCGCGCTTCCGGCGGCATTCCTATATAGTCGCCGCAACGACAGGAGATCTTTCATGACGACCGTTAAGACGCCCAAGGTGGTGAAGACCGATGCGGAATGGCGGGCCATACTCTCGTCGGAACAATACCGCATCACCCGTCAGCAGGGTACCGAGCGTCCGTTCACCGGCCCTTTCGTCAACAACAAGCAGACCGGCACCTATGAATGCGTCTGTTGCGGCCGAGCCCTCTTCCGCTCGGACACCAAGTTCGATTCCGGTTGCGGCTGGCCGAGCTATTTCGCTGCGATCGACGACCAGGCGATCCGCGAGATCGAGGACCGCTCGCACTTCATGGTGCGCACGGAAATCCGCTGTGCCGACTGTGACGCCCATCTCGGTCACGTGTTCCCGGACGGCCCGCCGCCGACGGGGCTTCGCTATTGCCTCAACGGCCATGCGATGACGTTTACCGAGGATTGACACCGGCGCGCGGAAGGAGTGGCATGGGGGCTGCTGTTCCATTAGGAACAGGCCCTGCACCGAAGCCGCGCTATCTAGACTTTGGGTCGAGCAAGCGAGAGGAGGTCCGCATGCTGCGCATCCTGACAGCACTCACGCTCCTGCTTTCGTCTGCCCTGGCAGCGGCGGCCGCCGACGATTGGCTACCCTATGCCAATGCGCGTTTCGGCTACGTGCTCGACATTCCGCCTGGCTTCGAACTGCAGAGCCAGGGCGACAATGGCGACGGCGCCAGCTTTCATGCCAACGACAATGGTGCGACCCTTTCGGTCTTTGGCAGCACATTGCTGGATGGCGACTTCGAGACTGACGTCAACGACCGCATCGGGATCGAGCGCGAGGGCGACTGGCGGATCGCCTATGCGCGGGTGACGGCAGCCTGGGCAAGCTTTTCGGGCGTCCGTGGGGAAGAAGTGTTTTATACCCGTGCCATCGCGCTCTGCGACGGCAGCGCCGCCTATTTCCGCCTTCAGTACCGCAAGAGCCGGCTCACCAGTTTCGACGGCGTGATCTCGCGGATGGCGGAGGCCCTCAGGCCATCGGAAGGCTGTCAGCACCCGCCTGTCGCTGCGGTTGCGGGCGAAGCGCCGAACTGACCGCCGCTCAGGCTGCGGCGCTGAAGCAGCTCACCACGGCCGAATAGTGAACGGCCGCACCGGTCACAACGAAACCGTGCCAGATCGCGTTCTGGAAGCGCAGCCTTTCCCAGACATGGAAAATCACGCCGGCGGAATAGATGATGCCGCCGATCAGGATCAGCACCAGCGTCGTTGCCGTCAGCGCCGACAAGAGCGGCCCGACAGCGAGCACGCCGCTCCAGCCCATGGCGAGATAGAGCAGGATCGCCAGCCGGTCGAACCGGCCGGGGAAAAGACATTTGATCGCAACGCCAAGGGCCGCAATCGCCCAGATGCCGATCAGCATCACGAACAGGAACGGGTCTTCCAACCCGCGCTGCAGGAACGGTGTATAGGTCGCGGCGATCAGGATGAAGATCGAGGAATGGTCGAAGCGGCGCAGGAACCATTTGGTCCGCGAGATCGGATAGAGATTGTAGAGAAACGAGATCGACAGCGTCGCGAGCAGCCCTGCCCCGTAGACGGCGGCGGCAGCGAGTTGGCCGCTGGTGCTCCAAAGCGTCGCATAGAAGATCAGTGCGGTGACACCGACGAGCGCGGCGGCAAGACCGATGCCGTGCACGATGCCGTCGGCAATCAATTCCGAGCGGTCATAGTTCCATTTGACGCCAGCGAATTCCACGCGATCCCTCTCCCGGGTCTCTGTCTTTTTCTCGGGCACGCTCGTAGCTGTCGCGCCATCATCGCCATCCTGCCACAGCCCTGGGCCGCCGCAAAGATATGGTGGCGTGGCGAAAGCATCAACTTTTGCAACGCATTACAACAATCGCATGACATATCTGCTGAGTGCGCGGGACCTTGTTCGCAGGCGCGGCGATGACCACATGCGCTGACAAGATTACGCCGATCGGGAGGAGAACCATGTCGAAGTTGCGCACCCCTCAGCCGGAACTGGCGGCCGCGCTCAGCGAGCTTTGCCTGCGATCGAAAGCGGTATGGGGATACGACGCCGCCTTCCTGGAGGCTTGCCGTCCGGCGCTGACGCTGACGGCCGAGGACTGGAAGGATTCGGACCTGCAGATCGCCGTCGATGGCGAGCGGATCCTCGGTCTGGCGCAGGTTCGCTCCGATGGCCAGATCGCCGAACTCGACAAGCTCTTCATCGATCCGGACGCGCGCGCCACTGGCATTGGCCGCAGCCTTTTCGCCTGGTGTGTCAAAGCAGCGCTCAACCGCGGCGCCACGGTCATGACGATCGATGCCGATCCGGGCGCTGCCGATTTCTATCGCCGCATGGGCGCGGTCGATGACGGCGTCATGGCATCGACCGTAATCCCGGGGCGCTTTCTGCCGAACTAAGATAACCATCCGAAGATCGCCGCTGCGGGCACGGCGGCGATCGCTCGATGGTTCATCTTCCGCCCCGGGCAACCTCCGCCGCACATTCCTGACAGAGCGGCGCATGGGGAACAGCTTGCAGGCGCGCTGACGAAATCGGCAGGCCGCAGCGGACGCAGGTGCCGAAGGTGCCGGCGGCGATCCGGTCGAGTGCCGCGTCGATCGCGCGGATCTCTTCCTGCCCGGCAAGCCCGAGGCCTTCCAGAACCTCGTCGCCTTCCCGCTCGGTCACGCGATCCGGCACATCGGCGTTCATGGGCTCATCGAGATCGTGCTCGATCTTGACCAGCCGCCCCTGCAGCTCCTCCTTGCGGTGGGTGAGGCGGCTGCGAAAATCGTCAAGCGCAAACTTGTCCATCTGAAGACTCCTCGGCGGTGGCGGCGCAGGATCGCGCCGCAGCCGCTCTTATTGTTGGTGGGTTACCGGTCGACGAGTACGGCGCAGGGGCAATGGCTGACCACGCGGCTCGCGGTCGATCCGATGAAGTAATCGATCAGGCCCGGCCGGTGGGAGGCGATGATCACCAGATCGGCATTCTCTTCGCTCGCGCAGGCGTTGATGGTGCCGGCAGCACCGCCGGTGCGAATTTCAACACGGCCGTTGATCCCGTGCTTGGTCTTCATGTCCTCGAGCGTCTTTTTTGCCTGCTTGCGGGATTCCTCGACCATCTCCAACGGGAAATCGACGATCATGTAGCCCTGCGCATAGGCATTCAGATCTTCGACAACGTTGAGCAGGACAATCTCGCCCCCTTCGTCGATCAGCTTCTCGGCGATGCCCAGCACAGATTCGCCGTGCTCGAGCTGATCCATGGCAATCGGGACGATGATCTTCTTGTACATGCTGTACTCCTTCTGTTGCCCTCATGGATCGCCGCGCCAGATGTGGCGGGCCAATCCCTCGTCTGGAGATTGCGCCTCGACCGCTTTCCCGGCTTTGATTGAAATCAAATCGAAAGCGCCGCGCTCGCGTGACCCTACTCAAATGGAGGTAGGGCGACGGCAACCACTGTCAACGCTCATCGAACACAACATCAAGCGACTGACGGGCTTCCGTGAACGGACGAGCCGGCCCATATTCCTGACAACAGTTTCAACGAAACTGGGCCGGCAGAGCGGCTACGGTTTCGACGCCCAAGGAGGCAGACATGACGGATACCCCGACCGAACACGCCCTTGCCATGCCTGCGCATGTCGACCACGCACATCTGGTCGTCCGGGATCTGCCCGTTGTTTCGGCCTGGTACCAGAAAATCATGGGCTTGAAGCCGATCGAAACGAGCAAAAGCGGCGAAACGCTCGGCGTTGCCGGCCACCCGCTCCTCAGCCTGACAACCGAGGGCAACGCTGCCAGGGCACCCCGCAATGCGCCGGGTCTCTTCCACAACGCCTTTCTCGTGCCGAATCGTGGGGAGCTCGGCCGTTGGCTGGCCCACGCCGCCCACAACAACACCAGGCTACAGGGCGCTTCCGACCATCTGGTCAGCGAAGCGATCTACCTCGCCGACCCCGAAGGCAACGGTATTGAGGTCTATCGTGACCGGCCGCGCTCCGAATGGAGCTTCAACCCCGACGGCACCGTCGGCATGGACACGCTGCCGCTCAATCTCCAGGCGCTCTATGACGAAGCACCCAAGGACAATTGGGACGGCATGGCTGATGGAACCGCCATCGGCCATATCCATCTGCAGGTCTCCAACATCCCCGAAGCCGACGCGTTCTTCCGCGACGTGCTGGGGCTCGGGCTGATGGCACGCTATCCGGGCGCGAGCTTCTTCGGTTCGGGCAAGTACCACCACCATGTCGCCGCCAACATCTGGAATTCGCGTGGCGCACCGAAGCGCGAAGGCCATATGACCGGGCTTTCGGACTATACGATCCAGTACAAGGACCCGGCCGAACGCGCCGCGGCGCTTGCCAAGCTCGATGCGCTGGAAATTCCGGTCAACCGCGCCGGCGATGGCTACAGCCTCATCGACCCCTGGGGCATCGGCCTCAAGCTGGTCGCCTGACCCCTCTCTCCCGGGCTGCAGACGAATGATGTCTGCGGCAACTCGTCGGCCGCAGCCGCCTCAGGCGCTGCGGTCGTATTTTTGCTGCGCCTCCAGCACCGCCTCGATGTTGTCTTCGGCCCAGCGCGTCAGGGCGGCGACCGTCGACGTCAGCGTGCGGCCAAGCGGCGTGATCGCATATTCAACGGTCACTGGCACGGTAGCATAGACGCTGCGGCTGACGAGACCGTCGCGCTCCAGCTTCTTTAGAACCTGCGACAGCACCTTCTGCGAAATGCCATCGATCTCGCGCTTCAGCTGATTGAAGCGCACCGGCTGTTCGTCAAGCTTGCCGAGCACCAGGACCGCCCATTTGTCGGCAAGCCGGTCCAGCACCAAGCGGGTCGGGCAAGTCTGGATATAGACGTCGTATTCCATCAGGCACGCCCCCACGGCGGTTTCCGGCCGGAAACCATGTCACCAAAACCTGCCTCCTTTACAGCATTTTTCTGGATTTATATCTAGTATCCATCCGCAATATGGTTTCATTTTGATACTAAGGAGCATGACGATGGCAGGCAAGATTCTGGTTCTCGGGGCAAATGGAACGATCGGCAGCAAGGTGGTGCGCGCGTTGATCGCAGCCGGGGAAACGGTCAAGGCAGCATCCCGCAAAGCGACGCCGGTCGAAGGCGCCGAAGCCGTCGCCTTCGACTACCAGGACGCCGCGACCTTTGGGCCTGCGCTAAATGGCGTCGACCGCATCTTTGTATTGACGCCGGGAGGTTACCTCGACCCGGTGAGCCTGCTCGGCCCGATCGTCACCGCTGCTGCCGCACGCGGCATCAAGATCGTGCTGATGACCGTCATCGGCGTCGACGCGGATGACAAGATCCCCTACCGCCAGCTCGAACTGCTTGTCGAAAAGACCGGCGCGCCCTTCGTCATCCTTCGCCCCAACTGGTTCTCCGACAACTTCCAGACCTACTGGATCGAGGGCATCCGCCATGGCGCTATCGCCGTGCCGGCGGCCGAGGGCAAGACGAGCTTCATCGATACGCGCGACATCGCCGAATGTGCGGCAGCCGCCCTCACGAGCGACGCCTTCAACGGACGCGCCTACAATCTCACCGGCCCGGAGGCGCTGAGCTACGACGAAGCCGCCGCGATCCTGTCGCGCGTCACCGGCAAACCGATCGCCTATGCACCGGTCGACGACGATACCTTCGTTGACATTCTGACAGCTGCCGGCGTGCCGGCGGACTATGCCCGCTTCCTTGCCTCCATCTTCTATCCGGTGCGCGAGGGCTGGGTCGCCAAACCGACCGGCGACGTGAAGACGATGACGGGCCATGAGCCGCGCAGCGTGGAGACCTACGCCAAGGACAACATCGCGGCGCTCAAAGGCTAGCCACTATCTGATCGCTCCCGCCCGCCGACTGGCGGGCGGCATGCCGACAGAGAACTATATATTCCTAAAGTTGCGGATGAAGCTTTTTGAAGTCCTGCGTCAACACGTCGCTGGATAGCCGCTGCTTAGTCGATCAATAAACTTGAGTATTTTACTCACATATCTTAACCGCATGCCCAAGTGGCCTCGCCCAAGGCCACATACATGCGGAGTTAATGATATGAAAAATAAGAATATTTTTATAGCTGCCCTGGCAAGCAGCACCCTGCTTTCAAGCCCTGCCCTGGCCGTTGACTTCCGCCCCCAGGCGGAGATCGAAGGCGGCTTCTTCAGCGGTGGTTCGGGTGCCAGTGGCGGCTTTTTCCTGCCCTTCGTGCTCGATTCGGGCAATGCGATTTTCATCGATACACGCGGCGCGATTGCGGCCTTGAGGCGTTGAGCGGCGACCTCGAAATGCGCGGCAACTTCTACCTGCCGCTGACGGGTGCCAAATCACTCAGCGCGTTCAATACGGCCTACGTGCGCGACCACGTGCTCGTCTTCCAGGAAGGCAAGGAACGGGCGCGGCGCGGCATCGATGCCGAAATCGGCGGCCGGCTGCCGGTGTTCGAGGAAGACTCCAAGGTGCAGCTCAAGGTCTTCGGCGGCAGCTACTGGTATGGCGGCCGCAACCTCGACGACATGTTCGGCGCCAAGCTGCGTGCGGAGCTGACCTTCGCCGACCTGCCCGGCCTCTCCGACGGCTCGACGGTTTCGCTCGGCGTCACCGGCACCTATGACAACGAGGACAAGCTCAAGGGCGCCGTCATGGCCCGGCTGCGCATTCCGTTCGGAGCGACCGGTTCGACCGGCAACGCCTTCGACCCGATGACGCAACGTGTCGAAAGGTCGACCAGGATCCACACCCACGCAGGCGCCACCGGCGACATCGAAGCGGCCCAGCTCGCCAACAGCGGCCGCAACGCCGGACGGGTCGTCACAGTTTCCTCGGCTTCGGGCAGTGCCTCTGATATCAACGCCCTGATCGGAGCTGCGGGCGCCAACGCGCTGATCCTCACCGACGGCAATCTCGGCGTCGACCAAGCGCTCGCACTCGGCAACGGCCAGACACTTCTCGGCGGCGGCGGTGCGCTTGCCGTGCGCGGCACAAGAAGCGGCGCGACGGCCACCTTCGTCAATGACGGCGCGGCCACGACGATCACCGGCTACAATCCGGCCCAGGACGTGATCGCGATGGCAAGCGGCAGCACGGTCTCGTCGCTTGCGGTCCGCGGCGGTCTCGCCGGCATCTCGGCGACCGATGCAGCGAACGTGACGATCGACAACGTCGATATTTCCGCCACCAATCACGACGGCGTTCGCTTTACGCGGGTCAATGGCGCGCTGGTTCAGGACAGCCGCATCCACGATCTCTTCATCTGCGAAAACAACACGACCTGCGAATTCTCGATCTACAATCCGAACAAGGCGCCCTTTGCCGCCGTCAGCTCCGTCGGCAGCCGCCACGTGACAGTACGCGACACCTCGATCGACAAGGTGACCTACGGCGTCTTTGCCGGCGGCGAATTCAGGAAGGTCGGCCGGACAGACTATGAGCTGGTCACCGGCACGGAAAACGTCACGATCGACAACGTGACGATCAGCAACTCCCGCCGCGAAGGTGTGCTGCTCGTCGCAGGCAAGGATGTCAAACTCGATCGTGTCTCGGTCGACAATTCCAAGCAGGATCGCGACATGGATCTCGTGGTGCTCCAAGGCACTTCGAATGTCGCCATCAACGACATGCGGCTCATGGGCGGCATCAACGGCCTGATGCTCGTTTCCAGCCCGAACCTCGATGCGACGACCACCGACGTCAACGTAAAGGGCCTGACGGTCGACGGCACGCGCAATGCCGGCATCTTCTTCAATCCGGTCTCGGGCATCTCGCTTCAGGACGTCGCCGTTACCAATGCCGGCACCTATGGCGCCTACATCTACGGCAACGAATACGAGTTCCTGGGAGGACCGGTGCGCGACATCGTGCTGAAGAACATGACGGTCGACAAGGCCGGCAAGGCGGGCCTCTACTTCTCCGGTCCGACCGAGGACATTACGGGCAATGTCAGCGTCACCAACACGCCGAAGGATTGCCTGCTCGACAACGGCTGGTCGGCGGGAACGATCACCCAGTCGCCCGGCTCGGTGCTGACAGTCAACGCTACCAAACTCGACCAGGGCAACGCCGCGGCCCGTTGCCGATAACGCGCAAGCCACGCCCGGACAGCTGGGCGTGGCTTCTCTTTGTTCCGATCGGGTTGACCTATTCTGGTTGACGGCACTCGAAGGTGACCGGGTGGTCACCGGCGATGCGGGGGACCGCCCCTCCCGGTTTCCGGGACGGTGCCCTGTCAGACCGGCAGGCGGCAGACTGCGCCGACGAGCCTGGCAACGAGCGGTCGCACGAGAAGCACGCAGATGAAGGCGACGGGCATTGCCAGTCCGTAGGAGCTGAGCACGCGGGCCGGATAACCGGCATCGATGCCTGTGTTGGCGCCGACGATGACGCAGCACATCAGAAACGCCATGATCGCCGACATGAAGAAGGCAAAGGCGATGGGCGCCGCTCGGGGCGGCAACTTGCGGCGACGCGCGATCCGCGGAGCCGATAGGGTGTCTTCCATCAGAAGCTCTCCTGAGATGACCGAGGGGACCACCCCCTCGCTTCGGACCGAACTTATACGGATCGCGCTGCGGCGATGTAGGCCATTGCAGCCTCCTTCAGAAATAGGCAAAACCATCGAATAGATACCAATATTCGATGGATGGGATTATGGACACGCTGCGCGGGGTGGAGAGTTTCGTCAGAAGCGTCGAAGAGGGCAGCATCGCCGCGGCCGCGCGAAAGCTGGGGATCACCCCCGCATCGGCAAGCCAGAACATTGCGCGGCTTGAACGTACGCTCGGCAGTCGGCTGCTCAGCCGGACAACCCGCCAGCTCGGGCTCACCGAGAGCGGCAGGATCTATTACGAGCGGGTACGCGGTGTCGTTCATGAACTGGAGCTTGCAGCCGCTGCCGTCTCGGCGCTCAACGCCGAACCGCGCGGACCGCTCAAGATCGCTTCATCTGTCGCCTTCGGCCGCCATGTCGTGGCACCCCTGGTGCCGTCCTTCGCTGCCAAATATCCCGATGTCTCGATCGAACTCGTCGTCACCGATCGGGAGATCGACCATATCGGCGAAGGGATCGACATCAGCGTGCGCTTCGGTCTGCAACTGGAACAGGGCTTGATCGCCCGCAAGCTTGCTTCCGTGCCGATGATCATCTGCGCCGCGCCATCCTATCTGGAGCGGCGCGGCCGTCCGCAACGGCCGGAAGACCTCATCCACCACGATTGCCTCGTCTATCGCTATGCCGGGCACGGCCGCATCTTTCGCTGGGCATTCACCCGCGACGGCTTGCGCTTCGAGCCGGAACTGAAAGCGACGATCGTCAGCAACGACATCGACACGCTTGCCGAAATGGCGATCGCCGGCGCCGGCATCACCCGCCTCGGAGCCTTTATCGCAGCGCCGCTGATGGAGCGCGGCCTGGTCGTGCCGCTGTTTGGCGGCGCACCTCGCGAAGGCGTTGCCAACACCGACCACGAGCCCTTCGACTTCTATGCCTGCTTTGCCGATCGCCAGGCGGAAACACCGAAGGTTCGGGCGTTCATCGACCATGCGGTGCAGTCGCTCAAGGGCCGGTGGTAGCCGTCACAATCGCCCGGTAGCCACGCTATAAGGCGGGCACCGCCTGCGGGACATTCTGCTGGTCGGCTTCCTCCGCGAGCTTTGCCTCGCGGCGAAGCTTGAGTTTATTGCCGACTTCGACGATCGCATGGATCGCCGGCACGAATTCCTCACCGAGGTCGCTGAGCCTGTATTCGACCGAAGGCGGTGACGTTGGCACGATCCGCCGTTCGATCGCGCCTTTCTCCTCCATCTCCTTCAGTCGTGTGCTCAGCACCTTCGCCGATATCCCGGGGATATCAATCTTGAGCTCACTGAAGCGACGCGGACCGCCGCTCAGATACCAGATGATGTTGGGCGCCCAGGCGCCGCCGAGCATGACCATGCACTCGCCGACCGGGCAGGTAGGCGGCAAGGGGGCGGCCCTATTCTTTCGAATTTTCAAGCTCATGGGCAAAATTCTCCAGTTACCGCGGGGAAACCGGAAACATCGGTAACATAAAGTTATCTCATATACAAAAGTTATCGCCTGAGGTTAGGTTCCGCCCGTCTTCGACAGAGACCACCATTGCAAAAGGAATTTGGCCATGAAGCTTTTTTATGCCCCCGGCGCCTGCTCGCTCTCGCCCCATATCAGCCTGCGCGAGGCCGGCGTCGATTTTGAGATCGTCAAGGTCGACACCACGACCCACCTCACCGAAGGCGGCGCCGATTTCAAGGCGATCAATCCCAAAGGCTATGTGCCGGCGCTGGTGCTGGAAACCGGCGACGTCGTCACTGAGGGTGCGGCCGTCGTGCAATATATTGCCGACCGTTTTCCTGAGGCCGGGCTGGCGCCCGCCAACGGTACGCTGGAGCGCACTCGCCTGCAGGAGCAACTGAACTTCATCGCTTCCGAATTGCACAAGGCGTTCTCGCCACTGTTCAGCAAGACGGCGAGCGCCGACGCAAAGGAAGCCGCCGCAGCGCAGGTCGGCAAACGCCTCGGCAACGTCGAGACGCTGCTATCCGATGGGCGCGCCCATCTGCTCGGAGACGCTTTTTCCGTAGCCGACGCCTATCTCTTCACCGTCGTCAATTGGACGAGCGTCACGGGTATTTCGCTTGGCCCTTGGCCCCACCTGACAGCCTATATGCAACGGGTCGGCCAGCGCCCGTCCGTGCAGGCGGCAATGCAAGCCGAAGGGCTGATCGCGGCATGAGTGGCGCCCCGAACGATCCGCAATTCGCCGCCATCGTCGAGGTGCTGCAAGGCTACTTCGATGGGCTCTACCGAAGTGACACCAGCATCCTCAAGCAGGTCTTCCATCCGAAGGCACTCTACGCTACGGCGACGGACGGCACCCTGCTGGAACTCGACATGGACAGGTATTTCCCTGTTGTCGACAAGCGTCCCTCGCCCGAAAGCCGTGGCGAGGAGCGCGCCGACCGGATCCTTTCGATCGAATTTGCGGGACCGGTGACGGCACTTGCGAAGGTTCAATGCGCTATCGGCGAAAAGGCCTTCACCGATCTTCTGTCTCTTGTCTTCGTAGACGGCCGCTGGCAGATCATCGCCAAGGTCTTCCACTACGACATCAAGCCCGCGAAATGAGGAGATGCAAATGCCCTATGTAAACATCAAGATCACCCGCGAGGGCGCGACCGCCGAACAGAAGGCCGCCCTCATGAAGGGCGTGACCGATCTGCTGCAAACGGTGCTCAACAAGGACCCCGCCACCACCTTCGTCGTCATCGACGAAGTAGCGCTCGAAGACTGGGGTGTCGGCGGACTGCCGGTTGACGAATACCGGCGAAAGGTCGGGGAAAAGTCCTAGCTGAACGAGGCCCCTTCTCCACCAAAGGAGGAAGGGGCAACTCAGCCGCCCGATGGCCAACATCCGTTGGGCGGCTCGTTTGCGCTTGATCGCTTTCGACAGGCTCTCTATCTCATTGTCTCCCGCCGCATTGATCCCGGAGACGCATCTTGTCCGTATTCAGCAACCTCCCCAAAGCTCCCGTCGCCGCAAAAAAGCCGGTGAGCGACACGCGCCACGGCATTACCCGCACCGATGACTACGCTTGGCTGCGCGCGGACAATTGGCAAGCGATGTTCCGCGATCCCTCGATCCTCGATCCGGAAATCCGCAAGCACCTGGAAGCGGAAAACGCCTATATGAACGCGGCCATGGACGACACGAAGGCGCTGCAGAAGGCGCTGTTTGCCGAGATGCGCGGCCGGATCAAGGAAGACGACAGCTCGATACCGGTCAAGGACGGCCCGTTTGCCTACGGCCACGCCTATGTCACCGGCGGCGAGCAGCCGCGTTACTTCCGCATTCCGCGCAACGGCGACCACAAGGACGAGGCGATCCGCCAACTGCTGCTCGACGGCGACAAGGAGGCCGAGGGCAAGGCTTATTTCCGCCTCGCGGGCCTCGACCACTCGACCGACCACAGCCTCGGCATCTGGGGCTATGACGACAAGGGCTCGGAATATTTCACGCTGAGGGTTCGCGATCTCTCCACCGGCGAGGACCTGACCGATATCATCGAGAACACCGGCGGTGGCGGCGCCTGGGCGCCGGACGGCAAGAGCTTCTTCTACACCGTGCTCGACGACAACCACCGGCCATCGAAGATCTTCCATCACGTGCTCGGCACCAGCCAGGCGGACGACCGGCTGGTCTATGAAGAGGACGATCCGGGCTTCTTCATGTCTGTCGGCGGCTCGCTGCTCGACGACTTCATCTACATCGACATCCATGACCACGAGACGAGCGAATATCGGCTGCTTTCGACCAGCGACCTGACGGCAGAACCGAAGCTCGTCGCCGAGCGCGTCACCGGTCTCGAATATTCGATGACCGAGGGCGGCGACGTCTTCTACATCCTGACCAACGCCGACGGCGCCAAGGACTTCAAGATCTTGGAAGCGCCGGTAAATGCACCGGGCAAAGAGAGCTGGCGCGAGGTGGTGCCGCACAAGCCGGGCACGCTGATCCTCAGCCACATGGCCTATGCCCGTCATCTCGTCTGGCTGCAGCGGCGTGAAGGTCTGCCGGAAATCGTCATCCGCGACCGAAAGACCGGCGAGGAACATGCGATCGCCTTTGCCGAAGAGGCCTATTCGCTCGGCCTTTCGGGTGCCGCCGAATACGATACCGACGTCATCCGCTTCTCCTACTCTTCGATGACGACGCCGTCGCAGCTCTTCGACTACGACATGGCGACGCGTCAACGCACGCTGCTGAAGACCCAGGAGGTGCCTTCCGGCCACAACCCGGACGACTATGTCACCCGGCGCGTCTTCGCCCCCTCCTGGGACGGCACTGAAGTGCCGGTGACGCTGCTCTATCGCAAGGACACGCCGCTCGACGGCTCCGCCCCCTGCCTGCTCTATGGCTATGGCGCCTACGGCATCACCATTCCGGCCGGCTTCAACACCAATTGCCTGTCGCTCGCCGATCGCGGCTTCGTCTACGCCATTGCCCACATTCGCGGCGGCAAGGATCGCGGCTTTGCCTGGTACGAAGACGGCAAGATGGCCAAGAAGACCAATACCTTCAAGGATTTCATCGCCGCCGCTGACTATCTGAATCAGCAGAAGTTCACATCCTACGCAAAGATCGTTGCCGAGGGCGGCTCGGCCGGCGGCATGCTGATGGGCGCTATCGCCAACATGGCTCCGGAGAAGTTCACCGGGATCATCGCCGCCGTGCCCTTCGTCGACGTGCTCAACACCATGCTCGACGACACGCTGCCGCTGACCCCGCCGGAATGGCCGGAATGGGGCAACCCGATCGAAAGCCGCGAATTCTACGACATCATCGCCGGCTACTCGCCCTACGACAATGTCGGCGCAAAGTCCTACCCGGCGATCCTCGCGCTCGGTGGCCTCACCGATCCGCGCGTCACCTATTGGGAGCCGGCAAAGTGGGTCGCGCGGCTGCGCGAGAAGACCACCGGCAGCGAACCGATCCTGATGAAGACCAACATGGATGCCGGCCATGGCGGCGCGTCCGGGCGCTTCCAGCGGCTCGAAGAGATCGCCTTCGAGTATGCCTTTGCGATCAAGGTCGCCGGCAGGATGTAACCAGTGCGGGATGAGGAAAAGTGTATGCGGTTTTCCGCCCGCATCCCGCTCTAGCTTATGGAATCGATCACGATGGATTTGGGGTCGATCCGACCCAAAATCATCGTGATCTAGGAGGCACTGCCATGCCCGTCCATGTCGCCCTGCTCCGTGCCGTCAATGTCGGCGGCACGACTTCGCTCGCCATGGCAGACCTGAAGGCAATCTGCGAGGGGCTCGGCTTTGCCGACGTCAAGACCTACATCCAGAGCGGCAACGTCCTGTTCCGCTCGGATCTGCCGGCAGCCAAAGCAGCAGCAATGCTGGACGGCGCCCTTCTCGAAAAGTTTGGGAAGGCGCCGGGCGTGATGGTCCGGACCGGCGCACAATTGCAGGCGATCGCCGATCGCGCCCCTTTCCCGGACGCCAAACCCAACCTGCTGCACATCGTGTTCCTCTCGGAGCCCGCACCCGCGGACGCGCTCGACAAGCTTGTCGCCCCGGATGATGAGGAAGTGCGGTTGGCTGGACACGAAATCTACATTCATTTCCCCAATGGCTCGGGACGTTCGAAGCTCAAGCTGCCGGCGGCAAAGGCCGGCACCGCGCGCAACCTCAATACGGTGCGCAAGCTCGCCGCTTTGGCGCTTGAGATGGAAGGTTAGGCGGCGGCCGGCTGGAACAGCAGCCGGACCAGGGATCGGAGTACGAGCAACTGCTGCGGCAGGCTTTCGGGCTGCTTCAGCGCTTTCGACAGGATGATGCCGCCTTCGAGCACGGTCGAAACCATGTCGGCCAATTGATCGACATCCAGCGGTTCGCGGGGCCGATAGACGCGCATGATCTCCGCGAACATCGCGCCGAAGCGTCGACGCCACGCCAACGCCGCCTGCCGGTTGATTTCCTGAATCTCGCGATCGAAGGCGCGCTCCTGGGTACACATCACCGCAACCAGACATCCGGGGTGGCCGTTCGGCAGGTCGGACAGAGTTTCGGACAGCAGTTTCAAACCGAGCAGGAACGCCTGCAGCGGGTCGTCGGCCAACTGATGGGCTCGACCGAAGATCTCATCGTAGATGCGCTCGTCGTTCTCGATGTAGCGTTCGAGCAGCGCCCGGGCGAGTTCGTTCTTGTCACGGAAATGGTAGAAGAACCCGCTCTTGGTAATGCCGATCTCGGCGATCAGTTCGTCGATCGAGGTCGCGCCGAAACCCTTCGCCAGCACCGCCGCCTCCGCGGTGTCGAGGATTCTCGCTCGCGTTTCCTCACCCTTTCGCATTAGCGGCTGCCCTACCATTGGTGCGGTTTCCGACAACGAAGGGGCCATCAGCCGACGACGCCGTGACGGAACCAACGCAGTAAGTGACTGATTTCGCTACAATATGCGGATATATTAGCAATAGTATACCTTAAGTCGTCTAGTTTAGAAGACGATAAAAAGGCAGTAATTTACGTGGTTCTGCGGGATTGGAGGCGTCCCCGAGCCCCATCAGCAAGACTGAACCGGTGGAGACCGACATGGCCAAATACCGACGGAGCCTGCCACTCTTGAAGGGTGGGCTGTTCCTGAGCGACGGCGGCATGGAGACGACGCTGATTTTCCACGAAGGCGTCACGCTTCCACACTTCGCAGCCTTCGTGTTGCTTTCGACCGCCGATGGGCGGCGTCGGTTGCTGAGCTACTACGCGCGCTACCTCGCGATCGCTCAGCAACATGGCATCGGCTTCGTGCTCGATACGCCCACATGGCGGGCAAGCTCGGACTGGGGCGTAAAGCTTGGCTACAATGACGAGGCACTGGCCGTCACAAACCAGAATGCCGTCTACATGCTTGCGGAACTGCGCGGCGAATATGAGCGCCCGCAGGCACCGATCGTGCTCAGCGGGGCGATCGGGCCGCGTGGCGACGGCTACCGCCTGGGCCGTATGAGCCCTGACGAGGCCGAAGACTACCATTCGCCGCAAATCTCGGCCTTTGCCGTCAGCGATGCGGACATGGTGAGCGCCTATACGCTGACCAGCATCGACGAAGCGACCGGCATTGCCCGTGCGGCCCAGAGCCACGGCATGCCCTGCGCCATTTCCTTCACGGTGGAGACAAATGGTCGGCTACCGGACGGCCGCACGCTTCAGACAGCAATCGAGACCGTCGACGCTGCGACCGGCGGCTATCCGCACTACTACATGATCAACTGCGCCCATCCGAGCCACTTCGAAACAATCCTCGACGCCGAAGGCACCTGGACGCAACGCATTGCCGGCATCCGGGCCAACGCCTCGATGATGAGCCATGCTGAACTCGACAATAGCGAAACGCTCGATGCCGGCGATCCCGCCGACCTCGGGCAGCGGTACAGAACACTGACAGCGCATTTGCCACGATTGCGCATCCTCGGTGGCTGCTGCGGCACCGATCATCGCCATATCGCGGCAATCTGCGAGGCCTGCCTTCCACCGACGGCGCTGAGCGCCTGAGGCACGGGGCCTCGCCCTCCCGGCCCTCTCGCGAGTAATCGCGGGAGGGCGCCGCGTTTTTGGGCTCCCGCAAAGCCATAGTGTTAGGGATGAGGAATGCGTGCGCGGCTTTCCGCCCGCATCCCGCTCACTTCCAAGAATCGATCACGATGATTTTTGGCCGCGCCGACCCACAATCATCGTGATCTCGTGTAGACTTGGGCGGAAAGGACGGCCCCGGGTTATCCCGGCAGACGCCGTTGACCGCTTGATCATGAACTACGCTCCCCCCTCACCGACCGGAAATGCTGAAGCCTTTGTCTTCGACACCAGCTATGCGCGGCTGCCACAGCAGTTCTTCGCCCGCGTCGAGCCGACCCCTGTTGCCGAACCCTGGCTGATCAAGCTCAATAAGTCCCTGGCAGAGGAGCTCAGGCTCGACGTCGCCGCACTCGAGCGCGAAGGTGCACAGATCTTCTCCGGAAACCATGTGCCTGTTGGCGCCGAACCGCTTGCCATGGCCTATGCCGGCCATCAGTTCGGCACCTTCGTGCCGCAGCTTGGCGACGGCCGGGCGATCCTGCTCGGCGAAGTGATCGATCGAAACGGAACGCGGCGCGACATTCAGTTGAAGGGACCGGGCCAGACGCCGTTTTCACGCCGTGGCGACGGTCGCGCGGCGCTCGGGCCGGTGCTGCGCGAATATATCGTCAGCGAGGCGATGTTTGCCCTGGGTATCCCGACGACACGGGCGCTGGCGGCCGTCGTCACCGGCCAGCCCGTCTATCGCGAACAGATCCTGCCCGGCGCCATCGTTACGCGCGTTGCCGCGAGCCACATGCGCGTCGGCACCTTCCAGTTCTTCGCTGCGCGCGGCGACATGGCTTCGGTGAAGATCCTCGCCGATTACGCGATAGACCGGCACTATCCCGACATCAAGGACAAGGACCGGCCGTATCTCGCCTTCTTCAAGGCGGTGACCGCGCGCCAGGCGGAGCTGATCGCCCGCTGGTTGCATGTCGGTTTCATCCATGGCGTAATGAACACCGACAACATGACGATATCCGGCGAGACGATCGACTTCGGCCCCTGCGCCTTCATGGACGCCTACGACCCCAGGAAGGTGTTCTCCTCGATCGACCAGATCGGCCGTTATGCCTATGCGAGCCAACCCGGCATCGGCCAGTGGAACCTCGCCCGCCTCGCAGAGACCCTGGTGCCGCTCTTCGACGATAATGCGGACACGGCGGTCGAACTGGCCAACGATGCGCTCGGCGAATACGGCGCAATCTTCCAGCGCCATTGGCTGGACGGCATGCGGGCCAAGATCGGACTGGCCACGAGCGAAGAGAGCGATCTCGATCTCGTGCAATCACTGCTGACCGCCATGCACAAAGGCGAGGCCGATTTCACTCTCACCTTCCGGCGGCTGTGCGACAGTGCCCGCGATCCGGCAGGCGATGCGATGGTCAGCGCTACCTTTGCCTCGGCCGAGGCAATCCAGCCATGGCTTCAGGACTGGCGCCAACGGCTTTCCCGCGAAACGGCAACGCCCGAAGCGCGCTCGGCGGCGATGAAGGCCGTGAACCCCGCCTACATCCCCCGCAATCACCGCATCGAACAGGCGATCGCGGCGGCAACCGACGACGCGGACTTTTCGCTGTTCGAAGCGCTGATCGACGTCACCGCGAAGCCCTCCGAGGATCAACCGCAATTTGCCGCCTACCAGGAGCCGCCAAAGCCCGAAGAGGAAGTGCAGCGAACCTTCTGCGGCACTTGACCGCCGCCTGAAGCAAGCCAGCTAATGCAACGTCGCCTTGAAGCGATCCCGCACAGTTCCTCCGGTATTGATTCACCGAAACGCTCTATCTTCTTGTTTTTGCGCGCTGCGAAGGCAGCGCCGCTTTCTCTGGCAGCGGGCCGAGCCGAAGCGCATGTCCGCCTTGCCTTCAGCTACCTCGGCGCCTTGAGCACAACCCCATCGCATGCCTCTAAATTTCCGCGCTGCGGAATTGTGGCTATTGAAAGGCAGGTGCGGCGCGTTAGGTGCTACCGGTAAGGGTGCCAAACGCGCCATTCCACGCCAGGCTGCCGCGAAGTTGCTTGCGACCGCCAACTCCGAAACCGACCTGTCTCACGCGGCCCCGAACGGGGACCGGCGTTATGGAAAAAACCGTGCCGCGGCACCGTTCTTCAATGCGGGAGTTTCCATCATGCTCATCCTGACGGCCATCGTCTTCGCTCTCATCGGCCTCGTGCTCGGTGGCGGCGGGGCCAAGCTGCTGATACTCGGCGGCAGCCCCTACTACCTCGTCGTCGGTATCGGCTTCCTGCTGACGGCCGTGCTCCTGTTCATGCGGAAATCGGCGGCGATCTGGCTCTATGCGTTCATTATCGTCGGCTCGCTCGGCTGGGCGATCTCGGAAGTCGGCTTCGACTGGTGGCAGCTTGGCCCGCGCGGCGGCGTCATCGTGCTTCTGGGGCTCTGGCTGCTGCTGCCGGCCGTCCGTCAGCCACTCGGCTTCCAGAGCCCTACGGGCGAGCGCTATGCGGTGAGCGCCTGGCCGCTGGCGATCGCCATACTCATCTCGATCGGCGTGGCGGGCTATGCCCTGATGCTGGATCAGCACGATATCCGCGGCGATCTGCCAAGCGATGTCGTTGCCGCCAACCCGCCGCTGGGAGGTTCGGTGCCTCCGGGCGAATGGCATCAATACGGGCGCACGCCGTTCGGTCAAAGGTATTCGCCGCTCAATCAGATCACGCCGGACAATGTCGGCAATCTGAGGGTTGCCTGGCAATACCAGACAGGCGACGTCAAACGGCCCGACGACGTCGGGGAGACGACCTATCAGGTCACGCCGCTCAAGATCAAAGACACGCTCTATGCCTGCACGCCGCACAATTGGGCGATCGCGCTCGATGCCGCAACCGGTGAGGAAAAATGGAAGTATGATTCCAACTCGGGCATGAACCCCGACCGCCAGCATCAGACCTGCCGCGGTGTCACCTATTGGGCCGATCCGGCTGCCGCGCCGGGCAGCCCCTGCGCCGAGCGGGTCTACCTGCCGACCTCCGATGCGCGCCTGATCGCGCTCGACGCGGCGACCGGCTCCGTCTGCACCAGCTTTGCCGATAACGGCGTGCTGCATCTCGAAACGGGCATGAAGTACAATCCGGCCGGCTACTATTATTCGACGTCACCACCGGTGGCCGTTGCCGGCAAGCTCATTATCGGCGGCGCCGTCAACGACAACTACTCGACCCAGGAACAATCCGGCGTCATCCGTGCCTTCGACATCAACACCGGCGCGCTGATCTGGAACTGGGACAGCGGCAACCCGGATGTAACGACGCCCCTTCCCGAGGGCCAGACCTACACGACCAACTCGCCAAACAGCTGGTCGGTGTTCAGCTACGACGAGGGCCTCGGCCTGGTCTACATCCCCATGGGCAACCAGGTGCCGGACCAGCTGGGCATGGGCCGCAGCGAGCACGTCGAGAAATACTCGTCGTCAATCGTCGCGCTCGACATCAACTCCGGCGCCGTGCGCTGGGTGCGCCAGACCGTGCATCACGACCTCTGGGACATGGACGTGCCGGCGCAACCGGCCTTGCTCGACATCACCAAGGAAGACGGCACAGTGGTGCCGGCGCTGGTCGGGCCGACGAAGCAGGGCGATATCTACGTGCTCGACCGCAGGAGCGGCGAGCCGATCATCCCCGTTGAGGAGGTTCAGGCGCCGGGCGGAGCGATCGCTGAGGATTTCACCGCGCCGACGCAGCCGGTCTCCGGCCTCACCTTCATGCCTGCGCCGCTGCAGGAGAAGGACATGTGGGGCGTCACGCTCTTCGACCAGCTTGCCTGCCGCATCGCGTTCCGGTCGCTGAAATACGAGGGGCGCTACACGCCGCCGTCGATCGAAGGGACGCTCGTCTATCCCGGCAACTTCGGCACCTTCAATTGGGGCTCCGTCGCCATCGATCCGGAACGGCAGGTGATGTTCGGCATGCCGACCTACCTTGCATTCACCTCGCGTCTCGTGCCTCGCGATCAGGTTCCGCCAAAGGGACAGGACGAGAAGGGATCGGAACAGGGCCTCAACCGCAACGACGGCGCGCCCTATGGCGTCTTTATGGGCCCCTTCCTCGGGCCGCTCGGCATTCCCTGCCAGGCGCCGCCATGGGGTTATGTCGCCGGCGCGGATCTTCGAACCGGCAAGATCGCCTACAAGCACAAGAATGGCACCGTCGAGGACATGACGCCGCTGCCGTTGCCGTTCAAGGTAGGTGTGCCAGGCATCGGCGGACCAATGATCACCAAGGGCGGCCTCGCCTTCCTCGGCGCCGCGGTCGACGACTATCTGCGCGCCTATGACCTGACGACCGGCCGCCAGCTCTGGGAAGCACGCCTGCCCGCCGGCGGCCAGTCGACACCGATGAGCTACGCGGTCGGCGACAAGCAATATGTGCTGATCGTCGCCGGGGGCCACGGCTCGGTCGGCACGAGGCCCGGCGACTACATCATCGCCTACACCCTGCCTTGAGGTGCGAGAATCATCCCTAATTCTCGCTAGAAGGTTGCATGGGCAGGCTCCGCGCAAGCCCGCAAAAGCAGCTTCCCCCGGACGACAGATTCCGGGGGTTTCCCATGAAGATCGACAACAGCATCTCGAACTACTACTTCTCCCAACGCCGCCAGCAGATGGGTACGGTTTCGCCGATAGAAGAGACCGGCACCGACGCGCGCCCGCGCCAAGCCCCGACGATTGCGCCGCCGTCGACGTTGAATGCGCTCTCCAACGCCTTGTGGGCGACCGCGACCCGCGACGAAACCGGCACGGCCTCGATCACGGACCAGGAAGGGGCGGCTCCCTCAGGCAACTCGGTCAGCGACGAATTCCTGAAGCGCGCGAAGATGAGCCTGGCGGAACAGATCCGCGCGCAGATCCTGGAATCGCTTGGTCTCAGTGAAGAAGACCTCAAGGCGATGGATCCCGATCAGCGCAAGGCTGTCGAGGACGAAGTCCGCCAGGCGATCGAACGTGCGATGGGTGTCGAAAAGCAACGTGATGACGCCGCTACGGACATCGCGAACGGCGGCGATGACATCCTCTGAGCAAGCGGAATTGCCGGTCCGGCTTGCCTCGGTCCGGTTATGGATTGTAACCGCGAGCCCGGCGCGCAAAGCGACCTTCGGCCGGGAGATGGCTGAGCTTGGCGCTGTTCGAGTAGGTCAGGCCAGGATTTGCCGACGCCACAGTCTCGGCATTCGGGAGGGCCTAGATGGGCCCTTCCCTCCCACTGCCATTGACACCCGACAGCGTGTCATTATCTATTGCTCCAGAAGCTATAGGTTTGAGGCGAGCATGTATTCCATCGGCGATCTCTCACGGCGCACCGGCGTCAAAATCCCGACGATCCGCTATTACGAGCAGATGGGGCTGATCGCGGCACCCGAACGGTCCGAAGGCAACCAGCGGCGCTATGAGAAGAGCGAGCTCGAGCGACTTGCCTTCATCCGCCATGCGCGCGACCTCGGCCTGTCGATCGATTCCATCCGCGACTTGCTCGCCCTCAGCCAGCATCCGGAACGCCCGTGCGGCGAAGCCGACCGGATCGCCAGCGAACATCTGGCGACCGTTCGCGAGAAGATCGCCCGGCTGAAGAAGCTGGAGCAGGAACTGGAACGCATCGTCGCCTGCGACGGCAACCATACGGTGGGCGACTGCTATGTGATCCGGGCCCTGGCCGACCACTCGATGTGCGAAAACGAGCACTGAGACTGCCGAGCCACCGTCGCTCGCGCGAAAAAATTCCCGTTGACAAAATCGCGAAAACGAACAATCTAGCGCCCATGATCAAGAACGCACCCATTTGCCGCGTGTATTTTTGGCTGTTCCGATAGGAGCGGCCTGCTGATCATATTCAACAAGGCCGCCATCAGGCGGCTTTTGTTTTTCCGGCTCCTGATGGCGAGAAAACCCGAGGAGCCAAGACATGCTACAGACCGCCATCCCTACCCTTCATCCGGTCCCGTCGACGCGGCCACCGATGGTCACGATCCGCTGCGCCAAGCAGCGCGACCTGCCGGAACTGCGCGAGATGATCGCCGAGCTTGCCGCCCACCACGGCGATGCCGCGCCGATCACGCCCGAACAGCTCGAGCGCGATCTCTTCGGCCGCACGCCCTGGATCACGGCACTCGTTGCCGAGGCCGGCAATCGGCTGATCGGCTATGCGATCCTGGTGCCGATCTACCGGGCAGCCGAAGGTGCACGCGGCATGGAACTGCATCACCTCTTCGTTCGCCCTGAAAGCCGCGGCACCGGCATCGGCCGTCACCTCGTTGCCAAGGCGCGCGAGCAGGCGAAGATGGCCGGCTGCGACTTCCTTTCGGTCAGCGCCGCCACGGGCAACTTCCAGGCGCATCATTTCTACGAATCCGAACGCTTCGTGCCTCGTCCGGTGACCGGCATGCGCTATATGCAGAAGCTTGGATGAGGATCGAACGATGCGTCTTGCAATCGTGCTCTGTGAAGGCTTCGCCGATTGGGAATGTGCGCTGTTGATGGCGGCGGCGCGCACCCATCTCGGCATCGATGTCGAGGTCGCCACAGCCGACGGCGCACGCGTGACGTCGATGGGCGGGCTCGACGTCTCGGCGCATCTGTCGATCGACGCGCTCGATCCTGCGGGCTTCGATGGCTTGGTGATCTGCGGCGGATCGATCTGGGACACGAATGAGGCTCCTGATCTCTCGACAACGATCCGCGCTTTCGATCGCGACAAGCGGGTGGTCGCGGCCATCTGCGGTGGTGTCAATGCGCTCGCCACAAGCGGTCTTCTCAACGGCATCGACCACACCGGCAACAGCGCCGAAAGCCTTGCGGCGCTGCCCGGCTATCGCGGTGGGCCGCACTATCGCGATCAGCCGCAGGCACTGCGCGGCGGCCATGTCGTCACCGCCGCCGGAACCGCGCCGATCAGTTTTGCCGGCGAGATCCTGCACGGACTTGGCCTTGGCTCGACGGAACTCGACGGCTTTCTCGCGCTCTACGGACACGAGCATCGGACGAATGAAAGCGGCAGCGTCGGCTGAGACTTGCGCTAAAGCGCCGTGCGTTCTTATGAACGCACAAAGGTCGCTCTAGCACTTTGATTCTAGAGCATCTTTCTGCCCACAGCGATTCCACTTGAGGGCAGGATGCTCTAGAGCCAGTTCGAGATCTGATCCAACGGCTTTTTCACCTTGCCGGCGACCGGAACGGTCGCATCCGGGGCGGGATAACCGACAACCAGGATCAGGAACGGCTTTTCACTTTCCGGTCGGCCGCAGATCTCATTGAGGAAATTCATTGGCGCCGGTGTATGGGTGAGTGTCGCGAGCCCGGCATGATGCAGCGCCGTGATCAGGATACCCGTGGCGATGCCGACACCTTCGTTGATGTAGTAGTTCTTCTTCAGGTCGCCCGGATTGGGGCCGCCGCGCTTCTGCGAGAAGATGACGATCAGGTAGGGAGCGGTCTCAAGGAAAGGTTTGTCCTCGTCCGTGCCCAGTGGCGCCAATGCGTCGAGCCATTCCTGCGGCGCCTTATCCCGATAGAAGATGCGCTCTTCCTCTTCCGCCGCGCGGCGCACCTCGGCCTTGATCGCGGCGCTCTCGATGACCGTGAAATGCCAGGGCTGATGATTGGCGCCACTCGGCGCCGTGCCGGCCGCCTTCAGACAGGTTTCGATCACCTCCCGCGGCACCGTGCGATCGCTGAAATAGCGTGTGGTGCGCCGACGGTTGATCTCGTCGTAGAAGTCGGCGGCACGCGTCGCCATCTCCTCGGGGCTGCGCTCGATCCACTGGTCATAGGGCACGGTTTCGTGTGGGCGCATTCAGTCTCCTCCTCGTTGTCCTGCAGCAACGCGCGCCCCTCTTGACGCACAAAGGTCGCTGCAGCACTTTGAATTCCTGCATGTTTTTCCCCTCAACCGGTGACGATCGGGGAAAGCATGCAGAAGGAGTTGAGCGCGCCTCGACGCGAAGATCAAGGGTCAGAGCGCCGGGACCGCCTTGAGATAGGCGGCAATCGCCTCCCGGTCGGCCGGCGTCAGTTTCGCCATGTTCTTCTGCACCTCGACCATCGAGCCGCCGACCGAATCGAATTCCGGCGTGAAGCCGGTTTCCAGATAGGAGGCGATATCTGATGCACTCCAGCCGCCGATGCTCTTGGAACCGGGTGTGATGTCGGGGATGCGGCCCTGGCCCTCCGGATTCGGCGCGCCGGCCAGCCACTGATCGGGCTCGAAACCGCCAATCGCATTACGGGGCGTATGGCACTCGCCGCAATGGCCCGGTCCCTCGACGAGATACTGGCCGCGGGCAAGCTTTGGATCGTTGGCGTCCACCGCGACGCGTGGCTTGTCTGTCAGGAACAGCAGCTTCCAGCCGCCCAATGCCACCCGCATATTGTAGGGGAACGGCAGTTCGTGCGGCGGCGCCACGTAAGCGCTCTTCGGCAGGGTCTTCATGAAACCCCAGAGATCGTTGACGTCATTGGGCGTCATGCGCGTATAGGAGCCATAGGGGAAGGACGGATAGAGATGCTCGCCGTTGCGTCCCACGCCGCGGGTCATCGCATTGCCGAAGTCCGCAAGCGTCCACCCGCCGATGCCGGCGGTCTCGTCAGGCGAGATGTTCGGCGCATGGAAGGTTCCGAACGGGCTCTTCAACGGTGCGCCGCCGGAAAGAACGAGGCGAGCGTCACCTTCGGCGCCCCGCTTGGCGTGACAGCTCACGCAGCCGCCGGCCCAGAAAACCTGTTCGCCGTTGGCAAGATCCGGTTCCCCGAGCCCCTCCCAATGAGACGCACTCCACGGCGCCGGCTTCGTCAGCCACCAGAAGGCTGCTCCACCCACGACGCCCAGCACCACAAGACCCGAAATCAGCTTTCTCGTGCGACGCCCCATTGTCACCCCTCATGCCTAGCCGCAGGCGGGCCGGCTCTAAATGCAGATAGAGGCACGCGGCTCGAAGTCGCGTGCCTCCCTAGTCAACATGATGCGACGTCGCCGCCCCTTAATCCTTCTTCAGGCGATAGCTCTCATGACAGCTGCCGCAGTCCTTGCCGATGCCGCCAAGGGCCGCGCCGACTCCGGCCTGGTCAGCCGGGAGCTGTGCCAGAACCGTCGCGGTATCCGTGCCGAGCTTGGCGGCCTTGGCCTTGAAGTCATCCATGTTTACCCAGATCTTCGGGCTCGCCTCGGTCTCATGCCCCGTCTCCGAACCGGCCGGGAAATGGTCAGGGAAGGTCTTTATCGTTTCGCTGATCGTCGTCAGCGACGCTTTGACGACCTCGGCGTCATAGGGTTTCTCACCTTTGGCGATGCCGGCAAGCGCGCCGGTCGCCGCACCCACCTTTTTCATCAGCTGCTGACGAACCACCTGCGGCTCGTCGGCTGCCGTGACGGCAGTAACCCCCAGGCCCGCAAGAGCGGCAGCCAACATCAGTGCGCGTATTTTCATCAGGTTCTCCCGGTCAATCAAATCTGTTTGGCGAATCTGCCTGGCAAGCCTTCATGTCCAATGCGCCGGCATGATGTCATCTTGATTATTCTGCGGAAGTAACATTTTTTTGATGTGCTTGTTACGACAGCAGAATTTCCAATGATCGCCTCGTATTTCCGGGATTTCGACCGGTCAGAAGTATAAATATGACATTTATAATCATGTTTATACTTCACTCGCGGCCACGATGGACATCAGTTCGCCCAGCCCTGCCAGATGGTGAACGCCGCGACCAGAATGAGCACCACGCCGGCGGCGCGGCCGATCCACATCGTTGCGCCGGGGCTGCCAACCAGGAAATCACGACCGCGGCCGGCGGCAAGCGCCAGGCCGCCATAGATCGCGAGCTGCGTTGTCGCGATCATTGCGGCCATGACCAGAGCCTGCGACCAGATCGGCCCAAACTGGGGTTTGAGGAACTGCGGATAGACCGCCAGCATGAAGAGATAGGCCTTGGGGTTCATCAGGCTCGTCAGCGCACCCTGCCGGAAACTCGCCCAGCGCGAGAGCTTCCCCGAGCCTTCGATGCCGCCGATGGTGATCGAACTCCTGACGAGCGAAAAGCCGATCCAGGCGATATAGGCAGCACCGGCGACGAGCAGCACGTTGAAGAGACCAGGCACCAGATGCAGAATGACGCTGACCCCGAGCGCCGCATAGAGCGTGTGCAGCACGCCGCCCGCCATGATGCCGGCCGTCGCCGACAGGCCGGAGGCCCGGCCGCCGGTCAGCGAGTTCGCCAGAACGAAGACCATGTCCATGCCCGGCACGATGATGATGCCGAACAGCAAGGTGAAGAAGAGCCAGAGATTTTCCGTGTAGGTCATGTCAGTTGTCCGTCGCCTGATTTTTCATTTCTCTATACGAATTGCTGTTTTTTCAATTCGTTGGCTGATGGTATAAATCCGGGCAACTGACAAGGTATTGTCAGGAGCGTTGACGACGGGAGCGGTTTTCGATGCGCAAGGCGGCACGGCTTTTCGAGATCATCCAGATCCTCAGGCTTGCGCGAAAGCCCGTGACCGGCGCGGCGATGGCCGAGACGCTGGAGGTGACGGTGCGCTCGATCTACCGCGATATCGCAGCACTTCAGGCGATGCGGGTGCCGATCGAGGGCGGCCGCGGCATCGGCTATATCCTCAGGCCCGGTTTCGACCTGCCGCCGCTGATGTTCTCGATCGAAGAAACGGAAGCGATCGCCGTGGCGCTGGCGCTGCTTTCACGGACCGGCGACGAAGAACTGAAGGCGGCAGCCGGCCGCGTCAACAAGAAGATCACTGCCGCGGTGCCCGAGCCGCTCCGGCTCGCCTTCCGTTCCCAGGCGCTGCATGCCTGGGGAACGATCGCCCCTTCGCCCGCCGGCATCGATCTCGCTTTGGTGCGCCGGGCGATCCGCGACGAGCAGAAGCTCGAACTCAACTATCGCGACGAACTCGGCCGCGCGACGGAGCGGATGATCCGGCCCGTGGCGCTGATCTACTATTCCGAAACTGCCAACATCGTTGCCTGGTGCGAATTGCGGCAGGCTATCCGCAATTTCCGCGCCGACCGCGTCGAACATTGCGAGGCGGCGGGCGCGTATTTCCCGGGCGAAGGCAACCGCCTGAGGGAACTCTGGGTCAGCGCCTGGAAAACGCCACCGACCGCGGCCTGACCCATCTATTGCCGGAGCGCAGCCCAAATGAAAAGACCCGGCGCAAGCGCCGGGTCCAAACGTCATGCACGGAAAACGAGCGACTTACTTGGCCGCGGCTTCGTACATTTCGAGCACGTAGTCCCAATTGATCAGGCTGTCGACGAAGGCTTCGAGGTACTTCGGACGGGCGTTGCGGTAGTCGATGTAATAGGAGTGTTCCCAGACATCGACGCCGAGGATCGGCGAAGCACCGTGAACGAGCGGGTTTTCGCCGTTCGGAGTCTTGGAGATCTCAAGCTTGCCGTTCTTGACCGAGAGCCATGCCCAGCCCGAGCCGAACTGGCCGGTGCCGGCAGCGATGAAATCGGCGCGGAACTTGTCGTAGCCGCCGAGGTCGGACTTGATGGCCGCGTCGAGCTTGGCCGGCAGGCTGGTGCCGCCGCCGCCCTTCTTCATCCACTTCCAGAAGTGGATGTGGTTGTAGTGCTGGCCGGCATTGTTGAACAGCGGCTGGTTGGTGCCATAGGACTTCTTGACGACTTCCTCGAGCGACAGGTCGGCAAGGCCGGCTTCTTCAGCAAGCTTGTTGCCGTTGGTCACGTAAGCGAGGTGATGCTTGTCGTGGTGGTATTCGAGCGTCTCGCGCGACATGTAGGGCGCCAGCGCATCGTAATCGTAGGGAAGGTTCGGCAATTCGAAAGCCATGTGGGCATCTCCTCTTGGCATGGGATTTCGTCAGGTAAATCTGTGAGCGGGAACATAGGCACCGGCCCCCATGGAGGCAACCGATGCAATGCCAATTTTTCCTCAACCCACGGAATATACTTTCAACATCATTTTGAAAGCATGACACTTTCGAGCACATTGACGCCACGGTTTGCCTGCAGCCTCGCCGCTCTTGCAATCATGCACTAAGGATCACCCATGCCACAGCGCTTGCTCCCCGCTCTCGTTCTCTCCACTGCTGCGGCCTTCACCGCATCCGGTGCCGCGGCCTCTTCCGGCGATGCGTGGGAGACGTTCCGGGCAGAGGTTTCGAAGAAGTGCCTGGCGGCCGCCACCTCCCTGCAAAAGGCCAGCGCCGTCGTCGATCCCTTCGGCTCCGAGAGCTTCGGTCTGGCGCTGGTGATCGGTACGCCAAAGGGCTCCAAGGCCGCGGTCACGCAGATCTGCGTCTTCGACAAGAAAAAGAAGACGGTCGAACTCGGCGGCGAGCTTACGCCCGACACGGTGAAGGTGGGCGTGCCGACAAAGAAGAAATAGCCGAGAGCCGACCTAGACCACGAACTGCCTGCCGTTTGCAGCCAGTTGGCGTCCGCCACAATGAGTTGCGAATCGAACATGCGATCCTGCAAGGCCGATAGGCCGGCAGCCGCAGACTTCGTCTGCCCAGCCGCACAGACCGGCTGGGCGCCTCTGCACCAAGACAATGGCACAAGCGCCTCGACGGCCGCTCGTCGCTTGAGCTTCAACCGACCCGTTGATAAGTCTTGGTCATGGTGAGCGATACCTATGAGAGGATCCTGGACTCAGCCGAACACCTCATGGTGTCGCGGGGCTACAACGCGTTCAGCTATGCCGACATCTCGGGCGAACTGGGCGTCGGCAAGGCGACCATCCACCATCACTTCCCGACCAAGGCTGACCTTGCGGCTATGGTGCTTGCTCGCTACCGCAAGAGCAATCGGCGCCACGTCGAGGGATTGTTTGCCGCCGTCAGCGATCCGGTCGCGCGGCTTGAAGCCTATGTCGGCTACTGGGAAGACTGTATCGCCAGGCAGGATTTGCCCTTCTGCATTGGCGCCCTGCTCGCCTCGGAGTTACCCTCGCTGCCGGACGCTGTCGTTCAGCAGGTACGCGGTCATTTTGCCGACCTTTCCGGCTGGCTCGGCGCAGTGATCGAGGACGGCGTGGTCAGCGGGCATCTGAAGGCGGTGCGAGGGCCGAAGGCAGAGGCCGAGACCCTGATGGCCACCGTCCATGGTGCGATGCTTGCCGCGCGCGTCGCCGGTTCCGATCCGGCCGTTTTTTCCGCGATCGCCCGGCCCGCATTGGACCGGCTCAAGCCGACAGTCGAAGCTTGATCGCCGACCCGAAAGCGCCGGCGATGGAACGAGCATGTGCAGGACGCTGTTCCCGCGGGAACGGTGGACTGTGCAGACCCGCGCTAAAAATCAAAACCAACGGACGCGATGGGCAGCTAAATCCATCGCGTCTCTTTTTCGCTAAGTTACCGACCAACTAGTCGGTCGAAATCTGAAGGAGTAAGCTCATGGCAAATCCGCTTTCCACGCTCGGCATCATTCATACCGCAATCAGCCTCGCGCCCGTCGTTACCGGCCTCTACGGCTTTGCCCGCTACGGCGCGATCGTGCCCGCCACCCGATCCGGCAAGATCTACCTCGCCACGCTCGTCCTGGCGGTCCTGACCGCTGCCGGGCTTTCAAGCATCGGCGGCTTCAACGAGGGTCATGCGCTTGGCATCGTGACGCTGGCGGTCATCGCCGGCAGCTTGGCGATCGAACGGTTGGCCTTCGTTGGCCGCCTGAAACCCTATCTGACGACGTTGGGCTTCTCCTTCAGCTATTTCCTGCTGATCGTGCCGGCAATCGCCGAGACGCTGAAGCGCCTGCCCGCCTCGCAACCGCTTGCCAGCGGGCCGGAATCGCCGATCGTGCAGACCACGCTGCTTGCCTGGCTGGTCATCTTCCTGGCAGGCTTGTCGGTCCAGGCCTACCTGATCCACAAGCGCGCCTTGGTCAGGGCGCGCGCTCCCCGCTCGTACTGAGTGCCCGAACCGACAGCCATTTTGCCCCAGCGCCGAGCGCCGGGGCATTGCATGTGAGCGTGCGTCAGACGTCGCGGACTGCGTGCGCCCAATCCATATAGAGATCGCGCGCCTTGGCGGCGACCGGACCGGCCTGCAGGTCTCGGCTTTCGAGGCGCGTGACCGGCAGCACCTTGGAATAGTTGCCCGTGGTGAAGATCTCGTCGGCCGTTTCGAAGTCGGCCATGGTCAGTGTCGCCTCGACCACTTCGAAACCGGCTTCGCGCAGGAGCGTCATCACGCGGAAGCGGGTGATGCCGGCGAGGAAGGTGCGGTTGGCGGCCGGCGTATAGACGACGCCGTCCTTGACCAGGAAGACGTTGGAAGAGCCGGTCTCGGCGATGTTGCCGAGCATGTCGCGCACCAGCGCATTGTCGAAGCCCCGCGAGCGGGCTTCGGTCAGGACGCGCGCATTGTTTGGATAGAGGCAGCCGGCCTTGGCATCGGTCGGCATCGATTCCAGCGTCGGTCGGCGGAAGGGCGAGAGCGTCAGCGACGAGCCGCCATGGCCGTTGCCCATCGGCGCCTCGAACAGGCAGAGCGCGAAACGGGTCGATTCCGGGTCGATGGCGACGACCCCGGCAGCGCCGTGCTCGGCCCAATACATCGGCTTCACATAGAGCGCTGTCTCGCCGTCGAACTTCTTGGCACCCTCCCAGGTCAGCGCCTCGATCTCTTCCGCTGCCATCGTCGGCTTCAAACCAAGCGCCGTCGCCGAGCGGTTGACGCGCTGGCAATGCAGATCAAGGTCGGGCGCAACGCCGTCGAAGACGCGGGCGCCGTCAAACACCGTCGAACCCAGCCACATCGCGTGCGAGGTCGGGCCGATCAGCGGCGGGTTGCCCGAGAGCCATTCGCCATCGACATAGGTCCAGGTCACTGAGCGGGGGGATGTATCGACGGCCATCGGCGTCTCCTTCAGGTTTTTTGTTCTGCTTACTCGGCATAACCCGAAAAAACAGCATCGTGGTGAATGGGTATATCAAAAAATGTCATGGCGGCCATTCTGGTACCTGGACGGCCTCTCGCTTAGTCTCATGCGCAAAGGAAAGGGACAGCCGTGCGCATCAAGCATCTGGACGAGGACGACGTGGATATCTTCCGCCGCATACGGCTGGAAGCGCTCAACCGCGAGCCACAAGCATTCGCCTCGACTACGGCAGACTGGGAGCGCCTTTCGACGGAGGAATGGCGGGCGCGGCTGACGACCAACGCCGTCTTTGCCGCTCTCGACGGGGACCAGCCTGTCGGCATCATGGGGCTGATGCGCGAACGCGCGAGCCGGCTGGCGCACCGCGCCACGATCATCATGGTTTATGTGCGCGACGAAGCCCGCGGATCCGGCGTGGCGCGGCACCTTCTCACCCATCTGACCGACCATGCCCGCGCGTCCGGCATCCGCCTGCTGGAACTGGTCGTACGCGCCGACAACCCGACGGCCATCCGCTTCTACGCGCGTGAGGGTTTTCACGAAATCGGCCGTGTCCCCGGGGGCATGCTCGACGGAGACGTAGAGGTCGACGAAATTCTGATGGCGCGACACATCGACGGCCGCGCCGTACCCGCATTGCAAGGAGCGCCCCGATGAAAGCCATGTATTACGATGCGTTCGAAAAGACGCCCGAAATCCGGACCCTTCCCGATCCGACCCCGACCGAAAACGGCGTCGTCATCAAGGTCGAGGCCACAGGGCTTTGCCGGTCCGACTGGCACGGCTGGATGGGCCATGACGCCGATATCCGGTTGCCGCACGTACCGGGCCACGAGCTGGCGGGGGTTGTCACCGCCGCGGGCCGCGGCGTGATGCGCTACAAGGTCGGCGACCGGGTCACCGTGCCCTTCGTTTCCGGTTGCGGCCGCTGCGGCGAGTGCCGCTCCGGCAACCAGCAGGTCTGCGAGGCACAGTTCCAGCCGGGCTTTACCCATTGGGGTTCTTTTGCCGAATATGTCGCGCTCGACTTTGCCGACCAGAACCTCGTGCATCTGCCCGAAAGCATGGACTTCACCACGGCCGCGAGCCTCGGTTGCCGTTTCGCCACCTCGTTTCGCGCCATCGCCGACCAGGCGAAGGTGAAGGGCGGCGAATGGGTCGCTGTACACGGCTGTGGCGGTGTGGGCCTGTCGGCGATCATGATCGCAGCCGCCCTCGGCGCCCAGCCGATCGCGATCGACATTGCCGAGGACAAGCTCGCCTTCGCGAAGACGCTCGGCGCGGTCGCGACGATCAACGGCCGAGAAGTACAGGATGTGGCTGCGGCGGTGAAAGACATCACCGGCGGCGGCGCGCACGTCTCGATTGACGCGCTCGGCAACCCGGTGACCTGCTTCAACTCGATCAAGAACCTGCGCCGGCGTGGCCGCCACGTGCAGGTCGGGTTGATGCTCGGCGACCAGGCGACGCCGCAGATCCCGATGGCGCAGGTGATCGGCCATGAGCTCGAGATCTATGGCAGCCACGGCATGCAGGCCTGGCGCTACGACGCCATGCTGACGATGATCGCCGACGGCAAGCTGAAGCCGCAACAATTGATCGGCCGGGAGATCTCGCTTTCAGAGGCGATCCCTGCACTGACCGCCATGGACCGCGCAACCGACCTCGGCATCAGCGTCATCACGCGGTTCTGATAGCGCCATGGGCGGCCGGAAAAGCGCCGTCTACGAGAGGGTGCCGGCAATGCCCATTCCGACTCACGGCCTCAATGCGCTAAACCTTGTTCCGGATCGGGGGCAAGGCAGATGACCATTGGGAGACGGCGAAGGTTGATCAAACGTCAGCGCACCGGCACGGCGCTTGCCATTGCCGCGACGATCTCTTTCCTTGCCGGCATGACCGACGCGATCGGGCTCTTGAGCATTGGCGACTTCGTCTCCTTCATGAGCGGCAACACGACCCGGGCAGCAATCGCCCTCGGCGATGGCGATTTTATCGGCGCCTTGCTGCTCGTCGGCGCGCTCGGGGCGTTCATCATCGGCAACGCACTTGGCGTCATCGCAGCCGCGCGCCTCGGCGTCGTCGGCGTGCTCTCGACGGTCAGCCTCGTGCTGATGCTCTGCGCCGGTTTCGGGGCCCTTATGCCGCGGCCCTTCTATTTCTACGGCGTCGTGCTCGCCATGGGCCTGGTCAATGCGGCGGTCGAACATATCGAGGGCTTGCCGATCGGGCTTACCTACGTGACGGGGGCACTTTCCCGCTTCGGGCGCGGTCTCGGCCGCTGGCTGCTCGGCAACAGGAACCGTCAGTGGCTGGTGCAAATCGTGCCCTGGCTCGGCATGTTCTCCGGCGCGGTCGCCGGCGCTCTCTTGCAGCGCCACTTCGGCGCGGCCTCGCTCTGGGCGTCCTTTGCGCTCGCCGCTGGGCTAGCGCTTGCCACTGTTCTCGTGCCGTCTCGCTGGTCGCGGCGCTATATCCATTCGGGGTGAGCCTCAGCTCCAACGGCAGCTTTTCACCCCTCCCAAGATTTTGCCCTTAAGCGCGGCCGGGTTTCAGGGCAAAATCTGCAAAGAAGAATCACGAGCGAGGTCCTGCCATGGCGCTTGCGGCAGCCGTCACCACGGATGAACTCTATCATCCCATCCTCAAGGCCAATCCGGCGCATCCGGCCGGATGGCCGATCCGGGCAATCGTCAGCTCACAGACCGAAGCGCGACACAATCGCGCGCTCTGGGCGCCAACGCACCTGATCTCGATCCGCGCTCCCGGCAGCCGACTGCTCTCGATGATCGAGCTGCCGCCGGAAAAGAATCTGGAACTCTTTTTCGGCGATACCACCGATCCGGACGAGCCGGATGCGGCGCGCCCGCAAGCCATCGAAGCCACCTTCGCCTTTGTCGACCGCCTGCCCGAAGACGCCCATCTGCTCGTCCATTGCCTTCGGGGCATTGGGCGCGCGACCGCGCTCACCCTCGGCATTCTGGCGCGCTACATGCCACCGGAGGACGCCGCCGCCGCACTCCATGCGCTGCGCCCGGAGGCCAAGCCGAACAGGCATGTCGTCAACCTTTGCGACACGGCGCTCGGGCTCAAGGGCAAGCTCGCCAAGCAGGCACTACGCTTCCCGGCGAAAGTCTGGAAACCAGCCAAAAGCTGAAGCTAGAAATACGCAGCTTGGCCGCCAGCCGTTGTGCATCGCACAAAGATTTGACATGATCCCACGAAAGAACGGTGACAGTTGACTGCCTGATCAGGCATGATGCTGTAAGCCTTTGTTTTCGGACGGGCTTTGACGGGAAGATTCGACCTTGACCCGCCAGCGCCGAATACAAAAGACGGGAGGAAAAGATGTCCCACGCGGCCTATGTGTTTGACGCTTACGGCACGCTCTTCGACGTGCACGCGGCCGTCAGGCGCCACGCGCAGGAAATCGGCCCGGACGGGCAGGCTTTTTCCGAACTCTGGCGGGCCAAGCAACTCGAATATTCCTGGGTGCGCTCGCTGATGGGCAGCTATCAGGATTTCTGGCAACTGACCGAACAGTCGCTCGACTACGCCTTCGCACGTTTTCCCTCCGCCGACCCGAAACTTCGCAAGCGATTGCTCGACGCCTATTGGACGCTCGACTGCTATCCGGAAGTGCCGGCGGTTCTGAAAGGGCTCAAGGAGCGCGGCGCCCGCATCGCCATCCTCTCCAACGGCTCGCCGGCCATGCTCGCCTCTGCGGTCCGCAACGCGGCACTCGACATCGTCATCGACGACGTGTTTTCCGTCGACGCGGTGAAGGCCTTCAAGACCGCGCCTGCCGTCTACGACATCGTCACAACCGGCTACCGGCTTTACCCGCATGCCGTTTCCTTCCAGTCGTCGAACCGCTGGGATATCGCCGGGGCGACGAAATTCGGGTTTCGCACCGTATGGATCAATCGGGCGGACATGCCGGACGAATATCGTGATCACGGGCCGGCGCTGATCCTGCCCTCTCTCGAAAGTCTGCAATTCGGTATCTGAAGGATCTCCCCATGGTCTGGTCGCCTGCGCAGTATCTGAAGTTCGAAGACGAACGCACGCGCCCAGCCAGAGATCTCCTCGCCCAAGTGCCCGACCTGCCCGAAGGCATCGCCTTCGATCTCGGCTGCGGCCCGGGCAACTCCACCGAGCTCATCCGCGACCGGTTCCCCGAGGCCACACTTTCAGGCCTCGACAGCGACGAGAACATGCTCGTTGCGGCGGCGAAGCGGCTGCCGGGCATCACCTTCGAAAAGGCGGATCTCGCAAACTGGGTCCCCCCTGCCGGCGCTTCGCTGTTTTACGGCAACGCTGTCTTTCAATGGCTGCCGAACCACCTCACGATCTTCGAAAGACTGATGGGAGCGCTCGCATCAGGCGGCACGCTTGCGGTCCAGATGCCGGACAATCTCGGGGAGCTGAGCCATTTGCTGATGGAGGAGACAGCGCGCAGCTCGGCTTTCACTGACGCCTTTGCCGGCAAGACCGTCCGCCGCAATCCCATGCCGGGCCCGGCAACCTATGTCGAACGCCTGGCGCCACAGGCCGCCAGCATCGAGGTCTGGCACACGATCTACTACCACCGGCTCGCCAATGCCGAAGCGATCGTCGAATGGGTGAAGGGGACCGGCCTCAGACCCTATCTCGATGCCTTGCCGGAAGATAAACGCGACGCCTTTGCTGCCGACTACACGGACCGGATCCGCGCTGCCTATCCGGCCATGAGCGACGGCAAGGTCCTTCTGCGCTTCCCGAGATTTTTCATCGTCGCGGTGAAGGCCTAGCGCCGGGCGACGCTACATGCGTTCGACCAGGAAATCGATGAAGGCACGGATACGGGCGGCGAGATGCTCATGTCCGGCATAGACGGCGTAGACCGTCTCGATCTCGCCCGACTGATAATCTTCGAGCAGCGGCACGAGCGTTCCGGCTTCGAAGTCCGGCTCGACATGGAAACGGCCGATACGGCCAACGCCAATGCCGGCAAGGCAAAGCTGGCGGACGATCGAACCGCTCGAGACCTGCATGTTGCCGAAGACCGAGCGCAATTCCGCAGCCGGCTGCCCCGGCATGCGGAACGCCCATTCGTCGACGCTGCGACGGAAATTGAAACGAATGCAATTGTGGCCGTCGAGTTCATCGGGCGTTTGCGGGACCCCATGCTTTTCCAGATAGCCCGGCGATGCGATCACGACCGGACGGCTTTCCATGAGCTTGCGTGCCTTGAGGGATGAATCGCGCAACGGACCGGTGCGGATCGCCACGTCGGCGCGCTCTCCGACGACATCGATCATGCTGTCCGTCAGCGTCAGATCAAGTTGCACCTCCGGATAGCGGGCGAGGAACTCTGGCGCGAGCGGCATGATGTAGCGCTCGCCAAAGCCGACTGCGGCGTTCACCCGCAACAGCCCGCGCGGCGTCATGCGGCCCCCGGCAGCGACCAGTTGTTCGGTCTCCGCGATTTCCGTGAGAATCCGCTGGGCGCGTTGCAGATAGACTTCCCCCTCCGGCGTCAGCTGCAGGGTCCTGGTCGAGCGCACGAGCAGGCGCGTGCCCAACCGGTCCTCGATACGGGTCACCAGTTTGCTGACGGCCGACGGCGAAAGCTTCAGGCGCCGCGCAGCCGCCGAGAAGCTGCGGGTCTCCGAAACGGCAACGAAGACCTCCATTTCACCTGCCCGATTGTCCATGCGTCACCTTTGAATCCAATTCACAGTCATTTGTACCATTATGCTGATTATCATGATGAGTGCCAAGGCTCATATTCCGCCCGACTTCAACAACAACCAACGCGCCCGGTTCCTCCCAGCCGGGTGGGAAAGGTCTCGTCGTGCCTATTGCTATCCTTGCGCTGACGATCGCGGCCTATGCGATCGGAACAACGGAATTCGTGATCGTCGGTCTGCTGCCGACGGTCGCCACCGACCTCAATGTCACCCTGCCGCTCGCCGGCCTGATCGTCAGCGTCTATGCGCTCGGCGTCACCTTCGGCGCGCCGGTGCTGACGGCACTCACCGGCCGGATCGAGCGCAAGCCGCTCCTGATCGGCCTGATGGCGCTGTTCATCGTCGGCAATGCTGCGGCCGCCCTGTCGCCGAGCTACGAACCGCTTCTCATTGCACGGGTCATCTCCGCCTTTGCCCATGGAGTGTTCTTCTCGGTCGGCTCGACCATCGCCGCCGACCTCGTTCCGGAAGACCGGCGCGCATCGGCCATCGCCATGATGTTCATGGGCCTCACCGTCGCGATCGTCACCGGCGTGCCGCTCGGCACCTGGATCGGCCAGACCTTCGGCTGGCGCGCCACCTTCTGGGCTGTGACCGGCCTCGGTGTCGTCGCGCTCACCGCGATCGTCGCCCTGCTGCCGAACACGCTCTCCAAGGCCCCGCCGGCCAAGCTTATCGACCAGGTGCGCGTGCTCGGGTCCGGCCGCCTGCTGATCGTCTTTGCCATGACCGCGCTCGGCTACGGCGGCACCTTCGTCGCCTTCACTTTCCTGGCGCCGATCCTGCAGGACATCACCGGTTTCTCGGAAGGCGCCGTCAGCCTGATCCTCGTGCTCTATGGCGTCGCGATCGCCATCGGCAACATTGCCGGCGGCAAGATCGCCAACCGCGATCCGGTCAAGGCGCTTATCGGCCTGTTTCTGGCCCAGGCGGCCGTGCTGGTGCTCTTTACGTTCACGGCCCCCTCGCCGGTGCTGACGCTGGTGACGCTCGCCGCACTCGGCTTCCTGTCCTTTGCCAATGTTCCCGGCCTGCAGCTCTATGTCGTGCAGCTTGCTAAGCAGTACCGGCCGGGCGCCGTCGATGTAGCCTCGGCGCTGAATATCGCCGCCTTCAACCTCGGCATTGCCGTCGGCGCCTGGCTCGGTGGCTTGATCGTCGCCTCACCGCTCGGCCTCGGCATGACGCCCGTCATCGGCGCCCTGCTTGTCGCCGCCGCGCTGCTGCTCACGCTTTTGAGCGGCGTTCTTGATCGCCGGGCCGGCGCCGCCTACCAACCGGCTTGAACCGCCGCACCTGAGGACCACCTATAGATCGTTCCTTTTTCGCCCGGCCATCCGGCCGGGCGCTCGCCAAGTACAGCAGGTCAAGTACAAGGAGTTACCCACCATGCATTCCGTCAATTCAAACGGTGCCAACATCCCGGCGCTCGGCTTCGGCACTTTCCGCATGCCCGGCGCCGACGTGCTGCGGGTGCTGCCGGAAGCGCTCAAGCTCGGCTTCCACCATGTCGACACGGCCCAGATCTACGGCAACGAGGCCGAGGTCGGCGAAGCCATCCATAACTCCGGCGTGTCACGCGCCGACATCTTCCTCACCACCAAGGTCTGGGTCGACAAATATGCGCATCGCGACTTCCTCGCCTCGGTCGACGAGAGCCTGAAAAAGCTGAGGACCGACCATGTCGACCTGCTTCTCCTGCACTGGCCGGGCGGCAGTGACGTGCCGATGGCCGAGCGCATCGGCGCCCTCAACGAGGTGCAGAAGGCCGGCAAGGTCCGTCATATCGGCGTCAGCAACTTCAACACGGCACAGATGGAAGAAGCGGTGAAGCTCAGCGACGCCCCGATCGCCACCAACCAGGTCGAATACCATCCCTATCTCGACCAGACCAAGGTGCTCGAGATCGCGCGCAAGCACGGCATGTCGATCACTGCCTACTACGCGATGGCGAACGGCAAGGTCCCGAACGATCCGCTGCTGAAGGAGATCGGCGCACGCCGCGGCAAGACGGCCGCCCAGGTGGTGCTGCGCTGGCTGGTGCAGCAGAAGGACGTGATCACGCTTTCCAAGACCGCGACGATCGATCGGTTGAAGGAAAACTTCGCGATCTTCGACTTCGCGCTCGGCGACGGCGAGATGGCAGAGATCCACGCGCTTGCCCGCCCCGACGGTCGCATCGTCAATCCGGAAGGTCTGGCTCCGGTCTGGGACAAGGCCGCCTGATCTACTCTCTTGTAGTGGAGCGGGATGCGGGCGGAAAACCGCTCACACTTTTCCTCATCCCGCTCCGCCATTTCGCCGCCGGCCAATTCCCAGCCGGCGGCGGATACGATATGGACATGCCCCGCAGACACCGATCAGAGGGAGGGGGCGATGTCTTTGCATGAGGCGCAGACGAGCGATTTCGCTCCCGATTGGCCGGCGATCATCGCCGTCGTCCTGGGGGTCACCGCCTTCTCGGTGGCGCAGGGGCTCACCTATCCGCTGATCTCGCTTTCGCTTGAAAGCCGTGGCGTCTCTGCCGGAATGATCGGCCTCAATGCCATGGGCTTTGCCGCCGGTCTCGGCGTGGCGACCCTGCTTCTCGGCCGGTTGACGCGGCTTGCCTCCGCCGACCGGCTGATCATCGCCAGTCTCTGCGGCTGCTCCATCTGCCTCGCGACGCTTGCCTCGACGTCAGAGCTTCCCATCTGGTTTATCGCCCGCTTCGCCCTCGGCTTCTTCGTCAGCATGGTGTTCATGCTCGGCGAAGCCTGGCTGAATACGGCCTGTCCCGACCGGCTGCGCGGTCGCGTTTCCGGCCTTTACGGCGCCGGCATGTGCGGCGGCTTTGCCGCCGGTCCGCTGGCGATCCCGTTGCTCGGCACCAGCGGCGGCCTCGGCTTTGCGCTGCTGGCGATCTATATCGCGCTCGTCGCCTTCCTCACCGGGCTCCTGACCATGGGTGCGCGCACTCGGCCCGAGCCTTCCTCGACACGCGACCTCTTCGCCTTCTTCAAGAAGGCACCGATGCTGATCCTCATGGTGCTGATGTTCGGCATTGCCGATATCGCGGCGATCTCGGCAATGCCGGTCTACTTCGTCAAAACGGGCCACAGCCAGGCCTTTGCCGCGCTCAGCGTGACGGCGCTTGCGATCCCGACCGCGCTGGCGCAGCCCTTCATCGGCGTGCTTCTCGACCGGCTGCCGCGCCGCCGTGTGGCGATCTCAGCAGCCGCCGTCGCCGCCACCGGCTACCTTCTGGTGCCGTTCCTGTCTTCGAACGTGGCTTTGCTGCTGACATTCGCCTTCATCGGCGCCGCCAGCTTCGCGCTCTACACGGCCGCCCTGACGATGCTTGGCGAAGAATATCGCGGCAGCATGCTCGTTGCCGGCAGTGCCGCCTTCTCGCTCGCTTATGCCGCCGGCAGCGCTGCAGGGTCGGGCGCCACCGGCGCGCTGATGAACTTCATCGACCCTATCGCCGGCCCGCTCGGCGTGGGCACCGTCCTCGTCTTCTTCACTCTGATGTTTGCAGCGACAGGGCGCCGTTAGGCCTCGGCGCAGCGCAAGGCAAGCGCCTCACCGAAAACACGGGCAGCCGGCCCGAGCGGCTCATCGATCCGATGCACCAGATAGGCCTCGGCACCGACTTGACTGTTGCGGCCAAGGGCCGTCGTCGGCATGCGCACCAGCCGGCCCTCTTCGAGATCCCGCTCCACCTGCCAGAGCGGCAGCCGGCCCCAACCGAGACCGGCGCAGATCATCGCATGTTTCGTATCCTGGCTGCTGACGCGACAGGTCTGCGGCGAAAGCACGCCGAAATCCCGCCCCACCGTGCGCTGCGACGGATCGGACTGCACGATCTGCAGATGGTCGGCAAGCGCGGCGTTTTCGAGTGCACCATCGCCGGCACTCAGCCCCAGGGGATGATGCGCCGCAACGACTGCAACGATCTGAACCGTCGAGAGCGCCTGGCGGGCGATAGCCGGATCGCGGAAATCCTCGCCGACCATGATACCGAGAGTGAAGCGGCGTTCGACGAGGCCATCCAGCGGTCCGCCCAGCGGTGAAACCGCAAGCCTGATTGAAACATTGGGGTAGATCGTCCGCATCTCGTTCAGGGCGAGCCCGACCGTCTCGATCGGGAAGAGCGTGTCGACGATCAGCGAAAGCTCCAGTTCGATCCCCTCGCCGAGCCCTCGCGCGCGGGCCCGCATGGCGTCCACCCGCAGCAGGATATCGCGGGCATTGGCAAGCAGGGCCTGCCCTTCCTGTGTCAGCACCGGCCGATGGCCCGAACGATCAAACAGAGCGACTCCGAGTTCCGTCTCGAGATTGGCGATGGCATGGCTGACCGCCGACTGCACTCGGGAAAGCCGGGCTGCACCCCCGCGGAAACTCCCGCTTTCGGCGACGGTCACGAAGGTCCGCATCTGATCGAGTGTCAGGGCATCCAGCATGATCGATTCCATAGATCAATTTGATGAAGTTTATCTCACTTCATCAGATCATGGAAAGCATCCATCTTCTTTTCCGAACAGCAAGTGCTCAGCAGGAAGGAAGGCCCGATGGCCAGGATACTCGTGCTCTACTACTCATCCTACGGTCATATCGAGACCATGGCGGCGGCGGTTGCCGAGGGCGCGCGCGCCGCTGGCGCCACCGCCGTGCTCAAGCGGGTGCCCGAAATCGTGCCGGAAGCCGTTGCCATCAAGGCGGGCTACAAGCGCGATCAGGTCGCACCGGTCGCGACCGTCGCGGAACTGCCTGACTATGACGCGATCATCATCGGTACGCCGACACGCTTCGGCAACATGGCCGCGCAGATGAAAAACTTCCTCGATCAGGCGGGCGGTATCTGGGCGCGCGACGCTTTGGTCGGCCGCATCGGCAGCGTCTTCACCTCGACCGGAAGCCAGCATGGTGGCCAGGAATCGACGATCCTCGCCACCCATACCGTGCTTCTCCATCTCGGCATGGTGATTGCCGGCCTGCCCTACAGCTTCAAGGGTCAGATGCGCATGGACGAAATCACCGGCGGCTCGCCCTACGGCGCCTCGACGCTCGCCGACGACGGCAACGGCGGCGACCGTCGGCCAAGCGCCAACGAGCTGGAAGGCGCACGCTTCCAAGGACGCCACGTCGCAGACCTGGCGGCGGCGCTGGTCGCCGGTCGTGCGCGCGTGGCGGAGATTGCCTGATGGCCACGGCCACAACCTTCGCTCGGGAGAGAACAGATTGGGCGGGCGTGATGACGGTCGTTGCCGCCGGCGTGGTCGCGGCCATGCAGGTCGGCAAGGGGCTGATTGCCGGTCCGTTGCTTCAGTCCGACCTTGGGCTCGATCTCCCCGCCCTCGGCTGGATCACCTCGGTCTTCGCCATCGTCGGCGTCGTCGGCGGCATGGCGGCCGGCGCGTTCGTCACTGCTGCCGGGGACCGGCGTCTGGTCGGCATCGGGATGGCGATGCTGGCGCTCGGCTCCTTCAGTGGAGCGGCCAGCCACGCGTTCACGCTGCTTCTTCTGTCACGCATCGTCGAAGGCTTCGGGTTCCTGCTTGTCGTCGTCGCCGGCCCGGCCATTCTGATGCGCTTGGTGACATCGGATCGCCGCGACCTCGTCTTTTCGCTGTGGAGCTGTTTCATGCCGGCGGGCATCGCGGCCGCCATGCTGACGGGGCCACTTTTTCCCGATTGGCAAGCGATCTGGAGGAGCAACGGGCTGATCACGCTGGCAAGCCTGGCTTCCATCTTCCTGGCGGTGTCGCCGTCTCGGGAAACATCCAGCATCGCCGCCAGCTTCCGGGATGATGCGACCGAAACGCTTACAAGCCGCGGCCCGGTGCTGCTCTTCGTTCTGTTTTCGCTCTACAGCCTGATGAGCTTCACGCTTTCCAGCTTCCTGCCGATCCTGTTGGTCCAGCGTATGCACGTCTCGCTCGGGACCGTCGGCCTCCTCAGCGCCATCATCACACTGGTGAACGTCATCGGCAATCTTGCCGCCGGCCATCTGCTGTCTCGCAGCTTTGCCCGCGGCCGGTTGATCGCCAGCGCTGCCTTGCTGATGGGTGTGTTCGGCCTATGGATCTTCCTGAGCCAGTCCGGTGGAAATCTGATCTTCGGGCTTTGCGTGCTGTTTTCCGCGATCGGCGGCCTGATCCCCGCCACGTTGATCTCGTCGGTGCCGATCCTGTCGCCGCGTCCGGCGCTTGCGCCGTTGGCAATGGGGCTCTTGATGCAGGGCAGCAATCTGGGGCAACTCGTCGGGCCGGTTGCAGTCGGAACGGCGATCGAACGCTACGGCTGGGCCTCGGGCGCGGCCTTCATCGGCGTCGGCGCCCTTCTCTGCATCCTGCTTGCGAGCACACTGGAGCAGACCCTGCGAAGCAAGGCCCAACGGCGATGATGGCCTGCATGCAAAGAGCAAATCGCAAAGAAAAACCCACCGGCGGCAAACCGGTGGGTTCGGCATTTCCGGCGGATTGTCCGCGGATCAGACGAACTGGCTGAGGCCCGGAACCGAGGCGACGACTTCGTCGACCACTTCATCGCCTGCCTTTTCCTTGGCAAAGGCGATGGTCTCCTTGGCGAGCGAGGTGATTTCGCCCATGCCGAGACCCTGGCTCATCAGCTGCTGGCCGAGCGCCATGACGCCGCCGCCGCCGATCGCCGACATCAGGCCGCCGAGCAGACCGCCGCCACCCGTGCCTTCGCCATTGTACTGGGCGATGAGCTCGGAGGCGCCCGGAATCGCTTCGATCATCTGGGCAACCGGGCCGTCAGCGGCTTCGCGCTGCAGGAAGCCGAGGATCATGCCGACAGCCTTTTCGGCCGTTGCAGGCTCGATGCCGACGTTCTCCGCGACGCGCGTGACCAGTTCATTCATGGAAAAACTCCCTCACTTGGATTTTTGACGTTGACGTCAAGGTAAATGATCGCCCACCAAATAACAAGCCGTGAGCAGTGACTATCGGCCCGTCGATAACGCCGCTTTCCGGTCGCGCGCTGGCACAGCCTTGTTGCCGGGCGCAACCGCAGCACCTATAACAGAAAACCAGGCACATTTCGATGACGGGCACTTGCGATCAACCGCGAACCGCCCGCTTTCATTGATGAAACGGAGATGAAGCCCACATGTTGGAAGAAGGCAAGCTCTTTATCGGCACCAGCCGCAAGCCTGATGATTCGATCAACAAGGGCGAGTATCTGGAACTCAAGTTCGGCAACCGCCACGGCCTGATCACCGGCGCCACCGGCACCGGCAAGACGATCACCCTGCAGGTCCTCGCCGAAGGTTTTGCCAATGCCGGCGTCCCCGTCTTCTGCGCCGACGTCAAGGGCGATCTCTCCGGCATCGGCGCGATCGGCGAGCCCAAGGATTTCATCCTGAAGCGCGCCGAGCAGATCGGCCTGCCGACAAATCCTTACGAGTTCCAGGAATTCCCGGTCATCTTCTGGGATCTCTACGGCGAGAAGGGCCATCGCGTCCGCACCACCATGTCGGAAATGGGGCCCCTGCTCCTTTCGCGGCTGATGAACGCCACGGATGCGCAGGAAGGCGTGCTCAACATCGCCTTCAAGATCGCCGATGAGGGCGGCCTGCCGCTGCTCGACCTGAAAGATCTGCAGGCGCTGCTCAACTACATGGGCGACAATGCCAGCGCGCTCTCCAATCAGTTCGGTTTCATCTCCAAGGCCTCGGTCGGTTCGATCCAACGCGAACTCCTGATCCTCGAACAGCAGGGCGCCGAACATTTCTTCGGCGAACCGGCGCTGAAGATCACCGACATCATGCGCACGACCAATGACGGGCGCGGCGCGATCTCGGTGCTGGCGGCCGACAAGCTGATGATGAACCCGCGGCTCTATGCGACCTTCCTGCTTTGGCTGCTTTCGGAACTGTTCGAGGAACTGCCTGAGGTGGGCGACCCGGACAAGCCGAAGCTGGTGTTCTTCTTCGACGAGGCGCATCTGCTTTTCAACGATGCGCCGAAGGTGCTGACGGAGCGTGTCGAACAGGTCGTGCGCCTGATCCGCTCCAAGGGCGTGGGCGTCTACTTCGTCACGCAAAACCCGCTCGACGTGCCGGAAACGATCCTCGGCCAGCTCGGTAACCGCGTTCAGCACGCGCTTCGCGCCTATACGCCGCGCGACCAGAAGGCGGTGAAGACCGCCGCTGACACCTTCCGCCCGAACCCGGACTTCGACTGCGCCACCGTCATCACCAATCTCGGCACCGGCGAGGCTCTGGTCTCGACGCTCGAAGGCAAGGGTGCGCCCTCGATGGTCGAGCGCACGCTCGTGCGTCCGCCGCAATCGCGCGTCGGTCCGCTGACCGAGGCCGAGCGGCAAAAGGTGATGGATGTGAGCCCGGTCCGCGGTCTCTATGACGAGGATTTCGACCGCGAATCGGCCTATGAGATGCTGACCGCGCGCGCCAAGAAGACGGCCGAAGCGCAGGCGCAAGCACAAGAACAGGCCGAACAGCAGACAACGGAAGCGAATACCGGCGGCAGCCGCTGGACGCTGCCCGGCTTCGGCGACGACGAGGCGGCGGCACCAGCGGGCAAGCAGGCGCGGCCACGCAGCTCCGGCTACCAGCGCGAGACGGTCGTCGAAGCCGCGATGAAATCGGTCGCTCGCACCGTCGCGACCCAGGTCGGCCGCGCCCTGGTGCGCGGCATCCTCGGCAGCCTCAGCCGACGCTGAACATAGCCGCGGCAACCGGCAATGCTTGAGGTCGATATTTTGCCCGCGCCCTGATTTCGATCGAGGCGCGTCGTTATTTTGAAAGGAACATTCGCATGGACGTTAAGGATTCGAACGGCGCCATCCTCCAGGACGGCGACAACGTTACCCTGATCAAGGATCTGAAGGTCAAGGGCACCTCTACGACGCTGAAGCGCGGCACGATGGTCAAGGGTATTCGCCTCACCGACAACCCTGATGAAGTCGAATGCCGGGTGGAGAAGATCAAGGGCCTGGTGCTGCGCACCGAGTTTTTGAAGAAGGCATAGCCCACGGCTGACGGCCTTCTCCGTCGGCAGCCACCTCATGCAGCGCCTGCGTGGAGCATCATGATCTCCGAGAACACAAAAGCCCGGCGGAACGATCCGCCGGGCTTTTGGATTCCGATTGGAATTCAGATATCAGGCAACCGTCAGCTTGACGTCGATATTGCCCTTGGTCGCATGGCTATAGGGGCAAACGATATGCGCCTTCTGGACGAGGTCTTCGAGAACCGCCTTGTCGACGCCCGGAGACGTGATCTCAAGCGCGGCATCGATACCGAAGCCGGTGCCATCTTCGCGCGGACCAATGCCGACTGTTCCCGTCACTTTCGTGTCTTCCGGAAGCTTTACCTTCTCCTTGCCGGCGACGAACTTCAGGGCGCCGAGGAAGCAGGCCGAGTAGCCAGCGGCAAAGAGCTGTTCAGGATTGGTGCCGCGGGCGCCGTCGCCGCCAAGTTCCTTCGGCACAGTAAGGGTGACATCGAGAACGCCATCGGCGCTCTTGGCCTGGCCAGCACGGCCACCGGTTGCGGATGCAGTGGTGCGGTAGAGAATAGGCATTGGCGGTCTCCTTTGCGTTTCCAAGTGGATGAGGGTTAGATAGCGCAAAATTCAATTGCGTGCAAATTAATTTTGCAAATTGCATTTTCGCCCTGTTTTTGCGAGAATGCGACCATGGCAAACAAAGCGGCACATATAGATACCATTCCGGAGGAGGCGCTGTCGCTCGGCAAGCAGCTCTGCTTTGCCGTCTATTCGGCGGCGCATGCCTTCAATCGTGCCTACAAGCCGCTGCTCGATCGTTTCGGCCTCACCTACCCGCAATATCTCGTGCTGCTTGCGCTATGGCAACAGGACGAAATGACGGTGAAGCGCATTGGCGAGGAGATAGGGCTCGATTCCGGAACGCTGTCGCCGCTTCTGAAACGCCTGGAGGCAGCCGGCTTTGTCGCGCGCCAGCGCGACCCAGGTGACGAGCGACAGGTAATCGTTCGCCTCACGGAGAAAGGCCGCGATTTGAAAAGCGAGGCCTTCGGTATTCTCATAGATATCGGCAAGGCTTCAGGCTGCAGCCTGGAAGAAGCGGGCGAAATCCGCGAGACGCTGCATCAGTTGACGCGGCAGCTCAATTCCGGCCATGGCGCGGACTGACATTTGCAGAGGCCGCCCCTCGTGACTGGGGGATGCCGCGAGCGACGACGCCCGTGGTTGTTAGATGACGAGGATCGGCGCCTTGCCACGCACGCGATCGTAGAGGTCCATGACATCCTGGTTGAGCATGCGAACGCAGCCGGACGAGACGGCCTTGCCGATCGACTTCCATTCCGGCGTTCCGTGGACGCGGTAGAGCGTGTCCTGACCATTCTGGAAGATGTAGAGAGCGCGTGAACCGAGCGGGTTGTTGAGGCCCGGCGCCATACCGCCATTCTTGGCCGAATAGGGTTTCAGCTGCGGCTGGCGGGCGACCATGCTGTCCGGCGGGGTCCAGCGCGGCCACTTCTGCTTCCACTGGATGACGCCGCGGCCCGACCAGGCGAAACCTTCACGGCCGAGGCCGACGCCGTAGCGCAGTGCCCGGCCGCCCGGCTGGATCAGATAGAGGTAGCGGTCACCGGTATCGACGACGATCGTTCCCGGCTGTTCGCCAAAGGGATCGCTGACCTCCTGACGATAGAAGCGCGCGTCGATCTGACGGAACGGTACCTCCGGCACCTGATAGCCGCCGTCGTACATGGAGGCATAAATATCCGAAACATAGAGGCCCTGCGGCGGCAGACCGGTCGGAACTGGCCCTGGGCCATCCTGCCTTTCATAGATGCCTTCCGCGCGCGGATCGGTAAAGCGTCCTTCGAGCGCAGGATTGCGGAACACAGGCGCCGTCTCATAGCGGAAGACGTCCGTGTTCATCGAGGAGGTGCAGCCTGCAAGACCGGCGGAGGCAAGAGCCAATCCGGACGAGCGGAGAAATTGACGGCGGGAGAAGACGACTGAAGAGGACATCGAACTCTGAAGGGCTTGAGTGCGGCCTGAGGAGTGCTGCATGAAATTGCTTAACGAAACACTACGCACAGCCCCTCGGAATGGGGCGATGCTTGCATTTCCGGCTGGACCGAAGCTTGCGTCTTGGCGTGAAACGAAGAGAACTCAGACGCTGTGAGCGTTGAAACGTGGCTGGCGCATCAGTGTTTCAAAATCCGGCGCGGAGAGCGGCCGGCTGAAGAAATAGCCTTGGATCTCGTCACAGCCGCTCTGGCGCAGGAACTCGACCTGGGCCTGGTTTTCCACACCTTCGGCGATGACGCGCAGGCCAAGATTTTGGGCGAGTGAGATGATCGCCGCGGTGATCGCGTTGTCGTCGAGATCGACAGGAATATCCGCAACGAAGGACCGGTCGATCTTAAGGCGGCGCACCGGGAAGCGCTTCAAGGCGCTGAGGCTAGAATAGCCGGTGCCGAAATCGTCGATTGCCAGGTGCACGCCGATCGCCTGCAGCTCATGCATGGTGGCAATCGCCCCCGGCACGTCCTGCATGATCAGGCTTTCCGTCAGCTCAAGCTCGAGACAGCAGGGCTCAAGCCCGGTTTCGGCGAGAATTGCCGCCACGTGACCTGCCCAGTTGCGCTCGCGGAACTGGCGCGCCGAAACGTTGACGCTGACGATCAGCGGCGGCAGGCCGTCATCCTGCCAGTCCTTGGCCTGGCGGCAAGCGGCGCGCAGCACCCAGTCACCGATCGGCACGATCAGCCCGGTTTCTTCGGCAAGCGGAATGAACTCGGCCGGCGAAACCGTGCCGCGCTCTGGATGACGCCAACGAAGCAAGGCTTCGGCTGCGAAAACGCGGCCATTCGCAAGGTTCATCTGCGGCTGGAACTGCAGAAAGAATTCTTCGTGTGCCAGCGCCCTGCGCAGCTCCTCCTGCTGACGCAGCTTCTCGTGCGCCTTGGCGGCCATTTCCTCGGTGAAGACCTGCAGATTGTTGCGCCCGAGCTCCTTGGCCCGATACATCGCCATGTCGGCATTGGCGAGCAGCTCGCCGACGGTCTTGCCCTGATTGGGAAAGCAGGCGACGCCCATGCTGCAGGTGACCTGCAGGCTTCGGCCCTCGATCTGCATCGGCCCCGCGATGGCGCGGCGAATATCTTCAAGCCTTGCCAGCACGACATCCCGTTCGCAGGGAAGGCCGTTCAGAAGCAGAATGAATTCGTCGCCGCCGACACGCACGACCATATCCGACTTGCGCACCGACGAGCGCATGCGGGAGGCGGTGACCTTCAACAGCTCGTCGCCGGCCGCATGGCCGAGCGTATCGTTGACCAGCTTGAAATTATCGAGATCGAGGAAGGCGAGCACCGCCCATTGACCGGTGCCGCGCAGGGCCTCCAGCGCCTCGGCGACCTGCTCCTCGAACAGCGCCCGGTTGGGCAGGCCCGTCAGCGCATCATGATGCGCCATGAAACTGATACGGTCCTCCGCGTGCTTGCGCTCGATTGCAATACCGGCGAGATGCGCCGCCATCGCAATCAGCTCCTTCTGCCCTTCGTTGGGAACGCAGACCGCGCCGGAATAGAGCGCAAATGTGCCAAGCACCTTGCGGTCGCGCGAATGGACGGGAGTCGACCAGCAGGAGCGGAACCCATAGGGTCGAACGAGCTCGCGATAATCGTCCCAGAGAGGATCGGCGAGAATGTCCGAGACGATCACCTGTTCGCCGCGCCAGGCCGCCGTGCCGCAGGAGCCCATGTGAGGGCCGATCTCGACGCCATGGATCGTCGCGCAATAGCTCTCGTCGAGGCTTGGTGCCGCGCCATGGAACAGGTGGCGGCCATCGGCCGACAGCAACAGCACCGACCCCTTGATGCCAGGCATCAGCGCCTCGATCAGCAGGATCATGTCGCGGAAGAATTCGTCGAGCGGTCGGCTGTTGGCGATCATTTCCAGTAGGCGGGCCTGCCCTTCGAGCAGGCGTTCGGCCGCCTTTCTGTCGGAGATATCGCGCGACACGCCGACGACGCCGACAATCTCGCCGCGCTTGTTGCGCAGCGGCACCTTGGAGGTCATCAGCCAGCGGTCGCGGCCCTTGCTGACGATCGCCCGTTCCTCGATGCCGAAAATCGGTTCGCCGGTTTCGATGACGCGGCGCTCGATGTCGGCGATCGCCTGTGCCATGTGCGGCGGATGGAGATCGAAGTCGGTCTTACCGACGATATCCTTGAGACCTTCCAGGCCGTTGTCGGCAACAGTCACCTGGTTGGCGATGAGGAACCGCCCTTCGACATCCTTGGCATAGATGTAGTCGGGCACATGGTTGATCATCGTCTCCAACCAGTAGTGGCGGTCTGCGATGTCGGGTTCGGTCGGAAAGATCCGCGCAACTTCTTCCGCCAGCCGATGGCTGGCATCGATCAGGCGACGTGTATCCTCGTTGCCGCCAGCATTTAAGGCGGCATATCGCGGATTGCGAGACGTGTTCTTCGCCAAGCAAGGCCTCCCGACGCGCTCAGCCGCGTCGCTGGTCGATCTTTCCCCACTTCACGTTAGACGAGCAAGAGTTAGCCCTTCCTAAATAACTTGTAGAAAAATCGTGCAGAGGTTGCAATCTCCAAGTTGCGTGCCTGAAAAGAAGGGGTGACGGCGCCACCCCTTCGTCGATTTCAGGACAGACGTCGGCGCGCCGCCGGCGCGAGCATCAGCAGTTGGTCGGCCACCACCATGATAACGATCGCAAGCCCCGTCAGCGGAAAAGTGAGGTCAAAGAAAATGGCCATGATCCACAATCCTGCATAGACACTGCGCTTCGGCGGCATCGGCGGCACCCCGACGCGCCCCGCCGGGCGACGCTTCCACCACATGACGACGGCGGAGAGCGAGATGAGCACGATGGACAGGCAGGCGGCAAGCATCAACAACTGATTGGCGCGCCCCCACTCCTGCCCCTTGTGCACGTTGATGCTCCATTCGATCGCCTTTCCGAGCGCCGGGTAATCGCCAAAGGCTACATCGACAAGCGGTTTGCCGGAGTACTGGTCGATGTGGATCGTGCGCTCCCGTGCGAGCTCGGCCGGAAAGATCGCGGCCGTGTAGACGCCGCTCTCATCGGTCGGGAGCGCCAGCTCATAGCCGGGCAGCATGCCGGCCTCATCGGCGATCGCGACCGCGCGGTCTATGCCGACCGGCTCGGCGCCGACGCCGCTCGACGTCGGGACCGGAGCATTCTCCATCAGCCAGTTCGCCCTGGGGAGGACATCGGTCGAAACCTTGGTCGCGGTTGGCACCTGGTCCCAAAGCACCGCGGGATAGCCGAGCCCCATGGCCGTCAGCTTGCCGTTGACGGTGGCGCCCCAGTAGCCGGACCACAGAAGACCGGAGAAGGCGAGGAAGACGATCAGCAGCCCGGCGACGATGCCGGTCACGGCATGAAGGTCACGCCAGAACACGCGGCGCGCGGGCGTGCCGCGCACGGTCAGCACACCGCCGGTCTGCTGGCGCGGCCACCAGAGATAAATGCCGGTGAAGACCAGCAGAATGGCAAAGCCCGCAACAATCTCGATGATCGTTTCGACCGACTTACCGAAATAGTCGAGGCTGTGCAGGTCCTCGACCACCTGATTGAACTCTTCCGTGGGCGCGACGTGATCGAGGATGGCGCCGGTATAGGGATCGACGAAGACCAGCATTTTGGCCTTGCCGATACCCACCGTGACGCGCGCCGAGCGATCGGCACCGGCGGGTGTGCGATAGGAGACGGCGGCGCTGCCGGGCACGGATTCGACAGCGGTGGCGACGATCGCCGAAGGCGGCAGCCGTTCGGTCCCGGCAGGCACGATGTTGCGATAGGCGAAGACGGTATCGTCGATCTCGTCGTTGAAGAGATAGAGGCCACCGGTGACGGCCAGGCTGATCATGAACGGGATGACGAGCAGGCCGGCAAAGAAGTGCCAGCGCCAGATGGCGCGATAGAGGGAAATGCCGCGCTCGGCGGCGACCGGCTGCGCTGCGGCGCCGGTAAAGGATGCGGTTGTCATGGGTTTCTCCGGGAAATCCGCATTATCGCGGCTTCGCCTCGTGATGGTCGGGTCGGTCGCGGATCACGGCCGGCGACGTCGAACAGCAGTTTCGACGCCTGGGAGGCCGTCAGCCGCCGCTCAAGCGGATATCAGGGAGAAACCCGATGGTGGCGCCCTAGGCCCTGTGCCGCCGCGGAGCACACCGCGAACAAACAGAAGTTCATTGGCAGGAACCGACACATGCCAGGCGAGAGATAGCGGTGGTGCGGCGATCGGATACGGCGCCGGCAGATCAGCGGGGGCGACGAGGCAGCAGGACTGGCATCCATGGCCTCTCGTACCACCTTTTCCGTCGGCATCGTCGTGGCCGGTGAGGCAGAGATCGGCAAACGTTCCATCGGGAAGCGCGTAGGCGGTCGTATCAGGCGCAACCGGCATGGCGACCGCCGGCTGCTGGATCAGGGCCGAGATGACGAGGACAAGCGCGCAGAGCAAACGCGCCGCCATGTCCGTCAACCGATCGCCTAGAAACCGTCGCGCCAAAAGTGCCCCCAAAATCGACTGCGACAGCTAAAGACCAACGGCGCGAAAGGCAAGCGGGCAATGGGCCGCATGGCCTATCAAAAGATTTCATGTGTGGTATCAGCGGCGCCGGCTTTCGCCGTCCAGCACGCTTGGCTTAAGACAAGGTCACGGCAACGACGGGAGGACGACATGCTGACGATCTACGGAGTCTATCGCTCGCGCGCATCGCGCAATTACTGGATGGCGCGGGAGCTCGGAATCCCCTTCACGTCCGTTCCGGTCATCCAGGCGCGCCGGGTTGCAGATCCGCTTGCCGCCGATGCGCCCATCAACACCAAGTCGCCGGCCTTCCTCGCCGTCAACCCGATGGGTCTGATTCCGGCGATCGAAGACGACGGCGTCGTACTGACGGAATCGCTTGCCAACAATCTTTTCCTTGCGCGCAAATACGGCGGCCCGCTGGGACCGGCTGATATCCGTGAAGAGGGACTGATGGGCAACTGGACGATGTGGGCGGCGACGGAGGTCGAGCCGCATGCGGTGCAGATCATCCTCACCTACGACTACGGCACTGAGGAAACCGACCAAGGCAGGGCAACGATCACTACCTGCGCCAAGTCCCTCGACAAGGTGTTTACCCGCCTGGAAGAGCACCTCGACGGGCGCGACTACCTGGTTGGCGATCGCTTCACCGTAGCCGACCTCAACCTCGCGGAAGTCTTCCGCTACGCCATGAGCCAGAAACAGCTCTTCGAGAAGCATCCACGCGTTTCGGCCTGGCTTGCCCGCTGCCATGCCCGCCCGGCTTTCAAGGCGATGATGGAAGAGCGGCTGAAAGAGCCGGCGGATTGAGCCGTCCGGAGGGGGGCTCGTTTCAAGTGATCAGCGCATGGTCGCCGCGTCGAAGCGTACGCGCGGCGCCCTGAGATCGAGCAGGCGCATGCCCTCCTCCACCTCGTCACGAACCCAGCGCTTGAAGGCGGCTGCGGCCTTGCTTTCCCGCCGCGATGGCGAGCTGACGAAGTAGTGGCCGTAGCCGGTGCCCACGCGGATACCGAAGGGCACGACCAAACTGCCTTGGGTGATCGCGAAGCCGGCGAGCGTCTGCCAGGCGAGCATGACCCCCTGCCCCGAGATCGCCGCATCGAGCACCAGCGACGCCTCATTGAACGTGTGGCGAACGGTCATTTCGGCACCGGAGAGGCCGACTTCGCGAAGCCACACCTCCCAGCTGAACATCGAGTGTCCGTCGATCACGGCGGGGAGCTTTAGAATATCTGCAGGTACGCGCAAGTTCTGCGCCACGACCGGCGAACAGACGGGAAAGACCTCCTGCTGCAACAGCAGTTCGGATTTAACGCCAGGCCAGTCGCCCGAGCCCACACGGATGCCGACATCCACATCCGATGTGTCGAGATTGACGAGCTTGGTCGTGGCATCGATGCGCAGGCGAATGTCGGGGTGGCGCTCGGCGAAACGGTTCAGCCGATAGACCAGCCAGCGGGCGGCAAAGACCGGTGCCACCGAGATCGTCAGCACCGACTCGTCGCGTCGCCGAGCCGAGGCCACGGCCTCCGCCAGCTCCTGAAAGGCGTTGCTGAGGCGGACGAGGAAACGCAGGCCAAAGTCGGTCGGGACGAGGCCGCGCGGCGTGCGCTCGAACAGGATGCGGCCAAGCTGGGCCTCCGCCTTGGCAATCTGCTGGCTGACGGCGCCTGAGGTCACGCCGAGCTCCTCGGCAGCAGCCGCCAACGAACCAAGGCGACCGGCCGCTTCCACGGCGCGAAGCCCGTTCAAATGGACGGAATTCAGATCTCTCATATAGTTTTCCTAAACCCGTTCGGTGCTATTCTCAATTGAAAAGACAGCGAGACAGGCAGATCATCCAAGCATCGAAAGGATGGGCCGCCATGTTGAAGCTTCTCTCGATGTTGACCGCATTCGCCACTTTTGAAAGTCGGAAGCAGGATACGCGACTAGCCTGGGCGCGTGACCCGCTGCAGCACCCGGATCTCGAGCGGATGGACGAACGCGAACTCGGTGATCTGCCCTTCCCCGGCTGGCCCTGGCCGCGCGCGGCCGAGTGCGCCAGCGACTGCCTGCAAGCCGGGGGCCGGTGACGGACAATGACCCTGTGATATGCTGACGGGATGAGCGAGGATCTCGACCGCAATTTCGCACGGGTCGTCAAGCTGGCGGAAGCCGCCGGCTTGCCGGAGGTTGCCATCGGCACCTCCTACGGCACGCCGGCACTGCTGGTGAAAGACAAGAGCTTCGTGCGCATGAAGGACGGCGACACGCTTGTCGTCATGTGTGCGCTCGAGGAAAAGGAATTGCTGCTGGAACTCGACCCGCAACTCTATTTCGAGACCGATCACTACAAAGGCTGGCCGGCGATGCTGGTTCGGCTTTCGGTGATCGACGATAAGAGCCTGACCGGGCGACTGGTTGCAGCCTGGCGCCAGAAGGCGCCAAAGCGGCTTGCTGCGAAACTCGCCGGCTGACCGCTTTCAGCTTCGATCCCCGACCTTGTAGATCAGGCAAACCTTGCCGTCATCGACCCTCTTCACGTCATCGAGTTGCACGTAGTGGCGCTGGGCGATGGTTTCGAACAGCGCCTTGCCCTTCCCCACCACCAGGGGATGGATGGTGAGACGCAATTCGTCGATCAGGCCGTGATCCATCAGGCTCGACACGGTGCGAGCGCCGCCGACGACATAGATGGTCCGACCCGGCTGGCGCCTTAGCTGCTCGATCTCGGCAGCATCGCGAACGATGGTGGCGTTGGCCCATTGCACCTCCGAGCGCTCTTTCGAGAGAACATAATGCGGCGTGCTCAAAGCAAAATCCGTATATTCGATCTCCTCCTGCGTCGGCACCTTGCCGGTAAACTCCAGCGGCGCATGCGGATTCTGTTTGATCGCGCTCCAATATTGCTCATAGCCCGAATACATGCCGCTCCCGAGGACGCAGGCATCGATCTCAGGCAGGAGGTCGAAGGTGTCCGACCAGGAATCGACCCAGTCCGTATAGCCATCCGGTCCATCGATCATCCCGTCGATGGACATCTGCATGCCGGCAACCACCTTGCGCATCGTCGTTGTCTCCCTGTTGGCGTTACGCAACAAGGACGTGCGCGCGGCGACTGAGCCGACATAGGCGGTAAAAATCTCGCGCCGGCGGCTGGGGGCATCCAATGAGCGGCCTTCCATTTCAGAGCTCGCGCCTATACCGGTGGAAGCTGACGGCCACACAGGTGTTCTTCCATGATCGTTCGCGACCGCCCCAGCCTTCTGAAACTGTTCTTCATCCTCAGAGGATCGGTCATTCAGCGGATCTTTCCGCAGGTGCTGTTCGTCTTCGGCCTTTCCGCCTTCGTCGTCTGGGCACACCGTGCCGATCCCGGCATCGTTCCAAGCGTCAACAGCGGCCCTTTCGCCCTGCTCGGCATTGCGCTCTCGGTGTTCCTCGGTTTCCGCAACAACGCCTGCTACGACCGCTGGTGGGAGGCGCGGAAGGATTGGGGGCAACTGATCTTCACGTCGCGCGATCTCGCCCGGCAGACACTGGTCCTGGTCGACGCGAAAGCATCGGAGAATGCGGCGCGGCAACGGCTCCTCAACATCGCCATCGCCTTTGCTCGCGCCCTGGTTGGCCACCTGCGGCCGGGCAATGATGCCACCAGGGCGCTCGCGCGACTGCCCGACGATCTCGCTCCCGGCTACAAGGCAAGCCGCAACGCGCCGGACTACCTCCTGCGTGAGATGGGCCGCGATCTCGCGGGCTTGCGCGCTTCGGGCGCGATCAGCGACTTTCAGTGGGCCCAACTGGATGGCACCGTCGGCAGGATGTCGGCGATGCTTGCCGCCTGCGAGCGCATCCGCAACACGCCGGTGCCTTTCGGCTACACGCTGCTCCTGCACCGCACCGCCTATCTCTTCTGCTTCCTGCTGCCCTTCGGCTTTGCCGATGCGCTCGGTTGGGCCACGCCCTTTGTCACCGCGCTGGTCGCCTACACCTTCTTCGGCCTCGATGCACTCGGGGACGAACTGGAGGAGCCGTTCGGCGTATTACCGAACGACCTGCCGATCATGGCGCTTGCCGAAACGATCGAGATCAACCTGCGCGAGGCGCTCGGCGAGACTGATCTTCCGCCCCTGCCGCAGCCCAAGGACTACATCCTGATGTAGCCCAGATGGTCGCGCAGCTCAGGTCTTGAGCGCGGCCAGGACCCGGGCAACGGCCGGACGCGCGGTCATGCGGTTGCGGTGATCCAGGATTTTCGGGAAACGCGCGGGATCCACACCGTCCGATTCGAGCCAGCCGGCGATGGTGAAAAGGTAGGGATCGGCAACCGAATAGGTCTCGCCCAGGACGAAGGGGCCTTCCAACATCGTGTTCTCGATCAGTTCGAAGCAGGCCGCCATGTTGGAGGCGACCTTGGCCTTCATTGCCTCGTGCGCCGCCGGATCGTCGGCCCAGCGCGCGCCGCGACGTCCATGGGCATGGGCGACATGCACCGTCGAGCAGAGATAGTTCATGAACGACTGCAACTGCGCAAAAGCAAAGGCATCGCCCCTTGGTGCAAGGTTCGCTGCCGGATTTGTCTCGGCGATATAGGTGAGGATCGCCGGCGTTTCGGTGATGACGCCCCGGTCGGTCAACAGCGCCGGCACCCGGCCCTTCGGGTTTACCGCGAGATAGTCGGGCTTGGTCTGTTCGGCGGTCGAAAAATCGACGCGGCGCGCCTCGTAGTCAGCGCCCGCCTCTTCCAGCGCGATATGCGAAGCCAATGAGCAGGTGCCCGGGGCGTAGAACAATTTCAACACTTCAACTCTCCTCTGCGATCACGCGGATCGGACGACGTGGTGCCGACAGACCCGACCCTGCCCTATCATTCTGGCGGACGGAAGCGGAATGCGTGCGATGAACCGTGCGCTTCCTAACGTTTCAACTCCAGACCAAAGATCGGCGGCAGAAGAAAGGAAGTCAGCCCGATTGACAAGCCCGAACGGATTTCAATAGAAGATCATTGTTACGTTATAACATTATTCGGAGTTGCTTATGAAAACGCTCTTTTCAACCCTCATCGCTGCTGGCCTGTTTGCCGCCGTCGCCACACCCGCCTTCTCCCATGGCGCATGGATCGGCGAGCGCTGGGGAACGCTGGCGGTGATCTACGGCCACGGCCCCGCGGACGAATCCTATGATCCGGCCAAAGTGAAATCGGTCTCGGCCGTTGGCGAAGACGGTCAAGCGCTGCCGGTGACGATCGAGGCGGAAGACAATCACGCTAGGCTGAAACTCGATGGCAAGCCGGCGCTCGTCGCACTGGAGTTCGACAACGGCTATTGGAGCGAAGGCGCAGACGGCAAATGGGTGAACAAGCCCAGGAACGAGGTGCCCGGCGCCAAACAGGCGAGCCATTCGGTCAAATACAGCATCGCGCTGGTGCATGCGCATGGCGCACTGCCGGCCTTCCCGGCACAGCCGCTGCAGATCATCCCGCTCGACAACCCTGTTGGCCTGAAGTCGGGCGAGAAATTTCGCATCCGCCTATTGCTCGACGGCAAGCCGCTCGAAGGCAAGGAAATCACCCTCGACTATGCCGGATTGCCTGAGCTCGTCTCTGAAAAGACGAACGCGAATGGCGAAGCGGAAGTGACGCTGCGCAACGCCGGCGTCAACATTCTTGCCGTCAGCCACGCGATCCCGCTCGAAAGCAACATCGCCGCCGACAAGAAAGGTTTAACGGCCACGCTGACCTTCGTCGCCGAGCCGCACGTGCACGAATAGGCCTCCCGCCTCCCTCACCGCAATGCGGACCCAATCCTCGGGTTGGGGCCGAGATTGAGGTGGAGTTCAGAAGCACCGCCACGGCCCGGCAGGTATCCCTGCCGGGCCGTTTCCGGTCAGGCAACCAGCGCCTCGCCGCAACCGGGCACGTCTTCCAAGCGGTAGTAGACGGGAATGCCGCGTTCACGGGCGATGCGCACGTCGTTGTCGGCACCCTTGCTGTCGCCCGGCAGACGCAGCACCGCGTCGCACAGTGCCAGCAAGCGGCCGGCGACGGGATGGAAAATTTCCTCGTAGAGGTCGTCCCCGATGCGCTCGCCACCCGCCGCATTCCACACCGGCAGCGCCACCCATTCGCCGATGACAGGCACGTGCCCGGCCCGAAACAGCGCATAGGACGGCTCCTCCAGTCGCTTCAGGTTGGCGGCCATCTTGGCCGGGTCGTCTCCGGTTCCCGAGCGATAGGGCCCCGCGATCAAAATCAGCATGATCTTCTCCAAATTTTTGCACGAAATATCCAGATCATTCTGGAATATTCACGATATTTCGTGCAATATCGTGAAGAGTCAAGGAGGTATTCATGCTGACAACACAGAGACGGGCTTTGATTTCGGCACGGTTGGCGCGCGACGGCGAGATCGTCGCCAAGCGCCTGGCGGACGAACTGGACCTCTCGGAAGACACGATCCGGCGCGATCTCCGCGAGATGGCGGCGGAAGGTTTGCTGAAGCGCGTACATGGCGGCGCGCTGCCGCTGGTCCCGCCGCTACCAAACTTTACCGCACGGCAGGAGATTGCCGGCGACGTCAAACACCGGCTTGGGCGAAAGGCCGCGACGATGATCGAGGCGGGCCAGACGATCTTTCTCGACGGCGGCACGAGCAACGCGGAAATCGCGCGGGCACTGCCGCGGGAGATGCGGCTGACCGTCGTCACCCACAGCCCGACGATTGCCGCCGAGCTCGAACGCCACGAAGCCGAAGTGATCCTGATCGGTGGCCGGCTCTACAAACATTCGATGGTTGCGACGGGCGCGGCGGCGCTCACCGCCATCGCCGGCATCCGCATCGACCTGTTCTTCCTCGGCGTCACCGCCATTCATCCGGTTCACGGAGTTTCCACCGGCGACTTCGAGGAGGCGGCCGTCAAGCGCGCGATCCTCGCCCAGGCCGCCGACACCTATGTGCTTGCGACAGCGGAGAAATTCGACGCAGTTTCGCCACATCGCGTGGCCGGAATCGCCGATCTCGCCGGCTTCATCGTACCGGTGGAAATCGAGCGCCAGATGCTAACGCCCTATGACGACGCGAGCGTTGTGATGATCGGCGCCTGACGGTGCCAGCGCGCCGAGGCTGTCCGTGAGGGCTGCAGGCGAGAACCGTCGCCCGCGAACCTCAGGCGGCGAAAGCGTCCGTGACCCTGACGTCGCCGACATGGATGCCGTTCCAGTTGTACATCGAGTGATTTGCCTGCGCCATCAGGGCCGCGTGCAGGTCCGGCTCATCCCTGAAGAAGCGCGCAAGCGTTGCCGCCACCATCGCTTCGGCGGCGCGGGTCGTGCCGTCCTCGCATTTCAGCGCGATGGCGATGCCCTTTTCCGGGATGGCGGCACAGAACACGCCTTCGGCACCGGTCTTGGCGAAGATGCGGCCGGGGGCCGTTTTCATCAGCCGGGTGCAGGCGCGCTTGGTTCCGGCCACGTAGAAGGGCTCGACCATGCAGGCCTCGATCAGCCGCCTGGAGGCCCGGGCGCGTTCGGGTCCAAGACCGACGCCGGTCGCCATCTTGGCAAACCCGTGCGCCAGGCCCTTGAGCGGAACGGCGTAGGTCGGGATCGAGCAGCCGTCGACCCCGCAATTGTCCGTGCCGAGGATCGCCCCGGTCAGGCTTTCCATCGTGCCGCGGATTTCCTGCTGCAGCGGATGCTCGTAGCCGACATAGCCCTTCACCTCGGTGCCGGAATGGCAGCAGGCGCAGATGAAGCCTGAATGTTTGCCGGAGCAGTTGTTATGAAGCGCTGTCGGCGCCTCCAGGCTGCGGGCCTGGCCGATCAAGGTCCTCTGGTCGGACGACCAATGGGCGCCGCATTCGAGCGCCGAGACGTCGAGGCCCGCCGCCGCGAGCATCTTTGCGGCAAGCTCTACATGCTCCGGCTCGCCGGAATGGGAGGAGCAGGCAAGAGCCAGTTCCCTGTTGCCGAAACCGTAGGCGTCGGCCGCACCGCTTTCCATCAAGGGCAGCCCTTGCATCGCCTTGCAGGCGGAGCGCGGGAAAACGGCGGTGTCAGTCTCACCGAGCGAAAAGACGGTCCGGCCATCGCCGTCGACGGCGATCACAAGTCCGCGATGGCGACTTTCGACGAGGTTTCCGCGGGTGACTTCGACGAGAACGGGATTCGACATGCCTTGCCCTCAAATTTCCGAAATTGCTCCGTGCATTTAGCAGGAATCTTAAGGCAGGAAACGGAGTTTTCATGAAATTCGCCCGCAGGCTCGCCGCCGCCTTTCTCATCATCTACCTTCTGCCGGCGCTAGCCTCGGCCGGCTGGTGGTACATGCAGGACCGGCCACAGAGCTGGCGCTCTGCCGACTGGTCCTCGGCGGGCATCCTGCCGAAGACAGCCGAGAGCCCCGATGCGGCGATCTACGTCTTTTCGGCAACGACCGGCGGCATGAAGGGCGCCGTCGCCAGCCACGCCTGGATCGTGACCAAGCAACAGGGCGCCCTCGCCTACAACCGCTACGACAAGGTCGGCTGGGGCAAGCCGATCCGCCGCAACGCCTATCCGGCCGATGCGCGCTGGTATTCGAACGAGCCGAGATTGGTTGTTTCGATCACCGGAACCGAAGCCAGCCGGCTGATCCCGAAGATCGAAGCGGCGATCGCAAGCTATCCCTATGACGCACCCGGCGGCTATCGGATCTGGCCGGGCCCGAACTCCAACACCTTCGTCGCCCACGTGCTGCGCTCCGTGCCGGAACTCGGCGCCGTGCTGCCGCCCGACGCCGTCGGCCGCGATTATCTGCCGGAGGGCAAGTTGTTCCAGATCGATGCCGATGGCCGTGACATGCACGCCACGCTCTATGGCGTCGCCGGTATCTCGGCTGGTGTTCGCAGCGGCCTCGAACTGCACTTTTTCGGCCTCGTCGCCGGATTTGATTTCGCGAAGCCCGGCATCAAGATCCCGGCGCTCGGACGCTTCGGGGTGTGATCTGCAAAGTTCCAACAGTTGAGGCTGAAGGCCCGGGCGGGGAATACCGAAAATGGAAAAGGGCCGCCCGAGGCGACCCTTCCCTGAGTTCTGGCCAAGTGAGTGGCCCGGGCTTTAGGCCCGAAGGAAGGCGGGGATCAAGCCGAGGGCTGCCTCGACGTGTTCACCTCTCCCATGCCCTTCACCAAGACCGAAATCTCATTAGACATTGGATCACCTTCCTTTCTGTTCGTTTCAGATGGCAACAAGGTAGGTGATCCCACGGTATTTGCAAGACCGACTAAGGTTTAATGGCGCAAATCACGTGGCGATCCGGGGATCACATGGACATGATGATCTTGCCGATATGGTCGCCGGTCTCCATCTCGCGATGCCCGTCCGCCACCTTGGCAAAGGGCAGCACGGAGTGGATCACCGGCGCGACCTTGCCCGCCTCGAGCAGCGGCCAGACCTTTGCCACCAGACCATCGCGGATCGCCTGCTTCTCCGCCGGCGTACGGGGACGGAGCGCCGAGCCCATCACATGCAGACGCTTTGTCAGGATCGGCGCGATGTTCGCCGCCTCGACCTTGGCGCCGCCGAGGAAGGCGATGATCGACAGGCGGCCGTCCTTCGCCAGCGAAGCGATGTTGCGGTCGAAGTAACGCCCGCCGACCATATCGAGGATGACGTCGACGCCGCGTCCATCCGTCTCTTCGATAACGACCGTTTTGAAGTCCTCTTCGCGATAGTTGATCGCGCGCTTGGCGCCGAGCGACTCGCAAGCCTGACATTTCTCGGCGCTGCCGGCGGTGACGAAGACCTCGGCGCCGAAGGCCTTGGCAAGCTGGATCGCCGTCGTGCCGATGCCACTGGAGCCGCCATGGATGAGGATCGTTTCGCTCGCCTTCAAGCCGGCCATGTCGAAGACATTGGCCCAGACGGTGAAGAAGGTTTCGGGCAGAGCCGCCGCCTTCACCGCGTCATAGCCCTTCGGCCAGGCCAGCGCCTGGCTTGCCGGGACTGCCGCATATTCCGCATAGCCGCCGCCGTTGGCGAGCGCGCAGACTTTGTCTCCGATTTGAAATCCTTCCGCACCCGCGCCGAGCGCCACCACCTCGCCTGCCACTTCAAGGCCGAGGATCGGACTTGCACCCGGCGGTGGCGGATAGTCGCCCTTGCGCTGCAAGACATCGGGACGGTTGATGCCGGCCGCCTCCACCCGAACGAGGATGTCGCCCGGTTTGATCTCAGGCAACGGTCCCTTTTTCAGGACCATGTTTTCCGGTCCGCCTGGGGCCGGAAGATCGACGAAGTTCATTTCTGACGGAAGGGACATGGCACCACCTCATGCTGCTGATGTGCCACATCTAGCGCTGACGGCGTGCCGCGAAAAGGGTGGCGGTAGTATTGGCCGATCAGGGTTCGGCCGCCAGGAAGGACAGGATCTCGCCAGCCACCAGTGCCGGGCTTTCCCAATGAGGGTTGTGGCCATGGCCGGCCAAGCTGATCGAGCGCGCCGAGCCGATGGTTTCCGCCAGCAGCCGGCGATGCCCAGCGTCGAACAGCGGATCCTCACTGCCGCCGATCGCCAGCACCGGCAAACGCAACTGCCGCGCGGCGGCGCGAAGATCGGTCGCGGCAAGGCCATCGAGGATAGCGAGCCACGTCTGCGTCGGTATCTCTGCGGCCTCCTTGCGCATGTGCGCAAGGAACGCCGGGTCGACTGGTTGGTTGCAGGCGTGCCAGACATCGAAGAACGGGTGTTCCTGATCCAGCGGATCCTTCAACGCGCGGATCGCCCGCGCCGTTGGACTCCTCGCGTCGAGGCCCGGCTGCAGGCTGCCGGATAAAAGAACGAGGGCCCGGACCAGGTCCGGGCGAAGGGCGGCAAGCGCAATGGCGGTCATTGCCCCCATGGAATGGCCGATGACGACGATATCCCTCAGCGCCAGCCTATCGGCCAGACAAGCGAGATCCCGCGAAAAATCGGCAACCGTTGCCCCCGGCCCCGCCTGCGACGCGCCGTGGCCGGCGAGATCCGGAATGATCAGTCGATAGCCCACGAGGTGGGGCGCGACCAGCGAGAAAGAGCGGCTATTGTCGGAATAGCCGTGGAGCAGCAACAGCGCCGGCCCCTCGCCGCGATCGACATAGGCGAACTGGCGCCCGCCGGGCAGTTCGAGCCGCCGCTTCAGCGGCGACCAATCTTGCTGGTCGATGACGATCACAGTCCGAGCGCGGCCTTGACCGCGGCAAGCCCCGGCTGCCCGTCGAAGGTCGTCACCCCGGAAAGCCAGGCGTCGAGCCGCTGCGGCTCCTGCTCGATGGCCTTCTTGCCGGCCTCCTCCGGCGCCAGCCCGTCGCTCATCAGGGAACCCATGCCGCGGTTCTCGAAGTCGATATCGAAGCTCAGATTGTTGAGGAGCCTGGCGACATTCGGGCATTCCTGCAGGTAGCCCTTGCGCACCTGGGTCGAAACGGTCGCCGCGCCAAAGTCCGGTCCATAGAACTTGTCGCCGCCGGTCAGATACTTGATCGACAGGGCCGTGTTCATCGGATGCGGCGCCCAGCCCTGAAAGACGATGAAGGACTTGTCGCGAACCCGGCGCGTGACTTCCGCCAGCATGCCTTGCTCGCTTGATTCCACCACTTCCCAGCCATCAAGCCCGAGGCCCTGGTCCTTGACGGCATCCAGCATCAGCTGGTTGGAGCCGGGCTCGATGCCGTACATCTTCTTCTCGAATTTGTCGGCAAAGGTCTTCAGGTCCGCGAAATCCCTGACGCCCGCCTCCCAGACATAATCGGGTACGGCGAACGTGTACTTGGCCCCCTTCAGATTGGTGCGGACGGTTTCGACCGAACCGTCGTCCTTGTAGGGCTTGTAATAGGAGACCATCGCCGGGTCCCAATAGCCAAGGAAGACGTCGAGATCGCCGCTGCGCAGACTGGTGTAGATGACGTCAATGCCGAGCAGCTTGCTTTCGGGTTCATAACCCAATGCCTTGAGGACTGTCAGCCCGACGCCCGTGGTGAACGCCAGATCGTTCCAACCGGGCTCGGCCAGCCGGACTTGCCGACAGGATTGCGCCTCGCCGGCCAAGGCCGGAGAGGCGACGGCGACAACGGCAATGGTGGACATCAACAGTTTCAGCTTCGGCATCGCATCCTCCAGTTTGTCCATTCGGACTAATAATTGTCCCATGGGTCAACATTTGATCTTTCCGGAAAGTTTGTCAATGTGGGAATCGTTTGGAGGCGGCTGATGCGACTGACGAGGATAAGCGAGATCAGGCGGCGCGAGCTGCGCCGCGCGGCCTTTGAGGTGCTGCAGAAAGAGGGCATGGCCGGCGCGACGCTGGAGAAGGTCGCGACACACGCCGGCGCCTCCAAGGGCATCGTGCTGCATTATTTCGCCAACAAACAGGAGCTTTTCGAACATGCCATGCGCGAGGCGAACGCCGCGCTCAAGGAAGCGGTGGTCGTTCGGCTGAACCGCGCACGCACGCCGCGCGAGCGGCTAGAGGCGATCATTGAGGCGAACTTCGAGGAGCGCTTCTTCCAGCCTTCGGTCTGCCATGCCTGGCTTTCCCTTTGTGCCGAAGTTCCGCGCGAGCCGCAGCTTGCCCGCATCCAGAAGGTGATCCACGCGCGCATGCGCTCGAACCTGCTTTCCGCGCTCGTGGACCTGTTGCCGGCAGAAGACTGCGAGACCGTGGCGCTCGGCATCACTTCATTGATCGACGGCCTTTGGCTTAGGCTCGGATTGCAATCGGAAGGGCTGACGCGCGACACGGCGCTTTCCCAGATGCGCGACTATCTCGCCCATCGCATACCCGCGACCTAAGCGAGCCCGAAGACGGGAAATCAGCCGCCGAGTGCGTCCATGACAAGACCGGCTTCGCTGGTCTTGGCGCGGGATTTGATTTCGGCGATGCGGGCGCTGACGGCCTGGGCATCGGAAAAGACGAAGCCCTCCGGCAGGCCGAGGACGGCGATCGAGCAGCGCATCAGCGCGAATTCCTTCGGCGCACCGTCGCGACCATGGCCGCTGATGCGGCCCTCGGCCTGGTGCTCCGCCGAGTAGAGCTGGCGCACGTCGGAGCGGAAATCGTCCAGCAGGCGGTTCAGCACCGCCTCCAGCTCCTCAACCGAACAGCCGCTGATGCCGACGAAGAAATCATCTCCTCCGACATGGCCGAGGAACTTCTCCTCGCCGATGAAGTGGCGGCGCAGGAGTGCGGCAAACAGCGTGATCGCGAGATCGCCCTTCTGGAAGCCGTAGGTGTCGTTGAACGGCTTGAAGTCGTCGAAGTCGCAATAGCAGAAATAGCGGGTCTGATCGCCGTCGAGGATCGCGTCCTGGACGTAGTCGCGGATGGCGCGGTTGCCGGGCAGGCCCGTCAGCGGGTTCTGCTCCTGCGCCATCTTGAGCTGCTTTTCGTTGATGATCTTCAGAAGCGACGAGGCCGAAAGCGTACCGGCGTAACGCATGTTCTCCGTAAGGATCAGGCAATCGCTGCCGTCCATGCCGGCGAAGATCTTCAGCATTTCATCCGCGGGCGTATCGAGATCGGCGATCGGTGCCGGGCTGACGAAATGCGAGATCCGCCGCTGGTAGATCCGGTTCTTGAGGAGATCACGGCCGAAGGGGTGATAGATCAGCTCCTTGACGTGATACTCATGCAGAATGCCGCGCGGCTCGCCATTGGCGTTCAGAACCGGGAAGAAGCCCTGGCGCGGGTTTCGCCGGAAGAGATCGAAGACGGAATCGAGTTCATCGCTTTCGCGCACCGTCGGCAGTTGCTCGATCTGCTTGCGGATCAGGATACTGTCGAGCGAGGACGAGGGTTGCCTCACGCTGACGCTCTGATCGAGATGCGGATAGGCGGGCAGAAGCTCGCTGAGATGGGTGGTCGGCCGGGCGACGTAATAGCCCTGCACGAGATCGCAGCCGAGGTCGCGGCAGGTGAGGAACTCCGCCTCCGTCTCGACGCCCTCGGCGATGACCCGCGTACCAAGCACATGCGCGGTGTTGACGGTGTGGCGCACGAGGTGGCGCTTGCGGGCGTCAGCCTCGATGCCGGAGATGAAGTGCCTGTCGATCTTCACGTAATCGACCGGCTGGTCGCAGAGCAGCTTCAGCCCGTTGAAGCCAGCCCCGAAATCGTCAATGGCGAGCTTGAAGCCGGCGAGCCGGAGATCGCGCACGAGCGCGGAGAAGTCCGGCATCTTGCCGCTGTCGAAACGCTCGGAAAGCTCGAAGCAGAGCGACGAAGGGGCGATACCGGCGCGCTTCAGATGGTTGACGAGGCGCTCGACGATGTCGCCCTCGCCGCCGACGAGGCGCGAGTCGAAATTCAGAAACAGGGTGCGGGCGGAATGATCGGGCAGCGTCGCGAAGCCGGCGACGGCGCGGCTGTTGATCATGTGCTCCAGCGCCAGCAATTGCCCGGCTTCTTCCGCCTTGTCGAGCAGTTCCAGCGGCGAGGCAAAGCCCAGTTTCTGGAAGCCGCGCATCAGCGATTCGTAACCGAAGACGGTGCCGGTCGCCGCTTCGGTGATCGGCTGGAAGGCACTCTCGATCACCAGCTTGGCGAGCGTGACGATCTGGTCGTCGCCGAACCGGCGCAACGAGAGGATTTCGGCGGGGGCGGCGGACATGCCGGGCTCCAGAGACAGGGGAACGGACGATCGGACGCCGGCAGCATGGCCGCCAACTATCAACGAAGTCTTTCCCCATTATGAAGCTTTGATGAAAGCTATATGACAGTCGCTACCGCCCTTGATCTACTGCAAACATTCTAATGAAATCAGTAGTTTCATGAGCGATTGCTGCGGTTGCCCGGGCGCCGATAACGGCCGCTTTCGTACGGCCGGGCACCCAGCTCGGAACCCCACAGGAAGGGGGCGGTTATCCCTTCGCCAGCACGCCGAAGGCGATCAGCGACAGGCCCTGCATCACCAGGTCGACGGCGAGGAAAAGGCCGAGGATCCAGAGACTGTTGACCGGCCAGCCGGCGGCGATGATGAGGCCGGCGGCAAGCGTGACCAGACCGCCGAGTGCCACCCATCCCCAGCCTTGTACTGGCCTGAGCTTGAGACCGACCCAGATGCGGAAGCAGCCGGCGACGATGAGGGCGATCGCCATCACGAAGGTCAGGAAGGACGAGGCAAGCAAGGGATTGATGAAGGCAAACAGGCCGGCGATCGTATAACAGGCGCCGCTGAGCCCCCAGTAAAGTACGCTGTCCCAGCCCTTGACCTGGAAGGCGTGGGCGAGATTGAAAAGCCCGCCGACCAGCATGATGATCCCGACATAATAGACCGAAGCGACCGTGGCCATCAGCAGATTGCCGAAGGCAAGGCCACCGCACATGATGAGCAGCACGCCGAGTGCTACGAACCACCCCCATTTGCGGGCAACCGCCGTCTTGTCGGCGTGATCGAATGCATGGGTCATTTCAACCTCCAGTCCTTCAGATCGCGGGATCGCTACCGGGAGGATTGAGCCGGATTTCTTCGAAAAAGGGAAGCGAAAACACCGAAGATTTTTATTGATTGATGAGTCAATCAAAAATAAACTGACCTCCGTCAAGGGAGAGACGGATGCCAAAGGTCGGAATGGAGCCAGTGCGCCGCAAGGCGCTGGTGGACGCAGCACTTCGCGTGATCGGCGACCAGGGCACGCTGACCGTCACCATGTCCGAGATCGCCCGCCACGCCGGCGTCTCCCCTGCCCTTGCCCACCACTATTTCGGCAGCAAGGAACAATTGCTGATCGAGACGATCCGCAGCCTTCTACGGCAGTTGCGCGACGACACGGTGACGGCGCTTCGCACGGTGGCAGGCCCACGCGAAAGGCTGAGCGCCTTGATCCGCGTCTCCTTCCAGGCAAGCCAGTTCGCCCCAGATACGATTGCCGCATGGCTCGCCTTCTATTCGGAGGCGCAACGGTCTGAGGAGGTGCGGCGGCTGCTCGTCGTCTATGCCCGGCGCCTGCGCTCCAACCTCATGGCGAGCCTCAAGGCCCTTTGTGCCGACGATGACGCGGAACGCATCGCTGAAGGCGCTGCTGCGATGATCGACGGGCTTTATATCCGCCAGAGTCTGCGCTCCGCGCCGATCAGCATCGAAGCATCGATCGCGCTCACGGAAGACTACGTCAGCTCGCACATCGATCGGCTCAAATACCAGGGAACGGCCGCATGACAGCAAGATCGAACATCCTGATCATCATGGTCGACCAGCTGAACGGAAAGCTCTTTCCGGACGGACCGGCCGCGTTCCTGCATGCGCCGAACCTGAAAGCGCTCGCCGCGCGCTCGGCCCGCTTCCGCAACAACTACACCTCGTCGCCGCTCTGCGCCCCTGCCCGCGCCTCGTTCATGGCCGGGCAATTGCCGAGCCGCACCCGCGTCTACGACAACGCTGCCGAGTACCAGTCCTCGATCCCGACCTATGCGCATCATCTGCGCCGCGCCGGCTACTACACGGCTCTGTCGGGCAAGATGCATTTCGTCGGGCCGGACCAGCTGCACGGCTTCGAGGAGCGGCTGACGACCGACATCTACCCGGCCGATTTCGGCTGGACGCCCGATTATCGCAAGCCCGGCGAGCGCATCGACTGGTGGTACCACAATCTCGGCTCTGTCACGGGCGCCGGCGTCGCCGAGATCACCAACCAGATGGAATATGACGACGAGGTCGCCTTCCTCGCCAATCAGAAGCTCTATCAGCTCTCGCGCGAAAACGACGACGCGACACGCCGTCCCTGGTGCCTGACCGTCTCCTTCACCCACCCGCACGACCCCTATGTGGCGCGCAAGAAATTCTGGGATCTCTACGAGGATTGCGAGCATCTGCTGCCCGAGATCGGCATGCTGGCGGAGGACCAGCAGGACCCGCATTCCAAGCGCATCATGCATTCCTGCGACTATGTCAATTTCGACCTGACGGAAGACAATATCCGCCGGTCGCGCCAGGCCTACTTCGCCAATATCTCCTATCTCGACGAGAAGGTCGGAGAGCTCATCGACACGCTGACGCGCACCCGCATGCTCGACGACACGCTGATCCTTTTCTGCTCGGATCACGGCGACATGCTCGGCGAGCGCGGCCTGTGGTTCAAGATGAATTTCTTCGAAGGTTCAGCCCGCGTGCCGCTGATGGTCGCAGGCCCCGGTGTGACGCCGGGTCTGCACTTGGCCCCGACCTCCAATCTCGACGTGACGCCGACGCTTGCCGATCTCGCCGGTATTTCGATGGACGAGGTGAAGCCGTGGACCGACGGCATGAGTCTCGTGCCCATGATCAAAGGTGAGGAGCGCAGCGAGCCGGTGCTGATGGAATATGCAGCGGAAGCTTCTTACGCCCCGCTCGTCGCCATCCGCGAGGGCAAGTGGAAATACATCCACTGCGCGCTCGATCCGGATCAGCTCTACGATCTCGACGCCGACCCGCTGGAACTGAAGAATCTGGCGGCCCATCCGGAAACGCAGGTGCAGGCGGCAACGCTGCAGGCCTTCCGCGAGATGTGCGCCGCCCATTGGGACATGGAGGCTTTCGACGCGGCCGTGCGCGAAAGCCAGGCGCGGCGCTGGGTGGTCTACGAGGCGCTCCGCAACGGTGCCTACTACCCCTGGGATCACCAGCCGCTGCAGAAAGCATCCGAGCGCTACATGCGCAACCATATGAACCTCGACAATCTCGAGGAATCCAAACGCTATCCGCGGGGAGAATGACATGAAAGCCCAACCGCAAGCCTCGCACTTCATCGACGGCGAATATGTCGAGGACATCGAAGGCACCGTCATCGAGAGCATCTATCCGGCGACCGGCGAAGTGATCGCCCGGCTGCATGCGGCAACGCCGGCGATCGTCGAAAAGGCGATTGCAGCCGCCAAGCGCGCTCAACCGGAATGGGCGGCGATGAGCCCGACGGCCCGTGGCCGTATTTTGAAGCGCGCTGCCGAGATCATGCGCGAGCGCAACCGCGAGCTCTCGGAGCTCGAGACGCTCGATACCGGCAAGCCGATCCAAGAGACGATCGTCGCCGATCCGACGTCCGGTGCCGACAGTTTCGAATTCTTCGGTGGCGTCATCGCCACGGCGCTCAACGGCGACTACATCCCGCTCGGCGGCGATTTTGCCTATACCAAGCGCGTGCCGCTCGGCGTCTGCGTGGGTATCGGCGCCTGGAACTATCCGCAGCAGATCGCCTGCTGGAAGGGTGCGCCGGCGCTTGCCGCCGGCAATGCCATGGTCTTCAAGCCGTCGGAGAACACGCCGCTCGGCGCGCTGAAGATCGCCGAGATCCTGGTCGAGGCCGGCCTGCCGAAGGGCCTCTACAACGTCATCCAGGGGGATCGCACCACCGGTCCGTTGCTCGTCAACCATCCTGACGTCGCCAAGGTGTCGCTGACCGGCTCCGTGCCGACAGGCAAGAAGGTAGCCGGTGCGGCCGCAGCCGAACTCAAGCACGTCACCATGGAGCTCGGCGGCAAGTCGCCGCTGATCGTCTTCGACGATGCCGATCTCGAAAGCGCCATCGGCGGCGCCATGCTCGGCAATTTCTATTCGACCGGCCAGGTCTGCTCCAACGGCACCCGCGTTTTCGTGCAGAAAGGCATCAAGGAACAGTTCCTCACCCGGCTGAAGGCCCGCACCGAGGCGATCGTCATCGGCGACCCGATGGACGAGGCGACGCAGCTCGGCCCAATGGTATCGATGCCGCAGCGCGACAAGGTCTTTTCCTATATCGAGAAGGGCAAGGCGGAGGGCGCACGGCTCCTGACCGGCGGCGGCATTCCGAATGCCGTCAACGCAGAAGGCACCTACATCCAGCCGACGGTTTTTGCCGACGTCACCGACGACATGACGATCGCCCGCGAAGAGATCTTCGGGCCGGTCATGTGCGTGCTCGATTTCGACGACGAGGCCGAGGTGATCGCGCGGGCCAATGCGACCGAATTCGGCCTTTCGGCCGGCGTCTTCACCGCCGACATCACCCGCGCGCACCGCGTCGTCGATCAGCTCGAGGCCGGGACGCTGTGGATCAACACCTACAACCTTTGCCCGGTGGAGATCCCGTTCGGCGGCTCGAAGCAGTCCGGCTTCGGCCGCGAGAATTCGGTCGCCGCGCTCAACCACTACAGCGAATTGAAGACCGTCTATGTCGGCATGGGGCCGGTACAGGCGCCGTATTGAGAATTGGGGCCTCCATCGAGAGGCGGCTCCACCTCCCTCATCCTCGGGCGAGCGAAGCGAGTTCCGGGGATCCAGCAGCGCCACGTCTGTGGCGCACAAGAGTCTTCAAGCGACAGACGTCGCTTGGCTGGATTCCTGTGACACGCACAGGAATGAGGGGTGAAAGCGCCAGATAGGTCGAACGCGAGACGCTAGAAGAAAGACCACGCTTATGCAGGCAGATTACATCATCATCGGCTCCGGCTCCGCCGGTTCGGCGCTCGCCTACCGCTTGTCCGAAGACGGCAAGAACACGGTGCTGGTGCTGGAATATGGCGGCTCGGATATCGGCCCCTTCATCCAGATGCCGGCGGCCCTTGCCTGGCCGATGAGCATGAAGCGCTACAACTGGGGCTATCTCTCCGAACCGGAACCGAATCTCAACAACCGGCGCATCACCGCGCCGCGGGGCAAGGTGATCGGCGGCTCCTCCTCGATCAACGGTCTCGTCTATGTGCGCGGCCATGCGGAAGACTACAACCGCTGGGACGAGCTCGGCGCACGCGGCTGGGCCTATGCGGACGTGCTTCCCTATTTCAAGCGCATGGAAAATTCGCATGGCGGCGAAGCGGGCTGGCGCGGCACCGACGGGCCGCTGCACGTCAAGCGCGGCCCGGTCCACAACCCGCTGTTCCACGCCTTCATCGAAGCGGGCCAACAGGCCGGCTTCGAACTCACCGACGATTACAACGGCTCGAAGCAGGAAGGCTTCGGGCTGATGGAGCAGACCGTCTGGCAGGGACGGCGCTGGTCGGCGGCGAACGCCTACCTGAAGCCGGCAATGAAACGGCAAAACGTCTCGCTCGTGCGCTGCTTCGCCCGCCGGATCATCATCGAGAACGGCCGGGCGACCGGGGTCGAGATCGAGCGCGGCGGCAAGATCGAGATCGTCAAGGCGAACCGTGAGGTGATCGTCTCGGCCTCGTCGTTCAATTCGCCGAAACTGCTGATGCTCTCGGGCATTGGTCCAGCACAGCACCTCAAGGACATGGGTATCGAGGTGAAGGTCGACCGGCCCGGCGTCGGCCAGAACCTGCAGGACCACATGGAGTTCTATTTCCAGCAGATTTCGACCAAGCCTGTGTCGCTCTATTCCTGGCTGCCGTGGTTCTGGCAGGGCGTTGCCGGCGCGCAATGGCTGTTCTTCAAGAAGGGCCTCGGCATCTCCAACCAGTTCGAGGCCTGCGCCTTCCTGCGCTCCGCACCCGGCGTCAAGCAGCCGGATATCCAGTACCACTTCCTGCCGGTGGCGATCAGCTACGACGGCAAGGCGGCCGCCAACACGCACGGCTTCCAGGTGCATGTCGGCTACAATCTTTCCAAGTCGCGCGGCAACGTCACGCTGCGCTCCTCCGATCCGATGGCCGATCCTGTCATCCGCTTCAATTATATGAGCCACCCGGAGGACTGGGAGAAGTTCCGCCACTGCGTGCGCCTCACCCGCGAGATCTTCGGCCAGAAGGCTTTCGACCACTATCGCGGTCCGGAGATCCAGCCGGGCGAGAAGGTGCAGTCGGACGAGCAGATCGACGAATTTCTGCGCGAGCACCTGGAAAGCGCCTATCACCCTTGCGGCACCTGCAAGATGGGCGCCAAGGACGATCCGATGGCGGTTGTCGATCCGGAAACCCGCGTCATCGGCGTCGATGGCCTGCGCGTCGCCGACAGCTCGATCTTCCCGCATGTGACCTACGGCAACCTCAACAGCCCGTCGATCATGACCGGCGAGAAGGCAGCCGACCACATTCTCGGCAAGCAGCCGCTGGCGCGCTCCAACCAGGAGCCGTGGATCAACCCGCGCTGGGAGGTCAGCGACCGATAAGGATCGCGTGCACCAGAGCGCCGTGCGTTCAGACGAACGCACGGCGCTCTAGCACTTTGATTCTAGAGCATCTTATACGCTTTCAGTGATTCCACTTGAAAGCGGGATGCTCTAGGCGGCACGTTTTCCTCGCATTCGACAGCCGCAATGTCTGCGGCATGTCACGTTCGCCGACGCTATCTCGTCCTATCTTCTCGAGTGCCCGAGAAGAAGGAGACGAACATGACACCGAGGCTGGACCTGCTTGCCGTTACTCCAGCGGCAATGCCATCATGGCTCCTCGTGCCTGCCGGCCATGCCATAGCCGATTGCCCCGAACGGCGATGGGGGGCGTGATGACCGACGAAGACGTCAGAACGACCTTCGAGCCGCTGCGTCCCCGACTGATCCGCATCGCCTATCGGATGCTGGGTTCGGTCAGCGAAGCCGAGGATGTCGTCCAGGAGGCATTCCTGCGCTGGCTCGACGCCGACCGCACCGCCGTCAAGGATTCGTCAGCCTTCCTGCGCCGCATCGTGACGCGACTTTGCCTCGATCAGTTGAAGTCGGCGCGGCACCGACGCGAGACCTATGTCGGACCATGGCTGCCGGAACCGGTCCTCGAGGAAAACGACGACCTCGACGACATCACCTTGCCACTGATGATGGCGCTGGAGCGCCTGTCGCCGCTCGAACGGGCCGCGTTTCTATTGCACGATGTCTTCGGCGTCAGCTTCGATGAAATCGGCGAGACGCTCAGCCGCAAACCGGCGACCTGCCGTCAACTTGCCAGCCGCGCCCGCGTCAATATCCGCAGCGCTCGTCGCCGCTTTGTCATGCCCCGGGAACAAGGCCTCGAAATCGCCTGCGCTTTCTTCGCGGCTTCGCGCAGCGGCGACATGCAGCAGCTTCGCTCGCTGCTCGCAACGGAGGCGATCGTCTATGCCGACGGCGGCGGCAAGACAGTGGCGCCGAGATGGCCAATCATGGGCTTCGACAAGGTCATGAAACTCCACGCGTCGCTGGCGCTGATCTTTGCGGAGACGATGTCGCGGCTCGTGCGCTACGACTTCATCAACGGGCTACCCGGTTTCATCACCATCGAAGACGGTGAGATCCTGCAGACAACCGCCCTTGAGATCGAACAGGACCGGATCACCGCCATCTATGTCACGCGCAATCCGGAGAAGCTCAAACATCTCCCGGAGACGCTGAGGCAGTTCGATGGTCACGCCATTCATTGAACGACAGTGACTGCGTCCTGACGATCGCACGCGGTCGCTACTGCATGTTTCCTTAAATCGTAGCCGATTTAAGGACAAAAACTTGCAGCAAGGCAAAGTGCTACAGCGACCTTTGCGCGTCTCATAAGAAGCGCGGCACTGTAGAGCCCACCGCCCCATCAACCGATCCTGACCAGCGTTGCCTTCAACGTGCAACGCGCCGCCGGCGCGCGTCTTCGCTCGCGCGCTGCAGATCCATCACCCAAAACCAATGGAGACCAAACCATGAGCAACATATGCATCGCCGTTATCTATCACAGCGGCTACGGCCACACCGCACGTCAGGCGGAAGCCGTCAAAGCCGGAATCGAGCGGGTCGACGGCACGCAATGCCTGCTCTTGACCGTCGACGAAGCACCGGACCGGTGGAACGATCTGCTCTCGGCTGAGGCGATCATCTTCGGCACGCCAACCTATGTCGGGGGTCCATCAGCCGCGTTCAAATCTTTCCAGGAGGCAAGTTCGAACGCGGTGATGGCCAAAGGCTATCTCTGGAAAGACAAGATCGCCGCTGGCTTCACCAATTCGGGAACCGCTTCCGGCGACAAGCTCGCGACGCTGATGCAACTTGCACTCTTTGCTGCCCAGCACGGCATGCACTGGATCAACCTCGATCTGCCGCCGGCCAACCACTCGACCACAGGATCTTCTGACGATCTCAACCGGTTAGGCTTCTGGCTGGGTGCTGGGGCGCAGTCGAATGTCGACCAGGGGGCCGATCTTGCGCCGCCGCAATCCGATCTCGCCACCGCAACGCATCTCGGGCAACGGGTGGCCGAAGCGACGCTGCAGTTCGTGCGCGGCAGAGCGCTCAAGCAGGAGCCAGCCCTCCCCGCGTGGAAAACGGCCAACGACCGATAGAACCAGCATCAGAGAAAGCCGATCCAGCGCCCAGCCAGGAGCGCTGCCGGCCACACCGTCAGCGAGACGGCTGCCGGGATGCGAAGACGCCATGAGACCGGGCCGCCATTTACGGCGGCCCGCCAGGCGCCGCCCATATGCACACTGACAGCGTTGACGGCACCGATCCCCAGCAGAGCGATCTTTGCGAGAAAGGCAGCATTCGTGACATAGGCCGCCGGGCGCACGCTGAAGAGGCATAAGCCAGTGGTGATCGCCAATGCTAAGCCAACTGCCGCCGCACGCGACAGAAACGGTCCGAGCACTTCAAGTGAGGTGTTGCCGAAGAAACCGAGCAACCGTAAATCCAACGGCACGATGGCGCCCATCAGCAGCCCGATCGCGAGAATGTGGGCCGCATTGACCAAGAGATAGAGAAGCGCCGAACGCCTGAGCGCAGCGCCGACCGGCCAGCCGGCGATCCATTCGACAAGCTCCGCCCCACTCATCCACCGGCCCGGATGCGTTCCGGATAGATGTCATAGGTCTTGCCGGAGACCGTGATGCGCACCGCCTTCATGCGCTTTTCGTTCGGGTCGAGCGAGCGGTTGCCGAGAACGACGACGGCGTCACCGGCCTTGGCTGATCCCTCCACAAAGCCGGAGCGCTCCGTCTGCCGGGGATTGCCGAGTTCGACGTGCCACATGCCATCCGCGGTCGTTTCCACCTGCAAGGTCGGATGCGGCGGCGCCATCGATATTTCGCGGATGATGCCCTTGAGCTCGATTTGGTCGGCCTCGGCCCAGGACCATCCGTGATGGGCATAGGCGCCGGTGACCAGAAGCGCCGTCAGGACACCCGCTGCAACGCCACGGCGTGAAATGGCTTTCAACATGTGCGTGCTCCTTCGCCTGTTTCGGAGAGGCGGCAGCTTGAACCCGAAGAACGATTTGCGAAAGGATGTGGTCTTCAACACTTCTTGAGCATCGCCAACCGCCTCCTGTGGTTGCGATGACCATGGGTTGCGCGAGCTTTGTTCAACACCTTAAAATTTAGCCATTCTTAATCTCCGGTTGTTATGTCTAGATAAGACGGAGTGAACGCTGGGCGAACGTGCCATGAGGGCAGTTTCGCCGCGTAGTAACGCGTGCTCCATCCCCATCATCGTCATTACTCCCTGCCAAGGCGAGCTCGCTTCCCGATGACCATGCGGCCTTGTCCGCGGTCACCGGCCGAGGATGATTTGCCTTGCGGGCAACCGAGGAGCGTTTTTCATGACAATCAAAGCACGCCTGCTCGTGTGCTTGTCCCTGCTCGCCGTCGCCATGCTGGTCATGATCGTCACGGCTTTCAACGCGATGACATCGATCTCCAAGCGCACCGAATCGATCGTCGCCGACCGGCTGTTGCCGGTGGCGCAGCTCGATACCGTCGCCGACATGTACGCCGTCGAAATCGTCGATACGACCCACAAGATGCGAAGCGGCGCGCTTGGGTGGGCTGACGGCAAGGAGAAGATCAACGCGGCGCTTGCCACCATCGACGAACAATGGCGCGCCTATGAAGCAACGAGACTGACGCCTGAGGAAAAGAAGCTTGCGAAGACCTTCGACGCAGCCCGCGTCGGCAGCGAGCAGGCGGTCAGGGACATGCTCGAGATCATCGATCGACAGGACATCGCCGAGTTCGGCCGGTTTATCGACAGCCGCCTTTACGCGGCCATCGATCCGCTGGCCGAACCGATCGGCGCCCTGGTCAAGCTCCAGCTCGCGGAAGCCGACCAGGAGCTGGAGGCGGCCAAGGTGGAGAAGGACACCCTGACACGCTGGCAGGTCATGATCGCCGCCTTTGCCATCGCGCTTCTTGGGGCAACAGTCTGGTTCGTGGCCGCCGGTCTCTTTCGGCCGCTGACGCAGCTGTGCGAGGCCATGCGGCAGCTTGCAGCCGGCAACCTCAAGGCCACGATCTTCGGCGAAGGCCGCCGTGACGAGATCGGCCAGATGGCGGGTGCCGTCGCTGTCTTCCGCGACAATGCGCTCGAACGCCAGCGGCTCGAGCAGGAAGCGGAGGCGGGGCGAACACTTTCCGAACGCGAGCGCGAGCAGCGCGAGGCGCAGAAGGTCAAGGAAGCTGCCGAGATCCAGACCGCGGTCAATGCGCTCGGCTTCGGTCTCGACCGGCTGGCGGAAGGCGACCTCACCTATCGCATCGACACGCCGCTTGCCGAACGGCTCGACACGCTACGCACGAACTTCAACAGCTCCGTCACCAATCTCGAAGATGCGCTGCGCTCGGTCGGCGAGAACGCCCGCAGCATCAATGCCGGCGCCAGCGAAATCCGCTCTGCGGCCGGTGACCTTTCCAAGCGCACAGAACAGCAGGCGGCTTCGGTCGAGGAAACGGCGGCTGCACTGGACCAGATCGCGACCACCGTGGCGGATGCCAGCCGGCGTGCGGAGGAGGCAGGCACCTTGGTGACGCGCACCCGCGGTGCAGCAGAGAAGTCCGGCGAGATCGTCGGCAATGCCGTCACCGCGATGAGTGGCATCGAAGCCTCGTCGCGGGAGATCTCCAGCATCATCGGCGTCATCGACGACATTGCCTTTCAGACGAACCTCCTGGCGCTGAATGCCGGCGTCGAGGCGGCTCGCGCGGGCGAAGCCGGCAAGGGCTTTGCCGTCGTCGCCCAGGAGGTGCGCGAGCTCGCCCAGCGCTCGGCGCAGGCCGCCAAGGAGATCAAGGTGCTGATCGCCACATCTGGCCAGCAGGTCAAATCCGGCGTCACGCTGGTGCGCGAGACCGGTACGGCGCTCGAAAGCATCATCACCGAGGTCAAGGAGATCAGCAGCCACGTGACGGCGATCGTCGAAAGCGCCCGCGAACAGGCCGCCGGCATCCAGCAGATCAATACGGCGGTAAACGCGATCGATCAGGGAACGCAGCAGAACGCGGCAATGGTGGAGCAATCGACCGCCGCGAGCCATAGCCTCGCCCGCGAGGCCGGCGCGCTCAACGATCTGCTGATGCGCTTCAAGACGGGCAACGGCCAAGCGGCGGCACCACGCCTCGTGACGAGCGAGATTGCTGCCCCTTCGCCCGCACGCGCCTTGGGCCGCAAACTCGCCACGGCCTATCGCAGTGCCCCGCAGGCACAGGAGGCCGGCTGGGCAGCGTTCTGACGGTCTGGCTCTCCCCTTGGCAGGAGGCGCGGGCCCGCAAGGTTCGCGCCTCCTCTTCAAGGGTTGCCGTCGTAGCCATACAGTATAAAATCTAGTAAATTACTAGTCTATATTCGGTTTTTCGCTGCCTTTCGTTCTGAGAGGCAGATTTGCTCCAAACAAACAGCATTAGAAACCGCTATTTCTGTCCATTGTCGCATTGGGCTGCGATATTCCGACCAAGTTGGAACAGGACGCAGCCATGACCACGTCATCCCTCGAAACCACCGCCAAGGCACTGAACGAGACGCTCGAAGGCCTGGATCTCGCCGGCCGGCTGGCGCTTGTCGCAAGCCTTGAAGGGCAGGCCGTCTTCACGACCTCGCTCGGTATCGAGGATCAGGTGATTACCGCGGCCATCGGCGAGAACAAGCTGTCCATCAATGTCGCGACACTGGAGACCGGGCGCCTGTTCAACGAGACGGTCGCCCTTATCGAAAAAACCGAAGAAACCTACGGGATCCTGATCAAGCGCTACCATCCGGAACAGGCCGACATCGACGCCTATGCGGCGCGCTATGGCCTCAACGGCTTCTACGAGAGCGTCGAGGCCCGGCATGCCTGTTGTGACGTGCGCAAGCTGAAGCCGCTTGCGCGCGCACTCCAAGGGGTAACCTTCTGGGTCACCGGCCTGCGTCGGGGCCAGTCGGGCAATCGCGCATCGACCCCGTTCGCGGAAGCTGATGCCGAACGTGGCCTCATCAAGATCAACCCGCTGGCGGACTGGGACATCGAGACCATCCGTGCTTACGTCGCCGCCAATGCCGTTCCGGTCAACCCGCTGCACGCCCGCGGCTATCCGTCGATCGGCTGCGAGCCCTGCACCCGCGCCATCAAGCCCGGCGAGCCGGAGCGCGCCGGCCGCTGGTGGTGGGAAAACGACGAGAAGCGCGAATGTGGTCTGCACGTTCCGGAAGCTGCCGCCAGTTCCATCATCCCGAATTCGAGCAGCGCCGCCTGAGGCTGGCGCGCTCGTCTGAAGACAAATCCTCCCGGAGACTGAAATGCCCCATATCCATCCGGAAACGGAACTGCACAATCCGCAGAGCGCCAAGCCGCCGCTCGATCCGCATCTGAAGGCACTCGAGAACGAAGCGATCCACATCTTTCGCGAAGTGGCCGCCGAGTTCGAACGCCCGGTCATGCTCTATTCGATCGGCAAGGACTCCTCGGTGCTGCTGCACCTCGCCCGTAAGGCCTTCTATCCTGGCCGCGTGCCCTTCCCGCTGTTGCACGTCAACACCGGCTGGAAGTTCGCCGAGATGATCGCGTTTCGCAACGAGATCGTCGAGCGCTACGACCTCGACCTGATCGAGCACATCAACCCGCGCGGTGCAGCCGAGAACGTCACGCCCTTCAGCCACGGTTCGGCGCTCTATACCGACATCATGAAGACCGAGGCGCTGCGCCAGGCGCTCGACGCCGGCCAGTTCGATGCGGCTTTCGGCGGCGCGCGGCGCGACGAGGAAGCAAGCCGTGCCAAGGAACGCATCTATTCGTTCCGCACGCCGGATCATCGCTGGGATCCGCGCAACCAGCGCCCGGAACTCTGGAACGTCTATAACGGCATGATCCGCAAGGGCGAAAGCGTGCGGGCCTTCCCGCTCTCCAACTGGACCGAAGTCGACATCTGGCGCTACATCCAGGCAGAAGAGATTCCGATCGTGCCGCTCTACTTCGCTGAGAAGCGCCCGATCGTCGAACGCGACGGCATGATGATCCTGGCCGAAGATCCGCGCCTCGAACTCTTGCCGGGTGAGACCAAACGCGAGGAAGTGATCCGCTTCCGCACCCTCGGCTGCTTCCCGCTGACCGGCGCCATCCGCTCCAGCGCGACGACGCTCGACGACATCATCTCCGAACTTGAAACCGCGACCGTATCCGAACGCCAGGGCCGCGCCATCGACCGCGACCAGTCCGGCTCGATGGAAAAGAAAAAACGCGAAGGATATTTCTGATGACTGCTCCCGCAACCGCGAATGCCGTTGAGCACGTTGCTGCCGGCGAGGTTCTGGCCTTTCCGGCGCAGGAGCCGGCGCGCGCCGCGCGTGACAGCCGCCCGCTTCGCCTGATTACCTGCGGCTCTGTCGATGACGGCAAGTCGACGCTGATCGGTCGCCTGCTCTGGGACACCAAGGCGGTCAAGGAAGACCAGGCCGCGACGCTCCAGCGCGATTCCAACGGCAAGCAGAACGATCTCGGCCTGCCCGACTTCGCGCTGCTCCTCGACGGCCTGCAGGCCGAGCGCGAACAGGGCATCACCATTGATGTCGCCTATCGCTATTTCTCGACCGACAAGCGCTCCTTCATCGTCGCCGACACGCCCGGCCACGAGCAATATACCCGCAACATGGCAACGGGCGCCTCGACCGCCGACCTCGCCGTGCTGCTGGTCGACGCCCGCGTCGGCCTGCTCGAGCAGACCCGCCGGCATGCGACGATCGCAACGCTGATGGGCATCAAGCAGTTCGTACTGGCGGTCAACAAGATCGACCTCACCGACTACGATCGCGCCCGCTTCGAAGAGATCAACCACGAATTCCGGGAACTGGCATTGTCGCTTGGCGTGCGCCAGGTCACAGCTATTCCCGTCTCGGCTCTGAAGGGCGAGAACGTCGTCTACGACGGCCGCGCTTCCATGCCCTGGTATGACGGCCCGACGCTGATCGAGGTGCTGGAACTGGCAACCACCCGTTCGGCCCAGACCGTCGGCTTCCGCCTGCCGGTACAGCGCGTCTCGCGGCCCGGCGAAAGCTTCCGCGGCTATCAGGGCACGGTTGCCGGCGGCTCGGTGAAGCCGGGCGACAGTGTCGTGATCCTGCCCTCCGGCATGGTGGCCAACGTCACCAAGATCGTCACCTTTGACCTCGTGCGCAACGCCGCCGTCGCCGGCGACGCGATCACGCTCGTGCTCGACCGCCAGGTCGACGTGTCGCGCGGCGACATGATCGTGGCCATCGACAGCCAGCCGCTGACCGGCCTTGCCTTCGATGCCCAGCTCGTTGCCCTGCAGCCGGAAGGCATCCAGCCGGGCAAGCGCTACTGGCTGAAGAGCGGCAGCCGCCGCCAGCGCGTCCAGATCCAGCCTGCCAGCCAGCTCGACCTTAAGACCGGCAAGTGGAACCATGCCGAGCAGCTGCCGATGAACGCCATCGGCAAGGTGCATCTGGCCTTCGACGAGCAGGCGATCTTCGACACCTACGAGCAGAACCGCTTCACCGGCGCCTTCATCCTGATCGATCCGGACACCAACAACACGGTGGCTGGCGGCATGATCACGGCCAAGCGCTCGGCACTCGGCGGCATCCACACGGAAGACGCCCGCGTTATCCTCTCGCTGCCGGCGGACCTCGCCGACCAGCTGATGGCGACCGAACTCTTCGCGGGCCGCCGCGAGGAGGCCGAAATCCGACGCGTCAGCGCCGGCAAGGCGGTCGAGATCATCGACGATATCGACGGCTGATCGACAGCCGCAGCACACACAAAAAAGGGGCCCGACCAAGGCCCCTTTTTCGTTGCTGAAACCGCGGTTGCTACCGGTCGATTTGGGCCTTTTCAAAGAAGTCCGTCGCCCTATGTCCCTGGCGCATGGGAGAAGCACCATGAAAACGGAACATCAAGGCGAGGATGCGAGGCAAAAAGGCTTTCGCGGGCGCATGGTATCGATCGAAGCATTTGCCCGGAAATATCGGCTCGATGCGGAGGAAGCCGAGCGGCTGGAGAACCAGTTCGGTCCGGTCGCCGGCGAAATCGACCTGCTGCAGGCGGCCAGGCGCAACGGCATGCCGGAGGAGTGAACTCCTGCCGGCATTCAACATCAAAGCTGCTGCTCGATCGCCGGGAGAACCATCGTCAACGGCGCCGGTTCGGCGTGCTGCCAAAGCTGATAGCCTACGACGCTGCCAAGTATGGCGGTCCATATGGCGATCTCGCGAAAGGTGAATATCGGTTCCTTCAACATCTGGGCCTCTCGGGCAAGAACAAGTGTTGATGGAAATATCGCCCTGATTGTTCACTCTGATAAGACATCATTCCGTGAACACGTCGTTTCAAAGTGAACAATAAAGCCGCGCATTGCTGGTGCATGAGTGATCCGGCGCTGTTGAATCCGCTTCCCTGCGGGAGGCTCTCCGACGCCCTGAAGCCGCCACCGTCCCAAAACAGGACAGGGGCTGGCGATCGCTTCACCTTGACCCGAAATCGCACAGATCGCACCTTTTCATCCGTCTCCGCATTCGTAAGTTGGCGCGTCGATCATGAGGATCGATAGGGCTGTTTCACCGTTCCTGGACGTTGTGGGACAGTCCGCCTGACCGTGGCCCGGCAGCAAGGCTCCTGCCCGGCATAGGCGCTCTTCCCTGGCCTCTCCCCCGCCACAGCGCCCCATGTATGCGGGGTATCGATGGACAGAGCCGACCTCTCCGGCGTATCTGGACGACTTTCGCGCAACGATGCGCCGAATCAGGGAGACGAAAAGGTGAGCACGGACAAGCAACCGGAAACCACCGTGAAGGTCGAGAAACGCGTCAACGGCAAATGGTGCTTCGTCATCAAGTATCGCGGCGTCACCTATCCCGCCCAGGGCAATTTCACGTCGATGCTGCAAGCACAGGCCGCGGCCCAATCGACGCTAAAGGCGCTCGAACGGCAGGGCTGACAAGCGGACGGAGCGTTACCATATCGACAATGGAAACGCTCTCCTGCTGCTGCCTGTCCGTTGCGCCCGCTGGTCCCTACTCGACTGCGGAGCGGATGATATTGCAGAGCCCCTCCTGCACCACCTGTTTGGTGGTCACCTGCCCCACCTGAATATCGAACATCGCATCAACCCGCGTGCCTGAACCGCGCTTGCGGGCAACGACGCGCAGCGTCTGCAGCCGTCCGGAGCCGGCGGTATCCTGATAGGCCTCGATGGTCCCGAGCGACTTGTTGATCTCGATTCCCGAAAATCCTTCCGCCGCGACACCCCGTGCCATCCGCTGCAAGGCGGCCTCGGGCTTCAGCTTCGGAAACTCCTGCCAGGTCTTGTAAAAGACCGGCGTCACCAGCGGCACGCCCGAAGCCTTGAAATTCTTCTCGCAGCTCTGCGCCGCCGCCACCGAATGGCCGGCCAGAAGCAGAACCGCTGCAATGAATAGATGCTTGATCGACATTCCCGTTCCTCGTCGTCATTGATCGAATGACGGGAACCTAGAACCTTCGCCTTCGCGCAGACAGGCCGACCCGGGTGCGAATGCACGGCTATTCGACCAACGGCTTCGAGGGAGCGACGAACGGCTAACATGGAGGACGAGTGGGCGTAAAGATCGACGCCGGAACAGGCGCGCAAAGCGCAAGCGCATACGGTGCGGCGCCGAGCGGCATGCAAGGGAATGATCGGGTAAAGGATTGATTTGGCTGGTCGGAGTGGCAAGATTCGAACTTGCGACCCCCACGTCCCGAACGTGGTGCGCTACCAGACTGCGCTACACTCCGTGACCAGCGGCGCCTCTATAGAACAGGCATTTTGATTTCACAAGCGCCTATCTCGAAAAACCTTGCGCCTTTTTCAAAAAACTTGTGACGGTGGAAAACTCATGCGGAAATTGCCGTTTTCCGGGGGCGTCGGCGCCTGAAAGCGCGCCCGATAGGGACTTTGTGCAACGCTTCATATTTTCCTGAAATGCAAGGCGCGGCGTGGATTTCCTTTCGCCTGGTTTGGCGCTAGAGGCACAACGGAAAGCGCGGAAAACCAGGGGATACGGGCTTCCGCGCCATGCCTATTTCAGAACGAGAACCAAAGGGACAGAAACATGAACTTCCGTATGATGACGGTGGCGGGCCTTGCGCTCGTGCTTGCCGGCTGCACGACGACCGGAACGGGGATCTCCAAGAACGCGGTCGAAGCGCGTTGGCTCGGCCAGCCGGCCGGCGGCTTTTTCGCTCAATACGGTCCGCCGATCTCCGACGTCGAAAGCGGCAGCTCCACCGTCTATAGCTGGAAGGGCGGCTACAAGACCCGCAAGGTTCCGGCGCAGTACGAAACCACCAAGGACGGCAAGCGCGGCAAGCGCATCGCGTCGGCCCGCACGGAATATCTGAGCTGCGCCGTCCAGCTTACCGTCTCGTCGGACTATGTCATCCGCTCGATCCGCATTGCCGGCGACCGCAAGCGTGCCGATGGCCCGAGCTGGTGCGAAGAGTTCCTGGGCGCGCCGGCGCAGACCAAGCCGGCCGCAACCGCAAGCTAAACGCCAAGAAACAAAAAAGCCCGCCGGTGAAAATCGGCGGGCTTTTTCTATGGAAAGAATGTCGAACTCAGCTGCTGCTGTTGTCCTCGACGGGTGCGTCGGGACCGTTCTTCTTGATCGAGTCGATGGCGTTCTGCGCGCTGGCCTTGGTCTTGTAGCCCTCGGTCGAGAACATCACTTCGCTGTTGTACTTGAAGCGAACCCGGTATTCACCAGCCTTGTCTTTGTAGATTTCGAATTTGTGAGCCATCTTCTCCCTCATACAAGTAGGAATCACCGAAACTAGCGTGTCAGTTGCAGCGTGACTTGACAAGAGTGCAAGTAGAGGCCCGGCCCAAAGCTGGGTTTGGCCGTTCGGGATCGGACGATTGGAAGAATGTGGCTGGGGCGCCAGGATTCGAACCTGGGAATGCCGGTACCAAAAACCGGTGCCTTACCGCTTGGCGACGCCCCAACTGGACTGACGGAAAAACAAGCCCGCCAAATCGAGCGCCTGATTATCAAAGCTCGCCGTCCGTCACAATCACTAAGTTGACACTAAGTTGGTTTTTCGGCGGATTTGTCGATCAGCTGTGCAAAAGGCCGGCGAGCACACCGCGACACAACGTCTGCCGCTGCCGCCTGCACCCTTCCCTTCCTGCATCGCACCTCCTATTGTCCCGCCGAAATGGAGAAGATCATGAGCCAGTTTCGCGCCCGCCCTCCTGCCGTTCCGAGCGTGCTCGTCGATGACGCGGTGGTGCGTATTACCCGCTGGGATTTCGAGCCCGGCGCCGATACGGGCCACCATGTGCACGGTCTCGGCTATGTCGTCGTGCCGATGACCGACTGCCAGTTCCTGCTCGAGGAGGAAGGCGGCAGCCGCCGTGTCGATATCGCCAAGGGAGCGGCCTATCGCCGCGAGGCGGGCATGTCGCACAATGTCGTCAATGCCGGCAGCGAGCCGATGTCGTTCATCGAGATCGAGTACAAGTGAAAGCCAGGAAGAGACGCATGCAGGGGCCAGACTTCGATCTCGATTTCAAGCCGGCCCATGGCGAGGCGGTGACGGTTGCGGACGATGTGCAGCGCATCACCGTCAACAATCCCGGCCCCTTCACCTTCCACGGCACCAACAGCTATATCGTCGGAAAGCGTTCCGTTGCGGTGATCGACCCCGGCCCGGATGACGAGGCGCATTTTCAGGCGCTGATGGCGGCCCTTGCCGGCCGTGAGGTCACCCATATCGCCGTCAGCCATACGCATCGCGACCACTCGCCGCTTGCGCGCCGGCTGAAGGCTGCGACCGGTGCGCTGATCGTGGGCGAAGGCCCGCACCGCTCCGCCCGCCCCTTGCATACGGGCGAGACCAATCCTTTTGCCGAGAGTTCGGACATGGAGTTCGCCCCCGATCTCGTGCTTGCCGATGGCGGGCGGATCGAGGGCGATGGCTGGAGCCTGACGGGGCTGACGACGCCCGGCCATACGGCCAACCACATGGCCTTCGCACTCGACGGCACCGGTATCCTCTTTTCCGCCGATCACGTCATGGCTTGGGCGACAACGATCGTCGCGCCGCCGGATGGGGCCATGGCGGACTACATGGCCTCGCTTGAAAAACTGCTCTACCGAGACGAGCACCTCTACCTGCCCGGCCACGGCGGGCCGGTGACCGAGCCCGCCTCGTTTCTTCGGGGCTTGCGCGCCCACCGCAAGATGCGCGAGCGCGCAGTGCTCGAACGTATTCGCGCCGGCGACAGCCATATCCCGGATATGGTCAAGGTCATCTATGCCTCGACCGATGTCCGGCTGCATGGGGCGGCGGCACTTTCGGTCCTTGCCCATCTGGAAGACCTGATCGAGCAAGGGCGGGTCGAGACCGATGGGCCGCCCTCGCTCCTTGGCGCCTACCGGCTGGCGCCTGGCGGAGCCGGCTGACCATGCGGCGGGTCGCCTACAGCTATCGCAGCGATGCCGCGGTGCCTGCCTTTGCCGACGACAATCCCGTAATCGTCTTCGACGGCGAATGCATTTTCTGTTCCGGCTGGGTACGTTTCCTGCTTCGCCATGACCGGCGAGCGCAATATCGCTATCTCACGGCGCAGTCGCCGCTTGGCCAGGCGCTCTATCGGCACTACGGCCTCGACGCCAGCAGCTTCGAAAGCAACATCCTGATCGAGGACGGCGTCGCCCGCTTCAAATCCGACGGCTCGATGCGGACGCTTGCGCGGCTCGGCCTGCCATGGTCGCTGGTGAACGTCTGCCGTATCCTGCCCGCTGCCCTTCGCGACCCACTCTATGATCTCGTGGCGAGAAACCGCTATCGCATAGCCGGGCGCCGTCAGAGTTGCATGGTGCCGACGCCCGAGGAGCGTGGCCGCTTCATCGCATGACGACGGAAATCGTGGTCCAACAGCAGAGCCTCTACCGGCGGATCCTCGGACGCGATTGGGATCTCGTGCCGGCCTCGATCCAAGCCCTGCATGATAGATCGGAAGGACACGCAACCTTTCGCGGACGTGCGGTCGTCGAGCGAGGCGGATCGATCTGGGCCCGCCTTGTCGCCTCTATCTTCGGCTTTCCCAGCGCCGGTGCGGATGTGCCGGTCGAAATCCGCTTCGCATGCGGCAACGGTCGGGAGGTCTGGACCCGGCGCTTCGGCGAAAAGATCCTGCGCAGTTCGCAGCAGAAGGTAGAGAGGCGAAACGAACAACTGCTGGCGGAGGATTTCGGACCGTTCCGCATCCTGTGTGCCTTGGAGTCTGCAGAAGATCGACTGCACCTCTCGGTTCGCGCCTGGTCCTTCCTCGGCCTCCCGCTTCCCTTGCGGCTCGCGCCGGGCGGTCGGACGTTCGAGGAAGATCGCGACGGCCTGTTTCACTTCCATGTGGAGGTCGAAAGCCCCTTGACCGGCTTGATCGTGCGCTATCGCGGCTGGCTTGCACCAGCCGATGAGTCGACGTCGTTGCGGGCGCCCGCCCTCGACCGAAAAGCTACCGCTCAATTCGATGGCCGCGGCGCCGCCGTGAACGACTGACGTCTCCTGGCGGTACTCTGCCGATCAATCGCCGGCAATGCCGAGCAGCTCGGCATCGAGCGCCCGCAGGAACTGATCAGCGAAGGCGGCGCCCATGCCGAGGTCATGCGGGCCATAGCGGGAGGCGACACGCAGGTCTACGAAGGTTGTTTCGGCCTCTTCGCGCAGCCGGATCAACACATCGAAACGGAAGCCGGCGATCAGCGTGCGCCATTCGCCCTGGAGCACGACGTCGCTGGCGCGGCGCCCCGCAATCGCCCCTTCGAGCGAGAGTTCCGGCCGCGCCGCCGGCACCGGTACGTTCTCCGGTTCGACGGTCGTCTCCGCCCCGGCATTCGGCCGTACGGTCAGATCCTCGAGATCGGCGCGGGCGTTTTCGACGCCAAGCTCCTCGGTGATGCCGACGCGGTTCTGTTCGATGACAGTGCGCACGCCCTGGTAAACGCGGTCGAGTGCGCCATCGTAGCGCCGGCCGGTGAGGCCCGGATAGGCAAGGATCTGCGCTTCCCGGTCCTCGGGCGTCACAGCGCCCTTGCGTTTCAGCCAGCTCTCTTCGGTCTGCGGTACCTTGAGCCATGGCGGCGGCGTCACCGTGTCGGTGCTGACATCGTAGATCGCCGGGCGGGTCAGATATTGCACGACGCCGAAGCCGATGAAACCGAGCGCCGGCGCGGCATAGACAAGAGCCGCAGCAGACGCGAGGCCGCCGATCGCGGCGACCTGCCAGAGGCGTGCAAGACCGACGACGGCAAGCAATACGCCGAGCAGCGCGAAAATGCCGGACAGGCCGACAAGAGCCAGGAAATGCGGTGTCGTCAGTGGCCCGAAGCGGTGCGCCAGCAGCGAAAGCAAGAAGAGCACGAAGGAGACACGGGCGAAGCGACGCGCCCACTGGGCGGCATAGGAATAGGGACGCTCGTACCGGACCATCATGTAGTTGAATCAATCCCCTGCCGCGAAACAGATCGCATTCTTAGACCATGCCCCGTGCCGTGAAAACAGGCAATGCCCAGTCGGCCGCCGCGCCGCGGGCCATGCCTGAGGCTTCGCCGCAAAATCGCCATTCTCGTTAACCACCTATCAACACATGGGAATGTGCCCGCGCGCCCAAGGCGCGCGGAGTTTCAATCGGAGGCAACGGCCGCGCACGGCTTCATGTGAAAGTACGCGGCGATCGACGGAGAACCGACATGGGCGCATCGCAGGCAGCCGTGGCCATTGCCACCCCTACCCCTCTTCCCCCGCGTGACGGCGGAATTCCGATGGGGCTCCTCGAGCTCGAACTCTCCCTCGACGGCTTTTCCGGAAACAAGGACGATTTCCCTGGTTTTGTCCGGACCGTTGCCGACAATGCCGGCGGCGAGTTTCTGTTTGCATTGCCTGCTTCGGAACTGGTCGAAGATTGCCTGAGTATCGCCGTGCTCCGGCATGGCGAGCAGGACAGCGAAACATCGATCCTGTTTGCCTGCCTTGATGAGCAGGGCACGACCATCCGCCTCGAGCACCCGGGCGATGGCACGCGAGACCTGGAGCGCTTCGCCGAGTCCTTCGTCGGCGTGCTCGAACGCATGTGATCGCCGCCTGCCGGCGGCGGTTTAAACTGGCTTCAATCGAAAAACCTACGCGCTGACGTGTCGGTTCTGGCGTGCTGATCACGTCGGGCCAAGCCTCAGAAAATCAACTTTCAGGACGACATCGGACGCTTTACGTCTCCCCTGCGTGCGACCGCGCGCCTGCCGCAGAATTGGCGTGGTCCGCTTCGATTTTCGGCGCAACTCCCTATATTAATTGCGATTCGAGAAATGAATACGAAGGCGGCACCCAGGAGACACGAACATCATGACGACCCGATTGACGATCCTAGTCGCAGCCGCCCTGCTGCTGACGGCGTGCCAGACCATGACACCGGAAGAGCGGCGCATCGCCGACGGCAACACCTGCGCCTCCTACGGTTTCCGCCGCGGCACCGACGCCTTTGCCACCTGCCTGCAACGCATCGAACTCGACCGGCGCGCTGAATCGCGCGCCTTCCGCTATCAGAACGACGTGATGATGTGGGGCTGGGACCGCCCCGTCGTCATCATGCGCTGACGGAGGCGTTCAACCGAAGCAACCGGTAATGTCGCGGCTCGACGATCAGCGTATCAAGGCGACCCGGGCGCACAAGCCCGGGTCGCCAAGGAAGGCTACAGGCGGAAGGTCTTGACCGCGTTACCCCGCTCCAGCTCCTTGCTGGCCATGAACAAGGCCGTCTTTTCTTGCTGCTCGTTCCCGGCGGCGATGAGATCCAGAATGGCTTGAAGCCTGCGAATTGCAGTTGCCTTGTTGCGATGCTGCGATCGCTCCTCTCGGCAAACGACCGTGTGGCCCGTGGGGACATGCGTCGCCCGCACGGCGCTATCGGTAGTGTTTTGATGCTGGCCACCGGGCCCGCCGGCCCGCAAGGTTTCGAAGCGCAAATCCCCAAGCTCGATCGTCGGTACGACGCCCGCGCCGGAAAGATCCACTTGCCGGACACCGACAAACCAGTTCTGTCGTTAATGCCCTTTTCTAACCGGGCTCTTGAAAACAAAGCGAATCGTCCCGCAATAGGCTCTTGCCAAATCTTCGGATCGAGCGCCTGCCATCGTGACGATTGCGGATTTTGGACCGAACGCATCCGGTTGCCCGCCAAGGGCCAGGTCAAAGCTGCAGCCGTTGACCTTCGCTTCCTTGCCCAAGATGTCGATCAGCGCGGCCATGGCAATGCGACATTCCACCGGACCGTTGCCGGAGGTCAGAAAGAGCGTCACTTCACCCATGGCGCATCCTCCTTATCGTCGTCCGCTCCCACTTCGTTTTCTCGCGCACCCGTTCCTGCGGCTGCACGTTCTTGTAGGTGACGAGCGGCTTCATCGCCGCGATCGGTCGAATAAGCCCGAACGCCTCGAGGTCTGCGACAACCTTAGCGGCATCCTTGTAGGCGCCGGCCGCCTCCTCGATCAGCAGGTTGCGATCCTCGCAGATTGAGAGACCACCCCAGGCATTGATGCGCAAGGCATCACGCTCGGAGCGATTGCCACCCACGCGGCCGTGCATGGCCTTACGGTCATATTTCCTCCCCGCACCGTGCGAGATGCCCCAATGCGATCGCTCCGCACCGGCCAGGGCGCGCACCAGAAAGCTTCGCGTTGCGCGCGATCCAGCGACCGGCGCGACGGCATCCTCACCGATTGCGGCCGCGCCCTTATAGTGCAGGAAGCCCGACGCCGTGGCCCGCACCAGGTTGTGCGGGATATCGGCAACCAGCGACAGATCGGCGCGCAACGTCCGCGCTGCCCGCTCCGCCACCATTCGCCGGTTAAGCGAAGCCCATCGAACGCACTCGCCGCTTCCGGCGAGCCATTCAACGGCGGCGGCCGAACCGGCAGCCAGACCGTCCCGCAAGTGTTCTGTGCCGAGCGTGCGACCGAAAAGATTGGCGCCCAGCGAACGCGAGCCCGAGTGGACCAGAAGATAGAGCTTCTGCCGGTCGGCCACACTTTCCGCCTCGTCCTCGAACACTTCGTCCACGGCCTGCAGCTCACAGAAGTGGTTGCCGCCGCCGATGGTGCCAAGGGATTGCGGGCCCATGTCAGGCGAAAGATCGTGCTCCGCCAGGCGGGTTGCCATGTCGCCGAGATCGATCTGCTCCAGCCTGCGCAGTTGCTCGGCCGCCTTTTCGACCTTGAATTTGCGCAGCGGCAAGGAGAGCTCGAAGAATGACATGCCGCAGCCGATATCGTTGCCGATCAGCTGCGGGTAGAGCCGCTGCGAAAGCGCGACCATGCCGACGGGGCCATACTTGCCCGGGTGCAGGTCCGGGAAACCGGCGACCGAGATCATGCCGGGGAGACTGGCAATTTCCGCCAGTTGATGAACTGCCGCGCCTTCAATCCAGCTGCCGGCAGTAAAATAATGCGTGACGGTCGCTCTGCGCGCACCATCGTCGCCTTCGGGGACGATGTCCCCAAAAGAATGATTGCCCAAGAAAAATAATCCAGAACAGGGTCAAACAGCCGGCACATTGGCCAGCAGGACGGGCCCTTTCAGCGCATCAACGCTGATTAGCCGCGAAGCCCCAAGGGGCGTGTGGAAACGCACTGCGTCATTTTCCGGTCCCGTTCTGAACAAACCTCTATGCACATGCATAGCTAGCGATCGCCCGCGCCGATACGGCGCGAACGAGGCGTTGATGCACTATCCGCTCGCCGCGTGCAACCAGGAATGCAGGGCTCCGATAAACCGGCGTCCGCGCGTTGCATCGTTGCAACACGCAGAGGGCCCCCCTACCCCTTGCCGTTGATCGCCGCCTGGGCGGCGGCAAGACGGGCAATCGGTACGCGGAACGGCGAGCAGGAGACGTAGTCGAGACCGGCGTCCTCGCAGAAGCGGATCGAGGCCGGGTCACCGCCATGTTCGCCGCAGATGCCGAGCTTCAGGCCGTTCTTGGTGCGTCGTCCACGTTCGGCGGCGATCTGGATCAGTTCGCCGACACCTTCGAAATCGAGCGAGACGAAGGGGTCCTGCTCGATGATGCCCTTCTGCTGGTAGGTCGCCAGGAACTGCGAGGCGTCGTCGCGCGAGATGCCGAAGGTCGTCTGCGTCAGGTCGTTGGTGCCGAAAGAGAAGAAGTCGGCCGCTTCGGCGATTACGCCGGCGCGGAGTGCTGCGCGCGGCAATTCGATCATCGTGCCGACGAGATAGTCGATGCCGATGCCGGCTTCGCCGATCACCGCCTTGGCGACCGCGTCGATGCGCTCCTTGACGTAGTCGAGTTCGGCCCGGAGGCCGACGAGCGGCACCATGATTTCAGGAACGACGGCCGCGCCGGTTTCGCGGGCGGCCTCGACGGCAGCCTCGAAGATGGCGCGCGCCTGCATCTCGGCGATCTCAGGATAGGAGATTGCCAGACGGCACCCACGATGGCCGAGCATTGGGTTGAACTCGTGCAGCTCGTCGACACGCTGGCGCAGTGCCGACGGATCAAGCGAAAGTGCGCCGGCGACATCGGCGATCTCCTCGTCGGTCTTCGGCAAGAACTCGTGCAGCGGCGGGTCGAGCAGGCGGATTGTCACCGGCAGGCCATGCATGATCGAGAACAATTCGGCGAAATCCGAGCGCTGCATCGGCAGGAGCTTGGCGAGTGCCAAGCGCCGGCCGGCCTCGTCGTCGGCGAGGATCATCTCGCGCATGACGTTGATGCGGTCATCCTCGAAGAACATGTGCTCGGTGCGGCAGAGGCCGATGCCCTCGGCGCCGAAGGAGCGCGCCGCGCGCGCATCCGCCGGGGTTTCGGCATTGGTTCTGACAGTCATGCGGCGGCTGGCATCCGCCCAGGCCATGATCTTGCCGAAGTCGCCGGAAAGCTCCGGCTGCAGCATGGCGATCGACCCTTTCAGCACCTGACCGGACGAGCCGTCGATGGTGATGACGTCGCCCTTGCGGAGCGTCACGCTTCCGGCCGTCAGCAATTCGTTGCGAAGATCGACGCGGATGCTGCCGGCGCCGGAAACGCAAGGCGTGCCCATGCCGCGGGCAACGACGGCCGCATGGCTGGTCATGCCACCGCGCGTCGTCAGGATGCCTTCGGCGGCGTGCATGCCGTGAATGTCTTCCGGGCTGGTTTCGACGCGCACGAGAATGACCTTGCGGCCTTCCTTGTCGGCCTGAACCGCCTCCTCGGAGGTGAAGACGATTTCGCCGGTCGCAGCACCTGGCGAGGCCGGCAGGCCGGAGCCGATGATGTCGCGCCGCGCATGCGGATCGATCGTCGGATGCAGCAACTGGTCGAGCGAGGCCGGATCGATGCGGGCGACGGCCTCCTGCTCGGAAATCAGGCCCTCCTCCGCCATATCGACGGCGATCTTCAGCGCTGCCTTGGCGGTGCGCTTGCCCGAGCGCGTCTGCAGCATCCAGAGCGTGCCGCGCTCGATGGTGAACTCGAGATCCTGCATGTCGCGGTAGTGACGCTCCAGCGTATCACAGATCGACCGAAACTCGGTGAAGGCTTCCGGCATCAGCTTTTCGAGCGACGGCTTGTCGGAACCGGAGGCGAGACGCGCGGCCTCGGTGATGTTTTGCGGCGTGCGAATGCCGGCAACAACGTCTTCGCCTTGCGCGTTGACGAGGAACTCGCCGTAGAGTTCGCTCTCGCCGGTCGACGGATTGCGGGTGAAGGCGACGCCGGTTGCCGACGCATTGCCGAGATTGCCGAAGACCATCGCCTGGACGTTGACCGCCGTGCCCCAGGCAGCCGGAATTCCGTGCAGATGACGATAGGTCACCGCGCGCGCGTTCATCCAGCTTGAGAAGACGGCGCCGATGGCGCCCCAAAGCTGTACTTCCGGATCCTGCGGAAACGGCTCGCCGAGCGCCTCTTCGATCGCCTCCTTGTAGCGGGAGATGACATGCTGCCACTCGACCGCGGAAAGCTCGGTGTCCTGTTCGTGGCCGAGACGCGCTTTCTCATCTTCGAGGATTTCCTCGAAGACGTCGTGATCGACGCCCATGACCACGTCGCCATACATCTGGATGAAGCGACGGTAGCTGTCCCAGGCAAAGCGCGCGTCGCCGGCGTCATGGCCGAGCGCGTGCACCGACTCGTCGTTGAGCCCAAGATTGAGAACTGTATCCATCATGCCCGGCATCGAGGCGCGGGCACCGGAGCGAACCGAAAGCAGCAAGGGATGGCTGGTGTCGCCGAAGACGCGGCCCGTCACCTCCTCCATCCGGCGGATACCCTCGCGCACCTGATCGTGCAGGCCGTCAGGCATTTGCCTGTCGTTGTCGAAGAAGTTGTTGCAGGCATCGGTGACGATGGTCAGGCCAGGCGGCACCGGCAAGCCGAGGTTGCACATCTCGGCAAGGTTTGCGCCCTTGCCACCCAACCGCTCGCGGTCACCTGCACGTCCTTCGGCCTTGCCCCCACCGAAGGTGTAAACCCATTTCGTCATGCCTGCTCTCCACCCAGATACAGTGTTTTATGACGATTTACAGTATATGCTTCAGGCTGAAAATGCATCCGGCGAAGATTTATGCTGCACCGCATCATTTTCTGTAACAATGCAACATATTGGCAGGCCGAGGGGCAGAACCCGCACAACATGGGCTTTGCCTCTTCTATCGGCACCACAAATGCCCGCCAGAGGCTTGAGTGTCGACATTGCCCGATCCATTATAAAAACCTAATATAAATGCACGCGATGGGGCGCATCCAAGAATATCCCGTCATGGCGATCCGTTTCAGTCCCGTGGGCTTGGAGGGTAGGTCATGCAATGGCGTGCGAAAGTGAGATCCTGGCTCCTCTCGGTCGCGATGGTCTTGCTCGTGGTCGGGCATGGCCTCGCCGAGGAGAGCGGCAAGCGGCTTGCGCTCGTCGTCGGCATGACGAACTACGTGGCGGCAGGAACGCTGCCCAACGCCTCACGCGACGCCGAAGCATTCGGCACCTTCCTCAACGGGCAGGGATTTGAAACCGATCTTGTGCTCAACGCAGATCGCAGGGGCCTTGCGGCCGCGCTTTCAAGCTTTTCGCGCAAAATCGGCCCGGAGGATGTCGCCCTCTTCTACTACGCCGGCCATGGCATGCAGTTGCACGGCGAGAACTTTCTCATCGGCACGGATGCTAAGCTCGAGAGCGAGTTCGATGTTCCCGCCGAAACCATAGCCCTGTCCGAGATCATTACCGCGCTGGAGAAGCGTGCCCGGATATCGATGATCTTCCTCGATGCCTGCCGCAACAACCCGCTCGCCAACCGGCTGAATACCGAAGTCGAAGGCGCCACCCGCGGCGGCGCGACCAGAGGGTTGGCGCCGATCGAGACCCAGGGTGCCGGCACGCTCATCGCCTTTGCCGCCGCGCCCGGGCAAGTGGCCGCCGATGGAACCGACGGGCACTCGCCGTTTACGCGCGCTCTGATCGCCAATCTCTCCGGCGCTGGCCTGGAGGTCGGCACTGCTTTCAAACGCGTCGTTCGCGACGTGCGCAAGGAAACGCAGGGCAAGCAGCAGCCTCAGATCCTGTCATCGCTTTCGCTCGAATTCTATTTCGGACCGGAAGCGGCCGCGCCGCAGATCCAGGCCGCCCTGCCGGCCGTTGCGGTACCGGCCATAGACCCCGAAGGACTGGAGGCCGAAGCAGATTTCAAGAAGGCCTTGAGGATCGGCACGCCTCGGATCTGGCACTTCTTCATCGAAAAGCATCGCACCGGCGAATATGCGGAACTCGCTCGCCAGACGCTGGCACAGATCGAGCCCGCGGCGGTGCGCAACCAGTCTCATCTGCCACAATCCGTCGAAGCACGGCTGTTGCCGGACAAAGACAAGCGGCGAAACGTCCAGCTCGCACTTGCCGCCCAGGGATTTGCGGCGGGCACGGCCGATGGCGTTTTCGGTGGACAGACGCGCGAAGCGATCAAACTCTTCCAAAGCACCAACCGCCAGCCGGCGAGCGGTTTCATTACCGAGCGCACCGCAGCAGCCCTCGGCATCAAGGTCAACGACAGCGCGGAAGGCATCTACAGCGCGACCAAAGCCCGACGCTACGATGTTGCCAACCTCGAAGGTCTCGAAACCGATAAACGTGTTCTGGAGGCTTTAACCTGCCTGCGCCACTTCGATACCGTATACGGCGCGTTCGGCGGGCATCTCTATGTCGCCGTGCAAACGGGTACGATTCTGGCAGTTTACGCGCGCGGGATAGCCAGCGGTTGCGGCGCGCATCTTGCGGCGATTTCCTCTCAAGAAGAGAACACTTTCGTCGCCTCGCTTTTCAACGCCGACCAAAGGTTCTTCCAGACGGGCTACGATCCCACCGGAAACGTCAGCTACAAGATGGGCCCATGGATCGGCCTTACGCAAGATCCACAGGGCAAGGAGCCCAAGGGCGGCTGGCACTGGGATAATGGCAAGCCGCTGACCTACACGAAATGGTTCCAGGACATGCCGAACGAGGGCAAGAAGGGCGACGATATCGGCATGTACTACGCGCACCGCAACGGCAGAGCCGACACGAAGTCCGTCTATGTCGACACCTGGGACGATATGGGGCCAACCGACGGAACGGGCGGTCTCATTCTCGAATTCGAGTGACCGCCTGGACCACCGCGCAGGTCGGCACGCCCGCATAACTGGATAAATCACAATTATCTAATATAATTCACGCGATGGGGACGCATCCATGAATATCCCGTCATGGCAATCCGTTTCAGTCTCGAGGGCTCGGAGGGTAGGTCATGAAATGGCGTGCGGATCTGAGATTTTGGCTCCTCTCGGCGCTGATGGTCCTATTTGCTGCAGGGAACGCTCTTGCCGAAGGAAGTGGCAAACGGCTGGCGCTGATCGTCGGCATGAGCAACTACGTCGTTGCCGGAACGCTGCCCAATGCCTCACGTGATGCCGAAGCGTTCGACGCCTTCCTCAAGGGCCAGGGATTTGAAACCGACCTCGTGCTCAACGCGGATCGCAAGGGTCTCGCCGGCGCGCTTTCAAACTTTTCGCGCAAGATCGGGCCTGAAGACACAGCCCTGTTCTACTACGCCGGGCACGGCATGCAGCTGCGCGGCGAAAACTTCCTCGTCGGGACCGATGCAAAGCTTGAGAGCGAATTCGACGTCCCGGCCGAAACCGTAGCGCTTTCCGAGATCATCAATGCACTGGAGAAACGTGCCAGGATATCGATGGTCTTCCTCGACGCCTGCCGCAACAACCCACTCGCCGAAAGACTCACGCGCGAAGTTGAGGGTGCCACCCGCGGCGGCGCAACCAGAGGATTGGCGCCGATCGAGACCCAGGGTGGCGGAACGCTCGTCGCCTTCGCCGCCGCCCCTGGCCAGGTCGCAGCCGACGGAACCGACGGACATTCGCCGTTCACCCGCGCGCTGATCGCCAATCTCTCCGGCGCTGGCCTTGAGGTCGGCACCGCTTTCAAGCGGGTCGTTCGCGACGTGCGCAAGGAAACGCAGGGCAAACAGCAGCCGCAAATCCTGTCCTCCCTGTCGCTGGAATTCTACTTCGGGCCGGAGATGATAGTGCCGCATACCAATGCCACCCTGCCTGCAATACAGGCACCGGCAGTCGACCCGGCTGCGCTTGGGGCGGAAGCGGATTTCAAGAAGGCCCTGAGGATCGGCACGCCACGGATCTGGCACTTCTTCGTCGAAAAGCACCGCACCGGCGAGTATGCGCAACTCGCGCGCCAGACACTGGCACAGATCGAACCCGCAGCGGTGCGCAACCAGTCGCATCTTCCGCTGTCGGTAGAAGCGCGGCTCTTGCCGGACAAGCAACAGCGCAAAAACGTCCAGCTAGCACTCGCAGCCAAGGGCTTTGCATCCGGCGTGGCCGACGGCGTTTTCGGCGGACAGACACGCGATCAAACGCTTCCAAAGCACCAACCGTCAGCCGGCGAGCGGTTTCATCACCGAGCTCACTGCAGCAGCCCTTGGCATAAAGGTCAACGACAGGGCAGAGGGCATATACAGTTCAACGACGGCGCGAATCTATGACATCGACGACCTTACCGGGCTCGAAACAGACGAGCGTGTCCTTGCCGCCATCAAATGCCTGGGTCACGAGCCGTCCGTCTATGGTGCTTTCGGGGGCCATCTCTATGTCGTGGCACGAACGGGGTCGACTCGCGCACCCTATGCCGAAACCGTCGCCAAGAACTGCGGCACATATCTTGCCTCGATCACATCGGACGCGGAAAATGCCTTTATCGCATCGCTGTTTAACGCCGACCCGGGCTTTTTCGATATGGGCTACTACGCTCCGGACAACATCAGCTACAAAATCGGGCCGTGGATTGGCCTGGTTCAGGACCCGCAAGGCAAAGAGCCAAAAGGCGGCTGGCACTGGGACAGCGGCGAGGCGAGGCGATGACTTACACAAAATGGGTCCCAGGCGCGCCATACGAATTCAAGCCGGACGCCGATTCCGCGATGTATTTTACCCAGCGTGACGGCCGGCAAGACATGAGGAGTACCTACCTCAACACGTGGCAAGACATGGGGCTCATCAACATGTCCCCGAGCCTCGTTCTTGAATTTGAGTAGTCACGCATATCGATTCCGGCGATGGGGTGCATTCAAGAATGTCCCGTCATGGCGATCCGTTCAGGCTCAGAGGCTCGGAGGGTAGGTCATGAAATGGCGTACAAAACTCACGTCCTGGGTCACCTCGGCCCTGATCGTCCTGCTTGCAGTCGGGCACGCCCTCGCCGAGGAGGACGGCAAACGGTTGGCGCTGATCGTCGGCATGAGCAACTACGTCGTTGCAGGTATTCTGCCCAATGCTTCGCGCGACGCCGAAGCGTTCAAGACCTTCCTCGATGACCAGGGCTTTGAGGCCGACCTCGTGCTCAATACAAATCGCAGGGGTCTCGCCGAGGCGCTTGCGCGCTTTTCGCGCAAGATCGGCCCCAAAGACGTTGCACTGTTTTACTACGCCGGACATGGCATGCAGCTGCACGGCGATAATTTCCTTGTCGCAACCGATGCGAGGCTCGAAAGCGAATTCGACGTGCCAGCCGAAACCATGGCACTCTCCGAAATTGTCAACGCGTTGGAAAAGCGTGCGAAGATCTCGCTGATCTTCCTCGATGCCTGCCGCAACAATCCGCTCGCAGACCGGCTCAATCGCGAAGTGGAGGGCGCAAGCCGCGGTGGCGCCATCAGGGGGCTCGCACCGATTGACACACAGGGTGCAGGCACGCTCGTGGCCTTTGCCGCGGCACCCGGACAGGTCGCCGCAGACGGCACCGACGGGCACTCACCCTTTACCCGTGCGCTGATCGCCAATCTCTCCGGCCCTGGCCTTGAAATCGGCACGGCCTTCAAGCGCGTGATCCGGGAAGTACGCTCAGAGACGGACGGGAAACAGTCACCGCAGATTCTGTCTTCGCTCGATCTGGAGTTCTATCTCGGCCGCGACACAGCCGTTAGAGAGCCTGCCCATTCGGCGGCGACCACCGTGGATCTCGCCGCGCTCGACTTTGGCAAGGCGATGCGTGTCGACACCATTCGAACCTGGAAACGCTTCATCGCCAAACATGGCAGCGGCAGCTACGCCGACGCAGCCCGCCAATCCGTTCGGCGTCTCGGAGCAATTGACGACCTGCGGTCGCCATTGGTAGCGATGGCGCAGGAGCAAAAGGTGTTCGACAGCAGGGAAAAGCGTTCAAGCGCGCAAGAGGCATTGCGCAGCGAAGGGTTCGATACGGGCCAGACAGACGGGACCTTCGGTGGCCAGACGCGCCGGGCGGTAACCTCGTTTCAGACAGCCCGCGGTCTGACGCAATCCGGATTTCTCGACCAGGAGACCAGCGCCGCCCTGGGCCTGGGATTTGCTCGCGTCGACCACCAAATCCTCTCGGCTGCAATCGCACGCCGCTATGATGCCGCCGATCTCGAGGGGCTTGAGGATGCGGCAGTGGTGGCCATGGTGCGTTGCCTGTCGCCGTTGTCCTTGACCTACGGCATGTTCGACGGGCGCCTCTACGCGGCCGCCTACAATGCGCAGCAGATCAGCTGGCAGGAAGCCAAGGCGACTGCCGAACGCTGCGGCGGTCACCTTGCCACGATTGAATCCAGTGACGAAAATGCGTTCGTCGCCTCGCTGGTAAACACGGACGCCAGGTTCTTCAACAGCCTGTTCGAAGGCGGGGAACATCGCCGCGTCGGACCCTGGCTCGGGCTCGTCAACGAGAACGGCATCGGCGACGCATGGACCTGGGTGACGGGCGCCGTTGTCACCTACAGCAGGTGGTTCAGGCGACCGCCGGAGAAGGCAGGCGCTGCGACGCTATATGCGGCATATCGCGCAAACAAAGTCCCCCTGGCCGCCTACATCGATACCTGGGGAGCGCGCGATGCATTGCGGCCGGTGCCGGGGTTCATCACCGAATTCGAGTGAGTGGCTACACCACTTCCCTCAACCGCTCTGCCGTCTGCAGGTCGACGGAGACGAGTTGGGACACGCCCTGCTCGGCCATGGTCACGCCGAAGAGGCGGTTCATGCGGGCCATGGTGATCGGGTTGTGGGTGATGATGATGAAGCGGGTCTCGGTCGAGGCCGCCATCTCGTCCATCAGGTTGCAGTAGCGCTCGACATTGTGATCGTCGAGCGGTGCATCCACTTCGTCGAGCACGCAGATCGGCGCCGGATTGGTGAGGAATACCGCAAAGATCAGCGCCATCGCCGTCAGCGCCTGCTCACCGCCCGAAAGCAGCGTCATGGTCTGCGGCTTCTTGCCCGGCGGGCGAGCGAGGATTTCCAGGCCTGCCTCCAGCGGATCGTCGCTCTCGATCAGTTGCAGCTCGGCGGTGCCGCCGCCGAAGAGGTGGGTGAAGAGCCGCTGGAACTGCACGTTGACCACATCAAACGCGGCGATCAGGCGCTCGCGGCCCTCGCGGTTCAGGTTCTGGATGGCGCTCCTGAGCTTGCGGATCGCCTCGATGACGTCGTCGCGCTCCCTAAGGAGAAGAGCAAGCTTTTCGGAAAGCTCCTTCTGCTCCTCTTCTGCGCGCAGGTTGACGGCGCCAAGCCGTTCGCGTTCGATCTTCAGCCGTTCGAGTTCGCGCTCGATGTTGCGCATGTCCGGCAACGCCGCATCGACAGCGAGCCCGGTCAGGCGCATCACCTCGTGCGGCGCACAGGAGAGCGCTTCCTGGATGCGCGCTTCGATTTCGACACGGCGCTCACGGGCCGAAACCAGCCGCTCCTCTGCGCGGCCACGCTTCTCGCGCGATTCCGCCAGCTCGGAGAGCGCCGTCGCCGCCAGCCGATCCGCCTCGCGCTGGTGATTTTCGGCCTCGGCGAGAAGGTCAGCCGCCTCGCGCCGTGCCGCTTCTGCCTTCTGCAATTCGTTCATCAACGCACGGCGCTTGTCATCGAACTCGTCGGGCGCGTCGATCAGTTCTTCCACTTCGTCGCGAGCCTCGGCCTCGCGGTCACGTAGCGTGGCGATATGTTCCTCGGCGCTCGCGGCGCGCGCCTTCCAGGTCTGGCGCTCGTTGGCTATCGCGGTGATGCGTCGCTGGCGGGCCTCGTTCTCGCGCGCCAGGCCGTCATGGGCGGCACGGGCCTCGGCAACTGCGGCACGATCGGCAGCGACGTCGGCGGTCTGCGTGCGCAGTTTCAGTTCCAGCTCCGAAAGATCGGGAGCATCCGCCAGTGCGTCGTTGGCCGTCTCGATCTGCTCGGCCACTTCCTCGACCTGGACCTCGATCTGGCTGCGCGTTTCCGCCAACACCGCACGGCGGCGAGCAAGATCGCCGGAGGCGCGCTCGGCGGCAGCAAGGGCGTCACGGGCTTCAGCTAGCTGCCGCGTGATCATGCGCTGCGCATCGCGCGCAAGCCGCAGTCTTTCGTCTTCGGCGTGGATGCGTGTACCGGCGGCCGCAAGTTCGGCCTCGGCGCGGCGCAGCGCCTCTGCTGCGCCCTCGGCTTCGGCATCGAGTTCTGCCAGCCGGTTCTTCTGGGCCAGTCGCAGGGCGGCCGCACTCGGCGCCTCGGAGCCGGTCACGTGCCCGTCCCAGCGCCAGACGGAGCCCTGCTTGGTGACGAGGCTCTGGCCCGGCTTCAACAGCGGCAGCAGCCGTTCCGCGTCCGCTTCGCTTGCGACAATGCCGATCTGCTTCAGCGCGCGGGTCAGCGCATCCGGTGCTTTCACGTGCGCAATCAGCGACGTAACGCCCTCCGGCAGGCCGGCGTCGCCGGCATGATCTCCCGGGGCGCGCCAATGGGCCGGCGCGTCCGTTTCGAGCGGTGAATCGAGATCGTCGCCAAGGGCTGCGCCGAGCGCGATTTCGAAGCCTCGGTCGACCTTCATCTCCTCGACGACGGCGGGATAGGTGCCGCCCGATGCCGCTTCCAGCATCCGCCGGATCGTGCGCGCTTCGGTTTCGATGCCGTTGAGAGTAGCGCGTGAACGATCAACAGGCGGACGCGCCTCGACCTCGGCGCGGCGCGCCTCTGCCAGAGCCTCCTCGATCGCAAGCACATTGATTTCCGCTTCTTCGAGCGCGGCCTCGGCAACCTCGACTTGGCCCTGTTTCTCATGCGGATCGGGAAGTGCGGCCATCTGCCGGTTTAGCTCGTCGAGATCGCGCGACTGATCGGCGAGCTGACGCGCAAGCCGGGCCTGGCGCTCCGAGAGATCGCGCAGCGTGCGCTCGAGCTGGTTGCGACCGGCCTGTGCCTCGGCACGTTCGGCCGTCAGCCGCGCCAACAGCGCTTCGTTGCCGGCAAGCTTTTCGTTCGCCTCTTCCAGCCGCTCGCGTGCTTCCGTCGCACGGTCATCGGCCTCGGCCAGCATGTCGCTGAGTTCGGCTTCTTCTTCGTCGAGCCGCGCCAGGATGCCGGCATTGTCGACGACAAGCCTCTCTTCGCGGGCGATGTCTTCGGCAAGCTGCGCCAGACGGCGCTGCAACTCGTCGCGCCGCCTGAGGATACGGCCGGCATCCTCTTCAAGCTGCGAGCGGGCGATCTGCAGGCGTTGCAAGGCGGCGGCGAACCGCGCCTCGTTCTCGCGCAACTCCGGCAGCTTCAGGCTGGCAATCGCCTGATCCTTCGCCGCCTGCATCTGCGCTTGCGCCTTTTCCGCGACCAGCGCCGTGATCTGATTGAGCTGGCTCGTCGCCTCGGCCTCCGCCTCCTTGGCGTGCACCCAGCGGATATGGAACAGGATCGCCTCGTGCTTGCGGATATCGGCCGAAAGCATCTTGAAGCGATTGGCCTGACGCGACTGGCGCTTGAGGCTCTCGATCTGGCTTTCGAGCTGCGAGGTTACGTCGTCGAGGCGTTCAAGGTTGGTTTCCGCTGCCCGGAGGCGCAGTTCCGCCTCATGGCGGCGCGAGTGCAGTCCGGAAATGCCGGCTGCTTCTTCGAGGAGTTGCCGACGCGCCTGCGGTTTGGCGGCGATCAGCTCGCCGATACGCCCCTGCCCGACCATCGACGGCGAGCGCGCGCCCGTGGAGGCGTCGGCAAAGAGGAGCTGCACATCCTTGGCGCGCGCCTCCTTGCCGTTGATGCGGTAGACGGAGCCCTGTTCGCGCTCGATGCGGCGCGTCACCTGGATCTCGTCACTGTCGTTGAAGGCGGCCGGTGCCGTGCGATCGCCGTTGTCGAGATAGAGGCCGACTTCCGCCGTGTTGCGCGCCGGACGGTTGCCGGATCCGGAAAAGATCACGTCGTCCATGCCGGAGGCGCGCATGTTCTTGTAGGAGTTTTCCCCCATCACCCAGCGCAGCGCTTCGACGAGGTTCGACTTGCCGCAACCATTCGGTCCTACGACGCCGGTCAGGCCCCGCTCGATGATGAACTCGGTCGGTTCGACGAAGGATTTGAAGCCAAGCAGGCGGAGCTTGTTGAACTTCATGCGGGCGACGCTGGGGCGACGAGATACCCCCCTCTACAGCGCCGCGAAACGAAAAAAACGGGCGCACGGCTGCTGCCGTCGCCCGTTTTCAGGAAAAGCGAAGGATCAGAGCTTGCTGTCGATGAGGGCCGACATAACGTCAACCGACATGTCCCCCGAATAGTGCTCACCATTGACGAAGAAGGTCGGCGTCGACTGTACGCCGAAATCCTTTGCGCCCCGCTGCATGACAGAGTTCACATCATCCAGAAGTTTTTGGTTCGTCAAGCAGGCCTCGAAGCTCTCCTGTGTAAAACCGGCGAGTTTGGACATTTGCAGCAGCGCATCACGGCCGTTCTGGGCCGCGGCCCACTGCTGCTGCTGCTTGAAGAGCATGGAGATCATCGGGAAATACTGGCCTTCCGGCGCGCAACGCGCCAGCATGAAGGCGGCGGCCGCGCGCGGATCGAACGGGAATTCGCGCACGATGAAGCGGACCTTGCCGCTGTCGATGTACTTCGTCTTGATCGCTTCGAACGTGTTGTTGTGGAAGGCCGCGCAGTGCGGGCAGGTCATCGACATGTATTCGACGATGGTGACCGGCGCATTGGCTTCGCCCAGCGCCATTTCCGGCAGGACGCCCGGCTCGAGCAGCTTTGCCTGATCGACCGAGCCTTCCGAAGAAGGAAGCTCGACCTTCACGGGAGCGGAGGTCGACTGGGCGACTTCGGTGCCTGCAGCCGGCTTTGCTTCGGTGCTTGCAGGGGCCGCGGCCGTCGATGCCGTGGTGATGGCGTCCGTAGCGGGATTTGCCGCCGTCTCGCTCGCCTCGGTCGGCGCGGTTGATGCCGTTTCCTTCTTTTCGTCGCTGCAGGCAGCAAGCACCAGGGCGACGGTTGCGATGGCGGCACCGCTGAGCAGGCGTTTCGTAAGGTTCATTGCGGAAGCGGACATGAATTTGACCCGTGTTCGGAGGGATTTATGGTGTGGATTCGATATCTTGCTGCGCGCGGGGCGGCAAGTGGCCGGTCGTCAACAGAATTCAAAGAATTGTGACCGGCTGATGGCCCTACCGCCGACGCGGCGCGAGCACGGCCGTCCCAAGCCGACGCAAAGCCGCCTTCAGTTCTTCGCTCTCTATGCCCTCGACCATCGCTTCCAGCCGGCGCGCGGGCTCGCCCGAAAGTGGCTTCGGCTTGCCACGGTGTTTGTGCTGCGGCGACACGGGCTTCTGAACGATGCGCAGTTGGCCGATGGCATAGAAACCGAAGAAACCGTTGATGCGCTGGATCAGTTCGCCCTGGGCATGGGTCAGGAAGAGCGCACGTGCGCCTTCACAAGCGACCGTCAACACGCCCGGCTGGTAGCCGCCCTCACCCGAGATTTCCGAGGCGCGGCGCGGCCAGGCGATCTTCTCCGGCCGCGTGCAATCGGCGAAGCCTTCCCCGGCAATTTCGTCCCAGGAGCCGAGCAGCATGGTGTTGATGCCTGCCCGCTTGGCGAGGACGGGGTCGATCAGGCCGTTGGCGACTTCGCTGATCTGGACGACACCCTTGCGTGGCTTCTGCTCACTCACGAAAGCGACTTTCTGTATGCAACGTCGATTGAGCCTTGATGCCGCGGCTCCGCTTCGCCAAGTATAGGCCGGAAAGAGAACTCCCGGCAAATCATGCACGATTCAATCCCAGCGGCCGACGCCGCTCCCCTACTTTTGGAATGGTACGACAGGCACCACCGCGACCTGCCCTGGCGGGTCTCTCCGCCTATGGCGAGCCGAGGGATCGTTGCCGATCCCTATCACGTCTGGCTGTCGGAGGTCATGCTGCAGCAGACGACGGTCCAGGCAGTGAAGGCCTATTTCGAGAAGTTCCTGTCGCTGTGGCCGACAGTCGAGGACCTGGCGCGCGCCGAGAACGAGGACGTGATGAAGGCCTGGGCCGGGCTCGGCTATTATGCCCGTGCCCGCAACCTGAAGAAATGTGCCGAAGCCGTCGCGAACAGTCACGGTGGCCGTTTTCCCGACACGGAAGACGGGCTGAAATCCCTTCCGGGCATCGGCGACTACACCGCAGCCGCGATCGCGGCGATTGCCTTCAATCGCAAGAGCGCCGTACTCGACGGAAATGTCGAGCGGGTGATCTCGCGCCTCTATGCGATCGAAGCGCCCCTGCCGGCAGCGAAGCCCGAAATGCGGGCGCGCGTCGCCATCCTCACGCCTGATGATCGTCCGGGCGATTTCGCCCAGGCGATGATGGACCTCGGCGCGACGATCTGCACGCCGAAGCGGCCTGCCTGCTCGCTCTGTCCCTTCCGTGCGCACTGTCGCGCACTCTCGGTTGCCGATCCCGAGACCTTTCCGCGCAAGGCGCAGAAGAAAGAAAAGCCACTTCGGCGCGGCGCGGCCTTCGTCGCGATCGATGCCGACAATGCCGTCTATCTGCGCAAGCGGGTCGAAACCGGCCTTCTTGGCGGCATGACCGAGGTACCCGGCACCGACTGGACATCGCGACAGGACGGCGACACCTCGCTCGCCTCCCAACCCTTCGTTGCGCCCTGGGAAGACTGCGGAACCATCAGCCACGTCTTCACACATTTCGAGTTGCGTCTCTCCGTCTACCGCGCCAATGTCGCGCGCGCCGGAGCGGAGGGCGACGGCTGGTGGGAACCCGTTCACTCCCTCGGGGCCCAGGCGCTGCCGACGGTCATGAAAAAGGCGATCACCCAGGCGATCCCTGACGCCTTCAAGGCTGAACGCTGAAAGATCGAGCAAGGAATGCAGCTATGAGCAGCATCGATATCCGCCATATCGTCTTCGACATCGGCAAGGTGCTGATCCACTATGACCCCAACCTGCCCTATAGCCGCATCATTCCGGACGAGGCCGAGCGCGAATGGTTCTTCGCCAATGTCTGCACCCATGACTGGAACATCGAGCAGGACCGTGGCCGCCCCTGGGAGGAAGCCGAAGCGCTTTTGATCAAAGACCATCCGGAACGCGAAGAGCAGATCCGTGCGTTCCGCAAGTATTGGCAGGAGATGGTGCCGCACGCCTATGTCGAAACGGTCTCGCTGCTGGAGCGGCTGATCGCCGAAGGGCGCGACGTGACCATGCTGACCAATTTCGCCTCTGATACGTTCCGTGAGGCCCAGCAGCTCTATCCCTTCCTGACATTGCCGCGCGGCGTCACGGTTTCGGGCGACGTGAAGCTAATCAAACCCGATATTGCCATCTACGAGACGCACACCCGCACCTTCGGGCTTACCCCCTCGGCCACGCTCTTCATCGACGACAGCGTGCCGAATGTCGAAGCCGCACGGCTCGCCGGCTGGCATGCGGTACACTTCGTCGATCCGGAGAAACTGAAGGCCGACCTCGTCGCCTACGGCATCCATCCCTGACGCAGGCCGTCTCGCCGAAAACCAGCCGATGGCCAGCTAAGTTGCGGTATCGTCAGCTTTCGGCCGAAACCATGCGCCACACCACCCAGCCAGCAAGCGCTGCGACCACCAGCCAGATGCATAGGATCGCGACCAGACCGCCGCGGCTGGACGGGCGCCCCTCCTGTGCCGTCGCCCGCTCCCGAAATTCGTGCATCAGCGCCGGCGGCACGAGACGCACCGCCAACAGGATGCCGAGCGGAACGATGACCAGATCATCAAGGTAGCCGAGCACCGGAATGAAATCGGGGATCAAGTCGACCGGCGACAGCGCATAGGCCGCCACGGCGCCGGCAACGAATTTCGCTGAAAGCGGCGTTCGAGGATCTCGTGCAGCGAACCAGAGTGCTACGACGTCGCGTTTGATTTGACGCGCCCATTGCTTCACGCGCTTGAGTCGATCGGGAGAGGTCATGCGGAAGGCACCCCATGTTCGGGTGAAGACTGGTTTCTCCGAACCCTATTTCCGGACGCAAGGACTGGCAATCAGGCGAAGCTTCGTTGCCTATCGCGTCAACCCGGCAAGCGTACCGGAAACATACAAATGCCCGGAATCCCCTTTTCGAGGATTCCGGGCATTTAAAGCACTCCTTCCGGGACTGAAGGTACAAAAACCGGTCGGAGCGCTTTTCGAAGGATCCGGCGAACTGGTTGATCAGTTCAGCTTTGCCAGATCATTTCGAATGACGGTTCTGAGTTCGTCGATGGGCTTCAGGGTGTTCCCGTCTTCGAAGTGCCAGAATGTCCATCCGTTGCATGCATCAAGCCCCTGGACCTTGGCGCCCAGGCGGTGAATTGAGCCGGCCTCGCCGCCGGAAGCGACCGTGCCGTCGGCGCGGACGATCGCGCTGTAGCGGCGCTTGGCGTCCGTGAGCACCGTGCCGGGCTTGATCAGCCCGCTTTCGATCAGCGTGTTGAAGGCGACACGCGGTTCGGCCTTCTTGCCGGTCATCACCGACAGCATGGCCTTGCCGAGCGGTTCGACCGCGTCGATGCGTGCCGATGCCGCGTCGATATAATCCTGCTCGCGCTCGATGCCGACGAAATGGCGGCCGAGGCGCTTGGCGACGGCACCGGTCGTGCCGGAGCCGAAGAAGGGATCGAGCACGACGTCGCCAGGCTTGGTGGAGGCCATGAGGATACGGGCGAGCAGTGCTTCTGGCTTCTGCGTCGGATGCACCTTCTTGCCGTCGTCGCCCTTCAGGCGCTCGTGACCGGAGCAGATCGGAAACAGCCAGTCGGAGCGCATCTGCACGTCGTCATTGGCCGCCTTCATCGCATCGTAGTTGAAGGTGTAGCCCTTGGCATTTGCGTTCGGCGTCGCCCAGATCAGCGTTTCATGGGCGTTCTGGAACCGGCGACCCTTGAAGTTCGGCATCGGGTTGGTCTTGCGCCAGATGATATCGTTGAGGATCCAGAAGTGCAGGTCCTGCAGGATGGCGCCGACGCGGAAGATGTTGTGGTAGGAGCCGATGACCCAGAGCGTGCCGGTCGGCTTCAGCACGCGGCGGCAGGCGAGCAGCCAGGCGCGGGTGAAGGCGTCATAGGCCTCGAAGGAGGCGAACTGATCCCATTCGTCATCGACGGCATCGACCACCGACTGATCGGGACGGGTCAGCATGCCGCCGAGCTGGAGGTTGTAGGGCGGGTCGGCGAAAACGACGTCGACAGAATTGTCGGGAAGCGCATTGAGCGCCGCAACGCAGTCACCCTTGATGATGCTGTCGAGCCAGCCCAGCGGGCGGGTGGAACGGGAGACTTCGGCAAGCGAAACAACTGAAGACATGGACAACTCGCAAATACGCTTACTCGGAACGGACTATGGAGCTTATGGTTACCGAAGATGGTTACCAAAGCCTGAAGGCCGTTCCGAAAAAGTTCGTATTCACGCCATGTTAGTGAGAACTTTTGCAGCGGCGTTTCATTTGGCGTCGTGAAAGGTGCGGCTGTCGGCCGGCGCTTCACGGCGCTCGTTCAGCCCGTAATCACGGATGACGGAGGCGATGCGCAGGCGATAGTCGGCAAAGATGCCATGGCGTCCCGCATCCTGCGCAGCGCGATGTTCGGCGCCGTTCCGCCAAGCCTTCACCGCCTCCTCGTCGCGCCAGAAGGATAGGGACAGCACCTTGTCGGGATTGGCGAGACTCTGGAACCGCTCGATCGAGATGAAACCATCGATGTCGTCGAGCAGTGGGCGCAGATCGGCGGCAATGCCGAGATAGGTGTCGCGACAACCCTCGGCCGGCAGGACTTCGAAGATGACGGCAATCATGTTTCACTTACCTCCGGCAGGCATAGATACGTTCTTCAGGAAGATTCGCTCCTCCTTCAGGATAAACCGCTCGCGGCGGGAAAAGGCGTAATTCTCTCGGCCGAGCGGATCGGCGGCAAGCCGGGCGCGATAGGCCTCGTAAGCCGCGAGGCTCTCGATGTTGTAGACCCCGTAGGCCGTTGTCGCCGAACCCTCGTGTGGTCCGAAATAGCCGATGAGATCAGCGCCGCAGCGCGGGATCGCCTCGCCCCAGTTGCGCGAATAGGTGGCGAACTCCTCCTTCTTGAAGGGATCGATTTCGTAGCGGATGAAGCAGGTGATCATCGTCGTCTCCTTGTGGCCACGGCATTTTGCGGGCCTTCGATGAGTGGAGTATGCCCGCTTGTTCGATAGGGATGCTTCGACTACGATCGAAGTATGAAGGAAGGTCCTGACATCGCTCTCATCGGATCGCTGATCGGCGATCCCGCCCGCGCCAACATGCTGACGGCGCTGATGGCCGGCCGTGCCCTGACGGCGACCGAACTTGCGACCCACGCCGGCATCACGCTGCAGACCGCCAGTTCCCACCTTTCCAAACTCGAAGCCGGTGGCCTGCTCACCCAGCGCAAGCAGGGACGGCACCGCTATTTCCAACTCGCGGAAGACGAAGTCGGGCTGATGCTCGAGAACCTGATGGGTTTTGCCGCCAGCCGCGGCATGAACCGCCATCGACCAGGCCCTAAGGATCCGGCGCTCCGGAAGGCGCGCGTCTGCTACAACCATCTCGCCGGCGACTATGGCGTACGCATGTATGACAGCCTGATTGCCGAGAAGCAGATCGAGGTCAAAGGCGACGACCTGGCGCTGACGCCGGCCGGCCAGAGCCGGATCGAGGCGCTCGGCATCGACTATGCCGCATTGAAAAAATCCCGGCGGCCGATCTGCCGCACCTGTCTCGACTGGAGCGAGCGTCGCTCGCATCTCGCGGGATCTCTGGGCGAAGCGCTGCTGACGCTGTTCATCGACAAGGGCTGGGCAAAGCGCGAGGCCAACAGCCGCGCCATCCGCTTTACGGCCAATGGCGACAAGGCGTTTTCGGAGCTGTTCCCGCAGTAGTGGCTGCGCGTCTCAATCGACGCAATTCCGGACGGAAAACCGCTTCACACTTTTCCTGGAATTGCTTCGTAGTTAACGCAATTCCGGACGGAAAACCGTCTCACACTTTTCCTGGAATTGCTGCTAGCCGACGATCGAGAAGGCTTCGCGGGTTTCGCCGGCCGCTGTCCTCACCGGCGTCTTCCCGATCCATCCAACATGGCGTTCCAGGATCTTTGCAGCCTCGTCGCCGCGGCCTTCGCGCAAGGCTGCGAGGATCGCGCGGTGATCGTGGTCGGTGCGCGCTTCCCAGCTCGTGCGCCAGGCAGAGAAGAGAAAACGGGCGCTTGCCGCATGCAGATCGTCGATCGCGGCCAAGAGCCTCGGCATGCCGCAGGGCTGCAGGATCAATCGGTGAAAGGCGCGGTTCGCCGCTTCCCAGGAGCGCACGTCGCGCGAGGTGTCGGCGGCGACCGTCGCCGCTTCGGCCCGATCAAGGATCGCCGGCGTCAAATGCGGGATCGCATGGCGTAGAGCCAGAACCTCGAGAACCGCGCGCATCTCCGCAACCTCCCTCACCTCCTTGAGATCGAAGGAGGCGACGCGGACGCCGCGGCGCGGTTCGCTGACGGCAAGCCCCTGGGCCTCCAGCCGCCGAAAAGCCTCGCGAACGGGAACGTGGCTCGCGCCGAATTCCTCGGCGATGTGATCCTGCCGCAAGCGCTCCCCGGGCATCAAAATGCCGGAGATGATCCTCTCGGCGAGTGCCCTGCTGATGCGACTTGCAAGTGTGTCGTCCTGTTGCTTTTCCATCGCCTACAGATAGAGCCGCGATACAATACTGTCGAGCAAGCGGAACAGCGGTTTCGATAATTTCCAAAGGTTGAGCTTTCGGCCGCCTTCGTATAAAGCTCTGGCGTACGAAAGCCCCGCGCCGCGCAAGCTATCCTCCCCCTGCCTGCGGCGCCTTCTTCTCCCAGGGAACTGTTTCAAATGTCCGGTATCGATCTCATCATTTTTGATTGCGACGGCGTTCTCGTCGATTCCGAAATCATCGCTTCGGAAGTCGAAGCCGCGCTGCTCACCGAAGCGGGTTATCCGATCAGCGTCGAAGAAATGGCTGAGCGTTTTGCCGGCATGACCTGGCACAACACGCTGTTGCAGATCGAGAAGGAAGCGAGCATCCCGCTTTCCGCGTCGCTGATCGGCAAGGTAGACACCATTCTCGACGAACGTCTGGAGCGCGACGTCAAGATCATCGACGGCGTCAAGCCGATGCTGCTGCAGCTCACCCTGCCCCATTGCATCTGCTCGAACTCCACCTCGGCGCGCCTCGCCATGATGCTCGGCAAGGTCGGCATCAAGGACCACTTCGGCCCGCGCATCTACTCGGCGCGCGACCTCGGACCCGATCGCGTCAAGCCGAAGCCGGACATCTTCCTGCATGGTGCCAAGCAGATGGGCGTGGACCCGTCGCGGGTGCTGGTCATCGAGGACTCGGTGCATGGTATCCACGGCGCGCGTGCCGCCGGCATGCGCGTCGTCGGCTTCACCGGCGGCTCCCACACCTTCCCGTCGCATGCCGACAAGCTGACGGAAGCCGGCGCGGAGACCGTGATCTCGCGCATGACGGCCCTTCCGGGCGTGATCGCAGCACTTTCCGAATGGTCGGAATCGCTGACAGCCTGAGACGCCGCGGCCGACCGATTTTGCCCCCTTTCGCCCCGGCCTTCAGCCGGAGCGGGAAAGAAGCCTTCGGCCACCACGGCAGGCGTCCAATTAGGCGTCGAGGGACACGATGACACATTGCAGTCGCGTCGCGTCCCCTAGAAAATCTCCCAGGTTTTCGAAAAGCCGCGCACGAGGGCCATATCAAGCAAGCCCCATCAGGGGTATTTCTAGGAGGAAACACTATGCGTCTTTCAATGTTGACTGGCCTGACCCTGGCGGCCAGCGTCGCCTTCGGCCCGCTCGCCTTTGCCGATATCACCGTTGGCGTCATCACGCCGCTCACCGGCCCGGTCGCGGCCTATGGCGAGCAGGTGAAGAACGGGGCGGAAACGGCCGCTGAAGAGATCAACAAGGCTGGCGGCATCAACGGCGAAAAGATCGTCCTGAAGCTGCTCGACGACGCCGGCGACCCGAAGCAGGCCGTTTCGGTTGCCAACCAGGCGGCTGGCGAAGGCATCCGCTACGTGGTCGGCCCGGTGCTTTCGGGCACCTCGATGGCGGCTTCCGACGTTCTCGCCGAGAACGGCATTCTGATGGTGACGCCGACGGCAACGACGCCTGACCTCACCACCCGCGGCCTCTGGAACGTGCTGCGCACCTGCGGCCGCGACGACCAGCAGGCTGAGGTCGCCGCTGCCTATGTGGTCAAGAACCTCAAGGACAAGAAGGTCGCCGTGCTGCACGACAAGGCTCCTTACGGCAAGGGTCTCGCTGACGGCTTCAAGAAGGCGATCAACGCAGGCGGCATCACCGAGGTCGTCTATGAAGGCCTGAACCCGGGCGACAAGGACTTCAGCGCCATCGTCACCCGCCTGAAGGCCGAGAATGTCGATGTCGTCTACTTCGGTGGCTACCATCCGGAAGGCGGCCTGCTCGCACGCCAGATGCACGATCAGAGCGTGAAGGCACAGATCTTTGGCGGCGACGGCCTGTCGAACACGGAATTCTGGGCAATCGGCGGCGAAGCTGCGACCGGCACGGTCTACACCAACGCCAGCGACGCGACCCGCAACCCGGCATCAGCTCCAGCCGTCGAAGCGCTGAAGGCGAAGAACATTCCGGCCGAAGCCTTCACTCTCAACGCCTACGCCGCCGTGCAGGTGTTGAAGGCTGGCATCGAGAAGGCCGGCTCCGCCGAAGACGCGACTGCGGTTGCCACTGCGATCAAGTCCGGCGAAGCGATCGACACGGTGCTCGGCAAGCTGACCTATGGCGAAGCCGGCGACCTCACCTCGCAGGCTTTCTCGCTCTACAAGTGGGAAGGCGGCAAGAGCGTTCCGGCTGAATAAGCTAGAGCGCGATATAAAATAGAAACGCCGGGGCTTGCCCCGGCGTTTTTGTTTGCAGGCTGCAATCGCAGCTTACTTTTTCTTGCCCTTTGCCGGCGGACCTTCGTCGAAGCCGACATAGACCGTGGCGTTGGAACCGGACCCTGCCGGCAATGTCACGTCGGCCTTGGTGAAGACGAACTGCGCCGAACCGGTCGAAGGAATTTCGACCGCATGCTGCGTCAGCTCGGAATAGAGCGTCTTGTCGTCGTCGGTCGCAGCCACGCGGATCGGCATGGTGATCTTGCCGGGACCGCCGGCGGGACCGCTGACGACGCGGCCCTGGACCACGACAGTAATGGTTATCGCGCTCTCGCTCTGTACGCATTGGCGCGTCGTGTCGGCAAGAGAGGCTTGGTAGACGAGCTTCGACGGGTCGTTTTTGGCACCCTTGGCGTAGCTGGTGAACACATTTGTGCCGTCACGCAGGACGACCTGCGGGCATGCCGCCTGGACGACGGCTGGCGTCGGAGCGGTGGCGCTGCCGCCCGCATCGATCGCTCCGCCGGATTGCGTCTTGTTGCAGCCGGCGAGGACCGCGAGAAAAGATATTGCGAGAACAGGCCGGGATACTTTGCCAAACACGTTGAACAACCTCTGCTGGACCGGTTGAAACTCCTTGACCGAAATCTCGGCCGGAAGACCTTTCATGGCCTTCGGGCATCGTCTATAGCAGCGACAAACTGAAAAATCGATTGGGTCGGCGTGTCCCTTCCGAATTTTCCGAAACCTGATCTACGGTCGGAAATTGCGTCGGTGACAAGAATAGATGCAGACTTTGTCAAGGACTGACGCAATAAGACGGGCAAACCGCGGCGCCGCTTTCTAGGGTCGTCGCGATCGGCAGGTGGGACGAAGGACAATCATGGTGAAGTATATCTCGACGCGCGGCGAATCCGCTCCTCTCGGCTTCTGCGACGCGCTGCTTGCCGGTCTTGCGCGCGATGGCGGTCTTTATCTCCCCAAAGAATGGCCGAAGTTTTCCAAGAAGGAAATCCGCGGCTTGCGCGGCAAATCCTATCAGGAGATCGCGTTCGCCGTCCTCGAGCCCTTCACCAACGGCGAGATCCCGGCGGCCAAGTTCCGCGAAATGATCGACGAAGCCTACGCCACCTTCCGCCACCCGGCCGTGGCTCCGCTCGTCCAGACCGGCCCGAATGCCTTTGTCATGGAGCTGTTCCACGGCTCGACGCTCGCCTTCAAGGACGTGGCGATGCAACTGCTTGCGCGGCTAATGGACTATGTGCTGGCCGAGCGCGACGAGCGCGCCACCATCGTCGGCGCGACCTCGGGCGACACCGGCGGTGCGGCGATCGACGCCTTCGCCGGCCGCGAACGCACCGACATCTTCATCCTCTTCCCGCACGGCAAGGTTTCGCCGGTGCAGCAGCGACAGATGACGACGTCGCAGGCATCAAACGTTCACGCCATTGCCGTCAAGGGCAACTTCGACGATTGCCAGAACCTCGTCAAAGCCATGTTCAACGACGGAGCCTTCCGCGATCGCGTCAAGCTTTCGGGTGTCAACTCGATCAACTGGGCGCGCATCATGGCCCAGATCGTCTATTATTTCACCACTTCGGTCGCGCTCGGCGGGCCGGATCGCAAGATCTCCTTCACGGTGCCCACCGGCAACTTCGGCGACATCTTCGCCGGTTACGTCGCCAAGCGCATGGGCCTGCCGATCGACAAGCTGGTGATCGCCACCAACGAAAACGACATCCTCGCCCGCACGCTGAAGACCGGGCGCTACGAGATGCGCGACGTCAAGGCGACCACTGCACCGTCGATGGACATCCAGATCTCGTCGAACTTCGAACGGCTTCTGTTCGAGGTGAGCGACCGTGATCCGGGCGAAGTGCGCGCGGCAATGGACGGCCTCAAGCAGTCCGGTTCCTTCACCATTCGCGATAAGGCGCTGAAGGCCATCCGCAAGGAATTCCGCGCCGGCCGCGCCTCGGAGAAGGAAGTGGACAAGACGATCGCCAAGACGCTGGAAGAAACCGGCTATCTTCTTGATCCCCACAGCGCTGTCGGCGTCTTCGTTGCCGAGAAGTACGAGAAGCCGTCTGCTCCCATGGTGACGCTCGCCACCGCCCATCCGGCGAAATTCCCGGACGCGGTAAAATCGGCCAGTGGTATTGACCCGGCGCTTCCGACGTGGCTTGCTGACCTGATGAACAGGGAGGAGCGTTTCGATATCCTGGATGCGGACCTGAAGAGCGTCGAGACCTTTATCGGCGAGCGCACCCGTCTCCGGGGGTAAGAACGAGAAGAAACGTATGATGAAAGTTGAGTGCACCCGGCTCCCTTCCGGGTTGACGGTGGTAACCGAGCAGATGCCGCATCTCGAAAGCGTGGCGCTCGGGGTGTGGATCAAGTCCGGTTCGCGTAATGAAACCCTGGGCGAACATGGCATTGCCCACCTGCTGGAGCACATGGCTTTCAAGGGCACCGCGCGGCGCACCGCCCGCCAGATTGCCGAAGAAATCGAAAATGTCGGCGGCGAAGTCAACGCCGCCACGTCGACCGAGACGACGTCCTACTATGCGCGCGTCCTCAAGGACCATGTACCGCTGGCGGTCGACATTCTCGCCGACATCCTCACCGAATCCACTTTCGACGACGAGGAGCTGCGGCGCGAGAAGCAGGTGATCCTGCAGGAAATCGGCGCTGCCGACGACACGCCGGATGACGTGGTCTTCGACCGCTTCGCCGAGACCGCCTATCGCAACCAGACCGTCGGACGTCCGATCCTCGGCACCCCCGAGACGGTCATGTCGTTTTCCGCCGGCCAGATCCGCCACTATCTCGGCCGCAATTACACGACCGACCGCATGTTCGTGGTCGCCGCCGGCGCCGTCGAACACGACGCGTTCGTTCGCCAGGTCGAGGAACGCTTCTCCTCGCTGCCGCGCACGCCGATCGCGACCCCGGTGCTCGAAACCGCCCGCTACACCGGCGGAGAAAGCCGCGAGACGCGCGACCTGATGGACGCGCAGGTCCTGCTCGGCTTCGAAGGCAAGGCCTATCACGCCCGCGACTTCTATTGCTCGCAGATCCTCGCCAACATCCTCGGCGGCGGCATGTCCTCCCGCCTCTTCCAGGAAGTGCGCGAACATCGCGGCCTCTGTTATTCGGTCTATGCCTTCCATTGGGGCTTTTCCGACACCGGTATCTTCGGTGTGCACGCGGCAACCGGCGGCGAGAACCTGCCGGAACTGATGCCCGTCATCGTCGACGAACTGCGCAAGTCCTCGATGAACATCGAGCAGCAGGAAATCGAGCGGGCCCGCGCCCAGATCCGTGCACAATTGCTGATGGGCCAGGAAAGCCCGGCCGCCCGCGCCGGCCAGATCGCCCGCCAGATGATGCTCTACGGCCGCCCGATCCCCAACGAAGAACTGATGGAGCGCCTGTCCGGCATTACCATCGAACGCCTGACCGATCTTGCCGGCCGGCTGTTCTTCGATACGACGCCGACGCTCTCGGCGATCGGCCCGCTGGAGCAGCTTGCCCCGATGGGCGACATCCTGTCGACATTGACCGGCAAGGCCGCCGTACCGCACGCCGTCGCCAGCTAAACAGGCCCAGATCATTTCATGGTTTCATCGAAACCGTGAAATGATCTTGCCTTTTCGAGGCGACCGCATGTCTCCTTAAATCGACCTCGACTTAAGGACAAAGACATGCAGAAAATCAAAGTGCTACAGCGACCTTTGCGCGTCTGACAAGACGCGCGGCGCTGTAGGCAACTCCTGGCGGAAAGCGTTTGCCACTTTTCCTGAAATTGCCCCGGGCCGCCGAGGACGCAAACACCATATCCAAATGGTGAAGTCTTTGCGCCTTTTCGCAAATTCGGATTCGATTTGCGCGCAAAGTTGTGCAACGTTTCGGTTTGGACAGCGCAAAGGCGCGCTGCCGGGCGGATGATAAAAGGTCCCCGCACGCAAACTGGACGGCCTCGGAGGCAGCTATGACACGATCGGTTTTTCGGTTCCTGTCGCGGCAGCCGGAGGCGATCGAAATTGCCGACCAGAATTATCTGCTGCGGCTCCCGCGCTATGCCGATTATCGTCAATGGTACCAGCTCAGAAGCGAGAGCCGCGCCTTCCTGGAGCCTTGGGAACCATCCTGGCGTACTGACGAGATGACAGAGAGTTCCTTTCGCAGCCGGGTCATCCGCAACGAACAGGAATATTCGTCCGGCCAGGCCGTGCCGCTCTTTCTTTTCCACAAGCCAGACGAGACGCTGCTCGGGGGGCTGACCATCGGCCACATCCGCCGCGGCGCCGGGCAAAACTGCATGATCGGCTACTGGATGGGCGCGCGCCACGCCGGCAAGGGCCATATGTACGCGGCCCTGAGGCTCGCTATTCCCTACATCTTTTCGACCCTTGAGTTGCACCGTATTGAAGCAGCCTGTATTCCGGACAACTCAAGAAGCATCCGGCTCCTTGAAAAGGCCGGTTTTGAGCGTGAAGGCTACTTAAGACAGTACTTGAGAATCAATGGCCAGTGGCGAGACCACGTGCTCTTTTCTCTCCTGTCCGACGATGCCCTACCGAACAGGAATATGCCCCTTTGATGCCTCTAGCCCGCTCGCCCTTCGCTTGGTCAGCCTCGAAGCTGGCAGCGTTTCTAATTGCGCTCACGACGTTTTTCTGCGCGCTCGGCGGTGCGGCCCAGGCTCTGGAGCCGGTGAAGATTTCGCGCGAGGACACCGCGCTCGACCTGACGGCAACGACCGAGATCTACAGCGGCCGTAACGAGGCCTTCCAGGTCTCGACCGCGCCCGGAACCGACGGCATCGTGCGCCGCATCGAAGTGCGCTCCAGCAGCGAAGACCATCAGGGCGACTGGGCGGTGTTCGCGCTCGCCAACGTTTCGGCCGAACCGCTCGACCGCGTGATCGTGGCGCCGCATTTCCGGCTGGTGAATTCCAAGCTCTTCTGGCCGGATCTCGGCTCCAAGCGCATCCTTTCGATTACACCCAGCGAAGGCTTCGCGCTCAGCCGCGAGCCGAGCGACGAGGCGGACGTCTTCCGTATCACGCTGGCGCCGGGCGTCATCATCACCTTCGTCGCCGAACTCGCGACGCCGGAGCTGCCACAAATCTATCTGTGGGAGCCGGACTCCTACAAAGACACGGTCAACGCCTTCACACTCTACCGCGGCATCGTGCTTGGCATTGCCGGCCTGCTCGCGGTGTTCCTGACCATTCTTTTCGTCGTCAACGGAACCTCGATGCTGCCGGCAACGGCGGCGCTCGCCTGGGCGGTTCTCGCCTATATCTGCGTCGATTTCGGCTTCCTGTCGAAGCTCATCAGCGTCACCGCAGGCGACGAACGAATATGGCGAGCGGGCACCGAGGTCTTCCTCGCGGCGGGCCTCGTGATCTTCCTGTTCACCTATCTCAATCTCAACCGCTGGCACCAGCATCTGGGTTACGCCACACTCGCCTGGATCCTGGGCCTCGGCCTGCTTTTCGGCGTCGCCGTCTATGATCCGGCAATTGCGTCCGGCATCGCCCGCCTTTCCTTTGCGCTGACGGCAACCGTCGGGATCGTGTTGATCGCCTATCTCGGCTTCAACCGCTACGACCGCGCAATCCTTCTGGTGCCGGCCTGGCTGCTCATACTCGTCTGGCTCTTCGGCGCGTGGCTGACCGTCACCGGCCAGCTCGCCAACGACATCGTGCAGCCGGCGCTCGGCGGCGGTCTCGTCCTCATCGTGCTCCTGATCGGCTTCACCGTCATGCAGCATGCGGTTGCCGGCAGCGGCTACCAGCAGGGCCTGTTCTCGGATCTCGAACGCCAGTCGCTCGCGCTCACCGGCTCCGGCGACACCGTCTGGGACTGGGACGTCGCCCGCGACCGCGTGGTGACCATGCCCGATATCTCGACGCAGCTCGGCTTGTCGCTCGGCAGCATGCACGGCCCCTTGCGCAACTGGTTGCCGCGGCTCCACCCTGATGACCGCGACCGCTTCCGGGCGACGCTCGACGTGCTTCTGGAGCGCCGCCGCGGCAAGCTCAATCATGAATTCCGCGTGCGCGCCGAGGACGGCCACTATCACTGGCTTTCCATTCGCGCCCGGCCAGTGCTCGGCGCCAACGGCGAAATCATCCGCTGTGTCGGCACTATCATCGACATCACCGAACAGCGCAATTCCGTGGAGCGTCTGCTGCACAACGCGCTGCTCGACAATCTGACCGGCCTTCCGAACCGCCAGGTCTTCCTCGACCGGCTGCAGGCGATCCTGCTGATGGCCGACGGCAGCAATTCGGTGCGCCCGACGGTGCTCGCAATCGACATCGACCGCTACAAGCAGGTCAATGATCTCCTGGGCATCGCCGCCGGCGACAACATCCTGATCGCCTTGACGCGACGGTTGCGGCGGCTCCTGCGCCCGCAGGACACGCTTGCCCGCCTCGGCGGCGACCAGTTCGGCCTGATCCTGATGTCGGAGCGCGATCCCGCCAAGGTCGCGGATTTCGCCGACGCGGTGAGCAAGGCGATCATGGTGCCGCTCAACTACGGCAACCGCGAAATCAACCTGACGGCTTCGATCGGCCTCGTCTCCTGGCTCGACCAGGAGCAAAGCGCAGCAGGCCTGCTCGACGATGCCGAGCTCGCCATGTTCCGGGCAAAGAAGGAAGGCGGCAACCGTGTCGAGCCCTTCCGCCCTGCTTTCCGTACTTCTGGATCGGACCGGCTTCAGCTCGAAGCCGATCTCAAGCGGGCGATCGAACGCAAGGAGCTCTCGCTGGTCTATCAGCCGATCGTCCGGCTGAATGATGCGGAGATCGCCGGTTTCGAAGCGCTGATGCGCTGGGATCATCCGAAGCGCGGCAACATCTCGCCGACCGAGTTCATTCCGATTGCCGAGAATTCCGACCTCATCAACCAGCTCGGCATGTTCGCCTTCGACAAGGCAACGAGCGATCTGACGGAATGGCAAGTCCAGACCGGCGACCTGCCGATCTTCGTCTCGATCAACCTTTCGAGCGCGCAGCTGCTCAACAACGAGCTCTATGACGACGTCCGCGCAATTCTCACCAAAAACCGCTGCGATCCGGGTAAAGTGAAGATGGAACTGACGGAATCGCTCGTGATGGAAAATCCCGAGCAAGCCCGTCTCGTCCTCGAAAAGCTGAAGGAAGCCGGATTGAAACTGGCACTCGACGACTTCGGTACCGGCCATTCGTCGCTTTCCTACCTCACCCGCTTCCCCTTCGACACGATCAAGATCGACAAGGCGCTGGTGCGCGACCCGAGCGACAAACGCGGCATCCTGCTGCGCTCGGTGATCACCATGGCGCGTGAGCTCGACATGCAGGTGGTGGCCGAGGGTATCGAATCCGAAGACGATGCAATCCAGCTTTCACAGATGGGCTGCGACTACGGCCAGAGCTTCCTCTTCGGCCCGCCGATCGGCTCGGAATCGATCCAGCGACTGTTGAAGGAGCGCTTTCCGCTGATGAAGCGGGCGTGAGTTCGGCAACACGACGCCGCTCAGCGCGAAATCGCCATAAGCCCGTCGGCTACAGCCCGGCGGGCTTTTCATTTCAACATGAATGATTGAAGAACGCCGGCTAAGACGGCGATCAGGCGTGGCCTGCGTCCACCGAGAGCATCGCGGCCGACACGCCCATCAGCGCCAGCGCCCGGTCGTATTTGTCGTCCAGCGCCTTGTCGAAGATCAGTTCCTCGCGTGCCGGGCTCGTGAGCCAGCCGTTCTGGGTGATTTCCGCCTCGAGTTGCCCCGGACCCCAGCCGGCATAGCCGAGCATCATCGTCGCCCTGACTGGCCCCTCCCCGCGCGAAATGGCGCGGACGATATCGAGCGTTGCCGTCAGGCAGATGTCATCGCTGACCGGAATGCTGGAATCGCTCAGATAGTCGTCGGAATGCAGCACAAAGCCGCGCCCAGTCTCGACCGGCCCACCGGCCTGAATCTGGAAATCCCGTGTCATCTGCGGAAGCCGGATCGCCTCTTCCTCGTCGAGAATATCGAGGTGGAGCAACACGTCCGGAAAGGTCAGTTGTTGAGGCCGATTGAGCACGAAGCCCATGGCGCCGTCGTCTGAATGAGCACAGATGAAGATGACCGTGCGGGCGAAATTGGCATCAAACATTCCCGGCATGGCGATCAGGAATTGACCGTCAAGGAAACCTCGCTCCCGTCTCTTCTGCGCCATCGGAGTCGACATCATGGGAACAGCCTACCAATTCACCGCGAAATGAAAAGCGCCTCAGCGTCGCGGCCGGGAAATATTGCACGCACGACGTTCACTTCGCCGTGTCCGATCAAGCGATTATGATCGTTGCTCTCTTCGCAGCGTCTGGAGCAGCATCGGCAAAAGCGATATTGCTTCCGACATGATCCAGCGCTCCACACATCAGAACATGGCCCAGTTCATTGGCGCGGCAAGCCTCATCGCCGCTTTTTTTCTTACCGTCGCTGCACAGGCGGCCACCAGCGACTGGGTGACCTCTCCAGGCGGCATGATCCGCCTCGTCGCAGCCCAACCCAGGCAGGATGGTACGATCCCCGCAACGCTCGAAGTCAAGCTTAACGCTGGCTGGAAGACCTATTGGCGCGAGCCCGGCGCAAGCGGCATCCCTCCGCAGGTGACGATCGATCCGGCGAGCGGCGTCGTACTCGAGAAGGTCGGCTTCCCCGTGCCGAAGACGTTCGACGATGGCGTGGTGCGCTACGTCGGCTACGACAAGTCGGTCGCTTTCCCGCTGACGCTGAAGCGCGTCCAGGGCACGGGCGACGTGACCATTCGCGCCTCGGTGTTTCTCGGCATCTGCGAAGACATCTGCATCCCGGTCCAGGGCGAGTTGACGCTGGCGCTGAAGCAGGGCGACTTCGACAATCCGCTCGACAGCGCGCGCATCGATGACGCCGTTGCCGCCCTGCCGGAAGCGCCGTCCAAGGACTTTGCCGTCACGGCGAGCCGCTATGATGCGGCAAAAACCGTGCTGCACCTCTCCGTGCACTTGCCTGATGGCGCGGACCATCCGGAGCTGTTCTTGGCCGGCCCCTCCGGCGTTTCTTTCGGCAAGCCCGAGATCGCGATCGAGGGCGAGGCGGGCCTCAGCGCAGCCGTCCCGGTTCGCCTCTCCGGCAAGGACAGGGAACTCAAGGGCAAGCCGATCGTTGTCACCATACGGGCCAAGGGCCGCAGCATGGAGACGACCCTTGCCTTTGACTAGGCCGCATCTATAGTCCGCCGAGTTCTCCGACGAGTGCGGAGAAGCGAAGACGCAAGCAACGCAAGGAGAGTGCCGTGACCATTGCCGTCGGAGACAAACTGCCAGCCGCAACCTTCAAGGAAAAAACCGCCGACGGTCCGGTGGAGGTCACCACCGATCAGCTCTTCGCGGGCAAGCGCGTCGTGCTCTTCGCCGTTCCAGGTGCCTTCACGCCCACCTGCTCGCTCAACCATCTGCCAGGTTACCTCGAAAACCGCGACGCGATCCTTGCCCGCGGCATCGACGATATCGCCGTCGTCTCGGTCAACGACCTGCATGTGATGGGTGCCTGGGCAACCGCATCCGGCGGCATGGGCAAAATCCACTTCCTTTCCGACTGGAACGCCGCTTTCACCAAGGCACTCGGCATGGACATCGACCTGTCGGCCGGCACGCTTGGCGTCCGCTCGAAGCGCTATTCGATGCTGGTGGAAGACGGCGTGGTGAAGTCGCTCAATCTCGAAGAAAGCCCGGGACAGGCGACCGTTTCCGGCGCTGCGGCGATGCTCGAGCAGCTCTGAGCGCAGAAGTATGTGCAAATGGAAACGGGCCTCAACGGGCCCGTTTTTCATTTCACGAGAAGAGAGTCCGGACGGCGCCCCTTCTTGTAGGGTTCCATGCCCTTGCGGGCGAGCTCGTCGGCGCGCTCGTTTTCCGGATGGCCGGCGTGGCCCTTGACCCAATGCCAGGTCACCTTGTGTCGGCGGTTGGCTTCGTCCAGCGCCTGCCAGAGTTCGCCATTCTTCACCGGCTTCTTGTCCGCGGTTTTCCAGCCGTTCTTCTTCCAGCCGTGGATCCACTTGGAGATGCCGTCCATCACATATTTGCTGTCGGTATGCAGATCGACCTCGCAGGCGCTCTTCAGCGCATCGAGCGCCGAGATCGCCGCCAACAATTCCATGCGGTTGTTGGTTGTCTCGGCTTCGCCGCCGGAGAGTTCCTTTTCCACCTCGCCGTAGCGCAGCACGGCGCCCCAGCCGCCCGGCCCCGGATTGCCGGAGCAGGCGCCGTCCGTGAAGATGTCGACGTGTTTCATGCCCGGCCCTCTTCGCGTCTCAGGCCGTATTCAGCGCTCGAAGCGATGGCGCGGTGGAAGCGGATCTTCGTCAGATATTCGAGCGGATCTTTCTTGACCACGAGCGCGCCGGCAGGCGTCATCAGCCAATCATAGAGCCGCGTCAGGAAGAAGCGCAGCGCCGAGCCGCGGCAGAGCAGCGGCAGGGCGTCGACCTCCGCCGGCGTCAGCTTGCGCACGCTCTCGTAGCCCGAAAGCATCGCCATGCCCTTGGTGATGTTGTAGGAGCCGTTTTTCTCGAAGCACCAGGAATTCAGGCAAACGGCAACGTCATAGGCGAGATAGTCGTTGCAGGCGAAGTAGAAGTCGATCAGGCCGGAAAGCTGGTCGCCGAGGAAGAAGACATTGTCCGGGAAGAGATCGGCGTGGATGACGCCATCCGGCAAGGACTGCGGCCAATGACGTTCCAGATGCTCGAGTTCCGCCGATATCTCGTCCTTGAGACCCGACTGCACCTCGTCGGCGCGCGCCTCGGAATTGACCCAGAGTGGCCGCCAGCCGCCAACCGAAAGCGCATTGGTGCGCTTCAGCGCGAAGCCTTCGCCGGCAAGATGCATGGCGGCAAGCGCCTTGCCGACCTCGTGGCAGTGTTTTGCCTCGGGCTTCCTCAGCCACATGCCCTCGAGGAAGGAGATGACGGCGGCGGGGCGGCCGGAGAGCTCACCGAGCAGCTTGCCATCGGCCCGCGGCAGCGGTAGCGGGCAGGACAGGCCGCGGTCGGCCAGATGGTGCATCAATCCCAGGAAGAATGGCAGGTCATCGGCGTTCACCCGCTTTTCGTAAAGCGTGAGAATGTAGGAGCCCTTGGTCGTGTGCATCAGGAAATTGGAATTCTCGACGCCCTCGGCGATCCCCTTGTAGGAGGTCAGCTGGCCGACGTCATAGGCGGTGAGAAAACGGGAGAGATCGTCTTCCGTGATATCGGTGTAAACTGCCAAGGGCTTCCACTCTCAAGAAATGCGGGCAAGAAATGTGATTATTCGCCGTTGACGAAGGCCATATCGGCTGATGTCAGCGGCACATGGCGGATCTCGCGGTTGACGAGGAAGTTTTCGTTTTCCTCGACCGTATCGGCAAGTTCCACCTTCGCGTCGTAACGTTCGCGGAATGCCTCGATGATCTCGTTGACGATCACTTCGGGCGCCGAGGCGCCGGCCGACAGACCTACCGTCGAGATATCGCCCATCGCATCCCAGTCGATTTCCGATGCACGCTGCACCAGCACGGACTTCTTCGCGCCGGCCCGCAGCGCCACTTCGACCAGTCGCTTGGAATTGGAAGAGTTGGGCGCGCCGACGACGAGGAACAGGTCGCAGCCCGGCGCTGCCTGCTTCACCGCCTCCTGACGGTTGGTGGTGGCGTAACAGATCGAATCTGCAGCAGGCGCCGTCAGGTTCGGAAAGCGCTCGTGCAGCCGCTTGATGACGCCGGCCGTATCGTCGACCGACAGCGTCGTCTGGGTGACGAAGCCGAGATTGTCCGGGTCCGGCGGCTGGTAGACGTCGGCATCTTCGACCGTTTCGACGAGCGACACGGCGCCTTCCGGCAACTGCCCCATGGTGCCGATCACCTCCGGATGACCGGCATGGCCGATCAGCACGACGTGCCGACCGAGGCGGTGATGGCGCATCGCCTGCTTGTGGACCTTGGAGACCAGCGGGCAGGTGGCGTCGAGATAGAAGAGATTGCGGGCGTCAGCATCCGCAGGCACCGATTTCGGCACGCCATGGGCCGAGAAGACCACCGGCTGCTTGCGGTGCTCCGGCGGGATCTCGTCGAGCTCTTCGACGAAGATCGCGCCCTTGGCCTCAAGGCCCTCGACGACATAGCGATTGTGCACGATCTCGTGGCGGACATAGACGGGCGCGCCGAACTCCTTCAGCGCCAGGACGACGATCTGGATCGCCCGGTCGACGCCGGCGCAAAAACCGCGCGGCCCGCAGAGGCGAATGGTGATCGGGGATTTTGCTGCCGCTGATGATGCCATGGATCAGAATGCCAATAGAAGGAAAACAAGCGCTGCGATCGCCGGGCCGCCCTGGATTAAGAGGATGCGCGGCTTGACCGACCACGCGCCATATATAGCGGCAACGATCACGCACACAAGGAAGAACACCTTCAGCTCGAAGGCAAAGGACGGTTCCGACTGGATCAACGACCAGAACAGGCCGGCCGCGAGAAAACCATTGTAGAGACCCTGGTTCGCCGCAAGGACAAGTGTTGTCTCCGCTTGCTCCGGTGTCATGCGGAAGACAGCCCTCCCCCGAGGTCCTGTCCACAGGAACATCTCGAGCACGAGAAAGCCGACATGCAGCAAACCCGTCAACGCAATCAGAGTGTTCGCGATAATCGCCATCCTTGTTCCCCGCTGTCGATCCCTTCAGCAGGGTTAGCACGGCGGCGCCGTCCGGGCTATCGCCCGCGGCGCGCCACGTAAATGCCGCTGACCAGCACCAAAGCTGCCGCCAGCCCATACCAAGTCAGGGCGTATTGCAGATGGTTGTTGGGCAGGTCGAACTGGGTAACGCCGCCGATCGGCAGACCGCCAGGGTTGAGTGTCGCATCGGCATCGACGAACAGCGGCAGCACCTTGTCGGCCGGAAGCCCGACCGACGACGCCATCGTGTCGAGATCCTTCCAGTAGAAGATGTTCTTGGCGAGATCATTGTCCGGAACGAGCGACGACGGCTTTTCGGTGAGCTTCGGTCTTGCAAGACCGTGGACACCTACGAAGGCCGGAAGCTCGCCCGCGAGACGGGTCGACGATTCTTTCTGTTCGAAGGGCACGAAGCCGCGATTGACGAAGAGCACGCGGCCATCGTCGAGCGTCAGTGGCGTGAAGACGTAATAGCCGGTGCGGCCGTTAAAGGTCGCGAAGAAATGCCGCTCCTTGCTGTGATCGAAGGTGCCTGTAACCGTGACGGTGCGGTAATCGATGTCCACCCCATCTGCGAGCATCTTCTCGATGTCGCCAAGCGACACCGGAGGCGCCGACCGACGCTCCTGGATCGCGGTCAGCAGGCCTTCCTTCCAGTGCAGCCGCTGCATCTGCCAGGTGCCGAGCGAGATAAGGATGGCGAAGGCGACGGCGAGCAATAGGAAGGCGCCGAGGCGTCCGAGGAGGCCGCGCTTCTTGACTTCGATCTCAGCCACGGTCGATTTCGCCCGGGCGCGCATTGTTGCGGTACTGCAGGTTGATCAGGACGCCCTTCAGAATGCGTGTCAGCCCGAGGCTGAGGATGGTCGCGAGCGGGATCCACAACAGGAAATGCAGCCACAGCGGTGGGTTGAAGTTGACCTCCGCCCAAAGCGCCGCGCCAACGACGACGAAGCCGACGATCAGGATGACAAAGACCACCGGGCCATCGCCGGCATCGGCAAAGCGATAGTCCAGGTCGCAGCTTGTGCAGGCCGGTTTGACCTTGAGGAAGCCGTCGAACAGCCTGCCCTGGCCGCAGCGCGGGCAAAGCCCCTTGATCCCTGTCATCACCGGGTCCACCGGCGGGAAATGTGCCTTGTCTTCGCTCACGGCTTGATCTCGATTGGCGTGTTGTTGGGGACCATCGTCCAGATTTCTTCCATTTCGGCATTGGTAACGGCAATGCAGCCATTCGTCCAATCGAAGCGCTGCGTCAAAAACGCCAGCCAACCGAAATAATTGGGCTGGCCATGGATCATGATCATGCCGCCGGGATCGACCCCATTTGCGACCGCGGCCTTGGTATCTTCCGGCGCCGGATAGGAGACGTGGATGGACTTGTAGTAGCCGCTTCCCGGATTGCGCCAATCGAGGAGATAGAGCCCTTCCGGCGTCCTCTCGTCGCCTTCCTGCCGCTTGTGACCAACGGGGTTTCCGCCGAGCGCGACCGCATATTCGCGGATCAACTGGCCACCGTGGAAGAGCTGCAAGAGCCGCCGTTCCTTGTGGACGACGACCCTATCCGCAACGTCGGCCGCCGCAGCCGAGACGGAGCCGGCCAGCACCGCCATGACCATGATCGACGCAACCCGCATTTCGCACCCCCGTCGCGTTGCCATCATCACAAGCCACCAAAAGAACAAGGCGGCTGCATGGCTGCAACCGCCCTGTTCATAAAGATCGAGATGCTCGCGCTATCAGCCGTGAGCGATCGGCGCACCCCAGCTGCCCCAGATGTAGATGGAGAAGAAGAGGAAGAGCCAGACGACGTCAACGAAGTGCCAGTACCAGGCAGCCGCTTCGAAGCCGAAGTGCTGCTTGGGCGTGAAATCGCCGCGCAGGGCACGGATGAGGCAGACGAGCAGGAAGATCGTGCCGACCAGAACGTGGAAGCCGTGGAAGCCGGTCGCCATGAAGAAGGTCGCGCCGTAGATCGAGTCCTTGAAGGCGAACGGAGCGTGGGCGTATTCGTAGCCCTGAACGAAGGAGAACAGCACGCCGAGCGCGACCGTCAGCATCAGGCCCGAGATCAGGCCCTTGCGGTCGTTGTGCAGGAGCGCGTGGTGTGCCCAGGTGACCGTCGTGCCCGAAAGCAGCAGGATGACGGTGTTGTAGAGCGGCAGGTGCCACGGATCGAGCACTTCGATACCCTTCGGCGGCCAGACGCCGCCGGTGAAGGTGGCGCGGGTTGCCTGGATGGCTTCGCCCGGGAACAGGCTCGCATCGAAGAAGGCCCAGAACCAGGCCACGAAGAACATCACTTCCGAAGCGATGAACATGATCATGCCGTAGCGCAGGTGCAGCGACACGACACGGGTGTGGTGGCCTTCATGCGCTTCCTTCACCGTGTCCGACCACCAGCCGAACATGGTGTAGAGAACGATGATCAGACCGGCGAGCAGGATCCAGACGTTGGCGAGCTCGAGGCCGAAGATCTTCAGCGAGCTGCCCGCGAGGTAGCGCATGTAGCAGATGCCGCCGAACGCCATGACGAAGGCGCCGATCGAGGCAAGCAACGGCCAGGGGCTCGGGTCGATGATGTGGTAGTCGTGATTCTTCTGATGCGCACCGGCCATGTCAGTAATCCCCGAAATGTCTCTCTCTTGTCGCCCTTCCGGCATAGCCGAAAAGGACCTCCAGTCAAAGTTTGTTCTCTTCCGTCTTCACCTGCGCCACCGGTTTCGACGGTTCGCGCGGGTAGAAGGTGTAGGAAAGCGTCAACGTCTTGATGTCCTTGGTCTCCACCGCCTTGACGATCTCCGGATCGACGAAGAATACCACCGGCATCTCCATCTCCTCTCCCGGCTGTAGCGTCGTCTCGGTGAAGCAGAAGCACTGTACCTTGTTGAAATAGGCACCGGCCTGCATCGGCGTGACATTGAAGGTCGCCTGGCCCGTCGTCGGCTTCGACGACAGGTTCTTCGCCCGGTACATCACCTGCACAGTTTCGCCGATGCGGATATCGATGTCGCGCTGGACCGGCTTGAACTCCCAGGGCAGACCGCCCGAGGTGTTCGCGTCGAAGGTGACCCTCACCTTCTCGTCCAGGATCACGTCCGAAGCCTGCTCGACGCGCTGCGTCGTACCGTTATAGCCGGTGACGCGGCAGAACATGTCGTAGAGCGGCACGGCGGCATAGGCCATGCCGACCATGCCGGCGACGAAGGCAAGGCAAGTGCCGACGACGACGCGGTTCGAGCGCTGTTTGGGCGTGGTTTCCGATGAATTCGTCATGCCGTCCCGCCTCAGTTGACCATGCCGTTGCCGAACTTGATCAGCGTGACGATGTAGAACAGGACGACAAGCCCGAAGAGGACGAAGCCGAGCGCGATGTTGCGACCGCGGCGCGATTTCTTCTGGGCATCAGTGAGCTTGACGGTTTCCATCAGGCAATACTCCCGGCGTGCAGCCAGATATTGACGATTAGGTGATCCGCCATCAGGGCGGAGAAGATCACGAACAGATACATGATCGAGAAGGCAAACAGCTTCTTGGCGGGCAGCATGCGCTCATCCGTCTCAGGCATGCGCAGCACGCCGATCGAATACCAGATGAAGCCGAGACCGAGTGCCGCTGCCACGAGGCCGTAACCGATGCTCGCGAAACCGAGCAAGGTGGGACAGATACCGATGAGCGCGGTCAGCACGGCATAGATGACGATCTGCTTCTTGGTGGTCGCCTGGCCGCAGACATTCGGCATCATCGGCACGCCGACGGCGCCATAGTCGCCCATCTTGAAGAGGGCAAGCGCCCAGAAATGGGCTGGCGTCCACAGGAAGGTGATCAGGAAGAGAACGATGCTTTCGATCGATACGGCGCCGGTGACGCAGGCCCAGCCGATCATCGGCGGGAAAGCACCGGCCGCACCGCCGATGACGATGTTCTGCGGCGTCGAGCGCTTCAGCCACATCGTGTAGATGACCACGTAGAAGAAGATTGTGAAGGCGAGCAACCCGGCTGCGAGCCAATTGACGGCGAGCCCGAGGATGATCACGGAAAAGGCGGAGAGCGTCAGACCGAAAGCCAGCGCTTCCTGCGGCAGGATCTTGCCTGCCGGGATCGGGCGCTTGGCGGTACGGCTCATGACTGCGTCGATATCGGCGTCATACCACATGTTCAGCGCACCGGAGGCGCCGGCGCCGACGGCGATGCAGAGAATAGCGATGAAGCCGATGAAGGGATTGATGTGGCCCGGCGCGAGCACCAGCCCGGCGAGTGCCGTAAAGACGACGAGGGACATGACACGTGGCTTCAGAAGCTCGAAATAATCGCGCGCAGAGGCTTCGGACAGGCGCGCAACGCCTTCCATGCCGACTGCTTCGTGATTGTCGATGACCGTCATGTCGTGTCCCTGTGCAAGTCCCGGCCGCAATGGCCGTGTGTCGCCGGTTTCCCGGCGGGGTGAAGCCGCCGGAACCGGCGGCTTCTGTTCGTTGCCCGTCACTTGATGCGCGGGAGCTGCTCCCACTGGTGGAACGGCGGCGGCGAAGACAGCTGCCATTCCAGAGTGTTCGCGCCCTCGCCCCACGGGTTGTCGCCTGCGACGCGCTTCTTGGCGAAGGCTTCGAAGACGCCGAAGAGGAAGATCAGCACGCCGACGGCTGCGATGTAGGAGCCGTAGGACGAAACCATGTTCCAGCCGGCATAGGCGTCGGGATAGTCGATGTAGCGGCGCGGCATGCCGGCGAGGCCGAGGAAGTGCTGCGGGAAGAAGATCAGGTTCACGCCAATGAACATGACCCAGAAGTGCAGCTTGCCGACGAACTCGGAGTACATGTAGCCGGTCATCTTCGGGAACCAGTAGTACCAGGCCGCGAAGATCGCGAACACGGCGCCGAGCGACAGAACGTAGTGGAAGTGAGCAACCACGTAGTAGGTGTCGTGCAGCGAACGGTCGAGGCCGGCGTTGGCGAGCTGAACGCCCGTGACGCCACCGACGGTGAACAGGAAGATGAAGCCGATCGCCCAGACCATCGGGGTCGTGAAGCGGATCGAACCACCCCACATCGTCGCGATCCACGAGAAGATCTTAACGCCGGTCGGAACAGCGATAACCATCGTCGCGAAGACGAAGTAGCGCTGCGTGTCGAGCGACATGCCGACGGTGTACATGTGGTGCGCCCACACGATGAAGCCGACAGCGCCGATCGCGACCATGGCGTAGGCCATGCCGAGGTAGCCGAAGATCGGCTTGCGCGAGAAGGTGGAAACGATGTGGCTGACGATGCCGAAGCCCGGCAGGATCAGGATGTACACTTCCGGGTGACCGAAGAACCAGAACAGGTGCTGGAACAGGATCGGGTCGCCGCCGCCTTCAGGCGCGAAGAAGGCCGTGCCGAAGTTGCGGTCGGTGAGCAGCATGGTGATGCCGCCTGCCAGAACCGGCAGCGAGAGCAGCAGCAGGAAGGCGGTGATCAGAACCGACCAGGCAAAGAGCGGCATCTTGTGCAGCGTCATGCCCGGAGCGCGCATGTTCAGGATCGTGGTGATGAAGTTGATCGCACCGAGGATCGAGGATGCGCCGGCGATGTGCAGGCCGAGGATCACGAAATCCATGGCCGGCCCGGGCATGCCCGATGTCGAGAATGGCGGATAGATCGTCCACCCGCCGCCTGCACCATAGGCACCGGCCGGTCCCTCGACGAACATCGACAGGAGCACCAGCAGGAAGGCCGGGATGATCAGCCAGAAGGAGATGTTGTTCATGCGCGGGAACGCCATGTCCGGCGCACCGATCATGATCGGAACCATCCAGTTGGCGAAGCCGCCGATCAGCGCGGGCATGACCATGAAGAAGATCATGATGAGCGCGTGCGCGGTCGTGAACACGTTGAACATGTGCTTGCCGCCGTCGATGGCAGCATCACCCTCGAAGCCGTAGACCATCTGCGCCAGACCGTGGAAGATCTGGATGCCCGGCTCCTGCAGTTCGGCGCGCATGAACACCGAGAGCGTGCCGCCGATGATGCCCGCGAAAATCGCGAAGATCAGGTACAGCGTGCCGATGTCCTTGTGGTTGGTCGACAGGAACCAGCGCTGAAAGAAGCTCAGAGGCTTATGCGCATGGTCTGCGTGGCCATGATCGGAGTGATCATGGCGTTGATCGTGATGAACGGCTGTTCCAGCCATGGGTCGAGCTCCCCTTCCGATTACTGTGCGGCGTTTGCGGCGACGTCGACGGTCTTGGCCGCATCGATGGACGCCATGAGCGCCTTGTTCGCATCGCCGAGATTGGTAGCGGCGGCTGCGAGCCAGGTGTCGTATTTTTCCTGCGAAACAACGCGGATCGCGATCGGCATATAGGCGTGATCCTTGCCGCAGAGCTCGGAACACTGGCCGTAGTACAGACCTTCGCGGTCAGCCTTGAACCAGGTTTCGTTCAGGCGGCCGGGAACGGCATCGATCTTCACGCCGAAGGCAGGCATTGCGAAGGCATGGATCACGTCGGCGGCGGTGACGAGGACACGAACCGTCTTGCCGACCGGAATGACAACTTCGTTGTCGACGGCGAGCAGGCGCGGATATTCCTTCTTGTCTTCCTTGCCGAGGGCGGCGCGATCTTCATCCTTCACCAGCAGGCTGTCGAAGGAGAGCGGGCTTTCGCCGACTTCATATTCATAGGACCAGTACCACTGGTTGCCGGTCGCCTTGACCGTCAGGTCCGGATTGGCCGGCGGCGTGAGCTGCGCGGTCAGGAGCTGGAAGGACGGAATGGCGAGGAAAAGAAGCACGATGACCGGACCGACGGTCCAGACGACTTCGATGGCGGTGTTGTGGCTGGTCTTGGAGGGAACCGGGTTAGCACTCTCGCGGAACTTGACCACGACGATGATCAGCAGGAGGAGAACGAAGAGGGTGATCGGAATGATGAACCACAGGGTATAATGTTCAAACCACGTGATTTCTTCCATGATGCCCGTAGCGGCCGACTGAAAGTTTGTCTGCCAATCGACAGGCTTGTCAGCAAAGGCGCTCGAAGCAAAAAGCAGACAGGCAAGCGCTGCCAGAACTGCATAAGCCTTGTTTTTCACAATATGTCTCCCCAATGCGCTTGATCAGGATCAAACCGGAACGCAGAATCCCTGCGATACTGCTGCGCTTCAAACCACAGTTTGTCCGATGCCGCAACATCTGACCAATCAACCCCATGCGGCATTTTTGCACAAACGCATCTTTTCACACAGGCACCCCTTAGAAGCCGTCACGAATCGACTTATATGACGTCTTCCGCGCCCCTAAAGGCGCGATCGCACGCGGTTCGCGCGGCAACACACGGGATAGGGCGTTAACCCGCCCAATTTCCGCCATATGACGCTGGAATGTGCCCCGCAGGGCTTTTCATTTATTCCCGCGCGCTTCAAGAATAGCCCTGATGATTCGACGTTTTGAGGTTTACATGGGCCTGCCCCTCTTTTCGCGACTGTCGGCCTTCGCCGCCTTCGGCCTTGCCGTTCTCGCTCTCCCCGCTCAGAGCCTGGCCCAGCAGCCCGCCGGAACACCCGGCACGGTCAAGTCCAACCACGGCGCGTGGTCGATCGTTTGCGATCAGCCGGCAGGCGCATCCACCGACCAGTGCGCGCTGATGCAGAACGTCATTGCCGAGGACCGGCCGGAAGTCGGCCTGTCGGTGGTCGTGCTGAAGACGGCGGACCGCAAGGCGAAGATCCTGCGCGTGCTCGCTCCGCTCGGCGTGCTGCTGCCAAACGGCCTCGGCCTCAACGTCGACGGCAAGGATATCGGCCGCGCCTACTTCGTGCGCTGCTTCTCCGACGGCTGCTATGCGGAAGTCGTGCTTGAAGATGAATTGCTGAAGACCTTCCGCTCCGGCGCGACGGCGACCTTCATCGTCTTCCAGTCGCCGGAAGAAGGCATCGGCATCCCGGTCGATCTCAAGGGCTTCGGCGAAGGCTACGACGCGTTGCCCTGACCGGTCGCCGGACCCCACACAAACAAGACACAGGGCCGCGCTTCGAGCGCGGCTTTTTTATTGGCAGGCGCCGGCACAAACGACAAAGCCCGGATCCACGATCCGGGCTTTGTCGTATTCAGAGACGTCGTGCTTTAGATGATGTCGGTTCCGGCGATCTTGATGCCGAAGCCTTCGAGGCCGACATAGTGGCGCTCCCGGGAGGCAAGAAGGCGGATAGAGCTGATGCCGAGATCTTTCAGGATCTGGGCGCCGAGGCCGATTTCCAGCCATTCGTTCTCGCGCGCCTGCGCCTCGTCATGTGCTTCACGATCGTGTTTGCCCTTGCGGGCCGTTTGCGACACGCCGACGCCGACCGAGCCTTCGCGCAGGTAGACGATGACCCCCCTGCCCTCGTCGGCAATGCGCTTCATGACGCGATCGATCTGGCAGTCCTTGCCGAACACGTCGGCGCCGACATTTTCGAGGTGCAGCCGGACCGGGATATCGACGCCGTCGCGAATATCGCCGAAGACGACGGCAAGATGCTGCATCGGATCCCAGGGCAGCGAATAGGAATGACCCTTGGCCGCACCGTAGGGGGTTTCGATATCGAAGGATCCGCCCTGCTCGATCAGCGTTTCCTTGCGCTGGCGGTAGGCGATGAGGTCGGCGACCGAAACCTGTTTCAGCCCATGGGTCTCGGCAAAGCTCGCGACCTGCGGTCCGCGCATGACGGTGCCGTCATCGTTGACGAGTTCGCAGATGACGCCGATCGGCGGCAGGCTTGCGAGCTTGCAGAGGTCGACGGCGGCTTCGGTGTGACCGGAGCGCATCAGAACGCCGCCTTCGCGGGCGACCAGCGGGAAGATGTGGCCCGGGCGAACGAAGTCCGTCGGCCCGACATTGGGGTTGGCGAGGTTGCGCACCGTCAACGTACGGTCATCGGCGGAAATGCCGGTCGTGGTGCCGTGCTTGAAATCGACCGAGACGGTGAAGGCCGTCGTATGGGCAGAATCGTTTTCAGCAACCATGGCATTGAGGTTGAGGCGTTTCGCCTCCTCGCGCGGCATCGGCGTGCAGACGATGCCCGACGTGTGGCGCACGATGAAGGCCATCTTCTCCGGCGTGCAATGCACCGCGGCGACGATCAAATCGCCCTCGTTCTCGCGGCCGTCATCATCGGTCACGACAACGATTTCGCCGGCCTCGAAGGCGCGGATGGCGTCGACGACACGCTTCTGGTCATAGGACATGGTGCTCTTCCCGAAATAGAGGGCGAATTACTTACAGCGCCGCGCGTCTCGTAGACGAGCAAAGGTCGCTGTAACACTTTAAGTTGCTGCATAATTTTGTCCTTAAATCGATTCCGATTTAAGGAATTATGCAGTAAGCCGGCCGGTCTGGCCGCGGTCACGCAGGTAGTGATCGGCGATCGTGCAGGCAAGCATCGCCTCGCCGATCGGCACGGCGCGGATGCCGACGCAGGGGTCGTGGCGGCCCTTGGTGCGGACATCGACTTCTTTGCCATCGCTGTCGACCGAGCGGCGCTCGGTGAGGATCGACGACGTCGGCTTGATGGCAAAACGCGCGATCACGGGTTCGCCGGTGGCGATGCCGCCGAGAATACCGCCGGCATGATTGGAGAGGAAGACCGGCTTGCCGTCGACGCCGATGCGCATCTCGTCGGCGTTCTCCTCACCGGTGATCTCGGCCGCACCGAAGCCGTTGCCGATCTCGACGCCTTTGACGGCGTTGATCGACATCAGGTTGGAGGCAATGTCCTGATCGAGCTTGGCATAGATCGGCGCGCCGATGCCGGCGGGCACGCCCTCGGCGACCACTTCGACGACGGCGCCGATCGAGGAGCCGGCCTTGCGGATGCCGTCGAGATATTCCTCCCAAACCGGCACGATCTCCGGATCCGGCGCGAAGAAGGGGTTGTTGCCCACCTCGGCCCAATCCCAGTTGGCCCGGTTGATCTTGTGCTTGCCGATCTGGACGAGGGCGCCGCGCACGACGAGCCCCGGAACGACCTTGCGGGCGATGCCGCCGGCGGCAACGCGCGCCGCGGTCTCGCGCGCCGAGGAACGGCCGCCGCCGCGATAGTCGCGGATGCCGTATTTCAGATCATAGGTGTAGTCGGCGTGGCCAGGACGGTAACGCTTGGCGATCTCGGAATAGTCCTTCGAACGCTGGTCGGTGTTCTCGATCAGCATGGAGATCGGCGTCCCGGTCGAGATCATCGTCTCGCCGTCCTCGTCGAACATCACGCCGGAGAGCACCTTGACGAGATCATCCTCGCGGCGCTGCGTCACGAAACGCGACTGCCCGGGCTTGCGCTTGTCGAGCCAGGCCTGAAGTTCGGCGAGCGTGAAACGGACGCCGGGCGGGCAACCATCCACCACGCAGCCAAGCGCCGGGCCGTGGCTTTCGCCCCAGGTGGTGACGCGGAAGAGGTGACCGAAAGTGTTATGCGACATGAAGGCTACCGGACCTTAAGCAAGCAACGGCCGTACGTTTTTCGTACACGGATGCCCTCTCTTAGTGGAAAGCCGGGGACGGGGAAAGACTTTTGCGCCTGCCGCCGTCGCTTCGTCACGATGCCAGGCGCAGGCCGCGGTCGGTCGCAAAGGCGAGGAACTTCTCCGCGCTCAACGGCCGGGAGAAGGCATAGCCCTGCAGGACGTCGCAGCCGAGGATGCCGAGCATCTCCGCATGTGCCATCGTCTCGACACCTTCGGCAACGGTCTCGATGTTGAGCGAGCGGGCGATCTCGATGATCGAACGGACCAGGGCCTGCTCCCGCCGCGCGCTCAGAACCGGAACGACGAGCTGCCGATCGATCTTCAGCCGCTTCGGCTTGATCTTCAGCAGGCTGACGATCGAGGTATGACCGGTGCCGAAGTCATCGAGCTCGATATCGATGCCGAGTTTCTTGATACCTTCGATGTTGGTGGCAACGATGTCGTCGCTCTCGTCGAGGAAGATCGATTCCACCAGTTCGAAACAGATCTGGCCGGGCGCGATGCTCAAGCCTTCGAGCGAGGACAGCAGATCATCCTCCTGAAGCCGCTTCGCCGAAACGTTGACGGAGATCTTGGGAACTCTGAGGCCGGCGGCCGCCCAGCGCATGTGGTCGATCAGCGATTTCTCCAGCACGAGGCGATCAAGCGCCGCCATGACATTCAATTCCTCCGCGATGCCAAGGAAACGATCCGGCGTCAGGATGCCCTCACGCGGGTGGTTCCAACGCACCAGCGCCTCCACCCCGCACAGCGCAAGCGTGGTCGCGTCGAACTGTGGCTGATACCAGGGTTCGAACTCGTCCCGTTCGATGCCTTCGAGGATCTCGTCGGCGATCCGCTTGGCCGTCACCACTTCGGCCTGCAACACCTCGGTGAAGAACTGATAACGATTACGGCCCGCCTCCTTGGCCCGGTAGAGCGCGATATCGGCATTGACGAGCAGCTTGCGCGCATCGATCTCCGCGCCACGGCCCACCGCCACACCGATGCTGACACCGAAGCGGCAGGGAAAACCGTTGTAATCGACCGGCTGGCGCATCGCGGCGATGATCCGGTCACAGCGCACCGCCAGCGCCGCCTCGCCCGGCGCACCGGTGACCGCGACCACGAACTCATCACCACCGATGCGGGCGATGATATCGCCGGGCCGGATATTTGCCCGGAGGATTTCGGAAGCGTGGATCAGCATGGCGTCCCCGGCTGCGTGGCCGAGCGTGTCATTGATCTGCTTGAAACGGTCGAGATCGATATGGAGGATGGCGATATCCTCGAGATCACCGGCCCTCGCCAGCCGCTCCAGCGCCTTGTCGAGCATGCGGCGATTTCCAAGACCGGTCAGGGGATCGTGCAGGGCGTTGTGCTCGATCCGTACCCGCGCCTGCTCCAGCTCGGCGTTCTTCGCATCCGCCATCGCCTTGGCTGCCCGCAACTGCTCGGTCATCAGCACGTCTTCGGTGACGTCGAGCGCCATGCCGACGAATTTGCGTGCACCATCCGGCGCCACATGAAGCTTGCCGACCGACCGGATGTGGCGGACGCCGCCAGCCGGCAGAAACACGCGCGCCTGGTGCACATAGGTCTCGTCCGCCGCGATTGCGCGGTTGACCGCGTCCAGCGCCGGCGCCCGATCATCGGGATGAAGCGCGGTGAGCCATGTCTCCTCGTTGGTGGTCCCATCGGTGTAGACGAGGCCGTAGAGCTGGTGCATGCGGTCGTCCCAATAGGTCAGTCCGCTATCGAGGTCCGCCTCCCACATGCCGCATCGATAGGAATCGAGTGCCAGGTCGAGCCGGCGTGAAAGCAGTTCAAGATCCTGCTCACGCTCGTAAAGACCTTTCAGTGCCTGTTCGAGCTCGAGGTTCTGTTGATCGACCTGGGCCTTGGCCGCAGTCAGCCGCTCGGTCTTCATAACGTCGTCTGTGACGTCCCAACTGATGCCGGTGACCTTTGCGCGCCCATCGGCGCCGCGGTGGCTGGATCCGACGTTGCGGATGTGGCGCAAAGTTCCGTCAGACAGCACGACCCGGTATTGCGAGCGATATTCCAGGCCGTCGTCCAGGCTGCGGAACAGCGCGTTGGCGGCGATGCCGATGTCCTCCGGATGCACTGTTGCGCGCCACTCCTCATAGGTCGGTTCCTCCAGATGGACCTCCAGCCCATGCAGGTGGAACATGCGATCGTCCCAGGAGCGCTGCTGCGTTTCGACGTCGATCTCCCAGACGCCGATCTTGGACGCGTCGAGCGCGAGGTTCAGCCGGTGGGAGAGCGTCATCACCTCCCCTTCCCGCGCTTTCAGCTTGGCAATGTTGCGCTGCCGTTCGTTGAAGAGCCCGCCGGTCAAGAGGATCGGGATTACCACGATTGCGACAGCGGCGGCGATCGCCAAGCGAATGGCATCGATGTTTTCGGGAAGCTGGTCCCACTCGCCAACCGGCATGGCTGCGAGCTCCCAAGCGCCACCCGCCAGATCCAGCCGACGCGTCACCGGTGCCTTGCGGAAAAGCGCGTCGTCGCCGAAGAACGCATCCTGGATCCGCTCCTGCTCGGAGATATCCCTGATCGCGAGGTGAACGTCGACGTAGCGATGATCCTTCGTCAGTTCCGGCGTTTCGCTGCCCGCCTCCAAGAGGCGCGCGGCGCGATAGAGCGCCCTTTCATCGATGATGGCCTCGACATAGCCCCAGCGCTCCATCCGTCCCTGGATCTTGGAAAAGACAGGCAAGAAAAGCTCGAAGCCGTTGCGGCCGCTCGGCAAGCGAATGGGGCCGATCATCACGGGTCTCACCGTCGACGATGCGCGTTCTATCGCGTGCCTTGTCGCGCCGAACCTGTTGAAATCGGTGCCGACGAACCATTGCTGGCTTTCACGCGGAAAGGCGATCCGCACAACACCGGCGGGCGCAGCCGAAGCGCGCACCATCTGCGGGTTCTGGAGAAGAAGCTTCGTTGCCATGACGGTAAAATCGTCAGGCGTCATCGCCGGGTGCACGCCGATGCTGTTGGCAAATCCGTTCAGCGCGGCGATGTTGGTGTTTATCTCCGATTGCAACCGGTTGGCGATGAGGTTCAGTTCGTTCTCGACATCGATCCTGAGGTCACTCTGGAAGTTTTCGCGATTCTGCCGCTCATAGACGTACCCGCCGGCAAACACGACGAGGCCGGCGATCGCCGCTGGTATGAGCGATGGTTTCGCAAATCTGGCTGCCGCCCGAATGCGCTGGCGCAGAACGTCGATGATCTTCAATCTTTTCCCCTCGATCCCCAACCAAAGGTAGCGAGCGAACCTTAAGATTGGCTTTCGTCACAAATCCTTGGAAAACCCTATGATTCATGGGGAAATCAATATTCCGCCTCCCCTACTTCGACGCTCCCCCGCTTGAAAAAAACGATGTCGCCGTCCAGTCTTGCGGCGTCGGACAGGCCATCAAAAAACCGGGGCCTGACGGCCAAAAGCCAAGTTACAAGGCAATTTTTGCCACAATCGGGGACCAAGGGTGATGACAAGAATGTTCGCAGAATCGTTGAAAAGGGCAAGAAAGATGCGTTTTGTCATTGCCGCGCTCATGGCCGCCGCCGGCTTGCTTTCGCCTTTGTCCGCTCTTGCGGAAAGCGCCGACGTGGAAGCGACCATTACGGGTGTCGACACCGAACGTCTCAGCCTGCAGCTCGATGACGGCAAGAGCTACCAGGCACCCGAAGAATTCAATTTCGAGGGCCTGAAGGAGGGCGTGAAGGTGCTGGTCTTCTATACCGAAGTCGATGGCAAGCGGGTCATCAACGACCTCGAAATCGTACAGTAAGCAGCGACCCGTCCCTCAGATCACGCAATTCCGGACGGGAAACCGTTCCATACTTTTCCTGGCATTGCTTTGGGGCGGGTTATCGTTCCGGCCGTCAGATCCAGCCGCTGGCACCGCCGGAAATGCGCAGAAGGCGATCCTGCGGGATCGCCGCAGACGCAGCCTCTTCGGCCTCCATTTCTCCAAAGAGCTTGAAAAGCGATCGGATGACACCGCCGTGGCTGACGCAGACGGTCGGCTTCGTCACGTCCTTTAGCCAGGCGGCAACACGCCAGGACAGGATTTCGTAACTCTCGGCATCAGGTCCCGGCGGAATGAAGTCCCACTTCACCGCGCGCCGTTCGGCGATCCTTTGCGGCGCCGAGCGCTTGAGCTCGGGAAGCGTGTGCCCTTCCCAGTCACCGAAGGATACCTCCTTCAGCCGTTCGTCGGTACGGTAGGCGGCGGGATCGAGCCCCATCGCCAGCCTCACGCGCTCCATGGTCTCGCGCGTGCGGCCAAGCGGGCTCGCGACGAAATCGAAATGCGCGGCGTCGGTGCCGAGGATACCGGCGAGTGCTGCGCCATTGCCGGTCGCCTGCTGGCGACCGAAATCATTGAGCGGGATGTCCTTCTGCCCCTGGAGCCGGCTTTCGGCATTCCAGTCGGTCTGTCCGTGACGGATCACATAGATCAGCACAACATGTCTCCGGGCAGCGGGGCCGTCGAACCGGCAAGCCGTGCCGATCAGTCCTTGAGCACGGAGATATCGGGCGCGTCCACCGCCTTCATGCCGACGACATGGTAACCGCTGTCGGCGTGGTGGACTTCACCGGTGACCGAACGCGACAGGTCGGAGAGCATGTAGAGGCCGACGTCGCCGACTTCCTCGATCGTCACGGTGCGGCGCAGCGGCGCGTTGTACTCGTTCCACTTGAGGATATAGCGGAAGTCGCCGATGCCGGAGGCAGCCAGCGTCTTGATCGGGCCGGCGGAGATGGCATTGACGCGAATGTTCTTCGGGCCGAGGTCGACCGCGAGGTACTTCACGCTGGCTTCGAGCGCAGCCTTGGCCACACCCATAACGTTGTAGTTCGGCATGACCTTTTCGGCGCCGTAGTAGGTCAGGGTCAGCATCGAGCCGCCATCGGTCATCAGCTTTTCAGCGCGACGGGCAACCGCGGTGAACGAGTAGACCGAAATCTGCATCGTCTTGGCGAAGTTCTCGGGCGAGGTATCGACGTAGCGGCCGGTGAGTTCGTCCTTGTCGGAGAAACCGATCGCGTGCACCACGAAATCGATCTTGCCCCATTGCTTTTCGAGCGTATCGAAGACGGCGTCGATGCTGGCTTCGTCGCTAACGTCGCAATGGCCGGCCATGAAGCCGTCGATCTCGGCGAGCAGCGGCTCGACGCGCTTCTTGAGCGCATCGCCCTGATAGGTCAACGCAACTTCACCACCCTGCGCGTGGATGGCCTTGGCAATGCCCCATGCGATGGAACGGTTGTTTGCAACGCCCATAATGACGCCGCGTTTGCCCTTCATCAGACCGGATGCCTGAGCCATGGTAAGTCCCCAATACTATTTCCAGCAACGGCCGGCGCCGGTGCCAAAGTTCACAAATGTCATAGACACCCCACCGAACGGGTGCGGCAAATTGTCGAGAATTGCCTATGGCATAGTGGCAAGGGTGGTTCAAGCGCGCCTGAGATCAGGAACTGTTAGTCCCCGTAATATTGGTTCAAAGTGTCAGCGAACTGTCACAAATCGACCGTCACAGATAGAATCCGTCGCGCTGCGACTTCATCAGATCGGTCACCTTCTCATCCGGCGTGTCTTTCAGGACCAGCCGCAGCTCCACCAGGAGATCGCCATGGGTCCCGTAGGTTCCGGGCAGGCCCTGGCCTGCGAGACGGATGATCTTGTCCGAACCGGACCAGGCCGGCACGACGACGGTGACCGGACCAACCGGCGTCTCGATGCGCTCCTCGCAGCCGAGGACAGCACCCTGCAGATCGATCGGTAGGGTCGTGAGCAGGTCAAGGCCACGGGTGCGGAAGGTGCCGCTCTGATCGACCCTGAGCGTGACGACGACATCGCCGCGACTCATGCCGGTGACGCGATAACCCTGTTCCGCCAGGCGAATGGTCTGCCCATCGACGGCACCCGGGGGAATTTGAACCTTCAGGCTCTCGCCATCCGGAAGTTCGACAGTCAGGCGCTGGCGATTGATCAGGTCCCGGATGCTGACAGCCAGATCGACGGTAAGGTCGGGCACCTTCTCGGCGGTCTTTGCTGCGCGGCCGCGGATGCGCCGGACGATGGCTGCGACGAGTTCGGCTGCGGGCGCTGCGGCGCGCTGCATGAGCGGCGTATCCGTCCTGGCGACGGCTTCCGGCTGCGCCTCGGCCGCGGGTTCAGGCTTTACCTCGGCAGCTTGAGCCGTGCGTTCCGGCTCCTTGGCCGCTGTCGGTTTCGGCGCGGGCTTGGGCGATGGGTTCGCCGCCGGCTTCGGCGATGGCCGGGCCGACTTGGCACGTGCTTCGGCGCCGAAGATCTGCGAGATGGCGTCCTCGGCGGTCTCCGCGTCGACGGGCGCCTCCTCCTGCACATTGCCACGCATCTTTGCCTTCATCGCCTCCATGCGACGAAGCTCGGCCTCGCGGCGCGCATAGTCGTAGCGACTCCTGAGCTTCGGATCGCGCAGAAGCTCATAGGCCTTGCCTGCCTCGGCAAAGCGCTCGGCGGCAGTGGGGTCGTCCTGGTTATGGTCCGGATGCACGGCCTTTGCCAGCGAACGCCAGGCCGCCTTGATTTCGTCCTGCCCGGCGTTGCGCCGGACACCGAGGATCGCATAGGGATCACGCATGGCTTCTACCATCTTCTCTGATCGGCGGCCTCTCCTTGATGCCCGCCTTATGCCCCGAATGAAGGCGTCATTGTCGCCCGTCCACTGAGCATCGATGATCTGGAGAACTTGCTAAATAGTGGTTAGCCGCAACGGCGCCACCGGCTCTGGAATGAGCGTCGCGGACGATCGTTCGCACTTTTAGAGAATTGTGGTTAATCGCGAATTTCCGAGCGCTATCTCAGGCGCGCGGGCCGAAGCTCGTCAGATACCAGGCGCCATCGCCGCCCTGGCACGTGCTGCCGTCGAACTTTGCGATGCCCTCGTAGGAATGGCGCGTCGTGGTGAAGCGGCGGCAGAGCATGCCGCTCGCGCGGTCTTCCTGAATGATGCTGATGACACCGGCGCTGCCAGAAGTCGCGTTGGCCCAAGGGATCGGGTTGATGCTACCGCCACCGAGTTCGGCCGATGTCACGGCATTGCGGACCATCACGGCGTCGGAGAGGCCATCGGAGGTCTTGGCGACGGGAACGGTACCCGTCGCGACCGTGCGGTCGACGCCGCTGCCAAAGAAATCGAGGCCCGCGCCCATGCAGCCAGAAAGCACCAGGACCGGCAGGCAAATTGCCGCGCTACGCAGCAAGGCGAAGGAATACCCCTTCTTGGTATCGATCCACTTTGCTATGTCTTGCACGGCAATCCTGTCAGACTCGCTGGAGCCGCACGCTGCTCGAGAAGGTCAACGTACAGGCTCCGACATTTTTGATGCGGAAACACCGGTCGGGTTCATCCCGAAGCATTTCCGCGCCAGACATCACGGCATTGGAAGGCAATAATGGCGGCGAATGAGTTAACAAGCGGTGACTTCACCGAATCAAATGAGCCCTTTTCCCTGTTTGGCACATGGCTGAAGGACGCGGAAGGCAGCGAAATCAACGACCCGAACGCGGTCGCGCTTGCCACCGTCGACAGCGACGGATTGCCGAACGTCCGCATGGTCTTGCTGAAGGGATTCGACGAACGCGGCTTCGTTTTCTACACGAATTTCGAGAGCCAGAAGGGCCAGGAAATCCTTGGCGCCCGCAAGGCAGCCATGTGCTTCCACTGGAAATCCCTGAGGCGTCAGGTGCGCGTGCGCGGTCCGGTCGAGATCGTGACCGACGAAGAGGCAGACGAATACTTCAAGAGCCGGCCGCGCGGCAGCCGCATCGGCGCCTGGGCATCGAAACAGTCACGCCCGCTAGAAGGCCGCTTCGCACTGGAAAAGGCCGTCGCCGAATACACCGCCCGCCACGCACTCGGCGAGATCCCGCGCCCGAGCTATTGGTCCGGCTTCCGCATCCGCCCGACCTCGATCGAATTCTGGCACGACCGCCCGTTCCGGCTGCATGACCGGATGGAGTTCCGTCGCGCAACACCCGAAGGCGGCTGGGAAAAGGTGCGCATGTACCCTTAATTGGCGGCCGTTCAGGCGCCCGCCAAGCGGAATGGGATGCCGGACGCCAGCGCCGAGACGTAACGTGCCCGCTGGAAATGACCATTCAGCGAAATGCGCGGCAACGCATGAAGGCTGAATTTCGCGCGTTCGACGAGCGTGCCGGGCTGGGTGGTGACCGCGAGGGAAAAACCGAGATCGGCGACGATGCGATGATCGCGTGCCGAGACGGCTGGTGCGTCGCCATAGGGATAGGCGAAGGCCAGAGGCTGCCGGCCGGTAATGGCCTCGACACGCTCCGCCGACTGGCGAATTTCTCGCCTTGCGTCGTCGCCGCTCAGGCGCGCGATTGAGCGATGGCTGATCGTGTGCGCGCCGAGGCTGGCCAGCGGGCTTTCGATCAACCGCCGAAGCCCTGTCTGATCCAAAGTCAGCCGTTCGGTAATCGCCAGCGGATCGATGCCGTGTTCGATCGCTACGGCGTTCAGCAATGCAATGGCCGTCGCTTCATCGCGGCTATGAACGACCGCCGCGACACGATTGAAGGCCGTCTGCTTGTCCGCAGTCGTATGCGTTGGCAGCGTCTCGACACCGTGACCGAAGTCGAACCGCAGCGTCTCCTTCGTCGCGAGCACGTCGGCGAGCGTTTCCCACCAGAGCGTATGGGTTCGATCGATGAAGCCCCCAGTGACAAACACGGTGAAGGGTGCGGCATGGCGCTCGAACACGGGCAGCGCATGCACGAGATTGTTCCGGTAGCCGTCATCAAGCGTAAGACAGGCGATCGGCCCGCCTCCGGCGGCCAGCGCATCCGGCAACTGTTCGAGCGGGACGAAGCGATAGCCGTCACGCTTCAGTGTCGTCAAAGCTGCGTCGAGGAATTCCGGCGTGATCTCCAGATGGGCGTTGGGATCGAAGGCACGCGCAAGCCTCGGCCGGACATGGTGCAGCGTGAAGATCGCCCCCTTGCCGCGCGCACCACCCATCAGCCCGACGCGGCTCAGCCCTCCGGCGACCTCCAGTCCGCCGGCGATGGCGGCGCGGCGAACAATTGTCGCGATCGTGCTCTTGATGTTCGGCCCCATGTTTCCCCGCGGCATACAGGCCTGGAAAGTTAACGGCGAGGGCGTTAAACCTTGTTGAACGGAGAGGACATTCATTGGCCATTTACCACGGCCCCGAAAACAGGGCGGGACGCCACATTCCGCCCTAAAGTTGCAACAAAGACACGCACCTTGTCACAAAACGAAACAGCTTTGCGCCCGGCCGACGGCGCTTTCCGACGGGGATCGACATGAAAACTTTGCGCTGCCTCCTGCTTGCGATCTTCGCTTTCGCGCTTGGGTCCGCAACGGCAATCGCCGGAACCGCCTCGCTGGTACTGGATGCGCGCACCGGCAAAGTCCTCTCGGCCGAAAACCCTGACGTGCTCAACCATCCGGCCTCGCTGACCAAGATGATGACGGTCTACATGACCTTCGAGGCGCTGCGGCGCGGCGAACTTTCGTGGGACAGCAAAATCAAGGTCTCGAAGGCAGCCGCCGCCAAGCCACCGATGCGCCTCGGCCTCAAGTCCGGCATGACTATCACGGTTCGCGAGGCCGTGCTCGGCATGATCGTGCGCTCAGGCAACGACGCGGCGACGGCGATGGCGGAAAGGCTCGGAGGCTCCGAGGCCAACTTCGCCCGGATGATGACCGCCAAGGCGCGGCAGCTCGGCATGCGCAAGACGGTCTTCACCAACGCCTCCGGCTTGCCGGCCAGCCAGCAGGTGACGACAGCGCGTGAGATGGCGACGCTTGCCGTCGCGCTGATGCGCGACTTTCCCAGGGAATACCGGCTGTTTGCCACCGAGAGCTTCAGCTTCCGCGGCCGCAAGGTCCGCGGCCACAACAATCTGATGTATCGCTACGAGGGCATGGACGGCATCAAGACCGGCTATACCAACGCTTCCGGCTTCAATCTCGTCAGCGCCGTCAAGGACGGCAATCGCCGGGTGGTCGGCGTCGTGCTCGGTGGGCGGTCGGCGCGCAGCCGCGATGCCAAGATGGCGGCACTTCTCGATCGCCATGTCGGCAAGGCTTCGACTAAGATCGGGCGGCAGCTGGTCGCGTCCACCCGCGGCGGGAAGGTGGTCGAGGTGACGTCGGCCGCGACATTGGACGTTCCAATGCCCTTTGCCGCGCCCCAGCGGACGAAGCAGGATTCCGTTGCCGCTTTGATTGCGGCAACATCCACAGCCGCTATACCTGCGGAACGTCCCACCGAGGTGGCTGAGATCGAAACGACGGCGGCGGCACCGGCTGCAGCTGGCGGTTGGCAGATCCAGATTTCAGCGGCACCGTCTGCCGAGGCAGCCCGCATGCTGCTCGCTCAGGCACGCTCCGAAGCCGGCGCTCCCCTCGCCGGAGCCACACCCTACACTGAAGCTGTCGGCAAGGGCGCCAATGCCATCTACCGCGCCCGCTTCGTCGGGTTCTCGAGCCGTGATGCGGCAGCGGCCGCCTGCGATGCGCTCAAGCAGCGCTCCTATGATTGCATGATGCTGCCGTCACGCGGGTGAGCGGAGGCGGCGACAGAGGCAGCCTTCGTCATGTTTCCGCGATGATCCTGCGGAAACGATTGGCGGGCCACCAGTCACATTGCTCCTCGGTGTAGCCAAGGAGCAATCCCTCCTCGCGCTCATCTTCCGCGGCGCCGCACGATCTCGCCAGCATCCCCGTTGAACCTGAGTTCGTGGCTTGGCGTGGCGGTCTCCGGCGACGGAAATGACAGCTTGAAGACCGCCATGCAATCTTACGCCTGCGTGCCGCCGACCGTGATTTGATCCATGCGCAGATGCGGCTGGCCGACGCCGACTGGCACCCACTGGCCGGCCTTGCCGCAATTGCCGATGCCGGTGTCGAGCTTGGTGTCGTTACCGACCATGGTCACGCGCTTCATCGCGTCCGGACCGTTGCCGATCAGCATGGCGCCTTTCACGGGCGCGCCGATCTTGCCGTTCTCGATCAGGTAGGCCTCGGTGCAGCCGAAGACGAACTTGCCGGAGGTGATGTCCACCTGGCCGCCGCCGAAGGAAACGGCATAGATGCCCTTCTTGACCGAGGCGATGATTTCCTCCGGCGTCCTCTCGCCTGACAGCATGTAGGTATTGGTCATGCGCGGCATCGGCACATGGGCGTAGCCCTGGCGGCGGCCATTGCCGGTGGGCGTCATGCCCATCAGCCGGGCGTTCTGCCGGTCCTGCATGTAGCCGACGAGCTTGCCGTCCTCGATCAGCACGTTGTAGCCGGACGGCGTACCCTCGTCGTCGATCGAGATCGAACCACGGCGCGCCTCGATGGTGCCATCGTCGACGACGGTGACACCCTTGGCGGCGACCTGCTCGCCCATCAGGCCGGCAAAGGCCGACGTCTTCTTGCGATTGAAATCGCCTTCGAGGCCGTGGCCGACGGCTTCGTGCAGCATGACGCCCGGCCAACCGGAGGCAAGCACCACGTCCATGGTGCCGGCCGGCGCATCGATCGCTTCGAGATTGACAAGCGCCTGGCGCAGCGCCTCATCGGCGCCCGTCTTCCAGTTTTCCTCGGTGACGAAATCGCCGAAGCCGCGACGCCCGCCGGTGCCGAAGGAACCACTTTCCTGGCGATCGCCGTCACCGGTGACGACGGAGATGTTGATGCGGGTCATCGGCCTGACGTCATGCACGCGGTGGCCGTCGGCGCGGAGGATGTCGACAACCTGCCAGCTTGCCGCGATCGACGCCGTCACCTGCCGAACCTTGGGATCCTTGGCGCGCAGATAGGCGTCGATCTCCTGCAGCAGGGCAACCTTCGCCTCGAAGCTCGGCTCGCCGATCGGGTTCTCGTCGCCATAGAGCTTTTTGTTGGTGCGCTGCGGCGCGGCCGCATAGGAGCCGGCATAGCCGCGGGTGACCTGCGCCACCGCATCCGAGGCGCGGCGAAGCGCCGACAGCGAAAGCTCGCCTGAATGGGCGTAGCCGACCGCTTCTCCGGCGACGGCACGAAGACCGAAACCCTGGTCGGTGTTGAAGCTGCCGCCCTTCAGACGGCCGTTGTCGAAGGACAGCACCTCGGCTTGCGCATGTTCAAGAAAGAGCTCGCCGTCGTCGGCGCCGGCGAGCGTCTCCGAGAGAACCTTGCGGATCGTTGCCTCGTCGGCATCGAAGAGGCTCATCAGATCGGTGTTCATGGTGGTGCGCTCCCGCGTCGAGAAATTCTATCGCCTCCATTTAGGAAGGCCGCGGGTTCAAGCCAAGGAAAATATCACGTAAGCGATGCGTCCCAGCCTTCGAGGCGCTCCACTTTTTCGACGCCGGCAAAACGGGCAACACGCTCGAGCTCCGCATCGATGCGCTCCAGGCGGCCTGCCGACGCGCGGACGCCCGTCTCGAGCCAGAGCTTGCGCACGTCGAGGCTGCCGCGCTTGCGGTCCGCCTTCATGTCGATGCGGCCAATCATCCGGTCACCTTCGATCAGTGGAAAGACATAGTAGCCGTATTCGCGCTTGGCCTCGGGCACGAAGATCTCGATGCGATAGAAGAAGCCGAACAGCCGCTCCGTGCGGTTGCGGTCGCGCAGCAGCGGGTCGAAGGGGCTGAGCACCCGGACACGGCCCGGCGGTTCGGGAATATTGCCGAGCGCTTGCGGAAAACCGGTGAAGGCGAAGGCGGCGCGCGGGCGGCCACCATCGATCGCCTCGATCAACACTTCGCAAAGTTCATCGCGATGCTCGGCAACCCAGGTCTTCGCCTCGTCGGGGGATACGAGATCCCAGAAGGCGGCGATCTCGCCGTGGGTGGCAAAGCCCAGGCGTTCGAGCGCACTGCGGCAAGCCCAATCGATGAATTCCTGGTGGCTGACGTCGCCATCCTGATGATGCGGCGGGATCACCCGCTCGGTCAGATCATAGACCTTCTGGAAATTCTCACGCCGCGCGATCGCCAGTTTTCCGGTGCGCCAGAGCACTTCGAGTGCGGTCTTCGAGGGGTGCCAGTTCCACCAGCCACCGGATTCGTGCTCGGCTTCCTTGAGGTCGCGCGCCAGCACCGGTCCGCCCTCGGCGATGCGCTGATAGGCCTCGTCACAGCCCTTCTCGAAGCCCTCGCCGCGCCATTTTTGCCAGCGCTCGACGATCGTCTCGCCTTCCCATTTGAAGCGGTGCTTCCAGTAGCGGAAGAAGCTGCTCGGAATGATCGAGGCGTCGTGCGTCCAGTGCTCGAACAGGTCTCGATCATCTTCCAGAAGCGCCGTCAGATGTTCGCGGCGATAGGTCTGGTTGCGAGCAAACAGGATCTGGTGATGGGCGCGCTCGACCGTGGCGATGCTGTCCACCTGCACGAAGCCGATGTCGTGGATGAGCTTCAGCAGCCCCTCCTTGCCGAGCGCGCGGTTCGGAGCGCCGGAAAGGCCCTGCTTGGCGAGGAAGATGCGACGGGCGTCGCTGTTGGAAAGGCGAATCGTCATGGCGATAAGAATAGGCTTTTATTCCCATAATTCAAACTGGAGCAGGATGAGGAAATGTATGCGCCGTGTTCCGCCCGCATCTCGGTCCCGCGCCACCGCATTGCCCTTGTTGCCGGACTTGGCCTATAGAGCACCCCGAAAACGGCGCGGGCCGAAGATAGCGAGGGACGGAATGGACATCCGCTTTACCGATTGCGCGGTCCGCTTCGGCGAGCGGGTGGCCTTGCACCCGTTGAACTTGGCGCTCAGTGAAAAGCGCGTCGGTATCATCGGTCTCAACGGTTCCGGCAAGACCACTTTCGCCCGGCTGATCAATGGCCTGGTCAAGCCTTCCTCGGGTCGAGTGACGGTCAACGGGCTGAACACGGTCGAAGACGATCGCGCCGTGCTTTCCGAAGCCGGCTTTATCTTCCAGAATCCGCAGCACCAGCTGATCATGCCCATCGTTGCCGAGGACATCGCCTTCGGCTTGAAGAACCGCGGGCTTCCTCGCGAGGAAATCGACCGCCGCATGCAAGGCGCGCTGTCGCGCTTCGGTATCGAACATCTGGCACGACGGCGTGTGCACGAGCTTTCGGGCGGCGAGACGCAGCTCGTCGCCATGGCAAGCGTCGTCGTCACCGATCCGAAAATCCTCATCCTCGATGAGCCGACGAACCAGCTCGACCTGCGCAATCGACGCCGCGTCGCCGAAACGATCGAGGGGCTGCCGGAGGATACGGTGGTGATCACCCACGATCTTGCACTCGTCGAAAACGTCGACCGGCTGCTGCTCTTCCACGAGGGGCGGCTTGCGGCCGACGGCGACCCGCGCGAGACGATCCGCCGCTACCATGAGATCGCCGGATGCTGACGAGCCTGCACATCGAAGGCGACAGCCTGCTGCACCGCCTGCCGGTGAGAGTGAAGCTCATTGCACTCGTAGCCCTAAGCATCGTCCTCTTCCTCAGCGGTTCACTGGTGCTGCAGGCGATCGCCTTCGTCCTTGCCGCCGGCCTCTATCTTTCCGTCGGGCTCCCCCTGAAGGAGGCAATCGCGCGCGTCGGCATCGTCTTCCTGACGATCTTCTTTCTGGCCGCGGTCAACCTTTTTCTGCTGCCGGTCGGCGAGGTCGCGACCCTGACGCTGAGGCTGATGGCCCTGGTGCTGTTTGCGGCCGCCGTCACGGCGACGACGACGATCAGCGCCTTCATGGACGAGATCACTGTACTCTTGACCCCTTTCGAACGGCTGGGTTGGCTGCGGGCGGCCGATGTCAGCCTGGCGCTCGGGCTGGTGCTGCGCTTCGTGCCCGACATCTTCGCGCGCTACGAGGCGATCCGCGAGGCGCACCGCGCCCGCGGCCTGCCGATCCGACCGTTGACGATCATCGGGCCGCTGATCATCCTGACGCTCAAAGATGCCGATACCATCGCTGCGGCAATTGACGCGCGCGGATTTCGTCGCCAATAGATGCGAAAAATCTAATACACAGGGAACCGAACGTCATGAACACCAGAGATCTCGTCCTCATCGCCCTCTTCGCCGCGATCGTCGTCGTGCTCGGCCTCATTCCGCCGATCACGCTCGGCTTCATTCCGGTACCGATCACCGCCCAGTCGATGGGCGTGATGCTCGCCGGGTGCATTCTCGGCGCCAAGCGCGGCGCACTCGCCTTTCTGCTGTTCCTGCTTTTGGTCGCCATCGGCCTGCCGGTGCTCTCGGGCGGTCGCGGCGGTCTTGCCGTGTTGGCCGGCCCGTCCGGCGGCTTCATCATCGGCTGGGTCGTCGCCACCTTCGTTACCGGCCTGATTGCCGAGCGCGCGGTGCGCGAGGGCCAGGCGGAAACGCGCCAGTTCATCGGCTTCTTCCTCGCCTCCGTCCTCGGCGGCATCGTCGTGCTTTATGCAATCGGCATGCCCTGGGTTTCGGCGGTTACCGGCACGCCGCTCCTGACCGTCGCCACCGGTTCGCTCGCCTTCATCCCGGGCGACCTCTTGAAGGCAGCGATCGCAACGCTGGCAGCCCGCGCCGTCTACGCCGGCTATCCGCTGCTGCCGGCACGCGCCTGAGCCGATGCCGTTTGCCGCCGCGATCCATAGCCACGCGGACGAACATCCGTATGCCCCGGCCTTCCGTATGGAGGGCCGGGTTTTCACTTTCGATGAGCTGAAGCGCTTCGCCGGACAGCTCGTTGCGGCATTCGACGATTTGGCGGGGGTTGCCGGGCACCGCAGCGTGCTTGGCGCCCGCGCATGCCTGATCGTACTTGAGGCCGGCAATCATCCACTCTTCGCCGCCGCCTTTCTCGCCGCCACCAGCCAAGGTAACTGTGTCGCGCTCATCGACCCGCATCTGCCGGCCGCAACCCGCCAGGCCATGCGCGATCGTCTGTCTCCCGATCTCATCGTCAGCGCCAATGGCGCGGACTTGTCTCTTCACGCTCCGGCAAGCGGCGAGACGCGATCCTTCCGCGAGAGCGACGGCAAAGAGCGAGCGCCACTCGCAGCCGGCAAAGAAAGCGAGCCGTTTCTGGTCGTTTTCACCTCGGGAACGACCGGCGCGCCGAAAGCGATCATCCGTGATCGCGGCTCGTGGCGCAGGAGCCTGGCCACCGGCGCGCGCTTTTTCGGCATCGACCATGGCACCCGCACCTTTGCTCCCGGTCCGCTAGCGCACGGGCTGACGCTCTACGCGCTCGCCGAAACGCTCTGCGCCGGCGCCGAATTCATCGGGGCGGCTCATTTCGACGCAGCGCGAGCGCTGACCATCATCGAGACGGAGAAAGTGCAACGCCTGGTGCTGGTACCGACGATGCTGCGGCGGCTCTGCGCAGCGGCCGCGAACAGACCGCAGGCCTGCGTCACACATATCACGGTCGCCGGCGCCAAACTGACGGCGAGTGACCGCGCTGTCGCCGCACTCGCTTTTCCGAAGGCGGAGGTCATCGAATATTACGGCGCCTCGGAACTGGGCTTCATCAGCGTCGCAACAAAGGACGACACCGCTTCGGCCACCGCCGTCGGCAGCGCCTTTCCCGGCGTTGCGCTAAGCATTCGCAATGACACAGGGGATGAAGTGCCCATGGGCGAAACGGGGACGATCTTCGTTGACAGCGCCCTCATCTCCGACGGTTATGTCGGGCAAAGCGATGGCGCCGGCTTCCGTCGTCTTGGCGAGCTTGCGACGGTGGGCGATATTGGCTTCCTCGACGACGACGGTACGCTTCATCTTCTCGGGCGCGCCGGCGGCATGGTTCTGTCGGGCGGCAACAACATCTACCCGCAGGAAGTGGAGGCGACACTTGTCGCCTACCCTGACGTTCACGCTGCGCTCGTCCTCGGGCTCGATCATCCGGACCTCGGCAGCGAACTCGTCGCCGTCATCGAGCCGGAGGGCAGCATATTTGACCGAGACGCACTTGAGCGTCATCTCGCTGCCCATCTGCCGCGCTACAAACATCCGCGCCGCATCTGGCTCTGCCCGAAGATGCCAATGACGCAGTCGGGCAAGGTGGCGGCGGGCACGCTCAGGCAATGGATCGCGGATGGAAACGATGCTCTCGAACTCATCGACTGAGCCGGCACGCATACCGGTGATCATCGCCGCGCTCCGGACGCCAATCGGCCGGGTCAACGGCACGCTTCGCGATATCGAACCGTCGCAGCTGGCAGCACCGCTGATCGCCCGTATTCTCGGCGACGTCGGGCTTGAAGCGACCGAGATCGACGACGTCATTCTCGGCAATGCCGCAAACAGCGCCGGCAATCTCGCCCGGCTCGCAGCGCTCGAAGCAGGCCTGCCGGTCTCGACGCCGGGCGTGACCGTCGATCGGCAATGCGGCTCCGGGCTGGAGGCGATCGCGCTCGCGGCGCGGATGATCCAGGCGGGTGCCGGCCGCTTCTACCTGGCCGGCGGGACCGAGAGCGCCAGCCGCGCGCATATCCGTCTGAGGCCGCCGCTGGAGCGCGGCGGCGAGCTCGCGCCCGTCAAGCGCGCCCGCATGGCGCCGGACGAGATCGGCGATCCGGACATGGGCGTCGCCGCCGAAAACGTCGCGACCGCCTGTAGGATCTCTCGCGAACGGCAGGATACCTTTGCGCTTCAAAGCCATCGCCGCGCCGTTGAAGCCGAGCTTGCCGGCCGTTTCGTCCGCGAGATCGTGCCGATCGAGACGGCGGCGGGCTTTGTGTCTCGCGATGAGTGCCCGCGTCCGAACGCGTCGATGGAAACACTGCAGCGGCTAAAGCCGGTCTTCGTCGAGGGTGGCACGGTGACCGCCGGCAATGCCTGCCCGATCAATGATGGCGCGGCCGTGGTGCTGGTGACCAGCCTTGCCGAGGCCCAGCGACTTCACGTTCCCTTCATGCTCGAATTCGTCGATGCCGCGACGGCCGGCGTCCATCCCAATCTCCTCGGTCTCGGCCCCGTGCCGGCTATACAGAAGCTGAAAGTGCGGCAACCCGCGCTCGATCCGGCCAAGGTCGATTTCATCGAATTCAACGAGGCCTTCGCTTCACAGGTGCTTGGCAGTCTCGACCAGCTCGATATTGCGGAGGAAAGGGTCAATCTCGATGGCGGCGCCATCGCGCTCGGCCATCCCTATGGCGCATCAGGAGCAATCCTTGCGGTCCGGCTTTTCTCGCAAATGTCGACCGCGCCCGCCGACACCGAAGGACTGGCGATGATGGGCGTTGGCGGCGGCATGGGCATCGTCGCCCTGTTTCGCGCGGTTTGAGCGCGCGCAATTGCGGACGGAAAACCGCTTCGCACTTTTCCTGCAATTGCTTTGGTTCAGACCGTATAGGCCGCCAGCCATTCCCGTGTCGCGGTCGGCAGCGGCAGTGGGGTGTGGCGTTGCGGATCGACCGCCACCCAGACGACCTCCACTTCCGCCACAAGTTGGCCGCGCGCCTCGACCTTGACGGCGAAGCTGATCGAGCTGCCGCCGATCTTTGTTACGTTGACAGTGAAGCGGGCCGGTTCGTCGTAGCGCAGGCCGCGGTGATAGACGCAGGCCGAGCGGCGCACGAGATAGCTCGGCTCGTTCACCACATGCGGGCGGTGGCGCCAGAGACTGGAAAGGGCTGCTTCCGCATGGGCATAATAGGCGGCATTGTGCATATGGCCGTGCATGTCTATATCCCGAAACGGAATACGGATTTCCGTAACGTTCTCCAGCTCCCTGCCGTCCATGCGAGGCTCCCCGACGATGCGCTCCACCCTCGTTAGACAGTTCGGCGACCCCCGGCAAGTGATTGCGGTCGTCGATCGGGAACGCGTCGCACCGGGACCGGGCGACGTCGAAGTAGCGCTGTCGCTTGCCGCCATCAACCCGTCCGATCTCATCCCGGTGACCGGCGCCTACAGCGCCCGCACCACCCTGCCCTTCGTTCCGGGCTTCGAGGGCTTCGGTACGGTGACGCGCGTCGGCGGCGGCGTGACTTCGCTGAAACCCGGCGACCGCGTGGTACCGATCGGCGCCAGCGGCCTCTGGCAGGAGTATCTGCTGCGACCGGCCGAATGGTGTTTCACACTGCCCGACGACATCCGTGAGACCGATGCGGCCACCTGCTACGTCAATCCGCTGACCGCACTGCAACTGGTCGAGGCGCTGCGCGCGCATTTCGGCGCGCTCGACCGGCGCCGCATCGGCGTCACGGCGGCAGGGTCCGCGATCGGCGGGATGCTGATGAAGCTGCTTGCCGGCGAAGGGGCGAAGGCCATTGGCATCGTTCGCAGACAACGCAGCGCCGAGCGGCTTGCAAGCGAGGTTCCCGGCCACGTCGTTCTTGGCGACGAGAGCCGCATACCCGAACTCCGGCTCGACGCGATCATCGACGCCGTCGGCGGTCCGTTTGCCGGCGATCTCATTCTTCGCACCCTCGAACCCGGCGGCGCCTTCATCCAGTACGGGGCGCTGAGCGGCGTGCCGGTATCTCAGGCAGTGATCCAGTCGCGGCCGGATATCCGCTTCTCGTTCCTGTGGCTGCGCACATGGGTACATTCGGCCGGGCGACCGGCGATTGAAGCGGCTTTTGCGAGAAGTTTCGACGGCTTGCGATCAGGCCTCTTCTCCAGCCGGATCGCGGAGATCTATCCATTGAGCCAGCTCGGCGCGGCGCTTGCGCATCAGGCAGATGCGGGCCGCGACGGCAAACTGCTGCTCGATCCGCGCTGTTGAAAATTCCGCCTTTCGACTGCCTCGCCATGGACCTTGCAGGGTGACAGCACTAGGTTTCGCGACATGACCACGTTCCTCTATGAAAATCCGGTCTTTCTGGAACACGAGGTTCCGGAGGGGCATCCCGAACGGCCGGACCGGCTGAAGGCGCTGAACCTTGCGCTCGAACATCCGAACTTCGCCGATCTCAAGCGGATCGAGGCGAAGAAGGCGAGCGAAGATCTCGTTCTGCTCGTTCACCCGGAAGAACACCTGCGTAACGTCAAGCGCGCCATCCCGGAGGAAGGCCTCAACCATTTCGAGGCGGATACCTATGCCAGCCCCTTAAGCCTCGACGCCGCCTTAACGGGCATCGGCGGGGCGACTGCGGCGGTCGACGCGGTCTTTTCCGGCGAGGCCGACAACGCCTTCATCGCGGCGCGCCCGCCGGGACACCACGCCGAGAAAAACAAGGCGATGGGCTTCTGCCTGTTCAACACGGTGGCGATTGCCGCCCGGTACGCCCAGAAGGCCCATGGCGCCGAGCGCGTCGCGATCGTCGACTGGGACGTGCACCACGGCAACGGCACGCAGGACATTTTCTGGAACGATCCGTCCGTGCTCTTCTGCTCGACGCACCAGATGCCGCTTTATCCCGGCACCGGCGCCAAGGACGAGACGGGCGTCAAGGGCAACATCGTCAACGCGCCGCTGTCGCCGAACATGGGCAGCGAGCAATTCCGCGAGGCGTTCCGCAGCCGCGTGCTTGCGGCGCTCACCAATTTCCGGCCGGACTTCATCCTGATTTCCGCCGGCTTCGACGCCCATCACCGCGATCCGCTGGCGCAGATCAACCTCGTCGCCGAGGATTTCGACTGGGCGACGGGACGCCTGCACGAGATCGCCGACCGCAGCGCCGGCAACCGCATGGTCAGCCTGCTCGAAGGCGGCTATGACCTTCAGGGCCTGGCCGAATCGGCCGGCCTGCACATCTCAAGACTGATGAGAGGGTAACCATGAACAACACCACGCAACCGGACGTTTCCGCGCTCTCCTTCGAGCAGGCCGTAGAGGAACTGGAGCGGATCGTCTCGGCGCTGGAGCGCGGCGACGTCGCCCTCGACAAGTCGATCGAGATTTACGAGCGTGGCGAAGCGCTGAAGAAGCATTGCGAGGCGCTGCTGAAGGCTGCCGAAGACCGCATCGAAAAGATCCGCCTCGACCGGGCCGGCAAGCCGCAGGGCGTGGAGCCGCTCGACGCCGATTGAGAAGCGGATTGATTGCTCCGCGGAAACGCTTCGTATCGGATTGGTCCCTAGCCGCCTCAGCGCGCAGGCGCTAGTTATTGATATGACAGCAAGAAACGGGAGCACGCGCCATGTCTTTCTTTCCAGGCCCCGATCCGCTCGCCGGCGACAAACCCGCCTGTGACGCCATCGAACATCTGATCGTTCCGCGCACCAGCGATATCGGCGGGCTGCAGGTTCGCCGCGCCCTGCCGTCGGCGAAGCGGCGCCTGGTCGGTCCCTTCATCTTCTTCGACCGCATGGGCCCGGCGCTGCTGCGCGCCGGCGAGGCGATCGACGTGCGCCCGCATCCGCATATCGGGCTTTCGACCGTCACCTATCTCTTCGACGGCGAAATCAAGCATCGCGACAGCCTCGGCACCGAGATGGTGATCCGCCCCGGCGACGTGAACCTGATGACCGCCGGCCGCGGCATCGTGCATTCCGAGCGCTCGCCCGAAAACCAGCGCGGCCACGCCCGCTCGATCTCCGGCTTGCAAACTTGGCTGGCACTACCCGACCACAAGGAAGAAATCGACCCGATTTTCAGCCACACCGAGGAGCGCATGCTGCCGCATATGAGCGATGACGGCATCAAGGCGCGGGTGGTCCTCGGCAATTTCGAAGGCGCGAAGTCGCCCGTCTCGGTCTTCACCGACACCATCTATGTCGACCTCAACATCGCTCCGGGCAAAAGCGCCCCCTTTGCCGCACAGTGGGAAGAACGCGCGCTCTATATTCTCTCCGGAGAGGCGATCATCGCCGGCGACCACTTTGCCGACAACCAACTGCTCGTCTTCCGTCCGGGCGACGAGATCACGGTGACCGCCGGGCCTGAGGGCTGTCACGTCATGCTCTTCGGCGGTGCAGCACTTGGCTCCGCCCGCCACATCTGGTGGAACTTCGTCTCCTCCTCCAAGGAGCGCATCGAGAAGGCCAAGGAAGAGTGGCGCACCGGCCGCTTCGACATCGTGCCCGGCGACGAGGAAGAATTTGTTCCGCTGCCCGAAAGCTGATCTCGACCGCAAGTAGAACGGCATGAGCGCATAAAACCGCGCAACATTGCCTCATGGCGCTTGAATCGATTTCGATTCACAGAATCATGCGCTAGTCTCTTGGTTGACGACGCAGGAACGCCTAATTTTGCATTCAGCAACGATTGCGTCTAAAGAGCCGCTTCGACGGTACCACCAACTATCGCGCGCCTGACCCCACGGCGCGCATGAGGCATGCAGCGTGACACAACTGCCAACCAATCCGATGCCGGCTACTCCCTTGCTCGACAAGGTGACTTTCCCCGACGATCTGAAGAAGATCGACGACAAGGATCTGCCGCAGCTTGCCGGTGAGGTCCGAGCGGAAATGATCGACGCGGTGTCGCGCACCGGCGGCCATCTCGGCGCCGGCCTCGGCGTTGTCGAACTGACGATTGCCATCCACAAGGTCTTCAACACGCCGGATGACCGGCTGATCTTCGACGTCGGCCACCAGTGCTATCCGCACAAGATCCTGACCGGCCGTCGCGACCGCATCCGGACGCTGCGCCAGGAAGGCGGCCTTTCCGGCTTCACCCGCCGTGCCGAGAGCGAGTACGACCCCTTCGGCGCCGCCCACTCCTCGACCTCGATTTCTGCCGGCCTCGGCATGGCGGTCGCCGCCGATCTCGACGGCAAGAACCGCAACGTCATCGCCGTCATCGGCGACGGCGCGCTTTCGGCCGGCATGGCCTATGAGGCGCTCAACAATGCCGGCGCGCTCGATGCCCGACTGATCGTCATCCTCAACGACAACGACATGTCGATTGCGCCGCCGACCGGCGCGATGAGCGCCTATCTGGCACGCCTTGCCTCGGGCCGCACCTATATGGGCATCCGCGAGGTTGGTAAGAAGCTGACCGCCTATCTCGGCAAGACCGTCGACCGGGCGATCACCCGCGCTGTCGAGCATGCCCGCGGCTACGTCACCGGCGGCACGCTCTTCGAAGAGATGGGCTTCTACCATATCGGCCCGATCGATGGGCACTCCTTCGACCATCTCCTGCCGGTGCTGCGCAATGTGCGCGACAATGCCAAGGGTCCGGTGCTGATCCATGTGGTGACGCAGAAGGGCAAGGGCTATCCGCCGGCGGAAGCCGCGGCCGACAAGTATCACGGGGTCAACAAGTTCGACGTCATCACCGGCGCCCAGGCGAAGGCCAAGCCGAATGCCCCGGCCTATACCTCGGTCTTTGCCGATGCGCTGACGCAGGAAGCCGGTTTCGACGACAAGATCGTCGCCGTCACCGCCGCAATGCCGTCCGGCACCGGTCTCGACAAATTCGCCAAGGTCCATCCGTCGCGCTGCTTCGACGTCGGCATTGCCGAGCAGCACGCCGTAACCTTTGCCGCCGGTCTTGCTTCCGAAGGCTACAAGCCCTTTGCAGCGCTTTACTCCACCTTCCTCCAGCGTGGCTACGACCAGGTGGTGCACGACGTGGCGATCCAGGGGCTGCCCGTGCGCTTCCCGATCGACCGCGCCGGCTTCGTCGGCGCCGACGGTCCGACCCATGCAGGCTCCTTCGACACGACCTATCTCGCCACACTCCCCGGCTTCGTCGTGATGGCCGCCGCCGACGAGGCGGAATTGAAACACATGGTGCGCACTGCCGCCGCCTATGATGCCGGGCCGATTTCGTTCCGCTACCCGCGCGGCGAGGGCGTCGGCGTCGAAATGCCGGAGCGCGGCCAGATCCTCGAGATCGGCAAGGGCCGCGTCGTCAAGCAGGGATCGAAGGTGGCGCTGCTCTCCTTCGGCACGCGCCTTGCCGACTGTCTGCTGGCCGCAGAAGACCTCGATGCCGCCGGCCTTTCGACGACCGTTGCCGACGCCCGCTTCGCCAAGCCGCTTGACCATGACCTCATCCGCCAGTTGGCCCGTAACCATGAGGTGCTGATCACCATCGAGGAAGGCGCCGTCGGCGGCTTCGCCAGCCATGTGCTGCAGTTTCTCGCTGAAGACGGCCTGCTCGACGGCGGCCTCAAGGTCCGCCCGATGGTCATGCCCGACATCTGGATGGAGCAGGCCAAGCCCGAAGCGATGTATGCCGCCGCCGGTCTCGACCGTGCCGGCATCGTCTCTACTGTTTTCAAGGCGCTCGGCCAGAAGCAGGATATCGGCATCGGCGCTGCCGGCTGACACGAACGGCGCCCCGTTTAAAAGCAAAACCCCGGCTCTGGTCGGGGTTTTGCTTTTTGTGGATACCGTCGGAGTTCCCGTCTGCGCCATCGCTGTGTTCCCACGAGACAAAGATCTGCGGGGTTGAACCACTCGGCGGAGGCAACTGGTGTAGCGTGGCGCAGGCGGCGGACGGTAAGTATTCCCCGATTTCTTGGGTTTCCTAGCTGTTAAGCCCAAAGCGGGTCATCGCTCCGAGCGCGAGGGGCTTGCCATTGGGGCGGCAAGTCGCCATGAGAAGCACATGTCAGAAGAACGCCAGAATGAAGAACACAGAAACAGGGTGCGCCTGGATCAGTTGCTGCTCAACACGGGTCTGGTTGCCAGCCGCGCCCGCGCCCGAGACGCGATCCAGCGCGGCACCGTCAAGGTCGATGGCCGCACGGTCACCAAGCCGTCATTGATGTTCGCCGAAAGCGTGACGATCACCATTGATGACCCGGCGCAGGACTATGTCTCCCGCGCGGCGCTGAAACTTGTCGCGGCACTCGATCATTTCGCCCTCGATCCCTCGGGCGAAAGCTGTCTCGATATCGGTGCCTCGACCGGCGGCTTCACCGAAGTGCTGTTGAAGCGCGGGGCAGAGCACGTGGTTGCCATCGACGTCGGTCACGGCCAGATCCATCCGCGCATCGAAGGTGACCCGCGCGTCACCAGCATCGAGGGCCTCAATGCCCGCGCGATGACTGAGGACGACGTCGACAACCGAGAAGTCACCTTCGTCGTCTCGGACGTCTCGTTCATCTCGCTGAAGCTCGCCCTCCCCCCGGCGCTCGAGATGGCGCTTCCCGGCGCGCACTGCATCCTGCTGGTCAAGCCGCAGTTCGAGGCCGGCCGCGATGCAATCAGCAAGGCGGGGCTGCTCAAGGACCCCGACAGCGCGCCGGCCGTTGCTGCCGAACTGGAACATTGGCTTGTGGAGGACATGGGCTGGCAGAGCCTCGGCCTTATCCCCTCGCCGATTGCCGGCGGCGACGGCAATGTCGAATTCCTGCTGGCGGGCAGGAAGCCATGAGCACCGAGACCGTCACCATCAACCGGCTCGGCGCCCAGGGCGACGGTATTGCAGAAGGCCCTGACGGGCCGATCTATGCGCCCTTCACGCTGCCCGGCGAAAGTGTGGCGCTCGCGGTCAACAAGTCGCACGGCACGCTGATCTCGCTGAGGGAACCGTCACCCGAGCGCATCGAGCCGCACTGTCGGCATTTCGGGCCCGATGGTGTCAACGGCACCTGCGGCGGCTGCACGCTGCAGCATGCGTCGGACACGCTCTATCACGGCTTCAAGCGCGATCTGGTGATCGCCGCCCTGAAGTCGAAAGGGCTCACACCCGAGGTGGCGCCGCTCATCACCGCCGAGCCCGGCCAGCGCCGCCGCGCGGTCTTCACCGCCCGCAAGACCGAGAAGGATCTGCTTCTCGGCTTCAACCAGGCGGAAAGCCACCATATCGTCGCGATCTCGGAATGTCCGATCGCGAGCCCGGGTATCGTCTCGAAGCTCGCCACCATTGCCAAAGTCGGCGCGGCCATGGCCGTCAATGCCGAGCCGTTCCGCATCACCGTGCTCGAAACGCTCTCCGGCCTCGACCTCTCGGTCGATGGCATCAAGAAGCTCGACGACCGCGAGCGCCGCCGCACGGTCGAAGCCGTGCTCGGCGAGCGCGGCATCGCCCGCGTCAGCCTCAATGGCGAGATCATTGTCGAGCCGGTGAGACCGGTGATCGATTTCGGCGGTGTTTCCGTTTCGCCACCGCCCGGCAGCTTCACCCAGGCGACGGCGCAGGCCGAAGAGACAATGGCGAAGCTGGTGCTCGACCATCTCGGCAAGTCCAAGCGCGTCGCCGATCTCTTTGCCGGCTGCGGCACCTTCGCTCTGCGCATCGCTCGCAAGGCGCGCGTCCATGCGGTCGAGGGCGAGGACAAGGCGCTGAAGGCGCTCGATTTCGCCGCGCGCAACACGCAAGGGCTGAAGCCCGTGACGATCGAAAAGCGCGACCTCTTCCGCCGCCCGGTCATGGCGCAGGAGTTGAAGGTCTTTGACGCGATCGTCTTCGACCCGCCGCGCGCCGGCGCAGAGACGCAATGTCACGAGATCGCCCGCTCCGGCGTCAAGAAGATCGTGGCCGTTTCCTGCAATCCGGTCACGCTTGCGCGCGACCTCTCGATCCTGACAATTGCCGGCTACCGCATCACCTCGGTGACGCCGATCGACCAGTTCCTCTGGTCGTCTCATGTCGAGGCGGTGGCAACACTGGAGAAATAAGACAAGGCCGAGAAGTCGGCGGACGGCGTCAAGAACACCCCAATGACAAGGGCCCGGTTTCCCGGGCCTTTGTCATGTCAGGCTTGAAGCACTTGCGACACCGATTCACGACAGTGGTCTTATCGCTTTGTTATTGCAGCGTTCTGTCGATGGCCACGCTGAGCTCCGCTCAAGCCGCGCGACGACGGCCACCACTTACCGTCGGCACTTCGCCGAGGTTGAACTGGGCGAGCAGCGCATTGAGCGAAGCGGCTTCGGAGGCGAGACCATGGCTTGCCGCCGTCTGCTCTTCCACCATCGCCGCGTTCTGCTGGGTGCCCTGGTCCATGGTGTTGACGGCCGTGTTGATCTCCTGAAGACCCGTCGACTGTTCGCGCGTCGCCGTGACGATTGCGCTCACGTGCTTGTTGATCTCCTGGACTTCGGCGACGATCGTCTCCAACGCCTTGCCGGTATCGCCGACGAGCGTCACGCCGTTGCGCACCTGGTTGCCCGAGGTGGTGATCAGCGCCTTGATCTCCTTGGCGGCATTGGCCGAACGCTGGGCGAGTTCGCGCACTTCCTGGGCGACGACGGCGAAACCCTTGCCGGCCTCGCCGGCACGGGCCGCTTCGACGCCGGCGTTCAGCGCCAGCAGGTTCGTCTGGAAGGCGATGTCGTCGATGACGCCGATGATGTTGGAGATTTCGCCCGAAGACTTCTCGATCGCGTGCATCGCCTCGACAGCGTTCGCAACGACTTCGCCTGATTTCTCGGCGCCGGCACGGGTGCGGGCAACGAGAGCGCCGACTTCCTCGGCCCGGCGGGCGGAATCCTTGACGGTCGTGGTGATCTCTTCCAGAGCAGCAGCAGTCTCTTCGACCGAGGCTGCCTGCTGCTCGGTGCGGCGGGCAAGATCGTCGGCGGCCGAGCGGATTTCCGTTGCACCGGCATCGATGCCTCGGGCGTTGGCGCCGACAGCGCGGAGCGTGTCGTGCAGCTTGGCGACCGAGTTGTTGAAGTCGGCCCTTAGACGGTCAAGGCGATCGGCAAACGGGTTGTCGATCCGGTAAGCGAGATCGCCTTCGGCCAGGCGGCCGAGGCCGGACGCCAGACCATCGACAGCCTGCTGGATTTCCGCCGCATCCCGCGCCTTCTGCGCCTCGCGCTCCAGACGTTCACGTTCCGACAGCGAACGGTTCGCATCCGCTTCGCTTTCGAGACGGGCACGCTCGACGGCATTCGCCTTGAAGATGGCGACGGCCGCGGCCATCGAGCCGATCTGGTCGGTACGCTCTTCGCCGGGAATTTCGACGTTGTGGTTGCCCGAAGCGAGCTTCTCCATCGCGCCGGTCATCTCCGTCACCGGACGGATGACCAGACGGTTGAGGAAGGTCGCAAGGAAGACCAGCATCACGCCGACGGCCAGGATGGTGGCGATGGTGGCGGCGATGCGGAACTGGTCGATCGCCGAGTAGGCGGCGTCGGCATCAATGACGAAGCCGACATACCATTCGACCGACGGCAGACCCTGGACCGGAACGAAGCTCACCAGCATCGGCTTGCCGCCGAGCTCGGTGTTCATGATGCCGGAGCCGATCGTCGGCGTGTCGATCGGGAAGGCGTCGGTGAGCGACTTTGTGACGAGCTTGGCATCCGGATGCACGAGGATCTGGCCGTCCTTGCTGGCGAGGAAGGCGAAGCCTTCACCGCCGACATCGACGCCCTTGATCATTGCCACCAGCGTATCGAGCGAAAAGTCGCTGGCCGCAACGCCATAGAGCTTGCCATCACGCTTGACCGGGACGGCGGCGCTGATGATCAGCGCGCCACTGGAGGCGTCGACATAGGGCTCGGTCAAGACGCGGGCGTCGGCCTTGACGGCCTGCTGGTACCAGGGGCGCTGGCGCGGATCGTAGCCGGCCGGCATCGGATTGTCCGGCCAGGTGATGAACTTGCCGCTTTCATTGCCGACATAGGTCGACATGAACTCGCTGGTCAGAACGTCGTTCTTCAGGATCGGCTGGATGGCGCTATCGTCCGCGACGTTGCCGGTGGCATCGGCCACCATCGCAGTCAGCGTGACGCGGCCGTTCAGCCACTTGGCGACGCTCTGGGCGGCCTGCGTGCCGGATGAGGCAATGTTCTCCTCGACGGCCTTGGTCGTGGTGCCACGCTGCAGCGTGTCGATGTAAACGGAAAAGCCGGCAAAGGCGCCGACGACGACACAGGACGCGGCAACCAGGATCCGCGTCATGAGGTTCGATCGCTTGGACAAGATGGGCTCCCAATGGGGTGCCGGCGGCTCCCGCCGGACATGAGCTCTCGATGATCTTCGCGCAGCATCCTTCGTCCGCCGGAGGGACGGAGCGCAGACGCCTGCGGGAAAACGTTGAACATGCCAGAAGGCGGAGCCAGCCATGCTTCATGCGGCTGGGGCCTCTCGAAGTGAGGATAGGCCTATCGCGCCCCACGCTAGCGATCGCTATTTAAGAACAAATTAAAATTGATCTATGCAAGTTCGCGATGCCGACGGCAACACGATCTTTACCGTGCGGCGGCTAGAACACCGCCCCCGAAAGCAAAAACGGGTGCACTGCGGCACCCGTTCTCCCACTCGCAAAAGCCTGGAGACTGCTTAGCGGCGCATGAAGGCCTCGAAGGCTGCACGCGCTTCGGCGCTCTTCAACTGCGCCGCGAAATGCTTGGCTTCCTCGTCGATGCGCGCCAGAACGTCGCTGCGGTCGCCACGGACGAGGTCGCGGGCGATGCGAAGCGCTTCCGGCGGCTTTTTGGCGAGACGGGCGGCGAGTGCCAGCGTTTCTTCTTCCACCGCGTCCTGGCCGACGATCTTCCAGATCAGCCCTGCGTCCAACGCACCTTTGGCATCGAGCGGCTCGCCCGCCGCAAGCAAGGCGAAAGCCCGCTGATGGCCCATGATGCGCGGCGCTATCAGGCTCGACGCGGCTTCCGGCACCAGCGCCAGATCGACGAAGGGCGTCTTGAACAGCGAACGTTCAGAGGAGATCGTCAGGTCGCAATGCAGATGGATCGTCGTGCCGATGCCGATCGCCAGGCCATCGACGCCCGAGACGATGGGTTTGGTTGCGGTCGCCAGCGCCTTCAGAAACTCGATCACCTCCATGCCCATGGAGCCACCCATGGCGAAGGCGAGAAAATCGGCCATGTCGTTGCCGGCGGAGAAACAACCATCGGTGCCCAGGAAGGCGGTGGCGCGCACGGCCGGATCGCTTGAGGCAACCGTCAGCGCATTGGTCATCTTCGCGTACATGTCGCGGGTGATGGCGTTCTTCTTTTCCGGCCGGTTGAAGCGGATCACCTGGACGCCGGGATAGGCTTCCGGCCGCTCGATGAGCACGTGGTCGGTCATGACAATTCCTCTCAAGCCAGAACGGCGCGGGCGACGGCCAGGCTGTCGGCGCCGTTGACGACACGATCCTTCAGGGCGGTCGTTTCCGCCAGGAGGTTTTCGGCGGTGAAGCGGCAGAGTGCGATGCGCTGGTCTTCCTTGCCGTCAGCCACTTCGGCCAGACCGCCCTTCGCCAGATAGGCGCCGCTCAGCGTCAGGCCGAACAGGCGCTGATAGGCCGTCGCGCCAGCGAGCGCTTCGGCGAGCTTGCCGCCGGCGACGGCCGCGATCAGCCACTCCGTCGCAGCCGAAAGATCATCCAGTGCCGCATCAAGGCGCGCCGCCGTCTCGCCGAAACCATTCCGGTTCGAGGCGCGCACGGCCTGCGCGATCTCGCGCAGTTCGCCGATGAAGCCGCGCACATGCGCGCCGTCGGAGAGCGGCAGCTTGCGGGTGACGAGATCGATCGCCTGGATGCCGTTGGTGCCCTCGTAGATCGGGGCGATGCGGGCGTCCCGCAGGTAGCGGGCGGCACCGGTTTCCTCGATAAAGCCCATGCCGCCATGCACCTGGATGCCCATCGAGGCGACGTCGACGCCGGCGTCGGTCGAGAAGGACTTGGCAATCGGCGTCAGCAGGCTGGAGCGCTCCTGCCAGTATTTTGCTTTTTCGCCTTCAGCCGCATGCGCCATGTCGACGGCGTGGGCACAGGCATAGGAGATCGCGCGCGACCCTTGCGTCAGCGCCTTCATCGTCAGAAGCGTGCGGGCGACATCGGGATGCTCGATGATCGGGCTCATGCCCTGCCCCGTCCAGCCGGGCGCTTTGCCCTGGGTGCGTTCCTTGGCAAAGGCGATCGCCTTCTGGGTGGCGGCGTCTGCGATGGCGACGCCCTGCATGCCGACGGCGAGACGCGCATTGTTCATCATGGTGAACATGCAGGCGAGACCGCGGTTTTCCTCGCCGATCAGATAGCCGATCGCGCCCTTCTCTGCGCCGAACTTGCCGTCGCCGTAGATCATCGTGCAGGTCGGCGAACCGTGGATGCCGAGCTTGTGTTCGAGCGAATGGCAGAAGAGGTCGTTGCGTTCGCCGAGCGAACCGTCATCCTTGACCAGGAACTTCGGCACCAGGAAGAGCGAAATACCCCTCGTCCCCGCCGGCGCGTCGGGAAGCCGGGCGAGCACCAGATGGACGATGTTGTCGGTGAAGTCGTGTTCGCCCCAGGTGATGAAGATCTTCTGGCCGAAGATGCGGTAGGTGCCGTCGTCGCGGCGCTCGGCGCGGGTCTTCAGCACGCCGAGATCGGAGCCGGCATGCGGCTCCGTCAGGTTCATCGTGCCGGTCCATTCGCCGGAAACCATCTTCGGCAGATAGGTGGCTTTGAGCGCTTCCGAGCCGTGCTTTTCCAGCGCCTCGACGGCGCCCATGGTGAGTGTCGGACCAAGCGCGAATGCCATGGAGCCGGCGTTCCACATCTCCATGGCGGCGACATGCAGCATGTGCGGCAGGTTCTGGCCGCCGAATTCTTCCGGAGCCGTCAGCCCGTTCCAGCCGCCAGCGATCCAATTGTGATAGAGGTCACGCCAGCCATCCGGCGTCTCGACCTTGCCTTCGACGAGACGCGAGCCCTGGCGGTCGCCGACGTCACCGAGGGGCGCCACCTCCTCCGTCGCGAATCGGCCCGCTTCCGACAGGATGGCATCGACCAGATCTTCGCCGAGGTCGCCGAGCGCACCCGATTGCAGCGCGTCGCCCATGCCTGCCACGTGTTTCAGCGTAAACGCGATCTCGTCGACGGGTGCCTTGTACATGATGATCCTCCCAGATAGTCAGGTCGCGCAGGGCGCATCCTCGTTGCGCCGAACACTATTGATTTTTACGTAAACGTCAACGTCAATCCCGCACTCCTTGATGAACGCGGGGCGCTTCCAACTGTAACAAAACTGTCATCAACGGCGCATAGAAGCCAAGGCATAAGGCTTTTGCCAAGGCGTTCAGATGAACCTGATTTCCCCCGAAATACCCGGCATCGTCTGGGCCTATCGTTTCCTGCCAGGCGAAAGCCGCTGCCAGCGCATCGCCACCGACGCTTCGGTCGACAGCCTGCTGACTGGCGAAGGATGGGTCTGGGTTCATCTGGCGCTCTCCGATGCACGCACGCCTGCCCTCATCGAGCGGATCGGCAACCTTCCGCCACTCGCGGTCACCGCGCTGACCAGCCACGACACGCAGGCCGCGATTACGGTTTCGGATGATATCGTACACGGCACACTCGTCGACTTCGAGCGCACCTTCGATGCCGTGACCAAGACGATCGGCTGGCTGCATTTCGCCGTCAGCGACCGGATCATCATCACCACACGCCTGCATCCGCTGCGCAGCATCGACCGCGTCAAGGCGGCGGTGGAGAAGAGCACGAAATGTGCCCGCCCGATCGACCTCTTCGAGATGATCGTGATCGAGTTCCAGCGCACATTGATCTCGCTGGTTCTGGAATTGACCGAGGAACTGAACGTCATCGAGGATCATGTCTATGGCGCCGCCGGACATCGCCAGCAGCCGGGGCTTGCGCCGCTCCGCCGCACGGTGGTGCGGCTTCATCGGCATCTGCGCACGATCCTGGCTTTGCTGAGGCGGGCGGCCGCCTCGGATGAAGACGAGGTGCCCCCCGGTTTCATCGACGTTGCCGAGCGGCTTTCCGACCGGCTCGAGGCGGTCGACCGCGACGTCTTCGCTTTGCAGGAACGGGCACGACTGCTGCACGAAGAAATCGACAGCAAGATCTCCTCGGAAACCAACCGCCACCTCTACATCCTGTCGCTGATGACCGCATTCCTGCTGCCGCCGACGCTCGTGACCGGTTTCTTCGGCATGAACACCGGGGCGCTCCCCTTCGCCGATGGCAGCGGCACGCTCTATGCCGCGCTGTTCATCGCGTTTTCCATGGGCTTTGCCTGGTGGATCCTCAGGCGGATCGGGATTCTTTGAATGTCAGAGAAGAGGCCGGCGGCGAAAGCCCCCGGCCCTGCTCACCCTTAGCTATAGGGCGAATAGCACTGCTGGCGCGGGCCGCCATAGGGCTGATAAGTATTGTCATAGGCCCTGTAGGACCGGTACCGGTTGGCGCACCATTGCACATGGCGGCTGCCATAGACGGGAGCCGGACGCTCGTAGCGCGGAGGCTGGGCGATTGCCCCGCCGATGATCACGCCGGTGCCGAAGGCGGCCATCGGGTACCACCAACCGTTATAGTAACGGTATCCCGGACGGCGGTAGTTATAACCGCGGTAGCCATTGTAGTAGTAATAGTTGCCGCGGCGTTCATACCCCGGCCTGCGATACTGAACGTTCGTCGCGTCGTTCTGCCGCTCGACGCGCGGCGGCGTCGGCATGAACGCCTGCGACGGGGCCGCGGACGTCATCAGGACTGCCACGGCAATGATCGAAGAAAACCACCGGCTCTTCCCGGTCTTCAGCAAAGTCTTCATCAAAACCTCCATAACCGAATCCACGCTCCGCAGGGTGCCGAAAAATCGGGCAACCACGGGAACTTCAGCCTCTGCGTGATTTCACCCGGTTCGCTGCAAACCGGGGATGACCCTCAGCCGGGAAATCCGAAGCCAACCAGCAACGCATAAGTCACCGGTTTTGTTCCATCTTCAGGCATCGCGGCTGCTGCGGATCAGCAGCTGCAGATCGGCAGCAGTGACGGCTTTGGCGCATTCGTTCATCCGCCTGTCGGCGTCGAAGGCATCACGCGACACACCAATATTATGCAAGGCATTGCTCATATACAGCCGGAGGTCGGTATACTTTCGCGCGCCGCTCCAGCACAGTCCGCCTCGGGGGCTGGGATTTACGATACATTAACGATACTGTCGGCAATCTCAGAGAATGGCAAAGCGGTATATCTCCACCACAGGGATGATTCTGCGCCTCGCGACCTTTCTAGGTCTGGCTTTCGCGGCGGCGATCGCACGCGCCGGTGAACTGGAGCCCTGGAAGACCAAGTCCAACGCCATCATCGTCGATGCCTATGAGATGAACAGCATCGACTGGGAAACGATGCTTGCGGACAAGCGCATCTCCGGCTTCATCGCCAAGGCCTCCGACGGCCTGCCCGAAAGCTTCTCCTGCACCGGCGACCACAACGGCGACACCTTCAACCACTGCAAGACCATGTGGCGCAAATACGCAGTCAGCCGCGAGCTCTACCAGACCCGACGCATGATCGCCCGCACGCACGGGCTGCTGTGGGGTGCCTACCATCTCGCCCGTCCCGGCAATCCCGTCGACCAAGCAAACCATTTCCTCGACTACGCCGAGCCGCGCGACGACGAGTTGATGGTTCTCGATCTCGAGGGCATCGATGCCGAGAAATACATGTCGCTAGAGGATGCCGCGATCTTCGCCGGCCACGTCAAGACCCGCACCGGACGTTATCCGATCCTCTATACCAACCACATCACGGCCAAATATATCGCCGCGCACCGCGCCAAGCACCGGCTGCTGTCGCGCCTGCCGCTCTGGTACGCGCGCTACAAGCCGGATATCCGCCAGGTCTTCCCGATGGGCAATTGGGAAAGCTATGCGTTGTGGCAGTTCTCGTCCGGCATCAATTGCGGCAAGCGGCGTTGCCCCTACCGGGTGCCGGGGACGCTCGACGATATCGACGTGAATGTCGCTGCAATGTCGCCGCTGGCGCTGAAAGCGATTTGGGCGCAGGGTGCCTTGCTGCCTGAAAAGCCATTGCCGCTCGCCCTCGTCGCTCAAGCCGAGCAAGGGACGGGCATGCACGCGGTCGCACGGGCGACCGCAACGCTTAGCGAGCCGCTGCTTGTCAGCCGTGCCGGTGCCACGAGCGGCGCCGGCAGCGGCGTCGACATGTTGGTGACAGGCTCGATCGACTTCGCTCGCCACGAGCGCGCCCTACAGGTGGCGGTCGCCGCCGATGACGCGGCACAGGGCGGTTGTGGCAGCGCAGTTGCCAATGCCGACACGCTACGGCGCGTTGCAATCAAGCCTGCGCCCTGCAACACGCCCTGATCCTTCAGGCTTCGATCTGGACATCTCCCAGCGGCCGCGAGCAGCAGGCGAGGATGTAGCCCTCGTCGATCTCGTCATCGAGAATACCGCCATTGTGGTTCATCTCGACCTCGCCCGCGACCTTCATCACCCGGCAGGTGCCGCAGATACCGCCCTCGCAGGCAGCGCCGATCCTCACACCATTGGCACGCGCCGTCTGCAGGATCGTTTGGCCGGGTTTCGCCTCGACCTCCTTGCCGCTCATGGTGAAGGCGACCTTGGCCGCCTGAACCTCACCATCATCGCCGGCACCGGCGCGCACGGCGATCTCTTCCGCGGCAGGTGCTGCCGCCGGCTGGAAGCTCTCCTCGTGATAGCGGGCCATGTCGAAGCCGGCTGCCTTCAGCATCTCGCGCACACCGCGCATGAACGGTTCCGGACCGCAGCAGAACACCGTGCGCTCCTGGAAGTCGGGAGCGAGCAACGGTAGCTTGGCACCGTCGATGCGGCCGCGCAGGCCATGCCAGCCGTGACGCGCCTCGTGCCCCTCGACGATGAAGCCGAGGTTCAGCCCGGACATCTGTGTCGCCAGAACCTCGAGCTCCGAGCGAAACAGAAGGTCGTCCGGCCGGCGAGCACAGGAGATGAAGGTGACATCGGTCTCCGGCACGCAGTCGGCCATCCAGCGCGTCATCGACATCATCGGGGTGATGCCGGATCCGGCGGAGATAAACAGGTACTTTTCGCCGGGATGACGGACGAAGCTGAAATCTCCGAGCGGTCCAAAAGCCCGGAGCTTCATGCCCGGCTTCAGGTGATCGAACATCCAGCGGGTGCCGACGCTGTCGGCCTGCGCCTTCACCGTGACGGCAATTGACAGCGGTCGCGATGGCGTCGACGACAGGGTGTAGGTGCGCATGACCGGTTCGTCGGCGACCGGCAATTCGAGGGTGACGAACTGGCCGGGCAGATAACGAAACCAGGCGGGCTTCTCCGCACGGAAGGTGAAGGTCATGACATCGGCGGTTTCGACAACCGCCGATGTGCATTCGAGCATCTGCTGCCGGTCGATCCAGACATGCAGTTCGTCGAAATGATGGAAGGAGGACGCCATCTGCATGTCAGGCGACCTTTGAGAGCGGAGCCGCATCGCCCTGCAGGCGCTGCTCCATGAACTTGCAGTACCATTCGACGAACTGCATCACGCCACCCTCGTGCTCCGGCGAATACGGACCGGGCTCATAGGCCGGCGAGCGGATGCCGAAGGCATTTTCCTCGACGATCTGGCGATCCTGGTCGTTGGTCTCGGTCCAGACATGAGTCAGATCCTCGAGCGTGTAGTCGACACCTTCGACCGCGTCCTTGTGGACCAGCCACTTCGTTGTCACCTGCGTGAGTTCCGGCCCCAGCGGCAACACGCGGAAGGTGATGGCGTGATCCGAAAGCACGTGGTTCCAGGTCGTGGGGTAATGGAACATCAGGAGCGTGCCGATCTGCTTCTGCCTGACATCGGCCGACAGCGCCCTTTTTACGGCGGGCGCACCCGACATGGTGTAGCTTTCGGCATTATCGACCAGCGGCATGCGCGCGGCGCGGAACTGGCCGGTCGGCGACATCCGGAACTCGCTCGGCAGGCCCTCGGCCTCGCACTTCGCCCAATGGGCGGCAATCACCGGATCGTCCTTGGCGCCCTGCACCCCGGTCGCGGTCGGCGCTTCCGGATAGGTCCGGCAGAGTTCGGGGTGATTGGCGGCGCAGTGGTAGCACTCGCGGTTGTTCTCCCAGACGAGCTTCCAGTTGCCCTTTTCGATGATGGTGCTTTCGAAGGCGACCTTGGTCTCTCCCAGCCGGTGCGGCGCGAGGTAGGGGAATGCCAGCTCGCGGAAGGCGGCGAAATCCGCCGGCGTCTCCGACAGGTTGATGAAGATGTAGCCGCCGACCGTTTCGCAATGGATCTGCTTCAGGCTGTGGGCTGCCTTGTCGAAGTCTTCGCCCATCTGGCGTGCGAAGAGCAGCGAGCCGTCGAGCTCGTAGGTCCATTGATGATAGGGACAGACGAGCTTTGCCGAAGAGCCCTTGTGCTGCGTGCAGACGCGGGAGCCGCGGTGGCGGCAGGAGTTGTGGAGCGCGCGGATCGTGCCCTGGCGATCGCGGGTGATGACGACCGGATAGTCGCCGACCTGGACGGTGAAATAGTTGCCGGCCCGCGGGATTTCGCAATCGTGGCCGATGAACAGCCAATCCCGATACCAGATGTTTTCCAGGTCCTGCCGGTAATAGTCGGGGTCGATGTAGAAGGCCCGATCGAGGCTGTAGCCGTCACGCCGGCCCTTCAGCTTGCGAAGCATATCGGTCTTGGTATCCATGTCCTGTCCTCATGCGCCATGTTTCGGAGAGGCAGGACAGGAACCCGCATGGGCGCACGCCCATGCGTTTTAGGCTCCGATCCGGCTGCCCGCCGCAACCCGTTACGGTTATGTCTGTCAAGGCTGGTTTCCGGGCTCAGGAGCCGTCCTTCGAAGGACCAGCCCGGCGCCTTCCCGGACGGAAAACCGTCCAGTGGCCTTTTGCCGAGGCTTTCGCTCCACCACCGTTGCGGGGGCAGCGCCGGGATTTGACCGGCTTCCCAATTCTCCGCCTTCCCCTTTGGAAGACGACACCTTGAGTAAGGATATGTAAGCGCGGAAGGCGCCTCGGCAGGCGCCGGATAGCGACATTCAATTCCAGAATGACGACACGATCGAAACCGCCTTTTGGAAACGGATGCGAGAATTTTTCACTTTATAAACATATAGATAGATCAAAAATTGGGCAGATGCCGTCTTTTGTGACTGACATGACGCAGACACAGGAAGGCTTCGCCCGTTTGCGACATTCCCATGAATGTGCAGGGGCATCTTCCGCGAACGAAAGGAAATCCTTCATTAACCATAAGCCACTAGGCTTGCCGGCGGACGAAGATGTCCGGCAGGCAGATGGCACACTGACGATCATGGCAAAGTTCAGATATTACGACGCTGCGGCCGAGAAGCCGCCGGCGGTCATGCCGAAGACGGCCGTTCACACCGAGTTTCTGCGCACCGGCAGGATCAACCGCCGGCAATGGCTGCCGAGCGAGCGACGGTATCTGAGCTACGAAGAAGTCGCGGACAGGACCGGCAAGAAGCTCGCGACCGCCGGTGACACGACGCACAAGCGGATCAACGGCTTTCATGCCTCGATCCAGTTTCCCAAGCTGATTTTTCACCGCACGCTCGTCGGCAAGCCGCATCTCGGCTATTGCCATGTGACGGCGGCGCGGACGGCGGTCACGCCTTCCAAGGACATCACCTGGTCGTTCTACTTCGCCAATTTCTTCAGCGACCTTGGTGATGAGACGCATTTCTTCGACCGTATCCAGAGCGGCTATTCCCGCATGTATTTCGCGGTCGCGATCGAGCCGAACGCCGAAGACGGACAGATGGTCATCAACCGCAACGTCCGCGACAACGGGCTCCTCTTCCGCACGGACGACCCCAAGGTTGCTCTCAAGAACGTGCTGATGCTGGGTGCCCGGGACTCCGCGCTGCGCCGCATTATCCGCAGTCTCTGAGGCAGCAACCGAACGCCCCCAAAAAAATCGTTCTGTTTTCCCGGCACGTCCGTTAAGGAAGCGTCGGAAAGGAAACGGCATGGCAGAGATCATCGACACAGGCAGGGAACCGGACCGGGCGATCGAACGCGCCTGCGCCGTTCTTGCCGAAGGCGAACCGGTCGCCATTCCCACCGAAACCGTCTATGGCCTTGCCGCCGACGCCACCAATCCCGATGCGATCAGCCGCATCTACGAGATGAAGGGCCGGCCGCGCTTCAATCCGCTGATCTCGCATGTCTCCGACATGGCGATGGCCGAGGCCCATGTGCGCTTCGACCCGATTTCCCGACGCCTGGCGGAAACCTTCTGGCCCGGACCCCTGACGCTGATCTTGCCGCAGCGGCCCGATAGCAGCGTGCATGCGCTGGCCTCGGCCGGCCTCGACACGCTTGGCATCCGCATGCCCGACGGCTTTTCGCGCCGGGTGATCGCCCGCTTCGGGCGGCCGCTCGCAGCGCCCAGCGCCAACACCTCGGGCAAGATCAGCCCGACCAGTGCGGTCCATGTCGATGCGGATCTCGGCGAAAAGCTGAAACTGATCCTCGACGCAGGCCCGGCCGAAATCGGCTTGGAGTCCACGATCATCAAGGTCGATGGCGACGAGATCCGGCTGCTCCGCCCCGGCGGCCTCGATGCCGCAGAAATCGAGCGCCTGCTCGATCGTCCGGTGATCCGACCGGAAACGGCGGGAGCAACGATCGAGGCGCCGGGCATGCTGGCCTCCCACTACGCGCCCGGCGCGGCCGTCAGGCTCGATGTTGCCGATGTGCGTGCGGGCGAGGCCTTGATCCGCTACGGCGGCGGCCGGATCGCCGGCGAGGAACAGGCGGCCATCGTTCTCGATCTCAGCCCGACCGGAAATCTTCACGAAGCGGCAGCCAATCTCTTCGACTACATGAAGCGGGCCGACGCCAGCGGCGCTGCGACGATCGCCTTCGGGCCGATCCCTTCGGAAGGATTGGGAGAAGCGATCATCGACCGGCTGCAGCGTGCGGCGGCGCCGCGAGGGTGAGATCGCGTGCGGCTTCTCCTCCGCACCCCGCCCTCACCGGACGGCCGCGATTGCGGTTATGATCGCAGCCGATAGGAACCGAGGATCGTGTCTTCAGATCGACCGATCCGATAGCGCGCTCAAGCGCAGTGCGAAGGCAGACTCATGACGACCCTTCCCTCTCCTGAACTCATCGCCTCCTTCGTCGAGATCGTCGGCAGCGCCAATGCGCTCACCGCCGAAGCGGACAAGGCGCGCTATCTCGTCGAATCCCGCGGGCTCTTTCGCGGCACGACGCCGATGGTGCTTCGCCCCGGTTCGGTCGACGAAGTCTCTCGCATCATGAAACTCGCCAGCGCGACCCGCACCGCGATCGTACCGCAGGGCGGCAACACCGGCCACGTGGCCGGACAGATCCCGCGGGAAGGCAAAGCGGACATCGTGCTTTCGCTCGAACGGCTGAACCGGATTCGCGACGTGGATCCGGTCGGCAACGTGATCGTCGCGGACGCCGGATGCATTCTCGCCGACATCCAGAAGGCGGCGGACGATCACAATCGCCTGTTCCCGCTGTCGCTCGGATCGGAAGGCTCCGCGCGTATCGGCGGCAATCTCTCCACCAATGCCGGCGGCACGGCGGTGCTCGCCTATGGCAACATGCGCCAGCTCTGCCTCGGCCTCGAGGTCGTGTTGCCAACCGGCGAAATTTGGGACGGGCTGCGCCGGCTGAAGAAGGACAATACCGGCTACGACCTGCGCGACCTCTTCATCGGCGCCGAGGGCACGCTCGGCGTCATCACCGGCGCGGTGCTCAAGCTATTCCCGAAACCGCTTGGACATCAGGTAGCCTTCGCCGGTGTCGGCAGTGTGGAGCATGCGCTCGCTCTCTTCGAAAAGGCCGCCAGCCTTTGCGGGCCGGCGCTGACCGGCTTCGAGCTGATGCCGCGCCTCGGCGTCGAATTCACGACGAAACATATTCCCGGCGTTCGCGACCCGATGGACACCGTCCATCCTTGGTACGCGCTGATCGACATCTCGACCTCGGATTCGGCCGAAAGCGCCGAGCGCATGGTCAACGACCTCCTGGAACAGGGCTTTGCCGCCGGTCTCGTCGAAAACGCCGTGATCGCCGCCAACGAGACGCAAGGCAAGGCGCTGTGGCATATGCGCGAAAGCATGTCGCCGGCGCAGAAACCCGAGGGCGGCTCGATCAAGCACGACGTCTCAGTGCCCGTTTCCAGCATTCCTGCCTTTATGAAGGAGGCGGACGCCGCCGTCATGAAGGCGATCCCAGGCGCGCGCATCTGCTCTTTCGGCCACATGGGCGACGGCAACATCCACTACAACATTTCGCAGCCGGTCGGCGCCGACAAGCAGGCCTTCCTCGATCGCTGGCGCGAGATCAACGCGATCGTGCACGGTATCGTTCTGAGATATAACGGCTCGATCTCGGCCGAACACGGCATAGGCCAGCTGAAGCGCGACGAGCTCGCAGAAATCCGCGCACCGATCGAGATCGAGCTGATGCAACGGATCAAGCACGCCTTCGATCCGGCGGGCATCATGAACCCTGACAAGGTGCTGCGCGCCGACCGGTGAAGCGGGCAGTCTTCTGCGGCAGGCTTAAGCACCTGCCGCAAAGGGCTCGCTGCACTTTACGCAACCTGACTCAGCGACCGCCTGCGCGCAACTGCGAGAGAGACAGGAGCGTCTCGGCGCTGACGCCGCCTCCGCCGCTACCGCTGAGGATCGCCAGCCCCGGTGATACGTCCGTGTTGTTTTCGACGTCATAAAGTGCCGTGAACCGCTGCAGGAGCTTCTCGAGCTTCCCGGGATCCTGCAGATCCTTGATGTTGACGACGCGCTCGATATAGGCGGCCTGCGCCTCGATCTTGGCGTTCTGCAGCCCCTCCGGCATGCTGTAGGCCGTCTTGATAACCTGGAACAGGGCGGTCTCGGCCAGGATGTCGTAAGCCGTGTTGATCTCCGGGGCCTTGCGCTTGAAATAGAGCGCCAGGCGAACGCCGCCGTTGTCGGCGCCTTCGGACTCCTCGAGCGACTGATTGAGATAGAGGTCGACCGTGGTGATCAATCCGCGCCGGGTCTGGATCTGGCCGGCCTCGCCCCGGACGATCTTGCCGTCTGTGTCGAAGTTGAAGGAGGCGACGATCCCGCGGTACTTCAGCCCGTTCGGATCGGTATTGATGAAGCTCTTGGGATCGTCCAGGTTGGACGTGAACATGTCCTTGAGGTATTCGGTCTTGACCGTTCCCGGATCGATGCCGGACCCGACGAGCACGAAATCGACCAGCCGCCGGTTCGCCAGGAAGGCGTCGAGCGTCTCGATCTTCTCGATCTCGGCCGTGTAGTACTTGGCTTCCTCCTGCGCCTTGACCTTGGCGACCTTCTTCTCTTCATCCGTGCCGAACCGGGACTTGGCGATCACATAGGCCTTGGCCGTATTCATGATGTCGGCTTCGCTCTGCGCCAACTTTGGTGCGCCGAGCGTGCCGTCCGGATTGAAGTTGAATGCCTTTACCAGCTTGACGTAGCGCTCATCGCGCAGCGTGTTGGCATAGCTTCTGGGATCGTTGAGGTCGCTGGTCAGAATCCGCTTCAGCGTTCGGCTGCTCAGATCCTCATTATCGAGGCCGAAGGCGCGCAGCATGAATTTCTTCATGTCATTGTTGGCGAGCAACTCGTCGACCGATTTCATCGTGCCGATCAGGAGTTTGAAGCGTTTGACCAGCGCTTCGTCCTCGGCATCACTCTTGTCGTTGTAGCGCACCATGTAGCCGTCGGACGTCGTCTTCATCTGGTCCGCATCCTGCGCGGTCTTGCCGGCTGGCAGCGTACCGTCAGTCTGGAAGTTGAAGGCGGCAAGCATCTTCTTGTAGGCGGCGTTGTATTCGCCGCCATATTTGTTGACGTAGCTCTCCGGGTCGTTGATGTCGCTGGTGAGGATGTTTTCGACCGTAGAGGGCATCGTCGTCGCGGACGGCAAGCCGAAGGCGGTGATGATGTAGTTGAGCAGGCGGTTATCGGCGATCAGGTCCGAGACCTTGGTAATGCTGCCGATCTTCTGTTCGTAGTATTCCTTGTTGAGCAGCGCCCCGGCGCCGGTCAATCGTGCAGCGCCCGACGGTGTGACGCCGGGCCGCAGGAAGACATAGGCCTCGTTGAGCAGCGCCTTCTGTTCGTCGCTGATCGCCTTCTCACCGGCAGGCACGCTGCCGTCGGCATTGAAATTGAATGTCGAGGCGAGCTGGATATAGATATCGAGACTGCTGATCTGCCTGGCAAGCGTGTTCACCTCCAGGGAGAGCTGCGTCTTCAGCGCCGGCGCCTGGTCGCGCGGCGGCAGCCGTGCATCGAGGTCGGTGACAATCGCGTTCTGCTCGTCGATCTTCGTCTGGATGGCAGGCTTGTCGGCATCGGGCGCCGCGGCCAGTTGGGCTGTCAGGCTGACGATCTGGGCCAGGGCCGTGTCGCGCGCGCCGAGATCCGTCAGCTGCTTGTTCGCTTCGGTCAACCGCGTCTTGGCTGCCGTCTGGCTGGCGGTCAAGGTCGCGGGATCGCTGGTCAACGCATTGCGAACTTCCGTGTACGAAAAGGTCTTCGGGTTCAGTCCGAACACGGTGAAGGCAAAGGAGCGCAGCTTTTCGTTGCCCAGGAACTGGTCGACATCGGTGACCAGATCCATGGCCGCGCCAAAATAGGCCATCTCTTGCCGCATGACTGTATCGAGATCGTTGATGCGGTCGTTGTAGAGGCCGATCAGCGCATCCTGCTGTGCGCTGGTTTGAGCCACCGCGGTTGCCGAACTGAAGTTGAAGGCCTGCGCAAAATTGCGGTAGCGTTCATCCGTGAGACGGTTGGCAAAACTGTTATCGTCCTTCAGGTCACTTTCCAGAACCTTGCGCATGAAGGCCTTGGCATAGGTCATGTCCTCCAGGCCATGCGCCTTCATCGCGTAGGAGTAGAGCCGGTAGTCGTCGAGGAACGCCTCGACGGTTTTCACGCGGTCGATGTTTTCCCGGTAATATTGGGCCTCGCGCGCGATCTGCGGCTGCTGGGCAACACGATTGAGGCTGCTGCGCAAATCACGCGTGATGCGACTATAGTCGAGATAGGTCGATACCATGCCTGGCCCCGTCGGTTACCCATGGGGCGGCCGAACCAACCCCGAAACAGAATTCTGACGCGTCATGATTGCAGCACTGGCTTGTGTGTGGCTTTTCGCCGGCCGCCGGCAGGCCGCTTGTTGCGTCCGATCGGAACAAGACCGTCCGACCCGTTGACGAAACGGAAACCCTGAGCGGTCGGCTTTTGCTAACCATCGAAAAACGCAAAGTTTTCTTAACCGCGATTCTTAAGCCGTTCGGAAAGGGGGGCGCCTATTCTCAGCCCATAGAGGACGAAAAGGTCCCGACGAGAAGACCGGAAACGGCTCTCAAGGAAAAACAAGGGCGATTGAAATGCGCAACACACTCTCTCAACCCGCATGGGTCGAAAACACGCTCCGTCTTGATCCGAAGCGCTTTCCACAGCAGGCAAGCTACGCCTTGCGCGGTCACACGGGGAATGTCACGATCAGCCTGGACGAGCGTGGCGCAGTTCTGCGCAAGGTGCTACCATCGAGCGGCCTGCCGCTTTCGATCGCACTGCCGGCGCGGGCATTCAAAGGGGTCGCGGCTCGCGCGATCGATCACGGCGACGGAGACGTTACAGTGACGCTGGAACTTCATCACGACGACCCGGACCTCTGCGTTCCGCTGCTCGTCGCACACGACCTGTCCGACATCGCGGCCGACTGGCGCGCCTGGGCGGAGGCCTATCGCATTCCCATGCTGATGGTCGAAGCGGATGGCGTCGCAAGGCCGCTCGAAGAGCATCTCGGCGATGTGCGCACCGCGCCGGTCAAGCCGCGGCGCCGCCACTCCTTCTTCGCCGAGCGCCGGCCGCGTTTCCTCGTGCGCCGTTCCACCGGCACGCTTGGCGTTCACATGAAGATCGACGGGCGCGAGATCATCGCCCGCAGCTAATCCGCAGCAGCACCTCCAGCGCGACAGCCGGCCGTTCCCTGCGGCCGGCTGTTGTCGTTTGATCTCCGCGCTGGCGATTTTGGGGCTGCCGATTTTGGGATGCCGTTGCGGACGGCAAGCCATTTCACAGGTTTTCTGGGATTGCTCGAGATGTTCCCACGGAAACAGCTCCGCCGCCTTCTTCGTGCCATATCGGGTTCATAGCCAAGATCACGAAAGAAGGAGAAACCTGATGCGCAAGCATATCGTCGCCGCCGTTGCTGTCATCCTGTCCAGCTTCCGTGCGCGTCACGAGGCGAAGGAGCGCAAGGCCGCCCGCGAGATCAGCTGGGCCTGAAGCTTCTGCGGCCCGCCACTACAGCGCCGCGCGTCTTTTCAGACGCGCAAAGGTCGCTGTAGCACTTTCAGGGCTGCATGTTTTTACCCTTAAACCGGCTAGGATTTAAGGAAACATGCAGAAGCGGGACGGACCGAATGCATGAAGAGGATCCTCCGCCGCGACGGAGGATTTTTCATATCAGGCGAACAAGAAACGCCAGCACCAGGCCGACAAAGATGATCAGGCCCACGACCCCGTTGAACTTGAACAGCGCCAGGCACTGTGCCGGATCGTGGATGTTCAACACCAGGATCTGATAGGTCAGCATCGCCGCGGCAATCAGAAGTCCGATATAGGCAATGGTGCCGGCACCGGCAGCCACGAAGGACAGCAGCAACAGCAGCGTCGCGATGCCATAAAGGCCGATCAGCCACGGTCGCGGATTTTCGCCGAACCGCCTTGCCGTCGAACGCACGCCGATCAGCTCGTCGTCCTCTCTGTCCTGGTAGGCGTAGATCGTGTCATAGCCGATCGTCCAGGCAATGGCCGCACCGTAGAGCAGCACGGCTGCCAGCGACAGCGTGCCGAACGCGGCTGCCCAACCCATCAGCGCGCCCCAGGAGAAGGCGAGGCCCAGGAAGAATTGCGGCCAATCGGTAAACCGCTTAGCAAAGGGGTAGATCGCGACGATCGCCAGCGACAGGATGCCGAGCACGATCGAGAACGTGTTGAACTGCAGCAACACGACAAGGCCGACGAGCGCCTGCAGCACCATGAACACTTTCGCCTGAAGACGCGAAACGCGCCCCGACGGAAGCGGCCGCGAGCGGGTGCGCGCAACCTCCATATCGATGTCGTGGTCGACGATGTCGTTGTAGGTGCACCCCGCGCCGCGCATGGCAATCGCGCCGGCGGTGAACAGGAAGCAATGATACAGGAAGCGGCCGAACGAGAATTCTTCGGTGCCCGCCGCTGCGCCCGTCGCCAGCGCCACGGACCAGAGGCAGGGCAACAGCAGCAATTGCCAGCCGATCGGACGGTCCCAACGGGCAAGCTGGGCATAGGGCCAGAGCGCGCGCGGCAGGACGCGATAAACCCAATTGTTGGACGGCGCGTCGTGGACGCGGCCGGAATCGGCGGAAAACGTGTTCATGCCCCTGTTTGACGCCGCAGGTCCGGCCGGTCAAGCGGCGAGATCGCCGCGGCGCCCAACCAGCGAACGTCAGGGAAGAGTGAAGTCGAAGCGGTAGGTCGCCGACAGACCGACCAGGACCTGGTTGCGGCTCCCGCGCTCTTGAACGAGGCTGGAATCGGCAGCAGGGCCAAGCAAGCGCCGATACTCGGCATAGGCACTCGTCTCAAGCTTCTCCGTTGCCTGCCAGGTGATCGCGGCACCGACGCCGGCGGATCCGACGCCGCCATGTGGACTGTAGGTGCTGAGCCCGGATGCAGCCGACTCGCGATCGTTTACGCCGTAGTAGGCCGAGTAGTAGCCGCTCGTGGCCGCACTCAGGCGCGGGCCGCCGGAGATGCGGACATTGCTGCTGACATCGGTGAAGGCGTCGGCCGCGACGTCTGCGACGACGCCGTGGTGGCTGCGAATGCCCTGGCGGACTTCGGCGCGCACCCGCAGCCAGTCCGTCGGATAGACCTCCGCAAAGCCGCCGACTTCACCGCCGAACTTGATCGGATCGAGGCCCTTCAGGTCGCTGGAGGTGCTGGCGTCGCGCTCGAAGATCAGCTTGCCGACGAGACCGGCACGGAAACTTCCCTGGTCGACGAGCGCATAGGACATGTTGTCGTTGCGCGAGGAGAAGCGGACCGAGCTGCCGGCCTTGCCGAGCGAGATCAGGGGCGCGGCCTGGAACATGCGCTTCGAGGCGCCTTCATACTTCGGGCCGAGGAAGCCGGTGGCACCGACCTTCAGATACCAGTCGCCGGACCAGAAATACTGGCCGTCAGCGGCAGAGGCGGCGTTGGCCGACAGCAAAAGGGTTCCAGAAAGGAGGACGAGAGAACGGATACGCAAGAAACAACTCCGGAAGAATCATTCGCCGGGGCGAAGTTTGACCGTGCCGCTGCGCCGAAGGAGGGAGGTGGGCAGGAACGACACGAGGGCGGTTTATTGCGGCTTGTTCCTACGATTCCGTTAACCAGGTCAATTCAACCTTCCTTTGCCATACCCGGTTGGCGAACCCCGGTCACTGGCCAAGATAGGTCTTGAGATAGACGCTCGGCGGGCTGCCGAGCATGCGGCGAAACATGGTGGTGAAGGCCGCGACATTCTCATAGCCGGCATCAAGGGCCACATTGGTGATTGGCTCGCCATCGGCAAGGAGCGGCAAGGAAGCGAAGATACAGGCCTGTTGGCGCCAGGTGACAAAGCTAACGCCCGTCTCCTTGCGGAAGAACCGCGTGAATGATCGCCGGCTGAGGCGCATGCGATCCGCCCACTGGTCGATGCTCGCTGCCGCCGATGGCGCCTGCAGGAACTGTCGGCACAGCGCCGCGAGCTTCTCGTCGCGCGGAAACGGCAGGCCGAGCGGGCGTTCCTGCAGTCGGCCGATTTCTTCCAGAAGCAGATCCGTGACCAGTTGTTCGCGCCGCTCCGACATCGTCTCGTTCTCGACGCTGACGAGCGCATCGACAAGGCTGCCGGCGAGCGGATTGATTTCCATGACCATCGGCCGTTCGGCGCGCAGCAGTTCCGGCGCGAAGTAGATCGAGTGCATGCGCACGTCACTGATCATCTCGGCCGAGTGCTCCATACCGGCCGGGATCAGCAGGGCATGGCCGGGCGGAACCATCCACCGCCCGCGCTCGGTGCGCATCAGCACGACGCCGCCACGCGCCCACCAGAGCTGCGTGCGCGTATGGCTGTGGAAGGGAACCAGAAGACCGGCGCTATAGTCTCGTCCGAGCGCCAGCACCGGGGCGTTTCCCGTCTCGACCCAATCGAGGTTCCGGAAGTGATCGTCATCGGGAAGCTGCGGCAAGGGATATCGGCGGATCGGCATTTGGCCCACTCACGAAAGAAATCGACCAGATCACAAAAGCAGGCCAATCGCAACCTCAGTACAGATAGCCCTTGCCGCATACAACCTTCGAGACGGCAAGGAATCACCCATGTCTACCGTGACCTCAACTTCCGGGATTTCGCCGGAAAAGACGGCTTTCTCCGTCATCCTGGCCGTCAGCTTCTGCCATATGCTGAACGACATCATGCAGTCGCTGCTGACCGCGCTTTATCCGCTGCTCAAGGCGAACTATTCGCTCGATTTCGTGCAGATCGGCCTCTTGACCTTTACCTTCCAGCTGACGGCGTCGATGCTGCAGCCGGCCGTCGGCATCATCACCGACCGCTGGGCGCTGCCCTATTCGCTGCCGCTCGCCATGCTTTCGACCTGCAGCGGCCTGATCCTGCTGGCAAATGCGCATGACTTCTGGGTCCTGCTGGTGGCAGCGAGCCTGATCGGCATCGGTTCGGCGATCTTCCATCCGGAATCGTCCCGCATCGCCCGCCTCGCCTCCGGCGGTCGCCACGGATTGGCGCAATCGCTGTTCCAGGTGGGCGGCAATGCCGGCAGCGCCATGGGTCCGCTGCTTGCCGCCTTCATCGTCATTCCCTTCGGTCAGGGAAGCCTCAGCTGGTTCTCGATCGTCGCGATCATCGGCTTCTTCGTGCTCTCCTGGGTCAGCACCTGGCATGTGCGCCATCGCCGCACCACGATGAGCCGGCCGGCGCCGAGCCGCGCCCTTCCGCTGCCGAAGGGGCGGGTCATGTGGGCGGTCGCCGTGCTCGTGCTCCTGACCGCCACCAAGAACGTCTACATGGCGAGCATCTCCAGCTACTTCACCTTCTTCGTCATCGAGAAGTTCGGCATCGACGTGCAGCAGGCGCAGCTCATGCTGTTCCTGTTCCTCGGCGCGGCCGCGGCCGGAACCTTCCTCGGCGGTCCGATCGGCGACCGTTACGGCGCCCGCTTCGTCATCTGGTTCTCGATCCTTGGCGTCATCCCCTTCGCCTTGCTGCTGCCCTATGCGAACCTCTTCTGGACCGGCGTCCTGTCGATCATCATCGGCCTGATCTTCTCCTCGGCCTTCTCGGCGATCGTCGTCTTCGCCCAGGAGCTGGTGCCGGGCCGAGTGGGGCTGATCGCCGGCGTCTTCTTCGGTTTCGCCTTCGGCTTCGGCGGCATGGGCGCGGCCGTGCTCGGCATCTTTGCCGACCGGCAGGGCATCGAGTTCGTCTACACCATCTGCTCCTATCTGCCGCTGCTTGGCATCCTCACGATCCTGCTGCCGAAGATCCCCGCGCGATAGGCTCTTCGCGCCGAAATCGCTTCCGTTTTCACCGGGCGCCGCCATGCGGCGCCCGGTTTTCGTCTTGCGCCACAAGCAGCACGCGACACCCCATCCCCGTCGCAGCCCCACGTAATCATTCATCAATTTTTGCGCGCTACGGTCGTCTGACGGGCTTGGGCAGGGGTATAGAATGCAGGGGCGAACGGCGATTCCGGCCTTTCTGGCGACGTTGCTATTTGCAACGGCGGCACCGGCCGAGACCCTGAACCTGCTGATCTGGGAATCCTATATCGACCAGAAGATCCTTGATCGCTGGACGTCGATAACAGGCGTCGCGGTGCACCAGGTCTATTACGATAGCGGCGACACCCGCGACGAGGTGCTGGCCGACCCGAACAGCCGCGTCGACCTGGTGGTAACCGGCGAAAACAGCGCCGCCCTCTTCGGTCGCAAGGGCGTGCTCGAAAAGCTCGACGAGACCAACGTCGCCTCGCTGCGGGACTATGACGAAAGCTGGCGCAAGCGCTGCTCGGGCCGAGGCCTGCCCTATCTTTGGGGCACGATGGGCATCCTCTACCGATCGGACGTCGTTCGGGAGGCGCCGGCCTCCTGGCAGGATCTCATGCGTCCAGCCCCGGCGCTCGCGAAGCATGTCGCCATGTACGACGACCACAACGAGGCCTTCGTCGCGCCGCTGATGCTGCTCGGCCAATCGATCAACACCAACGACAGCGCCACCTTGAAGGCCGCCTTCGACCTGATGAAGGAACAGGCGCCCTCGGTGCTCACCTACGAATATATCATCAGCTCGATCCAGAACCCGACGGTCAGCAAGGACATCTATATGGCGCTGGGCTATAGCGGCGACCAGCACGTGCTGAACGACAAGGCAGGTACGCCCGGCGTCTGGCGCTACGCCGTTCCCAAGGAAGGCACGCTTTCCTGGCTCGATTGCATGTCGGTCGTCGCCAAATCGCCGAACAAGGACCGCGCGCTCGCTCTCCTCGACTATCTCGGTTCGCCGGGCAGTGCTGCCGCGAACGCGCTGGCGCTCAACATGCCGACGGCAAGCCGGGCAGCCTATGCGCTCCTGCCGGAAGAAGTCCGCGCCGACCCCGCCATCTACCCCTCACCCGACATCCTGGCCAAGAGCCAGTATCAACAGGAACTGTCCACAGAGTCGGTGCAATTGCGCCGACGCATCATCAGCACATTGGCGAACTTCCAGTGAATCTCGGCAAACGCGCGCTCATCCTGATCTTCCCCGTCGTTCTCGCTGGCTACCTGCTGGCGGCAGTCTCGGTCCACGTCACGCAGAGCCGCTCCATCCGCGCGCTCGAACACGCCAAACTGTCGCAGCGCCTGGAACATGCGGCCGCCGTGTTCCAGAACGAGATCGGCCGCAGCAAGGGCTTCCTCAATGCGCTCTTGAACGGCAACTCGCTGCGCCAGTATGTGTCCGAAACGGATGAGAACTACCGCGCCAATGCGCTTGGTGTCAGGCTGCAGGAAAGCATCAAATCACTCCTGGACGACCCGACGGGCTACGTGTCGCTGGCGCTGCTGACTTCCGATCTGAAGACGGACTACTATTTCGAAAACAGCTGGGACCCCTTCGCCCAGATCGACGAGGCCCAGCTCAACCTCGCCCGCCGCTTGATCCGCGAAGACACGCTCGCCGACTGGACCTATCTTTACGAAGCGGGACAAAGACCACGCATCGTTTATTCCTTCTTCCTCGATCCGGTCGCCTTCACCCGGCCGCTGCCGAGCAAGAAATCGAGCGCTCTGCTCGTCCAGGTCGCGATCCAGCCGGACCGCTTCCTCGACATGCAGCAGGCACTGAAGAAGGAATACGGCTCCGACATCGTGCTCCAGCCCTGGCCGCTGGCGATTACCGAAGACCTTTCGGCAAGCGTTCATCTCGGGCCCTCGCTCTATGCGACGCTCACGGTTTCGAGCGAACATTTCGATGCGCTGTTGGCCAGGCAGAAGATCCTGCTGGCGCTCGGCGCCGTGGCGATGAGCCTGTTCTCGATCTGGCTGATCATCATGCTGATCCGCCGCTTCATTACCGACCCGATCGCAAGCCTCGACGCCAACGTGATGGCGGTGATGGTGGGCGCGCGCGACGAGATCCGCGACATGGAGGAGAAAGGCGAGATCGGGCGGCTGACGGAAAATATCCGCGAATTGCATCGGCAGTCGGTGCAATCGCTGAAACTCGTGCAACGCAGTTCCTGGACCGACACCCTGACCGGCATCAGCAACCGCGGCCATTTCAACGCACTTGCCGCCGGCGCCGTGCGCGAGGCAATCGCCGCCGGCGAGAAGTGCAGCCTGCTGTTTATCGACATCGACAACTTCAAGTTCGTCAATGACAAGCACGGCCACGAGATCGGCGACGAGCTCCTGAAGACGCTGTCCGTCCGTATCGGCGAGCGCGTCGATGCGATCACCGAGCGGCGCGGCCAGAAGCCGGCCATTCTTGCCCGCCTCTCCGGCGACGAATTCGCCGTTTTCGTGCGATCGCGACCCGGCGACGGAACGGTCCGGGAAATTTCGGCCGCCATTCTGGGATTGTTCGAGGACGGCTTCGAAGTCTCCGACAAGCGCTACCCGGTGACCGCAAGCATCGGCGCGGCGATCTGCCCGGACGATGCGACCAACCTTGCCGAGCTGATTTCGAATGCCGATGCCGCGATGTATCAGGCGAAGACCAGCGGCAAGAACCGTTCGGCCCGTTTCTCGCGCGCGCTTCACGATAAGCGCACGCGGCTGCGCCAGATCCAGGACGAGCTGCGCGCGCTCGATCCGGACGAACAGTTCCATCTCGTCTACATGCCGATGGTCGACACCGAAGGCCGCGTCACCGGCTGCGAAGCGCTGCTGCGCTGGTACTCGCCCGTCCTCGGCAATGTTACCCCGGATGAATTCGTGCCGATCGCCGAAAGCTCCGGTCTCTTCACCAAGATCGACTGGTGGGTGATCAACAAGGCGATGTCCGATTGCCGGCAGCTCAAGGCGCTGTTCGGCCCGGAAACGGTGCTGGCAATCAACATCTCCTCGGCCGAACTGCACTCCAAGGCGATTGCCGACCATTTCTCTGACTGCCTGGAGCGACATGGGCTGGAGGCGCGTTCGATCGAGATCGAGCTCACCGAAACCTTCGCCGTCAAGTTCAGCGACCAGCTTCGCCGCAACATCGACGCCCTGCGCCAGAATGGCTTCCGCCTTTCGATCGACGATTTCGGCGCCGGCTACACGTCCGTGCAGCAGATCATCGAATACACGGCCGATACTATCAAGCTCGACCGGGCGCTGGTCTCGAACCTCACCGCGTCGCAGTCGCTGCCGGTGCTCAAGGCGCTCATCGCGCTCTGCCACGCCAAGGACGTCGCCGTCGTCGGCGAAGGCATCGACACGCCAGAGAAGCTCTCGATGCTGACTGCAGCCGGTTGCGATCTGTTCCAGGGCTATCTCATCAGCAAGCCGCTGCCGATTGAAGATCTCGGCATCTGGGCGCTGACGCGCACCGCCCGCTACGCGCACGACGAAGGGCTGGATGACGTACAAACTCGGCAGGCCATCGCCTGAACGGTGGCGATTGCGGGAATCGCTGCCTGGACTCCCATTTTCCCTTGACCTTGCCGCCCTGCCGTCCTAACCGCAGCGCAGCAATTTCGGGATATCGGGGGCTGCAATGAAGGTTCTTCTCATCGGATCGGGTGGGCGCGAGCACGCCCTTGCATGGAAGATTGCGCAGTCTCCCAAACTGACGAAGCTCTATGCGGCACCGGGCAATCCCGGCATCGCCGAAGAAGCCGTCATCGTCGCGCTCGACACGGACGATCATGCGGCCGTCGCCGATTTTTGCCGCAAGGAAGCGATCGATTTCGTCGTGGTCGGTCCTGAGGGCCCGTTGGTCGCCGGTCTCGCCGACGTCCTGCGCGCAGCCGGCATCGCCGTCTTCGGCCCGTCTGCCGCCGCCGCCCAGCTCGAAGGCTCCAAGGGCTTCACCAAGGATCTTTGCGCCCGCTATGACATTCCGACCGGCGCCTATGGCCGCTTCACCGATGCCGAAAGCGCCAAGGCCTATGTGCGCGCCCAGGGCGCGCCCATCGTGATCAAGGCCGATGGCCTGGCAGCCGGCAAGGGTGTCACCGTCGCCATGGCGCTCGATGAGGCGCTCGCTGCCGTCGACGATTGTTTTGCCGGCGCCTTTGGTGCTGCCGGCGCCGAAGTGGTGGTCGAGGCCTATCTCGATGGTGAGGAAGCAAGCTTCTTCTGCCTGTGCGACGGCAAGACCGCGCTGGCGCTTGCCTCCGCGCAGGATCACAAGCGCGTCGGCGACGGCGATACCGGGCCGAATACCGGCGGCATGGGCGCCTACTCGCCCGCTCCGGTCATGACGGCCGAGATGATCGAGCGCACGATGAAGGAGATCATCGAGCCGACGATGCGCGGCATGGCGGAAAGCGGCCATCCCTTTTCCGGCGTCTTCTTTGCCGGCCTGATGATCACCGCCAAGGGCCCGGAGCTAATCGAATACAATGTCCGCTTCGGCGACCCGGAATGCCAGGTGCTGATGATGCGGATGAAGAGCGATCTGCTGCCGCTGCTCTATGCCGCGGCGACCGGCACGCTCGCCGGCATGGTGGCCGATTGGCGCGAGGAGACGGCGCTGACCGTCGTGATGGCCTCCAAGGGCTATCCTGGCAGCTACGCCAAGAACACGCCGATCACCGCCCTGCCCGTGGCCTCGGCCACCACCAAGGTGTTCCACGCTGGCACAGCGATGAAGGATGGCGCCCTGGTCGCGACCGGTGGCCGCGTGCTCAACATCACCGCAACAGGCGCAAATGCAGGCACGGCCAAGGACAGAGCCTATGCGGCGGTCTCGGCCGTTTCCTGGGACAACGGCTTCTACCGGCACGATATCGGCTGGCGTGCGGTTGCACGCGAGAAAGCGTGATCCGGAGCGGAACTCATTTCCGGATCATTCTATTTTTACCAATTCTCCTGACGGGAAAGTAAGGGAGTGCGCATATTCTCGCCGCTAACAATTGCGGGAGAAAGCGTATGCGCCTGTTGCTGATCACCACCGTCCTCGGGCTTGCCGCCGGCAACGCAGAGGCGTCGTCGATCGAGGCGCTCGCGTCGCGCACGACCGACAACGCCAGTGTCGCCACCGTCTCCTGCGCCGCGTGCCCGCCGCTGCAGTCGAAGAAGAAGGTGACCTATGTGGTACCCACGATCGCTGCGGGCGACGAAACGGTCGAGCTCAAGAAAATCAACGGCGAGATGAAGATGGTGCGCACCGAAGCCTGGCTCGGTGGCTCCCCGGTCGTCTTTGTCAGCAAGCCTTCGCAGGAGATCATCAAGGCGGCTTCCGCCGACAGTGATGCCTCCCCGACGGTCGTCGTCTCGACGAATGCGGACGACCAGAACCCGGTGGCGGACGACGCGAAGATGATCGCGATCGACCAGACCGCAAAGACCGCCGCGGTCACGCCGATCGGTGCCTCCATGGGCGGCTCAGTTGCACCGCCGACCGAAGACGGCTCACAGCAATTTGATCCGTCCACCCTCGAACTTCGGCTAGACTGATCTCCTATCGGGAAAGTTCCCTGCCCCGCTCAGCTGTCCCCTGCATGCAAGGCTGACGGGCGTTTCGCTGCACAGCGAGAGATTGCGCCCCTGAGAGAAGCAGGGGCGCAATCTTTTATTATGGGCCTTCCAATCCTTCGATCCGCGCGACCAGCGCCTCGATCTGCCTGTCCGAATAGACTTCGATGCCATTGCCGGCGAGCAATGCTGCCGTCACACCCTCGCCCGGATGGCGAGCGCCGGAAAAGCTGCCGTCATAGACGAAGCCGGATCCGCAGGACGGGCTGCCATCAATCAGCAGCGCAAAACGACAGCCGGTTTCCTTCGCCAGCGAAAGCGCGTTTTCGGCGGCCCGCACGAAGTCTTCGGTCACGTCGCGGCCGGTGATCTCCACCACCCTCGCCTCGCCTTCGAGCACATCCTTGCCGACGGCGCCTGAAGCAATTTCCGCTGGCGGGCGCGGCACCGGCATGCCGGCAGACATTTCCGGACAGATGGTCACGAGACGGCCTTCGGCGCGCCAGCGATCGATCGCCGGATGAAGGAGCGGTTTCGACTGACCGTCATAACGGACGGCATGGCCCATGAGACAGGCGCTGACGAGGATCTTTGCGGGCATATGCCTTCCTACTCCGAGGCGGGATGGTCATCAAGCGCGATCCCGACCCTACAGCGCCGCGCTGCATGAATTCGTCCTCAAATCGAGGTCGATTTGAGACATGCAGTGAGCAGCCACGCGCGTCAGATCCAGCGATCGTTTTCCGCCGTGCGTTCGCCGCCCTCATGGCCGGTGTTGAGGGTGCCGCGCGGCTCGATCAGCAGCATCTTCACCTCGCGCTCCGCATAGGGCTTGTGCTCGACGCCCTTCGGCACGACGTACATCTCTCCTGGCCCAAGCGTCACCGACCCGTCGTGGAAATCGATGCGCAGTGTACCTTCAAGCACGATGAACGCCTCGTCGGTATCCTTGTGATCATGCCAGATGAAGTCGCCCTCGATACGCACGATCTTGAACTGATAATCATTGAGTTCGGCAATGACGCGCGGCTGCCACTGATCCCTGAAGAGCGAGAGTTTTTCGGCGAAATTGATCGGCTTGTGGGTCCTCGTCGCGGTATCCATCGGCTGTCTCCATCTGCGTGATGGAGACAGGTTATAGGTCGCCTCACGGCGACCCGCTTGAACGTTTGTGCGGGAGCAACAGCGGATGCTTCCGGAGCCGGCAGCCGACCTTTTCGCCTTAGCCTGCGATCTTGGAGAAGTCCGCGACAGTGCCGGTTGCCGAACGGATCAGGCCAAGCAGCGCCAGCCGGTTCGCTCGGATCGCGGCATCGTCATCATTGACCAGCACGTCGTTGAAGAACTGATCGACCGGCTCGCGCAGCCTTGCCAGCGCTTCCATCGCCGAACGGAAGTCTTCCTTGGCGATCGCGTTGCGCGCTTCGCCCGAACCGGTTTCGACCGCCTGGTGCAGCGCCTTTTCGGCATCGAGACGAAAGAGGCCGGCATCGACGGCGTCGGCGACAGTCGTTCCCTTCTTCTCTTCGGCCGCGAGAATCTGCGTTGCACGCTTGGTGCCGGCCAGGAGGTTGCGGCCTTCCTCGTCGGTGATGAAGGCCGTCAGCGCCTCGACGCGGCGGGCAATCATCAGTAGGTCGTCCGAATCCGACGTCAGAACCGCGTCGATCAGGTCGTGACGGGCGCCGAGATCGCGCAGATAGACCTTGAGCCGGTCATGGAAGAAGGAGAGCAGATCGGCGGAAACGTCGCCTGCAAGCGCCGGCTTCTGTGCTCGGAGAGCAACGAGCGCGGCTTCGAAGGCCGGGAGCAACGCCAGGCGCGCCTTGCCTTCCAGGATCAGGCGGATAACGCCGAGTGCCGCGCGGCGCAGCGCATAAGGGTCCTTCGAGCCGGTCGGCTTTTCGTCGATCGCCCAGAAGCCGACGAGCGTGTCGAGCTTGTCGGCAAGCGCGACGGTCACCGCCACCGGATCGGTCGGCACGCGATCGGACGGGCCCTGAGGCTTGTAGTGATCCTCGAGCGCATCGGCGACCGACTGCTCTTCGCCTTGAAGCAGCGCGTATTTGTGACCCATGATGCCCTGAAGCTCGGGGAATTCACCGACCGCTTCGGTGCGCAGGTCCGCCTTGGCGAGCACCACGGCGCGGTCGACGAGCTTCTGATCCGCGCCGATCACCTTGGCGAGTTCAGCGGCCAGCGCCCGGATGCGGGCGACGCGTTCGCCCTGCGTGCCGAGCTTGGCGTGGAAGGTGACGTTCAGCGCGTCGAGCTTGGCCATGCGCTGGTCGAGCGGCTTCTTGAGATCGAGAGCGAACTTTTCCGCGGACGCTTCCAGCGTTTCGAGATCCGGCAGGTTGCCCTGGTCGCGGTGCCAGAAATGGGCGGCGTCCGAAAGGCGGGCGCGCACGACCTTGCCGTTGCCGTGCACGATCTCTTTACCGCCGTCCTTCGCCTCGATGTTCGAAACGAGGATGAACTTGTTGGAGAGCGTTTCGGCGCTAGGTGCGCGGGTGACGAAGCACTTCTGGTTGGTCTTGATGGTCAGACGGATGATTTCCGAGGGAATTTCGAGATAGGCATCCTCGAAGCTGCCCATCAGCACCTGCGGCCATTCGACGAGGCCGGAGACCTCTTCCAGGAGACCCTCGTCCTCGACGAGTTCCAGCCCGTTGGCGAAAGCGACGTTACGCGCATCGGCAAGGATCATTTCCTTGCGGCGCTCGCCATCGAGAACGACCTTCGCCTTTTCGAGCTTCTCAGCGTAGTCGGCAAAGCGCCGAACCGTAATCGCCTCAGGCGCGTGGAAACGGTGCCCATAGGTAACGTTCGAGGCGACGATGCCGTCGACTTCAAACGGGATCACATGGGTTTCCTCGGTTTCCGAGCCGAAGGTGCAGACGATCGACTGCAGCGGGCGGACCCAGCGAAGCGCACCGGGCTTTGCCGACGCCGCGCCGGAGCGCATCGGCTTCGGCCAGGGGAAATTGCGGATGATGCCGGGCATCGCCTCGGCGATGATCTCTTCGGCCGGACGGCCCGGCTTGACGATGTGAGCGACATAGAAATCGCCCTTCTTCGGATCGCTGTGGACATGCGCCTCGCTGATCGAGGAGAGACCGGCGCCACGCAGGAAGCCTTCGATCGCCTTCTCGTTGGCGTCGGTGCGAGGGCCCTTGCGCTCTTCGCGAATATCGGCGGAGCGGGCGTTGAGGCCACGGATATCGAGCGTCAGCCGGCGCGGCGTCCAGTATTCGCGCGCACCCTCATAGGTCAGGCCCGCCTCGACCAGGGCATCGGTCAGCAGCTTCTTGAGGTCGCCGGCCGCCTTGCGCTGCAGGCGGGCAGGAATTTCCTCGGAGCGGAGTTCGATAAGAAGATCGGGCATGGGAGCGACTTTTTCTGTTCCTGACGGTTGCGGCGGACTTAGCAATCTCTGGCAAGAATGTCACCAAGCCCGTCGATGAATTTGGCGGGATGCCTGCGTTTGGGGCCGGTTTCACCAGCCGCCACCGCCGCCACCGCCGCCACCGCCACCGGAGAAGCCGCCGCCGGTCGAAAAGCCTGACGATGACGATTTGGGCGGGGGTGGCAGGGACGAGGTTATCGTGTCGGCCATCGAACCGGCAAATCCGCCGATACGGTCGCCGAAGGTGCTCGAGCCGAAGCCGTCGCCGTGATACCAGCTCGGTTGATAGGCGACCGCCGCCGCCGCTCCCGCCGCGGCGGCGAGCAGCCATCGATCGAAGGTCTCTGTCCACGGTTTCTCGACGCCGAGCGCTACCGCATAGGGCAGAAGCGTCTCGAAATGCCGGGGCGACATTTCAGGCGCGCCCTGCATGTTCATCCGGTCCTTTTCGGCGAGCGTCATGTACTGCCTAAGCCCGTCGATACCATCCATCATCCGCGTGCCGAGCGGCGTCGGCGCACCCATCAGGAAGAAGAACAACACGTTGACGAGGACGATGGCGCCGATCACGAACAACAGCGGCAACTCATCGGTTTCGGCTGCCGAGTAGAAGACGGCTGCGAGGATCGCCGAGAAGATCGTGAAGGCCACGAAGCCGATGAAGGCGACCACCACGATCGACATGATCCGGCTCATCAGGCTCTTCTCACGGCGCAGCGACTTGCCGAATGAGACGGCGAGGATCGACACGAAGAAGGCGATGAAGACGGGAACGATTACCAGCGGCAGGCTGTCTTCGCTGAGATCGCCGAAGAGGAAGACCGCCGCGACCGCCAGGACCGACAGGACGACCCCGGCGACGATGTAGCCGCTGTTTGCCAGGTAGTACTTGCCGCGATGCTCGCGCTCCATGGCATTGCGAAAATCCGCACCGGTCGCCTGCACTCGTGTGCCATGAGCGCGATCGATCGTGAGCGTGCCGCCGGCCGCATTGACCGCCTTCATGACGGCCGCTTCGCCGGTCGGCAGTTTTTCGTTGCTTCCCTTGCCGGTGGCGGCGATGACGATGGCGTTCTTGAGATCTTCGAGAACCACGTGGCCCTTGACCGCGAGGTTGAGTGCTGCCGCCGACAGTGCGGTCCAGCCTTCGCCGGAAAAACCCTTGTTGTCGATGTAGTTGACCAGCGCCGGCGAGATGCCTTCCGGCGGATCCCAGCGCGGCACCATGACGCCGCGGTCCGGGTCACGCCCGACCCGCAACCAGGCCTGGCTGTAATAGATGAGGACGAGGACGAGCCCGGCACCGGCGATGACAAGCGCGAGGTGGTCACGCAGCCACCAGGCGTTCTCCTGGCTGGAGGACGGCCTGATGATGCTGCCCTTCGGCATCTTGATGGCGATCGTCAGCCCTTCGCGCGGATCGAGACGGCGGGTGGTGGCGAAAAAGATCTCGCTGCCGTCCCGCGAGCCTCGGGCGTCCTTGCCGGTCGCGCCGTAGCCGCCGGTGAAGAAATCGAGTGCTTCCACCCTAACGCCTTCCGGCAGGGTCACCGTGGCGCTCGCCTCGTCGATCGGGAAGTCCCACTCCGTGCCGGTCACGTTCCAGTAGAGTTCGTCGTGATCGTCGAAGAAACGGATCTGCCGGCCGGTCTCGTAGGTGAACTGGAAGGTATGCTCACCCGGGTCCAGAAACACCTCGGCAGAACCGGTGTAGATGCGGACGCCGCCGCTGATCGACTCCGTGCGGTAGGGCTCCTCCTCGCCATCGCGCTCGACCGATAGCAGCTCGAAGTCGACCTTGCTGCGCTTGCCCTTCGCATCGGTGAAGGTCAAAGGCAGGTCGCGATAGATGCCGCGGCGGATCTTGTTGCCCTCGACCGTCGCCGTGATCGTCTCCGTCACGGTCATCGTGCCGTCCTTGGCGAGGTCGATGACGGAGCGATAGGCGGAGAAGACCTCCTCCGCCCGCCCGATGCCCGCCGTCGCCAGCAAAAGAACCAGAATGGCGAATGCGGCAGCGAGACGGGCCATGCGGATCAAGCTTTCTTCCGGTTGAGGGTCAAGTTCCGGTTGGGGGTCAAGGCGCGGCGATTTGATAAGTTAGAGCGGGATGCGGGCGGAAAACCGCATACACTTTTCCTCATCCGCTCTCGATCACGGCCGGTCGCCGGTGAATTCGACGCCGAGGGATGCGAGCGCGTCCCAATAGGCCGGATAGGTCTTGGCGACGCAGCCAGGGTCCTCGATGGTGATGCCGCGGATCTTCAGGCCGGCAAGCGCGAAGCTCATGGCGATGCGATGATCGGCAAAGGTGTCGATCGATGCCGGCAGGGTCTGGCCGGCAAGACCCGGGTCGGACGAGACGATGAGGTCGTCGCCTTCCTCATGCGCAAGACCCGGCCGGATCGCTGTCAGGCCCAGCGACAGCGCGCGCACGCGGTCGCATTCCTTGACGCGCAGATTGGCGAGACCGACGAAGCGTACCGGCGTGTTGTTGAAGGCGGCGAGCACCGCAATCGTCGGGATCGCGTCTTGCATCTGCGAACCGTCGATGACAGCAGGCAGGTTCGGGAAGCTTGAGATCACTGCATGAGCGCGCGCATCTGGCTGGGAGAAGGCTGTTGCCGGGACGCCGAGATCGATGGCGCCGCCGGTCAGCACTTCCGCCGCCCAGAGATAGGTTGCAGCCGACGCGTCAGGCTCGATGACATAGTCCGCCGCACGATAGCCGGTCGGGGCGACCTGCCAGACGGACGGGCTCACCTGCTCGACTTCGGCCCCGAAGGCGCGCATGGCGGCAACCGTCAGGTCGATGTAACCACGCGCGCCGATCTCGTCGCCGGCAAGCTCGATGCTGACAGGCCCCTTGGCGCCCGGAGCCGCCATCAGCAAGGCAGAGACATACTGGCTGGAAAGGCCGGCATCGATGACGACGCGGCCGGCCGGAAAGCCGCCGGTGCCCTTGACGGTGACCGGCGGGCAGCCGGTCTCGGAGGTAACCTCGACGCCGAGGGCGCCGAGTGCTTCGACCAGCGGCTTGATCGGGCGCTTGCGCATATGCTGGTCGCCGTCGACGACGACTGTGCCATCGACGAGAGCGGCCGCCGCCGTCAGGAAGCGCGTCGCCGTTCCGGCATTGCCGAGGAACAGCGGTGCAGCCGGCGGGAGCAGCTTGCCCGTGCTGGTCACGACGAATGTGGTTTCATCCGGCTCGCTGACCTCGACACCCATCGCCCTGAGTGCATCCGCCATGTAGCGGGTGTCGTCGCTCTTCAAGGCACCCGTCAATCGGCTCGTGCCTTTCGCAAGGCCGGCCAGCAAAAGCGCGCGGTTGGTGATCGACTTCGAGCCCGGCGGGCGCACATGGCCGCGAAGCGGATGGTCGGTCGGCAGGATGGTCAGCTTCTTCATGGTATCGGTGGTCATCGAATAGGTCTCTTGATGCGAATGAGCTGCGGCGGGAGCCCGCGGCCGGGATGTTCGTGGCGATCGGAACCGCGGATGGGAAAAGCTCAGAACTTGACCTGCGGCACCGCGCGATCGGCTTCGTTGGTGATCTCGAAATAGCCGGCTTTGACGAAACGGAAGGCGTTGGCGATCAGGTTCGACGGGAAGCTCTCGACCTTGACGTTGAGATCGCGGGCAGCGCCGTTGTAATAGCGGCGCGACATCTGGATCTCGCCCTCGATCGTCTCCAGTGAGCGCTGCAGTTCGGCGAAATTCTCGTTGGCCTTCAGATCCGGATAGGCTTCGGCAAGCGCGAACAGCTTGCCGAGCGCCTGGGACAGCGCGCCTTCGGCCTGCGCTCGCCCCTCGACATCGCCTGCAGGCACCGCTTGCGCCCGGTTGCGCATGGCGATCACCTCTTCGAGAGTCGACTTCTCGTGCGCCGCGTAGCCCTTCACGGTTTCGATCAGGTTGGGGATGAGATCGGCACGACGCTTCAACTGCACATCGATGCCGGACCAGGCCTCCTCGGCGATCTGCCGCGCCTTGACGAGACCGTTATAGACGAAAACCAGATACAGGATCACGACGACGGCGATTGCCAGACCGATCATAGGGTGCCCTCCAAAATTGCCCGGCCGAGATTAGCACCGGCTTTCAAGCTGCAAAGGCCTTTCTACCGCAATTGCGCGGAGAAACGCACTCCTCCCCAACTGTCGCTTCAAACGGAGACAATGCGCATTCCCCCTCGTGAACACAGTGTTCGCGTGCGGCGTCCAATCCCTGTTCCAACGGGAACGGCAGCATTGCTGACCTTCAGCCATATTCCAATCCAGAGAGCAACTCCTGGAAAACGAAGCTAAGGTCATGAAAACGTTCGCACCCCTCATCAACGCAATCGCCTTCACGGCGCTTTTCGTTGCCTATGCGAACGTGTCCATCGCAGAGGAAAAGCCGGTCGGTGTTCGTCGCGCCTTACAGACCTATGCGGGTCAGATCTACACCGGCGCCTACCCCACCCTGGACCAGGCCAACAACGCTGCCGCCATCGTCAATGTTGTTTGATCACGCAAAGATACGGCCGGCGATATGCTCGGCGGCCTCATTGGCGCCAAGCGTCGTCACATCGATCTCGACAACCGCATGACCATTGCCCCGCAGCAATCTGTGTCTGGCCCTAAGGTCCAAAAGGATCGCAGGATCGGTCAGCTTGTGTTGCTTTGACCGTCCGGCCCTTGTCAGCCGCTTGAGATTTTCCTCGACATCGCAATCGATGACGACCGCAACGAAGCGGGCGCCGCGCAGGCGCGCAAGCTCGGCGTAGTCTTCGAAGGCGCGGGTGTCGGAGGCGTCATCCGAGAGCGCATCGGTAAAGACGAAGGATTGTTCCCCTGGCGCCCTCGCCAAATGGTCCAACACACTCTCACGGATCGCCGCGCGCAGCGATCGATAGAGCGGTGTGCCCCGCGCAAACAGCGCCTCGGCCGGATTGATCAGCGTGTGGTTGTCGGCAAGCCGCGCGCCCAGCCTTTCGGCCAGATGGCGCGCGATCGTCAGCTTGCCGGTTCCCGGCCAGCCGTTGATGTGAACGACGAGGCCGGACGGTTGCGTGATCAAGCCGCGTCCCGGTTGAAGTTCGCGCCGCCAGCGTCGGTCAGCAGGAAGGCTTCGCCGCAGGCCTTGGCCAGCGCTCGGACGCGCAGGATGTAGCTCTGGCGTTCGGTGACCGAGATGACGCCACGGGCATCGAGCAGGTTGAACACGTGGCTCGCCTTGATGCACTGGTCATAGGCGGGGAAGACGCATTTGTGCAGCTGATTGTTGCTGTGATCGCCTGGTGCGCCGGCGGCCAACAATGCCTGGCACTCCGCTTCGGCATCGATGAAGTGCTGATGCAGCATGGCGGTGTTGGCGTATTCGAAATTGTAGCGCGAATATTCCTGTTCCGCCTGCAGGAAGACGTCGCCATAGCTGATCTTCTCGGCGCCTTCGCGGCCGTTGAAATTCAGGTCGTAGACGTTGTCGACGCCCTGCACATACATGGCGAGACGCTCGAGACCGTAAGTCAGTTCACCGGAAACCGGCGAGCATTCGATGCCGCAGACCTGCTGGAAATAGGTGAACTGCGACACTTCCATGCCGTCGCACCAGCACTCCCAGCCGAGGCCCCAGGCGCCGAGCGTCGGGCTTTCCCAGTCGTCCTCGACAAAGCGGATATCGTGCAGCAGCGGATCGAGGCCGATCGCCTCCAACGAGCCGAGATAGAGCTCCTGCAGGTTGGACGGGTTCGGCTTCAAGAGCACCTGGTACTGATAGTAGTGCTGCAGGCGGTTCGGGTTTTCGCCGTAGCGGCCGTCGGTCGGGCGACGCGACGGCTGCACATAGACGGCACGCCAGGGGCGCGGACCAAGCGCGCGCAGGGTCGTTGCCGGATGGAAGGTACCGGCGCCCACTTCCATGTCGTAGGGCTGCAGGACGGCGCAACCCTTGTCGGCCCAGTAGTTGTGCAAAGTCAGGATCAGGGCCTGAAACGAGCGCTTCGGGTTCATATGATCGGGCAGAGTGGTCATGGATCGCGTCCGGATTTCTTCATAAAAATTGAGCCGGACAGGTGCCACGCCTGATGAGAAGGGTCAAGCAACTACAGCGCCGGCCCGCCAATTAGACGCGCCGGAGCCTCCGCGCCCTTTGATCTCGCTACTCGTCGTCGCGTTTCAGCCTGTACTCACCGGTCTCCGGATCCTGGACCAGCGTGCCCTGCGCCCCGGTCCGCTCCTCGCGGCGGGTCTGTTCACGCTGGCGCGTCAATTTCTGCGCATCGGCCACGAACTTGCGGTAGCCGAGCCAGAAGACGAAACCTGCAATCAGGAGCAGGATGAGTTGCGGCATTTTTCCTCCAAGGACATCACGCGTGAGCCAGGGCGCTTCCGATCAAATTCAGTCGTCGAAACGCCCTATCTCATGTTCTACGCAATTCCGGATGCGAAACCGTCGTACAATTTCGCTGGAATTGCTTGGGCTCAAAGCCCGAACCGCGCCCACAATGCCCTTTCCTCGATTGCTTCGGCAAGACCCGCTGCCGCCGACGCCGCCAAGGGCTCGACAAGGGCGCCGGCAACGGCCGTGCCGGTCTGCCGGCGGCCGAAAAGGCTGCGCACCGGCTGGATGAGTTCGAGCCGCGCCTTGTCGCCGTAACGCTTCTTCACCTCGCCGCGCAGATCGCCGAGACCGTCGATTAGCCCCAGTTCCAATCCGCGCCGGCCAGTCCAGAAAAGGCCGGAGAAGATATCCGGATCATCGGCGAGCATCTGTCCGCGACGCGCCTTCACCATCTGGATGAAGGTATCATGGATGTCGAGCTGCAGGTTCTTCAGAAACGCGATGTCCTGCTCCTTTTCCGGCTGGAACGGGTCGAGCATCACCTTGTTTTCGCCGGCGGTATAGACGCGTCGTTCGACGCCGATCTTCTTCAGCAGCTCCGGAAAGCCGAAACCGCCGGAAACGACGCCGATCGAGCCGACGATCGAGGTCGGATCGGCGATGATCTCATCGCCGGCGAGTGCGATCATGTAGCCGCCGGACGCTGCAACGTCCTCGACGAAGATCAGGACGCGCTTCTTCTTCTCCTGGGCGAGGTCCCGGATACGCTGATAGATCAGGCGCGACTGCACCGGGGAGCCGCCGGGCGAATTGACGGAGATCGTAACCGCAGGCGCTTCCTTGATTGCAAAGGCCTTTTCCAGAAGCGGTGCCGCCGTTGCCAGGTTGAGCGCCGGCCGGAATTGCCCGCCGCCAGCCATGATCGCACCGTGAAGCCGGACAACGGGGATCGTCACGCCTTCCCTGCGAAATCGCCTCGGCAACAACCGTCTCAGGAACGCCTTCATTTCAACTCCTGCCTACTGGATCGCTTTGGAGCAGCGTGAGGAAAACGGCATGGCACCTTTCCTCATGCCGCTCCGATGGCCAAATGTATTGGCCCATCCATGGCATGTATGCACTGCCACGACAAACGCAATGCCGCATACGGTAAATCAGCGGCGGCGATAGGCGGCACGACCGTTGTTGAGATCGTCGACATGATCAGCGAAGCGATGCCCCTCCTCATGCATGACGAGTGGCGCGCGCAACACCAGCCGCTTGCGGCTCTGCTTGATCGCCGTCACCAGGATGCGCACGGCGTTTTCGCCGACGCGCGGATGCAGCGCCGTGATCTCGATGCCGCCGAAGCGGCGGCCGCAGGCGGCGATGATCTCGGCGATCGATTCCGGCCGGGCAATCAACGACAGTTGCCCGCCCGGCTTCATGATCGCGCCAGCCGTCTTCACCCAGACCTCGAAGAGCCCGTCGCTCATCGCATGGGCCTCAGCCTTGAGGCTGTCCGGCGTCTTGCGATCGGAAGCGTCGTTGAAGGGCGGATTCATGATCACGTGGTCGAAGCTGTCATCCGCCAGACCCGCCGCGACACGCGCCTTGCCGGCAAGCGAGACATCGGCCTCCAGCACCGAGACCCGCGAAGCAAAGCGGGCATTCTCAGCCAGCAGCAGGCTGCGACGGGCATACTCCGCCATGATCGGTGAGCGCTCCACCAGCACCACCTCCGCAGCTGCGATCCGCGAAGCGACGGCCATGCCGGCGGCGCCCGCACCGGCGCCAAGATCGGCGATGCGGCAGGGATGATCCGAGGAAACGAGCGATGCCAGCAGCATCGCGTCCATGCCCGAGCGATGTCCCTGCCCCAGCGGCTGAACGACATGGAACTTGCCGCGATGGAAGGCATCGACGGTTTCGGTTGCGGCCGCCAGCACTGGGTCCGAGTTCACGACCGCAACTCCGCCTCGAGCCCGGCGTCGATCAATATCCGCCGCGCGGCTTCCGCGTCCTCGTCCGCGACCAGAAAACGGCGGGGCAGCAGGCCGAGCGAGCCTTCCAGAATGCTCATCCCCTGATCGGCGATGAGACTTGCGATGCCGGCATCCTTCATCAGGCTCTCGGCAAAGGAGAGCACGACGGCATCGTTGGTACGGATCAATTCCTTCATCCGGCGGTTTTTCCTGTCCTATTTCAGCAAGCGGGACAATTCGCCTCTTGCCGCACGGGATACCCCTTCCTATTGTCGAAAGCGACAATGAAAACAGGAGTCCCGGTGTGGGCGTAGTGATACCGCTGGAAGACAGCAAAAACAAACAGGCGTCCGTTAAGCCGCTCGTCGACCTGACAGCGCCGGACATGGAGCGCGCCAACCAGCTCATCCTGTCGAAGGCCGGTTCCGACGTTCAGATGATTCCCGAAGTCGCCAACCACCTGATTTCTTCCGGCGGCAAGCGCCTGCGCCCGATGCTGACGCTCGCCTCCGCCTCGATGTTCGGCTATGAGGGCGACGCCCACGTCAAGCTCGCCACCAGCGTCGAATTCATGCATACGGCGACGCTGCTGCACGACGATGTCGTCGACGAAAGCGACCTTCGCCGCGGCAAGTCCACCGCGCGCACGATCTGGGGCAACCAGGCGAGTGTTCTTGTCGGCGACTTCCTGCTCGGCCAGGCCTTCCGCATGATGGTCGATGTCGGCTCGCTCGACGCGCTCGACGTGCTCTCGACGGCTGCTTCCGTCATCGCCGAAGGCGAAGTTCTCCAGCTTTCCGTCGCCAAGAACATGGAAACGACCGAGGACGATTATCTCCAGGTCATTCGCGCGAAGACCGCGGCACTCTTTGCCGCTGCCGCCGAAGTTGGACCGATCGTCGCCCAGACGAGCAAATCCGACCGCAATGCGCTGAAATCCTACGGCATGAACCTTGGCCTCGCCTTCCAGCTCGTCGACGACGTGCTCGACTATGGCGGCTCGTCGAGCGACCTCGGCAAGAATGTCGGCGACGACTTCCGCGAAGGAAAGATCACGCTTCCGGTGATCCTGTCCTACCGCCGCGGAACGGCAGAAGACCGGGCCTTCTGGCGCGAGGCGATCGAAGGCGGCGACAGCAGCGATCAGAACCTCGAAAAGGCGCTCGGCCTGATCAAGCGCTACGGCGGCTTGAGCGACACCATCGCGCGCGCCCAGCACTACGGCACGATTGCCCGCGATGCGCTGGCACCGCTGCCGGCGTCCCCCTGGAAGTCGGCGCTCACGGAAGTGATCGACTTCTGCATCGACCGGGTAAGCTGACGGGACCTCAACCCTACCGGGACGACCGACAGGATTTTCTTGCCGCATTGCGCCAAAAAAGCCATTCTGTTCCTCAAGAGTTGCGCTGGGCTATATGTGGCTGACTCCGGAAACAACCCTCAGTGGTGCGCAAGACCGAGCAATCGGCACGAAAGGTTTGACATGCGGCAAATGACGATCCTCCGCCTCCTTAGCGGCGCAGCACTGCTGGCTCTCGCCGCAGTCAGCGGCAGCCACCAGGCCTTCGCGGAAGACAAGGTCGCCGCTGTCGAGGAAAGCGAACCCTTTGACATCAAGACGGTGAACACTTTCGCCGGCGCCTTCCTCGCTGCCCGCACCGCCGATACGGACCGCGACTTCGCGTCCGCCACCGAGCTCTACAAGATCGCGCTGCAGTTCGAACCAAACAACAACGACGTCAAGCAGCGGCTGATGATCACCCTGCTGATGGCCGGCCAGTTCGATGAAGGCGCCAAGATTGCCGAGCAGCTGAAGTCAGACCCGGCCGTCGAGCGCATCACCACCGTGATCCGCGCGATCGAAGCGATCCGCAAGCGCGAGTATCGCAATGCGCAGAAACTCCTGAACTACCAAGGCCCCAACGATCTCGACCGGCTGATGAACGGCCTGCTTTCCGCCTGGGCGAAGTTCGGCCAGGGCAAGCCGAAGGAAGCGCTGGCGCAGATCAACGGCCTGGAAGGCCCCGACTGGTTCCGCGTGTTCAAGAACTATCACGCCGGCGCGATCGCGGTTGCCGCGGGCGACAAGCAGACCGCACGGACCAGGCTCAACGATGCCATTCTGGATCGGGAAGGCGGAAGTGCTGCGCCTGACACCTTCATGCGGGCGGTCGAAGCGCTGGCTCGTTTCGAGGCGCGCGAAGGCAACAAGCAGAAGGCGCTCGATACCGTCGCCGTCGGCGAGAACATGGTCAACAACTACACGCCGCTGCAGGCGCTGAGGACCGACATCGAGAACGGTGTTCCGCAAGAACAGCAGGTCAAGAATGCCAGCCAGGGCGCTGCGGCCGTGCTCTTCTCGATTGGTGCTGCGCTCAATCGCGACGGCGCCGAGGATATCGTTTCGCTCTATCTGCAGACCGCCCGCCGGCTCGACCCCGACAGCGCCGACATCCTCGTGATGCTCGGCGGCATCGCCGAAAACCTGAAGAAGCCGAACGAGGCGATCGAACTCTACAAGGCTATCCCGGAGACCTCGCCGATGCGGCGCGTCTCTGAACTGCAACTCGGCCTGAGCTTGGCCAGCATCGGCAAAGTCGACGAAGCGAAGAAGCACCTGAAAGCGCTGATCGACGTCGATCCGAAGAACATCCGCAACTATCTCGCCTATGGCAGCGTGCTCTCCGACGCCAAGGACTACAAGGAGATGGGCACGCTCTACGACCAGGCCGTCGAACAGATCGGACCGGTGCCGAAGCGCAGCGACTGGACCGTGTTCTTCCAGCGCGGCATTGCCTACGAGCGCCAGAAGCTTTGGGACAAGGCCGAACCGAGCTTCAAGAAAGCGCTGGAACTCAACCCGGACCAGCCGCAGGTTTTGAACTATCTCGGCTATTCATGGGTCGACATGAACATCAATCTCGACGAAGGCCTCGAGATGATCCGCAAGGCGGTCGAACTGAAGCCCGACGACGGCTACATCGTCGATTCGCTCGGCTGGGCCTATTTCCGCATGAACCGCTTCGACGATGCGGTGGTGGAACTGGAAAAAGCGGCTGAACTGATGGCCGGCGACCCGACGATCAACGATCACCTCGGTGACGCATACTGGCGCGTCGGCCGCAAGCTCGAAGCGGTGTTCCAATGGACACAGACGCTTGAGCTGAAGCCCGAGGAAGCCGAGATCCCGAAGATCAAGGCGAAGATCGAAAACGGCCTGCCGCCGCTGAAGGAAGAGGTTCCGGCCTCCGCCGATGCCAAGGAAACCGCGCCGAAGAAGGTGACCCCGGAAGCGGAAGCGCCGGCGCCGGACAAGAAGTCCTGATCGATCCATGATTGATGACGGCATCGCGGGCTTCACGCTGACGCGCGCGGCGCCCGCAAAGATCAATCTGGCGCTCCACGTCGTCGGCCAGCGGGCCGACGGCCACCACCTTCTCGAAAGCCTCGTCACCTTTGCCGATCGCGGCGACCGGATCGGCTTTGCATCGGCAGACGCCGACCTCTTTACCGTATCGGGGCCCTTTGCCGCAGAACTGCCAATGGATGCCAGCGCCCAGGGCGGCAATCTGGTCCTAAAGGCGCGAGATGTCCTGCGTGAGGAACTGCGGTCCCGCAACCTCGCCGCTGCCGGCCCTGTTCATCTGCATCTCGAAAAGAATTTGCCCCTCGCTTCCGGCATCGGCGGCGGTTCCGCCGACGCGGCGGCGACGCTTCTTGGGCTTCTCCAACTTTGGCACGCCGCGATCGAACCCTCCCGCCTCGATGCAATGGCATTGGCGCTCGGCGCCGACGTACCGATGTGCCTCGCCGGCATTCCTCTCGTGGCGAAAGGCATCGGTGAGGACATCACGCCGCTTGCCGACCTTCCATCCCTGCCCCTCGTACTGGTCAATCCGCTCGTTGCCGTTTCGACGCCGGTGGTGTTCCGGACGCTCGCGAACAAGACCAATGCGCCGCTCGTTTTGCCTCAGGCTTCGGGAACGCTCGACGCGTGGCTGGCGGCAATGGCAACGATGCGCAACGATCTGCAGCCGCCGGCGCAGCAGCTGCAGCCTGTCATCGGCGACGTCTGCCAGTCGCTGATGGAGGCCGGGGCCCTGCTGGTTCGGATGTCGGGCTCAGGCGCCACTTGCTTCGGCATTTTCGACAACGGTGAGCGTGCGGCTGCGACAGCGCGTACTCTTTCGGAGGCGCAGCCCGGCTGGTACGTTCTCGCCTGCAACACGATAGGAAGAGGCAAGTAGAATGGCTGGCATCGACGAAAAACGCCCCTTCGTTCCCGTCGGAATTGCTGTCCTCACGGTGTCCGACACCCGCACGCTCGCCGACGACAAATCGGGCGACACGCTGGAGGCGCGGGTGCGCGACGCAGGTCATCGCCTGGAAGCGCGCGCGATCGTGCCGGACGATCGGGCGCAGATTTACGACCAGGTGAAGGCCTGGACGCTCGAACCGACGATCGACGTGGTGATCACGACCGGTGGCACGGGCTTCACCGGCCGGGACGTGACGCCGGAGGCGCTGGAGCCGCTGTTCGAAAAGCGCATGGACGGCTTCTCCGAGGTTTTCCATCGGATCTCCTACGAGAAGATCGGCACCTCGACGATCCAGTCACGCGCAACTGGCGGCGTTGCCAACGCCACCTTCATTTTCGTTCTGCCCGGCTCACCCGGCGCCTGCCGCGATGCGTGGGACGGCATATTGAAGCAGCAGCTCGATTACCGGCACATGCCCTGCAATTTCGTCGAGATCATGCCCCGGCTCGACGAGCACCTCAAACGCGGTTAAGCCCGGATCCTCCACGTCCCATCGCACTTTCGGCCCGTCTGTTACCTTTGGAACTGACAGCCATTTTTCGTGCCTTTAGCGTCCGATCATCAGCCCACCGAAGATCGGACGCCGCACGTTTCTCTTCAGGCTGCAAAGACGCCTCCCCGCCGATATCCCCGGGCGGGGAGAACAAGGGGATACGACGTGCAGCCAGAATGCTGCCCGGTAAGAAATTTACCAGACAAGGTCATTTGAGAGCCACCTTGAGGTGCCGTCCCCTGGGACTGGCACCTTTTTAGTGCACAGCGATCAGGAGCGTCCCGGCGTCGGCTTGCTTTCGGTGACGACCCAGGCCGGAACGAGCTCCGTCGAGAGTTTGCGGACCGCCCGGACATTCGTCATGTCGCCGAGGCATCGATTGCCATCGGCCGCTGCGAGCGCATCATGTTTGTTCACCAGGAAACCCGTTTCCAGCGGCTTTCTTCGCCGGATCAGGCGGCGGAAGAACGGTTTGCGGTGCATTCTGGAATCGGAGAAGCGCGCGGGCGCCCTGTTGAGCGAGACGTATTCGGCAAGCTCGTCGATCCACCGGCCGATCGGACGGGCACCGGGTTCGAGCAGCATCAGCCATTCGCCGCGCGCCGAACGCACGACGTCGCCGAGATTCCAATCGACGTGAAAGCGGCAGCCGGCCGCTTCCGCCACACGCGACGAGCCGTCCGTGGAGCCGTGATCGAGGACAATCACATCACTGACGAGGCCCTCCACGGCGCCGGCGACGAGCACCGACAGCGTCTGCACCAGCTCGGCTTCGTTGTCCCGCGTTTCCATGATGATCGTCAGCATAGCCCGTCCTACCGCATCACACTCACAATTGCTACATGCACTGCTGGCTTGGCTGAAAACCAAACCGGGGAGCACGAAACTCCAAACGTACTGCTCCCGCTTTTTGTTCTTGAATTGTTCTCGTATTCGAGATAGGAAAATAATCAGAACAAAACGGGATCAAAGGTCTGATTCCGGGGAGATTCCAATGAACGAGCTGTCTCAGATCAGGCAGGGTGCGCTTGCGCCCGCCAATACGGCAGATGTCGCCGAAGCGATGATGAGCGCAACAGGCTTGCGGATCGATATCGACCGCCGCCGCGGACGCGGCGCCGGGCTCAACACGTCCGGCCGCTTCGAGCCGCAGGCGCGGGAAAGCTTCGACGACGGCTGGGAAAGCCTGGAAGATCTGCCCCCCTTTAAGACCGAAGTCCAGGTCGAGAAGCCGCGGACGGTGATCACCCGCAACGAATCTCCCGATATCTCCTTTGACCGTTCGATCAACCCCTATCGCGGATGCGAGCACGGCTGCATCTATTGTTTCGCCCGCCCCACACACGCCTTCATGGGCCTGTCGGCGGGTCTGGATTTCGAGGCGAAGCTCTTCGCCAAGCCGGATGCCGCGCGGCTCCTGGAGCGCGAACTGGCGCGACCGGATTACAAGGTCAGGCCAATCGCCATCGGCACCAACACCGATCCCTATCAGCCGATTGAAAAGGAATGGCGCATCATGCGCCAGATCCTCGAAGTGCTGAGGGACGCCAACCACCCGGTCATGATCGTCACCAAATCGGCGATGGTCACCCGCGATATCGACATTCTCGCGCCGATGGCCGAGAAGGGACTGGCGCGGGTCGGCATTTCAGTCACCACGCTCGAGCGCAAGCTGGCGAGGACAATGGAGCCCCGCGCCGCAACGCCACCCAAGCGGCTGGAGGCGATGCGTGCCATTGCCGAGGCCGGCATCCCCGCCGGGGTTCTCGTCTCTCCGATCATCCCGGCGCTCAACGACCATGAGATCGAGCGGGTTCTCGAAGCGGCAAGGACGGCCGGTGCGACGGAGGCGAGCTATGTGCTGTTGCGCTTGCCGCTCGAAGTCAGCCCGCTGTTTCGTGACTGGCTTCTGCGCAACTATCCGGACCGCTACCGCCACGTCATGTCGCTCGTCCGCTCCATGCGTGGCGGCAAGGACTATGACGCCGAGTTCGGCAAGCGCATGAAAGGCGCCGGCCCCTATGCCTGGCAGATCGGCCGCCGCTTCGATCTCGCCACCAAGCGCCTCGGCTTCAACCCGACACGCCGCCAGCTTCGCGACGATCTGTTCGTGCCGCCGCTCGGAACGGGGGTGCAGCTCTCGCTTCTTTGAAGGTTTTCCGGAATGGCCTGCGTGATGGCTGTTCCGGGTTTGTGGCCAGCGATAGGCACCGAGGATGCCCGGGCAATGGGGGAGTTTTCGTCACCGCCCCTCAGGCAAGCCGGTGTGAACGCTAGAAGGTCGCAAAACAGTTCCGGTGCCCCGCCCCCGCCTGGGGCATCGGCCATCCCCCCGTCCGCCGCCGCACTCGGACCTGGGGGCTTGAAGAGAATCGGTCGATCATGCGAATTAGACTTATGTCTCGCAGGTCGTCCGATTCTCCCCTTTTTCCCGATATCATCGAAGCACCCGATTTCAGTTTTGAACTCTCGGCAAGAGGTGATGGATTTTGGCCGGTCGCCGGCGCCGATGAAGCTGGTCGCGGCCCGCTCGCAGGACCGGTCGTAGCGGCTGCGGTCATTCTCAATCCCGACGCCATTCCCGAGGGCCTCGATGACAGCAAGAAGCTCAGCGCGCAGGCGCGCGAGAAGCTGTTCGACGAAATCCTCGCGACATCGGAGGTATCGATCGCCTCGGCCTCGGCCGGCACGATCGATGCCACGGATATCCGCAAGGCAAGCCTGGAGGCGATGCGACGCGCAGTGGCGGGTCTTCCCTCGACCGTACGCTTCGTACTCGTCGACGGCCGCGACGTGCCGCCCGGGCTTTCATGCCATGCCAAGGCAGTCGTAAAGGGCGACGCACGGTCGCTATCGATCGCCGCCGCTTCGATCGTCGCCAAGGTTACGCGCGATCGTATGATGGCTCGCGCCGACCTCGCGCATCCCGGCTACGGCTTTGCGCTCCATGCCGGCTACGCGACCGTAACCCACCGGCGCGCCATAGAAACGCAAGGTCCCTGTGCCCTGCACCGCATGAGCTTCCGGCCCCTGCGGCAGGATTAATGGCGGCTGAACGGTTCTTGGGAGCGCCGATTCTAGCTCGCCAGCTTGCAGAAGAAATCTTGTCTGACTCAGCAGCGCGTGCCCATAGGGCCACGCGCCGATGAATATGCGCGCGTAAAGTTTTATCGGCGTCACCGGCGCCTCGCGAGGCGCCCGCCGTGAAGCGGGGGCATGCGCATTGTTGTCTCAGCGATCGCCCAGCGTATCGCCGGCAAGCCAGTGCCTGCAGCCAAACCCGGTGCATGGCCCAAACAAAAAGCCCCGCACAGGGCGGGGCTTTTCAAATCCGGAATGTCCTGAGGCTTAGTTCAGGCGTGCCTTGACTTCGCCAAGCGCCTTCGTGAACAGATCACTCTGTGCACCGGCGTCGGCCTTGGCGGCGACGACCTTCTCGGCAGCGGCAATCGCCAGATCGACGGCAGCGGAACGGACGGCGTTGATCGCGTCGCTTTCAGCCTGCTTGATCTTCTGCTCCGAGAGAGCCGTGCGACGGGCAACGTATTCCTCGGTCTTCTGCTTGGCTTCCGCCGTCAGCATTTCGGCTTCGCGCTGAGCGGCAGCGACGATACCGGCAGCTTCCGCTTCGGCATCCTTACGCTTGCGCTGGTACTCGGCGACAAGGCTCTGTGCTTCTTCGCGCAGACGCTTGGCTTCGGTCAGCTCGTTGCCGATCTTTTCGGCGCGGGCGTCGAGCGCCTTGCCGATCATGCCCGGAACCTTGAGATAGGCGATCAGGACGAAGAACAGGATCAGGCCGACGAGGGCATAGAAGGTCGCATCAAGATGCATGGTTCAGTGCTCCTCAGTTACCGGCCGATGCCTTGACGGCAGCGGTGATCTCGGCCTTGGTGACGGTTCCACCGATCAGCTGCTTGACGACAGCGGTCGCGGTTTCCTCAGCGATGGCGCCGACGTCAGCCAGTGCCTTTGCCTTGATGTCGGCGATGCGGTCTTCCGCAGCCGAAATCTTCTTGGCGAGATCGGCTTCGACGGCCGTGCGGTCTGCATTGGCCTTGGCCTTTGCGGATTCGCGAGCGTCGTCAGCGATCTTGTGACCCTTGGACTTGGCCGTTGCCAGATCCTGCTCGTAGGAAGCGATGGCCGCGTCGGCTTCGCCCTTGAGGCGGGACGCTTCATCGAGATCCTGAGCGATCCGATCGTGACGGGTTTCGAGAATTCCGCCGATACGCGGAATGATGACCTTCGACATCAGGATATAGAAGAGGCCGAACGTGATCGCGAGCCAAAGCAGCTGCGATGCGAAATGGGTCGAATCGAAGGGCGGGAACACGCCGGAGCCAGCCTCGCCTTCGTGGGCCACACCCGTTTCGGTGTGCACCTCACCGGCCGCAGCGGCATCGTGTGCTTCGGCGCCTTCAGTGGTGGTTGACTGCTGGGCATAGGCCGCGGTCACAAACATGCTCACCTCCAGGTGCACTCAAGAATATGCGCGGCCGCGGCCGTTTGACGGGCCGCGGCCAAAACTCCAGCCGATATTAGACGGCGAAGAGGAGGAGCAGGGCTACGAGCAGCGAGAAGATGCCCAGAGCTTCCGTAACGGCGAAGCCGAATACGAGGCGGCCGAACTGACCGTCAGCAGCCGACGGGTTGCGCAGTGCGCCGGACAGGTAGCTGCCGAAGATGTTGCCGAGGCCGAGAGCCGTGCCGGCCATACCGAGGCAAGCGAGACCTGCGCCGATGTACTTTGCTGCTTCCGCTTCCATGTTTGAACTCCTTCGAATGGTGTTGCGGCTTAGGATTGCGCTTCCGGCGGAGGGCCGGCCGAAAGCAAGCGACTGTTATTCCTTAGTGGCTTCCGGGATGGACAGCGTCGTTGAGGTACATGCAGGTCAGTACCGCAAAGACATAGGCCTGGAGGAAGCAGACGAGGAACTCAAGACCGGTGATGGCGACGGTCATGATGAGCGGCAGGATCGCGCCACCGATGCCGAGCGCGCCAAGGGCGCTGAGCGACGTGACGAAGCCTGCAAAGACCTTCAGCGTGATGTGGCCGGCCAGCATGTTGGCGAAAAGACGGACCGAGAGGCTGATGGGGCGGGAAAGGAACGAGATGATTTCGATCGCGACGACAAGCGGCAGAAGCACGCCAGGAACACCATGCGGCACGAAAAGCTTCAGGAAACCGAAACCGTGCTTGTAGAAACCATAGAGAATGACGGTACCGATCACAAACAGCGCCAGTGCGAAGGTGACGATGATCTGGCTGGTGATCGTGAAGAAGTACGGGAACATGCCGAGCAGGTTCGCCGTCAGGATGAACATGAACAGCGAGAACACCATCGGGAAGAACTTCATGCCGCCGCTGCCGGCGCCTTCGCGCAGCATCGAGGCGATGAACTCGTAGGACATTTCGGAGACCGACTGCATGCGGTTCGGGATCAGACCGCGCTGCGACGTCGTCAGATACAGGAAGCCTGCGGCAGCACCCACGGTCGCGACCATGAACAGCGACGCATTGGTGAAGGAAAAGTCAATTCCGCCAATCTCGATCGGGACAATCTTGTTGACCAGGAACTGGTGGGTCGGATCGTTTGACACCGCGCTTCTCTTTCGTTCTGCCCGCCCAAGAGCGGAAACCGTTTTCTTCGGGACAACGCCTCAGTGGGCGTCTCCGTCCTTCTTGTCATCCTCAGGGCCGCCTCTTCCAGCTTCCGGTGTTGCCACCATACCGGCCGAGCGCAGCACATTCAGCACGCCAGCGCAGAAGCCAAGAAGCAGGAGGATGATCATGCCCCACGGCCCTGTACCCGCAAAGTGGTCCAAAAGATAGCCCAGAAACGCGCCGACAACGATGCCGGCGATGAATTCGCTCGACAGCTTCATCGCCGCCGCATAGCCCTTACGGCTTTCGGCGGCACGGGCCTCCGCTGCATCAGACGTATGAGGCTTCTTGGCCTCAATCTTATCGCCGAGCTGCTTCAGCCGCGCTTCCAGACTTTCTTCAGGTTTCTCCGCCACGTGGCCACTCCCTTGCCGTCCCGATCGGGTCTCAGACCGCGATTTCGGTCATACAATAGGCCATCGTTCAAGCCACGTTTCGGCCCCATTTGAAGTCGCGCGCAACATAGTTTTAGGCACCCGCATAGTCAAGGCATGCGGGCAGCTTGACCGTGGACAATATTATTACGATAATTCAAATAGTTAGAATTGCAAAGCACGATCCGCGACAAGGTTGTCGCAGGATTCCTGCACTCTGTCGGCTGGAATCTCGGTTCTACGGGTTAGACAGGAAAAGACGGCGGAATCGCGCCAGGCGCCGATCAACTCCAGCCGCCGCCATAGGTCCGGTAGAAGATGTGCATACCGATCTTGCCGACCCGCTTCATCGTCTTTGCCCAGGGCGGATTGACGTAGGTCGCATGGTAATGGGTGGCAGAGCCCACTTCTGGCAGCCAGATCTTGCCGGCCGTGACCGCCATCGCGACTTCCTTGGCCATTTTCCAGTGCGAGCGCGAATAGATCAGGTCCCGGATCATGTCGCAGGCGAAGGAAAACTGGCAACGGTTGCGCCAGGTCTTGTTCTGATAGACGACGCCGCAGATGGTTTTCGGATAGGTCGGATTGCGGACGCGATTGAGAATCACTTGAGCGACGGCCGCCTGGCCCTTGAGCGACTCGCTGCGCGCTTCGAAATAGATGCCTTCGGCCAGGCAGGCCTGCTCTTCCTTGCTGAATACGGCCGAGGGCAGCACCGTTGCCGCCCAAGCGTGGTCGTCAGGCGCGATTTCGGGAATGAAGCGGCCAGCGTTCTTGTCCTCGCGCAGGATCGAATCGAAGGGTGATTCACGCGCATAGTCCGGCTCGGGCCGGACGTAAGCAGTCGCAAGAATGTCGGGCTTGTCGTTCGTCACGAGCTTGGCCAGCATCGGCGAAACGCCGGGATCCGCCTTTGGCGGCTTCTTTCCATAGAAGGCCGTGGCGATCTCGATCTCCTTGCCCTTGATGCGCGCCTTGGCGAAGACCATTTTCTCGCCCTCCTCGAAGCGCGGCTCCGTGAGGGAACTCGTGCGCTGCAGGATGGAGCCGGCGCTGAAATCCTTGGGCGGCGTCATCGGCGTGACGGCGACGATGCGTCCCTTCTTGTCGCGGCGGTTGATACGCTCTTCGTCTGGCGTGCCGGAATGCTTGGTCTCGGACGTGAGTGCGACATGGCTGCCGTCGGGCATGTTGATGCCGGCGCCGCCATCGAGCGCGCCCGTCGTGATCGGATCGGCAAAGACCATCTCGACTTCGTGGATCGAGCCCGCCGGCGACGGCGTCATGTACATGCGCCAGCGCTCACCGCCACGATTGATGCCGGAGAGAAAGGTCGCGAGATCCGCATAGGCCGCAACGGAAGGGAAGCCGAGATAGAGCGCGAGGCCGATGATTGCAGGCGCCATCCACGTGGACACGTTCAGGCGAGACTTTTGACGCAGGTTCCGACTCTTACGCACCAACCGACTCCACGCAACGCTTGACGAACGGCACGGCTTTGCCCGCGCCGGCAAGAAGCCAGCGTCGGAGATTCCGCGCGGGAAGCTAAGACAATGAGGCGGCCGGACACCCCGCCGGAGCCGCTTCGTTCGAGCTTTGAAAATGAAGCATTAACCTTGATGTTTAGTTAATGCAGCCTCGCTGAAGAACACGGCCGTCATAACGCGAACGGAGCCGCCCCGGCCGGGTACGGCTCCGCTTTATCCGACTGTGTGCGCGAAGCCCCTGCCCGGTACACCAGGTTGAGGGACGCAAGGATCAGATGATGACGTGCGAGCCGAGTTCGACGACGCGGTTGGTCGGCAGGCGGAAATAGTCCGAGGGGTCGATCGCCGCATTGGCCAGTGCGATGAACAGCCGGTCCTGCCAATGGGGCATGCCGGATTCGGCATCGGGCACGAGCTTGCGGCGACCGAGATAGAAGGAGGTCGACATGATGTCGAACTTCAGCCCCGATTTGCGGAAAAGGCCGAGCGCCTGCGAGACGTTCTGCGTTTCCATGAAGCCGAAGCGCATCTCGAGCAGCGTGAAGCGATCCGAAAGCGGCTGCATGCTCACCCGCTCCGACTTCGGCACTTTCGGTGTATTGGCGGTACGGATCGTCAGAATGAAGTTCTGATTGTGCAGCACATGATTGTGCTTGATGTTGTGGAGCAGTGCGGCCGGGGTCGATTCCGGATCGCTCGTCAGGAACACGGCCGTGCCGGGAACGGCCACCGGTGCATGCTCGCTCTTGCGCTCGATCGACTTGATGAAGCTCGCAAGCGGAATGTCGATGTGGCGCGTCTTGGCGTGCAGGATCTCGGTTCCGCGCCGCCAGGTCCACATGATGACGATGAAGGTGGCGGCGATCAGCACCGGCACGTAACCGCCGTCGTGGATCTTCAGCATGTTGGCGCCGAGGAAGATGAACTCAAGCCCAAACAGCGGCAGCAACACCGCCGCCGCCCAGAGCCCGGACCAATTCCAGCGCGTGCGCAGGAACTCGAACGAAAGCACCGTCGTCACCACCATCGCGCCGGTGACCGAGATGCCGTAGGCGGTGGCGAGCGATTCCGACGAGCCGAAGACGAAGACGAGCGCCATGACGCCGAACATCAGCAGCGTGTTGACGTTCGGAAGATAGATCTGACCCGTATGCGTCTCCGACGTGTGGAAGATCGCCATGCGCGGCAGGAAGCCCAGGTGGATCGCCTGACGCGTCAGCGAAAAGGCCCCTGTTATCACTGCCTGGCTGGCAATAATGGTCGCCGCCGTCGCCAAGATGACGACCGGTAGCAGCGCCCATTTCGGGAACATCAGGAAGAACGGATCGGACATCGCTTCCGGGTTCTGCAGCACGAAGGCACCTTGCCCCAGATAGTTGAGGGTCAGCGCCGGGAAGACGACCAGGAACCAGGCCCATTGGATCGGTCGGCGACCGAAATGTCCGAGGTCGGCGTAGAGCGCCTCGGCACCCGTCACCGTCAGGAAAACGGCGCCAAGGACGATGATGCCGACATAGCCTTCATTCAGCATGAAGCTCACGGCATAGTAAGGATTGAAGGCCTTGAAGATCGTCAGGTCGTCGGAAATGTGGACGAGGCCGATCCAGCCCATCACCAGGAACCAGACCAGCGTGATCGGCCCGAAGAAGTTGGAGACGGCCGCCGTTCCCTTTGACTGCACCGCAAAGAGCATGAGCAGGATGACCACTGCGATCGGAACCACGTATTCCGACAGCGCCGGCGTCACCAGCTTCAGACCTTCGACCGCCGAAAGAACGGACAAGGCCGGCGTGATCATCGCATCACCGATGAAAAGTGCTGCACCCGCGATCCCCATGAAGAAGAGGATCGATGCGTGCCCGTTGGCGGACTTCATCAGAAGAGCGAGCAACGACAGCGTGCCGCCCTCCCCCTGGTTGTCGGCGCGCAGCAGGAACAGCACGTACTTGATCGTGACGATAATCGTCAGCGTCCAGATCATCAGCGAGATCAGGCCGATGATCTCCACGTCGGTCACGCCGTCGTGGGAAACCGGGCGCAGCGCTTCGCGAAAGGCATAGAGCGGGCTGGTGCCGATGTCGCCGTAGACGACACCGATCGAGCCAAGCCCGAGGATCAGCAGGCGTCGCAGATCCTTCGGCTCGTGGGAGGGGGCATGCGGTTGGGTCATGCAAACCTACTGGCGTTCACAGCCAGCCTTTCCAGCGGAAAAAGAAAAAGGGGATGACGGCCGATATCACCATCGCCGCAATCGCCCAGGGATAGCCGAAGTGCCATTCCAGTTCGGGCATAACGCGGAAGTTCATGCCGTAGACCGAAGCGACCAGGGTCGGCGGCAGCAGGACGACCGATGCGATCGAGAAAATCTTGATGATGGCGTTCTGCTCGACGTTGATCAGACCCAGCGACGCATCAAGCAGGAAGGTGATGTTGCCGGAAATGAAACTTGCGTGCTCGGAAAGCGACTGGATGTCGCGGGAGATCGAACGGCAGAGTTCGCGCGTGTCCTTGTCTTCCTGCACCTCCGGAACAGTGTAGACGAAGGTCAGCAGGCGCGAGAGCGAGGCAAGGCTGTCACGCGTCTTGGCGACGAGGCGATGATGGCCAGCGACATCACGCAAGCGCGCCTCGAGATAATGCGGCGAGCGGCGCTTGCCTGCAGCCTTGTCGCTGAAGACGTCGATCGACAGATCGTCGATCTTGGTGACCGCCTGCTCGAGAATCTCGGCGGTTCGGTCGGCGACCGTTTCCAGAAGCCGGGTCAGGACAACCGCGCCATCGCGGCAACCGCCCGGGAAGCGATGCATCGATGTCTTGAAGAGGGTGAACGACCGGGGCTCGGCATAGCGGATGGTCACAAGCCGGCCACCCGACAGGATGAAGCCGACATCCGTCAGTCCGGGGATATCCGTATCCGAACGGAACACCAGTGACGCCGTCATGAACACGGCACCCTCCTCGACATAGAGGCGGCTCGACGGTTCGATGTCCTTCAGATCGTCGCGTGTCGGGATGGAAATGCCGAGAAGCTTCTCCATCATCAGGTCTTCTGCCTTGGTGGGCTCGACCAGATCCAGCCAGATGACATCGGGACGCAATTTTTCGGGTGGTTCGGCCGGTGTCAGAACGACGGCTGTCCCATCGGCGCAATAGCCGGTGATCATGCGACCGTCCTCGTCATGCGAAGCTGACAGCGCCGCCCGTCTTCTGAGACGCGCAAGGGTCGCTGTAACACATTGAGCGGCTGCATAATTTTATCCTTAAATCGATTCCGATCTAAGCAATCATGCAGCGTGCCGAACCGCGAAGGCGAAAGGTCGTGCGCCACAAAATACCCGCAATAGAGATCCATCGGATGGAGCGTTCCGCCAGTCAGGACAAAGTCTTCAACTCAGTCATCGCGCGAGGCCAAAATCTCCGGCGAGCGGGCGTCAAGTTGGGCACCTTCGCAAGTGCGGCAAGGCATATGGCGCAACGCAAACGCAAAATCAATGCCCCCTTGCAATCCGGCACGCGGGCATGTGCCGCCATACCGGCACCACCCTACCGCATGTTTGCTTAAATCAAAATCGAATCAAGGGCAAAACGATTCGGTGCCGAGCGTCACGTCATGCCTGACGTGCAAAGTCGCTGTAGCGCCTTGAATTGCGGCCTGTTCCGGAACAGGCGTAACCGCGGCCCGGAAAGACCAGACAGCCTTCCCGGAAACCGTCACTCGAAGACAATGGTCGGCGCGGCGCGGCTCTTGTCCTGCTGCGCGGCGGATATCTGATCCCAGACCTTGGTGGCGATATCGCGATAGACACGCGCGATCTCACCGCTCGGGTCAGACGCGACGAGTGGTGTCCCGGCGTCCGACGTTTCGCGAATTCCCATGGTCAGGGGCACTTCGCCGAGGAACGGGACGCCGATGCGCTCGGCTTCCTTGCGCGCACCGCCATGGCCGAAGATATCGTAGCGCTTGCCGGTGTCGGGCGCGATGAAATAGCTCATGTTCTCGACGATGCCGAGAACCGGGACTTCTACCTTGCGGAACATGGCGAGGCCCTTGCGGGCATCGATCAGCGCCAGATCCTGCGGCGTCGAGACGATGACGGCGCCGGCGAGCGGCACCTGCTGGGCCATGGTGAGCTGGGCGTCGCCCGTGCCGGGGGGCATGTCGACGACCAGCACATCGAGATCGCCCCAGGCGACTTCCCGCAGCATCTGCAGCAGGGCCGACTGGATCATCGGTCCGCGCCAGATCATCGCCACTTCCTCATCGACGAGGAAGCCCATGGACATGACCTTGAGACCATAATTCTCCATCGGGCGGATAAGGCGCCCTTCGATCTGTTGCGGCCTTCCGGAAATCTTCAGAAGGCGCGGCATCGACGGGCCGTAGATATCGGCATCGAGCAGGCCGACCTTCAGGCCGTTTGCCTTCAGCGCCAGCGCCAGGTTGACCGAGGTCGTCGACTTGCCGACACCGCCCTTGCCGGAGGCGACGGCGATGATGGCGCCGACGCCCGGAATTCCAGCCTTGGCCGGCGGGCCGCCGGCGGGACGCGGCGCATGGGAATGGCCGGCATGAGGCGCTGCCGAGGGCTGCGGGCGCTGCACCGGGGCGCCGGCGGGCGCCGCCTTGCGGTCGGCGGTCAGTGCAACCATGGCCGCCGTGATCCCCGGGATGTCGCGCACGACGCGCTCGGCTGCGGCCCGCATCGGCTCCAGTTCCTTGGCGCGCTCGGCCGGCACGGTGATCGAGAAATAGGCCTTGCCATCGGAGATGAAGACATCAGACACAAGTCCGAGGTCGACGATGTTGCCTTCCATGCCCGGGCCACGCACCGTGCGCAGCTTCTCAAGGACCACTTCTTTCGTGACTTCCGGCATCGCGCCCTCTCATTCTTCTGTTATCCCTTAGATAGTCGAGGCGGGGCGCTTCGCCAATGCGACATAACGGAAAAAGGAAGGGCCACCGTCCACCCCGGTGTCCGTACATCCGGGATCACCTTGAGGCGGGCAGTGGCCCTTTCGATCGCGACCTTCGTGGGCGCTGTCTTCTTTTTAGTCCCCTCTGGACATGCCGATAGAAATGCAGGATGCGTGCCAGATTCAAATTCGGCAATAATAACAAGCAATTTCAAATAGATGGATGATTTCTCAACGCCTGATACGGCTGGGGCATCTGCTCAGATTCTGAGCAACTCTCTGCAAAACGTCCAAGGATGGAGCAATTCGGCTGCGGTGGTGGGCGATCTCAGCGGCATAGGAACGCAGGCGCGGCGATTGCTGCAGCCTTCGTGATCGCAACGGAGACGGAGGGCAAGCGAGAAGAGGCAAACGGCCTTCGACGCCGGGAGGGCTAGCTGATGTAGCCCTTCTTCATCGCCTTCACGACCGCCTGCGTGCGGTTCACGGCGTCGAGCTTCTTGGTCACGTGATTGAGGTAGTGATTGACCGTATGTTCGGAGAGCCCGAGGATGCCGGCGATCTCGGCACTGGTCTTTCCGGCCGCCGTCCAGCTCAGGCACTGAATCTCGCGCTCCGAAAGCGCCGCGCCGCTGCTCTTCCACACAGAGCCGATTTCGGCGAGGCGATTGTAGACATGGATCGCAATCATCTGCAGCTCCATGGTCACCGTCATCGGCAATTCGACCAGCGGGCCCATGAGAATGACCGCGCCGCGGCCGCCCTCGGCGTCATGAACAGGGAAATAGCTTGCCTGGAAGATGCCGTTCTCGCGCAGCATCGCGATGTACTCGGCCGCCGTCTCCGGTTTGCCGCCCTCGCCTTCCCAGGCGTCCAGCGTCACCTGGAACGGCGTCGTCGTCTCGCGCAGGCGGCGCACGCCGGTGCTGAAGCGCAGCATCGACAGGCTATCATATTTGTTCAGCAGTTCCGCCGGCATATTAGAGATGACCGTGCTCGCAGCCAGCCGCTCCACGTCGATCGAGGGGATCGAGCAGATCAGAAAGGTCTTGAAGCCGAAGACCTGCGTAATCCGCCGCATATAGCGGATGATATCGAATTGGGTCTCAAGCTTTGCGATCTCGGACGCGAAATCACCGCCCCGGGGCAGATCTGCGTCAGTCATCCCGGTCGTCATCGTATCCTGCATTCGCGCGTTCCATGGCATTCATCAAGTATCAAATAGACCGAGCGGCCTGCCAATGCCAACAGATGATCGAGATTCCCTGCTTCCTCGGCCCAAAAGTCTGTGTATTTCTCTCGCGAAGCGCAGGCAGTGCCGTTCGCTTCAGGCGCAGCCGGCACCGATCTCAATTGATGAGACCAGCGCGCATGGCCTTCGCGACGGTCTGGACGCGGTTGACCGAATCCAGCTTGCGCGTCGCACGGTTGAGGTAGTGGTTGACCGTATACTCGGACAGCGCCAGGATTTTCGCCATCTCACTGGTGGTCTTGCCGGCAGCCGCCCAGCGCAGGCACTCCACCTCGCGGCGCGAAAGACTGCCCGGCCCGCGCCGATCGCGGTCGCGAACTTCCATGTACTTGCTATAGAGCAGGCCCGCCCACAGATTGAGTTCCTGCAACTCATCGTTCGAGACGACGGAACGATCACCGCCAAAAGCGATGGCCGCGCGATGGCCGCTCGCATCATGTACCGGCAGATAGAGGCCACGCGGCATGTTCGCCTGTTCAAAGACACAAATGGCCGCATCGCCCTTGCCGTCGGACCGACGGCGCGCCAGCTGATGCGCGTCATAGGTGAAGGGAATGGTGCTGCGGCGCAGGCGCTGGATCACCGGGCTGCCACTAATCAGGCCAGCGCTGTCATACCCCTGCAAGAACGCGGTCGGATAATTGGTCATAAGTGCATTGGCCGTCAGGCTGCTGCAGCCCGTCTCCGGAACTGCAAGAACCAGAAAGCCGCGGAAGCCATAGGCATCCGCTACCTGGGCGATCACTCGCCGAAAGTCTTCTTCGCAACAGATTGGCCCCCTGATGCTCCGCCCATCAGGAAGCGTCAACGACGACAAATTCGCGCTGAAATCGATCATCTTCCGCCCTTCTCCACATCCGGCGCCAAAGAAAGGCCGGCCGCTGACGCCGCATGAAGACCACGTCAATAATTCTATAAATACCAAAACCAAACCAGACTAAGACCATCCACGAACCTGAGTCTGATATATTAAAGCTATCGAGCTTGACGCGCCGCGTCCAGTCGATGTTTCTAATTTACCGTAAAGTGAATTCAAGGTCCACCACGTCCGGGCCCAAGCCGGATCGCGGCCTCCTCGGCAATCGCCCGAGCCGCTTCGCGCACAGGTGCCGCCCAAGCCACCAGTTGCTCCATGCTCACCCTGTAGGCCGGCCCCGTCACCGATATCCCCGCCGCAAGCTCGCTACCGGGGATAGCAATGGGTGCAGCCACGCAACGAATTTCCGCTTCATGCTCCTCGCAATCGAAGGCATGGCCGTCGCGCCTGATCTCTTCGACTTCCGCCAGCAGCGTGGCCGCCGAACGATGCGTGTGCGAAGTGAAAGGGTGAAACGCCGTTCTCGCCAGCACATGCTTCAGCACCGGCTGCGCCAGCAAGGACAACGCCGCCTTGCCGATGCCGGTGCAATAGGCGGGCGAGGCCTTGCCGATCTGCGAGCTCATGCGCACCGTCTGACGGCTCTCGACCTTGTCGACATAGACGATCTCCGTTTCGCGCAGGATGCCGAGATGCACGGTCTCGCCGGTCAATTCGTGCAGGCGCTGCAGGTGCGGTTCGGCAACGTCGCGAAAGCGGTTGGCCGACCAGGAACGATAGGCAAGCGTCAGCAGCCGGAGGCCGGGCTCATAGGAGAGATCCCGGCGCTGAATGAGCAGCCCTTCCTCGACGAGGTGGCTGAGCAACCGGTGCAATGTGCCGCGCGGCTGGCCGGATCGGGCAAGAATATCGGTAAAGCGCTGCGGGCCGTCTGCCGTGACCACCGCTTCCAGCACGGCAATCGCCTTGCCGAGCGTGCCGGTACCGGCCTCCCCTCGCCCCTCGTCCGCCACCATCATGTCGTTTGTCATCGTCGTTCGCTTGTCTTCAAGTGGCGTCGCGTCGCGCGCCTGATCTTGACAAGATAGACGCTTCGACACGATAATTCCACATACTAAAATCAAGTTCCAAATAATGGAACAAGTCATAGGCTTAGAACGGTCTTACGAGGGAATGCGGGACATGCCGGCGCCCAAGGCACAATTTCACGATTTGCGCGACCGCTGCGTGCTGGTAACCGGCGGCGGCTCGGGCATCGGCGCGGCCCTGGTCGAGGGTTTCGTGCGCCAGGGCGCGCGGGTCGCCTTCGCCGATATCGACGAGCGGGCAAGTGCCGAGCTCGTCGAACGGCTTGCTGATCAAACGGGCTACAAGCCGCATTTCATCCCCGGCGACCTGCGCGATATCGAAGCGGTGCGTCATACGGCGGAAGCGGCGGCGGCATCGCTCGGTGCGATCCATGTGCTCGTCAACAATGCGGCGCGCGATGATCGCCAGGCATTGGAAGCCGTGACTGAAGAGATCTGGGACGAAAGCCAGGCGGTCAATCTCAGGCACCTCTTCTTCATGAGCCAGTCGATCGTGCCACACATGCGGCAAGCGGGCGGCGGCTCGATCGTCAATTTCTCCTCGATCGCCTTTCTGCTCAACATGGGCGAGATTCCAGCCTATGCCACGGCGAAGGCCGGTATCGTCGGTCTGACCAAATCGCTCGCCGGCAGGCTCGGGCCCGACAATATCCGCGTCAACGCAATCCTGCCCGGCATGATCGTCACCGAACGGCAGAAGCGGCTGTGGCTGAACGACGTGGCGATCGCCGAGATGCAGGAAAGGCAGTGCCTGAAACGCAGCCTAACCGCCGACGATCTCGTCGGGCCCTGCCTTTACCTCGCGTCGGACTGCTCCGCGGGCATGACGGCGCAAACAATGATCATCGATGGAGGCGCACTGTGATGACGGCAGCCTATTATGCGGCAGTCGACTGGGGAACGACGAGTTTCCGACTGTGGATCATCGGCGAGGATGGCTCGGTGCTTGCCGAACGCCGCAGCGGCGAAGGCATGACGACCGCCAGCAAGGCCGGTTTCCACACGATCCTGGAACGCCACCTCGCTGCCGTCGACGCGCCGAGCCACCTGCCGGCGATCATCTGCGGCATGGCCGGCGCCAAGCAGGGCTGGGTCGAGGCCGGCTATATTGATACCCCCGCGGCCCTTGCCGACATCGCTTCCCATGCGGTTGCGGTGCCGGATCGCGATCGTGACATCCGCATCCTGCCGGGTCTCGCGCAACGCGACATGCGGCACCCGGACGTCATGCGCGGCGAGGAGACGCAATTGCTCGGCGCTGCCGGCGAACTCGGCCGCGGCCGACACCTCGTCTGCATGCCGGGCACGCACAGCAAATGGGTTCGCCTCGAAGACGGCGCCGTTAGCGGCTTTTCCACTTTCATGACCGGCGAACTGTTCGACGTGATTTCGAAGCACTCGATCCTCAGCCACTCGATCGCAGATGCCCATGCGTTTTCCGGCGATCACCCTGCCTTCGCGGCGGCGGTAGCCGAGGCACGCACCAATCCCGCCTTGGGGACCAGCTTGGTCTTCGGCGCGCGCGCCGGACAATTGCTGCACGGCGCCAGTGCGACCGACGCCAAGGCCTTGTTGTCGGGCACGTTGATCGGCCTTGAGATCGCCGGCGCGCTGGCGTCAGCCAAGACGATCGACAGCATCTGCCTCGTGGCCTCCGGTTCACTCGGTACACTTTATCAAGCCGCGCTTGAAAGCCTCGACCGCCCGCTTCGGGTCGTCGACGCCGACACGGCAGTCCGCGCCGGCCTTTCGACCGCCGCCCAGGCGATCTGGCCTCTCTGAACGAAAGACAAGCTCATGACCCGCATTCCCTTCCCGCCGATGAAGTACCCGCTGATCGCGATCCTGCGTGGCCTCAAGCCCGAGGAGACCGAAGGCGTCGTCGGGGCGCTGATCGAAACCGGCTTCACTGCGATCGAGATCCCGCTGAACTCCCCCGATCCGTTCCGCTCGATCGAGACGGCGGTGAAAATGGCACCGGAAAATTGCCTGATCGGCGCCGGCACGGTGCTGACGACGGCACAGGTGGAGCAGCTTGCCGATGTCGGGGGCCAATTGATGGTCAGCCCGAACGTCGAACCGGCGGTGATTTCGCTTGCGGCACAGAAGGGCATGGTTACCATGCCCGGCGTGCTCACCCCGACCGAGGCGCTTTCGGCCGCGGCAGCGGGCGCGACCGGCCTCAAGTTCTTCCCGGCAAGCGTGCTCGGGCCATCGGGCATTACCGCGATCCGCGCGATCCTGCCGCCCGACCTCGAGATTGCCGCCGTCGGTGGCGTTTCCGATGCCAACTTCGGCGACTACGCCAAGGCCGGCATTCGCAGCTTCGGCCTCGGCTCGAGCCTCTACAAGCCGGGCATGAGCGGCGCCGAAGTCCGCGAACGCGCCGTCGCAACGATCAAGGCCTATGACGCCGTCTACGGAGCACGCTGATGAGCGATACCATTCCTTTTTCCGGCAGCATCCTTTGCGAATCGCCCTCGATTCTCGGGGAAGGCCCGACCTATGACCCCGTCAGCGGCACCGCCTGGTGGTTCAACATCAAGGGCCAGGAACTGCATGAGCTACATCTCGAAACCGGCCGCAAGACTGTACATAACCTGCCATTCCTCGGCAGCGTGCTTGCCGTCATCGATCCATCCCGGCAACTGATTGCCTCCGATCAGGGGCTTTTCCTCAGGGATACGCAGACAGGCACCTTCAGCCTCCTGACCACGCTTGAGGACAAGCCCGGCAATCGCTCGAACGACGGCCGCGTGCACGCTTCCGGTTCGCTGTGGATCGGCACCATGGGCCGCAGCGCCGAGAAGGGCGCCGGCGCGATCTATCACGTCGCCGGCACGAAGGTGACGAAGCTCTACGACAGGATCACCATTCCCAACAGCATCTGCTTTTCGCCGGATGGGACCATCGCCTACTTCGTCGACACCGACATCAACCACCTGATGCGCGTCGATATCGATGCCGAGACCGGGCTGCCGAAGGGTGAACCTAGCCTGCTAGTCGACAGTAGTGGCGAAGCCGGCGGCATCGACGGCTCCGTGTGCGATGCCGATGGTCTGATATGGAATGCCCGCTGGGGCAGCGGCACGGTCGATGTCTACAGGCCCGACGGTGCGCGGATCGCGCGCTATGCGATGCCGACAACGCAGCCGAGCTGCACGGCCTTCATCGGGCCGAGGGCCGACCGCCTGCTGGTGACATCCGCCTGGCAGGACCTGGACGAGGCAGCGCGTGCGGCCGATCCGCATGCCGGCAAGACCTTCGATCTCGGCATCAGCGTCAAGGGCCGGTTTGAGCCATCGTTCCGCCTCTGAGCGGAAGCGCGACTAACCTCTTGGCGAAGCGCCAATAAAAAGTCATACAATTCGGCCACGCGTTTCATCGCATGGTGAGGAGGAAGCTCGCATGAGCGAAAAGAAGAAAGAACTGCGCAGCCGTCACTGGTACGGCGGCACCGACAAGGATGGATTTATCCATCGCTCCTGGATGAAGAACCAGGGATTTCCGGACCACGTTTTCGACGGCCGTCCGATTATCGGTATCTGCAACACCTGGTCCGAGCTGACGCCCTGCAACAGCCACCTTCGCATCCTTGCCGAAGGGGTGAAGCGCGGCGTCTGGGAAGCCGGCGGCTTCCCGGTCGAGTTCCCGGTGTCTTCGCTCGGCGAGACGCAGATGCGTCCGACCGCGATGCTCTTCCGCAACCTGCTCGCCATGGACGTCGAAGAGGCGATCCGCGCCTATGGCATCGACGGCGTGGTTCTGCTCGGCGGCTGCGACAAGACGACGCCAGGCCAGCTCATGGGTGCGGCCTCCGTCGACCTGCCGACCATCGTCGTCTCCTCCGGACCGATGCTGAACGGCAAATGGAAGGGCAAGGACATCGGCTCCGGCACGGATGTCTGGAAGTTCTCCGAGGCCGTGCGCGCCGGCGAAATGAGCATGCAGGAATTCATGGCGGCCGAAAGCGGCATGTCGCGCTCGCCGGGCGTGTGCATGACGATGGGCACCGCCACCACCATGGCCTCGATCGTCGAGGCGATGGGGCTGTCGCTGCCGACCAACGCGGCGCTTCCCGCCGTCGACGCCCGCCGCATGGCGCTGTCGCACATGACGGGCAAACGCATCGTCGAGATGGTGCATGAAGACCTGCGCCTGTCGAAGGTGCTGACCAAGAAGAATTTCGAGAACGGCATCATCGCCAATGCCGCCGTCGGCGGCTCGACAAATGCTGTCGTTCACATGCTGGCGATCGCCGGCCGTGCCGGCGTCGATCTCTGTCTCGAGGACTTCGACCGCGTCGGCAGCCAGGTTCCGTGCATCGTCAACTGCATGCCGTCGGGCAAGTATCTGATCGAAGACCTCGCCTATGCCGGCGGCCTGCCGGCGGTGATGAACCGCATCCAGCATCTGCTGCATGCCGATGCACCGACCGTCTTCGGCGTGCCGATCAGCAAGTACTGGGAAGATGTCGAGGTCTATAACGACGACGTCATCCGGCCGCTCGACAATCCGCTGCGCGCTGCAGCCGGCATCCGCGTTCTCAAGGGCAACCTTGCGCCGAACGGCGCCGTCATCAAGCCATCGGCGGCGAGCGAGCATCTGCTCGTTCATGAAGGCCCGGCCTATGTCTTCGAAACGATCGAGGAACTGAAGGCGAAGATCGACGATCCGGATCTGCCGGTGACCGAGGATACCATTCTCGTGCTCAAGGGCTGCGGACCGAAAGGCTATCCGGGCATGGCCGAGGTCGGCAACATGCCGATCCCGCGGCGGCTGGTGGAAAAAGGCGTGCGCGACATGGTGCGCGTTTCGGACGCCCGCATGTCGGGCACCGCCTTCGGCACCGTGGTCTTGCATGTCAGCCCGGAATCGAATGCCGGCGGGCCGCTTGCCATCGTCAAAACCGGCGATCGCATCCGCCTCGACGCGATGAAGGGCGAACTCAACCTGATGATCAGCGAGGAAGAGTTTGCGACGCGCATGGCCGCCTGGCAGGCGCCGCCGCAGAAATGGACGCGCGGCTACTACAAGCTCTACCAGGATACGGTGCTGCAGGCCGACAAGGGCGCAGACCTGGATTTCCTCGTCGGTGGCAGCGGCAGCGAGGTCCTGCGCGAAAGCCACTGACGACGACGCGTCGCAACGGTAATTCGCGAAGTGTTCAGATACCCCGCCACTCCGGCGGGGTATTTTTATCCGGCGAGCGGATGCGAATTGAAGGGGCGTGTTGCTGCCGATGCCGTGACGGGCGAACGCAGACGCGACCAGGTCTGAACGCCGTAAAGCGCCAGGCCAAGGGCAATGAAGAACTCCTTGTATTCGGTCGGGTCCCAGAGCCGAACGAGCAGTGAAGCCTGCAGGATAAACAGCTCCTGGATGGCAACGATCAGGACGGCGCCGATCGTCAGCACGATGAACTCGCGCCAGTGACCCGCCTTCAGTGCGATATCCGCAATCACCAGCAGCATGATCACGGTCATCATCACCATCATCTGCGTCGGCAGCATGCTCCAGTTGTCGCTGTTGAAGGCGGCCATAGGCGCGCTTGCCACCAGCACGAGCACGCCCGGCGCGAAGGCGTCGAGCCGGCCAAGGCTCGCGCCCTTGCGAAGATGGAGCCAAATGAAGGGCGCAAGCGTCAGCAGCACGAAACTGCCGGTGTAGTAGAGCAACTCGGAAAAGCCGGTTGAAATGTTGTGCAGGTTCAATTCCTGCTGCTTGTTGGCGGCCATCAGCCCTTCCGGCGTGGAGATGCCGAAGATGCGCTGCATCCAGGATATCTCCTCCATGCCAATCACGAAGAAGCCGGCGCTTAGAAGGGCCGCGGCGCTTGCGGCGATCCACGCAAGCCGCGTTCCCCCGGCGAGGGCTGCACGAAGCTGCCCCGTGGCCGCTGCGGCAAGGAACCCGCTGGCGATGAAGATCAGCAGGGCGGACGACCACTCAACCAGGCCGTCTTCGCGCGCCAGGACACTGAAGACGTTCGCATCGATCGCGAAGATCAGTGCCATGAGCGTCACAAGCGTCCATGTCGCCACGCAGATCCACAGCTCGCGACGCGAGGCCAGCCGGAGCACCGGCTCTCCGAGCCTGGAGACATCGCGGGTGAACCCCTGAACCGCGGCGAGCGACAGGCTGAGCGCGACCCAGGCATGCCAGAGGTTATAGGGCTGAACCTGAGGCGCACGCTCGGAAAAATAGCGAGCGCCGAAAAGGTTGCGCTCGATGGAAACGAGCGCGGCCATCGCCAGGACAGACAGGAGGGAGACCGAAAGAAAGCGCCGCGGCAGAAACATGGTGATGTCGTCCAGGATGACAGGACGAAGCAGCTCTGCGTTCTATATCCTGTGTTCCGGGAAGTATCTGCAAGAACAATCAAGAATCCGTCAACGAATAGAAGACCATTATAAACCTCTAAAATACATGAGTGCAGAATATAAAGACAACTCCCGTGAAAAATTGGCCGGTAATCTCCCGCTAAGTTCCAAAGGACATCGGGGATGAACGCAAGTGCGGCCTTACCCATTGAGATTTTGACTGTTTTTCCGGAACCGTTTGGGAGCTTAGGCGTTGACGTCATATCACCGGTGCGGTGGATCTGGCGACAGCAGCCAGGCCCGTACCTTGATCTGAAACGTCAAGGAAAGGCAGTTTGACATGACTAAGAAACTCGTAACAACCGTCGCGGCTGGCGCGCTCTTCGCGGGTCTTGCTGTCGCCCCGGTAGCTTACACCCAGGATACGACGCAGCCTCAGCCCGACCAGACGCAGACCATGCAGCCGGCACCGACCACGGAAGCTCCGGCTAACGAAGCTCAGACGACGACGCCTCCGGCTGCAGGTGAAGCACCTGCCGACGTCGCGAAGTCGGATGCCACCTATCTGACCGAGCAGGCGAGCGACCAGATTGCAGCCAGCACCTATATGGGCCAGACCGTCTACAATGCCGGTGACGAGAGCATCGGTGAGATCAACGACCTGATCATCAAGAAGAATGGTGCCGTCGAGGCGGCCGTGATCGGCGTCGGTGGCTTCCTGGGTCTGGGCGAAAAGAATGTTGCGGTCCCGTTTGATCGCATCGCGATCGCCGAACAGCCCAATACGGACGCATTGAAGCTGACAACGACGGAAACCGCCGACACGCTGAAGGCGGCACCGGAGTTCAAGACAAAGGCGCAGCAGGTGGCCGAGCAGAACGCCAACCAGCCGGTTGACACCTCGACGACCTCTTCGACGGGCACGGCACCGGCTCAGCCGCAGCAGTAATCAGTATCAGGCTGTCTTCAGTGCACCTACAGAGAGCGGCGGTACCCATCGCCGCTCTATCCTTGTTCAAACGGGCTTTGCTCGGACGAGCACTCCATAACGAAGGGCGTCATAGATGCCCGCATGGATGTTGCGACTGGACACGGCGTCGCCGATCCGGAACATGTCGAAGCCGGCCGCGGGGTTTCGCTGCGGGATCGGGTTCTCGCCGCGAAGCAGGGCCTTGTAATCGACAGCGCCCAGATTGCGCGACAGCGGCTTCAGTTCACGATAGAGCTCATCCATCGGCAACGTACCGTGTTCGACCACGACCTGGGCCACGCGCCGTTCGACGACGGCCTTCCCCGAAAAGTCCGACCCCAGCGTCGCAATCAGCCCATTGGCATCGCGGCGGACGGATTTCAGCCGCGTGTTGATCGTGACCCGGACATTGTGCTCGGCGAAGGCGGCCGCATAGGGCACATGGTTCATGCCACCGATCTCCGGCGCGAACATGCGCTCGGGCGAAACGATCTCGAGCTCGACGCCGGCACGCGCGATCAGTTCGGCAGCCGTCATGCCGCTATGGGCACCGTTGTCGTCATAGAGCAGCACCGGGCCTTCCGGCTTCACAGCTCCGGCTATGATATCCCAGCTCGACACGACGAGGTTGTCGCCCGCATCGAGCGCAGGATTTTGCGCAATACCGCCGGTCGCCACCACGACGAGATCAGGGGCACGTTCCTCTATGTCGTCCACCCCGGCAAAGACGTTGTAGTGGATTGGAACGCCCAACCGCTCCAGCTCGGCCAGCCGCCAGTCGATGATGCCGATCAGTTCGCGGCGCCGCGGATTGCGCTGCGCCAGCAATATCTGGCCGCCGGCTGCTCCCGTCGCCTCCAGCACCTCGACCTGGTGGCCGCGCTCGGCAAGCACCCGGGCAGCTTCGAGCCCAGCCGGACCGGCGCCGACGACGACCGCCTTGCGTTTCGGCCCTTCGCTCTTCCGGATGACGTGCGGCACGATCGCCTCGCGCCCGGTGGCCGCATTGTGGATACAAAGCGCCCCGCCGCCTTCATAGATACGGTCGAGACAGTAGGTCGCGCCAACGCAGGGACGGATTTCCGCCTCCCTGCCCTCTTCGATCTTCCGGACGATATGCGGGTCGGCGATATGGGCGCGGGTCATGCCGACCATGTCGAGCTTGCCTTCGGCAATCGCGTGGCGGGCGGTCGCGACATCGGCGATGCGCGCGGCATGAAAGACCGGAAACTTCGTCGCCGCCCTCACCTCGCCGGCGAAATCGAGATGCGGCGATGCGGCCATGCCCTGGATCGGAATGACCTTGGTCAACGGCGCGTCATGATCGATATGGCCTCGAATGATGTTGAGGAAGTCGACCCTGCCGGAACCCGCCAGCCGCCGGGCGATTTCGATGCCCTCCTCCTTTGAGAGCCCCTTGTCCCAATCCTCGTCTGCGACCATGCGGATGCCGACGATGAAATCCGCGCCGACGGAGGCGCGGATTGCGTCGAGCACCATGTTGGTGAACCGCAGCCGGTTGTCGAGCGAGCCGCCGAAATCGTCGTCACGATGGTTCGTCGCCGGTGACCAGAAGCCATCCATCAGGTGGCCGTAGGCCTCGAGCTCGATGCCGTCGAGGCCGGCGGCCTGCATGCGCGCGGCGGCCGCCGCATAGTCGCCGACGATACGCTCGATATCCCAGTCCTCGATCTCCTTGGGAAAGGAGCGGTGCGCGGCTTCACGCACCGGCGATGCGGAGAGAACTGGCAGCCAGTCACCCTTGTTCCAGCCGGTGCGGCGCCCGAGATGGGTAAGCTGGATCATCACCGCGCAATCATGCTCATGACAGTCGTCGGCGATCTTCTTCAGCCACGGCACGATCTCGTCCGAATAGGCGTAGAGATTGCCGAAGGCCGGCGGCGAATCCTCAGACACGATCGCCGAGCCCGCGGTCATCGTCAGCGCCATGCCGCCCTTGGCCTTTTCCAGGTGATAAAGCCGGTAGCGATCCTTCGGCATGCCGTCTTCGGAATAGGCCGGCTCGTGCGCCGTCGACATGATCCGGTTCTTGAGCGTCAGATGCTTGAGGCGATAGGGCTGGAGCAGCGGGTCTTTCGACGATGTCATTTCCTGTTCCTTGAAAGGCGATCGAGCATGCCGGTTTCGTCAGTACCAGGCATCCGCCATGCTCTCCTTGCGGCGCGTGACATAATCGATCAGCGCCTCGTCGAGTGCCACATCCAGCGGCGGCGCTTCGTATTCGGCAAGCGTCTTCTTCCAGGCGCGGTTGGCGCGTGTTGCCATATCGGTCTCGCCCTCCTCGACCCATTTTTCGAAAGGCTCATTGTCGGAGACAGCGGAGTCCCAGAAGGCCGTCTGGTAGTTGCGCATGGTGTGGTCGCAGCCGAGGAAGTGGCTGCCGGGACCGACCTGCAGGAAAGCGTCCATCGCCAACGTGTTATCGTCGACGACGACGCCGGCGAGATAGGAATGCAGGGCGCCGCAGAAATCCGTGTCCATGACGAACTTCTCGTAGGACATGGCGAGCAGCCCATCGACGAAACCGGCCGAGTGCAGGATGAAATTGGCGCCGCAGTGCACCGCCGACAGCATCGACATCGCGCCTTCCTGCATCGCCTGGGCATCGGGCAGCTTCGAATTGGAGAAGTTGCCGGCGCAGCGCAGCGGCAGGCCGAGCCGGCGCGCAAGCTGACCGACGACCATGCTGCCGATCGCCGGCTCCGGCGTGCCGAAGGTCGGCGAACCCGAACGCAGCGACATCGACGACAGGAAATTACCGAAAATCACCGGTGCGCCCTTGCGTTCGAGCTGGGTCAGCGCGCAGCCGGCGAGCGTTTCGGCATAGGACTGGGCGATGGCGCCGGCATTGGTGACAGGTCCCATGGCGCCGCCCAGAATAAAGGGCACGATGACCGCCGCCTGGTTTGCGCGCGCATAGGCGCGCAACGACTTCGTCATCGTCCCGTCCCAGACCAGCGGCGAGTTGACGTTGACATTGCCGAGGATGACGCAGTTGCGGTCGACGAAATCGCGGCCGAAAAGAATGCGCGTCATCTCGATGGAATCTTCCGCCCGCTCTTCGGCGGTGATCGAGCCCATGAAGGCGCGATCGGAATACTTGATGTGGCTGTAGACCATGTCGAGATGGCGCTTGTTGACCGGCACATCGACCGGCTCGCAGATCGTGCCGCCGGAATGGTGCAGCCAGGGGCTCGACTGCGCCAGCTTGACCAGGTTGCGAAAGTCCTCGATCGTGCCGTAGCGCCGGCCCTTGTCGAGATCCATGACGAAGGGCGACCCATAGGCCGGGGAGAAGACGACGTTGTTGCCGCCGATCTCGACATTGCGGGCCGGATTGCGGGCGTGTTGGGTGAACTGCCGTGGTGCCGACGCGACGATTTGCTTGAGCATACCGGGCTCGAAGGTTACGCGCACGCCATCAATCCTGGCGCCGGCCCGCTTCCAATGGTCGAGCGCCTCAGGGTCGTCGCGGAACTCGATGCCAACCTCGGCAAGGATACGATCGGCGACCGCCTCGATACGCAGCAGGCTCTCCTCGCCGAGGATATCGTAGGTCGGGATGTTGCGGACGATGTAGGGAACGCCGAGGCTCCGGCCCGCGCCTTCGCGCCGTTGCGGTCTTGAGCCTCGCGTCCGTCTCGGTGCCGCCTCGCCTGCTGCCAGTACTGTGTCCATTCTCACATCCTCCCATCACCTGAAATGATGCTATTGGTGAAAAATTCCATTGTAACGCTGGAAAAATTCGAGCCATGCGATAAGCATTATTTATGGAAAACCTGCGCCGCCTGCTTCCCTCCGCCGCCAGCCTCATCGTTTTCGAGGCCGCCGGCCGTCACCAGAACTTCACCCGAGCCGCCAGCGAGCTCGGCATGACGCAGGCTGCCGTCTCCTATGCCATCCGCGGCCTCGAAGACCAGTTGGGCGTGCCGCTGTTTCACCGTGTGCATCGGGCGGTGGAACTAACCGAGGCGGGGGAGAAATTTCACGCCGACGTGTCGGTCGGTCTGTCGCGCATTCAGAAGTCGGCCGAGGACATCCGCGCCAAGGGCCGCGAAACCAACGTGACGCTTGCGGCGTCGACCGCCTTTGCCTCGATGTGGATGCTGCCGCGCCTCAACCGCATGCGGGAGGATCTGCCGGAGATCGACCTCCGCATCCAGACGAGCGTGCGCGATCTCGATCTTGAGGAGGAACCGATCCCGCTCGGCATCCGCGGCGGCGACCCCGGCCACTGGCCGCGCTATCATGCCGCCCAGCTCGCCGAGGAGGTCGTCAACGCCGTCGCAACGCCGGCCTATATCGAGGAGCACGGGCTGCCGGGGACCGCAGCCGACCTGCAGCGGCACAACCTCATTCATCTCGAGGAACCGGTGCGACGGGCCTGCGACTGGACCGAATGGTTTGCGAGCGCCGGCCTCACCTATCCCAAGCAGGCACGCCGCCTGACGATCAACGATTATGTTCTGGTCATGCAGGCGGTGCTCGCGGGCGAAGGCGTGGCGCTCGGCTGGGAACACCTGATCAACCCGCAGATCCGCTCCGGCGCCCTGATGCCGGTCGCCGGACACGTGCTCAAGACCGGTCTCGCCTTTTATGTCGTCTGGCCGCGGTCACGCGAACTCAACGCCCAGGCAAAACGGGTCCGCGACTGGTTGTTGGAAGAGGGGCGGCGGGATCGCGTGGCGCTCTCGGGAACCGGTGAATAGACCGATCAGGCCTGGACCGAAACACCGCTATAACGATCGGAAAGGTACCGCATCGTCGCCACGGCATCGGCCGGTTTTCCATAGAAGTAGCCCTGCCCGAGGCCGCAACCGAGCGCCTTCAGCTTCAAGGCTTCGGAAAAGTCCTCGATGCCTTCAGCGACGACTTCCAGTTCGAGGCCCTCGCACATCGAGACGATCGCCTTGATGATGTGTTCCGAAGCACGGTCGGCGGAAATGCGCGAGACGAAGGCGCGATCGATCTTGACCTTGTCGAAAGAAAAATCGCGAAGGCGACCCAGGCTCGACTGCCCGGTGCCGAAGTCGTCGAGCGAGACGCGCACGCCGGCGGCACGCAGTTCCGCAACGATCTTCTGGGCGATGTCGGCATCGGCCATGACAGCCGTCTCGGTGATCTCCAGTTCCAATCGCCTGGGATCGAGGCCGATCTGATGGATGATCGACAGCAACCGGTGGCTGGTCGCCGGATCCATGAGCTGCGCCGAGGAGAGATTGAAGGAGAGGAAAAGCTCCTTCGGCCAGGAGAGCGCCGCATGCGCCGCCTTGCGCAACAGCACTTCAGCGAGAGATTCGATAAACCCGCGCTCCTCGGCCAGCGGCACGAAAACAGCCGGGGAAACATAGCCGAGATCGGCGTCGCACCAGCGCGCCAGGGCTTCGAAACCGACGACTGCATCATTGCGCAGATCGACGATCGGCTGGAAATGCACGTCGACCTCATTGGCGATGATGGCATTGCGCAGCGCCTGCTCGAGCTGCGTTGCGCGCTTCATTTCCTGAGCGATTTCCTGCGAATAGACGGTGATCTGGCCACGGCCGCGCCGCTTCGAACGATAGAGTGCTGTATCTGCGCTCTTCAGCAGATCCTCGAACACTTCTCCGGCAAAGGGGTAGACCGCAAATCCGAAGGACGCGGACAGACGCACATGGCGGTCGCCGAGATCGAAGGGCGCCGACAGCACCTCCTTCAACATCTGCCCGACCTTCTCCGCCCCCTTGCGCTCGAAGACGAGCGGCAGGACGAAGGCGAACTCGTCACTTTCCGAACGGGTGATCGTCGCCCCCTCGGGCGCGCAGGCTTTCAGCCGGTAGGCCACCTGGCAGAGGATCTCGTCACCAGCCGCCGGCCCGAACAGGTCATTGATCGGCTTGAAACCATCGATATTGGCAAGGCCGATGGTGAAGGGCGCGGGATCGCTTGCACGCTCCCTGGCGAGATCCAGCACGGTCTGGCGCAGGCAGCGGGAATTACCGAGCCCCGTCAATAGATCGACGTTGCCCGTCACGGCGGGCATCTCGAGGCCGATGCGATGATAGGGGGTCTCAACCGCCGTCATTGCCGCGTCTCCGCAGCTCGGTCAGCAGTATGCGGGCGACGACGCTCCGCTGCCGGCGAAACCGAACGCCACGGCGCGAACCGGCAATGTCGTTCCGACACGGTCCGGACATGGGCAACGGGATGGGCGCAATGCATTCGGGCGGGCTCTACACTTTAACGGCAATTCGGTGCAGACGATCGCAATCGGCGGTTAACAATCCGATATCGCTCTGCTCCTAGATCTGCCATTAGCCTCCCCAATTCTAGCGAGTTGACACGTCTTTCATTCAACCTGCCGTTCGCATCGCCTTTGCCGGCATGAATTTTCTAAGCACCGCCTCGATCATGTCGGGGCTCACGGGCTTCATGATATGGTCGTCCATGCCCGATGCCTTGCACTGCTGCAGGTCGATATCCAGCGCCTGCGCGGTGACCGCGATGATCGGCGTTTTCTGCCCTCTGGTATTTTCTGCCGACCGGATGGCGACCGTGGCATCGAAGCCGTTCATGATCGGCATCGAGACGTCCATCAGCACCAGAGCCGGTTGCAGTTCATGCCAGAGCTCGACGGCCTCGCGGCCGTTGGCGGCGATCCGATGCGAGACGCCGAGCCCCTCCAGGATTTGCGTGAACACGAACTGGTTGATCTGATTGTCTTCGGCAACGAGCACGTCGACCTGTGGCGTCGGCGGAGGTGCAGCAATCCCCTCGCCTTCAAACGACAACGACCAATCGGGCTGCAGCGTCGGAGACGCCGTAGTCCGCTCGGAGCAGACGCGGAACACTTCGGCCAGCACCGCAGCGCCGTCCTGCTGCGCGGAAAGCGGCAGGACCGGGCAATGACGCCAGGCCGAAACGATCTGCTGTCTCTCGGAAAACGCCAGGTCGAGAAGCAGGACATCGAGCTTGATGCCGGCGTCCTCGACCGCATGTCCGAAGGCACGAAGCTCACCCGCATCGCGAACAGCGCAGGCGTCGAGCCCAGAGCCACGCAGACGCCCGACGAGCCGGTCTTCCATCGCCCGGTCGGTCGTGGCAACCAGGACACGAAGACCGCGGGCCGGCAAGGTCTCGATCATCGATCCCGCTTCCACGAGTTGCTGGACATTCAGCGCCCGGAACGGGTCGTAGAAATTCTGCGCCGCCGCGAAGATGCTGTAATCGCGGATCTGCAGGCCAACTTCGGCCGGAGGTTCATCGCTACTCTGATGCAAGAGGGCGATATCGGTGACGTCGTTCATGCAGGTCACGACGAAATGACGGCCGGGCATGCCGACGCGGTACTTGCGCGTGAGCACCCAGAGATCGCTGCCATCGGCGCGCACGATGTGCTCGGCCTGCGAGTATGGCTTGCCGGTCTCGAGCACCATGCGGTCGGACTGCTCGAAACGTTCGGCAAGCTCGCTTTCGACCAGATCCCAGGCGGAACGGCCGAGAATGGCATCCTGCTGCAGATCATGGATCAGGCAGAAGGCCTTGTTGACGGCGATATAGTTGAGGTTGCGATCCTTGACGCAGATCGGATTGGGCTGGGCATCGAGGATCTGTTCGGTCAGCTCGACGCGCTCCAGGTCCGTCTGAAGCTGCTCGTCGCGCTTCTTCTGATCGGAAACGTCACTGATCGACAGGATGCCGATGCCGCTCGATAGCCGACGCTTGCGCATCGAAACCCAGCGGGTACGGCCGGCGCGCTCGACGCTTTCGTAACGTTCGCGCCAGTGCAGCGCCATATGCTCGGCAATCCAGTCCTCGCGATTGGTGCGGCGGCGGCTGCTTTCCGGAACGGTGCCCGGGCGAACGCCGGTGTCATAAACGGCGCCGAGAAAATCTCGCAGACGCGTGCCCGGCATCAGGATTTCCGACGGCACAGGGAAGAACTGCAGCATCGTGCGGCTGGCAAAGAGAATGGTGTCGTCTCGACTGCAGACAAGCACAGCGATGCCGAGTGCGTCGCAGCTCGACTCCAGAATGATCCGGTTGATGTCCGCGCCGTTCGACGCCCCATCGCTCATTGCGCTGTCCTCACTCGCCTACCGCATGCTTCAATCGTCCCCGATCTGAGGAAACATGCGGCCATTCACAGTGCTACAGCGACCTCAGCGCGCCCAGTAGGACGCGCGGCGCTGCGGCGGCGGTTCATTTCGGGACATGCTGGGAAGGCCTTGGCAGGCGTCTCTTCGAGCGGCGGGAGTACGGCGTCCAGCTACGCCGCAATGCTCAAAAGACAAAACCCGTGATCATTCAGGTTGTGGTGGAAAATCGCAGCAGAGTGTTAAGGGGCGATTAAACCGCCCGCTCATTTTTCCGCAACGAAGACCGCGTTCATTTAAGGCCGCGGACGAGGCGCCATTTCCCCTTTCGTTTCCCAAGCGAATCCGGGAAAATGGGACATGGCCATCAAGCAACTTTCAGAAACCCTCATCAACCAGATCGCCGCCGGCGAAGTCATCGAACGCCCCGCCAGCGCCGCCAAGGAACTGATTGAGAACGCCCTCGACGCCGGCGCCACGCGCATCGAAATCGCGACCGCAGGCGGCGGCAAGACGCTCCTGCGCGTGACCGACAATGGCTCAGGCATGACGCCGAACGATCTCGAACTGGCGGTGCGCCGGCACTGTACGTCGAAGCTCGACGACAGCCTGTTCGACATTCGCACGCTCGGCTTTCGGGGCGAGGCGCTGCCTTCGATCGGCTCGGTCGCTCGCCTCTCGATCACCACACGCACGGTCGGCGCCACTGAAGGCGCGGTCATCGCCGTCACCGGCGGCAAGACCGATCCGGTTCGCCCGTCGCCCGCCAATACCGGCACGGTTGTCGAGGTCCGCGACCTCTTCTTCGCGACGCCGGCGCGGCTGAAATTCATGAAGTCCGAGAAGGCGGAAGCGGCGGCGATCTCCGAGATCGTACGCCGCATGGCGATCGCCTTCCCGGCGGTCCGCTTCGTGCTCTCAGGCAGCGACCGCTCGACGCTGGAATTCCCGGCGACCGGCGACGATCGTCTGGCGCGCATGGCCCAGGTGCTCGGCAAGGATTTCCGCGACAACGCGATCGAAATCGATGCGACACGCGAAGATGTCGGGCTCACCGGCTTTGCCGGCGTGCCGACCTACAATCGCGGCAACTCGCTGCAGCAATATGTCTTCGTCAATGGCCGCCCGGTGCAGGACAAGCTGTTGCTGTCGGCGATCCGGGCCGCCTATTCCGAAACGATCCCGAGCGGCCGCTATCCGGTCGCGGTGCTGTCGATCGCGCTCGACCCGGCGCTCGTCGACGTCAACGTGCATCCGGCGAAATCCGATGTGCGCTTCCGCGACCCGGGCCTCATCCGCGGGCTGATCATCGGTGCCATCCGCGAGGCGCTGACGCGCGAAGGCGACCGGGCGGCAACCACCGGCGCCAGTGGTCTGATGCGGGCCTTCCGAGCGGAGTCCTATCGGCCGCAGGCGCCGTGGACGCCGGAAACTTCGCCATCACGACCCATGCAATTCGAGACGGTGAACGGCCGCTTCTCCGAACAGCCGCAGGCGAGCTTCGCTGCCTTTGCGGCACCATCGGCACGGACTGGCGCCCCGTCCGAGCGTGAGGCAGCGGTCGCGCAACAGGAAACGCCGGCACCGCCATCCTTCCCGCTCGGCGCGGTCAGGGCGCAGCTCCATGAGAACTACATCGTCGCCCAGACGAATGACGGCCTCGTCATCGTCGACCAGCATGCCGCCCATGAGCGGCTGGTGTTCGAGGTGATGCGCACGGCGCTGCATTCACGGCCCGTCGCGGCGCAGGCTTTGCTGATCCCGGAAATCGTCGATCTGGCCGAAGACGATTGCGACCGACTGATGGCGCATGCGGCGGAGTTCGCCCGCCTTGGCCTTGCCATCGAACGCTTCGGCCCGGGGGCGATCGCCGTGCGCGAGACGCCTGCCATGCTCGGCGAAATGGATGCCGTCGGCCTGGTGCGCCAGCTTGCCGACGAACTTGCCGAATGGGACACCGCCAACGGCCTCACAAGCCGGCTCGAATATCTTGCCGCGACGATGGCCTGCCATGGATCGGTGCGCTCCGGCCGACGCATGCGCACCGAGGAAATGAACGCTTTGCTGCGGCAGATGGAGGCGACGCCCGGCTCCGGCCAATGCAACCACGGGCGGCCGACCTATATCGAGCTCAAGCTTTCCGATATTGAACGGCTGTTCGGCCGAAGCTGATCGCGCGCGGCGGCGAAATGCGGCTGGCATTTTGCCGGATGGCGAGCTAGACCAGAGAACAGACCACAGAGACGCAATAGGCAACGAACATGATGAACCGGTTTGAAGGAAGCGCGTCGCGCGAGGCGAAAATCCGTTATCTCGACGGCGACTTTCAGATCATTCTCGCCGGCTCGCATGTGATCTGCGCGATGACCGGCAAGACCATTCCCGTCGACGAGCTGCGCTACTGGAGCGTCGCCCGGCAGGAAGCCTATGTCGATGCGGAAGCCTCGCTCGAGGCGGAAAAGCGCGCCGGCGCGCTGCCGAACCAGCGCCGCTAAGGCTCAGCCCGGCTTCTCCCACACCGATAAGTGATTACTTGCTCGCGCCTTCGCGCAGCTTTCGCGCGCGCGCGGCAGCAAGTGCCGTCTCGATAATCTTCTTGGGCGCCATAGGGTCGTCGAAGCGCACGTCGATTTCGATCACGCGGCTGGCCGCGGCCAGCTCGGCGGCGCGGCCATGGCCGGGCTCGAGCCGAACCATGTCCTTGGCGGTCGTGACAAGCGTGCAGCCCAAGGCCGCCGCTCGATCGAGCAGGTCGGCGATCTCGTCGTCGGAGAAATGGTGATGATCCGGAAAGCTGCGGGTTTCCTCGACGACAGCACCGGTCTCGCGCACCGTGCGGTAGAATTTCTCCGGATCGGCGATACCGGCCCAGGCAAGGACCTTGACGCCTTTCAGCGACCCGTCGTCGAGCCTCACCACATCGGCCTCGTAGATCTGCTTTCCGGCGCGGGCTGCGCGGCGGATCAGGGCATCGGCCTCCGTGCCGCCGCCGATCTTCAGCAATGCCGTGGCGTGCCGAAGTTGATTGGGCAGCGGCGCCCGCACGGGGCCTGCCGGCACCAGATAGCCGTTGCCGATGCCGCGGCGCGAGTCGATGACCAAAAGCGCAAAGTCGAAGGCCAGACGCGCGCTCTGGAAGCCGTCGTCCATGATGATGATATCGACACCTTCCTTCGCCAGCCGGCGGGCGCCATCGACACGGCGGCGGCAGACGACGGTCAACGCCTCACGCGCCAGAAGCAGGGGCTCGTCGCCGACATCGCGCGCACGGTGATGCTCCGGATCGACGACGGTCGTCACGTCGAGCGAGCCGCCATAGCCGCGGCTTAGGAACCCGGGTTTCAACCCTTTCTGACGGATGACGCGGGCAAGCGCGATCGCGGTCGGCGTCTTGCCGGCGCCGCCGACGGTGAAGTTGCCGATGCAGATGACCGGAACCGGAACCGAGGCTCGATGGGCTCGGTCCATGCGCAGGCCGGCAATCCGGCCATATACCCATGAAAACGGCCACAACGCGCGCGCACGCCAATCCGCCTTTGTCCACCAGAATGGTGGCGCTTCCGATACCATCTTCGTTCCGTGCCCCAGCCGGTGTCGTCCATCCGCTCCGGGAGGACATATGTCGTTCTTGCCGCCGGAAGCCGGCGGATCGCCCAAAAAACGTCAGAATGTGAAAAAACGCAAGCTATGGATACGATTGCAGCGACCTGGGCCGGCGGCCGCGCGGCAGAATGGCCTGCCGACAGACAAGTGCTTCACGCTTTTCCCGGATTTGCGACTAGAGCGTCCCGCTTTCAAGCGGAATCACGTGAAAGCGGAAAGATGCTCTAGAAACAAAGTGCTAGAGCGTCCTTAGTGCGTTCATCTGAACACACGGCGCTCTAGAGGACAGCCTCAAGTTCGGTGATGTCGGCAAGGCAATGGTCCGAAGCCGCCGCGAGCGACTGGCGCGAACCGGTCCCGGTCAGCACCGCGACCGTCATGCCGACGCCGGCACTGCGGCCCATGTGCATGTCGTGATTGTTGTCGCCGACGACGACGACCTGATGCGGCTCCAAGCCTGTTGCGGCACAAAAGCCGAGCACCATGCCAGGCTCCGGCTTGACGCCGTAGCCGCTGTCATAACCCGCTACATAATGCAGGTAACCATCGAAACCGAAGCGTTTGGCGGTCTCGCGGATCGATTTTTCGTTGTCGCTGGAGGCGACCCCAAGCCGATAGCCCTTGGCATGCAGACCGGCGAAGAATGTGCCAAGATCGGTGACCGGGACGGCATATTCCGCCGAGCGCGCGAACAGGCTGTCGAACAGGGTGGTGAGATCCGCCACGGTAAAGGGCGCGCCCGCCCCCACGAAACCGGTCGCGATCTCAACCGTGTTGCCCGCCGCAAGCAGGCTGTCAGGCAGTACATGGCCGGTGTCGGCGTCCATGCCGCCCGCTTTCAGCAATACGCGGGCCAATGCCTCATCACCCTTGGCCGCAAGCCGTGCCAGCTCATAGTTCACCGGCACCCAGCTCTTTGCGTAGTCGAGCAGGGTTCCGTCCTTGTCGAACAGGATGCCGGCTATGGCCTTGGGTGCGGTCATGATGAGGGATCGTCTCCTGTTTGTGTCAGCTTTCGGTCGGGGGATTGAGACGCGCCTTGACGATGAGCGGATTGATATAGGGCTCGAGCCCCTTCATCGTCGCCGACAGAGCGCCGCGCATCTCTTGCACGGTTTCGAGGCCGGCATCGATCATCGAGCGACGCATGTCGTCGTTGGCGAGCAGATAGTTGACGCCCTTCGCCAGCATCTCGACGTCGCGCACGATCTTGGCGCTGCCGTTCTTTGCAAGCGTCTGATAAGTCTCGCGAAAATTTTGCACATTGCCGCCGGACAGGATAGCGCAGCCGAGCATCGCCGGCTCCAGCGGGTTCTGGCCGCCTTCGGCAAAGAGCGAGCGGCCGACAAAGGCGACTTCGGTCAGGCGCAGATAGAGGCCCATTTCACCGATGGTGTCGCCGAGGAAGACATCGACATCCGGCGTCAGCGGATCACGCCGCGTGCGCCGCGCGACCTTCAGGCCCTTGGCCGTCAGCGCCGCCTCGATCGCATCGCCGCGCTCGGGATGGCGCGGCACGATGATCGTCAGGAGGCCAGTCCGTTCCTTCAGCGCGCGGTGCACGACGCCGGCCGCGTTTTCCTCGCCGTCGAAGGTCGAGATCGCCGCCCAGGTCTTCCGCGTGCCGATCTGCTGCTGATACTCCTTCAGCGCCAGCGGATCATGCGGCGGCGCATCTGTGTCGACCTTCAGGTTGCCGGAGACCATGACCGGCAGTGCGCCGAGGGTGCGGAAGCGCTCCGCATCGACATCGGACTGGGCGATGACCAGCGCCAGGTTTTCGAACAGCGCGTCGGCGAGCGCCGGCCGCCGCTTCCACCGGGCGAAGGTGCGATCGGACAGACGGCCGTTCACCAGAACCTGCGGAATATGGCGCCGGCCGAGCTCCAGGATGGTCATCGGCCAGATTTCGGACTCGGCGATGATTGCGAGATCCGGCTCCCAATAGTTCAGAAACCGGCTGACCGCCGGCTTGAAATCGAGCGGAACATATTGGTGGATGACACCCGCACCGAGGCGCTGGGCGACGACGCGTGCCGAGGTCGTCGTTCCCGTCGTCAGCACGACATTGATGCCGCGCCTGCGGATTTCCTTGATCAGCGGGATGACCGCATTGGTCTCGCCGACGCTGGCGGCATGAAACCAGACGAGCGGGCCTTGCGGCCGCGGTGCGCTCGCATGGCCGTAGCGCTCGCGACGCCGAGCCGGATCCTCCTTGCCCTTCGCCGCGCGAATGGCGAGGTAGGACCAAACCAGGGGATAGATGGCCGAGCCGATCCAGCGATAGCTGGAGAGCGCCAGGCGCGCGCGAAAGCTGCTCATGACGAGACACCTTCCCCAGCCGTCTCAGCGGCGAGAAACTTAGGGGCGACTGGCATGCGGGTTTGCGCCGCGCATCCCGACCTCATCGGCATCAGCCGTTTTCCGGGTCGAGCAGACGATGCATGTGAACGATGAAATAGCGCATGTGAGCGTTGTCGACGGTCATCTGCGCCTTGGATTTCCAGGCAACGAGAGCGCTATCGTAGTCCGGGTAGATGCCGACGATATCGAGCTTGTCCAGATCGCGGAAGTGGACGTCCGTCAGCGTGGTGAGTTCACCGCCAAAGACGAGGTGCAGACGTTGTTTCTTCTCGGATTCGTGAGCCATCGGAATTCCATTTTTCTTTTTGGGTATGGGCGTTGATTTGAGGCATTCGGCCCCAAAGGTCAATGGGGCTCCATCGACCGCGATGCGGCGATCAGGCCTGGCAAGAGCGGCTTTGCCGCTGCGCAGAGAACGCCGTGAACGACGCTGGAGCGATTGTAGGACAAGGGCTGCTCGTCGAGATCGACGAGCGCGCCACCGGCCCGGGCGAGAATGAGATCGGCCGCAGCCAGATCCCAATCATGGGAATTCTTCTTCACCAGCGTACCGTCGATCCGCCCGTCGGCAACCATGGCCAGCCGATAGGCAAGCGACGGAACATGCGGCACGCGTGTGACGGTGTTGCGATAGACGGCCGGAAGCTTGCCGACCGTATCTTCGGCGGCCGCCAGATGCAGCGTTTCCCCGGCCTTCGCCTCTCGCACCGAGATCGCCGTGCCGTTCTTCAGCGCGCTACCGCCGGCAACCGCCTCGAAGAGTTCGTCAAGCGCCGGGGCATAGAGGACGCCGGCGACGGGCTTCCCCCGGTGGACGACCGCAACGCTGACGCACCAGAGCTCCTTGCCGGCGATGAAGGCACGCGTGCCGTCGATCGGATCGACGACGAAGACCGTTTCGCGGGTCAGGCGGCTGGAATCATCGTCTGTCTCTTCCGACAGCCAGCCATAGCCGGGTCTCGCTGCGAGCAGCCGCGTCTTCAGCACATCGTTTGCCGCCAGATCCGCTTCGCTGACCGGCGAGCGGCCCTCGTTCTTCCAGCGGACATCGGGCGATTTGCGAAAATAACCGAGCGCCGTTTCGCCGGCGACGACCGCCGCGGCGCGGATCAACTCGAGATCCGGCTTCCAGTCCGCGCCCGATGGTGCTGTGTCGAACATTCAAAACCCCGTCAGCCCGCCTCTCCTATAGCACGAGAGCCGGATCGGCGCGGGTCCCCGCGCCGGTTTGTCTTCGGCCTGTTTAGAGACCAGCGAGCGTCATGCCCTCGATGGCAAGCGTCGGTGCGGCAACGCCGAACTTGCGATCGATGTCGTCTGCCGGCGTCAATGCCATGAACATGTCCTTGAGATTGGAGGCGATCGTCACCTCGGAGACGGCAAAGGTGAGTTCGCCGTTTTCGATCCAGAAGCCGGAGGCGCCGCGGCTGTATTCGCCGGTCACCATGTTGACGCCCTGGCCGATCAGTTCGGTCACGTAGAAGCCGTTGCCGACACCGCGGATCAGATCCTCACGCGAGATCGAACCCGGCTCGAGCGCCAGATTGGTCGAGGCCGGGTTGACCGTCGGGCCGCCGCGCACGCCGCGACCGTTGGTCTCCAGGCCGAGTTCGGCAGCGGCGGAGGTCGACAGGAACCAATGCTTCAGCACGCCATCCTCGACCATCGCCAGCTTCGAACCGCTGACGCCCTCGCCGTCGAAGGGACGCGAAGAGGAGCCGCGCACGATCAGCGGGTTGTCGGTCACCGAAAGACCCGCCTTCATCACCTGCTTGCCCATCCGGTCACGCAGGAAGCTCGTCTTGCGGGCGACGGCCGCACCGTTGATCGCGCCCGCCAGATGGCCGACGAAGCCGCGCGCCATGCGCGGATCGAAAACGACGGTGACGTTCTTGGCCGTCGGCACCTGGCGCGGATTGAGGCGTGCCACCGCGCGCTCGCCGGCAAGTCGGCCGATCTCCTCGGCCGGCCGGAGGTCGCCGACATAGAGGCGGCTGTCGAAATCATAGTCGCGCTCCATCTTCGTGCCTTCGCCGGCAATCGCGCTGACGGAGCAACCGAAGCGGGTCGCCATGTAGGAGCCGGAGAAGCCGTGCGACGTGACGAGAACCAGACCGCCCATGCCGGCCGAAGCGCCGGCGCCGCTGGAATTGGTGACGCCTGAGACCGCAAGTGCTGCCTCTTCGGCAGCCAATGCCGCTTCCGTCAACGAATCCGTGGAAACGGCGGTGGGGTCGAAGAGGTCGAGGTCGGGGTAGGAGCTTGCGAGCCGGTCCGCATCGGCGAGCGAGGCAAAGGGATCTTCCGGCGAAGCCTTGGCCATGGCGACGGCGCGTTCGGCGAGCAGCTTCAGATCGAAGCCCGGATTGGCCGAGACGCTGGCGACGCGTCGCCCGACGAATACCCGGAGCGAGAAATCGTCGCTTTCGGAGGCTTCCGTCGCTTCGACCTTGCCGAGGCGCACGGAGACGGAACGGGAGCGCCCGCGCACCACCACCGCATCCGCCGCATCGGCGCCGGCCTTTCGGGCGAGGTCCACGAGTTCGGAGGCGCGTTTTTCGAGGTCGGCAGAATCGATCGTGTCTGACATGATGTAGCCTTTCATTCCTGCCCCATTTATTGTGCAGTGACGCAGGCATCAAGGGCATCGGCCTGATTCCCGCCCATACACCGCAAATGACCGCTCTCGAAAGCTCCCTCATCGGGGCCGGGTGCCCAATAGTGAAAGCCGCAGGCATGGCAACGACACCGATCATCTATTCTCAGGCGCTGATGCTGCTCGGCGGCGCAGTGGTCGCCGCACCAATCTTCAAGCGGCTCGGCCTCGGCACTATCCTCGGCTATCTCTGCGCCGGCGTGCTCATCGGTCCGGTCGCCCAAAGCATCACCGATGGCGAGCAGATCCTGCATGTCTCGGAGCTCGGCGTCGTGTTCCTGCTGTTCATCATCGGCCTCGAATTGAAACCGTCACGTCTCTGGCAGATGCGGCGCGATATCTTCGGCCTCGGCACGGCTCAGGTCGTGCTGACCGGCATCGTGCTCTCTTCCATGATCTATGCCCTCGGGCTCCTCGGCCAGGGCGGCAGCATCATCGCCGGCTTCGGCCTGGCGCTGTCGTCGACCGCCTTTGCCATGCAGATCCTCGACGAGGGCAACGACCGCAACACCCGCTACGGGCAGCGATCCTTCTCCATTCTCCTGCTGCAGGATCTCGCGATCGTGCCGCTGCTGGCGCTGATCCCGCTTATGGCGGCGCAAGCGCCTGAGGATACGACACCGCCGCTCGAGGATTTTGCGATCGCCACCACAGCGATCGTCGTGCTCTTCGCTGCCGGCCGCTACCTCGTTAACCCCCTGTTCCAGATCATCGGCCGCACGGGCGCCCGCGACGTCATGATCGCCGCCGCCCTGCTCGTCGTCATGGGCGCGGCGACCATGATGCAGCTTGCCGGACTCTCCATGGCGATGGGTGCCTTCCTCGCGGGTGTGCTCTTGGCGGAATCCTCCTATCGCCATGAACTCGAAGCGGATATCGAACCGTTCCGCGGTATCCTGCAGGCTCTGTTCTTCATGGCCGTCGGTCTGTCGCTGGAGCTTGGCGTCATCGTCGAGCGCTACCAGCTGATCATCATCGCCGTGCCGCTCTTGATGGCGTTGAAGAGCCTGGTGCTCTACTGGCTCTGCCGGCTCACCGGATCACACCACAACGACGCGGTGCGCATCAGCCTGCTCCTGCCGCAGGGCGGCGAATTCGGCTTCGTGCTGTTCACCGCGGCGGCAACCGCTGGCGTCTTCTCGGATGGCGACGCCTCGTTGCTGGTTGCGATCGTGACGCTGTCGATGGCGCTGACGCCGCTTGCCTCCATGCTGGCCGCAAAGCTGATGCACGAACAGGACGAGATGGACGAGGAGATCGAAGAAGATTTCGACGGCGCCAATGCCGACGTGCTGATGATCGGCTTTTCCCGCTTCGGCCAGATCGCGGCGCAGATCCTGCTCGCCGGCGGCCGCGACGTGACGATCATCGACCATTCGGCCGCACGCGTGCGCCAGGCCGCGACCTTCGGTTTCCGTATCTATTTCGGCGACGGCAATCGTCTCGACGTGCTGCGCGCGGCCGGCATCGAGCGGGCCAAGATCGTCGCCGTCTGTACCCAAAAGAAGGAAACGACCGACCACATCATCGACCTCGTGCAGTCCGAATATCCAAATGCACGCATCTACGCCCGCTCCTACGACCGCCTGCATACGCTGGAACTGCGCGCCAAAGGCGTCGACTACGAATTGCGCGAGACTTTCGAGTCCGGCCTGCTCTTCGGCCGCAAGACACTGGAGGCTTTGGGGGTCGGCGACGACGAGGCAATCGCCATCATGGACGACATCCGCAAGCGCGACGAGGCCCGGCTCGTGCTGCAGGAGGCCGAAGGCATCACCGCCGGTCGCGACATGCTGCATTCGCGTCCCGTCAGGCCGGAGCCGCTGGTCAAGCCGAAGCGCGAGGTCGATCACTCCCAGGAGACGGGCGAACGGATCCTGCCGGGGCTTCCTGCCGACGAGCGCGAGAGCGCGTAGTCTCGCTCAGGCGAACCGCCCCTCAGTCGTCGGCGTTCACTTGAGCGTCGGCGCCCGCATCCGCTCGTCGAGCGCCCGTTTCAGCTGGTCCTTGATGGCGACGGTTCCGTTCAGCACGTCCTGGGCCCGCAGAAAATCCATCACCCGGTAGCGGCCGACATCGGGGCGCAGCAGGATATCCGGTGCCCCTTCCTTGAGCTTCATCGCGATGATCGACTGCATCATCAACTGGCTCGCACCGAACAGGCTGTCGATGCGGCTCGGGATCGTCTTGCCGTCGCCGTCAGGACCACCGACGACGTCGACGGCGATGACGATGTCCGCCAGGCCGCGCAGATGATCGAAGGGGATAGGGTTGTAGATGCCGCCGTCGATCATCACGCGCCCGCCGATCTTCACCGGGATGAAGATCGCCGGCAGGGCAGCGGAGGCAGCCAGCGCCTGCCACAGGTCACCCTTTTCGCAGATATGTTCTGTCTGGCCGTAATAGTCGGTAGCGACCACCTTGAGCGGAATGCCTAGATCCGAGAACTTCGGCGGAATGGCCTCGGGCAGAAAAGCCCTGAGAACGCGCTCGACATTGAATTGCCCGAAACGAAAACCGTTCGCCATGGCTTCGGAAAGGCTCGACGGCCGCAATTGCCAGAGCCGATTGAGGACCTCGCGGCGATGGCCGATGGTCGAGAGCGTGTGGCCCCTGATCTCTTCGCCGCGCATGCCGGCCGCCATGCCGGCACCCATGATTGCGCCTATCGAAGAGCCGGCGATCGCCACCGGGCGAATGCCGAGCTCGTCCAGGGCCTCGATGACGTGAATATGCGCAAGCCCGCGCGCGCCGCCGCCGCCAAGCGCCAGGGCCACCGTCGGTTGGCTCGTCACCTGCGTCGGCGCCTTCGTCATCGAAAGATCCTGCTTCATCGGCATGTCCTCCGCTTCTGCATGATTCCCTAAAGCGGAATCATTTTAAGGACAAATTATGCAGAAGGTCGCCGTAAGGCGCGGGATAAGGAAACGTGTATGGTCGGCGTCAGCCTATCTTCGCAAAGAAATCGAAAATATGACGGTCAGGCACCGCGGAAGCGGTAGAAATGCATGCGTGTATCGCCGAAGGCTCTGACATCGAGCCGCTCGAACACGGCCGTCGGCGCGGGCTGAACGTCCGCCCGCTCTTCGAGGATCACCAGTGCATCGGGGACGAGCCAATTGCCGGCGGCGGCAGATTCCAGCGCCTTCTCGCCGAGACCCTTCGCGTAGGGCGGATCGGCGAAAACCAGATGAAACGGCTCCATCGTGCCGACGCCGCCGAGGCTGGTGGCGTCACGGCGGAAGACCTTGGCTCGGCCCTGGAGGCCGAGCGTTTCGATGTTCGTCTGCAGAAGTCCCCTGCCCTCGACGCCCTGCTCGACGAAGAGTGCCTGCCGGCACCCGCGTGAGAGAGCCTCGAAGCCAACGGCGCCGGTGCCCGCAAAAAGGTCGAGCACACGGGTGCCGTCGAGCGCCTCCGGATAGGAATGGCTCAGGATGTTGAACAGGCTTTCGCGCGTCCGGTCCGTGGTCGGACGGATATCGTTGGACTTGGGGGTCGCAAGGCTGCGCCCCCGAAACTCTCCACCGACGATACGCACCGCCGCTTAGTTTCCTCTGCCGCGCGGCTTGCCGCCGCCGGCCGGGCGTCCGCCACCACCGGAGCGTCCAGCGCCGCCGGGGCGCCCACCGCCGGGTTTGCCGCCGCCGGGCTTGCCACCGCGCGGACCGCCAGTGCGTTCGCCAAAGGACTTTCCACCGGACGGCTTGCCCCCGAAGGACTTGCCGCGGGGTTTATCGCCGAACGGACGGTCCCCGCCTTCACGGCGCGGCGGACGATCGCCCTCGGCGCGTGGGGCTCTTGGCTTGTCGGAATAGCTGCGCGGGCCGCCGTCGGCGCGGGCAGGCCGATCACCGAACGGTCGGTCTCCACCTTCGCGGCGTGGCGGACGATCGCCCTCGGCACGCGGGGTCCTCGGCTTGTCGGAATAGCTGCGTGGACCACCCTCGGAGCGGGCAGGTCGATCACCACGCGGGCGGTCGCCACCTTCGCGGCGGGCAGGCCGGTCGCCATCGGCGCGCGGGAACCGCGGCTTGTCGGAGAAGCTGCGCGGCCCGCCTTCAGAACGAGCAGGACGGTCGCCGCCTTCACGGCGCGCAGGACGGTCACCGTGATCGCGCGACCTGCGGTCTCCCGCGTCGCCCGCCTTGCGCCGACCGAAGCCGCCATCCCGGCCCTCGTCCTTGCCGCGACGGGCAGGCTCGCTGGCGCTGATCCATTCACCCTCTTCGTCGCGACGCTTGACCGGCGCGGCCGCAGCGGGACGATCGAAGTCCCTGTGCGAGCCGCCCTTGCGGTCCGGGTCGAACTTGCCGGATGTCTTCGTCGCAAAGCCATCCTTGCTGCGACCGTAGCGCTTGGTCTTCGGCACGCCTTCCGGACGCTCGCGACGGGCGGGCTTCTCCGTGGCGTCGCCTTCAGCGGATTTCGGCTTCTTTTCGGCCAGCGGACGGGCGCCCGGCGCCATCCAGACATTGGCGGTGCGGGCGCGCTGCGCCGGCGCGCGCTTCGGCCGGTCCTCAAACTTGGCGTCACGGTCGTCGCGGGAGCCGCCCTTGCCACGAGGACCGTCCTTGCGGCCGCCGTCACGGCGATCGTCGCGACGCGTGTCGAGCCGGGCCAGAGCACGCTCGCGCTTGTCCTCCGGCTTTTCCCAGCGGTTGGCACGTTCAGGCCGGCGCGTATCGGCGGTATCATCCTCCGGCGCGTCGCCGGCTACGGTCGCTGCCTGATCGTTGTAAAGCGGTGCGTCGAAGTTTGCCTTGGCATCCTCGATCAGGCGCGGCCCGAGCTGATCGCGGAGCGTCCGGCCACGGATTTCCTGGACATGTCCCTCCGGCAGTTCGCCGAGCTGGAAGGGTCCATAGGAAATGCGGATGAGGCGGTTGACGTCGAGACCGAGCGCGCCGAGCACGTTCTTGATCTCGCGGTTCTTGCCTTCGCGCAGCCCCATGGTGATCCAGACGTTCGAGCCCTGCACCCGGTCCAGCGTCGCCTCGATCGCGCCATAGAGCACGCCGTCGACGGCGATACCGTCCTTCAGCCGGTCGAGCGCTTCCTGATCGATCTCGCCGTGGGCGCGAACGCGGTAGCGGCGCAGCCAGCCGGTCGACGGTAGTTCGAGCACACGGGCAAGACCACCATCGTTGGTCAAAAGCAGCAGGCCCTCGGTGTTGATGTCGAGGCGGCCGATCGACAGAACGCGCGGCAGTTCGTCGGGCAGGTTTTCGAATACGGTTGGGCGGCCTTCCGGATCGGCATTGGTGGTCACTAGGCCGGCCGGCTTGTGGTAGAGCCAGAGGCGCGTGCGCTCGATGCCGCGGATCGGCTGACCATCGACCTCGATCGCATCGGCAAGCGTCGCGTTGACGACCGGCGTATCGAGAATGACGCCGTTGAGCTTGATGCGGCCTTCCATGATCATGCGCTCGACGTCGCGGCGCGAGGCGACGCCGGCGCGCGCCAGGATCTTGGAGATGCGCTGCGGTTCGTCGACACCCGGAGCAGCCGCGTTCGGGCGCTCCCTGGCCGGACGCGAAGCGCCGGTCTTTGGTCCGAAGGACTTGGGGCCGTCAGCCTTCGGTCCGGAGGTCTTGGCGCCAAATGTCTTCGGGCCTGCAACCTTTTTCGGTGCTCCAGCCTTCTTGTCGGCGAAATGCGGTTTCTTGTCCCGGCCGGCGGACTTGCCGCCAGGCCGTGTGGGCTTGTCTTTGGATGTCATTTGTGTTGCCTGCCTTTTGCGGCTGTCCTATCAGGTCGCGGCCCGTGGGTTAAGAGAAATTATTGTTTGAGCGATGGCTGAGACGACACACTTCATGGATGTGGCCCTTGAGGAGGCCAGGAAGGCGGCAGAACGCGGCGAAGTGCCGATCGGCGCCGTGGTCGTTTTCGATGGCCAGATCGTCTCCCGCGCCGGCAATCGCACCCGTGAACTCAACGACGTGACTGCACATGCGGAGATTGTCGCCATCCGCGAGGCTGCTGCCGTCCTCAAGGACGAAAGGCTGACGGGCGCCGATCTCTACGTCACCCTCGAACCCTGCACCATGTGCGCCGCGGCGATTTCGTTCGCCCGCATCCGCCGCCTCTACTACGGCGCGGACGATCCGAAGGGCGGCGCGGTCGACAGCGGCGTGCGCTTCTTCGGTTCTCCCACCTGCCATCACGTGCCGGACGTTTATTCGGGCCTCGCCGAGCGCGAGGCTGCCGACCTTCTCAGGAATTTCTTCGCCGGCAAGCGGTGAAACCAATCCCGACTCTGAACGCGAGCCCGTTTCAGATTTTCTGAGGTCGCCTCAGTCGGCCGCGAAGCTTTCGAGGGCCGCGCCGGAGAGACGGTAGCGCGTCCATTCGGACATCGGCTCGGCACCGACCGCCTCGTAGACCCGTATCGCCGGCTCGTTCCAGTCGAGCACGCTCCATTCGAAGCGGCCGCAGCCTTCCTTGACGGCAATTTTCGCCAGATGCTTCAGCAGCATCTTGCCAGCGCCGGAGCCACGGCAATCCGGCGTAACGTAAAGGTCCTCAAGGTAGAGACCCTTGCGTGCCTGCCAGGTCGAATAGTTGTAGAACCACATGGCGAAGCCTGCGGGCTTGCCGTCCTTCTCGCAGATCACGGCGCGGGTAATGGAACCCGGACCAAAGAGCGAGGCCTGCAACATCTCGACCGTCGCCTCGACTGCGTCGGGCTCCTTCTCGTAGATGGCAAGTTCGGTGATGAAGCGCAGAATGGTCTGCGCGTCTTCCGGGCGAGCGTCGCGAATGCTGATCGTCATGGCTTATGCGCTGCTTAGAAAGGCCAATACCACTTGGAGCCGGAATTCTTGATCTGCGCCTCCTTCTTGCGGCGGCGCTCCTTGTCCTTCTCCGGCTCGCCGAGTTCGGTCTCGGTACCCTCCGGCAGGCGGCGGTAATCAAGCGGCGGATCGCTGAGGAAGCGTCGCTTGTCGGAATAGGCGCCCATCTCGATCTTACGGCCTGCGCGATAAGCTTCCTGCTGCTCCTTGGCCGAGAGCCGGCGGCCGTTGGCGCTAGCCTTGGCAAGCGGGGAAACGTAGTTCGGGTTGTTCTTGTTCGCGTCGGCCTCTTCGCGCAGACGGTTGCGAACCTCTTCCGGAGACTCGACCCATTCCGGGTTAGCCTCACGGCTGGCAAGCGACTTCTGCGGCTCGACGAGAGCAGTCTGCTGCGCCGACGGCGGCAGAACGAGGCCGGGGCGCGGCTGATACTTGACCGGATCACGCTTCGGCGGGCCGAAGCTGGCGACGCTGCCGAGGTCGTCCATGAGCTGTTCGCCGGCGGTCTTGTCCGTGCCATAGGTCGGGCCGCCGATGCAGCCCGAAAGCACCAGGCCGCTCGTCAAAATGGCGGCCACGCTGGCAAACACTCGCAACTCTCGCGTCATTTCCATGAGATTCCTTCCAGCCGGCCACCGGTCAGCGCGGCCACTCAAGCGCCCATGGCGGAGAAATCCGCCAAATTTCGGGCAGGTTTTACCGGATGAACGCAACGAGTGCAATTCATCCGGTAACAATGCGTTAAGCCTTGAAACCAAGTTCGCGCAAGGCAGCGGCGTCACGGGCCGACACGTCGGGGTAGATCGGGTCGGAACCGACATCGGTCGTGATCCGCCAGGAGCGGGCGCATTTCTGGCCTTCGGCAAGCTTCGGCACGACGCTCACCTTGGCCACGTCGGCAAGGCGGAACGCATCCGCAGGGCCTTCCGCGGCTTCGATCACGATGCCCGACGTGATGCAGATCTCGGCGAAGTCCTGGCCTTCCAGCGCCTTCAAGAGTTCCGGATCGGCGACGTAGACGACCGGAGCCGCTTCCAGCGACGAGCCGATGCGCTTGTCCTTGCGCTCGATCTCGAGCGCACCGGTGACAACGGTGCGGACCGTACGGATCTTGTCCCACTTGGCTTCGAGCACATCGTTCTTCCATTCCGCCGGGATCGCCGGGAACTGTTCGAGATGCACCGAAACCGCATCGGGCTTCCGCGACAGCCAGGCTTCTTCCGAGGTGAACGGCAGCATCGGCGCCAGCCACAGGACGAGGCAATCGAAGAGCTTGCGGATGACGGCGAGTGCCGAACGGCGGCGCAGGCTCGACGGCGCATCGCAGTAGAGCGCGTCCTTGCGCACGTCGAAATAGAAAGCCGAGAGCTCGACGTTCGAGAAATCGATCAACGCACGGGCGATCTTCTTGAAGTCGAAGGCATCGTAGCCTTCGCGCACAAGCTGATCGAGTTCCGCCAGCCGATGCAGCATCAGCTTTTCGAGTTCCGGCATGTCGGCATAGGCGATCTCTTCACCCTTGTCGTGGGCAAGCGTGCCGAGCATCCAGCGGACCGTGTTGCGCAGCTTGCGATAGGCGTCGATGTTGGTCTGGATGATCGTCTTGCCGAGACGCTGATCCTCCCAATAGTCCGTCGTCATCACCCACAGGCGCAGGATATCGGCGCCGGCATCCTTCATCACCTCCTGCGGCGTGACGGTGTTGCCCTTGGACTTCGACATCTTCTCGCCCTTCTCATCCATGGTGAAGCCATGGGTGACAACGGCGTTGTAGGGCGCGCGGCCGCGCGTCGCGCAGGCCTCGAGCAGCGAGGAATGGAACCAGCCGCGATGCTGGTCCGAACCTTCGAGATAGACGTCGGCCGGCCACTTCAGGTCCGGACGGTCTTCGAGCGTGAAGGTGTGGGTCGAACCGGAATCGAACCACACGTCGAGGATGTCCATCACCTGGTGCCACTTTTCGTGGTCGTGGTCGTTGCCGAGGAAGCGATCCTTGGCACCTTCGGCAAACCAGGCATCGGCGCCCTCCTGCTCGAACGCGTCGAGGATGCGGGCGTTGACGGCCTCGTCGATCAGGATCTCGCCCTGGTCGTCGGCAAAGATCGCGATCGGCACGCCCCAGGCGCGCTGACGCGAGAGCACCCAGTCCGGGCGTCCCTCGATCATCGCGCGCAGGCGGTTCTGGCCGGCGCCGGGAACGAAGCGGGTGTCGTCGATGGCCGAAAGCGCACGCGAACGCAGCGTTGTGCCGTCGCCGAACGCCTTGTCCATATAGACGAACCATTGCGGCGTGTTGCGGAAGATGACCGGCTTCTTGGAACGCCAGGAATGCGGATAGGAGTGTTTCAGGCGGCCGCGGGCAAAGAGCGCATGACGGGCGATCAGCGCCTTGATGACGCGATCGTTGGCGTCGCCCTTCTTGCCCTTGTCGTCGATGACGCGGCCGGCGCCACCTTCGGCATCGGGACCGAAGCCATGGGCGTCGGCAGTGAAGTAGCCGGCATCGTCGACCGTGAACGGGATCGCCGAGGAGATACCGCGGGCTTCGAGCGCGCGGGCACTGTCCATCCAGGCATCAAAGTCCTCGCGGCCGTGACCGGGGGCGGTGTGCACGAAGCCGGTGCCGGCATCGTCGGTGACATGATCGCCATCGAGCAGCGGCACCTTGAAAGCGTAACCGCCACCGAGACCATGCAGCGGATGGGCGCAGGTGACGGCAGAAAGCTCGTTGGCCTCAAGGTCGCGAACGAAATTGAAGGTGAGCTTGGCCTTGGCTGCGGATTCGTCGGCCAGGCGCTTGGCGAAGATCAACTTCTCGCCCGGCTGCGGGCCGAAGTCGTTCTCGGCGGTCGCCACTTCATAGAGGCCATAGGCATAACGCGACGAGAAGGCGATGGCGCGGTTGCCCGGGATGGTCCAGGGCGTTGTCGTCCAGATCACGACGAAGGCGCCGGAAAGCGCGTCCGGACCTTCGGTGACCGGGAACTTCACCCAGATCATGTCGCTCTCGACATCGGCATATTCGACTTCGGCTTCGGCAAGCGCGGTGCGCTCGACGACCGACCACATGACCGGCTTGGAGCCGCGATAGAGCTGGCCGAGCTTGGCGATCTTCATCAGTTCGCCAGCGATGCGCGCTTCCGCATGGAAGTTCATCGTCGTGTAGGGATTGTCGAAATCGCCCTCGATGCCGAGGCGCTTGAACTCCTCGGCCTGGACCTGGATCCAGCCGGAGGCGAAGTCACGGCACTCCTTACGGAATTCGTTGACCGGGACCTCGTCCTTGTTCTGGCCCTTCTCGCGGTATTTCTCCTCGATCTTCCACTCGATCGGCAGACCGTGGCAGTCCCAGCCGGGCACATAGTTGGCGTCGAAGCCGCGCATCTGGAACGAGCGATTGATGACGTCCTTGAGGATCTTGTTCAGCGCATGGCCGATGTGGATGTTGCCGTTCGCATAGGGCGGGCCGTCATGCAGCACAAACTTGTCGCGGCCGGCGGCCGATGCGCGCAGCTTCTTGTAGAGGCCCATCTGCTGCCAGCGGGCCACCGTTTCCGGCTCCTTCTGCGGCAGGCCGGCGCGCATCGGGAATTCCGTCTGCGGCAGATAGAGGGTCGAGGAGTAGTCGATCTTTTCAGCGGTATCGGTCATGGTCTTTGCAATCGCTTCTTCGCGCGAGGGGCCGCGCATACGAAATGGGCTCGGTATCGAGAGATGACTGGGGCGTCGGAAACGCCGAAATCCCGGACCTTCCGGCTGACTAAAGCGCGCGGAAGGCCGGGCCAATAATTCGCTGATCGATGATCAATCGACGGTGCCGGGTCATGGTGGCCGGTTGTTTAAGGCGTTTTCCGCCTTTTGAAAAGGTCCGCCGCTGCGCGGACGCCGAATTCTTTTGTCAGGCGAAGTTGAGCTTGCGGTCGATGTCGCCGAGCGGCTGCACACCGGAGAGCAACGCCCGCGCCTCTGCCTCGTCCTGACGGATCTGCGCCACCAGCGGATCGAGCCCGTCGAACTTCAGTTCGTCGCGCAGGTAGCTGAAGAAGGTGACCGCACAGATCTCGCCGTAGAGATCGCCCGAAAAGTCGAAGACGAAGGTTTCGAGCAGCGGCTCGCCGTCGCTGTCGACAGTCGGACGGCGCCCGAAGCTCGCGACGCCGTCGTAGAGCGAGCCGTCGGCCCGACGGAAACGCACGGCGTATATGCCAGGCCTCAGTTCCACCTCGGGCGCAAGCCGCATATTGGCGGTGGGAAAGCCGAGTTCGCGGCCGAGCTTCTTGCCGCCGATCACTTCCGCCTCGACCAGATAGCGATAGCCGAGCATGCCGGCAGCTTGCGAGACATCACCTTCGCCAAGCAGCGAGCGCACGTAACTGGACGAGATGACCGATGCGTTTTCGTCGCGGAAGGCATCGACGAGCGTCACGCCAAATCCGTTATCGCCGCCGGCCGCCATCAGGAAGGCGGGGCCGCCCTCGCGCCCCTTGCCGAAGTGAAAATCGAAACCGGTGACGACATGCGAGGCGTGCAGCCATTCGAGCAGGATACGGTGGATAAAATCCGATGCGGAAAGCTGCGAGAAGGTGCGGTCGAACGGATACTCGATGACGGCGCCGAAACCCATGCCTTCGAGAATGCGCGCCTTCAGCGGTGCCGGCGTCAGTCGGAAGACCGGGGTTTCCGGACGGAACACGGTTCTCGGATGCGGCTCGAAGGTCAGCACGAGCGCCGGCACACCGCGCGCATTGGCCTCCTCCAGCGCCCGATTGAGCACCGACTGGTGACCACGGTGCACGCCGTCGAAGTTACCGATCGCGACGACGCCGCCGCGCAGATGCTGCGGAAGCGGATCACGGGTCTCGTTGCGATGAAAAACCGTCATCTCCGTCTTCCCGTCAGGCGAGCCGCGGCATCCAATATTTCGGCGACGCGCCTTCCTTCTTCAGGAAGGCGGCGAGCTTCGCCTCGTCGGTGCGGCTTTCGTTCATGTATTCCTGGGCGTGGATACCGGCACTGATATAGAGCAGATCGAAGCCGGCATCCTGGGCACCCTTGACGTCCGTCGGCATGCCGTCGCCAACGGCGATGACACGCGACAGGTCAAGCGCGCCGCGAACGGCCTTCGCCTCGGTCAGCGCCGCACGGTAGATGGCGATATAGGGCTTGCCGGCAATGCGCGCCTCGCCACCGAGCTCTTCATAGAGCTTGGCGATTGCGCCGGCACAGGGGATCAGCCTGTGGCCGCGCTCGACCACCAGATCCGGATTGGCACAGATGAACGGGATCTTGCGCTTGGCAAGCCCCGTCAGTGTCGCGCGGTAATGCTCCGGCGTTTCGGTTTCGTCGTCATAGAAGCCGGCACAAACGACCGTCTCAGCATCTTCCGACGAAACGATCTGCGTTCCCAGGCCTTCGAGCAGCGGCAGGTCGCGCTCGGCACCGATGAAGAAGATCTTTTTGGCGGCGGCGGCGATCAGCGCGCGGGTCACATCGCCCGAGGTCACGATCCGGTCGTAGGCTTCGTCCGGCACGCCGAGACCGCGGATCTGGATCTTCACACCCGGATGCGGACGCGGCGAGTTGGTGATCAGCACCACAGTCAGGCCGGCGGCACGCGCCTCGGCCAACGCCTCGCAAGCGGAGGCAAAGGCCTGCACGCCGTTATGAAGAACGCCCCAGACATCGCACAGCACCACGTCGTAGCGCGCAGCGATTTCCCGAAAACTGTTGATCCTTGCGGCCATTCTGGCTTCCTGCAAACACGGTTTCCGGCTTGCATGGCAAGGAAGGCAGGAGATTACAAGTCTCGGCGCCCGAAAAAGGCGCCCCCTCCCAAGGATTCCGGCGGTGTCGGGCGTCAAAGAAAAGTGCATTGCCGATGCCGCCCGCTTCGCCAAAGCACTTTGTAGCGGTTATCAACCGTCAAAATCCCGCCAATGCCATTCGTCGACGCGATCGCCTACATTTCGCCAAGAATGGGGCTAGGCTGCCTACGCCCTCGCCTGCTGCGCTCGCCCAAGGCTACTGCCGCCGGCAAAAAATCTAGGCGCCGATCCTTGACTCACCCCATACCCAGGCTTATCTCGGCATCGCTAGCACTCGATAAATGAGAGTGCTAACACCCATCCATCGGGTCGATCAGCGATCCGTAATGTCATTTGATCGAGGGATTAGACTAATGGCAAGCACCAACTTCCGCCCGCTGCACGACCGCGTCGTCGTTCGCCGCGTCGAGTCTGAAGAGAAGACCAAGGGCGGTATCATCATTCCGGACACCGCCAAGGAAAAGCCGCAGGAAGGCGAAATCGTCGCCGTCGGTTCGGGCGCCCGTGACGAAAGCGGCAAGGTTGTTGCTCTCGACGTCAAGGCTGGCGACCGCGTTCTGTTCGGCAAGTGGTCGGGCACCGAAGTCAAGATCAACGGCGAAGACCTTCTGATCATGAAGGAAGCCGACATCATGGGCATCATCGGCTGATCAGCCGTCGTCCACCCCTTTTTATGACAACCAATGGGCAATGAGCCCGGGAGTTTTCTCTAATGGCTGCAAAAGAAATCAAGTTCGGCCGCACCGCGCGCGAAAAGATGCTGCGTGGCGTCGACATCCTCGCTGACGCGGTAAAGGTCACGCTCGGCCCGAAGGGTCGTAACGTCATCATCGACAAGTCCTTCGGCGCTCCGCGCATCACCAAGGACGGCGTATCGGTCGCCAAGGAAATCGAACTCGAAGACAAGTTCGAAAACATGGGCGCCCAGATGGTCCGCGAAGTTGCTTCGAAGACCAACGACATCGCCGGCGACGGCACCACGACTGCAACCGTTCTTGCCCAGGCGATCGTTCGCGAAGGCGCCAAGGCCGTTGCTGCCGGCATGAACCCGATGGACCTGAAGCGCGGTATCGACCTCGCCGTCACCGAAGTCGTCAAGGATCTCCAGGCCAAGGCCAAGAAGATCAACACTTCGGAAGAAGTCGCACAGGTCGGCACGATCTCGGCAAACGGCGAGCGTCAGATCGGCCTCGACATTGCTGAAGCGATGCAGAAGGTCGGCAACGAAGGCGTCATCACGGTTGAAGAAGCCAAGACCGCCGAAACCGAACTCGAAGTCGTCGAAGGCATGCAGTTCGACCGCGGCTACCTCAGCCCCTACTTCGTCACCAACCCGGAAAAGATGGTCGCTGACCTCGACGACGTCTTCGTTCTCCTCCACGAGAAGAAGCTCTCGAACCTCCAGGCCATGCTCCCGGTTCTCGAAGCTGTCGTTCAGACCGGCAAGCCGCTCCTGATCATCGCTGAAGACGTAGAAGGCGAAGCTCTTGCAACGCTCGTCGTCAACAAGCTGCGTGGCGGCCTGAAGATTGCTGCTGTCAAGGCTCCGGGCTTCGGCGATCGCCGCAAGGCCATGCTCGAAGACATCGCCATCCTGACGGGCGGCACCGTGATCTCCGAAGACCTCGGCATCAAGCTCGAAAACGTCACGCTCGACATGCTCGGCCGTGCGAAGAAGGTTTCGATCTCCAAGGAAAACACGACGATCGTCGACGGCGCCGGCCAGAAGGCCGACATCGAAGGCCGCGTTGCCCAGATCAAGGCCCAGATCGAAGAAACCACCTCCGACTACGACCGCGAAAAGCTGCAGGAACGTCTTGCCAAGCTCGCTGGCGGCGTTGCCGTGATCCGCGTTGGCGGCTCGACGGAAGTCGAAGTGAAGGAAAAGAAGGACCGCATCGACGACGCTCTCAACGCGACGCGCGCTGCTGTTCAGGAAGGCATCGTACCGGGCGGCGGCGTTGCCCTGCTGCGTTCTTCCGTCAAGATCACCGTCAAGGGTGCCAACGACGACCAGGAAGCCGGCATCAACATCGTTCGTCGCGCTCTGCAGGCTCCGGCCCGCCAGATCGCAGAGAACGCTGGTGACGAAGCTTCGATCGTTGTCGGCAAGATCCTCGACAAGGACCAGGACAACTTCGGCTACAACGCCCAGACCGGCGAATATGGCGACATGATCGCCATGGGCATCATCGACCCGGTCAAGGTCGTTCGCACCGCCCTTCAGGACGCAGCTTCGGTTGCCGGCCTCCTCGTCACGACGGAAGCCATGATCGCCGAACTGCCGAAGAAGGATGCACCTGCTGGCATGCCGGGCGGCATGGGCGGCATGGGTGGAATGGACATGATGTGATAAGGCGATAGCCTTTTCACATTAGCGATCCATCCGGATCGGAAGGGCGGCCCTCGGGTCGCCCTTTCTCGTTTTTTATCAATGCCGTTCGCGGCTGGGCGAGCCCCCCGCCAATCTCTCCGCAGAAAAAAGCCGCCGGTTGTAGTCCGGTTTCAAAAAACCGTTGAAGTCGAAAAAAAACGAACTATAACAGCGCCCCAAGTGGGCGGAGATTGATGGGAGATCGGGTAGCGAACTCAAGCGGGCGAACAATCGCCGAAGCTTTTTCGCACTAACCGAACATCCGAGACCTCTTCGAGAATATCACGAAAAGCATATAAGTATTTAATCGCAAATTGAGCCGACCTCCCCGACGAAATTACTTCGTAGGCGAGCTTCATTACTATCTCGCGACCTTTCGAGTTGAACAAACGCCCGCAATAGGTGGCGTGTACTCTTGCATTGGTTGATGGTTGGGCGGAATTTGCACAATAGGACGTGTTTCCTGGGGCGTCGAAGACGATGTCCAGGAATGCTGCTGGGGTAGACCGTGTTCAAGATCACGAGAGCAAATTCCGTTCCCCTCGGCTCTCCGGGACAGCCGCACCTCGACCTGCCACATCATGAGTTCCTGCAACAGTTCTGTGCGGCGGAAGGCTGGTCGGGCGACTTGTCCACGGGGCTGTTCCGGCTTGGCGAGAAAGCTGCCGCCATCCATGGCCTGCGCGACGGCGAATGCGGCCTGCTCAACTTCGTGCGCTGCTACGACCCAGCCGACCGCAACCACGTGCTCGAGCTTTTCGAGCAGGCGGCGACAAGCTGCTCATCTTTCTGCTTTTCGACGACGATCGCACTCGAAGAGCACGGCCAGAAACAGCCGCTGTTCTGCATCGGCGAATCCTCAGGCCTCGAACAGCGCTATTCCGGCACGATAACGGGTGTCTTCTTCTTCCCGCGCTTCCTGGTGGAAGGCGCCGGCCGGACGTTGCTGCGGCAATAGCGCAAGCCTGACCCGGCCGACAGTTCGCGCAGACAAGGCGCTCGCCATGGACGCGACCCTCGCGATGATGACGTCCGCCGATCAGGCGGCGGCCGCCTCTTCGTCGCCGCTGAAGAGGAGCGTTATCGGGGCCGGCCGGCCGAGCAGATAGCCCTGTGCCTCGTCGCAGCCTTCCGCCTGCAGGATATCGAGCTGCGTCTGCGTCTCGACGCCCTCGGCAAGGACCGGCACCGACAGGCTCTGTCCGAGCGCCAGGATGGCGCGGACGATCGCCTTGGCCTGCGGGCTGCCCTCCACTTCCCACATGAAGCTCTTGTCGAGCTTGATCTTGTCGAAGGGGAAGGAGCGGAGCGTTTCAAGCGACGAGTACCCGGTGCCGAAATCGTCGATCGCGATCGTCACGCCGAGCTCCTTGATCTGACGCAGGGTCAGCAGCGCGCGCTCCTTGTCGTCGATGATCGTCGACTCCGTGATCTCAAGCTCCAACCGGTTCGGATTGAGCCCGGTCTCGGCAAGCACGTCCTGCACCAGGCTGACGATATCGCCATTGGCGAGCTGGACCGGCGACAGGTTGACCGCGATCTTGTGGTTGCTCTCCCAGCCAGCCGCCTCGCGGCAGGCTTCGCGCAGCACCCACTCGCCGATCGGCAGGATTGCACCGCACTCTTCGGCGAGTGGAATGAATTCGCTGGGCGGCACCATGCCGCGTTCGGGATGATGCCAGCGCAGGAGCACCTCGTAGCCGATGACGACGCCGGTCATCACCGACTTCTGCACCTGGTAGTGCAGAGCAAGCTGCTTCTTGTCGACGGAATCCCAGAGATCGTTGGCAAGTGCGCGCCGCTGGCGGGCAGCCTCGTCCATCGAAACCTCGTAGAAGCAGACGGTCTGGTTGAGCGCGGCCTTCGCCCGGTACATCGCAAGGTCGGCATTGTTGATCAGCGTATCGGCCGTTTCCGCATCCTGCGGGTAGATGGCGACGCCCATGCTGCCGCCGGACTTCAGCTCGAAATCGCCGAAGCGCATTTCCTCGTGCAAGCTCTTCTCGATCCGCCGCAGGAAGTCGTTGAGTTCGGCCAGTTCCTCGAAGCGTTTGACCGCGGCGAACTCGTCGCCGCCGAGGCGCGCCACGAACTCGCCTTCCTGCAACAGGCCCTTCACGCGCTGGGCAATCGTCACCAGCACGAAATCGCCGGCGGCATGACCGTGCAGGTCGTTGACTTCCTTGAATTTGTTGAGGTCGATGCCGATGACGGCAACCTTGCGGTTGAACCAGGCGGCCGCATCCAGTTCCTCTTCGAGGTAGCTGCTGAACTGCAACCGGTTCGGCAGGCCCGTCAGGCTGTCGTGACGCGCAAGGAAGGTGATCTGTTCCTCGGTATCCAGGCGCTCGGTAATGTCTTCATAGGTGCTGACCCAGCCACCATCGGGCAGCGTGCGGTGCTTGGTCAGGATCGAGCGGCCGTTGGCGAGCTTCTCGACGATATCGCCACCGCCCTTGCCGACCATTTCGATCCGGTGTTTCTGATAGAGTTCCTCGGCCTTGGCTCGCGCAATTTCGGGCTCGGCGTAAATGCGGGCGAAGACGATATCGACGATCTCGCGGAAGGTCAGGCCTTTGCCGGCAAGCGTCTCGGAGAAGCCGAAGATCTCGCGGCAGCGTCGGTTCGACAGGAGCAGCCGGTCATCGCTATCGAACAGGCAGATACCCTGCGACATGTTCTCGAGCGCGACATCGAGGTTGTTGCTGACCTCAGCGATGCGATCGGCATCGGCCTTCGCCTTGGTGGTGTCCTTGACGATCTTGATGAAGCCGGCGTGCTTGCCCTGCTCGTCCAGGAACGGATCGATCACCACATGCGCCCAGAAGCGAGAGCCGTCCTTGCGATAGCGCCAACCCTCGTTCTCAAACTTGCCCTGGGCCACGGCAACCTCAAGCGCGCGGCGCGGCAGGCCATCGCGCTGATCGTCGTCCGAATAGAAGCAGGCGAAATTCTTGCCGATGATTTCCTCGGCGGCATAACCCTTGTTGGCCTCGGCGCCGGCATTCCAGCTCGCCACGCGGCCATCGACGTCGAGCATGTAGATCGCGTAGTCCTTCACGCTGCGGACGAAGCGCGTGAACTCCCGTTCGGTCGCGGCGGCGGAGAGCTCGGCATGATGGGCAAAGCCGGCGGCAACCAGCACCAAGGACAGAAGGAAGAAGGCGGTTCCGGCAATGACGAAGGCAAGCAGATGCGGCTGGATCATGCCTTCATAGGTCGGGGTGATGAGACCGACTTCGATCGTCACGGCGCCCATGGCGGTGAAATGCAGTGCGACGATGCCGAGCGTCATCAGGAGCGTCGCGATGATCTTCGCCTTCAGCGGCTTGCCCATACGGGCAATCGTGCCGAGTGCGCCGATGTCGAACAGCGAGCCGAGCACGATCGACGCGACAACGAGCGTGGCGTCCCAGCGCAGGTTGCCGGGAACATCGAGGGCGGCCATGCCGAGGAAATGCATGCAGGCAACACCGGCGCCGAGCACTAGGCCGCCGGCAATCCAGGCCAGCCGATCCTGCACGCAGGTCGCGATCAGCAGCGCTGTCGTGGTCAGCACGATCGCAACGGCCAACGACAGGGCCGTCAGATCCATCTGGTAGCCAAGGACGACCCCGGGGTCGTAGGCAAGCATGGCGATGAAGTGGGTGGCCCAGATGCCGAAGCCGCTGGCAATGCCTGCAGCCACCGCCCAGATCGTCCGCGCCTTGCCGGAAGATCCACGAGCGCGCTGCAACAGCGCCACCGCGCCGTAGCTGGACAGGAAGCATATGAGCGCCGCCAACGCGACCAGCTTCGGATTATGCTCCACCACCAGGCATGTAAGAACCTTGAACATCGCAATCGCCTAAATCAACAACCGCCGGGAAACGAGACCTTTCGCCTCCAGTTAAGCGGCCTGTGTTGACGGCAGGTGATTTAAGGAAATGATAAATCGTCGCTCCAGCGCACAATTGCGTGGCCAAACAGTCGTTTCGTCGTTAACGAAATTTGAAATTGGACCGCCTGCAAGTTGCAGCAGGTGGAAAGCGCGGCCAGGCGTGGTCCCGCTCAGGGCTGCGATAGCAGCGCCTTGAGGTCCGATTGCGGATCGGCAATGACGGCCCGGTCGGGATTGATGCCGGTCTCGAGGAGCTTCTTGCCCGTCACATAGGCCTTGGCGTCATTGATCGCATCGACCGCCACGAAGCGTCCCTGCTTAAAGTACCAGACGGACACACTGCCCTCGCGCTGACCAGGCCTGACGATGGTTTCGTCATGACCGAGTCCAAAGCCGGCGATCTGCAGCTTGACGTCGTACTGGTCGGACCAGAACCAGGGCTTGGGTTCGTAGGGGTGTTCGCTACCGGCGAGGATTGCCGCAACGGCCTCGGCCTGCTCGACGGCGTTCTGCACCGATTCCAGCCGGATGCGCAGGTCCTCCCAGGGAAGCACGGCACAATCGCCCATAGCGAAAATCGCCGGGTCGGTAGTTCGCCCGAAGGCATCGACGACAATGCCGTTTGCCGTTTCGAGGCCGGCGTCATGCGCCAGGCGGTCATTGGCGGTGACACCGATCCCGACGATGACGACATCGACCGGCAAGACCGAACCGTCGGAGAGTTCGGCGGCGGTGACGCGGCCGTTTTCGCCGACGAGACGATTGAGGCCGGTCCCCTCGCGGATATCGACGCCGCGGGCGTGGTGAATATCGCGCACCAGGCCGGATGTCGCCGATGAGGCAACGCGCTGCAGGATGCGGTCGGCCATCTCGATGACCGTGACCTCGAGCCCGCAGGTCCGGGCGACCGCCGCCGCTTCAAGGCCGATATAACCGCCGCCGACGACCAGGGCGCGACGGCCGGGCTTCATTTCCTCGGCAAGGCGATCCGCGTCCTGGAAGTCGCGCACGACGAACACGCCGTCGAGATCACCGCCGACGGAAGCCGGCAACCGGCGCGGCGTGGCGCCGGTCGCAAAGGCGAGCACCTCGTATTCGAGCGAGGTCCCGTCGCTGAGCGTCACGCGCTTGCCGGTGCGATCAAGGCCGGTCACGGTCGTCTCGAGCCGTATGTCGACATTGTGCTCGCCGTACCAGGCCTCCGGCCGATAGAGCAGTCGATCGAGGCTCATCTCGCGCAGCAGGTATTTCTTGGAAAGCGGTGGGCGTTGATAGGGCAGGCTCGCTTCGGAGGCGACGATGGCGATCGGCCGCTCGTCCTTGAGGGCACGCAGCTTGGCAACCAGGGCAAAGGCGGCCTGACCGCCACCGACAACTACAAGCCTTCCCGACACGCTTCTCACCTGCTTCTTATTCGTCTGTACAGCAAGGCCTAGCCTTGCGCCCGAGCTTCGTCAACTCAGGCACAGGGCTGTCGTGATTGCTATTCCTTGCGCGGCACTTCCATGCCCTTTAGAGCCGCCGGGCGCGACAGGCCGCGCTCGACCCAGGCCATCACGTTCGGAAAGCTCTTGTAATCGAGGACCTCGGCTCCGCCATAGAACCTGCGCGCGCCTTCGACCCAGGGGTAGGTGGCGATGTCGGCGATCGTGTAATCGTCACCCATCAACCATTGCCGCCCCTCAAGGCGCGCTTCCAGCACACCGAGAAGGCGCTTCGCTTCGTCACGGTAACGCTCGACGGGATAGGAATTGTTGGCGACCTTATCGGCAGCGAACTTGAAGAAATGACCGAACTGACCGAGCATCGGGCCAATGCCACCCATCTGGAACATCACCCAGCAGATGGTCTCGTAGCGACCGGCCGCATCGGCCGGCAGCAGTTTTCCGGTCTTTTCCGCCAGATAGATCAGGATCGCGCCGGATTCGAACAGGCCGATCGGCTTGCCGTCCGGGCCATTGGGATCGATGATCGCCGGAATGCGGCCATTCGGATTGAGCGAGACGAACTCCGGCGATTTCTGCTCGTTGGCATCGAAGGCAACCCGGTGAGGCTCGTAGGCGAGACCCAGCTCTTCGAGCGCGATCGAGACCTTCACGCCATTCGGCGTCGGCAGCGAATAGAGTTGGATAATATCGGGGTTTTTCGCCGGCCAGCGCTTGGTGATCGGAAAGGCGGAAAGATCGGCCATGAAGGTCTCCTGGAAACGAAGCGGCAAGGGCGCCGTCTGCACGCCTTACATAGGAGCGGAGGGCGCGCTTTGTGAGGGCCCTACTTTAATTTTTGCAGTCCACGGGGCCAGCGAGATAGCCGTAGGCTCCGCCCTGCCCCGTTCGCAGCGTCAAAGCACGCCGCGAACCGCCGCAATAACCCGTGCCACGACCGGATCGCCGGCATGCGCCGATTTACGCGCCCGCACCAGGCAAGCCTCGGAACGCAGGATCACGCCGTCCGTCAGGATCTTCAGATGGTTCGCCTTCAGCGTCGAGCCGGTCGAGGTGATATCGACGATGATGTCGGCCGAGCCGGACGCCGGCGCGCCTTCGGTCGCACCGAGGCTTTCAACGATGCGATAGAGCTGGATGCCGTGGCTTCCCGAGAAGTGGTTCTGCGTCAGCCGCCAGTACTTTGTCGCGATCGCCAGGCGGCGGCCATGGCGGGCACGGAAGTCGGCGGCAACGTCGCCGAGATCGGCCATGGTGTCGACGTCGTACCAGATCTCCGGCACTGCGACGACGACATCGGCATGACCGAAGCCGAGACGGGCGCAGAACTCGACGCGGGCATCGGCATTGGCGAGCCCCTCGCGCACCAGGTCTTCGCCGGTGACGCCGAAATCGATCGAGCCATTGCCAAGTTCGCGGGAAATCTCGGAGGCCGACAGGAACGCGATCTCCACATCATCAGAACCTTCGACCCGGCCGCGATAGGAGCGATCGTTACCGACGGCGACGATCTTCATGCCGGCCCGCTCAAAGATCGCCGAGGCGTCATCCTTCATCCGGCCTTTGGACGGCAGCGCGATGGTGATGGTCATTGAACGCCTCCCTGGGAGGTAATCGCCTTTTCGATGCGGTCGAGCCAGAGCGAGAAACCGACGGCGGGAATGTGTTCGCGGGCGCCGAGCAGCGTCAGCAGCCGGTCAAAGCGACCTCCGCCGGCCAGAACTGCCTGAATGCCGGCGACTTCGACCTCGAAGACGAGGCCTGTGTAATAGTCGAGCGGACGACCGAAGGCAGCGCGGTAGCGGATCGCGCCTATGTCGGCACCGGCCTTGGAAAGTGCTGCGACACGGGCATCGAAGCGGATGAGCGCCTCATCGAGCTTGAGGCCGGACTTCTGCGCGAAGGCGAAGAGTGCCGCCGGAGCATCGGCGAGCGGAACGTCGAGCGCCAGGAACGCGCCAACCTGGTCCAGCGTCTTGCGATCGAGCTGCGTGTTCGCCAGCTCCATCTTTTCCTTCAGCCGCCGGGCGATGTCCTGCGGCGAGCGGCTGGCATTGGTGGAGTAGCCGGTCGATTCCATCGTTTCGGCGATATGGGCGATGAGGCGGGCTTCATCCTCAAGCAATCCGTCCATCGACAGGCGCACCACCTCAGGGCCGAAGACACCGACCGTCCGCGGATGAGCGAGTTCGGTGAGCAGCTTCTGCAGGTGCTTCTGGTCGCCAAAGGCATGGATCAGCCGCTTCTGCCAGCCGGCCGGCAGGCCGCAGGCGCCGACGACGGCTTCGAACACAGCCTGGTCACCGAGAGTCACGCTGAGGGCGCGACCGGGTAGACGGTTGGCGACAACACGCATGGCATCGCCGACGATGCGCGCATCGGCGCTGGCGATATCCGTATCACCGAGATCCTCGATGCCGGCCTGGTAGAACTCGTTGCCGCCTTCGCGGCGCTGGCGGAAGACCTCGCCGAGATAGGCGTAGCGCTTCGGCGTGCCGGTCACCGCCTCGATGTGGCGCAGGCAGACCGGAATGGTGAATTCCGGGCGCAGGCACAGGCTCTCGCCGGTCTCGCTCTCGGTCATGAAGATGCGACGGCGCAGATCCTCGCCGGCCATGGCGAGGAAGGGTTCGGCCGGCTGGATCACCGGCGTGTCGACGCGCAGCGCGCCGAGGCTTTCGAAATCGGCAAGCAGCGCGTCCGCGAAAATGGGTAGGTTGATCAGAGGCATTTTCTACTCATACCAACCCGCGTTAGCAGACTGCTAAATTCAAAGCAGATTTTCATCTTCATCAGCTTCTCGATCGGCTTGGTACTCTTTCTCCGAATTTACCAGAGTTGATTTTCGATCCTCGGCCTGCGCCGCCAGCATCTCCTGGACTTTCGTAACCAGATCACCCACTGGAACGGAAACCTGGGCCACGCGCGCCTCGCGCCAGGCCGCATTGTCCTCGATCTCACCCGACAGGCGCTTGCCCTCGATCAGATCCTTGATCTGCACGAGACCGGCGGCGCGTTCGTCGCCACCCTGGATGATCGCCAGCGGCGAGCCGCGGCGGTCGGCATATTTCAGCTGATCGCCAAAATTCTTCTTGTTGCCCTGGTACATCTCAGCGCGGATGCCGGCGTGGCGCAGCTGCTGCACGAAACGCTGGTAGTGTCCCATGCTTTCGATGTCGCGGTCCATGACACAGACGACGACCGGGGCGAGCACTTCCGACGCGCCGAGCTTGCCGAGGTTCTTCAGCGCCGTCATCAGACGGGAAACGCCGATCGAGAAACCGGTGGCCGGCACCGGCTGGCCCATGAAGCGCGACACGAGGCCATCATAGCGGCCGCCGCCGCCAACCGAACCGAAGACGACCTTCTCGCCCTTCTCGTTGGTGACGGCAAACTGCAGCTCGGCCTCGAAGACTGGGCCGGTGTAGTATTCAAGACCGCGCACGACCGAGGGGTCGATCTTGATACGATCGGCCTCGTAGCCGACGCTCAGAACCAGACTGCGGATCGTGTTCAGTTCCTCGACGCCTTCCCCACCCTTGGCCGTACCGGCAACCAGGGCAGCGAGATCGGCGGCGCTTTCGGCATAGTCCTTGATGCCGACGAAGAAGAGCACCTTGTCGATCTGCTCGGCACTCAGGCCGGCGCCCTTGGTGAAGTCGCCGCTCTCATCCTTGCGGCCTTCGCCGAGCAGGAGCCGCACGCCTTCGGTGCCGAACTTGTCAAGCTTGTCGATGGCGCGCAGCACCGTCAGGCGCGCGTTCGCCTTGTCGTCACCGCCGAGACCGATCGCCTCCATGACGCCGTCGAGCACCTTGCGGTTATTGACGCGGATCACGTAGTCGCCGCGCGCGATGCCGAGGGCTTCCATGGTGTCGGCCATCATCATGCACATTTCGGCATCCGCCTGGACGCCGGCGGCACCGACCGTATCGGCGTCGAACTGCATGAACTGGCGGAAGCGGCCCGGACCCGGCTTTTCGTTGCGGAAGACGTAACCGGCACGGTAGGTGCGGAACGGCAGCTGGATCTCGTTGAAATTCTCGGCAACGTGGCGGGCGAGCGGCGCCGTCAGGTCGTAGCGCAGCGACATCCACTGGTCGTCATCGTCCGTCAGCGAGAAGACGCCTTCGTTGGGCCGGTCGCTATCCGGCAGGAACTTGCCGAGCGCGTCGGTATATTCGAACAGCGGCGTTTCGACCGGATCGAAACCATAATGCTCGTAGACCGCCCGGATCTTGCCGATCATTTCGTCGGTCGCACGGATATCGGCGGCGGAGCGATCGACAAAGCCGCGCGGCAGGCGCGCCTTGAGCTTCTGCGGTTTCTTCTGTTTCTCGGTCATGGGAGCATTCCGGACTGTCAGCGTGTTGGCTGCTTTCCCTATCGGATCAAGTGGGGGGCGGCAAGGGTTTGCACCGCGCAAAGCGCGCGTCGCGCTGGTCGTAGCAAGCGATGCGGGGTACTCGGCGCGAGCCGAAGCTGGAGCCGGTCGTCTCGACCTATCGATCGGAACGGGTTGACTTCAACCATAAGGCGCAATAAATCGCCAACAATCACTAAAAGTTTATCGCTCGATCGATCGCCGACGTTTCGATCATGGAGATCATCGGCTATTTTCGGTCCGGCATTTACCCGCAGGTCACTCCGGATGCAATGCGAGCATCGGACCTAATACCCCAACGGCAAAATGGAACGGCGAACCATTTCATCGGGAATGGCGGATTTCTGCGGAGACGTCTCGCCGTCGGCGCGAAGAGAGGGATGGGCATCATGTTGAGATTCATGACACCGGGCTGCGGGGCGATCCGGCCCGGACATCTGGGCGCACATGACAATTGGATGCGGGGCCTCGACGAGGGGACCTACCTCATCGAAGCCTGGCGCTGCGATCTCGAGACCGGCATTTTCCAGCTCGGCCAAAATACCGCCGCCTTGCTCGGCATCTCCGCTCCTTCCTGCGGTGTCATCGATCTGGTGCGCGCTTATGACCGCAAGGATCGCCCAACCGTGCTCAACATACTCGAACAGGCGACCGCCTCGTCATCCTCGTTCTGCTTTACCGCCATGGTGCGCGCGCCGACATCGCAAGCGGCGCAGCTTATCTGCGTCGGGCGGTCCGTGCTCGATACCCCAACCGGCGAGGATCTGCTGCAAGGCGTCTTTGCCTTTCCGCGCGAGCGCGTGATACTCTGCGCTTGAGCGCAAAACTTGAAACCGCAGACCCTTTTCCCTTGGACTGAAGCAGCTCTATGAGGCGCCTCGATGGCGCTCCCTCACCGGGAAACGCCCATCGCCAAGCTGACGACGGGCGCTTCACTCAGGCCACGCGAGCCCTGGGTCTTGCGAGCTTGCCACGCAATTCCTCGACAACCACACGGCAATGGCAGCCTTCGATGTGATCGTTGACGAGGCCCATGGCCTGCATGAAGGCGTAGATCGTCGTCGGGCCGACGAAAGTCCAGCCGCGCTTCTTCAGGTCCTTGGAAATCCGCGTCGAGGTCGGGGTCGTCGGGTTGGCGACGATCGCCTCGTAGGTTACCAGTTTCGGGCGCTCGGCTGCCTGCGGCTCGTAGGACCAGAAATAGCCCGCGAGCGAACCGAATTCCTGCCTGAGTTCCTGGGCGCGACGGGCATTGTTGATGGTCGAGACGATCTTGCCGCGATGGCGCACGATGCCGGTATCGGCAAGGCAGCGCTCGATATCGGTCTCATCGAACATCGCGACCTTGTCGAAATCGAAGCCGGCAAAGGCGGCACGGAATGCCTCGCGCTTGCGCAGGATCGTCAGCCATGACAGGCCGGACTGGAACCCTTCGAGGCAGATCTTCTCGAACAGGCGGCGATCGTCGGTGACCGGACGGCCCCATTCGTCGTCATGATAGCGACGGTAGTCGTCGAGATTGCCCTGCCAGGCGCAGCGCTGAAGTCCGTCCTCGCCGATCACTATGCCCTTGACCGTCATCGCTTTCCTCGCTCCATCCTGTTCATTTCCTTGCCTTTACCATTTGCAAACCAGATTCCTAAAGCGGCGGATAACCCTACCCAAAGCTTTATCGGCGCCTTCGCCTTTTAATGAAGCGCCGTTTACCATTCGGTGGCCCCCCGGTGACACGATCGCGCCATTGCCAAGGCGCATACCCCCCGCTCGAGCGTCCGGTTCTTCGGCTGTCTGCGCCCCTTGATGAATTTCGGCGAAAGGTAGCGAGTCCGTCCGATGTTGAAAAAATCCCTTCTTTTAGCAGTCTCCCTGCTGACCCTCGTCGCCGCTCCCGCCGTGGCGCAGGATCGGTATCAGAACCGGCCTCCGGTGGTCGTCAGCCCCGACCTCACCGCCCCCTGGGTAATGCAGCTCGGCGTGCAGCAGGCCCGCACGCGGCAGGTCATCTACCGGCAGCAGATTCCGGCAGCCACCCGAAAACAGTATTATCAGGGACAGGTCGCACAGCCGCAGGTCAAGCGCCGCACCATCAACCCGCTGATCCAGCCGGCCAACGCCATGCGCGCCCAGCGGCCGGTCAAGTCGAAATTCGACCCGCAATACCTGCCGCAGACGGTCGCCTATGAGAGCAAGGAAAAGCCGGGCACGATCGTCATCGATACGAACAACCGCTTTCTCTATCTGGTGACTGGCAACGGCGAGGCACGGCGCTATGGCGTCGGCGTCGGCAAGCCGGGGTTCGAATGGGCAGGCGCCCACAAGGTCACCCGCAAGGCGGAGTGGCCGAGCTGGACGCCGCCGCAGGAGATGATCAGCCGCGAGGCCTCCAAGGGCCACTACCTGCCGGCGCGCATGGACGGCGGCCCGGAAAACCCGCTTGGCGCGCGCGCCATGTATCTCGGCTCGACGCTCTATCGAATCCACGGCACCAATGCGCCCTGGACGATTGGCTATGCCGTTTCCTCCGGCTGCATCCGCATGCGCAATGAAGACGTCGTCGACCTTTACGAGCACGTGAAGGTGGGCACGAAGGTTATCGTCATATAATTGGAGCATAGCATAGAATATTCCCTCCCCTTCGCACGTTTTGCTATTGCCTATGCGTGATTTTCAGGCAACAGCAGCATGAACAGATATAAGTTCGGCGGTCCGCCGGCTGTATGGCAGGCTTGAACTTCGGCGCATTTTGCTTAGCCTGCCTGCAACGAGGGTTAGAGGGAATCGTATATGAAGCGTCATGCCAGCAAAGTGGTCGCGATCGCCATCGCGACCAGCACTATTCTTGTCGCCGCCAGCGCCTCGGCTTTCACGCCGACGCCGGCGACAGGCTCCAAGGTCAAATCATCAGACGTTGTACTCGTGGCCACGCCGAAGAAGCCGGCAAAACAATACTGGCGCACCAAGGTTCGCTTCCGCACCGACGAAGCCCCCGGCACGATCATCGTCGATACCAACAACAAGTACCTTTACTACATCGACGGCCCGAACCGCGCGACGCGCTACGGCATCGGTGTCGGCCGCGACGGCTTCGGCTGGTCGGGTGTCGTGAAGGTTGGCCGCAAGGCCGAATGGCCGACCTGGACACCGCCGGCGGAGATGCGCCAGCGCGAGGCTGCCAAGGGCCGCATCCTGCCGGTCACCCAGGAAGGCGGCATCGACAACCCGCTCGGCGCCCGCGCCATGTATCTCTACAAGGGCGGCCGCGACACGATCTTCCGGATCCATGGCACCAACCAGCCCTGGACCATCGGCCAGAACATGTCATCCGGATGCATCCGCATGATGAACGACGACGTGGAACACCTCTACGATCGCGCCGACATCGGCACCAAGGTCATCGTCATCGGCCCCGGCAGCAAAGCCGGCGACACCTATTTCGACGATCGCGGCGTCGACATCTTCCGCCAGATCTTCGGCGGCTGACGGTCATCGACCATGCACAGTTTGAAAGGCCGGTTCCTCACGGAGCCGGCCTTTTGCCTGTCCATCAGAGCCCCTTGGGCTTTGCTCCACCATAGGCCCAGTCGAGCAGTTCGACCGTATGCAGGATGGGGATCGCAGTGCCGCTGGCGATCTGGGTAATGCAGCCGATATTGCCGGTCGCGATCGCATCCGGCTTCGTCGCCTCGATGTTCTTGACCTTGCGCGCCTTCAGTTTCGCCGAGATTTCCGGCTGCAGGATGTTGTAGGTGCCGGCCGAACCGCAGCAGAGGTGGCCTTCGGCCGGATCGCGGACGACGAAGCCAGCACGCTTCAAAAGCTGCTTCGGCGCCACGGTGATCTTCTGGCCATGCTGCATGGAGCAGGCGGAATGATAGGCAAGCGTCATGCCCCTCGCATCCTGTTCCGGCAGGTCCAGGGTAGACAGGTACTCGGTGATGTCTTTTGCCAGCGCCGAGACACGTGCCGCCTTTTCTGCATACTCAGGATCGAGCCGCAGCATGTGGCCGTAGTCCTTGATCGTCGTTCCACAGCCCGAAGCGGTGATGACGATGGCATCGAGCCCGCCCTCGTCTGCGACCTTCAGCCAGGCGTCGACGTTGCGGCGCGCCGCCTCAAGCGCCTGGTTCTCGCGGCCCATGTGGTGCACCAGGGCGCCGCAACAGCCTTCGCCGGCCGAAACAACCACCTCGACACCAAAGCGCGTCAAAAGACGGATCGTCGCCTCGTTGATCTCCGGCTTCAGCACCGGCTGCGCGCATCCGGACAGGAGCGCGACACGACCGACACGTTTTCCCTGCGCCGTGTGGACGCCGGGCATGGCGGAAGTAGAGGGCTGCGGCACAGCGCTTGGCGCGAGATCGAGCATGACGCCGAAGGTCTTCAGCAACGGCATGCGCTTCATCATCCCTGCGAAGGGCCGGGCAAGGCCGGCCGCCTTCAGCGACAGGCGGAAGCGCGCGGGATAGGGCAGCACCGCCGCCAGCACGGAACGCGCCAGTCTGTCCTTAAACGGGCGCCGATAGGTGTTTTCGATGTGGACGCGCGCATGGTCGACCAGATGCATGTAGTCGACGCCGGAGGGACAGGTGGTTGTGCAGGCGAGACAAGAGAGACAGCGGTCGATGTGGGTGACCGTTTCCTTGTCGGCCGCCCTGCCGTTTTCCAGCATGTCCTTGATGAGATAGATGCGCCCGCGCGGACTATCGAGTTCGTCGCCGAGCGTCACATAGGTCGGACAGGTGGCGGTGCAGAAGCCGCAGTGCACGCATTTGCGCAGGATGGCCTCGGATTCGGCCACATGCGGGTCGGCAAGCTGCGCGGGGGTAAAATTGGTCTGCAAACGCGAACTCCACTTTCCGGTTCCGCGGTAACGGGCACTTGCGACGTGCTTCGGTCACCGCGGCATTCTCATTTCAGCATCCTTCGACCGGACCCGGTTTCAGGGTTTGCGCCGTGGTCTACACCATCCAGCTTTCGGGATTGGTGATCGGCTCCTGGCGCGCGGCCCGTTGCAGGCCGACGACGCAGCGCACGACGATCCAGACGGCGGTGGCGATGAAACCGAGAACGCCGATCAACAGCACCGTCAGCAGCAACGATATTACGCCGAACAACAGGGCGATCCAAAAGGTCCGGATCGCCCATTCATAGTGCGTCTGGACCCACGGCGCACCCTTGCCGCGATTGAGATAGGCCATCACCACGCCGATGATCGGAGTGATCCCCACCGCAAAGCCCACGAGATAAAGGACATAGATCACCTGGACATTGATCTTGCCCGGCTCCAGCCAGCGATCAGTCTCGCGGGAAAACGGTGTCTGCGGACCATTATCGCTCATCAACTCCTCCCATGTTCCACCGCCGTCGCCTCAGGAGACCGCAGCCATGCGGCCCGGATTGAAGATCCGGTGCGGATCGAACTTCGCGCGGACGCGCTCGCTCAATTGTGCCACGGCCAAGGGTTGTGGTTCAAACGATGGAATGGCGGCACGATAGCCTTCTTCGGCCTTGACGAGGGTCGCGTGGCCGCCACCGAGAACCTTTATATAACGACGCACGAGTTCCGCTTCGGGGTCGGCCTCCATGCGCAGCCAGACGAGACCGCCCTGCCAGTCATAGAAGGCATCGACGCCGGTCTGCAGCCTGAGCGCCGCCACCAATTGATGGCCGAGCGATGGAGCGACGGAGACGCGCCAGAGCGGCTTCCTGGTGCCGTCGGCATAGGGTTTGACGTCGCGGATCTCGGCCCAGAGCCTCGATGTCCTGATAGCATCGAGCCGGGTCACCGCGCCGAAGCGACCGACCGCATTCGTCAGTTTTTCAGCCCGGAGCGCAACCGATGCCTCCAGTCCTTCGAGCCGCAGTACCGTCGCGGCGCCGTCCGGAAGCCCGCCATCCAGGAACCGCCCGCGCACGCTTTCCGGTAGATGGGCAGCACCCGAAACTTCCACCGTCTGCGCCATCGCCTCGGCCATGATCGCCGCGGCTTCGGCATCGTTGAGCCCGGAGACCACAATGGTCTCGGACGCTGGCGGCAGCGGCAGGACGCGGAAGGTGACTTCGGTGAGGATGCCGAGCGTGCCGTGCGAGCCGGCCAAAAGCTTGACAAGATCCAGGCCGGTGACGTTCTTCATCACCCGTCCGCCGGCCTTGATTGCCTCCCCCTCACCGTTGACGAAGCGAACGCCGAGCAGGCTGTCGCGGGCGGCACCGGCGACATAGCGCCGGGGGCCGGAGGCGTTGGCGGCGAAGACCCCGCCGATCGTCGGCTCGCCCGACGAGGCGAAAATCGGCCGATGGTCCATCGGTTCGAAGGCAAGCATCTGCCGGTTCTCGGCCAGTGCTTCTTCGATCGCGCGCAGCGGCGTCCCCGCAAGCGCGGTGATCGTCATCTCGGCCGGATTGTAGCTGACGATGCCGGACAAGCGGCGCGTCGACAGTACCCGGTCGGCACGCACGGGATTGCCAAGACCCGAGCGCGTGTTGCCGCCGATCAACGCGAGCGAAGCCCTATCGGCCGCCATCGCGCGAACGACGGTCGCAATCCCCTCTTCGCTTGCCGGTTCGAAATGCACGATCATGCGGCGGGACGCCCTTCGAGCGGGAAGACCTTGGACGGGTTCAGGATCCATTGCGGATCGAAGGCGGCCCGTGCCGCCATCTGCTGGTCGAGGTCGATCCGGTTGTACTGGTGTAGCATGAGGTCCCGCTTTTCGATGCCCACGCCGTGCTCGCCCGTCAGGCAACCGCCGGCGTCAACACAGAGCTTGAGGATATCGTTGCCGGCGGCTTCGGCGCGCGCCGCATCCTCCGGGTCGTTGATGTTGTAGAGGATCAGCGGATGCATGTTGCCGTCGCCGGCGTGGAAGACATTGGCGACGCGCAGGCCGTAGCTCGCAACGATCTCACCGGTGCGACGCAGCACATGCGAAAGCTGGCTGAGCGGCACCGTACCGTCCATGCAGATATAATCGGCGATGCGGCCGGTGGCGCCGAAGGCGGATTTCCGGCCTTTCCAGATCGCAGCCGCTTCCATGGCCGACTGGCACTCTTTGATCGTCGCCACCCCATGACGGCGCGCGACCGCAACGATACCGGCAAGCGTCGCATCCATTTCCGGCTCGGAGCCTTCGACTTCGACGATCAACAGCGCTTCGACATCGAGCGGATAGCCGGCATGGGCGAAGGCTTCGCAGATCTCGATCGCCGGCTTGTCCATGAACTCGATCGCGACGGGGATGATACCGGAGCCGATGACATCGGCGACGCAAGCGCCGGCCGCTTCGGAAGAGGCAAAGCCGAAGAGCACGGGACGGGCACCCTCCGGCTTGGCGATCAACCGCACCGTCGCTTCGGTGACGATGCCGAGCTGCCCCTCGGAACCGCAGACGAGGCCGAGCAGATCGTAGCCCACCGAATCCAGCGCCTTGCCGCCGAGCTCGATAACCGTGCCATCGAACAGCACCATCTTCACGCCGAGCAGATTGTTGGTGGTAACGCCATATTTCAGGCAATGGGCGCCGCCGGAATTCATGCCGATGTTACCGCCGATCGTGCAGGCAAGCTGCGAACTCGGGTCCGGCGCATAGAAGAAACCGTCGGCGGAAACCGCCTCGGAAATATTGAGATTGGTGACGCCTGCCTGAACCGTCGCGGCGCGATTGAAGAGGTCGATATCGAGTATGCGCGACATCTTCGAAAGGCCGATGACGACCGCATCCTCCTGCGGGATGGCACCGCCCGAAAGCGAGGTTCCGGCGCCGCGCGGCACGACCGGGATGCCATAGCGGCTGCAATATTTGAGAAGGGCTGCGACCTGCTCGGTCGTCTCCGGCAGCGCGACGGCAAGCGGCATGCGACGATAGGCGATAAAGGCATCTGTCTCGAAGGGCTTCAGCCCGCGCTCGTCGCTGATCAGGCAGCCCTCGGGCAACAGGTCGGCGAGGTCGGCGACGATCTCGCGGCGCCGGGCGATAACAGCCTGTTTCGGTTGCAGAAAACCGATCGTCTCCGCCATCAGTTTCTCCCGCCGCATGTAAATTGGTCTATTTTCTTTACCACTAGGCTAGAGTCCCTGCAAATGCTATTGAGCTTTTCCGTTTTGGAAATAATGGCAACGATTGATGACGAATTTAGGCGATCTTGAGATTTTTGCACGGGTCGTTTCCACCGGCAGTATGTCGGCAGCGGGGCGGGCGCTGGGGTTTTCCCCAGCTGTGATCTCCAAGCGCATCAAGAGGCTCGAAGATCGCCTCGGAACGCGGCTGTTGCAGCGCACGACACGCCAGATCTCTCTGACCGAAGCCGGCCAGGGGTTCTACGATCGCGTACTTGGCATTCTCTCGGGCATCGAGGAGGCCGAGGCCTATGCCTCCGGACGCTCATCGCATGCGCTCGGCGTGCTCAGAATTTCAGCGCCAACTTCCTTCGGCCGGATGCACATCGCGCCGCATCTGACGAAGTTCATGAAGGACCATCCGGACCTGAAACTGCACATCGTGCTGACGGACGAATTCACGGATATCGTCGCGGAAGGCTTCGACATGGCGGTCAGGATCGGCGAATTGGTAGACTCATCCCTGGTGGCAAGGAAGCTTGCGCCGGTGCGGCGGCTTCTCTGCGCCTCGCCGGAATACATCGCCCGCAATGGCGAACCGAAGGAGATCGGCGACCTCGCAGACCATCTCTGCCTGCCGGCGCACAACAACGACAACTGGAAGCTCGAAGGGCCGGAAGGCGCGCTGGTCTGGCACCCGGAGGGGCCGCTCGTGACCAATTCCTCCGAGATCGTGCGCGCCGCCGTCATCGCCGGCGCGGGCATTGCGCTGCGCTCCACCTGGGACATCGGCCCGGAATTGCGCAGCGGCCAGCTGGTACAGGTGCTGCCGCAATGGGAGGGTTCGAAGCAACTGACGCTCTCGGCCGTTTACCCGAGCCGGCAGTTCCTGCCGGCCAAGGTGCGCCTTTTCATCGACTACCTGGCCGGGCTTTACGGGCCGATCCCCTATTGGGAGCAGTAGTTTTGTTTCTGGCAACTCCGGACGCAAAACCGCTGCACACTTTGCTGGAATTGCCTGTTTCTCGCAATTCCGGACGTATGACCGCTGCACACTTTTGCTGGAATTGCTTGTTTCTCGCAATTCCCGACGCAAAACCGCTGCACACTTTTGTTGGAATTGCTTACTTGTGCTCACCTTCCTCGTGATGGCGGCGGATGCGGCGCACGATCAGCCAGACGCCGGCAACGGCGAAGGGAACGGCAAGGCCAGTCAAGAGGCCCGGATCGATCGGCAGCTCGTGGCTGACGGCCTTGGCGAGATAGCCGAACAGGCCAACGACGTAGTAGGAAATGGCGGCGACCGACAGGCCTTCGACGGTCTGCTGCAGGCGTAGCTGCAGCTTGGCGCGCCGGTCCATCGAGTTCAAAAGCGCGCTGTTCTGCCGTTCGAGCTCAACATCGACCCAGCTTCTGAGAAGAGCGGTGGCGCGGGCGAGCTTGCGCGACAGGTTGGCCTGGCGCTCCTCGACCGACTGGCAGGTGCGCATCGCCGGCGCGAGGCGTCGTTCGAGGAAGGTACCGATGGTCTCGTAGCCCGGAAGCGGCGTCTCGGAGAGCGTGCGAATGCGCTCCTGCACGATGCCGTAATAGGCGCGGCTGGCGCCGAAGCGATAGAGGCTGAGCGCGGCACCCGCCTCGAGGTCGGCGGCAAGCCGGGTGATCTCGGCCAGCATGTCGTCGGCCTCCTCGCGCACATTTTCCTTCATGCGCTGGGTGATTCCGGTCAAGCCATCCTCGGTCCGGCGGATCTCCGGCGACAGCGACTGGGCGAGCGGCAGGCCCATCATCGCCAGTGTCCGGTAGGTCTCGATATCGAGCAGGCGCTGAATGAGCGCGCCGGTGCCTGCCTCGGTCATGCCACGGTCGATGACCAGTATCTGGGTCAGGCCGTCGCCGTTCTGGCGGAAGTCGGTGACGATTACCGCCTGGCCGTTCTTGGTTTCGCTGTAGCAGAGGCTCGTCGGATCGAAGAGCCCGATCGCGTCACGGGTTTCGGGCGTGTCCGGCCGGATCTCCAGGCGGATGCCCGAGATCAGCGAGCCCGGCGGCGAAAAGCCGTCGCCGAAGGGATGGATCGGCACCTCGCCGCCGAACTGCTCCGGCGGCGGCGCATCCCAGAAGTAGGTGGAGAACTCGGTGTGACGCTCCCAACGCAACGTGCCCTGCCCCCAGGGCATTGCATGATGGTTCGCGTCCCGCCCCGGCGGTGCGATGCCGCGTGCGCGCGACAGCTCCGACAACACGGCATGATCGACGATCGAGCCGCCATCCGTCAGGAAGGCGAGCTGAAAGATCACCCGCGGCGTGGTGACCAGCGCATAGGGGCGCGAATGAACCTCGCCCAAGGCCAAGGCGCGCATCGGCGCCACCGGAAATGCAAAACTACCCTTTGCCATGAAGCGCTCTTGTCCCCCTCACGCGTTCATCACGACTCTCTTATCAATCGAACGAGCAAAAGAAAAAGGACGCATTGCCGCAGTTTGACTTTTGTCAGCCGCACAAAGTGGACAAGCAAATTGACCACTTGCCGCCGGCTGCCTAGATTGCGGCGCAGAGCGGTGCGAGCAACCTAGGCCGGATTTCCGTCCCCTCCCGCTCTAACCTATGAGAATCATGATCAATTTTGGGCCGAAAAGACCGAAATTCATCGTGATCCGGGAGACCAAGACGTGACCGACGACCAGATCGACCTCTTCGCCCGCATCAGCCACAGCCGCACGGCGGACGAAGTCGTGCATCAGATCGAGCTCCTTATCCTCGAAGGCGTGCTGCGCGACGGCGATCGTTTACCGGGCGAAAGGGAGCTTTCCAAACGCTTCGACGTATCGAGGCCGATCCTGCGCGAGGCGCTCAAGGAACTCGAAGGACGCGGCCTGGTCGAAAGCCACCATGGCGGCGGCACCTTCGTCGCCGATGTCGTAGGGAAGATTTTCTCCAGGCCGCTGATCGACCTGATTGCCCGTCATCACAAGGCGACCCAGGATTATCTCGAATACCGGCGCGAGCTGGAGGGCCTGACCGCAGAACTGGCCGCCACCCGCGCCACGGATTTCGACCGGGACATCCTGACCAGGATCATCGAGCGCATGCGTACAGCGCACGCCGCCGGCGACTTCGAGGCGGAGCTCGAGGCCGATATCGAGCTGCACCAGGCAATCGGTGAGAGCGCCCACAACATCATCCTGATGCATACGCTGCGCGCCTGTTATCGGCTGCTTCAGCAGGGCATCTTCTTTCACCGCAACTCGGTTTTCGATGCACCGGGCGCGCGCGATCGGCTGCTTGGCCAGCACGAGGCGATCTACGACGCGATCATGGCGAGGGATCCGGCGAAAGCAAAGGCCGCGTCGCAGAACCATATCGACTTCGTTGCCGCCGCAACCCGCGAGGCGGAGCGCACCGGCGAATGGAACCGTATCGCCCGCCTGCGCTTGCAGCAGCGCGACCGCGCGAACTGACGGAGCAGGCCTACGCCCACTTGCCCGCGATTGGCAAACCGACGCGGAAACACCATATTCTGTCGTATCTGAACCACAGTTCAGCGGAAAGCTGACTGCATATCCGGCTGCCCAATTGCCGTAACATTTACACGCAACAGGACGCTGCCATACTCGCTTTGACAGAAAACAAGAACACTGATTCGCTGAGAGGAGCGCTGACGACCTTGAACTTCTTGAACAGACTCACATCCGATGTCCAATTGATGCTGCGCCGCCCGGCGCGCATGCAATATGCCGCGCTCTGCTATCGGATCCGCAAGAAGACCAAGGCCCTCGAAATCCTCATGATCACCAGCCGTGACACCGGCCGCTGGGTCATTCCCAAGGGATGGCCGATGCAGGGCAAGCGCGCCCACGAGGTGGCCGAGCGGGAGGCCTATGAAGAGGCCGGCGTCAAAGGGCATGTGCAGAAGTCGACGATCGGATACTATCTTTACCAGAAGCGCATGGACCATGGCCTGAAGATCTCGGTCAAGGTGCAGGTTCATGCCCTCGAAGTCGACGACCTCTGCAAGCACTTCCCCGAGGAAGGCCGCAGGCAGCTCGAATGGGTCGACTACAAGGAGGCTGCTTCACGGGTGGCAGAGCCGTCGCTGAAGGACCTCATTCTCGCCTTCGGCGAACGCATGGCAGCACCGTCTGCGCCGATGCCGAAGGCTGCGATCGGCTAGCCTTCGAGATGATCCTCAGGGGCATCCAATGCCCTGAATACGGGTTCCCGGCGCGCGCAACGCCAATGTCCATCAAATCCACTTGAAAGCGTGTTGCAGTGGCCTTAGTGGCCATTGTGACAATGGAGTTCCAGGCAGTGGCACAGCCGCGCTTACGCCTCGCAAAACAGACGCTCGACAAAGACCTCGACAAGCTCAGTCTTGCCGAAGAGGCGTCGCAGCATGTCCGCCGCAGCCTGGCGGCGCCGGCGCTCGCCGGCCTATTTCTGCTGCTCAGCATGGCCTTTGCCGCGAGTTTCGTGACCCATTCCGCGAGCGCGCCGATCATCATCGCCGCGGCAGCGATCGCCGGCTACATGGCCATGAACATCGGCGCCAACGACGTGACCAACAACGTTGGTGCGGCCGTCGGCGCCAAAGCGATGTCGATGGCGACGGCGCTCATCATCGCTGCCATCTTCGAGATCGCCGGCGCGATGCTTGCCGGGCGCGAGGTCGCGCTGACGATCGAAGCAGGCATCGTCTACGGCGAAGATGTGCTCGGCCCGCAAGCGATCATCTGGATCATGATGTCGGCACTCGCTTCGGCTGCGGCCTGGATCAATATCGCCACCTATTCAGGGGCGCCTGTATCCACCACACACTCGATCATCGGCGGCATCGTCGGCGCCGGCATTGCCGCGGCCGGTTTTTCCAGCGTCCAATGGTGGTCGCTTGCCGGCATCACTTTGAGCTGGTCGGTCTCGCCGCTTCTCGGCGGCGCAATTGCCGCCGCATTCCTCGCCTTCCTCAAGGAATTCATCATCTACCGCGAGGACAAGATCGCTGCCGCAAGGCGATGGATGCCGGTCATTCTCAGTGTCACCGCGGGCTGCTTCACCGCATACCTCGCGGAGATTGCCCTAGTTCAGGTTGCGGCAATCTCTTTGCCAACAGGACTCAGCCTGGGCGTCATCATCGGTACTGCCGTCTATTTCCTGACCAAGCCGTGGATCTACAAACAGTCAGAGGGGCTGGACAACCGCAACCAGTCACTTCGCAAACTATTTCGCGCGCCGCTCATTCTGGCTGCAGCACTTCTCTCCTTCGCGCATGGCGCCAACGACGTCTCCAACGCAATCGGCCCGTTATCCGCGATCGTTTCGGCCCTGGACGGCGTCATCACCACGGAGAAATCGCCGGCTCCCTTGTGGGAACTGGCGATCGGCGCGCTCGGCATTTCGATCGGTCTTCTGCTCTATGGCCCGAAGCTTATCCGCGTCGTCGGTCAGGAAATCACCAAGCTCAATCCGATGCGCGCCTTCTGCGTCGCGCTCGCCACCGCGGTCACGGTGCTTTTGGCATCGGCGCTCGGACTGCCGATCAGTTCGACCCACACGGCCGTTGGTGCCGTCTTCGGCGTCGGCTTCTTCCGTGAATGGTACATCCGCAATTCCAAGCGTCGCCTACAATATGTCCGACAGCGCACAGGGCAGGCCGACTTCATGGAAACGGAAGAAACCAACTTCGCCGAAGTCCGGCGCCGGCGCCTTGTACGCCGTTCGCATTTCCTGACGATCGTCGGCGCCTGGGTCATCACCGTTCCCGCCTCGGCCGCGCTATCGGCCGTCCTCTACCTCATCCTCTCCAGCATTTTCATGTGAAGGCCCCGATATGCGCGCCAATTTTCGCATGCAGCGACTGTTCGTCGAACATACCCTCAATGCGGGCTCCGCCCACGAGGCGACCAAGGAGCAGTTCAACTACCTGGTCAACGTTCTTCGCTATGAGGAAGGCTCCTCGATCCTCGTCTTCAACGGACGTGACGGCGAGTGGCGTGCGGAACTCTCCTTCGCCAGCAAGAAGAAGCTGGTGCTGACCGCTGTCGAGCAGACGCGCCCGCAGCCCGAACCTTGCGATCTTGTCTATCTTTTCGCGCCGCTGAAGGTCGGCAGGCTCGACTATCTCGTGCAGAAGGCCGTCGAAATGGGCGCAGGCGTGCTGCAGCCGGTCATGACGCAGCATGTGCAGGGCAAGCTCGGCAGCATCGAGCGCGTGCGCGCCAACGTCATCGAGGCGGCCGAACAATGCGGCGTGCTCGGCATTCCCGATGTCGAGGAGCCGCGACGACTGGAGGACGTGCTGGCCACCTGGCCCACCGACCGACGCATCATCTTCTGCGACGAAGGCAGCGACAGCCAGAACCCGTTGCCAATTCTCGCCGCCGTCAAGGAGAAGAAACTCGCTTTGCTGATCGGTCCGGAAGGCGGTTTCTCCGAGACAGAGCGAACGTTGCTGCGCAGCCTCGATTTCGTCAGCAGCATTCCGCTTGGACCGCGGATCCTCAGGGCCGACACCGCCGCTGTCGCAGCCATGGCGGTCATCCAGGCGACTGTCGGCGACTGGCGATAGCCGGTCGCTCCGCAGCAAACCGGGAGCCGCTCGTTCTCCTAGAAGATGGCTCCTAGAAGAAGGGGACCTCTCAACACAGGGTATGGCTGGGTCGACGATACCCAGTTCCACGGAGCTTGCTCCAGCGCAAGCAATCGTCCTACTTTTTTTGATGAGATCTTGAAAGAAATTGACTTGCACCGCACCTGAATACGGTTCAAGCAGCCTTCATCAACTCCCGCTATCCAGTGGGAGCCGCCCAAACAAAAGAAGACGCTCATGGCCCGAGATACCACCGACCAGACGCCGGTAACCTCTGTCGCTGACCTGACCGCCTATCTGGCAGAAGGTTCGAAACCGGAGGAGCGGTTCCGGATCGGCACGGAGCACGAAAAGTTCGCCTTCTTTAAGGCGGACAACAGCCCCGTCCCCTATTTCGGCGAGGCCAGCATCCAGGCGCTTCTGAATGGAATGGCCGCAAAGAGCGGCTGGGAACCGATCGTCGACCAAGGCAACATCATCGGCCTTGCCGAGCAGTCGGGCAATGGCGCGATCTCGCTGGAGCCGGGCGGCCAGTTCGAGCTTTCCGGAGCGCCGCTCGAAAACCTGCACCAGACCTGCAAGGAATCGAACCAGCATTTGGCGGTTCTGCGCGAAGTCGCCGAACCGCTCGGCATCCGTTTCCTCGGCATCGGCGGCAGCCCGAAGTGGACCTTCGCCGAGACACCGCGCATGCCGAAATCGCGCTATGGCATCATGAGCCGCTACATGCCCAAGGTCGGCACCAGGGGCCTCGACATGATGTACCGCACCTGCACGATCCAGGTGAATCTCGACTTTTCCTCCGAAGAGGACATGCGCCGCAAGATGCAGGTGTCCTTGAAGCTGCAGCCGCTTTCGACGGCGCTGTTTGCGAGCTCGCCCTTTACCGACGGTAAGCCGAACGGGCTGCTCTCCTGGCGCGGCGATATCTGGCGCGACACCGACAACCAGCGCGCCGGCCTGCTGCCCTCCGCCTTCCGTCCGGATTTCGGCTTTGCCGACTATGTCGAATGGGCGCTCGACGTGCCGATGTATTTCGTCGTGCGCGACGGCCACTACCATGACTGTACCCACGTCACCTTCCGCCAGTTCATGGGCGGCGCGCTGAAGGGCGAGATCGCCGACTGGCAGCCGAACATGGGCGACTGGACCAACCATCTTTCGACGCTGTTCCCCGACGTTCGGCTGAAGCGCTTCCTCGAAATGCGCGGCGCCGACGGCGGCCCGTGGCGGCGGATCTGTGCGCTGCCGGCCTTCTGGGTCGGCCTGCTCTATGATCGCGAAGCGCTCGATGCCGCCGAGACCCTGACCCGCGACTGGACCCTCGAAGAGGTGAGCGCGATGCGCGACGCCGTGCCCGTACAGGCGCTCGCGACAAAATTCCGCACAGGCAACCTCTACGACATTGCCCGTGAGGTCATCGCCATTTCGCGCGGCGGCCTGAAGCGCCGCAACCGGCTGAACGGCGACGGCGTCGACGAAAGCCAGTTCCTCGCGCCGCTCGACGAGGTGCTCGCCAAGAAGGTGACGCTCGCCGAAGATCTGCTGGCACTCTACAATGGTCGCTGGAACGGCTCGGTCGATCCGGTTTTCGCCGAATACCAATATTGAGGCGCCCGCCAGGCGCCCTTAAAAAGCGGTTTCCAGCCCCCGATTTCCCGTTATAGTGCAAGGATATGCGTCGCTTACAGCGCCGCGCGTCGAGATGCCGAAGGGGAACTGGGATGGCACCGCTTTTTGACATGTTCGCACAGGCCCAGAATGGTAAGGCCATCGAACTGATGGCTCAACAATTCGGCCTCGCCCAGGAGCAAATGACGAAGGCGACGGCAGCGTTGCTGCCCGCCTTCTCGGCCGCCTTCAAGCGCAACACCGCCAATCCATATGATTTCGGCGCGTTGCTCACGGCGCTCGGCAGCGGCAACTACGCCAAATACTTCGAAGACATGAGCCAGGCCTTCACGCCACAGGGCATGGTCGACGGCAACGGTGTTCTCGGACAGCTGTTCGGATCGAAGGAAATGTCGCGCGCGATCGCCGCGCAGGCCGCGCAGGTCACCGGCATCAGCCAGGAGATCTACAAGCAGATGCTGCCGGTCATGGCAGATACGCTGATGGGCGGGCTGTTCAAGCAGACGACCGGGCAATTCGCCGCCGCAAGCGACGCCTTCGCCAACAACCCAATGGCAGCGGCGATGCGCCAATGGATGGAAGCGGCCGGCTTTGCCAAGAAGCCGGAGCCGCAGCCGAACCCCTTCGACAACCCCTTCACGCAGGCGATGCAGGGCTTCTTCGGCATGGCCAAGAAAGAGGAGAAGGCCAAGACCTCAGACGTCTTTGCCGACAACCCCTTCGTCAAGGCATTTCAGGACATGATGCAGGCGGGCGCCGCCGGCGCGCAGAAGCCCGCACCGGACAATCCGGCCCTTGCCCAGCTCTCCCAGGTGATGAACAGCATGTTCGACACCGGGCTGGAAATGCAGAAGGAATATCAGAAGAACGTCGAGTCGCTGTTCGACATCTACAAGACCGGGCCTGGCACAAAGAGCTGAAACGCCCCTTCCCTATCCATACCCCGTTGGTCGGCGCAACCTTCTGCGCCTGCCAGAGTGTGCGCTTGCCTGAGCAAATCTCAAAAGAAAAAGGCCCGGTACATGTCTTGGTCATGTACCGGGCCAAGCGGCAGGGTCTATTGGCTCTACCCTGCGGGGAACGTTTGGGCGCGCGACCTCTAACGATCAGCAGCGCCGAACTCTGAAATTCGCAGCATGATCCGCGGCGGCGGCTGGCTTTCGCGGATCATGCTCGACTGGCACACCCTAAGCGGCGGGATGCGCCGTGAAGCGGGCCGAGGATGCGGTTTCCCGCTTTCATCCCGCTCCAACTCGTCAACGGTCAGTCGTGGCGGGTCCCCTTGTAGAAGAGGCTCGCCCGGTTTCGCGAAGCGCGCGTCAGGTAACTCGCCGGATTGTCGAAGAAGGGCGAGGTGATCGCCTCGCGCACATCTTCTCGCTTTAGCCCCATATCGAGGAGCTGGCGGTCATCCATGTCATTCAGACGGCCGATCGCATATCGGTTTCGGAGCTGGTGCCACGCGGACGTGAGCATGCCTGTCACGCCGACGGCGCGGGACTGCTTTCCTGCAACGAAGTCGAGATCGAGGACGTGCTGTGTCGTGCGCATGACAATTCTCCTTTTCAGGCACGAAGAGGCCCATCCCCTGCGGGGAGGTCAAACGCAGGGGCGGGCCAAAGGGTTTGGGAATCGCCGGCGAAATTGCCGGCCGGGGATCGATGAATTTGCCCCTAATTGATCGCAAATCCTTATTGATCAGTCCAACGAATGTTTTTAATGATATTCATCAAACAATTTTATGGATGCATCACGGCCATGTCCGCACCGCTCGATATCGACCAGCTCCAGACCTTTGTCGCGATCGCCGACACGGGCAGTTTCACCAAGGCGGCCGACCGGGTCTTCAAGACTCAATCCGCCGTGTCGATGCAGATGCGCCGCCTGGAAGAGCGCATCGGCAAGGCGCTGTTCATGAAGGATGGCCGCGGCAACCGGCTGACGGTCGAAGGCGACCGTCTGCTCAATTTCGCCCGCCGGATGATCCGCCTCAACAATGAAGCGATCGCCTCCTTTGACGACAACCGCCTTGAAGGAACGCTCCGCATCGGCACGCCCGACGACTACGCCGACCGCTACATGCCCGAGATCATCATGCGGTTTGCCAAGACGCATCCGAATGTCGAGCTCTATATCATCTGCGAACCTTCGGTGGATCTCGCCGAGAAGATGGCGAAGGGCGACCTCGACATCGCGCTCGTCACGCACAATCCGCGTGCACGCGCCTCGGATGTCGTGCGGACCGAACCGCTCTGCTGGGTGAGCTCGATCAACCATCCGCTCCCGGAAAACGCGCCGATCCCGCTCGCCGTCGGCCGGCGCGACTGCCTCTGGCGGCAGGCTGCCTGCGCGGCACTCGACGCGACCGGCCGCGAATACCAGATCCTGTTCACAAGCTGGTCGTCGACGGTCGTCGCCGCGGCCGTGCTTGCCGGCATGGCCGTCTCGGTCCTGCCGGAGTCGGCTCTTCGCCCCGGCATGAAGGTGCTGACGCTCGCCGACGGCTTCCCGGCGCTGGCACCGGTGCAGATCGGCATCATGAAGCGGCCGGGTCTTTCGCCCTCGCTCTCCAACGCGATCAGCAACCACATCACCGCCTGCCTCGACAATATCACTCCGATCAGCGCTAACGACGACCTCGAAGCCGATATCAAGGGCTTCCCGCGCTATCCGCGCCTGCGGCAGAGCCACATGCTGCCGGGCTGGTAATAGCCGGTAGAAACCAAAAAAGGCCACGCACCGACAGGTACGTGGCCTTTTTCATTTCCGGAGAACAGCGCCTGTCAAGCGCTCGTCCTGCCTATTCGGCAGCGGTGCTGACCGCCTCCGCTTCGTAGCCGTGTGCCGCATGAAGCGCCGCACGCACGCCGGCTTCATAGTCCGGGTGGACGCGCTTGAAGTGCGCCAGCTGGCGCTCGACGATCGGGCCCGGCACGCCGCCCATCGCGGCGGCGATGTTTGCAAACAGGCGCGCCTTCTGACCGGCATCGAACAGGTTGAAGAGCGCCCTCGGCTGGCTGTGGTCGTCGTTGCCTTCGCGGTGGTCGAAGCGGGCCATGTCGCCGCTGATGCGCAGCGGAGGCTCCATTGCGGACGGCTGCTCGACCGGGCCGTTGAACGAGTTCGGCTCGTAATAGGCGTCCGGATTGCCGGTCTGGATGCCGCCGAACGTGTTCATCTGGCCATCACGGTGATAGTGATGCACCGGGCATTTCGGGCGGTTGACCGGGATGTGCTCGTAGTGTGTGCCGAGCCGATAGCGGTGGGCATCGGCATAGGAGAAGAGCCGCGCCTGCAGCATCTTGTCCGGCGAGAAGCCGATGCCGGGCACGATGTTCGACGGCGAGAAGGCGGCGTTCTCGACCTCGGCGAAATAGTTCTCCGGGTTGCGGTTGAGCTCCAGAACGCCGACCTCGATCGGCGGATAGTCCGCATGCGGCCAGACCTTGGTGACGTCGAAGGGATTGTAGGGGGTCTTCTCCGCGTCGAGTTCCGGCATGATCTGCACCTGCAGCGTCCAGCGCGGATAGTTGCCGTTCTCGATCGCGCCATAGAGCGCTTCCTGATAGCTTTCGCGCGTCCGGCCGATCACGTCTGCGGCCTCGGCATTGGTGTAGTGCTTGTGGCCGTGCTGGGTCTTGAAGTGGAACTTCACCCAATAGCGCTCGCCGGCGTCGTTCCAGAAGGAGAAGGTGTGCGAACCGTAGCCGTTCATGTGCAACGGCGATACCGGACATCCGCGGTCCGACATCAGGATCGTCACCTGGTGCAGGCTTTCCGGCGAAAGCGACCAAAAATCCCACATGGCGGTCGCCGAACGCAGGTTGGTCTTCGGGTGGCGCTTCTGTGTGTGGATGAAATCCGGGAACTTGTAAGCATCGCGGACGAAGAAGATCGGGGTGTTGTTGCCGACGAGGTCCCAGTTGCCTTCAGGCGTATAGAACTTCAGCGCGAAACCGCGCACGTCGCGTTCGGCATCGGCGGCGCCGAGTTCACCCGCAACGGTGGAGAAGCGCGCCAGCATCGGGGTCTCAGTGCCCGGCTGCAGAACCTTGGCCTTGGTGTATTTGGAGATATCGCCTGTGATCTTCAGCGTCCCATAGGCGCCCCAGCCCTTGGCGTGCACCGCGCGCTCGGGAATGCGCTCGCGGTTTTGATGCGACAGCTTTTCGATAAGCTGGTAGTCCTGCATCATGACGCCGCCACGCGGACCGGCCGTCAGGGAATTCTGGTTGTCGGGCACCGGCGCTCCGGCGCTCGTCGTCAATATGGGTCGATCTGACATCGCGTCCTCCTGTCAAAGGGTTCGCGCCCGGGAGATCGGACAGGATCTGCCCGAAAGCAGCCTGAGGGGCTGCCAGCCACCACTCCGGCGGCGCTCAAAGCCCGGACGCCTTGGCCAGACGGGTTTTCCCACAGGGCTTCGATAATCTCCAATTGCATAAAAATTAAATATTGATAGGATTTTCTTATCATGCTTACACTTCGACAGATGCGCTATTTCGAGGCGCTTGCCTCTGCTCGCCACTTCGGCAAGGCCGCCGAACTGGTCCATGTCAGCCAGCCGGCGCTCTCCGCCCAGATCATGGAAATGGAAAACCACCTGGGGGTGAAGCTGGTGGAGCGCAGCCGCAGCGGCGTTTTCCTCACTCGCAAGGGTGAAGAGGTGCTGGCCCGCACCCGCACCATCCTCGCCGACGTGGACATGCTGGAACAGAGCGCACGCGCCAGCTCCGGCACGCTCGAAGGGCGGATCCGCATCGGCGTCATCCCGACGCTTGCGCCCTATCTCGTGCCGCGGCTGGTGCCGCATCTGCGCCGCGTCTATCCGGCGATCGAGATCGAGTTGAAGGAATCGGTAACATCAAGGTTGGTCGCCGATCTCGGCGAGGGCCTGCTCGACGCCGTCGTCGCGGCCCTGCCGATCGAAACCGACGGGCTGTCGACGAAACCGCTCTTTTCCGACCGCTTCTACATGGCGATGGCGGACGACGAGCGAAACATCCTGATGTCGCCGCTGACCGAAGATCAGGTGGATGTCGAACAGTTGCTCCTGCTCGAAGAAGGCCATTGCCTGCGCGACCAGGCGCTCGCCGTCTGCAGCACCGCCGGCAAGCGCCGCCTTGTCTCGTTCGGCGCGACCTCGATGACGACGCTCCTGCAGATGGTTGCCAATGGCATGGGCATGACGCTGATCCCTGAAATCGCCATTGCGACCGAGGCCGCACGCAATTCGATCCGCATCGTGCCCTTCGCCGCACCCGAGCCGGCCCGCGAGATCGGCCTCGTCTGGCGGCGCAGCAGTCCGCGCGAGCGCGACATGGAAGCGCTCGCAACGGCAATCAGCGACTGCGCCGACGATATTATCCGGGCGGCGGCCGCCTGAGTTAAGACGCGCTCAGGCGAGCTTGGCCTTCAGGAATTCCACCGTCCGGCCCCAGGCGAGATCGGCGGCAGCCTTGTCATAGCGCGCGGCCGAGGTGTCGTTGTTGAAGGCATGGTTGACGCCGTCATAGACATAGATCGTCGCGTCCTTGCCGTCGTCTTTCAGCGCCTTTTGATAGGCGTCGATGCCGGCATTGATGCGTTCGTCGAGCCCGGCATAGTGCAGCAGCAGGGCGGCTTTGATCTTCGGCACATCCTCCGCCTTGGGCTGCGCGCCGTAATAGGCGACGCCGGCCCTGAGATCGGGCGAGCCGACAGCAAGCCGGTTGACGAGGCCACCTCCCCAGCAGAAGCCGATGGCACCAACCTTCCCCGTCGATTGCTGGTGCCCCTCCAGGAACGCCACGGTCGCAACTGCATTCGCCGTCGTTGCTGCCGCATCCAGCGCGCCGATCATCTCGCGTGCCTTGTCCTCGTCCGTCGGCGTTCCACCCGGCGGCGACAGGAAGTCCGGTGCAAGCGCCAGGAAGCCTTCGAGCGCCATCCGGCGCGCAACGTCGCGGATATGCGGATTGAGCCCGCGATTTTCGTGAATGACGATCACCGCCGGCAGTTTTCCGCTCACCTCCGCCGGGCGCACGAGGTAACCCTTCATGTCGCCGCCAGCCCCGGGGTAAGAGATATCCTCGCCGGTGATACGGGTATCGGTCGCCGCAACGATTTCCGCCTTGGCGCCGTTGGCAGCAAGCAGTGGCGCGATCGCCGCGGCCGCAGCCGCGGAACCGGCCAGTCCGGTGAGCTTTTCCATGAAACGGCGGCGATCGAGGGTCAGATGCGTATATTCGTCATAGGCGTCAATCATCGCCTGTGTGATTGTCGGTTCCTGCATATCAGCCTCCTTCGGTTCGTTCTCCCGCGGCGGCAGACAGAACCGCCCGCGACAGAATAGGTCGGCGGGCGGTTGCGAACATACAAACTTGCGTTACTGCTGCGTGTTTTGTTTTGGCCGATCAGCCGTTGAGATCGAGCACGATCCGACCGTCGATCTTGCCTTCCTCCATGCGCTTGAAGATCGCGTTGATGTTCTCGATCCTGTCCCAGGTGAAGTGCGAGGCGACCTTGCCCTCGCCGGCGAACTCCAGCGATTCTTCTAGATCCTGGCGCGTGCCGACGATCGAGCCGCGGATGGTGATGCGCTTCAGCACCGTATCGAAGATCGGCAGGCACATCTGGCCGGGCGGCAGGCCGACGAGCGCCATGGTCCCCTTGGAGCGCAGCATGTTGAAGGCCTGCTCCATCGCCTTGGGTGCCACCGCCGTCACCAGTGCGCCATGCACGCCGCCGGTCGCCTTCTGCACCTGCTCGACCGCGTCCTTGTCACGCGCGTCGACGACGAGGTCGGCACCGAGTTTTCGCGCAAGCGCCAACTTGTCCGGGAAGATATCGACGGCGGCGACATGCATGCCCATTGCCTTGGCATATTGCACCGCCATGTGGCCGAGCCCGCCGATGCCGGAAATCAGCGCCCATTCGCCAGGACGCACCTCGGTTTCCTTTAGGCCCTTATAGACGGTGACGCCGGCGCAGAGGATCGGTGCGGCCGGTCCGAATTCCAGCTTTGCCGGCAGACGCCCGACAAAATCCGGATCGGCAAGGCCGTACTGGGCAAAGGTGCCGTTGACGGAGTAGCCGGTGTTCTGCTGGCTGCCGCAGAGCGTTTCCCAGCCGGTGCGGCAGGGCGTGCATCCGCCGCACGCCGTGTGCAGCCACGGCACGCCGACGCGGTCGCCCTCCTTCAGGTGTGTGACGCCGCTGCCAAGCTTGGCGACATAGCCGACGCCTTCGTGTCCGGGGATAAACGGCGGCTTCGGCTTTACCGGCCAATCGCCGTTTGCGGCGTGCAGGTCCGTATGGCAGACGCCGGTCGCCTCGTATTTGATCAGCACCTGGCCGGGGCCGGGCTCCGGTATCGGCACATCCTCGATTACCAGCGGCTTGCCGAATTCGCGTACCACGGCGGCTTTCATCGTTGCGGTCATCTCGTCCTCCTCCGATGCGTTGTCGTCCAACGTCGGAAAGACTACCCGCAAAGGCGGCATCGGGTACTTGATACGCATCAAGGCGCGTGGATCGTTCGCGCAGACTGTCTCAGATTTGCGCCAATTCGCTTGGGGCGCGAACCGGGATCAGCTCATCGCCATCCAGACGGCAAGCCACACCCACATGGCAAAAAGCGTCGCGACGCCCCCCATGAACAGCGGGCGACGATAGCGGATGCGGTTGTTCGTGACATGTACGAAGGCGTGCACGTAGCGCAGGACGACGAAAAGCCAGGCAAGCGCGAGGGAGACGATGTTGTCGGCCTCGGTGATGTAGAGCAGCACGCAGCAGACGTAGAAGAGAACGGGCAGCTCGAACTGGTTGGCGATGCTGTTCTTCACCACCAGGCTTTCGCCCGGCTCGTCACGGTTCTCCCGAAACTGGGCCGCATGCACCTTACCGGCGCGCACCAGCCTCATCCGGCGGAAGGATAGGAGAGCGTAGAGGCAGAAGACGAGAAAAACATGGACCACGATCGGCCAGAAGATCTCGAAACCCGTCATGCGCTGCTCCCTGAAAAAAGCTTATTCTGAAAAACACTTAATCTGAAAAGGCGAAGGGCGCCGCGAGATAACGCGGCGCCCTTCGAATGCAATCGCGATCAGTGCGCGCCCGGATAGTTCGGGCTTTCGCGGGTGATCGTCACGTCATGGGCGTGGCTTTCGCGAAGGCCGGCGCCGGAGATACGTACGAACTGCGCGCGCTCCTGGTATTCCTTGATGGTCGGGCCACCGACATAGCCCATGGACGCCTTGAGGCCGCCGGCGAGCTGGTGGAGCACGCCTGCAACCGGCCCCTTGTAGGGAACCTGGCCTTCGATGCCTTCCGGAACCAGCTTCAGCGTGTCGCGTACTTCCGCCTGGAAGTAGCGGTCCGCCGAGCCGCGGGCCATGGCGCCGACGGAACCCATGCCGCGATAGGCCTTGAAGGAGCGGCCCTGGTAGAGGAACACTTCGCCCGGGCTCTCGTCGGTACCGGCAAGAAGCGAGCCGATCATGACGGCCGAAGCGCCGGCAGCGATCGCCTTGGCAAGGTCGCCGGAGAACTTGATGCCGCCGTCGGCGATGACGGGAATGCCGGCCGCCTGGGCAGCTTCGACGGCGCTCATGATCGCGGCCAGCTGCGGAACGCCGACACCGGCGACGATGCGGGTGGTGCAGATCGAGCCCGGGCCGATGCCGACCTTGACCGCATCCGCACCGGCATCGATCAGCGCCTTGGTGCCGGCGGCAGTGGCGACGTTGCCCGCCATGATGCGAACGGAGTTGGAGAGCTTCTTGACGCGGGCGACGGCGTCGAGCACGCGCTGCGAGTGGCCGTGGGCGGTGTCGACGACGATCAGGTCGACGCCGGCATCGATCAGACGCTCCGCACGCTCAAAACCATCGTCACCGACGGAGATGGCGGCGGCGGCACGAAGGCGCCCTTGTGCATCCTTCGAGGCGTTCGGGTTGAGCTGCGCCTTCTCGATGTCCTTGACGGTTATGAGACCGACGCAGCGACCGTCGGCGTCGACGACCAAAAGCTTCTCGATGCGGTGCGCGTGCAGGAGGCGCTTGGCTTCCTGCTGGTCGACGCTTTCCTTGACCGTGACCAGGTTCTCATGGGTCATCAGCTCATGGATCTTCTGGTTCGGATCGGAAGCGAAGCGGACGTCACGGTTGGTGAGGATGCCGACGAGACGACCCTGTTTCTGGCCACCGGCGCCACCGTTCTCGACGACCGGGATGCCGGAAATGCCGTGCTGCTTCATGAGGCCGAGCGCATCGGCAAGCTTGGCGTCGGGGCCGATCGTGACCGGATTGACGACCATGCCGCTTTCGAACTTCTTGACCTGCCGAACCTCTTCGGCCTGCTCCGCAGGCGTCAGGTTGCGGTGGATGACGCCGATGCCGCCGGCCTGTGCCATGGCGATTGCAAGGCGCCCTTCAGTCACCGTGTCCATCGCCGAAGACAGGATCGGCAGGTTGAGGTCGATGTCCTGTGCAATGGTGGTGGCGATATTGGTCTGACCCGGCATGACTTCGGAATGTCCGGGCAGGAGCAGGACGTCGTCGAAGGTCAGAGCCTCCAGACCAGTTGCCGTTTCGATGATGCGCGCCATGGCCAATTCCCTTCAAATAACGAAAACCCCCGGGGACGGGCTGCGATTTGTCCACCGGGCGACTTCAAAGCGTGTCTTGGAAGTTGGCGAGGGCTCGTAACACGGATATGTCAGGATGAAAATAGCCAAAGCCGGGAAATGTCCCGCCTTCGGCCGATATTTGTTGCAGAGCAGCAATTTCGCGAGATGCGGCCCGTCATCCGGCTCGATACCGATCAGATATCGAGCCTGCGGCGCGTCTCGGCCGCCTTCGCCTTGTCCATGTCGAAGCGCACTTCCCAATCGGGGCGCTGCAGCGACAGCACATAGTGATTGGCGGTATCGGCCGTCAGCATCATGCCCTTGCCGTCGGAATCGAGGCAGAACACCATGTGACCCGGCGAATGACCGAAGGCGGCGACGGCCGAGATGCCGGGTACGACCTCGGCGCCGTCGCCGATGAAAGTCGTCTTCTCCGCCAGCGGCACCACCTTCTCCAGCACCGCCTTGTACCCGTTTTCCGCCGGCGTGCCGGCGCGTGCCGTATCCTTCCAGAAGGCATACTCCGTTTCGCCCATCACGTAGCGCGCATTGGCGAAAGCCGGCTTGCCGGCCTCCATGAGACCGCCGATGTGATCGCCATGCATATGGGTGACCACCACAACCGAGACCTGCTCCGGCGCATAGCCGGCGGCGCGGATACCTTCGACGAGACGCCCCAGGCCGGCTTCGCGACCGCCCTCACCCCTGCCGGTATCGAAGAGCACGACATCCGTTCCGGTATCGACGAGAACCGGCGAGAAACTGTTGACCAGCGCTTCGGTCGGCAGAAAGTTCTGTTGCAGCAGTTCCGCAACCGCCTGCTGTGGCTGTTTGGTGCCATAGATCTCATGCGGTTTCTCGGTGACGCGCGTGCCGTCATTGACGACGACGAGCTTGAAAACGCCAAGCTTGAGAGATCGGATCGGGGGATGGCTAGCGTTCATGTCGGTCTTTTCCGCCTTTTCCTCAGCCACCGCAACGCCCGTCATCAACGATGGCGCAGCCAGCACCCCAGCGTTCCCGCCCCCATCAAGGTCCGGCGCTTCATCGACATCTCACTCATGGTCCATCCCACTTCGTTGCCCTGTTGGATCCCGTTGCCCCATGGACAACTGGGCCAGAACTAGCGTCTTGACAGCGAAGGCCAGCCGGGATCACAGGCTTTTGATCCGCAATCACCGGTTTCGCCCCGACAAAAGCCATCACCGGCATTAGCTTCTCACTATCGCTGGCCGTCTTCGAAGCACATTCCATGAACCGTATCGTCCCGATGATCCTTGCCGTCGCTCTCTTCATGGAGCAGATGGATTCGACCGTGATTTCCACGTCGCTGCCGGCCATCGCCCGCGACATCGGCGTCGGGCCGATCACGCTCAAGCTGGCGCTGACCGCCTATATGGTGTCGCTTGCGATCTTCATTCCGCTTAGCGGCTGGATGGCGGACCGCTTCGGCGCCAAGAAGATTTTCCGCGCGGCGATCCTCGTCTTCATCGCCGGTTCCATTTTCTGCGCCATCTCCAACAGCCTTGTCGCCTTCGTTTTCTCGCGCTTCCTGCAGGGCATGGGCGGGGCGATGATGACGCCGGTCGCCCGCCTCGTGCTGGTGCGCGGCACGCCGCGCAGCGAACTCGTCTCGGCCATGGCGCTTTTGACGATCCCGGCTCTGGTCGGGCCGCTCGCCGGACCGCCGCTCGGCGGCTTCATCACCACCTATTTCTCCTGGCACTGGATCTTCCTGATCAACGTGCCTGTCGGCATCGCCGGCTACATCCTCTCGGGCATCTATCTGCCCAAAATGGAGCCGCGCGATCCTCCACCGGTCGACGCTCTCGGTTTCCTGCTCGGCGGCATCGCCGCCTCCGGCATCGTCTTCGGCCTGTCGGTGATCAGCCTGCCGGCCCTACCGCCGATCGTCGGTATCGCTTCGGTGGTCGTCGGCGCGGTCGCGACCCTGCTCTACATCCGTCACGCCCGGCGCCATCCGGCACCGGTTCTCGACCTCAACCTCTTCAAGGACAGCGCCTTTCGCGCCGCCTCGATCGGCGGCACGATCTTTCGCATCTCGGTCGGCGCGGTGCCTTTCCTGATGCCCTTGATGCTGCAGGTGGGCTTCGGGCTCAACCCGTTCCAGTCCGGCCTCATCACCTTCATCGGCGCAGTCGGAGCCATTACCACCAAGTTCTACGCGCGGCGCGTGCTTGCCTTCGCCGGCTTCCGTACGACCCTGATCCTCGCCGCAATCCTCGCCGCGATTACCACCTTCGCCAATGGCTTCTTCACGCCGGCGACGCCCTATCTGGTGATGATCACCATCCTGCTGATTGCAGGCTTCGCCCGTTCCTTCTTCTTTACCAGCGTCAACGCGCTTTCCTTCGCCGATATCGACGATGCGGACGCCAGCAAGGCGACCTCGATGAGCGCGGTGCTGCAGCAGATCAGCCTGGCGCTCGGCGTCGCCGTTGCCGGCGCGATCCTGGAAATCGAGACCAAACTCAGCGGCGGCCCGCTGCAGCTCGACGATTTCCACACCGCCTTCATGATCATCGCCGGCGCCAACCTGATCGCGGCGATCCCGTTCCTGACCATGGCGAAGAACGCCGGCGCCTCGGTTTCCGGGCACCGGCTACCAGTGCGCGAAGTCGAGTCGGCCGCGGGGAAGTAAGGATATTTCAGGGAAACGCGCGGCGATTTTCCGTCCGAAAGGACGGCGCCATAGCGAGTTTATTCAGGGCGCTCGCACACGGCGGCGATCTTGTTGCCGTCGAGATCGCGAACCCACGTGCCGTAGAAGTTCGCGTGGAACGGGCGCAGCCCCGGCGCACCCTCGTCCGTGCCGCCATTGGCAAGGGCTGCCGCGTGGAAGGCATCGACGGCTGAGCGCGTCTCGGCGTCAAACGCGATGCTCACGCCGTTGCCGTAGGTGGCGGGCGCGCGGTTGAAGGGCGTCACCACCCAGAAGCGGATGCGGTCGCCCGCAGCACCATAGCCGATTTCGGTTTCGTCCTGCCGCTGACGGTGATAGCCGAGCGCTGGCAGCACCGCGTCATAGAACGCGCCGGCGCGTTCGAGATCGTTGGTGCCAACGGTCACGTAGAGCAGCATGCTATTCCGCCGCCTCGTCTTCGGCTTCCGTCTCGCTGGCGGCCTTCTGGCGCCCCTTGAAGCCCTTGGCGAGCAGGAACATTTCGACCGATTCGGACCGCGACGATGCCGGCTTCACATGGATGACCTGACGGAAATTCTGCTTGAGCATATTGAGCAGTTCGCGCTCCGTGCCGCCCTGGAAGGTCTTCGCCAGGAAATGCCCGCCCTCGGCAAGCACGTCGACGGCGAAATAGGCGGCGACCTCGCAGAGATGCATGGTGCGCAGGTGGTCGGTCTGGCGGTGTCCGGTCGTCGGTGCCGCCATGTCCGAAATCACCAGATCCGGCGTACCGCCGATCGCTTCCTTGAGCTTTTCCGGCGCTTCAGGGTCGAGGAAGTCCATCTGCAGAATACGCACGCCCGGGATCGGGTCCACTTCGAGGAAGTCGATCGCCGCAACGCGGGGATCGGCATCGGTCGAATTGGTGACCTTGGCGGCGATCTGCGTCCAGCTTCCGGGGGCGGCACCGAGGTCGATGATGCGGCGAGCGCCGTTCAGGATCTTGTGCTTCTCGTCGATCTCCAAAAGCTTGAACGCCGCACGGGCGCGATAGCCCTCGAGCTGGGCGCGCTGCACATAGGGATCGTTGATGTGGCGCTCCAGCCAGCGGCGGGAGGATGCCTTGAGCTTGCCCTTCTTGACCTTCTGGCCAAGCTTGCGGCCGCTGCGGTTGCCGCCAACAGGGGGTTTCGTCATGCCTTGTTTCCTTCCTGGCTGCCGGCGTTGGCGCCGCGCTGGTGACGGCGCGGCCGCGAGCGGCGCCAGGCTCCGTCGTCCGCCATCATATCGGTGAGCAGCCCTTCGCGCAGGCCGCGATCGGCGACACGCATGCGCGTCGACGGCCAGCGGCGGCGGATCGCTTCGAGGATCGCACAGCCGGCCAGCACCAGGTCGGCACGATCCGGACCGATGCAGGGATTGGCGGCACGCGCATTGAAATCCCAGGAGAGCAGGCGCGCCTGCATGGCGGAGACTTCGTCATCGGTGAGCCACAGGCCATCGACGCGGCGGCGATCGTAGCGCGGCAGGTCGAGATGCACGCCGGCAAGTGTCGTGACCGTGCCGGATGTGCCGATCAGGTGGAAGCCGCTGCCGGAGGCGCCGTTTGCCAGCGCCTCGACCGGTGGGCTGTCGAAGCGGGAGAGCATGCCCTCCACCTCCTGCACCATCGCCTCGAAGCTTGCCGGCGTCACGTGCTGGCCGCCATGGCGCTCGGAGAGCGTGACGACGCCGACCGGCAGCGAGGTCCAGTGGGTGATGTGATTGGCAAGCCGGTTCGACCTGGAATCGCCGATGCGGATGACGGCGATCTCGGACGAGCCGCCGCCGATATCGAAGAGCACGACCGAACGGGTCTCGCGATCGACGAGCGACGAGCAGCCGGAGACGGCAAGCCGCGCTTCGGTTTCGCGGTTGATGATCTCGAGATCAAGGCCGGTCTCCCGCGCCACCCGCTCAAGGAAGCTTTCGCCGTTTTCGGCGGCGCGCGCGGCCTCCGTCGCGATCAGGCGGCTGCGGCGAATCGTGCGGGCACCGAGCTTCGAGGCGCAGATCTTCAACGCTTCGACCGCGCGCTCCATCGCCTCGTCTGACAACCGGCCGCTGGCACCGAGCCCCTCGCCCAGGCGAACGATGCGCGAAAAGGCGTCGACCACCCGGAACTGGCCGGGGCGCGTCGGCTGAGCGATCAAAAGCCGGCAATTGTTGGTGCCGAGGTCAAGCGCGGCATAAAGCGGCGCCGGCGGTTCGCTGTCGGCAACATAGGGCGCGCGCGGTTGATCGGCGCGCTGGCCCGGCCGCTGCTGTGACGCCGTCTGCCCGTTGGAGGCGGAGGGCCCCGATCGCCCATTGCCGCCATCGGTAGCCCTTTGCTGGGCCGGCTGGCGCTCGCCGCTCGTGAGCGGACGCCCCTGGAGCCCACGGCGATGCCGCGCCTTCTTGCTGCGCTTGTGGCCCTTGCGCTCGCCGAGCGACGACTCAACGAGTTGCGCGCTGCCGCCCTGCGGCGCGGACGCGACTGCGGCCTGTTGTTTTGCGGATTTCGAACGACGACGCCGTTTGCGCTTGCGCGCCGGTTCCGCCTCGTTCTCTCCTGCGGGACGCCCTGCCATGCCGGCAGTGCCGGGCTGGCTGGCAATTGCAGACGGCGAAGCAGACGACTTGCGTCGTTTCCGCTTGCCCTTGCCGTTGCGCGGACCGAGCTTCGATCCATCACTGCGGCCTGCTGCCGACGCCCCGGATTCGGACGGCTTTTCGCCGTGATCGGGGTCTTTCACTTGTCTCAACCATGGCGCCGCGCAAGCCCAAGGGCCGCTCAAGGCGCTCTCTCGATTTTTCGTTGGCGCGACTGTACCAGCGCAAGCCCCATTCGCCAAACTGTTTTTGACTGCGCCGCCAAGGGCTAAGGCCGGATACGGTCCACACTGCGGACGACGATGGCGATCTACACCCCTCGCAATCGTACTCACCGCCGCCGCCCGGCCGCAAATGCGCGGCACCACGACGTACCGTCGGCACCGGCAAATCGGTGCAAAAATCCGGCCGCCACATCGAGATCGCATTTTTTTGGCAAAAGGTATTTGCATTGGCCGCGCTTTTGTTTATAAGCCCGCCACACCGACGCGACGGGCAGCGCCCGCCAGCGACCTTGGGGAATAGGTTAACGGTAGACCAGCGGACTCTGACTCCGTTAGTCCTGGTTCGAATCCAGGTTCCCCAGCCAAACTCTTCCTGCAATTGAACCAAATTTACGGCGAAACGAGTGCCCGCGGCCCAGCGGCATCGCGCCTTGCCGCACGCGATCTTCCGAACTGCTGGCTGCCAAGCCTAGAAAGCCAGGGCGCAGCCGTCCTTGCGCGGATCCGAGCCCGCCTGCAACACGCCGTTGACCGAATCGATCAGGATCGCCTGGCCGCCGCCGTGCGGCATCTCGGCCATCTTGATCTCGTGGCCGAATGCGGCGAGCCCTTTCAGCACGTCCTCGCGGATGCCGCGTTCTGCCTCGAAGCGGCCCATCTGGTGGAAGCCGCGGGCGCAGTCGATCGCTTCCTGCACGTTCATGCCGAAATCGACGATGTTGGTCAGCACGTGGCTCTGCCCAACCGGTTGGAAGCCGCCGCCCATCACCCCGAAGGAGAGCCACGGCTTGCCATCCTTCATCGCCATCGCCGGGATGATCGTGTGCAGCGGGCGTTTGCGCGGTCCCACGCAATTGGGGTGCGCAGGATCAACGCGAAAGCCGACACCGCGGTTTTGCAGCAGAACGCCGGTCTTCGGGCTGCTGATGCCCGTGCCGTAAGGCCAGAACAGCGAATTGATGAAGGAACAGGCGTTGCCCTTTTCGTCGACGACGCTGATGTAGACCGTGTCGCGATAGGTGGTGGCACCGGCTGGACCAACCACCGGCATGGCCTTCTTCAGGTCGATGCGGTCGCGCAGCTCGTCGGCAAAGGCGGCCGAAAGCAGCTTTTGTACCGGCACATCGGCAAAGTCGGGGTCGGCGACATACCTGTCACGCGCCTGGAAGGCCAGCCTCGTCGCCTCGGCTTCGATATGGAAACGCTCGACGCCGACCGGATCGTATTTCTTCAGATCGAAGCCGCTCAGGATATTGAGTATCAGCAAGGTGGTAATGCCGACTCCGCTTGGCGGGATTTCCAGAAGTTCTATGCCGCGATAGGTCGTAGAAATCGGATCGACCCAGAAGGCCTCCTGCGTGGCGAAATCGTCGAGCGCGTGCATGCCGCCGAGGCTGCGCAGGTAGCCCACCATGTCCTCGGCGACCCAGCCTGAATAGAAACCATCGCGGCCCTTGGCGGCGATCTCCCGCAGGACTTTCGCGTGCTCGGGCTGGCGGAAGACCTCACCGGTCCGCAGGGCGCGACCGTCCTTCAACCACATGCGGGCGCTGTTGGGGTCCGCCTTCAGCTTGTCTTCGTTGCGGTTCCAATCGACGGCGACCCTTTCGGTGACCGCAAATCCCTCCTCCGCGTGGCGGATGGCGGGCTGCAGCAGTTCACCGAGCGGCATGGAACCGAAACGCCGGTTCAGCTTGCTCCAAGCATCGACCGCGCCGGGGATGGTGACGGCGTGCACCGAGGTGAGCGGGATCTCGTTCAGTCCCTGTTTCAGCAGGTGTTCTGCGGTAAGGCCCTCGGGCGCACGGCCCGAACCGTTGAGGCCATAGACCCGACCGCCATCGGCGAGATTGGTGCCGGCGGGGGCGAAGAGAACGAAATTGTCGCCGCCGATGCCGGTCGAGCCCGGCTCGACCACGCATTGCACGGCGCAGGCGGCAATCGCGGCGTCAGCGGCATTGCCGCCCCGACGCAGAATCTCGATGGCGGCGAGCGTGGCAAGGGCGTGCGACGTGGCGGCGGCGCCATGCCGGCCCATGACGACGGAGCGGCCAGGCAGGTGCAGGTCACGCATGGAACGGGAACTCCAAGAACATAGGGACAACTCAGGCTCGCGAGCCTATGCGCCTGCCGGGCGGATGGAAAGGCCGACGTTGAAGCGCCGGAGACTGGTGCGGCGCATGAGGCGATTGGCGGGAGAACACTTCCGGGCTGCCCAAAGCTCCGCAGCAGGCGCATAATAGCTCACTTGCAAGCGATCACAGGCGGAGGACGGCCCATGTTCGATGCTGGCAGAAAGACGGACGCCGAATATGCGATCGAGTATATCCAGGAAAATCCGGAAGCCGGTCTTTGTTGCGAGGATCGGCGCTGGTGGATTACGCCAAACGCGAACGAAACCGATCGGCAGATCCTGTTTCTCGACGCCGCAGAGGCAGAACGGCTGAAGGACGATGCGCGGCTTCAAGTCGTGCCCGACATCGCCCACCCCGGCCGCGCTCTCTGGGTCATGCGGAAGATGACATAGCCGCCCGAGACCGGAATAGGTCGGGCAACGGAAGCGGCCGGTCGCGCTAAAGCAGGCCGCGTCCCGCGAGGTTGCGCATCAGCGCCGCAGCACCGAAATTCCAGGGCGCGCATTCCGTCGAAAGCCTGACGGTGTTGGTCAGCCGGCCGAGTTCGGCATTGGCAATCGTCACCACGTCGCCAAGCTTGTGGGTAAAACCCTGGCCGGGTTCGTCGCGGTCTTCGACAGGGGCAAAGAGCGTGCCCATGAACAGCATGACGCCATCGGGATATTGGTGGTGCGGACCGATGGTCTGGGCGACGAGATCGAGCGGATCGCGGCTGATCTCCGCCATCGAGCTTCGGCCGGTGAGCCGGTAGCCGTCCTCCCCTTCGACAAGCAGGGTGAGCTCGGCCTTGCGGACATCGTCGATCGTGTAGGTTTCGTCGAACAGGCGAATGAAGGGGCCGATGGCGCAGGAGGCATTGTTGTCCTTAGCCTTGCCGAGAAGCAGCGCGGAGCGGCCCTCAATGTCGCGCAGGTTGACGTCGTTGCCGAGTGTTGCGCCCTTGACCTGGCCTCTGGAGCAGACCGCGAGCACGATCTCCGGCTCCGGATTGTTCCAGCGCTCGCCACGCGCCAGCCGGGACCTTCGAGCACATGTTCGGTCGTGGCTGCGTCGCCGGACACCAGGCGCCCGCCGAGCGATTGGAAATAGGCGAGATAGGCCTTGTTGAGGCTGTGCGGGTCGCGGATCGACCAGGGATCGCTCCAGCGCAGGCCACCGACGAGATCGGCCCTGATGGACGGTTCTATCGTCTTCAGTTCGCTTGAAGACAGTTTCTGATGATTGACGCCGAAGCCGGCCGAAAGCTTTTCCGCCTCCTTGTAGGCGGCATCCCGTTGCTTCTCGGTGCGGAACACCTTCATCCAGCCGTCTTTACGGATGAGTTCGCCCGCGCCTGACGCCGCGATCAGGTCCTGATGTTCGCTGATCGAATGCTCGATCAGCGGCGCATAGAGATGGGCGATGCGTTGGTGCTGGGTAAAGCCCGAATGCCACCAGTACCGCGCCAGGAACGGCACCAGCCCCGGCAAGGCCCGGAAATGATAGGACGCGTCGATCGTGTTGTTCAGCGCGTAACGGAAGAGCGCGCCGAAATCATGCGGGAAGCCATAGGGAAACACACCCTCGCGCTGGATCAGCCCCGCATTGCCGTAGGAGGTTTCCTCGCCGGCGCCGCGACGGTCGAGAAGCACCACCGACTTGCCGCGCCGCGCCAGATGGATGGCGGTGGAGATACCGACGATGCCGGCGCCGAGAACCACTACGTCAGTCTTCATTTGCAGCTGCCCCGTTTTCCGATCAAGACAAGCCGCGGCTTTGCTCGAGCCACGGCGCCAACGTCATTTCTTCTTCAGCGAGCGGCTGGAGAGGATGATCTGCTCGACGAGCAGTTCCAGCGATTTCATGATCTTCGGTATCCTCAAGGCAAAAGCGGCGGTATCGGCATCAATAGCCAAGCGGGCCTGCAAGGGCAAGCAAGGCGAGCCGACGGAGCGGACCTGCGGATGCAAGAAGGGCGACGTTGCCGCCGCCCATGTCCAACTACCTTGCGTTTGCGACCGCTCCCGTCAGCCTCGACGCACCAGGCCCGCGACCAGCGAAATCACCAGGAAGACGAGGAAGAGGAAGAAAAGGACCTGCGCGATACCCGCCGAGGTACCCGCAACGCCACCGAAACCAAGTACACCCGCTATGATTGCCACAACGAGGAAGACAAGCGCATAGTATAACATAGCAATTCTCCTTGCCAGGATTACTGCAAAGCAAACGCCACAACTATCACTTTGTTCCAAATATCTTATGAAATGCGCTCTGAGAAAATCTTCATTCCCACGGACATTAACCATTCATTTACCATGATAGACAAAAGAGTCCCAAATCGAGACGGTTTGTACCGGAAATGCCCGGAACATTCGAGATACTCTGACGTTCCTCCTCCATGGAATATGCAGGGTCGAAATGAAGATGCCGATAGCACATATCTGGAAAACGGCGGTTGCAGCGGGTCGGGAGAGAAAAGATCTCCAGGCTGGCAATCTTCACATCGGTAAGACGATGCGCGATCTTTACGTCAATAGCAGCGAAGATCAGAGTGCGAAACTCGAACATCTTCTCGAAGAACTTCGCCGGCGCGAACGGATGGCACAGAAGAAATAACCAAGCTTCCGCAAGACAATTGAAAAGCCGCCGCGGCCAGGGCCGGGCGGTTTTTCTTATGTCATCGCCTGTCTTCTTCTGTTTGCAACTTTACGCGCCTCTGGTTGCCGAGCTTGTGTCGACCCTTTTCCTAGCGCCGTGACATCCACTCGTCGATCTGACGCTCCGCCTCGTCGCGTGCGACCCCGTAGCGGGCCTGAATACGCCCCGCAAGCTCCTGCCGACGACCATCGATGACGTCGAGATCGTCGTTGGTGAGCTTGCCCCATTGCGCCTGCACCTTGCCTTTCAGTTCATGCCATTTGCCTTCGACGATATCCCAATTCATTGCTTTGCCTTTCGGTTTGATGGGCCGCCACACGCGCGGCCCGTGAACTCAGTTGCGGGTCTTCGCATGGCTGTCGTGGCGCGCGGCAACCGTGTAACTGCCATCATCGACCTGCACCTTGACCTGCAAGCGGCCCGCAGGAGTGACGTGCCATTCGATGGTCGCGTCCTCGACAAGCAGAGCCGGGTCAACCTCGGCGCAGGCACCATAGGCGTGCTTGAAGGCCCCGGCGGTCGCCTTGATCGCCGGCGAAAGCAGTTCGCGGCATTCGTCTACGGTTTCGAACGCCTCGGTCGGCGCCGGCACCTCGCGGCAGGCGTCCGTGGCCTGCATGCAGCCGACCAGGACCATGATGGCAGCTATGTGTTCCATGGGCATGCTCCCCAACGTCAAACTTGAGAACGGCAAACGGGGACGACTGCCCTCCTGTTCCACCGGACGAGATCTAATTTTTGTTGGAACCTTTGCCCACGTAGCGCGTTCGCCGCGCCCATGCCTCGCGCTTCAGATGCGCATGGACGCCGTTCCGGCAGCCGTCGCTGCCGGCGAGAGATGCTATGCCGGACCGGCGGCTATGGAACAAAACGCAGCAGTCGTCGTTTTCGCAACGATAACAAGTGCTGCGACTGCGGCCGAGCGATGGAGGAGATGCTGGGAGGCAAGGACACACCACACGTAGCTCGCCCATTGCGAGCAAGTCAAAGCTGGCCAATGACGCGGCACCGGGTGCGACAGATGCCTCATTGTCGTCATTCTGTTCGTCATCAGTCCCGACAAATCAATTTCAAGTAACCGATTCTATGTTCAACAGAGCAACCGGATAGGAACGCGTCATGAAGAAGATACTGATCGTAGCAAGCCTCATTCTCCCGCTGGCCGCCTGCACGCAAACAGAAAAGGGTGCGGCAATCGGCGCAACCGGTGGCGCCATTGTCGGCGGCGCAGCAACGGGCAATGTCAGAGGTGCTGCCGTGGGCGCAGCGATCGGCGGCGTTGCCGGTGCACTCATCGGGAATGCCAACGAACCGGGCCGCTGCATCTATCGCGACCGCTACGGCCGCCGCTATGAGGCCGCCTGCTGATCGGCACGAACAATGGAGAAACGGGCCTTGGCCCGTTTCTTCCGTTAAGGCGGGTTAGGCTCAAGGCCCGCGCTCAGCCGCCGCCGCTTCCGCTTTCTCCAGCTTTTCAAGCAGATCGACGAAGAGCTCAGGAACCGGCTCCTGTTCCAGCGCTTGATAGAGCGCCTTCAATCTGGCGCCGATCAGCCCGTGGGCATCCGAATTTTCCGCGGCCACACCCGGTCCTCCGCCCCGCCCTTCCCCACTTTCGGTCCCGTCGTCCATGTTCCGCATCTACCGCCGCTTGCGGCCTTTCCGTTGTTTTCCAACCATCCGCACAGAAGACCGCCTGGCGAGTGTGCCGGATTTGCTCTAGGCCGAAAAACGTGTTCAAAACCATTCACGTATTCCGCCAGATGTCCCCTATCCTCAGAAAACAAACGAATCGTATTGCACCTAAGGAAGTCGTTGATGTCCCTTTCGACCCGGATCGCGCCACACCTGCCCTTCCTGCGCCGCTACGCCCGCGCCGTCACCGGTTCGCAGGCCGCGGGTGACGGATATGTGGCCGCCGTTCTCGAAGCCCTCATCGAAGACATCGGCCTCTTCCCGGATACGTCGAACGATCGAATCAGCCTCTACAAGCTATTCTGCTCGCAGTTCGAGAAGATTTCGATTGATCGGACGGAAAACGCCTCGCCCTTTGCCTGGGAACAACAGGCGGCCGCGAACCTGTCGCTGATCGCGCCTGCGCCGCGCCAAGCCTTCCTGCTCGTCTCGGTCGAAGGCTTCTCGATCGCCGATGCGGCGGAGATCATGGGTCTGAGCCAAGGCGAATTTTCGAAGCTCTTGACGGTTGCCTCGGAAGACATCTCACGCCAGGTCGCAACCGATGTGCTGATCATCGAGGACGAGCCGCTGATCGCGCTCGACATCGAAGACATGGTGACAAGCCTCGGCCACAGGGTCACGGGCATCGCCCGCACCCATACGGAGGCGCTGGATCTCTATCGCAAGACATCCCCGAGGATGGTGCTCGCCGACATCCAGCTCGCCGATGGCAGCTCGGGCATCGATGCCGTCAACGAAATCCTCACGCAGGCGACGGTGCCGGTGATCTTCATCACCGCCTTCCCCGAGCGACTGCTCACTGGCAAGCGGCCGGAACCGGCCTTCCTCGTGACCAAGCCGTTCAATCCGGACATGGTGAAGGCTCTGATCAGCCAGGCGTTGTTCTTCGACGAGCACGCCCGCTCGGCTCGGCGCTGATCTTTCCCCTTCAGCCAGGCAGTTGCCGTTCCGGCGGCTGCTCACGGATTTCTTCGACGATTGCAAGGACGATGAGAGAAAGCGGCAGCGCCAGCATGGCGCCGACCGCGCCCCACATCCAGGTCCAGAAGACGATCGCAATGAACACCAGAAACGGATTCACCTCGAGTTCACTGCCGAGGATGGCCGGAATGGCGAGATTTTCCATGGCCAGGTGAACGACGAAGAAAGCCACGGCCGGCGCCAGCGCCAGCCACAGCACCTCGTGCGTCATCAGCCCGCCGACGACAAGGCTCAGCGTCATCACCGTCACGCCGAGATAGGGAATGAAGCTTGAGACAAAAGCAAACAGGCCCCAGAGCGGCGGCATGGCGAGGCCACCGACGAGTGCGATGACCATCGTCACAGTTCCGAGTGCCAGATAGATCAGGCTGGCGATGGAGAAGTACCGCGCCAGTGCATCTTCAATGGCATTCATGATGCGGATGGCGCTGAGGCGCTGCTCGCGGCCGGCAAAGGCGAGAATGATGGCTTTGCGCAGTTCCAGCCGGCCAAGCAGAAACAAACCGAGCGCTGCGAGAAAGATCAAAGTCTGTACGAGGGCCGGTGTCAGTCCCCCGACGGTGGCAGCGAGCATCGGGCCGGCGTTCTTCATAACGGTATCGGCAATCGCATCGTTCCCTACGCTCCGCGCGACCGCCAGCCGCAACCACTCAAACCGGTCGACAAAGGGCATGATGCGCGCCACGACGCCCTCGGCAAGCTTCGGCGCTTCGGAGGCGAGTGCCGTCAGCGGGCCGAGCAATGCGTTGACGAGGAAGGACAGACCGATCACGAAAATCATCGCCAGCAGCAGGCCGCCGAAGATCGGCGGCAAACCATAGCGCGCCAGTGCGTCAGCCGTGCGCCCGAGAACGATACCGACAACGATCGCGAGCGTGATGGGCAGCAGGATCGTCTCCATGGTGTAGATGGCAGCGGACCCGGCAATGACGAAGAGGCCGACGATGCTCCAGGCAACCATCAGATCGATACCGTCACGCCGCGGCGCGGTCGACGGCGCCGCCGTCGCAACGGCCGCCTCCTCTTCGACAATGCGTCTTGCGCGCTTGTACTCGTGTGAAGCACCGGCTCGCCGCAAGGTTTCCAAGATCACGCCTCGCTGTCCCTCAGGCATGCCTCGCTGTCCTTCAGGCACGGACGCGCGACTGCCGTCCGGTCTTGCGGGCAGGACATCGAACTGCCCAGCCGCAGGCTTCGCCTCAGATTGCGGCACGCCGCCTGGATCGCGCTCGATCAATGACGTTCCGGTGGAAAGATATGCAGGGTCAGCGAGAGCAGACCGAGGCCGAGAATGATGACGAGCAAGGTGTTAGCGACACCCGCAGCGGTGTCCGGAATGAGACCGAAAGCGATCAGGACGCCCGCGAAAAGAAGGACACAGACCCGTGGTAGCCAATAGAGCATAGACAGTCCTCCCAAAGGTTGGCCCGGTTTTTTGGCCAGATTCTTGGTTCGGACGATAACGTGCGGGCTCGCCAATTGGTTCCCTGCGCGACCCAAGCGGCGCCACGAAAAACGCCGCCGGACAGGAGGTCCGACGGCGCTGAAAGCGTGATGCGGAAAAGCCCGTACCGCAGGGCTTAGGCGGCAGCGACGACGATGACCTCGACGAGGTATTCCGGGGTCGCAAGCTTGGCTTCGCCGGTAGCGCGCGCGGGGGTATGGCCCTGCGGAGCCCAGGCATCCCAGACGGAGTTCATCTTCGGGAAATCGGCCATGTCGGCAAGCCAGATGGTGGCCGAGAGGATGCGGGTCTTGTCGGTGCCGGCGAGCGCCAGAAGACGGTCGACTTCGGCAAGCGCCTGCTTCGTCTGCGTCACGACATCGTCACCGGCGTTACCGACCTGGCCGGCGAGGTAAACGGTGTTGTTGTAGACCACGGCCTGGCTCATACGGGGGCCGGTTTCGAAACGCTTGATTTCCATGATCGTGTTCCTGAGGTTGGGCCGAACGGTCGTCCGGCCGAAAAGCGGCTGCCCGCCGCCCAGAGGCGAGAAGTGAAGGCGGCGCGACACCTCTACACCATCGTGTCTTGATGTCAAAGAAGCCGGGCAGTGGCTGCCCGGCTTCTCTTGTTTCCTCGGCGAAAATCAGCGGTGATGGATCAGGCCGCCTGCTTCTTCTTCGCCAATCGTGCCTTGATGCTCTCCACGTCCGCACGCGGCGTCGCGGCAAACAGCGTCCTGGTATAGCTGTGTTTCGGATCGGCGAAGACCTCGTCACGGCTGCCATATTCGACGGCTTCGCCGAAATACATCACCATGACGTCGTCGGCGATGTAACGCACGACCGAGAGGTCATGGCTGATGAAGACGTAGGTCAGCTTGAGCTCGTCCTGCAGATCGGCGAGCAGGTTCAAGACCTGTGCCTGAACCGAAAGGTCGAGCGCCGATACCGGCTCGTCGAGCACCAGCAGCTTCGGGTTCAGCATCAGCGCGCGCGCAATGGCGATACGCTGGCGCTGGCCACCGGAGAACATGTGCGGGTAGCGGTTGAAGTGCAGGTCGGTGAGACCGACCTTCTTCAACATCGTCATCGCCCGATCGCGACGCTCGTCGGCGGGCGTATCGGTATTGATGACCAGCGGCTCCATCAGGATGTCGCCGATCTTCTGACGCGGGTTGAGCGAGCCGTAAGGGTTCTGGAAGACGATCTGCACCTTGCGGCGCATCTCCGGCGTCATGTCGCCCTTGGCGATGTCGATCTTCTTGCCTTCGATCAACAGCTCGCCCGAGGTCGCCGGGTCGATCAGAGTGAGGATGCGGCCAAGCGTGGACTTGCCGCAGCCGCTCTCGCCGACGATCGCCAGCGTCTTGCCCTGTTCGACGCTGAAGCTCACGCCCTTCAAGGCATGAACGGTCTTTGCCTTCTTTATAAGGCCGCCGGGGATATGGTAGTCGCGCACCAGGTTGCGCGCTTCAAGGATCACGCTCATTGGGCCGCTCCTTCATCGACGAAGAGTTCGGAGATCGTCGGCAGACGATCGCCGGTCGCGTTGTCCGGCAAAGCCGCCAGAAGTGCGCGGGTATAGTTGCTCTTCGGATTTTCGAAGAGCGTCAGCACGTCGGCCTCTTCCATCTTGCGGCCCTTGTACTGCACGACCACCCGGTCGGCGGTCTCCGCGACCACGCCCATGTTGTGCGTGATCATGATCAGGCCCATCTTGTGCTCGGCCTGCAGCTTCATCAGCAGGTCGAGGATCTGCTTCTGGATCGTCACGTCGAGCGCGGTGGTCGGCTCGTCGGCGATCAGAAGCTTCGGGTTGCAGGCGATCGCGATCGCGATCATCACACGCTGGCACTGGCCGCCCGACATCTGATGCGGGAAGTGACCGAGCCGCTCGGCCGGATCGGGAATGCCGACCGCCTCGAACAGTTCGATGGCGCGCTTGCGGCGGCCGGCCTTGTCGAGACCCATGTGGATGCGCAGCACTTCCTCGATCTGGAAGCCGACGGTGAAGCACGGGTTGAGGCTGGCGATCGGCTCCTGGAAGATCATGGCAATATCCTTGCCGATGATCTTGCGTCGCTCGTTCGCCGACATGCCCAAGAGGTCGCGGCCGTTGAAGGTGAGCTTGTCGGCCGTGACCTTCGCCGTCCAGGGCAGAAGTCCCATGGCGGCCAGCATCGACACGGACTTGCCCGAGCCGCTCTCGCCGACGATCGCCAGAACCTCGCGTTCGTGGACCTTCATGGAGACGCCGTTGACGGCGCGGAAGGGACCGGCGGCCGTCTGGAATTCGACGACCAGGTTTTCGATTTCGAGAAGCGCCATGATCAGGACCTCTTCAGCTTGGGATCGAGAGCATCGCGCAGGCCGTCACCCATCAGGTTGATTGCCAGCACCGTGATCAGGATCGCGATACCCGGAAGCGTGACCACCCACCAGTGGCTGCTGATGAACTCGCGGGCTTCGGCGAGCATCGTGCCCCATTCCGGTGTCGGCGGTTGGGCGCCCATGCCGAGAAAGCCGAGGGCCGCAGCGTCGAGAATGGCGCTCGAGAAGGAGAGCGTCGCCTGGACGATCAGCGGCGCCATGCAGTTGGGCAGGATCGTCTTGAACATCAGGCGACCATGACCGGCACCGGCCACCTTGGCGGCGACGACATAGTCGCGGGTCTTTTCGCTCATGACGGCCGCGCGCGTCAGGCGCACGAAGTGCGGCTGGAAGACGAGCGCGATCGCGATCATGGCGTTGACGAGGCCCGGTCCGAGAACAGCCACAAGCACCAGGGCGAGCAGCAGCGACGGGAAGGCGAGGATGATGTCCATCACGCGCATGATGACGGTATCGACCCAGCCGCGGAAGTAGCCGGCGATGACGCCGAGAGCGATGCCCCCAACCAGCGACAGCGTCGTCACGATGACGCCGACGAACAGCGAGAAGCGCGTGCCGTAGATCAGACGGGACAGCATGTCGCGGCCGACGGCGTCGGTACCGAGCAGGTAGCCGGCGCGGCCGCCCTCCTGCCAGACCGGCGGAACCAGAACCGCATCACGGTACTGCGCCACCGGATCATGGGGCGCGATCCACGGCGCAAAGACCGCCAGCAGAACGAGGAGCAGGAAGAACACGAGGCCGATGACGGCGCCGCGGTTCTCGGAGAAATAATACCAGAACTCGGCCAGTCGCGCCCGGCGGGACGGATCGGTCGAAACGGCGCTTGTTGCAGCAGCTTGAGACATGACGCCCTCCTTAGTGCCGGATACGCGGATTGATCAGACCGTAGAGCAGGTCGACGATGAGATTGACCACCATGATCACCGCAGCGATGACCAGCAGGCCCCCCTGGATGACGGCGTAGTCACGACGCGACACCGAATCCACCATCCACTTGCCGATACCCGGCCACGAGAAGATCGTCTCCGTCAGGATCGCGCCGGCGAGCATGACGCCCACCTGCAGACCGATGGTGGTAACCACCGGAATCAACGCGTTGCGCAGCGCATGGACGCCAACGACGCGGAAGGTCGAAAGACCCTTGGCGCGCGCCGTGCGGACGTAATCTTCAGAGAGGACTTCAAGCATCGCCGAGCGCGTCTGGCGCGCGATGACCGCAAGCGGAATGGTGCCAAGCACGATCGTCGGCAGGATCAGGTGGCTGACCGCCGACTTGAAGGCGCCGGCCTGGCCGGACAGCAGCGAGTCGATCAGCATGAAACCGGTAACCGGCGGGAAGAAGTACATCAGCGAGATACGGCCCGAGACCGGCGTCCACTGCAGCATGCCGGAGACCAGCATGATGAGCAGCAGGCCCCACCAGAAGATCGGCATGGAGAAGCCGACGAGTGCGGTGCCCATCATCGCCTGGTCGATGGCCGAGCCGCGCTTGATCGCCGCAATCACGCCGGCCGGAATGCCGAGGATGATCGCAAACAGGATCGCGCAGAGCGAAAGCTCGACGGTCGCCGGGAACAGCTCGAAGAACTGGTCGATGACCGGCTTCTTGGTCACGATCGAAGTACCGAAATCCCCGTGGAGCACGCCCCAGAGATAGTCGAGGTACTGGACCACGATCGGTCGGTCGAAACCGAGCGCATGTGAAATTTCAGCATGCCGCTCCGGCGACATGACGCGCTCGCCCGAAAGCAGCGCCACCGGATCGCCCGGAAGCAGGCGAATGAAGGAGAAGGCGATGATGGAGACCCCGACGAAGGTCGGTATCAGGACAGCCAATCGCCCCAAGAGAAATCGGAACATGTTAAACCCCGCGCCATGTTGCCGCGGCATTGTATCCCGCCGCTGGCACCACTGCATGCTTTCCCACTTAACGGCGAAGCATACAGCAAGTCGAAATGCCACAGCGACCTTTTGCGCTCCAGGAGGAACTCGGGTCGCTATAGTGGATGCAAAGAGGGGCGCTTGCCCTTGGCAAACGCCCCCTTAAGGATCAGTTAACTAAATTACTCGGTGATGTCCACGCCGTCGAAGGCAAAATCGCCGAGCGGGCTCTGAACGAAGCCCTCGACATTCTTGCGCATCGGCACGACGGAGAGCGAGTGGTCGATCGTCGCCCACGGCGCCTCGCGCTTGAAGACGGCCTGGGCCTCTTCGTAGAGCTTGGTGCGCTCGGCGATATCCGAGGTTTCCTTCGCCTTCTTCACGAGGGTGTCGAATTCCTGGTTGCACCACTGCGCACGGTTGTTGCCGCCGACAGCATTGCAGCCGAGAAGCGTGTCGAGGAAGTTGTCCGGGTCGCCGTTGTCGCCGGTCCAGCCGAGGATGACGGCACCGTCACGATCCTTCGCCTTGGACTTGTCGAGGTATTCGGCCCATTCGTAAGAGACGATCTCGACCTTGACGCCGACCTTGGCGAAGTCCGACTGCATCAGTTCAGCTGCGCGGCGAGCGTTCAGCATGTACGGACGCGAAACCGGCATTGCCCAGAGCTTCATCGACAGGTCCTTGACGCCTGCGTCCTCGAGCATCTTCTTGGCTGCTTCCGGCTCGTAGGTGTCGTCTTCAAGCTTGTCGTTGTAGGACCACATCGTCGGCGGGATCGGGTTGACGGCCGGCTGGGCAGCGCCCTGGAAGACGGCGTCGACGATTGCCTGCTTGTTGATCGCCTTGTTCAGCGCCTTGCGCACTTCCGGCTTGTCGAACGGAGCCTGGGTCGTGTTGTAGGCGAGGTAGGCGACGTTGAGGCCGGCCTGTTCCATGACCTTCAGGTTCGGGTCAGCCTTCATCTTTTCGACGTCGGCAGCGTTCGGATACGGCATCAGGTGGCATTCGCCGGCCTGGAGCTTCTGGAAGCGAACCGAAGCGTCGGTGGTGATTGCGAAGACAAGGTCGTCGATCTTCTGCTTGCCGCCCCAGTAGTCCGGGTTCGCCTTGTAGCGGATGACAGCATCCTGCTGGTACGCGACGAAGGCGAACGGACCGGTGCCGAGCGGCATCTGGTTCATCTGCTCCATCTTGCCGTCAGCCTGCAGCTTGTCGGCATATTCCTTCGACAGGATCGAAGCGAACGGCATCGCGATATTGGCGAGGAACGGAGCTTCCTTGCGCGTCAGGGTGAACTTGACGGTCAGGTCGTCAACCTTTTCGACCGACTTGATGACTTCCGGGAAGCCCATGCCGGCTGCGTATTCCCACGAAGCGCCGGTGATGTACTTGTTCCACGGATTGTCGGCCTTCAGCTGGCGCTCGTAGGAGAACACCACGTCGTCGGCGGTCAGCTCGCGGGTCGGCGTGAAGAACTCGGTCGTCTGGAACTTGACGCCCGGACGCAGCTTGAACGTGTATACGAGACCGTCGTCGGAAATCGTCCAGCTCTCGGCAAGGCCCGGCTCGACTTCGGTCGTGCCCTTCTTGAACTCGAGCAGGCGGTTGTAGACCGTGTGTGCCGCCGCGTCGAACGTCGTGCCGGCGGTATACAGGCCCGGGTCAAAACCCTCAGGCGAACCTTCCGAGCAATAGACGAACGTCTTCGACCAGGCAGAGCCGGCCATCAGCGTGGCAAGCGCCGTCGCTGCAAACAGAGTAGTGAGCTTTTTCATGAGCTTTGCTTCCCAGATTTGTTTTTGTTCTCGTGTTTTCCTGACGCGGAATGCCGTTGCCCCCCGGTCAAGGCCGGATGGAACGACATTTGGCGTCGCATTGCAATAAGTCGCCGCATAAATTTGTCTATGCGAAAAATTCGCCCGCAGGTAGAGCCGGGATCTCTGTCCACTGTTTTAGAATCGACTGACGAATCAATGCAGCGCGACACCTTCGAACCAAGGCTTCCCGGCTGTTTCCGCAGGGTTTACAACGTGCCTTGTTCGTCCCTCCACCGGGGCTAGTCTCGCCCCGGATGCCCGCCTTTATTCTAGCGCGAACGGCGGGCCTGCGGAATACACGATCATCCGCCTCACGAGAGTGAGATTCGGTACCGACAGGTTTCCGTCAATCCCAAGATACTATGGTAGAAATCACCAACAGGATTGTGCAATAGAATGTATACAAAACTCGGGGGAGACAATCGACGTGCCCAGACGTCCTTGGGAGGGACCGGCAGCCGCCTTTTACAGTTTGCCGTCTTTCGGCAGGTTTGCCGAGGGACGGGCATGATGCTTGCTGCCAGCAATGCCGGCGCCGATCTTTGCCGGTTGATCGCTCCGGCGCGCCGGATAGACTGCCGCGCGACGACAAGGGGATAGCCATTCCGTGGCGGCTTTGCTGGAAAATCACAGGCGATACGATCTTCGCGACGAACTTGAGAAAGCGCTGAACCGCGTAGACTTCTTCCGCATCTTCCACACGATGGCGCTCAGGTTCGGCTTCAGCCATTTCGGCATTCTTCAGCTCGGCAACGAGAACGACGCGTGCATGCTGTCCACCCGCCTGGTGCTGCATGATCTTCCCTCCGGGCTTGCCGAGGAATACGACAAGCGCCACCGCTTCGGTGACTCCCTCTTCTACAAGACGCTGCACCGGTCGGCGATTTCCTCCGTCTGGCGGACGGACGACCCGGGCTGCGACACCAGCCAGAATTTGCTCGTGCAGCTCGGTTTCGAGCTGCTGCTCAGCGTGCCCGTGCATGCGGCTGCCACCGGCGCGCGCTACGCCGTTCTCTTTCTCGGTGATGGCGATGACATCGGCCGCACCGAGCATGTCGAAGTCGCCTATGACGCGGTCTCAGCCTTCGACTACTTCTATCGCATCGCGCTGGCCAACAAGACCGGCATGGGCCTAACGCCGCGGGAGACCGAAATTCTCAAGTGGATCTCGCACGGGAAGACGGCAAGCGAGATCGCTCTCATCGTTTCCGTGTCGGAGCACACCGTGAATTCCCACACCGCAACGATCCTGAAGAAGCTTGATGTCGTCAACCGCACCCAGATGGTGGCGAAGGCGATCCGAGAACAGATCATCCAGTGACAGCCGATGCGTGGTATCCCACTACACCACGCCCAACGAACAGGACGCCTGCAAATCAGCAAGGGTATCGGTCATGACGCGAAAAGCTCACATCCTGCTCGTTGACGACGATCCGACTGAAAACCTGATCCTGCGCGCCTTGATCCGCAAGGTGAGCAATATCGAGATCGAGCTGCATTACTGCCAGACGATGGAGGGCGCGCTGGAGTTCCTGCGCTCGGGCAAGCCGGTGTCGATGATCCTCCTGGACAACCGACTTCAGCCGCAGCGCGATTTCCGCGAGACCGTGCCGGCGCTTCGGCACCAGGGTTACATCGGGCCGATCGGGGTGATTTCGGCGTCGCTCGCCGATCCCTACTTTCAGAATCTGGAGGAGTATGGTGCCGACTTCCGCATCGACAAGGCGGAAATCGACCCGACCGCGATCGATTTCATATTGCGGGAATATCTGCCGCAGGGGTGAACCCAGCGAAGCTCCGCTACAGCGCCGCGCGTTCTATCAGACGCGCAAAGGTCGCTGTAGCACTTTGATTTGCTGCATATCTTTGTCCTTAAAACGAGGTCGATTTAAGGTGACATGCAGTAGGCCCTGGATCGTCAGGCAGCCGTGGTCTGCGGACGCTTCGTTTCTTCGAGACCGAGCAGGAAGTTGATCTGGGGACGCGCCTTGACGAGGTCGTCGATCGTGTAGCCCTGAAGCACCTCAAAGAAGGCGTTGAGCGCCTTGCGGAGCGCCGAATTGAGGCCACAGCTATCGACGAGCGGACAGTCGATCTCGCCGGCCTCGAAGCATTCCGCCATGGCGAAGCTGTCTTCCGTTACCTTGACGACATCGAACAGGGTGATGGCGGATGCGGGCTTCGGCAGGCGCACGCCGCCATTGCGGCCGCGGACGGTCTCGACAAGGCCGGCCTTGGTCAGCGGCTGCAGGATCTTGAAGAGAAACAACTCGGAAACGCCATAGGCCCTGGCGATTTCGGGAATGCGGCTGAGCTTTTCTCCGTTGGCGGCGCAGTACATCAACATGCGAACCGCGTAGTTCGTTTGTTTCGTCAGACGCATCATTCACTCCGGCATTCGAGAGGTTCACGAGTTCATCATATAGGACGGATCGTAGTTTGGAACAATTCCAAAAAGCTCGAAAATTCACTTCTTGTTGAGTGTTAACCGTTTCCCGATTGACTGTTCTGGGCGCTGAGGTCAAGAAAGATGAGCATTTTTGTTAACTTAGCTCAAACAAGAAAATGGAGGAAGCGATGTCCGTTTCAAGAGCAGCGATGGGCGTTTTGTCCCTGACGGCAACCCTGCTTACAACGAGCGCCGCCTGGGCCGACGGTGAGGTCAATATCTATTCCTACCGGCAGCCCGATCTGATCAAGCCGCTGCTCGACGCCTTCACCAAGGAAACCGGCATCACCACCAACGTGCTCTTCCTCGACAAGGGCCTCGTCGAGCGCATCCAGGCCGAAGGCGCCAACTCGCCGGCCGACGTGATCCTGACGGTCGACATCAGCCGCCTGACCGAAGCCAAGGACGCAGGCGTCACCCAGCCGGTCGTCAACGAGACGATCAGCAAGGACATCCCGGCACATTTCCGCGATCCTGACGGCAACTGGTTCGGCCTCACCACGCGCGGCCGCGTCGTCTACGCTTCCAAGGACCGCGTCGCCCAGGACGACATCACCTATGAAGAACTTGCCGATCCGAAGTGGAAGGGCAAGATCTGCACCCGCGACGGCCAGCACTCCTACAACATCGGCCTGTTCGCCTCGATGATCGCCCACCATGGCGAAGCCGAAACCGAGAAGTGGCTGACGGGCCTCAAGAACAATCTCGCCAAAAAGCCCGACGGCGGCGACCGCGACCAGGCCAAAGCGATTCTCGCCGGCGAATGCGACCTCGCACTCGGCAACACCTACTATGTCGGTCTGATGCTGACCAACGAGAAGGAGCCGGAACAGAAGGATTGGGCTGCCGCCATCAAGGTGCTCTTCCCGAACGCCAAGGACCGCGGCACGCACGTCAACATCTCGGGCATGGCACTCGCCAAGAACGCCCCGAACAAGGACAACGCGCTGAAGCTGATGGAATTCCTGTCGGAAGGCGAAGCCCAGAAGATCTACGCCGAGCAGGTCTACGAATATCCGGTTCTTCCGGGCGCCGAGCCGTCAGACGTCGTGAAGTCCTTCGGCACGATCAAGCCGGACGAATTGCCTCTCGCCGACATCGCCGCCAACCGCAAGAAGGCATCGGAACTGGTCGACAAGGTCGGCTACAACGACGGCCCGCAGGACTGATCGCGAACCGAACTCGCGTTACGGACAGCGGGCCTCGGCCCGCTGTTTTCGTTTCAGGTCGCTGGACGGCAAGAACCGCAGGCTCATTGGGCCCCGGCACGCAACTGGGCAGCATAGTCGAGGATTGCCTTGCGACGCTCGGGCGTGCCGGGATGGGTCGACAGGATGCTGGTGTCGCCGTGGTCATCGAGCTTGTCTTCGAGCAGATCAAAGAAGCGGGCGATCGCCGTCGAATCCCTGCCGGCCTTCTGCATCAACTCGACCGAGTGCCTGTCCGCAGCACTTTCCGCGCCGCGTGAGTAGGACAACGTCAAAAGACCGGCGCCCTGTACCAGAATGTCTTCAGCACCGGACCCGATGTCGCCGCCGATCATCATGATCAGCCCGGCGACGCCGGCGGCACGGTAGATCTGCCGCAGGCTATGCTCGAGCTCGACGTGACCGATCTCGTGCGCCAGCACACCGATGATCATTTCGGTATCGTCGCCGGCAAGCTCGATCAGCTCATCGGTGACAATCAGCGTGCCGTCGGGTAGCGCGAAGGCATTCGGGCCGATGGTGCCACCCTTGCGGAAGTTGAGCCTATATCCGCCCTCGCCGCGATCGGACTGGCGCGCGATCGCGTTGAACCCGTCACGGATCTTGTTCTGCCGCTCAGCTGAAAGCGCCGACGTGTCGAGCAGCGTTCGATCCATTGTTTCCAAGGTGCTTGCCGACATGATCTTCGGCACGATCGGCGGCGTCACCAGCACGGCGACTTCGACGAGCGCCGGCACGGCATAACGATAGATGGCCACGCCGCAGAGCACGGTCGCCAAAACGACCGCGATCAGGCGCGGGTGGAAACGCTCCCACTCGTGGACGAGACTGGTTTTTCCCTTCCGTTTGAGGAAGCGATCCATGGCGTCGTTGTCGGTCGTCTCGAACAGCGAACCGTCGGGAAACTCGACACGACGCGGAATGGCGCCGACACGCGCGGAAATGTCGACGGCGGCAAGCACGCCGCCTGCAAGTTCGACACCGTCCTCACCCAAGGCTTTGACGCCGCCGCCATCTTCGATCAGCCGCGAGGGCACCGACCGGCTGGAACCGGCGGGATGCCACTCGCCAACAGCAATCTCTGTGACGCTAGAAGCCAAAGTCGAAGCCTTCGAAATCCATGAACTCCGAACCAACGGCCGAACCTTCCTGGGCGATCTTGTCGAACATCTCGCCGACATTACCTTCGAAATGTACACCCGTATGTTCATTGACATAGCGCGTCATGCGCACCGCAGCCCAGGGACGCATCAGGCCCAGTGTGAGGAGGGTGACGATCACGTTGGTGATCGTGATCCAGGCGTAACGGCCCCGCGACAGATCGCTCGTCAGCTGATGCTTGCCGTCGAAGGTCGTTGCCGACCAGGCGACGTTGCGAACGCCAGCACGATAGAACAGCGTCGCGACCCCGAAGATCGAGAAGAACGCGAGGTAGCCGATGACGAACAACGCAATCATCGAAACCTGCAATTCCGGGGTGGCCACATAGGAACCGTCGAACAGCGTCATGATCACGGCCAGGTTGAGGAAACCGATAAAGGCGATGATCAGCAGGCCGGCAACGATGATGGCCGCCGACAGGAACCAGGACTTGTAGATCGCACCGACCGAAGGATCGGTCGTAAATGCCCTTTGTCCGTAACGCAGGTTGCTGCCGATGTAGCGGTAGGACCAGCGGCTGGCGAGCGGCACCAGGATTCCGAGCGTCAGAACCGAGATGACCGGACCGACAATAAAGGCGAGGAACGCACCGCCGACGCCGCCGACGAAATCGAACCGCACATTGCGATAGCTGGTGACGCGGGCGCTGAAACGCAGGCCCCTGACGACCAGCCACGGCACGAAGACCACCAGCAGCAGCGCAAGGATGATGCCGGCGATCGGCACGAAGGTCAGCATGACGTTGTAGAAAATCAGGTAGGCGAACACGATCACCCGGCCGATCAGGATCTGCTTGCCCTTCGCATGATATTCGAAGGCGCGCCCGAGCAGCACAGTATTGCCATAGAAATAGCGGTTGCGGCGGACTTTTGCCCAGGCGGAATAGATGCCGAGCGTGATGATCGTCAGCAGCACGTTGACGATCCAGATGCCAAAATACTCTTTTCCGCTACCGCTGAACGACAGGCGGTGGAAATTGTCCGGTACCCTCTGCGTCGACGTCCCTTGCATCGACGCCGTTTCGGCCACGACCATGATAAAACCTCTCTCAATGAAAATCAGCTTGCGGCGGCCCGCTAACAGACAGGCGCCGCGTTGCGACAGGATGACGTCATTTGTGAACCCAGCGAACCGTGGCTATCCCCCCGGATGAGCCTTCCATGCAAAAGAACGATCGAAATGCCTGCAATATTCGACCGAGGCGCGAATCAATTTTCAGCGCCTCGGGGATATCAAATTAGTTGCAGCGCAGCATGGCATGCAACAGGAAAGGAGCTCCCGAGGGAGGTCCCCGGCGCGCAACAAAAAAGGGCCTCCCGAAGGAGGCCCTGGAGGCGGGAGGATCTTTGTCCCGTCGTTACTTCATCGTCGGCATGACGAACTCGGCACCATCCTTGATGCCCGAGGGCCAGCGCTCGGTGATGGTCTTCGTGCGGGTCCAGAACTTGATCGAGTCCGGGCCATGCTGGTTCAGGTCGCCGAAGGACGAGGACTTCCAGCCGCCAAAGGAGTGGTAGGCGAGCGGAACCGGGATCGGGACGTTGACGCCAACCATGCCGATGTTGATGCGCGAGGCGAAGTCGCGGGCCGCATCGCCGTCACGGGTGTAGATCGCGACGCCGTTGCCATATTCGTGCTTCATCGGCAGGTCGAGGGCTTCCTCGTAGTTCTTGGCGCGAACGACCGAGAGAACCGGTCCGAAGATTTCCGTCTTGTAGATGTCCATGTCCGGGGTGACATGGTCGAACAGGCAGCCGCCGATGAAGTGGCCGTTTTCATAGCCCTGCAGCTTGAAGTCGCGGCCGTCGACCACGAGCTCAGCACCCTGCTCGACACCGCTGTCGATCAGGCTTCTGATGCGCTGCTCGGCTTCCTTGGTGACGACCGGACCCATGTCGGCCTTTTCGTCGGTGTAGGGACCGATGCGCAGGCTTTCGACCATCGGGGTCAGCTTCTGGATCAGGCGGTTGGCGGTTTCTTCACCGACCGGGACGGCAACCGAGATCGCCATGCAGCGCTCGCCGGCCGAGCCGTAGCCGGCGCCCATCAGCGCATTGGCGGCCTGGTCGAGATCGGCGTCGGGCATGATGATCATATGGTTCTTGGCGCCGCCGAAGCACTGGGCGCGCTTGCCGTTCATCGCTGCCGTGCCATAGACGTAGCGGGCAATCGGGGTCGAGCCGACGAAGGTAACGGCGGCAATATCCGGATGGGTGAGGATCGCGTCGACGGCGCCCTTGTCGCCGTTGACGACGTTGAGGATACCTGCCGGCAGGCCGGCTTCAATCATCAGTTCTGCGAGGCGCATCGGAACGGACGGGTCACGCTCGGACGGCTTCAGGATGAAGGCGTTGCCGCAGGCGATCGCCGGGGCGAACATCCACATCGGGATCATCGCCGGGAAGTTGAACGGCGTGATGCCGGCGCCGATGCCGACGGCCTGGCGGATCGAATACATGTCGATGCCGGGGCCTGCACCTTCGGTAAATTCGCTCTTCTGCAGATGCGGAATGCCGATGACGAATTCGCAGACTTCGAGGCCGCGGACGAGGTCACCCTTGGCGTCTTCGACGGTCTTGCCGTGTTCGCGCGAGAGGATCTCGGCGAGTTCGTTCATATGCGTGTTCAGGAGCTCGACGAACTTCATGAAGACGCGGGCACGGCGCTGCGGGTTGGTGGCCGCCCATTTCGGCTGCGCCGCCTTGGCGCTTTCGACCGCTGCCGCAAGCTCCGCGTCGCTTGCGAGCGCCACCGTGCCCTGCACTTCGCCGGTTGCCGGGTTGAAGATGTTGGCAACGCGACCGCTCTTGCCGGCGACGCGCTTGCCATCGATGAAATGACCGAGTTCGTACATGGTTGGTTCCTCCAGACCTTGATTGTGGCGGCATGATCGCACTACGATTTCAACAAAGCAATTTCCGATATTCAGCAACCGTTGTGCAAAAACTAAAGTCCATGGTGTTGAGACGAGGTATCTGCCTATGAATTGGGACGATGTGAGAATGTTTCTAGCCGTGGCGCGCACCGGGCAGATCCTGGCGGCATCGAAGCGGCTGGGCGTCAACCATGCCACGCTCAGCCGCCGGGTGACGGCGCTTGAGGAAACCTTGAAGACCCGGCTGCTGGTGCGCCGGCCGAATGGCTGCGAGCTGACCGCCGAAGGGGAAATCTTCCTGACGGCAGCCGAGCGGATGGAGACGGAGATGCTGGCGGCGCAATCGCAGATCGGCCGGATCGACACGGCAATCGCCGGCACGGTGCGCATCGGCGCGCCCGACGGCTTCGGCGTCTCGTTCCTGGCGCCGCGCCTCGGGCGCCTGACGGCCCGCTATCCGGAGCTGAAGCTGCAACTGGTGCCGGTGCCGCGTTCCTTTTCGCTGTCGCAGCGCGAGGCCGATATCGCAATCACCATCGAGCGACCGGAACAGGGCCGCCTCGTCTCCTCGAAGCTTACGGATTACACGCTCGGTCTTTACGCCTCATCGGACTACCTGGAAAAACACGGGACGCCGCAGACGATCGACGATCTGAGGGAACATCGCCGCATCGGCTATGTCGAGGACCTGATCTTCACGCCATCTCTGAATTTCTCCGCCGAGATCATGCGAAGCTGGGACGCCTCGTTCGAGATCTCCAGCGCCACCGGCCAGACGGAAGCCGTGCGCTCCAGCGCCGGCATCGGCATCCTGCACAACTATATCGCCCGCCACACGCCGGAGCTCAAACGCATCCTGCCGGAAACGACGATCCGCCGCGCCTATTGGACCACCTATCACGAAAGCGCCCGGGACCTCGTGCGCGTGCGCACGGTGGTGGCCTTCCTGCAGGAACTGGTGACAGCGGAACATCAGATCTTCGTCTGAGACCGGACCGGGCCAGGATGCACGAGAGACGGCGCGTCCGCGGGGCGCACGAGCACGATCAACGGGAGCGGCGCACCGAGGCGCTTCAAACGAGAAAGAGAAGAAATAAGGAGAATGGTACGGTTGCCAGAAGCCGTTTTTTTGTCCCACATTTTTCGAAGTGCCTGAGTTTGCTTGCTTTTCAGAATTCCTGCGGGCCCACCATGCGTCACATCGCATCGTAAACTCTGAAGTCTGAAACTGCGGGCTCTGGGACGCAAATCCCCAAAGCCCGCAAATTAAGGTTTACGGCTGCAGATTGACGGTAAGCTTTGCGATTTCACCGTTAAAGGCGAACGGGACCTGATAATCAGTTTCATCTACACCTGTGCGAGTATCGACGCCCACATCGAAAGTCTCATCCCAAGGCATGAGCGCCGGGATCGTGTGTGGTATTTTCGCGTTCGCGACCTCCTTGCCGTCCACCTTCAGGACGCCAGTGCCGCCCTTGCCCATGCCGGGTCCGTCAGATTTGAAATCGAACACCAGCGTGTGCTTGCCGGATGAAAGGGTGTCCTGCCCCTCCCAACGGAAGCGCTCCATATTGACGAAGTTGTACAGAAATACGGGTTTGCCCTTGAGGAGATAGAACCCGTATCCACCGAAGCGCCCCCCTGTGGTGACGAGCATACCCTCGCCGCCGTTTTCAGGAACGGTTACCTCTGCGGTGATCGTGTAGGATTTGTTGATGACGCTGGGTGCATTGCTTGTCGGAAGACCTGACACTACGCCGGCGTAGCTAAACTCCTTCCGTCCGGCGGTGGTGCTCGGCCGTGGCGTCTCAAGGCGTTCCAGGATCGAGTTGTCCAATGGGAAGACGTCGTACTTCGCCGCTTCCATCAGAAACAGTTCCTGCATCTGGTGCAATTTTTCCGGCATTTTTGCAGCAAGGTCGTTGTTCTGGGAATAGTCCTCAGTGAGGTTGTACAGTTCCCATTTATAGCCATCGACGACGTCCGGCATCGCCGTCGTGCCCATCAACCACGGCGCTGCTGGTGGTGTCGTGCAGGCATACCAGCCATCGCTGTAGATGCCGCGATTGCCGAACATTTCAAAGTATTGCGTTTTGCGGGCAGATGAGGCTTGGGCATTGTCCCATGTATAGGCCATGCTCACGCCTTCGATCGGTTTCTGCGCAACGCCATCGACCATAACCGGGGCGGTTATGCCTGTTGCTTCGAGGATCGTAGGAACGATATCGATCATGTGGTGGAACTGAGTGCGAACTCCACCGGCTTCCTTGATCCGTGCGGGCCAGGACATCGCCATGCCCTGACGCGTGCCGCCGAAGTGCGAAGCAACCTGCTTCGTCCATTTGAACGGCGTGTCAAACGCCCATGACCAGGCAACCGACATATGCGGATAGGTTTGGTTGGAGCCCCATTTATCATAGAACGCCATCTGCTCTGCGACCGGCATCTGCATGCCTTCGATCGTGATCAGTTCGTTCGGGGTTCCGAGCACGCTTCCTTCGGCGCTGGTGCCGTTGTCACCTTCAATGTAGATGACGAGGGTGTTGTCGAGCTTACCCAGATCATCGACGGCCTGGATAACCCGCCCGATCTCATGGTCCGAGTAGGCCACGTAGGCAGCAAACACCTCAGCCTGGTGCGCGAACAGCTTCTTGCTCTCTTCGTCGAGAGAATCCCATTTCGGGAGGCTCTCTGGCCATTCGGTTAGCTGCGTGTTGGCGGGAATGACGCCGAGCTTTTTCTGATTGGCGAAAATCTGCTCGCGCAACTCGTTCCACCCCATGTCAAACTTGCCCTTGAACTTGTCGATCCATTCCTTGGTTGGATGGTGGGGGGCATGAGTGGCACCGGGCACGTAGTAAACGAGGAACGGCTTGTCGGGTGCTGCCGCATTTAGCTGCTTTATATGATCAATGGCGTTGTCGGCCGTGTCCGTTATGAGGTTGTAGTCGGGCTTACCGGTCCAGGGGAAAATCTGGGTGGTGTTCTGGAACAGGTACGGCTCCCATTGATTGGTGTCGCCACCCATGAACCCATAGAAGTAGTCGAAGCCCATACCCGTCGGCCATTGATCGAACGGACCAGCGGCGCTGTACTGAAAAGCGGGCGTGTTGTGGTTCTTTCCGAACCAGGACGTGGCGTAGCCGTTCTGCTTCAGGATCTCGCCGATCGTAGCGTTCTCTATGCCGATGATCGAGTCATAGCCGGGATAGCCGGTTGCCTGCTCGGAGATGACGCCGAAACCCGCTGAATGGTGATTGCGGCCGGTGATAAGCGCGGCGCGCGACGGCGAGCAGAGCGCGGTGGAATGGAACTGCGTAAAGCGCAACCCCGCGTTTGCGACACGGTCGAGTGCCGGCGTGGGGATCACGCCTCCGAAAGTGCCCGCAACGCCGTATCCAGCGTCATCGGTCATGATCAGAAGGATGTTCGGGGCGCCCTTTCGGGGGACGATCTGCGGTGGCCAATAGGGTTTTGAGGCTTTCGCGTCGAGGCCGATTTCTCCACCGAACGCCGCCGGCGGGTTCGGTAGATATCGACCGTCGATCGTCGTTGTTGCGCTGGGCGAACCCAATTCACCCGTGGTTTCCTGCGCATTGGCATTGAAATTCGAAGCTGCCGTCAAACTCAAGGTGGCAAGAAAGAGCGTACCTAGTCTTAGCATGTCGCTTCTCCTCCGGTGAAAAAAAGAGAATTACAGAATGCTAAAATTAGGCAAGGTTGTAACAGTTACGAAGCCGGTTCGCATGCCCTGCGGACTGGGTGTCAGCGTGGGACAATCTGAGGGAAACGCATAACGTTGCGTGGGGACGACACTGCGATAGGTTCTTTAGATTTCAAACGCTTATCAGCTGCATCGGCATCATCTGCGGCGCAAACTACTATGCAAAATCTCACCCCCTCCGCCCGCCGATGAGAACACTCCAAGGCGATGCTGACGCGATCATTCGCACGCTGCTCGCCGACCGCACGCACCTGCGCTGACAGCTAGCGCTCGCCGAGACCTCGGCGCGCACCAGCTTAGCTCGAGGATGGCGTCCTCGCGGCGACAGGCAAACCGTACGTAGCACATGAGCGACGAGACGACCAGAAGTGCCAGTCGGGGCTCCATACGGAACCAAGGCCCATGTGCCATCCACACGACTAAAAGATGCTTCCAAACAGCGCGGAATAGACAATCACGGCTATCGCGAGCGTAAACCCAAGCGCGACGAACAGTCGGGTGAAATCGTACGTATAGAATCGAGCGAGAGTAAAGTTCCTCACGGCGACCTCCTAATTTTCATTTTGGTTGCGATGCCAGTGCACGGCGTCCACAGCAACTCAGGACAATGAGCGACTGCAATTCGTACCGACCTTGCCTACGAGACCTGCCGGAACTTGGATATCGGTCATGATTGCGGCTACGAATTCATCGCGTTTCGCACGATTGTCGAAGCCTTTGATTGCAGCGAGGTCCGTGCTTCTGGCAGTAGCCATTCGTCCTGCTGCGCTTGAACAGATGCCCGCAAATGCATCCACCTGAGCGGTTTCCGCCGCCCGCGTGCTGGCAGTCGTGGTCGTAAGCCATCCAGCATTGAAACCGACAATCGGCGCCGCGAAAAGCCCAATGCCTAAACCAATGGCGTAGGGTCTTGTCCATTCAAAAATTCGATCGAGTGTCATGACTTTGCTCCCTCTAATCAGGTGATTATCGGGATCGTTACAGGCCCGCGCTCGGACCATGAGCCAATGGCAATCCAGATTTTCCAGTTTGCGCTTTAAAAACGTCAATGTAAACAATCAAGAATCGATGTTAATGTGAAATATTCGATATTTAATTATTGATACTAATATTTATAGAAATACATAATTCTTGATCTTTCTCTGGATTTATATATATCAACTGACGTCGAATTCTCCAGAATTTTTTCATGAGTCCGTCTAATACTCCCAAAATATCTTGGTAAAGCCTCAATCATCGGATACAGATTAAACGTCGTTCTTAGGCCAGCTTGGCTTTTTGCTTCGTCAGAGGCTCCAGACCGCCAAACTCACCAATCATCGATCCTTGACGGCAGTTGTTCGCGCTGCATTGGCGCCAGACCAGCCCGATTTGGCTGAACCTTGCGAACGGCGTTCGCCATAAGAAAGGGGGCAGTATGTTTACCCGTACGAAATACCGAACCGTCCATTTCGATGAACCGTTCTGGATGCCAGGCCTCTGCGAGATGGTGGCCCCGGGCGACTACGAAGTTGATGAGGACGAGGAGTCGATTGAAGGCATCTCCTGGCTGGCTTATCGCCGCGTGGCGACCTTCATCAAGCTGCCGGCGACGCTCGAGAACAAATACCAAATGCGACTTGTTGCCATCGAGCCTGAGGAGCTTGAAGGCCTCATCGCAGTGGATCGCGACAGGCACGCAATCTCCCTCTCGGCCAAATCGTAGAGACAGCAATTCGATGGGTAACGGCGTTTGCCGCTTGGCTTGTCAGTTAGCCCCAAAAGTCGAACGAAGATGTCGGCCTATGCGGCCGAAACCTATCGCCCTCAAACCTATCGCCCTCATCACTGAAGTAAGGATGCATCGGTGCTGTTCAGACGATTTTCTTCAGGAAGCCATCCAGAGAGACAGACGGCTTTGAACATTGGAACACACACCGAAACCGAGGTTAGGGACGCGATATGAAAAATAGCGACGAAGAACACGCACTCGCCATTAGTGTCTGGGAATCGGAAGGCGGGGCGCCCAACAGATCCATGAGGCTCTATCAATACGGACGCCGCGTCGAATGCGACAGGTCGTACACGATCTACCATGTGTTCACGGGCGTGCCGGCAAAGATCGGTTCATGGACGATGACGGGGCTCAGCCAAAAGAATGCGGCGCGGGCTCTGCGTACTCTCAACACGCCCTAAAGCTTGTCGCGCAAAAAGTGCGCAGCGGTTTGGCGATAGCGACACGCGTGAAATCAAACTGTCGAAGCGCGTTGCACGAGGCCGTTTAAACGCGGCGCGCCCCGGGGCACCCGCAGATGTTCAACAATTGAAAGAGAGGCTCTATGCACGGGTACTCCGATGATATCGTCCCGGCATTGAGTGAGACCGAAATTGGCGTGCTCCGGCGCGTATTTGACGCGGCTTGTGCTGAGTGCGGAATATCGCGGCAGGGCCAACAAATTCAGCGGCTGGCGCAATTTCTCATGACCGAGTTCCGCCTCTACCCACTGGACGAAGAGGCGCTGCTGACAGCCGCACGGGCATTCTATTGCAAACAGAAACGTAAGCCCGGCAGCTCGGAATAATGTCGCCTATTTCGCGGGAAGGCGCTTGTTTCCAATTAATCAAATAACACCTTGGGCCCACCCTCGGAGGAGAAGTACAAACTGCCGAACATGGCCAGAGCACGGCTATAGTCGATCACAAACAAAATAAGAAAGGAAGAAAACCATGAGATCGTACATTGGAAGCTTCGGATATCAATTCAGATTCGTTGACTTCATGATCCGGTCATCGCTTGCGATTTCCCTTGGGGTCATAATCTACATCACATTCTATGGAATTTTCTGGTGAAAGCTCGTCACAAAAGGTCCACCGCTCATCGCGCCGCTTGGCTGACGCCCATCCGCCGCGCCTACTGACCTCCTATCACGAAAGCGCCCGCGAGCTCGTGCGCGTGCGCACAGTCGTGGCTTTCCTGCAGGAACTGGTGACGGCGGAACATCAGATCTTCGTCTGACACGCCTGAATCGGAGAAATCCGCCACAATCGCGCGTCGGCAACCCGGCGGCCTCGTCGAGCGAATTTTCGCTATCAATGTGCGACTTGTGAAGCGGCCGCCATCAGTTCCTTGGGATTGAGCGCCTGGCACATATTTTGACCTTGGTCCTCAACTTCTGTAAAGCTCCAGCGCACCACACCTTCTCGATCGAGCAGAAAATGGCCGACAAGCTGCATATGACCGGGTGTCCTCACCTGCTGATCGGCGTCTGTGATTTCGTACCCATCCTTTTCGCTCAGAAGGTCACCGGCGGCCGCCGGGTCCATCGGTTCAGGCAATTCCCCCGGCCGATCGACCCGCATCGTCTTGACCAGGTCCATTCCGACCTTGTGTGGCCAGTCGGTTTCTTCCTCCGTGAACTCGAGGAGGGGTAAGCCGAAGGCGCGGTGTGACGCCCGCTCCGGGTCGGATGCAGCAAGAAGGCCGGGTATCGGATGATAGCGGAAATAGAGCCGCGCGCGTTCGACCGGGGTGTTCACCACCGCCAGAGAGTCCACGCCTTTTTCGCGCAGGGCCGGGTTTAACTGTGCCATTGCCGCAACATGGCGACGGCAGAAGGGACATAGCAGGCCCCGATACAACCCGACCAACAATGGGCGACGGCCGCGAAAATCATCAAGGGCGATCTTGCCCTCGCGTGAGATCGCATCCAGCACAAAGTTCGGAGCCTGGTCGCCCAGTCGTAACGGATGGTCCTGATATTGTGGAGACATGGTCAACCTCCTCGTCCGAAGGACCAATAAAGAAGAGGCCGCACAGCATCGCACGGCCTGACCTCTCGTCTTAGCGTATAGCCAGGATCAACCTGAGAATGGTCCCACATTGGCTCGCGAGCAAGCAGTAAACGGTGAATCGTGCCACGGGACGCTACCCCGGCAAGGCCGCATGGACTTCCTGACACGCGCCCCTCCCCTCGTTAATGAGCGATGGTCCAGAAGCGATGGATCAGAGCGTCTCAGAACGCATGCTGTCCGGTGTCGCATCTAAAGGGAAATGCCGGCTTCCCGTAGTCCATCCACCAGGCGGCCGAGCACGGCAGGGTCCCGATAGGGCAAGGCCCGTTTGAGGTGGTCGATGGAGAAATTCGGGTTGACCTCGAACACCTCGTGCCAATAGCGCCGAGCCTCCTCGTGACGCCCGGTGCGACCGTAGAGGCAGGCGAGATAGAAGCGCGTCATGTCGGATCGCGGCGCCAGCGCCAGCCGGCGCATGAAGGCGATCTCGGCCTCGTCGAAACGGCCGAGGTTCAGCAAGGTCCGCCCAAGGAAATGCAGCGACAGGTCGAACTGCGGATCGAGCCGATGCGCCCGCGTATAGAACGGCAGCGCGTCTTCGAACTGGCTCTGAAAATCCCGGATCGTGCCGAGGGCGGTATGGCCACCGGCGGAATTGGGATCGAGCTTGATCATCCGTTGGGCGGCGCTTTCGGCCTCATCGAAACGCCGCATCCAGCAGAGCGCGATTGAAAGCGCGTGATAGCCATGCGGCTCGTTGTCGTCGGTATCAACAGCCTTCTGCGCCAGTTCCAAGGCACGCTCCAGATTGTCCACCGTCCCGCCGTTCCATCGGTTGATGAAATCGGTCAAGGCGATGATCGAGAGGGACGCGTAGGCGGCTGCCAAACCCGGATCGATGGCGATAGCGCGCTCGAGCATGCTGCGCGCCTCCGCTGACGACACGGCATCGAACCGCAGAATGGCCTGACGGGACCGGACGAGCAGATCATAGGATTCCGGATCGACCTTACCGCGGCTTTCGCGTCGCTCTTCCTCGCCGGCCGTCAGCTTCACCTTGAGCGCCGTGACGATGGTGCGGGTCACTTCGTCCTGAACCTCGAAAATGTCTTCGATGCCGCGGTCGTAGCGCTCGGCCCAGAGATGACCGCCCGTCGTGCCGTCGATCATCTGGGCGTTGATGCGGATGCGGTTGGCGGCGCGGCGCACGCTGCCTTCAAGAACATAGCGCACACCAAGTTCCTGGCTCACCTTGCGGATATCCGGCGACTTGCCCTTGTAGGCAAAGGAGGAATTGCGGGCGATGACGAAGAGGCCGGAAACCTTCGAGAGATCGGTGATGATGTCCTCGGTGATGCCGTCGGCGAAATAACCCTGCTCCGGATCGCCGGACATGTTGTCGAACGGCAGCACGGCGATCGAGGGCCGAGCCGGTAGCTGCGGCGGAGTTTCGGCGACGACCTCGACAGAAGCGCCCGCGTACTCGTCCGGCGACCAGCTCCAGATGTGCACCGGGCGTTCGATGTTCTTGACCTCGTGGTGACCGCTGTCGGTGAAGTGGAGGTCGATGCGGCCGTGCATATATTCATGAACACCATCCGAGATGGCGACGCCGCCGGGTCTGGCGAGCGCCTCGATCCGGGCCGCGACATTCACGCCATCACCATAGAGATCGCTGTCGGCGACCATGATATCGCCCATATTGACGCCGACGCGAAGCACGATCGCCTGATCCGCCGGGACATCCCTGTTTGCGGCCATCATTTCCCGCTGAAGTGCTGCGGCGCATTCGACGGCATTGACGGCGCTGGAGAATTCGACGAGCACGCCGTCCCCTGTCGTCTTGAAGACCCGGCCCTGGTGGGTGGCGACGAGCGGCTCCAGCACCTCTTTCCACCGCGCCATGAGCCGCGTGTAGGTGCTCGTCTCGTCACGCTCCATCAGCCGGCTGTAGCCGACGACGTCAGCAGCCAGGATGGCGGCGAGTCTGCGCTTGATGGATTCGTTGGCCATGGATTGCGGCGCCTTCCGAGAATCCTTTCTCAAAATTTTACCGGCGGATGGCCCCAATGTCTATTCAGTCTGCGGTCGGTCTGCGGCTTGCCTGTTCACGCCTGAGACCCGCCATAGGCAGTTGGCCCAACTGGACCGTCTCTCATCCACCTCGGGCGGCAGCCATGCAGCCGATTAGCCCGATTTGGGTAGCGCAGCGGCAGGAACAGAGAGTTGTCTTCCTGCGTTTCTGCTCCATCGGAAAAACCCTGTGCGATGGCTCAGGGCGACCGCGATGAACAGGCGGCCCGCCCCAGAAGCGGTTCGCATACGGATTTGAGGAAGGAGGATGGAACGATGCTTGTCGCTGTTACGGGCCGGCCAATCCTGCCGGGTGAATTCATCAAGATCGAAGACGTCTTCAGGGATGCGATTAGAGAGAGAAATCTTCCGCGCCGCTCATCGGAGGCCAAGGAGCTGGCAGTCCGGCTGTTCGAGCTTTACCAGAATGGCGTCGATGACGTGGTGGCGCTGAGAGCGATGGCCAAGCTGTTCTGAGCGCGCGATGTTTGCGGCGATGGCTGCTACGCAAGCGCTTCAATATCAATGAGATAAGAAGGAAATGGTACGGTTGGTGGGAATCGAACCTACGACCTCAGGTGCCACAAACCTGCGCTCTAACCAACTGAGCTACAACCGCACTGCTCGCGACATGTGTGTCGCTTGGCGGCTCACATACGGAGACTTCCGTCGCTTTGCAAGCCTTAACTTGAGATTATCCTGCAAAAAGACCGGATGGCAACCCATCCGGTCTTTTTGGATTTTGGCGCGCCCGGCAGATCCGGTGGCGACAAGGGTCTGTCGCTCCCCGCCAGGCAGCACAGTCGGTCGGCTTAGACCTTCTTGAAGGAGGACATTGCCTTTTCGGCAGCTTCCTTGCCCGGCTTTGCGACGTTCTCGGCAACCTTCTTGGTCGCTTCCTGCATCGACTTGGCCTGCTCGACGGCAAGCTCGGCCTGCTTGCGGACAAAGCTCGTCTGCAGTTCGACAAACTCGGAGAGCGACTTCACGCCGAGCAGCGCTTCCATGTGCGAGAGCGAGTTTTCCGCATTGGTGCGCAGCGCGTCGATCGCCTTGAGGCCGATTTCGACGGTGCCGGTCTGAGCGCTTTCAAGCGTGGCTTCGACGGTCTTCGTCGCCTCTTCGGCGGCGGTCTTCATCTTGGCATAGGCTTCCTTCGACTGGGCGGCACCCTTTTCCGCGAAATCGCGGAAGCTGTCGGTGATCTTCGCCGGGTCGAACGAGGAAAGGGAAAATACGTCGTCGGTCTTCTTGGTAGCCATGAAAGCGCTCCTTGGTGTCAGGCCCTCTTCTGAGGCGCCGTTGCTTGATGCGCACTATATAGTCGATCTCCTTGTGCATTGCAATAAAATTGTGCAGCGCACAAAAACCCGGGCATTAACCTTTCGCGGTGAAAGCCGGGACGAAGCTTCGGGCCTCGCTGGACCCCCGCGGATCCGCCGGGTATTAATAGAGTGTTAACCCGTAAGCGATCCGTCAATAGGCCCGTTCATGCCCGCGAGACAGTATCCTTTCATCGACATCGCCGTGCATGCGCGGGTGCGAGAGCATTTCGCCCGTGGCGATGCGGCGATCCTGTTTTCGCGGGACTTCGCACGCATCCTCTGGGCAAACGATCAGGGCGCCGCGTTCTTCGGTGCCGGATCGATCTATGACTTCATCGATGCAGGACCGGAACAGAACGATCTTTCGCTGCGCCAGTTGCGCGCCGCAGCCGCGCAACTCGTGCGCGTCGGCGATCGCCGCCAGCTTTCGATCCGCAAGTACTCAGGCTTTCGCGGCACGCCGCTCAATGTCGCCGTCGAAATGATCCGCGTTCGGCCGGACGAGGATGCCGTGCTCTTCACCGCGCCGCATGCAGGCGCACCGCTTTCGATCGAAGATCGGGCCGCACGCATGATCGCCGGCCTGGACGGCCCCGACACCCACATGGCCGTGCTCGACAGCGAGGGCGCCGTTGTCGCGCATTCCTCGGGTTTTCCCGACCTCGGCATGTCGGACGAGACGCGCAAGCAACTCGTCGTCGCGGTCTCGCGCGACCACGACTGGCTGATCAAACGGCCGGTCGCCACCCGCAAGGGCCATCTGCCGGCAGCCGTCGGCAAGATCGCCGACGATCCGTCGCTGCACCTGCTCGTTGCCGTCGAGACCATTCTCGGCACTCTCGACCCCGAGGAACACTCTCCTGCAGCCGAGCAAGCGCCGGTGTTGCCGCCCGTCCAGGATCAGGGTCCGGACGAAAGCGAGATTGCGACCGACGCAACCGACGAAATGGGCGACGAACCGGCCGCAAGCCTGGCGCCGCTCGAGCCGTTGGAAACGGCTGACGAACCCGACGCATCGGACGTCGAACAGCAGATCGACAACGGTGTCGAGGTCACGGATGAAGTGGGCGTCCTGGCGGACGCTGTCATCGAGCCGGAGCCGTCCAGTACCGCCGACGAGACGACAATTGCACCGTCCGCGGACGAACCCGACGCAGAGGACCTGAGCGTCGAGACCACTGAAATCGCTGCCGAAGCGGCTGTCGTCGAGGCAACCGAAGACGAAACGGCCGAAATCACCGAAGTGGACAAGGCTGCCGGGGAGCCGGCGGAGTTCGTCTTCACGCCCGGCGGTCGTGCGGTGCGTTTCGTCTGGAAAATCGATGCCGAGGGCCGCTTCAGCGAAATCTCCGAGGAATTCGCAACCGCGGTCGGCCCGCGCGCGGCCGACGTGATTGGCGCAAGCTTCACCGAAGTCGCGGTACGCTACGACCTCGACCGCGACCACAAGATCGGCACGCTGCTGCAGCGACGCGACACCTGGTCCGGCAAGACGATTTTCTGGCCCATTCAAGGCACGAGCCTCAAGGTTCCGGTCGATCTTGCGGCTTTACCCACCTATTCCCGCTCGCGCGAATTCGACGGCTTCCGCGGTTTCGGCATCGTGCGCCTGGCCGATGCCGTCGAGGACGAGAACGCCAACGGCCTGGCGCTCGGCCTCACCGAGGCGGAGACGGACGAGCCCCTGCCAGAACGGGCCGAGAGCGAAAGTCCAGCCGGCGAGGCTGAGGCCGAAGGCCGGGTTGCGGCCGAACCGCAGGCCGAAGACCTGCCGCTTTTCTCGGTCGTGCCGGAAGCAACGGAACTTCCACCTGAAGAGGAAAGCCTTGTCGAAGAGCCTATGCCCCCCTCGAATCCCTTCCAGGGGGAGCGCCCGGTGCTGCGCGTCGTCGAGACACCAGCCCCGCGAACCTCCGACAAGGTCGTCGAGCTTGAGCAGCACCGCGCGGCGAACGGGCTGACACGCGGCGAACAGGCGGCCTTTCGCGAGATCGCCCGGCAACTGGGCGAGAATTTCGGCAAGCCGCCGGAAGAGGAAGAAGCCGCGTCGGAAAGCGGCGAAACAGTCAGCGCGACAACAGGCGAGCCCCTCCCCCCGAGCGAGAACGACGACACCGCGTCGCTGCAGCCCCCGTTGGACGAGCCGGAAATTGAGGACGCAGCGCCTGTCGAGGCAAGCGGAAGCGAAACCGAGCTTGACGCGGAGACACGCGACGCCGCCAGCGAGACCGACGTCCAGCAGCAAACGGCCGACATCGGTCTTAGCGGCGAGATCCTCGACAGCCTGCCGATCGGCATGCTCGTCCATCGCGGCGAGCAATTGCTGCATGCCAATCCGGAGTTCCTGCGGCTCACGGCCTATAGCGATCTCGACGCGTTCGCACAGGAAGGCGGCATAGACGCGCTGTTTGCCAACGGCGAAGAGGCGATCGACGGCGAACCGGACGGCACGATGACGCTGATCCGCAAGGACGGCCAATTGCGGCCGGTCATCGCGCGCCTGCACTCGATCCGCTGGGGCGGCAACAGCGCGCTGATGCTGGCACTGACGCCGGCAAGCGCGCCAAGCGTCCAGCCGGCCAAGAGTGACGAGGCGGTGGCAGGCGGCGAACAGGTCGATCGCCTGAAGACGGAAATCGACGAGCTCAAATCCATTCTGGAAACGGCCACCGATGGCGTGGTCGTTCTCGGCCATGACGGCGATATCCGCTCGGTGAACCGCTCGGCGAGCGCGCTCTTCAACTATGACGAGGCCGAGATCCGCGGCAAACCCTTCGCGGCGCTCTTTGCCCATGAAAGCCAGAAGGCCGTGATCGACTACCTGCACGGCCTTTCCGGCCACGGCGTCGCAAGCGTGCTGAACGACGGCCGCGAGGTGATCGGGCGGGAGGCCAATGGCGGCTTCATCCCTCTGTTCATGACCATCGGAAGGCTTTCGGCATCGAACGGCTTCTGCGCCGTGATCCGCGACATCACCCAGTGGAAGCGGACGGAGGAAGAGCTCCGGAACGCCAAGCGCGCGGCAGAAACGGCAAATGCCCACAAGACCGAGTTCCTAGCCCGCGTCAGCCACGAGATCCGCACGCCGCTCAACGCGATCATCGGCTTCTCCGACATGATGGCGAGCGAACATTTCGGCCCGGTCGGCCACCCGCGCTATATCGAATATGCCGGCGATATCGGCCGCTCCGGCCGCCATGTGCTCGATATCGTCAACGATCTCCTGGATATCTCGAAGATCGAAGCCGGAGAGATGGACCTCGACTTCGGCGCCGTCGAGATCAACGAGGCGGTTTCCGAGGCCGTGTCTCTCGTCCAGCCCCAGGCCAACAGCCAGCGCGTCATCATCCGCACCTCGCTTTCGGCAGCCGTGCCGAACGTCGTCGCCGATGGCCGCTCGATCAAGCAGATCGCGCTCAACATCCTGGCCAATGCCATCCGCTTCACGCCCTCAGGCGGTCAGATCGTCGTGTCGACCTCCTACGAGGCGAACGGCAGCGTTATCCTGCGGATCCGCGACACCGGCGTCGGCATGACGCGCAACGAGCTGGACCAGGCGATGAAGCCATTCCGGCAGGTGACGACGGGCGCACGCAAGCGCGGCGACGGCACCGGGCTCGGCCTGCCGCTGACGAAGGCCATGGCCGAAGCGAACCGGGCGCACTTCTCGATCACCTCCGCGCCGAACGAAGGCACGCTGGTGGAAATCTCCTTCCCGTCACAACGCGTCTTGGCGAACTGAGACCGGATGTTATAAGGAAATGTTGACTCACGGTGGCCAGTTTGCTGGCCGCCGGTTAGCTATTCCTGCCGTCACGCTTCGGAATCGATCGATTGCAGTCCATCACTCAGAGAACAAAGCGGCGTCTTGCACGTGCAGGAACCGGTCTTTCCCATCCTCTCCTGGCGACCTGGGCCGGCCTGACGTCGGTGATCGTGCTGATGCCGATCATCGCGATCGCGTGGCTCGCTGTTTCGGACGGGGGCGGCAACTGGCCGCATCTCATGGAAAACGTCATTCCGCGCGCAACCGGGCGAACGCTGCTCCTCGTTTCGCTGACCGGTGCCACCACGGCAATCATCGGCATCCTGACCGCCTGGCTGGTGGCAAGCTGCGAGTTTCCGCTTCGCCGATTTCTTTCCGCCGCCCTGGTGCTGCCGCTCGCCATCCCCGCCTATCTTGCGGCCTATGCCTTCGGTGAGCTCTTCACCTTCACCGGGCCGGTGCAGAGCCTGATCCGCTTGATCTTCGGCTTCAAGACGAGCCGCGACTATTGGTTTCCGGATATCCGCTCGCTCGGCGGCGCGGTGCTGGTGCTGAGCTCGGTGCTCTATCCCTACATCTACCTCGCCTGCCGCTCGATGTTCCTGATGCAGGGACGGGCGGCTGCGGACGTCGCGCGCACGCTCGGCGCCGGTCCGCTGAAAGTGTTCTTCCGCATCCAGATCCCGATGGCGCGCCCGGCGATCATGATCGGCCTGACGCTGGTTGCGATGGAGACCTTGAACGATATCGGTGCCGTCGAATTCCTCGGCGTGCAGACGCTGACCTTCTCGATCTTCGATACCTGGCTGAACCGCGGCAGTCTTGCGGGCGCCGCGCAGATCGCCTGCATCATGCTGGTCTTCGTCATCGGCCTGATGATGATCGAACGGGCCGCACGCCGTCGCCAGCGTTTTTCCAGCCAGAAGACGACCTCAGCCGTCCACGACGCCGTCCGGCTGTCGCTGACCGGCTGGAAGAAATGGGCGGCAATGTTCGCCTGCCTGCTGCCCGTCCTCTCCGGTTTCGCCGTGCCGTTCTTCATCCTCGGCAATTTTGCCCTGAAGCGGATCGACCAGTTCGTGGAGCCTCGCCTTCTGAACGCGCTCTTCCACAGCATCCTGGTTTCGGGCGCGACGGCGATGGCCACGGTATTGCTCGGCTTCGTGCTGGCCTATGCGGCGCGCACCGGGCACTCCCGCGTCTCCGACACGGCCGGGCGGCTCGCCTCCTTCGGCTACGGTGTGCCCGGCACGGTGCTGGCGATCGGCGTGCTCTTTCCGCTCGCTGCTCTCGACAATGCGATCGACGCCGGCATGCGGGAAACCTTCGGCATCTCCACCGGCCTGATGATGACCGGCACCGGCTTTGCCATCATTTATGCCTGCAGCGTGCGCTTTCTGACAATGGCGGAAGGCACGCTCGAAGCCGGCTTCCAGAAGCTCTCTCCGCATCTCGACATGGCCGCGCGCGCGCTCGGGCGCACGGGCGGACAGACCCTGCGCACCGTGTTGCTGCCGATGATGCGCCCAGCCGTTCTGACTGCAGCCCTGCTCGTCTTCATCGAAACGATGAAAGAGCTTTCCGCCACGATCATGCTGAGACCCTTCAACTTCAACACGCTCGCGACCCTCGTCTACGAGGACGCATCGCGGGCGAAGGTGGAGGATGCTTCGGTCGCCGCCATGATCATCGTCATCGCCGGCATGATCCCGGTCATTGCCGTGTCGCGGTCTCTCGAAGGCCGATCCTGATAGGTATCGGGAAGCCCGCCTGCGCGTTTCTGACGGCAGCAACGGCATAAAAAAAAGGTGGCTGGGAGGCCACCTCGATAATCGAATGCTAAACCAACAAGTGCTCGAGAAGGGATGACATCATGTCTGCGGCGGCATCGCTGCCGAGCGCCGACTTACATCGACCGGCCTCAAGTTGACATGACCATGCGCCCCCAATTGTTAACAAGACCTTACCAGGCGGCTCCGTAATTTTAGTGATTTTTCAGCAAGTCTGAAGGCTTGGTTAATTCGGGGAGCGCCAACAAGTTAACGCGCCCTCAATTTTTAAGGGCCTCGAGCCCGGCAAAAAGGTCGAGCGCCTCGGGGTTAGCGAGCGCCTCCTTGTTCTTCACCGGACGGCCGTGCACGACGTCACGAACGGCAAGCTCGACGATCTTGCCCGACTTGGTGCGGGGGATGTCGGCGACCGCGATCACCTTCGCCGGCACGTGGCGCGGCGACGCGCCGATGCGGATGCGGTTCTTGATCGCCTTGGTCAGATCGTCGGTGAGCGCGATACCAGATGCGAGGCGAACGAAGAGAACGACGCGCACGTCGTCTTCCCAATCCTGCCCGATGCAGAGCGCCTCGACGACCTCCTCCATCTGCTCGACCTGATTGTAGATCTCCGCGGTGCCGATGCGCACGCCGCCGGGGTTCAACGTCGCGTCGGAGCGGCCGTGAATGATGATGCCGCCATGTTCGGTCCATTCGGCAAAGTCGCCATGGCACCAGATATTGTCGAAGCGCTCGAAATAGGCGGCGCGATACTTGGCACCCTCCGGGTCGTTCCAGAACATCACCGGCATCGACGGGAACGCCTTGGTGCAGACGAGTTCGCCCTTTTCACCGCGCACGGATTGCCCCTCGTCGTTCCAAACGTCGACGGCCAATCCGAGGCCCGGCCCCTGGATCTCGCCGCGCCAGACCGGCTTCAAGGGATTGCCGAGCACGAAGCAGGAGACGATATCGGTGCCGCCAGAGATCGAAGCGAGCTGGACGTCCGACTTGATGCCTTCGTAGACAAAGGAGAAGCCTTCCGGCGACAAGGGCGAACCGGTGGAGGTGAGCAGCCTCAAGGTGGAGAGATCATGGGTCTTGGCCGGCACGAAGCCGCCCTTGCGGACCGCATCGATGTACTTGGCCGAGGTGCCGAACACGGCGAACTTCTCGGCGGCGGCATAGTCGAAGAGCACGTTGCCGTCGGGATAGAAGGGCGAGCCGTCGAAGAGGCAAAGCGTGGCGCCGACCGCCAGGCCCGAGACCAGCCAGTTCCACATCATCCAGCCGCAGGTGGTGAAGTAGAAGAGGTTTTCGCCGCGGCGCAGGCCGCAATGGAATCGGTGCTCCTTCAGGTGCTGCAGCAAGGTGCCGCCGGCCGAATGAACGATGCACTTCGGAACACCCGTTGTGCCCGACGAAAACAGCACATAGAGCGGATGGCTGAACGGAAGCCGTTCGAACGTCAGCGTCTTCGCCTCGAACGGCGCGGTGAAATCTCCGAGAGTCTTGCCGCCCGCGATCGAGGCCGCAAGCGCTGCGCTGTCGCCGGCATAGGGTATGATCAGCGCCGGCACTGCAAGGCTCGCGGAGACCGCGCGCACCTTCGCGTCGACGTCCTGGCGCTTGCCGTTATACCAGTAGCCGTCGCAGGCGATGAACAGCTTCGGCGCGATCTGGCCGAACCGATCGAGAACGCCCTGCTCGCCGAAATCGGGAGAGCAGGACGACCAGATCGCCCCGATCGAGGCGGTCGCCAGCATCAGCGCGATGGTTTCCGGCATGTTCGGCATCATCGCCGCGACGCGATCGCCTGGGCCAATACCCTGCGCTTTCAGCGCCTGCTGCAGTCGCGACACCAAAGCACGCAGATCATTCCACGACAGGCGGTAGTCGACCTTGTCCTCACCGCGGAAGACAAGCGCATCGCCATCGCCGGTTTCGCGAAGCAGGTTCTCCGCGAAGTTCAGTTTCGCTTCGGGGAAGAAACGGGCATCGAGCATCCGGTCGCCATTGACGAGGGCAGTCGCGCCACGCTCCCCGACGACGTTGCAATGCTCCCAGACTGCGGTCCAGAAGTCACCACGCTCGGCCACCGACCATGCATGGAACGCGTCATAATCCGCAAAGGTTCTGCCGAAGCGTTCGCTGCACCAGGCGATGAATTCAGCCATTGGGCTATGCGCACGGATCTCTGGACTCGGAACCCACAACGGCTGCTCTGCTTGCATGCTTTCCTCCACTCCTACTCCATGCTCTCTATACCATGCTGCATCGCAAAATAAACAGTACCTGCAGTCGTCTCGGCATCGCGCCGGCGACATTTACCTGTCTGTTTCCTGTCCGTCGCATTTGATTTCTGAAGACCGAAGGCCTATCCAACATGCGAGATCCAAGCGATGGCGACCGGGCAGACATGACACGGAATTTCCTGCATAAGATGCGCGACGCACGCCTGCGGTCGCGGCTCAGCCGTCGCCACTTCCTGTGGGCCGCAGCGATCGGAGTGGGGCTTGCTGTCGCCTACAATGCCGCACTGCCTCTGCTGATTTCGACCGCCGACGTGCGCCCGACGGTGGAGCACATGCTCGACGCCTGGTCAGGTGGGAAAAGCCGGATAACAGGCAATCCCGAGATCCGCTTCTGGCCGGAACCGACCCTCACGCTGCGCTCCGCGACGATCGAGACGGCAGATGGCACATCGCGCAAGCTCGTGCATATCGGCAGCATAACCGCGTCCTTCAGCCTGCTTTCAGCCATCGATGGCGACCCGGACCTCGAGGACATCCGCTTGATCGAGCCGGTCGTCACGCTGGAAAGGCGGACGGATGGCACGCTCAACTGGCAACGTCCACACTGGTTGACTGTGCCGGAGCGATCGACCTCCGGCGACGATACGCCCTTCGGTGACGTCACGGTCGAAAACGGACGCCTGCAGGTCATCGATCTCATTACCAATCAGACCCGTGAATTTTCCGGCATCTCCGGAACGGTCAAGTGGCCGTCCTTCTCCGAGCCTCTGGGCGCCCAGTTCTCGGGCAGCATTGGTGGACAGCTGGTAACCTGGACGCTCGACTGCAACGAACCGCTGGCGCTTCTTGCCGGCCGCGATACGACGCTCAGGACATCGCTGACCTCAACGCCATTGAACCTCTCTTTCGAAGGCGTCGGCAGTCTCTCACAAACACCGATCAGTTCGGGCCGGCTCCAGCTTTCGACCGCATCCCTGCAAACGCTGGCGGCCTGGTTCGAGGGCAAAGCCGAGCGTGCCCTGCCCGACAGCAGTTTCAACCTCAGCGCCAATGTCACGACAGGTGATAGCTCCCTGAAGCTCGACGATCTGCAGCTTGCTCTGGGCGGCGCCAACGCGACCGGTGTTCTCGACGTCTCCACGCCAGCCAACGATACGCCCCGTATTGAGGGCACGCTCGCCTTCGACCGCATCGGCCTCAACGGTTTGCAACCCCTCATCGATCAATTGCCGGTGGAGCCTGACGACATCGCCAAGCAGCTCGGTGACGCTTTCGCGCGGACCTGGCGTGCCGATGTCCGCCTGTCGGCGCAGGAGGCATTGGTCGGCCCGCTGCGGCTCGTGGATGTGGCGGCCGGCATCATCATCGACCATGGGCGCGCTTCCATCGACATCGCCGACAGCACCTATGCCAATGGCCGGCTCAGTGGCCGGATCGCCGTCTCGGAAGCGGGGTTGGCAAAGGGCGGCAAACTCGAACTTGTCCTGAAAAATGCCGACCTCGCCGCAGCGCTCGCGGACTTCGGGTTTACCGGCCCGATCCCGTCCGGCCGCGGCAACGTCAACTTCGACCTGGTGACCGAGCATCCGTTCTGGACTGAGCAGGCGGCCGAGGCTTCGGGCCGCATCAGGCTCTCGCTCGCCAACGGCACCCTCTCCAGTTTCGACGCAAACGCCTTCGCGGACCTGGTCAGGGCGGGAGAGTTCTTCTCGCTGGCTCAGGCGAGCGATGGCAGCTTCGCTTTCCAGACGGCCGACATCGAAGCCAGTTTCGGCCAGGGGTCGGCGCGGCTGAACCAGGCGCTTTTCACCGGCAAAACCGGCAGCCTCTCGGTCAATGGCGTCATTCCCTATCGCACCGGCAGCCTGGCACTCGCCGGCACGTTCATCGACACACTCAATGCCGGACAAAGGCTGCGCTTCTTCGTCGGCGGGTCCTGGCCGAATGCGGTGATCTCGCCCCTGTCGGTCCTCGGCGAACCCAACTGAAAACGGCCGGCGTCGAGACGCCGGCCGCCGGTTGCCGTTCACAAAGGACAAAGCCGGTTCACGCCCAAGCGCGGAGCAGCTCCCGCTCAGGATTGCGCAAAGGCGGCCCGCTCGTCGCGCTCGCGCTGTGCCTCACGCTGCTTGGTGACGATGGAGGCAACGACGACCCCGATTGCGACAATGCCGATGAGAATGGTGCAGATCGCATTGATTTCCGGCGTCACCCCGAGCCGCACCTGGCTGTAGATCTTCATCGGCAGCGTCGTGGCGCCCGGTCCCGTCGTGAAGCTCGAAATCACCAGATCATCCAGCGACAGCGTGAAGGCCAGCACCCAGCCGGAAAACACTGCCGGCGCAATAACCGGCAGCGTGATCGCAAAGAAGGTGCGGACCGGCGTGGCGCCGAGATCGAGCGCTGCCTCTTCGATCGACTGGTCGAAGCTTAAGAGCCGCGACTGCACGACCACGGCGACGAAGCACATGGTGAAGGTGATATGCGCCAGCGTGATCGTCCAGAAGCCGCGGTCAAGGCCGATGGCGACGAAGAGCAGCAGGAGCGACAGACCGGTGATCACCTCGGGCATGACGAGCGGCGCATAGACCATGCCGGAAAACAGCATGCGGCCGCGAAAACGCGTGTAGCGAACGAGCGCCAGCGCCGCCAGCGTCCCGAGCACCGTTGCACAGGTCGCCGAGATCAGCGCGACGCGGATCGTCACCCAGGCGGCATCGAGCAGCGCCTGATTGTGCCAGAGCTGCGTGTACCATTTGGTCGAAAAGCCCGCCCAGACCGTGACGAGCTTCGACTCGTTGAACGAGAAGATCACCAGAAGCACGATCGGCAGGTAGAGGAAGCCGAAGCCGAGCACGATCGAGGCGATGTTGAAGCGAGACCAGGTGCCCATCTCCTACTTCCCCTCGCTGTCGGCTTTGGCCTGCGCGTTCTGGAAATAGACGATCGGCAGCACCAGGATCAGAAGCAGAATCGTCGCCACTGCCGAGGATACCGGCCAGTCGCGGTTGGCGTTGAACTCGTTCCAGAGGGTCTTGCCGATCATCAGCGTTTCCGAGCCGCCGAGCAGGTCGGGGATAACGAATTCGCCGACGGCCGGGATGAAGACGAGCAGGCAGCCGGCGACGACGCCCGCGAGCGAGAGCGGGAAGGTCACGCGCCAGAAGGCCGTAAACGGCGTGCAGCCGAGGTCGAGTGCCGCTTCGGTCAGCGTGTGGTCCATCTTCTCGAGCGACGAATAGATCGGCAGCACCATGAAGGGCAGATAGGAATAGACGATGCCGATATAGATCGCCCAGTTGGTGTTGAGGATGATCAACGGCTGGTCGATGACGTTGATGCTCATCAGGAACTGATTGAGGAGACCCTCGGGCTTCAGGATCGCGATCCAGGCGTAGACGCGGATCAGGAAGCTCGTCCAGAACGGCAGGATCACCAGCATCAAGAGCGTCGGCCGAATGGTCTTCGGTGCCTTCGCCATGCCGTAGGCGACCGGATAGGCGATTAGCAGCGTCAGGACAGTCGAAACCGCCGCGATGATGACGCTCGATACATAGGCGTTGAAGTAGAGGACGTCTTCCGTCAGCCAGACATAGTTGTCGAACGAGAACTCCCGCGCCTTTTCAAGGATTCCGGACAGGCCGCCAAAGAGATCGAAGACCGGCGTATAGGGCGGCATCGCCACTGCCGTCTGCGACAGCGAGATGCGGAAGACGATGAAGAAGGGGATGAGGAAGAAAAACAGCAGCCAGGCATAGGGGATGATGATGACGAGGCGGCTGAAGAGAGCGGATGCGACGCGTGTCATGGTCTCAATCCTTCAGAACGACGCCGGCGTCTTCGCCGAAGGAAATCCAGACCTCCTGGTCGTAGCCGAGCGGATCCTCAACCGCGCGCACCGCATTCAGCGACGACGCCTTGATCACGCGTCCGTCCTTCAGGCGCACGTGGAAGACGGTCATGTCGCCGAGATAACCGATATCCCAGATCTCCCCCTGGACGGCGTTGACGGGCGCGTGTGCCGGCGGCTGGCGGCTGACACGAATCTTTTCCGGGCGGACGGCGACGGCGGACTTGCCGCCTGTAGCCGGTCTTTCGGGCGACGCCATGCGGATCGGGAAGCCGTTGGTGCCTTCAAGGCGCACGTAGCCGCCGTCAGCCCCGCCGACCGCTCCTTCGAAAATGTTGACGTCGCCGATGAAGTCCGCGACGAAACGGGAATTCGGCGCCTCATAGATCTCGGCCGGGGTCGCGACCTGGATGACCTTGCCGTGGCTCATCACCGCAATGCGGTCGGCCATGGTCATCGCCTCCTCCTGGTCGTGCGTCACGACGACGAAGGTGAGGCCGAGTTCCTGCTGCAGGTCCATCAGTTCGAACTGGGTTTCCTCGCGCAGCTTCTTGTCGAGCGCGCCGAGCGGCTCGTCGAGGAGCAGCACCTTCGGCCGCTTGGCAAGCGAGCGGGCGAGCGCGACGCGCTGACGCTGGCCGCCGGAAAGCTGGTGCGGCTTGCGCTGGGAAAACTTTTCGAGCTTCACCAGCTTCAGCATCTGCGCGACGCGCGCAGCGATATCCGCTTTCGGCATGCCGTCCTGCTTGAGGCCGAAGGCGATGTTGTTCTCGACCGTCATGTGCGGAAAGAGCGCGTAGGACTGGAACATCATGTTGACCGGCCGCCGGTAGGGCGGGATGCCGGCGAGGCTCTGCCCGTCGAGAATGATCTCACCCGACGTCGGCTGCTCGAAGCCGGCAAGCATGCGCAGGAGCGTCGACTTCCCGCAGCCCGACGCGCCGAGGAGCGCAAAGAACTCGCGTGTGTAGATATCAAGCGAAAGGTCGTCGACGGCGGTGAAATCGCCGAACCGCTTTGTCACGTTCTTGACGGAAATGAATGGCTTGGAAGCGGGATCCGCCCAGGGGGCAAAGGACCGCCGAATACTGCCGAGAGACTTCATCATCTATCCCCGAATGATACAGCCGATTGGGCGCTCTTGTTTTCCCCGGCGCCCATTAAGAAAATTGCCCGGATTTTGAGGTCCGGGCAATTCGTTTTCCGCTCTTACTGGCCGGTTACGACCTTTGTCCAGAGTCGGGTCAATACCCTCTGTTCCTTCGCCTCGAAGGGCGTCACCGTGAACAGTTTCTGCATCACCTCTTCCGACGGATAGATGGCGGTATCTTCCAGAACGGCCTTGTCGAGGAACTGCTGCGAGGCCTTGTTGCCGTTGGCGTAGAAGACGTAGTTCGATGCCTTGGCGACGACTTCCGGCTTCATCATGTAGTTGAGGAAGGCATGGGCTTCCTCGACGTGCTGCGCATCGGCAGGGATCGCGAACATGTCGAACCACATCTGCGCACCCTGCGACGGGATCGCATAGTCGACGGTCACGCCGGCCTTCGCTTCGGCCGCGCGGTCACGGGCCTGGAAGACGTCGCCGGAGAAACCGACCGCAAGGCAGATGTCGCCGTTGGCGAGCGCGTTGATGTATTCCGAGGAATGGAACTTGCGCACGTTGGGACGGATGCTTGCCAGGAGTTCGGCCGCCTTTTCCAGATCGGCAGCATCGTGGCTATCCGGATTGAGGCCGAGATAGGCAAGCGCCGACGGCATGACGTCGGTCGGGGAATCGAGGATGTGGATGCCGCAATCCTTGAACTTCGCCGCCAGTTCCGGCTTGAAGATCACGTCCCAGTTGGGCTTCTCGTCCGTGCCCAGGATCGCCTTCATCTTGTCGACATTGTAGCCGATGCCGGTGGTGCCCCACATGTAGTCGACGGCGTATTCGTTGCCCGGATCGTACTTCGCCGTACGCTCCATGATCACGTCCCACATATTGGAAAGGTTCGGCAGCTTCGACTTGTCGAGCTTCTGGAACACGCCGGCGGCGATCTGCCGCTGCAGGAAGGTTGCCGTCGGCACGACCACGTCGTAACCCGAACCGCCCGCGAGCAGCTTCGTCTCCAGGATCTCGTTGGAATCGAAGACGTCATAGACGACCTTGATACCGGTCTCCTTGGTGAAGTCTTCCAGAATGCTGCTGTCGATGTAATCCGACCAGTTGTAGACGTTGACCACGCGCTCCTGCGCCGAGGCCAGCATGGTCGAACCGGCCAGTACGGCTGCCGCCAGGGTTGTGACGATGAGCTTGGACATACAACTCCCCTTTTGATTTTTCGTATCGGGCCCGGCATGCCGGGACACCGTCCAATCCGCTTCGCTCAGGCCGGAGGTTAGGCATGTTTCTCGATAACCTCAAGCGCTTTCGTGCCAACAAAAAGGCGCCGCCGTATCGGTCGGTGTTTTTCACAAGCCAAGGAAAAACGGGCACTTATGGCAAGCCGCCGGGCGGCTGCTTAAACCGGGCGTCACCGCTCGCCGCAGTTAACCATGTCGATGCTCGACATGTACGGACCGACGTTTACAATTGATTAACCATGATCACCGTGCGATTTTCTCGCCGGTTGTGTATCAAGGCTTGGGTATTGCGATGGGCGAGAAGATCGTTGGCGAGAAGGCCACAGGCGGGCGGAACCGCAGGATCGACCCCAAGGAATTGAAACGCCTTTCGGTGCTCGAGCCGCACAAGGCGCTGGGCGCAATCGCTTTCGATTGGGCGATGATCGCAGCGGCGATCGCCGTCAGCGAATATGCCGGCAGTCCGCTGGTCTATCTGCTCGCCGTTGTGCTGATCGCCGGACGCATGCATGCGCTCGGCTGCATGATCCACGAGGCGGCGCATTACCGCATCATCCGCAACAGAAAACTCAGCGACTGGATGAGCGATCTCGTGCTCGCCTGGCCGGTGCTTGCCACCGTCGACGGCTATCGCCAGAACCATCTCGCGCACCACCAGCATGCCAATACCGACGAGGATCCGGACTGGACGGCGAAGCTCGGCATGCCGCAATTCACCTTCCCGCAGAAGCTTGCTCGCGGCATAACACAGGTGCTTGGCTACCTCGTTGCGGTCAATTCGCTGCGCGACATGCTGCACATGGCCAAACGCATGGGAAACAACGACCGCTCGACGCTTCAATACAAGCTGCTGCGCATCGGCTTCTATGTGGCCGCCGCGGCGATCTTCACGCTGCTCGGCATCTGGCGGGAAGTGGCGCTCTACTGGGTGGTGCCGTTCCTCACTTTCTTCTGCCTGTTCCTTTATATACGCAGCGTCGCCGAGCACTTTGGCAGCATGGACTATAGCGACGAACTCACGAGTTCACGCACGGTCTATCCGCATGCCTGGGAGAAGCTGTTCTTCGCCCCCCACAACATCAACTATCACCTCGAGCACCACCTCTATCCGGGCGTGCCGTTCTACAACCTGCCGGAGTTGCACGCGATCCTGATGCGCAACAAGGCCTATGCGGACAAGGCGCATATCACCCGCGGCTATACGACGGGCCTTCCGGCGGAATGCTTCGCGCCGGATGCACCGCTGCTGCCGAACCAGCATCCCGTCAGCTATTGAAAATCGAAAACGCTGAGCCCGGTCGCCATCTCATCGAGCCCCAGCGGCCGCGTGACCGGCGGCTCGGCGCGTGCCAGACAGCCCTGCCGTTCACAGAGCCGGCAGGCGGCACCAATCGCGACCGCCGGCGGCATCCCCGCACCGTAGACCACCTCATCAGCGAAGGACGCTTCGCAACCGAGGAGTAAGGCCGTGCGCCGAACCCGCTCCTGAAACGCCGCCTGCGGGCCATCCAGCGTGCGCGCCACTGTCAGAAATGCAGCGCCATCGGGCATTTCGACACGATCGACCAGAACCTGGCCCGGCACCGAGAAGGCGGCGTGGATATTGAGCTTCGGACAGCCGCCGCCGAATTTCGCCTGCGGGAAGCCTGAAGCGCCGGCCCGCCGCAAGCGGTGGCCGGCATTGTCGATCTCCATCAGAAAGAAGGGCACGCCTTGTGCGCCCGGCCGCTGCAGCATGGTCAGCCGATTGGCGGCCTGCTCGAAGGAGACCTGAAAGCGCGCACGCAGAACGTCGACATCATACTTCGCGCGCTGCGCGGCGGCGAGGAAGGCGGCATAGGGCATCATCAGCGCATGCGCGCCATAGCGCGCAAGCTCGAAACGGGCGATGCGTCGCGCCTCCGCCGTCGAGAAACGCAAAGGCTCGAGTTCGGCGATGATCGCCTCATGGCAGGCGATCGATACGGCCTCCATGGCGATCTCGCGGAGCTGGTCATACGGCGATAGCCGCTCGGAGATGAAGAGGCGCATGGAATGCCGGTCGAAACGGCGGCGCAGATTGGGCATGGCATGCACCGGCAGGCTGCGCACCACCAGGCCGTGCTCCTTTTTCAGCCAATTCTTGAGTGCACCCACGAGATCATCGCCCGGCGACAGTGCCTCATGAAAGGCTTCCGCCGCTGCCTCGATTGCAGCAAAATGATTGGGCCGCGCCTCGAAGGTTTCGCGCACCTCGTCCATCGGCAGCCGCGTGCCCGAAAGCGCCTCCATATGCCCCTGCCCCGCCAGCAGGTCGGCGAGGTCCTTCAGGCGCGCCGCCTGCTCGCGATAGGCGCGATAGAGCTTGACGACACCGCCGGCGGCATTGGGGGCGGCTTCCGCCACCTCGATCAGCTCCTGCTCTCCGGGCAGTTCGGCTGACAACAGCGGATCGGCAAAAACCTCGCGCAATTGCGTGAGGCTGCCACCGGTTTCTCCCTGCAGCTCGTCGAGATCGACCTTGTAGACCGACGCGAGTTTCAAAAGCAGCTGAACCGTCAACGGCCGCTGATTGCGCTCGATCAGATTAAGGTAGGACGGCGAGATACCGAGGGCCTCGGCCATGGCCGTCTGCGTCAGCGAGAGACCGTTGCGAATACGCCTGACCCGCGGACCGGCGAAGATCTTGTTCTCGGCCATTTGTAACTACCTTTACAATCTGCAACGAGCGCGACACTTTACACTTTTTACAAATTTACTTCGCGCTTCTGTCAAAGGCAAGACAAGATAACCCTTTTGACCGCGCCATTTCATTGTTTCCAATGGCCGAATATCGCAGCGCAATGTAAAACCTGTCACATGAACTCGAAACACAAAGCGCCGTGCGACGAAAGTCGAATGGATGTCTGATTTTGACAGGAGGATGCAATGACTGATTTTTACAAGCTTGTTCCGAGCGCACCGCAAGGCCGCTTCGATGGCGTCGAACGCCCCTATACCGCCGAGACCGTGAAACGGCTGCGCGGGTCGGTCGAAATCCGCTATTCGCTGGCCGAAATGGGCGCGAACCGCTTGTGGAAACTCATTCACGAGGATGACTTCGTCAACGCGCTCGGCGCTCTCTCCGGCAACCAGGCCATGCAGATGGTCCGCGCCGGCCTGAAGGCGATCTATCTCTCCGGCTGGCAGGTTGCTGCCGACGCCAACACCGCTTCGGCAATGTATCCGGACCAGTCGCTCTATCCGGCCAATGCGGCGCCCGAGCTCGCAAAGCGCATCAACCGCACGCTGCAGCGTGCGGACCAGATCGAGACCTCGGAAGGCAAGGGCCTTTCGGTCGACACCTGGTTCGCGCCGATCGTTGCCGATGCCGAAGCCGGCTTCGGCGGCCCGCTCAATGCCTTCGAGATCATGAAGGCGTTCATCGAAGCCGGGGCTGCCGGCGTTCACTACGAGGACCAGCTCGCGTCTGAAAAGAAGTGCGGCCACCTCGGCGGCAAGGTTCTAATCCCGACGGCCGCCCATATCCGCAACCTGAACGCGGCACGCCTTGCCGCCGACGTCATGGGCACGCCGACGCTGGTCATCGCCCGCACGGATGCGGAAGCAGCAAAGCTGCTGACCTCCGACATCGACGAGCGCGACCGCCCCTTCGTCGACTATGACGCCGGACGCACGGTCGAAGGCTTCTACCAGGTGAGGAACGGGCTGGAGCCCTGCATCGCCCGAGCCATCGCCTATGCACCGCATTGCGACCTCATCTGGTGCGAGACCTCGAAGCCAGATCTGGAGCAGGCCCGCAAGTTCGCCGAAGGCGTGCACAAGGCGCATCCGGGCAAGCTGCTCGCCTACAACTGCTCGCCGTCGTTCAACTGGAAAAAGAACCTCGACGACGCGACGATCGCCAAGTTCCAGCGCGAGCTGGGCGCGATGGGCTACAAGTTCCAGTTCATCACGCTCGCTGGCTTCCATCAGCTGAACTTCGGCATGTTCGAACTGGCACGCGGCTACAAGGCGAGACAGATGGCCGCCTATTCGGAACTGCAGGAAGCGGAATTCGCAGCCGAGGTCAACGGCTACACCGCGACCAAGCACCAGCGTGAAGTGGGCACAGGCTATTTCGACGCCGTTTCGATGGCGATTACCGGTGGCCAGTCCTCAACGACCGCGATGAAGGAATCGACCGAGCACGACCAGTTCCGCCCGGCCGCAGAGTGAAAGCCCGGCGGGAGCGCGGCAATCCCTGCCCGCTGCGCTCCTGCCGATCCTCATAAATCAGAGCGGGACACGGACGGAAACCGCAGACACGCCTCCGCATCCCACTCTAGCCTCGAACCTCAAGGAGAAGTCCAATGACAGTCCAGACACGCGTCAAGGAACGGGCCGAGGAACAGTCTTCGGCGATGACCCCGGACCAGCAGGCAGCGATCCGCATGGTCGCCAACGACCTGCACCGCCTCAACCAGTCCGTTATGAAGGCCGTGGATGCCGGCGTTTCGGTCGAGCTCGTTCGCTCGGCCCGCCACCACGGCGGTGAAGGCAACTGGGGCGACCTCCTGATCCCGGTCATCGTGACCCAGGGCAGGCCATGACACTCGCGGCGATGACGCTTGCGATGGCTTTGCTTTCATCCGTCTCGCTTCGTCCGCTCGCCGCATCTTTCGTCCGAAGCGCAATTTATCGTTGAACAACATTGAAACTGTAGCGCGAGATCTCGGCGCACAAGATCAGAAAGGCCGGCAGCGATGCCGGCCTTTCCGTGCTCGCGGTGATCGTTCACGACGCAACGATCACCGGCAACCCACTATTTCAGGTTGATCGAACCTCCCGCTCCTGCCTATATTAGCCAAACCTACCTTAGGCAGAGGTGCGCATGCATCGATCGACGAGAGCTGCCGATACGGCCGAACTGACGGAGTTGATCTACGGCGCCGCATTTGGTGACTGCAGCTGGCAGGACTTTCTTGATCGACTGACCACGACGATGCCCGGCGGGCGCTCGGCGCTCCATTACCACGATCTCACATCGCCGGCGTCATGCGTGCCCTATGTCTCCGGCTTTACGCCGGAAGCCATCGACCAGTTCAACAGCCACTTCGCGGCGATCAATCCCTGGATACCGAAGTCGGTCCTCGTGCCCGTCGGCCGCGGTCTCGCCGGCGAGCATATCGTCTCGCGCGCGGATTTGCTGAAATCGGAATTCTACAACGACTGGCTGAAGGGCCAGACCGGCTGCGAGACCACGGTGGGCGTCACCATCGTGCGCAGCGCGACGCGCACATTGCTCGTATCGACCTGTACATCGTCCACGGACGAGGAACTCAACCGGCAGGCGGCCGATCAATATACCCTTCTTGCCCCTCATCTGAAACGCGCCTTCGATTTCCTGCGCCGACGGGACCTGATGATGGCCGAGCAGCATGAGGGCCAGACGCTTCTCGATACGATCGGCGTCGGCGTCATTTATGTCGGCGACAATCTTCGCATCCGCTCGATGAACGTCAACGCCGAACGCATGGCGGCGAAGGGTTCTCCGTTTCGCGTCACGATCGGCGGACGCTTGTTCATGGACGAACCGGAAGCCAACGCGGCACTGGAGCTTCTGGCCTCACCGGTCGGCACTCCCGCACAGCCGCAGGTTCGCATCGTCAGGACCGCGGAGAATGGCGCCTTTCGGATCACGCTCGTCCGGCGAAGCGCCAGTATCTTCACCGAACTCCTCGATGGCCCCACCGTCGCGGTGCTGGTCGAGCCGGCGTCCTCGCTGGTTTTTGACCAACGCCTCACCCACCTGAAAGACAGCTACGGCCTCACGCCGGCCGAAATCCGCATCGCGTCAGGCGTCGTTGCCGGCCTGACGCTGAAGGAAATGTCGCATGCCAACGGCGTCAGCTACGAGACGACCCGTACGCAGCTTAAAAGCATCTATTCCAAGACCCGGGTCAATTCTCAGGCCGCCCTGGTCAAGCTCCTGATGCGCTGACCGAAGGCGCCAGAACCCACGACCCGTCGTTCTGGATGCGGGCCGGTCGCGCGCATGCTCAGCCGCGACGCGGCCGTTTTCCGGCAAAGACGTCAGCATGGCTACGCAACAGCTTCGTCATGCGATCGACCACCGTGCGGATTTCCTTTCGGTGCCGATCCTCGTTGTTCATCACGATCCATTGCCGATGCCTGAGCGCCGGGATTTCGTCACCCGCCCGCTCCAGCATCGGATCGAGATCGCCGACGAAACAGGGAAGCACGGCGCACCCGGCGCCGGCACGGGCGAGATCCAGGAGCGAACGCGGCCGTGTGATCGTCGCGACGATCCTGCCCTCTGCCTGCTGGTGAGGCCAGCGAAGATAGGCCGAGATCGCCTCCTCTTCGCCCACGGCCACCCACCGACTGTTGGCAGCTGACGCTGCGTTCTTCTGGCGATAGGCGGCGTAGGCGACGTCACCGATCAGGCTCGCCGCCAGATAGCTTTCCTCGGGCTCGAAAGCACGGATGCCGATATCGGTCTCACGATAGGCGAGGCTTGCGCGTGTCTCGCCAACCGTTATCGCCAGGCTGAAACCATCCCTCTCGCTGCAAAGTGCCGGGAAATTCTCGGCAAGAAGCCAGGCATTCCAGGTGCCGACGGTGATGCGGACTGTCGCGCCTTCACCCTCGCGCCGCCAGCTTTCGACCAGGCGCGCCGCCGTCTCCATCTCCTGAAGCTGCTCGAAAAGAAGCTCACCGTCGCCAGTGAGCTGATAGCCGGTCTGGCTGCGCAGGAATAGGGCGCGGCCCGTCCGCTCCTCGAGCTCCAGCATCCGCCGCCCGACCGTGGCCGGGCTCGAACCGAGCGCCTGTGCCGCGCCGGTCAGGCCCCCGGTGCGCGCCACGCTCATGAAACAGCGGTAGATATCCCAATCCAGGTTTTTCATTACTGAAAAATATAGCGCGATATCCGGTGTATGTAAAACTGCTTTGGATGCATAAAAGACGTGATGCCCACCAAGTGAGGAGCATCACCATGGAAATGATGGCAATGGTCTATATCGCCGACATGGCCTTGAAGAACCGGCGTTGGGACGAAGACTTCGATCCGAAGCCGCCGGGATATCTTCGGCGCCTCTTTAACGCCCTGTCCGTCAGGATTGCCCAGCGGCGCATGAGGCGCCTTGACGCTGAAGAAAAGAGCACCGCGGAGCCCTGCGGCCACGCGGTGCAATGTTAGCCCCTGCCCTTGTTATGTCGCACGGCGATACCGGTTTGCCGTGCCTTCGCCTGAAGGCGGAACGTCCGCCGTCAGCGAATTCGATTGCCGGCCGCCTCAGGCGGCCCGGTAATTGTAGTCGTCTGCCTGCGGCTCCAGCCGGAACTGCTCGACAAGCATCATCAACGTGTCGGCCTGGTGCGCGAGCGACCGGCTCGTCGCCGTGGCTTCCTCGACCATGGAAGCGTTCTGCTGTGTCATCTGGTCCATCTGGTTGACCGAGCCGTTGACCTCGTTGAGCGCAACGGCCTGATCGCGGCTAGCGGTCGCGATCATCTCCACATGCTGGCTGACGGTGACGATCTGCGCGCTGATCGATGCCAGCACTTCGCCCGTTTCCTTGACCAGGTGCGAACCGGCATTGACCTCGTTCGTCGACTTGTTGATGAGCCCCTTGATCTCGCGCGCGGCCTCTGCCGAACGCTGCGCCAGTTCACGCACTTCCTGGGCGACAACGGCAAAGCCCTTGCCTGCTTCACCCGCACGCGCCGCCTCGATGCCGGCGTTCAGCGCCAACAGGTTCGTCTGGAAGGCGATGTCGTCGATCACCTCGATGATCTGCTCGATCTGGCGCGAGGCCTCCTCGATGCGTCCCATGGCGGCGATCGCGTTGGTGACGACGGTCGCTGAGCTGTCGGCGCTGCGCTTCGTCTGGATCACGGCATGGTTGGCTTCGCCGGCACGCTCGGCCGAAGAGCGAACGGTCACGGTGATCTGGTCGACCGCAGCGGCGGTTTCTTCAAGCGATGCCGCCTGGGCTTCCGTTCGCTTCGACAGCGAGTCGGCGGCATGATGCATGCTTGAACCGCTTTCCTGGATCGCCTGCGCATTGGCACGGATCTGGGAGAGCGTGTCCTGCAGCCGGATCAGCGAGCCGTTGAAGTCCTCGCGCAACTGTTCGAGACGACCGTGGAACGGAACCTCGATCTGGCGCGAGAGGTCGCCCTGCGCGAGACGGCCGAGACCGGCTGCAAGCTCGCTGACGGCCAGATCGATCTGACGATCGAGCTCCCGCTTTTCCCGATCGTTGCGGCTGCGCTCCATCTCGGCGCGAGTACGCTGCTCTTCGCTCTCGGCCTCGATGCGCACCTTGGAAAGCGCGTTCTCCTTGAAGACGCCGAGCGCGCGCGCCATGTCGCCGATTTCGTCACGACGGGCGTCGCCGTCGATCGCCGTGTCGAGGCGGCCATCGGCGAGGCGCCGCATGGCAGCGGTGATCTGACCGATCGGCTTCTTCAGCGTCAGCGTCAACGCAATGCCGGCAAGCAGCGCGATGACGACGCCGCCGACGGTTGCGGCCACCGAGATCTGGTTTGCTTCCTGGCGTTCTGTTCCGGCGGCCACCTTCTGCTGCTCGGCAAAGCCGGTGAGATCGCCCCAGATCTGGTCGATCGATTGGCCGGCAGCGTCGAAGTCGGCGGTCCGCTTGACGGTGATTTCGACGAGCGCTGCGGCATCCTTCTTCATCGCCGTCAGGATCGGCATCAGCGTATCGGCGATCTTGTCGAAGGAAGCGCCGTCACTGGCAACACCACGCAGCGTCGCCATGTTCTGTTGAACGGCAAGCGACTTGTCGAGCAGCTTCTGGCGGTTCTCTTCGTTCGTCTGCCCCATGAAAGTCGCAGCGGAAATCTGAATGTCCGTGATCGACGCGGCGAGCCGGCGGGTTGCGGTCAGTACCGATTCCGTCGTGACGATCTGCTCGTCGAGTTCGGCGAAGATCCGCGTCGCGTCACGCATCTTGCCGACCGATGCCGCCTCCAGGCGGAAGCTCGCAGTGCGGAAACGGTCGACATATTTGGAGATGCCGGCAAGCGTCTCCGGGCCGGCCGGCGCCTTCAGCAGCGAACCGATCTCGCTCGAAGCCGACGTGATCGTTTCGGCAAGCGATTTCTCGTCCTTCGGCAGCAGACGGAAGATGTCGCGCTCGGTGCGGCCGATCATCGGGAAGCGTTCCTTGACGGCCTTGAGCTTGTCGTCGACGGTGATCGCCTTGCTGACCTCGGTGCCGAATTCGTTGAAGAAGCGGCTGGCGCGCATCAGCTTTTCGGCTTCGCGCAACATGGTCTTGGCAGCGTTTTCGTTCTTCCGCACGGCGTATTGCAGCCGGTTCGATTCCTCGTTGATCTTGGAGCGCTCGATCAGCAGCGCGTCGAGGTTTGCCGCCATCGCTGCGCGCAGCTCCTGCTCGCCGACATGCAGCTTCCAGAGGCCATCAATGCGTGCCTCGATGTCGTTTGTCGCGGCGATTGCGGCCGTCAACTCGTCCTGACCGCTCTGGCCGGCGACCTGCGCGGCCGTCGCCGCAAGCACGTCCTTCTGAGCCGAAATCTTCGACTGGACGGCTTGCCTGGTTTCCTCGGTCGTCGAATGCAGGAAGGCGTTCATGCCCGCATAGACATCCTTGAAGCCGCTCAATGTCTGCAGCACGCTGTTGGAAATCTCCATGCGGCCCTGAAGCAGGCCGGATGCATAGAGACCGGTGATACCGACGGCACAGATGCTGACGACGAAGGGCAGGATGAAAAAGAGCACCTTCGTCTGGATCTTGAAACGGGCAAGAATTCTATCAATGAACATTGAAAACACCTTGGCTCGCAGCTCGCATTCGCCTCCCCCGGCAGCTCGAGACGTCTCCGCCTTCAACGACAGGGCGTGAAGGTGCGAGCGATCGAGAGCCACCCGATGCGCAAACAGGCTGATGTTTTTCGGAAAATCATACGGCGCACGCCGCAAGTCCGTCGGCAATCATTGCGGATCCGCGTCACCACTCCTAGGCAACGTGGACCTGACGAACTCACATCGTCGCACTATCCAATTTGAACGATTAAAATTTATATAAGCGCGTTTCACCTGCGGCAGAAAATCCGAAGGTGCGCGGGGCGCTTCAACGGCGCCCGAGGAACCGGCCGTCTAGGGCCGGTTGCCTGAGATCAGAACCAAAGGGCCGGAAGGGCTGCAAGCGCGGCTACGGCGAAGAAAGCGATGAGGGCGAGGCGCGTGATCGCGGCCTTCTGCTGACGGCTTTCATCGGTGCGGGCGACCGCGATGGCGCGGGGACGGCGGCGTGGTTGGTTCATGGCATCCTGTCCTTGTCACATTCACCGGCAACCATCGGCCCGGATGAACCGGCTTGCCAGTCACACATATATTGCAGCCATGCCGTGGCGGAGGAAAGTCAAAAAATAGGAAACAGTGTTATTTCCGTTTACGCGACAATCCGATCACACCAACCGCCGGCTGTGCCGACGAGAATAAAGGTTCGATCAGAGCCGTTAACAATCGCTGAAGCACGACCCACCAAAAGCGGGGAGATCAGGCGTCCTGCCCGGCAGCAAAGCCCGATGCCCAGGCCCATTGGAAATTGTAGCCGCCGAGCCAGCCGGTCACATCGACGCATTCGCCGATGAAGTAGAGCCCCGGTACCGCCTTCGCCTGCATCGTCTTGGAATCGAGCCCTTTGGTATCGACGCCGCCGAGCGTGACCTCGGCCGTGCGATAGCCTTCCGATCCGGCGGGCTTGATCGTCCAGGCCTGGATCGAAGACGAAAGCTGGTTGATCGTCTTGTCCGAGAGGTCGGCAAGCTGACGGCCGGTCAGCTTCGCGCCGTCGGCGAAAAACTGTGCGAGCCGGCGCGGCAGGATATCGCCAAGCGCCGTCTGCACCGCCTGCTTACCGTGGGTACGGCGGATCTCCTTGAGGATCGCGGAGATGTCGATATCGGGCATCAGCCGCAACTCGATCTCCTGTCCCTCGCGCCAATAGGAAGAGATCTGCAGGATCGCCGGGCCGCTCAGGCCACGATGGGTGATCAGCACCGCCTCGCGAAAAGCCGTCTTGCCGAACCGGGCTTCGGCGTCGGCTGCGACGCCCGCCAGTTCGCCGATCGTTTCGAGTTGCGCCGGATCGAGGGTCAGCGGCACGAGGCCCGGCCGCGTTTCGACGATGCCAAGGCCGAACTGCTCGGCGATCCGGTAGGCGAGCCCGGTCGCACCCATCTTCGGAATCGACTTGCCGCCGCTGGCTATGACGAGCGATTGGGCATCGATAGGCCCCTCATCCGTCATGACGCGGAAGCCCGCCCCGTGGCGTTCGACGCTTTCGATCGTTGTCTCCAGCCGCAACTCGGCGTGCACATCACGCATTTCCGCGAGCAGCATCCTGATGATGTCCTTGGCCGAGTGGTTGCAGAAGAGCTGGCCGAGGGTCTTTTCGTGCCAGGCGATGCCGTGCTTTTCGACCAAGGCCAGGAAATCGCGCGGCGTATAACGCGCCAGTGCCGACTTGCAGAAATGCGGGTTGGCCGAAAGGAAATTCTTCGGCCCCGCATGGATATTGGTGAAGTTGCAGCGACCACCGCCGGAGATGCGGATCTTCTCGCCGGGTGCCTTGGCATGGTCGAGCACAGCCGCGCGGCGGCCGCGCTTGCCCGCTTCGATGGCGCACATCATGCCCGCAGCACCGGCGCCGATGATGACCACATCCTTCTTCTCAGCCACGAAACACCCCAGCTCTTTTGTCTTTCCTTCCCGGTGGCAAAGAAGAAAGTCAATGACCAAGCCCATCTAGCCAATTGCCAATCTGTGGTTATGATGCGTCATCCGAAGCCAAAACCGGTGATTTATGCCCTCCAAGAGAAGTGCTGCCCAACAAACAACGAAAATCAGCAAAACTTCGAAAATACCCCCCGCCTTGCACTCCCTCCGCGGTGTGAAGACCTGGAAGGAAGCCACGGACTGGCTCAAGATCCGCGGTATCGAAGACGTCGAATGCATCACGCCCGACCTTGCCGGCGTGCCTCGCGGCAAGATGATGCCGACCTCGAAATTCACGTCCAACACCTCGCTGGCGCTCCCCTCGGCCGTCTACCGGCACACGATCTCGGGCGAATATCCTGACGAAACCGGGCAGTTCCGCTACGATTCGCGCGACAGCGATATCAAGCTCGTGCCTGATCTCTCCACCCTTTCGGTCGTGCCCTGGGAGACCGACCCGACGGCGCAGGTGATCTGCGACATCGTCGGTTCGCAGGGTGAGCAGATCAGCTACACGCCGCGCAACGTCCTGAAGCGCGTGGTCGACCTTTACAAGAAGAAGGGCTGGAAACCGGTCGTCGCACCGGAAATCGAATTCTACCTCGTCGCCACCAATGACGACCCTGACTATCCCCTGCATCCACCGAAAGGTCGCTCCGGTCGCTCGATCCTTGGCGGTCAGGGCTATTCGATTGCCGGCATCAACGAGTTCGACGAGCTGATCGACGACATCTACCACTTCTCCGAGAAGCAGGGTCTCGAGATCGACACGCTGATCCATGAAGAGGGACCGGCGCAGCTCGAGATCAACCTTCGCCACGGCGACCCGATCGAGCTGGCCGACCAGGTCTTCCTGTTCAAGCGCACGATCCGCGAGGCGGCGCTGAAACACGGCATCTATGCCACCTTTATGGCCAAGCCGATGCAGGGCCAGCCGGGTTCGGCGATGCACATCCACCAGTCGGTGGTCGAAATCAACACCGGCCGGAACCTGTTTTCGAACCCGGATGGATCGGCATCGAAGGAATTCTTCCACTTCATCGGCGGCATGCAGCACTACGTGCCGCGCACGCTGGTCATGATGGCGCCCTATGTGAACTCCTTCCGCCGGCTGACGCCCGACATGTCGGCGCCGGTTAATACCGCCTGGGGCTACGACAACCGCACGACCGCCTTCCGCATCCCGGTGTCGGAACCGGTCGCCCGGCGCATCGAGAACCGGCTGCCGAGCTCGGATGCCAACCCCTACCTGGCGCTCGCGGCCTCGCTTGCCTGCGGCTATCTCGGCATCGTCGAACAGCGGGAGCCGACGGCACCGACCGAGGACACGGCCAACGAGGGCGAGATCGACCTGCCGCGCGGCCTGCTCGAAGCTGTCGCTCTGCTCGAATCGGCACCATCGCTTGCGGAGGTGCTGAGCCCTGAGTTCATCGCCATCTATGCCGGCGTCAAACGTGGCGAGTTCGAAACCTTCATGCAGGTCATCAGTCCCTGGGAACGCGAATTCCTGCTTCTCAACGTCTGACCTCAGAGGTTCTCCATGCCCTGGCAAAGCCCGATCTCGCCCGGTTACTCCTGGTATGAGGCGACCGTTCCGGATCGACCGGAGTATCCCGCCATGCCCGGATCGCGGAAAGCCAACGTCGCGATCGTCGGCGGTGGCTATACCGGGCTGCAGGCCGCCTGGAACCTGGCGCGGCAGGGCGTCGACGTCACCGTGATCGACGCCTGCCGCTTCGGCGACGGTGCCTCTGGCCGCAATGGCGGCCAGTTCGGCACCGGGCAGCGCGCCTGGGCGGACGAGACCGAGACAAGCCTTGGTCATGAGCGGGCACAGGCGCTCTTCGACATGGCGGAGAATGCCAAGCGCTATGTGCTCGACTTCGCAAGCGCCCACGAAATCGACATCGAGTTCGTGCCCGGCCAGCTCTCGGTCGGCCACAAGAAGAGCTTCGAAAAAGACTATCGCGACCATGCGGAAGCGATGGCAACACGCTTCGGCTATCCGCATCTCTCCTTCATGGATCGGGAGGAAACCGCAAGCCGGCTCGGATCGAGCCACTACCACTTCGGCATCCGCGATGCCGGCACCGGCCATATCCACCCGATGAAGCTGCTGGTCGGCCTTGCGAAACAGGCCGCCCTTGCCGGTGCCAATCTCTTCGAGCAGACGAAGGCAACCAAGATCGAGCGCCAAAGCGGCACGATCGTCATCACCACCGACCGCGGCACGATCACCGCCGACCGCGCGCTCGTCGCCTGCAACGCCTATATCGGCAATCTCGAGCCGGTGAGCGCCAGCCACGTCATGCCGATCCGCTCCTTCATCGGCGCAACGACGGTGCTTTCCGACCACCCAAAGGTCATTCCCGGCGGCGAATCGGTCGATGATTCGCGCTTCGTCGTGCGCTATTTCCGCAAGTCGCGGGACGGGCGGCTGCTCTTCGGCGGCCGCGAGGCCTATACCGCTGACAATCCGCTCGATATCTCGACCCACATCCGCCGGCAGATCAGCGAGATCTATCCGGAACTTGCCAATATCGAGATCACCCATGCCTGGGGCGGCTCGGTCGGCATCACCATGCCGCGCACGCCCTTCTGTCGCGAAGTGATGCCCGGCGTCACCTCGATCGGCGGCTATTCCGGCCACGGCGTGATGCTCTCCAACTATTGCGGCAAGCTCTATGCCGACCTGGCGCTCGGAAAGGATACCGAGCTCGATCTGCTGAAAGCCCTGAAAATCCCGGCTTTTCCCGGTGGTACGCGGTTCCGCTCCGCCCTTCTCTTCCTCGCGTTAAGCTGGTACGCATTACGTGACAGGTTCTGAGAAGCCCTCGCGGCGGCATTTTATTGCGCCGCACCCTAGCGCATTTAAATCGATTAGATTATATGTGTCCGTGACCTGAACAGATCGAGATATCCCATGAGCAGCCAGATCATTCCCGTCGAACCATTTGACTATGTGGTGTTCGGGGGCACCGGCGATCTTGCGGAGCGCAAGCTGTTGCCGGCGCTCTATCACCGGCAACTGGAAGGCCAGATCACCGAGCCGACCCGCATCATCGGGGCGTCGCGCGCAGCACTGAGCCATGAGGACTATCGCAAATTCGCCGTCGATGCGCTGAAGGAACATCTGAAGGCGGACGAGTACAAGGAAGAGGAAGTCGCCAAGTTCGCCGCGCGCCTGTTCTATGTTTCCGTCGACGCCAAGTCGGACCAGGGCTGGGACGCACTGAAGAAGATCCTCGAAGAGGGCAAGGAGCGTATCCGCGCCTTCTATCTCGCTGTCGGCCCGGCGATCTTCGGCGACATTTCCGAACGCATCCGCGATCACAAGCTGATCACCAAGAATACCCGCATCGTCGTCGAAAAGCCGATCGGCCGCGACCTCGCATCGGCGACCGAGCTCAACGACACGATCGGCAAGGTCTTCCGCGAAGAGCAGATCTTCCGTATCGACCACTATCTCGGCAAGGAGACGGTGCAGAACCTGATGGCGCTGCGCTTCGCCAATGCGCTCTACGAGCCGCTGTGGAACTCCGCCCATATCGACCACGTGCAGATCACCGTGGCGGAAGCCGTCGGCCTCGAAAACCGCGCCGGCTATTACGACAAGGCCGGTGCACTTCGCGACATGGTGCAGAACCACATCCTCCAGCTCGTCTGCTTCGTCGCCATGGAAGCGCCGACCTCGATGGACGCGGAAGCGGTCCGCGACGAAAAGCTCAAGGTTCTGCGCGCGCTGAAGCCGATCACCTCGTCCAACGTCGAACAGGTGACGGTGCGCGGCCAGTACCGCGCCGGCGCCTCTGCCGGCGGTCCGGTCAAGGGCTATCTCGAAGAGCTCGAAGGCGGCGTTTCGAACACCGAGACCTTCGTGGCGATCAAGGCCGAGGTCAGCAACTGGCGCTGGGCCGGCGTGCCCTTCTACATCCGTACAGGCAAGCGCCTTGCCGGCCGCATGTCGGAAATCGTCATCACCTTCAAGCAGATTCCGCACTCGATCTTCGACAACAACGCCGGCCGTATCTCCGCCAACCAGCTGGTCATTCGCCTGCAGCCGAACGAAGGCGTGAAGCAGTCGCTGATGATCAAGGATCCTGGCCCGGGCGGCATGCGCCTGCGTAACGTTTCGCTCGATATGAGCTTTGCCGAGGCATTTGCCGTGCGCAATGCCGACGCCTATGAGCGGCTGCTCTTCGACGTCGTCCGCAACAACCAGACGCTGTTCGTACGCCGCGACGAGGTCGAGGCCGCATGGAAGTGGGTCGACCCGATCCTGAAGGCCTGGGAGGAAACCGGGCAGCAGGTTCAGGGCTATACCGCCGGCACCTGGGGTCCGAGCCAGTCGATCGCGCTGATCGAGCGCGACGGCCGCACTTGGAACGATGCGATATAGGTGCGACCATGACGACAGAGCTTCATACATTTGAAAACGGTGCGGCACTCGCAGAGGGCTTGGCTGACGCCGTAAGCAGCGCACTTTCTGCCGGCATTGCAGCACGCGGTTCGGCGAGCATCGCAGTCTCCGGCGGCTCGACCCCCAAGGCTTTCTTCAAGGCGCTGTCCAAAAAGGACATCGCCTGGGACAAGGTAACCGTGACGCTCGTTGACGAACGTTTCGTGCCGCCGGAAAGTGATCGCTCCAACCATGGCCTGGTTGCCAGCAACCTGCTTCAGGACAAGGCGGCCGCGGCCAAGTTCCTGCCGCTCTACCATGCGGCCCCGACCGCCGAGGCGGCCGCTGAAATCGCAAGCCGGGAAACGGCAGCAATCGGCGCGCCGTTCGACGTCGCCATTCTCGGCATGGGAACGGACGGGCACACCGCGTCGTTCTTCCCGGGCGGATCGCAACTCGCGCGTGCCATCGATCCGGCGACGCCGCGCGGCGTGATCACCATGGAGGCGGAAGGTGCCGGCGAAACCCGCCTGACGCTGACCTTCGCCAGCCTTCAGGATGCGCGGCTTCTGGTGCTGCACATCGAAGGCGAAGGCAAGAAGACCGTTCTCGCCAAGGCTGAAGAGGCCGGCGACGAGAAGGACATGCCGATCCGCGCGATGCTGCGCCGTGCCGCATCGCCGGTGCAGATTTATTGGGCGCCGTAGATCGACTGCTGTTGGGTTGAATTGGCCCAATATCAAAGTGGAGACACGTTCAGCCGGTGGCGCGCTCCCGCCTGAACGGGAAAGTGTTTCTGAGAACATGCCGGGACGCGACGTGCGCTCTCCCAAGCTCGCCGCGCTCCGGACCGATGACTGGATGAAGATGAGGAGCTTCAAGGCTCCGGAACAGGATTTGCCATGTCCGCCGATTCCCGCATTGCCGCGATCACCGCTCGCATCGTCGAGCGCTCGAAACCGCACCGCGAACCCTATCTCGACCGCGTCCGCCGGGCGGCGTCGAGCGGCCCGCACCGCAGCGTGCTCGGCTGCGGCAACCTAGCGCACGGGTTTGCCGTCTGTTCCCCCCCCGAGAAGGTGGCGCTTGCGGGCGACCGCGTGGCCAATCTCGGCATCATCACCTCCTATAATGACATGCTCTCGGCGCACCAGCCGTTCGAGACCTATCCGGCGCTCATCCGCGATGCGGCGCGCGAAGCGGGCGGCGTCGCACAGGTTGCCGGCGGTGTGCCGGCCATGTGCGATGGCGTCACCCAGGGGCAGCCGGGCATGGAGCTCTCGCTCTTCTCGCGCGACCTGATCGCCATGGCTGCCGGCGTCGGCCTGTCGCACAACATGTTCGATTCCACCGTCTATCTCGGCGTCTGCGACAAGATCGTACCGGGTCTCGTCATTGCGGCGCTGACCTTCGGCCATCTGCCCGCCATCTTCGTGCCCGCGGGTCCGATGACCTCGGGCCTCCCGAACGACGAGAAGGCGCGGGTGCGCCAGCTCTTCGCCGAAGGCAAGGTCGGCCGCGACGAGCTTCTCGAAGCAGAGTCCAAGTCCTACCACGGGCCGGGCACCTGCACCTTCTATGGCACGGCCAACTCCAACCAGATGCTGATGGAGATCATGGGCTTCCACCTGCCCGGCGCCTCCTTCATCAATCCCGGCACGCCGCTGCGCGACGCGCTGACGAAGGAGGCCGCCAAGCGGGCGCTGGCGATCACCGCCATGGGCAACGAGTTCACGCCCGCCGGCGAGATGATCGACGAGCGCTCGATCGTCAACGGCGTCGTCGGCCTGCATGCGACCGGCGGCTCGACCAACCACACGATGCACCTGGTTGCCATGGCGCGCGCCGCCGGCATCGTCTTGACCTGGCAGGACATTTCCGAGCTTTCGGATATCGTGCCGCTCTTGGCCCGCGTCTATCCGAACGGCCTTGCCGATGTGAACCACTTCCATGCCGCCGGCGGCATGGGCTTCCTGATCAGCCAGTTGCTGCGGGGCGGGCTGCTGCACGATGACGTCCGCACCGTCGTCGGCCAGGGTCTCGACGCCTACAAGATCGACGTTCGGCTTGGAGCCGACGGCGGCGTCGAGCGCGTGCCGACACCGAAGGAAAGTGCTGACCCGAAGGTGCTTGCGACCATCGACCAACCGTTCCAGCATACCGGCGGCCTGAAGATGCTGACCGGCAATCTCGGCAAGGCGGTCATCAAGATTTCCGCCGTGAAACCGGATCGCCACGTCATCGAGGCCCCGGCGAAGATCTTCCACGACCAGGCCGAGCTCAATGCCGCCTTCAAGGCCGGCAAGCTCGAGGGCGATTTCGTCGCCGTCGTGCGCTTCCAGGGCCCGAAGGCGAACGGCATGCCGGAGTTGCACAAGCTGACGACCGTGCTCGGCATCCTGCAGGATCGCGGCCAGCGCGTCGCCATCCTTACCGACGGGCGCATGTCCGGCGCCTCCGGCAAGGTACCGGCGGCGATCCACGTGACACCGGAAGCCAAGGACGGCGGCCCGATCGCCCGGATCCAGGAAGGCGATATCGTGCGTATCGACGCGGTCGCCGGGACGATCGAAGTGCTGGTCGAGGACATCGCGCTGAAGACGCGGGTACCTGCGCATGCCGACCTCTCGGACAACGATTTCGGCATGGGCCGTGAGCTTTTCGCGCCGTTCCGGGCGATTGCAGGCGCTGCCGACCATGGAGCGAGCGTTCTCTTCCACTAGGACGCAAATAGCGCCGCCTCCTGAGCCAGGGCGGCGCTCTTTTCTAGCGAACTTTTCTTCGAGGCAGCGGCGAGCTGGGCGCCCACACCATCCGCTTACGGCAGCGGGCCGGGAAACATGTCATTGCGCCCATCGTAGCGCTCGATCTCCAGCGTAAATACATCGACGCCTTCGATGCAGCGGGCATTGATGGAGATCTTGTTGTCCGGATAGCCGCTGCGCATGATCGGCGTCGAGCAGGTCGGGCAGAAGTGATGGCCCTCATTGAGGCCGCGCCAGATATAGCTCGACAGGCGGCGTTTCTCAGTGAGCAGCTTCACCTTGGCCGCGTCCACTTTCCAATGCAGGAAGCCGGAGCGCCGGCAGGTCGAACAGTTGCATTCGACGAGGCCGGTAAGCTCCTCGTTAACCTCGACTGCGATGTCGCCGCAATGGCAGGAAAGCCGATAGGGTCGCTGCATGGTTCCGGTCCCACCTGTTGAAGAAGACCGCAACCATTCATTGCGCCGACAGGACGGTCAAGCCCCACACCTCAAGCCGCGTTCGGCCTCAGCGATAGATATCGAGCGTTCGGTTGCGATGGTTCGGATGGGTGCTGTAAACGAAGATGCGATTGAGATCGCGGTCGGTCAGCAGGCGGAGGAATCGCGCTTCGATGACGTTGTTGGCATGCACGCGCTTCAGCAGGCAGCCGACCATCTGGATGCGGGCACTCGGGATATCGAGATAGAAGTTCTGCGGAAGCTGATACTGCGTCAGGATACTGATGACGGCGCCGCTTTTGGAGAGCTTGATGATCTCGCAGCGGCGGGAACTCAGCTGCGTCATGCCCTTCTCGGTATATTCGATGCGCGCCTCGTTCCGTGTGTCCTCCATCGGAAAGTTCGCTTCCCGATCGTACATGAAGGACTCTTCCTTGTTCAGGAAGTGCTGCTGCATTGCGGGCGCCGCGCCTCTCATCGATATGCCTTTCCTATCCCCTTTTGAAACAGATTAGCGGCAGAGATTTAACAGAGGGTTTGATCCGTAGGTTGCATTGAAAAAACCCGCCCGATTTTACGGGCGGGTCGAGATGACCATCTGTTCGTTAGACAAATCCGGACGGAGGGCCGCTACGCACCTCTCCTGGAACTGATCTTCCAAGCCGCAAGTCCGGACGGAAAACCGCTACGCACTTTTCCTGGAATTGCTTAGGCGCGATAGCTGCGACCGTCAGCATCGAACAGGTGCAGCTTGGCCTTGTCGGCGGTGAAGCGCACCTTGTCGCCGCGATGAACCGGCAGGATGCCGGGGATCTTGGCGATGATCGGCTCCTTGTCGACCAGACCTTCGATATAGAGCAGCGTCACTTCGCCGAGTGCCTCGACGATGGCGACCGTGCCCTCGAACAGGAAGTCCTCGCCAGCGGAGACCTGCAGGTCTTCCGGCCGCACGCCGAAGCTCGCCGTCTTGCCGTTCTGCGATGCGTCCGTGGCTATATCGAGCGTGACGCTCTTGCCGCCGGTCAGCTTCACCGTGGTCTGCGCGCCGGTGGCCGTAATCGCCGAGGGGATGATGTTCATCGCCGGCGAGCCGATGAAGCGCGCGACGAAGAGATTGGCCGGCCGCTCGTAAAGTTCCAGCGGCGCACCCACCTGCTCGATATGGCCTTGCGACAGCACGACGATACGATCGGCAAGCGTCATTGCCTCCACCTGGTCGTGGGTGACATAGATCATCGTGGTATCAGCCATCTGCTCGTTGAGCTTGGCGATCTCGATGCGGGTCGCAACGCGCAAGGCCGCGTCGAGGTTCGACAGCGGCTCGTCGAACAGGAAGACCTTGGGGTCGCGGCAGATCGCCCGGCCGATCGCAACGCGCTGGCGTTGACCGCCCGAAAGCGCTTTCGGCAGACGATCGAGATACTTGGTGAGCTGCAGGATATCGGCGGCCGCGCGCACGCGGCGATCGATCTCCTCCTTCGACTCCTTGGCGATCCGCATGCCGAAGGCCATGTTGTCGTACACGGTCATATGCGGATAGAGCGCGTAGGACTGGAATACCATGGCGATGCCGCGCTTCGACGGCGGCACGGTGTTGACGCGCTCGCCGTCGATGAACATGTCGCCGCCGGTGATCTCCTCGAGACCGGCGATCATGCGCAGCAGCGTCGACTTTCCGCAGCCGGACGGGCCGACGAAGACGATGAACTCGCCCTGCTTGATGTCGAGATTGATGCCATGAATGACATCGACCGCGCCGTAGGACTTGCGGATATCTTTAAGCAGCAGACCCGTCATGGCACCCTCCCCTTCGGTTCTTCCCGTCTTTCCTTGCTCTCATCATTGTTGGCCAGCCGTCACACCAACCGAGCGAAGTACGCGCCCCAGGCCGGCAGGTTGACCATTCTATCTTTCACTTCGGCTGCAAAGCCGTGCCCTTCAAGAGCGGCGACCGGTTCGTTCGGCAGCGTGGCCGCAGCCGGCGTACCGCTCATGTTGAACAGGCAGAAAAGCTTCTCGTTGCCATAGCTGCGCACGAAGGCGAGCACCTGTCCATCCGTGTTCAGGAACTCGATCTCGCCCTTGGCGAAAGCCGGATGCGCCTTGCGGAAATGCAGGAAGCGGCGGTAGTGCTCGAGGACGGATGCGTCATCACCCTGCTGCGCCGATACGGCACGCTCCAGGTGCTCTGCCGGCACGGGAAGCCAGGGCTTCGCGCTGCCGAAGCCGCCATTGACCGCGGCACCATCCCAGACCATCGGCGTGCGGCAACCGTCACGGCCCTTGAAGTCGGGCCAGAACTGGATGCCGTAGGGATCCTTCAGGTCCTCATAGGCGAGTTCGGCTTCGCTCAGCGCCAGCTCCTCGCCCTGATAGATGCAGACCGAGCCGCGCAGCGACATCAAGAGGCTCGCAAGCAGCTTCGCATGCGCGTCGCGATCGGCAACGCCAGCGCCCCAACGGCTGACATGGCGCACGACGTCGTGGTTGGAAAAGGCCCAGCAGGCCCAGCCCTCGGGCGCTGCCTTCTGGAAATTGCGGAGAACCTCGGCGACGGTCGCCGATGTCAGCGGATCGGGCGCCAGGAACTCGAAGGCATAGCACATCTGCATCTTGTCGCCGCCGGAGGTGTATTCGCCGGCGATCTCCAGGCCGCGCTGGCTGTCGCCGACCTCGCCGACGGCGGCGATCGCCGGAAACTCGTCCATGACCGCGCGGAACCGCTTCAGGAATGCCAGGTTCTCCGGCTGGTTCTTGTCGTAGAGATGTTCCTGATAGTTGTAGGGGTTCACCGCCGGCGCAGTCTGCGCGTTGCGGCGTTCCGGCGCCAGCGCCGGATTGTCGCGCAGCTGCTTGTCGTGGAAGTAGAAGTTGATGGTATCGAGGCGGAAGCCGTCGACGCCGCGCTCCAGCCAGAAGCGCTCGACACCGAGCAACGCATCCTGCACTTCCGGATTGTGCAGGTTGAGATCCGGCTGCGAGGTCAGGAAGTTGTGCAGGTAATATTGCAGGCGCGTCGGATCCCAGGCCCAGGCCGAGCCGCCGAAGATCGACAGCCAGTTGTTGGGCGGGGTGCCATCCGGCTTGGAGTCGGCCCAGACGTACCAGTCGGCCTTGGCGTTGGTCCGGCTTGCGCGGCTTTCGACGAACCAGGGATGCTGATCCGAGGTATGCGAGAGAACGAGGTCGATCATCACCCGGATGCCGAGGCGGTGCGCTTCCGCGATCACGGCGTCGAAATCGGCAAGGCTGCCGAAGATCTGGTCGACATCGGTGTAGTTGGAGACGTCGTAACCGAAATCCTTCATCGGCGAGGTGAAGAACGGCGAAATCCAGATCGCATCGGCACCGAGGGCGGCGATATGCGGCAGCCGGGCGACGATGCCCTTGAGGTCGCCGATGCCGTCGCCGTTGGAGTCCTGGTAGGAGCGCGGGTAGATCTGGTAGATCACCGCGCCGCGCCACCAGTCCCTATCCGGTTGCAAAGTGGAAGTGCTCATTTCGGTCATGCTCATTTTCTCTGGAGGTCCTTGATAGTCAGCCGCCCTTGACCGAGCCCGCCAGCAGACCGCGCACGAGATAGCGCTGCAAGCTGAAGAAGACGATCAGCGGAACGATGATGGTAATGAAGGCGGAAGCCGTCAGGATTTCCCAGTTGCCGCCGCGCGAGCCCAGCAGGTTGACGAGCCGGCCGGTCAGAACCAGTTCATCGGGGCCTGCGCCCAGGAACACGATCGCCACCAGCAGGTCGTTCCAGGTCCACAGGAACTGGAAGATCGCGAAGGAGGCGAGCGCCGGGAAGGACAGCGGCAGGATGATCTTGACGAAGATATCGAAATCGCTGGCACCGTCGACGCGGGCGGATTCCATGATTTCGCGCGGCAGGCCGGCCATGTAGTTGCGAAGCAGATAGATCGCCAGCGGCAGGCCGAACCCGGTATGGGCCAGCCAGATGCCGACATAGGTCTTGGCCGGCACGCCCAGGATCGTGCCAACGCCGTTGTAGAGCTTCAGCAGCGGGATCAGCGACATCTGCAGCGGCACGACGAGAAGACCGACGACCACGGCGATCAGGATCGCCCGGCCGGGGAACGGCATCCAGGCAAGCGCATAGGCGGCGAAGGCCGCGATCATGATCGGGATGATCGTCGCGGGTACGGCAACCGTCAGCGAATTGATGAAGGAGCGGCCGATGTTTTCGGCACCCAGCACCTCGGCATAATTGTCGAAGGTGAAACGCGGCGGCGACGACGCCGTCACGAAGACGCGCTGGCCGCGGCTTCCTTCCATCTTCTTGTCGGAAACGATCTCGAAGTTGCCGTCGGCCTGAACGGTCAGCTTTTCGCCGTCGTTGAGTTCGGCGGTTTCGCCGGCCTTGAACGCAGTCGGCTCGCGGCTGTTAAAGCCGAAGGCGGAGATTTGGCCCGGCTGACCTTCGAGCAGGTTGCCGGAGATCACGAACTTGCCTTCGCGCTCGACCTGGCTTTCTGGGCCTGGCGCCCGGACGACGGTGTTTTGCGACGAGGTCGAAAGTGCGGTCCACCAGCCGGAAACGGCGAGCTGATCCTTGTCGCGCAGAGACGAGATCAACAGGCCGGCGGTCGGCAACGTCCAGAGCGCGACGATCAAAAGGACCGAGAGGTGGACGACCCACATGAGGGGTGAGCGTGTCGCTGGATTCATCTCAGTGCCCCTTCATTTCCTTGGCCGCATTGCGGATGTTCCAGACCATGATCGGAATGACGAGGATCATGATGACGACGGCGATCGCCGCACCGCGGCCAAAGTCGCCGCCCCCGCGGAACATCCAGTCGAACATCAGGTTGGCGAGCACCTGGCTCTGCCATTGGCCGTTGGTCATCGCCAGCACGATGTCGAAGACCTTCAGCACGAGAATGGTGATGGTCGTCCAGACGACGGCGATCGTGCCCCAGATCTGCGGCACCATGATCTTGAAGAAGATCTGCCAGCCATTGGCGCCGTCGATGACAGCGGCTTCGATCGTTTCCTCAGGGATGCCGCGAAGGGCAGCGGACAGGATGACCATCGCAAAGCCCGTCTGGATCCAGACGAGGATCGCCATCAGGAAGAAATTGTTCCAGAACGGCAGCGTGATCCAGGCCTGCGGCGCGCCGCCGAAGGCGACGACGATGGCGTTCAGGAGGCCGATCTGCTCTGCGCCTTCGGGACGGAAATCGTAGATGAACTTCCAGATGACCGCGGCACCGACGAACGAGATCGCCATCGGCATGAAGATCAGCGTCTTGGCGATGTTGCCCCACCAGATGCGGTCGGTGAGTGCTGCGATGACCAGGCCGAAGAAGGTCGCGAGCGCCGGAACGACCAGCAGCCAGAGGAAATTATTGTAGATCGACTGGCGGAACTCACCGTCGTTGACCATCCAGGCATAGTTGCTGACGCCGACGAAGTTCTGTCCGGCGCGATCATGGACGCTGTACCAGAGCGACATGAAGACGGGATAGATAAGATACACTGTCAGCGCAAGGAGCGCCGGTCCCAGAAACAACCACGGACGGATGGCGTTGGTGATGCGCAGGTTTCTTGAGGCGACGGCACCGGATTTTCCCTTCGACGGGAACATCAGGTCGAGAATGAAACTGGTTCCCCAGAAATAGGCGGCGCAGCCGATGACCCCGCCCAACATGAACCCTGCAGCCTTCACAAGCTGAAACAACATGACATGTCCCTCCCCCTCGGTGCACGGTCGCGTGCAGGGCTGGCGATTGTCGCCGTTCTCATTGGGGTGCGCTGCTTCTCATAGACGAAGGCGGGAAGCGAACGGAAAACCGCATACACTTTTCCTCTGCCCGCCTCTGCAGCGAACCCGGATCGGCAACGGGCGGCATCGCCGCCGCCCGTCATCCGGTTCTTACTTGATGGCGTCCCACGCCTTTTGCACGCCATCGGCGACATCTGCCGACGACTTGCCGCCGACGAAATCGACCATGCCGGTCCAGAACGCGCCCGCGCCGATCTTGCCGGGCATCAGGTCGGAACCGTCGAAGCGGAAGGTGGTGGCGTTGAGCAGGATCTCGCCCTGCTTCTTCAGCGGCGGATTGCCGTAGGTATCGACGTTGACGCTCTTGTACGGCGTGAGGAAGCTCGTCTGCGCCATCCAGACTTCATGGGCGATCGGCGTCTTCAGGAATTCGATGAAGGCGCGCGCGGCCGGCGTGTCCTTGGTGATCATCGCCAGCGTACCGGCGCCGAGCACCGGATTGCCGAGCTCCTTCTTGCTCTCGTAGGGCGGCATGTAGAAGAAGTCGGCGTCCTCGCCGATCTTGGTGCCCTCAGGGAAGAAGGACGGAATGAACGACGCCTGGTGGTGCAGGTAGCACTTCGGCGGCGAGGCAAAGAGGCCCTTCGGGCTGTCACGGAAGTCGGTGGAGGCAACGGCTGCAGCGCCGCCATCGACGAACTTGTCGTTCTTGGCAAACCAGCCGAACTCATCGATCGCACCGACGACAGCCGGATCGGTGAAGGGAATCTCGTTCTTGACCCACTTGTCGTAGACATCGGCCGGCTGGGTGCGCAGCATCATGTCTTCCACCCAGTCGGTCGCCGGCCAACCGGTCGCGCCGCCCGAGCCGAGGCCGATGCACCATGGCTTGCCGCCGTCAGCGGCGATCTTCTCGGTCAGCGCCTTCAGCTCTTCCATGGTCTTCGGCACTTCGTAGCCGGCATCCTCGAAGTTTTCGGGCGAGTACCAGACGAGCGACTTCACGTCGATCTTGTAGGGAAATGCATAGAGCGCGGCATTGCCGTCCTTGCCCTTGTAGGTCGAAAGATCGACCCAGGACTGGCCGGCGGCGTAGTTGTCGAGCAGCCACTTCTGGGTGTCGTCGCCGAGCGGCGTCAGGTAACCCTTGGAGGCGAGATCGCCGATCAGACCCGGCTGCGGGAGGACCGAGATTTCGGCCGGGCTGCCGGCCTGGGTGTCGATGACGATCTGCTGCTCATAGTTTTCCGAGGACGAATATTTGATCTCGGCGCCCGTCGCTTCGGTGAAGTAGGCATAGACGCTCTTGAACAGCGCCTCGTCCTCACCGCGCCAGGGGCCGAAGATCGTCAGCGTCTGGCCCTTGAGGTCATGACCCTTCTTGAACTCCTCGAAGCTCGCCCAGTTGAACTTCGAATCCTCGCCCGGCTTGAACTTGAGGTCAGCGGCGCCGGCAGCACCTGCCAACAGGGCAAACGCCGCCACGCCCAACAGCAATGATCTCTTCACGTTCTTCTCCTCCCAAAGATGAACCCGGATCCCACCGGGCAGACGATGATGCGCGAAAATTCAAAGCGCTTTGAGTTCGCTAACAAACCATTGCGACACGCGAGGAGTCAAGAGATTTCCCATCCCTGTCCTCAATGCGACGAATTTGTGCTTTGCGGTAACGTTTTGCACCGCGCAATGGTTGAATTCCGCTTTGTTGCTCGAAAAACGGATGCTACACCAACCCGAGGCGCTGGGACCAAACACCAAAAATCATACGGATATCCAAAGCGCTTTGGGAGGAATCCTGACCATGGCGGTCAATCTCAAGCAACTTGCGGAACTGCTCGGCCTGTCCCAGACGACGGTCAGCCGCGCATTGAACGGCTATCCGGAAGTGAATGCCGAGACCCGTCAGCGCGTGCTGCAGGCCGTGCGCGAGACCGGCTACAGGCCGAACCGCGCCGCCCAGCGACTGGCCACCGGCAGAGCCTTCTCCATCGGCATGGTCATGCCGATCGCGCCCGGTATCGATTCCGACGTGCACTTCGGCGAGTTCCTGGCGGGGCTTGCGGAAGAAGCGGTCAAGCACGACTTCCATTTCGTGCTCAATCCGAGTGCGCCGGAGGACGAGGAAGTGACGTTCCGGCGGCTGGCAGCCAGCGGCAATGTCGATGCGCTGTTCCTTGCCTATATGCGCGCCAACGACCCGCGCATCGCCATGCTGAAGTCGCTGTCGATCCCGTTTCTCGTCCACGGGCGCTCGATCGGCGAAAGCCGCGACTACCCCTTCCTCGACATCGACAACACCAGTGCCTTCTACGATGCGGCGCGACTTCTCATTCAACTCGGGCATCAACGGATCGCGCTGATCAATGGCCCGGAGTATCTGACTTTTTCCATCCGCCGCCAGAAGGGAATGCTCAGGGCGCTTACCGAACACGGCCTCACGCTCGACGAGGCGCTGGTCGAACATTCGCTGATGACCGACGAGCACGGCTACCGCAGCATGCAGCGCTTCCTACAGCATGCGCAGCCGCCGACCGCGGTGCTCTGCTCCAGTACGGTGCTGGCGCTCGGCGCGGTCCGGGCGATCAATCAGGCGGGCTTGAAAATCGGCGAGGACATCTCGCTGATCGCCCATGACGACGTGCTGCCGATGCTGAAGCCCGAGAATTTCAGCGTTCCGCTGACGACGACGCGCTCGTCGCTCAGGGCGGCCGGAGCCCGGATTGCCACACGGCTGATCGGCGGCATCCTGAAACGGGGCGACTATCCGGAACAGGAACTCTGGCGCGCGGAACTGATCGTGCGCGCCTCGACCGGGCCCGCTCCGCAAAAATGAAAACGCGCCGCAATCGCGACGCGTCTCGTCATTCGATGTGAGCAGGAATTAGAAGCGCGGCGGCCTGCGGCCCGCTTTGCGGTGAGCGGCAATCACGGTGTTGGCCATCAACATGGCGATGGTCATCGGGCCGACGCCGCCCGGCACTGGGGTAATCACGCTTGCGACCTCGGCGGCCTCGGCAAAGGCGACGTCGCCAACCAGCTTGGATTTCCCCTCGCCCTTTTCCGGCGCCGGCACGCGGTTGATGCCAACGTCGATCACCGTCGCGCCGGGCTTGACCCAGTCAGCCTTCACCATCTCTGGGCGGCCAACGGCGGCAACGAGGATATCCGCATTGCGGCAGACGGCGGCCAGGTCCTTGGTGCGCGAATGCGCCGTCGTCACGGTCGCATTGGCGGCGAGCAACAGCGCCGACATCGGCTTGCCGAAGAGGTTCGAACGGCCGATGACGACAGCGTTCAGCCCCGAGAGGTCATCGCCGTGTGTCTGGCGCACGAACACCATGGCGCCGGCCGGCGTGCAGGAGACGAGACCGCCTTCGAGATCGCCCGTCGCGAGCTTGCCGGCATTGACGATATGCAGGCCGTCGACGTCCTTTTCCGGAAGGATCGACTGGATGATCGGCTCGGAGTTCAGGTGCTTCGGCAACGGCAGCTGCACGAGGATGCCGTGAATGGAGGGATCCGCATTGAGCTCCGCAACCAGCGCGGCGAGTTCTTCCTGCGTGGTTGCCTCCGACAGGGTGTGCTGGATCGACAGGAAGCCGCACTCCTTGGCCATCTTGCTCTTCGAGGAAACATAGGCGTGGCTTGCCGGATCGTCGCCGACGATCACGACGGCAAGGCCTGCGCGAACACCGGCATCCGTCTCGAGCGCCTTGGTCGCGGCCTTCACAGTCTCGATGACCGAAGCGGCGACTTTCTTGCCATCAATCACAGTCGTCACGGCATGTTCCTCCTGGCTTCCTGTTCACGCGGCACACTCTAGTTCGCCCGGGAAAAGGCGATGGCCTCAAAGCGCCCTATGCTGTTCCAAACGCATAAATGCAAGAGGCGGCGGCGAGGTTGGCGGATGTTTCGTTCCACCGCGCGGCATTTCCTTTCACGGGTGAGAGGAGAGACGGCTTCGCTCAAAATCATGAGAGAGCGATCGCAACGTCGCACAGTCGGGGAATAGAGCCCACCCGTCGGCGATGGCTTAACCGCGTGCCAGCTTTTGAAGGGAGTAGTGTTCGACGCGGGTTCTCAGCGCTCGAAGATCTTCCTGGACCTTGGCGATTTCGGTATCGTTCTCCGCTTCCGCGTATGGTGGCGTGCGCCGGACCATAGCCCCTTCAGCTTCGCCACGACGCGCAGCGGCGTAGGCGGCTGTCAGCGATTGAGCATGATGCGCCGCTGGGCTGAACGGCGGCGGTAGATCGGACTTGGCAGGAGTGGGATCGGCCTGCGGCTGCTTGCGCGGCGAAGGTTCGGGATCGCCCTCCGGCTCTGGCGGCTCCGGATCCTGATCGCGCCGCGGCTCTGCACCAGGGCCGGCAAACAAACCGCGCATGCTGCGGTAGATGCCGAGCAAAACGCCGAGGCCGAAGCCGGCGAAGAAGCCGGCCATGGTGGCGGCAATCACGATGATCTTGCGCGAAGGACCCTTCGCCTGCAGCGCAGGCTCGGCCTTCGAGATCACCCGGATGTTCTTCGCCGTCAGCTTTTCCTCTTCGCGCGTTTCGCCGGCGCGCTTCAGGAAGGATTCGTAAATTGCGCGGGTGGCCGCGGCTTTCCGCTGCAGCTCACGCAGTTCGACGAATTCGGCGGAAGAATCGATCTGCCGCGCCTTCTGCACCGCAAGCTGCTGCAGCAGGTCCTGCTCGGTGCGCTGGGCGCGATCAAGCTCGGTTCCGGCCGCGGCGGCAATGCGGCGCAGTTCGTTGCCGATTTCGGAGCGCGAGGCCTCCAGCGCCTGCTGGGTGGCGATCCGTTGCGGGTGGCGTGGTCCGAGGCTCGCGTCAAGCGCACTCAATTGCGCCCTGGTCGCGGCAAATTGCTTGCGCAGTTCGGACAGCGCCAGCGAGCTGATTTCCTCCGGATAGGCCCCGGTCAAAACGTCGTTCAGCTGCACCTTGCCGGAGGCTTCCGCTTTCGCTTTTGCTTCGGCGATGCGGTTGCGGGCGGCGGCCACCTGGTCGCTGAGGCTCAGGAGCTGCTTGTCAGCGATCAGCTCGCCGCCGGCGCCGACGATGTCGTAGCTCGCCTTATAGTCCTCGACCGCCTTCTCGGCCGCATCGAGCTCGGCCTTCAATTCCTTGATGCGGACGTCGAGCGCCACCGTTGTTTTCTGGAAGAAGCCGGATTGCGCTGCGGTTTCTTCACCGAGAAAAGTTTCGACCAGCCGGTTGGTGATGAGCGCCGATTTCTCCGGGTTGCGCGTCTGCGCCTCGACCGTGACGATGAAGGTCTTCGGGTCGCGCCAAACCTGGATGGCCTCGCTCAGCTTCTTCAGCATACGGGCGGACGCGTCGCCGCCGGCCTTTCCTGCGAATTCCGGATCCTTCTCGAGGTCGAGGCCGGTTGCAACCTTCTCCATGACGGTGCGCGAGCGCAGCACTTCAAGCTGGCTGTCGACGAGCGCGAGAATGCCTTCGGTCGCCAGCGATTGTTTTGACAGATCGGAATCCGTCAGCCGCACCTCGCGCGGATCGATGTAGAGCTTGCTTTCGGAGACGTAGACGCTGGGTGTGGAAAGTGCGAGCAGTATGCCGCCCACAGCACCGAGCGCAGTCGTCGCAATAATGATCTTGCGCAGTTGCCAGACGGAGCGCAGGACGGTCTTGATGTCGACGAGAGGACGGTCACCGGGTGCGTCAGTGGCGGGCGCGGCTGTCGCCTGGGCATCGTCCCGGCTATCGGTCAACCATTGTACCAGCCTGTCGCCCATGCCGCTCAGGGCGCGACGATGCTTGGCCGTTCCACTCGTTCCCTTCGAGGCATTCTTGCCTATTGTCGGTTGCGCCGCCGAACGGGTCGCCTCGCGAGCGCCGGACTGGCCCGTCGGGCCTTCGGCTGCGGACAGGCGATTGAGCAGAGGAGAATTGGCCGCGGAAGCGCCGGCCACACGGGGCTTTTGCGCGCGCGCGGAACCGCGCGTGTCCTCGGCTACGAAATCGAGCAACGATGCACGCGGAACCGGGCGTTTCTCGTCGTCGATGTTGAACATGACTGATCCCGCGGCTGCCGAGACGGCGAATTCCGAATAGTGAAGCCAACCTAAGGAAACATGGAAAACAAATGGTTAATTTCTGTGGATCGACGCACGCAAACGGGTCAATCTCACGCCTTATTAAGCTTTCCCGCCTATGACGGAAGGCAGCAAAGCAGTTCCAGCAAATGCGACACGCGCCTTGCGCTCGGAACTCAGCATAAACAAAGAGATAGAGCGCTTCCAACGGCCGTGCCGGGAGACGCGCTGTTGGAACGTCGGCCGTGCCTCATCGCGTCAAAGCGCTTTATCTCCGCCACCAGGCGCTGATCCACGCCTATCTCTCCATGACCGGAGGCTCGGCCGGGCGGCTCGTGCTGTCGCTCGTCTACTTCATCGCCGTCGCGAACACGCTTGTCATCGCCGATTTTGGTCTCTTTGCCACAGCGTCAGCAGCCGGCATCATGATCTCGCGCGTGCTTGCCTTCGGCTTCATGTCGCCGCTCTATCGGGTCGCCACCGTAAAGCCCCTGCTGGTCGGGACCTACAGCGCCGGCTTCCTGGTGGGTGCGGTGCTCTCGCTGCCGCTGATCGCGATCATCTGCGCCATCATCTTCCTCGCCCTTTTTTCCCGGGACATGACGGCGAGCGCCTTTTCTGCGTTCATGCTGGCGGAAATCATCTGCTGGCGCGGACTGGAAACCGCGGTCATCGTGCTGAATGGCCTTGGCCGTTTCGGACGCGGGGCGCTGCTCGTGGTGATCGGTACGGCGATCCGCACCGGCGCTGCCTTGCTCTTTACTCTCCTATCCTGGAAGACGCTTGAGGCCTGGTCCTATTTCTACCTGGCTGCGAATGCGCTTGGCCTCGTCGTGGCGCTTTTGTGGTTCTACCCTCGCGTCCGGCTGCGCTGGAAGCCCAGGCTCTATTTCCGGCGCTGGTCCGATTCCGTCTCCGTCGCCGGTGCCGAGGTGCTGTTCTACATTCAGTCGGAATTCGACAAGATCGCCGTGCTTGCCATCGGCGGTCCGGCGGTTTCCGGCCTTTATGCCATCCTGATGCGGCTTGCGGACCTGACGGCGCTTCCGGTGCGGTCGTTCAACACCCTGCTCGTCCAGCGCATCATGCGTACGCCCGAGGCGATCGCGCGCTGGCGGATCAGGTTGTCGATCGAACTCCTGGTGGCGCTGGCTTCGCTTGCAGCCATGGCGGCCATGGCTCTCTATCTCTGGATCTTCCCGAACGGCCTCGGCCGCAACGTATCGGCCGCTGCTCCGATCATCGCGATGATCCTTCTCGTTCCCTCGTTCCGCAACCTGATCGAGTATCACTCCGAACTGCTCTATGCGACGGGCCGGACGGTGCGGCGCATGCTCAACCTGCTGATCGCCGGCGTGGTCAAGGTGGCTCTGCTGGTGCTGTTGCTGCGGACAACGACAGATGTTACCGCCTGGGCGCCGTCGCTCAACGCGATCTTCTTCGCGCTCTACGCCCTCTCCTTCGTCCTGACTTACACGGCGCTCCGGAAGCCGGCTGAACGCGTCATCTGACGCCGGTCGAACCCTCAGGCGGCGAGTTCGACCACCGCCCTGCGGATGTCATCGAGGTCGTGCCCGACGAAGGATTGAACGCCGATGCCGATCTGGTGCGGCTCCATATCCTTCAGGAAGTCCCTGAGGCCGGAGAGGTCCTGCCGGTAGCTGTCCTCGAACCAGAGCACGTGACAGAGCGCGGCATCGGAGGGCACATGCCCCTCCCCGCCGAGTACCTCGTCGACGAAGCGGCCATAGATCGTGCATTCGGAGAAGGCGCGGGTCCGCGTGATCGCCCGAACCCAATTGCGGCCGTGCTGCGCCTCGATGTGGTCGAGCAGCTTCCGGCACGTGTCCGTGCGCCAGGCGATCAGCGTGTTGATGTAGTCATTGGCCGGCAGGTTACAGGGGCCGATGCCGAGAAGGCGATCGGAATGGGCGAGCCATTCGAGATGGTTGGAGCGCATATGCGCGTCGATCGCGCCATCCTTGCGGTAGAGCGTCAGCCGGTCCGCCTGCCAGAGGCTGGCGGGATCGAAGGCACGCAGGAACACGACGTCGGAGTCGACCGCAAACATCGCCGCCTCGTCGATATGCCGCGCGAGCGCCAGGCGACGAAGCTGCTGCGCATGCCAGCCACGCAACGGCAAACCGAAGGGACTGAGCCATACCTTCCTGCGACCGGCGGATAGTGGATCCGTAACCGGATGCAGCCACCAGGGCAAAAGATCGCCCTCGCTGACGACCACCCGCCGCGCGCCTTCGAGTTGCCGAAAGAGCGTCACGTCAAAATCGGCGACCAGCAGATAGTGCTTCCAATCGCCCTGAAGCTTGCGGTCCATGCTTTCGCACATGAGCCGGCAACGCTCGAAATCGTTCGCATAGGACGCTGTGACAACCGCAGTGCGCATGGTCGGACCGTTCACGATGTCCCCGTTCGAAGGTTGGTGTCGGCGATCGTTTCGCGCGAGCGTCCAGACAGTTTGTGCCAGAGGACATGGCACAGGAAAAGCGGGTTTCCGAGAACGTAGCGGCGCCACATGCGCCGCGGTTCCATCGCCAGACGGAAGAACCACTCCAGCCGCAGCCGGCGCAGGAATTTTGGCGCCCGCGGAAACTCCTCCGCGACGAAGTCGAAGAGCGCGCCGACGGAAATGACCAGCCGGGCGTCCTGGGGGCCGACATGGGCATCGACCCATTTCTCCTGGCCCGGACTGCCCATCGCGACCAAAAGGATATCGGCCTTCAACGCACGGACTTCAGCGAGAATCTCCCGGGACCGTTCCCGGTCGAAGAAACCATCGGAAACCGGCAGAAACTCGTGCCACGGTGCGTGCGCCTGGAAATTCTCGGCGGCGCGCGCGAGCACCTTCGGCCTGGCGCCGATCATGGCGATGCGCAGCGGTCTTTCGATATAGGTCAGCAGCGACGGCACGAAGTCCGTGCCATTCAGATTGGCAGGAAACATGCGGCCGTAAAAAAGATAGGAAGCGATATCGACGCCGTGCCCATCCGGAAAGACAACCTGGCGCGCCAGCGCCGCACGGTATTCTCCGTCGCGCATCATCAGGTTGGCATTGTTGGCATTGAGGAAGGCAAGGACCGTTTGTCCGCCTGGCCGCGAAAGCGCTTCTGCAGCAAAGGCGAAAGCCTTCGTCCAGCCGAGATCGACGACCGGCATTCCGAGGATCAGACGCCGCGATAGAGAAACGTTCTTTGTGGCAACGATTTTCGTCACGATCGTCCCCCTTCATGAATCGTCAAGTCCGGCGGCAGCGACGGCCCGTCCGCAGCGCTCGCAGGCGCAAGGCCCGCCAGCACATTGCGCATCACCCGCATCAGCCGCACTTTCTGGGCACGGTGGAAGACCGAGCCGTCAAGACGCTGACGATCGCCGGCCCGCACCTTGGCAACCTTGTTGACCAAGAGGCGCGCGAATTCCGCGGGATCATCGGCCGCGGAGCAATTGTCGGGGATAGCCTCGATGCCACGCAACGACGCCTGCGTCGCGACGCAGGGCATGCCGAGTTCGAAGGTCTCGAGGCTCTTCAGCTGCACGCCGGTGCCGCCACGGCTGATGAGCGGGACGACCGCGCTTTCGGTGACGAAGGCGCGCGCGTCCGGCACCCTGCCTACGAAGCGGACACCGGGATGGGAGACCGTCGGCACGCCATCCATCTGACCGGCGATCGCGATCGTCATATCCTCTGGCAGATGCGGAACGACCTCGGCGAGGAACCAGTCGAGGCCCAGCCTGTTCGGTCGCCAGCTCCATGTGCCGATCAGCCCGAGATCGTGCTGGAGGTCTTGATCAGGTTCGCCGGTCCGAGCCGCCGGCGCGTCCCAACCCGTTACCAGCGGCAGAACGAAGGCACGCTCACTGACAGCGCGGCCGAAACCGAAACGATCTGCCTCGGCAAAAGTCCAGACAGCAACCGCATTGTGCGCCAGGTGCTGCTCGTAGTGTTCGAGATATTGCGCTTCGCGCCGGAAAAGAGAGCGCTCGATGGTGCCCTTTGCCCGCTCGGCACTCTCGAAGGCGGAATCCGCCTCGACATTGTGGGCGACATAGACCGACGGATAGGGTCGGAAGACCTGCGCGAAGGCGGCCGGCAATTGCACCGAATTGAGCACCAACCCATCGAATGGGGCGAGGCTGTCGAGGATCGACTGGATCCGGTTTGCCGATATCGTAAGCATCTTGCCGGATGAAACCGATGTGCGGTTGAGGAAGGCGGTCGCGAGCCAGCGCAGCTTCTGAAGCGTGCCGACCTTGGCATTGGTTACCTCGAGTTCGCCGAGGAGATTCATCTCGCAATCGAGCGCGGGTGTTTGTCCGGGCTGGAGAAAACCGATGACGCTGACCCGGTGACCGAGCGCACGAAGGCCGTCGAGCACGGCCCGGTTGGCGATGTCGAAGCCGGACGCCGGATTGGCGACGGGAACGAGCGAGGAAACCAGGACAAGATGCATTTTGCCACACGTCATGAATGGAGCTGGGCACTTCTTTAACAGCATGGGGTGAAAGAGCGCTTAAAGCCCCCTTTCAAAATCTGCCGTCCGGGTTCAGCATCTGTTTAGGAAGATTTGTTGTATTGCACATCAATTTTGCTTGCACAGGTTTCGCCATGACGTCGACCGGCCAGGACATTTCCGTCTACTTCCGGACAGAGCTGGAGGACGCCGGCGACATCGAACTCGTCGTCGTGCTGCCGACGTTTCGCCGGCCCGAACACGTCGTCAAGTCGCTGAAAACCATTGTTTCCCAGAGGCCTGATGTCTCCTTCGCCACGGTCGTCGTGGAGAACGACGATGAAGGATTGGCCGGCGCTCAGGCCGCCAAGGACTTTTTCCTGGGCCATCCCTCCGAATCGATCGTCATCGTCGCGCATCAGCGTGGCAACTGCCATGCGTACAATGCCGGCTGGTCGATGGCGCTCGAAACCTATCCGAACCTCAAGGCGATCGCGATCATCGATGACGACGAGGTCGCGGCACCCGAGTGGCTCGATTGCCTCATCACGGTACAGGAAACGACGGGCGCCGACATGGTCGGCGGGCCGCAGCTCCCGGTCTTCGAGGGCGACGGCGGGCAGAAGTGGAAGCGCCACCCGGTTTTCACGCCCCACTATGACACGACCGGACCGGTGCCGATCCTCTATTCCTCCGGCAACGTTCTCGTTACCCGGCCGGTGCTCGACAGGATGCCGCGGCCGTTCCTGGACCCGGCATTCAACTTTATCGGCGGCGGCGATGCGGATTTCTACAGCCGCAGCAAAGAACAGGGCTTCTGCTTCGCCTGGGCGGCGGATGCCTGGGTCGCCGAAACCGTGCCGGCGCGCCGCACGAGCGCATCCTGGATCCGGGCGCGTAGCCTGCGCAATGGCGCGATCTCGACGATGCTCGAACATCGACGCGACCCAAGTTTCGGTGGGCGGATGCGAACCTTCGGCAAATCGCTGGCGCTGCTCGGCGCTTCGATCCCACGCGGCATCGAGCTCTGGAGCAAGAGCGGGCTGGCAAGCGCCGGGCTCTACCATTTCTATGTGGCGATCGGCCGGTTGATGGCCGAGTTTGGCCTCGTCAACGAACAGTACCGCACGCCCGAAAAGAACTGACGGCAATAATGTTCGCAGGCGCGTTTCCAGCAAATGCCTGGAACGGCCTTAGTCTGGAATCTCACAGCGTCAAATTGAGATGGTCGAGGTCGGAAAGCGAATGCAGGCGCTCGCGTTTCTCAGATCAATGCGAGCTGCTTGCGTTGATCGCGCCTTCCGGCAGCTTATCGCCGGCAACATTGCCGTTCTTGTCGACGATCGGAACCGGCTTCTGCCGCGGCACGTTCTGGCTGTTGGCAACGCGCTTGACGTCGTCCTTGGTGAGGTATTCGAGCTGTTCGACGAGTACCTCGGTGATCACCTCTTCGCCGAGCTTCTTGTTCAGGCCATCCTTCACCGTGGTCTTGAAGGTTGGCAGATCGAAGGTGCCGGTATCGGCAACATCGATGAATTTCGAGCCGACGAGCAGATCGTAAAGCACGTCGGTGACCATCTGCCGGAGCGGAGCACGGAGATTGTTGATCCCCTCCTTGGTCGCAGAGAAGGAAAGCTTCGTGAGGAAATAGCCCTGGACCGAGCCTTCCTTGATCACCGGAATGGTGATCATCTCACCGGGAACATATTGCTCCGACGCGCGACGAGCGGCCTCGCCGTCCGTGACGACGGGCGCCGAAGCGCTTTGCATCGAAAAATAGACTGATCCGAGCGTGACCGCGCAGACCCAGACCCCGGTGAGAATGAGCTTGAGCATCAGAAATCGCTATAGCGGAACTGCGCTTCGGAATAGATGCCGTCCGCATCGGCATCCTGTGCAGCCGTCTTCAGGAGATCGACGACGGAGCGAACCGCTTCGAGATGCGCTTCCACCTTCTGCGAGTTGATCGCCAGCTTGTCGCGCAGATGACGAGCATGCGACGAGAAGGTCGACGACGTCTCCCCCGGCTGCATGTCGCGATGCAACATCGTCAGTTCGTAGAGGCAACGACTCTTATGTGCGTTCGACGTCTTGATGTCGAATTCCGGGTCGAGACCGATGCGGCTGTTCTCGTTGTCGAGGATCATTTCCAGTCGCCCGAGCACGTTCTGGATCCGGACGTCATTGGATGCCACAGCTTCCATGAATCAACTCCCAATTAAGCTTGCTTGTTCTTGTCGTCTTCAGGCGTAAAGCCGGTCAGCGTCTTGCGCTCATATTCCTGCACGAGGCTTGCGGCGAGGTTTCGGCTGTTGCCATCGAGCGAGGCCTGGACCCGATCGGTCGCGCTGCCGCTCGCCAGCTGATCGGCGATGCCGATGCCGCCGCTCTTCGAGATGACGTCGCCGATCTGCTCGGCCATCATGCTCTTCCAGATATCGCCTGCGTTCCCTTTACCGAACACGTTCTCGCTGTCGGTCGGCAACATCGACTTCACGAAGTTCTGCAGCACCATGGCCTCGAACTTTCGATAGGTTTCAGGGATCTTCTTCTGCTCGACGCGGTTGTTGATGTCGCCGAGCCCGGTCGAGCCGTCGGAAGAATTGAGGATGTTGACGGCGGCGGTGAAACCGTTGCCGTTTTCCGCGAGGCTCGTCGCCTTGAAAGCCGCACGATTGGCCTTCAGCCGCGCCTGCGCTTCCTGCACCTCGGTCGGGTCGGCGGCGCGCACGACATCCATCACCAGATCGCTGGGCGGAGAGATGGCCATGACGAATCCTCTCAAAATCGAGCCTGCATCGACCAAGGGCGACGCACAAAGGCAATAGTCGGACCGGCATCGCTCCACCGTCGGAGCATCCCCGGATGGCGTACTATCGCCCGTCAACCTTACCGGAAGCTGGCGCCTGCCCGGTAACGTGTTGATCGATCAGGTCATAGATGGAGTTGTCGGCTTCCTCGCGCTCCTCGGACTGGCGCGCTTCCTTCATGTTTTCCTCGAGCCGGTCGGCCTTTGCCCGCTCCCTCAGCATCCGCACTTCATGCGTCTGCTGGATGCCGAGCAACATCTGGTCCTTCTGCACCAGGCGCCCTACCTGCGAGGAATAGTGGCCGGAGAACATGCGATGCATCGGATGGGCCGAACCCATGGCATCGACGACCACGTCGATCGTCTCTGCCAAGGCCTCGCGTTGGCGCACCATCTCGACATAGTCGGCCTCGGCCATCTGCTCGAGATGGCGCTGGACGGCAACCAGGCGCTTGAGCTTCTGCGAACGGGTCTTCATCTGGCTATCCTCCCTGCATGACCGGCGCGAAACCGTCGCCGAACAGGCGCAGCATTGCGGCGATGCCGAGAGAGAGCAGGAACATGCCGCCCATGATCAGATAGGGCTGCGAAATGAAGTAGATCGGGATCTGCGGGGCGAGCTTGTTGACCATGCCGATCGCTACGTTGAAAAGCAGGCCGTAGATGACGAAGGGGCTCGCGAGCCTCAGCATGATCATGAAGGTCTGCGCCAGCGAGTCCGTGAGCGTGATCAGCACGCCCTGCGGATCGAAGGCGGTACCGATCGGCATGGCGCGATAGGATTGCACGATCGCCTCGATCATCACGTGATGGAAATCGAGCATGAAGAGCACCATCAACCCGGCGAAGCTGATGAGGCTGGTCAATTGGTTTTCCGGCGTGTCTTCAATCACATCCGACGAGGGCGGGGAGCTGAAGCCCATCAACATGGTGATCGCCGCGCCGGCGAACTGCAGCCCGAGCACATAGTAGCGGGCGACGAGCCCCATGACCACGCCGACGGCCGTCTCGGCGGCGATCAGGTAGATGTAGGTATGCCCCTTGCCGGTCACCTCAGGATAGATGTCCGTCCACATGACCGGCAGGATCGCCATGGACACCGCGACCGCGATGAACAGCCGGACCTGCATTGGAACGCGGGCAGAAGAAAACCCGGGCATGATCATGATGCAACCACCGATCCGGCAAAAGGCCGCGAACAGCGCAAGCACCGAGCCCTCCGGGTCGGTGATCATGAAACTGAGCCGATGATCTTGATCTCGAGGCCCTTGGCAAGCTCGACATGCGAGAGCACGGGCAAAGTGGCAAAGAGACGCTCGATGATCATGCGAACATAAGAGCGGGATTCGGGCGAACTTACCAGTACGAAGGGCATGCCGCGATCGAGATGTTCACGGATAACTTTGGTCGCCTGTTCGCTGAATTCTTCCAGATGGCGCGGGTCGATGTCGAACTCGACGACTTCGCCCTTGGCGTCGCGCTTCAGTGCCTGGTGGAAGACCATGTCCCACTTGTTGCCGAGCCGCAGCACGCGCAGGACGCCATTGTCGGCGAGGTCGCCGCAAAGCTGCTGCGACATGCGCACGCGCACGTGCTCGACGATCTGTTCGGTCTTGCGCACATGCGGCGCAAGTTCGGCAACCGCTTCGAGGATCAGGTGCAGGTTGCGGATCGAGACGCGCTCAGCAAGCAGCAGCTTCAACACGGCCTGCAGGCCGGAATAGGACATGTGCGAGGTGCAAATTTCGTCGGCAAGCTTGCGGTATTCCGGATCGAGCCGTTCGATCAGCAGCTTCACGTCCTTGTAGGAAAGCAGGTGCGGCAGGTTGTTGCGAATGACCTCGCTCAAATGCGTCAGCACTACCGAGACGTTATCGATCGGGTGGAAGCCTTCACGCTTCAGGTCTTCGGTGAAGGTTTCGAGGATAGAAACCGCCGGCATGCCGAAGGCGGGTTCGCGGATCTCGTCGCCCGGCACGCTCGGCCGGCGGCCGCCGCCTGTCACCACCAGCACTTCGCCGACACGCACAGTGTTCGAGGCGATCGTCGTACCGTGGATACGGATATGATAGGCCTTGTCCGGAATGCTGATGTCGTCGGACACCTTGATTTCGGGAATGACGAGGCCGTATTGCCCGGCGAATTTGCGGCGCATCTTACCGACGCGGAAGGCCAGTTCCTGGTGGGCGCCGAGCAGGCGCGTCGAGACCTGTTTGCCGAGGAGAAGCTCGATCTCGGCGGTCTTCAGCACCGATTTGACGGAATCCGCCTCGCCTTCCTTGGTCTGCTGGACCTTGGCGGCCTCCTCGGCGCGGCGGGCCGCATTGGCCGCTTCGATCTGGCGCGGCACGAGCCAGCTCAGAAACGCCATGCCGCCGCCGAGAACGGCGAAGGGTAGGAACGGCAGGCCGGGGACGACCGCCAGGAGAATGATCAGACCGGAGGCGACCATCAGCGCCTTCGGATAGCCACCGAGCTGGCCGACGACGGCCTGATCGGTCGAACCCGAAGTACCACCGCGCGACACGAGCAGGCCGGCGGCGAGCGAGACGATCAGCGCCGGGATCTGCGAGACGAGACCGTCGCCGACCGAGAGCTTGACGAAGACGTCGGCCGCTTCTCCGATCGGCATGCCGTGGCGGAGATAGCCGATAATGATGCCGCCGAAGATGTTGATCGCGGTGATGATGAGGCCGGCGATCGCATCGCCGCGCACGAATTTCGAGGCACCGTCCATCGAGCCGTAGAAGGAGCTTTCCTCTTCGAGTTCGCGGCGGCGGCGCTGGGCCTCCTTTTCGTCGATCAGGCCGGCCGAGAGGTCGGCGTCGATCGACATCTGCTTGCCTGGGATCGCATCGAGGGTGAAGCGCGCGCCAACTTCGGCGATACGCGTCGCACCCTTGGTGATGACGATGAAGTTCACGGTGATCAGGATCAGGAAGACGATCAGACCGATGACGAAATCGCCGGACATGACGAGGCTGGCAAAGCCCGAAATGACGCCACCGGCAGCACCATGACCTTCATGGCCATGCGAAAGGATGACGCGGGTCGTGGCGATGTTCAGCGCCAGACGCACCATGGTCGAGATCAGCAGAATCGTCGGGAATGAGGAGAACTCGAGCGGGCGCTGGATCCACAGCGAGACCATCAGGATCAGAACCGAAAAGGCGATCGAGAAGGCCAGTCCCATGTCGATCAGGAACGGTGGAATGGGCAGGAAGAGGATCGACAGAATCATCACGATCCCGAGCGCAAAGCCGACGTCCCGGCCCTTCGGTGCCACTTTCGGGATGATCAGCGCTGCTTGTTGTGCCATGTCTCTTCCGTCTCATCATGAGAACAAGGCAGCATTCACACGCGCTGCCCCACTATAGAGACGGAGATACCGGTCCAAGCTTGTGCGAGGGTTTCACGGCCGCACGTGCAGATCGCCCCGCACTGCGAGCGGATCAGAAACCGGATTGGATGCGCGAGAAGATGATGTCGGTGAAGATCGAGATCTGGGCGCCGATGAAGGGCGCGGACACCGCAACGGTGATCATGACCGCAAGGATCTTCGGGACGAACGTGAGGGTCATTTCCTGGACCTGGGTCAGCGCCTGAATGAAGGCGATGACAACGCCGACGATCATGGCGGCGAGAACGGCGGGGCCCGAGGCCACGATCACGGTCCAGATCGCAGCCTGTACAATATCGAGGGCATCCGCCTCATTCATGGATGGTTCACTTCACCTTGACGCCCGGGCCGATAACAAGCTCCTTGCCGCTATCCAGCACCGCAATGATTCCGTCAGAGTATAGTTTCACTTCCTTAACCACGCCAGTGGTCTTGCCGTCCTCGCTGGTGACGGTGCGTCCGATCACGGCATCGGCTTCGCTCAGCGACGTGCGCTGGAGGAGGCTCTCGAGGTTCTTGTTGGTCTTGATCGTCTGTTCCACCTGCGAAAAGGTCGCGAGCTGGGCGATCTGCTGGGTCGCATCCATAGGTTGCGTCGGATCCTGGTTTTTCATCTGGGCGACCAGCAGCTTCAGGAAGCTCTCGTAGTTGAGCGATGCCTTGGCCGCGTCGCCGCCCGAATCCTGGCCGGAAACGATCGGGGTGTAGCTGTTGTTGTTGACGCCGCTTACCGCCACGGTGCGATCTCCTTGCGAATCTGCTCGACCGTCGCCGGCGTGATTTCCTGCGTGTTGAGAATGCGGTCTTCGATCGCGTAGAGGCCACGGATCGCTTTCAGCGCCTCGAATGCGCGGCCGTTGGTGACGAGACCGTCGACGCGCTTCAGTTCGGCAAGAATCTCTTCGTTCTTGAAGCAATTGAGCAGCATGACGACCGACTTGCGGAACATGGCGGTCGACTGTTCCGCACCTTCCGGATTGATGAGGATCATCTGCGCGATGAAGTAGAGCTGCTTCAGCGGCGTCGTCGCGTCTTCCGGCTGCAGCACGTGGTTTTCGAGCAGGAAGGTCACGTCGTTCAGAAATTCGACTGCGACCTTGCGGTCAACGCGAAGCACCGCACCGTTAACAAAAATCCGTTCGCCCGACTTCAGCGAAATACGCAGTGTGCTCTTCATTTCAGTCCATCCCTGATGATGGTGGTAATGTCAATTATGCCCTGGAAGTTGGAGGATTCGCGTTTGCGGATCTTCTCTGTCTCGTTGAGTATCCAGATGGCGATCGAAATCAGATTGGCGCGCAGCTCTTCGTTGAGCTGGTTTTCCGGAGCGCGCAGATCCTCGATGAAGCGGATCCACAGGCGCCGGGTGAAGTAGATGGCCTCGATGGCCTCTCTCGAATACCCTTTCTGCTGTTTCGCTGCTTCCATGAGCGCGATCGAGCGATCGAGTACCTGCCGTTCTCGATTTTTGGAGTCGGCGACGCCGTCCTCCATGATCTCGGCATAGGAAAACTGATACATTCAGACATCCTTCATGTTTGTCCGGTGCCCCATACTAGAGGAAATTGAGCAAGCTCATCTGCTGTAGTCGTGACGTTAGTGTATAGGACGTTTCCAACTGCACCTTTAGCGTGTTGATCCGGGTCGATGTCTCGATCGGATCGACGCCCTCGATGTCGGCGACATGCGTGTTGACGAGCTTGAGCTGCGCTTCGATGGAGGTATTCGCCTTCTTGACGCGCGCTTCAGAGATACCGAGCGAGCTGCGCTCCGCGTTGAGGCCGGCAATCCCCTGTTCCGCGTAGTCGAGGGCTGCGACGCCAATGGCCGAGCGCACCTCAGGCGTTACGTTCTTGTCCATCAGTTCAGCGGCGATCACGCTTGCCACCGCGAACATCCGGAAACCCTTGGTATTGGCGTTGGTCGAGCTCTCGATGACTTCGCTGGTGCTGATCCGGCTCGTCATGTTCTGGTTCGAAGCGTCGGACCAGTTGGCATCCCAGCCAGGTCCGGTGAACATCGGTTCGACGGTGTTCTTGATGAAGTCCTGCATTTGCGTGACGGAGAACTGGTTCATGCCGGTCAGCGGCGGAACCTGCGCAGCCATGAAGGTCGAGAGTGCATTGTCGAAAGCAGTCTTGGCGGCCGACGGCGGTGTCGTGTCGTAGTCGGCAACCGGCTTGGCATCCGTGTTGATGCCCGAAAACAGGAACTCGCCATTGAAAGAAGTGTTGGCCGCAGCAGTAAAGGTCTGCAGCGCGCCCATGATCTCGGTCTTCTGGATCTTCAACTGGCTGGCAGCATCGTTGCCCTTGTAGGTGACGAGCGTGTCGCGCACCTTTTCCGCCGCCTTCGCCATGGTCTCGAGAGCGCCCTGCGAACCGGAGAGACGCTGGGTCACGACCGAGTTAGTGCTCTTCATCGAGTTCAGCCGGTCCAGCTCGCGCTGAAGGTTGAGTGAACGTGACGCCGTCGCACCAAGCGCCAGGCCAACGTCATAGTGGCGGCCGGTGGTCTGCTCCTGGGTGAGTTTGAGCAGCTCCGACTGATTCTGCTGGATCGTCAGGCGCATTGCGCTCTGGATCGCCAGATTAGAAACGTAGGACGTCTTCATGATTACCTCACGGCTTCCATAAGGGCTGCCATCATGGCATCCACGGTACTGACCAGCTTGGCCGATGCTTTGTAGGATTGTTCGAGATCGAGCAGCAGCGACAGTTCTTCGTCGATGCTGACGCCCGTCTGCTTGCTGAGTGCTTCCTGGGTGCGCGCAAGCATTGCCTGCTTGTTGTCGTCCGCGGTCGAGGCCGTCTTGCGTGTCTGCTCGAGCCAGCCAACCGAACCGGTCGCAAAGTTCAAAAGGCTGCTATTACTATCGAGGCCAGTGGACGGGGCGAACGACATGTTCTCGCCCATCTTGTTGATGAAGCCGTCGAGCAGCGCGGTATAACCGGGGCTCGGATTGGCCGCACCGCCCGGGTTCGACACCACGCCATTGAAGCCGCCGTCTCGCAGCAGCAACGGGTTCGCTTTGGCCAAGGCGTTGACGGTGATCTTGGACGCCATGCCGGGGACGATGGTGCCCGTTGGCGGAACGCCAGCACTTCCCCAGGTGAACAAGCCGGGCTGATACGCGATTGCCGGCGGGCTGCCTTCCTTGAAAAGCTCGACCAGACCGCGCGCGATCTCGTCCAGCTGCGACTGGAACTTCGGCGCGATATCGTCGCGCAGCTGCACCAGGCTCGCGAGCTTGCCCTTGGCTGTCGTGTCCGCGCCGGTTCCGGCTGCGATCGGCACGCCATCGACGAAAATCTTGTTTCCTGTGACGGTGGCGTCGAATGTGGTGGTAGGAGCGAAAGTGACCTGACGCGGAATGTTCTCGAAGAGCACCGTGCCGTCGGTGGTGAAGATCACCGTATCGCTGTTGCCGCGCGTGACGGTGGAGATGCCGATGATCTCCGAGACCTGCTTCAGGATCTTGTCGCGCTGGTCGAGCGCGTCGCTGGCGTCACTGCCTAGAGCCGTCGCCGACTTGACGGCGTTGTTGGCCTTCTCGAAATCCGCCAGCAAGCCGTTCAGCTTGTCGACCTCAAGGGCGATTTCCTTGTCGGCATCCTTGCGCAGGTCCTGCACCGTGGTGGAGGTTTTGTTGAGCGAGTCGGCGAGATCCTGCGCATCGGAGACGGCCGTCGCCGCGATCGTCTTGTTCCCCGGCGTCGCAGCCAAGGTCTGTAGGCTGTTGCGGAAGTCCGAGAGCAGCTTCGACGGCGCCGTTTCATAGTTGTTGCCGCCGAGCGCCGACTTCAGCAGTTCCAGCCCGTCGCGAAGTCGGGCCTGGCCCGAGGCTTCGCCGATGCTGGCGATGCTCTGCTTGAGCAGCGCCTCGTTCTGGGCCCGGTAAATGGATACGACCTGCGCCCCGTTCGGCGTGCTGCCCAAGAGAGCGAGACGACGCGAATAATCCGCATTGCCCGCATTCGCGATGTTCTTCGACACGGTCGCGGTCTGCTGCGCCGTATTGCTGAATGCCTGCTGTGCGATGGATATTGCGGAGGACAGCGACATGACGCGGACCGTATCTCTTTCAATTACCGTTTCAGGTTGACCAGCACGTCAAGCAGGTCCGAGGCGGTCTGGAACACCTTGGAGTTTGCCGTGTAGTTGCGCTGCGCCTCGATCATCGAGGTCAGTTCGTTGGCGATGTCGACGTTGGAGTTTTCAAGCGCCTTGGACTGGATGTTGCCGAATGCCCCGGAGCCGGCAAAACCGGTGACGATGACGCCGGAATCGGTGCCCTGCGAATAGACGTTGCCCGATTCCGGCTGCAGCTTGTCCGGGCTCTGCACGGTCGCCAGCGCGATGCGATACTTCGGGACGAGGTTGCCGTCGCCGTACTTGACGTAGACGATGCCTTCCTTGTCGATCTCGAAGCCCGACATCTTGCTCGGCTTGCTGCCGTCGATGCCGCCGCCGGTGCTGGTGAAGTCACCGCCGAGCTGCGTGGTCTTAGTGGTGTCGATCGTCAGAGCGCCGAGATTGGCGCCGGTGCCCGGCAGGTTGTTGATAGCCGTCGTCGTCAGTGTGGCAGGGACCGCGCCGGTGCGCTTGCCGGCCGCGTCGAAAGTCATGACCTGAGAGCCAATCACACCGGTGATCGGCGGGCCGGCCGAGTAAGTCGCCCGGTCGCGGATCTCCAGCGACCACTCATTGACGTTGGTTTTCTTGTAGACGAAATCGAGGATACGGGTGTTGCCCTGGCTGTCATAGACGACGAGCGAGGTCGGCTTTTCGTCGCCGATCGCTGCACCCGACGGCAGGTTGGCTTCCATCGCGCCCTTGGTCGAACCGGAGGCCACCAGGCCTTCGTCCTTGAGCTTGACCTGCGTCAAGCCGTCAAAGCCGTTGACAACGACTGTCGGATCAGCGCCGGCCTTGTATTCGTAACCCATCAGCGTGAAGCCGGCGGTGTTGACGAGGTTGCCGTCCTTGTCGGGGACGAAGGAGCCGGCACGCGTCAGGAAGTTCTGGCCGCCATTGCCCTGGACGATGAAGAAGCCGCCACCGTTGATGGCCAAGTCACTCGCCGACGTCGTGTAGCTCGTGCCGCCCTGCTGCGAGATGCTGTAGCGCACCTGGGTCTCGACGCCGCCGGAACTGTAGTTGCCGCCGCCTGAAGGCAGGATCATCGACGAGAACTCGGTTGAGGCGCGCTTGTAGCCCGTCGTGTTCGCGTTCGCGATGTTTTCGGCGACCGTGCCGAGACGGTTGGACTGGGCGTTCATACCGGACACGCCCGTTCTCATGCTGCCATAGAGACTCATATCGGATCCTCATTTCCTTGTTACGGCGACACTAGGAAGCGGGCCTTGCGTGAACCTGTCTTGGTTCGGCGCCCGCTCAACCGCGTGGCGTTCAGTTCCAGTCGATGCAGTAGCCAAGGAAGCGCTTGGAATCGATCGGATCGAAGCCGAGCTTCTTGCGCAGTTTCTTGCGCAACTTGCTGATGTGGCTCTCGACGACGTTTTCTTCGACATCCTCGTCGAAGATCCCGTAGATCGCGTTGAAGATCTGCGACTTGGATACGCGGCGGCCGCGGTTTGCGACCAAATACTCGAGAATCCGCCGTTCGCGGCGCGGCAGTGCGAAGACGTCGCCGTTGATCTCGGGATCACGACCGTCGGCAAAGACGCGGATCGGACCAATGTCGGTGAAGTTGGTAATCGCCTTCAGGCGGCGGCGGATTGCGGCGACGCGGGCGAGGATTTCGCGGGGGTGAACCGGCTTGCGCACGACGTCGTCGACGCCACAATCAAAGAGCGCAAGCGTGTTTTCGAGAGAGGGGGTGTCGCTGACGGCGATGACGGGCGCCATCGACCGGTCGCGGATGGCACGAGGCAGTGCGAAGGTGGCGTCGCCCTGACCGATCAGGAAGGCCTCGACGGCATCGATATCCGAATCAGCCGCCGCGTTTACCCACTCGCCAAACTCCCTGGGGTCGAAGCCCGTCGAGGGAATTCCTTCACGCCCGAAGAGCGACGTATAGCCGTCCTTCACAAGCTCTCTTTCATCAACCACTACGATCATTCGCCCGCCTCCGAATCAGTATGGCTCCGCACTGATCGAGAGGTACGAATCGAGGGATTCATGAACAACTAGAGGAAGTTACTGGGTGGAATTAATAATTGATTAACCATGTTTCGCCGATTTGATCTATATCTAGTGGCACCCCGTTAACAGCGGCACTAAAATAATGTGGAAAAGTTAACGGACTACGACAAATCCGCTTGCCGTCACATTGTCCACGCATTGTCGCCACAATGCGGCAGCGTCTTCAAAAATACAATTATTGATTGCTCACTGACAGAACTGCGTGGCGTTCGGCGTCCACTTGCCGTAGCCCGTTGCGACAAGATTCGCGATCACCCGACAGACATATTTCTTCTGCGCCGGGTCGTTGTTCGGGCCCGCGTGATAGCGGGCGACAGCCATAGTCCAAGTCTCATGCTTGGCGTGCAGATTGGCCAGGAAGCGCGCGGCATATTCGACATTCTTGCGCGGGTCAAGCATCTCCTGCGGCGAGCTGAAATGCTCGCCATGGAAGTAATAGTTGATCTGCATGCAGCCAAGATCGATGAGCTTGGCGCCCTGCGCACGGGCATTGCCGAACTGCGTGAGAACGTCCTGTTCACTGGTGCCAAAATAGGCCTTGCCTTCGATGTTCATCGCATAGGGCTGCAGCGAGCCCTTGCGGCCAGTTTCGGTCAGCCCGACGGAATAGAGTATCCCGGCAGGGATGTCGTATTTCGCCGCGGCGTTCATGATCTCGCGTTCGCAGACGCCGGCGCTGGCCAAGGCACTACATGTAGACGTGACCAGTGCGAGAGCGCTCAGTGCCGGCAGCCGCATCGTCCGTCCCGCCATTGCCAACCCACCTTTCCGCCATCGAAGCCTGGCCGTCGTCCTGTCGCTGCTGACGTCCCTGGGCGTTGCCGTCAGCCCGCTCGCGTCCCTGCTGCCCGGCCTGGGCTTGTGCCTGAGCCTGCGAGCCTCCGCCCGTGGACGTGTCGCCGCCCGAATTGAACACGATGTTGACCTGGTCGACCGCGAAGCCCTGCGCACGCAGGGCCTTCACCATCTCGCTCTGGTCGTCGCGCAACTGCCGGAACGCTTCGCCGGTCTCCACCTTCAGCTCGACCTGCAATTCGTCGTCCTTGAGCCTCAGCGTGGCGGTGACGAGACCGAGCTCGATCGGATGGAGCTGGATCTTCAGCGTGTTCAGCGTCTTGCCGGCCTGGGTCCAGGCGCCTGGCTGGCTGAGTGCCGCGCTCGGCTGCAACGGGCTGGCGCCGACTTCGCCTGCGATCGCGTCCGCCACGGCGCTCGTGTTCGGATTCACCGAGATGCCCAGGTAGCGCCGAGCCTCAAGTACCGTGACGTTCTCGACCTTGGCAGCCTGCGAACGGGTGCCGTCGAAAGCAGCCTCTCCGTCCTTGGAAAGGCTCATGGTTACGGCCTGTCCCTTGCCGTCGGCCCGTGCGAAGCGGAAGAGCCGATCCGTATCGGCCTCGCCTGCCGTAGCTTCGGCCCTGGCGCCGTGCTCGCCGGTCCCAGCGACATGCATGCCTGCAGCCTCGCCCCTGCCAGTCGCCGGCTGACGGCCGGCCTTGGTCGTTTCGCCGAGAGCCTGCCCGACTGCCTGGCCGCCGCCGAGCAGCGTAAACAGGTCATCCATATCCATCTTCGATGCCGACGTCGCTTCGCCGCCCTCGCCATTGGCGGCATCGGCGTCGCCTGCCGCCGTCGTTTCGCCGTTTGCCTGCGCCTTTGCCAGCCGCTCCGCAAGGTCGGCAATGCGCTCTGCGAGTTCGTCCGGGACGGTCGCGTTGCTCAAACCGGCCGGATCCGCGTTCGCCTTGGCCGTATCGGCCTTGTTCGCCGTGCGACGCGCGCCAAGGTCGCGTTCCGTTGCTGGGAAACGGTCGTGGGGCGCGTGTTCGCCAAGTGCCTGTTCGTCGCGGCCGATGGCAATGCTGCGCGCCGCCGCGCCGTGCCTGCCGGCGCTCTTGGCAATGTTGTCCTTGTCGATCAAGGCTCCAGCCTCCGTGTCGTCGCCGGCAGCGGTGTCGCCGAGGCCTTTGCCGGTTCCCGCCTGATCATTCGCCTTCTGCCGTCCAGCATTTGCCACGGCGTCCTCGAAGGCACCGCCCAAGGCGCCATCCGCCTGCTCCTTGCCGCCGGCGCGCCCATTTCCCTTGCCGGCAGGGGCCGGGGGCAGACCACGCAGGCTATCATCAAGAGCCCTCATTTCCCTTCTCCCTTCAGGAGAGCATCGATCTCTTCGATCTTCGACCTCCCCTTCGCCACGAACCCGTCGTGTTCGGGATCGCCGGCCGCGCCAGCGTCGATTTCCGCCGCGCCTTCGGCTGCGGCCACCGGGATCGGCGTATTGCCGAAGGGGCTTAGGCCACTGCCTGTCTCCTCACCCGTTTCCGAGCTGTCGGCTTCGACCGGTCTATCGGGTTTAGACGCAAACGCTTGCGTGAGGCTTTCATCATTCGGCGGCCTGACGACCGCATCTGCGACGGCTCTTGCGGCATCTCGCAGCGCGCGGTCGCGTGGCGAAAGCTCCGCATCCGGTATCGCTGCTATGCTCGCTGTCGCGGCGAACACGTCGCGGGAGGGAACGGACGCCAGGCCCGCATAGAAACCGGCGAGCACTTTCGGCTGCATTGCGCCGTCGGCACCAAGCGCTTCTGCCCGCTCAGAAGCCTGCTTCGCCAATGCCTGCTTGCCGGCGATCGCTGCGCGCCGGGCGACACGCAGATAGACCTCGCGCTGGCGCGGCGCGTCCATGAAGTCGAGAATCTCGGAGATCCGCCCCTGGGCTTCTCCGTCGAAATGCGCGACGGCAAGCTCGACGAAGACGTCGGCGAACTGGCTGGCATAGGGAGACGTCAGGTAGCGGCGCGCATAGGTCAGCGCGTAGTGAAAGCCCTTGTCCGGCGCGTTGGCCTGCACCGCAAGGAACACGGAGCGACGCAAGGCCGCCTCCTCGATGATCGTGCCGGGAGCCGTCAAACGCGCCCAGTCGTAGTACTTCATCGCCGCAACCGGATCCTGCTGCGACGTCGCATTGCCAAGAATGAGATAGAGATACGGACCGATGCGGGCGTTTCGATATTCCGGGGCAGCCTTGGACAGGTTCTCGACGATCAGACCACCCTTGCCGTTCAGATACTGCCGTAGCGCTTCGGTCACCCGGGAATCGAAATTGCCGGCCACGTCATGATCCGAAAGGTACTTCAGCGTCTCGGGATTGCCGCCGCTCATCGCATAGACCAGCGCCGCATCGACGTTGCGCGGGTCGCTAAACACCGAGGAATCGGCGGCGCGCAACCGCTTGTCGATCGCCCCCAGCATGAAACGCTGCATCTCGATCGCGGAGTGATCGCCGAGCACCACGGAGTCCTGCACATATTGCAGCGACCGGATCATCTTGAAGGGCGCGAGTTCCTCGATATCGTTCGCCCTGGCGCTCCCGATTGCAAACGGGGTCGCCAGCACGCAGCAGGTCATCAGGATCGATCGCAAGCGTCTCAGCATCATGTTTAACCCGGAGCCGATTGCAGCAGGATCTCGATGCGCCGGTTGCCCGGCGCATAGGGATCAGCCGGGATCTGCAGCCGCCGGTCGGCGAAGCCAGTGATCTGGCTGACGCGGTCTTCCTTCAGACCACCGCGAACGAGCATGTAATAGGCACTCTGGGCGCGGGCGGCGGAGAGCCGCCAGTTGTCATAGGTGCCGTCCTTGAACGGGCGACCGTCCGTGTGGCCGCGGATCGCGACAGCACCCTGCCGCTCGGCGAGCAGATGGCCGATCTTTTCCATCGCCAGTACCAGTTCCTTCTGCGGTACGGCCGAACCGATGGCGAACATCTGCGCGTCCGTGCGCTCGCTGATCGTAACCATGAGACCGCCCTCGGCCGGCGTTACGACGAGGCCTTCCGCCAGTTGGCCAGCCTCACCGGCAAGCTCCTTCTTGAGCTCGGCCTGGAGTTCTTCGGCCTGTTTCTCCGCGGTCGCCTCGGCCGTGGCGGTCTTCGGCTTGTCGCCGGCGTCGCTCTCGGCCGTTTTGTCCGTGCCGTCTCCTGCCTTCGCCTGCTCCGCCTGTTTTTCATCCTCGGTCTTGTCGACCGCGGGCGCGCCACCTGCCTGCATCGCAGATGCCGCGGCGAGCGCCACGTCGCTCTTGGTCGTATTGCTCGCTTCGGTCAGTTCGACCTGTTTGGTCCAGAAATCCGGATCGAACGGATCGCGATATGCTTCGCCGCCGTCGGCGCCGGTTGCCGGACCGGACTGAGCCGCTCCGCCCTCACCCTTCACGCTGATGTTGGCCTGCTGGCCGACTTCGCGGGCGATTTCGGAGAGCACCGAATAGGGGTTCTCGAAGAAGTCTGCGTCGGAATACTTCGTTTCTTCGCCCGAGGTCGCCGTCAACTGGTCGCCGGTCTTGGCCGACCCACCGGACTTTTCCTGCTCGCCATCGACCTTGGAGCGCTGCTGCGTCTCCTCGCCCTGCGCATCCTTCGCCGGATCCTTCAAGCCGCGTTCGGCAGGTTTCTGGTCGGTCAATTGCACCGGATTGAAATAGGAGGCGATCGCCGCCTTCGTTTCCTCGTTGGCAGCGTTGATCAGCCACATGACGAGGAAGAAGGCCATCATTGCCGTCATGAAGTCGGCATAGGCGATCTTCCACGAGCCACCGTGATGCCCGTCATGGCCACCATTGTGGCGCTTGACGATGATGATCTCATGTTTGCCGTTGTGATGGTTTTCGTCGCTCATGCGAGAACTTTCCGGACGGTATCGGCCCAGGCGGCCATGCGTGTCACCAGGATCGTACCGTCCATTTCGACAGCGAGATCGATGTCGTCGGTTTCGACGTGGCGGAACAAAGGCATGTCCTCCCCGAGCTGGCGCTTCAGCGCCTCGAAGAGTTGGGTTGGGCCCTTGACGACGAGGGTGCAACCTTCGCCGGCCACCAGGCCCTGCTTAATCATCTGCGCCATATCGGCGACGGCGCGCTGCAGGAGGGCATCCTCCATGACCGGCGCAAGAACCCGAGCGGTCTGATCTCCGAGCGCGACCACCAGACTGTCGGCCATGTCGGCAAAGCGCTCTGCCAGGCGGTTGGCGGTCTCTGCTTCGAAGCGCTGGGTCAAGGCCGCGAGCTCGGCCGCATGGGCCGCCTGCAGGTCGGCAATCTGGCGCTCGTGTTCGAAGACGAGCTCGGCCGTCGCCTCGGCGCGGCCTTCTGCGAAGGCGCGTCGGCGCTCCGCGTCGATGTCAATCTCTGGCATGGCTGGCCTCGCGCCGAGGCGGTCGCCATCGGCATAGTCGCTGTCCAGGTCGGGGAAATATTTTTGGGGCATCAGCGACAGCTCGACTTTCGGCGCGCTGAAATCCTTGAGGTAGCGGGAGAGCATCGCACTCATGACCGGTCACTCGCGGCGGCGCAGCGATGCGGCAATCCCCGTCTGATCACGAGACGGCACCCTCTGGCGCGGACTTCCATGGCTCCTGGCACTGCTGACATGTCTCCCACGGGTCCAGCCGCGGATGCGAAGAACCCAACATTCTTGACGTACATCGGCGATGTTCGGGCTAGTTGTTCCCGGAGCGATCCGATGCAGGCGGCGGCCAAGATTCATTTTGGCCGGCAGTCATGCGACAGGACTGCGAGAGAAGGCTATTCGGTCAAACTTGTGCGAAAATGAATGTGTTGGACCGCGCCAGGGCAATTAGCGCGGTCCAACCGTTTCCACCGGGTGCCGTGACCGACGACGTGGCAGAACTCAAACTTTGCCGCCCCCATTCCGAGAAAGCGGAAGCGTTTTGGCGGATCCGCCGGGCGCAGCCGGCCGCTCTCCGCCGATGCGCCTTACTGTTGGAACAGGCGCAGGATGTTCTCGGAGTTCGTATTGGCGATCGAGAGCGCCTGGATGCCGAGCTGCTGTTGCGTCTGCAGTGCCTTGAGGCGCGTCGATTCCTCGTTCATGTCGGCATCGACGAGGCGACCGACACCCTTGTCGATCGTATCCATCAGGTTGGCGATGAAGCTTTCCTGCATGTCGATGCGCTTGGTGATGGCACCGAGCGTGGAACCGGCATCGGTCAACTGGCCGAGGATGTGGTCGACGACGCGGATCATGTCGTCCATCTGGGCGTCGGTGGTCGCTGCCGTCAGCTTGACTTCCGACGAGGTCGCATTCGGGGTGGTCACCGGTGCGCCGATCAGGTGGAAAAGCTTGGCCGAGGTGCCGACCGGCGACGTGAGCAGCGAGGCGTCGTAGCTTCTGGTCAGGAGGCCACGGCTCGCATTGGCCGTATCGATCAGCATGGATTGCGCCGTGTCGAAGTCGAGCGTGGTGACCGACACGTTGCCGTTGGCATCGCGGTTGAACGAGGCAACGATCGACTTGGTGCCGACGGAAGCCGAATTCGCGTTATAGAGCCAGTTTTCGCTGGAGAAGGATGCTGACTGCGCGGCAGCCAGGAGCTGGTTCTTGAGTTCGGTGATTTCCTTGTCGATCTTCAGCTTGTCGACGCCCGGCTCGCGCGCGGCAACCAGCTTGCGCTTGATCTCGCTGACGACGTCGATCGACGAATTCATCGCCGCATAGGCCGTGTCGATCTTGGCTGCGCCGAGGCCGAGTGCGTCTTCGACGGTCGACAGCGCGGCATTGTCGGAGCGCATGGTGGTCGCGATCGACCAGTAGGCGGCATTATCCGCAGCGGTCTGCACGCGATAGCCGGAGGAAATCCGATCCTGGACCTCGGCCATGTCGGTATTGATGGAACGCAAGGTCTGAAGCGCCGCCATGGCGGCGGTATTGGTCATAATGCTAGTCATTGGTCACCTGCCCGGAATGAATTTCTGAAGACATTCCGGAGTGCAGAACCGGCAGCGATGGGACTGGCATCATGCGAATCGCCCCTGTTTTGCCCTGGAGGCGACCCTTCGCTCTTAACCAATATGTAACGATTGCATGGTTAACAAATGGTTAACGCCGTTAGTAAGTCGGTAACAAAGGTGAACAAAAATAAGGGAATATGGATGAAAGGTTAAAGGCGGATCGCGCACGCTGCCAACGCGCCTGGGAAAATTTGAAGCGCAAAACGAAAAAGACCGCACGACCCCGTTGGGCGTGCGGTCTTTCTGCTGTGTGCGAACGAGGGGCGAAAAGTCGCCCGTCTTGCCTGTCGTTCGCTTAGCGGAACAGCGACAGGATGTTCTGCGAGTTGGTGTTGGCGATCGTGAGCGCCTGGATACCGAGCTGCTGCTGCGTCTGCAGAGCCTTCAGGCGGGTCGACTCTTCGTTCATGTCAGCGTCGACGAGGCGGCCAACGCCCTTCTCGATCGAGTCCGAGAGGTCGCGGACGAAGTTCTGCTGCAGTTCAACGCGGCTGTTGAGCGCACCGAGATCGGCAGCAGCGTCGGTCATCTGCAGAAGCGTTGCGTCAACGCCCGAGATGGCTTCTGCCAGAGCGCCCATCGTCATGTTGGTGATGTCGAGCGACAGCACGCTGTAGCCGGTCGTAACCGTCGCACCGTTGGTCGCCAGCTTGTATTCCATGTAGCTGGAGAGCAGGCCGGTGCCGCCGGTCGTGACGTTAGCGCCGGTGGCGTCGACCTGGATCAGCGAGCTCTTGTTCGTGTCGAACTGGAGCGTCGTCAGGCTGACGTTGCCCTGGGCGTCGCGGTTGAACGAACCGACGATCGACTTGGTGGCAGCCGTGTTGTTGGCGTCGTTGTAGACCCAACCGTCATGTTGGTGATGTCGAGCGACAGCACGCTGTAGCCGGTCGTAACCGTCGCACCGTTGGTCGCCAGCTTGTATTCCATGTAGCTGGAGAGCAGGCCGGTGCCGCCGGTCGTGACGTTAGCGCCGGTAGCGTCGACCTGGATCAGCGAGCTCTTGTTCGTGTCGAACTGGAGCGTAGTCAGGCTGACRTTGCCCTGGGCGTCGCGGTTGAACGAACCGACGATCGACTTGGTGGCAGCCGTGTTGTTGGCGTCGTTGTAGACCCAGTTTTCGCCGGAGAACGAAGCCGACTTGGMAATGCTSAYGAGCTGGYTCTGCAGCTCCTTGATTTCCTTCTGGATCTTGCTCTTGTCRACRCCCGGCTCGCTGGCGGCAACCAGCTTCTTCTTGATCTCGTCGACGACGTCCTTGGAGTTTTCCATGGCCGTGTAGGCAACGTCGGTCTTGGCAGCGCCGAGGCCAAGAGCGTCTTCAACGGTCGAGAGTGCCTTGTTGTCCGAACGCATGGTGGTTGCGATCGACCAGTAAGCGGCGTTGTCCGCAGCGCTACCGACGCGCAGGCCCGATGAGATGCGGTCCTGGGTGGTTTCCATCGAGGAATTGATCGAACGCAGGGTCTGAAGAGCCGACATTGCGGCGGTGTTCGTCATGATGCTGGTCATTGGCTGAGTGCCCCTTGTTGGCTGATTTGGAATGAAAAGGGACATTCCGGGATTACCGGGAAGCAGCGGTCAGCCTCATGCCTGTTAATGTTGATTAACCCGCCGTTTCGTTGGCCACAGAAAACACCATCGTGGTTAACAAATGCTGAAGCTCAGTCGATAATTTCGGCACGCGTGGCTGAAATAGACCAACAAAAAGCCGCGCCTCTTGCGAAGCGCGGTTTCGATTTTCTGCAGTCGGGCGCGAGCCGGAGCCCGCGCCGCCTGGCGCCCGATTAACGGAACAGCGACAGGATGTTCTGCGAGTTCGAGTTGGCGATCGTGAGCGCCTGGATACCGAGCTGCTGCTGCGTCTGCAGAGCCTTCAGGCGGGTCGACTCTTCGTTCATGTCAGCGTCGACGAGCTTGCCGATGCCCTTCTCGATCGAGTCCGAGAGGTCCTGANGGCGGATGTCGTTCTGGTCGGCATCAGCCGGACGTCGAAGACGGCTGCGTCTGCAGAGCCTTCAGGCGGGTCGACTCTTCGTTCATGTCAGCGTCGACGAGCTTGCCGATGCCCTTCTCGATCGAGTCCGAGAGGTCCTGAACGAAGTTCTTCTGCAGTTCAACGCGGCTGTTGAGCGCACCGAGATCGGCAGCAGCGTCGGTCATCTGCAGGAGCGTCGCATCAACGCCCGAGATGGCTTCGGCCAGAGCGCCCACCGTCATGTTGGTGATGTCGAGCGACAGCACGCTGTAGCCGGTCGTAACCGTCGCACCGTTGGTCGCCAGCTTGTATTCCATGTAGCTGGAGAGCAGGC
>NZ_LMJJ01000013.1:0-103422 GCF_001429285.1 Ensifer sp. Root278
GTGCCGGTCGAGCCGGTGAAGGTGATGGCGTGGATATCGGGGCTGTCGAGCATCGCCTGGCCGACGACCGAGCCCTTGCCCATGACGAGGTTCAACACGCCCTTCGGCAGGCCGGCGCGATGGAGGATGTCGACGATGGCCCAGGAACTGCCGGGCACCAGTTCGGCCGGCTTGAAGACGACGGTGTTGCCGTAACAAAGCGCCGGCGCGATCTTCCAGGCGGGGATGGCGATCGGGAAGTTCCAGGGCGTGATGATGCCGACGACGCCGACCGGCTCGCGGGTGATCTCGACGCCGATATTGGGTCGCGCCGACGGCAGAACTTCGCCCGCCAGTCGCAGGCATTCGCCGGCGAAGAAGTCGAAGATCTGGCCGGCACGCACCGTCTCGCCGATGCCTTCGACCAGCGTCTTGCCTTCCTCGCGCGACAACAGCCTTCCGAGCTCGTCCTTGCGCGCGAAGATCTCGTCGGCGGTCTTCCTCAGGATCGCGTGGCGCTCGAGGATGCCGGAGTGCGACCAGGCCGGAAACGCTTCCTTTGCAGCGGCGATCGCGGCGCGGGCATCGTCGGCAGACGCACGGGCATATTCGCCCACCACATCGTTGGTGTTCGATGGATTGATGTTGCGGGACACTTCGCTACTGGCGATCCATTCCCCGTCGATCAGGTTCTTCTGCACCATATCTATACCTCCGCGGCGTTCAGACTTTGATCCTGTCTTCGCTTATCGGACGGGATCGAACTCGCACAAAGCACAATCTTTCGAGCCCGCCATTGCCGAAACGGCAAACCTGAATGGCCCTTGAGCGTTGCCATATCGGCAATACCAACCGCTAAAAATTGTGCTTTATGAGATGCCAAATTCCATCATCATCGACCCCATAACAAGCAAGGGGAACGATATGTCTCGTTTTATGATGAACCGCCGAGGTTTCCTTTCGAATGCGGCCGCAATGGGCGCGATTGCTGCGACCCATAGCCTTATCAATGTTTCGCCCGGTCTAGCCGCCGATTCCACGACGATTCGGATGCAGCTCGGCTGGCTGCCTTCCAACGGGCTTCTTGGAGAACTCGTTGCCCGCAGGAAGGGTTACTACGCCGAGAAGAGCATCGAGCTCGAAATCGTGCCTGGCGGACCGAATGTCGACGGCGTTGCTGGCGTCGCCGTCGGCCAGTCGACGATCGGCCAGATCTCCTCCAGCCCATCGGTGATGCTGGCACGTTCGGCCGGCGCGCCGATCAAGGCATTCGCAGCCGGCTACCAGAAACATCCCTTCGCGTACTTCTCCCGCAAGGCAAACCCGATTGCCAAGCCTCAGGACATGATCGGCAAGACGATCGCAGCGATCCCGACTTCGGTCATTCTGCTTCGTGCGCTCCTCGCCAAGAACGGGATATCGGAAGACCAGGTCAAGATCGTCAACATGGGTTCGGACATGAACCAGCTCGTGACCGGCCAGGCTGATGCGGTCTGTGGCTGGCTGACGAATGTCAACGCCTTGAAGGTTCTGGGTGATGACCGGGTCGACCTGACGCTATGGGACGGCGGTATCCGCCTCTATGCCAACGTCTACTATACCACCGACGACCAGCTGCAAAATCACGCGGACCACCTTGCTGCATTCGTGTCGGGTTCGGCACGCGGATGGGGCCATGCGCGCGATCACCAGGAAGAGGCCGTCGACATCCTGCTCGAATCCTACCCGAACCTGGACAAGGCGAGCGAGATCGAGGCCATCGGGCCGCTGATGAAGTTCGTGTTCAACGAAACCACCGCTACCGAGGGATGGGGTGGCATGGACCAGGCAAACTGGGAAGAGCAGATCAAGACCTATGCGGATCTCGGACAGTTCACGGGCCCCGTCCCGAATGCAGACGACGTCTACACGATGGCAATCCTGGATGCGACAGCCGATGTCCGCAAGAGCGTAGGTTAAGGCGATGCTGGAAACGCGTAGCAGACCCAACCAGGCAGCAGTCGGTAGCTCCGCCGTGTCGGTGAAGAATCTTCATATCCGCTTCGGCGCAGATGACTCCGGCTTCACCGCACTCTCCGACGTCTCGGTCGAGATACCTGCCGGCTCGCTCGTGACCATGCTCGGCCCGTCCGGCTGCGGCAAGTCCACCCTGTTGCGCACGGTCGCGGATCTCGTGCACATCACCGATGGCTCCGTGTCCGTGCATGGCCAGACGCCGCGCAAGGCGCGCGAGGGCCGCGATTTCGCCTTCGTCTTCCAGGAGGCGACGTTGCTGCCATGGCGCAATGTGATCGACAATGTGCGTCTCCCGCTGCTGGTGGGAAAACGCGAAGCGGGTGCGACCTACGCGGATCCGGAAGAACTTCTGGCTCTCGTCGGGCTGAAGGGGCGCGAAAAGGCGATGCCGCACGAACTGTCGGGCGGCCAACGCCAACGCGTGGCGATCGCCCGCGCGCTGGTGACCCGGCCCCGCATCCTGTTGATGGATGAGCCCTTCGGCGCGCTCGACGAGATCACGCGCGACAAGTTGAACGAAGAGTTGCTGCGCCTCTGGCAGGAAACCGGGACCACCATCCTCTTCGTTACCCATTCGATCCCCGAGGCGGTCTTTCTCGGTCAACATCTGCTGATGCTCGCGGCCCATCCGGGCCGAGTGAAGGAGTTCATGAAGGTCGACTTACCCTATCCGCGGTCTCTCGCGATGCGCGACACGGTCGAGTTCATTAAGGTTACCGCCTATCTGCGCAAACTTTTGGGAGAATGCTGATGGCAAATGCCCTACCATCACAAGCGGATGGCCGCGACTTGACTGACGGCAACAGGTTCAGGGCGCTCGACGCTGCCGTCAGCGCTGCCCTGCGACATCTGCCGGCGACGCTTGCGATCCTTGGTTGCATCCTGCTTTGGCAGCTCGTCGTCTGGGGCTTTTCGGTGCCAACGTTCATGGCGCCCGGGCCAGTCGACGTCATCAAGGCCTTCGGCGAAAACGCCGGCATCCTGTGGACGAACTTCTGGCCGACGCTCATGGAAGCGGTTCTCGGCTTCATATTCGGCAATGTCATTGCCGTTCTTCTGGCGGTCTGGTTCGTCCACAGCCCGCTCGCCGAGCGCGCCTTCTATCCGATCGCCGTGATCATCAAGTCGATCCCGATCATCGCGCTGGCGCCGATCCTGGTGCTGCTCGTCGGCAACGGCATCGCACCGAAGATCATCATTGCAGGCCTGATCTGTTTCTTCCCGACCCTCGTCAACATGGTCCAGGGACTGAAGTCGGCGAGCCCCGCAATGCTCGATCTGATGCGCATCCTGTCTGCCAGCAACTCCGAAATCTTCTGGAGGGTTCGCCTGCCAGGCTCGCTGCCTTTCCTTTTCGCTGCGCTGAAGATTGCGGCAACCAGCAGCGTGATGGGCGCGATTGTCGCCGAGTGGATCGGCTCCAGCTACGGCCTCGGCGCCCTGATCATCGAGGCGACCTACAATTTCCGTTCGCCTCTGCTCTATGCGACAGTGGTGATTGCGGCTTCGCTTGCCGTGGTTCTCTTCTTCGCTGTTTCGTTCGCGGAATCGAAGATCGTCCGTTGGAAACCGACGACGGACCACTGACCCCCAAACCCCTTGCTGCCGGACCTGGATATCCGGGTCCGGTCAACCGACGAAGTCACTGGCTGTGAGCTCCTCACATTTCGCCGGACAGGTCCCCTATGGAGGAACGATTATGGAAACAATCAAAGAACCCTCGCGCAATGCCAGGATCGTCGACCGCTCCGACGTGGTCGTCGTCGGCGGCGGACCGGCTGGCATCTCCGCCGCGGTTTCGGCGGCGCGCACGGGAGCGAGCGTCACGCTGCTGGAACGCTACCCCTATGTCGGCGGCCTTGCCGCTGGCGGCATGGTTCTGGTCCTCGACGACATGGTCAACGGGCTTGAAATCACCGTGCGCGGCATCTGCATGGAGATGATCGAACGGATGAAGACGCTCGGTCTCTGCGTCACCCCAACGGACGGCGACCGCCAGCTCGACTTTCGCGACACGCCGGAAGCCTGGCAAAAGTGGGCGCGCTGGGGCTTGTTCGACTTCCACACGCCATCCGCGCCACATCCGATCTGCTATGCGGCCGCCTTTGATCCGGACGCGTTCAAACGGGTCTCCTATGACATCCTTCGCGAATCCGGCGTGAAGCTGAGGACGCACAGCTGGTTCTCCTCGGCGATCGTCGAAAACGGCACGATGAAGGGCGTGGTCTGCCAGACGAAATCCGGTCGGGAGGCCATCATGGGCGACGTCGTGATCGACGCCTCGGGCGACCTCGACGTCGCTGCCGACGCCGGCGCCCAGCATACGGACGGCAATTTCATCCTGACGACCGTTTCCCGCTGGGGTGGGATCGACACCGCCGCAGCAGAGCGCTTCGAATTCGAAGAACCGGAAAAGTTCAAGGCGATCGATCATGAGGCCAAGCGTCTGATCGGCGGTTGCTGGTCGTTCTGGTGGTTGAAGACGCCGCTGCCGGGCGTCATCTGGCTGAACTGCCCGCACATGCCGAAGCTCTCCGGCCTCAACGTCGAAGACCTGACCTACGCGGAACTCGAAGGGCGGTCCCGCATTGCTCGCCTGCTCGACTTCGCGCGGGCCAACTTGCCGGGCTTCGAAAATGCCCATGTGATCGATTTTGCACCACAGACGGGCGTGCGCCAGTCGCGACTGCTCCAGGGCGAATATGTCGTTACCAAGGACGACGTGATGAACCGCCAGCACTTCGCCGATACGGTGTGCCGCGGCCGCGACTACTACACGCCCTACCGGGCCATGCTGCCGAAAGAAGTCGACCAGCTGATCGTCGCGGGCAGGCACTATTCGGCGACGATCCAGGCCCAGAAGTCGAGCCGCGAAATCCCGCCGTGCATGGCGATGGGCGAGGCTGCCGGCGTTGCCGCCACCGTTGCGCTCAACGCCGGCGTGAAGGTGCGGGACGCCGATGTCCGGGCAATCCAGAAGCAGCTGCGGGCCCAGGGCGCCGATCCCGGCGACGTACCATCCGATAATGCAACCTATCTGGAGGCCGCAGAATGACATCTCTTCCCCTCAACGGTATCCGCGTCGTCGATTTCACCCAGGTCATGCTGGGCCCGTGCTGCACGCAGATGCTGGCCGACTATGGCGCCGAGGTCATCAAGGTCGAAAAGGCCAAGATCGGCGATCTCTCGCGCTGGTCACTGGGGTCGGATCCGGACGGCCTCAACAATCCGGTCTTCTCGTCGCTCAACCGCAACAAGAAGAGCCTGGCGCTCGACCTCAAGCAGGATGAGGCGCGTGCCGCGGTGCGCGCCCTGATCGACACGGCCGACGTGGTCGTCAACAATTTTCGCCCCGATGTCATGGAGCGCATGGGCTTCGGTTATGAAGAGCTCAGGAAGAGCAATCCGCGGCTGATCTACGCCGTCGGTACGGGCTTTGGCCTGGAGGGGCCTTATCGGCACAAGGGCGGACAGGACATCCTCGCGCAGGCGCTTTCCGGTGTCATGCGCCGCAAGTCGGACGCGAGCCATCCGCTGTCGATCTACGCGACGCCGCTTGCCGACTATTCGGCCGGCATGCACCTCGTCCAGGGCATTCTGCTTGCCTTGCTGCACCGTGAAAAGACCGGCCACGGCCAGCAGGTTGCGGTCAGTCTCTACAGCTCGATGCTCGCCATGCAGATGCAGGAAGGCACCACGCACATGATGCGGGAGAAGGACCTGAACTGGGGCGCTTTCCCTCTGACAGGCGTGTTCGAGACCACCGACGGCGCCATCGTCATGGTCGGCGCGTTCAAGCAGAACCCGCTGCGCGACATTTGCACGGCATTGGAGATCGAGGATCTGTCCCTACGGCCGCAATTTGCCGATTTCGACGCACAGATGCAGCGCCGGCCGGAATTGCAGCAGGTCTTCCGCGAGGCGTTCGCGAAGAACAGCAGCGCCCATTGGCTCGGCCGGCTGGAGCAGGTGGACATTCTCTGCGCGCCGGTACGCTCGCTTCCCGAAGCACTCGACGACGAGCAGACGGTGATCAACGGCATGATCCTTCACGCCGGCGAAACGAAGGCCGGTCCGATCCGGCTGGTCGGTTCGCCGATCGATATGTCGGCGGCGACCGTAACGGTGCGCATCGCCCCGCCGAAGCTCGGCGAGCACAATGACGAGATACTCTCGGGGCTCCCCGTTCGCCAGGGAGATGCGGCATGAGCGTCGAGTTCGTCGTAAAAGACCGCGTTGCGACGGTCACGCTAAACCGTCCGGAACGGATGAATGCGGTGGACGCAGCGACCGAAGGCGAACTGGAGGCTATCTGGCAGGAGATTGAAGCCCGCGACGACGTAAGCTGCGTCGTGCTGACGGGCGCAGGCGAACGGGCATTTTGCGCCGGAGCGGATCTTAAAGGGGCCGAAAAGACCGGCCTCGACTACTGGAGCGAGAGCCGGCCGAACGGTTTCGGCGGGCTCGCCTTTCGCCGCTCGCTGGATGTTCCTGTAATCGCCAGGGTCAACGGCTATGCGCTGGGCGGCGGATTCGAGATGGTTCTCGGTTGTGATATCGTCGTTGCCTCGACGAAGGCGGCGTTCGGTCTGCCCGAGGCCCGCGTCGGACGCCTGCCGCTCGATGGCGGCATGGTGCTTCTCCAGCGCAGGATCCCTCACAATCTCGCGATGGGCGTTTTGTTGACCGGCCGGCGGTTTTCCGCAGCCGAGATGCAAAGCTTCGGCATCGTAAACGAGGTGGCTGAACCCGAGGAGCTCGATGCCGCCGTTGCCCGCTGGGTGGCCGAAATCGTCGCCTGCGCGCCGCTTTCGCTTCGCGCGATCAAACAGACTGTCAATCGCACCGGGCATCTGTCGCCGGCGGAAGCACAAGGGCTGCGCACGCCTGCACTCGTGAAGGCGCTTAAAAGCGAGGATGCTCTGGAAGGCGTCAGCGCCTTCCAGGAGAAGCGCGCGCCCGTTTGGAGGGGACGATGAGCGTGTTATAGGTCGGAGCCCAGGGGAGGGGAGGTTCCAATCGAATGCACGCCAGCATCCTGAAATATTTCGTCTCGGTCGCGCGGTCCGGGTCCATTCGCAAGGCCTCCGAGGAGCTTCACGTCGCATCCTCGGCGGTCAGCCGGCAGATCAAGAAACTGGAGGACGAGCTCGGGATCGCCCTGTTCGAACGGCTCTCGAACGGCCTGAGGCTGACCGTCGCCGGGGAAAACGTGCTGCGCCACGCCCGGGTCACGCTTGAGAATTTCGAGCTTCTGCGCAGCGACCTCGGCGCCTTGCAGGGAAAAAAGGCCGGTCGCGTGCAAATGTCTTGTCTGGACAGCCTGGCCATCCAGTTCCTGCCGGACATGGTCAACACGTTCCACAGCATCCATCCGGGCGTGAGCTTCCATATCCACACCGCCGGTCACGGCAACATCAGCAGCCTGGTTGCCGAAGGTGATGTCGACATGGGGTTGACCTTTGATCTCGCCCGTCCAGACGACACGGAGATGCTCTTTCGCGTACCGATGCCGCTGATGGCTTTCGTCGGACGGGGACATCCGTTGGCGAAGCAGCGGCAGGTCTCGCTCGCCGAATGCGCTCAGTACGACCTGCTTCTGCAACTCGATACGCAGCCGATCCGCTCGCTCATCGAAATCGAACTCTCGGTCTTCGAACGAACCGGGCGGCCCTTTGTGCTGTCGAACAGCCAGATGATGCTCAAGCCATTCATCATCTCGGGGCAGGGAGTGGCTTTCTTCACGCCGATCGGCTTCCTCGCGGAAATCAAGGCAGGCGATGTCGTTCCGATACCGCTTTCCGGATCGCGCCTTCAGAACCTGCATATCGGAATTCTCGTGCAGCGACGCCGGCAGCGAACCCACGCGGCCGAAGCCGTCATCGAATTCGTTGGTGCGGAACTGCTGAGGTTCAGCGACCAGATCATGGAGGCAATCAATCCTTGAGTGAACGCCAGGTCCCCGGGCGACTTCTTTTGCATCCTGGCCACGAGGCCGCAAGGCGTGAGCCAAACCTCTTGCGGCATCTGCCTGACGGTGCCTCCTCGGCTGCGATCCCGGCCAATGCCCTCCTGATGCCGCCGCCCGTCAACGCGCATGACCACGGCTATGGCATCCGCACGCTCGATTTCGGCAATGTCGACGATGCTCTGGAAGTTTGGATCCCCGGGCTTCGGCTCCGACCGCGCACCGATCCCTACCTGGAAGCGCTCGTGGCATTCTCCCGGCTGGCGCAAACGGGCATCGGTGCGACCATGCATTGTCACAATTCGCTGAATGTCGACCGACTGGTGGAGGAGGCTGGTGCGGTGATGCGCGCGGCCCGCGACGTAGGCATCAGACTTGCGCTATCCTGCCCGCTTCTCGACTACGATCCGTGGGCTTATGATGGCGGGCCGCAGCGATTGCGGCCGTATCTCGCTCCGGCAGACTGGGACGAACTCAGTGCCTCGATCCCCCAATATGCCCCGCCTTCAATCCAGATTTCGGCGGCCGACTCGGTCGCCGCAGCCAACACCAACCCGCTGATCGATGTCCAGTACGGCCCGATCGGGCCGCAGTGGTGCTCCAATGCACTGCTCGAAAGCATCGCCGAGGCCTCTCACGCAACGGGTCGTCGCATTCACATGCATCTCCTCGAAAGCCCAAGGCAGAGGCTGTGGCTGGACAGGCGCTTTCCGCAAGGGGTCGTCCGATACCTCGACGATATCGGCTTCCTCTCGCCCCGCCTTGCCGTTGCCCATGGCGTTCAACTGCGGCCGGATGAGCTGGGGCTGCTGGCAGCAAGGGGTGTGCAACTTGTTTCGAACCCGTCGGCAAACTTGCGCCTGCGTTCAGGCGTGGCGCCGCTCGCTGCCATTCCGGCAAGCGGGCCCGCCTTCGCTTTCGGCCTCGACGGCACGGGGTTTGACGACGACCAGGACCTTTGGCGCGAACTGCGCCTCGGCCATCTGTTGCACGGTGGCCGCGACCTGGCGCGGACCTTTACGGCACGTCGCGTCTTCGATGCCGCGATCCATGTCGGCGCCAAGGTTGTGAATGCGCCAGCGAACGAAGACCTCGTCCTCGTGGACTACGGTGCGCTGATCGCCGATAGCTTGATAGACGATCTGGACGAGGCCGAGGTTCTGCTCACGCGAATGACGGCGGCGCACGCGAAGGGACTTTACGTCGGCGGACAGGAGATCATGCGCGATGGGAAGCTGACTCAGGTCGATTTCGAAGGTGCCCGGGCCGAACTCCTGCAGCAGGCGCGTGCGGACCTTCCGCGGCTGAACTGCGAGCGTGAACTCGTGACCAAGCTCGCCGCGGCGACGCGGGCCTATTATTCCGGCTGGTGAGCCCAAGCGGCGAGGCCGCAAAAACATCTCGGGATACGTGCGGCGAGGGCCGAGATGGGACGGCTTTCTACCGGCCTCAAGTTTCGTTTCTCTGGGCAACCGTCGACCTGCGTCTGTGCAGCTGCCCTGTCTTGCTCCTGTGGATCAGGTCTGCTTATGCGACGGTTACCGCTTTCTCGAAGGCGGCAACGAAGGGATGGTCCTGCACCGTCGAGCACTCCTTGCTCCACCCGCCCGGTGAGCCCATTCCGGTGACGTCGGCTCCGAAGAACTCCTTGTTCACAGCGATGAAATGGCGCTGGTTGTCGGCGATCTCGTGATCCCAGACGATGGCATCGACGGGGCAGATCGAAAGACAGAGCCCGCAATTTATGCATTCATCGGGGTGGATGTAGAAGGTACGGCCACCCTCGTAGATGCAGTCGACAGGGCAGGCGGCGGTGCAGTCGCCATCCTTCACGTCGATGCAGGGTTCGGTAATGACATAGGCCATCTTGCTGGTCTCTGAAGAGTTGCTTGCACGGCCAATTATCCAGAGTTTCCCTTGCCGAAGAAGCACAGATATTCGCAACGTCGATTGCCAAAAAGGCAACGTCCGGTGCTTCTTCGATCTTGTTTGATGTCGCCGCGTGGCGAAGTTTTGCGGTAAGCGCCAACCTGAAACGAGCTTGATCACCCGGCCGTACAGCCCAGGATCGTGCGCAAGCGCCTTTGTTCGCTCGCCGGGCTTAGGGCTGCCGGAGGATACCTCTCAGGATCGTCTCGGTGATCGTGGCCGCCGCCTTTTCGTAGTCATCGGCTTTCAAACGGGGCTTTTTGAGCGCGTCGACGGCGACGGGTTCGAAGTCCGAGTAAAACTGGGTCGACGCCCAGAGCATGATGAAGAGATGACGTGGATCGACCGGCAGCATCTTGCCAGCGGCGATCCAGCCCTCGATGACCGCGACATGAGTATCCGTTACCTGACGGATGTGTTCGCGATCCTTCTTGGTCAGGAAGCGGGCGCCTTGAATGATTTCGCTGGCGAAGAGCCGGGACTCGGCCATGTTCTTGCGCGTGTATTCCAGCTTCGCCTTGATGTAGAGCCTGAACGCCTCCGCCGGTTCGCGCTCCGGCGAAATGTATTTCAGTGCATCGTCCCAACTGGCGAGCAGATGCGCGATGATGGCGGTGTAGATCTCCTCCTTGGACGAGAAGTAGTAGTAGACGTTTGCCTTGGGCAGGCCCGAAGCCTCGGCAATCTCGGCGATGCGCGTGCCATCGAAGCCCTTGCGGGCAAATATCTCGATCCCCGCCTTGATGATCAGCCGCACGTTACGTTCGCGGATGCGCTCTTCGGGATCTCGTACTGCCCTTGCCATATGGTTTCGCCTCCATCTCGCCGTCGCTTCCTACCAGGCAATCATGCGTGGTGGCGAGATTGCCTTTGCAATTGCCGCGTTTTCCAGCGAAATGCAAGCGTATCGCCCTTCGCCATAAGTTGACGATGCAGTCAAGAAACGTTGACCGAGTCGTCATTTTTTTTGCTTTTGAAAGTTGACACTTTGGTCAGCTTTTGTCTAGTCTCATCCTCAATGAACGGAAGGAGAGCCGTAATGCCGATGCGCTTGAAGGAGGCAATGGCGGAGACGTTTGCAGGCTGGGAGGGCGACCTTCCGAATGCATGGCGCGATGCGCTCGGCCCCGTCGGCGACGATTTCGCCCGTATCGATGCGGACCTCGAACTGGAGCCGTGGGAGCCGATCTTCCCGGCGCGCCGCGGCAAGGTTTTTCCCGGTCAGCCAAGGGGCGCGCATGCCCTGGCGGCGTTCGACGGAATTGCGCCCGATGGCGTTCGCTGCCTGGTTCTTGGGCAGGATCCTTATCCCGAACCGGGTTTTGCGACGGGGCGCGCTTTCGAGGCCGGCAATCTCGCCGCCTGGGGTGAGCTGGACAAGATGTTCTCGAAGAGCATTCGCGCCTACATGCAGCTGATTGCGGCCGCACGCCTTGGTGACGAAAGTCTGGCGCGCGATTTCGACCACTGGCCCGATGTGCGGCATCTGCTGTGCGATCCGGCGGGTTCGTTCGAGCCGCCGAGCCTGATCGCCGACCGTTGGGTCGGGGAGGGTGTTCTCCTGCTCAATGCCTCGCTGACGCTCTCTCGCTTCCGTGTCGATATCGATCCACACCAGTCGCGCGGGCATCTGTCCTTCTGGCGGCCGTTGATGCTGCGCGTGGTCGAAATGCTTGTGGCGCGAGGCAAGCCGGTCGTTTTCCTCGGCTTCGGCGCGGCTGCGGCTGACATTTTTTCGGAAGCCGGCGTTGCCGAGGGGCGCACGGACCATGTCGCCTATGTCCAGCGCGAGCATCCCGCCTTTGCCGACAAGGTGCTCGGCCGAGAAAATCCGTTCCTTCTCTGCAATTCTTATTTGGAGGCGATGGGCGGCCGGCCCATCGCGTGGTGAACCATGGCGCGTAACCCGGAATATGATTTCATCGTCGTTGGCGCGGGCTCGGCCGGTTGTGTCCTTGCGAACCGTCTGTCGAAGAACCCGGCAAACCGCGTGCTTTTGATCGAGGCTGGCGGCAAGGATCGCAACCCGCTGTTCCGGCTGCCGATGCTGATGGGCAAGCTGTTCCATTCGGGCATCTACAACTGGCATTATCACACCGAGCCCGAGCCTTATCTCAATGGCCGCTCGCTCTATTGGCCGCGCGGCAAAGTGCTGGGCGGGACCTCCACCATCAACGGCATGATCTACGTGCGCGGCAATCGCCACGACTACGATCGCTGGTCGCAGCTCGGATTGCCCGGCTGGTCCTATGAGGAAGTGCTGCCGGCATTCCGACGTTCCGAAACGCATGTACAGCGGAAGGATGCCTTCCACAGTGGCGACGGGGAACTCACCGTCTGCCGAGCCCGTGGCAACAATCCGCTGATGGACGTGTTCTGCGAGGCGGGCATCCAGGCCGGCTATCCGGCCAACGATGACTTCAACGGAGAGACGCAAGAAGGCTTTGGCCGCTATGACTTCACCATCCGCAAGGGAAAGCGCTGGTCCACATCATGGGCGTTCCTGCGTCCGGCACTCGGCCGCAAGAACCTCACCGTGCTGACGGGGGCGGAGATCACGCGCCTGATCATCGAAGGCGACCGGGCGTGCGGCGTCGAGTATTTTAAAGACGGCGTGCTGGGACGCGCCCGTGCGGGGCGGGAGGTGATCCTCTCCTCAGGGGTGGTCAATTCGCCCAAGGCGTTGCTTCTGTCCGGAATCGGACCCGCGGACGAGCTCCGGGCGCTTGGCATCGAGCCGGTGTTGGACCTGCCTGGCGTCGGCAAGAACCTCCAGGACCACGTCGACTGCGTCATGAGCTGGGAATGCCGGGAGCCGATCACGCTCTTCAGCGAGCTGCGGGCGGACAAGCTTATTCCCGCCGTTGCCCAGGGCATGCTGTTCGGTGAGGGCGTCACCACGACCTTCCCCTATGAAGCCGGTGCCTTCATCCGCTCGAACGACGGCCTGGTTGCGCCCGACATACAGCTGCACTTCATGCCGGCGCTGGAAAAGACGGCCAACCTGCACTTCCCCAATCCGTTCCGGAAGAAGCAGGCCGTAGAGGCCAACCACGGGTTCACGATCCGCGTCGGCCCCGTCAATCCGGTGAGCCGCGGCGAGATCACGTTGCGCTCGGCGAACGCGACGGACAAGCCGAAGATCCAGGCCAACTACCTCCGTGACGATTTCGACGTTCGCACGATGATCGATGCCATCCGGCTGACCCGTGACATTGTCGGCCAGAAGGCTTTCGACCGCTATCGCGGCAAGGAGCTGGCACCGGGGCCGGAAGCGCTCGACGATGCCGCTTTGACGAGCTGGTTGCGGGCGACCGCCATGACAACCTTCCACCCGGTTGGAACCGCCAAGATGGGCAACGACCCCATGGCTGTGGTGGATGCGCGACTCAAGGTGCGCGGTATCGAAGGGCTGCGTGTCGCGGACGCCTCGATCATGCCGGTCATCTCAAGTGGCAACACCAACGCGCCAGCCATCATGATCGGCGAGAAATGCGCCGAATTCGTCCTGAACGCATAGGAAGCAATCTGATGATCCTGGAACACCGCACCTACACCTTCAAGCCCGGCACGGTCGACAAGTGGATGAAGAAGTACGAGGCCGACGGCCTTCCCGTGCAGAAGCGCCATCTCAACAAGTTCGTCGGTCTCTATGCCTCGGAACTGGGAACGCTTCACACGACCGTGCTGATGTGGGCCTACGACAGCCTCGCTGACCGCGAAGCGCGCCGCGCGGCCATGTATGCCGATCCGGACTGGCAGAAGTTCATTTCCGAAGTCTGGGCGCTGGACGCGATCCAGAAGCAGGAGGTGATGATTATGAACCCGGCCTCCTATTCGCCGCCGCTTTGAGGCGGCAACTGGCGCCAGTACCGCCAGCGCCGTGGCAAATGCGAATGAGAAACAACAAGATAAAAGAGGGAACGATCATGACAGACAAGACTGGGAAGATTACACAGCACATGATGCAGCGCCGGACATTCCTGCAGGCGAGCGCGGGTGCCGCGGCGCTCGGCTTTGCAGCCAGCATCGTGCCCGAATTCGCCCGTGCGTCCGGCGGGCTGGTCGCGCTGGTCCACACGCAAGCTGCAGGCGACAATGGTCCGGTGGACCAGATGATCGCCAAGCTCAAGCAGCTTTCGGAAGAAAAGGGCTTCGAATACCGCGCTGTCTACGCGCAGGATCCGGCGACCTACGAGACGGTCTACCGCACGCTGGGAGATGCGGGCGCGGCGATCATCGTCTCGACCTTCAACGAAGTGGCCGAGCCCTTCAAAGCGCTGGCGCCGTCCTATCCCAACACCAAGTGGATCCAGCTTTTCGCCGACCCCTTCGAGCCGGCAATCCCGAACGTGGTGACCGTTTCCTACGACTACTATCTTGGTTGCTATCTGTCGGGAGTTTTCGCGGCCAAGATGTCGTCGACCGGCAAGACCGGCTTCATCGGCGGCGTTTCCATCCCGCCTCTCAACGCAGACTTCAACGCCTTCAAGGCCGGCGTGCATTCCATTCGACCGGATGCCTCCGTCATCGCCGCCTTTGCAGGCTCGTTCCAGGACCCTGCAAAGGGTCAGGAAATCGCTACCCAGATGTACAATGACGGCATCGACTACATCCAGACCGATGCGGCGGCCACCGACGGCGGCATCATTGCCGCGGCCAACGAGAAGGAAGGGCGCATGGTGAGCTGCCTCGCGCCCGGACAGTATGAGCTCGGTCCGAAATCCCTGATATCGATCGTCAGCCTGGACTTCGGCGCCTCGCTCTACAACGAGGCCAGCAAGGCGGTTGGGCCCGAATGGAACGGCGGAGCGCACGAGCATACGGGGCTTGGCACCGGCGTCATCGACTTCATTCTCTCGCCGGTCTTCACCGAACAGGGGCCGGCGGATCTGAACGCCAAGGCGAAGGAAGCGCTGGTCGAGGTCGCCAAGATTCGCGCCGGCATCCTGGATGGATCGATCAAGGTTCCGTTCAACACCACCCTTTGATCTCCTGACGCTGGCTCGCGGAGCCAGCCCGAAGTTTCGAAGGACGTCGGCACAGACCTTCCCTCTTGGGGAAGGTCACTGGGGTTCGCGGATCGTTTCCAGCCCTGTTGACAGCCGCGAACCTCCCGCTCTCGATGGGAACCATTGCATGTCCAATTCTCCGAAATCGGCCCTGGAGTGCCGGAACGTCACCGTCAAATTCGGAGACGTGACGGCGTTGTCGGAGGTTTCAGCTTCGTTCGCTCCTGGCCATATCCATGCGGTCGTCGGTCAGAACGGGGCCGGCAAGACCACCTTCGCACGGGTTGCCGCCGGCCTCGTCCAGCCGACCTCCGGCGCGGTCAACGTGATGGGAGACGACATCCGGACGGGGCGGGTCAGCGAAAGCCGGGCCGCGGGCGTGGAGCTCGTCCACCAGAGTTTTGCGTTGCCACCGTCCTTTACCGTCGCCGAGACCATGGAGTTTGGCGCTACGGGCAAGGGCGGCATCTATAGCCGCAAGGGGCTCGCTAAAAAATGGCGGGCGCATCTCGCGGGGCTCGACGTCCAGGTCGACTTGAACCGGCGTATCCGAGACCTGCCGATCGAGACCCAGCAGGGCATAGAGATTGCCCGCGCGCTGGTCACGGATGCGCGCGTCCTCATTCTTGACGAGCCGACCGCAGTCCTGTCTCCCGCGGGCATCGACATGCTGTTCGCGCGCGTTCGCCGCCTTAGGGAACGTGGGGTGACAGTTATCCTCATCCTGCACAAGATCCGCGAGGTGCTGGGCATCGCCGACACGGTCACGGTGCTGCGGGGCGGCCAGAAGGTCGAAGGGCCGCTTCCGGTGGCTGAGGTTTCGGGCGAGCGATTGGCCAACCTCATCGTCGGTGAGGCTGTAGCGAAGACGCTCGATCGGCACGATCGCGATGCATTGGTCGGAACGAAGTCACCGGTCCGTGGGGACTCCGATCAGCCGGCGCATGCGGCCGGCCCTGCCATCCTTTCGATGAAGGCCGTCTCCACCCGGCCGGACAGCGGGGGCATTGCCCTCGATGGCATCGATCTGGAGATCCGCCCGGGTGAGATCGTGGGTATCGCCGGGGTGGAAGGCAACGGGCAGAAGACGCTGGTGCGGGCTATCTCTGCTCTCGCCGACCTGACAAGTGGATCGATCCAGCTTGCAGGCCATGACGTGACTGGCGAACCTCTCGCCGACCGTCGCGCGATCGGTCTTAGGATCATTCCCTTCGAGCGCAACGTCGAAGGTCTCAGCCTCACGAGTTCGCTCTGGCAGAACTGGAGCGCGAGGGAGCTGCTGCAGGGCAGGCTGCTCAAGCTGATCCGTCCCTCGGCAGTGCGCGATGCCTGCGACCGGTCACTCAAGGAATGGAGCGTTCACTACCACAATTCCGCGCAGAAGGCGGGGTCCCTGTCGGGCGGCAATGCGCAGAAGGTGATCCTCGCCCGGGAGATCGATCCCGATGCGAAGCTGATCATCGCAGCCCAGCCGACCCGCGGCCTCGATATCGGGGCCACCGCCTTCGTTTGGCAGGCGCTCCGGCAGGCGCGCGACCGTGGCGCGGCCATACTGCTGATCTCGTCGGATCTCGACGAGCTCTTCGACATATCGGATCGCGTCGTGGTGATGCTGTCGGGACGCCTGAACGGCGAGTTCCGTGCGCCCTTCGACATAGGGTTGGTGGGAGCGGCCATGACCGGTGCCGTTGCAGGGGCAAGCGCATGAAAGACAGTCTCATCACCGTCGTCCGCAGTCTGATCTTTGTGATCTTCGCGCTCATCCTCTGCGCGCTCGTGTTCCAGCTTGCCGGTTACAATGCCCCGGTGACGCTCTGGGCGGTGCTCGATGGAGCATTCCTGCGAAGCGGCGCGATCGAGCAAAGTCTCAGATGGGCGCTGCCGCTGTTCATAACGGCCGTCGGCGTCGGCATTTCCTTCCGGGCGGGTTTCTTCAACATCGGTGCCCAGGGCCAGTTCTATGTCGGTGCCATCTGTGCCGCCTTTGCTGCCGAAGCTCTGAAAGGCGGACCAGCCTTTCTGGTTATCCCGGCCTTGCTTCTTGCCGGCATGCTCGGGGGTGCTCTCTGGGCGCTGTGGCCGGGATTGCTGCGGCTCCGCTCCGGCACCGACGAGGTCATCACAACGCTGATGGGCAACTTTATGGCCGGCCTGCTTCTGGTCTATGTCACCTCAGGGCCGCTGAAGGATCCCTCAGGTTCCGGCCAGCAGGCATCGAGCCGCCCGCTTGATGCGGCCTACCGCATCTCGAATTCTCTCGGTCTCTCCCCGGCGATCATCGCAATCGCGGTGGTCGTTGGCATCTTCATGTGGCTGCTGGTGAACCGAACTTCCTACGGCGTCCTGGCAAGCCTTGCCGGCCGCAATGGCACGATGGTGGAATGGCAGGGCGCGCGCCTCTGGAAGCTCGGCCTCTCCAGTTTCCTCATTTCGGGGGCGCTTGCGGGCCTTGCCGGCACCATCGAGTTCATGGGGCCGAACGGCCGCATCGCCTCGGGCTTCCTGCCGGCGCACGGGTTCACCGCGATCCTGATCGCGCTTGTCGCCAATCTCTCCGTTCTCGGAACGGCGGTTGCTGCCGTGTTCTTCGGCGGCCTTGCCTCGGCGGCACTCTATCTGCCGATCATGGCGGGGCTGCCGTCGGCGGCGATCGACATCATCAACGCGGCGATCGCGCTGTTCATAACCGCGCGCTCTACCTTCATCGACAAGGTGCTGCGCCTTGGAGGGCGTTCGACATGAATGAGATCTTCATCGCCATCTTGCGCTCCGGTACGCCGCTGATCTACGTCACGCTCGCCGGCGTTATCGCGCAGCGGGCAGGGGTCTGGAACCTCGGTCTCGAGGGCCTGATGATCATCGGCGCCTGCGCGACAATTCTCGGCATCATGCTCACAAAGTCCGTCGGCGCCGCCATCCTCATCGCCATCATCGCCTGCGTGCTGGCCTCGGTGCTTCTCTGGTTCGTCATCGACAGGTTGAAGGCCAATCCTATTATCGCCGGCCTCGGGCTGACTGGTCTCGGCATCGGCGGTACGGCGCTCGCCGTCCAGTCTATCTTCGGCAGCCAGGCAACCGTAACGGCACCTTTCGGCATTCCAAAATTGGGGCCGGCCTTCGGTTCCTATGGCGTGCTGTCGGTCTCGGTTGCGGCCATGCCGCTCGTCGTCTTTGCCATGTGGGTGCTGTTGCGGCGAACGCGCTTCGGCCTGCGGCTGGCCGCCTGCGGGGAGCATCCGTTCGCTGCGCGCGGCGTCGGCGCCAACCCCTCGCGCATGCGGCTCGTGGCGCTTTCGATCGGTGGGGTGCTGTGCGCGATTGGCGGCGCAGAACTTGCCGCTGGCAGCCTGCAGTTCTTTGCCCAGGGCATGACGGCCGGTCGCGGCTTCATGGCGTTTGCTGCCGTCATCTTTGGCGCGGCCCATCCCGTGGGTGCCACCTTCGCCGCCTTGTTCTTTGCCATCGTCGGCGCCATCGGCATCCGGGCGCAGTTGACGTTCGGCGACAGGATTCCGCACGATCTCCTGCAGGCATTGCCCTATCTCGCGACGGTTTTCGGCGTCTGGCTGTCCGGAAAGCTTCGCGGCGGCGCGAAAGCCGCAAGCTCGTTCGCCGAGCTCAGGGATCAGTAATCATGATGCGCGGCGGACGCCATCCTCAGGTCATTCGGTGGTTTCCGGGGCATTTGTCATGAGCGAAATTCTCATCCGCAATGGGACGATAGTTGCGATGGACCGCGCTCACGGCGCAACACCATTTGCCGCTGACATCCTGATCGAAGGCACCGAGATCAGATCGATCGGGTCGGGCCTTGCCGCCAGGCCCGACGCCCAAATTATCGAGGCACGCGGCAAGCTGGTCCTGCCGGGACTGGTCAATGCCCATACGCATTCCAGTGAGACATTCCTGCGGGGGCGCTATGAGCGCATGCCGCTCGAACTCTGGCTGCTCTATGCCTATCCGCTGTTGATGAACGACCCGATCGGCGAGCGCCTGCTGTACCTGCGCAGCCTGCTGCTGGCGATGGAATCGCTGCGCAACGGCGTCACGACGCTCTGCGACGATTTTTTCGACCCGCCCCGGCACGATCTCGACCGGCTTGCCACCGTCTTTCGCGCCTACGACGATGCCGGAATCCGCGCCAATATTTCCAGCGCGGCGATGAATGTGCATACGCTTGATGCGCTGCCTTTTGTGCGCGAGATAATGCCCTCGGCGATGCAGGATCTTCTCGATTTTGGTCCGCCGATGTCGGCAGGAGCGTATGCGGACTATTGCCGCGCTGCCTTTTCCAGCCTGCACGGGATGTCGGGCCGCCTGCAGTTCATGATCGCACCTTCCGCGCCGCAGCGCTGCACGCCCGATCTCATGGCGGCCTGTATGGAGCTGGCAGTTGAAAGGCATGTGCCGTTCCACACGCATGTCCTCGAGACCAAGACGCAGGCGGTGACGGGGCTCGTTCATCACGGCAGGTCCTTGATCGCCTATATGCACGATCTCGGCCTTTTGAAACGCAACACGACCATCGCGCATTCGGTGTGGGTCAGCGACGAGGACATCGAGCTGATGGGGGAGGCGGGCGTCTCCGTTGCCCACAACGCCGTCTCCAACCTGAAGCTTGGGGCCGGGATCGCGCCGATCCGCCGCCTGCTCGATGCCGGTGTGACGATCGGCCTTGGCACGGATGGCGTTTCGTCGAACGACACGTCTCGCATCTTCGACGTCATGCGCGTCGCCGGTCTCGTTCATAGTGCCGCCGGTCCTGACTACGAGAAATGGCTCAGGGCGGACGAGATCCTCACCATGGCGACCATCGGCGGCGCCAAGACGGCGATGCTGGAACAGGTGACCGGTTCCCTGGAAGTCGGCAAGTCGGCCGATCTTCTTGTCCTGGATATGCGAAATTATCCCTTCGTGCCGCTCAACGATGTCGCCAAACACCTTGTCTATTCGGAAAACGGATCGTCGGTGGAAGCAGTGATGGTTGCCGGACGAATCGTCATGCAGGGCGGACGCCTGACCACGGTGGATGAACAGGCCGTCTTCGATGAAATTTCCGAACTCGTGCCGGCATATCTTGCCGAACACGCCGAACTTGAGCGCCGCAACGCGATCTTCGAACCCGTGCTGGCAGAGGTCCATCGAATGGCGACCGCGATGGACATTTCTCTCAACCGATACCAAGGCGATGCCGTATGACGCGACCTCGATGGCAGACGATTTTTCCCAGTGACGTAGCCAGCCTTGTTGCAACGCTCCGTAGAAAAAATTGGGCAAATCGCATCATACGTGTGGCGCGAACCATGACAACAATCTATGGATGATACTGCACGCATAACTTGCGATTTTCTGGCTCACAAGCTGGGCAAAAGTTCTTCACTGTAGGAAAGCTCTGCTGCACCTGGGCATGGATTGCGGGTGCTTGCGCGATTTGGACGACCTTCGGGGGAAGGCGGACGGGGAACCGATGACATCAACGATAGTTGTTCTTGTGCTTGCTTTTGCAGGCATGGCGTTCACATGGCTGAAAATGCTTAAGCGCTTTCTGTCGGCTCTCTCCGCCGCCGCCTGGATGCTCCGGGCCGTCACCAATGCAGTCCTTCGGCCGTGGAAGGCCTGGTTCGCCTTCGTGGCTGCCTTCTTGATCAGCCTGGCGTTTTTCCAGAGTGCGCACGCTCAATCGGCTGGTTGCAGTGCGATCAACGCAACGTGGGGGAGCGGCGTTTCCCTCTCGAATACAAGCGAGTTGTGGCAGGCTAACCTTAGCGTCCTCGCCGGCGAAAAAGTCACATACAGGGTTACTTCATCTGGCACTGTGAATTCGAACAGCGCAGGCTTCGCGATTTACAAGAACGCTGGCGTTAATATGTCTGACGGCACTTCATTTGAAGCATATGCTGCACCCGGCGCGGAGTTGAATCTAAACGCTACATTGACAATACCCGCTGACGATACTCAATTTGTGGTTTACGCTTGGAGCGAGCCCGCTGGCGGAACCGTACAGGCGACGGTCACATGCGTTGGAAAGAGCGACCAGACCATCACCTTCAACAACCCGGGCCCGCAGAATTTCGGCACGACGCCGACGCTGACGGCGAGCGCCAGTTCCGGGCTCAGCCCCGTCTTCACCTCCGCAACCACCGGCGTTTGCACCATTGACGGCGCAGGACAGCTGAGCTTCGTGACGACCGGGACCTGCACGATCAATGCCAACCAGGCCGGAGATGCGTCCTATAACGCTGCCCCGCAGGTACAGCAGAGTTTTGCCGTCAACCCCGCCGTTCCGATTGCCGGTGCGCTTTCGGCGACAGTCAGCGCCAACTCGTCGGCAAACCCCATCACCTTGAACCTTTCCGGTGGAACAGCGACGTCGGTGGCGGTCAGCGCGCCGGCTGCGCATGGCACGGCGACGGCTGTGGGAGCCACCATCACCTATACGCCGACGCCAGGCTATGCCGGCCCCGACAGCTTCACCTATACGGCGACAAATGCGGGCGGCACATCGTCGCCGGCGACGGTTACCATCACCGTATCGGCCCCGACCGTGGTCGTTTTGCCCAACAGCTCGCTGCCGGCCGGGACAGTCGGCACAGCCTACAGCCAGACGCTGACGGCTTCCGGCGGCACAAATCCCTATTCCCTCTCTGCAGCCGGGACATTGCCGACCGGCCTTACGCTTGCTTCCGGTGGCGTGCTCTCCGGAACGCCGACCACCGCTGGGAGCTACAGCTTCGAGATCACCGCCACGGACAGCTCAACCGGCCTTAACGCGCCATTCTCGGGTTCCCGGTGGTACACGGTGAACGTCAACGAAATTCCCCCGGTTGCAGGCGCAGTAGCCGCGACGGTCAATGCGAACTCGTCGGCGAACCCGATCACGCTGAACCTTTCCGCCGGTACGGCGACGTCGGTGGCGATCGGCACGGCGGCTTCGCACGGCACGGCGTCGGCCTCCGGCACGACCGTTACCTATACGCCGATACCAGGCTACTCCGGCTCTGACAGCTTCACCTACACCGCCACGAATTCAGCCGGCACCTCTTCGTCCGCGACGGTCACCATCACGGTGAACCGACCCACACTGGCCCTGTCGCCAGCAGCAGGGCCGCTGCCCGGCGGCACGACCGACGTTGCCTATAGCCAGTCAATGACCGCATCGCTCGGCACCGCGCCCTATACCTATGGGCTCACCATTACCTCCGGCACGCTCCCAACGGGGCTGTCTTTCAATACCGCAACAGGCACTCTTTCCGGCACCCCGACGACGACAGGCACCGTCAACTTCACCGTGTCTGCAGTAGACACCTACGGTGCGAGCGGCTCGGCCGCCTATTCGCTGACGACCATATTGGGGCTGCAGGCGCCCGTCGCCGGCAATGCGTCCGCGACGGTCGATGCCAATTCGGCGAACAACGCAATCACGCTCGCCCTCACGGGCGGCGCCGCAGATAGCGTGGCAGTTGCGTCGGTACCGACCCACGGCACCGCGTCGGCTTCTGGCACGACAATCACCTACACGCCGACATCAGGCTATTCCGGCGCCGACAGCTTCACCTACACGGCCACCAATATCGCGGGCACGTCCGCGGCCGCGACGGTCACGATCACCGTGAGTGCGCTGCCAAAATTGTCGATCAATGACATAAGCCAGGCCGAGGGTAGTTCCGGCACCACCAGCTTCACCTTCACGATATCGCTGGACAAACCGGCCGGTGTTGGCGGGGTGACCTTCGACATTGCGACGGCAAACGGTACGGCCAACGCCACTGGCGACTACACAACCAATTCCGCAAGCGGTCAGGTCAGCCAGGGTGCGACCGACGCCACGTTCACAGTGCTTGCGCTGGGTGATACGGACTTTGAGCCGAACGAGACATTCTTCGTCAATGTCACAAACGTCGCCGGCGCGACGGTCGTCGACAACCAGGGTATGGGCACTGTCCTCAATGACGACGCAGCGCCTGCTCCGTCGATCGCCAACATCACCCCGAATGCCGGGGGCACGACCGGCGGCACGGTGGTCACCATTAGCGGTACGGGTTTCACCGATACGACTGCGGTTACCTTCGGCGGCGTTACCGGGAGCAACCTCACCGTCGTCGACGACGGTGAGGTCACGGTGACGACGCCCGCTCATGCCGCTGGAGCCGTAGTGGTTGCCCTTACTACTCCGAACGGAACCGATACGTTCAATGGTGGCTTTACCTACCAGACATCGGTTCCGACGATCACGGCATCGGCCTCCGACAGCAATCCGGTGCTCGGCACATCGGTGACCCTCACGGCGACCTTGGCCGGCGGCGCGTCGCCGACGGGAACCGTCACCTTCAAGAACGGATCCACGACGCTTGGAACCGGCTCCGTTTCCGGCACCACGGCCACGTTCAGCACCGCGGCGCTGGCCGTTGGCGTGCATTCCATCACCGCCGAATATTCCGGTGATGCCAACAATGCCGCTGCGGTCTCGGCCGCCGTGACCGTTACGGTCGGGCCGGTTGCTCCAAGGGTCACTGTCTCGGTCTCCGACAGCAATCCGGTGCTCGGCGCATCGGTGACCTTTACGGCGACCTTGGCCGGCGGCGCGTCACCGACGGGAACCGTCACCTTCAAGAACGGATCCACGACGCTTGGAACCGGCACCGTGTCCGGCACCACGTCCGCCTTCAGCACCGCGGCGCTGAGCGTCGGCGCGCATTCCATCACCGCCGAATATTCCGGTGACAGCAACAATGCCGCTGCGACCTCAAGCGCTGTCACGGTCACGGTGGCTGCCTCGGCCATGACGTTCAGCCCCGCCGGCGGGGCGCTGCCCGAGGCCATGGCTGGTGAGGCTTACAGCCAGCAGATCTTCGCAACGGGGGGAGCGGGAGCGCTAAGCTACAGCCTCAAATCCGGCACGTTGCCGGCCGGAATGATCCTCAACATCTCCACTGGCGAGTTGACGGGTCCCCTCGATACGGCGGCCGAGGCGAAGGACTTTAGCTTCACCATCGAAGCGCGTGACGGTCACGGCACCACCGGAACGGCAAGCTACACTCTGACGGTCAAAACACGCGCCGTCACCGTCACTGACAAGACAGTCGACGTTCCGTCTGGCAGCATGCCGGTCAATGTCAACCTCGAGGCCGGCGCCACTGGCGGCCCGTTCACTGATGCGAGCCCCACATTCGTGGAACCGGCCAATGCCGGCACGGCGAGCATCGTGCGGGGTGAATTTGCCGCAGCGGGTCCGACGCCTCTCGGCTGGTATCTGAAGTTTATCCCGAACCCGGCCTACTCGGGTACTGTGCGGGTTGGCTTCAGGCTGATGAACGCGCAAGGCGCCTCCAACACCGGTACGGTGACCTACAAGATCGGCTACAATCCTGCCGAGGTCGCCGATAATATTGATGACCTCGTGCACGGTTTCGTCCAGACCCGGCAGGGCCTGATTGCCTCTTCGATCAGGGTTCCGGGCCTTCTAGAACGTCGGCAGCTGGGCAACGCCACGGATCCAGTCACTGCCCGTATGACGCCTTCGGAAGATGGCATAACGGCCAGCTTCGCGACCAGTCTTGCGCAAATGGAATCGGCCGGCGGCTATGCCCCGCCGTTCAACGTCTGGATCGACGGCACGCTGATGGCGCACAAGCGAGACGAGAACGACGACAAGTGGGGCAGCTTCGCCATGCTCAATCTCGGCGCCGATTATCTGATTTCTGAAAAGGCGCTGGTCGGCCTGTCGCTCCATTTCGACCGGATGACCGATCCGACGAAGGAGGACGCCGAATTGACGGGCAACGGCTGGCTCGCCGGCCCCTATGCCTCGCTCGAGATCGGCAAGGGCGTGTTCTGGGATACAAGCCTGCTCTATGGCGGCTCGGCGAACGACATCGACACAGCCTTCTGGGACGGTTCGTTCGACACGAAACGCTGGTTGATCGACACGGCGATCATGGGCGAATGGCAAATCGACGAGGCCACGGTGCTGACGCCGGAGCTCCGGGCTGTCTACTTCAACGAGACGGTCAAGGACTATAGCGTGCGCAACGGTGCGGGCGACGAAATCACCATCGAGGGCTTCGACGCCGAACAGTTCCGAGTAAGTCTCGGGGCGGAGATCGGGCGTTCCTTCACCCTGGAGAACGGCTCCACTGTGACGCCGAAGCTCGGTGCAACAGCCGGTTATGCCGGTCTCGACGGCTCCGGCGCCTACGGCGCACTGACCGCCGGCCTGACGCTGGAGACCGTCGATTTCTGGATGCTCGACGCCAGCCTCCTTCTCGACATCGAGGGTGACGGCCAGAAATCTGTTGGCGGACGGGTGAGGGCTGCAAAGCAATTCTGAGCAGGCCTGACCCCGACTGAAACAGAAAGCCGCAGTGGACGCACAGCGGCTTTCGTCCCTCTTGAGCCCCAACCTCTATTTCGCGTCATCGGAGGGTTGTTCGCCGTCTTGGCGGAGCGATGTCGGGCGCGAAGCTCTACGCAGCGATCATCTTCCAAGGCTTATGGTGGCGTTTCGATCGGGTGACCGCTTGACAATGGGGCCGGGTTTGAACTAATGGGTAATCGATAACCCACAAAGGGCACAAATCGTGACAATCTCCCTTTCTGACATCGCGGAGCGTGCGGGCGTCTCAGTGAAGACGGTCTCCGGCGCATTGCACGGCGGGTCCGCTCGAATGTCGGACGAGACCCGTCAGAAGGTCAAGGCGATTGCGGAGGAACTCGGCTATGTAACGAACCTGGCGGCGCGCGGCGTGCGTCAAGGCTGGCTTCCGCTGGTCGGCGTTGTGTCCGATGGGTTGATCACCTCGCCCTTCGCCACCGAAATTGTGCGAGGACTCGATGGGGCTGCGCGCAGCGCCGGCATGGCCGTCTTCGCTGTCAACCACAGCAGCGGACAGTCGATTGGCTCGGTGCTCGACGAAGTGCAGCAGTTCCGGCCGCGCGCCGTTGCCTACGCCGCCATGTATCACAAGGACGTCGATCTGCCGCCAACCCTGGCCGGTTCCGTCGGGGTCATGATCAACTGCCGCGAGGCCTCGGGCCGTGTCACGTCGCTGGTCCCGGACGAAGAGGGCGGGGCACGTGAGATCGTGCGTTACCTGCTGGCCGCAGGCCGGCGCCGTATCGCCTTCATCAACTTGCCGGGCATTCTGGCCGGGTCCTTGCGCGAGAAGGGCTTTCGTGCGGCGCTGGAGGAGGCAGGCATCGACCCGCTCGGCGTGTTTCCGGCCGTGCGCCGCAGCGTTTACAGCGACCGCGCGCCAAGCCTTGTCTCGTCCCATGTGGAGGCACTTCTTTCCGGTCAGCGGCCGGACGCCATCCTGTGCGGCAACGACCGCGTGGCGATGGAGGTCTATGCCGCGCTTGCGCGTGCCGGCCTTCGCATCCCGGACGACATTGCGGTGGCAAGTTTCGACAACCAGGTCGAGCTTGCCTCGCGATTGGATCCGCCATTGACGACAATGGCCCTGCCGCACCGCGCGATGGGCCGCCTTGCCATGGAGATCCTGCTCGCCGGGCAACCTGAGCCGCCGCATCTGCGGCAGTTGCCCTTCCATCTGGTCGAGCGGGCATCCGTCTAAATTCAGTTTTGTGATCGCATTCAACAGGAGGAGAAAACAATGACTGCGCACTTGGGTAATCGTTTACGCAATGCACTCTGCGCCGCCACCGCGCTTTTGGGGAGCGGCGGTATTGCCGACGCAAAAACCGTCGTTCATGTCATGCACCAGGGCGATCCGGGCTGGGTGAAGGCCTATGGCGATGTCGCCAAGCGCTTCGAGGACGCCAATCCGGATGTCGACATCGAACTGATCTACGCGCCGCACGACGCCTATAACGAGAAGTTCAGCGCCGCCGTCATGGCCAAGCAGTTGCCGGACGTGATGGAACTCGACGCACCGTTCCTCGCCAACTACGTCTGGTCCGGATACCTGCAGCCGATCAAGCCGCTCGTCGATAAGGATGTCCTTGACGACATGACCGGCTCGAACATCGCCCAGGGCACTTATCCGATCGATAAGGACCTCTATGCGATCGGACTCACCGACTCCTCGGTCGTCCTCTACGGCAACAAGAAATATCTCGAAGCCATCGGCGCACGCATTCCGAAATCCGTCGACGACGCTTGGACGCGCGAGGAATTCGAAGGATATCTCGAAAAGCTCTCCAAGCTCGAAGGCGTGAAGTGGCCGATCGACACGTTCCGCGGCTACGGCATCAAGACCGAGTGGATCACCTATGCCTATGGCCCGCTGCTCGAAAGTGCTGGCTGTGATCTGATCGACCGCAAGGCGTGGAAGGCGAGCGGTACGCTCGACAGCGAAGCCTGCGTCAAGGCGCTGACCATGATGCAGACGTGGGTAAAGAACGGCTGGGTCGTTCCGACGTCGTCGGGTACCAACCAGTTTTATGCCGAAGGCCAGCCGGCAGCACTCGCCATGGGCGGGCACTGGTTCTATGCGGAAGCCGCCGCCGCGATGAAGGACAATATCGTCGTCATGCCGCTGCCAAAGATCGGTAAGAAGGGCGTCAGCCCGAACGGCACCTGGATCTGGGGCATCTCGGCGACCTCCGAAAATCCTGAGGCCGCGGGCAAGTTCCTGAGCTTCCTTCTGAAGGACAAGGACTATCGCGACTACGCCAAGACCCAGTCGGCCTATCCGGGCCTGAAGAGCTTTGCAGCGGAATCCCCGCTCTACGCTGAAGGCGGACCGCTTGCTGTCGCCTTCGAACAGGCCTCGAAGTCCGCGGTCGCCCGTCCGCCGCACCCGGCCTATCCGACGATTACCTCGGCCTTCATGCAGGCGGTCGACAAGATCTTCAACGGCGGCGACGCACAGGAAGCCCTGACGGCCGCCGCCAGGAAGATCGACCAGGACATCGAGGACAACGCCGGCTATCCGCCGTTCGACGAACAGCAATAAGGCGTTATCGCTGGGCCGTCACTCTGACCGGCCCTGCGCCATCTCGGGAGGATGAGCGATGAGGAGGAGACCATGACTTTGCAACAGACGTCTGCGCCGGCCATTCCGCGCGTCGGCAGGCGACGTGACCGGCAGCGATTTTGGCAGGAAGTCGCGATGATCGCGCCCGCCGTGCTGCTGCTCGCCATCTTCCTGATCACGCCGTTCCTTCTGTCCTTCTGGACGGCGATGACCAACCAGCCGCTCGTACCGCGCCCGACGCCGGTGCGCTTCGTCGGCCTCCTGAACTTTCAGCGCGTCTTTACCGATCCGCTGTTCTGGACGTCGCTGTGGAACGTCACGCGCTTCACGGTCTGGGTGCTCCCGGTCCAGTGCGGTCTGGCCTTCCTGACGGCGCTGCTGCTCCACCAGAAGCTGCCGATACGCAATCTTCTGCGCGGCATGTTCTTCCTGCCGGCGATCACCTCCATGGTTGTCGTCTGCGTGATCTGGGGCACGCTGTTTCAGTATCCGAGCGGTCCGCTCAATCAGATCGTCGGCTTCTTGTCCGCTGGAATGATCCAGCCGATCGATTGGCTCGGCGACCCGAACTGGGCGATGTTCTCGATCGTGCTGCTGTCGGCCTGGCAGGCCTATGGCTTCCAGATGATCATCTACCTTGCCGGCCTGCAGGGCATTCCGGAAGAGCTTTACGACGCCGCCCGCATCGATGGGGCAAGCGCGCTGCGCCGCTTCTGGCACGTGACCATGCCGGGCCTGCGTCCCACCCATGTCTTCGTGCTGGTCATCACGACGATCCAGGCTTTCAAGCTCTACACCCAAGTTGCAATCCTCACCCAGGGCGGGCCGAAGGAAAGCACGGAGACCGTGGTGCACTACATGGTGCGCGCCGGTTTCGAGGAACAGAAGCTCGGATATGCCTCTGCCGTCTCCGTCATTCTCTTCGTCATCGTTCTTCTGATCGCGCTTCTCCAGCGCAAACTCCTGAGGCGCTTCGATGTCTGATCTCGTGCTCAACCAGCCCGCCCCGCTGGCCATATCCCGGGGCAACAGCAAGACGGGCCTGCGGGCCGTCCAGACCGTCTGCATCTTCATTGTTGCTCTGGTGATGATTTCGCCACTCTTCATGCTGCTCATTGCCAGCCTCAAGGACGACCGCTTCCGCATCCTTGCGGACATGGGCAGCTTCCGCGCCTTCTGGGTGAGCGACCCGACGCTCTCGAACTACAGGGAGATCGCCAATTTCTCCGGCGAGCTTGCCTATGGCCGCTACCTGTTCAATTCGCTGGTGATCCTCGTTGTCACCGTCGTGTCGGGACTGATCATCAACTCCATGGCAGGCTTTGTGCTCGCCTGGGGCTCGCTGCGCGGCAAGGCGGTCCTGCTTGCGCTCGTCGTTGCGCTCTATGTCATCCCGCAGGAAAGCATCATCATGCCGCTCGTCGTCATGATGTCGCGGGCAGGGCTGACGGACACCTTTGCCGTCCAGATCCTGCCCTGGGTAGCAAGCCCGCTCTATGTCTTCCTCTTCTACCAGTTCTTCGCGCAACTGCCGAAGGAACTCTATGAAGCGGCGGAAATGGACGGAGCCTCGGCCTTTCGCATCTACCGTTCGATCTACATGCCGCTCAGCCTGCCGGCGCTCGCAACGGTGTCGATCCTCATGGGGATCGAGAGCTGGAACCAGTATCTCTGGCCGACACTCGTAACGCAGACCGACCATGCAAGGCCGATCTCGGTCGCAATTGCCACCTTCTTTGGACAGGACAGCATCTACTGGGACCGCGCCATGGCCGCGTCCGTCCTGATGATGATCCCCGTCCTCATTCTCTACCTCGCCTTCCAGCGCTGGTTCGTAAGCTCGTTCGTCGGCTCCGCCGTGAAAGGTTGACTATGACTTCCCAAACAAAACTCGCGAGCCCCGCGCTTGAAATCATTGAGGCCGCGTTTGCCGCCGGCACGGTGCTGCATCTCTGGATCAAGGCGCGCGAAACTGGCGGCAAGGCGAAGCTCTTCGTGAGTGTCGAGCGCAATGACATCGCCGATCCGTCCACGCGCCGCACCGAGGAGTTCGAATTCTTCGCGGTGACGCTCGGGACCGGTGGCCACACTGTACTTGCCTATGATGCGGAAACGACCGCGCTCTCAGTGGTCTACGCATTCCATCCGCAGACGGTGCTGGAGGAGGGGATCCGCGTGTTGCACCACGACATGCGTACCGCACCGCCTCAGGTGCCGGCCGGCTACCACTTCCGGCCGCCCTTCGGCTGGATGAACGACCCGAACGGTTTCGGCCGTTTCGCCGGCCGCGGCCATCTCTTCTACCAGCACTATCCGCACGGTTTGCGCTGGAACACCATGCATTGGGGACACGCCGTCTCGACAGATCTGATCCACTGGACGCACCTGCCGATGTTCCTCTTTCCGGCGGATCATCTGTCCGAAAGGGACGACGGCCGCGGCGGCGCCTTTTCCGGCTCGGCCATCCCCATTTCCGGACCTGAGGGGGAGGAGATCCGCGTCTTCTATACCGAACACGTTCGCGATCGGCAGCCGGAAGAGCAGATCCAGCTCTCCGCCCTCAGCCGCGACGGCATCGTCGCCGGTGCATCCGAGGTGGTTCTGCCGGTCCGTCCGGAAGGCTTGAACCTCACCACCGACTTCCGGGATCCCTACGTCTTCAGGGGCCCGGACGGCCGCTGGAAGATGCTGCTCGGCAGCCGCGACAGGTCGGGCGGCGTCGTTCTGCTCTATGAGACGACGGATCGACAAGGCGCTGCCGGCTGGACCTTCCTCGGCATCATTCATCGCGAGGACCGTTTCGGTATGACCGCAGCGGAATGCCCCTGCATGGTGCCGCTCGGTGGGAAGGCGGACGATCCGGATACCCGTTGGGCGCTGATCTTCGGCCTGCTGACCAGCCGCGATCCCGCAACCGGCCGGCGTAACCTGACGTCGGTTACCGTCGGCCGCTTTGACGGCCGCAAATTCCTGGCCGAGTTCGAGCAGGAGCTGGATTTCGGTTCCGACGCCTATGCCTTCCAGGCTTTCGTCGACGGCGACGAGCCGGTTGGCATCGCTTGGCTCGCCAACTGGACGGACTTTTCCAAGAAAGACGACTTCCCGACCGCAATGACGCTGCCGCGTCGTGTGCTTCTCGACGGAGATGCCGTTCTGACGCCACCGAGCGTCGCAGCGGAAAGCCTCCGCCACATGCTGCTCGACGAAGCGGCGCTCGCTGCCGGCGAGACGGTTCCGCTTGAAAGCGGCGCGGTCGAGATCGTACTCTCGCTGCCCAAGCCCGGCGCTTCGTTTGAACTCGCCTTCGATCACCCGGACGTCAAGCTCGGCGTGAAGCTTGATGGCGACGGCCTGGCGATCCTCTTTGATGCCGGCACTGGCAAAGAGCCGCCGCGATACCTCGCATCCGGCGCCAAGCCTTCGGAGCTGCGCATCTTTCTCGACGCAGGTTCCATCGAGGTGTTCGCCGACAACGGCCGCTGGACCGGCACCAAGCGCATTCCGGGATTTTCCGCCGCTCGTTCGGCGACGCTAACCGGTGCCGCCGCCAGTGCAAAAATCTGGCAACTCAAGCTTTAAGGGAGGAAGACAATGGCATCGGTAACGATCGATCGCGTTTTGAAGCAATATGGGGCAGCCTCCGTCATCCACGGCGTTTCCGTGAATATCGAGGATGGCGAGTTCGTCACGCTCGTCGGCCCGTCCGGCTGCGGCAAGTCCACGCTTCTGCGCATGCTGGCGGGGCTGGAGGACATCAGCGGCGGCGAGATCCGCATCGACGGCCGCATCGTCAACGAGGTGGCGCCGAAGGAGCGGGACATCGCCATGGTGTTCCAGAGCTACGCACTCTATCCGCACATGACGGTCGCCGAGAACATGGGCTTTGCCCTGAAACTGCAGGGCCGCGACAGGGCGACGATCGACCGGCTTGTCAGGGAAGCCGCCGGTATTCTGGCACTGGAACCGCTGCTCGATCGCTTGCCGAAGCAGCTCTCCGGTGGCCAGCGCCAGCGCGTGGCAATGGGGCGCGCAATTGTCCGCCATCCGAAGGTGTTCCTGTTCGACGAGCCGCTGTCCAATCTCGATGCCAAGCTGCGCGTGACGATGCGCAGCGAAATCAAGGAATTGCACCAGCGGCTCGGTACCACCATCGTCTACGTCACGCACGACCAGATCGAGGCGATGACCATGGCCGACAAGATCGTCGTCATGCGCGCTGGCCGCATCGAGCAGATCGGCAAACCGCTCGACCTCTACGACCGCCCAGATAACACCTTCGTCGCAACCTTCATCGGCTCGCCTGCGATGAACCTTTTTGAAGGCGACATTGGCGACGGTGGCTTCCGTATCGAGGGCGGGCTTTCCCTGCCGCTACCGGGGTTCCTGGGCGGCAAAGAAGCCCGAACCTACGGCATCCGCCCGGAAGACCTCGAGCTTGCCGAAACGGGCATTCCAGCAACGGTCCTGACGGTTGAGCCGACAGGCGCTGAAACCCATCTTTCGGTGCGCGTCGGCACGCAGACGGCCGCTATCGTTCTGCATCGACGCGCGGACCTTCGCCCTGAACAGCAGGTCCACCTCGCGCCAAAAGGAGAGAAGATTCACCTCTTCTCCGCGGGGGGCGCCAGGATTAACTGAAACGGCATGCATGTCGCGAGAGGCCGTTGACCCATTCGGGCAGAGACACGCCATCCGCCAAGCTCCTTTGGAGCGTATAAGGAGGCCGAGATCGATGCGGCGGCGGACGTTGGTTCGGAATCATTGCTCCGCTCCAATGGCCCGTGTGACGTCACCAAAGGACCGACGACGCCTCGACGAACAACCCGTCGAGCACCTGGTTCAGTGTGCCGGTAATGACCTCTAGCTCTACGTAGGTAGCGAGGACTACCGCTGCCAGCATGGACAAGGCCGATCCGATTTCGATCGCTGGCATGCGTTCGCGAGGAAGGGATATCGTAGCGCTCTCAGGAGTGGCGACGAACAGGTGATCGGCATCATGCCGGTTGTCGTTGGCTGCGCGAAGGAGACGAGACGGGCGAAAACGCTTATGTCCGCTCTTATCGCATAGGCTGAGGTATCTTTCGCAGGGTGAAGTGGGCATCGGAAACGTCCATGACCGAACCAGAGTTGGATTACATTGTAGGCGACTCAACTGCATCGACCGTTCCCGGGGTAACTGTTGCGCTGAGGTTTGCGTCGCGCCCGCGTTTCGCGGGAGGCCGGGTCAAGCGCGGCGAGGCAAGGATCAGCCGCAATCCATGTTTTCCGGCATATCCGATAGTTCCATAATGTATGTTATGTGATCCTTGTGTGTAGCCGCAAAGTTAAAGTGTCCTGTTTCTGCAAAGTAAGAATGTCACTCTCCCCGGGTTTTGATGACCTGGGAGATTGCGGATGGGATTGATTGCGATGAGCGAGCGTGACCTGCAGCGGATCGAGATTTTGTCGAAAGTGACCGCCGGGCGGATGACGTTGGCGTCGGCGGCGCGCGTGCTTGAGCTGAGCACCCGCCAGGTGCGTCGGTTGCTGGAGCGGATCAACACCGGCGGTGCGGCTTCGATCCGTGCGGTGACGGTCGTTCGCGAACGCTATGTGGACTTTGGTCCGACGCTGGCGGCCGAGAAGCTTGCCGAGCGTGATGGTCTGACGGTGTCGCGCGAGACCCTGCGCCAATGGATGTCTGAGGCCGGCCTGTGGCTGTCGCGCAAGCAGCGGCGGACGTTTCATCAGCCACGCTTGCGGCGCGAGGCCTACGGTGAACTGGTGCAAATCGATGGATCCGAGCATCGCTGGTTCGAGGATCGCGGTGACCCATGTTCATTGCTGGTGTTCATCGATGATGCGACCGGCAAGCTGATGCAGTTGCGGTTTGTACGCTCGGAAAGTGCGTTCAGCTATTTCGAGGCGCTCGAGCTCTATCTGAAGGCGCATGGGGCTCCCGTCGCCTTCTATTCCGACAAGCATTCAGTGTTTCGGGTTGCGAAGAAGGATGCCAAGGGCGGTCAGGGCATGACCCAGTTCGGGCGTGCACTTTGCGAGCTAAACATCGAGATTCTTTGCGCAAACTCGAGCCAAGCCAAGGGCCGGGTCGAGCGGATGAACCGGACGCTACAGGACCGGTTGATCAAGGATCTGCGCCTGGAGGGCATCTGCGGCATGGACGACGGCAACGCTTTCCTGCCTCGGTTCATGGAGCGCTATAACCGCCAGTTTGCCATTACCCCTGCCCGATCTGATGATCTGCATCGGCCGCTGAACCTTGCCCCGGATCGGCTGCGCGACGTCCTGTGCAAACGTGAGCAGCGCTATGTCGGATCGCAGCTGACGTTTTCGTTCGAGCGCCAGCGGATCATGCTGGAGGAGACCGCGGTGACGCGCGGGCTGGTCGGTCGCTATGTCGAGACCTACGCGCTTGCCGACGGCAGGCTGGATGTGCGCTGGAAGGGGCATTCCCTAACCTACCGGGTGTTCGACAAGGACCAGCGGGTGACGCATGCGGCGATCACCGAGAACAAGCGGCTCGGTGATGTCCTGGCCTACATCAAGGAGCGTCAGGAGCAGCAGACGAAGCCGGCCTTAAAGACGAACAGCGAGAAGATTGGCTACAAACCGCGGGGCCGCAAGCCGGGCAAGCGGACGGATTTCATGACCGATCCAGCGGTCATTGCTCGGCGGCGACAGGCGCTTTCCCAGCGAAGTGCGGTGGAGCAAGGGCAACCCTACCCGGCACAGTTCAATGGAGAATAAACTCGGACTGCATGTCCGATTCCAGCTTTAAACATGCAGGCCACAAGGGTGTCTTGTGGTAAGTTCCGCGCTGCCAAATGGTCAGTCCCTCGCGCTCTTCGTGCAGCAATCCCAGCCAGCACAGCGGGCGAATGATATCGTAGCGGAGCGCCGACCGTTCCGCCCAGGTTTCGACAGTCATTTCTGCTGGCTCGGGGTACGATTCGCTCGGGTATAGCTCGTTCGCCAGGTCGTCCAACGAACAGCCCGTTTCTGCTTTCATATTGATAAGATTGAGAAAGACGTGCCACCAACGCATCCGATTACGGACAGCCTCCTGCGTCTGCCCGTAGTGGATATAAGCATAAAGATAATCCGTCGCGATCAGATCGAAGAAGGCCTGCGGTCTCGCCAGAAAGTCTCGGCCGCGTTGGGTTGGTACCAGTACGTCCTTTCGCCGCCGAAGAAGCCGCAAGTACTTGAGCATGTCACGCACGACCAAAAGCGGCGGCATATCGGCTTCGTTGAGAACCTTGTTGATGCTGTATAAGTCGTCCGACGTGTAGCCGGGCCAATCGAAGTGAACAGCGGCCCAGTGGACGAACTTGCGGTTCATCGCCCCCGACGCGGTCAGACCGATGCCTCCCTGGGTCTCTGCGTAGGAAACCGTCATGGCCATGCCGCGAAGCAGTGGCGACAAAGCGGCTACATCGACGTCACCCATCAGCCTGATTTCCGGAAGCATCGCGAGATCCTGGCCCTGCACGTTCAGCTGCCAGCAACATCTACCAGGAACGCATTAATTGAAACTGAGAAAGCTAAAGCCGAAGGGGTGCCCTACGCCCGCCCCCTCCCTTCCCTTGCAACCCGGCCCAGCCGGTCCGGTCGGGGGCTTGCCTCAGCGCCAGTGGAGATGTCGGCTGTCGCATTTCTAAATGGCTGAAGACGTATCCAAAGTGACATTTTAACTTTGCGCCAAAGCGGACAGTTCAACCTGGCCGCCACATGGTCTGTAGCGGCATTTTAGAGATGCGACACATAGGCCAGTTAGAGATGCGACAGTCGTCGCCCCGTTCTCCCTCTTGTCCTCGCCGCTAACAGCACGTCGACAAGATTGCCTCGCCGCGAGCGTCCTCACTGTTTCGGGGTCAGGCCATCGAGAAGGAAATCGAGGCCCTTCCTGAAGGTGCCGTCCCAATCGTTGTCCAGCAACAGCCGCGAGCGCTCGATCGTCGGATAGCGTTCACTGAGCTGCGTAAGGCGCTGCTGCGCGGCCGCTTTGTCTTCGTCCGATCGGTCGAAGCTCGCGAGCGTGACGGTGGCGCCCAGGACATGGTTCCAAAGCGACCAGATTGTCACGTTTAGATCCGCGTCTGCGACACCGGCTCTGGACAAGGCCGTGCCGAGCAGCTCCAGACGGCCGAGGACGTTTGCGCCAAGTGCCCGGCTCGGCAAAAGCAATGCCGACCAAGGATGACGCAGCATGCTGGCGCGCCAGTCTTCGAGCATATGGACGACTTCTGAACGCCAGTCCTGGGACTCACCTGTTTGCCAAGGGCCGCGATATTCGAGCACCGAGTCGAGCGCGAGATCGAAGACATCCTCCTTTGTGTCGACGTGCCAATAGAGGCTCATCACCCCCGAGCCGCAGCGATCGGCCAGCCGACGCATCGTCAACCCGTCGACGCCTTCAGCGTCAAGCAGTTCCACCGCGGTCGTTACGATACGTTCTAGAGAGAGCGAGGCGTCGCTACGCGGTTCCTGCCCGGGTTGGCGTTTCACATTTGCCCGTGGTGATCGTTTCGTCCGCGTGCCGCTACTTTTGGCCGCCATTCCGTCTTCCTCGTCAATCAGTCCATCGAATTTGGCCGGAAACACGATGAATGTCGACCCTCGCCCGTTGACTCGTACGCTGTACGATGCAAATAAATCGTACAGCGTACGAGTCATTCGTCAACTCATGGTCAAATCATGCCGGCGGGAGAGCCGTGCTCATGGCGTTGGGAGCGAGAAAATCATGTCACGCACAGTCAAGCATGTGCATATCGGAGGGCTAATCATCATGAATATCGGAATCCCCAGTGCGGCAACGGCGAATGAGAGCAAGCTGACCATTGTCAATCCCAAGACCCTCTACGACCCCACGCCGAACGGCTATAGCACCGCGGTGGTCACGCCCCCCGGTGCTCGGGTGGCCTACATTTCCGGACAGGGCGGCCAAGACGGCACGGGCGCTTTGTCACCCGACTTCGCCGTTCAGGTTAAGCAAGCCTATGCGAATTTGCGCGCAGCCCTTGATGCGCTCGGCGCACGCCCGGATCAGGTCGCCAAGCTCACGATCTTCGTGGTTGACCACGACATGTCAAAGCTTGGCGTATTGACCGAGAACGTCAAGGAAATGTTCGGCACGGCGCTGCCGGCACAGACCCTGGTTCCCGTTCCCAAGCTTGCAATCGATCCTATGCTGTTCGAGGTCGAAGCCGTCGTCGTTCTGCAGTAGGAATGCGCGGACAAGGTCCGCGAGAAATTGTCTATAGAGCATCGCTTCCAGCGGGGCGTGAGATGCAACCCGCACCGCTGGACTTGCGCCCTGCCCTGGAACGACGCACCCGAGCGACGCAATCAGCGAGGCGCTACCGTACCTGTCTGAAACGTACGGTCGGCCAACCGTGGCAGCATAAGTCGAAACGCAAGGCTGCGGGCACTTTGGAACAGGATCAGCGCGATCCATAGTCCGTCATTGCCGAAGACAGGCTGTAGGACCGCCCAGGCTGCAAAGTAGATGACCAGCGACGCCACCATCAGGTTTCGCATCTGTCGCGACCAGGTGGCGCCAATGTAGACGCCGTCCATCTGAAAGGCGACGATGCCGAAGATCGGAAGTGCTGCGACATAGGGCAAATACCTATGCGCGAGCGCGGACACGCTCTCCGTTGGGGCGGTGATGCCGATCACCCAGTCGCCGGCGGCAAGCAGCGCGAGTGCCACAAGACCGGCGAAGACGAAGCCCCACAATGTCGTCAGTCCCACCGCACGATCAAAGGCCGGCCGATAGCGTGCGCCGACCGCGCGGCCGGCAAGCTGCTCCGCCGCTGTTGCCACCCCGTCGAGAAAAGCGACGCCGAAGAAGTAGAAGCGTAGAAGGATCGTATTCGCCGCAAGAATCTCGATACCGAGCATGCCGCTCTGGCGCGTGAAGAAGGACAGGCCGATCAGAAGCGCGAAGGAGCGGATCATCATGTCGCCATTGACCGAAAAGGCGCGACGGAAAGCAGCAAGGTTCGGCAGGTTCCATGCGGTTCGGTCGGTCTTCGCCCAGACGAGATAAAGTCCAGCCAGCGCAGTAACCGCCTCGGCCACCAGCGAGGCGGCCGCAACACCCGCCACGCCCCAGCCGAGGCCCAGGGCCCAGGAGATGCTCAACGCTGCATTCAGCGCATTCAGCAGGGTTTGCAGGATCATGCCCCAGAGCGCGTCGCCACGTCCGATGATCCAGCCGAAGACCACGAAATTGAACAGCACGAAGGGTGCCGACCAGACACGCCAGGCGAAATAGGTGGCGGCCGCCTCGGCGACCTTTCCTTCCGCTCCCATTGCGGCAAGGCCAAGCGCGCCGAGCGGCTTCTGCAGCGCGAGCAGCGCCAACCCCGCGACGAGCGCAATAATGAGACCGCTGGCGAGCATGCGCTGCCGTTCGCGCCGGTCACCCGCCCCTAGCGCCTGCGCGGTGAAACCTGTGGTCGCACCACGCAGGAAGTTGAAGGTGACGAAGATGACGTCGAAAATGACGGTGGAAAGCGCCACGCCCCCGATCAGGGCCTCATCGCGCAACTGACCAATGACGCCGGTCGCGACGAGCCCGACGAGTGGGCTCGACAGATAGGCGATCATCATCGGCAGCGCGATGCGGAGCACGTCGCGATGGGTGATGTCGAAGGGGCGGACCGTAAAGCCCGCGTGGTCGGAAGGCGCGTGTCCCACTCAATCCAGCCGGTGCGGTTCGCCGAGCGTATGCATCAGCCGGTTGGCCCAGCCGAAGATCGCGACCGCATGAATGAGATCGATAATCTGGAGGTCGTCGAGACCGATCTCGCGCAAATGGTAGAACTGGTAGGCACCGACATTGTCGGGATGGGCCGTAAGGTCAACACCGAAATTGAACAGCGCCTGCTCGAATTCCGGCAGGTTCGCGTCGAGGCCGCGGTCATAGATTTCGTCCACCACCTCCGGCCGCCTTTCGAGCTGGATGTAACGAGCCGCGTGGACGGACGCGCAATAGATGCAGTGATTGACGAAGGAGGCGGCGAGCGCTCCGATCTCCCGCCCGCCGCGGGAGAGCCCGCCCTCGCTATACATGATGTCGTTGAAGAGCGGCGTGCGCTCCTTCAAGGTTTCCGGCTCGTTGGCGAGCACCAGGACATAGTCCGAGATCTTCTTGTTGGAGGGCGTGATCTTCAGCGCATCGAGCTGTTCGACCGTCGCCGTTTCGACATCGACCGATTTGACATAGGGCTTCCAGTCGAGGGGCTCGATGGTGAATTCGTGTACGGGTTGCGACATCTCAGTTGTCCCTCAGCATCTTGAGGCCGGCCACCACCAGCACCTGATAGTTCACGAAAGCGATGAGGCCGGCGAGCGTAACGATGTCCCGGTCGTCGAGCCCTGCGGCGGTGAGCTTTTCGATGTTGGCGCGCGTCGCCTCCTTCGGGGAAAGCGTGACAAGATCGACATGGGCGAGGATCGCAACAAGGCGCGTATCCGCACCTTCGGCCCCGTTGCCTGGATTGGCGATCGACACCAGGGCGGAGCCCCCCTCCTCACTCTCGAGCAATTCCCGGAAGTGGGCGGCGAGCTCCTGCGACTTCCACAGTGCCGCCATGCGTGCGGCAAGCGCTGCCCTCAGCGCATAGGAGAAGTTGCGCGCTTCGGCGGGACGAAGGGCCGCCTGGTAGCTCGTCTGGCTCAGGTGCTTCAGCTTTGCCCGCTGTTCGCGCAGCGCCTGAAGGTCGGGGAAGCGATCAAGGCCTAGTACGGTATCGATCACGTCGTTTGTCGATGGAGCGGTCATTGGCTTTTCCAGTCGTCTGAAATTCGGAGGGGTTCATGCCGTCTTCTGTGCCGGCGTTGGCGCATCGGCATCGACCCATTCGGTCCCGTCGAGTTCCGGCTTCTCGTAGGCGATGAGCGCTTCCCAATGGTAATCAACGTCACGAATGAAGAGCGAGGCGGCAACACCGCGCGCCAACCACAGGGCGCCCTCGCTAATGGCAGGGATATCGCCGCTGACCTTGCCGACGCTGACGGATGCGCCGTAGTTGAAGCAATGGATATCCATCAGCCAGGGTGCTGCACCCGGCTCCTTCTCGGTGAAGGAGAAGTCTCCGTTCAGCCAGGGGAAGCGCCCAAGTCCGGGGTTCTCCTCGCCTGCCGGCGGCGTATAGCGGTGCTCCCAGCAGGCGATCTGGTCCTGATAGGGCGCTAGCTCGCCGCGGCTCCATGGATCGATGGTGAAACCCGTGCCGAGAATGACGAAATCGGTGCGGAAGACGCGGCCGCTGGTGGTGGTGATGACGACCTCGCCGCCCTCCTCCTTCATCGACCGAATACCGCAGTCGAAGTGGAAATAGGCGTTCGCATGCCGACTGACGCGCAGCGTCGAGTTGTGCGGCGCCGGCGTCTGCTGCTTGGCCGCATAATCCATCAGGCGCCAGCGCCATTCCGGTGAAATCTCGGCAAAACCTGCGGTGACCCCGTAGGAGCCGATGCCCATCAGCTTGTTGACCGTCGGCATCTCCTTGCGGCGGGCGAGAAGGCGCACCTCCCCTGCCCCCTGCTCCAACGCTTCTGCCGCATTGTCGACCGCCGAAGCGCCGACGCCGATGACGACGACGCGTTTGCCCTTCAGTCGATCGAAGTCGATGTCGTCGGCCGAATGCGCCCAGGAGGTATGCCGCTCCATGCCCCTGACGAAGTCGGGAATAGTCGGCTCACCCAGACCGTCGCGGCCGGTGGCCATCACCAATTTGCGGGTGACGATCGCAGGCTTTGCCCCACCGGCGATTTCAAGTTCCAGCAGCCCGTCGGCGCGCGGCACGACGCGGGTGACGTGCGTGTCGTTCTCGACCGGAATGTCCATCACATCGCGATACCAGCGCAGATAGTCCATCCACATCGGGCGCGGAATCCGGAACAATTCCTCCCATTCCGCTTCGCCATGGAGTGCCGTGAACCAGGCACGGAAGCTGAGCGAGGCAACCCCGAGCGCCGGGCCAAGAAGGATCTTCGGCGAGCGCAGCGTTTCCATGCGTGCGTAGGTTACCCATGGCCCCTCGAAACCCCTGGGCGCACGGTCGACGATGCGCAGATTGGCGATGCCGGCGCGCGTCAGGGCATGCCAGGCGACAAGCCCGCACATGCCGCCACCAATGACGACCACATCGCTCACCGGGTCGCCGGCCGAGGTGGTGACGAGCTTCGACCAATTGGCTGGCGGGTAGTTGAGATAGCTGAGATCCTGCCTTACCCGCGCGTTCAGCTCCGCAAGCCGTTGCTGTTGTTGTAGATTGTTGATCATCCCGGTCTCCAGTTCAATTCGCCAGCAGGACGGCGTCCCGGTCGCGCCAGCCCACCCACACGTCGTCACCCTCGATATGCGAAAGCGCGACGGGATCGATCTGGACAAGAAGGCTGCTGCCGTTTTCGAGAGCGACGGTCAGCGTGGTGTGCGCGCCCTTGAAGACACGCTGATCGACGCGTCCCTTGAGCGCCGGCCGTCCCTCGGGCTTGCTCGACAGGCAGTAAAGCGCCTCCGGCCGAAGCGCCAACGTGGCGCGTTCACCGGGCACGGGCGACGTCCCGTTCACGTCCGCGTGCACGACATTGCCGCGCCATTCGACAGCAGCGATTCCGTCCGAAACAGAGACGACGGCACCCTCGAGGAAATTGCTCTGGCCGATGAAATCCGCGACGAAGCGGCTGCGGGGCCGGGCATAGAGCTCATCGGGGCCGCCCATCTGCTCGATCCTGCCCTTGTTCATCACGACGATGACATCGGACATGGTCAGCGCCTCCTCCTGGTCGTGGGTGACGAAGATGAAGGTCTTGCCGGTCTTCTGCTGGATCGATTTCAGCTCGATCTGCATCTGCTGGCGCAGCTTCGCGTCGAGGGCCGAAAGCGGCTCATCGAGCAGCAGCACGTTCGGATCGGGCGCCAGCGCCCGCATCAGGGCCACGCGCTGGCGCTGTCCCCCGGAGAGCTGGGCGGGCATGCGCTCGGCATGGTCCTGGAGCGAGACAAGGGAGAGAAGCCCGGTGACCCGTTTGTGGATCGCCGCGTGCTGCATCCCCTTCAATTCCAGGCCGAAGGCGATGTTGCGGCCGACCGTCAGGTGCGGGAAAAGCGCGTAGTCCTGGAAGACGATATTGACGTTGCGCTTGTTGGGCGGCAGGTGCGAGATCGGCTTGCCTTCGAGATAGATCTCCCCTGAGGTCGGGCTATCGAAACCGCCGAGCATACGCAGGGTCGTCGACTTGCCGCAGCCGGACGGGCCGAGCAGCGTGACGAACTGGCCCGGCTCTATCGCCAGGTCGAGATCGTCGACGGCGGTAAGGGCCCCATAGGATTTGTTGACGTTCTTGAAATGGACGACAGGCTGCATTCGCGTCAGCTCCTGGAACGGCGGGTGAAATGCTCGGCATAGATGCCGATGGCGGTGGTGACGACGAGAACGATCGTTGCCATGGCGTTGATTTCCGGCGACATGCCCCCTTGCACCTTGGCGAAGATCAGCATGGGCAATGTCGGCTGGTAGCCGCCGAGGAAGAAGGTGCGGACGAAGTCGTCGATGCTGGTCAGCACGCAGAAGATCATGCCGCCGAAGAGCGCCGGCATCAGATAGGGGATGGTGACGCGGAGGAAGGCGATGAAGGGATCGGCACCGAGATCGCGCGCCGCATCCACGAGATTGGCCGGCATCGAGCGCAGCCGCGTCAGCACCATGATGACGACGAAGGGCACGGCATGGACCGTGTGTGCCAGGATGATCGCGAAGGTGCCGGTCGGAATGTCGACGGTGCGGATGAAGATGCGCATGGAAATGGCGTTGATCAGCCCCGGCACCACGGCGGGCAGACAGGCGAGCGCGAAAATGACCGCCTTGCCCCAAATGTTTTCCGCCGAAACGAGAAGCGCGATCCAAACGCCGATGATCGTTGCCGAAACGGTGGTGGCGAGCGCGATGCCGATCGAATAGAGCGAGGCTTCGAGGAACTGCTTATCCTGGACCACCTTGGCGTACCAGGAAAGGGTCCAGTTGCCGATCGGGAAAGCGATGAAGTTCGCGTCCTTGAAGCTCATCGCCGTCATCAGCGTCAGCGGCAAGACCAGATAGACGGCGAAGATCCAATAGGACGCGCCGAGCGCTGTTTTGGGGAGATCGTTGAAATAGGTTCGCATCGGCCCGCCCTTACATCAGCCGGACCGAGCGGCCGCCGACGATCCGCATGAAAAGTCCGACGGTCGTCAGCGACACCACGAGCATTATCATCGAGAACGCAGCGCCTTCCGGCCATTTGTCGTTCGACCCGTGGAACAGCGTCGCGATGACCTCGGGGAAAATGACTGAATTCGGGCCGCCCAGCAGCAGCGGCGCGGCGAAGACGCCGACGGCGGTCAGATAGACGAGGCTGCAGCCGGAGACGATGCCGTCCTTCGAGAGCGGCAAGATGACCCGGCGGAACCGTTGGAAGGGTCCGGCACCAAGATCGGCCGCCGCCTGGATCAGCGGTGTCGGGATCTTCTCGATCGCCGAATAGAGCGGCAGGAGCATGTAGAGCGCAAGCAGATAGATGACGCCGAAGCTCAGCGAAAAGAAGGTGTAGAGCATCGGGATCGGCCGGTCGATGAAGCCGAATTCCCTGAGGAGCACGTTCAGCGCTCCACGATTGGCAAGCAACATGATGACCGAAAAGGTACGGATCAGCTCGCCGGCCCAGAAGGGAATGAGCAACAGCAACAATGCCCGCATCCGGTTCTTCGGCTGCACCACCTTCGCGACGTAGTAGGCGACGGGATAGACGATCACCAGCGTCGAGATCGTGACCACCGCGGCAAAGACCAGGCTGCGGACGAAGGGCACGAAATAGAGCCGGTCGGAAAAGAAAAGCCCGTAATTTGCCAGCGTGTACTCGCTGCTCTTGTCGGGTTGCGGCGGATAGTTGGCGAGAAGGCTGATATTGGCCATCTGCAAGATCGGCCCGATGTGCAGCATGGCGATCCACAGAAGCGGCACGCCCGCAAGCACGGCGAGACGCACACGTCGGCTGTCGACGAGAAGCCCGATCGTGTTGCGATAGAGTCCCGAACTCGCCGCCCTGCCGATCCATCCGGCGTAGCGCGGTGCCGTCGGCAAACCGACGGATCGCGGTTGCGTTGTCGTATCCAGCATTCTTTTGTTCCCGGCTCTGGAAGAGTCCATTTTTTATGGGTGACCGGCCGGAAGACCGGTCACCCAGAAGGCCGCAGTCAGGCTGCCTTGATCTCCGCAGCGGCCTTGTCGATCATGTCGTTCTTCATGTCGCGGTTGATCGAGCTGAAGAACTGGATGCGTTCGACCTGCTCGGGCGGCAGCGACAGGGCCGCGCGCTCCTTGTCGTTCAGCACCTTGTCGACCCCGTCGAAGGCCGAAGAGAAGCCGGACTGACGGGTCATCGCCGCGCCGATTTCCGGCGAGGACAGGATCGCATCAAGGAAGGTGTAGGCGGCGTCCGCGTTCGGCGCGTTGTTGACGACGTTGAACGAATAGAGGAAGCCGAAGGTCCCTTCCTTGGGCACCGAGATCTCGATCGGATGGCCGTCCATGACGAGCTTGGCGGCCGGCCCGGACCAGGCCTGCGCCAGATAGATGTCCTCGTTGACGAACATCTGCTGCAGCTCGGAGCCCGCATCGTAGTATTTGCGCACCTTGTCCTTGTGCTGGATCAGGAAGTCACGCGCCTGGTTCGTTGCGGTCTGCGCTACATCGGGCTTGTCGCCATAGGTCACATAGTCGCCGTCATTGCCCTGGTAGCGCATGACGATGGAGAGGAAGTCGCTGACGATGTACGACGTCAGGTTCTTGTTCTCGTCATCGAACATGATGCCCCAGCTATCGGAGGCCTTGGCGTATTCCGTGTTGCGTACGAGACCCTCAAAGCCCGCAAGCAGCGGCACGCCGAAGGTCTTGCCGTCCACGGTGAGCTGCGGCGCACCCTTGTAGGCGGCGGCAAGCTTGTCCCAGTTCTTGAGCCGCGCGGTGTCGAGGGACGCCAGCAAGTTGGACTTCATGAACTGAGACAGGCGGTGGCCGGTAACGGTCACGATGTCCGTGGAAGGCGTGGCACCTTCGGCGGTCAGCAGGTTGTACTGCTTTCCCTGGTCGTCGGTCAGCCGGATGCGGACCTCGATGCCCGTATCCTTCTGGAACTGGTCGATGAAGGACTGCGGTACGAATTTGTCATAGGTCGTGATGTTGACGACCTTACTCTCAGCAAAGGCGGGACGGATGATCGATGGCGCGGCCAATACGCCTGCGCCCGTCGCCAGCAGTTTCAAAGTCGAGCGGCGGGTTACGTCCAAATTTTTCATGTCGTTCTCCTCATTTTACGAGCTCAGTTTTCGTTCTCGGGCGTGTCGAGCTTTTGCTCCCCTTTATTTCGCTGCCGGTTGTCCGACAGCGTGCCATCGCCGGCATTTCGGCCGGCGAAGGTCTTTTCGGCGATGCGCGCCATCTGTCGCGGATCGTGGACGGTGAAATCCGGCATGCGCTCCGATGCGATCCGCGCGATGCGTTGAACCAGTTCCTGGACGCCGGCCGAGAGCGGGCGCGAGGCCGCCGACAGGATCGCCCAAAGGAAGGGAATCTCGACATCAAGCGGGCGAACTGCGACGGGCGCCGATTGCAGGCCATAGGCCGTCGCTGGCTCGATGATCGCGACGCCGAGCCCGAGCGATGCGATCTGCACGGCATTGTTGGCCGCATTGGTCGCGATGACGCGATTGGGCCGCACGCTGGCCGCCTCCAGTGCTTCATCGACACGGCGGCGCAAACGAAACGGATTGGCCATGGTTATGAGGGTGCGTCCGGCGAGGTCCGCGATCGAAATCACGTCCTTCGCAGCCAGAGGATCATGCGGCGCTACCGCGGCCACGCAGCGCCCCTCGAAAAACCCCTGCACTTCAAGCCCCGGCTGATCGGCCGGCAGAGAGGTCACGCAGAAATCCGCAGTGCGCGCGAGCACCGACTGCACGGCCGCTTCCGCCGGCATGCTGCGAAGCTGGATTGTGTGCGGCAGAAAATGCTCGGGTAGTTCCGCAAGCGCGATCGGGATGATGCCACTCGCAAAAGCCGGCGTTGCGGCGATCTCGATCGGCTCGGGTTCCTTGCCGGCAATCGCCTTGGCTCGATTGCGCAGGTGGCCGATGCCGCTGAGAAAGCGTTCGGCATCTTCGTGGAAGGCAATCCCCTTGTCGGTCGGGGAGATCTTAGGTCCATTTCGCTCGAACAGCGCAAATCCAAGCGACGTTTCCAGATCCTGAATAAGCCGCGTCACCTGCGACTGCGATCGGTCAAGCATGCGGGCGGCGCCGGTGATGCTGCCTGTCGACATGACTGCGAGAAAGGCCTCGAGATCGCGAACTTCCATGGATTATCATGCGCTCCATGCATTATGACTGACTCATACTGCATAAAACGCATTCTATGCGCTAGTGACAAAAGACAAGTTTCTTTGTTGGAGCCGTTCGTAGAAAATCCGATCAGCCGGCTCCTAACGGGACACATCGGCTCTTGGTCCGTTTCAATGACCGTGAGGGCCGATCTGCGAGAGCGACGGAAGCGATTGCAGGGAGGGGTTTATGCGTCTCGGTGTTCTCGGCGCGGGTGCGATCGCTTGCGACATGGCGCCTTTCCTCGCCAAGGCCGGTCATTATCAGTTCGCACAGCTCCTTCGGTACGCTCTATCTGCCGCGGCGGCTGGCACGGAGGGCGTAAGCTTACCCATCAACGTCTGGGGCATGACGCTTCTGACCGGCCGTCAGCAAGCTGACCAGCCTTCTCTGCCGCATCGTCGGCCAACCCGCATCGTTGCTCGAGGCCAGCCTGTTCTCGGCGGCGATGGGCCGCAATCTCGTGGGCGACAACGACCTTTTGCCCGACCTCGCGCTCGACAAGCTTTCGCCGACGGCACTGATTGCGCTTTGTGAGGAATGGCCGTCCGCGTAAAGCGACCGCCCAAGCGGCGTGCTTTGGTCGGGCGCCCCGGCCGGGCCAGCCGAGACGGCCATAATAACAGACCTTGCGGCTATTGCCCGCTCAAACGCTCCGCCACCCAATCGGCGACGAGCGGGCGATAGAGCCAAGGGATGTTGTTGCAGACGTGGTTGCCCTCCTCGAATATGTGTAGCCCGGCTCCACGAGAGCAGATGTCGGCACACTTCGCCGCTTCGGAGGATGGGAAGATCCTGTCACGGCCGCCGTGAAGAATGAGAGCCGGCACAGTTGGCGGAGCGCAGCCCCTAAGCGTAAAGCAATCCGCGCGCTCGCGGACGTTCTCGCCGCCAAGTGAGAAGCGCATGTTGTCTCGATAGACTTGCGGGAGTTCGCCCCAGAACCCGCCGAGATCGAAGAAGCCGTTGATGGAGACGATGCCAGCCACGGTCGGGACCGACGCAGCCGCACGCAGGGCGAGAAAACCGCCGAAGGCCATGCCGACGAGGGCGACCTTTCCCGAAAGTCTCGGATGCGCTTCTACCGACGTGATTGCCGCCTGAACGGCCGGACCGATATCCGGGCGCAACGCTCCCATCGAACGCCCCTCGCCCTGCCCGGGACCGTCGAGAGACATGGTGGCAACACCGCGGGCATGGAAATGCCGCTCGAATGCCGGAAACTCCTCCTTGGTCGAATCCGAGCCGGGGATGATCAGCGCCAGCGGATAGCGGCTTTCTCCCTTCGGGATCCGCAGGGACGCCTGCAGGACCCCGCCTTCGAACGGTACAGCGATCATCTCAGCCGGCGGATCGAGCAAGGGAGCGGCGAGGTGGTAGAGTTGCACCTTCCGAGCGGCTGCCCTCGCCTTGGCTTCAAGGTCTTCGAACGCCATGAACTGTCCGAAATGATAGAAAAGGCTCGCGCGGGCATAGGCCTCGCCCGCTGTTAAGTGGCGACCGACAGCAAGAGCCATATCGCCGAGTTCGGCCTGACGCTCGCCCTCTTCGCTCCAAGTCGAAAGCCATTTTTGCCATACTCCGGCGCGCTCGATCACCGCGCGCGCCGTCACCGACGGTATCCCGGCAACCTCCATGCGCGGGAGCCAGTGCTCGACGACGCTGGCCAACCGGTTTTCACTCTGCACCATGCACGTCCTCCCGTATGCTGACACGTTCATCGAGCCGACGTCACCGATCACCATTGCTCCCGGCGCTCGACCGTCGCTGGGGATGCGTGGCTCACGCACCCCCAGCCTGTACCGACCCGATGACCCCATCAATGCTCTCCACCAGTCTTCGGCGACGCTCTCAGGTCGGCATGGCGAGCAGGATGGACGCCGGCGCATTGGTGCGGTTGACGAGCGCGCGCGCCTCGCCGGGTGCCAGCCGGCAACTGTCGAGAAAGCCGAGCGTGGCGCTCTCGGTGCCGGTTTCGACCGTCACCTCGCCCGCAACGACGATGTAGATCTTTTCGACCGTGGCGTCTTTCAGCGACGTATGGCCGCCAGGCAGGAGGTGCGACAGGCCGATCCAGATCGTATCGGTCGTCGTCGCCTCCTTTCCCTGAAGCCGCAGACAATGCATGCCGTAATGCTCTGCCGCCTCGTATGGCTTGGCGCCGCCATAGCGTGTCACCTGCATCGCCCGCTCCTTAAGGTACCAGCAGCACGCGCTCGGGCGTGCCGCGCAACACCGAAGCATAGGCCTTGGCGGCATCGGAGAGGCCGTAGACGGTCGCCGGATTGATGGGGAACGGCTTGAGCTTGCCCTCTTCGAACTTCGGTTTGAGCCTGTCGAAGATGCGCGCGCCCTCGACGGAAGACAGTGCCAGCGTGTCGATGCCGATATATTTGTGGCGGCCTCGGAAGAAGTTGAAGATATCGAAAGGCACTGCGCGATCGAAGGTGGAGATGAACACCTGTCGAGCCTGCTTCGCCATCGCGTTGTTGGCGATTTCGAAATAGGGGCTGCCGACCGTATTGAAGACGATGTCGGCGCCGTGGCCGCCGGTCTTCTCGCGCACGATCGCGGCGACATCATCCTTGGCGCTGTTCAGCATCTCGACGGGCGCGTTGCTATGCGCCAGCAGCGGCTGCTCGTTGTATTCGACCGCAAAGACCTTGGCCCCCGCCATGGTCGCCAGCTGGATGACCGCCTGCCCGACCTTGCCATTGCCGCCGCAGACGAGCACGACATCCGTCGGCTGCACGCCGCCGGCTTCGCGCAGGCCCTCATGGGCCGTGATGAAGGGCACGCCGATCGAGCCTGCTTCCTGCATCGTGAAATTCGCGGGCTTGGCACGCACGGCCTTCTGATCGAGCACCATCCATTTGGCGTGGCTGCCGTCCTGGGTGATGCCGAGCTCGCCGCCGCCACCCCAGATCTCCATGCCAATCATCGATGACGGTCCTTCGCGCACTATGCCGCCGAAATCGCGACCGGGCGTGCGTGGCCAGACGGCGTGCGGCATATGTCCGAGGGATGCTTTCACGTCGCTGGGGTTTACCCCTGCCGCCATGATCTCCACCAGCACCTGGCCCGGTCCCGGTCGCGGCACTGCAACGTCGACGACGTCGATCTTGAGATTGTCGAGATCGGGGGATTTTTCCGTCACCCTCAATGCCCGGGCGATCTTGGCGTCCACCTGAATGTTCATTCTATGCCTCCTTGGAGATGTCGATGCTTATGCGCGCAGTCCGAGGATCTCACGGGCCTGGGAAGGCTCGGCGATCCTTCCGCCGAGCTTCTCGATCAGGTCTCTTGCCCGTTCGACCAGTTCGCCATTGCCTTTGGCGAGCACGCCCTTGGCGATGTAGGAGTTGTCCTCCAGGCCAACGCGAACGTGACCGCCGAGCAGATAGGCCTGGACGGCCATCGGGAACGACATTCGACCGACACCGAACCCGGTCCAGACGGCGTCGCCGGGCAGCATTCGGGCGGCGGTCGCCATGACGTCGGTGGTCGACGGGAAGCCGTACTTGACGCCGGTCACGATCGTGAACATCGCCGGCGACTTCAGCACGCCCGCTTTCAAAAGGTCCTGTGCGAGCTGGATATGCCCGGTATCGAAGACCTCGAGCTCCGGCTTGGAACCCGCCTCGTTGATGATGTCGGCCATGATCTTTACGTTGGCCGGCGTGTTGATCACGACTTCCGACCCGAAGGTCATGGTGTTGAGATCGAGCGTGGCGATGTCCGGTTTCAGCGCGACGATGTGCTCGACCCGCTTTTCCGGCCGCATCAGCGTGGTTCGCGGTCCGGCGACCGCCGGGTTCTCGTCGCTCGGGTGATAGCGTCCGCCCGGCCCGGTCGTCACGTTGAGGATCAGCGCCGTGTTTTTGGCCCGTATGCGCTCGACGACCTCGCGGTAGTATCCAAGCTCCATGGAGGGCTTCGCCGTAACCGGGTCCCGCACGTGAATATGCGCGATCGCCGCACCGGCATCGGCCGCTTCCAGGCAGGAATTGGCGATCTCCTCGGGCGTGACGGGAAGTGCGGGGGTGTTCTCCCGGGTCGTGAGGTTACCCGTGACCGCACAGGTAATGATGACGTTCTGCTGCATCACAGACTCTCCTTCCCAAGGAATGATCCATTTGATCCGTCAGCCATGATGCGCCACCACCTTCTTTCCGGAGATCGGAGGCACCGGCAGGATCGATTGGCCCTCCACCAGTTTGAAGTGATAGTTGCAGCTGTAGAATGGCGCCTGGGCGCCCGGAAATCCGGAGTCCGGACTGTCGTGCCGGAAGAATTTCCCGACAATCTGCTGTTTCGCGCCGAAAACAACGTCGGTTAGCAGGGCTTCGTGACTGTCGGAAAAGATCTGGGTGACGAGAGTCTTGTAGCTGGGTGCCGAGACGATGAAGTGGATGTGGGCCGGACGCATCGGCGCCCGCTTCTGTGCCCGCAGGAGGTCGCCGACCGGGCCACCGGTTGGAACCGGATAGCCTGCCGGTTTCACGGACACGAAATGAAAGTTTCCATCGCTATCCGTCGTGAGCCGGCCGCGAAGGTTGAAGTCGTCCTGCGTCTCGTCCTGGTTCTCGTAGAGCCCGACTGGGGACGCCTGCCAGACATCGAGGGTTGCCCCCTCGACGGGCCGACCGGCGGGATCCGTCACACGACCCGTGAAATAGAGCTTAGGCTCAGGCGTATCGGAGCGCGCGATGCAGTCGCCGTTCACACATTTCGGCGCGCCACCGCGATAGAAAGGCCCGAGAAGCGCCGACAGCGTCTCGCCCTGCGTCCCGTCGATGTTGATCAGATCGATGAGCGTCGATGCGCCGAGCACGTCGGCGGCAAGCACCGTTCGTTGTGGGCCTCGTTGGTCGCCTGTCCGAGCGCCGTGATCCAGCGCAGGGCGTATTCGAACTCTGCCTCTGTCGGACGCGTCTCCAGCAGAAATGCATGCAGATGGCTGACCATCGCATCCATGAGCTGTTTGAGCCGCGGATCGTCTCCGTGCGACATGGCGGCAAGCACCGTCGGCGCGACGTCGGTTTCCTTCGAGATCAGTTTTTACTTCGGGGCTGATATGGCTGTTCATCCTGTTCTCCTTTCCGCATCACTGGCCTGACTAGGAGACCCGAAGTTCGGGCTTCGCCGACCTCAGGTGCGGGTATTTTTCGGTCAGCAGCGACCCGTAGTAGTAGGTCTCGGTGAACGCGTCGGTTGCGCGGATGGCTTCGAGCCAACGCTGGATCGCCGGCGCATCCGCCCACATCGAGGAGAGACCGATATCGTCCATCCGGACGATCACCGGCATGATCGCGATATCCGCCAGCGTCATCTTATCGCCCATGATCCACGGTCCGCCATTGTCGGAAAGCCAGCTCGCCATGCGCTGAACACCGCGTTGCAGGCGGCCGAGCGCTTCGTTCATTTCCTGCTCCGGGAAGCCGGTGCGCCCCATCTTCATCAGGAACTCGCGACGAAGCGGCTTTGCGTCACAGACCGCCTGGAACTCCTCTGCCGTCATCGCCTGGTAGTGCGGCAGGAAGGCGAGGTTGTAGGAAGGCACCCGGATCGCCGGCGTCGGTACTTCGTCGATGAAGCGCATCATCGCCCGCATCTTCGCCGCTTCGAAGGCGTCCCATGGTCGAAACGCACCTGGGAGAATGTCCTCGAGATAATCCATGATGACGGCGGAGTCGGTGACCGCACGGCCCTGGTGAACGAGCGAAGGCACCACCCCGTTCGGATTGATCGCGAGGTATTCGGGTTTCAGCTGATCGCCGGTGAACAGATCGAGCTTGTGCTCCTCGAATGCGAGGCCCTTCGCGTGCAGAACGTATCGCACCCGTTGGCTGCACGTCGATTGAGGAGCGTTGTAGAGAATGAAGTCCTGCATGGTCGCCTCCATCAATCCCAGTTGAGGACGCGGGGCAGCTTGCCCTTGCGGGCCAGCGTCCCGATCACGCCGTTGGGGAAGAACATCAGTCCCAGGACCATGACGAAACCGGTCGCCATGATGTTGATCTCGGACGCGCCGAGCGTCGCCACGAAGATTTCGTTGAAGGCGACGATCAGAATCGCACCCACGACAGGCCCGGCAATCGTGCCCTTGCCGCCGAGGATGCACATCAGCACCAGGTTTGCCGAAACGAGGATGATCAGGAAGATGTTCGGCCGGAGATAGGTGAGGTATTCGCCCCAGACAGCACCCGCCATGCCGACGAAGAATGCCGACAACGCGAAGGCAAGGACCTTGTAGAATCGGGTGTTGATGCCGGCGCTCTCCGCCTTGACCTCGTCCTTGGAGAGCGCGCGCAGGCCGAGCCCGAACTTGGAATGCTTGATGCGATAGGTCGCCCATACGGTGAAGGCAGCCATCAGCACAAAGGCATAGTAATAGGGCAGTTTGGCAGTCTCGACCGGCAGGTCGGTAACCGGCAGCGACAAGCCATTGGCGCCGCCGATGAACTCCCAGTGATCGAACAGGATACGGGCGATCATCAGGAGCGCGATGGAGGAGATGATGAAGCTCGGGCCGCGAACCTTCAGCGTGATGAGGCCGATGAGATAACCGCAGACGGCAGCCACCAGCCCGGCGAGCGGTGCCGTCAGCAGCGATGAGATCCCGTATCGCGCCAGGAGCACGCCTGAGAAATAGCCGCCGATCGCGAAGAAGACCGCGTGTCCGAGCGAGATGTAGCCGGCGAAGCCGCCGATGATGTTCCAGCCGCTGGCCATGACCGCATAGGAGGCGGTGAACAGCACGAGATGCAGCAGGTAGTTGTAGTTGCCGGTCAGCTGCAGGAGCGGCAGGGCGAGCAGGACACCGAGCACGGCCACGGGAAACCATGTGGCGCGGGTCTGGTCATGCTGGCGCGCAAGCTTCTGATTGTGAATGCGACGGGCCTCGAGCACCGAGCTCGCGTCGGCTTGTTGCAGGTTTGCGGCCATTATGCCAACTCCGGTTTTTCGCCGAACAGCCCCTGGGGACGGATCAGCAGGATGACGAAGAGTGCGAGAAAGAAGGTCATTGTCGACCAGGTGGCGCCCACCCAGGTGCCGACGAAGGCGGCGACGACCGAAAGAAGGAGCGAGGCGACGACGGTGCCGAGCACGCTGCCCATGCCGCCGAGGACGACGACCGACATCAGCATCGCGATCCATTCCCACTGCTTGGCGGGGAAGAAGCTGAAGACGAAGCTCACCAAAGAGCCTGCAGCGCCGGCAAGCCCGATCCCGATCGCGAAGGCCACCATGCTGATCAGGTTGACATTGACGCCGAGAAGCTCGGCAGCCTCACGGTTCTGGGTCGTTGCGCGGATGGCGTAGCCAAGCCGCGAGTAGTTGAGGAACAGCGTCAGCGCACCGATGATCGCCAGCGACACTACCCCGGCATAGAACTGCCCCTTCGGAATGAACAGGCTGCCGATGAAGAAGGCATCCGTCGCGTAATCGGGCGAAGTCACGCGCTGGGTGTTGGTGAAGGCGGCACCGAGGAAACCTTCGACGATCATGGCCAGTGCGAAGGTCAAAAGCACTGTCATTTCCGAGTAGCGCGCGCTTTTTGCCTGGCTTTCGAACATGAGGCGGTAGAGAAGCACGCCGATTGCAGCCATGATCAGTGCCGCGATCGGCAACGTCGCGATCGGGTCGAGACCCCAAAGCTTGAATGCCCAGTAACTAACATAGGCGCCGCAGATGATCAGTGAGGGGTGTGCCAGGTTGACGATGCGCATGACGCCAAAGACCAGCGAAAGACCGGATCCCATCAGCGCGATCACGCCGCCAAGGGCGAGGCCGAGTATCAGTATCTGAAGAATGTCTGTCATCATGTCCTCCGCTACGCGACCTTGCGGCCGCCGAGGTAAAGTTCCTGGATGCGCGGGTCCGCCAGTACCGCTTCGGCCGGCCCTTCGAAGAGGGTGCGGCCGAGGTCGAGGACAACGCCCCAGTCGGAATTCTTGAGGCCCATCATCGCGTTCTGCTCGACGAGCAGCACCGTGACGCCCTCCTTCGACATCATCTTCATGATGTCGAACATCTCCTGGACCACCTTCGGCGCGAGTCCGAGGGAGGGTTCATCCAGCATGACGATGTCCGGCTTGACGATCAGCGTCCGCGCCATGGCAAGCGTCTGCTGCTGGCCACCCGACATGGTTCCGGCATGCTGATCGGCCCGTTCGCGCAAGACCGGGAAGCGCTCGAGGATTTCGTCGATGCGGCGGTCGCGCAGTTTCGTGTCGTCGAGCACGTATCCGCCCATGCGCAGGTTTTCGCGCACCGTCATCTTCGGAAACAGCGCGCGTTCCTGCGGCACGAAACAGATGCCTTTGCGAAGGATCTGGTCCGGGCGTAGCCCGTTCAGACGCTCGCCCTTGAAGACGACATCGCCCTTGCGGATCGTCAGCATGCCGCAGATCGCCTTCAACAGCGTGGACTTGCCGGCGCCGTTTGGGCCGATGATGCAGTGGACCTTGCCAGGCTCGACCGTCAGACGGGCGCCATCAAGTATGGCAGGGCCGTCGCCGTAGCCGGCAGTGATGTTGGTGACTTGCAAAAGTTCGCTCATCAGGCCGCTTCCTCTTCCAGTACGCCGCCCAGATAGGCTTCGAGCACATGCGGATCGCGACGCACCACATCGGGCGTGCCGTCGCAGATCACCCGCCCATGCGCCATGACGACGACGCGGTGCGAAAGCCGCATGATCAGGTCCATGTTGTGTTCGACGATGAGGACCGTCAGCCCCTTGGCATTGAGCGCCTTGATGTGGCCAACGATCTCCTCGAGCAGCGTCGGATTGACGCCGCCGGCCGGCTCGTCCAGCAGAATGATCTTGGGATCGGCCATCAGCAGCGCGGCCAGATCCATCAGTTTCTTCTGGCCGTAGGACAGGTTGTGCCCGTCCTCGTAGGCAATGCGGGTGATCCCGAGGAAATCGAGGATCGACATCGCCTTGTCCCGCTCATCCGCCGAGATTGCGGGCCGAAACAGCTCCGTGAACCCGCGGCAGCGCGCCTGGACGATCACGTTTTCCAGCACCGTCATGTCGGCGAGATTGCGTGAGATCTGGAACGTGCGGCTAAGACCCTTTGCGGTGATCTTGTGCGGGCGCAGATTGTCGATCCGCTCTCCGTCCAGCCAGACCTCGCCGGAAGTCGGAACGACGGTGCGACTGATGCAATTGAAGGCCGTGGTCTTGCCGGCGCCGTTCGGGCCGATGAGTGCCGTGATCGAGCCTTTCTCGACCGTGAAGCTTGCGCCATCCACGGCGCGAATTCCGCCGTAGTGCTTGCACAGGTTCTTAACCTCGAGCATCCGCGCGATCTCCTTTCAGTAGATATCTCAGTAGTAGATGCCTGCCGATCGGGAGGGCGCGCCGCAGGCGGAACGCCCTCCCCTATCTCGCAAACGGTCAGAAACCGGACTTGGGATAGCGGAAGGGCACGACGCCCTCGAACTGACCGGTCGGGTAAACGAAGGTCAGCTTGCCGTCCTGCCACTGCGTCATGATGTGCGCCTTGTCGACGGGTAGGCCGAGATCGTCCCAACTGAAATTACCGAGAACCGTCTGAACCGGCTGCTCCTTTGTGCGGGCGTGCAGCCATTCGCCCATCTTGGCGTTATCCGTGGTGCCGGCCCCGACGATCGCCTGCTCGATGCCCTGGCAGACGGCGAAGGGAATGGCGCTGTCCTCATCCGGCTCGACGCCGTATTCGGCTTCGAATGCCTTCACGAAATCCGCATTGTCGAACGGCTTTCCGGCGAGCGTACTCTTGAAGGGAACATCCTTGTGCCAGGTGGTGTGGATGACGACACCATCGGCCGCATCCTTGCCGACACCCTCGATGAATTCCGTCTGCGCGCCCTGGCTGAGATAGACGAGCTTCGCTGATGCACCGACGGTCTTCAGAGCGCGCATGAGCTGAACCGCTTCTTCCGCAGAAGCCGTCAGGCCGACGATCATTTCCGCGCCGGAGCGCTTGATCGAATTTGCAAGGTTCAGCCAGTCATTGAACCCTTCTTCGGGCCACTTTTCCTCCATTACCACTTCGATACCGGCTTCCTTGAAGTAACCGGGAGCGAGGTCGGCGATTTCCTTGTCATTGGCCGGATCGATCACCTTCTGGCCGAGGAGGCCGGTGGCGATCGCGTTTGCGAAGAAGTCGTCCGCGTGGACGACCGCGACAGTCTTCGGCGCATCCGCCGGGTCCTTGATCTCCTTCAGGAGGCCGATCATGTCCTTGCCGGTATATTCGGCGGCATTGACCTGGAAGTAGAAGAGGTTCTTGTAGCCCTGGGCATAGATCCGGAGCGCCCCGCCCGAGGGAACCGGGTGAACCATGTTGTACTTGGACAGAACGTTGCCGACCGGAAAGGTCAGGCGGCTCGAGAAGGTGCCGTAGACGGCATCGACCTTGTCGACATTGATGAAGCGTTCGTACTGGTTGATGGCCGTTGCCGGATCAGAGCGATTGTCGCTGACAATCAATTCCACCTGCTTGCCGAGAATACCGCCCGCTTCGTTGATGAGCTTGTTGCAGAGCTCGTAGCCCCGCTTGTGCTTCTCGCCGCTGACCGAGAGGCCACCGGTAATCGGCAGCGACGCTCCGATCCGTATTGTTTCCGCAGCGCTGGCAACGGTGCTTGCTGAAAGCACACTGATGGTTGCTGCCGCGATCAGCCGATTGATTCCCATTTCTTCTCCTCCCAGAGGTTTTCGTGCAATCGTTTGCATTCGAGTAAAAGACAAATCGCCCAGCTCCGCCGGACGCCACTCACGCCTTGTGTTCGATCGACGGCAGGGCAGCTCCTCAACTCCTTGCCGAAAACTGGATGTGCAAACGATTGCACGTCCGCGATTATGCGTACCGCTTGCGCTTTGTCAAGCGCCCATGCGAACGATTGCAAAACTCCTGGCAAGATTTTAAATGGAGGAGCGAGGTGATACATGCAAAAGAAACGAACCACCCTGAAGGACATTGCGCGCGCGACCGGCGTTCACGTGTCGACCGTGTCGCGCGCGCTTGATCCCGCTGAGCGAAAGAGCATCACGCCGGAAGTCGTGGCAAAGATCCAGGCGGCGGCGGAACGGTTGGACTATCGCCCCAATCGCATTGCCTTCGGGCTCCGCACCAACAGGACGATGACGGTCGGCGTGGTCATCCCCGACATCACCAACCCCATCTTCCCGCCGATCCTGCGCGGAATCGAAAGCGTTCTGGAACCGCTCGGATACGCGTCGATCATCGTCAACACCGATAGCGAACGCGAGCGCGAAATTCGTCTTCTCGAAGTGCTCAGGGACCGAGGCGTCGACGGCCTCATTCACGCGGCGGTGCTCAGAAGCGATCCCTCAATTGCCAAAGCCGCCCAGGATGGTCTCTCGGTGGTGACGCTGAACAGACGCGTGGAACGTTCGAACATCCCCTACGTCATCAATGACGAGGACATGGGCATCTGCGAGATGCTGCGCCACCTGACGAAGCTCGGCCACCGGCGGATCGCGCATCTTGCCGGACCGCAGGATCTCTCGACCGGCCAGCTGCGCCTCGCGGCGTTTCGCAGCGCCGCCGAGAGAATGTCGATTGACTTCGATCCGGAACTCATCGTTACCGCCATACGCTTCGACGAAGACGAAGGCGCCCGCTGCACGCGCGACCTGCTTGCTTCCGGGCACGATTTCACGGCCGTGCTCTGCGCAAACGACCGCCTGGCGCTCGGCTGCATCGACGTTCTGCGAGAGAATGGCCTCGATTGCCCGTCGGACATTTCCGTCAGTGGTTTCAACGACATGCCATTCCTCCATCTGGCGCGTCCACGGCTGACAACTGTCAGGATCCAGCAATACGATGCCGGCATCACCGCCGCGTCGATCTTGCTGCGCCTGATGAATTCCGGCGCAGACGACGATATCCCCTTGGAGACCGTGTTGCCGGTGGAACTCATGGAGCGCGACAGCACAGGGCCGGTAGCTGCGCGAAGTCGCTGACAATCGTTCCCTGCCGAACGGTCGCGCGCTGGTTGTCAACAGTGTCGGATTTCATTGGAGAGCCCCTCTCCTCTCCAGGCTCAAGCCTTATGGCGTATCCGCGGTCCTTGGTTGGAAAGACAGTTCTCCTTATCGGCGGAAACGGTGCGATCGGCGCCGCGACAGGGCGCCTGTTTGCGGAGGCAGGCGCAACGGTTCTCATCACCCATACGCCGAGCGAACAGAGCGTCTTGAGCGCGGATGCGGCGCATTTTTCCTTTGCAAACGCGGAACGTCACGCGCGCTACGCCGCCGACATCACGGATTCCAGCGCCCTTAGCGGCCTCGCCAGCACCATCGAACAGAAATTCGGCCGGCTCGATATCCTCGTCAATGCGGCCGGTTTCACCAAGCCAATCGCCCCCCGGGATCTCGATGCACTGACCGACGAACTGATCGACGACATTTTCAAGGTAAATTGGCGAAGCCAGTTCGCAGCCATCCGGGCCTTCGCCCCTCTGTTGAAAAAGTCCGGCGATGGGCTCGTCGTCTCCATCTCGTCGATCGCAGCCTTCACCGGCATAGGGTCGAATATCGCCTATTGCGCAGCCAAGGCTGGTATCGACGTCATGACCGAGCCCCTCGCCCGCGTGCTGGCGCCGGAGGTCAGGGTGCTTGCCGTTTCTCCCGGCGTCGTCGACACGCAATTCGTTTCTGGGCGGGGTTCGGGCTTCAATGAGAAGGTCGCGGCCTCGACCCCGCTCGCCCGCATCGGCGAGGTCGACGATATTGCTGCGGCCATCCTGGCCTGTGCGACGTTGCTCGGTTTTTCCACCGGTCATATCATCCAGGTGGATGGCGGTCGCGCGCTCTGACGCAGCAGCAATATCCGCGCGATGGAGCGACGGGGCCCGAAAGCCCGGCTCCGTCACCGTGTTCAATGTCTGGTTCAGGGAGAGCTCAGTCCCTCGGCGGCCAGATCGGAATGGTGCCTCTGCCCGAGGGGAACCGCACATTCTTGGAGCGCGTAAACTCCCGCAGAGTTTCCGCGGCGTTTTCCCTTCCAAAGCCGCTTCCCTTCTGACCGCCGAAGGGGGAGCCGAGGAAGGCGCGGCCATGTAGTTGTTGACGAAGATCATGCCGGCTTCGAGCCTGGCCGCACTCTTGCCGGCGTGGGCTTCGTCGGTCGTGCAGATTGCCGCCGTCAGGCCGTACTCGCTGTCATTGGCGATGCGGATTGCTTCTTCCTCGGTAGAAAACCGCATGATGCTGGCGATCGGGCCGAACATCTCTTCGCGCGCAGGTCGGGCGTCACATCGGCAAGGACCGTGGGGGCGACCCAGTAGCCGCCTTTCAGGCGTTCCTCGGTCGGAAGTTTACCCTGGGTGACTAGGCGGGCTCCTTCCTTCAGCGCGATATCGAGATAGGCCAGCACCTTGTCGCGGTGCTTCGCATCGACCATGGCCCCAATATCTGTCGCGGGGTCAAGGCCGTCACCGACGACCAGCTTCTCGGTCGCACGTGCAAAACGCTCGAGGAACTCGTCATGCAGCGCATCGTGCACGAGTATGCGTGACGTCGACGTGCATGCCTCGCCCTGGTAGAGCGCGACATCGATCGTGCGGATGCCGATCGTTTCGGCTCCCTCGAGGATCGAGCGCGGCAGTCGCTCGCCCGGGCTCATGTCCCATTCGCGCTGCCAGTTCGATCGAATGAAAGGCGTCACTGCGTCGTCGACGAACGCGCGGCAACTGTCGCGCATCAATCGCTGCTCCTGGGACAGGTGAGCCGTCATCGGCGTGAATCATTTCTCGCTCCCTTGGTTCTTCTGGCGGGTTCCTCTTCCTGCCCTCAGATTCGTAGCGTGCTGCCTCGGTGCCAGTGAGGTTCTCACCGTGCTCTTTTGGTGAACTATCGTCCAATTCGACGTGGATTTTCTGCGCGGCATCGGAAGCATTTGAGCGATGGGCTCCGTCTCAATCGCTCCACTCCCTCAGATTGCCCCGACGCCCGCGGATAACGACGGCGTGCAGATGGGGCCGGGCTACCAAAGGAGGCGCGCGAAGAACTCATGAAAGTCGCGCTTTTCGCCGCAGAACGGCGCATCCCCATCGAGATCCATGCCTATACCGATGACGCCGCAAACGCGATCCTCGACGTCTTCGAAGCGGTGCACAAGACGCATCCGTTCAACGACTTGCGCTGGTCGATCGCCCAACACCGGATCGGAACGGACGCTCGACCGGATGCAGAGGATGGGTCTCGCCTATACCGTGCAGATGGGCCCTATTTCGAGGCCCCTGCCATCAGGGAAGCGAACGGTGCCGCGGTGGCCGCGGTCTCGCCACCGACGCGGCTCGCAATCGACAAGGGAATCATGGTTGCCGGCGGCACGGTCTGGTACGACGAGAGTGTTGGACATATGCCAACCAGCCTGATCCATGATGAGGACGGCATACGCATCGTCGGCGACATGACGGGCAATTTCGGCCAAATGCTGTGTCATGGCGTAGGTGTCGCACCATGGCATGACCAGCGCTGCCGCTTTCCCAAGCTTCGGGCAGATGGCGCCGAAGATGTAGGCTGATCGGGTTCGCTGGTCGTGCGGTGCTGCGGATCGCGTTCCACGCTTCGATCGTTGGGCAACAGATCGTTTAACTTGTAGGCGACTTCGGTCCTGTTTGTCGCCTTGACCTTCTTCATAATGTTGCGGATATGAACCTTGACGGTGCTTTCGCGCAGGTTGAGTTCATAGGCAATGATCTTATTGGCCTTGCCGCGCCGCAGCGCCTCGACCACTTCGGCTTGGCGGGAAGTGAACATACCCGCCAGCGGGTGTGGGACCGTGTTGCTCGACTCGAACAGCTGGTGCATTGCGAACAGACAGCTGGCGGGAACGAAGACCCCGCCAACGAGAGCAAGATAGATCGCTTCGATGCAGACATCTATCGTGACCGAGGAAGGGATATAGCCCTTCGCGCCGCATTCGAGGGCTTTCATGATCTGCGCGAGTTCGTCCGTATCGGCCAGCACGATGACCGGCGTCGACGCGAATTCGGACGAGAGCCGGCGGATCTCCTCGGCCACATCCCGCTCGGCAATATTTCTGCCCCCGATATTCAAGAGAATCGCCGACAATGGCGGGTATTGCCCGCGATTCTGCCTCCATTCCTCAATTGATCCAAAGGCCAACACGAGCAGGTCCGTCTTGTGAGCAACAATGCTCTGCGCGAGGCATTGTCGATCGAGCGCACGGGTGTCGATTATCACAAGCAGGCGCTCCCGTTGAGGTTCCGCACGCACGCTGACAGCGCCGATAAGCTCATTGAATGGGGGATAGTCAATATCATTTTCTTTCATACGCCTTGCTCCCGGGATCTTGGAGATAGTGGTTATACTGCCCTCCGCCTTAAATATTATCGTCGCCGCGCAACAGTACTGCCAATCGCCCTCGGCTTGTACTAACGGATTAAAGGAATACTCGGCGAATACGCCAAGCCAAACTACCGCAGAAATTCTCGGCGGTACTCTACTGCCTAAAGAATAGCGTACTACAAAGGCTGGCGACAGAACACATACAAATTGGGGCGCTGCGAGTGAAAAAAGAAGTAGATTACACGATACTGCGGTGAAATTAGTATTATATATGCTACTTGCGTAGTAGAGGTCGGAACAAGAATTGTTTCCCTCAAACACGCGGCCTTTATCAACCAAAAATAGCAATAACCTTGATAGCCAACGACTTCCATGCGATTCTTCGGGCATGATCCGAAGGAGATGAGAATGTCGGAAACGATGCTTGCAGCGCTTACCAACATTCGGACGGCGGAAGATATGATCGTGGCCTTTCGCGATGAGGCGCAGTGTCGGCGATTGCTGGAAAGCATGGTGTGGCCGGCCGGAAGAGTTTGCCCTGCCTGTGGCTACAAGCGCTCGATCGCGATCGCCGGGCGCGATATGGGCAAGCGGCGTGCGCATCCGGGTCTCTATCAATGTTCCAGCGGCGGATGTCGGTTCCAGTTTACGGTGACGACACACACACCGCTGCATTCCACAAAGCTTCCTCTGCGTGTCTGGCTGAAGGGCATGTGGCTGATGCTGCGAGGCCGAAAAAGGTCTACCGAATACCCAGAAGACGCCTGTCATGGTGATCGTGCAGCGACCAGATGACGTCACAACCGGCGCCAATGTGCGCGAGTGGCTCTATGTCGACGACTCCGTCGAATAGGCCGTTCGGACCCGGATCGAGTTCGTACAAGGCCCTCGTGCCGGCGTCATCGGAGAAGTAGAGGTGTTTGTTGATCGGGTTGTAGGCGACACCGGTCGGGTCATCGGAAAAGGCGAAGGCGGTAAGCGGGCTCAGCAGCGCCCCATGATCAGCAGTGGGTTGGCGATGTAGGTAACGCCTGAAGAGTCGGTGCTGCGCGTCGACTAGGTCGAGGTTTCGGTGGTCCTCACCAAGGTCGTGGATGTCGGCAACTGACGAGGCGAGTCGCTCGTGACGTCTAAACTGAAGGATTCCACATCGCTGAATCTAGTCACTTGAAATCTCTCTTGGCAGGCCCGATCGCCACATCGCTAATGTGTCCGAGGGGACTGTTGTCATGCTGGTCGGGCCCGTCAAAGCGGCCAAGCATTTAAAGCGCCGCAGGCCAGCCGAGTGGGGACCCAGGCATGATAGGAAATGAGGCAAAGCGGCCCCATTTCAAATCAGGACTAGTCCTGAAGGGTGACAGGCATGGGGGGCCTCCTACCCGCCTTGCCGCCCCGCCGCTATGTTGGGCGGCGCTGGAGCCAAGCTGGGGCAAGGCTCATGAGGACTTGCAATGCCGACCTGCCATCGTGACCAAGGAACAACGCTGGTGCGCACCAGCACAACAGCGCGCTGGCAGGGGCCGTGGTAAGCACGATCATTCCCAGCAGGGAGAGCGGCGGCGTGTGAAGTTCTCGCAATAAATTCGCAAACATCCAGGCGCCGCCTCCTACCGTGACCGCTAGCGCCACGCCGGGTAGGTGCGCGACGGCAAAGTCCGACCACTTAAGTCCCGTAAGGCGGAGGCTGAGCTGCGCCATGAGAAGGAAGTTGCTCGCCACCGCTATGACGGCCCCAAGCGCCACTCCTGTCACACCCCAATGTTGCCCGATGAATGAGCCGGCCCCGACTGCGAAGGCGAAAACGGCTTGCCGCCACGCGCGGGCGTATACGGCCCCGGTTGCCCGGGTAATCGAATCACTGAGCTTGTAACTGGTGCGGAATAGCATTCCCGCCGCCAGGATCTGAAGCGGGAGTACCGCGTTCTCCCATCCCGGGCCGAGCAGCACCTGTACCAGTTCCGGCAGGACAGCCATTACCACCACGCTGGCGGGAAGCACAAGCAATGCACAGGACGCGACTGCGCCGCGAAATGCGCGTGCCAATCGCGCCGGCTCCTGCTGGATCAGCGCCATCGTCGGAAACAAGACCATATCGAGGGTCTGGCCAACAATGACTGCGGGTGCTGTCATCAGCTGCGATGCGAGCGCATACAGCCCCAGCGACTCAGCTCCTAGCCAACGCCCTACGACCGCTTTGTCGGCCTGACCGGCCAGGTAATTGAATATGCGAGCGATGGTAAAGCCACCTCCAAAATAGAGCAGGTGTCCGATCGCGCGTCGTTCCAGCAGAAGCCGTTTCGGGTGCGGCTGTCCGATGAGCAGCGCAAGCATGCGCACGAAATGCTGGCACACCAGGGCGCCAATAAGGGCCCAGATCCCAAGCCCCCGCCAGGCTAATAGGGGACCGACGAGAACGAACCCGATCGCAAAGGCGCCCGCCTCGATACCCGCGAGCCACCGAAACCGCAACGCGCGCTGGGCCGAGGCCTGCGCCACCATCGATATTCCACGACACAGGAATACGGCGCAGGCCGCGCGCACCACGGGAGCAAGTTCGGTTAAGCGGAACAGGTCCGCGATAGTTGGCGCTGCCCACCAGACGAGCCCAGCCATGGAAAGGCTGAAAATGAGCGACATTGTGAACCCAACACGTAGATGGGATTCTTCCACAACAGGTCGCTGCACAATCGCCTGAGCGACGCCCAGACCTTCGAATATTGCGGAAAAATTAATGACGACCAGCGCTGCGGCATAGAGCCCAAACTCACTCGGAGCAAGCAATCTGGCCAAAACGATGAGGGCGACGAGTTCCGCAACGGCTAGCCCGCCCATAGAAAGGCCAGTCCACATCAGGCCAATCGCGCTGCGCGCTGCCAAGCCTCGCCGGTCACTCGTCAAGACGCGTTTCCTTCTTGGGAACAGGGGGGGACAAGTGATCTGCCGTGATCGTTTCTGGCCAGGTAAGCCGGGCAACGTAAGCCGCAACAGGTCCACCGGGTTGCCCCCAATTGCTCGCCCAAATGATCTGCGAGCCATCAGGTGAAGGCGATGCATGCGCCTCGCTCAGATAGTCGTGTTTCACACTTCGATGATGGACGATACGCCGGATTTCGCCCCTTCCGTCAATTTTTAATGCGACGATTTCCCCATACAAGGGCGTCGTTCCGCTTCGCCCTGCCCGCTCGTGTGAGCCGCTGTATGTCAGGAATACCCAGCCCGGCCGGTTGATGCTGCGGGCTGATGCGTGCTGCGCAAAGCCGGGCGGTGTCAGGACCGTCACCTTACCGTCTGAGAGGCGCCTCTTGATGACTTGATATTTGTCCGGCTCGCTCTTGCTTATTCCGACATAGACATCGCTGCCGTCGCTGTCGATCGTCATGTCGCCGTGGCCAGGTCGATGATGCTCAGGCCAGTGCTGGATCGGATGGCCGTCAAAACTGAAGATGTCGGCGATGTCACTGCCGTCAGGCATGTCTTCATGGCAGAAGATGTACTGGCCCGAAGGCGAAATGGTGCAGTAGTTGTTGGTGCCCTCATGATCAAGCTGGATATCGGGGTATTTTGTCGCCGATCGTATGTCGTATGCAAAGGCGACCCGTTCGCCAGACGGTTTGACAGCCCGGATCACCAGTCGATCACCATTGCGCGAAAGGTTGTTCTTCCCGGGGCCGAATTCCAGTTTTCGGTACTCTGTGGGAGCATAGATCGTCATCCGCTCATCGCTGCGCACTATCCAGCGAAATATCTCAGTATTGCTGACGCAGATCATTTGCTCAGGATCTGTCGGGTGCCATTCGCACACACCGGACGGGCGGCGCTGGAACAGCGGCCGATAGTTCTGCCCGTCCAGAAAGCACAGCCCCGGACAGCCTTTTTGGACAACCAGCAGACTCTGATCGGCATTCCATGCCTGCGCGCTGGAATAGCGATGCCTGCAAAAGGCCGGATCACACGCGATGCCCGTCATGAGCTCCTTGCCCGGATCCGTCACTCGAACGAAAGGAGTACCAAATACTGGATCGGTGCTCCGCTCGAGATAGCCAGGGGCAGCCATCTCTGGCACCGCGACCACCCGTGTGTCCGCCAGATTGTCGAAGGCAAGCACCTTGCCGCTGACCGACAGCGCCAAGATCGAGCCCGTCAACAAAATCAATCCCAGCAATCTGGGCTTGCCTGGGTTCATTGTGGCCTCCGGCGGTCTTTAGGGGTTGCTGCAACACTCCCATTAAAATGCTGGCGCAGCGTTGTGGATGTAAATACCCCCTTAGTGGGTAAGCAGCGTTGCGGCCTAGCCCTTTTTGGGCGTCGTCAGTATCCAATTTGCACATTCCAGACCGAGGCGAATGTGAGAAGATCGGGCCGTCGGCTCGTGCGCCCGCAGGTCAAAGGGCGGGCACTTGCTGCTTTGGGTTTGGTCTAATCAGGTCGTGTCAATGATTAATGATAGACTGCTCGCATTTGGACTGTTGTTGTCGACTGCGACGCAGCTCCGTCTGCCCGGCACGCCTTGGGGAGCCGGCGAAGCGCTGCTCACGATATGGATTATTGGAGCGCTGGCTGACCTCGCCTATCGGGGCGCTCCGGCGCTTACAAGGCCCCTTTCCCATATGCTGCTATTCTGGGCGGTGTTCACCTTCGCCCAGAGCATAGGTTTGCTTTTGGGATTGGCCACAGACAATATCTATCCATCGGGCGTCCTGCACACCGGACAAGCTTACGCCTTCGTGGCTATTTTGTCGCTTCTCTTAGTCATTCTCCCTGCTTGGCGGCTTCACCGCGTGGCGTGGACATTCTCGGTCGGCGGCGCCGTCGCGGTCATTCTGTTAATCGCCGGCGGCTATGGCATGGTTCCCATGCCAGGCCTTGGCTTTTGGGAGTGGAACCGGTTCATTGGCTGGTCAATGAATCCAAACCAATTTGGTCTTCTATGCACTGTCCTTGTGCTGCTGTCGCTTCAAAGGGCAGAAGCGGCGGCTCGCCCGCACACCAAAATTTTCGCGCTTAGCTGCATGGTCCCTCCTTTCATTGCCGGAATTCTGACCCGAAGTGACTCGTTTACCGTGGCCATTGGCTTTGCGGTACCGCTTTTCGTGGGGAGCAAGTTTCTAATCAGGTTCATGCGCGCCGAGCGTCACCCGTCTCTGGTCATGACCGTCGCCTGTCTGATGATCCTGTCACTTCCATTGCTGCTTGCGTCCGTAACCCCGTTCACTCCGAAGATCGCGGAGAATGCGCGCCAAGCGATCGTCGAGACCATGTCAGAAAATGATCAAGCTGAAGATCGATTTCGACTCTGGAGTGAAGCGGTGGATATTGGCCTGAAATCAGGAATGTTGGGCCTCGGACCAGGCCCGCATCTTCTCGGAAAGCGGACGAAACTACCGCCCCCTGAAAAAGCAGAAGCGCATAACACTGCCCTCGACTTGATCACTCAGGGCGGCATCCTAGCTATGCTGATCTTTTTCTGGATCATTACGGTGGCACTCATCGCTGCCTACCGGGCTGGGCTCACAGCGGTGGCAAGTCTGATTTTCTCGCTGTTCGTATATTCCAACTTTCACCTGGTTGTTCGTCACCCGATTTTCTGGTTCTCGGTCGTGCTCGGTCTCGCGGCCATGCACTCAGTCGCACCGCGAAAGTTGACGAGTGCGCGACCGCTCGACATCAGCCCCAGCGCCCCTCGCACCCGAGCCTAAATCAACTGACGAATATTCGCTCGCAGCGCTGCCAACGACGATTTACGGCCCCAGACGCCCGTCCCGTCTGCTTCCCCGGCGCCATCCACCAAATTGCACTCGTGGTGCCACTACAGCGCCGTGCATCTACAGCGACCTTTTGCGCGTTTGATAAGACGCGCGGCGCTGTAGGCGGTGTACGGGATCGTGTCGAGTGCGTCTTGCCTGCTCCGCCAATACTTCATGCTTACATTCGGGCTTAGTGAGCGGCACTCTTCTTGGGTATTCAGGTTTGCCAAAGCCAGCTTCCTGCCGGAAAAACCTTCTCACCCTTATTAGCATTAAGTTGATCGTTAGCCGGCGCGCTAGATTGGAAACGGCAAGGGGTCAAACTCGCCTCAGAGGCGGGTTTCGGAGCTGTGGCATCGGCCTGTTGAGCGGAGGGAGTCCATTGATGAAAGCCGTAATGCGATGTGGCGGTCAGGGAACTCGCCTGCGCCCGTATACCATGGTCCTCCCGATGCCGCTGGTGCCGGTTCAATCACAGCCGGTGCTCGAGTTGCTGCCGTCTGGCTCGAATTTGGCCGGATAGACGATTTCCACACCGCCCAGGAGCTCGATTGAGGATGTTCAGTCGCCGTCATTTGACGTCCATGCAGCCTAAAGCCTATCTCGCTGGAGCAGCCGGCCCCGAAACAACGTCGGCCCTCCCCCCACCGAAGGAGCCGATACGTCGCCTGCTCGCCTCGCTGGACCGTATGGGGCTGCGGTACTGCCACTGGAAGAGCAATCTGCGGCTTGGCGAGAGCCTTGCGGGCGAAGGGGATCTCGACCTGCTCATCGACCGCCAGGACGCCGCCGGCTTCCAAACCGCGCTGGTCGAAAGCGGGTTCAAGCTCGCGGTCTCAGCGAACGGGGCCGGACATCCCGGTGTCTTCCACGCCTTTGCTCTGGACCCCGATGCGCCGCAGCTGCTCCACGTGCACGCCTATTTCCAGATCGTCACCGGTGACAGTCTGGTCAAGGCCTACCATCTCCCGGTGGAATCGGCGCTACTGGCCAATACGCGTCGCTTGCACGGCGTTCCTGTCCCCACGGTCGAGGCCGAACTGGTGCTCTTTGCGCTCCGAATTGCGCTCAAGCATACCAGTCTTGCGGAGCTGTTTTTGCTTCAGCGCCACTACGACCTCGTGCTGCAGGAGCTGAAATGGCTCTGTGCAAGCGCGAACAGTGACAAGGCCGAGGAGCTCTGGACGGCCTGGTTTCCGGGTGCGCCTGTTTCGCTTCTTCATGACCTGATCGAAGCCATCGCCGAGCCGCGGGCCATGGTTCGCCGAATCCTGCTTGGTCGTCAGGTAGCGGGCCAGCTCCGTGGCTGGCGACGGCTCAACACACTCTCGGAAGCGCTGTCACGCATGCAACGTGTCCTACTGTTGCTGCTGAGGCGTCGCCGCAGGCTTATCCCTACGGCGGCAGGGCTCGTAATCGCTTTTGTCGGTCCCATGGGCACGGGAAAATCCACCTTGAGTCTGGCCTCCGCCCGCATTCTGGGCCATCATTTCGATGTCCGCGCCGTCCATGTCGGCAAACCTCCCGCGACGTTCGTTTCGCTCCTCCCGCGCCTCATCCTTCCTTTGGCCCGGCGGATCCTGCCCGGTCACCGATCCAGCGCGCGTGCGGAACGTGAGCAGAAGCAAAACGTGCCGCCTTCTTTGCTGAATACTCTGTGGCTCACTGTTCTGGCCCACGACCGCCGCGCGCTTCTGAGCCGTTGCTGGCGCTATGCCGCCGCGGGGTCGATTGTGATTGCCGATCGTTACCCTTCCGCAACCCTTGGCGCGGTCGACAGCAGTCGGTTCGATGATGAGGCGCTTGCGCGGTGCGGACGTGGCCCGAAGCAGTGGCTGATGAGGCGCGAGCGGGCGCTCTACACCGGGCTCCCGCAGCCGACGCTTGTCATCCGTTTAACTGCGCCGATCGAGACGTCGCTGAGAAGGGACGCGGTTCGCATTAAGAAAGAAGGACCCGATCCCGCAGCCGTAAAGAGGCGCAGAAAGATCGAGATGGAGACTGAGTTCCCCAATTCGCGCGTGATTTCCGTCGATACGGACCAGCCGCTCGAGGATACGGTGAAAGCCGTGATGCAGGCTCTGTGGAGTAGTGTCTAACTGTAGCTGTGGCCGGGGGTGCCGATGTCTATTCTAACGTCACACGAACAGCGGACGACCGAGCAGGTCGACCATCGTCTACGGATCGTTTTCGTGATTTCGCGCGGAGACGAAATCGGGGGGGCACACATTCACGTGCGCGATCTATCCACTGCGCTTCGTTCCAGAGGTGCGGAGGTGACGATTTTGGCTGGTCGCGACGGTCGGTTTGCCAATCACCTCAGAGAGTGTGGAATTCCCATTCATTGCATACAAAACCTGCATCGCAGCGTGGGGCCCTTCCAGGCCGTGAAAGCTGTACTTGAGATCCGAGAACTATTACGTCAGCTTCGCCCCGACATCGTATCGACGCACTCTACCACTGCGGGCCTGCTTGGTCGGATTGCCGCATACAGTCTTGGTATTCCGGCTCTGTTTACCGCCCACGGCTGGGGTTTCACGAAGGGGCATCCATGGATCCAGCGTGTTATTTTTTGGCTGGTCGAATGGGCCGCAGCCCCGCTTGCGTCTCGTATCATCACGGTATGTGAATCTGACTTCAGTGCCGCCGAACGGAGCTTCCTGACTCGCAAAGATCGGCTCGTGGCAATTCCGAATGCCATGCCCGACGTCAAGGAATCGCTTCGCGCCCGACCGGAAAGATCGCCACCCAAGATTGTAATGGTGGCACGCATGGCCTGGCAAAAAGACCATGCGACGCTCTTGCGCGCTCTTGCGCAGTTAACGGACCTCGATTGGCAGCTGGAGCTGGTTGGTGACGGGCCCTTGCTCTCCTCTGTCGAGGGGCTTGCCGCCTCGCTGGGGATCGCGTCGCGCGTTCGCTTTGCGGGTTATCGGCAGGATGTGGCAGAGCGTTTGGCGGATGGGCAGATATTTGTGCTCGCTTCCAATTGGGAGGGATTCCCGCGCTCGATCCTCGAGGCTATGCGAGCGGGGCTGCCCGTGATTGCGTCAGACGTTGGAGGAGTGCGCGAGTCGGTTCGCGAGAGCGAGACCGGATTCGTTGTACCGCGGGGAAATATTGATGTCCTCCGCGACCGTCTGCGCTTGCTTATTGCGGCTCCACTGTATCGTCGCCAGATGGGAGAGGCCGGACGGGCTTGGTACGAGAAGCGCTTCTCCCTCGACCGCCTGGTGGCGGAGACAACTGCTGTTTATGATTCTGTGCTTTCGGATTCGTGAATGGAAGTGGGGGCCTCGGTGGCAATCCCCTGTCGCCTCCGTGGGTACGCCGCCATCTTGAACTTCGCGGGTTCAAGCAGAAATAACGCAACGATGGGGAACTGAGTGCCATGGCTATCGATACGCGCTACGACGGACTAAAGACGGTGATCACTGGAGCCGATGGATTCATTGGTTCGCATCTGGCGGAGAGCTTGGTACGTCAGGGTGCAAAGGTCACCGCGCTCAGTCTCTACAACTCTTTCGGGCAAAGGGGGTGGCTAGATGATACCCCCGCCGAGCTTCGCCAAGCCATGAATCTCGTGGCTGGCGATGTCCGCGACTCCCATTTCGTGCGCAAGCTGGTCGACGGCGCAGATGTCGTATTTCACCTCGCCGCGTTGATCGCGATCCCGTACAGCTATAGTGCGCCGCAATCCTATGTGGACACCAACATAACGGGCACGGTGAACGTGCTCGAAGCTTGTCGCGCAGGCGGGGTCGGCCGGATAGTCCACACGTCCACCTCCGAAGTCTACGGCACCGCGCTGTTCACACCAATCACCGAAGAACACCCACTTCAAGGTCAGTCACCCTATTCCGCCAGCAAGATTGGTGCGGACAAGATGGTAGAGGCCTATGCCCGATCATTCGAGACGCCCGCCGTCATCATGCGCCCCTTCAACACTTACGGGCCGCGTCAAAGCGAGCGCGCCGTCATCCCGACAATCATCCGGCAGGCCCTCCAGCCGGAATCGAAAGAGATCCGGATTGGTGACCTTAGCCCGATACGAGATTTCAATTTCGTTGACGATACTGTCAGTGCGTTTCTAGCCATCGGCCGAGCGGAACAGCTGGAATGGGGTGCCGCTTATAATGCAGGCTCGGGGTTTGCAGTTACCATTTCTGAGACCGTCGAACGCATTCGCGAACTAGTGGCTGGGCCCGCCAAACCGATAATCGCGGAAGACGTTCGCAAGCGGCCGGCTGCATCGGAAGTGATGGCCCTAATCGCCGACTCGGATCGTTTGCGAGAGTTGACGGGCTGGGCGCCTCGCGAAACGCTCGACAGCGGCCTCGAAAAGACGATCGAGTGGTGGCGCTACCGAATCGCAGCCGGGCGGGTTCGCCCCGAGTTGAGCTATCTGACGTGATAGGCTTGGCCCTCGCCGCTTTACGAGGGCAATGGCTTCCAGCGCCATTGCTTCGCCATTGCGCAGATGCGGCGTGGCCTTCGTGACCTGACGGGCGATGCGGTTGGACCTGGCATTGCGCAGCTCGTGCGGTGCGACGAGGAGACTAAGGAACGCAGGTCGCTCACTTGTCTCACCGCCACGCATGCCCTGCCGGGGTTTGCCACCGCCGCCATGCCGCTGGCTGCCGTGGTCGCCTGGCCCGCCTATTGCATGTCTCCTTAAATCGCTCTCGATTTAAGGAGACAGACATTGCGCCAATTCAAAGTGCTACCGCGAATTTTGCGCGTTTGATAAGACGCGCGGCGCTGCAGTGCCGAGCGCACCAGGCAATGGCGCAAAGCTCACGACAGCCGCAACTGAAGTGCTAAGCGACAATGAGCCAATCATTGCCCAAGTCGATTTCGATCACGCGCCCGTCATTCACATGGCTGTTCCCGTAGTCGGCGACATAGAGATTCATCTTACCCGGATCGTCATTGGGATCACTGCTCGGCGCGAATTCCAGGTCCTTGATCTTGGCGCTGGTGTCGCCAATCGGGTTACGGTAATCCTTAAGAAGGTCGATGGTCTGCAGGATGTTGCCGCCGTGATCGACAACCCAGATATTCTTGCTGAAGCCGCCGCCCACGAAGAACACGTTGTGCTGGGCGTCATAGGCCAGCGCCTCCGGATCCTTGATTTCCACGGGAAGAGTGATCCTGGAGAGAACCTGGCTGAATGCCTTGTCGATCTCGACGATCGTATGGGAAGTCCCGTTGACAATGAACACGTTGCCATTGTTCGGGTTGACGGCGACGTCCTCCGGATCGTCACAGTTGAGGGACTTTGCCGAGGCGGTCCCGAGCCTCGCTGTCGGGTTCTTCGGATCGACCCAGTAGATCGAGTACTTGTCATCGTCCGTGATGAGCAAATGACCGGTGACCGGGTTGAATGCCAGCCCCGTCGGCTCCTTCGTGAAGGCTGCAAGGCTGAGGGAGTTCTCCAGGACACCACTCGTGCTGATCTGGAACAGATTGTTCGCGCGGAAAAATGGACTCTCATCCACTTCCGAATCGGAAAGGAAGAGGCCCTGGCCCGGCACATAGGCCAGCCCTGACGGATCCGAACTGTTGATCCCGCCTGCCTTGATGCTGGTATCGATGATGTTGACCACGGTCGGATTCGAAGGCGGGCTGACATCATTGTCGGCGATACTGCCCGTTCCCGAGGAATCGGCAAGGGTGAGCGCCGTGCCGCTCGTGACGAGCTTTGCCGAGTTGATCAGAACCTTGAAGGTCTCGGTATTCTCCACGATGGTGTCGTCGCGCAGATTGATGGTGACTTCGACGCTTGTCTGCCCGGCCGGGATGTCGACCACGCCACCGCTCACACCCACGAAGTCCTCACCGGCTGTCGCCGTGCCGTCTTGCGTACTGTAGGTGATGCGCACCGCCTCGGACGCCGCCTCCGACAGCGTGATCATGAATTTGATCGTGGCCGTGCTGCCTTCCGTCTGCGGGTTGGGCGCTCCGTCCGTGATGTTGACCACGGTCGGATTCGGAGGCGGGCTGGCATCATTGTCGGCGATACTGCCCGTTCCCGAGGAATCGGCAAGGGTGAGCGCCGTGCCGCTCGTGACGAGCTTTGCCGAGTTGATCAGGACCTTGAAGGACTCGGCATTCTCCACGATGGTGTCGTCGCGCAGATTGATGGTGACTTCGACGCTTGTCTGCCCGGCCGGGATCTCGACCACGCCACCACTCACGCCCACGAAGTCCTCACTGGCTGTCGCCGTGCCGTCTTGCGTACTGTAGACGATGCGCACCGCCTCGGACGCCGCCTCCGACAGCGTGATCATGAACTTGATCGTGGCCGTGCTGCCTTCCGTCTGCGGGTTGGGCGCTCCGTCCGTGATCGATATCTGCGGCGGTGGTGCTGAACCGCCAGACCCGGAAATCGTGAAGCGGTCGGCGCTCAGGAGGCTTGCAATATCCGTATCGAAGGTGGCGATCGCGATCCCGGCGGCGCCGCCGGCACCATCTCCGTCCCACATCAAAGTCCGAGTCCCACTCGAGTAGATGAACTGCCCGTGAGACGTGCTCGCCTGATTGCCGGAACTCACAATGGTAAAGTAGTCGCTCGACAGTTTCCCATTGGTCAGACCGCTGCCCTCGCTCAGGCCGTAATCGGCGGCGAAGAATCCAAGTCGGTCGTCCGCGTCGAAGTCCACCACCCGGTCCGTGCTACTGACCGCAGCTGGACCGAATAGGAACGTGTCGGCGCCGCCACCGCCAGTAAGTATATCTTTTCCCCCGTCTCCAGTCAGGACGTTCGCAGCGGCATTTCCCTTGATCTTGTTGTTGAGTTCATTGCCTGTTGCGTTGACGGCGTCCGTTCCCGTCAGCGTCAGGTTTTCAAAGAACTTGGGAAGGGTGAACGTGACGGAACTCTCGACCAGGTCGATTCCGCCATCATCGATGCCGTCGTTGTTTTCATCCTCGCTGATCACATCGCCGACATTATCGATCCTGTAGCGGTCGTTGCCTGCTCCGCCGTACATGGCGTCCGCGCCGGCCATGCCGTCGAGCAGGTCATCCCCACTCCGGCCATAAAGGATGTCATTGCCATCCTTGCCGTAAAGCCTGTCGTTTCCCCCCTTGCCATCGAGCAGATCGTTTTCAGCGCCGCCAGTGAGGTCCTCGCCAGCATCCGTGCCGATCTTATCTACCATAGCTGGTTCTCCTTTCTGCAACCGGCTCCGAAAGCCGCTATGGCGGGGCAGCTCTTGCATCACCCGCGGCAATTGTTTCCGCAGTGAGCGTTGCGCTCGGTCAAGCGGTGCCGGAAGCGACCGATGAAAACGGCCCTGTTTGCTCCGTCAATTCTCAATTCAGCGTCGCGGGTACAAGGCGATTTCGCGCTAAGTCAGGTCATCGCGATCCGTGTCCCTTCTTCAAGATGATTTCGTCCGCGATCGTCTCAACGGCCATTGCGAGGGTGTCTTGGTCCCGCCAACTCACACGCATCGAATGCCGGCCGACCGCTTTCAGCAAATCATCAATCATCGAGGAGATCTCGATCTGCCGAAGCGATCTTTGGATGTCGCTCTCGAACAGTCGCTCAAACACCCCTTGACGACGCAGCCGCTTTTCAAGGCGCGCCTGAAGCACTTCGCGCGGCGTCTCCACGCGAATGAGCAAATCGGGCGCCGGCACAAGCGATAGTCCTCGCGACAGGGCATGCTGGCTTAGCGCACCGGAAAAGAGAGCGAGCGAGCAGAGTGAATTCATAAAACCCTGATCGAAGATGACGACGCTGTCCGAGGTCAGCGCCGCGCTCCAGGAGCCGCAGATATTCCGCAGATAACGTCGAGCCCGGATGGCTCTAGTCCAGCTCTTTGGCGGCAGGATCTCCATCAATTGCCCGACGAGCGGGTCGATGGAGACGCCTGGCACCAGCGCGTCCAGAGCGGTGAAGACTTTCGAGGCGCGGGCCAAGGCTGCGGGCAGTGCGGAGGACGGCCTAGCTCCTGCTCCTGGTGGCTCAGAACCTTTTTCTGCGGGACGCGAGCTCCCGACGAGCTGCACCGCGATGCCCCTAGCATCGAGCGCCGCCTCGAGGGCTCGGGCAAGGGTCGTCTTCCCGGAAGCAGCTGGCCCGAAAAGCTCGATGATGATGGTGTTGCGCCTTGGCGCCGTCGGTGTCCTTGCCCACAGCGATGGAATCGCGCCGGGATTGCATGCTCGCGAGGGGATCGGGCTTTCCGCACCGAGGAGCGCGCCCGAACACCACTTTTCACGAGGCACTGGCGTTGCTGCTGTCCGGTGGGACGATCCCTGCGTCGCGTCCGCGGGACCCTGCTCAAAGGGCCTCTGCGGAGTTACCCAGCTCATAGTTGCATCCTCCTCGCGCGGCTCCAGCTCGAAGGTGGCGATAGAGCGCCTTCCGTCACAGGCGCCTGGCTGGTCCGCAGCGTGGGCAGCTGCGTCGGAAGCTTGGTCAATGTTGGATGGAGGCCAGCCACCGCCATGACTCCGCGAACAATCCACACTAGGTCCTTGAGCATGGTCTTACGCGGGTAATATTCGAGATCGAGACAGGCCTTCAGCGGGAAGATCACCTCTCGATAAACCTTAATCAGGTCGGTATTCACCGGGTACAGGCTCGCCTCATTGCGAAACGCTGCCTGGCTGGGACCGAATATTCCAGGCCTATAGTCCAAGATTGCCCGGTGCTTGTCGTCGAAGCAGTCGGCAAAAGCGAGGCTCTCTGGCCGCGGGCCGACAAAGGCCATATCTCCCCGGAGGATGTTATAGAGTTGCGGGAGCTCGTCGAACTTCGTTTTTGCGAGTAATCGTCCAATTCTGGACGTTCGACCGTCATTATTGACCGTCAATGGAAGGCCGAAGGGGCTGCAGTCCGCACGAAATTTGCGAAACTTGTAAATCTGAAAGTGCCTGCCGCCCTGTCCAAGGCGCACCTGCGAGAAGAACACCGGACGGCCGCTCTCCGCGATGATCGCCACGGCAATCAGCAGCATCACGGGGCTTAGAACCGCCAAGCAGACGGCGGCGAACAGAACGTCGAGGGAGCGGGCAATCCAGCCGATAAGACGTGCTGGCGGACGGTCGTCATGGCTCATTACGTATCTCCTCACATTTGTTTCGTGACGTCCTTCATGCCTGCGCAGCAGCGGCCAGAGCGGCGACTACGCGCTCGACGTGACCGTCATCCATGCCGGGATGCAGCGGGAGCGTCAGCTCGCGACGAGAGAATTCCTCCGTCTTCGGGAGCCGAAGGTCGGGTAGCTGAGATCTGTAGAAAGAAAAGTCGTGAACAGGCGGGTAATGGATGCTCGTTTGGATGCCATCGCTTCTCATGGAAGCGATGATCCGATCGCGGTCGGCTTCGGCCGGCAAGACGACCGGCATGATGTGATGAGCCGAATCGCAACCCTGCAGGCTGGGGACGAGGATGGTCGGGCAATCGGCTGCCAGAACTTCTGCATATCTGGCCGTCAGGACGCGCCGGCGTTCATTCCACGCTGTCAGGCGACCGAGTTGAACCAGACCCATGGCAGCCCGGAGTTCGTCCATTCGGTAATTGTAGCCGAGCATGGTCACGTCGTAGCGCGGCGCGCCACTATGGTGGCGCTGGAATGTGCCGCTTGTCATCCCATGACTGCGCATTTGTCGGACTCGCTCCAGAAGGTCGGATTGAGTCGACACCACCATGCCGCCTTCTGCGGTCGTCATGTTCTTGTTGCCGTAGAAGCTGAAGGCAGCTGCGTCGCCGAAGGTTGCGGCGTCCTCGAGGCCCACTGCATGCGCCGCGTCCCCAATGAGGAACAGGCCCCGCCGGGAGGCGAACTCGCGCCATGCGCTGCGCTGCGCGACACAGCCAGCATAGTGCACGACAATGACAGCCTTCGTTCTCGGGGAGCACTTTTGCGCAGCGTCCTCCAGGGACATCAGCGGCATGGCGAGCGACTCGATGTCGACGAAGACAGGCGACGCTCCAGTATACAAGACGCTGTTGGCCGTCGCCACGAATGTGAGCGAGGGCACGAGGACTTCGTCGCCTGGCCCTATCCCCAGTGCATGGAGGATAAGATGAAGTGCGGCGGTGCAAGAGCTGACTGCCACGGCATCGTCCGTGCGATGCCGCTCGGCGAAGGCTAGCTCGAAATCGCGTACACGCGAGCCCATCGTGACCCAGCCGTCGTCCAAGACTTCGGAAACGGCGACCTGCTCCTGACGCCCCAAGATTGGTCGCGCGACGTAAATCTCTGAGCGATCGTCGGCCCCGCTGCCGGCACGCGCCGTTGCGGCACCTCCGCCCGGGGCGGCCGCATTCAGCAGAACAGCCTCAGGCTGCGTGGACGCGTTCAAACGGTGGTGACTGGACATCCCAATCAAGCTCCTGAGCGGTTTGGAAATCTTCGATCCGGCCAATGTCGAGCCACATGCCCTCGTGAATGTAGCTGTGGGTCGGAACGCCTCGCCGAAGGAGGCACAGGATCAAATCATCGAAGCCGAATGGGACGCCAGCAGGAATGTATTGAAGCACCGAGGGCTCCATGCAGTAGACACCCATGCTCACAAGGTTCGAGAGTATCGGTTTTTCCTTGAAGCTGGTGATCCGCCCGTCATGTGCCTCGATGACGCCGAAATCCATTCGAGTCTGCCGGTGCATGGTAGCCACCGTGAGTATTCCGCCCGTGCTGTGATGGTACTGCGCGAACGCACCGAGGCTCAGATCGGTAATGACATCCCCATTGATCACCAGGAAGCTGGTGTCGAGTTCATCGCGCAGCAAGCCGAGTGGCCCGATCGTCCCCAGGGGTGCCGCTTCATCCGTATAGCGGATCCGGATGTCCCACCGCCGCCCGTCGCCACAGAAGCTCTTGATCAGCTGGCCGAGATAACCGGTGGTGATATAGACCTCTGTCAGGTCGTTTCGTCGAAGCCATTTCAGCAGAAGCTCAAGTACCGGCTGAGAGCGGACTGGCATCAGCGGCTTGGGTAGCACCATAGTGTATGGTCTCAGGCGCGTTCCCTGACCGCCACACTGGATTACGGCTTTCATCGAATCTCTCCCTGAAGTTGACTCGGTACTGCCTCAAAATCCGCGTTTGCAGAGATGTGACAGATCGATGACAGGAATCTAACAGTCGATCAGTCCTCGGCAATTGCGCATAAGGATAGAAGGCAGTCGAACGGCAAAGCCATACTTTGTGGAGCATCCTTTTGTGGAGCCGCTACCCAAGCGGGGTGACCGCTCCAAAAGGGGTATTACTTGGACGTAAACTCTTAAAATCACTTGGTGTTTTTCGCCGTCGTGATTCAAGATTTCCGAATGAGGGAGCCTCTATGACGCGTCGCCGCTACGAACTCACCGATCACGAATGGTCGATCCTGTCGCCGCTGTTGCCCAACAAGCCCGCGGGGTTCCTCGGGTCGATGATCGGCGAGTGCTGAATGGCATCCTCTGGCGGTTCCGAACGGGCTCGCCCAGGGCGGAAATCCCGAGCGCTACGACCTGTGTCCGCGTTCACCAGCATGCGGCCACGGGAAAAAGGGGATGGAGATGATGGCGGCATGAGACGTTCCCGCGGCGGGCTTACGAGCAAAATCCACGCGCTCGTCGGTGCCGAAGGTCGCCCCGTTACCCTGCGCCAGACCGGCGGACAGATCGCCGACTGCACCGAGGCCGCCGCGCTGACGAACGAACTCGGCAAGGAAGACATCCTCCTGGCCGACAAGGGGTATGACAGCAACGCCATTCGGGCCAAGGCCGCCGCGCGAAAGGCCTGGGCCAACATCCCGCCGAAGACAAACCGCAAGGCTCCTTCGTATTCTCGCGCTGGGTCTATCGGCAGAGGAACATCGTCGAGCGATTCTTCAACAGGATCAAACAATTCCGCGGCATCGCAACCCGATATGACAAGCGTCCCGAAACCCTCGCCGCCGTAAAGCTCGTCGCCACGAGAATATGGTGTCGACGGCTTTTAGATAGCCCTTATTTTTCTAAGGCTTGCTGAGGCGGCTTGATCAGGACGGATATCAATCACTGCTGGTACGGTGAGGTCTGCTGCCCTGCACTCGTTGCCCACAAGGCCGCCTCGGTCCGGTTCTTTATCCGAAGCTTCCGCAAGATTGCCTTCACATGTACCTTCACGGTGGCATCCGAGATCTCGAGCTTCCTGGCAATCTCCTTATTGGAGTTTCCCCGACTAAGTGACATCAATACTTCAATTTCTCGCGACGAAAGATTAGGCGCCAGGGAAATTATATGAGTTGAATCCCCGTTGTGACCATTGTTTTGGTTGTGCTTCGGCAAGACATACTCCTTTGTGATAAGCGATGTCTTGACCGGAGCGGGGGGAGGGAAAACAGGTTCGCCGAGCAGGACCAATTCCAGCGATTTCACCATGGCTTCGACGCGCATGCCCTTGTCAATCAAACCATGAACACCCGCTTGGACGGCCTGGGTGACTACAGCTTCCTCAACAGAGTCCGCCATTAGAACAACAAATGACTTTGGAAATTGCGTTTTGAGCTTCTCGACGTCCGCTTTAAATCGGCAGATATTTTGCCCCACGTCTATCAAAAACAAATCGACTTCCTGACCCTTTTCTATCAACTCCCACAACTGGGCCATATTGGCGCATTCGATTTGTTCTTTGAATGCCGTTCGTGCAAATATTCGTGCCAGCCCTGCGCATACAATGTAGTTCGGCTCGACGATTGCAAAATTCCACGTTTTCTTCTTGTTCACGTTGCACCCCCTTCCGGAGAGAATTTTTCAAATAATTCCTCATGTCAAAAAAGAAATGGTACCACATACGCGCAGCGGGGCAATCAACCGGGATAGCCCCAAAAAGTCAACGATGACGTTTCAATGGTCATCTCTAGGGTTGTATACATAGCACAATGGATTTACACTTATTCGCCAATGCCCTTATACTGTTACCGCTTTTGACGTAGATATTGCCCAATGCCGGAAAGCAGGCTCTTGCTCGACGAGCGAGTTGTCGATGCGGCCACCGATGGCAAATAAAGCGACCGCGAGATGGGCACGGGGGTTGGAAGAGCTCTCGGTCCGACCGCAAACTTTGGCGAAGCGCTGCGTCTCGCCGTCGGCGGCCATCGCAAAGCCTTAAGGTCCTGCCGCAAGCGCTTCGACCACGGAAATGGACAGCGGTCCGGCCAACACCAGCAGGTTGACGAACTCACTCAAGTTGGCGGCAGAGATGAAATGACAGCGGCCATCGCCGAGCGAAGACTCGGCCTCTTCGTCTATCCGCGCCCCGCTCGAGCATCGATCCGGAAGACCAAGTAGAACTTGAGGGATTGAGAGGTTATTTCGCGCTCTGGGCATATTGAGGCCGGTCAATGCCAAGTGCGCCGACATCAGTGCCCGTCGATAAGGACCCTTGGCGTAACGCGACTTCCACGATATCGCCCGGCTCGACCTCTTCATCATACCCCGCTTCAAAAGCGACGGGCTTCATTTCGATCCTGCGAAAAATGGTAACCGCCGGGCTGGCCTCCTGGCTGGCCTCCTGGCCGCGCGGGACGGCGATGCCAGCGAGGTCCAATTTCGCCCGCAGACTCTTTAGGCGGGCATGTTCGTCGGCCAGTTTCAGATCTATGGACCGCAGTTCTTCATGGATGCCGAGCCGGCGCTGGTCCTCGAGCTTTTCCAACGACCGGCGCGCCTCGTCCAGCCGTCTGCGCATCTGCATGAGCTCGCTTTCCGTTTGCAGCCGGCGCGTGGATGAGAAAAGCACCGAGCGTCGGGCATCCACTACCCGCAAATTGGTGAGTTTGCCTTGCCGTAGAAGTTCTTTCGCGGTCTCGTAGACTTGAGTGTCCTCGCGTTCGCCTTGAGTCTCGAGTTCGACGCGTTGGGATAGCGACTTGATCTGCTCCTCAGCAAGAGCCGCGCTCCGGTCCAAAAAGGCCCGCTCGCGATCGAAATCCACCTGCCGAAGCTCACGAATCTGCTTCTCGGTCGCCAGAATGCGCGTCAACGCGTCTTCAGGCACCGGTGCGGCTGGAATTGATGTCTTGTCGAATTCGGCCGTCTCGCCGAGCTCGGTGCGGAACCTCCAGGCGCGGACGGCATGGCCAGCCAATGTGAGCCAGCTGGCAATGTAGTCGCTCTGCAGCGGGATCGGATCGTATTGCGGCAGCGTGCCGGTAGTCATAATCGGTGGACGGAGCCCGCCCGCAGACGCGATCGCCTGGCGTACCGTCATCCGTGGCTGGAAACGATGCTCGCCGGTCTGAACAACATCTCCGGATACCCATATCGGCGCATATTGCACGATTGCTGCCGATACATCCTCGCGTTCAACCGTACGCGTCAACTCCCGACCATCGGAGGCATAGAGGGTCAGGAGCCGGCTGGTGTAGGCAGCCTGAATAAGTTCGCGAACATTGGCCAACGTGACGCCCTCGACGTCGAGCGTGCCGATGGTCGGAATTGTGATGCTGCCATCGAGCTGAACCGGCGCGCGTTGGCCGAACTGCGGAAGCCCAGCGAGCGAGACCTCGATCACATCGCCCGCATGCAGCCGGTACTCGGAGGCCTCCAACCACGACAGCCCCAGGGCCAGAGCTACTGCGGTGCGGGCCGCCAGACCCAACAACTTGAAAAACGTGCGCGGTCGGGGACGAATGACCATCGGCGTACTCCAATCTGAAGATTTGCTGGAGTCAGTGCATCTGGCCGGCAGACTGGCCCGGCGCGCTTCACCAACATCATCTAAATGATCGCAAAAGCCCCAATATCAATAAATGGAGAATAGGTATGCTCATTCAGGCAGAGCGACATAAGGGGGTACGCCACAAGCACCATGATTAGGTAATCCCCGCCGGATCCTTACTCAATTTGCATCAATTTACGCGTTGTACAAATGATGAAATTCTATACGCAGGAAATGTTGTGAATGGGGGATGAGCACTCGCATTCCCATCATCGCATTTGCCGCCGGCTAGTCAAGCAGCCGAGAACCGGGTGGATGGAATGGTTGAGGAGTGGCACGACACAGGCTACCAAGGTCCCCTCGCCGACCAACGGCGTTGACCGTGGTGTTGCCCACCCGCTCACGGGCCCACTCTTCCGTGGCATCCAATGTCTACTCAAAACGCTTTGATCATGCCGACGAACCGCAAAATTAACAAGAGCGACGCCTTCGCGCCCTTTATCTCCAGGACGAGCAATGACCTACGAAGAAGACCGTACACTCCATCTCTTCGATCTTGTTGCACTGTTGGGACGGCGATGGAAGCTAGTCGCCGTTTGCGCCGCGAGTGGTGCGTTGATGGCCATGCTGATTGGCACCAGCATCCCGGCCCGCTATACGGCGAAAGCGCAGTTGCTCGTGGCGCGCTCGGAGTCCGGGCCGGAGGGCTCTTTCGATGAGGCTGTCGTCGACACCCACGTGGAACTCATCCTGTCGCCCAGCCATCTGCGTGCGGTGCAGAAAAGCCTCGCCGAGGATCCCGGCACCAGCGGTCCCGCAACCGTTGCGTCCCCGCCCCCGTTTAGTGATCGGGCGCAGCGGCCATGGAGCAAGATGCTTTCAGACGCCATCTTTGGTGCAAACGACGAGCCGCCCTCCGCCCCAACGACGGGTTCATCGGGAGAAGCCGTGCCCGAAGAGTCGGAGCCCATCGATTTCGAGGACCTCCAGCAAAACCTCAATGTTTATAAGGAACAGCACTCACGTGTAGTTGCCGTAACCTTCACTTCAGAGAATCCGCAGATGGCCGCAGTCATTGCGAACCGAGTGGCCGAGATGTACGTAAATAGAGGTCGCGACCGCCTTCAGGCGCGGCGTGAGCGGCTGGAGAAGGAACTGGCCGAACGCATTCCTTCCGCGCGGGCCGCTGTCGAGCGTGCGGAAGCAGCCGTTCGTGACCATCGAATGGCCTCAGGACTTATTGACCAGAAGAGCGTCGAATCGATGGATCAGCAGATTGCCGAACTGAGGCGACAGCTCGCAATTGATCTGGCCAGACTTGGAGAACGGGGAGTGCGTCTCTCAGCCTTGCTGACCCAACAGGATCAGGAAGGGCCTCGCGTCGACGTTTTGAGTGACGGCCAGTCCGCAAATGCCTTCCCACTCGCTACGGAGGCCGAAACAGACGCAGCCGATACCCGTCACCAAGCAGTTTCGTTACAGCGTGAAGAGTTGAGTCGGCTCCTCGATGAGGTCCTTGCCGAACTGCCCTTCGATCGTAGGGCGCTTGGGGAGCGCCTCCACCGCACTCGGGAACGCCTCGATTCACTCGACCAATCTCGGGAAACACTCCGCGAAGCTGAGGCAAAGCTGCGCGAATTGGAGCGTGAGGCCACTGCATCGGCGCAGCTATACGAGAGCCTTCTGCGGCGACAAACCGAAATCTTTGCCCAAGACCGAATTCAAGAGGAAGCACATATTGTCTCTGCTGCATTGCCACCCGCATTTCCGAGCTCGCCTTCGGCGGCCCTGTTCGTGCTGCCGGCATTCGTTGCCTTTGGCATCGGCGGCGGATTGACGGCTGTGCTGTTGGAGCGTTTCCACCGTCGCGTGCGCAGCGAGCGCGATGTCGAAGAATCGGTTGGAGTACCGTGCATCGGGCTCGTGCCCAACCGCTTCCGGATGAGCAGCGCGCGACGCGCGTTGATTGACGATCCGTTCAACAGCTATGGCGAGGCGGTTCGCTCAGTCGTGGCGACGGCCCTGTCGCGACGGCGTATTTTCCCGCATCAGGGCCGAGTCCGTGATTCTGCCGTCTTCGCCATCACATCGAGTGACAAGGACGACGGAAAGACCGCGCTTGCTCTTAGCTTTGCCCTGAGTGCGGGCACGATTGGGCGGAAGGTCCTGCTCATCGATCTTGATTTTCGCAACCCCAGCATCGCGCATAGTCTTGAGGGATTCGGAAAGGACAGGGCGACGTATTTCCGCGAGGAAACGGTACCCGCTGAGGAAATTGTCAAGACGATCGCCGAGTTCGGAATCGACTTTCTCCCGCTTTCCTGCAGGCGGGAATATGCTCTTTCGTTCCTTTCAACAAACCAGCTTACAATCATGCTGGACAACTTCAAGGACCAGTATGATTGCATTGTGATCGTAAGCCCACCGCTCCTTGGTGCAACGGAAGCACGCGTCATTGCTTCCGTTGTAGATAACGTCATCCTTGCACTGGAGTGGAGCGCTACGGAGGTCGACGTCGCCCGCCGCGCGATAAGTCAGCTCGGACATGTCGGGATCAAAGATGCACACGAGCGGGTGTTTGGCGTACTGACGCAAGTTAACATGCGAAAGCACCATTTCGGATTCTCTATTCGGCGTGGTGAGGTCAAGCACCTTCTGACTACCCGTACCTCTGGTGATTGATGTCTTCGCAGTATCGCGCTTCTCTCCGGGCTCGGCCTGTGTGGCCCTCCCATTATGCGACCAGAAGAATGGGGCGGAACAATCCAATCGGCGACCTGATCGCGATGAGCGAATATAACAGACAACCACGCGAGCTTACCCCATCCATCGTACTGCGGAGGACATCTTTCCACTGGCGGCGGAATCTTCTTGTCTCCTCTGGCGCTCTCGTCACTCTGGTTGCTAATTAAGCAGCAATAGGCAAGCTCTCCCTCTTCGAATTTGACCTTACCGACCAATCCGACTTTCAGGCCGAAGTTTCGCAACAATCCGCGAATGTCATACTCGATGGCGATGGCTTTTTCCTGCAAGAGTTTGCGCGCGGTCAGCAATGCCCGGTGCTTCTGGCTCGTCAGTGTCTTCACATGCACAGGCCAATAGAGATTGACGCGCATCATCTGGGCGATTCCACGCGCATCATTGCGGTCCGTCATATTTGATTGAGCTTCAAAAATGCCTTGGCATGCCTGGTCTCAATGCAGATCACGGGTAATTCTGCCTTAGCCAGTCCTTCATAAAACCATTGCGACAGTGGTCGGGCTTCAAGACCGACCCGCTCAATCTGCCACTTCGGATCCTTCATCACCAAGATCAAATCTTCGGGGTGAGTAGCAACCTTTGTCTCCCGGCAAATCTTGCCTGTTTCATCAGGGAGCTCTCAGCCTGCGAGGGCTTCTTTGGACGGTTAAAAAACGAGATGTACTACCACCGGATCAATACGACGCTTGACGACTTCATGCAGCAAGTGGATTCCTATATCTGGTGGCACAATCAGCATCGCACAAAAATCTCACTCGGTGGCCTTAGCCCCGCGGAATACCGCCGGAACCATGCTGCGACGGCGATGGAAGTTGATCGCAGGTTCCGCGCTGTGCGGCGCGCCGATGTTGGAAAATCTGAAAGAAGCTACGCTTGCATAGTGATCGACAGTCCATCCTTGCTTGAGGCAACTGAAGCCCGCGCCTTAAAGATGTACCACAGCGCGTGCTCGGCGTAATAACGCAGGTTGAGGTGCGAGAGCACGCCTTCTATCACCGATAAACTTCACCATCGATGCGGTCCGTTGATTTCTGGTCCCGGGGAGCGGAGCGGATAATTTCCTATTCCCGGAAAGCGCGCTCAATCTGATCTGTGAGTGGTTTCACTAAGTAGGAGATGACCGTGCGATCACCAGTAAGCAAGAACGCTTCTACTGGCATGCCGGGCTTGAGGCTTTCCGGTTTGAAGGAGCCACGCTGACCTTTATCGAGCTTGATTCTCACGCTGTAGAAGGACAACCCATTTCGCTCGTCTTCGACGAGGTCCGGTGAAACGGTTAGTACATGTCCCCCGATTTCGGGCGTGATCTGCTGATTGAAGGCCGACAGACGCAGGTGGACTGGCTGGCCGGGCTGGACTTGGTCGATGTCTTGAGGCGCGATGCGCGCTTCCACCGCCAACTTGTCGGCAATGGGGACGATTTTCATGATCGGCTCGCCCGCGGCAACAACGCCTCCTACCGTGTGGATCGCAAGTTGATGTACGCGTCCGGCCTGAGGCGCACGAATGTCGGTTTGCCTCAGAAGCTGATCTGCGGCGATCTTTCGTTCTTCCAACCCCGCGATTTGGGCCTCCGTATCGCGAAGTTCTTTTGCGACGTCGCTGCGCCAATTCTCCTGAATCTGAATGACGGCTATTTCGGTTTCGCTAATCTTGCCCTTGGCCTCGGCGATCGCAGCGATCAGCTGGCCGCGGCCTCCCAGGAGCTGCGCTTCCTGGCGCTCCAACTCCAGCAGTCGTGAGTGCTGGACAAGCTTTTTCTCCCACAGGACTTTCACGCTGCTGAGTTCGTCGCGGACCAGACCAAGCTCCCGCTCCTTAGCCTCCCGTTGAGACTCGAGTCCCGCTATCTCCTTTGTGAGCTGGCCAATCCGCTCCCTGCGTTGCTCGATCTCTGCTTGATAGGCCGCGCGGCGCAGTGCGAACAATTTCCGTTCCCCTTGGAGGACCTGCGCCACGTGGGCGGCGGAGGAGCGCCTCACAATATCCTGGGGAAAGAGGATCGCTTCAGCACCTTCGCGCTCTGCAGTCAGGCGCGCTTGTCGGGCCGAGAGTTCGTCCAGGCTCTTAGTAATGACGGCAAGGTTAGCGCGAGTGACCGTGTCATCGAGGCGAACCAAGATATCACCTGCCTTAACCTCGTCGCCATCACGCACGTTGATTGCGCCCACAACGCCGCCGCTTAGATGTTGCACCGCCTTCACGTTGGATTCAACCGCGATATGTCCCGGGGCGATCACGGCACCTGACAACCCCGTCGTCGCGGCCCATGCGCCAAGCCCGCCAAACAGCAGTGCCACGATCGCCGCGCCGAGGACGATGTGCCTGCGCAGGGAGATATCGTTCTGCGTGGGCGCGGATACACCCTTCGCAGGAGCGTAGGCCGCAGGCAATGTCGGCCGATCAATTCTGCCCTTAGCACTTGCTGTCAAATGGCTTTTGTCCTTAGTCAACAGATTAGCGACGCCATGCGCGCGCTGAGCCCAGTCGCGAATACTCATCATCCGGACGCCCTTTCCCCCGCTGGAATCGCTCGAATTGATCTCTCGGGCGCAAGCCGCGTCTGCTCCCGCAAAATCATATCCCGGGATCCGAAAGCTTTCTGGCGGCCGGACTGAAGAACGAGCAAGAAATCGACACCCGCCAGCGCGCTCGGGCGATGGGCAATTATGATGACCACGCCTTTGCGGCGTTTCACGGCAAGGATCGCCTGGTTCAGTGCATGCTCCCCATTGGCATCGAGGTTCGAGTTGGGTTCGTCCAGAACCACGAGGAAGGGATCACCATACAGCGCGCGAGCCAGTCCGATGCGCTGCCGCTGGCCTGCTGAGAGCGATGCTCCGCCTTCGCCGATCTCGGTCTGATATCCGCCAGGCAAGAGCAGGATCGTCTCGTGCATGCCCGCGGCCTTGGCGGCCGCGATGATGGCCGCTGGATCCGGCGCGGGATCAAAGCGAGCGATGTTTTGAGCGATCGTGCCTCCAAATAGCTCGACATCTTGTGGTAGATACCCGACATGCCGCCCCAGCGCGTCAACCGGCCACTGCCCGATCGCGGCCCCGTCCAGGCGGATCTTGCCATACGCTGTCTGCCAGACGCCGACGATCGCCCGCGCCAAGGACGACTTACCCGAAGCACTCGGACCGATGATGCCGAGCGCGGAGCCCGCGGTGAGCGAAAATGCAATATCCTGAGCGACAAAACGGCGCTCGCCCGGAGGAATGACGCCGACACCTTCCACCGAGAGTTCCGATTGCGGCGGCGGCAGCTGCAGTGCATCCCCGGCGGGAGGAACCAGCGCAAAAAGCTCATCCAGCCGGCGCCAGCTTTGTCTGGCGGCAAGAAATCTTTTCGAATGCGCGATAGCCTGTTCGACAGGCGCCAGGGCCCGCGCCGTAAGAATTGAACTCGCGATGATGATACCGCCAGTGGCCTCCTGGCGGATCACCAAGAACGCGCCGGTCGCTAGCACGAGCGACTGCAGCATCATCCTGAGGCCCCGCGAAAGCGCCCCGAAGGAGCCGGTGATATCGCTGGCCCGTATCTGCGCCTGCCTGTAGTTCGTGCTTGCATTGTTCCACAGCGCGGCAAGATTGGATCGCATCCCCATCGCTTCAATGACTTCGGCGTTGCGCATGCTTGCCAGTGCAACGTTGTTGCGTGCCTGAGCATAGCCCGACATTTCAGTTGCCGGACGGCGGACCGTTTTTTCCGTGACGACGGTTACCGCCAAAAGCAGGATCGCACCGATCAACGCTGCCGCGCCCAGCCAAGGATGGAAAGCGAAGCAAAGCCCGAGATAGAGCGGCATCCACGGCAGATCGAAGAGAGCGGCGGGACCGCCGCTCGACAGGAATCCGGAAATTTGGTCGAGGTCTCGCACTGGCTGTAGGCCTTCGCCCGAGTTGCCCCTCATCAGGGGCAACTTCGACATCACACGATAGGTCGCTTCGTTCAGGCGCTCATCGAGTCCGCTGCCAATACGTGCCAGCACGCGGCCGCGTATGGCGTCGAGCGCGCCCTGAGAAACGTAAAGTATTAAAATCAGGAAGATCAGTGCGACGAGTGTCGGCACGCTGCGGCTGGGCAGAACTCTGTCATAGACCTGCAGCATAAAGATCGAGCCGGATAGCGTCAGCACGTTGAGAAGACCGCTGAAGGCCGCCACCACGAGAAAAGCCCGTCGAAATCGCCGCAGACAGGCAGCTAACTCGGACTTCGCCCCTGACGTGCGGAGCATTCCTAAACCGGATTGTGACATTTCCGTCCCCTCAAACAACTGCATGTGTGAGCCCGCGATGCGGGCCTTCAACACTACTGGCGCTTGGTTAGTTTTCTGATCGGCCAGCGGCACGCATAATCCCCTGCCTGACCTTCGCCGCCCGTGCGAATGTCAGCCACAGATACTCGAGCGTTTAGCCGTGGAGTCACTCACAGCAACGGCGTATTCTCCTCCAGAAACCAAATGAATCTGGAGGAGAAGTTCCACCGTCCCCATTGGCTGGGAGTCTAGAGCACGAGGTCACCCGAGGTCAGGTTGACCTCGCCGTGAAGCCAGAGCGTGAACTCAGCCTGAACGTCGGTGTCTACGTTCCCGCTCACAACGGTTGTGTCGGAACCGGCATCGTAGGACACCTTAAGCTGGCCGGGAGCGTCGCTGAAGTCGCCCTGGATCAGATGGAAGGCCTGGTCGCCCGTCAGGTCCCTGTTTGCGTCGATTGCTGACAGTTTGATCTTGTCGCCGGCGGCGAAATCCATGATCGTGTCGACGCCGCCGTTCTCGCGCGAGTCGCCGAGGCGCTCCAGGAGGAAGGTGTCGTTCCCGCTGCCGCCCCACAGCTTGTCGACGCCATCATTGCCCCTGATGACATCGTTTCCGGCGGACCCTTTCACGACATCGTTCCCATTGGCTCCGTCGATGATGTTGTCCAGCCCGTTGCCGATGATGGTCTCACCGTCGCTGGACCCCTTAAAGCTCACGCCGTTGAACGAAGCAGGCTCGGCAGCGAGCGGGGGCTGTTCGGCTACCGGCGGCTGTTCGGCTATCGGCTGCTCGGTGGCAGGTGAATCGGGGGTAATGCCTTCTTCACCGCTGTGTCGCTCGATCCACTCGGTTTTGGCCTCCTGCCAATAGTCGCGCGCCGCCTGGCCCTGCAGGACCGTCCACCCTTCGGGAGGCATCGGGTAATCGTCCGGGAGCGGTGTGTCCGACAGATTCAGGAAGACGTTGCCTCTGGACTCGACGGTGTTGTTCCAAGCGTCTTGCATGCTGCGGTAGCTGTGGTGCTCAACGTCCTCGATGGCAAAGACCGTGTTAATGAAGCGCAGGTTCGGTGTGAGCTCGCCGTCCGTGGCAGAGTCGGTCTTGATCATCGAGGAGTGCGTCATCTCACCCTCGTAAAGGAAAGATTGCATCCGCATCAGCACGCCGTCCAGCGTGACAGTGTTGTTATGGCCGTCGACAGGGCTTGACGACGATGGGTCTACGCTGATGCCACCGAACACCCCGTCGAAAAGGCTGTCACGGATAGTGCCCGTCTGGAGGCGGTCGTTCTCGACCGCGTCGTCGCGGGCGTTGGTGACCCAGACGTCCTCGATGAGGAAGTTAGGGCTGTCCCAAGATACGCGGACAGCGTCCCACGTATTCGTGATATGCCAGTCGCGGATCACGACGCCTGGCGTGCCCTCTGTCCTGATGCCAGCCGAGTTGCCGTCGTTGTAGACGTCACGCCAATCACCGGTCATGTCGACTTTGCCGTTGATCGTGCCGCCATCAAGTATCGCACCCGGTGAGTCGTAGACCATAAAGGGGTACGGACTGCCGTCGCTCCCATCGTTGTCTTGTGTCCAGGATGCATTTTCGGCATCGATCAGAGTTCCCGCGGCAAGGCCGGAAGCCTTGTAAGGTTTGGAGCCGTAGTCTCCGGTCAGCGTAATTGTAGTCACTATGAAAGTTCTCCAGTTTCCCTCTTTCCCCAGGAGTGAGTGGGGAGGCAATACACGGCTGTGATTTGCAGCCGCCCAATTCGTATATTAGCGGAGTATGGCAAACCTGCGGCGTTTCCGATCACCTTGGTCGCACTCGCGGGATCATGACGCACGACGCACCTCCCGGGTCCGGCGCAAAGGCATGATAGTGCACGACGTTCGCCTTCGGTTCGTTGGCCAGCGGTGCATCCACGACCGGCGCAGCGGCCGGCAATTCGGCGAAGCGCTCGCCGTCGCTGTTTGGGCACGAGCCCCAATCAGGCCACAAATCTCGACCTTTGCGGAATGTCGCCATAGGGAAAGCCTCGATCACCATCGCCGTGATCGGTCACATTCCAGGCATGGACATCAATTGGGTTGCGTTCTCGGAGTGCTTCCCACTCCGACTTGAGCGCCTTTTCCAAGCTGGCAATCCGGGAAGAGAGCGCCTCGATCGGTTCAAGGTAAATGCGTCGGTCTCCACGGCGTCGTCATCCTCGATGATCTGCTTCAGCGAAGCCAGGTTCGTCAGCGCCACTTCCAGTTTTGCACCGACCGATAGAGACACAACAGGCCCGCCAAGGCCGTGCCACTTGCTTCGGACCGCGGTCAGAAAGTCAAGTAACCCATGTGGCTGCGGCAATAGCCCTAACAGGCAAATTGAAGCGTGCCGGCCAGGAGAACACAATGCCATAGGCTTGAGTTGATGTTGCTCGCACTGGTCATCGGGGTCGGAATGACAGCTCTGGTGGATGCCCTGCTGGTGCAGTTTTGGATCCTGCTACCGGACAGCGGTCCGCGGATGACCGCTGCCCCTCGTATGTCGGTCGCAGCTTCCGAGTTCGTCGAAAACTAGCAATGGAAGGCTTAAGGCAAGTAAAATGTGCGGGATCGTCGGGATTGTCGGGCACTCGCCCGTTGCGCCACTTATCGTGGACGCTCTCAAGCGGCTGGAATATCGCGGCTACGATTCTGCCGGTGTCGCCACTGTTGAGGGCGGGCAGCTCGCCCGCCGACGTGCGGAAGGCAAACTGGTCAACCTCGAGCGCCGGTTGCAGGCCGAACCACTGGGCGGCACGATCGGCATCGGGCACACGCGCTGGGCCACGCACGGCGTCCCGAACGAGACCAATGCCCATCCGCATTTTTCCAGGGATGTGGCGATTGTACACAATGGCATCATCGAGAATTTCGCGGAACTGCGCGCGGAACTGATCGCAGATGGTTTCGAATTCGCTTCGGAAACCGATACCGAAGTTGTCGCCCATCTGATCTCGCGCGAACTGGCGCGCGGCACGAAACCGGTCGGGGCCGCACACAATGCATTGAAGCGGCTCGAGGGCGCCTTCGCGCTGGCAATCATGTTCCGTGGAGACGAGGATCTGATCATCGGGGCGCGCAACGGGCCCCCGCTTGCGGTGGGCCACGGCGAAGGCGAGATGTATCTGGGCTCCGACGCCATCGCGCTCGCGCCCTTCACCGATTCTATCACCTATCTGGAGGATGGAGACTGGGCTGTCGTGCAGCGTGGCGGCTTGCAGATATTCGACATCAGCGGCACGCCGGTCGAACGTAAGCGGCAGCGGTCGATCGGCTCCTCCTTCCTGGTCGACAAGGGCAATTACCGGCATTTCATGGAGAAGGAAATCCATGAACAGCCGGAGGTGATCTCGCATACCCTTGCGCATTATCTCGACTTCGCCCAGGGAAAGGCCAAGCCGGTCGATCTGCCATTCGATTTCGCGAAGCTCGACCGTATGGCGGTTTCGGCCTGCGGCACCGCTTATCTTGCCGGCCTGATCGGGAAATACTGGTTCGAACGCCTGGGGCGGTTGCCGATCGATATCGATATCGCATCCGAGTTCCGCTATCGGGAAATGCCGCTGTCGAAGTCGAGTGCAGCCCTGTTCATCTCGCAGTCCGGCGAGACTGCCGACACGTTGGCATCGCTACGCTATTGCCGCAGCGCCGGCATTCCGATCAGCGCAATCGTCAATGTCCGTGAATCGACGATCGCGCGCGAATCTGACTGCATTTTCCCGACGCTTGCCGGGCCGGAGATCGGCGTCGCCTCGACCAAGGCCTTTACCTGCCAGCTTTCGGTGCTTGCAGCGCTCGCGGTACGTGCGGCCGCAGTGCGGGGGACCATCGGCGGGGAAAACGAAAAGCGGCTCATCCGCCAGTTGTCGGAAGCGCCGCGTTTCGCCAGCCAGGTGCTCAAGCTCGGAGAGCAGATCGAGAAGGTCGCGCGCGAACTCACGCAGGTGCGGCATGTGCTGTATCTGGGGCGCGACACCAATTATCCGCTCGCCATGGAAGGCGCGCTCAAGCTCAAGGAGATCTCATATATCCATGGCGAAGGCTATGCCGCGGGCGAACTGAAACACGGCCCCATCGCGTTGGTCGATGAAACCATGCCTGTCATCGTCATCGCGCCGCATGACCGGATTTTCGAGAAGACTGTCTCCAACATGCAGGAGGTCGCAGCCCGCGGCGGCAGGATCATTCTGATCACCGACCGGAAGGGGGCCACGCAGGCAAGCCTGAAGACGATGGAAACGATCATCCTGCCCGACATGCCGGAGATCATAGCGCCGATCATCTACGCCCTGCCGATCCAAATGCTGGCCTATCATACCGCCGTGCACATGGGCACCGACGTTGATCAGCCGCGCAATCTGGCAAAATCCGTCACAGTGGAATAGCTCTCGCGCAGGACCGAGAGCCGGTGGGCGGGGCTGCTTATCGGACGCGCTCATATGGAATACGATGCCACCAGGCACGCAGTGCAATGCGTATCCAGCCGCTCCAAGATAGACCTGCCCGATGGGATTGAGGTCCGGGCTCTAGGGCGGCAGGAAGAAGAGGCGTGCCTCCTTGACGGCGCGGCGCACGGCTTATCCCTTGTGGCTGCCGAGATTGTCGAGGATTACGATGTCGCCCTTGGCGAAACTCGCCGTTGATCGGCCCGTCGACGACCCAAGGCGCATCGATACGGTCGCATCGCAAAGCAGCGATGAAGGTCATGGTTTTCCAGTGGCCGTGCGGGACCGGTGCAGCGAGCCGCCGGCCGCGCGGCGCCCAGCCCCGCAGTGGCGCCATATTCGTCTTGATGGTTTCATCGAGAAAGACCAGCCGACAGGCTTCGGAGCCCAGGGGATAGCTTCGTTGGCATCATTGGCAAAATCCTCCTTCAAATGACTTCTGAAACAGGATCCGGCGCGACAAACCGCTCAATCTACTGGTCCCGGAAAGCCCGCATCATCTGATCCGTCAACGGCTTCATCAGATACGAGAGCACCTTGCGCTCACCGGTCTGGATGAAAACCTCGACCGGCATGCCGGGAACGAGCGCTAGCTGGCCGAGTCTCTGCAATCCCTCCGGAACCGGGGTGATGCGCACCACGTAATAACTCTCGTTGGTGCGCTGATCCCGCGTGATGTCGGCGGCGACCCTGGAGACCACTCCGATAAGCTCAGGCGTGCTGCGCAGATTGAAGGCGGTGAACCGAAGCAGGGCTGCTTGGCCAACCAGAAGCTGGTCGATGTCTTGCGGAGCCACCTTTGCCTCGACCGTGAGGGCGTCAGCATCAGGGACAATCAGCATGATCGGTTCCCCGGCACCAATGACACCGCCGACGGTGTGCACAATCGACTGATGAACGGTACCGCTCGCAGGAGCACGAATATTGATGCGCGCCAGCTGATCTTCGGCCGTGACGTTTCGCTCCTCGAACTCGGCTATCTTGGCGTCGACCTCGCGCAATTCGCGTCCCGTCTCGCTCGAGAATTCCTTATCCAGTTGCAGGACCTGGAGCTCCACTTCCGCGATCGCTCCCTTTGTCTGCGCAATGCTCGAAACAAGCTGGGCCCGTTCGCCTTCGATCCGCGTAGCTTCGCGTTCATAAGCCGTCAGCTTGGATATCGGCACCAGCTTCTGTTCAAAGAGGCTGCGAACCCCGTCGAGCTCATTGTTGACCAGCTCGATCTCCCTAGCCTTGGCCACTTCCTGGGCCGAATGGCCTTCGATCTGCTTGCGGTACTGTTCCATCCTTTCGTGAAGTCGTGCCTTGTTGCCGGATCGCGCGATCCGGCGAAGTTCGAACAGTCGCTTTTCGCCGGCAACCAGCGCCGCCACCTCGGGGACGCCCATCCGGCTCGCAAGCAATGGAGCGAGCGTCATCTCTTCGCCGCCATCGCGCTCGGCCTCGAGACGGGATTTGCGGGCGTAAAGCTCGTCCAGGCTCTTGGTCACGAACGCGAGATTGGCACGGGGAACAACGTCGCTAAGCCGGACCACAACATCGCCGGCATTTACGTGGTTGCCGTCACGCACGAAGATCTCGCCGACGATACCTCCGGTGGAGTGTTGCACCTTCTTCTCATTATCCTCGACGACCACCGCGCCATGCGCGATGACCGCGCCCGAAATGTCCACGGTTGCGGCCCAGCCGCCGACGATGCCGGCGAGCAGGGTGATGAACGTCACCCCTCCCATGAGATTGCGTCGAATGGACCGCCGGTTGCAGTGCGTCGACCGAGTATCTGCCATCTTTGCGCCTGCCTCTTCTCGAGCGCTGTCAATTCGGCCGTTTCGGCGAGATCGAAACGGGCTTCGGGTTGGCGTTGTTGGCCGGCTGCAATGGCAAGAGTTTTGCCAGGACCCGTTCTCGCGGCCCGATCATGTGCATCTGTCCTTCCTTCATCGCCAGAACGAAGTCCAACTCAGAGAGGATGTTCGGTCGATGCGTCACGATCACGACAATCCCGGCGCGGGCCTTGACCCCCCGGATCGCCTCGGCAAGCGCCATTTCGCCTTCAACGTCGAGATTGGAATTCGGCTCGTCGAGGACAACGAGGAACGGGTTCCCGTGGAGCGCGCGCGCGAGCGCCACACGCTGACGCTGTCCCGCCGACAAAGCGGCGCCGCCTTCCCCGATCTGGGTCTCGTAACCGTTGGGCAGGCTGACGATCAGATCATGGACGCCCGCCGCTCGGGCGGCGGCAACGACGACGCCAGGGTCCGGGTACGGGTCGAAGCGGGCAATATTGTCCGCCACCGTCCCCGCAAAAAGCTCGACATCCTGGGGCAGATAGCCCACGTGTCTGCCGAGTTGTTCCGATGGCCACTGATCGAGCGCCGCGCCATCCAGCTTTACCCGCCCCGCCAGGGGCCGCCATGCGCCGACCAGCGCGCGAACGAGGCTCGACTTGCCGGAGCCGCTTGGTCCTATGACGCCGATCCCCGAGCCGGCATCCAGATTGAACTCGATGCCCTGGACAACAACCCGCTGCGTCCCTGGCGCGCCGATCACGAGCCGGTCCACGGTCAAGCTCGATCTCGGTGCCGGAAGCGCCATTGGCTGCACGTCCTGGGGCAGGCGGGCGAGCAGTTGCCCGAGCCTGCGCCAGCTCTGGCGTGCACCCACGAAATTGCGCCAATGGGTGATGGCAAGGTCGATAGGGGCAAGCGCCCTGCCGACCAGGATCGAACCTGCAATGATGATCCCGGCGGTCGCCTCGCCATGGATCACGAGCCAGGCACCTACGCCTAGCATTGCGGACTGCAGCATCAGCCGCAATGCGCGCGAAGCGCTACCCAGGCCGCCCGTGACATCGCTGACACGCTGCTGCTGGGCGAGGCACTGGCGACTTGCGTCCCGCCATTGGTCATGGAGGCGCCTCCCCATCCCCATCGCCGCGAGGACCTCCGCATTGCGGCGACTCGCCTCGGCGAGGATATTGCGGCGGGCGCCCGTCAAGACCGCCGCGCTCGCTGGCCTGCGCGTGAGTATCTCGGTGGTCGCTGTGAGGAGAACCAGTATGATTGCGCCGCAAATGGCGGTTATCCCGAGAACCGGATGGAAACTCCAGATGATTGCCAGATAGAAGGGGAGCCACGGCAGTTCGAAGAACGCATTGGGTCCCGGCCCCGAAAGAAAGGAGCGGATGCTGTCGATATCGCGCTGCGGCTGCAGCCCGTCGCCCTGATAGCCGACCAAGAGGGGCAGCCTGGTTATCGCGGTGAAAACACGTCCGGAGACCGCCTCGTCCAGTTCGGTGCCGATGCGGGCCATGATGCGACCACGCACGAGGTCGATGATGGCCTGCCCGACGAAGAGAATGCCGGCCAGTATTGCCAGGCCGACCAGCGTCGGAACGCTGCGGCTCGGCAACACGCGGTCATAAACCTGCAGCATAAAAAGCGCACCGTTCAGCATGAGGATGTTGCTCACGCCACTGAACGCCGCAACACCGGCGAGCGCTCCCTTGCAGGAGCCAAGCGCGCTGGCCAGTTCCGAGCCCGCTGCCGGATTACCGGCAAGGGAAATGGGCCGCGCAGCCGCCGATGGCTGTGGCGAGGGTCCCGTCCGCTTCCGCCGTGCCGGCCCGAATAACAGCAACAGGCCGAGACTTCCGATCATCAGCCAGAACGGGAGCCCGTCCGCTGCGCTCTGCAGGTCTTGAAACAACAAAGGATCGGGCAGGTACCCCGTCAGGGCCGCAAGCGCGCTACCGCCGGGATCGCCGATTTGATGAGGCAACAGCAGAGCCAAAGGTCCGACCTGCGCGAGAGCGATGAAGATCAGAACCATACCGGCAGTCTGCCACTTTGTGAGGCTGCGTCGACGACGGCTATAGCGCGGCCTTTTCCGGCGCCATCCGGCTCGCAACAGCGCCGATCCACCGGGCTCTGCGAGGCGAGGCTCCGCGCGCAGATGGCCCGCCAGAACCACCAGTGCGGTTCCGACAAACATCGTCAAAGCCGGAGGGATGAGATCCAAGATGCCGAGCTCCGCGCCCCCGGGTTCGACACCGTCGGGAAGATAGATCCCCAAGGGCTCCGACAGCGCCTTGACTGCAACGAGAAGATCAAGAAACCGCGATTGGACGAACCAGGCAAATCCAAACAGCAGCAAGACAAAGCCCACGCCCGTGCCGAGCCGGGCGATTCGCCGCACCTGTTTATCTCCCTTGTCTTTTGCGGGCATCGCGCATGAAAATTTGGACCGGATCGGTGGCATCGAAATGATCGCCCATCAAAGCAGCAAGTATTTCGACAAAGAGCGCGAAGAGGACGTTCGAATAGACCTCAGACCTGCTGCATGGCCGCGCCTTACCTGCGCGCTGCAACACGCCAAAGTATTCTCCTCGGAACCGCCGCGAAGCAGTCGGGTCAACACATGCACGATCTTCATTTGCGAATACCTCCACTAACCTGTGTGCCTGAGACGACGCCTCGACCGGGAGCCCGCGGGTCGAAAAAGGAAGGTCCGGATTTCAAGAATGCGCTGCAGCCCGGCTTTGCAGGGGATCATTTTCGTCCCTGAAAAGGCTAGATCGATGAGCGCGCGCGCTGCATCTCATGAGGCGTCTTTGCGAAGCGGCGAAGCCTTCTACAAGGACAACCAGATCTCCTTGAAAAGCTCCCGCTTGACACTCTCAGCGCTAGCGCTGGCGTCGATGGTCCTGATGTCGTTGTCCAAGGCCCGCAGTTCGGCCATGAGTGCCAGCCGCGCGTCGAACCCCTCCCTGGTAATTTCTCCGGGCTTTCGCGCCTCGGAAACCGAATAATCGGAGACGAGATGCAGCGTCAGATGCGGCCTGCAAGAATCCATCCGCTCGTATAGCTTCTTTTCAAGCCGCGCCAGCATGCCCACGCCAGGCGCGGATGAGAGATTTGGCGGTATCATCGGCCCGTCCAGATATCCGTGCCGAAGCTTCTGTGGCCAGCGGTCGCTGATAACGATCATGCCGCGCATTGCCCATCGATGCGCACGGTTCACAACGGCGTACCGTTCGATTGCGATCAGAACTCCCCAGAGCGCCAAACCGACCGATAGTATCCTTCCCATTGCGCGGCTTTCCCGGCCCTCGGTCCGGATCATCGCCTTGAGCTCGCGCCGGCGGTAAAAAGCCAGGCGCTGCAGCCCCTTGCGCAACCGCCATCCTCTTCCCTCGCCGGTGCCGACATAAACCTGGGCGCAGCCGAACTTCCATCGAAATATCCGTGTCAGCAGGCTGACCTGCGTGCTCTTTCCCAGTCCGTCCGGAGCGACGAGCGCCACCACGACCCCACCGGCCCAGGGCCACCGTTTTGGCGGTACGGCGCCGGGCATGACGCGACCTGCGAGCCTCAGGGCGAGATAGGAGGCCTTGCGCACGAAATGAACCGCAGCATCCGCGATACCGCTGGCTCTCGAGAAGCCGCATCTCTGCCGGAGCGAAAGCCTCAGTCTTGCAAGGTCGCCGCTGTGCACCAGAATACCGTCCTCGCTCGGCCGAATCCTGCAGCTGACGCTTCTGCCACGGCCAAATTTGTATTCAATGATGTAGGAATTCGGTTCGCCGGGGGCGGGGGACAGGCGCGCAAGTTGCTCCTTGCGACTGCCACGTATCGCCACCCAACGTTTCCACGGAAGTGTCCACAGACGGAACGCGAAGCGGGCGATCGATATCCGAACCTCGTCCTCAGGGGAGACGACGGGGATGGAAATCCCCCCAACGAATACATGCTCCCACCGCCCGACCGCCGCATGATCGAAAGCCAGGTAGCGCTTGCGAAACTCCCAGCCGACACGAATTCCGACGTGGAGGTCGAGATGGAGATAGGCACCGCATGAAAAATCGGCAACGAACCAATCCTCTCTGCCGGCGCAAACATTGTCGTAGCAAGAGAGGCTTACCCCGCGGCGACCATGCAACTCAGCCATTATCGAACAGAACATCGGGTAGTCCTGCTTATCGAGGAGCACATCCAGATCGTCGCAGCCGGCGACCGCCTCAGGCAGGCTCGCGAGATCCTGGATAATCCCGTATCTCACCCCTGCCTCATCCAGGGCGCGAAACAAGGTTGCCGCCACTGGAAACGCGGCAGCCGTATCGGCAGCGTGCAACGGCGCGATTGCGTCCGAGCCAGCTAGGTCCATGCCTGGTACGTCATTCTGCTTGTCCGCCGCATCCACGGTCAGATTCCGGCGCCCAGCGATTACCTGATGTGGGTTCATATCGTGCTCCCGGGCCGCTTGCCGACCATGGCGCGCGCCGTGTTCGAAGGAGTGACGGTAATGTGCTTGTCCGGGCGGGCTTCGCTTCGCGATCTCTGCATGAAGCGCATGTGTGGCCATTTTGCCAAGGGGACGTCTACTGCGGATTTCTTCGCAAGCTGCCGCACTTAGGGTGAGTCGTGTGACTGCGCCCCCACACCAATAGAAACTATACCAAACAAGAACAATACTCTACATTAACATTCATGTTATAAGCAATTGATCCCTATCAATATACATAGGAACGGATCTATTCATAACATCAATAAGTATTCTTACTGCTCCAGACCGTCCAACATAATCCAAAGTACCAAGCTGGTCCGCAAATGGCCCATTCGTGACCCGTATCTTCTGCCCTGGCTCCAAAAGACTCTTCGGGTGCAGGAACCCCTCGTCATCGGTTGCTGACAGGAGGGTCTCAATGACGCCGAATGGAACCGGAATCGGCGCGCAATCTGTCATGACGAGCTTGCGAACGCCCACGGTGGAATTGATTGGCGACCACCTTTGCTCGCGAATATCGAATGATACGAACAGGTAACCTTCAAAATATGCGGAACAAACCGGTCTGATTTTGCGCGCATGCCGGACAGTTCGCCGTCTTTTCGGCAAATAGGTTCGGAAGTTTTGAGACGACAGGTGTCGTTCGGCCAGGACTTCGCAGTGCTGGTGCGTCTGAACCACATACCAACGTGCACTACGCGCATCCTGGCTGTCCAGCGGTTCCGCTACCGAACTTTCCATTTTTAGCATACTCAACCCTCTGAATGCAGATGGGCCGCCACAAGCAAATAAAATCAACAATTTTGCATGGCCGCGCTCATGCCCGTGAACCATCCATGTTCCGCCACCCGTTGTCGCGAACATCCATGAACATTGCACACCGAGGCGCCAGCCACCCGAGAATGTATCAGGTTCGCGGACCTGCGTGCCATCAGCACTAGAGCGTAACAGGCTGGGAGCAAGTGATTAGCAGATAGATACTTTTTGCCGATCAACCCTGCAAAAAGGCGCAGGCGCATACCACCGTAGTGGAGCGAGCTTACGACGGATTAGACGGATCGGCCCGCTGATTACAGACTTTCAAATGTGCTATTTCTCAAGCGGATTACCGGCTTTGTGAGGCCGAGTTGGGGTGCACCATGATTTTTGCCCCTCTGGCGCGGCTGCCGGCAGAGTGAAGACACGGGGTGCGGTCGGCAATTATGACGCGGGAAGGCACGGAGGAGGCCACGACGATGACCTTACTAGAAGCGAATGAAGGAGCTGTCGTGCAAGTTTCCCCTGATGGCGTGGCGGCGGGCCTCGTGACCCAGGCCCGGCTCGTGCGCATCCGTGGGCAGAACATCCTGTTCAGCCCAACCCAGCGCGCCATCTTCGCCCTTAACGACACGGCCGCCGACATCTGGCGCTCGTTGCAGGAAGGCGCTTCACCGGATGCTATCCCGCGCAGGATCATGCGCGGTCACGTTGATGCCCTCGATGCGAAAGAATACGTTCAAACCGCGCTAAGGGATTGGGAGCGCCTGGGCCTGATCCGGCCACACGCACCATCGGCCTCCGCTTCGCTTCACAAGCATGTGGTCCAAACGCTGGCCGTGGCGGACCGTCGCATCCGGATTGTCTATCCAGCGACCCATGCCTTTCCGGCAATCACCGTCTTCAGGCACCTCGAAGTCCAGCCGGAGGCCACCGACACTCTCCTGGAACTGGTCGAGCACGGGGATCGGATCCACGTGTTCCGGAATAGTGACTGGCTTCGGACCTGCTCCCCCGAGGAGATCCCCACCGTGCTGAAGGGGGAGTTGCTGTCCGAAGCGCTCGAGCATGGCATCTATGAACTTGCACTCCACGCAGCCGCCCTCTCCTCAGGCGAACGCCTGATCCTGCTCTGCGGCGATCCCGGTGCAGGCAAGACGACGCTGACATTGGCCCTGGCCCAATCGGGCTTCGGCTTCGTCTCGGATGATGTGACCCTTTTGAACTGCGGCGGGCTTGGCATCGGACTTCCCTTCGCCGCCGGCGTCAAGCCCGGCGCATGGCCTCTTCTTGCCGGATACTATCCCGAGCTCGCTGCAGCACCGATCTTCAGGCGCCCCGATGGCAAGCGAGTGCGCTACATCGTGCCGAAACACTTTTCGCCGGTGTCGCAGGCCCCCCGAGCCATAGGCTGGGTGATCCTGCTTAACCGCGACCGCGGCTCCCGTCCCAGTCTGGATCCGGTCGATGCGGTCGGTGCGTTGCGCGGCTTGCTCAACGGTGCGTTTGCGCCCGGCCGAGATCTCGGCAGCACCGCCTTCGAAATGCTGACACAGGTTATTGGATCGGCCAGGACCTGCTCCCTCACCTATTCCTCGCTGGAAGATGCGTTGGAATTGATCCGGGGAGCTTGCCGGTGATGCGTGCCGACACCGCTCTTGACGCCCTGGTCTCCGGCCTTCAGGGGCACCTCGTCGCCGATGTCGACTGGCAAGCCTTGATCGCACTGGCGAACCACACGCTGCTCACGCCCGCCCTATTCTCCTCGCTCGCCCAATCGGGCCAGATCGAGCGGCTGCCAGGCGACGTGCGCGATTATCTTGCCTTTATCGATGACTGCAATCGGAACCGGAACCTGAGCTTGAGGGCACAGTTGATCGAGACCGTCGCCGCGTTCAACAGCCGAGGGATCGTTCCGATTCTGCTCAAGGGAGCCGTTCCGCTCTTTGTTTCCCCGCCCGGCCGGTTGCCCAGCAGGATGACGAGCGATCTCGATATCGCCGTGGAAGCGGGCGAGGAGGCTGCCGCCAAGGCCTGCCTCGAAGAGCTTGGCTATCGTGAGGTGCCGGACGTTCGTGGCATGGCGCGTCCGCAGGATGCGGGCATCCTGGAACTCCGGCGGTATCGGCCGGACGGATTCGGATGCCCCCAGCCCGTCCAACGGGATGGCCTTCGGGTGAAGATTCCTTCCCTTGAGGCCCGCGCAATGCACTGGATCATGCATGACCTCCTCAAGGAAGGAGATTACTGGCGCGGAAGAATCGATCTGCGGCACCTGCACGATCTGGCACAACTCGCCGAAAGCGAACAGTTGGATTGGGCGACGCTGCGCACGGCAATGCCAAACAAAACCACCCGGAATGCGCTCGACACCCAACTGCTGACCTTGCACCATTTCTTTGGGACGAAGATTCCGGCAGACGCCGCAGGGCGCCCGATGCCCCGCCTCCAGCACTGGAGGCGCATCTATACGGTCAGGCATCCTGTCTCCGGCGCTCCGCTACGCCTCGCCGGCAACCTGGCATGGGGCCTCAGCCGGCTCACACGTTCCCTTGAGCTGGCGCGTCGCAACCCGATCGAACTGGTGCGTCGCGCAGGCCTCATCCTTTCGAATAAGGGGCTACGCTCAAAGATTTAGGGATCAAATCTAAGGTCTGGATGGTTGCTACACGGACAGGATGTATACTGTTCATTTGAGTGTTTCCAAAGGAGCCAGGGCAATGGAGAAGAGAAACGACTCAGAAATGATCCCTGAGGGACTGGAAACTGAAGCGCAGGCTCGAAGAGATTTTCTCAAGAAGGCCGGGCGTTTTGCCGTTGTAACACCTCCGGCGATTACCCTCCTCCTTGGTACGAGCCTGAGTTCGCGCGCCATTGCCAAG
>NZ_LMJJ01000013.1:103432-106022 GCF_001429285.1 Ensifer sp. Root278
CATCTTCTTCCACGACTTGGTGTCCACTTATTTTGGTGGACACCTTATGCGTCAGCTTACTCAAGAGAAGACGGCGCGGGGAATTTCGCGCTTGGCGTTGATTTTCCTTGGACGCCGCTCTTTCTGAGCGTGATCTTCCTTTTTCACCCAACGCTCTCGGATAGGTCGCCAGCGGTGGCGGGCTCGTGCTGATCGTCCTGACATTGGCAAACCAGTTGCGTTCCCGGACACCCGCCTCGGCCCATTGGCCGGGAAGCCGAGGCGCAGGGGCAGAATGCCGAGGCGGTTCAGGTTCTCGGAATGCGCGAGGCTGCGGTTTGTGATGGTCTCCCGATTGTCGAAGGAAAAAGGCTATAATATCTCGATAAGCGCCTTTTCGCGCGTCGCCATTTTCAATCCGAAGGCGAGGCTTGATGTTTTCGGCGACGGGCCAGAGCGCGAAAGTCTAGAGAGACTTGTCAAGAAACTCCGCCTTAATTGAGCCTGGCCAAGGAGCTGCCACGGCACGACATTTTCATCCAGGCATTCGCGCATCAAGGAAGGGTCGCCGGTGTCGATCGTCGAGGCGATGGCCTGCACTTTACCAGTCATCGCCACTGCGATCGGCGGAATTGCCAGCCAGGTCGTCCCTGGGCGGACAGGATACCTTGTCTCCGAGGGCGACGTTGCCGGCATGTCGGTGGCGATGCAGAGATTGGCGTCGGACCCGGCGCTGCGTAAGCAATTGGGAAGCGCAGCCCGCACGCAGGCCGTCGCTTATCATGACTCCACGACGAAGGCGCGGCGCCTTGGCGAGTTAAGCGTCCGCCGGTCGGCAACAGCATGATTGCCGATGTCCGGCGGTGCGAGCTTAGGACAGCGAAATGGCGGCGGCTCGACGAGCAACGGGATCTACGGATATCGAACAAACCTGCACTGCAACATCCGTGGCGTCGAGAACGGCATAACCGTCTTGGAGCCGGCCCTTATCCAAGACAACTAATTCATAGGTAGTAATTCTTAGGTAGGCGCCGCTAACGGTGGCAGCGATGTTCAGTGTAATGGCCCCATAAATCCCCGGACATGATCTCCCACTTGTTAAGTGTGAGGAGTAATGTCCTCATTATGAGTAGTCACAACCCGAAGATAGAAGTGCTGTCCGGCCCTGAGCGCCGCCGTCGCTGGTCGACGGCCGAGAAGCTCGCCATCGTTCAGGAGANTTCAGTGTAATGGCCCCATAAATCCCCGGACATGATCTCCCACTTGTTAAGTGTGAGGAGTAATGTCCCCATTATGAGTAGTCACAACCCGAAGATAGAAGTGCTGTCCGGCCCTGAGCGCCGCCGTCGCTGGTCGACGGCCGAGAAGCTCGCCATCGTTCAGGAGACGTATGAAGGGGATGCGACGGTCAGCATCGTCGCGCGGCGTCACGGCATCCAGCCGAACCAGTTGTTCAATTGGCGCAAGCTTGCAGCGCAGGGAGCGTTCACCGCAACCGCATCGCAGGAAGACGTCGTTCCGGCATCCGAATATCGAGCCCTTCAGAACCAGGTCAAGGAACTGCAGCGCCTGTTGGGCAAGAAGACGATGGAAGGCGAAATCCTCAAGGAAGCGCTTGAGATCGCCACCGGCCCAAAAAAACACCTGTTGCGCTCGCTGTCATTGCCGAAGGGCAGTTCGCGATGACGGCGGTGTGCGAGACTTTGGGTGTCGCCCGATCAAACATTGCAGAGCGCGTGAAGCAAATCCCTTCCAAAGCCCGTGGGCGACCGCCGCTTGCTGATCAGGGCCTGGTGGATGAGATCAAAACGATCATCGCCGATATGCCGACCTACGGCTATCGCCGGGTTCACGCCATTCTGCGCCGAAACGCCAGCAACGATGGCCGTTCCTGGCCAAACGTCAAACGCGTCTATCGGGTGATGAAGGTGCACGACCTGCTCCTTCAGCGCCATACCGGTGCGAGTGATACCCGTCGCCACGACGGCCGCGTCGCTGTGGAGCAGTCGAACCTACGTTGGTGTTCGGACGGATTCGAAATTGGCTGCGACAACAGAGAGAAGGTGCGCGTTGCCTTTGCCCTCGACTGCTGTGACCGCGAGGCCATTGCCCACGTCGCCACCACTGAAGGCATCAAGAGCGCGGACGTTCAGGACCTTGTCATCACCGCCGTCGAGAACCGCTTCGGTCGCATCAACGCCCTTCCAAAGCCCATCGAATGGCTGACTGACAATGGCTCGTGCTTCATTGCGAAGGACACGAAATCGCTGCTGCTGGATATCGGGATGGAGCCTTGCTCGACACCCATTCGCAGCCCGCAGTCRAACGGAATGGCGGAAGCCTTCGTCAAAACCTTCAAGCGCGACTACGTCTCGGTCAATCCCATTCCGGACGCCGAAACCGTCATCGCCCAACTGCCCTTATGGTTCGAGCATTACAACACGCTTCACCCGCACAAGGCTTTGGGATATCGATCACCGCGCGAGTTCTTAAACCGTCAAACAGAAACCTGATCCTGTCCGGTTTTTATGGGGCAACTCCAGGACGTGAATTTCGAAACTACGAAAAATGATGTGATGGCCGAGTCCGATCGCCTGATCACTCGGGAATT
>NZ_LMJJ01000014.1 GCF_001429285.1 Ensifer sp. Root278
GGGCATCGCCAACCCGATCGCGATGATCGCCTCCTTTGCCATGTGCCTGCGTTATTCCTTCAACCTGGTGAGGGAAGCCGACAATCTGGAGAAGGCGATCGCCGCCGTGCTCGACCAGGGCATCCGCACCGGCGACATCATGGCCGAGGGTGCGAAGAAGGTCGGCACGACGGAAATGGGCGACGCCATCCTCGCCGCGTTCAAGGCACTGTCGGCCTGAGCCACCAACGATTCCAGTCGGCGTGATCTGACGCCGACCTGCAGACAAGAACAGACACCTCCGGCACACATCCGGAGGTGTTTTGCGTTTGCTGATCTCGTACAAACAAGATTGCGAGCTGTTACTGCGACGTCGCAGAAAGGAAGAGGACGTAACCAGATCCTCCTCATTTCTGTGCCTGTCACAGAAATCCAGCCAGACCAAGTCCTTGGGCTGAAAGGCCCTTGACCCGACGGACGTCGGGTCGCTGGATCCCCGCCACAGGGGCGAGGATGAGGGAGATTGGGTTGGCTCCTCTCGGAAAATCGAAAACTTCCGGGTTGAGCAGCGGTCCTCTCCGATGATGTTGCGCCGCCTGTCAGCGGGCGGCCGCGTGCGTCAGATCGTAATGCCACCATCGATATTGATCGCCTGGCCGGTGATGAAGGCTGCTTCGTCGGAGGCGAGGAAGGCGCAGATGGCGGCAACCTCCTCCACCGTGCCGAAGCGTCCGGCCGGCTGGCGGCTGATGAAAGACCGGTAAGCCTCGTCACGGCTTCCCAGCTTCTCGCCGAGTTCGCCGATGCGCTCCTCCAGAGAAGGCGACGCGATCGTTCCGGGGCAGATCGAATTGCAGCGAATGCCATGGGACACATAGTCGGCGGCGACCGCCTTGGTGAGACCGATGACACCGCCCTTGGCGGCACCATAGGCGGCGCGCCGCGGAAAGCCCTTGATCGACGAGGCAACCGAACCGATGGTGATGATGCTGCCGCCTTCGGCCTTCATCTTCGGGATCGCGCCGGCAATGACGTTATAGGCGCTGTCGAGCGTGATGTTGACCGAGCGACGCCAGTCCTCGGCCGAGCACTCCTCGATCGTGCCCTGGTGCACATAGCCGACCGCATGGACGAGAATGTCGACCCGTGCGAAGCCGGCGAAGTAGGCGGCGACTGCCGCGTGATCCGTCGCATCGAGCGTCGTCGTTGCGGCACCGTCGAGCGTTGCGAGCAGGTCGGCATTGATGTCGCTGGCGTGGACCTCCGCACCCTCGGCCATCAACCGCTCGGCAACGGCACGGCCGATGCCCTGGCCTGCGGCGGTGATCACGGCCACGCGTCCGGCCGATCGTCCCGTATTTCCATTCATGGTCAGGCCTTTCCGTATCGATCTAGAGGGACTGAACGATCAGCCGCTGGCGGCCGAGGCCGTCGATCCCGAGTTCCACCACATCGCCGGGCTTCAGATAGCGCGGCGGCCTTTTGCCCATGCCGACGCCCGGCGGCGTGCCGGTGCAGATGAGATCGCCCGGCTCCAGCACGCAGAACTCGCTCATGTAGGAGACGATGGTCGCGACATCGAAGATCATGCGCGCGGTGGTGCCTACCTGCATGCGTTCGCCGTTGACGTCGAGCCACATGGAAAGCGCCTGCGGGTCCGGCACTTCGTCGCGGGTGACGAGCCAGGGGCCTGTCGGGCAGAAATTGGGAAAACTCTTGCCCTTCACCCATTGGCCGCCGCGCTCCATCTGCCAGGCGCGCTCGGAGACATCGTTGACAACTGTGTAACCGAAGACGTGATCCATCGCGTCGGCGCGCGATACGTTCAGCGCGCGCGCGCCGATGACGATGCCCAGTTCGACTTCCCAGTCGAGCTTCGACATTTTTTCGGAATGGAGAAGCGGCGCGTTCGGACCGCAATAGGTGCCGGCCGCCTTGTTGAAAAGGATCGGTTCAGTCGGCACCGGCAGGCCCGCTTCTTCCGCGTGGTCGGAATAGTTGAGCCCGACACACCAGATCGTTCCCGGCCTTGCGACCGGCGGCAGGATATCGGCGTCGATCACCGGCACCACGGGCAGGGCCGATAGATCAATACCAGACAGCGCCACCCTGACAGCTGACAGGGTTTCCGCCGTGAAGTCCTGCACGAGCGAGGAGACATCCCGCGCCCGACCCTCGCCATCGAGGATGCAGGGCACGGCGAAGCCGTCGACGGTGAGGCGCAACAATTTCATTCTCTTGGCCTTTCAATGCGAAATGTCTGGGCGAGCGACGCTCAGCCCAAGCGAGCGGCTTCGACGGAAAGCCGGTAACGGGTGGTGAAGGTATGGCCGGGCTCGAACGCGATTGCCGTCGCAATGCCGGATGCCGCCAGAGGGTTGGCAGCCGTTGAGATGGAAGGTCCGAGGTCGAAGGCGGAGGCGATCGGCTCGACGCCGAGCGCCACATGTCGTCCGTCCCAGGGATAGGCCTTGCGGCCGCGGTTGCTGTACCAGAGCAGCAGGCTCGGAAAGTGTTCCTTCTGCCAGGAAAGCCGCGCGCGAAAACCTTCGTCGCGGTAGTGAAGCGCGACGCTGCCATCGATGCCCGAGAGCTGCAGCAGGTCCTCGGTGTCTTCCATGAGCGGCACCTGGGTCGCATCCATCGTCGCACCGCAGCGCGCCTCGGCTTTGTCGAGCGACGACCATTGCCGATCGGGCGTGAACAACGCTGCACCCGGTTCGACATCGCCGGGAACACTCCAGACGCGATCGTAGGCGCCGGGTTCAATGACGACCGAGCCCGGCCGCGGCGACAGGCGAAATGTCGGATGTAGCCCGATCGGAAGGCGGCATGGCCGCCGCGCCTCGATTTCCAGCGTGATGTCGATGGCAGCCGCGCTTTGATCCGGAACGATCCGCCGGCGAAGCAACCGGATCGGATGGTCGTCGGGGTAGTGGCATTCCATGGTGATCTGGCGGACATCGCAGTCGCCCGAGGTCCAATGGACATTGGAGCCGTGACCATGTGGCACACCGGCACCCTCGAAGCTCTCGCCCGTTGCGGACCAGCCTGCGGGGAGCGACCGGTTGGTGTCGCTGCCGAAGGGGACGCAGGGCCATTCGCCGCGCAGTTGTTGCAGAATTTCCGGCAGTGTCTCGCGCTCGGGATCATTGCCCCAAGGCGCGACATGCAGCGGGCTGACCTGACGTCCATCCGGCAGCAGGAACAGCACGGGGCCGAGCATGCCGCCGAGCGACTGCACCGAAAGGCACCCATGCGCCCAGGCAAGGGCGCGTCGTGTCGTCTCCGCGCTCACTTGGTCGCTACCCCGTAGCGGTTTTCCGGAAGGCCCGCGACCTCGACCCGCATTGCATAGAGGCTGCCGGCCAGGCGCTCCTCCGGCCCCGAGCCGGCGGTGGTGATGTAAAGCGTCTTCAGATCCGCCCCGCCAAAGGTGCAGGTGGTGATGTTGGTGACCGGCATGTCGATCGCCTCGGCAAGACTGCCGTCGGGCGCGATGCGCGTTATGCAACGGCCGCCATAGCGGCAGTTCCAGAGAAAGCCTTCGCTGTCGATCGCCGAACCGTCGGGCGAACCTCGGTCGAACCCGGTGAAGAAATGCCGCTCTTCCGATATCGCCCCCACCTTGGCATCGTAGTCGTAGGCGTAGATCTCGTTTGCCAGCGTATCGCCGAAATAGAAGGTGCATCGGTCCGGACTCCAGCAGAGGGTGTTGGAAATACCGAGCCCATGCCGCCATTCGCTGACGGCGCCATCCGGCGCGATCCGGTAGAGAATGCCCTCTCCCGGCCCAACCTCGCCAAGCTGACCATCGGGCAGAACGTTGTTCTTCATCGAACCGACCCAGAAATTCCCGGCCGGGTCGGCGCGACCATCATTGAGCCGCACCCGCGGCGTACCGGGCAGGACGAAGCCGTGATCCTCGCGCCGGTCGGTCTGCGGCCACCACCAGATCAGCTTCGATCCAAGCGCGACGAGCAGCCGGCCGTCTTCCTCAGTCAGCGAGATCGCGACCACCGGCTCCTCGAACAACCAGGTCCGGACGGCACGCGTCGCTTCGTCATAGCGATGGATCAGGAAGCGGTTGATGTCGGTCCAGTAGAGCGCCGCCTCCGCCGTCGACCAGACGGCGCCCTCGCCGCAGCGGTCGCCGACGGGCGCGACACAGATGAGATCGCGTGCCATCTGCGTCTCCTATTCCGCTGCCACTCTCGTCGGGATCGACTGCGACGGCCCAAGCGCCTCAGCGTTTTGCACCAGCGCCTTCATGTAGCCGAGCGCAAAAGCCTTGCCGGCGTGCCAGGAGGCGCCGCAGGTCATCGCCGGCGTATGATCCGGGATCATCACGCCCTGATAGTTCTCGTCACGTAGGATGCGGATGATTTCGGCCATGTCGATATCACCCTCGTCGACGAAGGTTTCGACATAACGCGGCATCTTTCCGCGTACGTTGCGGAAATGGATGTAGCCAATGCGGCCGGAGCGGGCGAAACGGCGGACGTGCTCATAGATATCGCCGCCCGGCATCTCCTGCAGCGAGCCGAGGCAGAGCTCCAGGCCGTTCGACGGCGAGTCGACGATGGCCATCAGCCGGTCGTATTTTTCTGGCCGATTGACGAGCCGCGCAGTCCCGCGCAACTCCTCCGCCGGCGGATCATCCGGATGGGCGCCGAGCACCACACCCGCCTCCTCGGCGACCGGGACGACTTCCTTCAAGAAATGGGCAAGCCGATCCCAGAGCTCCGCCGAACTGACGGAGACCGAAGCGGCTCCCGCGACACCACGGCGGTAGCGCATGTTCCAGACCATGCCGTCGGGAATCGGCGCATCCGGGCTTGGCGCGATGCTGTTTTCGACCCCGAAGCCGACGGACTCGGCGCCACCACGGGCATAGGGGCCGCGTGTCCAGCCATAGACGCCGGCGAGCGAGAAGTTATAGCCGATGCAGGGGATGCCGGCGCGACCGGCATCGCGGATCAGCTGTTTCAGCCCCTCGATCTGCTGGGCGCGCTCAGGTCCATCGAGAAGCACGTCGAACCAAAAGCGCGGCGAGAAATTCTCGATCGCCGCGATCTCCAGGCCGCCGGCGCGCACGTCCTTCACCAGTGCCGACAGCTCCTCGTAAGTCCAGAGCCGGTCGCCGGAACAATCGCCCCAGCCGCCCTGGTCACCGCTGTCAATCTTCGGATCCTTGCCGGCGAAATAGTTGGTCAGATGCGCGACCACATGGGTCGCACCTGCCTGCTGCGCAAACTGAAAATTGTCCGGGGTGAGCTGTTCCCGGTAAAGCCCGAGGCCGATCTTCATCTTATCAATTCCTGTCTGATTACTTGACGCCGATACCGGCAGTGAGGCCGCCGTCGATGCGGAAATCCGAACCGGTGACGAAAGCGGCGCGGTCGGAGGCGAGATAGGCGACGAGTTCCGCCACCTCCTCCGGCTCACCGATGCGTCCGACCGGGTGCGCGGCGCCGAAGCGGGCGAAGGCTTCCGCCTCGCTGACGCCCTCGCCGCCATAGGTGCGGGCCGCGAGCGAGAGCAGCGGCGTGCGTACGGAGCCGGGACTGACCGAGTTTACCCGAACCTTCGCCGCCGCATGGTCCAGCGCCATGGCACGGGTCAGCGCATGGATCGCGCCCTTGGAGGCGACATAGGCCGCAACGTTCTGCTGGCAGGCATGGCCCTGCACCGAGGAAATGTTGACGATGGCGCCGCCGCCGCGCTTCATCATTTCCGGAATACCGAAGCGACCGGTCAGATAGATCGAGCCGACATTGACCGAGAGGCAGCGCGCAAAGGTCTCGGCGCTGGTATCGAGAACCGTGCCATAGGGATGAACGGCCGCCGCATTGACGATGATGTCCAGCCCGCCACGGCGCAGCACCGCTTCGCGCACCGCTGCCTCCACCTCAGCCTCGACGGAGACGTCCGTCAGCCGTGTCGACATCGGCAGGTCGCGTTCTTTGGCAATCCGATCGAAGATCTCATTGATGGCGACGTCATTGCCGCAGGCCAGCACAGTCGCCCCTGATGAAGCCAGACGGATTGCCGAGGCGAGGCCGATCCCTGAGGTGCCGGTGACCAGCGCGATTTTTCCCTTGAATTCAGTCATGATTGTCTCCGCGATGGATCGCGATGGTCTCGGGCCGCACAGACCCGAAATCACAAGCGTGATCGATTTTCTTGAGGGAGCGGGATGCGAGCACCCCGCTCCGGTCTCAACGCACCCGTTCCAGGACCTGGTTGAGAAGCACGGCGCCGAGGATGATCCCGCCGCGCACGACGTATTGCCAGTACTCGCTGACATTCATCAGCGTCATGCCGTTGGAGATGCAGCCGAGGAAAAGGACCCCGATCAGCGTGCCCCAGATACGGCCCTTGCCGCCGAAGAGTGACGTGCCGCCGATGATGACGGCCGCGATCACGTCGAGCTCCATGCCGGTTGCCGTCGTCCCGGTTCCAGCCCCAATCTGCGAGGCGATCAGCGTGCCGGACACGGCGGTCAGCGCGCCGGTGAGGCCGAGCGTCAGCGCCTTCACCTTCCAGATGTCGATGCCGGAAAGGCGTGCGGCCTCCATATTGCCGCCGACGGCATAAACCTCGCGGCCGAAGCTCGTGTACTTCATCAGGAAGTGCATGCCGGCAAAGGTCAGCGCGAAGATATAGACCGGGAACGGAATGCCGAAGAGATAGCCGCCGCCGAGGAAATCGAAGCCCAGCGGGAAGGACGACATCGGGAAGCCGCCGGTGATCAGGTTGGCGACACCGCGCAGCGCCGCGAAAAGCGCGAGCGTGGTGATGAAGGTCGGCACGTTGAACCATTGCCGGAAGCGACCGGTGAGGTAGCCGAGCGTGAAGCCGAGTAACAGCGCCACGCCAAAACCGACCGTGACCGCACCCCAGTCGCCGAAGACACCGGCGAAGCGGTCGGCGAACCAGGCGACGATGCAGCCGGCGAGCGCGGCACCGGCTCCGACCGAAAGGTCGATTTCGCCGCTGATGATCACGGCGGTCATGCCGAAGGCGATGATGCCGAGCATCGAGACCGTGCGCAGCACGTTCAGCACATTGCCGGTAGAGGCGAAGCCGGGCGCGACCAGGATCAGAAAGATCACCAGCGCCGCGAGAATGATCTCCATCGGGTAGGTTTTGAGGAACTTGAGCGGCGTGTTCTGGCCACCAGCTTCGGTCGTTTGGCTCACAAGTGTCATTGCTTGGCCCCTTCCATGCACAGGCCGTAAAGTTCGGTAAGGTCGGTTTTCGTCGGATCCACCTCGGCGACGACAGCGCCGTGGTGCATGACGAGGATGCGGTCGGCGACTTCCAGCACTTCCTCGAGTTCCGTCGAGACGAAGAGGCTGGCGAGACCGTCAGCCGCCTGCTGCCAGATGATGTCGAAGATCTGCCGCTTGGCCTGGACATCGACGCCGCGGCTCGGCTCGTCGAAGAACATCACCGAGGGCTGCCGGTTCAGCCATTTGCCGATCACCACCTTCTGCTGGTTGCCGCCTGACAGCGACGACACCGGCAGTTCCGGATCGCCGCACTTGATGTGCAGATCGGCAATCTGACGGCGGACATGCGGCTGCTCGCGCCGGCGCGAGATGAAGCCGTTGCGTGAAATCGGCCCGAGGCTCGCCATGCAGAGATTGTCCGCCGTCGAGAGCGACTGCACGAGGCCGACCTCCTTGCGGTTTTCCGGCGTATAGCCGAGCCCGGCCTTGCGCATGTCGCGCGGGCTGGCACCGGTCATGTCGCGACCGTCGAACGTGACCGAACCGCCGTCGATCCGGTCGGCCCCAAAAATCGCCCGCATGAGCTCGGTGCGGCCGGCACCAAGCAGACCGGCGATGCCGAGGATCTCGCCGGGATAGAGATCGAAGGAGACATCCTGAAAATGTCCGGCCCGACTGAGATTGCGGACCTCGAGCACGGGTTTGGCGCGGTCAAGCGTTCGCCGCGGCGGACGTGTGGCGCGCGCCGCATCGCCGAACATCATGCCGACAATCGCGGAAGGCGTCGTCTCCTTCATCGCAACGGAACCGATATAGTGGCCGTCGCGGATCACCGTGCAAGTATCGGCGATTTCGAAGAGTTCGCTCATGCGGTGGGTGATGTAGATCATCGTCACGCCACGGGCGCGCAGCCGCTCGATCAGCGCGAAGAGCTGCTTGACCTCGCGGGAAGCGAGCGCCGAGGTCGGCTCGTCCAGAAGCAGGATAGACGGGTTGAAGGACATTGCCTTGACGATCTCGACCACCTGCTGCTGGCCGACGCTGAGTGCGGAGACCGGTTGGCGGGAATCGATCGCAAGCCCCATGTCGGCGAGCAGTTCGCCGGCGCGCCGGTGCAGGCCGGCCCAGTCGACGACGCTAAAGCCGGCGCGGCGGCGGTGCGGCAGCCGACCGAGAAAGATGTTCTCGCCGACAGAGAGCTCCGGCACCAGCGAGAGCTCCTGGTGGACGGTGACGATGCCGGCGGCAAAGGCATCATGCGGCGATGTGAAATGGCGGTCCTCGCCATTGACGCTGATCGTGCCGGATGTCGGCTCGGTCACGCCGGCGAGAAGCTTGACAAGCGTCGACTTGCCCGAGCCGTTCTTGCCCATGAGGGCATGCACCTGGCCGGGTGCGAAGCTGTGGGTGAATTCGGAGAGGGCTACAGTCGGGCCGTAACGCTTGGTCACGGTCCGAAAGTCCAGCCGTCCCTGCACCCCTTGCAACGCGGCTGACCTTGGCTGCGGATAACTCATGCGGATTTCCTGCTGTCGGCGGCGAAGGAGCGGCGGGCGATGCCCGCCGCTCGGTTCACTCTTAGGCTCTTACTTCAGGGCCTTCAGGCCTTCCTTGTAGGCAGCGACCCCTTCAGCGTTGACGCGTGTCAGAGGCAGAACGGGCACGTTGACCTTGGTCTCGATCTTTTTGCCGTCGAGCAGGTTCTGCGCGGCTTCGATTGCCTGCTTGCCGACCTCGAGCGGCTGCTGCGCCGTCGTCGCCTGCAGCACGTTGTCGGAGTTTAAGAGCATATTGGCGAGTTGCTCGGAACCGTCGGTGCCGAAGACGAAGACCTTGCCTTCAAGGCCCGCCTTCTTGACCGCCTGCACTGCACCGATCGTGCCGCCTTCGTTGGCAGCATAGATCACCCGGATATCGGGATTGGCCGTCAGCATGTCGCTTGCGACGGCGAGTGCCTTTTCGGCGAGCCAGGCGTCCTGTTGCGCGACGATGTCCACCTGATCCTTGACGACACTCAGGAAACCATCGACGCGGGCATTCGACTGTTCGGGAAGCAGCGCCTTGAAGGCGAGCGTGCCGATCTTGACCTTCTCGCCGTTGCCGAGCGTCTTCAAGAAATCGGTCGCGGCCTTGCCAGTGCCGATGCCGATATCGCGGTCCGAGCTCGTCACCGTCGCCTGGGCGACGTCGCCATTGGCCGAGGTGCCGTAGGTGACGACCGTGATGCCGGCGTCACGCGCTTTCTTCAGAGCCGGCACCGAAGCGTCGGCCGAAAGCGGCGCGACGACGATCGAGTTCACGCCGCGGGCGATGTAGGTGTCGATGAGCTGAGCTTCCTTCTCCAGCTTGCTGTCGCTGTTGCCGGCGAGCAGTTCGTCGCCGGCGGCTTCGGCCGCCTTTTCCATCCCGATCTGGATGCCGCGGAAATACTGGTCCTGCTGAAAGACGATGCCGGCGATCGCCTTGCCGCCGGCATGTGCCGCACCCGGCGCAAGGCTGACGGTGGCAAGCAATGCTGCAAGCGCCAGAATGTGACGTTTCGAATTGTTCATGTCGGTTCTCCTCCCAAGTGCCCTGTTCGTGCCGCCGGACCAACGGGCGAGCGGATCCGGCAAACGGATGCCAGCACCGCCCATTTGGGGAGCGGTCCAGGCGAAAATCTCTATGTGCTCATCGCGACGGCTGGCCGCCGGGCGCGGCATCGACGAAGCGGATGCCGAACTCCAGGTGGCGGCTCATCAGGTAGACGTAGGCGATGCGGTCGCGGGCCCTCAGCGCCCTGATGATCTCGGCATGGGCCTCGAAAGTCGCCGCATGCACCGGGCGCTCCGCCTTGCCGAGCCGCATGACCTCCTCGATCACCGAGCGCAGCATGTGGTAGGCGGCGACCGTCGTGCGATTGCCGGATAGCTCCACGATCGCCTGATGGAACTGGTAGTCGCACTGCGCCGCTTCCTCGACGCTGTCCGCTTCTAGGATCCGCGCGTTGATCGCATCCAGCCGGTCGAAATCGGCGTCAGCAGCCGTCAGGATGATGTGCTCGCCGACACCCGTCTCGATGATGCGGCGGAAGCCCTGCAGGTCGCGGAAAGAGTCCGGCGAGATGCCGTTGTGAAAAGCAAAGAGCCGGCGGATCGCCTCGCCGTGGCCGCCGCTGATAACGGCGCCGACCTTCGGTCGCGTCTCGACCATGCCATAGGCGCGCAGCACCTGCAGCGCCTCGCGCACCGTGTTGCGCCCGGCCTGGAATTGTTCGCCAAGATCGCGCTCGGTCGGAAGCGCATCGCCGATACCGAGACCGCGCTCGGAGATCATGTCGCGGATCTGCTCGACCAGCCGGTCCACGGCCGAGGTCTTGCCTGGCTCGACGGGCTCCACACCCGACAACGCCTCTTCTCGTACAGAACTGCTCACCGGCCATCCTCCCTGCGATGCTCTATTTGTTGGTCCAGTTTGCGCGTTCAGTCAAGCGCAATCTCTCAAAATTCGCGCAAAGTTGCCAACATCGTCCGAAATTGCGCCCATAAGGCTTGAATTGTTGGGCCAATCGGACATTATTGACAGGCGTGGTCCAACAATAGCCACTGACGCGGGGTAGGAGTTCTGCATGAGACTGATGGAAGAGTGTTTTCGCTGGTATGGGCCAAATGATCCGGTGCCGCTCAGCCATATCCGGCAGGCGGGGGCCACGGGGATCGTCTCGGCGCTGCATCATATCTATGACGGATCGCCCTGGTCGGATGAAGCGATCCTTGCCCAAAAGGCGCTGATTGAAGACGCCGGTATGCGCTGGAGTGTCGTCGAGAGCATCCCGGTGCACAACTCGATCAAGCTCGCGACCGCCGACAGCGCCCGCTACATCGGCTGGTACAAGGACACGCTGCGAGCGCTGGCGCGCGCGGGTATCACGACCGTCTGCTACAACTTCATGCCGGTGGTCGACTGGACGCGCACGGAGTTGATGCAGCCGTTGGCGAATGGCGGTTACGCATTGCGATTCGATGCGATCGACTTTGCCGCCTACGACCTCTTCGTGCTGAAGCGGCCGCGCGTCGCGGATAGTTACTCCGAGCGGCAGATTTTCGCCGCCCGCCAGCGTTTCGATCAGATGGACCAGGCGAAGATCGACCGGATCGAACGCAATCTCATTGCCGGCCTGCCGGCAACCGAGCGGCAGTTCAATCGGTCGAGCTTTCTGGCCGCCCTTGCCGAGTATGACGGCGTGACGGCAGACGCCCTACATGCCAACCTGGCGCGCTTCCTCAAGGAGATCGTTCCGGTGGCGGAGGAGGTCGGTATCCGGCTTTGCATCCACCCCGATGATCCGGCCTTTTCGCTCTATGGCCTGCCGCGCATCGTTTCGACGGCCGCGGATGTAAGGCGCATCCTCGCCGCCGTCGACAGCCAAGCCAACGGCATCACCTTCTGCACCGGATCCTATGGCACGCGCACCGACAATGATCTGCCAGCCATGGTTCGTGAATTCGGCCCACGCATTCACTTTGCCCACCTTCGCAATGTCCAGCGGGAGGAGGACGGCTCCTTCTACGAGGCCGATCATCTCGGCGGATCGAGCGACATGCCGGCAGTGATCCTTGCGCTGATGCAGGAACAGGAGCGTCGGCTACAGGAAGGCCGCGCCGACTGGCAAATCCCGCTTCGCCCGGATCACGGGCACCTCCTGGCCGACGACATCGGCAAGGAGCGGATCAACCCCGGCTATTCGCTGATCGGCCGGTTGAAGGGCCTCGCGGAAATCAGAGGCGTGATGCAGGGCATCGCTACCGCCATGGCACACATGGCTTGAGGGAAGAGAAATGACACGTTTTGAAGACGATACCGAACTGTTTACCGCCATGCGCAGCCGTCTGTTCACGGCCGTGGTCGGCGACATCCTCGACACGATGGGGCTGCAACACCAGTTCCTGCCGCCGCAGATCCGGGCGCTCCGCGACGACATGGTCGCCGTCGGGCGGGCGATGCCCGTACTCGAAGCCGATTTCTTCGCAACCGCCGAGGCGAGCGGCCATTCGGAATTCAGCTCGAAACCGTTCGGCCTGATGTTCCACGCGCTCGATAGCCTGAAACCCAACGAGATCTATGTCTGTTCCGGCTCCTCGCCACGTTACGCCGTCTGGGGCGAGCTGATGTCGACCCGTGCAATGAAACTAAAAGCCGCCGGCGCGATCTGCGACGGCTATTGCCGCGACAGCGCCGGCATTCTTGCGCTCGATTTTCCGACTTTCTGCTACGGATCCTATGCGCAGGACCAGGGGCCGCGCGGCAAGGTCGTCGACTACGGTATCCCGATCGAGATCGGCGGCATCCGCATCCGGCCGGGCGATATCCTCTTCGGCGACCGTGACGGCGTGCTCGTCATCCCGCGCGAGGCGGAACGGGAAGCAATCGCGCTGGCGCTGGAAAAGGCCGAAACCGAAAGCAAGGTGCGCCTCGCGATCGAGGCCGGCATGAGCACGGTCGAGGCCTTCGAGCGCTTCGGCGTGATGTGACCACAAAATGGGGCGCCGGAGCCCGGCGCCTTACTTCAACCGGCTGAGATCCACCGGGCGATTGTTGATGATCGCCTCCATGGAAAAGAAGCCCGTGACCGTGGCGAGATCGAAGTTGGTGATGAGCTTCTGATAAAAGGCGTCGTAGCCGCCCATGCCCCGGGTCACCACCTTGATTAGATAGTCCCAGTCCCCGCCGATCCTGTAGAAGTCGATCACTTCCGGCAGTCGCTCGACATGCTGCCGGAAGCCGTCGCTCCATTCCTTGGAGTGATGGCGTGTGCGGATCATCACGATCACCGTCAGATCCAGGCCCAGAGCACTGAGATCGATGTCGCAGTGCGAACCCCGGATCATGCCGATCGACTGCAGACGCTGAAGGCGCCGCCAGCAGGCATTTTGCGATAACCCGACCCGCTCGGCCAACTCACGCTGCGAGAGGCTCGAATCCTTTTGCAGCAACGTCATGATCTTCAGATCAAAACTATCTATTTTTGATGATTCTTCGATCATTTGACACAATACAGCGCGACTGGCGCAGGAAGATAGGTGAATTTTTTGACCATGAAGGGGAATATAATCGCTGTCAATGTTCGCTCCAAGGGAGGTCAGCGAGATGATCGTTCCAACAGTTCACCGCCACTCCTGTGAGGAGCTTAGCCCGCTTGCCAAGTTCCGCCAGGCTTTGAACCGCCCGGGCGTGATTGCCGATCTTCGCGACGATCTCGTCGGCGCGAAGGCGCAGATCGTCGGCCCATACGGCACGAAGCCGCTCGTCTATGCTGACTATGTCGCTTCCGGCCGGGCACTGCGGGTGATCGAAAGCTTCGTGCTCGACGAAGTCCTGCCCTATTACGCCAACAGCCACACGGAAGCCTCCTATTGCGGCGGCTTCATGACCCGGTTGCGGCGGGAAGCGCGCGCGCTGATCGGCGAATTCTGTGGCGCGACTGCCGACCACGCCGTGATTTTCACAGGTTCCGGCGCCACTTCGGGCATCAACCGGTTGGTCAAGCTGTTCGGCGTCACCGCGGCGGCTGAGGCGGGCAAACAGGTCCGCGTCATCATCGGCCCCTATGAGCACCACTCCAACATCCTTCCCTGGCGCGAAAGCGGCGCCGAGATCGTGGAAATCGCCGAATGCCAGGCGGGCGGTCCGGATCTTGGCCAACTTGCCCAAGCGCTAAACGCCGGTTCACGGGACCTGACGGTCTGCACGCTCTCTGCCGGTTCGAACATCACCGGCATCACCAGCGACGTCGCGGCGATCACCCGGATGGTCAAGGCGGCCGGCGCGAAGATGATCTGGGACTATGCAGGCGCCGGTCCTTACGTTCCGATTTCCATGTCGCCTGCCGGTTTCGAGATCGACGCCATTGTCGTCTCGCCGCACAAGTTCATCGGCGGTCCGGGCGCCTCCGGCATCCTGATCGTTCGCCGCGACCGCGTCGTGACCGACAAACCGACCTGGCCGGGTGGCGGCACCGTGAAGTTCGTTTCGCCTGATACCCACGACTACAGCGGCAATCTCGAAGCACGCGAAGAAGCGGGAACACCGAATGTCGTCGGCGACATCCGCGCAGCCCTCGCCTTCATCGTCAAGCATGCGATCGGTCTTGAAGAAATGGAAAGGCGCAACCGCGCGCTGGCCCAACAGGCCCTTGCCGCCTGGAAGACCGTCCCGCAGCTGGAGCTGCTCGGCCTTAAGGAACCGGATCGCCTGCCGATCTTCTCCTTCCGCATCAGGAACGGCAAGGGCGGCTATGTCCACCAGCAGCTCGTTACTCGCATGCTCAGCGATCGCTTCGGCATCCAGGCACGCGGCGGCTGCGCCTGTGCCGGGCCCTACGTACACCGGCTGCTGTCGATCGATGCCGAACACTCCGAACAGATCCGACAGGCGATCCTCGCCGGCGAAGAGATCGAGAAGCCCGGGTTCACACGGCTGAACTTCAGCGTCCTGCTTTCGGACGAAAAGGTGAAGTTCATCCTCGATTGCGTCGCCCAGCTGGCGGCGGACGCGCCCACCTTCGAAGCCGATTACGATTTTGACCCCGCTCGCGCAATCTTCTTCCCGTGCGCAACGGCTGAAGAGGCGCTCGCCTATGCATAAGCCCGATGTGACCGGCTTTTACGACGTCCGCACCGGCAGCATCCAGTATGTTGTTGCCGATCCGGCGACGGGCAAATGCGCGATCATCGACCCGGTGCTCGATTTCGACGAGAAGTCGGGCTCGACCGCCACGCGGAATGCCGACGCGATCCTCGACCATGTCGCGGCCAAAGGCCTGACCGTCGAATGGATCCTCGACACCCACCCTCATGCCGACCATTTCTCGGCGGCGCGCTATCTCAAGGCCCGGACGGGAGCGCCGACGGCGATCGGCGAACACGTGAAGGGCGTGCAGGGGATCTGGAAAGCGATCTATAACTGGCCGGATTTCGCCTGCGACGGTTCGCAATGGGACCGGCTGTTTACTGACGGCGAGACGTTCCGGATCGGCGAGCTCAAGGCTCGCGTCCTGCATTCGCCCGGCCACACACTCGCGTCCATCAGCTATGTGATCGGCGACGCAGCCTTCATTCACGACACGCTGTTCATGCCCGATAGCGGCTCGGCCCGCGCCGATTTCCCGGGGGGCAGCGCTGCCGACCTCTGGCGTTCGATCCAGGCGATCCTGGCACTGCCGGATGAGACTCGGCTGTTCACCGGCCACGATTATTGCCCGGGCGGCCGCAAGGCGCGCTGGGAAAGCACGGTCGCCGAGCAGAAGTCCAAAAACCCCCATGTCGCCGGCAAGTCCGAGGCCGATTTCGTCGGCTTGCGCGAGGCGCGCGACCGTACCTTGCCGATGCCGAAACTCATTCTGCATGCGCTGCAGGTGAATGTCCGCGGCGGCGAGCTCCCGGCCACCGAAGACAATGGCCGGCGCTACCTGAAAATCCCGCTCGACGCCCTTCCCGGTTCGGTCTGGGGGTAGAGGCATCGTGGCGGATCCTTTCCAGCAAATGCTGCTCGCGATCGGCTCCGGCTCGCTCACCGGCTTCACGCTCGGCCTGATCGGTGGCGGCGGCTCGATCCTGGCAACCCCGCTCCTCATCTATGTGGTCGGCATTCGCGACGTGCATACGGCGCTCGGCACCGGAGCGCTCGCCGTTTCCGCAAACGCCTATCTCAACCTCATCAGCCATGCGCTTCGCGGCCACCTCTGGTGGCGGTGCGCTCTGATTTTCACGGTGGCCGGCTCGCTCGGCGCCTATCTTGGCTCTAGCCTCGGCAAACTGGTCGACGGCCAGCGCCTGCTGTTCCTGTTCGGGCTGGTGATGATGTTCGTCAGCTTCGCCATGAAAAAGGTAAAGTGCGACACGGCGGCCACGCCGCAATCGCTTTCGATCGGGACGCACGGCAAGACCGGAGTGACGGCGCTTTTGACCGGTACCTGCTCCGGTTTCTTCGGCATCGGCGGCGGTTTCCTGATCGTCCCCGGCCTCCTGCTTGCAACCGGCATGCCGCTCATCAATGCGGTCGGCACGTCGTTGCTTGCCGTCGGCACCTTCGGCCTGACGACCGCGATCAACTACGCTTCCTCGGGTTTGGTGGACTGGCGCATCGCCGGCTACTTCATCGCCGGCGGCATTTTGGGCGGAATCGTCGGCACCTTCGTCTCCACCCGGCTTGCGACCCAGCGCGATACGCTGACGCAGATTTTCCGCGCCATCATCTTTTCCGTCAGCCTCTATGTTCTCTGGCGCAGCTACGGGGCACCGTGACCCGGCCGCGGTGGTCGGCAACCGACCTGGCGGCGATACTGAGCGGTCCTTGGCCGGAAACATACGCAGCCAGTCCGAAATCGTACTGTTTGCATCATTCAAGACAAAGGTGTAGCGTGTTTTAATCCTGTCAGCACTCTTTCGGACAGGAACAAGCCAATGACCGTTCAATCCATAGATCTCTCGAACAGCACGCCGCTGACCAAGCGGTCGATCTCGCAGCTTCCGATCAACCTGTTCGCATCGGTAATGGGCATCACGGGCCTGAGCCTCGCCTGGCGCGAAGCCACCAGGACGATCGGACTGCCGGCCCTTCCCGGGGAATATGTCGGCTGGCTCGGTACCTCGATCTTTCTGAGCCTTGCCCTGGGCTATGCCATCAAATGGCGCCGGTACCCTGGCTTGGTCGCCGCTGAATTCGCCCATCCGGTTCAAAGCAACTTCTTTGCGACCGTCGCAATCGGCCTGCTTCTGCAGTCTGCCTTTCTGAACCTTTACAGCCCGCTGCTGTCAGAGGTCGTCTGGACCATCGCGTCTGCGCTGACCTTCGCCCTCGCCTATGTCGTCGCCAGAGGCTTCCTCGGCCGGCAGCAGTCGCGCGATACCACCCTGCCGCCGCTACTCATCCCCGGCGTCGCCACCCTTGATATCGCCGTTACCGGCCACGCCATGCCGTTCTCCTGGGCGCATGAAGTCAATATGCTTGCCTTTTCGGTCGGCAGCGTCATCGCCGCGGTCTTTATCGCGCTCATCTTCTCGCGGTTGCGCCACGAAGATCCGCTTCCGGCGCTGGCTCGGCCGTCCCTCATGGTTCTCGTCGCCCCCTTTGCCGTCGGCTTCCTCGCCTATACTAACGTCACGGGTTCGGTCGATCTCTTCGCCACGGTCCTGTTCTACTTTGCCCTGTTTCTCATGCTCGTCCTGTCGCCGATGGTGTTCCGCTCCCATGTTCCCTTTAGCGTCACCTGGTGGGCCATCAGCTTTCCGCTTGCTGCCCTGTCGATCGCCTTCTTCCGGTATGCCGCTTCTGCCGGGAGCGCTATCCTGACCGGCCTGGCGGGACTGTTCTTCCTGTTTCTGGCCGGCGCCATCGCTGTCGTCTTCTATCGTACGGTCAGCATCGTCCTGACCGGCAGATTGTTCGAGGTTCGTTAATGGCCGTTCACAAGATCGCCATCGTCGCCATGCAGGGCGTGCAGCTTCTCGACGTCATCGGGCCCTCGGACGTGTTTGCGGAGGCCAACCGTCAGAGCGGCACCGACCATTATTCCGTGGAGGTCGTCAGCGCGTCCGGCAGTCCGGTGCGCGGATCTTCCGGGTTGACGCTGCTGCCGGATCGGTCGCTGGAGGAAGGTTTTTCCGACATCGATACGTTGCTTGTGGCCGGGGATCCGCTCATTCATGAACGGCCACTGCCGGCATCGCTTCTCGCCTGGGTGAAGGAAGCATCGGCTCGCGCCAGCCGTTTCGGATCGGTGTGCTCCGGCGCCTTCGTGCTCGGCGAGGCGGGCCTCTTAAACGGCAGGCGGGCGACGACGCATTGGTCGCAAGCGGCGGAATTCGGCAAGCGCTTCCCGGAGGTGAAACTCGAGCCCAACCGCATTTTCACCAAGGACGGCAACGTCTGGACCTCAGCCGGCGTAACGGCCGGCATCGACCTGGCGCTTGCCATCGTCGAGAAGGATCTCGGCCTGGACATCGCTTTGAAGGTCGCGCGTGAACTCGTTGTCTTTCTCAAGCGGCCCGGAGGCCAGACCCAGTTCAGCACCCTTCTCGCCGGCCAGCTTGCACAGAAGACACCCATTCGTGCGGCTCAGGATTTTATTGCCGACAATCTCTCTGCCGACCTCAGCGTCGCAGCGGTTGCCCGGCGCGTCGGCATGAGCGAGCGAAACTTCTCCAGGCAGTTCAAACAGGAGGTGGGCATGACGCCCGCCGACTATGTGGAGAGCATGCGGCTGGAGGCGGGGCGCAGGCTTGCCGAAGACACCGGCATTCCACTCAAAAAGATTGCCACGGATATCGGCTTCCATGACGATATCGCCTTCCGTCGTTCCTTCGTTCGTCGATTCGGCACGTCGCCGGCCGCCTATCGCAAGAGCTTCGGATCGTAGGCATGCCAGCTTGGTCCACAAGCGGCGCTGACATCTGGAGAAGCCAGCCATGTTCGACCTGATCATCCGCAACGCCAACCTTCCGGACGGACGCCAGGGCATTGATGTCGGTGTTGTGGGCGGAAAGATCGCCGCAATCGAGCCGGACCTTGCCGCGACCGCAGGCGAAGAGATCGACGCCACCGGCCGGTTGCTGAGCCCACCCTTCTGCGATCCGCATTTCCACATGGACGCAACGCTGTCGCTCGGCCTGCCACGGATGAACGTCTCCGGCACCCTGCTTGAGGGCATCGCGCTCTGGGGCGAGTTGCGCCCAACCTTGACCAAGGAGGCGCTGGTCGAGCGGGCGCTGCGTTATTGCGATCTCGCCGTCAGCCAGGGGCTTCTCGCCATCCGCAGCCATGTGGACACGTCGGATCCTCGGCTGGTCACGGCCGAAGCGCTGCTCGAGGTCAGGCAGAAGGTCGCGCCCTATATCGACCTGCAGCTCGTTGCCTTCCCGCAGGATGGCTACTACCGCGCGCCCGATGGCGTCGCATCGCTTGAGCGTGCGCTCGACATGGGCGTCGATATCGTCGGCGGCATTCCCCATTTTGAGCGGACGATGGAGGATGGCGCACGCTCGGTGGAGGCGCTCTGCCGCATCGCTGCCGAGCGCGGCCTGCCCGTCGACATGCATTGCGACGAGACCGATGACCCGCTGTCGCGCCACATCGAGACGCTGGCGGCCGAGACCGTGCGCTTCGGATTGCAGGGACGCGTTGCGGGCTCGCATCTCACTTCGATGCACTCGATGGACAACTACTATGTTTCCAAGCTCATCCCGCTGATGGTGGAAGCGAAGATCAACGTGATCCCCAATCCGCTGATCAACATCATGCTGCAGGGGCGCCACGACAGCTATCCCAAACGCCGCGGCATGACACGAGTGAAGGAGTTGATGGCGGCGGGGCTCAACGTCGCCTTCGGGCACGATTGCGTCATGGATCCCTGGTACTCGATGGGGTCGGGCGACATGCTGGAAGTCGCCCATATGGCTGTTCACGTGACGCAGATGGGCGGCATCGAGGACAAGCGCAGGATCTTCGACGCGATCACCGTGAACTCGGCGAAAACCATGGGCCTTGAGGGCTATGGGCTGGAGGTGGGCTTCAAGGCCGATCTGGTCCTCTTGCAGGCGGCCGATGTCAGCGAGGCCCTGCGGCTGAAGCCAAACCGGTTGTTCGTGATCAAGGCTGGCAAGGTCATCGCCCGGACGGCGCCGCGCATCGGTGAGCTCTTTCTCGATGGGCGCCCGACATCGATCGATATTGCGCGGGATTACATCCCGCAGGCGACCCAGGGCTGAACGGAGACTTCGAATTTTGGACGCGATTCCGGACAGAAAACCGCTGCACACTTTTCCTGGTATCGCTGCCTAGAGCATCCTGCCCTCAAGTGGAATCATTTGAGGCAGAAAGATGCTCTAGAATCAAAGTGCTAGAGCGTCCTTTGTGCGTTCAAACGAACGCACGGCGCTCTAGTCCTCGAAATCGCCGAAGATGTTCTGCAGCCGGGTCAGCTGGGCGACGCGCTCACCGACATCATCGCCGAGCACGACAATGATGTTGCTCAAGAGCAGGTCCATGACCGCGACGGTTGTCGCCGCCCCGTCCCACAGCGGACCGTGCGACCCGGGCACAATGAGGCAGATATCGGAGACCTCAGGTGCCCAGGGGCAGAACTCGTCGGTATAGAGGATGACCTTGACGCCGGCGCGGCGGGCTTCCTCGGCAAGCGGCCGCGCCTTGGCGGCGAAACGGCGCACATCGTGCAGGAACAGCACACGCCCCTCGACCGAGCCATCGAGCAGCTCGGCATAGGTGCCGTTGAGGCCGTCGACGAACTGCACGCGCGGCCGGGTATAGGACAGTTGGCTGGCGAAATATTGCGCGATGCCGCGAACGTTCTGATAGGCGGCGACATAGACTTCGCTCGCAGCAATCAGGGCGTCGATCGTCTGCTGCCATTCCGGCGCGGTCGTCAGCTCGTAGATCATGCCGAGATTGTCGACCTGCTGCTGGATCAGGCCGGCAAGCAGCTTGCCTTCGCGGTTATCCTCCCGCAACCGGCCGACAGAGCCCTTGACCTGCCAGGCGGGATTGTTGGAGCCGTCACGCCTGAGCTCGTGCTTCAGCTGGTCGAGGCCATCGAAGCCTAAACGCCGGAGATAGCGCCCGACGGTCATCGGCGAGACCTCGAGGCGGGTCGCGATCGAGCGCGCCGTTTCGAAGGGGATCTCGGCGAGGTTGCGCTCGATGTAGTTGGCGATGAGCTTGTCCGACTTCGAGCGTCTCATCTCGTCGCTGCGCAGCAGCTTCAGGATGCGCGGTGCCACGTCCCCTCCCATTCTACAGCGCCACCGGTCTTATCAGACGGAAAAAGGTCGCTGCAGCACTTTGAATTGCTGCATGTTTATCCTCAGCCACGAGGTAAGGAAACACGCAAGTCTGCCGAAGCGGATGCCGGGTAACAAACCCGCATCCGCTCCTGTCATCGCATCGCGTGTTTATTCCGCCGTCTTCACCTTCGTCCAGACCCGGTCGAGCTGGCGCACGCCGGGGCCGAGGTCTTCGAAGATTTGCAGCTTCTGCATGGTTTCCGGCGGCGGGTTGATTTCCTTGCTGTTCTTGATCTGCTCGGGGGTCAATTGCCGCGCCGGCACGTTGGCCGTCCCGTTGGTCTGCTGTTCAATATTGAGCGCCGCGACGTCCGGGCGCGTATAGAACTGCAGGAACTTGACCGCGTTGTCCTTGTTGGGGGCCGACTTCAGGACGCAGATATCCTCCTGGTACATCGTCGCCCCTTCCTCCGGGATCACGTAACCGAGATCCTTGGGGTTGGCGAAGACATCGACCATCGAGCCGACGAAGAAGTGACCAGCCGCGACATCGCCGGCGGCGACCATCGGGCGGGTGTCATAGGTAAAGGCGGCAACGTCGGGCTTCATCGCGATGATCGTATCGGCAGCCTGCTGCAATTCCGCCGGGTCGGTGGAATTGACCTTGTGACCGTTGAGGATCAGACCCACCGAAAGCACCTCGCGCATGTCGTCGAGCAGCGTGAACTTCAGCCCTTTCGCCTTCACCGTCTCGATCAGGTCGCGCCAGCCGGTCACGTCCTTGCCGAGAAGTTTTCTGTTGTAGAGGATGCCGACCGAGCCGAAGGCGTAAGGGAGGCAATACTCGCCCTTCGGATCGCTCTTGGCCCGAAGGAAGGTCGGGTCGATATTCTTGAAGCCCTCGTAGTCGTTGATGTCCGTCTTTTCGAGCAGGTCGAGCTTGGCCATAATGTCCTGCATGTGGACCGACGGGAAGACGATGTCGTAACCCGTGGCCCCACCCTGGATCTTCGCCAGCATCTCCTCGTTCGAGGAATAGGTGGAGAGGTTGACCTTGATCTGGGTCTCTTCCTCGAACTTCTTGAGGACAGCCGGATTGATGTATTCGCCCCAGTTGTAGATGTTGAGCTCGGCCGCTTCGGCGGTGCCGAACAGAGCGGAAAGTGTCGTCAGCAAAACGGCCACGCCACGTGCGCGGGTGGCGAAAGGCCTCTTGCCTTCACACGTCACCCCATTCGTCATTGTCATCATCATTCTCCTCTGATGGTCATGGCCGTTCGGCCCCTCTACGGCCCTTGCCGGCCGCTTCCGGATCACGGCTTCTGGTGGCCGTTGACTCCGATAGGCAAATGGTATCCATATATCGGAAACGCACAAGCGTTATTTGCATAACATTTTGGGGAACAGAAGTATGCAGAATTCCATCGTCCGGCTGGTGGAGGCGAGCAAGGCCTTCACCACTCCGGAAGGCGGCATCGTGACCGCTCTCGACAGCATCGATCTCGACGTCCGCCGCAACGAATTCCTGACCTTGCTCGGGCCTTCCGGCTGCGGCAAGACCACCCTGCTGCAGGCGATCAGCGGTTTCGTCGAACTCGACGGCGGCTCGATCCTCATCGACGGCGAGGACATCACCGACCGGCCGCCCTACCGCCGCCCGGTCAACACGGTCTTCCAGAACTATGCGCTGTTTCCGCACATGACGGTCGGCGAAAACGTCGCCTATTCGCTGGAAGTCGCGGGCGTCGCCAAGCCGGCGCGCCGTGAAAAGGTCTCCGCCGCCTTGAAGATGGTAGGACTGGAAGGTATGGAAGGCCGCAGGCCGCGCCAGCTCTCCGGCGGCCAGCAACAGCGTGTGGCGCTGGCCCGCGCCATCATCGCCCGGCCGAAACTCTTGCTGCTCGACGAACCGCTGTCGGCGCTCGACAAGAACCTGCGTCAGGCGATGCAGATCGAACTGAAGACGCTGCAGAACGAGCTCGGCATCTCCTTCATCTTCGTCACCCACGACCAGCAGGAAGCGCTGACGATGTCGGATCGCGTCGCCGTGCTCTCCGGTGGCCGCATCCAGCAGCTCGATACGCCGCGCGCCATCTACGACCACCCGGTCAACACCTTCGTCGCCACCTTCATCGGCGCCAGCAACCTGTTCGAGGGCACGCTCGACGGCGACCGGCTGATGACGGCGGATGGCATGGCGATCCGCCACCAGCCCTGCGACAAGAAAATTTCGACCAAAGCGACGGCATTGATCCGGCCGGAACAGTTCTTCCTTGCGGAGGAAAACGCCCCCTTTCCGACGATCGACGTCGATCTCGACCAGATCGTTTTTGTCGGCTCCACCTTCGAGCTGTTCGGCCGCACTGCCGAGGGACGCAAGGTGATTGCGGAAGTTCCCGCCAATCGGCGCAATCTCGTCGGCACGGTCGAACGGACACGCAAGGCGCGGCTTGCCTATGACCCTGCTGCCGTGCACTTCATCGGTGCCAATGCCGGGGGTGCGTGAGATGTCGATCGCCAGCCGCCGCCGCTTTCAGCTCGCCGTTTTGCTCGGACCCGTCTCGGCCTTCCTTGCCGTCTTCTTCCTCGGGCCGCTCGCGATCATGGTCGTCACCAGCCTTCTCGCGCCCGGCCTCTATGGTGGGGTGGAGTGGACCTTCTACCCGCATAACTTCGGTCGCATCCTCGGTTTTGCCGATCCGATGTTCGAGGAGTTCGATCCGATCTACATCGCGATCTTCCTGCGCTCGGTCGAGATCGCGGCCCTGACGGTGCTCGCGACCCTTCTCGTCTGCTATCCCGCCGCCTTCTGCATCGCCCGGCTTTCCGAGCGCTGGAAGAATTTCTGCCTGTTCCTGATCACGCTGCCTTTCTTCACCAGCCTGATCGTGCGGCTCTTCGTCTGGGTGTTGATCCTGCGCCAGACCGGCCTCGTCAACGAGATGCTTCTGTCAACGGGGCTGATCGAGCGGCCGCTCGACCTGATCTACACCAGGGGCGCGATCATCCTCGGCATGACCTATGTGTTCATTCCCTTTATGTTCATGCCTGTTTATGCCAGCGTCGAGAAACTTGACTGGACGCTGGTGCGCGCCTCGCTCGATCTCGGCGCCGGGCCGCTGCGCACCTTCTGGCGCATCATCCTGCCCCTGACCGCTCCCGGCATTGCCGGCGGCGCGGTCATCGTCTTCATTCCGGCGCTTGGCAACTTCGTCGTGCCGGCGGTGCTCGGCGGCGCCAAGGTGATGATGTTCGGCAACCTGATCGAACAGCAGTTCCTCGCGGCCCGCAACTGGCCCTTCGGGGCCGCACTGGCGATGATGGTGATGACCGTCATGCTGATCATGATGATCGCCCATGTGGTTCTTTCCGGTCGGCGCAGCGCCGCCGCTGCGCTGGCACGGTGAGGTGATCCATGAAGATCGCTCGAACCCTCTTTACCGGTAGCCTGCTCGCCTATACCGGCCTCTTCTTCGCCTTCATCTACATTCCGCTCGTCGTCATCGCCGTCTATTCGTTCAACGCCAATCCGGTGAACATGATGACCTGGACGGGCTTCACCACCGAATGGTACGCCCAGGTTCTCGGCTTCAAGACCAAGGTCTCCGAAAGCGCTCTCTACATCGAATCGACGGGCCAACTGCTGCAGGCGGTCTGGAACAGTCTGGTGATCGCCGCCTCTACGACAGCCATTGCGACCATCTTCGGCACGGCGATCGCCATCGGCCTCTATCGCTTCGAATTCGTCGGCCAGCGCTTCTACCGCGTGGTGATGTTCATGCCGATGCTGATGCCGGATATCGTGCTCGGCATCGCGCTTCTGATCTTCTTCGTCAATTCCGGCATCCGGCTGGGGCTGACGACGATCATCATCGGCCAGTGCACCTTCCTGATCTCCTACGTCTTCATCGTCGTCTCGGCCCGACTTGCCGGCATGGACCGGACGCTGGAGCACGCGTCCGCCGATCTCGGCGCCAATGAATGGATGACCTTTCGCCGGGTGGTGCTGCCGCAGCTCTTTCCGGCAATCGTCGGCGGCGCGCTGCTCGCCTTCATCATCTCGATGGACGATCTCGTCATCACCTATTTCATCGCCGGCGTCGACGTCACTACGCTGCCGATGTTCATCTTCTCCATGCTTCGGCGCGGCATCAAACCGGAGATCAACGCGATTGCCGTGATGATGCTCTCCTTCTCCTTCGTCGTCGCCTCGCTCGGCCTCTACCTTCGCTCTCGGCAGAAATGATCATGAACGATAAAACTCCCGCCTCGCCCACCGCTCGCGCCCGCGATATCGGGCTGCCCTTTTCCGGCCGCACCGGCCGCTTCAACGCCATCACCGACGTCGAAGGCATAACCGTCGGCTTCCGCACGATCGCGGAAGAGACGCCGCGCCCGGGCCGCAAGCGTCCTGTCCGCACCGGCGTCACCGCCATCCTGCCGCATGCCGCTTCGGCCACCCCCGTCCCGGTCTACGCTGGGGTGCATCGCTTCAACGGCAACGGCGAGATGACCGGCACCCACTGGATCGAGGACGGCGGCTTCTTCCTCGGGCCGGTCATGATCACCAACACCCACGCCGTCGGCATGACCCATCACGCCACCATCAGGTGGATGCTGGAGCGCTACCGGTCGACCTACGACAGCGACGACTTTCTATGGTTGATGCCGGTCGTGGCGGAGACCTATGACGGCGTTCTGAACGACATCAACGGCCAGCCGATCACCGAGACAGATGTGCGCGCAGCACTCGACAGCGCCACCTCGGGCCCGGTGCAGGAGGGCAATTGCGGTGGCGGCACCGGCATGATCGCCTATGGCTTCAAGGGCGGCACCGGCACCGCATCCCGCGTCGTCGAATTCGGCGGTCGCGACTATACGATCGGCACGCTGGTGCAGGCCAATCACGGCCAGCGCGACTGGCTGACGATCCGTGGCGTTCCGGTCGGCGAGCACATGCGCGACGGCACGCCGCAAAGCCAGATGCAGGAGCGCGGCTCGATCATCGTCGTGATCGCCACCGACCTGCCGATGGCGCCGCACCAGTTGAAGCGGCTGGCGCGACGGGCGGCGATCGGCATCGGCCGCAATGGTACTCCGGGTGGCAACAATTCCGGCGACATCTTCCTTGCCTTCTCCACGGCCAATACCCAGCCGATGGCGCACAAGGCGCCGCCGCGCCTCTCGCTGGAGATCGTCAACGACGACCTGCTCGACCCGGTCTATCTCGCGACTGTCGACAGCGTCGAGGAAGCGGTGGTCAACGCGATGATCGCGGCGGAAGATTCCGGCGGCACCGCCCATGATCGCTTCAAGATCCAGGCGATCCGGCATGTGCCGCTGATCGAGGTGATGCGGAACTACGGCCGATAGTCGGCGACCAACGTGGCAATGCGTTATCTTTTCGGGACCGGCAATCTTAGCCGGCTCCTGACGAGCTCACCCGCGCGCGGCGCCAGTCGCTCGGCGCCTCGCCCACGCGTAACCGAAAGAAGCGCGAGAAATAGGCGGCATCGGCAAAGCCGATCTCATAGGCGATGTCTTCCAGCGGCCGTACAGTGAAGAGCAGCAGGCGCTTGGCCTCGAGCAATCGACGCTCGTTGATGAGCTCCTTGACCTGCATGCCGAAGGCGTCCCTGCTCGCCTTGGCGATGAGGTGCGGTGTCGTTGCCAGCGCGTCGGTGTATTGCGCGACGCTCCAGTTTTCCCGGAAGTGCAAATCGATAAGCCGGCGCAGCTGAGCCGCCAGCATCGCCTGCGACGGCTGGGCCGGAGATGGCGTGGCGGATGCCAGACGGGCGATCTGGGTGAGGACGGCCGCGACCAGCGAGGCGAGCATCTGTTGGGTGCCGGGCGCACCGCCGGCATATTCGTCGGCAACGATATCGAGCAGTTCGGCAAGACGGCGCCAGCCCCGGTCCTCGCCGTCGCCACGGATCATGACCGGCGCATCAACAGGAAGCGTGGTGTTCTCCCGGATCGAGAGCAGCGCGCCATCAGCGACCGAGACGACGACCGCGTCGCTCGTCTCAGGATCGACGGAAAAACCATGCACGATGCCGCTCGGCACGAAGCTGACGGCCGGTGCCAAAAAGTCCAATGGCCTGTCGTCGATGAAATAGGTGCCGCGGCCGCTCATCCAGAAGGTGATCTGCCCCATCTGATCGTGTTTATGCGCCTTCACCTGTCCCTGATGCAGGTTACGCCGCGCCATCACCGTCTCGACATGGAAAAATCCGGGTTCGAGTTGTTGCTCCGGTTCACCGTAGACGAAGAAACTTGGAATGGCGTCGGTCATGGCCCACCGAAAAAAGTACAAGTCATTTTGCCATTCTGTCCATGGCGGCCAATGATTTCAACGCCTAGCCTTGACGAAACTCAAGGAGGAGAAAATGAGAGCAGAGGATTTCCGCGCCGACAGGACGCGGCCCTTCACCGGCGCCGAATATCTGGAAAGCCTGCGCGACGGCCGCGAGGTCTATATCAACGGCGAACGCATCAAGGACGTGACCAGCCATCCGGCGATGCGCAATTCCACCCGGTCGCTCGCCAGGCTCTATGACGCGCTGCATGATCCGGCAAAGAGGGACATCCTGACGGCGCCGACCGACACGGGCTCCGGCGGCTACACCCACAAATATTTCCGCGTCGCCCGCTCCTCCGCCGATCTTGCCGCCCAGCAGGGCGCGATCGCCGAATGGGCACGCATGTCCTATGGCTGGATGGGCCGCACCGCCGACTACAAGGCGGCGCTGATGAACACGCTCGGCGCCAATGCCAATTGGTATGGCCCGTTCAAGGACAACGCGCTCGCCTGGCATAAACGCGCCCAGGAAGCGGCGCTCTTCATGAACCACGCGATCGTCAATCCGCCGATCGATCGGCACAAGCCGGCGGACGCGGTCAAGGACGTCTTCGTCCACATCACCAAGGAAACGGACGCCGGCATCTACGTCTCAGGTGCCAAGGTGGTCGCGACCTCCTCGGCACTGACGCACTACAATTTCCTGGCGCAAAGTTCGGCGACGGTAACGGAGGATCCCTCGCTCTCGGTGATGTTCATCGTTCCGATGAACGCGCCCGGGATCAAGATGTTCTGCCGCGTCTCCTACGAGCAGACAGCCAACACCGTCGGCCATCCCTTCGACTATCCGCTGTCGTCGCGCTTCGACGAGAACGATGCGATCCTGGTGCTCGACAACGTCTTCGTGCCGTGGGAGGACGTCCTGGTCTTGCGCGATGCCGCCAAGATCCTCTCCTTCCACCCGGCTTCCGGCTTCATGCACGGCTACTGCTTCCAGGGCTGCACCCGTTTCGCCGTGAAACTCGACTTCCTGGCAGGCCTGCTTGCCAAGGCGCTGCGCGCCACCGGCGGCGACGCCTTCCGCGGCAATCAGGCAGCACTCGGCGAGGTGATCGCGCTCCGCCACATGTTCTGGAGCTTCTCCAATGCCATGGCCCACAATCCCATTCCTTGGGCCGACGGCGCCGTGCTTCCCAATCTGGAAGCCGCGCTTTCCTATCGAACCTTCATGTCGGAGGCCTATCCGCGTGTCGTCGAGACGATCCGCAAGGTGATTGCATCGGGGCTGATCTACCTGCCGTCCTCCGTGCGTGACTTCGGCAATCCCGAGATCGACCGCTACCTGGCGCAATATGTCCGCGGCTCTAACGATATGGGGCACATCGAGCGCATCAAGATCATGAAACTGCTCTGGGACGCGACCGGCACGGAGTTCGGCGGACGCCACGCGCTCTACGAACTCAACTATGCCGGCGCGCCTGAAGAGGTTCGGCTGCAGGTATTGAAAGGGGCCGAACGCGGCGGGCGTCTCAAGGAGATGGAAGCGCTCGTCGACCAGTGCATGGCGGACTATGACGAGAACGGCTGGACCGGCAGCACCTGGCTGCCGCCGCTCGACGATGCGTCCGCTCTGCGCAACGCCGCCGAATGAGGCCCGTCATGGAACCGCTCGTTTCGAAGACGGAGTTTCGCAACGCCATGGCGCGGGTCTGCGCGCCGGTCAACGTCATCACCACCAACGGACCCGCCGGACGCGGCGGGTTCACCGCCACCGCCATGTGCTCGGTGACCGACGAGCCGCCGACGCTGCTCGTCTGCATGAACCGCAACTCCACCCAATGCGGCCTTTTCATCGACAACCGGCGCTTCTGCGTCAACGTGCTCAGCCACGACCATAGGGATCTCGCCGGCCACTTCGCCGGCGCGACGCAGGATATGGCGGCCCGCTATGCCGCGGCCGACTGGGTCGAGATGCAATCCGGCAGCTTCGCGGTCAAAGACGCCATCGTCTCGCTCGACTGCGAACTCGCCGAGGCGCGGCTGCTTGGAACACACCACATCCTCATCGGCCGGGTCGTCGGCATCCGCTCGCGCAGCGACGGCAATGCGCTGCTCTATTTCGATCGCAACTACGTGCATGTACCGACGCAGCTCGGAAGTTTCGGCGGCTAGGCGTAGGCGGGGTCTCGCCCCGCCTACATGAACACGGCCCATTGACGGACGTTTCGCCAAAGAGCCGAGGCAATCCACATCCACGTGCTGTTCAGTGCCTTTTGTTTTTTCCGTAAAACGCTCTATTTGCTTGGCGCGCAATGAGAAAGGAAAACGGAATGGTGGTTGCTGAGCCAGCCGGGCGGCCGACGACGGACGCGAAAGGCAGGGAATTCGATCGCCTGACCGCCCTTGGACATCTCGACATTCTCGACACGCCGAAGGATCAGGGCCTTGAACGGATCGTGCGGCTGATAAAGCAGATCTTCGCCATCGACATCGGCATCATCTCTTTGGTCGACGCACATCGACAATGGTACAGGGCCTGCTCGGGGCTTGCATTAGACGAAGTTCCCCGGGAAGACACTTTCTGCCGATATGTTGTCGCCTCGGAGGAACCGCTTGTCGTGCACGACGCCACGCAGGATCCGCGGTTTTCGCGACATCCCGCCGTCACCGGCCCGGAACATGTTCGGTTCTACGCAGGCGTTCCGTTCAAGACGCGGGATGGTCATACGGTCGGGACCGTATGCGCGATCGACCGCGCGCCGAGACACTTCACCGACAAAGACCTGACGATCCTGACCGAACTGGCGGGCGTGGCGATGGACCGGATCGATTTGCTCCGGTCGGCCGCGACGGATGGGCTCACCGGCACGTTGACGCGCCGCGCCTTCCGCGAGGAGGCGGACAAGCTGATTTCGCTCGCCATAAGGCACCAGCACGACGTGTCGTGCATCGTCCTCGACGTCGACCACTTCAAGCGGGTCAACGACACGCACGGGCATGCGGCAGGAGACGAGGTCTTGAAGGCCGTGAGCGCCGTCTGCCAGTCCAATCTGCGGGCAAGCGATCTGTTCGGGCGGCTCGGCGGCGAGGAGTTCGCCATCGTGCTGCCGCACGTCGACGCGAACGGCGCACTCGCCGCAGCGGAAAAGCTGCGGGCAGCGATTGCCGCTCAAACAATCCACGGAGACTTTGGTCAGCTTGCAGTCACCGCGAGCTTCGGCACATCGGCGCTATCGCTCAAGAGCAGGGAGATCGGTACATTGCTCGCCCAGGCGGACGCGGCAATGTATCTCGCCAAGGCCAGCGGACGGAACCGCTGCGTCGAGTGGAGCAGTCTCGAAGTCGGCTATCCGCTGGGTCCTCGTCAGCGCGTACTGAAAGCCGGCACCATTCTTTTCGACGACAGGCATTCAAAGATAGAGTGCACTATCCGGTCGCTTGGTGCCGATGGCGCTGCGGTCACGGTTTCGAATTCGGCCGGCATACCACCGGAGCTGGTTCTGGTCGTCGCCGGCGAGGGTTTCGAGACCAAATGCCATGTGGTGGCGCGAGACCGGCAAAATCTCGAACTCGCCTTCGGATAGCACGGTCCCGACAGACACGCGCGGTCGTCCGGCCCCGGTCCCTGCGAGCCCGGTCAGAGCTGAATCCAGGCGGTCTTCAGATCGGTGTATTTGTCCAGCGCGTGCAACGACTTGTCGTGGCCGTTGCCCGATTGCCTGACGCCGCCGAGCGGCACCGTGTTGTCGGCGCCGCCATAGGTATTGACGTGCACGACGCCGGCGCGGATGCCGCGCACCATCCGGTGCGCGCGCGACAGGTTTGCGGTCCAGACTGCGGAAGCCAGCCCGTAGTCCGTCGCATTGGCGATCCGGAGTGCGTCGGCATCGTCGTCGAAGGGAATGATTGCAAGTACCGGCCCGAAGACCTCTTCCTTCGCCAGCTTCATTTCAGGCTGAATGTCGAAGACGGTCGGCTGCATGTAATAGCCGCCAGTCTCTTCAAGGATGCGCTTGCCGCCCCAACGCAGGCGCGCGCCTTCCACTTCCGCTTCACGGACGAAATCGAGGTTCTTGCTCAGCTGGACGCTGCTCGAAATCGCTCCAGCCTCGGTCGAAAGAAGCAGCGGATCGCCAACCTTCATACCTGCCGCGATCGCTGCCACCTTCTCCGCGAAGGCTTCGTGAATGGAGCGCTCGACCAGCAACCGTGAACCGGCAACACAGACCTGGCCGGAGTTGCGGAAGATGCCATAGGCCGAGATGCGCGCGGCCTGATCGAGATCCGGCGCATCGGCGAAGACGACGTTCGGCGACTTGCCGCCGAGTTCGAGATAGACGCGTTTCAGGTTCGAGCGTGCCGAATATTCGAGCAGCCGGCGGCCGACACCGCCCGAGCCGGTGAAGGCGAGCACGTCGATATCTCCATGCAGCCCGATAGCCTCACCCGTCGTCGCACCCAGGCCGGTCACAACATTCAGAACGCCCTCCGGCAGGCCGGCTTCGGCGCAGATTTCGGCGAGCCTGAGCAAGCTGAGCGAGGCGCCCTCCGCCGGCTTCAGCACCACGGAATTGCCGGCGGCGAGCGCCGGCGCGATCTTCCAGGCGCCGATCATCAAAGGGAAATTCCAGGGAACGATCGCGGCGACCACGCCGATCGGTTCGCGATGCACGAGGCCGAGAATGTTGTCGGCGGTCGGCGCGATTTCGCCATAGACCTTGTCGAGCGCCTCGGCATAGTAGCGGAAGGTTCCGGCGGCGCTGCCAGGCTCGGCCTTCAGCGCCATCGAAATTTCGGTGCCATTGTCGCGCACGCCAAGGACCGCAAGCTCCAGCGCCTGCGCTTCGATGATTTCGGCAATGCGCGTCAGCACCTTCTTGCGGAACGCCGGAGCCGCCTTCGACCAGCTTCCTTTTTCGAAAACGGCGCGCGCGGCACGGACCGCCGCGTCGACGTCGGATGCGCCCGCGTCTGCTATCGTCGTCAGGTGGCTGCCGTCGATCGGCGAGACGACGTCGAGCGTTTCGCCGGACAAGCTCTCCTGCCAGTGGCCGTTGATGAACAGCTTTTGGCCCTCGACGGCGAGGCTACGCAATTGGTCGATCTTGTCCTGCATGATGTCTGCTCCCGTTTGCATTGCCGGGACGGCGGAGGGTCCGCCATCCCTTCTTAGGTGATACGCAGTTCCGGACGGAAGCCGCTTGGCGTCGTTCCGGGAACTGCGTGGCAGCGATCAGATCTCCTGGCCTGCGCCAAGGCGGGCGAACTCGATCGGATTGCCCGACTTCAGCGATGCCGCAAGCGCCAGACCGATAACACCGAAGATCACGACAAGGCCCGGCAGGAACACGGCGAGCATGCCGGTGGCGCCTGCCAGGTCACCGAAGTTGACCGCAATTGCGATGATGACGGCAACGAGGATCAGGCCGGTGACGACGGGAATGACTTTGGTCACCAGCGGGTTCCGTTCGAGGCCGGGATTGCGGCTGAAGAAGGCGACGATCGCGAAGGCGGTGAAGGCCATCAACGTCATGACGGCGAGCGTGCCGACATTCGTCAGCCACGAGAACAGCGCCAGCACCGGATCCTGACCCGTTGCCGCAAAGAGTGCCACGACGAGGACGGCGATCACGGTCTGGATCAGCGAGCCGACATGCGGGCTGTGGTAGACCGGATGGGTGACGCCGATCGAGGCGGGCAGCAGCCGTTCGCGGCCGGCGACGTAGAGATAACGGGCGACGCCGTTGTGGAAGGCCAGAACACCGGCAAAGAGGCTGGTGACGAAGAGCACGTTCATCAGCGGCGGCAGCCAGCCGCCGGCATAACGCTCGGCGAGGCCGAAGAGGAAAGTGGTCGGATCGGCAAGGCCCTGCAGTTCCGGCACCAGCTTGTCGGCGCCGGCGGCGTTCACCATCAGCCAGGAGGTGAACATGTAGAAAACGCCGATGATCAGCACCGAGATATAGGTGGCGCGCGGCACCGTCCTTGCCGGATCGCGGGCCTCCTCGCTGTAAATCGTCGTCGCCTCGAAGCCGATGAAGGCGGCAAAGCAGAAGAGAATGCCGATCGACGGCGAGCCGGACAGAACGGCCGAAGGCGTAAACGACGTCATCGTCAGCCCGCTGTCGCCGCCCTTGGCAAGGATCGCCACGTCAATGACGAGCACGACAAGATATTCGAGGATGACGAGAACCGTCAGCACCTTGGCGGAGAGGTCGACGCGGCGATAGCCGAGAACGCCGACGGCGGCGATGCCCACGAACGTCCAGACCCACCAGGGTAGATCGACCCCCAGACCAGCGAAGAGCCCGGCGGTCGCCGCCCCGAACAGGCCGAAGACGCCGATCTGCATGGCGTTGTAAGCAAGGATCGCGATCATCGCCGCGGCACCGCCCATCAGGCCACCGAGGCCCTGGGCCGTATAGGCGTAGAAGGCGCCGGCATTGCGGATATGCCGTGCCATGGCGACATAGCCGACGGAAAACAACAGCAGGATCAGCGTGACGAGCAGGAAGGTGCCGGGAATGCCGGCGCCGTTTCCAAGCATCATCGACAACGGCACGCCGCCGGCGACCGCGGTCAGCGGTGCGGCAGCGGATACGACAAGAAAGGTGACCGCGCCGACGCCAAGGGCGTTCTTGCGCAACTGGTTCGCGCCGGTCACGGGCGAAGATGGATTGTCCATAGTCTTAGGCTCCCCTGGTTGGCGCGAACGCCTTTTCGCCTCCGGTCCTTCTCTCCGGAAGCAGCTCCCTGAAGCGGACTGGAAGCGCGGGGGTTTGCTTTTTTCTTGGCCGCGCAAGTCTTTCGGTTCAATATATGAACCTTAGCTTCAAATATAGACTTGCAAATTGCGTTCGGCCCTGTCAAGTTATTTCGCATGTTAAGTATCTCAGCTGGAGACAATGAGGGCGGCCGCACCGCCCCATGGCGGGAACAGGCGGAGATGACTTGCGACGGCGCTCAACGAGGAGGAATGGATGAGCACCATCGGTAAGGCCCTAACTTTGCTCGACACGATCTCGCGCCTGGAGAAGGAAGCGGGCTTGAGTGACATCGCGCGGCACTGCGGGCTCGACAAGGCGACCACCCGGCGCTTTCTGGTCGAACTGGAGAAACACGGTTTCGTTGAACAGGATCCGGAAACGCGGCGCTATCGCCTCGGCGGCGCGCCGGTGCGCCTTGCCCGCATCCGCGAGACGCGCTTCCCCTATCTGAGCGTGGCGACCCCCTTCGCCCGGGAGCTTGCGAGCCTAGCGGGCGAGACCGTTCACCTTTCTGAATACGCCGCCGGCCGCCTTTCGACTGTTCATGTGGAGGACTCGCAGCGGGCCCACCGCGTCATCGTCGATGTCGGGAGCATCCTGCCTTTCCACGCGACCGCGTCCGGCCTTGGCTTCCTTGCCTTCTGCCCGCCGAAGGACATCGACGCGGTCCTGTCGGCGCCGCTCGAGGCCTTTACCGATCAGACGCTGACGGACCCCGCAATCCTGCGCCAGACCCTGAGCGAGACTCTCCGGCGCGGCTACTCGATCTGCCATCACGGGCTCGAAACCGGAGTCGTCAGTGTCGCCGCACCGATCCGCGCGCCAGGCAGCACACCGGTCGGCGCGATCGCCGTCGCCGCCCCGGCAACGCGGGCGGAGAAGGAGACGGTGGAGCAGATGGGCCGCGCCGCGATGACAGCGGCCAGACGCATTTCCGAAAGACTTTTCGGGTTGGAGCAGGTTGCTGCCGATCCGCTGGCAAGGAGGGCCGGCTGATGAATGCAATGAACCGTCTCCCCAACATTCTTGTCGTGGGTACGGGAGACACCAAATGCGACGAACTCCAGTTCATGGCGTCCGTCATCCGCGAAGCCGGCGGCCTGCCCGTGATGATGGATGTCAGCATTCTCGGTGATCCGCCCTATGTGCCCGAATACTCGCGCCATGACATCGCCGAAGCCGCGGGTGTCACCATTGAAGCGATTGCGGCCAGCGGCGACGAACACAGCGCCATGGCGCTGATGGCAAGTGGTGCTTCTGCCCTCACCCGTTCCCTTTACGAAGCCGGCCAGGCCGATGGCGTCATCATTCTCGGCGGCTCGATGGGCACGGATCTCGCCCTCGACGTCGCCGCGGCCCTGCCGCTCGGCGTGCCGAAATTCATCGTCTCGACCATCGCCTATTCGCACCTGCTGCCGCCCGAGCGCATTGCGCCCGACCTGATGATGATCCTGTGGGCCGGCGGCCTCTACGGCCTCAACGGCATCTGCCGCTCGGTTCTCTCCCAGGCCTGTGGCGCGGTCGTTGGTGCCGCACGTTTCGGCACCAGGCCGGACAAGACGCGGCCGCTGATTGGCATGACCTCGCTCGGCTCGAGCTGCCTCAAATACATGAAATACCTGAAGCCCGAACTCGAACGCCGCGGCTATGACGTCGCTGTCTTCCATTCGACCGGCATGGGCGGCCGCGCCTTCGAGGCGATCGCGGCTGAGAAGGGCTTTACCGCGGTTTTCGACTTCTGCATTCAGGAGGTCAGCAACCATCACCACGGAACTGTCGTCACATCAGGGCCCGACCGGCTGGAGAATGCCGGACGTGCCGGAATCCCACAGATCGTCGCGCCAGGCGCCGTCGACATGGTCGACCTGCCGGCCTGGCAACCGATTCCGCAGGCCTTTGCCGATCGCCCCTATCACGCCCACAACCGGCTGCTCGGCTCGGTGACCACATCTTCCGAGGGACGACGCGAGATCGCCCGCGTCATCGGCGGCAAATTGAACGGCACCAGTGCCGAGGTCGCCTTCATCCTGCCGCTCAAGGGGATTCAGGAATGGGACCAGCCTGACGAGCCTCTCTACGAACCGGAAGCGCTCGACGCCTTCATCGACGAGATGCGCCGGCAGATCCCCTCAGGCGTCGCCCTGCATGAGGTCGACAGCCACATCAATGCGCCGGCGTTCTCGCAAGCCGCGCTTGCGATCTTCGACGACTGGGTGGCGCGTGGCATCGTGCCCGAGGGCCGGCCATGACGAACACTATGCCCGACACCATGAGCGACAAGGCACTGATCCTCGATTTCGGCGGCGTCGTCACCCGCACGCTGTTCGAAACCCACGACATCACGGAGCGTGCGCTCGGGCTCGCGCCCGGCACTCTTACGTGGCGCGGTCCCTTCGACCCCGCAACCGACCCGCTCTGGGCCGCCATGCAGCGGCGCGAAATCACCGAACGGGACTACTGGACGGAACGCACCCGCGAAGTCGGCCGCCTGCTTGGCGAAGACTGGAGCGACATGAAAACCTTCGTGCAGCGGGCGCGTGGGGCGGAACCGGAACTGGTGCTCCGGCCCGAGACGCGCGACGCGATCCTCGCCGCCCATAAGGCCGGCATTCGGCTCGCGATCCTCTCCAATGAACTCGACCTCTTCTATGGCGTCGCGTTCCGTCAGCGCTTCCCGCTGATCGAGCTCTTCGAGACGATCGTCGACGCCACCTACACCAACATCCTGAAGCCCGATCCGCACGCCTACGAGCTGGTGCTGAGCCAGCTTGGCCTGCCGCGCGAAGCCTGCGTCTTCGTGGATGACCAGTTGAAGAACATCGAGGGTGCGCGGGCCGTCGGCCTGCCTCACGTCCATTTCGACGTCACCCGACCCGCAGAAAGCTACGCCAGAGCGCTTCAGATGCTCGGCCTCGAACTGACAGGAGCATGACCATGCGCGAAACCAACTTCCTCATCGAGAACAACGCCCGCCACCTCTGGCACCCGATGGCGCATCCGGCCGAGATGCAGGCAACGCCACCGCGCATCATCAATGCCGGCGAAGGTGTCGAGATCGTCGACATCCATGGCAAGAAGGTGCTCGATGCGGTCGGCGGCCTCTGGAACGTCAATCTCGGCTATTCCTGCGAACCGGTGAAGGAGGCGATCCGTCGCCAGCTCGACGAGCTGCCCTATTACTCGACGTTTCGCGGCACCACCAACTCACCGCTGATCGAGCTTTCCTACGAGCTCGCCGAATGGTTCCGCGAGGATGGGCTGACGCGCTCGTTCTTCACCTCGGGCGGTTCCGACTCCGTCGAGACCTGCCTTCGCCTCGCCCGCCAGTACCACAAGCTCAACGGCCAGCCGGAACGCACCAAGTTCGTCGCGCTGAAGAAGGGCTACCACGGCACCCATTTCGGCGGCGCCTCGGTCAATGGCAATGCCAATTTCCGCCGCAACTACGAGCCGCTGCTGCCGGGCGTCTACCACCTGCCGGCGCCCTATACCTATCGCAACCCCTTCGACACGACCGATGGCGCCGTAATCGCCAAGGCGATCGCGCGGCTCTTCGAAGACGAGATCGCCTTCCAGGGCGCCGACACGATCGCGGCGCTGATCATGGAGCCGGTGCTCGGCGCCGGCGGCGTGATCGTGCCGCACGAAATCTTCATGCCGCTGATGCGCGAGATCTGCGACCGCCACGGCATCCTCCTGATCGCCGACGAGGTGATCACCGCGTTCGGCCGCACCGGTGCCTGGACCGGCTCGCGTCTCTTTGGCGTGAAGCCGGATTTCATGTCGACCGCCAAGGCGATCACCAATGGCTACTATCCCTTCGGCGCCGTGATGATCTCGGACAAGGTTGCCGAGGCTTTCGAAAGCAACAAGACGGCTGCCGGTTCGATCGGCCATGGCTACACCTATTCCGGCCATCCGGTGGGTGCTGCGGCAGCACTCGCAACCCTGAAGGAAACGCGCAAGCACAATGTCGCTGCAAATGCCAAGGCACGCGGCGATGAGCTGATCGCCGGCCTCGAAGCGCTGAAGGCCCGGCACGAACTGATCGGCGACGTGCGCGGCAAGGGGCTGATGTGCGCGATCGAGCTCGTCTCGGACAGGGAGAAGAAGGCCGGTGCCGCAAAGGATGTCGTCCAGAAGGTTCAGGACGTGACCTATGATGCCGGCGTCATGGTGCGCACATCCGGCGCCAACGTCATCCTGTCGCCGCCGCTGATCGTGACCGCAGGCGACGTCGCCCGTATCCTCACGGCCCTCGACGCCGGCCTGACCGCAGCACGGGGCTAGCGCGATGGGCGACAACCGGGACCTGATTGCGCGCCGCGAGCGGCTGCTCGGGCGCAACATGTCGCTGTTCTACGAGGAGCCGGTGCATCTCGTGCGTGGCGAAGGCGTTTGGCTTTTTGATGCTGACGGCCGCCGCTACCTAGACTGCTACAACAACGTACCGCATGTCGGCCATTGCCATCCGCGGGTGACCGAGGCGATCGCCCGGCAGGCCTCAACCCTCAACACCCACACCCGCTATCTGCATGAAGGCATTCTCGACTATGTCGAGCGTCTGACCGCCACCTTCGACAACAGCCTCGACACGGCGATCCTGACCTGCACCGGCAGCGAGGCGAACGACGTGGCGCTGCGCATGGCCCAGGCCGTGACCGGCAAGACCGGGGTGATCGCCACCGACCACACTTATCACGGCAATACCGCCGCCGTTTCTCAGCTTTCGACCCGGATGCCGCCGGTCGGCGGCTTCGGCGGCCATGTCCGCCACGTGCCGGCGCCCGACAGCTACCGGCCGCTTGGCGGCGAGCCGGGCGCCGCTTTTGCCGCGGCCTTCACCGCCAAGGTCGAGGAAGCGATCGCCTCGCTGCAGCAAAGCCCGCACGGCTTCGCCGCGCTGATCATCGATCCCTTCTTCGCCAACGAAGGATTTCCGGAACTGCCCTCCGGCTTTCTCGACGGCGCCGTCGCCGCCGTCAGAAAGGCAGGCGGGCTCCTGATAGCCGACGAAGTGCAGCCGGGCTTCGGCCGAACCGGCGGCCATATGTGGGGGCACCAGAAGGCGGGCATCGTTCCCGATATCGTCACGCTTGGAAAGCCGATGGGCAACGGCCACCCGATCGGCGGCGTCGTTGCGGGCACCGAAACGCTCAACGCCTTCCGCAAAGCGTTTCGCTACTTCAACACTTTCGGCGGCAATCCGGTCTCCTGCGCAGCGGCCATGGCCGTGCTCGATGTGATCGCAGACGAAAACCTCATCGAGAACGCCGCCCAAGTCGGCGCCTATGCCAAGGCCGGCCTCGCGCGGCTTGCGGACAAACATGGAATGATCGGCGACATCAGGGGCAGCGGACTATTCTTCGGCGCGGAGCTCGTCACCGATCGCGCGGAAAAAACGCCAGCAAGCGCGCTCGCGACCAAGGTGATCAACGACATGAGCGAGCGCGGCGTGCTGATGGGCAAGCTCGGCATCCACCAGTGCACGACCAAGATCCGACCGCCGATGCCCTTTACCCGCGACAATGCGGATTTGATGCTGTCGACGCTCGACGACGTGCTTTCGGGCCTATGAGCGACTGATGACGGCGGACCTGCCCAAACCCTTTCGCGACGCGCTCGACAACCGGGCGTGCCAGGCACTTGCCCATTGGGGCGTTGCTGACCAAGAGCCGGAGTTGCTGAAGTACCGGGAAAACGCCGTGTTTCGCGTCCACCTGGCCGATGGTCGCCCGGCGGCGCTGCGGCTGCACCGCGCCGGCTATCACAGTGCGGCGGCACTGCACTCGGAACTGCAATGGATGGCAGCACTCGGCAACAGCGGTCTCGCGGTGCCGCAACCGATCGCGACGACGGACGGGCGCTTACTTGTCGCCCTGCCTGAAGGTGGCGCGTTTGCCGCACAGCATGCCGATGTGATCAACTGGATGGATGGAGAGCCATTGGGCGAAAGCGGTAAACCGCTGTCCCACTCACCCGAGAGGCTCGTCGAGATCTTCTCGGCGCTCGGCGCCTCCATGGCCGAGATGCATAACCTCGCCGATCGCTGGACGCCGACCGAGGGCTTTTGGCGTCCGACTTGGGATGAGGAAGGCCTGCTTGGGGATCGTCCGTTGTGGGGGCGCTTCTGGGATTGCGAGGGCCTATCGCCGGCCCAAGCCATGGCGCTATCGGCTTTGCGCGGTGACCTCAGGCGGCGCCTCGCAACTCTGCCGACTCCGGCTAAGGATTTCGGCCTCATCCATGCGGACCTCGTTCGGGAAAATGTGCTGGTCGGCGAGGCGGGCGTCAAACTCATCGACTTCGACGATGCTGGCTGGGGTTACCGCCTGTTCGATATCGCCACCGCCCTGCTGAAGAACCGACGCGAGCCGGCCTATGGAGCGATCGAGGCGGCGTTGATATCAGGCTATCGCAGCCGGCGCGCGCTCAGCGCCGAGATGCTGTCCAGCCTGCCGCTGTTTCTTGTGCTTCGCAGTCTCACCTATATCGGCTGGTTCTCGGCGCGGCCGGAACTGCCGGGCGCCCGCGAGCGTGTTCTGCGCTACGCCGACGAGGCGCTGGCGCTTACCAAAGAGCTGGGCTTCACATGATGACCGAGAGCCAAAAACGCTCAGTCGTTGAGGCTGGCCAGTTCGTCCAGCATGTCGAGCAGGACTTCGACGCGCTCACGACCGTAGCGGGTTTCGAGGTCCTCGTAGATCGCCCGGCTCTCGGGGCTGACGTCGGCGATCACCCGCATGCCCTCCGGCGCGATCTCAAGCAAAACGCGCCGGCCGTCGTCAGCATCCTTGTGCTTGGTGATCAGGCCCCGCTCCTCGAGCGAGCGGATGATGCGGGTGAGGCTCGGCGCCAGGATGAAGGCCTTGTCGGCCATTTCCGACGCATCGACCCGGCCGGCTTCCGCAAGGATGCGGATCACCCGCCATTGCTGCTCGGTAATGTCGTGGCGCGCCAGCATCGGCCGGAAATGCGCCATGACCGCTTCGCGTGCCCGCAACAGGGCAATCGGCAGCGAACGGCGGGTGTTGTGCGGCAAAAGGGCGTCGTGGCCAAGGTCAGCAGGGGTTTTCTCGCGGCTCATGAGCGTTCTATCGGACATTTTCTTTCGTTCTGCAATTGGCAGGCGCGGGCAGAGACTTCGACCTTCTTGACACCGCCATCGATTTCGTTAACGTGTTAAATATATGAGAGCGCATCGGGAGGAAAGATGCCGCACCTGACAATCGAATACTCAGGCAATCTCGACGACCGCGTCGACTTCGCCCGGCTTTGCCGGACCGTCCACAAGACGATCCTCGGCACCGGCCTTTTCGAGCTCGGCGCCGTCAGGGTGCGCACGATCCGCAGCGCCGATTACGCGATCGCCGACCTTTTGCCGGACAACAGCTTCATCGACATGTCCTTCCGCATCGGTCGCGGCCGCAGCGAGGCAGAGAAGAAGGCCACCGGCGAAGCCATCTTCAAGGCCGTGAGCGACGAACTTTCGGAGCTTTTCGCCACACCGCATTTTGCTCTCAGCCTGGAGATCCGCGAGATCGACCCGGATCTGAGCTGGAAGAAAAACGCCATTCACCCCCGGCTGCGCGCCACCAAAGGCTAGACGCAGCCACCCCCAAAGCACAGCAGCGCGCGGCGAAAGTCTGCGCCAGCATCGGAGAACACCATGTCCAAGCTCGATGAAAACCTCGCCAAGGCGGAAAGCTACCTCGCCCGCTTCAAGAGCGAAGGCGTGCTCAATCACATCAACGGCGAAGCGATGCCGGCACTTGACGGTGAGACTTTCGAAACGATTTCGCCCGTTGACCTGAAACCGCTTGCGAAGATCGCCCGCGGCAAGGCTGCCGACATCGACCGGGCGGCAAAGGCCGCGAAAGCTGCTTTCGCCGAATGGGCCGCTATGCCCGGCGAAACGCGCAAGAAACTGCTGCACAAGATTGCCGACGCGATCGTTGCCCGCGCCGAAGAGATCGCCTTTGTCGAGTGCATGGACACCGGACAACCGCTGAAATTCATGGCCAAGGCGGCGTTGCGCGGTGCCGAGAACTTCCGCTTTTTCGCCGACCGGGCGCCTGAAGCGCGCGACGGCAAGGTGCTGCGTGGCGGCAATCAGATCAACATGACGACACGCGTGCCGATCGGCCCGGTCGGTATCATCACCCCCTGGAACACGCCGTTCATGCTGTCGACCTGGAAGATTGCGCCTGCGCTTGCCGCCGGCTGCACGGTCGTGCACAAGCCGGCGGAATTCTCGCCGCTGACGGCGCGGCTGCTGGTCGAGATCGCCGAGGAAGCCGGCCTGCCGAAGGGCGTGTGGAACCTCGTCAACGGCTTCGGCGAGGATGCCGGACGCGCACTCACCGAGCACCCCGACATCAAGGCGATCGGCTTCGTCGGCGAAAGCCGCACCGGCTCGATGATCATGAAGCAGGGTGCCGAGACGCTGAAGCGGGTTCATTTCGAACTCGGCGGCAAGAACCCGGTGATCGTCTTTGCCGATGCCGATCTCGAGCGCGCCGCCGATGCGGCGGTCTTCATGATCTACTCGCTGAACGGCGAACGCTGCACCTCGTCCTCACGCCTGCTGGTCGAGGACAGCATCTACGAACGCTTCACCGGGCTCGTCGCCGAAAAGGCGAAACGCATCAAGGTCGGCCATCCGCTCGATCCGGAAACCGTCGTCGGCCCGCTCATCCATCCGGTGCATGAGAAGAAGGTATTCGACTATATCCGCATCGGCCGAGAGGAAGGTGCTACTGTTGCCGCCGGCGGCGAGAAGTTCGCGGGGCCTGGCGGTGGCTGCTACGTCACCCCGACGCTCTTCACCGGCGCCAACAACCGCATGCGCATCGCCCAGGAGGAAATCTTCGGGCCAGTACTGACGGCGATCCCGTTCAAGGACGAGGCAGACGCGCTGGCGCTTGCCAATGACGTACAATATGGCCTCACCGGTTATCTCTGGACCTCCGACGTCACCCGCGCCTTCCGCTTTACCGATCACCTCGAAGCCGGGATGATCTGGGTAAACTCGGAGAACGTGCGCCACCTGCCGACGCCGTTTGGCGGCGTCAAGAGCTCGGGCATCGGCCGCGACGGCGGCGACTGGTCGTTCGATTTTTATATGGAAACCAAGAACATCGCCTTTGCCAGCTCGGCGCATGCGATCGCCAAGCTTGGCGGTTGAGCGCGCTGGCAGAAAAATCTGGAGGAGACATCAATGCCCTTGCCGAAACCGAACCTCTACCCGCCCTTCAACATCGTGCGGCTGAGCCATGTGGAACTCGCCGTCACCGATCTCGCAAGATCGCGCGCCTTCTATGTGGACGTGCTGGGTCTGCAGGTCACCGACGAGACGGCGGACACGATCTATCTCAGGGCCATGGAGGAGCGCGGCCACCATTGCATTATCTTGAAGAAGGCGGCGACTGCCGAGGCCCGCGACCTGGGGTTCAAGGTCTATGGCGAGGAGGATCTCGAAAAGGCCGCGCATTTCTTTGGGGCCAAGGGCCTGCCTGTCGAGTGGATCGAACGCCCCTACCAGTCGCGGACCTTCCGCACCCGCGACCCGCAGGGCATCTCGCTCGAATTCTATTCGAAGATGGACCGCTTGCCGCCGATCCACCAGAAGTATGCGCTTTATCGCGGCGTGAAACCGCTGCGCATCGACCACTTCAATTGCTTCTCGCCCGATGTCGATCAGGCGGTCGCCTTCTACAACGAGATCGGTTTCCGGGTAACGGAATACACCGCCGACGAGGAGACCGGACGGCTCTGGGCCGCCTGGACCCATCGCAAGGGCGGCGTGCACGACATCGCCTTTACCAACGGCCGCGGACCGCGGCTGCACCACACCGCGTTCTGGGTGCCGACGCCGCTCAACATCATCGACCTGCTCGACCTGATGTCGACCTCCGGCTGGCTCGCCAATATCGAGCGCGGCCCGGGCCGACACGGCATCTCCAATGCCTTCTTCCTCTATGTGCGCGATCCGGACGGCCACCGCATCGAGATCTACTGCTCGGATTACCAGACGGTCGATCCCGATCTCGAGCCGATCAAATGGGACCTGAAGGACCCGCAGCGCCAGACGCTCTGGGGTGCGCCGGCACCGAAATCCTGGTTCGAGGAAGGCAGCGCGTTTGCCGGTGCCGAGACACGGGACTCGATCCTGAAAACCCAACCGATCATCGCGCCCTGACAGTTGGCAACAGGGATCGGGTAGGGCCAAGAGAGCAGGACGGGAGGAAGCAGATGGATCAGAAGACTTTTGGAGAATGGTCGCTAAGGGCAGCGCAGTGGGGTGCCGACTATCGAGCATCACTGCGCGACCGGCGAGTGCGTGCCCAGACGGCACCGGGTGCGATCGCCGCGCAGATACCATCGCGTCCGCCGCAGACGGGCGAGGACATGGAAGCGATCTTCGAGGATTTCGAGAAGATCATCCTGCCGGGCATGACCCACTGGCAGCATCCGCGGTTCTTCGCCTATTTCCCGGCGAACGCCGCACCCGTCTCCGTCGTTGCGGAATACCTGGTCACCGCCATGGCGGCGCAGTGCATGCTCTGGCAAACCTCGCCGGCGGCGACCGAGCTCGAAACGAAAGTGCTCGACTGGCTGCGCCAGGCGATCGGCCTGCCGGAGGGCTTCTCCGGGGTGATCCAGGATTCGGCCTCTTCGGCGACGCTCTCGGCCGTCCTTGTCATGCGCGAGAAGGCGCTTGGCTGGAACGGCAACAAGAAAGGCCTCGCAGGCCAGCAGCATCTGCGCATCTATTCCTCTGACCAGGTGCACACCTCGATCGACCGGGCGATCTGGGTGTCGGGCATCGGCGAGGAAAATCTCGTACGCATCCCGGCTAAGGGACCGCGACGCGCGATGGATGCGAGCGCGCTGGAAGCAGCCATCCTCAGGGATAAGGCGGCGGGGCTGCTACCCGCGGGCGTGATCGCCTGCACCGGCGGGACGAGCACCGGCGCCTGCGACGACATCGCCGAGGTGGTGCGCATCGCGCACGCGCATGGTCTCTACGTCCATGTCGATGCCGCCTGGGCGGGTGCCGCGATGATCTGCGAGGAATTCCGGGAACTCTGGGTCGGCGTCGAGAAGGCGGATTCGATCGTCTTCAACCCGCACAAATGGCTAGGCGCCCAGTTCGACTGCTCGGCGCATTTCATCCGCAGCCCGGACGATCTGGTCAAGACGCTGGCGATCCAGCCGGAATATCTGAAGACCCATGGCCGCGACGGCATCATCAACTATTCCGAATGGACGATCCCGCTCGGCCGGCGCTTCCGGGCGTTGAAACTCTGGTTCCTCTTGCGGTTCCACGGGCTCGCCGGTCTGCAGACGATGATCCGCAATCACGTGCGCTGGTCCGAGCGCCTCGCGGAGCGGCTCGCCGAACACAGGGATTTCGAGATCGTCACTCAACCCATGCTGTCGCTGTTCTCTTTCCGCCACCGCACCACCGGAGATGCGGACGCCCACAACATTGCTCTCGTCAATGCGATCAATGACGATGGCCGCATCTACCTGACGCAAACCCGCGTCGACGGCCACGTGGCGATCCGGTTCCAGGCTGGTCAGTTCGACATGACCGAAGAGGATGCCGACACCGCCTTCGAGGTCATCACCGAAGTCGCCGGTGCGCTGAACAAACATCGGAACGGAACGAAAGCCGCCCTATGACCCACCCCCGACTTGTCACCTTTTCAGCCGGCGAAAGACGGGGCTACGGCCTCGTTTCCGGAAGTGGTCTGATCGATCTTTCCAAGCGATATGCGTCGACCTGGCCGACGTTGCGCGAGGTGATCGAAGCAAGCGCGCTCGTTCGCCTTGCCGACGAGGCAGGCGGGCTGCCGGCAGACATTTCGCTCGATGACATCCGCTTTGAGATCCCGGTGCCGGCGCCGGAAAAAATCATCTGCGTCGGCGTCAACTTCCCCGACCGCAACGAAGAGTACAAAGACGGCCAGGCGGCACCCTCCAACCCGTCGCTGTTCATCCGCTTCCCGCGCTCGTTTACCGGGCACGGGCAGCCGCTGATCCGCCCGCCGGAAAGCCCGCAGCTCGATTATGAAGGCGAGATCGTCATCGTCATCGGCAAGGGCGGCCGTCGTATTCCCGAGGCGTCAGCACTCGACCACATCGCGGCTCTTTCGCTCTGCAATGAGGGCACGATCCGCGACTGGGTGCGCCACGCCAAGTTCAACGTCACGCAGGGCAAGAACTTCGACCGAACCGGCTCGATCGGCCCCTGGCTGGTGCCTTTCACCGATGAGGCACAGCTTGCCGATATCAGGCTCGAAACGCGGGTAAACGGCGAGGTGCGGCAGCAGGACCGCACCAGCCGGATGATCTTCTCCTTTCGCAAGATCATCAATTACGTCTCGACCTTCACGACGCTGGTTCCCGGCGACGTCATCGTTACCGGCACCCCCACTGGCGCTGGCGCGCGCTTCGATCCGCCGGTCTGGCTGAAACCCGGCGACATCGTCGAGGTCGAGGCCGAAGGCATCGGCACGCTCATCAACCCGATCGCCGACGAGGCCTGACCCATGCTCGACAAGATCCAGATCGAGGCGGCAGCGACCGCCCTCGACACCGCCGAGCGCGAGCGCGTCCAGACCGGACTACTCTCGCTCAAGCACCCCGAGATGACCATGGACGATGCCTATGCGGTGCAGGCCGCGTGGATAAGGCAGAAGATTGCCGCGGGCCGGCGGGTGATCGGCTGGAAGATCGGCCTTACCTCCAAGGCGATGCAATATGCGCTCAACATCGACATTCCCGATTCCGGCGTGCTGTTCGACGACATGCTGTTCGAGGACGGTGCGCGCATCCCCGGCACCCGCTTCATCCAGCCGCGCATCGAGGCCGAGATCGCGTTCGTGATGAAGGCGCCGCTTACCGGTCCCAACGTCACGGTTTTCGACGTGCTGAATGCGACGGATTACGTGACGCCGGCGCTCGAAATCCTCGACACCCGCATCCTGCGCGTCGATCCGGAAACCAAGAAGGCACGCACCATCGTCGATACCATCTCCGATAACGCCGCCAATGCCGGCATCGTGCTCGGCGGCCGGCAGATGCGGCCCGACGCGGTCGACATGCGCTGGATGGGCGCAATCGTCTCACGCAACGCCGAGGTGGAGGAGACGGGGCTCGGCGCTGGCGTGCTCAACCATCCGGCCCGCGGCATCGCCTGGCTCGCCAATCGTCTCTCGCTTTACGGGGACCGGCTCGAGGCCGGCCAGATCGTGCTTGCCGGTTCCTTCATCCGCCCGGTCGAGGCCCGCCATGGCGATACCATCGTCGCCGATTTCGGACCATCCGGCACCGTCAGCTGCTTCTTCGAATAGGAACGACCATGCCCGCTCCCCGCAATCCGTTCAAACAGGCTCTCGCCGAGAAACGCACGCAGATCGGGCTGTGGCTGGCGCTCGCCAATCCCTATACCGCGGAGGTCTGTGGCGGCGCCGGCTTCGACTGGCTGCTGCTCGATGCCGAGCACGCCCCGAACGACGTGCCGCTTCTGGCGGCACAGCTTCAGGCACTCGCAGCCTCGCCAAGCCACACGATCGTCCGGCCGCCGATCGGCGAAACCTGGATGATCAAGCAGATCCTAGATATCGGCGCACAGACGCTGCTGATACCGATGGTCGAAAGCGCCGAACAGGCTCGCGCGCTGATGCGCGCCGTGCGCTATCCGCCCCACGGTGTGCGCGGTGTCGGCGCGGCCCTTGCGCGGGCGTCCGCCTTCAACCGCATCCCGGATTACCTGCAGACGGCCAACGACGAGATCTGCCTGCTGCTGCAGATCGAAAGCCGCGCCGGCCTTGCCGCCCTTGACGAGATCGCCACGATCGATGGCGTCGACGGCATCTTCATCGGCCCGGCCGACCTTGCTGCCGACATGGGTTTCCTCGGCAAGCCCGGCGCGCCGGAAGTACAAGAGGCAGTCGAAGCGGCGCTGCTGCGCATCCAGTCGCACGGTAAAGCGGCCGGCATTCTCACGTCCGATCAGACGCTCGCACGGCGTTACCTCGAGCTCGGCGCCACCTTCGTCGCCGTCGGCAACGACGTCAGCCTGCTGGTCGGCGCAACGTCTAAACTGGCCGCGGAGTTCAGGGGGGCCAAAGGTGATGCCGGAGCAGCGGGGCGATTGGGCGGTCCGTATTAATCTTGCCGGCAGCGGCACCGAATGCGAGCAGGCGCCCGATATCCCGACACCACCGGAACGCTGAACATCGTCGACTTAATCAGATTTAATCGCTATGATTAAGTTCGATCAATGGAGATGCATATGGAAACGAAAGTACTGACGGCGCATGTTCCATTGCCGCTTGCGGAAAAGGTCGACCAGCTCGCCGCCCGCCTGGAAAGACCGCGCGGCTGGATCATCAAGCAGGCGCTTGCGGCCTGGGTTGACCAGGAAGAAGAACGACGCCGTTTGACGCTCGAGGCGCTCGCCGACGTTGATGCCGGAGGCGTCATCGATCACCAGTCGGTCCAGGCCTGGGCCGATAGCCTCGACAGCGACACGCCGCCTTCCGTTCCGCAATGATGGAGCTGAAATGGACGAAAAAGGCGCTGTCCGATCTGGCGCGCCTTTTTGAGTTTCTGGCACCAGTCAACAGAAAGGCTGCGGCGCGAACCGTCCAATCCTTGGTTGCCGCTCCGACCCATCTGGTCGAGCAGCCCCGACTCGGCGAGCGGCTGGACGAATTCGCACCCCGCGAAGTTCGCCGCCTGCTCGTTGGTCATTACGAGATGCGTTATGAGATTGACAAGACAACGATCTACATCCTCCGCATCTGGCACACACGCGAAGATCGTTGACGCATCGACATCAAGTGAGCGCGACGCGCTCCGTCGCTCAATTCATCATAGATTCCGATTTTGAGAATTCATGCGGCGGGAGTATAGCGATTCCACGCCCACCAGCATTGGATCCCGCCCATGACCGATACCGTTCTCGACCGCTTCCTTCGTTACGTCGTCATCGACACCCAGTCCGACCCGAAGTCGAAGACGCAGCCTTCAACGGAGAAGCAGAAGAACCTCGGCCGCGTGCTCGTCGAAGAATTGCTCGCCATCGGTCTTAAAGACGCGCATCTCGACGAAAACGGTTATGTCTACGCCACCATTCCTTCGAACGTGGACAGGCCAGTGCCGGTCATCTGCTGGTGCTCGCATATGGACACGGCGCCCGATTTCACCGGCACCAATGTCAAACCGCAGATCCTCAGCAACTACCAGGGCAGCGACATCCGGCTTGTGGGTGACCCGCAGCAGGTTATCCGCGTCAGCGATCACCCGGTTCTGAACGACCAGATCGGCAACGACATCGTTACCACCGACGGCACGACGCTGCTCGGCGCCGACGACAAGGCCGGCCTCGCTGAAATTGTCACGGCTGCACAGATCCTGGTCGACAATCCCGACATTAAGCACGGCACGATCAAGCTGCTCTTCACCACCGACGAGGAGATCGGCCGCGGCGTCGACAAGGTCGATCTGAAGAAGCTCGGCGCCGACTTCGCCTATACCGTCGACGGCGAGACGGCCGGGCATATCGAGGACGAGACGTTTTCCGCCGATGGCGTCGAGATCATCATTCACGGCGTTGCCATCCATCCCGGTTTCGCCAAGGACAAGATGGAGAATGCCATCAAGATCGCCGGCACGATCATTAGCCGGCTACCTCGTGACGTATCACCGGAGGGAACAGAGGGCCGAGATGGCTTCGTGCATCCGACCGGTGTGACCGGCTCCATGGACAAGGCGCAGCTTGACTTCATCGTGCGCGATTTCGACGAGGCCGGCTTGGCCAAGAAGGAGGCCATGCTCGAGGCGATCGTCAAGGACGTCATGACCGCTTTCCCGGGCTCGACCTACAGCTTCGAGGTCAAGGAACAGTATCGCAACATGAAGGCAGTGCTCGACCGCAATGCGGAAATCGTCGAGAACGCCATCGAGGCGATCCGGCGCGCCGGCATGCAGCCGGTGCGCGGCAGCATCCGCGGCGGCACGGACGGCTCGCGGCTCTCCTTCATGGGCCTGCCCTCGGCCAACCTTTTTGCCGGCGGTCATGCCTTCCACTCGCCGCTCGAATGGGTCAGCCGCCAAGACATGGAGCGGAGTGTCAAGACACTCGTCGAACTAGCGAAGATCTGGGCGGAGCGCGCCTGAGGCAACAACCTCTGCGAAGGGAGACAACGATCGGCATTTCGCGAACAGAGATCGGGCGATGAGTGCGGCGCGAGGCTCGAAACGGCCGCCGGCCAAGCCGGCTTCGCTGGCGACCAATCCGCCGACCTTCGAGCACATCGTCACCGGCGTCAACGAGACGTTTTTATGGCGTCTCGACAACTATCCCTGGGAACGGAACGTCTGGAACTTCCATCCGGAAATCGAGATCCATCTCATCCGGAAAGCCTCTGGCCTTGCCTTCGTCGGCGATCACATCGGCCAGTTCGATCCGGGCTACCTGACGGTCATCGGCAGCAATCTGCCGCATGACTGGGTGACGGCGACCGAGCCCGACGAAATCATCGAAGGTCGCGACATCGTCATCCAGTTCCATCCGGACCGGATGCGCGAGATCACCGACGCCTTGCCGGAGTTTGCCGAGCTCGAGGCCTTTTTTGCCCGCGCCGAACGCGGACTGGTATTTCACGGTGAAGCCCGCGCCGAGGGCGCGGATCTGATCGAACGCATGGGCAGCCTTCAGGGGTTCTCCCGCTTCTCGCTGTTCATCCAGCTCCTCGATCTTCTCGTCAACACCGAGGAATACGAGCTGCTCTCCTCGCCGGAATTCGCGCCAGAGCTCGACCAGCAATCGCTCGACGTGCTGCGCGGCGCTCTGGCCTTCATCTACGAGAACATCGCAACCGATATCCATCTGGCCGATCTCGCCAGGCGCGCCGGCATGAGCGAGACGGCCTTTTCCCGCTTCTTCAAGAAGAACACCGGCAACACCTTTACCGACCACGTCAACAAGCTGCGGATCTGGCAGGCTTGCAAGCTCTTGGCCGAAACCGACATGCCGATCACCGACATCTGCTTCGAGGTCGGATACCTCAACATCTCCAACTTCAACCGCACCTTCCTGCGCCAGCACAAGATGACGCCGTCGGCCTATCGACGGCTGACGGGACAGCGCCGTCCGGCACGCTTTTAGGGTCGGCTCCCGAACGCAGACGATGAATCCTTGCGTTTGCTGCACCGCAAATAGCTGATGATGGGTAGAATTACGCAAGAAAGTACAGATTAGCCGCATCGAGCGCGCTAGCTCGGTGCGTCATTGCGCCTATCATCAAGACCAGCGAAACGGTTCGCTATCGGGAAGAGCGCGTTGGATCTGAGGAGTTTCCGGCGCGTATCGCAAAGACCTTGGGGAGGTCCTTCACATGACAAAACCAAAGACGCTCGTTTCGAGCATCGCCTTCGCATGCCTTCTTTCCACCGGCCTGACGACACTGGCGGTCGCTGCCGAATGCTCCGACACGATCAAGGTGCTGGCCCAGCCGCGCGACGGCCTGACGCTGCTCGAAGACTACAAGTCCGAATTCGAGAAGCTCTCCGGCGGTGCATCCTTCGAGATCGACTATCTCAACGAAAACGACCGGCGCGCCAAGACCAAGGCCGACGCTTCGACCATCGGCAAGTACAACGTCTATTACATCGACGAGGCCAACGTCGCGCTCTTTGCGTCCGCCGGCTGGGTCGCGCCATTGATGGACTACTATCCTGCAGACTACGACTATGCCGATTTCGATCCCGGCCGGCAGAAGGTCGCGACCTATGACGGCAAGGTCTGGTTTGCGCCGATCACCGGCGGCGGTGACCTCATGGTCTACCGCAAGGACCTGCTCGAAGCGGCCGGCATCGCGCCGCCGAAGACGCTCGACGAATACATCGCCGCGGTGAAGAAGCTCAATCAACCGGACCAGGGCATCTATGGCACGGCACTGCGCGGCCAGCGCGGCTCGGGCGCCAATGTCTGGCGCTGGATGCCATTCTTCAAGGGGTTCGGCGGCAACTGGTTCGACGGCAAGACGCCGGTCTTCGACGGCGAACAGGCAGTCAAGGCGACCGAGACCTATCTCGAACTGTTCAAGTACTCGGCACCGGGCAGCCAGACCGGCGGCTGGGACGAGGCAGTCGGCGCCTTCACCTCCGGCCAGGTGGCGATGCTCATCGAATCCACCCCGCTCGTCGGCATGGCGATCGATCCGAAATCCTCGAAGGTGGCGGGCAAGGTCGGCTACCTGCCGCCTCCGGCACCGCTGACGGGCGGCGGCTACGGCCATGGTCTCGCGATCGGCGTGAAGGCCAACAAGGACGAGGCCTCCAAGACATGCGCCGGTCTGTTCATCGCGTGGGCGACCTCCAAGGAAAACGAGGCGCGGCGGCTCGAGGCCAATCAGTTCAGCGAGCTCAACCGTACCAGCATCATGACCAGCCCGAAATTCGCCGAGCTCTACGGCCCCGATCTCGGCCAGGCGCTGGCCGAGACCGGCAAGCTCACCGCCGTCAATTTCTGGCAGAGCCCGCAATGGCCTGACCTCGGCGACCGTTGGGGCATCATCCTGGAAGAGCTGATCACCGGAACGCGCAGCGACATCAAGGAAGGCCTCGACGAGCTCGACGGCTTTGCCAAGGACCTGGTTGCCCGCAGCCAGTAAGCCGTTTCCTCCCAAGGGCCATCGGCCGGCGAAGCCGCGCCGGTGGCTCGCACCATCGGGGGCGTTCCACGCCCAGCCGTAGGACGTCTCACATGAAGCAGAAAAACAGCCTGCCGGCGGTGTTCCTCACCCCGGCCATGGGGATCCTCGCCGTCCTGGCCCTCGTGCCCACGGCCTATGCGATCTACATCTCCTTCCAGAACCGGGAGCTCAGCCGTCCGGACGGCAGCCTCATTGGCCTCGCCAACTACATCGACCTGTTCTCGGATCGCCGTTTCATCAACGCCATCGGCGTCTCCCTGACCTGGGAAGCGGTGACCGTCGGCATGACGCTTCTGATCGCCGTCGGCCTCGGCATCCTTCTGTTCGAATGCGTCTCGCCGCGCACGCGCAATCTGCTGGCGCTGCTCTTCCTCGTGCCAGTGATCCTGCCGCGCGTTTCGGCCGCCTTCGTCTGGAAATTCGCCTTTCATCCGCTCTATGGCATCGCCACCTATCCCTACAAGGCGATCACAGGCCAGCCGCTCGACCTGCTCTCCAATCCAGCAACCGCACTTGCGACCGTCGCGCTGGTTGACGTCTGGCAATGGGGCCTGTTCTTCGCCGTCATCGTGCTGAAGCTGCTGGAAACGCTGCCGCCGCAGCCCTTCGAGGCGGCACGGCTCGACCACGCCCGCACCTGGGAGATCTATGCCTTTATCGCCTTGCCGATGCTGAAGGCGCCGCTGATCTCGCTCGCCTTCGTCAAGATGATCGAGTCGCTACGCGCCTTCGACTTGATCTACGTCATGACCCGCGGCGGCCCTGGCATCGCGACCGAAACGCTCGACATGTACGCCTTCTCGCAAGGCTTCATCGAGTCCGGCCGCATCTCCTATGCCTCCAGCATGGCCGTGCTGATGATGATCGCCACCTCGATCGCCTTCACCTTCATCTGGAAGAGGGTTCAGTGATGACTGCCCACACTCTTGGCCGCCTCATTGGCCGATTGATCCTCGCCCTTGCCGCTTTCTCCGCCGTCTTTCCGATGTTCTGGACGGCGCTCAACGCCTTCAAGAACCGCGTCGACATCGTCACGCCGACACCGCTGTTCATCTTTGAGCCGACGCTCGACAACTTCGCCTACGTGCTTGGCCGTGAAAGTGTCTTTGCCGGCCTCGTCAACTCGCTCTTGATATCAGGCGCTGCGGTTCTGATCGGTGCCATGCTCGGCCTGCCGGCGGCTTATGCGATCGCGCGCTATCCCAACCGCTGGTCCCGCGACATCCAGTTCTTCGTGCTGTCGCTGCGCTTCCTGCCGCCGGTGGCGATCGCCATTCCGCTGATGGTGATCTGGCTCGACTTCGGGCTTTACGACACGCGCCTGTCGATGATCGTCACCTATTCGCTGCTGACGCTTGCGACCATCATCTGGCTCAGCGTTCCGGCCTTCGCCCGAGTGCCGAAGGAAGTCGAGGAAGCCGCCCGCGTCGACGGTTATGGCCCCTATGCGATCTTCTTCCTCATCGCGCTGCCGATAGCGCTGCGCTCGCTCATCGGCGCCGTCGCCTTCGCCTTCGTGCTCGTCTGGAACGAGTTCCTGATCGCACTGATGCTGACGACGTCGGACGCCAAGACCCTGCCGATCGTCGCTTCGGAACTGACCCAGCTCGGCCGAGACGTGCCCTGGGGCATTCTCAACGCCTCCGTCGTGCTTCTGTCCATCCCGCCGCTGCTCTTCATCGGGGTCTTAAGCGGCATGCTCAACAGCGCCTTCAAGCGCAAGACCCAATGAAACCCGAGACTGGAAAAACAAGGAAATCCTTCATGCAAGCGTTGGTCCTCGAGCAAAAAGGCAAGCTCGCGCTCAGGGAGATCGATCTCCCGCTGGAGCTCGGCCCGGATGACGTCAAGATCGCTATCCACACAGTCGGCGTCTGCGGCAGCGACGTGCACTATTACACCCACGGCGCGATCGGCCCCTATGTGGTGCGCGAACCGATGGTGCTCGGGCACGAGGCGGCCGGCACCGTCGTCGCGGTCGGCAGCAATGTCGAAACGCTTGAAGTCGGCGACCGCGTCTGCATGGAGCCGGGTGTTCCCGATCTTTCGTCTCGTGCCTCAAAGCTCGGCATCTACAATGTCGACCCCAAGGTGCGTTTCTGGGCGACGCCGCCGGTGCACGGCGTGCTCGCCCCCTTCGTCGTCCATCCCGCAGCCTTCACCTACAAGCTGCCGGATAACGTCTCCTTTGCCGAAGGCGCGATGGTCGAACCTTTCGCCATCGGCATGCAGGCCGCCGCCCGCGCCCGGATCGCACCGGGCGATGTCGCTGCCGTCATCGGCTGCGGGCCGATCGGCATCATGGTGGCGTTGGCAGCCCTCGCCGGCGGCTGCAGCCGCGTCTTCATCTCCGATTTCAGCGCCGAGAAGCTGGCGATCGCCGCCCAATATCCGGGCATCATCCCGGTCAACATCGCTGATCGCGCCTTTGCCGACGTCATCGCCACCGAGACCGGCGGCTGGGGCGCTGACATCGTGTTCGAAGCAAGCGGCAGTGCCAAAGCCTTTTCGGGGATCTTCGATCTCGTTCGACCGGGCGGCGCCATCGTGCTGGTCGGTCTGCCGGTCGAAGCCGTCCAGTTCGACGTGCCGGGCGCGATCTCGAAGGAGGTCCGCATCGAAACGGTGTTCCGCTACGCCAATATCTTCGACCGCGCGTTGCAGCTGATCGCATCGGGCAAGGTCGACTTGAAGCCGCTGATCACAGACACGTTCCGGTTCGAAGACAGCATCAAAGCCTTCGAGCGAGCCGCATCAGCCCGGCCAACCGACATCAAGCTGCAGATCCTCATGGACAGCGGGAAGGATTGAGCCATGGCGAACATCGTCTGCTCCAGCGTTGACAAGCAATATGGCGCCGTCGACGTCATCACGGATTTCAACCTCGATGTGGCCGATCACGAGTTCATCGTGTTTCTCGGTCCTTCGGGCTGCGGCAAGTCCACACTTCTGCGCATGATCGCCGGTCTTGAGGATATTTCCGGCGGCACCGTGTCGATCGGCGGGCGGACGGTCAACGACCTGCCGCCACGCGACCGCGGCGTCGCCATGGTTTTCCAGAACTACGCGCTCTACCCGCACATGACGATCTACGACAACATCGCCTTCGGACTGAAGCGAATGAAGGTGCCGAAGGCGGAGATCGACACGCGCATCCGTGCTGTGGCTGCGACGCTGGGGCTCGAGCCCTATCTCACCCGCAAGCCCACAGAGTTGTCCGGCGGACAACAACAACGCGTCGCCATCGCCCGCGCCATGATCAAGACGCCGCGGGTCTTCCTCTTCGACGAACCGCTTTCCAATCTCGACGCCAAGCTTCGCAACCACATGCGCGTCGAGATCGCACGGCTGCACCAGAAGCTGAAGACCACGACCATCTATGTGACGCACGACCAACTGGAGGCGATGACGCTCGCAGACCGCATCGTGCTGATGAAGGGCGGTGCGATCGAACAGGTCGGAACGCCGGCCGAAATCTACGAGCGCCCGCGCACGCTCTTCGTCGCCGGCTTCATCGGCACGCCCAACATGAACTTCATCGACGTCACCACCGAGAAGACCGAAGGCGGATGGCTGCTGCGCAGTGCCGGCGGTAACTTCTCGATCTCGGATGGAAAGTTCGCCCTGCGCCATGGCCAACCGCTGGTGCTCGGCATACGGCCGGCGGATCTGAAAATCGCCGAGGCCGGCGCCAATCGCATGTCAGGTATTGCCGATCTCGTCGAGTTTCACGGCAATGACGCGTTGGTGACCTTCCTTTTTGCCGGCAAGGAAATCGGCGCGCTGGTCAAGGCCAGCGCCTGCCCGAAACCGGGCGACGCTGTCACCTTCGCGGTCGAGCCCGAAGGTCTCCACCTCTTCGATCGGGAAAGCGGCATCTCCCTGCTGAAATCCTGAGACGCCTTCGTCAGTTCGGATTTGCAAATGAGGCGGCCCGGAGCGGTCCGGCCGTCATCAGCGTAAAATCGAACGGCGCGCGGACGTCGGCATCAAGCACATATTGCCGGTGGACCCGAAGAAAATCGCCCTTGATCCTGCGATAGCGTTCCGGTGAAAGCATGTGCTTTAGCCGTATGAAGACGATCGGTGGCTGGGGCGCATCATGGTGCCCGGCCAGTGCCACGACCTGGCACCGGTAGAAGTTGATCGCATCGGTCAGGCATTGGACGTCGAACCAGAAGATGTCCTTCACACGGGCGATCGCGCCGACGCGCGCCCGCAAGACCTCGGCCGAGCGAAGCAATGCGCATTGCAGGATCGCGCCGCCGAGCGTGACAAAGACGACCCGCTTTCCCGCAAACAGGCTCGGCTCCCTTTCCACCAAAGTGCCGATCACCTGAGTGGCGATGCTTGAGCCCATGCTGTGGGAGCTGATGACGTATTCGTCGGCCGGCTCGCTGAGTGCCGCCCGCACGGACGCCAGGTTATCCTCAACCCACTGCTGGAAATAGGGTTTTTCCAGGCTGGCGACCGCGACGGCCAGCTCCCAATCGGAAAAAAGGTGCAGCGTATGCCACCGGTCCGACCAGGGAAGAAAGAGCCGGAAGAAGGCCATATGGGCAACGATTGCGCTTAGGATCAGAAGGGATGTGTCAAGCGCAAGCCAGTAGGGCGCGGTGACGATCAGCACGCTCAGAGCGAGCGCGATTGCCACCAGCAGGAATGGGAAGAGGAAGAACAACCCGAAGCGCCATGCATGCCTGAAGTAGGAAAAAGCACCACCTTCCCAGACGACGCGCGCGGCACTCGAATATCCCGCAACCATTCTGCGCAGCGTCGACCGGCCGTTCAGGCTTTTGACGATTTCGTCGTGATCGAATACATAGACGCGGCTCGACGTTTGCCAGTCGGCACCTTGACTGTCGACATCGAAGTAGCGGCTTTGCCCTTCGGTCTGTACCGGTCCCACCTCGACCTCGAAGTCCTGAAGCTTGGCGGTCTTCACCGCCGATCGCTTGTAGCGCGCCTGGTGCCTGACGGCATCCAAGGGCTCAAAGCCCGGAAAGTGCAGCACGATACGTTTCGTGACGCGCCCGGAGGGTTTGTCGTATGACAAGTGGATGATCTCTCGAAAGGCGCAAAACGCCCGCCCCTGCCTCCCCGAAAAGGAGGCGGAAGCGGGCGCTCGGTGAGCGCCGGGTGGTCCCAGCCTGCGGGAAGAGGTCGACAATCTCGGTGTCGAGAATATGGCCGAATGAAACGATACAACGGTGTTGGCAAGATTTTTTTGACGCAGCCGATCCGAAACGCGACCTTCCGCCGGTACTGCGGAGGCGCTGCCTGAAAACGCCACTATGCTCCAGCCTCTATGGGTTCTTTATGCCCCGCACCTGACTTCCCAAGCGATTTCCTACCTTGGTTCGAGCTAACAGGAGGCGGCGCGAACCCCGATGGCTCCGCCTTCTTAGCGCCGTTTTTCGATGGCTTGAGACGCGCCGTGCCGCCGGGAACATCGCCGGCATGCGGTACGTGTTATCTTTGCAATATGCGGCCTGGTTGCAGCGGTGGGTAGACGCCCATCGCGCCCCGCGTGGCAACGACGAGAGAAATGCATAGACGCCTCGGCACCGGTCCTCCCCGGTTCCGGAATGTCTCACGACGAGCAAGACAATGAAATTCACGAACGGGTTCAAGCCCAGCCCCAAGACCAGCCGCCGATTGCCGACGGAATACTTCATTCTGGCGGATATCGCATTTGAGGGCGCCGTGATCGGCTCCCTTGCCGGCAGGCCCATACGGGAAGCGGTAAGGGATGGCAGCGGCCTTTGCTATCGCTTCGTCGGCGTGGCTCCGCGGCTCGCGGGTGGCGGCTTTGACGTGTTGTCGCTTCGCTCCGGCGAGTGGATCGTGGAGCCCGGCCTTGTTTACGCAGCCGATACGGCCACATCAAAGAAAGAAGCGAATCTGGCCGCCTGAGCTGCACCGCCTCGCGGTCAGGAAGCCACCCAGTTCACGGCTCTTTTCCGGCAGGCGTCAAACATCTCCGCGATCTGACGCTGGCTTGTCTGCGGGCCACACGCCGCCCTCCCGCAATGTCCCTGTAATCTTGCCCCTTTAGCAGCGGATTGTCGCCGCCTCGACCCGAAATAACAATCGGGCATGCGGCAGGTCAAAGCACGACCGCAGGTTTTGTGCGTCCGGGTGGACGCCTGGCGATGCGGGACAAACCGGGATCCGTCATGTTCTTCAGCAAAGGGCGCCGCGCCCTCGCATGTTTTGCCGCTACCGCGCTGCTCCTCGCCGGCTGCGCTTCCGACACCATGAAAACCTATATCGGCCAGCCGGTCGAATCCGTCATCATCGACTACGGTCCGCCGACGAACATTCTTGATCTCAGTTGGAACGAACGGGCCTATCAATGGCGCAAGATCTCGACGAATGTCGTCTCCGGCACATCGAGTGGTGAAATCAAGGACACGCGCCGAGGAATGCGCTACGAGGAATACTCGACGCCGGGCTACGTCGAAGAGCAGGAATGCTTCTATACCTTCTACGCGCGCATGCAGCAGGGCCGCTGGTACATCACCAATTTCCGCCAGCCGAAGCTGGAATGCGAGTGATGGCTTCAACCTCACTGGCGAGGCGGATGGAATTCGTTGTAAGTATTTGAATTTGTGTATGTTTTCATTGAGTAACCTGCTCAGGAAGACCTGCAATCGGGAGAACTGGCATGCGCATCCTGCTGCTGGAAGACGAGCCGGAGATGGCCTCGGCCCTGAAGGCGGCGCTGGAGCGGCGTCAGGTGATCGTCGATCACGTTGCGACGCTGGCCGATGCCGAAGCCGTCGCCGAGCTCTGGCCCTATGACGTCGTCGTGCTCGATCGCCGTGTGCCGGATGGCGAGGGCCTGGACCTCATTCCGAAGCTGCGCGGCCTCGGTGTCGGCGCGCCCGTATTGATGCTGACGGCGTTGGGGTCGATCAACGACCGCGTCGCCGGGCTCGATGCCGGTGCCGACGACTATCTGTCCAAGCCGTTTGCCGTCGAAGAACTGATGGCCCGGCTGCGGGCGCTCGCCCGCCGCCCCGTCTCATTGAAAGCCGAGCAGACCAAGGTCGGACGCCTGATCTACGACTTCCATCACCGCGAAGCGGCCGTGGACGACAAGCCCCTCGATCTCCTGCGCAGAGAACGTCTTGCGCTCGAAGCCTTGATGCGTCGACCGGGCCGAACCGTGCTCAGGGCGACATTGGAGGAATCGGTCTACGCCATGGAAGACGAGATCGAATCCAATGCGCTCGACTCGCATCTTTCACGCCTGCGCCGGAAGCTCGATGATGTCGGTGCCGGCGTCGAGATCAGGGCCATCCGCAACCTCGGCTATCTCCTGCGCGCAACGACATGACGAAGGCTCGGCCCCGCTCGCTGCAATGGGTGCTCGTGCGCCGCCTCATCCTGCTGCAGGCGGCAACGCTGTTTGTCTTTATCGGCCTGCTTTTCGTGGCATTGTTCATCGTCCAGCCGCGCCTCCTCGTCGACAATGAAGCGGCGGTGGATGTTCTCGACCGCGCCGTCGGGCGCGATGCGAGCGGCGCGTTGATGGTGCGTGAGACCGAAGAGCTGCGCGAGCTACGCCAGGCCCACCCCAATCTCTGGTTCATCGTCCGCGACGACGCCGGTCAGTTTCTCCGACAGGGAAACGTTCCTCCTCCCTATGACGAAAGGGGCGGCGACCTGCTCCGACGTGTGGAGGGCGCGAAGCTGCTCTTCGATGATGGCGGAACGCTACCGGACGCGGTCCTCCACAACGCCGACACCGACGCCGGCCGCGTTCAGATCATCACCTCGACCGTTGCTTCGCGGCGCGACGATGGCCCGCTGGACGTGCAGATCAGCATCAATGTCGACATGGCACGCGACCTCGACGGCACGACGACCTGGACCGAGGTCGTACCGATGATTGCGCTGCTCATCCTCTGCTTCCTGCTGCCGATCGTTCTGGTCATGGGTGTGACCACATTGGTCACGGCACCGGCCGTCGTTCGGCGTTCCTTGGCGAGCCTCATATCGACCGCTGACCAGGCCGGCCGCATCGATATCGACAATCGCGCGGTTCAGCTCGAAACCGAACAGGTACCGACCGAGATCGCCCCCTTGGTGCGGGCCTTCAACAAGGCTCTGGCGCGGCTCGGCGAGGGATATGACCAGCGCAACCGCTTCCTCACCGACGCAGCGCACGAATTGCGCACCCCGATCGCGATCCTCAGAACCCGTGCCGAACTTCTGCAGGAAGCCCCGGAAAGCGCCCGCCTGAGGCTGGATATCGAGCGTCTGTCCCACCTCGCCCAACAGCTCCTCGACCGGCAGGTGCTCGAGCATGCCGGCGGCGCACTCGAAGTGGTAGACCTTGTTGCGCTCGCAAGAAACATCGCCGCCGACTTTGCGCCGTTGGCGTTCGAAGCAGGCTACGAGCTGGCGTTCGAAACCGAGGTGCCGGAGGCCCGTGTCAGCGCTCGGCCACGCCAGATCGAGCAGGCTGTCGCCAATCTCTTGCGCAACGCCATCGAACATGGCGGCGGCACCGGCACGATCACCGTGCAGGTAAATGCCGCGGGCGGGTTGGAAATCCAGGACGAGGGCCCCGGAATTCCTGTCGAGGAACGCGAGCGCGTATTCGAGCCTTTCTATCGCTTGCGTCCACGTTCCACCGGCGCCGGTTTGGGGCTCAATCTGGCACGGGAGATCGCCCGTCTGCATGGTGGCCGTGTCGACATCCTTGCCGGCCCGTGGCAGGGGGCCCGCGTCCGCTTGCACTTGCCGCTTCTCGACGGGAGCCACTTGGCGCACCAATCGGCGTGAATGCGGACGTAACTATCCCCTTTTCTCAAAAGCTATCGGCTTCCCCCTTATCAAGGCGCCGCCGATGCTCCACATTTGCAGCGATACATCGCGAACGTTCGCCGGAGGAACGGCTGAGCGTTCTACCAGCATGGAGAATTGCAAATGCAGATATCTTCGCAGCCCCCCTCCCCGTCGATCGAAGGAGAAAGCTGGCCGGCTCGGCGCCGGAGCGTGCTCGACTGGCTGATCATCGAAACCCGCAACGAGCGGTTTATCGACAATATCCTCGTTGACATGTGCGAAAGGCTACAGGCGGTCGGTGTCCCGGTTGCGCGCGCAACGTTGCATTTCCGGATCAACCACCCGCAGTGGCTGGGTGCCCGCATTCTGTGGCGCAAGGGCCTGGCGGAGGCCGAAATCGATCTCTACGACTATGGGACCCAAAACACCGCGCTCTACCTCAACAGCCCGCTCTATGTGATCAACAACGGCGGCACCGAGGTTCGCACGAACCTGGAAGCCCTGACGGAAGAGCAGTCTCAAAACTCCCTCTATGCCGACCTGAAGGCCGAAGGCCTGACCGAGTACATTGCCTGGCCGCTCGAACACACGCTGGGCAAACGCCATGTCGTGACCTTCACCACCGACCGAAAGGGCGGCTTCGAGGATGAGCACGTCGGCCTTCTCTCGGATCTTCTACCCGCCCTGGCGCTCGTCAGTGAAATCCGGCTGAAGAACCGGTTCGTGCGCACGCTGCTCGAAACCTATGTCGGCCCGCATGCCAGCGAGCAAATCCTCGCCGGCGCCACGACACGCGGCAGTGGCGTCACCGTCGGTGCCGCCATTTTGATCTGCGACCTGCGCGACTTCACGAAACTCTCCGACCTGTGGCCGCGCGACGACGTGATCGATCTGCTCAATGGCTATTTCGACGCCATGTCGGAGCCGATCGAACGGCACGGCGGCGAGATCCTCAAGTTCATGGGTGATGGGCTGCTGGCGATCTTTCCGCTCAGCAATGCCAATGCTGCCGAAAACCTGCTGCTGGCGATCCGTGAGGCGGAAGCGGCGATCGCTCTCCTCAACAAGGACAACGTCCAAAAAGGCCGTGAGCCCCTTGGCTACGGAATCGGCGTCCATGTCGGCGACGTGATGTACGGCAATATCGGCTCGCGCCGTCGGCTGGACTTTACGGTGATCGGCCCCGCGGTCAACATCGCCTCGCGGTTGGAGAGCCTGACCAAGGAAACGAAGCGGCCGGTGCTTCTGTCGCGGGCCTTCGTCGAACTGGCCGGTTGCGCATCCAGCATGGAGCATCTCGGCTCCTATCCGGTCAGGGGCATTGGCGAGCCGATCGAGGTCTTCGCCTTTTCCGGCAACGGCCCAGCCCCTGTCTTGCGCGTGGTTGGAGAATAGCCAGTTGTCCGCGGACAACTGGCATGTTGCCAGCCGGTAGCGGAGCGTTAGCCGGCTATCCGATCGGACTCGGCGCGAACTGAGCGACGAGTTCGTGGCGATCACCGGGATAGGTCAGCCGCACATGCGTGACCGGCGCACGACCGCTCCAGGTGCGGCGTTCGATGACCAGGCAGGCGGTGCCGGTCGAAATGTCGAGCGCCTGCGCCGCCAGTTTGTTCGCCGCAACGGCGCGAATGCGGTGTTCGGCCGTGCTCCACGGCACCTTGCCAAGCAGCCACGAACCGGGTGCGGCGGCCTCAAACAATTCCGCCTCCGCCTCGGGCACCGCCGCTAAGCTGATGAGGCGTTCTTCGAAGCAAAAGGGACGCCCACCGGCAAAATGCCGGCACGTTACATCCAGCAGCCTCGCCGATGTCGGAAGATCCAGGCGTTCGAAGTCCCGGCTCTCCACCTTGCGAACCTTTCGCTCGTCCAGCTGAAAACTATAGTCGAGCCCCAGAGATTGGACTTCGAGCTTGACGTCATGGATTTCCATGACCGCCGACTGTACCTGCGGAAACGTAACGTAGCTGCCCGACTTGCGTCGCCGCTCGATCAATCCGCGCTTGACCAATTCGGTCAGCGCCTTGTTCACGGTCATTCGCGAGCAGTCATACTGTTCAGTCAACTCGTGTTCGAATGGAATGCGGTGACCCGGCGGCCACTCCCCGGAGAGGATGCGTCCTTCCACATCCCCGAGGATACGCTGATGCAACGACAAGGGCTGTCCTTGGCTATTATCGTCGGGCTGATCGTTCGAAACGGTTCGGTCTTGCTTGGTGTCCATGACACCGAACTTAATCATTTCCCGGCGGTGAAACAGCCCTTCTCTCGCTGTTTCGCGCTTTTCCACCATGGCGGCGGATGCCGCGATACACCTGTGTTGACAGGTGTCAACAGCTGCAGCGGCAAACACCTCGCCGCCTGATGATCAATAAAGGAGATGCCAGGGCGTCAGGAACGCACGCGCCCATTCCTGATTGCGGTCAGACTCATCGCAGTCCGGCTTTTCAACCGGAGCCGTCCCGACCTCCACTCGCGATTGCCGTGTCGCCTTCGGTGGCGGCGGCGCCAGATAACCGAGGGTCATTCCACCAAGATAGAACATAGCGAACCTTCTCGCGTCACGTCTCTGATAAACACAATCGTGACACAATCCGCTCATCTGTCAATAGTCTATAAATTCTATACTCTATTAGAGCTTCTCGTCTCGACCGGAAAATGACCCGCCAAGCTGTGGCAACCTTCACCACGAAGTCGCAGTTGTCCGCGGACAACCGGCCGCGATCCCGGCTTCATTCGCAGCCAAATCAGGGCCTTGGGTATAGATCGCTATGCATTTGTAAAACCGAACCGAATCGGAGCATAGTGCATCTGCGCATATTGTTCCGATATGACGATTTTTGCGCAGTTTTCGGGGAACCCAATGTTGCAACAGAAAATTCAAGGTCACGACGAACAGGAGCATCTGCCGACGCTTCTGGCTGCCGATGCTTTGGAACTGGCGCATCAGCTGCAGCAGCATCAAAAGAAGATCTTCCCTCCGCAAGCCCAAAAGGCGATGCGCCTCTTCAGCCCTGCCGAAGCGGCCGCCTTCATTGGAATCGGTGAAGGCTACCTGAGGCAGGTGGCCTCAGAGGGCCACGGCCCGGCGCCCTTGTCAAACGGTCGGCGCATGTACGCCGTTGAGGACATCGAGCGCATCCGCCGCGTTCTCGACGAAGGCGGCAAATCCGGGAAATACGTCCCGCACCGCCGCGGCGACGAGAAGCTTCAAGTCATATCGGTCATGAATTTCAAGGGCGGGTCGGCGAAGACGACGACATCTGCCCACCTTGCCCAATATCTGGCCCTCCGCGGCTACCGGACGCTCGCGATCGACCTTGATCCGCAGGCTTCGCTTTCCGCCCTCTTCGGCCACCAGCCGGAATTGGACGTTGGTGAGGGCGAAACGCTTTACGGCGCGATCCGCTACGACGAGCCGCGACCGATCGCCGACATCGTCCGTTCGACCTACACGGCCAACCTTCACCTCATTCCCGGCAATCTCGAGCTCATGGAATTCGAGCATGAGACGCCAAAGGCAATGATGGTAGGTGGCGCTGCCGAAACCCTCTTCTTCGCGCGCATCGGCGACGTATTGGCGGAAATCGAGAGTTTCTACGATATCGTCGTCATCGACTGCCCGCCGCAACTCGGCTTCCTGACCATGTCGGCGCTCTGCGCCGCCACATCCGTTCTCATCACCGTGCATCCGCAGATGCTCGACGTCATGTCGATGTCGCAGTTCCTGTCGATGACGAGTGAGCTGATGAGTGTCGTCGAGAAGGCCGGAGGGCGCACAAGTTACGACTGGATGCGCTATCTCGGCACGCGTTTCGAGCCGAATGACGGTCCGCAGAGCCAGATGACCGGCTTTATGCGCGCCATTTTCGGCAACCGCATGCTGCAGAACGCGATGGTGAAGTCGACGGCTATCTCCGATGCCGGCGTGACGAAGCAGACACTCTACGAAGTCGAGCGCTCGCAATTCGTCCGCGGCACCTACGACCGCGCCATGGATTCGCTGAACCAGGTCAATGGCGAGATCGAAGAACTGATCCGTCAGGTTTGGGGGAGGAAGTAATCCATGGCCCGTAAGAATCTGATTGGAATTGCGGACGACACGGCCGGAAACGACGCTGAAGCGGCTCTCGAACGCCTGGCAACAGCCCGGCCGATCGCCGGCCTGAGTGTCGGGACGCGGCCAGCAAGCGCCGTCGGCGGCATTACGCGGTCCCTGTCGAATATCACCCAGAAAGTTGAGCGCGCCCAGGAATTGGAGCGCCAGCTTGCCGAAGGACTGACGATCGTCGATCTCGACCCTGCGCTCATCGACGCCTCTTTCGTCGTCGATCGTCTCGAGATCGGAGCAGATGCACAATCCGCTCTAGCAGAACAGATTCGCGAGCACGGACAACAGGTTCCAATCCTCGTGCGTCCGCATCCGGATGCCGAAGGGCGCTACCAGGTTGCCTACGGTCATCGCCGATTGGCAGCCGCACGCGAGCTTGGCAGCAAGGTCCGCGCGGTTGTCCGCGATCTCAGCGACGAACAGTTGGTCGTCTCTCAGGGGCAGGAGAACAACACTCGCACGGATCTGTCCTTCATCGAGCGATCACTCTTCGCCACGCGCCTTGAGGATCGCGGCTTCTCCCGCGAGATCATCATGTCCTCGCTTGGCGTCGACAAGGCCGCACTTTCAAAGATGATTTCCGTCGTTCGTCGGCTACCGACCGCCCTGATCGAGGCGATTGGGCCGGCGCCGACGATCGGTCGGCGTCGTTGGTTCGAGCTCGCCGACCTTCTGGACCAGGACGGAAGGGCCGAAGCTGCAGACGTCTTTGTCAAAGAAAAACAATTTCAGACGGTCGGGAGCGATCAGCGTTTTGATGCGCTTTGTGCCTTCCTGAGCGCCTCCAAGGCGCGCGCCAGAGCCATCTCGTGGGTGGCGCCCGACGATACAACCCCGGTCCGGATCCGTGAAACGGATGGCGAAACGACGCTGTCCTTCAGCAGGAAGAAGGCCCCGGGCTTTGCAGATTTCGTGAGGCAGAGGCTCAAATCTCTGTACCTCGAATACCAAGAGGAAACAGGAGACTAAACAGAGCAAAAGAAAAAGGCTTCCGAACGACTAGCGCTGCGGAAACCCTTCTCTCGTGTAGCAACTAGAGAATCCCATTTCCGCGAATCGGTGTCAAGAGTTTTCAACGTCGTTTCGGCGAACGAATTTCTTTTGCCTTGAAAAAGGTGAAGACAAATGGATTGTGGGATTGTCACGACGCCCTTCGGGCGGCGGGCGATGTCGCTTGGGATGTTGGCGCACCAACTTTCCAGCGCTTCGGCCGTCGACGAAGGCAAGGTCGATAAATGGAAATTGTTTCGAACGGTCTGCGCCGCCAAGTCGAACCTTGGCGTTTCCGATCGCTCTCTTGCCGTCTTGAACGCATTGCTGTCGTTCTACCCGAAGACGGAACTCGAGGCAGCCGACGGTCTCGTCGTGTTTCCCTCCAACGCTCAGCTTTCCCTGAGAACACACGGCATGGCCGAGACGACGCTCCGGCGGCATCTCGCCACCCTGGTCGAGGCTGGCCTCATTTTCCGGCGCGATAGCCCCAACGGTAAGCGTTACGCTCGCCGTGACCGCAAGGGAGCGATTGGCCAGGCATTCGGGTTCGACCTTGCACCGTTGCTTTCTCGCGCGGCCGAGTTCGAAGCTGAGGCTGCTCGTCTGGAAGCTGACCGGCGTTACCTTCAGATGATGCGCGAACGCATGAGCCTCTGCCGCCGTGACGTTGCAAAGCTGGTCGATCTGTTGCGCCTATCTGATGTCGCCTACGCTGAAGAGGCCGAAGCGCGCTGCCAGGCCGTCTCTATGTCCCTCTCGCGCAAGCCCTCCATCGCCGAAATCGAGCGCCTCCTCCCTGTTCTTGCCCTGCTGCAGGACGAACTGACTAATCGTCTGGAAAATCTACTGAAAACACAAAATACGGCTGCCAATGAACGCCAAAATGAGCGGCACATACAGAATTCAGAATCCGATTATCTTTCTGAATCTGAACCGGCTGATGAAAGACTTGGGGTGGAATTTTCGCGCAAAGCTTCGACGGAAGTGCTGCCGGTCGGCCAAAATGCGAGTGGTCTATCTGCAAATATCGAAGCTGCGCCGCTGCCACTCGTATTGAAGGCCTGCCCGCAAATCCGCGACTACGGCCCATCCGGTCGTATCGACAACTGGCGCGATCTCCTGACAGCCGCCACAGTCGTCAAAAACATGCTTGGGATCAGCCCTGACGCCTACAACGATGCCTGCGCCACTCTCGGACCGGAAACGACCGCCACCGTGCTTGCGTGCCTTCTGGAGCGGGCTGAGCACATTCATTCCGCCGGCGCCTATCTGCGTGACCTGACGCGCCGCGCGAAGAGCCAATCCTTCGCTGTCTCGGCAATGCTGTCGGCACGGCTACGCGCCCAGGCTTCGGTCGTTGGATGAATGGAGGACAGCCATTTGAAGGCAGCTGAGTGCGATGTTCTGATGTAGCCGTTACTTCTCTCGCCGATCGAAGCGAGCTTGTATAAGGCAACCAAATGCGGGAAACTGGGTGTGCAGGGATTCGTTGATATCTTTGGGATATTGTAGTGCTCAGGATTCAATTTGAGTCTCCCGCCATCTCCTCGATAACATTGTTGTTTTTGTCCCTTTTGGAAAGAAAAGGGGCGTTTGCTTCCGTCGCCCGGACGGCTTTGGGAATGGCCGGATGATCCGCTAGCGCGGGTTTTGCCGATGGCTCTCTACGATTGGAAACAGCTGCCTGCGAAGACGGCTCCACTGGTTAGGTTTCGAACGTTAGTGGGGCCGGAAGGGCGTCGGCACGTTGAGCTTCGGCGTGCGCGCGTCTCATGTTGACAGCTGTCAACGGAGCGGGCTGCGCTTGAGGCAAAGAGCAATTCGAGGCGGACGGGAACGAGGACTGCCAGAAATTCAGCCAGCAATCTCCGTGGATAAAAGAGCGATGTAGCCGCCTGCTCTCAAGATGGAGTGCTGAGTTCAGCCCTTGGTCCCGCACTCCACTTCCGCCAACAATGTTGGGGCACGAATCAACCGAGGGCCTTGGCCAATGTCTCATGTCGTAGTTATCAACGGGCCGGCCGGCGTTGGCAAGACGACGGTAAGTCGGGTTCTGGCGCGGAGCCATCCCGGTGCGATCAGCATCGCGGGCGACGCTTTGCGCGATTTCGCCCCGGAAGATGTTCGAAACTCACTGGGGGCTGGTTCGACATACCGGGCTGGCGCTGCACTCGCTGCTGCCTATCTGGCCATGGGTGCCACCAGGGTCATTTTTGACTATGTTTTTGACGACGCCGAGAAGCTCGATCTGTTTTGCAGCGGGCTACCTCATGAAACGCCGGTCTCTGTCTTCACGCTTTGGGCGCCAATCGATCGTGTCATTGATCGGGAAGCGAACCGTGTCGGGCGCGAACGAATGGGGCATGCTGTCGTGCGCACGCACGAGGCGATCGAGCGAAACCTGCATAAGCTCGGGCGGGTGGTTTCAAACACGGAAGCGCCGGAGCGGACAGCGCAGACGATCATGGAAGCGATAGCCAATCCGGCGAACCTCTGGCCGCGCCCTGCCCCGGAGAACTCGATGATGGTTTGATCATTCTCGCGTGAACCATCTGAGGTGTTCAGCGCATTTCTCCAGATGGATACTGGCTCATCACTTCGCAGCGCGTTGACAGCTGTCAACAGTCGATGCGCTTAGCCCACTGCAAGCCGACGGTAATTGCCACCAGAGTCCGACGCCTTGTCGTTCTGGTCTCAAATCGGAGAACGATTGAGCTGCATAAGTCCATATGCGGAGGCCACGCTATACCGGCGCACCGGCGGCGCGTTCTTTCAAATAGCCAAGACTGCGGTACCACGCATCTGTGACGGAAATGAATATCGTGTTACGTTCCATTTCGACACTGGCACCCTTAGTTTGAAATGCGATACCAGATCCCCGATCCCTATCATCCAACACTGCTTCCACTGCTGATTTCGGCAGAAGATGGCTTGGCGCGACTGGACGAGCGAACAAACCGCCATGCGGTCGAAGACGGCTTCCGCGAGCGTGGCCACTTCTTCGACGCTGCGGCTGCCCTATGGGTTGCCGGTGAACTCGTCCATGTCGAGGATCTCGTGCTGCACGATGCCCATATGGATGCCCGTGCCCCGACGCATGAATTGACGATTGCCCATTCGGTTATTCGCGCGCGGCGGCGCATCTGGCTGGCCGAACCCGCATGGGCGTTTACGCCTCAGGGTCTCGCCGCCCTTCGAGGCGAACAGCTTCCACCGGTGAGTGCCGGCGGTACGCCTGCAGAGGCCAGGCTGGAGCCTCAATCGACCGCCGCCGGTAACGATCGCCATCTTGAGGCGGACGACGAGGAGGACGCCAATCCCATGGCCGCTGAGTTTGCGGCCATCGATGCGGCGATCGCTCGGTCACAGCAGCTGCTGGAAGCGCACGACAAGGATACGCTCGAAGTCGCCGAGCGCGCGGCACGCGTGACCGCACAGGAGCCGATGGGGCAGCTAGGGCTGCTCTTTGACGAGGAATGGGACGAGGACGCACGTATGGACGAATGGCGTCAGGTGGTCGCGTCAGCGGATCAGCTGCCGGCCAGCCTTGGCGCCACCCTGCTCTTCGACGCCTGGGAGCGGCTCGAGCCGCTGCGCCGCCAACACTGGATGGGTTCGCTGCTCGTTGGCGCCTATCTGAGATCACGCGGCAAGGTTACCTCGCATCTCCTCTCCTTCAACGCCGGACAGAAGGTCGTCCGGCACGAACGACGCCGCTCGCAAGATCCAGTGACACGATGGGGCGCTTTCCTGGAAGCGATGACGGTGACCGCGGATCTGGGTCTCAAGGAACTCGACCGCCTATCGCTGGCCAAGACCCAGATGGAGATGCGCATCCGCGATCGCCGCTCCAACAGCAGCCTGCCTGCGCTGATCGAGCTGGTGCTGTCCCGACCGATCGTTTCAGCCACGCTCGTCGCGCAGCATGTCGGAGTAACGCCGCGTGGTGCGTTGAACCTCGTGCGGGAACTCGGCATCCGCGAAATGACCGGCCGCGGACGCTACCGCGGCTGGGGGGTGCTTTAGGCCATGCGCTGGATGGATCTAAAGCGCGTCGCAATCTTTCAGAATCACTCCTTGGGCTTCAAGGTTTTGATATTTCGGATGTCGTTTTCGCGAAATCGCTGCGCACTTTTGCGCGCAGCCATTAGCCCATGGTGATCAGGATCAGCAGCACGAAAACGACTGGCACAAGAACCAACGCCGGGATGATGATCGCCGGGTAGCCGAAGGCGACGATCGCGAGCAGCCAGATCAATGCGCAGTTGATCACAAACAGGACTTTTGCCGTCTGCGATCCCTGTACGGCTTCCTTCAGCATCCAGCCGAACACCGGCACGTTATAGACAAGTCTGGCAATCATTGTTCTTCCTTTTCTGGGGCAGTCCGGGCGGGGATGGACCGTTCGGAAATCTTCAATTCTGGGGATGCACGCCGCGGGTCGCACGCTGGCGGGTGAGGCCCGCTGCAGCTTTGAGGCGTTCGGGATCGAGCACGCGCATGGTCTTCGGATGGCTGAAATCGATAAGGCCTTCGCGCTTGAAGCGGTTGAGACAGCGGCTGACGGTCTCGACGGTAAGCCCGAGCCAGTCGGCAAGATCTGCCCGGGTGAGATGCAGGTGGAAGCTGAGCGGGGCAGGGACGCGGCTGCGATTGAACAGGCGCGACAGCTCGACCAAGGCACTTGCCACCTTCTCGCTCGCGGTCTTGCGACCAAGCAGGGTGGCATGCGTCTGTAGCCGATGCAGCGTCGTCTTCAACTCGCTGGCGACAGCCGGATTGGTTGCGTGAAGTTCGGCATCGCCCAGGGATTCGATACGCGCGATGCTCAAGGTCTCCGCCGTGGCGATGTTGCGTCCATCGACTGTGAAACCGAAAAGCCGGCCGGGACCGAGCACATCGGTGATTTGCCTGCGACCGTCGTCAAGCAGCTGAGAGAGGACGATACAGCCGCCGAGCACGCGAAAGAGCGAGCGGTTGCGGCCACCTTCAAAAAGCAGTGTGAAGTTTTCACTGACCACACGGCTGCGGGCAGGAAGACGCGGCGGTCTGCTCAAGGACGCAAGGGAGGGGCCGCTGAGGGCGCGGCTGTGGATTGGGTTTCGGGCATGGGGTAGGTCCGCATTGCGGATACAAGGAGGCACGACGCCTCGCTGCCATCCGACATCGAAGGAGGGCGTTGACAGCTGTCAACGCGGTTTCAAAGCCAGATGTTGGTTTTGGGCGGTCCGCGCGGACTGGAGTTCGGCGAATGAACCTGTGTTGGCGGCTGTACGGCGGTCACCGCAGCCGTGGGCGCAAGGCTTCCTTGCAGGCGCTCGCCGACGGTGTCATCCGGCGGCGTCAGCAGCGCCCAGAAGAACCGGCAGGCACTGCAGACATGTTTCTGCGCCGGCTTTTCCTTCCCGTCGGCGTCACTGCCGGTTTGACAGAAATCCGGCAGTGAACCGTCGGGAAGGGCGTAGAGCGCGTAGTCGGCTGACGAGATTGGGGCGGCGAGGGCAGGGCCGAGGTCGGCGAAACCCAGCAGGAAAAGAGCCATGGCGCACAGGGTGCGCAGGGCCTTGTCCCACCTTGATTTCGTGTGACGTGTCATCGCTCGGCTTCGTCCTCGTCTCTTTCTTCGATGAATGAGAAATAGGCGAGCGGCTTGACAAAGCTCAATGTGGCAAACCGCGCAGGGGCAGAATGCCGCAGCCAAGAGAACGCCGCGCGTCCGGTTGGAAGCGCTGCGTCTTAAGTTATTGATTTATATAGTTAATGTTGCGAAAATGGCTGGCAGCCATCATTCCTCCTCGACAAAGACCTCCTGCCGTTTGGCCTTTACGCTCGGCAGGAATACGACGACGAGCACCAACGCCGCGATCAGAAGCAGGATCGCGCTGATCGGTCGGGTGACGAAGGTCGTCGCATCGCCGCGCGACAGGATCATGGCGCGGCGAAGGTTCTCCTCAAGCAGCGGCCCGAGCACGAAGCCGAGCAGCAGCGGCGCCGGTTCGCAGCGCAGCTTCAACAGCAGGTAACCGACGAGGCCGAAGAAGGCGACGGCATAGAGGTCATAGACGTTCGAGTTGACGCTGTAGACGCCGATCGAGCAGAACGCCATGATGATCGGGAACAGCACGTAATAGGGGATCTTGAGCAGTTTCACCCAGAGCCCGATCAACGGCAGGTTGAGAACCACCAGCATCAGGTTGCCGATCCACATCGAGGCGATGATGCCCCAGAAGAGCGCGGGTTGCTCGGACGCCACGTTCGGACCGGGGACGATCCCCTGGATGATCATCGCTCCGATCATCAGTGCCATGACCGGGTTGGCCGGAATGCCAAGGGTGAGCAGCGGGATGAACGAGGTCTGCGCACCGGCATTGTTGGCGCTTTCCGGACCGGCGACGCCGGCGATGGCGCCATGGCCGAACTCTTCAGGACGGTCCGAGACGCGCTTTTCCACCGTATAGGAGGCGAAAGCAGCAAGGATCGCGCCGCCGCCCGGCAGAATACCGAGCGCCGAGCCGATGATGGTGCCGCGCACGACCGGTCCGAACATGCGCTTGAAGTCATCCCGCGTCGGCATCAGGTCCGTGACCTTGGCCATCAGCACTTCGCGGGTGCGTTCGCTTTCGAGGTTGCGCAGGATTTCGGCGATGCCGAAGACACCGACGGCGAGCGCGACGAAGTTCAGCCCGTCAGCATACTCCCGGATGCCGAGCGTGAAACGCGGCGTGCCGGAATAGATGTCGGTGCCGACCAACCCAAGCAGCAGGCCCAGCGCCACCATGGCCAGAGCCTTGGTGATCGATCCATGGGCGAGCGCGATCGATGAGACGAGGCCGACGATCATCAGCGAGAAATATTCGGCCGCGCCGAATTTCAGAGCGATCTCGGTCAACGGCGGCGCGAAGACTGCGACGAGGAACGTCGAGACGGTGCCGGCGAAGAATGAGCCGAGCGCTGCAATGGCGAGTGCCGCACCAGCACGGCCTTTGCGGGCCATCTGGTAGCCGTCGATCGCGGTAACCGCCGAGGAGGATTCGCCTGGCATGTTGATCAGGATGGCGGTGGTAGAGCCGCCATACTGCGCGCCGTAGTAGATGCCGGCGAGCATGATCAGCGACGAGACCGGTTCGAGCTGGAAGGTGATCGGCAGCAGCATGGCGATGGTCGCCGTGGCGCCAATGCCCGGAAGCACGCCGATCAAGGTGCCGAGCAAAACGCCGATCAGGCAGAAGAGCAGATTGGCAGGGGAGGCCGCGGTTGCGAAACCGAGGGCGAGATTGCTGAAGAGTTCCATCGCGCGTCTCCTAAAACTGGACCCAGGGGCCGAAGCGTTGGAAGGGCAGGCCGAGGCCATAGCTGAACACTGCGACCGAGAAGGCGGTCAGCGCCAGTGAAAGCGCCAGCGCCATGAGCGGTTTCATCCGGCCCGATGCGAAGCAGGCGATCAGCGCGGTGAAGAACAGCGCCGGCGCGAAGCCGAGGCCACGGACTGTCAGGCCGAAGAAGATGGGTGCCGGCAGGATGAAGGCCATGCCGCGCAGCGCGATCGGGCCGATGGGCTCGCCTTGGACGCGGGTGGACTGCACGAGGATCACGATGCCGAGCAGCGTCAGGATGATCGCGAGCACCAGCGGGAAGTAGCCGGGGCCCATGCGAAAGGCGGTGCCAAGCTCGAGATTGAAGGCCTGCCAGGTGAAGAACAGCCCGACCGCTGTCAATATCCCGCCGCAGAGCGCATTGGTGGTGTCGAAGGAGAGTGATTTCATCGTGTCCCCATATGTTCTGGGCGGGGCAGCCGGCCGAGGCTTTCCTGACCGCCTCCCGCATTGGCATTGCCGACGTCACGCCGGGTTCGCGCATTGGGCGGCGCACGTTGACAGCTGTCAACAGCGGTTGACGGCATTTGACCCCTCTCCGGGCACCGTCGCAGCTTCCCCAATGTCAAAGGCGCCGCGCTCCGGGGTGAACCGGGACGCGGCGCGACGAGCCATGGATCAGTCGGCGTACTGGCCGGCTGCTTCGATCACCGGCTTCCAGCGGGCGATTTCGCTCTCAAGCTTTGCCTTCAGCGCGGCCGGGGTCGCATCGGCGTCGGAGGAGGGTTCGGTGCCGAGTTCGCCGAAGCGGGCGACGACGTTCGGATCCTTGAGTGCGACCTGCAGCGATTTCGACAGGCGTTCGGTCACTTCGGCGGGCGTGCCCTTCGGGGCGTAGATACCGTGCCAGATGCCGACCTGAAGGTTCGGTAGGCCGCCTTCGGCGGTCGTCGGCAGATCGGGGAAGACCTTGAGGCGTTCCGGTGAGGTGACCGCATAGGCCTTGATCGTGCCGCCCTGGATCTGCTTCGCGGTGTTGGTGGTCTGGTCGCACATGATGTCGACCTGGCCGCCGAGAAGATCGGTCATGGCCGGGCCGGTGCCCTTATAAGGCACGGTCGTCAGCGGTGTCTCGATGGCGCTCATGAACATCATGCCGCAGAGATGCGAGGCAGCGCCGATACCGGCATTGGCGACGGTGACGGTGTCCTTGTTCGCCTTGACGTACTCGACGAGACCCTTGAGGTCGGCCGGCTCCAGATCCTTGCGGGCGACGATGGTCATCGGCACTTCGGTAACGAGGCCGACATATTCGAAGGAGTTCAGCGTATCATAGGCGAGCTTGCGGTAGAGCGTGGCGCTGGTCGCCATGCCGATATGATGCAGCAGCACGGTGTAACCATCCGGATCGGCCTGAGCGACGCGGCCGGCGCCAAGGGTGCCGCCGGCGCCGCCGACGTTCTCGACGATGATCTGCTGGCCGAGATCCTTCGACATGGATTCAGCTACGAGACGCGCGACGGTATCCGTGGGGCCACCGGCCGAGAACGGCACGACCATGGTGATCGAGCGTTCGGGATAGGTTTGTGCATTGGCGGAAACGGCGAAAAGCGACAGGGCGGCAACAGCGCCGAGCAGGGCATTTAGGGTTTTCATCTCTTCCTCCCGGATGAAATATCGGCCAGCCGGCAAGGTTTCCTCCCGCGCCGGTTCTGGGTACCCCCATTTGCAAACGCAATCGTAGAGCAGACAACGGCTTAGCGGGGTGACGGCGCGTATTTGTCGGGCGCGGGCATTGATTTGGGTGGATTTGGAAACATGCGGCCAATCGCGTGGGTGGATTTCCACCCATCAAGGGCGGCGTGGTACCGCGTCCTTGAGTTCAGGGGCGATCAGGTGTCTTCGCTTGTTTCTTGTGCCTGGGTGTGTTGGACTGCCCTCGGGGAGGCTAAAGCTTCACAGTGAGCGCTCGCCCATGGGAATGGTTGGATGCGCAAACTGACCGCTGTTCTCTGTATCGATATCGCCGGCTACAGCAAGCTGATGGGACGCGACGAGGCCGGTACACTTGCCCGCGTCAAGGCGGCCTTTGCGGCATTCGATCCGACGCTGGTGCGGCACCATGGCCGGATCGTCAAGCTGATGGGTGACGGCGCGCTGATCGAGTTTGCGAGTGCGGTCGATGCGACCCTATGCGCAATGGCGCTTCAGAGCGTGGCCGCGGCAACCGACTCTTCACTCCGCTTTCGCATGGGGCTCAACCTGGGTGACGTGATCGCCGAAGATGGCGATCTCTATGGGGAAGGCGTCAACATCGCGGCGCGGCTGCAGGCTCTCGCCGAGCCCGGTGGGATCATCCTCTCCGAAGCGGTCCGCGAGCACGTCGCCGGAAAGCTGAGCTTTGCCCTGGAAGACCTCGGGCCGATGTCGCTCAAGAACATCGAGCGCGCTGTCCGCGCCTTTGCCATCCACCGTGGCGGGCCGCCAGAGACCGGTGGCAAGCGCGAACGGATCGGCATCTGCGTCCTGCCCTTCACCAATATGAGCGGCGATCCGGAACAGGATTATTTCAGTGCCGGCGTTACCGAAGACATCATCATCGACCTCAGCAAGCTCTCGTCGCTCTCGGTCGTCTCGCGGGCGACCTCCTTCGGCATGAAGGCGCAGAGTGCGCGGATCGTCGCACAACAGCTGAACGTCGCCTACATCCTCGAAGGCAGCGTGCGTAAGGCCGGTGACCGAATGCGACTGGCGGCGCAGTTGATCGATGGCGCAAACGAGGCGACCGTCTGGGCCGAGCGCTTCGACCGAGAGATCAAGGACGTGTTGCTGCTGCAGTCAGACCTGGCAAGTGCCGTCGTCGAGGCGCTCCGGCTTCAGCTCCTACCTGCGGAGCGCCAGGCATTGGAGCGCAAAGCGCCGACCGATCCGGAAGCCTACAAGCTGTTTCTCCTGGCGCGCGAATACCACATCACCGGGTCCGAGCGACATCTGCCGCTGATCATCCGGCTCTGCCGTCGCGTGACCGAGCTGGAGCCCGGCAATGCACGGGCTTGGGCCCTTCTTGGCGAAACGCTCAACCGGCTGCGGCGCAGCGTCGGAGGTGCGGAAACAGGCGAGCTGGAAATCGACCGCGCCCTCGAACTCGATCCCGGTCTCGCCAGCGCCCATGCCGCAAAGGCGCTATTGTATCTATACCGAGGCCAGTTTGCGGAGGCGGAGCGGCAATGTGCCATTGCCCTTCAGCTCGAGCCCGACGACTACGCCACCAATCTCGCTGCCGGTCGAACCTTCATCATGCAGCGTCGCTATGACGACGCCATACGCCACTTTGAGCGGGCCGCGGCGCTGGCCCCCGCGGACTACAACGCCGCCGCCATGGCTATCCAATGTTACCAGGGCAAGGGCGACGCGCAGGCGGCACTTGAGGCCTGTCGCCGTGCCTTGGCCCGGATCGAGCGCATCGTCGCTGCTGAGCCGGATCACAGCGGTGCGATCGGGCATGGCGCCGGCATCCTCGCCCTCCTTGGCGATCGCGAGAGGGCCAACGAATGGGCATCGCGCGCCAGTCTGCTTGAGCCGGACAATATCCAGCTGCAGGCAAATCTGGTTTGTGCCTGGGCGATCAGTGGTGACGCCGAAGCGGCCCTGGACGCGCTTGAGCGTATCACGCCGAAGATGAGCCCCGAATTGTTGGTATGGATGGAAAACGACAACGATCTGGACAGCCTGCGTTCACTGCCGCGTTTTGGGGAGATAATGCGTGTGGCAAGGGCCCGTTTTGGAAACTGAGATCCGTCGTCTGCCGTCAAAGACCCGTGCGTCGCCTCAGATAGGCGACTTCCTCAGGGGCCAGGCTGCGGCTCGTCCCCTTCGGCAAATCGCCAAGAGCGATCGTCCCGATTGAAACCCGCAGCAGGCGCAACACCTCGAAGCCGAGCGCATCGAGCATGCGGCGGATCTGGCGGTTGCGCCCCTCTTCCAGCTCGACTTCGATCCACGTGTTCTTGTCGCCGCCCCTGAGGTGGACGGCCCGCGCTGCGTGCAAGGTTTCGCCGCCTTCCTCGATACCGGCAACCATCTGCTTGAGTTGGTCGTCACCGATCTGCCCGGCGACCTGCACGTGGTAGACCTTGCCGAGATGGGTTTCAGGATCAAGCAGGCGCTGGGCGAGTACCGTGTCGTTGGTGAAGAGCAGAAGTCCTTCGCTCGCCTTGTCGAGGCGACCGACCGGGGACAGGAAAGAGGTGTCTATATCCCTCAGGCAATCGAAGACGGTCGGCCGGCCTTCCGGGTCGTGGCGGGTCGTGACCAGTCCACGCGGTTTGTTCAGCATCAGATAGATCTTCTCTTCGGCAAGCACCGGCTTGCCGTCGACCGTGATGCGATCCTTGTCGACGGCGACCCAGTGTGAAAGGTCCGTGATCTTGCGTCCGCCGACGCTGACGCGCCCTTCGAGCACGAGCTTTTCGGCCTGCGTGCGCGAACAATAGCCGAGCTTGGAAAGTGCGCGGGCAACCGTCACGCGCTTGCCGGCATCGGCCCCGGCGTGGCGTCCGGTTTCTCGAGCGGCTGTCGGTCGCTTCTGCTTCACGCTGTGATCTTCCGGTTCCTGGTCGTGTGCGGCCCGCTGCCGTACCCCTGCTTAAAATATCCGGTCGCTTCGACCGCGGCGTCAGCCGATCTTCGTGTAGTCGATCCGTCGGGCGAGCCAGCAGCCGATGGTGAGGCCGGCCACGTTGCCTTGCTGGTCGCGTCGGACAAGCACGGTCCAGTCTCCCGGTGCCGGTGCATCCATCGAGCGCTTGCAGCGAAGAAGCCAGACGTCTTCGGCCAGTGGTCGCATGGCGTGCATCGCGCCGGTCCCGAGCGAACCGTCGAAGCCACCGTAGAAGACACCATTGGTGGAAGCGATGTCGAGATGGGCGTCGAGTTCAACTGAGTGATAGCGACCGGCGATATCGGGAAGTGCCGTGCCGGAAACGCGGTCAGCGCTCACCGTCAGATTTTCGCGAGGCCGCTCCATGCGAAGCGAGGCGCCTTGTGCTGTCAGGGTCACTGCTGCCGAACCGGCGCTGCCGTCGGCGCTGACGGAAAGCGACTCGGGAGAGGTAGCAAACTGCAGTTCGACGCGGGACGATCCGCTGGGCCTGGTGACAAGGGCGAGGCCCGTTTCGGCATCCAGATAGTTGCCGGTGCCCTTGGCGTCCCAGCTTCCGGATGTGGTCTCGGTATCCTCGTGGCCGAGGGCGATCTTCATCAGCGCGACCGCCGCCGCATGGGCATCGCCTTCGTGATTGAACATCACCACGACAGAGAGGCGCTCGGCCGGCGCGTAGAGCCTGCGGCAGCGAAAACCGCGAAGCGCACCGCCATGGCCGCTGATGACGGCATCGCCGATCGTCTCGTGTGCGAGGCCGAAGCCGTAGGGTGCCGGGCGGCCATCGGCATAGGTCTGCGGTGCAGAAAGGCGCCGGTAGAGCCCGTCCGCATCGTCATGCGTCCTGTCGATAAAACACTCCCAGGCAAGCATATCGTCGAGCGAGGCGGAAACACCGGCGTCACCGGCCCAGTAGATGCGGTTCAGCGCCTCGAAATAGCCTGTTGTCTCGTTGCCCTCGTAACCGACGACGCCGTCCGGCGGCAGGCTCGTATCCGGTGTCAGGGCGGCGGTCTGCATGGCCGCGGGGCCAAAGACGGAGCGCTGATAGAGTTCCGCCATCGAGCGGCCGGTATGCTCCTCGATGAGATCGGCGAGAATGCGGAAATTGCCATTGGAATAGGAATAGCGGGTGCCGGGCTCGAAGTGTGTCGAGCGCGCCTTGGAGAGCAGCGGGCGTGCATCCTCGCGGCGGAAGACGCCGTCGTGGCTGGCGCCCTGCAGCACCGTCAATGCCCAGTAGTCGCGAAGTCCGGACTGGTTGTGACAGAGATGGGCAGCGGTCGGGCGCTTGCCTTCGAGCAAGGGGAGATAGACGTCGAGCGCCCGATCGAGCTTCTCGGGATCGCCGACCGTATCCAGCAGAACGGCGCAGGTCAGATGCTTGGTGATCGAGCAGATCGGTATCCGCGTCGCCATCGTCATCGGCTTGCGGGCCGTCAGGCCGGCATAGCCCCAGGCGTGGCGAAAGAGGACCTTGCCATCTCTGACCACACCGGCAACGCCGCCCGGTCCGGGGTAGTGCTGCGGCAAGGCTGCGAGGGCGCGTTCAAGGACGGAAAGATCAGGAGTGTTCATGGCGCTGAAGGTCTATGGGACGGAGGGTAGGGGACGTTGTGTGCCGTTCGTATCGCCCCCTCCTTCCGCATGCAATGCCTGCAGCTCCGCGGCTTTGTCAGCCGGCGCCTGCCTGGGCGTGATAGAGGCGGCTATAGGCGCCCTTGGCGGCGAGCAGCGTTTCATGCGGCCCCTGTTCGCGAATGCCGCTGCCGTCGACGACGACGATGCGGTCCGCATCGCGGATCGTTGCCAGCCGATGCGCGATGATCAGCGTCGTCCTGCCCTTGGAAAGTTCGGCCAGCGACTGCTGGATCGCCCTTTCCGTTTCGGTGTCGAGCGCTGAGGTCGCCTCGTCGAGGATGAGGATCGCCGGGTTCTTCAGGAACATGCGGGCAATCGCCAGCCTCTGCTTCTGCCCGCCGGAAAGCTTGACGCCGCGCTCGCCGATCACCGTGTCCATGCCGTCCGGCAATGCCTGGATCGTGCCGTCGAGCTTGGCGCGCCGCGCGGCATCCAGGATGTCCGCTTCACTCGCGCCAAGCCGCCCATAGGCGATGTTGTCGCGGATGCTGCCGGCAAAGAGGAAGACATCCTGCTGCACGATGCCGATCTGGCCGCGCAGCGACGAGAGCGTGATGTCACGGATGTCGATACCGTCGACGGTGATCGAACCCTCGCTGACCTCGTAGAAGCGCGGCAGCAGCGAGCAGATCGTCGTCTTGCCGGCGCCCGAGGGGCCGACGAAGGCGATCGTCTCGCCGGCATGGATCGTCAGGTCGATGTTCTGGATGATCGGCTTCTCGGCGCTATAGCCGAACGAGACGCCGCGATAGGTGATGTCGCCCTTGAGGCCGGAGACGTCGGCAGCACCCGGCCGGTCCTCGATATCGGGTTCGGTTTCCATGAGTTCGAGGAAGCGTTTGAAGCCGGCAATGCCCTTGGGGTAGGTCTCGATGACTGAATTGATCTTCTCGACCGGGCGGAAGAACACGCCGACCAGCAGCAGGAAGCTGACGAAGCCGCCATTCGTCAGTTCGCCCGTCAGCACGAAGTAGCAGCCGGTGATCATGACGATCAGCTGCGTCAGCCGCATGCTCATGTAGCTGAGCGACGTGCTCGCGGCCATGATGCGATAGGCTTCGAGCTTGGTGCGGCGATAGTTCTGGTTGTCGGTCTCGAACAGGCTGCGCTCATGGGCTTCGTTGGCGAAGGCCTGCACTACTCGCATACCGCCGACATTCTCCTCGATGCGGGCGTTGAAATCTCCGACCCGACCATAGAGGTTGCGGAAATTCCGCGTCATACGGCCACCGTAACGGCTGGTGACCCATGCGGTCATCGGCACCACAGCGGCCGTAATCAGCGCCAGCTGCCAGTGCACCATCAGCATCAGCAACAGCGCGCCGATGAAGGTCATGATCGCTATGAACAGGTCCTCCGGCCCGTGGTGGGCAACTTCGCCGATTTCCTCGAGGTCCTTCGTCAGGCGTCCGACCAGATGGCCGGTCTTCTGGTTGTCGAAGAACGAGAAGGAGAGCTTCTGCAGATGGTCGAAGGCCATCCGCCGCATGTCCGTCTCGATGTTGATGCCGAGCATGTGACCCCAATAGGTAACTGTCGCCATCAGGCCGGTGTTGAGCAGATAGACCAGCAGAAGGCCGGCCGAGGACAGGAGGATCAGCGTCCATTCCTGGCTCGGCAAAAGCTGGTCGACGAACAGCTTCACCGCGATCGGGAAACCGAGTTCGAGCAGGCCGGACAATACGGCGCAGGAGAAGTCGAGAATGAACAGGCCGCGATAGGGGCGGTAAAACGCGAAGAAACGCTTCAACATGCAGGTGCACTCACTGGGGGGCGGCGACCGAGGGTCAGCAGAAATATGATTTCCAATGTCATGTTTTGTGCCGGAAACCAACCCAGAAAAGCGGAAAACCGTGTCGTGTGTTTGACGGGGCCGACATCTTCCGTCTCGCAAAGGATCAATCCGCACCTGGCGGCGTCGGCGGGAAGGAAACGTTAACCATAAGCTTCGTAGAACAGGAATCACCAGAGTGCTTCGCCTTCGATTGGGGACATCGGAGGCATCTGAGGTGCTCGATATCGACAAGCGTAGGGCGTCTTCAAGCGTTCGCGTCAACGCACGAAGTTCCAGGGGGCGAATGAGACGATGGCAGGCAATCAATCAGTGAAAGCCACGGAATCCGATGTGAGCACGATCGTTCCGTTTCCAGTGGCGAGGAGATTGACCGCCATCCGCACCGCTGCCGCCGAGCTCGAGGACCTGCATGGCGCCGAAGCGCTGCAATTCTGGCGCCGCCGGTGCCGCGCCCTTGCCGACGAACTTTTTGCCTGCGGGTGCTCGGAAGACGAGGTACGCCGGCAGGTAATGGACTTCCAGGGTGAAGTTCAGGCCGAACTGCAGCACCGCCACCTCTCGCGTGTCTCTCAAGGCGTGATGAGCCAGTAACGGCGCGCCTTTTCAATTCATCGGCAATTCCGGATCCCAGGTGAACAGTTCCTTTGCCCGGGCGATGCCGCGCAGCGCGAAACGACCCAGCGACACCGCATGAACCTGATGTTCCGGCGGGCAGGCCTCGACGAAATCAGAGGACATGATCATGTGCCGCTCGACCGAACGGCACATCGACGAAATGCGGCTCACTTCGTTGACGGCCGGGCCGACGACGGTGAAATCGAGCCGGGTCTGGCTGCCGATATTGCCGTAGAAGACTTCGCCGATATGGAGGCCGAGATAGACGTCGGTCGTCGGCTTGCCCTCCTCTTGCCGGCGTGCGTTGAGCTCGGCCAGCATGCGGCGCAGCTGCCGTTCCGCCGCAATCGCGTTGGCGCAGGCGATTGCCGGATCGTCGGCGTTGAAGATCGCAAGCACGCCGTCGCCGATGAGCTTCAGCACGCTGCCGCCGTGGTCGTGAACGGCGGTGATTACCGTGCCCGAATAGTCGTTGAGGAGCGGGATGATCTCGTCGGGGGCGGCGGTGTCCGAGATGCGCGTGTAGCCGCGCAGATCTGAGAACCACATGACCGTTTCGATGCGTTCCGCCGAGCCGCGGGCAATGCTGCCCTTGACGACGCGCTGGCCAGCGTCGGCGCCGAGATAGACGTCTGCGAGCGTGCTGATGATGCGCACGCATGAGCCGGCCTTCACCGCAAGCGCAAGGGTAGGCAGCAGGATCCGGAGCGCAGCAATGTCATCCTCGCTGAAGCCGCTGTCGCTCCGCGTGGTCCAATAGGAGTAGAAGCAATCCATCTCGCCGACACGGCCCTGCTCGGTGAAATGGTGGATCATGCTGATGCAGTCGGTGTGACCTTCATCTTTCAGTTTGTCGATTATGTTGTAGGTGGTGCCTTCATCGGCTGAGAGCCGGATGCGGCGCTCTGCCGCTCGGTCGCGAAGCATGTGGTAGAAGATCGAGTTCTGCCAGTTCAGCAGCGCTTCGCCCGTGGTCGTCGAGCCGTACTGGATGACTTCGGGCGTGACCTCGCTCTCGTCGTTCCACTGGAAGGCGCGACCCTCAAATTCCGGATGCAATGTGTCGATCAGCCCGAGCGCGCGGGCCAGATCCAGGCCGGCCGCGCGGCATTGCTCGCAGAAGCCGGCAAACAACTCCGGCTCTTCCAGGCCTTTCAGGCCCTGTTCGGAAAGCCAGAGCACGATATCGCGTATCTGTTGGTCGTTCATGGCGCATCCCGCTCGGTCGACGTCAACTGCCTGATGATGTGGTGCATCATCAATAGCCGAACCAGAGCTCAGAGCGAAAGATGCAGTTTGCGTTCCTCGCCGTCCGCCGGAACGGCGCAGCAGATCAGCGCCTCGCCCTCTGCCACCGGGAAGGAGGGCAGCGACGGGTAGGTCACCTTCCCCTCGAGCACCGGCGTTCTGCAGGAGCCGCAACTGCCGTTGCGGCAACCGAACTCGGGCGTCAGCCCGCGCGCTTCGGCGAGATCGAGGAGGTTGCCGTCGCCCGGCTGCCAACGGGTCTCCTTGGCGGATCTCGCGAAGACGACGTGCACGGGAGCGCTGGCGGGCGGTGGCATGATCGGCCCAACACCGCCGTCCGGCCGCCGGGTCAGCGACGAGAGCCCGAAGGCTTCCGCATGGATGCGGGCATCGGCCACATTAAGCCCGCGCAATCCGTCATAGAGCGACTGCGTGAAAGCCGCCGGGCCGCAGAGATAGAAGTCGTAGTCGTCGAAGGGCAGGGTGGACTTGAGGTGGCTGATATCGATCCGGCCGCCGACGTCATAGTCCTGCCCTTCGGTCGCGGTCTCCGGCTGGCTGAGCGCGCGTATGAGGCGGATGTTGCCCTCGCCTTCCTCGACCAGAGCGGCAATTTCCCGCTCGAAGGCGCGTTCGTCTCGGGACCGAGCGGCCTGGAAAAGCCAGGTTGGGCGCGTGCGGCGCTTGCGGCGCCCCTCGTGGACGATGTGCTGCAACATGGCGACCATCGGCGTGATGCCGACGCCGGCGCCGATCAGCACCGCCGGTCGCCGCTCGGTGCCATCGATCGTGAAGCTGCCGGCCGGCGCGCGCGCCTCGATCCGGTCGCCGGGTTTCAGCCCGTGCAGGTATTGCGAGACGGTGCCGTCATTCTTGACACTGATGCGATAGAAGGCGTCGGTCGGGGCGGAAGAGAGCGTGTAGCTTCTGACAAGCGCCTTGCCGTCCGCGTCTATCCTCACCCGAATCGGCAGGTGCTGGCCGGCCTGGTGAGCCATGAGACCGACGCCATCGTCCGGCGCGAGGTAGAGCGAGCGGATCGTCGTGCTTTCCTCTTCGACGCGCGCCACGCGGAATGGGCGCCACTCCTCGGCAAGGGCCGCGGCCTGCAGGTGCACCTTCGCCTGTTCCCAGTCACCCGTTGTCAGCAGGCTGGGCGACCAACCGCCATCCTCGAAGGCCCAGCGGAGCGGCAGGCCGTCCTGGCGATAAACGATCTGTTGGGGACGGAACCGCCACAGGCGTTCTGCGCCTTGAAAGGCGGCGACTTCGGGCGACGACAGGATGACCTCGGCGCTGCCGGTCATCTGCAGCATGTCGCCGGTCGCAAAGTCGACAAACAGCAGGCCGGCGCGCGGATTGACCATGAAGTTGCCGAGCGTGTTGAAGAACAGGTTGCCGGAGAAGTCGGGGATCGTCAGAACGTCATCTTCGCCGAGCTCAACGAAGCCGGCCTTTCCGCCGCGATGGGAGACATCGACCTGCCGCTCGCCGGTATCGCGGTCGACATAGGAGGCGACGAAGAAGGTGTCGGCATTGGCGATGATCGCCCGGGCGCGATCGTCGAGGGCCGCGTAACGGATCGGCCGTTCCGATGCCGGCTCATATGGATCGCGGGAAAAGGAGAACTGCCGGAGCTGGATATACTGCGGGCAGTTGCCGAAGCTCTGACGCACGCGAATGGTGAAACCGTCGTCGCCGTCGCGCAGGATCGCGCCATTGAGCCGGTTCCGGCGCCGGGTTTCGAGCTGGATGCCGAGCATGCCGATCGAGTGTGCGTCGCCCATGCCGGCATCCGCCGGATCATCTGGATCACGGGGCAGCCGTATGTCGAGGTTCCAGGCGTCGGGCGCCTGCATGAAGCCGGGGGCCGCGGCGCGCATCGTCGCCCAGACGTCACCCTGCGCATCGACTGCGCCGAAGACGGCGAAAGGCAGCATCGGGAAAAACTGCTGGTGCTGCTCGGGCATGAAGCTGCGGACGAAATTGCGCCCCGTCGCATCCATGCGCTCGACGACGCCGAGGCTGCGCTGGATGGCGAGTTCGCCTTCGTGCCAGGGAGACTCCGGCCGTTTCTGTTGTGCATTGTCCGGCATGATCTGAAACCTCGTTGGGGTGAGGCGCGGGGCAGTGTGACCGCCCCGGGCCGGTTCGTCAGGCGGCGAGGCCGACGGCCGTCTTCTCAAAGCCGACGAAGCCGGGCAGACGCTCGATGCGGGCAAGCCAGGCCCGGACTTGCGGGTAGTCGGATAGATCCACATTACCCTCGGGTGCGGCGGAAACGTAGCTGTAGAGGGAAACGTCGGCGATGGTCGGCCGGGCGCCGAGCAGGAAGTCGCGGCCGGTCAGTTCCGCATCGATCTGCGCCAGCACGCGATGGGCCCGGGCGATAGCCTCTTCCGCCCGCAGATTGGCACCGAACACGGTGACGAGCCGGGCAGCCGCCGGACCGAAGGCGATGTCGCCGGCAGCAACCGAAAGCCACTTCTGCACCCTGGCGGCCAAAGCCGGATCTTCCGGCAGCCAATCGATGCGGCCGAGCTTCTTGGCGAGATAGACGAGGATGGCGTTGGAGTCGGCAACGACGGTGCCGTCGTCATCGAGGACCGGAACCTGGCCGAACGGGTTGAGCTTCAGGAACTCCGGCTCCTTGTGCGCCCGGGCCTTGAGATCGACGTCGACCAGTTCGTGCGGTACGCCGAGCAGCGACAGGAAGAGCTGAGCCCGGTGCGAATGGCCGGACAGCGGATGGCGATAGAGTTTCATGGGAGATGTCCCTCGAAGAGCATGAGAACCGTCGCGGCCCTCCGACGGTTCGGGATGAACCGCCTTCGAGATCAATCTATGACTTTCCAATTTTTGGCAGTAGACTGCGGGAACGATAGACTGATTCCCGTTTTTTGGAAGGAAAGATGGATCGCCTCGACGCCATGGGGGTTCTGCTCGCCGTCATCGACAGCGGCAGCCTGTCGGCTGCCTCACGGCAGCTCAAGATGCCGCTTGCCACAGTCAGCCGAAAGGTCTCGGAGCTCGAGGCGCATCTGGGCGCCCAGCTCATCACTCGCACGAACCGCAAGATTCTCTTGACTGAAACCGGCCGCTCCTATGTCGAGGCCGCCAAGGAGATCCTGGCGCGGGTCGAGGAGGCGGAAAGGGTGGCCGCCGGCGAATACAGCGCGGTCAAGGGCGACCTGACGATCTCTGCCCCGATCGTCTTCGGTCGCCTGCACGTTCTTCCCGTCGTCGTGGACTTCCTGAAGGCTCATCCTGAGATCGATATGCGGCTGGCGCTGGGTGACCGGTTTGCCAATCTCGTTGACGACCATATCGACTTGGCACTTCGGATCGGCAACCTTCCCGATAGCAACCTGGTGGCGACCAGGCTCGGCTCAGTCCGCCGCGTGGTCTATGCAAGCCCCGGCTATGTTGCGCAGCACGGCGCCCCCGGGCATCCGAACGAACTCGCCGAGCACGACTGCATCACGTTCGAAAACGTCACGGCCGCCCATGTCTGGCGCTTCCTTGACGATGGACGCGAACTGGCGGCGCCGATCCGGTCGCGGTTGATCGTAAACACGGCGGAATCGGCCGTCGATGCCGCCATCTCCGGCCTTGGCCTGACGCGGGTGCTTTCCTATCAGGTGGCGCGTCCCGTCTCGGAAGGGTTGCTCGTTCCGTTGCTGGAGGCATTCGAACACCCGCCGCTTCCGGTCCAGCTGGTCTATCTCCCGCAGGGCCTCGTGCCAATGAAGCTCAGGGCCTTCGTGGATTTTGCGGTGCCGCGGCTGCGCGGCGTCTTGCGCTAAAGCCGATCCATCGCCCCGGTTTCGGCCCTCAGTCCGCTTGCGGGCGCTCGCCGGTGGTCGGCCGGATATGGCGCGCATAGGTTCGCCCGACGCGAATTTCGCTGCCGTCGGAAAGAAGGGCAATGAGGGCTGCGAAGGGGGCCTGCTTCAGCCCCACGATACAGTCGCGGCGCACGATCGAGCTGCGGTGAAGCCGCAGAAACTCTGCCGGGTCGAGCCGGCGTTCAAGCGAAGCCAGGCTTTCGTGATGCAGATAGGACCGGCCTTCGATGTGGATGCGGACATAATCGCGCTCCGCCTGGAAACGCACGACCCGGTCGAGCGCGACACGAACGAATTCTCCGCGGGATTTGATCCAGAGATCGGCCGACTGGGTTTCGTGTTTGCGCAGCGCCTGTCGCAGCGCCCGCACGGTTTCGTTGAGTTCCACCACACGTTCGATGCTCGTTCTTGCCGCAATCGCCACGCGTGCCCGCTCGATTGCGGTGCGCAGGCGGTTCGCCTCGATCGGCTTGGTGACATAGTCGACGGCAGCCGCCTCGAAGGCGCGAAGCGCATAGTGATCGAAGGCGGTCACGAAGACGACCGCGGGCGCGTTGCTGCCCACTTGCTCCAGGATGTCGAAGCCGGTGCCGCCAGGCATCTGGATATCAAGCAGGATCACGTCCGGCTGCAGCTCGGCGATGAGACTGCAGGCCTGCTGGACATTGCCGGCCGTCCCCAAGACCTCGACCCCTGGCATCGCGCCGAGCAGGCGCAGCAAGCGGCGTCTGGCGAGCGGCTCATCGTCGATGATGAGGATCGAAAGGGAGACTGTCTGGATTTCGTTCATGCAAGCCTCAGGGGCATTGTGATTGCGGCTCTGAAACGCCTGGGCGTCACGAGCCCGGATACACAGGCCCCGACCCCCGGAAACCGCGCCTGGACGCGATCGGCGACATTCTTGAGGCCGATCCCGGTGCCGGAGGACTGGCGCCGCCCACTATTGGTCTCCGCGGCGATATCGTTCTCGACGGCAATCTCAAGCGACTGACCGACCTTGGCGGCGCTGATGACGATCTCGACCTGTTCAGGCGAGCGGCCAACGCCGTGTTTGACCGCGTTCTCGATCAGGGGCTGCAGGATCAGGCTTGGCACCAGTGCCTCTTCCAGGCCGCTGGCAATGTCCATCCTGAGTTTCATCCGGTCGGAATAGCGCTCGCCTTCGATGTGAAGGTAGCCGGCTTGCAAGGCCAGTTCATCCGCCAGCCGCACGTCGTGCAAAGGATCGAGCTCCAGGGTCGTACGCAGAAAGTTGGAAAGCGACATCACCATGCGGGTCGCGGCAACGGTCTGCCCTTCCTCTATGAGCCCGGTGATGGAGTTCAGCGTATTGAACAGGAAATGCGGATTGATCTGGTAGCGCAGCGCGCGCATTTGCGCGGCCAGTGCTTCCTCGCGCGAGATCGCCAGGCGCCGTTCGCGCTCACGCAGCTCGAAGCTGTAGAGCAGCGCGACGAAGAAGAACGACCACCCGACGAACGTCGCCATGCTGTAGACGAGCGTATAACCGATGCTGGTCCAGTCGACCGTGACCGGATCGGCACGCACGATGAGAAGGTAGAGCAGAAAGTCGACGCCGGTGTTGGCAAAGGCGGCCACGAGCGAGGTGGCGAAGCCGACGACGATCTTGACCGCGATGTGCTGGTGCCGCACGCCAAACATCGCCGCGGCGATGCCATAGGAAAAGGTCATGCCGCAGATCATCAGCAGCAGTTTTCCCGGCGCCGACATGATCGGATCGATCCCGAGTATGCCCCACAGGATGCTGCTGATGATGAATTCTACGAACCAGTAGAGGAATCCGAGCCAGAGCGTCGCGCGCCGCACGCTTGCGCTATAGGCGCTTTCGTCCACCGATTTGGTCTCATCCTCTGGTTTCATTCCATTTTTATGGTTCAAGCAAGCGCCGATGTCGATTGCCGTTCGTCGGCGAATTCAAGCCGTTTGCAGAAAGCTCAGGTGCCTCGGTCGCGATTCCGCGCCGTTTGTGGAATGCGGTTATCCCAGGCTTTGCCGGTTTGCCGCTTCGAAGTCGGGATCAGGGGCACACCACCCGCAAGGGCATGATGATCGATGTGCGAAACCGGCGCGGCGTCACCAGACCCGATATGAAGGCGCCCATCTTGGAGAGCGTTGCCCGGCGAACGTCCGCGACATACTCTGCTTCATCCGCCGACATCGTGCCATTTGTTCGCGCCATGCAAGGCTTTATCCGCGAAGTCGGCACGCTTGTCGATTGACGCTCGTCGGCGAAATCAAGCCGTTTGCAGAAAGCCACAGCCCTTCAGCGCTGCAATTTGCCGTTTGCAGAAAGCCGAATTCTCCCCCTTCGCGGGCTTGCTATAGCCGGCCCATGACCGCGCTTTCCCGGCGTCACCGTTCGCCTGGGAGTTGTGCGCCCATCGATGCAAAGGAAAAGGGGCAGACATTGAATATCTGTGCAAAGGCGGACGTTTCGAGAATCAACCTTCTGAGTTCGACAGCGCTAGGCCGCGTCGGTCTCGTCTCGATGATGCTGGCGGCTGTGCCGCTCATGCCGTCGCCGGCAAAAGCGGCCGGACTGCTTGTTCCAAACGATGAGACTTGGTCCAGCGATCATACGATCAACGGCAATCTCGTGATCCGCGGCCGTCCCGCTGGCGCGACCCTGACCATCAACAACGGTGCCGTCGTCAAGAGCCTCAACGGCTACATCGCCGACGGGAGAGGTAGCGTAGGTACGGTCGTGGTCTCCGGTTCCGGGTCGACCTGGGACATTGTCGATGCCAATCCGAATGGGTACCGCGTGCTCTATGTCGGCGGTTTTGAGGGTGGCATCTACGGCGGCCGGGGCACTCTGATCGTCGAAAACGGCGGAAAGGTATCGGCCAAGGAGACCCATGTCGGCGCTCTGCAGGAGGGAGACGGAACGCTCGTGGTGCGCGGAGCCGGCTCCATGCTCACCACCGACTATCTGGGTGTCGCCGACGGCGCCCTGACGCTCAACACGGCTGCGGTCAGGATCGAGAACGGCGGCCTTATCAACTCCAAGACGGCTTACTTCGAAAACGGCACGGTTCTGGTGACCGGTGAAAATTCGCGTTGGATCAACACGGGCGAGCTCACGGTCGGCGACAGCCTCACGATCGAAAGCGGCGCCGTGGTCTCGACCAACACTGCTGTCCTGCGCGAGGATGAGAGCGTCGACACCATTCAGGTGTATGTCGATGGCGCCGGCAGCGAGTTCAAGGTCGCCGACAAGCTGACGATCGGCGAAGCCGGACGGGTCAACCTTTCCGTCGCCAACGGCGCCAAGCTTTCGGCCGGCGGCGGCATCGTGCTTTCCGATATCGGTGGCATAAGCAACGAAGGCATGGGCAACCTGACGATTGGCGGCAAGGTCGACCTGAATAATATCGCCGAGCCACGTGCTCGGCAGGCGCAGGCGGCAGGCACGGTCGATCCGTCGACGAAGATCGATTTTGGCCCGCGAAAGGGTTACGTCAACTTCAACCACACGAACACCGGCTATGAGTTTGCCAACACGCTCGCCGGCAAGGGTACGATCAGCAATTTCTCCGGGGAAACCATCGTCAACGGTGACCTTACGAAATTCAACGGCAAGGTGAACGTTTCCGGTGGCAAGCTGGTTCTGAAGAGCAACCTCGACACGATCGATAACGACCCGGATAACGGCCCCCTGGACTACAGCGAGACCCGGTTCGAAGTGACCGGTGGCACGCTCATCGTCGATGGTGAGACGGGACGGGTACAGGGCGATCGCTTCTATACCAATGAGGTGAACGTGTTCGGCGAGATGAACCGCATCCGCGATCCGAGCTCGACCTCTTTCGGTAGGCTCGGCGGCTCCGGCACGGTTGGCGACACGTATATCGACTCCAAGGCGATCATTTCGCCCGGCAACAATTCCACCGGCACGCTGACGGTCATGGGCCGACTGGATATGGCGACCGGTTCGATCTACGAGGCGGATGTTGCCGGTGACGGCCGTTCCGACAGGATCGTCGTCAAGAGCATTGGCACCAACGAAAACTCCGGTATCGCCAAGATCGGCAGCGGCACGAATGTCCAGGTGACCGCCCTCGACCCCAACACGAGCTACAAGACCGGGCAGACCTATACGATCCTGACAGCCGACCGTGCGATCGAAGGAAAGTTTGCCGAGGCTATCTCGAAATCGGCGTTCCTTGAGGTCTCGCTTGACCAGAAGGAGAAGCAGGTCGACCTCAAGATCAAGGTCAAGAACGGCGGTACAAAGCCAGGCGAAGAGCCGAAACCCGGCGAAGAACCCAAGCCCGGTGAACCGAAACCAGGCGAGCCGAAGCCCACCGAGCCCGGCGTCTTCGAAGGCGAGGCTGCGACCGGCAACCAGCGGCAGACGGCACTTGCGCTCAACACACTTGCCCAGAGTGGCCCATCGCTCGGGCTCTACAATGCGCTGACCATCCTCGACGGCGACGCGGCACGTCGTGCCTTCGACCAACTGTCCGGCGAAGTCCATGCTTCGGCGCAGACCGCGCTGATCAACGACAGCAGCCTGCTGCGCAATGCGGTGAACGACCGCATCCGCGACGCCTTCGGTGACGTGGGTGCTGCGAGCGTTCCGGTCCTTGCCTATGGTCCGGAAGACAAGATCACGACCGGTGCCGTCGCCGCCGTCAACGCCGTTCCCGCCGCGCCGCCGGCGATGGTCGGCTGGGGCCAGGTGTTCGGCTCGTGGACCAATACCGACGGCAACGGTAACGCCGGCAGCCTCGACCAGTCGACGGGCGGTTTCGTCACTGGCTTCGATGCAGCGGTCTCGGACAATGCCTTGATCGGCATCATGGCCGGCTACAGCCGGACGAACTTCGACGTCGACAGCCGTGCCTCCAGCGGTGACAGCGACAACTACCACCTGGGCGTCTATAGCGGCGGTCGCTGGGGCGATGTCGCGCTCAGGTCCGGCCTCGCCTACACTTGGCATTCGATCAACACGTCGCGCAGCGTTGCCTTCCCCGGCTTCACCGATCAGCTGAAGGCCGATTATGACGCCGGGACGTTCCAGGCATTCGGCGAAGTCGGCTACCGCATCGACCTGCCTGATGTGGCGCTCGAGCCCTTTGCGAACCTCGCCTATGTCAGCCTGCACACCGACGGCTTCACCGAGCGCGGTGCCGCGGCCGCCCTGTCGAGCAAGAGCAACACGACCGACACGACCTTCACGACGCTCGGTCTGCGCGCTTCTGCTCCGCTCAGCCTCGGCGCGACAGATACGAAGGTGCGCGGCATGCTCGGCTGGCAGCACGCCTTCGGCGACACGACGCCGTTCTCGACCATGGCCTTCGGCACGGGCAGCGCCTTCTCGGTTGCCGGTACGCCGATTGCCGAAGACGCGGCAATCATCGAGGCCGGCATCGATTTCGCGCTGACCGGCAATGCCAGCCTTGGCATCACCTACACCGGACAGTTCGGCTCCGGCACGACGCAGAATGCGGTCGATGCCAAGCTTGATGTGCGCTTCTGATGCGTCGGCTCGTCTGGCTATCGACAGTGCTGATGGCGACCTTCGTCGCCATCACGCCGCTTTACGGAGAGGACGCGGCGGCCGGGACGGCTGCCGCGCCCTCTCAGCTTTCTGAAACCTATGAGGACTGGAGCGTCGCCTGCGCCGAGGCCGAGGGTAAAAAGCATTGCATCCTGTCGCAACAGCAGTTTCACAAGAGTGGCCAGCACGTGCTGACGCTCGAACTTCGGCCGGCTGAAAACGCCGCTCTGGCGGGGAGCCTCGCGCTTCCCTTCGGCCTCTATCTGGAAAAGGGCGTAACCCTCGGTGTTGATGAGGCGACCGGCGGCAAGCCAACGCCCTTCCGCACCTGCCTGCCCATCGGCTGCATCGTGTCGTTGACGTTTACCGAGGGGACGGTCGCATTGCTGCGCAGCGGAACGGCCCTGAAGATCGGTGCCTTTGCGAGCGATACGGAAAAGAACGTGACATTCTCCGTGTCGCTCAAGGGATTTGCCGCAGCATTGGATCGTGTGCTTGTGCTCTCCGGCAGGGCGTAAGCCGCTACCGGGCGCGATGCTCGGGGGTTGCCCATGCGCCGTTAGGGTGCGGTGGGTTCGTCCCACCCACTTTGCAGGGCCGCGTCGACCGAGCACACCAGGCCCGTGGGATGGTAGCTGATCTCCACCTGGCCATTCAGTTCGGCAGCCAACAGGGTTTGAATCAGGCGCGAGCCGAATCCTTTGCGCGATGGCTGCTTTACCAACGGCCCGCCGGATTCCTGCCAGCGCAGCGTCAGCCGGGTCGGCGTGCCGGCCTGGAGCGACCACGTGATGGAGACCCGCCCGTTCCCGGTCGAAAGTGCGCCGTATTTGGCGGCGTTCGTGGCGAGCTCATGCAGCGCCAGGGACAGCGATACGACCATCCTCGGCGGAACCTGGATCGGCGGGCCGGAAACGACGAACGTCTCCTGCGAGTAGGGGGAGATCGCCTGGTTGATGATCGCCTTCAACTCCGCCCTTTCCCAGTTGCCATGGGTGAGCAGGTCGTGCGCCCGTGCCATCGAAACCAGCCGCGCTTCAAAAGCCTGCACCTCTTCGGCGTCCGTGCTGTCGCTGCGACCGAGCGTCTGCCGGGCAATGGCCAGGACGGTTGCAAGCACGTTCTTGATGCGATGGTTCAGTTCACCGACCAGGACGGTCTGCAGGCGCTCCGCCTCCTTCCGCACGGTTATGTCGTGGGCCAGTTTCGAAGCGCCGACGATGCTGCCATAGGCGTCGTAGATCGGCGAAACGCTGAGCAGGACATCGACGCTTCGACCGTCCTTGTGGAGCCGTTTGGTCTCATATGGCTCGACCTTGAGGCCCGCATTGACCTGCCTGAGGATCGCAGGCTCTTCGTCAATCCGGTCTTCGGGAACCAGCGTCATGACGGAGCGGCCGACCATTTCCTCGGCCGAATAGCCGTAGAGCCTTTCGGCCCCGGCATTCCAGGTCGTAATCCTCATCCGGAGATCGATGCCGAGAATGGCGTCGTTGGAGGATGCGATAATGGCCGCAAGGCGACGCTCGACCTCCTGGGCTCGCTTGCGCTCGGTGATGTCGACGATGACGGCGGCCGCCTCGCGAAAATTGCCGCGCTCATCGCGAAGCGCGGAGACCGAACTCGTCACCCAGACAAGACCACCATCCTTGCGCAGATAGCGCTTTTCGATTTCGTAGCTTTCGCCGGTGCTCGCCATCGTCTTGAACAGGCGAGCGCTTTGGGCGACGTCTTCGGGAAACGTGATGTCGTGCATCCGCATCGTCAGCAGTTCGGCTTCGCTATAGCCGACGATTTCGCAGAACCGATTGTTGACCAGGAGGAAGCGGCCCGTCAGGTCCATCTGGCAAATGCCGGCGGCCGACTGCGAGAAAATGGCGCGAAGCCGCTCTTCGTTGGCTTGCAGCGCGCCCTCGAATTTCACGCGTTCCGTCGTTTCATTGACGATGCAGAACACGCCCCGAACCCTCTCTTCTTCGTCCCGGACGGGCGAATAGGAAATATCGAAGTAAGCCGTTTCGGGATAACCGTGTCGCTCGATGTAGAAGGGACGGTCTTTCGCGACCACCGTCTCGCCGCGTTCCAGCACGCGTCGCAGCAGAGGTTCGAGGTCGCTCCAGAGTTCACCCCAGTTTTCGCGCGCCGGGCGCCCCAATGCGCGAGGATGCTTGTCTCCGATGGTCGGCGCATAGGCATCGTTGTAGAGAGCGACGAACTCCTCGCCCCAGAACATCACGATCTGCGCCTGCGCCGGCAACATGATGTCGACCGCAGCCGCCAGGCATGGCGGCCAAGCCTCCATGGGGCCGAGCGGGCTGTCGTCCCAGCGGTAAGACTGGATCAACCGACCCATCTCTCCTGCTGCTGTGAAAGGGGCGCTGCTCTGCAGGGTGAAGTACCTCGCTTGAATGGCCAGAGCACTTCAACCCTTTGAGAAACTTAGGTCAATACGCAAAGTGAAAAGCTTTGCGGGCGCAGCCTGCGCAATACGCCCCTATGGCGCGAGATGTTGCTCCGTCGCAAGCATCTTCTTTGCGCAGGTGGGCGATACGACGGTTAGACCAGAAAGCCGGAAACGCCGTCCCATAGTAGTTTCAGCGCCACCAGAACCAGCAATCCATAGCAGGCGCGATAGACCTGCCGTTGGTCGAGCATGCCCTGGAGCCGCCAGCCGAGCGTAACGCCGCTTGGAATGGCGAGCAGGCAGATCGCCATCAGCACTCCGAGATCGGCGGTTGGCTTCGCCAGCAACAACCACGGCAGGGCCTTGGTTGCATTGCCGACGGTAAAGAAGAGGCTCGTCGTTCCCGCGTAGACCTCCTTGCTGAGACCGAGCGGCAGCAGATACATCGCCAGCGGCGGTCCGCCCGAGTGGGCGACCATCGTGGTTATGCCTGAGGCGAGACCGGCAGAAATCGCCTTCGGGGTCGAGCGTGGGCGTGCCGTGACCTCTGCGCCCCTTGCCAGCCACAGGCCGACGAAAAGCAAGGTGGTTGCCGCCATCACGATCGCGACGGTGCGGTGATCGAGAAAGCGGAACAGCAGATAGCCGAGCCCGATGCCAATCACGAGCCCCGGAAGCAGCAGCGCGAGGTCGGGGCCAGACCAGGTTGCCCGCTTGAAGTAGCGCAACCCATACAGATCCATCGCCACGAAGAGCGGCGCGAGAAGGCCGCCAGCGGTGACCGGGTCCATCACGACCGACAGCAGCGGGATGCCGACTATGGAGAAGCCTCCGCCAAACGCCCCCTTCATGAAGCAGATCAGGAATACCCCGGCAAAGGCGACCAGGATCGTCGGGACGGTCAGTTCCATCGGAGTGCCTCCGCATTCGCGCGCGTTGAACGCGACAGTGGTCGGTTGGTTGAGAAATACAGGCATTGTCTCGTTTCCAGCCCTTGCTCCGGGCGTGCGATGCCGCCAGCCTGAGCGCGCTTCGAAAAGAGCGCTCGGGCCTGCGAAACCGTCGCGGTTCCGGGCGAATGGGATTTGATGAGAATAGAATGTTCCGATATAATTCTCGGTGCAATTGAAACATTGTACTCGGTGCAATAATGTCGAGGTCGGAATACCTGAAGCTTGCCGACACGATCGCCGCGGAAATTGCGGTTGGGTCGCTCAGGCCGGGCGACCGCCTGCCGCCGCAGCGTAGCTTTGCTTATGAACGCAAGATTGCCGTATCCACGGCAAGCCGCGTCTATGCCGAGTTGTTGCGCCGCGGTCTCGTCGTCGGCGAAGTGGGCAGGGGCACCTTCATCTCCGGGGAGGCGAGGCGAGGCGTGGCGGCGCTCGCAGAGCCGCGTGGTGTCCGTACCGACTTCGAGTTCAACTACCCGATCTTGCCCAACCAGACAGCGCTTATCGCAAGAAGCCTGGAGGGGTTGGCTGCTCCTGCCTTGCTCGACGTTGCATCGCGCCAGGCGATCAGCATCGGAACGCCGGCGATCAGAAACATTGGAGCAGCGCATCTCTCCAAGGGCGGCTGGTCGCCCAGTCCTGAACACCTCGTTTTCACCGGCAATGGCCGGCAGAGCATTGCTGCGGCTCTCGCGGCTGTGGTTCCGGCGGGCGGGCGCTGCGGTGTCGAGGCTTTGACTTATCCCTTCGTCAAGGGCATTGCCGCTCGGCTCGGAATTGCGTTGGTGCCGCTTTCGATGGACGAAGGCGGGGTGCGCCCCGACTCCGTTGAAAAAGCGCATCGCGAGGCGCATCTCTCGGCCATCTACATCCAGCCGGCGGTCCAGAATCCGCTGGGCGCGACGATGAGTGAGGCGCGCCGGGCCGATCTTCTGCGGGTCGTCGAGATGCTTGATCTTCCTGTTATCGAAGACAATGTCTATGGGTTCCTTGACGACGAGCCGCCGCTTGCCGCCCTCGCACCGGATCGCTGCATTGTCGTCGACAGCCTCTCCAAGAAGGTGGCGCCCGGCCTGGCGCTCGGCTTCATCGTGCCGCCCGAGCGGCTACGGGAAAGTGTGATCGCCTCTGTGCGTTCGGGTGGATGGACCGCGACGGGATTTGCCTTTGCGGCGGCCGAGCGGATGATGGCCGATGGCACCGTTGCCGCGCTCATGACGATGAAACGCCTTGATGCGCAGGCGCGGCAGAAGCTGGCCGCCGCTCATCTCCAGGGCTTCGAGGTCAAGGCCAACCCAAAGTGCTACCATCTCTGGCTGACGCTGCCGCCCCATCGGCGTTCGCAGACGTTTGTTGCGGCTGCCGCCAGGCGCGACATTGCATTGACCCCGTCGACGACCTTCGCCATCACGCCGGGCCACGCGCCCAACGCGGTCCGGCTCGCGCTGGCCAGTCCGGCAATGGATCAGCTCGACATTGGCCTCCGCACGCTGGCGGCGCTGCTGAACTCTCGGGAGGACGATTTCGTCTCGACGGAATGAAAGTCGCCCGCCTCTGCATATTCGAGCTAAATCGGCGTCAACCCGCCGCTTTCCGCTGGAGGACGAGTTTGGCCTTGAGGTTCTGCACCACTTCCCCGTGCTGGTTGATGGTGCTGCTGAGAACGACGGCGATGCCTCGATCAGGCTTCGAGCGGGAAGGTATGATCTCCAGGACCTCGCTTTCCACATGCAGCGTGTCCCCGGGGCGCGTCGGAGCCGGCCAGTTGATTTCTCCGCCGGCGCCAATGAGACCGCCGGCAAATGGCAGGCCCGTCTCGACATTGAGACGCATCGTGATGGCGGCGGTGTGCCATCCGCTTGCAGCCAGACCCCCAAAGAGCGTGTCCTTGGCCCTCGCCTCGTCGATGTGAAACGGCTGCGGGTCGAACTGCAGAGCGAAAGCCTTGATCTGTGCTGCGTCGATCGTGTGGGTCCCGCTTGTAAAGCGTTGGCCCACATAGAGGTCGTCCAGAAAGAGACGACCGGGCGTCGAATTGCTCATAACCTGCCTCCTTTCAGTGCACGTCTTTTGACCTGCAGACATTCAATGGGCGCCGCCCGCACCTGCGCCGCCAAGCTGGATCTTCCGGGTGAAAAGCAGGGCGATGGCGGCGAGCGCCAACACAGTGCCGATCACCGCGAAGGTATCACTGAACCCCAGGATAAGCGCCTGGCGGTGAACCGTCGCGCCGATCACGGCGATCGCCTTGTGTTGTGCAACCGCGACGTCGGATACGCCATGGGTCATGAAGTGCTGGGTCAGATCGCTGATCCGGTCACGGACCTCATCGCGGGAAAGCGTGACGGACTGGCCGATGATGTTAGAATGGAACTGCTCCCGCTTGGTCAACACAGTCGCGAGCGTGGCCGTTCCAACCGCGCCGCCGAGATTGCGCAGCATGTTCGACAGGCCGGAGGCGGCGGCCGCGTCGCCAGGCGCGATGCCGGCGGTCGTGATCACCGTGATCGGCGTCAGCACCAGTGCCTGGCCGATGGCGCGCACGATATTGGGCACGAAGAACTGGTCGCCGGCGCTGTCGAGCGAGAGCGTCGTGTTCATGAAACAGCTCGCTGCGAAGATGCTGATGCCGACGAAGCCGACGTAGCGCGCGTCGAACCGCTTCATCAGTGCCGGCACGAGCGGAATGATGAGGAGCTGCGGCAAGCCGGTCCAGGCCAGCACGAAGCCGATCTGCTCGGCATTGTAGCGCTGCACCTGGCCCAGATACTGCGGCAGGATGTAAACGGTGCCGAACAGCGCCACGCCGACCAGCACGTTGACGAGAACGCCGACACCGAAGTTGCGCTGCTTGAGCAGGCGTAGCTTGACCAGCGGCTTTTCGACCTTTAGCTCGATGATGACGAAGGCGGTCAGAAACACGGCTGCGATCATGGCGAGCTTGACGATGAACGGCGACTGGAACCAGTCGTCCTTATTGCCTTCCTCGAGCACGGTCTGTAGAGCCGAGAGCCCGATCGCCATGGTGACGATGCCGGCCCAGTCGCCCTCTTTGAGCAAGGACAATTGCATCGGCTTCTTCTCGAGCGTGAAGTAGAGCGCAACCACCATGATGATGCTTGGGGGCGTGTTGACGAAGAAGATCGACTGCCAGCCGTAGTTCTCGGTGAGGTAGCCGCCGATCGTCGGGCCGATCGCCGGCGCGAAGGTGACGGACAGGGCGAAGAGTGCCAATCCGAACGGCTGCTGCGTCTTGGGCAACCGGGTCAGGATCATTGTGAAAGCCATGGGGATGAGCACGCCGCCCGCAACGCCTTGCAGACCGCGCAGCACGATCATCGAGCCGAGGTCATGGGCGAAGGCGCAAGCCGCGGAAAAGATCGGGAACAGGATCGCATTTGCCAGGATATAGCGCCGGAACGAGAAGACGCGGCTGAAGTAGTCGGTAAGGGGGATCACCACGATCTCGCCGATCAGGTAGGAGGTCGATATCCAGGCGCCGTTGTCGACGCCGGTGCCGATCCCGCCCTCGATGTCGAGCAGCGAGGCGTTGGTGATCTGGATGTTCAGGATCGCCATGAAGGCACCGATCAGGCCGGCGAGCACTGCGATCCATGCCGTCGTGCTCGCCTTTTCCGATGGCTCCGCAGCGGCTGGCAGCGAACCGGGCGCAACTGTATCAGCAATGGTGGACATAACACCCTCCTGCCTTGTCTATGCGTTCACTTGAACGCACGGCGCTCTAGTAGATCTTTCCCGACTTTGACGCGACCTCGGTCGCCGTCGGGTTGGTGGCGATGGTCGGGTAGACCGACATGCCGGGCCGCAAGGTCACCGATCGTGGGGTTCCGCGGTCGAGCACGATCTTGACCGGGATGCGCTGCACCACCTTGGTGAAGTTGCCCGTCGCATTGTCCGGCGGCAGCAACGCAAATTCCTGGCCGCTCGCCGGCGCGATGCTGTCGACGTGACCCTCGAAGACCTGCCCCGGGAAGGTGTCCACTTCGACCGTCACCTTCTGGCCGGGATAGACGTCGGTGAGCTGGGTCTCCTTGTAGTTGGCGACGATGTAAGCCGCCTCCGTCGGGACGACCGCCATCAGTTGGGTGCCGGCCTGCACATATTGACCGACCCGCAGGGTGCGGTTGCCGATCACGCCATCGATGGGGGCGGCAAGAGCGGTGTAGGAGAGGTTCAGGCGAGCCTGGTCCTGCGCCGCCTTGGCGCTGTCGAGTGCTGCCTTCGCCTGGGCGACCTCGGCCCTGATCACGTCGAGCTGCTTGGTTTCATTGGCAAGTGCCGCCGTGTCACGCGTTACCGCTGCACGGGCGGCCATGATGCGCGAGGCCGCCTGCTGGGCATTCTGGATGGTGCCGAAGCCCTGTCTGGCAAGCTCGGAGTAACGCTTGTCGTCCTGTTCAGCAAAGGTCTGGTCGGCCTTGTCGGCCTCGACAGTCGCCCTTGCCGCGTCGATCGCGGATTGCTGAGCCACCAGGGCCGACTGCTTGTTGGCGATGTTGGCTTCCGCTGCCTCGACCTCGGCCATGGCCCGTTCGAGGCTTACCTTGAAATCGCGGTCGTCGATGCGGGCGAGGATCTGTCCTGCCTTTACCCGCTCGTTGTCGGCCACGAGCACCTCGGCGATATGGCCGGAGACCTTGGGCGCAATCGTCGTGCTGTCAGCCTTCACATAGGCGTCGTCGGTCGACACCTGGAAGCGGCCTGTCGTCCAGTACCCCCACCCGAAATCGGCAGCGGCCGCCACGGCCGCGACGGCCACGGAGGCGAAGAGCAGGCCGCGCAGCCACCGCTTTGCAGGCATGTTCGAGGCCGGAGTCACGGCAGGCAAGATCGCAGGCAGTTCCTCGGGGAGCCGAATGGTCGGCATTGTCTCCGCAGTAGGCGAGGGGTTTTCGATGATGGCGATTGGCGTGTGCTGGTTCATGGCCGGTTCCTTTCCCCGGTGTGGCGGGGCGGTCCAAAACGCCCGTCGCCAAATTAGGAAAACTATTGTTTTCTAAAATGCGCGAGAGGATCCAAATTGTCAATCGAATTTGGAAAGCAGTTGTATTCCTTAATGCCAAGGTCGCAATCGAGCGCCCGCGACAGGGCTTGCGACACGAGGTGACCCAAGCTGGATCACCACCAGAAAGCCCTAGCCGCTGTCCTGCTGCTGCGCGATCCCAGGCCGCAGAACCAGGGCGGGCTTCCGCCCCAGGTGACGCTCGCGAGCTTCCTGCATCTTCTTTTGACGATGACATCGCATAAACGGAGAGGCCGGCCCCCTGCGGGGCCAGCCTTGCCATTCACGCCGAAGCGATTGCGGATGTTCGCTGGTCCGGGCCGGGATCACTTCGCCGGGTTGGGGCCGATCGTCTTGCCGTGGCGGACGCGTTCGTCGCCGTTGTGAACCATGGTGACGGCGTAGTCGATGCCCATGCCGTAGGCGCCGGAATGCTCCTTCACCAGCGTGGTGACGGCATTGTAGGTTTCCTTGTGGGCCCAGTCGCGCTGCCATTCGAGCAG
>NZ_LMJJ01000015.1 GCF_001429285.1 Ensifer sp. Root278
GACCAGAGCACACCGCCGCCGGCACTTGCCGATTACATGCAGCAGCTTTACCTCGATGCGCCCGGCTGCGATCCGCAGATACGCCCCCTCGTGCACGTGAACGACAAGGGCGTCATTTCCGGATTTGTCGGCGTCAACGTCCTGCCMATGGTGCTGAATGGCCGCCGGCTGCGCGCCGCCATCTGCGGCTCGCTGATGGTCGAGGATCGCGAGAGCGACCCCCTGGCCGGAGCGCGCATCCTCAAGGCCTTTCTGGCCGGCCCACAGGATCTTTCCTTCAGCGAAACCGCAAGCGACGTTTCGACGAGCTCGTCCATGTCTTTCAGTCGCAGCATCAAGAGCGCATCGGTCTCGCCNGAGGATCGCGAGAGCGACCCCCTGGCCGGAGCGCGCATCCTCAAGGCCTTTCTGGCCGGCCCACAGGATCTTTCCTTCAGCGAAACCGCAAGCGACGTCTCGATGCAGATGTGGACACGGCTGCGGGGCGTCGTCCTGCCGCAATACAGCCTCGATTGGGTGCGTGTCATCCAACCCGCTTCCTTCAGCCTGAGTGTAGCGGCCAACCGCATCAAGCCGGCGCGGCTTGCCGCACCCTTCGCGCGGGCCATTGACAGTGCCTACCGCAAGCGGATGGCGCCGGGCGAACAACGTTGGTCCGCCGTCTCTGCCGCCGGCATCGGCCAGGCCGGTTTCACGACACAGGAAACCGATCGCAACGGCTTTGCCGCTGTGGTCGATCGTTTCATCGCGCAGTTTCCGCTGCGCCCCGAATGGGCCGAAGGGCAGCTCGACTACATTCTCGGCGATGCGGAGCAAAAGCCCGAACAGGGAGATCTCGTCTACGCTCTGGTCGCGGCGCGCACCGGCACGCTCGTTGGCGCTTTCGCCTATTACGCCAAGGCGGGTGCGATCGGGCGGGTGCTGCAGGTTTTGGCGCTGCCGGGCCAGGCCGGCCCGGTCATCGACTGTCTTGTCGATCATGCCGCCAAGCGTGGACTTCCGGGCCTACGAGGACGGACACAGCCGGTGCTTATGGAAGCCATGCTCGGGCGCCGGATTGCCTTCGTCCATGTCGCCTCGACCGTGCTCCACTCCCGTGACCCGGCAATCGTCCAGGCCTGCCGGGACGGGCAAGGCTTTTTCAATGGTATTGCCGGAGAGCATTGGTGCCGGCTGATCGCCGGACAGTTCGACTGACCAGGGCTTCGGTTATTGCGGCGCTTCCTTGAAGCCACCGCAACAACCTCGCCGAGCTACGCGGCTCGCGTTCAGCCCTTGATCTCCTCCACCGGCTGCACGAGCTGGGGACCCAGATGCAGGTAGCGCGTCGCCTTGCGCTTCGCGGCGATATCCGCCCAGACGCGCTCCACCTGCGTGACCGTCAGGCCTGCCGCTTGAGCGACGGCGTCGATCTCGATACCGTTGTTGAGCCCGTAGAGGCAGAGGTCCATGCGGTCGTATGGCAGCGAGAAGTAGAATTCCTCCTGCGTCTGCTCCAGCGAATAGGTGTCGGTTGTCGGCGGCCTGCGCCGGATCTCCTCAGGAATGCCGAGATGGGCGGCAAGCGCGTAGACCTGCGACTTGTAGAGATGCGCGATCGGCTTGACGTCGGCCGCGCCGTCACCGTTCTTGACGAAGAAACCCTGGTCGTATTCCAGCCGGTTCGGCGTGCCGAGCACGGCGAAATTCAGCCGGTCGGCGTGGTAATACTCCACCTGCTTGCGCGTGCGCTGCTTCATGTTGGTGGCGGCGACGATGCCGAGATAGACCGAAGGCGGCATGCGATGCTTCGACTGCGTGCCTTCAGGGCTTTGAACCACGAGCGAGGAAATGTTGTAGCCTTCGCCTTCGAGCGCATTGGCGATCACGATCTTCGAGGCCCATCCGTCACCATAGTCCGGAACCAGTTCGCGAATGAATGCATCGCGACGCTCGTAGCAGCCCATCGCCTTCAGCGTCGGACCGATATCCTCGATGATTGCCTCGACGCCGAAGGTCTCGGCGACGAGGCGGCCAAAGCGCAGGCTTTCCGGATCGGAATCGTTTTCCGGCATGAACAGGCAAAAGACATTCTTGGCGCCGACGGCGCGCACGGCCAGCGCGACCGAAACGCTCGAGTCGATACCACCGGAGAGCCCGAGCACCAGACCGCGCTTCTTCATCGACCGCAACTGCTCACGCAGCCCGGCGACGATCCGGTCAGTCTCGGCCGCATGATCGATCGTCAGCGTCTCGGCCGAAAACGGGCGCGCGCCCTCAGTCATCAGAATGTTCATTGGGCGGGCTCCATCGTCTCAGCCGCAAGGCGGCGGCTGACCTTACCAGTATCCGTCTTCGGAAGTTCGGTGCGGAATTCGACAATCTTCGGCACCATGAAATCTTCGAGATGGCGGGCGCAGTGGCGAATAATGTCCTTGTCCGTCAGGCTGGGATCGGACAGCACCACCAGCGCCGCAATCGCGTGGCCGAGCACCGGATCGGCGACGCCGACCACCACGGCCTCGGCGATGCCCGGATGCGCATGCAGCACGGTCTCGACTTCCTTGGGCGCGACCTTCTCGCCGCGCGTCTTGATGATGTCGTCCTTGCGGCCGACGAAATAGAGGAAGCCCTCTTCGTCGGCCTGGAAGAGGTCGCCCGTATAGAGCACCTTTTCCCATCGGTTCGTCCCCGGCCGCAGCATGCGCTCGGTCGCGGCATCGTTGCGCCAGTAGCCCTGCATGACGTGGGGGCCGCGAATGACAAGTTCACCGGGAACGCCCGGCGGCGCGCGTTGGCCTTCGTCATCGACGACGAACGCCTCGGTGTTCGGGATCGCGATGCCGACCGAACCCGGCCGGCGGTCGAGTTCTTCCGGCGGCAGATAGGTGCATCGCTTGCATTCCGTCAGCCCGTACATCGAATAGAGCCGGGCGCCCGGAAAGAGCTCGCGGAGCCGCGCAATATGCGGCGGCGGCAAGGCAGCGGCGGTGTTAGAGAGATAACGCAGGCTCGGCAGGAAGCCGGGTTCCAGATCGCGCATCTGCAGGATCATCGCCGCCATCGTCGGAACCAGTGGGAAGCCGGTAACGCCCTCCTCCCGGATCCGCTCGAAGATCGCATGCGGGAACGCGAAGGATTTTTCGAGCACCAGCGTCGCGCCGATGCGGATCGCCATCAGCATCTGGTAGAGGCCGTAGTCGAAGGCAAGCGGCAATACGTTGAGGATGATATCGTCCGGTTCGTTGCGCAAATAGGTGGTGATCGAATCCGATGCAGCATCGATGTTGCGATGGGTCATCATCACGCCCTTCGGCCGACCGGTCGAACCCGAGGTATAGATCAGCATCGCAAGGTCGACATCGATGCCGCGATGCGGCACGGGCGTTGCCACTTCCGCGAGGCAGGTTTCGAAGGAGATCGCGTCAGCCGGCGTCTGGCCATTGGGCGCAGCCGTCGAGGCAACGAAGAGATCCGAGTTGCCGCTCAGCGCCTGGGCCTCCGCCACGATCGGCATCAGCTTTGCCTGCGTCAGGATCGCCGCCGCCTCGCAGTCGGTGATGATATAGGCGAGCTTGTCCGCCTTGGTCGAGGCGTTGATCGGGCTGAAGGTCGCGCCGGCCTTCAGGATCGCGAAGATCGAGACAGCCGCTTCCCAGCAATTGTCCATGAAGACGAGCACGCGATCGTTGCGTTTGACGCCGGCCCGCGCCAGCGCGGCAGCCAGCCTGCCCGTTAGGTCGTCGAATTCGCCGTAGCTAAGGCGACGGCGGTCGGTGACCAGCGCCGTTTTCGCCGCTTGCCTGCCGGCATTGCCAATAAGGAATTGCTCGAACCGCATGGACGCCCCCTCGCGCCTAGATTATGCCGTGGCCGGCGCCCCGACCCGGGCCTCGATGAAGGCCGAAATGCGCGCAAGCGAATCGAGATTCGCAGGCACGATGTCGGCGTCGCCCATGACAATGCCGAACTGGTCTTCGATGAAGGCCACCAGTTCGAGAACGCCAGTTGAATCGATGATGTCATTCTCGATCAGCGAGGCTGTATCGGCGAGATCGTAGGACGTATCGCCGAACAGGAAGTTTTCGATGACGAAGGCTCTAACCTTGTCTTTGATCGTTTCCGTCATGTGGTTTCCTTTCCTCAATAGTTCAGGCTGCTTCCGCCGCGCGGACGCTGGTGCCGGTAAAGATTTGCAGCCAGAGCTGTGTCGACAGGACTCCGACGAAAGCCGCATTGTCGCGGAAGCCGGTGACCGGCTGCGACTGGCATTTTTCGTAGAGCTTCGTCACGGCTTTGGCATTGAAAAGCCCGCTGTCGCTGACGCGCGCCTCGCTCATGACATCGCGAACGTAATCGAGTTCGCCCACCCCGGTGAAGGAATGGCTGTCCGGCGCGCGATAGGGCTGCTTGGTTCTCTGGCCGATGGACGGGGGCAACAGATCCTTCGTCGCTTCGCGCAGGATATGCTTCTCCACCAGCCCCTTCAGCTTTATTTCGGGCGGCAGACGGGTCGCAAATTCGACGAGGCGATGATCGAGGAACGGGAAGCGTCCTTCGATCCCGTGGGCCATGGCCATGCGATCGCCCTGGCTCGACAGGATATAGCCCGGCAGCAGGAAGCGGCTTTCGAGGTATTGCGCCTGGTGCAAGGGGTGCCAGCGTCCGAAGGCTGCCGGAAGCCGGCTCGCCAGATCCTCTGCCGCATCGTAGTTGCTCAACCGCGTACGCAGATCGCCCGAGAAGAAGATCTTGGTCGCCGCCGTGCTCTTGAAGCGTGGCCGGTGCGAGAAGAGCGGATCGTCGAGCGGCACGTCGCCGGCGCCGAAGAACGCGGCGAGATACTCCGCCGATTGCTGCTGCAGGCCCGGGATGTAGGGATAGAGCTTGCGAAAGAGGTGCGTGCGCATGCGCGACCCGGGCTGGCGGCCGCAGAACCGACGGACCCGCGCCTCCTTGAAGATATCGTAGCCGGCAAAGACCTCGTCGGCGCCTTCGCCCGTCAGAACCACCTTCAGCCCCTGCTCCCGGACGAGACCCGAAAGCTGATAGAGCGGTGCCGGCGCCGTTCGGATGATCGGTCGCTCCGCAAAGCGGATCACCTCCGGAAAAGACCGCGCAATGTCGCCCGCCCGGCAGGCAACGGCGCTGTGATGCGTGCCGAGCGCTGTCGCCATTTCCATCTGGAAGGCGCTCTCGTCATGCTCCACGCTATCGAAGGTGACGGAGAAGGTCCTCAGCCCCTGCGGCGCCATGCCGGTCGCCATCGCCGCGACAATGGAGGAGTCGAGCCCGCCCGAAAGGTAGGAGCCGACGGGAACATCGGCGCGCATCCGGATCCGGGTGGCATCCGTGAGCAGCGCGCGCAGTTCTTCGGCAGCGGCACGGTCGTCCGTGAACAGCGGCGACGCCCCGCGGTCGGGATAGTCGAGTTGCCAGTAGGGGCGGATCGCGACCTTGCCCTTTTCTGCAATCATGAGATGCGCCGGCTCAAGCTCATGAATGTCGCGAAAACCGGTGCGCGGCGCGATCGGCGCCCAGAGCGTGAAGATCTGATCAAGCGCGATGGGATCGAGTTCGGCAGAAACGCCCGGCACCTGAAGCAGGGCCTTGATCTCGGATGCGAAGTAGAGGGTGCCGCCATGGTTCATGTAGAACAGCGGGCGTACGCCCATCCGGTCGCGCGCCAGCATCATCCGCTGGCGGCGGCGATCCCAGATGGCGAAGGAAAAGTCGCCATTGAGACGGGACAGGCATTCCTCCCCCATGACATCGTAAAGATGGAGGATCACTTCGGTGTCGCTCGAGGTGCGGAAGCGCCGGCCCTTGGCACGCAGCTCATCGCGCAATTCGACATAATTGAAGATCTCGCCGTTGAAGGCGATCGTCAATTCACCGCTCTCGTCCGACATCGGCTGCTGGCCGTCGCCGAGACCGACGATCGACAGGCGCGCATGACCAAGCCCGGCCTCCTTGTCGACGAAGACGCCGTTCTCGTCCGGGCCGCGATGGGCAATCGCGGAAACCATTCTCTCGAGGAGGTGCTTTGCGTCTGGAATTGAGCCGAAATAGCCACCGAAACCGCACATGTTCAAATACTTTCACACCGGTCGATCACCGCTGAAGCATAATCCGCATGAGGTACTCATGGGTTAAATCTCCGGCATTTTCTGGTTGTATGGTAAATGCCACGGTTCGGGCGCAAAACCCGACATAGTGGCAGGGAAGTCTAACCTTATCGCTCCGAAATTCTTGTTTTCGATATCATTTTAAACATCAGATAGAGAAACAGGACCGGCCAAAAAATGCAGATGAGCAGCCCAGCAAAGCGATACATGCTCCAAGGCGCACGCGCCTGCAAACCTTCAAGAAAAGTCATCGCCAGGAGAAACAAGGCGGTCAGGCAATAGGCGGCAGACGCAAAATACATCCATGACATGCGGTCGCCCTCACGATACAATATCAAGCTTCCTGCATGAACCCTTGGATCGACCTCAATCTGAGGACAAAGGCATGCAGCAAATCAAAGTACTACAACAACCTTTGCGCGTCTCGTATGACGCGCGGCGCGGTAAGCAATAGCGGCCAAGAAATTTATAGCACTGAAAATTACGTCTTTAAACGAAGAATTAACATTCTCTAAAGAATGGTTAACCATGCCGGCTCCGCGCCTGTTGTCGGCGGGAGCCTGTCTCGCTCGAGAATGATCCCGCAGGACGTGACCTGAACGCCTATCGCCGAGCGCGTCTGCGCGAAGAGACAGCCATCTGCTTCAAGCGGTGGGTGCCGTTCTCGCAACCGCCTAGCGGTCGCGCTGCCTGGAAACGAACAAAAGGTCGAAGCCCCGAAACTCCCGGCGGGCGATCGATTTGCGCAGCGCCGCCCAGATCGCCGAGGGATTGTCGAGGCTGAAGCCGCGCAGGCTGCGGATCAGGCGCATCGTGGCTGTAATCGTGCGAATGGCGCGGACCACTGAAGGACCGCTCAGCGAGGCAAAGAGGATTTGCGGGTGCACCGCAAGCAGGACGCCGGCTGTGCGTTGCGGATCGATAGCCCGGAACTGATCCAGGGCACGATACTCATATCCCTCGATGTCGATCTTGAAGCAGAGCCGCTCGGTCCGGGCCATGGTCTGAAGCTCGGCGATCGTAACCGTCTGCGCCCGGATCGCCTCGCCGTTGTCGTCGGCAATCAGCGCGGAGGTTTCCGAGCTGCCGAAACCGCCGCCGACAGAGTGCAACACCAGCACCTCGTCCTCGGAAAGTGCGGCGTTGATCACGCGCACCTCACCGCTGTTTTCGGGCTGCATCTCCTTGAGGATGCCGAAGCAAACGGGGTCGGGCTCGACGGTGATGACGTTGTCTGCGATCTGCGCGGCCCAATAGGGCGTCACTCCGATCCATCCGCCGATGTCGATGAAGGTCGTCTTGCGATCGACAAGGCGCTCGATGTTCTGAAACGTACAAGGCTCCCAATCGCCATTCTGCAGCCGCGCGAAGAAACGCTTCTTCTCCGGCTTTTCGGGAAACTGAACGGTTTTGCGGAAATAGGTGATCGAACGCATGTCGCCTGTCTAGCCGATAAACCCGCCAAGCGGAATCGCTTTTGCGAAAGGCTCACATGCCCCGAGGGAATGTCTCCACATGGTACAGCTTAGGTTGCGAGGTGCGTCAGGCGTCAACCCGCTCGACCTGGTTACGGGCTTCGCTGAGTTCGGCCGTGGTCTGGGCCAGGCGGTCAGCCAGGACACGCATGATTTCCACCGCCATCTCGGGAAAGTCAGCCAGCAGCTTGAGGAAATCCTCCTTGCGAATACGCAAGGCTTCGAGCGGTGTGGTGGTCCGCACGGTCGCTGTACGAGGCGTATTACAGAGGATGGCGATTTCGCCGACGATCGAATTTTGCTCAAACTCGGCAATCTTGAAGGGCCCGCCGGCGGTGTTGATCAGTACCTCCGCCTTGCCGGAGAGAATGACATAGGCCGCATCGCCGATGTCGCCCTGATAGAACAGCGCGTCGCCGGCACCGTACATCACCCTATCGGACGTGAAGGCAAGAAGCTTCAACTTTGCCGGCGGCAATCCTGAAAACAGGGTTATCCGGCGCAGCATTTCAACTTCATCCTTGAGCAACATCACAATCCGTGTCTCCGATTTCCCGTCGGGAGCAGTCTGCCTCCCGCATCGCGGCGGGACCATATGCTCGTGCCCTGACATTAATATTACATCAAGATGCCATTTCCTTGTAGTCGCGTCCGTCATCCACTGCGGCATCGGCACCGGTGTCATGAATCAGGCGCCCATTCTCGAACTTTGCGACACGGTCGAAGAGGTCCATCAACGAGGGATTGGCAAGAACCCAGACGATCGCTGGATCGCGCCCGGCCCGGTCAAGCATCGAGAAGACGTTGCGCACGACCTGCTCCTGGACGCGTTGATCGAGCGCAAGCAGCGGCTGGTTGAAGATATAGAAATCGCAGGCGCGGATAAGCGCGCGCGCAAGATCGAGCTTCTGTCGCTGTGCTGCCGTCAGACGTTTGCCGCCCGCGCCGACATTGTAGTCGAAACCGAAAGCCAGCACTTCGTTATAGAGGCCGCCGGCTTCGAAGAGATCGCGGACAATCGCCCGGATCTTTTCCGACCCATCGGCATGCTTGTGGCCAATACGCCCGAAGAGCACGTTGTCGATGATGCTGCCTGAGGCAATGTAACGGTTCGGACGATAATGCTCGATCATTCCAGCGAGGTCGGCCGGCAAACCCTCATCGAACTCACGGCGCGTGGCAACAACCTTCGCCATGACCTCTTCCGTCAGCAAACCGAAGCGGTGCCGCGGCTCGATGTAATCGAAGCACAGCCGGATGATCTTGATCTGATCGTCTTCGGAAACCTCGGCCTTGCCGCGACTGCGCACCTTCTGCAGGATGGCCTCGTAGACAGGTATTTCCTCGGCGGTCATGAAGGTCAGCTGCTGGAAGAACGGGTGATCCGGCGGCAAGTCGCGGAACAGTTCGACGACGTTCTCGGCGATCTCGATCCCCATCGCGTAGAATGTGTCACGCAGCCCGACCCGTTGCAGGATCGTCTTGAAGAACGGGTGGTTCTCAAGCGCGTTCGCCCACATCGCCTGATCGGTGATCGTGCCAAACAGCATGTTTTCGCCGATCGTCGCCTCGATGTTGTAGGTTCCCGGTTCGAAGAACACGACGAGATCGCTGAGCTTTTCCTTTTCAAGACGTTGCCTGAGCGCGCTGCGCATTTCGACGATGCCGGCTGCGAACGCCGCATGGCGGTTCGCGTCGATCGTCGAGCGGACGGCCAGCGCCATCACGTCATTGGTCAGCAGCACGGCGTCGAGAACCGGGCGGATCTGCACGAGCAGATCATCCGGACCGCTCGCCCCGGCCGAACCGTAGTCGAGCCAGTCGCTGTTGACATCCAGATGCGGATTGCCGGCCAGGCGCGCCTCGGTCACTTCCCACTTGCGGTGCGTAGCGCCCTCCCCTTCGTAGTTTACTTCCGTCAGCGGAGCGTGCTTGAGGCCGTAGAGGATGTTGTCGCCGAGGCTGCCTTGGAACACGTAGACATCGGACGAAGCGTAGGCGATCCGACGTCCGGTAACCGATTCCGGGATCTCCAGAATGTCCTGGCCGCCGATGACCACCTTGCCGCTCGCCGGCCAGACCAGCCGGCCGAAGGCCTCCGCCAGCACCTCGCCACCGCCTGTCAGCGCCACCTTCTCGCCAGGCTGCACCTGAAGCGACACGTGGTCGAGCACGGTCGAGCCGCCGTCGTCGATCACCGTCAGGTTCACCGCCGCCAGCGGACCACTCAACGATTCGATGGTCCCCGCCGCAACGGCCTGAACCTTCGGATCGAGCAACGGATCGACGCTGAATTGCTCGACGACCTGCGCGTACTTGACCTGAACGTCCTGGCGAGCCTGATCCCAATCGATCAGTTCCTTCAGCGGACCTGGCAGGTCCTTATAGGCGCCTATGACGGCAACGAGCTGACCGATATCGAGGCGACCTTGAAGCGCGAAATAGCCGCCGATCGCGTAGAACAGGAAAGGCGTGACCTGCGCCAGGAAATTGTTGATGAACTTGACGAGGAACTTCCACTGGTAGAGGTCGTAGCGGATCTTGAAGATCCGGCCGAGCCGCGCCGCGATGTCGGCGCGCTCATAGTTGGAGGTATCGTGCCCGCGGATGGCACCGATGCCGTCGACGATTTCGCTGACACGACCGGAGAGTTCGCGCGCCGTCAGCTGCCGTTCACGCCCAAGCACCAGCAGCCGCTTGCGCATGCGCGGGATGATGACCGCCTGCACGGCGACGATCAGCGTCGCGATCAGACCGAGCCAGAAGCTCTGCAGCAGGATGAACACCAGCGCCGTCAGCGCCTGGCCGCCGAGCAGCGCCGGCGAGACGAAGGCGTCACCGGTAAAGCCGCCGAGCGGCTCGACCTCATCCTTGATCATCGTTGCGATTTCGGCCGGCTTCACTCTTTTGAAGTGGCTTGGCGGAAAGCGGAGGACACGATCGACGAGTTCGAAGCGGATGCGCCGCAGCAGGCGCTCGCCAAGCCGGCCCTTGAAAGTGTTGATGTAGAACTTGAAGAGGCCGTTGATGACCACCAGCAGCAGGAAAACCAGGCTGAGCGCGAGCAGCATGCCTTCTCGGCCGAGATGGAAACCGTCAAAGACATTGATCGTTCCGAAATACGGCAAGTCGAACGAAATCGGCAGGAAGGCCTGCGTCGCCTCCGGACTGTCGAAGCCGTCACCCTGGATCGGTCCATTGACGATCTGCTTCGGCAGGTCGAAGGACAGGAAATAGGGGATCATCGACAGCGCGACGATCACCAGAATCCAAAGCTGATCCTTGCGCGTGTGGGCCCAGATGTAGCGGGAAAGGCGTGGTTCCATGTGTCTGGCAATAGGACCTTATTGAACACGATAGCTGCTGGCGTGGCGGGCTGCCGTTTGCCTCACCACGCATCATTCCTCGGCGAAGCCTCCGGATGGGTGCCTGTCGGCGCTCGATCGCGAAGTGGATGCCTGCATATTCCGTCCGGCGCCGAATCCGGTTCTGTCGATTATGCAGGTGCGAGGGAAATCTGCAATGGACGTGGTTTCGACTCCACTGCCGCGAAAGCAACCACAGAGAACGTCACTCTCCGAAGCACACGCCGTTATTGCACTCGCCCGGCGCCCAGCTTACAACGAGAGCATGAAACACACCAGCCACCCGACTTCCCAAACCAGCGATTGGTACGAGCATGCCTTTGATTTGGCACGCGGTATCGCCGCCTATACGCAGAGCCCCCTCATCGAAGGCGTCGCGAAGGTAATCGCCAAACATCCCGAAGCCCACATCGCCAACGCCTTCAATCACAAGCAGATTGCCTGCAAGCTCTGGGCGCGCGACACGCTTTTGAGTGTTGCTGGTTCATCCTACGCCAGGATTGCGATCCTCGGCGGTTGGTATGGCATCCTGGGCGCGATGCTGCTGGAGGATGCGCGCTTCAACGTCGCTGCGGTCGACAGCTTCGACATCGACCCGGATGTGGAAACGGTTGCGCGAACCCTGAATTTTGCCTTCCCGGAGAAATTCCGTGCGGTCACGGCCGACATGTATGCGATCGACTATACGACGCTTGGGGCCGACCTGGTCATCAACACGAGCTGCGAACACATCGCCGATCTGAGGTCGTGGCTCGATCGCATTCCCGCTGGCACGCGCGTCCTCTTGCAATCCAACGACTATTTCAGCGAGCCCACCCATATCAATTGCGTGGCCTCCGTCGAGGAGTTCACGAAACAGGCGGCGCTTTCGGCGGTCGAATTTGCCGGCGCGCTGCCGACGAAAAAATATACCCGCTTCATGCTGATCGGCACGGTCTGAGGGCGGCTGGGGCGCCGCAGCGAAGCGAGCTATCTGTCTGTCGAATAGCACCGCAAACCGGCCACAAGTTCACAGAAGCCGCCGCCCGCGCGGAGACCGATCAAAGAGCCGTGCGGCCTTCCAGGATTTCGGCGGTCTTCATCGCGCCGTCAAGATCCAGCGGCGGAATGTTCGGCTTCGGTCGCCCCAGCATCGCTTCGACATCGCGCGCCAGCCTCTCGGGCGTCACCTCCGCCTCCGGCAGAACGCCGGCAAGGCCGAGCTTTTCGAGCCGTTCCGCTCGGGTCGACTGCTCGGTTTCGCCGCCGGCGACGAAAGGGATCAGCAGGGATCCGCAACCGGCGCGGATGATGTCGCAGACCGTGTTGTAGCCGGCCTGAGAAACCGAAAGCCGCACGCCCGAAAGCAGGCTCGCGAAATCCTTGCGGAAGCGGAAGAGCTGCACGTTGCCGGGCGCGGCAGCTTGCAAGGCGTCATAGTCCTGCTGCGGCAGGTTCGGCCCCGTGACCAGGCACCATTGCAGCTCGCGCGGCAGCAAGCTCGCCGCCTGCAACGCCGCGCCGATCAGTTCCTTGCCCACCGCACCGCCACCGGCCGAAACGAGTACGTCGAACGTTTCCGTCGGAGCGTCCGGTGTCGGCCCCGCCACGAGGCCCGTATAGGCGACCTTGTCCTCGATCTCGGCCGCATAGGGATAGGTCTCTTCGAGCCGCGCGAAGGCAGGGTCCCCATGCACGAGCACGAGGTCGAAATACGCCCTGACGACGTCGAGTGTCTCCTCGGCGCGGCCGGGTTTCGTCCGCTCCTGCAGGATGTCCCTAAGCGAAGCGGCAACGAGGGGTCTTGGGGTCTGCCTTTCGATCACCTCGAGCAAGGGCATCAGCTCGAAACGCATCTGGCGGCGGCCGAAAGGGAAGGCTTCGAAGATGACGATATCGGGATCGCATTCAAGGTACGCCTCGATCAACAGCTCCCGGCGCCGATCCTTGAAGGCGTCGCTCACCGGATTTCCCTCGCTGTCGGCAAGGCCGGAAAAGCCCTTGTCGCCCGCGAGCACCGGCGGAAGGGCCACATGCTTTACGTCACTCCCCGGGAATCCCGGAACCGGGCTGCCGCCGGTCACGACGGTCACCTCGAAGCCCCTGGCGGCAAGGGCGCTCGCGATCCGGCTCGCCCGCGCCAGATGGCCGATGCCGAGGAGATGCTGCACGTAGAAAAAGACACGGCGCGCACGCATCACGCGGCTCTCCATTCGCTGGCAAACAGCCCTGCAAGCTGATCGATACTGGTGTGGTGATCGAATTGCGCGCGGACCTTCCGCTCCGCCGCACCGCCCAGGCCGTGACGGAGCGCGGGATCTCGGATGAGTTGCTCCAGGGCCCGTGCAAGCGCCTGCGGGTCTTCCGACGGGACGACCCTGCCGTTCTCACCATCGATGAGAAGTTCCGGAACGCCGGAAATCGCCGTCGAGACACACGGCAGCCGTTGGCTCGACGCTTCGACAAGCACGTTGGGCAACCCGTCGCGATCGCCGTCGGCGGTGATCCGGCAGGCAAGCGCGAAGATATCGCTCGTCCGGTAATGCGCCAGCACGTCGGTCTGGTCGAGCGCACCCTTCCAGGCAACCCTGTCGGAAACGCCAAGCTCGGCCGCAAGCCTCTTGAGCGTGCTGGTCAGTTCACCGGCACCGATATGCTCGAACCGCCAATGAAGGTCCGCCGGCAACAGCGAGAGTGCCTTCAGCAAGACGTCGTAGCCCTTCTTGTCGACGGCGCGGCCGACGCTGACGATGCGGACGGGATCCGAAGGGTCGGAACCATTGCGGTCAGAATGCGTGCCCTCGAAACGAGGGAAACGATCAAGATCAAGGCCGTGGTAGCTCAGATGCACCCTCGCCTTTTCGCTCGTCAGGCTCTTCAGATGTTCGTAGCCCATGCGCGTGCAGGTGACCGTCCAGCGCGCCCGGCCAAGCTTTTCGGAAAGCTCCCAGTCCGGCGACGTCCAGATGTCCTTGGCATGCGCCGAGCAGGTCCAGGGCGTAGCGGCGATCACGCTGGCATAGGCGGTCACCGAAGCAGGCGTATGGATGAAATGCGCATGCAGCCAGCGCGGATTGCCCGGCCATTCCGAAGCGAGCACGACCGCCTGCCCGAACCGGCGAAAGCGGTTGCGGCTGAAATCGCGGCGCAGGTCTTTCAGAAAGAGCCCGAATGCCGGCCAGAAACCCGGCTTCGGCAGGGAACGCACGAGACCGCGCAGCACCCGCAGCGGCTCTTCATGCAGATATTCGGGCAGATAGTGAACATCGGCACGAATCTCGTAATGCACCGGATGACGTTTGCCGTCGGTCGGACGGCGAAGCGAGATCAGTACGAGATCTAGTCCGGCCCGCTCAAGGCCAAGCAGTTCCTGCGCGATGAAGGTTTCCGAAAGACGCGGATAGCCCTTCAGCACGACTGCAATCTTGCGATCTGTCGGCAATGCTTCAGCTCGATTTCTTCACGATATTCAAGTGGTCGCTCGACGGCCGGTCGAGCCACCGACCAACGATCTCGGAGATATGCACGAGCCCTTCCAGCCGCAAGCCGTTGGCGGTGCTTTTCGAAGGCGGCGCCCGGGACGGCAGCGCCTTCAGCGCCGCCGCCAACCGCAGCGGATCGTCCGCTTCGTCCGGCAACAGCATTTCGATGAGCCCAAGCTCGGCCGCGCGGCGGGCGCGGATCAACTGCTCCTCGCGCGGTTGGATGCGCGGCACGATCAGCGCCGGCTTGTCGAAGGAGAGGATTTCGCAATAGGTGTTGTAGCCGCCCATGGCGACGACGCCCTTTGCGCCGGCGATGAGCTCTTCCATGCGATTGTCGAACTCGATGATCTTGATATAAGGGATCTTGCTGCCCTTGCGGATCAGCTTTTCCCGCTTCTTGACCGGCATATAGGGCCCGAGCACGATCAACGCATTGTGCGTAAGCTCCGGGTCCTGCTGGTAAGCGTGGATGACGTCGTGGATCAGGTCCGCACCGTCGCCGCCGCCCCCCGTGGTGACCAGGATATAATCGCCCTGCGGCTTGTGGCCCGGCAGTTCTTCCCGCGGAACGCTGCGCTGCAGGAAGCCGACGAAATTCATCCGGTCGCGGACAGCCGGCGGCACTTCGAGCTCGGTCAGCGGATCGTAAAAATCCGGCGGGCCATAAACCCAGATCGTATCGTAATACTGCTCGATCTTGCGCATGGTGTCGCGCCGCTTCCACTCCGCTTCCAGCAGATGCGGCGCATCCATGACCTCGCGCAAGCCCAAGACCAGCGTCGTGCCATGCGCCTTCAGATAGGTCAGCGTCTCCTCTACCTCGCCGCGCAGGCCCATCGGCTCCTTGTCGACGATGAAGATGTCCGGCTTGAAGGTCTCGGCTGTGTGGCGAATGATTGCCTGACGCATCTTCAGCGTCTCGTCGAGCTCGATATGACGGTCGAGCGAGGTGTAGTCGCCATTGTGCAGCTTGATGACGCTCGGAATCTTCACGAAGTCGACGCGCGCACGGTAGTCGAACGCACCGGCGATCGTCGCGCCGGAGATGATCAGGATGTTCAGACCGCGGTAGTCTTCCACCAGGGAATGCGCGATCGTGCGGCACCGCCGGAGGTGCCCAAGCCCGAACGTATCATGGCTATACATGAGGATCCGGGCATCTTCAAAACGCCGCATCATGCAAGAAACCTTTCGCTCAGGATCAATGAACCGTTTGGCGCTGACTGGTTGTCAGCTTCAAACCGGGCTTCATTTGTAGGGATCGGCTGCGTCACGCAACCCATCTCCCAAGAAGTTGAACGCCAAAATCACAAGAATGACCGGAATTGTGGGAAATAGGAGCCAGGGGTAGAAAGCAATAACGCTGACGCTCTTGGCCTCCGTCAAGAGAATGCCCCAACTGGTGATGGGGGGTCTAAGACCGAGACCGAGGAAGCTCAGAGCCGTCTCGCCGAGGATCATGCCGGGGATCGAGATCGTCGCAGTGGCGATCAGATGCGACATGAAGCCAGGCACGAGATGCCGGCCGATGATGCGGCTGCTCTTTGCGCCCATCAACTGGGCCGCAAGCACATAATCCTCCTCGCGCAGCGCCAGCAGTTTCGAGCGCACCGCGCGCGCAAGCCCCGTCCAGTCCAGGAGGCCAAGGATAATCGTGATCGCCAGATAGATCAGGATCGGACTCCAGGTCGCCGGCATGATCGCTGCGAGCGACAGCCAGAGCGGGATGCTCGGGATAGACTGCAGGACTTCGATGACGCGCTGGACGACGAGATCGAAGACGCCGCCGTGATAACCAGCAAGGCCACCGATGACGATGCCGAGCACGAAACTGACGGTGATGCCGAGCAGGCCGATCGTCAGCGAAATTCGGGCACCGTAAATGATGCGCGACAACACGTCGCGACCGAGACGGTCCGTCCCCAGGAAGAACGCCTGACCGTCCTTCGCCGGGCAAACGAGATGCACGTTGCTGTCGAACAGGCCCCAGAAACGATAGCTGTCGCCCCGGCAGAAGAAACGCAGTCGCTGCACGTCCGTGACATCGTCGGCATAGTTGCGCTTCAGCGTTTCCATATCCAGCGTCATGGTCCGTCCATAGACGAAGGGACCGACGAACTGGCCCTCATGGAACAGGTGCACCGCCTGCGGCGGTGCGTAGATGTAATCCATGTTGCGGGTATGCAGGTTGTAAGGTGCCAGAAACTCAGAGACGACGATCGTGAGGTAGAACACCGCGAGAAAGATGCCGGAGACGAGCGCGAGCCTGTGGCGGCGGAATTTCCACCACATCAGGCGAAGCTGGGAAGCCTGGTTGACGCGCACCTGCTCGTCGGTCATCGCCTCGACGGAATAGGGATCGAAGGGAGCAGTCGATACGTAATGCGGCAAGGGCTCGCCGGGCGCCGGAAGAAATGACGTCACTTGGTGCTCCTGCCTTGCAGCCGAATTCGAGGATCGAGAATGGCGAGCGCGATATCGGAAATCAGCACGCCGATCACGGTTAGGAAGGCGAGGAACATCAGGAACGAACCGGCGAGATACATGTCCTGGCTTTGCAGGGCCTTGATCAGCATCGGCCCGGTGGTTTCCAGCGACAACACGATCGCGGTGATTTCAGCGCCGGAAATGATCGCCGGCAGGATCGAGCCGATATCCGATATGAAGAAGTTCAACGCCATGCGCAGAGGGTATTTGACCAGCGTGCGCATCGGCGAAAGGCCCTTTGCGCGGGCCGTTACGACATACTGCTTCTGCAGCTCGTCGAGCAGATTTGCGCGCAGACGCCGGATCATGCCGGCCGTGCCCGCCGCGCCGACGATGACGACGGGGATCCAGATATGTTCGAGGATAGACTTCGCCTTGGCCCAGCTCATCGGCTCGGCCAGATACTGCTGGTCCATCAGGTGGCCGATCGAAATCCCGAACCAGATATTGGCGAAATACATCAGGATCAGCGCCAGCATGAAATTCGGAATGGCAATGCCGATCAAGCCCACCAGCGACAGGCCGTAGTCGCCCCAGCTATACTGGTGGGTCGCGGAATAGATGCCGATCGGAAAGGCGATCAGCCAGGTGAAGATGATGGTGACGAAGGAGACGAGGATCGTCAGCCACAGACGGTCGCCGACGACGGCGCTGACCGGCAGTTCGTATTCGAAGGAATAGCCGAAATCGCCCTGCAGCATGCCGCCGAGCCAGTAGACGTAGCGCAGGACCGGTGGCTGGTCGAAGCCGTACTCCTTCCTCAGCGCCTCGATCTGCTCCATGTCGACGCCTTCGCCCTGCGCCTTGATCTCGGAGACATAGCTCTCGAAGTAGTCGCCGGGCGGCAGTTCGATGATGGTGAAGACAAGAGCCGATATGATGAGGAGGGTTGGAACCATCGCTGCGATACGCCAGAGAATATATCGCAGCATGTCAGGCTTCCTGCTCGATCCAGAAGGTATCGGTTTTGTAAACACCAAAATAGGACGTGGGATCGAAGCCGTAGAGCCCCGTTTCCGGCACATTCCGCAGCTTCTTCGCCACGAGGATCGGCTGTAGCGAGGCGTTGACGATACCGATCGAGAAGACCTGGTCTGTGTAGATCGACAGCATGCGGGTCCAAATCTCCGTGCGCTCGGCGTCTTCAGCCGAATGCCGCCAGCGTTGCAACAGCTCCGTCAGTTCGACAGCGGCAGGCAGATCCGGCGGCTGGCCCATTTCGCCATGGGACAGGTAGTTGAGCCCCCAGACCGGCCATTGCAGCTGGTCGTCGGCCGTCGGCGCCAGTTGCCCCGGGTTCATGCCCGGGGTCGGAACGCCGTTGTCGAGCCCGAACCACATCGACATGACGATCTCGCCGCCGACAGCACGGCTGCGGAACGTGTCGCGCTGCGAGGTGCGGATGAAAAGCGATATCCCGACCTTCTGCCAGTAGTCGGTGACGAGCTGCAGCACGTCCGTCTCGAGCGTGCTTTCGCCGGCCGTTTCCACGACGATTTGCGCGGCCCTGCCATCGGGCAGGACGCGAATGCCGTCACTGTCGCGTTGCGTCAGGCCCGCTTCGTCGAGCAGTGCATTGGCTTGAGCTGGATCGTGGGCCACCCAAGCGTTGGCGAACTCCGGACGGAACAGCGGGCTGTCCGGCAGAACCGTGTCGGCGCTCTCCTTGGTTAAGCCGTAGAAGACTGCCTTGTTGATCTCGGTGCGGTCGATGGCCAGCGAGAGCGCACGGCGAACCCGCACATCCTGCAGCAACGACCGCCAGACCGTGTCGGAGCAGTTGAGGTTCGGCAACAGCGCCAGGCGCGAGCCTTGCGTCTTCTTCCACAGCAGTACCTTGACCGGGTACCGCTTCTCGGAATCCTTGAGGAAAGTATAGTCGACGAAGTCGATGCCCGTCGCCTGAAGGTCGCTTTCACCCGTGCCCGTCTTCGCCGGGATCAGCGCCGACGAGCTGACGTTGAGCACGAACTTGTCGATATAGGGAAGCTGCAACCCGTTCTCGTCGACGCGGTGGAAGTAGGGGTTGCGCTCAAAGATGAACTGTTCGGCAGGAAGCGACGTCGTGTTGCGCCATGGATCGAGCGTCGGAAGCTCAGGATTCTCAGGGCGATAGGAGCGAGCCATGCGCATATGGAGCTGGCTCCACTTCTTAACGCGCTGCTCCTTCATCAAAGCCTTGAGCTTGTCTTCTTCCTGATATTTCTCGTGGAACTGCTTGAGATAGGCTGAAGGCACCGCCACCACCAGCGGCTGCGGTGCGGCGAGCTTCTGCAGGAAGTCCGGGTTCGGCGTCGACCAAGTATAGCGAATGGTTCGCTCGTCGATGACTTCGAACTTTCCGGCTTCGCCGTCCATCACCAGCGCAGTCGGCAAACCGGCGGGGCTCAGCTTCTCGTTGTTGAGCACATCGTCCCAGCAATAGCGGAAGTCCTCGGTCGTCAGCGGTGTCCCGTCGGACCACTTGTGCCCTTCTCTCAGGTGGAAGGTGAAGATGCGGTCCTCTACCGTCTCGTAGCTTTCGAGGACATCCGCTTCGAGCTTCAGCGTTTCATCATAGCCGACCAGTCGGGCATAGCCGTAGACGGTCATGAGCCGGATGTCCTTGGCACTGCCGATGATCATCGTCACGATACCGCCATGCTTGCCGGGCGTGCGCCCCAGCGCCGCAACGTTGATGACACGCGGCGTCTTGGGCAAGCGCTCGTTGACCGGCGGAAGCTTGCCGTCGGCAATCAGCTTTTCAAGAAACGCCGGTTCACTCCCAGCAGCCAGGAGCCGCACGGGAAATGCCACGGATGCAAGCAATGCCAGTACAGTTCGGCGGGTGATCATGGCCGTAACTCCCTTGCATCCACGGACCGGCGCGCCAGCACGAAGTGGTCGCCACCGAGATCGGCGGGGATGAGCGTGTCGCCAGCGTCGTCGACGCGGAACTGCGGTCCCCAGCGCCGCATATCCGATCCTTCGCTGTCCTTCAGCCTGTCAAAGTCGAGCGGCCGATCGAGATCCGGATAGGGAACGGCCGCCAACAGCGACTTGGTATAGGGATGAACCGGCTTGCGCATCAGCACCTCGCGCGGCGCAAGCTCGACGATGCGCCCGGCGCACATGACGGCAATGCGGTCCGCCATGTAATCCACGACCGCGAGGTTGTGCGAGATGAACAGACAGGTCAGTCCCAGTTCTTTCTGCAAATCCTTGAGAAGGTTGAGGATTTGCGCCTGAACGGAAACGTCGAGCGCCGATACCGGCTCGTCGCAGATCAGCAGTTCCGGCACCAGCGCCAAAGCGCGGGCAATGCCAATGCGTTGACGCTGCCCGCCCGAGAAACTGTGCGGATAGCGGTTGATGAAGCGCTGGTCGAGCCCGACGGCTTGCAGCAGTTCGCGCACGGTCTCGACGCGCGATTTGCCCGTTCCGCGCCCATGGATCTCCAGGGGCTCGCTGAGAATGTTCTTGACGGTCATGCGCGGGGAAAGCGACGAAACCGGGTCCTGAAACACCATCTGGATCTTCGACCGGAGCGCCTTCAGTTCGTCGCCTTGAGCCTTCAGCACATCGACCGGACCTTCGCCGTTGTCGAAGGTCACCGAGCCGGTGTCCGGCGTTACCGCCCGCATCAGGATCTTGCTGACTGTCGTCTTGCCACAGCCGCTCTCGCCGACGAGGCCGAGGCATTCGCCGCGGCGGATATCAAAGCTGACATCGTCGACGGCGCGGTGATGAGAACTTTCGCCGCCACCAAACCAGGACGATTTTCGCGTTCCATATGTCTTCGAGAGGTTACGGACGGACAGCAGCACCTGTGGGCCGGCGCGCCGGTTGGCCACCGAAGTCCCAAGCACTGACCCGGCCTTGACCGGCACTTCGCGCAGCGCCTTCAGCCGTTCGCCGGGCTTCATGTCGAAATGCGGAACGGCGGCCATCAGGCCCTTGAGATAGGGATGCTGCGGGTTGCGGAAGATGGCCTCGACAGGGCCAGCCTCGACGATCTGCCCATGATAGATCACCACAACCTCGTCGGCCATGTTGGCGACGACACCGAGGTCGTGGGTGATCAGCAGCATTGCCATATTGAGCTTCACTTGAAGCTCGCGCAGAAGTTTAAGGATCTGGGCCTGTACGGTCACGTCGAGCGCAGTTGTCGGCTCGTCGGCGATCAAGAGGGCCGGTCGGCAGATCAGTGCCATCGCGATCATCGCGCGCTGGCGCATGCCGCCGGAAAGCTCGAACGGATACATTTCGTAGGCGCGCTTCGGCTTGGCAAAGCCAACATAGCCGAGCAGTTCCTCGGTCCGTGCCCGGCGTTCAGCCTTTTCCGCATCCGTGTGGATCTTCAGCACCTCGGAAATCTGGTTTCCGATCGTATGGAGCGGCGACAACGACGTCATCGGCTCCTGAAAGATCTTGCTGATACGCGTGCCGCGCAGGCTACGTATCTCATCACCTTCCCGCTCCAGCGAAAGCAGGTCGATGGGCTTTGCCGCCGTCGTGGGATCGTTGAACAGAATTTTGCCACCAACCCTGGCGACGTTGGGCAAGATGCCCATCACCGCCTGGCTGATTGCCGACTTGCCCGATCCCGACTCGCCAACGAGCGCCGTGACCTTGCCGGGCAAGATCCTGAAATTCGCATTATTGACGGCTTGAACTTCGCCGCCAAGCACCGAGAATGTGATCCGCAGACCTTCAACTCGAAGCAGGTCCGCCCCAGATGTCATAGCAGCACGCTTCCCTCATTGCTTTTTATCCGCCGCCTCTAAAAAAGACTAGCGCAGCTTCAGAGGGCTGTCCAGCATGGCCAACTGCAACCGGAGCATTGCCTCGTGCATCTTCAGTTGGTTAGAGCGCGGGGCACGTCCCGCCCTTCAGCACGTCGGCGCAGTTCGGCGAGCGGCGGAAGTCGTCATAGAACAGCGTCCAGTCGGTCGTATCGGCAGCCCGATAGGGGCCGAACTTGAAGTACTGATTCTTGCCGAGCCCCTTGTCGGCGTGGCCGACATGCCCCGCCACCGTGATGATCGGCTTGCCGTTGGCGAAGAGTTCGATGCGTCCCGTGCCACCGGCCCCCGGCAGCGTGTAGATCGCGAAGTCGATCCAGCCGGACTTCGGATCGGGCAGCGGATTGCCATGGTTGGTCACCTTGATGGCATCCGTGCAGGCGTTGAACAGACTGCCGTCTTCCGGTTTCCAGTTGCTGTCGGCGGCGACCAGCATACGCATCTGGTTGACGCTAGGCCGCCCCCACACCGGGATCTCGCCAGGCCTGCAGTTCGCCGGCGTACCTTCCGGGCCGGATGAGAGCGGCGCCATGTAATTCGTCTCCACCGTGACGAAGAGTTTGCCCGCCTCGAGGCGCAAAGCAAGGAACGGACTGAAATCACCTTCGGCGCCGGGATCGATCTCACGCTTCCATTGGGCGATCAGATAACGATGATCCTCCTTCGGGACCGGATCGGCGAACTTGACCGCGAAACCATACCAGACCCCCTGGTCGTAGGGCACGCGCAGCGCCGTCTTCTCCCAGATCTCGGCTCGCTCGCTACAACCGTCGAGGGAATCCGGACAGGTCGGAACGACGCTCAACTTGAGTGCGCCTTTGCCGGTGTGCGTCACCTGGTTTTGAAATTCCACCGTGCCCGCACTCTGCTCGAAGTTATCGCGATAGTAGAGCCCGCCTTCGGGTGCGAAATTCTGTCCCTCGAAGCCGTCTGACAGTTTGCTTTCCCACGGCTGCGCCATCGCGCCTCCGGCCATGGTGATGCTGGCGGCGACAAACACGGCTCGGAACATTCTTCCCCCTATTGAAGCATCTTGTCGATAAGGCCGCGCGGCGGCTGAAGCGGACGAGTATTGCGGTGAAGCAGCATGACATGTTCCGCCTCGGAAAGTCCATCCTGCAACACATCGTCGAAGCGCTCATCTGCTCTGGCAAGCAACGCTGCATCGTTGGGGTAGAGAATCGTGAATTTCTGCCGCACTCCGCGCAGTTTTTCCTGGCCGAGCGCCGTCCAATCTCCGCCGCAGTAATTGACGAAGGCCTCGCTGGCGACGACGCTATGCGCATATTTCTTGGTGAGGTTCTGCAACCGCTGCACTTCGTTAACGGCCGAGCCGAAGGCGGAGAAGGTCAGCCGGTCGCGCAGCCCGACATTGCCGAACATCACGTTGCCGACATGCAGCCCGATGCCGTAGCCGATGGGATCGCGGGATTGCTTGCGCCGTTCGCCGTTCAGCATCTCCATCCGCGCCGTTGCTGCGCGCACGGCGGCAAAGGCCTCGCGGGCGGCAAATTCGGACGGTTCCTTATGGCGCCCACACGGATAGACGGCGATGAACCCGTCGCCGACGAAGCTCAGGATATGGCCGCCATTGCGATTGAAGGGCGCGGCGATCGCGTCGAAATAGGTGTTCAACGTCTCGATATAGGACTGCCGCCCCTCCTTCTCCGCCAGCATCGTCGAGCGACGCATGTCGGCCATGACCAGGATCGCGCGCACGGTTTCGCCGTCGCCGCGGCGGACCTGGCCGCTCATCACGCGCCGGCCGGCACTGGAGCCGAGATAGGTGGTCAGCATATTGTCGGCGAGCTTTCCGAGCACCGCCATCTTCGCGGCGACCGCCAGGTGGTGTTGAAGCTTGAGCAACGCCCCGATCACATCATCGGTGAAGCCGCCATGGCGGTCCGTCGTCCAGGATCCGACCATGCCATGCCCCGAATCGGCGCCGAGCGATTGCATGAAGGCCAGATAGTCCGTGGCGCCCATCTCCTTGAGATCGTCGAAGATCGGGAACTCGGACGGCGTATCCTGGTAAAGACGCCGCCGGACATGCTCGAGATTGTTGTTGAGCAGATAGTAGTAGGGGCTCTGCAGGAAACGCTCGGGATTGAGCGCCAGCTCTTCGTGCCGAAGGCCGCTTACCTCGACGCCCTTGCCGCGGATCCAGGTAAAACCAAGCGCATCATAAAGCGGATGCAACATCGAAAAGGAGAGATGGACGCGCATCAGCGGCAGGCCGGCGGCAGCGAGCCGCTCGCAAAAGCCTTTGACGATCGTTTCCAGCGGCGCGTCGCTGAGCGACGTCCGCATAAGCCAGTCGGCAACCTTGTCGATGAGGATTTCGGATACGTTGTCGTTCGTCGGGGCCATTTCGCGTCCTCACCATGACAGACCGTCCCGCGTCAGCATCCGGAGACGACGAACGCCCCGGCAAGTTGCCGGTCCATGTTCGCGGTGGATGATGATGAGCCGTGCCCGTTAAGAAAATGCTCCAACCGATTCCGGCGTCGATGACGTGCAGGCACCCGGAATGCGGCACTTATATGGTGCAGATATTGATGCCACCCGGCGATTTCCAGAGGCCGGGCAAAGTTTTTCTCGCATGATGTTTTGATAGAGAGCTCAAAGGCCTGTCCTTCGGCGTGACGCAGTGCCTCGCTTGACTTGGAGCTTGTTTCTCTCCAACAAACCACGACATGTTCGCGCGGCGCCACCCGTCTGCCCACGAGATCCGGAAAGCAAACTTGACCTCACCTCATTTCGAAAGCCTGCTCTCGTCCATCTCCGCCTCGAACGCCAAGGTCGGCGTCATCGGTCTCGGCTATGTCGGCCTGCCGCTCGCCATCGCCGCTGCTCGCGCGGGTTTTGCCGTCATTGGATTCGACATCGACCCCACCAAGATCGTCGCGCTCGACGCGGGCAAGTCCTACATCGCCGCCGTATCGGACGCCGCGCTCGCGAAACAGAGCGGTGCCGGCCGCTTCCGCTCGACGACGGACTTTCAAAAGCTGGCGGACTGCGACGTCATCATCATCTGCGTGCCGACGCCGCTTACCAAGCACCGCGACCCGGATCTTTCCTTCGTCGAAAAGACGTCACGCGCGATCGCGGCGACCCTCAGGCCTGCACAACTCGTCGTCCTGGAATCGACCACCTATCCCGGGACGACCGACGGCGTCGTGCGCACCATCCTCGAGGAAACCGGGCTCAAATCCGGCAGCGACTTCTTCGTCGGCTTTTCGCCGGAACGTGAGGATCCCGGCAATCCGACCTACGAAACGGTCAGCATTCCAAAGGTCGTCGCCGGCGATGGACCGCAGGCTTCGGCCTTGATGGAACGGTTCTATGCAGCCGTGGTGAAAACCGTCGTGCCGGTCTCCTCCAACGCCACGGCGGAGGCCGTGAAGCTCACCGAGAACATCTTCCGCTCGGTCAACATCGCCCTCGTTAACGAATTGAAGATCGTCTACGAGGCCATGGGCATCGACGTCTGGGAAGTGATCGAAGCGGCGAAGACCAAGCCGTTCGGCTACATGCCGTTCTACCCCGGACCGGGGCTTGGCGGCCACTGCATCCCGATCGACCCCTTCTACCTCACCTGGAAGTCGCGGGAATACGAGCTGCCGACGCGCTTCATCGAGCTTGCCGGCGAGATCAACTCGGCCATGCCGCGCCATGTGGTCAGCCGCCTCGCCGAGGCACTCGACCGCAAGGCTGGCAAGGCGCTCAGCCGTTCCAACGTCCTCGTCGTCGGCCTCGCCTACAAGAAGAATGTTCCGGATATTCGCGAAAGCCCGTCGCTGCGCCTGATCGAGTTGATCGAAGAGCGCGGCGGACGCACTTCCTATCACGACCCCTACGTCGCCGAGATCCCACCGACACGCGAACACGGTGCTTTGAAGGGCCGGCGATCGGTCACGCTCGACGCACAAACAGTCGCGACATTCGATGCCGTGCTGATTGCCACCGATCACGACCAGGTGGATTACGCGGCCCTTGCCGCTTCCGCCTCGCTCATCGTCGATACGCGCAACGTGTTCTACCGCAACAGACTGACCGGCGAGCATATCGTCAAGGCTTAGTCCGCCCGGCCCACCACGGCTGAAACAGGCGGCACTTGCGGCGTCTTGCTAGGCGGTGCTTACGCGCGCCAGCGCGGCCTTGAGCTTGCTTGCCGCCACCGCGTAGCCGCCCGACGCGCCGTCGACGAAATGCATGTGATCCCGTGTCATCGGCGTCGGCACGATGCATGTCATCAGCGCCGAATCCTGTTGATGCAGGCCATAGTGCACGACATCTATGGCCTCTGCCTGCCTTAGCCTCGTCTCGATCCGTTCGAGCCGTTCAGTGCTGATGTCGATCGTCATTTTCAGCCCGTCGTCGAACTTGCGGAAATCCGTGTTGTCGGCGAGGTCGCGGCGGTAGCGGTTTGTGTCGAACGAGCCCAGATTCCAGCCCAGCCGGAGGCAAACAAACAGAACCAGCGTCTGCACGGTGATGAAGCAACGGGGAAGAAAGCGCCGTCCTTTCGGCGCCACGGCCCGCGTCTCGGCTTCAATGCCCTTGAAGGAGAACCGTGGCCTCGGCCCAAGTTCGGGAACAGGATGGCCATTGCGTTCTTCCTCGTCGGCCAATGCGACGATATCGGCGATCAACGCCTGAAACTCCGGCCCATTGCCCTTCGGCCCCGGCACGGCGATGATCGAGGCAATGGCGCCGTGGCGGGACTCGATCGGGTTCCAGCGACAGGAAAGCCCGGTGAGGTCGGGCCGGCTGCCAGCCGCCGCGGCGCCGACGGGATAGCGTCCCGCCTTCATCTCCGCTTCGGCCCAACTGGCGCCGCCGCCCGCAAACATCGCGTAGGAAACCTCTTCGCTCGCCTTGAAGCGGGCGACGCGCATATCGAGGCCGTTGGCGCGGATATCGCTGACCGGCACCAGGGCGGCGCGCAATTCGAGCCCGAGTTCCTCAGCGACCCAGGTCTTCACGGCGGCGAGTGCGTCGCGTGCGCGGTCCGTCATCGGCGCCGGCAGCGCGGCGAGCGCGCCGTCTCCCCCGAAAACAAAGGGCATCGACTTTTCTTCGAGCGCGTTCATCAACGCCGAAATGACGCTGGCGCCTGCCATGTTCACAGTTTTGTAGCGGCCTTCGGCGATCGCGCCGGTGGAGTTGACGATGTCGGCAACGGCGAGAAGCCAGCCGTCCGGCAGCGGACGATAATTCGCCTCGTCCGCGACCCCTTCGAACGCATCGAAGAGAGGTACGCTGTCATAGAACCGCCCGTCTGCTGCCTCAACCATGCGTGACCTGTTCCCTACGTTACTGCGTTCGATAAATAATCCACGTAACAGCGCAAGGAAAAGTTTCATGTGCTGTTGCGAAGGCCTCGCCATCGATCCGGCGCCCCCCGCTGAAATGCGGTTTCGTCGGACGATTTCCAACCGGGCGCTCTTGGCGACGCTAAGGTTACTTTCCAAATAATAACCCATGGCATTGCAGGGGTGTGGCCATTGTGCTTGTTTAACAGTCACACAAGGATCAAAATGGTCCGAGCGTGCGTAGTGAAGCCGAAACTGAATGCGTGACGACAACTTTCGAGTGCGGTTCTGGGGCGTAAGAGGAAGTTTGCCGGTATCCGGCCAACAATACGTCGCCTATGGGGGAAATACATCCTGCATCGAGATTCGATGCGGCAAGGATGTATTGCTCTTCGATGCGGGGTCGGGGTTGCGCGAGGCCGGTTACTCGCTGATCGCCGAAGGCATCGACCAATTCGACCTTTTCTTCACCCACAGCCACTATGACCACATCATCGGCCTTCCCTATTTCAAGCCGATCTACAAGTGTCAGAACTCGGTACGCTTCTGGTCCGGCCATCTGCACGGCACGATGACCACGAAGGAAATGATCCGCGACTTTATGCGCCCACCGTGGTTCCCAGTGGACCCGGATATCTGTCAGGCAAGCCTCGACGGCCTGGATTTCAAACCCGGTGACGTGCTGACGCCACGGGCGGGAATCACGGTCCGCACGGCAAGCCTCAGGCATCCGGGCGGCTGTGTCGGGTACCGCGTCGAATGGAACGGGCGCGCCGTCGCACTCGTCTACGACACCGAGCACGAGCCCGGCATTCTCGATCCCGCGGTTCTCGATCTGATCGCCGGCTGTGATCTGATGGTCTACGACTGCACCTATCTCGAAAGCGAGATGGATCATTTTCAGGGCTTTGGGCACTCGACCGGCATGCATGGCGCCCGGCTGGCGATGGCCGCCGGTGTCAAGCATCTCGCCATGTTCCATCACGATCCGTCCCGCACCGACGAGGCGCTGGCCGCGATGGAACGCGACGTTCAGGCGACGTTCGCCGGCGCCTTTGCCGCCCGCGACGGACAGATCATCGAGCTGTAATCTCGCGGCCGGCAAGCCAACGGCAGGCCGGATGTCCGCTGGTCGCCGCAAAGAGCTTTTCGAGGAATGTCCAGACGCCCTCGTCGTGAACGAGGTGATGCGTCAGCACGCCGATCGTGCGGCCCTTCTGCTCCGCTCTCTCCTCGACGTCGCCGGTCACCTGCCGAAGCCTCGCAATGATGTCGGAGACGATCAGTGCATGGTCGCGGCAACCGCGCGTCCCGCGCCAATCCATGACATCGACATGCGTGTTGACGAGCTTGAACGGCGATGGTTTCTCCGGCCCGAAGACCGAGAGCACCTTGAAACCGATGTCGGGCAAGCCGTCGAGAAGCGTGTTGTCGATCCGGTTCCACGGGGGAACGAGCATCGGCACGAAGCCGCCCGGGAAGAGCGTCCGCAAGCGGTCATAGCCGAGTTCGAGTTCGTGGAGCACCGTGGCGCGCGGCCGGTGCGCGCCAAGCTCCTGCTTCTTTTCCGAAGGCGGCGCATGATTGCGATGCGCCCACCCGTGCACGGCAATGCTGACATCTGCGAGCCCGCCAAGGCGGCGCGCGAGCGCCTCGCCGGTCTGGGCTGGCGGAACGGCCAAAACGACCGGAAGAGCGTGTCGGTCGACCAGCGACAGCAGCCGATCGAGCGCCCGCGTCGGCTCGGCTGCGTCGTCGTCACGCAGCCAGAAATCCACCGGCCGTCCCGACGCTTCAATGCGATCGAGCTCCGCAGCAAGGCGCTGCCAATGGATTTCCTCTGTCATTTCGGCGTCTCCAGAAATTCATCGAAAATCGAGCGAAGCCGTAGGGCGGCTGCCGGAAACGAGCGCTCCTCATGAACGAACCGTCGGGCGGCTGCGCCCAATCGCCTGCGGCCGGCCGGATCCTCGATCAGGTCGCGCACCGCCGCCGCATAGGCGCCGATATCCCCGTCCGGCGTCAGCAGCCCAGTCTCGCCGTCTCTCACCACTTCCGGCACGCCGGCCGTTCGTTGCGCAACGACCGGCAGGCCCACAGCCTGCGCTTCGAGATAGGCAAGCCCGTAGGCCTCGCCGCAGCCGGGCCACACGTAGAGATCAGTGCTGGCAAGAATATCCGGCAGGTCGGCTGCATCCTTTTCGCCAAGCCACATCAATCGCTCGGGAGGCAAAGTCGCAAAGGCCCCGATGACCTCGTCGCGGCAAGGTCCGTCGCCGACGATCGTCAAGGTCCAGGCGGCGTCGGCAACACGCGTCAGCGCCTGCGCCAGCATGCGGTAGCTATTCATCTTGTCGCCGCTGCGCATCATCGCGACCACGACCAGCCGGCAGGGGGCATCGGCTGATGGCTTGCTCTCAATGAACGGCGCAGCGTCGATGAACGGCGCAAGCATCGCGTGGCGGCATGAGGGAGCGGCTTCAAGAAGGCCGTCGCGGTCGCGGCGCGTCAGGCAGATGTTGACGGCCGCCTGCGAAATCCCCGCAAGAACATGGCGTTGGGCAATCGCGCGGACACCTTCATTCCGCCGCATCGAGTATGACGCTTCCGCCGTCGCATAGGGAATGGAGAACTCGCCCGCGAGCCCGGGGCCGAGAAGGTCGGGCGCCTTGTAATAGGGATGGTAGCAGAACCAGAGATCGGGAACGCCCTCGCTCTGCCAGAGTGTCCGAAGGCGCGCGGTTTCGGTTTCCGCCGCAAGCTCAAGTTCGCGGAAATCCTGATCCGATGGCTTGGCCATGAAACTGCGCAGATCCGATGCAATCGCAACCTCGTGCCCACCGATCCGCAGTGCCGCGATCAGCATGCGGGCCATCAGCCGGTCGCCTGACGGCACCGGGTGATCGGGCGATTTCAGCGGTGCATAAAAGGCGATCTTCATCCGCAGCGAGCTATCGTGCCTCCGCCCGAGACTGTCAACCAATGGGTTTCCGTACGCACAACCGGTTCGTCAGTCGATCGGCAGATCATAGTAATCGCGTCGGATAAGTCTAAGCGTGCGATCCGGTTCAATGACGTAGGTCTCCTGAACGAAACTGTTGCCGCTCGTGAAGCGGTGCGGGACGATGCTGCCCACCGGCGCCTTCGTCAGCTTCGTGCGGGGCTGTCCACCATAGGTGATGCTGCCCGGGATCGGCTCGATATCTGGCGTGGTACAGCCGGAGAGCATCAGAGCGAAAAGGCAAAGAAAGGCTGCCGACCGCCTCACAGGCGAGTTGCATTTCATAGCGACCATTTCGAGACCTCCACATCTCGCGAGAACACGTGCGCCGCACGCCTATGGCGCGGTGGCCGCCGACCTGTTTTCGACTTTCGCCGCGACCGCGTCAGCGTCATGGGCGTCCAGCAGGCTGTAGGCCACATAGTACTTATAGATGTTGCTGACATATTGAACCGTCTCGCGCCCGACGATCGCGGCGGCGGCATTTTCGACATTGCCGAACCAGAGGTTCGGATCGAGCCCCATATCCTTGGCCTTTGCCCGGAACTTGCGCAGGTTCCCAGGCCCGGCATTGTAGGCCGCGAAGGCAAACAGCAACTGATCTCGCGGGGTCACGGCCGGGTCGTTGATATAGGTATCGACGAGGAAGCGCAGATACTTGGATCCAGCTTCGACATTCAGATTCTCGTCCTTGTCGATGCCGTGGATGTTGACCGCCTTGTCCGCTGCGGTCGACGGCAGGAGCTGCATGATGCCGACAGCACCGCGATGGCTGCGCCTGGACTGATCAAGTTGTGATTCCTGGTATCCTTGCGCCATCAGCATCAGGTGGTCGAAGGAATAGGTCTTTCCGTGATTGCGGAAGATCTCGACCAGCACTTTGAAGCGTTCGACATCCGCCGGATCATAGGCGCGCTTCAGCATCTTGTCGCCCTTGTAGTAGGTGTTCTTCAAGATGTTGCCGAAGGTGGTGCCGACCTTGTGAGACTTGACGAAGTCGTCGAGGACGGCCTTGAGCTTCGGGCTGTCCTTGCGGATCGCTCAGGCGATTTCGCCATGATCGGACACAGCAATGTCCTCCCGCACCTTGAGGTCGGTGAAGACCTGCGACCAGATGTTCGCCTTGTACATATCGACGACCGTCCACGGCAGCAGGCCGGCATTGATCATCTCCAGGACGTCTTCGTCCTCCAGGTTCTCATCCATGTCCTTCAAGACAACAGGCGGGCGGCCGGACTTCTCGAAACCGGCACTGAGGGCCGCAAGGTGCTCGTAGTAGCTGCTCGAGCGGCGCACATGGATTTCCTGTCCGCTCAGGTCATCAAGACTGGCGATTGCGGGCGCGGATGGGCCGGTGACGAGAACCTCCCTGGCTTCGTCGTAGAGCGGCGCCGTGAAATCCATCTTGGCAAGCCGTGTTTCGGTGATCGTCAGGTTCGCCATGACGATATCGCCGAGACCTTCTTCCAGCGCCGACAGAAGTCTCGCCCGCGGCATCGGTACGAAACCGACGCGAATCTTGTCGGTCTGCTTCTTGCGGTCCTTGTTGAGCTCGTTTTCGAGCGCCGTCCCAAATTCAACAGCCGTGCCCAATTGCTGGCCGCGGTCGATAAAATAGATCGTCTTGCTGAACGGTACGATGATGCGGATCACACGTCGCTTTTCCATCCCGTCGAAGTCGTCCGTGTGCGGAGCGAGCATCGACCGAACGAATTGCTCGTTCGATTGCGCCAAGGCGCTGCCGCCCGCGAAGAACACGAGAAGCAAGATCCCGAACAGAACGCGTTTCATGGTCGGCCTCCCCCGCCCCTGGAAAACCTGTTGGCGAAATCCTATTCCTGCGGCGGGCCACCTTCGCCGAGCGCTGCTGCGGCATTCTTCTTGGCTATGGCATCACGGGTCGCGGCAGCGGCCGCCGCAGCTTGCTGCTGCTCGTCGCCCGCCACCTGCACCGTCGGCGAAGCGAAATTGATGCCGTTTTCCTTGAAGGCTTCCTTGATCATGACCTGGGCCCGACGTCTGACCTGGGTCTGATTTCCCGGCTTCGTCTTCATGGCGAAGCTGAGCGTCATCCCATAATCGCCAAACTGTTCGACGCCTTTCATCTTGACCGTTTCCAGGATCAACGGCCCCAGTTCGGGATCCTCGAGCAGCTTGGCCCCGATACCTTTCACCACCTTCTTTACCTTCGCCACATCGGTATCGAACGAAACGTTGATCATGAATTTGTCGATCACCCAGTCGCGGCTCATGTTCTGGACCGCACCCAGCGAGCCGAACGGCACGGTAAAGACCGGGCCCCGATGGTGCCGGAGCTTGACCGAGCGAATGCTGAAGGATTCGACCGTGCCCTTGTAGCTGCCGCTCTGGATATATTCGCCCACCCGGAATGCGTCATCCGTCATGTAGAAGATGCCGCTGATGACGTCCTTGACCAGCGACTGCGATCCGAAGCCGAGTGCGACACCGAACACGCCGGCGCCGGCGATCAGCGGACCGATTTCGACGCCGAGGCCGGAGAGAACCATCAGTACCGCCACGACGGCGATGAAAATCGCGAGGAAGTTGCGCAGGATCGGCAACAGGGTCAGCATGCGCGTGTTGCGAGCCAACTCCGCCGGATCGTTGGCCGCCGCATGCGCCTGCGTCAGGCGCAGGCTGATGAAACCCTTCACCAGTTGCCAGACGAGATCCGCCGCCAGCAGAATGACGACGCCGGCGAGCGCCCCGCGGAAAATCCGATTGAAAACATCATCATGCATCATCGCCGTCGCGTTGACCTTGAACACGACTCCCAACCAGGCGGCCGCGAGGGCGATGATCAGCAGACGGGCGCCCCGCTCGATCAGGACGTTGCGCATCACCCTGAGATCATCGGCGGCGTCGGCGTCCAGCATCGTCTTCGTGAAGGCGCTGGTGAAGCGCAGCAGTGGCGGCAGGCCAATCACATAGAGACCGATCCAGAACAGGACCTCCATGCCCGCGACCCAGAGCAGCCACAGCACGATGAGGAAAGCGACCAGCAGCACATTGCTAACCACGCGGCGCGAGCCGGAAACCGCGCCAATAGGTCGCCGCAAAGCCGTTGCGATCGCCAGGACCAGGACTCCGAGCCCGAGGATCGCCGTAACCAGTTCGCGCACATCCGCGGATATGGCAAGCGCCAACATCGCATCACCGACGCCCCAGACGAGCGCGGCGGCACTGATCAGCCAGAGAGAATGACGATACCAGAAGCCTGCCTCGTCTGCGGTCAGAGACAGATAGCCGCCACGGGCGTCGGCGCTCTCCTCGCCTTCGCGACCACCTTTCAGGACGGCGGATGCGATGATCATCAGCAGGCGAGCGCCGATCCAGGCTCCAAGCAGCGGCGCGATCGTCGCCTCAAGCAGCTTTGGCCATTCTGCGAAGGCAAGCACTGACATGCTGGCGGCAGCAAAGACGACGAGCGGCAGAACGCGTGCCAACATGGTCCGCGCCGGTCCTGCCAACGCGGCCCCTTGCAGGCTACGCCGCAACAGCCAGCGCAGCAGATATTCGGCACCGTAGCCGATCAGGAGAATGAAGAAGAAGCCCTTGAGAACGGGCGCCCTGCCGTGGCTCTCCATCACGCCGGCCAGCCGATCCCGCCCCGCCTGCATTTCCGGTAGAACGCGCGGCACGGCATCGCGAATGCCGGTCAGCCGCCGCCTGATCTCGGCGGTCCAGCGCGCGACGACGCCCGCAGCCGGCGCTTGGGCAGCCGGTGCCGGAGCCGGCTTCGCCGACAGCCATTGCTTCACTTCCGGGTCATCAAGAAGCTGGATCAATTGCTGAACCTTCGCAGGCGGAGCTGCGGGCACCGCCTCCTGCGCAAACCCCTCGGAAACGGGACAGAAAATAATTGAAAGAAACGCAAGAAGGCCGAATACCGGCCCCAGAAAACGACGCGACGACCCGACACAGCCCATTCTTACCACCCCCAGGGATCATGCCGGCCCCGACCGGCACGATTCTCAACTTTTACAAATGCTAACATACCTGTAGGCGGTTCTACCAACGCCCTTTCGCCGCGCCGCGGATCAACGACGACGGAAGCCGCCGCCCCCATGGAAGCCTCCCCCACCGTGGAAGCCCCCGCCTCCCTGAAAACCGCCGCCACCGTGGAAACCGCCTCCCTCGAAGCCACCGCCACCAAAGCCACCCGGGCGATCAAAACCACCACCTCCACTGCTCGGGAAATTCAGCGGCCGCTGATCGAAGGACTGACGCTCGAAGGAACGCTGGTTGCCGAGCTGTCGGCCGATATTGTCGATGGCCAGATGATCGGGTGCGCGGTCCAGAGTCCGGGTGCCTGCCCCCTGGCCGGATCCGATCCGCTGGTTCAGGTTTTGGACGGCGTCCGGATGATTGGCGGAAAACTGTTCGCCCGCCTTGGCCCTGTCCTGGATGGAAGGCTTGTCGATCGGCTGCCAGCCGTCAGGCGTGTGCTTCTGCCATTGCCCGTCGTCGCGGCGATAGACGTTTCCGTCGCGCCCGGCGTAGACGTCGCCACCCTTGCCGCCGGCGACGAAACCATGGTTGCCGTCTGACGTGCGCCAACGGGCACCCGCGCCGGCCGCAGTCGAACCGCCGGAAATGCGCGCAAAGTCGGAACCGTGCTTGACGGATGCCGTTCCCCAGCTCCCGTAGACATTGTGTCCGCCACGCGCGATCGCCGCGTTGCCGGTGCGCGGATTGTAGGCGGCGACGAAGCCCCGGTCACCGTTCGGCCCGTAGCCGACAGCGCCTCGCATGTAGGTACCGGTGCGCGGATTGTAGGCTGCACCGGCGGCGATGCCGCGATAGGGGCCATAGGCATAGCCGTAGCGGCCGAACGTTCCGACAGCCGGGTTGTAGAACGCACCGACGCCATAGGTCACGGGACGCGGATAATAGGGCCAGTAGCCGCCGCCAGCCCAGCCATAGTCCCAATAATCGTCATAGTACCAGCCGGTGCCGTAGACGAAGGTATCCCAGGCGAGATAGGCACCGAGATAGCCCATCGTGTAGCCGAACCAGACCGCGTCGGGCTCGGTCTCGTAGATCCGTACATAGGTGGCGTTGTAGACGGGCGAGGATGGCGGGATCTTGTAGATCTCGTCGGGCACCGCCTTGGCGACGCTGAAGGGTCCGGTCGGCGCATCGCCGACGAACCAGATACCGTCCTTCACGACAAAATACTTGTCACCGACCTTGATGACGGTCTCGTTGGTGTTGACGGCGTAGGTCAGCGAGGTGCCGTCGATCTTCTCGAATTTCGGATCGCCACTATAGGTCACGTCCACCGTGACCGACCCGTCGAGCGCCACACGCGCCTTTTCGGGGATGCTTGCCTTCAGCCGCGCTTCGGCGTTTTCGGACGTGCCTGGAACGGACGAGCGCACCGTGTAATAGGCGGCGTCCTGCGGGATATTCTGGAAATCTTCGGGAAGCTTGGGCGTCGCGAAAGTCCACGGACCGTCGAGGGAAGAGCTCGCAAACCAGCGACCGGAGACGAGAATGTACCAGTTGGAATCTGCATCGCGATAGAAGACGTCGCTCTCGCTGTTGGTCGCAACCTTGAGCCCGGTGCCGGGCACCTGCTCCAGCTTCGGCTCGCCGTCGAAGACGAGCAACTCGGAGGGCTTGTCCGAATAGATGACGTCAGGCACCGCGGCCTTGTCCGCTTGCGGCGGGATAGTCGCCTTGGCATCCTTCCAGTTGTCGTCGTCCGGAAGCTTGCCGAAAATGTCCGACAGGGACGCTGCAGGCTGCCACCCCGAGGCCAGGTCCTTCGATTGCAGCCACGCCTTGTCGTCGCGCAGATAATAGGCGCTGTCCGCATCGACCTTGAACAGGTCCCAATTGGTGTTGACCGCGAAGGACAGGCCTTCGACACCCTTGACCGGCGCGAACACCGCCTTGCCGTCGGTCTGCAGCAGCACCGCCGGCGCCTTGCTGACGAAGATCGGCGGCGGGTCGGCCTTCAGCCCCTCGACATTGCCGAGCCGCTCGTAGTCCGCCAGGCTCGCCGTCAATTTGTCTTCCGAAACCGTGATGGTTCCGACCGGCATCAGCTTGCCGACCTCGAGGGCGAGATCCGCCAGTTCCTTCCGGTCGAGGACGGAAAAATTGATCTCCGTCATCTTGATGTCCGATACGACGACCTGGCCGGATGCGCTGTCGGCGTCGGTCATGCCGGTCACCCCGATGACGCCATAGATCGGCTTGGCATCGTCGGACTGCTTGTATTCGGCGGCGATCAACGCATCGAGATCGGTGAAGTCCTTCCAAGCGTTGATCTGAGGCTGGTAGAGCGTAATGGTCGCGCCGATGTCGGTCTTGAAGGCGCGTGGCCAGCCGAGCCCCTTGGGATCGGCATCGTTCAGATACTTGCCGCTGACGAAGCCGTTCTGGCCATTGAAGCTCACCGCGCACCATGTGCCGCCATCGTCGCATTCCTTGACGTCGACTTCCGCGCCTTCCGCAATCGTGCCGAGGCTGTCGAAGGCGGTGCCCGGCCCTTCCCGGAAATTGACGGACGCGTTTGTCGTAGCCGGACCGGCCTCGGCCGGAACGGAGGCAATCACGAAAAGGGTCAAGGCCAGGGTCAATCTGCGCATCACGGTTCTCCGGCGTCTAGCAGCAATCCGAACCGAGACCGTGCTGTCGCCGCCTGTGCCACGTTGTTGGCAGGTGAGGAGCGGACATCGGACCGGTATGATCGCAGCATCTTCGGCATCGGGGGCAGCACAAGTACGTAACAGTAACGGCGACCGTAACAGGCCGTTGAAAAGGGACGATGAGGCCCGGGCATGAGCCTCCCTTCGGGCCGCCGAACGCAGATTGACGCAGGATCGATTCGCATGGGGCCGCCTCGCATTTTGGCGCGATCGAGACAACGTGACGCACGCGACCCGCCACAATTCGCGCGCTTGCGCCCCGGTGACGGCAGCATCGCCCGGCCCATCCCCTGGAAAACCGGGACGGCGCCGCAAATCTCCGCGTTTTAGCCCGTGGTGATTGCATCAGGGGATTTATTCAAGCAAACTCATATGTATGATTTGACCATTCCTACGTGCGGAGGAAATACAAGTGAACACAAAAGCCCCCAGCCAGATTGATGTCTTTGTCGGTTCCCGCGTCAGGATGCGTCGGTTGATGGCCGGGTTGAGCCAGGAAAAGCTGGCCGACGGTCTCGGGATCACATTCCAGCAGGTTCAAAAGTACGAAAAAGGCACCAACCGCATCGGCGCCAGCCGCCTCCAGGCGATCGCCGATATCCTCGGCGTGCATCCAAGCTTCTTCTTCCAGGAAGGCGACGACGCCGCTGCCCGCAACGGCGACACGACGCGCGAGCCGAGCGAAATCTCCTCTTTCGTTTCGTCGAAGGAAGGCATCGCTCTCAACCGCGCCTTCCTGAAGATCACCGATCCGGTGCTGCGCAAGAAGATCATCTCGCTCGTCGCCGCCGTCGCCCAGACGCCCGAGACGGAGAGCACCCGTACAGGAACCAGCCACGCCCAGGATCTGCACGGATAATCGTGTGCACCCGACAGGAATGACCGGATGACATTCAGACTGCAGACCCTCGGGCGCTTGCGTCTCGTCGATAAGGACGGGCGCGAAGTGACGTTCCCGGAGAAGGGTCTGCTTATCCTTTGCTATCTGATCGTCGGCGGATATCGCGAACAATCGAGAAACGACATCGCCAAGCTGTTGTGGGACGAAGTCGTTCCCAGTCAGGCCTTCGTCAATCTGCGCAAGACGATCTCCCGGATTAGTGCACGGCAGGACGAACTCGGCTGTCATTTCCTGAGCTTCTCTCCATCGTCGGTCGGACTCGACGTCGATCGACTGCAGAGCGACCTGGACGAAATCAGTCGTGATCCGGGCGATGCGCTCAACCGCTTCCAACTGGCAGCATCGACATTCCAGGAGGACTTTCTCAAGGACCTGAAGTCCCAGGGGCAAGCGCTGCACGGCTGGATCGAACGGCAGCGCGGCGAACACATGACGCTCTTGCGCGAAAGTCTCATCGCAGCCGCGCCGGAAGCGGCGAAGAGTCATCGCAAGCTGGTCAAGGCCGCGGCAGCGCGGCTCCTCGAGCGCAATCCGCTCGACGAGGAGGTGCGCAAGATCCTGACCCAGGTGTTTCAGCTGGAAGGCAATCACCTGGAAGCGAGAGCACTTGCACACAGCAATGCGCCGGCCGTTCCGGCGATCGCGGAATGGCGGCCAGCCTCGACGATCTTTGCGCCGGCCTCCGAGGCGGCCGCGGACTTGCGTCCGCCGCGCGTCGTGCTGCTGCCGCCGAGCAACGGAGCGATCGACAGTCCCGCCACCCAGTTTGCTGGCGCCTTGATCGAGGACGTCACCATCGGCCTTTGCGCGCTTCGTTCGGTTTCGGTCATCGCCCCCTACACGGCCGCGCAGATCAGCCTCCAGGCCGACAAGGCAAACACCTACCAGAAGCACGCCATCAGCTACATCCTCGACACTCGCCTGACGGACGAGGGCAGCCGGCTGACGCTATTCACGCAGCTGATCTTTTTTGCCAATGACGAAGTGATCTGGGCTGACCGCTTCAACCTCGACGGCGACGGACTGATGACCTCCAGGCGAGAGATCGCACGCCAGATCGCCTATGCCATCGCCAGCCAGGTGGAACGCAACGAGGCGCATCGCAAGACCTACGAAACCAATGTCGGCTCCTATCGCAGCTTCCTACTGGGGCAGCGCTATCTCAAGCAGCTGAACCTTCCGGAAGTGCGGCGCGCTCGCAAGAGTTTCCGTGAATCGCTGTACGAGAATTCCGACTTTGCGCCGGCGATGAGCGGGCTGGCGCGCAGCTACTTCTTCGAGTGGCTGTTGACGGCGCGTGGTGACAGCGAGTTGCTGGCGCTTGCGGAAAGGCATGCGCGCGACGCGGTGGGGGCCGATGACACGCTGGCAACGGGCTATCGCGAGCTCGGTGTCGTCAAGCTCTATCTGAGACAATTCGATGAGAGCATGGAATACCATGACAAGGCGGAGGCGCTCAGCCCGCAGCATGCCAACGTGATCGCGAGCTATGCCGACACGCTGGTGCAGGCCTCGCGTCCGGAAGGTGGTCTACGCAAGATCCAGGCGGCACTCGACCTCAACCCGATCGCACCGGATGAATATTTCTGGACTGCAGCCGGCGCCAGCTATTCGCTTGGCCAGTACGAGCAGGCGATCGCCTATATCGAGCGTATGCGCGATCCGACGCCTGCAGACCGGTTGTCGGCGGCGAGTTGGGGCATGCTTGGCAACAGGAAAAAGGCCCGCCAATTCGTCCGCAAGACATTCGACGTACATCCGGATTTTGATCTCGACAAATGGATGGCCATCGTTCCCTTCAGGGAAGAGTGGCAGCGAGTCCACTATTGCGAGGGCCTGCGCAAGGCAGGTTTCTGACGTCTTCATTCAGCGAAAGCCAGGAGGGGTAAATGGCGAAAGTGGTGGTAATTGGCGTGGCGGGCGACGACAGGCTCTGGATGGCGGATCTGGACGCGGGAACGGTGACGCAAATTCCGACGCCGACGCAGGGGCCGCTGGCAGCGGCCAACGATCTGCGCGTCAACGGTGGCGCAACGGTGCACAAGGGCGTGAACCTCGCTGTGGTGGCGGCCTCGTCCGGTTCGGTTTCCGGCGGGTTCATGGACGGCTAGCGCCGACACGTGGCGCAAGTCACCGGAATTGATCGGCCGTCGGATGATTGCTTCGGTTATCCGACGGCCGGTATGCTTTCATACAGCGATCGTGCCTGTCCGTCCGAAGAGACCCTTCGGCGCATCGAGCCGCTTTTGCCGACATTCGGCGTCAGCAGGCTTGCGCGCCTGACCGGGCTCGACAAGATCGGGATCCCGGTCTGGAGCGCCATATCCCCGAACGCGCGGTCGATCGTCATCAATCAAGGAAAAGGCATCACCGACAACGACGCCAAGGTTTCGGCCGCCATGGAGGCGATCGAACGCGCCGTTGCCTGCGCGCCGGCAGTGCCGACCAGAATGGCGACGCGGCGGGCATTGTGCGAAAGCGGCGATCGGGCGTTGACGCTTCCCGGTCTGGTCGCGACGGGCGAGCCCGATCTCGGCGACGATGAGACGGTCGCCTGGCTTCGCGGATTCGATCTCGCAGACGGAACTACCACATGGGCGCCGCTTCATGCGACCACCCTCGACCGAACCATCGAGGGCTGCCGATACTGGCAATCCTCCGATGGCCTTGCCTCCGGCAACACCGAGACCGAAGCCATCCTGCATGGCTTGCTCGAGCGGATCGAGCGCGACGCCGAAACGCTCTGGCGCCTGCTGCCGCTAAGCGGAAAGCTCGCGACGTGCATTGATCCGGCATCGTTCGAGGACCCGCTCCTCGACCAGATGGCGCGGCAGATCACGGCTTGCGGCCTGAACCTGCGTCTCTTCGACATGACCAGCGACGTCGCCGTCCCCTGTTATGCGGCGACACTTGCCGATGCTGGCATTCTGACCGCGCGGCAACCTCGGTACCACGACGTGACAATCGGCCACGGTGCGCACCTGGTGGCGCGCAGAGCCGCCATCCGCGCCGTGACGGAGGCGGCCCAGTCAAGGCTCACCTATATCAGCGGCGCCCGCGACGACGTCTTTCCCGAGACCTTTATCCGCCCCCTTCCGGGCGAGACGCGGCGCCTGTTCGAGGCGGTCCCGCAACGGAAAACGACGATCCCCACAGGTGCCGAGGGCGGACTGCCCGCGCTGCTGCGCTTCTTGATGCAGCGGCTCAGGGAGGCGCGTATCCGCTCGGTTGTGGTCGTACCGCTGGTGGAAGAAGGGGCCGTGCCGTTCTCTGCCGTCAAGGTTCTCGTTCCGGGCCTGGAAAACCCCGATGGGCTGCGCAAGCGCCGTTTCGGAGAGCGGGCGCTGGCACGCGCACTGGAGGTCGGATGAAGATCGTCTTCGTCGGGCCGACCCTGCCGGACGCGCGCCGCGTTGCGGGCGCCGCCATCACGCTCCAGCCGCCTGCCATGCAGGGCGACATTCTCCGCGCGACCAAGCGTGGTGCAACGGCTATCGGTCTGATCGACGGCAACTTTGAACAGGTCGCGCCGGTCTGGCACAAGGAGATCCTCTACGCACTGACGCAAGGCGTTCAGGTTTTCGGGGCAGCCAGCATGGGCGCGCTTCGCGCTGCCGAATGCGCTCCCTTCGGCATGACGGGCATCGGCGAGATCTATCGGCAATATGCGCAAGGCGAGCGAGTGGACGATGCCGATGTCGCCCTGATCCATAGTCCGGCTGAGCTTGGATACCTGCCGCTGACCTTGCCGCTCGTCAATGTGGACGTGACCCTCAGACGCCTGGCGGATCGCCAGCTGCTTTCTGTTGAAGCGGTGGCGGCGGTCCGCGCCGCGGCAGCCGGCGTCTTCTACAAGGAGCGCACCTGGGCCGCGGTTGTCGAGCGCGCACGCCTTCCCGCCGGTACAGACCGCACGTGTCTCGCAGACCTGCTTGCCGCCGAATTCGTCGATCAGAAACGTATCGATGCGCTGCTTCTGCTCGACGCACTGCACAACGCGCCGAACCAACGAACGGTTGTGGTGCGAGACTGGGAATTCAATTCTACCAGCATGTGGAAGAGGTTGTCCGGTCAACCTGACGCCTCATCTTAAGCGCGCGGTTTTCCCATACAACGTGTGTCACGCTCATGTCACGCGCACTGCCGCGCAGTCACGCTATGATTGGTCACGCTGAACTGGATCTGGCTGATCCATAGGGAGCTGGGGAAAATCATGCTGTCTTCATTTGCTGTACCGGTGGAACCGGAAGACAAGGAGAAGGAGCTACTGGCATTGGCTCGCCTTGTCACCTATGCGCGAGACTCCGCCAAGACCCTCAATGTCGAAGGTGTGCAATACTGTCTCGAGCTGGCGCTCGCATCGCTGCTCAAGGAGGCAGAGGAATGGGGAGACAAGCGCGCACATCTGACCAACGAACTGCTGACGCGACCGAGCCTCGGCCGCTGCTGAGGCCAGCAAGTTCGGGTGTTCTGCGTCCAGAATTGCGCAGCCGTGAAGGATCGTCCTCCGTCTTCCGGAACGATGGAATGATCTGATCAACCCAATCGTTACAACGCCCTGTTTTGCAGAAAAGCAAAACGGGGCTTTTCATTTTCCGCCTGCAAGCGAGTTCGCCTGCTGCGATGTGCACGGCGCGGCTTAAGGTGACGGCATTGCAGCTCCGCCGCTGCGTCACCGGGCAGTCGTCGGTATTTCAATTTCCACGCGAGGGCACGCTCGCCAGGGCGAGATGGAAGGGGACGGACGGAATTTCCCCGGAACCTCGGCCCGTTCGAATGTTTGCTTCGCCTGACGCTCAGAATTTAGTCCATAATTTCCATAGATATTATTGAATAATCAGCGCCGCCGGTTAGGCTTGAACCACTCGACACAAGCGGGGATGCCATGAGCCAACGCCGTTCAACGACCAGCGTTTTGTCGCGCAGCACCCCCTTGCGGCCAATAGGCACTGCGGCTGCTGCCGCATCCGCCGGCCTCACCCGAAGTCCTTCGATGTGCCCCTGCTCGCTCCGCTTAATCCGCGGGTTTCGGCAGCCAGCGGCACGCCTAACGAAACAACGGAGACGATCTTGAGCCAGACCACCCCTACCCTACCCGTCCTCGACCTTTCGCGCTTTGCGGCGGGCCACCCCGAGCGGGCGACGGCGCTCGACGAATTGCGCAGCGTTGCCCGCTCGGTGGGCTTCTTCTATCTCGAAGGCCACGGGATTCCGCAGGAACAGATCGACGGTATCCTTTCGCTTTCGCGGCGTTTCTTCGCACTGTCTGAGGATGACAAGCTGGCAATCGAGATGCGCAAGTCGCCGCATTTTCGCGGCTACAATCGCGCCGGGCTCGAATATACCCGCGGCACCCAGGACTGGCGCGAACAGGTCGATTTCGGCCCCGAGCGCCAGAGCCTTGAGGTCAAGCCCGAGGATGCACCGTGGAAGCGGCTGGTCGGCCCCAACCAGTTCCCGCAAGCTCTGCCCGAGTTGAAGCTGGCGATCCTCGCCTACATAGACGCCGTCACCGGGCTCGGTATCCGACTGATCGAGATTTTCTCCGAAGCGCTCGGCCAGCAGCCAGATGTCTTCGGGCCGATCTACCGCGATGGCCCCAACCAGCTCCTGAAGATCATCCGCTATCCCGGCCGCGACAAGACGGAAAGCGACCAGGGGGTGGGCGCCCACAAGGACGGCGGTTTCGTCACCATCCTGCTGCAGGACGTGGTCGGCGGTTTGCAGGTCGATGACGGCAAGGGCGGCTGGATCGACGCGCCGCCGAAGCGCGGCACCTTCGTCATCAATGTCGGCGAACTCCTGGAACTGGCGTCGAACGGCTATCTGCTCGCCAATATCCACCGGGTGGTTACGCCACCTGCAGGCGGCGACCGGCTTTCCGTCGCCTTCTTCCTCGGCGCCAACCTCGCCTCCACCATCCCGGTGCTCGACCTGCCGCCGGCGCTTGCGGCCGAGGTCCGCGGCGTCACCCAGGATCCGCAGAACCCGCTCTTCCACGAGGTCGGCCGCAACGTGCTGAAATCCCGGCTGCGCTCGCACCCCGATGTCGCCGCCGAGCACCATGCAGACCTGCTGGAGCAGCAGAAGGCGGCCGTGCCCGCCTGATCGACCGGACAGCGCCGATCAACCTGAGAACCAAGGAGAAATGGCATGACGATCCATCAGAAGCCGGAAGAACCAGCAGCCGAGATCAAGGCACCGACAGGGCTGCGCGAGCCCGGCGGACGGCTGCATCCGGAAACGCTGGCGCTCCATGGCGGCAGCTATCGCTTCGATCCGGCAAGCGGCGCCGTCGCCGTTCCGATCTATCAGACGACCTCCTATCAGCTGCCGGGCACCGATGGCGCCGACAAGCTCTTTGCGCTGGAGGCTCCCGGGCATCTCTACACCCGTGTCTCCAATCCGACCCAGGATGCGTTCGAGCAGCGGCTGGCGGAAATCGAAGGTGGCGCAGCAGCACTGGCGCTCGGTTCCGGCCAAGCGGCATCGGCCTTCGCGCTGCTGAACCTTGCCCGTGCCGGCGACAACATCGTCAGCGCCGCCGGCCTCTATGGCGGCACCTGGGCGCTCTTTGCCGCGACCCTCAAAAGCTTCGGCATCGAGGTGCGCTTCGTCGATGCCGCCGACCCGGGGGCCTTTGCCCGGGCAACGGACGACAGGACGCGCGCCTACTATGCCGAGTCCCTGCCGAACCCGAAGCTCGAGGTCTTTCCGATCGCCGAAGTGGCCGAAGTCGGCTTGCGCTTCGGCATTCCGCTGATCGTCGACAACACGGCCGCACCGCTGACGATCCGCCCCTTCGATCACGGCGCCGCAGTGGTCGTCTACTCCACGACGAAATATATCGGCGGTCACGGCACTTCGATCGGCGGCGCGATCATCGACAGTGGCCGCTTCCCCTGGCACGACCATGAGACGCGGCACCCGAACCTGCATGAGCCGGACCCGAGCTACCAGGGCAAGACCTGGCTCGAAAAGGCCGAGGCGATCGCCTTCCATCCCTATATTCTGCGCGCCCGCGCGGTGCTTTTGCGCGACCTCGGCGCCGCCATCAGTCCGTTGAACGCATTCCAGTTCATCCAGGGCCTGGAGACGCTGCCGCTCAGAATCCGCCAGCATAACGAGAATGCGATCAAGGTGGCCGAGTTCCTCCGCACCCACCCGAAAGTGGCGCGCGTGATCTTTCCAAAATTCCAGAAGGGCGAAGCGAAGGCTCGCGCCGAGAAGTATCTCCGGAATGGACACTATGGAGCCCTGGTCGGCTTCGAACTGAAGGATGGACGAGAGGCGGGACGCCGTCTCATCGACGGGCTGAAGCTGCTCTACCACGTCGCCAATATCGGCGACGCGCGCTCGCTTGCCATCCACCCGGCGACGACGACGCATTCGCAGCTTACCGAGGACGACCAGCTGAAGACCGGCGTAACGCCGGGCTATGTCCGGCTCTCGATCGGCATCGAGCATCCGGACGATATTATCGCCGACATCAAGCAGGCGATTGACGCCGCCTGATCGAACGCTTTTGCGGGAGTTGCCGCGGGCTCGCCCTTTAGGGCCGGGCCCGCGGCGCCATTTTGGCGTCCGAACGCGCCGGTAGGCCTCCGTTCGGTTTCATGCCACAACATGCTCTAATCGAGCGTCCGTCGGATGGCACCCCGGCGCAGATCCGGCCATGCATAAGGAAGGAAAGACAATGAGCACGAACACCCAGGTTCTGCTGGCCGCCCGGCCATCGGGGCGACCGACGCCGAGCGACTTCCGCATCGTCGAGACGGCAATACCGGAGCCGGCCGAAGGCGAGGTTCTGCTCAAAATCCTCTACCTCTCGCTCGATCCCTACATGCGCGGGCGCATGAACACCGGCCGGTCCTATGCCAAGCCGGTGGAGATCGGCGCGGTTATGGAGGGCGGCACGGTTGCCCGCGTCGTGCGCTCGCGCCACCCGGATTTCAGCGACGGTGATTTCGTGCTCTCCCATTCCGGCTGGCAGAGCTATGCGCTGTCGCGCGGCGCAGACCTGCGCAAGCTCGATCCGTCGGCGGCACCTCTGTCGACCGCGCTCGGCATTCTCGGCATGCCCGGTTTCACCGCCTATGCAGGACTGCTGACGATCGGCAAGCCGAAGCCGGGCGAGACAGTCGTCGTGGCCGCCGCAAGCGGCGCCGTCGGCTCGGCTGTCGGCCAGATCGCCCGCATCAAGGGGGCGCGCGCGGTCGGCATTGCGGGCGGTGCGGACAAATGCGCTTTCGTTCGCGACGTGCTCGGCTTCGATGCGGTGATCGATCACCGTGCACCGGATTTCGCCGAGCAGCTCGCCGCGGCCTGCCCCAAAGGCATCGACGTCTATTTCGAGAATGTCGGCGGCCATGTCTGGGACGCGGTTTTTCCGCTGCTGAACGACTTCGCCCGCGTGCCCGTTTGCGGCCTGATTGCGCAATACAACCAAGCCGGCGGTCCGCAAGCTGGTGGCGACAGGCTGCCGGGCGTCATGCGGGAAGTTCTGAGCAGGAGCCTGCTGATCAGGGGCTTCATCCAGCGCGAATTCGCCGATCAGCGTCCGGTTTTCTACCAGGAGATGGCAGGCTGGATCGCCAGCGGCGAGGTTCGCTACAAGGAGGACGTTGTCGATGGCATCGAGAACGCCCCGAATGCCTTCATCGGGCTCCTCGAAGGCCGCAACTTCGGCAAGCTGGTCGTGCGGGTGGCCGCCGAGAACTGAAAACCACGCCTCGCGCGCGATCAGTGCAGGCTGGCGAGGCGGACGCCGGCCTTGCCAAGACCATCATCGAGAAGCGCGATCAGTTCGGGCGTGTAACCACGCGCGGCGAGTTCGCTTTCAATCGACCGCATCGAGCCAGCCTTGTTCCGCTGTAAGCCGTCAAGAGCACTCGTGGCCTCTCTCGTCAGGCCGAGTTGACCTGCCGCCGCCATCCGCAGGAGGTTGACGGCAGTGTCGGCGGGATTGGCGAGCTGGCGCGCACGCGTCAGTGCTTCGCGGTATTTGCCGTTTCGGTAGTCTTCGAGCGCCAGCGTGAGCGCCGCGTCGTGGTGCACATATTCGCAGCCCATTTCCGCCACCCGCGCAAGACTCACGCCCTCCGAATATTGCCCGCTGACGAAGAGCAGCAGACCGAGCCGAGCGGGAATGGCATCATCGAGCGGATTGAGCGCAACGGCGCGGCGACCGGACATGAACGCGGCCTCCGTGTCGCCTGAGGCGAAGCGCGCCTGCATCTGAGCGATGTAGCTCTGGCTCGATTGCGGTGCGAGAGCTACGGCCTTATCAGCGAGCTTCACCGCCCGCGCCGCCACCGTCGGCGAGGCGCTTGCCTCGCCGGTCGCCACCAGCACCGTGGCCAGGCTGGCAAGGACGTCAGGGTCTGTCGCCTGATAGGTCACCGATTGCTCCAGGCAGGCATGTGCCGAAGCCAATCCTTCCGGGTCGATCCGCGCCAGCGCGACATCGGCAAGAAGCACGCAACCGTAGCCGATCGACGGTGACACGAGCTGCCGCGCCGCCTCAAGGCTGACGATGACACCTTCCTCGCCGGCGAGCGATCGGGCGAGCCGAGCCAGCAGTTTTTCCTGAACTGCTCGTGCGTCACCGCTGTCGATATCGGCTTTCGCCGTACCCGCTCGGAGCGCCTCGTTGCTTTGCGCATCGACAACCTGCCACGAGATCTGATGCTCCTTGACGTCAGCGCTGTAAGCGACCGAGAGCCGGTACTCCTTGCTCCCCTGCAGCTTCACCGGCGGTGCCGACGCGACCCAGCCGGTGACCGATGCAACATCGACGCCCGGCGCCGGCGCTTGCGCCAAAGTGCGCACCGCGGAGAACTGCGACAGCGCGTGGACCAGATAGTCGCCCGCCCTCCTCTGCTCTTCGGCACCGGCTCCGCTGGCCGCCGGAACGTCGATGACGATCGTCGGCTTGGCGGAAAGCACCGGTTGCCACGGGAGGCGCTCGACGACGGAGAGATAGAAAGCCCCGGCCATTGCCGCCGTCCCTGCGACAGCGACGGCGATCAGACCGAACGGTCGACGCTTCGGCTGGACGATGGCGGAAGCGACGTCGACCAGTTCCTCCAGCTCACTCGCCGACGCCTTGAGAGCCGTTGCGATTTCCGACGCGTCCGGTGAGCGGTCGCTCACCACGAAATGCGGAACGTAGTTGCCCTTGGGAAGCTCGATGCGAAGCCCCGCCTTATCGCCGACGGTCTCGTAATATTGCGTCAGCGCGGCGCGCAGGCGCGAGGCTTCGACACGCACGATCGGATCGGTTGCCGGATCAAAGGAAGCCGGCCGACCGAAAACGTCGATCGCGATGGTATAGGCTTTGACCTGCCCCGAGCGGCCAGCGAAGAATTCATCGACCAGGTAGCGCAGGAGTTTCCGGTGGCGCTCAGTGGCATGAAACTGATTATCGGCAAGAATACGATCAAGTGCAGGGCGTGCGTCACATTCGGCAACGGCACAATGAGCTGCTTGACCCGCATTTCTGGCTTCCATGATGCGCTCCCAACTGCCCACAACCCCAAAGAGAGTGCAAACGCGAGACGAACTCTAGACGAGAGCCGCAGTGGCGAAAAGCAAAATATTGCGCCATCACAAAACATTTTCACGAAGGAAATGAGTCATTTCAAAATAGAGCAAGAACCTTTTGAAAATCCCACAGAATTTTCAAGGGCTTTACATGAAATGTATGAACCCGATAAGGCTATTTGTTAATCACAATGGATTAGGTTCGCGGCCTGAATCGATGATACAGATGGAAATTACCTCTTCTTCGATCTCGCGACAGATCAATTCATACTCCGAGATCATCGAATGATCCAGCGGATCGAGTTTACGTTGCCGGTCGAGCATGGAGCTCGCCTCTTCATAGGCCTCGCAGAGGTTGGAAAGAGAAAGGTTCTTGACGCTCAGCAGTTGCAGTTGACCGCGCAACGCCGGAAGCTTCAGCATGAGCTTCAGAAGTCCGCGCTGTACGGCCGCGTTGGGCATTGTTTTCTACCCGCCTGATCGACAATCGATGACCTTGCCGCCAGCCCGATACGCTGGTGCACCATTTCTCAAGGATCATTTTCTCCGGGACCGTGACGACACATCAGCCCGCCGAGCGCTCAACCAAAACTGGCAGCCGGACCGGACCTCTCCCTCGATGGTTAAGGTGACAACAGACGCTCCGTTTCGGAAGTACGTAACAGTAACTTTGCCCCGATAGTCTTGACGCCGACGATATGATCATCCGAGTTTCGTCCTTGGATATGACAAGCTTTATGCCTCAGCAGGTCCCGGTATCGCCAAGGCGATCCCTATCGATGACAGACCGGTTTGGACGCCTTTGTCGAACCGTAGGTCATCGTCTCCGGAACTCCTCAAAGACTAGAATCCGTCGGCCGGAACGTCGCAGGCGAAGTCGACCTACATGGGCGCGCAACCAAAGGGGCTGATTGTCCGCTCCTTACTTGTCGAAAGTATAGATCTTGCGCCAGTCCTGTTTCATATCGACCAGCAGCCAGTTTCTCTGTTCGGCTTCGGTCAGCGCCTTGTCCAGCTTGCCGACGGGCGATTGCCGGTCATAGGCCCATTCGCGCTCGCCGTCCGTATGGTGCACGATCAGGCCGAAGCGTGGACCGGAGCCCGCTGTTACCCAGCGCAGCATCTCATAGTCGCCGTCGGAGTTGCCGGCCGCAAAGATCGGCCGCCGGCCGATGAACGTGTTGATGCCGACGGGTTTGCCCGGGCCGTCGTCGATGAAGTCGATCTTGGGCTCGCGTGTCAGCACCGGCGTATCGCCGTCGAGGTCATACTTCGTTGTGATGCTGCTGCCGACGACCTGTTCGGGCGGGATACCGTACATCTGTTCGGTCATCGGCCGCATGAATTCGATGCCGCCGCCGGAGACGATGTAGGTCTTGAAACCGTTTGCCCGGAGATAATCGAGCAGCTCACGCATCGGCAGATAGGTGATCTCGTTGTAGGGACGGTTGAAGCGCGGATGTTTGGCGGTCGCAAACCAGTCCTTGACCGTTTTGGTAAACGCATCCGTCGTCATGCGGGCATGGGTCGCCATCACGAGTTCGACGATGCCCTTCTCGCCCGAGGCGGCGACACCCGCCATGTCGCCCTTGAGCAGCGATGCGAATGGCTCCTTATCCTTCCACTCCGGATGTTCCGGCGCCATCGCCTTGACGCGATCCACAGCGAACATGCCCTGGAAATAGTTCGGCTGCTCGGTCCAGAGCGTGCCGTCATTGTCGAAGACGGCGATCCGTTCCTCCGGCGCCACGAAATCCGCCCCGTTCTCGCTGGTCACGCGCGTGACGAAATCAACGATGGCCGTCTTTGCCTCGCCATCATTCCAGGACGGAAGATTGTCGGCGGGCGCATCGGCCGCGACGACGGCGCCCGGAGCGGCGAACGCCGTGGAAAGCAGGAACAGGAGACCGACGAGCCGCGAACGGCGCCGGCTCGGCGTGGAATTGGATCGCATCGCAATTGCCGTCATCACGCATCCTCCTTGCGGGAACGATTTGAAACCCCTGGCAGGGTCAGGGCCGCCGAATACAGCGGAACCCGATATGGGTGGTCGCCGCGTTTTCCTCATGCGCATGGCGCGCCGCCGGCCGGTAGCGGCGGCAATAGTTGGGCGCGCAGAGATGCGAGCCGCCCTTCACCACCCGGCGGGCGATGTGGATCGTTGGTTGTCTCGGATCGAAGCTTGCTTCCCTGTCGCCGCCGCGCGGATTGGAAGGGATACAGCAGCTCTTTTGCGCCGGCGCCGGATGGTTGGTCGACCAGAAGTCGCTCGTCCATTCCCAGACATTGCCGATCATATCGTAGAGGCCGTAGCCGTTCGGTGGGAAACTTGCGACCGGAGAGGTCCGTTCGAAGCCGTCGGGTCTGAGATTTTCCGTCGGGAACATGCCATGCCAGGTGTTCGCCATGAAACGCCCCTCCGGCACCAGTTCGTCACCCCAGGCAAATTCCGCGCCCTCAAGCCCGCCCTTTGCCGCGAACTCCCATTCCGCCTCCGTCGGCAAGTCCTTGCCCGCCCATTCCGCATAGGCCCTGGCATCCAGATAGGAGACCTGGACGACCGGATGATCGAACTTGCCGCGGATATTGCTCTGCCGCCCATAGGGCCGCCGCCAATCGGCACCGAACTTGAAGTTCCACCATTGCGACGGGCTGTTGCTGGTAATCCGCTTCGGCGGATCGAAGATCACCGAGCCGGCGCGCATCATCTCCGGCAGGGCGCCGGGATAATCCTTGGGGTCCGGGGTCTTCTCCGCCTCGGTGACGTAGCCGGTCGCCTCGACGAAAGCGGCGAACTGCCGGTTGGTCACCGGCGCCACGTCGATCCAGAAGCCGTCCACTTTGACCGGATGCGCCGGCGCTTCCTCCGGATAGTGCTTGTCCGACCCCATGACGAAGGTGCCACCTTCGATCCAGATCGGCTCGCGCGCGCTGATTGCTGCCGGCGTTTCGTTGAGAAGCGGTATCTTCGGCGAAACTTGCATGCGGTTTCCATCTCCCGAAGGTGGCGGGTTCGACCACCAAACCGGTCCAAGCTAACGCCATTCCTCGCCGGCCCAAAGTACGTAACCGTTACGATGGCAAACAAAACCTCGTGGCCACGATGAAAATCGGCCAAATGTGGTCCTTGCGGGGGTCTTCGTTACTGTTACGTTCTTTCCAATTGGCCTGATTTAACAATAAGCTCTGCCAAAATTTCATGATGACTGATGCTGCCGGAGAGGCAGAGGGAGCAGGAATTCATGGGTGCACGCGACGATATCGAGCAACTCGGCAAGCGCATCGGCGATGCGATCATCGGCCAGGAAGGCATGATCGAGCGGTTGCTGCTGGGCTTGCTTAGCAACGGCCACTTGCTCGTCGAAGGCCTGCCGGGGCTCGCCAAGACCCGGGCCATCAAGAGCATGGCGAAGAACCTCGACGCGGAGCTGTCGCGCATCCAGTTCACGCCCGACCTCCTGCCCGCCGACATCACCGGGTCGGAGATCTATTTTTCCGACGGCGGCAAAGGCGAGTTTCGTTTTCAGGAAGGCCCTATCTTCGCCAACCTCATCCTCGCGGACGAGGTGAACCGTGCGCCGGCGAAGGTGCAATCGGCCCTGCTCGAGGCGATGGAGGAGCGCCAGGTCACCATCGGTGGCAAGAGCCACACGCTGCCGGATCTGTTCCTGGTGATGGCGACCCAGAACCCGATCGAGCAGGAAGGCACCTATCCCTTGCCAGAGGCACAGCTCGACCGCTTCCTCATGCATATCCAGGTGGATTATCCCGACGCCACGTCGGAAGCCGACATCATGCGGCTCGTACGTTCCGAGGAAATCCACGAAAAATCCAACAATCACGCGACGGAAAAACTCGCCCAGGATTCAGTGTTCACAGCGCGCCAGGAGATTTCGGCGATCACCGTTTCCGAAGCGATCGAGAACTACATCGTCGCGCTCGTCATGGCGACCCGCTACCCCGACAAGGTCGACAAGGATCTCGCCAAATGGCTGCAGGTCGGCGTCAGCCCGCGCGGCGTCATCGGTCTCGACAAGGTTTCGCGGGCCCACGCCTGGCTGAACGGCCGCGACTTCGTGACCCCCGACGATGTGCAGGCCACCGTGCACGACGTCTTTCGCCACCGGCTGGTGCTTTCCTATGAAGCGCATGCCGGCGGCACCACCGCCAACCAAGTGATCGACCGTATCGTCGAACTCGTCGCGGTCGCCTGAGGATGGAGGTTTGCCGATGGCCATATCCCTGCCGGCTCTCGCCCGTTCCCGCGGCATCGTAAAACCCCGCCAGGTCGATACGACCGGCGTCTATACCTCGGTCGACACGCTCGTCGGCCTCGAGGCCATGGCCCGAGACCTGACCTTCCTGCGCAAGGCGCCGGTGCAGCGACTGCTCGCCGGTCGCCATGAATCACGCATGCGCGGCCGCGGCCTCTCCTTCGAGGAGCTACGCAACTATCTCCCGGGCGACGACATCCGCGCGATCGACTGGCGGGTGACGGCGCGCACCGGCAAACCGGTCGTCCGTGTCTATGACGAAGAGAAGGACCGGCCGGCCCTGATCCTCGTCGACCAGCGCATCAACATGTTCTTCGGCAGCCGCCGGGCGATGAAGTCAGTCGCGGCGGCCGAAGTCGCCGCACTCTCGGCCTGGCGCGTGCTGGCGCTCGGCGATCGTGTCGGCGGCTTCGTCTTCGGCGACGAAGAGGTTACCGAGGTGCGCCCTTACCGCAGCCGCGAGGCGGTGGTCCGGCTTGCCGACAGCATCGTTCGCCACAATACGGCGCTGCAGGCCGGTTCGCAGGCGCCGCATGGCGCGGAGCAGCTTGACGTCGTCCTCACGACCGTCGCCAACATTGCCCGGCACGACCACCTAGTCATCGTCATCAGCGATTTCGACGGCTACAGCCTCGAAACCCGCGACATGCTGTTGAAGCTCTCGGCCCACAACGATGTGATCTCCGTTCTCATCTACGATCCCTTCCTGCTCGAACTGCCACGCAAGGGCGATATCGTCTTCAGCGGCGGCCTGCTTCAGGCCGAAGTGCAATTCGCCCACGGCAATGTCCGCGAGGCGATCGACAGTTTTGCCAGAAAACGCGGGCGGGCACTGCGCGCCTGGCAGGAAGAACTCGGCCTGCCGATGCTGCCGATTTCCGCCGCCGAGGAGGTCGCGCCACAATTGCGCACCATGCTCGGCCAGCTCGCCAGCCGGCAACGGAGGCGATAGCGATGGCGACGGCCGCCCCTGCGAAAGACCCGTTGCTCGAGGCAACCCTTCGGCAGCTCGCGGACATCGCCATGCCTCAGCCCGTCTCGATGATGCCGCAGACCTGGGCCTGGGCGGCGCTCGGCTGCGTCATACTCCTGCTGATCGCCTTCGCATGCTGGCGCTGGTACCGGCGCTGGGAGGCCAATGGTTACCGTCGCGAAGCGCTCGCCGACCTAAAGAAAATCGAGGGACGCCTCGCCGCGTCCGCGACCCGCGGCGAGGCGCTCGTCGCTTTACCCGTCCTCTTGAAGCGCACCGCCCTGGTGCTCTGGCCGCGCGAAACGATAGCCGGGCTCCATGGCACGGGATGGACCGGCTTCCTCGATGCCCATTCCGGCGGCCCGGTGTTCACGATCACCTCGGCGCGTTTCTTCGAGGAAGCCGAATATCGTGGCAGCGCGGCGCTCTGCGCCGTCCCGGAACCCGAAGCGCGGACCTATGCCGCCGCGGCACGTCACTGGATCGAGGCGCACCATGTACGTGCTTGACCACGCCTGGGCGCTGATCTTTCTGCCTCTGCCCTTCGTCGTCTGGGGGCTGCTTCCGCCCTACCGCGAGCAATCGGCCGCCGTCAGAATACCTTTCTTCAAGGACATTACGGCCGCCGCCAATCTCGGGCCGACCGAGGGCTCCGTCGTCCCAAGGACCAATCTCGGCCAGAAGGTGATTGCGCCCATCTGCTGGGCCCTGATCGTAGTGGCGCTGGCGCGGCCGCAATATGTCGAGCCGCCAATCGAAAAGACCGAGCCACAGCGCGACCTGATGCTGGCGATCGATCTTTCGCAGTCGATGGACACGCGGGATTTTCGCGATCCCTCCGGCAATCTGCAGACCCGCGTCGAGGCGGTGCACAAGGTTGTCGCCGACTTCATCGACCGGCGGCCGGACGACCGGCTCGGCCTGATCGCCTTCGGTGACGCGCCCTATCCGCTGGTGCCGTTCACGCTCGACCACAAGACGGTCAAGCTGATGCTGGCCGCCAGCCTGCCCGGCATGGCGGGCCCGCGCACTGCGGTCGGCGACGCGATTGGGCTCGCGATCAAGATGTTCGACGCCAGCACCGCGCCCGACAAGGTGATGATCCTCTTGACCGACGGCAACGACACCGCCAGCAAGATGCCGCCCGACAAGGCCGCCAGCATCGCCGCCGACCGGAACGTGGTGATCCACACCGTGGGGATTGGTGACCCCAGTGCGCAAGGCGAGCAGAAGCTCGATACGGTAACCCTTCAGGGTATCGCCGAGACGACGAAGGGCCGCTACTTCTTCGGCCAGGACCAGGCGGGCCTGCAGAACATCTATGAACTGCTCGATCAACTGACACCGGCGAACCAGAAGACACTCTCCTGGCGGCCGCGGATAGAACTGTTCCACTACCCGCTTGGCGCAGCACTGCTGATCGTCCTCGCCTACCACGCCATCATGTGGCTCCTCTCTTCGCTTGCCGAGCGCCGCCGGCGGCAGGAGGCAGCGCCATGATCGCGGACTTCCACTTCCTGAGACCGCTTTGGCTGCTGGCACTGCTCGCCGCCCCCCTGCTCGTCTACCTCGTCAGCCGGCGCGGCGATGTCCGCTCGCAATGGCAAGGCATGATCGCGCCGCACTTGCTCGATCACCTGTTGATCGAGAAGGGTGGCAAGCGGCGCCTCCAGCCCGTACACATCACCGCAGCGCTGATCGCCGTTGCGGCCATTGCTGCCGCCGGTCCGACCTGGCAGCGCGAGCGCCCGCCCTTCGTCGAGGACACCGCGCCGCTGGCGATCGCCATCGACCTCAACCCGACCATGAACGCGACGGACATCTCGCCGACGCGGCTCGAACGCGTCAAGCTCAAGGTCCAGGATATTTTGAGCCTCAGAAAGGGTTCGCGCACGGCGCTCTTCGCCTATGCCGGCTCCGCCCATATGGTGCTGCCGCTGAGCGACGATGCGGCACTGGTCAAGACCTATCTCGCGGCACTCTCGCCTCAGATCATGCCGGTAGAAGGCAAAGATACGGCAAAGGCCCTGCAGGAGGTCGAGAAAGCCCTGGCCAATGAAACCGCGCCTGGCACGATCCTGTTCATGACCGACGGGGTCGAGCGCTCCGCCTTTCAGGCGTTCAGCCAGTATCAGGGCCGCAACGCGGTGATGGTGCTCGGCATCGGCACGGTAGAAGGCGGCCCGGTGAAGACAGCCGACGGTGGGTTCCTGACCGACGCGACCGGCAGTCATGTTCGCTCCAAGCTGGATGTCGACAGCCTGAAGGCGTTGCAGTCCGCATCTAAGGCCGAGGTTGCCACCGTGACAGCTGATGATGCCGACGTGCGCTGGATCGTCAGGCGCATCCAGACCAACTTTGCCGCAAAGACCGCCGAGGGGCTGACCCGCTGGCACGATGCCGGCTGGTGGCTGACGATCCCGGTCGCCGTCTTCGGGCTGTTCTGGTTCCGGCGCGGCTGGACCGTGCGCTGGGCCGTCTATCTGCTCGCCATCAGCCTGCTCATGAGCAACGAGCGGGCGGAGGCGGCCGATAACCGCTTCCTCGATCTCTGGCTGACGCCGGACCAGCAGGGCCGTCGCGCCTTCGAGCAGGGCGACTTCCAGGGTGCGGCCGAAAAATTCGCCGATCCCACCTGGCGCGGATCGGCGCTCTACCGGGCCGGCCGTTTCCAGGATGCGATCGACGCCTTTGCCGAAACCGATACGGCCGAGAGCTACTACAACCAGGGCAACGCCCTGATGCACCTCGACAAGGCGGAAGAGGCGATCACCGTCTATAAGCAGGCATTGAAACGCCGCCCCGACTGGCCGGACGCGAAAAGGAACCTGGCGGCTGCCGAAAAATTCAAGGCCGACAAGGACAAGCAGGAACAGGACGCACAGCAGGAACAGGCGGGCATGGACCCCGACCAGGTCCAGTTCGACGAAAAGGGCAAGAAAGGCACGGAGGCGACGATCCAGGGTGGACCACAGACGGCGGACATGTGGATGCGCAACATCCAGGTCTCGCCCGCCGAGCTGCTCGCGCGTAAATTCGCGATCGAGGCAAAGGAGGCGACACCGTGAGTGCCTTGCCCCGAATGCCTCGGTTACTGGTCTGGCTCGTTGGCCTGTCGCTCTGGCTTTCGGGCGAAGCGCTCGCCGCCAACCCCTTCGCGCGCGCCACGCTCGCGACCAAGGGCACGATCTATGCCGGGCAGCAGATTGAGATCGACATCGACGTGTTCGTGCCGAACTACTTCCTGACGCCGCCGCAGTTTCCGCTGTTCGATCTTCGGGGTGCGGTGGTCACCATGCCCGACGACCGCGGCTTGAACCTCAACGAGACTGTCGATGGCGAGGCCTTTTCCGGCATCCGCAAAACCTATGTGATCACACCACAGGCGGCAGGTAATTACGCCCTGCCGACAATCGTGATCCCTTTTGGCTATGCCGCCGTGCCGGGCCAAACGACACAGGGTAAGGTTACCGTACCACGGCTCAAATTTACCGTGGAAGCGGTACCAGGAAGTGCCGGCGGCACGCCCGGCGTCACCGCTGGCGAAATCACCATCACGCAGACATTCGACCGCGACCCAGCCGGCCTGCATGCGGGCGATGCGCTTGTGCGCACGGTCACCACCCGCGCGGCCGGCCTCGCGCCGATGATGATCCCCGAGCCCAGCTTGAAGGCTCCAGAGGGCGTGCAGATTTATCAGCACGATCCGGTACTCTCCGAGGAACGCACGCCGCGCGGCGAGATCGCCGCGGGACTGCGCAAGGACACTGCAACCTACGTCTTTGCCGAGCCGGGCACCTTCTCTCTGGCGGCAATCACATTGGAGTGGTTCAATCCTCAGACCGGAAAGGCCGAAACCGCTGAGGCCGATGGCGCGGAAGTGGTCGTCGGTGCCGGGCCGGCAACGAAGCTTGCCATCGCGCCGCCCGCTCCTCCGCCGACAAAGGAACCCTTCGATTGGCTCTGGTGGGTCTTCGCGACGGCCACTGTTCTCGCCGTCGCCATTGTCATCCAGTTCGCCGCCAATCTGTTCGGACGGCTGGAAACCTGGATCGATGCGGCCATGACGCGCAAGGCGCAGTCGGAGGAGACGGCCTTCCGCCATGTTCTCGACGCCTGCCGCGACCACGACAGAGCGCGGCTGGACGCGGCACTCGATCGTTGGTCGCGCAAGACCGGCAATGTACCGCTTGCGAAATGGTTCGACCGGTTTGCCGACCCGGAGACGAGGGTCGCTTTCGCTCGGCACCGAAAGAGCCGCTACGGCACTCCGCAATTCCACCACGAGCGACCAGATTTCTCCCGGCTGCGAAGTGGATTGAAGTCGGCGCGACGACGCTGGCTGGAAGAATTCTCCGACGACGGCGACGAAGCGGTTGATGAATTGCCCGAGCTCAACCCGGTGTTCGACAGCGCCTTGCGGCAGAACCGCTGAAGCCCTGTGAGGCGGCGCGTTACGCGTCCTCCGTGCCTTCGTAACTGTTACGTACTTACCTGAGGTCGCATTCCCGCGAAGATTGCATCGGTAAATTCGAAACTTTGCCTGCATTCCGAGAGCGATTTGTTTGCGGCCTCAGGGAGACTTGAAATGAGTATCGATTTGAAGACCAGGCTTGGGCGGCTCGCGGCGTGCGCCGTCGAGCGGTCGATGAAGCCGAAAGCGCTGGCGCTCGCCGGCACCGTGCTGATGTCGACCATCACCGCTTCGGCACCGTCGGCCTTTGCGCAGGATGCCGCCAAGCCGAACATCCTCGTGATCTTCGGCGACGATATCGGCCAGACCAACATCAGCGCCTATTCCTTCGGCGTCGTCGGTTACAAGACCCCGAATATCGACCGGATCGCGCGCGACGGCATGGTGTTCACCGACTATTACGCTGAGAACAGCTGCACCGCCGGCCGCTCCACCTTTATCACCGGCCAGACGGTGCTGCGCACAGGCATGTCCAAGGTCGGCGTTCCCGGTGCCCCCGTCGGCATTCAAGACCGTGACGTAACGATCGCCCAGGCGCTGAAGCCGCTCGGCTACGCCACCGGCCAGTTCGGCAAGAACCATCTCGGCGACCAGGACCGCTTCCTGCCGACAGCCCACGGCTTTGACGAGTTCTTCGGCAACCTCTATCACCTGAATGCCGAAGAGGAGCCCGAGCGGCCCTACTGGCCGAAGGACGATCCCGCGTTCCTCAAGTCCTACGCGCCGCGCGGCGTGCTGCATTCCTTCGCCGACGGCAAGGTGGAGGACACCGGCGCGCTCAACAGCAAGCGCATGGAAACGATCGACGACGAGACGACCGCCGCAGCGATAGAGTTCATCAAGAAACAGACGGAAGCGAAGAAACCTTTCTTCACCTGGATGAACACGACGCGCATGCACCTCTTCACCCATGTGCGCGACCAATACAAGGGCCAGAGCGGTATGCCCGGCAACGACTATGCCGATGGCATGATCGAGCACGACAACGATGTCGGCAAGCTTCTGGACCTGCTCGACGAATTGAAGATCGCCGACAATACCATCGTCGTCTACACAACCGACAACGGCCCGAACCAGTTCTCCTGGCCGGACGCGGCAACCACACCGTTCCGCAGTGAGAAGGACAGCAACTGGGAAGGCGCCTTCCGTGTCCCGGCGATGGTCCGCTGGCCGGGCAAGATCAAGCCCGGCGTCTCCACCGACATGTTCTCCGGTCTCGACTGGTTCCCGACACTGCTTGCAGCAGCCGGTGACAAGGACATCAAGGAGCGGCTCTTGAAGGGCGCCGACCTCGGCGGCAAGACGTTCAAGGTGCATCTCGACGGCTACAACCAGTTGCCCTACCTCACCGGCGAACAGCCGAAGAGCGCGCGCAACGAGTTCTATTACTTCAATGACGACGCCAAGCTCGTCGGCATGCGCTGGGACAATTGGAAAGCCGTCTTCTGCGAAATGCGCAAGCCCGGTGGCTTCGACGTCTGGCAGGATCCTTTCACCTGCCTGCGCGTTCCAAAGATCTTCAACCTGCGCATGGACCCTTACGAGCGGGCCGATATCGTCTCTGATCAGTACAACGACTGGCGGACGAAAAACGCTTATCTCTTCGCCGAAGCGGTGGGGAAATCGGCGGCATTCCTCGAAACCTTCGTCGCGTATCCGCCAAGCCAGAAGCCGGCAAGCTTCTCAGTCGACCAGATCGAAGAAAGCGTGCACCAGAAGATCGACGAGATCCTGGCGAAGACCCAGCCGGCACAGTAACGCTCTCGAGAAGGCGGCGCCCCGCACCGCCTTCTCTTTCACCTTTGCTAAGAATGGCGTGCCGCGATGACGAAGAACATTCAGCCCGCTCGAACGATCGCCTACGAGGAGTCGATTGAAGACCCTTTGGCGAGACCGCGGGCACACGTCGCGCCGGCAATCGCCGCCTTCATGCTCTTCCTCTCCGGCACCGCGGCGCTGATCTTCCAGGTTCTCTGGATCAAGCAGCTCTCGCTCATCACCGGTATTGATGTCCATGCGGTCAGCACCGGGGTCAGCGCCTTCTTTCTCGGCCTGGCGCTCGGCAGCTTCGCCCTCGGGCGCATTGGCGACCGCTCCCGACAGCCGCTCCGCCTCTATGCCCTGCTCGAAACCGGTGTGGCCGTGCTCGGCGCCGGCGTCACCCTCATCCTTTCCCATATCGCGCCGCTCTTCGTCGCAATCGAGGACACCACAGCATTCGCCGCCTGGGCCCTGCTGATCCTGATCGTCGCGACCCCCGCCTTCCTGATGGGCGGCACCCTTCCCTTGCTGTTACGAGCGCTCAAAGGGGCGCCGGGAGGCGTCGGCGCAAAGGGCGGCCGGCTCTATGCCGCCAACACGCTCGGCGCCATCCTCGGCTGCCTTGCGGTCTCTTTCGTCCTCATCCCCACTCTCGGCGTGCAGGCAAGCGGCCTTGCGGCCGCCGGCCTCGGGCTTGGCGCCGCGGCGATCGCACTTTCGCTAAGCACGACCGGGATCCGCGAAGACGCGCAAGCTGATATGTCGATACCGTCGCAGGGCACCGGTGGTTCAAGGTTGGCGCTGCCCCTCTACGCGATCGCCGGCGGCATCGCCCTCGGCTATGAGGTCGCCTGGTCGCAGGCGATCGTGCAATTCATCTCCACCCGTTCCTTTGCCTTTTCGGTGGTGCTTGCCACCTATCTCGCCGGGCTGGCGCTCGGCGCCGCACTCTTTGCGCGCCGGACCGACCGCCTGTCGGATCCCTGGAGTGCCTTCGGCCTGCTCATCACGCTGGCCGGCCTCGTGGCGCTGGCCGAGCTTGCCCTGCTCGGCCCCTGGCTGACGGCGTTGCAGGCCAGCGCGGAAGCAGCCATTGCCGGTATCACTGGCAGCATCTTTGCCGGCATGTGCGCACGCTTCCTCGTCGCGGCGCTCACGATCGTCTTCGTCCCGACGCTGATCCTCGGCGCCGCCTTCCCGGTCGCCCTGCGGCTCGCCGTCGATCCTCATCATGTCGGTCGCGACACCGGGCGCGTTCTGGCGCTCAACACACTCGGCGGCATCGCCGGCACGCTCCTGACCGGCTTCGTGCTGATTCCGTCGTTCGGCATCGTCAGAAGCTTCGCCGTTCTCGCCGTCGCCGCAGCCATCATCGGCGTCATCGCAGCCAGCCGCGGGGCAACCGGCTGGAAGGGTTGGCGCCTTGCGGCGCCAGCGCTCGGCGTCGTCACCGTGCTGATCGCCGTGATGGTGCCATCGGACCGGCTGGCCACCTTGCTCAATCTCTCACGCGGCAACGGCACGATCGTCTCCTATGAGGAGGGCCTCGGTGCGACGGTCGCCGTCATCGAACAGGGCCAGCCGGACCGGCGCTTCCGCCGCCTCTATATCCAGGGCGTCTCCAACACCGGCGACGCCATGCCGTCGCTGCGCTACATGCGGCTGCAGGCGCTCTTGCCGCTCATGATCCACAAGGGCGAGCCGAAATCGGCGCTCGTCATCGGGCTTGGCACCGGCATTACCGCCGGCTCATTGCTCGCCTATCCCGACCTCGACCGACGCGTCGCCGCCGAACTGCTGCCGTCGGTCGCCCGCGCCTCGACCTTGTTTGCCGGCAATTTCAACGCGGCAGGGGATAGCCGCCTCGAAGTGCGTGTCGCGGACGGTCGCCGCGAACTGATGCGAAGCGCGGAGCGCTACGATCTCATCACGCTGGAACCGCCACCACCATCGGCTGCCGGCGTCGTCAATCTCTATTCGTCCGACTTCTACAAGCTGGCGCGTGGGCGCCTCGCGCCAAACGGTCTTGTTGCGCAATGGCTGCCGATCGCCACCCAGAACGACGAGTACACGCGCGCGCTCGTGCGCAGTTTCCTCGACAGTTTCCCGCATGCCTCGCTCTGGTCGACGGAACTGCACGAGATGCTGCTCATCGGCTCCGTCGAACCACAGGCGCTCGACGTCGCGCGCATCACCAAACGCATGGCCGACCCGTCCGTCGCCGCGGCGTTCAAGGAAGTCGGCATAGGTGGTGCAGCCGACCTGCTCGCGACCTGGATGACCGACCGCGCCGGACTTGATCGTTACGCCGGATCGGCGCAGCCTGTCACCGACGACCAGCCGCGGATCGAATATGCAAGCTGGGTTCGTCCCGGCGAGTTGCAGCGCACACTCCCAGCCGTGGTCGGCCTGCGCAGCAAGGCACCGCTCGTCGGAGCGGACGTGGCGTTCAAGAAATCCGTAGCGGACGCCCACAACCGGCTAATGCTGTTCTATCAGGCTTCGCTCAACGCCTATGCCGGCTATCGCGACGAATGGGCGCGTGACATGGAACTGCTGATGCGCGTGGAGCCGGACAATCCCTATTACCGCTGGTTCGTTTCGAGCAGCGAGCGCTGATTGCGCACAGCCGAATCCGGGCCCCCACGCGACTGCAGTTCGCGTGGCATCGGTCGGGCTAAGATTGATTCCTGCATAATCGCGGAATAGCGCAAAATTTTTGCACGACGCGAAATACCTCCGGCACAGATTTGCAACACAGAGGCATTGCCCACGTAGTATCCTGCCGCCGTTGTTCTGCCCTGTGGCAGACAGGGAGGCATTCCATGGAAAAGACGGACAAAAAAAACACCGAAACCACCTCGCGGGCGGCAATGGATGGCGAGATCGGCATACTCGCGCGCCGCCGCATCGAGGCCGGCATCATCGCGCCGATCTATGAGGCGATGCGCGAGGAGATCGGCGAGGAGCGCGCGCAAGCAATCCTCGACAAGGCGATCACCAAGGCCGCGATCGAAGCCGGCAGGACCTTTGCGGCAAAGACGCCTGGCGGCACCAACCTGCGCACCTTCCAGGAACTGCAGGACCTCTGGACGCAGGACGACGCGCTTGTCATCGAGGTGACCAAGGCGACGGATGAGGAATTCCACTACAATGTGAAGCGCTGTCGCTACGCCGAAACCTATCGCGAGATGGGGCTCGGCCATATCGGGCACCTGCTTTCCTGCAACCGCGACGGCGTCTTCTGTACCGGCTACGATCCGCGCATCACGCTGGAGCGCACCCAGACGGTGATGCAGGGTGCCTCCCATTGCGACTTCCGCTACAAGCTGAACAAGGACGCACCGGAGCAGCCGAAATGAGCGCCGAAGCCTTGCGCACTGAGCCCAAGCGCATCAACACGCCGGTTACAAACGGCGACCGGCTGTGGAACGACATCGTCGCGACCGCACGCTTCGGCGCCGCCGATAAAGGCGGGGTCACCCGCCTGACGCTGACAGAGGAGGACCGTGAGGTCCGCGATTGGTTCGTCGCCGCGTGCCGGGCGCTCGGCTGCACGGTCGAGATCGACGGCATCGGCAATATCTTCGCGACCTATCCGGGCGAAGACATGTCGTTGCCGGCGATCACCGTCGGCAGCCATCTCGATACCCAGCCGCAGGGCGGCCGGTTCGATGGCATCCTCGGCGTGCTTGCGGGCCTTGAGGTGCTGCGCACGCTCAAGGAAACCTCCACCGTGCTCCGCCATCCGCTGACGGTCGTCAACTGGACGAACGAGGAAGGGTCGCGTTTTTCTCCTGCAATGATGGGATCAGGCGTCTTTGCCGGCGCGCTTTCGCTCGATGCGGCGCACGCGCTCACCGACCGAGACGGCGTCACGGTCGGCGCGGCGCTCGATACCATCGGCTATCGCGGCGAAGCACGGGTCGCGCCGGCCGCCTTCGCGGCTTACGTCGAGCTGCATATCGAGCAGGGACCGCTGCTGGAAGCCTCCGCGACCGAGATCGGCGTCGTCACCGGCATCCAGGGGCTGCGCTGGTTCGATATCACTGTTACCGGCACCGAGGCCCATGCCGGCAGCACGCCGATGGCGCAGCGCGACGATGCGCTTGTCGCCGCGGCCGAAATCGTGCTCGCCGTCCGCAACATCGCCCGCGAAAATCCGCCCGGTGTCGGAACCGTCGGCTTCGTCGATGTCGGTCCCAATTCGCGCAATGTCGTGCCGGGTTCTGTTCGACTCCAGATCGACATGCGCCATCCGTCCGAGGCCGGCCTCGACCAGATGGAAGGTGCGTTGCAGGAGGCGGTTCGCAAGGCCGGCGCCCGCGCCGAACTGAAGCGCATCTGGTCTAAAGCGCCGGTCGTCTTCGATCCATCGATCGTGGATGCCGTCCGCAACAGCGCGGAAGCGCTCGGCTATTCGGCCACGGACGTCGTTTCCGGTGCCGGGCATGATGCGGCGCATATCGCGACGATCATGCCGACCGCAATGATCTTCGTGCCTTCCAAGGACGGGCTGTCGCACAACGAAGCGGAATACACCGCGCCCGAAGAGTGCGCCCGTGGCGCAGAGGTTCTGTTCCAGACCATCCTGGAACTCGACCGGCACTGACCGATAAAGCCAAGCACCCACGGCAGACAGTCTGCCGTGGGTGCTTGCAAACCGGTTTCACGGCTTGCCTGCGTTCTTAGCCGCGCTGCGAGTCCAATTGTTCCTGGTCCTTTTCGACCTGCTGCGCCTTCAGGTAGCTCTCGATCAGCAACTGATATTCCGGAAAAATCTTGGTGTAGATCTCCGCCCATTGCTGGGCATCGTCACGGTGCCATGTGCGCTGCAGCTCGGAGGCGACTGCTGCGGTATCCATCGGCACCACGCCGGCCTGGACGACACGGGCAAGGGTGATCTCCTCAGCCATCTTCGAATAGGTGCCCGAAGCATCGACAACTACGAAGACCTTGTAGCCATCATGGACGGCGCTGATTGCCGGGAAGGCCATGCAGACGCTGGTGATCGTGCCGGCGATGATCAGGGTCTTGCGGCCGGTTTCCTTCACCGCGGCGACGAAATCCGGGTTGTCCCAGGCATTGATCTCGCCGCGACGGGCGACGTACTTGGCATGCGGCGCATTGGCATGGATTTCCGGGATCAGCGGGCCGTTCGGGCCCTGCGGCACGGAGGCCGTGGTGATGACGGGCATCTTGGTCAGCGTCGCCATGCTGGCGAGTGCCGCCGCATGGGCGCGCAGCTTCGGCATCGGCATGTCGTTGACGGTCTGGAACAGGCCGCTCTGGTGGTCGATCAGAAGCATCACGGCGTCATCGGGGTCGATGACCGGGCGCTGTCCGTTGAAGTTTGCAGGTGTCATGGTCTTGCTCCTTTTCGGTTGAGCAACCACCCCATCCATGGTGGTTGGCGTTGAGGAGAAGATATCCCTGCACCAAACCTAGCAGTAGACGGCCATATCGAGCTATAATGTCCTGAAAATAGGACAATTCCCCATGCAGGACCTGAACGATCTCAAGCTATTCGTCGACGTGGTCGAGCAGAACGGTTTTGCCGCTGCCGCCCGAAAGTTGAACATGCCGCGCTCACGTTTGAGCCGCCGCATCGGCCTTCTGGAAGAGCGGCTCGGGGTGCGGCTGGTGCAGCGCTCGACGCGTCATTTCGTCATCACCGAGATCGGGAGGGAATATTACCGCCATTGCGTCGCCATGCTGGTGGAAGCCGAAGCGGCGCAGGAGATGATCGAGCGCATGCGATCCGAGCCACAGGGCGTGGTCCATGTCAGTTGCCCCTCTTCTGTGGTCTATTTCCAGGTCGCAGAAATGATCGCCCGGTTCATGGCAGAATGCCCGAAGGTCGAGGTCGTGCTCGAAAGCACCAACCGGCGCGCCGACGTGCTACGCGAAGGCATCGACATCGCCGTCCGCGTCCGCTTTCCGCCACTCGAAGAAAGCGATCTTGTCGTCAAACGTTTTGCCGAGAGCCGGCAGCGGCTGGTCGCCAGCCCGGGGCTGCTCGCGTCCATCGGCAAGCCGTTGATGGCGGCCGACCTCGCCGCCTTCCCAAGCCTTGCCTGGAACCCTGATCGCCCGGAGCACGACTGGCGGCTGGAGGGCCCCGGCGGCGCAACCGCAATCGTGCGCCATCGGCCGCGGCTCGCCACCGAAGACATGGTGACGTTGCGGCTTGCCGCCCTGCGCGGTGTCGGCATCTGCCAACTGCCGGAGATGGTGATACGGCAAGACCTGAAGGATGGCACGCTTGTCGATGTGCTGCCCGACTGGGCGCCGAGGGCCGGCATCATTCACGCGGTCTTTCCCTCACGCCGGGGTTTGCTTCCTTCGGTGCGCGCCCTGCTCGATTTTCTGGCCGCCGGATATGCTGAACTTGCCCGTCTGGACGAGCCCAGAACCTGACGGTCGCGCCATTACACCGTGGCGTGCTCTCGTGTTTTCAAGATCGCGGAGAAGCGCGGATCGAACGTGCGGCTGATCGGCTCTGCCGCCGCACCGATCGCCACCGCCCAGGGATCGGTGAAACCGATCTGCAATCGCGGGAGACTGCGGTCTCGCCGATCGGCGATCGAGGGGAGCAGCGGCATCATCGCCTCGACCAACAGGCGCGCGAGCCCCGGCGGAAGCCCACCGCACAGGATCACCGTCTGCGGGTCGAAGATCGTTTCGAGCGCCTGAACGGCGGCGCGTAGTTCAAAGACCGCCGCATCGAGCCAGCGCCGCACCCGCTCGTCCGGGCCGGCGGCAATCGCATCGATATGGGCGTAAAGCTCAGGATCGGCGGGATCGAGGTCGAGCAGCCTGCAGAGCGAGGCGATCGAAGCGCGATGTTCGAGCGGCGTGCGTTCGTCCAGCGATGCGCCACGCGGCAGGCTGAGGATCATGCCGATCTCGCCGGCATTGCCATTGGCGCCGCGGTAGAGCTCGCCGTTGAGGATCAGCCCGGCGCCAAGGCCATAGCCGAGATAGATGCAGATGGCATGGTCGACACCGTGCGCAGCGCCAACCATGCGCTCGGCAGTAGCGGCCGCGGCCGCGTCGTTCTGCAAGCCGACATCGAGCCCCGTGCCGGTCGCAAGCGTCTCCAGCAACGGAAAATTCTGCCACGCCGCCATCATCCAGGTATCGTCGTCGTCGGCTTCGATACCGAAGGGGCCGGGCATCGCCGCCCCAAGGCCGACGAGGCGATCCTCCGATTGCGGCGCGATCTCCGTGAGATCACGGCGGGTCTTCTCGATCAGTTCGAGGATCGTCCGCACGCCTGTCGCCGGCCCACCGACCGGCAGGTTGGCCTCGCCACGGGCGAGCACCCGGCCGACGAGATCGACAGCGATGGTCCGCGTCACATGCCTGTCAATTTGCAGGCCGATCGCGAAAGCACCCTCCGGCACCAGGCGATAGGGCGTCGAAGGTTGCCCGCGGCCGTTGCGCACCGCCTCGAGCGATTCGACCAGCCCGTCCCGCTCCAGGTCTTCGATGATGTTGGAGACCGTCTGCTTCGTGAGCGCCGTCGCGCGGGCAAGGTCCGCCCGGGACAATTGACCGTTCAGCCGCAGCGCGTCGATCATGACGCGCCGGTTGTGTGCGCTCGTCCCCTCCTGGTTGGTGCCGCTCTTCGCCCGGATCAGGCGCATATCGTTCATCCAAAAAACCCCTCTTGACACTGTTAGAATATTGAACAAAAAATAAGTCAAGACAATTGACTTAATAGGAGCCCAAAAGAGCTCCGGGGGAACGAAAGCAGCGGCAAGCACCGCTGCGGGCGCTCCGATGGATATGTCGACGGCCGCTCGGAAACGGACGGACTTCTCGCATACGGCGCATCGCAGAGGCGCGCCGAAGAAGGCTGAAACGCTCAAGTTACTGGAGGAAATCATGTTGAAATCGATAAGAACCACCTTGCTTTGCGCGACCCTCGCCGGCGTCTCCTTCGTCGGCCACGCGCATGCGGAAACGACGCTCAACGCCCTCTTCATGGCCCAGGCCGCCTATAGCGAGGCGGATGTGCGCGCCATGACCGAGGCCTTCACCAAGGCCAACCCGGACGTGAAGGTTAATCTCGAATTCGTGCCCTATGAGGGCCTGCACGACAAGACCGTGCTGGCGCAGGGTTCCGGCGGCGGCTACGACGTCGTGCTCTTCGACGTGATCTGGCCGGCCGAATATGCAAGCAACAAAGTGCTCGTCGATGTGACCGACCGCATCACAGGCGAGATGAAATCCGGCGTGCTGCCGGGCGCCTGGACGACCGTCGAATATGACGGCAAGCGCTATGGCATGCCCTGGATCCTCGACACCAAATACCTGTTCTACAACAAGGAAATCCTGGAGAAGGCCGGCATCAAGGCGCCGCCGAAGACCTGGGACGAGCTTGCCGAACAGGCCAAGGTGATCAAGGACAAGGGTCTGCTCGCGACCCCGATCGCCTGGAGCTGGTCGCAGGCCGAAGCCGCGATCTGCGACTATACCACGCTCGTCAGCGCCTACGGCGGCAAGTTCATTGACGGCGGTAAGCCGGCCTTCGCGTCCGGTGGCGGCCTCGACGCGCTCAACTACATGGTGGCGAGCTACTCTTCGGGCCTCACCAATCCCAACTCCAAGGAGTTTCTGGAGGAGGATGTCCGCAAGGTGTTCCAGAACGGCGAAGCCGCTTTCGCTCTCAACTGGACCTATATGTACAACCTCGCCAACGATCCGAAGGAAAGCAAGGTTGCAGGCAAGGTCGGCGTCGTGCCGGCGCCGGGCGTTGCCGGCAAGAGCGAAGTCTCCGCCGTCAACGGCTCGATGGGTCTTGGCATCACCTCGACCAGCAAGAACCCGGACGAGGCCTGGAAGTACATCGTCTACATGACCTCGCAGCAGACGCAGAATGCCTACGCCAAGCTCAGCCTGCCGATCTGGGCCTCTTCCTACGAAGATGCCAGCGTCACCAAGGGCCAGGAAGAGCTGATCGGCGCCGCCAAGCTCGGCCTCGCGGCCATGTATCCGCGTCCGACGACACCGAAATACCAGGAACTTTCGACTGCGCTTCAGCAGGCGATCCAGGAAGCACTGCTCGGCCAGGCTTCGCCTGAGGACGCCTTGAAGACGGCGGCCGAAAACAGCGGCCTCTGAGCCGCCCTCCCAAGCCCCGGGCGGGTAACCGCCCGGGGACCGCGGGAATTATGCGGTAGCGCTGGCATCCACGCGCTTTAACACTTTGATTTGGTGCATCATTCGCTTGGGTCGATGACGATCCGGGGCAATATGCGATAGCATGACGGGGCTCCCTAGGCCCGAGAAGGTTTCCATCTTATGTCCGGCACCTGGATAACAACGCGCGCATGGCTGCTCATGCTGCCGCTGCTGGTGGTCATGATCGCCGTCATCGGCTGGCCGTTGATCGATACGGTCAGGCTTTCCTTCACCGACGCCAGGCTCGTCGGCACGGAAGGCACGTTCGTCGGCCTCGCCAACTATGCCAAGATGCTCGGCGGCTCGAACTTCCTGCGCGCCTTCGTGACGACGACCTGGTTCGCCGTCGTCTCGGTCACCGCTGAAATGGTGCTCGGGGTGCTCGCAGCCCTGCTGCTCAATCAACAATTTCGCGGGCGCACGGCTCTCAGAGCCTTGATGATCCTGCCCTGGGCTTTGCCGACGGTGGTCAACGCCACGCTCTGGCGGTTGATCTACAATCCGGAATATGGCGCGCTCAACGCCGCCTTGACGCAAATCGGCCTGATCGACAGCTACCGCTCCTGGCTCGGCGAACCCGGCTCGGCGCTGACGGCGCTGATCATCGCCGACTGCTGGAAGAACTTTCCGCTGGTTGCGCTGATCGCGCTTGCGGCACTCCAGGCCGTGCCGCGTGACATCACCGCCGCCTCGCTCGTCGATGGCGCGGGTCCGCTCAATCGCTTTCGCTATGTCATCATGCCCTATCTGGCGGGTCCCCTGCTGGTGGCACTGGTGCTGCGCACGATCGAGGCGTTCAAGGTGTTCGACCTGATCTGGGTGATGACCCGCGGCGGCCCGGCAAACAGCACACGCACGCTGTCGATCCTCGTCTACCAGGAAGCGTTCTCCTTCCAGCGTGCCGGATCGGGCGCCTCGCTGGCGCTGATCGTCACGCTGCTCGTAACCGTGCTCGCCGTCGCCTATGCAGCAATGGTGCGCAAAGCCGCAGGAGCATCCTGATGGAACGCCAGAACCCGGTTTTCACCGCCTTCGTCTATGCTGCAGCTCTGCTGCTGGCAGCCATCATCCTGACCCCCATTCTCTGGCTCTTCGTCATGAGCATTTCGTCGGCCGCCGACCTCTCGACAAAGCCGCTCAACTGGTGGCCGAACGAGATCGATCTGTCGCGTTACCGCCTGCTGTTGTCCACGATCGAAAACAGCACCGGCGCTGCCTTTACTGCCTCGCTCTTCAACAGCCTGAAGGTTGCCGGCATGGCGACGCTGGCGGCGATCGCGGTCGCCATTCCCGCCGCCTGGGCGGTATCGCGCACATCCAACGTTTCCTGGTCGCTCTATGCGGTCATCGCCACCTACATGCTGCCGCCAGTAGCGCTTGCGGTGCCGCTCTATATGGGGCTTGCCTATCTCGGCCTTCTGAACTCGGTCTTCGGCCTCGCGCTTGTTTATCTCACCATTCTGGCGCCCTTCACCACCTGGCTGCTGAAATCCGGCTTCGATTCCATCCCGAAGGAAATCGAGAGTGCCGCGATGATCGACGGCGCCCGTCTCGACCAGATCCTCCGGCTCATCACCCTGCCGCTCGCGGCACCCGTCATGGCGACGTCGGCGCTCTTTGCCTTCCTGCTCGCCTGGGACGAATTCTTCTACGCGCTGCTCTTCACGTCGGATCTGCGCGCCAAGACCCTCACGGTTGCCATTTCCGATCTCGCCGGCGGCCGTGTCTCCGATTACGGGCTGATCGCCACAGCCGGGGTGCTGGCCGCCCTGCCCCCGGTGTTGATCGGTCTCGTCATGCAGCGTGCCCTCATTTCCGGGCTCACCAGCGGCGGCGTCAAAGGATGACGGCTATGACCAATTCGGAACGCCCCGCCGGGCTCGTCGCGATCGATCGCGAAATGGCGCGTCAGGCCTCCGACGCCATCGCCTCCGTGCACCAGGCGACAGCGATGGCGGCCAGTGTCGCTGCCTCACTGAAGTCTACCGGCAAGCTGCTGCTGCTCGGCATGGGCGGCTCGCATGCCGTCGGTCGCGCCGTCGAGCCGCTCTACCGCGCCCATGGCATCGACGCCATTGCCCTGCCGCTCTCGGAACAACTCGGCCAGCCGCTTGTCATCGAAGGCAAGACGATCCTCATCACCTCGCAGTCCGGCGAAAGCGCCGAGGTGCTGCGCTGGTTCAGCGAAACCAATGGCGCAACGCCGCACACCTTCGGACTGACGCTTGAAGGCGGTTCCTTCCTCGCCAGCAATGCGCCTTCTCTGGTCGGCGTTGGCGGAACCGAAAAGGCCTTTGCCGCCACCCGCAGCCTGACCATCAGCTTCGCCCTGCACCTCGCCATTCTCGCCGCCCTCGCTGATGATCCGGCCGATGCCCTTCACGCATTGGAAAACCCGCAATCGCCCGATACGTCGGCGGCACTCGAAGCCCTGCACAGCGTCCGATCCGTTGTAACTTCGGGCCGCCGGCTGCAAGGCCTCGCCGAAGCGATCGGCCTCGGCCTGACCGAGCTTTCCCGCCTGCCCTGCTTCTCGCTTGAAGGCGGCCAGCTTCGCCACGGCCCGATGGAAATGCTCGGTCCATCCGTCGGTGTTGTGCTCTTCCGCGCGACAGATCCGACCGCCGGCCTTGTAGAAGCCATGGCGCTTTCCGCCGCCGAAGCCGGCTCGCCGGTCATCGTCTTCGATGCCTCCGGCGAGGCGCCCATCGAAGGCGTCACCACCATTCCCTTTGCGCCGGCCGCGGGCATGGCGGCGATCTTCGCCATGCTGCCCGTCGCCCAGTCCTTCATGATCGCCTTTGCGGCGTCGCGTGTCGAGAATGCCGGCACTCCCGTGCGCTCGACCAAGATCACCCGGAGCGAATAAACGATGCGTCCTCTTGCCGTGGTCGGCAATGCCAATGTCGATCTCATCCTCGGGCCGGCGGCCCCCTGGCCCAAAGCCGGAACCGAAATCATCGTCGACCACGACGAGCTGCGTGTCGGCGGCTGCGCCGGCAACAGCGCGCTCGCCTGGGATTCCCTCGGCGTCGACTACGCGATCGCCGCCAATGTCGGCAACGATCAGTTCGGCACCTGGTTGAAAGAGGCTTTTCCCGAGCGGTCCAAGTCCTGGCCGGTCGAAAATGTCGGGACCACGCTTTCCGTCGGCATCACCCATCCCGACGGCGAGCGCACCTTCTTCACGACGCGTGGGCATCTGCCGCTGCTCAGCTTCGACGAAGTCCGCACCATGCTCAACGGCGAGAAGCTCCGCGGTGGTTATGCGCTGTTGACCGGTGCCTTCCTGACCGATGCGCTGACATCGGACTATGACCGCTTCTTCGACTGGGCCGATGCCCACGACATCGCTGTCGCGCTCGACACCGGCTGGCCGCTCGACGGCTGGACGCAAACGAACTGCGCGGCGACCGTGGGCTGGCTCAAGCGTTGCCGGCTCGCACTGTTCAACGAGGTTGAAACGACCACGCTGACGGGCCTCTCCGACCCGACCGAGGCAGCCCACGAGCTCAGGAACCACATGCCCGAAGGCGCAATCGTCGTCGTCAAGCGTGGTCCCCATGGCGCGATCGCTATCGATGCGCAAGGCCGTCTTTCATCGGCCGCCGCCCCAGCGGTTACTGTGGTCGATACCATCGGCGCCGGCGACGTCTTCAATGCCGGGTTCCTGGCAGCCGTTGCCGCCGAGATGCCTCTGGAGGCCTGTCTTCGCACCGGCGTCGCCATCGCCTCGGAGGCGATTTCCACCCTGCCGCGCAGCTACGGCAAACCGCTTTCGTCCTACCTTCAGGAGACCGGCGCATGAGCGCACTCGCCATTCAGAACATTCACAAGCGCTATGGCGAGGTCGAGACGCTGAAGGGCATCGACATCGATCTCGAGAGCGGCGAGTTCCTGGTGCTGCTCGGCTCCTCCGGCTGCGGCAAGTCGACCCTGCTCAACATCATCGCCGGGCTTGCGGAGCCGAGCGGCGGCGATATCCGCATCGGCGACCGATCCATTCTCGGCGCGCATCCGAAGGATCGCGACATCGCCATGGTGTTCCAGTCCTATGCGCTCTACCCGAACATGAGCGTTGCAAGGAACATCGGCTTTGGCCTTGAAATGCGCAAGGTCCCCTCGGCCGAGCGCGAAAAGGCGGTGGCGGAGACGGCAAAGCTGTTGCAAATCGAGAACCTGCTCGACCGCAAGCCGAGCCAGCTCTCGGGCGGCCAGCGCCAGCGCGTCGCCATCGGCCGGGCGCTGGTGCGCAATCCGCAGGTGTTCCTCTTCGACGAGCCGCTCTCCAACCTCGACGCCAAGCTGCGCATGGAGATGCGCACCGAGCTCAAGCGCCTGCACCAGATGCTGAAGACCACGATCGTCTACGTCACCCACGACCAGATCGAGGCGATGACGCTCGCGACCCGCATCGCGGTGATGCGTGACGGGCGGATCGAGCAACTCGGCACGCCGGAAGAGATCTACGACCGCCCGGCCACGCTCTATGTCGCCGGCTTCGTCGGCTCGCCGCCGATGAACATCTTGGATGCGACCGTTGTGGAAGGTCGGTTGAAAATCGCCGGCGACGGCCAGGCGATCGCCCTGCCGGCACGCCTCCGCAACGTTGTCTCCGATGGCCAGCGCGTCAAGGCTGGTATTCGCCCGGAAGCGCTGCGACTTGCCGCTGGTGACGAGCCGGTGCCGCAGTTCAAGGCACGCGTCGAGGTGGTCGAATTGACCGGTCCCGAACTCGTCACCACGGCGCGGATCGGCGACCAGCGCATCACCGCCTGCCTGCCACCGCGCAGTGCGGTTCTGTCGGGCGAAGAGCGCGCCTTCACGATCGAGGCGGATGCCCTTCATCTCTTCGATCCCGACACCGGCCGATCGCTGGCGAAAGACTGAGGGTGCCTGCGGGCGACGACCGGGATTGCTTTGGCAACGCCTTTTCCTTCTTGTGAGAATCGTTCATCACACGTTGTCCCGCGCGAGAAGAGGAAGTGACCGCGATGCCCCTGCCGATCGAAACGCCGGCCGTTCTCGTCGACCTCGAAATTGCCAAGCGCAATATCGAGCGCTTCCAGGCCTATGCCGATGAACATGGCATTCGCGTGCGCCCGCACATCAAGACGCACAAGCTGCCGCAGATGGCCGAGCTTCAGCTTGAGGCCGGCGCCGTTGGCATCACCTGCCAGAAGGTGACCGAAGCCGAAGCAATGGTCGAGGGCAGCGACCGGATCCAGGATGTGCTGATCACCTACAACATTCTCGGCGAGGCCAAGATGGCACGGCTGGAGCGGCTCAATGGCCGCGTCGCGCTTGCCGTCGTCGCCGACAGCGAGACCGTCATCGACGGGCTTGCGGGCTATTTCGCCGGCAAGGACAAGCCGCTTCGAGTCTTCGTCGAATGCAACACCGGCGCCGATCGTTGTGGCGTTGGAGCTCCCGAGGCGGCGGCCCGGCTGGCGCGGCGGATCGCCGATGCCCAAGGACTCGTCTTCGGTGGACTGATGACCTATCCGCCCGTCAACGGCGAGGCAAAGGTCCAGGCCTTCATGAGCGAAGCAAAAAGCCTGATCGAAGCCGACGGCAACGCGGTGCCGGTGATCACCTCAGGCGGCACGCCGAGCATGATGCATGCCGCCGGTGCGCCGGTTGCCAGCGAGTATCGGCCGGGCACCTATATCTACAACGACCGCTCCCTGGTTTCGCGCGGTGTCGCCAGCTGGGACGATTGCGCGCTGACCGTGCTTGCGACCGTCGTCTCCGTCCCATCCGAAACCCGCGCGATCATCGATGCCGGCAGTAAGGTGTTGACCTCGGATCTGCTGGGACTGACAGGCTATGGTCACGTGCTCGGCCGCGACGACATCCGCATCGACCAACTCTCGGAGGAACACGGCCGCCTCGTCACCGATGGGCCGATCAACCTCAAGGTCGGTGATCAGCTCCGCATCGTGCCCAACCACGCCTGCGTCGTGACCAACATGGTCGATGCGGTCCATATCATCGAGGGCGACACCCTGAAAGACACCTGGCCGATCGTCGCCCGCGGCCGCGTGCTTTAGAATCGCGCCTTAGAGACCCTATTCTGCAGAAATCTGTGCTCGCCTGGAGAGCCCCGCATTCGCCGGAAATGCAGGGCTGAAGGCTCATCGATGGATCGGTCCGGCAAACGATCGAAAGGAGAATCGACGCGCGTCCACTGGACACCGGCATCGCGCCCTCCATCTAATGACCTTGGCGGGCCGGCACGGCCATACTGGGCGGTTGCAGGCAAACCGTTCCCGAAAACGCGGCGAGAACGATAGGACATTTCCCGTTTGCCGCCCTCGGGGTCATCTGTTTGCGTTGTAGCAGTCGATAAAATTGATAGTTTTATCTGGTAACCGATGGAGGTCGAAATGGTCTTTGGACGAATTACCGGAATGGTGGGACTGGCAATTGTGCTCGGGGGCCTGCAGCTGGGAGCTGCGAGTGTTGCGTTTGCCGACACGACGATCTTGAACGTGTCCTACGATCCGACACGTGAACTCTATAAGGACTTCAACGCTGCCTTCGCTGAGAAGTGGAAGGCCGACACTGGCGAAACCGTGACGATCCAGACGTCGCACGGCGGCTCGGGCAAGCAAGCCCGCTCCGTCATCGACGGCCTGCAGGCCGATGTCGTAACGCTGGCGCTCGAAGCCGATATCGACGCGATCGCCAAGGAAACCGGCAAAATCCCGGCGGACTGGAAGACGAAGTTCGAGAACAACAGCGCGCCTTACACATCGACGATCGTATTCCTGGTGCGCAAGGGCAACCCTAAGGGCGTCAAGGACTGGGGCGATCTGGTGAAGCCGGACATCCAGGTGATCACGCCGAACCCGAAGACTTCGGGCGGCGCGCGCTGGAACTTCCTGGCTGCCTGGGCCTATGGCCGGGCTGCCAATGGCGGAGATGACGCCAAGGCGCAGGAATATGTGACGGAACTCTTCAAGCATGTTCCGGTGCTCGATACCGGCGCGCGCGGCGCGACGACGACCTTCGTGCAGCGCGGCCTTGGCGACGTGCTGCTCGCCTGGGAAAACGAAGCCTATCTGTCGCTCGAGGAACTCGGCCCCGACAAATTCGAGATCGTCACGCCGTCAATCTCGATCAAGGCCGAACCGCCGGTGGCGCTCGTTGACGGCAACGTCGACGCCAAGGGCACCCGCAAGGTGGCGGAAGCCTATCTCGGCTACCTCTACAGCGATGCCGGTCAGAAGATTGCGGCCAAGCATTACTACCGGCCGTTCAAGCCGGCAGCGGCCGATCCGGCTGATATCAAGCGGTTCGGCGACCTGAAGCTCGTCACAATCGAAGATTTTGGCGGTTGGAAGGAAGCCCAGCCGAAATTCTTCGGCGACGGCGGCGTCTTCGACCAGCTTTACAAGCCGGGCCAATAAGACCGACCTTGGACGCGCGGCCGGACAATCCGGCCGCGCGTCTTGCTTTGCGCCGCGCCGGGCCCTTGGCACGAAGCGCGGTTCACTACGTCTCGCGAGCTTTGTAAAGGTAGTGTCATTGACGGAAGCGACGAAGACTGCGCCCTGGCGATTTCGCCAGCCGAGTGTTTTGCCTGGCTTTGGGCTGTCGCTCGGGATCACGCTGAGCTGGCTGGTGCTGATCGTGTTGATCCCGCTGTCGGGGCTGGTGTGGCGGGCAAGCGGGCTCGGCTGGGCCAAGTTCTTTGAGCTGGCGCTCGATCCGCG
>NZ_LMJJ01000016.1 GCF_001429285.1 Ensifer sp. Root278
GACACTTGAGCGCCTCGCAAATGGATGGCCCAGCAGCGATATTGACGCGCTCATGCCGTGGAACTACGCCGCCTGAACGGCCCCGGCTTGTCGCTTACATTAGTTCCAAGCACGCGGCCCGAAGCCGGCTGCGAGAGGGCCGCCACGAAACGAGGCGGATGGCAAACATAGTCTCGGTGGCAGCCGACGCTCGGCTGACTCAGGATTGCCTGCAGGAAATCTGCAAAGCTGCAAATTTAACAACTCACAACCGAGCCGTTCTTTACGAGCGCTGAGCACGGCTTGTTGCGAGCGAGTTCTTTGCTTGGGTCATCGCCTTACAGAAGCGCCACCATTGCCGCGATAATCAACATTGCAAATACCACGAGCCCAATGTGGAGTAGTTCCGCTCGGCGGCCGTTGTTTCGAGAGGTTCGAGCCATGACTTTACCTCATCATTTGACAGGTAACGCGCGGCTCACACGATTGTTCATGGCCTCGCTGTCTGCTGCCGACTGCGCCTGGTATCCCTTCGGCGCCCTTGGGGGCTGAAGCGTTGTGGCCGAATCCGGACGGGCAAGCGCCAATCCCTCTCGTTGCGCCGCGGACCCCGCTCATTCCATGCAGGATCAGGGCTGAGTTTGAGAGACGTGCCAGAGCCTTTTTACGCGGACGCGGCAGCCGCGAGCAGTTGCACCATGTCTCCGCTTCCGGTTTCCAATGCGAAGTCGCCAGCTCCCCTGAGAGCACATCGAACCAACTCTGTGCTGGCGCGTTCAAATGATGCAATGAATGGCACTCACTTGGACCTGGGTATATGGAAGTACGAATCCAAGGCCTACGCAAAGAATATGACCGCATCCCTGCGCTCGCCGACGTTTCTCTTGACATCCACTCTGGTGAGTTGATCGCTTTGCTTGGACCCTCCGGCTCCGGAAAGACGACGTTGCTTAGGTTGATTGCCGGCCTCGAGAGCCCGACCGATGGCACGATTTTCTTCGATGCCGAGGACGCGTCGATGAAGACGGTGCAGGAAAGAAATATCGGCTTCGTCTTTCAGCACTATGCCCTCTTTCGGCATATGACTGTGCTGGAGAACGTGGCTTTCGGTCTAAAGGTTCGCCGCTCCAATCGGCGGCAACCACCGGCAGAACTTCACAAGATGGCACTCGAGTTACTCGAGCTCGTACAGCTGTCAGGATTTGAAAATCGCTACCCCGCTCATCTCTCCGGCGGCCAACGCCAGCGCGTGGCGCTTGCCCGGGCCATGGCGGTTAAGCCGACCGTCTTGTTGCTCGACGAGCCCTTCGGTGCGCTTGACGCTCAAGTGCGCAAGGAATTGCGCCAGTGGCTGCGTGAAATCCATGATCGGACCGGATACACGACCGTATTTGTCACCCACGACCAGGAGGAGGCGCTCGAACTGGCTGATCGCGTGGTGGTGCTGAACAAAGGTATGATCGAGCAATCCGGTACGCCGGACGAAATCTATGATCACCCAATCTCTACTTTCGTCTACGGGTTCATTGGCCAGTCGAATTGCTTAAAGGTCATGCTTTCAAACGGCGAAATCCGGTTCGAAGATCTGCCCACAGGGCTGCGTGCTGCAACCGAAGGCGATGGCGAGGCTTTACTGTATTTCCGCCCGCACGACATAGAACTCGTCGATGGCTCTCGGGGCAGCCTTGAAGGCTTCATCATCGGGAGCCGGCGGGTTGCCGGTACGCGCCATCTCGAGCTAGATCTGGGCAATACGCATGCGGCCGTCGAAATCGAGTTGCCGCCGGAGCGCGCGTCTTTTGCACACAGAAGCCGAATCGCCTTCAGGCCCACCAAGTGGAGGCTGTTCTGCAGCGAATAAGAGCGGTCGCGGCCGACCGGTAGAGCCTGGACACAGCGCCCGCGTGAGTAACGCGGGCGAGCAATGATATCCGCCCTCGGCCTGACAGATCTCTTCGAAATAAACGAAACAGCTATTTTGTTAAATGACTCACTCGCTTAGTTAACAAAGAAGAGGGAAGCGGGTGCGTTTCCTACATCAGGGGTCGATAGCGGCCTGCGGTGCCGCGAATCGAACGAAACGTTGGTGAGCGCGTCCGCTGGCGGGACCCCTGTTTGGTACGGGGTTGGACCGCCACCGGCTTGCTATCGCGAAGCGTTCAACGAGGAGGGTTTCGAACTATCTCGCCCGTGCCTGAAGCCTGTTGCGTAGGCCGTCGATCGTGGCGCGGAGGGTATCGAGAGCGTCCGCTTCCAGCGCAACCGCATCGCCGATGCAATGCATGACATCATCGGCCTGACCCTGCAGGGCGCGGCCTTTCTCCGTCAGGTGCAGAAGCACCTCGCGTTCGTCCTGGGGGTTGCGCGTTCTCGTGATTAAGCCGGCAACGTTCAGGCGCTTGAGCAACGGCGTAAGCGTGCTGGAATCAAGGAAGAGATTGTTACCCAGCTCCTTGACGTTCTGGCCGTCGCGATTCCAGAGCGACACCATGACCAGGTATTGCGGGTACGTCAGGCCTAGCTTGTCCAGTAATGGCCGATAAAGCTGGGTGAATGCGTGGCTCGCGGAATAGAGGGAAAAGCAGAGCATTCCGGCGACGCCGCGATGGTCGTCTGGCTTCGTCATCGCGATCTCCTTTCCGCACAAATAATTCGCCCACGATCTATTTGCAAGCAGTTGACATACTCATTCCGGAAACATATATGTTGCACACAAATAAATCGCACACAAATAAATTAACAGCTTCACGCCTGAACCTAGATCCCGAGCCACGAAGGATATCGTCATGTTCAAACTCGCCGCCACCGTTGCCTTTGCCGCCGCTCTCCTGTCCGGCAGTGCAATTGCCCAGCCCGCAAAGCCCACAGTCATTCTCGTCCACGGCGCTTTCGCCGACTCGTCGAGCTGGAATGGTGTGACGAAGATCCTTCAGAAGGACGGTTACACGGTCGTTGCCGCGGCCAATCCCCTGCGCAGTGTCGCCGGTGATGCGGCCTATGTTTCAGACATCATATCGAGCATCAAAGGATCCGTCGTCCTGGTCGGGCATTCTTACGGAGGCCAGGTGATCTCGACCGCTGCCAACGGCAAGGACAATGTCAAGTCGCTGGTCTATGTGGCAGCGTTCGCTCCGGAAGCAGGGGAAGCAGCTGCCGATCTCGCCGGTAAGTTCCCGGGCGGAACACTTGGCCAAGCGCTCGCCGCTCCGGTCAAGCTGGTAGATGGCGGCGTCGATCTTTCCATCGACCAGGCGAAGTTTCACGACCAGTTCGCCCACGACGTTTCAATTGAGGATGCGGCATTGATGGCCGCCGGCCAGCGCCCGATCACCGAAGCTGCCTTGACGGAAAAGTCCGGTTCGCCGGCCTGGAAAACGCTGCCCTCCTACTTCATCTATGGGGACGGCGACAAGAACATCCCAGCGAAGGCACTCGGCTTCATGGCCGAACGGGCAGGCTCAAAGCACACTGTCGTGATCAAGGGTGCATCCCATGTTGTGATGGTGTCACAGCCCCAAGCCGTCGCGGACCTAATCGAAGAGGCTGCACAGTAATCTTTGTAAATTGCTGGTGATCAAAGGCCGTCATCCGGAAGGGTGGCGGCTTTGGCGTAAGAGCAGGGACTGCGGCTACGCCTGTTTCAGGGCGTCAACCTTGCTCGCGTTGTCAGCATGCTTCCCGGCTTCATGCATTTTCATTTCGCCCGACGGCTGAGGTGCGGTCCCAGCCTTCAAGCAAGGGCCTAAGCGGGTTCTGGCGCCGCAATCTGGACCGTACTATCCGCTTGCAACACCGAGGGGAGCACATATGTGCTTTTGTAAGGCACGAGCGGTCTATATCCATGACCTTCTATAATTTGCTAATGGGTCTCGGTCTTGTTGGTATGATCGGAATTATGGAGACGGGCTTTTGGCGTGTCACCCGTGTGAAGCCAGCACGACAATCCCCAAAGCGACGGTGCCCCGCCGACGTGAGGGATATGCGCACTGCCACTGCGAAGACACTGGCGAGGTTGAGAAGGACTGATGGCAAAGCCTCGAAGAAAGCAGGAGAGTCATGGTCGCAGACTATATTGACGAATTCATCATGTTTTGCGCCGGCCTGTGGATGACGTCCGTGGGCTTTGGGTATGTGACTTTGTCGAGAAACCCGGCAAACCAACTGCCGCTGGCCCGCCACTTCAAGTGGTTGGGCCCCTTGCTGCTCGTTATCGCAATCGTTCTGGCCTTCGCCTCATAAACCTGCCATCGAAGAAGGGCAGGGGGTGCGGTAAGATGGAAGGGCTCATTTCTTTGGTAGGGACTGTCGTGATCCTTCGATTCCCTACCACAATCGGGACTTTAGTCGGCGACGCCTTGACCCGGTTGCAGTTCATTGACGGCCGTCATCGCCCGGCGCCGCTCGATGGAAGCCTCCAATTGATCTCCGTGGCAAGCCCCGTTCATCGGATGCGATAGTCGGCTGAGGAACTCCGATTTCGTGGCCTCGAATTCCTGAGCCGTGAGAATGCCTTTCGCGTGAAGTGCCGCGAGGCGTTCGATCCTGTCGAAGATGTCCGCATCCGACCGAACCGCCTCCGGCGCTGGATGTGCCCCTGTTGTGGCGAGGCGGATTCCGACGCGGACGATGCGAATAACGACGGCGCAGCCTTGGCGGCGGATGCTTCGGTCGCCGGCGTGTCTGCCGGTTCCTTGCCGCCCTGCCGTATCACCGGCCTGAGACTGTTTTGGTCTGCCATCGATGATGCAGCGACCGCCAAATCTCCTATGATCCGGAACTATCGCGCTCGCCAGCTATTGTTGCGCGAAAGGAGCGCACCGATGACAGACATCCGAAACGCCACATTCTACGTGTTGGAACCGGACGATCCCCCTACGCCCAGTGATGCAATACCTGTCAGTTTTGAAGACGCCTTCAAGGAAGCTGAAAAGCTCACGGCGAGCGGCCGCGCGGTTCACGACGAGCCTTGCTCCGCAAGGGTAGGGTGGATTGGCCGCGCAGGGCGCGAACCTCGGATCACAAAAACCACGCAAGGTTCGTGTCTAAGTTACAAGCGGCGAAAAATGCATTCCGTTCGGAGGACATCCGATGAATACCGGGATCCCGCGACTTCGATCATCGTCTCAATCATAGGTGTCCTCGCCACCGGTTGTGTCGCCATTTCGGATCAGAAGACAGGGGCAGTCCCAACGACAACGATCCACCTACCGACTGCGATTGGCGTATCAGGAAGGAGACCGGCGGCAGGTCAGATCACGACGATGTGTTCTCGCCCGACGGAACGTCACTCTCGCTCGATGGTTGGCCCGACATTCCACGCGTCGAAGAGGAAATAACGATGTTGAAGACACTACTGACGGCGACTGTGCTACTCGCGCTTGCTGGGCCTTCTGCCTTTGCCTTGTCCGATATCGTGTGTGATGAAGCCAACATGTCGAAGCTCGAAACTGACGTCAAGGCTATGACAGACGAGATGAAGAAGGACTACGCCAATAAGGAATTGGCGATGGCGAAGGAAGCACTTGCCTCAAACGACAACGACAAATGCAAGACGCATATGTCGAACGCGATGAAGGGAAATGACCCTATGTGACGGGTTCAGGCAGCCCTAACGAATGGCCCCGCAGGCAACCCCGGGGCCTTCGCGCCGTAGCTCCGGTGTTGAAAACCGCATGCTTGCTGGTAGCAAATAAGTCCAGAGGAATCACAACGGAGCTGGCTTCCTATTTCGACTGCGCGTCACTTTCTCACTGCTCGGCCGTCAGGGAGGCCGCCGCTTGTCTAGCGCGGGGTGTCCTTCCGTTTGAGGAGGCCAGCGCGGATCACGTCCGACTTTGACGCTGGGGTGGGGAGGGGAGGTGCCGACTTTGGATTGCGTGATCCATCGCGCGCCTTGAAACCCTCGTACTTCTGTTGTGCATCCAACCTGTCGGCGTCCGATACAGGACCGACCGGTGTACCATTGATGTCATGGCGGACGGATCCGGGTCGCGCGACCGCGATCTGATAGCTCCGCGAATGCACATAAGTTGCCATCGTCTTGCGCAGAGCCGTGACGCTGAATTCCGGTTTCAGGAGAGGGCGGATTTCATCCCAGAGCCCGAGTGCAAAGGGTCGGATCGGGTCGCCAATCTTGGCTGGAAGAACTGCGATCGGCCGGGTGAGAAGAGCATTGATTGCCACGGTCTTGGCGACCTCTCGTTCACGGGCGAGAACCGGGTCGGAGTTCTCTCGCGGAGATTTCGTCTTCGGTGACTTCTGACGCATCGCAGTCCGTGCCAATCCAGGAATATCGTCATTCCAGGATATGCCATTCGGTACCACGAACCAATGACATCAGCTTAGCGCCCATAGGCTCGCCGCTCGCGGCCGCTGGGCGCTTCCGGGTAAGGGGCAAAGCCTCTGAGGCGGAGCGGCCGCCTGAGGCGATGCGCTTCCCCACGGCGATCCTCGCGATCAGACGGACGGTGGGCTGGATCAGCCAGTGGAAACAGATGATCACGGACCCGCCGCCGAAGATCGGCCGGCCCCGGCATCTCTACAGCGGACCGACGCGGCGGATTACGTCGGGACCAGCGCGCGCTGATCGTTAGAAGCTTGCGCCGCTGATATCGCCGCCAAGAGCGTAGCGGCCACCGATCACAAACTGCTCGGCACTCATGGCGATGTGTTTGGCCGCCGCGCGAACGTCGCGTTCGCGCCTCTCGAAGGGCTGGGACTCGGCAAGGGCCCGGGCTCCGATCAGATCGTTCACCCGCAGTACGACGCTCACTGCGACTTCAGCGGCGTGAGAACAGGCAAGCCGGTAGTTGATCCGGGCCGCAACCAGGTCAGAGCCTTCGCTTTCGACGGACGCGCACAAGGCCGACATGGCTGACCGCATGTAGGCGCCAGCCGCCCTGCACTGCGAAAGGCAGCGCCCGATCTCTGCGTGAGCCAGTTCGCGTTCTGCGACGGGGACGGTCATGCCCTGACGACGGTGGCCGGAGCTTAACGAGATGAGCGCGTCGATTGCGCCTTTCGCGATCCCAAGCGGCACTGTGGCAACAGTCCAGACAAAGGCGGAAATGCCCGGAAGGCGATAGACGACACCGGCGTGGGTAGGATTTGGCTGAAAGTCGCAAACGAATTCGGCTGGCAGGAACGCGTTGTCTGCCTCGAAGTCCCAGCTTCCGGTGCCTCTCATCCCTGACACATGCCAGTTGTCGATCAGATTGACGGCCTCACGGGGCAAGAACGCTAGAACGATCCGCCCACTGCCTTCGTTCACTTCACAAAGCGGGGCAAAGGTCGTGGCGTGTGGCGCGCCGCTGGCAAAAGGCCACCGGCCAGTGATTCGGTATCCACCCTCAGCAGGGACCGCCTTGCCAATCGCGCCTGTGCTTGAGGCGACGAAGGCCGACGGTTTCCCGAACACCTTCTGTGCGGCGTCCAAAGGCAGATAGCCGCCAGCGCGCGAAATGCCGCCTCCGTTTCCGACGAGCCAGCCGATTGTTCCATCAACTGCTGCGGCATGCTCGACCACGGCCATGAAGTCGAGGGGCGAAAGCCCGCATCCGCCCAGTTGAGCTGGCAGCAGGAGGCGGAAGAACCCCGCTTCGCTCAAGGCACCAAACACCTCGTCCGACAGCCTTCGATCCGCGTCAAAGCGCCCGGATTGCTCTGCCAGCAAAGGGCGGATCTGTTCAAACCTTTCGATCATGGTTGCAGCGGTCGATGCCGATTGTCCGTCCAGCATGATGATCTCCTTCCAGAATGCCGGAATGATCGGACTCGATGAGATGCGCGGCAACAGCAAAGAATTCGAGGCAAGGTGAGTACAATTCATCTAGAATTCGATGCATGCACCGCCTTCCGCCTCTTCGAGAGCTTCAGGCCTTCGAATCCGCGGCCCGCCTTCTGAGCTTCAGGAAGGCGGCCGAGGAACTGTCCGTCACACCCACAGCCGTCAGCCACCAGATACGGCTACTGGAACGCTATTGCGGCCAGCCCCTTTTTCAGCGCCAGCCGAGGCCGTTGCAGCTCACCACTGCGGGCGCACAGCTTCTGCCGGTTGTCCGGGACGCTTTTCTGTCGATCTCGGACGAGCTTGCGCGCCTTACCCCTGGCAGCCCGATCGGCCATCTTCGGGTGACGACAACCAGTGCCTTCGCCGCGCGCTGGCTGCTGCCGCGCCTGGAAAGCTGGCGAGCGGAAGCGCCGGGATCGACACTCGACCTTGTGGGAACGGATACGGTACTGAACCTTCGCACGGGCGAAGTTGACGTTGCGATCCGTTATGCGCGGCGATCCCCGACAGACGGAGTCGCGGTGGAGCTACTTCGCGATACCTTCCACGTCGTTGCGGCGCCGTCGGTTCTTCAGGGAGGCGTCCGCATGATCGAGCCTCAGGCGATCCTCGATCTGCCACGTGTCGAGGTCGGCTGGCCCCTGACCGACGTAGGTGCGCCCACTTGGCGTCACTGGGAAACTGCGGCCCGAGCGGCAGGCTACCGAATCAGCGGCACCGTCCGGCCACCGCAACTGAAAATCCACGAAGAGCACCACGGGATCGAAGCGATCGTAGCCGGACAGGGTCTTGGGCTGTGTAGTGACGTGCTCGTTGCACGGGAGCTTCGCGATGGCCGTCTTCTGCGAGTCAGCGATATCGTTCTGCCCGGCTACGGCTTCTACTTTGTCTATCGGGCCGAGCACCCGAGGCGCGGGGCCTTGGAAGCCCTGCTTCGCTGGATGCAGCGGCAAGCCTCCGCGTGAAGCCGATTGTCAAACATGCGCGTGCGCCGGCTCCCACGCACAGAAGATGATCTCAATCGATACTTCGCGCCGACCCCGAATGGCAGGAATGCCGCAGCTGTGCTGCAGCAAGTCGGTTCCCAGTGAATGATCGCGCCGGTTTCCCATTTTTGTACGGTCGACTCGTTGGTATTGAGGTAGCGCGCGAAGACTGGCTGGCTAACGTGATTTTACTCGCGCAGCGCCTTGATCTCGCCTGGGGTCAGCTCTTGCCGGACGGACAGGCAGGCCTCATCGAAGGTCCGCATCGTCTCCTTGTCGATGCTGCCTGGCGGCCTTCATAGGGAAAGGTGTCTTTGACATTGGCTTGCTCAAGCGGCTGACGCGGGCCGTTCTCTCGGAGATCGCTGAGAGGCTCTATCAGGCGCTGGGCCGTGTCACGGATTTCGGTCTGGTGAATGGTGCGCGATCGCCGCAGCACTTCGTCAGCCTTGGCGGTAAGCACGAGCGTCTGGCGGCGCGTGTCATTCGGATCGGTTCATGCCGAACATAGCCGGCTTCCAGCGCCTGCGGAAGGGAACAAAGCTGCATTCCCATCGGTTGATGGTTCGACTGCACAGTGGAAACGAAGGCGTTGGATTGGACCGTTCACATGGAGGCGCCACCACTTGAAAGAAAGCTTGCAGCGATCCTTGCGGCCGATATCGAAGGTTATTCTCGATTGATGAATGCCGACGAAGAGCAGACGCTTGCGACTTTGACGTCGCACCGCACTATTGTCGACGGTCTTATCGAAAGCGCCCATGGTCAGATTTTCGGGACCGCCGGCGACAGCGTGTTGGCGGAATTTCCATCGATCCTCCATGCCTTCAACTGCGCAGTCGCCATTCAGCAGGCGATGTGGCGTGCCAATCAGGCGCTTGCCGACGACCGGAAGATGAACTTCCGCATCGGGATCAATATCGGCGACGTTCTGGTGAAAGACGGCGATATCTTCGGGGATGGCGTCAATATCGCCGCCCGGCTCGAAGGCCTCGCTGATGCCGGCGGTATCTGCGTGACAAGAGGGGTACGAGATCATCTGCGCGATCGCGTGGATACCACCTTCGAGGATTTGGGTGAGCACCAAGTCAAGAACATTGCGCGTCCACTCCGGGTCTTCCGCGTCCTGTTCGACCCGCAGGCCGAACCAAGCCTGAATGTGGAGCTATCGTCCGTCGACACCGCCGAGCGATCCTCGTCTGTCGAAGAGCCCTTCTCAGTAGATGACAAAAGCGACGAGGTGCGTCGAGTCGAGGTGGCCTTTTGGGAGGCGGTACAGGAGAGCGACGACCCGGCCGAGTATCTCCTTTACCTGAAGCGGTTCCCGACGGGTCAGTTCGCCGAACTGGCAGCCGCACGCGTTGCGCAAGGAGGGGCTGGCGACGCCGACCCTGGTATCGAGGTTTCATTCTGGGAAACAGTTCGAGACACCGGTAACGTCGAGATGATTGAAGCGTATTTGTCAAAGTTTCCGCAGGGCCAGTTCGTCGATCTCGCGAATATATTGCTGGCGGACATTCGAGCGAAATCAAACGCCTAACGATCTCGCAACGACTTCGTGAACGCCAATCGGGACAATTCAGGCGCTTGCGCAGTCGAAGTCCCGAAAGCGACGGGAGGGCCAGGTGTTTGAGGACTTCTCCTCTGAGATGGTTTCTCAAGTGGCTCTGCTCCTACTCATTGGCATTGCTTTCGGCCTCCTTTTCGACACGTCTGCCGTATCGCTAGGGCGATCCGGCGCCAATGCATTGCAATAAGTAAACTGAGAATGGCGGCCGCGCGCGGTCGGGAGGCGCAGGAAGTCATACCGCAGATTACGGGTCACAGTGTACGTTTGGCTTGCTAATCCAATGTGCCGTAGGCGGGGCGAATAGCGCAGCCCGATGGTTCACTGGGCGCGGGCAGGGATCGCAATCCAACATAAGTTGCTCATGTACGCTAACCGCCAAGCTCGAGAGAGGGACGGTCTGCTTCCCCGATTCCGGTACGCTGCCGCAAAAAAAAATGGGTTTGCCAGCGGAACAGCGCGGACCGCCCCTGGCCGCATTCGCGGCCGGTACCTGGTACGCTTTCCCGCTGCTGGCGACGGCTTCACGCTAAAGTAGGGATGACCTCGCTAGGTGTGATTGTTGACTCTGCTCGCTACTCATTGGAAAAGATCATCAGTTCGAGAGGGAAAACACTCATGGCAGACGAGAGCAATACCGAGACCACAGAGACGGCGCCACCGGCGGAAGCAGCGCCGCCCAGGAAGCGCCGAGGACCGCGGCCGAAAAATGTCGTTTCAGACGCAACTGCTGAAACACCGGAGGCAGTTGCTGCCCAGCCCATGAGAGGACGCAGGAAGCGCGCAGACAGGTCGGCAGAGGCGCCGGCCGTTGCCAAAACCAGGGGAAAGAAGGTCGGCAAGGGCACCGGAAAAACCCGTGGGGCAAAGCAAACGATCGAAACGCCGGCTCCGGTCCCAGTCCTCGACGACATTGCTGATCTTCGTCAGCTTGAAGAAGAGAACGCTCGGCTCCGCAAGGCGCTGGCCGAAAAACTCCGAGCTGAGAACGCCGATCTGCGCAAGCGACTGGGTCTTGCCTGATCATCGGTGAAGGGCTGATTGGATTTAAGCGATCGGCCCTCCTCATCACATTCTCGCTGCCGTTCGTCGAGAGCTGCAGCGGAGGATTCGGTGCCATTGCTCGAGGTGGCGGCACATATGAAATCACCATGGAAATATCTGGTCCAACTGGCGTCTTTGGGGCGAACGGTCAAGGAGCCGGAAAGCCCGCGTGAAATCGCGATCGAGGAACCGCTCGGCGAAGTTGACGAACCGATAGTGGAAGCCCCGAACGAGGCTGCAGGTAATCTCGACGCCGCGACTGTCGGCGGTGAACGGGCGCCCACCACAACGGTCGACCGGTCAAGTCCCGACGATCGCGTGGCGCTTCTGGAACCCGCCGGACCAACGCGACCACCGCCGACGAAAAGGCAAAGGCGCAGCCGGAAAACGAGCGCCAGCGATGTTGCCGTGGCCGATGCCGTCGAGTATGGAGATAGCGACTCCAGTGCTCCTCAGCCGCCGATGACACTCGCCGATGAGATGACCACACTGGACGAGGACATCAGGCAACTTAGACGCCGGCTGGCAGAGAAGTTGCTGTTGCAGAACATGCAGCTCAAGAAAATGCTTGAGCGCTTTGACGCGTCGTAAGCTGATGGCGCGCCTTCAACGTTGGATCCCTATGAAACCGCAGCAGCGCAAGTTTATCGTCGAAGTCAAATCGGCCCGGCGGCGGACGACAACCAATCCATCTTCCATCTGGGGCGATACGGACCTGAAAGCCCTCGTGCGCCAGGCGGAGACCGAAGCGCCGCAACTGTTCGAACCGGCTCAGTGCCCCGACGAGCCTTCTCCGGGGCAAAGTGCGGAGGTTTGCCCGAACGAGAGCGCTGGGACCGGCGCCGTTGAGCGGACCTCAGATCCGGCGGCCCCGACAGAAGAGAACATTCGCACCGAGGATGTTTCCGGTCCTGCTTCTATCTCGCCGATGGAAGCAAACCGCACGAAGACGATTCCACCAGAAGATAAGCCGAAGCGCCAAGGGCCATCGCGCCGTGGTCGTCCCCTTGGTAGCAGGACGACTACCGCTGCTCCCGAAGCACTTTACGACGAGCTTGCCGTGCTCGAGGTAGAGAACCGTCGGCTGAAAGGGCTGCTCGCGCATCGGCTTCAACAAGAGAACGTCCAGTTGCGAAAGATGCTTGAACGGTTCGGAACAAACTGAGCTGCAGATTGATGATCTTCGCTTGGAAGGTCATCATTTAGACTCGTGCTTTTAAGCTGCAGGGTTGGCCGATCGTCCCCCTACATGGGCTGATCATCGCCCACACAGTCGTGGCGGTGCCTTTTGCGGTGGTGAGCGCGAACGCGTCGAGCTTGCGGCCCAGAGCCTCGGAGCTTCGCCGGCCACGGTGTTCCGCCGTATTACCCTGCCGCTCGCCATGCCGGGCGTACTCTCTGGCGCTGTGCTCGCCTTTGCGACGTCGTTGGACGAAGTCGTCCTCACGCTCTTCTGCGCAGGCCCGAACTTGTGACGATGGCCTCTCGCCAAAACGCCGAAGGAAACGATGTCCTGCGCATCAAATAAATAGCTGAATGCGTCTCCTACTCGGCCAATCTGGTGCCGTTCGAGGGCAATGTATGCGCGCGCGATCGTTTCCACCGCGTCCGGCTGTCCATCGACCGCAAAGCAATCCAGGATGCCGTTTGAGTCGAAATCCTCCGTCAATTCCCAGATCGTTTGACCGTCTGGACCTAGGAGCGGCATCTCGTAGGTCACGCGGCGTTTACCGGGGATATTGGCAATAGCCTCGGCATAGTGCAGCGCGGTCACGGAGGCGAGCGGAGCACCAAGCAACAGAACTTTTCCACCCAGGCGGACAAAACGTTCAAGAGGCGAGCCTTTTCCCAACGCCTGTCCAAGACATTGTGGCTCTGTGAGTATTTCCACTAGAGGACCGATCGCGACCATTGATGCGTCCGGGTGAGCGCTTCGTCGCGTACTGCGATTTTGGACGAGGAACTGATTGAGCATGCCGAAACCGCGATATGCTGCCGAGGTCCCAGGATCAAAGGGTGGCCAGTTACGACGCAGTTTCTCATCCATCTTAGCGCCGTTCAGTGTCCCTCATACGGTGATCGGTCCCATGAGGCATATCCCATCGCGGTGCCCGTTGGCCCGATAGCGTCGACAAGAGCGCCGACGACAGTGGCCGCGCCTATCTCGACACCACCGATGGCTTTCAAAGAGGCATGGACCATCACCAGGTCGCCCGGTTGGATGCCCAGTCTTTGAAGGTCCGCTGCGATTTCTATCCTGGTTTTCATTGGAACTTCTCTTCGTCAGGGCGTCGGTTTGAAAGCTCAGCAGAGCACTCCATCCTGAGGATCGCATAATGTCATCGTTGGGGACCTTGGCTTTTCCTGAGCACAGATGTCCGCCATTTTCATTGGTGCCGCTGGCTGCTGAAGTTCAGACCATGTGCGCTTCAAAGGTCAAACGTGATGGCGAAATCGTACCTTTCCAACTACTAATATATGAGCGGGGGTGGCGGTCAGGCTCGATTGCAATCTGCGAGCGACTTATCCATGTCGGTGGCCGCCGTTTGCACTGAACATATGGAGAGCTTCCGCACCGGCGCCAACTTTCACCTCGTCGCCGATCTCGTTGTGTGCTCGCCCGGAAACTCGGAAGATCAATTCGCTGCCGTTTTTGAGCCGACCATGCAGGAGGCTCTCGGCCCCGACTAGTTCGATACCGTCGATCCGGACCGTGGCCGCGAATGGCAAACCTGGTGAATCGGCGGGTATCGGGGAAAGATCCTCGGGGCGGATGCCGAGCGTATAGTCGGCATTCGGGCGCACCACATCCGGGGAGAGCGACCACCCCGCTGACATGTCCTTGCCTTGCAAGAGATTCATCGAGGGCGAGCCTATAAAAGTGGCAACGAACGTTGTCGCGGGTTTCTCGTAGAGCTCCAGCGGTGTACCGACTTGTTCAATCCGGCCGGCATTCACGACGACCAGCCTATCGGCGAGCGTCATCGCTTCCATCTGATCGTGCGTGACATACACGCTCGTCGTTCCGAGCGACCGCTGCAGCCGCTTGATCTCTATGCGCATCTGTCCGCGCAGCTTTGCGTCCAGATTGGAGAGCGGTTCGTCGAAGAGGAAGGCGGCCGGTTGCCGGACAATGGCCCGCCCCATCGCGACACGCTGGCGCTGGCCGCCCGATAGCTGGCGCGGCTTGCGGTCCAGGTAGGGTTCGATCTCCAGCGTCCTGGCGGCGGTCGCTATTCGCCGGTCGATCTCGGCGGCCGGTGTATTGCGGTTCTTCAGCCCGTAGGCGAGGTTCTGGCGCACACTCATGTGCGGGTAGAGCGCATAGTTCTGGAAGACCATGGCAATATCGCGTTCGGCCGGTTCCACATCGTTGACCCGGCGCGTGCCGATGAGGATATCGCCGCCGGTGATGCTTTCGAGCCCGGCGATCATGCGCAGGAGCGTGGACTTGCCGCAGCCCGACGGACCGACCAGCACGACGAATTCGCCATCCGTCATGTCGAGCGAGACGCCCTTGATCGCTTCCACCGTGCCGTAGGTCTTGCGGACGTCTTTAAGGGTAATCTCAGCCATTACTTTTCTGTCTCCACAAGACCTTTGACGAACCAGCGCTGCATTAGCACCACGACGAGGATAGGGGGGATGATCGCCAGGATCGCGGTGACCATGACATAGTTCCAGGGGGTCGAGGCGTCGGTGAAGTCGATCATCCGCCTGAGCCCAATGATAATCGTATTCATCTTGGCGTCGTTGGTGACGAGCAGGGGCCAGAGGTACTGAGTCCAGCCGTAGATGAAGAGGATGACGAAGAGCGCGGCGATGTTCGTTGCAGAGAGTGGCAGCAGGATGTCCCGCATAAAGCGAAACGGCCCGGCATTGTCGATGCGCGCGGCTTCCACCAGTTCTCCCGGTATCGTCAGGAAGAACTGGCGAAAGAGGAAGGTCGCCGTCGCCGAAGCCATCAGCGGCAGCGTCAGGCCCGCATAGGTGTCGATCAGGCCTAGGTCCACGATCACCTTGTAGGTCGGCAGGATGCGCACCTCGACCGGAAGCATCAGCGTGATGAAAATCATCCAGAAGAACAGCATCTTCAGCGGAAAGCGGAAAAAGACGATCGCGAAGGCGGAGAGAAAGGAAATCACGATCTTGCCGACCGCGATTGCGATCGCCACGACCGTCGAGTTGAAAAGCAGCCGCTCGAGGCTGACGCCGACGACGCGCTCGACGCCGCCACCGACTGCTTCCTTGTAATTTTCCACGAGATGGTCGCCGATCGCGAGCGACATCGGCGGGCGCACGATCTCGATCGACGTGTGCGTCGACGCGACGAACGTGTAGTAGATCGGAAGCGCAACGATGATGATCCCGATCACGAGCACCAGGTGGCTGATCAGGGTGGAAATGGGGCGATTTTCGATCATCGGGGTCTCACGAGTAATGGACCCGCTTCTCGACGAAGCGGAACTGGAAGGCCGTCAGCGCAACGACGATGATCATCAGGATCACTGATTGGGCCGCCGAACTGCCGAGGTCGAGATTGACGAAACCGTCGTTGTAAACCTTGTAGACGAGCGTTTCGGTGGCCTTTGCCGGTCCCCCGCCGGTGACGGCATGAATGATGCCGAAGGTATCAAAGAAGGCGTAGACGGTGTTGACGACCAGCAGGAAGAACGTCGTGGGCGCAAGAAGCGGAAAGACGATAGTCCAGAACCGCTTGCTGCCGCGGGCGCCGTCGATCGCGGCGGCCTCGATCAGCGATTTCGGTATCGCTTGCAGGCCGGCGACGAAGAACAGGAAGTTGTAGCTGATCTGCTTCCAGGCCGCCGCAACGATGACCAGCCACATCGCCTGGTTGCCATTGAGGAGCGGATCCCAAACAAACCCGTTCCGGCGCAGAATGTAGGCGAACGTTCCCATCGCCGGATTGAACATGAAGAGCCAGAGCATGCCGGCAACGGCGGGGGCGACCGCATAGGGCCAGATCAGAAGCGTACGATAGATGTTGCGCCCCCGCACCACGCGGTCTGCCGACGTGGCCAGCAGGAGAGCGAGAGCCATAGACAACAGGGCCGTCGCGAGACTGAAGACCACCGTGACCTTCAGCGAATGCAGGTAGTCCGGATTGGACAGGATCGCCTGGAAGTTGGCGAGGCCGACGAAACCGGATTTCAGGCCGAACGGATCCTCGCGCAGGACCGACTGGTAGAGAGCCTGGCTTGCGGGCCAAAAGAAGAAGACGATCGTCAGGACGATCTGAGGCGCAAGCAGAAGATACGGCAGCACCTTGTTGGGAAACACGACGGACTGCATGAAACGTCCCCTCCAGGGAATACCAGTCCGCACCGCTTTGCGGTGCGGACATTTCGTTTAGAGGTTCAGTTTCCGATCGCTGCTTTGATTGCCGCGTTTGCCTTCGTTACACCTTCACTGAGCGCCGTCTTTGCATCCTTCTGGCCAGCAAGCATCGCTTCGAACTCTTCGTTGAGGATGTCTCGAACCTGCGGGAGGTTGACGAGGCGAACACCCTTCGAATTTTCGGTGGGAGCCTTGCCCATCATCTGCTTGATCGGCGTTTCCCGGCCCGGATTCTTTTCGTAGAAGCCGGACTTCTTGGTTTCTTCATAGGCTGCCAGCGTCACTGGCAGATAGCCCGAAACCTGGTGTAGCTGGGCCTGGGTTTCCGTTTTCGAGAGGAAGTGGAAGAACTCGGCCACGCCCTTGTATTCGCCGTCGCTCTTGCCGGCGAAGACCCAGAGACTTGCGCCACCGGGGATGGTGTTTTGTGGACCATGGCCTTCATAGTAGGGAAGCTGGCCGACGCCATAGTTGATCCCCGACTTCACGATGTCGCCGAGACCGCCGGATGATTCGGTCAGGATGGCGCATTCGCCCGACATGAACAGCTGCTTTGCTTCCGATGTGCGGCCGCCATAGCGGAACGTTCCATCCTTGGCGAGGTCGGCAATCGACTGGAAATGCTCGACGAAGAGCGCAGCGTCGATTTTTAGTTCGACTTCGAGGCCAGAGAGGCCGTTCTCGTTCGTGCCGTAGGGCACGTTGTTCCAGGCGGAGAAGTTCTCGGTCTGGATCCAGGTCAGCCAGGTCGATGTGAAGCCGCAATTTGCCGCCCCACTCGCCTTGATCTTCTTGGCCGCCTCGAAGACCTCGGGCCATGTGGCCGGTGGCTTTGCGGTATCGATGCCGGCCTTCGTGAAGGCGTCTTTGTTGTAATAGAGGATCGGCGAGGACGAGTTGAATGGGAAGGACAGCATGGTCCCGTCAGCCTTGGAATAGTACGCGACGATGCCTGGCAGGTACTGATCCTTGTTGAACTCGTAGCCGCCCTTCTGAAGAACGTCCGCCACCGGCACCACAGCGCCCTCGGCGCCCAGCATCACGCCGCTGCCGGCATCGAACACCTGCAGGATTGCAGGCGACTGCTTGGAACGGAAAGCAGCGATGCCCGCGTTCAATGTTTCAGCATAGGTACCCTTGAACACTGGAACGACCTTGTAGTCCGACTGGCTCTCGTTGAATTCCTTCGCAAGCCTTTCAACCGTTTCGTTGTTGGCGCCCGTCATGGCATGCCACCATTGAAGTTCCGTCGCCGCGAAGACATTGGAAGCAGCAAGGAGTGAAAGCGTGGATGTGGCCGCAAGAGTCCATTTGAAAGCTGACATGGTTGTTCCTCCGATTATTAAGACGACGATGTCTGTCTTGATCGCGTCGACCCTCCTCGATCAAACGCGACTGACTTTCGTGGCGAAAGTAGGCGGATTAAAAACGAACGGGAACGAACCTGCAAGAGAAAATGGAATGGCGAATTCCTTCCTGCTTTTCGGTGGAATTTTCGTTCTGTTCATGCCCTCGAGCCGAATGGCGTCCTGCGGCATCTAGCTGTCCATGGTCAGGTCCACGACAATCTTTATAAGCCGCGCGTTCTCATTCTCGAGCTGCTTCAGCTTCGCCATCTTCGGCAACGAGCAACGCGGCGTCGATTCTCCCGGATCGCGCCTGCTTGGCTACCAACCTTGTGAAATTCTAACCTGGCACCTGCGGCTCGATTACTTGGGTTGCGCCGCAGTGACACTGCCTTCGCTACTAGACTGGTCTCCGGTGGCACGGCTTGTCAGTTCTACCGCTCCCCACGCAAGCAGGACGAGGGCTAGGCTCGCCGCAAGAACCAAAAAAACGCGCCTGCCCATTCCCGCCTGGCGCGTTTCCCTGGCAGAGAAGGTAGTCCTTTCGGCATCGTGCGTTGCTGACAGCGGCTCGCCGCGCTCGTCCAGTTTATCGGCCATTGGATCCACTCGGTATTCATTCGGACTAGTACCCCGCGCCCATCAATGCGGCCCGAAGGACGAACGAAAAACGGGCAGATGCTCAAATGGTTCCGAAACTCCTCCTTTGGAGGCCGGCCATAGTGCGACGATCAGGACGCGAATTTCACCTTGTTTGTCGCCGCGCAGCCGGCTCAATTTTCCCAGACAGCAGTTCATTGGCAAGGCGCAGATCGGCAACAAAATGCTCCCGCTCGCGATTGGCATTCAATCGATCGCGAATTCGCAGCAGGTATGATGGGTGGATTGTTACGACGATCAGAAACCGGGAACCATCTTCCAGCGGCCGCCCACGATCCTTGGTCACCCTGATCGATCTTCCGAGCAGTGCTCCTGCTGCCGTAGCGCCGAGCGCCACGACTACGGCTGGTCGCAGGCGGGCGAGTTCGGCGCCGAGCCACCAGGAGCAACGCTGAACTTCGCCGGCATTGGGCTTCGAATGCAGTCTGCGCTTGCCACGCTGCTCATACTTGAAGTGCTTGACCGCGTTGGTCAGATAGCAGGCCTCGCGTTCGATGCCGGCTCCCTCCAAACATTCGGTCAATACGGTGCCTGCAGGGCCGACAAAGGGCTTTCCCGCTAGATCTTCCTTGTCTCCAGGCTGTTCACCGACAAGCATAAGTTTCGCGTTTTCCGGACCCGCACCAAAGACAAGCTGGGTCGCATGCTTGTAGAGGTCGCAGCGGCGGCAATCCTCGGCTTGCTGTCGGATATCACCAAGCGAAAGACCGCTCATATGGGGGTTCTCAAGAGCCGGCCCCTGCGTGGCCGAATGTTCTGGACTGTTTCTAGTCGTTGCCATCGCCCGGGGATCCACGAATGTTGCGCGGCTCGGTTCGGCGATATGAAACTCGCCGTCGCGTTCCTTGATCCCAACAGGTCGTGCGTAGTTTCGTTCCCATTACCGCTTCCGAGCGCGACGAAGGTGGAGTGGGTTGCCTGGTGCGACCGTTGCTAAAATCCCGATCCGCCAGGGCCACTAAGTCGGCAAATCCGGGGCAATTAATGTCAATGTCGGGATATAGGTTCGATAGCGACCAACGTCACGCGTGAGCAACGGCAGCCCGCTGACCGCCGCATGCGCACCGATGAAGAAGTCTGGGAGAACGCCAGTTCTCGTTCCCCTGCTTTGCGATATCGTGTGAAAACCTTGCTTGCCAGAAAGAGAGCCTTTCGCGGCATTGGTGCCAGTTCAAATCCGGCTTGATCAGCTGTTGAAGCTTGTTCTCGTCCAGTCCGGTCAACGCGCCAACCGTGGAACGAGGTGGCGGCGGTTGATGGTCGCCGGGCGGCCCTTGATGGACAGGGTCGTATCGTGCTTTTCGCGTTCAGCCACGACCTTCCCATTCGCCACGACGCAAAGCCGCTCGGCGCGCAAGCGCACCGCCTCGATCGGATTGCCCGCATCGAGCACCACCAGGCTTGCGGATTTGCCAACGGCCAGGCCGAGATGATCGAGCCCCATGATCTCGGCGTTGACCTTGGTGACCATGTTGAAGCAGGTGCGCATGTCCGCGGGCGAGGACATCTGGGCGACGTGCAATCCCATGAAGGCGACGTCGAGCATGTCGGCTGTGCCGAGGGAGTACCATGGATCGCACGCAATCCTGGCCCCAGCCGGTGCGGATGCCGGCCTTGAGCATTTCGGGCACGCGCGTCATGCCGCGGCGCTTGGGATAGGTGTCGTGCCGCCCCTGCAGCATGATGTTGATGAGCGGATTGGGAATTGCCGAGACACCGGCCTCCGCAATCAGCGGCAGCAGCTTCGAGACATAGTAGTTGTCCATCGAATGCATCGAGGTGAGGTGCGAACCTGCCACCCGGCCCTGCAGGCCGAGCCTCTTAGTTTCATAGGCAAGCTGTTCGATATGGCGCGAAAGCGGGTCGTCAGTTTCGTCGCAATGCAGGTCGACCATCAGGCCACGCTTGGCCGCGATCTCGCAAAGTTCGGTAACGGACCGCATGCCCTCGGACATGGTCCGCTCGAAATGCGGGATGCCGCCGACGATGTCGACTCCCAGGTCGAGGGCGCGAATGATGTTCTCGCGCGCATTCGGCGAGCGATAGAGACCGTCCTGGGGGAAGGCGACGAGTTGAAGGTCGATATAGGGCGCGATCTGCTTCTTGACTTCGAGCAGGGCTTCCACTGCCAGGAGGCGGTCGTCGCCGGTATCGACATGGGTGCGGATGGCCAGGAGCCCCATCGACACCGCCCAATCGCAATAGGCCAACGCGCGCTCCTTTACGGCCTCATGGGTCAGGACCGGCTTGAGTTCGCCCCACAGCGTGATGCCTTCGAGGAGCGTGCCCGAGGCGATACGCGGCAGGCCATAGGACAGCGTTGCGTCCATATGGAAATGCGGATCGACAAAAGGCTGGCTGACGAGGTTGCCCGAGGCATCGACGACGCGACCGGCCTCGGCATCGATGCTGGGCTCGATCGCGGCGATCCTGTCGCCATTGATGCCGATATCGGCGACGGTTCCGTCGGGCAGCGTGCCGCCCTTTACAATCAAGTCGAAACTCATCTTTCGCCTTTCTGGTACGGGATCATCAAAGCTTTGGGATAGGTGGCGCGACGCGCGACCAGGATCAGCGCCAGGATCGACAACGCATACGGCATCATCAGGAAAACCTGATAGGGAACGATACCGCCCGATATCTGCTGCAGGCGAACCTGAAAGGCATCGAAGGCGGCAAACAGTATGGCGCCGATCAGCGCCTTCCCTGGCCGCCAGGAGCCGAAGACGACCAGCGCGATACAAATCCAGCCGCGCCCATTGATCATCTGAAAAAAGAAGGAATTGAAGGCCGAAGTAGTGAGAAAGGCGCCACCCACCGCCATCAGCGCGCTGCCGATGGCGACGGCACCCGTGCGGATGCCGGTCACGGAAATGCCCTGGGCCTCGACCGCCGAGGGGTTTTCGCCGACAGCGCGAACGGCAAGGCCAATGGGCGTGCGGTAAAGGATCCAGGCGACGGCTGCGACTGACACGAACGCGAGATAGGTCAGCGGCGTCTGGGAAAACAGCGCCTCGCCAATGACGGGAAGGCTGGAAAGACCCGGGATCGGCAACGGCTGGAACGGCTCAATCTTCGGCGGCGACGTCACCTCGGGCAGCGCAAGCCGATAGGTGAAGTAGGTCAAGCTCGTGGCAAGCAGCGTGATGCCGATGCCGACGACGTGTTGAGACAGGCCGAGCGGTACGGTGAGCGTGGCGTGCAGCAAGCCGAACATGGCGCCGACAATGGCCGCGACCAGCACGCCGGCCCAAAGATCGCCGCCAGAATAGACGGTGAACCAGCCGGCAAAAGCCCCGGCCGTCATGATCCCTTCGATGCCCAGATTGAGAACGCCCGCGCGCTCGCATATCAACTCGCCCATGGTCGCGAAGATCAGCGGGGATGCGATCCGGATGGCGGCAACCCAGAAGGAGGCGGTGAAGAGGATTTCAAGCGCGTCCATGTCACCTCCACCTGATCCGGAATCGCGCCAGAAGGATCGCGACAACCATCGACAGAAGCGAAGTCGCAACCATGACGTCGGCTATGTAACTCGGCACTTTGGCGGCACGGCTCATGGCATCGGCGCCGACGAAGATGCCGGCGACGAAGATGGCCGATGCGATGACGCCGAGCGGATTGAGTATGGCGAGCATCGCGACGACGATGCCGGTGTAACCGTAGCCTGGCGACAGGTCGAGCGTCAGGTTTCCCTTGAGCCCCGAGACTTCGGAAAAGCCTGCAAGTGCGGCCAACCCGCCCGAAAGCAAGGCCGTCTTCATCAGCGTGCGGTTGACCAGAATGCCGACAAAACGTGCCCCCTCGGGATTGTGGCCGACGGCGCGCATTTCGTAGCCGAGAACCGTCCTTTTCATGACGACCCAGACGAGAACGGCCGAAACAAGCGCTATGGCGAAGCCGTAGTGCAGGCGCTTGCCCTGGATGAGGCGCGGCAGTTGGGCTTCAGCGATGACCTTTTGCGATTGCGGCCAGCCGAGCCCCATCGGGTCCTTGAGTACACCTTCAAGCAGCATCGACACGAACAGCAGGACGATGAAGTTGAGCAGCAACGTGGTGACCACCTCATCGACGCCGAAGCGGGTCTTCAGCACGGCCGGGCCGAGCAGAAGCAGCGCGCCTGCGGCCATGACGGCGACCATGATCACCGGGATCAGAACGACCGAAGGTAGCGGTAGTGTGCCGGTTCCCAGCACCACGGTGACGACGCCACCGATGTAGAGTTGGGCTTCCGCGCCGATGTTCCAGAGCTTGGCCCGAAAGGCGACGGCGATCGCCAGGCCCGTGAAGATCAGCGGCGTCGCACGGGTCAGGGTTTCCATAAGCGCGAACTGTGAGCCGGCCGCTCCCTTGGCCACGAGATAGAAGACGGACAGCGGCGAAGCGCCAGCGACGAGAACGAGCATCGACGTCAACACCAGCGTTGTGGCGATGGCTGCCAGCGGAAACAGCAAGGTGACCGCCAAGGACGGTGCAAGCTTTGGCTCAAGCCGCATGGTCGCCGCGCTCCCCGTCGTGGCCCGCCATCAGCTCTCCCAGTTGCCGAATGCTGCGCTCGCCGCGCGAAGACGGCGTCGAAAGGCGTCCCTTGGACATGACGATGACGCGGTCGGACAATGCCAGGACCTCCTCGAGGTCTTCGGATATCAGCAATATAGCCGCGCCCCTGTCGCGTGCTTCGAGCAGCATGCGGTGTACATATGCGACGGCGCCGACATCGAGGCCACGGGTCGGCTGGCTTGCAAGGATGACCGTCGGGTCGGGATCAAGGGCCCGGCCGAGGATTAGCTTCTGCATGTTGCCGCCCGAAAGCAGGCGCATGCGAGCCTCGGGCGAGGGGCATTTGACCTCGTAGTCGGTGATGAGTTTCTCGGCGAAGCCGCGGGCAGCCCTCCAGTTCAGGAAGCCCATGCGACTGAACCGCGGACTGCGGTAGCGTTCGCCGATGACATTCTCCGTCACGCTCATGTCGCCGATGCTGCCGATAGCGTGGCGATCTTCTGGAATCCGGGCCACGCCGTGGGCGAGTGCTGCGCGCGGCGACCAGTCGGCGACTTCCCTCCCGGCGATGGAGATGCTCCCGGTGGTCGGGCGCCGGATGCCGGCGATGAGGGCCGCAAGGCCAGCCTGGCCATTGCCGGCAACGCCGGCAAGGCCGGTGATCTCGCCGGCCGTGAGCGTGAGCGACACTTGATCGAGGCCGGCCCCGTTATACGGCGTCGTGGAGACCCTTTCGAGCGCCAGCAGCGGTGCACCCCGCTTTACCGGGTTGACCTCCGCCGGCTTGACCTCCTGGCCAACCATAAGGGCGGCTAGTTCTTTGCGGTCGGTTGAACCCGTTTCACGCTCGCCAACGAGCCGGCCGGAGCGCAGAACCAGCACCCGATCACTGACCGACATTACTTCGTGCAATTTGTGGGAGATGAAGATGATCGACAGGCCCTTTGCGACGAGCAGCTTCAGTGTCCGGAACAGCGCATCGGTCTCTGCGGGTGTTAGAACGGCCGTCGGCTCGTCCAGGATCAGGAGACGGGCTTCGCGATAGAGTGCCTTCAAGATTTCGACGCGCTGACGTTCGCCGACCGAGAGCGTGGAGACGGTGGCGGCGGGTTCGACGGCGAGGCCGAAATCGGCCGACAGTTGCTCGATGCGCCGCCGCGCTGCGGCCCTGTCGAGCCGCATGCGCCAGAGGCTCTGCGTGCCAAGCGCGATATTTTCCTGCACCGTCATGTTGTCAGCAAGGGTGAAATGCTGGTGGACCATGCCAATGCCGGCATCGAGAGCCGCGCGCGGATCTCCCGGCGGAAGCGGCTTTCCGAAGGCCTCGACGGTTCCCTCGTCAGCGACATAGTGGCCGAAGAGAATGTTCATCAGCGTCGTTTTGCCGGCACCGTTCTCCCCGAGAAGTGCTATGATTTCGCCCCGCTTCAGCTCGAAGGAAATAGCCTCGTTTGCCCTGAGTGGGCCGAAGCGCTTGCTGATGCCGGAAAGACGAAGGGCAGGTTTGCTTGACACGGCGGTGACCGGAAGTGGCGATGTGGGAAGGCTTTCTTTCCCGTCCAGGGAGAGAGTGGTCGCTTCCGGCGAAGGGTTATCCCCTCCGGCAAGGTTGCCCACCTCTCCCATGAACGGGAGCACAGGCTAGCTCGACTTAGGCTCGGCGTCGTTGATCTCGACGGTGAACGCGCCGTCCTTGATCATCTTTTCTTTCTCAGCGACCTTGGCCTTGATGTCGTCCGGAACCTTGCTGTCGAAGGTGCCGAGAGGTGCTAGCGAACAGCCGCCGTTCTTCATGAAGGAATAGACGCCGTAGTCGTCGGCCTTGAAACTGCCGGCCTTCACCTCGGCGATCGCCTTGTCGAGCGTCGGCTCGAAATGCCACAGCGCGGAGGCGACAACGGTGTCCGGATAGTCTGCCTGGGTATCGATGACATTGCCGATCGCCAGGATCTTCTTTTCCTTGGCGGCATCGGACACGCCGAAACGCTCGGCATACAGCAGATCCGCACCGCCATCGATCTGGGCGAACGCCGTCTCCTTGGCCTTGGGCGGATCGAACCACGAGCCGATAAAGGCGACCTGGAACTTGGTGTCCGGGGCAACTTCTTTCACGCCGGCCATGAAGGCGTTCATCAGCCGGTTGACCTCCGGGATCGGGTAGCCTCCCACCATGCCAATGTTCTTGGACTTGGTCATCGCGCCGGCGATGATGCCAGACAGATAGGATGCGTCCTGGATATAGTTGTCGAACACCGAGAAGTTCGGCACGGCGGCATCGGGCTTGAAGCTCGAGCCCATTAGGAAGGCGACGTCAGGATAGTCCTTGGCGACGGCGCGGGCGGCATCCTCGACGCCGAAGACCTCGCCCAGGATCAGCTTGTGGCCCGCCTCGCAATATTCGCGCATGACGCGCTCGTAATCGTTGTTTGCGGTGTTTTCCGAATAGACATATTCGATGTCGCCGCGCTCCTTGGCGGTATTGGCCGCCTTGTGAATACGACTAACCCACTGCTGCTCGACCGGGACGGTATAAACGGCTGCCACCTTTGTCGGGTCGGCAGCGAGCAGGCGGCTTGGAATACCCGCTGCAGCCACCGCGGCGGAGGCGCCGGCAATTTTGATCAGATTTCTTCTGGAAATGGCGAAATTGAAGGAATTGCTATGCATGAACTTCCCCTCTGATTGATTGCGCGTTTTGGAACGCGTCTTTTTACCACTTGGTCAATGTAGGTGAAGTTGAGGGTGGCAGCAATTGGACGCGGCATACCATTCAAACAGAAACGACGCGACCTCCGCGACAATTCATAAGTATTTTGGCGCGAAAGGCTCTGGAAGTGTCGCGCGCCATACGCAGAGGCCCATGTAGTGCGAAAGCTTCGCGAACACTGCCCTCAGCGTCCTGTGTGACATAAAGCGGGCGTTCAATGGTCAACAAATTGCCCCGCTGCCGCCACTATACTCCGGCGATATAACCGGGAGAGAGTTCATGCGTCCTCTAGCCCAGTGCCAAGCGTTAATGGCGGTGGTTCTCGCAAGTGCGGCCGCCGTGGTTTCGACATCCGCGCCCGCTCAGGATCGACTCGGCGAGCGTGCGGCGATGATCGAGACGATCAAATTTCACGCCCGTTCGGCGCCGTCAGCGGTCGAGGGCCAGGGCGTCGATCCGGCTGTGCTGGAGGCGATGGGAAGGGTGCCGCGCCACCTTTTTGTGCCCGAGGTGCAACGTGGCGCGGCCTATCAAGATCGGCCATTGCCGATCGGATACGGACAGACCATCTCGCAACCCTTCATCGTCGCGCTGATGACGGACCTGATCAACGTTGGGCCTGGCGACGCTGTCCTTGAGATCGGCACTGGCTCGGGTTATCAAGCAGCCGTCTTGTCGCCGCTCGCAGCGAAGGTTTACTCGATTGAGATCATACCGGAGCTGGGCGAAAGGGCGGCCGCCCGATTGGCGGAGCTCCGCTTCGACAATGTCGAGGTGAGGGTGGGCGACGGCTACTATGGTTGGCCTGCGCTCGCGCCTTTCGACGGTATCGTGGTGACTGCCGCTGCAAGTCACATCCCGCCACCGCTGGTCGAGCAACTCGCCAAGGGCGGCCGGATGGTCGTCCCCGTTGGAGGCCCCTTCGCGACCCAGTTTCTCATGCTGGTCGAGAAGCGACGGGACGGAAGCATCACGACCCGGCAGCTGCTGCCGGTGGCCTTTGTGCCGCTGAGGGGAGGTAGAGCCCAATGAGAGCGGGGCGCCTGCTGCCGGTTGGTCTCATATCGGCGGCAACCCTTGCTCACGAAGTGCTGCTGATGCGGCTCTTTTCGATCATTCAGTGGCATCAATTTGCCTATATGATCATAAGCATAGCACTCCTGGGCTTCGGCGCGAGCGGTACGTTCGTTGCATTGGCCCGCCGCCCTCTGGTGAAACGGTACCCGGCCGCCTTCACAGCGTCGGCAGCGCTGTTCGGCATCACTGCGGTTGCCAGCTTCGCCGGTGCCGAACGCCTGCCGTTCAACGCGCTCGAGGTCGTCTGGAATCCGGGCCAGCTTGGTTGGCTCGCGGCTAGCTATGCTCTCCTGGTCCTGCCGTTCTTTTTTGGTGCCACCTGTATCGGCCTTGCCTTCAGCCGCCATCCCGGCCAGATCGGACGCGTCTATGCCTTCGACCTGGTCGGCGCTGGGGTCGGTGCACTGGGCATCGTCGGACTCCTGTTCCTGGTCTTTCCCGCTGCGGCACTGCGCTTCGTCGCGGCGTTGGGATTTGCGGCGGCTGCCCTTGCCGCGACGGGCATGGCTCGCCATCGGCGGCTCGCCGCGGGCAGCCTCGGGCTTGCAGCCGCGGTCATCGCGGTGTGGCTGCCACCGTCCTTTACGGCCACCGGCCCGCACATGTCGCAATACAAGGGCCTAAGCATGGCTCTCGACGTCCCCAACGCGCGGGTGGTCGAGGAGCGATCAAGCCCGCTCGGACTACTGACAGTCGTGGAGAGCCCGAGCGTCCCATTCCGGCACGCGCCGGGCCTCAGCCTCGCCAACACCCAAGAGCCCCCCACGCAACTCGCCGTCTTCAGCGATGGCGATAGTGTTACAGCGATGACTGCCTATAGCGGCGATCCGGCGACGGTCGCTTATCTCGACCGGACAACGGCGGCGCTCCCGTACCGCATTCTTGCACGGCCGCGAGTGCTGGTCCTCGGTGCTGGTGGCGGCGAGCAGGTGCTGCTGGCGCTGCGCTCCGGAGCCGAACTCGTGGACGCTGTAGAGGTCAACTCGCAGATGATCGACCTGGCTCGCAATCGCTTCGCGAACTTCGTCGGCGGCATCTTCAGCCGACCGAACGTGCATCTGCATCTAGCCGAGGCGCGCGCCTTCGCTGCGACCGCTGGCGAGCGTTACGACCTGATCCAGATGCCGCTCCTTGACTCCTTCAGCGCGGCCGCGGCCGGCGTGCAAAGCATGCACGAGAATTACACCTACACCGTGGAGGCACTGCGGGATTACCTGGCGGTACTGAAACCAGATGGCGTCGTCGCCATCACGCGATGGCTGCGGGTGCCGCCGCGCGACATCCTTAAGCTGTTCGCCACGGCTACCGAAGCGCTTGAAGCGGACGGCGTGGCCCAGCCTGGCCGGCACCTGGCGCTGATCCGGAGCTGGAATACCGCAACCCTGCTCGTCGCCACGTCGCCGTTCACTGGTGAGGACGTCGCAGCCATCGGCGGCTTCGCGGACGAGAATTTCTTCGACATCTCCTGGGCGCCGGGCATCTCCGCGAGCGACGTGAACCGCTACAATCAACTCGACCGCGAATATCTCTACGAGGGAGCCCTCGCTCTCCTTGGCCCTGAACGAGCCGACTTCACGGAGCGCTACAAGTTCGATATTGCGCCGGCCACGGACAATCGACCATATTTCTTCGACTTTTTCCGCTGGCGTGCGCTGCCCGAGCTCCTGACGCTACGCACCCAAGGTGGGGCAGCGATGCTCGACTGGGGCTACCTGATCCTGGTGACGACGCTCGTCCAGGCCGTGATCCTCAGTGCCGTCTTGATCCTGCTGCCGCTCTGGCTTCGCCGGCGCGCACTCGGGAGAGCCATACCCCGGCTGCGCTTCGGGCTCTATTTCCTTGCCTTGGGCCTGGCCTTCCTCTTCATCGAGATCGCCTTCATCCAGCGCTTCGTGCTGTTCCTCGGCCATCCGCTCTACGCCGTCGCTGTCGTGCTTGCGGGTTTCCTCGCCTTCGCAGGTCTCGGTAGCGCCTTGGCTGCACGCTGGGTGGCGGCGGTCGGATGCGGATCCGCGGTGCGCGGCATCACCCTCGCTGTCGTGGTAATCGCATTCCTGGCTGGGACCTACCTGCTCGCGCTGCCTTCGATATTCGAACGGCTGCTGGCACTCCCGGATGCCGCGAAGATCGCAATCGCGCTCCTCCTCATAGCACCGCTCGCTGTCTTCATGGGTATGCCGTTCCCCCTAGGCCTCGGCCACGTCGGCGCGCGCTCGGAGGAATTTCTTCCCTGGGCGTGGGGGATCAATGGCTGTGCGTCGGTGCTAAGCGCGATCCTCGCCGCACTGCTTGCAATGCATATCGGGTTCACTGGCGTCGTGACGATGGCCGTGATCCTCTATCTTGCCGCGCCGGCCTTACTCGCCGGGTCGCGGGATCACGTCGCAACACGTTAATCCAGATCGAACTGTTCGCGAGATAGGCGAAACGGGCAATCCTGCAATTGATGTCGGCACCCGTGCAAACAGGGGGAGGGCGTCCCAAGCAGCCGTGCGGCGTCCCATACATGCGGCGAGGGGCGCCGTGCCCCTTTCTTCTCGTCCACCCTCAGCTATTTATCCAAGAACAATCCTGCTCCGACTGGCAGGAGGCGCGGTGCGCCGCCTTTCGGCCGAGAAGAACAGCGAGCGCGTCATGCGAGTTCAGGTCGAAACCTTTGTGGACGAAGGTGGGGTCGAAAAGATCCGCCGATTTTACCTCAACGGCCGGAAGGTCGAAGTGGTCGAAAACCTCGATCAGTGGCATGGGGCCGACTACCGATACCTCAAGGTCAGGGGCAGCGAGGGTGACGTTTACATTTTGTATCTGGACGTACTCCGAACGCAGTGGGCGCTGACGATATATCAACGCTCGCAATCACCGGGCTCGCGCGTCGCCATGTGACGTTCGACGTCAGTATTCGCATCTTCTCACTGCAGGCCTTTCCAAGCGGCTGTGGAGAGTTAAATATGTTCCATCGTCCTAATTTTGGCCGCTACGGTGATCGCTCTCCGCAATCTTAGGAAATCCTATGAGACTGCCGAAGGGCGGCTTGAAGTGCTGAGAGGGGTCAATCTCGATCTCGGCGCGGGAGACAGAGTTGCCCTGATGGGGGAGTCCGGTAGCGGAAAGAGCACGCTCCTGCATCTCGTAGCCGGCCTCGACCGAACGGACTCAGGCGAGATCACGATCGGGGGGCGAGACATTTCCAAGCTGAACGACCGGGAACGCGCTGCCTACAGACGGACAAAAGTCGGTCTCGTATTTCAGCAGTTCAATCTTGTCCCGTCACTAGACGTGGCCGCGAACATCGCTTTCCACGCCAAGCTCGCGGGACGCCACGACAGAGAGTGGGAAAATGAACTCGTGGAGCGCCTCGGAATCGGGACGTTGCTGACCAGGTATCCCGAACAACTTTCCATCGGACAGCAGCAGCGGGTGGCGATCGGACGAACCCTTGCCGCGCGTCCCGGCTTAGTTCTGGCGGATGAGCCCACAGGAAACCTGGACGAGGCCAACGGAGACGCTGTCCTGGAACTGATGCTCTCGCTATCGAAGGGAAGCGGATCGACACTTCTCCTGGTGACACACTCGCAAAGACTGGCGGACAGGCTCGACCGGCAGGTGCATTTGCGGTTCGGGAAGATCGAATGAAGATGTGGACCGCAGCCACGGCACTTCTGTCCCACTGGCGACGACGACCGCTGCAGCTCGGCGCTCTCTTGTCCGGCCTGGCGCTGGCGACGGCCCTGTGGTGCGGAGTGCAGGCGATCAACGCAGAAGCTCGCGCCAGCTATACCCGCGCCGCGGTTGTGCTCGACCAGAACGGATTGGCGAACCTCGTTTCTCCAAACGGCAGCTCGATTCCTCAGTCCGCCTTCGTGCGGCTCAGGCGGGCGGGCTGGAACGTGTCACCAGTTTTGGAGGGAGACTATCGGTTCGGAGTCATCCGGTTAAGGGTGATCGGCATCGAGCCACTGACGATGCCCGCGGAGACTAACACCGTCGACCTGGGAAATGCCGGGGACTTGCTTTCCTTCATCACGCCTCCTGGCATGCTGTTTGTCTCTCCCAGAACAGCGGAAAAAATGCGAGGACAGACGGACCTCGCACTGCGTGTTTCGGATCGGATGCTGGACGGCGCCGCCTTCATCGACATTGGCTTGGCCCAGAAGCTGTTAAGAAGAGAGGGCGAACTCAGTCGGATTGTGATTGCCGAAAACCAACGTTCCGGTCTGGAGCCGCTTGAAAAGCTTGTTCCAACGCTCTCAGTTCGCGAGCCGAATGCAGAAACCGACGTCGAGCATCTTACCGAGAGCTTCCATCTCAATTTGACCGCCTTCGGGTTTCTCGCCTTCGCGGTGGGGCTGTTCATCGTGTACGCGACGATCGGTCTCGCCTTCGAGCAACGGCGGCCGACCTTCAGAACGCTTCGCTGCCTTGGAGTTTCGTTAAGTGCGCTTGCGGTTCTGCTGCTCGCCGAACTTGTCCTTTTCGCCCTTGCCGCCGGGGCGGTCGGCGTCGCGATAGGATATCTGGTCGCGTCGCTGCTGCTGCCCGGAGTGGCCGCAACCCTCGAAGGACTCTACGGAGCCAGCGTGCCTGGCACGCTTTCCCTGCGTCCGGAGTGGTGGGTTTCTGGTTTTGCCATCGCGGTGGCCGGCACATTGGTGTCGTCGGCACAGAGCCTGTTGCGCTTGAGGAGGGTGCCTTTGCTCGCGGCGGCCCAACCCCAGACCTGGGGACGATCGTGGCAAGCGGGGCGGCGGTTTCAGGTGCTAGCCGCAGCGGCTTTGCTAGCCCTCTCGGGAGCTCTTCTTCTGTGGGCTGAAGGACTTGAGGCGGGCTTTGGCGTTCTTGGCTGTCTTCTGCTCGGGGCGTCGCTACTTCTTCCCACCGTACTTTCTGGATTCTTTACCGTGATGCAGCGGGCGTCTTCGCGCGCGCTCGTCACGTGGTTCTGGGCCGACGCGCGGCAGCAACTCCCCGGACTTTCGCTTGCGCTCATGGCATTGCTTCTTGCGCTGGCGGCAAACGTCGGCGTCGGAACCATGGTCTCGAGCTTCCGTCTCACGTTCGTCGGCTGGCTCGACCAGCGTCTCGCCGCCGAGCTTTACGTCGCTGCCCGGAACGAGGGCGAGGCAGACAGGCTCAGGACATGGCTCGCAACGAAGGTGGAATCGGTGTTGCCGATCTTGAGCGTAGACGCCGAGATCCGGGGGCAGCCGATGCAGATCTTCGGTGTCGCTGACGATCCGACCTACAGGATGCACTGGCCCCTGATCGTTGGCATGCCGGACGTTTGGGATCAGGTGGCGTCCAGTCAAGGGGTGCTGGTCAACGAACAGTTCTGGAGGCGGGACCGGCTCCGCATCGGCGATCAGCTGGATCTGCCGGGTGACTGGAAGCCGGCGGTTGTCGGGGTCTATTCGGATTACGGAAACCCAAAGGGCCAGGTCATCGCCGGAATAAACGCTCTGACCTCTCGTTACCCGCAGGTCTCGCGCCTGCGCTACGGTCTGCGGATCCAGCCTGATCAGGTTGCGGACCTACGATCGAGGCTCACGGACGAATTCGGACTACCAGCCGACAACGTCGTCGATCAAGCGGCATTAAAGGAACAGTCACGGCGGATCTTCGATCGCACATTCCTGGTTACTGGCGCGTTGAACATATTCACGCTCGGGGTTGCAGCACTGGCGATGTTCTCAAGCCTCCTCACGCTGTCGGAAATGCGCCTCCCCCAGCTTGCGCCTGTGTGGGCCACGGGGGTCACGAGACGTGATCTCGCTCTTCTTGAGGTTCTAAGGGCGCTCGTGCTCTGGCTGGCGACATTTATTGCCGCTTTGCCCCTCGGCCTGGCGTTGGCGTGGGTGCTTCTCGCGGTGGTGAACGTCGAAGCCTTCGGCTGGCGTCTGCCCATGTATTTCTTTCCTTACGAGTGGCTTCGCCTCGGTCTAGTCGCGCTCGGCGCTGCTGTCGTTTCCGTATTCATCCCGCTTCGCCGGCTGGCGCGAGTCACGCCATCGGAACTTCTGAAGGTATTCGCCAATGAGCGTTAGATCGATTGCGATCGCTTTTGCGGTGACGACCATGGCCAGCTTGTCCGGGAGCCAAGCGGCCTCCGAGGGTTTTGGTGGCCTTGGCTCGACGGTCGAAGGGTTTTCGGTGCCGCAGCCTGGCCTGCTGTTCCGTTTCCCCGCCGACCACGGCCCACATCCGGACTTCCGGATAGAGTGGTGGTATCTAACGGCCAATCTTGAAGCCCCCGACGGAACTCAATACGGGGCGCAGTGGACCCTTTTCCGCTCAGCGCTTGCTCCGGGTGAGACCAACGCGTGGTCGAGCCCACAGCTCTGGATGGGTCACGCAGCCGTCACCACTTCAGAAGACCACTTCGTCGCAGAACGTATTTCACGCGGGGGAGTGGGGCAGGCTGGTGTTGTCGCGGCGCCGTTCTCGGCCTGGATCGATGACTGGCAGATGGAGGGACATGCCGCCCCGGGAGCGGATCAACTGGCCGATCTCAGCCTGACTGCGACGGCCGAGGAATTCGGCTATGAACTCCGCCTATCGGCTACCGGCCCGCTGGTGCCGCAGGGCATTAACGGCTATTCGGTGAAATCAGCGAAGGGACAGGCCAGCTACTACTATTCGCAACCGTTCTATGCGGTGGTCGGCTCGCTTTCGCTACCGAGCGGGAATGTAGAGGTGACGGGGAAGGCTTGGCTTGACCGCGAGTGGTCGTCACAGCCGCTCGCGGAGGACCAGACCGGTTGGGATTGGTTCTCGCTGCATCTCGATACAGGGGAGAAGCTCATGGGCTTCCGCCTCAGAGATGAAGGGGAGGGATATACCTCCGCCACCTGGATCACTGCCGACGGGCGACCGGACCCTTTACCCGCGACAGCTCTCAAGATCGTTCCCGTGCGAACCGCCAAAGTCGCAGGGCGTCAAATTCCTGTTTCCTGGAACGTCCAGATTCCCAGTCGCGGCTTTGACGTCACGACCCAGCCTCTGAACGACCATGCGTGGATGTCAACGTCCATCCCGTACTGGGAAGGCCCGATCGCCTTCGAGGGCAGTGTCAGTGGCAGGGGTTACCTGGAGATGACCGGGTACTAGCCCAAACCAAGCGTAGCGGGAAGGTGATTGGGGGCAGCTTCTATCGCACCTGCCTGATGGTTGCGTGACCATGGCCTAAGAACCACGCTTTGCGATCGTGTCGTGCTGGCGGAGAGTTTTGAGACCGCCCGGAGTGGTAAGTCCCCGTCACGGGCCGGGTTTCGCCAACGTCCGGTCCGCCATCTCTTGACTTGATAATAACTAACTAGTTACATAATTGATAATCGGCATTCATCGCGAGTTGGGAGGTTCGAGTGAAGATATACGGGATGCAGCATGTGGGTTTCACCGTGCCTGACCTTGACGAGGCGGTCGGCTTTTTCGTGACAATCTTCGGTGCGGTAACATGTCTCGAAACCGGCAGAGTGGAGGCTGACGATGCGTTCATGCTTCGACGCCTGGGTGTTCCTGAGGGCAGACGGATAGAAAACATCAAGGTTCTGAGAATCGGGAACGGCACGAACCTCGAGATATTCCAGTATTCCGGAGAGACAGGCGATCCGGAGCCGCTGAAACGCAACAGCCAGCCCGGCGGATTTCACATGGCCTTCGAGGTCGATGATTGCGAGCGCACAGCAGAGCGGTTGCGCGCCGCCGGCGTTGAGGTGCTGGAAGGTCCCACCCTTGTCGAGAGCGGTGCGATGGCCGGACTCACGTGGCTTTATCTGAAGGCTCCCTGGGGACAATTCCTGGAGATCGTCAGCATGCCCGGGCCACTCGGATACGAAAGCGCCGGCGGTCCACGGCAGTGGTCGCCCGTCAGCGGCAGCTGAATTCCCACTCGTAGATCGCGGCATCTGGTCCCGTGGTCATCTCAAAGCAAATACACGCAACCACTGGCCCAAGGGGCCGGAAAGGAGAGCCGTGCCTCAAGAAATCCTGATAAGCTCAAAGCAGACCTTTGAGCTTGGCGACTACGAAGACGGTCCACTTGAGCCCGGACAGATCCGTGGACGAACGCTCTGCACCTTGATCAGTCAGGGCACGGAGCTTGGCTGGGCCAATGGCGACGTCTTCCCCATCCGGCCCGGTTATGCGGCCGTGTTTGAGGTGACCGGGGTCGCACAGGGTGTCGTCGGCGTCAGCGTCGGCGACCGGCGTTTCGCGATGGGGCAGCACCGCAGCACGCAGACCCATAATGTGCAGTATACCCTGGCGTTGCCGGATGGATTGTCTCCGGATCGCGCGGTGCTTGCCCGCTTGATGGGCGTATCGATGACGAGCCTGATGACAACGAAGGCCCGCCCCGGGGACCGTGTCGTGATTTCGGGGGCCGGTCCGGTTGGCTTCCTCGCTGCGCATCTCTTCAGGATCGGTGGATATCGGGTCACCGTGGTCGATCCGGATCCGGTAAGGCGCACCCAGATCATGCGAAGCGGAATCGCGGATTGCCGGGCGTCGGTCGGTGACGCATCGGAACTGGTCGGAAATGTCTCCCTCGTCGTTGATTGCTCAGGCCACGAGGGCGCGATCATCGACGCCTGCCGTGTCGTTCACAAACTCGGCGAGGTCGTCATGGTCGGTGTTCCCTGGAAGCGGGCAACGGAGATTTCGGCACATGAACTCATGCAGGCGGTCTTCTTCAACCTGGTGACGTTGCGTTCCGGCTGGGAATGGGAAGTTCCATTGCATGGTCGCGACTTCGTTTGGGAGGAACTCCTCGAAGGATACAACAATGCGCCGCACAGCATCTTCGGCGGCTTTTCGCGTGCGCTCGACTGGCTGTCCGAGGGATTGATCGACAGTGAAGGCTTGATACGCCATGTGAGGCCAGACGATCCCGCGTCGCTCTATTCGGAGATCTCGCGACGGGAAATCGAAGAGCCCTTTATCGTTATCGATTGGACGTAAGTCGTTCGCGAGGGGCTGACGCATCGCCCTACAGTCGTCGATACTGATGCCTAGCGCGATGCGCTAGGCACACACCAGACGCATGATGGTATCGACGTTGAACTGCAGTCGCTCGTCGATCGCTTCCTTGGCCATGAGGTCGCGTTCGAAAATGATCGATCCGGTGAAGCGGTTGGTCAGGTAGTAGTAGCCGATTGCCGCTATGGTTATGTTCAACTGTACCGGGTCGATGCCGGGTCGAAACACACCTTTAGAGGCGCCCCGCTCGAGAATGTCGCCGACCATATTGACGAACTTGCGACTGGCGACCTTGATGACCTCGGATTTCTTCAGGTGCTTGGCGCGGTGAAGGTTCTCGCTGTTGACCAGCGTAATGAACTCCGGGTTCTTCAAGTAGTATTCCCAGGTGAACTGGACGAGCTTGGCAAGCGCTGCCTTCGGCTCCAGGTCGTCGAGCTTGAGTTTTTGTTCTGCCGTGCGGATGTCGATATAGGCATCTTCAAGAACGGTCTGGAACAGGCGCTCCTTGCTCTCGAAATAGTGGTAAATCATCCGCTTGTTGGCATTGGCCTTCTCGGCGATCACGTCGACCCGTGCGCCACCTAAGCCATTCTTCGAAAACTCTTTTTTTGCCGCTTCCAGAATGCGAGCCTTCGTTGCCTCGGCGTCTCTGGTGCGTGGCTTTCGGGCTGGTTTCTCCGTGTCTTCGTTCGTGATGCTCAAAGCCCTTCCTCCATCGCCCTCGCGCCTGCTGCGCTTGAAGTCATACACGCCGGAAAGCTGATCCGTCAAAGCGGTTCGTCGGATCGGTCGGCGCGTGCACCTATTAAAAGCACTTGACTCGGGGTTTTGTAAAGAAGTAACTAGTTAGTGCGTTAAGTGGGATTGACGAGGCCGGAGGAGGCCAGGGCGACAAGCGTTCGCCGCCACCTGCGAGCCTGCATTTTCAACCCGTGTGGGACGGGGAACGCTCACCGAGGATATGGGAGGATTGGCATGTCGACCTTTATTAAGGATTTTATCGAACGCGAGACGGTAAGCCGTCGCAACTTCTTGTTTGCCGCCGCCGCCGGCGTCGGCGCCATGGCAGTGCCGATGGCGTTCGGCCGTGGCACGGCACAGGCTGCGCTCACGGATCCGGCGATTGCGTGGAGCTATCGCGACAGGGCGTCTGCCTATTGGAATTCGGTCGTCTCGGGCGGTGAGGCCTTCGTAGAATCCCTCGGCAAGCCGAAAAGCGCGCTCGTCAGTCTGATCAACGAGGGGTCGACCGAGAAATCGCTCTCAGACATCAAGGCGTTTCTCGCCAAGAACAACGGCAATTGCGCGATCGCCTGCGATGCCAACGACAGCCCCAATGCAAGACCCGTCGTCGAGGCGGCTCAGGCCGCCGGCGCCTATATTTCGACGATCTGGAACAAGACCGACGACCTGCATCCCTGGGATTTCGGCGACAACTACGTCTCCCACATGACCTGGTCGGACGAAAAGCCGGCCGAGCAGACGGCGCGCATTCTATTTGAAGCCATGGGCGGCGAAGGCGGCGTGGTTCATCTCGGCGGCATCGCCGCCAACAACCCTGCGGTCGAACGCCTGAACGGCCTCAAGAATGCGCTCAAGGATTTCCCGAACATTGAATTGCTCGATGCGCAGCCGGCCGACTGGGATACACAGAAGGGTGCAGCCCTCATGGCATCGTTCCTGACCCGCTACGGCGACAAGATCAAGGGCGTCCACTGCGCCAACGACAACATCGCCTATGGCGTCATCGAGGCGTTGCGCGCCGAAGGCATCGAGGACATGCCGATCGTTTCCTACGACGGCAATCCGGAAGCAGTGCAGATGGTGCTGGACGGAAAACTGTTGGCGACCGTTTTCACCAACCCACACTGGGGTGGCGGCATCAGTGCAGCACTCGCCTATCATGCGGCAATTGGCAGCTTCAAGCCGTCCGAGGAGCCCAAGGAACACCGCGAGTTCTACGGTCCGACGATCCTGGTCACCGCCAAGGACGCTGCCGAGTTCAAGGCCAAATACCTCGACTCAGTCCCGACCTACGACTGGAAGGATTTCTGGGGCCCGTCGAACGGGCAGATCCAGTACTGACCTTCGACCGGTAAGGCGGCAGCCTGGAGGCTGCCGCTTCCTCCCCTTGTGACCTTCAAAAAGAGGGGTGTCTGACGTGACACGTCGCCTATCGCGCGAAACCTTGATTAAATGGGCGCCGCTCCTGGTGCTGATTGCGCTCGTGATCTTTTTTACCGCGCTCAACCCTACATTCTTTTCCCAGCGGAATTTCGCCCGCATCGCGATTGCGGCGGCCCCGGCGCTCATGGTCGCCGTCGGCGTTACCTTCATCATCGTCATGGGATCGATCGACCTTTCCATGGAAGGAACGGTCTCCCTGACGGCCGTGGCCTTTGCATTCATCTTTGCCTACCTCGGCGGCTCGCTCGCCCCTTCCGGTTGGGTCGCCATTCCGCTGGTACTCCTTCTCGGCGGCCTCATTGGACTGCTCAACGGACTGGTCCATGTGAAGCTCAAGATACCGTCTTTCATGGCAAGCCTTGCCATGGGCTTCGTCGGCACGGGCGCTGCGATCCTTTTGACTGGTGGCGACATCGTGAAGGTAAGCGATGCAACGTTCCGCGGGCTCTTGACCGTGCGCTGGCTCGGCTTCCCGCTGATGGTCTATATCGCCGCCTTCTTCCTCCTCGTCGCCTGGTTCATTCAGACCCATACGACGTTGGGCCGTAACTTCTATGCCGTCGGCGGCGGCGAGGATCTCGCTCACGCATCCGGTCTCAATGTCACCCGTGTCCGGGTCACGGGCTTCGCGCTTGCCGGCATCTTTTATGCGATTGCCGCGATCCTCGTGGTGGCCCGTATCGGTCAGGCGGAATCGGTGACCGGCGCGAATTTCATGTTCGTCTCGATCACGTCGGTCGTCGTCGGTGGTGTGGCCCTCTGGGGCGGCATCGGCGGTGTCTGGAATGCACTCGTCGGGGTGCTCATCGTTAACGTCATCGACAACGGGATGGTCGTCATTGGGCTGCCCGACTTCATTCAGGACGGCATGCTCGGCCTGCTCGTCATTCTTGCCGTCGTGCTTTCGACCGATCGCAAGATGCTTTCCTTCGTCAAGTGAGGCACGCCATGTACGAGCTCAAGGCCGTCGACAAGAAATTCCCGGGCGTACATGCGTTGAAGGCGATCGATTTCCACATCAAGCGCGGCGAAATCGTCGGGCTTGTGGGGGAAAACGGCGCCGGCAAATCCACCTTGATGAAGGTCATCTACGGTGCCTACCAGCCGGATGGCGGGCGTGTGCTGATCAATGGAACGCCCGTTCGCTTCGCCAATCCGCGCCAGGCGATGGAGAAGGGGATCGGGATGGTGTTCCAGGAACAGTCCCTGATCCCGAACCTGACTGTCATGGAAAACATCTTTCTCGGCTACGAGCGGCAGTTCACCCGCTTCGGTGTCGTCGACTGGAAGGCCATGGCGAAAGCGGCGAAGGCGCAGCTTGCCAAGGTGAAACTCGATATCGACCCGGCAATGGTGACGTCGAAGCTTTCTTTTGCGCAACGCCAACTCGTCGAACTTGCCAAGGTGCTGACGCTGGAGGAGCGGGTGGAAGGTGACCTCGTCATCCTGCTCGACGAGCCGACTTCGGTCCTGTCGAAGGAAGAGGTGGAGCTGCTTTTCAAGCTCGTGCGGGAACTGGTGGCGCGAGCTTCCTTCATCTTCGTTTCGCACCGCATGGACGAGGTGATGGAGCTATCCGACCGGATCTACGTGATGAAAGACGGCGAGGTCGTGGATGTCGTTGATCGTGGCGCCGCCCCAGCCGAGGCCATCCAGCACAAGATGGTCGGCCGCAATGTCGACAAGCAATATTACCGTGAGCATCTGCAAAAGCCGTTCGACGCTTCGAAGGTGCTCGCCGAGTTGGACGGTGTCGGCCTTCCCGGCCGCATCCAGGATATCTCGCTCAAGCTGCACGCCGGCGAAGTGCTCTGCCTGGTCGGAACGGAAGGTTCCGGTCGCGAGGCAATCCTCAGGACGATCTACGGCATGCTGACGCCGACCACGGGTCGTCTCAGCATCAAGGGCGAGGACGCGACCGATCTTTCTCCGCGACAGTCGGTCGCCCGCGGCGTCGGCTATGTTCCCCGCGAGCGCAAGATCGAGGGCATCGTCGCCGGGATGAACGTCTACGAAAACATGACCCTTTCGCAGATGAAGAGCCGCTCGAAGGGTGGCGTGCTGCGCGTCGGGGAGGAGCGGGCGCTTGCCCGCGAATGGATCAAGAAACTGTCGATCAAGGCGCATTCCGAATTAGCGGATTGCGGCAATCTTTCAGGTGGCAACCAGCAGAAGGTGGTTCTGGCCAAGTGGCGATCGGCCGGCTCCGACATCATGCTTCTCGACCATCCGACGCGCGGCCTGGACATTGGCGCCAAGGAGGATGTCTACGACATGATCCGCGCCATGAATGCGGCCGGCGTCGGTATCGTGCTGGTCGCCGATACGCTGGAAGAGGCGATTGGCCTCTCGCACACCATCATCGTCGTCAAGGACGGGCGCATTCAGAAGCAGTTTGCCTGCGAGCCGGGTTCCAAGCCCACGCCCTATGACCTTCTGCATTACATGATCTGAGGGACCAATGGATATTCAGCGCCTCAAACCGCACCTTCCCTGGATAACGCTCCTGGTGCTCGTCGCAATCGTCGGCATCACGGATCCCGGTTTCCTTCGACCAACAAACCTGCTTGGGATCGCCGGCGATATCGTGCCGCTTTTCATCATGGCGCTCGGGCTCACCTTCGCCATCTATATTGGTGGCATCGATCTGTCGGCCCAGTCGATGGCGAACATGGTGACCGTAATCGCCTCCATCTACCTCGCCTCGCTCGGTGCCTGGGTTGCCGTGCTTTGTATTGCTGCAGGATTTCTGCTTGGCATGCTGTCCGGATTCGTGACGACACGGCTTTACGTGCCGTCGTTCATCTCCACGCTTGCCGTGGGAGGCGTTGCCTTCTCGGTCGCGCAATGGCTTTCCGGTCAGCGCGCACTCAACATGGATGCCGTCCAGCGCAACGAAACCTTCGGCTGGATGATCGGTCATACCTGGGGCGTTCCCAATGAGCTCCTGATTGCCGCTGGGCTTGTGGCTCTCTGCCTCTTCATCGAGCGGCGCACGACGCTCGGCCGCGTTCTGAAGGCGGTCGGTGCTGGCGAACTTGCCGCCGCCGCGTCCGGTCTCGACGTCGCGCGCTACAAGATTCTCGCCTTCGCCATCTCCGGTGCGCTTGCTTCGATCGCCGGCCTACTCTTCGCCGTAAAGCTCTCCGGCGGCGCGCCAACGATCGCCAATGGGTTCCTGCTGCCGGCAATCGTTGCCGTGCTGGTCGGCGGTACGCCTTTGACGGGCGGTGTCGGCGGCGTGATGAACACCGTCGTCGGCACCCTCATCGTTGCGGTCATTCGTGCTTCGATGCTCTATTTCGAGATCGACGCGACCCGCCAGCAGATCGTCTTCGGCATCGTATTGATCGTCGCTATTGCACTGACGATCGACCGCGCCAAACTGCGCACCGTGAAGTAGGGGGCAGTCATGACGACCATGCGCGCCGCCGTTCTGACCGCCCCGAGACGTTTCGAGGTCCGAGAGGTCGCCATGCCGATCATCGGGCCGGACGATGTGCTCGTCCGGGTGGCACGCACCGGCATATGCGGCACCGATATTCACATCTTCAACGGCCACTACGCTGCCGATCGGCTTCCGCTGGTTCCCGGCCACGAGTTCTGCGGCACGATTGCCGAGCGTGGTGCTAACGTTCGCCATCTTACGGTCGGAACGCGGGTGGTGGTCGATATCAACATCGGTTGCGGCAGCTGCTTTTGGTGCCGTCGCAACGAGGTTCTCAACTGCGCCGAGGTCACGCAGGTGGGTATCGGCCGGGATGGCGCCTTTGCCGAATATGTCGCCGTACCTGCAAGACTGGCGATCCCGGTTGAGGCTGACATCGCCGATGCTGTGCTTGCGCTCACGGAGCCGGTCGCCTGTGTCGTTCGCGCGGCGCGCAAGGCGCAAGCAACATTCGGCCAGTCGGTGCTCATCTTCGGTGCAGGACCGATTGGAAACCTGCACGTGCAGATGATGCGGCTCGTTGGCGCAGCGCCCATCATTGTTGCTGATCTTTCGCCAGAACGTTGCCGGATGGCGGCCGAGGCTGGGGCCGATGCGGCCGTCTCGGATCCCGCCGAACTGAAGGCAGTGGTTCACAAGATGACCGGCGGACGCGGGGCGGATCTGGTAATCGAAAGTGTGGGCAGTCGAAAGCTCTACGAACAGGCGTTCGATCTCATGCGCCGCGGCGGCCATGTCGCCTTTTTCGGCATCACGCCACCCGGAGAGACCGTTGCCCTCGACAGTCTGCGGACCGTGTTGGAAGAAGGCAGCCTCAAAGGCTCTGTTGCCGGCATGGGTGAGGACATGCACGACGCGCTCACGCTTCTGTCGCATGGCCGGTTCCGAACGCAGGATTTCACAAAGGCAAGTTATCCGCTGGAGGCCATCCAGGAGGCCTTCGAAACGATCGCCGAGCGGCCGCAACACCTGAAGACCCAGATCGCCATCGCGGCGTAAACTATCGAAGTGGAGGTACCAGATGGACCAGACGAACACATTTCTTGCTCCCCCGACCGCAGCGCGCAGCTTCGGCTTCTTCGTCGACGGGCAGTGGAAGGAAGGAACCGACCACTTCGAGCGCACGTCGCCGGGCCATGGCACGCCGGTGACCCGCACCGTTCGTTGCACGGTCGATGATCTAAACGCCGCCGTCGCCGCGGCGCGCCACGCTTTCGAAGACCGCCGCTGGTCCGGTCTTTCCGGTGCCGCGCGCGCCGGCGTGCTCTTGCGCGTCGCCGAAATCCTGCGACGTCGCAGGGACGAGATCGCTTACTGGGAGACGCTCGAAAACGGTAAGCCGATCTCGCAGGCACGCGGTGAGATTGACCATTGCATAGCCTGCTTCGAGGTCGGCGCCGGTGCTGCGCGCCTTCTGCACGGCGACAGCTTCAATTCGCTCGGTGACGATCTGTTCGGCATGGTCCTGCGCGAGCCGATCGGTGTCATCGGCCTGATCACGCCGTGGAATTTCCCGTTCCTGATCCTGTGCGAGCGTGTGCCTTTCATCCTGGCTTCCGGTTGCACGATGGTGGTGAAGCCATCCGAAGTCACCTCTGTGACCACGCTGCTTTTGGCCGAGGTACTGGCTGAAGCCGGCCTGCCTGCCGGCGTCTACAATGTCGTCACCGGTTCGGGCCGCTCGATCGGTCAGGCGCTTGCCGAACATCCCGATGTCGACATGCTCTCCTTCACGGGATCGACGGCTGTGGGCCGCTCCTGCGTCCACGCAGCTGCCGACAGCAACTTCAAGAAGCTTGGCCTCGAACTCGGTGGCAAGAACCCCATCATCGTCTTTGCCGATTCCGATCTCGAGGACGCGGCTGACGGCGCTGCCTTCGGCATCAGCTTCAATACCGGGCAGTGCTGCGTCTCGTCGTCGCGCCTGATCGTCGAGCGTTCGGTCGCTGCACAGTTCGAGAAACTGCTGGTCGAGAAGATGGCAAAGATTCGCGTCGGCGACCCACTTGATGATGGCACCCAGGTCGGCGCCATCACCACCGACGCCCAGAATGCCACGATCCTAGACTATATCGCCAAGGGCAAGGCTGCGGGCGCCAAGCTCCTCACCGGCGGCGAGCCGATCGACCTTGGCCGTGGCCAATATATCGCGCCGACACTCTTTTCCGGCGTTTCCCGCGACATGGCGATCGCGCGAGACGAGATTTTCGGTCCGGTTCTGTGCTCAATGCATTTCGATACGGTGGAGGAGGCCATTCAGCTCGCAAACGATACGGTCTACGGTCTTGCGGCGAGCGTGTGGACAAAGAACATCGACAAGGCGCTGACAGTGACGCGGAAGGTGCGTGCAGGCCGATTCTGGGTCAACACGATCATGGCGGGGGGCCCCGAAATGCCGCTCGGCGGTTTCAAGCAGTCCGGCTGGGGCCGCGAGGCCGGCATGTACGGGGTGGAGGAATACACGCAGGTGAAGTCCGTTCACGTCGAGATCGGCAAGCGTTCGCATTGGATCGCATGATGTCGAAAGGCTATGACTATGTGATCGTCGGCGGTGGCTCCGCCGGTTGCGTACTGGCGGCGCGGCTTTCCGAAAATCCGTCGGCGCGCGTCTGCCTCATCGAGGCGGGCGGGCGCGACAGCCACCCGCTGATCCACATGCCCGTCGGCTTTGCCAAGATGACCGCCGGCCCGTTGACCTGGGGGCTGAAGACGGCGCCCCAGAAGCACGCCAACAACCGCGAAATCCTCTACGCTCAGGCAAAAGTGCTTGGTGGCGGCTCGTCGATCAATGCCGAGGTATTTACGCGCGGGCATCCAGGTGATTACGACCGTTGGGTCGAAGAGGGTGCCGAAGGATGGGGCTTCAAGGACATCCAGAAGTATTTCCTGCGTTCCGAGGGCAATTCGATCCTCTCGGGTAAATGGCACGGAACGGATGGTCCGCTCGGGGTATCGAACATTCCCGACCCGCAGCGCATGACGCGTGCCTTCGTGCAAAGCTGCCAGGAACGCGGCATACCCTACAACCCGGATTTCAATGGCCCGGTTCAGGAAGGTTCCGGCGTCTACCAGACCACGACGCGGGACAATCGCCGCTGCTCTGCGGCGGTCGGCTACCTGCGACCGGCTCTAAAGCGCAAGAACCTCACGGTCATCACCGGAGCGCTCGTGCTTCGCGTCGTCTTCGAAGGACGACGTGCCGTCGGCGTCGACTATCAGGTCGATGGCAAGCGGGTGACTGCACGGGCGGATAGTGAGGTTCTGCTGACTTCGGGCGCAATCGGCACGCCGAAGCTGATGATGCTTTCAGGTGTCGGCCCGGCCGAAACGCTTCGCAGACATGGTATCGACATCATCCAGGACCTGGCCGGCGTTGGCGAGAACCTGCAGGATCATTTCGGTGTCGACATCGTTGCGGAGCTGAAGGACCACGACAGTCTCGACAAGTACAACAAGCTGCATTGGTCGATCTGGGCGGGCCTTCAATATACCCTGTTCAAGTCCGGTCCCATCACCTCCAACGTGGTGGAGGGCGGGGCATTCTGGTACGGTGACAAGAGTAGCCCCTATCCGGATCTGCAGTTCCATTTCCTTGCAGGTGCAGGCGCGGAAGCCGGTGTGCCCAGCGTGCCCAAGGGTTCTTCAGGCATCACGCTCAACTCCTACACGCTGCGTCCCAAGTCTCGTGGGACTGTGACCCTGCGTTCGGCGGATCCGCGTGATCTTCCGATCATCGATCCGAACTTCCTTGCCCACTCCGAAGACGTGAAGGTCTCGGTTGAAGGGGTGAAGATCAGCCAGGAGATTTTCGCCCAGCCGTCGCTTCAGAAATACATCAAGGTGACGCACTTCCCGAGCCGCGATGTCCGTACGGAAGCGGATTACGTCGCCTATGCCCGCCAATACGGCCGCACGTCCTATCATCCGACCTGCACCTGCAAGATGGGGCGCGACGAGATGTCGGTGGTCGATCCGCAGTTGCGCGTGCATAGCCTCGATGGCATTCGCATCTGCGACAGTTCCACCATGCCGAGCCTGGTGGGCTCCAACACCAATGCGGCGACGATCATGATCGGCGAAAAAGCCGCGGACATGATCCGCGGCAATGCCTGATAGTCGTTGATCGACAACGAGAAAGGGCGGCTCTGGAGCCGCCCTTCTTACGTCAGTCCCATTCCGGAACCCAGGGCAGTTGCCCTGGCTTGATGATGCGGTAGCCGGTGGCCGTCGTCGCGTCGATCCTGCTCATGTCGATCGACGAGAGGGTGAAATCCATGATCTCGAAGTTCGCGCGGATGTTTTCCGGTTTCGTGGACATGGTGTTGAGCGGCACGCCTTTCTGGAGAATCCAGCGTAGCGCCACCTGTGCCGCGGACTTGCCGTAGGTCTCGCCGATGTCGGCGAAAAGGCGGTGCTTGAAGATCTCGCCACGTGCAATCGATGCGTAGGAAGAGATCGGGATGCCTGTTTCCGCGGCAGCCGCGAGCAATTTTTCCTGGTTGAGAAGCGGGTGGAATTCCACCTGGTTGGTCACAAGCGGAACATCGACGATGGACCGCGCCTCTCGCATCATGGCCGCCGTGTAATTTGACACGCCGATCGACGTCGCCAGCCCTTTCGCGAACGCGGATCGAAGCAAACGAAGGGAGGGCGCGATCTCTCCGTTCGCCGGCGGCCAGTGCAACAGAAGAATGTCGACGCAATCGATCTTGAGCGCTTCAAGGCTCGCCTCGACCGAAGAGACGAACTTCTCTTCCGTGTAATTGTCGGGATGCACTTTGGTGGTGATACAAAGCTCGTGACGGGGAACACCACATTCGGCCAGCGCCTCGCCTGTGTCGGCCTCGTTGGCATACATCTGCGCCGTGTCGAATGCCCGATAGCCGACGTCGATTGCGGCGTCGATTGCGCTTCGAAGTTCGCTCCCCTTCAGCGGATAGGTGCCGAAGCCGCGCTGAAAGGTCTTCTGGAAGTAGATGTTCATGCCTCCCCCTTGTTTGGTGATGAGCCGGCGTCATTTGCCGGCGGCCCGAAAATCGCGCTTACCGGCTTGTCTTGTCCGTAATTAACATATAACTAGTTAGTTACTTCAGGCAATGAAAAACGGAGGGTCAGGCGATGAAGAAGGTGAAGAGCGCGCAGGAGGCGGTCCGGCTCATCAAGGATGGCTCGGTCGTCGCCGTGAACTCTTCCTCGGGTCTGTGCTGCCCCGATGCCGTGTTGAAGGCGCTCGGCGAACGCTTCGATAGCGAGGGCCATCCGCGCGGGCTTACCTCCATTCATCCGATCGCCGCTGGCGACTTCTTCGGCACCCGCGGCGTCGATCACATCGCCAAGCCTGGGATGCTGGTGAAGATCATCGGCGGTTCCTATCCCTCGGGGCCGAGCAATGCCGAGCCGCCGCTCATCTGGCAGATGATCCTGAAGGAGGAACTCGCCGCCTTTAACGTGCCCTCCGGCATCGTCTTCGACATGCTGCGCGAAGGGGCTGCCAAGCGTCCAGGCGTGTTGACGAAAGTCGGCATGGAGACCTTCGTGGATCCTGAGCAGGACGGCTGTGCCATGAACGCCCGGGCGCGCGCCGAGCCCATCGTCAAGCGCGTGTCATTTGAGGGCGAGGACTGGCTGCATTTCCCGGCCATCCGCCCCGATGTGGCGATCATCCGGGCAACGACCGCCGACGAGAAGGGCAACCTGACCTTTGAACAGGAGGGCGCGACGCTCGGGGCGATGGAAATGGCGCTCGCCGCCCGCAATTCCGGCGGCCTGGTGATCGCGCAGGTCAAACGAGTAGCGGCAAGCGGGACGTTGCGTCCCCACGACGTGCGGGTTCCCGGCATTCTCGTAGACATCATCGTCGAGGCGCCGGATCAGTTGCAAACGACTGCGACGCCTTATGATCCGGCTATTTCGGGCGAGCTTTTCCGACCCCTTGAAACCTTCCGTATGCCGACGCTTGACGTCGGCAAGGTCATCGCTCGCCGGGTGGCGCAGGAGCTTCAGGATGGCTGGGCGGTTAACATCGGCTTCGGCATTTCGGCGAACGTGCCGCGCATCCTGATCGAGGAAGGAAATCACGGCAAGGTCACCTGGGTGATCGAACAGGGGGCCGTTGGGGGTGTTCCATTGCTCGACTTCAAGTTCGGCTGTGCTTCCAACGCCGAGGCCTTCGTCGCCTCGCCGCACCAGTTCTGTTATTTCCAGGCGGGTGGCTTCGACTGCTCGCTCTTGTCCTTCCTCGAAATCGATGCCGATGGTTCGGTCAACGTCAGCCGTCTTGCGGCCACCCCGCACCGCACGGCCGGTGCCGGCGGCTTCGTCGACATCACGTCTCGTGCGAAGAAGATCGTTTTCTCCGGCAACTTCAATGCCGGTGCGAAGATGCGTGTCGAGGATGGCCGTTTGGTCATCGACAAGGAAGGCCGTATCGCCAAGTTCGTGCCGAAGGTGGACCAGGTGAGTTTCTCCGGCAAGCGCGCTCGGGCCCAAGGGCAGGAGATCAGCTACGTTACGGAACGTTGTGTCATCCGCCTCGACAGCGAAGGGCTGATTGTCACCGAGGTCGCCCCGGGTCTCGACCTTCAACGGGATGTCCTTGACCAAGCCGCTACGCCCCTTCGCGTTTCCAATGCGCTCAAGAGGATGGACAGCGCGTTGTTTCGCCCCGAAGCCATGGGCCTCGTGCTGTGAGCGATCCGCGGATTGAACTCGTCGTTCATGACCGCGTCGCGCGGCTGACGCTCCGTCGCCTGGAAAAGCTGAACGCGATCGACGCCGACATGGTGGAAGCGCTTATGCAGGCGTGTCGCACCATCGAACGTTCGGATGCACGCGTTGCCATCCTCTCTGGCGAAGGCGAGAGATCCTTCTGCGCCGGTGGCGACATCGACGCGTGGAGCAGTCTCGACCCAGATGTGTTCTCTCGCCGTTGGCTGCGTGACGGCCACGACGCCTTCGATGCATTGGCGCGCCTTTCCGTGCCGCTGATCGCCGTGCTGAACGGCCACGCGCTCGGCGGTGGACTGGAGCTCGCAGCCTGCGCCGATCTGCGCATCGCGGAGGCCCATGTGAAGATCGGCCAACCGGAGCCGGGCCTCGGTATCATCCCCGGTTGGTCAGGCACGCAGCGCTCTTCCCGGCGGTTCGGTGCGCAGCTGGTGCGACGCATGGCGCTCTTCGGCGAAGTCTACGGCGCCGAGGAGGCACTGGCGCTTGGGCTCGTCGACAAGGTCGTGACAAGGGGCGAGGGGCTTGCTGCGGCTGATGCCGCCGCCGCGCGCGTGCTGCAACGTTCACCCCGTGCGACGGAACTCACCAAGATGTTGATCAATGCTGCGGAAGGTGAGGAAAGTGAACGCGTGGTCGAAGCGCTTGCGGGTGCTGTGGCAGCGGCTTCGAGCGACTTGACGGAGGGCCTGGCGGCCTATCGCCAGAAGCGTTCGCCCCAGTTTGACAGATAGACCTGTGCCGTTCGCCAGCCCGGCAACCCGGCCCTTCATGGCGGTGTCTCATGGAACCTGACGACAAAGAACTCCTAACAACCTTCTTTCACGCGGCGATCGAAGCCGCAGATCCGGAGAATGCCCTGCGCGCCAATCTCCCGAGCGAGCCGCGGGGACGGACTGTGGTCATTGGTGCGGGCAAGGGCGCGGCGCAACTCGCCGCCGCTTTCGAGAGGCTCTGGCATGGTCCACTCGAAGGTGTTGTCGTGACGCGCTATGGATATGCCGTCCCGTGCGAGCGCATCCGCGTACTCGAGGCCGCTCACCCCGTACCAGATGCCGCTGGACTGGAGGCCACCAATGCGCTGTTCGAAGCTGTGCGGCATCTTACGGAAGACGACCTCGTTATCGCGTTGATATGCGGCGGTGGTTCGGCCCTGCTGCCGTCTCCGCCGGGTCCGCTGACACTGGAAGACGAAGCGATGCTGAACGAAGCGCTGCTTTCGAGTGGCGCGCCGATCTCGGTCATGAACGCCATTCGCAAACAGGTTTCGGGCATCAAGGGCGGGCGCCTTGGCGCCGCCTGTCATCCGGCAAAGGTCGTGACGTTGGTGGTGTCGGATGTGCCGGGTGACGACCCGGCGCAGGTTGCCAGTGGACCGACCATCCCCGACACGGCGGATCGCGCGTACGCGCGTACACTGGTCAAGACCTGGGGCATTGACCTTCCGGCGCGGGTCGCCGCGTGGTTGGAAGGCAACGAAGGCCTGGCACCGTTGCCGGGCGATCCGGTCTTCGCCGGCAACGAGGTTCGGGTGATCGCCTCGGCCAGTCTTTCACTGGAGGCCGCTGCTGAGCGCGCCGCGTCACTTGGCGTGCCCGCCGTTATCCTGTCGGATTCCATCGAGGGCGAGGCCCGAGACGTTGCCCGCGTTCACGCGGCAATCGCGCGTGAAGTCGCTGCTCGCGGCCGCCCTTTCGCGCGCCCTATCGTTATTCTTTCGGGCGGAGAAACCACCGTTACGATCAAGGGAAGTGGTAAAGGCGGGCGCAACACGGAGTTTCTGCTGTCCCTTGCCCTTGCGGCTGAAGGAATTGGCTTTTCGGCAATCGCTGCCGATACCGACGGGATCGATGGCTCCGAAGACAATGCCGGTGCTTTTGCCGATGGGCAGAGCATGGAACGCTTGCGGAAACTGGGACGCGATCCTTCGACCTTGCTCGCCGACAACGATGCCTGGACAGCCTTCCATCACCTGGGCGATCTGTTCGTGCCTGGGCCGACCGGAACCAACGTGAACGACTTCCGGGCAATCCTGATCCGATAAGAGAGCCCGCGCCGTCGCCGGCGCGGGTGCGGTTGCTGCTCAGGCTGGAACGGGTGCGTCTTCTCGCAGCAGGCCCTTGCGCTTGAGGTCCGCCCAGAAGTCTGACGGGATCGGATGCGAGAACCAGGCGAGGTTTTGTTCGAGTTGCGCGAGCGTGCGCGTGCCGGCCATGAAGGATGGGACGGCGGGATGTGCGACGACGAACTGCAGCGCGGCCGCGGCCAGCGGCACGTCATGGTCGGCACAGACGGCCTCGATCTTTGTAACCTTCTCCAGGATCTCGCGCGGTGCCGGCGCATAGTTGTACTTGGCGCCTTCCTTGGCGCCGGTTGCCAGAATGCCCGAGTTGAAGCCACCGCCCACGACGACGGCTGCGCCGCGCTCCTGGCAGAGCGGTAGGAAGGTATCGAGCGCTTCCTGTTCCAGGAGCGTGTAGCGTCCGGCAAGCAGGAAGCAGTCGAAGTCGTGACGCAGCAAGGCTTCATGGCAGACCTGCCATTCGTTGACGCCGACGCCGATCGCCTTGACGACCTTTTCCGCTCGCAGCTTTTCCAGCGCCCGCCAGGCGCCGTCCATAGCCTGTTCGAATACTTCCGGCTGCTCGCTGCCGCGCGTGAAGACGTCGATGTCGTGGATGAAGCACATGTCCATGTGCTCCAGCCCCAGCCGCTGCAGACTGTCTTCGAAGGCGCGCATGGTGCCGTCATAGCTGTAGTCGAAATGCATGGTGAAGGGTGCGGCATTCGTCCAAGGGGCAAAATCGATGGTATTGCGTCGCGCCGGACGCAGAAGTCGTCCGACCTTGGAGGCAAGAACGAATTCGTCGCGCTCCTTCCAGCGTAGCGCGTGCCCCGTGCGCAGTTCGGCAAGGCCGTGGCCGTACATCGGTGCGGTGTCGAAGAAGCGGACGCCGGCCTCCCAGGCGCGTGCGAACATCGCTTCCGAGGTCGCCTCGTCGATCTCGCGAAAGATGTTTCCGAGCGGTGCTGTTCCGAAGCCGAACGCGGTTACCTCCAGATCGGTCCGCCCGAATTTTCGCTTTTGGCCAGGGTGCATGTTTTCCTCCTTAAGTAACTGAATGGTGAATACTATGCATGCCCCTAACCAGCTGTGCAAGCAGCATCCTTTCCGGTCTCCAAGTTTTTCGTCTTGACGACATCTGGCCTCAGAATATATGTAACTAGATAGTTACTAGAGATGAGGCGAGGCAGATGTATCTCACCGAAACGCAGGAGCAGGTGCGCGAGATGGCGCGTGCCTTTGCCGACGAAATGATCCGCCCGATGGCCGAGGAGCTCGATCGTGAGGAGCGCTTCCCCGCAGGGCTTTACGACGAAATGGCAAAGCTGGGGCTTTTCGGTATTGGCGTGCCGGAAGCGCTTGGTGGGCCAGGGTTCGATACGCTCACCTACGCGCTGGTGATGGAAGAGCTCAGCCGTGGCTACGCTTCGGTTGCCGATCAGTGCGGCCTGATCGAGCTCATCTCGACCTTGCTCGTCCGCCACGGGACCGAAAGCCAGCAGGCCATGCTTCCGGATATCCTCGGTATGCGCGCCAAGGTCGCCTATTGCATCACCGAGCCGGAGGCCGGTACCGATGTTTCGGGCATCCGCACAACGGCTGAACGCGATGGTAACGGCTGGCGGCTCAATGGCGGCAAGATCTGGATCCACAATGCGCCGGTCGCCGATTACGGCTTCGTGCTGGCACGCACCGATAAGGAGGCGGGAAACCGCGGCATGTCGATCTTCATCGTCGACCTGCACGCGGCGGGCGTCGAGAAGGGGCCCAAGGAACACAAGATGGGCCAGCGGGCGAGCCAGGTCGGCGCGCTGAACTTCGCCGACGTCAAGCTTTCGGCCGATGCTCTCTTGGGCACGGAAGGGCGCGGCTTCCACATGATGATGTCGGTGCTCGACAAGGGTCGTGTCGGCATCGCGTCGCTCGCGGTCGGTATCGCTCAGGCGGGCCTCGAGGCGGCTCTGGACTATGCCGGAACACGCAAGCAGTTCGGCAAGGCCATTGCCGATTTCCAGGGCGTGCAGTGGCTGCTGGCCGACATGGCGAAGGATATCGAGGCTGCGCGCCTGCTCGTCCACTCGGCCGCCTCCAAGATCGACAGCGGCGCGGACGCCACGAAAGCGTGTTCGATCGCCAAGTGTTTTGCCGGCGATGTCGCCGTACAGCGGACGGCAGATGCGGTGCAGGTCTTCGGTGGCTCCGGCTACATTCGCGGCTTTGAGGTCGAGCGCCTCTACCGCGATGCCAAGATCACGCAGATCTATGAGGGCACGAACCAGATCCAGCGCATGATAATCGCGCGCGAACTGCTGAAGAAGGGCGCACGGGCATGACCGGGTCTGACCTTCGCCCGGTCGCGCTCGTGACCGGTTCGTCGCGCGGTATCGGGCTTGCTGCAGCTGAAGCTCTGGCGCGCGAAGGCTTCGCTGTCGCGGTCAACGGACCGCCGGGCGATGCAGAGCTGCCCTCGGCGGTCGAGCGCCTAGCCACCCACGGGGTTCCGGTCATGGCTGCGGCGTTCGATGTCAGCGCGATCGCTGGCCACGGCGCGGCACTTGCGGCTATTGAGGCTGAACTCGGTCCGATCACCACGCTTGTCAACAATGCGGGTGTCGGTGTTCTCCGGCGTGGCGACATGCTGGAGGTGTCGGAGGACAGCTGGGACCGTTGCTTCGCCGTCAATACCAAAGGCATGTTCTTTCTGAGCCAGGCTTTTGCGCGGCGGCTGCTTGCCCGCAGCAAAGGGCCGCTCTTCCACGCGATCATCAACGTCACCTCGTCGAACGCTGTCGCCGTGGCCGAACAGCGGTCGGAATACTGCGCGTCGAAAGCCGCCGCCGCGATGGTCTCGAAGGCGCTGGCCGTCCGGCTCGGACGGGAGGAGGTCGCCGTCTACGACGTCCAGCCGGGTCTGATTGCAACGGAGATGACGGCACCCGTCATCGATGCCTATCGCGAGCGGGCGGAACGGGGGCTCACGCTCTTTCCGCGTGTCGGAAGACCTGAAGAAGTCGGCGCCCTGATCGCATCGCTTGCGACGGGACGTCTTCCCTACACCACCGGAATGACGATCCCGGCCGATGCCGGCATGCTCGTCCCGCGCTTTTGAGGTTCCCATGAAAATCGCGCTTCCCGATACCGATGGCCGCCTGTCTGACTATGCCCTGAGTGGCAAGCCGATCGCGGCTGCGACACTTGGCAAGAACCCGGCGCGCGTTGTCTATTCCGCAGCTCACGTGGTCGCCGACCCATTCGCCGCCAATGACCCGTCCGGTAGAGCCGCGATTGACTGGGCAAAGACGATGGAGTTCCGCCGCTATCTTGCCAGCTTGGGGCTCGGGATCGCCGAGGCGATGGATACGGCGCAACGCGGCATGGGCCTCGACTGGCCAGGCGCCCTGGAACTCATCCGTCGCACGCGTGAGGAGCTGCCGGACGCCCTTGTCGCCAATGGCTGCGGTACGGACCACCTCGATCCAGCGACCGTCACCAGCATCGATGACGTTCGAAGAGCCTACCTGGAGCAAGTTGAGGCGATCCAGAAGGTCGGCGGGCGCCTTATCCTCATGGCGTCTCGCGCCTTGGTGCGGGTCGCGCAGCGACCCGAAGATTACATCAAGGTCTACTGCGATGTGCTGGCCGCCTGCGACGCGCCTGTGATCCTGCACTGGCTCGGCGAGATGTTCGATCCGCAGCTCGCCGGTTATTGGGGCGGCAGAGATTTCGAACCGGCTATGCAAACCGCACTTGCCGTCATCGACGAGAATACGGCCAAGGTCGACGGCATAAAGATCTCTCTCCTCGATAAGGACAAGGAGATCGTCATGCGCCGCCGGCTGCCGGCCGGCGTGAAGATGTATACGGGCGACGATTTCAACTACCCTGAACTGATTGAGGGCGACAGTGAAGGTTTCTCGCACGCCTTGCTCGGTATCTTCGATCCCCTGGCGCCGGCTGCGGCTTACGCGGTGGAGCGGCTTGGTGAAGGAGACCGCGCAGGCTTCCGCGCGACGCTCGATCCGACTGTTCCGCTCGCACGGCTGATCTTCCGGGCGCCGACACAGTACTACAAGACCGGCGTCGTCTTCCTTGCCTGGCTAAACGGCTTCCAGGATCACTTCGTGATGTTGAACGGTGCGCAGGCCATGCGCCCGCTGCCGCATTTCGTCGAGCTCTTCCGGCTCGCTGACCAGTGCGGCCTGTTGCGCGATCCGACGCTCGCCGCGGACCGGATGAAGAAGCTGCTTGCGCTCTATGGAGTGTAGCCATGCGTGAATTCAAGACGGACCATTCCGCCCTTGCGCTCAACACCGCAAGCCTGGGACACAATCTCGAAGGTCACGGGGCAGGGTGGTCGCCTGACCGTATCATCGATGCTTGCGCCGAGCGCGGCTTCGGCTCGATCGTTTTCTGGCGCCGCGAAATCGGTTCGCGGGCGATTGAAATTGGCGAACGAGTGCGCGCAAGCGGCCTTTCGGTTGCCGGTCTCTGCCGGACGCCGTTTCTTGTCGGCACGGAAGCCGTCGATCGACAAAGGGTCATCGACGAGGCGAAGGCCTCGATCGACATGGCTGCGGGCCTTGGAGCATCGGTGCTGACGATCGTGGTGGGCGGCGTGCATCCGGGCACCAAGGGCACCGGCGAGAGCCTGAAGATCGTCGCCGACCGTGTCGGCGAGATCGCGCCCTATGCCGCGGGCCGAAACGTCAAGCTGGCACTTGAGCCGCTCAATCCCGTTTATGCAGGAAACCGTTCCTGCCTGACGACACTGCGCGAAGCCGTCGATATCTGCGAGGCAGTCGGCGCGGCCAACCTCGGCGTCGCCATAGATGTCTACCATGTGTGGTGGGACAGTGAGATCGCGGCACACTTGCAGCGTGCGGGCGCCGACCGCATTTTCGGCTATCACCTCTGCGACTGGCTTCCCGACACGCGCGATGTGTTGCTCGATCGCGGCATGATGGGCGATGGGGTAGCCGATCTAAGGGCTTTGCGGCGGAGCGTCGAAGACGCGGGCTATACCGGTCCCTGCGAAGTGGAGATTTTTTCTGCAAACAACTGGTGGAAGCGGGACCCAGGCGAAGTCCTCGACGTGATGGTCGAACGCTTCCGCACGTTCTGCTGACGATATGGGAGGCATGCATGAAGATCCTGGTCACCGTCAAACGTGTCGTTGACTACAACGTCAAGATCCGCGTGAAGGCAGACGGTTCGGGCGTCGAGCTCGCCAACGTGAAGATGTCGATAAACCCCTTCGACGAAATCTCGGTCGAAGAGGCGCTCAGGCTGAAGGAAGCCGGCAAGGCGGAGGAAGTCGTCGTCGTTTCCGTTGGTCCGGCCAAGGCCGAAGAGACGCTGCGCACGGCCCTTGCCATGGGCGCTGACCGCGCCATCCTGGTTGAGACCGAAGACCAGGTCGAGCCGCTCGCTGTGGCCAAGATCGTCAAGGGCGTTGCCGAGGCCGAACAGCCGGGCCTGATCATCGTCGGCAAGCAGGCGATCGATGATGACAGCAACCAGACCGGCCAGATGCTGTCGGCTTTGCTCGGCTGGGCCCAGGGCACCTTTGCCTCCAAGGTCGAGATCGGCGATGGCAAGGCACCAGAGGGCACAGCAAGGGTGACGCGCGAAGTCGACGGCGGTCTGCAGACCATCGACATCAAGCTGCCGGCAGTTGTCACCACCGACCTGCGCCTCAACGAACCGCGCTACGCCTCGCTGCCGAACATCATGAAGGCGAAGAAGAAGCCGCTCGACAGACACACCCCTGCGGACTTCGGCGTCGACACCGCTGGCCGCCTCAAGGTGCTGAAGACCGAGGAGCCGTCGGGCCGCAAGGCCGGCATCAAGGTCAAGTCGGTCGCCGAGCTCGTCGAAAAGCTTAAAGTCGAAGCCGGCGTGCTCTAAGTTCAGGAAAGGGAGACATCATCATGGCCATTCTTCTTCTGGCTGACCACGCCAGCAACCACCTTTCCGACCAGACCGCCAAGGCGCTGACCGCAGCCTCCAAGATCGTCAGTGGGACTGGAGGCGATGTGCACATCCTCGTTGCCGGTGCCGGCGCCAAGGTCGCGGCCGAGCAGGCCGCCAAGCTCGCTGGCGTCTCCAAGGTGCTAGTCGCCGACGACGCCTCGCTTGCCAACAACCTCGCAGAGCCGCTGGCAGCCCTCATCGTCTCGCTCGCCGGCAACTACGACACGATCGTCGCAGCCGCGACCTCGGTCGGCAAGAACGTCCTGCCGCGCGTCGCAGCGCTGCTCGACGTCGCCCAGGTCTCGGAAATCATCGAGGTGGTCTCTGCCGATACCTTCAAACGCCCGATCTATGCCGGCAACGCCATCCAGACGGTGCAGACGACGGAAGCCAAGCGCGTCATCACCGTGCGCACCGCCTCCTTCGCATCCGCCGCTGAAGGCGGTTCGGCCGCGATCGAAAGCGTCGCGGCTGCCGCCAACCCGGGTGTTTCCTCCTTCGTCGCCGACGCGCTGTCGTCGTCCGACCGCCCGGAACTGACCTCGGCCAAGATCATCATCTCCGGTGGTCGCGCGCTCGGTTCCTCGGAAAAGTTCAGGCAAGTGATCCTGCCGGTTGCCGACAAGCTCGGTGCTGCCGTCGGCGCCTCGCGCGCTGCCGTCGATGCCGGCTACGCGCCGAACGACTGGCAGGTCGGTCAGACCGGCAAGGTGGTCGCACCCGATCTCTACATCGCCTGCGGCATCTCCGGGGCGATCCAGCATCTCGCCGGCATGAAGGACTCGAAGGTTATCGTCGCGATCAACAAGGACGAAGAGGCACCGATTTTCCAGGTCGCCGACTACGGCCTGGTTGCCGATCTGTTCGAAGCGTTGCCTGAATTCGAAAAAGCACTTTGAAAGACACATGGCCGAGATGATTGATCTGCCCGAACGCGAGAGCATGGAGTTCGACGTTGTCATCGTCGGGGCGGGGCCTGCCGGTCTTGCGGCGGCGATCCGGCTGAAGCAGGTCAATCC
>NZ_LMJJ01000017.1 GCF_001429285.1 Ensifer sp. Root278
CTTCACCCGCACAAGGCTCTTCACCCGCACAAGGCTTTGGGATATCGATCACCGCGCGAGTTCTTAAACCGTCAAACAGAAACCTGATCCTGTCCGGTTTTTATGGGGCAACTCCAGGAACGTTGATCGGGATCAAGGAATAAGCCCCTGATGGCGGTAGGCTTGAATGAAACTTGGAGAAGGAGGATCCCATGTTTCGCAATATTCTTATACCCACCGACGGTTCGCCGTTGGCAAAATCGCGGTCGATGCAGGCATAGCCTTCGCGAAGGAGGCCAGCGCAAAAGTGACCATCCTTGCCGTTACCGAACCATTCCATCTCTTTTCGGTCAATCCCGAGCAGGTGTCGGGCACGCGCGACGAATACGAAGCGCTGGCCAGCAAGCATGCCGCGGAAATGCTCGCGGCTTTGGCGCGCAAGGCAGAGGCGGAAGGCGTGGCGTGCCAGACGGAGCAGGTCAGCAGCCACGAGGTCTACCGCGCAATCATCGACCAGGCGACACACAAAGATGCCGATCTCATCATCATGGCGTCGCATGGTCGCGGTGGTGTCGGAAGCCTGATGCTCGGCAGCGTAGCTGCCAAGGTGCTGGCTCATTCGACGATACCGGTATTGATCTATCGCGCGAAGAAATGAGGCGACTTAGCGCGACGCGTCGTTATGTCCTGCGTACGCCGACAGGTGGGTTGAAGGCGTTCGCTAAGCCTGATGAGGCCGGGACGCGCTTTTCCAACATAGCAACGGCTCGGCGATCTACCGATCCCGAGCCGTTTATCCTTGGGAGGATTGGCGCGCCTTAGGCGCGTTGAAATTCATTAGTCGCGGCGCGTGTCCGGGAAGTTCGCCGGGTCGATGCCGAGGGTGCGCAGGTCGCTTGCCTTGGGGCGGCGGTGCCCTTCGACAGCGGCGGCGGCAGCGCTAGCAGCGCCGAGACCTGCGAACGCACGACCGATGAAACCCGTGTGGTAAGTTGTGGTAGCCATCTTCTTGCTCGCTTTCGCTTTCTCTTTGATGAGAAAAAGATGGGGGCTGGCCGGTCTTGCTGCAATGCACAATTGGGCACGTCAGCCATGCAGGGAAAGCAGTCCGGTTGCTCGCGTCGAGGCACTACCCCATAAACGCACAACGGCCCGGCGATCTTCCGATCCCGAGCCGTTTTTCATCCTTGGGAGGATAAGGCACCCATTGGGCGCCGGAATTTTGTTAGCCGCGGCGCGTGTCCGGGAAGTTCGCCGGGTCAATGCCGAGGGTGCGCAGGTCGCTTGCCTTCGGGCGGCGGTGACCTTCGACAGCGGCGGCGGCAGCGCTGGCAGCGCCGAGAACTGCGAACGCACGGCCGATGAAACCCTTGTGGTAAGTTGTGGTAGCCATCTTCTTGCTCGCTTTCGTTTTCTCTTTGATGAGCAAAAGATGGGGTCTGCCTGGTCTTTTTGCAATGCACAATTGGACACTCCAGCCATGCAAACGAAGCAGGCCCGGTCGGTAGTGAAATCGACCGGGCCTGCGGATAGGCCTTGGGAGGAGGCGCTAATTCGGACAACTCCGAAAGGGGCTCCCGGAGTTGTTTTGCGAAGACGACTTAGTCTTCGTTCGCCGCCAGTTGCGAAAGCACCTCGCCACGACCGCGGGCCCTGAGGATCAGCGGTACGATCAGCGCAGCAGCGGCAATAACCAGAAGTACAGCTGCGATCGGCGAGGTGAACAGCACGCTGTAGTCGCCCTGGCTGATGGCGAGCGCCCGGCGAAGCTGCTGTTCGGCCAGCGGACCGAGGATCAGGCCGACGACGACGGGAGCGATCGGATAACCGAAGACACGCATGGCGTATCCGAGAAGGCCGAAAGCGAGCAGCATGCCGAGTTCGTAGACGGATGGGTTGGCGCCGATGGTTCCCAGCGTCGCGAACAGCAGAATGCCGGCATAGAGCCACGGCTTCGGGATCGTCAGTAGCTTCACCCAAAGACCGATCAGTGGCAGGTTCAGGACCAGCAGCATGAAGTTGGCGATGAGCAAGCTGGCGATCAGGCCCCAGACGAGCTGCGGGTTGGTCGCAAACAGCAGGGGGCCCGGCTGCAGGCCGTATTGTTGGAAGCCGGCGAGCATGATTGCAGCTGTTGCTGTCGTCGGCAGGCCGAGCGTCAGGAGAGGTACGAGCGTTCCGGCGGCGGACGCGTTATTGGCGGCCTCGGGACCTGCAACGCCCTCGATTGCGCCATTGCCAAACTCTTCCGGATGCTTCGTCAGACGCTTTTCTGCAGCATAGGAGAGGAAGGTGCCGATCTCGGCGCCGCCAGCCGGCATGGCGCCGATCGGGAAGCCGATGATGGTGCCACGCAGCCAGGGCTTCCAGGAACGCGCCCAGTCGTTGGCGCTCATCCAGACGGAGCCACGAACTGCCTCGACCTTGTCGGGCCCCTTGTCGCCTTGCGCAGCGATGAAGAGCGTTTCGCCGATGGCGAACATAGCAACGGCGAGCGTCGTAACTTCGATGCCGTCAAGCAGTTCCGGAACGCCGAAGGAGAGGCGCGCCTGACCGGTCAACTGGTCGATGCCGACGACGGAGAGCGCCAGCCCGACAAATAGCGACGTCAGGCCGCGAAGGGTGGAATCGCCGAAGGCCGAAGAGACGGTGACGAACGCCAGCACCATCAGTGCGAAGTACTCGCGCGGACCAAAGACCAGGGCCAGCTTGACGATATAGGGCGCGATGAAAGCGAGGCCGAGCGTGGCGATGAGGCCGGCGACGAATGAGCCGATCGCAGCTGTCGCCAGCGCCGGGCCGCCGCGTCCGGCGCGCGCCATCTTGTTGCCCTCGAGCGCGGTCACGATCGACGCGCTTTCGCCGGGCGTGTTCAAGAGGATCGACGTGGTCGAGCCGCCATACATGCCGCCATAGTAGATGCCGGCGAACATGATCAGCGAACCGCCGGGATCGAGCCGATAAGTAACGGGCAGGAGGAGAGCCACGGTCAGCGCGGGCCCGATGCCGGGCAGAACGCCGACGGCGGTTCCGAGCGTGACGCCGATCAGCGCATAGAGCAGGTTCATCGGCTGGGCAGCAACCAGCAATCCCTGCAGCAGGAAATCAAAAGTAGCCATGGTCGTCGGCCCTCTTAGAAGAACAGGCGTTCAAGCGGCCCCGCGGGCAGCGACAGTTGCAGGAGCTTGGCGAAAATCACCCAGACGACGAAACAGAGCACGATGCCGACGGGGAGAGAAAACCAAAGCTTGCGTTTGCCGAAACCGCGCGCGGTCAGCGCGAACAGAATGCCGGTGGCGATCGAAAAACCCGCGACTTTCAGCAGGAGCATCTGGGCAGCCAGGCCGCCAACGATCCAGATGACCGGAGCAACCTCCTGGCGTTCACGCTCCGGAAAATCGCCGCGAAACGCTTCGAAGCCCGTCCAGATAGCGAGAGCGAGAAGACAGCAGGCGATCGCGTAGGGGACCGTCGTCGGTCCGACCTGGGAGTAGCCGGCAGCGCCTGCCAGGCGCGACACATCCCAAAAAATGAGGCCAGCGATAGCGCCGAGAACCACCGCGATGAAGAGCGCCGCCCGATCCGGGCGACGCGTTGCGGTTGAAGGGTGATGCCCCTTGGTCATTTCACCAGTCCAATGTCCTTGAGAACACCTTCGGTTGCCGCAACGTCCTTTTCGAGTTGGGCGTTGAAGGCATCACCGGCGAGATAGCTGTCCTGCCAGCCCTTGGTCTTCAGAACTTCCTGCCAGCCGGCGGACTTCGCAAGCTTCTCGATATCGGCCGAGACGGCAGCCTTCTGCTCATCCGACAGTCCCGGAGCGGCTGCGACCATCCGCCAGTTTTCGACGACTACGTCGAGGCCCGATTCCTTGAGTGTCGGAGCGTCGACGCCCGCAATGCGCTCGGGGCCCGATACGGCGAGCAGACGGAGCGTGCCGGCCTTGACCTGAGATTCGAATTCGCCGTAGCCGGAAACGCCGGCGGTCACCTGGCTGCCGAGGATGGCAGCGAGGGCCTCGCCACCGCCAGAGTAAGCGATGTAGTTGATCTTGGTCGGATCGACACCGGCAGCCTTGGCGATCAGGCCAACGGCGATATGGTCGGTGCCGCCGGCCGAGCCGCCTGCCCAGGAGACTGCGCCCGGATCTTTCTTCAGGGCTTCGACGAGGTCGGCCATCGTCTTGATGTCCGATGCAGCCGGCACGACGACCGCTTCATATTCGCCGGTGAGGCGAGCGATCGGCGTCACGTCCTTAAGGGTGACCGGGGATTTGTTGGTGAGGATCGCGCCGACCATGACGTAGCCGCCGACGATCAGGGCGTTCGCATTGCCCTTCTGCTGGCTTGCGAACTGGGCGAGGCCGATGGTGCCGCCGGCACCCGGAACGTTCTGAACTTGAACGTTGCTGGAGATGCCTTCCTGCTGCATGACGGTCTGCAGCGAGCGTGCCGTCTGGTCCCAGCCACCGCCCGGGTTTGCCGGCGCGATGATGGTGTAATCAGCGGCGAAGGCCGGCAGCGACATGGCGCCGGCGAGAATCGTTGCGAGGAAAAAGTGTTTCAAGGTCAGTCCTCCGTGAGGCGCGTTTTCACCGCGCACGTTGTTGCTCAGTGCGAACGGGAAGACGGCGACGGGTTCTTTCGACCCTTGTCGCTTGACCGGATTGGTGGCTTCCTCCCAGTGCGCAACCGGCGACCCGCCTCCACGGGTGCCAGTGACCCTAAGGCAACATAGAAAGCTGACATTTAGCTGACATCAAGCCCCTAATGCGCTTTTCGGTGCGTGACGTTTACGAAATCTTAGATTCTTGGCCGCGCCAACGAGGGAGATAGGCTCTGTCAGCCTCGGTGGCCGAGTTCGGAGAGGTTGATCCACCGGGAAATGGGCGAATCGAAACCTCGGAGCCGAGGTGCCGGTTCCACGTATGATGGCAGCGATATCGCGAGGACGGCAAGCTGTGGTAGTGTCGCGCCGGCCACCCCGAAGACCTGTTCGCCCCGAGACCTGATCGAAAGGATGGAGCAATGACCAAGACAGCCAACTCCAAGATCGCCAATGTGACATCGAAGCGACCAACAATGGGAAAAGCCACGCGGACGCGAGTGTCAGTCAAGAAGGAAGGCGAAAAAGAGGAGAAGGGACAGACGGTTGCAGATCAGCCGAAATTGCTTTCAGGCGGCAATCCCCAGATCGCCAAGGGCTATGGCGATGCGCCAGTGCAGGCCTATATCGCTGCCATGCCGGGCTGGAAGAGTGCGGTCGGGCGCCATCTCGACCAGCTTATCATGCGCGCCGTCCCGAAGGCGCAAAAGGCCGTGAAGTGGAATTCGCCGCTTTATGGCATGGAGGGCGACGGATGGTTCCTCGGCGTTCACTGCTTTGCGAAATACATCAAGGTCGCGTTCTTCAATGGCGCGGCCCTCAGCCCGCCGCCACCTGTCGAATCCAAGATGGCAAATGCGCGCTATTTCCATATCCACGAAAAAGACGAGATAGATGAGGCGCAATTCAGCGATTGGGTAAAACAAGCGAGCGAATTGCCCGGCGAAAGTATGTGAGCGGAATGTCAGTGACGTCGTGCAGAGCGCACCCCGCGTGATGTGTGATACCTGCGTGGAGATGATCGGATGAAGAAAGCGACGGGAAAGATGACGAAGACTGATGCGATGGAGGGAGAAGCGCCTGCCTCCGAACAGATCGATGCCAGGATAGCTGAACTGGGCGACTGGCGGGGAGAGATGCTTGGGCGGGTTAGGAAGCTCATCAAGGAGGTCGATCCCGAGGTCGTCGAGGAATGGAAATGGAGAGGCGTTCCGGTTTGGGAACATGCGGGGATCATCTGTACCGGCGAGACCTACAAGGCGGTGGTGAAGATGACCTTCGCCAAGGGCGCATCACTGGAAGATCCCTCGGGTCTCTTCAATTCAAGCCTCGACGGCAATACCCGGCGGGCGATCGATATCCACGAGGACCAACGGATCGATGAGGACGCTTTGAAGGCCCTCATTCGAGCTGCCGTGGATCTGAACCTGTCGGTACAAGCCGAACGCAGCGGCCGCTCCAGGAAGAAAGCCTGACGTTCCCATTCAGGGCGCCGCCGAATTGACGCGCGCCCTGATTTCAGTGGAGCCGCAGGACTTCGTTCCATTTGGCGATCAGACGCGAGCGCTTTACCTGGTCGAGATAGACCATCAGTCCGGGGCTAACGGGAACCGGGCGCAATTGAGCGCCGAGCATTTCCTGCATGGTGTTTGCGGTATTTTCTCCGGCGACCTCTGGGCTGACGGCGGCGATCTGCAGTTCTCGCGCCATAATCGTCTGTCCTTCCTTGGACATGAAGAATTCGAGGTAGCGGCGTCCAAGGTCCGGAGAGGCCGAAGCCTGGGGAACGAGGCCAATTCGCGACATCACCACCGTGTAGTCCTTGGGCAGAACGATCCCGACATCCGGATGTCGCGCTGCCCAGTCCGCCGCGTAGGAGCCAAGGATATTATAGCCGAGCACGAAACGCCCGTCGGCAACACGCTCGAGGATGGCTTCGCTGGTGGAATAGAGCTTGACGCCAGCGGCACCCATGGCCTGGATCACATCCCAGATATCGCCGAACTGCTCCTGGTCACGTGCCATGAAGAGGAAACCGACGCCGGAGCGCTCGATGTCGTAGGTTCCGATGCGGCCGAAGACGCTGGCGCCCTGGCGCTTGAGGTAATCGACGAATTCGGAACGCGTGGACGGTGGTTTTTCCGTCGTGAAACTCGGCTTGTGATAGACGAAGACGGCCGGTTCGAAGGTCAGCGCATAAGCCGTGTTGCGCCAATTCGCCCAGGCGGGCCAGCGGTCGCTCATCGGCAGGTCGCTGCGCTGGGCATAGCCATCGTTGCTGAGCTTGACTTGCAGGTCCATGGCGGAAGAAAACGCGAAGTCCGCCGTCTTCATGCCGGCATCCGTCTCCTTGATGATGCGGTCATAGATCTCGCCGGTCAGCATGTCTTCGTAGCGCACAGTGACATCCGGATTGGCCCTCTGGAAGCCGATGATCATCGGCCGGGCGAGAGGCTCATCGAGCGAGGAATAAACCACCAGCGTGCGCGCGTCGGAGTTGCCGGAAAGGGCTGGAAATATGATCGGCGCCGCAAGGAGCAGTCGGGGGCAAAGGGCAAAAAAAAGAAGAGAAATCAAGAACCGCATGAATCCACAATGCCTCAGCGTGTCACCGTTCACAAGCAAGGCGTCGCCGGATAAGGTGGATCGGGGAGTGACGATATTTGCGTATCTTGCTTGTTGAGGACAACCAGGACCTGGCCGAGGGCCTGTCTGCCATTTTGCGTGGTAGCGGCTATGCCGTCGACGTTGTCAGTGATGGTGCCTCGGCGCATGCTGTTGCGGCAACTGAAACCTTCGATCTGGTCATTCTCGATCTCAACCTGCCGGAGATGGACGGGCTCGACGTTTTGCGGGCAATGCGCGCCCGTCAGAACCGCGCGGCGGTGCTGATCCTCACAGCACGGGGGGCGCCCGAGGAGCGGATCAAGGGGCTCGATCTCGGCGCCGACGATTACATGATCAAGCCGTTCGACGTCGGTGAACTCGAAGCGCGGGTGCGCGTGTTGCTGCGCCGGCAGGCCGGGCTCAGAGCATCCACTGTGAGCTATGGCAATGTTTCGCTCGATCTCAATACGCGCAGCTTCTCCTCAGGCGGCGTGCCGATCGAGATCCCGGCGCGCGAACTCGGGCTTCTCGAACTCCTGTTCATGCGGGCCGGAAAGGTGGTTGCCAAGGACGCGATCATGCAGTCGCTGACCGGCTTCGACGATGATTTGAGCTCCAACGCGATCGAGCAATATGTCAGTCGGCTGCGCAAGCGGCTGGCGCCGCATGGCCTCACAGTTCGCACGGCCCGCGGCATCGGCTACTACCTCGACAAGATGGCCGGGCCGGAATGAAGGCGACGGTCTACTCCCTCCGCCGGCGCCTGCTTGGCTGGCTGCTGATTTCGACGGTCGTCATCGGCGTCATAGCGCTCACGGACACCTACCGCGAGGCTGTGACGACCGCCAACGTTGTCTCCGACCGCGTGCTCGCCGGCTCCGCGTTGGCGATCGCGGAACGCGTGGTCGTCGCGGAGGATGGCTCGCTCGAGGTCGATATTCCCTATGTTGCCCTGGAGATGTTGACCTCCGCGGCGCAGGACCGCGTTTTCTACAGGGTCGACGGACCGCCCGGCCAGTTCATCACGGGTTACCAGACGTTGCCGTCGCTTGCGGAAGAGCCGGGGACATCCACGACCTTTGCGGATTCTACCTTCCGCGGCGAACCGATCCGCATCGCGGCGCTCCGCCGATCCGCCTCGACCGGGATCAATTCGGTACCCTTTGTCGTGACCGTTGCCGAAACGACGATCGCGCGGCGGCAACTTGCGCAGACCATCCTTTTCCGCTCGGCGCTGCGCCTCGGCATGATGATCGCAGGTGCTGCAGTCATCGTCTGGATCGCAGTCACGTTTTCGCTGCGCCCGCTCTACCGGCTCGGAGATGCGATTTCGGAGCGTAATCCGGATGATCTGCACCCTATCGGAGAACGCGTACCGAACGAAGTCCAGGGGCTCGTCGATACCGTCAATTCCTTCATGGGACGCCTGCAGTCGGCCCTCGATGCGCTACGCAATTTCACCGGCAACGCCAGCCATCAACTCCGCACGCCGCTGGCGATTATTCGAACCCAGCTCGCCCTGGCGCAGCGCGCAGGGTCGATCGAGGAAACGCATGGCGCGGTGAAAAAGGCCGATGAAGCGGTCGCCAATGCCGAACGCATCCTGGGGCAATTGCTGCTGATGGCGAAAATCGACGCGGCCGGGAAGAACGAGGCGCGGATGCTGGGGCGCGTCGATCTCGTCGATCTCGTGCGGGAGATCACGGCAGAACATGTACCCGCTGCAGGCGAAGCGGATATCGATCTCGGCTTTGACGGCGAGGGCGAAGCCTTCGTTCGCGCCGAGCCGCTGCTGGTGGCTGAGATGCTGAAGAACCTGATCGGCAACGCGCTGCTTTATGCCGGCCGGGGTGCGGAGGTGACAACGCGCGTACTCGCCGAAGGCGGTTCGGTGTCGCTCGACGTGGAGGATAACGGGCCGGGAATTCGGCCGGAAATGCGCGAATCGGTGCTCCGCCGCTTCGAGCGCGGTGGCAGCGAAGCGCCGGGCTCGGGGCTTGGTCTGCCGATCGTCGAGGAGATTGCCGAACTCTACGGCGCGACGACCCGTCTCAGCGAGGGGGCCGATGGCCGGGGCCTCAAGGTGACCATCCTCTTTCCAGCGGGCTAGTCACAGATCGGCTCTGTCGGGCCGGCTCTGTCCGGCGCCGCGATTGCGGGCCGGATGAGCAAAAACCATCTGCAGGCCGTCAGGTCGACACGCCCAAAATGGTTGCGGCATTTTCGATTGTTTGCTTAGCGGCCGCGGTGGCCGAAGAGGGAAGCTGTCTCGCGGGTCTGTACCCGCAGCATCGCGTTCCAAAGCTGTAGAACGAAACGCGGCTGAAACTGGCTCGCAAGCTTGCGCTGCGACAACATGATAAGTCTCCGATAGTTTTGGACGCTTGCCGTATAGTGCATTGGCGGGGATTTTGCCAGAGCGCTCGCGCCGGGGCAGCTCTGCGCGCCAAGCATATGTGGAAAACGGCATAAGGCGGACGAAATACCTGCCGGCGAAAAAGAAAATGCCGGGATGATTTTCATCATCCCGGCCAGTTGGCTTCACTGGGAGGAGGGTTATTCTTTTGAGCGTCAAGCCTTCTTGCGGTTTTTCTGTCGGTAGACGTCGATGACGACGGCTGCGACGATGATCAGGCCCTTGACGATTTCCTGGTAGTAAGCGTCGACGCGCAAGAAGGTGAATCCAGAAGTCATGACGCCGAGGATAATCGTGCCGATCACCGTGCCGGTGATGCGGCCGACGCCGCCGGTGAGCGACGTGCCGCCGATGACGGTCGCGGCGATCGCATCCAGTTCGTACATGACACCCATGCCTGCCTGTGCGGTCTGGGCGCGGGCAGCGGTGACGACGCCGGCGAGGCCCGCCAGCATGCCGGCAATGGCATAGACCTTGATGAGGTGTGCTTCGACATTGATACCCGAGACGCGTGCCGCCTGAACGTTGGCGCCGATCGCATAGGTAAACTTGCCATAGCGGGTATAGCGCAGGGCGATGTGGAAGATGATCGCGACGACGAGGAAGACGATGACGGGCCAGATGCCGGTGCCGATGAAGTTGAACTGTTCGGTGAGGCCCGAGACCGGCTGGCCCTTGGTATACCACTTGGAGATGCCGCGTGCCGACACCATCATGCCGAGCGTGGCGATGAAGGGCGGGATCTTGGTGCGGGCGATGAGCTGGCCGTTGATGAAACCGGCGAGGAGGCCGATACCAACGCCAAGCCCGATCGGAACGATCGCCGGCATGTCGGTCAGCGACGGATAGATCGCGCGGGGCCAGGTGGAGGCCTGAGCGACGCTTGCGGAGATCATCGCCGTCATGCCGACGACGGAGCCCGAGGAAAGGTCGATGCCACCTGTGATGATGACCTGCGTGACGCCGACGGCGATGATGCCGATCACCGAGACCTGCAGGATCATGATTGTCAGGCGCTGTGGATTCATCAGGAAGCTCTGGCCGACGAAGATCCAGCCAAGAACCTCATAAACCAGCGCAATGCCGATCAATACGAGGAAGATGTTGAATTCGGGGGGCAGGCGGCGCTTTGCGCCGGTAAGCGGTGTGCTCGCGCCCTGTGCGGCGACATTGGTATCCATTTTCATTCCTCCCTTTCGTCGGGTCGCTTCCCGCTCAACTCGCGGCGAGCTCCATGACCTTGATCTGGGTTGCTTCCGCCCTGTCGAGGAAGCCGGTGACGCGGCCCTCGTGCATGACCATGATGCGGTCGCTCATGCCGAGCACCTCTGGCATTTCCGAAGAAATCATGATGACCGCGACACCATTGCGTGCGAGTTCGGTGACGAGGCGGTGGATTTCCGCCTTGGCGCCGACATCGATGCCACGTGTCGGCTCGTCGAGGATCAGGATGCGCGGATTGGTGAGCAGCCAGCGGCCGATGAGCACCTTCTGCTGGTTGCCGCCGGAGAGGTTTTCGATGCGCTCCTGCAGGTTCGGCGTCTTGACGCGCAGCTTGCGGCTCATCTCTTCGCAGGCGGCGGTAATCAGTTTCTCGGTAACGAAGCCGCCCTTGACGAAGCGATCCTGCAGCACCGCGATCTGCATGTTCTCGAGGATGTCGAGGATCAGAAGACAGCCGGTGTCCTTGCGGTCCTCGGTCAGGAACGCCATTCGGTGCCTGATTGCAGTGTTAGGGCTATTGATTGAAAGGGTTTTTCCGTCGATCGAAATCGTGCCGGAACTTGCCGGTGTCACGCCAAAGAGCGTCTCGGCGACGTTGGAGCGGCCGGAGCCGACGAGGCCTGCAATGCCGAGGATTTCGCCGGCGCGGACATCGAAGGAGACGTCGCGGAAGACACCGTCGAGCGCCAGGTTCTTTACCGAAAGGACGACATCGCCGATCGGCACTTCCTCCTTCGGGAACATCTGGGTGATTTCGCGGCCGACCATCATGCGGATGATGTCGTCGCGGGTGACGTCGCTCGAGGCATGGGTGCCGATAAATTTGCCGTCACGAAACACCGAGAACTCATCGGCAATTTCGAACAGCTCGTTCATCTTGTGGGTGATGTAGACGATGCCGATCCCTTGCTCGCGCAGGTCGCGGATGATCTCGAAGAGGTGCGCGACCTCGCGCTCGGTCAGCGCCGAGGTCGGTTCGTCCATGATCAGCACGTCGGATTCATAGGAGACCGCCTTGGCGATCTCGACCATCTGCCGGCTCGCAACGGACAGATGGCGGACCTCAATCTCCGGATCGATCTTGATCTTCAGGCGATCGAACAGCCGGGCGGTGATGCGGTTCATCTCGCCGTGGTCGACGAAGCCAAAGCGGTTCTTCGGCTCACGGCGGATCCAGATGTTTTCCGCGACCGTCATGAACGGCATCAGGTTCAGTTCCTGATGGATCATCGCGATGCCGTTTTCGAGTGCGTCGAGCGGCGATTTCAGTCGGATGTCGACGCCCTTCAACCTGATGTCGCCCTTGTCGGGCGTATAGATGCCGGCGAGGATCTTCATCAGCGTCGACTTGCCGGCGCCGTTTTCACCCATCAGCGCATGGACCGTGCCGCGCTTCAACTTGAATTCGACGTCGTCAAGGGCGACGACGCCCGGGAATTCCTTGCGGATGCCTTCCGCCGAAAGAAGATATTCGGCCTTCGGTACGGCGCCGCTGGCGCGCACGGCTGCCATCGTTGTCGGACTGAGCGTCATGTTCCTTGCCTCCCCCGTCGTTTCCGGCTGTCGCGGAAAAGTCCTCATCGCTGGCGGGTCACCAGCCCATTTAATCGCAGGTCGCATCCAAAAGGACGCAGACATCCGCAGCGGGACTTGCATATTTGAGCGGGAGCGCAGGTGATCCTGCGCTCCCGCTGCAGGCGATCAGTTCTTGGCCTGATACTTGTCGAGGGTTTCCTTGGTCACCAGCTCGAAGGGAATGTAGACCTTCTTGTCGACCGCCTCGCCCTTGGCGAGTTTCAAGGCGGCGTCGACCGAACCCTTGCCCTGGCCGGCGGCGTTCTGGAACACCGTCACGTCGAGATCGCCCGCAGCCATGGCGGCAAGCGCATCCTGCGTTGCGTCGATGCCGCCGATGACGACGGAGTCCATCGAACGGCCGGCGGCCTTCAACGCCTGGATCGCGCCGATCGCCATTTCGTCGTTGTTCGCGATGACCGCATCGAACTCAAGTCCGGCGGAGAGCCAGTTCGTCAGAAGGTCCGACCCTTGCGTACGCGACCAGTTGGCCGTCTGCTCCTCGACGATCTCGATACCCTTGCATTGGTCGGTCGCGAGCACGTCGTGAATGTCCTTCGTGCGCATCCGGGCGGCCTGGTTGGACAGTTCGCCCATCATGACGACGGCCTTGCCCTTGCCGCCAAGCATCTTGCAGATTTCCTGCGTCTGCAGCGTGCCGGATTCCTGTTCGTTCGACGCGACGAAAGCCTGCTTTTCCGGCAGAGTGTCGACGTTGACCGGCTCGCGGTTGACGTAGACGAGCGGAATGCCGGCGTCGGCGGCAATCTTCGACATGGCTGCCGTCGCATCGGTATCGACCGGGTTGACGATGATGGCGGTCACGCCGGCTGCGATGAAGTTCTGGATCTGGCTCTGCTGCTTCGAAACGTCGTTCTGCGCGTCTTCGATCTGCAGTTCGACGCCGTCGAGCGTCTTGGCGTAATCGGACATGCCGTTGCGCAAGACCGTTAGGAAGTTGTCATCGAAAAGGGCCATCGACACGCCGATGGTCTCGGCATGCGCAGCCGTCGACATCATCACGGCCAGCGCTGTACCCAGCACGAATTTCTTCATTGTCTCTCTCCTCCACAATGGTGCCCGGCGACACCTTCTCCTGCCGGGAGCGCAATCCTTGTCGGATTGCGCTCATTCACATCGAAAGCGTCACTCCCGTTACGCCTTCGGATAAAACGGAATAAACGAACCAGTAAATTGCGATTACGGAATATGTATTCCATTTTATGGGGGCGTCGTCAAGACCTGATGCGGCGCCCCGCATCGTTTTCCCGCAGCCAGGCCGCGGCGGATCAGATCCGGGTTTGAATGTGGTCCACACTCTGCCTGATCGCAGCCGCCGGATCGGCGACCGCGTGGACTTCGGCGGCAAACGCTTCAAAGGAAAGCGGCCCTCTATAGCCCTCGGCACGCAGGCGCCGTATCTGGCCGACATTGTCGAGAACGTCATCCTGATCGACCAGAACGCGATGCGAGTCGCGCAGATCGGAAACGGCGACCCGACCGTCGGTTACGCCGGAAATATGCACGAGCCCTGTCATCTCAGGATAGGTTGCGGGTTCGCCGGCGAGGTGGTGATGGAACGTATCGTGCACCAGTCGGAAGGTACTTTCTCCTCCGACCGCCTTGATCCCCTCGACAGCCTCCGTCTTCGAGCGCAGCGAGCAGATTTCGAAGCCCAGCGGCTCGACAAGGCCGATAATTCCGGCCGATTCGAGCATCGGTTTCAGTGCGGCAAGCGCTTCACGAAGGTTTGCCTGTCGCTCGCCGTCCGCCTGGCCGGAGCCGTCGTTGACGGGCACGAGCACGAGGGCCTTGGCGCCGCAGTCGCGCGCATAGGCTATCAGCTCTCCGGCTTCTTTCTGACGATCCGAATTCCACTCGTTGAAGCGCTGCAACGCGTTGATCGAGATAATCGTAATGCCATTGCGACTGGCGAGCGCAGCCACATCCTTGGCCGGCGTGCCGTCAATGATGGCATTGCCGGAAAGGTCGTTGCGGATCTCGACGGAGGAGATCCCGAGGGATTTGGCAAGTTCGAAGAAGGCGCCGAGCGGAAGACCGGGCGTAGTCATATGATTGAGGGCGAAGGGCAGGGTTGTCACGGGAATGTCTCCTCCAGTGGGACGGGTCACGCTTTGCAAATAGAACGTTCATTCCATTTACAGCGTCGCAGACATTTCACCAACTGCTGGAGGACAGTCAAAGAGCGAGTGGCTCAAAGGACTTGCATTGCCGCAACATTGTCTTTCGTCAATGATGGAATTCTATCATATCCCGCTAGATATTCTCTGGCGTGAAGAGATCAAAGGGAAGGAAGGTTTGCCCAGGGGCGCCCGTCGGACCTTTGTCGATCGCCTGGATCATCAGATTGATCGTTTCGCGCGCAAGCGTCGCTGTTGGGGTTGAGATCGCCAGCGTGACGACATCATCTCCGAGGGCCGCCCGGGACTCCGGCGTCAATTCGTTGACGACGGCAATAAGCTTGCCTTCCAGCCTTTCCTCGCGGATCGCAGAGATGGCACCTTCCATGCCCCCGCCGCAGACGTAGAAGCCGATCAGATCCGGATGGCGTTGCAAAAGGTTCAGTGTTGCCTCGTGCGTGATCTCGGCCGTATCGAGATTGACCATGGTATCAAGCACTTCGAAGTCCGGTGCATGTTCACGAAAATAGGTGCGGAACCCGATCTCTCGAAGTTCGTGGCCGAGGAAGCGATGGCTGCCGACGAAGGCCGCGACCTTGCCGGGGCGTTTGGCCGCCTTGGCGATCATCCATGCCGCGGTGCGACCGACCTTGTGGTTGTTGAGCCCGACATATCCCTCACGCACGCCGGCCGCGAAGTCCGAAAGCAGCGAGAAGACGGGAATGCCGCGTTCCTTCAGTTCCTCGATCGCGGCCGTCACCGCCGGATAATCAGGAGCGACGAGCGCTACCGCCTGGTTTCGCGCCGCAGCCGCACGAAGCTTTTCCGTAATCGCCGTCGGTGTCGAATTTGCAACGAAGTCGACCTGGGCGAAAACACGTGCGTTTGACAGCGAAAGCGCCGCGTTTTCGATCTCCTTTGCAACCGCCTTGTAGAAGGACTGCTCCGGCTTCTGCAGAACGAAGGCAATTCTGTACTGCGGCAGGTCCTCGAAGACGCGCTGCCGGATGAGGCCAACCGCGTGGTAGCCGATAGACTTGGCTGCCTCGTAGACACGGCGTGCCGTCTCCTCCCGCACGGGATGGCGTCCGTTCAGGACGCGATCGACGGTCGCGACGCTGACACCGGCGGTCCGTGCGAGGTCGGCAATGGTCGGACGGTTGCTCATCGCTTCTCCTGATAGGTTTGCATCACGAATGATATGCGGTGAATGACATCATTTGATAGAATATATCATTGCTGCATTGAGACCTAGCAAAAGTCAACCTATCGTCATTGCACGACATCGGACGCTCCTGGCCAAACTGGCCGGATCGCAGGGAGGAGAGCAAATGGCGATGGTTCCAACGAAGCGAGACTACAGTCTCCTCGGGCGCGATACCCGGGCGGCCGTCGCCAATGGCCTCTCGGCCGCGGAGTGGTATCACACGGAGATCCCGCGCAAGCAGATGAAGGAACTGATGAAGCGTGAGGACGGACCCGCCATCCGCGATACCGCGATCTGGCTCGGTTGCCTCGTTCTTTTTGGTGGGCTCGGCATCACCTTCTGGGGCACCTGGTGGGCTGTTCCGTTCTTCCTCGCCTATGGCGTTCTCTACGGCTCGGCCTCCGATAGTCGCTGGCACGAATGCGGGCACGGCACCGCGTTCAAGACGATGTGGATGAACAACGCGGTCTACCAGATCGCCTGCTTCATGATCATGCGCAATCCCGTCACCTGGCGTTGGAGCCACACCCGTCACCACACAGACACGGTCATTGTCGGCCGCGATCCCGAGATTGCCGTCATGCGGCCGCCGGATCTCCTGCGCCTCGTCCTGAACTTCTTCGGCATTCTCGATGTCTGGCACGCGATGGTCGACATGGTTCGCAACACGCTTGGCATTATCAGTGCTGAGGAAGCGACGTTCATCCCTGAAATGGAGCAGCCGAAGGCAATCCTCGTTGCCCGCATCTGGTTTGCCATCTACGCCGCAACGATCGCGCTCTCGTTCTATCTCGGTTCGATCCTGCCGCTGATGTTGATCGGTCTGCCGCGGCTCTACGGTGCCTGGCACCATGTGCTGACCGGGCTGCTGCAACATGGCGGTCTTGCCGACAACGTCACGGATCATCGGCTGAACAGCCGCACCGTCTACATGAACCCGCTCAGCCGCTTCGTCTATTGGAACATGAACTACCATGTGGAGCACCACATGTTCCCGATGGTGCCCTATCACGCCCTTCCGAAGCTGCACGCCATGATCAAGCACGACCTGCCGGAGCCGAACCCCTCGATACTGCATGGCTATCGCGAGATGATCCCGGCCTTCCTGCGGCAGTTGCGCAACGAGGACTATTTCTTGAAGCGCGAACTGCCGGCGACGGCGAAGCCCTACCGGGAAGAATTTCACAGCGACGCGATCGTGCATGCAGCCGAATAGCCAACGAAATTAGGAATGGGAGAAAGTCATGAGCGGGAGCTGGGTCGAAGTCTGCGCGGCGAACGAAATCGATGAGGAAGACGTCATCCGATTTGATCACGAAGGGCGCACCTTCGCGGTCTACCGGAGTCCTGACAACGAATTCTTCGCAACCGACGGGCTTTGCACGCACGAGCACATCCATCTGGCGGACGGCCTCGTTATGGACGACATCATCGAATGTCCGAAGCACAACGGTCGCTTCAACTACAAGACCGGCCAGGCCAAGGGCGCCCCGGTCTGCGTCAACCTGAAGACCTATCCAGTGAAGGTCGAGTCAGGAAGCGTGTTCATCGCGATCGCTTGATCGCGGCTTCAACGCGAAGAACTCAGCAAGAGCGGGCAGGGAGGTTGAGATGGGTGGAATTGTCATTGTTGGTGCCGGTGAATGTGGCGCAAGAGCCGCCTTTGCCCTGAGGGAGCGGGGCTACGACGGCTCAATCACGTTGATCGGCGCCGAGCCGCATCTTCCCTATGAACGACCGCCGCTTTCGAAGGAGGGCCTTAAGGATCAGCTTCAACCGAAATATGTCGCCGATGCCGAGCGCTACGCTGCTTCAGGGATCGACGTACTGACCGATACCCCAGTCAAGGCCATCGACCGGTTCGCCAAGCGCGTGGAACTCGTCGACGGCGGCAGTATTGCCTATGATCGGCTCTTGCTGACGACCGGCGCCCGCGCGCGGACGATATCCGGAACCGATGATGTGTCTCGGCGCGTTCGCACGCTCAGAACGCATGCCGACGCCGAGGAGATCCGTCGCGAACTTCTGCCCGGGCGAAAGCTTGCCATCATCGGTGGCGGATTTATCGGCTTGGAGCTCGCGGCAACGGCGCGCTGCCTCGGTGCAGACGTCGTCCTGATCGAAGGGCTGCCACGCATCCTTTCACGCGGCGTGCCGGCTGAGATCGCGACCGTCGTCGCAGAACGGCACCGCACGGAAGGCGTCGACATACGTTGCGACACGAAAATCGATCGCATCGATACTGATGAGAACGGCGTGCGTATCCTGCTTGCGAACGGACAATCGGTCGATGCAGATTTCCTGGTCGTTGGCATCGGTGCATCGCCGAACACGGAACTGGCAGAAGCCGCTGGCCTCATGCTCGACAATGGCATTGCCGTCGACGCGACGCTCAGGACTTCGGATCCCGACATATTCGCGGCCGGCGATTGCTGCTCCTATCCGCTCTGTCACTATGGCGACCGCCGCGTGCGTCTTGAGGCTTGGCGCAATGCGCAGGACCAAGGAACACTCGTCGCCGGCAATCTGCTGGGTGCGAGTGAGACGGTCACCAGCGTGCCGTGGTTCTGGTCCGACCAATTTGACCTGACGCTGCAGATTGCCGGACTTGCAGACGGCGCGACTGTGACCGTGCGCCGTGATCTCGCAGACGGCGCCTTCATTCTTTTCCATCTCGACGACACCGGGCGCTTGCTTGCCGCCTCCGGTATCGGCCCAGGCAATGCCGTCGCGCGCGATATTCGTCTTGCGGAAATGTTGATCGCGGCCGGAAAGCGGCCCGACCCTCAGGCGCTCATCTCGCCGGAAACCAAACTCAAGGCCCTGCTAGCCGCCTAGGGCGAGAGCCTGTATTGCTCACTGATATCGGAGACTTCTCATGAAAAGCCGCCGCCCGACCGTTGCCGACCTCCTTTCGATGAAGGGCAAGCGCCAACTCACCATGTTGCGTGTGGAAACGCTTGACGAAGCCGAAGCGGCGGAAGCCGCCGGCATTGACCTCGTCTCCGTACCGCCGGCACTTCTCGGGCCGCAGTTTCGGGAAGTGGCGCCGACCTGTTTTGCCTTTCCTGGACTTGAGTATGGCGACTACGTTTCGGCGGAAGAATACATCCGTGCAGCATTCAAGGCGCTGAGGGCCGGCGGCGATGCGGTCTATTGCGCCGCCGGTCTTTCGACCGTTCGACGCATGCGGGAGGAGGGCATTCCGGTCTGCGGTCATGTCGGGCTCATCCCCTCCAAGGCCACCTGGACCGGTGGGTTCCGCGCGGTCGGCAAGACGGCGGCAAGCGCGCTCGAGATCTGGCGACAGGTGAGGGCGCTGGAGGAAGCTGGAGCCTTTGCTGCCGAAATCGAGGTCGTCCCTGGCGACGTTGCATCGGCGATCAGCGCGCGAACCTCGATGCTGATGCTGTCGATGGGGGCGGGGGCGGGTTGCGACGCCCAGTATCTGTTCGCCGATGACGTGCTCGGCAGCAATCGTGGCCACGTGCCGCGCCATGCCAAGACTTATCGAAACTTCGCGGTGGAATATGATCGCCTGCAGCGGGAGCGCATTGCCGCCTTTTCGGAGTTTGCCGAAGACGTCCGGTCCGGGGTCTATCCGCAGCAGCGGCATCTCATCGGCATCGAGGAGGCGGAACTGCGCGCGTTTCTGACAGAGCTCGAGCGCGGCTAGGACCGAACGACTTGCGCTGGAGAGGGTGGTTGGTATAGTCCACGCACCAATTCAACTTAATCTCCGCGACGGATCCCGATTTGAGCGCCCTTATCCAGGACAGTCTCACCTTTGTTGCCTTGCTTGCCGCGATCTATGCGGCGACCGTGCTGTTGTATTTCATCTTGGGCTACGGCATCACCTGGCTCAACGACCGCAACCCCGAACGCCGCATCCAGAAGGGGCGGCGCGGCGAGAAGCGCAAGGCCATCGAGATCCGCCAGAGCATGGCATCGATCCTTGTCACCTGCACGTCCGTGGCGATTGGTCTCTTTGCCCAGTATCAGGGCTGGACCTTGTTCTCGCCCTGGTCCTTCAGCTGGTGGACGGCGGTTCCGCTCTTCGTACTCTGCATGGTGCTCTTCGACGCCTGGTTCTATTTCGCTCATCGCCTGCTGCACACCAAGCTTTTCTACAAATACCACGTGCTCCACCACCGCAGCGTCGCGCCCACGGCCTGGAGCAACGATTCGATCGGCCTTGTGGATACGGCGATGTGCCAGGGCTACTACGCCGTCATCGTCTTCTTCGTGCCGGTCCCGCCGATCATTCTCCTGGCACACCGGCTGTTCGACCAGATCAACGGCACCTTCGGCCACGCCGGCTTCGAATACTTCGCCTCGCGAACGGCGCGGTATCCCTCACCGATGCTTTGCACCACCTATCACGATCAGCACCACGCCGAGTTCAAATACAACTATGCGAACTATTTTTCGTTCTGGGACCGCGTGATGGGAACTGTCGCGCCGAATTATGATCGGCGTGTGGAGACGTTTGAAGGGGAGGCACCGGCGCTCAATCTGCGGAAGGCGTCCACGGTGACGGGAGCGGCTGAGACCTCTGCTGCCGACTGAGGCGGCTTGCGTTCCAATCCATTTTTCTGCGATGGCAATGGCTCGACTGAGAATTGAATACCCGTCAGGCGGTGATGGATTGGAGCAGATGGTCGAGCCATCGCAGGATGAAATTGAGGTCGCGTTAAGGCGTGGCCCGGCGCATTACGCGGATCGACCGATTACGCTTTCGGTCTGCGATCCCGACAACCGCCTTGGCCGCCGGCCACAGCTTGCCTTCAAACGCCGCGACCGGACGCCCCATAAGGTCTTCCGTTCGTTCCTGATGGACGGGCGGGGGCGGGGGCGCTTCTACGGGTGGACACCCGTGCAGCTTGATGCAGTGGCCTTGGTGCCCGACGTCGCGACGGCAAACGACACAGCAAGCACTGAGCCGCAGATCAAGATCCGCCGCCTGTCCCTCCCCGAGGCGGTACTCCTGATCGCATTCCGGAGAACCCTGGCGTTCCTGCAGATTATCAGACTGTTCCTCGCGGGTAACAGAAAGGGAGCCGAGTTTCGGTTCGTTCGGCAATGCGATGCCCTTTCCGCCCCAGACTATCGCGCTTGGGTCGAAGCCCAAGCGCTGGCGGAGGCGAGCGAGACGGGAGACGATGCGCGTGCGTGGCCGCGAAGGCCGCGGATCCTCGTTTCGATCGAAGGTATCGATGCGACCGCGGTCGCGGAGACCAGGCAGTCGCTCGAAACCCAGACATGGCGAGACTTTCAGGAAGCGTCCGCGGCAGAGATCGACCAGTTGCTGGAGCAAGGCGAGGCGACTGACGATCTCTTGTGGCTGCGGGTTCCGGCAGGAATGCGCGTCGCCCCAAAGGCCTTGGAGCGATTGGCGCGTCCGTTTGCGTTCTCTACGGATGTCGCGGTCGTTTACTGCGACGAAGATCATATCGATGCCCGCGGCGCGCGTGTTGCCCCCTTCTTCAAGCCAGCCTGGAATGAGCCACTCGCTCGCTCCGGATGGCTTCCCCTGGAAGGCGCCCTTCTTAGCTTGGCCTGCGTCCCCGATGGCGTTTCTCTGCAAAGAGCATCCACCGCCGAAATCGTCCTCGCGATGGCTCAGGTACCGTCCGGAACGATTGTGCATCTGCCGAGAGTTCTGCTGCATCGAGGACCGTCGTGCCGTCGGCGCGACCATCGCGAGACGATTGTTCAGCCCAAACGCGAACGCCCGGCAGTCAGCGTCATCATTCCGACGCGAGACAGGGCCGATTTGCTTGAGGCCTGTCTGAAAGGTCTTTTCGAGAAGACGGTGCCGGCGGATCTTGACGTCATCGTCATCGACAATGATAGCGCCGAACCAGCCACGCTGGCCTTGTTCTCGCGGTATGAGCAGTCAGGACGAATCCGTCGGATACCTCTTCCGGGAGCTTTCAACTTCTCCCGCGCCTGCAATGTCGGCGTAGATGCCGCCCGGCACGACCTCATCCTCTTGTTGAACAATGATGTTGAACCACTTGATAGCCAGTGGCTCGAGTGCTTGGCAGGCGAGCTTGATGATCCAGTGGTCGGCGCCGCCGGTAACCTGTTGCTCTTTCCCGATGGCTTCGTTCAACACGGGGGCGTAACGCTTGGTGCGGGGACAGTCGCACGACACAGCTTTCACTTTCTTGACCCAAAGGATGGCGGCGACAGGGGGCTTTTGAGCCAGCGGCGCGATATGTCGGCTGTCACTGCGGCCTGCCTGCTGACGCGAAAGGACTTGTGGCGCCGCCTCGGCGGCATGGATGAGCAAAAGCTGACCGTCGCGTTCAACGATGTGGACTACTGCCTGAAGCTACGGGAAGCGGGCTTCCGTATTGTCTGGACGCCGGAGGCGGCGATGTTGCATAGAGAGAGCGTCTCGCGTGGCGCCGACGACACGCCGCAGAAGCTTCAGCGCTTTGCGGAGGAGGAGCGAGCCATGTATGAGCGCTGGAGCGATATGTTGAAAGCCGATCCATACTACAATCCGAACCTCTCGCTTATCGCCGAAGAATTCGTTCTCGAAGCCCATCCGAGAACTCTTGCTGCGAGGTCGAGCGCTTGAGCAGCGCGCGCGAACGGCTGGCCCGCTGGATCGAGCGACGGCTGCCTCAGCCGCGGCTGCGGGAGGGTGCCACCGGTCGTCTAAGGCGGCCGGTGAAGCGGATCATCGTGTTTGGGCGGATACCGAACCCCACCTTCGATTACTACCTCGCCGCGCGTCTTGAAGCGCCGGACATGCCATCGTATCAGGTGGCGGATATCCGCGGTCGCGAAACGCCGCCCGTGGATGCCGACGGAGCCTTCGTCATTATATGTCGCTACGCATCTCCGTCCGTCCTGCGCTGGATCGAGAGCCATGCGGAGCGTCTCTCCGGAGTGGGGCTGTTCCTCGACGACGACATACCTGCTGTCGTGACGGGGAAGGATGCGGATTTTTTCTATCGGTTGTTCCTTTGGTACCGGGCTCTTTGGCCACTCCGCCGCCTGAACAGGCATCTGGATATCGTCTGGGCCTCTACGCCTCATCTTGCGTCTCGGTTGAGGCAAGCGAAGGCGGTGGTCTTGCCGCCGGCTCCGCCGAAGGCGCTTTGGTCGGACGCTGATGACTACATCGACGCCCAGAACGCTGTGAAGAGTGAGGTCTTGATTGGTTATCACGCGACGGGGGTTCATCTCGAGGAGCATCGATTTCTCCGTCCGATTATTGCTGAGGTTCTACGTGAACGCCCGCAAGCCCGATTTGAGGTATTCGCAGATCGGCGTGCACGAGCAATCTGGCAGGGCCTCGATCGCGTGCAAATCCGTGAGCCGATGCCGTGGATGGAGTATCTAGCCGACGCGAAAGCCCGGCGCATTGACATCATGCTCGTCCCGTTGGCGCCATCGCATGTAAACGACAGCCGCGCCCCGACGAAACGCATTGACGTGGCGCGCTACAGGGCGGCGGGGGTATTCTCCGCGGGCGCGGCGTATGGCCACACTTCGTGTGGCGCCGAACTGCGGCCCTCCTATGACCCAACCAGTTGGCGCGAAGTCATCTTTCAGCTCGTCGATGATCTTGAAGGGCGCGGCAATGTTGCAAATGCGACGCGCATGGCCGTCTTGCAAATGACCTTGGCAGCCGATACGGGATTTGAGGCCCTTAGGGCCCGATAAGAAACCGGGTCAACCATTCGGGTTGACCGCAGCTCCGAAAATTAGAACAGCGGATCTTTTCCGAATGACTTCAAAGGTATTGTTGCTTCGACCCAAACGTTTTGGGGACGGCCGCGGATGGTTTTCGGAAGTTTACAATGAGAAAACCTTCTCCACATACGGCATCAGTGACCGGTTCGTTCAGGACAATCATTCGCTTTCGGTTCCTGCTGGAACGTTGAGGGGGTTGCATTTCCAGACCGCGCCTTACGAGCAAGCCAAGCTCGTTCGCTGCATCCGTGGGAAGATCTTCGATGTCGCTGTCGACATTCGCCGTGGTTCACCGAGTTTCGGGCAGTGGGTGGGCGTTGAATTATCTGCGGAGAACGGTCACCAACTTTATGTCCCCGTTGGCTTTGCCCATGGCTTCGTGACGCTCGAACCCTCGACCGAAGTGACCTACAAGGTGTCCAATCTTTACTCTCCAGAGAATGATGGCGGCATCCTCTGGAATGATCCACAAATAGGGATCGATTGGCCTCTACCTGGTGGAATTGAGCCCATTTTGAGCCTCAAGGATGGGCTTCAGCCGTTGTTGGGTGACTTTGACAGCCCTTTCGCCTACGACGGGGTGCCGCTCGAACTGGTCGAAGTGTAGGTTTCGAAAGGAATAGCCATGCGAATTCTCGTTACCGGCGGTGCCGGCTTCATTGGCTCGGCTCTGGTTCGGCACCTCGTCAACAACACCGACCATGAGGTGTTGAATTTCGACAAATTGACCTATGCCGGGACGTTAACTTCGCTGGCTTCCATCGCCGCTTCACCGAATTACCGTTTCAAACAAGGCGATGTCTGCGACGAAGGCGCGGTGGTTGCGGCTATCGCTGATTTTCAGCCAGATGTGATTACCCACCTGGCCGCAGAATCGCATGTCGATCGGTCGATCGATGGTCCGAGTGCTTTCATACAGACGAATGTGGTCGGTACCTATACAATGCTGGCGGCGGCACTGGACTACTGGCGCAAGCTTCCGGCAGATCGCGCGCAGAATTTCCGCTTCCATCATATCTCGACGGATGAGGTTTTCGGTTCGCTCGGCGAGACCGGCTATTTCACTGAAACGACACCTTACGATCCCCGTTCCCCATATTCGGCTTCGAAGGCGGGCTCGGATCACCTGGTCTCCGCCTGGGGGCACACATTTGGCCTGCCGATCCTGATCACCAATTGCTCGAATAACTATGGGCCTTATCATTTCCCTGAAAAGCTCATCCCGCTGATGATTGTGAAGGCCGTCGCCGGCGACCCGCTTCCTGTGTATGGCAACGGTACGAACGTTCGTGATTGGCTTTATGTGGAAGACCATGTGCGCGCTCTGCAATGCGTGTTTGAAAAAGGCGCCCCTGGCCAGACTTACAATGTCGGCGGAAACTCGGAACGACGGAACATCGATGTGGTGAACACCGTCTGCCAGATCCTGGATCGTCTACAGCCGCGCGCGGATGGGAAAAATTACGCCAGGCAGATTACCTACGTGGCCGATCGCCCCGGTCACGACCAAAGATATGCAATCGATGCAGCAAAGATAGGCAACCAGCTTGGCTGGAGGCCGGTTGAAACTTTCGAAAGCGGGATTGAGAAGACCGTCGCCTGGTACTTGAGCAACCGAGAATGGTGGTCAGAAATTGTTGAGCGAAACCACGCTGCCCAACGGCGAGGTTTGGGGGTATGAAATTGCGGCGCATTCTGATTACGGGGGGCACTGGGCAGGTTGGGACCGAGCTGCTCCGGTGTCAATGGCCTAGCGATATTGAACTCGTAGCTCCAAACCGGCGAGAGCTCGATCTGTGTAATTGCGATCAAATTGAGCAATACATCGCGGACGGCGACTTTTCCGCCGTTGTTAATTCAGGCGCCTACACTGCCGTGGATCGAGCCGAAAACGAGATACTCGCCGCCTGGAGAACCAACGCATTAGCGCCCGCAGCCATTGCTGCGGCGACCAAGGCGTGCGGCATTCCCATTGTTCACGTATCGACCGACTACGTGTTTGATGGGGCAAAAGGGGCGCCTTATGCTGAAGAAGATTGTGTTGCCCCTCTCGGAGTCTACGGTGCCTCCAAGGAAGCGGGCGAGCAGGCGGTTCGGACCGCGAATCCGCGTCACGTTATCCTTCGCACGGCATGGGTCTTTAGTCCGCACGGATCCAATTTCGTCAAGACGATGCTGCGACTGGGCAAGGAAAGGCCGTTAATTCGAGTTGTCAATGATCAGCGGGGTTGCCCAACAGCAGCGGTCGACATCGCGGAAGCTTTGTCCACGATCGCTCTCCGCTTGATCGAGGACAAGGGTTCACCGGTCGGCACCTACAATTTTGTCAATGCTGGCGATGCAACTTGGTATGAGTTCGCGTGCGAAATATTTGAGCAACGAAGAAGTGCGCGCTATCCAATCCCGACAATAGAGTCGATTGAGACGCACGAATATCCAACACTCGCGCAGCGCCCGGCGAATTCCTTGCTTGCAACTGACAAGTGGAGCCGGGACTTTGGTTGGAAACCTCGTCACTGGCGCATGGCGTTGCATGAGATGCTCGCCTTAATGCAGGATTGATTCCAAAGAAGAGGTGTATTTTATATGAAGGGTATTATTCTCGCGGGCGGATCAGGTACACGTCTGCACCCAGCGACCCTGGCGATCAATAAACAGCTAATTCCTGTTTACGACAAGCCTATGATATACTATCCTCTGTCTGTATTAATGCAGGCAGGAATTAGAGATATACTAATTATTTCGTCGTCTGACCATCTAGGCAGTTACGAGCGCCTTTTCGGCGACGGGTCTGGCCTTGGGTTGCGAATGAGTTACGCAGTTCAGCCTAAGCCTGAAGGTCTCGCACAGGCATTCACGATCGGCGAAGAGTTTATCGGGACGGACAATGTAGCTCTGGTATTAGGTGACAATATATTCTTCGGGGCAGGACTAGCTGAGTTGCTCGATAAGGCTTCAAGCAGAGCTTCCGGCGCAACAGTGTTTGCCTACGAGGTCGAGGATCCTGAGCGCTACGGGGTTGTTGAGTTGGGAGCGGAGGGGCAAGCGCTCAGTTTAGAGGAAAAGCCAGCGAAGCCGCGGTCTCGATTTGCTGTAACAGGCTTATATTTTTACGACAATCAGGTCGTCTCCCACGCAAAATCTTTGCGGCCGTCCGCCCGTGGAGAGTATGAAATCACCGATTTAAATCGCATTTATATGGAACAAGGCAATCTCTTCGTAGAGAAAATGGCGCGAGGTTATGCATGGCTCGACACCGGGACCCACGACAGTCTACTGGAGGCCGCTGAGTTCGTCCGAGTTATTCAGCATCGGCAAGGCACCAACATCGCCTGCATTGAAGAAGTCGCCTATTTGAGCGGCTTTATCACCAAGGAAGAACTGATACAGTTTGGCAAGCAGTACTCAAGTACCTCGTACGGGAGATATCTCTTACGGATTGCGGGAGAGGCGTGAGGTTGGCCAAATGCCTCGTCATACATCGCCGTGCGTGCGCGCGCCGCCTAGACAAATGCGTGGGCTGCTTGTTAAGGCTTGGGCATTCCTAGTTTTCCAATGGACCGAGTGCACCTTCCGGGCCGGACGAAAAGCCGCCCGCTCTCAGGCTGGCGGTGATAGGTTGTTCGAGGTGGCAAGGCGTTCCAACATAAGATGCTGCAGCAATACTATCGTCTTCATATCTACAATCTCACCGGAGGAGATCATTTGAAACGCCACTTGAAACGGCAGTTCCAACACTTCGATATCTTCTCCTTCATCAGGTAGTCCGCCGCCTTCCTGTATCTCTGTGCCGTCGTAAGTTCCAATAAATAGACTAAGTACCTCAGTCACTGCGGCTGGTAACCCGTACGCTGATGTAATCAATCGAATGTCCTTCACCACAACGCCGGCTTCTTCGAGAGCCTCTTTCCTCGCGCAAGTTGCCGGATCGTCCCCATCTAGCACACCGGCGCATACCTCCACGAGAAACGGATTGCCGCCATTCACCATGGCTGGCGGCCGAAACTGTCGCACGAGGATGACCATGTCCCTCAGTGGATCATGCAGCAATATTGCGGCAGCGTGCCCGCGGTCGTAAACTTCTCGCGTTATCTCCGTGAGTTCGCCGGAGAGCTTTGAAAATTGGAACGTATATTGGGTTAACGTTCCCCAAGCTTTCGCCACTACCTCGGAGGACAGTATTCTCGTAGTTCGCATGCAACTCTCCCATACCGGAACACTTGTGAATTATTGATGCCAGCAGATCGGAACGAAAACCCGCGTCGCGCACTGACAAAAAAATGCACACATTCCGCAGTCGAATGTTGGATTGCGTCAGCTGGTGCATGCTGCAATGCGGAGCATTCATGGGCGAGTCAAGTCCTCACAGGTCATTAAGGGTGGTGGTGCGCTTGGCCGTTGACCCGGTGCCAGATAGTCGACGCGTGCGGTGTCTTGCGAAGGGCCACCGTTTCTCCTAAATGGCTCGATATTTAATGGCCAAAACTAATTTTAATTGGGGCGAAGAATGAAATTTGGAACTAGTGGTTTGCGCGGTCTGGTTGCGGACCTGATGGGGCGAACTACCTCGATTTACGCCGAAGCCTTTGCCAGACACCTTCTCGAAATCGGTGCCGCGAGACCTGGCGACCGCGTTCTCGTAGGGCGTGATTTCCGTGCCTCAAGCCCTGAGATTGCTGCCTCTGCAATGGGCGCGTTAGAACGTACCGGCTTGAATCCCGTGGATTGCGGGGCGATACCAACACCGGCACTGGCCCTTTACGGTTTGAAGCTAGGATGTGCTTCGTTGATGGTAACCGGATCGCACATCCCTGATGATCGTAATGGAATAAAATTCTATCGACCAGACGGCGAGATCGACAAGCGGGACGAAATGAGGATCAGTGCAATCGCTGCTGATATCGACCGCTATCCCGTAAACTTAGCGCCTGGCGTTGGACCGAACAATTCGGGAGAGGCGGAGACGTTGTTTCTTGCCCGGAACCAGCATCTCTTGCCCCCCTCAGCCTTGTCTGGCCTTAGAATCGGCGTCTACCAGCACTCGACTGTCGCACGCGACCTCCTGGTCGAGGTTCTGAAACACTATGGAGCCGAGGTTGTGGCACTTGGGCGCTCCACGCATTTCATACCTGTCGATACCGAAGCCGTTTCTGAGGAAACTGTTGCCTTGCTTAAGGAATGGGCCAAGGAGCACAGCCTCAACGCAATAGTTTCGGCGGACGGCGATGGTGATCGCCCTCTCGTGGCCACAGAAACCGGGGAGCCAGTGCGGGGCGATTTGCTTGGAATAGTCACCGCGGAATTCCTTGGTGCGAAGACCGTTGTAACTCCGGTAACTTCAAACTCAGGAATCGAGGAGGCTGGCGACTATCGCGTCATTCGGACCAAAGTTGGTTCGCCCTTTGTGATCGCTGGAATGCTCGAAGCTCTGCAAAACGGCAAGGCCGGAGTTATGGGTTTTGAGGCGAATGGGGGACTGCTGGTCGGCTCCAGGTTTGAGCTTGGTGGGAGAGTGATTGACGCGCTACCGACGCGGGACAGTTTCCTGCCTATTCTCGCAATTCTCTTCCTTTCGGCCGCGAAGAACGTTTCGCTATCAAACATTACCAAGAGTTTTGGACTGCCATTTGCTGCTTCGGGGCGACTTGAGGGCTTCCCAGTTGAGGCGAGCGCAGCGCTGATGACGCAACTTCGTCTTTCGAGCGACAACCTTAGCGTTTTTCTCAGGTCGGTAGGTGATGTCAGCTGCACGAGTGATGTCGATGGGCTGAGGGTCACATTCCGCGATGATCGCGTCGTACACTTTCGTCCGTCTGGGAATGCGCCAGAGATGCGATGCTACGTTGAAGCTAATTGCGAACATTCAGCGGCGGAACTCCTTAATCAAAGCCTAGCGCTCATCCGCGAGTGGGCTCGCGGAACGGAAACTAGTCACAGTCCGGAGAGTGCCGAACCAGTTCGTAGTGTAGACCCCGCGAAGGAGAGAAAAGAATTGAATTCGGCCGGCAAAATTATTCCAGTGATCATGGCGGGCGGCAAAGGTACTCGCCTTTGGCCGTTGTCGCGCGCAAGTGCGCCGAAGCAGTTCATTCAGTTCGTGGGCGATCGGACGCTATTTCAGGCAACTCTTGCGCGTGTAGCTGATCAGGAAATCTATGGGCCACCGCTTGTAATCACGAACGAGGATTTCCGGTTCCTCGCTGCTGAACAAGCCCGTGAACTTGGCATCAAACTTGGTGGGATTTTGCTGGAGCCGATAGCACGCAACACAGCTGCCGCTGTTGCTGTTGCGTCTGCCTTGGTTTCAGACCGTTACGGAGAAGATACCGTCCTCCAGGTCTTGGCCTCCGACCATGACATCGTTGCCGATCAAGGTTATTTCGATGCCATCCAGATAGCGCATCAAACTGCGCTTTCTGGCAAACTCGTCACGTTCGGAATCAAGCCTACGGAGCCGGCGACGGGTTACGGCTATATCGAGATCGGCGAACGGCTTGCAACGAACGCTTGTAATGTGAAACGGTTCGTCGAGAAACCGGCGCGAGACGATGCGCAGAAGATGCTCGATCAAGGCGGCTTCGTTTGGAATTCCGGTATTTTCGTGTTTAAGGCAAGCCAGATGCTCAATGAGATGGCAAGGTTTGCGCCAGACGTCGAAAACGCTGCTCGCGCCGCACTTTCATTAGCCACAAGTGATCTTGACTTTATCCGCCTCGACGAAGAGGCGTTCGCAGCGAGCCCGGATATTTCGGTAGACTATGCCATTATGGAGAAAACCTCTAATGCTGCGGTAGTGGTTTCCACGATTGCGTGGAGCGATTTAGGTAGTTGGGATGCCGTCTGGAAGCTTGGCGATCGCGATGAGTCAGGTAACGTGGTTTTAGGCAATGCGACGGTAATGAACACAGCGAATTCTCTTGTTATGTCCAACAACTGCCATTTGGCAGTACTTGGCCTTGAGGGTGTTGCGGTGATCGCAAGTGAGGACGCCGTATACGTTGGCCGATTAGATGACAGCCAGCACGTCGGAAAAATTGTCAAGCATCTCGCTTCGACGAAAGCGACGGCAATGTTAACGGAAACGCATCCGACGTCGTACCGCCCGTGGGGCGGGTATACTTCGGTGCTCAACGGCGATCGCTTCCAGGTGAAACGCCTTTTCGTTAGTCCCGGTAAACAGCTTTCGCTGCAAAAACACCACCACCGTTCAGAGCATTGGGTGTGTGTAAAAGGAACAGCGGAAGTGACCGTAGGGGATATGGTGAAGATGGTATCGGAGAATGAGTCCGTTTACATTCCGCAGGGCGAAGTTCACCGCCTAACAAATCCGGGCAAGATAATGTTGGAGATGATTGAGGTGCAGACAGGTTCTTATCTCGGTGAGGATGACATTGTTCGCATCGCTGATGAGTTTGGTCGGGGATGATGCTAGGCGTCGGATGCCCTTCTCCCGTAGCAGGGCGTCCACGATTTTTGTATGTTCATCCGAATGGCAAAATCACTGGTACAAAAGCGCACCAGATTTCGCGGTCACGTCGATACTATTTCCGACGGGTACATGTTTGGTTGGCTTTTTGATGCTATGCACCCGACATGTAGCGTAGTTTTTGAGCTATTTGTTAATGGCGCTTACCGTGGGCAGTGGACATGTGCCTATTTTCGGCCCGACCTAATGGCGGGAAACCTTGGCAACGGCGTGCACGGGTTCAAGGTGCCTTTAGGAAGAGTTACTGCGGACAGCATCTATAGTTTAGAACTATTTCTTCCCGCCGCGGGAGGCGCGTGGTTCGCCGCCCGTGACGGTCAACTGCGTCCTTTGAAGGGGGCGGGCGCTACCCGCGCGCTACGCCTGAAGCGATTTCGAGATAGGTTGATACGAAGTGCGGCGGATACGCCGTCTACGACTGATCGGCCAGACGCCTCATGGGCTGTCGGGGTGTTGTCACAATGTGACGTCTACCGCGCTGAACGCCGAAGTGACTTGCAGTCGTCCGATTTCGCAGAGTTCCTGAGAAGGCTAAAGGGCCTGCGTGGAAGCGATGTCGAGTTCTATAGTTGGTATGTCAACGACTATATATACAAACTCGATCCGCGGTATATTCCACTATCCGAAGAGGAGAAGAAGTTTGTCAAGGCTTTGATCGAAAGCACCCGGTCGGAGTTCGACTCCCCTCCGTTCTCAATATACCTCAGGCTTCTTCGTTGGAAATCCTATCGGGGGCTTAGAGAAGCTTACAAACATTACTGGTGGAGTGCGGAAGGCGGTCGCCAACTGAACCTGGACCTCTCGATTCCGCGGCCGAACGAAAGCCAAGTGCTGCAGGAATTTGTTCGCTACGGCGTCGGAAGATCGTTTCCACTGACCTACTTCATGGCGATATTTGCGTTCCGCAACCGTTTGGTAAACCCAATTGCGATGCTCTTTCCATTCGGTCGACGGCAAGTCTACGAGTGGTGCTACCACTACGGGTACCAGAATTCCCACATTCGGCGGCACATCGAACATGTATTAGCAACATGTCCCTCTGAGGCTCGATCGCGACTTGAAGCTAAGTCGTTCCCATACCACCGTGCGGCTGGCAACCAACGCCAGGAGATTGAAAAATCCATCGCTCCTCCGGTTTCCAGTTCGCAGGGACTGTTGGCGAATAAGTCAGACGTCAGCCTCCAGTTCATCGGTCCGTTTGATAAACTGCTAGGCCTCGGCGAGAGTAGTCGTCGACTTATGGAAGCTATTCGCATTTTAGATAGAAACTGCACTTTTGTTTGCTATAACGATGGAATTCAAAGCGCTTCAGTGGAAGGCGAATATAATTATGCTTTGCGCAAGTCAGATATAAACATAATTCACTTGAATATTGAGCAGATACCTGAGTTCTTTTTGAAGAATGGTAATTTTCTTAAGGACTCGTATAATATTGTGTTCCCATATTGGGAGTTAAGCAAAATTTCTAGCCTGCACCTGCTTGGGCTGAGGCTGGTCGATGAAGTATGGTCAGCATCCACTTTTATCAATTCAGTCGTCCAAGGCAAAGATCTGCCAGTAACAACAATTGGGGTGCCGGCGTCAATTCTAGGCGACGTATGCGTAGATTCCGGCACACGATCGGACAAATTTACATTTCTCACCACATTCGACGCGTATTCGTGGCCTCAGCGCAAGAATGCCCTAGGAGTTGTAGAAGCCTTCCTGGCTGCTTTTAGTAGCGACATTGCGGTTCGTCTAATTGTGAAGACGCAGAATGCCAACGACGTTCATAGCATTCACCAAAAACGAGCATGGGAATCTCTGAAAGCGCGGTGCGGTGAGGACGACCGGATTGAGGTTATAAACGAGACCTACAGCCCTTCTCAGCAGCGTGATTTGATTCGCTCTAGCGATTGTCTGGTTTCTCTCCATCGAGCGGAGGGATTGGGTATCGATATACTCGATGCGTTGGCAAGTGGGATTCCAGTCATTGCTACTGCGTATTCAGGCAACATGGACCTTTGTGCGCCGAACAATACCTGGCTGGTAGACTATGATCTGATCCCTGTCAGAGAAGACGAGTATGTTTTCGTAGAAGACAATCAACTATGGGCAGACCCTAAAAGTGACTCTGCCATCCAGGCGATGAGGGGTGTGTTCTATGGGCGTCAGGAACGATACGAAAAGAGTTGGGCTGGCATTGCAGATGCTCACCGATTGCGGTCGCGAGACGCTATTGCGGAAAAAATTAGGCAGCGGCTGGCAATCATCAGCGGCTCGAAAAGCAGCTAGTGTGTGCATGCGAATTTGCCGGGAGATATTGGTGCATTGAACGACTTCTCGACTTCTCAGCTATTTGGCCATTTGCCTGCGATATATTTGGAAACAGATACGGCAAGAACCGTGTAGCGAACCGCCCCACTCACCGCCTCTCATCATGAATTTCTAAAATGCGATTGACTAGCTTTCGACCAACTTCAACGGGCGAGTACGCTTCGCGGATGGTTGTTTGGCCTGCACTTGCAATCGAGGCCCGGTATGTCTCATCTTCGAAAACACGCCGCATATGTCGGGCAGCGTCTTCTACATCGGGTTCGGCCCACTTGCTTTGTTCTGGGTAGCCGCACGTGCCTATGTCGGTGAGGTCAAATCCAACCAAACAGGAATTCGACTCGTTCATAAAATCGAGGTTGCCGGAATAGCCGGTCGCGATAGTCGGTTTGCCGTAGCCCATTGCTTCTGCAATACTAAGGCCAAAACCTTCGGCGCGATGCAATGAAACATATGCGTCGCAATTAATGTATAGAGAAGCGTTTTCGTCGCGCCCTAATGTTTCCTCAATCAAAACCACGCGGGAGTCACGGTGTGCAGCGGCTCTAAAGACGTCGTATCTAGCTATTTCGGTTAGAGAGGCTCGCCCAAGTGTGGTCTTGATGACAAGAGAGACGGGTTCAGACCCGCGCGGAAATGCGACTGCGAAAGCTTGAAGCACCGCTTCTGGATTCTTGCGGGCCATTGAGGAATCAATCTCAAAACAAAACAGGAAAGCGAAAGTGTGTTCCGGAATGCGAAAATGCCCTCGCGGATTCACGGTAGGTGGAACATAGACGTTGACTGGCATAGCGACTGAATGCACTGGAACATCCAGCTGCGCTCTGGCAGAGCTCTCGGTAAATGACGACGCTGCCCAGTATTCATCGAAGTATCGCGTATTGGTAAGGTGCGTAGGCATTCTTTCAAGTTCAAACGCCCCGTACACAATATTATATCGCTTGGTCAAGAAATCATTCCCGTGGCGGGAAAGTAAATTGTCTATTATAGTGGCCTTGCCGACGAAGATATTTACGTTGGACCCGCCAGTTTGCTTCGGGTCAAATGCCGTGTCCAATACCGTCCGCGAGGAGCCGCCGAAATCTACCGCTTGAAATCCGGCCGCTGGCAGATGCTCGGCATTGGGCTGGATTTCATCGAACGCTGCTTGAACCGCGTCAAAGACATTTCGCGACATCGCTCCAGCGCACGCCGGGCTACTAAAGGGGCCAATAAGGTTCGCAATGTGAGTAAAAGGATGTGTGGCCACCGCACGTATCTGCGAGTCAAGGCGCAAACGTGTGAATTTCAAACCCAAATCACGGTCATCAGGAGAACTACCGGCAAGCGCAGGTGAATGGCTGGCCAGTAGGTCGAGATCCACATGGACCGAAAGTTGGCCATCGGCGAGTAGCCGCTTTGGTAGTGGAATTCTGATGTCGGTTGGACTTGGGGCGTGCTGATCAAATTTGTGAATCACGCTTCTGACGCCGTTTACAGACACAAGTAACGTGTTTTGTGGTAGCAAGTCGGTTAAAAAAGCCTCGACGCCAACCAGCACAATTTCGAGATTTTCATCGGGCGTATCAGCTAATTTGATCGAAATCTGTGATTTCCGCCCGGCGGACCACGTTCCGCCAGGCTCGGGAAGATGCCATCCGTATGAGAACAGTGGAGAGTGTTCCGGAAGACAGGCGATATCTATTTCCTGTCCAATCGTAATCACCTCGCCGCTTTCAAACGGGGTCACTCTCATTGAATGAAGTGCAACCGACAGAGAGCGAGTATCTTCGATCCCCGCTATGATTTTTGGCGAATTGGCGCAGTCGCACTGGATGTCGAGGACCACTTCGCCGATTGAGGAGCACATATCGGAAGCGATCGCGAACGATACTGGTTCGCAATCTTGCCGTACAAAGACACGGGTCGCAAGGATCACTGATCCAGTTGAGATCGTACAGCGTAGCGGAGCTTCGGATGATGCCATGGCGGCCAAGGATAGATCGACGCGGTAGCTAGCCTCGACGCCGGCAAAAACCTTAAACGACAGCAAGCCACTCGTTCCCGACATCCAACGGTGGTCGGGCGCGGGGGATGTCCATGATGGTCCAAAGGAAACGACATCTGCTTCGTCACCTGCTCCACACACAATGGTTTTGTTCATCGGAATCGTTGAGCAATTGGTGTGGATGCCGCTGCTTCCAAATGTCTCCCAAGAAATGTTTAGGAGTTTCTTGAGGGACGTGTCGCCTAGTAGTTGAACGGGAGAACTCGCAATTGATTTATCATCGAAGAGTATATGCCGCCAAAAATGCGGAGACAGGGCAGCCAAGTTGTAGGCAGGTTGGCGCGAACCGTCCTTCCAAGTTGTGGACAACGCGATAGCCGGTTTCTGAAAGACGTCCGCCTCCGACAATACGCTTGAGGTCAACGCGGAAACTTGAACAATTTCGGGCGCGGCCAGTAACATATATGCATTACAATTTAGATAGGCGATGTTCGAGAATTGCTGCAGGAAACGCACCTGTGCGCGAGCTGCGTTCTTGTCTTGGTACGGATGGGGCTTAAAGTACACGGTTTCAAATTTCGAAACCAGCGATCGTAGTTCATTTGGATGGTCCTGCAGTGCAATGAAGCCGCCATTCTGATGTAGGAGAGCGGCGTCCCCGTCGACCTGGCCAAAAAGGACGGCGGAGTCTCGCTCCAACTTAGGGCGCGATGACAAATTTGCCAACTCGGCGGCCTTCATTTGTGCAGCAAATGCAATATCGTCAGGATTCAATTGAAACGGGCGAAGCCGCTCCAAGGAGGCGAAATTGCTCTCGATCATGAAGGCGTAGTCCTTCATAAAACGAAAAGGATGTATTGCATACGAGATGTATGGAACATCAAGGATGGCGCAAAGATCCTTTTGATACGGTGAGAGTTCAAATCCGACAACGAGCTTTCGGTCGAGGAAAGGGCGTAGTAGGTCTACGACAGCCGCACATGGCTGGCGGTTATAAAGCCGTCCCCACCCAGCAGTAGACGGATCAAGGCCTTCCAGTTCATACACGCGGCGTGTTGGTAGGCTGACTTGCTCGTTCTCGCTCCAAAGCCCTAGCGTGCTTGGGCGTCCCAAAACCCGCTGAAGCCCTGCTGCAGTCCAGCTATGGAGTTGCTGTGCAATTGCGTTCTGTACACCGGAAAGGGCCAGCCGCGTATTCGGTGGAGGACGCAAAAAGTCAGCCACGACGAGCGCTTGACGATCAGAAAAATCGTATGCGCGAGCGGGCATTAGGAGATTTACCACATCAGCCACCGAGGGTCCTCACCATAAAAACCTCATGCGAAGAGAGCGACAACGAACCGGTCATATCAGCTTGTGCTTTATCGCCGATTCTTCTTAAATAGAGACTTTCTGAAGCGCGGCCAATCCTAAGTTTTGGCCGGTGTTCTTCAGGCTTAAACGGAACCGATTGCCGACACCATTCGTTCACGAAGGGCGCGTTCACTCGAATGCTTTCAGCTATATCGTTGGTTGTAGGATTGCGCCTCGGGGGCCAAAACACTCGCGTGGATAAGCGCTCTGCGCTTGCAAAATTGAGAGACTTTGCATAACACGGGCCTCGAAACGCTTCGTTAAACAAATTTGAGTTGAGCGGATGACAGATAGCAGGATATGGATTGCCGGTCACAACGGAATGGTAGGTTCAGCAATAAGGCGGCTGCTTCAGCAGCAAGGCCAGGAAGTACTGACCGTAGACAGAGCACAGTTGGACCTGCGCGATCAGGGAGCCGTTACGACTTGGCTGAAAGCAAATAAGCCGACATCCATCATATTCGCGGCCGCTAAGGTGGGCGGCATATATGCAAACGATCGTTACCCGGCTGATTTCATTTATGACAACTTAGCGATCGAAACCAATATTATCCACGCGGCTCATCTGGCGGATGTAGAGCGATTGGTTTTTCTGGGGTCGTCTTGTATCTATCCGAAGTTCGCACCTCAGCCCATTCCGGAAAGCGCGCTGCTGACGGGACCTCTCGAGCCGACGAATGAATGGTATGCGATCGCTAAGATCGCGGGTATAAAGCTCTGCCAAGCATATCGTAAGCAATATAGTCGCCGTTATATTTCGGTTATGCCGTGTAACCTTTATGGCCCGCGTGATAACTATGACCTGCAGACCAGCCATGTTATCCCCGCGCTGATCAGGAAATTTCACGAAGCAATGCATTCGGGTGCGGAGCAGGTCGTAGTGTGGGGGAGCGGGCGCCCGCTCCGTGAGTTCCTCCACGTTGATGACTTGGCGAAGGGCGTTGTATATTGCCACGAGCACTACGACGCATATGAGCACATCAACTGCGGAGCGGGTTGCGAAGTCAGCATCCGAGAGCTTGCTGAGCTTGTAAAAGAGGTTGTCGGATACCGGGGCGAGCTTACATTCGATGTCACCAAGCCTGACGGTACTCCTAGAAAGTTGATGGATTCGTCAAAGATCACTGCTCTGGGTTGGAGACCGGAAATTGATCTTCGCGCCGGACTTCTTGATTCGTACAACTGGTATACCGAGCACGCTGCGGACAATACTGCGCGGTAAGGGTTATTCACCGCGCTTCGCTCATCAAATAAATGCCGTATAGCTCGGCTCTTTCTGGAGTAAACATGTCAAAGAAAGCATTGATCACTGGCGTCACCGGCCAAGACGGCGCCTACCTGAGCGCTCTCCTTCTAGAGAAGGGTTACGAAGTGTACGGGATGGTTAGAAGGTCATCTCATGCCGGCGTCGCAGACCACAGGCTGAGGTGGCTCGGGGTAGCGGATCACGTCCAACTGGTCGATTGCAACCTTCTTGACGCAGCCGCCCTTATTCGCTTGATGATGGATGTCAAGCCAGATGAGGTCTACAATCTGGCCGCGCAGTCATTTGTCGCCACCTCCTGGGCGCAGCCGAGTTTGACTGGGCAAGTAACCGCGTTGGGTGTTTTAAACGTCTTGGAGGCCGTGAGAACAGCAGCGCCAGAAGCACGCTTCTATCAAGCATCTTCCTCGGAGATGTATGGATTGATCCAGGAGCCGGCGCAGAGCGAACAGACGCCTTTCTATCCTCGCTCACCATATGCCGTGGCCAAGCTGTTTGGGCATTGGGCAACCGTTAACTACCGCGAAAGCTTCAACCTGCACGCTTCTTCGGGAATTCTCTTCAATCACGAGAGCCCGCTGCGTGGCGTTGAGTTTGTGACTCGAAAGGTTACTGACGGTGTTGCGAGAATTAAGCTTGGTCTAGCGAACGAACTGGCGCTCGGCAACATTGACGCCAAGCGTGACTGGGGGCATGCGAAGGACTACGTCCGAGCTATGTGGTTGATGTTGCAGCAGGATGCGGCGGATGACTATGTCGTCGCAACGGGTCGAACTACAACAGTTAGAGATATGTGCGCTATCGCGTTCAAGCACGTGGGCTTGCCGATGGAAGATCATTTGCGGATCGATCCGGCGCTCTATAGGCCGGCCGAAGTCGATGTACTCCTTGGTAACCCGGCGAAGGCGAAGGCAAAGCTTGGGTGGGAGCCGGTAATTGGCTTGGAAGAGCTGATTGCGGAAATGGTCGAGGCTGACCTGACGCGCTTGGCGCGCCGCTGAACTCAAAACTAGCGGACCCGGGCAGCATGACTAATAGCTCTAATCCCACCATACTCATGACGGGAGGCGCGGGATTTGTTGGGCGCGTATTGTGCGGAAAACTTACTGAGGCGTTTCCGCTGTCTCATCGCGTGCTACTGTGTCGGAATGGCCCAGGTATAAGCAACGGCTGGGAAACAGCCGTTGCTGATGTCACTGATTTTGACGCTGTAGGAATGCTCGTTGCGAGCATAAAGCCCGACATCGTGTTGCATCTCGCGGCTCAGGCGTCAGTGGCGAATGCGCAGAATTACGCAGAGCAAACTTGGCGCACCAACGTAATTGGGACGATGTCTATCGGCTCGGCAGTGGCGCGTTTTGCGCCGAGTGCTACTGTTTTGTTTGTTTCCTCGGGCGAAGTTTATGGCGCGAACTTAACTGAAGCCCCCACGACTGAGGCGATTCAGCCGCTACCGCAGAACCCCTATTCCTGGTCAAAATTTGCTGCGGAGCGAGTTCTCTACGATGTACTAACGACTGACAACAAGCTCATTGTAGCAAGACCCTTTAATCATTCGGGGGCGGGCCAAGATCGTAGATTTGTGTTGCCGAGCTTCGCCGCGCAGATTGTGGAGGCAGAGTTAGGCTTGCGGGAGCCCCAACTTCAGGTCGGGAACCTGGAAGCGAAGAGAGATTTTCTTCATGTAGATGACGTGGTTTCTGCCTACGTTGGGTTGCTACGGGCTTCGCCGAGGTTATCGCGCTCAACAGTGGTAAATATCAGCTCCGGAGAAGCTCATCCCGTGAGCTATTATCTTGCTGAGATGACGAAGCTTTCAAGTGTACGCGTAGAGATCATTGTCGACAAGGAGAAGATGAGGCCTTCTGACGTTTCATGTTCTTGTGGGGACAATTCTCTACTCCGTTCTTTGATCGGATGGTCGCCGAAGATCTCCAAAGCTGCGTTATTGCAAGAATTGCTTACAAGTTGGCGAAATAGATATGGCTAAGATTATAAGTATTCCTAAATTTGGGATTAGAGATAGACGGATTTTACTCGGGCTTAAGCCGCGAAGGGGCCTGAGGAAGATCGATCGCCAGAAAAATATTTGGGCCGTTACGGACGATGACCCGCAATTCACACTGAAATCTCGTTTTGGACTGAAGATTCCGGCTGGTCACTACCGGTTAAGCGTGGTGGGTGGTCGCCACATTGGCCGGCTGACTAACGCGTCTCTCTATTTTAATAGCGGTCGTGGACTTAATGAGCGCGACCGAGTAAGTGTGCCTTTTAAAGAGGAAACGGGCGGCGAATATGCTGCATACATAAAATTAGAGCTAGATGTACGCAACCTTCGGTTTGATCCAACCGAAAACGGGAGGATTACATTCTCAGCCCAAGGCGTTCTACTTGAACGAATGAGTGAGAGTGCATGGCAATTAGCAATGAACCGCCCAATCGCAGAGCGGGCGCTGAGATTGAAAAATGACGGTAAGTTGAGATTGCTTGTCAATCTCTTTCGTCTTCTGCCAGCGCATAAAGGAGCCGGCGGTGCAGGGCGACTGGCGCTGGCTTTCTTACGATATCTCCCGGAGTTCTCAAATGTACGTGTGCTCGTGGCAAGCCACAATCAAAGCTTAGTTTTGGAATTTCCGGATGTAGACTTTGTCATAGCCGGCACTGAAAGTTATTCCGAGCTTGAAGATCATTTTCAGTGGTGCGATTGCTATTTTGATTTTCTAAATGCGCTACGACCTACTTACATACCAAGGCACGTCGTTGTTTTGAGTTGCCTCTTGGACTTGCAACACATGCGTCTGCCGAAGCTGTTCTCTAGCAGCGAGCTATCGGCACGAATGCGCGAATATGGATATGCGGTAGACCGAGCTGATCGGTTAGTGGCGATTTCGAACTATGAGCGGGAGAATCTTGAGTTTTTCTACGGCAAGACCAACGTGAGCGTAGTGCCGCTTAGTGGTTTTGCGGCCGAGGACTTCATAGAAGAACAGGGTAAGGCGTTTGGCCGCCAGAATCCCAACCGACAAACCTATCTGCTCTATCCCGCTGTGCCCTGGGCGCACAAAAACCATGAAACTCTAATTCAAGCTGCCGCCGTTCTAAAGCACACAGGTAGGATTGTTCAGTTGGTGCTGACCAACACCGATTCCCATCCAGAAAACAAACGTAAGTTGCAGAAGCTATGTGAGAGACTTGACGTTAGTGATTGTGTGGAATTCAAAGGATATGTGTCTGAACCCGAACTAATCGAGTTGATGCGGAATAGCTCCGGGTTGGTATTTCCTTCCCTGTACGAAGGATTTGGAATTCCACTAGCAGATGCAATGAAGCTTGGGGTTCCTGTACTTGCCAGCAAGATACCTGCGATCGTTGAAATCTGCGCGTCTGCGGCAGTCTATCTAGAAAATCATAGAAATTCGATCTCGATGGCAGAAGATATATGGAGTTTCTGGACAGATGAGCAGGGGAAGAGGGAACTTGTAACTGAGGGCTGGGGCCGGGGTCAGCTTTTTTCAAGCCGGCGCATGGCAAAGGAGATTGTTGAGGCTGCAAAATTGGCAGTAGCATCGCGAAGCGAGCGATCGAATTCCTATTGTTCTCCGCCTGTACGTGAACCGCAAAAGAACCTTCTTTCTCTCCTACTTCTAGTCGAAAAGCGGGACGTTACTCGGGTGGAAGACGTGCAAGCTATGGTGGAGACAATGTCCTCCTTGGGGGAAACAGTTGACCTTACTATAGCCCTAGACGCTGCGTTGCTGGAAAATACAAATGTTAGGCGCGCTTTTACCTCTGTCGCGAAGCTAATTATTTTCGACTCTAAGACAACGACATCTCGGCAAGCTGCAGTTGAGGAATTTGCGAGGAGGCATGATAGCAGTGATTTTCACATGGTTGTCGATTGGGGAAATCATGAGGCGATCTCTGCGGCTCAGATAGCGGCGTTGCTGCAAAGCCTTCGCCACAATCCTGAAGCGAGATATGCTACTTCAGAGCAAGGTCTGAAGGACGTCGTCATTGGCGGCGCTCCTTCAGAACTAGAGATAATTGACCGCTTTGAGAAGATGCGCGGAAACGGGAATGTTATCCCGGGAGTTGTATTTAGGGCTGAGGGTAAATTCCGTGACGCGCACCACGGCACGACGCAGTTTTTGAGCGCCTATTGTTCTGAAAATGCATTCGTGCGCGTTCCGACTGCGAGGGCCGACTTTTGATGCATACGAAAGCTATTGACCGGTTCGCTCGGTTCGTTCGGGAAAGTAAAGTGAATTTGGGGCGGGCGAAACCCAAAGTTTCAACTGGAGACTTCGCAGACGTTGTTCTGACAGAAGGGCTTCCGCCAATTTTGCAGCGGGGGCCGCTTCCCGTGGTTGGGGTCGTCACGCCCGTGCGTAACAGACTACAGTGGAGCGTTTCGTTCGTTCGACAAATGTTGGCGCAAACATACCCGTTTCTACGCATATACATAGTCGATGCAGCGTCAACGGACGGCACTGCATCCGCCATCGCTGCGCTTGGGCATTCTGCAGTCGAAGTACTCTCAGTGGACTCAAGCAATTTTTGGACAGGAGGCACCAACGCTGGAGTACGGCGGGCAGTAGAAGACGGTTGCGACTACATCCTAACCATAAATGACGATGCAGTTGTACCGCCCGAATTCCTAGAGCGGTTGGTAGCCGTCGCGGCGACAAAGAAGTTGAGGATTGTTGGCAGTATGATCTCCTATGCAGCCGAACCTGGCCGCATTTGGGGCGCTGGAGCATACAACGATTGGTCAAGTGGAAATTTCCTTCAGACAAGACATGCCAACCTTTGGGCTGACGCTGTTGATGAGCTGAGGAATGACCTTATTGAAGCGGAATGCTTGTGCGGGAACGGAACCCTGATTGAGGCGTCGGTCTTCGATCAAATAGGGTTGTACGATGAGAAGTTTACACCGCACTACCACGCAGATACTGAGTTCACTTTGCGGGCGAGGCGGCAAGGGATAAGCTCTTACGTCGCGACGGGCGCTTGGATCTATAATCGTTTTTATGAGGCGACGGATGGAGCCATGACGGCTCGCAATCGGCGTTACTTCTCGCTTCGCTCAGCAAATTATCTTAAGCCTATAGTTTATATCTTGGCGAACTATTGCCCCAGTGAACTACGTCTGGCTGCCTTTTGCCGGTACATAGAAAGATATTTGTTCGACGCAAGCCAGCGGGCGCTTTCCATATTTGCTAGGACTGCATTTTTTCTTTCAGAAAAGCTGCCGAAAGAGTACTTTGGGTCGCGGGGCTTTTATACATCGGGATGCGATGAATTAGATTTCTGCAGGGACATTAACGTTGCTCTCAAACTAGAGGGGCGAGAGTTTCTGATGGTGGCGTCGATGTTATTTCTTCGCCGCGTCCTGAACAAACTAGAGGAAGACCACTATCTTCAGTATGTCGGAACAGAAGAATCGCGTAGAGTAGTATTACTCGATCTGATGAAGCGACCCGAGTTTGTTGCGTTCAGGACTAAGACTCCCGAAATATCGCTTTTGTTGAAAGAGTGGACGCAGGAGGTTCCGCATCAGCTTCTTCGAATGTGTTCGGATTCATCTTTTGTGATTAGCGTTTTTCTGATTACGGAGAATAGACTTCCGAGTACGCAACGTTTCAGGCAGAACCTTTCAACGACGAAAGCACGATCGAGAGCGGAAGTATATCCCAGCCTCGATTTGGGCGATCCTACAAGCGATAGTCAGGGGCGTCTCCCTTGCATATCAATCAGTAAAGAAAAGCCGGTTGTGTATGTAAATACTGATGTCTTGTGCATGGCCCAACTCGATAACCGTGCCAAGACAGGTGTATTTCGATACGTGCAATCGTTCGTGGAGCGCATCCGCAACGACGGTAGCGTTCAAGCCCGACTATTCCATTCACCCAATTTGAACAGCGGTTGGGAGAGGGTAGCGCAAAAACATCCGGAGCTTGTACAGTTGCATGTCGAGGGACCGGCACCCGACGCTGGCCTAATGAGTAATCACGTCGCGTTCTATCCATACTTTCCGTTCGACCCATTTGATGCGCGCTTCCTAAAGCTAAAAAGCGTCTTTACACTCTGTGATCTATTCCCGGTCACGAATCCTGAATGGTTTACGGAGGAGGCGACAACGAATTTCCGCCGTCAGATACGGCACCTAACGTCTGCAACGCACATATTCTGTATCTCGGCTGAAACGGAACAGAAGCTGAAGACTTATGCGCCGACGCTGCGTGGGACGACGTCTGTCGCGCATCTAGGCGTCTCGGTTCCGCCGTTGAGCTCGGTTCGGGCGGCTGGAGAAATTGCAAAACTGCTTCCATCACAGAGATACATGCTTTGTATCGGAACGCTGGAACCGCGCAAAAATCTGGCGACAGTTGTCAGGGCCATGCGGCGGCTTAGGGGCACTGAGTTTGACGATGTTCAACTGGTTGTTGTCGGTGCGTCTGGTTGGAATGTCGATTTCGCAGAAGAAGCCAGCATGCTCGGTGACCGTGTGCGTTTCCTTGGCCACGTCGATGACGGAGAACTCTGGACTCTCTACGGGTCGGCCGTTTGTACGGTATTTCCTTCACTCGCTGAAGGTTTTGGCTTTCCCATTGTGGAGTCCTTCGCCAGTGGGACGCCAGTGATCACATCAAATCGTTCAAGCATGCGAGAAATAGCGGGCGAAAATGCGCTGCTAGTCGATCCGCTAGATGAACGAGCCATTCTCGACGCAATGGTCCGTATCTTGCGCTCTCCCGACCTTCGAGAAAAGCTGACGAAAGGAGGCTTAGATCGAGCGAAGACGTTTACGTGGGAACGATGTGTTTCACTTCACGTGCAAGAGTTTCTTCGCATTCAGCAAGCTTGAGATGGATGAATTGATCTGACGTGCTTAGGCCGAGCACCAGCGCCAGCATTCAGGTAACTGTCGTCGATTTGGCAGATGGGCACCATTGATCGCTTGAGCGACGGCGATTGACTGCTGCAACGGGTGCTGGAGCTTGGATGTTGTGTATCAGCTTCAGAGAATTATTGCGGGCGAGAACCCGAGCGCGCCGTCTGACCGGTCTGCGAGCGCATCCCCCTCCAGATCGACAACCACCCGGCTGCCGTTCGGTGACCTTCTAACCAACACCGGCACGATAAGCATTTCGACCATCTCAGCCACAACAGAGGGCCGTGTTGTCAGCCTTCTCTTTGCTACTGCTTTGACGACTACCCATGACGCGAGTCTTGTCTTGAAGGGCGCGGTGAACGCCACGGTTGCGAGCGGCAACATCACGCTGTTCTACAACGGGTCGGGCAATTGGCCCGCAGTTTCGAGGGATTTCTAAGAAGCGCGGAAAAACATTTGGAAGTACTAGCCACTCCCACGCCAATCGGGAGTGGCTATTTGTGGTTGCCAAGACCTTTTCGGTCATTTAGACCTACGCCGTTCGAAAAGCCTGCGAGACAGCCATGAAATTTTCACTCCTGATCACCGGTCAAGTGCGGAATATGGCGGTTTTTGAGGGGGTCACCAGTTCTGCCAAAGCAGCAGCAGACTTTTTCGAGAAGATTGTCTATTGCGGCTGGGATGATCAGGTTGCCACGGCGAAGTCTCTTCTGGCTCATAACACGAGCATCGAGTGCGTGGGCGCCGGGTATCTGCTGCCGCTGGGCTCAGGCGCCGAGTCGTCTCTCGTTAGCTTCTTGGCTCAGCATCAACAGATTTCGTGTGGCCTCAGAGCGATCGGACCAGGGACGTTCGTTATCCGTATCCGAGCCGACAGTGCTCACATAACAGCCGAAAGGCTTCACTATCTTTGCCAGCTTATGGCCCTGAGTGGCAGCCGACACGATTTGCAAGGCAAGAGCGTTGTTCTGGGGGCGAGTGACCGGGCTCCGTTCTTTTTCGATGATCGGACGATGTTCTTGAGCCCTTTGCACCAGTCTGCAATCTTGGGTATCGATCTCTCGTCGATTTACCGTGTCGATCCAGTCAATTTTTTCCCAGAGTTCCTGTTCTATTCGTCACTGGCGTTTGCGAACAAATCGCCGGGGCGGCTGACGGAATTCTGCTCATTTGACCACCGGTTCCGGCATTACGAGAACTGCGTGCAATCCGTCATGCACGGAATATCTGTCTTTGGTGAAAACGGGTACGGCGAGGGCTGTGCCGAGTATCTGGAGTTTGCGAAGGACCACTTCCTCTTCTTAGCGGACTTAGTTGCTGAATTCTCATCAGATATCGGCCACCCCCCTGAAGGCATGATGTCGAGCCTGTGTAACAGCTTTCATATCTACAATATGAACGTGTTGTTGTCGTCGTTTGAGAGGAACAGCCAAGAATATCGGAGCGAATTCGACACGGTCATGTCTGGCGTTTCAGAAAACACTTCGAGTGTTTTCAGAGTTACGGACAAAGAGATCGCCGTCGAAGCTAAGTCTTACCTGAACACCCTTCGTAGAGCTGTGGCGGCCGGGCAGGATTCGACACAGCCGATGCCTGAGCGACTTTCCTCTGCGTCAATTGCACCAATCATTCGGTTCTACCAGGCGAAGTCATTAAAGGGCGTTGGTGGCTATGAAGCCGGCAAGGCGCTGATCAGCAAGAATCTTGATCTTGGCTACTCGACACCGCGGCAAGATGATTTGCTCCAAGAAATCGAACAAGCGCTCAATTCAAAACTTAAGCCCGAATCGCAGGTTGCATCGGGAAGGGGAGAGTAATGTTGAAAATCGTAGTCCCCATGGCGGGGAGAGGCAGCCGTTTTACGGATGCTGGCTACCAGGATCCGAAGCCTCTAATTAAGGTCGGCGAACAACGCATGATCGAGGTTGTCATCAACAACCTTCGTCCACGATGCGACCATACGTTCGTTTTCATTTGTCAGCAGGACCAGGTCGAGCGGTATGGCTTGCGAGAAAAGCTGGCAGCCTGGGCACCGGGTTCAAAGATCGTTTCTCTCGACGGGATTACGGAAGGCGCAGCTTGCACCGTACTCGCTGCGGCGGAGCACATCGATGGCGGTGCATTGATGATCGCGAACAGCGATCAGTACGTCGACATCGACATCAATGACTATCTGGCTGCATGCAGCGGCGGCCTCGACGGCCTCATAATGACGATGAAGGCGACGGATCCGAAGTGGTCTTTCGTTGACTACAATGGGGACGGCCACGTCACGAGGGTGGTCGAAAAGGAGGCCATCTCAGACGAGGCTACCGTCGGCATCTACAATTTCTCCAACGGACTAGATTTCGTCGCAGCCGCCAAGCGCATGATTGCCGACAACGAGCGCGTAAATGGCGAGTTCTACGTTGCTCCGGTCTACAATCAGATGATCAAGCGGGGCGCCAAAATCGGGTTCTACAATGTAGGCTCCGTCGACGATGGTATGCATGGACTTGGGACGCCCGCGGACCTTGACGCCTTTCTTGCTTCAGAAACGATGCTGAAGCTGAAGGCTGCCCAATGAAGATCATCAGCCACCGAGGTTTCTGGCAAACGCCAGAAGAAAAGAACGCAATATCTGCGTTTGATCGCACGGTCGCCGATGGGTTTGGTACCGAGACGGATGTCAGAGACTTCCTTGGGGATCTCGTGATTTCTCACGACCCCGCCGTTGGAAACCCGATCCCTTGGAGTGCTGTCGTCGATAGGTTCGATGGCACAGGACTCGAGTTGGCGGTCAACGTAAAAGCCGACGGGCTCTCGTCAGCCCTTGCCGCGAGCTTTGCCGGCAGAAACGTGCACTGGTTTGCGTTCGACATGTCTGGCCCTGAGATGTGGCGCTACAAGAACGCTGGATTGCCCTACTACACCCGTCACAGCGACATCGAGCCGGACCCGATTCTTTACGGGGATGCCGCCGGCGTTTGGCTGGATGCATTCGAAGACACATGGTTCGATGCGGAGGTAATCACCTCGCATCTGGAGAGCGGAAAATCCGTCTGCGTGGTCTCTTCAGAACTTCATGGCCGCGACCCGCTGTTACTGTGGCAAATGCTCAAGCCTGTTCGCGATCGCAATGGCCTAACCATTTGCACCGACAAACCATTGGATGTCAGAAGGTTCCTGTTCGATGATTAAATCCGTCGTATTTGATATGGATGGCGTGTTGATTGATGCCAAAGAATGGCACTACGACGCGCTGAACAGAGCACTTGCGCTTTTCGGAAGCGGGATCAGCCGCGCGGACCACCTGACCACTTTCGACGGACTTCCGACGCGAAGGAAGCTAGAGTTGCTGAGCGTTACCGATGGCCTCCCCAAGCGGCTGCACGGCTTCATCAATGATCTGAAACAGAGCTACACGATGGAAATTGTTAGTGTGAGGTGCAAGCCGACATTCAATCATCAATATGCCTTATCTGAGCTCAAGGCGCGAGGAATGAAACTCGCGGTGGCCTCAAACTCCATTCGCAAGTCGGTTGAAGCCATGATGGAGTTCTCACATTTGCGCGAGCACTTGGATTTGCTGATCTCCAACCAGGATGTTTCCAAGGCCAAGCCTGACCCGGAAATGTATCTTAAGGCGATGGACAAGTTGGGTACTAATCCAGATGAGACGCTCATTCTGGAGGACAACGAGCACGGCATTATGGCCGCCCGGAGCTCCGGTGCCCACGTCCTGGTTGTTAAGGACGTGTCCGATGTTAACTTCCCCAACATCGACCGGAAGATCAAAGAGATTGGTGGGTATTCGCAATGAACATCATTATTCTTGCGGCCGGTGAGCGCGCGACCGAAGACAGTGAACGCATCTATCCGATCTGGTTGGGTGAAGTTGACGGCGAGCTCGTAGTCGAGAGAAAAGTCCGAGCCTTATCGAAGTTGCAAGATCCGCAATTCATTTTTGCATTCCGGGCAGCAGACATAGACGCATACTACCTGCGCGATATCGTAGGGCAGATGGCCGGTTCGCCGGTGGTGGTCTCCGTCAAAAACGAAACTGCCGGCGCGGCTTGCACAGCTTTGTTGTGCTGCGACGCGGTTGATATGGATGACGAACTCATCATTGCTAGCGCAACCGACCAGTTGGATGTCGACTACCTGCCACTGGTAGAAGAATTCAAGACGAGGGGAGCCGACGCCGGAGTTCTCACATTTCCGTCCCTACACCCGCGCTACTCATACGTCCGAGCCGGCGCCGACGGATGGGTGACTGAATGTGCCGAAAAGCGCCCCATCAGTCGATCGGCGAACGCTGGTTTTTACTGGTTTGCCAAGGCATCCGATTTCTTCGAATCTCTAAAACAGATGATCTTCAAGGATGCGCACGTCCAGGGTAAGTTCTACATATGCCCAGCCTTGAATGAGATGATCCTTAAGCAACGGAAAGTGCTGTCCATTCCGCTGCGCCCCGAGCAGTATCATCCTTTGAAATCCGCCGATCAGCTAAACGTCTACGGGCTGGCTACGGAGAAAGAAGTTCAATGATCAAAATCGACAAACTTGAAGACATGGTCCGTGGATGGTTCGTCGGTGATTTCGAGCCTTCTGCCCTAAGGACGAAGGAATTCGAGGTCGGTATTCGCCGTTACAACGCCGGAGACGCCGAGGCGGCGCATGTCCATAGACAGACGCTGGAAATAACGGCGATCATGTCTGGGGAGGCCAGAATGGCAGGAAGAACGCTGGTCCCCGGCGACATCATTACGATCGAGCCTGGTGACGCAACAGCGTTCGAAGCTCTGACGGATTGCGTGACAGTCGTTGTGAAAACGCCGTCGCTCGTAAACGACAAGTTCCCCGTGGATCACATTGACTGATCACAAAACCGAAATGCCTGTACCTAGACCAGCCCCGCCTTATTCGGCGGGGTTTTCGCTTTGCGGGAAGAGAGCGCTACCCGAAGGCCTTGAGGAGCACCTTCTTCAGCCACCCGTCCTGGATCTTTGGCATCGGCTTCCGGCAGGCGAAGATATTGAATTGGCCGGCCACACCGTCTCGCAGAGCCATCTCGGCTTCGGTTACCAAGCCTCCTTGTGTCCCTTCCGGTGTCATGTTGTACGTATTCTGGCCCGCGAAACCGATGAATTCCAATCCTTCAGCAGAAGCCAGATCCTTGGCTTCAGCAGTCGTATAGTGACGATGATGGAAGTGATTGCCAGTTGCCGTCAGAGGAAGCAGGTCCTCATTCGGGGTCGAGTAAACCAGGACCCCGCCTGGCTTCAGGGCAGCAGCCAGGGCAGCAAAGAAGTTCGAGCCGTCCGGTACGTGCTCGACCGATTCCAGTGAGACGATAAAGTCGAAAGCTTCTCGAGGCAGTTCAAACGGCCAGTAAGCGTGGGCAAAATGAACTCGCGCGCCGCTGAAGTGCTCGGTAGCGAAGGCAACCGCTTCTTTGGAGCCATCTAAAGCCAAAACCTGCCGCTCCTTGCCTAGAAGCCAAGCTCCGTAGCCATTTCCGCAGAATGCATCGATTCCAAATCCGCCAGTCGGGATCAGCCTCTCTGCCCATTCGTAGCGAAAGCGATGGTCAGCACGGATGTCTTCGTAGCGCCCGGCAATCTGCCGTTCGCCTGAGTTGAAGGAAAGATCATGTGCCACCTGAATGCGCTCCCTTTTGATTGACGATGTCGAGTTATCGCGGTTCATGCAAAACAGCAATCCTCCCAGAAAGCGGTGGCTGAACTCATCTTGCCCCTTCCAGGCGCCCGTTTCGTGGAAGTGGTCACGCCGAATTTTCCAGCACCCAAAAATTAGGAGAAGTCGAAGAGGGCATCACTGCGTGAAGCGACCGTACGGGATTGACCGGAATCGCTGTCCCAACCGAAATCCGCACCCCCACCCTTCGCGAACGACCTGCTTGACGCTTACGATTTGGTACCGCAGTAGCCCGTATGAACCTGCTTTCCAAGAAATGTCCATTTGTAATGACGGGCGCACTCCGGTATCCGATAGGCCTGGTGCGGGCCATCGAACGCAATTGAAGCCATTCGCCGCCCTGTGGTTTGGCTTGGGTCTGGAACTGTCACTTATCTTGCATTTCTGCGAAACCTGAGAAAAACGAAGGTAGAGAGAAGATTGAGCAATGCAGCGTCACGCAAATAATATGACACGCCAGCCGCCGCTTTCCGGCAAAGTCCCGATCCGTGTCGCTCTGAAGAGGCAATGGCATGTGATGCATGCGGTAATTCTCCGTGACATTCGAAGCCGATATTTCAACCATGGCCTAGGTTTTTTGGTAGCGCCGCTGTTTCCGGTTGCGCACGTCGGCATCCTACTCGCCATCTATTCCTTCACTGGGCGTTCAGCAACTTTCGGCGACGACATGATGCTCTTCTTCGCGACTGGCCTAATGCCCGTGTTGACCTTGACATATGTCTCCAGGTTTATGTCCTCGTCGATCGTCGCAAACAAGAGTATGCTTTCGTTTCCAGCCGTCCACCTAATGGACATAGTGCTTGCGAGGTCTCTTCTAGAGTTTGTGGCCATTGTAATATCAGTTATTATCCTTGTAATAATCCTATTAAGTCTTGGGACAAACCCTTTTCCTTACAGGCCTGAGCAAGCGCTCATGTGTATGGCGGTAACTGCAATGCTGGCGGTGGGCGTTGGGATTATCATCAGCGTGATTTCGGCAATGGTGCCGACCATGTCAATGATCTATGCGCTGTTCACGGTCCTCATTTACTTGTCGTCTGGAGGCCCGATTTATTTGGACACCTATCCAGAAGAAGTAGTTTACATGCTATCTTTCAATCCAGCATTTCAATGCGTATCTTGGATGCGGCAGGCATATTATCAAGGATACGCGGCGCCATTTCTAGACAAAACATACCTGTTCTTGTGGAGTACCAGTACGTTATCAGCCGGACTATTGATGGAGCGCACGCTCAGGAAGTATGTACTACAATAAATGCACGCAAGGGCGCTCTAAAGGTGGCACCCATCTGAATCGTGCCATCATGGACGGCCCCCCAAACGTACGTTCCGCTTTCTAGGCGATTAGTCGTGAGCGCGACGAACGTCCTGCAGGTATCCGATGTTGACAGTCGGGCTTTTTGGTAAGGGGCAAGGGGACCACGTCTGATAGAGCGGTGAGAGGTCGGATATCGGTGGCGGACACGATGAGCAGGCTCGGCCTTGCAGAAGAAACGGATACGTTCCTGCAATCTGGTGAAAGCCATAGTGACGAGCCAGATCGACGAGGGCACGGTTGTAGACGATACCTTCAGTCTGACCTTCACCGATGACCGCCGTCTTCATTCGATCATAGAGGATCTCCCGCGGTGCGCCGCCAATCGCTTCGAAAGCGGCCGCATGGCATCGAAGGACTGTCGGCAGGTTCTGGTGCATGACAAAGCGCGCCCAGATGAGCCGGCTGTATCCGAGCACCATGGAGAACAGCCAGACGATCCTCGGCGTTGTTGGTTCATCCGTGAAGGTGACATGAAAGCGGGCGAAATCGACCTGCGCCTGATCGCCGGGCGACGTCTCGAAACGAACCTCATACCCTTGTGTCGTCGCCGGCCGCACATCGCGCAGGAAATCCGTCACAGCCGTATAGCCACCGACATAGCCGCGTTCCTTGATCTCACGAAACAGTCGACTGCCCGTGAGACCGGGATAGGTCTTTACCCGATCACGAAGATAGGCGGCAAACGGGTCGATTACCGCCGCTCGTGGCTTTCGTGGGCCGTAGGACGGAGCCTCCAGACCGCGCTCGATATATTTGCGTACCGTCTTGCGGTCGATGCCAGTCTGCCTGGCGATCGCCGACACCGACAAACCTTGTCGATGCAAATCAAGGATCATGATCGTCTCCCTCAGTTTGATCACCGAAATCCCCCTTCCGACCATCGGAAGGAGTATCGATGACGACGCGCCGCCGGTCTTCCGGGGCGCGCCCCGAAAGACCGGCTACAGCGCGCAAACTGGGGAAGATTCAAACGGCACTAGTGGGTGACCTGCCCCTGAGAATTCCCTCCAGAATGGATTAGAGTCCGGCCTATTAAAGGACGGACGAATGAAGAAGCAGCGATTTACGGAAGAGCAGATTATTGCGGTGCTGAAGGAGCAGGAGGCTGGCGCGAAGGTGGCCGACCTCTGCCGCAAGCACGGAATTTCAGAAGCAACGTTTTATAACTGGAAAGCCAAGTACGGCGGCATGGAGGTCTCCGAGGCGAAGCGGTTGAAGGCGCTTGAGGACGAGAATATCAGGCTAAAGAAACTGCTGGCCGAGCAGATGCTGGATGCAGCCGCACTCCGCGAGCTTCTTGCAAAAAAATGGTAGGGCCTGCCGCCAAGCGTGAAGCCGTCACGCATCTGAAGGCCGTCATGGGTCTTTCGGAGCGTCGGGCCTGTCAGATCATATCCGCCGACCGCAAGACGATCCGTTATCGGTCCCGTTGACCGCCGGAGGTCGATCTGCGAGCGAAGCTGCGCGACCTGGCCAACCAGCGGCGGCGTTTCGGCTACCGTCGCCTGTTCATCCTGCTTCGGCGAGATGGAGAGCGGTCGGGCGTCAATCGCATCTACCGTCTTTATCGCGAGGAAGGGCTTTCCGTTCGCAAGCGAACAGCCCGGCGGCGTGCTGTCGGCATGCGTGCACCGATCCTGGTCGAAGCGAAGGCCAATGCCCGCTGGTCGCTGGATTTCGTCCACGACCAGTTCGCCTGCGGCAGGCGATTCCGGGTCCTCATGTCGTTGATGACGTGACGCGCGAATGCCTGGCAGCGATCCCGGACACGTCTATCGTGAGCGCGACGAACAGCCCACCTTTTCTTTGCTGATTGAGACCGCGAGATAAGCTCCTTCATCGATAGGAGCGGAACAGGATGGTTGGAGATCGCGCTGATGCCATGCTTGAAGTCATGGATGAAGGCATGGATGAAGCCAGGCATGATGGAGTCTACCGGCGGATCGAGGTGATCACCGGTCGCCGCCAGCGGCGGAATTGGACCGACGAAGAGAAGGCGCGGATCCTTGCCGAAAGCGCAGAACCCGACGTGAACATCTCGGCCGTCGCCCGGCGCTGGGGCGTCAATCGCGGCCTGCTGAATGTCTGGCGCCGCGAAGCCGGGCTGACCTCTCGACGATCTGCGCAAGCCGGCGCACAGCAGGCCATGTTCGTGCCGGTGACCGTGGTTGGAGAACGAACGCCTCCCCAGAGCGCGTCGTCGGATATCGCTTCCGTTGCTTCCGGTCGCATTGAGATCGAGATTGCTGGCGCGCGCATGACCGTGTTCGGCTCGGTGGCGCCCGAGTTGGCGCAGGCGATCGTGGCGGCGTTGCGAGGGCGCCGGTGATCGGACTTTCGCCGAATGGCGTGAAGATCATGGTGGCGACGCAGCCGGTCGACTTCCGGCGCGGGATGAATGGGCTTGTGGCCTTGGTGGCGTCAGCGCTTGCGGCCGATCCCTATTGTGGCGATGTGTTCGTGTTCCGCGCCAAGCGTCTCGATCGCCTTCGCTGCATTTATTGGGACGGGTCAGGCATGATCCTGGCGACGAAATGGCTGGAGGCGGGCAAGTTCGTTTGGCCACCGATCCGCGATGGCGCGATGCAAATGAGTAGCCAAGAGTTCTCGCTTTTGCTGGCCGGCATTGACTGGACGCGGGTCAAACGAAACGCGGTGAGGAGGCCTTCAAAAGCGGGCTGATCCTATTGGATTTGTTTGCAGATTCAGGCTCACGTGGTAGGGTCTGTCATGCCGCTTCGACCCACCCCCTTGCCTCAGGATGCTGCGCAATTGACCCGGATCATTCTCTCGCTCGACGAGGAGAATGCCGATCTCAAAGCGCGCGTTGCCTTCCTGGAGCAACAGCTCTTTGGGGCGAAGTCGGAGAAAATGACGATGATCGACCCGACGCAGGCGACGCTCGATCTTGGCGATCTCAGCGACATTCCCGAAGCTGCCAATGACGATGTTGCGCCCGTCGCCGAGGGGACACCGCAGGCTCGACAAGCGCCGTCCCGCAATATCGGCCGTTTACCCAAGCACCTTCCCCGGTATGAAGAGCTCATCGAGCCAGAGAGCAAGGTTTGCCCGTGCTGCTCGTTCGAGCTTCATTGCATCGGCAAGGATGTCAGCGAAGCGCTCGACATCGTGCCGGCGGTCGTCCGGGTTAAACGGACGATCCGGCCGCGCTACGCATGCCGAGCCTGCGAAAGCGTCATTGTGCAGGCGCCCGCGCCGCCGCGCGTAATGGATGGCGGCATGGTGACTATGGCCTTTGCCGCCCATGTCGCCGTCTCAAAGTTTGCCTGGCACCTGCCGCTGCATCGCCAGGCGCAGATGCTTGCCTCCTGCGGCGTGATCATCGATCGCGGCACGCTCGGCGCCTGGGTGACGCGGGTCGCCTGGTGGCTTGAACTTCTCTATGATGCGCTGCTTGCCTTCATCCGCTCGCAGCCGAGGGTATTTTGTGATGAGACGCCGCTGCCGCGGCTTGATCCAGGGCGCAAACGCACCAAGCTTTGCCAACTTTGGGCGCAAGCGATCGACGATCGCCCATGGAATGGTCCGGCGCCGCCGGCGGTTGCCTATATCTTTGCCGAAAGCCGCGGCGCTCGCGAAGTCGAGGGGCAATTGTCGTCGTTTACCGGCGTGCTTCAAGTTGATGGGTATCAAGCCTATAAAACCATGGCCAAGCGCCGGGGGAAGAGTAATGTCGCGCCCATGCGGCTGGCCTTCTGCCTTGCCCATGCTCGGCGCAAGTTCGTCGATGTCGTCAAGCTCACCGGCTCCTCGGAGGCTCTGTCGATCCTTGCCAGGATTGCCGAGATCTATCGGATCGAAGCGAGACTGCGCGGCGAAAGTGCCGATACCCGCCTCGTAGTGAGGCGTCGCGATGCAGCTCCTATCATGAGAGAACTGAAGGTCCATCTCACCGAACTGCGTGACGAGGTGTCGGCGAAATCGGCGCTTGGCAAGGCCGTCACCTACACGCTCAACCACTGGAGCGGACTGGCAGCCTTCCTGGAGGATGGCCGGATCGAAGTGGACTCCAATGTGGTCGAGCGTTCGATGAAATCCGTGGCCCTGACGAGGAAGAATTCGTTGTTCGTGGGCAACGAGCGCGGTGGCAAGACCTTCGCGGTGCTCGCATCGCTCGTCAACACCTGTAAACTCAATGGTGTGGACCCCCATGTCTGGTTTGCCGATGTGCTGGGACGCATCATCGCGGGCAAAGTAAAAGCCAGCGAGATGGAAAGTCTCCTGCCGTGGAACTGGAAGGCTGAGCGCGAGGCGATGACAGAGCAGGAGCGACGGGCGGCATGACGCACAACAGCCAGGGGATGACGACCGCACGACCGAAGCTTGATGATGAGGCGTTCGAGGCGTTTATTAGGGGACGCCGTCCCGCATCGCCAATTTGGTCAATGAGCGGTCTCGATGGTTATCTTACGGCTCTCATCATCGGCCCGAAGTTCATCGACCCACGCAAATGGATCCCGGAACTGACAGGTCCGGATGCCCTGAACCTGCCGATGGAGACAACAGAACATCGGGCCGTGCAGACGATCGTTGCGGAGTATAACCGCATCTCGGCGAGCCTTTCCGAAAGACCGAAAGACCACCGGCCCAGGTTCACCAGGATAGATGATCAGACCTTTGATCAGTTCGATTGGGACCTCTGCTTTTTGTTGGGAACAGGATACGCGCCGAGGCTTTGGCAGCCGGTTCTTCGAGGTCATGCCGGGACTGGCGATATCATCGCGCCCATCCGCAAGCTCGGCGAGACAAAACGGAAAGCAACCCGCCAGGATGCTGCTGACGTCGCCGAAGCACTCGTCAATATCCGAACCTACTTTATGCCGAAGCGGGCAAAGCAGAAGTTCTGAAAGAAAGTGCTATTGCGATCCCATCAACGCCGAAAACAGTGGGCTGTTCGTCGCGCTCACCGTCTATCTCTGGTCGACGTGTCGCCCGAGAACTGACGACGCTGATCGAACGGCGAGGCAAACCCGGAATGATCGTCTCCGACAATGGCACCGAACTCACCTCGAATGCCATCTTTGCCTGGTCGAAGGATCACAAGATCGAGTGGCACTACATCGCGCCGGGAAAGCCGATGCAAAACGGCTATGTCGAGAGTTTCAACGTAAGCGACAAGCCGGGGCCGTTCAGGCGGCGTAGTTCCACGGCATGAGCGCGTCAATATCGCTGCTGGGCCATCCATTTGCGAGGCGCTCAAGTGTCTGGGTAAGG
>NZ_LMJJ01000018.1 GCF_001429285.1 Ensifer sp. Root278
TCGTGACCGCGGCGATTGAGCACCCGCACGACATTGTCCCAACTGTGCTGGGGCCGGAGTTGCCGTACCATCGGCAACCACGTCTGCGCGGACGCAATGAGCTCATCGAGATAGCGTTTCTCGCGCGCTTTGGAGACGGCCTTGATTGCCTCCGGTCGCCGTTCGCGCAGGCCGGGGTTTCCGGGAAGCTTGCCGCGCGCCTTCGCCGCCTTGATGCCGGCTTTGGTGCGTTCGGCGATCAGCGCCCGCTCGAGCTGGGCGACCGCGCCGAGGACCTGGAGGGAGAACATGCCCTGTGGCGTCGAGGTATCGATCGGGTCGCGGATCGACCGGAAGTGCACACCGCGCGCCTCAAGGTCTTCGATCACCGCCAAGAGATGACTCACCGATCTGGCCAGCCGATCGAGGCGGACGACGACGAGGACGTCGCCCGTGGTGAGCTCGCCAAGCAACTTGGTCAAGACTGGGCGAGCGCGCGATGCCCCGGAGCCATGCTCCTGATAGATCCGATCGCAGCCGGCAGCGCGCAGTTCGTCGATTTGAGCATCGTGGACCTGGTCGTCGGTCGAGACGCGGGCGTAGCCGATCAGCCGCTTGAGTGGCTGTTGGACGTTAACGGTTTGTCGCTTCGCCATCGCTTTTTAACGGCCTCCTCGAAGCTATCGGTAAGCTCCGGATCGATACTGAGGACGGNTGAGCATCGTGGACCTGGTCGTCGGTCGAGACGCGGGCGTAGCCGATCAGCCGCTTGAGTGGCTGTTGGACGTTAACGGTTTGTCGCTTCGCCATCGCGCTTTTAACGGCCTCGTTTCGAAGTGCTTTGTACAAATAAGAAATGCGTTAGAAATTGCTCCGTTGCAAGCGTGTTTTATTATGTGAATGGAAGGCCGCCAGAACCGAAACAGCATGAAGGATGACCAATCTCCCGCAGGTGTCCACGAAAACGCGCCAGCGGCCTTCAATGGAGGAAATGCCGCAGCAATCATCGCGTGAATTCGCTAAAGGTCAGCGCAGATCAACACGACCCGCAGCTATCTGCGCGATCTTAGGCGAAAGGCTCAACTCAGGATCGACTGTTCCACGGGTCTTGCGAAAGACCGAACCGAAATCGTAAGCTGGGATTCTGACTTGTCAGATTTTGCCTTTTTTTCCGGCGCACGCTCTCCGGCGCTACGATGTTTGATTTCGATGCGGCCCTTCGCTGGATGAAGTTCGATCCCGGTCGGACTCTCTCAAGGCGTCCTGACAACGAGTTGCCCTTTCTTGGGGAGCAAGCGGAAGCAGGGCCGGAACTTCTCCTCGAGACCTGCGTCTACATCGATGGTTTGCAAGGGCGGGCGCCGGAAGTTGTTGGAGACCTGCTCGAACTCCGTCACAGCAACCATTCCACGATCGCCATCCAGGAGTTGATGCACACGGTGGGCGTACTCGATCGAGCACACCCGAGTACGAAACCTGCCATTCAACAGATCAGGACGACGATTGAGGCCATGCGGCCCCATCGCGTGTTCAGACCCGATGCGGATGTCCTCGGACGCGCCGCATTGCTGTCAGGCATGTTGGGTCGCCTCCAGGGCTATCAGCGCGATGCTCGCTTGCGAGCGCTGCACGACTGCGTCTTGTTTCTGCAGGCCCAAAAGCTCGGGCTTACCGTGCTTACCGCCAATGTGAGCGAATTCGACTATCTGCTCCAACTCATGCCAGGCGGAAGGGTCATCTTCTATAGGTCGGGCAATTAGTCTGAGCTGTAGGCTCAGTTGATCGAAGCGACTGCAGTTTCGACGGTATCCGCTCGGTGTTCGACCGACTCTGCCATACGCGGCAGAGGAAGGGGATACCAACCAAGAACCGTAAACGTCCGTGCCAGATCGAAAACGATCTCCGGATTGACGTGCTTCTCGTCGAGCAACGCGATCTGAAGGCCGCGTCTAATTGCGCCGCTATCATGCACGCCCCAGCTGAATCTCAGTTGACGTGGAAACGGCCCAGCGCTGTTCTCATATAATTCAACGCCAACTCTCAAATTACGTGCGAGGCTAACTATCTGATATCGTTCAAATGAAATTCACACGATAGGCCCGCCGCCAGCATCGTGATTGGACAGCGCAATTGACACGGATCACTCTATTGCTGGGGTCTGCTTTCGCAACGTCGTTTGATTGGAGGCGACAATGAAGCATCACACCTTGGAACAACTGCAGACCATCGCACAGGTTGAGCCCTGTTTCGATCCAGACGGTATGACGCGCCGGCAGCGGCTGGAGCGCTGGGCCGAGCTTCTGGAACTAATCAGGTACAGACACCTGGACACGCTTCATGAAACCGAATTCCAGGTTATGGATGAGCGAAATGCCCTGCGCTGCGACTATTCGCCGATAACGATCGCATTTAGGGATCCGGTGCTCCGTGCTGCAGGTATGGAAACGGACACCTATGGCGAGGCGAAGCGCTTCTTCGAAATCAGCGATGACGAACTGCATGACGTTGTCTGCTACTGCCGCTTTGGCACGACGGTAAGCGCGGCGGTGGCAGCCCGCCAGGTTCGCTCGTTACTCGCCGACAAGCCGAAAGGCTTCTGGGCGTCGGTAGCAGGGTTCTTCATCGGCCGGCAACCCAAGGAGCAGCCATCCTAGGATTAGGTTTCCGTACTTCGCCCGCGGACGGAGGGGGAAAGGTTGCTCAGATCATGCCGGCAACTATGATCTTCTTGCGTCCTGCGGGGATCCGCCTAGCTCTGCCGCAGGGATCGACGAACGCGAGCAGCGCCCGGCGGGCGCCACGGGGCTTCCATGCCATCGCGAGATCCCAGGTGAGATCGTTTAGCATTCCCGTGAGCGGCACCATCACCACACCGTCCACCCGCATCGAGCGCGCCCCTTCTGGCTCAAGATCGTGTGCATCAAGCGCCCGTCAGCCGACCGTGTAGCGATGGTCCTTGAACATGGGGGAAGAGTACAAAGCACCCTTTTAACAGTTCAGCCAGATCGACAGGGTGGGCGGCGGTGACGAACAGCGTCCATTCGTGGGGATCACGCTAGCGACCGTGCTCCCGCGATCATAGAAACTCACCTTTCCCGGCCGAGTTGGTATGCGGTCCGCACCGATCAATTGACGAACTTGACGACGACGCCGAACTTGACCATCCCCCAGTTCGTCAGGCGGACGCAGCCATGCGACGCTCCCTTGTCGATGAGGTCGGGGTCGGGAGTTCCGTGGATCCCATAGGTTCGGTTAAATCGATCCACACGCTGCCGACCGGGCCATTCGGTCCCTTGGGGATGATAAGAACCTTGTTGTTCTTGCCCTGCTTAAAGTTCACATTCGGATCGTACCTATAGACGGGCATCCGGGCGACGCCCTTGACCTTGTCCGTACCGTAGGGCGATGGATTATCCTTGCTTCCAACCGTCGCGGGATAAGCCGCCAGCAGCTTTCCTGCCTCTTCATAGGCGAGCACCTGTCCGATTTTTCTACTCACCTCGATCCGCTTGACATTCCCCTGTCTTGGCGGGCCCGTCCCCACAACCTGAACCGTCTTGCCGGGTGCAAAGTCGGCGCCGGCATTAAGCGCTTTCAGCAAGTGATGCGGTGTTGATGCCTACCGGCCGAAGCCCCTGGGCAGCGACGATGCCGGACGAGAGAAACAATGCCAACATTGCGATCGGAGCGATAGTGTTCATACACGAGCGAATAATCTTCGGTGCAAGTTGTTCCACACAAAGAGTTGGGACAACCTCGTGCGGGTTGTCAACCGCCGTGGGTAGGGCTGGATCGTTGAGCGGCTCCGACGCGCCGTTCATCGTATGGTCCGCCCGCCGCAACAGATGTACAGCTATAGCCCAGTCGGCCCAAAGCCGTGATTTTGGCCGACTTGGGCTTACACCGCGAAGCCGCTCCTGGCCGTAGGCTGAGAACCGCACTCACAGCGGACCGTTAGCGCGAAACCGGGGTCAGGGTCAGCACCTCGCTGTTGGTCTTGCACGAACCCGGTACGCCGTTGATGCAGCCCTTCGTGGTCTGCTTGATCGTCAGCCTAGAGCCATCGCCCGACGGACCGATCGTATAGGTGCCGCTGCCGGCGCCTGAAAAGCCGCCCCCCGCAAGCACATATTTCACAGTCCCGCCGGAGCGCGACGTTGGCGTGTAGACGAAATCCGCGGTGCCACCGGGGAACTTGCCGACGACCTTGAACGCCTCGTTCAACTTCGCCACGGTTCCGCTCACCTTGATCCGGGCGCCGCCGCCGGTGACCGTCCACGGGCCGGGACAAAGCTTGTCCAGCACATGTTCGGCAATCCGGGCAGCCTCGTCCAGATACGCATCGTCGTCTGAAAAGCCGGTGAAGCTGTCGACAAGGTCACCGCCAGGGTTGGTTCTTGTCTCTATGGTCCAGTCGGCTTTTCCGGCGCCGAATGTGATGCGGCCGCCAATCAAAAAGTCTGGTGCGATAGTACCCAGCTTCTTGATCGCCGTGGCCGGATCGGCATATTTCGACTGCTGAAACTTCTGTTCCTTAATGACCTCGTCGATCCGCCGCCATTCGACGACCTTTCCCGCGCACCATGCAAACTCCCCGCCGTCGCCCAGCATGGTGACGAGGTGGTGCAAGATAACCTCGCCCAGACCGTTGCCAGCAGACTCCCGACCGGGATAGTTGTCATCGGTGATTGTGCCGACCGCCAGCGCCACATCGGCCTGCTGCGCTGATGCGATCGCCGATGACAGCAAGACAAGCAAAAGCGCACAAAGCACCGGCACGAAATGCGACGCTAATGACCGAACCTGCACCTTGATGCGCCCCCGCTCACGGACCGTGCCGTTACACTGCCTCTCTAACCAGGGGTCTGTCCAACGAAATCTCGGGTGAGGTCCAGGCCATCCGATCGGGCAAATGAGTCCGCTGAACAAGGGTGAGGAAGGGACTGCAATGCCTGGATTTCCGGCGTTTCCGGTGATCCAGGGCGGCTGACATACGGCGTTTCCGACTCCAGATCCATCATGATTGATACCTGATCCTGCAGCGCAGCCGGTTGGTCGCGCCGATCAAACGGCAGGATGCGTCGAGCGCGTCGAGCGCGTCATGCTCTCGATGCACCGCTTGGCTGTCAGAAGCCGCCCTTCTATGGTTGTCGATCATCGGACCACAGTCTCCAGGGGCCTTGCCGAAATTACGACAATCCGTTCTTTCCGGAAAAAGGAGTATCAAAATGACGTCGACCGTCACCGCTGCGGCGGTTTCGAAGAATTTCGGCGCCTACCAGGAGGCCGCCGTGCGTGAGCCGGTGATCATCACCAAGAATGGCCGGCCGCGCATCGTGCTGCTTGCCTATGAGGATTATCTGCGGCTGTCGCGGCGCGACCGTCGCGTCGAGGCGACGGCGGACCTGCGCGGCGCCGATCGCGCAGCCGTCGAAAAGTCCGAAATGGACCCGGGCCTTGATCATCTCAATGCCGAACTGCTGACGAACAAGCATCCTGCCGACTGATATCTCGGATCATTGCGTTTGCGGTTCCCTGGTGCAATGGATGCCATGTCATGCCGCCTCGATGTCTGTGCGGGAGAAATCATCGCCTTTGTACAACAGAGGTTCATTGCGTGTCTTGGCCAGCGCATAGGAGAAGCAGTCCCCGTAGTTCAGGCCGGCCGGATGTCGGCCCTTGCCATAGCTGCGCCAGGCTCGCCTTGCCACCGCGATCTGTTCCGCGTCGACGGCGACGATTTCGACACCCGCCTTGTAAAGCCACAGATCGAGCTCTGCGGCACCTGCCTCGCCGAGGCGCGCCTCGATGACGATGGCGAGTTCAAGGATTGTCGCCGCGGAAATGAAGCGCCGTGGCGCGTCGACGACCTTTTGTTCGTAGGTTTCTGCTTCGGGCTCATTGAATGCGATCGCGACGATGGCGGACGTGTCGATGACCATTAGCTGGGGAGCCCGTTTTCGTCATACCCCAAGATCTCGTCGGCAGAGCGGTTGTCGACAATCGGCAGCTTGGCCCAACGCTTACGGCTGGCGGCCAGTTCCTCGAGAAGGACATCGCGACTTGCGGCATTTGCGAGGCGCCGCAGCCGTTCCTCCAGTGCGCGGCGGGTTGCCATGGTAATGGTTTCACCGGTCTTCTCGGCCAGTGCCTTGGCAAGGCGTTCCGTCTCTAGATCTTTGATGCTCAGTGCCATTCTCTGGTTCCTGGGTGCCTAATCGTCTATATTCTACCTCGCTCCGGCTGGGACACAAGCGCCAGGACATCGTATCTGGCCGAACCTTCCGGACTTTCGCGCGCAAGACTTTGGCTCTTAATCGGCTGTGATTGCCCCGAACGCAGGTCGTCTGCGACTCTAAATCGATCCCTATCGATACTTAAAAGTTTTCGCTCGGGCCAATGCTATGGCGCTGATGCGCTCAAGCGCGCCTGCCGGCAGCAAAGTTGAGAAACACGCCTCCTAAGATGAAGCACCACAGAAATGATCGTGCCGTCGGAACCACGCCAGGTTGACAGTCCTTCGAGATGAATTCACCCTTGTCCGGGGCGCGAAAGCGTCTAATTGTTCACGCGTAGAGGCAAGCCATGTCCGCCGTTGGGGCGGCACGGCAAATGATCGAAGGAAGACACTATGGCGACTGGTACCGTGAAATGGTTCAACGCGACGAAGGGGTTTGGCTTCATCCAGCCGGATGGCGGCGGCGCTGATGTCTTCGTCCACATTTCTGCGGTCGAGCGGGCTGGGCTGCGAGAGCTGAAAGATGGTCAGAAGATCACATACGAACTGGTTTCGGACCGCAAGTCAGGCAAGATGTCGGCGGACAATTTGCAGGCCTAGGCCGATTTCGCACGGCGATCTTTTGGGGAGGGCCGGGATTGCTCGGGCTTTTTCGCTTGCAGTAACGTCTGACAGAAACCACACCGCCCGGCGTGATGGCTTGGACTTACTGCGCGGTAACGCCATTATCCATTTATCGGAGCAACCACGCCTCCTGAAGCGCTTCGGTCCAACGGGCAGCGCTCCTCGTGCTCCGCTGGCGGTCACTCACGCTAGGGTGGCCCACCTCCTTCTACGCCAGACATTTTTCGTTGCGCCAAACTGTGAGGTCTAATGAACCAAAGCTCGCGGCCGCGGCCAACGNACCGGCAGCGACGCCGTTCCAGGGCCGATCTTTGATGCGATGTTATTGGAGCAACCACGCCTCCTGAAGCGCTTCGGTCCAACGGGCAGCGCTCCTCGTGCTCCGCTGGCGGTCACTCACGCTAGGGTGGCCCACCTCCTTCTACGCCAGACATTTTTCGTTGCGCCAAACTGTGAGGTCTAATGAACCATCGCGATTCTGCCCTTGTTGTTGATCATCATTGTCCTCATGCAAACAGAATCTCGGGAGCGATGATGAAAACGGACGACCGCGAACTCATCGTCGTGATGAAACGCTATTTTGCGGTGAAGGCCGAATTGGCCACACTTACGGCGGAGTTGGAAGCGGAGCGAAAGGCGGCCGGTGCGCAAATTGGCGTGTTCTACGATCCGCGACAAAATGCCGAGCGCGCCGCCGACCTCCAACGCTCGCATCACTTGAAGGCAGAGATGGCGTCGNGCCGGTGCGCAAATTGGCGTGTTCTACGATCCGCGACAAAATGCCGAGCGCGCCGCCGACCTCCAACGCTCGCATCACTTGAAGGCAGAGATGGCGTCGGGGCATGCGGCCCGTCGGCGCTCAACGCAAGCCAGCTTCCACCTCCGCCGGCATGCCATGGCTTGATCTTCCGCGCACTTGTCCGGGTCCCTGAGATGGTGGGCGACGAACTTAAGTAGCAGGCTCTCCGGCGCCGACCAGGGGAGGGGGCTGCCCGTGGCGACGTCGTCGTCCGTCAACAGGGCAGCGAGTTGGTCGCGACGGTCGAACGGCAGGATGGCATCAAGCGCGTCGAGTTGCTCGGCTCGATGCAGTATCGAGCCGGCAGTAACGTCGATCGATTTGCGGCGTCCGCCACCTTACCTGTCCCGCCACGGGTTTATGATTACCAAACCGACATCCTCGAAATCCGGAACATTCCGAGTTGCCAGCGCGGCGCCACGCGAAAGGGCGATGGCGGCGATCTGGGCGTCGAACTGACTGATCGGGCGACCCGCCTTGCGCCGCTCAGTTGCAATCATCCCATAAACGTCTGCGGCCTCCCGATCGAACGGCAGCACGCGACCGGCGAGGTCTTGCGCAAAGATCGGCAAGATTGCCGCTTCAAGGTCGCGCCGGCGGCGACCTTCGGGAAGCAGGCGTAGACCATATAGGATTTCGGCTTCAGTGATCGTGGTCGTGAAGATGGCGGCGGGAGGCTGTTCCGCAAGCCAATCGACAACCGCGGGCTCGGGAGCCGGTAACAGCAGCTCAGATATGATATTTGTGTCGAGAACGATCATATTGCAGAGAAATCCGGAGCGTCACGGATCGGTTCGCGCGCGGGAATTTGCAGCTCGACGCCGCCAAGCGGCTGCAAGCGCGCGCGGATCGCGCCAGCGAGGTTTCCCGCCGTTGTCTCCTGCTGCGCCAACACCATTTTCAGGATATCACGGGCCTCGTCTTCCATCGATCGGCCATGGGTCGCTGCGCGGACTCGCAGCCTCTGTTTCAATCGATCGTCGATGTTGCGAATGGTCATGCTGGCCATGTAAATCGCCTCCAGTCATCATTGATTGCATATAGTGCAATGATGGCATTTTTTCAATTGGAGCCACAGTTTCCGCGGCCGGAGTAGGCAAAACGTCGAGCGAAACATGGCTGTTACCCGGGACCTCGCGGTAGGGTTGGGTACAGATCGACCCAGGTCGGGACCGTTCCTGGTCGCCGACAATGAGCTGCGACTGTTCGAGGGGCGTGGCGGTAACTCGGCCGGATCTATCTCATGATAGCTGCTTCTACACCGATGGTGCACAGACGGCGGCGCCGGATCTTCTCGGAAACCTGCTTGAGCCCCGCCACAGAAACTGTCCACCATCGAGAAGCGCATGCCTCAAGCGGGGGTCCACACGAACGGTCCGACTTTGTCGGCCGCACGTCAGAAGAAGCCAATGTGCTCTCCTCTCAGGATCGGCCGCATACTGCACGGGTTGCCACTGCCGCGCCCGGTTCCGCCAGGAACGACAATGCGAAAACCGGGACGGAAATCGTCTACCCAACCTGCCGGTCGGGGCTTCCGCTCGCTCTCAACAGGGCCATCAGCATAGGGCCAAGTGAAAATTCGCCGCGTCGCGCCTTTGACGTCAGATCGCGCAAGTAACCTCCGGCCGAGTTAATGTGTCCTGCCCGCTCGAGCAAACACGCCATGGCAACCGCCGCATTTTCAGGTCCCATCACTTCGCAAGCATCCTGGTAAGCGCTCGGGCTCACCCCCAGCATCGAACGCACCACCACGGCCGCCGCCATCAAGTCGCGCCAGCTCGATATGGTCCCGCCTTGTCCGTACATCGTGATCTCAGGGCAGGCCCGCATCACCATACTCAACGGGAATGCCTTCAGCGGCTCCCTCAGTGGCGGCTTTTCTGGCTCAGCCTTCGCCCCCAGCTCGTTTCTAGAGCTAGGTTCAAGTTCATTGGTGGATTCGGTATTTGAATTCTGTTTGTGACGCTCAATATGAGCATCATTGCTGCTCATATTTTCATAAATATCCAAAACATCCAACTGATTGACTATCTCTGCGCAGAGAAGATCCATCTCTTCGAGGATCGATGCTAGGTCGTGGATCGTCGGAGATCGCGGTATCCGGGCTACGAGCGCCAGGTACACGCCTTCAATCTTGCCCCAATCGCCGCTCGCGCCTTCTTCGATCGCTGCCGAGATGAGCTTACGGGCATCGCGTCGGCGAATGGTGAGCGCCTCTTTGGTCCGGCGAAACAGTGCGCGTTCTGCCGCCATCTGTTGGGCCATCTGCGCAAGCTCCTCCGATCGGGCAAGAAGCGGGGAAAGATCGAACCCGAACGCATCCTCGATGTCGCCAGCCCTGTCCTTCCGGACATAACGCTTCCCATTTGCACTGTCTTTGCGAACAATCAGCCCAGCGTCAACAAGCGTCGCCAAGTGCCGCCGCAACGTGGCGCCGGCGATACCGTGCGCACGGACCGACAACTGAGCATTCGACGGAAAGACGATGAGAGAGTCTCCCTGGCGCAAATCGGTCTCCGGATAGAAGCTCAAGAGCGCGTCAAGAACGGCAAGTGCACGATCCTGTAGCCCGAGAAGCGTCCTGGCTTCGCAGGCGTCACGAAACACTTTCCATTTGTCAGCCGTCTTGTTCGACTTCATCTCGGTGGATGCCACCTGCCGTCTTACCAGCGCAAGCGTCATCGGCCGCCGCCCGAAAGGCGTCGTCACACTTCCACTCTGCATTTCCTTCACCTCTCAAAAGGCAAAAGAAGTCCGCTCACCAAATTCGGTGCCAATCACTCTTGACGGGGATTCGTGGAAATGCGATTCTCAGATTGTCCAGATATGAGAGAGGCTTCCACTACGGCAACGTTTGGGGGCCTTTTTCTTTTGCGGTGTTCCTTTCCGTATTCCCTTGTCGAATGAGATCCTCTGACAGCTGTCAGGGTTTCTAACTTTCACGCTCGCGAGAGAAGCGTTCAATGAGGGTTGGCAACTCCTTCCCAACGAACTTCACGAACTCCAGTCCGAGAGGGCCATCCGCCGATATTCGAAGCTCCTTGGGCGACATCTTCCAGGCACCCAGTTTCTTGCCCGCGCTGTCCGACAGCTCTTTGCTGTCATCTCGAGGCTTGTCCGACGGCTTTATGGCTTCGAAAGCCCGCTGGAAGCGTTGATCCGACACCAAGACGCCGTCAGTCGCATCCGTAAGCACCCGACGGACCACAGCTAGAGAACCTGGATCGCTTTCTATCGTTTTTGCAAACTCTATCCAGCGAGGCCGACCCACTTTGGGCGCGCGTCCGATCGCTTCGATCACGTCGGCAGGGACCGCCCGATAGACGCTGCGCATTCGGGCGAGTTCCGCGTCCGCAATCGACAGCGCCGCATAGATGTTCCGCGCCTTGATGCCGGCATCATCCATTCGCGATGCAAACAGCGTCCGCTCGATCCAGGTCAGGTCCTGCCGGCTGGCATTCTCGATGCCTTGCGCGACGACCAGATCCAGGTCGGTGATCTCAACCTCGAGCGCGCGAACGGCGCGCCCAAGTTCCCTGGCAGCACGCCAACGCCTGTGGCCATAGACAATCTGATAGCGCCCAGTCGACGACGGGTGACGCCGAACCTGAATAGGAACCTTTTGCCCTTCTGACTCCATCGAACGCTTGAACGTCTCAAAATCGGCGGCGTCATCGTCCGCCAGCCGGTCCGGAAAGGGGGAAGGATCGATGAACGCGGGATCCAGATCAAGGATCGTCCCTCCACCTGCCTCGACGATCGCCTTCAAACGGTCCCGCTCGGCCCTGATGTCATCGATGGCGCGATGTGCTGCACCGACGACGCCCGCGCCGACACGCGGCGACGGGGCAGGGGGCGCAGGTTGCGGGTCGTCCGCGAGCTTGTTCTCCAGTTCTTGAGACAGCAAACCGAAGCTCGCGACAATCGACTTGCGAGAAGACTTGCTCATGGCCGCCCCCAGCTATTGTTGACGAGGCGGATAATCGCTTCATTGACCGCATCGACAGCTTCGCGCGCGCGCTTATGGGTATCACGGCCAATCTGGCCCATTTCGAGCTCGTAGATCGAACGCTTCGCCAGGCCGGCCGCTTCAACCGCTGTGCTTTCGATGGCAGTGGGCAGGAGGACGTCGGTCCCGAACATATGCCGTAACATCGCAACGACTTGCGACTGAGGGGCATCGTTCGGGTCATGCCGAGTCACGAGGTATCGGATGAAGTCCTGGTCGAGTTGGGCACCGTTCTCATTCAAAACGCTGATCAGATCGCCCATCATCAGGAGGAACTGGCTCATGGACGCCACGTCCAACATGGCCGGATGAACGGTGATGACCATGCTTGTGGCAGCGTAGATCGCGCTGAGCGTCAGGAAGCCAAGGGACGGGGGCGTATCGAGAAGGACAATGTCGTAGTCTTGTTCGACTTCCGCCAGCGCAAGCTTCAGGCGCTCGAAGAAGATCGCACCGGAGCTCGACTTATTCGCCAGGACACGAGGGGTCTCGTGCTCGTACTCCATGACTTCGAGGTTGCCCGGAACGAGATCGACGCCATCAAAGTAGGTCTTGCGGATGATGTCCCTGATCGGCCGTCGCTCAGCGTCGTCGTAGCGAAGCGCCGCGTAGATCGTTTCGTTGGCGCCAACATCGATTTCCGGCTGCGCGCCGAACATTGCGGAGAGCGATGCCTGGGGATCGAGGTCGAGTGCGAGAACGCGATAGCCTTGCAAAGCGAGATAGTGCGCAAGATGAACACAGGTCGTCGTCTTGGCACTTCCGCCCTTGAAGTTTGCGATCGCGAGAACCTGCAAGTGCTCGCCCGGGCGACGGCGAGGCAGAAAGCGCAGGGCCTCGACAGGCTTCTGCTTGGCAAACAGCTCACGAAGCTCGTTGATCTGGGCGAGCGTGTAGACCCTATGGTTGTTTTCGAGGCGGCTTGGCGTCGGCCCGCGCCCTTCCGACGACATCAGCTTCAGGGTCGAATCCGGTATGGATGTCAGCTTCGAAACTTCGTTCGTGAGAAATGACCTCAAGGTCTTTTCGGATTTCGGCGGGTACATGCGGGTCCGCAGCTGCTGCAGCTGGCTCGACAAAAGACCGGCGTGCCGCAAGATCTTGGCGGCAGCGTCTTCCTTGAGTTGAACGTCAGTTTCTGCGCGTCTAGCTATCGCCATTTTTCCCTCTTGGCGGCCTAAAGCCGGTTTACCGACCATTGCCCGCCAAGAGGTAGAACACGATTCTCCCGAACCGTCCAGAATTATAGGGTTAACAAAGCCTTAACGCCAAACCCGAGCCCTTAGCGCTGAAAACCGGCCTACTCCCTGAAATTGCACTCTTTTTTGCTGAATGCAATCTAGGCCACCCGATGAGTTTACGCACACTTTTGCTCACCTGAACGGCGTCGTTAGCGCGGCGATCTCCCACACATTGCACCCCACCCGCCCGAATCAGCTCGGCGCATCAGCCACGACCGGTCACATTTCGACGTTCAGAATGCGCTGACTATTCTCCGACGGGCCGCACATCCGTTCGGTCAGGGAAGATCTCTCTGCCCCTAGAATCGACGTGGCGAAATTTCAGGAGCATTTTTACCCCTCGCGACGATGTCCTCAGTCGTAGCACTTCTCCCCCAGTAAACGGAGGAGGACGACCGATGATGGTGATCGCCATTGAGAAGGGCAGTTGGAGCGACACCCGGCGCTTCCTCGACCAGATGTATGGCCTTCGTGCGAAGGTCTTCGATGAACGCCTGGGCTGGCAGGTCGCCGCGCGCGATGGCCGGGAGCGCGACACGTTCGACGATCTTGATCCCGTCTACATACTCGCTGTCACTGCAAAGAATGACGTGGTCGGCTGTGTTCGCCTTCTCCCCGCCACGGGGCCGACGATGCTTATGTCCGTGTTCCCGCAACTCGTCTCGGATGAGGCGTTTTCCCCACACGCACAGATGGTTGAAAGCTCGCGCTTCTGCGTCGATACGACCACACAAAGGAAGGGTCGCGGCGGTCTCCACCATGTTACCCGCCTCATGTTTGCCGGCATCCTCGAATGGTGCCTTTCGCGCGGACACACCCAGGTGGTCACGGTCACCGACCTTGCCATCGAGCGCATCCTTGGACGTGCTGGGTGGCTACTTCGTCGGCTCGGACCACCACAAAGGGTAGGCCGGACAAGAGCATTGGCTGGTGTTCTCGCCGTTGACTCAGGGACATTCGAGCGGCTCAAGCCAGTTGGATATGTCTCAACCTTCGATCGCCCCGCCGCACCGACCTCGTCGGTGTTGTCATGACGCATAGCCGCTCCCTTCCCCGCCTTGTCCGCAAGCTCGAGGAAGCCCTTGGTCCAGCAATTCGGGCTGCACTCGATGACCCGAGCGTCGTCGAGATCATGCTCAACGCGGACGGCAGCCTCTACGTGGAACGCCTCGGTCAATCGATCGCGCGCCTTGGAGAAATGGATACCGCCGCCGCCGAGATCGCAATCGGCAGCATAGCCCATGCGACAGGTACGGCGGTCGACGAACACAGACCAATCGTGTCGGCCGAGCTGCCAGTCAGTGGACACCGTTTCGAGGGGCTGCTGCCACCGATCGTCGCTGCACCATCCTTCTCCATACGCAAGCGCGCTTCGCGTCTCATTCCTCTCGAGCAGTATGTGGACGATGGCTTCATGACGGGGAAGCAGGCTCGTCTCCTAGCAAGGGCTGTTGCCGATCGGCTCAACATCCTCCTCTCAGGCGGGACCGGCTCCGGCAAAACGACACTGGCAAATGCGCTCATTTGCGAGATCGCGACGGTCGCACCGGATGACCGCCTCATCATCCTTGAGGACACGGTCGAAATACGTTGCGGCTCGCACAACGTCCTTTCGCTGCGCACCAGCGACGAGATCGACATGGCGCGCTTGCTGAAGAGCACACTCCGGCTGCGACCGGACCGGATCATCGTGGGCGAAGTCAGAGACGCGGCCGCCCTTTCTCTTCTCAAGGCATGGAACACGGGGCACCCCGGAGGCATCGCGACGGTGCACGCCAATTCCGCGCGTTCGGCACTTCGCAGGCTGGAGCAGCTGACCGCGGAGACAAGCCGGCAGCCAATGCAGGACGTCATCGCCGAAGCAGTCGATCTCGTCGTTTCGATCGAACGCACGGCGACCGGCCGGCGGCTCGGAGAGCCTATGCGCCTCATTGGACACGACGGGACGGCCTACCTCCTGGAACCTTATCAAGACGGGGAACGACATGCAGCGTGAAACACGAATCGCAATGGTAGCTCTCGCGGGACTGCTGACCTTCTTCAGCGGGGAACCGGTGTTCGCCGGCTCGGGCGGCGGTCTGCCCTGGGAGGGTCCACTCGAACAAATTCAGCAGTCGATTACAGGCCCTGTCGCCGGCTTCATCGCGCTTGCCGCGGTCGCCGTCGCAGGCGGTATGCTGATCTTCGGCGGCGAGCTCAACGATTTCGCCAGGCGATTGTTTTACATCGTGCTCGTCGCCGGTCTCCTGCTCGGCGCGACACAGATCGTCCAGCTGTTCGGCGCAACCGGCGCATCGATCGGCGACCATTCGCTCAACGTCTTCCACACCGAAACGAGGGGAGGCGCGGGCAATGCCTGAGGTCTTCTGCCTACTCGAGCGAAACCGTATCCATCGTGCCCTCTCTCGCCCAAACTTGCTCTTGGGCGCCGATCGCGAGCTCGTTCTCGTCACGGGGCTTGCTACGGCCATCCTGATCTTTGTCGTCCTGACCGTGTATTCGGCGCTGATCGGCCTTACCCTCTGGATCCTGGCGATCGGCGTCTTGAGGCGGATGGCAAAAGCAGATCCCCTCATGCGCAAGGTCTACATCCGCCACGTGCGCTATCGGCGGACCTACCGTCCGACCGCGACGCCATGGCGGAAGGGCTGATGGTGTCGCGATGGTCAATCTAGCGCGCTTCCGCTCGACCGAACCTTCCTTTGCCGACCTCGTGCCCTATGCCGCACTTGTCGACAATGGGGTCATCCTTTTGAAAGACGGCTCGCTGATGGCCGGGTGGTACTTCGCAGGCCCCGACAGCGAGAGTGCTACGGACCTGGAGCGCAACGAAATATCGCGCCAGATCAACGCGGTTCTCGCTCGGTTGGGATCTGGCTGGATGATCCAGATAGAAGCCCTGCGGGTAGACGCCGCCACATATCCGGGCACCGACCGCTCGCATTTTCCCGATCCGGTAACGAAAGCGATCGACGCCGAGCGCCGGAAGCATTTCGAAAGGGAGGGGGCACATTTCGAGAGCCGCCACGGCCTCATCCTTACGCAACGTCCGCTCGAAGCAAATCGACGCGGGCTCGCGCGATATGTCTACGCCGACCCTGAAAGTCGTCAGAAGGGCTTCGCCGACGCGGCGCTTGATCTTTTTCGGACCCGTGCCCGCGAGGTCGAACAGTATCTCGCAAACTGGATCTCGCTTCGCCGCATGGCAACGCGAGAGCTCGAACCACGCGACGGAGCACGAAGGCACCGCTTCGATGAGCTTTTCCAGTTCATCCGCTTTTGCATCACCGGGGAAAACCATCCGGTCAGATTGCCCGATATACCGATGTACCTCGATTGGCTGGCGACAGCCGAGCTCCACCATGGTCTCGACCCGATCGTCGACAGCCACCACGTGGGGGTGGTGGCGATTGATGGGCTGCCATCGGAAAGCTGGCCCGGAATTCTGAACAATCTCGATCGCCTGCCGCTCAGCTACCGTTGGTCGTCACGGTTCATTTTCCTGGATCCCGAGGAAGCTCGTGAACGCCTCGAACGCACCCGCAAGAAATGGCAGCAAAAGGTTCGCCCATTCTTCGACCAGCTTTTTCAGACGGACAGTCGATCCGTCGACCAGGATGCAATCGCCATGGTCGCCGAGGTGGAGGACGCGATCGCCCAGGCATCATCCGAACTGGTTTCCTATGGCTACTACACGCCCGTCGTCATTGTTTTTGGGGTCGACAGCGCTACTGTCCGCGACAAATGCGAGATGATCAGGCAAGCGATCCAGGCGGAAGGTTTCGGAGCGCGGATCGAAACGCTCAATGCGACCGAAGCCTATCTCGGCAGCCTCCCCGGCATCTGGTACTGCAATCTTCGCGAGCCATTGATCAATACGCGCAATCTTTCCGATCTCATGCCCCTCAACACGGTCTGGGCCGGGAACCCAACTGCACCATGCCCCTATCTGCCGCAGCAGTCGCCGCCTTTGATGCAGGTCGCCTCTGGCTCTACACCCTTCCGTCTCAACCTCCATGTCGATGACGTCGGCCATACGCTCGTATTCGGTCCGACGGGATCGGGAAAATCGACGTTGCTTGCACTGATTGCTGCGCAGTTTCGCCGCTACCTCGGAGCGCAGGTATTCGCTTTCGACAAGGGAAATTCGATGCTGCCCCTGACGCTTGGCGTCGGCGGTAATCACTACGATATCGGAGGGGAAGGGGAGGGGGCCGCTCTTTGCTTCTGCCCGCTTCTCGATCTGGAAGGGGAGGGGGACCGAGCATGGGCGAGCCAATGGATCGAGACACTCGCAGAACTGCAGGGCGCATCGATCGGGCCCGATGAACGCAATGCGATCTCCCGTCAAATCGAACTAATGGCCGGGTCCCCCGGACGGTCCCTGTCCGATTTCGTGAGCGGTGTTCAGCTCAAGGCGATCAAGGATGCTCTCCGGCACTATACGCTCGACGGTCCATTGGGCAGCCTCTTTGACGCCGAGACCGATACACTCTCGTTTGGTGACTTTCAGACTTTCGAGATCGAACAACTGATGAGCCTCGGCGAGCGCACCCTCGTTCCGGTACTCACATACCTCTTCCGCCGCATCGAGAAGCGACTGAGCGGCGCCCCGAGCCTCATCATTCTCGACGAGGCGTGGCTGATGCTCGGCCATCCGGTCTTTCGCGATCGTATCCGCGAATGGCTGAAGGTGTTGCGCAAGGCAAATTGCGCCGTGGTGCTTGCAACCCAGTCAATCTCGGACGCCGAACGTTCCGGCATCATCGATGTGCTGAGGGAAAGCTGCCCGACGAAGATATGCCTTCCCAATGCCGCCGCCCGCCAGCCGGGCGCCCGAGAATTCTATCAGCGAATGGGCTTCAACGAACGCCAGATCGAGATCATCGCAGCGGCGACGCCGAAGCGAGAATACTACGTGACCTCTCCGGAGGGCCGGCGCCTTTTCGACATGGCCCTCGGTCCGCTCGCGCTCGCCTTCACCGGTGCAACTGGCAAGGACGATCTAAAGCGCATTCGCGCGCTTCATCACGATCACGGCCGAAACTGGCCCACCCTATGGCTCAAATCGAGGGGGATTCCCGATGCGGAAACGCTTCTTGCAGATGACTGAGTTCGCGGTCCTGTCGCTCCTTGCGATTGCGGCAAGCAACTATCCGGCACGCGCTGGCGGGGCCACGGGTGCGGCCACCGAATGGACCCAGCTTGCCAATAATGCCGAGCTCATCAACCTGCTGGAAAAGTCCGGCGTCCAGATCGAGAACCAGGTAAAGCAGATCGGTCAGCTTGCCGAGCAGATCCAGAACCAGCTGAAGATTTACGACAACATGCTGCAGAACACCGCTCGCCTTCCGCACCACGCGTGGGGAAAGATCGAAGCGGATCTCCGTCGCCTACAACAGGTCGTCGATGGCGGCCGGGGAATATCCTTCTCCATGGGCAACGCCGATGACGTCCTGCGCCAGCGCTTCGCAAGCTACGCCGACTTCAAGACCGGATTGCCTGATGGGAGAACATTCTCGTCGCACTATCAGACATGGTCCGACACCAATCGCGACACCATCACCGGCACACTGAAGGCTGCGAACCTCACCGCGGCGCAGTTTTCGAGCGAAGAGGCGACGATGCGCTCGCTTCGTTCGCTCTCGGAAACCTCTGATGGGCAAATGAAGGCGCTTCAGGTCGGCCACCAGATAGCGGCCGAGCAAGTCGGGCAAATCCAGAAGCTGCGGGGCCTTGTGTCCCAGCAGATGACGATGATGGCGACCTGGTACCAAAGCAACCAGACGGACAAGGATCTCTCCCAAGCCAGGCGCGAGCGCTTCTTCGACGGCGGGCGCGCCTCCATCCCAGACGGCCAAACCTTGGAGCCACGCTGGTGAGTACCGCTTCACATCTCTGCAAAGGCCCTGCCGGCAGTTTTTTCGCGCGCAGGTCCACATCGCGGTTAGCTCTCCTCATGTGCTGCCTGCTGCTTTCGTCCGCGATCGAGGTTCAGGCTCAGGACGGGAGCGTCCTGACCGAACTCGAAAACCAGGTCGCCGCCGCTGCCAAGGGTTGGGAGGCGCGGGTGCTTTCGGCCGCGCGTTCCCTGTTCTGGATCCTCGCGGGTATCGAAGTGGCGATCGCTGCCGTCTGGCTCGCCCTACAGGCAGCTTCTCTCGACGGCTGGTTTGCCGAACTCGTGCGCAGGATCATGTTCATAGGCCTCTTCGCCTTCGCGCTCGAAGAGGGGCCCGACTTCGCAAAAAGGGTCGTCGACAGCCTCTTTCAGATCGGCGCCAGTGGTGGATCGGCCTCTCCCGCAGAAATCTTCGACGCAGGAATCCGCGTTGCATCGCACATGTCGAAGCAGATCCAGTTCGGGCTCTTCGAGGACAATGCGCTGGCGATCGCGGCGGTCCTTGCAATGGTCGTGGTGGTGATTTCCTTCTCGCTCGTCGCAGCAATCTTCGTCGCCATCATGGTCGAAATGTATGTCGGCCTCCTGGCCGGGATGATCATGCTGGGGCTCGGAGGTTCTTCCCATACGAAGGACTTTGCCGTGCGCTATCTCGTTTACGCGTTCAGCGTCGGGCTGAAGCTGATGGCGCTCGTGATGATTGCCCGGATCGGTTCGGAAGTGCTTTTGGGTCTCGCCAGCGCTCCGACTGGAGAAACACAGCAATTCGTCACGACGCTCGCTATCGCCGGTATCTCGGTCGTCGTCTTCATCATAGCGATCTACGTTCCAAACATTCTGCAGGGCGTCGTCCAAGGCGCATCCGTCGCCGGCGGAATGGAGGCAATTCGGCACGGCGGCCAGGCGGCATCCTTTACGACCGGCGCTGCGTTTCTCGCGGCCGGAGGGACGGCCGCCGGTATTGCCGCGGCAAAGTCCGCCCGTGCGGCGGGTGCATCGGCTACGGCCTCAGCTCTTCACGGCATGAAGCATGGTGCCGCCGCCAGCGCGCAGGCGGCAGGCTCCGCGGCAAAGGACAAGGCAATCGGCGCGCCCGGCGCTCACGCCGCCTCCTTGATGGGCCTTGCCAATGACAAGCTCGACAACAAGGCCTCAACCCAAGGCAGAGGCAGGCGATCGCCGCCCGACCCTACAGACCACTGAAGCGCTCAAGGAGGATCATGATCAATGGCTGCCCGAGACGCCCCCGAGAACCCCTACATCGCCGCGCGCCAGGAGTGGAACGAACGCTACGGCTCCTATGTTCGATCAGCAATCGCCTGGCGCATCATCGGGACGACCGCCATGGCGATTGCGATCATCGGTTTCGGCTATGGGCTCTACCAGAGTTCGAAGGTCAAGCTCGTGCCCTACGTCGTCGAGGTCGACAAGCTCGGAGCGGCCGTCAGCGCAGGCTTCCCCGAGCAGATTGACTACGCCGACCAGCGCGTTGTGCGTGCCTCGCTTGCAGGCTTCTTTGCCAGTTTCCGGTCCGTAACGCCTGACGCCGTCGTCCAGAAGCAATACATCGACCGAACCTATGCGCTGCTTCGGAACGCCGATCCGGCGACGGGCAAAGTGAACGCCTGGTTCCGGGACAATTCGCCATTCGAAAGGGCGCGCCGCGCAACCGTCGCGATCGAGGTGAACAACGTGGTGGCGCTTTCGGACCAGACCTACCAGGTCGACTGGACCGAGTTCGAACGCGACCGGGCCGGCAAGGAGACCGGCGTGCGGCGGTTCCGCGGGATCGCGACGGTCACCCTGACGGCGCCACAGGATGAGGCGGTTATCCGTTTCAATCCAATCGGACTCTACCTCAGGGACCTCGATTGGACGGCGCAGCTTTGACGGGAAGGAGAAAAGTCGTGAGTTACGGTAGAGCAGCCTTGCTGGCACTGATTTTGGGTTCGTTGGTGCCGAGCGGAGCCGTTTACGGCGAAGCGATCACGACGAAGGAAGCGAACGCGGCCCGGCTGTCGGCAAAATGGCGGGCAGCTTCCGGCGTTACCACGACCGGACCCGATGGCAAGGTCATCTTCCTTTACGGCGCTAGCCAACCATCGATCGTGTGCTCCCCACTCCAGGTGTGTGACATCGAGCTCCAGGCGGGCGAGATCGTGCGTGACGTGCTCGTTGGCGATACCGTTCGCTGGAAGATTGAGGCGGCGACATCTGGCGCCGCCGGCGGGCAGGCGATCCATCTCGTGATCAAGCCGTCCGAACCTTCGATAACAACGTCCATGGTGGTGACGACGTCGAGGCGCACCTACCATATCCAGCTGAAGTCTCATCCGACCCATTACATGGCGCGCGTCGGCTTTGCCTATCAGGAGGACAGGTCCGCGAGCATCGCCGATGCCAATGCCCGGCTGGAGGCGGGCGCCGGCAGCGTCCCAGCCGAACGGCTCGATTTCACCTATTCGATCAACGGTCGAGCCCGCTGGAAACCGACACGGGTCTATTCGGATGGACAGAAAACCTACATCCAGTTCCCGAAGTCGATCGCCAGCCAGGACGCGCCAGTCCTCTTTGTTGTTTCCGGCGGCCAGAACAGGGTCGTCAATTACCGAATGAAGAGCGGGGTGATGATCGTCGATTTCGATGTTGAGCGCGCAGTTCTCGTCTCGGGCGTCGGATGGCGCCAGGAGAAAGTCACGATCAGAAGGGGAGGGTAGGTGATGAGGGGTCTTGCTGCGCCTATTCTCGTCGCAGTCCTTGTGAGTGGTTGCCAAGGTGGCGCGCCTTCGCCGACGATTGACGCGCTTCCTCAAGAAATCTCGATGAGTGCCGAAACAGCAATTGCCGGCGATATGGCAAGCCGCTTCGTCGAAGCGATGGGAAACGAGAAGCCGCCTTCGATCTCTGTGTCCCCAGGCGACCGATCGGGCGAAGCGCTCGAAATTGCACTCAAGCTCTGGGGGTACCCGGTGCTCGCCAAAGAGGAACAGGCTCCGGCGAAAAATCCGGCAACTGAGGTCACCTATGGCAGCACGGCGTTCGAAGATGTCGTTCTCGTGCGGCTATCGACACCTGAGGTTACCCTGACGCGCGCTTACCGGACGAGTCCAGCAGGTGCTCAGCCCGCGACACCGCTCGCCGTCACGCGTCATCGATAGGAACCTGCCATGGCTCAATCGCTGCAGCTTTCTCACGCCCCGAAGCACATCCGCAGGGTCAATCGGCTACCGCTCTTTGTCGCGGGCGCGATGATAATCATTTTCTTCGCCGTCATCGTCGCCGGCCTCACCTCGCGAGGAATCGGACACCGAACCGACATTGGGGCGGAGGTGTCCTCAGGCGGTTCGGCATCATCCTTTGCCGAAAGCATCAAGCGGGGCGTCGCCGACGGCATCATCGCCGAACCGCTGGAGACAACGCGCACTGGAGGCGTTGCGGCCGAGCCTTCAACCGAGGTGCCTTCGTCGGACGTCCAAGCTGCCCCCGAGAAGACGCCGCTTCCGGCCTACGCTGCTGAAACCAGGAGCCAGGGGAATGAAGATGATTGGTTGGACCAGTTCCAGCGTGAACGAAAGGAACAGCTTCTTCGTGAGCGCCATCGGCAGGACATGGCGAGACTTCAGGCAAGAGACGCAGCCCTCGACTCTCCTCTCACCGTTGAGATCAAAGAAGGGGCGGAACCCACGAAGATGGAGAGCGCACCAAGCAGCAATATGCCCGCATCTCGTAATCCCGCAGAGGTCCTGGCAAGAGCGCTCGAGGGCAAGGAGGCAGATCCCAACCTCCAGGCATCCAAGGAGGCCTTCTTCAACTCTGACATCAAGGAGCTTGGATACTTGCCAAAGGGGGTCATTGCCGCGCAATCGCCTTTCGAGCTGAAGCGAGGCTCGGTTATTCCCGCAACGTTGATTACGGGCATAAACTCCGACCTCCCGGGTCGTATCTCGGCCCAGGTCAATCATCCGATCTATGACAGCGCCACCGGTCGCCATCTCATCATTCCCCAAGGCACCAAGCTCTTCGGCCGTTACGACGCCGAAGTCGCTTTCGGGCAGTCACGGGTGCTGGTGGTCTGGACCGACCTCATCTTTCCGAACGGTTCTACCTTGCAGATCGGCGGGATGGCCGGCACCGACGCCGAAGGCTATGGCGGCTTTAAGGACAAGGTCGATCGACATCTCCTTAGAACCTTTGGCTCCGCAGCGCTCGTCGCCTTGATCGGCGCGGGTATCGATATGTCACTTCCAACCGACCAGCGCGACAGAGGGCGCGATACGGCCTCGGACGCCGCCCGTCGCAGTTTTGCCGAGACCTTCGGCAGGGTGGCCGAACGGACAATTGCAAAAAACCTCGACGTGCAGCCCACGCTCAGCATCAGACCGGGCTACGTCTTCAACGTCCTCGTCGACCAGGATATCGTCTTTCCCGGCGCCTATCGATGAGATTGGCCAAGACAGGCACGTCCAGCTGCGGCAGCATTCCCATACGCTTGGTTTCAGATCAGCAAGCGCCGGGTGGCGGCCGCGGTCGCTTGAGACAGCTTGCAGACACCGAGCTTGTCCATGGCTCGCTTGAGATTGCGGCGCACACACGTATAGGTGATATCGAGTATGTCGGCGATCTCCAGCATCGTCTTTCCCTCGGACGACCACTTGAGGCAGGCGAGCTCCCGAGCGTTTAGCGCTGGCGTGCAATTGCTTTCCAGATGTTCCATGTTTCGCATCCTTGAGTGTAGGAAGGCTGCGGCAGTTATGCCGAGCCCGGTTATCTCGCCGGCAATGCAGCCGCGCGCACTGCTCAGTGACGATGATGTGAAGGTGAGGATGGCGAACCGTCCGAAACCGGCCGATACCGATACCGACAGCCCCGTCTTCAATCCGAAATCGGCAGCCTCCGTGTAGAAGCGCCGCAACTCCCGGCAAACTCTTGGCCGCACGTCGTCGACAGACCAGCGGAAGACCTGGGTTCCGCGCTTGGCCGTCGTCACCACCGGGTCGAGCGTCACATAGGAACGCGCAAAGTAGAGCCGCTGCCATTCAAGCGGATAGTCGGTGGCCACGAAATTGTCGTTCGGATGGGCTCTGAAATAGGCATAATGGTCAAAGCCGGCAGCTCCTGCCAAGCGCGCAAGAGACTTGTTAAGCGTGTTTGACGATGACTGAACCTGACAAAGGTCTATCACTCGCTCGAAAATGCGTCGTTCGTTCATGCGATTTCACCTCCGGCGCGTATTGGTCGGATTGAGCCTTTCGCAGGCGGGCAACGACACACGGTATAGATGCAGGCGCCTTCGCATGCAATCAATTGTAACACTGTCGCAACAAAACTTAACATTTCGCGGGGAGGGTTCACCGGGCTAAGTCATTCAATTTCCACGGTGTGTGCCAACAGGTAGCCGCCGAGCCTCACCGTCTTCACATAGGTCGGCTCATCCGGATCGGGCTCTATCTTTTGCCTCAGACGCCGGACATGCACGTCAATGCTGCGCTCCGATGGACCGGCAAGCCCAAAGCGAGTAGCCTCAAGCAATTCCTCTCGCGAGAGGACTTTTCCAGGGTTGCGAGCAAGAGCAAGCAGGATATCGAACTCACCGGCGGTCAGTGTCCTCGTCTGCCCATCGCGGTCGTGGAGCGTGCGTTTACCCGGATCTATGCGCCAGCCGTCAAACATCAATACTCGCGTATCCTCGACACGAGCCCTAGCGGAGCTGGCACGGCGCAGGAGGCTGCGCAACCGGGCAAGCGTGGCGTCTTCTTCGCCAACCCTCAAGACACAGGCATCCGCACCGGCGTTTAGTCCTTCGACAACGATGCTGTCATCGTGTCTGTCAACGATAAGAACGAGCGCAATGTCGCTCACAAAACGAACCTGCCGGCAAAACTGGAGGGATGCGGCAGATGGCAGTTTTCCCTCAACCACAAGCAGGTCAAACCTCCGGATTTTTAAGAGCCGAAGGGCCAGTGTGGCGTTGGTGAGGTGGATGTCGTAACCGTGGCCGATGAGAAGGGAGGCAAACCGACGACGCGTTTCCTCATCGTCGATCACTGCCAGAACGACTTTTGAACGGCCGGCGATCCGCTTATATTTGGACAACGAAACTCCCTGCAAAGTCGGCATGGGCAGTGATTGCCATGCAACCTCTTGGGGAGCTAACGCCGCAAACGGGTCTGCTCAAGGCACAGAAATGCCCCTTAACGGTATCGCCCTTTTGAAACGCGAGCTCGATTGACGCGCATCGCCGGCCCGTGGCGGGAGGCCGACGCACGTTTGTCCCCCGTCGGTTATAATGTTTTCGCGAAAACCTTATAACTCTCCAATTCTTTCGGCGCGCCACCATTGGCGAGCTCTTCGCGACATGCAATTGGCAACGAACCACACGCCCCCGAAGCGAAACGCGGACAAATGTGACACGCCGTACGTTCTCCTGGCGTTCGGCATTTGGGGCGCTCCGTCAGCCGATCATCGTTCTGCCTATCAATAGCTCCGTGTTCCGGGTTCGGCATCGCGCTCCTCCTTCAATGCCACCCAATGATGAACCCGCCCGCCGGAAGCCTCCAATTGAGCAGGCGCTGCATTCATATGGCCCGACGATCAGTCTTCCTTGCGAAGGGATCACGTCGGAATCGTCTGCAACAATTCTTAATAGAACTTCGAGCCGCAGACCTTGAGAGCGAAACCTGTGCGTGCAATCATTCGACATTGCGTCAAGCACCGCGACCGGGAGGCAAGCGATGCCTACCGCCGAAAACGGACCCTTGATCGTGGTCAGCTCGCGTGACGCGGGCTTCAGCCTCACCCATCGCCACATTCTCGCGGCAGCGGGATACTCCACTGATCTGTCGCTCGGCGCCGAAGACTTCGCATCGATCACGGTCGGAAGATCGGTCGAGGCCGTCCTGCTCGATGCCGCGGATGCAGGTGTCGCTGGCTTCTGCCAAGGCCTTAAGCAGGACACCTCAACAAGATCGGCTGCTATCATAGCACTGCTGCGAGCCAAGGCGGCCGTTGCACTTCCGGCACTCATCCGCGCCGGTGCTGACGACGTGTTCGTCTGCCCGGTTGAACCGCAACGCTACCTCGACGCGCTCAAGCACCATCTGTCGGCATTGGACGATACGCGCGCCAGGACTGGATTACTCCATGCCGGCGGACTTGCGGTCGACCCTCAAAGCCACCGCGCCACCTGGCGTGGAGAGCAGTTTCATCTGGGCCTTCTCGAATTTCGACTGGTCGGGACATTGATCGGGGGAGCGCACAAGGTTCACACGCGGCGTGAGCTGATCGAACAGGCCTGGCCGCGCGGGATCTTTGTCGATCCTCGAACTGTCAACGTTCATGTCGCCAGGCTCCGAAAAGCGCTAATCACCACGACCGGCTACGACTGGATCCGCACCGTGCGCGGCGTCGGCTACGGACTGGCGCCGCTTGCTCCTGGCTTCGACCATCCCTCGGATTACCACCCGCTCACCGATTTGCGACTGGAGGCATGACATGGACATGGTCATCGTCAATGGCAGCTTGATCACCGGAGACGGGATCACCTTTCTTGAAAAGGCCAGCGTCAGGATCAGAGGAACGAAGATCGTCGACGTGACGCCTTACCAAGTGACGGCAAACGAGGGGGACCGGATTATCGACGCCGGCGGAGCAGTTGTTTTGCCCGGCATCATCAATGCTCACGCACATGGCTGCATCGCCGGCCCTTCCATGCCATCCGGATCGCTGCCACTTTCAGCGCAGGACATCTCCTATCAACGCAACCGCCATCTGCTAAGCGGCACGACGACGCTTCTCAACGTTTGTGGTCTCGCTACTCCAGATGAAATCGGATCCGGCGCGCTTGCGTCCCACGCGTTGGACGTTCAGGTTTCGACGGCCCACACCCCGAGCAGCCTCGGGGCTGCCCGTGTCTCGGACGGAGCGGGGCTGTCGGCGCACCACCTCTCTGCCACCATCGACGACATGCTTGCGCGCGGCGCAAAAGCGCTCGGAGAAGCCGGCGGTGGTCAGACGCTCGGCGGTGGCGCCCAAGACTACCGATATCTGCCGCAAGCCATAGAGCAGGCAACCGGTGTCACCATTCACCCGAAGATCGCCCGATTGTTCAAGGAGGCGGTCCTCGGACGAAGGCTGGATGGCGCAGCGGCCGCTTCGAACGATGGGCTCGAAGCGCTCCTCGACCAATACGCCCTTATTGGCCATCTGACTGCCGCGCAACTCCGCGAGATCGTCGTTGAGACCGTCATGCCGCCGGTTCACCTGGCGATGAGGGGGCTTTCCGAGATCGCCGCCCAATCCGAACGTGTCGGAATGGCGGCGATATTCCACAACGCCGCGCCGACGGCTGCAACCCTCGTGCAATTGGCCGAAGCCTATCCCCGAGCCCGGATGATCGCCGGGCATTCGAACCACCCGATGTTCCTGCCTGAGGAAGCTCTGACAACGGCAAGGTTGCTGAAGGAACGGGGTGTTACGATCGACGTGTCGACGCTCGACTGTATCACGACCCGATGGCGCAACGGCCCCGAAAACCTTGATCTTCTTGCGACCGAAGGGGTGATCGACACCTTGTCGACGGACTATGCCGGCGGCGATTGGGATACGATCCTTTCGGCGATCCAACGCATGATCGCCAAGAAGCAGATGCCGGCACCGCGCGCCGTGGCGCTTGCAACCGGCAACGTCGCCAAGGCAATCCCCGAACTTGCCGGCGACCGTGGATTGATCGAAAAGAGCAAGCAAGCAGACATCGTCATCTGCGACGCCCATAACCTTGCCCGTGTACGTCATGTGATCGCTAAGGGGCGCCTGGTCATCGAGAATTGCCGCATTCTTTGACGTCCGGCGTGTTAGCGAAGCGCCATGAGCAGCCCGGAGCAATGGTCATCGGGCATATCGAGAACGCCACCAACGATCTGGCGCTGCCGCTCGGGCGTAAGTGCCCGACAGGTTACGCGGAGGAACTTCTCCTCGATTGCTTCGAACGACATCGGATGTTTCGGATCGCCAAGCGGGCCGAGGATCTCAGAGCACAATCGCCGAGAGGACGTCGATATCGTGACACGCGCAAGCGTCTCGCCCGGGAACAGCGCATCGATCTCGTCGTTTATCGATAGCAGTACCTTCTCGGAAAACGTTGAAAGGTCCTCGCGCCCAAGGAGATCTTCCCCGAGGGGCGCCAGTGCATCACGCCCCTCGATCGCGGCGATCGCGATGCAATAGGGCAGGCTGTACTGCATGTCGACGAGGGTGGTTGGCCGACGCTTGTTGCCAAGTTTCAGCGCCCAGCCGAAGGTTTCGACTTCGACGCATTTGATGTCGCTTGCATCAATCTCGCTCCTGTCGACAAGCATAAGGAACGCATCCAGCGCGGCATGGATATAGCGGCAGCAGGCGTAGGGCTTGAAATAGGTGCCGACGAGGTGAGATCGCTCCCCGAGGTCAGCCACGATCGTTTGCCGGTTGTAGTAGTCAGGATGATCAAAAACATCAGTTGGGCCGGAGTGCCCGCCGATCGCCAGCTGGACGGCGGCGAGCCCGAGGGTTGCACTCCAGGCGATGCCCTCCTTCACGTCATTACCCGTCAGTTGCGAATAGCCCGAGCTGCCATTGGCCTGCTGGTTTGGCGCAAGCACCGCGGCGATGGCGAGCGCATGGGCGACCTGATCCTCGCGGCAACGCAATAGTCGCGCAGCTGCCGCCGCCGCTGCGACCGACGCCCAACGCCCGGTCTGACGGGTCGCGATCATTTTCGGCATTTGCGCCGACGCGATACGCACTCCGACGTCATAGCCAACGGAAATCGCCGAAATCAAATCGTTTGCCCCGGCACTCGTTTCGGGAAGCAGCGTCAGAACCGTGGGAATGACTGCCGCCCCCGGATGCCCACGCGCCAGCCGATGTCCGTCGTCGAGATCGAGCGCAGATGCGGCCGCAGCGTTGGCAAATACGGCGCCTGCGAGCGAAGCCGTCTGTCCCGTCGCCCAGATGGACCTCGAACCAGCCCCCATAAGTGCACGCGCTGTCGCTCTGACGGCAGTCGGACCCGGCATGTCCCGGCCGGCGATTGCCGCGCCAACAAGGTCAAGCACGCACTTCAGGGCCATGTTCCTGTCGTCACAGCTCGGCTGACGGCGTGACGTCACCAGAATGTGCTCGGCAAGAACTTCTGTGATCAAGGGCAACGTGGCCTCCCGGCAGCGGGTCTGAGCTTGGCGAGCCAGTTATCTAAACGCGTCGCTTCAAGAGCTTTTCCCAAGTCGCTTCTGCGACATAGAGATCGAGCATCGGGAGCCCGACGCAGGTCACGCAAACGGGTCCGGGGCCGGAATCTTGCCAGCCGGTTGGTGCCGACAACTCGCCAATTCCAAGCAGCGGGCCAGCCGTCTCAAGGCTCAGGTCCCTGCGTGAAAAATAAAGCGAAACGCTCTGAGAGTTTCGACGGGAAACGGTCTTCAAGTCGTCGCAGATGACAGTGCCGGTGCGAAGAGCACGCTTCAAATAGGCCTCAGGGATCTCGTCGCCGCCGAGGTGGAGGGTCGCAGCATCCCTTGCAAGCTCATGATCCTCGAATATCGGTTCGCGCGCATTCGTGGCCGTGACGACAAACGCACATTCGGAAAGCGCGGAATTATCCTCCACCGGAACCAAGGCAATCGGTGTGGACGACGCTGCCGCCTCCGCAAACCGGGCGGCACTCTCCGGAAATCGGCTTCGAATAAAGATGCGCTCTATGCGCTCCGCACCCGTCAACGAAAGGCAGTCGATGACGCTTCTTGCGACCGGGCCGGCACCAAAGAGAAAGACCGATATCTTCATTGGCGTCTCGACGAAGGTCTCCAGCACCAACGAGGCGTAGGTTCCCGTCCGCGCGGCCGAAAGCGCGGTTCCATCGAAGATGGCAACGGGCCTGAGCGTCGTCTTGTCGAGAAGTAGGTAGGTCGAGGTCGACCGGGGCAAGCCGCGCCGACGGTTGAATGCATTGGCGCCGATAATCTTGACGCCGCCAAACCGAGGATTGACACTGTAGAGGGATGAGAGCTTCCACCCCAACCGTTCCGCAGCGAAAGATTCACGCTGTGCAATAAATTCGGGCATTGCCCAGAATTCGTCCTCGGGCAGAGAAAGAACGGCCTTTCCACCGACCGACGAGCCGCGTCGGATGTCGCGCCACGCTGTCTCGACCGCTTCGTGCGTCTCGGCTACAGACAGCTCCGCACCAAGATGGCGCAGTTCCTCGGTAGATACGACATTGAGGACGGGTTCGTGCAAAGTCATGCTCGCCTCCCATAGATGAAGAGCCGAGCATACGGGAATGGCTGAGGCGGCGAGGCGAAGGTTTGGAGAATGCTTGAACACGCAGGTGACGTGACGGTCAGAGCACGAAAAAGATTCGGAGACAGTACGGAAAAGTACCGGATCTGGATTGGTTCGAGCAGATTGGAACTGCGCGAGCGCTCACGGCGCGCCAGTCACCTTTGTCGATCGTACGTCGCCGCCTATGAAGCGAGGGCGTATTCCGGATCTATTTCGGGAATTGCCGCAAGGTCCTTCTCCAACGCCGCGGCCTCAATCTTGAGATCATAGCTAGCTTGCAGGTTCATCCAGAATTCAGGACTTGTGCGGAAAAACTTAGCCAACCGCAGTGCTGTATCTGTAGTTACAGCAGTCTGTTCATTCGCTAGGCGCCCAATACGGGTGCGAGGAACGTTCAGCTTCTTGGCGAGCGCTCCTGCGCTCATGTGGTAAGGGAAGAGGTACTCCTCGCGAAGGATTTCGCCCGGATGTTGTCATCGTTCGGTCTCCTTCATACCGATCTTAGTGGCAGTCGACGAACTCGAGATTATCGACGCCACAAGTTTCAGAATGTCTGCTGGGAATCCTTTGGGAGCTTTCCCACTTGCCAGCCCGAGAATAATGCGTTCCTGCCATTTCAGAGCGGCTGGCTACACACTTCGATCAATGCGAGCAATGAACGACGCACTGCCGCGGACTTGATACGCTGAAAGGCCGTGTTAAGGGCGTTTCCCTCTTTCGTCACAAGAAAAGCGGCCAATTCGGCCAGTTCCCGACTTGCCGTGGTGTCGAAGTGAGCCTCGTCACGATCAACAAGGAAGGCAACCGGAACATCGAGGGCGACGGCTATGGCGGCAAGACGGCTTGAGCTGATCCTGATGCGGCCGTTTTCGTATTTCCGGATCAGCTGGACCGAAACGTCGAGGTGCATTGCGAGATCCTGCTGCCGCATGCCGATCTTGCGCCGAAGCGTGCCGATGCGGCGCCCCACTTCCACATCGACGTCGTTCGACATTTGCGATTGCTTGCTCATTCGCCCCCAAACAAGCCCTCGGCCGAAGCGAACCCGCTAATCTTCAAGTAGCTCCGCCCTTCCGCATCACATGCGTTTACATATTATAGTTGATAAACTCAAAGTTTCAGGCCTGCCATCAGAGAGCGCATGGATATGCGCAAATTGGTCGGCCGGAATTTTGCGCGCCTGCGTCGGGAGAAGGGACTGACGCAGGAGGACGTTGCCGCGTCAGCCGAGATCAGCCAGCAATATGTCAGCGGTCTGGAGCGCGGTGAGCGCAACCCGACGATCCAATCACTCTACAAGATCGCTCGGGCGCTTGGGGTCAGCCACATGGACCTGGTCAGGCCCGATGGTGACGCCGATACGTGACCACATCGATCAGCGCTGGGCCTTGCGGACCGCGAGTTGCACATTCTGCAGATCGACCCGGTGAGTTGCCATCGGAATAAGGCTGCGTACCGCGGTAATGCAGGTCGGATCGATTTCGACTTCAAGGACGCCAACCTCATCGCCCGCCTCGGCCACAACCTTTCCCCAGGGATCACACACCATCGAATGTCCGTGCATGTCACGTCGCTCTCCGGCAGGCGTTTCGTAGTGCCCGCATTGACCGCAGGCCACGACATAGGCCTGAAACTCGATCGCACGGGCACGGCAAAGCACCTCCCAATGATCCTTCCCCGTCTGCCTGGTGAAGGCAGCGGGTAAAACAAAGATGTCGACGTTCTCCTGGGCCAGGCGGTCGAACAGCCGGGAGAAGCGAAGATCGTAGCAGATGCAACAGGCAATCCTGATGCCGCCGATCTCGTAGATCAGAAGGCTATCACCCGCAGCGACTGTCTCCGACTCGTTGTAGACCTTTCCATCAGGGGCCACGATGTCGAACAGGTGGATCTTCCTGTAGAGACCGATCTCGTTGCCATGGGCGTCGAATACCACACTCGTGTTGTGGATCCGTTTGGAACCGACCCTGGTTTCGAGCAAGCTGCCCGCGTGGATTGCGACGCGGTTTCGCGCAGCAAAGCTCTGGACCAGCTTGTAGGCCGCGCCGCCTGGCACATGATCGGCTGCCGCGCGCTTCTGCACCGCCGTGCCCCCGGTCCAATCGAAATGCTCCGGCAACACGATGAGATCCGGTCTCCCCGAGAGGGCTTGCTGCATGAGTTCTTCGGCCTGCCGCAGGTTTGCAGCGCGATAGGGTTGGGAGTTCATCTGGATGAGTGCGATTTTCATGATTGGAGTTCCGGCTGGAAGTCGAAGATGGAGTGGCCTGCCGCAAGGTGCCGACGCACGGCGATTGAATTCTGCTGGCGCGCGATCGCGGCGCGCGCCAGCGTGAGCATGCGATCGCGCGTCGCGACGAACACGCCTTCCCTGTCGGCAAGGACCGCGTAGCCCGGCAGAACCGCGGCTCCGCCGCAGGCGACCGGTTCGTTGATCGAACCGCCGATCGAGATGCGCCGATTGGTGGTCTTTGAGGAGATCCCGCGGCACCAGACCGGCAGGCCCAATGCCGCGATTTCCTCGGCGTCGGTGCAGGGACCGTCGATGACGACGCCGACGGCGCCCCTGGCCTTCACCGCAGTTGCGACCCCGCCACCGACACAGGCGATGTCGTCATGATCAACCCGCGCAATGACGAGAAAGTCACCGGGCATCAGGAGGTCGATGGCTCGGTAGATCACCGTGCCATCCCGCCCGGGAGCCGCGACGGTAACGGCCGAACCCGCCGCGCTTGCCGGAAACACAGGCAGGACCCCATTGCTGACGAAGCCGACATGTTCGACATGGCCGATCGTGGCGGTTTCGGCCTTGCCCATCAGTGTGATGAGTTCCTCGGGAAGGGGAGGGTGACTGTCATTGATCCGGTAGTGCGGCATCTTCTCTGACCTCCTGATGATCGTTCTTGAGGTCAGACTGGCCGTTCGCCTGATGTGGTGGTGCGATGCATGATGCGGATCGAGTTCGGGTCGAACCCGTCCCGCCGATGCATCGTGCAACGGTTGTCCCACATCATGATATCGCCGACATCCCACTGCTGGATGAAGACCTCGCTGGTCGTGGTGGTGTGTTGCCAAAGCTCGGCGAGAAGGGACTCGCTCTCGTCGAGCGGCATGCCGACGATCCACGCGCCTTCGGACGTTCCACCGAGATAGAGCGACTTGCGCCCGGTTTCGCCGTGAAGGCGAACGAGCGGATGAACGATCCCGCTCCATTCGCGGAAATCGCGGGTCTTTGGTGCGGACTTGCCAAGCCGGAGCTTGCCTGTCTTGTCGTAGACGTTCTGGAAGAAGATCTGCCGTCCATCGACCGCTTTCTTCAATGCCTCCGGCAAGGTCTCGTAAGCACGGTAGGAGGAGAGGAAGTAGGTGTCACCTCCGGTCGGTGGCACGGCGACCGCCCGCAGGATGGCGCCCGCCGGCGGCCGCTCATAGAACCAGGTGTCCGTGTGCCATGTGGCCTCGCTGTTGCCCATGGCGCCGCTCGGCTTGCCGTCCGTCATCGCATTGCTGATGACCAGGATTTCCTTGTGGGTCGGATGACCACCCTCCTGCAGCTGCTTCGGATGGATCACGAATTCCCCGAAATGGCGTGAGAACGCGACTTGCTGGGCGTCGCTCATGGACGTCTTCTTGAAGCGCAGCACGCCGTATTGAAGCCAATAGCGCCGGACGGCGTCGATGTCCTCCTGGGTGTAGTTGTCGAAGTCGAAACCCTCGATGTCGGCGCAGACATTCGTTTCATGCTGAACGGCACGAAGCCTCTGTTTATCAAGCATTTTCATCTCCTTTAAAGCGACCTCTTGAGGTCACAACGATCGTAGGATGCAAGGTTCCAGTGGTTCCAATAACGATGCTTTCGGATTGATCGCCCCACCCCATGGATCACTTGTCACGCGCTGAGGGCCTGGATGTCGGCGTCGTCGATACCCAGGCGAATGGAGTCACCCAGTTTCGGGGGAACGCTCGCGCGGGTCGCGCGAAGCAAGACGTGGAGATGCACGTCCGAGCCGAGATCGGCGTCAATTTCGAAGGCTGCCCCGAGGTTGACGACACGCCGCACGGTCCCGTCGAGACGATTGGCGAACTCATCGCCGCCGGCGCCAGGAGGAAGGACCGCGATGCTTTCCGGGCGTATCGAGCAGTATCGGACCTCAGCCGAGGGCTCGGTGTTGCGGGCCTTCAGGATTACTCCTTCTCCGACCCTCAATTCGAGATGCGCTTGCCCCGTCGCCGTGGTCTGCACGGCAAGGATATTGGATTTGCCAATGAAATCGGCCACGAAGCGTGAGTTCGGTTCGCGGTAGAGGTCAGCCGGCTGTCCCTGCTGCGCAATCGCCCCTTGCCACATGACCACCACCCGATCGGACATCGCCATGGCCTCCTCCTGATCATGGGTGACGTAGACGAAGGTCATCCCGAGTTGCTGCTGGATCTCCTTCAGTTCGATCCGCATCGCTTCCCGGAGCTTCAGGTCGAGATTCGAGAGCGGCTCATCGAGAAGCAGGACAGACGGACGGGGCGCGATCGCCCGGGCAAGTGCTACCCGCTGCTGCTGACCTCCGGAGAGCTCGCGCGGATAACGCTCGCCCATGCCTTCGAGGTGAACGCTGCGAAGCGCGCTCTTGACGGTCGCGGCAGCTTCCTCCCGCCGGACCCCCTTCATCTTCAAGCCAAAGGCAACGTTCTCAGTGACCGTCATGTGCGGAAAGAGTGCATAGTTCTGGAACACCAGACCGATGTTGCGGCGTTCCGGTGGTACGCGGACCTGGCTTCGCCCCTTGATGCGAATGTCACCGCGGGAGGGGGCGGTGAAGCCGGCGATCATGTTGAGTGTGGTCGTCTTCCCGCAGCCCGAAGGGCCGAGGATGCTGACGAATTCGCCTTGAGGAATAGCGAGGTCGATATCCCTGACGACAGCCATGCTGGCGTAGGACTTGCTGACCGAGACGAGTTCGATGTCGAGTGCATTCATTTGCTGCCACCATGGAGTTGCGCGGAGAACCCGCCGATCTTTTCAAAGAGGAAGATGACCGTCAGGATGAAGGCCATCGACGCGACGTTCACCGCCGCCAGCACCGGATCGAGGCTGTATTCGAGGTAGTTGATCACTGTGATCGGCAACGTGCTGTCGCCGGGTCTGACCAGGAAAACCGAAAGCGGGATGTTGTTGAATGAGATGATGAACGCGAAGGTCACGCCTGACAGAACCCCGGGCTTGATCATCGGCAGCACCACCAGCCGGATGCGTTGAAGCTTGTTCGCTCCAAGGATCTGGGCCGCCCGATCGAGGTTAGCATCGAAATTGGCGAGCGACGTCGCCACCATGCGGGTCACGAAGGGTAGGGCGAGCACGACGTGCGCGGCGATCAGTGCCGGAGTGCCGAGAAACCCCTGAAGCCCGATCATCGAAAGGAAGAGCACGATTGCAACGCCCTTGACGATCTGCGGCACCGAAAGCGGGGACAGGAGGTAGGACATCAGGCCGTCGCTGCCCGGAATACGCTCGTAGACGACCGCATAAGCCGCGAACAATCCAAGCACGCCACTGATCGCCGCGACGACCGTCGCAATTCTGAAGCTCGCAAGGAACGGGTCGAGCCAGCGGCTTGACCAGAGATCCGCATACCACCGGCCGGTCCACTCCCAGGGCTGTAGCGTGACAGCCGATGTCGGGCTCAACGACGCCGCGACGACCACGATGAGCGGCAGGGTGATGAAAGAGAGGACTGCGCCAAGCGAAACCCAGTAGAGTATGGAAATAAGCCTGTTCATCTTTCACCTCCCGATGAGACAGAGGCCCGCGACCTGCGGCGGCTTTCGTAGCGAACGCCGACGAACGAGATGGCCAGCATCATGAGGAGCAGCGCCATCGCCATGACTGAAGCGAACGGCCAGTCGATGTAGAAGAGGACCTGCTCGTAGATCATCGTCGCCAGCACCTTGAAGCCCGCGCCGCCGAGAAGAGCCGGCGTGGCATAGGCGCTCGCCGACATGGTGAAGGCTATCAACATCGAGCTGACGATCCCCGGCACGGAAAGGGGCAGTACGATCGTCCGGATAACCGCCAGCCTCGAGGCGCCGAGCATCTGCGCTGCCCGCTCGAGGTTCGGATCGATGCCCTGAATGCTCGTCATCAGCGAAAGGATGCCGAAGGGCAGAACGACATGCGTCAGGCCGACGACGACGGCAAAGAGGTTCTTCGACAAGGGAAGCGGCGAGGTAATGAGGCCAAGATGGAGGAGCAAATCATTGATGAACCCCCGATCTTCCAGGATGATCAGCCAGCCGTAGGTTCGAAGCACGACGCCGGCGAGTTCCGGGGCAAGCGCAAGCGCGAACACCACGGCCCGCCAGCGCGTCGTCGACCGCGCCAGGAAGTAGGCGACCGGATAGCCGAGAACGGTTACGCTGATCGCGACCAGCAAGGACATCAAGGCAGTGCGACAGAAACCGGCAAGCGAAAGGCGATCCGTGAAGAAGCGCTGATAGTGTTCGAGGGTAGGGGAGAACGTTTCCGTCTGAGCAAAGCTCATTCCGATCATCATTCCCATCGGCAGCGCAAAGAACACCGAGAGCACCAGGAGTGACGGCGTAAGCGCCGCGATCGGAAACCACTGTGGAGGGTGCCGGCGTCGGGCCGGCGGATGCAAGTCGAGAGCAAGGCTTTTCATGAGTGTCCCTTCAACGGGCGTTGGGAACGACGTCGCGTTCCCAACGTTCCGCCCAATCCGGCAGTTTTTCCTGAAGTCGCAGCAGATCGGGCAGGTGCAGAGGTTCGTTGTCAGATCCACGCGTGAGTTGGCGGTCTTTCAGCTCGTCGGGCACGGAAATATCGCTGCGCGCGCTACCGACCCTATATCCCGCGACCCATGCTTCCTGGCTCGACTTTTCGAGGAAGAAATCGATGAACTTCCGGGCGGCCTCCTTGTTTGCAGCGCCGACTGGAATGTTGAGGGTTGCGACAAGTGGAATGGTCCCTTCCTTCGGCCGAACATAGTCGACCGGCAGGCCCTCATCGACCATCAGCTGCGCGCGGCCGTTCCAGAAGGGCATGGCCCAGACGGAGCCTTCGCGCAGATAGCTTTCGAGAATGGCCGAGGATTGCTCAAACCCCACCGATTGGGCGGACACCTTTGCCATGGCGTCAAATCCAGGACCGACATTGTCGATAAGATCGCCTCCGTTCGTGACCGACATCATCTCGAGCAGATAGACGGCCATGATGTTCTGAAAGGTGGGGAGGATGACCCGCTTCTTGAGTTCGGGCTCGAGCAATGCAGACCAGGAGCCAGGCTCTGTGGCGAGCTTGTCCGTGCGGTAAAGGAGGGAAAGGTACTGGACCTCGTGCACTGCTCCGCAAGGTCCCGCGACCGCCGCTAGATCGGCTTGAAGGGCGTTGAGGTTCGGGATCGACGCCGGCGTCAGTTTCTCGAGCAGGCCATCCTTGCATCCTTGAAGTGACTGTGATGCCGTCATGACGACCAGATCGAACCCAGGCCGGCCCTTGGTAGCCTTGATCTTGGCGTAGTCCTGCTGGGCAGATCCGACGGCATCATAGACGACGTCGATACCGGAGCGTTTCTCGAAGGGTTCGATGATCCGCTCCCGGATGATGTCCTCGTATGGGCCTCCATAGCTGTTGATGACTAGCGTTTCGGCCCCCGCCGATCCGGTACCGATGCCCGAAACTGTCAGGCACAAAGACGCAAGCAAGCGTTTCGCTCCCACGGTGTCTCTCCCATTCGTTGAAAACAGAACGAATGGTGCCCCCCGGGAGTCCATGGGTCTAATCGGCGATCCCTAGGATTAATGTCCTAGGCATATTAATTCATCACATGCGCTGTGGTCTGAAGGGAGCCTTTCGAAGGCGTCTCAGGGTACTTTTCCCTATTGCGGCTGCTCTGCTTTAGATTGTATTTCGTATGATAATTTCACTGGCAAGCATGGCAATGGCGAGAGAAACACCCTTCAGCGCAGTCGCACGCAAGATGCTCGACAACTGGCTTCAGACCGACCCCGAGCAGCCGACTTCACCAGAAATTGTATATCGCGACATCGTCGACATGCTGTCGATAAAAATGCGCCTGACCGTGTTCACTGTTGAAGGCAACGACCCGAAGCGATGGTTCATGAAAGCCATCCGGCATTCCGGCTTCACGTCCCGCATTCTGAACATCAACAAGATATTTTCCGACGCCTACATCGGTGATTTCAAGGATCAGAGCTACATGGAAGAGGCCGTTATTCCGCGGCTCCAGCAGGTCGTATCCAGCCAGCAGCCTTCCATGGAGCTCGTCAAGACGCGTCTTTTCGGCGTCAACGTCGGCTATGATCGCATCCTGCTACCCCAGCGAAACATCGATCGACCAAAGTGGATCATTTCGTCCTCCTATGCTCAGTTCCTGCTCAGTCCGCCACGACGGCTCGAACAAATGGACGTCGCTGACGAAGCGATCATCCAGCTGCTGATAGAGGGCGCGACCGCAAAGGAAATCGCCGCCGCACTTTCAATCTCCCATCGCACCGTCGAACACCGTCTGGAGCGGATGAAGGAAAGGTTTGGAGCCAGGAACACGGTCCATCTCGTGGCCATGCTGATCGCCACGCACATCGAACGCGGGCACAGCATCGCACCATAATGATTGTCTGGTGCAAGGCATCAGGTGTAGGCAGGAGAACTCTGGATCACCTGAACAATTGCAGGATCGCTTCGCTGTTGTTGTTGGCAATATGCAGCGACTGGATCGCAAGTTGCTCCTGCGTCTGAAGCGCCTTGAGCCTTGTCGACACCTGGTTCATGTTGGCATCGACGAGGCGGCCGATGCCCTTGTCGATGGTGTCAATAAGCTTGTTTGCGAATTCCGACTGCATGTCGATGCGTTGCTTGAGGGCGCCAAGAACGGCCGCACCGTCTACCACCCGCTGTCCCGACACTTCGATGTAGTTCATATAGTGGTCGACCAGGTCAGGGTTCCGCTCGATGTCGATGTTGAGGAAGTTGATAGCTGGAAGCGGCTCGATGCTGACGACGATGTCCGAAAACCCCGCGCGCGTTCCGGCGCCCCACTTGCGATCAACCAGAGGGTCTGACTTGACGATGATCTTGCTCGGATCGGCGCTCGAGACTTGGATGACCGTGTCCGGCCAGTCCGCATCGAGCAGGGACCGCAGCAGGGTTACCATCTCGTCGGCCGTTTCGATGGCACCCGTGTCCTTTCCAAGAAGGTTGTTCACGTATGTCCGGTCAAAGGAGTACGATTTCGAGGGGGCACCGTTTATCGCAAATTGAAAACTGACCTCGACGCCGTCAGGGGTGTCGCCGTCCATATGGAGCGTAAATGGGTCGAATTGCAGCGACAGCGCTGACCCTCTTTCACCGTAGTTGGATTTTTGTATCAGACCGCCCGTGCTGACCCCGATGCTGCTCAGATTGACAATCTCGACGTAGGAGCCGTTTCCGTGCGTCTGGAGCGTTGCAATGCTCATAAGGACGTCGTCGTGAATCCAGTTGTTCGAGCCCGGTGGCTGATAGTGGCCATAGTTTGCGCTGACAGACGCTCCTTCCGGATTTAGCAGCGTATTCAGCAAGCCGGCGAACTGGGTGTTCGTGGAGATGATGCCCCCAAGACTGGCGTCATAGGCGTCAACCTGCGCTTTGGTAATCGTTATTGTCTTCGTGTATCCAGGGTAGTACGGGCCCGGGAGATCGCGAAGCTCTGCGGTGATCCCGGTATCCCCCGAGGGGTCGTATTCCCTGTCCAGGATGATATCGAACTTGATTTCAGCGCCCGGGCTACTGAAATCCAAGGGCGATCCATTTGGAAAATCAAAGGAGAAACTTCCCGCCACCCCGGCATTCCACCTTGGGTTCATCCAGCTCGATCCTGTTTCGGTGTAGTAGATCGTGGACGAACCGCTTTGAGGATAAACAGTGTCGTACCTCATGCCCCCGATTGTCTTGACGTCGCGAGGATCGGCCTGGAGCAAACCTCCGCCTGTGGTGTTGAACAGGCTGATCTCGTCAAGGTGGAGATCGATCGTACCGAGCGAGACGCTGCCTGACGATCTGGAGAAGGAGGATACGAGCGACACCTTGTTCGCATTGAGGTCGTAAATTTGTCCGATATCCGTATTGAGCCAGTTCTGTCCGCCAAATCCGGAGGACGTAGCAATGCTTACGACCATCTGCTTAAGCTGATTCAGTTCGGACTGGATCTTTGCCTTGTCGACGCCGGGCTCCTTGGCCGCAACGAGCTTCGCCTTGAATTCTTGCACTACATCGATGACGGCCTCCATCCCGGCATAGGCCGTATCAATCTTGGCTGCGCCGAGACCGAGCGCGTCCGCTACGGCGGAAATCGACATTTTGTCCGAACGCATGGTCGTTGAAATAGACCAATATGCCGCGTTATCGGCGGCGGTGCGGATACGGAGCCCCGAACTGGCCTGGACTTGTGTCTCTGCAAGGTTGGAATTGATCGACCGAAGGATCTGAACTGCGGAACTAGCTGAAGTGTTCGTCAGAATGCTTGTCATCAAACGGTACCGATTCTATCAATTTTTCAAAATGAACGGCGATCGTCATGATGCCAGGCCGGCTGTACGAGCCGCCCGCTGACTATGGTTTGCAAAGAGTTAACCGAAACGGCTGGTCGGCAGGGTAGAAATACCTGCAGGCCATGGATCGCCAAATTGGCGCATGTTTTGCGCTGCGGATCGATCGACGAAAAGCACCGCTGAGCAAACAGACGTTATTCGTTCGCTTGGCTGGTGTGTGCCACGGTCACGACCTTGAATGGCCCCGCGCCGGGGTGCGGGGCCATTTTTCCTAGCTGTTCAGCGCATCCTTCAAGGCCTTTGCTGGCACAAAGGTCACCTTCCTGGCGGCGGAAACCTTGATCGTCGCTCCCGTTGCGGGGTTTCGGGCCTCGCGTTCCGGCGTGGCCTTCACCTTGAATTTTCCGAAGCCGGGCAGTGACGTCTCGTTGCCGGAGACCGACGCGGCAGTGATCGCTGCAAGCACCGCCTCGACAACGGCTTTGCTTTGAACCTTTGTCAAACCGTGTTCGCTCGATAGCTTTTCAGCGATTTCATTCGTTGTCGTCAAAGCTGTTCCTCCTTGTTTTTTGACGGAAACGATCCTCCCCGTGAGCGCGAGCGATGTCACCGGATTTCGTTGCTCGCGCCCCCTCGACAGGCGATCTTCCACAGTTTGTGCTCATCGGCGACCACTTGCGGGGGTCGGATATCGGAATTCAGGTCAGTGATCGCGCGAGCATCACAGCTCGTAGAACATCCTCGCCAGGGCGATCGGATTTCGGATCGCATCCCTTGCAGGCTCAACTTAGGTGATCGGCCTATCTAACCGGCTCGCCCGCTGCGTTCACACCGGTGCGCGAGATATCCACCCGCATGCCGGCAGAAGTAACGTCATCAGCCTCGACCTCGCCACGCACCGGCAATGGCGCTTCATCCGTAGAAGATTGCCCCTCGGCGGTGACCCCTTGCAGGAACATCCGTCCGCCTGGGTCCTGCGCCCGGAATACATCCTTCCCTTCGAACTCACCCGAAACCCACGCATTGAGGCTGTCGGACAGGACATAGGGTAGCGCTTCCTTGCTCGCGTTGCTGCCATACCACGCGGCGACGATCCGCATGACTTTTGCGAACATGGCTGTCCCCATGCGAAGGTTCTCGCAGGCATCGAAGAGGGCAGGGCTCAATTCCATGCCACTCTCGATCCCAAGGTGAGCGGGGTACGAAGTCACTCCAACCCGCACGGTCGCCTGCCCGACATACCGGCGGGCGATTGCGAGCGCCTCATCGGGGGTCGCTGCCTTTTCCACCAGGATCGTCTTCCGACCGACCTTGACCGTCACAGCCAGTGGATCGCCGTCGCCAACCGCGTTGACGAAGGCATCGACCACATTTGCCTCAAGCGACGGATCTGCGCATTTCTCGATCAGGAGCGCCTCAAGCATGATTGATCCAGATCACGTGTTGAAGGAAATCACGAGCGGTGTGCCGAACAGTCGGGCCCATGCGGCCACGCTGGCGCGTTGGATATCTACGATGGAACTGCCTGCCGTCCACCAGCCGTTCCCAACGGCGACCATGATGTCGGGCCCTTCCAGCATCGACTGAAGAACCGGCCAGACGAGCAACTGCTCATAGCAAATCAGCGGAGCAATCCGGCGACCGCCCACCTCGGCAACGGGGTTGGCAAAGAAATGCGCACGCGCACCACCCTGTTCACCGAACCATGGGCCCCAGGGACGCCACATGGAGACCGGAACAGGCATCCGCTCCTGGTAGAGGATGTCACTGCCGCCGCCATCGATCATGAGGAGCACGTTGTCGTATCCTGCAGGATCGAGCACCGCGGCGCCGGCAATGACGGTGACCGCGCTTTCTTGCAGACTATCCCTCCACAATGTCGAGAGCGTCGGCGTCCAGAACCCCAGAGCACTCTCCGGGAGAACGATGACGCGTGCGCCTTGGTCTGCGGCCTCATGAACCGTTGCGATCAGGTCACGCTGCCGCCCTAGAGATGCGTCGCGGCCAAGCGAAGACCCCATTTCGAGGTCGACGCCACGCCATGAGAACGGTACCGTTGGATTGGTCCAGATAGCGGCGGACCAAAACCAAAAGCCTGTCAAAGCAACGGCGACAGCCGGTCCCATGCGGGTTGCGAGGCCCATGAGCCCGGCTGTCATGGCCGCCAATCCCCACCATCCCCAGCCTGGAAACAGAACGCCCGAGGCGGTGACCGGATGTGCCCAACCGGTTATCCCGAGGGGTGGAACCGCCATCACCAGCATCGCAACAAGAAAGCCAAGCGGCCTTCGGGCCTGGCGCTTGCTCCAGGCCGCCAGATGAACCAGGACGAAACTCACGGACGCTACGAGCCAGAAGAAGAGGCCCGCCCAGACGTCCGTTGAATAGAAGTGTGAAACTCCATGCGGAAGCCCTCGCGATGCCGCCATAAAATACCCGGCGGAGACGAGCACGACCGCCATCCTGTTCGGCGCCCTCGACCAGATCAGAGCGAACGCACAAGACGCCGGCAACAGCAGCACATTTCCGCTCCAACCGATCCATCCGGCCAGAATGGCAGCAATCGCCAGCACTCCAGTTAGCATGAGATCAGGGCGCATAGGTCAGCACCGCCTCAGCCAAACCGAGAACTCCGTCTGCAGGTACCGGACCGAAGTACCGGGAGTCCCAGGAAGCGGAAAAACGGGAATGGAGGAACACGTGGCCGGCCGGCACAATTCCGCTCTTAAAAGACGAAAGCGGGCGGCCACGACCATCGCTGCTTCGAACATCGCTGTGTTCGATCACGCGACCGTCAATCCGAAGGACGCGACCGATCTCAAAGCCTTCTCCTTCAAGCGCGATCACCGTCTTTATGAGCGGACCGTATCCGCCAGGGCAAAGGCCGCCCCTGAGATAGCCGCGCAAGAGCGCCTCGCGAAACCGGGGGGCGTCAGGCGGGCAAACAAAGACGAGGTCACCAGTCGCGACCGCACCCGTGAGCGGACGGATGCGCCAAAGACCGAGCGATTGGCTTGGCGTCCAGTTGAGCCGATAGCCGCAAGCCAAACCGTAAAAGAGAATGGTGAGCGATGGCAGCAATCCGGCCAACATCACCAGGATCGGTCTTTGACGCCATTGGCGCGTTGTTCCTGAACGAGGGGAGACGTTTGTCACTTGAGGCCGAGCCCCTTCGTTTGCGATTGGCGGTGCGTTTCAGACAGTTTCAGGCCCTTGGCGAGGCGATCACGCGCAGAAAGCTCCTGGATCGTGCGCATCAGGTCCCAGGCCAGTCGCACTTCAGTCTTCTGTTGAGGGGTCATACCCGCGGTGACGGACGCAAAGATCTCGCCATCCGGCACCTTGGCAACAACCCCGAGGAAGGTGCGCTCGCCGAACCTTTGGCTAACCGCCGTTGAAAATCGCTCCAGTTCTGTTCTGACTGACGGGTCGAGCGATGTGCGTTCAAGGCGTGCCGGATCATGCCGGTCGAGCGCTTCGCGCATGTGTTCGAGCGACCGCTTGGCCGCCGGAGAGAGAGCTGGGATCTCGATCGCCAATTTCGAACGAAGGGCATTTTCCTCCGCTACATACATGCGTTCGGCCTCAGTGCGTGCGTGAATAAAATCCGCGAGGTTTCGAGCGAGCGCCGGCACATTGAGAAGTGCCGTGTCGCGATCGTGCTTGTCGGATCGGCCCGCAAACATTCCGGTCCTGCCGTTGAGCGCGCCGAAACGCTGAGGCTCGCTGGCGAGCTTTTGCAGGACGGCCGCAGCGAGCGACGCATCTTTCAGCATGGCATCGACCTTGGCGGCCGCAAACGCGACCTCCGGCTCGGCGTAGACGAGCTGGAAGCGTGTCGAGACGTCTTGCCATCTCTCTCTCAAGCCCACGTCCGACGCGAGCCTATCCTCAACCGCTTGCTCGACAGATCTCGCAAAAACCGTAGTCGCGGAAACCATGGGTCCTTGAACGACGAACACCGAGGCCGCGTACTCAAGCTTGCCCCGCGCGAGCCCGATTGAGGAAGCGACACCGGCCAGTCGCGCGCCCAGGTCCGTGAGCGTTTGCTTTTGCCGGATAATCCAATGAAGCCGGTCGCGAACGATCCTGCGGGCAACGCTCATCAGGTGAAAGCCGCGTGCCTCTGCAAACCGCAGGGCCTGGCGATAGAGAGGTCCCGTCCCGTAATCGAGCGTCGTTTCCTTGGCGTTGCGACGTGACAGGATCGCCACCAGGCCACCTGACTTTGCGAAGGAGCGGCGGCCGTAATAGACGGCGAGTTCGTCGCGATGGCGTGTCATGGCGACATAGGTGAGATGGCGATCGAGTGACAGGGAAGCCAGCACCTTCGCCCGATCGACGGTAGCGCCCTGCGACTTGTGGATCGTCGTCGCGTATCCGTGGTCGACATTGTTGTAGAAGCGCTGCTCGACGGTAATGTTGTGCCGATGTGTCCCTTCGCCGATGGTTGCGATGAGGCGGCCAGGAGCCGCCTCTACCACGCGACCAAGCATACCGTTCTTGACGCCGAGGCTGGCCTCGTTCCTCAGGAACACGATCTGATCGCCGGCGGAAAAATCGCGATTTCCGTCTGCTGTCTTGAACGCAACCCCTTGGCCGACAACGCCGCGTTCGACGAGTCTCGCGCGAGCAAGCGCATTGAGCATGCGCACATCTCGGCGCAGGTGCGCGAGGATCAGACTGGTCTTTGTCGGGAGATACTCACTGTCCCAATCGGTGATGAGGCGTTCGACAGCTTCAGATTTGAGCTCCGCACTGATTATCTTGCGATTGGCGCGATACGCATCCACCGCCTCGCCAATCCTGCCCCGCGCCAGATCGAGCGAAGCGCTGCGCATCCACGGTGTGCGCTGGCGATAGATGGTTTGGAGTTCGGCATAGCCGACCCGGTCGACGATCGCGCGAAATGCGGCACCGGCCTCGATCGGCTGAAGCTGTTCGGGATCGCCGACGAGAACAAGTTTCGCGCCGGTCTTCACGATGACTTCGACGAAGTACGCCATTTGCCTCGACGAGACCATGCCGGCCTCGTCGAGGACAAACACTGTTCTGTCGTCGAGACGGTCGATACCTTGTGCCCAACGCCGCTCCCACGACGAAAGCGTGCGCGAGGCGATGCCCGCCTCCTTCTCCAGTCCCTCGGCCGCCTTGCCAGCGAGAGCCCCGCCGACAACGCGATACCCCGCCGCCTGCCAGACCTCGCGAGCGGCTTTCATCATTGTTGTCTTGCCGGCGCCGGCGCGGCCAACGACTGCAGCAAGAGAGGCATTTTCGGTCAGACGTTCGATCGCTGCCTTCTGCTCATCAGAAAGTTCAGGGCTGCGATAAAAAGCCGTATCCAGAACCCCGCGCCGCACGCCATGCGACGCTCGCCTTGCAAGCCAGGAAGCGCGGTTCACCATCTCCGCTTCGAGCCGGATAAGCTCCCTGGTCGTGTACCGTTCCGGGGTACGCACCCCCGTCTCAAAGTCGATACGCTCCCCGGTCAGGCGCAAAGCCCGAGGGTCTTGCAGGATGCGCGACACCAACGATCGGAAGAGCCCCGCATCGTCGATGTAGCGATGAAGTATCTTGGCGACGTCCCGCTCATCGAAGACGCTCTTTTCGCGGGCGATCATTTCAAGGACGATCTCCGGGCGGCGCACGATGCGACCCGCATTTTCTCGGCGTCGAACCTCCTGAAGTTCGAGGCGGTCCAGCAAAAGCTGCTTTTCCGATGCGGCTGACTTCCGCTCGATCGCCTTGGCGCCGACGCCGACATGGATCGTCGGCTCCGCCTCGATCCCTTGACTATTGTAGGAACGCCCGTCCACGCGGATGTCGAGGCCCGCAAGTGCCAGATGCCTGTTCTGGCACTCGAACCAACCGTCTCGAAAGACGTTGAAATCGTCGGCGCCGCCGGCCCACAGTTCATAGACAATTTTACCGGCATCGTTGCGCAAAGGCCGGCCGTCCGGCGACAACACCTGTACCTTCTTGGCTCCGAACCCTTCGGCCGTAAGCGGCCGCAGCGTCGTCATCAGGTGAACATGCGGGTTGCCTGGTGCATCATGATAAACCCAATCAGCGACCATGCCTCTGGAAAGGATGTGGCTCGCGACGAATTCGCGCATAAGTGCGATGTTCTGGTCCGCTGTAAGTTCGATCGGCAAGGCGATCGTGACATCCTTGGCCAGCTGAGCATCGGAGCGCTTTTCGAACACTTCGACCCTGTTCCAGAAGGCCTCCGATGCGCCTGACACAGAGCGATCGGCGATCAAGGAGGAAAGCCAGGCTGGCGCATCTGCGGGTACCACGAACTCTTCATGCAGCAGCCCTTGCTTGGCGCGATAATCGACAGCGCGGGCCTCGCGTTCGAAGTCCATCTTCGCGCAGTGGCGATAGGCGGCCGACATCACGGCGCTGCGGCCCGCGCCGCGGGCGACGATGCTGACTGAGAAATGAGGGACGGCCATTTCGACAGACACTCCTGATCGCAAGCGAAATCAACGCGTTTCGAGAGGAGGGATAAGATTGCCGAGATCGCAAATCAGGACGTCGCGCCAGCGACGTATAATTGCGCCCTTGGATGCCGCTCCTTCGGAACGACCGGGATAATCGTCAAAGGCGTTGGCGGTGCCAACGGACAGTTTTGTCCCTGGATGGGCCGACCCATCCAGGGAAATCTCGTGCCGTTCGAAACACGGCACGAAAGGACAATCGGAATGAAAAAGCCTTCTTCGAGAATTCGAGAGGAGATCGCAAAACTCCAGGAACAATTGCGACAGGCCGAAACCCGCGAAGCCGAACGGATCGGTCGTATTGCCTTGAAGGCGGGCCTCGGAGAGATCGAGCTCGACGAGACCGATCTCCAGGCCGCCTTCGAGAAACTGGCGGCACGCTTTCGCGACAACGGGGCAACAACGGCAGCAAGAAACAAGGCGACCCCGCCGCTCGACGCTGGCGCGGCTGAGAGCCGCACTGACGGGGCTTGAGCGGATGGCACGCGCGATCAAATCCGATGCCCGGCGAAAAGATGCCCGGGAAAAGATCGAACTGGGCGGCCTCATCGTCAAAGCGGGCTTGCGTTACGAGACGCGCGCACTGCTGCTCGGCGCATTGATCGAACTTGGCGAGCGGCTGCAGCGCGACGAAGGCGAGCGTCCACGCCTGACAGCAATCGGCGCGGAGGCCTTTCGCAATGGGCGGGGGTAGGATCGCGCTCGCGGCGGCGCCTGTCACTCTGATGGTGCTAACCTCAATCGCCACGACAGGGGCGGAGGACTGGCTCGTGGGGTTCGGCAGGACGGAACCTCAGCGCGCGCTATTCGCCCGAGCAGGTGCCGCGTTGCCCTATGTTCTCGCCGCGATCACCGGCATCGTCTTCCTGTTTACCGCCGCTGGATCCGCCAACATCCGCTTCGCGGGATGGGGCGCATTCGGGGGAGGGCTGGTTTCTTGCGTGCTCGCGCTCATCGACGGGTACCATCACACTACCGACCAAGACCCATTCCTGCCTTTGCAGTTCCAGATGATACCCATTGAACCGTCGGCGCTCATTGGCGCGGTCGCAGCACTTACATCGTCAGGGTTCGGATTGCGGGTCGCGATGATCGGAAACGCTGCCTTCGCAAGTACCAAGCCGAGGCGCGTTCGTGGCATGCGCGCGATCTACGGTGAAGCCAACTGGATGAAGCTTTCACACGCAAAAAGGCTCTTTCCGGAGGCGGCGGGGATCGTGATTGGCGAGGGCTACCGGGTCGATGAAGACAGCGTCGCGGCCATACCGTTTAGAGCAGACAAGCCTGAGACCTGGGGTGCGGCCGGTCGGTCGCAGCTTTTGTGCTTCGATGGCTCTTTCGGCTCGTCGCACGGTCTCGTCTTTGCTGGTTCAGGCGGCTTCAAGACGACCTCGGTAACGGTACCGACAGCGCTCAAATGGGGAAGCACGCTCGTCGTCCTCGACCCTTCCAATGAAGTGGCGCCAATGGTGGTCGATCATCGCAAAGCCGCCGGCCGGGACGTTCGGACACTCGACCCGAAGAAACCCAAGGCGGGGTTCAATGCACTCGACTGGATCGGCCGGTATGGCGGAACCAAGGAGGAGGATATCAGCGCGGTTGCGTCCTGGATCATGAGCGACAGCGGTCGCGCGATCGGGGTGCGCGACGATTTCTTCAGGGCATCCGGGCTGCAGTTGCTGACCGCACTCATTGCCGATGTCTGCTTGTCTGGTCACACGCGCAAAGAAGACCAGACGCTCAGGCAGGTTCGCAAGAACCTTGCGGAACCGGAACCGAAGCTGCGCGAACGCCTGCAGGCAATTCACGCGAACTCGAGCTCGGACTTCGTGAGAGAAAACGTCGCTGCATTCGTCAACATGACACCGGAGACCTTTTCCGGCGTCTACGCCAACGCGGTGAAGGAAACGCATTGGCTCTCCTATGAAAACTATGCAGGCCTGGTCTCAGCTAAGAGTTTTTCGACGGAACAGCTCTTGAACGGATCGCTGGACGTCTTCATCAATATCGATCTGAAGACACTGGAAATGCATCCAGGCCTTGCTCGCGTCATCATCGGATCCTTCGTGAACGCGATTTACAATCGCAATCGCTTCGGCGACGATCTGGCTCTGTTCCTCCTCGACGAGGTGGCCCGCCTCGGTTACCTGCGCATTCTTGAGACGGCACGCGACACCGGCCGCAAGTACGGGATATCACTCACGCTGATCTTTCAGTCGATCGGCCAGATGCGCGAGACCTTCGGCGGCCGCGACGCCACGAGCAAATGGTTCGAGAGTGCGAGCTGGATCTCGTTTGCCGCCATCAACGATCCTGAAACGGCCGAGTACGTTTCAAGGCGCTGCGGCGCGACGACCGTCGAAGTCGATCAGCTGAGCCGCAGTTTCCAATCGCGGGGGTCGTCACGTACGCGCTCGAAGCAGATTGCGGCGCGGCCGCTCATCCAACCGGACGAAGTGCTGCGAATGCGCGCTGACGAGCAGATCGTGTTTACGGCGGGAAACGCGCCTTTGAGATGCGGTCGCGCCATATGGTTCAGGCGCGCCGACATGCGAGGCTGCGTCAAGCAAAACAGATTTCGCACTCCGCCGACAACCACCTGATTTTTCCCGACGATCCATCACAATCATGAATCGATCAGGCCGGATCGATTCAAAACACTCGTTGGACGGGAATCCGGGCATCGCCGATGGTACTCCCATGCTCAGTCAGCCCTACCATCTATATGTCGAACGAACCGACGCAAACAGGAACATGGCCCGGTTCTATGCGCTGTCGATCGATCGGACGCTATTTGGAGAGGCCTGCCTGACGCGGCGCTGGGGAAGGATCGGTCAAAGAGGCCAATCGATGGTCCATCATTTCGACAACGAGCAAGAGGCGGTCGCGTTGTTTCTCGACGTTCTCAGGAAGAAGCGCACCCGGGGATATCGGCCAGCGGTAAAACGCCCCTCGAAGTGACGACGAAGTTCGCCGAACGCAGTGAGAACCGATGCGGCCGCGAACGGTGGTCGTAATCGCTTGGGCGAACCACGAGAGGTGGCCCCGCCTGGAGGCGGGGCCCAGTTGCCTCAGTCCCTGTTGGAGCGAGACCAGATCAGCTGGTAGCCGTCTTCGCCTTCGACTTCCGCAAGCGTCGCGTAGATTGGAGCGGGGAAGCTCGGGTCGTCGAGCTTGACCGAGAGGTAGTCGCGGCCAGTCTGTTCGGAGCTCTTCTGCCAGGCCGCACCGAATTCGACGTTGCCGGCATAGATGCGGAAGTGAGGACCTTTGTCGGAGGGGTGTTCGATCCGTGCGATGCGAGCCTTGACGTTGAGGGTCAGCGTACGGATCGACCCGTTGAAGCCGTTGTCGGTGGAGGTGAAAGTGCCAATGGTTGCCATGTCGAAGTTCCTTTCTCGTGTTTCGGGCCGCGCCCTTCGCGGCCTCGATGGCTGTCGAAAGGACCGGGGACGATCGGACCGCACCCATAGGGCCAAAATGAAATGGAGGGCGGCAAGGAGCAGTTTTGTTCGATGGCGAGGAATGGCGGCTTGAGCCGCCAGGGGTAAGAAAACTGCGGATGCCGTTGCGGGAGGACGATCGAGGCTCCAGCCGCTTTCCGGTCAGACACGCCCATCGAGCCCGCGCAGGACGCTGCCGCAGCAAGAGAGAACATTGCCCTGGCAAGGTAGGTGAAACAGGACCATCCTGCGGACTTCGTCTCTGTACCGGCCCGCTCGCACCGCATCTCCATCCTCGATCAAGGCAGAGTTGCCAATGGGCTAGCGCACGATCGTTCGATTGGGATTCGTCACCTGGGGGAACCATGCGCCAGCAGACAACGTCATTCATCGTTGAGATTAAACAGTCGCGCAATCCGAAGTCCGGCACGCGGAAAACGTCGATCTGGGGAAAGTTAGATCTCAGGGCGAGCGACGAGCTGCTTGAAACGACACGGACCGGACAGGAGGCGGCTGCTCCGGCTAAGGTCAGCGAGCAACGTTAACCCAACGCCGGTCGCATCGTTGTTCGAACCGAATGTAGGTTGGAAAGGGGCCGGCGACGACGCCAGCCCCAATCTGATAGTTGCTACACTCGCGGTTTCGATCGACCGCTCAAACACTCTAGGTCAACTTGGGGCGGGCACAAGATTGCGGCGGGGACGCACTAAATATCCCCCGTCTTTCCACCGGTCGTCCACAAGATAGGCAAACCCTACTGCAATGAAAGAAAAACCGTTTTCGCGCGACGCGACGATTACCATCGGCTTGCACGGATGTGGATAAATTTTCGGGCGGGCAGGGGTGTTTGAGGGGCGGGGCTTTGGGGCGCCCCTCAATCCGTCAGCTGGGAGGCGTGCTTTGCCCATCCCGATTTGTGCCGGATCTGACGCAATCCAACCGGAAAAGAAGTTGCCGTCGAAGATCGCCTCGTATCCAGACTGTTCTGGACGCGAGGCGATTGAAACCATCATCGGTTGCGCAGCAATCTGGCCATGCGTTCCCCTACAAGCCAAAGAGCCTTGTTGAGCTTGATATCCTGATCGATGCCATTGATCGGGCGTGACGTTGATCTGCGCGGCCTGCCAGTTTCATCGCGGCCCACACCGCGCAACCCACCTTTGATGCTGTTTTCTTGAACGACATTCCATACGGTCCAAAGGTCATCAGCGCGATCCTCCTGGCGACGGGGCACAAGCAGTTGTTCTGGCTTGATCGGTGTCGTCACAGCGCCGTCGGCGTCACCAAAGCGAAGCAGATGCGCCGCCTCCGCCAACACCTCCTTTGCATCCCGCCCCATTGTGAAGCTCGACCAGTCTTGGGGCGCTGCCAGAGCTCGTTCGGCCTCCGCGAGCACGCGATAGGTTCCTTCGATCACCTTGCCTTGAACATCTCCGGAGTGCCGGACTTTGATCGCGTCAATCGTTCCGGTGTGGGCCACGAGTGAATTGAGGCAGCAAACTCGGAATAGCCCCGCGAGCAACTCATAGGCACTCGTTCCATCATTTGCGTTTTTGAGGAGAATTTCGCAGACGGTGTCACCCACTTTGTAGACATTTCCGTCATCGAGGCGACGAAGACGGATAAGGTGCTTGGTAAAGTTGGCCTTTCCTTCCGTGCGGCTGACTGACTGGCGCGCTCCGACCGGCGCGAAGCCCTCCTTCATCAGCCCACGCAGGATTTCGATTGTCGGGATTGGCATGAAGCGCTTGGAGCGGCTTTCGTGTGCCGAAGTCGCGAATATCGAAGGCGCAATGGTGCGCATCTCATCCTCGGAGAGCGCGCGACCCGTGTCGAAACGGGCGGTTTTGGCGTAGATGCTCATACTTAGATCTCCTTTTCCCTTGGACCGCGAAGCAGGGCCGCGTCCTGCTTCCCGGGGCCGCGCGAGCGGTGGGGACGGAGGGGGAAAGCAGTCTTCGCGGGGAACCGCCTGCACGGAAGCGCAGCGAAGGAAGGTGGGCGGAAGACTGTTTGGGGGAGAGAAGGGGCAAAGTCCCTCGGCCCCCTTCAACCGATCCGATAGGCTCGGTCATTTCACAAAGAAGCGTATCGGAGCTTTCAGCATAGCGCCGCGTCCTCGCGGGAAAGCGGGAATTCGCGTTACGTGAAGGCGGAAAAAGGGCCGCCGCAGGAGCTTCAACATAGTGGCCCGAAGGGAAGCGGGACCGACTGCCCCCGTCCGAAGCGTTCCGGTAGGCTACTTTGAGCACGGGTGTTGCAAAGGCATCTGCCGCATTGGTGTTCTTTGGTTCAAAATTGGACGCCACATCACTTTAAATTAGACGAACGGCATGCTGGAGGATGCCGCCGACGGCAGTATTTGGGTTTTCCGACAACGCACTGGGCGTGAACCAGGAACAGCCGGCCGATCCTCTCCGGTGTCTCCGGTGATTGGCAGTGCCCGCTTCGATTTCCGCAATCTATGTCGGCTAGGGCCCAAGCCCTACCCATGACCAGTGGCGACATTTGTCAGGTGCGCGCGAATAGCAGCAGCGGTGCGATATCATGGTTGTCGGCTGCACGAAGTGCCGCCATGTAACGGGTGCGAAGCTCGCCGACATCGGCCAGCGTCCCGCCACCCCAGCTGAAATGTTCGCCGCCAAGGCGCTCGATCAGAAGATCGGCTACCAAGCGAGCGTGACGACCATTTCCGTTGGGAAATGGATGGATGGCAACCAGGCGATGGTGAAACCTGATCGCAATCTCATCCGCCGGAAATGTCTGATGCCCAATCCAATAGTGGACGTCGCTTAACAGGCCCGCCAGCTCCATTCCGATGCGGTAGGGTTGGACGCCGATGTTGCGCTCCGTCGTTCGGAAGACGCCGGCCCATTCCCAGACGTCGCCAAGCATCCGCTTGTGCAGTGTTCGCATGAAATCCTCGCTGAGCAGTCGCTCAAGCGATACGCGTCGACGACCACGCGCCCAGGCCGCACCTTCGACAATGTTCTCCCGCTCTGCCTCGTTGAGATCACGACGGTGCGTGATCCATGTCTGAAGGAGCCCCTCGCGCTCATTTGGTTCCAGGGGTGTTGCGTCCTCAGGCTCCTGAAACAGGTCCGTCATGTCTCATTCCAGAGGTCGCGTTCGGAGAGCCTGTCGCGAATGTATGCCTGGACACGGGATTCGAGGTCAGCTTCGTCCGTGCCCTGAGCTTCGAGCCGCATCGTGTGCGCGACGCGGTGAAGCTCCCGCGTCGCGATCTTCCTTGCGCGCGCCTCGATGAGAGCCTCCAGTGAACTGTTGGGAACAAGTGCGTAAACGAGCGTGCAATCCAGCGCCTCAGCTGCGCGACGCAAGGTTTTGAGTTGGATCGTGCCTGCGGCTTCCGACTTCTCTATGGCTTCTACGGTTTGGGGTCGCACCCCAATGCGCGCGCCGAGCTGGGCACCCGTCATCCCGAGCGCGTCACGCAGTGCACGCACCCATCCTTTCGGCGGCGCCTTGAACCGATCGATTGGTTGGAGCGGCCGAAGTCTTTCATCGAGGCGCAGGCGCCCCCTTTTGCGACTATCGCTTTTCATCCACGTTCTTCAGACTGTGAGCTGATCGTACAACAACTTTTATCAGCATGCAGGCTGATTATCAACATGCACTATTCACGCTACAGTATGATTCTATCAATTAACGCATCAGCCTGCAGTCTGTTGATCGTGTGCGGAAATTAGCCTGGAGTCTGCCCCTGGTCACCTGCGTGGATGATTGCAAGCTCTCACTCTGATTTGGAGCAGAGAGTATACGCTCGCCCTGGGGGCCTGGGCCCTCAGCGCATCGGAGTTCATGCCATCAGCCTGCTGACGCCAATCGCCGTTGAGCTTCAGACATAGCGCTGCTCGCGTTTGCACAGGATCTCGGCCAACCGATCCGGTAACCTCCAGAACGGATGCAACACGTCGAGCGAGAACCTGATTAAGGATCCTGCCGTCGCTTCGGCACGAAACCCACTGCGAAGCCAAACAGCCGGCCAATCTTGTCCAACGTCTCCAATGTCGGGTTAGCAGTGCCCGCTTCGATTTCCGCGACCTGTCTACGAGTAAGGCCGAGGGTGTTGGCAAACTCCTGCTGCGTGAGGCCTATGCTTTTGCGCATATCCACCACAGCATCCGGCAAATGCAAGCCGCCGCGTCGCGCCTGTTCTGCAAGATCCTGGCGCATCACCGAAACCTGCTCTTTCGTCGGCTTTTTCCAGCGTGCCACTTTGATCAGGCTCCTTCCGGTTTAGAGAACGCGTCATCAACACCGTCAGCGATCTCGCTGCAGCGCATCATGGCTCGTTCGATGATGACGTCCGGCGCTCCCAACTTTTTCGCATGGCTCGGCACCAGTCTGAGGCGCTGTGCGAAAGCCTGCAGCTCTGACATCAGCTTCCTCTGAACATCGCGGTCCGGCCAGACCTCAGCACAAATCCGTTTCCAGTCAGGAGAATGGTCCAGGCCGCCGTCACGCATGGAGGCCCAACGGGTAGATCGCACAACACCCTCTTTCGCCAACCGCATGGGAGCAAAGTCAAAGAGTGGTGACAGTCGGATCATTCCGTTGGGGTACTTGCTCAACGCGGAGTTACGACCGTGATTATCGGGATTGCCGAGCGCGAGGTTGGCGATATCGCGTTTCAAATATTCTGCAATGTCGGCAATCGGGTCATCGGAATGTCGTTTCAGTAGCTCGATGTAGGCCTCATGTGTGCCGATGTGACCGAACTCTGCAACACCGAGCGCCGAAACGAGGCTTTCCTGTCCGAGCCGGATCGTCTCCCCATTCGCGCTAAGGCTCCGGTCAAAGCGAGGGATGATCAGCACACCGTCAGCGTAAATCGACGGTTCTTTGACTTTGAGACCAAGTTCCAAGGCAATGCGCGAATAGATCGCTTCGCCTTCAAGTATGGTGCGGTCAACTGCTTCAGGGCCACGAACAAGCTTGACGATGACGTGCCGTAGGGCCTCGTCGTCGGTCACGATGCTGTCGGGATAAAAGAGCCCGTTCTTCGCCTGGGTCATTGACACTTTTGGCCACTCACCCTGCAGTCCACTAGAACCGGAAGCCAACATTGCGAAACGGTCGGCAACTTCCATGAAGCGGTCCGATCGCCCGAGGATATCCGCCTCCGTTACGCCCTGGCGCTGCAAGCCGCTCAATCGAGCGGACTCCGCCTCTGCCGCTTCCTTGATGCGGATGTTGCCAATTCCGCCCGTTGCGGCTCGGAGGAGCAAAGATAGATCCGATGAACGAGCCACTTCGTCGAGCCCCATATGCTCAGCCAACTTTCGCCGTGCATGGCCTTGTGGCATGAGATCCAGGAGGAAAGCTGGCCAGTGACGGCTGTACCGATTTTCAAGGTCAATCGGATAGCGAACAGACAATGCGCGGTGATCGCAGACCGTCTGACCCGCGGCGAAACCCTGCGCGGCCGTGGCGAGAAAGTAGTCGAGATCGTAGTCGACGACCGAACTACCGACGTAGCCGGCATCGTCGTCTTTCAGCTCAAGAGCTGCCGCGTCGTGCCATTCGCCGTCGAAGTGGATCTGCAGCGTTCGTTTCATTGTCGACCCCTTTGATGGGATCATTACCGTCGAAATTCGAACTTATCAACCCCCTAAAAGGGGCAATAGTGGCAATGTGGCGGCCAGGTTGAACTGTCCGCTTTGGCGCAAAGTAGAAATGTCACTTGAGCTGCCCTACTGCACAGCGACCAGCCCCGATCTGACCGGCT
>NZ_LMJJ01000019.1 GCF_001429285.1 Ensifer sp. Root278
TTGAGGATGCGCGCTCCGGCCAGGGGGTCGCTCTCGCGATCCTCGACCATCAGCGAGCCGCAGATGGCGGCGCGCAGCCGGCGGCCATTCAGCACCATGGGCAGGACGTTGACGCCGACAAATCCGGAAATGACGCCCTTGTCGTTCACGTGCACGAGGGGGCGTATCTGCGGATCGCAGCCGGGCGCATCGAGGTAAAGCTGCTGCATGTAATCGGCAAGTGCCGGCGGCGGTGTGCTCTGGTCATTGCGGAACACCCGCTGGAACATGCCTGCAATCGCCGGGATGTCCGCGCGTTCGAGCGAACGGATTTCGCTCATCTGGGTAAGCTTCCGGCCCGGTCATCGATTTTTCTGACGATGGCGACGCGCGGCTTGCCGTCGCGATCGGTTGCGAACGTCACAGGCTCATAGGTCTTGATGCGCGACAGAAGGGCCGCCGCCTGTCGATCCTGGCCCTCGCCAAACTCGAACAGCAGCCAGCCGCCCGGCTTCAGAAAGGCGACGGCGTCGCGGATCAGGCGCTGGTGAATGGATATGCCATAGGGGCCGCCATCAAAGGCTTCACGCGGCTCGCTTTCAAGCAGGTGCGCCCGGTCTCCCTCCAGACGTCCGGTCGAGATGTAAGGCGGATTGCAAACGATCATATCGACCGCGCCTTCGAGATTATCGCCTTCGAAGGCGGCGAAGAGATCCCCCTGCCGGATGGAGACACGTGCGCCCGTCTCGAGCCGGTCGACGTTGCGGCGCGCCAGCGCAACGGTGCTGTCCGTGAGGTCGGCGCCCCAGACGCGGGCAGACGGGACATCGTTGGCGATACCGAGTGCGAGATTTCCAGAGCCGCAGCACATGTCGATGACGGTTGGTGCCGAAGGGCCATCCGCGAGGATCGACACGGCTTTTCTTCCGAGGAGCTCCGTTTCCTCGCGCGGGACGAGAACGTCGGGTGCCAGTTCAAGCTCCACGCCCATGAAGCGATGCAGACGGATATGATTGTCGTTGTGCGGCACGGCCACCCCCTCATGTCCTCGGTCGAATTGTTCCTGGATAAATCTGTAGACGCGCAGTGCTGCAGACTATTGTAATCGGGTAAATGAAGCTCAAATGCAATTGCGGCGCATGTGTTAACCGCGCAATCATCTCTACCTGCTACCTTGCGCAGCGATCAAAGGCGATTGCTCGCTGTCATTGAGTGCGCTTCTGCGCAATGAACGGCTGGTTGGTGTCAAAGGCAGATCGGAATGGCTTCGGAAGGTGTGAAGGAACGCGCGCACAGACCGTTCCTCTCGATGATCATGTCCTATGCTGCATCTGGCGGCAGCCTCGTCATCGGGTCCGCCGCCCAGCTTCTGACGTTTGCTATCCTGGCGCGCTGGCTCGGCGTGCATGAGTTCAGCGTTTTCGTCGCAATTACCGCTGTCGCCAACATCGCCGTGCACCTGTGCGGTCTCGGCGCGATGGAATGCCTGGTGCGCCGCGTGGCGCGCGATCGCAGCATGTACGCGCGCATGCTCGGGCACAATATTCTGCTGACCGCCGTGAGCGGCGTGATCCTGGTTCTGCTCGGCGCTGCCGTCCTGCCATTCTTCTTCACATTGTCACCGGATCCCGCCACCAATGTCGCGGTGATCACGCTGATGCTCATCACCAACATCGTCTTCGTTCGCATCATCGTGCTGGCGGAGCAGATTTTCCTCGCGCATTCGAATTTTGCCTCGGCAAACAAGGTCGTCGTCGGCTTTGCCGTGGCGCGCACCATTGCCGCCGCGCTCGCCTGTATCGCGTTCGGAGCTGCGACGGTCGCCTCCTGGGCGGTGTGGCAGTTCATCTGTCATGTGCTCGTGGCTGTCGGATGCTGGCGTGCCGTCAAGGTGCTGGGGCGTCCGACCTATGGCATCGTCCGTGAAGAGTTGCCGCTGGGGCTCTATTTCAGCATCCCGTTCATCCTGCGGGCCGTCAGGCAGAATGCCGACCTCTTGGTTTTGAGCCTGGTGGCGACTGCCGAGGTCATGTCGAGCTACAGCGTCGCGCGGCGTATGCTGGAGAGCAGCTACCTGTCGGTTGAAGCGCTGAACCGGTTGATCTATCCCGGCTCCGCGAAAGCGACTGCAACCGGGCTGCACCATGCGTTCGAACGTGTGCGCAAGGTGCTGATTGCCGCCACCTCGATCAGTATCGCTGCCGCCGTCGCGGTCTTTGTGCTCGCTCCAGTCTTGCCCTATCTTTTCGGCAAGGATTACGTGTCGCTCGTTTCCTTCGTCCGCATCCTCTGCTGGGTCGTGGTGCCGCTTGCCATGTGGACGGTGGCGATGGAGGCGCTCGGCGCATCTGGGCACCATCCGGCGCGCGCCTCGGTCATGGGCCTCGGCAGCGTGCTCGGCGCCGCGCTTACGGCCTGGGCCACCTGGCATGCGCCGCCGACCGGAACCTTCGTCTCCTTCTATGTCATCGAAATTGCGATGGTCTTGGTGTCCTGGACCGTCTTCTTGCGCTTCGTGCGGAATGATCGGGAGCAGGCCGCTGGCGGCGCGTCTCTGGCAACGAGGATGGCCCATGAAGCTTGAGGCCGAAAACAGCCATGCCGCAAGGCCGCTCGGCCGGGAAACGCCGCGCCTGGGCAACGTACGGGCCATGGAGCCGCGGGATATTCCCATCGTCAGCAGCATGTTCACCCGCATCTTTCGCAAACGCGAAGAGGCGGCGAGCGAAGAGCTTCGACAATATCTCGAGACCACCTTCTTCGGCAGCCCGCTCTATACGCCGGAAAACGGCAGCATCGTCTATGACGACGGGACTGGCGGTATCGGCAGCGCCATACTGGCGCTGCCGATGGAGTTCACGGTCAATGGCCGACATACGGTGGCGAAACTGCTTTGCGCCTTCATGTCCGAAGGCAAGGCCGGCGCAGTCGGCGCGGCCTGCCTTGCCCGCGCCATGCGCGCCGCCAGACAGGACATGTGCTTTTCGGACAATTCGTCGCCGGTCAGTGCGGACCACTGGGTGGCAGGCGGGGGCGTCGTGCTTCCGATACAGAGCCTCGATTGGCGCCGTGCCTTTCGGCCGCTCAAAGCCTGGGCTCTGACGATTGGCCGGCAGGCACCGCTCCTCCGGTCGCGCGTCGTCATGGGGCCGCTTGCTGTTGCCGATCGAATCTTGCGCCGCCGTCGCCCCCGGACGAAGCCGGATGCGCGAGCCGGTTGCACGACGCGCGCCATCGATCCCGCGGCCTTTGTCGAATGCGCCGAGCCGATGCTCCTGCGTTTTGCCGTCAGACCCGTCTGGTCCCGCAGTGAATTCGACTGGCTGACGGCCGTCGCCGGTTTGAACAGCACTCTGGGGGAACTCCTGAGCCGGGAGGTCGTGGATGAGGGCGGGCGCGTGATCGGCGCCTATCTCTATTTCGGCAAGGCCGCTGAGACGGCGACGGTGCTCAACATCGTCTGCGAGGCGGGCCGTGAGTTCGACGTCACCGCGCAAATGTTCCATTCGCTTGATGCGGAGGGCTATGCGCTTGCCGTCGGCAGCGCGCAGCCTTTCCTGATGAACGCGATCTCTCGCCAGAGATGGCTCTCCTTCCATCATCGCGGCTACTTCTGCATGGTGACCCGGCACGCGGATCTCAAGGATGCCGCGCAACGCAACGACATCTATGTCGGCGGACTGGCGTCGGAGAGCTGGAGCCGGTTGCTGACTGACTTCTGACCCCGCGCGTTAAGCGGCAAGCCCTGCCGTTTAACGGAATATTCACCCTACAACCTTAATTCTGCGATAGATGGCGGCTCGCGGGGTCACGATCTTCGCGTCTTGATGGGCGTGCGTGAGGGATGCTTATGTACAGGCCGGACGAGGCCGAAAAACGGAGGCCCAGCCAGCAGGCGCACGATCAGCGTGCACCGGCCGCGAGAGGCTCGTTGCTCGATCTGCTGTCGTCTGACTTGCCGGAAACGGAGCAGGTGGCCGAGAAGTATGTAAACGCCCGGCCGCAACCCAATGAACCCTCGGAAGTATCAAGGCGCCAAGTCAAGGCCGCTGCGTCACCCCCACCGGTGCGTCGCGACAGCTATCTCCCCGGATTGAACGAACTCGGCAACATTGGCGTCGATGATATCATCGGCTGGCTGCGCGACGGGCTCCTCTGGATCGTCGTCGCAGTGATACTCTGTGTGGCCGCCGCGCTTGCCTATGCGATGACGGCGACGCCGCGCTACAATGTCTACACCGACATCGTTGTCGACCCCTCCAATCTGAATGTCGTCAGCGATGACGTTTTCACCTCCAACCCGCAGCGCGACGCGCAGTTGCTGGAAGTCGAAAGCAAGCTTCGCATTCTCACGTCGCGCAACGTGCTGTCGCGTGTGATCGACCTGTTGCACCTTGCCGAGGATCCGGAGTTCGTGAAGCCCTCGGCCTTCGGTTCGCTGAAGAGCCTCTTTTCGACGAAGGCGGAGCAGCAGGCAGGAAATGAACTTGCCGCGATGCGAGCGCTATCGGAGCGCGTCGAAGCCCGGCGCGAGGAGCGCTCCTTCGTCGTGGTCATGAAGGTCTGGAGCGAGGAGGCGGCGAAGGCGGTGACACTGTCCAACACGATCGTCGCGGCCTTTGAGCAGGAGCTGTTTCAATCTGCCGCCGAGAGCGCCGGCCGTGTTGCCCAGAACCTCAATGCGCGCCTCGATGAATTGCGCCACAATGTCACCGAGGCTGAACGCGCCGTCGAGGATTTCCGCCGCAAGAATGGTCTGCAGTCGACCAATGACGGCCAGCTCGTCAGCAATCAGCTTTCGAACGAACTGAACACGCAGGTTCTCGACGCCCAGCAGCGCTTCATCCAGGCGGATACGCGCTATCGGCAGATGAACGATGCTATCGCTCAGGGCCGAATCGCGAGCGCCTCGGAGTTCGAATCCGTCAACATGACGAACCTGCGCGAGCAGTACAACGTGCTGCAGCAGCAGATCGCCTCGATGCAGCGCACCTATGGCGAGCGTCACCCCCGTCTCGTCAATGCCCGGTCCGAGCGCACGACGCTGGAAGGCGCTATGACCGACGAAGCGCGCCGCATTCTCGATCGTGCCAAGGCGGACATGGGTCGCGAGCAGCAGGCGTTTGCTGCCCTGCGGGCCAAGGCGAGCGACGAGAAGTCCAACGTGTTTTCCGACAACGAGGCTCAGGTGCAACTTCGGGATCTCGAGAGAGATGCCCGCGCCAAGGCCACCATCTACGAGACCCACCTGGCGCGCGCCCAGCAGATCACCGAGCGCCAGCAGATCGACACGACCAATGTCCGCGTGATCTCGCGCGCGCTGCCGCCGAATGCGCGGAGCTGGCCGCCGCGGACATTGATCCTGCTCGCGGGAGGCGTAATCTTCGGTCTCGCACTTGGTATCGGCCTGGCCCTGACGCTAGGGCTCTGGCGTTTCCTGCGCGGACGCCGGCTCGCAGTGGCCTGAGAAGGGGGACGGCATGACGAGCGCCGTCTATCGCGAGGAGAGCCCGGCGGACCTGCTCCGCGTCCGTATAGGAACCGTGCTCTTCATGGCGACGTTCCTGTTTTTCTGGATAACGACCACGCCCTTTATCGACCTGACCGGGGCGGCGGTGCTGGATCCTTCGGCCGGCAACTCCAATCGGTTGAACCAGATCGTATCGCTTGCACTCTTCGCGGCCATGTTGGCCTATGGGCTGGCGCACCCGATGCGGGGCATCATCCTGCAGCCGCGGCCATTGCTGGCCGTGCTCTACATCTGGTTCCTGTTCGTCTCGGCCATATCGGCCTATCCGATGTTCGGCATCAAGGGGACCGTGCTCGCCGTAATGGTGACGATCAATGCCAGCATTTACCTGCTGCTGCCCGCTTCGGAGCGACATTTCGCCAAGATGCTCGGTATCGGCACCCTGTTCATGCTGGCGGTCGCCTATTACGGGGTTCTCTTCAAGCCGACCCTGGCGATCCACCAGGCCTCCGAACTGCGCGAACCGATGAACGCCGGCCTTTGGCGTGGTCATTTCCCCCACAAGAACAGCGCTGCGGCGGCCATGGTGATTGCCGCCTTCTTTGGCCTCTTCGTCATGAACGTCTGGTCACGACTGGCTGGGCTGGTTATCGTCGTTTTATCGTTCAACTTCCTGCTCCACACGGGCGGCAAGACTTCGACCGCCATGCTGCCGGCGATCGTGCTGCTTGCCTGGGTTTTCGAGCGGTTCCGCTTCCTGCGCATCCCGATCGTTATCGGCGGGGTCGGTCTGTTCAATCTCTTCGCCGTCGGCTCCGCGGTGTTCAAGCCACTCAGCGACTTCGTCACCGAGCTTGGCATCGATGCGACCTTTACCAATCGCGCCGATATCTGGCGCTTCGCCTTCACGGCGCTCGCCGAACAACCGATCACCGGCTACGGCTTCAAGGCTTTCTGGCAGACGTCGGAACTGGTCAACAGCGGCGGCTCGATCGAGACCTGGGCTGTGGCGGCCGCAAATGGTCACAACTCCTATCTCGATATCGCCCTGACGACGGGTTTTCCCGGATTGTTGCTGACGGTGATCTGGCTTTTGGTTCTGCCTCTCCGCAACATCGCGCGCCTGGCACCGGCCGTGGAGCATTCGCATCTGACCCGGCTTTACATCCGCGTCTGGCTCTACACGATCTTCAACGCCGGCCTCGAAAGCCTGTTTTTCGAGGGCGGCAACCTGCTGTGGTTCACATTCCTCTTTTCCCTTTACGGCCTGCACCTTCAATCGCGCGCGGTTCTTTCGGTGGCCCCGCAGCAGGTAAAATCCGGAGCCGTCTATGCCTGATCTCCTGCAAACCGTCGACGGCCTTGTCGATCGCGTCGCCAACCGGTTGATCTGGCGCTTCGCGGCTAAGCCGCGCGACGTTGTGACCGATGTGCCACTCGTTTCCTTCACCTTCGATGACGTGCCGGATACTGCGCTTCATAACGGTGCCGCGATCCTCGAGCGCCACGGTGCGCGGGGAACGTTCTACATCGCCGGCGGATTGGCTGATCGAGTCGAAGCTGATCGCACTCTGATCTCAGCGGAGGGATGCGCCGATCTCGCCGACCGCGGCCACGAAGTCGGCTGCCATACCTTTTCACATAGCAAGATCAGGCGCCTGGGTGCTGCCGGTCTTGCTCGGGATCTCGACCGCAATACCGATTATCTGAAGCGCAGCGGTGTCGGGGCGGCAGCGACGAATTTCGCCTTTCCCTACAATGCCGCCTGGCCGCTGTCGCGCCGGGAACTGGGTCGGCGCTACCGCACCTGCCGCGCCGCTGGCGAAAGCATCAACCGCACCGCCGTCGACCCGTTGATGCTGAAGGCAGTAGAGATCCGACAGCCGGAAGCGGATGCGCGCGCACTGAGCGGTTGGATCGACGATGTGGTCGCCCGGCCCGGTTGGCTCGTGTTTTTCACCCACGACATCGCCGCGCGTCCGACGCCCTATGGCTGCACGCCGGAAACGTTGGAACACCTCGTCGAATACGCGGTCGCAAAGGGATGCGTGGTCCTGCCCGTCGAGCGGGTGCTCGACAGGCTTGGCTGGTAGGAGAGCGCCATGTCTGGCCAACGAAACGGCAACAACAGGCTGCTCGCCATCAACAACTACTTCTATCGCCGCGGCGGCGCCGAAGCGGTTTTCTTCGACCATATGAAGATGTTCGGCGATATCGGCTGGGACGTGGTGCCCTTCGCCATGGAGCATGAGGACAATAAGCCTTCGCCATGGTCCGACTATTTCGTCTCCGAGATCGAATATGGCCGGCGCACCAATCTGCTGCGCAAGGTCGTGCAGGCGGCGAGCGTGATCTACTCGCGCGAGGCGCAGCGCAATGTCGACCGGCTGATCCGGAGTGCCCGGCCCTCGATCGCCCATGCGCACAATGTCTATCATCATCTGTCGCCGGCGATCTTCTCGACGCTGAAGCAAGCCGGCATCCCTGTCGTCATGACGGCGCACGACCTGAAGCTTGCCTGCCCCTCCTACAAGATGCTGCGTGATGGCGCCGTCTGCGAGGACTGTCGCGGCGGGCACGTCTACAACGTGTTGCGCCACCGCTGCATCAAGGGAGAGGTGACGCTGAGCGCGGTGGTGCTGGCGGAAACGCTGGTCCACCGCGCGCTCGGTCTCTACCGCAACCAGGTGGACCGCATCGTCGTGCCGAGCAAGTTCTATGTCGACAAGTTGGTCGAGTGGGGATGGCCGCGTGAGCGCATGGTCCACATTCCGAACTTCGTCGACGTCGAGGACTATTCCGACCAATGGACAGAGGGCGACTACTTCGTCTTCGCCGGACGTCTGGCGCCGGAGAAGGGGTTGGGGACGTTGGTAAGAGCGGCGGCATCGTCGCGTCAGCGCCTGGTGATCGCCGGAACCGGGCCCGAGGAAGCGATGCTTCGCGAGCTGGTCGAGCAGACCGGGGCCGATGTCACATTCGCCGGTTATCTCTCGGGCCAGGCCCTGCACCGTCTGATTGGGGAAGCACGCGCCCTGGTCCTGCCATCTGAATGGTACGAGAACGCACCGATCAGCGTGCTTGAAGCCTATGCGTTGGGACGACCAGTCATCGGCGCATCGATCGGCGGTATCCCCGAAATGATCCGGGAAGGTGAGACCGGGATGACGGCAAAACCCGGTGATGCTGACGATCTCGCACGGGTACTGACGCGGATGGCGGCGCTCCCTTCCTCCGAACGTGCGGCGATGGGGGCATCGGGCCGGCGTTGGGTCGCCAGTGAATTCTCCGCTGCCGCCTATCGAGACAGAACACTTGACCTCTATGCATCGCTCGGGGCGGGGGAGGGCCGGCGCCGTTAACCGTCGCGCGCAATTTGTAGTAATGTGGGCTCGCCGTATGGTTTCTGGTCAGTTATATAAGTGGTCAATGAAATATTTACTTGGTTGATAAGTATTTCGCCGTGAAATCCGGTACGGACAACCTTCGAGGCGACGCATGAGCAGTAACTCTGATGTCTCGCGAAGTCACCGCCAGCAGCCGGTGATTGCACAGGAGATCGCACAATCCGGGCTGTCCGAGGGACGCGCGCAGATGCCCCGGCGCGGCGCGGCTCTGTCTGGAAGGCAGCGGGCTCTGGCCGTCCAGAGTGGAGCTGTTGCCGCCAGAGGCGAGCGCAAGCGCGTGATGATGCTGGGCTTGCGCGGCATTCCGAACGTTCAGGGTGGTGTCGAGAAACACGTCGAAATGCTCGCCAGCAAACTTCTGGGCTACGGCTGGGATGTCGAGGTCGTCGGGCGTCGGCGCTATCTTCAGGAAAGCGACTGCTACGCCTGGAACGGGGTCGAGGTCATCCCTCTCTGGTCGCCGCGCCGCATGGCGCTGGAGGCGCTCGTTCACACCTTCCTCGGCGTATGTCTTGCCGCCTGGCGGCGACCGGACGTATTGCATATCCACGCCATCGGCCCGGCATTGATGACGCCGCTTGCACGCGTTTTCGGACTGAAGGTTGTCGTCACCCATCATGGCTACGACTACGACCGGCAGAAATGGGGCGCCTTTGCCAGGCGGACGCTGAAGCTCGGTGAGTTCTTCGGCATGCGGTTCTCGAATGGGCGTGTGGCGATATCGCAGGATATCGTCCAGACCATGCGCGCGCGCCACCATGTGTCGATGACGCTGGTCCCAAATGGTGTCGCGATTACGCTGCCCTCCGGCAACGCCGGTATCCTGCGTGAATTTGGCCTGGCGCCGCGATGCTACATCCTGCTCGCCGCACGATTGGTTCCGGAGAAGCGGCAGCTCGATCTCATCAGGGCCTTTGCGAAATGTGGGCTGACGGATGTCCGGCTCGTGATCGCCGGTGGCGCGGAGTTCGAGACACCCTATGTCCGGGAGATGAGAACCCTCGCCGCCGAGGTGCCGGGGGTGGTGCTTACCGGCTTCCAGTCCGGCGATAGACTGGCAGAACTCTTCGCCAATGCCGCCCTGTTCGTGCTGCCTTCAAGCCATGAGGGCATGCCGATCGCGCTGCTGGAGGCGATGGCCTACGGCCTGCCCTTGCTGGCAAGCGATATCATTCCCAACCGGGAACTGGACCTTGCGCCCGACGAGTACTTTCCGCTGGGCGATATCGATGCGCTTGCAGCCGGCATCACCGCAAAGCTTGCTGCGCCACTCAGCGATGACGATGTGCGGGAGCGCGCGGCCCACGCGGAAGCTACCTACAGTTGGACAAACGTGGCGCAAAAGACTGCGGCGGTGTATAGCGCATTGCTGGCGAAATAGGCCGACGTTCGCGTCTGCCCGTGTCTTCGCCAATCAAGTACGACAGCGCGCCTTGCACGTTTGGACGGGCAGGCGGGCGCCGTCGTGGTCCGTTCGACGATTGCCGTGCCTTGCACGCCGCCTGGAAGACAAGCTGACAATGAACCTCAAACGCGCCGCCGGCCTTTTCGCATGGCTCCTTTTTGCCGTGATCGCCTATTCGACGATGTCTCCCCTCGAATTGCGTCCGCGCATCGGGCATCTCGTTCATCTCGAGCGGTTCGGCGCTTTCGGCCTGCTGGGGCTGCTGTTCGCGATCGCCTATCCGAAGCACCTCGTGCGTGTCTTGGTTCTCGTGCTTGCCACTGCGATCGGCTTCGAACTTTTGCAGATGATTTCGGCGGATCGCCATGCGCGGGCGGCTGATGTCGCTGTCAAGCTTCTCGGTGGTGTCTGCGGCGTCTTCGGCGGCTGGTTCCTCTTTCGCTATCGGTTGCCATTGCTGCGTTTGCTGGGGCGGTAAACCAAAACGCAAAATATCGCGGGTAAGATCGCCCGCGACTTGGGCGCGGTTGTCGACGCGCTGTTGATATGAGGAGAATGCGTGGCAGTATCCGTCATCATCAAGACGCTGAACGAAGAAAAGCGCATCGCCGCGAACATCGAGAGTGCGCTTGTCGCCCTCAAGACGGTCGGCGGTGAGGTCATCGTTGCCGATAGCGGTTCCTCCGATAGAACCATAGAGATTGCCTCCCGCTATCCGGTCGTCATCGCCCAGATCAGCCCGCCGGCGCTTCCAAGTTGCGGGATCGGTCCGCAGCTCGGTTTCCAGTATTCCCGCCACGAGCACATCTGCCTGCTCGATGGCGACATGCTTCTGGACAGCGATTTTCTTGAGGTTGCCGAGGTGTTCCTGGCCGACAATCCTAAGGTCGGCGGCGTCACCGGTCATGTCCAGGAGATGCTGACTTCCAACCTCGAATTTGCCCGGCGAGTAACGCGCAATGCGCCGGAGAACCGCATCGGCGCGATCGACCGCATGAACGGCGGCGGCCTGTATCGCCGCTCGGCGATCCAGGCGGTCGGTTACCTCTCCGATCGCAATCTCCACGGCTACGAGGAGTTCGACCTCGGTATCCGGCTGCGCAGTGCCGGCTGGAAGCTGCATCGCCTCGACCGCCGCTTCGTCCAGCATTTCGGCCACACGGACAATTCCTACCGGCTGCTCGTCCGCCGCTGGAAGAGTAAGTATCTGTTCGGCATTGGCGAGCTGCTGCGCGCATCGCTTGGCCGGCCCTATTTCCTGCAGCTCATCAGGGAGCTGCCGGAGCTCAAGCTCTGGGCTCTGGTTTATCTCTGGTGGGCGGTTTCGCTCGGCCTGCTGCTTTTCATGCCCAACAGGGCGCTCGCGCTCGGCGTGGTCCTTGCGATCCTCGCCGGCGTCGTCGGGCTCATGAGCCTGCGCAAGGGGGGCATCAGCATGGGGCTCTACACCGTCGTTGCCTGGTTCTTCCATGCGGCGGCCCTGCCGGTCGGCTTCTTCCGGGCGCGCCGGAAGCCTGATGCGCCAATCGAGAGCAAGCTGCTCGGGGCCCCGGCGTGATAGGGCGTCGGCTGTTCGCTGCTGCGGCATTGCTCCTCGCATTCGGTTCGCCCATGCGCGCATCGGATCAGTGGCTTCCCGTGCGCGAAGTCTCACTCGAACTAGAGGCTGGCAGCCCTCTCGACTTCTCATCTTTCCTGCCGAACGGGACGATCAATGCGGATCGTCGCCTGGTCGCAGGCACCAATGGCCGACTCGCGTTCGCGAGCTCGCCCGAAAAACCTGAAAGGATGCTCTGCGCGTCACTCGCCTGGAGCCCGGCGTCCGGCGGGTTTCCCGATCACGTAACGGCCGATCGCTACGCCCGGCAGTTGGCGATGCACGGCTACAATCTCGCTCGACTGCATTTCGTCGATGCCAGCCTGATGTTCGGCCGTGACCGGGATTTCGACTACGACCCCGAGACCCTCGACCGCATTCAGTATCTGCTGGCGGCGCTGAAGCGCAACGGCATCTACTGGATGGTCGATGGCCTCTCGTCGCTGCGCGGCGTCTATGGCGGCTTTGACGACCGCTGGGACGATGGAGGAAACCTCAAGCTCGAGCTGCTTGTGGATGACCGGGCGTTCGATCACTGGAAGCGCATGCAGGAAACGATCCTTGCGCGCGTGAACCCCTATACGGGCGTCGCGCCCATCCGCGACGATGCCCTGGCGGTCGTCATTCTCGCCAACGAGAACGGGATGGAGTTCGACGCTGTCGTGCACGATCGGCCGGGAAAAGCGCCTTACGATCCGTTGCTCGCCAAGCCCTTCAATGACTGGCTGGCGAAACGCTATGGCTCCACCGAAGCTTTGGCCAAGGCTTGGCCCGATCTTCGCTCCGATGAGACGATCGAGGCGAGATCGGTCGAGCTTCCCGCAGACCGCTACGGCGACAGCGCGCGTCTGCGGGATCTGCAGGCTTTCTTCATCGAGACGGAACGGGCCACAACCGCACGAATGAGCGAGGTGCTGCGCGGGCTTGGCTACCGCGGCCTGATCAGCAACTACAACAATTGGCCGACGGTCCAGGCGTCGCTCAGCCGGCGCGACCTCGAAGCCGTGACCATGAATACCTATCACGACTGGGTCAGCGGCTACGCGCCGGGCAGCAAAACCACCCAGGCCAGCTCGATTGCCGACGGGGTGAACTATATCCGGATGATCGCCGCAGCGCGCTGGCTCGGCAGGCCCTTCGTGATCAGCGAATACGATCATCTCTTCTGGAACCGCTACCGCTTCGAGGCGGGGCTGGCGATGTCGGCCTATGCGGCGCTCCAAGGCTGGGATGCGCTTTGCCGCCATGGTCACGGCCCGATCGTTCTTACCTATGGCGAGCCCTTCGCACACAAGAAGGCAATGCTTCCCTATGCGATCGCCCTCGATCCCGTCGCCCGTGCCGGCGAGACGCTGGCAGCGTTGCTTTACCGCCGCGGGGACGTTGCGACATCGGACGTAACCGTCCCGTTTGCCGTGCGTGGTGAAGAGGATCTATCTGACGACATGCAGGCGCGGGAGCCGGAATATCTGACCGACCTCGCGCTCGTCGGGAGGATCGGACTTGAGGACGTAAAGGATCTCGACAAAACACCTGCCGTACTGCAACCACGTCAGCAAAACAGCGAAGCGCTGCTCGAAAGCCTGCGCCAAAGCGGCGCGCTTCCGGCGGACAATGGCACGAACATCGATGCCGGCATCTATCAGAGCAGCACAGGCGAGATCGTGCTGAACCGTTTTGCCGGGCAATTGCGCGTTGCAACGACCGCGACCGAAGCAGCAGCCTTCTCGTCGCTACGCGAGCCTATCGATCTCGGGGTCCTGAGCATCGACGGGGCCGACGGCAATGGGCTGATCGCGGTCTCGGCCCTCGATGCGGAAGCATCCCTGAGCAAGAGCCGCCGTTTCCTCTTGATCTTTGCGACCGATGCGCAGAACACCGGCATGACATTTCGCGACACCGAAGAGAAGGTGATCGAGGATTTCGGGCGGTTGCCCGTCCGGATCCGGGAAGGCTATGTGGATCTTTCGCTGGAGCGAAGCGCTGCGAGCTGGAGCGTCTCGCCTGTTGGTCTCGATGGGACTGTGCATGCGCCCGTCGTGAAGGGGAAGGGCGCCGTCGCCTTCCGTCTCTCAAACAAACTTCCCTCCGGTCCGACGACCTATTTCCTTCTCGAGCTGCAATAGAAATCGTCTGTCGCCAGTGGATCAATGAATGGCCACGATGTCAGCTTATTCTCCGCCGCTTTCAAGCACAGGAGGGTACGATGAAAATATCGGAAGCCATGCATCCCGGCGCTCGCTGGATCTCTCCCGAAACAGATATCAAGACGATCGCACGCATCATGCGGGACGAGGATATTGGGGCCTTGCCCGTCGGCGAAAACGACCGCCTGATCGGCATGGTCACGGATCGCGACATCGCCTTGCGTGCCTTTGCCAATGGGCGCGATCCCGCTTCGATGACGGCACGCGACTTGATGACCAGGGATATTGTTTACTGCCGCACCGGTGAGACGATCGAACACGCCGTCCACCTGATGGAGGCGAAACAGGTCCGGCGTCTGCCTGTAATCGACGAGGACAAGCGCATGGTCGGCATGCTGTCACTGGGCGACATATCCCATGCCAGCAGCCGGCAGTTGTCAGGTGAACTTGCGCGGGCAGTCACGGCTCATCACCTCTAACATCCTGCCTCTACAGTTGCGGCGCCTACTACGGCGCCGCAAACGGTTTCTCGCGTCGCTCCGCGAACGGATCAGAAGCGGTAACTGATGCCCGTGCCGATCAGCCAGGGGTCGAGTTTGACCTTGCCGCTGACCGCACCGGCACCGGGCAGCGTCGCGTTGACCTCAGGCTCAAGGAACAACTTCTTGACGTCGAAGTTCAGACCCCAATGGTCGTCGAGCTTGATGTCGACGCCCGCCTGCAGCGCCACGCCGAAGGTGTTCTTCATGTTGAAGCTCGAGAAATCGCCCCGGGGCTTCTCGTTGTAGAACATCGTGTAGTTCACGCCAGCGCCGACATAGGGCTTGATCTCGTCGGTGACGTTGAAGTGGTACTGCAATGTCAGCGTCGGCGGCAGCAGCCACGCCTTGCCGATTTCGCCGAGACCGGAGATCGAGCCGCTGCCGCGCGCCGTGTGCGGCGTCGTGCCGAGGACCAGTTCAGCCGCGATGTTGTCGGTGAAGAAGTAGGTGATGTCGAGTTCCGGCACGACGGAATTGCTGACGCCGACCTTTTCGCCATCAAGCGCTGTGCCATTCAGGGAGAGCGAGGCTTTGTCGTCGGGCAGGACGGCCAGCGCGCGGGCGCGGATCATCCATCGGCCCGGCTCGCTGGCGAGAGGCATTTCCGGTGCCGCGACCGCGCTGGGCTCGGAGAGATCTGCCGCCGTCGCGATCGCGAGCGGCGCCGCGAGTACGGCAAAGACGACGGCAGATGGCAAGATGGCGCGAGTAGGCATGATTTCCGGACCCCCAGAAGAAATTGAACATCGCCGGTCAGGGCGTTCGGCCACAGGGTATCTGCGGCCGGCGGCACTATGCTCACGAAGTGCGTCTCAGGGGTTGTCCTGGATCAATGCGGCCACGAATCACCAAGTCCTTGGGGGTAAAGGCGGATTCGTCCGGACCCAAGAACTTCGTGCAATCCCTTGTCAGGCAGGCATGCGCGGAATGCTGGCAAGCAACCGCTGCGTATAGGGGTGCTTGGGTACAGCCAAAATGTCGCGGGTCTTGCCGCTCTCGACCACCTTGCCCCGTTCCAGGATGATCATTTCTTCACAAAGGGCGGCAACGACGCCGAGATCGTGGGAGACGAACACCAGCGTCAGTTTTTCCGAAAGCGTCTTAAAGAGCTCGACGATGCGGATGCGGGTCGAAAGATCGAGCGCACTGACCGCTTCGTCGGCGAGCACGATCTGCGGACGGGCGACGATCGCACGGGCAATAGCGATGCGCTGGCGCTGGCCGCCCGAGAATTCGTGCGGATAGCGGCGCATCGCGTCAAGCGGCAGGCCTACCGCTTCGAGCGCTTCGGCGACCGTCTGCGTGCGATCGCCCGGGATCCGCAACGACCTGAGCGGCTCGCCGATGATGTCGATCACCCGCTGGCGCGGGTCGAGGGACGAATAGGGATCCTGGAAGACCGGCTGCACCGCGCGTCGATAGCGCTGCATGAAGGCACTGTTTCCAGTATCGAGGCTCTCCTCGCCAAAGCGAATGACGCCGCTGGTCGGGCGAATGAGCCCGAGCATCAGCCGCAGAAGCGTCGTCTTGCCGGACCCGGATTCGCCGACGAGGCCGACGCTGACACCGGGGCGGACAGACAGCGAGACGTCGTTGAGCGTGGTCTGCTCGCGGGAATAGCCGAAGCTGACGTTTTGAAGATCGAGCATCATCATCCGGTTGCCCCGAGCGCTTCGTCGAACAGGCGGGCCGCTTCAACCAGGGTTTTGGTGTAGTCGTGTTGCGGGTTGCCGAAGACCGCCTTGACGGGCCCTTCTTCGACAGCAACGCCGTTCTTCAGCACGATCACGCGCTCCACCACCTGGGCAACGACGGGCAGGTCGTGGCTGATGAACAAAAGCGCCATGCCGGTCTCGCGCACCAATTGATCCAATAGCTTGAGGATTTCCGCCTGCGTCGTGACGTCGAGTGCGGTCGTCGGCTCGTCGGCAATCAAGAGCTTCGGGCGGCAGGCGAGCGCCATGGCGATGGCGACGCGCTGGCGCTGGCCGCCCGACACTTCGTGCGGATAGGAGTTGATGATGCGTTCCGGCTGCGGCAGCGCCACCTTGTCGATGAGGTCGCGGACTTCGCGCTGGACGACATCCTTCGATGTCTTGCCGCTCTCCCGCTCCAGTCGGCGGCGAACCGGTTCGGCGATCTGCCGGCCGATCTTCATCAGCGGGTCGAGTGCTGTCAGCGGTTCCTGAAAGACGACGGCGGCGGCAGCGCCGCGCAGACGGTTCATGACGCTGTCGGTGGCGCCGACCACCTGCTGGCTGTCAAGCTCGATCGAACCGCTTACGCCGATCGACACGGGCAGCAGGCCGGTCGCAGCCATGGCGGTCATCGACTTGCCTGAGCCGGACTCGCCGATCAGTCCGATGCGCTCGCCCGGCCGGATCGAGAAGGAGAGATCGGATACCAGCGGCTTATCGCCGGCGCGAATGTGGAGGCCCTGGATGTTGAGAAGCGCTGTCATCGCGATCTCCCGCGTGTCGGATCGCCGATGTCGCGCAGGCCGTCGGCGAGAAGGTTCATGCCGATGACAAGGGCGACCAGGGCGATGCCGGGAGCAATCGCGCCGATCGGCGCCGTATAGACGGTGCCCTGCGCTTCCTGCAGCAGCCGTCCCCAGGAGGCGTTTGGCGGCGGTGCGCCGAGACCAAGATAGGAGAGCGACGCCTCGGCGATGACGGCAAGGCCGAACTGCAAAGCGAAATTGACCGAGAGCGTCGGCCAGATATTGGGAAGCACGTGGCGAAAAACGACGCCGGCCCAAGAGGTTCCCGATGTTCGCGAGGCGACGATATAGTCCTGGCGCAGCACCCGTTTGGCGAGGATGCGGGTCAGCCGAGCGACGGTTGCGGAGATCGCGAGGCCAAGGGCCAGGATTGCCGTCCACAGACTGGCGCTGTCGCTTGCCGCGACCACCAACATGGCCAGAAGCAGGGTCGGGAAGGCGATCAGGATATCGAGCGTCGCGGCCATCACGTCGTCGGCAAGGCGTGTTGCAAAGGCGGCGAGAACGCCGAGACTGACGCCGACCGTCGCGCCGATCGCAACGGCGCCGGTGCCGACAAGAAGCGCCGTTCGCGCACCGATCATCAGTTGCGTGAGCAGGTCGCGCCCCAGCCGGTCGGTCCCGAGCCAGTGCAGGAGCGATGGCGCTTCCAGTCGGCCACCGGAGGCGTTCAAAGGATCGTACGGCGTCCAGAACAGCGTGAGCAGGGCGACGAGCAGATTGATGCCGACGAGCGCGAGCCCGAGGGTGAGGGCAAGAGAGTGCCGTTGCTCCCGTCTGGATACCGACGTCTCGACCGGGCTCATGCGCTGCCTCCAACGGCGCGCTCGCGCAGGCGCGGATCGATCAGCCGCTGGGTAAGATCGGCGCCAAAGCCGATCAGCAGCACCAGTAGCGTCGAGATGAACAGCACGCCCTGGACGTTGGGATAGTCACGCTGCTCGATCGCGAGCAGCAGCATCGAGCCGAGACCCGGCAGCGCGAAGACACGCTCGATGACGACGGCGCCGAGCAGGGTCGTGGCAAGCTCGATGCCGAGAATGGAGACGATCGGCACGGCGCCGTTGCGGATGCCGTGGCGAACAAGCGCTTCAGGAAAGCTGGCGCCGAGGGCGCGCGCGGTGCGCAGGTAATCGCTGCCGAGAACATCCTGTGTCGCCGAACGCACGTAGCGCAGCAGCGATGCGCCCATGACGAGCCCGATCGTCAAAACAGGCAGCGCCAGCGCATAGAGCACCTGTCCCTCATTCTGCCAGCCGCGGCGGGGAAAGCCGCCTGATGGAAACAGCCGGAAGGTGACGGCAAAGACAGTGACGAGCAGGATGCCGACCCAGAAGACCGGAATGGCGATGCCGAGCTGCGAGACCGTCGAGATCAATCCGCCATACCAGCGGTCGGCCTTGACGGCCGAGAGAATGCCGAGCGGCACCGCGATCAGAATGGACAGCAGGAAGCCCATCAGCGCCAGCGGTACGGTGACCGTCAGCCGCGCGGCGATCTCCTCGATCACGGGCTTGCCACTGACGAAGGAGGTGCCGAGATCGAAGCGGGCGAGGCTGCCGGCAAAACGAAGGAACTGCTGCCAGAGCGGCAGGTTCGAACCGACCTGCTCGCGAGCCTTTTCGATCTGCGCGGCATCGGCGCCGACGGACAGAAGCGCATTGGCCGGGTCGCCGGGGAGCAGGCGCAACAACACGAACAGCACCACCGCCGCGATCAGCAGCGACAGGATGAGGATGGCAAAGCGGCGGACGAGATAGGTGAGAATGGCTGCATTCCTTTCTTCTCACGGGGTCCCGCGATCAGAGAAGTTGGCTTTTGCATCAAAACGGAGAGGGAGGCTAGAGCGGCGGCTCTATTTTAGTGTGGCCTGTATCGGACTGGCCGAAACGGCTCGGGCGAGGCCAAGCAAGCTTGCGGAACGCAAAGCCCCCGGATTGGATCCGGGGGCTCTTCATTGCCGCGAAAAGCGGAAGTCGTTTCGCTTACTGCTCGCTCTTCTTGATGCCGTAGGCAAAGAACTGCGAGTTCAGACCATTCACCGGGTAGCCTGACACAGCCGAGCTCGAAACGACGATTTGCGGATAAAGATAGAGCCAGTTGCTGGCGGCATCCTCGGCGATGATCGTGTTGGCTTCCTTGAGCTTGGCGGTCTGCTCGTCGGTGTTGGCGGCGGCTTCCGAGGCCTTGATCAGGTCGACAACCTTGGGGTTGTTGTAACCCCAGTAGAAGTCCGGGTTGCCGTAGAAGACGATGTCGCGGTGGTTGACGTGCTCCTGCAGCGTCGCCTGGAAATCATGTGCCTTGTAGACCTTCGTGTACCATTCGTTGGCGGTGATCACGTTGATCTCGACCTTGATGTTCACCTTGGCGAGTTCGCTCTGGATGAACTGGGCGACGATCGGGTGCGGGTCGTAGTTCGGCGTGTCGAGCTTGAAGGTGAAGCCATCGGCAAAGCCTGCTTCCTTCAGGAGCGCCTTGGCGCTTTCGACGTCATAGGTGTCGACGGCGGTGAGGTCCACGTACCAGGGATCGGTCGGCGGCACGAAGGAGCCGATCAGCGTGCCGTACTCGCCCCAGATCGAGGTCAGCAACTTCTTGTCGTCGATGGCGCGGGCGATCGCCTTCCTGACCTTGACGTTGTCAAAGGGGGCGACGCGGTCGTTGAAGGCAAGCAGTTGCTTGGTGGTCGACTGGCCGGCGGTTACGGTGAAGTCAGGATTGTCCTTGAACTGGGCGATCGAGTCCGGGCTCTGGACACTGGTGATGATGTCGACCGCGCCGGTCAGAAGCGCATTGTTGAGTGCGGTTGCGTCGGTGAAGTACTGGAAGACGACTTCGCCATTGGTCGGTGCTGTGCCCCAATATTTGTCGTTGCGGGTCAATGCCAGCGACGAGCCGCGGCGCCATTCGTCGAGGCGATAGGGGCCGGTGCCGTCTTCGCTGGCGTTCAGGTCCTTTGCCGCATCGTTGACGATCCAGACGTAGCTCAGATTGTAGGGGAGCGAGATCGAGCGTGCGGACAGCTTGACGACGACGGTTTGGTCATCGGGCGTCTCAATCGCGCTGATCGTCGAAAGGCTCTTCTTGCGCGAACTCTTGGATTGCTCGGCGGTCACGCGCTCGATGCTGTACTTCACGTCGGCTGCGGTGAGCGGGTCGCCGGAATGGAAGGCAACGCCAGGGCGAAGCTTGAACGTGTAGGTAAGGCCGTCTTCGCTGACGCTCTGCTCGGCGACCAGACCCGGCTGGACGTCGCCCGCATCGGTCAGCGTGAACAGCGCTTCATAGACATTGCAGTTGAAGGCTTCGTTGATGCCCTGGCCGGCGCCGGCGGTGTTGTCGAGGTTCTGCGGCTCGTAGAGCGAGCCGATGGTGATCGAGGCGTTGGGGTCAAACTTGGCGTCCTCGGCGAAGACGGCTGTGCTCGTCGACAGAGCGAGCGCCAGTGTGGCGGCAGCCAGAGTTGCCCCTCGTGCGCGGCGGGCTTGTCCCGCGGTCTTGCCAAAACCGATGATAGTGCCAGTCATGTCCCAAACTCCTGCATTGTGCCTGTCACGCGGATCGCGTCGCCACCCGAATGTACGCACCGGATGATTGCGATGCATCATACTTATTCCCTAGTAATTTAGTGGGAAAATTGGTTTCTTTTGTCCGTCGAAGTTGAAAATTGTACCCGCGGCCGTGGCGGATGGGCATACGCGTATTTCGCCTTCCGTCGTCCGGCGCACTTTCGAGATATATCAGGGAGCCTTCACGGACCAGTTTGGTTCCGGCGAATTGGGCCGCCACCCAACTCTGATTTTGAACGGTCTTCTCCATAAGCTTTATGCAGGATTGCCGGCTTGGAATAAGGGGGGACGTCGATTGTTATTCATGACGATTTTCCCTCGAAAATTGCAAAATGCAACACGTCGACAAAAGGATTCGACACCCAGGAGATTCTGATATATCGCATGATTAATCGTTTAATCATGCGATAGCGGAAACCACGGATTTTGGCGCGTTCCGGACCAAAACTAACGAGGATTGCCAGAGCGCTCGGCGTGTCCGCAGCCACGGTTTCGAACGCGCTCTCCGGCAAGGGCCGCGTGTCTGCCGAAATGGTGGAGAAGATCCGCGCGACCGCGGCCGAGCTCGGTTACGTACCGAGCCAGGCGGGCAGGGCGCTCAGGACCGGTCGCACCGGCGTCATCGGTCTCGTTCTTCCCGATATCGCCAATCCGCTCTTCCCCCAGATCGCCCAGGCGATCGAGCTTGCCGCCTCGTCGTCGGGCTACGGCGTGCTGATTGCGGACTCGCGCGGCGACGTCTCGACCCAGACCAAGGCGATCGAGCGGCTGATCGACCGCGACGTCGACGGCCTGGTGATCGTGCCGCGGCGCGGTACCCGCGTCGCCGATGTCGGCTGTCCGGTTGCCGTCATCGATACGCCCTCGACGCCCGGCAACACGGTTGCCGCCGACCACTGGGGTGGCGGCCAGCAGATCGCCGAGCACCTGAAGGCGCTCGGGCACCGGCGCGTGCTGATCATCGGCAACAATCCCGCCTCGAACGTGCAGAACGACCGCGCCGGCGGCATCCGCTCCGTCTTCGGCCAAGGGCTTCATACCGACACGCTCTGGATCGAGCCCTTGGAGAAAGTGTCCGGAAAGGGCTGTCCGCTCGGGCTCGCCGGGAAGGTGGCGGAAGGCTACACCGCGTTTGCCTGCATCTCCGATCTCCATGCGCTCCGGGCACTGACCGAATTGCAGCGCGCCGGCATCAATGTTCCGGAAAAGGCGAGCGTGACCGGTTTTGACGATCTGATCTGGTCGCCGGTTATCACTCCAGCGCTCACGACCGCGCGCATGGACATGACCGAGATTGCCGCGATTGCCGTTGCCGCGCTCGTCAAGGCGATCCGCGAGCGCGATCCGTTCGATCCCGAGATCGGCGCACCGGTCACGGCCGAGAAGTCGAAAGTGCCGATGCATCTGGTCGTCAGGCAATCGGCCGCCGCACCGCCCGCGCTTCAACCCGTTCATACCACTGCCACCGCAGCCACATCCGTCACCGAAGGAGGACACCAGTCATGAAGAAGTTCCTGCTTGCCTCGAGCGCGCTCTTGCTCGTCGCCCCTGCCGCGTCTGCTCAGGAAAAGACGCTCACAATTTCCGTCTACGGCTTTGCCCAGGACGCATTCAAGGAGCTTGTCTACACGCCGTTTGAGCAGAAGTGCGGTTGCAAGCTGGTGGTCGAAACCGGCAACAGCGTCGAGCGCCTGGCAAAGATGGAAGCCAACAAGGCAAGCCCGGTTGTCGACATGGCCGTCGTTTCGATGGCCGACGCGCTCTCGGCTTCGCGCGCTGACCTGATCGAAAAGATCGACACCTCGAAGCTCCAGAACTTCAACAAGCTCTATGACCTTGCCAAGGATCCGAACGGCGACGGCATGAGCGTCGGCTACACCTTCTACGCAACCTCGATCGTCTATCGCTCGGACAAGATGGAAGTGAATTCCTGGGCCGATCTGCTCGACGAGAAGAACGCCAGCCACGTCGCCTTCCCGAACGTCACGACCAACCAAGGCCCGCCGGCGCTCTACATGGTTGGCGAGGCCATCGGCAAGAATACGCCGGACCTCAAGGAAGCGATTGCCGCCGTCGGTGCCAAGAAGGACGACATCGTCACCTTCTACGTCAAGTCTTCGCAGCTCGTGCAGTTGATGCAGCAGGAAGAGATCTGGGCCGCACCGATCGGCCGCTTCTCTTGGGAAGGCTTCACCAAGCTCGGCCTGCCAATCAAGTGGGCAACGCCGAAGGAAGGCCAGACCGGCGGCATGAATGTGATGGTGCTGACCAAGGGCGGCAAGAACCAGGACTTGGCGCTTCAGTTCATGGATTTCTGGCTCTCGACCGAAATCCAGACGGCGCTCGCCGAAAAGCTGGTCGACAGCCCGGCCAACAAGGACGTCAAGGTTTCGCCGGAGATCGCCGAGAACCTGACCTACGGCGAAGAGACGGTGAAGAACCTGAAGCTGATCCCCTCGGCTGTTGCCCTCGACAACCGCGAAGCGTGGCTGTCGGAGTGGAACGCGCAGGTCGGCCAGTAAGCCAAACAACTGAACTCCATCGGCCGAACTTTTCGGCCGGTGGAGCCACGGCCACCGGGACGGGCAGGCCGCTCTACTTGATGCCTTGAAAGGAAGAAGGATGTTTCAGAACCGCGCCGAAGCCCTGGCGCTCGCTCTGCCCGCAGCGGTCTTTGCGGCGATCGTCTTTCTTGCGCCGGTGGTGATCCTGCTGGCGGAAGGCTTTCGCAACGCCGACAGCTGGTCGCTGTCGGCCTATACGACCTTTTTCTCGGATCCGCTGAACCGCACCGTCTTCCTGCGTACCTTCCGACTTGGTCTGATGGTCACCGCTGTTTCGGCGGTCATTGGCTATGCCGCGGCCTTTGCCATCGTCAATCTGACGCCGCGCAACAAGGGGCAGATGATCGGCCTCGTCGTGCTGCCGCTGATGATCTCGTCGGTTGCCCGCACCTATGCCTGGATCGTCATCCTCGGCCGCACCGGCATCGTTAACCAGGCGCTGCAACTGGTCGGCCTCTCGGATGAGCCGATCCGCTTTCTCTTTACCGAAACGGCCGTCTTCATCGGTCTCCTTCAGCTCTTCCTGCCGCTGATGATCCTGTCCTTGATCAGCGCGCTTGAGAACATGCCGAAGGATGCAATTCCTGCGGCGCGTGTTCTTGGCGCCAACTGGTTCCAGGTGTTCTTCAAGGTGATCCTGCCGCTCACCAAAGAGGGCCTTGTGATCGGCGGCACGCTGGTCTTCACCGGCTCGCTGACGGCCTACATCACGCCTGCGATCCTCGGCGGTTCCAAGGTGCTGATGCTCGAAACGCTGCTCTACCAGCGCGTCACCGTCGCCAACGATTTCGTCGCAGCCAGCGTCATCGCCTTCATTTTGATCGTCATGAGCTTTGCCGCCAATCTTCTTTTGAAACGGCTTGCCACCGCGAGGAACAAGCGATGACACCCCGCGTCTTTTCACCCCTTGTGCTCTTCCTGGTGATTGGCTTCCTGATAGGGCCGTTCTTCATCATCGTCGCCGCCTCGCTTTCAGGCGGCGAGACGCTGGCCTTCCCACCGCAGGGCTTCTCGCTCAAATGGGTCGCCAAGGTCTTCACTGTCGAGAGCTTCCGCGAGAGCTTCGCGATCTCGATGCTTTTGGCGATCGGCGGTACGGCTGCGGCGCTTGTGCTTGGCGTTCCCGCGTCCTATGCGCTTTCACGCTACAAGCTGCCGTTCGGCGAAACCATCCGCACGATCGTGTCGCTGCCGATCATTGTGCCGGGCATCATCGTCGGCCTGGCGCTGCTGCGCTACATCGTCGTGCCCTTCGGTTTCAACATCACGCTGACCCTGTTTCTCGCGCATACGGCGCTGGTTCTGCCCTATGCGGTGCGGGTGGTCTCGGCGAGCCTCAACAACCTGCGCTCCGACATCGAGGAGGCGGCCGTGCTGCTCGGCTCCTCGCGCGCCGGCGCCTTCTTCCGCGTGGTGATGCCGAACATCCGCAGCGGCATCTTGGCCGCCTTCATCCTCGGCTTCGTCACGAGCTTCAACCAGGTGCCGGTATCGCTCTTCCTTTCCGGCCCCGGCGTGCGCACGCTGCCGATCGACATGCTCTCCTACATGGAGATCACCTACGATCCGTCGGTCGCCGCCCTCTCGGCACTGCTCGCCTTCATGTCCATCGGCATCGTCTTCCTTGCCGAACGCTTCCTGGGATTCTCTCGCTATGTCTGACGCCGCCTTCCTCAGCCTTGAAAAACTGACGCTCGCCTATGGCGATACCGTTGCGGTGAAGGATCTCGACCTTTCGATCCGCAAGGGCGAACTCGTGGCGTTCCTCGGACCGTCCGGTTGCGGCAAGACGACGACGATGCGCTCGATCGCCGGCCTGCTGACGCCGGCCTCCGGTGCCATCAGGCTCGACGGTGCCGATATCACTCGGGTCTCCGCAAACAAGCGCTCCGTCGGTCTAGTCTTCCAGTCCTATGCACTGTTCCCGCACCTGACCGTGTTCGAAAACGTCGCCTTCGGCCTGCGGCTGAAGAAGCTGCCGGCGACAGAGATCGAGAGCAAGGTAACGGCCGGGCTGAAGTCGGTCGGGCTTTCGAAGTTCTCCGCCCGTAAGCCGGGCGAACTCTCGGGCGGCCAGCAGCAGCGCGTGGCGCTGGCGCGCTCGATGGTCATGGAGCCGAAGGTGCTGCTTCTCGACGAGCCGCTGTCGAACCTCGACGCCCGCCTGCGCCTCGAAATGCGAACGGAATTGCAGCGCGTCCAGAAGGAAACCGGCGTCACGATGATCTTCGTCACCCACGACCAGGGCGAAGCCCTGTCGCTGGCGGATCGGATCGTCGTCATGCTCAACGGCGCGATTGAGCAGATCGGCACGCCCGAGGATATCTACAACCGCCCGATCTCGCGCTTCGTCGCCGATTTCGTCGGCTTCGAGAACATCTTTGCCGTCGAGGGCGGCAAGCTTGCGGTCGGCAACGGCCCGATCGATCTTTCCGGATCCCTGCCGCCTGACACGGCAGGGCTTGCGTGGCGTCCGCGCATGGTGACCCTTGGTTCAGGTCCTTTCCAAGGCACCGTGCGCGGAGCCTCTTTCTCCGGCAGCACGCGCGAATACCTGCTCGATACGCCGCTCGGTGCCATCAAGGCCGAGGAAGATGCCGCATTGGCGGCGCGCGAAACCGGCTCTACGATTGCCTTCGATCTCCCGGTCGACAAGGCTGCGCGCCTCAAGAAGTTCGGTTGACGTCATATGGGTGTCTGGATCGATACGGACATGGGCTTCGACGACATCGCCGCGGTGCTTGTCGTCCTTCATGCCGCTGAAGAAATCGACGGCGTTTCGCTCGTCTTCGGCAACACGCCGATCGAACAGGTGAAGCGCAACGCCGCCAGTGCCGCGCTCGCCTTCGGCTGGAACTTCCCCATCCATGAGGGCCGCGCCTCGCCAGTGCTTGGCAGGCTTGAGACTGCCGAACGTATTCTCGGCGAGGCCGGCATGCCGACCGCCGGGCTGACGCTGCCGCGAGCCGATGCACTGCCGCAAAGCGACGCTTTCGCTGCTCTCTCAGCCTGGTTGGAACAGGAAGGGCCAAAGCGCATTCTCGCTCTCGGGCCGCTCACCAACCTTGGCGCCCTCTGCCTTGCCCGCCCGGACCTTGCCGCGCGCATCACCGACCTTACCTGGATGGGCGGCGGCGTCACCAGCGGCAACCACACAGCCTCCGCCGAATTCAACGCCTTTGCCGATCCGGAGGCGCTTGCCATCGTGCTCGCGCACGGCCTGCCGCTGCGCATGGTCGATCTCGATCTCTGCCGCAAGGTCTTTGCCTATCCGGACGACGTTGCGCCGATCCGCTCGGCCGGCGGCGTCAATGCCGCGCTGATCGCCGATCTGCTTGCCGGATACATCTCGATCGGTACCAGCCGTGGACGCCCGGGCATGGCGATCTATGACCCCTCAGCCGCCGTCGCCTTCGTCAACCCCGGCGCAGTCTCCTTTAAGAGCGCACGTATCGATGTCGAGCTTGGCGGATCCCTGACGCGAGGGCGTACCGTCGTCGAAACCCGCGCGAGCCATGCGACCTTCAATGCCGAATACGCCGTTGACGCACACGTCGAGACGACGCGGGCCCAGATCCTGGGTGCGTTGATGAAAGAAGCGCAGAAATGAACTCCGTGCTGCAGCCTCAGGACCTGGCCGATGCGGCGCTCCGGACCCGCGCGGTGGCCGCAGCGCGCGGTGAGCAACCCTTCGACATCCTGATACAAGGCGGGACGCTGGTCGACGTGGTCACCGGCGAGCTTCGTCCGGCCGATATCGGTCTGGTCGGATCGTTGATCGCGAGCGTGCACGAGCCCGGCACGCGCAGCGACGCGGCTGATATCATCGATGCGGGCGGTGCCTTCGTTTCACCTGGCCTGATCGATACGCATATGCATGTCGAAAGTTCGATGGTGACACCGGCGACCTATGCCAACGCGGTGCTGCCGCGTGGTGTCACGACCGTTGTCTGGGACCCGCATGAGTTCGGCAACGTCAACGGTGTCGCTGGAGTGCGGTGGGCTGCGGATGCCATTCGCGATCTGCCGCTGCGCACCGTTCTGCTGGCGCCGTCCAGCGTACCGTCGGCGCCGGGTCTGGAACTGGCCGGCGCCGATTTCGACGCGGGCATCATCGCCGACATTTTGAGCTGGCCGGAAATCGGCGGCATTGCCGAGATGATGAACATGCGCGGCGTCATCGACGGCGAGGCGCGCATCAGCGCTATCGTCCAGGCCGGGCTCGCCGCCGGCAAGCCGGTCAACGGCCATGCGCGCAGCCTTGCCGGCACCGACCTTCAGGCGTTCGTCACCGCAGGCGTCAGCTCCGACCACGAGCTCGTGTCCGGCGACGATCTGATGGCGAAGCTGAGAGCAGGGTTGTCGATTGAACTGCGCGGCTCGCACGATCACCTGTTGCCTGAGTTCGTCAATACCCTCAATGCCCTAGGCCATCTTCCTCAGACGGTGACGCTCTGTACCGACGACGTCTTTCCGGACGATCTCGCCCGCGCTGGCGGCCTTGATGATGTCGTCCGCCGGTTGGTCCGCTACGGCCTGCCCGCCGAATGGGCGCTACGGGCGGCGACGCTCAACGGTGCCGTCCGGCTCGGCCGGCACGATCTGGGGCTCGTTGCGCCCGGACGCCGGGCGGATATCGTGGTCTTCGAGGACCTGAGCGAGTTCCGCACGCGCACGGTGATCGTCGACGGCAAGGTCATCGCGAAGAGCGGTGACATGATCGAGCCGCTGACTGACATCGATGTCGCGCCGTTATACGGCACGATGAAAATTGCACCGCTCGCAGAGGCCGATTTCCGCATCTGCGCTGCCGGAACGAAGGTGCGCGTCGCGACCATCGATCGCCCGCGTTTCACCCAATGGGCCGAAGCAGTTGCCGAGGTGGAAGGCGGCTTCGTCGTGCCGCCCGAGGGGACTACGGTGATCGCAGTCGCGCACCGCCACGGGCGCGCTGACAGCCGGCCACGCGTCGGCTTGCTTTCGGGTTGGGGCGCCTGGCGCGGGGCCTTCGCCACCACGGTCTCGCACGACAGCCACAACCTCACCGTCTTCGGTGGCAACGCTGCAGACATGGCTGTGGCGGCCAATGCGGTGATCGCCGCCGGCGGCGGCATGGCCGTCGCGTCCGGCGGCAAGGTTGACGTTCTCCTGCCGCTACCGATTTGCGGGTTGGTTTCGGAACAGCCGCTCGCGGAGATAGCTGCCGGCTTCGCAGAACTTCGCGATGCTGTTGGCCGCATTGTGGATTGGCAGCCACCCTATCTGGTCTTCAAGGCCTGTTTTGGCGCGACGCTCGCCTGCAACGCCGGACCGCACCAGACCGACCGCGGCATCGCCGATGTCGCAATCGGCAAACTGATGGAAAGCCCGATATTGGAAGTGCTTTGAGGTGTAACTCGCGCGGTCAGCTCGGTTTAAGCCGCCTGTGCGATCCGCTCTCAGCTCCAATGGGACAGATCACTTCTCCGTTCAGAGAACTGATACAAGCCCCTGAAATTGCGCATCTTCGGGTGATTTGCGGCCACGCGCCCGGGCTGGCGCGCGCTATTCGGCGCGCGGCAGCTCCTGCTCCACCAGCGTCGACCAGAAGGCAACGCCCGGGCCGATCGCGGCGTCGTTGAAATCATAGGCGGTGTTGTGATGCAGCGCGCCGTCGACGGCGGGGCCGTTGCCGAGCCACACATAGCAGCCCGGAGCTTCGAGCCCGAAAAAGGCGAAATCGTCGCCGGCGGTGGAGGGCGGAAATGCCGTGCGGGTCTTTTTGCCGAAGACGGCTTGGGCCGCCTTCAGCGCCCGGGCGGTCGCATCGCCATCGTTGACGACGGGTGGGATGCGGCGCTCGAATTCGTAGTCGACCGCAATCCCGTACATTTCCGCCGTGCCCCGGGCCAGTCGTCCGATCTCGGTTTCGAGCTGGTCGCGCACTTCGGGTGTATAGGCGCGGGCGGTGCCGCCGATTTCCACGATGTCGGGGATCACGTTCAGTGCTTTTGGGTCGCCGGCACGCACGGAGCAGGCGCTGACGACGGCCGGTTGCAAGGGATCGACGACGCGGCCGACGATCGACTGCAGCGAGGCAAGGAAGGTACCGGCCGCCGTTACGGGGTCGCGGCCGAGATGCGGCTTGGCACCGTGGGTTCCGACACCGCGGAAGGTCAGACGCCAGCTGTCCGAGGAGGCGAGCTGCGGCCCGGCGACGACGGCGATTTCGTCCGGATCGAGGCCGGGCATGTTGTGCAGACCGTAGACGGCGTCGCAGGGAAAACGCTGAAACAGCCCTTCCTCGACCATGCGCTTCGCGCCGCCGCGGCCTTCCTCGGCCGGTTGGAAAATGAAATGAACGGTGCCTGAGAAATTGCGGGTCTTTGCCAGATGGCGGGCGGCACCGAGCAGTAATGTGGTGTGGCCGTCATGGCCGCAGGCATGCATCTTGCCGGCTTCGCGGGACTTGTAGGGTCGGTCGGCGATTTCGGGCATGGCGAGTGCGTCCATGTCGGCGCGAAGACCGATCGAGCGCGTGCCGTTGCCCACTTGCAGGGTGCCGACGACGCCGGTTTTTCCCAAGCCTCGATGGACCTTTAGCCCGGCGGCCTCGAGCCATTTGGCAACGAGGTCGCTGGTGCGCTCCTCCTCGAACCCGAGTTCCGGATGGGCATGCAGATCGCGACGGAAGTCCGTGAGGAAGGCGAGGTCGTCAGCAATTCCGTCTGGCAGGCGCATGTTCAGGTATTCCCGTGGTTCATCTGGCGAAGGGCTTGTGAATTCCGCGCGCTTTGCTCGCTGCACGGTGCCCTTTCGGTTTGATCGAAGTCGCAAACGGTATAGACGAAAACCACCGGGATCAGAACAGCGAACCGGCTTTTTGGGTCGCCTTTCAATCCGGGCGAAATGCGCAGACGAGGACGGAACCGATGCAGCCTCACGACTTCTGGCAGGAGGTCTACCCGCCGAAAAGTTTCGGCATTCAGGCGGGTTATCGCGATTTCTTCCCGGCAACGCTCGGCGACGGCCGCCAGATATTGCTGCCGATCCGGCCGCTCTCGGATGGCAGGCACGCGCTCGCCTCGCTGATCGTCAACCAGGCGAGCTTTGCGGTGGAAGATGCGCTGGCCACCGAACTTGCGGCAAAGCTTGCCGCCTTCGAGCCCGATGTCGTGGCCGGTCTCCCGACATTGGGCCTGACGCTTACTTCTGCCGTTGCGCGCAAGCTCGGCCATAGCCGCTACGTGCCGCTCGGTACATCAAGAAAATTCTGGTATGTCGACGACCTGTCGGTGCCGCTCTCCTCGATCACGACGCCGGACCAGAAGAAGCGGCTCTACGTCGATCCGCGCATGCTTCCACTGCTCGAGGGGCGACGTGTCGCGCTGATCGACGACGTGATATCGAGCGGCACGTCGATCCTGGCCGGGCTGACCCTGATGGAGGCTTGCGGCATCGAGCCGGTCGCGATCGGCGCCGCCATGCTGCAGACCGAGCGCTGGCGACAGCCGCTCGCCAACCTCGCGCCTTATTGGCCGGAACGCGTCGTGGGGGTGTTCCAGACCCCGATGCTCGCGCGCAGCGACGATGGCACTTGGCAGGTGGTCTGACCGCGTAGAGATCGCAAACAGGCGCGCTACCATGAAACGGCCGAGCCCGAGAGGGCTTCGCGAACGGCATTCTCTTTGCCATCTTTCAACGTGAAAACTTTAGGCAAGCTTTGGTCCGAGCGGCAGTCTTCGCGAAAGGAAGTCCATGCGCTTCGTCAATCCGATCCCTTTCGTCCACGACATCGCCCGGTCGCGGGAATTCTACGAGAAGACGCTCGGCCTGACAGTTCGCGAGGACTTCGGAAACTTCGTCCTCTTCGAGAGCGGCTTTGCCGTCCACGAAGGCCGCTCGCTCGAGCGAACAGTCTGGCGGGAAGAACTCGCCTCGGCGGAACCCTATGGGCGAGGAAACCTGCTCCTGTATTTCGAACACGATGATGTCGACGCAGCTTTCGCACGCGTCGCGCCCCATGTGGAACTGATCCATCCGGTCGAACGGCAGGATTGGGGGCAGCGCGTGTTCCGTTTCTATGATCCGGATGGGCACGCCGTCGAGGTCGGGGAGCCGCAGGCGCTGGGATCCACGGTCGAACTGGAGAAGCGCTAGCTTCCTGCGAGGCTGAGCTTCATTGGGGGCCAGACGCTTCCGACGAAAGAGGAAGCGCCCAGGTTTCGTGCTTGCGAGGCGCTTCGGGGCCGAAGCGCTGCCGCTTTGCAGCCAATGCCCTAATTCGCCGGACGGACCTGATAGTAGACCGTCGACTGGGCGCCTGCCTTGGCGATCGTATAGACGTCGTAGGACGCCTGCGGGTCATTGCCCATGCCGAGCGAGCCTGCGGGCATGCCGGGCACGGCGATGCCGGCGATATCGGGCCGCTCAGAGAGAAGCTTGCGAACCGCTTCCAGCGGCACATGCCCCTCGATGACGTAGCTGTCGACTACTGCCGTATGGCAGCCTTCCACGTCGGCGGGCACCGCGAAGCGCGTCTTGATCGCCGACATATCGGCCTCGTCGTGCACCTCGACCTTGTAGCCGGCCGCCTCCATCGCCTCGGCCCATTGCTCGCAGCAGCCGCATTGCGGATCCTTGTAGATGGCCATGGTGCCGGCCGCAGCCGCGGCGGCTGTCGCAAAGAGGGTGATGCCTGCGATTGCGCCTGCTACGAAATGTCTACGTAACACGTCCATTGGACGCTCCTTTCCGGTTCTGCCTGACTATAGCATCGTGCCGGCCCGGGCGGCGTGATTTCGACCCGGGCCGTTTGTCGCAGCTTACTTGACTTCGGTCACGGTCAGCTTGCCGTTGACCCGGTCGGCGACGAATTCGATCGAGGCGCCTTCCTTGAGCTTGGCAAGCACCGCATCGTCGCCAACGCGGAACACCATGGTCATGGCCGGCATGTCGAGGTTCTTCAGGTCTTCATGATCGATCGTCACCTTCTTGGCCTTGGTATCGATTTTCTTGACGACGCCCTTGGTGAACTCCGCCGCGTGTGCGGGAAGGGCAAAGGCGGCGGCGGAGGCAGCGAGCGCAAGCGCTGCGAAGAATGTACCTACGGTCTTCATGGTCAGATCCTTTTCTATGATCGGGGATTACTTCTTCACGACGTAGAGCGGACCGTGCATGCCGGCGTCGTAGTGGCCGGGCACCAGGCAGGCGAACTCGAAGGTGCCGTCATTGGTGAAGGTCCAGTAGATGTCGCCGGATTTGCCGGGCTCGAGCCGGATGGCGTTCGGGTCGTCGTGCTCCATGTCGGGGAACTTCTCCATGGTGATCTTGTGTTCCTGGATCGTCGCCTTGTCGTCGAGAACGAATTCATGGGCCAATTCGCCGGCATTCTTGATCGCGAAATGAACGGTCTGGCCCTGACGCACCTTGATGGTCGCCGGGGTGAAGATCATCTTGCCGTCGTCGGTTTCCTTCATCGTGACGCGGATCGTCTGCGTCGCCTTCTTGCTGTCACCGGGCTCGCCGACGGACACTTTGTCGTGGCCGCCCGCGTGGCTGCCCGATGCGAGCGCCTGGGCGGAGAAGGCAGAGGCGACAACGAGCGCCAGAGCGAATGCTGTTTTCTTCATCGTATGGTTCCTGGTGGAATTGAGAGAATTCATCGTGGTCAGCCGTTGCTTCATGGTTTCGGCGTGATCACGGTCTTGGCACCCTTTGCCCGCGTTGCTTCCGGCAGTTCGCCGGTCCACTCCCAGGCTTGTGTTCCCGGCGGGTTCTCGTACCAGCCGGGATCGCTGTAATCGCCGGCGGAGATGCCTTCGCGCACCTTCACCACCGAGAACATTCCGCCCATCTCCAACGCGCCGTGCGGACCCCAGCCGGTCATCATCGGGATCGTGTTGTCGGGGAGCGGCATTTCCATTTCGCCCATGTCGGCCATGCCGGCCGTTCCCATGGGCATGTAGTCGGGCTTGACCTTGCGGATCTTCGCCGCGACCGATGTCTTGTCGGCGCCGATGAAGGTCGGGATATCGTGGCCCATCGCATTCATCGTGTGGTGCGATTTGTGGCAATGGATCGCCCAGTCGCCCTCATACTTTGCGTCGAATTCGTAGGCGCGCATGGCGCCGACGGGGATGTCGATCGACACTTCCGGCCACCGCGCCTCCGGCCGCACCCAGCCGCCATCGGTGCAGGTTACCTCGAAATCGTAGCCGTGCATGTGGATCGGATGGTTGGTCATGGTGAGGTTTCCGACCCTCACCCGCACCCGGTCGTTCTTGGACACGACCAGCGGGTCGATATCGGGGAAGATCCGGCTGTTCCAGCACCACATGTTGAAGTCGGTCATCTCCATGATCTTCGGCACGTAGGTGCCGGGATCGATGTCGTAGGCGTTGAGCAGGAACACGAAGTCGCGGTCGACGCGCATGAAGTCCGGGTCCTTCGGATGCACCACGAAGAAGCCCATCATGCCCATGGCCATCTGCACCATCTCGTCGGCGTGGGGATGGTACATGAAGGTGCCCGACTTCACGAGGTCGAACTCGTAGACATAGGTCTTGCCCGAGGGGATGTGCGGCTGCGACAGTCCGCCCACGCCATCCATGCCCGAGGGCAGGATCATGCCGTGCCAGTGGATGGTGGTGTGTTCCGGCAGCTTGTTGGTGACGAAGATCCGAACGCGGTCGCCTTCGACCGCCTCGATCGTCGGACCCGGCGACTGGCCGTTGTAACCCCAGAGATAGGCGGTCATACCGTCGGCCATTTCGCGTTCGACCGGCTCGGCGACGAGGTGAAATTCCTTGACGCCGTTGTTCATGCGGTGTGGCAGTGTCCAGCCGTTGAGGGTGACGACCGGGTTGTAGTCAGGTCCGCTCGTCGGCACCAGCGGCTTCTGGGTCGCGGCATTGTCCATGCTTGCCGCTTCGGGCAGGCCGGAGTTGGAGGTTTGCGCCCATGCGGCGGTGGAAACGAGAGCCGCGCCTGCACCAAGGAAGTGTCTTCTGTTGAACATGATCCTATTCCTTCTCAATGCCCTGCAGCGCCGGCTTCCGCCGTCGCGGGGGCGGCCGTTGCTTCGGCTGCTCCGCCTGATCCGCCACCGTGGATCGCCGTCATCAGATCGCTGTCGGCGAGCCAGAAATCGCGTTTCGCATTGACTGAGAGAACGGTCGAATCGACCCTCGCCCTGACGTCGGCAAGCAGTTCGAAGGTGCTGGTGATCATCCCGTTGTAGCTAAGCGTCGCCTCCTCCTCGATCTTGCTGCGCAGCGGCACGATGCTGTTGCGATAGTGGCGGGCGATATCGTAGCGCGAGCGATAGGCCTCATAGGCGGAGCGCGCCTCGGAGCGGATGTTGACCGCCTTTTCGGCAAGCAGGTTGGCCGAGCGCATGTGGGCAAGCTCTGCCTTGCGCATGCGCGCGTTGCCGCTGTCGAAGATCGGGATGACGAATTCGAGCTCGAACTGGCCCGTCGTCTCGACCTTGGTGCCGTGATCCTCTTGCTCCCGTTCCGCTTCCGCACCAGCGACGAGTTCCAGATCGGTGACGAAGCGGGTCGCCTCGGTCAGCTTGTAGGATTTTGCGACGGCCTCGAGATCGAGACGGGCGATCTGCAAGTCGACGCGTCGCTTCAGCGCCTCCGCCTCGATGCTATCCTTGCGGGCAAGCGTCTTCGGCAGGTCCGGCAGGCGGTTCGGTACCTGGTAGTCGACATCGGATCCCCACAGGCCCATCCGTCGTGTGAGGTTCTCCTTGGCAAGCCGCGCGGCAAGTCGCGCCTCGGCCGCCTGTCCGGCAAGTTCCGCATTGAAGACATGTTCCCGCGCCTGCGCGCCCTTGCCCATGGCACCGGTTTCACCGAGCTTGGCGGCAAGTTCCGAGGAGGCGTCAGCAGCAATCTGGGCCCGGCTCAACTGTCCGACGGTTTCCCAAGCAGCGACGGCCTCGATCCAGGCGCGACGGGCTTCAGCGGCAAGTTCCAGGGTCCTGAGCGCTGCTGAAAGTTGCGCCTGGCGAAAACGGGCATCGGCGATGGCAATGGTCTTGTCGCGCGTCAGCAGCGCCAGGATGTTGGTGGTGACCAGGCCCTCGATTGCGCGGTAGGCTTCGAGTTCCGGCGCGCCGATCCCGGTCGTGCCGATCGAGACGGTGGGGTTAAGGAAAAGGGTCGCCTGCCAGGCGTCCGCCGAGGCATCGCCAAGATCGGCGTAGGTCGCTTGAAGACCCTTGTTGTTGAGAAGCGCGATCTGAACGGCGGTGTCAGCGTCGATCGTCTTGCGCTTCAAGAGCGCCTTGACCTCGGCATTGACCTTGTCCGCCTGTTCTCGGTTTTGGATCCAGACGCTTTTCTTGGTCGCAGCTGTCGCAACCTTCGCATCCACCGTCGTAAAACCCGCGTCCTTGGCCGAATACTCTGCGTTGGTCGCGCAGCCGGCGAGCACGAGCGGCAGGCCGATGAGCGCCGCCAGCTTGATCTTGCGGCTCATCATGACGCGTCCCCCTTCTTGGGCGATTGGGCGTCGTTCAATGGACCCCACGGCTTCGGGCCGATCGGCTCGCGGTGGGTATAGCCGACAACAGGGCTTCGATACTGGAGGCTACGAATTCCGCTGGTGCCGTCGGCGGGATCGCCAAGGCTTGAAACCTCGGCAGGCAATGTGGCAGCGCATCCGCCCAGAATGATGGGCAGGAGCGCCATGGAAAACAAACGTTTCATGGTCAAACCTGAAATGTGAATGGCAGAGGTCGGCGACCGACCGGCAGTGGTCCGGGCGGGCCTCATCGCTGACCGTGCTACGGTGCCTCGCGTTTCAGTTGACGCGCAAAAGGCGGCCACAGCGCTTTGCTCTGCTGCATGTTTTTGCCCTTCAATCGGCTAGGATAAAAGGCAACATGCAGAAGCGGTCACGGCTTCACAAAGTCAGGCTTTTGGAGGGCGATGTAGGCCGTCGAGCTCACCTGGGGTCAGCTGCGGCTGCGGTCCGAAGTTGCGGATGGAGCGCGGGAAAACGGGATGGCTAGCGCCGGTATCGGCAAGGACTGCAACGGCGGCACAGAAGGTCTTGCAGCAATCCTTCTTGTCGGCCTTGCCGCTATCCTGGGTCGGCTTCACCTTGCCCTTGTCGAGGCTCGGGCAATGCTCGGTCGCTGCCTGGATCGGGTTGTCTGAGGACGCTTCGATCTGCTTCGAGCCGTGCGTGGCCGCATGTGTCATGCCGGATGCGGTGGAATAGGGCAGCAGGGCCAGCGACAGCATGACTGCCAGCTTCAGCACAATCAGCAAACGCAGATATGTGGTTCGCACCTTTTCCATAATCGATCCGTAAAAACGCCCGCGATTCCTGTCAATGCCGCTTGCGCTTCGCACCGTCACGAATGCGTGAGACTTTGCCAAGCGCATGGGACCACGTCATCCGCGGCGGCGGTTGCGAACAGGATCGATGCCGGCCGTGCCGAAACGGGCGGGCTCCGCCTGCTTTGCTGGGGTGTTCCCGGCATCGGCCAGATCGTCAAGAATAGGACAGTCCGGTCGTCCGTCGCCATGGCAATGGGCCGCGAGATGCTTCAGCGTCCGGCTCATCGCCTTCAGCTCCTCCGCCTTGCGTTCCAGGATCTCGACATGTTCGAGGGCGATCTTCTTGACCTCGCCGCTGGCACGCGATCGGTCGCGCCACAGCGCCAAAAGGTCGGCCATCTGCTCGACGGTGAAGCCGAGATCCCGCGAGCGGCGGATGAAGCGCAGCGTATGGACGTCGTTGTCGCCATAGTTGCGGTAGCCGGCTTCGCTGCGGTCGGCCTGTGGAATGAGGCCGATCGTCTCGTAATAGCGGATCATTTTCGTCGAGACGCCGGAGGCGCGTGAAGCTTCGCCGATATTCATGATTTCATCCTTGCAGCCGCCTTCGCGGCCATTCCCTTCGAATATAAGGGCTCTCCCCGGCTTCCGCCATGCTGTGGCGGGAAGCCGGGGAGAATGTCGATCTTACGCCGCGCGTCCTGCCGCGACCGGGCGGAATGCCCTCAGCCGCAGCGCGTTGCCGAGCACGAAGACGCTCGACAATGCCATGGCGCCGGCCGCGAAGATCGGCGACAAGAGCAGGCCGTAGGCCGGATAGAGCGCGCCGGCTGCTACCGGGATCAGCACAACATTATAGGCGAAGGCCCAGAACAGGTTCTCCTTGATGTTGCGGATCGTCGCCTTCGACAGTGCGATCGCATTCGGGACACCGAGCAGATCGCCGGACATCAGCACCACATCGGCGCTTTCGATGGCGACATCCGTGCCGGTGCCGATCGCCAGCCCGACATCGGCTTCGGCCAGCGCCGGCGCGTCGTTGATGCCGTCGCCGACGAAGGCGACCGCGCGTCCGCCTTGCTTCAGCTTCTTCAGCGCTGCGACCTTGCCGTCGGGCAGGACTTCGGCGATGACCTCGTCAATGCCGAGCTTGGCGGCGATGGCTTCGGCGGTGCGGCGGTTGTCGCCGGTGATCATCGCGACCTTCAAGCCAAGCTCGTGCAGCATGCGGATCGCCTGCGGCGTCGTCTCCTTGATCGGGTCGGCAACGGCGATGATCGCCGCAAGCTTGCCGTCGATCGCCGCATAGAGCGGGCTCTTGCCTTCGGAACCCAGGCGGGTCGCCTGCTCGGCGAAAGCGGAAACGTCGAGCTTCAACTGCGCCATCAGCCGGTCGGCGCCGACATGGACGGTGCGGCCCGTGACTTCGGCGCTGGCGCCGAAGCCGGGGATGGCCTCGAACTTCGCCGGCTCGGCGATTGCCAGGCCCTTTGTCTTTGCGGCCTCGACGATTGCTTCGGCGATCGGATGCTCGGAGCGGGTTTCGACGGCGGCGACCAGTGCCAGAACGGTATCGCGGTCGAAGCCTGCGGCGGTTTCTAGGTCGGTCAGTTCAGGCCGTCCCTTGGTCAAGGTACCGGTCTTGTCGACGGCGATGACGGCGGCATTGCGCAGCATCTGCAGTGCCTCGCCCTTGCGGAAGAGTACGCCCATTTCGGCGGCGCGTCCGGTGCCGACCATGATCGACGTCGGGGTGGCAAGGCCCATGGCGCAGGGGCAGGCGATGATCAGAACTGCGACGCCGTTGACGAGCGCGAAGGTCAGCGCCGGATCGGGGCCGAAGACCAGCCAGATGCCGAAGGTCAAAAGCGCGATGGCGATGACTGCGGGCACGAACCAGGCGGTGACGCGATCGACCAGCGACTGGATCGGCAGCTTCGCGCCCTGGGCCTGCTCGACCATGCGGATGATCTGCGCCAGCACCGTGTCGGCGCCGACCTTGGTTGCACGGAAGGTGAAGGAGCCGGTCTTGTTGATCGTGCCGCCGACCACCTCGCTGCCGGCGATCTTTTCAACCGGAACCGGCTCGCCGGTAATCATCGATTCGTCGACATAGGAGTTGCCGTCGATGACGCTGCCATCGACCGGAACCCGGTCGCCGGGACGCACCAGTACGGTATCGCCGGCGTGCACGTCGGAAAGCGGGACCTCGATCGTCTCGCCGTTGCGGACCAAGCGGGCGGTCTTTGCCTGCAGGCCCATCAGATGCTTGATCGCCTCGGATGTCCGGCCCTTGGCGCGTGCTTCGAGGAAGCGGCCGAGCAGGATCAGCGTGACGATGACGGCCGCCGCCTCGTAGTAGACGTTGGCAGTGCCGTCAGGCAGCAGATCCGGTGCAAAGGTTGCGACGACCGAATAGATCCAGGCGGCCGACGTGCCGATCGCGACAAGCGAGTTCATGTCGGGCGCCAGGCGGAAGAGGGCGGGGACGCCCTTCTCATAGAAGCGCAGGCCCGGGCCGAAGAGCACCAGCGTCGTCAGCACGAACTGCAGATACCAGCTTTCCTGCATGCCGATATTGGTCATGACGAAATCATGCACGGCCGGGATGAAGTGCGAGCCCATTTCGAGCACGAAGATCGGCAGCGTCAGGACGCCGGCGATCAGCAGCGAGCGTGCGAGCTTGCGGGTCTCCTGTTCGCGCTTCTCGCCTTCGCGGTCGACGCTTTCGTCGCCGGTGATGCGCTTGGCGGCGTAGCCGGCAACGCGAACCGCCTCCTCGAGCGCGGCGGCCGTTGCGATCCCCTTCGTCACGTGTACGGAGGCGCGCTCGGTCGCCAGATTGACACTGGCTTCCGTGACGCCCGGCACGGTCTTCAGCGCCTTCTCGATGCGCGCGACGCAGGAGGCGCAGGTCATGCCTTCGATTGTGAGTTCGATCGTGTCTTCGGCGGCGCCGTACCCTGCATTTTCGATCGCCTTGACGATGTCGGCGGACTTGGTGCTGGCATCGAAGCGAACATCGGCGCGTTCCGTTGCGAGGTTGACCGAGGCTTCGGTGACACCAGGCACGGCGCGGATCGCCTTTTCAACGCGGGAGACGCAGGACGCGCAGGTCATGCCCTCGACGGGTATGCTCGCACTCAGCGCGGCCGCGGAAATCGCTTCGAGATTGTTCGTTCTAATGGGGGTCACCGATCCCATGATCGTGCTCCTTTCGCTGTCTTTGTCACAAGATGGAGCTTCCAACGATGGGAAGGTCAATGGCGCTGCCGAACTTTCTCTGCGCCGCCAACCCTGATGGGCCAAAACTAATTTGAAGCGGCGCCAAAAACACACGGCACAAACCCAAAAAATCTTGGTGTTTCCGTTTGCGTATGTCCTTGATGTAAAATTGATTAGTCGCTCTCGCGCGATTTAAGCGGGCCCGCCGTTACTTGGCTTCGTCCTCGGTCCGCTTCTCGAAACGAACATTCGCCGCGCAATGACCATCTCGCGCCCGATCAGTCTTATGCTCCTTATCGCAACGGTTGGCATGTTCGTGCTGATGGTCGTGCCGTCCTTCCGGCGGACGTGCGAAGAAGCATTCGAGGACGAGGAAGACTGATCGCAAGCCGACTGGGAAACTTGATAACGGCGGCCACGTGCGGCCGTTATCAATTTCAGCTCGGTCCCAGGTGAGCCAGAAGCTCTCGCATTCGAAAGCCCTGACGGAAGGTTCGAATCTGGTCAAGGCGAAGAGAAGCTGGTCCGACATCGTGCTCGATGCCAACTGCGGTCCACGCTCAACAACGGCTTTGCGCCCTCGCTCCTTCCGGAATGGCCGGTGGAGTTCCCAAGAGCATACGTTCCCCCGGAGGCGAGTTTCCCGACCCGCGCTACTCGTCTTTGCTTGAAAGCAATTCGTCGAGCTGCTCCAGCTGTTCCGGCAATGCGGCCGCCGAGCCCTGTAGTGTTTCCTCAAGCGCCTCCTTGGACGGATAGATTTCGTGGAAATTCAGCAGCGTCTTCCCGCCCTGGTCCTCGAAGGTTACGGTCGTGACCGCGCCCTCTTCGCCCTCGTCGTTGGTCCAGACGATGCGCTCGTTCGGCACCACCTCGAGATACTTGCCGTAGAAGGCCATGGTGTCCGAACCGCCGGCGCCGAATTCCAGCCGATATTTGCCGCCGGTACGGACGTCCATATCGCACGATACGAGCGAAACGCCGGATGCCGATTTTGGCACCCACCAGCGCTGGAACAGCTCGGGCTGGCTTGTCCGCGTTACGACGAGTTCGCGATCCCCTCTGCGCTCGACTGACATGCCGTGCTACTCACCACCGGGACTGTTAACTTGCTGAATCATCGCTTCCCTCTTTTTTCATTTCGCTGATGATTTCGTCCAATGCTTCGAAGCGGGCCCCGACGAGCTTGCGATGCGCCTCGATCCACTCGGCGTCCGCCTTGAGGCCGCGTTTCCCAAGCTTGCAGATCTCACCCATCCAACCTTCTGCGTGACGACGAGGCACGTATCGCCCTCAGGATCAATCCCGGTTTTGACCCCAAGGCTGCTGGCATGAAGATGGGCGGGGGCCCAAAGTTTGGAATTGACCAACGCTGAAAGCCGACCCTTGTATTCAGCGTAGTGGGCCGACTGCAGGGACGACGAACGGAGCGACGGCCCTTACTTCACCGTGATGGCAAGTCCGCTGAGATCGGCGTTGACTTGCAGGCCTACCTGCTTGCCTGAGAGCTCGAGTTGGGCATCCTTGTCATTGGTCATGGCGATCACCTGGGCCCCTTTGCCGACCGCGCCGCCACCGCCTACCGCACCGTAGACCCCCGTCACATCTCGGGCGCGGCGA
>NZ_LMJJ01000020.1 GCF_001429285.1 Ensifer sp. Root278
CGGCGATCATCGCAACTGACGATCGTCGTGTTCACCTTGCGACAGCCGGATGTCCTGTAGGAATCGGAAGAGCGACCCCGCCAGGAAGCAGAGTGCCGCAACGAATAGCACGGCGGCGCCCGGTTCGTGACGGTATCCMAAAAAGGCTACGACGAAGCCGAAGAGGAGCAGAAGCGTCACGCCGATTCCGGCTAGCAACGCCAGGTACAATGCGCTGTTCAAGAGGCGTTCACGCCGCCTCAGTTCCCCGATTCCCTTCTTCAGCGGGGCTCGGGCGACGTCACCCTCGTCGATCTCGCGGAGGTTTCTGATCCGCTCGGTTACGCCGGAAATCCGATTGACCAGGACCGCCACCATCGCCGCGACGCCATTCAGCATGAACGCCGGCGCGACCGCGTGATTGATCATCGTTGAAAGCTGATCSGCTTCGACTGACATACGGGCACCTTCGATCGGTACGGCACGAATGGACGACCGCGGCGCCGTGGAGGCGCTACGGAATGACATTGACTGCACGCGCAGCCACGAGCACGAGTGTCAGCAGTGAAATGGCACTTTCGAGCATCATCAGCCCCTTCGCACGCCGGGTGAGTGGCAGCACGTCGGTAGGACTGAAAGCGGTCGCCGTATTGAACGCCAACGACAGGTAATCGACGTAGAGCGGCCGCCAGTCTGGCGGCGCTAGTTCGGGAGCCGACGCCTGGGGAAATAGCCAGTCGGGTCTTCCCGCCATCCCACGCGCGATGCGCGACGGGCCACCCGCGTCGATCTGCCAGTAGAGTAGCGAGAAGGTGAGAACGTTGGTGACCCAAATGGTAAATGACGACGTCAAGAGCGACACTGAGCGCGTCTCGGGAGGGTGCACGGTGATGATCCCGACCATATCTCCGAGTTCCGCCGCCGTATTCCCCGCGTAGACGCTGGCAAGCAGCATGACGGCGACGTGCTCGATCCGTAGCCACACAGCGTTGCCGGTCGATAGCGTTACTTGGACCATTGGAACGATAGCTGCTACCAGAACCACGTACGATATCCATCGCGGCATGGCATAGACGTGATGCGGCAGCACCTCCAAGAAGGCGAATACCGCAAGGATCGCCACCACCGGAGGCCAGCGTGGTTCGTCACGGCCTGCTTGGATGACATCGCTCATCGCTGCGCCGTCTGCGGACCTTGGGACATGCTGTCGTCACCCATGATGAAGAGGATGTTGGGTTTCCGGGTCTCCTGCGCGTGCATTGTCGCGGTACTCGCCAGCAGGCTGCCGGCGACGGCAGCCGCCTCTGTGAAGATTTTTGCAGTTCGTCTCATTTCTGATGCCTCCCTCAAGGGCCTCCGCGTAGATGGCCACGTTGGTTGAAAGACGTGTCAAGGCAAAAAGAGAGACAATTCGGAGAGCTCCAAGTTGTGACCCAGCAAAATGGACAGAACATGGCGCTTGGTGGCGCGCATATTTGCCTCTCGACTTGCCGAACGAGGGCATCTCCACTCTTCCATATGTATTCTACACTGTACTAGCGGGCGCAGATATTGCCCTTTAGGGAATCAGCATGGAAGCAATTCTCCTAGCGCGGCTCCTCACGACGCATTAACTGCGGTACTGAGATTGGAGTGTGCACTTCAGGATGCTGCCCAGATTNGGGAATCAGCATGGAAGCAATTCTCCTAGCGCGGCTCCTCACGACGCATTAACTGCGGTACTGAGATTGGAGTGTGCACTTCAGGATGCTGCCCAGATTGCGAACAAAAAACCGAAGCCAACCACGAATCTATCGCCTTGAGCGGATACGAACCGGCGCCCCACGTCTGCAGCCGCCATACAGGGCTCCCGAGGTCCTCGCTGGGAACAGGCGCCATGAAAGCTCGTTATCTAGCTGAAGCCTAGAGGAGCCTACCATGTCCGATCCAGCAGACTTGCCTCTTCTTGCAGATGACCTCGAAGCCGGGCTCGCGGCCTACATGACCGATCCGGACCTTTCACCGCCGCCCGCCGGCCGGGCCGCCGCGATTGAGACTATCTTGCGCGACTGGCTTGTCGCTCATCGGTACATGGCCGACGTGCCGGAGCCCACTCCGGTTCGGTTGGATTCCAGGGGAGTGAACCGAGAAGAAGTGCAGTATCCGGGTTTTATCAAGTAGCATCCCTGACACATGTCCGGCTCCTGTCGGCCAAAGGTCGGGGATAGGGCGGAGACGCCGGCAAGCCGCTCCGTTCCTTCGAGGGTCTGGCCACTCGTTATAAGGGTGATTTCTTGCCCTCACCTTCCCGGCCGCGCCAGCGAACGGGCAATGTCGATGATGTCGTCGCGGGATGCGGTCGGGTCTTCTTTGTTCCAGGCAACACCAAGCCCGATCTTCAGATCGACGCCGCGCACGGGCTTAAGCTCGAAGTTGCGGTTCGGCAGATCCTTCGTCCATTCCGGCGCAAAGCCGCTGCCAAGACCGGCTGAGACCAGCGACACCAGCGAGAAGGTGTCGTCGCAGCTGTAGGCAATGTTGCCGGTCAGACCATGGGCCTCGAACATCTCGGAGAAATAGCGCTCCGAGTAGGAGAGATTCTGACGGGAAAAGGCAATGATCTTCTCGGAGCGCAGCTCCTCGATATCGATCTCGCTTCGAAGCGCCAGCGGGCTCGCCTTTTCGACCGCCAGCAGATAGCGCTCATGGGCGATCGAGAAGAAGCGCAAGGAACCGATGTTTTCGACCGGACGGATGAAACCGAGATTGATCTGGCCGGTTTCGATGGACCGGATGATGTCACTGGTCGAGCCGCTTCTCACATGCAAAGCGACATCGGGAAACTTCCGGCCGATTCGGGCGAGAAACGTCGGCAACACGCCTATGGTTGCCGGATAAACGGTTCCGATCTTGATCGTGCGGGCAGCCTTGCCGGCAACCGAGCGCGCCATCTCGGCCGACACACCGACATCGCCAATGATCCGGACCGCCCGATCGTAGAACACCTCCCCTGCCCGCGTCAGTTCGACCCGCCGCGTCGACCGCTCGAGCAGCCGAACACCGAGCTCCTTCTCCAGCGCCTGGATGTGGGAGCTCAAAGCCGGCTGCGCGATGCACATGCGCGCCGCCGCTCGGTTGAAATGCAGCTCTTCGGCGACTGCAACGAAATAGGAGAGTTGGCGTAGTTCCATATGAGCACACTGAAGCTGAGAGCATTATCTGAATTTAAGATAACTGAAAATCAGATATAAATGAAGTCCCCATCTCAAGGCAGGTGGGCAAATCGTGGCCAAAACTCTCGGTACGGCACGGCATAGAGCGCTAATCGCGCTGCTTATTGCGAGGCGTGAGGCCGCAGGACTCACGCAAACAGAACTTGCGGCAAAGTTAGGCGAGTATCAGTCCTTCGTGGCCCGCCTTGAAAGCGGTCAACGTCGCGTGGACGTCGTGGAGTTTCTACAGCTCGCAGGTCTCCTAGGCTTCGACCCCCACGAAGCTATGGATCAGCTCTCGCGTATCCAGGAATAGTCGTATTCACGGCGAGGTGACGGGCCTTCCGTTCGATACATTATGCGATTTTAGAAGCACATAAGGTACATTCTAATTTGAAGTGCAACATGCCAATGATTTCAATGGTTTCCCTCGGAGATTTTGGCATGTCCCGACGCTATTCGCAGCTGAATCTGGCCGATCGACGCCGCCTCTTCCACTTTGTCGAACGCAAGCTGCCGATCAAAGAAATGGCGCACGAACTCGGTCGTCATCGATCGACGATCTATCGTGAGATCCGACGCAACACCTTCCACGATCGCGAGCTGCCCGACTATAGCGGCTACTTCCCAACGGTTGCTGATGATATCCGCAAAGAGCGGCGGCAGCGTCTGACTTTGATCTCGGCGAGTGTTCGCCGTCCAAGCAAAACATATGAAGGGCCCGCTTCGCCCGCTCCGGCAGCGCCTCCATCCTTCTGCGGCCTTCACAGCTGCTCTTCCAACAGGTACCCGTCCTCGCGCGTGTCAATCGTTTGCGGCACGACCCACGAGGACAGGTCGCCGAGGGTAGATCCTTCCGTGACGTTTCTGCCGCGAGCGCCTGGTGGACGGCAGGTCCGTACGATCCGAAATAGAGCGAGGTGAGGACCGGCGAAAGGCTTTGACGGCCCATGTATCATCCAACTCGCGGGTTGGCCTTTCGAGCCCATTGCCGGATCGACTGCCTGGCGAGAAGCCAGATGGATGCGTGTGGCGCTTCCTCTGTTCTCCGCAAGTTTAACGGCTGGCTGGCGCACGACCATAGAGCAGGAGCATGAGTATGATCACCACGCCGTAGATGATCTGGCGACCGGCCTCGGGCATCTGCGTGACGGAAAGGATCGATTGCAGCAGCGTGATGAGGATGACGCCGGCGACCGTGCCGAGATAGGATCCCCGTCCGCCGAGGATCGAGGTGCCGCCGAGCACCACGGCCGCTATGGCAGGAAGAAGGTAGGCGTCGCCCATGGATTGCGCGGCCTTGGAGGCATAACCTGCAAGCAGAACCCCGCCAAAGGCCGAGAGCCCGCCCGAGGCGGCAAAGGCGGTCATGACGATGCGGCGGGTATTGATCCCGGAAAGATAGGCCGCACGCTCGCGATTGCCGATACCGTAGACCGCACGCCCGAAGCCCGTCCGGCGCAGAAGGAAGACCATCGCCGCGCCGATCAGCGCCCAGATGAAGACGACATTCGGGATGCCCGGGATCAAGGCGCCGGTGGCGAGATAGCGCATGGCTGCGGTCGCGGAATCCTGTGGCGAGAAGCCGCCTGTGTAGACCACCATGACCCCTTGCGCGACGGCATTCGTCGCGAGCGTCACGATCATCGAGGGTATGCGCAGGTATGCCACTCCAACGCCGTTGAAGAGCCCGATGCCGATGCCGCAAAGGATGCCGAATGGTATGGCAAGCGTGGTGCCAAGGGGGCCGTATGCTGCAGCGGCGCAGGCCATCATTGCGCCCGTTGCCACGGTCCACGGCACCGAAAGGTCGATCTGCCCGAGCAGGACGACAAGCATCATGCCGGTGGCAATGATGCCGAGGAAGGATGCCACCTTCAATTGCTGCAGCAGATACTCCGGTGACAGGAAGCTGCGCGAATAGAAGCTGCCAAGGACAAGCAGCAGTACGATGCAGCCAAATGCGGTGAGCACCGCCGGATCGAGACTGCGCATGAAACCCTGCTTCCGTTCCGTTGCCCGCGTCATTGCCGTCTCGCTCACAGAAACCACTCCAATCGATTGCGCACACGAAAGAGGGCGAGCGCGCCGAGGCTGATGGCCGCAAGCAGGATCAGCCCCTGAAACAGCGGTTGCCAGAGCGGATCGAGATCGAAAACGAACAGAAGGTCGCCGATCGTCCGGAACGCCAGCGCGCCGAAGACGGCGCCTATGGCGCTGCCCTTGCCGCCGAACAGCGACACGCCACCCAGCACCACGGCGGCGATCGAAAACAGCGTGTAGGCATTGCCGCTCGCAAAGGCCGCGTCGCCGGTATAGGTAAAAAAGGTGAGGAACAGCCCGCCGAGGGCGGCCACCAGGCCCGAAAGCGTATAGGCCAGCAGCTTGCCGCGGCGGATCGGCATGCCGGACATGTAGGCCGAAGTTTCGGAAGAGCCGGCGGCATAGGCCGCGCGGCCGTAGACCGAGCGGCTGAAGGGCACCCATATCAGGAGGACCACTGCCGCGAGCGCCACAAGGCTCGCAGGGACGACAGCGAAAATACGTCCCGTCAGGGCATCCGCGAGGTGCTCGTTGACCGACCCTCCCGGAAAGGGCCGCAGCAACAGCGCGATCCCGAAATAGACCGCCCCCGTTGCGATCGTCGCCACGATCGGCTGCAGACGCCCGTATATCACGATGGCGCCGTTGGTCGCCCCGCACAACGCCCCCACGGCCAGGACGACGAGGACGCCGAAGGCCGTCTCGAGCGGCGAGCCCACGACCAGCCACGAGGCCAGGCAGTTGGTGAGCAGGAAGATCATGCCGACGGAGAGGTCGATGCCTGCGGTGATCACGACCATGGTTTGCGCCATCGCGACGAAGGCGAGCAGCACCCCCTTGTTGGCCGCCGTCTGGATGACATTGGCCGTGAAACCAGCCGGATGGTTCGCGGTGTAGATGATGAACATGACCACGAAGATCGCCAGCGCCGTCAACGTGCCCCGGTGCTCCGCCAGTCGGTATTCCCAGTCCTTCATTGCGCCGGCTCCCGCTGGGTTGGTTCTGCAGACGGAATGTTGAGTGCGCTCGCTATCAGGGCGCGCTCCGTTATCTCTGCTCCTGCCAGTTCCCGTTTCACCGTTCCGTCATAAAGCACGAGCACCCGGTCGCAGCAGCCGATGAGCTCGGCATAGTCGGTCGAATAGAACAGGATGGCTGCGCCCTCGTCCGCAAGGCGCCGCAGCAAGAGGTAGATCTCCTGCTTGGTTCCCACGTCGATGCCGCGCGTGGGATCGTTCAGCAGAATGATGCGCGGCTGCCGCATCAGCCATTTCGCGATGACGACCTTCTGCTGGTTGCCGCCCGAAAGGGCGCCGACGGGCGCGTCAATATTACCTGCCTTGATGGCGAGTAGCGTCATCATCTGATTGATGGCGCTCTCCTCTTTCGCCCTGTCGATGATCCCGCCACGCGTCAGCCGATCGAGCGACGCAAGCGAGAGATTGTCGCGCACCGTCATCGGCTGCATCAGCCCCTCGGTCTTGCGGTCCTCGGGGATGAGCGCCATGCCGATGCCGTGCCGGCGCGCCTGCGCAGGGCTGCCGATGCTGATCGGGCTGCCGTCGACGAGAACCGTGCCGCGCAACCCGCGCAGGACCCCGAATAACGCCAGAAGGAGATCGCGCTGCCCTTGCCCGTCCAGCCCACCGAGACCGACGATCTCACCCGAGCGAAGCGAAAACGAGATGTCGTGAAGGCGATCCGCCCAGGACAGATTTCGTGTTTCAAGCACAGGCGCAATCTGTGCAAGCCGGCCGGGCTTGGGAGGATAGACGCTGTGATACTCGCGGCCGATCATCATCTCGATGACCTCCGCATCGCTCCTTGTGCCCGCCGCGTAGCTCGCAACCTTGCTGCCGTTGCGAAACACTGTGCAGTCGTCCGCAAGTTCCGCAATCTCGTTCATGCGATGCGAGATGTAGACGAGCGCCAGCCCTTCCGCACGCAATCGCTTCAGTACGGCAAAAACCTTCGACACGTCGGCCGCCGTCAGCGCCGATGTCGCCTCGTCGAGGATGAGGATGCGCGGCTTGCGGGCCAGTGCCTTGGCGATCTCGACGATCTGCTTGCGCGACAGCGGCAGGTCCTTGACCAGCGCCAGAGGATGGATGTCGGCGGCACCGGCGCGCGCCAGCGCCTCCTCTGCGATGCGCCGTTGGGCCTTGCGGTCGATCATGCCGAACCGCGTCGGCGGATTGGAAATGACGATATTGTCGGCAACGCTGAGTTCCGGGATCAGCGACAACTCCTGAAAGACGCAGGCGATCCCGGCGGCGTTGGCGGCAGCCGGCGAAGCGAATTTCACCGGCTGTGCATCGAGCGTCATCTGCCCTTCGTCCGCAGCCACGACGCCGGCCATGATCTTGATGAGTGTCGACTTTCCGGCGCCGTTCTCACCGAGAACGGCGTGGATGGCCCCAGCCCTGACCGACAGTCCGGCATTTTCAAGCGCGCGAACCCCACCATAGCGCTTCGATATCCCCTCCATGCGAAAGAGCGGGCCGCCATTTTCCATTGCTCTCTCCGGGAAACCGTTACGGACGACGGGCACTGCACGGCTGTGCAACGCCCGTTCCTGATCGACCTACTGGTTTTCCTTGCTCTGCTTCATGATTTCCTGGGCGGAGAAATTGATCCCGCAGGTAGGGAAGGAATTACCGACGAAGAAATTGTCGGATTCGGACTGGAAGTAGTCCTGGCCCTCCTTGAAATTCGGATCCTCGACAATGGCCAACGGCAACTTGACCGACTGCGGCACCACCTGTCCCTCGAGCGCGGCGATCGCCGTCTTGATGGCAACGGCCACCTGTGCGGGTCCGGTTCCGGCCGACGAGCATTTCAGGCCGTCTGCGGCATGTGCTGCACAGAACTTGCGAAACCCGTTTTCGGTTTCGCCGCCAAACGGCACGAACGGATGTTTGGCGTCGATCATCGCCTGGACAATGCCGGTATCGCCGCCCTGGCCGGTAATGCCGTCGAAGGGACCGCTGGTGGCGATCGCATCCGCCGTCACCTTCTGGGCCACCCCGTCATCCCATTTGCCCACGACCTCGATGACCTCGAAGTTCTTGCCCGACGCCTGGAGTCTCTCATGGATGCCGTTGTGCCGATCGGTGTCGACCGAAGTGCCGGCCACACCGCGCACCTCGAGTACCTTGCCGCCGTTCGGCAGGTGTTTGACGAGCCATTCGCCCCACAATTGGCCGAGCCCCTTCTGGTCGACGTTGACGTTGATCGCGTCCTGGGTGTCGAGGATATTGTCGAAGGCAACCAGCACCACGCCGGCTTCCTTCGCCCGCTTGATGACGGGCGCGAATGCCGTCGGGTTCTGGGCGTTGACGACGATGGCGTCATAGCCGGAATCGATGAAGTTGTTGATCGCCGAGATTTGGGCGGGCACGTCCTCACCCGTCGAAACGACCTTGAACTCCTTTAGCTTCGCCGCGACGTCGGGCTGGGCGGCATAGGCCTTTGCCGTCTGCACCATCTGGATACGCCAGGTATTGGCGATGTAGCCGTTGGCAAGCGCGATGCGGTACGGGCCTTCCTTTTTCGGAAACTTGAAGAATTTTGTGTCCGCCGACCATGGCGCGAAACATTCCGGCTCCGCCGCGGGCCCTGAAACCACTTCCGGCTCCGCGTAGGCGGCCGATCCCAACATAAAAAAGGCAGTGGCAGCAACGATGCCGCCAGCGAGTGACTTCACCATCGACATTTCCTCCCATTGGCGCGCCACTGATTTTGTTCTCCGTTTCGAGAGGGAACTCCTTCCCCCGGAACGGCACGAACTTCTCTGGCACCGGCACGCTGGATGCCTGCTTTCACCATTGACGAGGCGCTCTGGTCTCCTCCCGAAAACACCGCTGTCTCTTAATTAGGTAGCGCTACCACAAAAAATTGTAAAGTAACATTTGCGGATTACCGAGAACCGAACTCCTCAATTTTCAAGTGAAATTCGGCGACGTCGACAGCGATGCAGGAAGGCTATTCCCTTCCGTGATGATAGCGCTATCATGCGATCAGCAGTCAGAGTGCGATCGTTGCCGCATGAGGGTACCCATGGCCGAGGATTTCGAGATCGTAGACCAGCGCTTTGCCAGCCTGGTCAACCACAGCGCCCGAGTGGAACAGCTCTATACGGGGTGTCGCTGGGCCGAAGGGCCGGCCTATTTCGCCGCCGGGCGCTATCTGGTCTGGTCGGATATTCCCAATGACCGGATGCTGCGTTATGACGAAACCGACGGGCATGTGAGCATCTTTCGCCAGCCGTCGAACTTCGCGAACGGCAATACCACCGACCGGCATGGCCGTCTGGTGACCTGTGAGCACGGTGGCCGCCGTGTCAGCCGCACCGAACATGACGGGAGCATCACCACCGTCGCCGATCGCTGGAACGGCAAGCGGCTCAACTCACCGAACGACGTCGTCGTGCGATCAGACGGGTCGATCTGGTTCACCGATCCCGCCTACGGCATCGAGTCCGATTACGAGGGCCACAAGGCCGAAAGCGAAATCGGCGCCTGCCACGTCTATCGTGTCGACCCGGCGACGGGCGCAGTTGCGGCCGTCATTACTGACATGGTGCGGCCGAATGGCCTCGCCTTTTCGCTTGATGAAAAAAAGCTCTACGTCGTCGACACCGGCCGGACGCATGGGCCCGACCTTCCTGCGCATATGCGTGTCTTCGATCTGAACGAGGCGGGCGCGATATCGGGCGGGCGGGTCTTTGCCGATTGCACCGTTGGCCTCTTTGACGGGTTCCGCCTGGACGACGAAGGGCGGATCTGGACAAGCGCCCGCGACGGCATCCATTGCTACCACCCGGACGGCACCTTGCTCGGCAAGGTGAGAGTGCCGGAAAACACCGCCAATTGCGTGTTCGGCGGGCCTAAGCGAAATATCCTCTACATCTGCGCGACCAGCTCGCTTTATGCCGTTCGGCTGATGGTCAACGGCGCAAAACTCGACTGAGACAGGAGGCCAGCCATGCCGTTCGTGCGGATCACCATCGTGCGCGAGACCCTCGCCGACGATCCTGCGGCCAAGAAGGCGGCAATCCGCAGCCAGGTCACTGCGGCGATTGCCGAGGCAACCGGATTGTCCGAGCGCGAAATCTCCGTCGTCTTCGATGAGGTGGACGCAAGGAACTGGTATGTCGGCCGCACCGATGTCGGGACCCTGCGCTCACGCAGCCAGAAGGAGTCGACGTGAAGGACGACATCACTCCCAAAGACCAGAGCCGGAGGGCAAGCCGACGCGGCAGTGGGAGACCGACCATAGCCGACGTCGCAAAACTGGCAGGGGTCGCCGCGATTACCGTGTCGCGCGCGCTACGCGATCCCTCGCTGGTTTCGGCCGAACTGCGCGCGGGGATCGATACGGCGGTGGTCCAGCTCGGCTATGCGCCCGACCCCAATGCGCGCGCGCTCGCCTCCTCCCGAGCCGATGTGATCGGTGTTCTCGTGCCGTCACTGACAAACATCGTCTTCGCCGACACGGTGAGAGGCATCTATGACGAGCTCGGCGACGGTCCGTTGCAGATACAGATGGGCAACACCCACTATTCGCCCCGGGAAGAGGAACGCCTGATCCGGATGTTTTTGAGCCAGCGGCCGTCGGCGCTGATCGTGTCCGGCATCGACCAGACCGAAACGACCCGCAAACTGCTCGAGAGCGCGGATTGCCCTATCGTGCAGATCATGGAGTATGGCGACGATCCGGTCGATATGCTGGTCGGGTTCTCACACTTCGATGGCGGCAAGGCGGCGACCAACCATCTGATCGAGGCTGGATATCGCCGTATAGGCTTCATCGGCGCGCGAATGGATCCTCGCTCGCAGCGTCGCCTCGCCGGTTACCGCTCGGCTCTGGAGACCGCACAGCTCTTTGATCCCAAGCTGGTAACCACCACGCTGACGCATTCACGCGTATCGCTCGGCGGGCCGCTCCTGGCCGATGCGCTTGGCAAGGTCACCGATCTTGACGCGGTCTTCTGCAACAATGATGACCTTGCCATGGGCGTGCTGTTCGAATGCCAGCGGGCGGGCATCGCCGTGCCGCACAGCATGGCAATCTGTGGCTTCAACGACCTCGACATGATGCACGTCGCCTATCCGTCGCTCACCAGCGTACGCACGCCGCGCTATGAAATCGGCCGGCGCTCGGTGCAGATGGTGCTGGATCGACTTGCCGGCCGGCCAATTGAATCGCCGATCGTCAACTTGGGCTTCGAGCTTCAGGTTCGCGAAAGTACGGCGCGATGAGACGGCACATTCTCAAGGATCGGCCGCAGCGCACAATCCAGATGATACATTGTGCGATCCTCGTGGCCCAAAGGGTGAACATCACAGCAACAAGGTCAGCAGGGCTTCGTGGAAACACAATTCTGTCCGGCCCCTAAGGCGACGTCCACGCTTAAGTCCGTGAATGGCAGCATTGCGCCGGCACTTCGGTCGTCCGGCATTCTTTCCCAGTTCTCTGCAAGCCGCCGTCCCGCCGCCATGGCGGCGGATGGGAGGCGAGAAGGTCTAAGCTTTGCCAGCCTTCTGAGGTTTTGTGCCGTAAGTCGATGCCGACATTGCCGTCGGCGGGCGCGATGATTGCGGTGTTGACGCCGACCAGCATGCCGTCTGCTGTCACCAGTGCGCCTCCCGAGTTGCCGGGGTCATTTTTGGCCCGCGGTCGCGAATTGCTATGGTGCGCCGCGGAGCGAATGTTCGAAAGTCGGGCCCTAAGAAGCGCCCGACCCCAGCCATTCTAGATAGGCGAATGTTGACCGCCAGCGCCGGTCTTCGTCGCGAGCAGCCCATCCGCGCTCGTTGACATGCCCGCATCTCGGCAGGCGTCAATGAACGCTTCGCGTGCGATGGCGACTGGCGTCATTCGGTTTAGCGCACGGCGGCACGTTTGAACCGCCCGATTGTATTGTCTGCCGCGATAGATGGCCCAATCGCCTTCCAGGAAATCGAGTGCGTCGTTGACAGAAGCGAAGATATGGGACGCCCCGTCCTTCATGCGGACGGTGACGGGCGTCATCCAAACCAATTCCGGGTGCAGCATGATGTCCTCCTTTCGCATTCACGCCGGATGAAAAAGAAGTGAAAAAAATATTGGCTGCGCCAGAGCGAATTTCAAGACTTTCAAACACCTACCGCATGATCACGTCGACTACCGTCACGCCAGCTTTGGCCGCTTCCAAGGCCCCGGCATTGGAGCAGGGATCGCTCCCACTGCGGAATATGATCACTGATGGGTTCGCTACGCAGCAGTTGCGTTGCAACGGACGGATTTCGGGCGTGCGCATGCCAACATGCGATTGAGGGTGGACACAGACGATGGGTACTTCTGTCTGCTGAGATCGCCCGCGGGCGGCGGCCGATGACTGACGGTCTGTGAGTCCGACCGATCGGCGGCGTTAGAGCGCGCGGGAATGAAGTCAAGAAAACGTTCGTGCCCTTCCTCGCCTTGACTACTTTGAACGGTCCGGCTCGGTTTCATCGAACCCTACGTCCCAGTCTTTTGCGGGTTCCTTATGACCGGGCGCGCTACGGTCGTCGGACATGTCCTCGGACCCAGTCACCACGGTGGGCTTTGCGCTCGATACGCCGGTGCTCTTGCGATCCGCCTGAGATTTGGCGAACTGGCCTTTGGCATCTTGTTTCGTCTTAAGGGCATCAGACGCCCGGCTGCGCTCCGGATCCCGGTTATTTTCGCCCGCGGCGTCTCGATCACTATCCGGGTTATCCTTTGCCGGAAGATACCCACGCGGTCTGCTTTCCTCGGGGCCTTCCCAGCGCGGAGACTGGTCGGTAGTGCCCGGAGCGCCGTCTTTCGGTTTGTTCATTCCCATGTCCACCTCCTGTCAGTCGAGCAAAACTGGTGACGGACGTGGAAGTTCCTCAATCGGCGCCGCGCCTTGAGAGATCTCGTCGCCGCAAGTCACATAACAAAATCGCGCGCGGCCCTCCCACCTACTTCTGGAACACTGCGGCGCAGAACCAACGAGGTGTTTCGACGCTGCCCGCCGTTCTCCTGGAGGTTGGTAAACCCAGAAAATGCGAGTCGCCGCCAAAAGACGAATTGTATCAGGAACCTAGGCGGGGCTCGCAAAACGCGCAGCCGAACAGAGCTAAGTCATTGAAAAATGATTCGTTTCGAGTCGGAACGAATCGCCTCCGAATCACTTGAATCGCTTGATTGTGGTGGAGTGTCGGTGTCATGGCGGGCCCAAGAGCGAATTGGAAGGGTTACATCAAATTCGGAGAGGTTTCCTGTCCGGTGGCGCTCTACACGGCCGCCTCCTCATCCGAGCGCATCGCCTTCAACACGCTCAATCGCAAAACCGGAAACCGGGTTAAACGCGAGTTCATCGACAGCGAGACCGGCGATCCGGTGGAGCGAGAAGATCAGGTCAAGGGCTATGAAGTCGACAATGGCCAATATGTCGTGCTCGAGCCCGACGAGGTCGCCGCGGCAATCCCGGAGAGCGACAAGACTCTCAGGATCGAGGCCTTTATTCCCTGCTCCCAGATCGACACCACCTATTTCGACAAGCCCTACTATCTCGCGCCCGACAAGATGGGCACGGATGCCTTCCTGCTGTTGCGGGACGGCATGAAAAAGCAAGGGGTCGCCGCAATCGCCCAGACCGTGCTCTTCCGCCGGATGCGCACCCTCCTCATCCGCGCGCATGGCAAAGGCCTGATCGCCTCGACGCTGAACTTCGACTACGAGGTCCGCTCGTCGGAAAAGGCATTCGAGGAGATCCCGAATCTCAAAATCGAGGGCGAAATGCTCGAGCTCGCCGAACACATCATCGGAACCAAGAAGGGCACCTTCGATGCCAGCACGTTCGAGGATCGCTACGAGGCCGCGGTCGCCGAACTGGTGAAGGCTAAGATCGAGGGCCGCACGTCGCCGAAGAAGAAGGCGCCGGTGGCCTCCAAGCCGAGCAATCTATTGCAAGCGCTTCGCGAAAGTGCTGGGCTGGGCGCCAAGGAGACGAAGCCGAAGCGCACGGCCGCCAACGCCAACCGCCGCGCCGGTCGCCAGAAGGCAGCAGAAACTGCCGCGAAGTCGAAGCAGGCCGCGCCGCCGCGTCGCGCCGGCTGATCGGAGGGTGTCGTTATGGCCATCCGCCCGCACTGGAAAGGCTATCTCAAACTTTCGCTCGTTACCTGCCCGGTGCAGATGATGCCGGCGACATCCGAAAGCGAGAAGGTCCGTTTTCATACCCTCAATCGCCAGACCCAGAACCGAGTCGTCAGCCATTATGTCGACGCCGTCACCGGCAAAGAGGTGAAAGAAGAAGACGAGGTCAAAGGCTATCAGCGCGGCGAGGACGAATACGTCATTCTCGAAGACGAGGAACTTGAGAACGTGGCGTTGGAGAGCACCAGGACGATCGACATTTCCACCTTCACGCCACGCGACAGCATCGAGTGGATCTGGCTCGACACGCCCTATTATCTTTCCCCCGACGACCCGGTCGGCGAGGAAGCATTTTCGGTCATCCGCGACGCGATGGACGCCCAGAACATGGTCGGCATTTCCCGGCTGGTGATCTCGCGGCGCGAGCGCGCCGTCATGCTGGAGCCACGCGGAAAGGGTATCGTGCTCTGGACCCTGCGCTATGGGGACGAGGTTCGCGAGGAGGATAGCTATTTCGAGGCGATCGGCGATGGGAAAGCCGATTCCGAGATGATGCCGCTGGTCCAGCAACTGATAAAAAAACAGACGAAGGACTGGAGTGCGAAAATGGTAGCCGACCCTGTCCAGGAGCGGCTGCTTGATATCATCGCCGCCAAGAAGAAGACGCTGAAGAAGCCGGTCAAAGGCAAGGCCAAACCGCAGCCGTCGTCACCAGCCAGCAACGTCGTCAATATCATGGACGCCCTGAAGAAATCGGTCGCGGCCGAAAAGCGGGGCGGCAGATGAGACGCCGCACCAAGCCGTTGCTTCAGAACGAACAGCTTTTGAAGTTGAAACCGGCCCGGCCGCGCGATGCAGCGCAACCCCATCTTCCGTTCGATCCGATGCCCGAGCGCATCGAGCCATGCCTGGCCCTCCTGAAGACCGTGCCGCCCAAAGGTCAGGATTGGGCCTTCGAGGTAAAATGGGACGGCTATCGGCTGGCGATCCACATCAAGCCGAAGGGCGTGCGGATCATCACCCGCGGCGGTCACGACTGGACGCACCGTTTTCCGGCGATCGCCGCGGCAGCACGAAAGCTGGGCGCAGGAACGGCCATCCTCGATGGCGAGGCTGTGGTTTTGGACAAAGACGGGCGCTCCGATTTCGGGGCGCTGCAGCGTTCGCTTGGCGGACGCGGCGGCAAGCGCTCGTCGACGGAGTCGGTGTTCTTCGCTTTCGATCTTTTGTATTTCGACGGCCACGATCTCACACGAACCGAGCTTTCCGTCCGCCGGCATCTGCTCGATGGTTTCCTCGACGGCGCCACCGGGGCGATCCAGGTGTCGGAGGAAATCCATGGCGATGGCGCAGCACTTCTGGCAAATGCCTGCTCGCTTGGGCTCGAGGGCATCGTTGCCAAACATCGGGATCAGCCCTATCGCTCCGGCCGTACCGGCGACTGGCTGAAGATCAAATGCGTCCAGAGCGAAAGCTTCATGGTCGTCGGCTACGAGCAGTCCGCCGTTGCACGCGGCGGCATCGGCAGCCTGCTTCTCGCCGGTCGCAAGGGGCATGACTGGGTCTATGTCGGCTCAGTTGGCACCGGGTTCAACACCAAGGATGCCGAGGAACTGCGCGCCAAGCTCGACAAGCTGAAGACCAAGCGGCCGACCGTACCGCTCAAAGGTAAGGACCTGGTGTTCGCCCAGCCAACATTGATTGCCGAGATTGAGTTTCGCGGGTGGACCCACGACGGCAATTTGCGGCACGCATCCTACAAGGGCCTGCGCGAGATCCAGGATAATGCCGCTGTCTTCAACATGAACGAGAAGCCACCCCGGCTGACCGGGCGCTCGGCTCCCCTTGCGGGGAGCGCCCTGTCGGAGCCGGACGACCGTGCGCTTCAGTCAAGCTGCTGGGCAAAACAGTTATTGAAACGGGTGATGCCCGACAGATGATATCCCACCGTCCAGTTTGCAGGGTTCGTCGACGCGGTCGAGTTCGAAGAAATAGATCCGCTCGTCGCCGGTGATCGTCATCGCCCCCATTATCGTGTGCTCGTCGATACGACGGAAATGATCGACGATCGGCTGGTGGTCATAGACCATCGCCGAACTCTCGATGCCGCCAAACACCCTCATCTTCAGCGAAGCGACCGGCCCCCTCGCTCGAAGCCGGCGCTGAAGATAGGAAAACAGGTTTTTCGCCACACGCGTCCGGCCGAGCACGTGCAAACGCAGCGCCAAGGGAAGCGGTATCCATTTGGGATCGATGGCGACCAGACGCGCTCCCCAAGCGGAACAGCAAGGCGTCCACCCGCATGTCCGGCGTGAACCGCTTGCCGAACCAGCCGAGATTTTCCAGCACACCGTCGAATGGATGTCCGGCCGGAATGCCGCGTCCCTTCCATAGGCCGACGAGATCGCGCGGCTCGATCGGGGCCAAGCTTCGGAATGCCTCAAGGGTGATCTGCTGTTCTCTCACCGGAGACTTTGTCCTTCTGTTCGGCTCGCCGCCTTGATCCAAGTCGCGCCACGCGCAACTCATCGAGCGTTGGCATCCACCAGCCGCGCTCCAGTTCGCGTTGCTCCGGTAGCGTCCACGCCGGCCAGGTTGTCACCAGTTCTTCCAACGTGCCTGTTCGCCAGGACGTCCAGCCATATTCCTCGCCATTCGCCGCGCGAAAGTATAAGCCATCGAGCAGGGCCCTGTCCGCCAACGCGCCGTCCGTAGCAGAAAATCGCCCCGACCAGCGGGCCGATAGCGCCGCTGGAGTGGGCCTCATTGGCAGGGACCGGATAGCGTTTCCGCCGGCACTCCCTCGTCCTTGCTTGGACGCCGCCTCTTCCGCCGTGCCCTTGATCGCCTCGCGCCGCACCCGCCGTGCCTCCGGCTCGCTACGCTCCACGGCAGCCTCGATTTCCTTCAAGCGCTTCCGCAACTCCTGGAACGAACGGTAGGGCACGGTCCAGAGGCGACCGTACACACGGTTCATAGATCACGCTGCCCGCCTTGATTTCCCGAGCCGCGTGATCGCCTGCTCAAGCGGACGCTCGCCGTCGCAATAGTCCTGCCAGGCCGAGGTTTTCGCAAGCAGCGCCGGCACGGTGCGCACGGTAAATCGCTTCGGGTTGAGATCGGATTTCACCTGAGTCCAGGTCAGCGGCATCGAAACCGTGGCGCCGGGCCGCGCGCGCGGCGACAGTGGCGCCACGGCCGTCGCCATACGATCGTTGCGGAGATAATCGAGGAAGATCCTGCCGCCCCTCAGGCTCTTGGTCATTTTGATGAGATAGAGGTCGGGATTATCGCGCGCCATCTGCTGACACACGTCGTGCGCGAAGCCTTTGGCCTCAGTCCATGACAGCGGTTTGCGCTTGTTGACGGCAAGAGGCGTGACGACATGCAGTCCCTTACCGCCGGTCGTCTTGCAGAAACTGACGAGGCCGAGTTGGTCGAGCCGGTCGCGCATTTCACGGGCGGCCGCGACCACGGTCGAGAACGGCACGTCGGGCCCGGGATCGAGGTCGAACACCAGCCGGCCGGGTACTTCCGGCTTGCCGGGCTCGCAATTCCACGGATGCAGCTCGACGCCGCCGATCTGGGCGATCGCCGCCAGCCCCTCGATCCGATCAATCCGCAGGTAAGGCTTCTTGTCGCCGAAGACTTGCACCAGCTCGAGGAGGTTGGAGGTGCCGGGCATCGCATGCCGCTGGAAGAACTGTTCTGCGCCGATCCCGTCGGGCGCCCGAATGATCGAACAGGGCCGGCCCTTGATGTGCTCGATCAGCCAGACGCCAACCGCCTCATGATAGCGCGCCAGATCTTCCTTAGTGACGGGCTCGCCATCACCCGCGTCCGGCCACAATGGCTTGTCCGGGTTGGAAATGAGGACGCCCATGACCTCTGCCTTGGCGCCTTTGCGCCGGACGGAGCTGTCCCTCGCAGTCGCCGCAGGCTCCGGCGTGTCGGTTTTGCCGGGCGATGCCGGCTTCTCGGCCTCGACCTCCTTCGCCGGCTTGTCCTCGCGCAGCCCCTTGAACGCTGCCTGACGGACGAGGCCGTCTGCCGTCCACCCTTCGAATTCGATTTCGGCGACCAGCTCGGGCTTCAACCAGACAACTTCGGCCTGCTTCTTCGGAGCGCCGATACCTGTGAACGGCGATCTCGCCGTCTCGATCGCCTTCAGTTTCGGTAGCAGCAACTCGACTTTCCTGGCGCCGTAGCCGGTTCCGACACGACCGACATAGACGAAGTGTTCACCACGATGCACGCCGACCAGAAGAGACCGGAACTTGCCGTTGGTTTTGGCGTAACCGCCGATAACCACTTCATGGCCGGCGCGGCATTTCGACTTCGCCCAGGTTTCGGTGCGGCCCGATTGATAGGGCGCATCCATCTGCTTGGAGATGACGCCCTCGAGATGCAGCTTGCAGGCGGACCGCAGCACCGCGTCGCCGCCGGATTCGAAATGTTCGACATAGCGGATGCGGCGATCGTCAGTCGTCTCATGGAGCAGGCTCTGAAGCCGCTCCTTTCGCTCGACCAATCGCATCGACCGCAAGTCCTTCTCGCCGTCGAACAGAAGGTCGAAGGCGAAGTAGACCAAATTGCCGGTCGTTCCCTCCGCCAGGGCCGCTTGCAGGGCCGCAAAATCGGGGGCGCCGTTCTCATCGAGCGCGCAGATCTCGCCATCAATGATGCAATCGGGCAATACGGAAGCAGCCTCCGCGATCTCGAGGTATTTCGCTGTCCAGTCCAGGCCTTTGCGGGTCTTCAGCGTCGCCTTGCCATCAGCAACCCGCACCTGGATCCGGTAGCCATCGAACTTAATCTCGTGCAGCCAGTCATCGCCGGCCGGTGGCCGGTGAAGCTTATCGCAAAGCTGCGGGTCAATGAACTCCGGCAGGTCGGCGGTGACGGAAGTCGCAGCATCCTTGCGCAACCGCTTCTTACGCTGGCCGGCCGCCAGGCCGTGCTTGCTGTCCCAGACGGCGTCGGCCTCGGCACGTGCATTCGCCATCATGAACGGGCGCGGTTTTCGACCCTTGCCTTCGGCGATCTGCTCCATGCTGCGGCCGGAGGCCACCGAGGTGGCATTTTCCTCAAGGATCGCGGCGCCGTTCTCCTCGACGGAATGATCGTCGTGATGCTTAATCAGCAGCCAGCTGGTCCTTTTTTCGCCGTCGCGGTTGCGCATCCGGACCAGAACGAAGCTGCCGTGCAGACGCTTGCCCTCGAGCGTGAACTTGAAGTCTCCCTTCCTCAAGGCATCTTCCGGTGACTTCCTGCCTTCCGGCTCCCAATAGCCACGGTCCCACAACATCACCGTGCCGCCGCCGTACTGGCCCTTGGGGATCGTGCCTTCGAAGTCACCATAGTCGAGCGGGTGATCTTCGACCTCAACCGCCAGCCGCTTGTCGTGCGGGTCCAGCGACGGTCCCTTGGTCACGGCCCAGGACTTGAACACCCCGTCGAGTTCCAGCCGCAGGTCATAATGAAGACGGGTGGCATCGTGCTTCTGGATCACGAACCGCCGGCGACTGGAAGGCTTGACGTGTGCTTCACCGCTCGGTTCGCGGGTCTTCTGGAAATCGCGCTTGGCACGATATTTCGAGAGATTGTCGGTCATGCTCAGCGGCTCGATATACGGAGTGCGCCGGCGTCACCGAGACTGCGCCGAACGGTCGCTACATCACTGGATGCGATATCCGCCAAGGCCTCGATCTCGCCTGCGACCGGCATGTCGCAACGAGCGCGTCCCCCAGGAGAAGCGTCCCCACCCGGTAGCACGGAGCCCGCTGTTTTGCGGTCACTTGCCGACGCGATGAAGATGTCAGGCCTCGAGATGCAGTTTTGAACGAGGTGTTCGACGGCAAGATCGGCCGCTTCTAGGGTTTGGACCGTCGCCCTGATCTTAGTGTTGCTGACGTCGGCCATTGGGTGTCTCCTGATATGGTTTTATTCAGGGGCTCATTTCAGCGGTTGCGTTTTTTCCAGTCCTGATACGGCGCCAGCAATTGACCCGGAAAGCGCTTTCCGATTTCTTCCTCGATTAATCCAATCCGCGACAGCACCTCATCGCGTTCCGTGCCTTCAACGGATTCGCTTGCAGCTTCCAGATCGCTCATGACAGAAAAAACCTCGTCCTCTGTCATCGCTGTAAGCCGGGCGGCAAATTCTGCGACGGGGATGCTGTTGAAGTTCGTCATGAATAATCTCCAACCTTCCAAGCCATAAATCTTGATGTCGGCCCGAAGTTCCAACGAGACGGGAATCATAAGACTTGCGGCAGGTTTGCGCCTAGGCTCAAAGGCGATCGTAAACGGAGCACACTTGCGCGAAATCGGTGTGTGGGCCGGGATCCTCGCTCGAGGCTGCGGCTGATCTGTCCACCTGCATAGCGCCGGCGCGGGAGCGTTCGGTTCCGACAATCCCGGGAACGCCCGCCGCGACCGGTTCGTGAAAAGGACAGCAAAGCAAGGCGATGGTCCAACCCGATCATAGCCCGGCGTCGCGAAGTATTCCCGCTTCCTCTCATAGAAGCCTCTTGGCAATGCATCCTCACCTCGGCCCCGTGGTCACCCGGAACCAACTGCTAATGCATCTTTTATCCGTATCGACCCCGTGCATCTCGGCTCAAGAAATGACGACCTCAATATTTACGGTGCTGTCGGAACCTTATCGATCGGCCGGGCTTGGGTTCGTCTCGGTCAAATCGACTGGGCACAAACCAAGGAGAACGATAATGGCAAATCAAAGCGGCAGCAGCGAACAGCAGCGAAAAGCTGGTGAGCAAAGCCACAAGAATGATAATAAACGGCAATCCACGAGCCGGAACAGCGGAAGCAGCAAAAGCTCCGGCTCCGGCGGCAAGAGTGGCTCGGGCGGCTCGGGCGGCTCTGGTGGTTCCGGCGGTCGCAGCAGTGATCGAAAAAGCTGAGGGTATGACCGTGGTAAGTGGCCAAGGACGCGAGCGGCCCGATGAACTTCCAGAAGATGGACTGCTTGGCAAAGAGGATTTTCTTGAACCTCGGAACCCGGTTCCGGATGCGGAAGACCAGGACGAGGAGGACGACACCGAGGAGGTCGATGTGCCGCCCCTGGACCCAGACATGGACGACACCGATGATTTACCCCCTCGGGAGTAGACGTATTGCGTGAACCAATACGATCGCCCGTCCCTGGCGATTTCGTTTTACGGACGACTGCAGTTTGAAACTGTCGTGATCACGAGGCGGGGAGGAGCCGCCTCGTTTCACGAGCGCGGTAGTGCCCGGACGTCGACGCTATTCCTGAGTTACCTGCGGCATGTAGACGGCCACATTCCGGCTTCCGTCGCCGGAAAATGCGCCGCCAATGAATAGGTATGCAGCAATCGCCAGCATCGAAAACAGCATTACGCCTATCGGCAATCCGATCGATGCTCTCCGCTCAGGCGCGCCATAACGTTCTCTGTGGTACTTCGCGAGAGTCTTCCTGGTGTTAAAATCGAGTGGTGCCAGAACTGCCCGGAAGGGTCGATGCGGACAGCTCTGGAACCATTATGCGCCCTTGGCCGCAAAGGTGGATGCTTCGCCATGGGCCTGAGTGAAATATGTGTCGCCGGGACAACGCGACAACTGATCTCAGACCTTTGCCGGTGGCGTGTGAGACTGAAGTCCTATGGCGGAACTATAGGGGGGGGTCGCGGGTTCTGCTCCGCTACTTCGATCTTCCCCGATCGAAAACGCCTCTAGGCCCCACCCATCATCAAGTGTCCCCGCGCGGATGGGGCCTACTGCGCCCGTCCGAATTTCGTGGAAACTTGGGAGCCCCGGCAGCGGGGCAGTTCTCTTGGATCTCTGTGCGGAGGCGATTTATGGCTGACGATCTGAGAAGAAGGCTCGGAGCAGAAGGGTTGCCCCAGCCAAGAGCCTGAGGTCGTCTTCATGCAGAGGATCGTTAATGACGCGATCGCCTACAACGCGCAGCTGGCCCGCATCTGGCAGCTCACTTTCGAGGACTTTGCGACGGACATCAAAGACCCCGATAGCCTCGGGAATCTCAGAATCCAGTCACAAGCTGTGTGGGGTTAACAAGGTATCGGTGTAGCTTCGCGAACTGAGCGTGGACGCAGGACGGAAAGCTCCGGCATCCCTCGTTCAAGGGCGTGCGCGAGATGGAAGGGCTGACCGAAGTCTTCGAAATCGATCGCGACGCATAACGTCGTGTAAACGAGATAGGCTGCCCGGCTCACGTGCCGTTGAACTGGCGCGCCGCAACCCGGTTGAACTGGTGGGTCGCGCAGGCCTCATCCTTTCGAATAAGGGGCTACGCTCAAAGATTTAGGAATCAAATCTAAGGTCTGGATGGTTCCTACACGGACAGGATGTATACTGTGTGTTTGCAAAGGAGCCAGGGCCATGGAGAAGAGAAACGACTCAGAAAAGGTGCCTGAGGGACTGGAAACTGAAGCGCAGGCGCGGAGAGATTTTCTCAAGAAGGCCGGGCGTTTTGCCGTTGTAACACCTCCGGCGATTACCCTCCTCCTTGGTACGAGCCTGAGTTCGCGCGCCATTGCCAAGTCCAGAAGAGATTTTCTCAAGAAGGCCGGGCGTTTTGCCGTTGTAACACCTCCGGCGATTACCCTCCTCCTTGGTACGAGCCTGAGTTCGCGCGCCATTGCCAAGTCCAGTGGCACACGTCCCGGCTGGGGTTTTGGGGACAAGAACCATACCCACAACGGACCTCCGGGTCTCTGGAAGCGGTTCGGCGGCTGATCGGTGGTCCTTCGCCTCACACTCAGTTTTTGATCATCTTCTTCCACGACTTGGTGTCCACTTATTTTGGTGGACACCTTATGCGTCAGCTTACTCAAGAGAAGACGGCGCGGGGAATTTCGCGCTTGGCGTTGATTTTCCTTGGACGCCGCTCTTTCAGATCGGAAGCTCTTCCGATCNATCTTCTTCCACGACTTGGTGTCCACTTATTTTGGTGGACACCTTATGCGTCAGCTTACTCAAGAGAAGACGGCGCGGGGAATTTCGCGCTTGGCGTTTCCTAGAGCAGAGGTGGCCCTGAACCTGAGCCCCTGACCAGTCAGCAGGGGCTCAGCGAGCCTGCGACGGTTAGTCGATAATCCGGACGATCTTGCGTGTTCCTGGGTCTACCAGCACCGTTCGGTTGTCAACGACGACATAACGATACTTGATGTCCGGCGCATCAATCGTTTGCAGTTCCACGGTTTCCGGAACCGTCGAGCCGACATTGAGCTCCACTCCAGGAAGTTTGATGGAAGCAAGCGGCTTTTTCTTCACGTATTCGCGAACGACCGTTTCCTGCTCTGGCGTGATAACGACCGTCTGAGCCAGGGCAACGCTAGAAGCACTGACCAGAAACAGCCCTGCGAGGGCGGAGCTGACAAGCTTTTTCATGTTCTCCTCCAAGTCTGGTTGTTGTAGTTCCCACTCTCAATGCGGGAACCGCTTACTAAACCTCGTGGCGGAGTTTCCGTTCCGGTGGTCAGACTTTGGACGCATGGGGGTTCGACCTTAGTCTGAGACCTCGAAAATTACGCAAGGCGGGGTGGAGGTTCCTCCCGCAATTGCGCGAACTGGTGATCGAGCGCGGACGCGCCTTCCTCAAGCCGGATGGTGACAGGACCGACGAGATCTCGGCACGGGAGATTGGCTTGGTCGCTGGCGGCTCCACCACGGGCGTCTCGATCTTGGCCTTCACCTCGTCTGGCCATTGGCGATGCCCCTCACGCCCCGACTTCCTAGCCGTGAGAACCTCCAACGTACCCTCAATGGAGAAACTCCTTGTCGCTTTGTTGCGCTGGGCATCGGCTATGAGTTCAACGATCGAATATCGGCAATCGCCGGCTATCGTGCACTGGGCGTTGACTACGACGACGATGGTTTCCTGTTTGATACGGTCCAGCAGGGTCCAATCCTCGGGCTCGCCGTAAAATTCTAAGGCTTGTCGAGTTTAATTCGCCTCATATCCGGCCGCCTCTGCACCGACACGAGATCATGTTGCCATTGGCAACCCGCAGAGCATGTAGCGGCTCGGCCCTGCATGTTGTGCAACCATCAGGCCGATAGACCTGGAGCGCCGCCTCGTGATGTATGTTCCGAAGGAAATTGCGCGGAGATTGCTTTATGGAGTGAGAGAAGAAGCGGGACGCGGTATGTCCCGCATCCCGCTTCAGCGGCTAGGGACGCTCAGCGAACGTAGATCGTCAGTCCGCCGTCAGTGGCCTGTTCGGCGCCGCCGATATTTTCTATCTCGACATTTTGCGCCTTCAACTGTTCCGCAAGCGGCTTGTTGGCTTCGATCGCCGTGACCAGGGCTTTACGCTGCTCCGGCGTCGCGTTTTCCACCCACAAGCGGGTCTGATTCTGTTCCGCCAGCGTGCTGATCTGAACGACGTTGACTTTATCGCCCTTGAATTCACTCACCGATTTTTCGATATTGGCCGGCCAGTTCATTTCAGCCTGAGCATAAGCTATTCCGCCAAAGCTAATGGCGGACAGGGCGGCAATTACGGAAAACACTGCAATGCGTTTCATGGTCATGCTCCTCTCTTGGGTTGCGCTCGTGGCCCAAGAGGCAACGAAACGCGTGGTTACCGGCCTATCCCGTCGCGACCGCACGGGCCGGAACGGCGCCGGATGGCTATTTTTTGTTGAGGCGGTGCAAATACAGCCTTGCTGGTGGCGATTGAATGATGATCGCCCTTACATGTCGGAAGCTGCGTGATCGAGCTTCGCACCCTTTCTTCGTCGCAAGTTCCAATACCGGCGCGTTGTGAACGTATATAGCTTCACACAAGAATGGCCCTGCCAGGTTTGCAAGGGGACGGCTCTCGCGCGCTGGCACATGCCCAAACGCGCTCCTAGTAGCAGGGCGGATAGGGATAGTAGCCACAGGCCCCAGGAGCGTAGTAGCGACGCTCGGCAGCTGCCGCGCCGATCGCAGCCCCGGCGACTACGCCTGCACCGTAATAGGCTCCCGGGTGCGCATACCATCCCCCGCGCCAGACCGGGGCACGTCCACCCACCGCTACCCCGCCGTATGGGCCTCGAGCAGCAAACCAGTCGATAAACAGCGATGCCGGGCCGTCCGCCCCAACCAGATCACCTTCCAGGACGGCAACTTCGAAAGTCAGATTACCACCCTCGAGCTTGGGCGCCTTCAAGACGACCACTGCATCGGCGACCGAGTCACCTCTGCTGCTCAGGACTGATATTGTTGCATTAGGAGGGTCCTTGGCGAAGCTGTCCGTTCCCTCACCCCATTGCTTGATGAACTCGGAGGTGAGGACGTGACCTGCAGATCGCACCGGCCGATCGGCGAAGACGATCGAACTGGCGGTGATGCCGGACATCGTGAGCTTGCCGTTTTCGAGTTTTGCTCCCGCAGAATTAAGAACGGCAAGAGACGGTACCATTTGCGATTTTGTCGCCCCGATCGTCTTTTGCGCCGGCGCTGACATGGCGTCCTGTGCGAACATTGGCGCGGTGGATAGCAGGCCCGCCGCCAGAGCGACCAGGCATATGCATATGCAGGATAATTTGTTCATCTGTATCACTCCCTCTTGTCCCGGTTGGCCCTATTGCGGGAGCCCCAGATTGATTAGCAGTGCGCACCTGTTGTCGGCTGACACGGAATGGCCGGGGGTGTCAGTCGGCCACTCTGCGCGTTCATGATCCGTGATCTGAAAGATAGTTTCCTCGGATTAGTATGGTTTTGCGAAAGGGCCCTTGCCGAACCTTTCCAGTTCCCGCTCGATGTCGATAAGGATGCTGTCTATGAGCTCCTGATACTCGGCGATCCGCTGTTGCCGTCCGGAAGATGTGGAGCGCCGCCATCGGTCCTTCTCCTCATTGGCTATGGCGAAATCCTCACAGAGTTCGCGAAAGGCCTCGCATTGGGCGGCGAGTTCCTCGATCGCCTGACCGCTCGTTTTGAAGTAGCTCGTTACGAATTCGACACCCTTTCCCATTTGATCTATCCGTTTGTGTGAGGCCTGAGTTCAAAGGAAGGACAATGCCAAATACCGGCGCTGCTTTTCGGCCATCGTGAGCGCTGGCAGGAGAGACGCAAGGTACGTAACTGTAACCTACAGTGAGCACGACACGTTTTACTCGCGTAAGATGTGGCTTTCTGGTTGCCGATGAGGCATTGAACCTTTGGCGTTGGAGACTTAGGCTCGATTTCAACAAATTACGAATTTGAAGCCAGATTGAGAGACAGTGGCAGCATCCCCCAAGGGGAGGACGCGACGCCGCATCCAGAGCCCAGCGCCGAAGATATCCCGTGCCAGCTGCAAAATGCTGTCTCCAGCCCCGAATCTCGCACGGGGACCTTGGCGCTGCCTTCCTGATGACGCAGGACGCCGATCTAGCGAAGAAACTGTCAAATCCGATTGCCTCGTTGGTGAGTGTACCCTTCCAGTTCAACTACGACAGCGGATATGGTCCAAGCGACGGGCACAAGGCGGTTCTGAACATTCAGCCGGTCATTCCATTTGAGCTGAACGACGATTGGAACGTCATCTCGAGGACTATTGTCCCGGTAACATCACAGGACGACATCGCAGGGGGCAGCGGAAGCCAGTTTGGACTTGGAAATACGCTCCAGAGCTTTTTCTTCTCGCCCAAGGAATCCGCGGCCGGCGGGCTGATCTGGGGCGCTGGTCCCGCCATCCTTATTTCAACTGCGACGGAGCCTCTGCTTGGCGGGGGGAAGCTGGGGCTCGGTCCCACAGGTGTTTCTTGAAGCAGGAGGGACCATGGACCTACGGCACGCTTGCCAATCATATCTGGTCAGTCGCGGGAGACGGCGGGCGTGCGGACATCAGTTCGACGTTCCTGCAGCCGTTCGCTTCCTACACGACGCATGATGCCTGGACCTTCACGTTGGACACCGAAAGCACGTACGACTGGAAAAGCGACCAATGGAGCGTGCCCATCAACTTCTCGGTGTCGAAGCTCGTCACCTTTGACAAGCAACCCGTCAGCTTCCAGGTCGGAGCACGTTACTGGGCGGAATCCCCGGAGGGCGGCCCGCAGGGCTGGGGCGTTCGCGCCCGCCGTTACATTCCTGTTCCCCACGTGAGCGCCACATAAGTGCGTCGAGTGCCTAAGGGTCAGAAAGGCTACGCAAAAGCGCTCCACCACCGGAGAACGGAACTTCCAGTCGATAGATGGCTTTTATCAACCAAAGACAGCGGTAGCCTTGATACACAAGGGCTACCATGCGATTCTTCGGGCATGATCCGAAGGAGATGAGAATGTCGGAGATGCTTGCAGCGCTTACCAACATTCGGACTTGGCGGCGCGGTTTGATCAGTTGCTTCAGCTTGCCCTGATCGGCCTCAACGACGTTGTTCAGATATTTGACCTGCCGGTGCACAAGGCCTCCGGGACATTTGCCTTCGGCCTTCAATTGGGCAATAGCAATGCCATAAGTCGGAGCCTTGTCGGTGTTGATGACGGTTGGCTGTTCCCAGTCCTTCAGGCCATTCAACGCCTTGCCGAGAAACCGTTTGGCCGCTTTGGCATACGACGCTGCTAATCCCCACACGCTTTGAGCACCGTGACTTTCCCTCCAGGCGCAAGCACAAAATGGCAAACAACTGTCGTGCCTGGCGCAAAAGTCGCGGTACCCCCAAGCTCAACGCGTGCTCCACCTTTGGAAAATTCGATCTCGGGGGCACCAACGCTGTAGAAGCCGCCCTTGACGAGTTCCACGGAATGAATAATCCGGGCCCGGCCCTTTTCGTTCGCCGCTAGCTTCCATTCCGCCACGACACGCGACGAAACGTGTTCGAAACCCTGTCTTACAACGATGATGCGATAGCTGCCTTCTCCAACGCCGTCTTCTCTCCAGTACCCACCTTCCACGACCGCCATAACGTCGGGATCCACCAGCACCTCGGCGAGGGACTCGTGGGCAGCGAACAGAACAAGGCACCCGAACAATTTGCCAAGAATGCGGCCCCTGCTTGCGATGCTCATTGATCGTTCCCCCTTGAATGTTGATTGGCCGGTCTCGCGGTTCCTGCCCCCTATGTTTACTCCCGGTTGAGAAGGACCGCCATCAGCTGCAATTCATCTGGTCGTCATGTAGAATGTGCCGTGGGAGGCCGCTCGTCACGAACGCCACAAGCGCGGCCACCGCGTTGGCACCTCCACTGATCACAATGGCCGAGAAGTAACTGTTGCTGGCGTCATAGATAAAGCCAGCGAGGCTCGGACCGATCAGCGTGCCGATTGCGACGCTCGTGTAAAGGAGGCCGATTATCCCACCGACATTGCGGCGACCGAAATGATCGGCAACCACGGCCGGCAGTACCGCGACCCAGCCACCGTAGAACAATCCGAACAGCAAGGCGAAGGCAGCAAGTGCCCAAGATCCGGCAGACGAAGCCCAAATTGCAAGCGAAACGGCGATGCCTGCGTACATTATCACCAGGAAGGTGTCCCGACCCAAACGATCCGCAAGGCCCCCAAGGCAAAAGCGCCCCGCTGTGCTTCCAACGCCGATCACACTCAAGAGTAGGACAGCGACCGCTGGAGCGATCTGGTGATCGACTGCAAACGGCACAAGATGAATAAACGGAACGAATACGCCGACTGCGCTCAACAGACATGCCACGTACATGCCAAGAAAACGCGGCGTGCGTATTGCATCCTTGACTGAGACGCCCTCCTTTGCCGCCGAACTTTCGATGCCGGGTTCGTCCGTGGCCCCGTCCGGCCGCAGTCCACGTTGCCCCGGATCGTCTTCGAGCAGCAGCGAGGCGCCGACGCCGACCGCCGCGGCCGCTCCACCAAGCACCAAATAGGCCCCTCTCCAGCCCAGGGTCGAAATCAACCACGTCGCCAACGGCGGCATGATAAGGGTACCAAAACCGATACCGCTAACCGCGAGCCCCGATGCCAGGCCACGTCGCGCGACAAACCAGCGCTGCACTGCCCCAAGGGCTGGCACATAGGCGCATCCCACGCCAAGACCTATGCCGAGACCGTAAGCTGCATAGGCCTCAGCAATGGTGCGCGCCTGCCCCGCCAATGCAAGGCCGAGACCGACAAGCGCCATGCCGACAACACAGAGCGATCTTGCTCCGAACCGATCGGCAAGCGGACCAGAGATAACGCCCAGGCTAAAGTACAAGAAACCCGCCGTCGAAAAAACAAGCGAAATGGAGCCACGCGATGCCCCGAGATCCCGCTGTAACGCTTCGATGAATGCACTGAAGGTATAGGCAATGCCAAAGCCCACGAATGTCACTGCAAATGTCGCGGCAACGACAACCCATCCGTAAAAGAAGTCCCGGCGTTGATGGAAAGCGATCATGATGTTTCCCTTTCTATCAGCCTTTTGCCGGGTGTCTCTGGTGCCAGGTCGTATGCTCCTGGAATGCAGCTACCGCGCGCACCAGGGTCAGTTCCTGGAACTGCCCCGCCAGCAATTGAACGCCGATCGGCATACCGTCCCTTGCGAAGCCTGCAGGAAACGTCAGTGCCGGATGGCCGCTCATATCGAGGGGGCAGGTGTAGCGCTGCAGCCTGGCGATCAGATCCGGCTGCTCGCCAAGTGTTGCGAGGGCAGCGAGCGTCAGCGGGGCGAACGGCTGTACGGGGGTCAGGATCAGATCGACCGCCGCAAACAAGGCTTCGACCTCACGGCGGAAAATCGCCCGTCGCAGGAGGATCTGCTGATACTCCGCCTCTGAGACGGTTCTCCCCATTTCGATGACGCCGGCAAGGATAGGTCCGTACAAGTTCCTGTTTTCTGCAAAGTCTCGCGCGTGAACCGCTGCCGCCTCCACGGCGCAGTTAGGCACCCAATCGGAGACGGCCTGCCCCACGTCTGGGAACTTGATCTCGACCATGAGCGCGCCGAGATCCGAAAAGACGACGGCGGCGTCGTCGAGAGCAGCTTGTGTCTGGGGCTCCACATCCTCGCTGTTCCAACGTGGATCGAGACCTATCCGTAAACCGCCGATCCCACCGCGCGAAGCGGAAGCGAAATCCGGTACCGGTTGGGCGGCCGCCGTAGGGTCTTTCGGATCAGCCCCCGCGATGGCGGCAAGAATGATCCCCGCATCGACGGCACTTCGCGCAATCGTGCCTATGTGGTCGAGCGAAGGTGCGAGATCGAAGACGCCGTGGCGGCTGACCCGTCCCCATGTCGGCTTGAGGCCGGTGACGCCATTTGCAGCCGATGGCCAGCGGATCGATCCGCCCGTGTCCGACGCAATCGCGCCGAAACAAAGGCCCGCTGCCGCAGCGACTGCTGAACCGCTCGAGGAAATCCCGGTCCAGTAGTCCGCGTTCCACGGATTGACAGATGGGGTTATTGCCGGATGGTAGTCCGAATAGGCCCCCTCAGTCATTTGCGTCTTGCCGATAATGATCGCGCCTGCTTGCCTGAGGCGTCTGACGACGGTGGCGTTTTCGTCGGGTATGAAATCGTGATGGACGAGTGTCCCGGCCCTGCTTGGCACACCTTCGACCCAGCACAGGTCTTTGACGGCAACAGGAACGCCGTGCAGCGGACCGCGATGGCGTCCGGCGGCGATTTCTTCGTCTGCCACTTTCGCCTGTTCCAGCGCGCTTGTGTCCATCACCTGCGCATAGGCATGAAGCTCCGGCTCCCAACGCGCAATGCGCGAAAGTTGCGCTTCGGTCACCGCACGCGAGGAAACGCACCCTCTCCTGATTCTGTCTCCGATGTCCCTGAGGCTAAGAAAAGTGAAATCATCCGAACCTATCGCCATTCAATTTCTTCCCGACTGCGGTGAGCGCACATACCTTAGAAAATCTGCCTCAATCCAACCGTCCCCTCACCAAGAGCAGCAAGACAATCGGCACTACAACGTGTTAAAGCACCTCACCAGCTTCCGACAAACCAGATCTAATCAACCATATGGGTTAGAAAAGCTAAACTATGAGCCACCATCTCCCCCCACTCAATGCGCTGAAGGCATTCGAGGCAGCCGCGCGCCATCTCTCGGTCAAGATGGCGGCCGACGAGCTTTGCGTCACTCCCGGCGCCGTCAGCCAGATGCTGAAGTCACTGGAGACACATCTCGGGGTGAAACTGTTCGAACGGGTGACACGTGGCATCTATTTGACGGATGCGGGCCGGGATTACCTGCCAGCGGTTCGAAATGCATTTCGCCAAATTGCCGAAGCGTCGCGACGGGTCATGGCAGCCAATGACAATGGCATGTTGACCGTCAGCGTCACGCCATTCTTCGCATCGGCCTGGCTTGTGCCACGCCTGAAATCCTTTCAGGAGATCAACCCAGAAATCGATCTCCAAATCGTCGCAAGCAGCGCCCTTGCCGACTTTTCCCGCGGCAGCGTCAATGTCGCCGTGCGTCATGGTATCGGCCGTTATCCGGGCCTACGCAGCGACCACGTCGTGACGGTTGAAATGGTTGTCGTGGCAGCACCCGCTCTCGTCGATCGTCTCGGCACCCCTCGATGCGCAGCGGATCTCGTCCGTTGGCCACATGTCCATGATGCCGACCGCAAGGGATGGAGCCTTTGGTTCCAGGCAAATGGCGTGGAGGAGTTCCGCTCTCCCCGCGGCCCGTCATTTGACGACAGCAGTTTAATTTTGACCGCTATCTTATCGGGTCAGGGCGCGGGACTGCTGCCCGCTGCCATGATTGCAGCGGAGCTCGCCGGCGGAGATTTGGTGCAACTCTTGGACGCGACTGTAATAGACGAATTTGCCTATTACCTGGTGTGCCCCGAGCACGCCCAGAACAATCCGAAGATCGCAGCCTTCCGGGATTGGATACTCAATGTGGAGAAGACACAGTTGGCCGGGACTTCCAGTAAGGCTTAGAGCGACCGACCTCTTGGCTGACGCGCAAAATATGCCGAGCGCGGCTGGGGTAAGTATTCCGTTTGGTGGCTACTCGTCGGCGGCGACACGCACCCTCCAAAGATCGCATAGGCAAGATGTAGAAGTTCGTCAAGTTTGTTAAGTTCGTAAATATACGGCGGCATTCGGGCAGTGCAGGTTCGAGTCCTGCCGCGCCCACCACCATCCTGATCGCCAAACGGCTGGTGTCGGAGGTCTTGAAAACCAATCTCAGCATTCCCAGATGATTTTCCGTCTTCTTTCATCCGGTTAGATAGGAAGGAGGGAAACATGTATCTTCCGGAGATGCCATGGTCTGTACCGTTGCAGGTAACGTTCCAGAACGGCAACAATCGCACCTTTTCATCGGTCTTCGACGCGCTCGTTTTTCTGGAGAACGAGTGGCCGCGACGTCGCGGACGGCGCTACGAGCAAGCCGTCGAAGTCTGTCGGCGCGCCCTTAACCGAAAGATGCCGGTTGCGATCGCGCGTGAAGCTTTCGTCGCTGCGTGTCTGGAGGCGGGCCTCCCAGCGAATGGGCTAGCCCACCGCACCAGCTCGAGAAGCGATGACAGGCGCTCTGCCGCATAGGTCAGGATGGGAATGCTCCGATGTTTGACCCCGTGGAAAGTGCCTGGATAAGCCCGACCGAGTTGAACTTCCTGCAAAGGATCTTCGACCGGGTTTGCATGTGGCGCCAGATTGATCGGCCCAGCGAGCGTGCCGACCACCTCGCGACTTACCTGTTGCATGAATATCGGGCTGGTATTCGCGACGAGACAGCTCTTTTCGAAGCAGCAATGTGGCGCGAGGCGGGCCGTTCAAAGTCCGGCCCCATGCATGAGCATGACAAAGGGCTCGACGACACGATAATCAACTAGACATGTGGCGCGCCATCCTCATGGCGCGCCAATCGTCTGAACCATTCGCCGTCGATGATGCTCCAGTTGAAGATGCGGCGCGATCGCCGACGCTAGACTGCCGCGACAATCATTTCCGATCCCCGCGCTAGGGTGCGGCCGACATTTACGCGGATCGGTTTACTTCAAGATTTTCCAAGCTCGCCCCGCACGGTGAGGTGCTCAAGCTTGACGGAGATGGGAGAGCTGTCAACGATACGGCTGAAAGCGATAACCGACGCCCAGCGCGCCAAGCCTCGTAGCGTCAATTCCGGACGATACATTATGCGATCGTAGACGCACGAAACCGGAACAAGCAGTGTACAGGCGGCGCCGTCGAGACAGTTTCATCACTGGCATTGCCGTGTAGCCGCCGGTCCTTATCGCCATGGCGTCCCGGAGGCTGACGCTTTCCGGTAAAGGCACCAGCCAGTCTCCACTCACACGCGCCCTGGCCGCCAGTCCACCCCACAATGCCGTTCCCCAACGCCCCAGCCGTTCAGACAACCCGATCACCCGGCTCAAAGGCGGAATTGGAACTTTCGGCAACGACGCCCTCAAAATCGATCCCAGGCACCATCGGGAAACTGCGACCACCGGCGAGGCGCCGGTGATCGCAAGAGCTTCCTCCTGCCCGCTGTCGGAGTTCTCGATCAGGACGGCGTCAAACATCTGAGCTTCCCATTCTTGCCTACGCGACTTTCTTTGCGTTGGGCGTAGAGCAGGCCACTTGCGAATTGACCATGGCGTCAACCGCTTGGGGCAGCGTCAGCACACCTATGGCCTGACCGGCGGCATCGACAACGGCGATCTCGTTTTCCCCGGCCAGCGTCATCGCTCTTGCGGCTTCCTCCAACTTCGCGCCGGCCGGCACCGAGATCTTTAACTCACGGGCCGAAGCATTCAGCGCGGTGGCAACCGTCTCAACATTGATGACGCGGGAACGGTTCACCTCCCGAACAAAGTTGGCGATGTAATCGTCGGCAGGGTTCATCACGATGTCCTGCCCGGTGCCCTGCTGTACGACTTCTCCATCCCGCAAAATCGCAATGCGATCTCCAAGCCTGAGCGCCTCGTCAAGATCATGGGTGATGAATACGATCGTCTTCTTGATCTCCTTCTGTAGAGCGAGGAGTACGGTCTGCATGTCGACGCGAATGAGCGGATCCAGCGCAGAAAACGCCTCGTCCATCAGCAGGATCGGCGCATCGTTCGCCAGCGCACGGGCAAGACCGACACGCTGTTGCATACCGCCCGACAACTGATTGGGATATTTGCTCTCGAAACCCTTGAGTCCGACACGTTCGATCCACCGCATGGCGCGGTCGACCTGCCGGTTACGAGGTGCCCCTTGTATCTCCAGGCCATAGAGGGTGTTTTCGAGAACGGTGCGATGCGGGAGAAGCGCAAACTTCTGGAACACCATGGCGGTCTGATGCCGACGGAACTCACGCAACTGCACGGCATCCATCTTGACCACATCCTCGTCGCCGATGACGACCTCGCCTGACGTCGGATCGATAAGGCGATTGATGTGGCGGATGAGCGTGGACTTTCCTGATCCCGAAAGTCCCATGATCACCTGAATGCCACCAGCAGGCATCGAGATGTTGATGTCTCTCAGACCGAGGACATGGCCATGTTTTGCGTTCAATTCCGTCTTCGTAACGCCTTGCTCGACAAGCTTTACACAATCCGCACCGTTGGGGCCGAAGATTTTGTAGAGCTTTTTGATTTCGATGCCGAAGCCACCAATTTTTTTATTACCCATGAACCACCTCCCGGTGCTTTTGAAGGCGCGCACCAAAGGCTTGGCTGACGCGGTCGAAGATAATGGCGATGCCGACGATCGCGAGACCGTTGAAGATGCCCAGCGTGAAATACTGGTTCGAGATCGCCTTCAGCACCGGCTGTCCAAGGCCCTGAACGCCGATCATCGAGGCGATGACGACCATAGCGAGCGCCATCATGATCGTCTGGTTGGTGCCGGCCATGATGGTGGGGAGCGCAAGCGGCATCTGCACGTTCTTCAGCTTCTGCCAGTTCGAGGAACCAAAGGCATCGGCGGCTTCGAGTACATCCTTGTCAACGAGGCGGATGCCGAGATTGGTGAGGCGGATCATCGGCGGGATGGCATAGATGACCACCGCGATGAGGCCCGGAACCTTGCCGATGCCGAGCAGCATGACAACCGGAATGAGGTAGACGAAGCTCGGCATGGTCTGCATGACGTCCAGAACCGGATTGACGATATTCTGCACCCTGTCCGACCGGGACATGGCAATACCGATGGGGATACCGACGACGATCGACAGAACCGTGCAGACGAAGATCATCGAAACCGTCTTCATCGTATCGTCCCACATGTCGAAGTAGCCGATGAGCAGAAGCGTCACGACCGTTCCCGCGACGATCTTCCAGTTGCGGCTGGCGAACCAGGCGACGGCGGCGATGAGCAAGAGGATGATCGGCCAGGGCGTCTGGGTCATGAAGCGCTCGGACCAGATCAGAAAGTGCTGTAGCGGCTCGAATATTGCTTCAAGACCGTCCCCATAAGCCCGCGTGAAACCGCGGAACCCTTCGTCGATCGCCTTCTTGAGATCGCGTAAAGACGCATCATCCATGTGCGGAAAGCTGAACAGCCAATCCAAAATCTATCCTCCTCGATAACGGCGAGCGCATCCTCGGACGCGCTGTTCGTTGCCTGCGCGTTAGGCGCCAGCAACGTCTTGAATGAGATCAAAGCGCCGCCTTGATCTTCTCAGCTGCCTCAGGCGATACCCATTCCTTCCACATGGCCTCGTTCTCCTCGAGGAAGTGCTTTGCGCCATCATCGCCGCTTGCCTGATTGTCGGTCATCCAGGCCATAAGCTAGTTGACCGTTTCGTTCGACCAGGCGCGCTTGTTGAGGTAGCCCATGACATCCTCGCCGGCGCGCTCGGAGAACGCTTTGGTCACGAGCGTCTGGACGGTGTCCTTCGGCCATTCATTCTTTTTCGGGTCCGGGCAATCCGCGACGGTATTGCAGCGCTTCCACTCGGCCGCGTCGTACGGCACGCCATAGTCGAGCTTGACCATGTCGTACTTGCCGAGAAGCGCAGTCGGAGCCCAGTAGTAGCCGACCCAGCCTTCCTTGCGCTCGTAGGCCTTGGCGATCGAGCCGTCGAGGCCAGCGGCGGAACCCGTATCGACCAGCGTGAAGTTCGCCGCTTCGCCGCCATAGGCCTTGTAAAGCTGCGAGGTCACGACCGTACCACCCCAGCCCTGCGGGCCATTGTGGATCGCACCTTTCGATTTGTCTTCGGGATCCGGGAACAGCTCCGGATGCTTGAGGACATCATCGATCGTCTTGACGTCCGGATGAGCGTCAGCAAGGTATTTCGGCATCCACCAGCCCTGCACCGCGCCATCGGTCAGGACGGTCGATGCAACAACGAGCTTTCCGTTTGCAACGCCGGCGTTGACGACATCGGGCAGAAGATCGACCCATCCTTCGGGCGCGATGTCGGGTTGGCCCTTCTCGGTCATCGATGTGATCGTCGGGACAGTATCGCCCTGTATGATTTCGGCGTTGCAACCGTAACCTTCGTTCAGGATAAACTTGTCCAGGCTGGCGAGCACTTCGGCGCTCTGCCAGTTCATGCTGGCGATGGTGACGTCACCGCAATCCGCAGCCTGCGCAGCATTGCCGAAGGTCAGCATGGCTGCTGCAAGGCATGTCGAGGCGAAGAGTTCTTTCATGGCACTTCCTCCCTATGTGCGATGTTGAAATTCCAAGCCCGTCAACGCCATCGCATATCTCGGCGGGCCGCCGGCGGCTTCGGTATCCTCCTCAGAACCCGAAGCCGCCGTTTCCTGCTAGCTCGGCAGATACTCCTCACTCCAGGTCTCGCTGATCGCACCGGAGGCAATCAGCCGATCGATCTCGGCTTCGGTGTAGTTCAGGGTCCGGAGAACGGCGCGTGTGGACGCTCCGTACTTCTCCGCCGGCGCGACAGCGGTGACCTTGCCGACAGCCGGACGGATGGCGAAGGGGTCGAGCTGCGTGACCTTATGGCCGCTCGGATGGTTCGGGAAGATCGAGAAGGAATAGCTGCCGCGGTCGATCCCCGGCGTGCCGTCGGCAATGCGGGCACTGCGGCTGCGGATCGTTTCGATGTTCTCGCAGAGCGATACGCCGATATCGGCTTCTCGCAGGCGCTGCTGCCAGGTTCCCGCAGGTGCCGTCATGAAGGCTTTCGCCAGATAGGCCTCGCGGTCGGATGCCGACATTTCGACAATCCCCCTGAGACCCTCGACCTTGCCGAAGCGCAGGAGGTCGGCTTCCGAGGCGCACAGAAGAAGGTGATCCCCCGAGGCCGTCTCGTAGAGCCGCGACAGCGCGTTATAACCTTTCGTTTCGCGACCGGACGGCTCATCGAAGGGGCCGCGGTCGACATAGTCATAGCAGAACGGTATCTGCGCGAGGCCGGTCAGCGCTGACAGCGACGTGCGCGGGCGGCCGACGATCCCGGTTCTGGATTTCTGGTAGAGGGCGGCGGCAATGCCCAGCGCCGCGCCGAAGCCGCACATGACATCGATGGTGCCGACATGGGCATGTTCTTCCGGCGTCTCCATCGAGCCGCCGAAGCGCAGCATGATGCCGGTTGCCGATTGCACGAGATCGTCATAGCCGAGATAGTCGGTGCGCGGGCCGGTGCGCACGCCGCCGAAACAATCGAGCTGGCAGAAAATCGCTTGGCGGTTGAGCGCCTTCAGGCTTTCGGCATCGAGCCCCATCGCCTTGACCTGGCGGTCGGTCGCATTCCAGACCACGACATCGACAGAGCGCACCAGTTCCTCGAAGACAACGCGGCCATCGGGCGAACCGATGTTCAGCAGCACGGACTGCTTTCCGCGCATGTGCGACATGCCGAAGATCACGGTATTCCAACAATCATAGAGCGGCTTGGCCGGATCGATCTTAATAACCTCCGCGCCGAAGCGGGCGAGATAGGCGACCGAATGCGGGCCGGCAATTACATTGCAGAGATCAAGGACCCTGATGCCATCCAACCACCCACCGGGCGTGTCGTTTGCGGGCGCCGGCAAGGACGAGCGCTCTATGTCCGCAAGCATCGCCAGCGCATCCTCGACCGTTCCCCAACGCCGAGGGTGCGGCGTCAGCATGGCTTCGGCGCTCTCTTGCAGCCAGGCCATCGGCCCCGGCTGGGTCATGCGGCCAAGGATCGGATCGTCGACCTCGATCATCAGGCCGGCGGCCTTGGCGTGATCGTCGGCGATCCATTCCTTCAACCAGCGTTGCGGCGCGCCCGGAAACAGCCCTTCCCCGAAGATGCGCTCCCATTCGGCCGCCGTCTTCGTCAGGAAGACCTGCTTCATGCGGGCCGCGATCTTGTCGGCCCAGAATTTCGGGAGCGGATAGACGCCAAGCGAAACGTCCGACGACCATTGCGAGACCGGAAGATAGGTGTCTTCCTCCTCGCGCAGTCCCTCGGCCACCAGTTCATCGTAGAGACCGAGGGCTTGCAGGCAGCGCTTCGCATGGTTCTTGTGGCTGGGGCAGACGACGTAGAACATCCGCCCGTCGGCGCACATATAGCTGCGATAGAAGGGATCGAGGAACTCCTGGAGGTCGTCATAGGACATATCCATCGGCATGCCCTCGCCGCGCCGGCGCTCGATCTCCCGCTCGCGCTGGGTCTGGTAACGCAGCGGATAATCATCGATCAGGATCGAATTGTAGGAGAGGCCCTCCATGACGGCACTTGCCAGCGGCACTTCGATGTGGTCGCCGTGCCCGGTGCGCTCGCGCGCCTGAAGCGCCAGCACCGTTGCGGACGCTGCAAGCATTGTGCCGTAAGCGGAAGAGAGCGGCAGCGGCGAGAACGAGGGGTTGATGCCCATCAGGACGCGATTGAGTCCCATATCCGTGAAGACGCCGGAGGACGCCGCAATTACCGCCTCGAAGGCCCGCCAGTCATGGCGAAGCTGATCGTCGGAGGCGAAACCGGGGATCGACAGGGTGATCAGTTCCGGCCGCGCCTTGCGGAGCGCCGCAAAATCGATTCCAAGCCGGGCGAGCACGCCGGGGCGGAAATTCTCAACGACAATATCGGCCTCGGCGACCAGCGCTTTTGCCTCATCCACCCCCTCTTCCGACTTGAGATCGAGGGTGACGATCAGCTTGTTGCGATTGACGATGGCGTTGGCGGGATTGTCCCAGAGCGGACCGCCGGGCGGATCGACATGCACGACGGTCGCTCCAAGATCACCAAGAATCATGGCCACGGCCGGGCCGGCAATATATTGCCCGAAATCAACCACCCGAACGCCGGAAAGCGGAAGCGCGGAACGCGCGATCGATGTCATTGCTCTTTCTCCCCAAGAGTTTTCTATGCGCGCCGATCGGCGACGATCCAGCCGGCCGCCTTTTCGGCGATCATCAGCGTCGGCGCGTTGGTGTTACCACTGGTGATCTTCGGCATGATTCCCGCATCGACGACGCGCAGGCCCTCAATGCCCCGCACCCTGAGACGGCTATCCACCACTGCCATCGGATCGTCATCGTGGCCCATCTTCGTCGTCCCGACCGGATGAAAAATGGTGTTGGCGATATCGCCCGCCAACCTGGCCAGTTCCTCGTCGCTCTGGAACTGCAAGCCGGGCTTCCATTCCTCAGGCTGGTATTTGGCCAATGCCGGCTGCGACACGATCCTGCGCACTTGCCGCAAGCTCTCGGCAGCGATGCGGCGGTCCTCTTCCGTGCTCAGGTAGTTCGGCGCAATCGCCGGGGCGTCGACGGCCTTATCGGAGCGAATGCGCACGCTTCCGACGCTGGTCGGGTTGAGGTTGCAGACGCTCGCGGTGAAGGCAGGAATGCTGTGCAATGGCTCGCCGAAGGCGTCGAGGCTGAGCGGCTGGACGTGATATTCGAGGTTGGCGTGCGCCTGGCTGTCGTCCGACCGGGTGAAAGCGCCGAGCTGCGAGGGCGACATGCTCATGGGTCCGCTGCGTTTCAGCACATATTCGAGCCCGATCATCGCCTTGCCGAACAGGCTGTTGGCGAGCGTGTTCAGCGTCTTGGCATTGCCGACCTTGAAGACCGCGCGAATCTGCAGATGGTCCTGAAGATTTTCCCCGACGCCCGGCAGGTCGTGGGCGACCTCGACACCATGGCGCTTCAGGAGAGAGCCCGGCCCGATCCCCGACAATTGCAGGATCTGCGGCGAGCCGATGGCGCCGGCCGACAGGATGACCTCCCTGCGCGCTCTGACCTCTGCCCTTTGCCCCTGCCGCTGGACAACGATGCCGGCACAACGCTTGCGGCCGGACGCCTCGGCTTCCAGGATCAGCCGTTCGACATGGGCCTGAGTCCAGACCGTCAGGTTCAGGCGGTTTTTCGCCGGGCGCAGGAAAGCCTTCGACGTGTTCCAGCGCCAGCCGGATCGCTGGTTGACTTCGAAATAGCCGACGCCCTCGTTGTCGCCGCTGTTGAAATCGTCGGAGCGCGGAATACCGGCCTCGACGGCGGCCTCGGCGAAGGATTCGAGGATGTCCCATTTGAGCCGCTGCTTCTCTATCCGCCATTCGCCACCGTGGCCGTGCATGTCGGAGAAGCGGCTGTTGCCGCCGGTCTTTGGGTCCGCGCCGTTGTCCAGCCGATAATGATCCTCATGCGCCTTGAAATCGGGCAGGCAATTCTGCCAGGACCAGGCGTTATCGCCGGTCGCCGCCGCCCAGCCGTCGAAATCGCGCGCCTGGCCGCGCATATAGATCATGCCATTGATCGAGGAGCAGCCGCCGAGCGTCTTGCCGCGCGGATAGCGCAGCGACCGGCCGTTCAAACCGGCATCCGGTTCGGTCTTGTACAGCCAGTCGGTGCGCGGATTACCGATGCAATAGAGATAGCCGACGGGGATGTGAATCCAGTGATAGTCGTCCTTTCGGCCAGCTTCTAGCAGCAGCACGCGCATCGCGGGATCGCGGCTGAGGCGATTGGCGAGCAGACAGCCTGCGGAGCCTCCACCGACGATGATATAGTCAAAACTATCGGCGGCGCGGTAAGAAGCTCGGCTGGTCATCGGCTTGCCCGCCTGCTGCGATGCAACACCGCACAATCATAAGCTTCGACGATTTGCCGTAGCATTTTAGCCTCCTCCTCATCTCTATTTTCAGGAATAGCGGAGGAGCGGCCCGGAAATCCAATGACAAATGACGCAAGGCATTATAAGTAAAATTAATATGCTTCAGTCAATCGACCTGAGAAAATTGAAGGCATTCGTCACCGTCGCGCGCGAGGGCAACGTCACGCGCGCCGCGGAGCAACTGCACGTCACCCAACCGGCGGTCACTCTGCAACTGAAGCGCCTTGCCGCCGATACCGGGCTCACCTTGTTCCGGCGGACGTCCACGGGGCTGGAACTGACGCAGGAAGGAGCCCTGCTGGCAGCCAAGGCGGAGCAGGTGCTGACGGCATTGACGGATTTTGGGCAGACGGCCGGACATTTGGCGACACGTGTGCGGGGGAAACTGCGGATCGGCACGATCATCGACCCGGAGTTCACCCGGTTGGGGGCGTTTCTAAAGGCGCTGATCGAAAGCGGGCCGGGCATAGAAACCACACTGCGCCATGGCATGAGCGGCGACGTTCCGGAGGGGCTGAGGCGAAATGAACTCGATGCCGGTTTCTATCTCGGCGACCCAAGAGATTATGATCCTTCCGCCGAGATTACCGGAGAAAGTGCCGCACCGCTTTTTCATGCCCGCGAGCTGGCGCAATTAACCTATCGCGTCGTCGCTCCACCATCGCTCGCCGGTCTCGTGCGCGGCGCGGATTGGTCACAGCTCGCATCGCTTCCTTGGATCGGCACACCGCAGGCCTCGGTCCACAATCGATTGCTGTCGCGCCTATTTACCGATTTAGGCGTCCGGCAAAATATAGTCGCCCAAGTGGATCAGGAGACGTCCATGGTTGCCATGGTACGGACAGGGGTGGGATTGAGCCTTTGCCGAGAGTCGATTGCCCTTCATGAACAACAGGCACACGGCCTTGTCATCGCTGAGAATGTTAAAATCTCCACGACGCTGAGTTTCCTCTGCTTGGAGGCTCGTATCGGCGATCCCTCTATAATGGCTGCTTTCGATGCAATAAGGCGGGTTTGGATATAGTCGGGGCGGTCTGTGTGAAGGCAGTGGTTCGCCGAGACATGGTTTTGAGGGAGGCCTGCGTTACGACAACGCGTTGCCCGATAGCGCTTGTCCACCGTGAAAGACGTAAATTGCCCGTGCGACGCCAGCAAAAAGAGAAGCCACTGCGAGGTTTATCGCTTCAGTCGGCGTGGTCCGTCGGGGGCTTAGCCCAATTAAGAAAGCCGAGCGCAATTGTTGGAAAGGCCCGTTCGCAGGATCGCGGCAGCTATTCAGCTAGCCGCGTGTTGCAACAAGCCGTCCAACGCGCTCGTGAAGAACAGGCCCCTTCTATCACTCTGCACTTTGGCCACGGACACGATTTGGTAATCCGAAGCGGACAATCAATTCGGTACGCAGGGACGGCAGGTTTGCGCCCCATGTCGGACACTCAGGCCGCTGTTGAATTTCTGAAAGCTGCCGTTCGCTTAATCAGATAGGGCGGGGAAGCGGACATTCTGGTCCAACGGTTCGTCCGTATGCTTTGCGGAACCGCCTCGGTCTTGTAGCGCGCCACCAGCGCTTCAGTTTGTTTGATAAGGTCCCGGGCAACAGACGCGCCGTCGTCTGGGCCGTTTCCATCGCGACCGCTCGGAGCGCCTCAAACGCAGTCCTCACAGTGATGCCATGAAGGCCCGACCTCGGTTCGATGTACGACGGAGGCCTGGGCCGCAATTGGCGGCGCAATCAGTCGCCATCTCTCCTGGCGTCGAAGGCCTCCCTAGACTTTCGGAAGCGATCCGCGTTCTCAACGATCCACGTCCACAACGGGATCATGCGCAGGAGCAGATCCATGCCGTTTCGGACAGCTCGTATTCGACCCTCGGTGGGTTTTCTCCGAAGTCGTTTCGGATAACCAGACCGTCACGCTCCAACTGGCGCAACGTCCGTGTCAGCATTCGCTGCGTAACGCCGTGCATACGCCTCCCGATCTCCGCATGGCGCAGCCTACCGTAGACGCCGAGCGTGTGGATGACGCCGAGCGACCAGCGGTTGCCGGCATGCGCCAGCAGTTCGCGGCGCACTCCGTCATCATCATCCCTCAACCCGTCGCAGACGGTCTGGGATCTCTGCTCAAAATCTGGTTCACAGTATCACGCATGTACCTTTTTTCATTTGCATAAGCGCATCGCTAGATCGAAGCCGAAACGCATTCTCAATGAGGCAAAACGATGAGCGATACAGCCTACGATACAACGCCGCGGTCCATTCTCGTGCTGGGTGCCGGGGAACTCGGGCAACCCGTCCTTCGCAATCTGGCACGCCGTGCACGCGAGACAAAGGAGACGACGATCAGCGTCCTCCTGCGCGCCAGCGCCGTCTCGTCAGATGACCCGGATAAGCAGCGCGCCATTGCGGAGATCCGGGAGCTCGGCATCGAGATCGTTGTTGGCGACCTGGTCAAGAGTTCGATCGATGAGCTCGCTTCACTGTTCGCACGATACCATACGGTGATTGGTTGTGCCGGCTACGCCGCCGGGATCGATACGCCGATGAAGCTGGCCAAAGCTGCATTGCAGGCCCGCATCCCGCGCTACTTTCCCTGGCAGTTCGGCGTCGACTTCGACGTGATCGGGCGTGGCAGTCCACAGGATATCTTCGACGCGCAGCTGGACGTCCGCGAGCTGTTGCAGGCCCAGACCCAGACTGAATGGGTCATCATCTCGACCGGGATGTTCATGAGCTACCTGTTCGAGCCGGAGTTCGGCGTCGTCGACTTGAAAAATTTCGAGGTCAATGCGCTGGGAAGTCTCGAGACGGCCGCGACGCTGACAACGCCTGAAGACATCGGGAAGCTGACCACGGAAATCGTGTTCGCCGACCGCGGATCCGCAACGAGATCGTGTTCCTGGCGGGCACACCGTGACTTAGGGCGAGGTTGCTGACAAGCTGGAGGCGGGTCTCGGGCGGCCCTTCCGCCGCTCTGAATGGAGCGTGCCCTTCCTGATGGAAGAACTGGCGAAAGATCCGCAGAACATGATGCGCAAGTACCGCGCTGCATTTGCCTTGGGTCGGGGCGTCGCGTGGGACAAGGCCGGGACGTTCAACACGCGGCAGTCCATTCCGGTCACGGACATCGATGCATGGATCCATGCAAACCTGGATGCCTCCGGTCGGGGGTAGTCCTCGAACCGCCTGGGGTTCGCGATTTCGAGCGGGTGGGTGGGACGACAAATGGATGTCGTACCCATCCGCTGTCCGACCCCACGCGGCGATGCTCGCCACGTACTGATAAGCGACCTCCGCACTTGGATAACCTGAAATCGCGGTTGCCTCTCAGGCACCGAAATGTCCGTTGCCGAAAGTTGTCTCAGTCAGCCGCTATGACCAAAACTGGTTCGGTAGCCGAACAGCAGCTGATCGCAAATCCTAGCCGAAACCCACCAGGCTGGTAACGGCCCCAGAGCGGACTTTCAATCCCTCGCCTTGAGAGGAATCGAACGTGCGGCCCTGTCATTTCTAAGCCGGTCAGACTGCAACTCGCGCGTTACGCAATCCGTCCGGCCACAGAGCGGCGTCTTCGTCCAAGCTACATACGGTCAGCCATAAGACGAGCATAGAGAGCAGCTGCGAAGTCGGCAGGCAGTGCGCAGGCAGCCAGCTTGGCCTCGCTGCTCCTGCCCAGCAGCGCAAGGCATGCCGCCTCGTTCGGTAGCGCGTCCTTGATCGCACCCGCCAACAAGCATTTCCTTACACACGCGCTGGATACAGACAAGCAACGATCTTTCTCGACCGGTGAAAGCCCGATGCTCCTAAAACATTCCCAACGGGCTGCACGGAATCTGCAAATCCGGGCGGCATGCTGTTGTCATGACCCAGACCGAGATTTTCTTCCCCTTCCCCCGAGTTCCATATCGCCTCCGCAAAGACGGATGGTGGCTGCTTTCGCAAGCCAATTGCACGCCCCGCCTTTCCGGTCGCGAGGGCGCGCGAGAATTCGCCACGGCCGGCGACAGCATCAAGGAGATAACAGTTGATGACATCAATCGATAACGCCGTCATTCAGGATCGGAGCGGAAACGCCAGCGCAGTCGTCGGACTTGTACTTGTGGCGCTGGCCGACGCCCTGCTCTTCCAGCGGCCGCTCGGCATCAATGCATTTCTGTTCACCATGGCCGTGGCGGTCGGGATCCTGGTATCCGGCGCCCGCCGCCTGACAGCAGCAGCAGCCGTCGCCCTGGCGGGGGCGTCATTCGCCGCATGCGCGCCGCTGCTGGAGGCGCCATCCGTCCTGGGTGCCCTGTCTTCTTTCGCTAATGAAAATTGTAGAACTCGCCCTGCTCGCAGCTCGAGTTCAAGTGAAAGCAACCCCATTTGGGCAATAGATTTCGCCGAGTTACGCAACCGACTGAATCTTAGCCCGTGTGACGACTTCCCCAAAGTGCCTACGATTGCAATTTATGATATATTAGAAATATGTTGTCAACTAGAGTTTGCGACTGCACGACTATCCTGGATTGATCCAACGCGGCAGGCGCGGACGCCAAAGACCTTGTTTTTTTTGCCCGCAGGGCCTGCGTGAGGCGGTCGCTCAAAAAGAATAGTCGGGTCAGGTGCGGATCACCGGACAGGTGATGCTACAAAGGAAAGTCCATCTGGACGCCGCACGGGAACGACCTCTGAGTGAGTGTCGTTCCCGTTCGGGTTCCATCCATTATGTCGTCTGTCTGCGAGCATGAATTGCAGTTAGCGAAATGGGCCGCATGCCGCGAGACGTTGGAATTCAAGCAAGCGTCGACCTGAAAGCGCCACCGTCGAGCAGGATATTCTGGCCGACAATATAGCCTGCGTACTGGCTGCAAAGAAATGCCGCGGTAGCGCCAAACTCCTCAATCGTGCCGAAGCGCCCGGTCGGATTCTCCGCATGCGCCTCCTGCCGCGCCTGGTCGATTGAGATGCCCTTCATTTCTGCCCTTCGCTGGAGAAGCACGGCTACACGATCCGTCTCATGCGACCCTGGTAGGAGGTTGTTGATCGTTACGCCATGTTTCGCGACTTGCCTCGCCGTCCCTGCCACGAAACCGGTCAGTCCGCTGCGCGATGCGTTGGACAGGCCCAACTCCGGGATCGGTGACTTTACTGATGCGGAGGTGATGTTGACGACGCGCCCCCAGCTCCTACCGATCATGCCGGGCAGAACCGCTTTCATCAGCAAGATTGGGGTCAGCATGTTGGCGTTCAGTGCGTTCAACCATTCATTCGTCTCCCAATCAGACCATAGCCCAGGCGGCGGTCCCCCTGCATTGGTGACGAGGATGTCGGCTTTCGGTTCCGCTTCGAGAAGCTCTTGCCGTCCTTCCACGGTCGTTACGTCGGCGACCACGGCATAGACTTCGGCGTTTGCCAATTCGCGAAGCTCCCTCGCGGTGGCCTCCAGCGTGTCCCGGCTACGACCGTTCAGGGTAACGATCGCGCCCGCCTCCGCAAGCTTCTGCGCCACGCCTCTGCCCAGCCCTTTTGAACTCGCGCAGACGATCGCACGCTTGCCCCTTATTCCCAGATCCATCGCAGTTCCGTCCTTCTATTGGTTTGCATCTTTTGCGATTTGTTCAACCGCATAGACGAGGCCATCGACCTCCCCCGCGGTATTGAAGTAACTGACCGAGGCTCGGGCTATTTCCTGTAGTCCGCGCGCGGTCATGTCGAAGGGCGTGTAGGGTATGCCGTTTGCCCCGATTGAGATACTCTTCTCGGCTAGCTTGCTTCTCACAACCGATGCCGAAATTCCCTCCACGGTGAAAGAAACAAGGCCCGACTGTTTCTCCCCGAGATCGCGCACCTCAACCGCCGGAATGCGCTGCAACCCTTCCCGAAGCTGGGTTGCTAGGAGGGCGATGCGGACTTGGATCGCCTTGACACCCAACTCTGAAGCCAGCGCGATCGCTTCGCCGAGCCCCAGGAGCAGTGATATAGGCGCTTCGGATGTTTCGAATAGACGGGCGTCTTTCCTCAACTCGACCTTTCCATTCACCAGAGGGCCGGAGCTCACATCGACGAAACGGGGATTGAGCTTCTCAAGGAACTTAGAGCGAACGTACAAAAGAGCCGTTCCGCGCGGCCCTCTAACGTATTTCCTGCCGGCCGCCTTGAGAACATCGCAACCTATCCTCGACACATCGATAGGGAGCTGACCAAGTGCCTGCCCGGCATCGACGAAGTATGGGATGCCAGCCGCGTTGGCCACCCGCCCGATGGCTTCGGCGTCGTTTATCAGTCCCCCGTTGGCAGGAAGCCATGTAAGCGAGATCATGCGCACCTTGTCGTCGATCATTGCGGAAAGAGCGTTCGGATCGACACTGCCGTCTTCCCTGCAGGGAATGGTCTCGATACTTGCCCCGGCATGGCTTGCCGCACGCTGCATCGATGCGACATTACCGCCCCATTCCTGTCGGCCAATTAGAATGCGCTCGCCCGACCTCAGCTGTGGCAACGCGGCAAACACGCTCCCCCAAAGGGCAGACCCCGATCCACCGAACGCAACCTCGCCTTCGTCGGCGCCGATGAACTTGGCAGCGTTGGTACGAAGCATCGCGAGCTCGTCCGCAACCAGTGCGGCAGCTTCCATCGGACCTCGCGTCGATTCCAGCATCAAGTGTCCGACAATTGCTTCGGTGACCCGCCTCGGTGGGAGCGAAGCTCCGGCGTGATTGAAGTGCCTCCGCTCGGCGCAGCCGGGTGTGTCGTTGCGCAGGCTGTCGATTTTTGCGTCGGTCAGCACCTGGTCTCCTCCAGTTCCACAACCGCATCGATCTCGACGGCTGCCCCCGAGGGAAGCGAACTGACACCAATGGCGGCCCTCGTGTGCTGCCCGGCTTCGCCGAACACCGCAACCATCAGGTCGGAGGCACCGTTTGCAACCTTCGACTGATCCTTGAACTCGCTCGTTGCCGCGACGAATACGCCAAGCTTCACGATGCGACGGACAGACGAAAGCGAGCCGTCTGTATTGGCAGCGATCTGTCCGAGAAGGTTGAGGGCTGCGATACGCGCCGCTTGCACCCCCTGCTCGTGAGATATGACCGCACCCAGGGTGCCTGCAATGATCTCACCATCCGGGGCCTTGCTGATCTGACCGGAAATGAACAAGAGGTTGCCCGTGTGGACCACCGAAATGTAGTTCGCAGCCGGAGTAGTCGGTGCGGGCAGTTCTAGGCCAAGAGTAGCCAGTTTTTCACGGATGGAAATCGTCATCACTTTCTCCTTTTCTTTCTTGCTTCATGAAAGAAATCCGAGGAGCCCGCCAATTCAAAGCTTTGCGCCCTGCGATCGAATTCGTTAATGTCAGCCGTCATTCATCCGCGAGGCATCGGCACGTTGCGCAGTTCCCCATTCCTCCCACCCCTTTCCGCGGCCAGGGTCTTCCAGGTGGTAGCAAATCGAGGGAGCTTTCGATTGGCGGGCGAGGAACTGCTAATTACGCAAAGCGCGGTGAGCCACCACATCAAGCAGCTCGAGAGTGCTCTGGGTACTCCACTCTTTCGTCGCAAGAGTAAGAGCATAGAGCTGACCGAGGCAGGCACGATGTTTCTTGCCACCGTCGACGAGGCCTTCACTGTGCTGTCGGAGGGCACCGCGAGGGTGCGCTCGCGATCCGGGCAGACCAGGTTGCGTGTGAGCCTGCTCCCCTCTTTCGCCGCGAACTGGCTGGTCAACAGACTTGGCGGTTTCCTCAAGAGCCATCCAGCGATCGAACTCGAATTGGATCCGACCCTGCGAATTGTCGATGTAGGGCGCGGAGAAGCGGACATCGCGATTCGATTTGGCGATTTTGGCGCGAGCAAGCAGTCCTGTGTGCACCTCGCAAACGAAGATTTGTCTCCGGTGTTGAGCCCGGCGCTGTACGCAGACGGCTCCCAGTTTCAATCCCCCCTGGGCCTTCTCAACCATGAGATACTGCAGGCCAAGAGCGGCCTCGAATGGCAGCTGTGGTCGGAGGCAGCCGGATTTCCACTTGAGAAGGCCAAACAGACCCGCCTGACCGACTACAACATTGTATTGCAAGCTGCTCTTGATGGTCAGGGTGTCGCCATGGGGCGAGGCCTTCTTGTTCGGGAGCATATTCGGACGGGGCGGCTGGTCAGGCCCTTGTCAGCTTCCTTGAGCTCACAGAAAGCAGCGTACTGGGCAGCCTTCGACCCGCTCTCGAGGAAACTTCCAGCGATAGACGCTCTTGTCGGCTGGTTGAAAAACGAAATGACCCCATCGGCGCAGAGAACGTCCGGCACCATTTTTTGATCGATGCAATCGCCGTCCCAGCGGTAAGATCTGCCGGCGGATACCTCTTGGCGCGCCCCACCAAGTATTTCTGCACAATGCCCGAATTTTGGATGAACATGCAGGCCGGCTTTAACCTCAAGACAGAGGAAATTCGTCAAGTTTGTTAAGTTCGTAAACATACGGCGGCATTCGGGTAGTGCAGGTTCGCGTCCTGCCGGGCCCACCATTATCACCTCGAGCGTCACTACCCTGCCCGGCACACCCAGAAGCGATGATCAGTACGGCCCGTATTCGGTGCCATTCATTCCGTGGAATAGAGCTCCTCCTCGCGCGTGTTTAGCATTCCCGCCAATGTGCGCAAGCCGCTGTCGAGCTGATCCATCGTCGGGGTCCCGACGGCGCGCGGTTATAATGCTTTGGCAGAAACTTATAACATTGACAGTTTGCTCACAGCGTTATAAGTTCTTGGCAGAAAATTATAACGGCGACCAAGATGAGCGACCACGACTTTGGTCAAAGGGAAGCGCGCGTCAGGCAGATCGCTGCGCTTGTCGGCGCTTTCAAAAGGACGAAATGCCAATGATGAGAGAGATCGACATCAGCTATCGGACGATGTTCGCGGAGCTGACGCAACGGACGCTCGACGGTCAGTTTTTGGCAGACTTCCCCATGGAAGGATGGTTCGTGACCGTGACCGTCAAAGACCGCAATTACTGGTATTTCGACCTCCCAGATGGCGAGGGCAAATACAAGCGAAGCTATGTCGGTCCAGAAAGCGACGAAGAGATCACGGCACGGGTGAAGGCGCACAAGCAGATCAAGGACGATCTCCGGGAGCGGAGGCGCATGGTGAGCACGCTACGTCGTGCCGGTCTCCCCGGTCCCGACACCTTCGCGGGCGATATCACGAAGGCGCTTGCCGACGCCGGCTTGTTCCGGCTACGTGCGGTGCTGATTGGGTCGGTGGCATTCAGCACCTATGCGGGGATGCTTGGCGTCCGACTGCCCTCGTCTGCCATGCAGACAGGCGACGCGGATTTCGCGCAAGACTTCGCGATCTCGGCCGGGGTGCAGGACAGCCTTCCGCCCATTCTAGATATCCTCCAGTCGGTCGATCCTGATTTCCGGACCGTGCCGCACCAAGCGGACAAAGCCAAGGTTGTCGCCTTCCAGAACGGTAGGGGCTACCGAGTGGAGTTCCTGACTGGAAACCGAGGATCGGACGAATACACGGGCAAGCCGTCTCCCATGCCCGCCCTCGGCGGCGCTTCGGCAGAAAACCTCCGGTTCCTGGACTTCCTGATCTACGAACCTGTCCGCACGGTGCTTCTCTTCCGCGAAGGCGTGAACGTCCTGGTCCCCGCTCCCGAGCGGTATGCCGTCCATAAGCTTATCGTTGCCTCGAGAAGGCTCACTGACACGCTAGGACGCGTGAAATCGGACAAAGACCTGGTGCAGGCCTCCCTACTATTCGAAGCCCTAGTAGAGACGCGCCACGAATACGAGTTAGTCGATGCTTGGGAAGAGGCGTGGGATCGGGGAGATTCTTGGAAGGAAGGCCTTTGCAACGGCCTCTTGAGGCTATCAGCCAAAGGTGTGAAGGCGCTTGGTAAGGCGCTCGGATCGAAGATGCCTGACTTGGAAAAGTTGAGAGCTGATGATCGTTCCAAATGACTTCCCCGGCCACGCAAGCCGCTCCTTCGCGCCGCAACGGCCGTCGGCGTCGCGGATCGCCAGCAAGGGCCTCTGGTCTCACGTCGACACGAACAGCGTCCCCGGCGTGCGTTTGTCAGCCTTCCCTAAAGCAGCCACCGTGGGCATCAACGCCGGTGGCCGTGCGGGTGACTAAAAAACCGGCCACGAAAAACAGCATTCCAGTCGATACATTATGCGATTTTGGAAGCGCATAACGAGAACGCGCCCACGTCCAGCGTTCACGCAAGACGCCGAATTTGGTTCATGACAGCATTTCTTCAATCAACGAACCCGGACAGCAACAACCAGTCACTTAAGCCAGCGTGTAGGCGGTCTTGACGGTGGTGTAGAATTCGGCGGCGTAGCGTCCCTGCTCGCGCGAGCCATGGGACGAGCCCTTGCGGCCGCCGAAGGGCACGTGGAAATCGACGCCGGCCGTCGGCAGGTTGACCATGACCATGCCGGCCTCGGCATTGCGCTT
>NZ_LMJJ01000021.1 GCF_001429285.1 Ensifer sp. Root278
GGTTCTCTCAGTTGCTTTTCTGCCCGATGCTTTGGTCACGCTGCCGGGTGCAGCGAGACCTTTGTTCCAGAACGATACGGAGCGTTCGATTGACGGGGCGGCGTTGACTGCTAGCGTCAGGACGTCGAGGACCACCACCCACACCATCCAGGCACGGAGAATCTTCGACGCCTGTGGCCACGACCGCGCGTGGAAGAGCCGGGCAAGTTCCGCATTAAGGCGAATATCGCGTGTGCGTCCCGCAAGAAGACGATCGACTTCGCTGACGACCGTAAGACATCTGATCATTGGCACGCGGTGACTGAGCCGGCTCTTTTCAGGTTGCTAGAACCTATGGAGCACCCAACCCCGCTCCGGTGGTTCGCACGGAACGCCCGGGATGAGCCGTGCTCAAAGCGAACGGATCAGGCGGAAGATCTCACTCGGAACATCGGTCGTGATCTGGCGCACTTTCGCCCCCACGAGCGTACGCAGGATGGAGTCATTGATGTCCCGGCCGGGATTGACCGTCCAGGCGTCCGTTTCAATGCCGAGGTCGAGCAGGCGCGCAACGAGGGGAAAGCCCTGGTTTTCTGCGGCAACAATGGCGTCGAACCGGAGGTAGGCAAGACTCACGCCGGTGCTGCGCCGCTCGATGTGGCGCAGCAACCGCTCTGGATCGCGCAGGTCTCGCTGGCGGGAAACCGCCAGCATCGGATCGTAGCCGAGCCGGGCTCCGGGAATGGCCGCGGCGAGACGGCGTGCCTCATCCAGATGATGCGAACCGACGACGATGGCGTCCGCTAGCCCGGTGACGGCCGCTGCGGCATCGGCCACCGCCGAATCCGGAAGCGTGTGTCCTTCGAGCAGCTTGAGATCGAGCTGAAGGTTGGCCGATGGCGCTCTCGGTAGTCTTTGAAGCGGGGCCACGAGTTTGGCGAGCGACAGGACCGGCGCATCGGGATCGGGGGCGCCTGCTGCGTCCCGGTGAAAAAGCCCCGCCATCGATGCGATCGGCGTGCGCGGAACGCGGCCGCGGCCGGTCGTCGATGGACCGAGCGTCGCATCGTGGAGAACGGCGAAGCGGCCATCGGCAGTGCCGAGTATGTCTACCTCGAGGCTCGCGCCGAGCTGCCAGCCGAGGGCGAGGTTCGACCGCTTGAAGGGCGCCTCGGCGAGGCGCGTGCGCAGTTTGTGCCACTTGAGCCGGACAGGGCCATATGGGCCCTCGACGGCCACCGGCGCGTTCGACGTCTGGTTGCTCGTCTCAAACGCTGCCACTGGCGCGCCCTTCTCCTCTCCCCACCGAGAAATGGGGCGGCTGTCGCTCGATCGTGTCACGCCGGTGCACGAACATGCGCGCCCCCAATGAGCTTCTGTCGCGCCGTCTCGAACACAAGCGAGTTCTCGGGCAGGAAACCGATCTTTACCTGCTCGCCAGTCGAGTGCACGGCGGACGAGCCCTGTTCAAGCACGCGCACGGCGCCCATGCCGGTTTCGACGACATAGAGGATCTCCCGGCCCATCGGCTCGATCTGCACGATACGGCCGGCGAAGCCGGTATCGCCGATTCTGAGGTGCTCCGCCCTCAGCCCGACTGTCAGCGCCCCGGACGCGCCCTCGACCGGAAATCTGGCGCCATTCACGGTGATCGTTCCGGCCTCGGCTTCGCCGGCAATGAGGTTGATGGGCGGCGAGCCGATGAAGCCGGCAACGAACAGGCTCGATGGCTTGAGATAGAGGTCGTCCGGCGTCCCGACCTGCTCGATCCGGCCGGCGCGCATGCAGATGATACGGTCGGCCATTGTCGTCGCCTCGATCTGATCATGCGTGACGAGGACGGTCGTCACGCCGAGTTGCGCGTGCAGCGACTTGATCTCGGTGCGCATCGAAAGGCGAAGCGAAGCGTCTAGATTGGAGAGCGGCTCGTCGAGGAGCAGCAACTGCGGCTCCTTCACGAGGGCGCGTGCAAGGGCGACGCGCTGCTGCTGGCCACCGGAAAGCTCGCTGGGACGACGGTCCAGCAGTTCCGCAACACGAACAAGGTCCGCGGCGGTCTTCACCTTCGCGAGAGCTTCGTCGCGTGGCGTTTTCTTGAAGCGCAATGGAAACAGGATGTTGTCGCGCACGCTCATGTGCGGGTAGAGCGCGTAGGATTGAAAGACGATGCCGACATTCCGGTCGCGTGCCTCTACTTCGTTGACGATATGGCCGTCAAAGAGGAGCTCGCCGCCGCTCGGAAGATAGATACCGGCGAGCATGAACAGGCTCGTCGACTTGCCGCAGCCGGAGGGGCCGAGAAGTGCGACGAACTCGCCGTCCTCAATGACGAGGTTCATATCGGGGATCACCTCGACGGCGCCGAAGCGCTTCACCACGTTACGGAACTCGATCTTCGCCATCTTCTCAGCCTTTCACGCCGCCGATCGACATCTGCATGAGATACCGCTGCGCGGCCATGTAGAGGATGAGACTCGGGACAAGGTAGAAAACTCCGACCGCAGAGACGACGCCGTAGTCCACTCCCATGACATCATCGCGCACCCAGTACATGTAGAGGCTCATTGTCCAATTGCTGTTCCTGATCAGGAACGTGAACACGAAGATGTATTCTTCCCAGCCGCGGATGAAGGTGAACACTGCGATGGCGAGGATGCCGTTCCTGACCTGAGGCAGCACCACGCTCACGAATGCCTGCCGTCGCGACGCGCCGTCGGTCAGCGCGCTCATCTCGATGTCCCATGGGACTGCGTCGAAGAAGCCCTTCATGATGAAAATCGCAAACGGCAGTTCGAAGGCGACAAGCACAAGTATCACGCCGGAAAGCGTGTCGAGCAGCCCGATCCAGTAGAGCATCAGGAACATGGGCACGATTAGCGTCAGCACCGGGAAAGCATGGAGCACCAGAAGCGAGCGCAGCATCGAGGAGCGGCCGGGGAACTGGAAGCGCGACAGGTAATAGGCTGCCAATGAGGCGACGGTGACGACGATGGCAGTCTGTGTGCCGGCGATCAGGATCGAGTTGCCGAAGGCATGCCAGACGTTGGGAAACTGGACCGCGCCTTTGACTTCGCCGATCCGCGACCTCACCACCGAGGCGAAGTCCGGCTCCCACAGGAAGATGAAATTGCCGAGGTGCAGGTCGGGGCCGACCAGCACGGCAAAGGCGAAGATAGCGATCGCGGCGACTGCGGTGAGGCCGATCCATAACTGGCGCCGGCTTTGCGCGAGCGCGGCAGTGAGCCAGAAAGCGACGACGGCCGGAACGACCACGGCCATCGAGCGCCACAGAACCGCCGTCTCGGCAACGCCGGTCCTGGCCGAGAAGGCGATCGTGACGAGCCAGAAATAGGGGAGGATGATCGGCAGCGACACGGCGATCAGGAACGCGTAGAGGACGACCGCCTTGGCGCGCCGAACGCCACGCGCCCGCGCTGCCACTGCATCCCAATCGACTGGCGGTTCGGATGCCGCCGTGGACAGCTCGGGGATCGCTTGCGCGGCCATCTCAATGCACCTCGATGCGCGGGCGCTGCAGCAGGCGCTCCATATCAAAGAAGCGCCAGCCGATGAGCGCGACGACTACGCCGATGACGATGAGAAAAAGTGCCAGCGCGGCTCCGTAGCCATATTGGCCGCTTTCGAAGGCGCGGCGGTAGACGTAAAGTGCATAGACAGTCGTGTCGTAGAACGGACCGCCCTTGGTGAGGAGCAGGATGTATTCGAAGCTGACCAGCAGCGAAAGTGTCTGGTAGATCGTCACAAAGCTGATCGGCCAGCGCAGCGCCGGCAGGGTGATGAAGCGGATCTTTGCGAAGGTCCCGGCGCCGTCCACTGCCGCGGCGTGGAACAGGTGCTCCGGGATCCCGCGGATCGCGGCGGTGAAGATGATCATGCCCATCGAAGCGCCGATGAACCCGTTCGAGATGATGATGAGCGCGACCGGCGCCGAGGTCAAAAGGTCAAGCGGCCCGTCGAGCCCGAACGCCTGCATCAGGACCTGGTTTACGAGGCCAGCTTCGGTGGGGCTCACCGCCCAGAGCCAGAGCAGGATGTAGAGGACTGACGGGCTCATCCGCGGTAGCAGCCACACGCCCCGGAAGAAGCTGCCGGATACATTCCTAATCGCCGTGGTGGTGATGGCGAGGATCAGGCCAAAGGTCACGTTGAAGATCGCGAGCGTGCCGAAGACGTAGATGAAGGTCAGCCCAATGACCTGCGACAACCGGCGATCAGTTCGAAGGACCTTCTCGTACTGCTCGGTAGTGAACTCGCTGATGCGGAGCGAGCGGCTGAGGTCGGTAAACGACACAGCTATATCGATGATCACGGGGACGACGAAGAAGAGGATCGTCAGGACGATCGCCGGGCCGAGAAAGATCACGAAGTTCGTGCGCCTGCGCGCCGCCGACCCCGCATGGCCGCGCCGCTCGATCGTGAGTTCATCTGCTATCGTCGTCATCGATTAGCTCTTACGGCGGACCTCGCAGCCGCCGACCCGGGCGCGCCGGGTCGACGACTCGAGACCGATCGGACTTATTTGACGATCACGTCCTCGAGGGTGGACGAAGCCTCCTCGATGACGAAATCGGCTGCTTTCTCAGCTGACAACCGCCCCGATTCTATGCCCTGAATTCCGGCATAGATGATGCCGTTGAGTTCGCCGAACTGCGAGTTGTTCGGCAGGAACTTGGTGATCTTGAGCAGGTCGGTTGCCCTGGCGAGCGGCCAGGCCTTGGCATAACGCGGGTCTTCGAGTTGTTCGGGTTTGATGCCGAGATGCGTCGTTGTGACCGCGTGATCGGTGTTGAGGTCGGCCGCCGAAGCGTGGCCAAGCAGGCGGGCGGCGAGTTCAGGCTCCTTCGTGTCGGCAGCGATCGCATAGACGATCGGATGCGTCAGACTGACCGGTGAACCGCCCTTCTGCGGTGCAGGCCCAGCGATCCAGCCCCAATCCGCGAAGAAGGCTTTTTCGTCCTGAGGCAGCCCGTAGGTCGGGAACCCGACGCTGCCGAGATCCCAGATGCCGTACATCCAGAATGCGGCGTTGCCGGTGTAGAATTCCTTGCGCAGCGCATCGAATTCCATCGCCGTGTTATTGGCCGGGATGACCCCTTCCTTCACCCCGCGTTCGAACCAGCCGAAGGCGGCAGCGAGCTTGTCGCGCTCCAGGAGCAGTTTGCCGGTTTCGGGATCGACGAAGCCGCTGCCGTAGGCCTGGAAGACCATGATGTAGTCCGGACCCTTGTTCGGCCGGTGAAGCACACCGTATTGCGCTTTTGTCTTGTCGACGACCTGCTTGGCGATCTCCAGTACCTCGTCCATCGTCAGGTCGCCCGACAACGCACGCTCCGGCATGGCGTCGACAAAGGCAGAGTCGTAGCCGGCCTCGCGCAGGAGCTTCTTGTTGTAGAAGAACATTCTCGCCTCGGCGTCCTGCGGAATTGCGTAGGTGCCGTCGGGACACTTCGCTGATGACCAGAGCGACGGAAAGATCGTGCCGAAGTGTTGAGGGTATTTGGAGATATAGTCGTCGAGCTTGAGAACGAAGCCATCTTCCTGGAAAGCGCAGATCCATTCGTGTGCGGCGATGAATATATCGGGGCCTTCACCGATGCCGAATACCTTGAGAAGCTGCAGTGCGTCGTCGTCGAAGCCCTTGGCGGGGCTCTCGCGCACAGCAACCTCAACGCGCTTGGGGGAGCCTTCGGCCGCGAGTTCCTTGTTCAGCCGCTCGGCAGCCTTGACCACATTGCCAGGGCGCAGCGGCCCCGAAGGATCCTGACGCGACCAGAGCTCGAGCTTCACGGTTTCTTGCGCTAAGAGTGGCGTCGCTGAAAGGAACGCCGCACTGCCCCCCGCTAATGCCGCGCAGAGAAGCGCAGCCGTTCCGATTTTCCAGTGAATCATCCTGGTTTCCTCCCGTTCCGCGGCACGCTTTTCATCGTGTCGTCATTGTTGTTGCAATGCTGTGCAACACGATTATGAATGCGCTTCGGAGAATGTCCAGCGGGGTCAAAGCAAGTGTCGGATACCAGACACAGCAACCAGGGCCGCTTCGTGAGCGCCCAGGCAGTCGCCGAGCTTGCGGGTGTGTCCCGATCGGCGGTCTCGCGGGCATTCACCCCTGGCGCAAGCATCGCACCTGCAACGCGGGCGCGGGTGCGAGAGGCAGCTGCGGCGCTCGGATACCAGGTCAACGATCTCGCCCGCGGGCTTCTCGCCAATCGGAGCCGGCTGGTGGGACTCGTGACCTCCGACGCCGATACTCCGTTCCGGGCCCAGATGATTTCGGCCCTCTCGTACGCCTTGATCGAGCGCTCCAACGTGCCGGCGATCATCAACATCGGGCCAACAGCGGAGGATGTTGCGAATGCCAGCCGCCAGTTGCTGCGCTATCGGGCGGAGGCGACCATCTTCCTCTCTGGCTCGCCGCCGGCAAGCCTTGTCGAGCTCACGCGACGAAACGGACAGCCGCTGATATTGGTGAACAGGGCCGAGACTGGCCTCGACAGCGTCCATTGCGATGACAGGGAAGGCGCGCAGCAGGCCTTTGAGGCCCTGCGCATGGCTGGAGCCTCCCGTTTCGCCGTGATCAACAGGGCGAATCCGAGCCCGAGCCTCTCCGCCCGCGAGCACGCCTTTGTTGAATTTGCCGCCGCTTCCAGATTCGAGACGAAGATCGTTCGCGTCGGCCGCGCCGACTATGGTGGCGGAAAAGAGGCGGCGCGACAGCTGCTGGCGAGCGGACCGGCGCCCGACGCGATTTTCTGCGTTAATGATCTCATGGCGTTCGGAACACTCGATCACATTCGCGGCGCGGGCCTGCGTGTACCCGACGACGTTTCCGTTATCGGCTTCGACGATGTGCCGGTCGCCGCGTGGTCCTCCTACCGTCTGACCACCCTGCGGCAAGATCCCCGGCGGATTGCCCGGGAGGTCGTATCAATTCTCGACCGGCGCCGAGCCGATCCCGATTTGCCGCCGATTTCCGTCTACTTCCCGGTCGAACTCGTCGTTCGCGAAACAGTCAGAGCGCGCTTGTAGAGAAGTCGCGCTCTTACGATGGAGGAGCATATCGAATGGCCTTCAGCTTCCTTGCCCGCGACGCGGGACGTACTCATGTCTGCGGCCACCGCGGCTACAGCCTTCATTATCCGGAGAACACACTGCCAGCATTCGAAGCAGCAAAGGCTGCAGGGGCGACCACGGTCGAGATCGACGTCGTGCTGACCGCAGACGGTGAGCCGATCATTCTGCACGACCTGACCGTCGACAGGACGACAGATGGACACGGCTTTGCGGCAGACCTCCGCCTCGAGCAGATCCGCAAATTGGATGCGGGGGTTCGGTTTCATCCCGCTTTCGCCGGAACGAAGATACCGACCTTGGCGGAGGCGCTCGATTGGGCGAAGGCGGACGACATGGGGCTTGTGCTCGAGATCAAGGAGGCAGAGCGGCCGGACATCGCTGTTGATTGCGTGGCAGCCTTGCTGAGATCGACGGGAACTGTCGACCGGGTCATTGTCATCAGCTTCGACCATGTGGTGCTGAAGCGCGGGGTCGAGCGCCATCCGGGCCTGCGGACCGAAGCCATTACGCATGCTCGCCACGCCGACCTAGTCGGGGTGTTGAAGGCGTGCAGCGCGAGTTCGGTCTCGATCGAGCTCGACATGTTCCGCCCCGACGGTGCGAAGGCGCTGCATGCAGAAGGCTTCAGCAACCGCGTACACGTGCCTCGCCCAGATGTTCTCGCCGAGTATTGGCGCGGCGGACGCGATCGGTTGCCGGAGCTCGTGCAATGGATCGCCGACGGGCTCATAGACACGATCTCGGGTGATGACGTGCCCTTCATCGCCATGCTCGTCAGCCGCGCCGGTCGCGCCGGCTCAGCCTCCCCGAGGTGAGACGACACAGCAGCTCTCGGCGATGGTCGAAGGCGTGCATGGGATATAGTGAGCGAGGCAGACCACAGATTAGAAGTCTCGTGGGGGCGGGCAGGCTGGTGTTCGGAACTGGGTACAATCCAGTTGCGGCCGCGCTCTTTTCGGCGAAAATAGGCGCCGGTGCCCTTCTGAACGGCCAGCCGATGAATGCGGGGACCATTCGAAACGCACACAAGAAGCTGCGTGGGTAGCTCTGAATGAGGGCCGAGAGTCGATGAAGGCCGTCTTCGTTCTGTTTGACTCGCTCAACCGACACGTGCTCGCCCCGTACGGCGGAAAGCGGGTCCCGACGCCCAATTTCACCCGCTTGGCCGAGCGCACCGCGATGTTCGACCGCCATTATGTCGGCAGCCTGCCCTGCATGCCGGCGCGCCGCGACCTGCAGACCGGACGGCTCGGCTTTCTCCACAGGAGTTGGGGGCCGCTCGAGCCGTTCGACAATTCCTTTCCCGAACTGCTGCACCGGGCCGGCTCCTACAGCCACCTCGTCACCGACCACTTCCATTATTTCGAGGACGGCGGTGCCACCTATCACACCCGATATGACAGCTACGACTTCATCCGCGGTCAGGAGGGCGACCCGTGGAAGGCAATGGTGCAGCCACCATGGGAGCGCTTGCGCCAGATGTATCATGAGCGCCAATTCAGCCCGTCGGCCCGCGACAAGTTTCGGCACAACATCGTGAACCGCGAGTTCATCAAGGACGAGAACGAGTTCCCATCGGTGCGCTGCTTCGCCGCCGGGTTGGAGTTCCTCGAGCAGAACCGAACCGCCGACCACTGGCTCCTGCAGATCGAGACGTTCGACCCGCATGAACCCTTTACCGCGCCCGAGCGGTTTCGCGAGGCATTCAGGACGGGCTGGAACGGTCCGGTTCGCGACTGGCCGCGCTACGGCCGGGTCGACGAGCTGCCGGAGGAATGCGAAGAACTCCGCGCCAACTACTACGCTGTCATCGCGCTTTGCGATTTCCTCATCGGACAGCTTCTCGACTATTTCGATGCGCACGATCTTTGGCGCGAAACCGCGCTCGTTGTCACCACCGATCACGGCTTTCTTCTAGGCGAGCACGATTTCTGGGCGAAGAACCGGATGAATATGTATGAGGAGATCGTGCACATCCCGCTCTTCCTGCACGATCCGCGCCGGCCGGGAAGAGCCGGCACCCGCCGGTCCGCTCTGACTCAGACCATCGATCTCGCTCCGACATTCCTCGATCTGTTCGGGAGACCGTTGCCGAGATGCAGGGGCACTCCCTCCTGCCGCTGCTCGGCGCCGATCGTTCGCTGCGGCGCGGCGCACTGTTCGGCTATTTCGGCGGTGCGATCAACGTGACGGATGGACGCTATACCTATCATCGCTTCCCGCCCGATCCTCGCTCTCAGGAGCTTTATCAATACACGCTGATGCCGACTCACATCTGGGAGCCGTTCACGCCGGAGGAACTCGCGGGAGCCTCGCTGGCACGGCCGATGTCCTTCACGAAGGGAGCGCCGGTCCTCAAGATCCCGGTGATCGAGAGATCGCCCATGTTCGACAACTACGGTCCCGGCGCGCTCCTTGAGAATGAAACCCGACTCTACGACCTCGCTGATGATCCAGGGCAGAATACGCCTCTTTGTTCCCCGGAGATCGAAGAAGCAATGACGCGTCTCATGCGGGATCTCATGCGCACCAGTGATGCTCCGCGCGAAGCTTTCGCACGTATTGGGATCGAAGCTCAGTAACGTAAGACGCTTGTCAGAGCTGCCGTTCGCCCACCGACTTGGTCATCCGATTCAACTTGGAACGCGTTTTGCTACTCATGGTCACGGTCTGTTTCGGCCAACTGCCCGGATCAGGGCCAGCACCCCGCGCATAAAGCAGGTCGAGCGCGCGCCTCGTCGGAAGGGCCGATCTCGGCGACCATGTCGAATATGGGGTGGAGACCGAAGTCGGTACGCTTTCATTATCGACCGACGTTTTTTGGCCAACGATGATGTCATACCGGGCTTGAAGAATCGTGGGCAGTGCATTGATCACGAAGTACACTTCTCTCATTACGAAAAGGAAAGAACTATGAGCATGCATGAAGCAGGTCTCGACCGGCGATTTGCACTAGCGAAATCAATTGCCGAGGAGGCGGGGGCGCTCGCGCTCGACTACTTTAACAAGCGCGATACCCTGGTGATCGAGACCAAGCGCGACCCGCAGGATGTCGTCTCGATTGCCGACCGAAACGTCGAGATGCTGATCCGAGCGCGCGTCGCCGCGGAGCTTCCGGAGGATGGGTTCCTCGGCGAGGAATTCGGCCACATGGAGGGTGCTTCAGGCTATATCTGGGTCGTGGACCCGATTGACGGTACCGCGCCATTCGTCAACGGTATGTCGACGTGGTGTGTCTCGATCGCGGTTCTGCATGGCGGCGTGCCGGTGATCGGCATGATCCATGCGCCGTGCGACGGCGAACTCTATGCTTCGGCCGCTGGCAAAGGCGCGAGTCTCAACGGAAAGAAATTGAACCTCGATCCGTCTCGTACCATCCAGAACGCCATCACCGGCATTGGCTGCAATACCTATGTAGAACCGGAGCGGGTTGGCCAGATCATCGCCGCGCTGCTCCGCATGGGCGGCAACTTCATCCGCAACGGCTCCGGCGCACTGATGCTCGCCTATGTCGCGGCGGGTCGTCTGGTCGGTTATTACGAGCCACATATGCACGCCTGGGACTGCATGGCAGGTTACTGCCTGGTGAAGGAAGCCGGCGGCGACTACCTGTCCTTCCCGGGCGAGGGCGAAGCCTTGTTGAAGGGCCACCCAGTACTGGCCAGCAATCCGACGGCCTATGCCGATCTGTTGGCAATCCATGGCCGTTGAGCCTGTCGCAATTATTTGCCTGACACTCAAGTTGTTGGTGAAGAGGGGCTTCGGTCAGTTTGAGGAGCATTAGCCCGTAAAGTCTTTTCAGTTCGCTTTGCGCTCAAAAGGAGCGTGCCGCGAAGGGGGCAAGCGCTCGCCATTACACGACCGCGTCGTCTAAATTTAGGCTATTCGCAGCAGCCGCAATAAACGAAATAAACGAAAGAGACCGAAGTTCCCTGGGGCTCAACACTGGCCCTATTGATATTCCTGGTCTGCGGTTCGAACCCCTTCAAGGCGACAGAATTTATGGCGCTGTCTTGGCTGAAATCAGCCTCATGGGTTAGTCGGCAAATACTTTGCCGATGTGATCGAACGCGCGGGCGACGGTTGCACGTGGTGGTGCGTGTGCAGGATCCTGTTCGGCTTCGACGACCAGCCATCCTCGATAGACACTGTTCCGAACGAAGCGAGCGATCGGAGTGAAGTCGACGATACCGTCGCCTGGCACCGTGAACATTCCGCTGCGCACGCCGGCATTCAAGCTCAGGTCGCCGGTCCGAACCTCCCGCATCACCGATTTGCGGACGTCCTTTAGGTGGACGTGCACGATGCGATCGGAGAAACGCTCGATGAGCTCGAAACCAGCTGCGACCGCGTGGCCCGTGTCGAGCAGCAAGCCAACTTCCGTGCCGGTCTTGTCGAAGATGTTGGAAATTTCATCGAAAGTCTCTGCGACCATCATCAGGGTGGTGGTGATAGGCAAGCGCAAGCCCGTACTCGCCCGCAAGACGGCTGGAGAACTCCGTCAATCGCGCTGCATAAGCTGCCACGTCCGCCGTAGGCATGATCAACCTCTGCGACATCGGTGCGTCCAGTGGGGATCCTGGCGTCATCATTGCAACCTCGCCATAGACCATGACTTTGCAGCCCACCGCCCGCAGGAGTTCAGCATGATCGGCATATTATGAGTGACATCTAAAAGCAAGATAGATGACAATCAAAATCTATCAAAATTATGCTGCCGCCGCGTCAGCCTGCCTGCCACCGCCTGTCGGGCCGCTGAAAGGTGCTCTGGCTGCGATCCCGACGGCCACCCAACCTCCGTCTTTCCAATTATTCAGCGGGCGGCTCCGCGCCGAATACTGTGGGCGGGATATCCGTGGCCGGCATTCCACCATGCCGTAGGTGCTGGCAATCGTGGCGCTTCGATCGAGCGACGAACGGGACATGCCGACATCAAACTGCCTCGGGCAATCCCGGCAATGCGAGTGTTTGTCAGTCATATAAACAAACCTGTAATACAAGTTTGACATATGTTCGATAATCTGTCTAAGTATGTGTTATACAGGATGGCTCAGTAAGCCGGCCCAATTCGCATACCGGAGGAACAATGATCATCACCGACGTCGAGGTGCGGGTTTTCCGCACGACCACACGCCGCCACTCGGACAGTGCTGGTCACGCGCATCCCGGCCCGCCGCATCAGGTCGAGCAGGCAATGCTGACAATTCGCACGGAAGACGGTCACGAGGGGCATTCCTTTACGGCGCCGGAGATCGTCCGGCCGCATGTCATCGACAAGTTCGTCAAGAAGGTGTTGATCGGGGAAGATCATCGCGACCGCGAACGGCTGTGGCAGGATCTCGCCCATTGGCAACGCGGTTCTGCAGCACAGCTCACGGACCGCACCCTGGCGGTAGTGGATTGCGCGCTGTGGGATCTGGCAGGGCGTACCTTGAAGCAACCTGTATACAAGTTGATCGGGGGTTATCGCGACAAGGTGCTCGCCTATGGTTCGATCATGTGTGGTGATGAGCTTGAGGGCGGCCTTTCAACCCCCGAGGACTATGGGCGCTTCGCCGAGACCCTCGTCAAGCGCGGCTACAAAGGCATCAAGCTGCACACCTGGATGCCGCCGGTCAGCTGGGCTCCGGACGTGAAGATGGACATCAAGGCCTGCGCCGCTGTGCGCGAAGCCGTGGGGCCGGATATTCGCCTGATGATCGATGCCTTCCACTGGTATTCCCGCACCGATGCGCTTGAACTCGGGCGGGGGCTCGAAAAGCTGGACTTCGACTGGATCGAGGAGCCAATGGATGAGCAGTCGCTTTCTTCCTACAAGTGGCTCGCCGACAATCTCGACATTCCCGTCGTTGGCCCGGAAAGTGCTGCCGGCAAGCATTGGCACCGTGCGGAGTGGATCAAGGCGGGTGCGTGCGACATCCTTCGCACAGGCGTCAACGACGTCGGCGGCATTACGCCGGCGCTGAAGACGATGCACCTTGCCGAAGCATTCGGCATGGAGTGCGAGGTGCACGGCAACACCGCGATGAACCTGCATGTCGTGGCCGCCACCAAGAACTGCCGCTGGTACGAGCGCGGCCTGCTGCATCCGTTCCTCGAATATGACGACGGGCATGACTACCTGAAGTCGCTGTCCGATCCAATGGATCGCGATGGCTATGTGCACGTGCCGGATCGTCCGGGGCTCGGCGAGGAAATCGACTTCAGCTTCATTGAAAACAACCGCGTGCGGTGACGAGCGGGGGACCTTGCGATGAAAACCGTTCTCGCTTTCGGAGACAGCCTGACCTGGGGCGCCGACCCGGCAACGGGCCTGCGACATCCGCCGGAAGGGCGATGGCCTGAGGTTCTGGGCGAAACACTCGGTGGCCTGGCAAGGATCATCCCTGAAGGCCTCGGCGGCCGCACCACCTGCTACGACGACCATGCGGGCCCCGCATGCCGCAACGGCGCCAAGGCGCTGGAAGTGACGCTCGCCAGCCACATGCCGCTCGACCTCGTCATTGTCATGCTCGGGACCAATGACATCAAGCCTGTCCATGGGGGGCGGGCAGAGGGGGCCGTTTCCGGCATGCGCCGGCTCGCGCAGATCGTCGAAACCTTTCCCTACAAACCGAAGGGGGCGAAACCGAAGCTTTTGATCGTTGCGCCGCCTCCCTGCTCACCCGGGCCTGGCGGACATCCGGCGGCGGGCCGCAGCGTGGCCGAATCCGAGCGGCTGTCTCCGCTCTACCGCAAGCTCGCAGAAGAGCTCGGCCACCCGTTCTTTGATGCTGGCTCGGTCACGCGGGCGTCGGAGATCGATGGGGTGCATCTCGAGGCCGCGAACACGGCAGCAATCGGACGGGCGCTCGCCGTGCCTGTCGGCGAAATTCTTGGCTGATCCGGTCTTTGCCTGTGGAGGAACAGGCCGGCGGATCTTGTAATCGGAAGGCCGCTTCCCGAGTGGACGGCCGCAAAGGAGGAAGCATGAAACACTTTCTAGCAACGGTCGCATTCAGTGCGCTTCTCGCCACGACGATGCCCCATGTCGTCCTGGCCGAAACACCGGAAGATCAACTCGTCGTCGCCACGACCATGAGCAATATTTTGACCCTCGACCCGGCCGCCATCACCGGTCGCGAGACGGTCCAGGTGCTGAACAACATCTATGACACGCTGGTCGTGCTCTCGCCGCAGGACCGCAGCGTTCAGCCGCGGCTGGCAGAACGCTGGGAAGTGGCCGACGACCGCATGTCGATCCGGTTCCACCTGCGCAGCGACGCCAAGTTTGCTTCCGGCAATCCCGTCACCGCCGAGGACGTCGCCTGGAGCCTGAAGCGTCTGCTTGCGCGCAATCTGGCGCAATCGTCCTTCCTCAAGACCCGCGGCTTTACGCTGGAAGCGGCCGACAAGCTGTTCGTCGTCGAAGACGATCGCACCTTCGTCTTGCATCTGGCGAAGGCTGACGACCCGAACCTGATCCTGATGATCCTCGCGCAAAACGGACCCGGCTCGATCATCGACAGCAAGGCGGCGCTCGAAAACGAGAAGGACGGCGATCTTGGGGCCGCATGGCTGACCTTGAATTCGGCCGGCTCCGGTCCGTTCACGCTGACGCAGTGGAAGTCGAACGAATTCATCATTCTCACCCGCAATGGCGAGTACTGGGGCGAGGCGCCGGGAATGAAGCGTGTATTGCTGCGCCACCTGCCGGAATCGCAGTCGCAACGCCTGCTACTGGAAAAGGGTGATATTGACGTTGCCTATTCGCTTCAGGCGCCGGATCTGAAGTCGCTGGAAGCGGACGAGGCGATCACGATCGAATCGACCCCGGGCTCGGGCTTTTACTACCTCAGCGTTTCGATGAAGGACGAACGGTTCGCCAACAGGAAGGTCCGTGAGGCGCTTCGTTATCTCATCGACTACGAAGGTCTCGACAAAGCGGTGATGCCCTACTACGGCAAGCTGCACCAGCGGCCGCTGTCGACGGGGGTCCTCGGCGCTTTGCCGGATGAAGGCTACAAGCTGGATGTCGCGAAGGCCAAGGCCCTGCTTGCCGAGGCGGGCTATCCGGACGGCTTCAAGACCACCTTGCGCGTCCTTTCCGAAGACCCCTTCATGAAGGCGGCGACCGCCATCCAGAACACCCTTGGCCAGGCGGGTATTCAGGCCGAACTCATTAGCGGCTCGGGAGACCAGATCTACGGCGCGATGCGTGAGCGCAATTTCGAACTGCTGCTTGGCCGTGGTGGCGGCGGCCAGCAGCCGCACCCGGACAACAACCTCAGGTCCGTTGCCTATAACCCGAACAATTCTGATGACGCGAAGCTCACCAACTACCAGAGCTGGCGTACCAGCTTCTTTGACGAAAAGCTGAACAAGATGATCGAGGAGGCGCTGGTCGAGCGCGACACCGCCAAGCAGATCAAACTTTATGAAGGCGTACAGACCTACATGGACGAGATCGTCATGTCGATCCAGCCGTTCTCGGAAGTCGTCGACACAGCAGCCTTCCGAAGCGACGTGAAGGGCATGATCGTCAGCCCCTGGCTTTCGCGTTTCGAAGGGGTGAAGAAGGAACGGTAATCCCGGCCCTTGGCCTGTATCGAATCTAAAAAGGCGCGTCGCGAGACGCGCCTTTTTCCGTTTTTTGCGAGCGCAAATGAAACCGCCTGTCGCTTTAAGGAACGCCGCCCCTTACTCTCTTGAAATGATCGGGAACGGCGCCGGATCGACCGCCGTAAGTCCGGCCACGGCTTGACGCGGCGACCGGCGCGAGGTCGGACATGTGCTTCACCTGACCCCCATCTCGATCGATGCGGTGTTGTCCGCAGTGAATCCCGCTGCGCCTCATGTCGGTGAACGAGCGCCGTGCGCGGGAGCACGAAAATGCTCGAGGGCGCGCGGCGGTTCTTGGGGCAGCTGCAGGCCGCAACCGCGTTTGGGCCGACATTGCCGACGTCGGGCATGGTGAATTGCCGATAAACTCCAGTGCTCGTCCCCCGCAGCAAGAAAGGCCCGGCAAAGAAAAAGCCCGGCACTGGGCCGGGCAAGTCGGGGGAGAATTTTGTTCACGCATCGCAGGCCGAGGAGGGTAGCCTTGCAATGGAGTTGGCTTGCGGGAGCTTCAGTGCGCGCCCTCATATTCCAGCGAGGCGCCGATCAGTTCGCGGGCATAGGGATGGGTCGCGCGATTTCCGGGGATCGCCTCGCGCGGCAGAACTTCGGTGATTTCGCCATGGAGCATGACGGCAAAGCGGTCGCACATATGGTCGACCACGGCGAGATCGTGCGTCACCATGATGTAGGTGAAGCCACGTTCTTCGCGCAGGCGCTGAAGCAGGTTGAGGATCTCCGCCTGCACCGAAACATCGAGCGCCGACGTCGGCTCGTCGAGCAGCAACAGCGATGGCTCGAGGATCAACGCGCGAGCGATCGCCACCCGCTGCCTTTGGCCGCCGGAGAGTTGGTGAGGGAACCGGTCGAGGAACGAGATCGGGAGGCCGACATCGGTGATGGCCTTGCGCATGCGCTCTTCGCGGTCACCAAGTTTGTGGATGACGAGCGGCTCGTTGAGGACGGTGCGCACCGACTGGCGCGGATGCAGCGAGCCGTAAGGGTCCTGGAACACCATCTGCAGCATGCGGCAACGCTTGATGAGCGGCATGTCGCGCACCGGCTTTCCGCCGATGAGAATGTCACCGGTCCAAATGTCTGTCAGCATCGAAACGCAGCGCAGGACTGTGGATTTGCCCGAGCCGCTTTCGCCAACGAGCCCGAAGCACTCGCCGGGTTGCACCGAGAAGGTGACGCCTGGAAGAACCTTGGCGGCCGTTGGACCCGTGCCGAAGGTGATAGCGAGATCGCGGCATTCGACTGAAACGGACATCAGGCAATTTCCTCCAGCCATTCAGGACGGCGATCAAGCACGGCAAGCGGTGCGCGCCCGCCGCCGATCCGCGGCTGCGCCGCGAGCAAGCCGCGCGTATAGGGATGCTTGGCCTTGTCGAGGTCCGCAGCCGCCAAGGTTTCAACGATTCGACCGGCATACATGATCAGGACGCGGTCGCAGAAGTTACGCACCAGGTTCAAGTCATGGCTGATCATGATGAGGCCGATGCCGCGATCCCGGACAAGACCATCAAGGATGTTCAGCACCTGCAGCCGCACCGTCACATCGAGCGCCGAAGTCGGCTCGTCAGCGATGACGAGGTCCGGGTCGGCAAGCAGCATCATGGCGATCATGACACGCTGGCCCATGCCACCGGATATCTCGTGCGGATATTGGTCGTAGACGCGCTTCGAGTCGCGGATCTTCACCGCTTCAAGCATGGCAAGGGCCTTGTCGCGCGCTTCGGCCTTCGAGCACCTGAAGTGCCGCAGATAGGTTTCCGCCACCTGGTCGCCGACGCGGCGAATGGGGTTCAGCGAAAACTTCGGATCCTGCAGGATCATCGACATGCGCCGGCCGCGGACCTTGAGCATTTCCTTTTCGGAGAGCGACGGCAGATCGAGCTCGGCAAAGCGAAGCCGGTCGGCGGTGATGGTTGCGCCGGGCAGAAGGCGCAAAAGCGCGCGTCCGACCGTCGATTTGCCGGAGCCGCTTTCACCGACGATACCGAGACGCTCGCGTCCCAGAGTGAAGGAGACGCCGCGCACTGCGTCCGTCGGAGCGCCGCCATAGCGGATGCGCAGGTTCTCGACTTCGAGAATGGTCTTTTCCATGGGGCTATCTCCGGTTCATCTGCTTCGGATCGAGCGCGTCACGCAAACCGTCGCCAAGCAGGTTGAATGCGAGACTGACGGAAAGGATGGAGATGCCCGGGAAGGTGACGAGCCACCAGCTGTCCAGCATGTACTTGCGGCCGGTCGCAATCATCGCGCCCCATTCCGGAAGCGGAGGTTGCGCACCGAGCCCGAGGAAGCCGAGGCCGGCGGCGGTCAGGATGACTGTCGCCATGTTCAACGTCAGTCGGATGAGGACCGAAGGCAGGCACATCGGCATGATCGACTTGAAGATGATGCGCGTCGAGGAGGCCCCTTGCAGTCGCGCAGCCGAAATGTAATCCGCCTTGCGGAAGGTCATCGCCTCGGCGCGCGCCAGCCGTGCGATGGGCGGCCAGGAGGTGAGCGCGATCGCGATGATGGCGTTGTTCAGGCTTGGACCGAGCGCTGCGACGAAGGCGAGCGAGAGAATGAGGCTCGGGAAGGACAGGAAAATGTCGGTGATCCGCATCATCACCGTATCGACCTTGCCACCGAGGTAACCGGCCGTCGTGCCGATGATGAGACCGATCGGACCGACGACGATCGAGACGAGGAAGATGATCGTGAGCGTGATGCGCGCGCCAAAGACCAGCCGGCTGAAGATGTCTCGGCCAAGCTCGTCGGTGCCGAACAGGTGACCGTTGCCGGGCGCCTGCAAGGTGTTGGCGAGATCCTGCGCATAGGGGTCATGGGTGGCGATCAGCGGCGCGAAGGCGGCGACAAGGACAAGCAACGCCAGCACGAAAAGACCGAAGGTCGAAGTCGGGCTCTTCAGCAGGAAAAGAACGATGTTCTTCAGCGCTTGAACGGGTGCCGGCAGACGGAAGGTGGGTTGAACGCGTGCGTCCATCAGCGTGTCCTCGGGTCGAAGATGCGGTAGAGAACATCGGACAGGAGGTTGAGCCCGATGAAGATGATGCCGACGATCAGCACGCAGGTCATGACAGCATTCATGTCGCCGGTAATGAGATTGCTGGTGAGATATTGGCCAAAGCCCGGCCAGGCAAAAACCGTCTCGATCAGCACGGCCCCTTCGAGCAGCGAGCCGTAGGCAAGCGCAATGATGGTGACCAGCTGGACGCGGATGTTGATAAAGGCGTGTTGCCAGATCGTCTGGCTGCGCGAAAGACCCTTCACCCGCGCTGTCGTCACATATTCCTGGCCGAGCTGGTCGAGCATGAAGCTGCGCGTCATGCGCGTGATATAGGCGGATGAGGAATAGCCAAGGAGAGCAGCCGGCAGGATGATGTGGTTGACGGCGGACCAGAAGACATCCATCTCGCCAGCCACCAGGCTGTCGATCAAGAGGAAGCCGGTTCGTTCCTCGACAAGGCCGATATAGAACTGGTCCATCCGCCCGCTGCCACCAACGAGGCCGAGATGGGCGTAGAAAACGATCAGCGCGATCATGCCAGTCCAGAAGATCGGCATAGAATGACCGAAGAGGCTGAAGACGCGCACGACATGATCCGGCCAGCGATCCTTGTTGACGGCGGCTAGGACGCCGAGCGGAACGCCAAGCCCCGCGCCGATGAGGATCGCGAAGGTGGCAAGCTCGATCGTCGCCGGCATCACATGCAGGATATCCTGGATGACAGGCTGGCCGGTGCGAATGGAGGTACCGAAATTGCCGGTGAAGACGTCTCCCAGGTAATAGAAGAACTGTTCCCAGAGCGGTCGGTCGAGACCCAGCGAGCGGTAGACCTGCTCGTACGTCTCCCGGGTCGCATCTTCTCCGACGATGGCGCGAACGGGGTCGGCGGGCATCAGCCGGCCGATGAAAAAGGTCAGGAGAAGCAGGCCGAGCAGCGTGACCGCGATGGTCCCGATCTGTCCGGCCGCGCCATAGAAGCGGATGCGGCGTAGTGACATAGTTCCTCCGTGTGTCAGTCGCCTGAAGGTAAGGCGGTACAGGCTCCTATCCTGTATGACAACTTTGGCAAACCTGTCACAGGTTTGTCATGCTGTCAAGCCAAACCGGTCACAGGAAATCGTCGCGCCGGGGCGTGAAGCAGTCGATAAGCTCGCCCGCCTCAAGGCATTGGCACCCGTGCTCGGTGTCTCCGGGGATAACGAGACTATCGCCTGCCTGCAATTCATAGGCCTCGCCGTTGCGGAAGAACCGGAAACGGCCGCGCGCCACATAGGTGGATTGCACGTGCGAATGTCTGTGCAACTTGCCTTTGGCGCCGGATTCGAAGCGAAACGACACGACCATGAGTTCGGGGGAATCGGAAAGAACCTGACGGGTGACGCCAGCGTCCGGCGACACTGCGGGGAAAGTGGGAAGAGTCATGTGAACCTCGGTGATGTTGTATAACATCATCACCGTACATGTTCTCATACTTGTATGACAACTATGTTGTCGGCTTCCCGATCAATTTTCTTCGATTGCCATGGTGCGCGAACGCAGAAGCACCTTGTAGCGCTCCAGGCTTCCACGAAGGTGGGCGCGCATCCGTTCACGCGCGGCTTCCGCATTTCCCTCGATGATGGCATCGACGATCTGGCCGTGCTCCTCCTGCAGGTGGAGGTTATAGTCCTTCGGGCGCGATCCGGGCGCCGACCCCTGCAATTCGCCGCGCGGGATGATGCCGGAGCGGATCAACTGAAGAAACTCCGGGAAGCGTCGGTTCTGAGTGGCCTCCGCAATCGCCAGGTGAAGCTCGAAATCAGCGTCACGCGTGGGCGCGCCCGATTGCAGGCATTCGCCGACACGGTGATGGGCCTCGAGGATTGCCTCTATCTGTGCCGCCGAGCGACGAGATGCAGCAAGCCCTGCTGATTCCACCTCGAAAACCGTCCTCAATTCAAGGAGTTCGATCACCGAGGAAATCCGTTGCGTTGCAAGGTCCTTGAAGGGCTGGTTCTTGTCCTGCTGGGTTTCAAGGGCAAAGATGCCGGCGCCCTTGCGTGCCTCGACAAGACCGTCTGCGCGCAGGATCGCGATCGCCTCCCGAACGACAGTCCGGCTGACGGAATATTCCTTTGTGAGGGCGCTTTCGCTCGGAAGCCTGTCGCCGGGGCGAAATACACCCTCCGTCAGTTCGCGGCGCAGTGCAGCGCTGATCTTCGCCGCCAGCGAGGTGCCGCGAACGTGATTGTTTTCGGCTTCCATTTTCACTCCGCCTGTGTCGAACCTGTCTGGCATGTTAGCCGTTATCTGTTCGAATGCAAGGGCGGCCGCAGACGCGCATACTCAGCGTGCGGCGCGCAACATGGAGCGGTAGCGGATCTGGCTGTTCTTGAGGTGGTTGCGCATCGCCGCGCGTGCTGCATCCTCGTCGCCGTTCTGTATCGCTAAGAGAATTGCTTCGTGTTCGTCCACAAGGCGGCTGAGCTCGTCAGCGGAAAGAACAGCCTCCTCGCCGCTGTCCACGATGGCGCGGCGGGGGATGAGGGCCGGTCCGAGCGCCTTAAGAAACTCGCTAAAGCGCGGATTGTTGGTTGCCTCGGCGATCGCGACGTGAAAGGCGAAATCAGCCTCGGCGGTCGGTTTGCCCGCAGCCGCACAGGCCCTGAAGGCATCAAAGGCTTCGATGAGCTTGCCTTCCTGACCGGGCGAGCGGCGAAGGGCTGCAAGTGCGGACGCGTCGCCCTCGACTGCGGTTCGAAGCTCCAGCATCTCGATCAGCGACGACACCCGCGTGAGGTCGACTTGTTGAAACGGCCGCCGCGCGGACGCGGCCTGCTCCAGCAGGAACACGCCCGCTCCCTGCCGAGGTTCGACCAGGCCATCGGAGCGCAAGGCCGCAATCGCCTCGCGCACGACGGTGCGGCTAACGCCGAATTCCTGGGTGAGCCGCGCTTCGGACGGCAGGCGGTCGCCGGGATGGTAGCGCCCCTTGGCTATCTGGGAACGAAGAGCATCCGTAACCTGCGCCACAAGCGTCTTGCCCTGGAAGGCGGAGGGATCGGATGTCGTCGCTGTCATCATGTAAGGGGCCGCTCCCCAAGATCTTCGTCGGTCCGTTTGTGGATACGCCATCGATGGGTGATGGCGCAATCCGTCGCTACACCGACTTCAGATCCTGAGGCATCAGGCGCTCAGGAATGTTCTGATAGGAGATGGGCCTTAGGAACCGGCGGATGGCCATGGTACCGACCGAGCTTGCGCCGAAATTGGTGGACGCGGGATAGGGACCGCCGTGAACCATCGCATCGCAGACCTCGACTCCGGTCGGATAACCGTTGGTCAGGATACGGCCCGCCTTGCGCTCAAGGATCACCATGAGCTTGCGCGCGAAATCGACATCGCCGTCGTCGAGATGCAGGGTTGCCGTCAACTGTCCCTTGAAACGCTTTGCCACCACGATCATCTCTTCGAAGCTCTCGACCGTGACGATCAGTCCAAGTGGACCGAAGATTTCCTCTGCAAGGACATGATTGCCGAGCCATTCACGCGCCGGGACGAGAAAGAGATTGGGCGTGACATCCCGCTGACCACAGCTTGTGCTGAGAATCTCGCGAACGCCGCCCCCCTTCGATACGCGGTCGCGTCCTTCGCGATAGGCCCTGGCGATGCCTTCGGTGAGCATGACCTGCGGCTCGACGCCTGAAAGTGCTGCGCGGGCAGCTTTCGCGAAGGCGGGCGCCTGCTCGGCAAGGATCACCGCGATGCCCGGATTGGTGCAGAATTGCCCGGCCCCCATGGTGAGTGAACCTGCCCATCCCTTGGCGATCTCCGCGCCGCGCGCCTTGATCGCCTCCGGCAGGAGAAACATGGGGTTCACCGAGCCGAGTTCGCCGAAGAAGGGAATGGGCTCCGGCCGCCCTGCGCAAAGATCGAAGAGCGCCCGCCCGCCGGCAAGTGAACCGGTGAAGCCGACCGCCTTGATCAGCGGGTGCGTCACGAGGCCCGTACCGACGTCGCGGCGGCCACCCTGGATCAGTGAAAACACACCTGGATGCAATCCGTGCGCCCTGATGGCAGCCAGGGCAGCCTCGGCGACGATCTCGCCGGTCCCCGGGTGGGCCGAATGACCCTTGACGACAACAGGGCAGCCTGCCGCGAGCGCCGAGGCCGTATCGCCGCCCATGGTCGAGAAGGCCAGCGGAAAATTGGAAGCGCCGAAGACGGCAACAGGACCGATCGGTCGTTGGATCAGACGGATGTCGGGACGGGGCAGGGGCTTGCGGTCCGGTAGGGCCTCATCATGTCGCCTGTCGAGGTACTCGCCCTTGCGAATATGGGAGGCAAACAGCCGAAGCTGGCCGGTCGTGCGTGCGCGCTCGCCTTCAAGGCGGGCGCCCGGCAATCCGGTTTCCGCGCTTCCGATCTCGGTGATCGCCGCCCCGCGCGCCTCTATCTCGTCGGCGATGGCGTCGAGGAATGCTGAGCGCTCGTCGCGGGTCGAGTAGCCGAAGGACCAGAAGGCTTCCTCCGCGGCCTCGGCCGCTTTGTTCGCCAGTTCGGTCGTTCCGACGGAGAAATCAAAGGCCGGGCCAGACGCCGGCTCGCTCTTGAATGTCTGCCCGGTTGCGATCCATTCGCCTGCGACCAGATGTTTTCCATGCGGCTTGAAGATCATTCATCACTCCCTAAAGATCGGATTGTCGACATAGGCACCGCCCTGAAAGCGAGCCGTGGATTCGTCGGGGCCGGGCTGCGGCGCGGCCTCCGCGAGGCGCGTCCGGAAGGTTTCGGCATTGTCCCTGGGTTTCCAGCCCAGCCAGCCGAGGTGTGCGTTGTCCCACCAACCGGCGTCGTTTGCCGATGCACCCCAGATCACGGGACAGCCCAAAACCGGGACGCGGAAGATCGTCTCGATCAGCGACGCGAAGTCTCCATGAGAAAGCCAGGTCGACAACGTCCGGTAATTCGTTGGCTCTGGCGTACAGGAGCCGATCCGCACCAGCGCCGTCTCCTGCCCGAACTTCTCGAAATACAGGCGCGCAAGCGCCTCGCCGAAGCATTTGGAGACCCCGTAGAGTCCATCCGGGCGAAATGGGGCAAGGGGATCGAGCCGTTCGGCTTGCGGATAGTAGCCGATCGTATGATTGGAGCTCGCAAAGACGATGCGCGGCCGGCCATTTGCGCGGGCAGCCTCAAAGAGATTGTAGAGACCGGCGATGTTTCCGCGCAGGATCCCCTCAAACGGGCATTCGACCGAAGCTCCGCCAAGATGGACGATACCGTCGCAGCCGGCGACCATGTTGTTCACGGCTTGAGCGTCGGCCAGATCGCATTGAATGAGCTCCTCGCGGTCAGCTGGCGCTCCAAGACCTGTGCGATCAGCAAGGCGGATCGTGTCGGCCAGGCCAGAGAGCCGTGTGCGCATCACGCGGCCAAGCTGACCCGCCGCGCCAGTGATGAGAAGGCGTTTCAATCCAGGTCTTCCCCTTGAGGAGTTGCAATCGAAAATCGAGGTTGGCATTTGCCTCTTGACGTTGTCAGACATATCATACAACTATGCCTAACACATATTACATGTTGGTCGCAATCACTGAAGGAGGACATTCATGCTGACCGTCGAAACGCGGCAGGCCGTCAATCCGGACTACGCAAGGACACTCGACACCGAGGGCCTCCGCAGGCATTTTCTCGCTGAGGACATGTTTCGATCGGGCGAGATCCGGTTGATCTACACCCACTACGATCGCTTCGTGATGGGCGGGGCCGTGCCTGCAGGCAAGCCGCTGACGCTCGACAAAGTGGAGGAAACCAAGACGCCGTCGTTTCTCGACCGGCGCGAGATGGGCATCGTCAATGTGGGCAAAACCGGCACGGTCACGACCGAACAGGGGACCTACAGCCTCAACCGCGGCGACGTTCTCTATCTTGGAATGGGTACGGGGCCTGTAACCTTCTCCGGGGAAGGGCGCTTTTACATCACCTCCTGCCCTGCCCATCGCAGCCTGCCTGCGAAGCTCGTGACCATTGCGGGCAGCAAGGAGGTTAAACTCGGCACGACCGAAACCTCCAACAAGCGCACGATCAACCAGTTCATCCACCCGCTGGTCATGGAGAGCTGCCAGCTTGTCCTCGGCTACACGACGCTTGAAGATGGCTCTGTCTGGAACACGATGCCGGCGCATGTCCATGATCGCCGCATGGAGGCCTATCTCTACTTCGGCATGGACGAAAAATCGCGAGTGCTGCACCTGATGGGCGAGCCGCAGGAAACCCGCCATCTCTTCATTTCCAACGAGGAAGGCGCGATTTCTCCCCCCTGGTCCATTCATTCGGGCGCTGGCATCGGCTCCTACACGTTCATCTGGGCCATGGCTGGCGACAATGTCGACTATACCGACATGGAGTTCATCCAGCCGGGGGAACTGAAGTGACAAATCCCTTTTCCCTTCAAGGTCATAAGGCCCTTGTCACCGGCGCGAACACCGGGCTTGGACAGGCCATCGCCGTAGGCCTTGCTGCGGCTGGCGCCGAGGTGACTTGCGCGGCGCGGCGCGCGCCTGAGGAAACGCTTGAAATCATCGCAAGAACCGGCGGGGAAGCCGCTTCGCTTGCTCTGGATTTCGCCGATCCCATGGCCGCACGCGACGTTTTTGCCGGAAAGGGCTACGATATCCTCGTCAACAATGCCGGCATCATTCGCCGCGCCGATGCGGTGGAATTCAGCGAGGCCGACTGGGACGACGTCATGGACGTCAACGTCAAAGCGCTGTTCTTCACCTGCCAGGCATTCGCCAAGGAACTGCTGGCAAAGGGCCGGCCCGGAAAGATCGTCAACATCGCATCGCTGCTTTCCTTCCAGGGGGGCATCCGCGTGCCCTCCTATACGGCGTCCAAGCACGGCGTCTCGGGGCTCACCAAGCTGCTTGCCAACGAGTGGGGCGCGAAGAGCATCAATGTGAACGCGATCGCGCCCGGCTACATCGAAACCAACAACACCGAAGCGCTGCGCGACGACCCGGATCGCAACAAAGCGATCCTTGATCGCATCCCAGCCAATCGCTGGGGCAGGCCCAAAGACATCGCCGGCGCTGCCGTCTTCCTGTCGTCGGCTGCGGCCGATTACATTCACGGCGCCATTCTCAATGTGGACGGTGGTTGGCTGGCCCGCTGATGGTGATGCCGACCACGAACTCATCATACATGTTATATGATGAGTTCGTGCCAGACCGGCTCATCTCATTCGAAATTTCCATTCTGAAAACACGCAGAGGACTAAAAGAAATGACCCCAGAACAGATCAAGGCCGCGCTTGGATCGGGCCTCCTTTCCTTCCCGGTGACGCACTTCGACAAGGACGGTCGCTTTGCGCCGGAAAGCTACAAGGCGCATGTCGAGTGGCTGGCCGGCTACAAGGCGCCGGTGCTGTTTGCTGCCGGCGGAACCGGCGAGTTCTTCTCGCTGAAACCCGATGAAATCCCCGGCATCGTTGCCGCCGCCAAGGAGGTTGCTGGCGAAACGGCGATCGTTTCCGGCTGCGGCTATGGCACGGAGATGGCGGTCGATATCGCCCGCTCGGTCGAGCGGGTCGGTGCCGATGGCATCCTGCTCCTGCCGCACTACCTGATCGATGCGCCGCAGGAAGGGCTTTACGCCCATGTGAAGAAGATCTGCCAGTCGGTCGGCATCGGCGTCATGGTCTATAACCGCGATAACTCCGTACTGCAGGCCGACACGCTGGCGCGGCTCAAGATGGGCGACCGGCTGATGTATCTCGGCGGCATGCCGACGGCGGAACTGTTCGCCGAAGCCTATCTCGGTGCTGGCTTCACCACCTATTCGTCCGCCGTCTTCAACTTCGTTCCGGGTCTTGCCAACGAGTTCTATGCGGCGCTGCGCAGCGGCGACCGCGCCACCTGCGAGCGCATCCTCAACGATTTCTTCTATCCGTTCATGGCCATCCGCAACCGCGCCAAGGGCTATGCCGTTTCGGCGGTCAAGGCGGGCGTGCGCCTGCAGGGGTTCGATGCGGGTCCGGTGCGCAGCCCGCTCAAGGACCTGACGGGGGCCGAAGTCGAGATGCTCGACGCCCTCATCGGCAGTCACAAGCGCAAAGCGTGACGAGCAGGGAGGAGTGGCATGAAGATCACCGCCGTCCGCACGCATCTCCTCGAGCATCGGCTGGCGGTGCCGTTCGAAAGTGCGTCGATGCGCTTTGATCGGCGCGCCCATGTGCTAGTCGAGATCGAATGCGATGACGGGACCGTCGGCTGGGGCGAATGCCTTGGGCCGGCGAGACCCAATGCGGCCGTGGTCGCGGCCTATTCCCCCTGGCTTATCGGCCAGGACCCGCGCCAGACCGAAAAACTCTGGGCGATTCTCTACAATGCGCTGCGTGATCAGGGGCAGCGCGGTCTGGCGATCACGGCGCTGTCCGGCATCGACATCGCGCTCTGGGATATCAAGGGCAAACATTACGGTGCCTCGGTCTCGATGCTGCTTGGTGGCCGCTGGCGCGAGAGCGTGCGCGCCTATGCGACCGGCAGCTTCAAGCGCGACGGCGTCGATCGCGTCTCCGACAATGCCATGGAGATGGCGGAACGCCGGGCGCAGGGGTTTCACGCCTGCAAGATCAAGATCGGCTTTAGCATCGACGAAGACCTGCGCGTCATCCGTGCCGTGCGCGAAGCGATCGGCGATGAAATGCGGCT
>NZ_LMJJ01000022.1 GCF_001429285.1 Ensifer sp. Root278
GGAATCAGCATGGAAGCAATTCTCCTAGCGCGGCTCCTCACGACGCATTAACTGCGGTACTGAGATTGGAGTGTGCACTTCAGGATGCTGCCCAGATTTCGATGCGAACAAAAAACCGAAGCCAACCACGAATCTATCGCCTTGAGATCCCATCAGGGGTGGATAGCGGCCTGCACCGTGGCAGAGTGACTTGTGCTACTCGGCTAGGACGCGAAACTTGGCGTGGCAGGAGGTGCAAATTTGCAGCATCAGATGGAAAGCGTGCTCGGCGGGCATGGTCTTCGGGTCGGGCACGTCCGGGTTTCTCTTGGCGAGCGGCCCGCCCATCTTCGCATCACTGCCCTGCATTCGCATGTCGAGAGCGAGAACATCCGGGTTGCGATCGGCCGCGACTGAGAGCGCCGCGGCATAAGTTCCGAGATCGGCAGCCAGTTTGTCGAACTTCGGTCGCTCCGCTTCGATGCCGGCGCTGGCCTTGGAACCTTCGGCGGTGACGGAGCCTTCGAACAGGACCGACAGCTTTTCGCCGGAATGTGCCCTGATGGTTTCGGTGGCGGCTTTGAAAGCCTTCGCATCGTAGGGCAGTGTCCCCTTGAACATGGCATCGATGTTCTTGGCGGCAGCGGCCATCGCCTTCATGTCCTGCTGCCTTTGGCGAACGACGTCGATTTCCGCTCTCTGGGCCGTCGTGGTCGAAAAGCCCGCTGCCACGATCGCAGCGACAATAAGGCCGCACCATTTTACAACCTTCGGACACATTCGGATGCAATCCTCTCATTGAGAGCCGCGCTCTTGTCGGCGTTTGATCAAGGTCAAGGCGAGATTGCCAGGATCGCGCACTGTGGTCGTCAATACAGCACGAGGTGTCGGACGAAAACATGATCGCCGTCAGCCAGACCGTCCGGAAACGCACAACAGAATTGCTGGCCATCTTGGTCGCTCTTCTGTTTCTGGCCGTGCCGAAGGCTGAGGCGACCCCCATCGAATGCGGGCCACACATCGCGGGCAGTGAACATGTCGTTTCCCCGCAGGTGAAAGCCGATCTCCACGCCGAGAAAGAAACAGACGACCAGAAAGCGTGCTGCAAGCGCATCTGCAGCCTGTGCCATGCGTTGTTCCCGGCTCCGATCTTCGGCGAAGTCACCCTGAAGTCCGGCGGTCGCCGGGACCTCACACCCCACCCCCCCATCAACGGCATCATTTCGCGACCCGCCATCGGCCCTCCTCGATCCGCCGGATGAGCCGGACCAGCCGTCGTTTGACGGCGGTCTTCCACGATCGCACCCGCGTGGTGTGATTTTCGCCGGCATCGACCGGCACGGAACGAGAGGTCAATGGATATGAAACGCCGTGAATTCCTGGGCGGGCTGATGTCGGGCGTCGTGGTCGCCGCATCGGGCGCCGCCCTACATCCAAACACAAGCTGGGCTGAGGCCAGCATAGCAACATCAAGCGCGGGCACCCGCAACCTTGCGATCACGAAGCGCGTGATCGAGGTGAACGGCAAAGCCGCCGACGTGCTTGGGCTCCTTCAGCCGGATGGCGCTGTCGGGCTGACGCTCGACGCGGAGCTTGCGTTCGACGTCACCCTTTCAAATCAAGGCGGCGAAGCGACGCTCATCCACTGGCACGGACTTGCGCCGCCATGGAATATGGACGGAGTCCCGGACAATCCCGCAGCGCTTCTGAAAGCGAAGGAAACCCGGCGCTACACGTTTCCGGTCGGCTCCGGCGGCACGCACTGGATGCATGCGTATACGCTCCAGGAGCAGAACCTGCTTGCCGCGCCCCTGATCGTGCGGACGGCCGACGACAGGCAGCGCGACGAGCAGGAAGTGGTCATCCTGCTCCACGACTTCTCCTTCACGCCTGCCGAAGAACTGCACGCCAAGCTGAAGGGATCATCGGGCGGTCACGGGATGGACCACAGTGCGATGGTGCAGGGCATGGCGTCCAGCATGCAGGGCCACATGTCCGGCATGGCGATGCCAGGCATGGCCGCCATGGATCTGAACGACATCGAGTACGATGCCTATCTCGCCAACGACCGGACGCTCGACGACCCTGAAGTCTTCACCGTCGAGAGCGGCGGACGCGTCCGCCTGCGCATCATCAATGGCGCGACGGCCACCGCCTTCACGATCGACACGGGCACGCTCACCGGACAGTTGATCGCCGTCGACGGACAGCCGGTGCAGCCGGTTCTAGGGACACGCTTCCCGATCTCCATGGGACAGCGGCTCGATATCCGGCTTGAACTTCCGAAGTCCGCCAAAGCCCATCCAATCCTGGCGCTGCGCGAGCGCACTGAGCATCGCGCAGGGGTCATCCTTGCGCCGACGGGCGCCACGATCGCCAGGATCGCAGCGCGTGGAGAGGATTCCGGTCCAATCGTCGGGCTCGACCTCGAAACGCGGCTCGCAGCAGCCGCGCCGCTTGCCGTCCGTGCCGCCGACCGTCGGTTTGAATTGACGCTTATGGGCAGCATGAGCGGCTACGACTGGCGGATCGAGGGCGGCGACAACCTTGGCGTTCGCCAAGGTGAAAGGATCGAGATCGTCATGCGCAACATGTCGATGATGTCCCATCCGATGCATTTGCACGGGCACCACTTCCAGGTGGTCGACATCAACGGAAAGGCAATCGGCGGCGCCGTGAGGGATACCGTTGTTGTGCCACCGATGGGGAGCGTGAGCGTAGTGTTCGACGCAAACAATCCGGGCCGTTGGCCGCTCCACTGCCATCCTCTATCACATGGCATCGGGAATGATGTCCTTCGTCGCTTACGCATAAACAAGAGACGTCCGGCCCGCTTATTGGGTGGCTGGACGCTAGCTCTGTTGGAGGCGGGTACCGTTACGGAGAAATCACATGGACGAACATAAGCATCACCACGTACATGAAGGTCACGACCATCACCACCACGCCAATCAGAACGCGAGGACTGCCGAAGCCCCAGGCACGCTGGGCTCACAGCAGGATGGCCTGATCTACACCTGCCCCATGCATCCCCAGGTGCGCCAGATTGGCCCCGGCAACTGCCCGATTTGTGGCATGACACTCGAGCCCGAGGTCGTCACGGCCGACATGGGTCCAAGCCCGGAGCTTGTCGACATGCGGCGACGGCTCTGGATCGGCCTGGTTCTGACATTGCCCGTGCTGGCGCTCGAGATGGGTGGTCATCTCACCAATCTGCACACGCTGCTCGGCGCACAGACGTCGAACTGGATCCAACTCATCCTGGCGACCCCGGTCGTCCTTTGGGCAGGCGCTCCCTTCTTCCAGCGGGCCTGGCAATCACTCGTCACCCGGCACCTCAACATGTTTACGCTGATCGCCATGGGAACGGGCGTCGCCTGGGTCTACAGCGTCGTCGCAACCGTTGCCCCAGGCCTGTTTCCGGAAACATTCCGATCCAGCGAAGGAGCGGTCGCGATCTACTTCGAGGCGGCCGCCGTCATCACCGTGCTGGTGCTGCTCGGGCAGGTTCTTGAGCTGCAGGCGCGCGAGCAGACGGGCGGGGCGATCAGGGCGCTTCTCGATCTCGCGCCGAAGACGGCCCGCCGCATCCGCAGCGATGGCACCGACGAGGACGTGGAGCTCGAGACCGTCGTCGTAGGCGACAAGCTGCGCGTTCGCCCTGGCGAGAAGGTTCCGGTCGACGGTACTCTCCTCGAAGGACGCAGTTCGATCGATGAATCCATGATCACCGGGGAGTCGATGCCCGTCACCAAAGAGGTCGGGGCAAAACTGATCGGCGGCACTATGAACCGGACGGGCGGCTTCATCATGGAGGCGGGCAAGGTCGGCCGCGACACCATGCTGTCCCGGATCGTCCACATGGTCGCCGAGGCGCAGCGCTCCCGCGCCCCGATCCAGCGGCTCGCCGACGAGGTCTCCGGCTGGTTCGTTCCGGTCGTCATCGTGATTGCCGTCATTGCCTTCGCGACGTGGATGATGATCGGACCGGAGCCGCGGTTCGCGCACGGACTGGTCGCCGCAGTGGCCGTGCTCATCATCGCCTGCCCCTGCGCGCTCGGTCTTGCCACGCCGATGTCGATCATGGTCGGTGTCGGCAAGGGCGCGAGTGTCGGCGTGCTGATCAAGAACGCCGAAGCCCTCGAACGCTTCGAGAAGGTCGACACGCTGGTGGTCGACAAGACGGGAACGCTCACCGAGGGCAAGCCGAAGGTCACCGAAATCGTCGCCGTGAGCGGCGTATCTGAAGCCGACTTGCTGCGACTGGCCGCCACCTTGGAACGGCCGAGCGAACATCCGCTCGCAAGCGCCATCGTCGATGCCGCCAACGAGCGCGGCCTGGACCTCGGGTCTGCCGAAGACTTCGACAGTCCGGTCGGCAAGGGCGTGATGGGTATCGTCGACGGTCGCAGGCTGATCATCGGCAGCCACCGGATCATGTCGGAGGAGAAGGTGGACGTCTCTGCTCTCTCGCAAAAGGCGGAAGAACTGCGTGGCGAGGGAGCAACCGTGATCTTCGCGGCGATCAACGGCCGCCTGGGCGGTCTGTTTGCGATTTCCGATCCAATCAAGGCCACGACACCGGCTGCGGTGGAAGCGCTAATCAAGGACGGCGTCCGCGTGGTCATGCTCACCGGTGACAACAGCACCACCGCCAGCGCTGTCGCTCGCAAGCTGGGGATCACGGAGGTCGAGGCGGAAGTCTTGCCCGAGCACAAGAGTGAGATCGTCGCCCGACTGCGCAAGGAAGGCCGGATCGTCGCCATGGCGGGTGACGGCGTCAACGACGCCCCAGCCCTTGCCGCCGCCGACGTCGGCGTCGCCATGGGAACCGGGACCGATGTCGCGATCGAAAGTGCGGGCGTCACGCTGCTGAAGGGCGATCTGCAAGGCATCGTGCGTGCACGGCGCCTCAGCCATGCGACCATGGCGAACATCCGGCAGAACCTGTTCTTCGCCTTCATCTACAACGCTGCAGGCGTACCTGTAGCTGCGGGAGTGCTCTACCCGGCTTTCGGGCTGCTGCTGTCGCCGATCATCGCGGCGGCCGCCATGGCGCTTTCGTCCGTCAGCGTGATTGGCAATGCCCTGAGATTGAGGAGCGCACGGATATGATGTGGGATCGCAGATGGACTTTCTTCGCCGCTTCGCTCGCGGTGATTACCGCGGTCTTCGTTCTTCGCGAGCACTGGCAGCACGTGTTGGGTCTCACGCCCTATCTGTTGCTGCCGTGCCCGTTGATGCATCTCTTCCATGGGCATGGGCACGGCGGGCATCGCCATGACCGTGGAAGCCACCCGACGGAGCCGGGGGACATCACATGAGCTACATTCGCTCGGCAGAATCCGTCACCGGTGTTGCAGCTTCCCCCGAGACGCTTTTCGACTTCCTCGATGACCAGGCCGCCCTCGGTTCACACATGGGGAAGCCGTCGATGATGATGCTCGGCGGACGGATGTCATACTCGCTCGACGATTCTGCCGGACGCGCTGTCGGATCCCGCATCTCGATGCGAGGCAGCGTGCTCGGACTGGAGCTCACCGTGGACGAGGTGATTGTCGAACACCGGCCTCCGGTCAGCAAGGTCTGGGAGACGCTGGGACGGCCGGACCTCCTTGTCATCGGAGCCTACAGGATGGGATTCGAGATCCATGGATCCGGTGGTGGCTCCCGGCTACGGGTATTCATCAACTACGACGATCCGGCAACGGTGGCGGGCAGAATTATCGGCCCGCTCCTCGGGCGCATTTATGCACGCTGGTGCGTCACGCGGATGGCCCGGGACGCCACCAGCAGGTTCCGGCAGTGACCAACGGGAGGATGCCTCTCTCGGTATCCTCCCGACAAAGCTAGCGAGGCCTCACTTGGCGTGTTCCTTGACCCAGGCGCTCATCCCCTCGATTTCCTTCTTCTGAGCGTCGATGATCTTCTGGGCCATGGACTTGGCCTGCTCGTCATCACCGTATTTCAGCTCGACCTCGGACATGCTGATCGCGCCCATGTGATGGCCGATCATGCCGCAGACGAACGCGACATCAGGATCCTTCGCCATCATTCCCTGCATCATGGCCGGGTGCATTTTCTGCATGGACTCCATCATTGCTTTCTGATGGTCGGCCATTTCGCCGGTCTGCATGCCGCCTGGCATCTTCATGTCGCCACTCATCGAAGATGCCGATTTGCATGCGTCCGGCATCGCCATCTGAGCCGACGCCGTTTCGGTCGCTGCGAGAAGGATGGCTGGTATGGCCGTCCCGGCGACTATGAGCTTAAGCAAGCTGTTCATTGTACTCTCCATGTTCGGAAGGACGTGTGTTTCAGATCGGGAGAGTGCTGGTCTTGGGCGGAGGATGAAGCACCCGGACGAGCAGGAACGCCTTCGCCTGCACTGCAAGCGGGCTGCGAAGATGCGGGGGGTGGATCTTCGCCGCACGCACGCAATCCACCAGAACCGCACAGCACTGAGATTTTGTGCAGCAGCCCGGCGGCGAGGCGAAGTCGGAAGCGCGATGGTTAGGCTCCGTGACGGAGGGGCAATGGCGTCCGACATGAACGGTGGCGCCCAGTGTGCCGTGCAGACTGAGAATCCCAAGGCAGAGTGCACCGATTAAGATGACCTGGAGTGAAACTCGGAAGGCAGGCATGGGGCGCGTTCCCTTCGAGCCTACAATCCGTCTGCCGATCAAAAGTTCCGCGCCGAAACGGGCGTTTGCGGATCGGCTGGTTGTGGATGTCCCGCGACGTATGCCCGTGATGGTACCTACGAGCGGCCGCACGGTTTCGAGGATGGCCGGAACAATGAGCGGAGGATCACCATGGTGAATCAACACAGGCCGCCGATGCAGCATCATGACGGGGCGACGCACAACTACATCATGTTCACGGTCAACATGGTTCTCAGCCTGATCGTGATGTACTTCGTCATGTTCTCGATGATCGACGGCTGGGCGGATTTCCGGAACAATCTCAATACGGCCTACATGGCGCTGACGATGGTAGCTCCGATGGGCATCATCATGCTGGCGACGATGGGTGGAATGTACGGGCGCACCGGGCTGAACGTCGCCTTGTACATTGGGCTTGCCGTACTCTTCGTGGCCGCGCTTGCGGGGACGCGCAAGCAATCAGAGCAACGAGTTCGCTTGAACAGCTGGGGCACGTTTTGCAAGACGGCATCGCTGCAAACTCGTCGTCAACACCCAAAAGTAAAACGGCAAGTGGGAGCACACTTGCCTCGTTCGTCACACTCCCTGTAAGGATCGTAACCGCTCCAAGGCGGATCGCTTCCGGGCCCCAATAGGACGGGCCGACGATGACCCAAGTACGGAATGCATGCAGTCGGCATTGTATTGCGGTACGAAGTCGTCAGCGTCGATCGCCAGCCAATAGTCCGCCTTCTCCCGTTCGCCGAGATAGTCTTTAAGGACCGGCTCGTCGTCCAAACCTTCCTTCCTCCCTGAAAACGCGGGCGCAATCCCTCGGAGTTGGCTGGAATCCAAGCCGGACAGTTCCCGCCAAGCGTGTTCGAACTTCGAGCTTGCAGACTGCCAAGGGGGCATGGCCTTCGTCGCAGTTACACGCGCCAAAACCGGGCCACCTGCCCTTTCAACTGTTACGATTACGCTCCGGTGCCTGTCGTTTTCTGCGATCCCGTCCGCAACCGATCTTCCGCGCGCCACCGCCTGGCTGTCGCTAGCATGAAACGCTCCGGTGTGGTCGCGATTGACCGTCCCAAGAAGATGAATGTGAAAAAGGTATCGGCGCATTTTCGTACTCGAACATGGTCATCGCTTTCTACGTCTTAGCAGTTTCTAAAGTACTTTGCGCGTGACAGTTGCGTGACGCGCCCATCGCCGCCTGGTTACTTTGTCGGGGCGACCATTCAACATCCGTCGTCTTGAATAACGGCCGCTCGTGCTGTCTGATGCGGCGCCCCTCAGGGGCGACAGTCAGTGTCGATCGAGGAACGTATCGCCCACACCATGTACGTCCGCGCGGAGCCTCGGAACACCCGTCCAACATCCCGACAAGGATGTCGTTCCCGACGATACATTATGCGATCCCAGACCCACAAACCGGAAACAAACCCGGCATATGATCCTCGCGCTGTCTGTCTGACTCCGTGTTGTGCAATCCTGCCGCAACAGGTTCATCCGGTGGACCTCGTTCGCCGGCGACGATCATCCGAAACCATTCTTCGGATCGCCGTGATGTTTCCCACAGCCCATTCAAAGGTACTCCTCCCTCACGAAATCAACCAAATCGAACAGATCTTTGTGGATGTCCTGCGCGGGCTCGGCCTGTCGCGGAATAGTGAGGCCGCAGAGGCAATCGCAATACGCATTCTCAATTGCTACCAAGGGGGCGTTCGGGAGAGCGGCGTTCTGAAACACATGATCGGCTACTATAAATTGGCGGCGCTGGAAGAGAACGCGGACTCGCTTCCGCACGGCAACCACGAGGTTTCGATCCAGGAGATTACCGGCCAGCTACTCAGCCCCGACGAACTTGATACGCTCCAACGGACGTTCGATCGGGTGTGCGTCTGGTGTAGTATCCCGCGCTATGGCAAACGCACCGAAAGCCTGGCCCGGCATATTGCCGATCAATTCCGTAGTGGGGTGAGCGACGAGGCTGCGCTGTTCGATAGCGCGATGTGGCGGGAGCAAACGTCCCGCAGCTCTATCTATCAGTCTGCGGGAACAATGCTCGAATGGACGGGTTGGAACTCAAGAAGGAGTTCTGGCGATGATCCTAATCCCACCTGAATTTGACGTCCGCGGTGGCGAGGGTTCCGATGCCTCGGGGCTAATCGCCTCGCTAAAGTATGCGCTGGCCGCCGAAGCTCCATTTGATACCCAAGGCCTTTGCTTCAGAGCACTAGGGAACAGCGTCGTGATCGAGGGCCAAGTAAGTGCCCCCGGCGCGGACGAGTTTATCCGCAGGGTCGCTGAGGATATAGCGGGCGCCAAACGGGTTGTCGTACGTGTCGGGTGTCCCGTCGGACCATTTCCGAAAGGTCCACTGGGCTAAGGTCCGGACCCACGCGACCGAAGTCTGACCATCGGAACGAAAATTGCGCAACGGGGTTGGTAGTAGTCCCGCCTTGATGAGTGGGTAACAACATCCGAACCGGAGAAGAACATGAAAAAGCTTATGAGCTCCGCCCTTGCAGGGCTGTTTGTGCTCGGCACTTCTAGCCTCGCCCTAGCTCAGACGGTCATTGTTACTCCAGAGCAGGAAACGGTCGTTCGCGAATATGTTAAGAAGAAGCCGCTTGCCTCCATCAAACTTCCTGGAGTGGAGCTCAACGTCGGCTCGGCACTCCCCGAAACGGTAGAACTGCACACGATCGATGCACCGGATATCAAGTACCGCTATGTGGTGGTAGACAACCGCACCGTCCTGGTTGACCCGGGCACCCGCAAAATCGTTCGTGTTATCGACTAACGCTCGGACCGCTGCCCCTTCCCCTGTATGCGAAGGGGCAGCCTTCATGCTCCGAGTTTGGTTGTCCACCCGCACTCACTCCCCAAAAAGCTAATTATGCTGGATAAAAAAACGGTCCCGCGGAAGCAGGACCGGTGAGGTGAATCATATGCGAGCATCCGCTCGGTAGGCCCCACAGTTAGCGGGGACACTAAGGGCTGGTGGGGCCTAGAGGCATCTCGATTGGGTCGACGATCGAGAGTATTTTCAAAGCTAGGGCGGCGGAAAAGGTTCCGCCATGGGACTTCAGTCTCAAACGGCCAGCGCAAAGGTCTTAGGTTCGTTGTCGCCCTCTACCCTCGCGTTAGTTTTCTTCTGAGCCCAAGCAGCACAGCGCCTAACTGCCTTGGGCGGGCAACGGCGCCGGAGCGCCTCCTTGCAGTCCGCAGGAACAAGCTTTGCTGTCGTTGCCCGATTGGAGGATTGAGGATCTGCGAATGTACGAACCACACACGTACGCAACGCCACAGAGGAAGTTAACGACCGGTCTACCCGTCGGCATGGTGCTTCTGTCAATGGTTGCGACTACTGCTTCCCTGCTGGTCGGAGGCGAACCAGAGTTGATCCCGGAAATCGGTAGAGCAGCATGAGCGAAGCTGCCCGGTACCGTACATTCCAGTCGATACATTATGCGATCTTTTGAGCACAAATCGTGAGCAAAATAGGAAGAGGTCGGGTCATGGCGAACTGTCAGAGCTGGAGGCCATCGACGTTCTGCTATCGAAGAACTGACGCTGCGCGAGAACAGCCGTATCAAGAAGGGCATTGCGGATGGGCAGGCTCGCAACCATCAAAACCCTGGCGGGCTTATCAGCCTGTCGCCGCGGGCAGCGGTAACCTCTTCCCCAGTTCGTCAACGGTCGCTACGAACGCGGCGCTGTGATCCTCACCTCCAACCGCGGCTTCGCAGAGTGGGGCGACGTCTTTTGGCGATCGCGTCGTCGCCATCGCGCTGCTTGACAGAATCCTTTACAACGCCGTCGCATTCAGATCGAAGGATCAAGCTAAGCCTGCGACAACATGCGGAACTGATGCCAGAGCACGTGCGTTCCAAACCCCTCATCACTCCACCCGCTTTCTTGCCACCACCAAGATCACGGGGACGGCCACCGAAAAATGGTCACGCATTCCTGCTACCCACGTCGGCATAACTGGGGAATTTTACTTCGGCACTTTGAGGAAATTTCCAGCGGCATGACATCCTTGTGTTGCGCCTCCCGGGATCTACGAGCCTGCTGAGCGTAGCGCCGCAAGTCCAGCCGGTCCGAGAACATCTTCACTGCGTGTGGAGCGGCGAAAGTTGTCGAAGTAGAGCGTCCATTCGCCCTGAGATGCCGAGCGGTAGGGGCCGAACTTGAAATACTGCCGAGAGCCCAGCCCATGTTCGTCATGCCCGATATGGCCTCGGACCGTCACGATCCAGCGGTCGTTGGCGAAGAGTTCGATATGCCCTGTGCCATCCGGTCCCGGCTGGGTCATCACTGCAAAGTCAATCCAGCCACTATGCGGCGTCGGCAGCTCATTACCCCTGTGGATGACGGTTATGCGATCCGTGTGGGCCGTGAACAGGCGCCCGTCCTGTGGCTTCCAGCCAGGGTCGGTGGCAACCAGCGCACGCATCTGGCGCTTTTCCGGCCGCAGAAAAACCGGCGTGAGGGCCGATGTGCCGGTCGACAAAGAAGAGCGCCGAGGGATCACCGGAAAACTGGTCTCAACGGTCGCAAACAGTCGGCCGCGAACGAGACGAAGCGCCAGGAACGGGCTAAAGTCACCCCTCGCCTCCGGACCGATCTCGCGCTTCCATTGGGCGATCAGATGGCGGTGGTCCCCTTGCGGGATGGGATCGGCAAACCTGACGGAAAAGCCGTACCAGACCGCCTTGTCATATGGTACGCGCAGCGTCGTGCGTTCCCACACCTCCGCTCGCTCGCTTCGATCGTCTTCGCCCTCAAAAAGCGGTCGGACGCTTAGCTTCAACGCGCCGGCACTGCCAAATGTGACATTTCGCTGGAATTCGACTGATCCGGCACGTTGCTCGACATTGTCACGATAGTAGAGCCCCCCCAAAGGCGAGAAGCTGTCGCCTTCGAAACCGTCAACAAGGTTGGCTTCCCAGGACAACGGCGTCGCCGCATCGCTATTGCCGTCAGGTGCGTTGTCAGCGGTTTCCAATTCTTTCTCCTGAATTATCCTCCGCGCTCGCAACGTATTTGTGCATTAGGCCTCTTCCTGTCTCGCGACAGTCCATCGTGAACCTGCGGTCAGCGATGTGGTCGTTGCACCGGGTAACATAACGGCTATTGTTTGAAATCAGTCGACCGGGCCCACCGCAGACGTCACAAGTATGGTAGGAACGGTCTGCGATCTCATGATAGATCCCGCTAAGCGCAGCCGCCAGTTCTGCCGACAGGCGGAAGTCATCCGTCGGACTGAGGTAGCAGCGAAGACCACCCCACTTTTCCTCTATTTGCCGAACGTAGACCTTGGAAAGCAGCCCTTGATTGCTGAGGAATACTTCGACACGCCGTAGATATTCCTCAATCAATCCGTTCCAGCCGGTATTGGCAATCAGGAAAAGGGACCACGTCTCCTCGCTCGTATTTGGATCAAAAAGACAAGCATAGCTTTCACGAACGTGTACAACGAACTCCGCATGTGTCATGCAGAGACTCCTTTCGCATGAACCCGGGGGGCTGGAAATAACACCGGCTGTCAGCGCAGTTAGGCCTTCCCGTCTTGCAGCTGCCATTGGTATGCCGAATCTGCTCGGTAGTTCGATCGGGCACACTTCGGCTGCCTCAAACCCTCTTCTTGTCAAATCCCGATCCGCGCCGAGCGTCGACGACGTGATAGCCGCCGACACCCGGCTTGCTGAAAGGACCGAGCGGAATGCGACGGCGTTCGGTGAGACCTGGCTTGCGACAAAGCCGAATCCATCGTGCGCGGGGTGACGGCCGTGAACGAGGCGGCGAGAGGCCGCCCCAGTCCCAGGGTGCAATCAGCTCACCTTCTTCACGGGCGGTATCGTCCATGAGCCGTCGATGATGGAAGGATTGCTCTCATTGGGCCAGTAGAGGCGCATCATGAGGATAAACTTGCCTTTGGGCGCCGGCAGCCAATTGGATTCCTTGTCCGGTCCGGGCGATTCATGCTGGATCAACAGGTCGATCGAGCCGTCCGGATTTGCCTTGAGCGGCTCCCGTGCACTGATGGAGTAGCGATTAAGCGGATTGTCGACAAAGAAGTAGTCCGCGTCATACATGGTCAAGGACCAGAACCCCGAAACCGGTGGCGTAAGTCCCTTCTTGAATGTCAGAACGTACTTTTCGGACCCGTTATATGCCCGCTTGATCACACCGCCGCCGGATTTCTGCGATGTCGGATAGATCGCATCCTGCGGCCGGTTTGCTCCCAGACCGATCGCGGTGATGAGGGCGCGCTGGATATAGTTGGTGCCATAAATGCCAGTCTTCGTCGTGAAGCCCCAGCCGTCGATGTCCTGCACGTCGCCGTCGCTGAATTTGAAATGCGTCATGATGCGGGCGAAGCCGAGCTCAGGGACGCGCTTCACAAAGGCCGGATCGAACTTGGCCTTGTCGAAGTCCTGGCCGGGAACGATGCCGAGTTCGGCGAGCTTGGCGACCATCGGCGCATCCGCGTCGGTCGGCGGGTTTCGTTTCAGGAGCTCGGCGAACAGGGTGAAGTACTCGATGGCGTTCATGCTGTTGACTTGCTCGCGAACGGCAGTCTCCATATCGATGGCCGGATCGACCTTGCCCTTGGGGGCGGTCCACTCCTTGCCCCATGCGCTCAAGGGATAGAGTTTGACCTCATCCTGGAGCTTATGAACCTCCGCGTAGTCCTCCGGCGTCCCGGTGCAATAGATGCGTCCAAGCAGCCAGACGATGCTCGTCGGAGACTTGTACTGGGTCATGCCCTCCGGTACCTTGCCTTCCCACCCAGGACCGGTCACCACGAAGGTCTGCGCCCCCGTACCGGTCGTCCGCTTTCCGGGAACGTCGAACACCGTCGTCCAGCCGTCCAGCATCGGAAACAGAGCATAACGATCTTTGAGGTCGGGCAAGCTGACCACCCAAGGTTCCTCACCCACATCGAAGAATGCCGTCGTATAGAGCGTATCGGCATTGGGCGCCGTCACGTCGCGGAATTTGGCATCCGGATACTGGCGCAACTTGATGACGTGCCCCATCGGACCTCGGGTTCCTTCGACCTCGGCGACGTTGGTAATCACGCGCCGGGTCATTTCCATCGTCACGAGAGGGTAGGCGTAAATGTACGCTTCGACTGCGAGCGCGAACTCATCGAGCCCTTCCGGCAGATCTGCCACCAAACCGTCGGCGGCGTTCGCCGACGAACCCACAGAACCAGCGGCCATCAGTCCAAGACCGGCCACCGTTAATTCACGGCGCGTGATATGCATTACTTGCCCTCCAAAAAACAATTTGTAACGAATGCAACTGTGCGGACAATCCGCGCGCAATCAAAAGTTGAAGCACCACTGGACACGGGCTATTGGACGAGACCGAGGTTGATCAATTGGACCCGCCGGTTTTCCGGCGCTTTCAGGTTGGCTGCATCGAGCGGCCACTCCTCGCCCACGCCAATCGAATACAAACGGTCTGGTGCGATCGCAAACGTGGTCGAAAGCGCCTCGGTTATGGCATTGGCGCGCTGCGCGCTAAGCTTGAGATTGTGTTGGGCGTCGCCGGTCGAACTCGTGTGACCGACCACGAGAAACTTGTAGCGCCGCAGGTTGGGGTGGTGCAGCGCATCGGCGATCAGGCCGACCGTGCGGTAAGATTTTGGCTCGATGGCGACGGAGTCGTTCTCGAATTCGATATCTAGGATCAATTGCGACAGCTTGGAGAGTTTCTGCCAGTTCGGAAGGTTGGCGACACCTTTACCCGCACTTGCCGTTGCCTCCTCCACCAGAAGCGCGACGTCAATTGCGGGCGCCGCGTTTTCCACCCTCCCGAGGGTACGTACAAGTTGCATGTCACTGATTTGCTGCGCCACCCCCTCGCCAGCGGACAGCATCAGCCCGATCGTCAGCAACGCCTTAAATTGGATTCGCTTCATTGGCTCACCTTTCGTTCTCAAGAAGGTCTCAACGCCACCCTGCGTCGATGATGGCTTGGCCGCATTGTCCTTCGTTCACGCGCGTCGCCTTGTTCAGACAGGAGAGAACATTGCCCTCGCCCTTGACGCTTTTGCAGTACTGGGCGATGTCGTGTTTGCAAATCGTCGCAAAGGACGACTGCGCCGCCTGGCGTTGACGTATCGAGGTGATCACGTTCGCCAGTGTCACGGTACACGCCGGCGAGACTTTGCCCTCGTTCTGCTCGAGACAGGACTGGATGCGGCCGCTGCCAAGGTTGAGCCCCTTGCAATATTTCCGGATGTCCGATCCGCAATCGTTGGCGAGCAAGCTCACAGCATCGGCATAGCTGATGGTGTCTGCCCGAGCGACGGTGGCGAGGGCAAGAACAGTGAGAACTATCGTTCCTGCGAAAACTGCACGTCTGTTCGTCATGGCAAGTCCGATCGAAAACAACATTAAACTCGGCTGCCCGGCCGATAGCCGAGGCGTTAGCCAGCGTTGACATGCGCAATGCGGTCGCCAAAAGGGAAGTAGCTTACAGTATGCAACGCCCCTGCTACGGTTACGTGGGCAATTCGCAGGCGCGGAGACTGCACGATGGCGAGCGCTGCCGACATCCCGTCTCGGCGGCTGTTTGCCATCTCCATGTCCCCGGCGGAGCGTTCGTCGCAGCGGGAGTGTGAGGTTCCATCGACCGCCGGAACGTGGATCGGCGCCGCGAAGGTCACCAACGAGCATTTGTCATCATCGCATGCCCAGGCATCGTTACGATTCCGTGAGCCGCAACCGAGCTGGGGAAGAGACCCCTGAGATGTTTTCTTGCACGGCACGGCCGCGCGCCCGTCACTGACCGTGGCATCCGCGAAACTCCTTCAAATTTTTCCTGCGAATCCGCCCAGAGATGCTTCGAAACCAACGCTTACCACTGGTGTGGCAAACTCTAGGGGGCACAAAAATCGAGGTGGTGGTCCGATATGATTTCTGGACGAGCAAAACGTGACAGCGTAGGTTACATAAAGGGACGGCAACTAAATCAGTGATTGTCGCAGCTGAGTGGGTAGGGGGCGATTGATGGACACATTGGTGGCACACGGATCGGAGGAGATGGCGGAATCGTCAGGATCTGTGCCAAGTCCAGCAGATATTCGTGACCAACTTGCACGCATCATTTCGAGTGCCGAGTTTCCAAAAGGAGGCCGCGGCCCGGCCTTTCTCAGTTTCGTTGTCGAGGAGGCCCTTGCGGGGCGAGCGCTGCGCCTAAAAGGCTACACAATCGCGGTTGAGGTATTCAAGCGGAGCGAAGACTTCACCCAGGATGACCCGGTCGTCCGCATCGAGGCCGGACGGCTGAGACGTGCGCTCGAGCGCTACTATCTCGTGGCCGGACAGGACGATCCCGTCAGGATAGATATTCCAAAAGGACGCTACGCGCCTTCGTTCACCTGGAACGCTCCGATCTCAGCGGCCCCCATCTTTGCCTCTGTCGAGGAGGAGGGCAAACAGCTCGATCACTCATGGCCGCGTCGTGGGTGGCTAATGCTCGGCCTTTTCGGCGTCATCGCACTTGCGGCGCTGACATACTGGGGAAGCGAGCGCATAGTTGAGGCCGCGAAGCGGAGCGGAACCGCAATCTCGCCTGACGAGCCGACGTTGGTGATCGCACCTTTTGCCAATCTCGGCGACGGCCCGCAGGCTCAACTTTACACATCAGGGCTGACAGAGGAACTGCTCACCGCCCTGCCACGGTTCAAGGAGATCATGGTCTTCGGCCGCGAGACGTCGAAGTCTCTCTCCCCACAGGTTGAGGCTTCCGAAATTCGTGGTGGGCTCGGTGCTCGCTATCTGCTTGCAGGCGCCGTCAGGGTGTCTGGTCCTAAGGTCCGAGTGACGGCGCGCCTATTAGACACATCCGACGGCGCAATCCTGTGGTCCCAGACCTACGACGATGACCTAACAAGCCGGGAACTTTTCGCCATCCAATCCGACGTCGCGAGCAAGGTTGCGGCCGCTGTAGCCCAGCCGTACGGCGTCATCGCGCAGGCTGCCACAGCAAGCCCGCCCCCAGATGACCTCGGGGTCTACGCCTGCACACTGCGCTTCTACGCGTATCGTTCGGAACTGAGCCCGGAGACCCATCTCAACGCCCGAGACTGTCTTGAAAGCGTCGTGGCACGTTACCCCAGTTATGCGACGGCATGGGCAATGTCGTCCATTTTATACCTCGATGAGGATCGCTTCCGCTTTAACCTCAGGAGTGGCCAGCCGGCGCCAATTGAGCGGGCGTTGCACTCGGCCCGACGGGCGATCGAACTGGAACCAGGAAATACCCGGGCGCTTCAATCCCTGATGATCGCGCTTTTCTTCAACCAACAACTCACCGAGGCGCTTCAGGCCGGCGAGGAGGCGCTGGCATTAAACCCGAACGACACGGAGCTGTTGGGCGAGTTCGGAACGCGGCTCGCAATCTGTGGCCAGTGGCAGCGTGGCGCGGATCTCCTTGACCGAGCACTTACGCTCAACCCCGGTGGCGCAAGCTACTACCACGGAGCACGAGCGCTCGCGGCCTATATGCTGAACGATCCTGATAAAGCGGTGAGCCTCATCCGCAAGACGAATCTACAAAAGTTCCCGATGTTTCACCTGGTCGCAGCCGCAATCTTCGCCGACGCTGGATTGTTGGATGAGGCGAGGCGCGAGGGAGAGATCTTCATGAAGATGCGCCCGGATTACATCCCGAACATCATCGAAGAACACAGGAAGCGCAACATTGAGCCGAGGGACAACCTCCGGATGATCGCGTCGCTTCGAAAGGCGGGCCTTCCCGTGCCGAGCGCCGAGGAAGTTGAAGCGAAGGTATTGGCCACCGCCGCATTCAAAATCCCCTGAGGCTTCCGCGGCGGACAGATTCTACAGTCTGCCCGCACAGAGCCTACCAGACGTTACGGGTGTTCGTTCTCCGCGGTGTCTACAGTTTGTCGATATCAGACGCCAGCCGGCGACTGACGCTTGCCAAGCACCAAGAGGCATAGGCCGATGATCCGCTGGAATACGAATAATGCCCTTTCAACCGCAGCGTTCTGTTTACTATTGGGGCTGATACCGCAAGCAGAAACGCTGGCGGCAGAAGCTGAGGCCAAAAGCCTCCTCAAGGCGATGTCAGACTATCTCGCTTCACAAAAGGCGATATCCTTCGCCTACGATTCAAACCTGGAAGTCGTCACCAAGGACCATCAGAAATTGCTGCTCGCGAGTTCCGGCAAGATCGAGTTGGGGCGACCGGACAAGCTGCGCGCCACGCGGTTTGGCGGCTTCGCCAATGTTGAAATGGTTTTCGACGGCAAGACGGTGACGCTGGTCGGAAAGGATATAAACCTTTACACCCAGGTGGATCTCCCGGGCACGGTCGAGCATCTGGTCGATGCAATGCGCGACAAGCTCGGCAAGCCGGTGCCCGGTGCGGACCTGCTCCTGCCCGACGCCTATGACAAGCTGATGGAGGGCGTAACCGACGTAAAGGACCTCGGCAGTGGGGTGATCGGGGGTGTCGAATGCGACCACCTCGCTTTCCGGGCGAAAGACGTCGACTGGCAGATTTGGATCGCGCAGGGAGAAAACCCCCATCCCTGCCGCTACGTGATTACCGCCAGCCAGGTCGACCAAGGTCCGCAATACAGCATCCAAATTTCGGACTGGAAGACGGGCGTCGATGTCGTGGCGGAAGACTATAGCTTCGTCAACAAGACCGACGCCAGGAAGGTCGACCTGACGGATCTTGCCGACATAGACGAACTACCCGATCACCTGGCCACGGGAGACGACAAATGACCGCGCACGGGAGACTGAAGACCGTTCTGTTTATTGCTGCGCTTTTGCTTCCCGCGATCGATGCCGCTGAGCAGGCAGCGATCCTTAGGCCCTACGCTTTTCCGAAGCCCGCCGAGGCTCGTGTCGGTCGGCCGCTGACACCTGTCAGCGTCGCCGGCGTCGCTCGGCGAACCGTGCGGCGCTGCGCCGTTGGCGTCTATTACTGCTAGGGCCCGAAATCTCAGGGGAAAGTTGGAAGCGTTTTGATCAACACAAACACCAGCACTGAGCGCGTCGCTTCATTCTCAAGCTGTCTGCGCCGGATGATCCTTTGCCTTACGCTCATCTCCGTTTCCGGATGCGGCGGTCATCCGAAGGGTGTGCTGACGCCCGTCGCCGAGACGTCCGCCGATGCAAGCCGCGTCGAAATGCTGATCACAACCACGCGTGACCGCTCGGAAGTACCCGGAGAAATGTTCACGGGCGAGCGCGCGCGTGCGCCAGCGTTTGCGGACATCACCGTATCTATCCCTCCTATCCGAAAGGTTGGCGATGTCGCGTGGCCAAAGAAGCTGCCTCCCAATCCGGCCACCGACTTCGCAACTCTGAAAGCGGACGAATTGACAAAGACTGAAGCTAAGGCCTGGCTGAACGCTTCGGTCAGGAAGAGTCCCGACCAAAGCGTGCTTGTGTTCATCCACGGGTTCAACAATCGCTTCGAAGACTCCGTCTACCGCTTTGCCCAGATCGTCCATGATTCCGGCGTCAAGAGTGCGCCCGTTCTTGTGACCTGGCCATCGCGGGGCAGCCTCTTGGCTTACGGCTATGACCGTGAAAGCACCAACTATACCCGCAACGCGCTGGAATCACTGTTCCAATATCTGGCTGCGGACGAAGAGGTGAAGGATGTCTCGATCCTTGCTCATTCGATGGGAAACTGGCTCACGTTGGAAGCGCTTCGCCAAATGGCAATCCGTAACGGACGCCTGCCGGCAAAGTTCAAAAACGTGATGCTCGCGGCCCCCGACGTCGACGTGGATGTGTTCCGCTCGCAGATCGAGGACATGGGCAATCAGCACCCGCGGTTCACCCTCTTCGTGTCGCAGGACGACAAGGCACTGGCCTTCTCGCGCAGGGTCTGGGGTGACATTCCCCGACTGGGATCGATCGATCCGGAGCGGGCCCCTTACAAGCAGGAGTTAGCGGACCACGATATCACCGTCATTGATCTGACCAAGGTGAAGGCCGGAGACAGCATGCACCATGGCAAGTTCGCAGAATCGCCACAAGTGGTCCAATTAATCGGCGCCCGGATTTCCGAGGGCCAGACGTTGACCGACAGCAAGATGGGCCTTGGGGATCACCTCATCGCTGGAACGACGGGGGTTGCGGCAGCAGCAGGCAGTGCTGCGGGCCTGATCCTCACCGCCCCGGTTGCTGTTGTCGATCAAGCCTCTCGCGAAAACTACGCTCACCACCTCAGTGGGTTAGCGGGCCGGTCGAGCTCTGAGCAGGAAATCGCGGTTAAGGACTGCACGTCAAAACAACGGCTGGAATCTAAATCAACGTGTGGCGCGACAGAATTGAGGGACAACCGATGAAAAGATGCGCCGGGGCTTCGGTGTCCCTCAATGGATAAGCCTCTGCCGCTCCGACGTAGAGTCCAAGCGGCGCGTAGCCTTTCGCGAAGCCCTACGCCGGCGCGTCGGTTGCGGCGGCCAATGATCATACGCCTTACGGCTTCTATCCTTTCCCTTGCCGCTGATGGATTTCTTGAAAGAACGGAGCATTTTATGAAGAGACTTGTTACGGCCGCCATCGTCGCGAGCGCGCTCTTGTGCGGGCCGCTGATGGCAGCTGACCTTAATGCTAATCGAGCACCGGACGACGTTCCTGCGATCGAGGAACGATGGACCTATTCGATCACGCCTTACTTCTGGGCAGCAGGTCTTTCTGGCGAGACCGCACAGTTTGGTCTTCCTACGGTCAACATGGATGCGAGCTTTAGTGACATTTTCGACAACCTTGATTTTGGCGGTATGCTCATGGGAGAGGCCCGGAACGGACGATTCAGCGTTTTCGGCGACCTGATCTACACCAAGCTTTCCGCCGACGATAACACGCCACATGGTTTGTTGGCGACGAGTGTCGACGTCGACACTCAGACATTCGCTGGCCTTTTCGGCGTGGGTTACTCGGTCCTTGAAGGACCTGAGGGCCGCCTGGATGTCGTCGGCGGCCTGCGGGTGTGGTCAGTGGAGACCGAGATTTCCTTCAACGGCGGAATTCTCGGTGGGCGCAGCTATACCGACAGCGCCACATGGGTCGATGGCCTCGCGGGGGTGCGCGGCACCTATAATTTCACACCAAACTTCTACGCGATTGGATGGGGTCTTGTCGGTGGTGGCGGTGCCAACATCGACTGGGATGTGATGGCAGGGGTTGGGTACAACATCAACGAGACGGTTTCTGCAACAATTGGTTACAGGGCGCTCGGCGTTGATTACCGTGACAACGGCTTCATTTTCGATGTCGTGCAACAGGGCCCGATCGTCGGTTTCACGATTCGCTTTTGAAGACATTTGCGAATGCTTGGAGTACCGCGCCAAAGGCATCAGAGCCGAACAAGATAAGGCTTTTCTGAAGGGACGAATTTCCGTGCAAACGAAGATCCGCTCTTGGACGGCGGTCGAACAACGCGCTGTGTTAATACGCGTAGCAACTGTGATCGCCCTGCTCCTTTTCGCAATCCCGCAGTCCGCCTTGGCGGAAACCAATCACACCGCCGGGTTAACATCCAACGTCGAAGAGTTTCTGGACCTACTCGGGAAAAGAGACGTTCAGGATTGGCTCCGCGCCCGACAACAAGCCAGTGGCGCCTCCGAAAGCCGCAAGGACCTGCCATCCGATGGTTCCTTCGGAAAAGCCTTTTCGGAACGTCTAAAGGCGATACAAGTGCATCTCAACGAGCTTTGGCAAGTTGCGCCACGCATGAATACCGAGGTGGAGAAGGCAACACAGCGACTGCGGTCAGCGAGCGACGGCGCGGGCTTTATCACAATCTTTGCCACGGCGGGCGTGCTGGTGGGTTTGGGACTTGCAGCGTTGTCTCTCGTCAAGAGCCGCCTCAGCACCGACTATCCGGCCGATGTAGCGGAAGGTGAAGCGCTTGGGCCTCATCGCCGCAGCCTGATGGGACGCTCCCTCGTGCAAGAGGTGGCCGGAATCATCGCATTCTGCATCGCCTGTTTCAGTCCCCTCCTCTTCTACGAACGGACTCCACTGGCTGATCCGATCCTTTTGACCCTTTTGGCAGCGGTCACGGCATGGATGCTCCTGCGTGGGGTTTTACAAGTGCTTTTCTCGGTGAGAGAGGAGCAACGAGAACGCCCGTTGACACTCGCCGCCCATGATAGGGCTTCGCGCAATTGCAATCCGTTCTGGCCGCTCACAGCGGCTAGGTGGTTCTTATTTGGTACTGCAATCGCTGAAACATCACGGCTGAGTGGCATGGACCCCTTGGCTACGGAGCTGATCTCTTACGTCATGGGGCTCGGTTTGGTGGTGATCGGCATCACCGTTATCTGGCAAACGCCATCGCTCGAAGCCGCACGCGGTCCTAAAACGATAAAGAGCAGCACCTTAGGCCGATGGGCCGCAACATTCCTTGTCGTCGGCCTGTGGTTGATATGGGTTGCCGGCGCGACGCATCTCTTCTGGTCGCTTGCAATTGGTTTGTCGACCCCGATTGCGCTTCGCTTCGTCCGTACGCTGACGGCATATCTTTTTGCGAATGAGCAAGGTCAGGCAGACGACCAAATTTCATCCACTTCCATGGTGATGATTGACACGCTGGCACGGGCATTCCTGATCGGCCTCGCATTTTGGATCCTTGCAAGGGTGTGGGGGATCGGCTTCCCGCATTTGGCGACAAGCGATGATGCGATCCTAAGGTTGACGCGCGCATGTGTGATTGTTCTCGCCATCCTTTTTGCTTTTGATGCGCTGTGGCAATTCACACGCCTTGCAATAGACGCAAAGATTGCGCGGGTTGATAAGGCCGGTTCAAGCGGCGCCGAGGTAAGTGCGAAGCAAACGAGGTTGCGAACGCTGCTACCGGTCGCGCGGAATTTCGCCATGGTGATATGCGCGACCCTTGCTGTGTTGATGACCTTGTCTACGCTCGGAATCGAAATCGGGCCGCTGATTGCGAGCGCCGGAGTCGTCGGTTTGGCAGTTGGCTTCGGAGCGCAGACCCTGGTGAAGGATATCATCAGTGGGATCTTCTATCTCCTGGACGACGCTTTTCGTGTGGGCGAATACATCCAGTCGGGCAATTACAGCGGGACTGTAGAATCGTTCAGCCTGCGTTCCGTTCGTCTGCGGCATCAAAACGGCCCTGTGTTCACAATTCCTTTCAGTGCATTGGGTGCGGTGGAGAACGGCAGTCGCGACTATGCGATCGACAAACTTCTCGTCACGGTCACCTATGACACGGATCTTGAAAAGGCGCGAAAGCTGATCAACCGGATCGGTCAGCAAATGACGGAGGATCCCGAGCTCGCGCCGATGATCATCGAACCTCTGAAGATGAATGCTGTTGGTGAATTCGGGACTTACGGCATTCAACTCAAGCTCAAAACGACGACGAAACCAGGCTCCCAAAGCACGGTGCGCAAACGGGCCTATCCGCTCATTAAAAGAGCGTTCGACGAAAACGGAATCGAATTCGCCCATCCAACGGTGAAGGTCTCTGAAGGTGATCCCAAGGCAAAAGCTGCTGGTCTCCAACAAGTGCTGAACGCCAATCCGAAGCAAATCGGCTAAGCATTCCGGCTTTACCATGACTGGTCTTGCTGAGCGGCTTTTCACAGCTGGAACTTTTGGCGAAGACTGTCCTTTCTGCCAGCTCTTGGGAGACGAGCAAGCCACTCAGTGCCATCTTCACAGCGAACTGGAGTTGATCCCGAAAATCGATAGAGCTGCATAGCTGCCTGCCTCAGCACGGCACCTTCCAGTCGATGCATTATGCGACTTTCGAAGCACATAACGGGAACAGCCAACTCCGGACACTCGCCGGCGGATCGGAACAAACGCCACACGGGGTCGAGGCTATGTTCGGCTAACCTCTCCCAGAAAGGGTTGGGCTTCCCGCGGCTCGGCCTGGCGACTATATGGTGGGAACGTGCTGCAACGACGCCGCTGCCCCCACAGTCGACGACCCGGATAACGTCAGGCGATTGGCATGCCAGCGAAGGTGGTCGTCCATGAAGGTTGAGATGAAATTGTATGAGTGGTCGTAGCCCTCGTGCACGCGCAAGGTGAGCGGAATACCAGCTCTGTCGCAGGCGTCCTCGAACAGCCATGGCCTAAGACCTTCGTCCAGGAATTGATCCGAGGCTCCCTGATCGATGAGAAACTCGGGAAAGCGCTTGCCGCCTTCCACGAGGCGCGTCGCGTCATAGTAATTCCATTTGCCTTCATCCGCTCCAAGATAGAGTGAAAGCGCGGGTTTGGACCACTCCGCTGTCGAGGGTTCCACGATGGGCGCAAAAGCGGAGCAGCTTTTGAACCGCCCAGGATTCTTCAGTGCCATGATGAGTGCGCCATGTCCGCCCATCGAATGCCCCATGATCGCCTGTCGGCTCATATCGGCCGGGAAATATGTCTCAACGAGCGCCGGCAATTCGTCGATGAGATACGAATACATCCGGTAGTTCTTGGAAAATGGCTCTTCGGTGGCATCAACGTAAAAGCCCGCGCCCTTGCCGATCCGCCAATTGTCGGGCACGTCATCAACCTCGCCCCGAGGGCTTGTATCAGGGCATACCACGACAAGCCCAAGTTCTGCGGCCATCCTTCGGTATTCGCCCTTATCCATCACATTTGCATGGGTGCACGTCAAACCCGACAGAAACCACAAAACAGGTCGTGGACTTAATGCCGCTTGCGGTGGCTCAAAAACTGCAAAGGTCATTTCGCACGCGCAAACGCTCGATGAATGTTGATAGACCCCTTGCACGCCGCCGTGCGCCTTCGAGACCGAAACGGTTTTCATCTGTCTACTTTCGCCAATCATCAAAGTGGTCGTGGCGGCGCAACAAGTGTCTGGAGATAACAATTGCGCCGCCACTGGCGCCGGGGTTCTGGAGGAAACAAGTCCTGGCGCGTCGGTTGATCGGTGTTTTCGTGCCTCTGCCCCCGATATCCAGGGGTTAGAAAAGCACCACGCTGCGGATGCTTTCGCCGGAATGCATCAGCTCGAAGCCCTTGTTGATGTCTTCGAGGGCCAAGGTGTGGGTGATCATCGGATCGATCTCGATCTTGCCCTCCATGTACCAGTCGACAATCTTCGGCACGTCGGTGCGGCCACGCGCGCCGCCGAAGGCGGNCCGGGGCAATGCGGATGCCTGGTATTGAACTCGCGCTCAGTATACCACCACGCTGCGGATGCTTTCGCCGGAATGCATCAGCTCGAAGCCCTTGTTGATGTCTTCGAGGGCCAAGGTGTGGGTGATCATCGGATCGATCTCGATCTTGCCCTCCATGTACCAGTCGACAATCTTCGGCACGTCGGTGCGGCCGCGCGCGCCGCCGAAGGCGGTGCCCATCCAGCTGCGGCCGGTGACGAGCTGGAACGGCCGGGTGGAGATCTCCTGGCCGGCGCCGGCGACGCCGATGACGACSGACTTGCCCCAGCCGCGATGCGAGGCCTCGAGCGCCTGGCGCATCACCTTGGTGTTGCCGGTGCAGTCGAAGGTGTAGTCGGCGCCGCCGATCTGGTCGGC
>NZ_LMJJ01000023.1 GCF_001429285.1 Ensifer sp. Root278
TCAGCCTCAGCCAACCAGGGAAACTCTAGAGCGAAGGTCGTCGTCGCCAGCAGCGCCGCCGCCCTCGTCAGTGATCGGGCTTATAGACCCCCAGCCTCCAAGACGTCAACAGGCTTTTTCAGGGCCCCGATAGAAATCTCACAACACGTTGAAAACAAAAAGAAATTTCTATTCACAGGCATAGGAGGCAAATTTTCGCCCGGTTAAGCGGGCGAAAATCCATCGACACAGGCGGATCAGCCGGCCTTTGCCTCATCGTTGCCGCGCAGCAACCGGATCAGGGCAGAAAAGTCCTCGCCACCATGACCGAGCTTCTCGAACATCGAATAGAGCTGGGCTGCCTGTGCACCCATCGGCGTCGTCGCACCCGCTGCACTTGCGGCCTGCTGCGACAGCTTCAGGTCCTTCAGCATCAGGCTCGCGGCAAAGCCCGGCTTGTAGTCGTTGTTGGCGGGCGAGGTCGGGACCGGACCCGGCACCGGGCAATACGTCGTCAGAGACCAGCATTGGCCCGATGAGGTCGACGCCACGTCGAACAGGGCCTGGTGCGAAAGACCCAGCCGTTCCGCCAGCACAAAGGCTTCACAAACGCCGGCCATGGAAATGCCGAGGATCATGTTGTTGCAGATCTTTGCCGCCTGGCCGGCGCCGACTCCGCCGCAATGGACGATCTTCTTGCCCATGGCGTCGAGCAATGGCTTGCCGCGGGCGAATGCCTCGTCGCTGCCGCCGACCATGAAAGTCAGCGTGCCGGCCGCAGCACCGCCGGTTCCACCGGAGACGGGGGCATCGAGAGAGGGGCAGCCGATCTTTTCCGAGAGCGCATGCGCCTTGCGGGCGCTATCGACGTCGATCGTCGAACTGTCGATCAGGAGCGTGCCCGGATCGACGAAGCCGAGGAGTTCGTCCCAGACATAGAGGACATGGGCGCCGGCGGGCAGCATGGTGATCACGCATTCGGCGCCGCGCACCGCGTGCGCAATCGAGCCCGCGACGGAGACCCCGGTTTTCGCCGCGGCGTTGCGCGAGGCTTCCGACAGGTCGAAACCGCTGACCGCATGGCCCGCCTTCACCAGATTGGCGGCCATCGGCCCGCCCATATTGCCGAGCCCGATAAAGGCGATCTTCGTCATGTCATTCCTCCTCGCATTGAAACTCGGCCAAAACCGAACAGCGCCCCATCCTCAGGCGCTAAAACAGTGGCGGGTGATCCTTCCTGCCGAAACGCGACAGCAAGGCAGGTGTGACACCGGCCAGCGCCACCGACCATTTTGGATTGCGGTCCTTGTCGATCACCGCAGCACGCACACCTTCGTAGAAGTCGGGGTTACCAAGCATTCCGAGCGTCGCGGAATATTCCCGTTCGAGACATTCGTTCAGCGACGCGCTGCGGCGACCGGCGCGCAAGAGTTCGAGCGTCAGCTTCATGCTCAGCGCCGAACGCGAGTTGAGCAGCGCCAGCGTTTCCTTGGCGAAATCGGAACCATCAGCCTCGAGCGCCGCCACGATCTCTTCAACCGTATCAAAGGCGAAGCAGCGGTCGATCAGCGCAAAGTGGTTTTGAAGCGGCGTTGCCGGCGCTTCCGAAGCGTGCTTTGCAATCACCGCGCTGACATCGGCGCTGCGTGCCGTCGGCGGCAGCGTGGCAAGATCAGCGGCGAGCGCTTCCAGCTTATCCGAGGCGACGAAACTATCTGCAAGCCGCGCATGGATGGCATCGGCTGCGACGATGTCCCGACCGGTGAGACCGAGATAGGTGCCGAATTCGCCGGGCGTCCTGGGAAGAAGCCAGGTGGCGCCAACGTCAGGGAAGTAGCCGATCCCGGTCTCCGGCATTGCAAGCCGGGTCCGCTCGGTGACGATGCGGTGGCTGCCATGGGCGGAAATCCCGACGCCGCCGCCCATGACGATGCCGTCCATGATCGCGATATAGGGTTTGCGGTAGCTGGAAATGCGGCTGTTGACGACGAATTCCTCGCGCCAAAACTGCGCACCTTCCTCCGGCCGTTCGCGTCCACTCTCGTAAATCATGCGGATATCGCCACCGGCGCAAAGCCCGCGCTCGCCCTCGCCGGTCACCAACACGGCGGCAACGGCCGGATCATTTTCGAACTCGGTCAAAGCCGCGGCGATCAGCCGGATCATCGGCACGTTGAGGCTGTTCAATGCCCGGGTGCGGTTCAGCCGGATTCTGCCGATCGCTCCCCGCCGCTCGACGATGACTTCAGGCGCCTGCATGTCCATGAACGATCTTTCCTGTCTCTGGCCTATTTCCGGCCGATAAGCGAACGCGCAACGATCAGGCGCATGATTTCGTTGGTGCCCTCGAGGATCTGGTGCACCCTAAGGTCCCTGACAATCTTTTCGACGCCATAATCGGCGAGATAGCCGTAGCCGCCGTGGAGCTGCAGGGCGTCATTGGCGACGGTAAAGCAGCGGTCGGTGACGAAGCGCTTGGCCATGGCGCAGAGTTTTGTCGCTTCAGGGTCGCCGGCATCAAGCGCGGATGCGGCGCGCCAGAGGAAGGTGCGGGCGATTTCGAGGTCGGTCGCCATGTCGGCGAGACGGAACTGCAGCGCCTGGAACTCGCCGATCGCCTTGCCAAAGGCCCGGCGCTCCTGGACATAAGCCAGCGCCTTTTCGAAGGCGGACTGGGCGCCACCGAGAGACGCGGCGGCAATGTTCAATCGCCCGCCATCGAGCCCGCCCATGGCGATCTTGAAGCCGTCGCCTTCCGCGCCGAGGCGGTTTTCCGCCGGCACGCGGACACCATCGAGCATGACGGCGCGGGTGGGCTGGACGTGCCAGCCCATCTTTTTCTCATTGGCGCCGAATGTGAGGCCAGGTGCGTCCTTCTCGACCACGAAGGTGGAGATGCCTTTGGGGCCGTCCTCGCCGGTTCGCGCCATGATCACGTAAAGGCCGGACTCGCCGGCGCCCGAGATGAACTGCTTCTGGCCGGTCAGGACATAATCGTTGCCGTCCCTCACCGCCTTGGTCTTCAGCGCCGCTGCATCCGAGCCCGAGCCTGGCTCGGTCAGGCAGTAACTCGCCAGCACCTCCATGGTCAGCAGCCTCGGCAGCAGCCGCTGGCGCTGTTCGTCCGTGCCGTAGCGGTCGATCATGCCGGCGCACATGTTGTGGATCGAGACGAAGGAGGCGACGGCCGGGCAGCCGGTCGCGAGCGCCTCGATGATGATCGCGGCATCGAGCCGCGTCAGTCCCGTGCCGCCGACATCGTCGCGGACATAAATGCCGGCCATTCCGAGCGCTGCGGCACCGCGCAACGTGTCAACCGGAAAATGCTTCTGCTGATCCCAGTCGATCGCGTGAGGGGCGATCTCGTCGCGGGCGAAATCGAGCGCCATCTGACGAATGGCCTCCTGCTCCTCCGACAGGCGAAAATCCATATGCATGTCCTCCCTGACCGCATACCTCTGCAGGTTTCCTTTAATCGTAACCGATAAAAGGGCAAAAACCTGCAGCAACCAAACGTGCCACAGCGACCTTTGCGCGTTTCACAAGACGCGCGGCGCTGTAGGCGATGGAGGCCTAGTTACACCAAACTTTGTCCAGGCCCAGATGCAACTTCTCACAGGGGCTGTTCAAAAATGAACAGACCGTCGCAATCAGCTCTCGCTTAGACGATACGGCAGAGCGCCGCGTAAGTCATGGTCCACGATCAGGCGGCGTTTCAATGGCGGTACCGCACGGCTCGCGCATTTCGTGCGTTCGCAGATCCGGCAGGAAATGCCGATCGGATCGAAGGCGGCGCGGTTGCCGAGGTCCATGTCGTCGGCGTAGACGAAGGCATCGGCATAGGAGACCTCGCAGCCAAGCGCCAGCGCGTAGCGCGGCTGCGCGGCGCGAAAGCCGCCACCGCCCTTAGTGATCTGGGTGGCGAGGCAGAGGTAGCGCACGCCGTCAGGCGTCTCGGCCAGTTGCCGGATGATCCGGCCCGGCGTCTCGAAGGCCTGGTGCACGTTCCAGAGCGGACAGGCTGCACCGAACCGGGCGAATTGCAGCTTCGCGGCGCTGTGGCGCTTGGTGATATTGCCCGCCCGGTCGATGCGGGCAAAGAAGATCGGTATGCCTTTCTGTCCCGGCCGCTGCAGGGTCGAGAGGCGGTGGCAGACCTGCTCCAGAGACGCGCCGAAGCGGGCGGCGAGCAATTCGATGTCGTGCCTCAAGTCGCGAGCGGCCTTCGAGAAGGCCTGGTAGGGCAGGATCAGCGCGCCGGCAAAATAGTTCTGCAGGCCGATGCGACAGATCTCATAGGCCTCTTCGGTGCGGAAGCCGGCACTACCGGCCACCCGATCGATCTCTTCGCGGGCATGAAGCTGGGCGATCTGCAGGGCGATCTGGAAGTCGCGCGTTGCTGCGGGCGCATAGGGATTGAGGGTCAGGATGCGGGCGCGCGGATCGAAGCGGCGGATCGCCTCGTCGCCGGCCGCTCCGCGCACGACCCGAACGCCGTGACGCTGTTCCAGATAGCTTGCCAGCGCCGCATGATTGTCGCCTTCGCCAAGCCCGAGCTCGCCCGCCAGCCGCTCGGCAAGCATGTCGATCTCGTGAATGTAGTTGTCGACGAAATGAAAGAAGTCGCGCACCTCTTCATACGGCGTGGTTTCGACAAATGAGGCCCCGCGGCCGATGGTGTCGTCAATGCTTGCGAGCTGCTCGCTGTTGCGGCGATAGGCCTGGTGGCAGGTGATCAGCGCATGTGCCAGTCCCGGGGCATTCTGCGCGACGAGCTTCAGTTCCTGCAGGCTTGCGGAATAGGTTTCAAACAAGGGATCGCTGAGGGCTTCCGAGAGCGCCGAGAGCAGACGATCGCCCTCCCCGGTCGAAAGCTCGGCGATATCGATCTGGAATTTTTCGGCGAGCGCTAAAAGCACTGCGGCTGAGACCGGCCGCTGGTTGTTCTCGATCTGGTTGAGGTAGCTGGTCGAGATGCCGATGCGTTCTGCAAATTGGCCTTGCGTCGCCTTGTTCGCCTCCCGCAGTTCCCTGACCTTGCGGCCGATATAGAGTTTGCCGATCGCCATGTTTGCAACTTTGCAATTTACGTTTCACAAATTTCTCTATTTCACATTTGCACATGAAGAGACGTTTTTCCATGCCGTCTTCGACGCTATTGCGAAGCTCGAAGCGCCTCTGCACAATCGCTGAAAAAACAGGCACTGAAAAAACCGGGAGGGCACCATGCGCGCCATACTAGAACAGGTCGAAGCCCGCCGGGCAGAAGCAAGAGCCGGCGGCGGCCAACGACGGATCGACGCCCAGCACGGCAAGGGTAAGCTGACGGCGCGCGAACGCATCGAGGTGCTGCTCGATGAAGGCTCGTTCGAAGAATACGACATGTACGTCACGCATCGCTGCGTCGATTTCGGCATGGAGAGCCAAAAGGTCGCGGGCGATGGCGTCGTCACCGGTTGGGGCACGATCAACGGCCGGCAGGTCTATGTCTTTTCTCAGGACTTCACCGTTCTCGGCGGCTCCCTGTCGGAAACCCACGCGCAGAAGATCTGCAAGATCATGGATATGGCGGTACGCAACGGGGCACCAGTCATCGGCCTCAACGACAGTGGCGGCGCCCGCATCCAGGAAGGCGTGGCCTCGCTTGCCGGTTACGCCGAGGTCTTCCGCCGCAATGCCGAAGCCTCCGGCGTCATTCCGCAGATCTCGGTCATCATGGGTCCCTGCGCCGGCGGCGCGGTCTATTCGCCGGCCATGACCGACTTCATCTTCATGGTTCGCGATTCATCCTACATGTTCGTGACCGGGCCGGATGTCGTGAAGACAGTGACGAACGAGATCGTCACTGCGGAAGAGCTCGGCGGCGCGCGCACGCATACGTCAAAGTCTTCGGTCGCCGACGGTGCGTATGAAAACGACATCGAGGCACTGGAAGCGACCCGCCTGCTTTTCGATTTCCTGCCGCTCAACAACCGCGAAAAGCCGCCGGTCCGTCCCTTCCACGACGACCCGTCGCGGCTCGAAATGCGCCTTGACAGCCTGATCCCAGACAGCGCCGCCAAACCCTACGACATGAAGGAACTGATCCTGGCGCTTGCGGATGAAGGCGACTTCTTCGAATTGCAGCAGAGCTTCGCCAGGAACATCATCACCGGCTTCATCCGCATGGAAGGCCAGACGGTCGGCGTCGTCGCCAACCAGCCGATGGTGCTTGCCGGCTGCCTCGACATCGACAGTTCGCGCAAGGCCGCCCGGTTCGTGCGCTTCTGCGATGCCTTCTCGATCCCGATCCTGACGCTGGTCGACGTGCCCGGCTTCCTGCCCGGCACCGCGCAGGAATATGGCGGCGTCATCAAGCATGGCGCCAAGCTGCTCTTTGCCTATAGCCAGGCGACCGTGCCGATGGTGACGCTGATTACCCGCAAAGCCTATGGCGGCGCCTATGACGTCATGGCCTCGAAACATATCGGCGCCGACGTCAATTATGCCTGGCCGACCGCCGAGATCGCCGTCATGGGTGCCAAGGGCGCCACCGAAATCCTCTACCGCTCGGAACTCGGCGACGTCGAGAAGATCGCCGCGCGCACGAAGGAGTACGAGGAGCGCTTCGCCAACCCGTTCGTGGCGGCAGAGCGTGGCTTCATCGACGAGGTGATCATGCCACATTCGTCGCGCCGACGCATCGCGCGTGCTTTTGCGTCTCTGCGCAACAAGCAGGTCGATGTCCGCTGGCGCAAGCACGACACGATCCCACTCTGATGGAGGCGACGATGGAACGGGAGCCAGAGCGCATCATGACGCCGGAAGAAGCCAGGCGCGACCACTGGTCGATGCTGCGCTATATGGCCGTCAATGCGCTGATCGGCGTGGCGATTGGCGCGCTCACGGCTGGCGTGCTGATCTGGCTCAATATCGGCGCCGTCGGCACCCACATCGTCCGTTCGACGAGCCCGGTTCTCGCCACCCTCATGGTTGTCCTGCCCTTCGCATTGCTTTTCGGTGGGGCCGCCGCGGCATCGTCGATCGCGCTTCTTCCCTATCGCCGCAAGTTCAAACGCTGACGCGCCGCCCCAAGGATTTGAAAGAGAAACAAATGTTCAAGAAAATCCTCATCGCCAACCGTGGTGAAATCGCCTGCCGCGTCATCAAGACCGCAAAGAAGCTCGGCATCGCCACCGTCGCGGTCTACTCCGACGCCGACCGCGAGGCCATGCATGTGCGCATGGCGGACGAGGCGGTGCATATCGGCCCCTCGCCGTCGGCCCAGTCCTATATCGTCATCGACAAGATCATCGACGCGATCCGCAAGACCGGCGCCGATGCCGTTCATCCGGGCTATGGTTTCCTCTCGGAAAACGCCGCCTTTGCCCAAGCGCTCGAAAAAGAAGGCGTGGCCTTCATCGGCCCGCCGGTCGGGGCGATCCAGGCGATGGGCGACAAGATCACCTCCAAGAAGCTCGCGGCCGAGGCCGGCGTCTCGACGGTTCCGGGCCATATGGGCCTGATCGACGATGCAGACGAAGCGGTCCGGATCGCCGCGTCGATCGGCTATCCGGTGATGATCAAGGCGTCTGCCGGCGGCGGCGGCAAGGGCATGCGCATCGCCTGGAACGACCAGGAGGCGCGTGAAGGCTTCCAGTCCTCAAAGAACGAGGCAAAGAACGCCTTCGGCGACGATCGCATCTTCATCGAAAAATTCGTGACGGAGCCGCGTCACATCGAGATCCAGGTGCTTGGCGACAAGCACGGCAACACGCTCTATCTCGGCGAGCGCGAATGCTCGATCCAGCGCCGCAATCAGAAGGTCATCGAGGAGGCACCCTCGCCTTTCCTCGACCCCGAGACCCGCAAGGCCATGGGCGAACAGGCGGTCGCACTTGCCAAGGCCGTCGGCTACCACTCGGCCGGCACCGTCGAATTCATCGTCGATGCCAAGCGCAACTTCTACTTCCTCGAGATGAACACCCGCCTGCAGGTGGAGCATCCAGTGACCGAACTCATCACCGGGCTCGACCTCGTCGAGCAGATGATCCGAGTTGCTAGCGGCGAAAAGCTCGCCTTCGGCCAGGACGATGTAAAGCTCAATGGCTGGGCGATTGAAAGCCGGCTTTATGCGGAAGATCCCTATCGCAACTTCCTGCCGTCGATCGGCCGGCTGACGCGCTACCGTCCGCCTGTCGAGGGCACGCGCGACAACGGCACGGTGACGCGCAACGACACCGGCGTCTTCGAGGGCGGCGAGATCTCGATGTTCTACGACCCGATGATCGCCAAGCTCTGCACCTGGGCACCGGACCGGCAGGCGGCGGTCGAGGCTATGGCCGACGCGCTCGATCAGTTCGAAGTGGAAGGCATTGGCCATAACCTGCCGTTCCTGGCCGCGGTCATGCAACAGCAGCGCTTCCGCGACGGCCGGTTGACGACTGCCTATATCGCCGAGGAATTTGTCGACGGTTTTCACGGCGTTGCGGCCGATGAGCGGTCGCTTCGCAAGCTCGCCGCCGTCGCGGTCTCGGTCAATCAGATCCTGCAGGAACGGGCCAGCCAGATTTCCGGCACGATCGGCAATCATCGCCGCATCATCGGCCATGATTGGGTGGTCGGTCTCGGCGATCACGATATTGCGGTGACTGCCGGTTCGTCCGCTGACGGCTCCTATGTGAGCTTCGCCGATGGCTCGACAGTCACCATCGCCGGCGACTGGACGCCCGGTCGTACGCTTGCCACGTTCAACATCGACAATGAGCCCTTGAGCGTCAAAGTCGATCTGGTCGGCACCGCCCTCCGGCTTCGCTGGCGCGGCATTGATGTCGTTGCCCATGTCAGAAGCCCGCGGGTTGCGGAACTAGCACGGCTGATGCCGAAGAAGCTGCCGCCGGACACGTCGCGCATGCTGCTTTGCCCGATGCCCGGGGTGATCACCTCGGTCACGGTAAAAGCCGGCGACACGGTCGAAGCAGGACAGGCGCTCGCGGTCGTCGAGGCGATGAAGATGGAGAACATCCTGCGCGCCGAGAAACGGGCCGTGGTGAAGCGCGTGGCGGTCGCCGCCGGCGCCAGCCTCGCCGTCGACGAGCTGATCATGGAATTCGAATAGTGAAAGCCGCAAAGCCATCCAGGCTTTGCCCCTCACCCTGACCCTCTCCCCGCAGGCGGGGAGAGGGAAGTTAAGCGCCGAGAGTGCGACGGCCCCCTTCTCCCGTTGTGACTGGGAGAAGGTCCCGGCAGGGGATGAGGGGCTGATTGAGACAAGCAGAATGCGGAGCACGTCGATGACCGAGAAAACCATCAAGGACTGGGAAGCGCTCGCCGAGAGAGAACTCAAGGCGGCGCCCGAAAGCCTCACCTGGCAGACGCCCGAAGGAATCGCCGTGAAGCCCCTCTACACGGCGGGAGATCTCGACGGCATCGATTATCTCACGTCGTTGCCCGGTTTCGAGCCTTTCGTGCGCGGCCCGCGCGCCACCATGTATGCCGGCCGTCCCTGGACGATCCGGCAATATGCCGGCTTCTCGACGGCGGAGGCCTCCAACGCCTTCTACCGGAAGAACCTTGCTGCCGGACAGAAGGGGCTCTCGGTCGCCTTCGACCTCGCAACCCATCGCGGCTATGACAGCGACCACCCGCGCGTCGAGGGCGACGTCGGCAAGGCCGGTGTGGCGATCGACTCGGTTGAGGACATGAAGATCCTGTTCGACGGCATCCCGCTCGACGAGATGTCGGTGTCGATGACCATGAATGGCGCCGTCATCCCGATCCTCGCCTCCTTCATCGTCGCTGGCGAGGAGCAGGGTGTTTCGCGCGACAAGCTTTCAGGCACTATCCAGAACGACATCCTCAAGGAGTTCATGGTCCGCAACACCTATATCTACCCGCCGGAACCCTCGATGCGCATCGTCGCCGATATCATCGAGTACACGGCCAGGGAGATGCCGAAATTCAACTCGATCTCGATCTCCGGCTATCACATGCAGGAGGCCGGCGCGACGCTGGTGCAGGAGCTTGCCTTCACGCTCGCCGACGGGCGCGAATATGTACGGGCGGCGCTTGCCAAGGGGCTGAATGTCGACGAATTCGCCGGGCGGCTTTCCTTCTTCTTTGCCATCGGCATGAACTTCTTCATGGAAGCCGCGAAGCTTCGCGCTGCGCGCCTGCTCTGGACCCGGATCATGAAGGAGTTCGAGCCGAAGAAGCCGTCGTCGCTGATGCTGCGCACCCATTGCCAGACCTCGGGCGTCTCGCTGCAGGAGCAGGATCCCTACAACAACATCGTCCGCACGGCCTTCGAGGCGATGTCCGCCGCTCTCGGTGGCACCCAGTCGCTGCACACCAATTCGTTCGACGAGGCGATCGCGCTGCCGACGGAGTTTTCCGCCCGCATCGCCCGCAACACGCAACTGATCCTGCAGCACGAGACCGGCGTGACCAAGGTCGTCGATCCGCTCGCCGGGTCCTACTATGTCGAAAGCCTGACCAACGAGCTCGCGGACAAAGCCTGGCTACTGATCGAGGAGGTCGAGGCGATGGGCGGCATGACCCGTGCGGTCAATGCCGGGCTGCCGAAGCGATTGATCGAAGAGGCGGCGACCCGTCGCCAGGCCGCCGTCGACAAGGGCGAGGAGATCATCGTTGGGGTCAACAAGTACCGCCTCGACAACGAGGAGCCGATCGACATTCTGGAGATCGACAACAGCGCCGTGCGCGCCGCGCAGATCCGCCGGATCGAGGAAACCAAGCGTCGGCGCGACAGCGTCGAGGTCAAGAAGACCCTTACGGCGCTTGCTGAGATCGCATTGACAGGCGAAGGCAACCTGCTGGCCGCCGCCGTCGAGGCAGCGCGTGCCCGCGCCACCGTCGGCGAAATTTCCGATGCGATGCGTGGCGCCTTCGGCGACCACGCCGCGACGCCCAAGGTCGTCAGCAAGATCTACGGCAAGGCCTATGAAGGTGAGCCGGAGCTCGAGGTGCTCTCGGGGCGCCTCGACGAGGTCTCAGCAAAGCTCGGCCGCAAACCAAAAATAATGGTCGCAAAGCTCGGCCAGGACGGCCACGACCGCGGCGCCAAAGTTATCGCCTCGGCCTTCGGCGATATCGGTTTCGACGTGCTTGCCGGCCCTCTTTTCCAGACCCCGGAAGAGGCCGCCGACATGGCGCTGGCCAGTAAGGTCAATGTCATCGGCGTCTCCTCGCTTGCCGCCGGCCACAAGACGTTGATGCCGCAGCTTGCAGAAGCCCTGAAGAAGCGCGGCGGCGAGGATGTCATCGTCATCTGCGGCGGCGTCATTCCGCGTCAGGACTATGACTACCTGATGGACAACGGCGTGTCGGCCGTCTTCGGTCCGGGCACCAATGTGCTCGACGCCGCACGCGCCGTGCTCGACCTGATCGAAGGCAAACGCCGCAATATCTGACACGGCAAGGCGGAGGGTGTTTGGCTCTTCACCTGCCCCGTGCGGTTGTCGTCGCCGATTGGCGCAACTATGTTGTGGCCATGACGTCGATCGCCGAAGTGTTCGGACCCTTTGTCCTGATGGGGCGCCTCATCGCTCGCTTCTGGCCGCAGCTCCTCTTGATCGGGACCTGCGGCTACATCGTGCATGATCTCCTGATGCGTGCGGCAGTCTGGATCGGGCTGCAGCATCCGCTCGGTGGCATGGTGACGCTCTCCTTTGTCGTGCTGGCGAAGCTCGTCGTTATCGTCTTGATGTTCATGGCGCTTCGCCCCGGTTTGCCGGCACTCGAAGCGCTCCGCCAACAACCGGTGGCCACGCATGTCGAGACCACGGTGCCGAAAACCGATCGCAGGCTGCTCGCCGTCACCTCAGCCGCCATCCTGCCGTTCTTCGCCTATTACGCCGCCTGGGGTTTCCTCGGCGAGGCGGTGCGGGAATATTCGCGTTTGGCACTCGACGCCGTCGCCTTCGGCGAGAAGGGTGACTTCTTCGATATCCTGAAATCGCGCGGCGTCTTTATTTCGATCGCGTTGTGCTGGCTGGTGCGGTGGGGCGCAAAGCGCATGAGCAAGCGCAGCGAAACACCCTTCTGGCGACTGCTGGTCGTCGCGGCGGACGCGAGCTGGATCTTCATCGGGCTTTATGGCCTGTCGGTCTGGAAAGACCAGGTCATCACCTGGCTCGGCGCCGGCAGGCTTCTCAGCATGAACGGTTTCACCTTCACCGCCGTAGCGCATGCCGCCGAGACCTTCGTGCCGGTGGAACTGAGAAGACCCGATTGGAACACTGAGGCCGAGGGTCTGTTCTTCTATGCGCTTCTACCGATCATCTGGCTGGTCATGGCGGCGATCATCAATGGTTACGAGCTTTCGAGCCCGGAATCGCGCGCCAGGCCATCCTCGCCGCGGCCGCGGCGGGCCAGAACCTTTCGCAAGTGGATTGCCGATTTCCTCGACCACTTCGTCAGCGACTACCGCTCCCGCTACGCTCCGATATGGACCTGCCTGAAGCTGACGCTCGGTTCAGGGCTTGCGACGCTATTTGCCTTCATCATTGCCTACCGCGCCATCGCCTGGCTTGGTGCCTGGATCTGGTATGCGGCGACGCGAACCCTCGGCATGGGCGACCTCGCGAGTTGGCAGCTTGTCTTCGATGCACTCAGCCTTTTCATCGGCAGCCCTAGCGATCTCGACGGTGGCATCGTGCTCGACGCCGTGCGCATCACCTTGTTGGCGGCGATGCTCGAACATGCGGTTTCCGGCCAGGCTGAGAAGAGCGAAATCAGCTACGCGTCTACTTGAAGATCAGCGTTTCATCGCTTGCGCCCGGAAACTCAATCCTGAGCGAAAGATCCCGCGCCTCCGCGGGAACGATGAAGCTCTCGGCCATACGGACCGTGGCGCCAGTCTTGGCGTCGGTAAAGGCGAGCACACCGCAGCGCGGGCGTTCGGCCACCTCCGGATACATCTCCCGGACGATCGGCTCGGTCAGGGTGACGGGCTCAAAACGGCGCCCCTCACTGTCGATCAGCCGGACGCGGCAGGCTCCTTGCGACAGAACGGCCGGATCGGTCGGCGACGCCTCGAATTCGGCGAGAATGACGCGCGCGTCATTGGTGCGCGGTAGCCGCCTCATGTCCAGAAGCTTCCACTGTCCACCGGCAAAGGCCTGCCCCGCTCCATCCTCGACGACGATCTCGGCCTTTTGGGTGGCAAGCCAATGCCCCTCTCGCAGGCTCTCCCACGCACGGACGACGAAGGCGAGCGGCAGTGCGACGACCAGCGCCAGCAGGCAGATCCAGAACGTGCGCTTCTCGCTCATGCCGGTGTCTCCTCAGCGCGCCGCCAACGTCCAGGGCGTGCCGCTGCTGCCGCGCGCAATGGTGACGGACGGCTTGATATCGGTCGGCTGCTTGTCGCCGAGCGTAATCCAAAGCTCCTCAGCAAGCGGCATCACCAGGCTGCGGGCGACGAGCAGCGTGCCTTTGTCAACGGCCGCTTCGGGAAGTTCGAAGGCAAGAAGTACCGGCCTCGGCAGGCCTGGTTCGAGCCTTTCCGTCGGCAGATAGCCGGGCACGGTCGAGAACCGCTGGCTGAGCTCGTAGCGCAAACCGTTGCCTGCCAGCCACTCCGCCGAGGTCAGCGTCATCGTTTCGGTTTTCGCGACGGCCGCGCCTTCGATGATGAGCCAGATGCCGGATGTCGAGTATTCCTTGATCCGCCCGAAGCTCTCGACCCTGACCTGGCGTGCCAGGTGCACATTGGCCGCGCCGAAGGCGAAGTCCCGGCTCTCGACCCGCTCGCCGACTGCACCACGAACGGCAATCGGTGCCGTGATATCGCCGTAGCCAGGCGTGCTGCTTCGCATCGCGTACAGCGCTGCGATTGCAGACACTGAGAGCAGCAGCGCGCGAAGAGCCGACATCATTGCTCCGACGATCCCGTATCTTGCGTGACTGCCAATTCGACCACCGCGGCCTCGCCATCATCGAACCAGTTGGGCGCGCCGTAGAGGTTGTCACGCGGCTTGTAGATCTGTTTGCCGATGGACAGAGAAACCTTCTCCGGCTCCGGGCGATCCGCCGGCCATTCCCAGACCGCGATGAGCTTTTCCGGCATGTTTGGGTTGATGGCACTCGCGATCCATTTGTCCCTGGCGAGATAATAGACCGGCTTCGGCGATGCGATGACTCGCTCGTCCTTGATCGCGATCAGGTTCATAAAGGCATTGCTGGTGGTGACCGATCGGTTGTCGAGTTCGATATCCACCATCAGGAATCGCTTCGGCTCGAACGGCTTGGTTCCGGTCGGCGGCACGGAAGCCATGGTGGCGTCGTTGATCGTCACCCGCCACCGGCCGGTATCGATCGCCTCACCCTTGGCTGCGGTGACGGCAGGCACCGGATTCGCCGCATCATAGACTGCGGTCGCAAAGGAGACCGCAGCCGCAGCCATTCCGCCGATACCGGTGACCAGCATGATCAAAAGACGCTGCCTGATTTTCGATCGTTGCACGACCGGCATTTGTCCTCCGTCCGCCCCTTCGGATGTTGCAACCGGAAGATAGGGAGGTTCGCACGGAAAATCAAAACACGCGTATCGGGGCAAGCGTCTTTGTCGGCCCGCGTCAGGACATCAGCACCTAGATCCGTTGCATCTCGATCGGCGCCGGCTGATGACGCCAGTTCGTAGCAGGCAGCCCTCTTTCGAAGGTCGCGCGAATGGACAATGGCCTGCCTGTTGCGTGCGAAACCACCATGAACATCTGCAATTCAGGGCCACGCCGAACGAACTGAATACCGAAATGCTTGCCGCCATAGGCGCCAGCGACTGTGGACTTCCACTGCCCGGTCCCTGCGGCAAGCTCGAGGTCCAAAAAGTTCTCGACGTTCATGACGGCTTGCCAGCCGTTGTTGCTCGTGACCGTCAGCAGGTCGCCATGTCTTACGATGCCGATGTAGCACTGATCGCAACGGCCGGCCGTCGAAGTCAGTTGCCGCCATTGCCCCGCAAACGCAGAGCCGTCCGCCCGCGCCGCGCCTGCAAGCGAAAAAGACAACAGGCAGACAACACCGACTCCCCGGAGAAACTTCACACTTCAACTCCCTGATTGTTCCCAGCCATCAGGCCGTTTGGAGCGTTGCCGACACATTCACTGATTGCATAATACACACACAGCAACCCAGAAGAAAATAGTTGAGATGTCGGATGCTTTCCGACCGCTTTGCGGGCAGCTTGCCCCCGCATTGGCGCTTGCCTTCTTGCCGCGACGGACGACAATCGAGTGGAGCGGAAAAGGGTGAAACCAGATCCCGTTTCGTCCTGTGTCCTCCGCTTCACCTGGGAGGCCTTCGATGCGAAAACTGCAGTCGCAAGGGGTTCATCACATCACGCTCGTCGGCGCCGACCGACAGACGTCGATCGATTTCTGGGAGGGTCTTCTCGGCATGCCCTTCATTTTCGAGCAGCCGAATCTCGACCGGGCGAGCGAAAGCCATCTCTATTTCGACCCGGGCGATGGCCGCCTGATCACCATCTTCACCGACGAGAACCGCAAGCCCGATCCCGAGCGAACCCCGACGGACATCGGCTGTGTGCACCACATCGCCTTTGCCGTTTCGCGCGCGACCTTCACCCAAGCGGTGGAGCGGCTCGACGAGCGAAGTATCCGGCACAGCGGCGTCAAGGACCGCGGCTTCATGGACTCGATCTATTTCGAGGACCCGCTTGGGCTGCTGGTCGAGCTTGCCTCCTATCGCTTCGAGCCACCACCGGGCCACAGCCACGCCGAGGTGCTGATGGAAGCACACAAGGTCAGGGTCGCACGCGGCGACTACAATATCGCCGAGGTGCACCTGGCCGATGCGATCGAGACACTGATCGAGCGCGCACGGCCAACGCTGTCGTCCGACCGGGAGCCGAAGGATCCTTATCGGCCGCGATAAAGCGCGTCGTGGTCCACGCCTGTCGTTCAACGCACGCGACCGCGCCGGCGAGCGAGCCGGAACTGCGGGATCGCGAGCAAAGGGAGGAGTGACATGCCTGCAATCAAGCTCAACGTGATCAAGCCCAGCGTCAACAACATGACGGCGCGCGTCTTCCTGAGGGCAGCCAAGCTCGACTTCAGCGAACAGGATGTCTACGGCCAGACCCGGACGGCCGAATACCTGGCGAAGGCACCGTCGCATCTGACACCGATGGTGGAGACTGCGGACCTGCCCAAGGGAGCCCTATGGGAGAGTTGCGCGATCATGCAGTATCTCTGCAACAAGCACGGGCTCGACGAATTCTATCCGAGGGACCCCGAGGCCCGCGCCATGATCGATAGCGCGATGTTCTATCTGATCGGCACCTTCTACCCCTATCTCGCCCGGGCCACCTATCCGGCACTGAACTTCCCGCTCTATCCGGGCGAAGTTGGTTGCAGCGATGCGGATGCGGAGACCAAGGAGAAGGCGCGCCGCGCAGCAGTCGAAGCGCTTGCCGAGCCGCTCGACGTCTTTCGGGCGTTCTATATCGGCGACAAACCCTTCATCGGTGGTTCCACCCCCTCGATCGCTGACATCAGGCTTGCGGCGACCCTCGAATTCCTGGCGGCAATCGACTACTCGCTGCCGGACTGGGCGAAGACCTACGTCGCCAACATGGAAAAGACGCTCGGCAATGCCTACACCGAACCGGCGACCGATGTGCGCGGCTACATCAGTTACGTGAAGGCCCAAAGGTAGACGCTCCGCCGGCTGCCACGTAGCAGGCTCATTGAACGAGAAGCACGATACCGGTTGCACCCAGCGCCAGCGTCCAGAGGCGATCGAAGTTGATCCACGCCGAGCGGAGTGCCGCAAGGCCGAGCCATTCGAAGACGGCGAGCGCGACCGCGGCGACGACGGCCAGCATTGCTGCGCCATGAACCGCAACGGCGGCGAGCGCGACGGGAAGCGAACCTGCGATTGCGAGATCCCCGGGACTATCCGCCACGCAGAGGCTGAGGACCGCCGGCAGCAGCATCAGGCCCGCCCCGTGGCTCGTCGCCATCAGGAAGGACCAGAGGCCAAGGCCGGCCATGCTGGCGCGCATGCCAACTCTCACCCGATGGCGGTGTCCGTAAAGCGCGCCGTAGGCGGCGACGCTGAGTATGAGCAGCGCCGCGACAAGCCTGAAACTGTGCGGCTCCAGCGCCGCGCCGAATGTGACGACCACTGCCAGCGTCAGCGCGGCGGAGACGGCATGACCGGCAGCAATCGGAGCAAGTGACAACCACACGATCCGACGGTCCTGGCGGTGAAGTCCGAGCGCCACGGCAAAGAGCCAGCCCATCGCCGGATTGATGCCGTGAAAGGCACCGAGGGCGGCAATCGAAAGCCACGGCCAGAACGTCGTCATTCGCCCCGACAGGACTGCACGATCGTCCCCTCCCTACGGGTAGCAATAGGAGTCGGACGAGCAGTCACCGCCTTCGAGACGGACCTGATGCGGGCGATGGCCCTTCGGCCAGTCGACGAAGAAGTTTTCGTCGAAGGTGATGCCGCCACCGTCGGCGACGTCCAGTTTGACCATCCACCCGTCGATACCTTCGGGGTAGAACTGCGGATCGATGGCACCATAGAGCGAATTGGTGAAATAGACCCGCTTGCCGTCCCGGCTGATCTCCACCATCTGCGGCCCGCCATTCAGCGCTCCGTTCTTGGCCTTCGGATGGGATGCACGCGAAACGATGCCGCCGATCCGCACACGGCCCGTCTCCTTCGGCGCAAAGGGGTCAGAAACGTCGTACTGGATCATGTCGCCGGTGCCCCAGCAGGAAACGTAGAGGAACCGGTCGTCCATCGACAGGTCGATATCGGTGACGAGCGGCGCGACAGCGCTGAAGCCCTTGAGCACGGGGGGCAGCAAATCCGGATCGGCCGGCTCCGCCGGTATCTCGATCACCTTCTTCACCGCCCATCGGTCGCCGTCGCGATACCAGGTCCAGATCGACGCCGAGAGGTCCTTGAGGCTGATGACGCAGCCGACGAAGCCATAGGCCTTGGTCGGATCATGCGCAGGCCGCAGCTCGAAGACGAGCTGGTGCTCCTCGCCGAAATCGATCTCCTGCAGGTGCTTGCGCTTGTGTAGGTCCCAGAAGTGCAGCCGGCGGCCATATTTCGAACCGAGCAGCACCTCGGGAACCAGCCCGTTTTCGAACGTATCCGGCGTGCCCCATTCGCTGGTGATCAGCGTGTCATGGCCGAGATGCCACCAGAAATCATAGGCAAGCTTCTGCGGCCCACGATCCATTTCCCATTGGCCGAGCACATCGAAACTCTGGTGGTCCAGCAGGAAGATGCCGCCGGGCGCCTTGCCGTCACGATCCGCGAGCGCGTTGATGTAGATGCCTTCGGGACCGCAATGGGTGGTGTGCAGCCGCGAATAATTTGCCTTCTCGGCAATTTCCGAAGGCTCGATCACCCGCACGATCTTCGGATTGCGCGGGTCCGGCTTGGTGTCGATGATGTGCAGACGGGAGGACCTCAACCCCGGCACTACCAGATAGCGGCGCTCGACATGCGGATGCGGCGCATTGGGGCAAAGACAGGAAGAGCAAGCATTCCAGCCGAAATGGTGCAGTTCGTCGCCGACGTTCGGCATGTCGACCTGGCCGACGATCTGCGAATAGCTTGGCGACGCCGGATCGACGTCGACGACCGCAATCGCATCCGGCCGCTTCCGCTCGGGATCGAACGCCGCCACATAGGCGAGCGTTTCCTTGGGAGCCTTGGCCGCCATGCGCGGTGATGGATAGAAGGAAGGATCGGGTCGCCACGTCGCCATTGCCATTCTCCCCTACGAGAATTCTAAATGCGCGGTTCCTGATGCAGGTTCCGGTCATGCGGCAAAAACGCGTCGGAAATGCGGCCTATCCGCCACATTTCCCCGATGGAGTGCTTGAGGCCGGGTGCGGATCCTGTCGCCGTGGGCAGCCGGCGGCGTTCTATGTCTCAATCCGCAGTTTCATTCGGTCAGCGGCAAATCGGGTACGGGAATACTCCACTGGAGAGCCGTCGAGATCGGCATTCAGCGATTGCGCCTCGAGCACGATCGCGCCCGGCGAGAGCTTCAGCATCGAAAGCTCCTCCGCGTCGGCATGCCGGGCGACAATCTCGGTCGAGGCGCGGACATAGTCATCCAAGCCGTGGGCGGCGAAGGCCTTGGTGACGGAATGCAACCGTTCGAATTCTTCGGCCATGCGCGGAAAACGATGCGCAGGATAATAGCTCGAGGATACCGACAGCGGTCGGCCATCGCCGCTGCTGACGGTCCTGAGCTCGATCACCGTATCGCCCGGCGCAATGCCGAGTGCCTTTGCGATCTCGCCGTTTGCCGGCAATTCGCCGTGGCCGAGCAGCCTCGTGCCGATCTCCTTCACTTGGCGACCGAGCCCCTGCGAGAACCGCGTGCGCTTCGAGATCGGGTAGCTCACCCTTTCCTTGCGCTCGATCATCGTGCCGCGTCCCTGGACCGCGCGCACCAGTCCCTCTTCGGCAAGCGCCGCAAGCGCGCTTCTGACCGTGTGCCGGTTGACGCCGAATTCGCCCGCAAGCACCGTCTCAGGCGGCACCATGCCGGCCGCATCGTAGTCGCCATTGCTGATTGCCAGGCGGATCCGGTCGGCGATCTGCCGCCACAGAGCGACGCCGGTCTGGCGCTCCACCACTTTTCGCATTGCCGTGTCTTTTCGCATTGGCATGTCACAAGCCTGTCATTTGCGGACGTTATGGAAAAGTATAAGATGTACAGTTGTCTAGATCAATAGACATTTGAGGTGAAAATGATGGATGCGAAGCTGAAACAGGAAAGCCCGCCGGATCCGGCGCGCAAGAAAGCCATGGGACTGCTCGCTCGCGCGACCCTCGACGAGCTGAATGCTGCCTGGGAAGCGCTCGCCGACAAGCCGGACGTTCATCCGGTTCGCGGTCCGGAGACCGGCCTCGTCATGGTGCGTGGCCGCATCGGTGGCGGTGGCGATCCCTTCAACCTCGGCGAGGCGACGGTCTCGCGCGCGACCATCCGCCTTTCGAGCGGCGAGATCGGCCACGGGCAGCTGCTCGGTGCGGACCGGCAGCGCGCGCGGCTTGCAGCGATCTTCGACGCACTCGCCCAGCGCGAGGACGATCGCGCGAACGTCGATGCTCTGCTTCAACAAGTGGCGGACCGGCTGGCGCTGGAAGAACGCCGCAACGCCGAAGAGACTGCAGCAACCCGCGTCGACTTTTTCACCATGGTCCGGGGAGACGACTGATGGCCAGCCAATCGCAGATTTACGCCGGCGCCTTCGCAGATCCAGTCTTTGCCGCCCAATCCGTCTTCCGCGACCTGATGGAGGGTTTTGCCCGCCCAGGCGCGATCAAGCAGCTTTCGGCCAAGAGCACGCCGCCCGCGCCGCTCGGCGCCGCGGCCGGCGCCGTGGCATTGACGCTTTGTGACCATGACACGCCCGTCTGGCTGACGCCGTCGCTCGGGAAATCGGGCGTTCCGCAATGGATCGCTTTCCATACGGGCGCCGCAGTGACCGCCAGCAAGACCGAAGCCCGCTTCGCCTTCGTCGAAAAAAGCGCCGCCTTCCCAGGTTTCGACCAGTTCTCGCTCGGCACCCAGGAATACCCGGATCGTTCGACGACGCTCGTCATTGAAGTCGAGGCGCTGACCGGCGGCCGGGCACTCACCGCCAAGGGGCCCGGCATCAAGGACGAGACGGAAGTCGCCGTGAAGGGGCTGCCGGAAGTCTTCCTCGAATTCTGGACCGCCAACCGCGCAATCTTTCCGCGCGGCGTCGATCTCGTGCTGACGGCCGGAGAGGAACTGCTCTGCCTGCCGCGCACAACCCGTCTTTCGCTGAAGGAGGCGTGACCCATGTATGTAGCCGTCAAGGGCGGGGAAGCCGCCATTGCCAATGCGCACCGCCTTCTCGCCGACCGCCGCCGCGGTGACCGAAACCTGCCCTCAATCACCATCGAACAGATAGTCGAGCAACTCGGACTTGCCGTCGACCGGGTGATGGCGGAAGCCTCGCTCTACGATCGCGCGCTTGCGGCTCTAGCAGTTCGCCAGGCACGCGGCGATATGATCGAAGCGATCTTCATCCTCCGCGCCTACCGCACGACGCTGCCGCGCTTTGGCTACTCCGAGCCGGTCGACACCGCCAACATGAAGATCGAGCGCCGCGTATCGGCGACCTACAAGGATCTGCCCGGTGGACAATTGCTGGGGCCGACCTTCGACTACACCCACCGCCTGCTCGATCCTTCGCTGATCGCCGACGAGACCGTCGCAGAGCCGGCGGTCAAGGAACCCGGCGAACACGTCATGCGCGTCTCCGACATTCTCGACGGCGAAGGCCTGATCGAGGGCGACGGCCAGATGCCCGAAGGTCATGTCATGGGCGACCTTACCCGCGAGCCGATGGAGTTTCCGATGGCCCGCGACCTGCGCCTGCAGGCGCTCGCCCGCGGCGACGAAGGCTTCCTGCTGGCGCTCGCCTATTCGACCCAGCGCGGCTATGGCCGCACCCATCCCTTCGTCGGCGAAGTGCGCATCGGCGAAGTGGAGGTCGAGCTCGATCTTCCGGAACTCGGCTTTGCCGTCTCGCTCGGCACGATCCGCGTCACCGAATGCCAGATGGTCAACCAGTTCATGGGTTCGGCCAAGCAGCCGCCTCAGTTCACCCGCGGCTACGGCCTCGTTTTCGGCCAGAGTGAACGTAAGGCGATGTCGATGTCGCTGGTCGACCGGGCGCTGAGAACCGACGAGTTCAGCGAGGACATCGTTGCGCCGGCCCAGGATCAGGAATTCGTCATCTCGCACGCCGACAACGTTCAGGCGACCGGCTTCGTCGAGCACCTGAAGCTGCCGCACTATGTCGACTTCCAGGCCGAACTGGACCTCGTCCGGCGCATGCGCCGCGACTACGAGGCGGCCAACGCCGGCGACACGGCGAAGGAACAACGGGAGGCGGCCGAATGATCGGGCAAACCGCATGGACGCACGGTGACCGTTCAGTCGCCGCCGCCATCTCCACCGCCGCAATCGCCGCCACTGTCACCGGCAAAGACGACGCCGGCATCGCCGGAACCATCGTCCTTGCGCGCCTTGGCGTCCGGCTCGCGCCGGGCATTGCGGGCGGCCCAGAACAGGGCGGCCACCACCACCGCGACGATCACAACCACCCAGAAAACTATCTCGCTCAAATCCTGACCCCATCCGCGGTCGACACACTCAAGGGTAATCGGCGATGAACGACCTTGCTACTTATAATTTCGCCTATCTGGACGAACAGACGAAACGCATGATCCGCCGCGCCATCCTGAAGGCGATCGCGATCCCCGGGTACCAGGTCCCCTTCGCCTCACGCGAAATGCCGATGCCCTATGGCTGGGGCACCGGCGGCGTCCAGGTCACCGCTTCGATCCTCGGGCCGGAAGACGTGCTGAAGGTCATCGACCAGGGCGCCGACGACACCACCAACGCCGTCTCGATCCGCGCCTTCTTCCAGAAGGTCGCCAATGTCGCCGTCACCACCCGGACAAAGGAGGCGACGATCATCCAGACGCGCCACCGTATTCCCGAGGAAAAGCTCTCGGAAGGCCAGACGCTCGTCTACCAGGTGCCGATCCCGGAACCCTTGCGCTTCCTCGAACCGCGCGAGACCGAAACACGCAAGATGCACGCGCTTGAGGAATACGGGCTGATGCATGTGAAGCTCTACGAGGACATCGCCCGCAACGGCCATATCGCCACGACCTATGCCTATCCGGTCAAGGTCGAGGGCCGTTACGTCATGGACCCTTCGCCGACACCGAAGTTCGACAATCCGAAGATGCACATGTCGGAGGCGCTGCAGTTGTTCGGCGCCGGCCGCGAAAAACGCATCTATGCGGTGCCACCCTACACCGACGTCGTCAGCCTCGACTTCGACGACCATCCGTTCGAGATCCAGAGCTTCGACAAGCCCTGCGCACTCTGTGGTGCCGAGGACGTCTATCTCGACGAGGTCATCCTCGACGACAAGGGCGGGCGCATGTTCGTCTGCTCCGACACCGATCATTGCGAAGACCGCCGCGCCTGCGGCCATGCAGGTCACATGCTCGCCCGAAAGGAGGCCGCAGAATGAGTACCCTCCCGCTTCTGAAAGTGAACGACGTCTCGAAGTTCTACGGAAGCCGCATCGGCTGCCGCAACGTCTCCTTCGAGCTTTACGCGGGCGAAGTGCTCGCCATCGTCGGCGAATCCGGCTCCGGCAAGACGACGTTGCTCTCGTGCCTCTCGACCCGGCTGATGCCGACCTCGGGTATCGTCGAGTACCATATGCGCGACGGTCAGTACCGTGATCTTGCCCGCATGGGCGAATCGGAACGCCGCTTCCTGATGCGCACCGACTGGGGCTTCGTTCATCAGAACCCGGCCGATGGCCTGCGCATGACGGTCTCGGCCGGCGCCAATGTCGGCGAACGACTGATGGCCGTCGGCGATCGTCACTATGGCAACATTCGCGCCACCGCCAGCGACTGGCTGGAGCGGGTGGAAATCGGCGTCGATCGCATCGACGACCAGCCGCGCGCCTTCTCCGGCGGCATGCGCCAGCGCCTGCAGATCGCCCGCAACCTCGTCACCTCCCCACGCCTCGTCTTCATGGACGAGCCGACCGGCGGTCTCGACGTGTCGGTGCAGGCACGCTTGCTCGACCTGGTGCGCGGGCTCGTGCATGACCTCGGCCTTGCCGCTGTTATCGTCACCCACGACCTTGCCGTCGCCCGCCTGCTTTCACACCGCATGATGGTGATGAAGGATGGCGCAGTCATCGAACAGGGACTGACCGACCGGGTGCTCGACGATCCGCGCGAGCCCTATACCCAGCTCCTCGTCTCCTCGATCTTGCAGGTGTAAATCATGGCTACGCCCCTCGTTGTTTCCGAAGTCGCAAAAAGCTTCACCATGCACCTGCGCGACGGCGTCCGCCGGCCCGTCGTCGCCAACGTCTCCTTCTCGGTCAAGGCAGGCGAGTGCGTTGTTCTCGGCGGCCCCTCCGGCGTCGGCAAGAGCTCGATCCTGAAAATGCTCTACGGCAATTACGGCGTGGACGAAGGCCAGATCCTGATGGATCACGACGGCAAGCTGGTAAACCTGGCAACGGCCGAGCCGCGCACCGTGCTTGAGGTCCGGCGCACGACGCTCGGTTATGTCAGCCAGTTCCTGCGTGTCGTGCCCCGTGTCTCCGCTCTCGACATCGTCGCGGAACCCTTGCAGGCCCGCGGCACCCCGATCGAAGAGGCGCGTGCGCACGCGGCGGAACTCTTAAGCAAGCTCAACCTGCCGCGCGAACTCTGGAGCCTGCCACCAGCCACCTTCTCCGGCGGCGAGCAGCAGCGCGTCAACATCGCCCGCGGCTTCATCACCGACCACAGGATCCTGCTGCTCGACGAGCCGACCGCATCGCTCGACGCCAAGAACAGGGCCGTCGTCGTCGAACTGATCGCTGAGAAGAAGGCGAAGGGTACGGCGCTGATCGGCATCTTCCACGATGAGGAGGTCCGCGACGCCGTTGCCGACCGCATTCTCGACGTCTCGGCCTTCTCGCCGCGAAAGGCTGCCGCATGAGCCAGAAGCTTGGGCTCGAGCCCTTCATCCATCCGACGGCGAGCGTCAACAATTCGACGTTCGGCCGCTATACTGAAGTGCAGGAGCGTTCGCGGCTCGACGAGGTCGAGTTCGGCGACTATTCCTACATCATGCAGGACGGCTCGATCTGGTGCGCGACGATCGGCAAGTTCGTCAACATCGCCGCCGCCGTGCGCATCAACGCCACCAATCATCCGACCTGGCGCGCGACGCTGCACCACTTCACCTACCGCGCACCGAACTATTGGGATGATACCGAACTCGACCACGACCTCTTCGCCTGGCGACGATCGAACCGGGTGACGATCGGTCACGACGTCTGGATCGGCCACGGCGCCACCATCCTGCCTGGCGTCACCGTCGGCAATGGCGCGGTGATCGGCGCCGGCGCCGTCGTCTCCAAGGATGTCGAGCCCTACACCATCGTCGGCGGCGTCCCCGCGAAGCTCATCCGCAGCCGTTTCAACGAAGGTATTGGCGAGCGGTTGGACACGCTCGCCTGGTGGGACTGGGACCACCAGCGCCTGCGCCGCGCGCTTGACGATTTCCGCGAACTGACGGCCGAGGAATTTCTGGTGCGCTACGCATAAGTGATCAGGCGCCGAGCGCAGGTTCGGCGCCCTCTCGAGCTGAGAACGAGGCGATCTACGGCCCGTTCACCAGTCTCAGAATCAACTGGTGGATATTGCCGCCGTCGGTGAGCTCAACCTGGTCGAAGTCGCGGCTGCGCTGGCGTTGTGCCTGCGAGAGCGCGCCGAGGCGCTTGGTCATTTCGGTCCTGATCTTGCGGCACTTCGGATCATCGGGGACGGTGAGCCCCAAGGTCGCGCCTTCGATCGCGCGCACCATTTCCTTGATGAAATCCCCGTGCACGAGTTCGTGCTTGCGCACCCCGTCGATGAAGATGTCCCAATTTTCGCGTGTGCCCGCAGGCAGAGGCTTCGCGGGCTTCGGCAGGGTATAGGTGATGATCAGCTTCGGCTTTGCCGTCGTCAGCACGCAGGCGCCTGCCTGTTCTTCGTACTTCCGCGTCCAGGTCAGCTTGAAATTGGTATGGGCGATCGCCCGGCCAATTCCGGCCTTCGGCCCGCGCTCGCCGATCGAAGCATAAAGGCCCGCGCCCGTCTGCCCTTCGATGACATAGGGCGCTTCCTTCTCGACCGCCAGCCACTCGGCAAACGCACTGCGCGGCGTGGACGCGAGGCAAAGGGCAACCACGCCCAGACAAAGGCTTTTGTTCAATCCAAACCTCGACGTTCGCCCCTTACGGCGCACAACTCTACCAGCCTTCCTTAAACGGGAATCGGCGGATGGCAACAGTTCAAGTGCAAAGGCACCGCAGCCCAATCTGAGCCGCGGTGCCCTTGTCGTTTATCCGATCGTGTCGAGCCAGTTGCGGGAGGGGTCAACAGGCCGACGATAACGACCTTAGTTGACGGCAGTCAGCGTCATCGATGTGCCGGTGGCCGCAAGGTTGAGGCCGATCTGCCCGGTCACGCTGACCGTCTGCAGATGGATCGAACCGGAAGTGCCGCCAACGAGGATGTTGGCGCCAATGCCGGCGCCGACAGTCGCTTCGGCGGTTGCACCCTGATAGAGGCCACCGAGCGAGCCGCGGTGGTAGCCAGCGGTAGGCGCGAATACGGCCCAGATCAGGCGGCTTTGAGTCGTGAAGCCGACATCGACGCCCATCTTGCGGATGGCGCCGGCGTAATGGTCAGAAGCCTCAGCCCCCATCGTCGAGCGGAAGACGCAATCGACTTCCTTGGCAGAACCGAGCACATAGCCGACGCCGCCGGCGATGTTGCAATCGAGGTAGCCGATCTTGACGCCGTTGCTGGTGTCCGGCTCCGGTTGCGGTTGTACTGTCGCGAGATCGGCTGCGTTTGCGGCCATCGCGCCAGCGAGAACCAGAGACGCTGCGGACACCTTCACGGCAAAACTCTTTTTCATTCTTGTCTCCTTCTCGGAACTTCAGAAATCATTGGCAGTTAACCGGCGGCACACGAACTCAAGCACTTAGCGCACGCTGCAGGAAAGACGAGCCATAGCCCGCGATCCGGCAATTCCGTGGCAGATATTCGTTAGCCGAGAAAATTGATGGGGTTTTCCCAACAATGACCGGAGATTGTGTTGAAAAAGCCACGGCCGACGGTATCGGCACGCCCTCCCGGAAGCCAGAACCGCACCGACGGGAGCAATTCGGCGAGAAACGGGCGGTTCGCGCGCGCGAAAGGAAAGAGAGAGAGAGAGAGAGAGAGAGAGAGAGAGAGAGAGAGAGAGAGACGAACGGGCGGCACTGCGGCCACCCGATCGGAAGGTTGAGCGCCTCAGGCCTTCGCCGATTGCAGCAGGAACCCGCCGGCAATTCGCGCCGTCAACGCCAGCGAGACGGCGCCGGCGTCGGGGTGACCGATGCTCTTTTCGGCGAGCGGACGGGCGCGGCCAAGCTTCGGCGTCAGGCTGGAAGTCGCCTCTGCGGCGGCGGTCGCGGCCTTGGCGGCAGCCTGCCACGCCTCGATCAGACGCTTGCCGGCGGCAAACTCACGCTCCAGGGTTTCGACAAAGGGCACCAGCGCATCGACGAGAGTCTTGTCGCCGACGCGTGCACGGCCGAGGCGCGTGACGCCATCGAGGGCGCGGCGTGCGCCATCGACGATGGTGGCGTCCGAGGGCGCCGTCTCGTCGTCGAAAGCATTGCTCCACGAACGCAGCAACAGACCCCAGATCGCACCCGACGTGCCGCCGGCGCGATCCGCCCAGGCATCGCCCGCCGCTGCCAGGACGCTTGCAGCGCCGGCGCCGGCCGCGACCGCCGTCTTTGCCGCCTCGTCGGCTGCGGCGGAACCGCGGCGCATGCCCTGACCGTGGTCGCCATCACCGGCGAAGGCGTCGATACGGCCGAGTTCGTCTTCCGCCTCCTTCAACGCTTCGGCAATCTCGCCAATCAGTCGGGCAATGCACTTGCCGCTCTCCTTCGAAGCATCGGATGCGGGGGCAAACATCTGCGGGCCGTCCTCGACCTTGATCTCTTCGGTCGCGGGCTCGGCCGCGATGATCGCGCCCTTGCGCAGCACCGGCGCATCGCACGGCGCGCGCCAATAGGTCTCAAGCTCATCGTTCAGCCACATCAGCGTTAGCGAGCAGCCCTGCATGTCCAGGCTGGTGACGAATTCGCCGCATTCGGGATCGACGATCTCGAGGCCGGCCGCCTTCAGTTCCTTCTCGACCGCGACCCAAAGCACGAAGAGTTCCTCGTATTTCGTCGAGCCGAGACCGTTCAGGACAGGCGCAACTTTGCGGACATCCGCCGGGCGTTCGGCCAGCAGCTTGCCGACCAGAAGCTTGGCGAACTCGCTCGCCGAAACCATCTTTTCTTCGCAGATGCCCGGCTCGCCGTGGATGCCGAGGCCAAGCGCCATCTCGCCCTTCGGCACGGCAAAGAGCGGTGCCTTGGCGCCCGGAAGCGTACAGCCGCCAAAGGCCACGCCGAAAGAAACGGTGCGGTCGTTGGCAAGGCGAGTGACGCGCTCGACCTGATCCAGGTTAAGGCCGGCTTCGGCAGCAGCGCCCGCGATCTTGAAGACCACGAGGTCGCCGGCAATACCGCGGCGCTTGGAAGGCGTTTCAGCGGAAGCGCTGGCAACGTCGTCCGTCACCGGCACGATGCGCACGTCGATGCCTTCAGCGCGCAGGCGCTCGGCAGCGACGCCGAAGTTCAGGACGTCACCGGCGTAGTTGCCGAAACCGAGCAGCACGCCACCGCCCTGATCGGCCTGGCGGCAGACGCGGGCAACGGCCGCGGTCGAGGGAGAAGCGAAGACATCGCCGGCAACGGCGGCATCCGCCATGCCCGGGCCGACATAGCCGGCAAAAGCGGGGTAGTGCCCGGAGCCGCCGCCGATGACGACAGCGACCTTGCCCTTCGGCACCTGGGTCGAGCGAACGACACCGCCCTTCACGAGACGGACGTTGCGCGCGTAAATCGAACTGAAGCCGGCAAGCGCGGTCGTGGCGAACTCTTCCGGTGCGTCAAAGATTGTGGTCATCGCGTCTCTTCCCTTATTCGCGAGGCAGAATGCGCCTCAGATAGTCCCGGTTGGCAGCGCTGACGGAGAGGCCGTCGCCGCCGTAATGTTCGCAGAGGAACGGGCTGTTGAAGCCGTGGGCAAGCGCCATTCGGATCGCGGCGCGGTAGTTGATCACACCGAACTCCAGCGGCGCAGGATGGGTAACGATCAGGCCCGACGTTTCGTCCTCGGTGCGGTAGTAGTTCTTGACGTGCCAATACTTCGCGAAGGGAGCAACCTTGGCCATCATCTGCTGCCAGTGCTCGACCGGACGGTGCAGGCGAACGAGGTTGCCCAGATCGGCATTGATGCCGACGTTCGGCAAGCCGACATCGGTGACGAAGCGCACGGCACTGTCGGCCGAGCCGATATAGGTATCCTCGTACATTTCGAGCGCCAGCTCGATGCCGAGTTCCTCGGCATGACGGCCAAGATCACGAATACGCTGAACGGCCTTCTGCCAGGTGGCGGGCTCGTCGGGGTTCTTGACGCCATCGACGGTCCAGAACCACAGCGCCTTCTTCTGCGCGTCAGTCAGCGGGCCAAAAAAGCCGAAGGAAACGGAGCCCGCACCGATGGCGGCCGCTGTTTCAATGACCCGGTGGCCGTAGGCAAGATACTCGTCGCCATGCTCCGGGTCGATCACGCTGCGCCGCGCAGTCGAGATCGCCGGCATGGTGAGGCCGAGGTCATGGGCGAGCTTGACGAAGCTGTCGAGCCGATCCGGCGAAAGGTCAGCAAGCCGGATCCAGCTGTCGGTGGGGTCGAGTTCGGTGAAGCCGGCATCGACCACATCGGCGAGCGTTTCTGCCCATTGCTCGACCGATTGCTCCTGCACCGAACTGCCGTCGGCCAGCACGTTTGGATATTGGATCATGGCGGCCGCGATCGGCCAGGTTTCACGGGTCCATTTGCGCGATGTGTTCGCCATGACCTTCCTCGTCGTCTCTGGATGTTGGGGGTGCGGCGGCTCCGTCAAGCCGCCGCGCTGCCGTCACCATGCGGGGCATCCGCATTATGCTTGCGCTTGCGAACCAGGCCGATCAGCCCGAAGACAAGCGGCGACAGCAGGAGTGCAAGAGCGAGCGCCATCAGAGAGGAAACCAGCGGGTTCGACCAGAAGATATCGAGGGTGCCGCCTGAAAGCAGCATCGACTGGCGGAAGGCATCCTCGGCCTTGTCGCCGAGCACCATGGCAAGCACCAGCGGCGCCAGCGGGTACTCGAGCTTCTTGAAGACATAGCCGAGCACGCCGAAGCCGATGACCAGGAAGATGTCGGAGACCGAGTTTGCCACCTGGTAGGCGCCGGAGAAGATGACGGCGACGATAATCGGGCCAATGATCGCAAAGGGCACGCGCAGGATCGAGGCGTAGAGCGGCACGGTGGCGATCACCAGGAACACGGCGACGACGTTGCCGAGATACATCGAGGCAATCAGGCCCCAGACGAAGTCCGGCCGCTCGGTAAAGAGCATCGGGCCGGGCGTCAGACCCCAGATCATCAGGCCGCCCATCATGACGGCGGCCGTTGCCGAGCCGGGAACGCCGAGCGCCAGCATCGGCAGCAGCGCCGAGGTACCGGCGGAGTGGTCGGCGGTTTCCGGTGCCACGACGCCACGCGGATCGCCCTTGCCGAACTTCGACTTGTCGCGCGCCGAGCGACGGGCAACGCCGTAGCTCATGAAAGAGGCCGCCGTCGGGCCGGCAGGCGTGATGCCCATCCAGATGCCGATGATCGTCGAGCGCAGGATCGTGAACCAGTAGCGTGGGATCTCGATCAACGTGCGGCCGATCTCGACGAGCTTGACGCGCGCCTTGATGCCCTCGAATCGCAGGCCTTCTTCCGTGGTCAGCAAGAGTTCGCCGATGCCGAAGAGGCCCATGACGGCGATCAGGAAGCTGACGCCCTTGATCAGGGTCGGGATATCGAAGGTAAGCCGCAGGTCACCGGAGATCGTGTCCATGCCGACGGAGGCAAGCGCAAAGCCGAGCATCATCGACACGAGCGTCTTGAACGGCGATTGCGCACCCATGGAAATGAAGCTGGCGAAGGCCAGGAAATAGACCGCGAAATATTCCGGGGACGAAAAGCGAAGCGCGAAGTTCGCGACCCAGCCGGAGAGCAGCGTGATCATGACGACGCCGGCGAGCGCGCCGATGCCGGCAGACACGAAGGCGAGCGTCAGCGCCCGGCTTGCCTGCCCGGCTTTCGCCATCGGATAGCCGTCGAAGGTCGTCGCGACCGACGAAGGTTCGCCGGGAATGTTGAAGAGGATCGATGTGGTCGACCCGCCGAAGAGTGCGCCCCAGTACATGCAGGAGAGCAGGATGATGGCGGAGATCGGATCCATCGAGAAGGTCAGCGGCAACAGCAGCGACACGCCGTTCGGCGCGCCGAGGCCCGGCAGCACGCCGACGAGAATGCCGAGCGTGACGCCGACCATCATCAGCAGGATATGGTTCCAGCTGAGGATGTGGCCGAAGCCATCGATCAGAAGACCGATATTTTCCATGTCATTCCTCCCGGGAAAGCGTGGGCGGTCGGGATCAGTAGATCCCGAACCAGGCCTCGACCGGTCCCTTGAGCAGGGGAACCTTGAAGCCGATCTCGAATACGATGAAGAAGAACAGCGAAACGGCGACGCCGGACGGCAACGCGATCCACCATTTGTAGCGCCCCTGGAAGAGCATCGTGCCGGCGATGTAGAGCGCCGTGCCGACATAGAGGCCGAGCCAGGCGGAAACGCCGGCAAAGGCGATCAGCGGCAACAGAAACGACGAGACCACCTTGGCACGGTGACCGTCGATGAAGATCTCACCCGTGCCGCGATGCTTGACGAAAGCGTGGATCGCATTCACGGCGCTTCCGAGAAGGATCAGAAGGCCGACATAGAAGGGAAAATAACCGGCTTCCGGCCCGAATTCGGTCCATCCCGCACCGATATCGAGGGACCCGTAGCAGACCGCCGCGCCAAAGGCGCCGGTCAGCGCAGCAACGCCAAGCTCAACCGCGAAGCGGGAGACCCCATTCGCACCGTTCTCGCTCATGATCGTGACCTTTCAAAGCGAATGACGGGTGCCCGAAGGCACCCGCCTCAATGTCCTGCCCTTAGTTGGCGAGCCAGCCTTCGCGCTTCAGCACTTCGCCGACAGCAGCGCCGTCCATCTCGATGGCGGCCTTGAAATCGTCGCCAGCGATGTAGGAGGGGGACTGCGAGGTGTCGGCGAGGTACTTCGCCCATTCCGGCGTTTCCGAAACCTTGCGCATCAGGTCCGCATAGAACTTGACCACATCCTGGTCAACGCCGGCCGGCAGCCAGACGGTGCGCGGCATCGAGTAGTTGTCGATGGCGATGCCCGATTCCTTGCAGGTCGGAATATCGCTCCAGCCCTTGTCACCGGCGACCTTGGCGTCGTTCGAAAGCTTGACGCTCTTGAAGACGCAGAGCGGCTTGACCATGCCGGCCTGCCACTGGCCGAGGTTTTCGCTCGGGTTGTTGACGTTGGCGTCGAGATGTTCGCCGGCAAGCTGGACGGCCGCTTCACCGCCGCTCTTGAACGGGATGTAGTTGATCGTAGCACCAGTCACCTCGTTGATCATCGAGGTGAGGATCTGGTCGACGTCCTTGGACTGACTGCCGCCGATCTTCAGGCCGCCTTCCTTCGCCTTGGCCGCAAAGTCGGCCGCCGTGTTGTAGGTGGCCTTGCCGTTGACCCAGAGAACGAATTCGTCGGAAGCGAGCGCCGCGACCGGGGTCAGGTCTTCAGCCTTGTACGGCACCTTGGCGCGAACCGGCAGCAGGTAGGCATTGTTCGTGCCGAAAGCGAGTTTGTAAGCGTCGCCCTTGTTGGTCGCCGTGTAGACGAAACCTTCGGCGCCGCCGGCGCTGCCCTTGTTGGTAACGACGACCGGAGCCTTCATCAGCTCGTACTTGCCGATGATCGCCTGGATCGTGCGGGCGAAGATGTCGGTGCCGCCACCGGGACCTGCCGTGACGACGAATTCAACCGGGCGATCGGGTTCGAAGGCTGCGGCCGGAGCAGCAACGCCGAAGACGGCTGCCATGATGCATGCGATGGAGACGGTATTCTTCAAGTCGGGTCCTCCCGTTTTGTGGTTCTGTGGCGCAAGACCTCCTCCTGCGCCGTTATTGCGTGAAAGCGTGCGAAATCAGGCGGCAGCCTTGAGAGCCGCCTTTTTCTTCGCCATGCGCACGGCGAGCAGCAGCGCTTCGCGGCTGGCGCCGACGTCGGCAATGCCCTTGCCGGCGATGTCGTAGGCCGTGCCGTGGGCCGGCGTGCAGAGCGCGAAAGGCAAGCCGCCCATCATGGTCACGCCCTTGTCGAAGCCCATCAGCTTCATCGCGATCTGGCCCTGGTCGTGATACATGGTGAGGACGGCGTTGTAGCCTTCCTTCAGCGCGCGACCGAAAACGGTATCGGCCGGGAAAGGTCCCTCGACGTTGAAGCCGAGTGCCTTCGCCTTTTCGACCGCCGGTTCGATGATGTCGATCTCTTCCATGCCGAAGCTGCCGCCGTCGCCGGCGTGCGGGTTGAGACCGGCAACCGCGATCTTCGCCTCTTCATAACCCGCCTCCGTGAGGCAGGCCCGGGTCAGCTCCAGCTCGGCGATGATACCGTCGACCGAGAGGTTGTCAGCCACGTCCTTGAGTGGAATGTGCGAGGTGACGCGGGCATTCCAGACCTTCTCGAGGACGTTGAACTCGCGAACCTTGCCGGTGAAGCCGAGAACGTCTGCGACGAAACGGATCTCGTCGTCATAGCCCGGATAGGCAAAGCGCATGGCCTTCTTGTTGAACGGCGTGAAGCAGACGGCGTCGGCCTTGCCCGTCTGCGCCAACTCGAGCGCCGTGCGGAAGTTCCGGGTGGCGAAAGTCCCGCCGGCGAGCGTCGCCTCGCCGCGAACCACGTCAGCAGGATCGAGGTGTGCGAGATCGACGAAAACGTGACGCGACGTTCCTGATTTGTCGAGGTCTTCGAGGGTCGAAGGCTCGAGGTCGAGCGTAACGCCTGCAGCCTTTGCGCCCTCATCCAGAATCCGGCGATCGCCGATGGTGATGATGTGCGCGGCTTCGCGGATATCGGAAAGCCCCAGCAGCTTTGCCGTGAGTTCCGGGCTGATACCCGCCGGATCGCCCATGGCGAGCGCGATGACAGGACGCGCGCCGTTACCGGCAACACCGTTGGTCGTCATGTGAGATGTCCTCCGCTTCATACTTCCGATCGCTGTCATACGTTATTCAAAATTCTGCATCAAGTCTTTTGTATTCTGTATGCAGCATTTTCTGTTGACGACGGAAGAGCCGATCTCCATGCTTTAATGAGACAGCGCTGATTCAATCGGCGCGAACGGGAACAGACGGTCGACGCCCTGTCGCCAGACGCAGAAGAAAAACAATGAACGAAATCACATCTCTGGAGAGACGGCCGGATGGCGGCCCTGGTCCGATCAGGCGCACGGCGCTGCACGACACGCTGGTCAGCCACCTGCGCGATATGATCATTGAAGGCGATCTATTGCCCGGAACCCGCCTGCACGAAGGTCAGCTTGGCGAACAGCTGGGCGTGTCGCGCACGCCGCTACGCGAGGCCATCAAGTATCTGGCAAGCGAAGGGCTGGTGGAGCTCGTTCCGAGCCGCGGTGCCGTCGTCAAGCGCTTCAGCGCCAAGGACGTGCACGACATGTTGACGGTCCTGCAGACGCTGGAAGAACTCGCCGGCAAGCTCGCCTGCGAGGCGGCAAGCGATGCCGGCATCGCCGAGGTGCGCGCGCTGCACGATGAGATGGTCCAGCGCTACAAGGCCGGCGACCGGCTGCAGTATTACAAGCTCAACCAGCAGATCCATTCGGCGATCGTTCAGCTCGCAGCAAATGCTGCGCTGGCCGATATGCATGCCGTTCTGCAGACGCGGCTGAAGCGCATCCGCTTCATCGGCCACGAGGGGCCGGAAAAATGGGCCGCGGCCGTCTCAGAACATGAGGAGATGGTCGTGGCGCTCGAAGCCCGTAACAAGGCAAAGCTTTCCGAGGTGCTCGGCCGCCACCTGATGAACGCTTGGGAAAGGGTGCGCGACGCCGTGTAGCAGGCAACGCCGCCGACGCATGAGAGCCCCGTCGGCGCTGCCTTGCGCCGGTCAGAATTTCGAGTATGCGTTGGCAACGGCCTTTGCGTTTCCGTTCCCTGCCTGCTTCTGCAGGGCCAGAAGAGCGTCTCGCAGCGCAGGGTTCGCCGTGATGTTCCTGTTTGCCAACAAATCCGCACTTGAGAACGTGGAGAGGAGACCACCCAATCCCGGCAGTCCGCTCCGGCCGGTCAGGGCGCTTGGCAGATTCTTCACGGCGTTCAACTGCGCCATGCTGATGCTCTGCAACGGGATCTTCTTCGTCACTGCGATCGAGCTGACCGCCTTACCTATGCCACCAAACATACTTCCCTCCTTGTAAAGTCCAGCCCGGCGTAGCGCATTTGGGCAATTCGCAACCATTGCGCGCACAACCTTTACAAGAGGAGTCGTTGCTAAATTCACCTTTCCGGAACTGGTACTTTAGTTAAGTTTTCGACATCGCTTTTGCCTGCCCGCACCACCGCGGCGTGGACAAGCTCAACCAGGAAAGATTCGCGTCGGACGATCAATGAAGGCCGCCGACCCCCAATAGCCGCTCAACCGCGCCATGATCCTTGGCGAGCGCATCCGGCGTTCCGCTCCAGGCGATGCGCCCGCGCTCGAGCACGATCACCTGATCGGCAAAGTCGAGGGCGCTCTGGATCCGTTGTTCGACCAGCAGGATGGTCATGCCGCCGGTCTTCGCCAGTTCGGCAAAGGCCTTCATCAGTTCCTCGCAGATGACGGGTGCCAGCCCCTCCAGCGGTTCATCGAGCAGAAGGATCGAGGGCCGCCCGAGGATCGAGCGCGCCGTCGACAACATCTGCTGCTCGCCGCCGGAAAGCTGGCTGCCGAGGTTTCTTCGCCGCTCGTGAAGCCGCGGAAACATGTCGTAGGCTTCCTGGATGGCGCTCTTCGGACGGTTCTTGAGCCCGACGAACAGGTTCTCCTCGACGGTCAGCGTCGGGAAGACGCAGCGCGCCTGCGGCACGAAACCAAGACCCTGCATGGCGCGCGAGGCGCTCGGCAGCGCGGTCACATCGGTACCGCCCATGCGGATGCGTCCGTCATAGCGCCGCGTCTGGCCGGCAAGCGTCGCAAGCAGGGTCGTCTTGCCCATGCCATTGCGGCCAAGAACGGCAAGGCGGGCGCCCGCCGGAACGGCAAAGGACACGCCTTCGAGCACGCGCGTCGGACCGTAGCCCGCGGACAGGTTTTCCACCTCAAGCGGCGTGGCTGGCATTGGCATAGCTCCCCAGATAGGCTTCCCGCACACGTGGATCCTTCGTCACGTCGGACGGCGAACCGTCAAAGATGATCGCGCCCGCAGCCAGAACAATCACGCGCTTGGCAAAGCGGAAGACGAGATCCATGTCGTGCTCGATCATCAGCACGGCGAGATCGGCTGGCAGATCGGCCAGGGCCTGCTCGATACGGCCGGTATCGCTTTGCGGCACGCCGGCGGCGGGCTCATCGAGCAGCAACACCTTGGGCTTCAGTGCCAGCGCAACGGCAAGCTCCAGGAGACGCTGCTGCCCGTAGGCAATCTCGCTCACCTTGCGGTGCATCAGTTCCTTGAGACCGAGCTTGCCGAGAAGTTCCTGGACCTCGACCATGACATCGGGCATGCCGAGAAAATTGCCGAAGAGGCGGCCGGCACGACCGTCGCGCTGAAGCACGGCAAGCGCAACGTGCTCAGCTGGCGTCATGTCGGCAAAAAGCCGCGTCACCTGGAATGAGCGGACAAGGCCTCGCCGCACGCGGCCGATGGCGTCGACGCCGGTCACGGGCTCGCCGGCAATGCGCACTTCGCCGGAGTCAGGCCGAAGATTACCGGTAACGAGATTGACGAACGTCGTCTTGCCGGCGCCGTTCGGCCCGATCAGCGCCACCCGGTCTCCCGGCGCCATGCTGAGGCTGACATCATTGGTGACTGCAAGCCCGCCGAAGGCGCGCTTCAAGTTGCGGACTTCGAAGATCGGCTGCATCATTTGGCCTCCCGGCGGCGGGCAACGAGAGCGGCGGCGGTGCCATAGAGGCCCTTCGGCGCGAACAGCACGACGGCGATCAACAGCGCCCCGACCATCGTCAGCCAATGGAACGGATTGGCAGCCGAGACAACATCTTCGAAGAACATGAAGACGACCGTGCCGGTGAGTGCGCCGAACAGCGAACCGGTGCCGCCGAGAACGAGCATGACGAGGCTCTCCGCCGACATGTTGAAGGAGAGGCTGTCGAGGCCGACGACCTGGGTTGAGATCGCGTTCAGCGCGCCGCCGACGCCGGCAACGGCGCCGGATATGACATACATTTTCGTCAGCGCGATCTTCGGCGACGCGCCCATGGAGCGGATGCGGACCGGATCTTCCTTGATGCCACGGCACAGCATGCCGAAGGGCGAACGCACGATCAGCCGCAACAGCAAGAAGACGATGGCGAGCAACACGACGCCGAAGACGTAGGCCGTGCGGCCCCAGAGGTCGAACTCATAGAGGCCGAGGAGCGCCGTCGGCGCGATCCCGGAAAGGCCGTCGCTACCGCCGGTCCAGGACGATGCCTTGTTGGCGAACTCGTGGAAAAGGTGGATAAGCGCGATCGACAAAACCAATTGCGGAAGACCGTGAGCGCGCAGGATGACGACGCCGCAGACGAGCCCAGCCACCGCGCCGGCCACGATGCCGAAGGCCAGCATCGCCAGCGGATCGTTGATGCCGTAATGCGCCGAAGCGATACCCGCTGCATAGGCGCCGGCGCCGAAGAGGGCAGCGTGCCCGAGCGTCGCGACGCCGCAATAGCCGGTGACGAGATCCAGCGACAGCACCAGAAGTGCTGCGGCGATGATCCGGGTCAGAAGCGCCAGATTGTTGGGAAAGAGGAAATAGCCGATCACCGCGACCAGCAGGATGATCGCCAAGCCGATGAGGTCTCCACCGCCGAAACGCCGGCGCGCTGGGGATGCGGCAATCATGTCGTTCGTCGTCGTCATGGTCATCCCTTGGCCCTCCCGGCGAGCCCGCGCGGAAAGACGCAGATGATCGCGATCACGGCCAGATAGAAGAAGAACTCGCCGAATTCCGGCATGAGATAGCGACCGGTCGTATCGATCGCGCCGAGCAGCAGGCAGGCGACGAGCGCACCCGGGATCGACCCGGCACCGCCGACGGAGACGACGACCAGGAAGGTCACCATGTAGCGCAGCGCATAATAGGGCTCGACCGGAAGCAACTCGGCGCCGACGACGCCGCCGAAGGCGGCGAGCCCGACGGCAACCGCAAAGCTCACGGCATAGACGATCTCCGTGCGCACCCCGAGGGCGGCAGCCATCGCCGCATTGTCGACCGAGGCACGCAGCTTCACGCCAAAGGCGGTCTTTTCGATCGCGTACCAGAGGCCGGCGGCAACCGCGAGGCCGCAGACGATTGCGAAGATGCGGTGCGTGGCGATCGCCCGGAAACCGAGATCCACCGATCCCTGCAATTCGCTCGGCAATGGCACCGTCTTCAACGTCGGGCCGAAGACGTAGTTGGCGATGCCGATGATGCAGAAGGTGATGCCGATGGTCATCAGCACCTGGGTCAGTTCCGGCGCGCCATAGATGCGCCGGTAGAGCAGTCGTTCGATGGGCACGGCAATGACGATGGTGCCGAAGATCGCAAGCAGCACGGCAAAGCCATAGGCAAGGCCAAGATCGCGCGCCGCATAGGAGGCGATGTAGCCACCGATCATGGCAAAGGCGCCGTGCGCAAGATTGACCACGCGCATCAGGCCCATGGTCACCGAAAGGCCGATGGAGATGACGAAGAGCACCATGCCATAGGCAAGGGCATCGATCGCAATGCTGAGGACGGTTTGCATGGGGCTATCCGTGCCCTTTCTTCCAGTTTTTGCTGCGCCGGATTCGGGGCGCATTATATGCGCGGAGCGCTACTCCTGCGCCAGCACTGTGACGTCGCGGGGCGGGCACATGGCTTCGTTCATGGGCGCCGCCGATCAGCGCATCATCGGTGTCGGCGGGCGCTGTGCGCCCGCGCCAACCTGCCTACTTCAGCGCAGCGAGACCGGGGTCGCCCTGCTTCTCGAAGGTCTGGATTTCCTTGTTGTAGTAGGTGCCGTCATCAGCCTTGGCGACTTCGCGCAGGTAGATGTTTTGCGTGATGTGGCGTGATTCCGGATCGATCGTCACGGGGCCGCGCGGGCTCGTCCAGGAGAGACCCTTTACGGCCTCCACTGCCTTGGCCGCATCCTGCTCGCCACCGGTCGCCTCGATCATCTTGTAGATGACGTGCATGCCGTCATAGGCACCGACCGAAGGGAACGAGAGTTCGGCCGGGTTGCCGATCGCCTTGCCGGCTGCTTCGACGAAGGCCTTGTTCTCAGGCGAGTCATGCGAAACCGCGTAGTGGAAGGTCGTCTGGATGCCGAGCGCCGCTTCGCCTAGTGCCGGCAGGTCGGATTCCTGCGTCAGGTCGCCGGGGGCGAAGAACTTGATGCCGCCGTCCTTCAGGCCGTTCTCCTTGAAGGCCTTGACGAAACCGAGCGTCGTCGGACCGGACGGCAGGAAGGCGAACACGCCCTCGGCGCCCGAATCCTTGATGCGCTGCATGATCGGCGAGAAATCATTGGTCGCGAGCGGCATGCGGATCGCCTCGACGACCTGACCGCCGGCCGCCTCGAAACCCGCCTTGAAGGCGTTCTCGGCATCGACGCCCGGGCCGTAATCGCTGACGACGGAGATCACTTTGGAAACGCCTGCGTCCTTCGCGACCTTGGCGATCGGCGTCGAGGTCTGCCATGTGGTGAACGAGGTGCGCACGACGAGCGGGCTCTTCGTGACGATCGCCGAGGTTGCCGCATTCATGATGACGAGCGGCACATTCGCCTGGGTGAGCAGCGGCGTTACCGCCATCGCGTCCGGCGTGAAGTAGAAGCCGGCGAGATATTGCACGCCTTCCTTGACCACCAGTTCCTGTGCCAGCGCCTTCGCCTGGGCCGGATCGGCCTGCGGCACGTCGCGATAGATGATCTCGATATCGTCGTCGCCGACCTTGCTGCCGTTCAGCGCCATATAGGCATCGATGCCGGCCTTGAAGTTCTTGCCCTGAAGCGCGAACGGACCGGAGAATGGCCCGACAACACCGATCTTGATCGTGTCGGCATAGGCCGCGCCGCTCATTGCCAAAGCCGCGATCGCAGCCAGAATCATCCGTTTCATGTTTCCTCCCTGCGACGCCGATCGCTCCCGAACCCGCATCGTCCTCACAAACCCCGTTGATTTGATAGGCGTCAACTTGCCATGCCAAACGGTGATGTAAAAATGAAATATGGGGCCAAAATCATAATCGGGGAGTTATGTTTCCTGCGAGTTCGGATCCAGCCGCCAAGAGCGTATTTGACGGCGATGCGCGCGACGTCAACGAAACCGGGATGGCGGGATCGCGCCTTTCGGCCACAGGATCGTATCCACGATGGCTTTGGCGCCATGCCTCAACCTGCCAGCGGGACAGGCCAACCCGCACCAGGCTTCCGATGCGGGTTAGACGGTATCTTGGGGTGACCAACAAAATCTGCGCACGCGCGCATTCAGCCAGCACGCATGGCAGCGTCGATGGAGGCCGACAGGATCTCCAGCCCAAGATCGATCTCTCCGTCCGACACCGTCAGTGGCGGAGCGATGCGAAAGACGCCGCCCATCCCGGGAAGCTTGACGATGTTCATGCTGAGACCGCGCCGCATCGCCTCCTCCATGACCCTGGCACCCAGATCGAAGCCCGGAGCCTTCGTCTGCCGATCAGCGACAACTTCGAGCCCAAGGAGAAGGCCGCGTCCCCTGATATCGCCGACACATTCGAACCTTTGTTGTAGCGACAGGAGACCCTTGCGCAGCCGCTCGCCGCGCGCGATCGCCTGTTCGACCAAGCCATCACGTTCGACCACGTCGAGCACCGTTACGCCGACTGCCGCTGGCAGCGGATCCGACACATGGGTAGTGTAGAAGAGGAAGCCTCTCTCATGGGCCTTTTGCTCGATCTCCGCCGTCGTCATGACGGCGGCAAGCGGCAGCCCGGCGCCCAATGTCTTCGACAAGGTGAGAATGTCGGGCGTCACGCCGTCACGCTGGAAGGCGAACATATGCCCGGTCCGGCCAACTCCCGTCTGGGCCTCATCGAGGATGAGCAGCATGCCCCGTTCCTCGCACTTGCGCTTGAGCGCGGCGAGGTAGCCCGGCGGAAGTTCGAGGATCCCTCCGCTCGAAAGGATCGGTTCTGCGATGAACGCCGCGAGGCTGCCCGTCGACTGCCGGTCGATCAACGAGAAGGCATCGTCGAGTTCCGTCTGCCAATCATTGCTCCCATCCGGGTGGGTGAACCGCGGCCGGTAGGCGTTCGGCGCCGGGATTACGAACGAGCCGGCAGCGGCAGGACCGTATCCCCTTCGGCCGGCGCTGTAGGTCGCCGAGGCGGCGGCCCCCGTCATTCCGTGCCAGCTCTGCGCGAAGGCGACGACCTCGTGGCCGCCGGTCACCAGCTTCGCCATGCGAATGGCCGCCTCGTTCGACTCAGCGCCCGTTGTCAGAAGCTGAACCCGGTCGAGCCCCGGCGCAAGCGCGGCAAGGCGCGTGGCGAGCTCGACGACGGGCCGCGACAGCATGCCGCTGAAGAGATGGGCGACCGTCCGCATTTGCCGGTCGACGGTCGCAACGATGTCAGGGTGGGTGTGGCCGAGAACACCGCTCATCTGTCCGGAGGTGAAATCCAGAACGGCGCGACCGTCCGCATCATAGACGAAGCTTCCCTCCGCGCGCTCCACGATGATCGCCTCGAAACCGGGACCATAGCGCGTGAGGTGTTTGTTGGCGGAGGCCCAGAAGGCAGGGTCGGAGTTCAGCGACATCAGATTGCTCCTCGTTGGCTTTTCTCAATGGCTAGCGGGCATTTCTTCCTCAGGCAAATTGATAGTATTCCGCTCCGATATTGGATATTTTGATATCATGAGAAATCTCGATCTTGCCTTGCTTCGAAATTTCGCCGTCATCGCGCGGACGGGCTCAATCAGCCTTGCTTCCCAGCAGGTCGGGCGAACGCAATCGACGCTCAGCATGCAAATGCAGCGGCTGGAGGACTTTCTCGAGCAGGCGCTCTTCCATCGCACCGGATCCGGCGTGCGGCTGACCGCGGCCGGCGAAAAGCTGCTGGCCCATGCCGAACATCTTCTCGCCGGGCACGATGAGATCCTGGCGGAGATGGAAGGCAAAGGTCTCAAAGGCTCCGTGACCCTGGGCTGTCCGGAAGACTATTCGATCGCTTTCCTTCCCGGGATCATCGAGCGCTTTCTCGATCAGCACCCGGAGGTCGAATTGCGTATGGTCTGCGCACCGACCACGGAACTGCGCCCCATGTTGCTGCGGCGGCAAATCGACCTGGCGCTCGTTTCAATAGCCGATGCTTCAAACGGCGAGGTCATTCGTACCGAAGACTTCGTGTGGGTCGGCAAGGCTGCAGAACCGGAGATCCTCGACCGTGTGGCTCTGCCCCTGGCCTTGTCAGCCCCGACGACACTCGACTACCGGGCAGCCTGTGACGCTATGGAGGCGGTCAATCGCCGGTACCGCGTCGCCTTTGCGAGCAACAGCCTTGCCGGTCTCATCGCATTTGCCCGATCCGGCCATGCGATCAGCGTCCTGACGCGAACCGCCGTTCCCTCCGATCTGCACATCATTTCGGCCGGATTGCCGAAGCTCCCGACGATCGGCATCGCGCTCGAATTTGCCGAGCCTCGCCCGTCATCCGCGGTGATGGCGCTTGCGGACCACGTAAGAGCCGTGTTGCCCACTATTTGACGGTGTCGCGCGGGGTGGTCACCACCGAGAGCCGTCGACCAGTTTGAGCGCGGTGGTTCCCAGGAGCGTGGCTGCCGCCCGCAGCGCACCGGTTTCATATCCTGAGAACCCGAGGATGAGGCCTTCGGCATCGCTTCGCTGCATGAAGGTTTCGGATAGAAGAACCGCGTCGATTTTCGCTTCCGCCCGGATCAATTGCGACAGGCCCGGCGCGAGCCCGTCGCGCGGACGGACGATCATGTGAAGGCCCTGCTCCGGAACATCCGGGCACAGTGTTGCCCGGGATGTGACGCTGACAATTTCAGCCAGTTGATCACGGGCGACACGATAGCGCCTCTGGCTCTTGCGCAAATGGGACGCGACCGAACCATCCGCCAGGAGATCGGCCACGGCGTTCTGCAGGAAAACCGGCATGAACCGGTCGAAGGCGGCGCGCCGCTTGAGGACCCGCTCCAATGCTTCTGGAGGCAGCACCAGGTAACCCAGCCGCAACCCCGGAAACAGCGTCTTGGCGAAGGTTCCGAGATAGACGACACGGTCCGGCGCAAGCCCCGCCAGCGCCGTCAGTGGTGGACCCGAATAGCGGAACTCGCTGTCGTAGTCGTCCTCGAAGATCCAGGCGCCGGTCGCGTCAGCCCATTCGATCAGCGCCGCACGTCGGTCCATCGCCATTTTCACGCCGGTCGGAAACTGGTGCGAAGGGGTGACATAGGCAGCCCTGGCGAGAGGGTTTCGCGCAAGACCCGCTGCAACATCGATCCCTGCCCCGTCGACCGGCACCGGCACAGGCCGCACACCTGCTGCCATGAGTGTCGAGCGCGACACGCCATAGCCGGGCTCTTCGACCCAAGCCCAATCTCCGGGCGCAAGCAGTGCGTCGACGCAGAGCCTCAGCCCGTGCTGGGTGCCACTGACGATCACCACACAGCCTGGATCGCAGCGGATGCCTCGGTTGACGGCCAGGAAGTCTGCGATCTGTCGGCGCAAGTGCAAGCTGCCGCGCGGGTCGCCATAGGCAAGGTCGTCGACGCTCGCCTCCGCGATATGGCGCCGGGTGGCCGCAGCCAGCCGTGCAACAAAAGCCGGCTCCACATGGGTCTGGCCGAGAGCGAAGGGCGGCCGGCCGCCAAAGGCCAGCGGGATATCCGGCGCCGCGGCAACGGATGGCGGTGTCGGCAGGCTGGACGAGACATAGGTGCCCGAGCCGTGGCGGGCCTCGATCAGCCCGTCGCTCGCGAGATGCTCATAGGCCGCAACAATCATATTGCGGCCTATGCCAAGTTGGGCGGCCAGCTCGCGGCTCGACGGCAGACGGGAGCCGGGCGCCAGCAAGCCGTCGACGATGGCGGCACGTAACCCACTATGGACCCGAAGCGCCTGGTTGCGAATCGAGCGATCGAGTTCGATCGGCGGGAAGGCCGATCCCTGTCTTGGAAGAGAAGTGGTTGGCATGAAGCTAACGAAAGTGGACCTATTTCAAACCAGTCTGCTCATGCGAACCTTCAGGATGCAAGCCTGAAAGGAACCAGCCGTGACCGAACATTCCACGCCCGCCTACCCCGTCGATACGGTCAACCGCGTCAAGCGCCGCCATGATCGTGGTTTCTACGACCACGAGACGGTGCACAGGCTGCTCGACGCGGCGGCACTCGCCCACGTCGCCTATGTCATCGACGGCCAACCTTTCTGCACACCGACGCTCTTCTGGCGTGAAGGGCGGCACCTCTACTGGCACGGCAGCAGCGCCAGCCGCATGCTGCGCAACCTGTCCGCGGGCGAGCCGGCCTGCCTGACCGTCACACACCTCGACAGCCTCGTGCTTGCCCGCTCCGGCTTCAACCATTCGGCCGATTACCGCTCGGTCATGGCTTTCGGAACCGCCCGCCTGGTCGAGGACCAGGAGGAGAAACTGCGTGCCCTGACGATGATGGTGGACCGGCTCTTTCCGGACCGCACCGCGACGCTGCGCCAGAGCACTGCTCAAGAGATCAAGGCGACCGCTGTCATCGTCATGGAAATCGAACGGGCCTCGGCAAAGATCAGGGCCAAGGGTATCGCCGACGATGAGGAGGACTACGATCTGCCTGTTTATGCGGAGCGCCTTCCCGTGCACACCGTTCTGGGCGCACCCGAACCCTGCTCGCGCTTGCCGCACGGCGTCGTGCGGCCCGAGACGCTTTCTCCCTATCGATTGGGTCGCCCGCTGGAAGAGGCGCTAACGGAAGCCTACATCGCCGCCTATGCCAACCAAGCAGACGACTAACGACGCTCTGTCCTTGTTTCCCGAAAGTGTTGCGCCGCTCTATCGCTTTGCCTGCGCGGCCCGGACGGGCCAACCGGAGGTGGTTTCGCGAACCACCAAAGGCCCGTCGACCTTTATGGTCATCGGACGCATGTGTTTTCCGTGGATCGCCATGTCGATCAGGATCTCGGCGGCCCTCTGTCCCATCTCGTAGTTGGGCAGTACCAGCGTCGAGAGCGGCGGATGGGTGTAGCGCGCCAGTTCCTGGTCGTCGTAGCCCATGACCGAGAGATCAACGGGTACACGAAGCCCCTTCTCCTGTGCCGCCTCCATCGCGCCGATCGCCATAAGATCGTTGCCGCAGAAGATAGCGGTCGGCGGGTTCGGCATGGAGAGCAGGTCCAGCCCAGCCTCGTAACCGCGTAGCGGCAGCCAGTCGCCATCGCGCACAAGCGTCTCGTCGAAGGCGATGTCGGCGGAAGCGAGCGCCTGCTTATAGCCTTTCAGGCGGTCCATGGCCGCGTCCATCCAGCTTTCACCATTGATGAAGCCGATGCGCTTGTGACCGAGCGCCGTCAGATGCGCCGTGGCGGCAAAACCGCCGGCGACCTCGCCCGGCACGACCGCCACATGTTGGCGCGGATCGCAGTAGCAATTGAGAAGCACGGTCGGAAGCGGCGCCAGCGCCTTGGGCACGGCAACCTTGCGGGTGAAGATCGTCGCGTAGATGACGCCGGCGATCGAGGGATCTCTCAGCACCGAGCGCAGCACCGCCTCTTCGAGCTCCGGGTTGGAGCGAGTGACATGCGCCGACACCAGCATGCCCTGCTCGAAGGCATAGTCGCGGATGCCGTCGAGGCTGACGACCGGGTGCGGACTGGTCGAGATTTCGTCGACGATGAAGGCGATCGTGTCTTTTTCGACGGCGGGGGCCGCTGCAACCGCGCCGCGGGTGGCCGGCAATTTATAACCTATTTTATGAGCAGCCTCGCGCACCTTCTGCTGCGTTTCCTGGGAGATGCGCGAACCCGACATCTCATTGAGCACCAGAGAGACGCTTGACTGGGAAACACCAGCTATCCTGGCGACATCCGTCATCGTTGGGCGCCCTTCGCCCTTTTTATCCAGATTCCGCCCGTTTCCCTTGGCCATGCGTACTCTCCACCCTACAGCGCCGCGCGTCTATGAGACGCGCAAAGGTCGCTGTAGCTCTTTGAATTGCTGCATGTTTTTGTCCTCGGTTCCGATCAAAGGAAACATGCAGTCGAGCGTGCATCGCACTGCACGCGGGCTATTGCAAGTGCTCATAATTTTTTGCCTTGACTGCTAATATTATTAGCGCAAGATTTGACGATGTGAAGCGCAAAAACGCTCATGTCCGGTAGAGAAGCACCGGCCAATCTGGGAGGAGAACCCGATTATGACCACGATTTCCCGTCGCACCTTCATGCTTGCGGCAACGGCCGTCGGCGCGCTCGCCCTTGCGGGTGTCGCGATCGCCGAAGTGCCGAAGCTTGAGCAGAAGGACAAATACAAGGTCGGCTTCGCGCAGACCGAATCCAACAATCCCTGGCGCATCGCCCAGACGAACAGCATGAAGGCCGAGGCCGAGAAGCTCGGGTTCCAGCTCGTCTACACGGATGCCGCCGGCTCCGCCGCCAAACAGGTCGCCGACGTCAACTCGATGATCGCGCAGGGCGTCGACGTGATCTTCCTCGCGCCCCGCGAAGAAAAACCGCTGATCCCCGCCGTCATGGCCGCCAAGAAGGCTGGCATCCCTGTGATCCTGCTCGACCGTTCCGTCGATCCGTCGCTTGCCAAGGCCGGCGAAGACTATCTGACCTTCATCGGCTCGAACTTCGTCGAGGAAGGCAAACGTGTCGCCGAGTGGCTGGTGAAGAACGCCAACGGCAAATCGAAGATCATCGAACTTGAAGGCACGACCGGGTCGTCGCCCGCCAACGACCGCAAGAAGGGCTTTGACGAGGCGATCAAGGCGGCCGGCGGCTTTGAGATCGTTGCTTCGCAGACCGGCGACTTCGCCCGTGACAAGGGAAGGCAGGTGGCCGAAGCCCTGCTTCAGGCCCATCCCGATGCGGACGTGATCTACGCCCATAATGACGAGATGGCGATCGGCGCGATTGCCGCGCTCGAAGCAGCCGGCAAGGTGCCCGGGAAGGACGTTCTCGTTCTGTCGATCGATGGCGGCAAGGAAGCCGTGCAGGCGGTTGTCGATGGCAAGATCGCCGCGGTCGTCGAGTGCAACCCGCGCTTCGGGCCGAAGGCCTTCGAGACAATGATGCGTTACGCCAAGGGCGAAAAAATCGACCCGATGATCATCAACGACGACAAGTTCTACGACGCCTCCAATGCGGCCGCAGAACTCGCCAACGCCTATTGATACCATCTCCCGAGCCTATGCCGGCCGATCGGAACAACCGCATCGGCCGGTTTTTTGACCGCGACAGTGCCAGGCATGACCTTCGGCCGGTTCACGTGTAGGCTGAGAGCGCTCACCCTCTACAGCGCCGCGCGTCTTATCGGACGCGCAAAGGTCGCTGTAGCGCTTTGAATTGCTGCATGTTTTTATCCCTTAATCGGCTACGATTAAGGGAAACATGCAGAGGGGCGGCGGATGGCGAAGATAGGGAGGAGACCCATGCTTCTGTCCATGCAGGGCATTTCCAAAGCATTCGCCGGAGTGCCGGCGCTGAAGTCCGCCTCGCTTGAAGTCGAAGCGGCGGAGGTCATGGCGCTCGTCGGCCAGAACGGCGCGGGCAAATCAACGCTGATCAAGATCCTGACTGGCGTCTATCGCCGGGACGAAGGCAGCATCACTTTCGACGGCCACGATGTCGACTTCGCAATGCCGGCAAAGGCGCAGGCAGCCGGCATCGCGACGATCTACCAGGAAATCAATCTCGCTCCGCAGCGGTCTGTGGCGGAGAACATCTACCTCTCCCGCGAGCCGAAACGTTTCGGGATGATCGACCATACGGCCATGCGGCGTGGTGCCGAGGCCGTGCTGAAGACTTTCAACCTTGCGATCGATGTCGACCGTCCCGTCGCACATTTTGATGCCGCGACACGGCAGATGGTGGCGATTGCTCGTGCTGTGACACAGAGCGCCCGCCTCGTCATCATGGACGAGCCGACCTCCTCGCTCGACGAGCGCGAGGTCGCCATCCTCTTCGAGACGATCCGCACGCTAAAGCGCTCCGGCGTCGCCGTCATCTTCATCGGCCACCGGCTCGACGAACTCTATGAAATCTGTGACCGCGTGACGATCATGCGCGACGGGCAGACCGTGGCCAAAAGCCCGATGGCGGACATGCCGAAAATGGCGCTGGTGCGTCACATGCTCGGCAAGGAGCTTGCCGCCTTCCAGGCGATCGCGCCCGAAGACATCGCGCTGGAACGGCCCGTCCGCCTCGAACTCGACAAGGCCGGCGCGGGTGTGCGCGTGCGCGACGTCAGCCTTGCCGTACGTGAGGGCGAGATCTCGGGCCTTGCAGGCCTGCTCGGCTCCGGCCGCACAGAAACGGCGCGCCTGATTTTCGGAGCCGACAAGATGGACCGCGGCGCGATCCGCATGCAAGGGCAGGATCGCACCTACCGCGAACCGGCGGATGCCATCGCCGACGGCATCGGTCTCGTTTCCGAAGACCGCAAGATCGACGGCATCGTGCCCGACATGAGCATCCGCGAGAACATGACGCTGGCCCTGCTGCCGAAGCTCAAGAAGGCAGGCATCGTCGACCGCGCGCGGCAGGACGAGATCGTCAGCCGCTATATCCGCGCCCTCGGTGTCAAGTGCACCTCCCCCGATCAGCCGATCAAGGAGCTTTCCGGCGGCAACCAGCAAAAGGTGCTGCTCGCCCGCTGGCTTGCCACCGATCCGCGGGTGCTGATCGTCGACGAACCGACGCGCGGCATCGACATCGGCGCCAAGTCGGAAATCCTGAAACTCTTGCGCAGCCTCGCCGACGAGGGGTTGAGCGTGCTGATGATCTCCTCCGAACTCGAGGAACTTCTCGCCGCCGCCGACCGCGTGACGGTGCTCAGCGACGGTATGTCCGTGGCGACCTTGCCGCGCAAGGATTTGAGCGAGACGGCGCTGCTTGCCGCCATGGCCCACCAGGAAGAATGACATGACGACGATCGAGACCCCTGCCCCACAGCCATCGGGAGCCCTTTCGTCCGGCAGCCGGTTAATGACGTTGGCCGGCCGCTACGGCACCTTCGTCGCCTTCCTTGCGCTGATCCTCTTCAACGTTGCCGTCACGCCGAACTTCCTCTCCTTGCAGACGCTGAACGTGAACCTGACCCAGGTCGCCACCATCGTCATCGTCGCGACCGGCATGACGCTCGTCATCGCCACCGGCGGCATCGACCTTTCCGTCGGCTCGCTGATGGCGATAGCCGGGGCGCTGGCACCAATGATCTTCATGGGCCAGTTCTGGCAGGTCGAAAGCATGGGGTTCGCAGTGGCGCTGGCCTTCCTTCTGCCGGTCGTGGTCGCCGGCCTGTTCGGCCTGTTCAACGGGTTCCTCGTCACGCGCTTTTCGATCCAGCCGATCATCGCGACCCTCGTCCTTTTCATCGCCGGCCGTGGCATCGCCCAGGTGATGACCAACGGCAATCTGCAGGTCTTCAAGAACGCGGGCTTCCAGTTCATCGCACTCGGCCGGATCGCCGGTATCCCGGCCCAGGTCTTACTGATGATCGTCATTGTCGCCGCCGCCTGGGCGATGATCCGCTACACCGTCATCGGCCGGCAGATCATCGCCGTCGGCGGCAACGAGAAGGCAGCCCGCCTGGCCGGCATACCGGTGAAGCGCGTCAAGCTCTTCGTCTACATGCTGAGCGGCGCGCTTGCCGGCGTGGCCGGCCTGATCGTGGTTGCGCGCAATTCCGCAAGCGACGCGAACCTCGTTGGCCTTGGCATGGAGCTCGATGCCATCGCTGCGGTCGCCGTCGGCGGCACGCTGCTGACCGGCGGGCGGGCCAATATCGTCGGTACTGTGCTCGGCGCCCTCGTCATTCAGCTTGTGCGCTACACGCTGCTTGCGAATGGCGTGCCGGACGCGGCCGCCCTCATCGTCAAGGCCGGGCTGATCATCACGGCCGTCTTCATCCAGCAACGCGCCGGCAGGCACTAGAGGCGACCCTGATGCAACCGATCCTTCGCCTCTTCATGGTCAAGAACACCAGTGACCTCGCCCGGCTCGGCGTCATCCTCGCACTTGCCGGCCTCATTCTTTTCGGGGCGCTGCGCTACGACAACTTCCTGTCGCCCTACAACATCCTGAGTTTCCTTCGCTACAACTCGATGTTCGCGCTGATTGCACTTGGCATGGCCTTCGTCATCATCACCGGCGGCATCGATCTCTCGGTCGGCGGCACCGCGGCGATGGCGAGCGTGGTGGCGGCGCTGCTCTCGCCCTATCATTGGGCGGCCGGGCTTGTGGGCGGCATGGCGGCCGGTCTCGCCGTCGGCGCGCTCAACGGCTTCATCATCACCAAGATGCGCATTCAGCCCTTCATCGCCACGCTTGCGACCATGCTGGCCGCCTACGGCACCGGCCTGCTGATGGCCAACAACCAGTCGGTTTCCGTTTCCTACGACACCGGCTTCACCGTGATCGGCCAGGACGACTTCCTCGGCTTCCCGATCCCCGCCTGGATCGCGCTTGCGGCCTATGTCCTCGGTTGGATCGTGCTCGAAAAACTGCCGATTGGCCGGCATATCCTGGCAATCGGCGACGGTGAGGCGACGGCCGGCCTGATGGGCCTGAAAGTCGAACGCGCGCTCACCGGCGTCTATCTCGCCTCGGGCACACTCGCCGGTCTTGCCGGCGTCATCCTCGCCTCGCAGTTCGGCGCGGGCCAACCGACCGAAGGCGTGGGCTGGGAGCTCTTCGCCATCGCCTCCGTCGTCGTCGGCGGCACGCTGCTGTCAGGCGGTTCGGGCTCGGTCGGAGCAACGCTGGCCGGCGCTTTGCTGCTCGCCATGGTGTTCAACATCCTGAACTTCGAAAACGGTCTCGGCTGGATATCGCTCTCCGCCTACTGGCAATCGGTCATCCGCGGCGCCTTCCTGCTCGTCGTAGTCGTGCTTCAGGCCAAGCTGATGGCACGGCACCGGAGTGCCTAGACCGGCGACCAGAACCTGTTCGACAACACGGCTCGGCGGCTTCCGCCCAGCTTGCCCCGGCCCAGGAAGGAGCGAAGGGCTTGGACGTCCCGATCGCCGGGACGGTTGACTATCGCGCGTCCAGCCTTTCTGAATGCCTCTCGTCAAAGTGGAAATGACTGCATCGGACCACCTGCATGAATGAGATACGTCACCCGAATGAAACGACCGCGACGGCGGCCTCTCTCTCGGAGCCGGAGAAGAACGTCATCATCGGGGGAGTCCTTCTCGCGATGCTTCTGGCCGCACTCGACCAGACGATCGTGGCGCCCGCCATGCCTACGATCGGCAAGGCCCTCGGACACAGCGACTATCTGCCCTGGGTCGTGACGGCCTATCTCCTGACCGCGACGGCCATGGCGCCTCTTTATGGCAAGATCTCCGATATTCACGGGCGACGGCCGACGATCTTCGCTGCCGTAATCATCTTCCTTGCGGGGTCGCTGATAAGCGCGCTGGCGCCGAACATGCTGACGCTGATCATCGGCCGTGCGGTTCAGGGCCTGGGCGGCGGCGGTCTCTTCGCCCTCTCGCAAACGGTGATCGGCGACCTCGTTCCTCCACGCGAGCGCGCACGCTACGCCGCCTGGATATCCGGAACATGGGCGGTGGCAAGCATCGCCGGGCCGCTGCTGGGTGGCACCTTCGCCGAGCATCTCCACTGGTCATTGATTTTCTGGATCAACATCCCGCTCGGCCTTGCGGCCCTGGCGATCATCAGCAATCCGTTGAAGAAACTGCCTGTTATAACCAGGGCGCACCGGATCGATGGAGCAGGTGCCACATTGCTCGTCGCCGCAACTGCGCTTCTGCTGCTGGCGCTGAATTGGGGCGGCAGCCGCTATGCATGGATTTCGCCGGCGATCGCCGGTTTGCTCGGCTGTTCGGCGCTTCTCTGGGGTGCGTTCGCCTTGCGCCTCCGGCGCGTGACCGAGCCTCTGATTTCGCTCGAAGTGCTCAGCAATCCGATCGTGCGTTATGGAACCCTGGCGATGTTTCTGGCGCAGGGTGCCAATGTCGGCCTTTCGGTCTATCTGCCGGTCTACGCGCAGTCGTTCCATGGCCTCTCCGCCGGTGGCTCGGGGCTGATCATGCTCGGCCTGTTGCTCGGCACCGTATTCGGAGCAACGACCAGCGCGCGGACGATACCGCGCCTCGTCCACTACAAGCGAATGGCGCTCGTCGGCAGCATCCTCAGCTTCCTCTGCCTGGCGGCGCTCGCCGCTCTCGCCGGGCGAACAAACCTATCGGTGCTGGTGCTATTGACCTCGGGCGCAGGCTTCGGCTCCGGCATGACGTTTCCGGTCGCGACCATTTCCGTGCAAAACGCCGTCGACCAGGCGCATCTCGGCGTTGCAACCGGCGTCCTGACCTTCGTGCGATCGCTCGGCGGCGCCCTTGGTGTCGCGATCCTCGGGGCGATCGCGCTCGGCAATGGCCTGCCGCTGGGTGGTGAAGCCATTCAGGCAATCAGTGCAACGACCGCCTCGGCACTGCCATTCGCCTATATTTTCGCCGCTTGCACCGCGGCGATGGTGCTGTCGCTCGCGATGTTCCATCTGATGCCGGAAAAGCCGCTGCGCGGCCGCGCCGAAACAGAGATACCCGCCGCCATCGATTAGTGGCACCGCAGAAAGCGCGCGGGCGTTTACCAATCGGTGAGACAGGGCCCGTTTTCAGATCGCCCGATGACAGAGCGAAGGCGCCCCGGAGTTGCCGCGGCGCCTTCGTCGTTTGATCGTTCGGCTGGCTCTTCCTCTCAAGCAAGAGCTTTCAGGAAAAGACTAGCGCAGCGGGAAGGCGACGGGGCGGATCGGTGCGGCATCGGCCCCGCGGAACTTGAGCGACGCGCCGACAAAGGCGAACTCGTAAATCCGGTCCTTCGACAACTCTTCGAGATTGATGAGCTCGATGATCGGCGCGCCCTGTTGGGCCAGTAGATAGGTGTGGACCGGGATGTAGTTGTTTTCGGTTTCTGCCGGAAACGCTTCGAAGCTCAGGTTGTCGGCACCGACGACCATGGCGCCGCCGTCTTCGACCAGGAACTTCGCCGCATCGATGCTCAGCCCGGGCGGGTTGCTCATATAGGCGGACTTGTCTTCGTAGTGCTGCATGCGCCCCGTGCGGATCAGCGCCACGTCGCCTTGCTGGAGCTTGACGCCCTGGCTGTCGAGCGCCTCCTGCAGGTCCTTGCGGGTGATGCGGTAGTTCTCCGGCAGCATCTGCATGCCCTTCGCCGCCGCGACATCGATCAGGACGCCGCGCGCAACGATCGGCGGCAGTTTCTCCGCGCCGGTGACGGTCCAGCCCTGGTCTCCCAGGTGATCGGCTGCCGCATAACCGTTCCATATCTTGCCGTTCAGGCCGAAGTGGTTCAGCGCATCGATATGCGTGCCCATATGCGCGTACATCGAAACGGCCGAACCGGAGTAACTGACGTGCTGGTTCATCTCCTTGCCGACTTTCATCGGGTCAGAAACCGTTGTGCCGTGCGGCGTGTGTGTCATCCACATCTGGTATGGCGGGTCGCCGGCCGCCTCCCAGCTTGGCATGCCGATGAAATACTCCACCGCGAGGTCGTAGGACTTGGCACCCTCGATACGCGACAGGATCGCAGCGCGCGAGGTGGGCGTAATCAGGTTGAGGCGCCCGATCTCGTCCTTCGGCCCCCAGGGGCTCTTGCCGACCTCCTGCGCGAAGGCCGCGCTCCCCAGCAATCCGGCCACGAGAGAGACCGCCACTGTGCGGCTGAACGTTGCGGTGTTGAACATGGTGAACTCCTTTTTCTGCATTGCCTGAACATCAGGAAGCTGAGCTCACTTTATTGCTGGCGGCATCGCGAATAATCAGCGATATGGAGAATAGATATTTTACTCTGGAGAAATTATGGATCTGCTGGCGGCCATGCGGGCGTTTCGGCGCGTCGTCGAGCTTCAAAGCTTCAACAGGGCGGCCGAAGAGCTCAGACAATCGAATGCGTCGATCAGCAAGCAGATCCGGCAACTCGAGCAACGCCTCGGCACCGTGCTCATTCTGCGCACCACCCGGCGCATGAGCCTCTCGGAGACCGGGCGTGGTTATTTCGCCGAGTGCTGCAGGCTCCTCGACGAACTCGACCAGTTGGAGCGTTCGACATCGGGCGAGGCCGGAGAGATCAATAGCCGGCTGCGGATCAACGCCCCCCTCTCCTTCGGGCTGACGGTCCTTGCGCCGATGCTCGCCCGCTTCATGGCGCTGCATCCGCAGTTGAAGGTCGACATGACGCTCGACGATCATGTACTCGACGTCGTCTCGGAGGGGTTCGATGTCTCGATCCGCGTGCGCGCAGCACTTGCGGATTCATCACTGATTGCCAAGCGGCTCGGCGAGGTCGAACAAATCATCTGCGCCGCGCCCGCCTATCTGTCGGCCAGGGGTACGCCGGCAAGCGTGAGCGAGCTCAAGAACCACGATTGCCTCAGCTACCGGCTCGCCGACCAGCCGGGAAGCTGGATCGTGGAAGGTCCCGACGGCGGGTCGAGCATCGAACTGCCAGCACGCTTCGTCGTCGACAACAGCCTGATGCTGAGCGAGATGGTCCAGGCCGGCATCGGTATCGGCGCCTTGCCATCCTTCATCGCCAACCCGCTGCTCGCCCAAGGCAAGCTCGTGCGGATTCTGCCGCAACACAAACTTGCTGAGCGCGGCATCTATATCGTCTATCCAACCAATCGATTGCTGCTGCCGAAGGTAAGGGCGTTTGCCGATTTCTTCGCCGGCGAGATCCGGCTGGCCGGGTTCTAGGGCGGAAGGTCGCCGGCCCACACGCCCCCATCGCGCCGCCCGAATGAATACCGTCACAGTTGTTACTCCCGCCATTTGATCCGCGGTGCCAAACTACCCTCGATGACGGCACGATAACCTGCATCCCGGCGCTCCGGCCCGCGCGACGCAGGCTTCGTCTAAAACGAGGAGATTGAAAGCCATGACCAAGACAGTCGAGAATGGGCAGGCAACCGACCAGCCAGCCATGCAGAAGCCGCAGGTGGTCTCGCAACAGGCCTGGGAAGAGGCACGCCAGAACCTGCTCGTCAGGGAGAAAGCACACACGCATGCTCGCGATGCGCTTGCTGCGGAGCGCCGGCGCATGCCGTGGATGGCGGTCACGAAGGAATATGTCTTCGAGGGCCCCGAGGGCAAGGAAAGCTTGCTTGACCTCTTTGCCGGCCGGCATCAGTTGATCGTCTACCGCGCCTTCTACGAGCCGGGCGTCTATGGCTGGCCCGAGCATGCCTGCCGCGGCTGCTCCATGGTCGCCGACCAGGTTGCCCACCTTGCCCATCTCAACGCCCGTGACACCACTCTGGTCTTCGCGTCGCGGGCGCCGCAGGCCGATATTGCCAGGCTGAAGGCGCGCATGGGCTGGACGATGCCCTGGTATACCATCACCGACAGCTTCGACCTCGATTTCGGCGTCGACGAGTGGCACGGCCACAACGTGTTCTTCCGCGACGGCGATCGGCTGTTTCGTACCTACTTCATCAACAACCGCGGTGACGAGCAGATGGGCGGCACCTGGAACTATCTCGACATCACCCCGCTCGGCCGACAGGAAGTCTGGGAGGACTCTCCCGAAGGCTATCCCCAGACGCCGACCTACAAGTGGTGGAACTGGAACGACAGCTATGTCGAAGGCGCCGCTCCCGATCGGCGCTGGGTCGAGGTCTCGGACGCGGGCGAGGCAGCGATGCGAAACCAGGACGCGGGCTCGGTGCGATGAGCGCGAGCCTCTCTGCGAGCGCGCGGGAGGTCCACCGGACGGCAGCACGGAGGGCGGCCGATGGGCTCGCCCTCGCAGCGTCGCCGACCTTCGCGCTCATGGCGATTTCGACCGGCGCATGGGGCGCCGACGTCGGGCAGATGTTATGTGCCGGCGAGCAGGGACTGCAGTTCGGCGGGATGACCGTGATGTACATCTTCATGAGCGTCTTCCACCTGACCCCATGGTTACGGCTTCTCCAAACCGGCAAGCGCGAAGCAGCCTAGAGGAGGCCGGTCGACATATCCCCCGGACAAGGCATCTCATCGGCCCTACTTGAAGGCGAAGTGGGGCCAATGTTGCAGACACTCAAAAGGTGTGGAAACGACCGGGACCATATGTCCCTGATATCGGCGAATGGGCATGCTGTTGATTCTGAGAGGTCGTGACCTCTTTGGATTGAAGCGGGGAACGGCTTCCGCAAAGCAGATCCGGCCGCCCACCAACAGCATTGTCTGTAATGGCTGCCGCTTAATGCCGCGCGAAAACGGTTCCGATAGCAGTATTTGATCGAATCGGGATAACGAACTTGAGTGTTGCAACACCTCAGCCGACGCCAACACGTTTCAAGCTGCGCCTGGTGCCATCGCTGGTCGGCGCCCTCCTCTGCGCCGCCGCCCTTGCGTCGTCGCTATACTATCTGGTTGGTCCCCAAAACATTTCCTCGGAAGTGGCGGCGATCGATCCGTCAGGGGCTCCGACAGGAGCAGGCGCTTCCCCGAACCAGCCGAGCTTCGAGATCCTTTACAGCAACGGTGATCAGGGTCTGATGGTTTACGAGGGCTACGTCTATGTCGTGCGACTCGGCGACAAGTTGCCGAACGGCCGTCGCATGATCGGTTTCCAAAAACGGGACGGAAACTGGAACGCGGTGACGCTTTGAGGCCTTCTGCTGGCCGCGCGTTGTGGATGTTAACTGTTTGTTAACGCTCGCTTGCGAGGCAGGAGGAACCCCCATTTAGCCACGGTTGCCACCCAGGGCGAACTGGCGCAACTCTTTGTTAAAGAGTCGTGAATCAGTGCTTTGGATGGTGCAGAATGATTAACAAGAAGCTACAGGATGAACTGGTCGAGCTCGATGAGAGACCTGCGCTCGAGAGCCGCTCGGTGATGAGCGAACGGGCGGTCCAGGGCATCCCGCTCGCGATCGAGGCGGTCATCGGTCGCGCCAGGCTGACGGTCTCTCAGATTTCGAAACTCCACCCTGATGATACGATCCATCTCGACCGCGATTTCGGCGATCCGGTCGAACTCAAGGTCAACGGCATGGTCATCGGCCGAGGGGAAATCGTCTATGACGAATCCAGCAACGCCGTCGGCATCAGGATCATCGATATATCGCCGATCGCGCAGCGCTAGTTTCAAGTTCGCGCCTTCCGCGCCGGAGAGACGCGCAGGCCCTTTTCTTCCGGCATTGATCCGGTCTCCACGCGGTTCCGTCGATTGCCTGTGGATCAACAACCAGAACGCGCAAGAGTTAATAGGTTGTTAGGACATACCGAACAATTTTAGCCGCACAGGCAAAGCCTATCCTCTTTTAATTCGCGTCCGAGAGCCTTCTTCGGTGTGCCGGCTGGCAGACCGATCCCATAGCTTCGGGTGGCTTAGATCTGGATGCGTTCGGAATGACATTGATCTCTCTCGCCGTCCGGCTGAAAAGCCGGGCACATTTTTCCCTGAAACGAAACGTCAGTGGCAAAAGCGGAGCGGTCGTCGGCATCACCTTGGGCCGGAGAACGCAGGCAAGGCAACGGCTTGGCATCATCATCGCCGGCTTTGCCGTGATCTTTCTGGTGATCATGGGGCGACTGGTCCAGTACGGACTGGAAAGACCTGTCGAGACGGCGTGGATCAACTACACCAACCACGCTGTGGCCTCCCGCCCTGACATCGTCGATCGGCATGGAGAACTGCTGGCGACCGACGTCAACATGGTGTCGCTCTATGCCGAACCACGAACGATCGTCGATGCGGACGAAGTCGTCGAGAAGCTCGCGACCGTCATTCCCAATCTCGACTGGCGCGATACGCACCGGAAGCTGCGATCCGGCACCGCCTTCCAGTGGTTGCGGCGACAGCTCACGCCGCGCCAGCAGGCAGACATATTGGCACTCGGCATTCCCGGCATCGGCTTCCGGCCGGAAAAGCGGCGCTTTTATCCGGGCGGATCGACGGCCTCGCATATCCTCGGGCATGTCAACGTCGACAATCAGGGCCTGCAGGGCATGGAGCGCTACATCGATCAGCAAGGACTTGCCGATCTCCGGGCGGCGGGATTGACCGGCAACACCCCGCTCGAGCCGGTCAAGCTCTCGATCGACCTTCGCGTTCAGAGCATCGTTCGGGAAGCGGTTGCGCGCGCCATGATCGACTACCAGGCGGAAGCCGCCGGTGCCGTGGTCTTAGATGTGGAGACGGGAGAAGTTATCGCGATGGCTTCGGTGCCCGACTACGATCCGAACCAGCCTTCGCGCACGCTGCCGGATGGCAATATCGACAAGGAATACGAAAAGGGCTGGTTCAACCGGATGAGCAATGCGACGTTCGAGATGGGCTCGACGTTCAAAAGCTTCACCCTGGCAATGGGACTGGACGCCGGCAAGATCAGCCTCAACTCCGTGGTCGATGCATCGCGCCCCATCCGCATGGGCGGCTTCACCATCAAGGATTTTCGCGGCAAGTATCGCCCCCTCACCATTCCCGAGGTCTTTCAGTATTCATCCAATATCGGAACCGCCGCGGTCGCCGATATGGTTGGCATCGAGGGACATCAGACCTTTCTCACCAGGCTTTGGCTTCTTTCCAGGATGGAGACCGAGCTGCCGGGTGTCGCAACGCCCACGCAGCCCCGGAGCTGGAAGAAGATCAATTCGGTGACCATATCCTTCGGACACGGCGTTGCGACCACGCCGCTGCAAACCGCGGTCGCCGCGGCCGCTCTGCTGAACGGCGGCACCCTGATCTCTCCGACGTTCCTTCCGCGATCCCCCGAGACGGCGAAGGCACAGGCTCAGCAAGTCCTGCAGCCGACGACGAGCGCCGACATGCGCTACCTTTACAACCGCAACGGCCAGCTGGGCTCCGGCCGCCACGCCCAGGTGCCCGGCTTCCATGTCGGAGGAAAGACGGGCACAGCGGACAAGGTCATCAACGGCCGATACGCCACAAACCTCAATTTCAACGCGTTTCTCGCCGGCTTTCCCATGGACAACCCGCGCTACATCGTCCTTTCGATCGTCGATGCGCCGCTGACGGGCGAGAGAGGCGGCCGTCAGGCAGCGCACACGGCGGCGCCCGTCGTCAGAGAGATCATCAGTCGCGCCGGTTCCTTCCTCGGCGTCCAGCCCCGCTTTGGACCCGAGCGCGAACCGCATCTGGTGGCGGACTTCTAAAGCGGTTTACGGAAAGAAGGCGGTGACGCGGATCGGGAATGGACGCATCGCCGCACCCACCACCCTTGGCTTCATGCCTCGGCAAGGCTATGTCCATGTCCTACAGCGCCGCGCGTCTCGTTAGACGCGCTAAGGTCGCTGTAGCACTTTGACGTGCTGCATGTTTTTGCCCTTTGATCGGGCACGATTAAAGGAAACATGCACGAACGACACGATCCGGTACGGGAGGAGCCTCAGATGCTGATCGATGGAAAAGTCTTTATCGTGACCGGTGGCGGTTCGGGCCTCGGCGCAGCCGTCGCGCGGCGGCTGCATGGCGAGGGTGCCCGTGTGGTTCTTGCCGACGTCAACGCCGAGGCCGGACAGAAGATGGCCGAGGAACTTGGCAGCAACGCCCTCTTCCAGAAGACGGATGTCACCAACGAAGCGGATGGCGCCGCCGCCGTTGCAGCAGCTCTGGATCGCTTCGGCCATCTCCAAGGACTGGTGAACTGTGCGGGCATCGCGCCGGGCGAAAAGGTGCTCGGCCGCGACGGCCCGCATCGCCTCGAAAGCTTTTCGCGCGCGGTCGGCATCAACCTCATCGGTACGTTCAACATGCTGCGGCTCGCCTCCGAAGCAATCCAGCGGGAAGAGCCCGGCGAGGACGGCGAACGGGGCGTGATCGTCAACACCGCATCGGTTGCCGCCTTCGACGGCCAGATCGGCCAGGCGGCCTATGCCGCATCCAAAGGCGGCGTCGTCTCGATGACGTTGCCGATCGCCCGTGAGCTTGCACGCTATGGCATCCGTGTCGTCGCCATTGCACCGGGCATCTTCGAAACGCCGATGATGGCGGGCATGCCGCAGGAAGTGCAGGATTCGCTCGGCAAGAGCGTGCCCTTCCCGCAGCGCCTCGGCAAACCCGAGGAGTTTGCGGCCCTCGTGCAGCACATCTGCGAGAACCGCATGCTAAATGGCGAAGTCATCCGCCTCGACGGCGCACTGCGCATGGGCGCGCGCTGACAGGATCAGCACCGGCGCCTCGCTCGCACTCAATCGGGCGCGGCGCCAAGCCTTTACCAAGGCAGATCAGGCGGCTTGATCGACCATCCTGACGACATAGGCGCAGCGGCGGGCGCCGGCGAGGATGTGCTCGGCGCGCTCGACCTCGACCCCGGGGCCAAGCACTGCGCGGAACACGCTCAACTCCGCCCGACAGAACCCCTGGCAGCTCGTCGCGGCGGCGCAAATCGGACAATGGTTCTCGACGAACAGCAGCGTGCCGTCACCGGGATCCTCGTAAGCCGCCATATAGCCTTCCTGAGATCGCAACCGCACCAGTTCGTCCACCCGCTCGCGCAGGCTCTTCTTGTCACTCATCGCCGCGCTGTAGTTCTCCCGCGTCTCGTTCTCCCGTGCCGCGATCAGCCGATCGATCGCCGCCTCGCCGAGCGTCTGCCGGATCGTCCTCAACAGCTGGACGGTCAGCTCCGCATGCGTGTCGGGAAACTCAGCGTGTCCAAGTGCGGTCAGCCCCCAGAATTGCGACGGACGACCGACGCCTTTCGCCTCCGACCACGATAGGACGAAGCCATCCTCGGCAAGGCGGACGAGCTGCTGCCGGACGGCCTCGCCGGTAATCGTCAGACGCTTGCCCAGTGCCGCCGCCGTTTGCGGGCCATGCAGCTTCAGCGCCAGCATAATGCGCTCTCCCGGCGTGCGGCCGCTGCTTTGCTCCGGATTTAACAAGTGATCGCTTGACATATTCCCGCGCGCAGATTTACAAAGAATTGTCTTGCTAAATACACTCTCATCCATTCGCAGACAAGTGATCCGTCGAGAGTGTCCCGCCCGCAAAGGTTTGATCATGGCCTTCGAACTTCCCGCCCTTCCCTATGCACCCGCAGCACTCGCTGAAAACGGCATGAGCGCCGAGACGATCGAATTCCACCACGGCAAGCACCACCAAGCCTATGTCACGGCGCTGAACGGCTTCGTCGAGAAGGACGCATCGCTTGCCGGCCTGTCGCTCGAGGAGATCATTCGTCTCAGCCACGGCAAGGCGGAACTGGCGCCGGTCTTCAACAATGCCGGCCAACACTGGAACCATATCCTCTTCTGGAAAAGCCTTTCGCCCAAGGGTGGCCAGATCCCAGGCGCGCTCGAAAACGCAGGGTGCAGACCGACAGCGGCACCAGGGCCGACCGCCGAGAGCACCTGGGCCTTGGTGAAGACTTCGGCATCCGGGCCGATGCCCACTTCCAGATATTGCGACCAGACGCCCTCCTCCTGGAGCGCTGCCTTGACGCGGGCTGCTTCCGCCGAGCCGGGCTTCAGGTTGCGCAGGCTGTCACCGATGACGGCGGTGACGCGGCTGCGGATCGCTTCGGCGCGGGACGCATCGCCCGCCGCCCTCTCCTCGATGACGCGCTCGATCATCGAGCGCGCGAAGGTGACGCCACAGGCCTTCACTGCCTGCAGGTCCGAGGGCGCGATGAGATGGAGGGTCGATGCATCCGCTTTCCGCGCGAGACACTCTTCAAGCGAGGCAAGCCGCTCGCCGGCTACGGAGCGCACATGCGCGACCGGATCCGGGAGCTCAAGCAGGTCGCGCATCGTCGGCGTTGCCTTCGAGGTGATGTCGAACAGAGCGCCGTCGCGGATCGTGACAAGCGACGGCCCGCCGAGATCGGGACGCCAGACGCGGCCGACAAAAGTGCCCTTGCCAAACGCTGTATCGGTCATGCCGCCCATCCTCCGTGCGCACTCTATTTCTTGCAGCCGAGAAGGGAGATGTAAAGCCGACGGCAGCGCGCAAGCGTCCCTTGGGTTGTAGCGTCCGGAACATTGCATATTTTCACGCGTTTACGGTTACGCCACGCGCCCTCCGGGCGCCCTTGTCGCTTCGCGACGGCGCGAAATCCGCTGCCTACGGCTGCCCGGAAGGTTCAGGAGCAGTCGCCTGAGGCCAGGAGGACGCCAAGAAAAGGATGAACGCAATGAACCAGCACGAAGAGTTCAAGGAAAAGCCGGTGATCGATCCGGTGACAGGGCAGCCTCTGCCGCAGACGCAAGCGCAGATGAGCGATGTGCCTCCGGCCCGGTCGGGGCGCAGCAACTGGCCGATCGTCATCATCCTGCTCGCCGGTCTGGTGTTGGCGCTGATCGCCTGGCTGCCGGCTGAACTGAGCCGGGATACCGCCGATACCGCGGCACCGCCGCCGACTACGGACCAGCCGGCAACGGGTCAGGCAACTCCGGACACGACGGCACCGGGTACCGCGACACCAGGCACGACGGGTCGGGTTACTCCGCCGGCCGATAGCAGCACGGCGCCCTCTGGTGAAACGACGACCCAGCCGGCGCCCGAAGCGACGCCGCAGCAAGGCACCCCGACGCCCGAAACGCAGGGTTCGACCCCGAACTCGACGCCGGGCACAACTCCCGGCATGACCCAGCCGGCACAGTAACGGCTGACCGACGGCCTTGGCTGGAGGGCTCTCCCTCCGGCCATTGACGCTTTAAGACAAGCGCTCAGTTCGGCCGCTCAGTTCGGCTTGATCGATGCCGCGACCATGGCGTCCCAGCCGGCGGCGGCGCAGTCGGCGATCGCCATCAAGGTTTCCCGTGTTGCCCCATCGCGCGCCTCGATCGACATTCCATGCTGGAGCGAGGCGACATAGGCCGCGATTGCTGCGCACGGCGTGCCCTCAGGCAGATCGCCGTCCGCGACACCACGCTCGAACCGCCGCTCCAGTGCGACCTGCTTTTCAAGCCGGTGCACCTTCAACGCGTCACAGACCTCCGGATCCCCGCCCGCCATCTGCGGCGCCGAAAGCACGACCATGCAGCCGCGCGGTTCGCCGCCGCGGGTGAAGTTCTCGGCGGTGCGCCTCAGAAGGTCATGTACCGCCGCCTTGGCCGTTGGAGCCGTTTCCAGCTCATCCCAGATGCCGGCACCGTCCGTCCGGCCATAGAGATCGACCGCCTCGATGAAGAGCTGTGCCTTGCTGCCGAAGGCCGCGTAGAGGCTCGGCGGTTTCAGCCCCATCGCCTGGGTCAGATCGGTTAGCGACGTGTTGTCGTAGCCCTTGTCCCAGAAGAGCCGCATGGCGCTGGCGAGCGCCTCCTCTCGGGAAAAATTGCGTGGACGGCCGCGGCTCGACATGGGAGTAATTCCTTTCTGTATCGATCAATACATAAATCGCTTGACAGCGGCTGGCAAGTCGTCCCTTTATATATGTATCGATCACTACAGATATGGAGAAACCAGTGACGAGTTTGAAAAACAAGGTGGCTCTGGTGACGGGTGGTAGCCGCGGCATCGGCGCGGCGATCGCAAAACGCCTGGCGGATGAAGGCGCAGCCGTCGCGGTGACCTACAGCCAGTCCAAGGCAAAGGCTGAGGCACTGGTAGCGGAGATCACCAAGGGCGGCGGCAGGGCGCTGGCGATCCAGGCGGACAACCGCGATCCGGACGCGGTCGAGGCTGCTGTCGGCGCGGTTGCCGAGAAGCACGGCCGCATCGACATCCTCGTCAACAATGCCGGCGTGTTCGATGCCGGAACGGTGACGGAGGTGACTGCGGACGACTTTGACCGGACGATGGACGTCAATGTAAAGGCGGTGTTCCTTGCGACGCGTGCTGCAGCAGCGCACATGCCCGAGGGTGGACGCGTCATCTCGATCGGCAGCAACCTCGCCCAACGCGTTCCATGGCCCGGCATGAGCCTTTACGTGCTGAGCAAGAGTGCGCTCGTCGGCTTCACCAAGGCAGTGGCGCGCGACCTTGGACCCAAGGGCATTACCGTCAACATCGTCCATCCCGGCTCGACGGATACGGACATGAACCCTGCCGATGGCGAGCTCGCCGGTCCGCAACGCGGGCTGATGGCGATCCCGCGCTTCAACGAGGCAAGCGATGTGGCAGGTGTCGTCGCCTGGCTTGCAGGCCCCGACGGCCGCAGTGTCACCGGCGCCGAATTCACCATTGACGGTGGTACCAACGCCTGAGCCGGATTTGTCAGAAACAAACAAGGCCGGAAGCATGACTCCGGCCTTGTTCAAACATTGCCAGGCAGCCTCCCGCACCTGGCTTGTTTTCTTTGAAATGGTGCAATTCCGGGAGAAACCCGCTTCGCACTTTTCCTGGACTTGCTTTAGACGAGGAAACGCTCCGGGCGGTATGGCGCGATATCGATGACCGTCTTTTCTCCGGTCATCGCTTCCGCCAGTGCCCGTCCGGTCACCGGCCCAAGCGTCATGCCGTGATGCGCATGGCCGAAGGCCAACCACAGGCCCTCGTGGCGCGGCGCCTTGCCGATGACGGGCATCATGTCCGGTGTGCAGGGGCGCGCACCCATCCACGGCTCTTCGTCGCGGCGTTCGGCGAGCGGGAAGAATTCGCGCGCCACCCGCTCGGCGCGCGTCAATTGCACCGGTGTCTTCGGCGCGTCGCGCCAGGCAAATTCAGCGCCGGTGGTGAGGCGCACACCGCGCAGCATCGGCGCCAGGAAGTATCCCCTCTCGGCGTCGAGCACCCAGTTGTTGAGCTGAGCACCCTCCTGCATGCCATAGTGCATGTGGTAGCCGCGCTTGACCGCGAGCGGGAAATGATAGCCGAGCTTGCGGGTAACCGTGTCGGCCCAAGGACCGAGCGCCACGACGACTTCGCGGGTCTCGAGCGGGCCCTCCGGTGATCACCGAAGACTTCGGCAGCGTTCAAGGCTTCAAGGATGCCTTCAAGGCCGCCGCCACCGGCCAGTTCGGCTCCGGCTGGGCCTGGCTCGTACTCGGCCCTGACGGCAAGCTCAAGGTGACGAAGACCGCCAACGGCTCCAATCCGGTCGCAACCAACGAAGGCAAGGCCCTGCTTGGCCTCGATGTCTGGGAACATGCCTATTACATCGACTACCGCAACCGCCGACCGGACTACACCTCGAACTTCCTCGACAAGCTCGCCAACTACGAGTTTGCCGAAGCGGAATTGAAGTCCGCCTGACCAGCCGATGAGCACCGCGAGCCGGAACCGGCTCGCGGATCGGATGGTCAGAGAATTTGCGACGGCCCTCTCGCCCCCGCCTGCGCCTGGGCTTTCGCAAACCCCCGTGGCGTCTCCCCGCCGCCACGGGCTACCTCAGTTGGAACAAGACCCATGCGCCAGATATATTCGCTCTCCGTCGATATCGACGCCCACGCCGACCTGGCCGTGTCGAAACCGGAGTTCGCCGACACCCTGTCGCATCTCGCCGCCACCGTCTGCGTGGCAAGCTCCGGTAGGGGTGCCGATAGTCTCGGCCGGACCGTGACCGCCACTTTCTCGCTCTCCGCCAGCCCGCCGTCGATCGTCATTTCGATCAAGGCGGACAGTCCGCTCGCCGCGCTGATTGCCGCCGAACAGGGCTTTTCGCTCGCCATGCTGGCTGAGGGGCAGGAACTGATCGCGGATGCCTTCGCCGGCAAGATCGAAGCGTCCAAGCGTTACCTCGTCGGCATCTGGGCCGACTGGCCGAGCGGACGGCCAAGGCTTCTCGGGGCCGCCGCTGCGCTCGACTGCCTGCTCAGCGCTTCGATGCAGGTCGGGGACCACACGCTGTTCGTCGGAACAATTGTCGCAACCGAGACTTCCACCCATGCCGACCCCTTGATCTGGAGCCGCCGGCGATATCAGTCTCTCGACAGGGCGAGATCGTTGCCGGCGCCGCCGGGCAAAGGACATGCGGTCCTCGCCCCAACCAAGCCTGCGGCCTGAATCGGCGATCGTGTAGGAGGAACGCCAGCAATGCGGCAAGTGCTCGAAAAGCTCTTACAAGACGGCAAGGACGACGCCCTGCTGCGCTTCACGCTCGGCAGTATCTGCCTTCAGGAGGCGGATCTCGAAACCGCCCTTGCCCATGTCGAGCGGGCGATCGCCTTCGACCCGGATTACTCGGCAGCGTGGAAACTGCGCGGTGCCATCTTGCACAAGCTCGCCCGGTTCGAAGAGGCGATCCAGGTCTGGCGCGAGGGCCGAGCGGTCGCCGAACGGAAGGGCGATCTGCAGGCGGCAAAGGAGATCGGCGTTTTCCTGAAGCGCTTGGAGCGACAATGCATCGCTGCCAACAGGAACGATTAGCCGAGCCATCGTGAGAGTGGATCGGGCCCGGCAGGAATGCCGAGCCCGATTACGACCACGAATGGTCAACTCACTTGAAGACCGACGGTAGCCAGAGCGACAGGGCCGGGATGTAGGTGACCGCCATCAGCACCGCGATGCTGGCGCCGAAGAACGGCCAGATGGTGCGCATCGCCTCGCGAATGGAAATCCCGCCGACCGCACAGCCGACGAAGAGCACCGTACCGACCGGTGGCGTGTTGAGCCCTATGCCGGCGTTGAGGATCATCACCACACCGAAATGCACCGGATCAATGCCGAAGGCCTTCACCACCGGCAGGAGCACCGGCGTGCAGATGATCACCATCGGCGCCATGTCCATGAAGGTGCCAAGGAACAGCAGGATGATGTTGATGACAAGCAGCACGATGATCGGGTTTTCCGAGATCGCGCTGATCGCGCTGATCATCAGCGCCTGCACCTGCAGGAACGCCATCAGCCAGCCGAAGGACGCCGCCATGCCGATGACCAGAAGCACCATCGCGGTGGTGCGCACCGCCCCCATCACCGCCTCGACGAAGCCGGCCCAATCCAGCTCGCGGTAAACCAGCATGGCGACGAGGAAAGCATAGAGCACGGCGATGCAAGAGCTCTCGGTGGCGGTGAAGACACCGGAGCGTACGCCGCCGAAAATGATGCCGATCAGCACGATACCGGGGAACGAGGCGAGCAGATAATAGAAGACCTTGGAAAATCCCGGAAACGGCTCGGCCGGATAGCCTCTGCGCCTTGCAACGATATAGGCCGTCACCATCAGCGAAAGCGCAAGCAGCAGGCCGGGAATGATGCCGGCGGTAAAGAGATCGGCGACGGAGACATTGCCGCCCGCCGCGATCGAATAAAGGATCATGTTGTGCGACGGCGGCACCATCAGCGCGATGATCGCCGCGTTGACCGTGACGTTGACGGCATAGTCGCGGTCATAGCCGCGCTTTGCCATTTGCGGGATCATCAGGCCGCCGACCGCCGAGGCATCCGCCACTGCCGAGCCGGAGATGCCGCCGAAGAGTGTCGAGGCGACGATGTTGACCTGGCCGAGACCACCGCGAAGGTGCCCGACGAGGCCGGCGGCAAACTGGATCAGCCGGTTGGCAATGCCACCGCGCACCATCAGGTCGCCGGCAAAGATGAAGAACGGGATCGCCATCATGGCGAAGATGTTCATGCCGGAATTCAACTGCTGGAACACCACCACCGGCGGCAGGCCGAGATAGAGAACGGTGGCGAACGAGGCGATGCCGAGGCAAAACGCGATCGGCGTGCCGATGAACATCAAGAGGGTGAAGACCCCGAAGAGGATAGTGTAAGCCATTCAGGCCATCTCCTGCACGACGACATCTGCGGCGACATCGACACCCAGAACCAGATCGATCAAACGCTCGGCGGCAAACAGGGCAATCATCACACCGCCGACAATGAGCGGAAAAAAGTCGACCCCTCCCGGCCAGCCGAGAACGGGAATGGTGGCCGTCCAAGTGCCGACGCAAAGAAGCAGGCCATAATAGGCCATGGAAGCGCCGAAGATGACGATCAGACCAAGGCTCATCAGGTCCATGGCCATTTGCACCGAAGGCTTCATCACATGACGGATGACATCGAGCCCGAGATGCACGCTTTCGCGCACGCCCACCGCGGCACCGAGCATGATGAACCAGGCCATGAGATGGAGGGCCAAGGGTTCAGACCAGCTTGGCGAGTCGTTCAAGATGTAGCGGGCAAAGACCTGCCAGCCGACGATCAACGTCATGGCGACCATGCCGGTACCGGCGATATAGAGCGACGCGCGGCTTAGCGCTCCGAGAACCGGGCGCATCGCCCGCATGAAACGACGCATGTCTCTTCCTCCTCCGCAAAAGCGATCCAATGGACAGTTGCGAAGGCCGGCTCCACTCTCGGAGCCGGCCCGCCGTCTGCTGTCACTTGACCGCCTTCACCCGCTCGAGAAGGTCCTTGAGTTTCGGGTCGCTGACGAACTGGTCGTAGACCGGCCCCATGGCGGCGGCGAACTCTTCCTTGTTGACCTTGATGACGTTTGCACCGGCGGCGCGAACCTTCTCTTCCGAGACTTTTTCGCGCGCGCTCCACAATTCGCGCATCTTGCCGACGGAATCCTTCGCCGCCTGGCGGATCAGGCCCTGGTCATCGGCGGAGAGCTTGTCCCAGCTCATCTTGGAGATCACCAGGATTTCCGGATTGAGAGAATGTTCGGTGAGCGAGTAGTTCTTGGCCACCTCGAAATGACGGGCGGATTCGTAGGACGGCCAATTGTTCTCGGCACCGTCGACGACACCGGTCTCGAGCGACGAGTAAACCTCGCCCATCGGCATCGGCGTCGGGTTGGCGCCGAAGGCCTGCATCATCGCGATCCAGAGATCAGACTGCTGCACGCGGATCTTCAGCCCCTTGAGATCGGCCAGTTTCTCGATCGGCTTTTTGGTCGTGTAGAAGGAACGGGCGCCGGAATCGTAGAAGGCGAGACCGATCAGACCGTGCGGCTCGAAAGCGGCGAGAACCTCCTCGCCGATCGGGCCGTCGACCGTCTTGTGCATGTGCTCGGTCGAGCGGAACAGGAATGGCATGCCAAGGACCATCGTCTCCTTGACGAGGTTGTTGAAGGGCGCCGCATTGACCCGGTTCATGTCGATGACGCCGAAGCGGGTCTGCTCGATCGTGTCCTTCTCGCCACCGAGCACGCCGTTGTTCATGACCTCGATCTTGATCCGGCCGTTGCTGCGCTCGGACAGCAGCTGCCCCATGTACTTCACGGCCTCAACCGTCGGATAGCCGTCCGGGTGGATGTCCGCCGAACGCAAGGTGATTTCCTGCGCCTGCACCGCTGTGCCGGCAAACGCCAGCCCCATTGCGACGCAAAGCATGCCTGCAATTTTCTTCATGTTTTCCTCCTCCTCTAATCGTGCTTCGGCCTCTCCCAAGGCCGAGTTGCTGCCCGTCCGGGCCGGCATGCGAAATCTCATGTCCTTGGGCCCGACAGGGAGCCTCCCGGCTCCGGCCGCGGGTCGAAGTCACGCCGCCGCGAAGGCCGGCAGCTTGAACAGGTGTTCCGGGTTCTCAACGAGGGCCAGATGCTTTGCCCGGTCGTTGGCAAGCCAGCCGAGGACCAGTTCGGCGAGCCGCGCGTCATTGGGATAGTCTTCCGTTTTCCGGATCATGTTGTGCGGCCAGTTCGAGCCCCAGATGATACGTTCCGGGGCATGGTCCGCGATCCTGCGCGAAAAGGCGGCCACGTCTGCATAGGGCCATCCCGCTCGCGAACTCTCGTAGGCGCCCGCGAACTTGAACCAGACATTGCCCCTGTCGATCAGTTTGAGAAGTGCTGCAATCTCCGGCCCATCCGGGTCGACGCCGGCGAAGAATTTGCCGTGGTGATCGAGCACCCAGCGCGAACGGATGCGCTCCAGCCGCGGCAGGTGGTCAAGTATCCTGTTGCCATCGAACTGCACGGCGATCATCCAATCCGCCGCGTGTGCCCGTGCGTCGATCGCTTCCAGCGCGTCGAGCCCCACCGCGCCACCGGGCAGATCCATGATGCGTGCGCCGACGGCGCCGGATGCGCTCAGCCCGTGCATGTCCGCATCGGACGTGGTTTCGTCGATGACGACGACGGCACGTGCTGCATCCCTCATGGCGGCGACACAGGCAAGCGTGTTGGCGTTGTCCCGCTGGTGGGCATTGCCCTGGGTGATGATCACCCTGTCGATACCGAGCCAATCCATGACCCCGCGATAGGCCGTGACGTCTGGCAACGGTTCAGCCGGTAAAGGCGGACCGCCGGGAAGCGACGGAAACCCCGGCAGATACATGTGCATTTGGGCATCGACCGTGCCCTTCGGCAGACGGGGTTCAGGAGGACAGCCGGAGAGGGTGCGCTCGATCATCTCAAGCCTCGGGCATCTTGAACTGGGCGAGCGCACCGCGATCGATCTCGATGCCGAGACCGGGCGCGTCCGGGATGGCAACGACACCATTCACGGTTTCGATCGGSGTCTTCAGCACCGCCTGGCGGAAGGGATTCTCCGTCCGGTCGAACTCCATGATCGGCTCKATCGGGTTTACCCGCACCGGATCTGGCGTCATCGCCGCCATGAACTGTAGCGCAGCGGCAAGATGCACGCCGGTACCCCAGACATGCGGCACGATGCGNATCGGGTTTACCCGCACCGGATCTGGCGTCATCGCCGCCATGAACTGTAGCGCAGCGGCAAGATGCACGCCGGTACCCCAGACATGCGGCACGATGCGAACGCCATGCAACGTCGCAAGACTTGCAATCTTCGCCATCTCGGAGAACCCACCGCAGCCGCAGAGATCCGGCTGCAGGATGTCGACGGCGCGGCTCTCGATCGCTGGCCASATGCCGTAACGGGTGTGCCAGGTCTCGCCGCCGGCAACCGGGATGGGCTGCCCGGCWCKCACCTCGCGATAGGCCGAAAGCTGTTCCGGCACCACTGGCTCCTCGAACCAGTCGATATCGTAGTCCGCCGCCGCCTTGCCGAGGCGGATCGCCTCGGTGACGGTGTAGCCGTGATTGGCATCGATCATCAGCCGCATTTCATCGCCGATCGCTTCGCGCACGGCACGGATGACGCGCAGGTCTTCGTCGATGCTAAAGCCGATCTTGATCTTGCAGGCGTGAAACCCNCAGCCGCATTTCATCGCCGATCGCTTCGCGCACGGCACGGATGACGCGCAGGTCTTCGTCGATGCTAAAGCCGATCTTGATCTTGCAGGCGTGAAACCCTTGCGCTCGGTGTTCTGCCATCTCCATGGCATTGTCGGAGACGCGGTCGACGCCGTCGCGCTTGAAGCTGCCGGTCGCATAGGCGCGCACGCTCTCGCGCCAGCGGCCGCCGAGCAGCATGGAGACCGAGGCACCGTAATGTTTGCCCTTGATGTCCCAGAGCGCAATGTCGATGCCGGAGAGAGCCGTGATCGCCAGACCGCGCTGCCCCTGATCGCGCAGCGCATTGTAGAGGATCGCCCAGAGTTTTTCGGTCTGGCGCGGGTCCTGGCCGATAAGCCAGGGGGAATAGGTCGCGACCACGGCCGCATTGGGTCTCGCCGGCCCTAGGCATTCGCCCCAGCCGACCGTCCCGTCGTCGCATTCGATCTCGACCAGCACATGGGCGCGACGGTCGAAGCGCGCAGAGGCGCTTTCAAAGGGCACGGCCAGCCGGTGCTCGAGGAGATGCGTGCGGACGGCAACGATCTTCATGACTCTCCTCCCTCCCCCGTCACGCTTTGCGCTTGTGGGTGCCGATGAGCGCGTCGAGCATGGCGACTTCCTTATCCGTGAGGTCCGTAAGCGGGCTGCGCACCGGGCCGGCATCAAACCCCTGCAGGCGCACGCCCGCCTTGATTGCCGAAACCGCGTAGCCCTTGCCGCGGTTGCGGATGGCCATGAAGGGATAGAAGAAATCCTTGAGGATACGCTCGCAGGTGGCGCGGTCACCGCGGCGAAGGGCCGCATAGAACTCGTTGGCAAGCCCCGGCACGAAGTTGAAGACGGCCGAGGAATAGGTGGTGAAACCAGCGCCGAGATAGGCCTCGGCAAACAGTTCGGCGGTCGGCATGCCGCCGAGATACATCAGCCGGTCGCCCATCTTGGCGGTGACCTGGCGCACGAGGCCGATATCACCGGTGCCATCCTTGAAGCCGATCAGCGGAGTTATCGCGGTTATAGACCATGACGCCGATGCCGACCGACTGGCAGATCTTCTTCACATGGGCGTAGAGCCCTTCCTGCGGCGCATCGATCAGGTAGTGCGGCAGAAGCAGAATACCGTCCGCACCGACCCGCTCGACCGACCGGGCAATATCGACCGCCATCTCCGTGCCATAACCGCAGCCGGATACGATCGCCGTATCGCCGGCAACCTCCTTGGCGGCGGCGACGATGCCGGGAATTTCATCGGGCTTCAGCGAGAAGAATTCGCCGGTGCCACCTGCCGCGAACAACACCGGCGCCTTATAGCCGGCCAGCCACTCGACATGCGCCCGGTAGCTTTCCGGCGCGAAACGACCCTCGGCATCGAAATGCGTAACCGGGAAGGAAAGGAGGCCTGAACCAAGAGCGGCCTTGATCTGCTCGGGTGTCATTTCGCGCGGTTCCTCCCTAATACTCGACGCGCCCTAATAAGCAAGTCATCACACACATGTCAATATGTCATAATACAAGTTATCATATGACCTTCGGAATTCAATGCCCCCGCGCCTTTGGTACCGAATCTCGTTTCATCTTGCCACGCAGCACAAACCCCAGCGAGCTGCGTATTCAAACGCACCAAGCTCTCCATTCGAGTTGCAGAGAACATGTATTATATGTTAGCCGGTATTGTATGATGTGATTGACTGATGGTCGACGGGACCCTACCCGCCGACATGAAGGAGATGGGCGATGGAACGACTTCTGATCACCGGCGCAGCAGGCCAATTGGGCCGCGTCATGCGCAAAAAGCTCGCCCCGATGGCAAAGGTGATCCGACTTTCCGACCGTTCGCCGCTCGACCCACCCGGCGAGAACGAAGAATGCGTTCAGTGCGACCTCGCCGATGCCGCCGCTGTCCATGACCTTGTTGCCGGCTGCGATGCAATCCTGCATCTCGGAGGCATATCCGTCGAACGGACCTTTTCCGAAATCCTCGACGGCAACATTCTCGGCCTCTACAACCTCTACGAAGCTGCACGCGCCAACGACAAGCCGCGTATCCTGTTCGCCAGCACCAACCACACGATCGGCTACTATCCGCAAAACGAGCGGCTCGGCCCGAATGCCCCCTACCGGCCGGACGGGCTCTACGGTGTGTCGAAGTGCTTCGGCGAAGCACTTGCCCGCATGTACTTCGAGAAGTTCGGCCAAGAGACGGCGCTGGTCCGCATAGGCTCGTGCCTGCCGGAGCCCATCAACTACCGCATGCTCTCCACCTGGCTTTCGCATGACGACTTCGCATCCCTGATCGAAGCCGTATTCCGCGTCCCGGTTCTCGGCTGCCCGGTCGTCTGGGGCGCGTCTGCCAACGACGCCGGCTGGTGGGACAATTCGCACATTGGATGGCTCGGCTGGCGACCGAAGGACAATGCCGAAGTCTTCCGCGATAAGATTGCCGCAAGCAGCCCGAAGCCGGACCCGGGCGATTCGCTCGTGCGGTATCAGGGCGGCGCCTTCGTCGATGATCCGATCTTTTAGAAGTAGGCCCTACGCCTTGCCAATGGATTGCGCCCTTGATCGGCAATGGCGTATCCAGAAACTCACACCAAGTCCCAGAAACGGCCATGCCCATGAGCAACGTCACCGCCCCCGACAACACAACGCCACAAGGCAAGACGCTGGTGGCCAGGGTGACCGACGCACTTGGCGGACAGATCGCCGGCGGACACTATAAGCCGGGCGATCGCCTGCCATCGGAGGCGCAGCTTACCCAGGAGTTCGGCGTCAGCCGCACGGTCGTGCGCGAAGCGATCGCGGCCCTACGCTCCGGCGGGCTGGTCGAAGCGAGACACGGTATCGGCGTTTTCGTGCTGGAACCCACGCCAGTGGCTCCGCTGCCTTTCCATGGTGTCGATCTCGCGCGCGTCTCTTCGCTGATCGAAATGCTGGAACTCAGGACCGCCGTCGAAGGTGATGCCGCTGCCCTTGCCGCCCTGCGCCGCTCGCCGGCACAGGAAGAAAAGATCGTCGAAGCCTTCGACAGCTTCTGTGCAAGTGCTGCCGAGGGCCGCCCCACGGCGGAAGCCGACTTCAATTTCCACCTGGCGATCGCCCAGGCGACCAACAATCCGCGGTTCTGCGAGTTCCTGCAGATGCTGGGCACCGCGCTCATTCCCCGCCGCGCGGTTTCCGAAAGCGGCGAGGAAACCGTGCTGGCGGCGGCGGAACTGTCGCGATTAATCTCGGAACACGAGGCCATTCTCATCGCGATCCAGGATGGCGACGAGGAACAGGCACGCAGCGCCATGCGCCAGCACCTCAAGAACAGCCAGGTGCGCTATCGCTCGATGTTGCGTGCGGCCCGCTGAAGAACCGCGCGGCTGCCGCGGGCTCAGTCGCGGCCAAGCCGGCGTATGTTGCTCGCAAGCTCGGCCGCCAGGCGAAGTGCGGCCGCCGTCGCGCCGGCCATCTGCGGCATGATCAGCCATTCGAGCGTCCAGGCGGCACCGGAGCGCTCCTGCTCGTGTACCAGCGCGTGGTGCATGCCGGAGAGCTGGGTTGCGTTGAACCGCGCCAAGGACACCAGAACCTCCGCCGCGACAGGGTTCTGCTTGTGCGCCATCGCCGAGGAACCACCGCCGCCGGCAAGCTCGATCTCATCGCCTTGCTGCGCCATCAGCGCGACATCCTGACCGAATTTGCCGAGGCTGCCGGTCACCAGCGACAGCGCGCTGGCAAAATCCGCGACCTCCGAGCGCTGGCTGTGCCATTGCGGAAAATCGGCAAGGCCGAGCTCTTCGGCGAGCGTGGCGCGCACTTCGTCGGCTCGATCGTCAAGTTTATCGAGCGTGCCCGCGGCGCCGCCGAACTGCACGGCGAACAGATCACGGTCCATCGCCTCCAGCCGATCCATATGATCGAGCAGCGGCTCGATCCAGCTGCGCAACCGGTCGGAGACGGTGATCGGGATTGCCGCCTGCATGCGGGTACGCCCCATCAGCGCGCGATCCCCCCATTCGCTGTCGCATTCTTCGAGCACCGAGACGACATTGCCGAGGCGCACGGCGAAAAGCTCGGCGACCGCCTTCATCCGCAACATCAGGCTGGTGTCGATCACATCCTGGCTGGTGGCACCGTAATGTACGTATTCCGCCGCCTCGCCACCGACGGCCGCCCGCAATTGCCGGACGAGTTCCGGCACGACCACGCCATCCACGCCCATGGCGCGCTTCAGTGCGATGACATCGGGCGAAAAGGCGCGGCAGGCTTCGGTGATCCGATCGGCAGCGCTCGGCGGGATGATGCCGTGCACGGCTTCCGCCCGCGCAAGCGCCGCCTCGAAGGCGAGCATCGCATGAATATCGGCGGAGGCCGAAAACTCGGCGGCAACCGCCTCATCACCCAGAAGCCCGGAGAGATAAGGATGGTCGAAGGCGGAATAGGTCATGGTTTCCCCGTTTCTTCTTGCCGAACGAAATGCCACCTGCTGCATGGGGGCATCAATCATCGCCCCCATGTCCAGGCGTGACATTCCTGTTCAGATGTCGAGGAAGACCGTTTCCTTCTCACCCTGCAGGTGAATGTCGAAAATATAATTAGGCGCGGCTCCCGTCGCGACAAGCGTCGCGACGCGATGACGATGTTCAATCCGCGCAAGCAGCGGATCGACGGCGTTGGCTTCCGCCTCGTCCGGAAAGTACATGCGCGTCTGCAGGCCGACATTGATGCCACGCGCCACGATCCAGAAGCTGATATGTGGCGCCATCTGCCGGTCACTACTGTAAGGTACAACCCCGGGCTTCACCGTTTCGAACGTGAAGACACCATCCTCGGCACCGGTCGCACAACGCCCCCAACCGGAGAAGTTCGCGTCGGCGGAGCCACGAATTTCGGTCGGCGAATTGTAGAGGCCGGCAGCATCCGCCTGCCAGATCTCGACGAGCGCGTCCCTGAGCGGCGCGCCGGCGCCGTCGATCACGCGGCCAGTAATGGTAATGCGCTGCCCTTTCGTCTGCTCATTCACCATGTGCGATCCGAGGTCGGCTTGATAAACGCCGCCGATCCCGCAGAAGTTTGGCGTCAGTCCGATGTGCACGTAAGGGCCGGCCGTCTGCGACGGCGTTTCCTTGAGGTAGTTCAGCTGCTGCACCATCAGTTGCCCTCCAGCCGGTTCTCGAACAGGGTCGAGCGGCGACCGCGCAGTACGATGTCGAATTTGTAGGCGCGCGCATCAAATGGGATCGTGTTTGCCCAGTCGAGCGGCGCGATCAGTTGCTCGATCGCCTGGCGATCCGGGATCGTGTTGACGATCGGACACTTCCAGATCATCGGATCACCCTCGAAGTACATCTGGGTGATCAGGCGCTGTGCAAATCCGTGGCCGAAGACCGAGAAATGGATGTGGGCTGGCCGCCAGTCGTTGACGCCGTTCGGCCAGGGATAGGGGCCGGGCTTGATCGTGCGGAAAGCATAGAACCCCTCGTCGTCAGTGATCGTGCGGCCGCAACCGCCGAAATTCGGGTCGAGCGGCGCGAGGTAGCTTTCCTTCTTATGGCGGTAGCGGCCGCCGGCATTGGCCTGCCAGAATTCGAGCAGCGCGCCCGGCACGGCGCGGCCGCGCTCGTCGAGCACCCGACCGTGCACGATGATGCGCTCGCCAATGGCGCTTTCGCCTGCCCGCGCGAAATTGTGGATCAGGTCGTTGTCGAGTTCGCCGATGACAGAATGGCCGAAGACAGGGCCGGTGATTTCCGAGATCGTGCCGTCGAGCGACAACAATGCCTTCTGTGGTGAGCGCAGCACCGAGGTCTTGTAGCCCGGCGTCAGCGCCGGCGCATGCCATTGCCGGTCGCGGGGGAAAAAGGCACCCGTCTCCGGCTTTCCGTTCGTTCTGTCGGTCATCATCTTCCCCCGTCAGGCAGCCTTGCCGGCATCGATCTCGGCAAAGACCTGCTTGGCGATCTTGATCGCGTGATTGGCCGCCGGCACGCCGGCATAGATCGCCACATGCAGCAGCGCCTCGCAGATATCGTCGCGGCTGGCGCCCGTGTTGACGGTCGCGCGCACATGCATGGCCACCTCGTCATCCTGACCAAGGGCTGCGAGCAGCGCGATCGTCACAATCGAACGCTCCCGCTTCGTCCAGGTCGGCCGCGACCAGACGTGGCCCCAAGCGGCCTCAGTGATCAGATCCTGAAACGGGCGATCGAAATCGGTGGAAGCCGACTGGGTCCGGTCCACATGATTGTCGCCCAGAACGGCCCGGCGCGTGGCCATGCCCTGGCGATAACGGTCCGAGGGCGTGAAGGCGTCACTCATGCGGCTTGTCTCCATGCATTGCGATTTCGAAGAAGGCGCGAAGCACCGCGGTCAAAGCCTCCGGGTTTTCGACGCAAGGAATGTGGCCGGCGTCGCGGATGACTTCGTAGCGCGCGCCGGGAATGAGACGAGCGGTCGCAAGCACGACATCGGGCGGCGTCGAACCGTCCTGGTCGCCGACGACGCAGAGTGTCGGCACCGCGATGCGGGCAGCCGCCTCGGTATAGTCGGCATCGCGGATGGCGGCGCAGGTGGCGACGTAGCCGGTTACCGGCTGGCGCACCAGCATGTTGCGATAGCCGGCATAGGCGGTGTTTTCCGGCCGGCGGAAGGCCGGCGTGAACCAGCGCTCAAGCACGCCGTCGGCGATCCCCTCAATGCCATGTTCCTCGATGGCCGCGATACGTGCCGCCCACATCTCGGTGGTGCCGATCTTGTGCGCCGTGTCGCAAAGAACCAGCGCACGCACGAGATCGGGCCGCCGCTGATAGAGCGACTGCGCGATCAACCCACCGACCGATAGGCCGCAGACGATCGCCTGCTTGACGGAGAGCATGTCGAGCAGACCGGCCAGGTCGTTGGCGTGATCCTCGATCGCGTAAGGGATCGGCCCGATATCGGAAAGGCCATGGCCGCGCTTGTCATAGAGGACGATGGCATAGTCGCCGGCGAGCCGGACGACGACGTCGCGCCAGATGCGAAAATCCGTGCCGAGCGAATTGGCAAAAACCAGCACCGGCCGGTCGCCGGTCGCGCCGATCACCTGATAGTGGATCGTGATGTCGTTGATGCGGGCAAACTGCACGGGCTCTGTCCTCCATCACCAAATTGGATATTTAATCTGGTTAGGTAAAATGATATTTCATGGCATTTCATTAACTTGAGGGTTATGAATTCCATGGTCGACGCCCGGGTTAAGTTTCGCCATCTGCAGACTTTTGTCGAGGTCTCCCGGCAGAAGAGCGTGATGAAGGCGGCGGAGCTGCTGCATGTCAGCCAGCCGGCCGTGACCAAGACGATCCGCGAGCTGGAAGAGGTACTTGGCGTCGCGGTTTTCGAGCGCGATGGGCGCGGTATCAAGATAACACGTTACGGCGAGGTCTTCCTGCGCCACGCCGGCGCAGCGCTGACGGCGCTGCGGCAAGGGCTCGATTCCGTGTCGCAGGAACGCGCCGGCGACGGTGTACCGGTGCGGGTCGGAGCGCTGCCGACAGTGTCGACCCGGATCATGCCGCACGCCATGACGCTTTTCCTCCAGGAGGATACCGGCGCGCGCATCAAGATCGTCACCGGCGAAAACGCTGTCCTTCTCGAACAGCTGCGCGTCGGCGATCTCGATCTGGTCGTCGGGCGGCTTGCGGCACCGGAGAAGATGGCCGGCTTCTCCTTCGAGCACCTCTATTCCGAACAGGTTGTCTTTGCCGTCCGGGCCGGCCATCCGCTGCTTGCGGGCTCGCATTCCACGTTTGCGCGGCTCGCAGATTTCCCTGTACTGATGCCGACGCGCGCCTCGATTATCCGCCCCTTCGTCGAGCGTTTCCTGATCACCAACGGCATCGCCAGCCTGCCGAACCAGATCGAAACCGTGTCCGATGCCTTCGGCCGCGCCTTCGTCCGGGCGAGCGACGCGATCTGGATCATCTCCGCCGGCGTCGTCGCCAGCGACGTCGACGACGGAACGATCGCGATCCTGCCGATCGACACCAGCGAGACGAGGGGGCCCGTCGGCCTTACCATGCGCGCCGACGCGGCACCGTCACTGGCTCTCTCGATCCTGATGCAGACCATTCGCGAGGCAGCGACCATCGTCGCCACCAAACTCTGAGGGCGCATGCCGGGAATTCGCGGCTTTACAAGCCCCGGCCAGCGACCGAGATTGCGGGTTCCGACAGACTGGTGATCCCATGCCAACCGCTCCCCTCCTCGTTGAAGCCTTTTCCCAAAAGCACATTCCCGAAATGCTCGACTGGTTTTCGAACCTCGAAGCGCTAGTGCAATGGGGCGGCCCCGGCCTCTCGTTTCCACTGGAGGCCGCACAGCTCGAGGCGATGCTCGCAGAGACAACGGCTATCGAGCCCGCGCGCTCCATGTTCGCCGGCCTGGTCGACGGCAAGTTCGCCGGCCATGCGCAGGTGGCGCTCGATTGGCAGAACGGGGTCGGCCGCCTCAGCCGGGTTGCCATTAATCCGCGCATGCGCGGCCGCGGCCTCGCCCGGCCGTTTCTCCGTGAGGTGACCGAGCGCTTCTTCGCCGATCCCGCTTTCGAGCGGCTGGAGCTCAACGTCTACACCTTCAACGAGGCGGCGATCCGCACCTACCGCAGCCTCGGCTTTCGCGAGGAAGGTGTGCGCCGGTCGTCGGCCAAGGTCGGTGACGTCAGATGGGACACGGCGATCTACGGCCTGCTCCGGAATGAATGGAACTGACCGCGCGGCGAAGCGTCAGAACGGCAGCCCGACATAGTTCTCCGCCAGCGCCGTCTCGGCGGCGACCGAATGGGTCAGGTAGTCGAGTTCGGCCTCCTGGATGCGCTGGTCGAAATCGCCGGTATCCGGGAAACGATGCAGCATCGTCGTCATCCACCAGGAGAAACGCACCGCCTTCCAGACACGCGCGAGCGCCCGTGCCGAATAGGCATCGACGCCGGCATTCGAGCGATCCTGATAGTGTTCAAGCAGTCCCTCGAAGAGATAGTGCACGTCGCTGGCGGCAAGATTCAGCCCTTTCGCCCCGGTTGGCGGCACGATGTGGGCGGCATCGCCGACCAGGAAAAGCCGGCCGAAGCGCATCGGCTCGGCGACGAAGGATCGGAGCGGCGCGATCGACTTCTCGAAGGACGGTCCGGTCACCATCGCCTCGGCATGATGCTGCGGCAGCCGCCGGCGCAGCTCGTCCCAGAAGCGCTCGTCGGACCAGTCCTCGATCTTTTCGTTCAGCGAGCATTGAATGTAGTAGCGGCTGCGCGTCTGAGAGCGCATCGAGCACAGTGCGAAACCACGCGGATGGTTGGCGTAGATGAGTTCGTGATCGACCGGCGGCACGTCGGCGAGGATGCCGAGCCAGCCGAAAGGATAGACCTTTTCGAAGGTGTGCAGGGCCGTTTCGGGAACTGACTTGCGGCTGACACCGTGAAAGCCGTCGCAGCCGGCGATGAAGTCGCAATCGATACGCCGGGTCGCACCATCCTTCTCAAAGGTGACGTAGGGTTGATGGCTGTCGAAATCATGCGGTTCGACATTGGCAGCTTCATAGATCGTCGTCGCCCCGGAGTGCTCGCGATGCTCCATCAGATCGCGCGTCAGTTCCGTCTGGCCATAGACCATGACGCGCTTGCCGCCGGTCAGATGCAACAGATCGATGCGGTGGTCGCGGCCGTCGAAGGCAAGCGAGAAACCGTCATGCGGCAGCCCCTCCTTGTGCATCCGCGCGCCGGCCCTGGCGCGATCCATCAATCCGACCGTGCCTTCCTCAAGCACGCCGGCGCGCACGCGGCCAAGGATGTAATCCTGGCTGACGCGGTCGAGAATGACGTTGTCGATGCTGGCTTCCGTCAGCAATTGCCCAAGCAAGAGCCCTGATGGGCCTGACCCGATGATGACGACCTTGGTTCGCATGCTCTCCTCCAGAATTGTCTTTTGACAAAATCTGCGCCGAGCGGGCTTCGCTCTCAATGGACAAATCCGCCATGAAATTGCACAAATCGAACATGACTTCAGGGAACGTGATATGAAGAAGACGGTTCCGACCTATGAGCTTTACGGCGAACGGACCGGCGAACGGCCGGATTTCTGGCTGCATTGCGAGACTATTCCGTCACGAAGCAGCCTCTACCACTGGGAGATCGGGCTGCACCGCCACGAAAGCTTCTTTCAGATCTTGTACATTGCCGGCGGCTCCGGCGACGCGGTCTTTGGCAACGCGGTGCACACGATCGAGCCGCCTATGGTTATCACCGTTCCGCCAGCCCTCAGCCACGGCTTCCGCTTCTCGCGCGACATCGACGGCTTCGTCTTCACCATCCTGGCGTCGCATCTGAAGACAACTCCCGGGGAACGCAGTCGTCTCGGCTCCTTTCTTGCGACCCCGCATCTGACCCGGCTCGATGGCCGCGAGGATGCGGCCTATGTCGCAGCAACCCTCACGCGTCTGGCCGGGGAATGGGAAACCAACCGCAGCAATCGCACCGACCTGCTGGATGCCTACCTTACCTCCGTGCTGACGCTGGCGGCACGTCTCGACGAGGCAAGCGACAGCCGAGACGATACAGCCGATAGCGAAAACGAACAGCGGGTCCAGCGCTTCCAGGCTCTTTTGCAGCAGCACCACCGCTCGCATCGGCCGGCCGCCGCCTATGCCCGCGAACTCGGCCTGTCGCTGACGCATCTGAACCGGATAACGCGTATCATCATGGGGCTCAGCGCCCACGAGATGATCTCGCGAAAGCTCATCGGCGAAGCGAGGCGCGAACTCGTTTTCACCAGGGCCAGCGTGCAGGAAATCAGCTTCCGCCTCGGCTTTGCCGATCCCGCCTACTTCTCCCGCTTCTTCCTGCGCCAGACGGGCATGACACCGCGCGCCTGGCGCATGGCTGAGCGGGAAAGGCTCGGCGCATAGAAGCACCGCCGACGCAATAGACGCTGGGATTAAGGAGCGGTCGTCCAATCCTCGACCCGGAGACCGGGCACACGATCGAATTCCCGCCTGTTGTTTGTCACCAGTATCAGGCCCTGCGATCGCGCGTGACCGGCAATCAATTGATCGTAAGGGCCTATCGGCGTCCCACTGCGCGCGAGTTCGGCGCGCAACTGGCCTGTATGGGTCGCTGCTGCCTGATCGTAGTTGAGGACCTCAAGACGCGCAGAAAAGCCTTCTATGACGGAAAGGTTGCGCTCGGGCATGGCGGATCTTTCCGCGCCATAGATCAACTCCATGAGACTGATCGAGCTGATGCACAGTTGGCCGTGGTGCCTGTTGAACGCCTCGCGAACCTGCTGTGGCCGGTTCTTCACCGTAAAAATACAGATATTGGTGTCGAGCATATATTTCAGCATCAGAGAGCCTCGCGCTCCTGTGGCGCCGGCTGCTCTCTCTCTGTCATGAAATCGGTCGTTACGGACTCGCCATCGAACCAACTGTCCCAGGCTTCGCCTGCGGGCGCAATGATCCGCGTTCGCCCCACCGCGACGATATCGACGCGTTTGACATCCTCTGGAAGCGCGACGGCCTTCGGCAGCCGGATCGCCTGACTACGATTGCTGAGGAAAACAGCGCCTTGCTCCGACATCTCTATCTCCGGGATATGCTTTACGTATATCCAAGATGGTATCGGTTGCGGGATATGTCAACGGGATATACAAAATCACTCGCAGCGATAGCGTCTTCATCGACGTTGGCAGGGGCCGCGTGGCCCACCGCTGGTCGCCATAGGCCCGCTCGCCTTCCCACGGTCAAAAAGATTTTTGCAACGACTCAAAACAGGAGCAGAATCAATACTCGGGTCCGAGGGGGACCCGGAGGATATACGGAGGAAGACATGGCAGTACGCGATCCGTCGCCCTCGTTGTATAACGAGGATCTGGCACCGGCCGAGGAACGCCGGTGGGGCGCTTTCAGCATCTTCAATGTGTGGACATCCGACGTGCATAGCCTGTGGGGCTATTACCTCGCAGCAAGCCTGTTTCTGCTCTGCGGCAGCTTCGTGAACTTCGTCATCGCGATCGGCATCGGATCGCTGGTGATCTTCTTCCTGATGAGCCTCGTCGGAAATGCGGGCGTGCGCACCGGCGTGCCCTTCCCCGTGCTCGCGCGCGCCTCCTTCGGCACGTTCGGCGCCAACGTCCCGGCACTCGTACGCGCGGTCGTCGCCTGCTTCTGGTACGGCGCACAGACGGCCGCCGCGTCCGGCGCAATCGTCGCCCTTCTCATCCGCAACGAAGGCATGCTGGTCTTCCACCAGAACAGCCACATGCTCGGCCATTCGACGCTTGAGGTCATCTGCTACGTCGTCGTCTGGTCGCTGCAGCTGCTGATCATCCAGCGCGGCATGGAGACCGTTCGCAAATTCCAGGACTGGGCAGGCCCTGCGGTCTGGGTCATGATGCTGATCCTCGCCGTCTATCTCGTCGTCAAATCGGGAACCTTCTCCTTCGGCTCGGAAATCCCGCGCGACGTCCTCATCGAGAAGACCAAGGACGCGGGCGTTCCCTGGGAACCAGGCACCTTCCCGGCACTCGCGGCGGTCGCTGCCACCTGGATCACCTATTTCGCCGCGCTCTACCTGAACTTCTGCGACTTCTCGCGCTACGCGACGGATGTCAAGACGCTGCGCAAGGGCAATCTCTGGGGCCTGCCGATCAACCTGCTCGCCTTCTGCCTGGTCGCCGGCGTGACGACGACGGCGGCCTTTGCCGTCTATGGCGAAGTGCTGCTGCATCCGGACCAGATTTCGGCGAAGTTCGACAGCTGGTTCCTGGCTCTGCTCGCAGCGCTCACCTTTGCGGTCGCGACCCTCGGCATCAACGTCGTGGCAAACTTCGTGTCCCCGGCCTTTGACTTCGCCAATGTCTTCCCGCGGCAGATCAACTTCAAACGCGGCGGCTACATCGCCGCCCTGATTGCCCTCATCCTTTATCCCTTCGCGCCGTGGGAAACGGGTGCGGCACATTTCGTCAACTTCATCGGCTCGACGATGGGGCCGATCTTCGGGGTGATGATGGTTGATTATTATCTCATCCGCAGGGGCCAGCTCGATGTCGAGGCGCTTTACCACGAGAATGGCGAATTCCGCTTCCAGGGCGGCTGGCACGGCAGCGCCTTCATCGCCTTTGCGATTGGGGCGATGTTTTCGTCGATCCTGCCGACGTTCACGAACATCCTGCCGGCCTGGTGGGGGACCTACGGCTGGTTTTTCGGCGTCGCGATCGGTGGGGCAATCTACTACGTCTTAAGGATCGGCGCACGCAAACCGGCCTTTGCCTCCTAGTCGTTCAATGCCGTACCCGGTCGGATGATCGGGTACGGCATCCTCGCCATCACGAGCCTCGGCTTGGGCGGCCGAGAATTTGGCGGACACCTTCTTTGGTGAAGGGCTGAGCCAGTTGCTTTAGAAATCCCGGTGCGATCTGTCCCTTGATGCCGATATCAATCGAGGATGGACGGTTGGGGTTGTAGTAGGTCCTGAAGATCAAATCCCAGATCACGACGTTCTCGCCGTAGTTCATGTTGCCTTCGCGAAGGTCTTTCGAATGATGCCAGCGATGAAGGCGCGGCGTGCTGAAGACGAGATCGAAAATGCCGGTGCGCATATCGACGTTGCAATGGGTGAGGATGCCCATGAAGGCCGTAACGGCCCCAAGCCACCAGAAAACGTGGAGCGGCGCACCGAGGCAATAGAGCGGGATCTGGCTCATCGCGAGCTTGAAGAGCGAATCGGCAACGTGGAAGCGGCCGGTATTGATGACCCAGAGCCGGACGACACTGTGGTGCAGCGCGTGGAACCGCCAGAAGAACAGTTTTTCATGGGCAATGCGGTGCGCCCAGTAGAGTCCCAGTTCGGCTGTCACCACTGCCAACGCCACCTGAACCACCATTGGCCAATCCGAGGGCCACAATCCAAACTTCAGCGCGGCAAGCGGCTGCAGAATGTTGGCGGCGTACATGGGGAAGACGGCGGCGATCAACCCGGCCAGTTGCAGCAACCCCTTCGTCGCCAGCGTATGCCCGATGTCGTTTACCGTCTCGCCATCCGACAACAACCAGCGTCGCTCGTAGGGGATGTAGCGTTCGAGAAGGAACAGGACAAAGACCGCGGCGGCATAGACCGTCGCGAAGGCGATCATCGGGTGGGTGCTTGCGAAGGCAAAATAAGAACCCAACAGTCCAGAGAAGAACACCAAAGGCCAGGACAGATATCGCAGTATTCGCTTTAGCAGATACCTGGCCTTCGAAAGGGCGCAGCTGCGCTCTGAAATCATCAATTACGCTCCATCCATTCCAGCAACTCGCGGCATGTGCGCGGGCGGCCATCGCTGACGCGCCCGTCCGAACATGCATCCAGGCTAAGGTCCGGATCCGGCCAATCGCCCCACCTCGTGCCGCCGTACATGCGCCTGATCTCGGCACAAGTGCGCGGCTTTCCGTCACTTAGCCGACCATCACGACAGGGATCGTACAGGTGCTGTGCTGTGCGTTGCGGATCGTCAGCAATCCACAGCCCTTTGTCGTCGGCATGCCCCGAACCCGCGCCGAACAGCATCATCCACATCGGCAAGACGACCAACCGCATCGACAACCGTCCTTGTTTGAAAACGTTATTGCCGAACTTTGGGGGGAGCGGATTACACGAGCATTGCGGGAAGCCGCAGGATGCAACCTGACACGTCCCGAAGCAATTCATCGACTGACGGCAGATGCCCGGGGCTCGGAGCACGCGCGCGCCCTGCTGGCGTTCTGGATCAAGCAGCGGCTCGTCGTCCTTCGCGAGATGACCCGGCTTGCGTGGCGATACATGATCGAAACACAGGGCGAGGCAGCGCTGTCGCCCCTGATGCCCTTCGTGCTGGAGCGCGCCTTACCCCAACCATCGACACCATTGCCGACACGCTCGGCCAATATGAGGACGGACCGTCCTTTCAGGCGGCGATCGACCTCGTCTGGCGCTACCAGCTGGCAGGACTGAAGTCGCTCATGGCTCCCAAGCATTGAGGTAAGGGTGGGCCAGGCTCTCAGTCGTCCGAATAGCGCTCCTCGCGCCACGGGTCGCCACGCATGTGATAGCCATTCTTCTCCCAGAACCCAGCGGCATCACCCGCGCGAAAATCAATCCGCGTCAGCCACTTGGCGCTCTTCCACAGATAGAGATGCGGAACAACGAGCCGCATCGGTCCGCCATGGGTGCGGCTGATCGGCTGCCCCTCCCAGTCCGTCGCCAGGATCGCGTCCTCGGAGGCGAAGTCTTCAAGCGGCAGGTTGGCAGTGTAACCGTCATAGCTCGTCAGCATGACGTGGCTGGCCTCGGGCTTCGGCATCACATGATCCAGCAGGTCGCGGGTCGCGACACCCTGCCAGCGGTTGTCATAGCGCGACCAGGTGGTGACGCAGTGCATGTCAGAAAGCCTGTCGCTTTGTGGCAGCGCCTTGAAGGCCGCCCATCCGAGCGACAAGGAATGCTCGACAAGGCCGGTAACATCGAGCCGCCAGCTTTCCGTCCGAATGATCGGCTGCTGGCCGAGGTCGAGCACCGGCCAATCCTTGACCAGGTGCTGGCCGGGCGGCAGGCGTTCGTCTTCCGGCCGGGCGATCCGTCCGGTCAGGAACTTGCCGTCTGCGGCCCAGCGTCGCTTCGTCGTCGTGAGTTTGGTTTCCGGCGGATGCGTGTCGTCGGTCATGAATCTTTACTCCCGGCCCGAATTCACTCGCCAAGCGGAAATAAGAAGGGCGCCGCTGCAGAACGTCAAGCGCAGGAGCGCGAAGTTGCTATCTTAGGACCAAGCGCAACGCGGCTTGCGTTTCCTTGAGCAGCGGCAGGTAACGCTCCGCCATCTCCGCTGCGGCCACATGCGCGGCCGGCGCACCGATGTTCAGCGCCGCAACGATCCGGCCGCGGTCGTTCTCGAGCGGAACGGCGATGGAGCAGAGACCAAGTTCCAGTTCCTGATCGATGAGGGCATAGCCCTGATCGCGCACCCGACGAAGCTCGGCGATCAAATCGTCAGGATCGGTTTTCGTATGGGGCGTGTTCGCCTTCAGGTTCGAACGCGCCAGGATCTCGCGCGCCTCGTGCTCCGGCAGTGCCGCCAGCCACACCCGCCCCATCGACGCGCAATAGGCCGGTAGACGCGAACCAGTCGTCAGGTTGATCGACATCACCCGCTTTTGCGAGGCCCGGGCAATATAGACGATTTCGGTACCATCAAGCACTGAGGCCGACGCGCTCTGCCCGGCGCGATCCGAAAGCTGGTCGAGGTAGGGCTGTATGATTGTCGGCAGCGGCGTCGCCGAGAGATAGGCATGGCCCAATCTCAGGATCTTTGGCGTCAGCGCGAAGAACTTGCCGTCGTAGTCGGCATAGCCGAGCTCGGAGAGCGTCAGAAGCGACCGTCTGACGGTCGCCCGGTCAAGGCCCGTGATCTTCGACGCCTCGGCGATCGACAGCTTCGGACGGGTCTCGTCGAAGGCTTCGATCACCGTCAGCCCTCGCGCAAAGCCGCTGACGAAATCCGTTTCTCGCATCTGACATCCCTCGATCTATCCGCCGGCATTTTGTGCGATATACGAACAAAAGTCAAATATCGCACAAAATATTTGACGGTTCGGTTCGATCGGCGCTTATTGGCATGCGGAAGAGAGCAAGCCGCCCCGCCGCCCGACAGGCCGCAGGCGCACCAAACAGCAGCGAAGAGAGGAAACATGGCGAAGATCGTTTCGCTCGCAGAGGCCGTCGGCGACAATGTCAGGGATGGCGACACCGTCGCCATGGAAGGCTTCACCCACCTGATCCCCTATGCCGCGGGCCATGAGGTGATCCGCCAGGGCCGCAAGGATCTCTATCTCGTGCGCATGACGCCTGACATTCTCTACGACCAATTGATTGGCGTCGGTGCTGCGCGTGGCATGAAGTTCTCCTGGGGCGGCAATCCGGGCGTCGGCTCGCTACACCGCTTCCGTGATGCTGTCGAAAACCAGTGGCCGCGTCCGCTGGAGATCGAGGAACATTCCCATGCGGCCATGGCCAACGCCTATGAGGCGGGTGCTGCCAACCTGCCCTTCGCGACGCTGCGCGGCTACATCGGCGCCGACCTGCCGAAAGTGAACCCCAACATCAAGTCGGTCACCTGCCCCTTCACCGGCGAGGTGCTCGCCGCCGTGCCGGCGATCCGCCCTGATGTGACGATCATTCACGCCCAGCGCGCCGACAGGAAGGGCAACGTGCTGATCGAAGGCATCGTCGGCGTGCAGAAGGAAGCCGTTCTCGCGGCCAAGCGCTCGATCGTCACGGTCGAGGAGATCGTCGACGAACTCAACCCGCCATCTCCCAACTCCCTCGTGCTCCCGGGCTGGGCGGTTACATCAGTTGCCCAAGTCCCGGGCGGCGCCTTCCCATCCTATGCGCACGGCTACTACCCGCGTTCCAACGCCTTCTACATCGGCTGGGACGAGATCGCCCGCGACCGCGACAGCTTCACCGCATGGATCAAGGAAAACGTGCTCGACGCCAAGCCGGAAGACTTCGCCAAGCATGCCGGCACCAAGCCGGCAAGAGCGGCCTAAAGGGAGGATAGAATGAGCGACTTCACCCCCACCGAAATGATGACCATCGCTGCCGCGCGGGCGCTCTCCAATGACGATGTCTGCTTTGTCGGCATCGGCGCGCCTTCTGCCGCCTGCAACGTCGCGCGGCTGACGCATGCGCCGGATATCACCTTGATCTACGAGAGCGGTACGGTCGGAACCAAGCCGGACGTGCTGCCGCTTTCGATCGGCGACGGCGAACTCTGTGACACGGCACTTTTCACTGTCTCGGTGCCTGAGATGTTCCGCTACTGGCTGCAGGGCGGCCGCATCACCACCGGCTTCCTCGGCGGCGCCCAGATCGACAGGTTCGCCAACCTCAATACCACGGTCGTCGGCCCCTATGACCATCCGAAGGTGCGGCTGCCCGGCGGCGGCGGCGCTCCGGAGATCGCTTCCAATTGCGGCCGCATCTTCATCACCATGGCACTGTCGAAGCGCGGCTTCGTCGAGAAGCTGCCGTTCATCACCTCCATGGGCCATGGCGAGGGCGGCGATCAGCGCGAGCGGCTGGGCATGAAGACCAAGGGACCGACCCGCGTCATCACCGATCTTTGCATCCTGGAACCGGATCCAGAGACGAAAGAACTGACGGTCGTTTCGATCCACCCGGGCGTGACCCGCGAGCAGATCGTCGAGAACTGCGGCTGGGCGATCAAGTTCGCCGCGCATGTGATCGAGACGCCAGAGCCGACGGAACTGGAATTGACAACCCTTCGCGACATCAATGCCCGCACCAAGAAGGCGCATCAGGGCGACAAGGAGGCTGCGTAATGGCCGAGGCATTCATCTGCGACTACATCCGCACCCCGATCGGCCGCTTCGGCGGTTCACTCTCCTCGGTGCGAGCCGACGACCTCGGCGCGATCCCACTCAAGGCACTCCTCGAACGCAACACCGATGTCGACTGGGACGCGGTCGATGACGTGATCTTTGGCTGCGCCAACCAGGCGGGCGAGGACAACCGCAACGTCGCGCGCATGTCGTTGCTGCTCGCCGGCCTGCCGGTCGGCGTGTCCGGCACGACGATCAACCGGCTCTGCGGTTCCGGTATGGATGCGGTGATCGCTGCAGCGCGGGCGATCAAGTCGGGCGAAGCCGAGTTGATGATCGCCGGCGGCGTCGAGAGCATGTCGCGCGCACCCTTCGTCATGCCGAAGGCGGATACCGCCTTCTCGCGCAACGCCGAGATCTACGACACGACGATCGGCTGGCGTTTCGTCAACCCGCTCATGAAGAAGCAGTACGGCGTCGACTCCATGCCCGAGACCGGCGAGAACGTCGCGGCGGATTTTCACGTTAGCCGCGAAGACCAGGACGCCTTTGCCGTCCGCAGCCAGGCGAAGGCTGCTGCCGCTCAAGGCAATGGCCGGCTGGCAAAGGAGATCGTCTCGGTGACGATCCCGCAGCGCAAGGGCGAGCCTGTCGTCGTCGACCGCGACGAACACCCGCGCGCAACGACGATGGAGGCGCTCGCCAAGCTTGGCACGCCTTTCAAGAAGGAAGGCGGTACGGTGACGGCCGGCAATGCCTCCGGCGTCAACGATGGCGCGACCGCCCTGATCATCGCGTCGGAAGCAGCAGTTAAGAAATATGGGCTGCGGCCGATCGCTCGCATTCTGGGCGGCGCGACCGCTGGCGTACCGCCGCGCATCATGGGCATGGGCCCGGCCCCCGCATCGAAGAAGCTGATGGCGCGCCTCGGCCTCAAGCAGTCGCAGTTCGACGTCATCGAACTCAACGAAGCCTTCGCGTCGCAGGGCCTTGCCGTGCTGCGCGACCTCGGCATCGCCGACGACGATGCGCGCGTCAACCGCAACGGCGGCGCCATCGCACTCGGCCATCCGCTCGGCATGTCCGGCGCGCGCATCACCGGCACGGCGGCCTTGGAGCTGCACGAAACCGGCGGGCGCTATTCGCTGTCCACCATGTGCATTGGCGTCGGCCAGGGGATCGCGGTGGCATTGGAGCGCGTCTAGCCGCCGCGCCAAGCTGCGACGCGGGACCCCGGTTGGCTCGGCCTCTCAATGAAGGCCGAGAAACTGTTTCAGTTCCGGTGTCTGCGGACGGGCGAAAACCTCTTCCGGCGGCCCGACTTCGTGGACACGGCCCTGATGCATGAACACGACCCGCGAGCAGACGTCGCGTGCGAATTTCATCTCATGCGTCACCATTAGCAGCGTCATGCCCTCGGCGGCAAGTTCGCGCACAACCGCCAGGACTTCCGAGACCAGCTCCGGGTCCAGCGCCGAGGTGATCTCGTCACAAAGCAGCGCGATCGGCTGCATGGCAAGCGCGCGTGCAATTGCCACGCGCTGCTGCTGCCCGCCTGAAAGCTCGTCGGGATAGGCGTCGAACTTGTGTGCGAGGCCGACGCGCTCCAGCATCTTGCGGGCGATCGCCTCCGCCTCTGGCTTCGGCGTCTTTTTCACGACCGTCTGCGACAGCATAACGTTGCCACCGACCGTCTGATGAGGAAAAAGATTGAACTGTTGAAAGATCATTCCGACCTTCAACCGCAGCGCCTTCAGATGCACCTCGTCGTCCAGGAGCTGCGCACCCGCAACTGAAATCGAGCCTCTGTTGATCGTCTCAAGGCCATTGATACAGCGAAGCAGCGTCGATTTACCCGAACCGCTCTTGCCAATGATGGCAATGACTTCGCCTGACGCGACATCAAGATTGATGCCTTTCAACACTTCCGTCGCGCCATAACTCTTGCGGACTTCAGTGATTTCGATGAGCGACATTGAGCTTCCTTTCGAGGATCTGGCTGCTCTTCGACAGGGGCCAGCAGAGCGCGAAATAGATGAGGGCCACGAGGCCGTAGACGGTGAAGGGCTGGAAGGTGGCGTTGGTGACGACAGTGCCGGCCTTCGACAGTTCGACAAAGCCGATGATCGAGGTCAGCGCGGTACCCTTTATGACCTGCACCGAAAAGCCGACGGTCGGCGGAACGGCGACTTTCATCGCCTGCGGCAGGATGACGTAACGCATCTGTTGCAGCCAGCCCATGCCGAGGCTGGCGGAGGCCTCCCATTGCCCCTTGGCGACCGCCTCGACACAACCGCGCCAGATTTCGCCCAGGAAGGCCGCGGTCCAGAGGACCAGCGCCAATCCTGCAGCAAGCCAGGCCGGTACGTCGATGCCAAATAGGCCGAGCCCGAAGAAGGCGATGAAGAGCTGCATCAGGAGCGGCGTGCCCTGAAACAGCTCAATGTAATATTTGGCGAGCGATCGCAGCGATTTGCGTTTGCTGATGCGCAGGAAAAGCAAAGCGAGCCCGACGATGCCACCGCCCAGGAAAGAGACGAGCGAAAGGACGACCGTCCAGCGAGTTGCGAGCAGCAGGTTGCGCAATATATCCCAAAGGGTGAACTCGATCATCGCGCGGTCCTCCGTGGGAAAATGAACCCGCCGATGATCGCCAGCGCTTGGCGAAGCAAGATCGCCAACGCGAGGTAGATGATCGTGGAAACGATGTAAGCCTCGAATGCGCGGAAAGTTCTCGACTGGATGAAGTTGGCGGCGAAGGTCAGGTCTTCGGCAGCGATCTGCGACACGACGGCGGAGCCGAGCATGACGATGACCACTTGGGATGACAGGGCGGGCCAGATGCGCTGAAGCGACGGCACCAGAATGACATGTCGAAAGGTCTCGAAGCGAGTCATGGCGAGACTGGCGCCAGCTTCAAACTGGCCCCTTGGCGTCGCCTGAATGCCGGCTCGAATAATCTCGCAACTATAGGCCCCGAGATTGACGATCATGGCGATATTGGCGGCTTGCAATTCGCTGAGCTGCAGGCCCAACGATGGGAGGCCGAAGAAGACGAAGAAAAGCTGGATCAGGAATGGCGTGTTGCGGATCAGCTCGACATAGGCTGCGACCACCGGCTTTAGCCAGGCCGGACCAAGCGCCCTCACCCAGGCGCAGCAGATTCCGAGCGAAATACCGGCGACTGCGCCAACCGCGATCAGTTCAGCGGTGATGCCTATCCCTTTGCCAATCTGAGGATAATATTCGAGCAGCCAGCCAAATTCGAAATGGTAATTCAAGATGCACCCCTGGTTTGACGAACATCCAGTGGCGCCGTCCCGCACTGCGGCGAGACGGCGCGGCGACGGTTGATCAGAGATCTGTCGGCAGGTCGGTGCCGAGCCACTTCTGCGCAATGGCGTTCAGCGAGCCGTCGGCCTTGGCGGCGGCGATGATGCCATTGACCTTTTCGAGAAGGGCGGGTTGCTCCTTGCTGAGCCCGATATAGCAGGGCGAGTTCTTGATAAGGAACTTCAGCTCCGGACGCTTCGGTGGGTTCTTGGCGAGAATGGCAGCGGCCACCACGTTGCCGGTTGCAACCGCCTCGACCTGCCCGGACAGGAAGGCAGAGATGGTGCCGTTGTTGTCTTCATAACGCTTGATGACGGTATCGGCCGGCACGATCTTGGTCAGTTCCAGGTCTTCGACCGCGCCGCGCGTGACGCCTACGACCTTGCCTGTAAGTTCCTCCGGCTTGGTGACCCCGAGTTCCGCGGGCGCGAACACGCCATTGAAGAAGGGGGCATAGGCGGCGGAGAAATCGATGACCTTTTCCCGATCTGGATTTTTGCCGAGGCTCGAAATCACCAGGTCGACCTTGTTTGTCTGCAGATAGGGAATCCGGTTCGCGCTAGTGACCGGTACCAGCTCGACCTTCACGCCGAGCTTGTCGCCGATCAGATTGGCCATGTCGACGTCATAGCCCATTGGCGCCATGTCCGTGCCAACGCTACCAAAAGGCGGAAAATCCTGGGGAACGGCAACGCGAAGCGTGCCGCGGGACGTGATATCGCCAAGCGCGTCGGCGTGGGAAACCGAGCCGAAGCCGATGGTGGCGGCCATCGCCGCCATGGCTATGAACAGTCGTCTTGCGAGCATTGGGTCATTCTCCTTTTTGGGTTCGCGGTGTTTTGCTGCGTGACGTCCTTGACGGCGGGGTCACGGTCTGGGGAGGAAGCGCGAGCGACCGCCGGAGGTCGGCCAGGGGATCGGGGTGTTGCGTCAGGTCCAGCCCGGTCTCCACCTCGTCCAGGTGCTCGACGGAAAGCGCGGCTGCTTTCGAAAAATCCCCTTGCTCCATCGCTTCGACGATGCGGCAATGCCCGAGGTGGGATTGCACGGCGTGAAAATCCGACTGATAGAGCATCGAGATCAGAATGGTTCTGGCCGTGAGATCGCGAAGGATCTCGATGAGAACGGCGTTATCCGCCAATTCGGCCACACGAATATGGAAATCGCCCATCAGGCAGGTGAGGCGCTGGCGATCGTCGGCTTCGATCGCCGCTTTCTCTTCGGCAAGGTGGGCATGCAGCCTGTCGCGGCCGCTCTCCGCCAGCCGCCGCATGCTGCGCAGCAGCCCAGCTTCGATGACGCGTCGCGCGCCGTAGACCATCGTCGCCTCTTCGGCAGACGGTTCCGCGACGAACCAGCCTCTACGCGGGCTGACATGAACGATGCAGCGTGTCTCGAGGCGCATCATCGCTTCGCGCACACGAGTCCGCGACACGCCGAAGAGAGAGGCCAGTTGGTTCTCGCTGAGCCGTGTGCCGGGCTTTATGCGGCCCGAGAGGATGCCGGAGACGATGGCCTTCTCGATCGGATTATGGAACGTCGGTGCTGCTCTATCTTGCATACAAGACAGGAATGCAAAGCCTGTGCCAGTCTCATATACCCGCGTCTTCAAAGGCTTGCCGGAGATCCGTTCTCATCTTTCGCCTATCCGGATGCAGTCAGCTCGCTTTCTGGGCACCGTTTTTCAGGCAGCAGATATCGGCGCGCCACCCACGTCCGGTCGGAGCGAGCATTCTCCTCTGCGCTGGCTGCCACTCATCGCATCCTCAGGTCGAAGCCGACCCGGACATGAGTCTCGCGCCAAAACAGGCCATCGTCGCCACACCGCGCACCCGGATCTATGCACGGCGTGACGAGCGAGATCGGTTGGAAAGCGGGTCTGTTGCCCGCTTCCCTATCACTCCGTCCAGATCGCGACGTCGACCGGATCGAGCCTGCGGCCGCCGACATGGAAGGTCGCACCGGCCGCTGCCGGCACGTCGACGGCCGTCTTGCCGTAGTTGAAGGCGAAGGTAAGCTTGCCGCGACGGGTGATGCGCAGATCGCCGAGATCTGCGAGCGCCTCGACCGAAGCCCAACCAAGCGCATCGCCGATCACCTTGCTCAAGAATTCACCGCGTGCCGCGGTTGCCAGATACCGCGCCTTGTCGTTGCCGACTAGCGCCGGGGCACCATTGCGGTAGTCACCCTCGAAGGTCGCAAGCACGCTCTCTCTGGTCCTGACCGTCTCGCGCCAGACGCCAGCCGGGTAAGTCTCGTTGCCGTAAAGCACGCTCTCGGCATGAAACTCCGGAAGCGACTCGACGCGCGCGACGCTGACGTCGATCAGCGAGGCGAGCGGCCCTGGCGGCAAGCCTTCGGGAATGTGCATATCCTCGGTCTTGCTTCCACTGCGCGGTCCGAACAGAACCTTGGCGCCGGAAGCGGCTAGGTTCTGAACGAACGCCTGATCCGGAATTACGAGGTCGGGCGCCAGCACCAACTGGTAGCCCTCGAGATCCGAGTGCTGGCCGATGATGTCGACGTCGACGCCGAAGCGAGCGACGGTCGAGTACCAGTCGAGCGCGATCTGCGACGCCAGATAGGTGCGGCCCTGCGGCAGCGCCCGGGTCGCCCAGCGCGAATTATAGTCGAGCAGGATCGCGAGCTTGGCCTTCTCGCGGCGCTCGCCCTTCGGCAGCCGCTTCATCTCCTCGGCGACCTGCGCAACTTCGAGATATCCCTGGTCCGCCTCGCTGTTCGGCAAGAGCAGTCCGGCATGGAACTGTTCCTGCGCAAACGGCACCTGGCGCCAGCGGAAATAGGAAACCATGTCGACGCCATGGGCATAGGCGAGCCAGGTCCAGAGCCGGACCATGCCGTCGGCCGGCGACTGGTTGTGCGAAGCCCAGTTCACCGGACCCGGCTGCTGCTCCATCACCCAGACGCGACCGTTGCCGACGGCGCGGTAGAGATCGTGGTTGAAGGCCGGCTGATCCGGATCGCCGACGCGGAGGTAACGGCCCTTGTCTTCGGAGGAGAGACGGCCGTTGAGCAGTCCACCCATCGGATAGACGTCCCACGACGCGATATCGATGTCCTCGCCGACCTTGTAGTGATCGAAATCGGTATTTTGCGACATGAAATTGTGCGTCACCGGACGGCCCGGCGAGTGTTTGCGGATGATATCGACCTGCGCCTTGTTGAAGCTCTTCACCTGGTCGGAGGAGAAGCGGATATAGTCGACGATATGAGTCGGGCTCGGCTCTTCCACAAGATTGTTGGGAAGTTCGACCTCGTCGAAGCTCAGATAGTTCATTGCCCAGAATGCCGTGCCCCAAGCCCGGTTCAGTTCCTCGACCGTGCCGTAGCGCTCAGCCAGCCATTCGCGGAAGGCGCGCAGCGCCTCGTCGGAATAGCTGTAGATCGTGTCGTGGTCGCCATATTCGTTATCCGTCTGCCAGGCGTGCACGAAGGCATTATCGCCGTAGCGCTCGGCCATGGCTTGCGAGATGCGCGCCGCTTCGATGCGGTAGCGGCGGCTGGAAAAGCAGTAGTGACGGCGGGCACCGAACTTGCGCACCACGCCCTTGACGTCGACGGGCAGGATATCCGGATAGCGATCGATCAGCCACTTCGGCGGGGCGGCGGTCGGCGTGCCGAGGATCACCTTGAGGCCGGCATTGCCGAGCACTTCGATCGCCTCGTCCAGCCATTCCCAATGGAACTCACCCGACCTCGGCTCGATCTTCGCCCAGGCGAATTCACCGATGCGCACCCAGGCAAGCCCGAGCTCGACCATGCGGCGCGCGTCCTCCTCCCACTTCGCGCGCGGCCACTGCTCTGGATAGTAGCAGACGCCGAGTTCCAGCATGTCGGTCTGCTGCTCTTTGGCGTTGAAGCGGTTCGATCTCGTCAGGGGCATGTGCACGGGGGTCCGGTCCTTCGTCATTTCATTCGGCCGGTTGGTTCCAGCCTCGGGTTTTGTCTGTCTCGTCTTGAATATAAACGTTTATATTCAAGAACATGAAAGGGCGCCCTAATCGGGCGAAAAGTTCGTCAACGGTTCGGGTTCAAGCGATCGTCGCAGCGTTCGATGAGGTTTGGCATCAGGAGCGTCTGCAGCGCCTCCGGCGGCTCGCCCTCCATGCGCCTCAGGATATAGGCACCGAGCAGGCTGCTCGGTTCGCTGATCGGCAGGTAATAGGTGGTGATCGGCGGCGCGAAATACTGGCTGACATTGAGGTCGTCGGTGGCATTGATCACCGCATCACGCCCATGCACTAGCCCGCGCTCGTGAAAGCCGGAGAAGGCGCCGAGCGCCGAGGCTTCATTGGCGCAGATATAGGCGGTCGGCGCATTGCTGAGCTCCGACATCGTCAGCACGTTTTCGCGGCCGAAGGCGGGCGTCAGCCGGCCGTGGGCAACGAGGGCCGGATCGTAGGGCAGGCCAGCGACTTCAAGGGCACGCTTGTAAGCTTCGAGCCGGGTGATGCCATAGCTCAATTCCGAGAGCGGGTTGAGCAGTGCGATACGGCGATGGCCGCGCTCGACCAGCCGCGCCATCGACACCCGGATCATCTGCTCGTTGTCGGCATCGACATAGGCATGCGGCGCGTTGTGGATGCTGGTGCCGTAGGTGACGAAAGGAAAGTCCGCCGCCTGCATGGTGCGGATGCGCGGGTCGTCGGCGCGAGTGCCCGAAATGATGATGCCGTCGGCCTTCTTCAGCGACACGATCTGCTTGATGACCGCCTGACTTTCCTCGAAATTGCGAACGGCATAGAGCGAAACGCGATAGGGGCTGTCTTCCAGCGCCCAGGAAATGCCGCTCAGGAGCTGGGCGTATTCGACGCCTTCCCATTCGTTCTGTTTCGGGCCCGGCGCCGTCATGATTGCGGCGACCTGATAGGTCTTGCCGGTGCGCAGCTGCACGCCATGCATGTTCAGTTCGTAGCCTACGCGTGTCGCCGCCTCGATCACGATCGCGCGCGTTTCCGGGCGAACCTGAGGCGAATGCTTCAGGGCCTTGGACACGGTGGCGATGGAAAGCCCCGTCTCCTGCGCGATGGTCTTGATCGTCGGTCTCTGCATGGCGTCTCGGCTCGTCACGGGTTGCTAGATCACGATGATTTGGGTCGGCTGAGCGATGCCGCCAGCTGAAGATAGACTGCGGATGTCCAGGCGAATGCCCGATCGCGAAGCCCCCTCCCCGAGCGCGCATCGAAGTTTTCGGCCATACCGCTTTTGCTGGCAAGTGAACAGAACTTTTCCGCGACTTCATGCGCAAGTTCAATCTGCCCTTGCCGGCGAAGACCGTCCCAGAGCAGAAGCGTGGTCGGCGCCCAGATCGGCCCGCGCCAATAGCCGTCGTCCTCGTAGAAGGAACTGAGCGGGCTCTCCGTCGCCGGTCCCCATTCGGTGATGAAGCCGCCAGCAACGAGTCTTGCAACGAGCTTCTCGCGCATCTCAGGCACCAGTCGCGCGCCCAAGAGCAGCGGCATGAACTGGATGAGGTTGTCTCCCGGCAGGATCCGCTCCGGATCCGCGGCGAGCCGCGCGCCAAAAGTCTCGCCGGTCCACAGACGTTCGAACAGCAGGGTCTGCAGCTCATCCGCCTTGCGGCGCCACATCGCCTGACGCTCCGCGTCTTCCTCCAGCAGGTTCGCGAGCGTCTCGCAGGCGAGGACCAGGAAAACCGGCAGGTCCGGCGAGATCACCGGGCCGCCTTCGGCAAAGAAGGTGGCGTTGTCCCAGCCGCTGTCGTTGCCGTGGAAATAGGACGGCAGGCTCGCCGCATCCTTGCGGCCATGAGTCAGCCAGTAGTCGACCTGGCGGCCGATGGCATCGCGCAGGTAAGACTTGCGCTCTGCCGTGAGGAAAGACGGGTCGGCAGCCGAAATCAACGATACCGCCCAGCCGTGCACAGGCGGCTTGGTAAAAGCGAAGAGCACGTCGCGGTCGTTGATATAGTCAGGCAGCAGGCCGGAGGCATCCTGGTGATCGAAGATCGCCGCGAACTGGTCGAAGGCGAGATCCGGGTCGAAGGCGGCGACGCCGAGGGCGGAAAAGGCGTTATCCCAACTCCAGATGTTGATCATGTGGTTCTTGGACATATAGATCGCCGGCCGCGTCAGCGCACCGCCGGCGGGCACGCCGTTAGCCCAGAGCAGATAGCTCGCGAGACGATGCGCCTCGTCCTGGCCTGCGACGCCCTTGGGACCGCGTGTGTGCCATTCGGCGAATTCGGCCGCGGCGCCTGAAAGAGCCTCGGCGAAACGCCCGGGCCGATCGACTGGCGGCACGGTGCGGAAGAAATCGACATTGCCCTCGAAGGCTCCCGCGCTGGAGAAGGCGAAGGAGACGTCTTCCGAATGATCGCGCTGCCAGGCACCGGTGACCTTCAGCTCGCCAGCGATCGCCCGGGGGATGAACTTGACGTTCTCGACCGCGGCGACCAGGCAATCCTCGCCCTTCGGCGTGCGGTAGACGTAGTCGTAGCGCGATCCTTCGAGATGGAAGCGGACGCCCGCCTTCTTGCCGGCGACGTGCAGCCTTTCCCCTTCGCCGATGACGAAGGTGACTTCTCCTTCGCCGACGCGGGCGTCGAGCCGCTCCGGTGAAAGCACGAGCACAGGCGCCATGGTCTCGCCATCAGCATCGAGAAACTCGACGCGGCAGAGACGCCCGAGCGACGGCCGTTCGTCGCCGCCGGCGACATGGCGCAGATAAAGCGCGCGCTCGCCATCGCGGCCCGGCACCCGCATCATCGAGAGCGTCAGGAACCGGCCTCTGCGGCTGAAGGGCACGAAGTCGATATCGAACAGCATGCCGTTATCCCTTCACCGACGATCCGACCGCGCCATCCATGATGTAGCGCTGGGCGACGAAGAACAGCGCGAGTGGCGGCAGGCAGAGGATGACGGTGATCGCGGCGATCGAGGTCACGTCCACCTCGTGCAATCCCTTGAACATCGAGAGGCCGAGCGTCAGCGTGTATTTCGACTGGTCGTTGAGGAAGATCAACGGGCCAAGATAGTCGTTCCAGGCGTTCATGAAGTGGAAGGTGCCGACCAGCACCAGCGCCGGCATCATCAGCGGCAGATGGATGCGCCAGTAGATGTCGAAGGCGTTGGCGCCATCCATGCGCGCGGCCTCGTCGATCTCCATCGGCACGGTCATGATGTACTGCCGGAGCAGGAAGACGAAAAAGGCGTCGGCAAAGTAGGCCGGCACGATCAGCGGCTTCAGCGTGTTGATCCAGCCGAGCAGGTTGAACTCCATGTAGAGCGGGATCATTTTCACGTCCCAAGGGATCATCATGGTCGCCAGCAGCAGGATGAACAGCGGATCGCGACCGGGAAAGCGGAAGCGGGCAAAACCATAGGCAACCAGCGACGAGGAGATCAGCTGGCCGATCGTCGACAGCACCACCACGATCAGTGAGTTGGTGAGGTAGGTGCCGAATGGCTGCTTGTTCCAGGCGGCGGCAAAGTTCTCCCAATGCCATTCGGACGGCCAGAAGACCGGCGGGAACTGGTAAAGCTCGGCGGAGCTTTTGATCGCCGTCATGAAGGTCCAGTAGAACGGCGCGATGAACAGCGCCGAGAGCAGGATGAGCGTGGAATAGAGCAGCGTCTTACGCATTGTTCTCTCCATCGTTCTGGCGAACTTCGCCTTCGTAATAGACCCAGGCGGCCGACCAGCGCATGACGCCGAGGCTGAGCATGAGCACGATGATGAACATCACCCAGGAGCCGGCGGCGGCGTAGCCCATGTCGAAGTACTTGAAGGCGTTGTCGTAGATGTACATGGCGAAGAAATAGGTGGAGCCGAGCGGTCCGCCCTTGGTCAAGAGAAGCGCGATCGTCAGCTGCTGGAAGGCCGAGATGATCGAGGTAATGAAAGTGAAGAGCAGCATCGGACCGAGCATCGGCAGGGTGATGAACACCATCTGCGCCCAGCCGGGAACGCCGGAGACGGTCGCCGCCTCGTAGAGTTCCTTCGGGATGGCTTTCAGGCCGGTGAGCAAGATCAGCATGGTGCCGCCGAGGCCCCAGAGGCTGGCGATGATGATTGCGACGATCGCAAGGTTCGGATCGCCGAGCCAGTTCGGTCCGTCGATGCCGACGAAGGACAGCATGAAATTCAGAAGACCGTATTCCCTGCTGTAGATCCAGCTCCAAATCGTCACCAGGGCGACGCCGGAAATGACGCTCGGCAGGTAGAAGGCGGTGCGGAAGAAGCCGCTGGCAAAGGTGATGTGATGCAGCATCAGCGCCAAAAGGAACGACATGACGATGTTGAACGGCACATAGATCGCCGCAAACTTCACCGTGATCCACAGGCTTTCCCAGAACTGCGGGTCCTCGAACAGCATGGAACGATAGTTTTCGAGCCCGACGAAGCTGCGCTCGCCGACAACCGGCCAGTCGTAGAAGCTCATCGTCAGCGAGAAGACGAGCGGACCAAGCGTGAAGAACAGGAACCCGAGGATCCACGGGGAGATGAACAGATAGGGCGCTGCATAGCGCGCGATGGCGGAGCGCTTGCGCCTTGCCACCTTTGGCTCTGCACCGGCATAGGTCATATCCATCTCCCCGTACTCCCTTTTCTTACTTCATCAGCCGCTTCGAGCGGTTGACCGCATCGTCGAGATGCTGCTTGGCGTTACCCTGGTCGATCATCGTCGCCTCGATTGCGCGAGCGAGATTGTCCTGGACCTTGCCCCAGTTGGCGTTCTTCAGGAACGCGTGGGTCTCGGTGTTCGAGGTCGCGAGAATGTCGAAAAAGGGCTTGTAGATCGGGTCCTTGGTCATGCCCTTTTCTTCCGCAACGCTGGTGCGCACCGGCAGGTCGTTGACGCGCATGGCGACAGCTTCGGGTGAGGAGAAGAATTTGACGAATTCCCAGGCGAGATCCGGATGGGTCGCGTCCTTGGCGATCGAGATCGCCGAGACGCCGAGCGCCGAATGGGCGGTCTTGTCGCCGAACTTCGGCAGCGACGCGACGCCATACTTGATGCCTGAAGCATCGATGCCGGACTTCGACCACATGGCGCTCTGGAACATGGCGATCTTGCCGCCCTTAAAGAGCGTGCTGCCGGTTGTGTCGTCGCCGAGGTTCAGCGTGATCGCTTCCTGCTTCTTGGCCATGTCGGCGAACATGTCGAGCACTTGCGCTGCCGCATCGCTGTTCATGTAGCCGTCGATCTTTTTGCCGTCGTCGGAGATGTATTTGGTACCGTTCGACCAGAGGAACTGTTCGAAGTCATAGGGGTCCGGCTTGGCGTCGACGGCGAAGCCATAGACCTTGTTCGGCTCGTCGCGGAACTTGGCCGCCTTGGCGCGCAGGTCGTCCCAGGTCCAGCCGTCCTTCGGCTCCTCGACGCCGGCCTTGGCGAACATGTCCTTGTTGTAGAACACCACCTGGGTGGTGAAGCCCGACGGCATGCCGTAGGTCTTGCCCTCGACACGAACAGTGTTCATCAGGCCCTTCGGAAAGTCGTCCGGCTTGAGCTCGGCCGCATCCTTGGCGATCAGATCGTCCAGCGGCTTCAGCGACGTGTAGTATTGCGGGAAGTTCCACATATACATAACGTCAGGCGGGTTGCCGGCGCCGAACGCGGCGATCAGCTTCTGATCGTAACCATCCGCATAGGGCTCGACCTGGACCTTCACGCCCGGGTGCTTTTCTTCGAACTTCTTGGCGATTTCCTGCTGGATCGCCAGGCTTTCGTCCGTGTCCCAGGTTGCAAAACGCAGCACTTCTTCCGCGCGGGCCGTGGCGGCTCCGGCCATTGCCAGAACCATCAGCGAGCCGATGATGGACTTCCTGTTGAGCATGCTTCTCCTCCTCATTCGGGTTACGCGACCCGCTGCGCCTTTTCCTGATTGATCAGCGCCTGCGTCTCGGCATCGAGCCTGCGCGCGACCGCCTGGCCGTCGCCGTCGAACAGATGGCAATGTTCTGCCGGCAGGCGCAGGTGCACGCGCTCGCGGGCGGAAACCGGATGCGTGCCGCGGACGACAGCGGTCATGTCGCCGCCGTTCTCAAGGCTGATATGGACGTGGCTTTCGGTGCCTAGCCGCTCGACCAGGCGCACGTCGCCGACGAGATGGCTTTCTTCGGCCGAGACCAGCTCGATCTTGTCGGGGCGAATGCCGAGCGTGACGGATTTGGCTTTGGCAATCGGGGCTGCGGCCAGCATCTCGAGCTTGAGCGGATGGGCGAGACCGCCGCCGTTGAGCGTCACCGATGTATCGACCTGCCCGGTCACTTCGGTCGTGACGAAGTTCATGCGCGGCGAACCGATGAAGCCGGCAACGAACAGATTGGCCGGCTGGTAGAAGAGTTCGAGCGGCGTACCGAACTGGCTGACCTTGCCCTTGTCGAGCACCACGACACGATCAGACAGCGTCATCGCCTCGACCTGGTCGTGGGTCACGTAGATCATCGTCACGCCGAGACGTTCATGCAGTGCCGCAAGCTCGACGCGCATGGTGACGCGCAAGCCGGCATCGAGGTTCGACAACGGCTCGTCGAGCAGGAACAGCTTCGGCTCGCGCACGATGGCGCGGCCGATCGCCACGCGCTGGCGCTGACCGCCGGAAAGCTGGCGCGGCTTGCGGGCAAGCAGCTCCTTGATGCGCAGGATGTCGGCGGCATTGTCGACGCGGCGGTCGATCTCGTCGCGCTTCATGCCGTTCAGCGCCAGGCCGAAGGACAAGTTCTTGCGCACGTTCATGTGCGGATAGAGTGCGTAGTTCTGGAAGACCATGGCGATGTCGCGCTTGGCCGAGGAGACGTCGGTGATGTCGCGCTCGCCGAGGCGGATGGAGCCGCCATCCAGATCCTCAAGCCCGGCAATGGAGCGAAGCAGCGTGCTCTTGCCGCAACCCGACGGGCCGAGGAAGCACACGAACTCGCCGTCGGCGATATCGAGGTTGATACCCTTCAAGACTTCGAGCGAACCAAAGCCTTTGCGCAAATTTTCGATACGGATCGCTGCCAACGGGCCCTCCCTGCCGGCAAGCGCTTAGCAGAGGCCACCGGCACGAGCTATGCGCTTAGTTAAACGTTTATATGCACGATAAAAACGTTTAACTTTCTTGTAAAGCAGAAAATTGCGTCGATCCGATTTTGCTGTTGAGGGCCGTAAGCAATAAAAAGCGGCCGCTCGGGGCGGCCGTTTTTAGTCTTTTGTCTCAGACGCTTAGACGTCCGAGCGTTTCATCGAGCGCGTTGAGGAAGCGGTCGCAATCCTCGGCGCTGAAGGGCGCCGGAGGCTTAACCTTCAGCACATTGTGGTGCGGCCCCTCGCTGCTGAGCAGGATCCGATATTTCCGCTTCATCTCGGCGATGACGAAATCGAGTTCGCGTGCTGCCGGCTCCAATGTCTCGCGATCGCGCACCAGTTCGATGCCGTTGAAGAGACCGTGGCCGCGGACGTCGCCAATGATCGCATGCTTGCTGGCGAGCGCCCGCGCGCCATCCATCAGCCGGTCGCCGACGACCCGGCAATGATGCATCAGCCGCTCGTCGCGGATGACATCGAGCACGGCAAGGCCGATTTCGGCCGAAACCGGGTTGCCGCCGAAGGTGTTGAAATACTCCATGCCGTTGGCAAACGAGGCGGCGATCGCCTCTGTGGTGACGACGGCGGCCATCGGGTGGCCGTTACCGATCGGCTTGCCCATGGTGACGATGTCGGGCACCACGCCCTGCAGCTCGTGCGCCCACATATGACTGCCGACGCGGCCGAAACCGACCTGCACCTCGTCGGCAAGGCAGAGGCCACCGGCCGCGCGCACATGTGCATAGGCTTCCCGGAGATAGCCTTCCGGCAGTGTCAACTGCCCGCCGGTTCCGAGAATGCCCTCGCTGAAGAACAGTGCAGGGCGACGACCATCGGCCGCAAGTGCTGCCACCTGGTTACGCACGTCCTCGGCATATTTCCTGCCCGCGTGCTCATCACCGTAGCGGTAACGCCCGCGATAAAGGTCGGGCATCTCGGCGACCTTCACATGCGCCTGCTGCCCTTCCCCGCCCTTGCCGGCGAACTTGTAGGGGCTGACGTCGATCAGGCTCGACAGATGGCCGTGATAGGCGTGGTCAACGGTGATGATGTCGCGGTTGCCGGTATAGGCACGCGCCAAGCGGATGGCGAGGTCGTTTGCTTCGCTGCCGGAATTGACGAAGAAGCAGACGTTCAAGGGCTCCGGGAACTGCTCGGCAAGCCGGCGTGAGTACTCGACCAGAGAATCGTGCAGATAGCGCGAATTGGTGTTGAGCCGCTGCATCTGCGCTTGCGCCGCCCTAACGACGCGCGGATGGCAATGGCCGACGTGGCAGACATTGTTGACCATGTCGAGCCAGCGTGTGCCCTCCTCGTCGATCAGGCGCGCGCCCTCGCCGCCGACAATTTTCAGGGGTGCAGCGCTATAGGCGATGCTGAGCGACCGGCCGATGCGACGATGGCGCTCACGCACAAGGAATTCCTTGCCGCGCGGCACGATCACCGAAACTGGCACGGAGAGACCGAGCACCACGCTCGGATCCGGGCTCACTTCGCGCCATACCTGCCACTGGTCGCGCACGCCGACGCCATGCATCTGACCGCCGAGGCCGAGGTGATCGGTGACGATCTGGAAATGCAGATGCGGCGCCCAGTTGCCATTTTCCTCGGCCGCGCCCAAGGCGGCGAAGACCTCGCCCTTGGCGATCGCCTGCCCCACGGAGAGCTTGGCGACGCTTTCGCGTGACAGGTGGCCGTAGAGCGTCCAGAAGCAGACACCACCATCGATCTCATGCTCGAGCAGCACGGTCGGGCCGAAACCGTAGGGGACGGCGTCATCGTGAATGAAGGCGACCTTGCCGGAGAAGGGTGCCGAAACCGGCTCGTGCGCCGGCGCGAAGATGTCGACGCCGAGATGTACCGAGCGACGCGCGCCTTCCACCGATGTTTCGTAAGCCTCACCCTGATAGATGCCCCGGTCTTCGCCATAAAGACCGATGCCAAAGGCCGCACGCTCGCTGCCGATCTGCGCGGCTATGCGCGCCTCGGCTTCTGCGGCATCGAGGCTCGCCCATCGCGCGGCCTCCGGGGCGGATGCGGAGAAGTCGAACACAGCGACCTTCGGCTTAGCGACGTCAGGACGTACCATCGGCGCAAAATCGTGCGCGTTCTTCTCGAGCCAACGGACGACCGCGGCCGCATGCGGAAGCGGCGCCAAACCGCAGGCATCGCGGATGCGGGCAATGGCGATCGCCCGGTTCTCGCTCCGGAGACGTTTCAGTTCGCGCCAGACATCCTCCTGGCTGACGAGCAGGTAGGTATTCTCGGGGTTCTCGCGGATCTGCTTGGCCGCCATGCACATGCTGACGGCGTAGCGTGTGAGCACGAGATCGAAGACCAGTTCGACTTCGGTTTCACTCAGCGGATTGACGTGATGATAGGCTCCCGCGAGTGCCGCAATGGTCCCGACCGGATCCGCGGATCCAATCAGCGCGTAGGCCGACGCGACGGCGATTTCGATCACGCGCCAGGTCTCGACCATGTCGCCGAAGTCGAGCAGGCCGCTGACCTGGCCCTGGCCGTCGAGCAGCACATTGTAGTCGTTGGCGTCGTTGTGAATGACCTGCATCGGGCAGGTCGCAAGGCGAGGCAGGACAGCCAAAGCGAAATGATCAAGGATCGCGTCGACCGCCGCGCGCTTGTCCGGGCCGTCGATCAGTTCCAAGTGTTTGCGATGCATGTCGGCCCGGCCGATGTCCCAAGCATAGAGCCGCTTGGTGCCAGCGTGCGTGAAGCCTTCGAGGCTGCGATCAAGACCAGCCAGCAACCGTCCGAGGCTTTCGGCGCTCGCCGCGTCGCGCAGCGGCGCCTTCGCCCAGATGTCGCCCGGCAGCCATGAGAGTAGCCGCGCCGTGCGCGGGCCGCGAAGCTCGATCTTGCTGGTGACGGCGCCGGAGCGATCGCGAAACGCGCGTGAGACCGACAGATCGGATGCCTTGGCGGCAAGATGTTCCAGCACCGCCACCTGCATGTCGAGCTCGTCGGCGTCGCAGGTCGCGTGCAGCTTCAGCAGGTATTCCTGTCCGTCAACGTCCGAGACCCGGTAGTTGAGATCGTGCTCGCCCGGCAGCGGCGAGAGGCTCGCCTCGATGCCGTAGGTGTCGCTGAGCCAGGCGCGGATCGTCGCCAATTCCTGCTCGGTTCTCAAATCTCTCTCTGCCATTGTCTCTGCCCGTCCTGTCACCACGAAACCCGCCGCCCGTCATAGGCGCGGAAACTGCCGCTATCGGCCATATCTGCCCTGTCGATGATCGCCTTCAGCCCGGCAGCGCTCGCTGCCACCGAAACGACGGCATCGCTGCCACCCATATCCGTCTGCACCCAGCCGGGATGCAGCGACAGCACCGAAATCCCGTCGCCCTTCAGATCCTGGGCGAGCTTGACCGTCGCCATGTTCAGCGCCGCCTTCGAGCAGCGATAAGCGTAGTCGCCGTCGTCGTCGTCGAGCGTGCCCTCGGCGAGTGAGCCGGCGCGGCTGCTGATGTTGGCGACGACCCGACGCTCTCCATCCTTAAGGCTGGCAAGAAGCGCCCGCGTCACCAGAAGCGGCGCCAGCGCGTTGACGCGCATGACAGTGAGAAAGTCGTCCGTCTCAAGCGTTGGAAGGCCGCCCGTGTCGCCGCGCGCGGCGGCATTGTTGATCAGCACGTCGATCGCCACGCCCTGAAGCGCCCGTCCAACAGCCTCGATCGAGGCGGGGTCGGCGACATCCAGGTGAAACCGATCCGTTTCGTCCGTGCGCGGAATGGACCCCCGCGCACAGCCGAGAACGCGCCAGCCGTCCTCGGCATAGATCCGCGCCAGTTCTGCCCCGAGCCCGCGGGAAGCGCCTGTAATCAGCACGGTGCGATGTCTAGCGGTGCTTGATGTCATATTTCCGCTCGATCATGTTGACGAGGCTGGCGGCAGCCAGCGTCAGGAAGATGTAGAAGATCGCCGCCGAGTTATAGGGCGCGAACGGCAGGAAGCTTGCCGACTGGAACTCGCGCATGCGCTGGGTGATGTCGCGGATCGACAGGATCGACAGCAGCGACGTGTCCTTGAGGATCGCGATCAGTTCATTGCCGAGCGGCGGAATGATGATGCGGAAGGCCTGCGGCAGAACGACGAGGCGTGCCGTCTGCCAGCGGTTGAGGCCGATGCTGCGCGCCGCCTCGACCTGGCCGACCGGAATGGCGTTGATGCCCGAGCGGAAGATTTCGGCGAGATAGGCCGAGTAGGCAAGCGCCATCGCGACGATGCCGCGCATCAGGTTCGGCGGGTCGAGCACGCCTTGGGTCGCATCCTTGAGCGCGCCGCTCAAGGGCAGGCCGACATAGAGCACGATCACAAGCATGGGGATGCCGCGGATCGTATCGACGATGAATTCCGAACCGATCGCCAGCGGGTGGCGCTGATGCAGGTAGCCGCCGAAGGTCAGCAGGCCAAGAATGATGGCAAGCACGGCAACGGTGACACCCGCTGCCCGATCGCGGTCGTTCAGTGCTTCGGTCTTCCAGAGCACGGGCATGTCGGCTGGCGCGGAGGCTGCCGGCAGCAGTGCTGCCGAAACGCCCTCGCCCTTGGCGATCGAGGCCAGCGCCTCGGTTGGGCCGACAAAGGTGCGCACCGGGGTCTCCGCTTGCGGCGCGCCGTCATACTGGCCGAAACGCACGGCGCCGATCAGGCCCGCCGGTGTGTTGGTGACGATGCCGACCTTGCCCCCAAGCGTGCCGGCGAGCACGTAGGTATCGCGCGGCTGCAGCAGGAACCAGCCGGCGGCCAGCGCCAGCACCAGCGTAGCAATGGCGAAGTAGAGGCTGGTCCTGACCGTCGATCTGAGTTGCAGCAACCCGACCCAGACAAGGCCCATCAGCGCTGCCAGGATGTAGGCCGCTATCGCCGCACGGATGGTGGTCGCGACGCCCGCGGCAAATGCGATGTGGGCGAAGAAGAAGACGAAGACCAGACCCGCACCGTTGACAATACCGAGGATCCAGCGGGCAAGGCGCCGCACCCGGTCGTCAGGCGCTGAGCCTGAACGTTTGCTCAGGAAGAAAAGGCCGAGGCCGATCACGGTAACCGCGAAATAAAGTGGGAACAGCCACGCTTCGACGCCACGCACCATCAGATCGGCCGCCTCGGTCAATTGCCGTGGCGTCACGCCCTTGGCGATCAGTGTCGACTTGAACGGATCGACACCGTTGGCAACGACGGATGCGACGAAGGGATGGATGTTGTGGCCGATGACGAGGACGGCCGCCGCGGCAAGATTGAGCACGGCTGCGACATTGGCCAGTCGCGGACGCGGCGCCTTGGCGCGCGAGAAAACGAGCAAAGTGATCCCTGACGCAAACGCGATCGCCAGCGCCAGAAAGCCCGGCACGAAGGCCGACGAGCCGTTTTCGACACCGAGGATCGCTCTCAGCGAGCGTTGGTAGTCGCCGGAGGAAATGAAGAGATAGATGATGAAGGGCAGCGCGGTCAGGATGATGAGATTGCTCGGACGCACGCTTCTCAGGAACGACATTCATTCCTCCGGGGCATAGTAGACAGACGGAAGACCCGGAGTGCGAGCACGCGCTCCGGGTCCGATCGGCATTGTGAGCTTACTTGAGGCCCCAGTATTTGTTGACGAGCTGGTCGAGCGTGCCGTCGTCCTTGATCATCTTCAGGCCCTCGTTGAAGGCCGCAACGTTTTCGTCGCCCTTGCGGAAGACGAGACCGAGCGGATCGGATTCAAGGTCCTTGATCGCAACGACGAGCTCCCCGGCGAATTCGCGTTCGTAGGCGGCCGCATTGGCGCCGTTGATGACGACGCCGTCGACGTCCTTGTTCTTGAGCGCGATGATCGCGGCGCTGAAGGTATCGTAGGCGGCGACGTTCTCCTTGCCGACGACACCCTCGGCAACCTGGGCATCTGTCGTGTTCGCCTGGGCGGAAAGCTTTCTGCCGGCGTCCTTGAAGCGGTCGAGCGTGATGCCCTGGTCTTCAACGCGCATCAGCACCGCCTGGCTGTTGACGATGTAGGGATCCGAGAAATCCATCGCCTTCTTGCGCTCCTCGGTGATCGAGACGCCCGACGCGACGAGGTCGAAGCTGCCCTGGTCGAGGGCTGCGAAGATGCCGTCCCAGCCAGTCGTGACGAATTCGGCCTGGCAGTTGATCTTGGCGCAGACGGCGTTGACCACATCGACATCGAAGCCGACGACCTGTCCGGTCGCCGGATCGATGCTCTCCATCGGTGGCGAGGTCGTGTCGGAGCCGACCTTCAGCAGTTTGCCGCCGAGATCGGCGGCGTGAGACACGCTCGAAGCAAGGGCTGCTACAGCCAGGGCAATCATCAGTTTTTTCATGGTTCTCCTCCTTGGATAATTAGCTTTGGCTCAGGCGGCCGCCGAGATTGTCAGGCTGCCGCGCGATCAACGTCGGCCTGAAGACCTGCCGCAACGCCCCAGGGTCCTCCCCCTCCATGCGGCGCAGCAGGAACTGTCCGAGCGTGCGGCCGAGCACCTCGATCGGCTGGTAGAAGGTGGTGATCGGCGGCGTGAAGTAGGCGCTGACATTGATGTCGTCATAGGCGATGACGTCGACATCGACGCCGACCTGGCGGCCAAGGCTGCCAAGTCCCGAGAGCACGCCGAGCGTTGTGGATTCGTTGATGCAGACAAAAGCGGTCGGGGCATCGTCGAGCTGCAGGAAGTCGATCACCGTCTTCCGGCCGAAATGGGTCGAGAGGTCGCCCTCGGCGATCAGTTCCACCGGCGCATCGAGACCCGCCTCGCGGAACGCCCGGACAAAACCGTCGATCCTGTCGATCGCGTACGAGAGCCGCCGCTCCGGATTGACAAGCGCAATGCGACGGTGGCCACCGGCGATCAGTCGCGCGGTCGCCGCATGGGCGGCCCATTCGTTGTCGATGTCGACATGGGCATAGTCGAGATCCTTGTGGCAGCGCCCCATCGAGACGAAGGGGAAATGCTCGGCAACGAGCAGATCGATGCGCGGGTCTTCGGCGAGAATGCCAGAGAAGATCAGGCCATCGGCCAGCCCCTGATCGACGATCCGGCGCGCGGCTTCAGCACCATCGGCCGCATCGCGGATGACATGCACGGACATGCGATAGTCCGTGCCATCGAGCGCCTGGCTGATGCCGCTCAAGGTCTGGGTGTACTCGACGCCGTCCCACTCGTAGTCACGCGCGGCAGTGACCGGCATCAGCACGGCGGCTTGAAAACTCTTGCCGGTGCGAAGCGCCATCCCGCGCGCGTTGGCTTGGTAACCGACCTCGCGTGCCGCCTTGTAGATGATGTCTCTTGTCGCCGGGGCGACCACGGGAGATTCGCGCAGCGCCTTCGAGATCGTGGCGATGGAATAGCCCGTCATCTCGGCCAAGGTCTTGATTGTCGGCGTCGGTGTGCGCCGCACCCTGTGGATCTCAGTCGCCATGCACCCTCCCAGGCCCCGGCCTTCTCCTGGAGATTAGAGGTAGCAGCCAATAAAAACGTTTTCAAGGAAAATAAAAACGTTTTTATTTTGGATGATACGCATGCAGAAAAGGCGCGGTCGCCGCTAGCGGCACCGGCCTTGACCAGCGGGGCATCAATTTTTCAACGATTGAGAGATGCAGCTAGCTCAGTGAGCAGTATAGGCGCCGTCTACGAGGTGAACGCTTCCGGTGATGAAACTCGCCTGCTCCGACAACAGGAAACAGATCAGAGCCGCTACCTCGTCTGGCGTACCGCGACGTCCCATTGGTTGCAGCGACATCATGCGTCTACTGCTTGCCACGTCCGCATTCTCTGAAGAGAGCGGCGTGTCGATCCAGCCAGGCGCCACGGCATTGATGCGAACCCCAGCTCGGGCATACTCGATCGCGGCCGCCTTCGTCAGCCCAACCACTGCGTGCTTGGCGGCCGTATAGGCGGCAGCGGTCGGCAGCGCGACTGAGCCCAGAATGGAAGACGTGTTGACGATGGCGCCCCCACCTTGCGCCACCATGGCCGCGATCTCGTACTTCATACAGTAGAAAACGCCATGCAAGTTCACGTTCATCAATGCATGCCAGCCATCGAGTGGATAGTCGGCTGTCGCCTTGCGGATGCCTTCGATGCCGGCGTTGTTGACCGCCAGATGCAGACCACCACAGGTCTGCACGGCGAACGCCACCAGCTTTTCCACCGCGGCGGGATCGGCGACATCGGCCGCGACATCGTGGGCCTTGCCCCCGTTCGCGCGAATTTCTTCGGCAACCAGGCGCACGGCGGCAGCGTCAACATCCGCAGCAACTACTTCCGCTCCCTCAGCAGCGAGTTGCCGGCACACGGCTGCGCCAATTCCGGAACCGGCGCCCGTCACAAGCGCAACCTTCCCAGCGAAGCCTAGATTCATACTGTCATTCCTAACGTTTAGCTTTCGACCAATCCAGCGCGCGCGACATCGCAAGTCATTCCATGAAATGCACTCGAAGCCCCGATCTTCCAATCAAACAGCAGCAGCAACACACAAGAATCGCGATATTTTTTTACCCGATTCATGCACTGCACCCAGGCCCTCTTTCCAGATATACAGTCCTTTCTGTCCAATTCACCCGGAACGCGGGTGAAAAACCTGGAGTGTCATTATCTATCCTGTTGCCGGGTGTAGTTCATTGGAACTTGGACAGAGAATATTGTAATGCTAAAAAACGAATCGGGGCGCACCATTTTTCTCAGCAGGTAAAGATGGACAATCACCGCATTACACGGAGATTCCTGGTCATCGGCAGCCTTGGGCTGTTGGCCGGGTGCAGTTCAAGTTGGCCGCGCGTTTCGTTTCCATCCCTGTATGGCGGAACGCCCGGCGTCGATCGCCGCTACCGAAAACAACACGTCCGATACGACGGCAACGAGCCAGCCGGAACGATTGTTGTGGACACTACGCAACGCTACCTCTACTCGATCGAAGATGGTGGATGGGCGATGCGCTACGGAATAGGCGTCGGAGAGGAGGGCCTTACCCTCAAAGGCCAGGCCGTTGTCGGCCGAAAGGCCGAATGGCCGTCATGGACGCCGACCGCAAGCATGATCAGACGCAAGCCGGAGCTGGCGCAATACGCCGGTGGAGTTTCCGGCGGTCCCCACAACCCGTTGGGGGCCTCAGCCCTATACCTTTATCGCAACGGTCAGGATACCAAGTTCCGCCTCCACGGCACGAACGCACCTTGGACCATAGGGCAGGCGGTTTCCAACGGCTGCATCCGACTTACGAACGACGATATCGTTGATCTCTACGCGCGGACGCCTGTTGGAACTCCGGTATTGATCATTTGATGATGTACTCTATCTGAGTGCGGTATTGGGGTAAGGCCGACATGCATTTAAATCTTCAAAGTTTGGTAACGATAATCCGACTGACGAGTGTGCCCTTTCCGCACTAGGCCGAATCTCGAAATGCCACTAATACTATGAATGTTGCCTTCGAATAACCATTCCGATCACAGAGGGAAGGAAATATTGATGAGCAGAATTCTAATCGTAGCAGTTGCGTTGCTTTCCGTTGCCAGCCTCTCCGCTTGCGGAACAATCGGCAAAGGCAAAGGCAAGGCCCCGCCACCGGTGGCCGAAGAACCGGCGCCCGTCTACAAATAGTGACTGACGCTAATTCGGGGAGGATCTCACGGTCCTCCCCGCCCTGAATGATCGTGGCCGCCTTGGCCATGCGTCGTGGCGCGTGGATCGATAAGCCCAGGCGGCAAGTTCAAGTGCCCATTGGAATTCGGGAGATTTGGCGCAGTAATGACGCGTGTACTAGGTCGCATTCCGTTCGTCGTCTTAGCCGCCATGGCGGTTACGGCGTGCCAATCGCAAGACAAGGGCCCGCAGCCACGCTATGTCTCAAGCGTTGCGGGCAGCCCATCGCAACAGCGCGATCAGGGCTACTTCATCGAATTCCGCTCGCGTTATGCGCTCAGTTACGGCCATTCCTATGTGGTTTTTGGCCGCCTGACCAAGTCGGGAGCGATGGTCAATCCGGAAGTGGCGGGACTTGCTCCTGCAACAAACGACACCGCTCCCTACGTGCTGGGCCATGTTCTCCCCGTCCCGGCCGAGACGGGCGTGAGCGACGGTGACCTTGAGGACCGATACAGGTCTGCGAGCTGGCGCGTCATGTTGACCGAACCGGAGTACAGAGACGTCGTCGCCAAAATCCGAAAACTCAAGGCCGAAGCCAAGTTCTGGCATGCGTCGCTCTACAACTGCAACGCGTTTGTGGCCGATATCGCGCGTTCCATGGGATACAAGACACCGGGCATCTGGCTCAGGCCCCAGCAATTCATCACAAGGCTACGCGAGATGAATGGCGGGTAGGCTGACGAGGGCACAGACTCCTCGGCTATCAGGCGACCAAGGGTCAGATGCGCCATCGTTGGCTACGACCAGCGCCCCTCATGGTCGAGCCGACATCAGCCTTGGCGCGCACTCCTCAACTTTAGCACCTTGTCAGGTCGAAGCGGCGCATGGCAGTCTCGTCCTTTGCCGTTGCGGCGTACAGAAGCCCAACAAAAGCTTAGGTGAATCAACGTGAACATGTCTGTCGCTTCCATTGGCGAAATCGTGTGGGTCATAGGCATCGTTGCCTGGTATGTGGTTCGTTACCCATTCGAGCGCCGTGCAAAGCGTGTGCGGGTGATGAGCAGCCGCCGCTCGGTGACCGATACGATTGGCTTGGCTGCCGCTTTACTAGGCCTTGCGATTTTGCCTGGGTTCTACGTTGCAACAGGAATTCCCGCATTTGCCGACTATCCCGCGCATGCCTGGATGGTGGGGCTTGGGGGCCTGATCTTTGCTTTGGCTCTGTGGACGTTCCGTCGCACCCACAAGGAACTCGGCCGAAACTGGTCGATCTCGCTGGAAATCCGCGAAAAGCATCAACTGATCAGCAAGGGCCCGTATGCCGTCGTGCGCCATCCGATGTATACAAGCTTCCTGCTCATGGCGATCGGCCAGATGTTTCTGCTGTCGAACTGGGTGGCGGGCCTCTTGGGAGTCGCTGGTTTCGCCGTGCTTTTTTTCCTGCGTGTGGACAAGGAGGAGCGCCTGATGCTGGAATTCTTCGGTCCTGAGTATCGCGCCTACATGGACAGGACCAAGCGCATTATACCTTATCTTTACTAGAGGTGGCACGATGCGAGGCCGACCGGTCAAGCTTTCTGCGGCACGACGCCTTGTCGGGGATCTGATGCGATTTTCGATCGCCGTGCCGCGGGTCACGGTACAGCGACAGATGAATATCAGTGGATTGCAGGAAGCCAGGACGAGCCAGACGGAACGCCCCTCCTGGACAGTGCTGTTCCTCAAGGGGTACGGGCTACTTTCCAAGGAGACACCGGAGCTCCGCCGGGCCTATGTCAAGCTGCCAAGATCGCAACTCTATGAGTACCCGGGAAGCGTCGCGTCCGTGGCGCACGAGCGCGAACACGAAGGTGAACGGGTTGTGCTTCTCAGTACGATCAAGACACCCGAGCAGCGGTCGATCCCCGAGTTGAGCGCCCTGCTTCAGGAGGCTCGATCCCGTCCCGTTCTTGAGATCAGGGAATTCCGGCGTGCGCTGAAAATTGCGCGCTTGCCCGCGCCGCTGCGGAGGTTGTTGATGTGGCTCGGCCTCAACATGGGACGTCAGCGGGGCCACCGATTCGGGACTTTCCAGTTGTCGGTCTATTCCGGCCTGGGTGCCGAGTCGCTCAATCCGCTGACGCCGCTCACGACGATCTTCAACTATGGCCCGATCGGCGAAGACGGATCGGTCACCGTACGCATTCACTACGACCACCGCGTCATGGACGGCGCCAATGTCGCGCGCGCATTGGCTCGTTTCGAGGAAATACTGAACGGGGAGATCGCTGACGAGGTGGCTAGCCTTTCCGCTGCTCAAATCCTGCCAAGCACGGCGCCGGAACCGTCAGCATGATATCGGATCAAAAACCACGACTCGCAATTGTTGTAGTCGGAGCGTCACGAGGCATAGGCAGAGCCATTGCCGAGCTTGCCGCGCGAGATGGTGCACCTGTCGTATTGGTCGCACGATCACTTGGGGGGCTGCACGCCGTGGAATCCTCCATCAAGCAGGCGGGCGGCGAGGCATTCTCCCTACCAGTCGATCTCACCGCCGACGATGCGAAGACGATTCTCGAAGAGTTCCTCGCGCGGGAAAGCCTTCTCTGCGACGTCCTCGTCAACAGCGCCGGCTATGGCCTGCGTGGCGCGGCAACCGCTTTGCCGATTGCCGACCAGGTTGGAATGATCGACGTCAATATCCGTGCCCTCGCTGACCTGACATTGCACCTGTTGCCGGGCATGGTCGAGCGAGGCCGTGGCGGCGTTATCAACCTCGCCTCTGTGGCCAGCTTCACCCCCGGCCCGTACATGGCCATGTATTACGCGAGCAAGGCGTTCGTGCGTTCCTTTTCCGAGTCGTTGTACCAGGAGACGCGGAAGACGGGTGTAACGGTGACCTGCGTCGCGCCGGGGCCGGTGTCGACCGAATTCCTTGAAAAATCAGGCGCCAACAGGGCTGCATTGTTCAAGGTTTTGCCGAAAGCCACTCCGGAATACGTGGCGAACTGCGCTTGGCGCGGCTTCAAAGCCCGCCGACGGCTAGTCATTCCCGGCATGTCTGCCAGATTGGCGATCCTGATTTCAGGGATCCTCCCCTCCGCGGCGCTATTGCCGCTGATTGGCCGCCTGCAACTGCGCGGCAACGACCCTTGCCCTTGCGGATCCGGCAAGATGCTCAAGCACTGCTGCCGCGCAGGTCACCCAAAAGGCGGGACAGCCTCGGCTTGATCCGCCCCGCAGCCAGCTTCCCGTGGGATAGGGCCAAAGCACGCACCAAGCGGTCGGACGTCGACCACTGCCGCGATCAGCGGGCTTTGGTGCCAGCGGAGAGGAAGTGCCCCTCCCATTCACTCTCAGGAATCTCATCGCCCATCTGAAATTCGAACGCGACGACGCTTGATATCCGGGGCAGCTTCGCAGTCGAACTTAATGTTGTACCAGCGGTCGTTGCTGCAAAATGCAGCACCATCGGCGCGGAGGTTCGTACCTACCAATCGGATATCCGCCATAGCGTAGGCAACGAGAAAATCCGGTTTGAAATCAACTCGCCAGCGATGAACCTGCTCCATAGCCTCGAGATTGCAAATCTGGACAATGCGTTCATCCGCCGCGAGCTGGGAGAGCCCCTTCAGCGCCTGCTTGCTGCGCGGGTCGGCGAGAATTGCCGCCGAAAAGAACCGCTTGGCTTGAATTGCCGGCTGCACGTCCGGCAATGTCGCCGCCGGTACGGCCCGTTCGGGCGCGGCTTCTTGCGCAACTGCCTCACCGACGTGAGAAGCACCGGACCTGGGCTTGGTTGTTTCCGCAGCAACCGTCGGCAGTTTCACTATTTCAACGGCGACGCTTTCCTCCGGGAAAGGAATTGGGGCCTCAGGTTCAGGAACGAAGCAGAGTGCCAGGATGACGATGGCATGAAGGACAATGGCGAGCGCAAGACTGCACCAAATCGTTGCGCCATGACGGCGCTGCCCTGCTGCGTGCATGGATCACATCATCCAATTGGTGACGCCCAAAATACGGTAGAAGGCCCCGTGCCGCGGGGAAGTTATCACCGAAATCTGCATAAGAAAGCCGCCGCCAACAACTTGTCGACGGCGGCGCTGGTTTTAATGCGATAGTGTCGAAGTAGTCCGCCGGCACACCAACCGACCGAAATCAATCCATATCGTCGTTGTCGGGTGCGCTCATATGATCGCGGTTGCCGTAGATGATCTCGCGCTTGCCGACATGGTTCGCCGGTCCGACGAGGCCTTCCTTCTCCATGCGTTCGACCAGCGAAGCGGCGCGGTTGTAACCGACGCCAAGGCGGCGCTGGATGTAGGAGGTCGAGCACTTCTTGTCGCGCAGGACCACCTTGACCGCCTGGTCGTAGAGTTCGTTACCGTCCTCGGACGCAAGCGCGCTCTTGTCGAAAACCGGCGTTTCTTCCTCGGGCTCTTCTTCCTCCTCGTCGGCCGTGACGGTCTCGAGGTATTCCGGGCGTCCCTGGGTCTTCAGATGCGCGACCACGTGTTCGACTTCCAGATCGGAGACGAAGGGACCGTGTACACGGGCGATGCGCCCGCCGCCCTGCATGTGCAACATGTCGCCCTGGCCGAGCAGCTGTTCGGCGCCCTGTTCACCGAGGATCGTGCGGCTGTCGATTTTCGAGGTGACCTGGAACGAGATGCGGGTCGGGAAGTTGGCCTTGATCGTGCCGGTGATGACGTCGACCGAGGGACGCTGTGTCGCCATGATCAGGTGGATACCGGCGGCACGCGCCATCTGCGCAAGCCGCTGGATCGCACCTTCGATCTCCTTGCCGGCGACCATCATCAGGTCGGCCATCTCGTCGACGATGACGACGATATATGGCATCGGCGCCAGGTCCATTTCCTGCTGTTCGAACAGCGGCTCGCCGGTGCCCTTCTCAAAGCCGGCCTGGACGGTGCACATCACCGGCTCGCCCTTTTCGCGGGCGGCGGCTGCACGCTGGTTGTAGCCGTCGATGTTGCGGACACCGAGCCGCGACATCTTGCGGTACCGGTCCTCCATCTCACGCACGGCCCATTTCAGCGCCATCACCGCCTTCTTCGGGTCGGTGACGACGGGCGTCAGCAGGTGCGGGATGCCGTCGTAGACGGAGAGTTCGAGCATCTTCGGATCGACCATGATTAGGCGGCACTCTTCCGGCTTCAACCGGTAGAGCAGCGACAGGATCATCGTGTTGATCGCGACCGACTTGCCCGAGCCGGTGGTGCCGGCGACGAGCAGATGCGGCATCTTCGCCAGTTCAGCAATCACCGGCTCGCCACCGATCGTCTTGCCGAGGCAAAGCGCCAGCTTGTAGCCAGTTTTGCGGAAATCGACGGATTCGATCAGCTCGCGGAAATAGACGGTCTCGCGGGTCGCGTTCGGCAGTTCGATGCCGATGACGTTGCGGCCGGGAACAACGGCGACGCGGGCTGAAAGTGCCGACATGGAGCGGGCGATATCGTCTGCGAGGTTGATGACACGGGACGATTTCACGCCCGGCGCCGGTTCGAATTCATAGAGGGTTACGACCGGACCGGGGCGGACGTGAATGATCTCGCCCTTGACACCGAAATCTTCCAGCACGCTTTCCAGCAGGCCGGCATTCTGTTCGAGCTGCTCCTGCGTCATGAAGAAGCCCTGACCTTGGGGCGCCTCCTGCAGGAGCTCCTCGGACGGAAACTCGTAGGCATCGCCGGCAAATGTGCGTTCAACCACCCCGATCGCCGGCATTGTGTTCGGCGCGCGGGTGACCTGTGCCGGCATGGTGATCGCGGCTTTCGACGCGACGGGTGCCGGTTCGCTTTCGACGCGTTCTGCGGCAATTTCAGCTGGGGCGACGGACACGGGTTCCGCGGCAACGGCGACCGGCGCAACGTCGGCAACGACCTCGGCAGCGGCGGCAAGCGATTGCGGTGCCGGAATCTCTTCTGGCTTTGCGCCACGCACATCGACGACGCGGAACAGCGAGGTGATCCCGGTCGGCGGCATGCGGCGGATTTCAACCGGACGAACGGGTGCCGGCGGCGCGACGGCAACGGGCGTGACGACCGGGACCATTGGCAAAGGAGCAGGCGTCTCGACAAAAGGCTTCGGGTGGGCGATTTCTTCGCCGGCTGCCTCGGTGTCTTCGGCCGGACCGAATTCGAAGAAGGCAAAATCGGAGAGGAAACTCGATTGTGCCGCGCCGCGATCGGCGGCAGCCGTTTCTGGAGCGGTCACGGACTGCGCCTCCACGACAGGCTCGGAAACGGCGATCGGCGCCGTGAGAACCGGCACAAGCGCCACGCCGTCATCAGCCGAAGCCTCGACGCGATCGAGCATTGGCGGCTCGATCGTGTTCTGCGCCGCGGTCCAGGTCGGTAGCTGGTTGGTCAGCATGCGCAAAAGTTCGGACGGGCTGTAGGATGGCAGGGTCACTTCAGACTGCGGCGCGTCGTCTACCGCAGCATCCATGGGTGTCTCGTCAGCCAAGACCGGTACGGCAGGCACTACGGCGTCGGCGGAAACCGGCGCAGGCTCCATCGTCGCTTCGACGGTTGCCCCGTCTGTTTCGACGAGCACCGGCGCCTCCTCGGAGGCCACTTCGCTTTCGTCCATCTGCGGCGCGCGCCGCTTCATGAACTCGCGCTCGGGCGTGCGGGTGAACCGCACATTCGGTGCCAGGAAGAAATGGCTCTCCCAGGTGGAGTCACCGTAGTGGCCGGCGATCTCTGAGAGGGTCGGCAGCGGCTCGCTGGTCGTCGCCGTCACCTGTGCAGGCGCATAGGCAGAGCCCTGCCCATAGAGCCGCGTCGCGCGGCTCATGGTTTCGGTCTGCTGGTTGGCCGGCTTGCGGGGCGCTGCGGGCGCCTCGTACAACTGATAGGGGTCGGCGGTCGCCGCCTCATGGGTGGGCATACCGCTCAACGCATCATCCTGCGGACCATCGAAATAATCCGCCTGGTTTGCATCATGCAAAGCAGCCTGTGAGAAGTTTGTCCTGGGAATACGCATGGGTCCTGGAAGAGCTAGAGACATCGCCGAGGGGCCTTCTAAGCGATAGGAAATGAAGGTTAACAAGTCCCTTCCAACGCCCCGTTTCGTCCCGAAACCAGGGGTAACCAACCTCGTCGATCACGGACTGAAGCACGCGCAACCCCCGGCATGCCAATGGCCACCGCGGCGTTCCGTCGCCATTTGCCACAACGTGAAAATATTTCTTGGACAGGCGCGCTATCGACGCCTGGAAAGGGGTGTCTGTGGTGACCTGCTACCGGTACCACCGAGAAAACGAATCGGGCCTGCGTGAGGGCGTCACGCAGGCCCGATTGGAAACTTGAGAGAGGCTGGTGTCGGTCAGCCTTCGCGGCCCGATGCAAACGCCGCGTGATGCTTGGCAAGCAGCTCGGCCACCTCGTCGATGAAGGCGGGATCGACATCGGCGGCAAACTCGATGCGGGCGTTCTTGCCGTCGCGCTTGAGCTTGGCAAAGGCCCGTCCGCCGGCGTCAACCAGCGTTTCAGGCTTCACCGTTTCCACCTTCGGCTTGCGCGATAGCCGGGTGAACAGGATCTGGAACCGGTGGTCGCTTTCGGCTTCGAGGAAGCGCCGTGAGCGGCACTCCTCCTGCGCGGTCTGGACCGCGGCCTCGTCTTCAAGCAGGGCGCCAAACGCCATCCAGCGCTCACGGCCGACCTTCGGCGCCGGGCCGATGGCGCGGGCGATAACCGGCGGCACGCCTTCAGCAACCTGGATCAAACGCGACAGCTCGCTCTTCTGCACGGCGAGCGCCTCGCCGATCACCTTGCGGTCGAAGCCGCGGTCGGCAAGCGCGGAGGCAAACATCGCCCGCTCGATAAAGGAGAGGTTGCGCCTTTCAGCGTTTTCCTTGCCCTGGGCGAGCACCAGCTCATCGTCGGTCAGCGGCCGGACGATCGCCTTGACCTTGATGCCGAGGCTACGCACGGCGTTGAGGCGCCGGTGGCCATAGGCCGTCTGGTAGCGGCCGTGCTTCTCCGGATGCGGACGCACCAGGATCGGCGACTGCTGGCCGCTGTCGCGGATGCTGTCGGCAAGCGCCAGGAAATCCGGGTCGTCGGTTTCGCCATCCGTCAGGCGGTCGCCGACGAAGGAGGCATCGACCAGGTCCGGATCGAGCTCGACGACACGCTCGCCCTGCGTCAGGGCTTCGCGCAGCGCGCGCGCCTCTTCCGCCTCACGGGTGATGCTGCCGAGAGAAAGGCCCATGGCCTTGATCGCGCCGGAAGCGGCGCGGGGAACTTCGGCAAGCGGTGCCTTGGCGGCCATGGGCTGGGCGGGCTGGGCGCTCGCCGCAGTGGCAGGCTGCGTTTCATCAGCCGGCGCGGCCGGACCTGCCGGCTGGACATTGCCGGAGAAGAGGGCGCGCAGTTCGTTCTTGCGATTGCCAGCCATTCGATCAGCGCCCCCATGCCGCATGAATGAGTGCTTCGATCTCGCCGTTGACCGAGTTCAGCGATTCGACCGCACGGTCGTAGGTGGCGCGCGTAAAATTCTCGCGCCCGACCTCGTAAAGCGTCTGCTTCGTCAGGCCGGCGTCCGAGACCGCCGTCGATTTCACCATGGCCGAGGTCAGCACCCGCTCGCCAAACAGCGAGCGCATGAAGCCGACGATCTGTGCCTGCGGCCCGTCGTTCGGCTCGAAGCGGGTGACGAGATAGCGCAGGAAGTCGAAATTCAGCTCGCCACCGGCCTCGCGCACGACGCTTAAGAGATCCGACGTCATGTAGAGAAACTGGTTCATCGAGGCGACGTCGAGCATCTGCGGATGCACCGTGACGATGACGGAGGTCGAAGCGCAAAGGGCCGAGAGTGTCAGATAACCGAGCTGCGGCGGGCAATCGATGATGACGACATCATAGTCATCGGCGACGCTGGCGAGCGCTGTCTGCACGCGGGCAAAGAACAGCGGGCCGGCATCGCTGCCATTGTGGCGGGCGCTCAGCGCCTGCGGCGTCGTATGCTCGAACTCCTGAAGCTCGAGATTGCCGGGCACAAGATCGAGACCGTCGAAATAGGTCTTGCGGATGATGTCCTTCAGCGGCCGCGCTTCGGCGTCGTAGCGGATCGCGCCATAGAGCGTGTCGTTGCCCGTGAGGTCGAGCTCCGGCTGATAGCCGAAGAGGGCGGAAAGCGAGGCCTGCGGGTCGAGGTCGACGGCCAGTACGCGATGGCCTGTCATGGCGAGATATTGCGCGATGTGCACCGACGAGGTCGTCTTGCCGGAGCCGCCCTTGAAGTTGGTGACAGAGATCACCTGCAGGTGCTCGCCTGCTCCCCGGTCACGCCACTTGAGGTAGCTACGCGCCTTGACGGCATTGCCCTTGGCCAGCGCCTGTTCGGCGAGATGACGGCGAAGCGCGTTGATGTCGGAGAGCGAATAGGACCGGCGACCGCCGAGCCCCGTATCCGGCTGTGGGCCCTCGCCGGCAAGCGAAAGCTGGCGCAGATAGCCGTCGGAGACACCGATCAGCTTGGCCGCCTCGCCCGAGGTGAAGCTGCGAAGCGTCTTCATCGCCGTCGGCGGGAAGAGCCGCTCGCGCATGGCCTTCAACTGGTCGGAAAGCGCGCGCGCATCGGCCGCGATCGCTTCGTCGGCCGGACGGCGAGCCTGGGAGTGATCCGCGTCCTGCCTTGCCTGGGTTGCCGTCATCGTCATTTCGCCCTACTCCTTGCATGCATCGCGGCACAACGCTGCGGCGATGCACTAACAGAGATTTAATCCAAATACGGCCAATCAGCACTTATTCGAAAAACTCCGTAACAGAGATGCCGAAGCTTCTGATTCGCGTCAAGACTTCGACCGCGATCGGCGGCAATGGCGAGCGACACGCTGGGGGTGCCAATCTCGCAAAAGAAAACACCCGCGACGGCGGCGCGGGCGTTCGATAAAACCGTCAAATCAGCAATCAGAGCTTGGGGCCGATGTGATCCGGGATCGGGCACTGATAGGGTTTATCCTCTGTTTTTTCGCGCCACTCCGCCTTTGCGCGCGCCAGCAGATCGGCATCGAGGATCAGATCGAGACCCGTTGCCGCCAATGATTTCGCCGCATGGGCGAAAGCCTTGTGCGCGGCCGGGCTCTTGCCCTGCGCCACCACCTGCCAGGTGTGCGGCGCCGTGCCGATTGCCCAGGCGGGTGCCCAGCATTGCGCGGTCGGGGTGATCCAGCTCACATCGCCGACATCGGTCGAGCCGGCGCGGAAATGCGACTGCCCCTCGAAATCGCGAAGGCCGAGATGCAAGCCGGTCGAACCGTCGAGACGGCTGCTGGCGAAGACGTCGCCCTTGATCTGGTAGAGCCGGATGCTGCTCGATATCGCCTCCGGCGTCAGCGTCTTCTGGATGTCCTTGGCAAAGGCGATGTCGGCCTCGTCGAAAGGCATCGGGCCGAGCGCCACCATGTTCTGATGGATTGCCGTCTCCAGTGCGATGTTGGGCAGAAGGTTCGTCGCCGCCCGATCGAAGACGATCTCGACCTCGGTCTCGGTCATCATCGCCGCGCCCTTGGCGATCTTGTCGATCCGCGCAGCCAGCGCCAGTGCTTCCGGCATCTGCGGCGCCCGCACCAGATAGAGCGCCTCGGCACGCGCCTGGACGACGTTTGCCGCCTTGCCGCCCGCATCGGTGATCGCATAGTGCACACGGCAATCCTGCGGCATGTGCTCGCGCAGGAAGTTGACGCCGACATTCATCAGTTCCAGCGCATCGAGCGCACTGCGGCCGAGATGGGCGCCGTTGGACGCATGCGCCGCCACACCCTTGAAGCGGTAATAGATTTCGAGCACGGCGAGATTGTTGGTCGAGCGAACGCCGTTGAAGGGTGCGGGATGCCAGGTCAGCGCCGTATCGACATCGGCGAAGACGCCGGCGCGCGCCATGAAGGTCTTGCCGGAACCGCCCTCCTCGCCGGGGCAACCATAATAGCGCACCGTGCCCGGCAGCCCGTTGTCCTTCAGGTAGCGGGCAAGCGCGACGGCAGCGAGCAACGAGCCGGTACCGAGCAGATTGTGGCCGCAACCGTGGCCGGTAGCGCCTTCGACCTCTGCCCGTGCTTCGGCGACGCCGGCCACCTGGCTCAAGCCCGCCAGCGCATCGAACTCACCAAGGAAGGCGATCACCGGACCGCCCGCGCCCGCCTCACCGACAAAGGCCGTATCGATCTCGGCCAGCCCGCGCGACACGCGAAATCCGTACTTCTCCAGCATCGCGATCTGGGTCGCAGCCGACCTTTCCTCGTGAAAGCTCAGTTCCGCATGTTCCCAGATCGCGTCGCTCATCGCGGCGAATTCGGGCTTCAGCGCCTCGACGGTTTCGACAAGGGCGGTCAGTGCGGATGATTTTGGCATGAATCTTCCTTTTGCAACGGCGCGGTGCGCGGTCGCATCAGTATTGCTATCGGTGGATTGAAGATGGCGGCAGAGCGGCCGCCATCTCTTTGGTCAGATCAGGCCAGCGCCGGATCAGTCATCAAGCGTCACTTCCCATAGACGGGTATTGGACTGCCAGACGGGCTGGCCGTGCAGTTTCTTGGTGGCGCCCCAGATGTCGACCATGTCGTACATGAAGATGCCGGGGACCTCGTCGAGCATCAACTGGTGGAACTCGTCGAAGATCGCCTGACGCTTGGCCTGGTCGGCCTCGATGTAAGCCGCCTTCATCAGTTCGACCGCTTTCGGATTGTCCCACATCAGCGAGGCGTTCTTGTCCTTGTTGCCGACATAGAAGCCGTACATCAGCGCGGGATCGAGGCGCGGCGAGACCGACTGCGAGATCACCTGGTAATTGCCGGAGCGGCGGCGATCGACCTGGGTGGCGTAGTCAAGCACCTCGATCTGCACGTTGAGACCGACCTGCTGCATCATCGCCTGGGCGACGACGGCCGCCGGGAAGCTCGGCACGTTGCCGCGCTTGTTGGCGATGATGGTGATCTGCTCGCCCTTGTAGCCGGCATCGGCGAGGTTCTTCTTCGCCTTTTCCAAGTCCATCGGAATCTTCTTCTTCTGGACGTCGGAATAGAAGACCGAGTCGGCCGAGACCATTGACGAATTGGCCTCACCGGTCCCGTTGGAAACGGCGGCGACGAGCTGATCGAGGTCGAGCGCCTCGGCCATGGCGCGGCGGACCGCCACGTTACTCAGCACCTTGTCGCGGGTCTGGAAGTAGAGCAGGTTCTTGCCGTTGTTGCGCTTGACGATGAGTTGCATCGTGTCGCTGCCCTTGAACTCGGCGATGAGATCGGCCGAGACCTCGGCGGTATCCAGCGCGCCCGAAAGCAGACCGGTCTTCACCGTCGAAGCGTCCGGGATCACCATGAACTTGATGCCGTCGACGAGCGGCCGCTTCGAGCCGACCATGCCATCGGGCTTGCCGTCATTGTCGGGCGAGACATAGTCGGCGTTCTTCTCGAGCCGGACATATTCGCCCTTCTTCCACTCGGCCCATTTGAACGGACCGGTGCCGATAGGCGCGACGAAGGCGCCGTCAGCGCCGACGGAATCCTTGGAGACAATGCCGGTGTAGCCGCATTCCGGGCGCGCCATCAGGCCGAGGAAGACCGCGGACGGTTTCTCGATGCTCATGGTGACGGTGGAAGCATCGGCTGCGGCAACGTTCGTCACCTTGATCGACTTGCCGCCGTCGAAATCGCCGGCACAGGTCCACTTGGTCTCCGGCTTCATGTAGCGGGTCCAGTTCCAGACCACATCTTCCGCGGTTAGCGCCTTGCCGTTGTGGAACTTCACGTCGTCGCGCAGCTTGAACGTATAAGTCAGACCATCGGCGGAAACCTCGACGCTCTTGGCGAGCAGCGGCTTCACTTCGCCGTTCTCGGCATAGCCGACGAGACCTTCGACGATGTGGAAGATCACCGAGTCGGTATTGCCGTCACGGTTGACGCCGGGCTCGTTGCTGCGGATGTCGGAGCTTTGCGCCACCGTCAGGTCGCGCGCGTGGCCGAGCGCGATCGCGCTCATCAGCATGGTGCCGGCAAGAAGTATGGTTTTCATGGGTTCCTCTCTCTTGTTGTTGGTTGTCGGTTCAAAAGGCGCGCCAGCAGGCCTGCGACAGCTTGCCGATCGTTTCGAGCGCGATGGTGTAGCCGGGCGTTCCGTCCGGCATCAGCATCGGCACGCCGTCGGTAAAGGCAGCGATGGCGTAGAGCGGCTTGCCATCGCGATAGACGACGCCGGCATCCATTCGGCCGCGTTTTCCCCGACCGCCCTTGCAGGCGGCCACCACCTGGAAGGGAAGCCGCGAACGGATGCCGTAGCGCAGCACCTGGTTCTTGAGCGTCTGCACGGCAAAACTGGCGAGCTCGAGGGAGATACCGAGCTTGGCTGCTGCTACGGCATCGTGCTCAGCCGCCAGGATCAGTTCAAACAACATCACCTGGTCGGCCGCCGTCGTGGTTGTAACGTCGGCAAGCGAATGATCGGGCTTCAGCGCCAGCGGCGGAATGAGGAAACGGTGGTGCGTGCCCACCATGCCGAGCGCCTTGCAATAGCGATCGACCTCTTCGAGCGTCAGCCGTTCGAACACCATCTTCGTGCAGACATTGTCGCTCAGCACCATCATGCCGACGATTGCGTCGCGCAGCGAAATGACGATGCCCGGCGTCAGGTAGCGGAACATGCCGCTCGCCACTTCTTGGGCGAGGCGTGCTTCGAAGGTGATGCGCTCATCAAGATCCAGGCGCCCCTCCGATACCGCCTTCAGCGCCGCCATCATGATCGAGGTCTTGCGGGTGCTGGCGGACGGCGTTTCATCACGCTCACCACGACCGATCGTTTCGCCGGTTTGCAGATTGCGCACGAGGAAGCGCGTAACAAAGGGCTGGGCATCGGCGATGGCGTTGAGTTCGGCCGTGATCGCGCCGGTCTTGAATTCGTTGCTCATCTCAGGCCTCCAGCCGCCATTTGAGGGTGACGCCACCGGTCTGGTTGAGATCGAGCGCCGGGATCGCGGATAGGAGCTTGCGGGTGTAAGTCTCCTGCGGCGCGTCGAAGATCCGGTCACGGTCGCCTTCTTCGACGATGCGGCCGTCCTGCATGACGACGACGCGGTCGGCGACCTGCTCGACGACGCCGAGGTCGTGGCTGATGAACAGGCACGAGAAACCGTAGCGCTTCTGCAGGCTGGAAAAGAGCTCCAGCACCTGCGCCCGGACCGTGACGTCGAGGGCCGAGACCGGCTCGTCGGCGATCAGGAACTTCGGCCGCCGGGCGATGGCACGGGCGATCGCCACCCGCTGGCGCTGGCCGCCGGAAAGCTCGTGCGGATAGCGGTTGGCGAAATCGGCGCTAAGCCCGACCTCTTCCAGCGTTTCAAGAGCACGGCGGCGTTTCGCGGGACCGTCGAGATCCGGCACCAGCCGCAATGCTTCTTCGACCAGCGCCTGGATGGTCATGCGCGGATCGAGCGAGGAATAGGGATCCTGAAACACCATCTGGCAGTTCAGCCGATAATCGCGCCAGTCGGCGCTGCGCTCGCGGCCCTGGAAGAGTATCTCGCCCTGGCTCTGCTCGACGAGGCCGGCGATCGTTCGCCCAAGCGTCGTCTTGCCGGAGCCGGAGCCGCCGACCAGCGCCACCACCTCGCCGACATGGATGTCGACGCTGACGCCGTGCAGCGCCCGTTTCGGTTCGTGCTTTCGGAACAGCCCCTTGCGGCCGGGATAATCGACCACGATGTTGCGGGCCGAAACCATCGGCGTGCGGGTCATGTCGAGCTCGCGCGCCGCGCCGCGATACGGCAGCGACGACAAAAGCTTGCGGGTATAGGGGTGTTGCGGCGCCTGCAGGATTTCTTCGGTCAGGCCCTGTTCGACGACGACGCCCTTTTCCATCACGACGAAGCGGTTGGTGTATCGCGCCACCATCGGCAAATCGTGGCTGATCAACAGCACCGCCGTGCCCTCGGCCTGGGTCAACTCGACCATCAGTTCCATAACGTCGCGCTGGACGACGGCATCGAGCGCCGTCGTCGGTTCGTCGGCGATCAACAAGGCCGGTTTCAGCAGCATGACAGAAGCGAGCATGATGCGCTGGCGCATGCCGCCTGAGAACTCGTGCGGATAGGCAGACAGCGCCCGCTCCGGTTCGCGGATGCCAACGCGCTGGAGCATCGAGAGGATCGCCGTGCGACGCTCCTCGCCCGACATCTTGGTGTGCAGTATCAGGCCCTCTTCGAGCTGCCGGCCGATGGTCATCGACGGGTTGAGCGAGGTCATCGGCTCCTGGAAGACGACGCCGACCTCGCCGCCGCGAAGCGCGCGCAGGTCGCGGTCCTTCATGCCGAGCACATCCTTGCCCCGGTAGAGGATGGTGCCGCCGGCATGGCGCACGGCCGGCGGGATCAGGCCGATGATCGCCCGGGTCGCGAGCGTCTTGCCGGAGCCGCTTTCGCCGACGATGCCGACGATCTCTCCGGGCGCGACGTCGAAGCTGACATTCCTGACCACCTGGTTGCCGGAATGGGTAACGGCGAGCGAAAGGCCCTGAACGCTGAGAAGAGTTTTGCCGGTCATTTCAGGCCTCGCATGCGGGGGTCGAGCTTGTCGCGCAGCGCATCGCCCAAGAGGTTGATGCCGAGCAAAGTGAGCGCGATGCAAAGACCGGGGAAGAAGCCGAGCCAGACGGCCTGTTCGATGAAGGGACGGCCGGCGGCGAGCATGTTGCCCCAGGTGGGCGCCGGTGGCGGCACGCCGAGGCCAAGGAAGGAAAGTGCGCTTTCCGACAGGATCGCCCAGCCGAACATCGAGGTTGCAAGGACCGTGATCGGCGCCACGCAGTTCGGCAGGATATGGCGCAGCATCGTATAGATCTCGCCATTGCCCATGACCCGCGACGCCTCGATGAACTCGCGCTCACGCAGTGAAAGGACTGCGCCGCGCACCACGCGGGCCATCGACGGAGTATAGGCGATGCCGAGTGCGAAGATGATACCGTACTGGTTGGCGCCGAAGACGGCGAGCAGGCCGAGGGCGAGCAGGATGCCGGGGAAGGCCAGCAGCGCGTTGTTGATCGCCATGATGACGCCATCGACCCAGCCGCGGGCATAGCCGCTGACGATGCCGATGAAGGTACCGCAGACGACGGCGAAGGTGACGGTGAGGCAGCCGATCCAGACGCTGGCGCGGGCGCCGACCATCAGACGGCTTGCGACATCGCGGCCGAACTCGTCGGTGCCGAGCCAGTGCGCGGCACCGGGAGCGGCGAGGCGCGCGGTGAAGCCGAGCGCCATCGGATCATAGGGCGTCCAGATGAGACCGATGAGCGCGATGAGCACGAGCAATCCGATGAGGCCGCCGCCGATGACGCCATTGAAGGTGAACTTTCTCATTCTGCCACCACCCGCGGATCGAAGAGAGGATAGAGAAGGTCGACCACGAGGTTGACGACGACATAGGAGAAGGCGACGAGCAAAAGGCAGCCCTGGATCACCGGGTAATCGCGCTGGAAGATGGCATCGACCATCAATCGGCCGAGGCCGGGGATGGTAAAAACCGTCTCGATGACGGCAATGCCGCCGAGCAGGTTGCCGAGGATCAGGCCGATCATCGTCCAGGTGGGACCGAAGGCATTCTTGAAAGCGTGGCGCCAGAGAACCGCACTTTCCGACAGCCCCTTGGCGCGGGCGTGGGTGATGTAATCGAGTCTCAGCACTTCGAGTGTGGAGGCGCGCGCCATGCGGATGATCACGCCCATCTCGTGGATGACAAGGGTCATGACCGGGAGGACCAGATAGAGAAGCCCGGCCTTCCAGTTCTCGGTGATCGGCACATAACCGAGCACCGGCAGCCAGCCGAGCTTGAGGCCGAAGGCGAGCAGCAGAAGCAGACCAAGCCAGAAGGTCGGGATCGACAGAAGCACCGTCGCCGTACCGACCAGCGCAAGGTCCGTCAGGCTGTTCTGCCGCCAGGCGGCGATGACGCCAGCCGGTACCGCAATGAGGCTTGCGAGAAACACGGCGATCACGACGATCTCGGCGCTCACCATGAAGCGGCTGAGGACCAGATGCAGCACCGGCTCGCCGGTGACGATCGACGTGCCGAAATCGCCGGAGAGGATATTGCCGGCCCAGATGACGAATTGCTCGGGGATGCTGCGGTCAAGACCGAGCTCCGTGCGCATCGCGGCAATCTGCTGCGGCTCGGCCATGTCGCCGAGCATCAGCGCTGCCGGATCGCCGGGAATGAGGCGGATGAGCGTGAAGACGGCCACCGAGACGATAACGATCGTCGGTATCGCCATCACGAGGCGATTGAGAATGAACTTGATCATGGGTTCCCCGTACTGAGGCAGGCCGCACGCGTTACCGCGATTCTCCCGCCCGTCGGCTCTTGTTGATGGAACTATGATCGATTGGAAAAAATCGCGCAATATTATGAGTAATCGTCATACCTCTATGACAAGGACATGACACGCCGGGCGAGCATCGATGGATCGCTCCGACGAACAGGATACTGAATATAAAACAAGGCATTACTACAGCGCCGCGCGTCTTATCAGACGCGCAAAAGTCGCTGTAGCACTTTGATTTTCTGCATGTCTTTGTCCTTAAATCGAAGCCGATTTAAGGAGACATGCAGTAGCTGCCCTGGGCCGAGGCGACCCACAGTCTACAGGTCGTGGACGGCGGCGACCTGACGCTTCAGGCAATCGATCATGGCCTGGGCAGCAAGCGACAGCGGAACGCCGGCCGCCGTTGCGACTCCGAAATCCTGGGTGAGATGCGGCGAGAATCGGCGGATCTCGATCGGCAGATGCCGATGCAAACTGGCAAAGAAGCTGCTGATGATCGCGACCCCGAGGCCGTAGGCAGCATAGGCGCAGGCAGAGCTGTTGCTGTGGGTCTCGATCTTGACCTTCTGCGGCACGCCGGCCTTGCGGAAGATCTCGTCGAGCATGACGCGCGTCGGCCGGCGCCGGCCGATGAGGATCAGAGGCACCCCGCGCAATTCCTTGGGCGTGATGGTATCGAGCGCAGAGAGCGGATGCCCCTTTTCCATCACGCAGACGCTGACGCCGGTGGCGACCGGCTGCATTTCGATGCCGGCGCTGAGTTGCCCCTCATAGCGCAGAAAGCCGAAGTCGATGATGCGCTGCTCCACCAGCCGCGCGATCGCGACGGTCGTATCGAAGAAAGTCTCGATGCGCACGCCCGGAAAATCCTTGGCATAGTCGGCGAGCATCGCCGGCGCGAAAGTCTCGGACATGCTGTTCGGCAGACCGATGCGCACGACCTCGGGGCCGACGGCGCCGCTGCGCAGATCCTGCGCCAGATTGGTGAAGCGGTCGATGCCCAACAGAATGTGCTCGGCATCCTCGGCGAGTTTCATCGCCTCCGGCGTCGGGATCAGCCGGCCCTTGTCGCGAGCAAAGAGCGTCAGCGACAGGTCTTCCTCGAGCTGCTGCAACAACCGGCTGACACCGGACTGGCTGAGGCCCATGGTCTTGGCGGCAGCAATCGTCGATCCGGTCGCAAGAAGCGTGCGCAGCACTTCCAATTGTCGAAAATTCACGCCGCCCCCGGTTCGTTCGAACATCCGCTAGCTCCCGTGTTTACGGGAAGGCGATCCGGCAAGAAAGGGGTGCGACACCGAGCGTAGCCAAATCGATCACCGAGCGGCTCGCCATTGGTGAGGAGCGCGCGAACGCGCTCCTCAGGGATTCACCGATCAGGCGTTGGCCTGCACCGGATGGTTGAAGCGCTCGGCAAAGACCTCGATCGAGCCACGACCGAAGCTGCGCAACTGCCGTCGCGTGAGAACAGCCATCACGCGTGCCGCCGTCGAGACGGTCATAGCGTCGAGCGGACCTTCACCGCTCCAAGGCTTGTTCAGCCGGTCCGTGACGATGCCGAGGAGGTTCGCCGGCATGATGTCGGTACAAGGTTTCATCCAGTCGAAGACTTCGCTGATCGGAAGCAGCTTACCTTCGAACGCAACGAACGGCTCGGGCATGTTTGCGCCCCAGTCGTCATAGGCCTCCAGAGCATCGCGAAACAGGTTCTGCAGCGTGATGGAGGCGTGCCCTTCATGTAGAGCAGGCAGGAAATTCGTCATTTGTGTCTCCTTCAGTGGTTAAGGCCGGGAAACGCGAATGGCCAATTCTGTCAGCATGTGTTTGTGTTCGTGCCGGGTGGCCGATACTCTGTGGCCACGCGACTGGTTAAACTGCAGGCGATGACGCAATGCGCAAATCGGGTGATAGTTCCCTGAGCCGCAGTCAATTTTGGCGGGAAATCGGCACGCATACACGTCGCGCGCCGCGGCCAAGGTTTCCCCCGCGGCCTCCCCCCGACTCGATATTAACGATCCCGCCCCAAAGGTAAACACCGGGCCGCCACCGCGGCAGAAACGAAAATCTCAAATCGATAATTTCTATAGAATATACTATCTTACCCGGCTCTGCCAGATAATTCACTGATATGCACCTCAATCGACAGGGAGCAGTCACATGGGAACGATCTCGCGGCTTTCCGAGAAAACACGAGCCCCGGCGCACCGGATCGAGAGCGAGGAGGAAGCGCTGTCGATCGCCCGCGAATTGGCGGCGGAATTTGCGAAGAGCGCCAATGAGCGGGATACGGACCGCATCCTGCCCTTCGACGAGCTCGATGCGCTGGCCCAATCCGGCCTGCTCGCGATCACAGTGCCGCCGGAATATGACGGCATCGACGTCTCCAATGCGGTTCTGGCAGAGATCACCGCCATCCTCTCGGAAGCAGACAGCTCGATCGGCCAGATCCCGCAGAACCACTTCTACATTCTGGAAGCGCTGCGCACTGACGGCACCGAGGAGCAGAAGGCGTTCTTCTTCGGCCGTGCGCTTGCCGGCGACCGTTTCGGCAACGCCCTTTCCGAGCGCGGCACGAAGACTGTCGGCGACTACGCGACGCGGTTGGCGCCCGATGGTCCCGGTTTCCGGCTGAACGGGCGCAAGTACTATTCGACCGGCGTGCTGTTTGCCGAATGGATCGTGGTCTTCGCTCTGGATCCAAACGACAAGCTGACCATGTCGTTTTTGCCGCGCGGCGCCGAAGGATTGCAGGTCATCGACGACTGGGACGGCTTCGGCCAGCGCACGACCGGCAGCGGCACGACTGTGCTGCAAAATGTCTACGTCACCGCCGATGCGGTGGTGCGTCATCACCGCGGCTTCGAGCGCCCGACGACGATTGGCTCCGTCGGCCAGATCATTCATGCCGGCATCGACCTCGGCATCGCCCGGGCGGCCTTTGCCGAAACCCTCAATTTCGTACGTGATCATGCGCGGCCCTGGATGGACAGCGGCGTCGAGCGCGCTGCCGATGATCCCCTGACCATCGCCCGCATCGGCCAGCTCGCCATCCGGCTGGAGGCGGCAACCGCAACCGTCGAACGCGCCGGCAAAAAGGTCGATGTCGCCCAGATCAACGGCACCGAGGAGAGCGTCGTCGAGGCAACGCTGGCCGTTGCTGCGGCGAAGGTCCTGACGACCGAGATCGCCTTGGAAGCGAGCAACACGCTCTTCGAACTCGCCGGAACCGCCTCGACGAAGATCGGCCTCAACCTCGACCGGCATTGGCGCAACGCCCGCACCCACACGCTGCACGACCCGGTGCGCTGGAAGCATCACGTCGTCGGCAACTACCACCTGAACGGCGTCAAGCCGCCGAAGAACGGCGCACTTTGATCCCATTGACCGCGCACAAGCGGCTCGAGGCGTGACCAACGCTTCGGGCAACGCATAAACCTTGCTCGAAGGAGAACTCCATGAGTCGCGAAATCCGGCTGAATGCCTTTGACATGAATTGCGTCGGCCATCAGTCGCCGGGGCTCTGGACCCATCCGCGCGACCAGTCCTGGCGCTACAAGGACCTCGACTATTGGGTGCATCTGGCAAAAACGCTCGAGCGCGGCAAGTTCGACGGCCTTTTCATCGCCGATGTGCTCGGCGTTTACGACGTGCTGAACGGCAATGCAGACGCGGCTCTTCGCCATTCGGCCCAGGTTCCGGTCAACGACCCCCTACAGCTGGTGCCGACCATGGCCCACGAAACCGAACATTTGGGCTTCGGCCTGACGGCGTCGCTTTCCTTCGAACACCCCTATACCTTCGCCCGCCGCATCTCGACGCTCGACCATCTGACCAAGGGGCGGATCGGCTGGAACATCGTCACCTCCTATCTGAACAGTGGCGCCCTCAATGTCGGCCAGGCGCAGCAGACGCGCCATGACGACCGCTATGATCTCGCTGAGGAATATCTCGAGGTCTGCTACAAGCTCTGGGAAGGCAGCTGGGAAGACGGTGCAGTCGTCCGCGACCGGCCAACCGGCATCTTCACCCACCCCGACAAGGTGCACCCGATCGACCACCGCGGCCGCCATTTCACCGTTCCGGGCATCCACTTGAGCGAGCCTTCGCCGCAGCGCACGCCAGTGCTCTACCAGGCTGGCTCTTCGAGCAGAGGCAAGGACTTTGCCGGCCAGCACGCCGAATGCATCTTCGTCGCCGCGCCCTCAAAGACCGTATTGAAACGCTATGTCGCCAATGTCCGGGAGGCGGCAGAGCGCGCCGGCCGCAACCCGCGCGAAATCCTTGCCTTCAATCTGCAGACGGTGATCCTCGGCGAAACCGATGCCGAGGCGAAGAAGAAGTTCGACGAGTACCGCAAGCACGTCTCCTATGAGGGCGCTCTGGCGCTGATCTCCGGCTGGACGGGCATAGATTTCGGCCAGTTCGCGCCGGACGAACCGCTGCGCCACCGCTACACCAATGCTGTGCAATCGGCCGTCGAGACCTTCACGACCATCGATCCGGATCGCGTGTGGACGGTACGCGAGATGGCCGACTGGGTCGGCATCGGCGGCTTCGGACCGGTCTTCGTCGGCTCGCCCTCGACGGTCGCCGACCTCATGCAGGAATGGGTCGAGGACACCGATGTCGACGGCTTCAACCTCGCCTATGCGGTCACGCCCGAGACCTTCGAGGACGCCGTCGACCTGCTGGTACCGGAACTGCAGAAACGCAGCGTCTACAAGACCGGCTATCGCCAGGGCACGCTCAGGGAAAAGCTGTTCGGCGCCGGGCCAAGGCTTGCAGCGCCGCATCCGGGCGCCGGCTATCGGGATCTCGGCGGACAGCGACAAGCAATCGCAGCCTCCGCTTAAGGCGGGGCCATCCAAGAAACGCCGCCGGGACCTGGTCCAGGCGGCGTTTTTAGTTCAGGCCGAGGTAATCGCGCCTGCGGGGCGGCGCTCAGCTGTAAAGGCTTACCGGCGGGATCCGACCGTTCAATGCGAAATCGCCAACCTCGCGCGCCTTGTAGGCGACCGGATCGTGCAGCGTGTGAGTGCGGACATTGCGCCAGTAGCGGTCGAAGCGATAATGCCCGGCCGTGGCGCGTGCGCCCATCAGTTCGAAGACCTTCGTCGTCACGTCGAGCGAGACATGGGTCGAGTGCACCTTGGCCGCATAGGCCTGGATCGCCGCCTCGCCGCGCGCCTCAGCCGTCACCGACCTCCCCTGCGACAGTGCCGCCTCGACGGTTGCCGCCGCCGTATCGGCCAAAGCGACCGACGCCTTCAGGCTTGCCTGCAACTCGCCGATCCGTTCGAGGATATAGGGATCATCGCCGGCGCGCTCGACACCCGATGTCACCCAGGGACGCGTCGTGCTGCGGACGTAGTCGAGGGCCGCGGCAAACGCACCTTCGGCCGTGCCGAGGTAGAAATTGACGAAGACGAGCTGGATCAACGGCGTGTTGAACGTCGCCTGCACCACTGGCGGATCGGAGGGATCAGCAAGCGGCAGGATGAAATCACGCTCGTAGACGGGGAAATCGCGGAACTCGACGCTGCCACTGTCCGACAGGCGCTGGCCGATATTGTCCCAGTCGTCGTTGGTGATGTAACCCGGCCGATCGGTCGGCACGACGAAGTTGGCGATCTTGCCGCCGATCGCAGCGTTGACGTTGATGCGGTCGGAGACATGCGCGCCGGTCGAAAATGTCTTGCGGCCGTTCAGCACATAGTGGCCACCACGTCGTTCCAATGTCAGGCCCGGATCGCGCGGGTTGACCGCGGCACCCCAATAGAGCTGCCGCTCGACGGTCTCCGCCCCAAGCACCCAGGCCTGCTTCGGATCGGCAGCGGCCCAGTATACATATTGGCTGTTGACGTAGTGATAGCCAAGCAATTGGCCGATCGAGCTTTCGCCGCGCGCGATGATGCGTACCAGCCGCAGCCCGTCGACCCAGCTCAGCCCCGCTCCGCCAATCTCGGGCGAATGCAGTGCCGTCAGCAGACCGGCCTGACGGAGCGCCTCGACCTCTTCCCGCGGCGGCGCTCCGACGCGGTCGAGTTCGGCGCCACGCCGGGCAAGATCCCTAGACAGCGTCTCGGCGCGGGCAAACAGCTCCCGCCGTTTTTGATCATGTTCGCTGTTGTCGGCCGCCACCAGCTCTTTGAGGAAATGTACGTTGCTCATCCGCCTCTCCATGGTTGAGGCGAAATAATGCACATATTATATAGATAAAGACAGCAATCCAGTTCCACGGCGGCGCGGCCGTTGGAAATGTCCTACCCGCTTCCGCGCCGCCTCAGCCCGCCTCGGCATCGCGCAACGCTACGATCTCGGAGGCGTTGTCATTGGCGGCGAACTGCTCCAGCGTCATGTTGTCGAGGATCGAGGCGATCGCGTCGCGAACATTGCTCATCGACTTGCGCACATGACAGTTGACCGGATCTGCGCAGTCGTCGCAGGCCTCGAAGGCGGTGCGGCTGGCACAGCGGATCGGCGCCAAGGGGCCATCCAGCGTCCGGATGACCTGGCCGATGCGGATGTCGGAGGCTGGTCGAGACAGAGAATAGCCGCCGCCCGGACCCTTCTTCGAGCGCAGGATGCCGGCATTGCGCAGTTCGAGAAGGATCGCATCCAGGAACTTCTTCGGAATATTGTTCCGCGTGGCGATCTCGGTGATGAAGGCGGTCTCTCCTGGCTCCAGTTGAGCCAGGTCGACAAGGGCCTTGAGCCCGTATTTTCCTTTTTTGGTCAACATGTCACTTCGCTTTCGTGAACAAGAAGGCCGCCACAATTCCGCTCCTCAGGCATTTGCCGGAGGCAACGGGTTGTGACGGCCGCACTCTTTCGCTTAGGATGTCCTACACCCAAACCGTACCATTCTCAAGAAATTACGTGAGTTACTGCATAGATTTAGTGCGCTTTCTTGGCGCTTTCATGGCAGAGACCGCGATTTCTCATAAATGAGCCTTCGGTGGATTGAGGTTCGGTCCGCGGCGCCAGCACCTGCGCACGCGAACGATGGCGCCCCTTGCAGGACACCTGACACCAGAGATGCCGGTAGCGGGTGATCAAACCGTAAGATGTCGTCGGGCCTCGGCCGTATCCAACGTCTCTGGCGGCCCCTCGTGCACCACGGCGCCGCGGTCCATGATGTAGACGTGATCGGCGAGTTCCCGGCAGAAATCCAGATATTGCTCGACCAGCAGGATCGCCATTCCGGTCGAATCCCGGAGGTAGCGGATCGCCCGGCCGATATCCTTGATGATCGAAGGCTGAATGCCCTCGGTAGGCTCGTCGAGCACCAGGATCTTCGGCCGTGTCACCAGTGCCCGGCCGATCGCCAGTTGCTGCTGCTGCCCGCCGGAGAGGTCGCCTCCGCGACGCCCGAGCATCGAACGAAGAACCGGAAAGAGATTGAAGACGTCCTCCGGTATCGAGCGATCGCCCCGCTTCAACGGGGCGTAGCCGGTTTCGAGATTCTCCTTGACCGTCAGCAGCGGAAAAATCTCACGGCCCTGCGGCACGTAGCCGATGCCTTCCTTGGCACGGCGGTAGGGCGCCATACCCGCGAGTGCTACGCCGTTGAAGCCGATCGCGCCGGCGCTAACCGGATGCTGACCGGTAACGGCCCGGAGCAGGCTCGACTTGCCGACGCCGTTGCGGCCGAGCACGCAAGTGATCCTGCCCATCTCGGCGGTGATCGACACGTTGCGCAGCGCCTGCGCGGCACCGTAGTGAAGATTGACGTTTTCGACGCTCAGCATGGCGCGCCCTCCTATGACGTTTGCTGGATGGGGCATTACCGGCCGAGATAGTTCTCGATCACCTTCGGGTCGCTGCTGACGAAGTCGATCGAGCCTTCCGCCAGCACTGCACCTTCGGCAAGGCAGGTAACCTTGACCCCCAATTCGCGGATGAAGCCCATGTCGTGCTCGACGACCACCACGGATCGGGTCTTTGCGATCTCCTTGAGCAGAACCGCGGTCTCGGCCGTTTCCGCATCCGTCATCCCGGCGACGGGCTCGTCGACCAGAAGCAGTTCCGGCTCCTGGGCAAGCAGCATGCCGATCTCCAGCCACTGCTTCTGGCCGTGCGAGAGGTTGGCGGCGAGATCGTCGCGACGCGCAGAAAGCCGGACGGTCGCAAGGATTTCCTCGATCCGGGCTTTGTCCGCGGCCGTCAGCTGATAGAACAGCGTCGCGAAGACGCCTCGTCTTCGGTTCAAGGCGAGTTCAATATTGTCCCACACCGTATGGCTTTCGAAGACCGTCGGCTTCTGGAACTTTCGGCCGATGCCGAGCGAGGCGATCTCAGCCTCGTCCTTCTTCGTCAGGTCGATCCCGCCCTTGAAGAAAACCTGCCCCTCGTCGGGTCGGGTCTTGCCGGTAATGATGTCCATCATCGTCGTCTTGCCGGCCCCGTTTGGGCCGATGATCGCCCGCAGTTCGCCGGGTTCGATGACGAAGGAGAGCGCGTTGAGCGCCTTGAAGCCGTCGAAGGAGACGGAGACGCCATCGAGATAGAGAAGGCTGGTCGGTTTGGTCTGGCCGATCGTCTGGTTCATGTCGCCTACTCCGCCGCAATGGGTTCAACAGCAAGATTGTCCGGCGTTTCGCCCGTCTGCGCCCTACGCTCAGCACGCCGGCGGGCGAAATAGGCGCTGGCCGTTCCGACGACGCCCTTCGGCAGGAACAGGGTGACGAGCACGAAAAGACCGCCGAGGGCGAAGAGCCAGAATTCAGGAAACGCAGCGGTGAAGATGCTCTTGCCGCCGTTAACGAGGATGGCGCCGACGATTGGGCCGATCAGCGTGCCGCGCCCACCGACCGCCGTCCAGATCACCACCTCGATCGAATTGCCCGGTTCGAACTCGCCGGGATTGATGATGCCGACCTGCGGCACATAGAGCGCACCGGCGATGCCGGCCATCATCGCCGAGACGGTGAAGGCGAAGAGCTTGATGTGCTCCACCCGGTATCCGAGGAAGCGGGTGCGGCTTTCCGCGTCGCGCACGGCGACGAGCACCTTGCCGTATTTGGAGCGAACGATCGCCGAGGTGAGGATGAGGCAGAGCGCCAGTATCAGCGCCGAGACCGCGAACAGTGTGGCGCGTGTGCCATCCGCCTGGATGTTGAAGCCGAGGATATCCTTGAAATCGGTCAGCCCATTGTTGCCGCCGAAGCCCATGTCGTTGCGGAAGAAGGCGAGCAGCAGCGCATAGGTCATCGCCTGGGTGATGATCGAGAGATAGACGCCGTTGACGCGCGAGCGGAAGGCGAACCAGCCGAAGACGAAGGCGAGCAGGCCCGGAACCAGCACCACCATCAGCGCGGCGAACCAGAACATGTCGAAGCCGTACCAGAACCAGGGCAGTTCCTTCCAGTTGAGGAACACCATGAAATCCGGCAACAGCGGATTGCCGTAGGAGCCGCGCGCACCGATCTGGCGCATGAGATACATGCCCATGGCATAGCCGCCGAGCGCGAAAAAGGCGGCATGCCCAAGCGAGAGAATGCCGCAGAAGCCCCAGACAAGATCGAGCGCCAGCGCCAGCAGCGCATAGGTAAGATACTTGCCGAACAGCGAGACCAGATAGGTCGGCACGTGCAGCGGATGATCGGGCGCGGTCAGAAGGTTGAGCGCGGGTACGAGGATGGCGAGGCCGAGGAGGATCGCCACGACGACGAGGATGCTGCGGTCCAGCGATTTCATGAGAAACGACGTGATCATGCTTCGACCGCCCTTCCCTTGAGTGCGAAGAGCCCGCGCGGTTTCTTCTGGATGAACAGGATGATCAACACGAGCACGAGGATCTTGCCGAGCACGGCGCCGGCATAGGGTTCGAGGAACTTGTTGAGGATGCCGAGCGAGAAGGCGCCGACGAGCGTGCCCCAGAGATTGCCGACGCCGCCGAAGACGACGACCATGAAGCTGTCGATGATGTAACCCTGGCCGAGATTGGGCGAGACGTTGTCGATCTGCGAGAGCGCGACGCCGGCCATGCCGGCGATGCCGGAGCCGAGCGCAAAGGTCAGCGCATCGACCCAGGGCGTGCGGATGCCCATGGAGGAAGCCATGCGGCGGTTCTGGGTCACGGCCCGCATCCGCAGGCCCATCGATGTCCGTTTCAACAGGAAGAGCAGAGCGGCAAAGACGGCCAGCGCAAAGACGATGATCCACAGCCGGTTCCAGGTGATCGTCAGCCCGCCGAGATCGAAGGCGCCGGACATCCAGGAGGGATTGCCGACCTCACGGTTGGTCGGCCCGAAGATCGAGCGCACCGACTGCTGCAGGATCAGCGACAAGCCCCAAGTGGCAAGCAGGGTTTCCAGCGGGCGGCCATAGAGGAAACGAATGACGCCGCGTTCGATTGCAAAGCCGACGGCCCCGGTGACGAGAAAGGCAAGCGGCAAGGCGATCGCCAGCGACCAGTCAAAAAGCGCGGGATAGGAATTGCGCACGACCTCCTGCACCATGAAGGTCGTGTAGGCGCCAAGCATGACCATCTCGCCATGGGCCATGTTGATGATGCCCATGACGCCGAAGGTGATGGCAAGCCCGATCGCCGCCAGCAGCAGAACGGAGCCGAGCGACAGGCCGTACCAGACATTCTGGCCGGCGCTCCAAAGCGCCTGGGTCTGTTCGATGCGGGCGATCGCCGCCTCGATATCGGGTTTGAGGGAAGCATCGGCAGTGGCCAGCGCGGATGTCAGAACGGCAAGCCCGTTGCGCCCATTGCCCTCGGCAAGGAGTGTTATCGCCTGGCGCTTTTCATCGTCGCCTCGCTCCGACAGGAGGAGCGTCACGGCTCTCGCCTCGTCGAGAACCCTGCGAACTGTTGCATCCTTTTCGGCCGCAATCGCGGTCTCGATCGCCTCGAGCGCATCGGCATTCGGCGTCTGCAGCATCGACTGCGCCGCCTTCAGTCGGGCGCCGGCGTCATCGCTGAAAAGGGTCAGGCCGCCGAGCGCACTGCGCACGGCGCGGCGCACCGCATTGTTCACCTTGACCTTCTGCATCGCCGCCTTTGGCGCTTGCCCAGCTTCCGTTCCCGTCACGGGATCGACGAGCAGCAGGTCCGCGCCTTGCGCCTTGACGAGGAAGACCTTGCCATCGGATTTGCGCTGATAGAGCTCTCCCTCGCCCAGTGCCTCCAAAACGGGAATGACCTTGGCGTCACCGGTCTTGGCGAGCGCCGAGATCCGCTCGTCCATTTCCGAAAGTTTCGCGGCGCCGAGCTGGTCGACCAGCGCGCCAAGGTCGTCCGCCGCACGCAGACCGACCACGTGGGTCGATATCAACAGGCACAGCGCAACAAACAGGATCTGCAGAATTCGGTACATTACCCTCTCGCTCGGGTCTTGCCGTGTCGCGTGGGCGACGGGCGTTTCGGTCGAGGATTTCACGTTAAGATCCCTCCGCCCGGCCGCATCATCGGACGGAGGGATGCTTGCCCCCGGATTTCGTCATGCAAGGATTGGCCGGGCGGACTGCCCGCCCGGTCTATGACTCGGTGATGAAATCAGGAGCCTTTGCCGCCGCATTTGCCGGTGGCGACGTTGAAGTTGCCGCACGACATCGGCGCGCGCCAATCGGAGATCAGGTCCTTCGAGTCGGGCAGATAGTCGGACCATTCGTCGCCGACGACGAGCCCGGGGGTTTCCCAGACGGTCTCGAACTGGCCGTCGCCCTGGATCTCGCCGATCAGCACCGGCTTGGTAATGTGGTGGTTCGGCATCATCGTCGAATAGCCGCCCGAGAGGTTCGGCACGGAGACGCCGATCATCGCGTCGAGAACGGCGTCGGTATCGGTGGTGCCTGCCTTCTCCACTGCCTTCAGCCACATGTTGAAGCCGATGTAATGCGCTTCCATCGGGTCGTTGGTCACGCGCTTGTCGTTCTTGGTATAGGCCTTCCAGGTTTTGATGAACTCGGCATTGGCGGGTGTGTCGACCGACTGGAAATAGTTCCAGGCGGCGAGATGCCCCACGAGCGGAGTGGTATCGAGGCCGGCGAGTTCCTCTTCGCCAACCGAGAAGGCGACGACCGGGATATCCTCGGCCTTGACGCCCTGGTTCGCCAGTTCCTTGTAGAAGGGTACGTTGGCATCGCCGTTGATGGTTGAGACGACGGCGGTCTTCTTGCCGGCCGAACCGAACTTCTTGATGTCGGAAACGATCGTCTGCCAGTCGGAGTGACCGAAGGGCGTGTAGTTGATCATGATATCCTCGGGCTTCACGCCCTTGGAGATGAGATAGGCCTCGAGGATCTTGTTGGTCGTGCGCGGATAGACATAGTCGGTGCCGGCGAGCACCCAGCGCTCGACGCTTTCGTTCGCCATCAGGTAGTCGACGGCCGGGATCGCCTGCTGGTTCGGAGCGGCACCGGTATAGAAGACGTTGCGCTGGCTTTCCTCGCCCTCGTACTGGACCGGATAGAAGAGGATCGAATTGAGCTCCTCAAACACCGGCAGGACCGACTTGCGCGACACCGAGGTCCAGCAGCCAAAGACCGCCGAAACCTTGTCGACCGAGACCAGTTCGCGCGCCTTTTCGGCAAAGAGCGGCCAGTCGGACGCCGGGTCGACGACGACGGCTTCTAGTTTTTTGCCGAGCAGGCCGCCCTTCTTGTTCTGCTCGTCGATCAGCATCAGCATGGCATCTTTCAACGTCGTCTCGGAGATCGCCATGGTGCCGGAGAGCGAATGCAGGATGCCGACCTTGATCGTGTCATCGGCGGCGAAGGCGCCGTTGAACGCCGTCGTCGACAGGACGGCAGCTAGGAATGCGCCGGTGACGCTTGCCTTGATATTCATCTGATGGAACCCCTCTCGTTCTGGAGCAACTGGGCTTTCGGTGCTTTTTAGCCGTTGCTTGAGGGGATCATCGGACAGCCACACTGCACTGCACATACGTCATTCTACGTAGGCGCCGGGGGCAAAGAGGAACGGCCGACGACGGGAAGGCCGAAGCTCACGCGCAATCGTCCCCGTCCATGCTTGACCTTGCCACCGTTGGAAGCTCTAGAAACGGACAGGCCAACGGCATCGGACCGAGCGATCGCGTCACGGAATCGACGTGAATCGACTGTCAGCAAAGGCTGGCAACGACAGCAACGGTCGAACTTGCGCGGGGGGCAGGGTGTTTCAAATCTCGGGGCCGACAGGCATGACGTCTTCATTACATCCCCATTGGGACTTCGCCCGCGAGATGCGTTCGATCCTGCTTCGCTTCGTCGCTTTCGGCATCCTGCTCGCAAACCTGCTGCTCGGCGGCAACGAGGGCGCAGAACGGATGCACGCGATCGTCGTCGTCAGCTATCTCGCGATCAGCATCGCCTCCGTGGCGACGGCCCACTACCTGCCTGGCCGTTCGTGGCTGAAGACCTTTTTCGTGGTCCTCGACGCCCTGTTGGTCGCGCTGCTGCTCTACGCGCACATCCTCGCCGGGCCGGTAACGGAAAACCACAATCTGACGACCACGGGCCTGGTCGTCGCCTTTATCCTGCTCGTCCATGTCGGCCTGAAGCTCGAACGACGGCTCGTTCTCATCTTTTCAAGCATCGTGCTCGTTGCCTGGGTGGCGATGCTCGCTACGACCGCCGCAAGGCATCAGGCCGCCGGCACGCTTTCCCTGCTCGGGTCGTTCTTCAACCAGGATCTCGGCCTGACTGTCAGCTTCGGTTTCACGGCCTTTGCCATCTATCTTCTCCCGCGCGATCACGACCGGACCCGCAAGGAAGCGCTGAAAGCGGATCAACGACGCCAGAACCTCTCCCGGTTTTTCTCGCCGCTGGTGGTCTCGGCGCTGCAGAAAAAAGGCGATGCGCTTGGCCCCGAACGCCGAGACGCTGCGATCATGTTCGTCGACCTGCGCGACTTCACCCTGTTTTCCGAGACAGCCCCTGCTCCTGAACTCGCCTTCGTCCTGGCGGAATACCGTCAGCTCGTCTCCCAGACGATCTTCGAGCATGGCGGCACGGTGGACAAATTCATTGGCGACGGTGTGATGGCCGTCTTCGGCCAGCCGAGGCCGATGGACGACGACGCGGATCGGGCGATGGCCTGCGCGCTTGATCTCGTCGACGCGCTAAACGACTGGAAGAACCACAATGCGCTAAACGGCCACCCCGCCCTCGATGCCGGCATCGGCCTGCACTACGGCAAGGTCGTCGGCGGCGTTCTGGACAGCGGTTGCCACAGCGAATTCACTGTCATCGGCGATGCAGTCAATGTCGCCCAGCGCTTGGAAAGCCTGTCCAAAGCACTCGACGCGCCACTGGTGGTGTCGGCCGCGCTGATGGCGCGCCTCAGGGCTCCGGTTCCACCCGCCAACTGGGTGGCGCAGAACGACGTCTCGCTACCCGGTCGCAGGCTGCCTGTCGATGTCTGGTATCTGCCCCGCCACGCCGGCAGCATGTCCGCCGCGTCGACGTCCCCCTATGAGAGCGGCACCATGCAAACCGCTCTCAGGGGACCGGTTTTCCAATCAACCGATACCGACACCCGCACGTAATAGTCCATGCCTCGTCTGTTACCGGCCACCGAGGCTGAGCTTGAAGCGTGTGGTGAAATCACCGCCCCACCACATCGGAAAGTTGGTGCCCCATTTGTTGTTGTGGATGTTGAACCGGACCCCGCCGGAATAGTCGGGCAGGTCCTTGCAAAAGGCCATGAACGGCCACGCCTGAGGTGCGGCGAGCGGCGTGTCGAGGTTCTCGACCAAAAGTTCTGCGCGCTCTTCCGTTCGCCCGCGGACAGCCGTGACCGCCTGAAGTTGGGCACCGCCGGCGCGGGCGAAATTGTCGGTCGCGTGCCAGAGCCCCATCTTGCGCACGATCCACTCAGAGCGCCCCTCGGGTGTGAACGACAGGAAGCTTGCTTCCGGCATACGGTTGGCATTCTTGCCGTAGAGCGTCAGCCGGATATCGAGGCCGTCCTTCCCGCCGGAGAATTCAATGGCGATCTCAGCCGGTGCGCCGAATTGCTCGACCGCCTCGGCCGGCATTGCCGCGACGATCGACGTCGCCGTCGTGCCCCGAAGCTTAGGTGAATAGGTTTGCGAACGGGCCTCCGCGACCTGGGCAAGCCCGGGCTTGTCATGATCGAGCACCGCCCAGTCCATCCAATGCGTCAGGTAGGTATCCATGTGACGGCGCACATCGCCGGCATCATAACTTTCGTAGCGATAGGCGATCAGCGAGCCGTTGGCGCCGCGGATCGTTCGACCGTCGGGCGCTGTCAGCGCGGCAACGTCGCCCGTTACCGGATCGAGGTCGATGACCCAGCCGCCAACGTCAAGTCTTGCTGCAGCACTGCCAGGTTCGGGCCGCGGCGAAACGGCAAGCTCGGCAAGCGCCGCTTCGGCGCGCGCGGCATCCTCCGCATCCAGCTCCGCAACGGCCTGGTCGAGATAGGCGCGCTGCTCCGCCCAGGATGCCTCCGTATAGTGGAAACGAGGATCCGTCTTTCGCGCCGCCTCGAAAGCCGGGCGCGCCCAGGCCTTTTCGTCGCGCAGGAAAGATTTGATATCGACGCCGCAGGTGTGTTCGGCAACCAGCGCCAGCTTGCGCCCGAAGGCCTGACGGCTCGCCGTCATCCGCTCCTCAGCGAAGCGACCGTAGAGCCGCTGCAGTGCGAGATAGCGGGAGATCTTTTCCGGATCGGTGCCGCTGCCGTGGATCCAGCTATCGCCGAGTTCCTTTTCCACGACCGGGAAGCGCTCGCGTGCCTCCCACATCAATGCGCCGTAGTCCTCAAGCGTCGCGGCGCGCACGCTGGCGCCGGGCTCGTGCTTCAGGATCTCGCGATAGGCTTCGGCCGTCTGCGACACGCTCTGCGGTCCGATATTGTCGCTCGTATGGGCGAAGCTCAGGCCGTCGGAAATCCCCTCCGGGAAATAAGTCTCGCCATAGGAGCGCTGGTACATGACGACGATTTCCGCGCCATCAGGCGCCCGCCAGCGGTAAACGTCAGGGATTTCCGGCGGCGGCGAGGCCGAGTTCACGCCGATGTGCAAGAAGCGTACGCCGGCTTGCGCCAAGAGCGGCACCATGCCGAGCGTATGGCCGGGCACGTCGGTCATCTTGGCGGCGATCGTCTTCAGGCCGAAGCGGCGGTCGAGCTCCTGCGCATAGGAAAGCCCGGTGCGAAAAAGGTCCGGCGACATCAACTCCGTATGCGTCGTGAACGGCAGCGCGTGCCAGCGGATCAGGCCGCGCTCGATCGCCTGCTCCAGCCGCGCGACCTCTTCCTTCGAGCGAGAATTCAGGTGATCCCAGATCAGCCAGGCGCCTGTCGTCCAGACGAACAGCGGCTCGTCCGGGTTCTCATTGTAGAAGTGTGCGCCGGTTTCGATCGCCTGCGGAATGAAGCGCTCGTGATACTGCTTTCGGATCTTCTCGGCGTGATCGGTAAAGCCGATGTCGAGATGGGTCTTGAAGACGACGTGGATGCGTTTTTTGGTCATGTTCGCTACCTTCAGCCGACGGTGCCCCGCACGATCAGGCGGGTGTTGAGTGTCTCGGTAAACGGCTCGGCATCGGGCGCACGAAGCCGCATCAGGATGAGGCGGACGAGCGCACGCACGCGCTCTTCGAGGTCGATGCGCACGGTGGTGAGGTTGTAGCTCTTCCAGTGCGCCTGCGGGATGTCGTCGAAACCGACGACCTTGACGTCCTCAGGCACCGAAAGCCCGAGCTCGTGGCGCAGCGCGTCGATCGCGCCGAAGGCGCCGACGTCATTGGCCGCAAAGATCGCGTCCGCACCATCGCCGACCCGGAAGAGGTCGAGCGTCGCCTGATAGGCTGTGTCATAGGTGTAATCACCCGCAAGCACGATCGGCGCATCCATGCCGCGTTCGGCGAGCGTCTCCTTGAGAGTGCGCTCGCGCTCGGCATTGGCGAGTGACTGCGCCTTGCCGCCGAGGTAGGCGATGCGGCGCGCGCCGTAACCCTGAAGCAATGCAACGGCCTGCTCGATGCCGTTCTTCTGTCGGACAAGCAGCCGATCGTAGAGCGTGCCCGAAGCCGCGCCCGCGAACTGCTCGACGTCGTCGTAGATGACGTAGATCGGCACGGCGCGATCGAGAAAACCACAGAGCACATCAGGCAGGATGTTCTCGGTAAAGGCGATCACCGAGTCCGGATTGAAGCCGCGCATATAGGTGAGCAGCCGCGGATCCATGCTGAAATCGGCCTTCACCTTGAACAGCAGCGTGGCGAAGCCTTCTGCCTGAAGCGCGGTCGTCAGCGCGTCGATCTCCTGGCTCTCCCAGGGACTGCAGACATCCGGCACGATCATGCCGACGAGGTGCGAACGTCCGGTAACCAGCGAACGCGCCGCCATGTCGGGCGTGTAGTTTAACTCGCGCGCCACCTTGAGAATGCGGTCACGTTTTTCCGGCTTCAGCGAGGCGTTCGGGTTGAAGGCCCGGGACACCGCGACACGGGAGACATTGGCCGCGCGCGCCACCTGGTCTGCGGTGGCTCGGGCAGCTTTCTTTTCGGCGCGATCGTTCATCTATCCGTCACAAAATGAAAACGTGTTCACTCACAAAAGAGGACAACTCGCCGATTTCGTCAAGTGGAATAGAAATTCTCCCGACAATCGCAGAAAGAACTCCTGGTCCGTGTTGACAAAGATGAAAGCGTGTTCATTCTTGATCGTCGTCGGGACAGCGGACCTGGAGGAGGACCGGACTGTCGCAGCCAGACACATGGGTCCTTGAGAGGATCGACCGGGAGGAGAAAACATGCGTACCAGGTTTCATTCCCTATTGCTCAGCGCAGCCGCGGCCATCGCCTTTGCCGCGCCGGTGAGCGCCACCGAACTCAACATCACCTGCCGCTGCATCATCGGCGGCGTAAACAGCGGCATGGCCGAGTGGATCGAAAAGAAGGTCATTCCGGCCTTTACCGAGAAGATGAAGGCCGAAGGCAAGGACGTCACCGTCAAGCTCACCCAGTTCGGCGGCGAGGACGAGCAGCTGACGCAGCAGCTCGCGCTCGATTTCTCCACCGGCGCCGGCCCTGATGTCTCCGGCTTCGACGGTTTCCTGATCCCGAGCTTCGTCCAGGGCAATCTCCTGAAGTCGCTCGAGGAAGTGGCCGGCCCAGACGTTCCGAAGTGGGAGGGCTGGCGGCATATCTCCGACGGCACCAAGGCGCTGATGAGCTACCAGGGCAAGCCCTATGGCATCGCGCTCGGCACCGACGCCCGCATGATCTTCGTGCGCAAGGACCTGTTCAAATCGGCCGGCCTCGATGCCGACAGCTGGCAGCCGAAGTCGTGGGAAGAGCTGCTCGACGCCGCCCGCAAGATCAAGGCGGCCGCCCCCGACAGCTTCCCGTTGCAGCTCAACGCCGGTGTCTCCATGGGCGAGGCGACCACCATGCAGGGCTACTGGATGGCGCTGCTCGGCACCGGCGAACAGGTCACCGACGACAGCGGCAAATATATCGTGTCGAGCCAGGGCATCCTCGACACGCTGAAGCTCTACAAGACCATCTATGTCGACGACAAGCTCGGCGACCAGCGCGCGCAGCTGCTTGCCGACGGCCGCAACCGCACCTTCGCCAATTTCCGCGATGGCAAGACTGCGATGCTCGTCGAGGGCGACTGGTTCTATCGCTCGGTCACAGCACCCGGCGCCGAATTCGCCGTCGCCGATCGCGACAACACCATGACCTGGAAGAAGATGCCCGCCGCAGCACCCGGAAAGGGCTTACGCGGCCAGGATTTCGTCACGATGTCCGGCGGCACCGGCTTCGTCATCAATCCGCATACGGACGCGCCTGTCGAATCCTGGGCGCTGCTTTCCTTCATGAACAGCAAGGAGCAGCTCGACGCGTTCCAGGAAATCCAGCCGGCCATCCGTATCCGCGACGACGTGGCGATCCCGAACTCGCCGTTCCTGACGGAAACGGCAACGACGCTGCTGCCGATCACCACGGCCCGTCCGAACGACGCCAATTACAACAAGGTCTCGACCGAGATCCAGCGCATGACCGAAAGCGTCGTTTCCGGCGAGCTCTCGCCCGAGGACGCGATGGCCCAGTACAAGGCGGCCGTCATCGCCATCGTCGGCGAAGAAAACACCGTCAGCACGCTCTAAAGCCAATGCGGGATGTGGCCGCAACGGGGCCCTCATCCCGCTTCGATCCAACGACAGAGCGCCCGGCTGCCATCCGTGGCCGGGCTCCCGATCCAGGATATGGGCATGAAACGCGCATGAAGAAATTCTCCCTGCTTTCGACGCGCGCCGGCGCGCTTTTCCTGGCACCGGCCACGGCCCTCGTCGGGGTCTTCGTCATCGTTCCCTTCTTCTGGGTGATCTTCGTTTCCTTCACCAACCGCACACTGCTCGGCCGCACGGCCGTCGACCCCGATTTCGTCGGCCTGCAGAACTATTTCGCGCTCTTCAATCCGGCGACCTTCTTTACCCGCGGCCAGTTCGGGTTTTCGCTGATCCTGACGATCCAGTTCGTGCTGCTCTCGGCGCTGATCGGCCAGGCGCTGCTCGGGCTGCTGCTCGCCTGGCTCAGCCAGACGGTCACGCCGACGCTCAAATCCTTCCTGCAGACCGCGGTCATCGCCGCCTGGATCTTGCCGGAGGTGGTGATCGGCTTTGCCTGGTTCGCGTTCCTCGATTACGACAACGGCACGCTCAACATGATCCTGCGCGGCCTCGGTCTGCCGCCGGGCGACTGGCTGCTGCAACAACCGTTCTGGGTGATCGTGTTCTTCAACACCTGGCGGGGCGCCGCCTTCTCGATGATGCTGTTTAATTCGGCCTTCCAGTCGATCCCGCCGAGTTATTTCCAGGCAGCCGATGTCGCAGGCGCCACCTCGTGGCAGAAGCTGCGCGACATTGCGCTGCCGCTGATCCGCGGCCATGTCGTCACCGATCTGATCCTCATCACCATGTGGACCTTTAACGTCTTCACGCCGTTCCTGCTCACCCATGGCGGGCCGTCCTATCGCACCGAGATCCTGTCGATCTACACCTACCGCATCGCGTTCAAGGATTTCGAGTTCGGCAAGGGCGCTGCCGTCGGCGTGGTCATCATGCTGATCAATCTCGCCTTCGCGCTCGTCTATCTTCGCCTTGCCCACAAGAAGCCGGTGGAGGCGGAATGATGCAGAAGACTCAGAACATCTTCGTGCGGCGCGCGATCTTTGCGGCCGCTGCCACCTTCCTCGGCACGGTCTTTGCGCTGCCGCTCGTCTGGTTCGTCTTTGCGCCGTTCAATGCCCGTGCCGAACTTGGCCTTGCCATACCGTCGCCCTTCACGCTTTCGAACTTCGCCACCGTCTTCCAGAACACCTTCGCGATGCAGGCGCTGCTGAACAGCCTCATCCAGGCGGCGGGCGGCGTGGTTCTGGTTGGTGGGGCGGCAACGCTTGCCGCCTACGCACTGTCGCGCTCGCCGATCCCCGGCAAGGGCGCCGTCACCTATATCCTGCTGCTCTTCTCGTCGGTCGTTTCAGGCTCGGCGGCGATGGTGCCGATTTTCCTCATCATCTCGGCGGCAGGCCTGATCGATACCCATCTTGCCGTCATTCTCGTCTTTGCCGGCGGGCTGTTGCCGACGGCGATGTTCATTCTTCGCGATTTCATCGACGCCATCCCGCGCTCCTATGAGGAGAGCGCCATGGTCGCCGGCGCCTCGCCGCTGCAGGCGTTCTTCGATGTGGCGCTGCCGGTCATCCGGCCGGGCATCGTCGTGGTTGTCGTCTGGGCCTTCGTCAACATCTGGGGCAGCTTCCTCATCCCCTTCATCCTGTTGCGCAGCGACAAGCTGATGCCGGCATCCGTCGCGATCTACTCCTTCTATTCGGAGGCCGGCACACCAATCGTCACGCTGCTGGCTGCCTATTCGCTGATCTATTCGCTGCCCGTCATCGCCCTCTATCTCTTCGTGAATTGGAAATTCGGTTTCCGGTTCTTCGGTGGCATCAAGTCGTAATCGGAAATCTGTCATGGCCTCTGTCGAATTCCAGAACATCTCCAAGACCTTCGGCGCCTTCGTCGCCGTGCCCGACATCAGCTTCCAGATCGCCGACGGCGAGTTCATCTGCCTGCTCGGCCCGTCGGGCTGCGGCAAGACGACGAGCTTGCGCATGATCGCGGGTCTCGAAACGCCAAGCTCCGGCCGGGTGATGATCGGCGGCAGGGACGTCACCTATCTGCATCCGAAGGACCGCGGCATTTCCATGGTCTTCCAGGACTATGCGCTCTATCCGCACATGAACATCGCCGACAACATCGCCTATCCGCTGAAGGTGCGCGGCGAGGCCGAAACCAAGCGTCATGCCCGGGCAAAGGATGTGGCCGACGTGCTCAAGATCGGCGACCTTCTGAAGCGGTTGCCGAGCCAGATTTCCGGCGGCCAGCAGCAGCGCACGTCGCTCGCCCGCGCACTGGTCTATCCGAGCGAAGTCTATCTCTTCGACGAACCGCTCTCGAACCTCGACGCGAAGCTCCGGCTCGAAGCCCGCGGCTTCCTCAACCATCTGCAGCGCGACATGGGCATGACTGCCGTTTACGTCACCCACGACCAGGCGGAAGCGATGGCGCTCGCGACCCGCATCGCCGTCATGGACAAGGGACGGATCGTGCAATTCGCCCCGCCGATCGAGATTTATCGCCGGCCGGCGACCACTTTCGTCGCCAATTTCGTCGGCAACCCGCCGATGAACCTGGTTCCGGTCGAGGCGTCCGTAGGCGACGGCGCGCTGCATCTGCGCGCCGACGGACTTCAGGTTGCGCCGATCGAACTCACCGACGCCGTCGCCAAGGCGGCGAGATCAGGCAAGATGACGCTTGGCGTGCGCCCGGAGCACCTACGCATCGCCGGCGCCACCGACCACAACATTCTTTCCGGCGAGCTCTTCGCCAACGAGAACATGGGGCCGGAAAGCCTCGTTACGCTCGAGCGCGGCGACAACGGCCGCGTCACGGCGCGCATTTTCACCGATGACGAAATCAAGGTCGGAACCTCCGTGCACCTCGCCTTTGACGCCAGGCACGTCACCCTCTTTGACGACACCGGCGCGCGCATTCCCGCAGCCGACGAGCGCTGAGGCCGCTATGTTGGAATTTTCCGCGAGGATCACCCGCAGGGATCAGGCGGCCGATCCCTATTTCTACGTCCCCTTCGATGTACCTGAGGGCGTGACGCGGATCGACGTGACGCTGAGCTATCCGAAGTCGGAGCAGTGCATCATCGATCTCGGCGTGCTTGACCCGCGCGCAACCGACTATCCGACCGATCAGGGATTTCGCGGCTGGAGCGGCGGCGCGCGCGACCACTTTTTCGTCGCCACCGACGACGCCACCCCCGGCTACATCCATGGCGAGATACCCTCCGGGCGGTGGAAGGTCATGTTGGGTCTCTATAAAGTCCCCGAAGGCGGCGTCGACGTGCTGGTGATCGTAGACCATGACAGCAGCCGGCGTGCGATCGCGCCGCAGCCGTCGCGACAGTTTCCGGTCCGCAAGGGGGCCGGCTGGTATCGCGGCGACCTTCATTGCCACACGTTCCATTCGGATGCGGCCGGTTCCCCGGAACTGCTGCACGCCGCCGCGCGACAGGCAGGGCTCGACTTCCTGGCGGTCGCCGACCACAACACCATAACCCAGCGGCGCTACTTCCATCCGCATTCCTCCGCCGACCTCGTCTTCATCCGCGCCATGGAAATCACCACCGCCGTCGGCCACGCCAATGTCTTCGGCGTCGACGACTGGATCGATTTCCGCATGACCAGGCCCGAGCATGCCCATACGCTCGAACGTCTCGTGCATGAGCGCGGCGGACTGCTGTCGATCAACCACGACAAGCCGACCATCCCCTGGGATTACGACCTGCCCAAGATCGACTGCATGGAGGTCTGGCAATCCCATTGGCTTGCCTGGAACTGGGTATCGCTGGAGCGCTACCAGCAGCGGCTGGCCTCCGGCCTGAAGATCTCTGCCATCGGCGGTAGCGACTTCCATCAGCCGGCGCGACTGATGCCGGAGGGGCCTCTGGTGCTCGCACGCCCGACGACGGTGCTCTTTCTCGCAGAGCTTTCGGAAGAGGCCGTGCTCGGCGCAATGAAATCCGGCCACGGCTATGTCACCGAAGGCCCAACGGGACCGCATCTGGAACTCACCGCCAACGGCCAGCCCATGGGATCGACCGTCACCGGGCAAGTTGCGGCAGAGGCTTTGGTTCGCGGCGCCAAGGGCGACAAACTCCTGTGGCTCGATGCCTCCGGCATCGTCGGGGAGCAGATGATCGAGGCAGACGACTGGACGGGCCACTATATGGGTTCGCCGTCGATTTTCCTGCGAGCCGAGATCGTCGCGTTCGCGAGCCGAGACGCCATCGTCGCTGCTTTCCGCGAGGCGCTGCCCGGAAATAGCCTGCCGTGGCAACTCTCCAATGACGATCTCGCGCAGCGCACGGTTCGCCGCGCCATCAGCAATCCGGTTTATTGCATCCCCGCCTGACCGCCGAGACCATCAGACCTCAAATGCGCCCGGATCACCGCATTCGGCTATCCCCATAGCCGAATCCGCTGGTCGCGCTTTTTCTTTGCTGCACCGCACATTTTCACCGTTGCAGTAATTTTAAGCAGAAAACATCCGTGCTAAGAAAAAAGGCAGGACCTCCCTCGACGGCACGTTAGGAACCCCATGGCGGCACGCCAGCGCATTATCCCCGTTCGGCGTGAATACAATCGCTGGGTCGCCAACCAGACGCTGGAAGACTATGCGCTGCGCTTCACCGCCAAGAGCGCGCGACGCTTTTCCTCCGAACGCATTTCCCAGACGGCGATTGGCGCGATCTCCTTTCTGGCGCTGGAAGCGATCGGCGGCGCGATCACCATGTCCTATGGCACCACCAACGCAATCGTCGCGATCCTGGTCGCGAGCCTGATGATCCTGACGGTTGGGCTGCCGATCAGCCGTTATGCCATCCGCCACGGCGTCGACATCGATCTTCTGACCCGCGGCGCCAGCTTCGGCTATATCGGCTCGACGCTGACCTCGCTGATCTATGCGAGCTTCACCTTCATCCTCTTTGCGATCGAGGCCTCTATCATGTCGGGAGCGCTCGAACTCGCACTCGGCATCCCCTTGTGGATCGGCTACATCGTCAGTGCCGTCATGGTCATCCCACTCGTCACCCACGGCGTGCGGCTGATCAGCAAGTTCCAGCTCGTGACCCAGCCCTTCTGGATCGTTCTCAATATCCTGCCCTTCGCGTTCATCGCCTTTGCCGATTGGGAAAAAGTCGGCGCCTGGCTTGCCTATTCCGGCATTCATCACGCATCAGGGCCGCCCGGTACGATCGCCCCTTTCGATCTCGTCGAATTCGGGGCGGCATCGGCCGTGATCTTCGCGCTGATGGCGCAGATCGGCGAGCAGGTCGACTTCCTGCGTTTTCTGCCGCCGGACGGCCAGCGCAAGCTGCATCACCGCATCGCCATCTTTCTTGCCGGCTCCGGCTGGGTGCTCGTCGGCGCGCCGAAACTGCTCGCCGGCTCCTTCCTCGTGGTTCTGGCGCTTTCTGCCGGCGTGCCCTCGACCAGGGCGGCCGATCCGGCGCAGATGTACTACACCGCCTTCGGCTACATGATCCCGTCGGAAACGGCAGCCCTCCTGCTGATGGTCGCCTTCGTCGTCGTCTCGCAGCTGAAGATCAACGTGATGAACGCCTATGCCGGGTCGCTCGCCTGGTCGAACTTCTTTTCGCGGCTGACGCACAGCCATCCGGGCCGCGTCGTCTGGCTCATCTTCAACGTCGCGATCGCGCTTCTTCTGATGGAACTCGGCATCTATCGGCTGCTCGAGGAAACGCTCGGCGTCTTTTCGATCATCGCCATGGCCTGGCTCTGCACGATTTCGGCCGACCTCTTCATCAACAAGCCGCTTGGCCTATCGCCGCCCGGTATCGAATTCAAGCGCGCGCATCTCTACGACATCAACCCGGTCGGCCTCGGCGCCATGGCGATTTCGGCGACGGTGGCGCTGACGGCGCATTTCGGCGTATTCGGCGACATCGCCGCTTCGCTCGCACCCTATATCGCACTCGTTGTGGCTTTCATCGCCTCGCCGTTGATTGCCTGGGGTACCGACGGCAAGTTCTACCTCGCCCGCAAGCCACGCCGGAGCTGGGCCAGCAAGACCGAGATCACCTGCTCGATCTGCGAACATCCGTTCGAACCGGAGGACATGGCCTGGTGCCCGGCCTATGCGGCGCCGATCTGCTCGCTCTGCTGCTCGCTCGACAGCCGCTGCCACGACATGTGCAAGCCGAAGGCGCGTTTCAACGCCCAGGTCGCGACCGTCGCCAACACGCTGCTGCCCAGCGCGATCACCGAAAAGCTGGCGACCCGTCTCGGCCGCTACGCGATCTCCGCCGTTTTGTCGATCGCCGGCATCGGCCTGATTTTGGCTATGATCGCCCACCAGACGGCCGGATCATCCCCAGAGGTCGCCGCGGTGGTCGAGCGTACCGTCGCCGTCGTCTTCTTTGTCTTCGCCGTGCTCGCGGGCATCGTCTCCTGGTTCTATGTGCTCGCCCATGACAGCCGCGTGGTGGCCGAAGAAGAATCCTCCCGCCAGAACACGCTGCTGCTCAAAGAAATCGCCGCCCACAAGAAGACGGACGCCGCCCTGCAGCAGGCAAAAGAAACTGCGGAAGCCGCCAATCGCGCCAAGAGCCGCTATGTCGTCGGCCTCAGCCATGAGCTCAGAACGCCGCTCAACGCCGTGCTCGGCTACGCCCAGGTGCTGGAGCGCGACGAGACCATTCCGCCGGCGCGACAGGGCGCGATCAAGGTCATCAAGCGCAGCGCCGACCATCTCTCCGGCCTGATAGACGGGCTGCTGGATATCTCCAAGATCGAGGCCGGCAAGCTGCAGGTTTATTCCAACGAGATCAACATTTTCGATTTCCTCGACCAGATCGTCGAAATGTTCCGGCCGCAGGCGCAGGCAAAAGGCATCGCCTTTGAGCACGAGCGCGCCGCCAGCCTGCCGCGTTATGTGAAAACCGACGAGAAGCGCCTGCGCCAGATCCTCGTCAACCTTCTCTCCAACGCACTGAAATTCACGGAGCGCGGCGGCATCCGCCTGGATGTCGCCTATCGAAGCCAGGTGGCGACCTTCACCGTTATCGATAGCGGTCGTGGCATTGCTGACAAGGACCTGCCGCGCATCTTCGACCCTTTCCAGCGCGGCGAGGCCGAGCATCAAGGCAGCATGCCAGGCCTCGGGCTGGGCCTGACGATCACCCGGCTTTTGACGCAGACGCTCGGCGGCGAAATCGCCGTCACGAGCACGCTTGGCAAAGGCACCACCTTCCGCGTCCGGCTGATGCTTTCGGCCGTCGACCGTCCGGCGCTCGCGGCACCCGTCCGGCGCGTCACTTCCTATCTCGGCTCGCGGCGCACGATCGTCGTCGTCGACGACAATGCCGATCATCGCACGTTGATGCGCGAGATCCTGGTGCCCATGGATTTCACGGTCTTCGCCATCCCATCCGGGGCCGATTGCCTGTCCCTCCTTGCGGACGTCAGCCCTGACCTCTTCCTGATCGACATCTCGATGCCGGGCATGAACGGCTGGGAACTCGCCGCCAGGCTGCGTGAAGCAGGACAAACGGCGCCGATCATCATGCTGTCGGCCAATATCGGCGACGGCTCGACCACCGGCGCCTTCACCGGCCACAACGACACGCTCGCCAAACCCTTCGTCGTCGGCCAACTCGTCGACAAACTTGCGGTGCATCTTGACCTCACCTGGATCCACGAAGACGAGGAACAGCCGCCGCATGCCGCGCCACCGGTCCGATCGATGACGCGTCCGGATCTTCATCATGTGCAGGAACTGATCCGCCTCGGCGAGATCGGTTACATCAGGGGCATCGAGGCCAAATTGACGGAGATCGCGCTCGCACCCGAACACCAATCCTTCGTCGAGGAGGCGCGGACCTATGTGCAGGCCTTCGATCTTTCCGGCTACGACGCCTTCCTCAGGAACAACACCCAAGAAGGAGGCGAGGCCCGTGGCTGAGACCTATGACCGCCGCGACATCGTTCTGCTCGTCGATGATTCGCCGGAAGCTCTCGGCTTCCTGACCGAAGCGCTGGAGCAATCGGGCTTCTCCGCGCTGATCGCAACGTCGGGCAACGCCGCGCTTTCGATCGCGGAGCGCATTACTCCCGACGTCATTCTGCTTGACGCGGTCATGCCGGGCATGGACGGGTTCGAAACCTGCCGGCGCCTCAAGGCCAACGCCGCCGTCGGCCAGACGCCGGTACTGTTCATGACCGGATTGACCGAGACCGAGCATGTTGTCCGCGCCCTTGAAGCCGGCGGCGTCGACTATCTGACGAAGCCTATCAACATCGACGAGCTCCGGGCACGCATCCGCGTCCATCTCTCCAACGCGCGCTCCGCCCAGAGCGCCCGCGTCGCGCTCGATGCGGCCGGGCGCCATCTCCTGGCTGTGCGCGCAGATGGCAGCATCTGCTGGTCGACGCCGCAGGCAACCCGCCTCGTCAATGCCGCAACCGGCCGTGACGATGGACTGAGCACGGTCACGAAACGCATAGCGCGCTGGATGGATAACCGCACCCGCGGGCCGTCATCGCCCGAAGAGAGCTTCACGCTCGACCAACCCGGCCAAGCGGGCCTGCAGATATCCTATCTCGGCGGCATCGGCCCGAATGAATATCTCTTCCGCCTGACGGCCGAGAACCGGCTGACGGACGACGAAATGCTGCGCCAGCACTTCGCGCTGACGCAGCGGGAATCCGAGGTGCTTCTGTGGATCGCCAAGGGCAAGGCGAACCGCGACATCGGCGAGATCCTGGGCCTGAGCGCGCGTACGGTGACCAAGCATCTGGAACAGATCTATGTGAAGCTCGGCGTCGAGAACCGGGCATCGGCCGCCGTCAAGGCAACGCAGGTTCTGCACGGGATCTGAAGCGAAGAACGGAACATCTGCCACGCTGACACGTTCGGCTGGTGACCCAGATGCCCACTGATGTACTATTGATGCCGCTGAACGGAGGGTTGCATCCATGCCACGATGGCTGTTGCTTGTCGTCATGACCGCATGCGCCGCCGGCGTTGCGCGCGCGGACGAGGGCGCGTTCCTGAAGTCCTTGGGCGGGAGCTGGGCGGGCAGCGGCGTCGTCCGTATCCGGACCAACATGTCGCCAGTCAACGTGTCCTGCAGCTTCAATTCCGAAGCAATCGGCCTCGCGCTGTCGATGGCCGGTGTCTGCCGGGGCATGTTGCTGATCTCACGCTCCATCGACGCGAAGCTTCGCTATACAGGCTCAACCTATAGCGGCTCTTATCTCGGCCCGCGCGGCGGCCGTGCCGGTCTCAACGGCAGTCGCCGCGGCGATGCGATCAATCTGACCATCCGTTGGGCTAAGGAAGTCAACGGCGACCGCCGCGCCGACCTGACCGTACGCAAGATCGGCGCCGACGGCATGCAGTTGACGACGGTTGATGTCGACCCAGCTTCCGGCAAGCGGGTGGTGACGAGCGAGATCAACCTCAAGCGAAAATAGCGGAAAAAGTGCCGCCCTCGACGAGAGCGGCCACTCAGCGCAGTCAGGCCGCGGCCGCGGTGCGAGTGTCGTAGTCGGCTGTCCATTGCAGCGACGGGCGCTGCCCGCAGCGTTCGACCCACGCCTTGACGACCGCGCTGTCCGGTGTCGCTGCAGGATACCAGGCAAAGGGCGAATGCAGCAGCAGGTCGACCGCCGAGTAGTGTTCGCCCATCAGATAGGGCCTGTCCTTCAGCGCGTTTTCAAGGCGCTGTGCCATCTGTTCCGGACCGCGGAAGGTGCTATCCAGATAGGGATGCGAAAGCCCCGCCGCCTGCGTGATCAGCACCGGCTCGACGACGCCGGCATACCAGGCAAGCCAGCTCAGATAACGGCCGCGCTGCGGGTCGCCGACAGGCGGCGCCAGCTTCTTTTCCGGAAAGAGATCGGTCAGATACTGAATGATCGCAATGCTTTCCCACAGCACGACGCCGTCATGAACGAGTAGCGGCACCTTGCCTTCCGGATGCGGGTTCGCCGGGTCCTTCCGGCCACTGCCGTCGCCGCGGGTGATGTCGACGATCTTGATTTCGACCTTGTCGAGGGCGTCGAGTTCGCGAAGCAGCGTGATGATGCGCGACGAGCGCGAGCGCGGGGCGTGAAAGAGCGTCAGCATGATGAAGTCCTCGGTTGCGTTAGCGAATGCGGAACCTATACAGTTGCCCAACTGTCAGTTTCCGTCAGTAGGCTTCGTCTATCTTCAGTCATGGCCCGTAGTGATCGTTTGTTCCGCCTGCTGCAGGCGCTGCGCACCCTCCCTTCCCCGGTGACGGCCGCTCGGCTCGCCGAGGAGACCGGTGTGTCGTTGCGCTCGCTTTACCGGGACATCGACAGCCTGCGCGCCGCCGGCGCCGTCATCGATGGCGAGCGGGGCTTCGGCTACCGGCTGACGGAGGACATCGCCTTGCCACCCCAGACCTTCACACGTCTCGAAATCGAGGCACTGGTGCTCGGCCTCGCCGAAGTGCAGCACATGGGCGAGCCTGATCTCGCGGCCGCGGCAGGCGCTGTGCTTTCGAAGATCACGGCGACGCTGCCCGACCGGTTGCAGCGCCAGGCGCTGCACGCCGCATCGCAGGTCTATCGCTTCGAACGCCGGGATCCACCGGTGGCCGATGTCAGCCTGCTGCGCGAAGCCTGCTGGCAGGAGCGCGCGGTCGTCATCGGCTATGTGGACGCTGGGCAACAGAGGACCGACCGGCAGGTGCTGCCGCTGGCGATCGTCTATCTGGAGCGGGTGCTGGTGCTGCTCGCCTGGTGCTGCCTCCGGCAGGACTACCGCAAATTCCGCGTCGATCGCATCGCCGATGTCCGCATGGCGGACGAGAGCTTCCGCCCGCGCCGGGTGCCGATGCTTAGGGAGTTCATCGCCTACTTGAACGGTGGTGCGCCTGATAAACCGAAGATGACGCTGAGCGGGCAATGAGCCCAAACGACGACGCGGCCCGTGTTGCCACGGGCCGCGTTCGGACTGCGCTTAGGCAGTCATGCCTTGGGAGGCAAGCTTATTCGGCCGGCTGCAGTGCCGGCTGCGGCAGCGCTTCCGGCGTGCGACCACCAAGGACAGCCGCCATCTGTGCCTCGTCCAGCTCGCCTTCCCACTTCGCAACGACGATCGTCGCGACCGCATTGCCGACGAAGTTGGTGAGTGCGCGGCATTCCGACATGAAGCGGTCGATGCCGAGGATGAGTGCCATGCCGGCAACCGGAACGGCGGGAACGACCGAGAGCGTTGCGGCCAGCGTGATGAACCCGGCGCCGGTGATGCCGGCGGCACCCTTGGAGCTCAGCATGGCGACGAGCAGCAGCAGCACCTGGTCGCCGAGCGACAGTTGGATATCCATGGCCTGGGCGATGAAGAGGGCCGCCAGCGTCATGTAGATGTTGGTGCCGTCGAGGTTGAAGGAGTAGCCGGTCGGAATGACCAGGCCGACGACCGAGCGCTTGCAGCCGGCCTTTTCCATCTTGCTCATCAGGCCCGGCAGTGCCGCTTCCGACGAGGATGTGCCGAGAACCAGCAGCAGTTCTTCCTTGATGTAGCGGATCAGCGCGATGATCGAGAAGCCGTTGTAGCGGGCGACGGCGCCGAGAACCAGGAAGACGAAGAGGAAGGACGTCAAGTAGAAGGTGCCGATCAACATCGCCAGATTGGCGATCGAGGCAACGCCGTATTTGCCGATGGTGAACGCCATGGCGCCGAAGGCGCCGATCGGGGCGGCCTTCATCAGGATGCCGACGAGCTTGAAGACCGGCAGCGTCAGCGCGTGCAGGAAATCGACGACTGGCTCAGCCTTCTTGCCGACCATCGCCAGCGCAAGACCGAAGAGCACGGAGATGAACAGCACCTGCAGGATGTCGCCATCGGCAAAGGCACCGACCAGTGTCGTCGGGATGATGTTCATCAGGAAGCCGGTGATCGTCTGCTCATGTGCCTTCTCGGCAAAGGTCGTCACCGCCTTGGCGTCGAGCGACGCCGGATCGATGTGCATGCCGGCGCCCGGCTGAACGACATTGGCGACGATCAGGCCGATGATCAGCGCCAGCGTCGAAAAGGTCAGGAAGTAGATCATCGCCTTCCCGGCGACGCGGCCGACCTTGGCGAGATCGGTCATGCCGGCAATGCCGGTCGCAACCGTGAGGAAGATGACCGGGGCGATGATCATCTTGACGAGGCGGATGAAGGCATCGCCGAGCGGCTTCAGCTCGGTGCCGAGCGACGGATAGAAATGGCCGAGCAGGATGCCCGCGGCGATCGCCGCCAGCACCTGGACATAGAGATGACGATAGAAAGGTGTCTTGCCGCGCGGTTCCGCGGATTGGTCGATAATCATGATATCCTCCACTGGACCCAGTCCGGCGTCATGCCGGGCCTCCCGGGTCAATTTCCGATGCGCGACAGCTCGGGCTGTCATGAGGATGTCATTTGCAACGGGCGTGCCAGTTCTCTGCGGCGAGAGCCAAGCCCTTGAATCGACGTGGATGTTTCGTTCACACGGCTCGACACGCACAAAGAGTTGAGCGGATTTCCGCACAGGTCACCTGGAAGTCTGAGCGAAAAAATGCACAATCGCGCCATGTTCAGTGCCCTATCCGCCCCCCTCAACCTGGCAGATCTCGACCGGTCGATGCGCCGCACCTGGCTGGTGTTCGCCGGCCTCGCTCTGGCGCTGCTCGTCGCCGGCCTTCTGTTCGCCGGTGAATATGGACGCAACCAGGCGCTCGAAACCGTCGACGCCCAGAGCCGGATCGATGCCAATCTGAAAGCCTCGCTGCTGCGCGCCGTGCTCGAACGTCAGCGCTCGACGCCGCTGGTGCTGGCCGACGACGTCGAGGTGAAAGCAGCGCTTTCGACCCGCGACGGCCAGGCGCTGCAGCGGTTGAACGAGAAGCTGCAGGCACTTGCCGCCAACACGGACGCCGCCGTCATTTATGTGATCGGCAACGACGGCGTCGCGGTCGCCGCCAGCAACTGGCGTGAGCCGACGAGCTTCGTCGGCAACGACTACGCCTTCCGCGAATATTTCCGCATGGCGATGCGGGACGGCAAGGCGGAGCATTTCGCCATGGGCACGGTCAGCAAACGGCCGGGACTCTATATCTCCCGGCGGGTGCAGGGGCAGGACGGCCCGATCGGCGTCGTCGTCGCCAAGCTCGAGTTCGACGATGTGGAAGCGGAGTGGCTCGCCTCCGGCAAGCCGGTCTATGTTACCGACCGGCGCGGCATCGTGCTCATCACCAGTTTCCCGTCCTGGCGCTTCATGACCACCAGAACCATTCCGCGCGATCGTGTCGCTGCGATCCGCGACAGCCTGCAATTCGGCGATGCCTCGCTGCTGCCGCTGCCGTTCCGCGACATCGGGCCGACCAGCGACGGCTCCAGCGAGCTGCATGCGCTGCTGCCCGGCGACAGCGAGCGGCGGTTCCTGCGGGTCGAAACCATGGTTCCGACCACGAGCTGGCGGCTGGAGCAACTGGCGCCATTGGATGGGGCGGTCTCGGCGGCAACCCGCGAGGCCCGGCTGATTGCGCTGGCCGTGATCGTGCCGCTGCTTGCGCTTGCGGCCTTCCTCCTGCGTCGTCGCCAGGCCCTGACCTTGGTTGCGACAAGGGAGCGTGCCGCGCGCGATGAACTGGAGCACCGCGTGGCGGAGCGCACCCAGGATCTCAGCCTTGCGCGTGATCATCTCGAAACGGAGATTGCCGATCACCGGCGCACCGGCGAGAAGCTGCAGGCCGTGCAGCAGGAACTGGTTCAGGCGAACCGTCTGGCGATCCTCGGCCAGGTGGCCGCCGGCGTCGCCCACGAGATCAACCAGCCGGTCGCGACCATCCGCGCCTATGCCGACAATGCCCGCACCTTCCTCGACCGGGGGCAGCAGCAAACGGCGGTGGAGAACCTCGTCAGCATCGCCGAGCTGACCGAAAGGGTCGGTACAATCACCGACGAACTCCGCAGCTTTGCCCGCAAGGGCCGCTTCGTCGCCGAGCCGACACCGATGCGCGAGGTGATCGAGGGCGCCTTGATGCTGCTTCGCAGCCGCTTTGCCGGCCGCATGGATGCCATCGTCATCGACCTGCCGGAAAACGGGCTCAGCGTTTACGGCAGCCGCATCCGTCTTGAACAGGTCCTGATCAATCTCCTGCAGAATGCCTTGGAGGCACTCGGCGAGCGCAGCGATGCCGAGATCCGCGTGCGCTGTGAGGAGGACCCTTCCGGCACGGTCTTGCTTGTCGTTACCGACAACGGCCCCGGCATACCACAGCATATCCGCGAGGATCTGTTCACGCCGTTCAACACCTCGAAGGACGAAGGGCTCGGCCTTGGACTCGCCATCTCCCAGGAGATCGTCGCCGACTATGGCGGCGAGATATCAGTCGAAACCAGCGACAAGGGCACCGTCTTCACGGTGCGCCTGAAGAGGGCCTGAGCGATGCAGCCATCCGTCTACCTCATCGACGACGACAACGATCTGCGCAAGGCGATGACGCAGACGCTGGAGCTCGCCGGATTCGCCGTCACTTCGCTTGCAAGCGCCGCCGAAGCCTTGGGAACCCTCGACGCGAATTTTGATGGCATTGTCGTCAGTGATATCCGCATGCCCGGCATCGACGGGCTGCAGCTCTTTCGCCGCATCGCTGCCTTCGATGCCGACCTGCCCGTGATCCTGGTGACCGGCCACGGCGACATACCGATGGCAGTTCAGGCGCTGCAGGATGGCGTCTACGACTTCATCCCAAAACCCTTTGCCGCCGACCGGCTGGTGCAGAGCGTGCGCCGCGCGCTGGAAAAGCGCAGTCTCGTCATGGAGAACCGCGCGCTCAAACGGGCGGCCGAAACGGCCGGCGACAGCCTGCCGCTGATCGGCCAGACGCCGGTCATGGAGCGCTTGCGCCAGACGATCCGGCACATCGCCGACACGGATGTCGACGTGCTCGTCGCCGGTGAAACCGGCAGCGGCAAGGAGGTGGTCGCGACGCTGCTCCACAATTGGAGCCGGCGCCGCGACGGCAATTTCGTGGCGCTGAACTGCGGCGCGCTGCCGGAAACGGTGATCGAGAGCGAACTCTTCGGTCACGAACAGGGCGCCTTCACCGGCGCCCTGAAGAAGCGTGTGGGCCGGATCGAACACGCGAGCGGCGGCACGCTATTCCTCGACGAGATCGAGGCGATGCCGCCGGCGACCCAGGTCAAGATGCTGCGCGTTCTCGAAGCCCGCGAGATCACGCCGCTCGGCACCAACCAGGTGCGCCCCGTCGATATTCGCGTCATCGCCGCCGCCAAGATCGATCTCGGCGACCCGGCCCAGCGCGGGGACTTTCGTGAAGATCTCTACTTCCGATTGAACGTCGTAACGCTGTCGATCCCGCCGCTGCGCGAGCGCCGCGATGATATCCCGCTGCTCTTTTCGCACTTCCTGACGCGGGCGGCGGAGCGCTTCAAGCGGGACGTGCCTCACGTCTCGCCGGCAGTGCAGCAACACCTGATGACCCATGCCTGGCCCGGCAATGTGCGCGAACTCTCACATTTTGCCGAACGCGTGGCGCTCGGCGTCGAAGGCCCGCTGGGACAGCCGGTTGCGCCAGCAGAACAGCCGGGTTTCGCGCTACCGGAACGGCTCGAACACTACGAGGCAGAGATCCTGAAGGAAGTGCTTCGCGCCCAGCGCGGCGACGTCAAGGCGACGATCGAGGCGCTCGGTATTCCGCGCAAGACATTCTACGACAAGCTCCAGCGCCACGGCATCAACCGAGCCGACTATGCGGAGCGCGGCGTTCCGGAAAAATCCGGCAGCTAACTCTCGTCAGCGGCCAAAATACACCCAAAAATTGCATCTTCGTCGACGGGCGAATTCGCGCTTGACGACCCGTGCCGTTCGATGGCTATCTCTTGGGCATTCACCAGGGGGGTCCCGCAAGGGGCTGAGATTCTGCTGGATGGCCGGCTTACCGGCTGTGGCGCAGTGACCCGTTGAACCTGATCCAGTTCATACTGGCGTAGGGACGGTGCAGATATCGAAGCCAGGATTCCGTGCGTCCAGCACCTGGCGGAGCGTCTTTCATCCTTCCGGCATCAGAACTGGGTCTCCAATCGCAAACTTGGAGCCTCGTCATGAATATTGCCACAAAGCCCACCCCTCTCACGGTCACCCAAGGCCCGCTTCCCGCCTCCCGCAAGGTCCACAAATCAGGCATCCTCCACCCGGATATCCGCGTGCCGATGCGCGAGATCGCGCTGCACCCGACCTCCGGCGAGCCGCCGGTTACCGTCTACGATTCCTCCGGCGCCTATACCGCCGACGATGCGGAGATCAGCATCGAGGCGGGGCTGCCGCGACTCCGTCGCAACTGGATCGTCGGGCGCGGCGACGTGGAAACCTACGAGGGGCGCATCGTCCGTCCTGAAGACAACGGTTTTGCCAGCGGCGACCGGCTGACGCCGACCTTCCCGTTCCAGCACGCGCCGCTCAAGGCGACTGGCGGCAAGGCGGTAACGCAGCTTGCCTACGCCCGCGCCGGCATCATCACGCCGGAGATGGAGTTCGTGGCGATCCGCGAGAACCTCGGCCGCGATGCGGCACGCGCGATAGCTCGCGACGGCGAAAGCTTCGGCGCCCATATCCCCGACCATGTGACACCGGAGTTCGTGCGCCAGGAAATCGCCAGCGGCAGAGCGATCCTGCCCGCCAACATCAACCATCCGGAATCCGAGCCGATGATCATCGGGCGGAACTTCCTGGTGAAAATCAACGCCAATATCGGCAACTCCGCTGTCACCTCGTCGATGGCCGAGGAGGTCGAGAAGATGGTCTGGGCGACGCGGTGGGGCGCCGATACGGTTATGGACCTTTCGACCGGCCGCAACATCCACAACATCCGCGAATGGATCATCCGCAATTCACCGGTGCCGATCGGCACCGTGCCGCTCTACCAGGCTCTGGAAAAGGTCAATGGCATTGCCGAGGACCTCAACTGGGAGGTCTATCGCGACACGCTGATCGAGCAGGCCGAACAGGGCGTCGATTATTTCACCATCCATGCTGGCGTACGCCTGCACTACATCCCGCTCACCGTCGATCGCGTCACCGGCATCGTCTCCCGCGGCGGCTCGATCATGGCCAAGTGGTGTCTGCATCACCACAAGGAAAGCTTCCTCTACGAGCATTTCGAGGAGATCTGCGACATCTGCCGCGCCTATGACGTCTCCTTCTCGCTCGGCGACGGATTGCGCCCGGGCTCGATCGCCGATGCCAACGACGCGGCGCAGTTTGCCGAACTCGAAACGCTCGGCGAACTCACCAAGATCGCCTGGGCGAAGGATTGTCAGGTGATGATCGAGGGCCCCGGCCACGTGCCGATGCACAAGATCAAGGAGAACATGGACAAGCAGCTCGCCGTCTGCGGCGAGGCGCCGTTCTATACGCTTGGGCCGCTGACGACGGACATCGCTCCGGGCTACGACCACATCACGTCAGGCATCGGCGCTGCGATGATCGGCTGGTTCGGCACCGCCATGCTCTGCTACGTCACGCCGAAGGAACACCTGGGCCTGCCCGACCGCAACGACGTCAAAGTGGGCGTCATCACCTACAAGATCGCCGCCCACGCCGCCGATCTCGCCAAGGGTCACCCGGCCGCCCAGGTGCGCGACGACGCTCTCTCGCGCGCCCGCTTCGAGTTCCGCTGGGAGGACCAGTTCAACCTCTCTCTCGACCCGGAGACGGCCCGAAACTTCCACGACGAGACCCTGCCGAAGGAGGCACACAAGGTCGCGCATTTCTGCTCCATGTGCGGCCCGAAATTCTGCTCGATGCGGATCTCGCACGACATTCGTGCGGAAGCGCAGAAGGAAGGGCTGGAGGCAATGGCCGCGAAATACCGCGAGGGCGGCGATCTCTATATGCCGGTCGCTGAGGTCGAAGCTAAGAGTTAAAGCGCAACACGTCGGGAGGGACGCCTCGTAGTCCCTTCCGACGGCAAGGCGGATGCTGGGCCCTGGGGGAATAGCTTGCTCCCTTATCGGTTGAACGATATGTAAAACTCACGCAAAAGTCGCCGCCGGCGGACCCGTCATTCACGCCAAGCTGCCGTCCTCTGCGGCGCTCTTGCAGGACGACGAAAAAAACGCCGTTTACGAGGAGAATGACTTGAGGACACGCCTGCTGAGACTGACGGCCCTGTCGATAGGCGGCCTTGTGGCACTCGCTGGAGATCTGCCACGCCTCGACGACAGCGGGAGTTTTGCCGCGGGTTTTTCCTGGATTTCCGCCGCCCATGCGGACGACGCCGATGTCGGCGGGAATGGTGAAAATGGCGCTGATGGCAGCGACCAAGGTGGCGAAAACGTCGGGAGCGGCGGAAGCAACGGCACAGAGGGTGGCGGCGATGGGGGTGGTGGCGATTGGGGCACCGGTGACGGCAGCGGCGTAGGCGGCGTTCCCGGCGGCACCGGCGCAGGCGGCGGAGGTGCTGCCGTCATCGACAGCGATAGCCACAGCGAGCCCCACTCATCGATGCGCGACTCACGGGATTACGGACCAAGCGGCAAGGTCTGGCACGGCGGCAGCAATTTCCTTAACCTTTTCCGCCAGACGCCGGAAAGGCGCTTCGAACGGAGCCAGCCTGAATCGTCTGCCCGGCAGAAGACCGTTGACACGAAATGAGAGCCTTGAAGACAGGTCAACTTCGTCGCAACGGAGGGGGACCTGCGCTATTTCTCGAAACCGGACTCCGGATGTGCGGTAGGAACGGGTTCTGACGCGCGAGAACAGATCAGCCGGCGTCAGAGCTTTACATTCGAGATATGTCTATCCCGATCACGACCTGCCGGAGTGTGGCGGCGGAGTTACGGATACAGACCATCGTCTTTCTCGCCGCGAGTATTCCTAACTGCCTTTCCAGCCGCTGCAAGCAATCCGCTCGACGACATCGAGCAGCACATTCGCCCCGGCAACCAGATCATCCGCCTCCGTGTGTTCGCGCGGATTGTGGCTGATGCCGTCGCGGCTCGGCACGAAGATCATCGCCGTCGGCGCGATGCGTGCGATCATCTGCGCATCGTGGCCGGCGCCCGAAGTCATGCGCCGGCTCTTCAGGCCCCGCGCCTTCGCCGAAGCCTCGATCGTGGCGACAATGCCCAGATCGAAGGCGACCGGCTGGAAACGCGCCAGGCGCTCGACCGATATCTCGACACCCTCTTCAGCGGCGACACGCAGGAGGAAATCCGCAAGCGCCGCCTCCAGCGCCTGCAGCCGATCCTCGTCCGGGTCGCGCAGGTCTACGGTGAAGACCGCCCGCGACGGAATGACGTTGATTGCGTCCGGCTCGAAACGCATGGTGCCAATGGTCGCGACGCTCGGAGCGTTCGAGCGGGTTATATGATCGCGCAGGAAAAGGCCGATGCGGGCGGCCGCAAGCCCGGCGTCACAGCGCATCGCCATCGGCGTCGTGCCGGCGTGATTGGCGACACCGTCGATCGTCACCCGCTGCCAGGAAATGCCCTGCAGGTTTTCGACCGCGCCGATTGCCATGCCCTCGCGCTCCAGCACCGGTCCCTGCTCGATATGGAGCTCGACATAGGCGTGGGGGATGAGGAACCCCGGTTCGACATTGCCCGCATAGCCGATCCGCGCGAGTTCCTCTCCCAGCACCGCGCCATCTGTGCCGACGGTCGCAAGCGCCTTCTCCACCGGCAGCCCGCCGGCATAGACGAGCGAGCCGAGCATGTCGGGCGCAAAACGCACGCCCTCCTTGTTGGTGAAGGCGGCAACGACGATCGGCCGGGCCGGCGTCAGACCGCGCTCTCTCAAAGTTTCGATCACTTCGAGCGCGGCAATCACGCCGTAACAGCCGTCATAGATGCCGGCATTGATGACCGTGTCGACGTGCGAGCCGAGCATGATGGGCGCCTCGCCGGCATTACCCTCGTCGCGCCAGGTGCCGAAGATATTGCCGATGCGGTCGATGGCGACTTCGAGACCCGCCGCCTCGATCCAGGCGACGAGGCGATCGCGGCCAGCCTTGTCGTTGTCGGAACCGGCCAGTCGCGTCAATTGCCCGTGGGGATCGCGGCCGATCTCGCCAAGATCGTGAATACGCCCGAGGAGGCGCGCGGCATCGATGGTCTGCATTGGCTTGGCTGTCCTGCTTTCATGCGGATTTCTGTTCATGGCCGGGGCTCAGTCGGCGCCAGTCTCTGCCGGGTGATTTCCGCGTGGTAGCGCGCGCCGAAGATCAGGGCATCATCGTTGAAATCGTAACGCGGATTGTGCAGCGGCGCCGACGTCTCGCCGTTGCCGATGAAGACGAAGCAGCCCGGCACGTGCTCGAGGAAGCGCGCGAAATCCTCCGAACCGGTCATAGGCTCAGCGGCCGTCGCGACATTCTCAGGCCCGAACACCGCTTGCGCCGCAGCAAAGGCGTGGCCGGTCAAGGCCGGGTCGTTGATGAGCGGCACGAACTCGCGTGTGTAGCTGACCTCGACCTCGCAGCCATAGGCATCCGCCGTGCCCTTGGCGATCACGCGCATCTCCGCCTCGATCTTGGCGCTGACCTCGGGGCGGAAGCTGCGGGCGTCCCCGAGGATCCGGGAGAGGCCGGGCAAGGCATTGCGCGTGCCGTCGGTCAAGAGTTCGGTCACCGAAACGACGCCGATATCCGTCGGCGAAAGGCGCCGCGAGACGATCGTCTGCAGATTGACGACGGTAGCGCAAGCCGCGACAAGCGTCTCATTGCCCCAATGCGGCCGCGCCGCATGCCCGCCAACACCCTTCAGCACGATTTCGAAATTGTCCTCCGCCGACATGATCGCGCCGACACGGGTCTCGAAGCGGCCGACCGGCAGCCCCGGCATGTTGTGCAGGCCGTAGATCTCGTCGAAGGGGAAGCGCTCCATCAGGCCGTCGTCGAGCATCGCCAGCGCGCCCTTGCCCCACTCTTCGGCCGGCTGAAAGATGAAACAAACGGTGCCGTCGAAGCCTCCGCCTTCTGCCAGCATTTTCGCTGCCCCGAGCAGCATTGCGGTGTGGCCGTCATGGCCGCAGGCATGCATAGTGCCGGGCCGGGTCGAGCGATAGGACTGCTCTCCCTGCTCCGGTATCCGGAGCGCGTCCATGTCGGCGCGAAGGGCGATGGCGCGATTGCCACTGCCGCGTTTCAGCCGGCCGACGACACCGGTGCCGCCGACGCCTTCCACGACCTCGTCGAGCCCGAATTCTCGAAGCTTCGCCGCGACGAAGGATGCGGTGCGCTGCTCCTCAAAACCGAATTCCGGATGCGCGTGCAGATCACGGCGCCAGGCGGTCATATCCTCGACAAGCCGATCAAAGTCGATTCCCACCATGAGTCACCCTCTTTCGTTCGGTGTGTTCGCGACAGTCTCGGGCGACAGACCCACCAAGGCAGCATAACGCTCGGGATCCGTGGCCCCCTCGGTATTCATGACGAAGACGCGCGACTGTGCGGTCAATCCGAGCGCTTCCCGCAACGCCGGATCTCGGGCAACCGCCAGAAGCCCGGCCAGCCCGACGCCACCGCTCTCACCGGCGACGATCGCCGGGTCAGCCCCCTTCGGGCGCGCGAGCCGGTTCATGACCGAAACGGCGTCCTCATCATCGACGGTCATGAAGGCATCGGCCACGCGGGACAGGATACGCCAGGCGACGAGCGACGGCTCGTAGCATTCGAGCATCGCCATGATGGTCGGCTCGCCATGTGGTACCTTGACGGTTTGCCCCGCCTTGGCGCTTTCGTAGAGGCAGGCGGCCCGTGCGGGATCGACGACGACGAAACGCGGTCTCTCCGCTCCATAGCGCAACGCCAGATGTCCCGCGGTGGCGGCGGCAATGCCACCGACGCCTGCCTGCACGAAGACATGGGTCGGCGGCTCTTCCATCTGCCGCAACGCCTCGCTGAGCAGCGCCGTGTAGCCCTGCATCACCAGGCCGGGAATGTATTCGTAGCCGGGCCAGGATGTGTCGGAAACCACCGTCCAGCCATTCTCGTCGCAGACCCGCGCCGCCTCGCGGACAGAATCGTCATAGGTGCCGGCCACCCGAACGATCTCGGCGCCATAGTGAGCGATCGCCTCGATGCGTTTCTCGCTGACGCCCGCATGCACGAAGATCACCGATCTCGCACCAACGAGCCGGGCGCCCATTGCGACGGACCGGCCATGATTGCCATCGGTGGCGCAGCCGAAGGTCATCGCCCCGGCAATCGCCCGGACCTCGGGCTGATCGAGGTCATCGAGATCGAGGCTGCGCCCGAGACGCCGTTCCGCCTCTTCGATCACCAGACGGATCACAGCATAGGAGCCGCCGAGCGCCTTGAAACTTCCAAGGCCCAGGCGATGGCCTTCGTCCTTGACGAAGATGCACGCAACACCGATCTCGCTGGCCAAGGCAGGCAAGGCATGAAGCGGTGTCGGCCGATGATCGGGGCGCCGGGCAAGCTGCCGCTCGACATTTGCTGCGGCCGCGAGCGACAGCATGTCCTCATCCTCGGGCAGCAGGTGATGGCCGAAATCGGCATGGGTGTTGGCAAGGAACATGGTGCAATCTCCGTAGACCAGCGAAAATCTATTTCATCGCGGGCGAGAAATGCGCTCTAAATGATCACCGCTGATGCAAGTTTGTAAAGCAGATCAGGTATGCCGACGCATGGCATTCCGCTCACAACCGCTCTGAACGCATGAACCGATAGGCACCGGATGGCCCCTTCGAAAAAACCCCAGGTCGAACTGGATCGTTTCGACCTCGCGATCCTCGCCATTCTGCAGAAGGACAACACGACGCCGCAGCGCCAGATCGGCGAAGCGGTCAATCTATCCGCTCCGGCCGTTCAGCGGCGGATCAAGCGCATGGAGGAAACCGGCGTCATCCGCGCCAATGTCGCGCTGATCGATCCGGTCAGCGTCAACCAGGCGCTGACGATCCTGGTAGAGGTGGAGGTCGAGAGCGAGCAGATCGCCCTGCTCGACGCGGCGAAGGTGGCATTCACCGCCGCGCCCGAGGTGCAGCAATGCTACTACGTGACCGGCGATGTCGATTTCATGCTCGTCGTCATCGTGCCGACGATGGCCGACTACGAGGCCTTTACGCGGCGAATGTTCTTCGGCAATGCCAATATCAGGCGGTTCCGCACCTTCGTGACGATGGACCCGGTCAAGGTCGGCCTGTCGGTGCCGATTTAGAGTGGTGCCACTAACAGTCGCCGTTCGAATGGCGTTGTTCCACCCCCCTATTTCGAGCCCGTGAGCGCCTTTTTCTCCGCTTCCGCATCTAGCGGCTGGCCGGCGCCGATCGATGTCAGAAAGGCGTCGACGGTTTCGAGCGACGAGGCGGGCGCATATCCGTCTCCGCCTTCGGGCCTGGCGACGGACGCAGCCGAAATCGACGAGACTTGAGCGAGATCAATGCCAGGATACCTGGTCGGCGGAGACTGGCGGTTGGACGATCTCTTTAGAAGAGGAGAGCCTCATGTTGATCAGAGAAATGACGCGACAGGAATGTCTCGACCTTGTCGCTGAGAACCATATCGCCCGCCTGGGCTGTACCCGAGATGGCCAGCCCTATATCGTTCCCATCCAATATGCTTTGGCCGCCAACCGGCTCTACAGCTTTTCGATGCCCGGGCAGAAGATAGACTGGATGCGCGCCAATCCGCGTGTCTGCGTACAGGTCGACACGGCAACGGATCGGCAGAATTGGCGAAGCGTCGTCATCCACGGCCGCTACCAGGAACTGCCGGACACCAAGCAATGGCACCGCGAGCGCATGAATGCCTGGTCGCTTCTCGAACAGCGCATCAACTGGTGGGAACCGGGTGGCCTGAAGCCCGGTGAACAGCCGGTTGCAGGCGCATCGCCGCATCTCTTTTTCGAAATCGAGATCGACGATGTGACCGGACGTGCCGCCTCTGCCGGCTAACGATTGTCGGCGCGCAGGCAAATGCTGCGCGCCGTTCCGGGCGCTGCCGGTCAATGCGCCATGAGCACGGGGACCACGGCGTTTTCGAGCATCGAACGGGTAACGCCGCCAAAGACGCGTTCACGCATCCTGGAGTGCCCATAGGCACCCATGACGATCAGGTCGGCCGCAACATCCGACGCAAACCGATTGATCACGTCGTCAACCGGATGTCCGCCGCTCGGCAGTCTCTCGACGGAGACGGAAACGCCGTGCCGCGCGAGATAGCCGGCGATATCGGCGCCCGGTTCCTCACCGTTCTTGCCATAGGCGGAACGGGGGTCGACCATCGTGACGTAGACGGTCTCGGCTCCGATCAGCAGATCGAGCGCTTCACGCACCGCGCGCGCGGCTTCCAGCCTGGAGTTCCAGGCGAGTACCACGGTCTTCGGATCAAGCCGCACGGCCTTGCCCCTGGGCATGATGAGGACTGGGCGCGCTGAGCTGAACAACGTCCCGTCGATGGTGCGGGAGCGCAGTTCCGGGTCCAGCATCAGGCCATCACCGACCAGCGTCAGGTCGGCGTAACGCGCACGCTCGCCGATCTCGTCATCGGCCCAGGCGACCTCGGTATATTTCGTCTCGACGCCGAACGAGATGCCTTCCTTGGTGAGAACATCAACAGCTTTTTCCGCACAGGATTCGAGTTTGTCGACGTCACGCTGCCGCTCGTTCAGCCAATCAATGGAGATGGCGGCGGCATAATCGCCGATCGGCGGTGAGGCGGCGAGCTTGACGATCAACAGGGAGAGGTGGGCGTTTGCGGAAGCACAGACCTGTGCTGCCGAACGCAGATGCTCCACGGAATGATCGACACCAACGACGGCGAGAATGGTCTTGTATGTCATCGGGTTTTCTCCTGGCGACCAGATTTGGGGTCAGCATCAGCGTAGGTAGAAGCCCGTGCGGCGGCATTGATCCCCGTCAACAAAGATCGCGGACATGGGCGTATAATTCCGAAAGAGTTTTGCCCTCACGCAGCCGCAGTCTTTCGCGGCGGCGAGAACAGGTGGGATGGGCGCATAGCGCCGCCGATGAACTGCACGACCCAGAACGTGGCCCCGTCGTCTCGACACCTCTACGTTTGGTGATGGAGTTCGGGGAGGAAAGGCGGTCGTCAGGCACTTCGGCGCGCGACGACCGGCACGTAGTGCTCGAGCTCCGGTGCCGGGAACTTGAGCGTCGCGTTGATTTCCGCCGAGCGGTAGAGGCCCATCAGCATCTCGACGACGGCGAGCCCGTCCTCGAAGGTTTCGAGCGGCTTCTCGCCCTTGCGGAAGCACTCGACCATGTGGCGGTTCTCATCGGTATAGCCATAGACACCGGCTTCGTCCTCAAGCACCGGCATCAGACCCTGCTCGGCGTTCTGCTTCTCGACAAGATCCTCGCCTTCGGAGCCCTTCACCTCGCGCGACATGAAGATCTTCAGGCCCGTGCTCAGCGAATTGTATTCGAGCGCATATTCCGGCCCGAGCAGTTCAAGCTGGATGCGCAGCCCGGCGCCGACATAGGCCCAGGAGGTGGTCGCCTCGATCATCAGTTCGTTACCGTCCTGGTCTTCGAGCGTCACCGTGGCGCGGGCAAAATCTTCCGACGGCCGGTTGCGGTAGTCCACTTCGTTGCCGAAGCGCTTGCGCAATTGTTCGGCATAATTGGGTCGCGTCCATTTGAGGTTGGCGACGGTGCCGTTGACAGCCTTGATTTTCAGTGAGTTGCGCGGTGCGCCGGGCGCCGTGAGCAAGTAGCGCGCCACCTCGACGCTGTGGCACATCATGTCGGAGAGCACGCCGCCGCCCTGCTTGTCGCCCTGCCAGAACCAGGGCTCGTGCGGGCCGGAATGTTCCTCCGCGGCGCGCGCCAGATAGGGGCGACCAGTGGTCGAGACGGCGCGCCGCCAGATGATCTCCTTGCCGCGCAGCACCGGCGTGCAGAACACCTGGTTTTCAAGATAGCCGTGATTGAGGCCGGCGTCCTCGGCAAGCGATAGCATCTCTCGCGCCTCGGCAATGGTGCGGGCAAGCGGCTTCTCGCAGGCGACGGCAAACACCGTGCTGCGGCCATCCTTGACCGCCTTGTGGAGAGTACGCATGACGTCGAGGCGGGTGTAATTGGGCGAGAGAATCCAGATCGCGTCGACATCATCGGCGGTCAGCAGCGCCTCCAGGCTCCCATGGGTGCGGCAGGTGCCAAGACCAAGTGCGGCGACCTCCTTGGCAAATTTCTCCCGGTTTTCGGGCTTGCGGCTGAAGACGCCGGTCACCTCGACATTGCGCACACCGATCATCGATTTCAGATGGAAATGGGCGATGAAGCCCGATCCGACGAAACCCACACGCAGCGTCTGCTTCGGTAGCTGTGTCATTCTGTTCTCCCGGGTTGTCGTTTTTCTGAAGTCGGCGCGGGATGCGGGCGGAATACCGCCCTCACTTTCCTCATCCCGCTCTGGTCATTTCTTCGGCGGCGCGGTGCTGCCGCGAATGTTGAGGGCGGTCGGCAGCACGACGGCCGGTGCAGCGGCAACATCGTCGCCGGACAGGATATCGAGAAGCAGCGACATCGCCGTGCGGCCGATATCGGCGCGCGGCTGGCTGACCGTCGTCAGCGGCGGATAGAAGGCCTTGCTCAGATAGAGATCGTCGAAGCCGACGACCGAGACGTCGCCCGGAACATCGCAGCCGAGCCGTCGCAAGGCGTGGATCGCGCCATAGGCCATCTCGTCGTTGGCGGCAAAGATCGCCGTCGGTGGCTCCGGCAGGGCGAAGAGTTCGGCGACGCAGGCCTCTCCGCTTTCGAGCAGGTAGTCGCCGCGCACCTCGTAACCCTCAGGGATCGGCAGACCGGCGGCTGCCATCGCGGCCCGGTAACCGTCACGCCGGTGCATCGCCATCACCTCCGGCAATGGGCCGGCGACATGGGCGATGCGGCGATGCCCGAGTGCAATCAAATGCTCAACCGCCGAACGCGCCGCGGCAGAGTTGTCGATCTGCACATGCGGAAAGCCTGCAGTTTCGATCATTTCGAGCGCCACGACGATGGGAAGGTGAGAAACCGCAGCGCTTTCGCCCGGCTGCGGCTCCGGCAGCTTGCCGGTCATCAGGATCATGCCGTCGGCATGGCCATCGCGCAGCATGTTGAAGTATTCGACCTCGCGATCCGGATCATTCTCGGTATTGCCCATGAGAACGGCGTACCCGGCCGCCCGGGCCGTCGCCTCCACGCCCTTGAGGATCTCGAGATAGAAGGGGTTGCCAACATCTCGCACGACGAGCAGCACCGACATCGACCGGCGTGTCCTCAGGTTTCTTGCGCTGACGTTCGGCCGGTAGTTCAACTCGCGCGCAAGCTCGTGGATGCGCTTGCGCGTCTCGTCGGTCACCAGGCTGGAGCCGCTGAGCGCGCGGGAAACGGTCGCGACCGAGACTCCGGCCCTCTCCGCAATGTCCTTGATTTTCGGCCGCTCGCTCATGCCCGCATCGCCCGCCCACGGCCGTAGAACAACATCAGGAGCAGCAGCGTCGCGCCAAACACCATCTGGCGGCCGGATTCGTCGATATTGACCGTCGTCAGGATGCCCTGGAGGATGACGAGCAGCAGGGCGCCCGCCATGGTGCCGGTGTAGCCGCCCTTGCCGCCGGCAAGCGAGGTGCCGCCGAAGACGACCGCGATGATCGAGGAGAGCATGTATTGCTCTCCGACATTGGCGAAGGACGAGCCGGAATAGCCGAGCAGGCAGAGCCCGGCGATCGCAGCGAACATGCCCGAAATCATGAACAGACCGACGCGCATGAGGCGGACCGGGACGCCGGTCATATAGGCCGCATGTTCGTTCGAGCCGATCGCATAGATGCGGTGGCCGAAGACGGTGCGGTTCAACATGAAGGCCATCAACAGGCCGATCGCGATCCAGAGCCAGATGATGCCGGGAATGCCGAGCGCGAAGGGTTGCGTGACGAAGGCCGAAAGCCCCGGCGCGGCCCGACCCGAAGGGATACCCTGGCGGATGACGACGAGCAGGCCCTGCAGCACGCCGAGCATGCCAAGCGTCATGACCAGCGGCGGTATGCGCAAAAGCGTCACGCCGAGACCGTTCAAGAAGCCGAAGAACGCGCCGGCCGCCAGGCAGGCCAGCACCGCCGGCAGGATACCGCCATCGGCGCCGTTCATGACGTTGCCGGCGATGATCGCCGACAAGGAGACGATACCGCCGACGGAGAGGTCGATGCCCTCGCGGCCACCGAGAATGACGACGTTCTGGCCGGCGGCGACGATGCCGAGCAGCGAGGCGACGATCAGGAGACGCAGGATCTGGTCGGCCGAGGCGAAGCCGGGCGAAAGGCTTTGACCGAGATAAAGCAGCGCGACGATGAGGATCAGCGCAACGACCAATGGCTGTTTGAAGAAGGTGGTAACCGCAGTCATACGCGTGCCCTCCGGCCGGCAAGCACGCCGGCCATCAACACCAGGAGAATGGCAAGGCCCTGGACGAAGTTCTGCCATTCCGAAGGCGTGCCCATGAAGAAGACCAGCGAGTTGACGAGGCCGATCGTCAGAGCGCCGAGCAGCGAACCAACCACCGTCGTCCAGCCGCCGGCGAGCGCACTGCCGCCGAGCACGACCGCCGCGACGCTGTAGAGCGTCATCTTGCCGCCGACGAGCGGATCGCCGCTGGCCGTATCGCCGGTCAGGCAGAAGGCCGCGAGCGCCGAGAAGAGGCCGCTGAGCAGGTAGCCCCTAATGCGGACAGCCACGACCGGCAGCCCCGTCTGATAGGCGGCCTGCTGGTCATCGCCGACGGCCAGCAGTTCGGTCACGATACGGGTGCGCGACAGGAGATAGAGCAGCACGGCGAGAGCCGCGAGCACGTAGAAGACGAAAGGCAGGCCGAGCAGGCGTCCGCCATAGGTGTGCCAGAAGAGCGCCGGCGCCGGCGTACCGGCGACCGGCATGACGTAGAGCGCCAGGCCGATGAAGAAGATGCTGGTGGCGAAGGTGGCGACGATCGCCTGCAGGCGAAGGGCTGCGACGACGAGGCCGTTGACCAGGCCGCAGGCAAGGCCGATCAAGACGCCGAGCGCAAGCGCGAGCAGCACCGCACCGGCACCGCCGCCCCAGCGCTCCATCAAGACGACGATCGCCACGTTGACCAGCGACAGCGTCGCGCCGGCCGAGAGGTCGATGTCTCCGGCGGACACCACATAGGTTTGGGCGATCGCCAGCATGATCAGCGCCATATAGGTGCTGAGAAGTCCAGTCAGCGATCGAAAACTCAGGCTATTCGGAGAGAAGAGGCCGTTGAGCGCCAGTAGTGCAACAACGATCACAAGCGCCGGCAGGAAGGGGTAGCGCTCCAGCCAGGAACGGAGGCCGCCCGCCCCGGAAGTTCGCATGTCGGTCGTTGTCGATGTCATCACGCGGCCTCGTATGCAGCCTGGTAGAGATTGTAGCGGGTGCGATCGTCGCCGGTCAGTTCACGCGTCACCGAGCCGCCGTTGAAGACGAGGATGCGGTTGGCATTGCCAAGCAGCTCGGCGTCTTCAGACGAATAGAGCAGAATACCGAGGCCGTCGGCCGCAAGCTGCCGGATCAGCGCGAAGAGATCGGCCTTGGCCGAGAGGTCGATGCCCTTGGTCGGATCGTCGAGCAGCAGCACGTCGGGCCGGTCGATCAGCCAGCGGGCGATGATCACCTTCTGCTGGTTGCCGCCGGAAAGCGAATTGATCGGATGGAAGAGGCTGGCAAACTTCGTGTGCATCGCCGCGAGCGCCGGCATCGCCTTGTTTTTCAGGCTTGAGGGCCGCGCAATCATCAGCCGGTCGCGGAGATAGTGGATCGGCGTGACATTCTCGATGATTGGGCGGCCGCTGATGACCCCGTCACGGCCGCGGTCGCCGGAGACATAGGCGCAGCCGCGCCGGATCGCATCGCGCGGGCTCTTGGCGTTATAGCGTTCGCCGCCGATCGTCACCTCACCTGACGTCACGGCGCTTGTGCCAAAGATCGCTCTCAGCAGCGCCGACTGCCCTTGGCCGTGCAGACCACCAAGGCCGAGGATCTCTCCCCGTGCCACCTCGAAACTGACATCGCGAAAGCCCTTGCCGGTTAGATTTCGGACCGAGATCGCCGCCTTCGCCCGGGTTTCCACCACCGCTGGCGCCGAGGACCGGGCCGCCGGCATGTCGCTGGCACCGCCGACCATCAGCCGGATCACCGTTGCTGGATCGGTATCGGAGAGCTTGAGCGTCTCGATGGTCTCGCCGTCGCGGATGATCGTCACGCGATCGCCGATCGCGGTGATTTCGTCCATTCGGTGCGAGATGAAGATGACGCCGCGCCCTTGCGCCTTGAGGCCACGCAGGATTTCGAAGAAGCGATCGACCTGGGCGCGATCGAGCGCCGAGGTCGGCTCGTCGAAGATCAGGATCGGTGCTTCACTGGCGAGCGCCTTCATGATTTCGACCAGTTGCCGCTGGTCGGCCCTAAGATTGCCAACGAGCGCCTCCGCATGGAAGCCTTCGCCGGCGACCTCGGCGAACAGCGCGATGTAACGCGCCGCCCGCGCCTTCAGCGCCCGCCGGTCGATGAAGAAGCCGGCCTTCACCGGCAGGGCGGAGAGGCAGATGTTCTCTTCGACCGAACGATGGCTGGCCAGGCTAAGTTCCTGATAGAAGATGCCGATGCCGGCAACGCGCGCGGCTTGCGGCCCGGAAATCGTCACGGGCTTGTCATTGATCAGGATCTGGCCGCCGTCGGGGCGCACGCTGCCGGCGATGACCTTGCAGAGCGTGCTCTTGCCGGAGCCGTTGGAGCCCATCAGCACATGCACCTCGCCGGCGGCGACGTCGAGATCGCCGCGGCGTAACGCCAGCGTCGCGCCGTAAGCCTTGCTCACGCCGTTCAGTCTCAGTTTCGACATCGGCTGTCCACCATTTTGGTTGCTTGCTGCACCACCTCAAGTCGCGCCTTGGCGAGCTCCGCTGCAGCTGATTTCATGCCCGATACGATCCTGCCCTGGGAGCCGTCGGCGGCATTGGCCGCCGGGCAACTCAGATGCGAGCTGCCCGGTGGATCAGCGCTTACTTGAACAACGCCGTCGCGTCGTCGATCGAAAGCGCGTTGGTGTAGGAGTAATAACCCGGCTTGCCGTCGAGCTGCTTGGCCGCGTCCGCGAGGTTCTTGGAATCGATGAACGGGATCGGCAGATACATGGCGTTCTTGTACTGCCCCGCCGTTGCCGGCTCCTTCAGTTCCTTGCCCTGCAGCATCAGCACCGCGACGTTGAGCGCGCTCGCCATGACGCCGGGCGGGTTGACGGTCGCGCCGGAATTCAGCTTGTCCTTCACCCAGAGGTCGATGAAGTCCTTGCGGATTTCGCCGGTGGCGGCGATCTGGCCGGTCTTGCCGGCATCCATGATCGACTTCCAGGCCCCGGCGGCCATGCCGTCCTGCACGACGACGCCGTTGATGTCAGGATAGGTCGCAAGGATGTTCTGCATCGCCTGCTGGCCTTGCGCCTGATCCCAGTTGGCGTTGACTTCGTTGACCACCTGGATATCCGGATAATCCTTGAAGACGCTCTTGTAGCCGGCAACGCGCATCTCGTTTGCCGGATGACCGGCGACGCCGTTGATGGCAACGACCTTGCCCTTGCCGCCGAGCGTATCGGCCAGCCACTTGGCGCCGGCCGCACCCCAGGCCGTCTGATCGATGCCGACATAGATCGCATCCGGCGACGACACTTCGGCGTCCGTCGCGATCACCAGAATGCCGGCTTCCTTCGCCTGAGCGAAGATCGGATCGAAGGCGGTCGGGCTGTTGGGGTTGATGATGATGGCGTTCACGCCCTCGGCAATGAAGTTGCGCACCTGCGCAATCTGCCCGGGCACGTCGACATTGGCACTCTGGACCGAGACTTCGACGTCGACGCCTTTTTCCTTCCACTTCGCCGCGGCCTCCTTGGCCTCGTCGATCATCTGCGTGCGCCATTCGCTGCCGACCCAGCCGTTGGACAGGCCGATCTTGAAGGTCTCGGCATTGGCGAAAGAAGCGGAAATGGCAATGGTAGCGACAGCGCCAAGCGCTGCGGCGATAAATCTCTTCATAAGATCCTCCCAAATCTTGCGAAACCTATGAAGCCAGAAAATGTAATCGATTTCAATGGGGGTTTTCCAGGGATTTTTACAGAGGATTCTATTTCGGCCACTCACCTGACCCCCGGAGCAATGGAATGCGGCAACGCGCAGACGCCTGGCCACTTCCGGAGGAGTGCAAAGGAGGGGGCAATAGCGCTTGGCACCCCCTTCCCGCTGTGCAACAGCTGGGGCAGAGGCGACGACGATTCGTCGTGACGCCAGCTGGAATGAAATGCAGGAATGAAGCCATGACATGAAGGCGCTGCGGGACTGATCCCGATTGCCGCCGGAGCGACGGCCAGCCCGTTGCTCAAATCGCAACACTTCGTTGCTTGCCGGCCGGCTAGCCGCAATTTGCCCTCTCCCCCTACTGTGAAATCTGGGCAAAGAACAACAACTGGCTCCCAACCAGAGGAGAACATCATGACCGGAAAAACCGGAGCCGCCTCGGGCGCGCTCTATCTGCACATCCTTGTGCTGGCGATCGTCATCGTCTCCGAGCTGATCGGCATTCAACGCCTTCCGATCGGCATCGGCACCGTCATCTTCCTGCCGATCCTCTACGCTTTCGCGCTCGGCATCCTCGTCAATCCCGCCATTTTCAAGGCGAGCGCCAAGTTCCTGTCGCGCGATGCGGTCAAGCTTTCCGGCGCGATGATCACCGTCGCCATCATGCCGTTCATCGCCAAGTTCGGAACGACCGTCGGCCCGCAGATCTCCAAGATCATCGAGGCCGGCCCGGCGCTGGTGCTCCAGGAGCTCGGCAATCTCGGCACGATTCTCGTCGCCTTCCCGGTCGCGGTATTCCTGCTCAAGATGGGCCGCGAGGCCGTCGGCGCGACCTATTCGATCGACCGTGAACCGAACCTCGCGCTGATCGCCGACAAGTACGGTCTCAACTCGCCGGAAGGTGCGGGCGCCATGGGCGTCTATGCCACTGGCACGCTGATCGGCACCTTCGTCTTCGCCATCATGCCGCCGATCGTCCATGGCCTCGGCATCTTCGACGTGCGTGCGCTCGCCATGTCCTGCGGCGTCGGCTCCGGCTCGATGCTGGCGGCCTGCACCGGCGGCCTCGTGGCTGCCGTGCCCGACCAGAAGGACATCATCCTCGCGCTTGCCGCCGCCAGCAACATCCTGACCTATGCCACCGGGCTCTATGTCGGCATGTTCGTCGCGCTGCCCTTGACCGAGTGGCTCTACAACAAGGCTCGGCCGTCCGAGCGTCGCGCTCAAGCCTGATCGGGAGAGATATCATGGCCAACCAGACCAACACCTCCGCCAACTACGCCGACGATCTCCCTCTTAACGCCGAAGACGAGCGCAAGATCGATGTCGTCGGCCATGCCGGCCTGCTTCTGATCGCTTGCGCCATCGGGCTTATCGCCAATTGGGTCGGCACCGGCACCTCGCCGCTGACGGCGCTCCCGGGCATGGCAACGCTCTACGTCGCCTGCATCGTCGGCCTGGCGCTCGCCCGCTTTGTGCCCTTCTACCTGCCTGGTGTCGCCTGGGTGTCGCTGATCGCGATCCTCATCACCATCCCCGGCGTCCCGGGTGCGGCCTGGGTCAGCGAACAGGTTGAACACCTGAACTTTCTCGCGCTGGCAACGCCGGCGCTTGCCTATGGCGGCCTCGCGCTCACCGCCAGCGAATTCACCATCGCCCGCCGCTCGGGCTGGAAGATCGTCATCGTCGCGATCTGCGTGATGGTCGGCACCTACATGGGTTCCGTCGTCGTTGCCGACCTCTTCCTGCGCCTCGGGCAATAACCGAGACCCTGACACAAGGATTGGCCGGCCCGCGCAGGCCGGCCAGCCATCCCTTCATCGACAGGATGCAAACCATGACACGCCACGACATCAGCCCCGAACGCATCGAGGAAACGATCCGCTGGCGTCATCACCTGCATGCCTATCCCGAGCTTGCCTTCGAAGAGCGGCAGACTGCGGCCTTCATCGCTGGCCGGCTGGCCGAATGGGGCATCACGGTGAAGGACGGCTATGGCGGCACCGGCCTCGTCGGCACGCTCACGCGCGGCACGTCGAGCCGCGCCATCGCCATCCGCGCCGACATGGACGCGCTGCCGATCATAGAGACGAGCGGCGTTGCCTATGCCTCGAAAACGCAGGGCAAGATGCATGCCTGCGGCCATGATGGCCATGTCGCAATGCTGCTTGCCGCCGCGCGGCAGGCAAGCGAAATGGATTTCGACGGCACGGTGCACTTCATCTTCCAGCCGGCCGAAGAGGCCGAAGGCGGCGCGCAGGTCATGGTCGCCGACGGGCTCTTCCGCGATTTTCCGGCCGATGCCGTCTATGCGTTGCACAATTGGCCGGCGCTCGACGTCGGCTCGGTGGTCGCGCGCGACGATGCGATGATGGCCGCCTTCGGCGTTTTCGAAATCGCCATCACCGGCCGCGGCGCCCACGGCGCCATGCCGCACGAGGGCGCCGACCCGCTGGTCGCGGTCGCCCAGATTGTCACCGCGTTGCAGACTATCGCCAGCCGCAACGTCTCGCCGCTCGAAGCTGCCGTCGTCTCCGTCACGCAGATTCATGGCGGCGACGCCTGGAACGTCATCCCGGAAAAAGCCGTGATCCGCGGCACCACGCGCTGGTTCGACAAATCGGTCGGCGACACGCTGGAAACACGCATGCGCGTACTCGTCACGGCGCTTGCCGAAGGGCTCGACTGCAAGGCGGAGTTCGACTATCAGCGGCGTTATCCCGCCACGATCAACGACCCGGCTGCCGCCGCCCTTGTGCGTGCCATTGCCGCCGAGGACACCACATTGACCGTCGTCGACGCGCCGCCAAGCATGGCCGCGGAAGATTTTGCCTTCATGCTCGACGAACGCCCGGGCTGCTATCTCTGGCTCGGCGCCCGGCGCGAAGGCGCCAATCCCGGCCTGCATTCACCGCACTACGATTTCAACGACGCGATCATCGGTGAGGGCGTAAACCTCTGGACACGCCTCATCTCCACATCGCTTGGTCGTTGACCCCGAGGGGATTCCGTCGCATCCATGACCGCCATGGATGTACTCGACGCGAAAGCGCTCAGGATCTTTATGGCGGTTGCGCGCATCGGTTCGATCCGGGGTGCTGCGGAGCATATGGGGCTGGCGCCATCGGTCGTCAGCCGGCAGGTCGCCGACACCGAACGCGACATCGGCCTTTCCCTCTTCGAACGCACCGCGCGCGGCACGGTCTTGACCGATGCCGGCGAACTGGTGCTCGAACACGGCAAGCGGGTACTCGAAGACAACGGACTGCTCGCTGAACAGCTCGACCAGATCCGCGGCGTGCAGCAGACCCGCATCCGTATTCGCTGCGGCGAGGGCTTCATGGCCGATCTGGTGGAAAACGGGCTTTCCTCGTTCTCCAGGGCGCACTCCTACGTGCGCTACATCGTCGAGCTCGGCAGCACCGAAGACGTGGTCGACGCCATCGCCAACAGCGACGCCGATATCGGCATCGCCTACACCCCCTTCACCGACCCGCGCATCCGGGCGCTGGCAATCGCCCGCCAACCGCTCTGCGTCATCGTGCCGACAGGTCACCCGCTGTCAACACGCCGCGACCTGAAGCTCGCCGATTGCCTGACCTCGTCTTGTGCGCTGCTCGGCAAGGGCAATGGCGTGACGCAACTGGTGGCGCGGGTGGCGGCCGATGCGGGACTGGCGCTGGCGCCGCTGCTCGAAACCCATTCGATCGAGGTGCTGCGCCGCTTCGTTGCCGCCGGCCTCGGCGTCACATTCCTGCCGCGCACGGCCGTTGCCGTCGAAATCGCGCGCGGGGCGATGCAGGCGATCGACCTCGCCGATCCGCTGCTGCGCGAGGCGAGTGCCCACCTCATGGTGCGCGCCCACCGCCGCCTGCCGCTCTCGGTCGAAAAACTCGGCCAACATCTCGCGGAAGAAATGCAATCCTTCCGCGGCTGACGCATCGGCTCCGCGCCACCTCGCCCTTAGTTCTGAACGGCCGTCCACGGTTCTCGGCAGCTAAGCGCGCCCTCTCGGCGCCGCTGGACAACGCCGCAGACGTTGCCACGCCAGCAACGCATTGTACCAGGCGCGCCGTCTACCCGCTCGCCACCCCGCATGCCACCTTCGCCCGATCATCAGAACCAGACGAGGGTAGAGAAGATCATGACGGCGGAACGAACGACAGTGGGCGTGGTGGGATTGGGCGCCATGGGGCTCGGCATCGCGACGACGCTCGCCCGAGAGGGTTTCGCGGTCAAAGGTTTCGACCTTTCGGAAGCCCGGCGCACCCTTGCGGCCGAAGGTGGCGTTTCCCCGGTCGCCTCGCTCGCCGACGTCTTCTTCGATACCGATTTCATCGTCTTCTCTCTGCCGACCGCGAAGGACGTCGCCGCTGTCGTCGAGGCCAATCTCGAGGCGCTGAAATCGGCCAGCCCGCGGGTCGTGATCATCGACACCTCGACATCCGAGCCGGATGTCTCGCGTGATCTCGCCGCAGCCCTTGCCGGCCTCGGCCACGGCTTCATCGACGCGCCCGTGTCCGGCGGGCCGGCCGGTGCCGCAAGCGGCAAACTGACGATGATGATCGGCGGCAGCGATGCGGACGTCGCCCTTGCCGGCCCCGTCATCGAGGCGATGTCGGCGAAGGCGCTGCATGTGGGTGAAAGCGGCGCCGGCAACGTCGCCAAACTTGTCAACAACCTGCTCGCCGCCGCCCATATGGTTACGACGGGCGAAGGCCTGAAGCTGGCGCTTGCGGCCGGGCTTGACGCGGAAGTGGCGCTGAAGGTGCTGAACGCCGCCTCCGGCAAGTCGATGATCAGCGAGGTGCATTTCCCGACCTGGGTGATGAACGGCCGCTTCGACAGCGGCTTCACCATGGGGCTGATGCGCAAGGACGTGCGGCTTGCGAGCGAACTTGCAGCGCGCACCGGCGCCGAGCTGCCGCTTTCGCGTGCTGTCGCAAGGCTCTGGGCCGAGAGCCCGCTCGACAATGCAGATGACTTCACCCGCATGGGCGCCTTCCGCCCCGCCAACGACAACTGATACCCAAGGGAACGACGATGAACGAAATGACCATGCCCGCCAAGGCCGAGCGCATCCGCGCTCTCTTTCACGGTTTCCTTCCTGGCACGGAAATCGGCAGCTATGTGGATGGCGCGCTTGTGCCCGGCTCCGGCGATGAGCAGAAGCTGACGGATCCGGCGACCGGCGAAGTCTTTGCCACCTTCAAGGATGCCGGCAAGGACGTCGTCGACGCGGCGATGCAGGCCGCAGCGCGTGCCCAGCGCGAGTGGATTTCGATGACCGCTTCGGCCCGTGGCCGGGTGATGAACGAGATCGCCCGCAATATCCGCGAGCGCGCCGGCGAGATCGCCGAGCTCGAAAGCCGTTCGGCCGGAAGACCGATCCGCGACATCCGCGGCGAGGCCGTCCGCGTCGCCGAAATGTTCGAATATTATGCCGGCTGGTGCGACAAGCTCCATGGCGAGGTCATCCCGGTGCCGACTTCGCACCTGAACTACACCCGGAACGAGCCGCTCGGCGTCGTCGCGCAGATCACCCCCTGGAACGCGCCGCTCTTTACCGGCGGCTGGCAGATCGCACCGGCGATCTGCACCGGCAACGGCGTCGTCATCAAACCGTCGGAACTGACGCCGCTCAGCACGCTGGTGCTCGGTGCGCTCTGCGAGGCGGGCGGCGCGCCGCGTGGTCTCGTCAACGTCATCGCCGGCCAGGGCGTGACGGCAGGCCAGGCGATGGTCGCGCATCCGAAGACGGCACTCGTCGTCTTCGTCGGTTCGGCGCTGGCCGGTTCGGCAATTGCGGCGGCGGCCGCAAGGAACGTCGTGCCCTGCATCCTCGAACTCGGCGGCAAGTCCGGCAACATCGTCTTTGCCGATGCCGATATCGACCGCGCCATCGTCGGCGCTCAGTCGGCGATCTTCTCCGGCGCCGGCCAGAGCTGCGTTGCCGGCTCGCGCCTGCTCGTCCACCGCTCGGTGCATCAGCAGTTCGTCGAGCGCTATGCCGAGGCCGCCGCGCGCATCCCGGTCGGCGATCCCTATCTCGAAACGACGCAGATCGGCCCGATCAACAATGCCCGTCAGTGGGCGAAGATCGAGGAAATGGTCAAGCAGGGCGTGGCGGAAGGCGCCACGCTTGCGACCGGCGGCGCCAAGCCAACGGCACTTCAATCCTCCGGCGGCTTCTATTTCGCCCCGACCATTCTCGACAACGTCAAACCGGAGATGACGATCGCCCGTGAGGAGGTCTTCGGCCCTGTCGTCGGTGTCACCGTCTTCGACGATGAAGAAGAGGCAATCACGCTCGCCAACGACAACCCCTATGGCCTTGCCGGTGCGGTCTGGACCCGCGATGTCGGTCGCGCGCATCGCGTTGCTTCCAAGGTACGGGCCGGAACCTTCTGGATCAACGGCTACAAGACGATCAGCGTCATGTCGCCCTTCGGCGGCTTTGGTCGCTCCGGCTATGGCCGTTCCTCCGGTCGTGATGCCTTGATGGCCTATACCCAGACGAAGAGCGTCTGGGTTGAAACAGCAGAAAATCCGGCCATCGTCTTCGGCTATGCGCCGGAAACGTGATCGATACGCAGTTTAAACGAGAAGCGGCCGGCATATGCCGGCCGTTTCTTTTTGCTAACTGAAATCTGGGCAGCAGCCTCAGAAATCAACCGAAGCCGAAAGCATGAACGTGCGTGGTGCGCCGGCCGAGAGGAAGCCACAGGCAGACGATGCCCAGTAGTTCTCGTTGAAAACGTTCTCGACCGTCGCCCGGAATTCCAACGGATTGCCGTTTTCTCGCGCGCGCGCCGAGATTAACCCGCGTCCAGTCCGAAACCTTCTGCGTGTTCGCCCGATCATAATAGCTGCTGCCGGTGTAAATGACGCGACCCGTGAGCGTCAGGTCCTCAAACCCAGGGCATATCGTATTCGCCGTAAAGGCTGATCACCGTTTTTTTGGGACGCCCGTGACGCTCTTGCCGTCGTGCAGGCCGCCTTGTGTCTTTGCCAGCTCGACATCCATGAAAGTAATGCCGCCAAGCAGACGAAGACCGTCCATCGGCTCACCGAAGGCAGAGAGCTCAAGGCCACGATTGACCTGAAGGCCGCTCATCGAGAAGAGGCGGGTCGGTGAAGCAGTTAGGCTGCCGGATCTCGAACAGCGCCGCACTGAGCATCATCGGGCGCGACCGAGGAGAAAGGCGCCGCCAGTGCAGCCCGGTGCCAGCGCTGGCGCTACGATCGGCAGGTTGCCTTCATACAAAGGCCGGCAGAAAACGGGATAATTTGATTGACAGGGGCCGCGTCCACGCAAGGTCTACCCTGGCGATCCCGCGTGCTCGTCTGATTGTCAGGCGCGGAACCGATCGAAAGCGGTCAAGCGTTTGATCGGCGGATCGGCTTCATTCCAGCGATAGATCTCCGAGCGCAGATAAAGGAGCTCGTCCTCAAGCGCAGCATCGGCGATCTCGATCCACCAGGATTTCGGACGGCCGTCGCTTCCGTCAGACCAGCGATAACCGCGCGCTTTCAGATGGTCCTTCATGTCGAACGGGCTGTTCTCCGCGAAAATGCGGATGCGCGTTCGCTGGCTTGCCTGATAAAGCTCGGCAAAGGGCGTGTTTTCGGAGCCGCCATCCTTGGCAAGGACTTCGAGCAGGGCGAAACAATCGTCGACCGCCCGGTGGCCGTCGTGGAAATAGCCGGCCTGCCCGATCAGATAACCAAGTTTCGTGCCTTCGAAGCCGCGAGAGGACCAATCGACCTCAGAGACGGAACAGGCCCATGCCTTTCCTTCGAAGACGGGTGAAAAGGCCTCACAGAAGGGACGGTCGAAGCCGGCATTATGCGCGATGACAAGGTCCGCTCTTTCCATCAGCGTCCGTATCTCGGCGAGATCGATCGCCTTTCCCGCGACCATCGCATCGGTAATGCCGGTCAGGCGCGTGATGTCCGCAGGGATCGGATTGGCCGGTTGCCGCAAACCGCCATAAACGCCCGTCACATCGCCGAGGTTCCCCTTTTCATCGAAGGTAAAAGCGATCAGCCCGATCTCGATAATCTCGTCCTTGCGATTGTTGAGCCCAGTGGTCTCGGTATCGAGGATGACGCCTTTCAGCGGAAAGCCGGGACGAGCAACAGGCACCACGGCGCGCGGCACAAGCCGCTGCAGCAGGCGGTAGCGGCCCGTCGCCTGAAGGTGACGGACCATATCTTCCTCGTTCAACGAGGTCCTCTTGACCGCTGACCCGCCGCCTGCCTTTTTGGTAGCTGCCTCGTTCGAAGCAAAGAGGTCGAACTGCTGCGTCATTCGGTTGTCCCGCAAATCAACGACTCACACGTGTGCCTTCCAGAATAGCCGCTAACAGCGCTTCACAGCAATTCAGGAAGAATGATGGAGCCACCACCCGCGCAAGCCCCGCAGGCCGACCGGGTTTGTTCTCGCAAACGGGGCCGGCCGAACCGACGCGGCGCTATCGGCGGGTGGGAAGGAGCGTCTTCGCCAGACGCACCAGCGCCCGGATCCCCGGGGGCGGCAATGCGGAGACTATCGCCCCTCTGAAAAGCCTGCGGCGGCCTCCGCGCCCTGCCCCGCAAATGCAGTGCAGGAAGGACAGTGCCGCCGCAGATATGGCTTCACTTGAGCGCGTGTAACTTTCGCCCCTCGATCAGGCCGCCCGGCTCCAGCTGTCGCGTGCACTCTGCGCTTCGAGCTTGAACTTCGCCAGCATCGTACGGAGCTGGCGGCTTTCTTCGGCAAGCGTGCCGCTTGCCGCCGTCGTTTCTTCCACCATCGCCGCGTTCTGTTGGGTCATCTGGTCCATGTGGTTGACCGAGGTGTTGATCTCCTGCAGCGCCGTCGCCTGTTCGCGGGCGGCCGTCGCGATCGTGTTGACGTGGCCGCTGACATTGTTGACCAGCGTCTCGATCTCCAGCAGAGCCTCACCGGTGGAGCGCACCAGCGCCACGCCATTCTCGACTTCCGACGCTGAGCTGTGGATCAGCGTCTTGATCTCCTTTGCGGCGTTGGCCGAGCGTTGCGCCAGTTCGCGCACTTCCTGGGCGACGACGGCGAAACCACGACCCGCCTCGCCGGCGCGGGCCGCTTCGACGCCGGCGTTTAGCGCCAGAAGGTTGGTCTGGAAGGCGATCTCGTCGATCACCGAGATGATCTGGTTGATGCGGTTGGACGAATCCTCGATCCGGCCCATCGCATCGACCGCGCTGCGCACGATCGCGCCGGATCGGCCGGCACTGTCTTTGGTGGCGCGCACCATTTCATGCGCCTCATTCGCCCGCTCGGAAGCTGTGCGCACGGTCGAAGTGATCTCGTCGAGAGCGGCGGCCGTCTCTTCGAGCGCTGCGGCCTGCTGTTCGGTGCGCTTCGACAGATCGTTGGCGGCAGAACTCAGCTCGGCAGAGTTGTCGTTGATGGTGCTTGCCGCGGTGCGTACGTTCTGCATCGTCGAGCGCAGCGTCACCATCGTCTGGTTGACGTTCGTCTGCAGTTCGGCGAATGCGCCGTGGAATTCGCCACGCATGGTCTGCGTCAGGTCGGCATCGGCGAGTGCGGCGATCACGCGGCGGACTTCGTTGACCGTTTGGTCGACGCTCGAGACGAGCTCGTTGACGCTCGATGCGAAGCGGTTGAGGTCGTCGTTTTCATAGTCCTTGGTGATGCGGCCGGTGAAGTCGCCGGCAACGGCGGAAGCGACGACGACGCTGATGTTCGACTGCAGGTCGCTGCTGCGGGCATGCAGTGCGGCTTCCTGCGCCTTCATCGCGCGCATGGCAATGCCGTTCTTGCGGAAGACTTCGACGGCACGGGCCATCTCGCCGATTTCATCCTGGCGCGAGACATCGGTACCGTTGCCATCAAGCTTGCCGTCGGCAAGTTCGCTCATGGTCGAGGTGAGTTCGCGCACCGGCATGACGATACCACGACGGGCAACGAAGAGGCTGACGCCGACGCCGAAGAGGACGCAGGCCGCAGCGGCGGCGGCCAGGATGGTCATCGCGACGGAAGAGGAATTGAGCGCTTCGGAGCGGGCGGCGGCGAGCGCGTCGCCGGAGTAGGTGCTGTAGGTCTTGACCGTCGCCGTCACCGTCTTTTGGGCTTCGAGCGCCTTGTCGAGTGCCGCCTTGACGGCGCCAGTGTTTGTGCCCGTGTCGGCGGCAACGGCGATCATCGCGCGGATCTCGTCGAAATAACTGTTGAGCGTGATGCGGATGTCGTTCAGCAGCTTGTCTTCCGCATCGTCGGCAACAGCCTCGATCTTCGTCAGACGGCCGAGCATTTCCCCGGCGCGCTTCTCGGTTTCCTGGCCGAAATCGGCGGCTTTCTCGGGCGCTGCAGCAAGCTGGTAGGTCATGCGGCTGATGGCGATGATATCGACGCGCAGGTCCATCGCCTCGCGTGCTGCCTCTTCGCGCGCGCCGACGTCGATGATCGTCGCGCCGAGAGAGGAAAGACCGCGCGCACCGGCAAGCGCGATCAGAATGGAAGATATGCCCATGACCACGACCACAAGGCCGACCTTGGTCAATATCGATAGGTTCTTGAACGTCACTGCCGTGACTCCTGTGATGTCGCGATCGCGTTGTTGGGAGGACATGGTCAGCCATACCGGCGGGAGGAGGACCGGCTGTTTGCGTGCGCTATTTAGGAGGAATTGCAGCGCGCACTGACCGATAAGTACATAGTAATCTTGCATTTAAATTCGGGTTAAAAAAGCGATCGCAGCTTTTCGCAGTGCAGCAAAAAATGGAGACGGGAGCGAAAACGAAAAACGGGCGGACGATCGCTCGCCCGCCCGCAGACCACCGCAGCAGTCTTGGGAGATCTTGTTTCGAAGCCTACGACCGGCCGTAGCCGCCGCCGGTCGGCGTTACCACGGTAAAGGCTTCACCGGCTTCGAGAACCGTGTGGGCGCAGCCCGGCAATTCTTCCGTCCGGCCGTCGTTGCGGCGTACCAGGTTGCGGCCAAGCTCGCCGGGGCTGCCGCCCTTGATGCCGAAGGAGGCTACACGGCGATGGCCGGAGAGGATGGCGAAATCCAGTTTCTCGCGAGCGCGGATCGTGCGTTTGGTACCGTTGCCGGCGTTCCATTGGCCACGGCCGCCCGAGCCGACACGAATATGGAAATCTTCGAGCACCACCGGGAAGCGGGTTTCGAGGATTTCCGGGTCGGTGAGGCGCGAATTGGTCATGTGGGTATGGACCGCATCGGCGCCGTTGTAACCGGGACCGGCCGGCGCACCGGAGCAGATCGTCTCGTAATACTGGTAGTTCTGGTTGCCGAAGGTCAGATTGTTCATCGTGCCTTGCGCGCCCGCCTGACTCTGAACGGCGCCGAACAGGCAGTTCGTCACGGCCTGGCTGACCTCGACGTTGCCGGCAACGACCGCAGCCGGATAGCGCGGCGTTAGCATCGTTCCCTCTGGAATGACGATGTGGATCGGACGCAGGCACCCGGCATTCATCGGGATGTCCGCCTCGACCAGTACACGGAAGACATAAAGCACTGCGGCGCGGGTGACCGGCGCCGGGGCGTTGAAATTGTCACCGCGTTGCTCGGACGTCCCCGTGAAATCGACGGTCGCCTCGCGCTTGTCGCGATCGACGGTGATCTTGACCACGATGCTGCAGCCCTGGTCCATCTCGTAGGAGAATTCACCATCGGGCAGCTGATCGAGGACGCGGCGCACGCTCTCGGCGGCATTGTCCTGAACATGGCCCATATAGGCCTCGACCACGTCCTCGCCGAACTGGGCGATCATCTTCTTGAGTTCGGCGACGCCCTTTTCGTTGGCCGCGACCTGCGCCTTCAGATCGTTGACGTTCTGCAGGATGTTGCGCACCGGATAGCGCGCGCCATTGAGCAGCGTCTCGAGTTCTGCCTCGCAGAAGCGGCCGGCATCGATGAGCTTGAAGTTGTCGATATAGACGCCTTCCTCCTCGATATTGGTGGCCAACGGCGACATCGAGCCCGGCGAAATGCCGCCGATATCGGCGTGATGGCCGCGGCTGGCGACCCAGAAACGGATCTCCTTGCCGGCATCGTCGAAGACCGGCGTGCAGACGGTAAGGTCAGGCAGGTGTGTGCCGCCGTTATAGGGCGCGTTGATCAGGAACACGTCGCCCGGCTGGATCACCGGATTCTCGCGGATCGCGGTCGCGACCGAGGCATCCATGGAGCCGAGATGCACCGGCATATGCGGCGCGTTGGCAACGAGATTGCCGCGGTTGTCGAAAACGGCGCAGGAGAAATCGAGCCGCTCCTTGATGTTCACGGAATAGGCGGTGTTCTGCAGCGTCACACCCATCTGCTCGGCGATCGACATGAACAGGTTGTTGAAGATCTCCAGCATGACCGGATCGGCATGGGTGCCGATCGCGCTCTGCTGCTGCAACGCCTTCACGCGGCGAAGCACGATGTGGTCCTTGGCCGTCAGTTCCGCCTGCCAGCCATCCTCAACGACGATGGTCTGGTTCGGTTCGATGATGATCGCCGGACCGTCGAGCCGCTGGCCGGGCGCGATCTCGGCGCGCAGCAGGACGGGCGCGTCGTGGAACTGGCCCTGCGAATAGAAGCGCGTGCTGCGGACGATATCCGGCGTTCCCTTAGTGACCGCCCCACCCTCGCGCTCCATCTGGGCAGCACCGCCACCGACCGTCTCGACCTCGACGGCGTCGATGACCAGCGCCTTGTTCTCGGCGACGAAGCCGAAGCGGCGCTTGTGCAACTCTTCGAACTCGGCGCGCAGGCGGGCGATGTCGTCATGATCCGGGAAGGTCGCGTCGACCGCGAGCACCGTATCGGTGCCGGCGTAACGGATATGGGCGCGCAGATGCGTGCGGATCTCGTCGCGGGCGATACCCTGCGCGTCGAGTTCGGCAAGGCATTCGACCTCGAGCTCGGCGCCAAGGGTGCTGAGCGCTACCGGCGCCTTGTCGTCAAGCGCCACGCCGAGCGCCTTCTGGCGCGTCGAACGAATATCGGCGAGCCCCATGCCATAGGCCGAAAGCAGACCGGACATCGGGTGCACGAGAATGCTCTTCATGCCGAGCTGATCGGCAACGAGGCAAGCATGCTGCCCACCGGCGCCGCCGAAGCAGCTTAGCGCATAGCGCGTCACGTCATAGCCACGCTGGACGGAAATCTTTTTGATCGCCTCGACCATGTTGGCAACCGCGATGCGGATAAAGCCGTCGGCTACATCCTCCGGGCTACGGCCGTCGCCGATCTCGCCGGCCATCGTTGAAAAGCGCCCGCGCACGGTCTCGACATCGAGGCGTTCGTCCTGGTTCGGGCCGAAGAGCGCCGGGAAGAATTCCGGCAGCAGCTTGCCGAGCATCACATTGGCATCGGTAACCGCGAGCGGGCCGCCGTTTCGGTAGCAGGCAGGACCCGGATTGGCGCCGGCCGAATCCGGCCCAACGCGGAAGCGCTCGCCGTCGAAATGCAGGATCGAGCCGCCGCCGGCGGCAACCGTATGGATCAGCATCATCGGCGCACGCACGCGCACGCCGGCGACCTCGGTCTCAAACGCACGTTCATATTCGCCGTCGAAATGGGCGACGTCGGTCGAGGTGCCACCCATGTCGAAGCCGATGACGCGCTCAAAACCGGCAGCTTCGCCGGTTTTTGCGAGCCCGACGACGCCGCCCGCCGGACCGGAAAGGATTGCATCCTTGCCCTGGAACATTTCAGCCGCAGTCAGGCCGCCCGAAGACATCATGAACATGACGCGCGCGCCGGTGCGGGCGATATCGAGTTCGCCCGAGACCTGGGCGACGTAGCGGCGGAGAACCGGTGACAGATAGGCGTCGATGACGGTGGTGTCGCCGCGCCCGACATATTTGATCAGCGGCGAGACTTCGTGGCTGACCGAGACCTGCTCGAAGCCGAGTTCGCGGGCAATTCGGGCAACGACCGCCTCATGCTCGGGATATTTGTAGGCGTGCATGAAGACGATGGCGACGGCCTTGTAGCCCTTGCCCTTCAGGTCTTCGAGTGCCGCGCGCGCCTTCGCCTCATCGAGCGGCGTCTCGACTGTTCCGTCGGCCAGCACGCGTTCGTCGAGCTCGACGATGTCCTGATAGAGCGCTTCCGGCTTGATGATCTCGGTTGCGAAGATCTTCTTGCGCTCCTGGTAGCCGATCTTCAGAGCGTCGCGGAAACCCTTGGTGGTCACGAGCGCCAGCGGCTCGCCCTTGCGTTCGAGCAGTGCATTGGTGGCAACGGTCGTGCCCATGCGCACTTCGCCGATGAGACCGGTCGGGATCGCGGCACCGGTCGCAAGGCCGAGATGCAGGCGAATGCCCTGCACTGCGGCGTCGCGATAGGCTTCCGGATTTTCCGAAAGCACCTTGCGCGCATGCAGCACCCCTTGCGGATCGCGGCCGATGACATCGGTGAAGGTGCCGCCGCGGTCGACCCAGAAGTCCCAACTGCCGGTTTCGCGTGCGCTCATTGTCCATCCCTCTCGTTCGCGAGCCGCATGACTGTGCAAGCCCGGAAATTCATCAAAGCAGTTCGTTGACAAAATGTCGATAAAATGATGACATAAAATCGTCAAGATGAGGAAGAGCTGAATGACGAAGAAGCCTGAGGATAGCTTCGAAGGTCGGGAATGGGCCGAAAACGCCCTGCCCGAACATCTAAAGCCGGTCGCGGCCATCGGCCCGATCGTTTCCTCCGCGCACTTGGCGGAAGGCGGTTCCCCTGGTCTTTCGGAAGTGGAATACGGCCTGATCCTCGCGTCGCACGCCTTTCATCGCTGGATGATGCGCTGCATGGCGGCCGCCGGCGTGCCGGGCCTTTCGCCGATCGAAATCCTGATCCTGCACACGATCCGCCACCGCGACCGCGGCAAGAAGCTCGCCGACATCTGTCTGGTCCTCGATATCGAAGACACCCATGTCGCGACCTATGCCATCCGCAAGCTCGAAGCCGCCGGCCTGGTAACCACGGGCAAGGAAGGCAAGGAAAAGACCATCCTCATCACCGACAAGGGGTCGGACGCCTGCACGCGCTACGCTCAGATCCGCGAACGCCTGCTGGTTTCCTCGACCGCGAAAGCCCGCCCCTCCGAAGAGACACTCTCCGAGATCGCCGCCGTCCTGCGTTTCATGTCGGGCGCCTATGAACAGTCCGCGCGCGCCGCGACCACATTGTAACGAGGAAGACCGCGTGACTGTCGAAATGCCTGCGCCCCTGCTCGCCGTCGAGAAGCTTTCCGTTGCCTTCAACGGCAACCCCGTCGTCGAAGATCTAAGCTTCACGGTCACGCCCGGGCGGACGCTCGCGATCGTCGGCGAATCCGGTTCCGGCAAATCCGTGACGTCCCTGTCGATCATGCGGCTATCCGACATGATGGGTGGCCAGTTCCCCTCAGGCCGCATTCTGTTTCGCGGCAAGGGTGGCGAGATCGACCTGACGAGCGCGCCGCAGAAGACCATGCGTGCGATCCGCGGCAAGGAGATCGCCATGATCTTCCAGGAGCCGATGACCTCGCTGAACCCGGTCTTCACCATCGGCGACCAGGTCGCCGAAGTGCTGATGCTGCATGAGAAGATGACCAAGGCCGAGGCGCTCGCCGAGACGCGTCGGCTGCTCGACATGGTCCGCCTTCCCGACAGCGCCGAACTGATCGGCCGCTATCCGCACCAGCTTTCCGGTGGCATGCGCCAACGCGTCATGATCGCCATGGCGCTCGCTTGCCGGCCGAAGCTGCTGATCGCCGACGAGCCGACCACGGCGCTCGACGTCACTATCCAGGCGCAGATCCTGACAATCATCCGGGACCTGCAGAAGGAACTCGGCATGGCGGTGATCTTCATCACCCATGATATGGGCGTCGTCGCCGAGATGGCCGACGACGTCGTTGTGATGTGGAAAGGCCGCAAGGTCGAGGAAGGTCCGGTCGACGAGATCTTCGCCGCTCCCAAGCACCCCTATACCCAGACGCTGCTTTCCGCCGTGCCGAAGCTCGGCAGCATGGTGGGCGAAGAATTCCCGAAGCGCCTGCCGCTGACCATGATGGTCGACGGCGAGCCGAAGCGCGTCGGCGACGTCCATATCCAGCGCACCGCCCGCTATGAGGCCGCACCAATCCTCTCGGTGCGCGATCTCGTCACCCGTTTCGACGTGCGCAAGAACCTTTTCGGCAAGGCGACGCACCGCGTGCACGCGATCGAAAACGTCAGCTTCGACATCTTCCCAGGCGAAACGCTGGCGCTCGTCGGCGAAAGCGGCTCGGGCAAGTCGACGATCGGCCGCACGATCCAGCAGCTGCAGAACGCGACATCGGGCGAGATCCTCTTCGACGGCCGGCCCGTCTCGGCGATGAGCTATGCCGAGCGGCAGAGACTGAAGCAGGAAATCCAGTACATCTTCCAGGACCCGTTCGCCTCGCTCGACCCGCGCAAGACCGTGGGCTTCTCGGTCGCCGAGCCGATCCGCACCCATGGGCTGATCCTCGGCGAAAAGGATATCGAAAAGCGCGTGCATGAACTGCTCGAGCGTGTCGGCCTGACGGCCGCGCACGCCCGGCGTTATCCGCACGAGTTCTCCGGCGGCCAGCGCCAGCGCGTCTGCATCGCCCGAGCGCTCGCCTCGCGCCCGAAGCTGATCATCGCGGACGAAGCGCTGTCCGCCCTCGACGTCTCCATCCAGGCGCAGATCATCAACCTCTTCATGGAGCTGCAGGAGCAGGAAGGCCTCGCCTATCTCTTCATCAGCCATGACATGGCGGTGGTCGAGCGCATGAGCCATCGCGTCGCCGTGCTCTATCTCGGCCAGATCATGGAATTCGGCAGCCGCCAGCAGGTCTTCGAAACGCCATCCCATCCCTATACCCGCCGGCTGCTTTCCGCCGTCCCGGTCGCCGAGCCCGGCAAGGGCCGCGAGCGCGCTTTGCTGGAAGGCGAAATCCCGAGCCCGATACGTCGCGTCGGCAACGAACCCGCGGTTCTGCCCCGCAAAGAAATCGCCCCCGGCCATTTCGTGGCCAAGGGTGCGTGAGCCGCTTTCTTTTTCAGAAGAAGGCTGTCGAAACAGGAGTGAGTAAATGATCAACAAAAAGGGGATCCACGCCGCCTTCATCGCCCTCGCGATGGCCGGCAGTTTCATGACCGCAGCCCCGGCCTTTGCCGCAGGCACGCTGACGGTGTCGTCGCCGCAGGATCCGGGTAGCTGGGACCCGGTCGACACCTTCCTCGTCAACTGGGCGTCCGTCGCCACCAACATCTATGACGGCCTCACCTATCGCGGCCCGGATCTCAAACTCGTGCCCGGCCTTGCCACCGCGTGGGAAGAGCTCGACGGCGGCAAGCGCCTGCGCTTCACGCTGCGCGAAGGCGTCAAGTTCCACAATGGCGAGCCATTCAATGCCGAAGCGGTAAAATTCACCTTCGACCGCCTGCTCGGCGAGGAAGGCTCGAAGGGCCCGCAGAAGTCCAACTATGCCGTGATCGAAAAGGTCGAGATCATCGACGAGAAGACTGTCGATCTGCATCTGAAGACCCCGGATCCGGTGCTGCTCACCAAGCTTGCCGGCTATGGCGCAATGATCGTGCCGCCGAAGTACATCCAGGAGAAGGGCGAGGACTATTTCAACGCCCATCCGGTTGGTACCGGCCCGTTCAAGTTCGTCTCCTACGAGCCGAAGGTCGGCATCAAGCTCGAAGCCTTTGCCGATCATTGGGGCGGCGCGCCGAAGCTTTCGAACCTCAACTACCGCTTCATCTCGGAGCCGGCGACCGCCGTTGCCGAACTGCAGGCCGGCCGCGTCGATCTCGTGATCCCGCCGACCATTCCGATCGGCATGATCCCGACCATCCAGGACGACAGCAACCTGGAGATCATCACCAGCGCCGGCCCGACGGTCTACGCTCTTCGCTTCAACACCCGCGACGGCATCACCAAGGATCCGAAGGTCCGCAAGGCGCTCATCCTCGGCGTCGACCGCGACACCATCATCCAGTCGATCCTCGGCGGCCAGGCGGACCCGATCGCCAGCTTCCAGGGCAAGCTCTCCTTCGGCTTCGACCCGGCGATGAAGCCGCTTCCCTACGATCCCGAACAGGCCAAGGCCCTTCTGAAGGAAGCCGGTGTTGCGCCGGGCGCCTCCGTGCAGATCGACGTTCGCGGCAACGATGCGACCTTCAACGAGGTCGTACAGGCGATTGCCAGCTACCTGCAGCTGATCGGCATCAACGCGACGATCAAGCCCTATGAAACCAACGTTCTGCTGAACGACATCATCCCGGCCGGCAAGACCGGCGCGATGTTCCAGCAGTCCTGGGGTGGCTGGACACTCGACTACGACAACACCGCCTACTCCATGTACCACTCCGGCGAAAAGTGGAATCCCTACGACCAGGATGCGGAACTCGACAAGCTGCTCGAATCCCAGCGTTCGATCACCGATCGGGCCAAGCGCGAGGAGATCCTCAAGCAGATCGCCAACTACGCCGCCGACCGGTCGCTCGAGATGCCGCTTTACAACCTCAATGCCATCTTCGGCGTGAGCAAGCGCGTCAAGAACTTCACCCCGGTGCCGGACAGCCGCCTACGGCTCACGGACGTGACGGTCGAGTAAACAATCCGGTCCGCCGCCGCGCGTGAGGCGGCGGACCATTTTCTTTAAAGGGCGGGTCACTTGGCCGGATTTCTGATCAAACGTTTTCTGCAGGCGGTCTTCGTCGTGTTCGTCGTGACACTGACCGTTTCCTATGCCATCCGGTTCACCGGCGACCCGGCCCTGATGCTGGCGCAGGGCGCCGGCAGCGTGACTGAGGAAGACCTCGTGCGCATCCGCGAGGGGCTCGGCCTCAACCAGCCCTTCCTTTCGCAATATGCCGACTTCATCAAAGGCATGTTCACGCTCGATTTCGGCCGCTCCTTCCTCGGCGGCACCCCGGTTTCGCAGCTGATTGCCTCTGCCCTGCCGGCGACCATGCTGCTCGCTTTCGCCTCGCTGATCGTCTCTATCGCGATTTCCATCCCGCTCGGTATCCGCGCCGCCGTTGCGCGCGGCAAGTGGGCAGATCAGACGATCCGCATCCTATCGCTGATCGGCCTGTCCTTCCCGAACTTCTGGCTGGCGATCATGCTCGTGCTGTTGTTCTCGATCGTTCTGAAATGGCTGCCACCGAGCGGCATGGACGGCTTTGCGAGCTTCATCATGCCGGCGCTGACCATGGGCATCATCCTGACGGCGACGAATGTGCGCCTGGTGCGCACCGCGATGCTGGAAACCCTGCAGTCGCAATACATCATGGTTGCCCGCGCCAAGGGCCTCAGTGAGACCAAAGTGCTCTACAAGCATGCGCTGCGCAATTGCGCGATCCCGCTGATCACCTATTTCGGCCTGCAGTTCGGCGGCCTGCTCGGCGGCATCGTCGTCGTCGAACTCGTCTTCAACTGGCCGGGCATGGGCACGCTCGCCTTCGATGCGGTCGCCTCGCGCGACTACCCCGTGCTTCAGGCGGTCATCACGGTGCTTTCCCTGATGATCGTGTTCGTCAATCTCCTGGTCGACATCGCCTATGGCCTCGTCGATCCGCGCATCCGGACGGAGTGAGCCGATGACCACCAAGGCTGCAAACACCCGTTTCGCCCGCTTCCGCAATCTCGAATTCATCCTCGGCGCGCTTCTGACTGGCGGCATCTGCCTCGCCGTCGTCTTCTCCGGCGTGCTCTTTCCGGGTGGCGTCGACAAGATCGACCTGTTGGCGCGGCTGACGCCGCCCTTCGTCAACTGGGCCCATCCGCTCGGCACCGACCCGCTCGGCCGCGACGTGCTCGCCCGCGTGGTTGCCGGCGGCAAGATCTCGCTGCTCGTCGGCCTGACCTCGGTTGCCGGCGCCGTCGTCGTCGGCGTGGTCATGGGGCTCGTTTCGGGCTACTATCGCGGCTTCTGGGATATGCTCGTCATGCGCTTTGCCGACGTTCAACTCGCGCTCCCCTTCATCCTGCTTGCGATCACTTTCATCGCCATCGTCGGCGGCGGGCTGACCAACACCATCATCCTCCTGATCGTTTCGCAGTGGGTGCAATATGCCCGGCTGGTTCGCGGTTCGGTGCTGTCGCTGCGCGAGCGCGAATTCATCCAGTCGGCCCGCGCCATCGGCGTGCGCGACTACAAGATCCTGTTCCAGCACCTGCTGCCCAACCTGATCGGCCCGGTCATCGTGCTGATGACCTTGAACGTCGCCAACAACATCCTGCTTGAAAGCAGCCTTACCTTCCTCGGCCTCGGCGTCGATCCGCTGATCCCGAGTTGGGGCGGCATGCTCGCCGACGGCCGCACCTACCTGCAGAACGCCTGGTGGGTCAGCGTCTTCCCGGGCCTGGCGATCCTGCTCACCGTCCTCGGCCTCAATCTTCTCGGCGACTGGCTGCGCGACAGCCTCGACCCAACCGGTAGAACTTCACGATGACGACGATTTTCGAAGGCGCCTTCGAGCGCACGCTCGATACCCTTCTCACCACCTACGGCAAGGAAGCGGCCCGCGGCACCAAAGTCGAAGCCTGGCTCTTCGACGATGCCGCTAGCCGCAAGGCGGCGGAACAGAAGCTCGCCAGCTTTGGCGTGAAGGCGACACTCAGGAGCGCCTACAAGCCGCTGCTGCATTTCTTCCTCGAAGAGGTCGACCGCAATGCGCTCGCCAGCGTCGTCGTCGGCTATCCCCAGCATGAGGGTGCTGCGCAGAACCGCTTCCTGCTCGAAGCCTATCCGCTTGCCGCTCTGGTCGGCGATGCCGATATCCGCTTCGAGGCCGGCAGCAAGCCGGCCTTCACCTACGACGTCGCGCTGACTTTCCGCGATGGGCGCCAGCAAAGCCACGCCGTCTTCGCGCCAAACCGTATCCATACCGACTTCGTCGGTGAAACTCTGCTGTCGCCGACCGGGTGGATTCGTCTCGACGAAGGCTGCGACAAATGTCGCGAATGCCATCTCGAAACCGACTATGAGCGGCTCTTCGCGGGCACTATGCGGGCAATTGCCGACTATGCCTGGGGCGATAGCGAGCCCTATTTCGAAGAGCTCAACATCCGCGTGACCCTGCCGATCACCGACTTCCGCCTGCCCGTCGGCGAAGAGGTCTTGAGCCTTCGTGAGGCGCTGCACGAGGACTTCTATTTCTCGCTGCTCGAAGTCTTCCAGAAGAAGTCCGGTCGTCCCCTCGGCGACCGCGGGCTGAAACCCGGTCAGATCATACCGGAGATCGTCTTTGGCGTCGGCAAGCCGACCGTCGTCGTCGAAGCGCGGCCCTTGCAGGCAGGGGATGCCGAGGGCGAAGCCCAGACGCTCGAAACCGCCGAAGCGCCGCTGACGGTGGCGCAGATCCACACGGAACTCGCCGCGATCGATGGCCAGCCCTTCGAGGCACAGTCGCGCGCCGGCCGGCCGGTGAAGGCCCGCTACCACAAGGGGACTGATGCGCCGGTCATGATCAGCGGCGGCCAGCATCCGAACGAGACGACCGGCATCGTCGGGGTGCTGCGCGCAGCCCAGGCGCTTGCCGCCCGCTCAGGCACCCATTTCACCATCTCGCCGCTCGAAAACCCCGACGGCTACGCCGTGCACCAGCGGCTGCGGGTGGACAATCCGCTGCACATGCATCACGCCGCCCGCTACACAGCACTTGGCGATGACCTCGAATACCGCACTGGCGCAGCGCTCAACGAGCGCGAAATCCGCAAGGAAGCCGAACGCCTGACCGGCGCACAATTGCACGTCAACCTGCACGGCTATCCCTCGCACGAATGGACCCGGCCGCTTTCGGGCTACGTGCCGCGGGGCTTCGCCATGTGGACGCTGCCCAAGGGCTTCTTCCTGATCATGCGCCATCATGCCGATTGGACCGACCGCGCCGAACGGCTGGTCGAGGCAGTCACCGAGCGGCTCGCCAAGGTTCCTGGCCTGCGCGCCTATAACGACGCGCAGATCGCGCTCTACGAGACCCACGCCGGCGAAACCGGCTTCCGGATCATCAACGGCTTTCCCTGCATGATCTCGGTCGACGACCGCCACACGGCGCCGCTGACGCTGATCACCGAATATCCGGACGAGACCATCTATGGCGATGCCTTCATCGCTGGCCACGACGCCCAGAAGGAAACGGTGCTTGCCGCCTACGACGCGTTTCAGCGGATGATGGCCATCGCCTAAAGCCTCACAGGGCGACGGTATCCAGTGCCGCCGCCCAAAAGCCGACCCCTTGAGCGTTCCCCGCAAGCGACAAGCCGCCGCTGGCGATTTTGGCCATCCGACGCCCCACCACCGAATACGGTAAAGCCTGACGAGGCTGCATTGCCGTGCCATTGCGTGTCCCGCTAGAACCGGCACACGCCCGCGCACCCATGCGCCGCAACGTTGCTGCAATCCTCGTCGACCAGACGTGAGGCAACATCTATCGTATTCGGAGAATTCAATGCGCCTGCTCCTTGTCGAGGACGAGCTGGAAATGGCGGCGGCGCTCAGCGCCGCGCTCGGTCGCTACGACATGATCCTGGATCATGCGCCAACGCTCGACCATGCATTGGCGGCGCTCGCCAATCACGTGCATGACGGCATCATCCTCGATCGCCAATTGCCCGATGGCGACGGGCTGTCACTGATCCCGCGCGTCCGTGCGCTGAAATCCGGAATTCCCGTGATCGTTCTGACCGCGCGTGGCGCGGTCGACGAGCGTGTCCGTGGCCTCGACATGGGCGCCGACGACTACCTCGCCAAGCCCTTTGCCGTGGAAGAACTGTTGGCGCGGATCCGCGCCCTCATGCGGCGTTCGCCGGATATCGCCCCCATGACGGCGCGCATCGGCAAACTCGTCTTCGATTTCGACGGCAGGCAGGCGCAGGTGAACGGCCAGTTGCTTGACCTGCCCCGTCGCGAACTGCTGGTACTGGAAACGCTGGCGCGGCGGCAGGGCCGCACGGTGCAGCGCTCGACCTTGGAGGAGTCTGTCTACGGCTACGATGACGAGATCCAATCCAACTCGCTCGACGCGCATGTCTCGCGACTACGCCGGAAGCTTGCCGACACCGGCGCCGGCGTGGAGATCCACAGCATCCGCGGCGTTGGTTATCTGTTGAGGCCTTCGCCATGAGCACGTCATCCGTCAACTCGTTGAAGAAGCGCCTGATCTGGCAGATCCTCACCTTTCAGGTGCTGCTGTTGATGGCGGTCATCGCCGGCCTCATGGCATTGCTGACGCGCGCCGATCTTGGCGGAAAGTTCCTCGATGCCGACGCAGCTTCGGTCGCCGCCGGAGCGATCCGCTCGCAGCCCGCGGGTGGACTGACGCTGGTCGAGACACCGCAATTGCTCGCCATGCGGGCCGAGTCGCCGGATTTCTGGTTCGTCGCGAGAAACGAACGCGGCGACATGATCCGCAGCGGCCCCGTGCCGGACGCCTATCGCGGCATTGGCGAACATCTGGATCGGATCGCCTTTGGCGATATCCGAGACAGCGTCGAGCCCTACACGCTCTCGTCGATCGTGCGCTCGGTGACCACGGAAAGCGGAACCTACACGGTGCTCGCCGGCGGCGGCCGGTTGTGGAGCGCGTCCTTCGCGGTTTTCCTGCTGGCAAACCTGGTGCTGCTGCCGATCGTGCTCATCGTCGTGCTGATCCCGGCCCTTGCCATCCCGATCATCGTCAGGCGTGCCTTTGCCGGCCTCGCCGATATGGTCGATCAGGCCAAGAAGATCGACGTCGATCGCCGCGGCGCCCGCTTGTCCGATCATCGGGTTCCCGGCGAAGTGCGTCCGCTGGTCGAGGCATTCAATGGCGCGCTGCAGCGACTCGACGAGGGGTACGAACGGCGACAGCGCTTCATTCTGGATGCGGCGCATGAACTGAGGACTCCGGTCGCCATCCTGCAGACGCGGCTGGAAAGCATGGACGCCGGGCCGCTCAGAAACCACCTGTTGATCGATTCCAATCGCATCGCGGGGCTTGCGGAACAGTTGCTGGACCTTGAGCGGATCGATCGCGATGGCGCGGACTTTTCCACGCTCGACCTAGTGTCGCTGTGCCGTGACGTCGCCGCCGACCTCGCGCCGCTCGCGCTTTCGGCCGGCTGCGAACTCTCCTTCGCCTCGGACGTCGAGCGTGTCGTTGCGCGCGGCGATGCCGGCGCCATTGAGCGGGCGGTCACCAATCTGGTGCGCAATGCCATCGAGCATGCCGGTGGTCTCATCACCATCCGCGTCGAACGCGGCGGCGTGATCGAGGTCACCGATGAAGGCCCCGGCATTCCCGAACGCGAGCGTGAACGCATCTTCGAGCCGTTCCATCGCCTGCAGCCACGCGACCACGGCGCCGGCCTCGGCCTGCATCTGGTCAGCGAAATCGTCGGTCGGCATAAGGGCCACATTTCCGTTGTCGATGAACCCGCCGGCGGCGCCTGCTTCCGCATCACCTTGCCCGCGGCATGATACAGATCGCGCGGCTCCCAACATGATTAATAGACAATTAATAACGAAATCAGCAGCTTAGGTAATTTGTGCAATGTTGGCGCAATCCGTGGAGCCGACAAAGGATGCGCATCTTCCAAGCTTCGCGACCACGCTACCCGGCACGAGACGCGAATTGGAAGAGCGAAAGCGCCGCGAAGGGCGCCCTAATCCAATCCACGGAGCAATATCATGCGGCAATCCAGCAAGTTTTCGATCTGGTCCAGTCTCACCCTGCTAACCTTCCTCGGCGTCCAGCAGTCCCAGGCGACCGACTTCTCCGTGCCCGATTATCAGGATCCGCCAGCATTCAGCTGGAGCGGCGCCTATGTCGGTGCGCATGGTGGCCTCGGCTTCAGCGGCAGCCCCAATCCCTTCGCCGATCGCAATGGCGTCGCGCTCGGCGTCCAGGCCGGCTACAACATGCAGGCGGGCCCGGGCATCGTCGGTGCCGAGATCGAGGGCTCCTACCTCGGCGACACGGAGCACAAGGTCAATGGTGGCAAGCTCAAGGAAAAATGGCGCGGTGCGATCAAGGCGAAGGCCGGCCTCACCTTCGACCAGACGCTCGTCTACGGCACAGCCGGCTATGCGATGACCAACTACAAGAAAGGCGGCGATGTTCGCAACGACGTCGGCTTCAAGGGCGGTTATCTCGTTGGCGCCGGCATCGAGCAAGCCTTCGCAGGCGGCCTGTCGGCCAAGCTTGAGTACAACTACATCATGACGCCCGATGTCCGCACCAGCACCGTTTCAGGCTCCAGTGAAAAGGACATCAACAGCCACGTCATCAAGGCCGGTATCAACATGCGCTTCTGACGGGGCCGCCGGTTCGCAGCGGCGCCCTGCTAAGCCGACGACCTTCCCGAAAGGGGGCCTGCCGTTGCAGGCCCGGCAAACGGCAGGGCGTCACGCCGAAATCGGATCACTCCGCCGCTTCCCTCGCCAACGGCTCTGATGTCGCCAGCCGGCGCCAGATCGGCGCCATGGCGGCGGCGATCTCACCGTAGATCGCGAAGCGCCGGTCATAGTGTGCACCGAGCGCGGCATTCGGTCGGTAGTGGCGGTCGGTTTGCACCATCGCCGCAGCTCCGGCGGAAATGTCCGCAAAGAGACCGATGCCGGCACCCGCGGTGATCGCAGCACCAAGCGCGCCGGTCTCGCGCGAACGCGCGACCGTCACCGGCACATCAAGCACATCCGCAAAGATCTGCGGCCAGATCAGGCTGCGCGATCCGCCGCCTGAGAGCACCGCCTCGTCGAAACCCGCGCCTGCAGCTCGCATCGTCGCGATGTGCTGCCGATGTCCGAAGGCGACGCCTTCGAGCACGGCACGGACCAGATGGCCCTTGGTGTGCCAGCCGGCGACACCGTAGAAACCCGCCCGCGCGTTGCCATCCTGCTGCGCTCCATAGAGAAACGGGTGGTAGAGCGGATCGTTCGCCGCAGGCGCGACCTCGGCCGCCAATTGGCAGCACAGATCGAAGGGTGAGCGGCCGTCCTTGCCGTCGTGTGGAAACAGTTCCCGTACCAGCCATTCGAGATTGGCGGCAGACGTCGCGCTCGCCTCGATCGCCATGTAGCGGTTTCGATCGAAGGTCGAGAACATGAAGATCGGATTGCTGAGGTCCGGCTTTTCGATGATGACCTGGTTGATGCTCCAGGTACCGGCAATGATCGAGGCCGCTCCGGTCTTTGTCACGCCGGATCCTATCGCCGAGGCGACGACGTCGAAGAGGCCGCCGACAACAGGCGTACCGGCCGCCAGTCCCGTTTGCACGGCTGCCTCTTCACTCACCCTTCCAACGATCGCGTCGCTTTCGGCGAGATCGGGCAACAGATCCATGCAGTCGTGAAGGCCATAGGCCTTCATCAGCCCATCGTCATAACGTCGCCCGGCGACGTCGAGCAGCCCCGCTCCACTCATGTCGGAGACGTCGCTGACGCGGGCACCGGTCAGGCGATTGACGACGAAGTCCTTGCAAAGAAACACCGTGCCGATCTTAGCGAAGAGGTCCGGGCGAAAGCGTTTCAGCCAGGCAAGCAGCGTCGGCGTCTGCGATGGCCAGGGCCGCTGCCCGGCGATCGGATAGGTGCGCTGGCCGACGCCTTCGGCTTGCCATTCCTCCACGAGGCCGGCTGCGCGGGTATCGAGCGACTGGATGCCGATCAAAGGCGCGCCGCTACGATCGAGCGCATAGAGGCCGTTGCCATGCCCAGCGCAGCCGATCGCAGCGATCTCATCAGCACGGATACCGGCACGCTCGATACAGGCGCGGATCACCACCTTTGCGTGGCTCCAGAGCTCACCGAGCCCTCGCTCGACATGGCCGGGCGTCGGAACCTGGCTATGCCCTTCCTCAGCGGCCATCGCGATCTCGTTGCCCTCTCGGTCAAATAGCACCGCCTTGATCACGGTGTTCCCGGCGTCGATCCCGAGCAGATACTCTCCCATGCGCGAACCCCTCCCAAGGTTCTAAATCCGTTCGACCGAGACGTCGCCGCTGTCCTCCACGGCGACGCGCTCCACCCTGTCACAAGAGGCGTCGCGCCCTGAGGCGCGATGCCGTCCCAGCCAATCTCAGCCGCGCTGATAGAGCGCGTAAGCTTCTTCGCCGCCCGCATCCTCATGGATGATCGCCATCAGCCCGCGCACGACGGCGCTCGGATTGGCGTGCTGGTAGATGTTGCGGCCATAGACCATGCCCATTGCGCCCTGGCGCATCAAGGCCGCCGATTTGGCAAAGACGTTGCGCAGATCTTCTTTGCCGCCGCCGCGCACCAGGACCGGGCAGCGCGCCGCCTCGACGACCCTGTGGAAATCTTCCGCGTTGGTGGTCGGGTCCGCCTTGACGATATCGGCTCCCATCTCGCGCGCAAGCCGGGTCAGGGTCACGATCTTCTCGGCATCGCCATCGACCATGTAACCGCCCTGTTCGGTCACCGGCTGCATGACCAGGGGCTCGATCATCAGCGGCATGCCGTATTTGTCGCAATCGGCCCGCACCCGCGAGATATTGGCGACGCATTGGCGGAAGAGATCGGGCTCGTCCGGCAGCATGAACAGGTTGACGACGACGCAGGCGGCGTCCATCGCCAGCGCGCCGATCAGCGGCTCGGCCTCGTTCTGCAGCACCGCCCACATGTGCCGGTGGCGGATGCGGTTATAGGGGTTGCCCATGTCGAGACGCATGACGAGCGCCGGCTTGTCCTTGCCGGGCACGTCCTGCAAGAGGTCAGCCTGGCCATAGTTCATCTGGATCGCGTCCGGTGCCGCCGCAACCAGAGCCTTCACCACGGCGGACATGTCTTCGAGACCATTGAGGAAGGACGGTTCATTGCAGACGCCGTGATCGATCGCGACATCGAGGCAACGTCCACCACCGAAAAGACGGTTCATCCGGACCTTGCTGTTGTTTCGCATAATGCACTCCTTTGTTCATTCCGTGCGGAAAGGGTTTCCTCGTCGACGCCATGGCGCTCGGCGAGGAGGGTGAGAAAGCGTTTGCGCTCGTGATCGGCGAGGGGCAACGACCAGTGTTTTTCGCTCGCGAGCAAGGCGAGTGCGGCGTCGGCCATGTCGAGCGAGAGTTCGCCAGATATCGCCAGCGTCGTGCGGCGCAGCAGGAGATCGTCGAGATGCTCGACGGCCTCGTTGCGGACCAGGAACTGCAGCTCCCGCGCGGAGTAATCCGGATATGGCAAGGCGTGATCGGCACCGCCAGCGATGAAATCGGCGATCTGCCTCGAGCCCGTTCCATAACGCGTAAACAGCGTGCGCATGCGCTCGCGCGAAAGTCCGGTGGATGCCGCGACGTCGTCGATCCATGTATCGCGATCGGACGGATACTGCCGCCCGCCGCCAATGGCGCGTTCGCCGGTACTGACACGGCGCGCCCGGCCCAGACGCTCCAATGTGAGATCTGCCGCCATTTCGCCGAAGGAGCGGAAGGTCGTCCACTTGCCGCCGATCATGCACAGCACCGGCGGGCCATCGTCGACTGCTTCGACGAAGGTGCAGAAATGGTCGCGCGGGATGCGTCCGGTAAAACTGTCCTCGCTTGCCGGCAGCGGCCGCACGCCCGAGAACTGGAAGACCACCTCCTCCCGCCGGATCTTGATATCAGGCAGAACCCAGGCGAGCGACTGCAGGATGTAGTCACGCTCGTCCGGTTCGCAGCGCACCGTTTCCGGGTCGTCGACGCGGATATCGGTCGAGCCCACCAGCACCTTGCCGAGATAGGGAAAGAGGATGCAGATGCGGCCATCCTCGTTCTCATAATAGATCATATGGCCGTCGAGCGCTTCCATCAGCGCCGGGTTGTCGATGATGAGATGCGATCCCTTGGTGCCGCCCATCAGCGGCGCCGGCTTTGACGTCGAGGGAAACAGCGCTCCGTTGGCGATATCGATCCAGCCGCCAGTGGCGTTGATGATAAGCGTGGGCTCGATCGTAACGACCGCGCCGCTGACACCGTCCTTCAGCTCGTATCGCCCGGGCGCCGCAAGGACCAGTTCGGCATAGTTGAGCGCATGGGCATGTGGGCCGGCAGCAAGTCCGTCCTTCAGGAGCTCGAGACCGAGACGCTCCGGCTGGCTGACCCAGGCGTCGTAGTAGGTGGCAGAACTCTTGATGTCGGGATTGAGCGCCGGCCAACGGGCAAGCGTCGCGCGCCGGCCTCGAAAGGCGTGCTTCGGCATCAGGGCCCGCTTGCGCGTCAGGAAATCATAGATGCCGAGGCCCAGCTTGACCGCAACGGCGCCGCGACGGCTCGGACGGCGGGTCAGCCCCATAAACCGCACGGCCCCGTTGGCGAGACCGGAAAAAATATCGAAGATCGGCACCGTCGTTGGAAGCGGCGCCACGTAATGCGGCGCGTTCTTGAGCAACCGGTCACGCTCGACGAGCGATTCCCGCACCAGGCTGAACTCGCCGTTTTCGAGATAGCGAAGGCCGCCATGCACCATGCGCGACAGCGCAGCACTGGCGCCCGAACAGTAGTCGTGCTTCTCGACGAGCAGCACGTTTATCCCTTGCAGCGCCAGCTCGCGAAAGACGCTGAGGCCGTTGATGCCGCCGCCGAGGACGCACACGTCCACCTTCGGGCTCTCTACGAGCCCGTTGAAAATCTCTTCACGGTTCATGATGCCAGCCCGTTACCTGTCCATGTTGACGAGCTTCGCCGCGATCGCCGCGTCGATTCCCTTAAGGTCTTCTTCGTCGAGCCGGATCGTACCCGCTCGGGCATTGTCGAGCGCCTGGCCCGGATTGCGTGCACCGCAGAGCGCGAAGGTCACGCCCTCCTGTGCCAACGTCCAGGCAATCACGATCTGGGCAATCGTCGCGCCATGTTTCTCGGCGATCGACCGGATCGACTTGGCAAAGGCTGCGACCTTCTCGCGATTGCCGACGGAGAAACGTGGATTATCGCGCCGCTGGTCGTCGCCCGAGAAGACGCGCTCCGGCCCGATGCCGCCCGAAAGAAGACCGAGCGCCAGCGAGGAATAGCTGAGCGTCGCGACGCCGTTGCGCCTCGTCAGTGGCAAAAGATCGGCTTCGATCTCGCGATCGATCATGCTGAAGCGTTCCTGGATCGCATCAAGCCCGCCGATTGCGATGTATTGTTCCAGTTCGCCGCGGCCGACATTGCTGGCGCCGATCGCCCTGATCTTGCCCGCCTGGCGCAGCTCTTCGAGGGCGGCCATGGTTTCCTCAATCGGCGTCGTCGGGTCCTGCCAGTGGGTGATGTAGAGGTCGATATAGTCGGTGCCGAGCCGCTTCAGGCTCTGCTCGACCTCATGGCGGATGGCGTCGCGGCCGAGGTAGCGATGCACCGGCTTGCCGTCCTGGTCGAAGAAGTGCCGCCCCTTGTCCGTATGCCAGACGAGACCGCATTTGGTGGCGATGATGGCCTTGTCGCGCCGGCCGGCAAGCGCCTTGCCGACGATTTCTTCCGAACGCCCGAGGCCGTAGGCGGGCGCCGTGTCGATCAGCGTCACGCCGGCGTCGAGCGAGGCCTGGATCGCGGCGATCGATTCCCGCTCGTCGGTGCCGCCCCACATCCAACCGCCGATCGCCCAGGTGCCGAGCCCGACGGCCGAAGCCTTCACGCCCGATCGGCCGCTCTCGCGCATCAACTGTTCCCCACTCATGCCAGAAGTCCCTTTTCGCTTGCCATGGCGAGCACACGCTCACCGGTCGCCTCGTCCGTCACCAGTGTATCGAGATGCCGCCCGCGCATGACGCTGAGGATCGGCCCGGCCTTGTTCGGGCCGCTTGCCACTCCGATCTTCGTCGGGATCGAGGCAAACTCCTCAAGCGTCAGCGACACCAGCGAACGGTTGAGGCTGTAGTCGCAGACGCGGCCCTGTTCATCGAGCAGATGGGCGAGCAGTTCGCAGCTCGCGCCGGAGCGCTCGATCGCCGCCCGGTCGGTGCTCGATGACGGATGCAGGTCGTAGTAGCTCGAATCGTCTGACAGGATCGAACCGATGCCAACCACCGCGACCTTCGCCTCTCGCGCCCTGCCGAAAACGTCGGCCACCGCGCGCATATTGATCAGCATCGCCCGCTCGGCAGCGCTGTCGGCAAAAAGCGGCGCATGGATCTGAAAGGACCGGCCGCCGAGCCGGTCGGCCATCAGCGTCGAGACGTGGTTGACGTCGGTATAGTGCTTGCCCTGGACGCAGCCGGTCGCCGGGATGACCTCGACATCGAAGCGGCGCGGTGCCTGCAGCCCGGCAACGACGGCGCTGACGCCCTTGCCGCCGGTGATGCAGATGGTGTCACCATCGCCGATCTCTTCGAGCAGCAGACGCGCCGCCGCCTCGCCGACCGCCTGAAGGGCGGTCTGCTGGTTGTCGGAGACAGTGGGCACGACGATCGCACGGCGGATGCCGCCGATCGCCAGCAGCTGCTCTTCCATGTCGACCAGCGGCTCGATCGGCGATTTGATCTTGATCTCGACCAGGCCGAGCTGGCGGCCGCGCTTGATCAGCCGGTTGACGGTCGGCTGCGAAATGCCGAGCCGGTCGGCGATCTGCGACTGGGTCAGCCCTTCGAGGAAATGCAGGACGAGCGCCTGGTGCATCTGCCTTGCGACGACAAGTTCTTCGCGCGCATTCGAAACCGGGGACAGCGTGGATTTGGCAATCGGCATGTTCAGACGGCCTTCCGCTTGTGCAGCAAGTGGTCGATGGAAACGGCAGCTAAGAGAATGCAGCCTTTGATCATGTCCTGCCAATAGACGGACACGTCGAGCAGGATCAACGAACTGGTGACGACCGAAAGCAGCGCGATGCCGAGAATGGCGCCGAGGATCGTGCCCGAGCCGCCGTTGAGCGAGGCGCCGCCGATGACGGCCGCCGCAATGATGTTGAGCTCCATGCCGACGCCGAAGGTCGGCGTCGCGGCTCCGAAGCGCGACATGTAGACGACGCCGGCGACACCGGCGAGCGTCGAGCAGAGCACCGTCACCCAGAACTTCACCTGCTTGGTCTTGATGCCAGAGTAGAGCGCCGCCTTCTCGTTGCTACCGGTATAGAACACCTTGCGGAAGGCGGTTGCCCGACGGAGCAGGAAATCGAAGAGGATGACGACGGCGACGAAGATCAGGATGACATAGGGGACACCATGGAAGGTGCCCTGCCCCACCGCCTTGAACGAGGCCGGCAGCGTGAAGAGCGACAGCGGCGTGCCCTTGGTGATGACGAGGCAAAGGCCGCGCACGATGACCATCGCTGCCAGCGATGTGATGAAGTGGTTGAGCCCGACGACGGTGACGAAGAAGCCCATGATCATGCCGATCATGCTGCTGGCGAGGATGCCGACCAGCGAGGCCGTCCAGGGATCGACGCCGGCAAGAAACAGCGAACCGGCAAGCACCATGGCGAAGCAGACCACCGAGCCGACGGCAAGGTCGATGCCGCCGACGATCAAGAGGATCGTCATGCCGACGACGACGATGCCTTCGACCGAGAAGCTCATCAGCATGGCGCGCATGTTGCCGAAGGTGAGAAAATGCGGCGATGCGAAGCTCATGACGAGCCCAAGCGCCAGGATGATCGCGATCAGCCCGGCTTCGCGCATCGTGCCAATGCGCTTCCAGGCCGGCACCGCCCTCTCGGTTGCAACCATCGTATCAACTGCCATTTCCGCCTCCTCGGCTCTTTCCGTTCTTTCAGGCGACATTTGCTGCCCTGCCTGCCGCGATCCGATCCGTCGGCGTCACGCCGGACGCCAGGCGGATCACCGCCTCCTCGCTCATTTCAGTGTCATCGAGTGCGCCAGCAATCGTGCCCTCGCGGATGACCAGCACCCGGTCACAGAGCCCGAGCAGCTCCGGCAGTTCCGACGAGATCACGACGATGCCGATGCCGGTTTCCGCAAGCTCGCGCAGCAACCGGTGGATCTCGGATTTCGCGCCGACGTCGATGCCCCGCGTCGGCTCGTCCATCAGGATCACCTGGGGGCGGACGGCCAGCTGCTTGGCGATCGCCACCTTCTGCTGGTTACCGCCCGAAAGCGACGAGACCGGCATGTCGATGCCGCCCATGCGCACGCCAAGGCGGCGGACGAACTCACGCGCCAGATCGGCCTCGGCCCTGGAATTCAACAATCCGAGCGGGCCAGTCAGCGTTTTCAGATCGAGGACCGAGATATTCTGGGCGATCGACAGGTCGATGAAGACGCCTGAGCCCTTGCGATCCTCGGAGAGGTAGACGATGCCGGCGTTGACCGCGTCGCGGTAATTGGCGATGCGCTGCGGCTTTCCGCGCAGAGCGACCTCGCCCGTCGATTTCGCCCGCAGACCACAGATCGCTTCGGCGATTTCGGTGCGCCCCGAACCGATCAGGCCGCCGATGCCGAGGATTTCGCCGCGCTTCAGATCGAAGGAAACACTGTCGATGCGGTCGCCGTCGCTCAAGTTGCGGACCGAAAGGATGGGTTCGCCCGAGCGCGCTTCCGGCGCCTGTTTCGGCGGATAGAGCTGGCTGATCTCGCGGCCGACCATGCGGCGCACGACGTCATCAGGCGTGACGTCCGCAATCTTCTCGGTGACCACATGGCGACCATCACGAAACACGGTGACCCGATCGCAGAGCGAAAAGATCTCCGCCATGCGGTGGCTGATATAGATGATCGAAATGCCCGCGGCCTTGAGATCGCGGACGATGCCGAACAGCGCCTGGGCTTCCGCTTCCGTCAGCGCCGCCGTCGGTTCGTCGAGGATCAGCACGCGGCAGTCGAGCGTCAGCGCCTTGGCGATCTCGACGAGTTGCTGGCTGGAAATGCCGAGGTCGGCGACCTTCCGGCGGACGTCGATCGGTGCCAGCCGGTTCATCACACCTTGCGCCTCGCGCTCAAGCGCGCCGTAATTCATCAGCGGCGAGCGGCGGCGATTGGTGGCGGCCATGAACATGTTTTCTGCCACCGTCGCGTCCGGGCAGAGCGCGATCTCCTGGTGGACGAGGCCGATCCCGAGCGTCTGGGCGATCGCCGGAGAGCCTATTTTGACAGGTGCTCCGTCAACGAGGATCTCGCCCTCGTTCGGCTGCAGCACACCGGCAATGATGTTCATCAGCGTGGATTTGCCGGCGCCGTTTTCGCCGCAGAGCGCGTGGATTTCTCCCCGCTCCAGCTGGAAATTCACCTCGGTCAACGCCTTCACCGCACCGAAATGCTTGGTGACGCGCCGGACCTCCAGAACCGGTTGTGCTGTCATGCCGTCCTCCACCCGTATCATTGGCTGCCCGGAGCGGACCGGGCAGCCATTTTTCGCCCTTACTCGTCGATACCCTTGGTACCACGACGCTTCAGGTACTTGTCCCAGTAGAAGTCGTCGGCATTCTCGGCTGTGACGATCGAGAGACCATTGTCGACGAAGGGGATGCTCATCGGGTTGAAGCCGGCGCGCTTGGCGTCGTTCATCGGGTCGATCAGTTCCGGGTGCTTGGCCATCCACAGCAGCATGAAGCCCATATAGCCCTGCATGCCCTGGTTCGGGTTGATGGAGCCGAAGACTTCGCCGGCCTTGATCATATCGAGGATGTTGGCGTTGACGTCGGCGCACATGACGAGCACCTTGCCGCCGCTTTCCTTGCTGGCCTGGGCCGCACCGATGGCAGAGTTCGCTTCCGGCATGAAGACTGCGCCGAGGTTCGGATTGGCCTGGATGATGCTCATCAGGCCCTGATAGGCCTTGTTCGGATCCTGGTTCGAGGCGGCGCGGCCGACGAGCTTCATGTCAGGCCACTTCTCGGCCATGCGATTGACGAAGGCGGTGATGCGCTTGTCGTGGTTGTCCTGGCCGGGGTTTTCGAGAACCGCGTACTCGCCCTTGCCGCCCATCTTCTCGGCGATCGCGTCGGCGGCGTAGGTGCCTTCGCGGCTGTTGTCCGAGGTGATGAAGGAAACACGCTTCGACAGCGGCGAGTCCGCGGCGAAGGTGACGACGGCCGTGCCCTGGTCGATCGCCCGGTTGATCGGCTCGATGAACGGATCGGAGTTCATCGGGTGCACCAGTATCCCGGCCGGATTCTGGGCGAGCGCCTGGTCGAAGGTGGCGATCTGCTTGTTGACGTCATACTCCGGCGTGCCGGTATATTCGGTCTCGCAGCCGAACTGCTGGCCGGCCTGCTTGAACATCTCATAGACCGGGAACCAGTATTCGACGCCGGATACCATGACGTTCATGACGTATTTTTCGCCGGGCTGGCAGCGAAACGGGTTTGTCGTTTCGGCGCTTGCCGAACCGGCCCAGAATGACGTTGCAATGACCGCCAGAGCGGTCGTGCTGAAAAATTTGCGCACGCGTTCCTCCTCGGGGCCGAAGCCCCTCCCAAAAACCGATGGACCGCCTGTTTGCGGCCGCTGAATATGTGAGTTCGCCGGAACTCCTCCTCGACTTCCGACGATTGCGATTAAAGCCGCGGACTCACCGTCTGTCAATATAATTCATGGCATGAATAATAATTCATGCGCGATGTGAAAAAACAGCGAGGGGTGGCCTTCAATCTGCTGTCACGGGGATCGGCTAGAGGGCAGCGATGGCCACCCTGCAACAGATCGCCTTTCATGCCGGCTGCTCGCTGGCGACCGTCTCGCGCGTGCTCAACGGCGAAGGCCCCGTCAGCGACGAGATGGTACGGCGCGTGCGTCGGGCCGCCGCCGAGCTCGGCTATCGGCCGGCGACGGCCGCGGGGCGCACCGCCAGCCGCAGCCAACCGGTCGTCGGCGTGCTGGTGCCGAGCGTCACCAACCCGGTCTTCGCCGCCTCGCTTGCCGGCATCCAGCACCGCATGCAGGTAGCAAGCCATGGCGTTCTGATCGCGCAATCGAATTATGATCCAGCACTCGAGGCGCGCGCCGTGCGCTCGCTGCTCGAGCAGCGCCCGACCGGGCTGATCCTGACGCTCTGCGACGCCCGCACCAGCGAGGCGCTTTCGGCGGCGCTGCCGCCGACCGTGCTTCTCAACAACCGGCCCGTCGCCCGCTTCGCCGCCGCCGTCACGGTCGACAATTACCGCGCAGGCTACGAATTGACCCGGCATATCCTTGCGCATGGGCATCATCGCATTGTCGTGGTCACCGGCCATTTCCACTCCTCCGACCGGGCGCGCCTGCGTTACGACGGATATTCCGCCGCCATGCAGGAGGCGGGCGTCCAGCCGATGGAGGCTGTCGAGATCCCCTTCGTCGACGGTTACGAGAACCTCGACCTCGCGGCGGTCCTCGCGCATCACCGCCCGACGGCGATCATCGCCTCCAACGACCTTCTCGCCCTCGGCGTAATCGCGGCGCTCCGACGCGAAGGCCTTTCCGTACCGGATGATGTCTCGGTCGCCGGCTTCGACGGCATCGCCCTCGGGCGATTGATGAGCCCAACACTCACCACGATAGCGATGCCCGACGGAGACATGGGGCTTGCGGCGGCGGCGCTATTGCTCGACATGGCCGAGAACGCCTCCGGCTGCCGCCATCTCAACCTCGACTGCCGCCTCTACGCGGGCGGGACCGTTCGCCACCTCGTCTGAGCGACACAGGAACGCCGCCCGCGGAATTTCCTCCGGGGCGGCGACAATCATCAAGGAAATAGTATCAGCTACGCGGCAGCAGGCTTTCGACTTCGGCTGCAGCCTCGTCCAGCGCTTCCTTCGGCGTCGTCGACTGCTCAACGATGCGCGACAGGTTCTCGACGATCGTCTGCGTGACCTTCACGCCGTTGCTGCCGGGGAAGGCATACCAGGGGCGCATCAGCGGCATCTGCTCGAGACCGGCGCGGAACAACGGGTTTTCCTTGTAGAAGTTGGCGAGATACTCCGGCGACTTGGCGGCGAGCTCGTTGTTCGGCACGTAGCCGGTACCGGGAACGACGACCGAGGCGCCATAGGGGCCGGCGGCGAACTTCGCGAATTTCCAGGCCGCTTCCTGCTTTTCGGCATCGCGCGTCAGGATGACGACGGCATTGCCGCCGGTCGGCAGCTTGCCGTTTACCGGATCGATCAGCGGAATGTGCGCGGTGCGCAGGTCGAACTTGCCGCCAACATTCTTGATCGTGTTGCGCAGCGCCCCGGTCGTCTGGAACGCAAAGCCGGTCTTGCCGGCAACGAAGGCCTGCTCGCCAGCCTGCTTGGTCAGAACCGGCAGCCCACCTTCCTTGACCATGCGGTCGAGCACGTCGACGGCCTTCTGGCCCTCCGGCCCGTTGAAGGCAACCTTGCTCTCGTCTGCACTCAGCATGTCGCCGCCGGCGCCGAAGAGCAGTGCGGAGAACATCCAGTCGTCGCCCTGCCAGCGGAAGTCGATGCCCTCGTTGCCGTCGCCGAGCGCCTTGATCTTTGCCCCGAGCGCGATGACCTCGTCCCAGGTCTTCGGCGGGCTGTCCGGGTCACCGCCGGCTTTGCGCACCAGATCGGCATTGTAGTACATGATCGGGTTGGAGGTGGCGAAGGCAAGGCCCACCTGCTTGCCGCCCACCTGGGCGAGCTTCAGGATGTTTTCTGAAAAGCCCTGCTCGGCCATATTGCCGTCCTTGGCAATGAACGGGCCGAGATCGACGGGGATGTCGCGCTCGTTGACCATGCGCAGGCGGTTGAGGCCGATGAAGGTCAGATCGGGCATCTCGGCCGTGCCTGCCTGACGCATGATCGTCTGGATGCCTTCCTCATAGGTGGCCGACGGGTTGGCGAAGGTGATCTTGATGTCGGGGTTTTCTTCCATGAACTTCTTCGAGATCGTGTCCATCACGTCCTTGAAGAACCCGGGCATCGGATAGTGGACCGTAAGCTGGGTCTCGGCGTAGGCAGGGGCTGCGAGCATCAGCGATGCGGCAGCCGCGGTGAAAAGCTGTCTCAGATGTTTCATGGGGTGCGCTCCAGGTTGGACCGTTCAGCCTTTGAGACCGGTCATGGTGATGCCCTCGACGAAGCGCTTCTGCGCCAGCAGAAATGCAGAAACGAGGGGAAGGGTAATGATGAGGGTCGCCGCCATCAGCGCGCCGTAGTCGTCGCCGGCTTCAGCCGCGCGGAAAAAGAGAAGGCCGAGCGGCGGAGTCGCGTAGTCCTGGTTGGTGACGACGATCAGCGGCCAGAAGAGGTCGTTCCAGTGGGCGACCACCGAGAAGATCGCAAAGGCGGTGATCGCTGGCCAGGCGTTCGGCACGATGACCCGTGCGACGATGCCCGCCTCCGACATGCCGTCGAGCCTTGCTGCGTGGATCAGGTCGTCGGGCATGGCGCGGAAGAACTGCAGGAACAGGAAGATCGCAAAGACCGAGATCGAGAACGGCGCCACAAGTGCTGCGTAGCTGTTCAGCACCGACAGCTTGTCGAAAGCGACATAGATCGGCAGCGCCGTCGCATGGATCGGTACCAGCAGTCCGAGCATGACCAGCACCATCATGGCGCGGGCCGCGCGAAACTTCAGCTTCGCCATGGCATAGGCGCACGGAATGGCGACGACGATCTGGATGACGAAGATCAGTGCGCAGACGACAACGCCGTTGAAAAGCAGGGTCGTCATCGAGACGCGCGACAGAGCCTTGGAGAAGTTCTCGATGTAGGACCACTGCTCCGGGATCAGCGACAGCGACGAGGAGAAGATCTCGCTTTGCGCCTTGCCCGCGGTCGAGACCATGAAGATGTAGGGCGCGAGGAAGAGCAGCGCGCCAAGCGACAGGACCGCGAGGCGGACGATACGGGCGACGGAAAGAGCGTTCGTGATCATGCGTAGTGCACCTTCCGGTCGAGCACGCGGTACTGCAGGAACATCAGGACGACGAGGATCAAGAGGAAGACGACGGTCATCGCCGAGGCGTAGCCGACGCGCAGGTAGACGAAGCCCTCCTGGTAGATGGTGAAGAGCAGCACTTCCGATGCCTTGTTTGGCCCGCCCTCGGTCAGCGTCTTCACCGTCTCGAAGACCTTCACCGAATTGATGATACTGATGGTGGTGACAAACAGCGTCGTCGGCCCAAGCATTGGCCAGGTCACCAGGCGAAAGCGGTCGAACCAGGATCTCGCACCGTCGACTTCGGCCGCTGAATAGAGCTCCCGCGGGATGGCGGTGAGACCTGCGAGGAACAGCACCATGTTGAAGCCGACCGACTGCCAGACGCCGATGATCGAGAGGCCGTAGAGCACCGTGCCGGAGGCGCCGAGCCAGTTGGGGCCGGCAATGCCGAAGAGGGCAAGGAAGGTGTTGATCGGGCCGATGGTCGGATGGAAGAGGAACTGCCAAACGGTCGCCATGGCGACGAGCAGCGAGGCGACCGGCAGAAAATAGACCGTGCGGAAGAAAGCCCGGCCCTTGGTTTCCGCTTCGATCAGCATGGCGATCGCAAGCGCCAGAACGATCGAGACCGGCGTGACGATCGCCGTGTAGACCGCGGTGTTCCAGAGCGACCGGCGGAAGGTGCGGTCGCCGAAGAGTTCGGCGTAATTCTCGAAGCCGACAAAACGAAAGCTGCCGTAGCCGAGCTCGAAATCGGTAAAACCGAGCACGATCACCGCAAGCGTCGGCAGCAGGATGAAGAGAAAGAGGAGGAGGATCGCCGGAAGCGCGAGCAGCCAGGCGATGCGAGCCTCGCGCGTCGCGGGCTCGGCGAGTGCGGTTTCGAAGGCCGCGACGCTAGCCATGAATCTTCTCCCGCGTCGCCGCAACAGCAAGCGGTTCGGCCGGAAGCCGCGCACCTTCGTGATCGAAGAGCATTGCGCGTTCGGGCATGATCTCGACGTCGACAGGCTGGCCGATCGCAAGCGATGCGGCCTCGGCAGGCGCCGACTTGGAGGTCATCACCTCGCCGATCGCATCGAGGCGGGCATGGACGATCACTTCCGAGCCGAGGAATTCCATCCGCTCGACCCGCGCGCTCAGCCGGCCGGCACCTTGCGGACTAAAGCGAACGAATTCCGGGCGGACTGCAAGCTTCACCGGCGCGTCAGGTGCCTGCCCCCGGTTCGCCATCAGCACCAGATCACCGAAGCGGACGATGCCGGCGGCATCAGTGCGGGTTTCCACCACGTTGATCTTCGGCTGGCCGAGGAAGCGCGCGACTTCGACATGGGAGGGGTTGTCGTAGATCTCCTTCGGGTTCGCCAATTGCAGCAGATTGCCGCCGATCATGACGGCGACCCGATCGGCCATCGACAGCGCTTCCGACTGGTCGTGGGTGACATAGAGCGTCGGCACGCCGGCGCGGCGGTGGAGATCGACGATCTCGCCGCGGGCATGGACGCGCAGGTTGGCATCGAGATTGGAGAGCGGCTCGTCCATCAGGAAGACGGCCGGACGCCGCACCATGGCGCGGGCGAGCGCCACGCGCTGGCGCTGGCCGCCCGACATCTGGCCCGGTTTGCGGTCAAGCAGGTGGTCGATCTTCAACGCCAGAGCCATTTCCTTGACCTGACGCTGGATATCGGTGCGGATCTGTTTCTGCCCCGGCAGGACATTGCCAACGAACGGCAGACGCTGCGCCGCCGTCAAGCGCCGCATGGCGAGCGGCACAGCGATATTTTCTCCGGCGGTCAGGTGCGGATAGAGGGCATAGGACTGAAACACCATCGCGACATTGCGATCGGCCGCAGCCTTGCGCACGACGCTGCGGCCACCGATGACGATCTCGCCGGTATCGCCGTGATCAAGCCCGGCCACGATTCGAAGAAGCGTGCTCTTGCCGCAGCCGGAAGGACCGACAAGCGCGATGAATTCGCCCACTTCGGCCTCCAGGCTGACGCCTTTCAGGATGGCGTTGCCGCCATAGGATTTGGTGATGCCATCAAGCGAAAGCACGCTCATTGCGCCGCCTCCACCTTAAGCTTCTTCTTGGCGGCGAGCGGATAGACCTCCTCGACGATCGGATCGAGCACGTGGCTGACAAGCCCCGGAACGGCAACGATCTCGCTCACGACGCCGGCTTCGCTGAACGTGTGCACGACGGCACCGACCAGCCGTTCGCCCGGCATCGGCCGCTCCAGGGTGTCGATGATGAAGGAGGTCGGCGGCGCCCAGACGAGCGACATTCCGGCGTGTTCCCCCGTCCAGGCCCAATGCAGATGGCCGCTTGCATGCAACGCCACGCCGGACGCGGCGAAGAGATCAAACAGACGCCGGCGCTGGCGGGGGCGGATGCCCCAGTAGCCGGTGTCGCCTTCCTGCGGTCCATCGACGAAGAGCGGCTTGTGGGCAAAGACCGCCACCTTGCGCCCGTCGCGGTCTCGCAACTGCTCTTCCAGCCAGGCGAATTGCTTCTCCTCTTCCTCGTCCTCGAAGCCCACAAGAAGGCTGTTGAAGCCGACCAGTCGCCAATCACCGTGATCGGAGACCCAGTAGTCCGGGCCGGCGAGTCCGCGCCAGCGGGCAAGACGCTCCGGGTCGACCGGTTGGTGCGAGCCCGGCAGATGGCCGACGTCATGATTGCCGGGAACGACGAGCACCGGCATCGAGAGCCGGTTGATCAGGCCCAGCGAAAAGGTGATGTCGTCTTCACGGTCGGCGCCGTCGATCGTGAGGTCGCCGGTGTGGATGACGAGATCAGGCGCCATTTCCTCGATCCAGGCGCGAACCGGCTCCCAATTGTTGTTGAAATGGCTCTTGGAGGGGCTGAGATGGGTGTCGCTGATCTGGACGATCTTCATGGGAACGGGCCTCCGACGATGGCTTCAAGGCGTGCCTCATCGGATGGATTTCTCTCCCCTCCGATGCGGTTGGCCGCAGTCTTTAGGGGCTTGCCATGTCAGTTTGGTAACAGTCGTTCTCAGCTGATTTTCAGTTTCTCCATGAAAGCGTCACCTTCAGGAAAGCCAACCGGTCGCGAAGTTCACCCTTGCGCGTCCCGATGGAAGCGTTGCGGTGGGTGTGCTCAAAATTTCATACTATTGTATACAATAATTGCGCATATTGACGACGAAAAGCTCAATTCGTGAGCAGTCGCCCTAAACCGATAACGACTGCAGCCGGCAACCGAAACGGCCATTCTCGCGCGAAAACATAGCCTTAGGCTCGGCGAACGAAATTGGCACGATTGATGCTTCTTCTCTGGTGCAAGGAGAACGCTCATGTCGAAAGCCGCAGAGATCGATATCGTATCCGTTTCCAAGATTTACGGCTCGACCACCGCCGTACATTCCATCAGCCTGAAAATCCCCGCCGGAAGCTATTGCTGCTTCCTCGGCCCTTCGGGCTGCGGCAAGACCTCGACGCTGCGCATGATCGCCGGCCACGAGAGCATCTCCTCAGGCGACCTGCGGCTCGGCAACGTCGTCGTCACCGATTTTCCGCCGGCCAGGCGCAGCACAGCGATGATGTTCCAGTCCTATGCGTTGTTCCCGCACCTCGACCTCGTCGACAACGTTGCCTTCAGCCTGAAGATGAAGGGCGTAGAACGCGACGCGCGCCGCGCCAAGGCACTCGAGATGCTGAAGTTGATGCAGATGGAGGCCTATGCTTCCAGGCGCCCGGCCCAGCTTTCCGGCGGCCAGCAGCAGCGCGTGGCACTCGCCCGTGCGCTCATCACCGAGCCGGAAGCGCTGCTGCTCGACGAACCGCTGTCGGCGCTCGACCCGTTCCTGAAGATCCGCATGCGGGCGGAATTGAAGAAGCTGCAGAAGACGCTCGGCATCACCTTCGTGCATGTCACCCATAGCCAGGAAGAGGCGATGGCGCTCGCCGATCTTATTGTCGTCATGAACAGCGGCCGGATCGAGCAGGCGGCCGCACCTCGTACGGTGTTCGAGCACCCGGCCACTGCCTTCGTCGCGCGGTTCATGGGCGACCACAACGTTCTCTCCGGAAAAGTCCGCGCGATCAGCGGCGATGTCGTCGAAATGGAGACCGCCGAAGGCCAGACCTTCGCGGTGCGCGACATCGCCCAGGAGGTCGGCCGGCCCATCGACATCGGCATCCGCACCGATCGCGTGCGGCTCGACCCGCCGGGCGAGAAGGGCCTCGGTTTCCAGGCGGTGGTTTCCAACATCGAGTACCGCGGCGCCTCGGTGAAGCTCACCGCCATCGGTGCCGGCAGCGACGACTTCACGCTGATCGTCAGCGACGCTGACTATTTCAGGAAGCCTGTCGCGGTCGGTGACGCGGTGTCCCTGAGCTGGACCCTGGAGGACGTCGTCCCCCTCGGCCGCCTTTCCGCATGAGCTAATCAACCATCACAAGAAGGGGAACTGCACATGACGACTGAAACTAAAACCGAAAAGCCTGGCGCCGGCCTGACACGCCGATCGTTGTTGAAGACCGGCGCTGCCGCCGTCGGCGCCATCGCCGGATCGGGTGCCATTACCGGCTTCCCGACCATTTGGGCCCAGAACCCGATCACGCTTCGCCAGTTCGGCACCGGCGTTTCCAACATCAATGCGATTGCAGAGAAGTGCAAACAGGACCTCGGCATCACCTTGGAAATGACGGCGACCGATTCCGACGCCGCCGCCCAGCGTGCGGTGACCCAGCCCGATTCCTACGACATCGCCGACATCGAATACTGGATTGCCAAGAAGGTCTTCCCAGCCGGCGTGATGCAGCCGATGGACGTGAAAAAGATCAAGTACTTCGACAAGATCGTGCCGCTGTTCATCGACGGCAAGCTGAAACCCGAAAGCGTGGTCGCCCAGGGGACCGCACCGCACACCGTCGGCTTCGTCGAGGCGCAAGATTCCAAGACCTTCGCCAAGTCGCCGACCGACTGGATGACGCTGATCCCGACGATCTACAACGCCGACACGCTCGGCATTCGCCCCGATCTCGTCGGGCGCGAGATCTCGACCTGGGCCGACATCATGGACCCGGCGTTCAAGGGTAAGACCGCGATCCTCAACATTCCTTCGATCGGCATCATGGACGCCGCGATGATCATGGAGGCGCTCGGCAACATCAAATATGCCGACAAGGGCAACATGACCACGGACGAGATCGACAAGACGATCGACTTCCTGATCAAGGCCAAGCAGGACGGCCAGTTCCGTGCCTTCTGGAAGTCCTTCGACGAGAGCGTCAACCTGATGGCTTCGGGCGAAGTCGTCATCCAGTCCATGTGGTCGCCGGCCGTCGCCGCCGTCCGTTCCAAGGGCATCGCCTGCAAGTACCAGCCGCTGAAAGAAGGTTATCGCGCCTGGGGCGGCGGCCTCGGGCTTGCCGCCCATCTCCAGGGCGCACAGCTCGACGCGGCTTATGAGTACATCAACTGGTACCTCTCCGGCTGGGTCGGCGCCTACCTCAACCGTCAGGGCTACTACTCCGCCGCGATGGAGACCGCCAAGGGCTTCATGTCCGAGGACGAGTGGGGTTTCTGGGTGGAAGGCAAGCCCGCCCAAGGCGACATCCTTTCGCCGGAGGGCAAGATCATGGAGAAAGCGGGTGCGGTGCGCGACGGCGGCTCGTTCGAGGAACGCATGGGCAAGGTCGCCTGCTGGAACTCTGTGATGGACGAGGACCGTTACATGATCAAGCGCTGGAACGAGTTCATCGCGGCGTAATCGCCGGCGCGGAAGCGCCCCCTCACCCTAACCTTCTCCCCGCAGGCGGGGAGAGGGGACGTGCCACATCGGCCGGCCGAGCGTGCACATAGGCGATCAAGAATGAGCGGGACGGCGACGCATCTCCCTTCTCCCGCAAGCGACGAGAAGGTGCCGGCAGGCGGATGAGGGGCGGACCCCGATCGCATAAATCCAGAGAGGAACGACGATGGCGACACTTGCGACGTCCCAGCCAGGGGAAATCAGGACAGAGAAGGCATCACGTCGCCGGGGCGCTCCGCGCGCGCTGGCCTCCCATCTCCAGGCAACCCCTCTCCTTTTGATCCTCGGATTCTTCTTCGTGCTGCCGATCCTGACCATCATCGTCGTCAGCTTCTGGGACTATGACTTCGCCGGTCTCTATCCGGACTTCCTGACGATGAACTACGCCGATACGCTCGGCTCGTGGGTCACCTGGAAGACCTATCTCAACACGCTGAAATTCACCGTCCTCGTCTGGGCGCTGACGCTCTTAATCGGCTTCTGGGTCGCCTATTTCCTCGCCTTCCATGTCCGCACAACAACCATGCAGATGGTGCTGTTCCTCGTCTGCACCGTGCCGTTCCTGACCTCGAACATCATCCGCATGATTTCCTGGATCCCGGTGCTCGGCCGCAACGGCCTTGTCAATTCGACCCTGATCGAGCTTGGCCTGATCCCACAGCCGATCGAGTGGCTGCTCTACTCCGACTTTGCCGTGGTGCTTGCCATGGTGCATCTCAACACGCTGTTCATGGTCACGCCGATCTTCAATACGCTGATGCGGATCGATCGCTCGCTGATCGAGGCGGCGCGCGACTGCGGCGCTTCCGGCGGCCAGATCCTCTGGAACGTCATCCTGCCGCTCGCCAAGCCGGGCATCGCGATCGGCTCGATCTTCGTCGTCACGCTCGTCATGGCAGATTTCTCAACGGTGCAGGTCATGTCCGGCGGCCAGAGCGCCTCCGTCGCGCTGATGATGAAAAACCAGATGTCTCTGCTGCAATATCCGGCAGCGGCCGCCAATGCCGTGGTGCTTCTGATCGTCGTGCTCTTTATGGTCGCCGCGATCCTGCGCGTCGTCGACATCCGCAAGGAGCTTTGACATGAACCACGAGAGACGCGGCAAGGAATTCTACCTGCTCGCAATCTTCTTCACGCTGTTCGTGCTGTTTCTCTACGGCCCGCTGTCGGCCGTGCTGATCCTGTCCTTCCAGGGACCGGACGGCGGCCTGACCTTTCCGCTGAACGGCCTATCGCTGCACTGGTTCTACAACCTTTTCGAACGGCAGGCGGTCGGGGACTTCGGCGCCTCATTCCGGCGCTCCTTTACGCTCGGCCTGATGGTAATGACGGTCAACGTCGTGGTCGCCCTGCTTGCAGGCCTTGCCTTCCGCCGACGCTTCCGCGGCGCAACCGCGCTCTTCTATCTCACCGTCGCAAGTCTCGTCGTGCCGTCGATCATCATCTCGCTCGGCATCGGCGTCGTCTTCCAGCAGTTCGGCCTGAAGCCCGCCTGGTACTCCTCCGGCTTCGGCGCGCATCTCACCTGGACACTGCCTTTCGGCGTGCTCATCATGTTTGCGGTCTTCAACCGGTTCTCACCGGCCTACGAAGAAGCGGCGCGCGATCTCGGGGCGACGTCCTGGCAGACTTTCCAGCACGTTCTCCTGCCGATGATCGCGCCAAGCCTGATCGGCGTCGGCCTCTTCGGCTTCACGCTCTCCTACGACGAATTCGCCCGCACGCTGATGACTTCGGGCAGCTACAACACTCTGCCACTCGAGATCTACGGCATGACTACGAATGTGACGACGCCGGTGCTCTATGCGCTCGGCACGGTCACCACCCTCTTCTCCTTCACCATCATCCTCGTCGCGCTCGCAGTCATTCTGACCTTGCGACGCCGCCAGGCAAAGCTGAGCTAGGCTAGATGCGCATCCTGATCATCAATCCCAACACCACCGCGTCGATGACGGCCAAGGCAGCCGCGGCCGCTCGGACTGTCGCCAACCCTGCCACGGAAATTCTCGCGCGCACCTCCAGATCGGGACCGGCCTCGATCGAGGGGCATTATGACGGCGCCGTCGCCCTGCCGGGCCTGCTCGCCGAAATCCGCGACGGCGAGGCCGCAGGCGCCGATGCCGCGGTCATCGCCTGCTTCGACGACACCGGCCTCGAGGCGGCCCGTGCGCTCGCCCGCATACCGGTGGTGGGGCTCTGCGAATCCGCCGTCGCGACCGCTGCCATGCTGGCGCAACGTTTCACCGTGGTCACCACGCTCGAACGGTCACGGGTGCTGATCGAGAATCTCGTCCGGCATTACGGCATGGGCGACCGGGCAAGGGTCCGCGCCGCCAACATCCCGGTGCTCGAACTGGAGGACAAGGCATCAGACGCGCTCGCCAAACTCCGGCGCGAGATCGAGCTGGCGCTCAATCAGGATGGCGCAGAAGCGATCGTGCTCGGCTGCGCCGGCATGGCCGATCTCGCCCGGGCGCTCCAAGCGGACTATGACGTCCCTGTCATCGACGGCGTTTCGGCCGCGGTCAAGCAGGCGGAAGCACTCGTGTCACAGGGACTTATGACCAGCAAGCGCGGGGCCTATGCGTCGCCGCTCAGCAAGCCCTATTCAGGTTTCATGAGCGCGCTCGCTCCAACCCCGGCTTGAGGTGATGCCGACCTGGAATCGCCCACGACTGTCGCCAGCAGCGCATTCGATGCGTCGGCCTCGGCAATAATCCAATCGCGAAAAGCCTGGATCTTTTTCTGCCGCCTGCTGCTCTGCGGATAGACCAGCCAATAGGCGCGACCATCTCTTACCACATGGTCGAAGGGCCGGATGAGCCTGCCGCTCTTCAGTTCGTCCATCAGGAAGGTTGAAACGGCAATCGCGATGCCATGGTCGTTCAAAGTCGTCGTGACGTCCATCGCCTGGACGTCGAAGATCAGTTCGGTACCGTTGCTCGCCGGTGGCTCCACCCCGGTTTCGATCATCCATCGCCGCCACCAGCTGGCGTTGCCGAAGCGCCGTACACGCAGGACGTCCGAGGGATGCCTGAGCTGGTGCTTCTCCATGAAAGACGGCGTGCAGACCGGCATGTAATCGATAGGGAAAAGCGGGAACACGTCGTTGCCGGGCCAGTCGCCGTTGCCGCTGCGCACCACGAGATCGATGGCGTCACGCTTGAAGTCGATCAGCTCGGTCGACATGTGCACCCGGATGCTGATGTTCGGATGGGCCGTCTGGAACGAGGCGAGCCGCTGGCCGAGCCAGCTCGACACGACGGTCGGCAGCACGGAAATGTGCAGGTGGTGTTCGGTCTTGTCGGCAATCTCCGAGAAGGCCGCCCCGAGAAGGTCGATCGCTTCCGTCACCTTCGGCGCCAGCTGCCGCCCGGCCGCCGTCAGCCGAACCTCGCGCGGAAGACGAACGAAGAGCGGCGTGCCGATGCGCTCCTCCAACAGCCGGATCTGGTAGCTGACCGCCGCCTGCGTCATGCCGAGCTCGTCGGCGGCGCGGGTGAAGCTCAGATGTCTGGCGGCCGCTTCGAAGGCGCGCACGGCACTCATGGGAGGAATCTTGCTCATGGCCCTGAGATAAGCATTCTTTATGCCAGCATGCGAGAAATCGCTTTGCGCGAAGCAGCAAAAATCCTCACTTTTTTCGTGAACACAACAGCAAAAACAAAGAGGATAGCAATGCTTAGCGCAGTGCGATCAACGATCCTTCATGCCCTGAACTGGGCCGGCAACGCACTCAACCCAATCATCGCCATCGATACGTTCAGCGAATTCCAGCTGAAGGATATCGGGCTGACGCGAGATCAGGAGACCATCCGGGCGCGCGTCGGCGATGGTGCCGATCCTTGGCATTGGCCGAAGGACGACGATCCGCGCAGGTCACCGCCCTCGCCGGAGCGGGATTGCGGCGACGCGCCGCAAATGGCAAGGGCTTCGCCTCGAGCCCAGCCCGGAGAAAACAAAGACATAAGCATGTCGCTCTGCGATTGACGGAGCGCAGAGGCAAGACACAGCGCAGTTATCGTGATCTGCCACCTTCCCAGCCCGCGGACCGAATTCGGGAGAGATCCGGCGTGGCGTTTCTAAAAGCGGCGTGCCGAAGCCCCTTCGCAAGTGATCGCAACGGAGCGAGCGCGGGGCTCAAAGCCGAGAAGTTCTTCACCCACAGGTTTCGCCGCCTCCCGCCGTTTACTCCTTGTTATCCACACGGCGAAAGAAATCACCTTCTCACCCCGGCTTCGGGCACCTCGAACCTATTGACGCAGATTTGCGATGAACTACTATATCTAGTGTTCGAGGTTCTCTCGATTCGCAGGGATTGAGAGCTAAGACGGGAATACGGTGCGTCGGCGAGTTTTCGCTAGGCTATGCCGTAGCTGCCCCCGCAACTGTAGACGGCGAGCGACTGTCCGGAATTGGACCACTGAGGCATGAGGCCTCGGGAAGGTCGGGATGGAAGCTGAGACCCGTGAGCCAGGAGACCTGCCTCGAGCAACAAACGTCCACGGGCGGGTGTCCGGAGGGGTTGAGTCTACTGCATGTTTCCTTAAATCGTCGCCGATTTAAGGATAAAAACATGCAGCAAATCGAAGTGCTACAGCGATCTTTGCGCGTCTGTTAGGACGCACGGCGCTGTCGTGCGGCAGGATGAGCCTGCCTGATCGTCTCGACATCTCCCCGGCAGCCTGTCGAAAGCTTCGGGGTGAAGTCATGTCCGCGTCATTGAAATTCTATCGCTCGCCAATCAAGAGGCGCGGTTTCCCGCGCAGCTGACGAAGAGGCATGCCCGGGCCTCCAGATCCGAGCGAGCCACAGCCATGACAGCCCTGCATTTCGCCGGATCGCGGCTGCGTGTCCGTGCGCCTTCTCATGCTCTCATCCAGCCGACCAAACGAGGAAGAAATGAACGTTACCGTCTACAGCAAGCCCGCCTGCGTCCAATGCACCGCGACCTACCGAGCGCTCGATCGCCAGGGCGTCAACTACGAGGTCATTGATATCTCCATCGACCAAGACGCGCTCGAAACGGTCAAGGGCCTCGGCTACATGCAGCTTCCCGTCGTCGTCGCCGGCCCCGAACACTGGGCGGGTTTTCGCCCCGACAAGATCAGCGCGCTTTCCTAGAGGAGACGGGCGGTGGGCCTGATCGTCTATTTTTCCAGCCGCTCGGAAAACACCCATCGCTTCGTCGAAAAGCTCGGCCTTCGCGCAGCGCGCATACCGCTCAAAGAAAGTAAGGCTTCACTTACGGTTTCCGAGCCTTTCGTGTTGGTCGTGCCCACCTATTGCGGCGATGACGGCCGGGGTGCGGTGCCGAAACAGGTCATCCGCTTCCTCAACGATGCGGGCAACCGCTCTCACATCCGCGGCGTCATTGCTGCGGGCAACAGCAATTTCGGCGCGACCTACGGGATCGCCGGCGACGTCATCGCGGCCAAGTGCCAGGTGCCCTACCTCTACCGGTTCGAGCTTCTCGGAACAGAGGAGGACGTCGCCAATGTCAGAAACGGGATGGAACGATTTTGGACGTCTCAACACTCGAACGCCCCCTGAAGGCGACGGAAGCGGCGCTGGACTATCATGCGCTGAACGCAATGCTGAACCTCTATGATGAAGAGGGACGGATCCAGCTCGACAAAGACCGGCTGGCGGCGAAACAATACTTCCTCCAGCACGTCAACCAGAACACGGTCTTCTTCCATAACCTCAGGGAGAAGCTCGATTATCTGGTGACCGAGGGCTACTACGAGCAGCAGGTTCTCGACCAGTATTCCTTCAACTTCGTCCGCGATCTCTACGACCACGCCTATGGGAAGAAGTTCCGCTTCCCGACCTTCCTCGGCGCGTTCAAATACTACACGTCCTATACGCTGAAGACCTTTGACGGAAAGCGCTACCTGGAGCGCTACGAGGATCGCGTCTGCATGGTGGCCATGACACTGGCGCGCGGCAACGAGGGACTTGCCCGCGATCTCGTCGATGAGATCATTTCCGGGCGTTTCCAGCCGGCGACGCCGACCTTCCTCAATGCCGGTAAAAAGCAACGCGGCGAGCTCGTCTCCTGCTTCCTGCTGCGGGTCGAGGACAACATGGAGAGCATCGGCCGCGCGATCAATTCCGCATTGCAGCTCTCCAAGCGCGGCGGTGGCGTGGCGCTGTCGCTCACCAACATCAGAGAGATGGGCGCGCCGATCAAGCAGATCGAGAACCAGTCCTCCGGCATCATCCCTGTCATGAAACTGCTTGAAGACAGCTTCTCCTATGCCAACCAGCTTGGCGCCCGCCAAGGGGCAGGTGCTGTTTATCTGCATGCCCACCACCCGGACATCATGCGCTTCCTCGATACCAAGCGGGAAAATGCCGACGAAAAGATCCGCATCAAGACGCTGTCGCTCGGCGTCGTCATCCCGGACATCACCTTCGAGCTCGCCCGCAACAACGAGGACATGTATCTGTTCTCGCCCTATGACGTGGAGCGCGTCTACGGCGTGCCGCTGACCGAAATTTCGGTGACGGAGAAGTACCGCGAGATGGTCGAGGATGCTCGTATCCGCAAGCGGAAGATCAAGGCGCGCGATTTCTTCCAGATCATTGCCGAAATCCAGTTCGAGAGCGGATACCCCTACATCATGTTCGAGGACACGGTGAACCGGGCGAACCCGATCGCCGGGCGCATCACCATGAGCAACCTCTGCTCGGAAATCCTGCAGGTGAGCGAGGCGAGCGAATTCAACGACGACCTCTCCTACGCAAAGATGGGCAAGGATATCTCTTGTAATCTCGGCTCGCTGAACATTGCCGCGGCGATGGACAGTCCGGATTTCGGCCAGACGATCGAGACCTCGATCCGCGCGCTCACCGCCGTCTCCGAAATGAGCCACATCTCTTCCGTGCCTTCGATCGAGAAGGGCAATGACGACAGCCACGCGATCGGCCTTGGCCAGATGAATCTGCACGGCTACCTCGCCCGCGAGCGCGTCTTCTACGGCTCCGAGGAAGGCATCGATTTCACCAACATCTATTTCTACACGGTGACCTATCACGCCATCCGCGCATCCAACCGGCTGGCGGTCGAGAAGGGCGTGACCTTCAAGGGCTTCGAGAACTCGAAATACGCGTCAGGCGAATATTTCGACAAATACACCGAAGCCGAATGGCTGCCGGCGACGGAGAAGGTGAAGGGCCTGTTCGAAGCGGCCGGCATCCGCATCCCGACGCAGGACGATTGGCTGGAACTGAAACAGGCGGTCACGCAAGGCGGCCTCTACAACCAGAACCTCCAGGCGGTGCCGCCGACGGGCTCGATCTCCTACATCAACCACTCGACCTCCTCGATCCACCCGATCGTCTCGAAGATCGAGATCCGCAAGGAAGGCAAGATTGGCCGCGTCTACTATCCGGCCGCCTTCATGACCAACGACAACCTCGAATATTACCAGGACGCCTACGAGATCGGGCCGGAGAAGATCATCGACACCTATGCGGCTGCGACCCAGCATGTCGACCAGGGCCTGTCGCTGACCCTGTTCTTCCGCGACACGGCGACGACGCGCGACATAAACCGCGCGCAGATCCACGCCTGGAAGAAGGGCATCAAGACGATTTACTACATCCGCCTTCGCCAGATGGCGCTTGAGGGCACGCAGGTCCAGGGCTGCGTTTCCTGCGCGTTGTAGCGCCGCGTTCCCATTAAGTGCCCCTCACCCTAACCCTCTCCCCGCCTGCGGGGAGAGGGTACCTGCCACACTGACGGCCCAGATTATGCGAGATGGCGCGGCATACACCTTCTCCCCGCAAGCGGGGAGAAGGTGCCGGCAGGCGGATGAGGGGCGTCCACGCCCGAGAGGACAACGAAATGAACATGCACACCAAGCCAGCAAACCGCATCCGCGCCATCAACTGGAACCGCATCGAGGACGACAAGGATCTGGAGGTCTGGAACCGGCTTACCGGCAATTTTTGGCTGCCGGAGAAGGTGCCGCTCTCCAACGACATCCCCTCCTGGGCGACCCTGAAGCCGGAGGAGCAGAAGCTCACCATCCGCGTCTTCACCGGCCTCACGCTGCTCGACACGATCCAGAACGGCGTCGGCGCCGTCAAGCTGATGGAGGATGCCATCACTCCGCACGAGGAGGCGGTGCTTTCCAACATCTCCTTCATGGAAGCGGTGCACGCGCGCTCCTATTCCTCGATCTTCTCGACGCTGTGCCCGACGCCCGATGTCGACGACGCCTATCGCTGGTCGGAGGAAAACGAGTTTCTGCAGAAGAAGTCGGCGCTGATCATGGAGCAGTATGCCTCCGCCGATCCGCTCAAGAAGAAGGTCGCCAGCGTCTTCCTCGAAAGTTTCCTGTTCTATTCCGGTTTCTATCTGCCGATGTACTGGTCGAGCCGCGCCAAGCTCACGAACACCGCCGATATGATCCGGCTGATCATCCGTGACGAGGCGGTGCACGGCTACTATATCGGCTACAAGTTCCAGCGCGGCCTGGAGAGGCTGACCGAGGAACGCCGGCAGGAAATCAAGGACTTCGCCTTCGACCTGCTGCTCGAACTCTACGACAACGAGGCGAAATATACGGAAGCCCTTTATGACGGCGTCGGGCTTACCGAGGACGTGAAGAAGTTCCTGCACTACAACGCCAACAAGGCCCTGATGAACCTCGGTTACGAGGCGCTGTTCCCGGCAGAAGCCTGCAAGGTCAACCCCGCCATTCTCTCCGCGCTCTCACCCAACGCCGACGAGAACCACGACTTCTTCTCCGGCTCGGGCTCGTCCTATGTCATAGGCAAGGCGGTCGCGACCGAAGACGAGGACTGGGATTTCTGAGGAACCCCAGGCACCTGCGGGAACATGAAGAACCGCCCGAGGACATGATGTCTTTGGGCGGCTCCGCGCATCAAAGGGGTGTGGTTATTCCGCCGCGACCACACGGCTGCGGCCGATCGTTGCCTGCGTCAGCAGGAAGGCGGCAAGCGCGCAAGCCGCGATGGCACCGGTCATCGGCAGAGCGGTTCCATCGAAGAAGACGCTCGCGATGATCATCGCGACGGCGGCGGTGACGAAATGCAGCGTGCCCATCAGCGCCGATGCGGTGCCGGCGATTTCGCCGTGATCCTCAAGCGCCAGCACCGCCGAGGTCGGGATCACCAGCCCGAGCACGCCGTAGCCGACGAACAGGAAGGCGGCCATGACGGGCAACTGGTTGAAGCCGAGGCTCATGACGATGAACATCGTGACCATCGTCAGCGCAAAGGCGGCGACGGCGAGGTGCATCACCCGCACCAGGCCGAAACGCTCGCCAAGCCAGCCGGTAGCCTGCGACACCGCGAAGAACGAAACGGCATTCATCGAAAAGGCGATGCTGTATTGCGTTGGCGTCAGCCCGTAATGGTCGATCAGCACGAAGGGCGAGTTGGCGAGATAAACCAGGAAGCCCGAGATCCCGAGCCCGCCGATGAAGGTGAGCGTCAGGAAGTTGCGGTCAGAAAGCAGCAGGCGGTATGCGGCAAGCGCGCTCGCCACGCTGCTGCCGGCACGGTCCTTTTTGGGTCGGGTTTCCTGCAATTGGGTCGACAAGAGGATCAGGCCGATGAAGGCGGCGATCATCACGGCATAGAAGACGCCGCGCCAGCCGTAGAACTGGATCACCGCGCTGCCGGCCAGTGGCGCCAGGATCGGCGAAATGCTGAAGACGAGCATCAGCAGCGACATCAGCCGCGCCGCCTGAACGCCGGTGTGCATGTCGCGGACGACGGCGCGCGGGATAACCATGCCGGCGGCGCCGCCTATACCCTGCAGAAAGCGAAAGGCGATCAGGGTTTCGATGTCGGTTGCGAGCGCGCAGCCGACGCTGGCAACGGTGAAGAGGCCGATGCCGAGATAGAGCGGCGCCTTGCGCCCCCAGATATCGGAAAGCGGCCCGTAGATGAGCTGCGAAATGGCAAAGGAAATGAAGAACGAGAGCAGGCTGAGCTGCACGACGCCGGTTTCGGCAGCCAGGTCTTTGCCGATCGACGGCAAGGCAGGCAGATACATGTCGATTGCGAAGGGACCGATCGCCGAAATCAGACCGAGGACGATGGCCGTGCGAAGGAAGGACGCTGTCATGGCAATGATCTTTCAGAAATCACGACAACGCTCCGGCCCAGGGCCGACATCGCTGTCGCCGGGATTGAAACTCGAAAGATGACGGTCGTGCCAGGATCGAACGTTTGGGAGACGCATCCTGCGCTGACTACTTAGTCCATTAATTTGGACACAGATGTAAAATTAGACAGCATTGTCTAAATCGTCAATGGGCTCTATCTTCAGTCCATGAAAAAATCTGGCCTCGCCTCACCGGACGTCCGCGCGCAAAAAGGACAACTCGCGAAACGCGTTTCGATCCTGGAGGCCGCGGCGGACGTCTTCTGCCGCGAGGGCTTTTCCGGTGCCAGCATCGACGAGATCGCCGCCGAAGCCGGCGTGTCGCGCCAGACGATCTACAACCACTACCGCGAAAAAGAGACGCTGTTCATGGCAGTGATCCAGGACATCATGGATCGCACCAACGGCATGCTGTTCTCCATCCTCGCGACGTTTCCCGAAAAGGCCGACAACCTCGAGGAAGAGCTTGCCGCCTTTGCGGTGCGCCTCAACAAGAGCTGCATCTGCAACCAGGACGCCAAGTTCATCCAGAAGCTGATCGCGACGGAGGGCAATCGCTATCCGCATCTGTTCCAGTTCTGGCGGGAACAGGGCCCGGGCAAGACCGACAGGGCGCTGGCGGCGCTTTTTGCCCGGCTCGCCCATTCAGCACCGCTCGACATCGATGACTTCGACCTCGCCGCCCGGCAGTTCATCGCGCTGATCAAGGCAGACTTGCAGATGGGCGGGCTTTTCGGCGAGGCCCCGAGCGAAGCGGAACTGGAAGTCAGCGCCCATCAGGCGGTCAGGACGTTTCTCCGTGCCTATGGCCGCGAGCGGAGAACGAGCGGTCTCGAAGCGCAACATTGATTTCGCGCACGATCGCCGCAGGGCTGTGCCCATTGCGACAGCCGCGCACGCTCTGATGCGGCGGGAGAACTGAAGCTCAACCTGTATTGGGCAGCATCACGAGAGGCACGAATGCCTATCTGGTGATCCGAAAGCCGCTGACGCCTTCCGGCGCTTCGACGAACTCGGCAACGACCTTCGAAACCCATGCGGCCGGCGGCCCTTCATGCAGACGCTCGAGCATGAGGGTGATTGCCTCCTCCGGACCGCTGATCAGAGCGGCAACCGAGCCATCGGCTTCGTTTCGAACCCATCCGACGAGACCGAGCTTCTGCGCCTCGTCACGGGCCCAAACCCTGAAGCTAACGCCTTGTACCCGCCCGAGGATTCGGACCAACACCGTCTTGCTGGTCTCAGACATGATCTCGTCTCCGTCACCGTTTGCCACGCTATCTGGCGCGAGGAGGGGCAAAGGCAAGTCATCCGCGCAACGAAGTTGGAGGGAGCCCTTGCGGCTGCTCAGCAGGCTGCGATGAACCGTGGGGAGGTATAGTAAATTTCCTCGGTATACTTTTTATTTTTTATTTGCGTATTATTAAAAATTGACGCGCGCAAAGTTTTGTGGTTTTTACGCCCTCACCAAGACGGCGGTGGGAGGGCCTCGCCAGCTTGGCTGCACAACACCGAAGGCCCGCGCCGTTTCCAGGGAGGAAACCATGAACATGTCCCGCATTCTGAAATCGCTCGTCGCCGGCACGGCGCTCTCGCTCCTTGCCTCCACGGCCTTTGCCGACGGCATCGGCGCATCGCTGCTCACCCAGCAGCATCCGTTCTACATCGAGCTCGCCGACGCGATGAAAGCCGAGGCGCAAGCCAAGAACGTCAAGCTCGAGGTCTCGATCGCCAACCAGGATCTCAACAAGCAGCTCGCCGATGTCGAGGATTTCATCGTCAAGGGCGTCGACGTCATCGTGATCTCGCCGGTCGATAGCCAGGGCGTGCGCGCTGCGATCGAGAAGGCCGAGAAGGCCGGCATCAAGGTGATCACCGTCGACGTTCCGGCCAATGGCGCGACGGTCACTTCGCATATCGGCACCGACAACTTCACCGGTGGTGTGAAGGCTGGCGAGCTGATGGCCAAGGTCCTCGACAACAAGGGCAAGGTCGCCGTCATCGACTATCCGACCGTCCAGTCGGTGGTGAACCGCGTCAACGGCTTCAAGGAAGCGATCGCCAAGCATCCGGACATGGAGATCGTCGCCATCCAGACCGGCATTACCCGCGCCGAAGCGCTGGCTGCGGCCCAGAACATGCTGCAGGCCAATCCCGATATCACCGGCATCTTCGGCTTTGGCGACGATGCAGCCCTCGCAGCCGCCGTCGCGGTCAAGGCCGCGGGTCTTGAATCCCAGGTCAAGGTCATCGGCTTTGACGGCATGAAGGAAGCGCGCGACGCCGTCGACACCAACCCGGTCATGGTCGGCGTCATCCAGCAGTTCCCGGACCAGATGGGCAAGCAGGCAGTCGACACCGCCGTCAAGGTCGCCGCCGGCGAGACCGTTCCGGCCGAACAGCCGATCGTGCCCGGCGTCTATACCGCGAAATAAGTCCTCCCAGGACAGCCGTCGCCTCCGGGCGGCGGCAACCTCAGGAGTGAGCGCTCCGGCATATGGCCGGAGGCGCCTCGGCTCGCCCTTTGCGCGCGCGGATGGGACGCGCGGCGTCGTATGGAGGCCACCATGCATGGTTCGACCACGGACACCATCCTCGAGATCAGTGACGTCACCAAATCCTTCGGTCAGGTCGCGGCGCTGAAAAGCATGCGTCTCAAGGTCAGGCGCGGCCGGGTGCACACGCTGCTCGGCGAAAACGGCGCCGGCAAATCGACACTGATGAAGATTCTGGCCGGCGTGCACGAGGCAACTTCGGGTGTCATCACGCTTGATGGGCGCCCCTACCGGCCGGCTGATCCGCAGGACGCCGCAGCCCTCGGGCTTGCCATCGTCTTCCAGGAACTCAGCCTCTGCAGCAACCTGACGGTGGCCGAAAATATTCTTGCCACCCGCGAGCCGCGCCGCTTCGGCTTCATCAACGACAAGGCGCTCGTCGCCAAGGCCCGCGCGATCGTCGCCGATCTCGGTCTGCCGATCGACGTCAGCGAGAAGATCGGCAATCTCTCGATCGCCCAGCGCCAACTCGTGGAAATCGCCAAGGGGCTGAGCCACGAGGCCAAGGTCGTCATTCTCGACGAGCCGACCTCGTCGCTGAGCGACAGCGAAGCCGAGATCCTGTTCGAGATCATTACCCGGCTGAAGCAACGTGGCGTCGCCGTCATCTACATTTCCCACCGCATGGAAGAGATCATGCGGCTCAGCGACGACATCACCGTCATCCGCGACGGCGAATATGTCTCGACCCATGATCGCGACGACGTCACCATCGAGGCGCTGATCGCGCTGATGGTCGGCCGTCGCATGGATGAGATCTATCCGCCACGGACCCACGAGCAGTCGGCGAAGACAGCTCCGGTTCTTTCGATCGACAGCCTTACCCGTGATGGCGAGTTCGACGACATCTCCTTCGACGTCCGCCCCGGCGAAATCCTCGGCTTTTTCGGCCTCGTCGGTTCCGGCCGCTCCGAAGTGATGAACGCACTGTTCGGCATGAAGGCGGCGACCGGCACGGTTCGCTTCGAGGGGCAGCCGGTTCGTTTCCGCTCGCCGGCAGAGGCGATTTCGCGCGGCATCGGCTTCGTCACCGAAAACCGTAAGGAAGAAGGCCTCGTTCTCAGCCACAGCGTCGGCTGGAACATCTCGATGGCAGCCCTTGCCGATTTCACCGGACCGCTCGGCTTCACCCGGAGCCGCGCCGAGCGCGAAGCCGCGGCCGTGGAAGTCGGCCGGCTGGCGATCAAGACGCACTCGCTCGACACGCCCTCAGGTTCGCTCAGCGGCGGCAACCAGCAGAAGATCGTGCTCGCCAAGTGGCTGCTGACGCGGCCCAAGGTGCTGATCCTCGACGAGCCCACCCGTGGCGTCGACGTCGGCGCCAAGTTTGAAATCTACAAGATCATCCGCCAGCTGGCGGCCGAGGGCACGGCGATCCTGCTGATCTCCTCCGAGCTGCCGGAAGTTCTGGGAATGAGCGACCGCGTCGTCGTCATGCACGAGGGCGGCATCGGCGCGACCCTTTCCGGCGCCGACCTCAGCCCGGAAACAATCATGGCGCACGCAACGGGATTCCAATCATGACACAGCAATCCGAGACCCAGGCCGCCTTCATGCGGGCGTTGAAACAATATGGCGGCATCCTGCTGTCGCTGGTGATGCTCTGCGTCATCTTCTCCTTCCTCAACCCGCGCTTCATGTCAGTCGTCAACTTCATGAACATCCTGCAGCAGGTGGCGGTGGTGGCGATCGCTGCCTTCGGCATGACCTGGGTGATCCTGCTCGGCGAGATCGACCTTTCGGTCGGCTCGATCATCGCAGTTGCCGGCATGGTTGGGGCGCAATGTTTCGCCTTCGGTCTCGGCTTCGCGCCGGCGATCGTCATCACGCTTCTGGCCGGCGCCCTGATGGGCATGCTGAACGGCGTGCTGACGGCGAAATTGCTGTTGCCTTCCTTCATCGTCACGGTCGCGACGATGGGCATCTACCGCGGCATGGTCAGCCTGCCGACCAACGGCGCGCCGGCGATGATCGAGAATGCGACCTGGACCGCCATCGGCACGGAGAGCTTCCTCGGCCTGCCCATCATCATCTGGGTGGTCGCCGTTCTGTTCGTGGTCAACCACATCCTTCTGAGCAAGACGAGCTTCGGCCGCCGCGCTTATCTGACGGGCGGTAACCGCGAGGCGGCGGTCTATTCCGGCATCAAGGTCGACCGGCTGAAGATCACGATCTTCATGATCTCCGGCGTCATGGCGGCAATCAGCGGCGTGCTCTTGTCCTCCCGGCTGTTCTCCGCCCAGACCAATGCCGGCATGAGCTATGAGCTCGACGCCATCGCTGCGGCCGTGCTCGGCGGCACCTCGCTTGCCGGCGGCGTCGGCACCATGGTCGGCACGCTGATCGGCGCGCTCATCATCGGCGTCATGAACAACGGCATGAACATGCTGTCGGTCCCCTACTTCTACCAGCTCATCGTCAAGGGCCTGGTGATCCTGATCGCGGTTTGGCTCGACGTCCGCGCCAAGCAGGCCAAGCGCTGATCCTCAGAAGAGAAACATACCCATGCACAAGATACTGACGATCGGCGAAATCCTCGTGGAGATCATCGCCACCGAAAAGGGCGACGGCTTCCGGCAGGCCACGCCGCTCATCGGCCCCTACCCCTCCGGCGCCCCGGCGATCTTCATCGACCAGGTCGGCAAACTCGGGCAGGCAGCCGCGATCATCTCGCGCGTCGGCGACGACGATTTCGGCCACGTCAATCTCGACCGCCTGAAGGCTGATGGCGTCGACATCTCCGGCATCGCGGTTGATCCGCTCGGCACCACCGGCAGCGCCTTCGTGCGCTATCGCCCCGACGGCAGCCGCGCCTTCGTCTTCAATATCCGCCACAGCGCCTGCGGCGCGATCCGTCTCGATGACGCCGCGCGGGCATTGGTGCGCGGTTGCAGCCATCTGCATGTGATGGGCTCGTCGCTCTACGCACCAAGCGTGGTGGAGAGCATTATCGCAGCGATCGAGATGATCAAGGCGGCCGGCGGCACGGTGTCCTTCGATCCGAACCTCAGGCCGGAAATCCTCGATAGCCCCGGCATGCGCGAGGCGCTGCGCGCGGTGCTTGCCAGGACAGACGTCTTCCTGCCGAGCGGGCAGGAGCTCTTCCTGTTCACCAAGGCGAAGACCGAGGCCGAGGCGGTTTCGGAACTGCTTGCCGCCGGCATCAAGGTGATCGTCGTCAAGCGCGGCGCTGAAGGCGCGAGCTATTTCGATCGGGAAATCACGCTCTCGCATCCCGGCTTTCCGGCCGAAGAGGTCGATCCGACCGGCGCCGGAGACTGCTTCGGCGCGACCTTCGTCACCTTCTGGCTGAACGGAGCGGCACCCGCAGAAGCGCTGGAATTCGCCAACGCCTCGGGCGCACGCGCCGTCATGATCTCCGGCCCGATGGAAGGCGCCTCGACGCGCGCCGATCTCGAAACCTTCATCTACGCGCGAAAGGGCTGACCCATGCAACCGAACCTGCTGATCGACATCGCCCGCTGGAACGAACGCCCCGGCCCGCGCGGCATTCCCTCCGTCTGCTCCGCCCACCCGCTGGTGATCGAGGCCGCGATGCTGCGTGCGCTACAGGAAGACGCCGCCCTGCTGATTGAGGCGACCTGCAACCAGGTCAATCAGGACGGCGGCTATACCGGCATGACGCCCGCCGATTTCACCCGTTTCGTCGCCGGCATCGCCGACCGCGTCTCCTTCCCGAAGGAGAGGATCATCCTCGGCGGCGACCACCTTGGCCCAAACCCGTGGAAACATCTGCCAGCGGAAGGCGCCATGGCCAAGGCCGTGACGATGATCGAGGCCTATGCGCGGGCCGGCTTCACCAAGCTGCATCTCGATACAAGCATGGGCTGCGCCGGCGAACCGGTGGCGCTTCCAGATGCCGTGACGGCGGAACGCGCTGCGCGGCTTGCCGCCGCCGCCGAGGCCGCCATTTCCGGCCAAGAGGGGGTCGCTCCCGTCTATATCATCGGCACAGAAGTCCCGGTTCCGGGCGGCGCACTCGAAGAGCTGGATACGCTGGAGGTCACGGCGCCCGAGGCGGCAATCGAGACGGTTGGCGTCCATCGCCAGGCCTTCGAAGCGGCGGGCGCCGCTAACGCTTTCAAGCGTGTGGTCGGCGCCGTCGTCCAGCCGGGCGTCGAGTTCGGCAACGAGAACGTCATCGCCTATGACAGGCAGAAGGCGGCAAAGCTTAGCGCCAGCCTGAGGCAGCTGGATGGCATCGTCTTCGAGGCGCATTCCACCGACTATCAGACGCCGGAGGCATTGCGCGATCTCGTCTCCGATGGCTTTGCCATCCTCAAGGTCGGCCCCGGCCTTACCTTCGCGCTGCGCGAGGCGCTCTACGGCCTCGACCAGATCGCTACCTTCCTCTTCCCCGAGGCACGCAAGCAGACACTGGCATCGGTCACCGAGATGGTCATGCGCGAGGAACCGGCGAACTGGGGCAAGTATTACCACGGCTCGCCGGAAGCCCAACGGCTGCAGCGGCATTTCTCCTACAGCGACCGCATCCGCTATTACTGGCCGCACCCGAAGGTTGCTGCAGCGGTGGAAGAACTTCTGTCGCTGCTTGAAGGCGTCAACATCCCGGAAACTCTGATCAGCCAGTATCTTCCGGGCAGTTACGAGCGCGTGCGTGACGGCGAAGTTGCCGCCAAGGCAAAATCACTGGCACTTGCCGCGGTCGACCGGGTTCTCGAGGATTATTTTTTGGCCTGCCGAGCTTAGCGGCAGGTCATGCATTCGGTAAATATTTCCGAGCCGGTACTGCCTATCCCCTCAAAATGAACCTATAAACGAAATCAAAACAATATGGGGTACAGCAACGGTGGACAGACAGATCAAGACGATGGAGGATTTTTCGGAGTTCGTCGGTTTGTCGCGCCCCACGGTCTCCAAATACTTCAATGATCCGGGCTCTGTTCGGAAGAAGACCCGCGATGCTATCGAGGCGGCGATCAAGCAGTCGGGCTTTCGCCCGAACATCTTCGCCGTCAACCTCAACCGCCGCCGCACCAACATCCTCGGCGTCATCGTCCCGAACTCGACCGACCCCTTCTACATGGCGCTGACGCGCCGGATCGAGCACATCGCCAACCAGGCGGGTTTCCTCGCCTTCGTGCTCTCCTCCGATGGGCGGCCGGAGATGGAAGAGCGGGCGATCGAGACCTTCAAGTCGATGAACGTCGCCGGTGCGATCATCGCACCGCTCGGTGTGCAGTCGCATCACAAGACCCTGACGGCGCTCGGCGAAAGCATTCCCCTGATCTACGTGGACTCGCCGCTCGACGACAGCTCCTCCTTCGTCGGCACCGACAACCGCCAGAGCTTCCGCCTGATGGTCGATTATCTCTGCCGCTCGGGAAGCCCCCCCTGCTATTTCGGCATGCCGCCGGTCAACAACAACGCGATCGCCCGGCGCGACGCCTATCTGGAAGCGATGCAGCAGTTGAAGATGGAGCCGGCGCTGGTCGAGACCACGCCGAACGCCTCCTGGGATTTTGAAAAATTCGGCTTCGACGAAACGCTGCGCATCCTCGGCGCCGGCGGCTTCCCGACGCAGACGGTGCTCTGCGCCAACGACCGCGTCGCCTTCGGCGTCATCGCCGCCGCCTTTCAGTCGGGCCTCAAGGTCGGACGCGAGGCGGACGCCGATATCCGTGTCGCCGGCCACGACGATCATCCGCTGTCGCGCTACACCTGCCCGCCGCTGACGACGGTGGCGCAGAACTACAACGAGATCGGCCGACTGGCGATCGAACTCTTGTTGTTCAAGCTCGGGGAAAGCTCCGACGACGGCGGTGCCTTCCCCGAGGATGAGCGCATTCTGCTCAGCGCCGAGATCATGCTGCGCGGTTCGGCCTAGGCAGATCCAGAGGATACGAGGGGGCGTCCGCCTGGAATTGCTCCGCCTTCGACAATCCGGGCCGAACCGGTAGCCTATGCGCAGATCAGGACCGACGCGCGAGTGACAGGATCTGATCGGTCGTCAGGATGTCGCCGAAGGTATCGTCGATCGTCGCCAGCGACGCGCGATGCAGCACGGCATGTGGAACGACGTCGCCGTCGTTAGTGTCGAGGTCGCGCGTGGCACAGGCATCCGCTGCAACGATCACGTTGAAGCCGAGCGGCACGGCGTCCCGCGCGGCGCCGGCAACGCAGGCATGGGTCATCAGCCCGGTGATGATGAGCGTATCGATCCCGGTTTTCTTCAGCTGCTCGCCGAGGTCGGTGCTGGCAAACACACTCACCGACGACTTTCGGACCACGGAATGGTTGGCTGCCGGCCGGATGTCGCGGTGAAAGTCAGAGGTCGCACTGTCTTCGGCAAACACCGGGCTGCCGGCCGGCGTCACGTGCTTGACGTGGTAGACCTTCATGCCCTCGGTGTCGGCGCGTTCGATCAGCCTCTTGGCATTGGCGAGCGCCTTTTCCCCATCCGGGATCGGCATGCGGCCCGTAAAGTATTCGTTCTGGAAATCGATCACCAACAGGGCTGTCTTGCGGGGATCGAGGCTAGCAGGAGCAGCCGCACCGGCGATGGTTCGGATGGTCGGGTGTTGTGTCATGGAGGTTCCTTTCGCAATCTGACGCCGCGAAAGTCGCGAAAACGCCCATGTTGCGAAAGTGGCCTGAACGACAATATGTGATAGGTTCCGGCCAACTTCAGGCCCACCGGGTTTATACCGCAATGCACACCGTCGCCATCGTCGCCTTCGAGGGCATCAGCCCGTTTCATCTGTCCGTTCCCTGCATCGTCTTCGGCGACGACCTGCTGAAGCTCGGCGTGCCGCGCTACCGACTGCTGATCGCCGGTGAAAAGACCGGATCTGTCCGCACCATGTCCGGCTTCAGCATCGAGGTGGAAGATGACCTCTCCAGTCTTGCGGAGGCGGACACGATCATCGTCCCGGCCTGGGATGACCCGAACACCCGTCCATCGGAAAACCTGCTGAACGCGCTACGCACTGCCCACATCAGGGGCGCCCGGCTTGTCGGCCTCTGTCTCGGCACCTTCGTGCTGGCAGAGGCAGGCCTGCTCAACGGGCGAGCAGCCTCGACGCACTGGGCCTGGGCCGATGAATTCGAGCGGACCTATCCTCGGGTCGCCCTGAACCGCAACGCGCTCTACATCGACGAGGGCGATATCCTGACCTCGGCCGGCACCGCCGCCGCGATCGACTGCTGCCTGCACATCGTGCGCAACGACCACGGCGCCGAGATCGCCAACCGCATCGCCCGCAGGCTGGTCATTGCACCGCATCGCCACGGAGACCAGGCGCAGTATATCGAGGCGCCCCTGCCCGCTCCGGGCAGCGGCGATCCGCTCAGCGCAACGATCGCCTGGGCGATCGAGCATCTCGATGAGCCGCTTTCGCTGGAACGGCTGGCGGATCATGCCGGCATGAGCCTGCGCAGCTTCACCCGGCACTTCCGCAAGAAGACGGGAACGACCTTCACGCAATGGCTTCTTCAGCAGCGGCTCGCCGTCGCCCAACGCCTGCTTGAGACCGGCTCCTGTTCCGTCGATCACGTGGCGGAGATGGCCGGCTTCGGCTCGACCGTCTCGCTCCGACAGCACTTTACCCGCGCCTTCTCGATCTCGCCGGCGAGCTATCGCCGGCAGTTCCGAAACCGGCCGGCACTTGATATCGTCGCTTAGATCCGCGCTCATCCAGGTGACCAACGACATGGCCCACGATCCACGACTACACTACGACCGCAAAGATCTTGAATTGGTTCAGGAAACCACCCCTGAAGGTTTTCGGGAGTGGGTTATTCAGAAGGTTGGTGGGCTCAAGAGTCTTCCACGAGATCTTGTTTACCGCCTCCCCGACCCGCGTGTGGAGCTCGCGCCCTTGCTGGATGCGATGATCGCGGGGGATTCCTTATGGCTGTGCCGCACCAAGAAAGTGGCGCCCCTCTACGGCAACGAGGGCATCGCCCTGGTTCGCGACGGCCGACCAATTATCTACTTGCGAGCGTATGACTATTAAGCAGTCGGTTGAAGGCGCGGATATCGCTGGGAGCGGCAATGGCTCCCATACGCAAGACTGATTAAACAGGCATTCTTCGCGTCACCGAGTGCGCTCGTAGAAGAAAAGCCAGCAGAGGCACTGCGGCGGTTGAAACGCCGGCGGCGCAAAGGAAAAAGGCCGCATAGCCGAAGCGCTCGGCAATCCAGCCGGCTCCGAGACCGCCGGCCATGCCAACGAGGCTGTCCACGCATTGGAAAAGCGTGAAATCGACCCCCGCCTGGCGCGGATCGGCCCAGCCCATGAACTGGGCATAGAGCGCCACGAAGCCGATCGCCATGACGCCGGAAGAACTGGCGACCGCAAGGGTCATCACGAGCGGCGCCCCGACATAGGCGAAGGCGACAAGCATCGTGACCTGCAAGAGCAGGGCGCCGATCAGTATCGTGGCAGCGCCGCACAGCCGCACGAGCAAGCCGCCGAACAACGCCCCGCCGAAACCGACGATCATGCTGCCAACACCGTTCAGCACTCCGACCGAAGCAAGATCGAAGCCGTAATCGATGAGGAAAGGCCCGAGCATGGCGAGGCCCCATTTCTGCGCCGAGACATAGATCGCTGCGAGTAGCAGCCCCTTGCGCACCTCCGGTCGCCGCAGTGCGGCCTTGAGCGACGGCACATGGCTGCGCGTTGCGCTTGTCGGACGCGAACCCGGGCCAAACAGGAAGGGAAGGCCGAGCAAAAGCACGACGAGCGCCATCACCCAAACGGCAGGCGCCCAGCCGAACCAATCGACCAGAACCAGAAACAGCCCGGCGCCGATCGCTGAGCCGACATAGGAGCCGCCGACCTGGGCGGCATTGCCCCAGCCATGGTGTTCTTCGGCCAACGTCTCGACGGCAAAGCCGTCGCAGGCGATGTCGACGGTCGAGGTGAAGAGCGCAATGAACACCAGGCAGGCGAGCACCGGAGCGAGCCGCTCCGGCCCGAGCAAGCCCAGCACCGCGAGCATCGTGGCAGAGAGTGCGCCGCCGGCAATCACGATGACAGCCGAGCGGTTGCGGCCAATCGCCGGCAGGCGGTAGCGTTCCACCTGCGGCGACCAGAGGAACTTCAGTGCCCAGGGCAGCACGGTCAGATAGACGAGGCCGATCTGGTCGAGCGGCAAACCTTGGGTTCTGAGCACCGCCGGCAGACCGAGCATCGTCAGCCCACCGATCACGCTCTGCGCCACATAAAGCCCGCCGACCGCGAAGAAGATCGCGGCGGGCGACGGCCTTGTTGACGGCTTGGCATCGATCGCCATCAGAAGCGATAGCGGACGCTGGCGACGACCTTGCGGCCTTCGTCGAAGTAGCAGAAGCCCGTGGTGCAGAGCTGCTCGACCTCGTTGAAGAGGTTGGTCGCGTTGAGCTGCAGCCGCACGCCCTCAAAGTTCGGATTGGCGGCGCCGAGATCGTAGCGGACCGAAGCGTCGACGAAGGTGCGCGCCTGGTTCTTCAGGATCGGCGTGTGGACGTTGTCGCCGAAGCTCGATCCGACATAGCGCACGCCGGCACCGACGCCGAGCCCCTCGAGCACGCCGGATTGCACCTCGTAATCCGCCCAGAGCGAGAACATGTGGTAGGGCGAGGAGTTGAGCTGGTTGCCGAGCGTTTCCGATGTCAGCTTTGTGATCTCGACATCGTTGTAGGAATAGGAGGCGATGAAGTTCCAGCCATTGTCGAGCGAAGCGGTGCCTTCCAGTTCGAAGCCACGCGACTTGAGGTCGAGCTGGCGCAGGAGGTTCAGGCCCGAGGACGTTTCGTAGACGGTGGCGTTTTCCTGGTCGATGTTGAAGACTGCGGCGGTGATCGTCGCGTTCTGGCCGGGGATCTCGTATTTGACGCCCGCTTCCCATTGCTTGCCGAGCGTCGGCATGGCCGGCGTATCGGTGCCGCCGAGATTGATGATCACGCCGGGATTGGAAACGAAGGCGGTGCCGTAGCTGACATAGGGCATCATGCCGTTTGGCAGGACATAGCCAAGCGCGGCGCGCGCCGTCGTTTCGCTGTCGTTCCGGTCAAAGGGTGAGCCGTCGACCGAATACTTGTTGTCTACCCAATCGTGACGAACGCCCGCCGTCAGGCGCCAGGCGTCATATTCGATCTGGTCCTGGAGATAGATGCCGATGCCGCTTTGCGATTGCTTCTGGGTGGAGGTCAGCTTCGGCACATAGGTGAAATCGTCGGTGAAGAGGTCCGGCCCGCTGCCCTGCTGCGAGGTATATTTCATGTAGCTGTAGTCGATACCGGCAATGAGCTGGTGTGCTGCGGCGCCGGTGTCGAAGTCGAACTTCAGGTAGGTGTCGCTGGCAACGCCGGTATTGTCCTCGACGGTGAGGCCCGGATACTTGGCGAACACCCATTCCTGCTGCGTCGAGATGTCGGAGTAGCGCAGCTTGTGAAAGAGCGTGACGTTGTCTGAGAGCTCATGTTCGAGCTCATAACCGATACGCGCCTGCTTCTGGGTGAAATCGTTGAAGCGGGCGTCGCCACCATAGGTCGGGATCGCGCCGATCGACTTGCCGTCCGGCCCGTAGCGGTTGAGATAGCCCCAGGTGCCACCGGTCGTCGAATCCATGTATTCGCCGAGCAGCGTGAACTTGGTGCCCTCGTCCGGCTGCCAGGTGAAGGCGGGCGCGATGAACAGACGATCGTCCTTGACCGCCTCGATTTCGGTGCGCCCGTCACGCGCAAGGCCGGTCATGCGATAGAGCATCGTGCCTTCGTCATCGAGCGGCCCGGAAACATCGAAGGCGCCCTGCACCCGACCGTAGGAGCCGTACTGGACTTCGACTTCGCGCAGCGGATCGCTGGTCGGCCGCTTCGAAACGATGTCGACGATGCCGCCGGAGCTGCTGGCGCCGTAGATGGAGGCCGCCGGGCCGCGCAGGATGGCGATCGCCTCGACGCCATAGGGCTCCAGCCGGAAGAGGCCGTTCGGGCTCGCAATCTGGCGCAGGCCGTCGCGGAAGATGCCGGTCAGCGTCAGGTCGATGCCGCGGACCTTGAAGGCGTCGAAGCGCGGTTCGGCGCCGTACTGGCCAACGCGGGCGCCGGGCGTATAGTTCAACGCCTCCTGCAGGTTCTGAGGCTTCAGGTCCTGCAACTGCTTCTGGCTGATCACCGACATCGACTGCGGCGTCTGCATGACCGGCGTATCGGTCTTGGTGGCGACGCGCGCCGATTTCGCGACATAACCGTCGGTCTCGACAATACCCTCAGCACCGGTCCGCTCACCGGTCGCGGTGATTTTTTCGAGTTGTGTCGCGCCATCCTTGACGACGGCGCCGGTGGTGATCGTTGCATCCGACGGATCGAAGATCTGCACGGTCTTCTCACCGACGAAGCGATAGCGAAGGCCGGTTCCTTCCAGAAGCGATGCAACGGCCGCTTCCGTCGCCAGCGTGCCGCTGACGCCGCTGGTGGTCTTTCCGCTCGTCAGCGTGCTCGGATAAAGAAGGCGCAGGTCGGCCTGCTGGCCAAGTTTCAGGATGCCCGCTTCGAGGGATCCCGCGGGAACGGCGAACGCCTTCGGCGCAATGACCGCGGCCAGTGCCGTTGTCGCCTGTGCCTGAACTGCCGTCGCGCAGGCGATGAAAGAAACGCCGGCAAGCGCCAGGCGTGTGAAAGAATGGCGTCGTGATCCGCGACCCTGCATAATTCTCATCCGAGATCCCCTACTCAACTCCTGGGCAGGCTGCCTCGATCCATGTGCAGCGCCGCCACTTCTGAATAAGAGTTCGGGGAACGCGATCTCCTGACGTCACCGGACGATTTTTTTGAGCGATGAATATGGCCAGGCCTGGAGCGGCCTTGCCTGCTTGGGTTTTTCCTAGCGCGACTGAACGACGACCATCAGGCCCGAAATCCGCATGACACGCAGCGGCAAACTGGCTTCCAGAACCTGCAGGGCAGCGTCGGTGTCGTGCAGATCGAAGATACCGGAGACTTCGAGACCGCCCGCCGCCTCGTCGAGCAGCAGGATTCGGCCGTGACGGTAGCGCTCGAGGGTCGCCAGGACGTCGCGCAGCGGGCGGCGCGAAAAGACGAGCTTGCCGTCGCGCCACGCCGTCCCGGCCGCGACATCCGTCTTCGACAGGGACAGGCGTCCCTGTTTGTCGATCGTTGCCACCTCGCCCGCACCCAGGATCGCTTTCTGGCCGGCCGCCGCGACCTCAACGCGGCCCTCCTCCACCTGGACGCCGGCGGCTCGTTCTGCACCGGCCGTGCCTACGGAGTACCGGGTCCCCAATGCCATCGCGCTCAGCGCCCCATCTTCGACCACAAACGGCCGAAGCGGGTTCCTCGCAACGGCAAAGAATGCTTCGCCGCGCAGGAGCCGCACCTTTCTGCGGCCCTGCTCGTAGCGAACCACGAGGGCCGTGTCGGTGTTCATGTCGACTTCGGTCCCGTCCTCCAGGGTGATCCGCCTGATTTCACCGACGCCGGTGTAAAAGTCGGCACGCCAGCGGTCGCCGTAGGGCGTCGCGAGCGAGAGCATGGCAAGACCCGCTGCAAGACAGAGCCCGACGAAACCGCCGACCCGACGGCGGCGTTGGGCGCGCAATTCACCGAGGCGCTCGCTTGGGATCGGCACGTCTCCGAGATCGCTCCAGAGCGCCCGCAATTCTTCATAGGCCATCCGGTGATCGGGATGTGCGGAAACCCAGAGCTCGAACGCCGCACGGTCGGCGGCCGTCGCGTCGTCGGACTGCAACTTCGCAACCCACGTCGCCGCCGCTTCCAGAGTGCTGTCATCGATGGTCTGGCGATTGCCGTTCATGCACGTCTTCCGGTCGAACTGAAAATGCCGTCAGGCGAACCCTCCAAGGGAATCGCTTCAATCATCTTAGAGTTGAAAGAACGGTTTGACCTGACGTCGGTTCAGAAAATAATCTCGGCGCGCATCTTCCGGCATTCGAGCAGCGCTCGGATGATATGCTTTTCGACCATATTTCTCGAGATGCCGAGCTCATCGGCGATCGCGCTGTTGCTGAGGCCGTGCAGGCGGCTGAGGATGAAGACCTGCTGGCAGCGGTTCGGAAGGCCCTGGATGGTGCGCGCCATGATCAGCAGGCACTGGCGGGCGTTGACGATGCGGTCCTGGATCGGCCTGTCTTCCGCATGCTCCATGCCCTCTTCGTCGGCAACGAACATCGCTTGCTCGCGCGCAGCGCGTTCGGACGCGACCCGCGCCACCGAGCGGGCAACCTGGAACAGGTAGGCCTGCGGGTTCTCGATCAGCGTCGAGCGCGATGCCTCCAGCATGCGCATGAAGGTCTCCTGCGTGGCGTCGACGGCGTCCTCGCGGTTTCTGAGGCGGCGGCTGAAGAAGCGGCGGATCCTGCCCTCTTCCCGCTCGTGAAGCCCCCGCACCATCGCATCGGTCATCAATCTGCCTCTCCAGCGTGCGGCTGTCGCACCATCATCCTGAACGTACGGCCCGGGTCGCTGCCGCTTATCTTGAATACGTTTCTCATGTTTCATAAGTGAAGCGGAGGTGTGCTGCAATGCACTGACGTGCGGCATGACGAGCCGAAACTGCGTCAGGACCGGCCGCGCCGTCTATTGGAAAAGGACTGTTGCGCGAAGGCCACGGCGTCTGGTACGGGCGCGACCCTGATTGGCGGCTTCAGGTTCGTCCCTTGCTCGGCCTCTCGATGGAACTCAGCTCCGAGGCGATGCGGTCTATCAGCAGTCGCACCCGGCGCGGCTGGACGGTGAGCGGCGGATAGACGATCTGCAATCCCGTCCCACCTATAGAGAAATCCTTCAGGAGTTCGACAAGGGCACCGGACGCCAGGTCCTCGGCAATGTCCCAAACGGATTTGAGCGCGATGCCGTGCCCCGCGCGACACCATTCCCCAACCACCCCGCCGTCATTGGCGACGCGCCTGCCGCGCACCATGACCTTGTGCGGCTTGCCATCGACCTGAAAAGCCCACTCCCTGTCGAGATTGGCGCCGAAGCGCATGATGATGCAGTCGTGACGGGAAAGATCGTCCGGATGCTCCGGCCGGCCCCTGGCCTCCAGATAGGCGGGTGCGGCGCAGACGACCCGGCGGTTTTCGCCGAGGGAGCGCGACCGGAGCGTACTGTCGGCGAGAAGGCCGTGGCGGATGGCAAAGTCCATGCCCTGACCGACGAGGTCGACGTAGCCGTCGGTGAGATTGAAATCCACCGTCACGTCAGGGTGCTCGGCAAGAAAGCGGTCGAGGATCGGCACGATGTAGCGCCGTCCCATATCTTCGGGGGCGCTGAGGCGGATCGGCCCCGAGATCGTTCGGGTACCCGATCGGATGCCTGTCTCAAGTTCGTCGGCCTCCGCCAGCAGCCGGCGGGCGCCATCGACCAGCAGACGGCCCTCCTCCGTCAGGCTGATTGCGCGCGTCGTGCGTTTCAGAAGGGCAGCACCGTAGTGGGCTTCAAGCGCCGCCAACCGCTCGGAAACAGAGGCCGGCGACAGGCCCTTTTCGCGACCTGCGGCGGAAAGCCCGCCCTTTTCGACGATCAAAAGGAACAGAGCCAGATTGTCGAGCAACATCTTTCGCCTCTTCCGAAATATACTTTTGGAAATAAGCCAATTATCCGGATGCGCCGCAAGAGCTAAATTCCTTCCCGAAAGGAGACGCGGCATGCATCTCGACCACGTAACCATCCGCACAGGCGACATCGCGGGCACGCGCGCGTTCTCCGAGACGGTCTTCGACCTGACCGTCGGCGAGCGCCCGGCGGCGATCCGGCGCATCCCGGGCTACTGGCTCTACGCCGACGGCAAACCGATCGTGCACATCATCGGCAGCCAAGGCAGCGGTTTCGACCGGGCCGCCGAGGCTATCGATCACGTCGGCTTCCGGCTCGACAACTACGCAGCCTTCCGGGCCAGGCTCGACCGGCTCGCCATTCCCTACTCGACCATGGACCTTGCCGACATCGGCGAGCGCCGGCTGTTTCTGCGCACGCCCGGCGGTCCGTTGCTTGAAGCACTCTTTTCCGAACCCGTTCCCCCACATTCCCCTGGAGCATGAGAATGACGATGACATTCAATGACAATACCGTTTCCGTCGTCATCGGCGGCACGAGCGGCATCGGCGCCGCCGTTGCCAAGGCGCTGACCCAGCGTCCCGGCCGGGTCGAGATCGCCAGCCGCGCCACCGGCCTCGATATCGCCGACGCCGCTTCCGTTGCCGCCTACTTCCGCAAGCTCGGGCCGATCGACCATCTGGTCGTCACGGCCGGTTCTTCGGCCCCCGGCGGCAAGGTTGCCGATATCGACCTGGATGCCGCCAAGGCCGCCTTCGACGTCAAGTTCTGGGGCTCGATCGTGCTCGCCCGCGAAGCGGCCAGGTATATACGTCCAGGCGGCACGATCACCTTCACCTCAGGTTTTCTCGCCCGCCGGACTGTTCCCGGCACCTTCGTCAAGACCGCGATGAATGCTGCTCTCGAAGCCGTGGCGAAGATCCTGGCCAGGGAACTGGCGCCGCTGCGCGTCAATGTCGTCAGCCCCGGACTGACGCAGACCGAGGCCTATGCCGGCATGACCGGCGACGCCCGCGACGCCATGTTCGATCGCGCCGCAGCGACCTTGCCCGCCGGCCGCTTCGGGCAGCCGCAGGACATCGCCCACGGCTACCTCTTTGCTATCGACAATCCATTCGTCACCGGATCCGTCATCGACATCGAAGGCGGCGCGCTCATCAACTGACGCAAACCGTTCCGACATTTCGCCCGCAAGAGGACCGTCCCATGCCGACAACGCTCTTTTCTCCTGTCTCCCTCGGCTCGTTGACCCTGCCGAACCGGATCGCGCTTGCGCCGATGACGCGGGCGCGCAGCAGCCAGCCGGGCAACGTCCCGAATACACTGATGGCCGAATACTATGCGCAGCGCGCCTCGGCCTCGACGCAGGGTCAGGGCTCCTTCATCGCCAATCCGGACCTGCCGCGCCGGCTGAAGGAAGGCTTGCCGCTTGCGACCTTCGACGGAACCAAGCTTTTCGGCGGCAGTGCCGACGGATATTGTACCTATCCGGCCCTGGAGGACGCCGCATGAGCGCGCCATTGACGGAACACGAGCGCGCGGAAGCCCTGGTCAACGATCACATTGGCACCGAGCTGGTGCTAGAGGAAGAGAGCCTGCGCGTCTGGCATCTGCGGCTGAAGCCCGGTGAACCGCTTCGCCCCCATCGCCACGACCGGCCCTATTTCTGGACGGCGCTGACCGACGGTACGGCACGCTCGCGCTCGGGCGGCGGAAAGGTCACGGACGTGGTCTACCGCGCCGGCGACACGCGCCACTTCAGCGACCTGACGCCGGAGACCGCCTTCGTGCACGATCTGACCAATACCGGCGACGCCGAACTCGTCTTCGTCACCGCCGAATTCACAGCCCAAGACCATTCGTCCATGACAAGGAGCAAGCCATGAAAGCCGTCGCCCTCACCCGTTATCTCCCGGTTTCCGACCCGCAGTGCTTCCTCGATGTCGACCTGCCGAAGCCGGAACCCAAGGGGTATGACATTCTGGTGGCCGTCCATGCGGTCGCCGTCAATCCGGTGGATGTGAAGATGCGCGCGCCGAAGGACAAGATCGAGGAAACGCCGCGCGTACTCGGCTGGGATGCCAGCGGCGTGGTCGAAGCGGTCGGCCCGGATGTGACCCTGTTTAAGCCCGGCGACCATGTCTACTACGCCGGCGACCTGACGCGGCCCGGCACGAACCAGCAGTATCAGCTTGTCGACGAGCGCATCGTCGGGCGCAAACCGAAGTCGCTAAGCTTCGCCGAGGCAGCCGCCCTGCCGCTGACGACGATCACCGCCTATGAAGCCTTCTTCGACCGGCTCGGGATCGACCGGGACGGTGCGGATCGCGGCCAGTCGATCCTGATTGTCGGCGGCGCCGGCGGCGTCGGCTCGATCGGCATCCAGCTTGCCAAGCGCGCCGGGCTGACCGTGATCGCCACGGCCTCGCGGCCGGAGACTATCGCCTGGGTGAAGGAACTCGGCGCCGACCACGTCGTCAGCCACCGCGAGCCGCTGGTTGCCCAGGTCAGGGCGCTCGGCTTCTCCCATGTCGACCACATCGCCATCTTCAACGATATGCGCCATTGGGACGATGCGGTCGAGCTGATCCGGCCTCAAGGGGGCATCGTTTCGATCGACAACACCGACGTGCCAATGCCGATGGCGGGCATGAAGACCAAGGCGGCGAGCCTGCATTGGGAATTCATGTTTGCCCGCCCGATGCATCAGACGCCTGACATGATCGAGCAGCACCGGCTGCTGTCCTTCGTCGCCGACGAGATCGATGCCGGACGGCTGAAAACGACGCTTGCCGAGGTGCTGTCGCCGTTCAATGCCGCAAACCTGCGCGAAGCCCACCGCCGCATCGAGACCGGTGCTGCCATGGGCAAGATCGTCATCGAAGGTTTTGAAGGCTAGCGCCCAGCTACCGATCTAACTGAAATCGCTCGCCGCGACGTAAATCGCGGCGAGCACCTCGAGCCCAGCCTGATCCTCGGCATCGAAACGGTTGGGGCTCGGGCTGTCGAGATCGAGCACGCCGAGCACTCTGCCATCCTTGAGCAAAGGCACGACGAGCTCGGAGCGGGACGCGGCATCGCAGGCGATATGCCCGGGAAAGGCATGCACATCGGGCACCAGCATCGTCTGCCGTTGCGTGGCGGCAGCCCCGCAGACCCCTTTACCGACCGGAATGCGCACGCAGGCGACCTTGCCCTGAAACGGCCCGAGCACCAGCTCGTCATTCGGCCGCAGGAAATAGAAGCCGGCCCAGTTCAGATCCGGCACCAGATCGAAAACGAGGGCGGAAAAATTGGCGGCATTGGCGATGAAGTCGCGCTCGTCATGCAGAAGCCCGCCGAGCTGGCTCGCCAGTTCGCGGTAGAATTCGGGCTTGTCGCCGGTCTCGATTGTCTTCGTGGCAAACATCTCTCACCTTTCAAATCTCGGCATCCTGAGCCGCTGTTGGGCACGCGCCAGCCGGCATGAGCGGCACGCGGCCTGTCACCCGTCCGTTTCCGGAGCGGCCTCCACCCTTGTGATGATCTCGCCGAGCACAAAGTGTAGAGCATCGCGGTAGCCGTTGCGGGCTGACGGTCCGCTCTCGGCCGAGGTCATCACCACGGTCAGATCGAGGCTCGGAACGATGTAGAGCATCTGCCCGCCGTAGCCCCAGGCGAAGTGCACCTCCTCGCCAGCGATCTGGCGGTCGAACCAGCCGTAACCGTACTCGTCCCCGGAGAAACGCGAATTGGTGCGGTGCTGCCAGGATGCTGCGATCCATTCTGATGACACAAGCTGCTGGCCTGAGGTCGCGCGGCCGCCATTGCGGTAGAGTTCGCCGAAGGCAAGCAGGGAACGGGCGCTCATCGCCATCTGGTTGCCCCCGAGATAGATGCCTTGGGGATCGCGATCCCAGGATCCGATGCGAAAACCCTCGAGTAGCCCCAGCCAGTCGCTTGCCAGCGCCAGGGTCGACTTGCCGCTGACCTTCGTCAGGATCGCCGAAAGCAGGTGGGTCGATGCGGTGGAATAGAGCATCTCACCGCCCGGGTCGTCGTCGAAGGGCTGAGCGAGCGCCGTACGCACCCAGTTGCTGCTCGCGACCCATCGGCCATAGTTCGGCCCCGACAGCCGGCCAAGCCCGGCCTGCATCGACAGCAGGTTGCCGATGGTGATGTCGTTGATGCGCGGATCAGGCGAAGCCGGCAGGTCCGTCTTCAGGATCGGCGCGATCTTCTGGTCCGGCCCTTCGAGCAATCCCTTGTCGATCGCAATGCCGACCAGCGCCGAGATGATCGATTTTGACGCCGACTTGATGTTGGTCGAGTCGGTCACGCGGTTGCCGCGATAGCCGCGCTCGGCGAGGACCTTGCCGTCACGCGCGACGATCACGGTCTTCAGGGGCTCAAGCTCCTGCCGCGAAGCCAGTTCTTCCAGCAAGGTCGAAACCGGCGCCACCACCTGGGCAGCCGCCGGCAAGGTGAGCAACGTCAGGACGACGAGTGCCAAGGCGACGATCCGGGCGAAGAGAACGGCAGCACATCTGAACATGGAACAGCATCTAAGACGATCTTCCGCCGCCGTCATCCACTGCACGGCCATCTCACGGCGATTTGACAGCCGGGTGACTGAAAGGCCGTGGCGCTGACCTCAGGCCGTCGGTTGCCTTGCAAAGGCCTCAACGAAACGCCGCAGGCTCTGTTCGACGAACTCCGCGACAGGCACTTCTGGGTCGAAACTCCACCAGAGCAGCGATCCCTGCCATTGCGATGCCATCAGGAGTCCGAGTCCAGGGGCAGCGGCGGGCAATCCCGAAAGACATTCGTCGAGCACGCCGGAAAGCACGTCGCGCCACGTCACCCCCCGCGCACGGAGCAGCGGGTCCCGTAGGTCTTCCCGGAGAATTCGGAGATCGTCGGCATAGGATTCGATGGCGCCATAATCGCCGGACAGGCCGACGAGCAGCGCGATGGCTCCCTCCGGCGTTCTCGGCACCGTCGCCACCAGCTCCGCTGTCTGGCGGTCAAGGCCGTCCCAGGCCTGGTTGAGCGCGCGCTGGATCAGCTTCGTTTTGTTTTCAAAGCGCTGCACGAGCGTGGCGCCGGAAAGGCCGGTCCTTGCGGCGAGCGACGCGAAAGTCAGGCCATCCGGCCCTTCGGCCCGCATCAGCGCAAATGCAGCCACCAGCACCTCTTCGTCTGGCATCGTTTTTGGTCGTGGCATCTTGACTCTCATTTATAACCGAACAATCATTTATATATCCAATTCAAGAGAAAGCACCAGCGGCTATCGGCCCCAAGGAGGAAAACAATGACGCTCGAAGGAAAAATCGCGCTCGTCGCCGGCGCGACACGGGGCGGCGGGCGCGGCATCGCCGCGGAACTCGGCGCCGCCGGCGCCACCGTCTACGTGACCGGCCGCACCACAAGGCAACAGCAATCCGAATACAAGCGGCCCGAAACGATCGAGGAAACGGCCGACATCGTCACCAGCCTCGGCGGTAAGGGTATTGCCGTTCAGGTCGATCATCTCCACCCGGCCGAAGTCGCAGCGCTGGTCACGCGCATCCGCCGTGAACAGGGGCGGCTCGATATCCTCGTCAACGACGTCTGGGGCGGAGAAAACCTGTTCGAGTGGGAGAAGTCCGTCTGGGAGCACAATCTGGAGAACGGCCTGAGGCTTCTGCGCCTCGGCATCGACACCCACCTGATCACCGCGCACTACGCCCTGCCCCTGATGATAGAGAAGCCGGGCGGGCTGCTCGTCGAGGTCACCGATGGCACCGCCGAGTACAATGCCACTCACTACCGCATTTCCCCCTTCTACGACCTCGCCAAGGTGGGGGCCAACCGCATGGCCTGGGCCCATGCCAAGGATCTGGCGCCGCACGGTGCGACCTCGGTTTCGATCACGCCCGGCTGGATGCGCTCCGAAATGATGCTGGAGCATTTTCAGGCGACCGAGGAAACCTGGCTGGAGGGGGCCAAGGTCCAGCCGCACTTCGTCATTTCCGAAAGCCCGCGCTTCGTCGGCCGCGCCGTGGCGGCGCTGGCGGCCGATCCGGACAGGGCGCGCTGGAACGGCCAGTCGCTGTCGAGCGGTGGACTGGCTCAGATTTACGGTTTCACCGATCTCGACGGCTCGCGGCCCGATTGCTGGCGTTACATGCGCGAGGTGATGGAGGCAAACAAGCCGGCCGATGTCACTGGGTATCGGTAAGCCTGATGTCGCATGCCGCTGCGGCTTCTCGATGCATCCCGCCCAATAGAGCGCGAGAAATGACGGTCATGACAGCGGCCGAGCTTGAACCGAAAGGCCGGCTCCTGTAGGTCCGGGTTCGACGGAACGGCGCGGCAGCGCAATCAGGTGTGATGGAAGATGGCGTCGCGGGATCGTTATTCGAGAAAGCTGGAATGCGCGAAATGCGGGGCGTCCGGTTTCGCCGAAGCCTCTGAAAATGACAAGGCGAAGGGCGGCAATCGCGGCTTTCTCATCGACGTCATGCCCAAGGGCTTTTCGACCGAGCGCACCTCTCCCGACCCCGCCAAGCACATGGTCCGCTGCCGCTGCGGCAACGTTTTTGCGTTCAGGCAGAAGACCGTCTACGCGCCCGGCAGCGAGCCACGGGACTGACGCGCCTGGAGCAATCCGGCGCCCGCGTTGAGAAAAAATTCACCATCTTGTCTCAACATCGACCCAATCGGCGGGCAGCTATGGCGGCGCGCGTTCAAGTATTGTTGATCGCCAGCGCCCAGGACAAAGGCTTGCAGCCAGGGCTGCCACCGCTTAATCGCTGAACTAAAGCCGACCCGCTGTGCGTCGAACGCATGCCGTCGGTAACCGCGCCGAACGCAAGACGCTGGGCGGCGGCAGCATAGCCAGGAGCCCGCATGCGGCGCGAGACGATACAGAGCCCCTCTTCCCAAACGCCCTCCACTGGCAAGTTTTTCACGCAGGTGCGTCGGATGCGGCATGCTCTGGCGATCGGCGCGATGGCACTTGCGCTTTCCAGCTGCATGGCGCTCGATGCCGACGACGTGCGCGAACCGCCGCCGATCCCGGCCAAGCTGATCGCCGCCATGGCGAAGAACGGCAGCAAGCCGGAAAGCCCGGTTCTGGTGCGCATCTTCAAGCAGGAAAGCGAGCTGGAAGTCTGGAAACAGAACAAGCAGGGCCAATACGCCCTGCTGAAGACCTACCCCATGTGCCGCTGGTCGGGGAAGCTCGGCCCGAAGACGAAGGTGGGCGACCGCCAGGCGCCGGAGGGTTTCTACAATGTCTCGGCCGGTATGCTGAACCCGAAGTCGCAATATTTCCTGTCCTTCAATCTCGGCTATCCGAACCGGCTGGAGTCGGCGCTCGGCTATACCGGCGAAGCGCTGATGGTGCACGGCGCCTGCTCGTCGTCGGGCTGCTACGCACTTACGGACCAGGGCGTCGGCGAGATCTACTCCGTCGTCCAGCGCGCGCTTGCCGGCGGCCAGGGCACCTTCCAGGTGCAGGCCTATCCCTTCCGCATGACCGCCGAAAACATGGCCAAGCATCGCGGCGATCCGAACTTCGAGTTCTGGAAGAACATCAAGCAGGGCTACGACATCTTCCAGACGACGAGGCGCCAGCCGAAGGTTTCGGCCTGCGGTCGCCGTTATGTCTTCAACACCGAATTCGCCGATGGCGAGCCGTCCGATCCGCTCGCGGCCTGCCCCGCCGCTGCGACGGCGCCAGACGCCGGGCTCGTGGCAAAGCTGCAATCGGAGGACGCGAAGCTCGCGGGCCTGATGGCAAACCAGACGTCGGCGCCGCTCAACGCCTATGTCGACGGCGGCATGCATCCGAGCTTCCGGGCGCTCCTTGAGAAAAACGGCGCCGAAAAGCTGGCAGCGAAGATCTCGGGAACTAAGTATCCTATTAGCCGACCCGAAGCGGCGCTGGCGGATCCCTACGCCGGCCTGTGATCGTTCGTCGGCTGGCGACAATTGACCTACAAGATCGGTTGTATCGCCAGAAGCGAACACCGGACGATCGAGGGTTCCATGCCTGAAAGAGAGATCCGCCGCCGCACCTTCCTGCAACTCTCCGCGGGGCTCGCGGCCGCCGGATTGGCAGGCTGTGCCTCGACGCGGCCGACGATGACGCGCTCCTATGCACCGGAACCTGTGCCCGAGGCGAACGCCTTCCTTGCGGATATGTACGGCGAGAAGCCGAACGAACCCTATCCCCTGCCGGCCATCCCCTACGAGAAGATCGAGCCCCGTTTCTATCGCCAGATGGTCGCCGATCCGACCGGCGAGAAGCCGGGAACGCTGGTCGTCGACGTCGGCAACCACTTTCTCTATCGGGTCTACGAGAACGGCCAGGCGATGCGCTACGGCGTCGGCCTCGGGCGCGCCGGCTTCGCCTGGGCCGGGCGCGGCGTCATCCAGTACAAACGCGAATGGCCGCGCTGGAAACCGCCGAACGAAATGGTGGCGCGCCAACCCGAGCTGCAACAATTCAGCATCGAGGCCGGCGGCATGGACCCCGGCCTCAAGAACCCGCTCGGCGCGCGCGCCATGTATATCTTCCAGAACGGCGAGGACACGCTCTACCGCATCCATGGCTCACCGGAATGGTGGACCATTGGCAAATCGGTATCCTCGGGTTGCGTGCGCATGATCAACCAGGACGTGGTCGACCTCTACAATCGCGTGCCAAACGGCACGCCGATCGTCGTCACTGACCTCACGGGCGGGGGCATGGTGCAATCGCAGCCGATGCCGGAAATACAGCCACTTCCGGACTCGCAGCCACTTCCGGATTCGCAGCCACTGCCGCAGCCGCAGGACTATATGCAAATGGGACCGGACGGACTTCCGCCGCCTCAACCGCTCTGAGGCAATCCGTCCGGTGAAAGCTGGAAAATCACGCCAAAGCGTAGCGCGTCACAGGACGATGAGCGGGGTCTTGCCGCGGACGCGATCGTAGAGATCGATCGCGTCCTGCTGCAGCATGCGCACGCAGCCGGCGGATGCGTTCTTGCCGATCGAGCGCCACTGCGGCGAGCCGTGGATGCGGTAGAGTGTGTCCTGACCGTTCTGGAAAATGTACATGGCCCGCGCGCCGAGCGGATTGTCGAGACCCGGATCCATGCCGCCGGCGTCAATGCCGTATTTCTTGAGGTGCGGCTGGCGCGCTACCATGTCGTCCGGCACCGTCCAGCGCGGCCACTTGCGCTTCCAGTGCACGACCGCGCGCCCCTTCCAGGCGCGCCCCGCGGCCCCGAGGCCGACGCCGTAGCGGATGGCGCGACCGCCCGGCAGTACGTAGTAGAGGAACATCGTCTGGGTATCGACGACGATCGAATAGGGCGGCTCGTTGGTGGCATAGGCCACTTCCTGGCGCAGGAACTGCGGCTTGATCTCACCGTACTGGATGCCTGGAACGTCGTAGCCCTCGTCCTTCACCGGCCCATAGATCTTCGCATAATCGAAGGTCTTCGTCGGCACGCCCGCGGCATCGGCTGCCTTCTCCGGCGAGCCACCGTCCCCGGCGATCGGCTCGATCAGCTTCGGCTTCGGTTCTGGTTTCGGGATCTGCGTGCAAGCGCTCAAGACAGAGCTGGCGATCACCGCGAGCAGCGAGCGGCGGGACAAATTCATCGACACTTTATTCTATTCCAGGTTGGGGATTTCGGTAGGAAATGTTCCGAGGAGAGGCCCAAGGCTGTTGGGCCGAACCGTGACCGAAATGTGGTGATAATCATTCTTTGGCGTGGATCGCCGCCCGCTGCGAGCACTCGTTTCCGGAGTGTTGCAGAATTCCCGCGCCACCTCTGTTGGCTGCCTTTAGCCAATGGCCAGATCGCCCTTCGTGGGATCCGGAATGACGACGATGGTGCTACCGTCCCGCGCCTGATCGTAGAGATAGACGACATCCTGATTGAGCAGGCGAATGCAGCCCGACGAGACCGCCTTGCCGATCGAATGCGCCTCGGGACTACCGTGAATCCGATAGAGCGTGTCCTTGCCGTCCTTGTGGATGTAGAGCGCACGGGCGCCGAGCGGGTTCTTGATGCCCGGCGGCATGCCGCCATTGGCGATGCTGTAGGGCGCGAGCTTCGGCTGGCGCGCGACCATCTCATCGGGCGGAGTCCACCGCGGCCATTTGCGCTTGTAGGCGACAATCGCCCGCCCGGACCACGCGAAACCCTCGCGGCCGACGCCGATGCCGTAGCGCATCGCCCGCCCGCCGGGCAGCACATGATAGAGATACTTCGCCGGCGTATCGACGATGAGCGTGCCGGGCCGCTCGCCGCTCGGATAATCCACCTCCTGTCGCCAGAACTTCGGATCGATCTCGGCGACCCTCACCTCGGGGATCGGAAACTCTTCATCCGGCATCGCGTGGTACATCGGCGGCACGGTCGGCCCGGCCGCGGCGCGGACGGGTGTTGCCGCCGGCACGACCGCCGGCGTCGGACGCGCGGTCGCGCAACCGGTGGCGAACAGCGAGGCTGCTCCGACGACAAGGCTGCGGCGGGTGAGCGTGATGCCGGTCTTGTGATCGGCCGTGGATGAAGAGGGCTCGTTTGGTTCGGTCATATCGGGCATTCAACGATTCGATTGTTGCAATGCCGCTTCAGAGGGAAGTCCTACCTTAAGGCTGCCTTAAGGGAGCGATTTAAGAGTTCCGCTCTCAAAAATGTGAGGAATAGCAATGCGAGTCCTGATCGTCGAAGACGACGATATCCTCAGAGACGGCCTGAAGGTCGGCCTGGCGCTGGCCGGATTTACCACCGATGCGGTCGGCACCTGCGACGCGGCGGCGACGGCACTCGCCGCCAACAGCTTCGACGCGATCGTACTCGATCTGATGCTGCCGGATGGTTCCGGCATGGATATCCTCAAGGACTTGCGCTCCAGCCAGAATGACACTCCCGTGCTCCTGCTGACGGCCCGCGACACGGTTCGCGATCGCGTGGCCGGCCTCGACACCGGCGCCGACGACTACCTCGGGAAACCCTTCGACCTCGACGAAGTGGCCGCACGGTTGCGGGCGCTGTCTCGGCGGTCTACCGGCCGTGCGACGGCGGCGCTCGAATGGGCAGGCCTGCGGCTCGATCCCGCCCGGCAATCGGTGGAACAGGCCGGCAAACCGGTGCAGCTCTCGCGGCGTGAGTATTCGATCCTGCACACGCTGATGGCACATCCCGGCGTCATCTTTTCGAAAACCAAACTCGAAGACAGGCTCTACGGCTGGCAGGAGGAAATCGAAAGCAACGCCGTCGAGGTCCACATCCATCATTTGCGCAACAAACTCGGCCCCGGCCTGATCGAAACCGTCAGGGGCATCGGCTATCGGCTGGGTGGGGCCGGCTGATGCGGTCGCTGCGCACCCGCCTCTTCGCCATACTGTTGATCACGACAGGACTGCTGTGGCTGTCAGCGACGGTGTGGATCTTCCTCAGCACGCGCGCCGAGGTGGAGCGTGTGCTCGACGCGCGGCTGATGGAGGCCGCGCGCATGGTGAATTCGCTGATCGTCAGCCCAGACATGATGAAGGAGGAAGGCGACGGTGACGCCAACCGTCCGGCGCAGAGCGCGATCAAGATTCCGATTCTGGAGCACCCGCACTACGACCGGCAGCTCTCCTGCCAGATCTGGTCGCTGGACGGCACGCTGATCGGCAAGTCGGACAGCGCTCCCGACACGACGCTCGCGCCGCATGCGATGGGCTTCTCGGAAACCGTCATCAACGGTGAGACCTGGCGGGTTTTCGCGGTCGAGAATGCCAGCCTCGGCGTACGCGTCCTCGTCGGCGACAACCTTCGCATCCGCGACCGGCTGGTCAACGATCTGGTCAAGGGGTTGCTGCTACCGGCGCTGCTGATCATCCCCCTTCTGGCCGTCTTGATCTGGCTCAGCGTCGGGCGCGGGCTGGCACCGCTCCGGAAACTTGCGGGCGATCTCGCCGCGCGCGAGGCTTCGAATCTGCACGCGATCGAAGACGTGGGCACGACGCGCGAAATCAGCCCGGTGTTGAAATCGCTGAACGGCCTCTTCGCCCGCGTCGCCGGTGCCCGCGAGCGCGAACAGAACTTCATCGCCTTTGCCGCCCACGAACTGCGCACGCCTCTGGCCGGCCTCAAGACGCAAGCCCAGGTCGCGCTTGCCAGCGACGACGGCGAGATCCGTGAAAAGGCGCTCGGCCAGATTGTCGCCGGGGTCGACCGGACCGGCAAGCTGGTGCGGCAACTGCTCGACATCGCCTCCGTCGAGGCCTCCGAGAGTGCCAAGCCAGCAGGAGCCTTCAATGCCGGTGAAATATTGACAGGTCTTCGGACCGAACTCGCCGGCCAGGCTCACCGGGTCGACGTCGCCATCGACCCGCACCTCTTCGGTGTGAAGATCGAGATGGATCCGGACCTGTTTCGCCTGGCGGCGCGCAACCTCCTGGAAAATGCGATCAACCATTCGCCGCCTGGCGCAACAGTCTCCTGCACCTGCGAGATGGCGGCCGGCCGCCTCGTCATTGTGATCAACGACACAGGCCCTGGCATTCCCGACGAGGAGATGCCGCACGTGACCGAGCGCTTCTTCCGCGGCCGCTTCAAGACATCGGTCGGCAGCGGCCTGGGCCTCAGCATCGTCGAACGGGCGCTGGATCGTACCGGCGCGGAGCTCGAGCTCCGCAACCGGCAGGGCGGCGGTTTGTCGGCTCGCATCGTGCTGCAGCAAAGCCTCATCCGGTAACCGGCTATAGGACCTAGCTCGAAAGGAGGCGTTGACCTCAGGATCAGGCGTGACACGCTCAGGCTTGGGTTCATATCGGCCATCCGCGAGAGCCCATTCTCCGGATGACGCGAACCGAAAGGAGACAGTCATGGCAGCGAACGGCAGCTACAACGGAAAGTGCTTCTGCGGCGCAGTCGAGATCGAAGTGAGCGGCGATCCGGCCGCCATGGGCTTCTGCCATTGCAATTCGTGCCGGACGTGGTCGGCGGGACCCGTGAATGCCTTCACGCTTTGGCCGCCGGAGAAGGTCCGCATCGTCAAGGGCGCGGACAATCTTGTCGGCTACCAGAAGACCGCGACGAGCGTGCGCAAATGGTGCAAGGCCTGCGGCGGTCACCTCATGACCGAGCATCCGCTCTGGGGCGTGACGGACGTCTTTGCTGCGGTCATCCCGGCACTGCCGTTCAAACCCGCGCTCCACGTCAACTATCAGGAGACGGTGCTGCCGATGAAGGACGGCTTGCCCAAGTATCGCGACTTCCCGCCGGCATTTGGCGGCACCGGAGAATTGATCGCGGAGTGAATCAGGCCGCTGCCGGAGCGATGCTCGCCAGATAGTGCTGAAGGGCTGTGCGCGTGTTGACGAACAGGCGATCGGGGCCGAGCTGATCGGCAAAACCGGAGGCCCGCACATAGGCGAGCACATCCGGGTTCAGCTCGGCCAGCCAGACGGTGACCCCGTGCTCGCTGATGCGACGCTCGCCCTCCGTCATCATTTGCAGCGCGGAATATTCGATATCGAAGACCCGGCTCATGTCGAGCACGAGAACCTTGGGCTTGTGCTTGGCGACCAGCATCTGCGCCTGGTCTGCCACTTGCTGTGCATTGGCAAAGAACAGGCGCCTCTCCGGCCGAAGGATCAGCAGCCCTTCGAAGGTCTCGTCGTCAGGATGATCCGGCGACAGCGGCCGGAGCCGATCGGTGCCGCGCTTGCGGCCGACGACATAGACCTTCGCCGATGCCGCCTGGCGGGCCAGTCCGATGAAGGAAAGCACGATCGCGACGATGATGCCCTGCAGCGTCCCGAAGAGCAGCACGCCGAGGAAAGCCGCCAGCGCCCACTGAAACTCCATTCGCCGGACCTTGCGGACCGACCAGAAATCCGCCGGTTTGATAAGCCCGATCGAATAGACGATGACGATTGCCGCCAGGACCGCCTGCGGCAGCAGACCCAGCATGGGCGCCAGCACCAGCATCGTGGCAGCCGCTGCCGCCGCGGTGACCAGCGACGCCACCTGCGAATGTCCACCGACGGCACGCACGACGGCCGTCTGTGATGTTCCGCCGCCGGCGCTCATGGCGCCGAAAAGCGCGCCGCCGAGATTTGCAGCGCCGGTTGCCAGTAATTCACGGTTCGCCCTGATCGGCGGGTCGGAGGGGGCGGCAAATGCACGTCCGGCGGCGATGGTCTCGGTGAAGCTCATCAAGGCGATGCCGAGCGCGCCGGGCAGAAGCTCCTGAGCAAGACCGAGGCTCGGAAGCGTGATCGAAGGCAGAGACTGCGGGATGAAGCCGACGGTGGAGACACCGAGCGCCTCGAGGCCGGCGAACCAGGAAAGCGCAATGCCTGCAGCCACCGCCAGAAGCGGCGCCGGCGAATGCGGCCAGAGCCGCTCCATCGCAAGAAGCGCCACCAGCGCCGCAGCCGCAATTGCAAGCGTCAGTAGCGAGGTCTCGGACAGATGGCCGGCGATGCTCAGGATATCCCGGAAGAAGCCTTCCTTGGTGAAGTGAAGGCCAAGCAGCTTCGGCACCTGGTCGAGCACGATGACGAGGCCGATGCCGGCCTTGAAGCCGATCAGGACCGGCGAGGAGATGAAGTTGGCGACGAAGCCGAAGCGGAGAAGCGAAGCCAGGATGAGAAGCCCACCGGTCATCGCCGTCAGCGTCGCGGTTGCCGTTATCAACTTGCCGGGATCGCCATCCGGGACGGCAAGGCCGAGCTGTGTTCCGGCGAGAATGGCAAGGGTCGTGGTCGACGAGACGCTCAGCACCCGGGACGTGCCGAGAAGCGCGTAGATGATCATCGGCACGAAGGCGGTGTAGAGACCGACACTGACAGGCAGACCGGCGACCGTGGCATAGGCCATCGCCTTTGGCAGAACCACGGCAGCGGCCGTGAGACCTGCAGTCACGTCGAGCCGGAAACCCGCAGTGGCACCGCGACCGTCGCCGACAGGCGAATGCTCGTTCGATGCCATCCGGACTATCCTCTGGCAGGAGCTTTCATGAAGTTATTCTAAAGCGATAGCACTGGGTAAAATCCGTTGCAAGGAACGCCTCAGCCACACTTCGGGCATCACTTGTCGCCTACCAAAGCAGACGCTGGCAGGCTGCTCGACTTGCGGATATCTTGAGGACTGCGGGTGCCGGGCCGAGAGGGGATTTCGGCGGCAGGGAGCGAAGCCAAGGCGGACCGTCGCAGGCGTACGGAATCGTTAGCACGGCGGGCTTCCTACCTGGCGAGAGGGAGGGTTGCGTGGCGAAATCTCATCGCAGGAGCCATTCAAAAAGAATGCGGCGCCTGTTCTTCTCCAATCTCTACCAGCAACTTCAGGTGCTCTGGCCGATCTTCTCCGCAATCCTGATCGTGATGACCGGATGCGGTGTCATCATTGGCCGCATCGAGGAATGGCGGCTCGATGAATCCCTCTATTTCACCTTCGTCACCGGGCTGACGATCGGCTACGGCGACATCACGCCCAAACACCTGGGCGCACGGCTGCTGGCTCTGGTGATAGGCTTTTCCGGCATCGTCCTGACCGGCCTCGTCGCGGCCATCAGCGTTCAGGCGCTGAACGCGACGAGCAAGGATGAAACGGACGATCGCTGAGGAGAGCGGGCCGGCAATGTACCCCCGCTCCCCGTCCAAGTCTGCCGAAGCTTAGCCGGCCACGAAGCGCCCTTCAGACACGATTTCGGAGAGGGCTTTGCGCGGGCTTGGTTGCTCGCGCTGTTGCAGAGCCTCCGGAAGCAGAGCCTTATCGCCGAGGCGTCCGATCGCGACGGCAGCCTCGATCCGGTAGTTTTCAGGAACTTCGAGTTCGGCCCGCGCGCGGTCGTAGTCGATGCCGGCCATGCCGTGCGCCTGCCAGCCGGAATGGGCCGCCTGCAGGGCGAGTGCGCCCCAGGCGGCGCCCGTATCGAAGGAATGGGTGTAGGAAGGCACCTCCTTGCTGGCGCCTGGCGGCAGCAGGGAGGTTTTCGACAGCACGAAGATGAGGGCCGAAGCCTCCTTTGCCCAACTGCGGTTGAACTCGTTCAGAAGACCGAGCAGCTTCTCCCAGTCCTGTCCGCCGCGGCGGGCATAGACGAAATGCCAGGGCTGGGCATTGTAGGCTGATGGCGCCCAGCGGGCGGCCTCCAGGATTTCGAACAGTTCGGCCTCGGAAATCTCTTCGCCCGAGTAGGCCCGCGGCGACCAGCGTTCGAGAAAAAGCGGATTGATCGCGTGATCCGCGACGCGTGAATTCACATGCAAGGTCATGGGGATGGTCCATTCATCGGCGACGTGCTGCCGCCTTTCGGGTTGGTCATTGACGGCCGAAGCTTTCGTATCGGTCGCAACGACTTCTTAAGGTCGAGATTTCATCGGAGAGTTCGGCGATGCGGTCCCTGAGCTCATTGGCCGTGCCGTCCTCGACATCGTCGAAGCCGAAACAGTCCCGCGCCTCGTGCAGTTCCAAACGGCCCTGCAGGACCTCGCGAATTGCGCTCAAACGCTCAAATTGCCGCAGCATACTCATCTCGGACCTCATTTTCAGCCGATCAACGCAAACCTGCGCCGACCGGAGGGCGTTTCTGCCCAGCTCGATTCCTGACCGAGCCTTCCGAGATTATCCACTCAAATAGTAGATTAAAGGAATTCTGACCCAAAGAGCGAGCGAGAGATGAAAAACTGCTCCGCTTTTGGCGGACGTCGGAGCTGCGAGTGCAGGGGTAGTGTAACGGAGGAAGGAGGCGGCGGCGGTGTCATGCCCTTGGCATTGGTGGACCTGGGCGATGGGAGGCTCGCCCAGGTCGAAAGTATTCAAGCGGTCGGGAGGTCTTTCGCGTCGGGGCGGTTGCCATCGAGGAAGCCCATGTCCCGTTTCAGGTGATCCGACAGGTCTCTGACATCGACGACCTCGAGCGCACGACGCTTTCGAGCGAACAGAAACGCCAGCCAGGAGCGCGCGGAAAAATCGTTTGTCGACGAAAAACTACGTACTTGAATGGTTGTCATAGCCGTCATCCTCTTCATCAATCCGTCTAATGGACGGATCTTGAAAATGGTTACGAGCGGCATCACCTTCCAATCGAATATCGCTTACCATGCATAAGGCCATTTAATGCATAAGACACTTCCGCTTCCACCATTGACGGCGATCCGCGTCTTCGAGGCGGTCGCCCGGCATGGAAGCTTCACGAAGGCCGCAACCGAGCTCGGCACGACGCAGGCCGCGGTGAGTTATCAGATCAAGGTTCTCGAGGATCGGGTCGGCGCGCCCTTGTTTTTGCGCCGACCGCGGCAGATTGCCTTGACAGAAGTCGGACAGCGGCTCGCTCCGGCGGTCACGCAGGCCTTCGAGCAGCTCAGCGAAGCCTATGTCACGGCGCGCGGCGGCGCCCAGGGAACGCTTGTCATCAGCACGATCGCCACGTTCGCCTCCAATTGGCTGGCGCGGCGTCTTGGCTCCTTTCAGATCGCCCACCCTTCCCTTGCCGTCCGCCTTCAAACGGAGCCTCACCTGGTGGACTTCAGCCGCGAGGAGGTCGATATCGGCATTCGCTCCGGCCGCGGCGATTGGCCGGGGCTTGTGGCGCACCGGCTGATCAACGCCGACTTCACCCCTATGCTCAGCCCGAACCTTGCGGCCAGTATCGGCGGGGTGAAGGAGCCGGCCGATCTGTTGCGTCTGCCGCTGCTCGATCCCGGCGATCCCTGGTGGGCGAAATGGTTTGCGGCCGCGAATGTGCCTGCCGAGGGGCTTTCCAGTCGTCCCGGCGCCAGCATGGGCGCGCAGGCCTATGAGGGCAACGCCGCCACGGCCGGCCAGGGCGTGGCGATCCTGACGCCGGCGTTCTTCGCCGCCGAGCTGGCCGATGGGCGCCTCGTCCAGCCCTTCGATCTTCTCTGCAACGACGACCATGCCTACTGGCTGGTCTACCCGGAGACGCGGCGCAATTCACCGAAGATCAGCGCCTTCCGCCAATGGATCCTCGGCGAAATCGGGGTGTCATCGCGCTGAAGCGGGAACCGAGAACGGCACCCCGAACCGGACTGATCTGCCATGGAATTTTGAATCTTTGCGGAACTCTCGGGCGTGCCCGGGAGTTGCATTCCCGAAGCGCCCATAGTGAGGGCATGCGGGAGCGAACATGCAACGCGAGCCGACGGAACAGTTCCGTTCAGCCACGGAGAACGCCTGGTGGACCGTAAATCGCGGCGATGGACCGATCGTCGGCACCGCGATCCACAATGGGCATGCCATGCGCAGCGATGCCCGGGCGCTGGTGGCGTTGACGGAGGAAGAAAGGCTGCGCGAGGAGGACCCGTTCACCGAATTCATCATCCGGGACCTTGCCAACCGCATCGTCGTCCATCGCTCGCGCTTCGAGGTCGATATCAATCGTGCCCGCGTAGGCGCCGTCTACCTCCAGCCCGCACAGGCCTGGGGTCTTTCCGTCTGGCGGGAGCAGCCGCCTGCGGAGTTGATCGAAACATCCCTTGCCGTCCATGACGAATACTATGCCATGCTCCGGTCGATGCTGACGGCGATCGAGCGCCGCCATCAGCGCTTCATCGTGCTCGACATACACAGCTACAACCATCGGCGGCAGGGGCCGGAGGCCGAACCGGCCGATATCGCCGAGGCACCCGAGATCAACATCGGAACCTCCTCCATGGATCGGGCCAAATGGGCCGACGTGATCGATACGCTGGTCGCTGCCATCAGCGCCACCACGCTCGCGGGTCGGCCTGTGGATGTGCGTGAAAACATTGCCTTCCAGGGACGCGGAGAACAGACGCGCTTCATCCACGAGCACTTTCCCGATACGGGCTGCGCGATCGCGATCGAGTTCAAGAAGACCTTCATGGACGAGTGGACCGGCAAGCCAGACCTCGAAGCGCTGAGGTCGCTGCGCACACTGGTCGGATCACTCGTTCCGATCCTGACCGAGGCGCTCGCGAGGCAGCGATGACGGACGGGAGACCCATGCGCGCGAGCCCTGACCCGGAGTGGCTCGATGAAGCCATTGCCCGACTGAAGGATGGTCGCGCCGTGCGACGGGACTTCGGCGAGGGTGGACGGCTGCACATCGACCGCCTGCTTCCCTTCCTCTGCGTCCATATCGCAGCCGAGCACCAGCAGCCGGTCGCGCGCGATATCGCCCAGGCGAATGCCGCCTATCTGCTGGCTCCGAGCGTCGATATCGCCGCCGTCGTCATCGAGCGGGTCGGCCGCGTGATCGAAGAGCGGCAGGGCATGTTCATCGTTCTCGAGTTTGCCGAGCTCGAAAGCGATGACCCGCCGGCCAAGGACGCGCCGTTCCTGCCGCCCTTCCTGATCGAGGTCGTCGCCGGGCTAAGCGGCGCCGAGCAGGTTGCCGCGAAAGCACTGATCGAGACCGCTGCGACGATCGAGGGAAAGTTCCGGACCCCGCATGTGACGCTTGTCGAGCGGCAACCGGAGGCACGGGCAGGCCGAAAGACCCTGGCGCTCGACTATCCCCATCTCACCGTGCGTTTTGCCCCCATCTACTGCGAGCCGGGCACCCGCCGCATCTATCCGCAATTGCGCGAGCGGCTGGTTGCGAGCGTCTTCGATGCTGGGCTCCGCGCCGTTGCGGCCTTCGCCCGCGCGCGGTCCGATGACTTCCGGCTACCGACGCATCGCGCCCTTGGCCGGAAAGCCTTCGTCGACGCGGTCGTGCGTGCCGACCGCGGCATCGACGAGATCGCCTCGAGCTTCGATTTCCTGCTCGCGGTGACGCCGATCAACGCCGAAACCGCCTGGGCGGAATTCGCGTCGAGCGGCTTTTCCCGAAGTCCCCGCCTCTACTATCGGCCGCTGGCGCTGCAGATCGAAACGGCCAAGCGCAAACTCTTCACCCTCAACTTCGAACACCTCGAAGATCCGCTGCTTTATGCCCTCTATCGGGAAAAGCAGCAGGAGGTCGATCTGCAGCTCTCGATGATATCCGCGCGCGAGACCCGCAAATTCGTCGAACTCGGCCGCGCACTCTACGGCCCGGTGGAAAGCGACCTTCTCAACGCCGCGTCCGACATCCTCGCGCGCACCGCAGCCGATGGCGCCTCGTCTCCGACATCCGGCAACAAGCGCGACTGCGACTACATAAGGGAGCGAGCCCAGGCGATGATATCAGCCTATCGGCGCCAGTCCGCCGATTTCACCGCGTCCGTCGAAATTCGCGACGACCTGCCAGCCGGCCTGCTCGTCTCGCGCGGTCAACTGCTGATCGCCAGAAGCTCGGCACTCGACCCCGATCGCGTCGAGGCGCTGCTCAGCCACGAGGTCGGCGTGCACCTGCTGACCTATTTCAACGGCTCGGCCCAGGGCCTCCGGATCCTCCGCTCAGGGCTTGCCGGTTACGAAGGCATGCAGGAAGGGCTTGCCGTTTTCGCCGAATACTTGAGTGCCGGCATGACCGCGGACCGGCTGCGGGTGCTTGCGGCGAGAGTCGTCGGCTGCGCGGCCCTGCTTGACGGCGCACTGTTTCCGGAGACCTACCGGCTGCTCGTCGACGGCCACGGCTTCGGCACCACAGAGGCCTTCAACATTACGCTGCGCATCTATCGCGGCGGCGGGCTGGTCAAGGACGCGATCTACCTGCGCGGCCTGTTGCAGCTTCTCGAGCATCTCGCCGACGGCGGCAGTCTCGAGCCCTTCTGGATGGGCAAGATCGCCGCGTCGCATTTCGGTGCGATCCAGGAACTCAATTTGCGCGGCCTCCTTGGTGCCGCGGCCATTCGCCCTATTTTCCTCGATGACGTCAAAGCGCGCGACCGACTTCAGCGAGCCCAGAGGGGAATTACCCCGCTCGACATGGTCGCAGAGTAGGAAACTGAATGCGCATCGCCTTTTTCGTCAACTCCATCGAGGGCGAAGAGACGGTCTATGCGACGACATCGCTTGCGCTTGCGGCACTCGCCCGTGGCCACGAGATCGTCTACGTCACCCCTGGTGATTTCATCCTGAGGCCCGATGGCCGCCTGATGATCCACGCCCTCAACCTCGGCGCGGCGAAGCCGCGCAAGGCCGAAACCTTCATCGCCGCGTTGCGGAGCGGCGCCACGCGGCGTGAGACGCTGGACATCGCCGACGTCGACGTTCTGTTTTTGAGAAGCGACCCGTCGGAAGACGCCGGTCCGCGCCCCTGGGCCACCCAGGCGGGCGTGATTTTCGGGCGGCTTGCGGCCGAGCGCGGGGCAATCGTCGTCAACGATCCCGACGGGCTCACGCGGGCGCAGAACAAGCTCTATCTCCAGGACTTTCCCGAGATGGTTCGGCCGACCACGCTGATCTCGAAGCATATTGAGGAGATCAGGGCCTTTGTCGACGAGCACCCGGAAGGTGTCATTCTGAAGCCGCTGCAGGGCTCCGGCGGCAAGAACGTCTTCAAGGTTAGCTCCAGCCACGAGACGAACCTCAACCAGATCTTCGAGGCGGTCAGCGAGATGGGCTATGTGATCGCGCAGGAATATCTGCCGGCAGCAACGGAAGGCGACGTCAGGCTGTTCCTGATGAACGGCCGGCCGCTCAAACGCGGCGATACCTACGCTGCGGTTCGGCGCGTCCCGGCGGAAGGTGAGCTACGTTCCAACATGCATGTCAACGGCAGGCCCGTCGCCGCCGTCGTCACGCCGGAAATGCTCGCGGTGGCCGAGCAGATGCGGCCGAAGCTGGTGCGCGACGGCATGTTCCTCGTCGGTCTCGACGTGGTCGGCGACAAGCTCGTTGAGGTCAACGTCTTTACCCCGGGAGCACTGCCTGAAATCGCCGAACTGACATCGATCGAGTTCAGCGAGGACATCATGGCGGCGCTCGAACGGAAGCTCGACATCAAACGGGCCCATGTCGGCACACTTACCAATCGCGAACTGGCCACGCTCTGACCGATAGCCGGCCTGCGACCGGGGAAATCCTACCTTTCACACTGTCAAAGCCCTGTGCGCGCGGTATAAGCGCCGCGCAACCGGATATCTTCGTGCTCCCAAGTGAAGATCAACGGCTGCCGCCGGCGCGTCCAATGCGACGCCCTCCCAAGGCCCCAAGCTCCGGCGTCAACGACATCATGAGGTTAAACCATTGGCAGGTATCATCACCAAGGGCGCTGAGCCCACGCGCGCGGCCTCATCCGCGTCACCGGACGCGACGGGCTATCGATTTGCCCTCTTCGCGCTCACCTCACTGTTCTTCATGTGGGGCTTCATCACGTGCCTGAACGACATTCTGATCCCGCATCTGAAGAACGTCTTCTCGCTCAACTACACGCAGTCGATGCTGATCCAATTCTGCTTCTTCGGCGCCTATTTCATCGTCTCGCTGCCCGCCGGCGCGCTCGTCAAGCGCATCAGCTACAAATGGGGGATCGTGCTCGGCCTCGTCATCGCCGCCATCGGCTGCGCGCTGTTCGTCCCGGCGGCAAGCTTTCGCATCTATGCGCTGTTCCTCGGTGCTCTCTTCGTGCTGGCGAGCGGCATCACGCTGCTGCAGGTTTCGGCCAACCCTTACGTGACCGTGCTTGGTCCGCCGGATACGGCCGCGAGCCGTCTGACCCTGACCCAGGCCTTCAACTCGCTCGGCACGACGCTGGCCCCGATGTTCGGTGCAACGTTGATCCTGTCGGCTGCTGTCGTCGCCACTGCCGGCGCGACGCCGGAGCAGCTCGACGCGCTGAGGCTCGCCGAAGCAAGCGCGGTCAAGATGCCCTACCTGCTTCTTGCCGCCGCCTTCCTGCTGCTTGCGGCGCTCTTCGCCGCCCTGAAGCTGCCGACCGTCGAAGTGCATGACGAGATCGAGCCGATCACCGACGGCAAGTCGGCCTGGCACTACCGCCACCTGGTCCTCGGCGCCATCGGCATCTTCGTCTATGTCGGCGCGGAGGTCAGTATCGGCAGCTTCCTCGTCAACTTCCTGAACCAGCCCGACATTGCCGGCCTCTCCGAGGCCGAAGCCGCCCATTATGTGATGTATTTCTGGGGCGGAGCGATGGTCGGCCGGTTCATCGGCGCGGTTGCGATGCGCTTCGTCGACGACGGCAAGGCGTTGGCCTTCAACGCAGTCGCAGCGATCGTGCTGTTGCTGCTAACCGTCTTTGCCGGCGGCAGCGTTGCCATGTGGTCGGTTCTGGCGATCGGGCTTTTCAACTCGATCATGTTCCCGACGATCTTCAGCCTGGCGCTCTACGGCCTCGGGAAATATACGAGCCAGGGCTCCGGCATCCTGTGCCTGGCAATCGTCGGCGGCGCGCTGTTGCCGCTCGTTCAGGGCGGCCTTGCCGACAACATCGGCATCCACCTTGCCTTCCTGATGCCCGTCGCCTGCTATGCCTATATCGCCTTCTACGGCCTGAAGGGGCACAAGCCGACCTGATCTCAGAAGCCGCACTTCGCCGCCTCGGCGGCGAAGTGCTTTCCAGCCTCTTGAATTGGTGCCGTTCCAGACGGAAACCGCTTCAAATTCTCATGGAATTGTTCTGGCGCCTAAAGCGACTCGTCGACGATGACGACCGGACGCCCCATGGAGCAAGCCTCCACACGCGCCTCGACGCGGTAGACCGAGCGCAGCATGTCCGCGGTGATGACCTCATGGGTCGGGCCGCTCGCCAGCACCGAGCCGCCGCTGATGACGATCGTGTCGTCGCAGTAGCGCAGCGCATGGTTCAGGTCGTGCAGCGCGATCAGCACCGCCATGCCCGACTGCGCCGACAGGCGCTTCATGAAGCCGAGTACCTCGATCTGGCGGAAGAGATCAAGCGCCGAGGTCGGCTCGTCCATCAACAGCACTTCGGGCTTGCGCACCAGGGCCTGGGCTATGGAGACAAGCTGGCGCTGGCCACCGGAAAGCTCGCCGAGGCCGCGAAAGGCGAGGTCGGCGATCCGGAGCTCGCCGAGCACCCGGTCGATCTCGGCGAGTTCGGCGTCCTTCACCTTCCAGCCGGAACCCTGCTTGGCCGACAGAAGCACCGACTCGTAGACGGTGAGCACGGCATTGGCGCCGGTATCCTGCGGCATGTAGCAGATGCCCTCGGGCCCCTTGGACGTGTCCGAAAGGTGGACGGTGCCGGGCCCGGACGTCAGGCTTGCGATGCGCTTGAACAGCGTCGACTTGCCGGCGGCATTGGGACCGATCACCGCCGTCAGGCCACCGCCCCTAAGGACACCTGTATTGACGTCCGACAGCACCACGCGCCGGCCATAGTTCGCACCAACCTTTTCCAGCGTCAGGCTTACCATGCACGCCTCCTGTTGGTGAAAATCAGCACGAAGAAGAAGGGCACGCCGACGAGCGCGGTGATGACGCCGATCGGCAGCACCGCGCCGGGAATCAGCATCTTGCTGACGACCGAGGTGACCGAAAGCAGCAGCGCGCCGCAGAGCACCGAGGCCGGCAGGAAGAAGCGCTGATCCTCGCCGACCAGCATGCGGGCGATATGCGGCCCGACGAGACCGACGAAACCGATCGTGCCGACGAAGGAGACCGGGATCGCCGCAAGCAGGCTGACGGTCATCATCGCCTCGAGCCTTAGCCGGCGAACATTGATGCCGAAGCTCGCCGCCTTGTCGTCGCCGAGCCGAAGCGCCGTCAGCGCCCAGGCGTGCCGTGCAAAAAGCGGCAAGGCGAACAGCAGCACGGCGCCGGTGATCCAGACCTTCGGCCAGGTTGCCTTGGTGAGGCTGCCCATCGTCCAGAACACGACCGCGGCCAGCGCTTGCTCGGAGGCGAGGTATTCGAGCAGCGACAGCGCAGCATTGAAGGTGAAGACGAGCGCGATGCCGAGCAGCACGATCGTTTCCACTGTGACGCCGCGCATGGTGGAGGCGAAGTGGATGAAGAGCGCCGCCAGCATCGCCATCAGGAAGGCGTTGATCGGCACCATGTACTGGACCGCAACCGGAAAGACCGCGACGCCGGCAACGAGGCCGAGGGCCGCGCCGAAACCGGCAGCGGCGGAGATGCCGAGCGTGAACGGACTTGCCAGCGGGTTGGCGAGGATCGTCTGCATCTGCGCGCCGGCGACCGACAGCGAGGCGCCGACCGTCACGGCCATCAGCGCGATCGGCATGCGGATGTCCCAGATCACCACCCGGAGCTGGTCGCTCACGGTTTCCGACCGGAACAGCGCCGTCAGCACATCGGCAAGCGGATAATTTGCAGGGCCAAGCGCCATGTCGACCGCGACGGACGCAAACAGCGCGCCGACGAGACAGAAGATCAGCACCAAACGGCGCAGGACGAGCGCGCGATAGCGCCCCCGTCCCTCAACGCCGGAAATCTGGTCAGTCATGGCAACCATCATTCACCATCCTTCGGAAGCGAGACGAAGTAGCCCGGGCGATAGGTCACCGGCAGGAACTTCTCGTGAAACTCGCGGAAAGTCCGGTCCGGGTCGATGTCGGCAAAAAGCTCCGGCTGGAACCATTTGGCAAACTGCTGGATCGGAATGAACTCGTAAGGCGCGCCGTAGAACTGATGCCAGACGGCGTGCACGTTACCTTCCTTCACCGCCTTCAGGCCGGGAAAGCCCGGGCGCTGCATCAGGCCGCGCAGACGCTCCTCAGCCGCCGCCGCATCGGCGCCACGGCCGACGCTGACGAACTGGTTGAGATCGGATTCCGCCGACCAGTTGCTGCCGGTGATGATGACATGATCGGGATCACTGACGATGAGCTGCTCAGGATTGAGGTCGCCGAAGGTGCCCTTGATCACGTCCGAACCGATATTGTGGCCGCCGGCCTCTTCCACCATCTTGCCGAAATTCGCCGGACCGAAGGTTCGGCAGCAGACGACGTCGCCGGTGATACCGGGAGAGCGCTCGATGAAGACTTTCGGGCGTGCGATTGCCCCCGCCTTCTTCAGGCGGTCCGTCACCAACGCGATCTGGGCATTGCGGTATTCGATGAATTCACGCGCCTTTGCCTCGGCGCCGAAGAGTTGGCCGAGGATTTCGACCGATTTCTCGCTGTTGGCAGCCGGATCGACGCGGAAATCGAGATAGACGACGGCGATGCCGGCAGCCGCCGCCTTTTCGATGAAGCCCGATTCCTCGACAGCCTTCTCAGCCTCGAGGTTCAGGGTCAGCACATCGGGCTTCAGCGCGATCGCCGCTTCGAGGCTGAAATCGCCTGAAGGGATATAGCCGAAACGCGGCAGCTTCTCGATCTCGGGGAAGCGCTCGACATAGGCGGCGTAGGAATCCGGGTCCTTTTTCACGAGGTCGTCGCGCCAGCCGACGATCGTGTCGAAGACATGCTCGCCTTTCAGCGCCGCCGCGACATGGATCTGCCGCGCCTCGCCCAGCAGCACGCGCTTGGCGGGCAGCGCGATTTCGACCCGGCGGCCGGTAACGTCGATGATTTCCGCAGCACTAGCCGGCAGAGCCGCCAGCACTATGGCGGCGATCATCGCCGACGCGATTTTCCTGAAGATCGGCATTCTCATTCCTTTCGATCGCGACGCTGCTGCTGTTTTTTTTAAATCGCATGCGATTTAAGGACGAAAACATGCAGCAATTCAAAGTGCTACGGCGACCTTTGCGCGTCTAATAAGACGCGCGGCGCCGTAGAGACCTCCCCTCCTCCGGCTGTCGATCTGCTTACTTGCTGGCCGTCAGCGAAACGAAGTAGCCGCTCTCATAGGGAAGCGGCAGGAAGCGCTCATGCAGCTCCTTGAACGTCGCTTCCGGGTCGAGGTCGGCGAAGAGATCCGGATGCAGCCACTTGGCGATCTGCTGGATCGCGACGAACTGGTAGGGATTGTTGTAGAACTGGTGCCAAATGGCATGGACCTGGCCGTCCTTGACCGCCTGGACGCCGGTAAAGGCCGGGCGCTTGGTCAGGTTTTCGAGCTTGCGGGCCGCTTCCTTTACATCCGCGCCATAACCGACCCCAACCCAGGCGCCGCCCGGCACGTAACCCTGCCAGTTGCCGCCGGTGACGATGATCTGGTCCGGGTTCGCAGCGATGATCTGCTCCGGATTGACCGTGCCGAAGGTGCCGGGAATGATGTCCTTGGCCATGTTCACGCCGCCGGCGAATTCGACCATCTTGCCGAAATTCTCGTTGCCGAAGGACATGCAGCAATCGTCGGAATAACCGCCGGCGCGCTCGACGAAGACCAGCGGCTTCTTCGGGTTGGCCTTCGCCAAAACGTCGGTCACCTTGGCGATGCTTTCGGCGCGGAACTTGATGAATTCTTCGGCCTTCTCTTCCTTGCCGAGCAGCTTGCCCATCACACGCATGCTCGGCTCGGTGTTTTCCATCGGCTTTTCGCGGAAGTCGACATAGACGAGCGGGATGCCGACCTTGGCGAGCTTTTCGATGTAGCCAGCCTCCTCCGTTGCGGTCTTGGCATCGACATTCATCAAGACGACATCGGGCTTCAGCGCGACCGCCTGCTCGATGTCGAAAGTGCCGTCCTTCATGCCGCCGAAGGTCGGCAGCTTGGCGACATCAGGGTATTTCGCGAGATAGGCGGCGTAGCTTTCCGGGTCAGCCTTGGAGAGATCGTCACGCCAGCCGACGACGCGTTTGAACGGCTCGTCACGGTCGAGCGCACCGAGGAAATAGATCTGGCGCCCTTCGCCGAGGATCACGTGCTCGACCGGTACATTGACCTCGACATCGCGGCCGGTCACGTCTTTCAGCGTCACGACATCAGCGAAGGCTGCCGTTGAAAAAAGCACGCAAAAGCCCGTGGCGGCCGCAGCCACCCTGTTGAAAAACCGCATTGTTTTCTGCTCCGCTGGGAAAATCGACGCGATCTAATGTTTCATGACTTTATTAGTCAACATTTATCTTTTAGAACGCCTCCAAACAGAGACGGCGGTGTCGACATGAGCGATGTAACGGATCGGCAGAACTACAACCTGCGGGATGAAATCAAGGCCTACTGGTCGGAGCGCGCCGCAACTTTCGATCTGTCACCGGGACATGAGATCTTCTCGGAGGAGGAGCGCGCTGCCTGGCACGCGTTGTTTCTACGCCACCTCGGACCTGGCGCCGGCCGCGCCGCGTTGGACCTTGCCAGCGGGACGGGCGTCATCTCGCACCTGCTCGACGAACTCGGCTTCAAGGTGCAGGGCCTGGATTGGGCCGAACCCATGCTCGAACGCGCCCGCGAAAAGGCCCGCAATCGTGGCCGCTCGATCCGCTTTGCCCTCGGCGACGCCGAAAATACCATGGAGCCCGACGGCCATTACGATGTGATCGTCAACCGGCACTTGGTGTGGACACTCGTCGATCCGGCCGCAGCCTTTGCCGAATGGCTGCGCGTGCTGAAGCCGGGCGGCACGCTGCTCGTCGTCGACGGCGACTTCGTCAACTCGACGGCACTCGAGCGGCTGTTCTCGAAGCTCAGCGCCTGGGGACAACGCCTCGGCCTCTTCAGGGCGGAAACGCCGACCGGTTCACCGCAGATGATGGCGACGCATCGCAGCATTCTCTCCCGCGTGCATTTCTCCAAGGGCGCCCACGCCGAGGCCGTCGTCGAACTGTTGCAGAAGGCCGGCTTCGTCGACATCACGGTCGACAGGGACCTGCGCGAAATCCATCGCACCCAGGCCAAGAACTGGAATGTCTTCAAGGGTCTGGCACGGCAGTCCCAGCATCGCTACGCTGTGCGCGCGGAAAAACCCTAGCAAAATCCTGCCATTGGGATTGCCCGATATCGGTTGATCCCCCACATGATAGGACGGAATTTCGACAGCCCTGTCGTGAACGATGAACTGAAAAAGGTAGAAAAATGCGCGCTACAATCTTGTTGGCAATAGTTCTGGGCCTCGCCGCATGCTCCCAAACCGGCGGTGGCGGTTACAGCGGCAACTACGAAGGCGGCGACGGTGACTTCTATCCTGGGATCGTCGCTCCAAAGTAGACGCTGAACCACCGTAAACCGTGATCTAAGATCCCTTCCCGTCGACATTGTGCAATCCTGCGATTGGCGGGGTGGGTTCTCAATAGCTCGTCACTCGCAAGTGAATGGCCGTCATGCGATGTGGAAGAACGTCGCAGGATCGCGCGCTGGTGTACGGCCGGCCATTCTAGCTGCCAATCCGTTCAGCCAGACGCCGCAAGCCTGGAATGTCCTTGAGCATCAGCTTCTGTCGTCCGCCCTGGACGAGGCCCTGCCCTTCCCAGGCGCTGAGGATGCGCGAGACGGTGTGCAGCGTTGTTCCGGTCATCTCGGCGATATCCTGGCGCGAGATCGGGAAGTCGATGCGGACGCCGCCGCCTTCCGGCTTGCCCGCCTGCTCCGCAAGGCGGAGAACCGTGTGGGCGACACGGCGCTCGACCTCTTCCGTCGACATTTCGCGGATGCGGGTATGCGCCTCGTCGAGACGCTGCCCGATCGTATGCATGGCGTTGACGGCGAGGTGAGGGTTCTTCTCGACGAAGACGTTCCAAAGCTCCGTCGGCCAGGCGAGAACCAGGCTCTCGGTCGCGGCTGTCGCCGTTCCCGGATAGTCGCTGCGCTGCAGCGCGCGGGCAAAGCCGAAGAGGTCCCCGGGATTGACGACCCGGACGATGATCTGCTGCCCGTCCTTGGTGACCTGGGTCACCTTCAGCCGGCCGTGCAGCAGCAGGAAGAAGAAGTCGGCCTGCGCACCCTGCTCGAACACGGCTTCGTTCTGCGGAACACGCCGCACCGTGGCGCGCGTCAGCAGCGAATCCAGTTCCTGATCGCTCATTTTCTGGAAAAGAGGGAGCGATTTGACGAGTGTGCGATCGAGTGCAGCCACTTTGGCATCCTGCCGTTTGAGTTGCTCTGCTCTAGCACAGCCCGGAACCCTGCAAAAGGACCACGGCGCCGCACGTCCTGTCAGATGTGCAAAGGACGCCATAGCACCGCGATTGCCACATGCTTTTGCCGGTTGAGAGGTGCGAGCCCCAGCGGGTCCACTGCCTGCGCCATGTTACCCGGCGCCCTGGAGCCGGCGTTCGAAGGCGTAGAGGAAGCCCGAATACCAGCGGCCGTCGCGCACCAACCGGAAGCCGAGATTATCGGGCGGCACGCCGACGGCGCAGCCGCCACTCTTCGGATCACGGATGAAGAAGCTCATCGATGCCCGGTGCTTGCCGTTGACGACGAAGATGCCGCAGGCGGGCTGCTCCTTCAGCACCTCGCCATCGTCGCCGATCGTCACGCGGCGGTGGCAAGTCTCTGTCCATTCCCAGACATTGCCGTCCAGGTCCGCAACGCCGTACTCGTTCTCGCCGAAAGCGCCCGAAGGCTGCGGCAGCGGGTCCTTCGCCCGCTGCCGGCTCGCCTCGCGCTCGTAGTCTGCCAACCAACGCAGCGCCGGATTTTCCTTGCTGCCGTCGATCCCGAGCGCATCGTCAGGAAACTTGGAGCCGGCGGCAAAGGCCCATTGCTGGTCGGTCGGCAGACGCCAGATTTCGCCGGTCTTCCTGGTCAGCCATGCCGCATAGTCGTTCGCGTCGGTATAGTTGACCCCGGTCATCGGCACGCCCGACAGGCCGGCACCATGGCCGCCCTCCGGCTGCTGGCAGGCGCCGTCGGCGATGCAGCGTTCAAAATCTTGACGCGTCACCTGGTACTTCATGATCTCGAGCGGCTGCTCGAGCGCCGCAACGACGATGGGCGCATCGACAGCAAAGCCGTTCTTCAGGAAGTGTCCCTCCGCCCGATAGCTCATTTGACGCGGTGCGATCGTCACGGTCACCGGCGGCCTGATCGACAGGTCGACGCCGTCCTTGAGATCGTCGAACAGCCCCACCTTCGCCGAAAGCACGCCACCGATTGCGGCCAAAAGGACGGCCGGGGCTGCGAGCGAGAGGAGCGAAACCGCAGATTTCTTGTTGCTGGTCATGGGAGGCCTCCGGGGAAGGGCACGCGCTGACGAGCGCGTGCCTTTGTTCGCGTGCGGGATCGCGCAGATCGCGGCCCCGCAATCACCTTGCTTCAGCCGTCTACATCGACGCCGGCTTGACGACCGAAGTCATGAGGTCGTCGTTCCAATCGCCGGTGACCTTGAAGTGGCCGGCAGCGCCGAGTTCGAAGGCCTCGATCAGGTTGTGGTTGACATAGGCGTACACACCCGGCTGGCGGAATGTGTAGAAGGCAGCGCCCGCGGTTCCGCCCGGAATGAGCCAGGTTTCCTGGTCGAGGTCCGGCGGGTTGCGGAACTTGCCGGTCGCCCAGACATAGTCACCATGCCCACCGATCAGGTGCGGCCGCGTATCGCGGTTGGCCTGCGAATGGACGACGAGCACGCGCTCGCCCACAGCCGCTGTCAGGGCGTTGTCGCCGGTCAGCGCGCCGACCGCGCCGTTGAAGACGATGTGGGTCGGGGTCAGCGTGCGCATCGCCTTCACCGCATCTTCGTAGGCATCACCGGGGGTTTCGTACTTCTTGTAGTTCCCGGCCTCGTCCTTCGGCACGTAGAAATCCTGCTCGCCGACATAGTAGATCTTGTCATAGGTCAACGGCTGACCCTTCTCGTCCTTCAGGCCCTCGCGCGGCAGCACCATGATGGCGCCGTTCATGCCCGAGGTGACGTGCCAGGGCACCATGCCTTCGGGCGCGCAATGGTAGACGAAGACACCGGGCTTGGTGGCCTTGAAGCGAAGCGTGGTTTCCTCGCCCGGGTTGACCTGCGTCAGCGCACCACCGCCCAGCGCGCCGGTTGCGGCGTGGAAGTCGATGTTGTGCAGCAGCGTGTTGGTCGCCGGGTTGATCAGCCGGAGCTCGACATAGTCGTTCTCGTGCACGACCAACAGCGGGCCAGGCACCGAGCCGTTGAAGGTCATTGCGTGGATCTCGGTGCCCTCGCGGTCGATCACCAGCTTCTTTTCCTCGATCGTCATGGTGAACTCGACGACGCGCGGTCCGGTCTTGGCGACCTGTTCATGGGCGTGGACGAAAGGCGGCTTGACGAGATCGACCTTCACGCGCGGCAGGGTCGAGATGTCGACGGGGGCAGCACCCGCTGCCGTGGCGGCGCCGGCCGCCTGTGCCGAAGCGGTATGGAGAAGCGGCGCAACCGCGCCCGCCAGGGCAGCGCCGGCAAGCATCGTCCGGCGGGTCATCTGAAGTTGTTCAGTCATCTTGCTCTCCTTCGACGCGCTCCAGCGGCCGGAATTGGCCTTTCTGCGAAACGCGCCTGTATTCAACGAGTTAGGGTGGGCGGCGCCGACTTGGGCGGCCTCACCTCCGGTCTCGACCACGGGTCCCCCAGCAGTCACAAAAGAAATAGAACCACAGACGAATCGCGTCTTTGTCTTGGAACAAATCGTTTCGAGGCGATCGTTTTTCTTTGCCCCGCATGAACACACCTGGCGGAGCGGGGCCGCGATACTTGCGTTTTCGCAAAGAGCCCCTCTGAAGCCATTGATAGATCAAGCCTCATCCGCAAGTCCGCAAGCACGCACGATGAGGACGACGATCATGTTGGACAGACTCATAAGACCGAAACCGAGCGGCGGCATCCCGCGCGGACTCTCCACCACCGGGCCGGTGCTTTTCTCCTATGGCTTCCGGCCGTTCTTTCTCGGTGCCGCGCTCTGGGCGATCGGTGCCATGGTGCTGTGGATCTCGGCACTGATTCTCGGGCTCGACCTTGCCGGCAACTACGGCGCCGCCCATTGGCACGCACACGAGATGCTGTTCGGCTTCTCCTCCGCCGTGCTCGGCGGCTTCCTTTTGACGGCGATCCCGAACTGGACGGGAAGGCTGCCGGTCTCCGGCGGTCCGCTCGCCGGCCTCTTTGGGCTCTGGGTGGTCGGACGGATCGCTCTGCTATCGAGCGGTTTGATCGGCCTGCCAGTCGCGGCCGGTATCGAAGCGTTGTTCCTGCCTGTGCTCCTTTTGATCTGCGCGCGCGAGGTGATCGTCGGTCGCAAATGGAAAGACCTGAAAGTCATCGGCGGGCTGGTGCTCCTGTCTGCCGCCAATATCTGCTTTCACCTTTCGGTTCTCAGCGACCTCGACGTCGATGCCGCGGCGCGACTGGCGATCGGCGCCTACACCATGCTGATCATGATCGTTGGTGGACGCATTGTGCCGAGCTTCACGCGCAACTGGCTGAACAAGGTCGGGCGCACAAATTTCCCGGTGCCCTATAACCGCTTCGACACCGCGGCGATCCTGATCGGTGTCGCGGCGCTCGCTGCCTGGACCTTCGCACCTGATCACATCGTCACGGGGACGATCGCGCTTGTCGCCTGCGCCTTCCACATGGTGCGGCTGTTCCGCTGGCGCGGATGGGCGACCCGGCCGGAGACGCTACTCTTCGTGCTGCACGCAGCCTATGCCTTCGTGCCGCTCGGCTTCCTGGCCGTCGCCGCCGGAGCGGTCGAACTCCTGAGCGAATACCCGGTCATGCACGTGCTCACCGTGGGCGTGATTGCCTCGATGATGCTCGCCGTCATGACCCGCGCCAGCCGCGGCCACACCGGACGACCGCTGGTGGGATCAACACTCACCACCGCCTCCTACGTCGCCATCATGGCCGCAGCACTGATCCGGCCGCTGGCAGAGGTGCTGCCCGCACACTATCATCATCTGATTGCACTTTCGGGCGTGTTGTGGATTGCCGCCTTCGCGCTGTTCGCGCTCGAATACGGGCCGATGCTGGTCTGCGATCGCCGATCGCCCCGCGCGTCATCCTGACTGCACGTTCGAACCCAAAACAAAAGGCGCCGCATCAGCGGCGCCTTTTGTTTGTTGCAGGACAACTCTTAGAAGATGCCGCCTTGCGCGAATTCGATCGCGCCTTCGGCCATCATCTCAGGCGTCCAGGGCGGCTCGTAGGTCAGGCGGACCTCGGCATATTCGACGCCTGGCACATACCAGACGCAGTTCTGTACGGCCTCCTTGAGGAAGGCCGTCGCCGGGCACCCCTTGATCGTTGTCGTCATGGTGACGCGGGCGATGCCACCCTCCTGGACGTCGATGTCATAGATCAGGCCGAGATCGACGACGTTCTTGCCCATTTCGGGGTCGATGATGATGCGCAGCGCATCGCGGATCTTCGCTTCGAGGTCCAGGGTATCAGGCGCCGACATGGGAGCGCCTCCCGCCGACGCGAATAAGGATCCGGTAGGTCTCGCCGGTCGCATCGAAATTGCCGGCCCATTTGTGCCCGCGTTTGGCGAGCTCCGGATAGAGGAACAGCGGCTCGCGTGCGAGCAAGGCGAAGAGCACTTCACCCTCCGCCATCTTCTCGGCCGTCGCCAGAATGCGCACCATGGGCTCGGGCGGATCGAGCTCGGTCAGGTCGAGCTGGCGGCTCGGGTCGGGCCAGGTGTCGAGATCCGTTTCGCCGACCGAAAGCCGGATTTCGTCTACGTCTCCTTCGGGCGTGAACAGAACCTCCCAGTCGCCATTGTCGAGCGGGCGGTCCTGATGGGTGAAACCACGTCCGGCCATGACGCTGTAGAGCGGAACGGGCCGGAAGGTTGCAATCAGCTTCAGCGCCTGGCCCGGCGCCAGATTGTCAACGGCATTCATGATGGCCTGGAACGGGTCGCTGCCACCGCGCAACAGCGGTCGGACATCGAGTTCATAGGGATCTTGGCTCATGGGAACCTCCGTGAGGAATGGATGGCAAAAACAGGCCTGGTCGAACAAGTCCATCAGGCAATCGAAGTTCAGCCGGAACGTTGATCAGACGCCGTGTTCGCACGAACTCCAGGATGAGCGCATTGACGGCAATCAATTGGCCGAGGCTCGCAAAGCGAAAGAGGACAACACTACCGATCAGCAGGGCCAGAGTACCGAGCGCTACCGTCAGATAATAGAGCCAAAACCAGCGAAGGGCCGAGACCTCGACGACGAGGTCCTGAACCCTTGGCGTTGGCATACGCCCAAGCGCCGGCCCGTAGCATTCGAGCCAGGTCATGAACGGCACGATCTTGTAGAGCTGGGCAAGGCCCATGCCCGTCAGCCAGCCGAAGGCGACGAGATAGATAACGGCACCGGAACCCGCGTCGAGACGGCCGGTCGCGAGCAGCGCGACGAACAGCGCAGTCGCAGCGATCAACGACGCGAAGGCGCCGATGCTGGCGCGGCTGTTGAGCTCGATCGCCTTGCGGCGACGCTCCCGATAGATCCGCAGGATATCGGCGATATAGATCGCCACCACGGCAGCGCCGGAGCCAACGGCGAGGAGTAGGAGCGAGGAGCGACCGAAAGTACCCGCGAGAATGACCGGCACAGCCGCTGCAAGAAGGCCGAGGCAAAGGGCACCAAGCGCGAAGACCACGCGACTGCTTGTCCGCTCCTTGTCCGGCGACAGCATGAACATGGTCAAAAGCCGATAACTGACGCCCATGGTGGTGAAGCTCAACCAGCCGCACAGGCCCAGGGAAGCATGCAGTGAAAGCCCATCGATCGTCAGGTCGATCGCAGCTTCCGCATCGATCAACCCCGACAGTACCCCGGCATAGACGCCGCCGAGCAGCATCGTGCCGAAGAGCGCAGCAAGACCGACCGCGACGAAGCGGGCCGGGAGCGGCAGGGGGCGGGCATGCCAGAGCGTGGCTGCGAAAGCAAAGCCAAGCACCGAAAACCCGACAATTGAGAAAGCGGCTCCCACAGGAAGCACTGTTACCGGAAGATCTATCGCGCCGGACAGGCTGACGAAACCAAGTGTCAGGCCGGCGATGCCGGCGATGAGGAAGAGGAGCGCCGGCAGTGCGACGCTTGGGAAGGAAAGCGGCCGGCCGACGAGGACCGGCACGAACTGCAGCAGCGCGCCGGTCATCAACAGGCTCAACCAGCCCAGGACGACGGCATGGACGAGCGCCAGCGTTTCGGGCGCCTCAAGGGCTGAGACCGGGTAGCCGTAGCCGAGAACCATCATGATCTCGCCAAGGACGAGAAAGATCAGCGCGGCCGCGAAGTAGGACATCGTCCAGCGGGATAGCGTTGCTGCGAACATGGTGGTTCATCCCCTAGAGCACGATGGTTTTGGCCGAGCCGACCAAAAGCCATAAACGTGACCGATTCTCGTAAGTTAGAGCGGGATGTGAGCGGAAATCCGCATCCACTTTTCCCGATCCCGCTCTTGAGGCGCACTGGGGCTCAGTGCCCGCCGCAGCAGCAATCGCAGCCGGAGGACTGCTGCCGGCCGATTTCGACACGCCAGACAGCCGGTCCCTGCTCGAGATACTCCCAGGTGAACTCGCCCGGATAGCGCGTTTCCAGCTGGTAGTGCAGCGGACGCGGATCGTGATCGTTGATGATGATGAAGGCACCACCCTCGGCAAGCGCATTCAGCATGCCGAAGATTTTCGGATGGCGCTCCACCGGCGGAATGGTCCGCACATCGATGAAGGGCTTGTCGGTCTCTGCAATGGTCATAGTCATCCGCTCTAGGCGCCGTCGTTTGATGATGGTCCGGGAAACGCCGGCGCACACGCCCCGGATTTCCGCAACCTAGCGGCGGCGGCACCGCGACATTTTGTCGAAGCGCAAACAAATCCCGGTTTGGCCGAGACCACCCCCGTCCTTGACTTTTCGCAAAGAGTTGCCGGGCCGCGAGGCCTAGAAAGGTGCATCCATCGGCACCCAGATGAGGACGAAATGTTAGCTTCCGCGCTCCTGAAATACGGTGAAATGCGCCTGCCGCGCTACACGAGTTACCCGACCGCCCCACGCTTTGCCGCAACGGTCGACGACCACACCTACGGCGACTGGCTGAAGGCTATCCCCGCAGGTGAGGACGTGTCGCTCTATCTGCACATCCCTTTCTGTCGCTCGATGTGCTGGTACTGCGGCTGCCACACGACGATCACCAAGAAGGACGATCCGATCCTCGATTATCTCGACGTGCTGAGAGACGAGATCCGCATGGTCGCCGACACCGTCGGCAGGCCGCTGCCTGTCGCGGAAGTGCACTTCGGGGGCGGCACGCCCACGATCATCGAGCCGCGCGAATTCCTCGCGCTGATGACGCTGATGCGTGAGCGCTTCGCACTGTCGCCGTCGGCCAACGTCGCCGTCGAGATCGATCCGCGCCGGCTGACACTCGCCATGGCCGAGGCGCTCGGCGAAGGCGGCGTCAAGCGCGCCAGCCTTGGCGTGCAAAGCTTCGATCCCGTTGTGCAGAAGGCGATCAATCGCATTCAGAGTGAGAAGCAGACGGCCGAAGCGGTCGCCCATTTGCGCGGCGCCGGCATTGGCGGGATCAATTTCGACCTGATCTACGGCCTGCCGCATCAAACGGTGCGCTCCTGCATCGAGACTGTCGAAGCGGCCGTCACGATGCGTCCGGAGCGGTTCGCCGTTTTCGGCTACGCCCATGTGCCAAGCTTCAAGAAGCATCAGCGCATGATCGACGAGACGGCACTGCCGGACAGTAGCGCCCGCGCCGAACAGGCGCTGGCCATCGGCGAGGCGCTGATCAAGGCCGGCTACCGGCAGATCGGCCTCGACCATTTCGCCCTGCCTGACGACGACCTCGTCACCGCCCAGGCGACCGGCCGGCTTCGCCGCAACTTCCAGGGCTATACCACCGACAACTGCGAGACGCTGATCGGTTTCGGCGCCTCGGCGATCGGCCGCTCGCGCGACGGTTATGTCCAGAACGAGGTGCCGCCCGGTGTCTATGCGAGCCGAATCGCCTCGGGCCGCCTCGCAACCACCAAGGGCTACCGGCTGACCGACGAGGACCGGCTGCGCGCCGCGATCATCGAACGGCTGATGTGCGATTTCAGTGTCGATATTCCCGCGATCGCCGCGGCGCACGGCCGGGACGGGCAGTCGCTCGTCGAAGGCAACGGCAAATTGGCGGAGCTGCGGCAGGATGGCGTGATCGATATCGCTGATGGCGTCATCACCGTCCGCCCCGAACACCGCTTCGTCATCCGCGCAGTCGCGGCCGCCTTCGATGCCTATATCGACGAGTCCCAGAGAGTACACAGCAAGGCGGCTTGAGCGATCTTATCCCGTCTTGAACGCGAAAGGCCCGGCGATTGCCGGGCCTTCTTGTCTTCTCGGCTGATTTCCACCTCCACTATCCCACCAGATTGCGGTAGATCGCCGGCAGTGCCGCGGGCAGGCGCGAGATGTTGCCGACCACGGCGTAGCCGTTCTGGCCGAACATGGCAGGCACATAGGACTTCGCCTCGCGATCGACCGTGACGGCGAAGGTGTTGATGCCGCTGCGCCGTGCTTCCGTGACCGCACGGCGGCTGTCTTCGAGCGCGAAGCGCCCCTCGTAATGGTCGATGTCGTTGGGCTTGCCGTCGGTCAGTACCAGGAGAAGCTTCTTGCGGTTCGGTTGTCGGCGAAGCTCGGCAGAGGCATGACGGATCGCGGCGCCGATGCGGGTGTAATAGCCGGGCTTCAGCGCCGCGATGCGCGCCTCGACCAGGGGTCCCATCGCCTCGTTGAAGGCTTTCACCGTTTCGACCCGCACCCAGTCGCGCCGTCGCGAGGTAAAGGTCAGGATCGAGTGGTTGTCACCGCAGGCCGACAGCCCGTGCGCCAGGATGAGCAGCGCCTCCTTCTCCACGTCGAGCACTCGCCGGTTGTCGGACCAGGAATCGGTCGACAGCGACACGTCGACGAGGATCGTCACCGCCAGATCGTGCACCTGCGGCCGGCTCATCAGATGGATGCGATCACTGCCCTGGCCGCCAGCGGCGAGATCGGTGCGGGCGCGCACGACCGCATCGAGATCGAGATCGGCGCCGTCGAGTTGCGCGCGCAGCATCTCGTGCCGCGGGCGCAGCACTTCGAACTGGCGCCGCACCCGGCGGATCAGGCTCTTGCTTTCCTCCGTGAGCTCGGTCCGCTCTTCCTGGGCCCAGGCAGGCGTCGCCAGCACCCGGCAATGGTCCTTGAGGTATTGTCCGGTTCGGTAGTTCCATTCGGGATAGGTGAGCTCGGCCGTCAACGGCGTCGCATCGACGGCTTCCGGCGGCAGGTCGAGATCGAAGCGGAAGCGTGCCGAGGGGCGTCCCTTGCGCTCGCCAAGCGTCATGTCGTCGAGTTCCTCGGCCGCCTTGCTGTCGTGGTCGTCGCTGTCGTCGCCGGGACGGTCGACATTGACCATTTCGGCCATGGCGAGGATCTTCTCGAAGCGGTTGAGAATGAAGGGGCTGCGCTCCCCCTTGCGGTTTTCCGGATTTTCGCGCACGGCGACGTGGCGTTCGACTTCGGCAACCGCACTCTGAGTGCCCGGTGTCGCGGCGACATCCTCGTCGCGCGTGGTCGTCGTTTCTGTGCGCAGCAGCGTGTCTGGCCAAAGCGGCATCGGCAGCATCGGCAGGTAGCCGGGCGGCGCGCGATGCGGGAAGATCACCGGCAGCGTCGCATCCGCCTCACCTACGACCTTGCGCAACAGGCGCAGGATACGGTTTTCGAGATGCTGCTCGATCGACGGCAGCGCGCCACGCTGGCGCTCGGCAAGCGTCGCCTCGGCCAGGCGCCGATAGCGCCGCCGGAGACCGGGGAACCGCTGGAATACTTCCTCGACCGTTTCCTGGGCGCGCGATACCAGCGCCAGGTCGCGACGGAGCGGATCGGTTTCGTCGATGGGATCAACGGGCATCGTCGCCATATAGGCGACGAGCCAGTGATAGAGATCCCGGTTCAGGTCTTTCGTCGGAAAAATATCGATCTCGCCCGGCAGCATCAGCGACGCGTGGTCGCGCGCCGGCTGGACGAGCTTCTCTTCGCCGAGCCCCATGCGCTGCCGCCAGCGCAAGCGATGGCCCGACGTGCGCCCGCGGGCGGGTACGATCTGCACCGCCGCCTCGCCGCCGTGTCCGCGAAATGAGACGCCGAGCACCGGCATCATATCGGCGAGCTTCACCGCGTGTTCCGGGTAACGCCGCCAGGTTCTGGTATTACCGACGAAGCGGTGCCAGGCCCGTCCGACGGTCTCTTCGAGCTCGAGGAAATCAAGCATGGTCCACCTCAGGCGATCAGCGAACCGGCCACTTCGAGAAGTGCTGCGCGCACATCCGGTTCATCCGTGAGCGGTTCGATCATCGCGGCGCGCACCGCGTCCCTGACCGGCATGCCGGCATCGATCAGCGAGGCGCAATAGACGAGCAGCCGGGTCGACACGCCTTCTTCCAGATCATGCCCCTTAAGCGCACGCAGCCGCTGCGCGAGGTTGACGAGCGGCGCCACCTGGCTTTCCAGCAATCCACTTTCCTGGGAAACGACTGATATCTCTTCGTTCCGCGGCAGAAAGTCGAACTCGATCGCCACGAAGCGCTGCCTTGTGCTGGGCTTCAGGCTCTTGAGCAAGTTCTGGTAGCCGGGATTGTAGGAGACGATCAGCATGAAGCTCGACGGAGCCTCGAGCAGTTCGCCGGTGCGTTCGAGCGGCAGCATGCGGCGATCGTCGGTGAGCGGGTGCAGGACGACGGCCACGTCCTTGCGGGCCTCGACGATCTCGTCGAGATAGCAGACGCCGCCATTGCGCACGGCGCGGGTCAGGGGGCCGTCGACCCAGACGGTGTCGCCGCCCTTCAGGAGATAGCGGCCGGTGAGATCGGCGGCGGCAAGGTCGTCGTGGCACGAAACGGTCGAAAGCGGCAGGCCGAGCTTCGCTGCCATGTGGCTGACGAAACGGGTCTTGCCGCAACCGGTCGGTCCCTTGAGGAGCAGCGGCAGTTGCCGCACCCAGGCGCTTTCGAAAAGCGCGCATTCATTGCCGGAGGGACTATAGGCGGGAATATCGAGCGCCGCGCGGCTGACGGCGGTTTGGACAGGGCTCATGGCAAGTCTCCATGGTGGGATTTCTTGGGGGTGCCGGCGCGGCAAGCCGCGCCGGTTGCTTGGTCATTCGGCAGGCTGGACGATGCTGGCGAGCTTTGCGCTGCGCTCGCGGCCGGGGACGAGAACCGCCCAGATGAACATCAGCGCCGAGATCAGCACGACGGCACCGGAGCCGAGGCGGATCCAGTAGAACAGCGCGAGCTGGTCCTGGACGTCCATGTAGCTTTCGCCGAGCACCCGCTGCAGGTGCGCCTGGAGGACACCGGCGAAGGTGAGCGCGAAGGTCATGACCGACATGGCGGTGCACATGGTCCAGAAGCTCACCATCGACAGCCACTGGTTATAGGGCGCGCGGCCGCGGATCTCCGGGATGGCATAGGCCATGACCGCCAGGTTCAGCATCACATAGGCGCCGAAGAAGGCGAGGTGTCCGTGGGCCGCGGTCACCTGCGTGCCGTGGGTGTAGTAGTTCACCGAAGACAGCGTGTGCAGGAAGCCCCAGACGCCGGCACCGAAGAAGGCCATAACCGAGCAACCGATGGACCAGAGGAGGGCTGCGCGATTCGGATGCTTGCGGCCGGCCTTCCAGGTCATCACGAAGGTGAAGATCACCATGGTGAAGAAGGGGGCCACTTCGAGCGTCGAGAACAGCGAACCGATCCACTGCCAGTAGCCCGGCGCACCGATCCAGTAATAGTGGTGGCCCGTGCCGAGAATACCGGAGAAGAGCGCCAGGCCGACGATGACATAGAGCCACTTCTCGACGACTTCGCGGTCGATGCCGTTGAGCTTGATCATCAGGAAGGCGAGCACCGATGCCATGATCAGCTCCCAGACGCCTTCGACCCAGAGGTGAACGACGTACCACCAGTACATCTTGTCGAGCGCCAGGTTGATCGGGTTGTAGAAGGCGAAAAGGAAGAAGATCGCCACACCCCAGAGCCCGAAGATCAGGATGTTGGTGACGGTGGTCTTGCGGCCTTTCAGCACCGTCAGCGTGATGTTGTAGAGAAACATCAGCGCGACGATGACGATTCCCACCTTGATTGCGAAGGGCTGTTCGAGGAATTCGCGCCCCTCATGAATGTGCAGGAGGTAGCCGACGACGGCGACGGCCGCGGCGATCAGGAAGATCCAGAACTGCGCAATGGCGATCTTCGTGCTGTAGAGTTCGGTTTCCGCCTCTTCCGGCAGCAGGTAATAGGTCGCGCCCATGAAGCCCATGAGCAGCCAGACGATCAGCGCGTTGGTGTGGACCATGCGCACGATATTGAAGGGCAGGAGCTCGGAGAGCGTATTGGGTAGGACATAGATGGTGCCGGCAAGCACGCCGAACAGCACCTGGGCGAGGAACAGGCCGAGCGCTCCGTAGAAGTAGAGCATCGCGACCTTCTGGGTTTGGTATTTCATGGTGTCACACTCCAATTGCTCTGCTCAACCCGCCTCGTTCGGCGGCCAGTTCTGGGTCTTGATGCGGCTCGTCCATTCGAGGAAATCGGCGAGGTCGTTGAGTTCCTGTTCGGAGAGGTTGAACTGCGGCATCTGTCGCCGCCCCTCGATGCCGGTCGGCTGGGCGGCCATCCAGGCTTTGAGCGTTTCGCGGGCGCCGTCTCGATCGGCCTCGCCGCCGAAGCGCTTCCAGACATTGCCGAGCTCGGGCGCGAAATAGGCGCCCTCGCCCAGGAGCGTGTGGCAGTTGATACAAGAGTTCTTTTCCCAGACGTGTTTGCCGCGTGCGACCGCATCGGTCAGCGTCGTTTCATCCGTCGAGGTCGTCCGCATGTAGTAGTGGCTGTGAGCTGTCAGCCCGACGAAGATTGCGAAGAAAAAGAAGGACCCGCCGTAAAAGACGTTACGGGCCCCGGTTTTGGTGAGGCGTTCTGCCATCACGTGGTCCTTTCGATTTCAGTTGGCCGCGAAGAGCGCGGCCGGCTGATCTGATCCCCTCCCCGTGTGGCGTCGGTACTTCCAACGCCGGCAACAATCGGGGCGAACCCATGTCTAGGGAAATCGGCGGCGGCTTCTTTGCGTTTCGGCAAACAAGTCGGCGGGTGAGCTCAGATGAAGAGAACAGTGCTCAACACCTGCTTCGCTGCGGCGAGCAGGACGAGCGTTACGGGCCAAATCAAAAGGCCTAAGCGAAGGGCGGACGGCGCCTGCCTGAGCCCCATGAAATCGAGCGCGACGAACCGGCATTTGACGACGGCGAGCCCGAGCAAGACCGCGATGACGGGAGCTGTCGGCCCGGCGATCGCCATCAACGCCATGCCCGCGATCACGACCACGGCGAGCACGAGCCAGGTGTTGAACAATTGTCGGGGATTTCGGTCGGTCATGGCACTCACACGAGATAGACGAGCGGAAACATCACGATCCAGACGAGATCGATCACATGCCACAGAGTGGTGATCAGGGTGACGTTGCCGGATGCCGGGCGCCACGCAACGATGAGCAGCACAAAGGCACCGAAGACGACGTGCAGCAGATGGAAACCGGTGACGAGGAAATAGAGTTCGAAGAAGGAGCCGAATGCAGGATCGCCGGCGACGCCCGCCTCCGTGCTGTATTCGAAGAGCTTGATCGCCACGAAGGCAAAGCCGATAAGCGCGGCATTCACCAGCGCCCGCCGGCGCTGCCCGAGCGACGCCCGCGGCCTTGTCGCCAGGGCCGCCTGCCAGCCGCTGGTCAGAAGAACAAGCGTGTTGATACCGGCAAGCAGCGGATCGAGATGCAAACGGGCGGCAACAAACGCGTCCGGCTGGACGAGACCGACAAGCAGAAAACCGGCAAGCAAAATGCCGAAGGCGGCAAGTTCGCTCCAGACGAGCACCCAGAGCAGCAGTGTGTCCGTCGTGTCCTCTTCCGCCGTCGCGGCAATCGGATGACTGCGCGCATCCATGTCAGCGCCTCCGTCAAAAAACTTGAGGCTTGAGCTAGGCACGGGCGCCCACCCTGTCTTTGCGATTGAGCAAAGAAGGCGGCAGGGGGCGGGGCTATTGGCGGGAAACAAAGGAGCCTTCCGATGACAGACGCACAGATCGGCCTTTCCGTCGCCACCCCCATCATCATCGTCTTCGCCCTGGTGCTTTATCGTATGGGCGTGCTTCAGCGCGGCGCGACGCTGTCGGCGATCCTCTCCTCCGTTGCAATCGCGATCGTTCTCTTCCTCGATCGCTAAGGCGCGAAGTCTTCCGCGGCGCCAGCTGCCTGGACCTAAGGGAGTGGACTCATAACCACGCTCGCGGACGGCTTGTCAGATTCCGCTTTTGGAGCGATGAGCCGCCCTTCCAAGTCATGCTATAATCGGAGTTCGAGCCTCGCGGTTGACACATGTCAGCACTGCTCAGCTTCGGTTTCTTCCGCATCCAAACTGGGCGCGTGTCGCGGGCGCGGAGCGATGCAGAAGAGTTCAGCCTGACGAGCTGCCCTCTCTCACGGACTAGGGGAGGATCAGGGTATGATCGACCAATGGCTATTCAAGAGCGAGACTTACGATAACTGCAATTGCGCCATGAACTGCGGCTGCCAGTTCAACCTGCCGAGCACCCACGGCTATTGTCAGTCGGCATTCGTCGGCAACATTGTGGAAGGCTACTTTGGCGATACGCCGATAGCGGGCCTGAACTGGGCGGCGATGTACAAGTGGCCAGGTGAAATCAAGGATGGAAACGGCCAGCGCCTGATCGTTATCGACGAGCGTGCGGATCAAGCGCAACGGAGCGCGCTTGAAGCGATCATCTCGGGCGAAGCAGGCGAACCACTCAGCAATCTGTTCTCCGTGTTCGCATCCACATGCTCGGAGTTTTGCGAGACATTGTTCCTGCCGATTCATCTTGAAGCGGACCTGGAACTCAGAACCGCCAGAGTAGAGATACCCGGCGTCATGCGCAGCAGCGGTCGGCCGATGATCAACGAGTTTACTGGTCAACCGTTCCACATTGCGATGGCACGTCCGAGTGGCAGTTTCGAGTTTACCTACGCAGAGATCGGGCTAGGTACGACTGCGGTCACCGGAAGTATGGAGATGGCCTACGAGGATTCATGGGCGCATTTTTGTGTTCACCACTTCAATCAGAATGGTTTGGTCCGCGAAAGATCAAGACTGACTGCATGGCTTGATCGATTGACACCGCGTCCGTGAATGACGGCGACGGAGCCAAGCCCGGCCAAAGGCCGCGGCCGTGTTCCGGGCTTGCAAACTCCAAGTCACAATCTGATTGCTGTGACAAGGACGCCCGTCGCCAACGCGTTCGTATCGCGCGAGACAAGCGTCCGAGCCATGAACGGTCACGCCGCAGACTTTGAGAAATGTCAAAGAGGACCGTTGCCGTTGGGTGTAGTTCAAGCACGACACTCAACGGAGCAGATCGATGCAGCAGCAATTTTCGGAACACCACGAGCTGGGACAGGCTTACCGCGAGCTTCTTTCGCTGTGCGATCGCCTCGAGACGCTCGCCGATTCCATTCCGCGCCGCATCGACCTGACAAGCTGCCGCGTGATCATGACGGAACTTCCGGAAAAGCTCCGGCGCGTCCACGCGCTGGAGGAAATGATCCTGTTTCCTGCAGTCGAAGACCGGCGAGCGACTGATGATCGCGACGCCTTGATCGCCCGACTGCGCGCCGAACACGACCAGGACGATCGGGCAGCCGCCGAACTGGTGCACGTGCTGAAGGCCGTTCTCGACAACAGGGCTTCGCTCAGCTGGGATGCGATCGGCTACATGTTGCGGGGCTTCTTCGAAACCGTTCGCCGCCACGTGGCAACGGAACGCCTGCTTCTCTGGCGCCATGCGTGAGGAGATCGACATGACCTATTTCCTCCTCGCCTTCGCCGTCTTCCTCCTGCTCCATCTGGTGCCGGCCTGGCCGGCGCTGCGCCAGGGCCTGATCGACCGGCTCGGCCGCTCGACCTATTTCGCGGTCTACTCGCTGCTGTCGCTGCTCGCTCTCGGGTTCATTTTTCACGCAGCGCTGCAGCTCGATTTCATCCCGCTCTGGGAACCGGCCGCCTGGCAGGCGTGGATGACCTTCATGCTGGCGCCGCTAGGGATCTTTCTCGTGCTGGCCGGCCTTTTCAGCGAGAACGCGCTGTCGATCTCGATCTACCAGGGCAACGAGCGGCCCGGCGCCATCGTGACGATCACCCGTCATCCGGTGCTCTGGGGCTTCCTCCTCTGGGCCGCCGGTCACATCGTGCCCAATGGCGACCTGCGCTCGCTCGTGCTTTTCGGCGGCTTCGCGCTGTTTTCCGTCGGCGGTTTTTTCATGCTCGAAAAGCGCGCACGCCGTCGTCTCGGTGACGGCTGGCAAGCGGCCTCGAAGGGCACATCGGTCTGGCCCTTCGCAGCGATTATTCGGGGCGAAACCCGTTTGCGTGCCGATCCGGTGATGATCATCGCCGCCTTTGCCACCGTGGCGATTGCCGTCTGGCTGCTGCTTGGCGGTCACGAGGTCCTCTTCGGCGCCGACCCGCTGCTCCAGGCTGCTGCCTTCGACTAGCCTTCACCTTGCCAGGCCTTTGCCAGCGGGGCGATCGGCAGCGCCAGGAGGTCGATAGCCCGCGCCGCCAGATGGTCGACGATGGCGTCCACGGTTTCAGGTCGATGGTAGAAGGCCGGCACGGGCGGCATGATGATCGCCCCCATTTCGGTGACGGCGCACATGTTGCGCAGGTGACCGAGATGCAGCGGCGTCTCTCGCGCCATCAGTATCAGCCTGCGGCGCTCCTTCAGATGCACGTCGGCGGCGCGAACCACGAGATTGTCGGCCATGCCGGCGGAGATAGCCGCGAGCGTACGCATGGAGCACGGAGCAATGATCATGCCCGCCGTCGAAAACGACCCGCTCGCAATCGCCGCACCGATGTCGGCGTGATCATAGGTTCGGGTAGCCCTACGTAACAGCGACGGAAGCGCCTCCGCGCCAACCTCGTGCGCGAGTGTGCGGTGCGCCGCCGGCGACAGGACGAGATGCATCTCGACGCTTTCGATATCGCTGAGCCGCTCGGCGATGCGCACCGCAATCGCTGCACCGGAAGCGCCGGTGACGCCGAGCACGATCTTCATTCGGGTCATCGTGTCAGTCCTCCAAGCCCGAGACCGGCCCAGATCGCATCGACCTGACCGATGACCTCTGGCGACATTTCGAGGACCCGCCCCCAGTCGCGATCGGTTTCGGTGCCTATCTTGTTGGTGGCGTCGAGCCCGAGCTTGCCGCCGAGGCCAGAGCGCGGCGAGGCGAAGTCGAGATAGTCGATCGGCGTACCCTCGATCACGGTCACGTCGCGGCTGGCATCGAAACGAGTCGCCAAGGCCCATATCACATCGGACCAGTTGCGCACGTCGATATCGGGATCGACGGCGATAATCAGCTTGGTGTAGCTGAACTGCGGCAGCATCGACCAAAGCCCCATCATCACACGCTTGGCCTGTCCCGGGTAACGTTTGTCGATCGAGACGACCATGGCCCTGTAGGAACAGGCTTCCGGAGGCAGCCAGAGATCGGATATCTCCGGAAACTGCTTGCGAACCAGCGGCACGAACAGCCTGTTCATCGCTTCACCGAGCCGCGAGGGCTCATCCGGCGGCCGGCCGGTATAGGTCGAGAGATAAAGCGGGTTCCGGCGCATGGTGATCGCCGACAGACGCATGACCGGGAACGGCTCGACCGAATTATAGTAGCCGGTGTGGTCGCCATAGGGACCCTCCTCTACCGTTTCGACGGCAGAGACGGTACCCTCCAGCACGATCTCCGCATTGGCCGGCACCGAAAGCGGCACGGTCTTCGCCTTCACAAGCTGTGTCCTGCCGCGCCTGAGCAGTCCTGAAAAATTCAGCTCGCTCAACCCGTCGGGCAGCGGCATGACGGCAGCTAGGATCGTTGCCGGGTCGGCGCCAATAACGACCGCTATCGGCATATCCTGACCCAGCCGTTGCCACAGACGGTGGTGGCGGGCGCCGCCGCGGTGCGCGAGCCAGCGCACGATGGCACGATCGGGGCCGAGCACCTGCATGCGATAGATGCCGACATTGACATCCAGCGGATCATCCGGGGCGCGCGTGATCACCAGCGGCCAGGTGATGAGCGGCGCCGGCTCGCCCGGCCAGCACCATTGGACCGGCAGGCGCCCGAGGTCGATTTCGTGATCACGCCAGACGACCTCCTGGCAGAGTGCGCGCGTTACCTTTCGCGGCCGCATATACATCGCCGATCTCAATAGAGGCAGCCGATCCCAGGCGTCGCGCAGCGACTGCGGCGCTCTGGGGTCGCGCAGTTCCGCCAGTTCGGCGGCAAGCGCATCGAGCCCTCCCGGCATCAGGCCGAAACCGCGTTCGATCCGGCGTTCCGACCCGAAGAGATTGGTGAGAAGCGGGATCGGCTGCACGGCGCCAGAGGCATCGATCGGCTGCTCGAAAAGAAGCGCCGGCCCGTCGTCCGCAAGCACGCGGCGGTGGATCTCGGTCATCTCGTGCACCAGCGAAACCGGCCGTGAGATGCGCTTCAGGTCGCCCTCGCGCTCGAGCGTATCGACAAATTCCTGAAGCGTTGCAAAGCCCTGGGACGGGCGGAAGGTCCTGTTCATGGAGCCTGTTTGTGGCGGCGAATGGCCCTTGTCTTTGACGTGGCGCAAACAACCGGCGGCGGCGGGCGACTAGCATGCGCCGCATCGTCCGATTCCGTCGCTTCGCAGGTAGCCCCAAAAGGTAACAATGTCACTTCCGCTCGCGATCACCGCACCTCTCAGCTTCGTTCCCATCATCGCCATCGAAAGCGTGGTGCAACGTGTCTTCACCCGCGTGATCGAGACCCATCCCGGCCTCTTCGATCGCTTGGCTGACCATGCCAACAAACGCTACGCCTTCCTGCCCTCCGATCTGCCGATCGGCTTTCTCGTCGAACCGGCCGTGCCGCGCATTTCCGTCCATCGCAAGGAGCGCGCGCCGGCTTCCGATGCCTGCATGGAAGGCGAATTGGTGCTGCTGCTGGCCCTGCTCGAAGGCCGTGTCGATGGCGACGCCGTCTTCTTCTCGCGTGATCTCACCGTCAGCGGCGACATGGAGGCGATGCTGGCGCTGCGCAACGCACTCGACGATTGCGAAATCGATCTCCCACGCGATCTTGCGCGGATGAGTGGGCCGTTCGCACCGCTCGTGCGCCGCGCCACGGAGGAAATCCGCGAGCGCGCACTTGGCCGTGTTGTCAAGGAGGAGGCTCCCCAATGGAACTGATCTGCCCCGCCGGCACGCCGGCCGCCTTCCGCGAAGCCGTCGATGCCGGCGCCGACGTGGTCTATTGCGGTTTTCGCGACGAAACCAACGCCCGCAATTTTCCCGGGCTGAACTTCTCCCGAGAGGAACTCCGGACGGCAATTGCCTATGCCAAGCAGCGCAAGGTGATGACCTTCGTCGCGATCAACACCTTCATGCGCGCCGGCCAGGAGACGCTCTGGCACCAGGCGGTGGACGACGCCGTGGCACTCGGCGCCGATGCCGTCATCCTCGCCGACTTCGGCCTGATGGCCTACACGGTCGAACGCCATCCGCAACAGCGGCTGCATGTCTCCGTGCAAGCCTCCGCCTCCAATGCCGATGCCGTTCGGTTCCTTGTCGAGGCTTTCGCGGCAAAACGCGTCGTGCTGCCACGCACGCTGACGATCGCCGACATCGCCCGACTAGCCAAACAGATCGATTGCGAGATCGAGGTCTTCGCCTTTGGCGGCCTCTGCGTCATGGCCGAGGGGCGTTGCTCGCTCTCTTCCTACGCCACGGGCAAGTCGCCCAACATGAACGGCGTCTGCTCGCCCGCAAGCCATGTGCGCTACCGCCAGGACGGGCGCGAACTCGTCTCCGAGCTCGGCGACTACACGATCAACCGCTTCCCGGCCGGAGAGGCCGCCGGCTACCCGACGCTCTGCAAGGGGCGCTTCGATATTGCCGACGAACGCGGTTATGCCTTCGAGGATCCGGTTTCGCTCGACGTGATGGACCATATCGATGCGCTGCGCAGCGCGGGCGTCAGCGCGCTGAAAATCGAAGGGCGGCAGCGCGGCAAGGCCTATGTTGCCGAGGTCGTCTCGGTCATGCGGCGGGCACTGACCGCCGGCGCCGCCGAGCGGCCCGCTTTGGTATCGCGGCTGAAAGCGCTTAGCGAAGGCCAGAAGACGACAACAGGCGCCTATGAAAAGCGCTGGAGGTAATCGGCCCATGACCACATCTACGAGCCCATCCAAACCCGCCTTGAGCCTCGGCCCAGTCTATTATCTCTGGGACGGCCCCAAGTGGCGCGACTTCTACTTTCGCATCGCCGACGAGGCGCCGATCGCCCATGTAACGATCGGCGAGGCCGTGTGCTCGAAGCGGCTGCATTTCATCGAGCCGCATGTCGGAGAGGTCATCGAGCGGCTGGAGAGTGCCGGCAAAGAGGTTAGCCTCGCCTCGCTGGCGCTGGTGACGCTGGAACGCGAAAGCCAGCTCGTGCGCGGGCTGGTGCGTGACAGCACCTACCCGATCGAGGCCAACGACCTATCCGCGCTGCACCTGCTTGCCGGCAGGCCGCATTCGGTCGGGCCGCTGGTCAACGTCTACAACGGCGCAACCGCCAGGCTATTGGCATCGAGGGGCGCGACGAGCATCTGTCTGCCGCCAGAACTGCCGATGGCATCGGTGCGCGGCATCATCAAGGACAATCCGGGCCTCGCTTTCGAGATCTTCGCCTTCGGTCGCGTGCCGCTGGCGATCTCGGCGCGCTGCGCCCATGCCCGTTCCAAGGGCCTGATCAAGGACAATTGCCAGTTCATCTGCGGCGAGGACACGGATGGCCTGACCGTCGAGACGCTCGACCGTCAACCTTTCCTCGCACTGAACGGCGTGCAGACCATGTCGCACACCTGCCAGGCGCTGATGCAGGAACTGCCTGAACTTGCCGCCGCCGGCGTCTCCCGGATCCGGCTGTCCCCACAGGACTGCGACATGGTCGCCGTCGCCGAGATCTATGGCGACGCGATCGCCGGCCGGCGCGCCATCGACGAAAGCCTGGCACGCCTCGAGTCTGTCTATCCGGGAGTCCCGTTTTCCAATGGCTTCCACCACGGCCAGACGGGAGCGGCCTGGGTCAAGGTACCAGCGTCCTTGGCGATCCCGGCTGCCTGAGTCGCGGGCCGGCCACACTTCTGCCGGGCGGCGAGGAAGCAACGATGCCGACTTCCGTCACATCGCCTCGTCCCAACGGCTGGTGGGCGGCACTACGCCCTTGGTGAACAGGAAGCAGCCATAAAGGCGCGCCTCGCCGGTCACGATGACGCAATAGGCGCGTCTTGCTTCCTCGTAGAAGGCGAAGCGCTCGATCGCGTACATCTTCGGCGCGTCGCCATCCGCCCGTGCGATTTCGGCCTGCACCTCCAGCTGGACATCCGGCAACTCCCCCGCCTTGGCTTCTGGCGCCATTCGAGCGGCGGAAGGCTGCAGCGGCGTATCGAGCGGCATGACGGAGAGGATGGCTCTGGCTGCGCGCGCAGCCGAAACATTGGCAATGTGCAACGGCAGGCCAAGCCGGGTGTTGCGGGCAATCGTGTCGGCCGGAAAGTTCGCGTCGACGAGCGCGATCCGGTCTCCGTGGCCCATGGAGCGAAGCGCGTGCAACACGTCCGCATTCAGTGCCGGGTCAACATTCATAAGCATCAGCCTATCCTTTCCTCAGCTTGTCTCTGCCCACGGAAATCCGGGCACGAAACTGCGATGCATGCGGGCCTTATCGCCCCAGCAGCGCGCATGAACGTTTCTCGTTGGTTGGGAGCGGGCGGCAAGCCGCCCCGATCAAATGCCCGTCAGCCGCTCGCGATATTTGTCGATGATCACGGCGAGGATGATGACGACGCCTGTTATCATCTGGCGCATGAAGTCGCTGAGCCCGAACAGGATGAGGCCGTTGGCCAGAACCCCGGTGATGCAGGCGCCGAGCAATGTGCCGATGACCGTGCCCCGGCCGCCGTTGAGACTGGTGCCGCCAATGATGACTGCCGCGATCGCATTGAGCTCGAAGCCGATGCCTATGATCGGGCTCGCGATGTTGAGGCGGGCCATGTAGACCATGGCGGCAATGCCGACGAGCGCGCCGGCGATGGTGAACGCCGCCACCTTGTAGAACATCAGCGAGTGGCCGGCGAGGCGCACGGCCTCCTCGTTGTTGCCGATGCCATAGAGCAGCCGGCCGAACACCGTCTTCGACAGCACGAACCAGGCGATCGCGACGAGCACCAGTGCGATCAGGAAGACCACGGGTATGCCGAGGATCATCTGCGAACCGAAGGCGTTGAAGCTCGGCGGGAAGGAATAGATCGTCCGCGCATCCGTCACCTGAAGTGCTGCGCCGCGCGCGATATTCAGCATGCCGAGCGTGACGATGAAGGAGGGCAGCCCCCAGAAGGCGCTGATCCAGCCATTGAGGAAGCCGCAGACCACGCCGGTGCCGACGGCCGCAAGGGTCGCAAGGGCTACTGCCTGAAACACAGAGAGATCGGGGATCGTCAGCACCGTGCCGCCGACGACGGCGCAGAAGGCGAGCATCGAGCCGACGGAAAGATCGATGCCGCCGATCAGGATGACGAAGGTCATGCCGACGGCGAGGATCAGGTTGATGGTGATCTGCGTCAGGATATTGGAGATGTTGTTGGGCGTCAGGAAATGCTCGGTGCTGACCGAGAAGAACACGATCAAAAGCAGCAGCGCCAGGCCGATACCGGCATCGCGCAGGAGCACCTTCGGCGACCAGCCCGTCAGCCGGCGCGTATCGGCGGTGTCGCTTGCTTGTGTCTTTTCGAGTGCTTGCATCTCAGTGCCTCGCCTGTTGCTGCTCGCCCTGGTAGGCATATTGCAGGATACGTTCTTCGGAGAATTCCGGCCGCGACAGTTCGCCGACGACGCGGTGCTGCGACATCACCAGGATGCGGTCCGACAGCGTCATCAGCTCCGGCAGTTCGGAGGAGACGACCAGCAACGCCAGGCCACGCTCGGCGAACTGGCGGATCAGCGCATAGATTTCAGCCTTCGCGCCGACGTCGACGCCGCGCGTCGGTTCGTCGAGCAAAAGCACTTTCGGATTGCGCGCCAGCCACTTGGCGAGCACCACCTTCTGCTGGTTGCCGCCGGAAAGGGTCGCGGCATTCCTGCCCGGCCCGCCATATTTCAGCTTGAGCTCGGCACCGAGCCGCTCCGTCACCGCGATCTCGGCCTTCCTGTCGAGGATGCCGGCGCGCGACACGTCCGAGAGAGACGCGAGCGTGACATTGGCGGCGATCGGCATGTTGAGGATCAACCCCTCTTCCTTCCTGTCCTCGGTGACGAAACCGATGCCGGCATTGATCGCCTCGCGCGGCGAGCGGAAGGAAACGGGCGCACCCTCAAGACGAAGCGCGCCGGAGAGCGGTGGCTCGGCAGCGGCGATCGCGCGCAAGAGCTCGGTGCGCCCCGAACCGACGAGACCGGCAATCCCGAGGATTTCGCCTTTGTGCAACTGAAGCGAGATGCCTTGGGCATGGGGCGATTGCGGATGGCGGAAGTTGACGAGCGACAGCGCTTCTTCGGGGCGCGCCAACGACACCATTTCGCTCGCCATCTGTTGTTGCAGCTTGCGGCCGACCATGGCGCGCACCAGTTCGTCCTGGTTGGTTTCGGCAATCGGCCGCGAGAACACCGTCTCGCCATTGCGCAGCACCGTCACTCGGTCGCAAATGCGGAAGACTTCGTCGAGGTGATGGGAAACGAAGATGATCGACACGCCGCGACTGCGAAGCTCGTTGATGATCTTGAACAGCCGCTCGGTCTCGCGCGACGTCAGCGTTGCCGTCGGTTCGTCCAGTATGAGGATGCGGCTTTCCGTCATCAGCGCTCTGGCAACTTCGACGAGCTGGCGATGGGCGATGCCGAGCCGCTCGACCGGCCAGCACACGTCGATGTCGCTGAGTCCGATGGCGTCGAGCGCGGCACGCGCGCCGGCATGCATCTCCTGCAGCCTGACAACGCCGAGTGCATTGCGCGGCAGATGTTCGATGAAGATGTTTTCCGCCACTGAGAGATAGGGCAGCAGGTTGAATTCCTGGTGCACGACCTGGAGGCCGTTGGCCTTGGCCTCGCGCGGCGTCGTCGGCGCGTAAGCGCGGCCGGACAGGTTGATCGCGCCCTCGTCCGGACGGACGATGCCGCAGAGCACCTTGATCAACGTGGACTTTCCGGCGCCGTTCTCGCCGATCAGGCCATGCACTTCGCCTGGCTCAATAGAAAGGCTGACGCCGTTCAGCGCCTTGGTGCCGCCGAAGGCCTTCCTGACATCGTGCAGCTCCAGAACGGGCCGCGTCGAAATGTCAGCCGCATCCGCGCGCACTGATTCCGTGTTCATCATAATCTAGCCCTTTGAAACGCAGCAATTCCGAACGGGAGCCAATCGCATCCCGCGTCCGCTGTTCCTGCCTAAGCCGCACCGGGCGACACCCGGTGCGGTAGAAGCAATCTCTGGGCTATTTCACGTCGTCCTTGGTCACGAGTTTGATGTCGGTCTTGACCCAGCCTTCAAGCTTGGGACCGCCGGCGACGACGGCGAGCGCCTTGTCGATCGCATTGGCCGCCATCTCCGAGCCGAACTGGTCGACGGTCGCGAGCAGCTTGCCGTCCTTCAGCATGGGCGCGACCGCTGGCACGTTGTCGAAGCCGACGACCTTGATGTCATTGCGGCCGACCGCATCGAGCGCCTTGACCACCCCGATCGCCATCGAATCGTTGGCCGCGAGCACACCCTGGATATCGGGATGCGCCGTCAGCATGGTGGAAAAGACGGCGTTCGCCTCTTCCGTTTCCCAATGAGCCGTGCGGGAATCGAGAAGATCGAGCTTGCCGGCGGCGACCGCGTCTTCAAAACCGAGCTTGCGCTGCGCCGCATTGTCGGCGCCCGGGTTGCCTTCGAGGATCACGACCTTGCCGCCGGCGCCAAGGTCCTTGGCGAGCGCATCGCCGACCATCTTGGCGCCGCCGCGGTTGTCAGGACCGACGAAGGCGAGGTCGACACCCGCATCCTTCTTCGCCTGCTCGTCGAGCGAGACGTCGAAGTTGACGACGACGATGCCGGCGTCCATCGCCTTCTTCAGCGGCGCGACCATGGCGCGGGAGTCGGCTGGTGCGATGACGATCGCGTCGACGCCTTGGGTGATGAAGTTTTCGACGCCGTTCAATTGGCTCTCGAAATCCGTCTCGTTCTGCATGCCGATGGCTTTGAGCTCGTAGTCGCCCCGCTTCTTTGCATGCGCCTCTGCGCCTTCGAGCATGTTCTTGAAGAAGTCGTTGGCAAGCGACTTCATGACGAGGCCAACGACGGGTTTGTCGGCGGCCATCGCGATCGTCGGGAGCGCAGTGGCAACAGTGAGCGCGACGATAGATGCGAATCTTGAAAGCTTCATGGGTTCTCCTCCGGTGAAACGACGGTCCTCCAACCATCGATGAAACGTTTCATCAAGTGAATGCGAATGAACCGCTTCTGCCGCCAAGAAAAGCGAAACATCTCTCTGCTGTCAATATGAAACGTTTCATCACGGTGAAATTTGTGCTGGAAGTCGCTATCTGTTGCCGGCATTCTCTGATTTAAAAGGAAGAAACCAGCCGCCACCCGATACCCCGGGGGCTTGCGATAACGCTTTGATCTGCTGCATGATTTCTAACCGCAGCGGACGCAGAAAATGGGACTGGAGCCGACCGTTTGAACCCGACGATAAAGGATGTTGCCCAGCGTGCCGGTGTCTCCGTGGGCACTGTTTCGCGCGTCCTCGCCAAGAACAAGACGGTCAGCGAAGACATCCGGAAGAAAGTGGAAGCAACGATTGAGGCAATCGGCTATCGCCCGAACATCCTCGGCCGCAGTCTCAGGCTCGCCAAAACCGACATCATCGGGCTCGTCGTGCCCGATATCACCAATCCCTTCTTCGCTGAGCTTGCCAAGCATGTCGAGATGCTTGCTTCGGCCGAGGGATATTCGGTCCTGCTCGCCAACACCCATGACGATCCGGAGGCCGAAAGGCAGCAGATCGAGACACTGCTCGGGCGCCTGCCCGCCGGTTTGATCCTCGTTCCCGTCAGCAACAGTCTCGTCGACGGACTTGTCGCCGGCACGCGGACGGTAACCGTCGACCGGCCCTTGAGCGGGCATGCACTCGTTGCCGTCGACAACAGGCAGGGCGGCTACCTCGCCGCCGATCATCTGCTCGCACTCGGGCATCGCCGGCTCGGCTACATCAGCGGACCGAGTTCGACCGAGGTGTCGGGCGAGCGCCGCGATGGCTTTAAGCAGCGGCTCGAGGAATTCCGCACGACCCATCCAGGCGAATACGTCGCACCGCAGGTCGTCGAAGGTCACTTCGACTACCGCTCGGGCGAAGAGATCGGTAAGCAGATGCTGACACAAGCGGCAGCAACGCGCCCGACGGCGATCGCGACTGCGAGCGATCAGCAGGCGATCGGTCTTCTGCGCGCCGCCGGCGACATGGGCGTGCGCGTGCCGACCGATCTTTCGATCGTCGGCTTCGACGACATCCCGCTTGCCTCGCTGGTGCTGCCGCGCCTGACGACGATCCGCCAGCCGATCGACGAGATCGCACGGCTGGCGCTGGACGGCGTGCTCGGCAGCCACGCGCTGCAGGAGGAATACAAGCTGCAGCCAGTCCTCATACGCCGCGGATCCTGCGCAGCGCCTGGGACGCCCTGACTGCGAGCCTGCCCAAGTGAGGCGCGAAAATTGCGCGCGATTTCCGCACCCGTCTCGCACCGGCTAACAGCCAAGCACCACCGCGCCTCCGGTGAGCCCGGCGCCCGCTGCCGTCAACAGCAGCTTCTCCCCGCGAGCGAACGGCCGATTTTTATGCGTCAGCGATAGTGACAGCGGGATCGTCGCGGCGGACGAGTTGCCGTAGTCCGCGATGGTCCGTACGGTTCTTGCAGGCTCGATGGCAAGGCGATCGCAGACGGCGTCAAAGATCCGGGCATTGGCCTGATGCGGCACGAAGCGGCTGATCTCTTGGGGATTGCAGCCGGCGGCATCCATTGCGCGGACGGCACAGGCTGTCATCATCTCCACCGCCTGGGCGAACATCTCCCGCCCGTCGCGCATCGTCATCAGGAAATCCTCGGGCTGCAGGCCCGGTGAGAACGGTTGGCTGCTGCCGCCGGCTGCGATTGAGATCAGGTCGTAGCGGCTGCCGTCGGCGGCAAGGTCAACGCCAAGCAAACCGGTCTGCGGATCATCGGAAGGAGCAACGACGACCGCACCCGCCGCGTCGGCAAAGAGAACGGTGCTTGCTCTTTCCGCCGGGTTGATGCGTCGGCTCAGAATGTTGGCCGCCACCACCAATACCGGTTTTCCCTGCGAACGGACAAAGCCGTCGGCAAGCGTCAAAGCATAGAGGAACCCCGAGCACGCACCGGCCAGATCGATCGCGCCGGAACGGGTGAGCCCGAGCCGGTGGGCGAGCAAAGGTGCGGAAGGCGGCAGGAGATGATCGGGCGTGGAGGTCGCCAACAGGGTCAGGGCGACATCGCCCCGCAGCATGCCGGCATCCTCGAGCGCCGCCGCGCCGGCGCTCGACGCAAGTCCCGTCAATGTCTCGCCATCCTCGACCCAACGCCGCTCGCGAATGCCGGTACGACGCTCGATCCAGCCGGGCTCGAGACCGAGCTTCGTTTCGATCTCGGCATTGGCAACGCGCCGTGCCGGCACGGCATGGCCGAAGCCGGCGAGCCGGGAGGACCGTGCGGCGCTCACAGCCGCCCTGCCGCGAAAAGCGATGCCGCCTCGTCGACCGCGCCATAGGCCCGGTCGAGCTCTTCAGCGGTCACGCAATAGGGTGGCATCAGATAGATGACATTGCCGAGCGGGCGGATCAGCAATCGCCGCTCGCGGAAGAAGGCCCTGAGCCGCGGGCCGATCTCGGAGAGATAGCCGCCGGCCGGAACCTTGAGATCAAGGGCAGCAATCGTTCCGAGCTGGCGGGTATCGCTGAAGCGGGGATCGTCGGCGAGGCGGGCGCCATGCCGACGCTGCTCCTCCGACAACGCGGCGATACGTTCCCGCACTGGCTCTCCCTTCCAGACGGCGAGATTGGCGAGCGCTGCCGCGCAGGCGATAGGATTGGCCGTATAGGAACTCGAATGAAAGAACGTCTTGCGTCGATCGGTCGAGAGATGCGCCTCGAAGATCTCGGCCGTGCAGAGTGTCGCCGCCAAGGGCAGCGCGCCACCGGTCAGTCCCTTCGACGTGCAGAGAATATCGGGCGTGATGCCGGCCTGATCACAGGCGAACAGGCTGCCCGTCCTTCCCCATCCGGTCATCACCTCGTCGGCGATCAACAGGCTGCCATGCCGTTCGGCAATCCGTTTCAACTCGGCAAGCACGGAAGCCGGGTAGGTTTTCATGCCGCCTGCACCGAGGAGCAGTGGTTCGATCAACAGGGCCGCGACCTCGCCGGTGGCACAGGCCGCCTCGAAGGCATCAAGCGTCGCCTGCTCTTGAGCCGGCTCCGGAAACGTCAGCCGATCGACGGCAAAGAGCAACGGTGCGTAAGGCGCATTGAAGACGCCCCTTTCTCCCGCGGACATCGTGCCGATCGTATCGCCATGATAGCCGTGTTCGAGCACACAGATGCGGTTCCGCGGCCGGCCGAGATTGTGGAAGAAACCAAGTGCCATCTTCAGCGCGACTTCGACCGCGGTCGAGCCGCTGTCGGAATAGAACACATGGGCGAGCCCGGGTGGCGCGATCTCGATCAGCCCGCGCGCCAGGTTCTCCGCCGGCGCATGCGTATATTCGGCGAAGATAAGCTGATCGTAGGTTTGCGAGGCGGCGCGGATCGCTTCCATGATGGCGGGATGCCGGTGGCCGTGGGTGATGACCCACCAGGACGAAATCGCATCGAGGATCGCCGCCCCGTTTTCGTCGATGAGATAGGCGCCCTCGGTCCGGACGACGCGTCGCATCGCCGGCTCCAATGCATGCTGGGTGAAGGGATACCAGACGGTGGAATTTCTCATGCCGGCACCTCCAGCAAATCGTCGACGTTGAAATTCTCGCGAAACGCCTGCCGCAGCCGTTCCGGCGTCAACGGGTCGAGCCGCGGCAGCCGCCCAAGCCGTCGAACCTCCCCCAGTTCCGCGATGATCGCTTCGCTATCCGCCTGCTCGTCGCCGATGAAGGCGACACCCAGGACCGGGATCGCACGGCGCCGGAGCGCATCGAGCGACAACAGCGTGTGATTGATCGTGCCGAGCCCCGTGCGGGCACAGAGAATGACCGGGATGTGCCAACGCGCGAACACATCGGCAAAGACGCTCCGCTCGGTGAGAGGCACCAGGAGCCCGCCTGCCCCCTCGATGACGAGCGGGCGGTCGACCTTGGGCGGCAAGAGATGTTCAGGTTGGATCGACTGACCATCGATCCGCGCCGACAGATGTGGCGAAGCCGGTGTCCGCAGCCGATAGGTCTCAGGCAGGATGCGGTCGGGCGGGATCCGACCGAGCCGCGCTACAGCCTCGCTGTCGGTCTCTTCATCGAGCCCCGACTGCACCGGTTTCCAGTAGCAACCGCAAAGCGCGTCGGTCAGCGCCGCGGAGAATATCGTCTTGCCGATCCCGGTATCCGTGCCGGTGACGACGAAACGGCGCATCATGACCGCTCCTCCGTCATTGCGACCTTCAAGCCCTGCAGCATGCGCGTGATCATCGGCCGGTCGACATTCAGCGTGATCGCGATCCGAAGCCGCGCCGTCCCCTCGGGAACGGTCGGTGGACGGATCGCCCTGAAATCGAAACCTTCGGCGCGCATTCGCGCGGCAATCCTCACGGCGCGACCGTTGTCGCCGATCAGGACGGGCTGGATCTGCGAGCCGCTGCCTTCGATGCCGAGGGTCTCGGCAAGCGCCCGATTGGCGAAGGTCCTGAGATCATCGAACGCTGCCCGGCGCTGAGGCTCATCCGCCAGTGTCACAAGAGCCTCGCGGACGGCGACAGCAATGAGCGGCGAAGGCGCCGTCGCATAGATGAAGTTGCGAGCACGGTTGACGAGATAGTCGCAAAGCACGGCGTTTGCGCCAACGAGGGCGCCGGAAACGCCGAGCGCCTTGCCGCAGGTATGCAGCACGACGAGATTTTCCCTGCCGTCCAATTCGGCCGTCAAACCGCGGCCATCTGGCCCGAAGACGCCGGTCGCATGCGCTTCGTCGACCACCAGAAATCCATCATGCCGATCGGCGAGCGCGGCGAGGTCTGCAAGCGGCGCCCGGTCGCCGTCCATCGAATAGAGGCTTTCGACGGCAATCCACGGATGTCCCATGCCGCCGCGCTTGCGCCACGCACCGATCGCATCGGCAAAGGCGTCAACGTCGCTATGCTTGACCGCGATCGCACCGGCCCTGCTTGCGGCGATACCCTCATGGGCACTCGCATGGATCAGGGCATCGTGGACGATAATATCGTCGCGCTGCGGCAGCGTCGAAAACAAGGCGGCATTGGCCGCATAGCCGCTGCCGAAGAACAGCGTTCGCTCCACGCCAAAGAAGGCGGCCGCCTCCGCCTCCAGCGCCTCGTGTTCCCTGTGGTTGCCGCGCAACAGTCTCGAACCGCCTGATCCAACCGGCAGGCCGCGGTCGATCGCCGCGATGATCGCCGCCTTGAGACGCGGCGAACCGGCAAGCGCCAGATAGTCGTTCGAGGTGAAGTCGACCCCACTGCCGGAGGCGAGTTCGCGGCGGCGCTCCTTGCGTTCAAGGCCGTGAAGCGTCTTCTCGTAGCGGTGGAGCAAGCCCGCGGTCATTCGGCCGCTTCCGGTTCTGCCGTAAGCGGCATCGGCTTCAGCCCGAGCCGGCGGAAGAGTGCCGCATCGTGATCCTCGCCGGGGTTGTCGGCGGTCAGCAGCGTTTCGCCGACGAAGATCGAATTGGCGCCGGCGAAGAAACAGAGCGCCTGCATCTCGTCGCTCATATCGGTGCGGCCGGCCGAAAGGCGGACATGCGACTGCGGCATCAGGATACGCGCCAGGGCGATGGTGCGAACGAAATCGATCGGATCGACCGGCGCCGCATCGGCAAGCTTCGAGCCCGGGATCGGAATCAGCATGTTGATCGGCACGCTTTCGGGGGGCACCGGCAGATTGGCAAGCGTCACCAGCATCGAGATCCGATCGTCAGCCGTCTCGCCCATGCCGAGGATGCCGCCGGCACAGACCTTGATGCCGGCGTCGCGGACGTTCGCCAACGTTTCCAGCCGGTCGGCAAAGCTGCGGGTGGTGATGATCTCGCCGTAGAAGCGCTCCGACGTATCGACATTGTGGTTGTAGTAATCGAGCCCGGCATCTGCGAGCCGCCCGGATTGTTCCGGCGTCAGCATGCCAAGCGTCATGCAGGTCTCCATGCCGAGCGACCGGACGCCGCGGACCATGGCGACGATCGCCTCCATGTCGCGCTCCTTCGGGCTGCGCCAGGCGGCGCCCATGCAATAGCGCGTCGCGCCGCCATCCCTCGCTTTGCGTGCCTCTGCAAGAACCTGTTCGACTTCCATCAGTTTCGACGCTTTCAGCCCCGTCGGGTAGTGTGCCGACTGGCTGCAATAGCCGCAGTCTTCGGCACAGCCGCCGGTCTTGATCGAGAGCAGGCGGCTCATCTGGATGGCATTGGGGTCGAACTGGGCGCGGTGAACGGACTGCGCACGATACAGAAGGTCGTTGAACGGCAAATTATAGATTTTTTGCGCGTCGCCCAGATTCCAACCGGTTTTGCCGGGCTTCGTAGCTCCGGAGGTCGGCTCAGTCGAACTGTTTGTGTCGAGCATGTTCGTTCACTTCCCCAGAATAGATAGAATCCATTATTATCTATAATTTTCACGGACACTGCATCGAGCAACCATCTAAAAGGAGACCTAATTGCAATGACTCAACCTTGTCGTGCTTTTTCGTGCCTCGACGGCTGCGGTCAGAAGGGCAAATACCGCGACTTTCCGCCTCGGCGGCATCAGCTGATGGCGATGACAGCAACGGCCAGATGCCCGGATTTTCGGGACCTTGCGCCTTGCACTAGCCGTAGATCTCTCGACCGATGCCCGCTACCGACACCAGCGAGCCTCAAGAACACATGTCCTTCCACTTTTTATAGATAATTTTTTGCGCACGAGGTACACACCGGCAGCCCTTGACAAAATCCGATCCAGCCGCTCAGTTTGAAGCATTCACCAGGGGTGTCCCGACAAGGGGCTGAGATTCTGCTAGGCGGTTTCCGCGGCGCAGTGACCCGTTGAACCTGATCCAGTTCATACTGGCGTAGGGACGGTGCAGACATCGCTGCCGCATTCGCGTTCGCGCGAGCAGATCTCGGCAAGGCGTCCTTCCCTCTCTTCCGGTCCGAGCTGGGTCTCCAACAATGGAGCCTCGGCAATGCGTATCTTCATCGCGATTCTGCTTCCTTCTGGCCGACGTTCGGCTCGCCGCAGCTGGGCGCATTGACCATGCGTGTCCTGATCAAAGGTGCCGGCGTCGGCGGGCTGACCTTGGCGCATGAGCTGGCGGGCCGCGGCGTCGAGGTGGCCGTTGCCGAGCGGCAGCCAGACTTCGGCGGGGCGGCCTCGTGGTTTGCCGGCGGCATGCTGGCGCCCTGGTGCGAACGCGAGAGCGCCGAGGAAACGGTGCTGACGCGCGGCATCGGCGCCATCGACTGGTGGGACCGCGCGCTTCCGGGCGAAGTGTCACGCAACGGCACCCTCGTCGTCGCTCCGCCGCGAGACGTCGGCGAACTCAAACGCTTCGCTTCGCGCACGTCCGGCTTCGAATGGCTCGGCGGAGAAGCGATCGCGAGGCTGGAGCCGGCGCTTGCCGGTCGCTTCCGAGAGGCGTTGTTCTTCCCCGGCGAGGCGCATCTCGACCCGCGCCGGGCGCTTGTCTTGCTGCGGCAAAAGCTCGTCGAGAACGGCGTCGCCTTCATCGGCGAGGCGGATAATAGCAGCGACAGCGATCTGATCGCCGACTGCAGCGGCGCTTCGCGGATCGGCGCCATCGCCGGCCTGCGCGGCGTGCGCGGCGAGATGCTCTATCTGCAGACGGGCGAAGTGGAATTGTCGCGGCCAGTCCGTCTCATCCACCCGCGCATCCCGCTCTACATCGTACCGCGCGGCAATGGTCTGTTCATGTGCGGAGCGACCATGATCGAAACCGACGACGGCGGTCCGATTGCCGCCCGTTCGCTGATGGAATTGCTGAACGCAGCCTATGCGCTTCACCCCGCCTTCGGCGAGGCGCGCCTTCTCGAAACCGGCACCGGCGTCCGGCCGGCCTTTGCCGACAATCTGCCGCGCGTCATGCGCGCCGGAAACACCATCACGCTCAACGGGCTCTATCGCCACGGCTTCCTGCTTTCACCGGCCCTGGCCGAGGAAGCGGCGAACCTTGCCCTTACCCGGAACCTGAAGGGAGACGCCGCATGAAATTGACCGTCAACGGCGAGGATCACGACCTCACAGTCACGACCCTTGCCGAACTCCTGGCCGCACTCGACTTCGAAGGGGATTGGCTTGCCACCGCCGTCAACGGCGAGCTGGTGCACCGAGCCGACCGCTCGGCCCATTCCCTCAGCGATCGCGACCGGATCGAAATTCTCTCGCCGATGAAAGGAGGCTGAGACATGCTGACGCTTTATGGACAGGAACTGCGTTCCCGCCTGCTTCTGGGCACCGCCCGCTACCCCTCGCCTGCCGCGCTCGAAGACGCGGTTCGTTCGTCGGCGACCGAGATTGTCACGGTTTCGCTGCGCCGCGAAACCGCCGGCGGCCGTCAGGGCGGCGCTTTCTTCGACCTGATCCGGTCGCTCGGCGTGCACGTGCTGCCCAACACCGCCGGCTGCCACTCGGTGGCGGAGGCGGTGCTGACCGCCAAGATGGCGCGCGAGGTCTTCGGCACCAACTGGATCAAGCTCGAAGTCATCGGCCATCAGGATACGCTTCAGCCCGATGTCTTCGGGCTGGTCGAAGCAGCACGCATCCTTTGCGCCGAAGGCTTCGAGGTCTTCCCCTACACGACCGACGACCTCGTGGTCGGCGAGCATCTCGTCGAGGCCGGATGCAAGGTGCTGATGCCCTGGTGCGCGCCGATCGGCAGCGCCATGGGGCCACAGAACATCCCGGCGCTGCGCGCCATGCGGGCCCATTTTCCGGATATGCCGCTGATCGTCGATGCCGGCATCGGCCGGCCCTCACACGCAACGACAGTGATGGAACTCGGCTTCGACGCGGTTCTGCTCAACACCGCCGTGGCCGGGGCAACGAAACCGGCCCTCATGGCCTCCGCCTTCGCCCGAGCAATCGACGCCGGACGCGATGCCTTCGAGGCGGGCATGCTCGAACCGCGCGATTTTGCCGTTCCCTCCACGCCCGTCATCGGAAAGGCGGTGTTCGCGTGAAACTCGACCCCTTCTACCTCATCGTCGATAGTGCCCAATGGATCGGGCGGCTGGTGCCGCTCGGCGTGAAACTGGTGCAGCTTCGCGTCAAGGACCGTCCGGAAGCAGAGCTTCGCGACGAGATCCGCGCGGCCAAGGCGATCTGTGACCATCATGGGTGCCAGCTCGTCGTCAACGACTACTGGGGCCTCGCGATCGAGGAAGGCTGCGATTTCGTCCATCTCGGCCAGGAGGATCTCGCGGATGCGGATCTTGCCGCAATCCGCGCTTCCGGCCTGAAGCTCGGCCTCAGCACCCACGACGAGAGGGAGCTGGAGACGGCGCTTGCCGCCAAGCCCGACTATGTCGCGCTCGGACCGATCTATCCGACGATCCTCAAGCAGATGAAATGGGATCCGCAGGGGCTGCCGCGCCTCTCCGCCTGGCGGGAGCGCGTCACGCCGCTGCCGCTCGTTGCGATCGGCGGCCTCAATATCGACCGGATTGCCGGCGTCTTCGAGCATGGCGCCGACAGCGCCGCGGTCGTCACCGATATCACGCTGAATGCCGATCCAGAGGGGCGGACGCGGGAGTGGATTGCACGCACGGCGCCGTGGCGCTGATCGAGGAAAACAGCGGGATCACCTGACGCCGTGGCTCTGCCTCAGGCAATCGCCAGTTCTGAAAGCCAGGCCGAACCCAGGCCGTGCTTGTCGCAATAGGCGGTAAGCCGGTCGCGCGTTTTGCCGGGCCGGTCGAGACCGAGAAAGCGGGAAGCGTTCCTCCAGAGGATATTCTGCTGGTGCTCGTCGCTGACGCTGGCGAGCGTCAGTTGCTCGACTATTCTCGAAACATAGGCGTTGTAGTCCTTCTCCAGCGCCATCATCGACCAGTCGGTGCCGAACATGAGATGGCGGGCGTCCGGGTCGTAATCATCAAGCCATTCGTCCAACAGCTGCCGGATCTTCGTGTGAAGATTCTTGTCGTCGCTGCTGACCAGTTCGCTGAGATAGCTCAGATCCGCAAACAGGTTCGGGCGACGCTCGTGATCGATCGTCCTGCCGATGATCTCTTCCCAGGTCGGCGGCCCGGAAAACTTGTCCTGGGCACAGGAGACCATCACGCCTGTCGGCGCCCCCGGGCGCAGGATTTCGTCGAAGGCGCCGAAATGCGCGAGATTGATCCGCAGCTTATCGTACTGGTTCGTGTCGAGCAGCTTCTTCCAATAGGCGGGGCTTGCAAGATTGCCGTAGCCGCAGCCGGCCCCGATGCTGTTTTCCGCATGGGCCATGATCGGCACATCGTTGTCGCGACACCAGGCGTAGAGCCGCTTCAGCGCGCCATCGATCGCCGGATCCGCATTGCCCCATGCCTTGAAGCCCATCGGCGGGTAGATTTTGACACCGATGAAGCCCTTTTCCATGATCGCGTACTGGACGTTTGCCAGCGATGAACCCGGCCTTTGCGCTTCCCGATGCGGATCGAAGCCGACGAAGCTGTGCATGCGGATGCCGTGCTTCCTGGTGACGATCTGCTGGACCTCGTCCATGACGTCGATCTGGTCGCGCTGTGGCGATGATGTCCCGTGAAGCGATTTATCGAAGTCCAGGATGCTCGGCGTGATCAGAGAGAGCCGACATTTGGAAGCGAAGATCTTGACATAGGCTTCCGCCAGGTTTTCCCGGTAGTCCTGCATCAGCCGGACGAAGGAAAGATAGGTTCCGATCTGGTCGTGCGCCTTTGCGGCGGTGGCGACGGTATCGACATCCGCTTCACTCACGCCGCCGCCCGAACGCCGCTGGAATGTCTGGGGCAGATCGGGAGTTCCGCCGAGCTGACGCAGCAAACCGTCATAGTCAGGGGATTCGCCAAGACTGCGCCTCGAAAACGTCGATCGTTGCTCGCCTGCGCGCGCGATCAGATCCCTTACCGCGACGCGCAATTGCTCGTCCTTGCGCCGCGCGAGCTCGGCGTCGGAAAGGCGCCGAGCGCCTTTTTTCAGAACAGCAAGTTCATGTTTGGCTTTGGGCGCGACATCGCCAAGCGCTGTCACGAGAAAGACCACCAGGGCATTTTCCAGCCCCTTCGCCTCCTCAGCGTTCGCGGAGAGCCTTTTCTCCGGCATCTTCTCCCGCAGCGCCACATAGCGAACCAGTCCATCCACCGGCACATCGGCCGCGTTGAAGAAATGGCAATGGACGTCGATGATCGGATGACTGAGACTGCAGGCGCCGGGCGAAGGCAGATGCCGGCACCCGGAAAGCACATTTGCAAGCACGCCCGCCGAAACCAGCCGCAAGACATCGCGGCGCGTCACGGCGGCGACCGGACCAGCCCAGTCGACCTCCATTGTCCCCTCCTGTTGCGAGACCCCCTCGAACAATCGGGCAAACATTACTCCGTCCGAAAGCCGCGCGAAACAGATATTTACTTGCCGTTACTGGGGTCCCGTAGATCAGCGTGAGTCGACTTTCAGTCAGACAGGAGGCGTGTTACTCTAAAATCTTGGGGAGAATTTTGCGTGGTTGGTGGCGCCGGCAAATATGAGTTCCAACGTTACCTGTCCGGAGCCCTGGTCCAATGGTCCTCCCCGGCAGCAACGGAATCGGCTGCCCCCGCTCGGGAAGACTTTCTCGGCTCGCTGCTTTTCGCCGACATCTCCGGCTTTACGCGTTTGACCGCCAAATGGTCCGAAAGCGACCGCGCTGCCGGCGCCGAACGCGTCAGCCTGCTTCTGAACGCCTTCATGGGCGAGCTCATCACCCATATCGAGGAGCATGGCGGCACGGTCTTGAGTTTCGCCGGCGACAGCCTGATTGCCGGCTGGCGGGCACCGTCCCCGGATGAGCTCGAACAGACGGCCTGGCGCAGCTGTTATTGCGCCGAACGTATCCGCGAGCAAATCGGCGGGCCGGGCAATCCCGAAGACGCGCTTCAACTGCGCATCGCCGTCGGTGCCGGCGCCATCACGCTGCTGCATCTGCTGCCGCGCGCGGACCAGCGTTGGCTGATCGTCGGAGGCGACTGCCTGGCCCAGGCCGATCATGGCGGCCAACTGAGCGACGCCGGAGAAATTCTCGTCTCCGATGCCGCGTGGCAGCTGATCGGCAGGCGCGCCAAGGGCGGGTTGAACCGGGAGGGGACCACACGCCTCGAAAGCATCGAGCCCTGCTCGACCACGAAGGAAGCGCCCCGCACTCAGCCGGGCTCCGCAACCGACCGGCTTGAAGCCTATCTACCGCTTTCGCTGCGCAGCCGCCTGCTCTCACCGCTTTCACAATGGCTCGCAGACCTCAGGATCGTGACCGCGCTTTTCGTGCATATCGTCGGGCGCGATCTCGATACGGATCTCGATCGGTTGAACAAGCTCGTAGCACGATCGATTGCCGTCGTCGGCCGCACCGGTGGAGAGATCCTGCACACAGCGCTCCATTCCGGCGGGCTCGAAGTCTTCGCCGTTTTCGGCCTGCCCGGCAAAAAACATGCCGACAATGCGCGCCGGGCGATCATCGCCGCCCTTCGCCTGTCGAACGAACTCGACGAGCCGGATCTCGGCCTGTCGGCCGGCATCTCGACCGGCGAGAGTTTCTGCGGCGCGCTCGGGACGATCCATCGTGCCGACTACACTGTCGTTGGAGCCGCCGTGAACATGGCCTCCCGGCTGGCGAGCGTTGCCGCAGGCCGCATTCTCGTCGACCAGGCAACGGCGAAGGAGACTGCCGGCCAGATTGCTTTTTCCGGTCCCTGGACACTTGCCGTGCCCGGCATGCGCGGCGGCGTGGTCGCCTTCGCGCCATTTGCCGAGACCGTCGCGACCATCGACACCAAGTCCCCCGTTCTCTTCAACCGGGCGGCCGAACTTGCAGCACTCAACGCGTATGTGGAGCGCGCAGGCAGAGGACAGGCCACCGGCGTGATGATCGTTAAGGGTGATTCCGGCGTCGGCAAATCGGCGCTGCTTCGTTCCTTCGTCGAAACCTGCCGTGACCGTGGAAGCCAGGTTCTGGTCGGCAATGCCGACGATATCGAAAGCGACGTGCCCTATTTTGCCTGGCGCGGAGTGATCCGCGACCTGCTTGGTATCGGCGACCTGCGCGGCGCCGAAGCCTCGGATCAGGTGATGCAGTTCTTCGCCCACCGACCGGAACTCGCACATCTGGCGCCGTTGCTGAACGATGCCATCAACCTCACCTTGACCGACACGGTCGAGACCCGGGCGATGTCAGGCGACGGGCGGTCGCACCGGCTGCGTGAATTGCTGCGCGATCTGATGACCGACAGCCTTTCCTGGGGGCGCGGCCTTGTAGTGCTTGAGGACGTCCACTGGCTGGACGAGGCATCCGGTCAGCTGCTCGGCCGATTGGTTTCCGGAACGGCGCCGATCCCGGTCGTTGTGTCAACCCGCACGGCCAGGACGCAACAGGACCTGACGCGGTGGACCGGACAACATTACAATGGTGCGCAGACACTTGATCTCTTGCCCCTCGATTTCGAGGGCACGATTTCACTGGTGCGCGCGTCGATCGGCAGCAACTCCCCGGCAGATGGCTTTTGCGAAGCGGTCTATGCACAGTCGGCGGGAAACCCGCTGCTCATACGCGAAATCTGCCGGATGATCGGCGAACGGCGATTGCCGAAGGCTGCGGAAACCCAGGTCCCCCTGTCGCTCGCCGAAGCCCGTTCGAACGAAGCGACCTTGCTCAATACGGCCAAGGTCACCGTGATCGCCCGAACCGACCAGCTCCCGGCTGAGCTCCAGGCTCTCCTGAAGATCGCAAGCGCCATGGGCGCGACCTTTTCCATCGCCGAACTCCAGGCGCTTTCACCGATCAGGAAGTCCGCCTTGGACATCGAGGCAAGCATCGAGCGGCTGCAGGCGGCCCATCTGATCAAACCCATGGACGACCGTCCGGGCCGTTTCACATTCAGCCACGCCGTCATCCGCCAGGCCATTTACGACAGCATGCTGTCGGAACAGCGCCGTGAGGCACATCGCGCCATCGCCCAGGCGATGGAAGAGAGCGGGCAGCCCGACAATGCGGAAAATCTGCCGCGCATATTGAGCCATTGGGAGCGCGCCGGCGATGCAGCGCAGGCATTCAACTACCTGGATCGTGTAGCCGAGCTGCGTCTGCGCCAGTTCGACAATGCCGCTGTCGTCGACCTGATCGAGCGCTTTTTCAAGACCGCGCGCGAGCTCTCGATCACGATCACGCCTGCCCGGCGGGCGGCCGCCTGTTTCCTGCTCGGGGAGGCCAGTCTCAATCTCGGCCGGGCCGAAGCTGCAAGGCATGCCTATGAGGAGGGCCTACGGCTTTCCGGCCTGCCGCTTCCGCGCACCTCGGCCGGCCTTGCGCTGCATCTCGTTCTCGATCTTGCCGAACAGGTGTGGCGTCGCGTGACCCATGGAGACAAGGACTGGATCCTGGAACGCGAGATCTCGCGGTCACCATCCGATCCTTTCCTTCTCGCGGCAAAGGCGCATGAGGACCTGACGCGGATCTACTACTTCACCAGCGAGAAGCTGCGGCTGATCCATGCGACGCTTCGGGCGACGAACCTCGCCGAAAGAAACAAATATGTCTCGCCGACGACCGCCACCAATTACGCGAGCCTCGGCGCCATATGCGGCGTGATCCCGCTTCACAAACAGGCCGAGCACTACAGCCGATTGGCCGCCGCCCTTTCGGAGCGCGTGGATCAACTGGGAACGCGCGTGCGCGTCGACCTTTTGTCGGGCATGTACCAAATCGGCATAGGCCATTGGCGCGAAGGCAAGCGGGCGTTCGAGGCCGGCCTCAACAACGCCTCGACCGTCGGCGATTTGAGACGTTGGTGCGAAGTGGCCGTTGGCCTCGAGACGATTTCCGGCCCCTGGCTGCTGACCTCCGCTTTCGAAGGCATTGCACCATGGGAAATCCTGGTTCAGCGCATCTGCGAAGAGGGCCGCAGGCGCGGCGACACCCAGGTGCTCGGCTGCGGCCTGCTCGGCCGCCTCAGGGGCCATGCGGCGCTTGGCCGATGGGCCGCCATCGACGCCGATCTCGATGAACTCAGGCAGATCATCACCGCAAAGGCCGACGGACTGGAACTCGTGCACTGCATCGAGGGTGCGTCTCTTCTCGCGGAAGCCGCCCGGCGGCAAGGTGATGGAGGCGAAGCAAAGGCGTGGTTCGAACGGGCATTCTCCTGGTGCCAGACGCTCAACCCGGCGATGAAGACGCGAACCCTGCCGGCGCTCGCCCGGCTGTTCGACGTCGCGAGCGACACGGAGGGCGGCGACCCGGCAGCGGCGCAGCTTGTCCTGCGAAAGCTCGAGCGGTTCGCACGCGTCTATCCGATCGGCCGCCCAACGGCAGCACTCGGCGAGGCGACCATTTACCTGCATCTCGGCCAGCAACGACGCGCCGAGCGGGTGGCGCGATACGCCTTCGCAGAGGCGATACAATTGGAGATGCCGGCCGTGGCGCTCGCCTCGTTGCGCCACCCGGCGGGGCCGAAGGATGCTGCGGCGTGGCAGGCCTTGGAGACAATGTTTGCCGTTCGGCAAAACACCTGGGGCGAGGTCCTCCAGCTCGATCAGGCCGCGTTTCCGCCCCATGTCCCGGTTGTTGCGTTTGAGGGAGGCCATGCGTGAACCAGTATCGAGTGCCTCGCGTCCTAATCGTGCTTGCGCATTTCGACGAGACCAGAAATCCGGAAGGTCGCCCCGACTTCATCCCGCAGGGAACCGGCCACCTGTTCCTGGCGGGCGCCTTTGCCCGCGATCGCGTGAGCCTTCGCGCCTACAGCGAATTTCACGACGGGCCGCTCGTCGACGAGGCGGCCTTCGCGGAACTGGACATGCTGGTGCTGACCGGGGTCACCGCCGCCTTCGACCGGATGCGCCATCTGACCGCCTATGCCCGCACGAAATCTCCAGGCTGCGTCATCGTCGCCGGCGGACCGGTCGTCCGCAATCTGCCGGTTTCGAGCGCCGAAACCTTCGACTACGCCTGCGAAGGTGACGTCGAGGAGATGCAGGCGGTTATCAAGGAGGTCTTTGGCGAATGGGCCGTCTCCGAGACGATCCTGCCGCGCTTCGACCTCGCCGGCTGGGGCGGCCCGGTCAGCTATGTCGAGACGAGCCGCTACTGCAATTTCAAGTGCAGCTTCTGTGCGCTCACCGCCGAAGGCCGGCGCTATCACAGCTACGACCTCGGCTATATCGAAGCGCAATTGCGCAATGTCCCGGCCAAGAAATACGTGCTGTTCATCGACAACAATTTCTACGGAAACAGCAAGGACGCCTTCCATGCCAAGCTCGACCTGATCCGCTCGCTTTGGAAAGAGGGACTGTTTCAGGGATGGATTGCGCTCGTCACCGGAGATTTCTTTCGCGATCCCGACAATCTCGAAGCGGTGCGCGCGGCCGGCTGTCTCGGCCTCTTCAGCGGCGTCGAGACGCTCAACGAAGCGCAGTTGAAGCGCTACCAGAAGAAACAGAACCTGGTGGTGCCGCAGTTGGAAGCCATTCAGACCTGCCTGAAGGCCGGTGTCGCCTTCCAGTACGGGCTGATGTTCGATCCGTCGTCGCAGACGATGCAGGCGATGCAGGACGAACTCGCCTTCATCACCGGCGAAAGCAGAATGCCATTGCCGGCCTTCCTGAGCCTGACGATCCCGCTGCTGGGCACACCCCTGTTTGACGAATGCGCCGCAGAGGGCCGCTTCCTTCCTTCTGCCAAACTGCGCGACATGGATGGGTTCACGCTGATGACCCATCCCCTCGACAACCTTGACGACGTCGCCTTGTTTGCCCGCAAGCTGTCGCGTCTCGACGGCAATCGGACCCAAATCCTGCGCCATTGCCTGGGCTTCTACCGCAATTACCGTCGCTCGCTTTCGGGCCGGCAGATGATCCATCTGCTGGCCAACAGCCTGCGCCTCGCCTTGCCCTCGGTCATGCATCGCCATGGTCTTCCGACGCGTTCGGGCAGCGACGGCAATCTCACCTATGTCACGACGACGCAGCCGCTTGGGCCGCTCTACACGCCGGCCTTTCGGGTCGGCGAAGGCTTCCGTGCGCATTTTGCGCCAACGATGATCACCGACGCCTCGGGCGCGCTTGACGAGACCATTGCCCGCAATCTCGAATATCGGACCGGCCAGCGACAACGAACGAGCCTCGGCGTTAAATAGCCCTGGTTGAGAGCGTCCCGGCGTCTGCGTCAATCTGCCCCGTAATTGCAACCTCCAGTGCGTGAAGTTGGGTCGGCTTGGTAAGATTGGATTCAAACTTTTTGGGTAAGCTTCCGTTAGCTATTTCACACCTGTCGGCCGGCGATCGCCGTCGACCTTGTTTTGCGTACGGGTGCCCATGCGTCTTTCAGCTGCGACCGCAATCATCTTTGCCGGCCTAGTTTCCGGCTGCTCTTCCAGTTCGAGCCTGGACACGATCGCACCGCGGCCCTCGCGCGAAACGACCAGCTCGGTCGTGCTTTCGGCCGCGCCGGTACCCGCCGCCAATGTCGGCGCAAGGGTGGCCGAGGTCACGCCGCCGCAGAACGTCCAATCCGCACCGCCGCAGGAAATGCTCGCCTGGGCCGGCCCGGTTCCCGAACCCGAAGCCTTCGCGCCCGCGGCCAATACCACGACGACCACGACGACCTTGGCCACGCCCGTTCCGGGCGCGCGTCCGGTCGCCTTCGTCGCGCCGGACAATCCGGTGACGCAGGCGATGCCGCAGGGCCGTTCGCGGGTCTACGGTCACCGTTTCCGCGACGCCAAGCCGATCAATTTCGGCCGCGCCAAAAATCCGCGCAAGATGGCCGTTCACGGCGTCGATGTCTCACGCTGGCAGGGCGAGATCGACTGGCCGAAGCTGCGCACTCAAGGGGCCAACTTCGCCTTCATCAAGGCGACCGACGGCGGCGACCATCTGGACCCGATGTTCAAGAAGAACTGGCGCGCCGCCAAGGCGGCCGGCATGCGCCGCGGTGCCTATCACTTCTTCTACTGGTGCCGCACCGCCGGCGAGCAGGCCGACTGGTTCATTCGCAACGTTCCGCGCGAGCCCGGCGCGCTGCCGCCCGTGATCGACGTCGAATACAACGGCGAATCGAGCTGCAAGCGCCGCCTGTCGCCCGAACGCGTGCGCGAAAAGATGCAGGTGTTCATGGACAAGCTCGAGGCGCATTACGGCCAGCGCCCGATCATCTACACCGCCCCGGACTTTTATGCCGACAACCTGCAGGGCGCGTTCCAGAAGTATCCGTTCTGGCTGCGCGCCGTGGCCCAGCATCCGTCCAAGGTCTACCCGAACCGCAAGTGGCTGTTCTGGCAGTATTCGGGCTCGGGCCTGTCGCACGGCGTCGACGGCAAGATCGACCTCAACGTCTTCCACGGCAGCGAGGCGGAGTGGCAAAACTGGCTGGAGGCGCGGGCGAGTTGAGGCTCGGTCACACTCTGCAGCGCCGCGCGTCATATCAGACGCGCAAGGTCGCCGTAGCACTTTGATTTGCTGCATGAGGTCACGATAGTCAGCCCCGGCAACTGCGACGTCAGCGCCTCTCCTCGCGCGTCAGGAAGAGGAGCGTGCCGCCAAGTTCGGAGATGACGATCTGCCTCACATCCCAGACGAGGATGGAGACCGGTCGCGTCAACCCACCGACAACCGTCTCGCGGCGGCCCGTCGCCTTGTCGAGCCGCAACAGCCGGCCGCTTCCTGACCGGAACCCTTGCTGCTGGTCGTATAGGCCGTGTTCGAGGATGAGCATCTGTCCTTCGTCGTCGAAGGCGATGGCGACCGGTGCGTTCAGGCCCTCAACGTCCGGCCGCACCTCCGTGCGATCGCCTTTCTCGGCCATCGAAACGACCTTTCCGGCAGCGGCGAGGAAGGGAAAGCCGCCGAACAGCGCGACATAGAGGCGCCCCTCGCGAAGCGCGATACCGGTCGGCACGGCGTCGACTTCGTAGCTGTCTTCACCCTTGAACTCCGTCGGCGAGAGCGTCTCCAACGCGGTCGCCTGTTGCTGCAGGCGGCGGAAGCTCATCATCGTCTGCTTGCGGCCATCGACCCCAAGACGCTCGACACTGTTGCGCGCGGAGTCGACGACGTAATAGGCATCCTCGACGGCGACAAGGTCGAACGGGTTCCAGAAATCGGCGCTGATAACATGGCGTCTGCCGGTACCGTCGATCGCGATGAGCGCATGGTCATAGGGTCCCTCATCGCCGTTTGCGGGCGTCCAGCCTTGGGCGACGATCAGTTTGTCACCGACGCGAAACACGCGATAGGGACCGGTCGGATCGCCGATCACATCGAGCCCATGGGGGAAGACAGGACCGAACGCATCGAAATCGCCGCCCGGCGTGCCGCGATAGAGCCGGCCACTGGCGAGATCGGTGACGAGCAGAGCCTCGCCATCGCGAGAAAGGCCGGCGAAGGCGGCGCCGGTTTTGCTGAAGCTTTCGAGCCGATAGCCTGGCGCGACCTTCGGCTCGGCAGCGGCACCTGCTGCCAGAAGCAAAAAGGCGACGAGGATCGTCATCTGCCGGAACGGACGCATCGGAAGCCGCCATTGGCCGAGAACCGGAAATCCGGATCATAGGCCAAACGATAGGTTGTGGTAAGATGCGCGGAATCGCTGTTCCAGGACCCGCCGCGCAGTACGCGATACGATCTGCCACCCATGGCTCCCTTGGGTTCATGGGGCACATAGAGATCGCTGGTCCATTCCCAGACATTGCCGATGAGATTGAGCACCCCCTCGCCGCTCGCGCCGGCGGCAAATGACATCGCCGGCGCGGTCATCGGATAGCCGTCGCTCGCATCGCCGGAGCAACAGATCGTCGTGCCGGCATTGACCCGCCGATAATCCGCCGGCGCCATGCCCCAAGGGAACGCCAGTCCCTCGGTTCCGCGCGCCGCTCTTTCATATTGCTGCTCCGACGGAAGGGTGAGGACGTAGTGACGGCAAAAGGCATCGGCGTCCGCCCAGCTTACGCCGACGACAGGATGATCGTCCAAACCGAGAAGCGGGTGACCGGCATAGAAGGCGGGGCGATGACCCGTCGCAGCCACGAAATCCTGATACTGACGATTGGTGATTTCGGTGCGGTTGATCGCAAACGCACCGCCTAGCAATTGCCGACGCGGACGTTCGTTGTCCGGGCCATTATCGCGACCGAAGACGAAGGTGCCGGCGGGAATATCGACGAGCGGATTGCCGGTGATCGGGCCGTCATCAGCGACGGCAGCCCCTGCCGCAAACGTGATCGCGACGACTGCGGCCGCCAACCGGAAATCAGAAGTCGACACGACGCTGAGACTCGCCATCGAAGAGAAACACCCGGTCGGCCACGACCTTGATGCCGATCGGCTGGTCGATCTGGCCGGCGAAATTCTTGTCTGCACGCAAGGTCAGCAATTGAGCACCGAGCCGCAGGCTGACCAGCGTGTTCTCGCCGGTGAGCTCGACCGAATAGATGGGCGCAACCAGATTGACATCGGCGTCTGCGGCGCTCGTTGCCTGGACATCTTCCGGGCGAACACCGAGGACGGCGCGGGGAACGGTCGCCTGGCCAAGCCCGCCGACCCTGAAGCCGGCGCTTGTGAACACTCCGTCGCGTGCCTCCCCCGGGATGAGGTTCATCGGCGGAGAGCCGATGAAGCCGGCGACGAACAGCGTGCGCGGATTGCTGTAGATTTCCCGCGGCGTTCCCAGTTGCTCGATCACACCCTTGTTCATGACCGCCACCCGATGCGCCAGCGTCATCGCCTCGATCTGGTCATGCGTGACGTAGATCGTCGTGACCTGCAACTCGTGCTGAAGATGTTTCAGCTCCGCGCGCATCTGGGTGCGCAGCTTGGCGTCGAGATTGGAGAGCGGCTCATCCATGAGAAAGACGCGCGGCGTGCGCACGATCGCACGGGCGAGCGCGACGCGCTGGCGCTGGCCGCCGGAGAGCTCCTTCGGCAGGCGGGAGAGCATGGTCTCGAGTTCCACCCGGCGTGCGACCTCGGCGATACGTTGCTTGCGTTCCTCCTCAGGCACTTTGCGGATCCTGAGCGGGTAGCCGATATTCTCCTCGACGGTTAAATGCGGATAGAGCGCATAGGACTGGAAGACCATCGCCACGTCGCGGTATTTCGGCAGCACGCCATTGATGCGTACCGCATCGATGAAGATGTCACCCGATGTCGCCTCCTCGAGACCGGCAACCATGCGCATCGTCGTGGTCTTGCCGCAGCCGGAAGGCCCGAGCAGGACCAGGAACTCCTTGTCCCGAACCTCCAGATTGAAGTCGGCCACCGCGACGAATTCGCCGAACTTCTTGGAGACGTTGTTGAACGTGACGGACGCCATCGTCTCACCCCTTGACCGCCCCGAGAGACAGCCCCCGGACGAGATGCTTCTGAACGATGAAAGCGAAGATGACGATCGGCACGCAGGCCATGAAGCCGGCGGCGCTGATTTCCCCCCAATAGGTCTTGTACTGCGTCACCCGCCCGGCGATGCCGATCGGCAGCGTCTGCGACTGCTCGGTGAGCGTGATGATCAGGGAAAGCAGGAACTCGTTCCAGGAGATGATCAGGCAGAAGATGGCCGTCGCCGCAAGCCCGGGCCTGGCGAGCGGCAAAGCGACATGGAGGAAGGCGCCCCAGCGCGTGTCGCCGTCGACAATCGCCGCCTCTTCCAGTTCGACCGGCAGGTCCTGGAAATAGCTCTTCATCATCCAGGTGGCGAACGGCAGGTTGAAGGCTGTGTAGGCGATGATCAGCGCCGACTTCGTGTTGAGCATGTCGAAGTAGTTGAAGAACAGGTAGAGCGGGATGATGCTGACGATCGGCGGCATCATCCGCGTCGACAGTATCCAGAAGGAAATCTGCTTACGCCATTGCCAGGGATAGCTGAAGCGCGCCAGCGCATAACCCGCCATCGTACCAAAAACCACGGAAACGATGGTCGTGCCGGCCGCGACGAGGAAGCTGTTCAGCGCGTAACGCAGGAACGGTCGCTGAATGAAGGCTTCGTCATAGTGCTTCAATGTCGGGTTGCGCGGCAGCCATTCGGGCGGCACGGCGAAGATATCGATGTCGAACTTGAACGAGTTCGCGGCGATCCAATAGATCGGGAAAAGCGTGAACACCAAGGCGACGAGGATCGCCAGATAGGCGGACAGGCGGATGAGCCATTCTCTGGTGCGGCTGCGTGTGGGGAGGGTCGTCGTCGCCATATCGTCAATCCGCCAGCCGCATGCGTTTCATGAACCAGGTGCTGAGAACGATCGTCACGAACAGGACGAACAGCGATATCGCCGCCGCGTAGCCGGGATCGGCGAAGCGGTAGGCGACCTGGTAGATATAGAGGCTCAGAACCTTGGTGCGATCGGCGGGACCTCCTCCCGTCAGGATGAAGACGAGATCGAATAGGCGCAGCGCATCCATGACGCGCAGCAGCAAGGCAATGGCAATCACCGGTTTGAGGAACGGCAGCGTCAGGTCCCAGAACTGCCGCCAGGACGAGGCGCCATCGAGCGCGGCCGCCTCGTAGGGCTCGACCGGGAGACTTGCCAGCCCCGCCAGCATCAGAAGGAAGATGAAAGGCGTCCATTGCCAGACGTCGGCAACGATGATCGAAAACATCGCAAGGTTCACGTCGCCCGCCCAGGCCTGCAGTGGAAGGCCGAGACGGAACATGATTTCGTTGAGGACGCCAAACTGTGGCTCGTAGATGATCTTCCAGGTGATCGCGACGGCGATTGGCGGCAGCATCATCGGGATCATCAGCACAGTCTTCAAGAAGGTGAGCCGGCGAATGAACCGATCAAGAAGCAGCGCCAGGCCGAGACCGAGCACGAACTCCACTGACACGGAAACGATGGTAAAGACTGCAGTGTTGCGCAGCGCGGCGTGAAATTGTGCATCGGTCAAGAGCCGCGCAAAATTGCCTGGACCGACGAATTGCCAGGGCAGGTCGGGATTGGGGCTGATCTTGTGGACCGCCGCATAGAACATGTAGAGGCTGGGGAAGATCGTCAGCGCCAGAAGGATGAGCATGGTCGGCGCCAGCATCAGGTAGCGCAGGTGCCGCTCGGTCCAATGTTCGAGTGCGCCACCCAGTCGGAGCGACGCCGCCGGTATGCCTTTGCCGGGCTTCAACATCGATTTCTCCCGCAGGCGCTGTCCATACAGACCTCAAGTGCGACCCCACCGGACCGATGCCGGTGCGGCCGCGAGAGTAGGGTCTGTGGCCCCGCCGATATATGCCTCCGCCTATTTAAGGCCGGTGATTTCTTCGACCGCTGCCTGTGAGTTCTTCAGCGCTTCCTCGGGCGTGATCGTGCCCGCGACCACCTTGGAAAGCTCGATGCCGAAGGCATTTTCGATCTCCGGCCACTTCGGATGGCGCGGCCGTGGCGTCGAGGCCTGGATCGCCTCCATCAGCACCGGGTAGTGGCGGAATTTCTCCTGCTTGGTCAGTTCCGGGTCGGTAAAGACCGAGGTCCGCACCGGTGGGTTGCCGCGCTCGGCGGAGATCTTGATCTGCTCGGGCGAAGTCGCCCACAGCATGAAGTCGAAGGCTTCTTGCTTGTTCTTGGAGGCCGACATGATGCCCATGGTCCAATGGCCGATTTCCGAGCTGCCCGCTTTCGTGCCCGCCGGGATCGGGCTGTAGGAGATCTTGCCGACCATTTTCGATTGGCTCGGATCCTCGAAGGTCGCAACCCAGTTCGGCCAGTTGATTGACGAGGCGGCGGTGCCGGCGGCAAGCGCAGTGCCCACTTCGTTGGCGTTGTAGCTCTCGATCCCCTTTGGCGAAACGTCGCGGAGCGCCATGAAGGTCTTCATCGCGGCCGCGCCTTCCGGCGTGTCGATCGTCACCTTTGTGCGATCCGCGTTGAACATATCGGCGCCGTAGGACCAGAAGATCGGCATGAAGTCGGCCACGACCGGGTTACCCTGACCGCCGCGGAAGACATAACCGAAATAGCGGCCGCCGCCGTCCTTGGTCAGCGCCTGGCTCGCCTTCAAGACGTCATCCCAGGTCTTGGGAGCGTCGACGCCGGCTTCCTTGTACTTGGCGGCGTCATAGAAGAACATCTGGGCGTTTCCCACATAGGGCAGGCAAACATAGGGGCCGGTATTGTAAGGGTTGCGGCAGATCGCCAGCGACTTCGACAGGAAGTCGGTGTCCGGCCCCTCCAGGCCCGCTTTCTTGAAGTATGGTGTCAAATCCTCGAGATGTCCGTTCTCGGCGAAAAACGGAATCCACGGGTCATCCATCAGAATGATGTCGAATACGCCGGATTTGGTTGCCCCTGCATTGGCTCCCTGTTCGAAGACGTTGGCATAGGGCGCCTGCACGATCTCCACCTTCGTGCCCTTCATCTTCGAGTAGTCGTCGGCAGCAGCCCTAAGGCCGTCCCCCTCGCTGCTCGATGGCACGAGGACCGTGAAATCGGCCCAAGCGGCTCCGTTGATCGCAAGCGCGGACGCCGCGGCAGCCAAGATGAGAAACAATTTGCGAACCATCATACACCTCCCAATCCGAGTTTCGGTCAATGGTCGACTTTGCGGACGGCCTGACCTGGTCCGGCATGGTGGAGACACTGCCTCGACATCCACGAACGACTGAACTGCGAGATGAAACGGAGGCCGGCATCTCCTAAGCCGGCTGTTGCTCCCGCGATGAGTTTATCACATCGAAAGCCTTATTCAGAGAGGTTGTATTAGTATTTACTGTTATTTGAGATTGCCTCAGCGCCAATTCGACAAGGCGCTGATACGCCCATCCGTGGTGCCCCGCCTGATGCGGTCCAGGAATCGCTGGTATCCGGGATGTTCGATAAGCAGCCGCCGGCCGAGGCCCGACAGGAAATCGACATCCTTCGCATCCAATGTCAGTCTGTTGTGGAGCGTCATGATCCGCCGTGCCACCGGCGGGTCGACGATGTCGGTCAAGGCCAGCCGGACGACGTCGACATCGAGATCGCCGCAGTTCCGTTTCGCCCTCCCGTTACCGCAACGCCACTTCACGAACCTGTCGCGCCATGCCGGCAGATGATTGCGGAAGGCATCGAAACTCTGGAGATTGGGAATGTTGATCATCGCGTCGATGGCCGCGACAATCGCGTCCGGCGCCTTGGGGCTATCGACGGTTTTCGACAGATCCCCTCCGATCCGGGTCGAGGCATCCACGACGATGACGATCACGTGCCTCAAGCGCTGGGCCCGCTCCTCGGGAATGGGTTCGGGTGCAGACCGCACCATCAGATGCAACAGACTCTGTGTTCCGACGCCATCCACCAGACCGCCGTCGTAGAGCTTGAGGTAGTTCAGGTCTTTTGCTGTTTCGTATCGCCGAAGGGCGTCGGCGTACTCGCTTGCGACAAGCGAACCCGCTGCGCGTGATCCGGCAACCGGGGCAGCCTTTTCAGGCAGCGCCTCGCAACCCGTCCGGAAGTTCTGCAAGGTCAAGGGCGCAAAGACGACCGGGACGGCGGCCGAGGCCGCGACAGCATAGGCGAGCGGATAGTCGTCAAAATCGCTGCAAATGGCAGTGAAAGATTCACGGTCGAAGATGAACGGCGCGCGGTTGTAGAGGTCGGTCGCATGGATCACCAGGCGCGGATGGCCCGGGCGCGCCACCGTGCCGAGCGTTGCGCCCTTGAACAGGTTCGCATCAAGCCAGGCGGGCAAGCCGGACCGGTCGTTCACCCCGCCCTGATAGCCGCGCAGGATGTTCCCCGGCGAAAACGACAACCGGAGCGACGCCTCGACGTTTCGCCCGAGAAAGCGCTCGCGGAAGTCGGCGAGGCCTGGGCGGCCGTAAAGTGCGAAGTACGACGCAAGCACCGCCCCGCCAGAAACGCCGGCGACGACGGCAACCTCGTCCGCGAGCTTGCGTCCTCTTACCCCTGGCGATGGCGCCTCCGCCAGAGCCGACAGCACACCATAGCCGAACGCAGCCGAGCGGGCGCCGCCCCCGGAAAACGCAAGAATGATACCCGTGTCGTCGGCATCCGGCGTCGGTTGCTGCAGCGGGACGGCTCCGGTCGTCAATTCCAGCCGCCTGTTCGTCGGCGTCACGTCCGGGCCGACGCAGCCAGCCATGGCAAGCGCGAATGCCAGAACCGCGTACTGCAGAAGCCTTGAGGAATGGATCGCCGCAGCCCACCCCGTGGCTGGGTTGCGGCCGGGTCGATCTCCATGTGCGTGGCGCGAACGCCACCTTCGGTTCCCGATTTTCATGCGTCCTGATCCAGGCCCTTTGGCGATATCTCGCGGAACGCATGCCCACGAGCGATTGTCGCACAGCCTAAGGATCAACATTGAGACAGCATGTCATGCGCCGCGCTCGCAACGAATGATTGTGCAATGCTGGCGATCGGGATTAGCTTGCGGCATCCTACGGAAGGAACGCCCTCTTTGAAGATACCGATCGAACCAGCATTTGCCCCATAGGACGAATGACAGGTTCCCTCAATGAAGCGGCACTACGTTGCGCGCGCGTAACGACATTTGCACGAGGTGAAGCGCAATCATGCGGGTCTTGCTGGTCGAGGATGAGAAGGAACTCGCGGATGCGCTGAGGGCGGCGTTGAGCAATCACAGGATGATCGCGGATCATGCGCGCGACCTCGCCGAAGCGGCCTTGATCCTGCGCGATGCGGTCTACGATGTCATCGTGCTCGACCGCAAGCTTCCGGATGGTGACGGGCTCTCGCTCATCCCCAAGATACGGGCGCGCGGCAACAACGTGCCCGTGCTGGTGCTGACCGCACTCGACGACCTCGCCGACCGGGTTGCAGGGCTCGATGGTGGGGCCGACGATTACATCGGCAAACCCTTTGCCTTTGAGGAGCTGCTGGCGCGACTGCGGGCGTTGGCGCGGCGGCCGATCCCTGTGCAGTCCGACATAGTCACGGCCGGGCGCTTCTCCTTCGACCTCGCGCATTGCGAGGCAAGCGTGGCCGGCACATCGCTGAAAATGCCGCGGCGCGAGCTTCTGGTGCTCGAAACCCTCACCCGCCGCATGGGCCGGATGGTGCTGCGCGCCGCCTTGATGGAAGCGGTGTTCGGCCTCGACGACGAAATCCAGTCCAACGCACTCGACACCCATATCTCGCGCGTCCGCCGCAAGCTGCAGCAGGCGGACGCCGGCGTGATCATCAACGGCATCCGCGGCGTCGGCTACCTCTTGCGGGAAGGCTCATGAGCGGCAGCGCTTCGCATTCGTTCAAATGGCGTCTCGTCGGCTGGCTGGTGCTGTTCGAGACGGTCGCGACCCTGGTCGTGATCGCCATTGCCGTCGGTTTGCTCTGGGTGACCGGCTATCTCATTGACGGCTACGAGAACGGCAATGTCGACGTCTTAAAGGATGCCATCACCCGCAATCAGAACGGCGACCTCGTCCTTCAGGAAACGCCTGACTTGACCCGGTTGCGTCAGCAGGCGGGGAACATCTGGTTCATCGTGCGTGACAAGGAAGGATACAGTCTCTCCGAAGGAGAGGTGCCCGACGCCTTCGCCTTTGCGACCGCCGGCCTCGAGCACATGAACGACGCCCGCTTCAGGCTTTCCCCGGACAAGAACGCGCGCCCGGAAGCCGTTGTCAAATGGCTCGAGTCCCCGGCCGGCAGCGTCCAGATATTCAGCGGCACAGAAGGGGAGCTGACCTTGAGCCGCCTTCTGCTCAGCACGACCGGCGCCTTCCTCACGATCTTCGTGCCGATGCTGCTGCTTCTGGCGTTTGCGACCGTGGTGGTCACGCCGATCGTCGTTCGCAGGATGCTGTCGGGCCTGTCACACGCCGCCTCGCATGCAGCGCATATCGAATATGACCAGCGCGGCATCCAGATGCCGGTCGCGGACGTTCCCTCGGAATTCCTGCCGCTGGTGACGGCGGTCAACGATGCGCTGGTGCGGCTTGATGACGGGTATACAAGACATAAGCGCTTTCTGGCGCAGGCGGCGCATGAACTGCGCACACCGGTCGCCATCCTCGGCGCCCGTATCGCGTCGCTTCCACCGGGACCGGACAAGACCCGACTCAACGAGGACGTGACGCGCCTTTCAATTCTGGCAGGCCAGTTGCTCGACCTCGAACGTCTCGATGCCCAAAAGGACGAGTTCAGGCCCGTCGATCTCGCAGCGCTTGCCGAGCGGGTGATCGTTGCGCTCGCACCACTTGCCTTCGGAGCGGGCTACGAGATGACCTTCGAGGCAGATCAACGCCCTGTCATGGTGACGGGGGACGAAGCATCGTTGGAGCGGGCGCTTACCAATCTCGTACAGAACGCCATCGACCATGGCGGTCGCCGGGGCACGATCACGGTTAAGGTCGACTCGCAAGGTTCGATCGATGTGTGCGACGACGGCGACGGAATACCGCGCAGCGAGACGGACAAGATATTCGAGCCGTTCCAGCGGCTGCGCAAGGACGGCAAGGGCGCCGGCCTTGGGCTCAATCTCGTGCAGAAAATCGCCCATCTGCACGGCGGTTACGTCGATGTCGCCCGCTCGGCGTCCGGCGGCGCTTGCATGCGCATTGTGCTGCCGCTTTCGCAAGGCGTTGAAGCCTAACTGGATGTTTCCTTTAATCGTCTCCGATCAAAGGACAAAAACATGCAGCAATTCAAAGTGCTACAGCGACCTTTGCGCGTCTGACAAGACGCGCGGCGCTGTAGTGAAAGGACAAGCCCCGGAACAGCAGTTCCGGGGCTCGATCGCAGCTTAGCCGGGAGAAAGAGCTAAGCCGCCTGGACCTTTTTCGAAACTCGCGCCCATTCCGGGATCCAGTCGCGATGGGCGACGAGCAGGTCGTCGACGAGCGACCAGATCTGGTCGAGGTCGAGTTCGGCCGCCGTGTGCGGGTCCATCATCGCGGCATGATAGAGGTGCTCACGGTTCTCGGTCACCAGCGCCTGGACCGTCAGTTCCTGAACGTTGATGTTGGTGCGGATCAGCGCCGTCAGCTGCGGCGGCAAGTCGCCGATGAAGGTCGGCTGGATGCCCGATGCGTCGACCAGGCAGGGAACTTCCGCGGCGCAGTTTGCCGGCAGCGAGGTGATGCAGCCGTTGTTGCGGAGGTTGCCGTAGATCACCGAGGGTTCGCCGGTCCAGACCGAGTTCATGATCGAGGAGGCATATTCGTGGCTCTCGGCCACTTCGATCGTCTCGGCTTCCTTGAAGGCTGCCGCCTGCCCCTTCCAGCGCTCGATCTGTTCGACGCAACGCTTCGGATATTCGTCGAGTGGAATGCCGAACTTCTCGATCAGATCCGGACGGCCGTCCTTGATGAAATAGGGCGTGTATTCGGCAAAGTGCTCCGAGCTTTCGGTGACAAAGTAACCGAGCCGCGTCAGCATCTCATAGCGAACCTTGTTGGGGCAGCGCGGGTTCCAGTGGCTGGGCTTCGGAAAACGTCCCTCGCGGTAGCCACGCACCAAATCCGGATAGAGATTGCGGAAGCTGCCGTCGGCCTGCTTGTGTTCGAACGTCAGATAGAAGGCCATGTGGTTGATGCCTGCGGCGCGGTAGCGGATCTCCGACACCGGGATATCGAGATCGCGCGCCAGTTCGAAGGCCGTGCCCTGGACGGAGTGGCAAAGGCCAACCTGGCGGATCGTCGGATACTTCTCGGCGATCGCCCAGGTGTTGATCGCCATCGGGTTGACGTATTGCAGCAGGATCGCGTTGGGGCAGACCTCGAGCATGTCCTCGCAGATCTTCCAGAGATGCGGCACGGTGCGCAAGCCCCGCATGATGCCGCCGACGCCGAGTGTGTCGGCGATCGTCTGGCGCAGGCCGTATTTCTTCGGAACCTCGAAATCGGTGACCGTGCAGGGCTCATAACCACCAATCTGGAAGGCGACGACGACGAAATCGGCACCTTCGAGCGCCTTGCGCTGGTTGGAATGGGTCTCGATCTTGGCTTTGACGCCGAGCGTGCGCACCAGCTTGCCGGCGACGATCTCGCTTTCACCAAGGCGCTGCGGGTTGACGTCCATCAGCGCGATCGTTGCGGCGGACAGGGACGGCCGCTGCAGCACGTCGCCGATGATGTTCTTCATGAAGACGGTGGATCCAGCGCCGATGAAGGTGATCTTGGGTTGTCTGGTCATGGATTGCCTCTGTTTTCTCGTGGTCATGCTGCCACATCGAAGGCGGCTTTAACGAGCCGTTCGGTGTAGGCGGTCTTGGGATTGGAAAGGATTTCGCTCACCGGCCCCTCCTCGACGATTTTGCCATGCTGCATCACCACCACCCGGTGGCAGAGCGCGCGCACGACCTTGAGGTCATGGGAGATGAACAGATAGCTCAAGCCCCGCTCGTCCTGCAGCTTGCGCAGGAGCTCGATGATCTGGGCCTGGACGGAGAGATCGAGCGCCGATGTCGGCTCGTCGAGCAGGATGAATTCCGGCTCGAGCGCAATGGCCCGAGCGATCGCGATGCGCTGGCGCTGGCCGCCGGAAAACTCATGCGGGAAGCGCGACAGGATGTTGCCCGGCATGCCGGCGGCGCTGAGCGCGTCCACCACCCGGTCGAGCCGCTCCTTGCGGTTTTGACCTATGCCGTTGACGACGAGCCCCTCCTCGATGATCTGGCCGATCGACATGCGCGGATTGAGCGAGGCGAAGGGATCCTGAAAGACGATCTGGATGCGCGAACGCAAGGGCCGCATCGCGGTCCGGTCCTTGTCGTGGATCGGGATACCGTCAAAGAAGACCTCGCCGCCATCGGCATTGATGAGACGGATCAGCGCCTGGCCGAAGGTCGTCTTGCCCGAGCCGGATTCGCCGACGAGCCCCAGCGTCTCATGCTTGCGCAGATTGAGGCTCAGCCTGTCGACGGCGACGAACTCGGAGAATTGCGGGCGAAACAGGCCACCCTTCTTCAGCGTGAAGCAGACCTTCACGTCCCGTCCATCAAGCATGATCGGCGCATTGTCGGGCAGCGGCTTGGCGGCACCCGACGGCTCCGAAGACAGCAGCCGTTTGGTATAGGCATGCAACGGGTTGGCGAAGAGCGCAGCCGTCGTGTTGTGCTCCTTCACCTCGCCATACTGCATCACATAGACGTAGTCGGAGAACTGCCGCACGACCGTCAGGTCGTGGGTGATCAGGATCACCGCCATGCCGAGTTCGCGCTGCAGGTCGCGGATCAGGTTGAGGATCTGCGCCTGCACGGTGACGTCGAGCGCCGTCGTCGGTTCGTCGGCGATGAGCACATCAGGATCGTTGGCGAGCGCCATGGCGATCATCACCCGCTGGCGCTGGCCGCCAGAAAGCTGGTGCGGATACTGATTGAGCCGCAGTTCCGGGTCCGGGATCCGCACGTGGCGCAGCAGTTCCAGTGCCCGCTCCATCGCCGCCCGGCGGCTGATCCTGCGGTGCGCCCGGATCGCCTCGATGATCTGCGTGCCGACCGTATAGACCGGGTTCAGCGAACTCATCGGCTCCTGGAAGATCATCGCCAGCCGATTGCCGCGCAAGGCGCGCCGCTCGCGCGGCGAGAACTTCAACACGTCCTTGCCGTCATAGTCGATGCGCGATTGCGGAGCGATGGTGGCGCGCTTGGAGAGAAGCCCCATGACGCTGCGCGCCGTCACCGATTTGCCCGAGCCGGACTCGCCGACAATGGCGATGGTTTCGCCACGGTAGAGCTGGAAGGACACGTCCTTCACCGCCTCCACCATGCCGTGTTCGACCTTGAAACGAACAGCGACATTGCGGGCGTCGATGATCGGCCGGCCGTTTCGTTCGGTAAGATCCTTGCGCTCGGCGGGCGCGGCTACGAGGACGTCGATTGTCTCAGTCATGAAGCGTCCTCCTCAATAGGGATCGATGGCGTCGCGCAGACCGTCGCCAAGCGCATTAAAGGCGAAGACTGTGACAAGCACGAAGGCGACGGGCGACAGGATCCAGGGATAGGACCCGATGACGGAATAGGTGGACGTGTCCTGCAGCATCAGTCCCCAGGAAATCAGCGGCGGCTTGACCGCAAAGCCGAGGAACCCGAGGAAGGATTCCAAGAGCACCACCTGCGGGATCGACAGCGTGACCGCGACGATCACATGGCTCATCACGTTCGGCAGGATGTGCTGGAAGATGATGCGCCGGTCGCTGGCACCGACGCCGATCGCCGCCCGCACATAGTCGATGCGGGCGAGTGCCAACGTCTTGCCGCGCACCTCGCGTGACATCTGCGCCCAGCCGAGCGCCGACATGACGATGATGACGAAGGCGAGGAAGACATTGGTCGGCGCCGTCACCGGGATCAGCGACGTCAGCGCCAGATAGAGCGGCAGTTGCGGGAAGGCGAGCACCAGCTCGACGAAGCGCTGGGTCCAGACGTCGAAGCGGCCACCAAAGTAACCCGACGCCATGCCGACGGTGGTGCCGACGAAGGTCACGATCGATACCACGATCAGCGCGATCATCAGCGAGATGCGCGATCCGACCAAAATTCGCGAGAGCACGTCGCGGCCGAACTTGTCGGTTCCGAGCAGATGCACCGGCGAACCATCGACCGCGCCAAAGAGATGCCGCTCGGCCGGGATCAGGCCGAAGAGGCGGTAGGGCGCGCCCTTGATGAAGAAGCCGAGGATCTGCGGATTGTCGTAATCGGGGCCGATGATCGGCTGAAAGGTGATCGGGTCAAGCTCCGTGCCCTCGCTCAGCGGGTAGCTGCGCGGCGGGAAGACGAAGTTGCCGTCCTTGTCGGCAAAGCTGATCGCCTGCGGCGGCGCGAAGGCGACACCCGTTGCCTTCGGATCGACCGGCGACAGGAAGTCGGCAAAGACCGCCATGAAGATCAGCAGGCCGACGAGGACCAGCCCGAGCATGCCCGTCCAGGAGCGTTTCAGCCGGCGCCAGACGAGCGCCTGGTAGCTTTCATTGTGCTGCTCGTGCTTGGGCTCGACAACGAGCGGAAGGGTTGTCTCAATCTCGACGGTCATGCCGGGGCTCCTCCCAGACGCACGCGCGGATCAAGTGCTGCGAGCAGCATGTCGGCGATGATGTTGCCGAGGATGAGGGTGGCCGACAGCACCAGCATGAAGGTGGCGGTGACATAAACGTCGCCCACCCACATCGAGCCGACGATGGCCGGACCGACGGTCGGCAGCGCGAAGATGATCGCGGTCTCGATCTCGCCCGTCAGCATATAGGGCAACACGACGCCCTGATACATGATCAGCGGGTGCAGGGCGTTCGGAACCGCGTGGCGCATGACCACGGCCCCTTCACTGAGGCCCTTCGCCCGGGCGGTTTCGACATATTGCGCGTTCAGCGTGTCGAGCAGATTGCCGCGCATCACCCGCATATTGTAGGCGAGCCCGCCAAAGGTGGCGATCGCCACGACCGGCCAGACATGTTTGACGAGGTCGACGAACTTGTCCCAGGACCAGGGCGCGCCGCCGTAGCGGGCCGAGTGGAAGCTGTTGATTTCGCTGACATTGAAGTGGAAGACGAGGATATAGACGATGATCAGCGCCATCAGGAAGCGCGGCACCGTCATGCCGAGAAAGGCAACCGTCGAAAGCAGGCTGTCGATCCAGGAATATTGCCGGGTGGCGGCGATAATGCCGAAGGAAATGCCGATCACCGACGCGAGGATGTGGCAGACCAGCGCCAGCGCCAGCGTGCGCGCCAGGCGCTCGCCGACGACGTCGGCAACCGGCTTGTTGTAGTAGAGGCTGTGGCCGAAATCGCCACGCGTCAGGATGCCGGTCATCCAGTTGACGTATTGCACCGCCATCGGCTGATCGAGCCCATGCTCCTTGCGATAGGCCTGGGCCTGGGCTTCCGCTTCCTCGTAGGACGCGCCGCCCTGGTTGATCAGCTGCGAGCGGATGTAATCGCTATAGTCTCCGGGCGGGGCCTGGATGATGGCGAAGGTCGCTACGCTGAGGACAAGCAGCACCGGAATGGCAGAGGCGATGCGGACAAGCAGAAACCTGAACATGCCGTTTCCTTCTGTCGGTTGGGGTGATGGGAGCGCTCCTCCGGCCTGCGACCGGAGGAGCTGCGTGGCATCAGTTGCTGAGGCCCTTCTCGCCGGGCTTGCCCGGAAGCTGTTCAGCAAAGAGCTCGAAGTCACCCTGCTTGTCCGCGGGCACGAAGAGGCGTTCGCGCATGATCGTGTCCTCCGCCCAGTTGAACATGAAGATCGGAGCGCCGGTCGGAACGTTGGCGAAGCGCTTGTTGATAATCAGCGCCCCCGGGTATTCGGTAAGCCCGATCGTATCGAGGTTTGTTGTCGCGATCTTCTGATATTGCTTCATCAGTGCGACACGCTCTGCATTGTCGTTGCTGGCGATGAACTTGTTGATGGTATCGACAAGCTCCTGCTCGAACGGCATCAGATCGACCTGTCCACCCTCCGGCGCGCGGTGATGCCAGCTAGTGCGCGGACCCGTTGCGCCAAGCTGCGGCGTGTTCTGCACGACGGACGCATATTCCGGGCCGTTTCGGTGAACCATCCAGTCGAAGCGGCCGGCATAGTTCGTCGCATCGCGCTGTTTGCCGTCGAGCGAATTCAGCACGACCCGAAGGCCGAGCTTTTCCATCTGCCCGATGATGCCTTCGGCGAGGTTGCGGTCTGTCGCGTAGCTGTTGTCGATCAGAAGCACGATCTCGACGTCTTGACCGCCGGCCTTTCCGGTCGGGAAGTTGACGAAGCCGTTGCCGTCCGTGTCCTTGAGTCCCGCTTTTTCGATCAGAGCCTTCGCGCCATCGAGGTCAAAGGGATAATAGACGGTCGACTCCCGGTCATAGAAGCTGGTGCCAGAGGAAAGCCCGCCCGGATAAATCGCGGTGAAGGGACCCTTGACCAATGCTTCGCCGAGCTTCTTGCGATCGACCGCCATGGTCACCGCCTTGCGGAAATCCTCGTTGCGGTTGAGTTCGCGCACGGCCTGAGCCCGCTCGTCCGGCTCGCCCCAGCCATTGGCCGAGAAGTTCATGTGCAGATTGTAGCCGATGAGGCGCGGGCCGAAGGCAAGCCGAGCGGGCGCCGTGTCCTGGGCGGCGCGCTTCAGCGACTCGACGAAGTTTTCCGGCTGCTCCAGGTTGGAAAGATCGGCGGAACCGGCGATCGCCTGCACGTCGCGGTCGGCCCAGGTCGAGAGCTTGTAGTGCAGCTCGTTGACATAGGGCAGCTGGTTACCGGCCTCGTCCACCTTCCAGTAGTAGGGGTTGCGGCGGAGCACGATGATGTCGTCGGGGCGGTAGGCGACCGGCACCCAGGCGCCCATGACCGGGATGTTCATATATTCCGGCGGGAAGGCGTTCTTGTACTGGTCGTAGGTCGTGCCGGCATACTTCGGATGTTTGGCTTTGAGAATATGCGACGGGCCGGGGCAGAAGGTGCCATAGGCCATGGCATAGAGATGCTGACGCGGGAAGGCCTCCTTGAAGGTCCACTCGACGGTGTATTGGTCGATCTTTTTCAGCGTCGTTCCGACGCCGAAGGTCTCGGGCGTCGCGCCGTTCAGCGGAGATACATTCGGGTCGAGGACATTGTCGTCCCAGTAGAACATCACGTCATCGGCGTCGAAGAGGTCGCCGTCCGACCATTTCGCACCCTCGACGAGATGCATCGTCAGCTTGTGGCCGTCGGCCGACCAGTCCCAGCTCCTGGCAAGGTTTGGCAGCGGCTCGACGTCGTTCGCTTCCACCTGGAAGAGTGGTGCGGTGCGGGTCAGGCATTCCGACATGCCGATGTCGATGCCGCCCCAGCCCTGGCTCTGGCCGGCCGAGTAGTTCCAGCCTTCCGGGCGGCCGCCGATCACGTGGCGCAGCGTGTCGCCATAGACGCCGACGCCATCGGGCATGTTGCCGGTCTTGAAGACCATCGGCTCCTTCGGCAGGCGCTCGGCAACCGGCGGCAGCTTGCCGGCCTTGACGTATTTTTCGGTGACCCAGGCCGGCTCCTTGTATTCCGGCAGCGCCTTGAACTCGGCAATCGAGTCGCGCGGCACATAGGTGATCTTGCCCTGGGCCGGGAATGGCGGCTGCTCGGGCACGACTGATGGATCGGAGGCCGCCGCGTTAAGCGCGAAGGTCGAGATGCCGACGAGCAGCAGGCTCGCCATTTTCGTCAGTCTGTGGCTGGTCATTGGCTCAGATTCTCCCTCTTTTCGCCGCGCCGAAGCGTGGCCTCCTCCTTGAAAGTCTGCAGTTGTGGCAGCGCATGCCCGCGTCTCCTCACGCGGGCATGCGCTGCAATCGGTCAGCCGGCGGCGCGGGCCGCCTGCCGTTCGGCACGCAGTTCGTCGAGCGAACGCACCTGGCGCCGCGCGGCACCGTTCCAGTCGCGGGTCTTGACCGTGGCGCGGCTGAGGCGCTCCTTCGCGCCGTCGATGGCGTGGGCGTATTGCGGCAGCCACTGGCCTTGAGCGACCACCATCTCGTCGACCATCTGCCAGACCTCCTCCGGCGTGCAGATCGCACCGACCAGCGGATCGTGCAGCATTGCGAGCTTCAAAAGGTCGAGATCGCCCGTAACAGCCGCATGCACCGACATCCGCTGCACGTTGATGGAGGAAAGGCAGGTGGCGGCACAGGCTTCCGGAAGCGTGATGCCCGAGACCATGTTGATGCCGAAGCGGTCGACGAAACCGGGGGATTCGATGATCGCATCAGCCGGCAAGTTGGTAATGACACCTGAATTCTTGACGTTGAAGTGGCCGCGATAGACACGCCCCGTCTCAAGCGCTTCCAGAATGTGGCTCGCATGTTCGTTCGAGCGCTTCTGGTGATCGAGCGGTTTTCCGGCGGCTTCCAGGAATTGCGGAAACTCGGTCTCGAACCAGTTGCGGGTTTCCGTCGAATACCTGAGATAGCCGCCGGTTTCGCCGTGGATCCAGTCCGACATGTCGATCCATCGGCTGATCTCTTCCGGGCGCTTGCGGTACCAGGGAAGATATTCGGAGAGATGGCCGTTGCTCTCGGTCGAGTAGACGCCGAAGCGCTTCAACACGTCGATGCGGAGCTTCTCCTGTTGCGAAAACACCGGGTGCGCCTCGAAGGCGGCGACGAGTTCGTCCTTGCCTATTCTGCGGCCCTTGAGCCTGACGTCGACGAACCAGGTCTGGTGGTTGATACCGGAGCAGATGTAGTCGAGTTCACCCTCGCCGGCGTTAAGGATTTCGGCGATCTGCTCGCCGCCGTGCTGGACGCCATGGCAGAGACCGACCGTGTCGACCTTGCCGTATTCGATCGCCGCCCAGGTGTTCATCGCCATCGGGTTGGCATAGTTCAGGAACCTGGCACCCGGTTCTGCGACCGCGCGGATGTCCTTGCAGAAATCGAGAATGACGGGGATGTTGCGCTGGCCGTAGAGGATGCCGCCGGCGCAGATCGTATCGCCGACGCATTGGTCGACGCCGTATTTCAGCGGAATGCGGATGTCGTCGGCATAGGCTTCCAGACCGCCGACGCGAACGCAGCTGATGATGTAGCGGGCGCCTTCCAGCGCCTTCAGCCGATCGGTCGTCGCCGTCACCTTCGTCGGCAGGCGGTTGACCTCGACGATCCGGTCGAGGATCGCCTTGATCATCTCCAGATTGCGGGCGCTGAGATCTGTCAGCGCCACCTCGATATCGCGCAGTTCCGGCACGGCGAGAATGTCGGTGAACAGTTTCTTGGTGAAGCCGATGCTGCCGGCGCCGATGATGGCGATCTTGAAACTTGCCATGCCCTTTTCACTCCTCCTGGACTGCGCGCTCTCAAGCGAAGGGTAAAATTAATTCAAAAATCCTGACCCGCCGCCTGTGCAACCTGACCGCGGATCCGTCTTTCCATTCGATTACAAGAGCCGACTGTTGCGCGATTGGCCGTCATTATGTGTATAATCGCCGACCCCGCCAGAGCGGTATTGTGCTTTCATGGGTAATTTTATGCTGCACGATTTGATCAATAATGGCCCGATCATGCGAACGGTTTCGCTGCCGCGGGGGCGCCAGAGCCTGCACACGATGCCTACCAGCACCGGCTATGAAGTCCGCACCAATGCCACCTATGACTGGGACGGGCGGAAGCGCGGCAATACGCCGTTCACGGTGCTGCAGCACACGATCGCGGGTGCTGGAAACCTGCGCTACGAGAACCGGACCTATCGGGTGCGCGAGGGCGAGACGCTGCTTTTGCTCGTGCCGCACAATCATCGCTACTGGCTGGAAGACGGCGGGCGCTGGGAGTTCTTCTGGATCTCGATGAACGGCGACGAAGCCTTGCGCGTCCATCGCGCGATCCTCGCCGTCACCGGCCCGGTTTTGAAGCTGCAGCCGGAAACGATCGAGCATCTGGCTGACTGCAGCCTGCGGCTGATCCGCGGCGGCGAGACGCCCGGACGCGCTTCCGCGATCGCCTATGAGGCGGCGATGGCGCTTTATGACGACGTCTTCGGCTCGCACCCGGTGTTCAGCCATGAGCACAGGACGATGCACCGCGTCGTCGACTACATCATGAACAACCTGCAGAGCCCGCTCCCGGTGGAGGAACTGGCGCGCGTCTCGGGCTTGAGTCGCGCGCATTTTTCGCGCGTCTTTGCCGCCAGCGAAGGCATGGCGCCAGCGGAATATGTTTTGCAGAAGCGATTGCAGCGCGCCGTGAAGCTTTTGACAAAGACGGCGAGCCTGCAGGTCAAGGAGGTGGCGATCCTCTCAGGCTTCGAAGACCCCAACTACTTCGCCAAGGTCTTCCGCCGGTCCTTCGGCCTGAGCCCGACCGAGTTCCGCACGACCGGCATGTATGCCAGCGTCGCCGCCGGCTCCGTCGAAGAGCCATCCGAGGACATTGGCGATAGGGCGCCATCGGACTAACGCCCCCCCGCAGACGCGGCGGCACCGGGTTTCAGCGCTGGTACCACCGCGCAGAGAAGCAATCTTACGCCGTCAACACGTCCTCGATGTGGATCGGCAGCGAGCGAACCCGCGTCCCCGTCGCATGGAACACCGCATTGGCAATGGCAGGTGCCGTTCCGACCAGGGCAATTTCGCCGAGGCCTTTGACGCCGAGGGCGTTGACGTGCGGGTCGACCTCGTCGACGAAATGCGCGTCGAGCTCGGGGATGTCGAGGTTCACCGGCATGAGATAGTCGGCCATATGGGCGTTGACCGGCCGGCCATCACGGCTATCCAGAACCGTGCGTTCCATCAGGGCCATGCCCATGCCGCCGATCATGCCGCCGGTGCACTGGCTGCGGGCGAGAAGCGGATTGACGACCCGACCAATGCCATAGGCGCCGACGATGCGGCGCACACGGATGGTGCCGACATCCGGATCGACAGCGACCTCGGCAAAGACGGCACCGAAGGAATGCATCGAATAGCGCTCGGCAACCTCAGGATCGCGCTGGGCCGAACCGTCCGCCTCGATCGGCGCGCCGGCTTTGGCGACGATCTCGCGATAGCTGATGCCCGTCGTTTCGCCGCGGCGCCGCAGCCGCCCGTCGCTCCACTCGAGTTCCCCGGCCGCAACATTGTAGAGCGGCGACGCAGAATCGGCCGTGGCGAGACGCGAGACCTGCGCCTGCGCCTCGATGCAAGCCGCCTGGATGGCCGACCCGACCGAAGCCATGGTCCAGGAACCGCCATGCGATGGGGTCTGCGGGTAGCTTGACCGGCCGAGCCGGAAGCGGATCCGTTCCGGTGGCAGCCCAAGCGTCTCGGCGGCAACCTGGGTCATGGACGTATAGGTCCCCGGCCCCATATCGCTCGCAGCCGCCTCGACCTCGACCGTGCCGTCGGCAAGCAGCCGCACCCGGGCGTTGGCCGGCGCATGGAACGCCGGGTAGGTGGCGGTGGCCGCGCCCATGCCGATCAGCAGCCGCCCGTCACGCATCGAGCGCGGTTCGGGCGTGCGCCGGGCCCAGCCGAAACGCTCGGCACCGAGCGCGTAACATTGCATCAGCGAGCGGCTCGAGAACGGTTTGTTTTCCGCTTCGTCCTTCTCGGGCTCGTTGCGGCGCCGAAGCTCGATCGGGTCGATGCCGAGCTTGTAGGACAGCTCGTCCATCGCGCTTTCGAGCGCGAAGATGCCGCTCGCCTCTCCCGGCCCGCGCATGTGATTGGGTGTGCCGGTGTCGAGTTCGGTCAGCCGGTACTGGGTGCGTACGTTCGGGCACGAATAGAGGTAATCCGTGACTGCGGTCAGCGCCTCCATGAACTGCTCGTAACGGCTGGTCTCGCCGGTGCCTTCGTGAACAACACCGGTGAGCTTGCCGTCGTTGGTGGCGCCCAGCGCCACGCGCTGAAGCGTGCGCGGCCGGTGGCCGGTGGTGAAGAACATCTGCTTGCGGGTGAGCACGAGCTTCACCGGCTTGCCGACCTGACGGGCGGCGAGTGCCGCCAGCGTCACATGCGGCCATGTCCTGAGGCTCGTTCCAAAGGCACCGCCGATAAAGGGACAGATCACCTCGATGTTTTCGACCGGCATGCCGAAGACTGCAGCGATCTCCGCCTGCTCGTTGACGAGATACTGGCTCTTGCTCCACAGCGTCAGCCGGTCGCCGCTCCAGGCGGCGATGGTTGCGTGTGGCTCCATCGGATTGTGGTTTTCCCGCGCCATCTCATAGGTGGCATCGAGGGTGACAGGCGCTCCTGCCACCGCTTTGTCGGCGTCGCCGCGCGCCCGGTCGGGAGACACGCGTCCGCGTGTATCGGGGACAATGCTCTCCGCCTTCGGATCCATCGGGTCGACGAGCGGCGGCCGCGCCTCATAGGTCACGCGGAGTGCTGTGGCGGCGCGCTCGGCATGATCGAGCGTGTCGGCAACGACGAGCGCAACCGGCTGGCCATAGAAGCGCACGGTATCGTCCTGCAACACGTGCAGCCGCTCGCCGGTCGCGGGGTCGATGCCGGCCTTGTGCGGCAGATAGGCCAGCTTCTCCGCATTGCGGTGTGTGATGAGCGCGACGACGCCGGGCATGCGCTCGACCTCGGCAGCCTGAATTCCGGTGATGCGGCCAAGACCGACGGTGGCGCTGACGATCACCGCGTAGAGTTGACCCGGCTGGTTGAAATCGGCGGCATAGCGCGCCCGACCCGTAACCTTGGCCCGGCCGTCGACGCGGGTCATTGGATTTCCAATGGTGCTGACGGTCATGCGACTTCTCCTGCCATTTCGAGTGCCCGGACGATCGTCCGCGGCAAGAGTTCGACCTTGAAGTGATTGTGCTGCAACGGCCGCGCGCCCTGTGTTGCCAGATGCGCCGCTGCCTCGAATGCCGGCCTTTCCAAACGCTTGCCGACGAGGGCCGCTTCGCAATCGCGCAGGCGCCAGGGTCTCGTCCCGACGCCGCCGACGGCAAGGCGAGCCTCGCGGATCACGCCGCCTTCGACCGAAAGTGCAGCGGCAGCCGAAACGAGGGCAAATTCATAGGAGGCGCGGTCACGAACCTTGAGATAGCGCGCACGGCGACTGTACGGCCCTCCGGGCACACGCAGTTCGACGATCAGCTCACCGGGCAGCAACGTGTGCTCGAGATGCGGCGTATCTCCGGGTAGCCGGAAGAGTTCTTCGATCGGAAAGCTGCGTTCGCCCTCAGGCCCCCGCACCCGCATCGTCGCATCGAGCGCCACCAGTGCGACGGCGACGTCGGAGGGATGCGTCGCAACGCAGTGCTCGCTGGTGCCGAGGATCGCGTGACCGGCGTTCAATCCGTCGATGGCGGCGCAGCCGGAGCCGGGCGTGCGCTTGTTACAGCCGGCGTCCAGCATGCGGAAATAGGGACAGCGCACCCGTTGCAGCATGTTGCCGCCCATCGACGCCATGTTGCGCAGTTGCGGCGAGGCGCCCTCAATCAAGCTTTCGGCGATCAATGGCTGCAGCCGTTGGACGTTGCGATCGGCCGCGACTTCGGACATGCGAGCCAGCGCGCCGATGACGAGGTCGTCGCCCTCAACGCGGATACCGCCAAGCGGTAGCGCGTTGATGTCGACGAGCCGTTCCGGGCGCTCGACCTCTTCGCGCATCAGGTCGACGAGCGTGGTGCCGCCGGCAATGTAGCGCGCGCCGCCGGCGGCCGCCGCAATCGCCGCTTCGGCACTCTCAGGTTTTTCCATCGTGAAAGGAAGCATGGTCAGTCCCTCCCCGCCGCGTCGGCAACAGCCGCGACGATGCCGGGATAGGCGCCGCAACGACAGATGTTGCCGCTCATCCAGAAGCGGATCTCGTCCGTCGAGCCGGCATGGCCTTCAGCGATACAGCCGACACCCGACATGATCTGCCCCGGCGTGCAGAAGCCGCACTGTAGGCCCTCATGCGCCACGAAGGCTTCCTGGAGCGGATGCAGCACGCCATCTTTCTCGAGCCCTTCGATCGTTTCGATCCTGGCGCCGTCATGCATGCATGCCAGTGTGAGACAGGAGACGATGCGCTTGCCGTCGACAAGCACCGTGCAGGCGCCGCAGGCGCCCTGGTTGCACCCTTTCTTGGTGCCGGTGAGATCGAGCGTCTCGCGCAGGACGTCCAGGATCGATTGCCTTGGGTCGATGGTCAGAACATGCAGTTCGCCGTTCACGGTCATGGTCAGGGTCATGGGGCTTACCTCCTTCGCCGGAGAACCTGTCGCTGCTGTCGACTGGGACGGCAGCGCCGCCAGCGCCACGGTTCCGGCACCTGCCAGAAGCGCTTCCCGGCGCGACAGCACCGGACCTTGCACATAGGATTCTGATCTATTTTCGACCATGTCGGAAACACTCTCCTGCCTCACCAAACCGTGCAGAAGATAGGCGTCGAACGACGGCGTTACTGTTGCGATCTTTCGATCCTGCTTGAAAGTTGCGGCGGTCGAGGACGCCGGCGCACGGGAGCGCCGGCCCGGCCGCAGCCGAGGTCAAAGCCGACGGCGAAACTCGCTCGGGGTGAGGCCCGTCACCTTGCGAAAGCTCGACGCGAAAGCCGATTGCGTTTCATAGCCGACGACAAGAGCTATATCGGTGATGCGCAGCGTCCGGTCCGCAAGCAGCGCCTTGGCGTGGGCGATGCGCTGCCGTGTCAGCCAGACATAGGGCGTGTGCCCGGTCGCCACACGAAAAGCGGTACAGAAATGAAAACGACTGAGATTCACGAGATCCGCCAGTTCCTGAAGCCGAATATCCTTGGTGAGATTGTCACGCATGTAGGTGGTGACACGCTTGATCTGCCAGGCTGAAAGGCCACCCCGTGGTCCGGGGGCGAGGGGCACGGATATTGCGGCGTGCCCGCGCAGAAGCTGGAGACAGACAAGATCGAGAAGCTGCTCGATGAACAGGTGCGATACCGCGTCACCGGTACTGATCTCGTCGTTGATCAAGGACATGATCGTAAACAGTTTGGGATCGCTGAAATTCACGCGGTCGAGAAGCTCGGGCTCACGACCATTCCCAACCTGATCCGCGCAGGCAAGCAGGCGCTGGTGCCCCAGAAAGATATTCGACACTTCGACGGCACCATCCGCGCGCCAAAGTCCTTCGTGCCCTCTGGGCGCAAAAGTGATGGTGCCGGCATGCGCCGGGGCGGTGATCGTCTGACGACCAACCTTCAACGAAGCAGTCCCGTCGCCTGCATACTTCGCCGCGAGAATATGATCCTTCAGTGGTGGCAGGTGGTACTCGAAGGGCTCGTTGCGCCAACGGCCGACCAGGCGCGTATCGCCGGAGAACACGTCTGGAATGACCGGCGGGGAAAACCCCCGCTGCAAGCGACGGATATGAGCCTCCGTATCCGCAAGTCCCATTCCGCCCATTCGATCTTGTCTCTCGTGGATAGCCAGAAACGCGGTATCTCCCGGAGAACTAACATCTTTCCCCGCGGGCGAAAATATCGCGCGCGGGTCAAGTTTTCGACCCGCGGGCTGCAATCACGCCCAGGCTTGCCGGCGGTATTCGGCTACCCTTGGGAAAACGCCACCAAGGTCGGCATGCATGGCGCGCGCGATCACGCGGAAATCATGTTCGCTGATGGCGAAATGACCGAAACGAAGTTTCTGATCCCAGTTTCGATTGCCCTCGGCAAATTCCAGGCTGTCGAGCCACGGACGGACGGGAGCCTCCATACTATCGGCCCAATCGATATCGCCGCGATGCGGCGCGACTCCACCCATTGCAAAGAAGTGGGGCGGACGCTCCTTGACCACACCAATGGCCGTAAAACAAGCGAGCCCCGCTCTGCCGCTGAAGGCGGCGTTGGGTGAATAACCGATAAAACCGTCGCCCGCCTTCATGCGCGTCAACGGCTGCACGTTGCCGTGGCCGAATCGCGAGAAGCCGCCTTCCTGCGCATGCTGCATGTCATCGCCGGAAACCGCGCCGATCCAGAAGTTGCGCTCGCCCTGCCGGCTTCCTGCACCCACTTGAAACACATCCTGCGCCAACATCGGTCATCCCTCGATCTCTGATCATGGGAGCACTTTACGCGCGACCCCTGCCAGATTCTGTCAGCATTGAATTCGAGGAATTGGTGCCGGGGCAACCTGGATTTCGGCGGAGCAGTTGCCCCGCGTGCAACCGTTCGCCACAAAGCAAAAGCGCCCGCAGGAGATGCAGGCGCTTGGCAAATTTTCAGTCTGTGTAGATCGCCTTAGCGGGCGAAGGCCGTGCGTGCGACGCGGTCGATGTCGGCGCGTTCGATGCCGAGGTCACGGAGTTCCCGGTTCGACATGCGGCCCAGCTCGGTGACCGTCTGACGATACTTGCGCCAGTTGTTGATGGAGCGTGCGATGTTCATTTGATCCCCCTTTCAATGGGCTTTCGAAGCCTGGCAGCCAGTCCGTGGCGCCTCGTTTCGCTTCGATGAACACCTTATAACTCAGGCCCTTGGTAAGTTGCAGCGCTCAAAAGTCAGCGCTCCCATGTGGGAAATGCATGGGTCGTTTTGCGTGCCGCAAGGTCAAGCGCAAAGCCCGCGCGTTGTGATCTTCCCTTGTTCGCGCCCTACCGGACAGAAGGCAAAAGCAACAGCTGCGTGCATTCGAAATGTCAGCCTCGCACAATCGTTGCCACGGAAGCTGTTGATCCCGACGGCAGAGACAAGTATTTCTTTTGTCGACAAAGGAATCCGAGATGACCGATATCGACACCGACAACAGCCCCATCCCCGAACGCAAGCGCGGTTCCGGCGTGAAGATGGTCTATGACCTCCTGCGCGACGAGATCCTCGACCTGGTGCTGCCGCCGGGCAGCCCGATCGACGAAGTGCAGCTTGCCGAGCGACTGAAGATGTCGCGCACGCCGATCCGCGAGGCGCTGGTCCGACTTGCCGGCGAAGGGTTGATCGACACGCTGCCCAACCGCTCGACGATGGTAGCGAACATCGACTTCCTCAACTTGAACCCGTTCTTCGACGCCCTGGTGCTGATGTACCGCGTCACCACGCGGCTTGCGGCGCAGAACCACCGCCCGGAAGACCTGCCGATCATTCGCGGCTTCCACGAGGACTATGCCGCGGCCGTCCAGGCGCGCGACGCGCTGACGATGATCGCCACCAATGCCGCTTTCCATGCGGCGATCGCCGAGGCCGGCCGCAATCCCTATTTCACCAGCCTGTTCCGCCGGCTGCTCGACGAGGGGCGGCGCATCCTGCGCCTCTACTACCAGTCCTACGAGGAGCAGTTCCCGCAGCGCTTCGTCGACGAGCACGCGGCGATCATCGCTGCAATTGCGGCGCGCGACATCGAGACGGCGGACCGTCTCGGCAAGGCGCATGCCGAGCAGATCGTCGAGCAGGTACAGAAGCTCTTTGCCCGCAATAATAAGCTTGATATCGCCCTTTAGAGATCTTTGTATTTTTCTTGTCGACAAATAAAATACAAACGGCTATTGTCTAGATCAAAGGCAAGGGCGCGCGTGCGCCGTTGCCCCGAAGACAAAGCCGAGAGGAGTTTCAGATGAAGGCTCAGATTTTCACCGGCGTCATCCCGGCGCTGATGACCCCCTGCAAGGAAGACCGCACCCCCGATTTCGACGCGCTGGTGCGCAAGGGCCAGGAGCTGATCGCTCAGGGCATGTCCGCCGTCGTCTATTGCGGCTCGATGGGTGACTGGCCGCTCTTGACCGATGCGCAGCGCATGGAAGGCGTCGAGCGCCTGGTCAAGGCCGGCATCCCGGTTATCGTCGGCACCGGCGCCGTCAACACCGCGTCGGCCGTCGCCCATGCGGCGCACGCCGAGAAGGTTGGCGCCCAGGGCCTGATGGTCATCCCGCGCGTGCTGTCGCGTGGTTCGGTCGTCGCCGCCCAGAAGAACCACTTCAAGGCCATTCTTTCGGCCGCCCCGAGCCTGCCGGCCGTTATCTACAACAGCCCCTATTACGGCTTTGCCACCCGCGCCGACCTGTTCTTCGCGTTGCGCGCCGAACATCCGAACCTCGTCGGCTTCAAGGAATTCGGCGGCGCTGCCGACATGCGTTATGCGGCCGAAAACATCACCAGCCGTGACGATGGCGTTTCGCTGATGATCGGCGTCGACACGGCCGTGTTCCACGGTTTCGTCAACTGCGGCGCCACCGGCGCCATCACCGGCATCGGCTGCGTGCTGCCGAAGGAAGTCATCCACATGTGCAACCTGTCGCGTGCCGCCGCCGAAGGCGACGTCGACGCCCGCCAGCGCGCACTGGAACTGGAACAGGCGCTCGCCGTGCTCTCGTCCTTCGACGAAGGCCCGGACCTCGTTCTCTACTTCAAGCACATGATGGTGCTGAAGGGCGACAACGAATACACGCTGCACTTCAACGAAAGCGACGTGCTTTCGGACAGCCAGCGCGGCTACGTCGAAGCCCAGTTCAAGCTGTTCAACAGCTGGTACGCCGAATGGAGCAAGCTCCCGGGCGCTGTCCAGAAGTGCAAGGCCTGATCGTTCGATCGGCCCGCAATTGAAAAAGGCCCTCCGGTTGGAGGGCCTTTTTTTCGTCTGGCGACCTCGACGGCGTGTCGAGGAGAGTACAGTTCGCGTAAGTATCGGCTTACGCGATGGCGTCAATCCCGAGGGCAAGCAGCCGGTCCAGCTGCTCGATCTCGGATGTGTTGAGGACGACGCCTTCGGCCTCCGACTTGGCGCGCGCCGCGAAACGGCGCTGCGACGGCAGGCGGGCGCCCTGGCCGACGATCGCCTCGAACAGCACTTCGGCGCGGGCAAACGGATTACCGGGCCTTCCGGCTGCAAACTTCTCCGGCGAGAAGGCGACGATCAGTTCGCCGTGGAAGGGCGCAAGGGTCGTCGTGCCGAGATAATCCAGCACTTCCGGGCTCGTGAGGTCGCCGATCATGATGCCGGCGAGAAGCTCCACCATCGTGCCGATCGCAGAGCCCTTATGGCCGCCGAAGGGCAGCATGGCGCCGGCAAGGGCTGCTTCCGGATCGGTCGTCGGGTTGCCCTCGGCGTCGATCGCCCAGCCCTCGGGTAGCGGTTTCCCCGCGCGGCGGTGCAGCTCGATCTCGCCGCGGGCAGCAACCGAGGTCGCAAAGTCGAAGACGTAGGGCGGCTGGTTTTCGCGCGGCCAGCCGAAGGCGAAGGGGTTGGTGCCGAGCAGCGGCTTGTTGCCGCCGGTCGGCGCAACCGTCGCATAGCTCGGGCACATGACGAGGCCCGCCAGCCCTTCGCCGGTCAAGCCTTCCACTTCGGGCCAAAGCGCCGAGAAATGGGTGCAATCATTGATGACCAGCGCGGCGATGCCCAAAGCACGGGCGCGTTCGGCGAGAACCGGCAGGCCGAGCTCGAAGGCCGGATTGGCGAAACCGCCCTTGGCATTGACCTTGACGATGGCCGAGCCTTCCTGCGCGTCGAGCTCGGGCACGGCATCTGCCTTCACCTTGCCGGCCTTGACAGTGCGCAGCGCCCCTTCGATGCGGTAGATGCCGTGCGATTTACAGGCGTCACGCTCGCCGGCGACGATCACGCGAGCAAGTGCGCCTGCCTGAACGCCGTTGAGCCCAGCCTTCAGGAAGATCGCCTCGACGCGCTCGAAAAGTGCTGAAATCGTCAGGGTATTGGTTTCGCTCATCTCTCTCCCTCTCAAATGCTGCGCCTGATCCGGATGAGCCAGTCAGGCGATTGATGTTCTGCATACATATAGTATACAAAGATCCGACAAGTGCAATTCAGCCATGATCCCTCTGCCACAAAAGGCAATCCGGGATCGAGAGAAAGGATCGCCAGATGGCCTTCACCCCCAAAGGAAAACACCTTGTCGCCGGCGAATGGCTCGACGGCGCGGGCACCTTCGCATCCGCACCCGCTCACGGACCGGTCCATCAGTTTGCCACCGGCACCGTTGACCTGGTCAACCGTGCGGCTGAAGCCGCGGAAGAAGCATTCCTGAGCTACGGTTATTCGACCCGCGCCGAGCGCGCCGCCTTCCTGCGCGCGATCGCCGACGAGATCGAGGCGCGTGCCGAGGCGATCACCGAGATCGGCGCCCAAGAAACCGGCCTGCCGGAAGCCCGCCTGCAGGGCGAACGCGGCCGCACCACCGGCCAGCTCCGCCTGTTCGCGGACCACATCGAGAAGGGCGAGTATCTCGACCGCCGCTTCGATGCCGCACTGCCCGAGCGCCAGCCGGCGCCGCGTCCGGAGATCCGCCTCATCCAGCGGCCGATCGGCCCGGTCGCCGTCTTCGGCGCCTCGAACTTCCCGCTCGCCTTCTCGACCGCCGGCGGCGACACGGCCGCCGCACTTGCCGCCGGTTGCCCCGTGGTCGTCAAGGGCCACTCGGCCCATCCCGGAACCGGCGAAATCGTCGCGCAGGCTGTTGAAGCCGCGATCCGCAAGACGGGCGTGCATCCGGGCGTATTCTCGCTCATCCAAGGCGGTAACCGACAGGTCGGCGAAGCGCTGGTGCAGCATCCGCTGATCAAGGCCGTCGGCTTCACCGGTTCGCTCGCCGGTGGCCGTGCGCTCTTCAATCTTTGCGCCGCGCGCCCGGAACCAATCCCGTTCTTCGGTGAGCTCGGTTCGGTCAACCCGATGTTCCTGCTGCCGGAAGCACTCAAGGCGCGCGCCGAAGGCCTTGGCCAGGGCTGGGCCGGCTCGCTGACCATGGGCGCCGGCCAGTTCTGCACCAATCCCGGCATCGCCGTCGTTGTTGAAGGCGCTGACGCCGATCGCTTCACCGCCGCCGCCGTCGAAGCGCTCGGCAAGGTGGCGCCGCAGACGATGCTGACCGACGGCATCGCCAAGGCTTACCACGACGGCAAGGCGCACTTCGAAAGCCGCAATACCGTCAAGCCACTGCTCGTGACCGAATCCTCAGGCCGCTCGGTCTCGCCGAACCTGTTCGAAACGACCGGCGACCAGTTCCTCGCCGACCATGCGCTCGGCGAAGAAGTCTTCGGTCCGCTCGGCCTCGTCGTCCGCGTCGGTTCGACCGGCGAGATGGAACAGCTTGCCCGTGGATTCCAGGGGCAACTGACCACGACGATCCACATGGATACGGCCGACCTCGAAACCGCCCGTCGTCTGCGCCCGATCCTCGAGCGCAAGGCCGGCCGCGTGCTCGTCAATGGTTTCCCGACCGGCGTCGAGGTGGTCGATTCCATGGTCCACGGCGGACCTTATCCGGCCTCGACCAACTTCGGCGCGACCAGCGTCGGCACCCTGTCGATCCGCCGCTTCCTGCGGCCGGTCGCCTACCAGAACATGCCGGAAGCCCTGCTGCCCGAGGATTTCCAGGGCTAAAACGGAAGAGGAAATGGGTGGGCGGCTTGCCGCCCGCAGTCCGCTCTCACGTATGAGACACGACAGATCGCTGCGCAGACATCCCATTTGGCGAAACAAATGGGATGTCTGCGTGCGTTCTGCGTTATGATGATATACTTTTTGTATACTAATTGTATTTTTCTATTGATTTACGCTCTCTAAAACGGAATAGTGCCCCAGCCGTCAAACGGCACTCATTTCAGGGAGAGAGATAATGAAGACTTCGGTGCTTGCGCTCGGCCTCGTTGCGGCCGCTGCTCTGACCAGCCAGGCCCATGCCGACAAGCTGGATGACGTCATCGGCTCGGGAACGCTGCGTTGCGCGGTCGTGCTCGACTTCCCGCCGATGGGTTCTCGCGACGAGAACAACAATCCGATCGGTTTTGACGTCGACTACTGCAATGACCTCGCCAAGGCCCTCGGCGTCACCGCCGAAATCGTCGAAACCCCGTTCCCGGAGCGTATTCCTGCTCTGATGTCGGGCCGTGTCGACGTCGGCGTTGCCTCGACCTCGGACACGCTTGAGCGCGCCAAGACCGTCGGCATGACGATCCCCTACTTCGCCTTCGAAATGGCCGTGACCGCCAATGAAAAGTCGGGCGTCAAGTCCTTCGAAGACATGAAGGGCAAGGTCGTCGGCGCCACCGCCGGTACCTTCGAAGCCATCGCGCTTGAAAAACAGGTCAAGGAATGGGGCGCCGGCGAGTTCCGTCCGTACCAGACCCAGGCCGACGTCTTCCTCGCTCTGAGCCAGGGCCAGATCGACGCCACGGTTTCGACCTCGACCGTTGCGCAGGCCAACGTGAAGACCGGCAAGTTCCCGGGCATCGCCGTTGTCGGCAAGGCTCCGTTCGACACCGACTACGTCGCGCTCTTCACCAACCGCGAAGAATACGGCTTCGTCAACTTCCTCAACCTTTTCATCAACCAGCAGGTCCGCACCGGCCGCTACGCTGAGCTCTATGAAAAGTGGGTCGGCGGCGAACTGCCAGACCTTACGGCAAAGGGCGTTTACCGCTAATCTGCCGTCCATCTGGCGGCGCGAAGTGTAGCTTCGCGCCGCTATTCGTTTCCGAAGAGGCGAGACGAAACATGTTCAGTTATACCTTCCATTGGAACCAGGCGCTGAAAGCCCTGCCGCAGATGCTCGATGGAGCGCTGGTCACCTTGCAGGTGGCTCTGCTCTCGATGGTCATCGGCCTGGCACTGGCGCTGGCGCTGACGGCCTGCCGCCTGTCCGGCAATCGCATTCTCGGCGGTTTTGCCACCGCTTGGGTCGAAATCGCCCGTAACACGCCGGCGCTGTTCCAGATCTACATGGCCCATTTCGGCCTCGGCAATTTCGGCATCCACTTGAGCCCCTATACGGCGCTGCTCGCCGGGATCGCCTTCAACAACGCCGGCTATCTCGCGGAAAACTTCCGCGGCGCCCTCAAGGCCATTCCCGACACCCAGACGCGCGCCGGCCGCTCGCTCGGCATGACGCCGGTGCAGGCCTTCCGCTACATCGTGCTGCCGCAGATGCTGCGCATCGCCTTCCTCCCCGTTACCAACCAGATGGTCTGGGCAATCCTGATGACCTCGCTCGGAGTTACCGTCGGCATGAACACCGACCTTGCGGGCATCACCCAGGAACTGAACGCCCGCTCGTTCCGCACCTTCGAATTCTTCGCGATCGCCGCAGTGATCTACTACCTGATCGCCAAGGCCGTGACGCTGGCAGCCCGTCTGCTCGCCGCGCGCATGTTCCGCTACTAAGGAGAGGTGAGAGATGTTCAATACCGCCCTCACCCTTGCTGATCTCGGCTTCCTGCTGCAAGGCGCCCTGATGACGCTTGCGGTCACCGCCGTCTCGGTCACCGCCGGCACCGTCCTCGGCATCATCTTCGGCGTCGTGCGCAACCAGGTCGGCCCCTACTGGGCCGCACCGCTCACCTTCGTGCTCGACATCTTCCGCTCGGTGCCGCTCCTGATCCAGCTGGTGCTTGCCAACGCCTTCCAGGCGATCGCCAAGCTCGGCTGGGCGCCGTTCACGACGTCCTGCGTGGTGCTGTCGCTCTACACGGCCGCCTACTGCACGGAGATCGTGCGCGGCGGCATCTCCTCCGTGCCGCCGACGACGCGCCGCGCTGCCCGCTCGCTCGGCATGACCTGGTGGCAGGACATGCGCTACATCGTGGCGCCGCTTGCGACCCGTGTTTCGCTGCCGTCCTGGATCGGCCTGACGCTCGGTGTCATGAAGGACTCCGCACTCGTTCTCTGGCTTGGCCTGATCGAGCTGCTGCGCGCCTCGCAGGTGCTCGTCACCCGTCTGCAGGAGCCGCTGCTGATCCTTCTGATCTGCGGCGCCATCTACTTCCTCATCAGCTTCCCAATCGCCCGGCTCGGCGGTTACCTTGAAAAACGGTGGTCCAATGATTGAGATCCAGAACGTTCGCAAATCCTTCGGCTCGCTGGAGGTTCTCAAAGGCATCGACCTCACCGTCAACAAGGGCGAGGTGCTGACCATCATTGGCGGCTCCGGTTCCGGCAAATCGACGCTGCTGACCTGCATCAACGGTCTCGAGCCGATCGATGCCGGCCGCATCCTCGTCGACGGCACCGAGGTCCACGCGAAATCAACAAACCTCAACAAGCTGCGCAGCAAGCTCGGCATCGTCTTCCAGCAGTTCAATGCTTTCCCGCACCTGACCGTACTTGAAAACGTCATGCTGGCGCCGCGCAAGGTGCTCGGCCTCTCCAAGGAAAAGGCTGAGGAGAACGCCGTCAAGCAGCTCACGCACGTTGGCCTCGGCGAGAAGCTCGGCGTCTATCCCACCCGCATGTCGGGCGGCCAGCAGCAGCGCATGGCGATCGCCCGCGCGCTTGCCATGTCGCCGGAATACATGCTGTTTGACGAAGTGACCTCGGCACTCGACCCGCAGCTCGTCGGCGAAGTGCTCGACACGCTGCGCATGCTTGCGTCCGAAGGCATGACGATGATCTGCGTCACACACGAAATGAAGTTTGCCCGCGAAGTTTCCGACCGCGTCGCCTTCTTCCACAAGGGCGTGATGGCGGAAATCGCAGCACCCGAGGCGCTCTTCGGCGCGCCGAAGGACCCGGAACTCCAGAAGTTCCTGGCAGCGACGCACTGAGCCGATCATGAAGGATGCAGCTCAGCCTGACGTCATCGTCATCGGCGCCGGCGTCGTCGGCCTTTCCGCGGCGATCGCCGCCCAGGCACGGGGACTTTCCGTTACCGTGCTCGACCGGGAAGGCCCGGCCGCAGGTGCCTCTGCCGGCAATGCCGGGGCCTTCGCCTTTACCGACATCCTGCCGCTCGCCTCTCCCGGCATCCTCAAAAAGGCGCCGAAGTGGCTGCTCGACCCGCTTGGGCCCTTGAGCGTCCCGCCGGCCTACGCGGTGCAGATCGCCCCGTGGATGTTCCGCTTCTGGCGCGCCTGCTCGCCGGGCCGCGTTGCGCATTCGACGACGGCGCAGACCGCGATCATGGACCTGTCCAAGGCGGAGCTAGAACCCTTCCTCACCGCAACCGGCACCCTGCCGATGCTGCGCAAGGAAGGCAATCTCCAGGTCTATGAAAGCGAAGCCGAACTGAAGGCGTCGCTTCCCGGCTGGAAGGCGCGGTCCGAGCACGGCATCGAATTCCGCCATATGGGTGCGGCCGAAATGGCCGAGATCCAGCCCGGTCTCGCGCCGCGCTTTACTCATGGCACCTTCACGCCCGGCTGGTACTCGATCGCCGATCCGAAGCTCTATACCCTCGCGCTCGCGGACCATTTCCGCGCGAAGGGCGGCATCATCGAACGCGCCGAGGTTACGGCATTGCGGCCGGTCGAGGGTGGCGTGGAACTGACGTCCAACGGCAAGACACGGCGTGCAGACCAGGTTGTGCTATCCGCCGGCGCCTTCTCGCATCAGATCGCCCGGACGCTCGGCGAACGTATCCCGCTCGAAACCGAGCGCGGATACAACACCACGCTGCCGCAGGACGCCTTTGACCTGCGCACCCAGGTCACCTTCGGCGGCCACGGCTTTGTCGTCACGCGGCTTTCGACCGGCATCCGGGTCGGCGGCGCCGTCGAACTCGGCGGCCTCAAGCTGCCGCCGAATTTCCGCCGCTCGGAAGCGATGCTGAAGAAGGCGCAGAAATTCCTGCCCGGCTTCAAAAGCGAAGGCGGCGTGCAGTGGATGGGCTTCCGCCCGTCACTGCCCGACAGCCTGCCGGCGATCGGCCGCGCCCGTGCCACGGGGCGCGTGATCTACGCCTTCGGCCACGGCCATCTCGGCCTGACGCAATCGGCCGGCACCGCGCGTCTCGTCGCCGAACTCCTGACCGGCCAACGGCCGGCAATCGACATCCAATCCTTCTCGGCGCAACGTTTCTGATAGGGCTTCGACCATGGCCAACCATACCTTCTCCTGCATCGACGGACACACCTGCGGCAACCCGGTCCGGCTCGTTTCCGGCGGCGGGCCGCGGCTCGAAGGGGCCAACATGCTGGAGAAGCGGGCCCACTTTCTGCGCGAGTTCGACTGGATCCGCACCGGCCTGATGTTCGAGCCGCGCGGCCACGACATGATGTCCGGCTCGATCCTCTATCCGCCGACGCGGCCCGACTGCGACGTCGCGGTGCTCTTCATCGAGACCTCCGGCTGCCTGCCGATGTGCGGCCACGGCACGATCGGCACCATCACCATGGCGATCGAGAACGGGCTGATCACCCCGCGTGAACCGGGCAAGCTGTCGATCGACGCGCCGGCCGGCAAGGTGGACATCACCTATCGCCAGGAAGGCCGCTTCGTCGAGGAAGTGCGCCTCACCAACGTGCCGGGCTTCCTCTATGCCGAGGGCCTGACGGCTGAGGTCGAGGGCCTCGGCGAGATCGTCGTCGACGTCGCCTATGGCGGCAACTTCTACGCCATCGTCGAGCCGCAGAAGAACTTCCGCGACATGGCCGATCATACCGCCGGCGAGCTCGTCGGCTGGAGTCCGAAGCTGCGCGCAGCCCTCAACGCCAAGTACGAGTTCGTCCATCCGGAACACCCCGAGATCCAGGGCCTCAGCCACATCCAGTGGACCGGCAAGCCAACCCAGCCCGAGGCGCATGCGCGCAACGCCGTGTTCTACGGCGAAAAGGCGATCGACCGATCGCCCTGCGGCACCGGCACCTCGGCGCGCATGGCGCAGCTTGCCGCCAAGGGCAAGCTGAAGGTCGGTGACGAGTTCGTGCATGAATCGATCATCGGGTCGCTGTTCAAGGGCCGCGTCGAGGCGGCGACCAAGGTTGCCGACCGCGACGCCATCATCCCTTCGATCGCCGGCTGGGCCCGCATGACCGGCATCAACACGATCTTCATCGATGACCGCGACCCCTTCGCCCATGGATTTGTCGTAAAATGACCCAATCGATCTCCGCCCGCTGCATTCTCTCTGGCTCCGCCGATGGCCCCATCATCGCCACCGAGGAGGCGCTGAGCTTCTGGGGCGGGGTCGATCCGGCAACCGGCGTGGTGATCGATGTGCATCACCCGCTGCACGGGATCTGTCTCACCGGCGGCATCCTGATGATGCCGTCGAGCCGCGGTTCCTGTACCGGTTCGGGCGTTCTGCTCGACATGGCGCTCACGGGCCGGGCGCCTGCCGCATTGGTCTTCTGCGAAGCCGAGGACGTGTTGACGCTCGGCGCACTGATTGCGGCTGAGATGTTCGGAAAATCTCTGCCGGTGCTCAGGCTTTCCCGCGACGCCTTCAAGATGCTCTCGCAGGCAAAGTCAGCACGGATCGGCGCTGGCACGATCGAGGCCGACGGCCTGATTATCCCGGTCGAACCGCCGGCGACGGCGGCTCTCGATCTCACTGAAGCCGACCGCGCCATGCTCGATGGCCGCGATGGCGTTGCGGTCCAGCAGGCGATGCGGATCATTTCGGCGATGGCAGCGCAGCAGGGGGCGGAAAAGCTCATCGACGTGGTCCAGGGCCATATCGACGGCTGCATCTATGCGAGCCCCGCCAACCTCACCTTCGCCGAAAAGATGGCGAACATGGGCGCCAAGGTTCGCGTGCCGACCACGATGAACGCGATCTCGGTCGACCGCGCCAACTGGCGGGCGCAGGGCGTGCCGGAAAGTTTCGGCGACCCGGCGGCTAAGCTTGCCGACGCCTATGTGCGCATGGGCTGTCGCCCGACCTTCACCTGTTCGCCCTATCTGCTCGACAGCGCACCGAAATCAGGCGAATCCATTGCCTGGGCGGAATCCAATGCCGTCATTTTCGCCAACACCGTGCTCGGCGCGCGCACGGCAAAGCACCCGGATTTTCTCGACCTCTGCATCGCGCTGACGGGCCGCGCGCCCCTCTCGGGCGTCTATCTCGACGAGCCGCGCAGGGCAAAACGCGTCATCGACGTGGACCTGCCTGAGAATATCGACGACGCCTTCTGGCCGCTGATCGGTTACCTCGCTGGCCGGGCAGCCCCCGATCGCATCCCGCTGTTGCGTGGACTTGCGTCCGCACGGCCCTCGCGCGACGACCTGAAGGCGCTCTGCGCCGCCTTCGGCACGACATCCGCAGCCCCCATGTTGCATGTGGAAGGTGTGACCCCGGAAGCGGAAGGTGCCGCGGCTGAGGATGCCGATCACACGGCCACCACGCGCGCCGACATGGCCGAGGCCTGGGCACATTTCAACGAGGGACCAGCCGAGGTCGAGCTCGTCGCCATCGGCAGCCCGCACGCCTCGCTCGAGGAATGCCGCGCGCTGGCCGACGCCTTCGATGGTCGCAAGCGGCATGGCGATGTCGCCGTGATCGTGACCGCCGGACGAGACGCGATCGCCGCAGCACGGGAAGAAGGTCTGCTGGCTCGACTGGAGGCAAGCGGCATCCAGGTGTTGCCGGATCTCTGCTGGTGCTCGATCTCGGAGCCGGTGTTCCCGACGAAGACGCGGGCGCTGATGACCAATTCCGGAAAGTACGCCCATTACGGCCCCGGCCTCTCCGGCCGCGCCGTCCGCTTCGGCAGCCTCGCCGATTGCGTTGAAGCGGCGCTCACGGGCCGCGTCCCGGCACGTCTGCCGGCCTGGCTGTCGTAGCGACTTCGCCGCGGGCTTAGGCGCCGCGCGGCGGTGCCGTCGAGGCCCGCGGCACCAGATGGCAGGCGAGTTCGACGCGACGCGGCGGCGCCGGGATGCCCGACAGCGTGTCGCGCAGAAGATCGAGCGCTACCGAGCCGATCTCGCGCATCGGGATGTGCATCGTCGTCAGCGGCGGATTGAGGAAGGCCGCTTGCGGCAGGTCGTCCATTCCCATGACCGAGACATCGCCCGGAACCGAAAAGCCCTTTTGCTGGATGCCGAGCATGGCGCCGACGGCAAGGCTGTCGCCGGCCGCGAGCACCGCGGTGAAATCCAGCCCCCGCTCCGAAATCCGCTGCGTCAGCGCCTGTATCGCAAGCTCGGGCAGCCAGTCCTCGACGGTGACGAGCAAGTCGTCGGTTGCGAGCAGGCCTTTCGCGAGCAGCCCGTCGCGCCAGCCCTCGTAGCGCCGTTCGATCGTACGGCGCCCCGGCCGCATCAGGAACAGGATGCGCTCGTGGCCGAGCTCGATCAGGTGATCGGTCGCAAGCCGCGCGCTCGATCGGTTGCAGGGCGTGACGCTCGATAGCCGCATGAACGGGTCGTCGCTGTTCAAGAGCACCACCGGCTTTTCGAAGCCACGGGTCGCGGCAATCATACCTTCGTCGTCGATGGTGAGAAACAGCAGACCGGCGACCTGCTCGTCCTCCTCTGCCTCGGCAAGCACGGCCAGTTCTTCGCTTCTATCCGCAATCGGCCGAGTGACGATTTCGAGATCGAGCGCCTGGGCCCGCTCCTTCAGCCCCTCCAGCACGTAATGCGTAAACTGGTTGCGCACATAGTCGATCATCGCAGCACTGGACGCCGCCACGATGACCTTCTGACCGGCGACCGCCGTCGGGATCACGTAGTTGGCGTTCTTGGCCGCTTCCAGCACCTTCTGGCGGATTTCCGCGCGCACGCCCTTTTCGCCAGCAAGGGCGCGGGAGGCGGTGCTCAAGGAGACGCCGCAGGCTTCGGCGATGTCCTCCAGCCGAACACGCTTGCTCTTCTTGCCGCGTTTGCCGGGCAGCGGTTTTGCGATCATGTGATCCTCCCTTGCCACAATATTGGGAAAAATTTTCATATTGCGCAAGAAAAAACATCGTGCCTTTATCTTTCTCAAGAAGGCCGAGGGAAGAGCGGCTTAAGGAGGAGGAGTGCCATGGGCCTCAACGCCCACGATATTCGCACGGGTCTCGATCGTCTTGTCGGCGGCATGACCGGTCTCAAGCATGACGGCCGGTTCGATGAACCGAACCTCGACGGGACCGCAGGCGACTACATCAGCTTCGACAGCTGGGAATGGCCGCAGGGTGTTGGCCTCTATGGCCTGATCAAGCTCTGGCTGTTTACCGGCCGCGAGGACATCCGTCAGCTTATCGAAGGCTGGTACGAAGGCCGCCTTGCTGCCGGGCTTCCGGAACTCAACGTCAACACGACCGCGCCGATGCTCGGCCTCTCGGTTCTCTGGGCCAAATCCAGGAATCCCCGCTGGAAGCCGCTGCTCGACGACTGGGCAAACCGGGTGATGAGCGAAATGGGCCGGACGCCGGAAGGCGGATTCGAGCACCATGTCTCCGACAAGGTGAATGACAACGAGCTCTGGGACGACACGCTCTATATGGTCGCCCTGTTCCTCGCCTCCTATGGCCAGGCGAGCGGCCGGCGCGAACTCGTCGACGAGGCCTCGCGGCAATTTCTCGTGCATGCCCGCTACCTTGCCGACACCCAGTCGGGCCTCTGGTTCCATGGCTGGACCTTCGACGGCCGGCACAATTTCGCCCGCGCCCGCTGGGCCCGCGGCAATGCCTGGATCACCGCCGGCATGCTCGATTTCTTCGACCTCGCTGAGCTCGCCGCACCGGTCAAGGAATACCTGCGCGGCGTGCTCGTCACCCAGGTCGAGGCACTGCTGCCGCTGCAGGCCGCTTCCGGCGCCTGGCGCACGCTGCTCGACGACGCGACTTCGTACGAGGAGATCTCGGCGACCGCCGGCATCGGCTACGGCCTGCTCAAGGGCTATCGGCTCGGCTATGGAACGCCCGCCTGGAGAGCCGCCGGTCTGCGCGCGCTTGAAGTCGTGATGCGCAACATCGACGAGAGCGGCACCGTGCTCAACGTCTCCTACGGCACACGCATGGGCCACGACCTGCAATTCTACAAGGACATCCCAATTCAGCCGACCGGCTACGGCCAGGCACTGGCAATCCTGTGCCTCTCCGAAGCCCTGCAGCATGTCGGCCCGGAAGGACAGGCAGCATGACAATGAAGGTTCTCTACGGGGCCAACCCCGAGGATATCAAAGGCTACGACACGGCGCGGCTGCGCCGCGAGTTCCTGATCAGCGATCTCTTTGCAGCTGACGCCGTGAACTTCACCTACACCCATGTCGACCGGCTGATCCTCGGCGGCGCCATGCCGAAAACAAAGAGCGTCACCTTTGGATCGGGCGCTGATATCGGCACACCCTATCTGCTTTCGGCGCGCGAGATGGGCATCGCCAATCTCGGCGGCACCGGGACGATCACCGTCGACGGTAAGAACTTCGTGCTCGAAAATCGCGACGTGCTCTATGTCGGACGCGGTGCCAAGGAAATCGTCGTTGCAAGCGAGACCGCCGACCGCCCGGCCCGCTTCTACATAAACTCGGTGCCCGCCGGTGCCGATCTGCCGCACCGGCTGATCAAGAGGGCGGAGGCAAAGGCGCTTGAGCTCGGCGACGTCAAGCGCTCGAACAAACGCCGTCTCGTCATGTACATCCACCCGGAAGTCATGCCCTCCTGCCTGCTTCTGATGGGCATTACCGATCTGGCCGAAGGCAGCGCCTGGAACACCATGCCGCCGCATGTGCACGAGCGGCGCATGGAGGCCTATTGCTACTTCGACATGGCGCCGGAAGACCGCATCGTCCACGTGATGGGCGAGCCGGAGGAGACCCGGCACCTGATCGTCGCAAACGGCGACGCCGTGCTTTCGCCCGCCTGGTCGATCCATATGGGCGCCGGCACCGGCCCCTATGCCTTCGTCTGGGGCATGACCGGCGAGAACCAGGAATACAACGACGTCACCCCCGTAGCCTTGGCTGAGCTGAAATGAGCGATACTATTTTCCATCTGAAGAAAAGCCTCGTTGCGGGGCAGGCCGTCGGCTACTGGCAGCTCGGCACGATTGCCGAGGAGCGTTTCGACGTGCCGGACCAGCCGATGAAGGGCGAAATGGACCCCTTCTTCTTCCTGACCAAGCACAAGAACTTCATTCCGCACGAGTACCCCTGCCGGACGATTTTTGCCGAACAGTTTCGCGGCAAGCGGCCGCAGGTGCGCGGCACATTCGAGGCCAGCCGCTGGTGGCTGCCCTTCGGATCGCCGCGGCTCGACCTCTCCGGCTTCTGGTTCCGGCCGACACGGCTTGCAACCTGGGCCCGCACCTCGATCGAGACCGACACGGGTGGCACCGCCAAGATTCGCCTGGGCACCTGCGGCGGCGCGGTGCTCTTCCTGAACGGCACTGAGGTCGGCTGGATGGCGCCCTATAGCCGCAATCTCGAGGCCAAGGCCGAATTCGAACTGCCGCTTCAAGCCGGCCTCAACGAAGTCACGATCTTCTTCGACGACCTCGCCGAACGCGATGCGCGTTATTTCTTCCAGTTCGACTATCTCTCGGGACCGACGGCGCGCGTGGCGCTGCCCGTTCCCTGCCCGAGTGCGGCCGCCGCCGATATCGAGACCGCACTCGACGGCATGCATTTCGACCGGACCGCCTATTTCGAGGGCGACATCACCCTTCTCTTCGCCGCCGCCCTGCCGCTCGATGTCAAGGTCAATGTCGCGGTCGAAGGCGACTTCATGTCAACCGAGCGCTTCGACCACGACTTCGTGCTGAAGGCCGGCGACAAGAGGCTGGTTGTCGGACCATCGGAAGAGACACCGGCCGATTTCCGCCATTTCCGCATCACGCTTGATGCCAGCGGCTTCGTTGCGTCGCGCTCTCTTGGCGTCGAGATCTGCCACGCCGGCCGCCAGGGCAAACCGTCGGAGACGCTTGCGCGTCGCATTACCGAGACGCTCGACGAGATCTCGGGCTTTTCCGAACGTGACACGGTCCGCGCCTTCGCCCGGCTTGCCGGCGGTCGCGGCGGTACCGACACCGACGCGATGATCGAGGAAATTCTGCCCTCAATCGAGGACTGCCACGACTGCGCCGACTTCTCGCTGGTGCCGCTCATCTGGTCGCGCACCACATGGGGTCAGGATATCGGCGAAAAGACGCGCGATCGCATCGATCAGGCGATCCTTGGCTTCCGCTACTGGATGGATGAACCCGGCAACGACGTGCAGTGGTATTTCTCCGAAAACCACGCGCTTCTGTTCCACACTTCGGCCTATCTCGCCGGCCATCTCTTCCCCGAGGCGACCTTCCGTCGCTCGGGCCGCAAGGGCAGCGAGCAAAGCGCCGTCGGCGCTGCCCGCGTTCGCGCCTGGCTCGATCATTTCGAGGCCTGGGAAATGGCGGAGTTCAACTCCGCGCCCTATTTCCCGATCGACCTCAAGGGCCTGACGGCACTGGCGGCACTCTCGCCCGACGCCGACATCGCCGACCGCGCCAAGAAGGGCATTGTCCGTCTCTGCGAGATCATCGCCCGCTCGGCCCATCACGGCATGGTGACGGCAGCGCAAGGGCGCTCCTACGAGCACACGCTTTGCGCCGGTCGCTCGCTCGAGCTTTCCGGCGTCGCACGCCTGCTCTGGGGCAAGGGCTGGTACGGCCGCCGCGTGCATGCGCTGCCGCAGCTTGCCGTCTGCCTGCGTGACCACGGCGTTGTGGTTCCGGAAACACTTGCCGCCGTTGCCTGCCACGAGGATGAGGCCACCCATCAGGAGTGGCGCTTCGCCCAGGGCGAAAACCGCTTCGCGGCGCTATACCATTACAAAGGCCGCCATTTCGCCATGGGCTCGGCGGCGCATTATCGCTGGAATGAATGGGGCTATCAGGAAACGGTGCTGCACCTGCGCCTTGGCCAGCGCCCCGAAGCGGCGATCTGGATCAACCATCCGGGCGAAACCATTCAGTTCGGGTACGGCCGGCCATCCTATTGGGGTGGTTGCGGCACCCTCCCTCGTGCCCACCAGTACAGGGGGCTGGCCGTACTCGACTTTGCGGCCGTCAGCGAACAACCGGACTTCACCCACGCGTGGTTCCCGGTCGCCGAGTTCGACGAGAGCAGGGTCAAGGGAAAGCTGGCACTTGCGCGCAGCGGCCGTGGCGCCGTTGCCCTGATCGGCGCAACCGAACTGTTACCGGTGACCGATGGCCCGTCAGCGAATGCGGAGCTGCGCCAGGCCGGCCACAAGACGCGCTGGATCATCCGGGTTTGCGAAGCCGAAGAGCTTTCCGGGGTGGAAACGAAGTTTGCCGGGCTCTCCGTCGTGGAAACTGCCGACGGTGCTTTCGTCATCAACGATCCAGACTATGGCCGCATCGTCTTCCGCAACGACGGTTCGACGGAAGCCGAAGGGCGCACCATCGCCGCCAAGGATTTCACCGTGGCAGGTGAGGCAACCATGCTCGCCGCCAGATAAGGCAAATAGAATCGCGCCGGCCGGGGAAGCCGGCGCAAGCCCCAAACGAGCGGGAGGACGCTCGCCTAGATAAGTGGAGGAGAAAGACAATGAAGAAGACCGGAAAGATGCTCGCGGCGCTCGCCGTCGGGCTCCTGACGTCGACGGCGGCAATGGCCGGCGACGTGCGCATCATGTGGTACTCCGATGGCGTCGAAGGCGAGGTGTTGAAGGACCTGCTCGACCGCTTCATGAAGGAGAACCCCGGGATCAACGTGATCCTCGACAACGTGTCCTACAGCGTCGTCAAGGAGCAGCTGCCGGTGCAGCTCGAAGCCGGCAACGGCCCCGACATCGCTCGCGTCACCAACCTCAAGGCCCAGAGCCAGCACTGGCTCGACCTTAGGCCGCTGGTCGCCGACGCCGCCTATTGGGACGAGAATTTCGGCGGGCAGGCAGACTGGATGCGCCCCGACGGATCGAACCAGATCTCTGGTTTCATGACCCAGATCACGATTGCCGGCGGCTTTGCTAACAAGACGCTGTTCGACCAGGCGGGCGTCGCGATCCCCGGCAAGGATGCGACCTGGGACGACTGGGCGAAGGCAGCCAAGCAGGTGGCAGAAAACCAGCAGGTTCCCTTCCCGATGGCGCTCGACCGCTCCGGTCACCGCCTCAGCGGCCCGAACCTTGCCTATGGCGGCAACTATATCGGCGCCGACGGCAAGCCGGCGCCGCTTGATGATGGCTCGAAGAACTTCCTGAAGACCTTCGTCGGCTGGGTTGCCGACGGCACGATGAGCAAGGACGTCTGGGTTTCGGCCGCCGGCTCCACCTATCGCGCCGCCGCCGACGACTTCATCAACGGACAGCTCGTCTACTACTATTCCGGTTCCTGGCAGGTTCCGAACTTCTCGACGAAGATCGGCACCAACTTCGACTGGGTGGCGACCGGCAGCCCCTGCGGTCCCTCAAACTGCACCGGCATGACCGGCGGCGCCGGTCTGGTGGCGGTCAAATACACCGAGAACCCGAAGGAAGTGGCCAAGGTGATGGACTATCTCGCGAGCGAACCGATCGTGAAGGAGTTCTCCGAGCGCACCCTGTTCCTGCCTGCGCATAAGGGCGTGCTTGCCAAGGAGCTCGACTTCAGGACCGACGACCCCCAGGCAAAGGCGGCGCTCAACGGCTTCGTCGAGGCGAGCAAGTCGCTCTCCGACGAGGCGCGCAAGCTGCCCGGCTGGCTCTGGTCCGACGCCGTCTACGGCGCGCTCGTCACCCGTGTCAGCCAGGCTGCTGCCGGCGAGATGACAGTCGACGAAGCGTTCACGCGCATCGATAGCGATATCGCCACCAAGGTGAAAGATAGCGGCAACTGATCCGGGCGATCGATACCCGGTTTCCGACGGTGTGACGTATCATGCCGTCGGATCAGCCGCCGACACACCAGTAAGCATTAGCTTACATAATGCTGACATCCGGCAAGCAGCGCTTGCCCGTCTCTTGCGGGCAGCAGATCACAATCCGGCGACGATCGTTGCGCTACAAAGCGCGACCGGTGGCGAGGTAGCAAACGATGAAGGCAGATGTTCCAAGAGGAGGCGGCTCACGCCTTGGCGAGGCGGTCATGGTGCCCGTACGACTGCTGATGGGCGCCGTCGACGCGCCGCTGCGGTTCGTGCAGCGCCGGCTCGGCATCGGCGGCATGGCGACCTTCTTCCTGCTGCCGAACATGCTGATCTTCGGCATATTCGTGCTGCTGCCGTTCTTTATCAACTTCGCCTATTCCATGACCGGCGGAACCGCCCTCTTCCTCCCCGACCGAAGCTTCGTAGGCGGCGACCAATATGCGCGCCTCTTCGATTGCGTGAATTACACCAACCCGAACAGCTGCGCGGAAGACACCTTCTGGACCGCCGTCGGCAACACTGCCTGGTTCGTGGTGCTGCAGGTCACCCTGATGATCCTGTTTTCGCTGGTGACGGCGCTGATCCTCAACCGCGACCTGATGGCGCGCAGCTTCTGGCGGGCGGTGTTCTTCTTCCCGGTGCTCCTGTCGCCCGTGGTCGTCGGCCTCATCTGGAAGTGGATCCTGCAGCGACAGGGGCTCTTGAATTTCGGCCTCTACAGCCTCGGCCTCGAGCCGCATACTTGGCTCAATGATCGCAACTGGTCCTTTGCGGCAACCGTCGGCGTTTCGATCTGGGCGCATATGGGCTTCTACACGCTGATCCTGCTTGCCGGCCTGCAGGCGATCCCGAAGGATCTCTATGAAGCGGCCGAGATGGACGGCACCCGTCCGGCGCGCGCCTTCTGGCGCATCACCTTGCCACTGCTGATGCCCAACCTGCTCGTCGTCATCGTGCTCGTGCTTATCCGCGCCGTGCAGATCTTCGACGAGATCTACGTGCTGACCGGCGGGGGCCCAGGCACCAGCACACTCTATATCACGCAATACATCTACGAGACCGGCTTCGCGACGCAGTTGCGCAATCCCGGCCTTGCCGCAGCCGCCTCGATCCTGATGGGCGCCGTGCTGGTTGTCCTCACCCTGGTCCAGCTCGGCCTTGGCCGCAAAGGCGAGAAGAAGGGAGCCCGAAAATGAGCCGTCTTGCCGAATTCATCTTTCGACGTCGCGGCCGCAATGGCTGGCACTGGACCGATATCGTCACCTGGGTCTGGCTCATCGGCGGTCTCTTCATCATGTTCGGCCCGGCCGTCTGGCTCGTCGGCTCCTCCTTCAAGTCGCCGGCAGCCCTTGCCGAATTCCCGCCGACGATCATGCCCTATGTAACGCAGAAGGCGACCGTCGAAGGTTACGACAAGCCGCTCGATCTCTACGAGGTGACGCTGCCGGATGGCAGCAAGAAGGTGCTCGCCGAGGTTCGCCGCATCGGCATCGTCAGCCAGATGGTCGCGCCGGAGAAGCCGACCGAGATCGTCAAGGTCAACATCGCCGAGCGCACGCCGGTGCGCACAATGTCCTTCGCCACCTCGAACTACAGCGAGCCCTTCACCCATTTCGATTTCGTCCGCTATCTCTGGAACTCCGTTTTCGTCACGGTGACGGCGACGGTGATTACGCTCATCGTCAATTCGATGGCCGCCTTCGCGCTCAGCAAATACGAGTTTCGCGGCCGCACCTTCGCGATGCTCTTGATCCTCGCCACCCTGATGGTGCCGCTCTCGGTGATCATGGTGCCGCTCTATTCGATCGTCTCGGCGCTTGGCCTCTTCAACAATCTCTGGGGGGTGATCCTGCCGACGGTCGCGACGCCGACCGGCGTCTTCATCCTGCGCCAATACATGCTGACCATCCCCGACGAGCTGATCGACGCCGCGCGCATGGACAAGGCATCGGAGTGGCAGATCTACTGGCGCATCATCCTGCCGCTGACGGCACCGGCGCTCGCTGTGCTTGCGATCTTCTCCGTCGTCTGGCGTTGGAACGACTTCCTCTGGCCGCTGATCGTGCTCTCCCGCAAGGAGCTTTATACGCTGCAGGTGGGCTTAAGCATCTATTCCGGCGAGCTGAACGTGCAGTGGCATTTCATTCTCGCCATGACGGTCGTGACCATGATCCCGGTCGTCCTGGTCTTCATCTTCCTGCAACGCTTCATCACCACCGGCATTGCCGGCACCGGACTGAAATAAGGGGGCACCCATGGGCCACATCAAGCTTACCAATGTGACCAAGTCGTTCGGCGCCGTCGACGTGCTTCATGGCATCAACCTGGATATCAAGGACGGCGAGCTCGTCGTCTTCGTCGGCCCCTCCGGCTGCGGCAAGTCCACGCTGCTGCGCATGATCGCCGGGCTGGAAAAGCCGACCGGCGGAGAACTCGCGATCGACGGCAAGGTGGTCAACGACGTGCCGGCCGCCGACCGCGGCCTCGCCATGGTCTTCCAGTCCTACGCGCTCTATCCGCATATGAGCGTGCGCCAGAACCTCGCCTTCGGCCTCGAAAACACCCGCATGCCGAAGACGGAGATCGCCGAGCGTATTGGGGAAGCCGCGCGCATGCTGGAGATCGAGCCCTATCTCGAGCGCCGGCCCGGGCAGCTTTCGGGTGGCCAGCGCCAGCGCGTCGCGATCGGCCGCGCGATCGTGCGCCGCCCCGTTGCCTTCCTGCTCGACGAGCCGCTGTCGAACCTCGACGCTGAACTGCGCGGCTCCACCCGCGCCGAGCTTGCGGCCCTTCACGCCCGGCTGTCGGCAACGATGATCTATGTGACACACGACCAGGTAGAGGCGATGACGCTCGCCGACCGCATCGTCGTCCTGCGCGCCGGCCGCATCGAGCAGATCGGCACGCCGCTCGAACTCTATAACAAGCCGGCCAACCGCTTCGTCGCCGGTTTCATCGGCTCGCCGCACATGAATTTCCTCGAAGGCACGCTGGAAGCGGCCGGCACGGGTTCGGCGGTCGCAACGCTGAAGGGCGGCCACCGGCTGCAGGTTCCGATCGCCGACGCAGCAGCTGCAGCCGGCTCGCCCATCACGCTCGGCGTCCGGCCGCAGCACATCACGCTTGATACCGGTGAAAGCGGCATTCCCGCCAAGATCCGCCTCGTCGAGGCGCTCGGTTCCGAAACCGTGCTGCATGCCGATGTCGCCGGCCAGAAGATCCTGGTCGTCGCCCCCGGTCAGCATGACCTGGCACCGGGATCGGAAATCAGGCTGTCGCTCGCGGCTGCCCCCATACATCTCTTCAACGACAAGGGGCTTCGCCTTGAACGCGCTGTTTGACCTCACAGGCAAGACCGCCCTCGTCACCGGCGCCCGTACCGGCCTCGGCCAGGGCATGGCTCTGGCGTTGGCGCGGGCCGGCGCCGATATCGCCGCCCTCGGTTCGACGCCCATGCCGGAGACGGCAGTGCTGGTACGAGAGGCGGGTGTTCGCTTTCACGAACTGACCGTCGATCTCTCCAGGCCTTTCGACGCGGCGTCGGCGATCGGCGACGTCGTGGCTGCCCTCGGCGGCATCGACATCCTCGTCAACAATGCCGGCATCATTCGCCGCGCCGACCTGCTCGACTATTCCGAGGACGACTGGGACAGCGTGCTCGACGTCAACCTGAAGGCGGCCTTTCTGCTGTCGCAGGCCGCAGCGAGACACATGGTTTCGACCGGACGCGCCGGCCGGATCGTCAATGTCGCCTCGATGCTGACCTTCCAGGGCGGCATTCGCGTGCCGGCCTATGCCGCCTCGAAGCACGGCATCGCCGGCCTCACCAAGGCGATGGCCAACGAGCTTGCGCCGTGCGGGATTACCGTCAATGCGATCGCCCCGGGCTACATGGCGACCGACAACACCGAGGCGCTGCGCAACGACCCCGATCGCAACGCCCAGATCTCCGCCCGCATTCCGATGGGGCGCTGGGGCACGCCCGACGATCTCGCGACCGCCGTGCTCTTCTTCGCAGCACCCGCCTCCGGCTATGTCACCGGAACGGTGCTGCCGGTCGATGGCGGCTGGCTCGTTCGCTAGGCGCCACCAATGTCCTTCTCCGCCGAGCGCCTGCGCACGCTTCTCGGTCTCGCTGATACGGAACTGTTCCTGGATGTCTGCGTGATGGAGGATCGTGGTTCTTACATCGTCGAGAGGCTGAGCTTTCGCACACCTCGCAACGGCGCTGAAATCCGCGGCTTTCTGACACGACCACCCGTCAACGACGGGCCTCGACCAGCGATCCTCTACGCCCATGCCCATGGCGGACGCTACGAGATCGGTGCGAACGAACTGCTTGATGGCCGGCCGGCACTGCTCAGCCCGCCCGGGCCCGTTCTCGCGGAGCACGGCTTCGTTACCCTGTGCATCGACATGCCGACGTTCGGAGAGCGCTCGATCGTAAGAGAGAGCGCCGCGACAAAGGCTGCCCTCTGGTATGGCGGAACCCTTTTCGGCCAGATGCTTTCCGAGCAGCAGGCAGCGCTCACTTGGCTTTCAATGCGTAACGACGTCGACCCCGCGCGCATCGGCATGACCGGGATCTCGATGGGCGCCACCCTTTCCTACTTCCTGGCTGCGCTCGACCCCCGGATCGCGGCAATCGCCCACCTCTGCTGCTATGCGGATTTCGCCACGCTCGTCGCAACCGGCGCTCACGATCTGCACGGCCATTATCTCACGATCCCCGGTCTGCTCGCGGAGACCTCGACTGGCGAAATCGCCGGGCTCGTTGCCCCGCGGCCACAATTGATCTGTGTGGGGCTCGACGATCCGCTGACGCCGCCACAAGCGGTGGAGCGGGCCCATGCCGCAACGCGCGCCGCCTATCGGGCGGCTGGCGCCGAGCGCAACTTATTCTTGGTTGCAGAGCCCGGCATCGGCCACGTCGAAACGCTGACCATGCGGGAGGCGGTTCTGGCCTTCCTCTCCCACCACCTCGGCACGCCAGTCAGCGGTTGAGGAAACCAACTCTTCGTGCGCGGGCGGCAAGCACGGCTTTCAGGCTTCGCGAAGGTCGATCGTGCCGACCTTCTTGCCCCACCACCACCGGTCCGATCAGGATTTTGTGATGTCGCAGTCACGATTTTTCATTCATCGAAACAACCCCTTCGAGAATCACCAGAAAGCGAGTACTCTGAGGGAACATTGCGCATGGGACGCCGTTTATTCGAATGAGCGAGCCGATAAGCAGCGATCCCCGTCTCAGCCAGCGGCCGCGGGAGAGCATGATGCAAAAGAGCGAATGCGACGTTTTTGATCTCTTCTCGGAGATCTATACCAGTGCAGCGCAAGAAGAAATCAGCCTTCAAGAATACCTCCTCGCATGTCGCGACGACAAAAGCATGTATGCCACCGCGCAAGAGCGGATGGTCACTGCCATCGGTAATCCAACCCTGATCGATACCAGCGCGGACGAGCGTCTCGGCCGCATCTTTTCAAACCGTACCGTCAAGATCTATCCATCCTTCGCCGATTTCTACGGCATGGAAGACACGATCGAGCGGATCGTCGGTTACTTCCGCTACGCTGCCCAGGGGCTCGAGGAGCGCAAACAGATCCTCTACCTGCTCGGACCGGTCGGCGGCGGCAAGTCGTCACTCGCCGAGCGGCTGAAGAAACTGATGGAGCTGCAGCCGATCTACACGCTGGCAGTCGGCGGCAAGGTCAGCCCCGTCTTCGAATCCCCCCTCGGCCTCTTTCACCCCGACCGCATGGCCGACTTGCTGGAAGACAAATACGGGATCGGCAGGCGCCGTCTGACCGGTCTGATTTCGCCCTGGGCGACGAAGCGGCTCGACGAAGTCGACGGCGATATCTCCAAGTTCAGTGTGGTCAAGCTGATGCCATCGCGGCTGCGCCAAGTGGCGATCGCGAAGACAGAACCCGGCGACGAGAACAACCAGGACGTTTCCTCGCTGGTCGGCAAGGTGGACATCCGCCAGCTTGAAAACTACAGCCAGGCCGACCCCGACGCCTATTCCTACAGCGGCGGCCTCAACCGCACGACGCAGGGGCTGCTCGAGTTCGTCGAAATGTTCAAGGCACCGATCAAGGTCCTGCATCCCTTGCTGACGGCGACCCAGGAAGGCAACTACAACGGCACTGAAAGCTTCGGAGGGTTCCCCTACCAGGGCATCGTCGTTGCGCATTCCAACGAATCGGAATGGCTGCAATTCAAGAACAACAAGAACAACGAGGCCTTCCTCGACCGCATCCTGGTCGTCAAGGTGCCCTACTGCCTGCGTGTCACCGAGGAGCGGCAGATCTACGAGAAGCTGCTGCGCGAAAGCGAGCTCACCAAGAGCCCCTGCGCGCCGGAAGTGCTGGAAAGCCTCAGCCGCTTTACCGTCTCGACCCGGCTTGCCCGCCACGAGAACTCACCGCTCTATACCAAGATGCGGGTCTATGATGGCGAGAACCTGAAGGACACCGATCCCAAGGCGAAGTCCGTTCAGGAATATCGCGACGCCGCCGGCGTCGACGAGGGTATGACCGGCATCAGCACCCGCTTTGCCTTCAAGGTGTTGTCCGAGACCTTCAACTACGACACCAAGGAGGTCGCGGCCGATCCCGTGCACCTCATGTATATCCTGGAACAGGCGATCCGCCGCGAACAGTTCCCGAAGGAGACCGAGGCGAGCTATCTCGATTTCATCAAGTCCGAGCTTGCCTCGCGCTACGCCGAATTCATCGGCCACGAAATCCAGAAGGCCTATCTCGAATCCTACAGCGAATACGGTCAGAACCTCTTCGACCGTTACATCGCCTATGCCGACGCCTGGCTGGAAGACCAGGACTTCAAGGATCCCGACACTGGGCAGATCCTCAACCGGGAGATCCTCGACAGCGAGCTGTCGCAGATCGAAAAGCCGGCCGGCATTGCCAACCCCAAGGACTTCCGCAACGAGGTTGTAAAGTTCACCCTGCGCGCCCGCGCCAAGAACCATGGGCGCAACCCCTCCTGGACGAGCTACGAGAAGCTTCGCGACGTGATCGAGAAGCGCATGTTCGGCCAGGTCGAAGACCTGCTGCCGGTCATCAGCTTCGGCTCGAAGAAGGACAGCGCCTCCGAGAAGCAGCATGCCGAATTCGTCCAGCGCATGACCGAACGCGGCTATACCGAGCGTCAGGTCCGGCGGCTGGTCGATTGGTACATGCGGGTCAACAAGGCGGGCTGACGATGCCGAAGCAGGGGATTGGTATATGCCGAATTTCATCGACCGGCGGCTCAATCCGAAGGATAAGAGCCTCGGCAACCGACAGCGTTTTCTGAAACGGGCCCGCGAGGAACTCAAGCGGGTCATCAAGGAACAAGTCAAATCCGACAGGATCATCGACGTCGATGCTGCGCACGGCGTACCGATGCCGACCGACGGTGCCAGTGAGCCGACATTCCAGCCGGCCCGCGGGAGCGGCGAACGTAACTATGTGCTTCCCGGCAACAAGCAGTTTTCGGCCGGCGACCGCCTGCCGAAGCCGGAAGCGGGTGGGGGTGGAGGCGGCAAGGGCCGCCCCGGGACCGGAGAAAGCGAAGACGACTTCCAGTTCATCCTGTCGCGCGAAGAGGTGCTGGATCTCTTCTTTGAGGATCTGGAATTGCCCGACATGGTCAAGCTCAGCCTCAAGGAAACTGTGACGTTCAAACCGCGTCGCGCAGGCTTTGCCACCGCCGGCACGCCGACCAACATCAATGTCGGGCGGACGATGCGCAACAGCTTCGGCCGGCGCATGGCGCTGCATCGGCCCAAGGAAAAGGAACTGACCGTCCTTTCCGAGGAGATCGCGCGGCTGGAGGCGGCGCCGGAGATTTCACCGAAGGACCGCCAGAGGCTCAGCGAGCTTCGCAGCGAACTGGAGAGGATCGAGCGCAAGCGGCGGCGCATTCCCTATGTCGACCCGGTCGACATCCGCTTCAACCGCTTCGAACAGCAGCCGCTGCCGAACGCCAATGCGGTGATGTTCTGCCTGATGGATGTCTCGGCCTCCATGGGCGAACGCGAAAAGGATCTCGCCAAGCGCTTCTTCGTGCTTCTGCACCTGTTCCTGAAGCGGCGCTACGAACGGATCGACATCGTCTTCATCCGCCACACGGACGAGGCCCGCGAGGTCGACGAGGAGACGTTCTTCTACAGCACCCAGAGCGGCGGCACGATCGTCTCGACCGCGCTCGAGGAGATGATCAGGATCATCGAGGACCGCTACCCCTCGCAGATCTGGAACATCTATGCCGCGCAGGCCTCCGACGGCGACAACATCATCGGCGACAGCGAGCATTGCGCAGCGCTGCTCCGGGAGAAGCTGACGAAGCTCTGCCAGTACTACGCCTATGTCGAGATCATCGACGAGCGAGAGACGGAAATCTTCGGATCGACGGACAACGGCACCGCGCTCTGGCGCGCCTATCGCACGGTGGATGGCGAGAAGTCGAATTTCCAGATGACGCGCATCGCCAAGCCCGCCGATATCTACCCGGTCTTCCGCAGGCTCTTTGCCCGGCAGCCGGCCACACGCACCCGGAAATGAGGGGACGACCGGATGGCTCGACGTGCGACTTCAGGCCTCCTGTTCCAGGGCTCGGACTGGAACTTCACGACCCTTTCGCGTGCCTATGACGCGATCGAGCAAGTCGCGCTTGAGGAAATGGGCCTCAGCGTCTACCCGAACCAGCTGGAGATCATCACCTCCGAGCAGATGCTCGACGCCTATTCCTCGGTCGGCATGCCGCTCATGTACCAGCATTGGTCCTTCGGCAAGCGCTTCGCCTATGAGGAGCACCACTATCGCAAGGGGCACCGCGGCCTCGCCTATGAGCTGGTGATCAATTCCAATCCCTGCATTACCTATCTCATGGAAGAAAACACGATGGCGATGCAGGCGCTGGTCACGGCGCATGCCGCGTTCGGCCACAATCATTTTTTCAAGAACAACTACCTCTTCCGCCAGTGGACCGATGCCGGCGCGATCCTGAGCTACATGGATTTCGCCAAGAAGTACGTGACCAAATGCGAGGAGCGGCACGGCACCGCCGCCGTCGAGGCGATCCTCGATTCGGCCCATGCGCTGATGGACCAGGGCGTCTTCCGCTATCGCCGGCCGCCGCGGCTCTCCTCCGAAAAGGTTCGGGAACGGGCGCGGGAACGGCTGGAATATGAGGAACAGACCTATAGCGATCTCTGGCGAACGCTGCCGCAGACGGCCGAGAGCCACGACCCGGCCGAAGCCGAGCGAGACGCTTCCGAGCGCAAGAAGGTGCTCAACCTGCCGGAAGAGAACCTGCTCTATTTTCTCGAGAAACACAGCCTGATCCTGGAGCCGTGGCAGCGGGAATTGCTCCGGATCGTTCGGGTCATCGCGCAATATTTCTACCCGCAGCGGCAGACGAAGGTGATGAACGAGGGCTGCGCGACCTTCGTCCACTACACCATCATCAACCGGCTCTACGACCAGGGCCGGATTGGCGAGGGCCACATGCTGGAACTCTTGCAGAGCCACTCCAACGTCGTCTTCCAGCCGGATTTCGACGACCGGCGCTATCCCGGCATCAACCCCTATGCGCTCGGCTTTGCAATGATGCAGGACATCCAGCGGATCGCCACCGAGCCGACGGCCGAGGACCGCGACTGGTTTCCGTCCTTTGCCGGCAACGGTGACTGGATGGAGACGCTGCGCGATGCCTGGGCCAACCACCGCGACGAATCCTTCATTCTGCAGTATCTGAGCCCGGCCGTGATGCGCAAATTCCGGCTGTTCCACCTCGCGGACCGCGCTTCCGAGCGTTTTGTCGAGGTCGCGTCGATCCACAACGAACGCGGCTATTCGGCCGTTCGCTCGGCGCTTTCCAACAGCTACGACGTCGCCGCCAACCAGCCTGATATTCAGGTGATGGACGTCGATCTGCTGGGGGACCGGCACCTTCGATTGCAGCACAACATCAAGAGCGGCATCGTGCTCGAAGAGGGCAGCCGTAACGCGACATTGCGTCATGTGCGCCACCTCTGGGGCTACGAAGTCAGCCTCGCCGGCGTCGACCCGCAAACCGGCCGCACAGTGTATGAATATTCGACGGCAAAGGATGGCTGAGCAAGACGCGAGCGGGCTGCCTCTTCCCGTTAATGCCGGCAAGGGCGGCGCCTTGGTTGGGCACAAACGGGCATCACAAGAATTCAGGGCAGACATTAGAATTATTTGGCCTTATGGCTGCATCAAGCACGTGCGCGCTGCGCCGCGAGGCGGAACCCCGAGTCTACTCCTCAAGGAAAGGATCTTCCGTTTCAGCCGGCGAGCGCTTCCTGTGCCGGAGGCGGTGGCAAGGCCGCTGCCTGCTGAGCCGCCGCAGCAGCCAGCCATTCGCTGAACGCCTGCATCGCCGGCGTGACCGGACGTGATTTCAGCCGCGTCAGCCAGTAGCTACCCATCGAGGTGTGGACGTCGAAAGGCTGTCGGATCGTGCCGTTCGACAGCAACCGCGAGAACATCAGTGGGGGCGCGAGTGCCACGCCAATCCCCTGGGCTGCAGCCTCCATCATCGCCAGCGAACTATCGAAGACGATGCCCTTCAGCAGCGGCGCCGGATAGGCAATGCCGGCCGCTTCGAACCAGTTCACCCATTCGTCGGCCCGGTAGGACCTGAGCAGCGTTTCGTTCAGGAGATCGGCGGGCGTCTTCAGCCGATCGGCGATCTCGGGAATGCAGAGCACGGAAAGCGGCGCCTCGAAGAGCCGCGTCGCCTCGATATTATGCCAGGAGCCGCCGCCGAAGCGGATGGCGAAATCCAGGCCTTCCGCGGCCATGTCGACCCGGTTGTTGTTGGTCGAAAGGCGGACATCGATGAACGGGTATTTGGCCTGGAAGTCGGCAAGCCGCGGCAACAGCCAGCCGACGGCAAAGGTGCCGACGGCGCCGATCATCAGCACTTCGCGAATGTGGCCGGCCTCGAAGCGCTCAAGCATATCCGCCATCCGATCGAAAGAATCCCGCAAGACCGGCAACAACGCCTCGCCCTCAGCCGTGATCATCAGTCCGCGCGGCAATCGCTTGAACAGGGTGACGTTCAGCCGGCTTTCGAGCAGTTTGACCTGGTGGCTCACCGCAGCCTGCGTTACACAGAGTTCGATCGCCGCGCGGGTGAAGCTCAAATGCCGCGCCGATGCCTCGAAGGCGCGCAGCGCATTGAGCGGAAGATATGGCCTGACCATGTATGCCCTAACTCATCTAATGGGTCTCGCAAATAAACGTGGTTTGTTGCTCCGGCACAATCCCTTTACGGTGAACTCCATCGGCTGACGCGGCTGTAGCTCGGCAGCATCAGCTCAGGAAGGTGCGGCCGATTGCGCTGCTTACGGGGATCGATCCCATGCGCCGTTTCGCCTACAGCGCCGCGCGTCTTAGCAGACGCGCAAAGGTCGCTGTAGAACTGCATGTCTTCGTCCTCAAATCGATGTCGATTTAAGGAGACATGCAGTCGCCATAGCGCCCGCTCGCATCGTCTCCGCAGCCGACATCACGCATGCCGGCGAAGCCAAATGCCGTTCCAAGACAGGCCGCGAGCCGCACGGACATCCGTGCCGGCCAGGCTATCTATTATCCCAAAGGTCCGTTCCGCCCTTATGAAGTTCATCGCAAACCTGCTTGGTACATCCCTCAATCTCGTAACCGTCGTCGCACTCGCGGCGGCCACGGTCGTCGCAGCGTTGACGCGACACCTGCCCGATCACCGCACGCTCGCGAACTGGGAACCGGCAGTCACCACCCGCCTCTATGCCGGCGACGGCACGATGGTCGGAGAACTCGCGCGCGAACGCCGGCTGTTCCTGCCGATCGGCGCGATCCCCGCCCGCATCCGCCAGGCATTCCTTTCGGCCGAGGACAAGAATTTCTACGCCCATCCCGGGATCGACGTTGCGAGCATCGGCACGGCACTTCTGTCCAATCTCGCCAATTACGGTTCCGGCCGTCGCATGATCGGCGGCTCGACGATCACGCAGCAGATCGCCAAGAATTTTCTCCTGTCTTCCGACCGGACGGTGGAGCGGAAGCTGCGCGAAGCGATCCTTTCGCTGCGGATCGACCAGACCTATTCCAAGGACCGTATTCTCGAACTCTATCTCAACGACATCTATCTCGGGCGCGGCGCCTATGGCGTGGCACAGGCGGCGCTCACCTATTTCGACAAGCCGGTGAGCGAGCTCTCGGTTTCTGAGGCCGCCTTCCTCGCCGCCCTCCCGAAGGCGCCCAACAATTACAATCCCGATCGCCAGGCGGAGCGCGCAATGGGCCGCCGCAACTGGGTCATCGACCAGATGCGCCAGAACGGCTTTGTCGACGCAGCGGCGGCTGCCCAGGCGGCGGCAGCTCCTCTCGGCGTCGATCGGCGCACGCCATCGCCCGCCGTCGCCGCTGCCGACTACTTCACCGAAGAAGTCCGCCGCCAGCTCAACACCCAGTATGGCGAGGCTGCACTCTACACCGCCGGCTTTTCGGTGCGCACCACGCTCGATCCGCGGCTGCAGGAAGCTGCGATGAAAGCGTTACGCAAGGGCCTCGTCGCCTATGACCAGGCGAAAGGCTACCGCGGCCCGATCGCCAGAATATCCTCGATCAAGGACTGGCCTTCGGCGCTCGCCAAGCTCCGGCCGCTTTCCGACGTGCCGGAATGGCGGCTGGGCGTGGTGCTCGCCGCCGGGAAGGCCGACGCGGAAATCGGTCTCCGCCCGGAGTCCACGGCGTCAAACGGGATCACCCCGGCAGAGACCATAGGCCTTGACCGGAAAGGCGCCACCTGGGCGCTCTGCCGCTCGGCCAAGGGAAAGCACAACTGTGCCGCAGGCATCGATGGCGTTCTGACGCCCGGCGATGTCGTCTATGTGGAGAAGCAGGAGGACGGCTATGTCCTGCGGCAGCCGCCGCTCGTTCAGGGCGCTCTCGTTTCCATGGATCCGAACACCGGTCGCGTGCTCGCAGTCGCCGGCGGCTTTTCCTACGTACAGTCGGAATTCAACCGCGCGACGCAGGCCTATCGCCAGCCCGGCTCATCCTTCAAGCCCTTCGTCTATGCCGCCGCTCTCGACAACGGCTATGCGCCGACGACGCTGGTGATGGATGCGCCGATCGCCCTTGCCGACGGTGCCGGCAGGACATGGAAGCCGAAGAACTACGACGGGCGCTTCAGCGGTCCTTCCACCTTGCGCGTCGGGCTGGAAAACAGTCGCAACCTGATGACCGTGCGTCTCGCCCGGCATCTCGGCATGGATCTCGTGGCAGATTACGGCAAGCGCTTCGGCATCTATGACGAGCTCAAACCCTATCTGCCGATGTCGCTCGGCGCCGGCGAGACGACGCTGTTGCGGCTGGTCTCCGCTTATGCGGTCATCGCCAATGGCGGCAAGGCGGTCACGCCCTCGATGGTCGACCGCATCCAGGATCGCTACGGCCGCACGATCTTTCGCCACGACCAGCGCCGCTGCGACGATTGCAACGGCGCCGACTGGACCGGCCAGGAAGAGCCTGTGCCGGTCGACGATCGCGACTATGTGCTCGACCCGATGACCGCCTATCAGGTGACCTCGATGCTGCGCGGTGTCGTGGAGCGCGGCACCGCCAGGAATGTCGGCTCGCTCGGCGTGCCGATCGCCGGCAAGACCGGAACCACCAATGACGAAAAGGACGTCTGGTTCGTCGGCTTCACCCCGAACATCGTCACCGGCGTTTTCCTTGGCTACGACACGCCGAAGCCGATGGGCTATGGTGAAACCGGCGGCGGTCTCGCCGCACCCATCTTCATCGATTTCATGAAGATAGCCCTTCAAGGGCGTCCGGCGGCCGATTTCCACGCGCCACCAGGCATGATGCTGGAGGCGATCGACAGGAAGAGCGGCCAGCCTGTGCCCGAGGGCACGCCCGGGGCCATTGTCGAATCCTTCAAGCCAGGGACGGCCCCCTGCATGAGCGGGTGCGCCGTCATCGACGGTTTCGAAACGGCGAGCACGTCGGCCACCGCCGACCCAGACCTCTCCCCGGAACTGCGTGAAAAGCTGCTCACCAACGGCAACGGGCTCTATTGATATGGTACGTCAGGTTCAGTCCCGCCCGGATCGTCGTGGCCGGCTCCTCTTTGTCATCGGCGCCTTCGCGCTGGTCTTCGGCCTCATGCTCGCGCGCCTCGTCCAGCTTGGCGTCGCGGACTATGAGCGGACCGGCTACATACCGCCGCCGCCGAGCCTTGGCCGCCCGTCGATCCTCGACCGGAACGGCAATCTGCTGGCGATCGATGTGCCGAGTTCCGGGCTTTATGCCGAACCACGGCTGATCGTCGATGTCGACGAGGCCGTCGAGAAGCTGACCGCGATCTTCCCTGACATCGACGGGCGCGATCTCTACCGACGGCTGAAGAGCGGCGCAGCCTTTGCCTGGATCAAGCGTCAGGTAACGCCGGCGGAGGAACAGGCCGTCTGGAACGCCGGCATTCCCGCTATCGGCTTCCAGCGCGAGAAGCAGCGCTTTTATCCCAACGGATCGCTCGCCGCCCATGTGCTCGGCACCGTCGACATCGACAATATCGGCATTGCCGGTATCGAGAGATGGATCGAGGGACAGGGTCTGGAGGTCCTGCGCCAAAGCGGCATGGATCTCTCCCACCGCAATCTCGAGCCGGTGAGTGTCACGCTCGACATCCGCATCCAGCACGCGCTCGAGACCGAGCTGCGCAAGGCGATCGCCAAGTTCAGCGCCAAGGCGGGCGCCGGGCTGGTGCTTGATGTCACCAATGGCGAGATCCTGGCGCTCGTTTCCTATCCCGATTTCGACCCGAATCTGCCTGTCGATGCGCTGAAGCCCGATCGCATCAACCGCATCGCCGCCGCCACCTTCGAGATGGGCTCGACCTTCAAGGCGCTGACGACGGCGATGGCGCTCGACTCGGGCCAGTTCACCCTTCGCTCCGTCATCGACGCGAGCAGGCCGCTCGCCTTCGGCCGTTTCCGCATCAACGACTATCGCGGCCAGTATCGGCCGCTGACGCTGCCCGAAGCCTTCATCTACTCTTCCAATATTTCGATGGCGAAGATGGCGATTGCCGTTGGTCCGGAAAATCTGCGGACGTTCCTGACGCGGTTCGGGCAGATGTCGCGGCTGACGACCGAACTGCCGGAAAGCGCCCATCCGCAATTGCCGCGGCGTTGGGGCGAGATCGATACGGCAACCGCCTCCTACGGTCACGGTATCGCCGTCACGCCGCTGCAGGCGAGTATCGCAGTTGCGGCGCTCGTCAATGGCGGCCGTCTCATAAGGCCGACGCTGATCAAGGGCGCACCGCTCGAAAATCGCCTGCTGGCCCGCGACCTGATCAAGCCGGAGACCGGCGAGGCGCTGCGTTATCTGCTGCGGCTCAATGCCAAGACCGGCTCGGCGAAACGGGCCGAGGTCAAAGGCTATTTCATCGGCGGCAAGACCGGCACGGCCGAGAAGGTCGTCGGCGGCCGTTACTCCAAGGAACTCAACATCACGTCCTTCATGGGCATCGTCCCGGTGGATAACCCGCGTTATCTCCTGCTCACCTTGCTCGATGAGCCGAAGGGCCTGCCGGAAACCTATGGTTTCCGCACCTCGGGCTGGAACGCAACACCGCTCGGCGGTGCGGTCTTCGAGCGCATCCTGCCGATGCTTGCGCTGATGCCCGATTTCGAGATCGCCGATGTCAGCTTTCCAGACATCAGTAGCCAGGGGACCTTTGGCTCACAGCTCTTTCCGTCTTCGGCGAGCAAGGGCGAACGTAACAGCCGTCCCATCGACGGCGCGCTCTGACGCGCGGCTTGCCTGAACGCAGCAACGCCCCCGTGACTTCCACGAGGGCGTGTGCATGCGCGAACAAAGGTTAGCTAATACTTACCTTTCGATCATGCGGTTCCAGCGCTTGTTCCATTCCTGCCGGTTCTGGTTAATTGCATCCCAGTCGAGGACCTTGGCGGTCTCCATGTTGGTCTTGAAGGTCGAAAGCTTCGCGTTCGCCGCATCCGTACCCGCCTTGGCATTGATGTTCGATGGGATGATGTTGCCGTTGTCGAGCGCCAGGCTCTGCGCCTCGGCCGAAAGCAGATAGTGGGCGAGCTTCTGGCTGAGTTCCGGCTCGCTGTTGTTGGCGATCACGCATTCGGTGACGGCAAGCACGACCGAGCCTTCCTTGGGCTGGGCATATTCGACCGGAATGCCCTTGTCCTTCAGGTTGTTGACGGCCGTCGGCGTCAACGGGAAGATCGCCGCCTCGCCGGTCTGCACCATCTCCGAGATCTTGGCCGAGCTCGGAATGAACTCGATGACGTTCTTGCCGATCGTATCGGAGAACTTCTCGAAGCCGGGCTCGACGTTGGTCTCATTGCCGCCCTGGATGCGGTTGAACATCAGGAAGGCGTGCAGGCCGAAGCTGGAGGCGGAGGCGGACTGGAACACGACGGCGTTTTCGAACTTCGGATCGGCCATGTCCATCCACGACGTCGGCGCCGGCCAACCCTTCTCATCGAAGAGCTTCTTATTGTAGGCAAGCCCGGTCATGCCCATGTCGACGCCGATCGCCATGTCGTCCTTGAGGCGCGCGGCCGGCTGGATCTGGTCGAGCACCGGATCGGCGGTGATTTTCTGGCAGAGGCCGCCGCCGATCGCGCGCACCATAACGCCGTCGTCGAGCAGCATGACATGCATCTGCGGATTGTCTTTGGCGGCCGTCGCCTTTGCCAGAATATCGGCGGAGGTGCCGGGCACGACGACGACCTTGACGTCGTTCGCCTTCTCGAAGGGCGGCAGCACGTGTTCGGTATAGGCACGCTCGAAGTTGCCGCCGTTCATGCCTATATAGAGCGTCTTGGTTTCCGCCGACGCAGCGTTCTGCTGCAGGACAAAGGCCAGCAATGCGAGGGCCGTGGTTTTGGTAAGCCGTTGGTCGATCATGGTATTCCCCTTTCTGTTTACAACAAGGCTGCAGTTTCGACCGCCACCTTGCGGAAGCGGCCAATGGAAAAGGCGTCGATGGGCGTGGTGCTGCGGCCCTCGGTGACGAGCTCTGCGAGCACCTCGCCGACGGCGGGCGCGGTCTGGAACCCAGCGCCGCAGAAGCCGAAGGCGTGGAAGAGGCCTGATGTCGTTTCGCTCGGGCCGATCACCGGGTTGCCGTCGGGCATCTCGGCCTCGGTTCCGGACCAGAAACGGATGACCTGGGCGTGCGCCAGATGCGGAAAGAGCGCGATGGCGCGCTGCATGACCGAGGAAGCAGCAGTCACCGACGGGCGCGAATAGTCCGGATCGCCCAGTGGCAGGCCGCGGCCGCCGCCCATGACGTAATTGCCACGGGCCACCTGCCGGCCATAGAAGCTGCCGCCCTGCTCGCCCATGCTGACAGGCAGACACAACGGCAACGGTTCAGTGACCACCATCGACGGATAGATCCGCGTCAGCGGCACCACCTCGCCGAATTGGGCGGCAAAGCGATCGGACCAGGCGCCCGCGCTGTTGACCAGTTGCCGGCAGCGGATCTCGATGCCGTCACCGGCAAGGATGACAAAGCCGTTGCCCGTCGCAGTAACCTCGCGCACGGGCGTCTGCTCCAATACGGTGACACCTGCCCGCTCGGCTGCCCGCGCAAACGCAGGCGCGACCAGACGCGGATTGGCATGGCCGTCCTCAGGGCAGAGGGACGCGCCGACCGCCTTCGCCGAGAGCCAGGGATACCGCTCAGTCAGCGCTGCTCCGGCGACGAGCTCAAGCCCGAGACCGTAATCCCTTGTTGTCTCGGCATAGGCCTCGAGCTTGGCGAAATCCTTCTCCGTGCGGGCAAGCTTGAGGTGCCCGGAGCGGACATATTCGGCATCGATGCCGATGATCGCCTTCAGCTGCGGCCAGATGCGGTGCGACCGCTGCGAAAGCGGCAATTGCTCCGGAGGGCGGCCCTGCCGGCGTACGCCGCCAAAGTTCACCCCGCTCGCCTGGGCGCCGCAATGGCCTTTGTCGAGCAGCGTAACGGAGAGCCCGGCCTTGCGCATGGCAAGCGCTGCGGAGCTGCCGACCAGCCCGCCGCCGATGATCGCGACGTCGACGGAGACGCGCCGGCTCATGAGCGGGTCTCCGTTCCGGCACTAGCGCCGAAACCGAGCGGGATCGGCTTGACCGGCGCCTGGGCGCGCAGACGGCCGACCGCGCCGGCAGAGGTGCCGCATGCGGCGCTCAGGAGCTCGGCCGCAGCAGCAGAGCACATCCGCCCCTGGCAACGGCCCATGCCAACGCGGCTCAACGCCTTCAGTCGATTGATCTCGGTGACGGACCCATTCGCGATGGCGCGGCGCCCTTCGGCGATGGTGATCTCCTCGCAACGGCAGAGCATCGTCTCATCCGGTACGGTCTCGATCCAGTCGTCCGGGAAGGGAAAGGCGCGTTCGAGGATGTCGCGCTGGCGAAGGATCGCGTCACGTGCCTCCATCAGGCGGGTCGTATCCGCCGACCTTTGACCCATGTCCTGAAGCAGGGCGGCAGCCGCGAGCTCGCCAGAGATTTCCGCTGCATCCGCACCGGCAATGCCGCTGCCGTCGCCGGCGACATAGACGTCCGGCCGGCTCGTGCGCCCCATGGTGTCGCGCTCCGGCAGCCAGACGCGGTCGCGCTCGTTGAAGCGGAAGCGGCAGCCGGCAAGATCGGCAAGCTGGGTTTCCGGCCGGAGCGCGAAGCCGTAGGCGAGCGCGTCGCAGGCAATCGTCTCGACGACATCGCCCTTGAGCGTCCGCCGGCGGAAACGCAGACCCTCGACTTGGCCCTTGCCGAGAACCGCCTCGGGCCGCACGCCACAACGGATCCTCACGCCGGCGAGCTGGAGCTGCAGCCCGTAGAAGAGACCGAGCGCGACGATGCGTGGCGCGTGCACGGCAAGCGACAGCAGGTGCCGCTTCGATGTGACGGGTGCGGTATCGAGAACGGCTTCGACGCGCGCGCCGGCCTTCATGTATTGCCAGGCAACGAGATAGAGCAGCGGCCCGGACCCCATGAAGACGACGCGGTCGCCGATCGTGCACCCTTGCGCCTTCAGCACTGTCTGCGAGGCGCCAAGCGTATAGACACCTGGCGTCGTCCACCCTGGGAACGGCAGCACGCGATCGGTCGCGCCGGTGCAAAGGATCAGTTGCGAAAAGCCGATCTGCCTATGAACGCCTGATGAAAGAATATCGAGCTGATTGCCGCGCTTGGGGGCGGAGATATTCCAGACGAGCGTTTCGGGCTGGTAGTCAATTTCGGGCAGCAGCGCCTCGAAGGTCTCATGCAGCCTTTGTGCTTTGCCGGCTTCCGAACCATAGCGGCTCCGGTAGGATCGTCCGTCCTCGATCAGCGGGCGGCGATAGATCTGCCCGCCGGCGCGCTGGCCTTCGTCGAGCACGATCGGCCTGAGGCCGGCGCGGACGAGGCGCTCGGCAGCACGAATGCCAGCGGGGCCTGCACCGACGATAACCGGCTGCAACGGCTCACTCATGAGCGGCCCCCGCCATGGCGTCGAGATCGGTGATGAAGGCCATGCCCGGCAGCAGCGCCGTGCTGCAGGCCCTGACGCGGCTGCCATTCGCCAACATCACGTAGCAATCCTGGCAGGCGCCGATCAGGCAGAAACCGGCCCGGTCCTCGCCGGTGAATTCGCTCTGACGCAGACGGCCACTGACGGAGAGGATCGCCGTCAGCACCGTGTCGCCGCGGCGACCGGTTTCGAGCACGCCATTCAGCGTGAAGGGCACAGGTGTCTCGTCCAGGCGGTAGCGCCGCCGGAATTGTGCATGCATCGACATCGGATCTCAGCCCTTGCCCACCAGCAGCCGGTCGAGACCGAACAGGCGATCGAGAATGATCATGGTGACGGTGGCAAGCGCGATCATCAGCGTCGAAACCGCCGCCATCATCGGGTCGATGGATTCGCTGGCATACATGTACATGCGCACCGGCAAGGTGACCGTCGACGGCGATGTCACGAAGATCGACATGGTCAGTTCATCGAAGCTGTTGATGAAGGCCAGCAGCCAGCCGCCGCTGATGCCCGGCAGCATGAGCGGCATGGTGATCCGGCGAAACACCGTCCATTCGGCGGCACCCAGCGTGCGCGCCGCATTCTCGGCATTGCGGTCCATGCTGGTCAGCGACGCGAGGATCAGCCGCAACGTATAGGGGGTGACGACGATCGCATGGGTAGCGACCAGCCAGCCGAAGGATCCGCCCATGCCCATCAGCGAGAAGAGACGCAGGAAGGCAACGCCGAGAACCAGGTGCGGGATGATCAGCGGCGACAGGAACAGCGCGTTCAGCGCCTCGCGGCCGCGGAACTCGTAGCGGGTGATTGCCAGCGCCGCCGGCACTGCAAACACGGTGGAGATGGTCGCCGAAAGCAGCGCCAGCCGGACGCTGTTGCCGAAGGACGACATGAAATCGGCGTGATGGAAGACCGCCTCGAACCAGCGCAGCGAAAGCCCGTTCCAGGGCATCGTCAGCGTGTTCTCCGGCGTAAAGGCGACCAGGCAGACGACCACCATCGGCGCCAGCATGAAGACGACGACGAGGCTGTGGAAAACAAGAGCAATGGGTCCGTTTCTCTGCATGGCTTCAACCCAGCTTGCGCTTCGCCTGCCGCTCGATGAGGCGGTTATAGGCAAGCATGATCACGAGATTGGCGACGAGGACGATGATCGCGATGGTCGCGCCGAGCGGCCAGTTGAGCTCGATCAGGAACTCGTCGTAGACGAGCGTCGCCGCCATTTTCAGCCGCCGGCCGCCAAGCAGGCCCGGGATGGCAAAGGAACTTGCCGACAGCGCAAAGACGATCAGGCTGCCCGAGAGGATGCCGAGTGCCGCCTGCGGGAAGACGATGCGGCGAAGGGCGGTGAAGCGCGAGGCGCCGAGGGTGAGCGCTGCCGCCTCGACCGTCGGGTCGAGTTTCTGCAGAACCGTCCAGACCGGGATCACCATGAACGGCAGCATGATGTGCACGAGGCCGATGACGATCGCCGTCTCGGTGTAGAGAAGCTGGACCGGGTCGAGGCCGACGATGGCGAGTGCGCTGTTCACGAAGCCGTTCTTGCCGAGCAGCATGCTCCAGCCGAAGGTGCGCACCACCACGGAAACGAGCAGCGGACCGATGATCACCAGGAGGAATATCGACCGCCAGGGCTTGCGCATGTTCGAGAGAACATAGGCCTCCGGCACGCCGATCAGCACGGTGATGACGGTTGTCAACAGCGCCAGCCGCAGCGTGCGCCAGAAGGTCGAAAGATAATACTCGTCCTGCAGCACCGTCAGGTAATTGGCGAAGGTGAAGTCGCTCTTTATGCCGGCGGTATAGTCGTAGCTGTTGAACGAGAGAATGACGGTCAGCAGCAGCGGCAAGAGGACGAGCCCAATGAAGAACAAGGTCGTCGGCCCTGAGAGCGCCAGCGGCGCGAGCAGGCGCGGCTTGATGGCGGAAGTCGCGGCGCTCATCAGTTCGCCGCTCCGGCCAGCACACGACAATCGGCGTTCTGCCAGGCGAGCCCAACGGTTTCACCTTCCATCGGCGGCGGCGCGCCGAGATTGGGAACCGCAACGGCAAGAACGCCTGCGGGGGTCTCGGCGCTGACCAGCCATTGGCTGCCCATGAAATAGCGCATCGTCACCTTGCCCTGGATCTGGCCTTCAGTCGGTTCCGTCAGCCGCAGCTTTTCCGGACGGATGAAGACCGAGACCTTGCCGTCCGGTTCACGGCGATCGGTGTTGAAGCGGATCGGCGTGTTGTCGATGCTGATCGACGCGCCCTTGCCGTTGAAGGCCGCGGTCGCGCGGAGAAAATTGGACTTGCCGACGAAGGACGAGATGAAGTCGTTGCGCGGATGCTCGTAGAGTTCATAGGGCGTGTCGACCTGGGTGATGCGCCCCTTTTCCATGACCACGACGCGGTCGCTGATCGACAACGCTTCCGCCTGGTCATGGGTCACCATGATCGTGGTGATGCCGACGGTCTGCTGGATGCGGCGCAGTTCGAACTGCATCTCTTCGCGAAGCTGCGCGTCGAGGTTCGAAAGCGGCTCGTCGAGCAAGAGCACCGGCGGATTGATGACGAGCGCACGGGCGATCGCGACACGCTGGCGCTGACCGCCGGACATCTCACGCGGGTAGCGATCGGCAAGGGCCGAGAGGTGAACGAGCGCAAGGATTTCCTTGATGCGTTTGTCGCGGTCCGCCTTTGCGACCTTGCGCATCTCCAAGCCGAAGGAGACGTTCTGGGCGACGGTCATGTGCGGGAAAAGCGCGTAGCTCTGGAAAACGACGCCGAGTTCGCGCTGCGGCGGCGGCAGGTGGGTGATGTCGCGCCCGCCCATGGTGATGGTGCCGGCGGAGGGCCGCACGAGCCCGGTGATCATCTGCAGGGTCGTCGTCTTGCCGCAACCGGACGGGCCGAGCAGCGAGATGAACTCGCCCTTTTCGACCGCCAGATCGAAATCGTGAACGGCCGCAACCGATCCATAGAACTTGGAGACCTTCTCGAGGTTCAGGAAACTCATGCTCACTCTCCCGTGGGTCGCTGCCCCCAGGGATCGCCTGCCCCGTTTTTCTTGTCGGCGATCCCGGCGGCGACGACACGTCGTCAACCATCAAACCTCATCTCAGGCGATGCGATTTCCGCCGGACGCAACCGCGACGACAAAGGCGCGATTTCGCGATCGGGATAGCCTCCCGGCTATCCACGTTGTGGCGCATCCATCCCTTAGGAAAGGCTTGTGAATTAACTCCAGGAAATTGACGAAAAACACAAATGCAATTTTCTATTTCGGAATATTTTGTTAGAAAAATCCGATATACGGAATCCCATCATGTGAATTTTGAAAGATTTGCGCGTATGTCGGAATCAGAGAATGCAGGAAGCTCCAGCCTTTCCAAGGCGATCCACATCCTGAAAGATCTCGCGGAGAACGCGACGGAGGGTGTGCGGGTGATCGATCTCGCGCGCAGGCTGAATCTCACCCAGCCGTCGGCGCACCGGCTGCTGAAGAGCCTGATCGCCGAAGGGCTCGTCGAGCAGATGCCGGAAGGAAAATCCTATCGTCTGTCGTTGGAGTTCTTCTCGATCGCGTCGCAGGCGCGAAGGCGCGAAGGCATTCTCGACATCGCCCGCCCATCGCTTCTCAGGCTCTCGGCCACCTTCAACGACACCGTCTTCCTGCTGGTGCGCAGCAATTTCGACGCGATCTGCCTCGACCGGGTCGAAGGCCCTTTCCCGATCCGCTCCTTTACCGGCGACATCGGCGGCAAGGTGCCGCTCGGCATCGGCCAAGGCAGCATCGCCATTCTCGCCCACCTGCCGGAGGAGGAGCGGGAAGCGATCATCAAGTTCAACATGCCGCGCATCATGGACCGGGCCGCGATCGACGAGGTGGACCTGCGCATCAAGATCGAGGAGGTCAGGCGGATCGGTGCCGCGCAGATGAACTTCGAGATGATCGAGGGCATGGCCGGTCTCGGCGTGCCGGTGCTCGACCGCAACGGCATCGCAGTTGCTTCCTTAAGCATCGGCACGCTGGCATCGCGCCTGACGGAAACGCGAAGCGGCACCATCACCGATCTCTTGAAGGCCGAGGCGCACGCCATCAGCAGCAAGCTCAACCCCTTCGACCCGACACTGCGCTATCCGGCCTCCGCCTTGCGTGCCGCGCAGAAGAGCTGAGAGACGCACACGTCGCAGCGCAGCGACAGCTCACGCCTCCAGGAAGGCGCGGGCGAAGCCCGGCTCGGTCACCTCGATCGAGCCATCCGGAAGCTTCAGGAAGCGCTCGATCGCGGTGCCGTAGGTTCGCATCCAGCCATCGAGCATCGCCGCGGCGCCATCGAGATCGCCGGCCTCGTAACGTTGCAGCGCCTTGTACATCACCTTTGCGACGCTCACGCGCAGTTGCAGCAGCATCAAGGCTGCGGCTTCCGGATCGGGCGCATCGAGCGTCCCCTCCTCATGCCCGCGCCGCAGCATCTCGGCGACCAGGGGTATGCTCACCGCCAGCAGGGCCTCATCAATGCGGTGATAGAGAGCAACGTTTTCGGGCTTGAAAAGCGCGTTGAAGGTGTTCTTCAACTGCGGCGCCATGTCGATCTTCGTCCGCCGCGAGCCGGCGAAAAGCGCGTTCAACTGCCCGACGGCGTCGAGCGACGGGTCTTCGACGAGCGGCTGGAGTTCCTCTAGGTTTCGCCGCGCCATCCGGGTCGCGACGGCCTCCAGCAGCGCCTCCTTGGAGACGAAGTAGTGATAGAAGGCGCCCTTCGAGACGTTCGCCTCACGGATGACGTCGTTGACCGTTGTGTTCTCGTAGCCGTGCTGGAAGAACAGCCGCTCGGCACAATCGATCAGCTCGTTCGATCGGACTTCCGGCGATTTTTTCGTTCTGACCATAAGCACTCCCAGAACAGCGGCTTAGCACGGGTTCACAGCGCGGTCCACGACGCTCCGGATGGCAAGGGTAACACGCATCCTTGAAACAAACCGACCGTCGGTCTATTTATACAGAACGGACTGGAAGCATTCAAGGAGCGTCTCGTGCAGCTGGCTCGTTTTGCAATCGGAGGGGCGATTATCGTCGCCATCGGCGCGGCGGTTTCCTGGTATCTGTTTCGCCCGGTTCCCGTGTCCATCATTGCGCCAAAGCGCGGCGACGCGGCGGAGATCATCTATGCGGATGGCGTCGTGGAACCGCGCACCTGGGCGAAAGTCACACCGACGGTTGCCGAACGGATCGTCGAACAATGCAATTGCGAAGGTGAACGTGTCGCCAAGGGCGATGTGCTCGCCCGCCTCGACGACACCGAGGCACGGGCAGCACTCGGCGAACTCCAGGCACGGCTGACGCTGGCGCAGGAGGAGTACCGGCGCAAATTGGCGCTCTCCGAACGCAGCACGATCAGCGAACAGGAAGTCGACCGGGCACGCAGCGAACTCGGCCAGCTCGAGGCGCTTGTCGCCGGCCGTCAGGCGCGGCTCGCGACCTATGTGCTGCGCGCGCCGAGCGCCGGCCAGGTGCTCCGGCAGGACGGCGAGATCGGCGAAGTCGCGGATCTCGGCACGGTACTCTTCTGGGTCGGGGAACCGAAACCGCTGATCGTCACGGCCGACGTCAACGAAGAGGATATTCCGCGCGTCGAAGTCGGTCAGCGCGCGTTGTTGCGATCGGATGCCTTCCCCAACCAGAAACTCGAGGCGACGGTCGACAGCATCACCCCCAAGGGCGACCCGGTGACGAAGACCTATCGCGTCCGCTTCCGCCTGCCCGACGGCACGCCGCTTCGGATCGGCATGTCGACCGACGTCAACATCGTCGTGCGGGTGTCGCATGGTGCCTTGATCCTCCCGACCGTGGCGCTTGAGGGGACAAAGGCTGCGGTGATCGACGGCAATCATGCCAGGATCCGCGAATTGAAAACGGGCATACGTGGCGCCGACGGCGTCGAGGTTCTCTCCGGTCTGGAAGATGGCGCGCGCGTCGTCTCCCCCTTCCCGACCGACCTTGCCGATGGCACGCGCGTCAAGGTCACGCCTGTGCCAGGAACATGAGCTCGCCATGCGCCTCATCCTCGACCTTGCACTGACCCACATCTCCGGCCGCGGCCGGCAGACGATCGTCGCGATGCTGGGCGTTGCGGTCGGCGTTGGGTTCTCCATCGCCATGGCGGCTTTGATGCAGGGCGGCCAGGACGATTTCGTCCGCCAGCTCGTCGACACCATGCCGCATGTCCAGGTGACCGACGAGCAGCGGACGGCGCGGCGGCAACCGGCAGAAGACCTGTTCGACGCAGCGGCCATTTCCGGCCTCAGGCCACGCGACGATCGGCGCGGCATCATCAACCCCACCGCAGCACTCTCCTGGCTCGATGGCTGGATCCCGGGCCGCTTTGCCGCCACCCTCAAGGCACAAGGCGTCATTCGCTATTCCGGCCAGGAGGTCGGTGCTGCCGTCATCGGCATCGATCCGCAGGCGGAACCCGGCGTCTCGCCGATCATCGGAGACTTCAAGGCCGGCAGCTTCGCCGCACTTGCCGCCGGTGGCAACAATGTGGTGGTCGGCGATACCATGGCCTCCCGGCTCGGCGCCAAGCTCGGCGATACGCTCACCGCCGTCTCTTCGGAGGGGCTCAGCCGCCGCTTCAAGATCGTCGGTCTCTTCCACACTGGCACGACGGCGCGCGACGAGGGCGAAGCCTATGTGCTGCAGAAGAACGCGCAGATCCTCTCGGCCCGGCCGAACGCGATCAACGAGATCAACATCAAGCTCGACGATCCGAACGCGGCGCCCACGGTGGCGCGCCGCATCGAGGCGGAACTCGGCTACAAGGCGGTCGCCTGGCAGGATGCGAACGAGTCGATCCTCGAGGCGCTCGTCGTGCGCAACGTCATCATGTACACGGTCGTTGCGGCGATCATGCTGGTCGCAGGCTTCGGTATCTTCAACATCATCTCGACGATCACGCACGAAAAGGCGCGCGACATCGCCATCATGAAGTCGCTCGGCTTCACCGAGGCAGACATGCGCATCCTGTTCGTGATCGAAGGTGTGGCGATTGCCACAGCCGGCACGCTGCTCGGCTGGACGCTCGGCTTCGCGATGGTCTACGCGCTCTCGCTCGTCCGCTTCGAGATATCCGCGACCGGCCAGGAGATGACCCGGCTACCGATCGCCTGGAGCATGCTGCACTATCTGATCGCCGCCGCCTTCGCGCTCGGATCGGCCGCCGTCGCCGGCTATCTGCCGGCAAGGCGGGCGGCCCGCGCCAATCCCGTCGACATCATCAGGGGCGCGACATGAGCACGCTGATCGAAACAAGGGATCTGACGCGCATCCTCAGGGAGACGGTGCCGGTCACCCTGGTGAAGGACATCTCTCTTGTTATCGGAGAGCAGGAGTTCGTCGCAGTCACCGGCCCTTCAGGCTCGGGCAAGTCATCGCTCCTCTACCTGCTCGGCCTGCTCGACCGGCCGACCGGCGGCACGCTCAGCATCCGCGGCCGCGACACGGCCCGGATGGACGAGGACGAAAGGGCCGCCACGCGGCTTGCCAACATCGGCTTCGTCTTCCAGTTCCATTTCCTGCTGCCGGAATTCACTGCCCGCGAGAATGTCGAGATCCCCATGCGCAGGCTCGGTCGCCTTGGCCGGAACGAGATGCGCCAAAGGGCGAGCGATCTGCTTGCAGCACTCGGCCTTGCCGATCATATCGACAAACGGCCAGACCAGCTTTCGGGCGGCCAGCGCCAGCGCGTGGCCGTGGCCCGCGCACTGGCCAACGATCCGCCGCTGATCCTTGCGGACGAGCCGACCGGCAGCCTCGACAGCCAGAGCTCCGAACAGGTCTTCAGGATCCTGGAAACGCTGGTGCGCGAGCGGGGAAAGACGGTGGTCGCAGTCACCCACGACCTCGACATGGCCTCGCGCATGGACCGGCGCCTTCAGTTGATCGATGGGCGCCTGACCACGGAGGCGGACAGGGCCGCGGTCTCAGGCGAAAACGAGTCGCCGCAAACCTGACGCCCCGCGAAAACCTCAACCGAGGCCGAAGACGACATCGCTTTCCGTGAGAACCGAAAGCGAGACGTCCTCGATCAGAATGCCCTCGGCATCGGAACCGTTGAAGGCGACGAACACGCCGTCGGCCGTATCGTGCGCGGCAGCGAGAAAATCGGCATAGCTGTGAATGCCGGTGGCGTCCTGGGCGTCCTCGGAAAAGGCGATCCGATCGCCCAGCCTGCCGTTGAAATCAAGGACGCGATCGAGACCGGCCTCGCCGGAGGTTTCCGACGACCAGAGAAACGTGTCGGCGCCGCTGCCACCCGTCAGCCGATCGGTGCCATTGCCGCCGCTCAAGAGGTCATTTTGCGAACCGCCGTCGAGGATATCCGCACCTTCACCGCCGAAGAGCTGGTCGTTTTCCGAGGCGCCGCTCAGCGTGTCATCTCCGCCGCGCCCGTCGAGGATATCGTTGCCGCTCGACGAATAGAAGGTGTCGTTGTCTTCGGCGCCGCGCAGCACGTCGTCGTAGCGCCCGGACGTGACGTTGAAATATTCGACATTGGCGAAGGTCAGTCCGGTATGCGTTATGCCGCGCGCCGCATCGAAAACCGTCGCTTCAGGCAAGCCGCCATAGTTGAGGTACAACAGATCCCGCCCGTCGCCGCCATCGGCCTCACCGAGGTAACGGGCATTGATCGTGTCGTTACCCGCACCGCCGCGCAGGATAGACGCGACGCCAAGCGTGCCGCTGCCGGGAAAGGTGTCCTGCAGCCAATCATCGCCAGCGCCGCCGTCGAGCACGTCGCTGCCGCCATCATTGGCGAGCGTATCCCGGCCGTCCCCGCCAAAAGCCACGTCGTCGCCAGCGCCCGTCTCGATCATGTCGTCTCCGGCGCCCGCATCGATATAGTCGTTTCCGTCCTCGCCATCGAACCGGTCACGCCCGGCGCCGCCTTCGAGATGGTCGTTTCCGGCACCGGCATCGACCCCGAGAGAGTTGAGATCACCCGCGCTGACCCGGTCGTTGCCGCTGCCGAGCGCGAGACTCACTTCCTCAAATCCGCGCAGCACTGTGCCGGTTGAAGCCTTGCCAGCAGCGAAATCGATAGTCAGATCGCTCGTGCGCTCCATCTCGCTGATATAGAGCCAGTCCTGGCCCGCACCGCCGTCGATCTCGGCGGAGTAGAATGTGGAGATGATCCCATCACTGCCGTCGCCGCCAAAAAGACGGTTGGCACCGAGCCCGTCGGTGATCCTGTCGTCGCCCGCGCCGGCTTCGACGACATCGTTGCCGCCGGCAGTCTCGATGACGTCGTCAAGGGCGCTACCCGTAACACGGTCGCTTCCGCGTCCCGTCATCAGCACAACCCGCTCGACATCCTGATGCTGGACGAAGAGGTGCCGCTCCGTCTGCGTCCCGTCTCCGATAATGCCGTGACCATTCGCCAGGTTGAACACGACCGGAGCAGTCGATCCCGAAAGATCGACGACCAGCGTATCGTCTCCGGCACCACCAAGAATGGTGCTGCCCGCCCCGACGAGAACGAAGCGGTCGTTTCCATCGCCGCCATCGAGACGGTCGTGTCCGCCCGTATTGGTGATGACGTCATTTCCCGCGCCCGCATTGACGACGTCGATGCCGGCTCCGGTCGAGATCCGGTCGGCCGCGGCGGTCCCCGTGATCCGGTCGTCGCCGCTGCCGGCAAGAAGGCGCAGCCACTCGATATCGTGGAAGAAGACATGCCGGCTGACAGCGCTCGGATCCCCGACATAGCCATGGCCGCCGGCACCGTTGAAGACCATCCGCTCGGCGCTTTGCGAGAAGTCGACGACGAGACCGTCAAAACCCCTGCCGCCGGTAACGGCACCGCCGGTCCCGGTGAGAACGATCTGGTCACTGCCGTCGCCGCCGTCGATCCGGTCGTAGCCGCTCGAACTCGTCAACATGTCGTCATGCGCCCCGCCGTCGACAAAATCGTCACCGCCGCCGCCATCGATCGTATCGAAGCCGAAGAGGCCCCAGATGCGGTCGCTTTCCTCGGTGCCCTTCAAAACGTCGCCCGCAGACGAGCCTACGATCTTCGCCATATCGCTATCCTCTTCGATCGACTTAAGAATATGTTCAAAGACTCGAATATACATCCCGATTATGGAATGTATTACAGGGATGGCGCAAAGCAATATCGAATAAACTTTCCGAATATAGGCAATTTAATTTGAAATATATATTAGATATCCCGAGGCATTCGCCGAGTTTGACGAGATCTGGAAAAAGCTGCGGTCGGAAATTGTGCTGAGGGGCTTTTAAACTATACCCGGAAGACGAAGCCGGGCAAACGGATGCACCGGGACGTCATCGGGTGCAGGAGGGATCTTTTAGGTCCAGGGAGCCGGCGGCCTAGTCGACCTCGCCGCACCAGCGTCTGACGCTTTCGACCGAACCGTCGAACCGGGCCTCGAAGCTTGCTGCCGCAAGGATGGCTTGAAGCTGGAGCGTCTCGCTGCCGATATTGGTGAAGCCATGGCGGCGGAGCGGCGGCACGATAAGAGACCGGCCGGGCAAGACGATGATGCGCTCCTCTTCGATCCACATCTCGGCCTTGCCGGCGATCACCGTCAGGATTTCCTCAACGGGATGATGATGCGTCGGAGCGCCCGCGCCGGGCGCCACCCATTGCTCGAACAGGCACAATTGCGAGGCGCCGCTCACCGCGGAGATCACCATCCGCGTTTCGACGCCGGGGCGCCATAGCTCAACGGGCCAGTTCTCATGCACGATCACTTCCATGCCGGCCTCCACTAGTCGATCATGGCGTTTGTCGCTGCGAGTTTAGCAGCACTGCTGCATCGGTACGATGGTGCGGTGTTGCTGATCATAGATCCATCCGCTTTCAGAGAAGCGAGCGCGGCTGCGACGACAGCCGGACGGGAAACAACAAAAAGGCGGCGCTTGAGCGCCGCCCCAGAGGAGAGACTATTGGGCTCGGTCAGTTGATGACCCGGACCACCGTTCTCGACTGCGGTTCCACGATCACCCGCTGGTCGTTGACGACCGCATAGGCGTAACGCGGGTTTTGCGGAATCGGCGTCAGGACGACAGCCGACGGGATGGGCTTACCGACCACGATCCGTTCCTGAATGACGACAGACGGTGGAGCCGGCTGCTGCTCGACATAGGTGACCACTTCCGGCGGCGGAGGCGTCAGCGCTGCACCGAGCGCGCCACCCACAACGGCGCCGACGCCGGCACCGATCGGGCCGCCGACGACAGCACCCGCTGCCGCACCACCGGCCATGCCTGCAGCCGTACCGGCTTGCTTGTTGGCGTCCTGAGCAAAGGCGGAGCCTGCCAGTAGAGCAGCAACAGCCGCCGTGATTACAAGCTTCTTCATGATCTCATCCTTTCGTTCGATCACAAACTCAACGAAAGGGATAATAAATTGTTCCAATATTACCTTCTTGTTTTCGGATCACGCTTGATAACTTCCGTTAACAGTCGCCTGCACAATCAAAACAAGCACGGACGATGCCTTACATATTCCGACAAAGAGCAATTAGATACTTTATAATCGCGACCATATTCTATAGAAACGCCCGGTTCGCATGGTTCCATTTTGAAACCGCCGACTGACCCGTGAGCAGCGGGTTTCTGCCACACGGCACACGATCTGCCGCGCTAGTCGCGGGGCAACTTGCCAAGGAGCAGTTTGTTCCCCTCCCTGTTTCCGCAGCGCGAGCATTTGAGTGTTCGGCCGATGGAATTGAGGTGGATGCCCCATCCGTAGGTGCTGGCTATCACCCGACGGTCAATTCGCCCTTGATGCCGGCACTTCCCGCACTTCGCCACGAGCACATACCATTCCGGTAGCAGCTCCAGGGTCGAGCCGTAGTCGGCAGCATTTTCGCGCGGCATCAGGTCGATGCTTCGACGATGCCTCATGGTCAGTCCTCTCGAAGCTTCGTCTCGATCCGCTCATCACCGCACGCGGGCATCGGCGGCTTTCGGGCGGATTGCCCCCGTTGGAGCTACGCTAGGCGCCCAGGTATCGGCCCACCGGTCCCGCGTAGTCGTTATGTCTATCACCGTGCCGAACCGTCGAGCCGCAGCGAAAGCTGCACGCCGCCGCGCTTCAGCCGCGGCAGGGGCGGCGTCATGTCGATGCGTCCGAAGGTCCGCTTCCGCCACTCGGCTTCGCGTTCCCGCTTCTTCCGGGCGGCTGCAACGGCAGCCATGGCGCGTTCGATCACTTCTTCCGTATGGGTCATGGTTTCTGTCCGGCTCATGGGAAACCTCCATTTGTTCACGTTATGTTCTTATTTTAGCACTCCAATGTCAACTCCCTTCGCGAGGCCGGGCGAATCGCATGCAAAGGGATCGATGAATCACCCTCTCGTCAGCGGGCAGCAGACGGTCAAATCCGCCATCGCCAAGGCGACAATGGCCAAAAGATCGGTTTGTTCCGACGACCAATTTACCTTGTTTTTCAGTGCCGGAAGGCCCGCCGCGGGACCCGCCTCATTAACCTTCGCACTGCTGAATTAACCATTTGTTAACCATTTCTTCGATACACCGAGGCAACGGAAAATTTACCAAGATGAACGATGTGTTAACCGAATCCCGGCCGATCCGCCTCAAGGGGCGCTCCTTCCTTGCGCTAGCGCTGACCCCCGAGCTGCCCCTCGAGGATTGGCTCACTCGGCTCGACGATCTGGCTTCCCGCTCCGCCGGTTTCTTCCTCCGGCGGCCCGTCGTGCTCGACGTCAATGGCCTCGAAATCGATCGCTCGCAACTGCGCGAGCTCGTCGATCAGCTCGGCAAACGCAATGTCCGAATCATGGGCATCGAAGGCGCGCGACAGTCGCTGCTCGGCGCCGATCTGCCGCCGGCGATGAACGACGGGCGCCCGGCAGCCGACTACGAAGCGAAGATGGCGGAGCAGGCAGAAAAGGCCGAGGTGCCAGGAGCAGAAACGGAAGCCGTCATCACGGCCGAGCCGCTTGCCGCCAAGGCAACACCCTCGATCGTCGTGACCCAGCCGGTGCGCTCCGGACAGTCGCTGTTCTTCCCGGAAGGCGACGTGACGATCATCGGCTCGGTCGCTTCTGGCGCCGAAGTCGTCGCCGGCGGGTCGATCCACATCTACGGCGCGCTGCGCGGCCGGGCGATGGCCGGCACCACCGGCAATGTTTCGGCACGGATTTTCTGCCGCAAGCTCGAAGCGGAACTGATTGCGATCGACGGCTTTTACAAGACCGCCGACGACATGGAGCAGCATCTGCGCGGCAAGTCCGTTCAAATCTGGCTCGACGGCGAAGCGCTCAAGGCGGGAACGCTCGGCTAGAGCGGGATGGGGATGGCCGGGCGGACACCGCTCGCATCCCGCTTAGGGTTCTGGGTCGATCCAGAACCATCGTGACGTAAGGCGAAGGCGTAGTTTAAATACTTGGAGAGATGAATGGGCAAGGTAGTCGTAGTTACATCGGGCAAAGGCGGCGTCGGCAAGACGACGTCCAGCGCCGCATTGGGTGCTGCGCTTGCGCAGAACGGCGACAAGGTCGTGGTCGTCGACTTCGATGTCGGTCTGCGCAATCTCGATCTCGTCATGGGCGCGGAACGGCGCGTGGTCTATGACCTGGTCAATGTGATCCAGGGCGAGGCCAAGCTTTCGCAGGCGCTGATCCGCGACAAGCGGGTCGAAACGCTTTACCTGCTGCCGGCCTCGCAGACCCGCGACAAGGACAATCTGACGCCGGAAGGGGTCGAGAAGGTCATCGCCGCCCTGCAGAACGCCTTCGACTGGGTGATCTGCGACAGCCCTGCCGGCATCGAACGCGGCGCGACGCTCGCCATGCGCCACGCCGATATCGCCATCGTCGTGACCAATCCGGAAGTCTCCTCGGTGCGCGATTCCGACCGCATCATCGGCCTGCTCGATTCCAAGACGTTGAAGGCCGAAAACGGCGAGCGGATGGAAAAGCACCTGCTGCTCACCCGCTACGACCCGCTTCGCGCCGAGCGCGGCGACATGCTGAAGGTCGACGACGTGCTCGAAATCCTGTCGATCCCGCTGATGGGCATCATCCCGGAGAGCGCAGACGTGCTTCGTGCATCCAACGTCGGCTCGCCGGTCACGCTGGCAGACAACCGCTCAGCGCCGGCGCTGGCCTATTTCGACGCAGCGCGCCGGCTGAAGGGCGAAACCCTGCCAATCACCATTCCCGGTGAAAAGCGCAGCTTCCTCGGCAAGATTTTCGGAAGGAAGGCGGCATGAATCTGTTCGGTTTCTTCTCCCGCTCCCAGTCAGCACCGGCCGCCCGCGAACGGCTGCAGGTCCTGCTGGCGCATGAGCGCGCATCCGCAGGCGATTCGGATCTCGTCACCAAGCTGCGCGACGAAATTCTGAAGGCGATCTCCAAGCACATGCAGATCGACGACGAAAAGGTCAAGGTGACGATGGAACGCGGCGCGCAGGTTTCGACGCTCGCGGTCGATATCGAGATCCCCTTTGACGCGAAGAAGGCGGCCTGACGGTCGCCCATTCGTTCCAGATGACGTCAAAGCGTCTCCGGATACCTTTAGCCGGACAATATCGACAGATGTTGTCCGGCTTTTTCGTGGAAGGTCAGAAGTCCGGCGCCACGCCGAAAACGAACTCCGCCTTGTCTTCCGACATGTTGTAGTACTGGTGATCGAAGCCCGCCGGAATGTAGAAGCCGTCGCGCGGATTGAGCTCGAACCAGACCTGGCCTTCCGCTTCCGGCACATGGATGTTCAATGTGCCCGAGACGACGTAGAGGCATCTGATAGCACTGGCAAAGCCGGACCTCGTCGCTTTCGGCAGCGCCCGTTCGATCGCGCTCGCCTGTTCGTTCGCCAACGACGGTCGCTCGCTTTGCGACCGTCCTCGGCTTCAACGACTTCCGCGACCTGAAGATGTTCTTTCAAAAGCACCTGCGAAATACGCGGGTGGCATAGACCTCACAATGGAGTGCCGGCGCTCAGGCCGCCTGCTGCGGCAGCGGCCCGACATAGAGCGAACGCGGCCGGATAAGGCGGCCTTCCAACGCCTGTTCGCGTGCGTGGGCGATCCAGCCGACGGTTCGGCCGATCGCGAACACGCCGGTGAAGGCTTCCCGCGGGAACTTCAAAGCGTCGAGCAGAAGCGCCGTGTAGAACTCCACATTGACGTCGAGCGGACGGTCCGGTTTGCGCACCTTCAGGATGGCAAGCGCCGATTGCTCGACCGCTTCGGCCAGTTGAATCCGATCGCGGTTTGCCGGGTCGGCGGCGCTCAGCTGCTTCAGTGCGCCTTTCAGCGCGTCGGCGCGGGGATCGCGGACGCGATAGACGCGATGGCCAAAACCCATCAGCCGTTCGCCGTGGTCGAGCGCCTCCGAGAGCCAGACTCGCGCGTTCTCCGGCGTCCCGATCGCATCCAGCATGTCGAGCACCGGTCCCGGCGCACCGCCATGAAGCGGCCCCTTGAGCGCGCTGATCGCAGCAAGAACCGAAGATGTGAGGCCGGCTTTGGTGGACGCGACCACACGCGACGCGAAGGTCGAAGCGTTGAGACCGTGATCCGAAATCGTCACCAGATAGGCATCGAGCGCCGCCACTCCTTCCTTGCTCGGCACGCTTGCACCAAGCATTGCGAGAATATCGGCGGAGTGGGAAAGCGCCGGCGTCGGCGCGACCGGGGTTTCACCCTTCTTCAGGCGCAACGCCGCCGGCAGGAAGACCGCCGGGGCGGCCAGCAAGCGCAGTGCCGTATCGAGATCGTCTCCATCCGGAAGCCGGGCGATCAACGCACGCATGATGTCGACTGGCGGCAGTTCCAGCAACACATCGTCGATGGCGGGGACGTGAGCGAAGACCTCCACCCGCTTTTGCCCGAGGCGCTTCGCAAGCTCGGCCCGATCCGGCGTGGGCCCCAGCAGTCCGCCGAACAACAGGGCGACGACATCTTCATAGCGCGCGTGCCCGACCAGATGATCGAGCGAGACGCCGCGGATGATCAATTCGCCGGCCTCACCGTTGACATGGGAGAGCTGCGTTTCGGCGGCGACGACGTCTTCAAGTCCGTTCTTCATCATCAAGTTTCTCCTTTACGCCTTGGATGATCCGGCCTAGATCTATTGACGTCAATCTTGATGCAATCGATCAACATGAAGACGCTCTGGATCACCGCCGAAGAGGCACTCGCCCGGCTCGGCAGCAAGCGGCAGACGCTCTATGCCAATGTCAGCCGCGGGCGCATTCGCGCCAAACCCGACCCTTCCGACCCGCGCCGCAGCCTCTATCAGGCCGACGACGTGCATCGGCTGGCCGAACGCCATGCCGGGCGGCGGCAGGCGGCGGTCGTCGCCGCCGAAGCGATCCGCTGGGGTGAGCCGGTTCTGCAGACGACGATCTCCAATATTGCCGGCGGACGGCTATTCTATCGCGGCCGCGATGCGGTCGAACTCTCCGGCGACGCGACGCTGGAGCAGGTCGCGGCGCTGCTTTGGCAAGCATCCGAGCCAGTGACCGTTCCCGCCGGCGATCATGGCGGCAGCCAATCGCGCCTGGCGGCAACGTTCGCGCGCCTGGCTGCACGGATCGAAAGCGACCTGCCGGCGCTCGGCCGCCGCCCGGCGATATTGAAGGCTGAAGCCGCCGACGTGCTTGCAAGCGTCGCGACGGAGATGGCGCCATCGCCAGAGCAAATGCCGCTGCACCGGCGGCTGGCGCTGGGCTGGGGACGGCCGGAGGCGGCGGAGCCGATCCGCAAATGCCTGGTGCTGACCGCGGAGCACGAGCTCAACGTTTCGGCCTTCGCGGCCCGGGTCACAGCTTCCTCCGGCGCGGCGCTTTCCGCCGCCACGCTATCGGGGCTTGCCACTCTCACCGGGCCTCGACACGGCGGCGCCTGGCTCAGCGTCACGCGGCTGGCCGAACAGGCGGCGGCGAGCGGCGTGCGCGAAGCGATCCGGGGAATGCTTTCCTCCGAGGGCGTGGTCAGGGCCTTTGGCCACCGGCTCTATCCCGATGGCGATCCGCGCGCCAAGGCGATCATGGCAAGCTTCGAGGTGCCGGCGCTCTACACCACCTTAGCCGAAGCCGGCGAGGAGTTGCTCGGCGAACCCGCCAATCTCGACTTTTCGCTGGCCGCCCTCGCAGCAGCCTACGCGCTGCCTGACGATGCGCCGCTCGTCATTTTCGCGCTTGCGCGCACCGTCGGCTGGCTTGCTCATGCGATGGAACAGGTCGAGAGCGGCGAACTTATCCGCCCTCGGGCGCACTACGCCGGCTCCTAGCTATTTCTCCGACGCTCACGCAAACACGGGGCCCGCAAACCCCTTTCCGAGGCATGGGCGAGTAGAATAGTTTCCAGGAGAAAGCGCGGACAGCGTTTATTACATAAAATTAATAATTTGAACTTCGAAGAAAAGTCAGAGAAATATTACATTATATTAACATGACTAACCCGCATCGGAGTATTACCTTCGAACCGAGGCTGAATATTGCCGGCGACCGCTTCGGCCGCGACGCGACAATAGGAGACGGCCTCGCAGGGAAGCTCCTCCCGCTTCCCGCGTTGAAGGAGATGCAGATATGCGCTCGCCCCTCAAGACCACCACCATCGCAACCCTCGCCCTCGTCGTTTTCGCCGGCGGTGCCTTTGCGGCCGATCACCACGACTTCGGTCGCGACAGTGACAAGGGCGCCTACACGGGCGATTACTACCAGGGCATTTTCACCCAGGATGACATGACGGCCCCGGCCATGCAGGTCTACCGCGCACCGGTTCACATGGCATCGTCGCGCCTAGACCGCGTCCTGCATGAACTCCGGGTCGACAACCACCGGATCAATGCCGACCGCGAACAGGGCACGCTGACTGCGGCAAACTACAGGAAGCTTGAACGCGAGGACGGTGCAGTGCGCGCCCAGGCGGTCAAGACCGCCGCCGCCCACAACGGCATGCTGCCCACGCAATCCTATGCGCGGTTGCAGAACGAAGTTCGCCACCTCGACCGGGATATCGCCCGGATGGCGTGATCGACAGGCAGATGCGGCCCACCCGGCTTCCGGGTGGGCGCCACCGACGGCGCCGGGCTCGCTCCCTGAGCCCGGTCCCTCGGCAACCAACACAAGCCCCCTTACACGAAGCTGACCGAAGCAATGAGCCGTGTTCGCCTCCGAACGGGCGCACGCCTGAGATCTCTCGGCGACCTGGCAGCGAAAGGAACAAGATCATGTCAAACATTCTCATGAGGCACCGTGCTGCCGCGCTCCTCGGCGCAGCCGTCATCGTCGCGCCTTTGTCCATGGCAGCCTTTGCTGGCCATGACGCGGCTGCGGCCGCCGGAACCGGCCCGGCCGTTGCGGTGCCGCTTGCCTCCGGCGCCTCCTTCGCTCCGATCGTGTCGGCGGTCACGATTACCACCGTAATCAAGGCCGACAACGCTGGTAACGACGAAACCTCGCAACTCGGCGAAAACTCGCCCTTCGACGAGCAGTTCCGCCAGTTCTTCCGCGACCAGGGCATTCCGCTGCCGGACCGGGCCCCGCAACAGCGCCCCGCGCAACGGGCCGAAGCGCTCGGCTCCGGCTTCGTCGTGGCCGCGGATGGCTACATCGTCACCAACAACCACGTCATCGACAAGGCGTCGAGCATCACGGTGACCCTTGACGACGGCACGCAAGTGCCCGCCAAGCTTGTCGGTGCCGACCCGAAGAACGATCTCGCCGTACTGAAGATCAAGCCCGCAAAGCCGCTTGCCACCGTTGCCTGGGGCGATTCCGACACCTTGCGGGTCGGCGACCAGGTGCTTGCGATCGGCAACCCGTTCGGCATCGGCACGACGGTGACCGCCGGCATCGTCTCGGCACGTGGACGCGATCTGCACAGCGGTCCCTATGACGACTTCATCCAGATCGACGCGCCAATCAATCGCGGCAATTCCGGCGGACCGCTGGTCGATGCTGCGGGTCGGGTGGTCGGCATCAACACCGCCATCTATTCGCCGAACGGCGGCAGTGTCGGCGTCGGTTTCGCCATTCCCTCGGATCAGGCGCAGAAAGTCGTCGCCGAGTTGATGAAGGACGGCTCGATCCAGCACGGCTTCATCGGCGTCGAAATTCAACCGGTGACCGCTGACATCGCCGATGCGATCGGCCTCCGTCAGGCAGAAGGCGCGCTCATCGCCGGCGTCAATGATGGAACACCCGCCGCCAGGGCAGGCCTCAAGGCTGGCGACATCGTCACCGCCCTCGGCGGCAGCCCGATCAAGTCGCCACGCGATCTCTCGCGCATGGTCGCCGACCTCTCGCCCGGCACCTCGAAGAGCTTGAGCGTCTGGCGGACCGGCAAGACCAGGGATCTCTCGATCACCGTCGGCCGCAACACGGGGGATCAACAGTAGCTATCGGCCGCCGCGAGGCGTACCTGTCCGGCCGCACGGCGGCCGGGCGCAATTGTCAGCGATAGCCTCTGGCGTTGATCGCCCCGCCCTCTTGGCCAGGCTTTTCTTCCCGGTTTTGCTCCCTCCAGGATCCGGGACTGAACGATGTTACCCGCCGGAATTCGCGATTGAAATTCGACTTCGTCTGAAAACCGGATTCGAGCATCGCCGAGGTCACCGACATGTCGGTCTCACGCAGCAGACGGCAGGCTTCGGCAATTCGAAAATCGTTGATGTACTGCGAGACGTTCTTGCCGGCCAGCCGATTGACGGCGGTCGATATCTGCCGGGCTGGAAGGCCCGCGCGCCGTGCCAGGCGCGACAGCGTCAAGTTTTCGTCGCGGGCCAGTTTCTGGCTGACCAGTAGTTGATCGACCCGGTCCAGGATCTCCCGGTCCTGCGGCACTGAAACTGGATCTTCATCGATGACCGTGCTGGCTACCGGAAGCGCGCGCGCACGGTCCGCGACCATGGCGGTCAGCCCGATGAAGAGCAATCCCAGCATATTCCCGTTGCTGACGATGAGGCCGATATTCGCCCCCTTGGTCCATTCAAAGTCCAGAATGATCACAAGATCGAAAAGGGCCGAGACACAGAGCGAGACCGCGGCAATGACCAAAGCGCGGTGCGCCGCAACGGCGCCTTCGAAACGTGCTTCGTCCAATGCATCCGTGCCGGTGCGGGCAAGGTTCAACAGCGCCAGCGCATATCCGACATATTCGACGATCAGGGCGAAGTCGATGTAACTCGGCGCGAGCTGCACGAGCATGAGGATGCCGATGGCCGGCATCGCGTGAATCCAGCTAGCGCCCGGAACGTTTCGCTCCTCGCTGCGGATCAGGCTGTGGAAACTCGCGAGCACCAGCGGCGGAACACAGCTTGCGAGCACCGGCAGAGCAAATCGCAAGGCCGCAACGTCGTAGCCCCAGCGGAGGCCGACGACCACCGACTGGAGGGCACAGAGCGCCACCAAGGCGAGAAAAGCCCGATTGCGCTTCGCGGACTCGTCGCCGCGCAGCATGACAACCAGCAGGATCAGCAATAGCAAGGCGACGACGAACGGCAACGGCAGAAAGATCAAGAGCGAGTCCTTTGGCGGGCAGATAACCTGGCAAGTCATGGCTCAGATCGCGATTCGGGACGACCTGAATCGCGATCAAGGACGCGGGGAGGCGTGGCGCCAGCGACGATCGTCCGTCTTTTTCAACAAAGCGAGATGCCCATGCGCCTCTTCCAGTTCTTGCCCGCCGCCGTCTTCATCCTGGCCGTTGCCACCCCCTCGCATGCCAATGATGTCGGCGTGCGCGAAATCAGCGTTCCGGCTTCCGAACGGGGACGAGATCTCTCTGTTACCGTCTGGTATCCGGCCGCGGCCGGCGGCGAAACCACCCTTGTCGGTGACAACCGGATCTTTAAGGGAACAGAGGCCGCACGAAACGCTCCTTCCCTCCCGGGGCCGTTCCCCCTGGTCGTCGTTTCGCACGGCTCCGGAGGCCGCGTTCAAGCGATGAGCTGGCTGGCGACCGCGCTCGCAGAGGCCGGCTTCATCGTCGCCGGCCCCAACCATCCCGGCACGACCAGCGGCGATTCGACGCCCGCCAACACGCCGAAGCTCTGGGAGCGCACGGCCGATCTTTCCGCCGTCATCGACAAGCTCACCGGCACCGGTGAATGGAACAAGGCTATCGACGCCGACCGGATCGCAGTCCTCGGTTTTTCCCTCGGAGGCTCGACCGCCATGGAGATGTCAGGCGCCCGCGCCGATCTCGATGCCTATGTCCGCTATTGCGACAGCTACAGGAAATGGGATTGCGCCTGGTTTTCCGGCGGCAAGGGCTATGTCGACGACACGCCGGTCGCAGTCGAGAAGCTCGATCTTCGCACCATCGACAAAGCCCGCTTCGAACAATCGAATCTCGACCGGCGCATCAAAGCGGCAGTACTGGTCGATCCGGGTCTCGCCCAGGCCTATAGCGAAAAAAGCCTGAAGAAGATCGAGATACCGATGCACTTCATCAACCTCGGCAGCGCCGAGACCATCCCCCTGGCCGTCGCCTCCAAACCTTTGGCGGCACTGACGCCAAAGGGCTCCTATGCCGCAGTTGCCGGGGCCGACCACTTCAGCTTCCTGCCGGAATGCAAGGACGGCGCCGCCGAAGCGCTGAAATCCTTCGGCGAAGTCGACCCCATCTGCGAGCCGACCGAGCGCCCCCGCGCCGACATCCATGCCGATATCATCAAGCTGGCGCGCGAAGCCTTGCAGCAGAGCCTTGGCGAATAGCGATTGGCGAGATCGCGAGGCTGGCGGCGATGCGCACCCAGGATCGCCGCCCGGCCAAGCAGGACCGCGCTTTGCCGTCCCTTCTTCCAGAAACGGTACCTCGACACCGCAAGTGGATTCATCGAGACCAACCGCGAAATACATTGGCTTACAAAAAGCGCGCCCGGCCGACACACCGCCAATACACACCTCCGTTGAAATCAGGATGCTTCCAACGACGCCCACTCGATCAACGCTATGACGGAGAACCCCATGAAAACGCACCGCCTCATTGCCGCCGCCCTGCTGATCGCCGGCAGCGTAACGACGCTTCGCATGGCTGAGGCTCAGCAGATGCAGGGCATTCAGCGCACGGACCTGATCAAGAACGAGATCAGCGTGCCCGGACACGAGGCTGTGCAGGTCCGCGTCGATATCGACCCGGGAACCACCTCGATCAAGCATTCCCATCCCGGCGAAGAAATCGCCTATGTGCTTGAGGGTTCGCTGGAATACCAACTCGAGGACCGGGCACCGGTGACGCTTCAGGCAGGCCAGGCGCTGTTCATTCCGGCTGGCGTTGCCCATGTGGCCAAGAACGTCGGCACCGCCAAGGCGTCGGAACTCGCGACCTACATCGTCACCAAGGACGCGCCGCTCGTGGTTCCAGTCAAGTGAGGCACGTTGATGGGCTGCGCGGCGCTGCTGGTGAATCCGCCTTCAAGCGTGAAGGAATTCGAGCAGCGCCGCGTTGAATGCCGGCGCGGACTCGATGTTGACGATATGGCGACCGGGCAATGACAGATGCCGCCCCTGCTGCACGCGGGCGGCGATGTTTTCGAGGTCGGATGGCGGACAAACCGGATCCCCGTCGCCGGAAATGGCGAGCACGGGATTGGCGATCTTGACGATTTCTTCTCGCAAATCCGCACCCGCCAGCGCTGTGCAGCCGCCGATATAGCCATCGGTCGCGGTGGTGCCGAAGCTCTCGAGGACGCGACCGACGGCTTCACGATGGCTGGCTGCGAATTCCGGGCTGAACCAGCGTTCGGCTGTGGAAGCGGTCAAAGCCGCAAGGCCGTCCGCCCTGACGCTGTCGATGCGCGCGGCCCAGCCCTCGGGCGTGCCGATGCGCGCCGCCGTCGCGCAGAGCACGATCCTGTCCAGGCGCTTGCCGGCGTGCACGCCGAGCCATTGCCCGGTCAGGCCGCCGATCGACAGGCCGCAGAAATGCGTCCGTTCGATCTCCAGCGCATCCAGAAGAGCCAGCACGTCATGGCCGAGATCAGCGAGCGTATAGGGCGGTGGCGGCGCCGAGGAACGACCATGGCCCTTGCGATCGTAGCGCAGCACGCGGAAATGCGGCGAAAGCTCCCCGATCTGGGCATCCCACATGGTGAGATCGGTGCCGAGAGAATTGCAGAAGAGCAGCCAGGGTGCGTTGCCGCTTAGGTCGCCGTCGATGCGGTAATGAAGCCGATGGCTGGGTAGGTCGAGATAGGCCATGAAACCGGCACTCCAATCAGGGAAGCCGCCAGCGAAGGCGGCTTCATGGTTGTTGGCGCGACGCTGCGCCTCATAGGCATACGCGCTGCGGCACGAGTCTCGCACGCGCAAAGGGATGGCGGCCGGATGCCTTCATGGTCCGGCCGCCATCGCCGTTCGTTAAGCCGTCGCCAGTTGCACGACCTCGTCGCGGCGGGCGTTGCTGATCGCAAAGACCAGCATGGCGAGCGCCGAGATCGCAGCCGGGATGGCGAAGATCGCGAAGTTCTGCTGCAGCGGAAACTCCTGCGCCAGGAGCACGCCGCCAAGCGTCGGGCCGACGATGGCGCCGATGCGACCGACGCCCGAGGCCCAGCCCAATCCGGTAGAGCGGACCGAGAGGTTATAGAGCTGCGCCACGCTGGCATAGAGCAGGATCTGCGTGCCGATCGTGGTGGCGCCGGCGACGAACACCATGAGGAACAGGAGGGTCGCCGGCGGATTGAAGCCGATCAGCGCGATCGACAGGGCTGCCGCGACGAAGAATCCGACCACCACCTTCGGCAGGCCGAACCGGTCGCCGAGCCAGCCGCCGGCAATGGCGCCGACCATACCACCGAAATTCAGCGAGAAGAGGCTGAGCAGGCTTGCCTTCTCCGCATAGCCGGCTTCCTGCAGCACCTTCGGCAGCCAGGACGACAGCAGGTAGACGAGCAGCAGGCAGCAGAAGAACGCGACCCACAGCATGATCGTGCGCAGGGTGCGCTGATGGCGGAAGAGTTCCAGGACCGACGCCGAGGCGCCCTTCGTTTCGGCGAAGACCAGCCTGTCGGCCGCACCGATACGCACGCCGGGATCGATCTTCTGATAGATCCGCTTCGCTTCGTCCTGCTTGCCCTGACGGATGAGGAAACCGAGCGATTCCGGCAGCTTCCAGAGGACCACCGGCAACAGAAGCAACGGCACCGCGGCGATAAAGAACATCGGCTTCCAGCCATAGGATGGGATGAGGCCGATGCCGAGGCCGGCCGCCACCATGCCGCCGACCGAATAGCCGGAGAACATCAGCGCCACCAGGGTGCCGCGCAGACGCTTCGGCGCGTATTCGTTCATCAGTGCCACGGCATTCGGCATCAAGCCGCCGCAGCCGAGACCGGCGAAAAACCGGAAGATCTTGAACTGTTCGGGCGAACCGGCAAGCCCCGTCAGCAAGGTCGAGACCGTGAACAGCACGAAGCTGATGGCGATGCCCTTCTTACGGCCGATCCGGTCGGCGAGCGGGCCGAAGATCAGCGCCCCGAACATCATGCCGAACAGTGCCCAGGCCTGCAGCGCGCCGGCCTGCGGCTTGCTCAGTCCCCATTCGGCGATCAGCGTCGGCAGCACGGTGCCGGCGACGAAGACGTCATAACCGTCGACAATCAGCAGCAGCGCTGAGAGCGCAACCACCATCCACTGGAAGCCCCCAAGGGGGCTCCCGTCTATTGCCTCATTCACATCGATAGAGCGCATCATCTCCTCCCCAGGTCGTTGCGCGTTTCAGATAGAGAGCCGTCAGCCGAGATCGCCGCCGGCGACCGGCAGCACGCTGCCGGTGATGTAGGAGGCCTCGTCGGAGGCCAGGAACAGAATGGGTGCCGCCTGCTCTTCGATGCTGCCGTAGCGCTTCATGAAGCTCGACTGCTTTACCTGGGCGACGACGTCGCCCATCCAGGCCCTCTCGGCGTCGCTGTCGCCCGCGGCATTGCGCGGGACACGGCGTGGCGGCGCCTCCGTCCCACCCGGCGCGGTCGCGACGACGCGGATGTTGCGCTCGGCAAGTTCCATCGCCAGCGACTGGGTGATGGCGTTGACACCGCCTTTCGCCGCGGAATAGGGCACGCGCTGAATGCCGCGCGTCGCATTCGAGGACACGTTGACGATGGTGCCGGCGCCGCGCGCAAAGAGATGCGGCAAGACGGCATGACAGCAATAGAGCGTCGGCATCAGCGAGCGGCGGATTTCCGCATCGATCTGCGATGGTTCGAATTCGGCGAAGGGCCGCATGCGGATCGCCCCGCCGACATTGTTGATCAGGATGTCGATGCCGCCGAAGCGTTCGGCGGCAAAGCACATCGCCGCAGCGGCGCCCTCGTGGGTCTCGAGATCGGTGTTGTAGGCTGCCGCCCGATCGCCCCCGGCCTCCGCCGCCACCTCTGTGACGAAGTCGGCGCGGTCGACGAACAGCACCTTGCCGCCTTCAGCCGCAGCACGCAGCGCCACAGCGCGGCCGATGCCCTGAGCGGCACCTGTGACCACGAGCACCTTGCCGGCAAAGCGCCCTTCAAAACGGGCCGCGCTCATGCCGCCTCCTTCGCCAAGACGTTCGGCGTGAACTTCTCGTAGTGGAAACTGTTGGGCACGATACCGGTGTCGTCGAGGTGCTTGCGCACGGCGTCGACCATCGGCGGCGGACCGCAGAGATAGACGTCGACGTCGCCGCCATTGAGCAGCTCTTCCGGCATGTGCTGGGTGACCCAGCCCTTGCGCGGATGGCTGGAGGCAGCGTCTGCCACGACTGTGCTGCAGGTGAAATTGGCAAGCCGTTTGGCATGGGCCTCGATCTCATCGACAAGCACGAGATCCAGGTCTCGGGTGACGCCGTAGATCAGGTGGATCTTCTGCTGCGCGTTGGCCTGGGCCAGCACTTCGAGCATCGACAGGAATGGCGCAAGACCGGTGCCGCCGGCTAGCAGCAGCAGGGGGCGTTGGACTTCTCTCAGATAGAAGCTGCCGAGCGGCCCTGTCAGCTCGAGTTTCGTCCCGATTTCCGCGCGCTCCAGCCAGCTGCTCATCAGGCCGCCGGGGATCTTCTTGATCAGGAAGCCGAGACGCTGTTCACCCGGAGCCGAGGAGAAGGAATAGGAGCGACTCTGGCCGCTGCCGGGCACATCGATATTGACGTATTGCCCCGGCAGAAAGGCGGGTGCTGCGTCCACGTCCAGCTCCAGCACGATCGCCGCATCATTGTGCGGGGTGACCCGCGCAACCGTTGCCGCGAACTTCTGCTGCCCGGTCTTGCAGGCGGCCGAGGTCGTCGGCACCGCGATGACACAATCGCTCGACGGCTTCATCTGGCAGGTCAGCACCAGACCGCTTTCAGCCTCGTCCGATGTCAGCGCATCGTCGATGAAGTCGTCGCCGAGGTCATAGGCACCGCTTTCGGCGCGGCACTTGCAGGTGCCGCAGACACCGTCGGAACAGTCCATCGGCAGGTTGATCTTGTTGCGGAAGGCGGCGTCGAGCACCTTCTCGTCGTCCCTACATTCGACGAAACGGGTGACGCCATCCTCGAAATTCAAAGCGATCCTGTAGCTGGCCATGGTTGCTCCTCCCAATCCCTTGTCGTCAGGCGGCGGTCATCAGATGTGGTAAACGTCGATGACCTGGCGGATGTAGTCGTTCTTCAGCACGATCTTCTTTTGTGAAATCACGAGCTCTTCGCCGCTTTTGCGCAACGTCACAAACATGGTGCCGAAGAAGTGGTCGGTGACCTTGTAGCGGTGGTTGAGCGTGTGGAAGTTGTAGCGGACATCCACTTCCTCGCCACGGTCGGCCAGCAACTCGACATTGGTGACGTTGTGGCTGGTGCGCGGCTCTGGCGTGGAGGCGCCCGAGCGTTCGGTCTTGATGCGGAAGACGCGATCCTCCAGGCCGTCGCGGCTCGGATAGAAGATCAGCGAGATCTCAGACTGCGGATCTTCGGTCAGCTGATCGTCATCGTCCCAGGCCGGCATCCAGTAGGTGACGTCGGGCGCATAGCAGGTCAGCCATTCGTCCCATTCGCGGTCGTCGAGCAGGCGCGCTTCGCGGTAGAGGAAGGCGCAGGCGGTGTCGTAGGAGATCCTCATGCGACCGCTCCCTTCGTCTCGGAGGCAAGTGCTGCGCGCATCACCTTCGCCCAATATTCGTGCTGGCGGACGAACAGGCCTTCGTCTTCGCTGCGCTCGCCCGAGAGCAACGGTTCGAGGCCCATGCGCTTGGCATTGTCGTCCGGACCGTCAATCCAGAGCGGCGCCCCGCGTGACAGGTCGTTCCAGAGCGCGGTGATGCCGGCATAGCCCTGCTGGCAGGCGCGGAATTCTTCGAGATCGTCGGCAGTGCCCATGCCCGAGACGTTGAAGAAATCCTCGTATTGGCGGATGCGCAGAGTCCGGTCTTCAGCACTTTCGCCCTTCGGCGCGAAACAGAAGATGCTGATCTCGGTCTTGTCGACGCTGATTGGACGGGTGACGCGGATCTGCGTGCTGAACTGGTCCATCAGGAACACGTTCGGATAGAGGCAGAGGTTACGCGTCTGGTTGACGATGAGATCCGCCTTCACTTCGCCGACGCGCGCCTTGATCTCCTCACGGGCGTGGAAGACCGGCCGGACCTCGGGGTTCATGGTGTTGGTCCAGAGCAGAATATGGCCGTTGTCGAAGCCGTAGACGCCGGCAATCGAGCGGCTCCAGCTGCTCGCGTCGACCGCCTTGGTGCCCTCCTCGTGGCGGCGGCCCATGGTCGCGGCATAGTTCCAGTGCACGGAGCTGACGTGATAGCCGTCGCAACCGTTTTCCATCTGCAGCTTCCAGTTCCCATCGTAGATGTAGGAGGAATTGCCGCGCAGCACTTCGAGCCCGTCGGGCGCCTGGTCGACAATCTGGTCGATGATGACCTTGGTCTCGCCGAGATAATCCTCGAGCGACGAGACATCAGGATTCAGGCTACCGAAGAGGAAGCCGCGATAGCTCTCGAAACGAGCGACGCGCTTCAGGTCGTGCGAGCCATCTTTCGCAAATTGCGGCGGATATTGCGTGGTCTTCTCGTCCTTCACCTTCAGGAGTTTGCCGGTGTTGGAAAAAGTCCAGCCGTGGAAAGGACAGGTGAAGCTGCCCTTGTTGCCATGCTTGCGCCGGCAGAGCATCGCGCCGCGATGGGCGCAGGCATTGATGACCGCGTGCAGTTCGCCTGATTTGTCGCGGGTGACGACGACAGGCTGGCGGCCGATATAGGTGGTGTAATAGTCGTTGTTCTCGGGGATCTGGCTCTCGTGGGCGAGGTAGACCCAATTGCTCTCGAAGATGTGCTTCATCTCCAGCTCGAAGAGGTCTTCGTTGGTGAAGATATCGCGGCGGCACCGGAACATCCCGGTCTCATGATCGTCCTCGACTGCGGTGGCGAGCAGATCGTCGAGGGCCTGGGTTTTGTCGATAACTGCAGACATGGTTCTTCTCCCGCAAACGGCTGATCCGTGCTCGGTTCGGCTATTGCAACAATGTCGGTGTGGGGGCGGCGGCTCAGTCGGCCGCCGCAACAATGATCAGGCGGCGGCGCGCCTGCGCTGCTCGTTGATCTGGTTGTCGACGCCATTCACCAATGAGGTGAGATGAATGTCGAATTCGATCTCGGCGAAGGGGCCGGAGAGACCGTTCGCCTTGATGCTTGCCTCGTCGGTCCGCTCGGTAACATCGGGCACCAGGCCGTCGCGGGTCGCATAGGCGAAGTCGTCGTTGACCAACGGATCGCCGGCTATGTTGATCTGGGTCGTCAGCTTGCGATGACCGTCGGCGCTGATGAAGAAGTGAATATGCGCCGGGCGCTGGCCGTGACGCCCGAGCGCCGAAAGCAGCTGTTCGGTCGGGCTGCCCGGCGGCACGCCGTAGCCGTGCGGCACAATGCTCTGAAACTTGTAACGGCCCTTGGCGTCGGTGACGATCGTGCGGCGCATATTGAACGGCGCCTGCACACCGGTCGGGTCGAAATGCGAATAGAAGCCGCGGGTATCACAGTGCCAGACTTCGACCGTCGCACCTTTCAGCGGTTGGCCGGCGGAATCATAGACGGTGCCGTGCATGATCAGCGGGTGACCGTTGGTGTCCCGGCCGTCATCAAGACGGGCGAAGCCTTCCGATGCCGGTGCGCCGGCGACATAAAGCGGCCCTTCGATGGTGCGCGGTGTCGGATTCTTGATGCCGAGCTCCTCGTCGATAGCGTCGAGACGTTCGTCGAGGAAGTGGTCGAGGCCGAGGCCGGGCGAGATCAGGCCGGCCTGGCCGGCAGCACCGATTTCGTTTAGCCAGGCAATGCCGGTCCAGTATTCGTCCGGGGTGATGTCGAGATCGTCGATCGCCTTGAACAGGTCCGACATCAGCCGGTGCACGATCTCTTTGACGCGCGGGCTGCCGCCGTCCTTGTCGAGGCCGCTCAGAACCTTCAGGAAACCTTGCGTCTCCGGCTTGTCGAAAATCTTCACGCTCATGATAAATCCTCCACTTGGATAGTTTGAAAGCGGGTGCCGCCTGCCAACCTCCCGGCGGCGGCCGAACGAAATCTCAGGTGTCATCCTCCCGGACTGACGACGGATGCCGAAGCAGCGGCGTCACCTCGATGTCCATGAATTTGAACAGCGGCAGACCCGAGAGGATCTCGTGCAGCTCGGCATTGTCCGTGACGTCAAAGACGCTGTAGTTGGCGTACTGGCCGGCGATCCGCCAGATATGCCGCCACTTGCCGCTCTGCTGCAGCGCCTGTGAATAGGCCTTCTCTCGCGCGAGAATCTGGGCCGCCTCTTCAGCGGGCAGGTCATGGGGAATGCGAACATCCATTCTGACGTGAAACAGCATCAGCCGATCCTCACTTCGCAACACTGATGGTCTTGCGCAGCCCTTCGCGCGCAAAGAACTTCAACCGGTCTTCGTCGAGTTCGACGCCCAAACCCGGCCCATCCGGCACCGTCAGTTCGAAGTCGCTGTAGTCGAGGGGCGTTGCCAGGATTTCCTCCGTCAGGAGCAGCGGACCGAAAAGCTCGGTGCCCCACTGCAGATTGGCAAAGGTCGAAAACACATGGGCGGAGGCCACCGTGCCGACAGCGCCTTCGAGCATCGTGCCACCGTAGAGCTCGATGCCGGCGGTATCGGCGATCGCCGCCACGCGCTGCGCATTGAACAACCCGCCGCTCTGCTCGATCTTGACCGCGAAGACGTCAGCGCCCTTGGTCTTGGCAATCTCGAAGGCCGATTCAGGCCCGGTAAGGGACTCGTCCGCCATCAGCGCCACCGGGAAGCGGCGGACCAGTCGGTTGAGCGCTGCCGTCGACGCGACAGGCTGTTCTACCAGTTCGCAACCGGCATCGGCGAGCGCCGCCATGCCGTAGGACGCCTCGAATTCGCTCCAGGCCATGTTGACGTCGACGCGCACCGCACCGCGGTCGCCCAGCGCCTGCTTGATCGCCGCCACATGGGCGATATCGTCCTTCAACGGCTTCGCGCCGATCTTCAGCTTGAAGATCCGGTGGCGGCGAAGGTCGAGCATCTTTTCGGCCTCGGCAATGTCCATGGCGGTGTCACCGGAAGCGAGCGTCCAGGCGACCGGCAGCCGCTTGCGCAGCGCTCCGCCCAGGAGTTCGCCGACCGACAGGCCGAGACGCTTGCCGTGGGCGTCGAGCAGCGCCGTTTCGACCGCGCTCTTGGCGAAACGGTTTTCCTTCACCGCTTTGCCGATGCGCGCCATTAGCGCCTTCACGCGGGTCACGTCCTCGCCGATCATGACAGGCGCGAAATAGGTATCGATCGCCAGCTTCATGCTTTCGGGGCTCTCGCCACCATAGGCGAGACCGCCGATCGTCGTGCCTTCGCCGATCCCGACGGTGCCGTCGCTGCAATGGACCTTCACCAGCATCAACGTTTGGCCGGTCATGGTCGCGACTGAGAGCTTGTGCGGCCGGATCGTCGGCAGATCGACCAGTATCGTTTCGACCCGTTCGACGACGGAGACGAAGGCTGCAGTCGGAGAGATGGGTGCAAGGGTCGTGTTCATGGCGTGACTGTGCGCCGCGCACTGGGTGGCGTCCAACACCAAATAGGTTCTCTATGATACCTTCATGGTATAGTGCGATAGAGATTTCGCAGATTCATGCGGTTACCGCACTGCAACATACCGCAATGGTAGGAAAATGAGGGCCTGAATATGGATCTGCGCCAGCTTCGCTACTTCGTCGCCGTCGCCCGTGAGCGCAACTTCACCCGCGCCGCCGAGCAGCTGCATATCGCCCAGCCACCCTTGAGCCGGCAGATCCAGCTTCTGGAGGAAGAGCTGGGCGTGCCGCTGATCATCCGCGCGAGCCGTCCGGTCCGGCTGACGGAGGCGGGCCGGTTGTTCTACGAGCAGTCGCTGCAGATTTTGGGGAGAGTCGAGCAGATGGTTGAGGCCACGCGCCGCGTCGGTCTCAACCAGAACCGCGTCCTGTCCATCGGCTTCGTCGCCTCCACGCTCTATGGCGGGCTGCCGACACTCGTGCGCAAGCTGAGGCAGAATGCGCCGGAACTCGATATCCGGCTATTGGAGATGGTGTCGGTGCAGCAGATCGCCGCGCTCAAGGAGGGCCGAATCGATGTCGGCTTCGGCCGGCTTCACCACAGCGATCCCAATGTCGTCGGCATCCTCATGCGCGAAGAGCGCCTCGCCGTGGCGATACCCGAGGGCACGCCGCTAGCCGAAGACACGTCGCCCTTGCCCTTGAATGCGCTCGCCGGCCAGAAGCTGATCGTCTATCCGAAGGAGCCGCGGCCGAGCTATGCCGACCATGTGCTGAGCCTGCTTCATGCCCACGATGTGCGCCCTGCCGAGGTGCATGAAGTGCGGGAGATCCAGAGTGCCCTTGGCCTCGTCGCCTCGGAAGCCGGTCTGTGCATCGTCCCCTCCTCGGCGCGTCAGGTGCGGTCAGACGTCCACTACCGCATGATCGAGGGGGAACGCGCGACCTCTCCTGTCATCCTCAATCACCGGGTCGGCGACAATTCACGCCACATTGAGCTGATCAAGCAGTTGATCGAAGAGATGTATGCGGAAAACCCGCCTTGGCTTGGCCTCGAGCACAATCTGCCATTCCGGCCCTCCTTCGTTAAATGACGGGGTCCGGCACGCACGCGCCATGCGTTCGGTTGCCCGAAGGGTCTGCGCTCTCAGCCCACACATCCAGCACCAACTGCCGAAGCAAAAGCGCCTCCGCCCACCGGTCCGTCGTGTCGTGGCCGTCCCTGTCGGTGATCGCATAGGGTCTGGGGCCGAGCTCGCAGGTCATGACCAGTTCGGCATCGTCGGCGGCACGGGATCGCCAGTGGCGAAAGCCGTAGGCCCACCAGTCGCGGAAGAGATCGACCCAGGGGCGATGCTGCGGAAAGGACATCTCGATCTGGATCTGCTGGCACGAGCCGACGCGGCCGTGGAAGGCCTGGGCGTTGTGGAGGATGCGCCGGACCTGGGCGTGGCTTTCCTCTTCGACCGGAAAGGCAAACTCGCGGCCGACCAGATAGTGCGAGAGATCGGCGAGCAGCGGCAAATCGGGGCGCCGGTCCAGCAGGTCCAGCGTGAACAAGAGGTCGCTGGTGATCCGGTGGCGATGGGTTTCGACATAGACGGGGACACCCGCCCTTTCGGCGAGCCGCATCCATCCGTCCAGAAGCGGCAGGCAATCTTCCACCCGGCGCGGGCGGACGTCCGCCTGCAGGTCGATGTGGCTGACAGGAAATTCGCTCGCCAGTTCCAGGGTCGGGCGCAGGTCCTCGACGCTCCGGGGAAAACAGACTCCCTCGATCTTCAATCCGGTGCCGCGGATCACTTCGTTGAGGCGGACGACGTCATCACGGTTGGTGTAATGCGCGCTGATGCCGTCGAACCCGGCCTCGACGATAACAGCGATGTTTTCCTCGAGACCGCGTTCGCAGCCGTCCGCATGCCGGCGCTCCATCGCCCAGAGCGACTGAAAGACAAGCAACTTCTGCATCAGGCCGCCCGCGCGTTCTTCAGAAGCGCCTTCAGGTTCACGCCGGGATCAGCAAGCGCTGCGGGGTCTGGATTGATACCGGCGGCAATCAGCATCTCGGCGAGCTTGATGTCCCTGGCGACGCTATTGCAGGAACCGAGGCCCGCCGCGGCAAGGAGGCGCCCATCGTCCAGGTAGAACTCCAGCTCGCCGCCGTCGAGTTGGCGGATCACGCTCTGATGCTCCGGCTGCGGCAGGCCCGCGACCTGCAGACCGAGATCGTACTGGTCGGTCCAGAACCAGGGGATTGCGCCAAAAGCTTCCTTTCCGCCGACCATGTTGCGGGCCGCGGTCTCCGCCTGGCTGCGCGCATTGCGCCAGCTCTCGAAGCGAATGTACCCGCCGCCCGGCTGCGCCACCGCGGCGCAGTCACCGGCCGCAAAGATGTTCGGGTCACTGGTGCGAAGAAAACTGTCCGTCAGGACGCCGTTTCCGGTGGCAAGGCCCGCCGCCTCGGCGAGCGCCACATCTGGCAGAACGCCGATCGCCGCGACGACGATATCGGCAGGCACCGCGCTGCCATCGGCGAGGAGAACGGCATCGTCGGTGATCGCGGCCATCCCCTGACCGAGATGAAACGCAACGCCTTCATCCTGATGCCGCGCATGGAGCTTGGCGGCAAAGCGCGGTGGAACCGCGCGTCCGAGCGGCTTAGCCGCCATCTCGATAACGCTGACGGTTATGCCTTTGCCGCGCAGAACGGCCGCGAGCTCCATGCCGATCAGACCACCACCGATGATGGAGATACTTTTTCCCGGGTCGGCGCTGGAGAAGATTGTCGCCGCATCCGCATAGGTGCGAAAGTCGAGCGCGCGCTCAGCCCCAGGGCATGTCAGCCGCCTCGGGCGAGCGCCGGTCGCAAGCAGCAGCTTGTCGTATGTAAGCGTCCGCCCGTCGCTGAAAGCGACAGACCGGGTATCCGGATCGAGGCTCAGGGCCGATACGCCCTGGAGGTAGTCGATGCCGGCAGCCTGGAGCGCCTCGGCGCCGCAGATCGGCTTCATCTGCACCGCGCCGTTGAGCGGCTTCGACAGTGGCGGGCGCTCATAGGGCAGATGCGGTTCCGTGCCGACCAGCGTGACGCTGCCGGTAAAGCCCGATTCACGCAGCGCAAAGGCCGCGCGGGTGCCGGATTCCCCGGCGCCGATGATGACGATGCCATTCATGGCTTGCTCCAAAGATCATAAGTTGGAGCGGGATGCGGGCGGAAAACCGCACGCACTGTTCCTCATCCCGCTCAGGAAAGGTGGCCGGCGCAGGCAGGAGAAATGCGCCGGCCGGGAGGATCAGTTGCGAGTCGCGTAGTCGGCCATGTTCTTGGGCGTGACGAGCTCGAAGGGAACCATCACTTCGCGTTCGACGGCCGTGCCGCGCGCCAGCGCGACGGCAGCATCGAGCGCGCTCGCCGACTGGCCCTTGGCATTCTGGAACACCGTCGCATCGAGATCGCCCGCGGCCATAGCGGCGAGACCATCCTGCGTCGCATCGATGCCGACGACGATCACGTCGTCCATCGACACGCCGGCGGCTTTGAGCGCCTGTATGGCGCCGATCGCCATTTCGTCGTTGTTGGCAAAAACCACGTCGATCGGGCGCCCGGCCGTGATCCAGTTGGTGGTAAGGTCCATCGCGTTGGTGCGCGTCCAAGCGGCGGACTGCTCGTCGGCGATGGTGGCGCCCTTGCAGTCGCCGGCAGCCAGCGTCTCCTTGAACGACAAGGTGCGGTCCCGCGAGGCCTGGTGGGCGAGATCGCCCATCAGGATATAGACCTGCGCGTTACCGGCCTTGCCCTTTTCCTTGAGCAGCGAACAGGCGGCCTCGGCGCCCAGCTTGCCGGAGTCCGTTTCCCGGCTTCCGACATAGGCCTGCTTTACCGGCAACTGGGCGACATTGTCCGGCTGGAGGTTGAGATAGACGAGCGGGATGCCTGCCTTCTCTGCCGCCTCGCTTATCCCTGGAGCGGCGGAGGTGTCGGCGAGCGTGGTGATGATCGCGTCGACGCCCGACGCGATGAAGTTGTTTACCTGGTTGAGCTGCTTGGAGACGTCGGTCTGGGCGTCCTCAATCTGGACATTGACGCCTCCGGTTTCCGATGCTCTGGCGCTGATGCCTTCACGCAGGAGCGTCTGGAAGTTGTTGTCGAAGCTCTGCATCGAGACACCGATCGTCTCCGCCGAGGCAGCACTTCCCATCAAGGCGGCAAGAGCAGCCGCCAGGTACATGGATTTCATGATTTCCTCCCAATGGGTGCCGGATCACCCGAGTGCATTCCGGGGGTCCCACGGACCCGATCAATGCTCGAGTGGTTCGAGCGCGCGGTAAGCGCGGGCCCTAATCGAGGGCCACCCGAACCTCGCCGTCGACGATTTCGGCGGGATAGGTCTTCAGGTTCTCGCAGGCGGGAAGCCTAAGGGCTTCGCCGGTGCGGTAGTCGAAGGCGCCGGAATGCTTGGGACATTCCACTTCGAAGTCCATGACCAGCCCATCGGCGAGATGGATCGCCTCATGGGTGCAGAGACCGGCGGTGCAATAGACGCTGTCATCCGGCCCGCGGTAGACCGCGTAGGTGCGGCCGGCGTGGTCGAAGCGGATCGCCCCTTCCTGCTCGATGTCATCCAGTTTGCAGGCTGGTACCCAGGTGATCACGTTGCTCATTCTGCTGCCTCCCCGATCGTGTTGCGCGCCTTGCGGGCTGCGAGTTTTTCCTTGCGCTTGCGGTAGCGCTCCTGCATCCGCGCCTCGCCTTCTTTGGAGCCGTCGTGCCAGGTGCCGAACCAGCGATCGAGCGGGATCAGGGCGTCGCCATAATTCACCTCGAAATACTTGTGGTGCAGGTAATGCGCATAGGCGTGGCTATCGACGAGTGTCTCTTCGCCGACCTCGACCTTGTCGAAGCCGACATGGCCGGGAATGGCGCCGAAGCCCGCATAGTGAAGTTGGTAGAGCATCAGGATCGGGTTCGACGGCAGCACCAGGTGGTAGAAGGCGGTGCCGAAATAGAGCAGGTGCTCGACCGGATGCATCGACAGCGAGGACCATGGCGACGGGTTCACCGAATTGTGGTGGACCGAATGCACCCACTTGTAGAGCAGCGGCGTGTGGATGAGCCGGTGGACGCAGAAGAAGTGGAACTCGTGGATCACAGGCACGACGAGCGCGACGAAAGCGAGCGTCCAGGGATTTTCCGCGAAGCTCAGCCAAGGCGCATAGCCATTGGCATAGGCCCAGAGCATGGCGACCTCGACGGCGGTCCAGATCGTCACGCCTGAGAGAAAGGTGCGCAGGATGTTGTCGAGGTTCTGGCTCTCGAACCAGAAAGCCTTGCTCTTCTGCTCGGCCGGGAATTTGCCATTGTACTTGAAGCGGTTTTCCTGCCGTTTCAGCACGTAGAGGTGCAGTTCGAAGGCGCCGTAGAAGAGGAAGACGCAGACCGCGTTCACAACGTAGAGCCATGCGATCCAGCCGATGCTCAAAGTCTGCATCGTCTCGATCGGCGGGATTACCCAGGCCCAGTAGGCGACGGCCGAAGCGGCGAAGATCGCGTTCCACGGAAAGAAATAGTGCGGCAGCCACTTCAGGAGCGCCAGCAGTTTGGGCGGAAAGGCAAACAGCGGCGCCGTTTCGATCGGCTGGTTCGGTGCCCAGTCGCCTCGCTTGTTGCGCGTTCCATACTTCAAGTCGTCCATAACGCTCTCCTCCCGGCGGATCGCGGGCGTTCCGCACAAATTCCGATGAAGGAGAGCGCCTTCCGGTTCGCTCGGGACCGCGCTCTCCTTCTTGATAAAAATCTAGCAGGAGGCGTTCTGAACGGCGAAGCCTTGTTTGATCAAATCAGATCAAAGGCTCTCGGCGGTGATGGTGATGAAGCGAATAGGCGCCTTGTCCGGTTCCAGCTCTGAAAGGCCGATCCGGCGCAGCACAAGGTCAAGGGCGCGGCGGGCCTGCGCCTCGGGCGCCTGATCGAGCACGACGTCCATGATGCCGTCGCCGAGAGCCTTGCGCGTATAATCGGTCAACTCATGGCCTACGAAGAAAATCTCCATGCCGCGCGGATGCCGGCGAAGAACATCGATCAGAGCGGCGTTCGCGCCGCCGGCATTGTAGAGCCCGGCCATTTCTGGATACATCTCGAGCGCCGATCGCAGCGCTTCGGCGCCGTAGTGCTCCTCGTCGCGGGTGAAGCCCAGCCACTCGAACCGGCGCTCGCCCGGATGCTCCTGGAAATAGTCTGAAAAGCCGCTGAGGCGATCGCGATGGACCTGATAGATCGGGTGGCAGAGGGCAACAACAGGGCCGCTCCTGCGCGCCATGCGGGCGATGAAGAGTGCCGCCGTTCGTCCGGCCGCGTAGTTGTCGATGCCGACGAATTCGCCCTGCTTCTCGGACGCCCGTGTAACGACATGGATTACCGGCACCCCGCGCGAAACGACGGTCTCGACCGCGGCGCTGATCAGCGGACTGTTGGGCACGGCAAGGATCAGGCCAGCGCGCGGGACCTCGGTCGCAAGAATCCGCCTGGCAATCTCGTCCGGCTTCATCTCCTCGGTGAAGCTGCGTTGCACCACGACAAGCGGATCGAGCGTCTCCGCGATCCTTTCGAACGCTTTGGAGAGCCGGCGATAGAAGGTCGTTTCGGGGCGGACCATCAGCACGTCGATGCGCAAAAGACCGCGATGGGTGTCGGGCAGCGTGCGCGGATAGTTCAGCGTGCGCGCCGCAACAACCACCCTCTCGACCAGTTCGGGGCGAACGCCGCCACGTCCGTTGAGCACCCGCTCGACCGTGGCCGTTCCGACACCCGCCAACTCTGCAATGTCGCGATAGTTCGGCTTGCTCACCCTGGCATCCTCGCCGGATTTCAGATGCGTCTCCACAGCGCCATAGCATGTGTCGCGGCCAGTTCGACAGAGCGCGCCTTGCAATTGCTGTGTTGCCCTCGCCCTAAACCGCCGATGGCCTATATCAACCGGGTATTCGAGATCGGCAGAGGGCTTCCATGACCTATGAGTTGTACTACTGGGACGGCATTCAGGGCCGGGGCGAATTCGTGCGCCTTGCGCTCGAAGACGCAGGCGCCGATTACGTCGACGTTACGCGCGAACGGGGCCGCGGCACTGGCGAAATGATGAAGCTGATGGAAAACACTGCCGAGCCACGCATCCCTTTTGCGCCTCCGTTCTTGAGGGATGGCGACCAGATCATTTCGCATGTGGCCAACATCCTTTTTTACCTCGGCCCGAGGCTCGGGCTCGCGCCCAAGGAGGAGGCGCTGCGCTGGTTCGCCAACGGTCTGCAACTCACCATCACCGACTTCATTGCCGAGGTGCACGACACCCACCACCCGATCGCAACCTCGAAATACTACGAGGAGCAGAAGGTGGAGGCGAAGGACCGGGCGATCGAATTCGTCACCAACCGCCTCCCCAAGTTTCTCGGCTACTTCGAACGGGTGCTTGAACAAAACCCCGATGGCAGCGGCCACGCCGTCGGCGACGGCGCAACCTATATCGATCTCTCGCTATTCCAGGTGATCGAAGGGCTTCGCTATGCCTTCCCGAAGGCGATGCGCCATTACGAGCGGCAATACTCCGAGCTTTTGAAGCTGCACGCTTCGGTGAAAGCGAGGCCGAACATCGCCGCCTATCTCGCGTCGCCGCGACGCCTGGCTTTCAACGAGAACGGTATCTTCCGCCGCTACCCTGAGCTGGATATCGAGCCCTGAAGGACAATCCCGCCTGCTCCTTACGCGGCGGCAGACTGTTGCTCGCGAAGAAACCCGGACAGGCGCTGCAGACCCTCGCGAAGAATGCTTTCGCTGTTGGCGTAGCCGATCCTGAGATAGCCCTCCATATCCATTGCGCTGCCAGGCGTCAGCATCACCCCGGTGCGCTCTAACAATCCGAGGCAGAATGCTTCGGAGGTCATCGGCAGATCGTATTTCAGTAGTGCCGTGGTGCCCGAATGCGGCTTGACCCAGGAGATCCGCGGTTCGCTGTCGACCCAGTCCGACAGCACCGCGAGGTTGGTGCGGGTAATGCTCCGGCTGCGCGCCAAGATCTTGTGGCGGTTTTCCAGCGCCATTGCCGCGAAGTGATCGTCCAGCATGCCGACGCTGATCGTGTTGTAATCGCGGTGGATCGAAACGGCATGGATCAGTTCGGGTGGCGCGACGATCCAGCCGAGCCGCAGGCCGGCGAGAGAAAACGTCTTCGACATGCCGCCGGTGCTGACGCCCTTTTCGTAGAGGTCTGCGATCGATGCCGTCAAACCGTCGCCCTCTTGATCCGTGCCGCGATAAACCTCGTCGCAGAGGATCCATGCGCCGCAGCCGCGCGCGATACCGACGATCTTTTCGAGGTAGCCGCAATCCATCAGCGCGCCGGTCGGGTTGTTCGGATTGTTGATGGCGATCAGCTTCGTGCCGGGGATAGCGAGCCGCTGCAACTGCTCGAGATCAGGCAGGAAACCGGTCTCCTCCGTCAGTTTCAGGATCTGCGTATCGGCGCCATAGCTTTCCGGGATCGAATAGTGCTGCTGGTAGGTCGGCAGCACCGAAATCACCCGGTCGCCCGGTTCGACGAGAGTCTCATGCACCAGTGCATTGGCGCCGATCGCACCATGCGTGGTGACGACGTTTTCGATCGCCTGTTTCGCATAGAGGCTTGCGATCTGCCCGCGCAGCCGTTCGGAACCCTCGATGGCGCCATAGGTCAGCTTCAGCGGCAGCAGTTCGGCAAGGATCGTGTCCGTCTTGCCCGCCATTTCCAACAATTCCGCCACGGTCAGCGATTCAACGCAGGTCTCGGCGAGATTCCATTCGCAATGGTTCTCGTAGCGGTTCATCCAGATTTCGACGCCGAAGTCGCGGATTTTCATGTCAGTGACCTTTCGAATGTTGGGCTATGGCTGCGAGTAAGCCGGACCTGTCGGCGACGTTGAGAATTGTCGCTTGCTGTGACATGAAGCCCTTCCTGTTGGCACAGCTGCGCATGTGGCCTCCGTCGCGGTCGGAGGCACCAGAAATGGCTGGCCGTTGATGGTCGATCCGTATAGAAGAACGATATGAGCAATATATTGCACAGTCAAGATCGATCCGACGTGCTGACCCATGTCGCGGACAATCTCCGGCGCATCCGCATGGCGGCGGGACTGAGCCAGACGGCACTCGCCAAAGCCTCCGGCATCAGCCGCCGCATGATCGTCGCAGTCGAAGGCGCTGACGCCAACATCAGCCTCTCCAGCCTCGACAAGCTGGCGGCTGCGATGAATGTCGGCTTCGTCGATCTCGTCAGGGACCCGTCTCGCCAATCCCGCGACAACATCGACGCTGTGACCTGGCGCGGCCAACAGGCAGAGAGCGAAGCGCGGCTGCTCGCTTCTGCCCCTGCTACGTCCGAAGCCCAGATGTGGCTCTGGTCGCTCGCCCCAGGCGAGCGCTATGACGCCGAGCCCGACCCGCAAGGGTGGCACGAAATGCTGTTCGTAACGGAAGGCACCTTGACGCTTGAGGTCGCTGGCGTGCGCAAGCGATACGCCAGCGGTACCTTCGCGGTCTATAGCTCCGCCCAGGCCTATGCCTACATCAATGACGGTGGCGAAGTCGTGCGGTTCGTCCGCAACGTCATTTCCTAACTCACCGGTAGCCGCCTAACAGACACAGCCCGGCGGGCAAGAGCCTGGACACCGCTCCACACGACAACGTGAAGGCACCGGCTCACCAATCGCGGAAGCTCGGTCCGGCGCGCGCTTGATACGCGCAGACCCGAATGGAAGGATGCCCGGCACTCGGCGAGTGAGCGACGGGGATCTGCATGCTTCTGAAAGTCGAACCACCGGACGGCTGGATGAGCCAGGACGGCCGTGTCCTGTTCGATACCGAGCGTGAGGCCGAACGCTTCGCCGCCAATGCGCGGCTCGCCTTCTCGCTGGCGATCGCCGCCTTGATGCTGGCGCTCTCGATCATCGTCGGGCGCTGGGGTCGGCCAGCGGCTGCAGGCCGAATCCCGCCACCTCGGCGCATCGATCGTCGTTTCGGCGGAAGCCTTCGCGGCAGGAAAGATCGACGAAGCCGGATCAGACAGGTGGGTGCGCCACAACGGCGTGCGTCTGCGCGGGCGCAGAGAAACCATCGACGCCTACGCCTACAAGTGATCCGGCTTCGAAACCCTCGCTATTCGACGTAGTTCCAGGGGATGAAGCGATAGAGCGTCTCGTCCTGGGCCACGTGGCCGACACCGGGGAACGGCAGGTGAGCGCCGGCGACGAGGTAGCGGCCATCGGCTGCATCTGCCAGTGCCACCGCACGGGTCGCGGCCGCCGCTGTTCCATCGACGTCGAAGCTGACGAAGACGTCGGGAGCGTCGAACTGGACGTGGTCGCCATGGATCACGTCACCCCAGAAGACCAGACGCTGGCCGTCATCGGCTTGGAGCACGATCGAGGAATGTCCGGGCGTATGCCCCGCTCGCAGGATCGATCCGAGGTTCGGCAACACGTCCGCATTGTCGGCGAAACGCTTTACTTTTCCGGCGGCGATATAGGGAGCCACAGCGTCATGGGCGCGCTGGAAGTCGGTCTTCTGCGCCTCCGTCATCGTCGTCACGCCCTCGCGCTCGATCCAGTAACGATACTCGCGGTCGGCGAGATGGATTTCGGCATTCGGAAACTGGGGCTTGCCGTCGACGGTAAGGCCGCCGGAGTGATCGGCATGCACGTGGGTCAAAACAACGGCGTCGACCTGGTCGGGCCGGTAGCCGGAGGCCGTGAGATGGCGGATGAGCTTGCCGGCAGCGGCGCCGAGTAATGTGCCCGACCCCGCATCGATCAGCGCCAGGCGCTCGCCGTCGTTTACCAGATAGGCGTTGATCGACAAATGCGGCTCCTTGCCGAGGAAGGCCTCGTCGAGCCTGCGCTGCAGTTCGCCCTCGGGCTCGTTCTGATAGATCTTCGCCATGGGCAGTGCCAGCGTGCCGTCCGAAAGCGCGGTGACTTCAAACTTTCCGAAACGAAAGCGGTAGTAACCGGCATTGGCGACGGTCGAGAACGGCGCGGCGGAAAAGGCAAACCGCGGTGCGAGCGGCAACAGGGCCGTGGCGGCGAGAAGGCCAAGGGCTTGTCTGCGAGTGGTCATGATCGGCTCCTTCGATTGGATGCGACGAAGCTATCAATTCAACTCTCCGTCGATTATCCTGCGATCATGGAAGTGATTGTTCCGGAAACGCATGAAATCCCCCCAGTCTCCCGATCTCAATAACCTCAGGATCTTCCTCGAGGTCGCCCGCACCGAGAGTTTCTCAGCCGCAGCACTTCGCCTGCACCTTCCGCCAAGCACGGTTAGCCGGCGCTTGGCTGAGCTTGAAACCGCGCTTGGCGTCGCGCTGCTGCTGCGCTCCACGCGCCGGGTCTCCCTGACCGAGGCGGGCAAGCACCTGCTCGAGTCGATCGGCGGGGCCGTAGAGCTCATCGATCGCGGCATTGCGGGTTTCCGGCCCGCCGATGGCGCCGCCCGCGGGCGACTGCGGGTCGCCACATCCGTCGCCTTTGCCCGCACCTTCCTGCCGCCGATCCTGAAGCGCTATGCGGAGCTTTGCCCGGAGGTTCAGGTCGATCTGCAGACGGCACACAACAATGTCGATCTGATCGGAGAAAGCGTCGATGTGGCGCTGAGAATGGGCGAGCCGGTCGACAGCGAGATGATCTACCGAAAGATCGGAACAATCGAACAGCGGCTCTATGCCGCCCCGGCCTACTGCGACGGGTTATCCCTCTCGTCACCCGAGGACCTGATGCATGTCGCGCTGGTGGCGCACCGGACCCGCATGCGGCGGGAGCTGGCCCACTGGGTGCTCTCCGACGGCAACCGGCATTTCACGCTTGAGCGCCCACCCTCGATCGTCGTCGACGATCCGGCGATCGGAGAGCGCCTGATCGCCGAGGGTCTCGGCATCGGTATGCTGAGCGACGCGCTCGCCGCCGATGGTGTCACCACCGGGCGGCTCGTTCCGGTCCTTGCCGAATGGTCCGGACCAGCCACACACCTCTACTATCTCTACCATCAGCAGCTGGGTGATCTGCCGAAAGTGGCAGAATTCCTGAGGGCGGTGCGCGAAACGTTCCGGGTCCGGAGCGAGTGACCTCGCGGCCAAAGCCTGTCGCGCAAAAGTGCGCTGCGATTTTGCGACAACGACATGCGAAATATCAAGAACTTAAAGCGCAAGGAGCGAATCTGAAAGATCGCGACGCGCTTTAGGGCTGGATCTCTTCGATCGAATCCACCTTGTCGGGATAGAATGCCAACCGATCTTTGATGGCGGCCACCGCCGCATGCGGGCTTTCATAGGTCCAGACGGCGTTCCTCGACCGCTCTCCGCCGGATGGGATGCTGAAATAGGAAGCATCGCCCTTGTATGGGCAGTGGGACGAATGATCCGTGCGCGCCAGCAACGACATGTCGGCATCCTTGCGCGGAATGTACTGCACCGCCGGGTAGGATGCCTCGCGCAAAGTCAGCGCATCGCGGGTGTCGGCGATAACGCGCCCACCGAGGGTGACGACGACACGCGCCGGATTTCTCTCGACTGTGATCGGATGATCGGGGCCGGGAATCTTGATCGGTTTGTCTGACATGAGCGACCGCCTCTGAAACGTTGCTGATGTCTAGATGGTAGACTTACTGTCGAATTCCAACCGCTCACGCCAAAAGCGCCTGCGACGCCTGACCAAGGACGGGCGAACAGGGCGGCTTTTTCCGCGGGCGCCGCGGTTCGTCTTCAGATATTCGCCACCGGCGAACTGATCGCTGCGGCAGGCTCTGCCTCGGCGGCAGGCGGATTGCTCTCATCCAGCAGCTTGCGCACCTCCATCACGCCCTTTGCCGTATCCGACCAGCTGTGTCTCCAGACGAGAAGTCCCACCGAGCCGATGATGGCGACGAGAAACGCAATCGGGCCCAAGAACCAGAGGGCCGCGGCAACGGTGAAGTAGTAGGAGCGAACGCCCTGGCTGAATGAGCGAAGTGCCGGATTGATCATCAGCGACAAGGCGTGGGTCCATGCGGCGATGTCTCGGGCTTCGTCCCGCGACGGACTGGCTCCGATCGCCGCAAGGCAGTAGTTGATCTGCCGGACCGCCCAGATGAATTCGGAAAGCCCCCGCAGCAATGTCGCCATGACGAGCAGCACCTTGCACTGGAATAGCCACAGCGGTTCGATCGGCGCGAACATCGAAATGATCCCCGCCTGAAGACCTGCCGTCGGCTGGATGAAAAGCGCACTGCTCATGGCGACGATGACGATGAGATTGGCCGAACCGAAAAACGAGGCTGAGTTGATCGTGTGACCGAGGATGGCGGCATCGCCGATGAAATTGGTATCCCGTGTCAGGACCTCGCGCATCCAGGCCCGCCTGATACGCACCATGTCGAGCATCAGGCTGTCTGTCCGGCGCGGCCAGCCAAGCGCCATCATCGGCTCCAATCCCACCCAGGTTACGAGGAACAGGATAATCGCAATCCAATCCAGTATCTGCACGGCCAGCCTCCCACCATACCCGCTGCTAATTGAAACAGGTAGGAAGGGCACGTCAACGCGCTCGCGAGCGGTGGCGCGATCGAACCATCCGCACTGGTCTAAGTTTGAGGGCGGCGGATGTGCTGGGTCACACCGATCGAGGGCTGGTTACCATTTCACCCCCAGGCCGATATTACCTTCGAGCACGTCGATCTTTTCCCCACCGAGATTGGTGGTGTAGTCAGCCTTCACATAGAGGCTTGTGGTCTCCGACAGCTTTGCGACAAGACCGCCGCCAAGTTCCAGCGCCGTTCCGCCCCCCTCTGTCACGATCGGGTCCGCGCCGAAGGTCAGGCGCTGATCAGCGTCGAAACTGTGCCAGACGTCTCGGCAATCACTTCGCCTTGCAGGCGGAAGCTCAACCGTCCGGTCACCGCGTCGTCGCTGTCGAACTTGACGGTCGAGAACGCATCGCGCTGATCGTCAAGCGTCAGATGCTGCCAGATGATCTGCGCCTGCGGCTCCAGCGTCCAGTTTTCCCCGAGTGCGATCGGATAACCGCCTTCGAGCGAGGCCGTGATGCCGGTACCATCGACCTCGACACCGCTGCCGCCGACCGACCGGGCGTCGCCGTCAAACCAGCTGCCCATCAGAATTGCGTCGAGATACCAGCCGCCGGGACCGATATGGGTCCAGTAGCCACCAAAGCTGTTTGCCCTGACGTCGATCTCGCCGACATGCAGATTGTTCCAGCCGACCGCCTGCCCGGCGATGTCGCCATCGGCACGCGCGTGGCTGAAGAATACGCCGACGCGGTCGTGATGGCCTTGCGCCGACTCCCAACCGAAGAGATCCTGGCCGATCTGAAAGCCTAGGATATTGCCGTCGAAGCTGGGATCGACAGTTCCCTTCCAGTCCAGTTCCGTCTTTTGGCCGAAGACATGGCCCCAGCTTGCCGTCAGGGTGCCCACCCTGTCGAGCAGCGATTGTTCGCCACGCCGTTCATGGAAGGTGCCAAGGGTCGAAAGCGCCAGATATTCGGCAAACGGTCACCTCGTCTTGCGATCGCTTTGACGGCTAGGACCCGGCCGGCGGCCAGTCGGGCGTGCGGGAGAGCGGAAGTACTTGCACAGAGCGGAACTCGCGCGGGCCGCCGATTGACATCTTCTGTATCCTGGATACAATTTGCCTCGATCTTGGGAGGGATCGATGAACCAATCCTTCGAATGGCGAAGCCAATCGCGCCTTCTTGACGAAGTAGCTCAGGCACTTCGCGAACGCATCTATGCCGGCGTCTATGCGCCGGGCGCGACGCTGCGCCAGGAGCGGATCGCCGCCGAATTCGGAATCAGCCGTACGCCGCTGCGCGAAGCCTTGCGGGTGCTCGAGCGCGACGGGCTGGTGGTCAACAAGCCGGGCAGCGGTGTCAGGGTCGCAACCGCAGACCTGCCGAAGCTTCTGGACGCCTATGCCGTGCGCGAAGCGATGGACGGCGTGGCTGCCCGCAACGCCGCCGAGCGCGCCACCACCGCCGAGATCAAGGATCTGGCAAAGCAGGTGGAGCGCCAGCGCAAGACTGTCGAGAACTGGGATCCCGCCGCCTACACCCAGTCCAACGTGATCTTTCACGAGGCGATCGTCGCCGCCTCGCGCAACACATCGCTCGCACCGCTCGGACCGCTTCTGCGTATGACCTCGCAGGTCTTTGCGCCCGCCTTTTCGCTGTCCAGCGAACGCGCGAGCACCGCGGTCGCCGAGCACGGGCTGATCGTCGAGGCGATCGCGGCACGAAACCTCGACGAGGCCGAGAAGCTGGCACGCGCCCATATCAACGCGACGGCAACGAGATTGAAAGCGCTCCTTGAGGCGCGCGAGACTGACAAAGAGGCATGACGTGAAGACCTACGGCAATTTCATCTCGAACAACTGGCAGGACGCAGCGGGCGGCGAATTCATCACTGTCCGGGATCCCTCAAACGGCCAGGAGTTCGCGCGCATCGCCCGGGGGACCCGGGACGACATCGACCTCGCAGTGCGCTCCGCGCGCGCGGCTCTCTCCGGTGACTGGGGTCGGATGACGCCGACCGAGCGCGGCCGGGTATTGACCCGGATATCGGCTGCAGTGCTGCGCAACATCGATCTTCTGACCGAGCTCGAGGCGCGCGATGTCGGCAAACCCGTGACGCAGGCGCGCGCCGACGTCGTGGCGCTTGCCCGTTACCTTGAATTCTACGGCGGCGCCGCCGACAAGGTGCACGGCGATACCATCCCGTATCAGAACGGTTTCACCGTTCTGACGGTCTATGAGCCGCATGGGGTGACGGGCCACATCATTCCCTGGAACTACCCGATGCAGATCCTCGGCCGCAGCCTCGGTGCAGCACTTGCCATGGGCAACGCGGCCGTGGTCAAGCCGGCCGAAGAGGCGTGCCTGACGATCCTCGAATTTGCCCGCATCGCCGAAGAAGAAGGCTTGCCGTCGGGCGCGCTCAACATCGTCACCGGTTTCGGCTCGGAGGCAGGCGCCGCGCTTTCCGAACATCCTGACGTCAACCACATCTCCTTTACCGGTTCGGTCCGGACAGGCGAAATGGTGCAGGCGGCAGCCGCGAAGAACGCGGTGCCGGTGACGCTGGAACTCGGCGGCAAGTCGGCCCAGATCGTCTTCGCCGATGCGGACCTCGATCGCGCCGTTCCCTTCCTGGTGAACGCCGGCATCCAGAATGCCGGCCAGACCTGCTCGGCCTCCTCGCGCATCCTCGTGGAACGAGCCGTCTACGAGGAGGTTGTCGCGCGCATGAGCGAACGGTACCGCGCGCTGAAGGTCGGCCCGGCGGGCGCCGATCTCTCCGTCGGCCCGGTCGTCTCGCAGCGGCAAAAGGCCATCATCGAAGGCTTCCTCGCCGATGCCGCAAAGGATGGCCTGAAAGTGGCGGCGCACGGCGAGATCGTTGCCGATGCGCCCACCGAGGGCGCCTATGTCGCGCCGACGCTTTTGCGCGACGTGCCGCACGACCATCGCACGGTACAGGAAGAAATCTTCGGCCCGGTGCAGGTGATCATGCCGTTCGACGGCGAGGACGAAGCCATCCGGCTCGCCAACGGCACCGCCTATGGCCTCGTCTGCGGCGTCTGGACCAATGACGGCGGTAGGCAGTTGCGGATGGCGCGTGCCGTTCACGCCGGCCAGGTCTTCATCAACAATTACGGCGCCGGCGGTGGCGTCGAGCTGCCTTTCGGCGGCGTCAAGAAATCCGGCCATGGCCGCGAGAAGGGCTTTGAGGCCCTCTACGGGTTTGCCAGCATGAAAACCATTTCTGTCTACCACGGCTAGAGCCGGATGAGGAAAAGTGTGCGCGGTTTTCCGCCCGCATCCCGCTCTAACCCTTGATCTAAGTCCCCTCGGGAGGAACAACAAAATGTCACTGGAAGGTAAAGTCGCTCTTATCACCGGCGCGGGCTCCGGCTTCGGTGAGGGCATTGCGAAGCGCTTCATCGAAGGCGGCGCCAAGGTCATCGTCGTCGATCGCGATGCCAAGGGCGCCAAGCGCGTGGCGAACGAACTCGGCGGCAATGCCTTTGCCGTGGTCGCTGATATTGCCAAACAAGCGGATGTCGAGGCAGCCGTTGCTGCAGGCCTCGAGAAATTCGGACGCGTCGATATCCTGATCAACAATGCCGGCATCGGCCACAAGCCGCAGAACGCCGAACTGGTCGAGCCGGATGAGTTCGACCGGATCCTCGGCGTCAACGTGCGCGGCGTCTACCTGATGACGCGGGCGCTGCTGCCGCACATGAAGGAAAACAAGTCGGGCGTGATCGTCAACATCGCGTCGACCGGCGCCAACCGGCCGCGGCCGAACCTTGCCTGGTACAATGCGACCAAGGGCTGGGTGGTCTCCGCCACCAAGGCGCTGGCGATCGAGCTCGCGCCGTTCAACATCCGCGTCGTCGCGCTCAATCCGGTCGCCGGCGAAACGCCGCTGCTTTCGACCTTCATGGGCGAGGACACCGAGGAAATCCGCAAGAAGTTCCGCGACTCCATTCCGCTCGGGCGCCTGTTGAAGCCCGAGGATCTCGCCGAAGCCGCCGCCTTCGTCGCCTCGCCGCAGGCATCGATGATCACTGGCGTCGCGCTCGACGTCGACGGCGGCCGATCGATCTGATTGCTTCGATCTGACTACTGGGACCATAAACAACGAAACCGCAAAGCGGGGGAACTATGCTGAATTTGACGAAATGGGCACTTGCCTCATGCTTCATCGCCGCGTCGCTGACGACGGCGATGGCCAAGGATACGATCACCGTCGGCCAGGTGCTGGAGCCGCCGGGCCTCGACCCGACCGCCGGTGCCGCCGCACCGATCCGCTACATCACCTACGGCAACCTTTTCGAAGGTCTCGTGCGTGTTGTCGAGGATGGCAGCGTCAAGCCGCTGCTCGCCGAGAGCTGGACGGTCTCCGACGACCAGAAGACCTACAGCTTCAAGCTTCGCCAGGGCGTCAAGTTCCACGACGGCACGCCGTTCGACTGCTCGGTCGTCAAGTTCTCCTATGAACGCGCGGTCGGGGCCGATTCGACCAACGCGCAGAAAGGCCTGTTCGAGCCGATCGAAAAGACCGAATGCCCGGACCCGGCGACGGCGGTCGTGACGCTGAAGCGCCCGGCCTCCAATTTCCTCTTCAACATGGCCTGGGGCGATGCGGTCATGATCGCGCCGGCGGCGGCGGCGGACAACAAGACCAAGCCTGTCGGCACCGGCCCGTTCAAATTCAAGGAGTGGGCGAAGGGCGACAAGGTGGTGCTCGAAAAGAACGCCGACTATTGGGGTGAACCGGCCAAGCTCAGCGAAGTGACCTTCAAGTTCATCAGCGATCCCTCGGCTGCCGCTGCCGCCGTTCTCGCCGGCAATGTCGATGCCTTCCCGATGTTCCAGGCCGCAGAACTGGTCAGCCAGTTCCAGAGCGATCCGAACCTGCAGGTCGAGGTCGGCAGCACATCGGGCAAGGTGGTGCTCGCGCTCAACAATGCGCGCAAACCCTTCGACGACGTGCGGGTCCGCCAGGCGCTTGCCCACGCGATCGACCGCAGGGCACTGGTCGAGGGCACCTATTCGGGCTTCGGAACGACGATCGGTTCGCACTATTCGCCTGTCGAACCCGGCTATGTCGATCTCAACGAAACCTACCCCTATGACCCCGGCAAGGCGCAGCAGCTGTTGCAAGAAGCGGGAGTCCAAGGCCTTGAGATCACCATCATGCTGCCGCCGCCGGCCTATGCCCGGCGTGGCGGCGAGATCATCGCGGCGATGCTGAGCGAAGTCGGCGTCAAGGTGAACCTCGTGCCGATCGAATTCGCGCAGTGGCTCGACCAGGTGTTCAAGAACTCGGACTTCGACGCGACGATCATCGCCCATGCCGAGGCCCGCGACCTCGATATCTATGCGCGCGACAAGTACTACTTCAACTACCAGAACCCCGAGTACAAGGCGCTCTACAAGTCCTTCACGCTCGCTTCGACCGAAGCCGAGCAGCTGGACCTCGCAGGCCAGCTCCAGCGCAAGCTGGCGGCCGACGAGCCGAACGTCTTCCTCTACGCGTTGCCGAAGATCGGCGTCTGGAACAAGAAGGTGAAGGGTCTCTGGAAGAACATGCCGGTTCCGGCCGACGACCAGACCCAGACCTATTGGGAAAACTGAGGATTGGCATCCGCCCCTTTGACGAGGGGCGGAGGCAGATCACGCGTTGACCGGCACACCCGGCGCCGGTCAACGCTCGCTCTTTCCGGGAGGTTGATGTGATTTCCTTTATCGGCGGTCGCCTCGTGTCGCTCATTCTGACGACGCTTGCCGCTTCAGTCATCGTCTTTCTGCTGATGCAGGTGCTGCCCGGCGACCCCGCCGTGCTGATGCTCGGCATGAATGCCGACGCCGACGCGATCGCGGCGCTGCACCGGCAGCTCGGCCTCGATCAGCCGATCTGGATCCGCTACCTCCACTGGATCGGCGGTTTCGTCGTCGGCGATTTCGGCACGAGCCTCACCTATTCGGTGCCGATCCGCGAACTGCTCGGGCCCCGCATCCTCGTGACGCTGCCGCTGGCCCTGCTCTCCATGGCGATCTCCGTCGTCGTCGCCATCGCCATCGGCGTCTATGCCGCCGCCAATCGCGGCAAGACCGGCGACACCGTCGTCATGGGCATCGCCCAGGTCGGCGTCGCGATCCCGAATTTCTGGCTGGCGCTGCTCTTCATCCTGCTCTTCGCGCTGAAGCTCGCCTGGTTCCCGGCTTCAGGTTTTGCCGGCTGGGAAGGCGGTTTCTGGAACGGCTTGCATTCACTGATCCTTCCGGCCTTCGCGCTCGGCCTGCCGCTTGCCGCCATTCTCGCACGCGTGACCCGCTCCGCGGTCATCGAAACGCTCGGCGAGGATTTCATCCGCACGGCGCGCGCCAAGGGGCTGAGCCGTTCGGGCGCCCTATGGAAACACGCGGTGCCAAACGCGCTGATCCCGGTCGTCACCATCATCGGCCTGCAGTTTTCCTTTCTGCTCGCCGGCACGATCATCATCGAAAACGTCTTCAACCTGCCGGGCGTCGGCCGCCTCGTCTTCCAGGCGATCGCCCAGCGCGATCTCGTGACGGTGCAGACGCTGGTGACGCTGCTTGCGGCCTCCGTCATCACCATCAATTTCCTCGTCGATCTGGTCTACGGCTATCTGGATCCGCGGCTTTCGCGGGGAGGCCACTGATGTCCACGTCCGCAGCCACTTCTGAACCCGGCGTGATCTCCAAGCTCATCGGCAGCCGCAGCCTGACGATCGGTGCCACCGTCACCCTGATCCTCGTGGCCATGGCGCTCGTCTCCTTTGCCTGGACGCCCTATTCGCCGACCGCGATGAACTTCCGCGACAAGCTGCAGGGACCGAGCCTTGCCCATTGGTTCGGCACCGACAATTTCGGTCGCGACATCCTGTCGATGATCATGGTCGGCGCCCGCAATTCGATCTCAGTTTCGATCGTCGCCGTCTTGGTCGGCGCCGGCATCGGTGTGCCACTCGGCGCCTGGGCTGCCGCACGTGGCGGCTGGGTCGATGGTCTGGTCATGCGCATGAGCGACCTTGCTTTCGCCTTCCCCGCGCTTCTGACTGCCGTGATCATCACCGCCATCTTTGGGCCTGGCGCAACCAACGCGATGATCGCGATCGGCATCTTCAACATCCCCGTCTTTGCCCGCGTCACCCGCGGTGCCTCGATGGGCCTGTGGAAGCGCGAATATGTGCAGGCGGCGCGCTGCGCCGGCCGCGGCGACGTGGCGATCACGCTTTTGCACATTCTGCCCAACATCAACCACGTGCTGCTGGTGCAGGTGACGATCCAGTTCGCGTTGGCGATCGTCGCCGAGGCCGGGCTTTCCTATGTCGGCCTCGGCACGCAACCGCCGATGCCGAGCTGGGGCAAGATGCTGAACGACGCCCAGACCTTCATCTACCAGGCGCCGTGGCTTGCAATCTTCCCGGGCCTGGCGATCACTTTCGCGGTGCTCGGCCTCAACCTGCTTGGCGACGGTCTGCGCGACATTCTCGACCCGCGCGTGAGGCGGCAACGATGACGAAACCCTTGCTTCACATGGCCGGCATGTCGGTCGAACTCTCGGCGGGCAAGAGCCAGGTCGATATCGTCTGCGACATCGATCTCGAACTCAACCGCGGCGAGCGCCTCGGCATCGTCGGCGAATCCGGCAGCGGCAAGTCGATGACCGCACTCGCCGTGATGGGCCTGTTGCCGCAGCGCATGCGGGTGCGCGGCGAGCTTTTGTTCGACGGCCGCAATCTCGCTGGCTTGGCCGAGGCCGAGTATTGCGGCTATCGCGGCCGACGCGTCGCGATGATTTTTCAGGAGCCGATGACGGCGCTGAACCCGGTGAAGTCGATCGGCGCACAAATCGCAGAGGGACGGCGGCTGCATCTCGGCGAACCCAAAGCCGATGCCGAAACGAAGGCGCGCGCGCTTCTCGACCGGGTCGGCCTGCCTGCGCCGCGCTTCGATCTGGATCTCTACCCGCACCAGCTCTCGGGCGGCCAGAGGCAGCGCGTGATGATCGCCATGGCGATTGCCTGCGAGCCGGACCTTTTGATTGCCGACGAGCCGACGACCGCGCTCGACGTGACGGTGCAGGCGCAGATCCTCGACCTGCTCGACGAACTCATCGAAGACACCGGCACCGCGCTGATGCTGATCACCCACGATCTCGGCGTCGTCTCCGAAATGACCGACCGCATCGCCGTCATGTATGCAGGCCGCATCATCGAGACCGGGCGTACGGACGACGTCTTCGCCCGCATGGCGCATCCCTATGCCCGCGGCCTCTTTGCCGCCTCGCCGCATGGCGCAGCACTCGCGCCACGTCGCGCGGGCGAAGGGCGGCCGCGGCTGAACGCCATCCCCGGCATCGTGCCTGATCCCTTTGGCCGGCCAGCCTACTGTTCCTTCGCCGAGCGCTGTTCCTTCGCGCAGCCGGATTGCCGCCGCGCGATCCCGACGCTGGACCTGATCAATACCGATGGAAATGTGCAGCATCGCGCGGCCTGCTTTCATCCCCGCGAAAGGATGGTGGCACCGTGAGCGAGACCATTCTCAAGACCACCGATCTGGTGCGCGAATACGATCTGCCACGCCCGTCGATCTTCTCGAAACACAGCCGCCTGCGCGTGCTCCATGGCGTCAGCATCGAACTCGCCGCCGGCCAGAGCCTTGGCATCGTCGGCGAAAGCGGCTCCGGCAAATCGACGCTGGTGCGCTCGGTGATGGGACTGGAGCGACCGCAATCGGGCGAGGTCAATATCGCCGGCACGAACATCTACGCGCTCGACCGGGCGGGCTTGCGCGAGGCACGCAAGGGATTCCAGGCGATCTTCCAGGATCCCTACGGCTCGCTCGATCCGCGCCATACGGTCCGCACGATCATTTCCGAGCCGATCGTCTCGCTGGAACGCGGGACCGGCACCGCCGAGCGCAACCGGCGCATCGCCGAGGTGCTGGAGGCGGTTGGGCTGCCGCTCGCATCGGCCGACAAATACCCGCACGAATTCTCCGGCGGCCAGCGCCAGCGCATCGCCATTGCCCGCGCGCTGATCACGCGGCCGGCGTTGATCGTCGCCGACGAGCCGGTTTCGGCGCTTGACGTGTCGATCCAGGCGCAGGTGCTGAACCTGATGATGGACCTGCAGGAAAAGCTCGGCCTTTCCTACCTGTTCATCAGCCATGATCTCGGCGTGGTCCGCGCCATCACCGACCGGGTCGCCGTCATGCATCTCGGCCGGATCGTCGAGGAAGGGCCGACGAACGAAGTCTTCGACAACCCGCGCCATCCCTATACCCAGGCGCTGGTCGCCGCCGTGCCGAAACCCTTCTCCGGGCGGCGCAAGGGCGTGCGGTCCGACGGCCCCCCGCAGACGCCCGTCCATACCGCAACGACCGCAGCCGGCTGCGCCTATGCCGCCGTCTGTCCCATGAGGCAGGAGATCTGCCTGACCCGCACGCCCGTGGCCAAGCCGGTAACGCCGGCCTGGTCCGCCCGCTGTCATTTTGCCTAGAGCGTCCTTTGTGCGTTCATATGAACGCACGGCGCTCTAGAGCCCCAAGCTCTGCAGTTCCACGGAACTGCGCATATCGCAGGAATATACGCCATGTCCGAACTCGCCGATTTCTCCGCCGTCTCCCTTGTCGAGGCATACCGCTCGAAAAAGCTCTCTCCCGTCGAGGTCACCGAGGCTGTCATCACCCGCATCGACGCCTCGGAACCGAAGCTGAATGCGCTCTGGGCCTATGACCCAGCCGAAGCGCGCAAAGCAGCAAAGGCATCGGAAGAACGCTGGGCGAAGGGTGAACCGCTCGGCGCGATCGATGGCGTGCCGGTGACGATCAAGGAGAATATCGCGACGAAGGGAACGGCCGTGCCGCTCGGTTGCGCCGCCGTGTCGCTCACTCCAGCCGCCGCTGACGCGCCGCCGGCCGCCCGCACCCGCGAAGCGGGCGGCATTCTTCTTGCCAAGACGACCATGCCCGACTACGGCATGCTTTCTTCAGGACTTTCCAGCTTTCACAAGCTTGCCCGCAATCCGTGGGACCTTTCGGCCAATCCGGGCGGATCGAGCGCCGGCGCCGGCGCGGCAGCCGCCGCCGGCTATGGTCCCCTTCACATCGGCACGGACATCGGCGGCTCGGTCCGGCTGCCGGCCGGCTGGTGCGGCGTCGTCGGGCTGAAGCCTTCGGCGGGCCGCGTCCCGATCAATCCGCCTTTCATCGGCCGTGTCGCCGGGCCGATGACCCGAACGGTCGCCGATACCGCGCTCTACATGTCGGTGCTGTCGAAGCCGGATGCCCGCGACACGATGGCCCTGCCCTATGCCGATATCCCCTGGTTGGATCTCGATCGTGACGTGAAGGGCCTGAAGATCGGTCTCTGGCTTGACGCCGGCTTTGGCCAATCGGTCAGCGAAGAAACGCAACAGGCCGTCAGCCGAGCGGCCAAGCTTTTCGCCGATGCCGGTGCAATCATCGAACCGGTCGGCCCGTTCCTCACCCGCGAGATGATCGACGGTCTCGACCGCTTCTGGCGCGCACGCGGCTGGGAAGACGTGTCACGCCTTTCGCCGGAAAAACAGGCGCAAATCCTGCCCTACATCTTCGACTGGATCAAAACGGCGGAGAGTTTCTCGGGCCGCGAGGTCTATACCGGCTTCGCCCAGATCGAGGCCATGCGCAATGCGCTGCACGCCGCACTCACCGGCTTCGATTTCATCCTGTCGCCGACCGCGCCGACAGCATCCTATCCAGCCGAATGGGCCTCGCCGGTCAACGACCCACAGAAACCATTCGAACACATCGCCTTCACCGTCGCGGTCAACATGGGTGGACACCCGGCGATCTCGATCAACTGTGGCTATACCGCTGGCGGCCTGCCGATCGGGCTGCAGATCATCGGCCAGTCCTTCGACGATATCGGCGTGCTGCGCCTTGCCCGTGCTTACGAAACCATACGTCCTGAGCAGCGTCCCTGGCCGAAGGTGGCAGCATGACCGACACCATGCGTTACACCGTCGAAAGCGGCGATCTGGAAAACATCGTCTCCCGGCTACTCGATATCGTTCGCCGGCTTGGCGTCAGCGTTTCGAAGCTTGCAGTCGAGGTGGACGGCGGCAAGGCTAACCTCGAAATCGCCGTGTCCTCGGCCTCGCACGCCGTAACGAACACGCTGCGCGAGCGCATCGGACAGATCGAAGGCACGAAACCGGCGACTTAGCCCGGACCTCGCCCGCATCCTCATCATTAACGCGGCCCTGCCGCTCGACATCTGACTAAACACAGGAGTGCCGAAAATGGCCCGCAAACTTTTCATCCTTCCCGGCGACGGCATCGGCCCGGAAGCCATGGCGGAAGTCCGCAAAATCATCGCCTACATGAATGCCGAGCTTGGAGCCGGTTTCGTCACCGACGAGGGCCTGGTCGGCGGTTCGGCCTATGATGCCCATGGCCAGGCGATCTCGGAAGCGGACATGAAGAAGGCGCTGGCCGCCGATGCGGTGCTGTTTGGCGCCGTCGGTGGCCCGAAGTGGGATGCGGTGCCCTACGAGGTGCGTCCGGAAGCCGGCCTGCTGCGCCTGCGCAAGGATCTCGAACTGTTCGCCAACCTGCGCCCGGCGATCTGCTATCCGGCACTGGCCGCCGCCTCGTCGCTGAAGCCCGAGCTGGTCGAAGGTCTCGACATCCTGATCGTGCGCGAACTGACCGGCGGCGTCTATTTCGGCGAGCCGAAGSAGATCATCGATCTCGGCAACGGCCAGAAGCGCGGCATCGACACCCAGGTCTACGACACCTACGAGATCGAGCGCATCGCCGGCGTCGCCTTCGARCTGGCCCGCACGCGGTCCAACCGCGTCTGCTCGATGGAAAAGCGCAACGTCATGAAGTCGGGCGTCTTGTGGAACCAGGTGGTGACCGAGACGCACAAGGCTGCGCAAGGATCTCGAACTGTTCGCCAACCTGCGCCCGGCGATCTGCTATCCGGCACTGGCCGCCGCCTCGTCGCTGAAGCCCGAGCTGGTCGAAGGTCTCGACATCCTGATCGTGCGCGAACTGACCGGCGGCGTCTATTTCGGCGAGCCGAAGGAGATCATCGATCTCGGCAACGGCCAGAAGCGCGGCATCGACACCCAGGTCTACGACACCTACGAGATCGAACGCATCGCCGGCGTCGCCTTCGAACTGGCCCGCACGCGGTCCAACCGCGTCTGCTCGATGGAAAAGCGCAACGTCATGAAGTCGGGCGTCTTGTGGAACCAGGTGGTGACCGAGACGCACAAGGCGAAATATTCTGACGTTCAGCTCGAGCACATGCTGGCCGATGCCGGCGGCATGCAGCTGGTGCGCCAGCCCAAGCAGTTCGACGTCATCGTCACCGACAACCTGTTCGGCGACATGCTGTCGGACGTSGCSGCSATGCTGACCGGCTCGCTCGGCATGCTGCCGTCGGCCTCGCTCGGTGCCCCGGATGCGGTGACCGGCAAGCGCAAGGCGCTCTACGAGCCGGTGCATGGCTCGGCCCCCGACATTGCCGGCAAGGGCATCGCCAACCCGATCGCGATGATCGCCTCCTTTGCCATGTGCCTGCGTTATTCCTTCAACCTGGTGACGGAAGCCGACAATCTGGAGAAGGCGATCGCCGCCGTGCTCGACCAGGGCATCCGCACCGGCGACATCATGGCCGAGGGTGCGAAGAAGGTCGGCACGACCATTGCCGGCAAGGGCATCGCCAACCCGATCGCGATGATCGCCTCCTTTGCCATGTGCCTGCGTTATTCCTTCAACCTGGTGAGGGAAGCCGACAATCTGGAGAAGGCGATCGCCGCCGTGCTCGACCAGGGCATCCGCACCGGCGACATCATGGCCGAGGGTGCGAAGAAGGTCGGCACGACSGAAATGGGCGACGCCATCCTCGCCGCGTTCAAGGCRCTGTCGGCCTGAGCCACCAACGATTCCAGTCGGCGTGATCTGACGCCGACCTGCAGGCAAGAACAGACACCTCCGGAGCGCATCCGGAGGTGTTTTGCGTCGCACGGCCTTGAATTTGCCGAAAGAACCGACACATCGGGGAACTAGACGCCATGAGAAGAACGAACGCGGCGCAGACATGCGACGCGGCGGCAGGACGGAGATTCATGAACGGACCACTTGCGACCACCGGATGGATTGCACTGACTACTTTCGTCCTCGTGCTCGCACTCATTCCATTGGATCCATATCTGTCGCAAAGCGCGCAGGCGCTGCCGGAAAGCATCGTCGATTTCAATCGGATGATCACGGACTTCGGGACGTTCGCCTGGATGATCTACCTTTCAGCTGGGCTCCTGGCAGCGACGTTCATCCTGCGTCGCGCGGCAAACCAGGGGCCGCTTCAGCGCAGGGCAAGTGCCGCCCGCGATCTTGCGGCCTATTTCCTCCTGACGATCGGCACAGCCAGCGCGCTGGTCCACACACTGAAAATTATCGTCGGCCGGGCCCGGCCGGAACTCTTCACCGAGCTCGGCGCCTACAGCCTGACGCCGTTTGCCAACAGCGGTCTGTACGAAAGTTTCCCCTCCGGCCATTCGACCGCGGCCGGCGCCTTCTTCGGTGTCTTCGCCATGCTGATGCCGAAGCTGAGGCCACTCTTTCTGATCCTGGCGCTGACGATCGGCGTTTCCCGCGTCATCGTCGGCGCACACTACCCAAGCGACGTCGCTGCCGGGCTGCTGCTCGGTCTCTGGACATCCGTGATGGTGGCGTTTCTCTTCGCGCGGCAGAACCGGCTGTTTCATCTGAGCGAGGGTGGATGGCCGCTCGTGGGGCGCAGCGATCCACGCCCATAAAAAAGCCGGCGCGGAAGGCCGCGCCGGAGTCAGGAGAGCCATAGTAGCTCGGGGAAGATTTGGTGCGCTCCCGGGAAATGGTTCTCCCGGGAGCGCGTGACTGCAGACTTAGTCCATCGCGTGAATGTCGCGGTCCTTCGTTTCCGGCAGGAACAGGAGGCCGATGACCAGCGTGATGCCTGCGAAGACGATCGGGTACCAGAGGCCGTAGTAGATATCGCCCTGGGCCGCGCTCATCGCGAAGGCCGTTGCCGGAAGCAGGCCACCGAACCAGCCGTTGCCGATGTGGTAGGGCAGCGACATGCCGGTGTAGCGGATGCGGGTCGGGAAGAGTTCGACCAGCAGCGCAGCGATCGGGCCGTAGACCATGGTCACGTAGATGACGAGCACGGTCAGAACGGCGATGATCGTCGTCCAGTTGACATTGGCGGGATCCGCCACCATCGCGTAGGTGCCGCCGCCGGCGATCGTGTAGACGGCCATTTCGGTGGCAGTGCCGACTTCATCCTTCGTCAACAGCTTGTCGGCGACGAGCTTGTCGGCCGGAACCATGGTCTTCTCGCCGCCGCGAACGGCAGCCGGATCAAGCGCCAGTTCCGGGTTGGCGGCGACAAAGCCGTCAAGCTTGGATTCCGGGACCTTTGCCGCACCACGAACCAGCGGGTAGCCGGCATTGTGAAGCGCCGTGTTGGTTTGCTTTTCGAAGGCGGCATTGGCAGCCTTGGCGCCATCGCCTGCGGCGACCGCGTCGTAGCTGTTGATCGTGGTTTCGCCGACCTTGACCGTTGCGGCCGTACCCGCGGCGGCCGTCGTTACCACGTCGTAGGGCACCGAGTTCTTGGTGAGGAATGCGGTTGCGATGTCGCACGAGGTGGTGAACTTCGCCGTGCCCGTCGGGTTGAACTGGAATTTGCAATCGCCGGGGGCCGCGGTCACCGTCGCGCGGACGGTTGCCTGGGCTTGAGCGAGTGCCGGGTTACCGGCCCAGGTCAGCGCCTTGAACAGCGGGAAGTAGGTGAGCATGGCAAGCAGCAGGCCGGCCATGATGATCGGCTTGCGGCCGATCTTGTCGGAGAGCCAGCCGAAGAGCACGAAGAAGCCCGTACCGATCAAGAGCGAAGCGGCGACCATGATATTTGCCGACTGGCCGTCCACCTTGAGCACGCCCGTCAGGAAGAACAGCGCGTAGAACTGACCGGAGTACCAGACGACGGCCTGGCCGACGACGGCACCAAACAGTGCCAGAAGCGCGATCTTGGCATTCTTCCACTGGCCGAAAGCTTCCGACAGCGGTGCCTTGGAGCCCTTGCCCTCTTCCTTCATCTTCTTGAAGGCCGGCGATTCGTTCATCTTCAGGCGAATCCAGACGGAAACACCGAGAAGCACGACGGAGACGAGGAACGGAATGCGCCAACCCCAGGCAGCAAAGGCTTCCTTGCCGACCAGGAACTGGACGAGCAGGATCACCACCAGCGACAGGAACAGACCGAGCGTCGCCGTCGTCTGGATCCAGGAGGTGAAGTAACCTCGGCGCCCGTGCGGCGCATGCTCGGCCACATAAGTGGCGGCACCGCCATATTCGCCGCCGAGCGCCAGGCCCTGTAGCATGCGCAGCGCGATGAGCAGGATCGGTGCGGCAATGCCGATCGAAGCAGCGCCGGGCAGGATGCCGACCAGGAAGGTCGACAGACCCATGATCAGGATCGTCACGAGGAAGGTGTACTTGCGGCCGACGAGGTCACCGAGGCGACCGAAGACCAGGGCGCCGAACGGGCGAACGAGGAAGCCCGCGGCAAAGGCCAGAAGCGCGAAAATGTTACGCGTCGTTTCCGGATAGGAACTGAAGAAGGTCGCGCCGATATAGACGGCAAGCGAGCCGTAAAGATAGAAATCGTACCATTCGAACACGGTACCAAGCGACGAGGCGAAGATGACCTTCTTCTCCTCGCCGGTCATTGGACGCGTTTTTGCGTCGTCCACTGTCGCGACATTTGCCATTTCGTTTATCCTCCACTCCAAAACAGCTTGTTGGAGCGCCCATTGGCTGGTCCGGCATTCCTCCCTAGAACCGCCGGACGTGGTGCGCCTGTTGAAGAGGATGTCAGAAAACCTGCGGCGCAGGCAGAGATGCTTTCGGCTTATGACTTTCGTCTAATGCGGCGATCGACCGCGGACCACGCCGGGGAAGCCACCACGATGCAGCGGCGTCTTGACTCTTCCCCAAAACCGCGTAAGAGCAGCGACGAACGAGGAAATCACCACCATGCGACCGATCGGTCCAGCCATCGCTGCTTTGATCCTGCCGGCTCTTGCCGCGGGGCAGGATGTCGATTTTTCGTTCGCTTGCAAAACAACGGCCAAAACGACGACGAAAACCGTCTGACGTCTCTGGCCCTCCGCTCTCTCCCCGGTAAGGCCGGGGACCGGAACCTTCGTGGCAACGCGCGCGGTTCCCCCTCCACCCGACGAGGAGAGACAGAAAGAGAGCTTAGATCATGGGTTTCAAGATTGCAGTCGCAGGCGCCACCGGCAATGTCGGCCGGGAGATGCTGAACATCCTTTCCGAACGCGGCTTTCCCGCGGATGAAGTGGTCGCGCTTGCTTCCGCCCGCTCCCAGGGCACGGAAGTTTCCTTTGGCGACAAGACCCTCAAGGTCAGGAACCTCGAAAACTACGATTTTTCCGATACCGATATCTGCCTGATGTCGGCCGGCGGCGCTGTTTCTCTCAAGTATTCGCCGAAGATCGGCCAGCAGGGCTGCGTCGTCATCGACAACTCTTCGGCCTGGCGCTACGACGCCGAAGTGCCGCTGATCGTGCCGGAAGTGAACCCGGACGCGATCTCGCTCTTCACCAAGAAGAACATCATCGCCAACCCGAATTGCTCGACGGCCCAGCTCGTCGTGGCGCTGAAGCCGCTGCACGACCATGCCAAGATCAAGCGCGTCGTCGTCTCGACCTACCAGTCGGTTTCCGGCGCCGGCAAGGACGGCATGGACGAACTCTTCAACCAGACCCGCGCCGTCTTCGTCGCTGATCCGATCGAATCGAAGAAGTTCACCAAGCGCATCGCCTTCAACGTCATCCCGCACATCGACGTGTTCATGGAAGACGGCTACACGAAGGAAGAGTGGAAGGTCCTGGCCGAAACCAAGAAGATGCTCGATCCGAAGATCAAGGTGACCTGCACGGCTGTGCGCGTTCCCGTCTTCATCGGCCATTCGGAATCGGTCAACATCGAGTTCGAGAACGAGATCACCGCAGACGAGGCCCGCGACATCCTGCGCGAAGCACCGGGTTGCCTGGTCGTCGACAAGCACGAAAACGGTGGCTACGTCACGCCTTACGAATGCGCCGGCGAAGATGCGACCTACATCTCGCGCATCCGCGAGGACGCAACCGTCGAAAACGGTCTCAACATCTGGGTCGTTTCCGACAACCTGCGCAAGGGTGCGGCACTCAACGCGATCCAGATTGCCGAGCTCCTGGTCAACCGCGGTCTCATCAAGCCGCGTAAGCAGGCCGCCTGAAACGGCAATTGAGCAATTCGTTCCCGCCGAGCCCATCCGGGCTTGGCGGGTTTCCTGTTTCACAATCGCGGGTCGTTTCGCCCCGGCTTCACGTGAAACCACGAAAAAGTTACCGCCGCTTCCGGCAGGTGACATGGCCGGCCAAGGCTGGCATTTTTGAAAGCAATGAGATTCGGGCTATGACGGGGTATTTCATGCACAGGGCAAAGTGCGTAGCGGTGGGGCTTGCTGCCCTGGTTTCGACTGTGGTTTTTCCGGCGGTGGCCTCCGCCGCCCAATGCGGCAACGACGGAAGCGGATTTGCGGCCTGGGTGCAGAATTTCAAGCAGGAAGCCTCCGGCAGCGGCATCAGCCCTGCGGTGCTCGACCGCGCCCTTTCCAGCGTCTCCTACAACAAGGCGACGATCCGCGCCGACCGCGGCCAGAAGAGCTTCAAGCTGTCGCTCGACCAGTTCATGCAGAAGCGCGGCGGTCAGACGATCATTTCCCGCGGCAAGAAGATGAAGCAGCAGAATGCGGCGCTCTTCACCAGCATTGAACGCCGCTTCGGCGTGCCTGCCGGCCCGCTGATCGCTATCTGGGGCATGGAAACGGGCTTTGGCGGCTTCATGGGCAAGGAGCATACGCTCTCGGCCGTTTCGACGCTCGCCTATGACTGCCGCCGCTCGGACTATTTCACCGACCAGCTCTATGCCGCCCTGCAGCTCGTACAGCGCGGTGACCTGAGCCCCGATGCGCGCGGTGCTGCCCACGGCGAGATCGGGCAGACCCAGTTCCTGCCGGCCAACGTCCTGAAATACGGCGTCGATGGCGACGGCAACGGCCACATCGACATGGTTCGCTCCAAGGCCGACGCGCTGGCCTCGACCGCCAACTTCCTGCGCGGCCATGGCTGGCAGCCTGGCGCCGGCTATCAGCCCGGCCAGGCGAACTTCGGCGCGATCCAGGGCTGGAACGCGGCAACCGTCTACCAGCAGGCAATCGCCATCATCGGCGCCGAGATCGACGGCCTCTGATCGAACCCAATTCGCGCATCTCTCCGGATGCACGATGCCTTTCGGAAGATTGCAAAGCCCGGATCGTCGATCCGGGCTTTTTTGCCGGTTACATGCCCGGGCGGGAGAAGTCGCCGGTCGTGGGATCCATGATCCAAAGCTCGCCGGTCGAGATGTCGAACCAGGCGCCGTGCAGATGCAGCTTGCCCTTGGCTTCGAGGATCTGAACGCAAGGAAAGGTGCGCAGGTTGGCAAGCGAGTTGCGGATCGAGACCCGCTCGAGCGCACGCTGCCGCTCCGCCTGGGTCATGACGTCGTTGCTTTGGATCTGCTCGGCGGCCGGCTTCAGGAGGTTCATCCAGCGACCGATGAAATCGCCCGACGACAAGGGCTCGGCATCCGGATCGAGCGCCGCCTTGATACCGCCGCAGCGGCCATGCCCCATCACGACGATGTCGCTGACGCGGAGCGACTGCACGGCGAACTCAAGCGCGGCCGACGTCGAATGGTAATGGCCGTCCGGCTCATAGGGCGGCATGAGATTGGCGACGTTGCGCACGACGAAGAGTTCACCCGGCCCGCTGTCGAAGATCGTTTCCGGCGCCGCCCGCGAATCGCAACAGGCAACAACCATCGTCCTCGGCTTCTGGCCGGTTTCCGCCAGCACCTTGTAGCGCTTCTGCTGTTCGCTGAAGCGGCCATTCATGAAGTTGTGGTAGCCGTTCAGAAGGTGGTCCGGAAAACGCTGTTGCTGCTTGTCCATCGATTACTCCGCTGCTGCTTCGAGCGGGATGAGCGGACTTCCGCCCGCATCACGCCCCGCCATGAATATCATCATGACCTAAAGTTCAATCCACGATGCGACAAGGGCTGCTGCCCATGAACAGTTTCTTCTATTTGCGCCGCATCTGATTCGGATGCACCAGGCGGCGCATCTGCACCATCGCCATCGGCGTCGAAAGGCTCGAAGCGTCCTGCTCGATCGTCAACTCGTCGGCACCGCGTTTGACGCTCCGCGCGATGATCTCGAACACGCTTGCGGTCGCCATCTGCAATGCGCGCTCTTCCGATAGTCCTTCGAGAAGCCGCGCGAGAAACAGGGCAGTCAGCAAGTCTCCGGTGCCATTCGGCGGGTTCTCGACGAGCCGATGTTCGGCGAGCAGCGCGTGATTGCCCGAAAGGAAGAGATTGCCGGTACCGCCGCTCATCATCGGCACCGCTGAGGTCACCAGCACGCGGGCCGGACCGAGGCCGAGGGCGGCATCGAGGATCGCCGTATTGGTTTCCAGCGTCGCGCCGGCGAGCCAGGCGAGCTCGAAGCGGTTCGGCGTCGCCAGGTTGGCGAGCGGCAGCAGCTGGTCACGGATGGCCGTCGCGGTCGCCTCCGGAACATAGAGCCCGCCGGCGTCGCCAATGACGGGATCGCAAGCGTAGATCAGCTTGGGATTACGTTCCCTAAAAGCCGTCACCAACCGCGCGACACCTTCGGCCTGACCGGGCGATCCGAGATAGCCCGAAAGCACGGCGCGCACCTCCCCGACCCAGGGCGCGGCAATGAGATCGTCGATCATCGACTGGAAATCCGCGTCTGAAATGGTGACGCGGGTCGAGCGCCCGTGTCCGGGATGCCAGGGAAGAATGACTGTCGGCAGTGCCCAGACCGGATGCCCCAGCGTCTCCAACGCGAACACCGCGGCCCGGTTGCCGACCTTGCCACGCACGACATGGCTCGAGATGACGATGACGGCGCCGGGCAGGGAGGGCATTTCGGGCATCGACGAGTCCAATCCTTCGGTCTACAAACTCTGATCACCCGACTGTCACCGCCCTGTCAACAGGCGATGGCAGATAGGTCCGGTGGAAGCCGCTGGCGTTTTCGTGCTTTTTCATCGATTTTCGAGCAATTTTCGCGAAATTGCCTTCGATTTAAATGGATTTAAGCTGTTTTCACGTGAAATTCTCCAATTTTCGGCTCGATTTTGCCGAAATCGGCGTAAAAAGCGGTCGCCATTAGCCATGGTTCTGATAGGGTTTGGCCTATCATGAGTGGGAGAGACTTCATGGGCGTGAAATACAATCCGAAGCGGGACAGACACATCGACGCAGCAAAGGCGGCCGCCATCAAACTGGGCGTCGACGCGCTGGCGCCGGAGAGCCTCTTCGGTGGGGCCAGCAACGATGACCTCGATCTTTATTCGGCGGACATGCTGGCGCTGATTGCAGCCCATGCGCATCGTGAACTCGCCCGCTGGGATGGCGGCAAGCCGCAAGTTTCGGTCGAAACCGTCGCCGGCGTCGCGCCGGGTGGCACCGAGGTTTCGATCATCGCGATCACAGAACACAACATGCCGTTCCTCTATGATTCGGTCATGGGGGAAATCACCAGCACGCACCGCGATATCCACCTTGCGATCCATCCCATCCTGGTCAAGGAACCGGGCAAGCCGGTAAAACTCTTCGATCCGGAAGAGGCAAGCGATCCGGCGCACCGCGTCAGCCACATCCAGATCCACTTGACGAAGCTGGCGCCCGTCGAAGCCGAGCAGCTCAGCAACCGCATCCGCGACGTGCTGGAGCAGGTACACCAGACGGTACACGACTGGCCGGCGATGACGGCGCTGCTCGACCAGGCCGTGCAGGAACTCGAGGCCTACAACGCCTCGCGCAAGAAAAGCGACCGTGATGAGGCGCTCGCCTTCCTTCGCTGGCTGCGCGACAACAACTTCACCTTTATCGGCATGCGCGAGTATACCTACTCGGGCAAGGGCGGAAAGGCGACGGTCGAGCGCGGCAAGGGCAGGGGCCTCGGCATCCTCTCCAACCCCGACGTGCGCGTTCTGCGCCAGGGCAAGGACGCAGTACTGACCACGCCGGAAATCCTCGCCTTCCTCGACGGCCCCGATTTCCTGATCGTCACCAAGGCCAACGTGAAATCGGTCGTCCATCGCCGGGCCTATATGGACTATATCGGCATCAAGCGCTTCGATGCCGACGGCAATGTCGCCGGCGAGTTGCGCATCGTCGGCCTGTTCACTTCCTCGGCCTATACCCGCCAGGCGGCTGAAATCCCGTTGCTGCGCCACAAGATCGAGAAGATCGTCGACCATTTCGGCTACGACCCGCAGAGCCACTCCGGCAAGATGCTGGACAACACGCTCGAATCCTATCCGCGCGACGACCTCTTCCAGATCGATGTCGGTCTGCTCGCCGCCTTCTGCGAACAGATCAACGAACTCGGCGACCGGCCGCGCATCCGCGTCCTGCCGCGCATCGACCATTTCGACCGCTTTGTCTCGGTCATCGTCTTCGTGCCGCGCGAACAATATGATTCCGACGTACGCGAAAAGATCGGCGACTACCTGAAGACCGCCTATGACGGCCGCGTTTCGGCCTATTACCCGGCCTTCCCCGAAGGCGGACTGGCGCGCGTGCACTTCATCATAGGCCGCACCAGCGGCAAGACCCCGCGCATTCCGCAGGCCAAGCTTGAAGAGGCCGTTCGCGGCATCGTCACGCGCTGGATCGATCGGTTCGACCTTCTCGCCCGTAAGGACGGCATCGAGCTTGATGTCGACGGCGCCTACCAGTCGTTCTTCACGCCGGCGGAAGCCTATGCCGACCTTGCAGACATTGCCGCCTGCAAGGCGGAAGATCCGATCCGGATCTCGTTCTACAACTATAACCGCCCGGTCAACCGTCCTGACACGGCCGAGCTGAAGATCTTCCATGCCGGCGAGCCCGTGTCGCTGTCGCGCCGCGTGCCGCTGCTGGAAAACCTCGGCTTCCGGGTCATCAGCGAACAGACCTACGACCTCAATGTCGGCAGGCACGGCGAGGACAAGCACCGCGTCGTGCTGCACGACATGGAGCTGATCCATCGCGACGGGCATGCGCTCAATCTCGAAAAGTCGGGTGCGGCGCTGGAGGAAGCCTTCCTCGCCGCCTGGAACGGCACGATCGAGGACGACAACTTCAACCGGCTGATCCTGCTTGCGGGCCTCAATGCCCGCGAAGTCACGGTGCTGCGCGCCTATTCCCGCTATCTGCGCCAGGCCGGCATCACCTATTCGCAGGGCTATATCGCTGACACGCTGAACAAGTATCCGGCGATCGCCGCCGATATCTTCAAGCTGTTCGTGACCCGGATGGATCCGAAGCTCGAGGAAAAGCCGCGTGCCAAGAAGTGCAGCGCCCTGCTTTCCGCGATCGAGGACGCGCTGTCTGCCGTTCCGAGCCTCGACGAGGACCGCATCCTTCGCCGCTACGTCAACGCGATCGAAGCAACGCTCCGGACCAACTACTTCCAGCATGGCGCCGACGGCAAGCCGCGCGCGGTTCTCGCTTTCAAGCTTGACCCGAAGCAGCTCGACGGCCTGCCGGAACCGCGTCCGTTCCGCGAAATCTTCGTCTACGGCACCGAGGTCGAGGGCGTGCACCTGCGCTTCGGCAAGGTCGCCCGTGGCGGCCTGCGTTGGTCGGACCGCGCCCAGGACTACCGCACGGAAGTGCTTGGCCTCGTCAAGGCGCAGCAGGTCAAGAACGCCGTCATCGTGCCGGTTGGCGCCAAGGGCGGCTTCTATCCGAAGCAACTCCCGGTCGGCGGCACCCGTGATGAGGTCTTCAGGGCCGGTACCGAAGCCTACAAGACTTACATCCGCACTCTGCTTTCGGTGACTGACAACATCGTCGGCCAGGATATCGTGCCGCCCGCCGATACGCTGCGCCGCGATGGCGACGACCCCTATTTCGTCGTTGCCGCCGACAAGGGCACTGCGACCTTCTCCGACACGGCCAACGGCCTGGCGCAGGAAGCGGGCTTCTGGCTTGACGACGCCTTCGCCTCGGGCGGCTCCGCCGGCTACGACCACAAGAAGATGGGCATCACCGCCCGCGGCGCCTGGGAGACCGTCAAGCGGCACTTCCGCGAGATGGACATCGACATCCAGACGACGCCCTTCACCGTTGCCGGCGTCGGCGACATGTCCGGTGACGTCTTCGGCAACGGCATGCTGCTCTCGGAGAAGATCCGCCTGATCGCGGCCTTCGACCACCGCGACATCTTCATCGATCCGAATCCGGATATCGATGCCTCGTTCGCCGAGCGCACGCGCATGTTCGCTCTGCCGCGTTCGAGCTGGCAGGACTATGACCGCAAGACGCTCTCCGAGGGCGCGATGATCATCTCGCGTGCCGAAAAGTCGGTGACGCTCACGCCTCAGGCGATGGCCGCCATCGGCCTCGACAAGCAGAAGGCAACGCCCTTCGAGATCATGAATGCGATCCTGAAGAACCAGGTCGATCTGCTATGGTTCGGCGGCATCGGCACCTACATCCGCGGCAGCAACGAAACGGATGCGGAAGTCGGCGACCGCGCCAACGATGCCATCCGTGTGACGGCCGAAGAGGTCCGCGCCCGCGTCATCGGCGAGGGCGCTAACCTGGGCGTTACCCAGAAGGGCCGCATCGGCTTCGGCCTCAATGGCGGCCGCTGCAACTCGGACGCCATCGACAACTCGGCCGGCGTCAACTCCTCCGACGTCGAGGTCAACATCAAGATCGCGCTTGCTTCGGCCATGCGCGATGGTCGCCTGACCCGCCCGAAGCGCAATACGCTGCTCGCCTCGATGACCGAGGAAGTGGGCCATCTGGTGCTGCGCAACAACTACGAGCAATCGCTGGCGATCTCGCTGACCGCGATGCAAGGACTCGGAAACCGGACGACGCTTGGCCGGCTCATGACGCGCCTCGAGGCCGACGGCCATCTCAACCGCAAGGTCGAGACGCTGCCGACCGACCAGGCGATGACCGAGCGCTACCAGGCAGGCAAGCCGTTGACCCGCGCGGAAATCGGCGTGTTGCTTTCCTACTCCAAGCTCGTTCTCTTCGATGAACTGATCGCGAGCGAACTGCCCGACGATCCGTACTTCACGGCAACGCTGGAGCGCTACTTCCCGGCGAAGATGCGCAAGACCTATGCCGGCGACATTCACGGCCATCGCCTGCGCCGCGAAATCATCGCGACGATCCTCGCCAACGAGGTCATCAACCGCGGTGGCCCGGCTTTCGTCTCGACGCTGACGGATGCGACCGGCTTCTTCTCGGCCGACGTCGTCAAGGCCGCTGTGCTGGCGCTCGACGGCTTCGACCTGCCGCGCATCTATGACGAGATCGACGCACTCGACAACAAGATCGGCGGCGGCCTGCAGAACATCCTCTACCAGGAAGTCGGCCGCATCTTCACGCTCGTCACCGAGCGGGCGCTGCGGACCCATGCAGCGACCGGCTCGGTCTCCGAAGCCGTATCGCGCCTCGGCGACGGCCTGCAGAAGCTGCGCGCTACCATGCGGACCGCTGTCTCCGGCGAGAGTGCTGAAGAGGCCCGGTTGAAGACGGCTGCCTTCGTCGAGGGCGGGGTACCCGTCAAGCTCGCCGAGGAGATTTCGGAACTGGCGTTGATGACGCTCGTGCCCGAGATCATGCAGATTGCCGCTGAAACCGGTGAAACGCTGAGCCGCACGGCCCAGGGCTACTTCGCCGTCACCGATACGCTTCGGATCAACCGCCTGCTTGCGGCGTCCGATCGTGTTCCGGCAACGGAGCAGTTCGAGGCAATGGCTCTATCGCGAGCCGTATCCGATATCGCCGCCGCGCGGCGGGATATCACCGCGGCAGCGCTGCGCGAGCAGAAGAAGGACCGCAATCCGGTAGCCGCCTGGGAAGAGGCCGAACGCGTCCGTGTCGCCCAGGCGACGGGCCAGCTGCGGCTCCTGACCGAGAAGGGCGAAACGACGCTCGCCAAGATCACCGTTGCTGCTGGTCTGCTCAATGACCTCGCACGCGGTAGGGCGAAGTAAGACAGTTTATCCCGTACCGATCGGCGCGGGTTGGATGGAACCGACCCGCCTGAACGGGACAAATGCAGATGCGGGCAGTTTTTTCGTCCGCATCCTGCTCTGGACCTTTTGGAATCGGTGGGATTGAAGATAGGCTGCGCCGCGCGTTCGAGAGGACGCGCGGCGCAGTCGTTTCGGGAGGGGACCTTGCAGATTTCGGCCGAGAGGACTGAGGAACAACCGCGGGCGTCGCGCGCGGGCATCGCTGGCTGGATGCTGTTCGACTGGGCGGCGCAACCCTTCTTCACGGTCATCACCACCTTCATCTTCGGCCCCTATTTCGTCTCGCGACTGACGGAGGATCACGCCGTCGGCCAGGCGATGTGGGGCTACACACTCACCGTTTCCGGCATCATCATCGCGATCCTTTCACCGGTTCTCGGCTCGATTGCCGACGCGACCGGGCCGCGCAAACCCTGGATCGCCTTCTTCGCGGTCATCAAGATCATATCGCTGGCTATGCTTTGGTTCGCAGCCCCAGGCTCGCCGATCCTCTACCCGGCGATCTTCATGATCCTCGCAAGCATCGCGGCCGAGTTCTCGATCGTCTTCAACGATTCGATGATGCCCCGCCTCGTCCCGGAGAAAGACGTCGGCCGCATCTCCAACATCGCCTGGGGGCTCGGCTACCTCGGCGGCATGATCGTGTTGATCGCCGTCGTGGCACTCCTTGCCGGCAGCCCCGAGACCGGCAAGACGGCAGCCGGCATCGATCCGTTGTTTGGTCTCGATCCTGCCAAGGGAGAGGATGCGCGCATCACCGGCCCGATCTCGGCGCTTTGGTACCTCGTCTTCATCCTGCCGATGTTCCTGTTCACCCCGGATGCGACTAAGGCGACCATGTCGCTTGGCAAGGCAACCGTCACCGGCCTTCGGGAATTGAAGGGCACGCTCGGCGAACTCAAGGAAAGAACGGGCATTCTGCGCTTCCTCATCGCGCGCATGATCTTCCAGGATGGCGTCAACGGCCTTCTGGCGCTTGGCGGCACCTTCGCCGCCGCAATGTTTGGCTGGCGGACGCTGGAACTCGGCATCTACGGCATCATCTTGAACGTCGTCGCCATCGGCGGCTGCCTCTATGCAAGCAGGCTTGATACGCGGCTCGGCTCCAAGGTCATCGTCACTGCCAGCCTGATCTGCCTGACATTGGCAACGATCGGCATCGTCTCGACCGGCCCGGGCTTCACCCTGTTCGGTCTCATGCCGCTGTCGACGGAGGATACCGGGGGCCTGTTCGGCACGGCGGCTGAGAAGGCCTACATCCTCTATGGCCTCTTGGTTGGCATAGCCTTCGGCCCGGTTCAGGCCTCGTCGCGTTCATATCTTGCCCGCAGCGTCAGCCTGGACGAGGCCGGGCGCTACTTCGGTCTCTATGCGCTTTCCGGCCGCGCCACGTCGTTCCTTGCCCCTGCCTCGGTCGCGACGATCACACTTGCCACCGGTTCGGCCCGCATCGGCATGATGGCCCTCATCGCGTTTCTGGTCGTTGGCCTGTTGATCCTCCTGCGCACGCCCTATCCGGCTGACGACGGGCGCAAAAAAACCGCCGCATCCTTCGGACGCGACGGCCTCTGACTTGTCGTTCACGCGCCTTAGATCATTTCATTGTTTCATCGAAACACTGAAGTGATCTAAGTCTTTGAAATTACGCAATTCCGGACGGAAAACCGTTTCACACTTTCCTGGAACTGCTCTAGTGGCGGAAGTGGCGCATGCCGGTGAAGACCATGGCAACGCCGTGCTCGTTGGCAGCGGCAATCACCTCTTCGTCACGCATCGAGCCGCCCGGCTGGATGACGGCGGTGGCACCCGCCGCGGTCGCTGACAGCAGACCGTCAGCAAAGGGCAGGAAGGCTTCGGAGGCGACAGCGGAGCCCTTGGTGAGCGGCGTTGCGAGACCGAGCGCCTTCGCCGCCTCCTCGGCCTTGATCGCAGCGATGCGGGCGGAATCGACGCGGCTCATCTGGCCGGCGCCGATGCCGGCGGTCTGGCCATCCTTGGCATAGACGATCGCGTTCGACTTCACGTGCTTGGCCACCTTGAAGGCGAACTTCATGTCCTCGAGTTCCTGGGCCGTCGGCGCGCGCTTGGTCACGACCTTGAGCTCGAGATCTTCGACCATGCCGTTGTCGCGCGTCTGGACCAGCAGGCCGCCGGAAACGGTTTTGGCGGCAAGACCGGGGATGCGCGGGTCCGGCAGGCCGCCGGTCGAAAGCAGCCGCAGGTTCGGCTTGCGGGCGATGACCGCCTTGGCCGCATCGCTGACAGACGGTGCGATGATCACTTCGGTGAAGAGCTTGACGATTTCTTCCGCCGTTTCGGCATCGAGCTCCTGGTTGAGCGCAATGATGCCGCCAAAAGCCGAGGTGGAATCGCAGGCAAGCGCCCGGCGATAGGCTTCCGCCAGCGTCGGCGCCGTCGCAACGCCGCAGGGGTTGGCGTGCTTGATGATGGCGCAGGCCGGCGCCTTCTCGGGTAGGAATTCGGCGACCAGTTCGAAGGCCGCGTCCGTGTCGTTGATGTTGTTGTAGGAGAGCTGCTTGCCCTGCAGCAGCGTTGCCGTGGCGACGCCCGGGCGGTTCTCGCCGGTGAGATAGAACCCGGCCTTCTGATGCGGGTTCTCGCCGTAGCGCATCTCTTCCTTGAGCACGCCGCCGATTACCCGGTGGCGCGGCATCGGCGTATCGAGCGCCTCGGCGAACCAGTTGGAGATGGCTGCATCGTAAGCCGCGGTGCGGGCATAGGCCTTGGCCGCCATCTTCTGGCGGAAGGCATAGGTCGTCTTGCCGGCAGCAAGCTCTTCCAGAAGAACCGGATAGTCGGCCGGATCGGTGACGATCGTCACATAGGCATGGTTCTTGGCCGAGGCGCGGATCATTGCCGGGCCGCCGATGTCGATGTTTTCGACCGTCGTCGGATAATCGCCGCCCTTGGCGCGGACCTCTTCAAAGGGATAGAGGTTGATGATTGCGAGGTCGATCGCAGTGATACCGTGCGTCGACATGGCGGCAACGTGGTCGGCGTCGTCGCGGATCGCCAGAAGACCGCCGTGAACGCCCGGATGCAACGTCTTCACGCGGCCATCCATGACCTCGGGGAAGCCGGTCAGTTCGGAAACGTCGCTCACCGGTAGGCCGGCCTCCGAGAGCGCCTTGTGCGTGCCGCCGGTCGATACGAGCCGGATGCCCTTTTCGTGAAGAGCACGCGCCAGATCGACGACGCCTGCTTTATCGGACACGGAGAGGAGGGCGGTGCGAACCGTAACCTCGTTCGGTGCGGGGATTTTCTTCGAGGCGACAGCCATCACCATGCTCCTTTGGCGGCGCCGGACGCCCGGGAAGAAGCTCCGGCGGTTGGGATGGCTGCCCGTTAGCATAGCTTGTCTGGAGAAGGAACCTCCACGAGACGGTAGCGCTAAAATAAGCACCTCAGTTCGCGCGCGAGAAGGTCCACTGGATCTCCGGCTGACGGGCGACGGCGAAGGTTACGGTCAGTTGCGACGACGCGCGGATGCCCGAAGGATCGGCAAAGAAGATGTCCTCCTCCACCGCAAGCTCTCCGTCCTGGCAGGCAAAGAGCCAGATTTCGCCATCCGGCGCGGTCAGAAAGATCTCGCGCGCATTATTCTGGCGGATGCCCACGGCCGGATGAATGTGGAAACGCGCGACAGCCGTTGCCGTATTGCCGTCGTCCGGATCACTGCCATCGGCCCGCGACAGCCGGTCGCGGCCACGGATCATGCGGCCGCCGTTCAGGACGCCGATGTCGCGTTCGTGGACCAGGTCGAAGGCCGCAAGATAACCGTCATGACTTGCCGTCACCGACTCCAGCCCGCCAGGCTCGTCTTTCCGTGCCACCGTTACCTTCGAAACGCCTGTCGTCATGATCGGCCCCAGGAAACGGGACTGCGAGAAGCGCGAAGAGGACGTGTCGTTGACGGTGACAGTGGAATGCGCTGCGGTCGTGCGCGACATCTGCCGGAAACGGTCGCCGGCAAATTTCGGGGCACCGGAATTGACGACGAAGCGCGTCTTGCCCGACGACATTTCGAAGGACAGGCAGCCGGCATGGGCGCTGCGCGAGAGATCGACGGAAAGCGGCCGGCCGGTATCCATGATGACGACCGTGTTCTCGATCGCCAGACGCTCGTAATGCGCATGGGGCAGCGAACGGAACGGTTCGCCTGCGGTCTCGTCATAACGCAGCACCGAGGCCAGTTCGTGCGCCAGGACCGACGTCGCGCCGTTGAACAGCGCGAGCTCGCCGCCCTGATGGCGGAAAAAGCGCAGGGCCGGATACATGCGGTCGATGCAGGGGATCAGCCGCGACGGCACGTCATGGCCGAGATTGACGTAGGTCTGCCGAAGCGGCAGCAGATCGAGCAGCAATTCGAGCCCGGCCCGCGGGCTGCGCGAGCAATGGCTGCCATCCGGCAGGATCTGGCGATCGAGTTCGAGGTCGAGATGGCGCGAGGCTTTGCGAATGGCGCTCGGCGAAGCTGGCATGGCGACCGACGCCATGGCAAGCGCAAGCCGCACCCGAAGCCTCGCCTCGCCATCGCGCACCGTCTCTGCGATGTGGCGCAGGTAGCGCACCTGAAGCGCCAGACTCTTCAGGAAACGGCGATAGAAACCATGCTCCGCATTGCGCAAAACAACGGGCGAGTGGGAAAGCCAGGCAATGATGCGCTGGGCGATGATATCCGGATCCCAGGCAATGCCGCCGAGATCGCGGCCGTGGGTGGCGATCCAGTCGTCGACGATCTGGCGCAAACGCACATAGCCGGCATCCTCGCGGATCGCACGCAGGTGCCTCAGCCAGCCGAAGGAGTGGAGACGCGCCGCGAACTCGCGCGACGGCAGGTCGATCTCGAACGGCGACTCGCCTTCCGTATCGACAACGCGGCCGGCAAGCGGGAAACGGCCGGCGAGAATTTCTTCGGCAACAAAGGGATCGACGGCTCTAAGATCGGTCGGCGCGACGATCAGGCGGTTGGGCGTCGAGCCAGTAAAACGCAAAGTGGAGACGCGGCCGATCGACAGCCGGCGCGACACCCGGCGCCAGCCTTCACGCACATACAGGTAAGAAAGCCTCCGCCTGCCGGAAAACAACATCAAGGCCGCCGGTTTCCTCATTTCTGGCACGACCGCTCAACATCTGAACGGGCGATGGTCTCGCGCCAGCCGCCGCATGGTGCCAGAGAGACCGTTAAACTTTTATCAATCCTGTCATCTTTGATAGGCCTCTGGCGCCAAAGCGTCAAATGACGCGGCAAAACAGGGCCTTGAGCCCTGTTTTGCCCGACACAACTTCGGTTGGCGCAGCTATTTGCGGCGAATCACCGCCGCGTAGAAGCCGTCGAGACCACTGGCAAAGGGCGCGTCGAGCGGGAACATCGCCGGCGTGGTGCGCATTTCGCCGAGCGGCGTGATTGCGTCCTCCAGCCCCGGCCAGTCCGCAGCCGAAATCGCAACCCGCTCATAATGAGCACTGGAACCAACAACTCGCTCAACAACCTCTTCGCCTTCGAGCGGATCGAGAGAGCAATTGGAAAAGACGACGACACCGCCGGGCTTGACGACGGTGAGCGCATGGCGGAGCAGCCGCTCCTGCAAGGCGGCGAGCTTTGCGATATCCTCCGGCCCCTTGGTCCACAGCACGTCGGGGTGACGACGTGTCGTGCCGGTGGAAGAGCAGGGTGCATCGAGCAGGGCCGCATCGAATAGCGTTTCCGGCTGGAAGTCGGCCATGTTGACTTCCTTCGTCTCCGCCTCCAGGCCAAGCCGCTTCAGATTGCCCTTCAGCCGACGCAGACGGCTGCCGGACTGATCAAGCGCCGTCACTTCGGCGCCGGCAAGGATGAGCTGTGCGGTCTTGCCGCCCGGCGCGGCACAGAGATCGACGACCCGCTTGCCGCTGAGGTCGCCGAACAGCCGCGCCGGTATCGACGCTGCAGCATCCTGAACCCACCAGGCGCCATCGTCGAATCCGGCTAAGGAAGGGATGGAGCCAGAGAATGCGCCGAGACGGACCGAACCTGTCGGCAAGACGATGCCACCAAGACGCTCGGCCCAAGCTGCGGGTTCAGACTTGACCGACAAATCGATTGCCGCCGGCGTCAGCTGCGCATCTGCGATCTGTTGCGCTGGCCCAGCGCCATAGCGGGCGACCAGGCGCTCGAAGAACCAATCTGGCATCGCCGGGACATCACGCATACCTTCGAGAAGGGCATCCTTTTCACGTGACAGGCGCCGAAGAACAGCATTCACGAGATTGGCGAAACGCCGATTGCGGGGATCCGCCTGCGCCTGCTCGACGGCGAGGTCGACGGCCGAATGATCAGGCACATCGAGATAGAGGATCTGCGCTGTCGCGACGGCAAGCACATGATCAAGCGCGCGCGCGCCCTCCGGCAAAGGCGTCTGCAGCAGCGAATTGATGGCGGCCTGGATGCGCGGGAGATGGCGAAGCCCTGAGTTCAGGATCGCCCGCACCAGAGCACGGTCGGCCTCACTGAGTTCGCGATAGGCCGGATTGCCGTGCTCGCTGTCGAGCATGCCGTCGAGCGACGTCTTGCGGTCGATCACCGCGCCGAGAATCTTGGCGGCGGCCTGACGTGCTTTCAGCCCCGGTTTTTCCGGGCCGCGAGGCGAATCGGCGGCTTTTTTCGATTTCGCTGCGGCGCCGTTTCGGTGCGATCGTTTCGGGGGTGAATCGTTCTTGTTATCTGCGGACATCAGGACCAGGGACCTTTGGGTGGTTCGGAACCACCGCGACCCCAACCGGTAGAGGGTACAGAGCGCGATTTGCGCACCGGATTATCAGCCCGAACCGGCGGCGTCGAGACCGAAGACATTTCCTGGGCCATCTGCTGCAGGGCCGCAATCCGGTTTTCGGTGTTCGGATGGGTCGAGAACAGGTTGTCCATCCGCTCGCCGGAGAGCGGGTTGATGATGAACATATGCGCCGTCGCCGGATTGCGTTCGGCGTCGTCATTGTGAATCTGCTGCGCCGCACCGGCAATCTTCTGCAGCGCCGAGGCCAGCGCCATGGGCTTGCCGCAGATCTCGGCGCCGCGCCGGTCAGCCGAGTATTCACGGGTACGGCTGATCGCCATCTGCACCAGCATCGCCGCCATCGGCGCCACGATCATGGCGACCAGCGTGCCGATGAAACCGAGCGGATTGTTGTTTTCACGGTTGCCGCCGAAGAAGAAGGCAAAGTTGCCGAGCATCGAGATCGCGCCGGCAAGCGTCGCCGTCAGCGTCATCGTGAGCGTATCACGGTTCTGCACGTGCGCCAGTTCGTGCGCCATGACGCCCGCCACTTCATCATAGTTCAGCGCATGCAGCAGGCCGGTGGAGGCGGCAACCGCGGCATTTTCGGGATTGCGACCGGTGGCGAAGGCATTCGGCTGGGGGCTGTCGATCACATAGACGCGCGGCATCGGCAGACCGGCATTCCGGGCAAGGTCACGCACGATGCCGTAGTACTCCGGCGCACTGCGCTCATCGACTTCCTGGGCGCGATATATGCGCAGCACCATCTTGTCGGAGTTCCAGTACGAGAAGAAGTTCATGCCCGCGGCCATGACGAAGGCGATCATCATGCCGCCGCGTCCGCCGATGACGAAGCCCACCGCCATGAACAGGGCGGTCATGACTGCAAGCAGCATGGCGGTGCGGACAAGGTTCATCTAAGTCTCCGGATCGTCGATGTTTCACGTGAATCAGGGTTCCCGTTGTGTGAACGGCATCCTATATGATGGGTGCAAATGCCCCGTTCTTCAATATTGATGCTCGAATCCGGATACCGTTCAGATGCAGAACGACAATGACAACGCTCCCGATCGCCCGAAACGGCCACTGCCGCCCGCAGCCATGCGCGCGCTGAAGGAAGCCGAAGAGCGGCGTCAGGCGGAAGAGAAGAAGGAATTGCCACCAGAGATCGGCGGACGCGGCGGTGAAGATCCTGCCCGCTACGGCGACTGGGAGATCAAGGGTCGGGCGATCGACTTCTAAGCTTGAGGCGGCAAGCCGCCGGCCCCTTAGCTGCGAACTGAATCCGGCTCACTAAATCGCCACAGGTGCAGAGCACTGCGTGCAGCGACACCGCAAATCACGTGCAAACCTTATTTGTTTCAGTCGAAACGGCCGCTACACACCCAGTGGGCTCGTAGCGGCCGCAAGAGATCAGGCCTTGTTCTGACGATTGGCGATGAGGTCGTCGACGACGGCCGGATCGGCGAGCGTCGAAGTATCGCCGAGCGCGCCGAAATCGTCTTCGGCGATCTTGCGCAGGATGCGTCGCATGATCTTGCCAGAGCGGGTCTTCGGCAGGCCCGGTGCGAACTGGATCTTGTCCGGCGTGGCGATCGGTCCGATTTCCGAACGGACGTGCTTCACCAAAGCAGCGCGAAGATCGTCATTGCCGATTTCGCCGGCCATCAGCGAAACATAGCAGTAGATGCCCTGGCCCTTGATCGGATGCGGATAGCCGACAACTGCCGCTTCCGAGACGAGGTGATGCGATACCAGCGCCGATTCGACTTCTGCCGTTCCGAGACGGTGGCCGGAAACATTGAGAACGTCGTCGACGCGACCGGTGATCCAGTAATAGCCGTCCTCATCGCGACGGCAGCCGTCACCGGTGAAATACTTGCCCTTGTAGGTGGCGAAGTAGGTCTGGCCGAAGCGCGCGTGGTCGCCGTAGATCGTGCGCATCTGGCCGGGCCAGCTGTCGGTGATGCAGAGGTTGCCGTCAGCAGCACCCTCAAGTACGTTTCCTTCATTGTCGACCAGCTGCGGCTGCACGCCGAAGAACGGCCGGGTGGCGGAACCGGGCTTCAGATCGGTTGCGCCCGGCAGCGGCGTGATCAGGATGCCACCGGTCTCCGTCTGCCACCAGGTATCGACGATCGGCGACTTCTGCTCGCCGACGACGTTGTAGTACCACTCCCAGGCTTCCGGGTTGATCGGCTCGCCGACCGAGCCGAGCAGGCGGAGCGACGAGCGCGACGAGCGCTTGACGAAGTCGTCACCGGCACCCATCAGCGAGCGGATCGCCGTCGGCGCCGTGTAGAAGACGTTGACCTTGTGCTTTTCGACCACTTCCCAGAAGCGCCCGGCATCCGGGAAATTCGGGACACCTTCGAACATTACGGTCGTCGCCGCATTCGCCAGCGGGCCGTAGACGATATAGGAGTGGCCGGTGACCCAGCCGACGTCGGCCGTGCACCAGTAGACTTCGCCGTCGCGGTAGTCGAAGACATATTCATGCGTCATCGACGCATAGACGAGGTAACCGCCGGTCGTGTGCAGCACGCCCTTCGGCTTGCCGGTCGAACCCGAGGTATAGAGGATGAACAACGGATCTTCCGCCTTCATCTTCGCCGGCTCGCAATGCGGCTTCACAGTCGCGATTTCCTGGTGATACCAGAGGTCGCGACCCGGCGCCCAGGCGGTCTTGCCGCCGGTGCGGCGGACCACGAGCACCTTGTTGACGATGACATGCTGCTTGGCCGCGATGTCGATCGCCGTGTCGGTGTTTTCCTTGAGCGGTACCGGCTTGCCGCCGCGCACGCCCTCATCGCAGGTGATGACGAAGGTGGATTCGCAGTCGACGATACGGCCGGCAAGCGCGTCCGGCGAGAAGCCGCCAAAGACGACCGAATGGATCGCACCGATGCGGGCGCAGGCGAGCATCGCATAGGCCGCTTCCGGGATCATCGGCATGTAGATGGTGACGCGGTCGCCCTTCTTGACGCCATGCTTCTTCAGCACGTTGGCGAGGCGACAAACCTGCTCGTAGAGCTGGTTGTAGGTGATCTTCTTGTCGATATAGGGGTTGTCACCTTCCCAGATAATCGCCGTCTTCTCGCCATGCGTCTTCAGGTGGCGGTCGATACAGTTGTAGGAGACGTTGGTGAGGCCGTCTTCATACCACTTGATCGAAACCTTGCCCTTGAAGGAGGTGTTCTTGACCTTGGTGTAGGGCTTGAACCAATCGATCCGTTTGCCGTGTTTGCCCCAGAACTTTGCCGGGTCCGAAACACTCTCCTCATACCACTTCAGGTAAGTGGCATTGTCGAGCAGCGTCCGGCTCTTGGCAGACTTCAACACCGGATAGATTTTGGCGGACATATTTTCCTCCCTACGCATTCCTAGTGCGGCTCGCCACTCCCAGGGCCAGCCCGTTTCGCGGACATACATAGCAGGTCAAATGCCCGCCGCAATTAGACAAAAGGACATTTGGAACTGAAGAATTGCAATTTTGAGACAAGGACGGTATAGAGGCCCACATTTCCCGGAAATCAGTGGTAGACTCCACGGCCCGCGACACCGGCGCGGCGGACAAAAGGACTATATCCATGGCTCAGCAACTGCTTATGCCCAAGGCAACAGCCGTCTGGCTCGTTGACAATACCGCGCTGTCCTTCGACCAGATCGCGCAGTTTTGCAAGCTGCACCCGCTTGAAGTAAAGGCGATCGCCGACGGTGAATCCGCGCAGGGCATCAAGGGCCTCGACCCGATTGCCACGGGCCAGCTTTCGCGTGACGAGATCGCTCGCGCAGAAGGAAACCCCAACCACAAGCTGAAGCTTTCCGAGCCGAAGGTCCGCGTTCCCGACTCGAAGCGTAAAGGTCCGCGGTACACCCCGGTTTCCAAGCGCCAGGATCGCCCCAACGCCATTCTCTGGCTCGTTCGCAACCATCCCGAGTTGAAGGACGCGCAGATTTCGCGCCTCGTCGGCACGACCAAGTCGACGATCGAACAGATCCGCGAGCGCACCCACTGGAACTCCGCCAACTTGACGCCGATGGATCCGGTGACCCTCGGCCTCTGCTCGCAGATCGACCTCGACCTCGAAGTCGAACGCGCCTCCAAGGGCCGCCCGCTGCCGACAGCTGCCGAACTCGGCCAGACGCTGGAATCGGCTCAGGAGACCGAAAAGCTGGGCTTCAGCTACGAGCGTGAGGAAGAGAAGGAAATCGACGCCGATGCCGTCTTCGCCAAGCTCAAGTCGCTGAAGTCGGACCGCAAGGACGAGGACGAAGACGATCACTATTGATCGCCGTCCAGCTCGATGAAAAAAGCCCGGATCGTCGATCCGGGCTTTTTTGTTGGCCAGCGTTCAATATGTGTTCAGTAAGCCGAACCGGATGGATCGTTGAGGTTGTGGCGCTCGGTCCCTTTAAGCGGCGGATTGAAGATGCTGACGAGGATCAGATCCTCGCCCTTGCCGCCGCGCAGATAGTGTTTGTCGTGCTGGTCCAGCACGTAGATGTCGCCCTTGTTGATCGGGAAGATCTTGCCCTGCATGTCCTCGACCTCGCCGTGGCCGGCGATGCAGTAGCAGGCCTCCAGATGATTGCGGTACTCGAGCAGAGACACCGTGCCGGCGCGCACCACGGTGTGGCAGACGGTGAAGCCCATGCCATCCTTCTCGGTAAGCAGCCGATGACTGGTGCCGCTGCCCCATTCGACGAAATGATCGGTTGCTTCGATCTGCTGCAGGCTGCGCACGAACATGGCTCTCTCCATCTGTAAGGATTTCTAATGTTTTCGGGTGAGGATTCCGACCCGCTACCGGGATAGTCCCAGTATCCGTTGACAGCGGCACCCAATCAAACGACGATTCCTCAAGGGATTGATGAGGAAAATTTACAGATGATGATGCCACCACTTGGCATGCTGCGCGCCTTCGAAGCCGCGGCGCGTTTGGCAAGTTTCTCCCGTGCCGGCGACGAACTGCACGTGACGCATGCGGCCGTCAGCCACCAGATCCGGCTGCTGGAGGAGTGGTTCGGCCGGCCGCTGTTCGTGCGGGAGAAACGTGGTGTGCGGCTGGCGGCGGAAGCCGAGAGCCTGGCAGCAGCGCTGACCTCGGCATTCGAGCGCATCGCCGCGGAAACCGAGTTGCTGCGGCTGAATGCCAAGGCGCAAGTGAGCGTCGCCTGTATTCCCTCGATCGCCACCCGCTGGCTGATACCGGCACTCGGTGAATTTCTCGGCCGTCATCCCGAGGTCGACGTCAAGGTCGTCTACGCCATGGCCGAACAGCAATTGCGCGAAACCGGCTGTGATATCCTCATCACTCTCGGCGCCGATACGAGCGAAGGGACGCGGTCAGACCGGCTGTTTTCGCGAATCAATCGGCCAGTTGCGAGCCCCCGTTACATCGAACGGAAAGGTGAGTTGAGGGCAGTGCAGGCGATCGCTTCCGCCGATCTGCTGCACGACGAGACAACCTCGCGCTGGCGCGATTGGTTCGCCAGGGCAGGGGTGACGACGGGACAAAGCCTGCGAGGCCCCATCTTCCAGGACTTCAACCTTCTCGCCACGGCCGTCATCGCCGGCCATGGCGTGGCCCTTTGTCCGGTCGAGGTCTTCCGGCGCGAAATCGAAAGTAGCGACCTCGTGATCCTCTCCGACATCGCCACTCTCGAAGACGAGAGCTATTTTCTCATCACCAAGACCGCGCGCTCAAAGGCAGTGTCAATCTTCAGCGACTGGTTCGCGACCGTCGTCAGGTCTTGATGCAAGCGCAGTGGCGCTCACATTATAAGCCGGCTCAGGAAGTCGCTAGATGCCGATTCCCCGGCCATGCAGCGCCAACGTGATCTCGTCCAGGATAACCGGATCGTCGATCGTCGCCGGCATTTTCCAGGGTTGGCGATCGGCAATCTTCTGGATCGTCGCCCGCAGGATCTTGCCCGACCGCGTCTTCGGTAGTCGCTTGACGCAAATCGCCAGGCGGAAGGCCGCCACCGGCCCGATGCGCTCGCGCACGAGGCTGATTACTTCGCGTTCGATCTCCGACGTTTCACGGGAAACATTGGAATTGATGACGAGGAAGCCCGCTGGCACCTGACCCTTCAAATCATCGGCTATCCCGATCACAGCGCATTCGGCGACATCAGGATGGCTGGCGCAGACTTCCTCCATTGCCCCGGTCGAGAGGCGGTGACCGGCGACGTTGATGATGTCGTCGGTGCGCGCCATGATGAAGATGTAACCATCCTCGTCGAGATAGCCGGCATCGGCGGTCTTGTAGTAACCGGGGAATTCTTCGAGATAGGCCGCGCGGAAACGATGGTCGGCATTCCAGAGCGTCGGCAGACAGCCGGGCGGCAGCGGCAGTTTTACGACGACATTGCCGAGCGTGCCCGGGCCGACCGGATGTCCGGCATCGTCGAGAATCTGGACATCATACCCCGGCAGTGGGACCGCCGGAGAACCGTACTTGACCGGCAGCAGGCCGAGGCCCATGGGATTGCCGGCCACGGGCCAACCGGTCTCCGTCTGCCACCAGTGGTCGATAACAGGCACCCCAAGCGCTTTCTCCGCCCAGCGGATCGTATCCGGATCCGCCCGCTCACCGGCAAGGAACAACGCGCGGAAGCGCGACAGGTCATAGCGGCCGACATAGGACGCGTCGGGATCGTCCTTGCGGATCGCGCGCAGAGCGGTCGGCGCCGTGAACATCACCACGACGCCATGCTCGGCAATGATCCGCCAATAGGTTCCGGGGTCAGGCGTGCCGACCGGCTTGCCCTCGAAGAGGATCGAGGTGCTGCCGTTGAGGAGCGGGCCATAGACGATATAGGAGTGGCCGACGACCCAGCCGATATCGGAGGCGGCCCAGAATACCTCTCCCGGCTGGACGCCGAAGAAGTTCTCCATGGACCATTTGAGCGCAACCATGTGGCCGCCATTGTCGCGCACCACGCCCTTGGGCTGGCCGGTCGTGCCCGACGTATAAAGCACATAAAGCGGATCGGTGGAGGCGACGGGTGTGCATCCGACCTCTTCACCCGCCTGCTTCGCGGAGGCCAGCGCCGATGCGAAATCAATGTCGCGCCCCTCCATCATCTCCGCTTCCGCCATTTCCCGTTGGAAGACGAGGCAATGCGCCGGCTTGTGGGTCGCGATCTCCAGCGCCGCGTCGAGCAGCGGCTTATAGGCGACGGTTCGACCGGGTTCGATGCCGCAGCTTGCGGAAACCACGAGCTTCGCCTGGCAATCGTCGATGCGCACCGCCAGTTCGTTGGCGGCAAAACCGCCGAAGACCACGGAATGCACGGCGCCGATCCGGGCGGCGGCCAGCATGGCAACCGCCGCCTGTGGGATCATCGGCATGTAGATGATGATGCGATCACCCTTGCCAACACCGAGCTTCCGATAGACGGCAGCCAATGCCGCCACATCGGCAAGCAATGCCGCATAGGAGATGCGCTCGACCCGCCCGGTGACCGGACTGTCATAGATAAAGGCGACCTGCTCGCCACGCCCCGCTTCGACATGACGGTCGAGACAATTGTAGCAGGTGTTCGTCGAGCCACCGGCATACCAGTGCCCGTAGGTCCCCGCCGCAGCATCGAATGCACGCTGCGGACGCTCGTACCAGTCGATGGCGTCGGCAGCACCGGACCAGAAGCCTTGCGGATCCGCCTTCCAGGCGGCGTACACTTCGGAATAGCGACTCGCCATTTCCGTTCCTCCCTATGCATTTGCCGGACATGTCCGGCCTCCTCGTGCACAAGGATAGGCTAATGGGTGGGCAGGGGAACCCCGACGAAAGCGTAATGCGGCGAAATGGCGTTATCGCGCGCCGAAAATGGCCGAACCGACACGGACGCTGGTGGCGCCGAACTGCACCGCCGTCTCGAAATCGCCGGACATGCCCATCGACAGCTTCTCGAGCTTGCAGGCGGCGGCCAGCTTGGCGAGCAGGGCGAAATGCGGGCCGGGATTTTCCTCGACCGGCGGAATGCACATCAGCCCCTCTATCTGCAGACCCAGCTCCTGGCGGCAGAGATCGACAAAAGCGACCGTCTCCTCCGGTGGGATGCCGGCCTTCTGCGGCTCCAGCCCGGTGTTGACCTGAACGTAGAGCCTGAGGTTCCGGCCCTGCTTCTGCATCTCTGCGGAGAGCGCGCGGGCAATCTTCTCACGATCGACCGTCTCGATGACGTCGAAAAGGGCGACTGCCTCAGCCGCCTTGTTCGACTGCAGCGGGCCGATCAGGTGCAGTTCGAGGCTGGGCGTTTCAGCCTTCAGCACCGGCCACTTGCCTTGCGCTTCCTGAACCCGGTTCTCTCCGAAGACCCGCTGGCCTGCGGAAATCACCAGCCGGATTGCATCGGCGTCGAAGGTTTTGGACACGGCGACCAGCGTGGCTGCACCCTTGGCGCGATGAGCAGACTTCTCTGCCGCCTGAATCCGGCTCACGACATCCTGCAATCGCTCTTGGACTTCCATGGACCTTTTCTCCGAAACGGATTTCTCAAACCACTCACCGAGCGGATTAGGCAAAGTTGATCGGCTTGCCAAGACCGCCACCCTCATGACGGGCGCAAATCCGCCAAAGTGTCGCGGCAAACCCTTCAAAAACTTGACCGTCAGACGGTTTCGTGGTGAAGGTCACCCCAACTATCATGAGGCGCGCCCTATGCGCCGCAGAACTTCCGGAACATCGAAAAGACATGTCTAGCGAACGATACAATCCGCGTGATGCCGAGCCCCGTTGGCAGCAGGAATGGGAAAAGAACGAGGTCTTCCAGACCGAGAACGACGATCCGCGCGAAAAGTACTACGTGCTAGAGATGTTCCCCTATCCGTCGGGCCGCATCCATATGGGCCACGTGCGCAACTACACCATGGGTGACGTGGTGGCGCGGTACAAGCGTGCCCGCGGCTTCAACGTGCTGCACCCGATGGGCTGGGACGCCTTCGGCATGCCGGCCGAGAACGCCGCCATGGAGCGTGGTGTGCATCCAGCGAGCTGGACCTACCAGAACATCGCTTCGATGAAGGCGCAGCTTAAGGTCATGGGCCTGTCGCTCGACTGGAACCGCGAATTCGCGACCTGTGACCCCGCCTACTACCAGCGCCAGCAGCATCTGTTCCTGGACTTCCTGGAAAAGGGCCTCGTTTACCGCAAGCAGTCCAAGGTCAACTGGGACCCGGTCGACAACACCGTGCTCGCCAACGAGCAGGTGATCGACGGCCGCGGCTGGCGCTCGGGCGCGCTGGTCGAACAGCGCGAACTGACGCAGTGGTTCTTCCGCATCACCGACTTCAGCCAGGAACTGCTCGACGCGCTGGACACGCTGGATCAGTGGCCCGAGAAGGTGCGCCTGATGCAGAAGAACTGGATCGGTCGCTCCGAAGGCCTGTCGCTGCGTTGGGAGCTGGTCGAAGGCACCGCCGGTGACGCGACCGAGCTGACCGTCTACACGACCCGTCCGGACACGCTCTTCGGCGCTTCCTTCCTGGCGATCGCTGCCGACCATCCGCTGGCTAGGCAGGCGGCGGCGACCAATCCGGAAGTCGATGCCTTCTGCGAGGAGTGCCGCCGCGCCGGCACCTCGCTCGCCGCGCTGGAAACGGCAGAAAAGAAGGGCATCGATACCGGCATTCGCGCCAAGCACCCGCTCGATCCGAGCTGGGAACTGCCTGTTTATGTCGCAAATTTCGTACTGATGGACTACGGCACGGGCGCCATCTTCGGCTGCCCCTCCGGTGACCAGCGCGACCTCGACTTCGCCCGCAAATACGACCTGCCGGTTGTTCCGGTCGTTATGCCGAAGGACGGCGATGCCGCAACCTTCGCCATCGGCGACGAGGCCTATATCGGCGACGGCGTGATGATCAACTCGCGCTTCCTCGACGGCCTGTCGACGGAAGAGGCATTTGAGACAGTCGCCTCGAAGCTCGAGCAGGAAACGCTCGACGGCGCGCCGAGCGCCGAGCGCAAGGTGAACTTCCGCCTGCGCGACTGGGGCATTTCGCGTCAGCGCTATTGGGGCTGCCCGATCCCCGTCATCCATTGTGATGACTGCGGTGTCGTGCCGGTTCCGAAGGCCGACCTGCCGGTCATTCTGCCGCCGGACGTCACCTTCGACAAGCCGGGCAATCCGCTCGACCGTCACCCGACCTGGCGCCACGTTGCCTGCCCGCATTGCGGCAAGGATGCCCGGCGCGAGACGGACACGATGGACACCTTCGTCGATTCGTCCTGGTACTTCACCCGCTTCACCGCGCCGTGGGAAGACAATCCGACCGACCCCAAGGTCGCCAACCATTGGCTGCCGGTGGATCAATATATCGGCGGCATCGAGCACGCGATCCTGCACCTGCTCTACTCGCGCTTCTTCACCCGCGCGATGAAGGCGACCGGTCATGTCGCGCTCGACGAGCCGTTCAAGGGTCTCTTCACCCAGGGCATGGTCGTGCACGAAACCTATAGCCGCGGCGAGGGTGCCCAGCGCGAATGGGTGACCCCGGCCGAGATCCGCATCGAGGAAATCGACGGACGCCGCCGCGCCGTGCTGCTCGAGACCGGCGAGGAAATCGCCATCGGCTCGATCGAGAAGATGTCGAAGTCGAAGAAGAACGTCGTCGATCCCGACGACATCATCGCTTCCTATGGCGCCGATACCGCGCGCTTCTTCGTTCTCTCCGATTCGCCGCCGGATCGTGACGTCATCTGGTCCGAAGCCGGTGTCGAAGGATCACATCGCTTCGTCCAGCGCGTATGGCGCTTGATCAGCGAGGCGGCCGAAAAGCTGCGCGGGATCGAAGCCGTACCGGCGCTTGAAGGCGAGGCCCTTGCCGTTTCTCAGGCCGCGCACAAGACGCTGCGCGCGGTCGAGGCGGATTATGACAAGCTGGCCTTCAACAAGGCCGTGGCGCGGATCTATGAGCTCGTGAACACGCTTGCCGCACCGCTGACACAGGTTGCCGCCGGCAAGGCGGACGCAGCGCTCGCGAGCGCTGTAAAGGACGCCACGACGATCCTGGTCAGCCTGATTGCACCGATGACGCCGCACCTCGCCGAGGAATGCTGGCGCGAAATCGGCGGCGGGGGGCTGATCGCGGAGCGCGGCTGGCCGACGTTCAATCCTGCGCTGGTTGTCGAGAACGAAATTACCCTTCCCGTGCAGATCAACGGCAAGAAGCGCGCCGATTTGACAATCGCCCGCGATGCGGATCAGAGTGCGATCGAAAGCGCCGTCCTGGCGCTCGATGCCGTCAAGTCCGCGCTCAACGGCAGCAGCCCCAAGAAAATCATCGTCGTGCCCCAGAGGATCGTCAATGTCGTTGTCTGATAGAGCTGGCTCCCGTATCCGGTCGTTTCCGGTGCTGGCAGGTGTTCTTTTGCTGACCGCGCTCGCCGGCTGCCAGGTCAGGCCGCTCTACTCCGATCCTGTCGGTACGTCGACGGCGCTGGCGGCGATCGAGATCTCCGATGCCGACGAGCGCGTCGAACAGGAAGTCCGCAACGCGCTGATCTTCCTTGTGGCGGGCGGGCAGGGCGAACCGGTAAACCCGCAATATCACCTGTCGCTGGACGTCACGAGCCGCGCCATGGGCGTGCTCTATGATCAGAACAAGGACCGCGTGGATCGGGCAAGCGCCGGACGCATCGTCGTCAAGGCGGACTACAACCTGACGAAGATCGGAACGGGCGAGACGATCAAGTCTGGCAACCGCACGGCGGTCGCGCTTGTCGACTTCTCCGTCCAGGAATTTGCCAAGGTGCGCGCCGTGCGCGATGGCGAAAACCGCGCCGCAAAGGAATTGGCCGAGCTGATCCGGGCTGATGTTGCCGCGGCCCTCAGTCGCTAGTCCGGTGTCGGGATGAGCGAAGTCAAGTCGCACGAATTCGACTCCTTCCTCCAGAAGTCCGTCGGGGTCTACCGGCTGTTCATTCTCTACGGGCCCGATCGCGGGCTCGTATCCGAGCGTGCGTCCGCACTCGCCGCGCGCTGCGGCGTGCCACTGGATGATCCCTTTTCCGTCCTGAAGCTCGATGTCAGCGAGCTGGCGCAATCGCCCGGCCGGCTGCTGGACGAGGTCAATTCCATCGGCCTGTTTGGCGGTGAGAAGCTCATCTGGGTGCGGGGAGCAGCCAACGAGAAGTCACTCGTCGACGCGATGCAGCTTTTGGCGGCCGAGCCGCCCTCAGGCAGCTCTGTGATCGTCGAGGCCGGTGACCTGAAGAAGGGTGCCGCCCTTCGCAAGATCGGCGAGACGGCCCGCTCTGTTGCCTGTATCGCCTGCTACAGTGATGACGTTCGCGGCCTGCAGGCCTTGATTGATAAGGAACTTGGCGACGAGAAGCTGGGAATCACGCCGGCCGCCCGTGCGCGCCTGGTGGACGCTCTCGGCGGCGACCGTCTGGCGTCACGCAACGAGCTGCGCAAGCTCGCCCTTTACTGCCGTGGGAAGACGGCCGTGGACGAGGAGGACGTGCTCGACATCGTCGGCGATGCCAGCGCCATTTCCGTCGATGACGCGGTCGATGCGGTGCTCAAGGGCGATCTCGATGGCCTGCTGCACGCGATGCAAAAGATCACGACCTCGAAGACCCCGGCGTTTCTGGTACTGCAGGCCTGTCTGCGACAGTTCCAGCAGCTCGACGTGATGCGCGCCGAAATGGACGCCAGTCGTCAACAGGCAGGGCAAGTGATTGCGACGCTCGGGCGTGGTCTGCATTTCCGACGCAAACCGATCGTCGAGGCCGCGCTGAAGCAATGGACGGCGCCGGCGATACGCCGTGAACTCAATCGCCTGCAGACAACCATCTTCCAAAGCCGCAGCCGCGCCAGCCTCGAAGAAAGCCTGGTCTTGCAGAACCTCATGGCGATCGCGGTGCAATCCGCACGGCGTTGATGCGTTCGGCCCAGGGGAATTCAGCCGGCTGAGGTCGCTTGCTTCCTTCATTTCCTAGCTGGAATTGCCTCTTTACACGCATGGATCCACGTCCTTGGAGGCGATCCCTTTGAATCTGGTCCATTCGCGCAGAAAGATTAGAGAAATCAATATATTAAGGCGCGCGCCCTTGTTTGCAGGGCGCGCCTCTCGATTGTTCTCACAATGCCGTTTGTAAGCGCTCAGCGGCGCTCGAGCAGCCGGCAGATTTCCTCAAGCTGATCGAGCGTCTTGTAAGCGATGCGAAGATGGCCGCCGGAAGCCTTGTGATTGACGGTCACCTCGAGGCCAAGGCTGTCCGACAGGGTGCGTTCAAGCGCCAGCGTGTCCGCATCCTTCTCGTCGCGGCGTGCCGTCTTGCCGAAATTCGGGTCGTTCTGTGCGCGGATATCGTTCTGGGCGATGCGCTCGGCATCACGCACCGAAAGCCCCTTGGAGACGATCGTGCGGGCCAGCGCCGCCGGATCCGACGTGGGAATCAGCGCGCGCGCATGCCCGGCAGACAGCGCGCCTTCCGACAGCATGTCGCGCACCGGTTCCGGCAATTTCAGCAGTCTCAGGCTGTTGGCGACGTGGCTGCGGCTCTTGCCGATAATTTCGCCGAGATCGTTCTGCGTATAACCGTGCTCGGCAATCAACTGCTCATAGCCGAGCGCCTCGTCGAGCGGGTTGAGATCCGAGCGCTGAACGTTTTCGACGATCGCGATCTCGAGCGCCGTGCGATCGTCAACGTCACGGATAATGACCGGAATCTCGGTGAATCCGGCTAACTGTGCCGCCCGCCAACGACGTTCGCCGGCGATGATCTCGTAGCGGTCGGCGCCGATCGTGCGAGCGACAACAGGCTGAACGATGCCGTGCTGACGAATCGAATTGGCGAGATCCTGAAGTTCGGCTTCGTCGAACTGCCGGCGCGGGTTGCGCGGGTTGCGCGACACGAACTCAATCGGCACACGCCGGTCCGGGTTGACCGGGGCAGGGGCGGAAGCACCTGCCTGCAGCGGTTGATCCATCTCGCCGATCAACGCGGCCAGTCCGCGACCAAGCCGTCTCTTCGAGCTATCGTCGTTCATATCGTCACCCGATTTAAATTACGCTACCGAAATGATTATGCAGCCTTGCGCTGGCGTTCACGCTGAATCACTTCCGATGCCAACTGCAGATAGGCCTGGCTTCCAGCGCATTTCAGATCATAGAGAATCGCAGGCTTGCCATAGGACGGCGCCTCGGAAACGCGAACATTGCGCGGAATGAGCGTGTGATAGACCTTGTCGCCAAGATGGGTCCGGACATCACTGACGACCTGCTGGGCGAGATTGTTGCGCGAGTCGAACATCGTCAGCACGATACCCTGTATATCCAGCGACGGATTCACCGATCGGCGAACCTGATCCACAGTTTCCAACAGCTGGCTGAGACCTTCCAGCGCGAAGAACTCGCACTGCAACGGCACCAGCACGGAATGCGCTGCGGCCATGGCATTCATCGTCAGGAGATTGAACGACGGCGGGCAATCGACGAGCACATAGGAGTACTCCATCGCCGCCGGGCTGACCAAAGCTTTGCGCAGGCGGAAGACCCGGTCCGGTTCCTGAGAAATCTCCATCTCGACGCCGAGAAGATCCATGGTCGAAGGCACAATCGAAAGATTCGGCACAGCGGTTTGCTGTGCTATCTCGTTGATCCCGTGCGAGCCCATCATCAGCTCATAGGATGAGAGGTTCCGATCGCGCCGCTGAATACCCAGACCGGTGCTGGCATTGCCTTGCGGATCGAGATCGACGATGAGGACTCGTTCGCCGATTGCCGCGAGAGCAGTCGCCAGATTGATGGCGGTCGTCGTTTTACCGACTCCACCTTTCTGATTTGCGATTGTGATGATCCGATTTCTTGCGCCAAACATGTTTCCGCTCGCCGATCACTGAACCTTGCGTGATAGATTTGCGATCTCGAGCACAACAGAGTCCGGCTCGACGACGCTTGGATGTTTTACCAGATCGAACTGATAGCGGCCAATGGCTTTGTCGATTTCGCGCTGGTAATCCCGCCCTTTGTGGAAATAGGCGACCGTTTTGCGCTCATCTGCCAGCAACCACGGCGCAGAGTAGTCGAGCAAGAGCGTCAAATCGGCCAAGGCCCGCGCCGAAACCGCGTCGGCGTGCGGAATCACCTTGCCGGCTTCTTCGATTCGAATCGGGTGAACGGAGCCACGCGCGCCCGTTTCGGCCAAGGCGACTCGCAAGAATGCGGCTTTCTTTTTGTTGCTTTCGACGAGATGCACCCAGCCGTCAGCGCACTCCGAGAGATAGATCGCCGTAATGATGCCCGGGAAGCCGCCGCCGCTTCCCAGATCAACCCAGGTCTTTGGCTCGGGCGACAACTGTACAAGCTGCAAGCTATCAACGATATGGCGGCGCCATAGATCCTCAATCGTCGAAGGCGCTACGAGATTGATCGACTTCGCCCACTTCTGAAAAAGGCGGGCAAAGTGCTCCAGGCGTTCATTCGTTTCACGTGAAACACGCAGTCCGTTCAACACATCGATTGGACTCGTTTTCATTGTGCACTTGCCTTTTCTTCGCGTTCTGCGCTTCCGTTTTGACGCTTCAGCCAGGCAAGGATCAGCGATGCGGCGGCGGGCGTCATGCCATCAACCTTCATCACCTGCGACAGATTGCGCGGGGCATGCTGCTTCAGCTTCTGCTTCAACTCATTGGACAATCCCGACAGCCTGTCAAAGTCAAAGCCTTCAGGGATCACCAGATTTTCCTCGCGGCGAATGCCTGCAATATCCGCCGCCTGCCTGTCCATATAGACCGCATAGGCGGCGTCAATTTCCAGCGCCTCGACGACCCGTGAACCAATCGACGACAGCTCCGGCCAGATCGGCACCAAGGCGGAAATCGATTGATCCAGATAGGAGAGGATTTCAAAGGCGGTGCGCCGCTGGCCATCCTGGTTCAGCTTCAGGCCATGACGATTGCCTTCGGCTGGCGTCACCGAGAGGCTCTTCAACAGTTGCCGTCCATCATCGAACTGTACTTGCCAGTCGGTAAAGCGGTCGCGGCGCGCATCTGAAATACAGCCGAGTTCCATCGCCAATGGCGTCAGTCGCGCATCGGCATTATCAGCGCGCAGCGACAAACGATACTCCGCTCGAGATGTAAACATGCGGTAAGGCTCGGTAATGCCGCGCGACGTCAGGTCGTCGATCATGACGCCGATATAGGAGTTGGTGCGGCTGAAGATCACCTCGGGCCGACCGGTCGCCAGCAGCGCCGCATTCAGGCCCGCGACCAGCCCCTGGGCGCCGGCTTCTTCGTAACCTGTCGTCCCGTTGATCTGCCCTGCCAGGAACAGGCCGGGCATCTTGCGCACCGCCAGCGTCGCGTTCAACTCGCGCGGATCCACATGGTCATACTCGATGGCATAGCCGGGCTGCAGGATCGCCACATTCTCCAATCCCGGAATTGTTCGAATGAACGCCTCCTGGGTATCAGCCGGCAATGAGGTCGAGATCCCATTCGGATAGATGGTGTCATCGTCGAGGCCTTCCGGCTCCAAGAAGATCTGATGACCGTCGCGCTCGCCAAAACGCACGATCTTATCTTCGATCGACGGGCAATAGCGCGGACCGACGCCTTCGATCTGACCCGAATACATCGCGGACTTTCCGATATTGTCGGCGATGATCTTGTGGGTGGCCTCGGTCGTGCGCGTCACGCCGCAATCAATCTGACGGTTCAGAATGCGGTCGGTCATGAAGGAGAACGGTACAGGATCCTCGTCGGGACCTTGTCGGCCGACACTGTCCCAATCGATCGTGCGCCCATCCAGGCGTGCCGGCGTACCGGTCTTCAGACGTCCCAGCTTCAGACCATAGCGCAGCAGTGTCGCCGAAAGCCCAACAGAGGGTTCTTCACCAACGCGGCCAGCCGGGATCTTCTGGTCGCCGATATGGATCAGCCCCTTCAGAAAGGTGCCGGTCGTCAAAACCACGGACGTCGATGCAAACGTCCGGCTGTCCTTCATGACGACACCGCTGACCTTGCCATCGCTCTCGATCAAGTCGAAGGCGTCACCCTCAACCACCGTGAGGTTGGCAATGCCGCTTATTTCGCGCTGCATGGCTTCGCGATAAAGGCGCCGGTCGGCCTGCGTGCGCGGACCGCGGACAGCCGGGCCCTTGCGACGGTTGAGCAGGCGAAACTGAATCCCGCCGGCATCGGCGACCCGACCCATCAGACCATCCATGGCATCGATCTCGCGCACGAGATGGCCCTTGCCCAATCCACCAATCGCTGGATTGCAGGACATCACGCCGATGGTCGACGCCTTGTGCGTGATCAGTGCCGTGTTGGCGCCGAGACGTGCAGCCGCGGCAGCCGCCTCGCAACCGGCATGTCCACCGCCAATGACGATAACATCATACTGGGTCATTGCTCATATCTCCAAGCCAGCACACCTTTGCACCGGCACGAATCGTTTCACGTGAAACACAACGAAGGACTCGCAAACGTTGTATCGTTGTTTCCACAGACTATTTTCCGATACAGAATTCGGAAAATATCACATCCAAAAGGTTCTCGACATCCACCCGCCCGGTAATCCGTCCAATCGCGTCTCCGGCAAGACGAAGCTGCTCTGCTCGGATGTCCAGGCCGTAATGTTGCCCCGCCAAGCTCTCTTCGATTGCCCGAAGAGCCTGCCGGAGACTATCGACGTGACGGCGACGTGAAGGCAAGGCAAGGGACGTTCGACCGCTGAGGTCGGGGAGATGGGCGGCGATCTCATCCAGTAGGCGATCCATGCCTTCACCCGTCCGGGTCGAGATCAAAACATCGGCTTCATCAGGAGACCATTGCCGATCATCTCGATCTATCTTCGTTGCTACACGCAAGACGGCAGTGCCGTCAGATGTGATATCGGACAGAGAATCAAAGCCGCTCGCCGTCTCCGAAAGGAGGAGGATCAAATCTGCTCGCTCGATAACTTCTCGCGCGCGACGTATGCCCTCTTGCTCGACACGTTCCTCGGTTTCACGCAGACCGGCGGTGTCATAAAGCTTGACTGAGAATCCGGCTAATGAAAGATCCACCGAGAGCACGTCACGCGTTGTCCCGGCAATTTCCGTGACGATCGCGATATCTCTCTGCGCCAGTGCATTGAGCAAGCTGGACTTTCCGGCGTTCGGCTCACCGGCGATGACGATCTTCAGCCCATCACGGATGATCTCGGCAATCGGCGCATCGGCGATGTGTGCGGCGATCTCCTGTGCAAGCACGGACATGTCCTGCCAGATGCGTTCGCTCACCGAGCCCGGCACATCGTCCTCGTCAGCAAAGTCGAGTTCAGCTTCGATCATCGCCCGCGCATGCGTCAGGCGCTTCGCCCAGGCCGCGTAGACTTTTGATTGCCCGCCGCCGGAGTGTTCGATCGCCAGGCGGCGCTGCATTTCGGTCTCGGCAACGATCAGGTCAGCGAGACCCTCGACTTCCACCAGATCCAACTTGCCGTTCTGGAAGGCGCGCCGTGAAAACTCACCCGCTTCGGCGTGGCGCAGCCCTTCGAACTTCGAAAGCTCCTCGAGCAGGGCGTTCACCGCAGCGCGGCCGCCGTGGATTTGAAACTCGGCGCAGTCCTCGCCCGTGAAAGAGGCAGGACCAGGGAAATAGAGAACGAGGCCGCTATCGATCACGAAACCGTTGCGAGAGCGAATCGATTTGAGCGTCGCTATCCGCGGTGATGGGGCCTCGCCACACAATGCCTCAAGCACCGCTGCGGTGTGCTGGCCGCTGACACGCACAACCGCGACACCAGCGGGAAGGGCTCCGCTGGAAAGCGCATATATCGTGTGCATCGCTGTCATTGGCTCACCTGGAAAGACCGCCGAGACGGCAGGGCGCCTCGCTGGTCGAAACAATGGGGATCGTCGAAGTTCCAGACCGGATCGTTTTTTCTTCGCGGAGCGTGCTCACGCAGAATGGAAACGGCATCTCAAAGGGTCGGGGAGCTTATGCCGAAACGGCGCCGAAATATCAAGGTCCCGCCACGCTCATGTTTCACAGCGTCGGTGTGTTTCACGTGAATCAGCCGGAGCGATCACCTCTCCCAGATCCCGGAGAGAACGAGATTGTTGCGAAGCCGAATCAATGAGGAAGAAGAATCCGGATAAGGTTCTGGGAAAACAAAAGACCGGTCGACGATAGGTCGACCGGTCTTTGAAATCGGATATCGAACGGGTCTTACGTGTTCATCGAGTCGAAGAAATCGCCATTGTTCTTCGTCTGCTTGAGCTTGTCGATGAGGAACTCGATCGCGTCGGTCGTGCCCATCGGCGCCAGGATGCGGCGGAGCACGAAGATCTTCTGCAGATCCTGGCGCGGCACCAGCAGGTCCTCCTTACGCGTGCCGGACTTGAGAATGTCCATCGCCGGGAAGATGCGCTTGTCGGCGACCTTGCGGTCGAGCACGATTTCCGAGTTGCCGGTGCCCTTGAATTCTTCGAAGATGACTTCGTCCATGCGGCTGCCGGTATCGATCAGCGCGGTCGCGATAATCGTCAGCGAGCCACCCTCTTCGATGTTACGGGCGGCACCGAAGAAGCGCTTCGGACGCTGCAGCGCATTGGCGTCGACACCACCGGTCAGGACCTTGCCCGATGACGGAACAACCGTGTTGTAGGCGCGGCCGAGGCGGGTGATCGAGTCGAGCAGGATGACGACGTCGCGGCCGTGTTCGACAAGACGCTTCGCCTTTTCGATCACCATTTCGGCGACCTGGACGTGGCGCGTCGCCGGCTCGTCGAAGGTCGATGAAACGACTTCGCCCTTCACCGAGCGCTGCATGTCCGTCACTTCTTCCGGACGCTCGTCGATCAGAAGAACGATCAGATAGCATTCCGGATGATTGGCGGTGATCGAGTGCGCGATGTTCTGCAACAGAACCGTCTTGCCGGTGCGCGGCGGTGCGACGATCAGACCGCGCTGGCCTTTGCCGAGCGGCGCCACCAGATCGATGACGCGGGCGGAGAGATCTTTCGACGTCGGAACCTCGAGTTCCATCTTGAAGCGCTCGTTAGGATAGAGCGGCGTCAGGTTGTCGAAGTGAACCTTGTGACGGATCTTTTCCGGATCGTCGAAATTGATGGTGTTGACTTTGAGGAGAGCGAAGTAGCGCTCGCCTTCTTTCGGTCCGCGGATCGGGCCCTCGACCGTGTCGCCGGTCTTCAGCGAGAAGCGGCGGATCTGGGAAGGCGAGATGTAGATATCATCAGGGCCGGGAAGGTAGTTTGCATTCGCGGACCGGAGAAAGCCGAACCCATCCTGCAGCACTTCAACAACGCCTTCGCCGATGATTTCGATATCCTGAGCCGCGAGCATCTTGAGGATCGCGAACATCAGCTCCTGCTTGCGCATCGTGCTGGCGTTCTCCACCTCGAGCTCCTCGGCAAAGGCGAGCAGATCGGTCGGCGTCTTGTTCTTGAGTTCTTGTAGCTTCATTTCAGCCATGAAGGATCCATGTTTGGTATGGGTAGTGGAGAGATGGCGAGTATTCGTTGGGGAGCTGCGGCTGGAAGAGGCAGGCTCTTGTCTTTGTCACAAGCCATGAAGAGGAGATGGCAGAAAATAGCGATTCACGTGAAACCCTGCAAGGGGCTGTCGCAAATTAGAAACGACTATTGCAAATCACGAATCGATTAAATTCAGAACGGCTTCACCACGACCATGATCACGATGAGAATCATCAGCAGCGTCGGGGCCTCGTTCATCAGCCGCCAATAGCGCGCATCGTGCTTGTTTTCGTCACGCTGAAATTCGCGAACGCCACGGCTGAAGCGCATGTGGACTGCCGTCAAAAGCACCACGAACAGCAGCTTGGCGTGCAGCCACCCGCCGTGGAAGCCATAGACGCTCCAGGCGAGGTAGAGGCCGAGCACCCAGGAGATCATCATCGCCGGGTTCATGATCACCTTCAGCAGCCGCATCTCCATCATCTTGAAGGTTTCCGATTGCGCGGAGCCCGGCGCGGCGTCGGTGTGGTAGATGAAAAGGCGCGGCATGTAGAGCAGGGCTGCCATCCATGACATCACCGCGATGACATGCAACGCCTTGATCCAGAGATAGAAATCATCCGGCCGCCAGACGAAGAGACCGACGAGAAGCGCCACGAAAGCACCAAGCGCGATCGTTGCCCTGAGCCGCGCCCTGTTGCCGGGCGCTAAGTCGGTCTGCTTCTCGGCCATCATTGCGCTCCACGAACCCGCGCAACCAGCGCCGACACGTGATCCGGATCGGCCTGCGGCGTGATGCCATGGCCGAGATTGAAGATCAGCGGCCCATGGCCAAGCGCATCGAGAATACGATCGATGCCTTCCTCGAGCGCCATGCCGCCCGCCACGACCCGCATCGGATCGAGATTGCCCTGGACCGGCCCTTCCTTCTGCAGATCCTTCGCAAAGGAAAGCGGCACGGTCCAGTCAAGGCCGATGGCGTCGGCGCCCGTCGCCTGGCGATAAGTCTTCAACAACTGACCGGCGCCTTTTGCAAAGGCGATAATCTTTGCATGCGGCCGCTGCGCCCTGACCGAAGCGATCATGCGCTGCACCGGCTTGACCGCGTAACGGGCGAATTCCTCCTCGCCGAGAACGCCGGCCCAGGAATCGAAGATCTGCACGGCATCGGCGCCGGCATCGATCTGCCGCACGAGATAATCGGCCGAGACATCCGCCAGGAAGGACAGCAGATGATCGAAGGCTTCCGGGTTGCGGTAGGCGAAAAGGCGGGCAGGGGCCTGGTCCGGCGTCCCGTGTCCGGCGATCATATAGGTCGCAACCGTCCAGGGAGCGCCACAGAAACCGAGCAGGGTCGTTTCGACGGGAAGTTCAGCGCGCAACCGCGATACCGTCTCAAAGACAGGCTGGAGGTGCTCAGCGATGCCCTCCGGCTTCAGGCGCAAAATACCGTCGACATCGATCGGATCCATTCGTGGCCCGTGGCCTTCCTCGAAGCGCACATTGCGTTTCAGAGCATCGGGAATGACCAGGATATCGGAGAAGAGGATGGCAGCGTCGAAAGCGTATCGACGGATCGGCTGCAGCGTCACCTCGACTGCGAGATCGGGTGTGTAACAGAGATCGAGGAAGCTCCCGGCCGTAGCCCGTGTAGCCCTGTACTCCGGCAGGTAACGGCCTGCCTGGCGCATCAGCCAGATCGGAGGAGGAGACACCGTCTTCCCTGCCAAAACCTCCAGAACCTTTCTGCGCGTTTCGGTCACGGATCATCTCTCCCAATATAAAATCAAAGATATTTAGAAGGTTTCTATTTCTTAGAGTCGGTGGGTATCAAGGATTAAAACAAGCCACTGACTTGTCCACGGCTGTCGCTCGGGACAACGCGCGATGGGACAGTATCTGGGCAATCTGGAAAAACAGTGCAGAGAGACGAATAAAGGCATTTGGATTCAGTCGGTTAGCGGAACCACGGATTTGGTCACGCTTGTGGACAAGCGGTTGATACGCGTGACACTTTGTCATCGTCGCGAGTCTTTTCCACATTTGCCCCGAAACGGTTTCCGCGACAGCGCCAATTGTGAATAAGTCGGCAGTTTTCCACTTGCCTGGGTCGGCGCCCCGTCGTTAGCTGTCTTTCATCCCGGCTTATCAACAGCACCAGGAGAATTGCGTGGAGAACAAGAAAAACTACTTCCACCTTCACCTGATTTCGGACTCGACGGGCGAGACTCTGATTGCTGCCGGACGCGCCGCCGCCGCTCAGTTTCAGAGCTCGCATGCGCTGGAGCATGTCTATCCGTTGATCCGCAACCGCAAACAGTTGCTGCAGGTCCTCGACGCCATCGATGGTGCGCCCGGCATCGTGCTCTATACGATTGTCGACCGCGAACTCGCCGATGTCATCGATCGGCGTTGCCGCGAGATGGGTGTCCCTTGCGTCTCGGTGCTCGATCCGATCATCGACCTCTTCCAGTCCTATCTGGGATCGCCGTCGCGCCGCCGTTCGGGCGCCCAGCACGTGATGGATGCGGAGTATTTCGCCCGCATCGACGCGCTCAATTTCACGATGGACCATGACGACGGTCAGTTGCCCGCCGATTTCGACGAGGCGGATGTCGTTCTGGTCGGCATCAGCCGGACGTCGAAGACGCCGACCAGCATCTATCTCGCCAACCGCGGCATCAAGACGGTCAACATCCCGATCGTTCCGGGCGTGCCGCTACCCGAAAGATTGATGGAGGCGACGAAGCCGCTCGTCGTCGGCCTGATCGCCACGGCCGACCGTATCTCGCAGGTGCGCCAGCACCGGGTGCTCGGAACGACGCAGGGCTTTCACGGCGATCAATATACGGACAAGGCCTCGATTACCGAGGAACTGAAATATGCCCGGTCGCTTTGCGCCCGCAACAATTGGCCGGTCATCGACGTCACCCGCCGTTCGATCGAGGAAACCGCGGCGGCAATCGTTGCCCTGCGTCCGCGTCTGCGCTAGACCCGAATCGAACAATACGGGAACCTGCATGATGAATCTTTCGCTCGTCCTGGCCTCGGCAAGCCCGTTTCGACGTGCGCTCCTGGAAAATGCCGGCCTCGTTTTCGAGGCGAAGGCAGCCAAGATCGATGAACGTGCGCTGGAAAAGCCACTCGAAGAAGCCGGTGTGGCACCCGAAACTGTAGCGCTCGCGCTGGCGGAGGCAAAGGCGCGCGACGTCGCCGGCCATTTCGGCGACGCGTTGGTGATCGGCTCCGACCAGACCATGTCTCTGGAAGCACGGGTCTATCATAAGCCGAAGGACATGGCGGAAGCGGCTCAGCATTTGCTGTCTCTGTCCGGAAAGACCCATCGCCTGAACAGCGCCATCGTGCTTTTGCGCGGTGAAGAGGTTGTCTGGCGGCACGTTTCTTCCGCCCACATGACGGTGCGGCCGCTGACGGCAGGTTTCGTCGATCGCCACTTGCAGCGTGTTGGCGAAAAGGCGCTTTCGAGCGTCGGCGCCTATCAGCTGGAGGGCGAGGGGATCCAGCTGTTCGAAAAGATCGAAGGCGACTACTTCACCATCCTCGGTCTTCCGATGCTGCCGCTGCTCGCCAAACTTCGTGAACTGGGAACGATCGATGCGTGATTCACGTGAAACATTTGTTAACCACGCCTTCGTCACCGGCTATCCGATCAAGCACTCCCGGTCGCCTCTGATCCATGGTTATTGGCTGAATGAGCTCGGTCTACCCGGCAGCTATCGCGCGCACGAGGTCAGGCCGGAAGATTTTTCCGCTTTCATCGAAAGCCTCAAGGACGGAACGTCCGGCTTCTGTGGCGGCAATGTCACCATCCCGCACAAGGAGCTCGCCTGTCGCCTGGCGGATCGGCCGGATGAGCTGAGCCAGGAGCTCGGCGCCGCCAACACGCTTTGGCTCAGGGATGGAGAGGTGCACGCCACCAACACCGATGGCCGCGGCTTCGTTGCCAATCTCGATGAGCGGGCGGCTGGCTGGGACAAGACGTCGACCGCAGTCATCCTCGGCGCAGGCGGCGCCAGCCGTGCGATCATTCAGGCCGTCCGTGATCGCGGCATCAAGACGATCCACGTCATCAATCGGACGGTCGAGCGGGCGAAGGAACTCGCCGATCGTTTCGGTCCGGCGGTCGAAGCGCATCCGATGGGCGCGCTCAAAGACGTGATGGCGGGTGCCGGCCTGTTCATCAACACCACGTCACTAGGCATGGATGGCAGCGAAGCGCCCTCGCTCGATTTCGGCGTCATGGCTTCCAGCGCCGTCGTCACGGACATTGTCTATGTTCCCCTGAAGACGCCGATCCTTGCGCAGGCAGAGGCGCAAGGTTTTGCGATCGTCGACGGTTTGGGCATGCTCCTGCACCAGGCCGTGCCCGGCTTCGAGCTCTGGTTCGGCTGTCGGCCGACGGTCGACGCCACGCTTCGACAACGCATCATCGATGACATGGAAAGACACTGATGATTGTCCTTGGGCTCACGGGATCGATCGCCATGGGCAAGTCGACGACGGCCCAGATGTTCCGTGATTTCGGCGTTCCGGTGAACGATGCCGACGAGGTCGTGCACCAACTTTATCGCGGCGAGGCGGTTGCAGCGGTTGAAGCGGCTTTTCCCGGAACGACGAAAGACGGCGAGATTGACCGAGCCGAACTGTCGCGCCAGCTCATGGAGGCGCCGGGACGGCTGTCCGAACTCGAGGCGATCGTACATCCGCTCGTGCGCAAGAAGGAACAGGAATTCCTTGCAAAGTACGCGGCCACGGCTGCGCCTTTTGTCGTCCTGGATATCCCGCTGCTGTTTGAAACGGAAGCGGAAAAACGGGTCGACCGCGTCGTCGTGGTGACCTGCTCGGCCGAGCTCCAGCGCGAAAGGGCGCTGAAGCGCCCGGGAATGACAGAGGAAAAACTCGCAATGATCCTTGCGCGGCAGGTGCCGGACAGCGAAAAGCGTAAACGCGCCGACTACATCATCGATACCAGCGACAGTTTCGACGTCACCCGCGGCCAGGTGAAGGCCGTCGTCGACGAACTCGCAGCCAGAAACGGAGACGCGGATGCGTGAGATCATCTTCGATACGGAAACGACGGGCCTCGACAATCGCGAGGACCGGGTGATCGAAATCGGCGGTGTCGAACTCGAGAACCAGTTTCCGACCGGCCGCACGCTGCATATCTTCATCAATCCCGGCAGCCGCAAGGTTCATCCGGATGCGCTCGCCATCCACGGGATCAGCGACGACTTCCTGAAGGACAAGCCGCCCTTCGCCGATGTCGTCGATGAGATCCTAGATTTCTTCGGTGATGCGCGTTGGGTCGCCCACAACGCCACCTTCGACATGGGCTTCGTCAACGCCGAGTTCGCGCGTCTGGGACTGCCGCCGATCGCCATCGATCGGGTGACGGACACATTGGCGCTTGCTCGCCGCAAGCATCCGATGGGGCCGAACTCGCTCGATGCGCTTTGCCGTCGTTACGGCATCGACAATTCGCACCGCGCGAAACACGGCGCTCTTCTCGACTCCGAACTGCTCGCCGAAGTCTATATTGAGATGATCGGTGGTCGTCAGGCAGCGCTCGGCCTTGTCTCGACGAAATCGGCGGGGCAGTCGATCGAGCTCGATGATGTGCCGATCGTCATCGGCCAGCGTCCGCGTCCGCTGCCGAGCCGGCTGTCGGAGGACGAACTTGCGGCTCACGCTGCGCTGATTGCCAAGATCGGCTCCAAGGCGATCTGGGCAAAATACGATCCCCAGGAATAATCAGGCATCAAAAAAGCCCGGCGTGAGCCGGGCTTCATTGTTTCAGCGTTCTGATTTTCGATCAGTTCGCGGTTTCGTTCGAGTTCGAAACCTGAGCACGGACCTTTTCTTCTGCCATGCGCTGCGCGAACATCTGCGCGAAGTCGATCGGGTCGATCATCAGCGGCGGGAAGCCACCGTTGCGGGTCGCGTCGGCAACGATCTGGCGCGCGAACGGGAACAGCAGGCGCGGGCACTCGATGAAGAGCAGCGGCAGCATGTGCTCCTGCGGGAAGCCTGCAACGCGGAAGACGCCGCCATAGGCGAGCTCGACATTGAAGAGAACACGGTCGCCGTCCTTGGCTTCGGCGTTCAGTGACAGAACGACGTCGAAATCGTTCTCTGCGAGCGGATTGGCGTTGACATTGACGTTGATGTTGATCGACGGCGCCTTGTCACGAGCCTGCAGCGAACGCGGAGCGCCCGGGTTTTCGAAGGAAAGGTCCTTGATATACTGGGCGAGGATGTTCAGCGACGGGCTCTGCTGCGCGCTGCCGTTGCCGTTGGATGCGGTATCAGTCGTCATAAGGGTTCCTCGACATCAATTCGGTGAGGCCATCTAGCATTTCGGCCTAGGGCTTACAACCCTGCGGACCCGGCGCTTTCAGGCGGATGCGCGTACCTTTGCTCCAAAGCGCCAAGCCGAGATTATGCTCCGGAATGTGGGCGACAGAGTGCCGGATGCGCATTCCGCCAAACGCTCCTCGTCTAGGGGCGATCGCGGTCCCCACCTTGCGGCGGATCATCGTCGTCCTTCCGCGAAAATTCGCCTTCGTTAAGGTCGATGACGCGCGTCGAGGGTCGTGGCTGCCGCGGGTCGTCTTGTGGGTACCAGTTCGTCCCGGATGCCGCCGTCACGATCGCCATCCTCTTGCGCAGATAGGCCGCCACCGCGTTGCGGACAAAGGGCAGAAACAGGAGGAGACCGATCACGTCGCTGACGAAGCCCGGTACGACGAGCAGGATCGCCGCAACGAACAGCAAGGCGCCGCCGATCACCTCCCGGCCCGGGTCACTGCCGGTGCGAGTGGCATCCTGCATCCTGCGGATGACGGTAAATCCCTGGACTCGGAGCAGGATCACACCCACAAATGCGCTTGCAAGCACCAGAAGCAGCGTCATCCAAAGTCCGATCTCTCGGCCGACGACGACGAAACCGGCGATCTCGGCGAGCGGGAGCCCGAAGATGACAAGGGGAATAAGCAATGAGCGCATCAATCTGCCCGAAAATGAAACCTGGTGTTCTCTTAAATCGTCTCCGACTTAAGAGCAAAACATGCAGCAACTCTAAAGCGCCACAGCGACCTTTGTGCGTCTTAAAAGACGTTCGGTGCTGTAAGGGTGCGACATCGCCATTTGAATGATCTATTCTTGCGGACTATATGGAATAGCCACGAGAAATTCTAACAGCGGTTCCGGGTGGAAATGGGCTCTTTTGACTTTATCACGTTTTTTTTCCTGATCGCCGCGGTGGTCATCTTCCTGCAACTGCGCAGCGTTTTGGGCCGCCGGACAGGAAGCGAACGGCCGCCATTCGATCCCTATTCGCCGCGTGACATGAGCCAGGGGCCGGAAAACGGCGACAAGGGCAAGGTCGTGCAATTGCCGCGACGCGAGAGCGCGGAAGAAGAAGCGGGTCGTTACGAATCGATCGATGCCTTCGCCAAGGCTGGCACAACGTTGAACACCCAGCTTCGGGCGCTGAGCGACGCTGATCCGAGCTTCGATCCCAAGGAATTCGTCAACGGCGCCAAGATGGCCTACGAGATGATCGTCATGGCCTTTGCTGACGGTGACCGCAAGACGCTGAAGAACCTGTTGTCCCGCGAGGTCTATGAAGGCTTCGACGCGGCGATCACCGACCGCGAGCGCAAGGGCGAAGTCGTCAAGTCCACCTTCGTCGGCATTGACAAGGCCGACATCATTCACGCCGAAGTGAAGGACAGCGAAGAGAACATCACGGTCCGTATCGTCAGCCAGCTGATTTCGGCGACCTATGACAAGCAGGGTGGCCTGATCGACGGCGACGCCGAGTCGGTTGCCGAGGTCAACGATCTCTGGACCTTTGCGCGCGACATCCGTTCGCGGGATCCGAACTGGAAGCTGATCGCCACCGAATCCGAAAATTGAGCGGCCGTGGTGACGATGTCCTTTCGACTTGAACCCGTCAGTTTCGACGATCTTCCGGGCTGGCGGGACGACGACCCGACCAAGGTGATAGCGGCGATGCGCCGCTGTCAGAAGCATGTCTCGACCAAGCCCTATCGCACCGGGTCGATGGGGATCTCGGTCGATGATCTTATGCCGGCCTTTTCGGCTTCGTCAGCCGACGTCGACACAGCTGACGGCGCACGGGCTTTCTTCGAGAAGCACTTCGTACCGTTCCGGATCGAACCGGAAGCCGGTTCCGGCTTTGTCACCGCCTTCTACGAACCGGAAATTGAGGTTCGCGCCGAAGCGGACGAGACCTATCGCTATCCGCTCTACCGACGCCCTGCGGATCTGGTCGATATCGACGATACCAACCGGCCCGACGGGATGGATCCCTATTTCGCCTTTGGTCTTTCCGAGGATGGCCGGATCAGCGAGTATCCGGACAGGCGGGCAATCGAGCAGGGCTACCTTGCCGGCCGCGGCCTGGAGATCGCCTATGCGAAGTCCAAGGTCGAAGTTTTCTTCGTTCATGTCCAGGGTGCGGCGCGGCTCCTATTCCCGAATGGTTCGCGTCGCCGCGTGACTTATGCCGCCAAGACCGGCCACTATTTCTCAGCCGTCGGCAAGCTGCTGATCGAACGCGGCAAGATCGATGCCGCGACCGTGTCGATGATGAGCATTCGCGACTGGCTGGAGGCGCATCCGGACGACGTCGATGAGGTCCTCTGGCACAACCGGTCGTTTATCTTCTTCCGCGAGGCCGCGGTCGAGGACGAGCACCTGGGTCCGATCGCCGCTGCCAAGGTCTCGCTCGAGCCGGGACGTTCCTTGGCGGTGGATCGGCTGATCCATACCTTTGGTGTGCCCTTTTATATTGCGAGCGAGAGCCTGACACGCCTCGATGACGGAAAGCCCTTCCAGCGCCTGATGCTGGCTCTCGACACGGGGTCGGCGATCGTCGGTCCAGCGCGCGGTGACATCTTCACCGGTTCCGGCTTCGAGGCGGGCGAACGGGCCGGGGCAGTTCGTAATCCGGCCGACTTCTATGTTTTCGTTCCCAAGGCGGCCGCGGCACGATACGGCCATGCCTAAGAAAAAAGAGCTTTCGTCCGAAGATCGCATTCTCTGGGGCAAGGTTGCCCGCTCGACGAGACCGATGCCGGGTCGGCTCGACGACCTGATGGACATGTTGGCCGTAGACGAACAGCCAAAGACGCAGGAAGAACCGAAAGCCAAGCAGCAGCAGCAGAAATCGACCGGCGCCGTCGAACAGCCGGGTATCGCGCTGACGAAAAAGACGGGCGAGAAACTGCATCATCCGCTTGAGAAGCCGGTCAAGCGCAAGCTCGCCAAGGGGCGCCTGACACTCGAAGCCCGGATCGACCTGCATGGCATGATCCAGAGCGAAGCGCATGGTTTGCTGTTGCAGTTTCTCTTAAGGGCGCATGAGCGCGGGCTGCGCCATGTGCTCGTCATAACCGGCAAGGGCACCTCGTTCGGCAGCGACGGTGCTTTGAAGCGGGCGGTACCGCTCTGGTTCTCCTTGCCCGAGTTCCGGCCGCTGATCTCATCCTACGAGCAGGCCGCCCGCAACCATGGCGGCGAGGGTGCTCTCTATGTCCGCCTGGCGCGCGTGAGGGGAAGCGCGATATGACACCCTTCGGCGAGGCGCTGCGCGAACTCAGGCGCAGGAAGGGCGTGTCGCAGAAACAGATGGCAGTGGCGATCAACGTTTCGGCCGCCTATCTTTCAGCCCTCGAACACGGAAAGCGCGGCGCGCCGAGCTTCGATTTTCTCCAGCGCGTGGCCGGCTATTTCAATGTGATCTGGGATGAGGCAGAGGAATTGTTTCGTGTCGCCAACGTCTCCGCACCGAAAGTCGTGCTGGACACCTCGGGCCTGACGCCGGAGCACACGGCATTTGCCAACCGCCTCAGCGAACAAATCCGCGCTTTGTCGCCTGAGACGATCCGCGCCCTGGAAGATGTTTTGGAAAAAGCCACATTTCCTGATAATGACAGGGGATGAATGCCTGTTTCCGGCCGCTGCCCGGCGGTCCGGGATTTGGAACCGTGGACAAATTTTCTATAGTCCGCGAGGCGTCCGAGACGTGATTCGCAACGAATCACCCTGTCCGAACAACCTGGAAAGACCCGTAGCTGAATGACCGACAATCCTGAGACCGAAACCGGCGCCAGCGCCGAATATGGTGCCGATTCCATCAAGGTGCTGAAGGGCCTGGATGCCGTGCGCAAGCGGCCGGGCATGTATATCGGCGACACGGATGACGGTTCCGGTCTGCACCACATGGTGTACGAGGTCGTCGACAACGCGATCGACGAGGCGCTCGCCGGCCACGCGGATATCGTGACGGTGACGCTCAACCCGGAGGGCTCGGTGACGGTGACCGACAATGGCCGTGGCATCCCGACCGACATCCACAAGGAAGAAGGCGTCTCGGCAGCCGAGGTCATCATGACCCAGCTACACGCCGGCGGAAAATTCGACCAGAACTCCTACAAGGTTTCGGGCGGTCTGCACGGCGTCGGCGTCTCCGTCGTCAACGCCCTGTCGGTTTCATTGAAGCTGAAAATCCGGCGCGCCGGCAAAATTCACGAGATGAGCTTCACGCACGGCGTCGCCGATGGTGCTCTTGCCGTTACCGGCGACGCCGGCACGGAGACGGGCACCGAAGTCACCTTCATGCCGAGCGAGCAGACCTTCTCGAAGATCGAATTCGATTATGCGACGCTCGAACATCGCCTGCGCGAACTCGCCTTTCTGAATTCCGGCGTTCGCATCGTCTTGACCGACAAGCGTCATTCAGACATCCGCCGCGACGAGTTGATGTATGAAGGTGGGCTGGAGGCCTTTGTCGCCTATCTCGACCGGGCGAAGAAGCCGCTGGTGCACAAGCCCGTATCGATCCGCGGCGAAAAGGACGGCATCACCGTCGAAGTGGCGATGTGGTGGAACGACAGCTACCACGAAAACGTGCTCTGCTTTACCAACAACATCCCGCAGCGCGACGGCGGCACCCATATGGCGGGCTTCCGCGGCGCGCTGACGCGCCAGGTCACCTCCTACGCGGATTCCTCGGGCATCACCAAGAGGGAAAAGGTCACGCTCCAGGGCGAGGACTGCCGCGAAGGCCTGACGGCTGTTCTTTCGGTCAAGGTTCCAGATCCGAAGTTCTCATCGCAGACGAAGGACAAGCTGGTGTCTTCAGAAGTGCGCCCGGTTGTCGAAAGCCTCGTCAACGAAGCGCTCAGCACCTGGTTCGAAGAACATCCGAGCGAAGCCAAGATCCTCGTCGGCAAGGTGGTCGAAGCGGCTGCTGCCCGCGAAGCCGCCCGCAAGGCCCGCGAACTGACGCGCCGCAAGGGTGCGCTCGATATCTCGTCGCTGCCCGGAAAGCTTGCCGATTGCTCCGAGCGTGACCCGGCCAAGTCCGAAGTCTTCCTGGTGGAGGGTGACTCGGCAGGTGGCTCCGCCAAGCAGGGCCGCTCGCGCGAAAACCAGGCGATCCTGCCGCTGCGCGGCAAGATCCTCAATGTCGAGCGTGCGCGCTTCGACAAGATGCTGTCGAGTCAGGAAATCGGTACGCTGATCACCGCGCTCGGCACGTCGATCGGCAAGGACGAGTTCAACGCCGACAAGCTGCGCTATCACAAGATCATCATCATGACGGACGCCGACGTCGACGGCGCCCATATCCGCACCCTGCTGCTCACCTTCTTCTTCCGCCAGATGCCGGAATTGATCGAGCGCGGGCATCTCTATATCGCCCAGCCGCCGCTCTATAAGGTGACGCGTGGCAAGTCGGCTCAGTACCTCAAGAACGAGCAGGCACTGGAAGACTACCTGATCACGATGGGTCTGGAAGAAGCCACGCTGGAGCTGGAATCAGGCGAAGTGCGCGCCGGCCAGGATCTGCGCGAAGTCATCAATGATGCACTCCGCCTGCGCAATCTGATGAACGGGCTGCATTCGCGCTACAACCGCTCGATCGTTGAGCAGGCAGCGATTGCCGGCGCGCTGAATGTCGAGCTCAACGGCCAGCGTGATGCCTATGAGGCGGTCGCTGCGGAGGTTGCTCGTCGCCTCGACGTCATCGCCGAGGAAACCGAACGCGGCTGGAGCGGTGCGGTCACGGCAGAAGGCGGTCTTCGCCTCGAGCGCATGGTCCGCGGCGTCAAGGAAGTCGCGGTGCTCGATATGGCGCTGATCGGCTCGTCCGATGCCCGCTACATCGACCAGCTCACCGCGAAGCTCAAGGAAGTCTATGCTGCCCCGCCGGTCCTGCGGCGTCGCGACGGTACCCTGGAGATCAGCGGACCGCGTGCGCTTCTCGATGCGATCTTCGCGGCCGGTCGCAAGGGTCTCTCGATGCAGCGCTACAAGGGCCTCGGTGAAATGAATGCCGAGCAGCTCTGGGAAACGACGCTCGATCCGAACGTCCGCTCGCTGCTGCAGGTCCGCGTCACCGACGCCACCGATGCCGACGGCCTGTTTTCGCGCCTGATGGGCGACGAGGTCGAGCCGCGCCGCGACTTCATCCAGGAAAACGCACTGAGCGTCGCCAACCTCGACATCTGATCTTCTCGGATATCGTGACCACTTGGAATCCCGGTGCCTTGCGGCGCCGGGATTTTTCGTTATTCGCCCTTGAACTGGCCTTCGAAGGCGAACTCGCTGACCGGCTTGCGCTGGCTCGGGATTTCGCGTGCGCGCAGGTCGTCCGGTAGCGTCGAGGGGTCAGCCAGCCGTCCGATCGCCACGGCGGCCTCGACCCGGTGATGCTCGGGAACGTTCAGAACGCGCATCGCCTTGTCGCGGTCGATGCCGGCCATGCCATGGGTATGCCAGCCGCCAAGGGAAGCCTGCAGAGCGAGGCTGTACCAGGCCGAGCCCGTGTCGAAGGCGTGGTTATAGGCCGGCCGCATCTCGCCGTTCTGTGCCTGGTTGTGGGTTCTTGAAATAACGATCAGAAGCGCGGCAGCGTTCTTCGCCCAGCGCTGGTTGCCTTCATCGAGCGTGTCGAGCAGCACCGGAAAGTGCTCCGTTCCGCGACGGGCATAGACGAAGCGCCAGGGCTGTCGGTTGCTCGCAGACGGCGCCCATCGGGCCGCTTCGAAGAAGGAAAGCAGTTCGCGTTCCTCGATCTCCTCGTTGGTGAAAGCGCGGGGCGACCAGCGCTCCAGGAACATGGCATCGATGGGATAATCGGCTTTTCTGTTGTTGGTCGCCGTCATGGACATGCCTCTTCTATGTGTTCTCTATATCCTCGGCCGATCTTCGGTGCCTGATCTGTCACCTGCGCCTATGGCTCGATTCGTTTCGGACGCTACATGAGGACGGGTGTGGATGAAACCGGGTTGGACGCACGGGAACGCGAGCGCGGTCGGTACGCGAGGCGCGCCAGGAAAGTGCAGAAACGGTCGCGTGGGTCATTGCCGTTTCCAAGAAAAAAGTTGTATAAGTTCTGTAGACTTTGAGAGAGGACGGATCATGTCGTTTAAAGACCCATCATTGTTTCGCCAGGCAGCGCTCGTCGGCGGCGAGTGGATCGAGGCGGACGCGGCGAACGCGATCGAGGTGAACAACCCGGCGACCGGTGAGATCATCGGCCGGGTGCCGAAGCTTGGCGCCAAGGAAACCAAGGCGGCGATCGAGGCGGCGCGCGTGGCCCAGAAGGGCTGGGCGGCGCGCACGGCCAAGGATCGCGCCGGGATCTTGCGCAAGTGGTTCGAGCTGATGATCGAGAACAAGGAGGATCTCGGCCGCATCCTGACGCTCGAGCAGGGCAAGCCGCTTGCCGAAGCGACCGGCGAAATCGTCTACGGCGCAAGCTTCGTCGAGTGGTTCGCCGAAGAGGCGCGCCGCATCTATGGCGACCTCATCCCCGGCCATCAGCCCGACAAGCGCATCCTGGTGATGAAGCAGCCGATCGGCGTCGTCGCGGCAATCACGCCCTGGAACTTCCCCAATGCGATGATCACCCGCAAGGCCGGCCCGGCTTTCGCTGCAGGTTGCGCGATGGTGTTGAAGCCGGCGGCACAGACGCCGTTCTCGGCAATCGCGATCGCCATTCTCGCCGAACGCGCCGGCTTGCCGAAGGGCCTGTTCAGCGTCATCACCGGCTCGGCCCGCGAGATCGGTGCCGAGATGACCTCCAACCCCGTCGTGCGCAAGCTGACCTTCACCGGCTCGACCGAGGTCGGTGCCGAGCTCTATCGCCAGAGCGCCGCCACCATCAAGAAGCTCGGCCTCGAGCTTGGCGGCAATGCTCCCTTCATCGTCTTCGACGATGCCGATCTCGATGCGGCGGTTGAGGGCGCGCTGATCGCCAAGTTCCGCAACAACGGCCAGACCTGCGTCTGTGCTAACCGCATCTATGTGCAGGACAAGGTCTACGACGCCTTTTCCGACAAGCTCGCCAAGGCGGTCGCCAAGCTGAAGATCGGCAACGGCCTCGACGAGGGCGTGATCCTCGGGCCGCTGATCGACAAGGCGGCGCTGGAGAAGGTCGAGGAGCATATTGCCGACGCCACCTCCAAGGGTGCACGCGTGATCCAGGGCGGCAAGCGTCACACGCTCGGCGGCACCTTCTATGAGGCGACGGTTCTGGCCGATGTCACCCAGGCGATGGCGGTGGCGCGCGAAGAGACCTTTGGCCCGGTGGCGCCGCTCTTCCGCTTCGCCGATGAGGCGGATGTGGTCGAACAGGCAAACGACACTGAGTTCGGTCTTGCCTCCTACTTCTATGCCAAGGATTTGGCGCGGGTTTTTCGGGTGGCCGAAGCCCTGGAATACGGCATGGTCGGCGTCAACACCGGCCTGATCTCGACGGCGGAAGCGCCGTTCGGGGGCGTGAAACTCTCCGGTCTCGGCCGCGAGGGCTCGCGCTACGGCATCGAAGAGTTCACCGAGATCAAATACGTCTGCCTCGGCGGCGTGGCCTGAAACAGGCGAAAATCCGACTTGCAACAAACCGGCCAACGTTTTGGCCGGTTTTCTTTTGCCAGCAAGGCGTTAGTCTTCGCAGTCGAATCCATCGATGGCGTGAGATTGCCCCTCACCCTAGCCTCTCCCCGCAAGCGGGGCGAGGGGACTTGAGTCGGTGCGGCATCGTCGTCCTCCTTTTTCCAGGACGAAGGTGCCGGCAGGCGGATGAGGGGCGAAGCTCGATCCCACGCTAAGTTTAAGGAGAGTCAGCATGCCGGCACCGAAGAACCCCTTTAAAGCGGCTCTGCGCGAAAACCGCTTCCAGCTCGGGCTGTGGGTGGCGCTCGCCAGCCCATACGCGGCGGAAGTGGTTTCCGGCAGCGGCTATGACTGGCTGCTGATCGACGGCGAGCATGCGCCGAATGACATTCCCTTGCTGTCGGCGCAGTTTCGCGCGGTCTCGGCATCGGCGAGCCACCCGATGGTTCGCCTGCCGGTCGGCGACACGGTGCTGATCAAGCAGATTCTCGACACCGGTGTGCAGACCCTGCTGATCCCGATGGTCGAGAGCCTGGCGCAGGCACAGCAGCTGGTGCGCGCCACCCGTTATCCGCCGCATGGCGTTCGCGGCGTCGGCGCCGCCCTCGGTCGGGCCTCGCAATTCGGCCGCATCGGCGACTATCTCCAGACCGCCGGTGATGAAATCTGCCTGATCCTGCAGATCGAGAGCCGCGCGGGTCTTGCTGCGATCGATGAGATTGCCGCGCTTGATGGCGTTGACGGCCTCTTTATCGGCCCTTCCGACCTGGCGGCCGACATGGGTTATCTCGGCAAGCCAGGTCATCCGGAGGTGCGCGCGGCAATCGCCGATGCGTTCGAGCGTATAAAGAAGGCCGGCAAGGCGAGGGGCATCATGACGCTCGATCTCGGTCAGGCACGCGACTACCGCGAGATGGGCGCCGATTTCATGGCGATCGGCACGGATGTCACGTCGCTCGTGCGCGCGACGACGGCGCTGCGCCAGGAGTTTCTCGGCGAGGTGGCGGTGGCACCAAAGAAGCAGGAATCCGGCTACTGATCCGAGATTGCCGTGAGCTCGGGCATTGCTACGCCCGGGCTCCAGAGCCGGAGGTCGCCGATCCGGCGCGCGATTTTTTCGCGGTGATGGTTGGCGATATCGCTTAGGCGATGATTGAGGAACGGGTTTCTGAAGCGCTCCAGCGTCGCAGCGACATAGTCCGTCGCTTCGCTTTGCAGGTCCTTCGCGGCGAAAGCGGGAATGACTTCGGATCGATAGATGCGGTCGAGATATGCTGCTACGCGGGCGTCGGCGAGCGTCTCCCGGACGGTCTCATGCGGGTTACGGCCCTCCCTCAGCCAGAGATCGGCCAGCACGGTGTGGCCGAGATTGAGGATGTGAAGCTTCAGCTTCTCGTAAGGCGTCAGGTCATCAACGAGCTTCACGGACGGATGAATGCACGGAAGGTGCAAGCCGGGCTGGTTTTCGATCGCCCAGAGCGCATAGGGTTCGGCAATCGCACCGGCGGGCTCCAGAGGCTCGGAGACGATGCGGTCGACCAATGTGTTTGCCCAGACGACACCTGTGTTCAGCCAGTTCGTGAAAGCGGTGTCTTTGGCCCGCTCCGCCGCGAGCCCCAGCATCAGCGCCTTCAGCACATCGCCGTTGCGTGACACGAGCTCGCAAGGAAGGATCGTCAGGGCGCGCCCACCCGCTTCAAAGCGGGCCTTCAGGAGCAGGAGCAGCTTGCCGGGAAAGGAACGGGGAATGTCCGTGACCAGGTCGTCGTCGGTGATCCGGTAACCCGTATCGCCGGTATTGGAGATCAGGATTTCCGCTTCCTGGGCAACAATCTCCCGGACCTCGCTCCAGTTTTCAGCGGTTGAAAGCGCCCGCGTCACGCTCGTCACCCGCTGCGTCGCGTCGATCCGCTCCCCGTCTTGGATGCCGCGGATGATGACGTGAAAGCCTTCGGGGCGCGCGAGCGCCGCAAGACGTCCGGAACGCTCGCTGGATCCGGTTGTCTGCACGATCGTGATCGGGCCTGGTGCCTTTCCCGCCTTCAGCGCGTCGCTGACGAAGAGATCGGCATGCGCTTGAAGAAAGCGGCTGGTTCCGAATTGCACGATCGGCGTCGGCATCTGTGGCTCCGGTAGCTGGCTATGGAATGGATTGAAGGAGAGTTTCGCGCGCGGACTGGAGATGCCGCCGGCAGGCCTGTTCGGCCTTTGCGGGATCATGCGAGCGCAACGCTTCGATATAGGCGAGGTGTTCTTCAAGCGCGCGGGCGTTGCGCTGGCGGGCATTCGTCTTGTTCCACTGGTAGTGATAGTGGAAGACGATCGCGATGATATCGTAGAAATCGACGATGAAGCGGTTGCTGGATGCCTTGTGCACTAGCAGGTGGAACTGCTCGTCTAACTCGGAAAACTCCCGGTAGCGGTTGTCGATATCGGCAAGCATTTCCCGGTGCAGGGTCTCGATTTCCCTGAGCTCCTCCCAGGCCGGGTGATCATCCGGAAGCGAGACGAAACGTGCGGCCGAGCGCAGCTCGAACATCTCGCGCACTTCCGTCAGCTCCAGCGCGAATTCACGCGTGAAGCCTTTCAGGATCCAGTGGCTGTTTGGCCGTTTTTCGATCAGGCCGAAGCGGCTGAAGCGGATCAGGAACTCGCGCACACTGGTCGTTCCGGTGCCGATCTCGCGCGCCAGTTCAAGCTCGTTGATCTGCATGCCGGGCTCGGCGCCGCCGGCGAGAATCCGGCGCATGAAACTGCGCTCGATGATTTCGGCGAGCGAATCGGTCTCTTCCGTTGGGAAGTAGTCGTCGGGGCGGGGCTGCCGCAGCACGTTCTTCTTGCGCTTGTCCCAGGCGATGAGCTGTGCTTCCTCGAAGCGACTGAGGATCGCGCGCACCGTCGTCCGGCTGACGCCGAGCACTTGCCCAAGTTCCGGCTCGGAGGGCAGCGAGGATGTTTCCGCCAGAAGCTTCAGGCAGCGGTTGTAGGCATCCTTGAAGACGGTGTTCTGTTTTGCCATGGCAAGATCCGGCCGGTTCGAAATTGTCTGCGCTTGGACGCTCCTCTATCGCGGCGATCCGGTTTTGTCTCCGTCTGTCGTCAACATCTGTTCCTCCCGTTCACCCGGTCGTTGGCACGGCGTCGTCGCCGATGTTTTCGCTATAATACCCATTGACGACGATCTGTCTATTGTAGATAAAAGACAGAACTGACGATAACAATCATGGAGAAATCGGTGTCTGCGCCGTCCACCATCCTGCTCGCACCGGAGGACAACGTCGTCGTGGCGACATTGGCGATTGCCGCCGGTGATGCCTTGCCGAACGGCGCTCGCGCAGCAGTAAAGGTCGATGCCGGCCACAAGATTGCGATCCGTCCCATTCGCGCCGGCGAACCGGTCGTCAAATACGCCCAGGCGATCGGACGGGCGACCGCCGACATCGCGCCGGGCGACCATGTGCATTCCCACAATCTTGCCTTCGACCGGGATCGTCTGGCGATCGGGCCACAAGGGACGCCGGAGGTGGCAAGCGATACCGACAAGGCACGCACCTTCAAGGGCTATCGCCGCGCAGATGGCCGGGCTGCGACGCGAAACTATATCGGTGTCGTCGCCAGCGTTAACTGTTCCACCACGGTCTGCCGTGCCATCGCCGAGGAGGCGAACCGCCGCATCCTGCCCAAATACGAAGGCATCGACGGCTTCGTGCCGATCGTGCACGATCAGGGCTGCGGCATGTCGTCGACCGGCGACGGAATGGCCAATCTGCACCGCACGCTTGCCGGCTACGCCCGCCATGCCAATTTCGGCGGCGTGCTGATGGTGGGCCTCGGCTGCGAGGTCAATCAGCTGACGCTCTATGGCCAGAGCGGCGCCGGCGCGGAGAAACGTCATTTCAACATTCAGGAGGCCGGCGGCTCGCGCCGCTCCGTGGAAAAGGCACTCGGCATTCTCGAAGAAATCGCGGCCGAAATCGGAAAAGAGCGCCGTATTGCCATTCCGGTCAGCGAGATCATCGTCGGCTTGCAATGTGGCGGGTCGGACGGGCTTTCGGGCATCACCGCCAATCCGGCGCTTGGCGCCGCCGTCGATATCCTTGCTGCAGCCGGCGGCACGGCGATCCTCTCGGAGACCTCTGAGATCTATGGTGCCGAGCACCTGCTACGCAGCCGGGCGGTGAATGAGGCCGTAGCGGTGAAACTCGACGGCCTGATTGCCTGGTGGGAGAACTATGTGGCGATGCATGGCGCATCGCTCGACAACAATCCTTCGCCGGGCAACAAACGCGGTGGACTAACCACCATTCTTGAAAAATCACTCGGTGCTGTCGCCAAGGGTGGCCGGTCGCCGCTGAACGCAGTCTATCGGTATGCCGAACGGGTCACCGAGCACGGGCTCGTCTTCATGGATACGCCCGGCTACGATCCGGTATCTGCCACCGGCCAGGTTGCCGGCGGTGCCAACGTCATTGCCTTTACCACCGGCCGCGGCAGCTGTTTCGGCTGTAGGCCGGCGCCGTCGATCAAGCTTACCAGCAACACGGCGCTGTTTCGGGCGATGGAAGAGGACATGGACATCGATTGCGGGGTGATCGCTTCGGGGGAGGTGAGCATTGCCGGGCTTGGCCGGGAGATCTTCGACCTGATCGTCGAGACCGCCTCTGGCCGCAAGACCAAGAGCGAGCTTTTCGGCTACGGCGACAACGAGTTCGTGCCCTGGCATCTGGGGGCGACGCTCTAGACATGTGGCGACTGGCATCCTTGGAGGAGGAGAACAGGGAATGCAGACGAGACGGATCGGTCGAACCGGACTATCGGTGACCGAGTACAGCTTCGGCGCCGCCGGTCTCGGCGGGCTCTACCGGGAGTGCACCCGCGACGCTGCCATGGCGACGCTGGACGCGGCCTGGCAGTCGGGTATGCGCTACTTTGATGTGGCGCCTTTTTACGGCCTCGGGCTTGGAGAACGCCGGGTCGGCGACTTCCTGCGCGAAAAGCCGCGCGACGAATTCGTGCTCTCCACCAAGGTCGGCCGGCTCCTCCATCCGGTGCCGGAAGACAAGGTGCCAGACTATTCCTATGTGAAGCCGCTCAATTTCGATGTCAGATACGACTACAGCTATGACGGCATCATGCGCTCCGTCGAGTTCAGCTACGCCCGGCTCGGACTCAGCCGCATCGACATCCTCTATGTCCACGACATCGGCGGCTACACCCACGGTGCCGCCCGCAATGCCGTCTATATCAGGCAGTTGCTGGACGGCGGCCTCAAGGCGCTGGAGGAGCTGAAATCCTCAGGAGCGATCGTCGCCTATGGTCTCGGTGTGAACGAGGTACCGGTCTGCCTGGAGGTCATGCGGCGGGCCGATATCGACTGCATCCTGCTTGCCGGCCGCTATACACTGCTCGACCGCTCGGCCGTCGCCGAACTGTTGCCGCTCTGTGAAAAGAAGCAGACCTCGCTTGTCGTCGGCGGGGTCTTCAACTCGGGCATTCTGGCAACGGGCCCGGTCGAGGGGGCGCATTTCGATTACATGCCGGCAACGGAAGATATCCGGCAAAAGGTCGGTGCCATGGAGGTGGTCGCGCGCGGTATGAACGTGCCGCTTGCCGCGCCAGCCATGCAGTTTCCGCTGAGCCATCCCAAGGTCGCCTCCGTGCTGGTCGGCACCGCCAAGCCGGAGAGTCTGAGGCGCAACATGGCGCTCACCGAACACCGGTTTTCCGCGGCCGATTTCGCGGCTTTTGAACCGTTCACGCTGGTCGCGCCGGAGCTCGGCGACGAGGCTGTTCGCGTTTAGCGGGCGGGGGCCGCGTTTCGGTCTGAAATGCTGTTCCGGCAGCTTGCCAAGCCGGAATTGTCGTATTAGCATTCCAATATGTTTTTTATCGATAAAAGGTCGATAGCTAGCACCTGCGATCGATCTCCAAGAAATGGAACACGGTGCACTGAGAGGAGAAACCTGGGATGAGCATTCTGAAAAGCAGCCTTACCCGTCGCGCCTTCACCGCTTTGGCCGGTGCCGCGATGATCGCCGGCATGTCGCCGGCCGCGTCCTTTGCGCAGGACGTGACGATCCCGATCATCGTCAAGGACACCACGTCCTTCTACTGGCAAATCGTGCTTGCTGGTGCCCGCGCCGCCGGCAAGGATCTGGGTGTCAATGTACCTGAACTCGGCGCCCAGTCCGAGTCCGACATCAACGGCCAGATCAGCATTCTCGAAAACGCGGTTGCCGGCGCGCCGGCTGCCGTCGTGATCTCGCCGACGGAGTTCAAGGCACTCGGCAAGCCGATCGATGAGGCGGCCAAGGCCGTCCCGATCATCGGTATCGACTCCGGCGCCGACTCCAAGGCATTCTCCTCGTTCCTGACCACCGACAACGTCCAGGGCGGCCGTATTGCCGCCGACGGTCTTGCGGCCGCCGTGAAGGAAATGAGCGGCAAGGAAGAGGGCGAAATCGCCATCATTACCAGCCTTCCGGGTGTCGGCTCGCTCGACCAGCGCCGTGAAGGCTTCCTCGATCAGGTCAAGACCAAGTACCCGGGCTTCAAGGTCGTCGTCGACAAATACGCCGACGGGCAGGCGACCACCGGCCTCAACATCATGACCGACCTGATCACCGCCAATCCGAACCTTGTCGGTGTGTTCGCGTCGAACCTGATCATGGCGCAGGGCGTCGGTCAGGCGATCGCCGAAAACAAACTCGGCGACAAGATCAAGGTGATCGGCTTCGACAGCGACGACAAGACCGTCGGCTTCCTCAAGGAAGGGGTTCTGGCGGGTCTCGTCGTTCAGGATCCCTACCGGATGGGCTATGATGGCGTGAAGACGGCACTGGCCGTCTCCAAGGGCGAAAAAGTCGAGGCGAATGTCGACACCGGTGCCAATCTGGTGACCAAAGCCAATATGGCCGAACCGAAGATCGACGCTCTCTTGAACCCTAAGGTCAAGTGACGACGGCCGCGGCGGGCCCATTGCCCGCCGCACCCGCTTGCGACCGGGAACGAGGACCGGTCGCAAGCGATCTCTGCGATGGGAGGAATGCGCAGATGACCGAGTTGCAAGAGGCGCGCGACACCAGGACCCAGGGCCTGCAGGTGGCGACGCGTCATCCGGTTCCCAAAGGGGAGCCGATTCTGGAACTGCGCGCTTTGCAGAAGAAATATGGCGCCGTCGAAGCGCTGAAGCCTGCCTCGCTGACGTTCTTATCCGGCGAGATCCACGCCATCGTGGGCGAGAACGGCGCCGGCAAATCGACGCTGATCAAACTTCTGACCGGTGTCATCAAGCGCACGTCAGGCGAAATCTTCTGGTGCGGCAAACCCGTTCAGCTCGGCACGCCACATGAGGCGATCGAGCGCGGCATCAACGCCGTGCACCAGGAGGTCGTACTCTGTGCGCAGCTGTCTGTGGCGGCCAACATGTTCCTCGGCGACGAGATCAATCGTAACGGCCTGATGCGCAAGCGCGCCATGACCGATGCGGCGCAGCGCGTGCTCGACGATCTCGGCTTCAATCTGCCGGCCGGCGCGGTGCTCGGCAGTCTCACCATTGGCCAGCAGCAGCTCGTCGCCACGGCGCGCGCCGCCATGCGTGGCACGCAGTTCCTGATCTTCGATGAGCCGACCGCCTATCTCACCCGACAGGAATCGGCGCAGCTCTTCCGGCTGATCCAGAGGCTTCAGGCCGAAGGCGTGACCATCGTCTATATCAGCCACCGAATGGAGGAGGTCTTCGAGATTGCCGACCGCGTCTCGGTGCTGCGCGACGGCACCCATGTCGGCACTCGCAAGATCGGGGAGACGAACGAGGCGGAGCTGATCGCGTTGATGATTAACCGCACCATCGAGCAGATCTATCACAAGGAGCATTTTCCGCCCGGCGAGGTCATCGTCGAAACGCGGAACTTGAGTGGGCCCGGTTTTCAGGATGTATCGCTGACCGTTCGCGCCGGCGAGATCGTCGGCCTTTATGGGCTGATCGGAGCGGGGCGCAGCGAGTTTGCGCTCGGCCTCTATGGTCGGCATCGTCCAAGCGCCGGCGAGGTCTATTGGAAGGGGCGCAAGGTCGAGATCGCCAGCGAGCGTGTCGCCATGAATCTCGGCATCGCGCTCGCGCCGGAAAGCCGCCGCGATCAGGGCCTGTGCCTCAATCTGCCGATCGGCCTCAACATCAATCTGCCGGTGTTCAACCGGCTGACGCGTGGCCTGACGATCAACGGCCAGCAGGAGCGGGAGAATGCCGACCGGCAGATCCGCGACCTGAAGATCAAGACGCCGTCGCGACGAGTCCTGACGTCGGCCATGTCCGGCGGCAACCAGCAGAAGATCGTTATCGGCAAGTGGCTGAGCCATGGCGCCAAGCTCTTCATCTTCGACGAGCCGACCGTCGGCGTCGATGTGGGCACCAAGGCCGAGATCTACCGCCTGTTCGCACGGCTTCTGGAGAACGGGGCAGGCATCATCCTGATCTCGTCCTATCTGCCTGAAGTCTACGAGCTTGCGGACAGGTTGCACGTGTTCCGGCGCGGCCGGCTGGTTGCTAGCCACGACTATCGCGCCGCGAGCCACGAGGAAGTGCTGACGCAGGCGATCGGTGTTTGAACACATAAAAAGAAATCTGAGGGACGCAGGGAGGAAGACGATGAGTGCGGAAACGGTGGAAAGCGGCGCCAGCGCGGCGCCACGCAAGGGCGTGAGCATTCTGTTCGGCCTCACCCTCCTGGGGCTGCTTCTGTTCCTCTGGCTACTGCTGGGCCTTGCCACCAACAGTTTTTGGACGCCAAACAACATCAGCAACCTGTTGCGCCAGGGGGCGATGACGGCCATCCTCGCGGTTGGCCAAACCTTCGTCATCATCACCGCCGGCATCGATCTTTCGGTGGGGGCCGTGGTCGGCTTCACCAGCGTCATCGTCGCCTGGCTGCTTGCGGCTGGCGTGCCGCTCTGGGCCGCCATCATCCTCACGCTCGCCTTCGGGGTGCTGATCGGCGCCTTCCATGCCTTCGGCATCGTGCGCATGGGTCTGCCGCCCTTCATCATAACACTTGCGACCCTGACATCGCTGCGCGGGATCGGCCTGCTGATCACCAACGGTTCGACGATCTCGATTACCAATGAAGCCTTCACCAACTTCTCTCGCGCGGATTTCCTCGGTGTGCCGAGCCTGTTCTGGATGGTGATCGTGGTGGCGATCCCGGCCTATGTCTTCCTGCACTTGAGCCGCTTCGGCCGTTATCTCTTCGCGGTCGGCTCCAACAGCGAGGCGGCGCGCCTCTCCGGCGTCAACGTGCACCGCACCATCTATCTCGCCTATATCCTGTCATCGACCTGCGCCGCCTTCGTCGGCCTGCTGCTCGCCTCGCGCATCGGCATCGGCAACGCGACGCAAGCCGAGGGATGGGAACTGCAGGCGATCGCCTCGTCGGTCATCGGCGGCACCAGTCTGTTCGGGGCCGTCGGCTCGGTTCATGGGCCGCTGCTCGGCGCTTTCATCCTCGCGACGATCAACAACGGTGCCAATCTTCTCAACGTCAACTCGTTCTGGCAGCGCATCATCACCGGCGCGCTGATCATCGTCATCGTCTATTTCGACCAACTCCGGCGCCGCAGCGCCCGCTAGGCGCTGCCGCCGAACATTCCGTGAGAACTGCCATGAAAGCCGTGCTCTGCCTCGAACCCGGCCGCCTGGAGGTCGTCGACCGCCTACCGGCTGAAGACGTACCTGACGGGTGGGTGCGTCTATCCGTCAACCATGTCGGCATCTGCGGCACCGACTACCATATCTTCGCCGGCAAACATCCGTTCCTCGAATACCCGAGGGTCATGGGTCACGAGATCTCGGCAACGGTCATTTCCGGTGGCCGCGGCACAGAGATCGCGCCTGGTACGCCTGTCGTGGTCAACCCTTATCTCAGCTGCGGCAACTGCGTTGCCTGTCGCCAGGGCAAACAGAACTGCTGCACCGCCATCAAGGTTCTCGGCGTACATACGGATGGCGCCTTCTGCGAAGAGATCATCGTGCCGGAGGGTAATCTTTATCCGGCGCATGGTCTGTCTGCCGAAGCTGCGGCAACGGTCGAGTTCCTGGCGATCGGTGCCCATGCGGTGCGCCGAGCATCCGCGGATGCGGGTTCACGGGCGCTGGTCATCGGCGCAGGGCCGATTGGCCTCGGCACTGCGATCTTCTCGCGCATTGCCGGCCATCAAGTGACGCTTGTCGATACCAGCGACGAACGGCTGGATTTTGCTGCCGAGAAGCTCGGCTTTGCCAATGGCATCGTCGCGGGAACCGATATGGGGTCACGCATAGCCGAAGCGACAGGAGGGGATGGTTTCGACGTGGTCTTCGATGCCACGGGGTATAGTGGCTCGATGCAGGCCGCCTTCGCCTATGTTGCCCATGGCGGCACGCTGGTCTTCGTCAGCGTTGTCAAGGACGAGATACACTTCTCCGATCCGGAGTTTCACAAGCGGGAGATGACCTTGGTCGGCAGCCGCAATGCGACCCGCCAGGACTTTGATCATGTCGTCGCATCGATTGCTTCCGGCCTCGTGCCGGTCGAGGCGCTGATCACCCACCGCACGACGCTGGATGGCGCGGTCGCCGATCTGCCGCGATGGGCGGAAGAAAAGTCGGGTCTGGTCAAGGCAATCGTCAAGGTGGCAGCGGCATGAGCGATGGCGGCTTTGCTGCATCGCCGCAGAGGCCGCACCGGACATTCGCTCTTCGGAGTCGCCATTTTTTCCCTGAAAATGCCCGGCATCGGTTCTCAACGCACGAAAATTGCGGAAAACCGCCAGTTTCGGACAAGCTCGTTTGCAAATCGTCAGGAATCCAGATTCATTCTGGCCTGAGGCCTTGTATCGAGGCGAGACGGGTATATTTGTTGCACTGCACAAGAAAAGTGGTAGTCTGGCAGAGATTGCGGACACCAAGACAAACAATCGCAAGCTTGCGTCCGACCGGGAGCGGCGTTGTCGTCGATTGAACCAAGGGGTACGCTTCCCATGTTCTACCAGCTCTATGAATTGAACCATGCAATGATGGCGCCGTGGCGTACGGCCGCCGATGCCATGCGGCTTGCCTTCAGCAATCCGATGAACCCCATCTCGCACACCTATTTCGGCCGTGCCGCTGCCGCCGGGCTCGAAGTGTTCGAGCGCTCCACCCGCCGCTATGGCAAACCGGAGTTCGGACTTCCCGCGACAGAGGTCGACGGCATGTCCGTCTCCGTCTACGAGCGCATCGTCTGGCGCTCACCCTTCTGCAACCTCATCCATTTCGAGCGCGCCTTGCCCAAGGGGCGTGCCGCCGATCCGAAGGTTCTGGTCGTGGCGCCGATGTCCGGCCACTACGCGACGCTGCTGCGCGGCACCGTGGAAGCCCTGCTGCCGCATTCCGACATCTACATCACGGACTGGATCGACGCCCGCATGGTGCCGCTCAGCGAAGGCACTTTCGATCTCGACGATTACATCGACTACGTCATCCAGATGCTGCACTTCCTGGGCCCGAACACCCATGTGATCGGCGTCTGTCAGCCGGCAGTGCCTGTGCTCGCCGCCGTCGCCCTGATGGAAGCGGCGGACGATCCGCTGTCGCCGGCGACGATGACGCTGATGGGCGGACCGATCGACACCCGCATCAATCCGACGGGCGTCAATCAGCTTGCCGAACAGCGGCCGATCGAATGGTTCCGCGACAACGTCATCATGCCGGTGCCGTGGCCGCAGCCGGGCTTCATGCGCATGGTCTATCCGGGCTTCCTGCAGCTCTCTGGCTTCATGTCGATGAACCTCGACCGGCACCTGATCGCCCACAAAGAGTTCTTCGCGCATCTGGTGAAGAACGATGGTGACGCCGCCGAGAAGCACCGGGACTTCTATGACGAGTATCTGGCCGTCATGGACCTGACGGCCGAATTCTACCTGCAGACCGTGCAGGTGGTCTTCATGCAGCACGCGCTGCCGAAGGGCGAGATGATGCATCGCGGCAAGCGCGTCGATACGACGGCGATCAAGAAGGTCGCGCTGCTGACCGTCGAAGGCGAGAACGACGACATTTCCGGCGTTGGCCAGACGAAGGCGGCGCAGACGATCTGCACCAACATCCCTGATCACATGCGCATGCACTACATGCAGCCGGATGTCGGCCACTACGGCGTCTTCAACGGATCGCGCTTCCGCCGCGAAATCGCGCCGCGCATCGTCGCTTTCCACCGCGAGCACTCGCGGCACGTGAAGCCGGTGAAGCAGCTCATCAAGGGCGGCAAGTTGGCCTAACCTCGCGATCGGGGCCGTTTTGACCGCGTAGAGTCAAGGGTTTGTTCGAATCCGGGGGAGGGCGTCTTGCACAGCCAAGGGCGCCTTCCCACATCGTTTTCATCGGGCCGCATGGGTGGCCCGGATGATTGCGAGGAATCCTGAAGATGAACCAATCTGCAATGATCCGTCCGGATTGGACGCCCGCGACCATCGCCCTGATGGTGCTCGGCTTCGTGGTCTTCTGGCCACTGGGTCTGGCCATGCTCGCCTACATCCTGTTCGGCGAAAAGCTGAAGACTTTCAAGAAAGACGCCAACGACACGGTGGATGGCATGTGCTCTGCATTCAAGCGCAATGGACGCCGTTCCAACTGGACGCATCGCACCGGCAACGTCGCCTTCGACGACTGGCGTGAAGCCGAGCTTGCCCGCCTCGACGAGGAACGCCGCAAGCTCGACGCGATGCGCGAAGAGTTCGACACCTATGTGCGCGAGCTTCGCCGCGCCAAGGACCAGGAAGAGTTCGACCGCTTCATGCGCGACCGCAAGAACGGCGGCTCCGGCCCGGTGGTCGAAGCTCACTAATCCGAAGACAACGCTTCCGGCGTTTCACATGAAACGCCGGATTATCCATTGCGCGCCTTTCGACGCTGTAGGCGAAGCCCCAGCGAATCGGTTAGAAAGCCTGCATGTTCCCTTCTTTCAAGCGGCGCATTCAACCTGCTCCACCCGCCATGACGCGGCAGATCGACGTTGCCGGCAAGTCCCTGCCGCTGACGATCAAGCAGAACGCGCGCGCGACCCGCATGACACTGCGCATCGAGCCCGGCGGCCGGGCGCTAAAGATGACGATCCCCCAAGGCTTGCCGGAGCGTGAGGTCAACGCCTTTCTCAACCGCCATCAGGGCTGGCTGATGACGAAGCTCGCGCGTTTCTCCGGCGAAAGCCAAATCGAGGAGGGCGGCTCCATCTTGATCCGAGGCATCTCCCACCGGATCGAGCGGACCGGCAATATCCGCGGTCTGACGGAAGCGGTCTTGATCGATGACGAACCGGTGCTGCGCGTCAGCGGCGGCGAGGAGCACCTGAATCGGCGCATCGTCGATTTCCTCAAGAAGGAAGCCCGTCAGGATCTTGATCGGCTGGTGGCAATCTATACCGGCCGCATCGGCCGACGGGCGAAGTCGCTGTCGCTGAAGGACACCCGCAGCCGCTGGGGATCCTGTTCGGCCGATGGGGCGCTGAGCTTCTCCTGGCGCATCGTCATGGCGCCGCCGAAGGTCATCGCCTATCTTGCAGCGCACGAGGTCGCACATTTGCAGGAGATGAACCACGGCCCCGATTTTTGGACGCTGTGCGGGAGGCTGTGCCCGGATACGGAGGATGCCAAGCGCTGGCTCCGCCGCAACGGCACGATGCTTCACGCGATCGACTTCGACTGAACCAGGCGGAGAGCGATGGCGCGTTACGCGCGGTAACGCAGAGCGTCGCGGATCTTCTCGTCGGTCTTGTATTGGCTGAGCGCATAGACCGACCAGATCGCTGCCGGAACCCAACCGAGGCCGGCAAAGGGACGGCCGATGGTGAAAAACTGCAGCCAGGGCAGGATTAGCGCGAGCAACAGGCGCATCAGTCTCTCCATTGTGGTAAAATGCATATGGTGAAAGCTCGCCTGTCGCGCAAGGGGCGCAACGGCCGTCGGGCCATCGTTGCAGGGGGCGCTGGCTGGGCCTTGCGCGTCGGTTTTTGGCTCGACTCGCGCGACATTTCATGCAAGGTCGCTTCTCATGAAAACCGAAGTGAAGATATGCGGGCTGAAGACCGCGGAAGCGGTTGAGCGTGCTGTCGCGCTCGGTGCATCCCATACCGGCTTCATCTTTTTTCCAAAGAGTCCCAGGAACATCGAGCCTGACGATGCCGGCCGTCTGGCAGACCGCATTCGCGGCCAGGCGAAGATCGTCGCGGTCACGGTCAATGCCGACAATGACGAACTCGACGAGATCGTTTCGGCGCTCAACCCGGATATCCTGCAGCTCCACGGCAGTGAAGATCCGGAACGGTTGCTGACGGTCAAGGCGATGTACGGGCTTCCTATCATGAAGGCCCTTTCGGTGCGCGATGCATCGGACCTCGAAAGGATCGCCCCCTACATCGGCATTGCCGATCGCTTCCTCTTTGATGCCAAGCCGCCTCAAGGTTCCGATTTGCCCGGCGGTAACGGCGTTTCCTTTGACTGGAAGCTGCTCGACGCGCTTGACGGAAGCGTCGATTACATGCTTTCCGGTGGTCTCAACGCCAGTAACATTGGCGAGGCCATGGTGCAGACCCGCGCCCGCGCCATCGATATCTCCTCCGGCGTCGAGAGCGCGCCGGGCGTCAAGGATCTGAAGCTCATGGAATCGTTTTTCAATGCCGTTCGCCAGGCGGAGGCGGGCATGCCACGGTCAGGGAGCAGGACGTGAACCAGGCGCCAAAGTTGAATTCTTTCCGGGGCGGTCCCGACGAGGACGGCCGTTTCGGCATTTTTGGCGGTCGCTTCGTGGCCGAGACATTGATGCCCCTGATCCTCGACCTGCAGGCCGAGTGGAACAAGGCAAAGGACGATCCGGCCTTCAAGGCGGAACTGGCGCATCTCGGCGCTCACTATATCGGCCGGCCGAGCCCGCTTTATTTCGCCGAGCGGCTGACGGCTGAGCTCGGCGGCGCCAAGATCTATTTCAAGCGCGAAGAGCTGAACCACACCGGTTCGCACAAGATCAACAACTGCATCGGCCAGATCCTGCTGGCTAAGCGCATGGGCAAGACGCGCATCATCGCCGAAACCGGTGCCGGCCAGCATGGCGTTGCTTCGGCGACAGTCGCGGCCCGCTTCGGCCTGCCTTGCGTCGTCTACATGGGCGCGACCGACGTCGAGCGCCAGGCGCCGAACGTTTTCCGCATGAAGCTGCTCGGTGCCGAGGTCAAGCCGGTAACCGCCGGCAGCGGCACGCTCAAGGACGCGATGAACGAGGCCCTGCGTGACTGGGTCACCAATGTCGACAACACTTACTATCTGATCGGTACGGCCGCCGGCCCGCATCCCTATCCGGAAATGGTCCGCGATTTCCAGGCGGTCATCGGCCAGGAAGCCAAGGAACAGATGCTCGCCGCCGAAGGCCGGCTGCCGGATCTCGTCGTTGCTGCCGTCGGCGGTGGCTCCAACGCGATCGGCATCTTCCATCCGTTCCTTGATGATGAAAGCGTCAAGATCGTCGGCGTCGAAGCCGGCGGCAAGGGCATCGAGGGCGACGAGCATTGCGCGTCGATCACCGCCGGTTCGCCCGGCGTGCTGCATGGCAACCGCACCTATCTGCTGCAGGACGGCGACGGCCAGATCAAGGAAGGCCACTCGATTTCTGCCGGCCTCGACTACCCCGGCATCGGCCCGGAACATGCCTGGCTGAACGATGTCGGCCGCGTCGAATACGTGCCGATCATGGACCACGAAGCGCTCGAGGCGTTCCAGACGCTGACCCGCCTCGAAGGCATTATCCCGGCGCTCGAGCCGTCGCATGCGCTTGCCGAGGTCATCAAGCGTGCGCCGAAAATGGGCAAGGACGAGATCATCCTGATGAACCTCTCCGGTCGCGGCGACAAGGACATCTTCACCGTCGGCAAGTTACTGGGAATGGGGCTGTAAGATCATGACCGCACGCATGGACAAGAGATTTGCCGATGTGGCGGCCGAGGGACGGCCGGTCCTCGTCACCTATTTCATGGCCGGTGATCCGGATTTCGAGACGTCGCTCTCGATCATGAAGGCGTTGCCGAAGGCCGGCGCCGACGTCATCGAACTCGGCATGCCCTTCTCTGACCCGATGGCCGATGGCCCGGCCATCCAGCTTGCCGGTCAACGCGCGCTGAAGGGCTGCCAGACGCTTGCCAAGACGCTCGAGATCGCCCGCCGCTTCCGCGAGGACGACCAGCGCACGCCGATCGTGCTGATGGGCTACTACAATCCGATCTATATCTACGGCGTCGACCGCTTCCTGACGGATGCGCTCGCCGCCGGCATCGACGGCCTGATCGTCGTCGATCTGCCGCCGGAGATGGATGATGAACTCTGCATCCCGGCGCTTGCGAAGGGCATCAGCTTCATTCGCCTGGCGACGCCGACCACGGACGACCGTCGCCTGCCGAAGGTGCTCGAAAACACCTCCGGTTTCGTCTATTACGTATCGATGAACGGCATCACAGGTTCGGCTCTGCCCGATCCGTCGTTGATTGCCGGCGCAGTCGGCCGTATCAAGGCGCACACCAACCTGCCGGTTTGCGTCGGTTTCGGCGTCAAGACGGCGGAGCATGCAAGGGCCATCGGAGCATCCGCCGATGGCGTGGTCGTCGGTACGGCGATCGTCAACCAGATCGCGTCGAGCCTGACCGAAGAGGGCAAGGCGACGGACGCGACGGTTCCGGGTGTTGAAGCGCTGGTCAGAGGGCTCTCGGCAGGCGTGCGGTCCGCACGCCTCGCAGCAGCCGAATAATTGCCTATATTAGCGCGCACAACCCGAAGGAAATCTTCAGGAGTTACTAAGTGAACTGGATCACAAACTACGTTCGGCCGAAGATCAACTCGATGCTGGGCCGCCGGGAAGTTCCGGAAAATCTCTGGATCAAGTGCCCGGAAACCGGCGAGATGGTGTTCCACCGCGATCTCGAAGAAAACAAGTGGGTCATCCCGCAGTCCGGCTTCCACATGAAGATGCCGGCCAAGGCTCGGCTGAAGGACCTGTTCGACGGCGGCATCTATGAAGCGTTTCCGCAGCCGAAGGTTGCTCAGGACCCGCTGAAGTTCCGCGATTCCAAGAAGTACTCCGACCGTCTGCGCGACAGCCGCGTGAAGACCGAGCTCGAAGACACGATCGTCGCCGGTCTCGGCCGCGTTCAGGGCGTCAAGCTCGTCGCCGTCGTGCACGAGTTCAACTTCATTGGCGGTTCGCTCGGCATGGCTGCCGGCGAGGCGATTATCAAGGCCTTCGAAAGAGCGATCGCCGAGAAGTGCCCGCTGGTCATTTTCCCGGCATCGGGCGGCGCCCGCATGCAGGAAGGCATCCTGTCGCTGATGCAGCTGCCGCGCACCACGGTTGCCGTCAACCTGCTGAAGGAAGCCGGTCTTCCCTATATCGTCGTGCTCACCAACCCGACGACCGGTGGCGTCACCGCATCCTATGCGATGCTTGGCGATATCCATATGGCCGAGCCTGGCGCCGAAATCGGCTTTGCCGGCAAGCGCGTGATCGAGCAGACGCTGCGCGAGAAGCTGCCGGAAGGTTTCCAGACGTCTGAATACCTGCTGGAGCACGGCATGGTCGACATGGTCGTCAAACGCCATGATCTGCCGTCGACGCTTGCCCGGGTCCTGAAGATCCTGATGAAGAAGCCGGCAGAAGCCTCGAAGCTCAACGGCGGCACGCAGCCGGCTGCCTTGCCGGTCGCGGCAAGCGCTTAAAGGCTATTGCGGGAAAAGCGTAAACCGGTTTTCCCGCAGTTGTGCAGAACAAGAATGAAACATCTCCGCCAGACCGGAGATGTTTGGCAGTCAAGCTTGTCGGGTCGGGGTGAGAGATGACAGCGGTGGAAGCCAGCGAAGCGGGCTATGAGATCGAAAAACTCCTTGCCCTCCACCCCAAGGGGTTTGATCTGTCGCTGGACAGGATCACCCGGCTGCTCGCCGCGCTCGGCAATCCGCAGGACCGCCTGCCACCGGTGATCCATGTCGCCGGCACCAATGGCAAGGGTTCGGCAACCGCGTTTTCGCGGGCGATCCTGGAAGCGGCCGGTCTCAGCGTTCACGTCCACACGTCGCCGCATCTCGTCAATTGGCACGAGCGTTACCGCCTCGGCGTCAAGGGCGGCAAGGGACGGCTCGTCAGCGACCCCGTTCTGGCCGATGCGGTGCGTCGCGTCGCCGAAGCCAATGGCGGCGAGAAGATCACCGTCTTCGAAATCCTGACCGCCGTCACCTTCCTTCTCTTTGCCGAGCACCCGGCCGATGTCGCGATCATCGAGGTTGGCCTCGGCGGCCGCTTCGACGCGACCAATGTCATTGCTCGACCGGCCGTATCCGTCATCATGCCGATCTCGCTCGATCACCAGGCCTATCTCGGCGACCGGGTGGAACTGATCGCCGCGGAAAAAGCCGGTATCATGAAGCGCGGCTGCTCCGTCGTGATCGGTCAGCAGGAAGAAGAGGCTGCGCGCGATGTGCTGATCTCGACGGCCGAGCGGCTCGGTTGCCCGATGTTCGTCTATGGCCAGGACTTCATGGCGCATGAGGAATTCGGCCGCCTTGTCTATCAGGACGAAAGCGGTCTCGCCGACCTGCCGCTGCCGAAGCTGCCGGGACGGCACCAATACGCCAATGCCGCCGCGGCCGTTCGCGCGGTGCGGGCTGCGGGCTTCGACGTTTCGGAGGCGGCGATCGAGAAGGGGCTTGCCGGCGTCGAGTGGCCCGGGCGCCTGCAGCGCCTGACCAGCGGCAAACTTACGCGTTACGGCCCGGCCGATGCGGAAATCTGGGTCGACGGCGGCCATAATCCGGGTGCCGGCCAGGTGATCGCCGAAGCGATGGCGACCTTCGAAGAACGCGAATCGCGCCCCCTGTTCCTGATCATTGGCATGATCAACACGAAGGATCCGGTCGGCTATTTCCGGGCGTTTGTGGATCTTGCCGAACAGGTCTTCACCGTTCCGATCCGTGGTTCCGATGCAGGTCTTGATCCGGTGGCGCTTGCAAGCGACGCGGCTGCTATCGGATTTGAGGCTTCGGCTGTCTCTTCCGTCGCCGAAGCGTTGACGATCGTTGCCAATCTGGTCGATGAGGATCCGGCGCCGCCGCGCATCCTGATCGGCGGCTCGCTCTATCTGGTGGGCGACGTTCTCGCCGACAACGGTACGCCGCCGAAGTGATCCGGAGGTGGCGCCGCCATCCCGATAGCAGCCAAGTTCAAGACAAGAAAAAAGCCCGGCATGCCGGGCTTTCTGCTGCGGTAGTCAGCGAAGGTCTCAGGCGACCGCCGTGGAGATCCACGAGGAAAGGGCCGTCTTCGGCGCAGCGCCAACCTTGATGTCGGCCACTTCGCCGGCCTTGAACATGGCGAGCGTCGGGATCGAGCGAACGCCGTACTGGGCAGCCAGTTCCGGGTTTTCGTCGATGTTGAGCTTGACGACCTTGACCTTGCCGGCGAGCTCGTTCGAGATTTCCTCGAGGCTCGGCGCGATCATCTTGCACGGGCCGCACCATTCAGCCCAGAAATCGACAACCACCGGCTCGGCGGAGTTCAGCACTTCCTGCTGAAAATTGGACGTATCGACCTTTACAGTAGCCATAGGCTGCTCCTTGCGTTCGGAATGGCAGTATCCAGATGTTGTGTCTCATGTGAGATGGCACCGCTGGATTTTCAATATCCGGTATCTCACTTTGTCGCGAGGTCTTCAAGGCTCCTGTCGAGCGCCTGATCCGTAACCACGTGGATTGCCGGTCCTTCGGTGAAGATCAGCACGCATCGGAATGCGTGCCCGGGATAGAGCGGCCGCAACAGCTCGCGATAGATCGCAAGCTGTGCCCTGTAGGCGAAGGGTATGTCACCCTGCGAAGCCGGCACCTGCCGGTTCGTCTTGAAATCGGCAATGGTCACGATCCCGTCGCTGACGGCGAGCCGGTCGATGCGGCCGGAGACCGCGTGCTCGCGCGTGCCGAGGGTCAGTGTGCCCATGACCGAGACTTCGGCGCGGCTGCCGACCGAGAAGAGCGCCTGAAGATCGGGATGGTCGAGCACATTCTCGACAGCGTCAATCAGCGCGGCGCGCTGCGCGGGCGCCCAGCGGGGCACCGAACGCACGAGATAGCGCTCGGCCGCGGCGCGGCGATCATTGCCCGCAATGGAGGGCAGGACCTGCAGCAGGCGGTGCAGGATGGCACCGCGCAACATCGAGAGATTTGCCGGTGCCTTCTCAGAAAACAGGGCGGATCCGACAAGCCCATCGCCGTCGTCCTCGTCGATGGCGATACCGACGCCGGAGGGGCTGAGCGGCCGCGGCAGCCGCTTTTGCGGTGGCAGCGGCGTCGAAAGCGCCTTCGGCAGGCCGGAGGCCGGGCGGTTGGCGTCCGGCGTGGGCGCTTCCTTGGAGGGAAGGTCGCGCTCGAGCTGCTTCTCGCGCCAGGCATGGCCGGACCATTCCTCGCCGCCGGCGTGAAAGGTCTTCGGATGGCCGCGGCCATTTTCGTCCCCGGCAAGGCTCGCCTGAACCATGGCATGCCATGTTTCGGCGACGGCCCGCTGTCCGCGATAGCCACAGACGATCAGGCGGTCAGCGGCGCGGGTCATGCCGACATAGAGCAGGCGTCGATACTCTTCCTCGGCAAGCGTCTTCAGACGATCGCTGTCGGCGGTCACGAGCGTATTCGATTCCGAGCCCGGTGCGCGCCACACCGGCAACGACAGGACGGCGCCATCCCTTTGAGCGAGCTCGAGGAAGCGAAGGGAAGGGACATGCTGGTTGCTGAACGGCGCACCGCCGCCGTCGACGAGGAAGACGACCGGCGCTTCGAGACCCTTGGCGGCGTGCACCGTCATGATCCGGACTTCGTCGCGTTCCTTGTCCTGCTCGCGCTTGACCGTCGGCGCTTCCATTTCGAGCGTCGAAACGAAGGCCTGCAGACCGGGGAGGCCGCTTCTTTCCTGATCGAGGGCGAAGGTGAGGAACTCGTCAAGAATGTCGCTGACCTCGGTGCCGAGCCGCGCCAGGAAGGCCGCCCGGCCGCCATGAACGCCAAGGATGCGGGCATAAAAATCGTGCGGTGCAAGCGCGTTCGCGAGCGCCACATAGCTTTTCAGCGCCCTTGCTGCCTGGTGGAACAGGATGCCCTCGGCCGCCTCGGCCTGGAGCCTCTGCCAGAGGCTTTCGCCTTCCTTGCGCCGCGCCGCGAGCTCGAACAGCGCGTCTTCGCCGAGATTGAACAGCGGGCTTTTCAGCAGCGCGGCGAGTGACAGGTCGTCCTGCGGCAAGAGGACGAAGCGCCCGAGCGCGAGCAGGTCCTGAACGGCAATATGCTTGGTGAGCACCAGCCGGTCGGCGCCGGCGACCGGAATGTTGTTGCGGCGCTTGAGCGCCCGGGTCAGCGCATTGACGAAGGCGTCGCGCTTACGGACCAGCACGATCACGTCGCCCGGACGCATCGGTCGGCGAATACCCTTCTCGACGATCGTTTCCTTGCCGATCCAGCTCTCCAAGACGCCGGCGATCCGGCGTGCGAGGATATTGACCGGTGCGCTCTCAGGCGTTGCGTCGAAGGCTGCGGTCCATTCTTCGTCCGTATCGATCGGTTCGGCGGCAATCACGTCCCAGATATCGACGGCGCCGGGATGGCCGATACGGTTCGAAGCATGAACGACGGGCTCGTTGCGGGCGCTGAGGCCGCGTGCATGCGCCGGATTGGCGAAGACCGTATCGACGGCCGAAAGCACGTCGACGGTCGAGCGGAAGGAGAGCTGAAGACGGATGGGCTCGAAGGCCTTGCCGCCGTCGCGCACCCGCCGTTCCGTTTCCTGGCTCTCATGCGAGAACCGTTCCGGCCGTGCGCCCTGGAAGGAGTAGATCGACTGTTTCTCGTCACCGACGGCGAACATGGTGCGGTTGGTTCCACGGGCGCTTTCGCCGGAGAAGAAGTCAGCCGCCAGCGCCTGGATGATGGTCCATTGCGCCGGGCTGGTATCCTGAGCCTCGTCGACGAGGATATGGTCGATGCCCTGGTCGAGCTTGTAGTGGACCCAGGCGCTGACATCGCCGCGGGCAAAGAGCGCCGCCGTGCGGTTGATCAGGTCCTCGAAATCGAGCTGGCTGCGTCGCCGCTTGAGCTCCTCGTAGTCGACGTTGAGCCGTTCGGCGAGCGTCAGAGCCGCCAGCGTCGCCTCGAACATCCTAAGAATGCTGATGTGATCGATGCAGGCGACGACATGGCGGTAGGCTTCGTCCACCAGGTCTATGAGATCGGGTGCCGCCTGCTGCATCGCCTTGTTGAGGAAGGCGGATTGTGCCCGGGGTTTTCCGGTGCCGGTGAAGAACAAATGCCTGAGACCGTCATAGCGCGCGTCCAAGTCCGTGAGCTTGGAGACGGTCCGAAGTCCCTCTGCAAATTCCAGAACCTTCGTTCCGCCGACGCTCGTGGCGAGTGAGAAGTAACGTTCCAGGGACGCACCGTTCAGGCCCGCCAACGGCCAGATCGCGGCCATGGCGCTGTCGACGCTTTCGCTCGGCGCCAGCTTCAGGGCGCGGCGCAACTCGGCCTCGGTGCCGCCGAGCGCGTCGGCATGTTCGAAAAAGGTCTGGATCGCGGTGCGGTTCTCGACGATCGCCGCGAGCAGTTTTTCAAGCCCGGTGTCGTCGGCAAGGTCGAGCACGATGGCGAAGGCGCGCGCCAGTTCCGGATCGTCCTTGGCGGCCGTCGCCGTCAGCAGCATGCGGCGCGCATCGGCAAGCAGCACGGCGGCAGCGCGGTCGTCGAGAACCGAAAAATGCCCGGCGACATTGGCTTCCAGTGGAAACTGGTGCAGCAGCGCCTCGCAGAAGGCGTGGATCGTCTGGATTTTGAGGCCGCCGGGCGTCTCGAGCGCCCGGGCGAACAGGCGCCGCGCCTCCTGCAGCTTCAGCAGACCAGGCCGCTCGCCCTCGATTGCCTCGATCCGTTTTTCGAGCGTCGCGTCGTCGAGCGTTACCCATTCGGCCAGCCGTTCGAAGACGCGGTTCGACATTTCGGATGCCGCCGCCTTGGTATAGGTCAGGCAGAGGATCGCCGACGGCCGACAGCCGGCGAGCAGCAGCCGGATCACCCGCTGGGTCAGCACATGTGTCTTGCCGGATCCGGCATTGGCCGAAACCCAGGCAGAACGCTCGGGATCGGAGGCTAGCGATTGCCGATGCGAGGTCCAGTCGAGCCAGGCTTGCGGCGTCGCCTGTTCGGGGCCGAGGCTGTCATCCCTCATCGCCGTCCTCCTCCTCGCTATCGGCCGTCGACCATTCGGCCACGCGTGCCAAATGGTCGTATTCGCCGCCGTGGTCGCGCTCTTTCTGAACAATCACGCGCGATGCAAAGCCATGCTTGCCCGAAAGCAGCGCACTCAGCAGTTTTCTGAGCTCGGTGAGGGATTCGTCCGCGAGCTGGTCGGCGGATTTGGTTTCCTTCGCCTTGCTGCCCTCGTTGTTCACGGTCTCCTGCTTGAAACGCGATCCGGGCTTCAGCCGGACATAGAGCAGCGATTGCGGATGGCTCGGCGGCAGGTCCTTGAAGGCGCCGGCCTTGAGGGCTGCGGCTTCGAGTGCGAGCTGCGGGTCAAGCAGCACACGGGCTTCCTTGACCGATGGGCTGGAGCCGGTCTTGTAGTCGATGATCTCCACGCTGCCGTCGGTCAGCATATCGAGCCGGTCGGCAATGCCCGTCAGCCGCATGTCGGCGACGCCGAGCTCCATCGATGCCGGAGCTTCCGTGCGCGAGCGGCGGATGAAGCGTGCGCGGTCCCGCTCCCATTTGATGAAAGCCAAGCCGACGGCGGCGAAGCGCGGCCGCCAGATCGTGTCGATATGCGTGGGCAGCCGCGCCTCGTCGAAAGCCTCGTTCAGCAGCCGATGCATCGCTTCTTCGGCCGCGGGCGACATGAGGTCGAAGCCGCCGCGAATAAAGCGCTCGACGATCTGGTGATAGAGCGTGCCGCGCTCCGCCGGACCGGGATCGCTGTTGAACGGCAGCAGCGGATGCAGGCGAAGAATGCGCCGGGCGTAGATCGCGTAGGGGTCGCGCCTCAGCCGCGAGACCTCGCTGAAGGAATATTTGCGCGGCTGCAGGTCCACCGGTGGCTTGGGCGCGGGGCGTTCGGCAAGCGGCTGCCGCCCTCCGTCGTCGAGCATCCGGGCCCAGGCCAGATAGTCGGCGCCATTGGCCTGCAAGGCCGCAGTCAGCCGTTCGCCGCCAAGCGCGAGCAGCCGCTGTAGCCAGCGCGAGGCAACGGTGGGTGTTGCGCCCTGGCGCATCGAGCGGGTGAAGATCAGCCGCCGTGTGCCGCAGGCCATCTGGAAGTCATGCGCGAGCTGGCCGATGCGCCGCTCGGGGGGCTCGAGACCGATGCCCGTCTTCATCGTGCGCGACAGGAACGGGTCGTTGGCGGTCTGGCCTGGCCAATTGCCCTCGTTCATGGCGCCGAGCACCACGAGATCCATGCTCTGCAGGCGTGATTCCAGCGCGCCGAAGATGAAGACCCGCGGATGGCGCATGGACCGCGGCTTGACCGCGGCACCTGCAGCAAGCGCCTCCATGACGTCGCACCATTGCGGCCCGTCCGCCGTCATCTGGCCATCGGTTTCGATGATGCCGCGAAGCAGGGTCGCCAGCGTATCGGCCGCCTCGCCGGACCAGAGCCCACCGAGATCGCCGCGCTCGTCGGCCGAGGCCGCTTCCAACGCCTGGCCGGTACGCGTCGCCCAGTCGGCAAAGGTGAATTCGTCCGAGAACACGCGGCTGCCGTCCTTGCTGCGCGTGAGCGCGGAAGCCAGCGGCGCCACCGCGAGGCCGATCTTGATCGCCAGATCGCGTGCTGCCTGAAGCTCCTCGGCGCCGATGCCGGCACGCCATTCCGGCGGGTGGCGATCGACCTTGTGGCCGGCAATCGCCGCATCGAGCAACGGCTCCAGGGCGAGGATATCGACGGTTGCGGTGCTGCCGCGCAGCGCCATGCGTTCGAGCGCGTCGGCGCCCTGGCGCATCTCATCACGCGAAAGCCCGAAGCGCGCCAGCGGGTGCTTGAGCAGCGCAACGAAGGGCACGGGATCGCCGGGGCGCAGGCTTGCCTCCAGAAGCAGACGCATGAAGCTGCCCTGGGGCGTCGAGGACAAAGGCGTGCCGGCGGAATCGTCCGCCTCGATGCCGAAGCGGGCGAGCTCGGCGCCGACCCGCCGCGCGAGATTTCGGTCGGGCGTGATCAACGCCGCCTGGCTATCCTCGCTGCCTTCCAGCGCAAGCCTTAGCGCAACGGCAATCGCCGCCGCCTCCTCGCGTTCGTTGGCGGTTTCGATGAGAGCCGTATCGCCGAAGGCAGCGCGCAGCAATTCGCCGTCGAGTTCGCTGCGCATTTCGGTCCAGGCATCGGTGGCCTTTGCCGGCAAAAGGGCGTGCGAGAGGATCGCCGCGCGGAAATCGACGTCGGTTTGGGCGCCGGCTAGCGCGCCCACATCCGAGCGGATGACGCCCATGCGCTTCAGCAGCCTGTAGAAGCCGTATTGCGGGTGGCTGCGGCTTGCCGGGTCCGGCCTGCCGTCAAAGGCAGCGTCGGCGACGATCATGTCCCATTCGGCATCGCTCATCGTCTGGTCGAGACCAGGCAACACGATCGTGCCGTTCTGAAGCTTCTGCACGGCGGCAATCAGCGCGGCCGTGGCGGGAATGGAACCGGTCGAGCCGGCGATGATGATCGGGCCTTCGATCTTGCCGCCGGCGATGCGCTGCGTTTCGGCCTGAAGGATGGCGTTGCGATGGCGTGCGGGCGAGGATTGCTTGAGTTCCTCGAGCCGTTCCGGCCAGTAGGTTCGGGCGATCTTGAGGAATTCGAGCGTCAGCTGCCACCACAGCGCATGCTCGCCGGCGTCGAGCCGGTCGAGCGCGTCCCAGTCCAGCTCTTCCGTCTCCATCGCATCGATGAGATCGGCAAGATTGCGTGCCAGCCAGATCGCATCGGCAGGACTTGCCGGCGCGATCAGCGGGCTTTCCGCATGGATGTCGAGCACGACCTTTGGTAGCCGGTTGCGCCAGGCGAGAATCAGCCGGCCAAGCTCGATCAGCCGTGCCGTGCCCGGCAGCGGCGGCGCGAGATCGAGGATTGCCGGTACTTCGGCGTCGAAGAAGCCACTGTCATCATCGGTCTCGCCGAGCGCCTTGATGGTGGGCAGGATGGTGGAGCGGCCGCCGAGCAGGTCGACGAATTCGGATCTGAGCACACGGGCCGAACGCCGCGTCGGCACGAAGATCGTGACGCCGGCAAGCGGCAAGGGATCGGCCGGATCGTAGCGGAAGTCCGGAGTCAGGATACCGTCGCAAAGCTTTTCGGCGAGCGTCTTCAGGAAGGGGAGGCCAGGCGGGATCGTGAAGACGTTGGACCGGCGGCCGCGCACGCTCATCCTCCTGGCTGGTGGCGGCGGATCGCCGCTTCCGCTTCGCCGATCGCGTCGGGCGTGCCGACCGTCATCCAGTGGCCATCGAGCAGGAGGCCGTGGAGGCGCCCTTTTTGGGCAGCGCGATCGAAGTAGATGTTGAGGTTGAAGGCATCATCAGGCGCGTCGGCAAAGAGCCGGGAGTGAAGCGCGATCGCGCCGGCATAGACCACCGGGTTTGGCAGACCTTCGGTGTATCGCGTCAGCTTGCCGTCGGCACCGAGCGAAAAGTCCTTCTTGCCGTTGTGACCGGTCGTGTCCTCATCGCGCACGCACAGGAGCAGCATGTCCATGCGGTCCGCATCGAAGGCTGCGGCGAGGCGCGTCAGGTTGCTGGGAACGCCGACCGGTTCCCCGACCCAGAAGAGGTCGGCATTCATCACCAGTACGGGGCCTTCCGGCAGCAGTTTCAGGCCCTTGGCCAGGCCGCCGCCGGAATTCATCAGCGCATCGCGCTCGTCGGAAATCAGGATCTCCGGGCTTCTTCTCTGGCTGAGATGTCCTTCCATCTGGTCGGCGAAATGATGCACGTTGACCGCGGCCTTGGTGATGCCGGCCTCTGCCAGCAGATCCAGCACGTAGTCGATCATCGGCTTGCCCGCGATCTCTACGAGCGGCTTCGGCATGGTGTTGGTGATCGGGCGGAGCCGGGTGCCGAGGCCCGCGGCGAGCACCATCGCATTGCTGATCGACATTGCTTCTCTGTCAGTTCGCTGATTCGGAATCTAGGATTCCGGTCTTCATACACCAGTCGTGCAAGGGTTTCAGCGATTCATGTGTGAGCGCCGCCTGAAGATAGGCGAAAGTGCGGGGCATATGTTTCATGTAGCCGGGTTTGCCGTCCCGCTGCATCAGCCGCACCCAGATGCCGACGAGCTTGCAGTTGCGCTGCGCCGACATCAAATGCCAGTCGCGCAAGAAAGTCGCCTCGTCGAAGTTGCCGCTTGCCTGCCGTTCGGCGAGATAGGTTTCCATCATCCGGTTGGCGAGCGGAGGCGCGACGGTCACGCGCGCGTCCTGCACCAGCGATGCCACGTCATAGGCCGTCGGGCCGATCATCGCGTCCTGGAAATCGATGAGGCCAATCCGGTCCAATCCCTGGCGCTCTCCGCGCCAGATGATGTTCGGCGAGTGAAAATCTCGCAAGAGCAGGTTCGTCTCGGAGGTCTGGAGAAGATCAATCAGCCCGTCCCAGATCTCTCCGTATTCACGTTTTTCGTCATCGCTTGCCGGCGCACCGCGCTTCCACGGCAGGTACCAGTCGGTCAAAAGCCGCGTCTCGATCTTCATCGCCGTCCGGTCGAAATCCGGAATGCGGTGGATGACCGCTCTGTCGAGGTTGATCTCCCTGTCGGTCTGCTTGGCATGGAGGCGGGCGAGCAGTCGTACGCTTTCGATGTAGCGCTCGTCGATCGGCTGGCCGGCCGCGTCGAGAACGCCATCCGACCCAAGGTCCTCGATCAGCAGGATGCCCTGGTCGAGATCGCGGGCGTAGATCGTCGGCGCTGCAAAGCCGCGTGCAATGAGCAGCTGGTCGATCGCGACGAAGGGAACGACGTCTTCGGCGATATGCGCGAGCTGCTGGTAGTATTTTCCGTCCTGGAGGACGGGGCCGGGCTTGTGTCGTGGCGAATCCATCAGAATCCGGCTAACGGAGCCGTCTGCCGGGTAAATGCGCTCATAGGCCCGGATCGAGGCGTCGCCGCTGAGGTGCCGGCGCCGTGCGTTTGGGTGATCGTTCTGATCGAGGAAGTCGCGGATCGCCAGCGTGCGGGCGATGCGCTGCAGCTTTTCGTCCGGACCGGAAATTTCGACGCGGCGACCATCGCCTTCATGGGTGATGCTCAGCGTGATGCGGCTGGTGGGTAGGGCGTCGTCAGCCCGTTCCGGCCATTCGACGAGACAGACGCCTAGCGATAGCGCCTCGTCGAAGCCGAGTTCGTCCAGTTCGCTGGAATCAGCCAGCCGATAGAGATCGAAATGCGCGACCGGAATGCGCAGTTCATAGGATTGGACCAGCGTAAAGGTCGGGCTGGGGACCTCCAGCCCGTCGTCATCGGCAAGCGCCCGAAGGAAGGCGCGCGCCAAGGTCGACTTGCCGGCTCCGAGATCACCCGAGAGCGCGACGCAGTCGCCGGGCTTCAGGGCCAGCGCCAGATCTTCGCCGAGCTCGATCGTTGCCGCCTCGTCCGTCAGGAAGCGTTCGATCGCCGACATCATTCGGCCGCGACGATCGCCGGCACTTCGGCCGAGGGTATGCGGCAGGTCACTTCCGTGCCTTCGCCTTCCTTGCTGCGGATGGAGACGGTGCCGTGGTGCAGGCTGACGAAGCTCTCGACGATCGAAAGGCCGAGGCCTGCGCCGCCGCGCTGGCCGTAGCTTTCGAAGCGGTTGAACACTGTATCGAGCACGTCCTGCGGTATGCCGGGGCCGCTGTCTGAGACAGAGAAGATGAAGTCGCTGCCCTCGCGGCGGCACTTCAGGTCGATGGCGCTGCCGTCGGGCGCAAAGTTTGCGGCATTGGTGAGCAGCTTGACGAAGATCTGCTTCAGCCGCTGCTGGTCGGCGACCATGCGGCCGAGATTGTCAGGGGCGGCGATCCTGAGGGTCACGCCGCTCTCGAGCAGCCGGTCGGCCATCTGGTGGGCAATATCATCGAGGAAGTCGGTGAGACTGATCTCGGACATGTCGAGCTGGACGATGCCGGCATCGACGGTCGCGAGATCCAGGATGTCGTTGACGATCGTCAGCAGCAGCGACGAGGAGGTGGCGATGTGGTCGACATACTCCGCCTGCCGCTCGTTGAGATCGCCGAAAGCCGGCGTCTTCAACAGGTCGGCGAAGCCGATGATGTTGGTGAGCGGCGAACGCAGTTCATAGGAAACGTGGTGCACGAAGTCGTTCTTCAGCGCATCCGCCTTGCGCAGCGCCTCGTTCTTTTCGGTGAGCGCGCGCTCGACCCGGACGCTGTCGGTGATGTTGACGAAGGTCAGCATCGTCTGCGCGTTCGGCAGCGGGATGACGGCGTAGTCGAGGATCAGTCCGGTTCGAAGCTCAAGGATGCCGCGGCTGGAGGGCCGTTCGTCGTCGAAGCTGGTGATGATGTGGGTGAAACGTTTCCACCCGTCAGGCTGGTCGTAGGAGATGAGGCAGGCCTGCTCGATCGCCCGGATATGGGTGCCGGGCTTGGCCTCCGCCTCGCTGATGCCCCAGATCGCCCGGAACGCCGGGTTCGAGAGACGAATGCGGCCGTCGGGCCCGAACACAGCTACGCCTTCCGCGAGATGGTCGATCGTCTCGCCTTGAACCTGAACGAGCGTATTGTAGCGCGTTTCGAGATCGACCTTCTCGGTCAGGTTCTCGAACACCCAGGTGACCCCGCCCTGTGGGCGGGCGGTCGCGAAGACGCGCAGCGTCTGGCCGTTCGGCAGGTGCCAGAGGTCGCTCTGCGTGTCGAGCGCCTGATAGACGGAAAGCGCGGTGGCCTTCCACTGTTTCCAGTTGAGCTGCTCCGGCAGCTGGCCGCCGGCGCGCAGCCGGTCAAGCACTTCGCCGTTGTCGGGCTTGCGCTCGAGGAAGCCGATGTCGAGGTTCCACAGACGCTGGAAGGCCTGGTTGTAGAACTGCAGGCGCTGATTGCCGTCGAAGATCGCGACGGGGGTCGCCAGATGATCGAGCGTTTCGGCATGGCTCTTGAGCGTCCGGTTGAGTTCCTCGCGCACGGCCTCGATGCCGGATACGTCGACGGCGACGCCGGCCGAGCCGGCAGGGCTGCGGGCATCGACGACTTCGAAGAAGGTGCGGTTACCCCTGACGACGGTCGAAACCTTGTCGCGGAACGGTGTGTCGAAGGTGGAAACCGCGCGGATCTTTTCGCGCGCGACGGTTGCGAGCAGCTCGCGCCCTTCGGCAACCGCGACCGCGACATCAGGAGCCTCGACGGCGTCGGCATAGGCCTCGTTGACCCAGGTGAGGGCGCCATCCGTGCCGCGTTGCCACACCGGCAGATCGATGGCGTCGAGAAGGGTGCGGAAGGACACGAGCGCAGTATTGAGCCGATCGTGCTCAAGCTTCAGCTCAGCGAGTTCTGCGCGCATATTGTTGAGAGCGATGAAGCGTACGAAAGCGCGCCCGCCCGAGACCCGTCCCTGGGCCTCCAGGACTTCGTTGCGCTGCGTTTCGAGCACCAGGTCGAAGCTGCGCGCCTGGGTGCGCAGCGCGTCGATCGCATTTTCCAGTTCCCCGGCGGATTGCGCCTTGATCCAGCGGCCGAAGGCCAGGAACTCGCGGTCGTCTGCCGGCGCGCCGGTTTCGGGCGGCAGCTGGCCGAGCAGCTCAGCCCGCTCGAGCAGCCCGTCCCAGACGACGATCCGGCGGTTCTTGTCGGCCACCAGCGCCTGATAGCGCGAGAGGCGCTGGTTGGCGTCCGACAGATCGGAGCGCAATTCGCGGTTCTCGGCTTCGATATTGCCGCGCTGGCGGATCAGCCAGATCGCCGAAATCATCGCTGCGGAAACGACGCCGATGAGCACGGAGAAGGTGACGACCTCCGACGAGCCGAAGATATTTGCCTTCTGCGGCGCGACCTGGGCGAGCGCATCTGTTGCTGCAAAGAGAGTGGTACCGGCCAGAAGGTGGCGCAGGAACTTCGGGCCCTTGCGGCGGGTGCCCGGAATAGCTGTTTGGTCTCTGTTCATGGCGCTGCCATCCCCGTCTGTCCGAAGGGTGCTGCCGGCCTTGTTGCGCCTTGCACAGTTCCATCGAGGCCCTGGTCAAGGGCCTGCGTCAGTTCCGATTGCATCCCCGGTCTGTCTCCGTCTGTTTGCCGCTTATCGACAAGACATCCCATCCGCGATGTCCAAGGTCCGCACCGACATCACGAATCAATGGGTTAGAGCATACTTCCTAGTCGAATCGTCGGGAAGGGAGAGGCCCAAAAAAGCGGCCGCGCTCTCTTGTCAAGAACGCGGCCACAAGATGTTGTGGATTGCCCGGGTAAGGATTAGTACCGGTAGTGCTCAGCCTTGAACGGGCCCTGCGTCTTCACGCCGATGTAGTCGGCCTGCTCTTCGGAAAGTTCGGAGAGCTTAGCGCCGAGCTTCTTCAGGTGCAGGCGAGCGACCTTCTCGTCGAGCGCCTTCGGCAGGACGTAGACTTCGTTCTTGTACTTCTCACCCTTGGTGAAGAGCTCGATCTGCGCCAGGACCTGGTTGGAGAACGAAGCCGACATCACGAAGGACGGGTGGCCGGTGGCGTTGCCGAGGTTCAGCAGGCGGCCTTCCGAGAGCAGGATCATGCGGTTGCCCTTCGGGAACTCGATCATGTCGACCTGCGGCTTGATGTTCGTCCACTTCAGGTTACGCAGTGCGGAGACCTGAATTTCGTTGTCGAAGTGGCCGATGTTGCCGACGATCGCCATGTCCTTCATCTCGCGCATGTGGTCCATGCGGATGACGTCCTTGTTGCCGGTCGTCGTGATGAAGATGTCGGCCGACGAGACGACGTCTTCGAGTTGAACGACTTCGAAACCGTCCATCGCCGCCTGGAGCGCGCAGATCGGGTCGATTTCGGTGACCTTGACGCGGGCGCCGGCGCCGGAAAGCGAAGCTGCCGAGCCCTTGCCGACGTCGCCGTAACCGCAGACGACGGCGACCTTGCCGGCCATCATCACGTCGGTGCCGCGGCGGATGCCGTCAACGAGCGATTCCTTGCAGCCGTACTTGTTGTCGAACTTCGACTTGGTGACCGAATCGTTGACGTTGATCGCCGGGAAGGGCAGCAGGCCCTTGGCCTGAAGCTGGTACAGGCGGTTGACGCCGGTGGTGGTTTCTTCGGTCACGCCCTTGATGGCGTCGCGCTGCTTGGTGAACCAGCCCGGCGAAGCCTGGAGGCGCTTCTTGATCTGTGCGACGAGGATCTCTTCTTCTTCGGAGCCCGGGTTGGAGAGCACGTCTTCACCGGCTTCGGCGCGGGCGCCGAGCAGGATGTACATGGTGGCGTCGCCACCATCGTCGAGGATCATGTTCGAGACGCCGCCATCGGCCCACTGGAAGATCTTGTCCGTGTAGGTCCAGTATTCTTCGAGCGTTTCGCCCTTGACGGCGAAGACCGGAACGCCGCTTGCGGCGATGGCAGCGGCAGCGTGATCCTGGGTCGAGAAGATGTTGCACGAGGCCCAGCGCACGTCGGCGCCGAGGGCAACCAGCGTCTCGATCAGAACGGCGGTCTGGATGGTCATGTGCAGCGAGCCGGTGATGCGCGCGCCCTTCAGCGGCTTTGCAGCGCCGAACTCTTCGCGGCAGGCCATCAGGCCCGGCATTTCCGTTTCGGCGATCGCAATTTCCTTGCGCCCGAAATCGGCGAGACCGATGTCGGCGACGATATAGTCCTGAGTGGTGGTCATGGAATTCTCCGGGCTGATCTCTTCAAGCCGCATGGCTTCAACCGAACTGCGGCGCGATTATGCCTCCCGCGCCTACCGACGCGGTGAGAGTGCGACCGATCTATCAGGAATCAGGGGAGAGGGCAATATCGATATAAAGAAGTCTTTATATCTTTATATTGTCCGTCACATTTCTTCGCCGAACTTGTCGGCGACCAGTGCATCAAGCGCGTTCAACGCCTCTTCGGCCTGCGCGCCGCTCGCGGTCACGCATACGCTGCAGCCGGTGCTGGCAGCCAGCATCATCAAGCCCATAATGGACGTTCCGCCGACCGTCATGCCGTCCTTCGACACGGTAATCTCGGCTTCATAGGCCTCGACCGTCTGTACGAACTTCGCAGATGCCCTCGCGTGCAGGCCTCGCTTGTTGATGATCAGCAGTTCGCGCGTCAGCGACATGTCGGGGCGATGATCCATTACTTGCCACTCAGGACACGGCTGGCGACGTTGATGTATTTCCGTCCGGCTTCCGAGGCCTCGACCAACGCCTTGTCCATGTCGCTCTCGCCGCGCACGCCGGCAAGTTTGATCAGCATCGGCAGGTTGACGCCGGCTATCACTTCGACCGAGCCGCTGCGCATGACCGAGATGGCAAGGTTGGAGGGCGTTCCGCCGAACATGTCGGTCAGGATGATGACGCCGTGGCCCTCGTCGACCTTGGTGACCGCGTCGAGGATATCCTGCCGACGCTGGTCCATGTCGTCCTCGGGACCGATGCAGACGGTCTCTATAGCTTTTTGCGGACCGACGACATGCTCGAGTGCAAGTCGAAATTCCTCAGCCAGCTTGCCATGGGTGACAAGCACAAGTCCGATCATGGGTATCTTCGCTCCAACTGCACGCGCAATTCACTGATGGCCAGATATCGCAATGCAGCAATTTCGTCCACCTGTTGGGGCGGCCATCTTGGCAAGGAAAAGGGGAAGTGCAAGCCAAAAATGCTGAAAAACCAGCCTTGCTGACGGTAAATCGGGCTAGGATCCTATTTTTTCGGCGATGAGCGCATGCAAAATATTGAGAACATACGCCCCCTCTTCAACGGGAACGCGAACAATCGGGAGTACTCGCCCGAGTGGCAGGCGCAACGTCTCGTCTTCCAGCGGTAACCGCGGGTCGAAAGGCGCACTCACGGGCAGCATGGCCCAGTCCATCACCGCGGCAGGCACGGTTTCGATCTTGCCGATTCCGGCGCCGCGTATTTCAATCAGGCCGTGAATGGAGGGCGGACAGCGGGCGACGATCCTGTCGTGTTCCAGGCTCAGATCCACCCGATCGTCGGCGACGAGTGCCGCGAAGTGCCCGGCCTGTCGTGCGGCCGTGATGCATGCAAGCGCCAGCCTGGATTTGCCGATGCCGGAAGGGCCCGTGATCAGGAAGCCGCGCGTCCCGAGCACGATGGCAGTGCCGTGGACATTGGCGCCCGTCGTCACGCGTGCGGCTCGGCGGGTAGCGACAGGATGAAGCGCGCGCCGCTGACGTGGCCGTCCTGCGCGACGATGTTTTCCGCCTTCAGCGTGCCGCCATGGGCTTCGGCGATCTGCCTGGAAATCGACAGGCCGAGGCCGGAGTTCTGGCCGAAATCCTCTCCTTCCGGCCGATCGGTGTAGAAGCGTTCGAAAATGCGGTCGATGTCTTCCGCCTGGATGCCGGGGCCGTTGTCCTCGACATAGACGAGGCAGCGCGATCGCGACCGTGTGAGGCGCACGACGATCCGCCCGCTGTCTTCGGGAACGAAGGACCGGGCGTTCTCGATCAGGTTGGTGATAATCTGGCCGATGCGCAGGTCGTGGCCGTTGACGGCGAAGCGGGCCCTGGGACTGTCCTTGCGGTCGATGACGAAGTCGAGCAGCACCGCCTTCTTCTTGCTGCGGATCTGGCGCGAAATATCGACGAGGTCGCCCAGAAGCCTTTCGAGGTCGATGATCTTGGCATCGCTGCGGGCAAGCTCGGCGTCGAGGCGCGAGGCGTCCGAAATATCGCTGATCAGACGGTCGAGACGGCGGACGTCATGCTGGATGACGTCCATCAAGCGCTTCTTCGATTCGTCGGTCCGCGCAAGCGGCAGGGTCTCGACGGCGCTGCGCAGCGAGGTGAGGGGGTTTTTCAGCTCGTGACTGACATCGGCCGCGAAATTCTCGATCGCCGCGATCCGATCGTAGAGCGCGGTCGTCATTTCCCGGAGCGCGACGGACAGGTTGCCGATCTCGTCTTGGCGAGAGGAGAAATCCGGGATCTCCTCGCGCTCCTTGGCACCGCCGCGCCGCACGCGGACTGCCGCCGCTGCGAGCCTTCGAAGCGGATTGGCGATCGTCGAGGAGAGAAGCAGCGACAGGATGATGTTGACGAGGGCAGCCACGCCGAAGACGCGGATGATGGCAAGGCGCTCCGCCTGGACGATCTTGTCGATGTCGCCGGCTTGCGTCGAAAGCAAGAGAACGCCGAGCACGGCGCGGAACCGCTGCACCGGGACGGCCACCGAAACGATGAGCTCGCCCTTCTCGGTGACGCGCTCGACATAGCCGCGCACGCCGGTCAGCGCGTTGGTGACCTCAGGATAGATCGAGCCGTTGCCACCGGGCGGTTCCTTGTAGAGTGGTAGATTGCCGGGCTGCAGCAGCTTGTTCAGCCAGCTGTTGAGCTTTCCGCCGATGCCCGTCGATTCCGGCTCGATCGGCGGCAGGTCGAAGCGCAGCACCTGGCCGCCGCTATAAAGGTGTCGGGAATCGAGCAGCAGGTCGGCATCGGCATCGAAGAGGCGGGCGCGGGTGCGCGTCGGCGAAATCAGCCGCCTGAGAACCGGCGCAACACGTTCCTGGATGATCGGGAAATCGAGATCCTCGTCGCTGGGCAGCGGCGTAATGCTCTGGCCGGCCTGCAGTTCGAGCAGCTTTTCGGGATCGATGGTGATCGAGTTGGTATCGACCGAGGCGGAAGCTGAGATGGCGCCGGCGATGATTTCGCCCTGGGTCAGCAGGCTTTCGACGCGGGCGTCGATCAGCCCCTCGCGGAACTGGTTGAGATACATGATGCCGCCGACGAGGACGACGAGTGCCACCAGGTTGAAGAAGACGATGCGGCGGGTGAGGCTCGAGAAGACGGCATTGCCGAACAGGCGGCGAATCAGCGTGAAAGGATGTGCCCAGCGGCGCTGGCCCATATGTGCCTGCGCACGTCCGTCACTGTCTTCGATGTCGCCCTGCAAGACTTCTACCAAATGTCCCGCTCCCGCGCGGACTTCCGTCACGTTCTCTCGATTGCAACGCTGACACGGCCCGAGTGCCGGGCGCGACGCCGTCGTTCACTTTGTGTGGTTCCGGCCCAGAGGTCCGATGGCGCGGCGGGGTTTCAAAGGCAGCCTTGGCCGTGCTCCCGTCGCGCCGTTTCTGAATGCGCCACAATCGGCGCGATGGCAAGTCCCGCGGCTCAGGCTGTCTCGCGGAAACGATAGCCGACACCGTAGAGGGTCTCGATCATGTCGAAGTCGTTGTCGACCATCTTGAACTTCTTGCGCAGCCGCTTGATGTGGCTGTCGATGGTGCGGTCGTCGACATAGACCTGCTCGTCATAGGCGGCGTCCATCAGCGCGTCGCGGCTCTTCACCACGCCCGGGCGCTGCGCCAGCGAATGGAGGATGAGGAATTCGGTCACCGTCAGCGTTACCGGCTCGCTCTTCCAGGTGCAGGTGTGGCGCTCCTGGTCCATCACCAGTTGCCCGCGCTCGAGCGAGCGCGACGGCGTGTCGGAGGCCTTGGCGGGATTCGTCGGGTTGGCGGCAGCCGCTTCGCGGTTTGCGGCGCGACGCAGGATCGCCTTGACGCGTTCGACCAGCAGGCGCTGCGAGAAGGGCTTGGTGATGAAGTCGTCGGCACCCATCTTCAGGCCGAAGAGTTCATCGATCTCTTCATCCTTGGAGGTGAGGAAGATCACCGGCAGGTCGGACTTCTGTCGCAGGCGGCGCAGCAATTCCATGCCGTCCATGCGCGGCATCTTGATGTCGAAGATCGCAAGCTGCGGCGGCCGGGCGAGCAGGCCCTCAAGCGCGGAAGCACCGTCGGTATAGGTCTCGACCTTGTAGCCTTCTGCCTCCAGGGCGATGGATACGGACGTCAGAATATTCCGGTCATCATCGACAAGCGCGATGGTCTGCATCGTGTTCAACTCCGTCTTTTGAGGTGCCGGTCTCGTCCCCGAAAACTCCGGCATTCGCGAGTCACGGGTGCGTTAGTGAGTATAAAGGTGGAACAAATTGTGGCGAAGCCCAAAAAGTACCTGTCGTAACGATAGGATAGGTCCTGTCAGATCGGTGTTCGGCAGGCCGAATTCAACCGATTAAAAAAACGATAATTTTCTTTAAATCGATTAATATACTGAAATCATTATTCTTTTTTTGACGCCGCCTTGTTTTTGAGCGAGCATGCAAGTATGGTCCGGCGAAATTCAACGCCAATGGCCAAACACGAAGGAAGCTTGACCATGGAGCAACTCGGCACTCGCAATCTCGCGAACGGCTTGGAAAAACTCGGCTTTACCGACCTGGAAACGGTTCGGTACAACCTCGAAGCCGCAGAGCTTTATGAGGAAGCTCTTCGCCGCGGCGAGGCTGAACTGACGGCACACGGGGCGCTTGTTGCCCGTACCGGCCAGCACACCGGTCGTTCGCCGAAGGACAAGTTCGTGGTTCGCGATGCGAACACCGACGACCAGATCTGGTGGGACAACAACAAGCCGATGTCTCCGGAGCATTTCGCCCTGCTGCGAAAGGACATGCTCGATCACGCCAAGGGCATGTCGCTTTATGTGCAGGATCTCGTTGGCGGCGCCGATGCCGACAACGCCCTTCCGACCCGCGTTGTCACCGAATATGCCTGGCACTCGCTGTTCATCCGCAATCTCCTGATTCGTCCGGCACACGAAGCGCTTGCCTCCTTCCTGCCGAAGCTGACGATCATCGATCTCCCAAGCTTCAAGGCTGACCCGGAGCGCTACGGCTGCCGCACGGAGACCGTCATTGCCTGCGACTTCACCAACGGACTGATCCTGATCGGCGGCACGTCCTATGCCGGCGAAATGAAGAAGTCGGTCTTCACCGTTCTCAACTACCTGCTGCCCAAGAAGGGCGTGATGCCGATGCATTGCTCGGCCAATGTCGGCCCGGCAGGCGACACGGCGATCTTCTTCGGTCTCTCCGGCACCGGCAAGACGACGCTTTCGGCCGACCCGACCCGCACGCTGATCGGCGACGACGAGCACGGCTGGGGCGAGCACGGCGTCTTCAACTTCGAAGGCGGCTGCTACGCCAAGGCGATCCGTCTGTCGGAAGCTGCCGAGCCGGAAATCTACGCGACGACCCGCCGCTTCGGCACGGTCATGGAAAACGTCGTGCTCGATGAGCGCCGCGTTCCGGATTTCGACGACGGTTCGCTGACGGAAAACACCCGCTGCGCCTATCCGCTCGACTTCATCCCGAATGCCAGCGCCACCGGCACCGCGCCGCAGCCGCGCACGATCATCATGCTGACGGCCGATGCCTTTGGCGTGATGCCGCCGATTGCCAAGCTGACGCCGGAACAGGCGATGTACCACTTCCTCTCCGGCTACACCGCCAAGGTTGCCGGCACGGAAAAGGGCGTCACCGAGCCGGAAGCCACATTCTCGACTTGCTTCGGCGCGCCGTTCATGCCGCGGCATCCGTCGGAATACGGCAATCTCCTGAAGGACCTGATCGCCAAGAACGGCGTCACCTGCTGGCTGGTCAACACCGGCTGGACCGGCGGCGCCTACGGCACCGGCAGCCGCATGCCGATCAAGGTGACCCGCGCTCTGCTCGCCGCAGCACTCGACGGCTCGCTGAACGCCGCTGAACTGCGCACCGACGCCAACTTCGGCTTCGCCGTTCCGGTCTCGGTCCCCGGCGTCGACGACGGCATCCTCGATCCGCGCTCGACCTGGGCCGATGGTGCGGCCTATGACGCGCAGGCGCGCCGCCTCGTCGATATGTTCATCGCCAACTTCGCCAAGTTCGAAGAACATGTTGATGGCAGCGTTCGCGATGCGGCTCCCGGCACCAAGCTTGCCGCCGAATAAATATCGTCAGCTATGATTCACGTGAAACCCGGCCTCCCACGGCCGGGTTTTTCGTTTTCGTGGCGAATGTTTTCAAGAGGTTCGCTCTGTGCCATAGATCGGGGCGAGGTGAACCATGGCTAGCGATCCGCTCTACATAAACGACAACATAATGATTGCCGGCTGGGAGCTGACGGAGCAATTCGTGCTGGCCGGCGGGCCGGGTGGGCAAAACGTCAACAAGGTGTCGACCGCCGTTCAGCTGTTCTTCAACGTGCTGGCCTCTCCGGCGCTTTCCGATCGCATCAAGGCCAACGCCCTGAAGATTGCTGGGCGTCGTGCCTCGAAAGAGGGCGTGCTGATGATCGAGGCCAGCCGGTTTCGCAGCCAGGAGCGCAACCGCGAAGATGCGCGCGAGCGACTGAAGGAACTGATTCTCAAGGCCGCGGAGCCGCCACCACCGCCACGCAAGAAGACGAAACCGACCCGCGGCTCCGTCGAGCGCCGTCTCAAGGAGAAGTCCGGGCGCGGCGAGATCAAGAAGCTTCGGGGGCGGCCGGCCGGCGACTGATTTCTTTTTTGCCGCTCCTTGCCTTTGGCAGGCGGCGCCCTCTCTTACCGAGCAGTGTTTTCGCAAAAGGAGATATTCATGGGTCTTTTCAGCTTTATCAAGAACGCCGGCAAGAAGCTTGGCATCGGCGGCGACGATGACGCCCCGGATGCCGAAAGCGTTCAGAAGGAACTTGCATCCCACGATCTCGGCACAAAGGACGTGCAGGTCGAAGTGGCCGGTGACAAGGTCGTGCTGAAGGGTGTCGTGAAGGACCAGAGCGTCTTCGAAAAGGCCGTGGTCGCCGTCGGCAACACGCTCGGCGTCTCGGCGGTTGAAGCCTCGGAGCTCAAGGTTGCCGATGCTGGTGCTGCACCGGCACCCGCCAAGGCGCCGGTCTTCTATACGGTCAAAAAGGGCGACAACCTCTGGAAGATCGCCGAGGCACAGTACGGCAAGGGCAAGGGTGCCAAGCACACCGTCATTTTCGAAGCCAACAAGCCGATGCTGACGCATCCGGACAAGATCTACCCCGGCCAGGTTCTGCGCATTCCGGATCTGGACGCCGCTTGAGCGTGTCGTTCACGCGTCCTCTTGCAATCGCGACGCTGGCGAGCCTTTGGCTTGCCGGCGCTTGTCTGGCGCAACCGTTCCGTGAACCGGCCAAGGGCAGTACTGAGCGTGCCGCCATCCTCGACGCGATCCGTCCGGCGGTGGAGGCCGAAATGCGCGGTCCGGTCGAGTTCGTCGCCACGACGATACGTGCAGCACCCAACTGGGCCTTCCTGCAGGTCGAGCCGCAACGTCCCGGTGGCGGCACTATCGACCTTGCGCAAACCGGGTTGCGTGACGAGGCTGACATGATGGATGGTCTGACGGTGTTTGCACTGGTCAGCTTCCAGAATAGCCGCTGGAACCTCGTCGATCACGTGGTCGGGCCGACGGATGTCGCCTATGCCGGCTGGCCGCTTCGCTACGGCGTGCCGGCAGCACTTCTCGGCCTGGAGCAATAGGGGCTTCCAATGCAGGTGCTCCCGAAAGGGATCAGACATATCCCGGGCTATCTCGATCGCACCCGGCAGGAACAACTCGTCGAAGCGATTCGTCGTGTCGTTGCCGAAGCACCGCTCTTCGTGCCGGAAATGCCGAAGACCGGAAAACCCATGTCGGTTCGCATGACCAATTGCGGCTTGCTCGGCTGGGTCACGGATCGCGATCGCGGCTATCGTTACCAGGCTCAGCATCCGGTGACCGGCCGGCGCTGGCCGCCGATGCCGGACATAGTGCTCGAGATCTGGCAGGCGGTTTCCGCCAGCCAAAAGATGCCGGAAGCCTGTCTTGTGAACTTCTATTCCGAGGAGGCCCGCATGGGTCTGCACCAGGATCGCGACGAGCGTGATCTGGAAACGGCCGTCGTCTCGATCTCGCTCGGCGACAGCTGCCTTTTCCGCGTCGGCAGCAATCAGCGCGGGGGACAGACCATGTCCTTCCGGCTCGAAAGCGGCGATGTCGTCGTGCTCGGTGGAGAAGGGCGGCTCGCGTTCCATGGCGTCGACCGGATCTATCCGAACACGTCGACGCTGCTGAAGAACGGTGGTCGGGTCAACCTGACGCTGCGTCGCGTCAATCCATGACGGGCTTATCGAGCGCTCAGAGTTTTCTGAGCGCCACCTTTTCCGTCAGGTGGTTCGGGCCCTTTTGCAGGATCAGGTCGGCGCGCGGGCGCGTCGGCAGGATGTTCTGGTGCAGGTTCTTCAGGTTGATGTTGTGCCACAGGCCCTCGGCGATTGCGCGCGCCGCATCCTCGCTGATCGTGGCATAACGATGGAAGTAGGATTCCGGGTTCTTGAAGGCGGTTTCGCGCAACCGCATGAAGCGGTTGACGTACCAGCTATGGATCAGGCTCTCCTCGGCATCGATATAGATCGAGAAGTCGAAGAAATCCGAGACCATCGGCACGATCTTGCCGTCGGCCGGCAGGTTGCGCGACTGCAGCACGTTGATGCCCTCGAAGATCAGGATATCCGGGCGGTCGATGACGGTGAACTGGTCCGGCAGCACGTCATAGGTCAGGTGCGAGTAGCTCGGCGCCTTGACGTTCGGTTGGCCCGCCTTGATCGCAGACAGGAAGCGCAGGAGCGCGCCGACGTCGTAGCTTTCCGGAAAGCCCTTGCGATCCATCATGTTTTCGCGCTGGAGCACGGCGTTCGGGTAGAGAAAGCCGTCGGTCGTCACCAGATCGACCTTCGGGCTTGATGGCCAGCGCGACAGGAGTTGCGCAAGGATACGGGCCGTGGTCGATTTGCCGACGGCGACCGATCCGGCAATGCCGATGACGAAGGGCGTCTTCGTTTCGGACATGCTGAGGAAGCGCTTGCGCTGCTCGAAGAGCATCTGGGACGATTCCACATGGGTCGAGAGCAGGCGCGACAGCGACAGGTAGATCTGCCGGACTTCACGGAGATCGACGGGGTCGTTCAGCGAGCGCAGCCGCTGCACTTCGTCGGCCGTCAGCGTCAGCGGCGTATCGGCGCGAAAGCGCGACCATTCCTCGGCGGTGAAGAAATGATAGGGCGAATAGTCCCGCTGCTGCAGATTGTCCGGCAGGTCCGCCGCTTCGATGTCTTTGGCCGCTATCGTCATGGGGTCTGCCGATTTGCCTTTTCCTGCAGGCCAGATTGGTTGGTTCGCCGCGCGAGCTCGTTCAGCACATCCTGCAACGGAACGTCGGCGATCTTCAATACGACCATCAGATGATAGATGAGATCGGCGCTTTCGGCGACGAGATTCGCGCGGTCGTTGCTGACGGCCGCGATCACCGTCTCGACCGCCTCTTCCCCGAGTTTCTTGGCCGCCTTCGGCTGGCCGCTCGCGACCAGCTTTGCCGTCCAGGATTCGTCCGGCGCCGCCTTCGCGCGCGTCGCGACGATGGCTTCGAGATCGGAAAGTGTGAAGTCAGCCATGGAAGATCCTGAAGCTCAGTCGAGGCGCATGGCGATGCCATGCTCCGCCATATAGCGCTTGGTTTCGCCAATGCTATAGGTGCCGAAGTGGAAGATGGAGGCGGCGAGCACGGCGGTCGCATGACCGTCGCGGATGCCGGCTACCATGTGGTCGAGGTTTCCGACGCCACCCGATGCAATGACCGGGGCACGAACGGCATCGGCGACCGCGCGGGTGAGCGCAATGTCATAGCCGCTCTTCGTGCCGTCGCGGTCCATCGAGGTCAAAAGGATTTCGCCGGCGCCGAGATCGACGACGCGGCGGGCAAACTCGATCGCGTCGATGCCGGTCGGCTGGCGTCCGCCATGGGTGAAGATCTCCCAGCGATCCGTTTCGCCGTCCTTCGACACCTTCTTGGCATCGATGGCAACGACGATGCACTGGTTGCCGAACTTGTCGGCGGCTTCCGCAACGAATTCAGGGTTCTTCACGGCAGCGGTATTGATCGACACCTTGTCGGCGCCGGCAAGCAGCAGCTTGCGGATGTCGGAGACCTGGCGCACGCCACCGCCGACGGTCAGCGGCATGAAGCACTGTTCGGCGGTGCGGGCGATGACGTCGAAGATCGTCTCGCGATTGTCGGAGGACGCGGTGATGTCGAGGAAGCAGAGCTCGTCGGCGCCGGCGGCATCATAGGCGCGTGCCGCCTCAACCGGGTCGCCGGCGTCGATCAGGTCGACGAAGTTGACACCCTTGACCACACGGCCGTCCTTGACGTCGAGGCAGGGGATAACGCGGGCTTTGAGGGACATGGTCAGGCCTTTCTCGCGGCGCGGATCAGATCCAACGCTTCCTGCGGGTCGATGCGGCCGTCATAGAGCGCGCGGCCGGAGATGGCACCTTCGAGTTTGTGTGCGTCCGGCGCAACCATGCGGCGGATGTCGTCCATCGAGGCAAGACCGCCCGAGGCGATGACCGGAATGGAAACCGCATCCGCCAGCTCCAGCGTCGAGGTCCAGTTGATGCCGGTCAGGATGCCGTCGCGGTCGATGTCGGTATAGATGATCGCCGAAACGCCGGCGCCCTCGAACTTCTTGGCAAGCTCGATCACGCCGAGCTCGGAGGCCTCGGCCCAGCCCTCCACGGCGACCTTGCCGCCCTTGGCGTCGATGCCGACGGCGACCTTGCCGGGGAACTTGCGGCAGGCTTCTATGACGAGTGCCGGATCGCGCACAGCGACCGTGCCGAGGATGACGCGGGCAAGGCCGCGCGACAGCCAGTTTTCGATATGGTCAAGCGTGCGGATGCCGCCGCCGAGCTGCACCGGGTTACGGGTCGCCTTGAGGATGGCGTCGACGGCCGCGCCGTTGACCGTCTCGCCGGCAAAGGCGCCGTTGAGGTCGACCACGTGCAGCCATTCGAAGCCCTGTTCTTCAAAGGCGCGGGCCTGGGCCGCCGGGTCGGGGTTGTAAACCGTCGCCTGGTCCATGTCGCCGAGCTTCAGGCGTACGCATTGCCCGTCTTTCAGGTCGATGGCGGGAAATAGGATCATAGGTCTGTCCAATCGAGAGAGGCGAAAGCTCAGGGCTTCCAGCGCAGGAAATTCGAGATGAGGGCAAGGCCGAGGGCCTGGCTCTTTTCCGGGTGGAACTGCGAGCCGGCCTTGTTGCCGTTGGCGACGAAGGCGGTGACCGGACCGCCGTAATCCGCTTCGGCGACCACGTCGCCGGCGTTCTCGGCGGCCAGATGGTACGAATGCACGAAATAGGCGTGCAGGCCGCCTTCGCCAACCCGGATGCCGTCAAACAGCGGATGTTCGCGCTTGAGCGTGAGCGTGTTCCAGCCGATCTGCGGGATTTTCAGCGAGGTGTCGGCAGGCGCCATTTCGACGACATCGCCGGGGATCCAGCCGAAGCCGTGGGTGATGGTCTTTTCGAGCCCGCGCGACGACATCAGCTGCATGCCGACGCAGATGCCGAGGAACGGCCGGGCGGCCTGTTCCACCGCTTCGGTCAGCGCCTGCTCCATGCCGTCGACGGCGGCAAGGCCACGGCGGCAGTCGGCATAGGCACCGACACCCGGAAGCACGATGCGGTCGGCGCTCGCCACCCGCTCCGGCTTGTCGGTGAGGTCGATCTCGGCTGAAATGCCGGCTTCGCGAGCGGCCCGTTCGAAGGCCTTGGTGGCTGAGCGCAGGTTGCCCGAGCCGTAGTCGATGATGGCGACGCGCATCAGCGTTCTCCGTAGGAATCAAAAAGGCCGAGGCCGGGTCCGCCGTTTGAGGGCTTGCGCGCGGTCCAATCGGCCGGGGAAGGGGTGGCGGGCTTTGTCTCGCCCGGTGCCACGCTCGTGAAATAGATCTCTTCCGCCGTCTCCAGATTGGGTGCCGGCACGATGGAACGAAGCGTCCAGTCACGAGCCGTCAGGCTGCGTGCCACCAGAACTGGCCCTTCCAGCGCGACGAGCAGCCGCAGCGCGAGCTGCACCAGCACCGATGCAAGGAAACCGCCTGCGAGACTCGACAGGGAGATTAACGAAATCTGCAGAACAGCAACTGCGATTCCGATTGCCCATTGCCGCTTGAAGAGAAGCCAGAGCGCCGGGAAGAGAAAGGCGCCCCAGGAGAAGCCGTCGGCAACGAAGCGTGTTCGCTCGTCGTCGGCGCGCGCACCCGGCGGGGTGAGGATCAGGTAAGAAGCCATGGGTTCAGCCAGTGACTGGCCGCTTAGGCAAGGGTCCCCTTGGTCGAGGGAACGCGGCCGGCCTGGCGCGGGTCGATTTCGGTTGCGGTGCGGAGCACGCGGGCGACGGACTTGAAGCAGGTCTCGGCGATATGATGGTTGTTGGCGCCGTAGATGTTCTGGATATGCAGCGTGATCCCGGCATGCTGGGCGAGCGCCTGGAAGAACTCACGCACGAGTTCCGTGTCGAAGGTGCCGATCTTCGGCGCGCTGAAGGCAACGTTCCAGACGAGGAACGGCCGGCCGGAAACGTCCACTGCCGCGCGGGTCATCGTCTCGTCCATGGCAAGGTCGAGCGAGGCGTAACGGGCGATGCCGCGCCGGTCGCCGAGCGCCTTGGCGAGCGCCTGGCCGATGGCAATGCCGGTGTCCTCGACCGTATGGTGGTCGTCGACATGCAGGTCGCCGTCGGTCTTGATCTCCATGTCGATGAGCGAATGGCGGGCGAGCTGGTCCAGCATATGGTCGAAGAAGCCGACACCGGTCGAAATCTTCGAAACGCCGGTGCCGTCGATGTTGACCGATACGGACACCGCGGTCTCGTTGGTTTTACGCGAAACCTGTGCGGTGCGGCTGGACGTGGCTTCTGCCATCGGGCTCTCCTGTATGCGCCAGTGCGGGGGGAGGAAAGTCTGTGCGGTTTCCTCATCTCGCGCTCGCTTGCGATCTCGGCCGCTCCTTATCAGGCAAATGCTGAAATATCCAGAACTTGAGCGTTGATTCGAATCATCCGACACCGGGCCCTGAACGAAGATTGCACCCTCGGGCGGTTGCCATTTGCAAATGTGTCTGCCGTACTTACATAGGCCTCAAGCAACCAGGCTCGTGTCACGAGCCGCAACGCCCCAAGTAAACGCCCCCAAGTATCAGGGGCCGACAGGTATCTTCATGAGTGAACACAATCCCTACGGAACGATGCATGCGACGACCATCATCACGGTACGCAAGGATGGCAAGGTGGTGATGGCCGGCGACGGCCAGGTGAGCCTCGGCCAGACCGTGATGAAGAGCAATGCGCGCAAGGTGCGGCGTCTCGCGAAGGGCGACGTGATCGCCGGCTTTGCCGGCGCGACCGCCGACGCCTTCACGCTGCTCGAAAGGCTCGAGGCCAAGCTTGAACAGTACCCCGACCAGCTGATGCGCGCGGCGGTCGAACTTGCCAAGGACTGGCGCACCAACAAGTATCTGCGCAATCTCGAAGCGATGATGCTGGTCGCCGACAAGTCGATAACCCTGGCGATCACCGGCAATGGCGACGTACTTGAGCCGGAACACGGCACCATCGCCATCGGCTCCGGCGGCAACTACGCCTTTGCCGCAGCGCGCGCCCTGATGGACAGCGACAAGTCGGCCGAGGATATCGCCCGGCGGGCGCTGCAGATCGCCGGGGACATCTGCGTCTATACCAACCACAATATCGTGGTGGAGACGTTGGATGCCGAATGAGCCCAAGCATGTCAGCTTCGCGCCGGTGGTTGATGACCATCTGCCGCTGCTGCATGCCTGGCTGAGTGAACCGCATGTGCGGCAATGGTGGGGCGATCCGGACAAGGAAGTGGAACTGATCCGCGAAGGCTGCGCGACCGGAGAGGTGGAGGGCTTCATCTTCCACGTGGCCGGCGAGCCGGCTGGCTACATCCAGTCCTGGATGCCTTTTCAGTACCCGGACGAGGAGCCCTGGGCGAAGGATCTGCCGGCCGATGTGCCCGGTATCGATATCTTCGTCGGCCCTGCGGAATTGACGGGCAGGGGTGTCGCCTCGCTGGCGCTGCGAGCTTTTGCCGAACGGCTCTTTGCCGCCGGCGCGCCCCGAATCGTGATCGACCCTGATGCGGGCAACCGCCGGGCGGTCAGCGCCTACACCAAGGCCGGCTTCGTGCCCTACGCAGAATGGATAGATGTATCTGGTCGCACGCTCCTGATGGAACTGACGCGGACCGAATTTGAGAGGACTACATGAGTACGTTTTCACCCAGAGAGATCGTGTCGGAACTCGACCGTTTCATCATCGGCCAGAACGACGCTAAACGCGCCGTCGCCATTGCGCTACGCAACCGTTGGCGCCGCCAGCAGCTCGGCGACGAGCTGCGCGATGAGGTCATGCCGAAGAACATCCTGATGATCGGCCCGACCGGTGTCGGCAAGACCGAGATTTCCAGGCGTCTGGCCAAGCTCGCCGGCGCGCCCTTCGTCAAGGTTGAGGCGACCAAGTTCACCGAGGTCGGCTATGTCGGCCGCGACGTCGAGCAGATCATCCGTGACCTCGTCGAGGTCGGGATCGGCCTCGTGCGCGAAAAACGCCGCGCCGAAGTCAAGGCCAAGGCGCACCAGAACGCCGAAGAGCGCGTGCTCGATGCACTGGTCGGCGCCACGGCCTCGCCGGCGACGCGCGATTCGTTCCGCAAGAAGCTGCGCGCCAACGAACTCGACGACAAGGAGATCGAGGTCGACCTCGCCGAGACCGGTGCGCCGGGTGGTTTCGAAATTCCGGGCATGCCGGGCGCCAATATCGGTGTGCTCAACCTTTCGGAAATGTTCGGCAAGGCGATGGGTGCCCGCACCAAGAAGGTCAAGACGACGGTCAAGGCCTCCTATGAGCTGCTCATCAACGACGAGTCGGACAAACTGCTCGACAACGAGCAGATCCAGCGCGAGGCAATGCGCGCGGCCGAAGACGACGGCATCGTCTTTCTCGACGAGATCGACAAGATCGCCTCGCGTGAGGGCGGCATGGGCGCCGGCGTGTCGCGCGAAGGCGTGCAGCGCGACCTGTTGCCGCTCGTTGAAGGCACGACGGTTGCGACGAAGTATGGACCGGTCAAGACCGACCACATCCTGTTCATCGCTTCCGGCGCCTTCCATGTGGCAAAGCCCTCGGACCTGCTTCCGGAATTGCAGGGCCGTCTGCCGATCCGCGTTGAGCTCCGTGCGCTCACCAAGGAAGATTTCCGCCGGATCCTGACGGAAACCGAAGCGAGCCTCATCCGCCAGTACAAGGCGCTCTTGGACACGGAAGAGGTGAAGCTCGACTTCACCGACGACGCGATCGATGCGCTCGCCGATGTCGCGGTGCAGCTGAATGCCAGTGTCGAGAACATCGGCGCCCGCCGCCTGCAGACGGTGATGGAGCGCGTACTGGACGAGATCTCGTTCAATGCGCCCGACAGCGCCGGACAGGCGGTGACGATCGACGCGGAGTATGTGCGCAAGCATGTCGGCGATCTCGCTGCCAACACCGATCTGTCGCGCTACATCCTGTGACATTTCGGTCGTCGAGGCGCGCAAACGCCCGCAACCCAGAATAGACCGGGCGCCTGTCTCTCGACAGGCGCCCGCATTTTTTCTAACACGGACACGGAAATTGATCGTGGCCCGGGCATCTTTCCGACATGATCTTGGCGTAAGAGCCGCCCCGCCGACCGAGGCAGCCTCCACCAGTCACAGGAAGAAGAGATCGTGCGTTTTACCGCCTGCATGCTCGCTATCGCCACGTTTTGCCTGACCGCAAGCCAGACAATCGCGGCGACCGCCGTTCCGCCGGGCAACCGCAACGTCGAGCAGCCCGGTATCCCCGGCGCTTCCGTGCGCCGAACCAAGGCCGGCCGCACCTCCTTCGATGCCAAGTTCGAGAAAGTCCGGGATCTGCTGGCGACCGACAAACAGCTGATCAGCAAGATCAAGTCCGTGTCGCGCGCCTATGGCATCGCGCCGATCCACATGGTCGGCGCCATCGTCGGCGAGCATACCTACAATGTCGACGCCTATGACCGGCTGCAGTCCTATTACGTCAAGGCGGCCGCTTACGCCGGCAACAGCTTCCAGTTCGGCTATGATGGCGAAACGGTCGCCGAGTTCGTCGCCCGGCCGCAATTTTCCGAATGCGGTGCCAAGAAGGGTGCCTATGCGCTCTGGAGCTGCCGCGAGCGGGTCTGGGACAACGACTTCCGCGGCAAGTCGGTTGGCGGCAAGTCCTTCCCGAACAACCGCTTCAGCGCCGTTTTCTTCCAGCCGTTCTTTGCCGGCCAGACCTTCGGCCTCGGCCAGATCAACCCGCTGACGGCGCTGATGCTGACCGACATCGTCGCAAAGACGTCGGGCTACGACCGCCTCGATGAAAACAACGCCGCTGGCGTCTATGAGGCGATCATGGATCCGGATGTGTCGCTCGCCTATATGGCGGCCTCGATCCGCCATTCGATCGACGCCTACAAGTCGATCGCCGGCCTCGACATTTCCGACAATCCCGGCATCACGGCGACGCTCTACAATGTCGGCAATCCGGACGGCCGCGCAGCTGCCCTTGCCGCCAAGATCCAGAGCGGACAAGCGCAATGGCCGGAGGAGAATTATTACGGCTGGCTCGTCAACGACAAGCTTTCGGAGCTTGAAAGCCTGTTGTGATTCACGTGAAGCACTTTCCTTGATTGCGCCGTAAAAACCTGAAATCATTGGCGCAATCGAGAAAGGCAATCACCATGGACATGCGTCCGGAGCCCTTCGAACCGCCGGCTCCCGTTCCTCGAGTGGGCATCCCTTCCTACCTGCAGATCATCAGGACGGTCTTACGCAATCCGCTCGAACTGTGGGGCGAGCCATCCTACACCTTGCCCTGGATCGAGACGAAGTTCGTCACCCAGCGCACTTTGATCGTCAACGATCCCGGTCTCATCCGTCACATCCTCGTCGACAATGTCGGCAACTACGAAATGTCGAAGGTTCGCCGGCTGATCCTCAGGCCGATCCTGCGCGACGGCTTGCTGACGGCCGAAGGCGAGGTCTGGAAGCGCTCGCGGAAAGCCATGGCGCCGGTGTTCACACCGCGCCACGCCAAGGGTTTCGCAGGCCAGATGTTGCGAAGCTCGGAAGCATTCGTCGAGCGCTATGCCGGCGCCAAGACAGCTCCGTTCACGACCAACATCGCCAACGACATGACGGAACTCACCTTCGACATTCTTGCCGAAACGCTGTTTTCCGGTGAGGTGGCGGTGGAGCGGGAAGGGTTTGTCCAGAGCGTCGAGGAACTCCTGCACCGCATGGGCCGCGTCGATCCCATGGACATTCTGCTCGCGCCGGAATGGATACCGCGCCCAACCCGGATCGGCGGCAAGAAGGTGATGAACCGGTTCCGCTCGATCGTGTCCGAGACCATGGCGATCCGGCGGCGCAAGATGGCGGCGGATCCCGAGGGCACGCCCAAGGATTTCCTGACCCTGCTTTTGGAGATCGAGGGCAGTCAGGGCCTTTCGACTGCGGAGATCGAGGATAACATCCTGACCTTCATCGGTGCCGGGCACGAGACAACCGCCCGGGCGCTCGCCTGGACGCTCTATTGCATCGCCAACACGCCGGCCTATCGCGAGACGATGGAGGCCGAGATCGATGCCGCGATCGCAAGCGGTGCCGATCCGGTCGAATGGCTCGGCCTGATGCCGCATGTCCTTGCCGCCTTCGAGGAGGCGATGCGGCTCTATCCGCCGGCGCCGTCGATCAACCGGGCCGCGATCGAAGAGGACGAGTGGACTTCCCCCACCGGAAAGCGGGTACGCATCCCCAAGGGCATCGCGGTGCTGATCATGCCGTGGACGCTGCACCGCCACGTTCTTTACTGGGATAAGCCCCGCGCGTTCATGCCCGAGCGTTTCCTGCCGGAGAACCGCGAGAAGCTGCATCGTTACCAATATTTGCCCTTCGGCGCCGGCCCGCGCGTCTGCATCGGCGCCACTTTCGCGCTACAGGAAGCCGTGATCGCGCTCGCCGTGATGATGCATCGCTACCGTTTCGATCTGACCGAGGAGACAAATCCCTGGCCGGTGCAGCGCCTCACTACTCAACCGCGGGGCGGGTTGCCGATGAAGGTGTCGGTTCGCTGAAGGTCTTGCCGGGGATCGGCGACTGTACCGAGCGCACCGGCGAGTCGGCCGGCTTCGGCTGCTGCAGTATCTTCGACGGTTTCTTGATCGTCTTGATCTGGGCGCAGGTGGCGTCGCCGACATTGTCGCACGGTTTGTAGACGACAATCTCGCTTCCGGCACCATCGTCCCACACCGCCTGGATCGTCAGCGTCTTCGCGGTGTCGGCCGGCAGCGAGATATAGACATACTCGGCCGTCTCATCGGCCGGCAGGTTGAACGGGATCTGCGGATTGCACTTCGCCAGCGGAAAGCGCTGATCGAGCGTGTCCGAATTGATCGAATATCGAATTTCCGATAGCCGGCAATGCATCGTCTGCAATGCGGTGAAGTAGATCAGTTGCCGGTCGTCATAGTCGCGAAACTGCACCCAGCCGGTCTGCTTGTTGGCGTCGAGCATCGCCTTGTAGATCGCGACATCCGGAAGTTGCGGCTTGTACTCTTCTTCCTCCGCGTCCTGTGCTTGGGCCAGGTTCAGCGGAAACCAGATGAAAGCGGCAAACGGGAGCCAGACGAAAATAGACGGACGGCGGCCTTCGAGCATGCGCAGGTGTCCCCATCTTTTGACCCGTGTCGCCCAGTTGATCATCTATGTCTGCGGCACGATGGTTTTCTCTTGAAATATGTCATATCACCGCATCGATCCCCATTGAACCCGGGGCCTTGCGCCCCGCGCGAATTCCGGACTGCGCGAATTGACCTCTCATTTTCTTCTCGGCATCGACACCGGCGGCACCTATACCGACGCCGCTCTCTTCTCGGAAACGCAAGGGGTGGTCGCCAAAGCCAAGGCGCTGACGACCCGCCACGACCTCGCAGTCGGTATTTCCGGCGCGGTCGAAGCGGTGCTCGATCAGGCGAAAGTGCCGGTTTCTGCAATCAGCATGGTCTCGCTGTCGACGACGCTTGCGACCAATGCGCTCGTCGAAGGGCAGGGCGGCCGCGCCGGTCTTGTCATGATCGGCTTTGGCCCCGACGATCTGAAGCGCGATGGTCTCTTGGAGGCGCTGGGCTCCGATCCGGTGATCTTCCTGCCGGGCGGCCACAATGTGCACGGCGGCGAAACCCCACTCGACATGAGCGAGCTCGATGCCACGCTGCCGGCGCTTGCCGGCCAGGTCTCCTCCTTCGCCATTGCCGGCTACTTCGCCGTTCGGAATCCGGATCATGAAAAGCGCGTCCGCGACCGCATTCGTGAAGTCTCGCATCTGCCGGTGACCTGCAGCCATGAACTGTCCTCGAAGCTCGGCGGCCCGCGCCGTGCCTTGACGACCCTGCTCAACGCCCGGCTGGTGTCGATGATCGACCGGCTGATCGGCTCCTGTGAAGGCTTCCTGAAGGCGCGCGGCATCGACGTGCCGATGATGGTGGTGCGCGGCGACGGAGCCTTGATCTCGGCGGAGGAGGCGCGGCTGCGCCCGATCGAGACGATCCTCTCCGGTCCGGCCGCAAGCCTTGTCGGCGCGCGGCATCTGACCGGCCTCGACAATGCGGTGGTCTCCGACATCGGCGGCACCACGACCGATGTCGCGGTACTCGAGGGCGGGCGTCCGCGGCTCGATGCCGAAGGCGCCGTTGTCGGCGGCTTCCGCACCATGGTCGAGGCGGTGGCGATGCGGACCTACGGCCTGGGCGGCGATTCGGAAGTGCGCATCAACGACCGCGGCTTGAAGGCGAAGATCGATCTCGGCCCGCGCCGGCTGATGCCGCTCAGCCTCGCGGCCGCCCTGCATGGCGACGCCGTCATCTCGGTGCTCGAAAAGCAGATGCGCGCCCAGCATACCGGGCGCAACAATGGCCGGTTTGCGGTCCGCACCGGCCTGCCGGATCATCTTGCCAGCGGCCTGCAACCGCAGGAGCAGGCGCTCTATGAGCGCATCGGTGCGGTTCCGCTGGCGTTGGAGACCCTGTTGGTCTCGACCCCGCAGAAGGCGACGCTCGATCGGCTGGTGGGGCGCGGACTCGTGCATATCTGTGGCCTGACGCCGTCGGACGCCATGCATGTGCTCGGCCGGCAATCGCAATGGAACCTTGAAGCGGCTCAGCTCGGCATTCAGCTTGCAGCGCGCACCCGCGACGGCTCCGGTCAGCCAATCGCTTCCTCCCCGGAAGCCATGGCGCAGATGATCGTCGACCGGCTGACGCGGCAATCCTCGGAGGTCATCCTGCAGGCCTGTCTCGGCGAGGATGGTGCCGGTGCCATCGATCCAGCCGTTTCGCAGGCCGTCGACCGGGCGCTCACGCGCACGCCGGGCATCGTCCGCTTCTCGCTTGGTCTCGACCGTCCGCTCGTCGGCCTCGGCGCTTCGGCGCCGGTTTATTACCCTGATATCGCCGAGATGCTCGGAACGGATGCCGCCATTCCCGAAGAGGCCGGCGTCGCCAATGCCGTTGGCGCCGTGGTCGGCCAGGTCAGCGCTACGGTCACGGTTTTCGTGACGATGCCGGAGGAAGGCATCTTCGTCGTCAACGGTGCCGGGGCCAGCGAACGGTTTCTCGACCAGGAACAGGCTTTCGGCGCCGCCCGGCGGCGAGCCGAAGCCGTGGCGCTGGAAACGGCGCGCACCAATGGAGCGGACGATCCCGCTTCGATGCTGCGCGAGGAAATCGATGCGCCGGAAGTCGAGGGCAGCCGCAAGCTGATCGAGGCCCGGTTCATCGCGTCCGCCAGCGGACGTCCGCGCATTGCCCACGACTGATCTTTTCCATTTCGGAAACAATTCTTCGCATCCTTGCAGAATTGACAGGGAATGAATTGGTGAGAAACTGCGGCCGTTTCACGCGCGCGTTGCGCATGGGCTGGTCCGCGATCGGCTACAGGCGCAAGATCAACATGTTGGGGCGTTCTCATCGCATCCGTCCGGATCGGTGACGCTCCTTACGTCTATTTCAAGGAGTTGGCAGATGGACCGCATTGAGAAGTTTGGGTTGAAGATAGATGCGGGTCTCCATCGCTTCCTGGTGGAAGAGGCGATGCCGGGCACCGGCATCGATGCAGAACATTTCTTCGAGCAGCTTTCCGCCCTCGTGCACGATCTGGCGCCGAAGAACCGGGCGCTGCTCGCCAAGCGCGACGAGCTGCAGGCCAAACTCGACGCCTGGTACAGGCAGAACGGCGCCCCCAGCGACATCGAGACCTACCAGGCCTTTCTCCGCGATATCGGCTACCTGCTGTCGGAAGGTGGCGACTTCAGCGTTTCGACCGCCAATGTTGATCCGGAAATCGCGACGATCGCCGGTCCGCAGCTCGTCGTCCCGGTCATGAATGCGCGCTATGCGCTCAACGCTGCCAATGCGCGCTGGGGCTCGCTCTATGACGCGCTCTACGGCACGGATGCGATTTCGGACGCCGATGGCGCCGAGAAGGGCCGCGGTTACAATCCAAAGCGCGGCGCCAAGGTCATCGCCTGGGCACGCGACTTCCTCGATGCCAGCGCCCCGCTGGCGAAGGGTAACTGGGCCGACGTCACCTCGCTCAAGGTTGCGGGTGGCGCGCTGGAGATTGGCCTTAAGGACGGCTCGAACACGACGCTGCGCAACGCCGCTCAATTCGCCGGCTATTCCGGCGCCGAAGGCACGCGGTCGGAGATCGTTCTCCGGCACAATAATCTGCATGCGATCGTCGTCCTCGACGCCTCCACGCCGATCGGCAAGGAGGACCCGGCCGGTATCTCGGACGTCATCCTCGAATCGGCGATCACCACGATCATGGATTGCGAAGATTCGGTCGCGGCCGTCGATGCCGAAGACAAGGTCGTCGTCTACGGCAACTGGCTCGGCCTGATGAAGGGCGACCTCGAAGAAGAAGTCGCCAAGGGCGGCAAGACCTTCACCCGCCGCCTCAATGCCGACCGCACCTATCAGGCCGCTTCAGGCGGCACGCTGTCGCTCCCCGGCCGGTCGCTGATGCTGGTCCGCAATGTCGGACACCTCATGACGAATCCGGCTATCCTCGACCGCGACGGCAAGGAAGTGCCCGAGGGTATCATGGACGCCATGGTCACCGCGCTGATTGCCCTGCACGATATCGGCAACGGCGGCCGCCGCATGAACTCCCGCGAGGGATCGATGTATGTCGTCAAGCCGAAGATGCACGGACCGGAAGAAGTCGCCTTTGCCTGCGAGATCTTCACGCGCGTCGAAAAGGCGCTCGGCATGCCAGCCAACACCATGAAGATGGGCATCATGGACGAGGAGCGCCGCACCACGGTCAACCTCAAGGAATGCATCCGCGCTGCCCGCGAGCGCGTCGTCTTCATCAACACCGGCTTCCTCGATCGCACCGGCGACGAGATCCATACCTCGATGGAAGCCGGCCCGATGATCCGCAAGGGCGACATGAAGCAGGCCGCCTGGATCGGCGCGTACGAAAACTGGAACGTCGATATCGGCCTCGAGTGCGGCCTTTCCGGCCACGCCCAGATCGGCAAGGGCATGTGGGCCATGCCCGATCTGATGGCAGCGATGCTCGAGCAGAAGATCGCCCACCCGAAGGCCGGCGCCAACACCGCCTGGGTTCCGTCGCCGACGGCCGCGACGTTGCATGCGACGCATTACCACCGCGTCAATGTCGCCGAGGTCCAGGCAAGCCTGAAGAGCCGCACCCGCGCCAAGCTCTCCGACATTCTGTCGGTGCCGGTTGCGGTCCGGCCGAACTGGACGCCGGAGGAGATCCAGCGCGAACTCGACAACAACGCTCAAGGGATCCTGGGCTACGTCGTGCGCTGGGTCGACCAGGGCGTCGGCTGCTCGAAGGTGCCCGACATCAACAATGTCGGCCTGATGGAAGACCGCGCGACGCTGCGCATCTCCGCCCAGCACATGGCCAACTGGCTGCACCACGGCGTCGTCACCGAAGCCCAGGTCGTCGACACGATGAAGCGCATGGCCGCCGTCGTCGACGGACAGAACGCCGACGATCCGCTCTATGTCGCGATCGCCGGCAATTTCGACGGCTCGATCGCCTTCCAGGCGGCCCTCGACCTGGTTCTCAAGGGTCGCGAGCAGCCGAACGGCTACACCGAGCCAGTCCTCCACCGCCGTCGGCTGGAGCTGAAGGCGCTGAACGCCGCCCGATTCATCCCTGACGTCTGAATATTGGTGCAGGGCCGTGTGTTCGTCTGAACGCACGGCTCTGTTTTTTCAAGCGCGGTCCCAGCCTCCATGCGCCCGCCAGTCGTCTCCGCCGGTGGCCTAAAATTCGGCCCAGCCGTCTGTGGCGAGTGCGGCGTTGCCCTGTGTTGCATAGACGGCTGGTCGCCGGGCTGCCTGGGCAACAGTCCGCCCCTGGTCGCGGACTGCGGTTGCAGCGGCTGCCGGGGCAGGAGGCCTCGATCCGCCCTTTGCCTGCGTCTCGCCGGCGAGGATGAAGCGTCCGATCAGGTTACGCAGGTTGGTACCTTCCTGCGCCAGGGTGGCGGAGGCGGCATTGGCTTCCTCGACCATCGCCGCGTTCCTCTGCGTCACCTGATCCATTTGGTTGACGGCCGTGTTGACCTCGCTCAAGCCCACGGACTGTTCCCGGGCGGACGTGGCGATCGCAGCCATATGTTCGTTGATGGTGATTACATGCGCCTCGATCGTTTGCAGCGCTTCGCCGGTGTCGCGCACCAGGCGCACGCCGTTTTCGACCTCCTGGCTCGATGTGCGGATGAGATCCTTGATTTCCTTCGCGGCCTTGGCCGAGCGCTGGGCAAGTTCGCGCACTTCCTGGGCGACCACGGCAAAGCCTTTGCCCGCTTCGCCGGCCCGCGCCGCCTCGACGCCGGCGTTCAGCGCCAGGAGGTTCGTCTGGAAGGCGATCTCGTCGATGACGCCGATGATGCTGGATATCTGGCTGGAGGATTCTTCGATCCGCCGCATCGCCTCGACGGCATTGGCGACGACGACGGCCGACTGGGCCGCGCTGGTCTTCGCCTCGCCGGCGACGTCGCGCGCCTCCTCCGTCCGTCTCGAAGAGTTGCTGACATTGGCGGTGATCTGGTCGAGCGCGGCGGCTGTCTCCTCGAGCGCCGCGGCCTGCTGTTCGGTCCGCTTGGAGAGATCGTCGGCGCTCTGGCTGATCTCGCGCGTGCCCATGCCGATGTTGCCGGCGCTGTCGGCGACAGCCAGCAGCGCGTCGTTCAACTGTCCGGCGGCCTTGTTGAGGTCATGCCGCAGCTGTTCGAACTCGGCGGCGAAGGGCTCGTGCAGCCGAACGGCGAGATCGCCATTGGCAAGCCGCTGCAGCCCGGCGGCAAGACCGGCGGTCGCTTGCGTCAGCCGCTGCTGTGCGTCCTGTTCCGCCTGTCTCTGCACGCGAACGCGCTCGGCCTCGCCGGTGCGGCGAGTCTCCTCGGCCTCCGCCTGCAGCCGCAGATTCGATCGCGCGGCCTCCCGGAAGGACTGGATGGCACGGGCCATGTCGGCGATCTCGTCCTTGCCGTTTACCGGCTCGTCGGCATCTTCGACGTGGCCGTCGATCAGCCGGCGCATGGCGGCGATCTGGCGCCCGAGCGGTCCGACGACGCCGCGCAGCACCACAAGGAAGGTGCCGCCGGCAAGCGCCATGACGAGAACGATGATGGCAATGCTGAGCGTCTGCACCGTTTCGAACTCGCGATGCTTGGCTTCAAAGGCCGTGCCGGAAAGTTCGACCTGCAGGTCCGAGATCTCGGAGATCGTCGCCGTCAGCGGATCGATTGTCGCATAGAGCTTGTCGCGCACGAAGGCATCGAGTGCCTTCTCGTCCTTGGCTGAGAGAATTTGCGTCAGCGCCATGATCGAATCCATCGCAACGACCATCTGGCTCCGCGCATTGTCGACGAGCCGTCGTTCCTCATCGGTCATCGAGGTTGCCGCATAGGCATCCCAGTTGGTCTTGATCGTCTCTCGCGCGGCATTGACCGAGGCAAGCCCGCTCTCCATCGTTTCGTTGCCGTTGCGGACCTTGTGTGCAGCATCGACGATCGAGACTGCAAAGGCATCGGAAGTCGCCTTGAGGTTCTTTAGCGGCACGATGCGATCGGCATAGACCGCATCCATCATGTCGCCGGTTTCCGACAGCGTGCTCTGACTGTAAATGGCGATGCCGATGGCTATGGATGACAGAAGCGCAATCGCGCCGATAAGCTTGGTCTTGATCAGCATGCCAGTCCCTCCCGAGCGGAATTTCTGGGCACACTCTTTCGTTTGTTTAGATAACGCTTACTTAATAAGCGGCTGAATTTAAGTCGAATTTGAACTTTTCCGCGTCACGCAGCCGGTTTTCGCGACCCTGATTTGAGGGTGTTTTCGAACGGCAACTGTGCGTGGTTGAAGCGCTCCGTTGCAGCATCGCATCACCGGCAAATGGTGGTTGAGTAACGACGTAAAAAAAGCCGCCGACTGGTGTCGGCGGCTTCGGATGGCTGATGCAGCCCGGTTACTGCTGGACGACGACGCGGGCGTTCTTGCCGGGGCGAACGCGCGAATAGAGATCGATGATGTCCTGGTTGATCAGGCGGATGCAGCCGGACGAAGCGGCGGTGCCGATCGACGACCATTCCGGCGTACCGTGCAGGCGGAACAGCGTGTCCTTGCCCTGGTCGTTGAAGAGATAGAGTGCGCGGGCGCCGAGCGGGTTCTTGAGGCCGGGACCCATGCCTTCCTCGACATACTTGGCGACTTCCGGCTTGCGCTCGGCCATTTCCTTCGGCGGATGCCACATCGGCCATTCCTGCTTCCAGGCAATGTAGGCTTCGCCTTCCCATGCAAAGCCGGCCTTGCCGACGCCGATGCCGTAACGAACGGCCTTGCCGCCGGGCAGCACGTAATAGAGGAAACGATTCGGCGTGTTGACGACGATCGTTCCAGGGCGCTCGCTGGTGGTGTAGTCGACGATCTGGCGATGGAACCGGGTATCGACCTTGTTGATCGGAATGGCGGGCAGCGCGTAACCGTGATCCTCAACTGCGCCATAATCGCCGTTGAAAATCTGATTCGTAGCGACCGTTTGCGCTACGGGAGCGGGTTCGTTCGCAGCCGTTTCGGGCTTGGACGATGTCGTCGAGCAGCCGGCAACAGCGAGTGTCGCCGCGAGGCCGCACAAGAGGAAGGCATTGCGGAAGCGCATGGGAGTCTCTTAAAAAAGAAGCGAAGTAAAAACTGGGTCGCCGCGACCGTCAGTGACTACGGTTATTTTCGATTAGTCTGTGCTATGCAAGAGATTGCGCGGCTACAATTTGGCTGGAAAGTGCAAATTCCATGACCCTTGTTTTTTTGCAACAAAATGACCGGCCCAAAGGGACACCGGGCGCATGACCATCCTCTCCATCCATGACGACAACCCGCTGATCGACGGCCGACAGTCGAATCGCGCGATGATGGTGCGTCGCGGCGTGCAGCGGCTTTTCGCTGAACTGCGCCATTCCGTCCTGCCTGAACTGACGCTGGCGAGCGGGAGGCGCGCCGACCTGATCTCGCTGTCGGTCAAGGGCGAAATCTGGATTGTCGAGATCAAGACCTCGATCGAGGACTTTCGCGTCGACCGCAAATGGCCGGATTACCGGCAGCATTGCGACCGGCTGTTCTTCGCAACCCATGCCGGCGTGCCGCTCGATATCTTCCCCGAGGAATGCGGCTTGCTGCTTTCGGATGGTTATGAAGGGCACATCGTTCGCGAGGCGCCCGAACACAAACTGCCGCCGGCGACGCGCAAATCGGTCTTGCAGCTCTTTGCCCGCACGGCGGCGCAGCGCCTGATGCTTGCGGAGTGGGCAGCCGAGCGCAACGGCGAACTCGGCGATCAGATCGGCGACATCCTCACGGGCAACCGCGACAGCGGCGGCTGACGCCGTTACTTCGGCGCGCGCTTTGCAAGAATGCGTTGCAGCGTCCGGCGATGCATGTTGAGGCGGCGCGCCGTTTCCGAAACATTGCGCTCGCACATCTCATAGACACGCTGGATGTGTTCCCAGCGAACCCGATCGGCCGACATCGGGTTTTCCGGCGGCTCGACGCGCTCGCCCTGGCGCTGAACGAGCGCCGCAAAGATGTCGTCTGCATCGGCCGGCTTGGCAAGATAGTCGACGGCGCCGAGCTTCACGGCGTTTACGGCGGTGGCAATATTGCCGTAGCCGGTCAGCATGATCATGCGCGTGTCATCGCGCCGTCCGCGGATCGCCTCGATCACGTCGAGACCGCTGCCATCACCGAGCCGAAGGTCGATGACGGCATATTTCGGCGGGTTGCCCTTGGCCTTGGCAATGCCTTCAGCCACTGATTCGGCAATGTCGACTGAAAAGCCGCGGGCTTCCATGGCGCGGGCAAGGCGCCTGAGGAAGGGTGCGTCGTCGTCGACGAGCAGCAGGGTGCGGTCCGGTCCGATCAGTTCGGCGTCCTGTGCGGGTGTGCTGGGCGAAGCTGTCGATTTGTCGGTCATTCTGGAATCCTTGAGCGAAAACCTGCGCTTTCGCCGAGATTATAGGTTTCTTCTGGTCTCGTTCAATAAACTGCGAAATGTCATTTCGCCAGTTTCGTATCCATCAGGGCGCGCGGCCATTCGACGCTGACCCGGGCGCCTGGCCTGTCGGGTCCGCCATTTTCGAAGCGCAGGCGCGCGCCCGAACGTTCAAGCAGGGTCTTGGCGATGAAGAGGCCGAGCCCGAGGCCACCGGCGCTGTCGTCCTTCTGCCGCCGCGTCACATAGGGCTCGCCGATGCGCTGCAGGATATCCGGGGCGAAGCCGTCGCCATCGTCCTCGATCGTCACTTTCACGCGGTCCGCGGTGTGCTCGACCGTCACGGCAACTTCCTTCTTGGCATAGTCGACAGCATTTTCGAGCAGGTTGCCGAGCCCATAAAGGATGCCGGCATTGCGGTTGCCGACCGGCTCGGTGGCGCGGTCACCTTTCTCGACGAGATTGATGTGGATGCCGAACTCGCGGTGCGGCGCCATCACCTCTTCGATCAGCGACGACAGCGGCAGCATCCGCATGTGCTCCTCGCTTTCGGAGGAGAGCGTCGTCAGCCGCTTCAGGATATCGCGGCAGCGTTCGCTCTGGCTGCGCAGCAGATGCACGTCCTCGCCGAAGCGTGGATCGTTACCAAGCTCGCGCTCCATCTCCTTGGCGACGACACTGATGGTCGCCAGCGGCGTGCCGAGTTCGTGAGCGGCCGCTGCCGCCAGTCCATCGAGTTGCGACAGGTGCTTTTCCCGCTGCAGCACGAGTTCTGTCGCCGTCAGAGCCTCCGACAGTTCGCTCGCTTCCAGGGAGACGCGGTAGGTGTAGAAGGCGGCAAAGGCGGTCATCGAGACGATCGCAAACCAGATGCCGGCGGTCAAAACCCGCGGCATCAGGAGAACCGTGCCCGGATACCAGGGCAGTGGAAAAGGCGAGAAGGCAAGTGCTGTGATCGCGATCACCGCAAGGCCGGCAAGGATGATGCTGTGCGATTTCGGCTGCGATGCCGAAGAGATGATGACGGGGACGCAGAGAAGCGGTGCGAAGGGATTGGTAAGTCCGCCGGTGATGAACAAGAGCCCGGTGATCTGCGCGAGATCGAGGCCAAGCAGCGCGAAAGCGGCCGGCGGCTGCAGCCGGTGGGTCGGCGGATAGCGCAGCGTCACATAGGAGTTGACCAGCGCCAGGCTCGCGATCAGCACCAGGCAGGAAATCAGCGGCAGCGGAAACTGCAGCCAGAAGGCGGTGGTGAGGACGGCGATCGACTGGCCGCCGACGGCAAGCCAGCGCAGCCGGACGAGCGTCTGCAGGCGCAGGTTGCGGTTACTGGTCTGGTCGTTGTTGTGTTCGAGCGCAACTGTGGTCATTCGTGCCTGCATTCCAGTCATCGGAGGTTTCGTCTCATGTACCACGCGGCTTTGCCCGTGTCGTCGGCGCCGCATCGGCCGGATCTTCGGGCCAAGGGTGTTTCGGGTAGCGTCCGCGCATGTCCGCCCGCACATCCCGCCACGAGCCCGCCCAGAAACCGGGCAGGTCCCGCGTCGTCTGGATCGGGCGATGGCCCGGCGAGATCAGTTCTAGCAGCAGCGGCAGGCGGCCGTCGCCGATCGCCGGGTGGATCTTCAGGCCGAAGAGCTCCTGCACGCGGATCGACAGAAGCGGCTCGTCGCCGTCGTAGTGAATTGGGTGCCTTTGCCCGGTCGGCGCCTCGAAATGCGTCGGGGCGAGTCTGCCGAGTTCCCGTTGCCGCTCGTGCGGAATGAGGGAGAGCAGGCCGTCCGAGAGGTTGGACGCCTTGATGTCGGCAATGGCTGTGACGCCATGCTGGAAAGGCACGAACCAGTCGTCGAGACGATCGAGCAGCGCCTGATCGGAGACATCCGGCCAGGGCTCGCCGATCGAGCGGTTGAGGAAGCCGATGCGGTCGCGCATCTGCATCGCCTCTTTCGAAAACGGCAAGACGGCGAGGCCGAGCTGGCGCACGCCGTCGGCAAGCGCGCGCGCGGCAGCTTCGCCGGTTGGCCTGGCAAGCGGCGCCTCCTCGAAGATGATCGCGCCGAGCCTGGTCACGCGGCGCGCGCGCACCTGCCGGCTTTGCCTGTCGAAGAAGCTCTGGTCTTCGCGGGTAATCGCTTCGGGCATATGCTCTTCGACCTCGGCCCGCGACAGTTCGGCGGCCGCCAGCACCCGCTGACCGCCGGCCCGTCCCGTGAGGTCAGCGATGACAAGCATCGGCGCGGCCGCAAGCCGCTCCGTCTCCGGGATCTCCGCGCCGCGTCCGTTCGCCATCACGAACCGGCCGCGGCCGCCGCGCTGAAGCGCGATGCGATCGGGGAAGGCATGCATCAGCAGCGCGCCCGGCTGGAACGGTTCGTTCGATTTCGGCGCGCCCTTCAGCTCCGCCGCCATGCGGCGCGCCAGATTGCGCGAGGCCTCGGCGCGGTCGCCACGCTCCTGGCGGAAGCGGCGCAGCCGATCTTCGAGATCGATGCTGGTACCGCCGAGGCCCTGTTCGGTGAGCATGACCGCGAGCAGACACGCGGCTTCAGCCTGGCCCTCTTCGGCGGCGGCAACCGCCATTGCGGCGAGACGCGGCGGTAACGCCAGATCGCGGATCTTGCGACCTTTCGCCGTCAACGCGCCGGCTTGGTCGAGCGCGCCGAGCGATGCCAGTAATTTCCTGGCCTCGGTCAGCGTCGTTTCGGGCGGTGAGTCGATGAAGGCGAGGGTGGTTGGATCGCTGACGCCCCAGTGGGCACAGTCGAGCAGCAGGGCGGAAAGGTCGCTCGCAAGAATCTGCGGTGGCGTGAAGGCGGCAAGTGCTGCGGTCTGGCCGCTGTGCCAGAGGCGGATCGCGATGCCGGGTTCCGTCCGTCCCGCGCGGCCGGCGCGTTGATCGGCAGAGGCGCGCGAGACCCGCACCGTCTCCAGCCGGGTGATCCCGGTCGCGGCTTCAAAGACCGGCAGCCGCTGCAGGCCGCTGTCGACGATGATGCGCACGCCGTCGATGGTGATCGAGGTCTCGGCGATCGAGGTGGCAAGCACGATCTTGCGCGTGCCCTTGGGCGCCGGGCGGATCGCCGCATCCTGCTCCTTCTGGGTCAGGTTGCCGTAGAGCGGCACAATGGCCGTGTTTGCATCGAAGCGGTCCTGGAGCCGCGCGGCGACACGGGCGATCTCGGCCTGGCCGGGCAGGAAGGCGAGGACGGAGCCGTCTTCCGTGCGGTGCGCTTCAGCAATGGCGCGCACCATGGCATCCTCGACACTCTCCCCGCCGCGATCCTGGTAGCGGATGTCGATCGGATAGCTGCGGCCCTGGCTCTCTATGATAGGCGCGCCGCCGAGCAGGCCTGAGACCCGTTCGACATCGAGCGTCGCCGACATGACGATGATCTTGAGGTCGTCGCGCAGCGCCGCCTGTACGTCGACTGCCAGCGCGAGGCCGAAGTCCGCGTCAAGCGAACGCTCGTGGAATTCGTCGAACAGCACGGCCGCGACGCCCTTAAGTTCCGGGTCGTCGAGGATCATGCGAGCGAACACGCCTTCGGTCACGACTTCGATGCGCGTCCTGGCAGAGATGCGGTTGTCGAGACGCATGCGATAGCCGACGGTTTCGCCGACCTTCTCGCCGAGAAGCTCCGCCATGCGTCCGGCGGCAGCTCGTGCCGCCAGCCGCCGTGGTTCAAGCAGAATGATCTTGCCGCCCTTCGCCCAGTCCTGCTCGAGCAGGAAGAGCGGAACGAGCGTCGTCTTGCCGGCGCCGGGCGGAGCCGAGAGCACTGCCGACGGCCCTGCGGCGAGTGCGTGCGCCAATTGAGGCAGGACCTCGCGAACCGGCAGGGCAGGAAGATGTGTCGTCACGTCTGGGCCTCCGCCCCGTTTTCGATGTGGTGTGACGCTCTGCCGTCCGGATCGGGCGGAGCGTAGCGCACAAGAATGATCGATATACCGGCCATATGGTCATTGTGTCGGGCACGGCGAACATCACGCAAGTACGGTAAGAGGCCATGGAAGGGCAAGGCACCGCCCATTTGTGTGCTCTGCGAAGAGTAAGTTCGCATAGATCTGCGGCTGGAATCCAGGGCTGGCTGAGTGCTCGCTATATAGGGGAACGAGACGTCCTTCAGCTAAGGCAGCGCTCGCATCGTTCCGAGGCAAAACGACGATATTTGATGTCGTGAGCGATCCGGAAGGAATTTGACCGTTTGATCAAAGATTCGCGGTGCGATTCCGGAGGTTTCCGCTCCTCAAAATCGAGCGAGTTTATCAACAGTCGAAATAGTCATTTAGATTCAATGGCTTGTTCTTTTTTGAAGTTTTTTTGAAGATCGCTGTTGACGTCTGTGAGG
>NZ_LMJJ01000024.1 GCF_001429285.1 Ensifer sp. Root278
CGCGGATCGAGCGCCAGCTCAAAGAACTTGGCCCAGCCGAGCCCGCTTGCCCGCCACACCAGCCCCGACAGCGGGATCAACACGATCAGCACCAGCCAACTCAGCGTGATCCCGAGCGACAGCCCAAAGCCAGGCAAAACACTCGGCTGGCGAAATCGCCAGCGGCTCCCATTGCGTCGGTCCGTCAAATTCCAGTCACCTTTTCAGCCCTGCAACCGCAAACGGTCGCGCCATCCCCTCATCCAAACCGATCATCAAGTCGCCGGTTGGCCGGCTTGTCAGAGCGCCGGTGTATTTCGGCGCCAAACTAACAATTTCACGGGCTCCAACAACGCAATTTTTTGACGCTGGGACGGGTCACAAGGAAACTGATTTCGCTTTTGAGCCGCGTCGATGGAAACACTCTACTGCGAATATAGTTCCATGCCGGATTGTCGATCGTGTGGACGTGAACTTCAGATAAGAAAATAAATACTATCGAATTTATAGATATTAGGCATTCCTTGCTTCTCCACCATCTGTCGCTTGCGCATAGTCGATCCAGAACCGGACCTGCTTGCAACGGGTCGTTGTAACTCCCGGATCGCCTTCGCAAGAGATTGATGTCATGGCAAAAACGCTCATCATTCCGGGATTGTTCGGGTCCGACGAGGGACACTGGCAACGCCATTGGTTGAGAGATCACCCGGATGCCGCACTGGTCGAACAGGTCGATTGGAACCGGCCGAGGCTCGATGATTGGCGCGATGCTCTCGAACGCGAAATCCTCCGGCACGGAATCGTCGACCTGGTGGCCCACAGCCTCGGCTCGGTTCTTGTTGCCAACCTGGCGCGGCGTCCCCTGGCAAGACATGTGCGCAGCGCACTGCTTGTTGCGCCCTGCGACCTTGACCCCACCGATCGCCTGCATCCCGGCGCCATCGATTTCGGCGCGATGCCCGACCTGCCGCTCCCTTTTTCCAGCCTCGTCGTCGGTAGCCTCAACGATCCCTATATGCCTTTCGATCGCCTGCGGCACGTTTCGACACGATGGGGGAGCCGTCTCGTCGACCTTGGCTATGCCGGCCATATCAATATCGCCAGTGGCTTCGGCCGCTGGTCGCATGGCTATGATCTGTTGCGCGTGCTGAACGGCATCGCGCGCCGGGAGCCGGCGCGTGCGCAACCGATCGAACTTGAGGTCATGGACCGCTCACCCGTGCCGAGCGGCCTGGCCTGAAGCCCTGTAAGGAGAGCTAGCCCGACGGGCTCTTCCACATGGCACTTGATGTTCAGATCGTTTCGCGCTCTAATAGCGCACTAACTTTATAGAGTATGCCGTCTAGGGATGACCATGCACCAAAGTGCCAGGCCAACCAGAACAACGGATACGGGCTCGGCCGCTGCCGCGGCGGGCGCTATGTTTTCCCGACCCCGCGACTATGTCGTATATCGAGACCTTGGTCGGCAATATTCACAATTCGGTCGGTGTCCGCGTTCCGAACCGAAACAGCCATGCATTTGAGACTTCGCCGGGGAGAACCGGCCATGGGAGAGTGCAGATGACTGTCCATGGATTGTTTGCGAAGGTCGCTCCCGAGGGAGCCGCTGCGAGAGCCAAACCGCATATCGCTATCATCGGCCGAGGCTTTTCCGGCGTGATGATGGCCATTGCGCTGATGAAGTCGGTGCGGACTGCGTTCCACGTCCACCTCTTCGATCCGCAGCCGACGATCAGCGGCGGGCAGGTGTTGGCCGCCGCCCAGAGTGGCGAGATCCTCAACAGCCGAGTGCGCGACCTTTCGGTCGCCGCCGGCCAGCCGGAGGATTTCAATGAGTGGCTGTTGGCGAATGCCGAATTCCGCGCGGCGGTTTCCGCCGCAATTCCCGGCTTTCAGCAGATCTTCGTGCCGAAGAGCATCTTCAGCGACTACGTCTATCAGCGCTTTTCCGAAGCGCTGACCCGCCGCCCCGATATTTCGATGCAGCTTTCCTGTCAGGCGGTATTGGGGCTGCGCAAGCAAGCCAATGGCCGCTTCCTGGTGGTGCAGGAGGAAGCAACGGTGGAGTGCGATGCCGTCGTGCTGGCAACCGGTTTCGGCCTGCGCCAGGGCGAGATGGAGATCGCCGAGGAGGAGAAGCCGCTGGTGCGCGCCCGCCGCCTCGTCGTGCCGCGTCATACGGTCCTGCTCGGTAGCGGCGTTCGGGTGGTCGACCGCCTGCTGCAATTGCGCGACAACGGCTTTGCCGGCGAGATCACCATTCTCTCCCGGCACGGCTTTCTGCCGCAGCCACACACGCGCCTCGCTGCGGCGCCGACCTTCCCTGTCGAGCCGATGCCGACCCGGCTCGGCGATATCGTTCGCTTCGTCCGGCAGGCTTGCGCGGAGGCGGAAGCTTCCGGCCTTGGCTGGCAGGCGGCCATGAACGGCCTGCGCAGGCGCGCTCGCTCTCTCTGGCAATCTTTGCCTGAGGAGGAAAAGCACCGGTTCAACCGGCACCTTCGGTCGATCTATGACAGCCACCGCAACCGCCTGCCGGCGCCCCTGCACCTGCGGCTCCAGCAGGAGCTTGCCGGCGGGCAAACCACCATTCGGAAGGGCTGGGCGGGCAAGCGCCGTCCTGATGGCTTGATGGTGCGCTGGGCGGGTGAGAGCGAGGAGACGTTGCTTTCCGCCGATCAGGTGATCGACTGTCGCTGCTCGGCGCCGGACCTTCGGGCACCGCTGATGCAGAGCCTTTTTGCCGGTGGCCTGGCGGAGCCGGACGAACTCAGTCTTGGGATTGCCGTCAGCCCGGCTGGCGAAGTTCTGGCCGCCGGGCAGCCGACGCGTAACCTCTATGCGATCGGACCGCTCGGCGTCGGCAGCCTGCCGGACATCGACCTGGTGCCCGAAATCGTGACTCAGACCTATGCGGCGGCGCGATTGATCGCCACCCGACATCGCGTGACGCTGAAAACCGGGTGACGGTACAACGCGATCTCCCGGGGCGTCAGCGTCGTGTCGCCCACGGTACCAGCCATCGCTCGAGCAGGCGCGCCGTTATCTCGAAGACGAAAGCGACGGCCGCGATAACGACAATGCCGGCGATCACCACATCGGTCACCAGAAACTGGGCAGCAGACTGGATCATGAAGCCGAGGCCGCGCGTTGCCGCGACAAGTTCGGCGGCCACCAGCGTCGACCAGCCTGCACCAAGCGCAATCCGGGTCCCGGTCAGGACCGAAGGCAGGGCGCTTGGCAGGATGACGTGGCGTAGCACCTGCAGCCGCGACGCGCCAAAGGCGCGGGCCGCGTTGATGTGATCGCTCGAGGTGGATTTGACGCCGGTCGCCGTGGACAGAATGATCGGCGGCAACATTGCGAGCGCAATGACCGCGATCTTGGAGGCCTCGCCGATTCCCAGCCAGATGATCACCAGCGGCAAATAGGCGAGCGGCGGCAGGGGGCGCAGGAATTCCACGATCGGATCGAGGATGCCTTTCCCGAGCCGGCTTGTGCCGATGGCAATACCGCCCGGCACGCCGAGGAGGATTGCGACTGCAAGAGCCCCGAAAATCCGCAGAAGGCTGGCGCCTACATGCTGGGCGAGGGTCGCGTCGACGAAGCCTGTGACGGCGAGGCTTTGCAGAGCCTTGTAGACGGCGAGCGGCGAGGGCAGGAAGAGCGCCGAGACGAGACCATAGCTTGAGGCAAGGCTCCAAAGGGCAAGCAACGCGACGATCGTCGCCAGGGATATCCAGGCGAGCGGTAGCGGCGATCTCGTCGTGCCCCGTTCCGGTTGCTCGACGATGCCCCGCGGTTGATGCGTCGTCGACGGGGCGCTTTCGATCGAGAGGCTCATGCGGCGATCCCTTCGTCTTCGGCATGGATGAGAGCGGTCAGTTCGTCATGCAAGCGCCGGAACGCAGGCGGACTGCGTATCTCGGCGAGCGATACACCGGTCAGAAGATCACGACCGAACGTGGTTGCGATCTCGCTGGCGATGCGCCCGGGATTAGGCGCGAGCACAATGATGCGGGTCGCGAGCAGAAGCGCTTCCTCGATACTATGGGTGATCAGGAGTGCGCCGACGCCGCTCTTCTGCCAGACATCGAGAAGAAACCCTTGCATCCGGCTGCGCGTGAGTGCGTCGAGTGCGCCGAGCGGTTCATCCATCAGCAGGAACTTCGGGTCTGAGGCAAGCGCCCTGGCGATACCGACCCGCTGGCGCATGCCGCCGGAGAGCTCCCAGACGTGTCGGTCCGCCGCATCGGGCAAACCGACCCGGTTGAGGAGGCTCCGCGCTCTCTCCAGCCGCTCCGGCCTCGCAACGCCGCGCAGGTGAAGCGGAAAGGCGACATTGTCGAGAGCGGTCAGCCACGGATAGAGCGCATCGTCCTGGAAAACCACGGCCCGATCTGCACCCGGACCCGCAACTGGCCGGCCATCGACGCAGACCTGACCGCTGCTTGCCGCCACGAAGCCAGCCGCCAGATTGAGAAGACTGGTCTTACCCGAGCCGGAGCGGCCGATGACGACAACGAATTCGTCGCGGGCGATCTTGAGGTCGATGGAAGCGAGAACAGGGGCGGCCCTGCTGTCGGAAGCTGCATAACGCAGCGTGACCTTTTCGAGGGAAAGAACGGACATCCTGCTGTTCCATATTGGGTGGCACGTCGGACACTCGCCCGGCTCTTTGAGACGGGCGAGCTATCGAACGGGGCGGGTCTCAGAACGAGAGCTTCGCTGCCTCCTGCGCCCATCGGGCGGAGACGTAGGGCGTGTAATCCGGAAGCACCGCGGGAATCTTGCCCTGCTCAAGCAGGAAGGCCGAGGTCTCGGCGATGGCCTTGGCCGTCGCTCCGCCCAAGAGATCGGAACCTGCCTGCTCTTCAAGCGAAGGGAAATAGTAGCCCTTGAGCAGGTTCGGCACCTCCTCAGGCTTTGCACCGGTGAGGCGGGCGATCTTCTCCACCTGCGGCGAACCGGCGTTCCAGCTTTCCGGCCTTGCGCGGTAATCCGCATAGGCGTCGCCGGTCACCTTGACGAAGCCGGTCACGACATCCGGATGCTCCTCGGCAAACTTCTTGCTGACGATCCAGGCATCGAAGGTAGGACCTCCCCATTTCGCCACGTCGCTCGAGGTCGCAAGCACGGTCGCGGTTTTCTTGATCTCGGAGAGCACCGGATCCCAGACATAGGCGCCGTCGATATCGCCGCGCTGCCAGGCAGCCGCGATTTCCGGGGGGCGAAGGTTGAGGATTTCGACCGACTTCGGATCGATGTTCCAGTGTTTCAGGGCCGTGAGCAGGCTGTAATGCGCCGTCGAAACGAAGGGGGTCGCGATCTTCTTGCCAGCAAGCTGCTCCGGCTTGTCGATGCCCTTGACGGCGAGGGCCTCGGCTTCGCTGATCAGTCCGACGACGAAGATGGTTTCGAGGGGGAGTTGCCGGCTGGCGGCAGCGGCGAGCGGCGACGAGCCGACATAGCCGATGTCGATCGACCCGGAGGCGAGCGCGGCGATCACGTCGGCGCCGCCATCAAACTTTTGCCAGGCGATCTTGGCTCCGGTGACCTTTTCGTAGGTGCCATCCGCCTGCGGCACCCGAGACGGCTCGACGATCGGTTGGTAACCGATTGTCAGCGTCGTTTCGGCGGCGTGAGCGGGGAAAGTGGCCTGGCTGGCCAGAAGCAGGGCCGCACTTGCGGCAAGAAGGGTGCGTCTGCGGATCGTCATTGTGTGCTCCTCAACGGTTGGGTCCTGGCCCCGCTGCGGAGCCTCATCACAATGCTGATTAAAAAGGTGGATTTTATATAGATAATTTATTTCCGCATTTCTCTGAACCGCAGTGGTCCCATTCCAAAATAGAGCCGTTTCGGCGCAGCTTCGTGCGCCTGCCGGGGCCTTGCCGAGAGGCTAGAGATCAAGGCCGCCGTAGCGGCCGTTGTGGTAGACGATCGGCTCGCCGGAGCCCGCGCTGATCGCCACGACCCGGCCGAGGATGATGGCGTGGCTGTGGCGCTCGATGATTTCCTCAACCTCGCAGTCGATCGCGGCCAATGCCCCGCTCAACGCTGACGCGCCGCTTGCCAGCCGAACCCAGTCGGCTCCCTCGTAGCGGGCAGGGCCCTTGGCTCCATCCAGGCCGGAGAAGCGCTCCGCCACCCTCTGGTGCTCTCGCGAGAGGACGTTGACGCAGAAATGCCGGTAGCGCTGGATGATCGGCCAGGTCGAAGACGTCCGGTTGATATTGACGATCATGGTCGGCGGGTCCACCGACAACGCCGTCGCCGAGGTGACGGTAGCTCCCGTCCGGTCGTCCCCGATGCCGGCAGTGATCACGGAGACGCCCCCTGAGAAATTGCGCATCGCCACCTTGAGGGCGGGCGCCGTGATCGGCTCGTAGCCGTTGCTGGTTGGAATACTTGCGTCGAATGCTGGAGATGCGGCGAGCGCGATCGTCATGGCCAGTCCCTCGAAAATTTCGCCTAATTCCCGATCGCAAACCGGCGATACGAGAAAAATTTTTCCTCGCATCAAAAATGATAGCCTGATTTTTGATTGTCAATAAATTTTATAGAGTTTATGTTTTTTGCAGTCGGCAAGGCGATCATGGCTGCCGAAACGAACTTACGAGGAGGCATTTGCCGATGAACACTGCGCCCGTAAAAATCCCCGAAAAGATCAATGTTCTCTGGTTTCTGCCGACCCATGGCGACAGCCGCTATCTCGGCACAGCGCGCGGCGGCCGCAATGTCGATATCAACTACCTGAAGCAGGTGGCTCAAGCGGCCGATTCGCTCGGCTACTACGGGGTTCTCATCCCGACGGGGCGCAGCTGCGAAGACAGCTGGGTGGTAGCCTCGGCACTAGCGCCGCTCACGGACAAACTGCGGTTTCTGATTGCGGTGCGGCCAGGCCTTCTATCACCGACGCTGGCGGCGCGCATGACGGCGACGCTCGACCGGCTCTCGAATGGGCGGCTTCTGATCAACGTCGTCACCGGTGGCGACCCGATCGAAAACAAGGGCGACGGTATCCACCTCTCGCACACCGAGCGCTACGAGCTGACCGAGGAGTTCCTCAACATCTACAAAGCCGTGCTTCGCGGCGAAGAAGTCGATTTCAAGGGAAACCACTTCGATATCGAGGGCGGGAAGCTCCTGTTCCAGCCGGTGCAGAAGCCGCATCCGCCGCTCTATTTCGGCGGCTCCTCAGGCAAGGGCCAGGAAGTGGCGGCGCGCACGATCGACAAGTACCTGACCTGGGGCGAGCCTGTCGAGGACGTTGCCAGGAAGATTGCCGAAGTTCGTGCGCTCGCCGATGCCGAGGGCAGGGACGTGACCTTCGGCATCCGCCTTCATGTGATCGTGCGCGAAACCGCCAAGGAGGCATGGCAGGCGGCTGACGAACTGATACAATATGTCGATGACGACACGATTGCCGCCGCACAGAAGGTGTTCGAGCGTATGGATTCGGTTGGTCAGAGCCGCATGAGCCGCCTGCATGGCGGCCGACGGGACAAACTTGAAGTCGCTCCGAATCTCTGGGCCGGGGTCGGCCTGGTGCGCGGCGGCGCGGGCACGGCCCTTGTCGGCGACCCCGACCAGGTGAAGGCTCGCATGGAGGAATACCGTCAGGCGGGCATCGATAGTTTCATCCTGTCCGGCTATCCGCATCTGGAGGAGGCCTATCGTTTCGGTGAACTGGTGCTGCCGAACCTGCCGCTTGCCCATGCGGTTCCGGCCCGCGAAGCGTCGATCAACACCGGGCCGTTTGGCGAGACGATTGCCGGCGATCATCGTCCGAAACTGAAGGTTTCCCAATCGTGACAGGACCGACGCGCCGAACCGTGATCGCAATCGTCGGCGGCGGCTTCACCGGTGCGGCGGTCGCTGCAAATCTCGCGCGGAACGCAGCAAGCGACGGCGCGAGCATCATCGTCTTCGAGCCGCGGGCGCGCCTCGGCGCGGGCCTCGCCTATGACACGGACAATCCTGCGCACCGTATCAATGTGCCGGCCGCGCGCATGAGCCTGATCCCCGATGATCCCGACGATTTCCTCAACTGGATGGCTGCAAAAGGTGAACCGCGCAGCGATCCCGAGGCTCTGGCGGTCGATGGCAATCTCTATCCGCGCCGAGCGGTCTTTGGTCGCTACGTCTGCGAGTTCGTCGCACCGTTCCTGAAAAGTGGAAGGGTCGAGCATCGGCGCGAACGTGTCGCGCATATCGAGCGCCACGGGGATCGTTGGCGTCTGAGTAGCTCAGCCGGCACCGAACTGCTGGCCGATATCGTCGTTATCGCCACCACCCATCCGGCGCCCTGTGCCCCCCGGCGCCTGGATCAGGCACTTGACGGCCACCCGCGCTATGTGACCGATTCCACGGTCGCAGGTGCCTTGGCTTGCATCCGCACCGATGATCACGTCCTTGTCGTCGGAAACGGGCTGACGGCAGCCGACGTGATTGCCTCGCTGGGGCTCGCCGACCATCGCGGGCCGGTCGTCGCCCTTTCACGCCGGGGCTTGCGGTCACGCGGCCATGCCGCAGTGCCCCAGGAGCCGTTCGGCGATTTCACCAGCGACCCGGTGCGAACCGCGCTCGAACTACTGAAGCGGGTCCGACGTGCCGTGCAGGACGCGGCAGACATCGGTACGAACTGGCATGGGGTTTTCGACGCGCTTCGCAGCCAGGGTGGCCAGATCTGGCGGGCCCTGCCGGTGGCGGAGCGCCGCCGCCTCGTGCGCCATCTGCGTCCCTTCTGGGACGTTCACCGTTTTCGCGTGGCGCCGCAGATCGATGGAAGGATCCTGCATGGGCTGGAGCAAGGGCGGCTCCGAATTCTCGGAGCTTCGATCGAGGAGGTGGAGAGACGCGGTCATGTCATCGCCGTCGATATCCGTCACCGACACACCGGTCACCGGGAGCGCCTGCTGTTCGATGCCTGTGTGGTGACGACCGGCCCGGCCCATACCGGCATCCTCTCGAGCCAGGGCTGGCTTGCAGACCTTGCTTCACAGGGATGGCTACGTTTGGATGACGTGGGTTTGGGGCTCGCCTGCGACGAGGCAAGCCGCGCGATCGGGGTGAACGGCACGGCTGAGCCATCGCTGATCGTTGCCGGACCGCTGGCGCGCGGTACCTTCGGTGAACTCATGGGCCTGCCACAGGTCAACGATCACGCGATTTTCGTCGCCGAAGAGATTGCAGGCATGCTGCTGAAGCCTGAGCGAAGCGGCCGACGTGTCGCTTCCGTGGCAAAAATCCAGCGAAGGCCGGTAACGACCGTCCGCGGCGCTGCTAGCCATTGACCGGCGTGGTTTCACCATCGAGACGCCGCGACCAGTCCTCGACCATGCGCGTCTGCAGGCGCTTGGCCGCATAGTCCCGCCAACTAGACGGGAGAATGGCAAGATTGGCGATCTCTTCAAGCGCGTGGCGATTGAGCGTATCGACGTAGAGAAAGTGCCAGAGCCGGGCGATCGTCCACTCGGGATGACGGCGCTCGACGAGGTGCATTCGCTCGCCGGCCGAAACCAGTCCGGCTTCGATGACGCGATAGTACCAGCCGGTGCGGCTGGATTGCTGAAGGCGCCGCGCCATGTCGGGCAAGCCGAAGCGACGGTTCAGTTTCCAGCAGGGCTGCCGGCCCTGGCTCACTTCCAGAAGGGCGCCGCCGAGGCGAAACCGATCTCCGACCGCGACATCGCCCTCCGTCAGGCCCAGGGTCGAGAGATTTTCGCCGAAGGCGCCCGGCTGTTTTAACAGCGGTATGAAGCCGATTTCGTCCGTCCAGGCCCGATAATGATCCCGCGGGTAGTGATGTACGGCCTTGTCGACACCGCCGTGCCTTTTGAGATCGCCCTGATGATCGCCGGAAAAGCCAGTGGCACAGAGCTCAACGGCGCCGTCCAGCGGATGTTTGTCGATACCGCTCAGGGTTCCCCGATCGTCGATCGGCGCGAGGCTGCCGACGAGCAAGGCGTCGAGCGTGATCGGCTGCCGATCAATCATCGATCTGCTCCAGCCAATCGCCAATCATCGCTGCGGCGGCGCGCTTCAGACCGGGGCCGAAGCGCTGGGCATCGGCACGAAGATCCGGCACGCTCAATCCTGCTGCCGCCAATTCGCAGGCATGGCCGACCAACCAGCGTTCGAAGGCAGCACCCGTTTCAGCCTCAGGATGAAACTGCAGGCCGAGGACCTTCCGTCCACGCATGAAAGCCTGCTGTGCGATCTGCGGCGTCGACGCCAGCAAGTCAGCGCCGGGCGGCAGGTCATAGGTGTCGCCATGCCAGTGCAACACGGAAATGTCGGCGAGATGACGGAGAGGTGAGGCGAGGCCTGAAGCAGAGAGGCTCAGCGGCGAAAAGCCGATCTCCTTGATGCCGGAGGAATAGACGCGAGCATCGAGCGCCCGAGCGATCAGTTGCGCACCCAGGCAAATGCCAACGGTCGGCCGATCGGCAGCAAGACGCGCTTGCAGCATCGCGACCTCGTCCGCAACGAAAGGATAGGTCGTATCCTCATAGACGCCGATCGGGCCACCGAGCACGATGAGAAGGTCCGGTTCGGGCGGATCGAACGAAAGATAGTCTGCATCGCCGACATCTCGATACTCGATATCAAACCCTGCCGCGTGCAGCGGAGCCGCAAAGGTGCCAAGGTCTTCGAAATGCACGTGCCGCACGGCAACGGCCTTCTTTGCAGTCATCATCCGTCTCCTCTAGCGGCGTCCATCACGCGTGTCGGGGACCGAGCAGCCGTCGCTCGTGCACCCGAGCGTTTCCGGACCTGCTGCGGCGAAATTCGGGATCGGCGCGGCGAGCAACGTGGCAAGGCGGGCGCCGATGACCATGTCGTCTTCGATCCCGAAGCGATGATGTTCAACGTGACCGTCACGGCCGATGATGATCGCTGTTGGCGTGCCGCGCATGCCGTAGCGCTCCATCGTCTTCGGTATTGGCCCTTCATCCGATGGTTGATCGACGGCGATCGGGAAGGTTAGGCGGTATTCGTGAATGAAGGCCTTGAGCGCGTCCGGCGTCATGACCGCGTGATGCTCGAACACGGAATGCAGGCCGATGACCTGCAGGTCGGTCTCGCGAAAGACGGTCTTGACGCGCTGAGTCTGCGGCAGGCCGTGCGATACACAGGCGGGGCAGAGCATCTGAAAGGCATGGAGGAAAACGACCCGGCCGCGCAGCCGTTCGAGGCTGAAGGGCGCAGGCGTATTGAACCAGGTCGAAACGGCGAGTTCCGGGGCGGCGATCCGATAGTTGCTGTTCATTGTCATCTCCGGAGATGGCCGGACGGGCGCTGCCGTCCGGCCGCCTTGTCAGGCCGCTTCGCGAACGAGCTTCACACCGGGGAAATCGACCGGTACGGCAAGCGCGACGTTGATGTAGTTCGTGAAGAGATTGAGCGCGACATGGGCGATGATCTCGACGACATCCTGATCGTCGTAACCGGCATCACGCAGCGCCCGCACTTCGGCATCAGTGATGTGGCCGCGTGCTTCGACGAGTTTTTGGGCGAAGGTCAACGCCGCCGCCGTCTTCGGGTCGGACGACTTGCCCCGTTGCGCATTCGCCATTTCTTCCGCGGTCGCCCCGGCCTTGCGGCCAAGCGCGGTATGGGCGGCCAGGCAATAGTGGCAATCGTTGCGGTCGGCGACGGCAACGGCGATCTGCTCGCCGAGCTTGGCGCCGAGACGGCCGTTTCCGAGCGCGCCGAAAGAACCCCACATGCTGGCAAGGGCAGCCGGCGAGTTGGCGACCGCCCGGAACATGTTGGGGGCGATGCCGAAGGCGGAGCGGATCTCGCCAAGCAACTCGCCACTGGCGCCGGTTGCCGAATTGGGGTCAACTAGATTAATTCTGCTCATGGTTTTCTCTTTCTATTTGCGTGGAGGGAGAAAATTGCCGGTCCGCCGATGGCAGTCGTCGGACCGGCGCCGACATCATCGGCACCCGCTCGCGGTACTGAGAACGGTGCTCGCGGGCTCCGATGTTGAAGCTGGTGGCGAGAGCATGGCCGCTCGCTCGGTCTTGCGCCGGGCTCGGCTGCCGGCGCGTGTGTTTCCTTTCATTCTCATTTCAGGCCGCGCCGCGGTTGAAAACCCGCCAGGCAGCGTCCCGGTCCGCATCGTCGGCGCTTTCAAATTCACCGCAGTCGACGCGTAACTCCGCCGGCCCGAATGCGGCATCGACGAAGGCGCAATGGTGCGGTGCCTTCGGATCGTCGTAGACATGGGGGCGGAAGTAGCGACAGTTGACGCACATGCGCTGTTCCGGAATGGCGCCAGCCGACTGCAGGCGGCGGATGATCCTGACGAGATGCATCAGCAGGTCCTCCTGCTCAAGCTTGGAGAGGCTCGCGATGGCGTCCTCCGTGGCCGATGCCAGTTGACCGGCCTGGCGAACCGCGGCCTCGCCCTGCAGCGTCACGGCCACTGAAAGGGCCCGCGCGTCGTTGGGGTCGGCCCGTTTCTCGACAAGCCCCTTTCGCAGGAGCGCATTGACCGAATCCGTCGTCGTCGGCTGGCTGACGCCGAGATAGGCGGCGATCTGTTTGACGCGCATACCGCTCCGGTCGCGGGCGACGAGAAAGGTAAGTATCTGCAATTGCGTCGGATTGAGGCCGATCGCCTCGGCGGCCGTCCAGGCCTCGCTGCGCATGGCCGTTGCCACGCGCGATAGCCCGTCACCAATCCGGCCGACCAAGGTGGGTGTATTGCCAGGTTCGTTGCTCATGGTGTCATTAGTATAGGAATCCTATGTATTGTCAACGAGCGTTAGAAAAGCGCTGCGAATTTGACGCGCATCAAAGTAGAGGGGGCAGCGCGGGCCTATTTCTCTGCTCGAACAACCCGAGCCACGGGCTGGTCGCTCAAATGGAGAAGACGATGTTGAATGCAATCAAGAGCGGATTGGGTATCGCCATCGCGGCAATGCTTGTCGCAGCACCTGCAGCCGCCGCAGACTTCGAAGTGCACATGCTGAACAAGGGCAAGGACGGTGCGATGGTGTTCGAGCCGGCGTCGCTGAAAGTTGCGCCCGGCGACACGGTCACCTTCATCCCGACCGACAAGGGGCACAATGTCGAATCCATCAAGGGCATGATCCCGGATGGCGCCGAAGCTTTCAAAAGCAAGATCAATGAAAACTACAAGGTGACCTTTACCGCTCCCGGGGTCTACGCCGTCAAATGCACGCCGCACTACGGCATGGGCATGATCGGCGTTGTCCAGGTCGGCGACGCTCCTGCCAACCTTGACGCCGTGAAGGCTGCCAAGAATCCGAAGAAGGCGCAGGAGCGCCTGGATGCCGCCTTGGCGGCGCTCGGAAACTAAGCGCCTGGCTACGCTTCGGAGCGGGGTGGGGACAGGCCGCTCCTGGCGACCGCGCACTGGGTGAGGCGCGACGCCATCATGCGGAACCAATGCGAAGGCTTCGCGTTGGTTCCGCATGGATCAGATCACTGCCGAGTTGTTCCCGCCTTCACAGATTCCCTATCCCGTCATATTTGCGCGCATCCTCGGTGCGCTGTTTTTAGGTGCCGTCATCGGCTTCGAGCGCGAGGCAAAGGCGCGGCCGGCGGGGCTCAAGACCCATATGCTCGTCTGCCTTGCCGCCTGCACCTTCGGCATCATCTCGCTCGAAAGCGTCCGTCTCGGGGGTTTCTTCGACGATCGCGTCCGCCTCGATCCGTTGCGGGTTGTGGAAGCGGTGACGGCGGGCGTCGCCTTTCTCGCCGCCGGCACCATCGTGCTTTCCAGGGGTGAAGTTCAGGGGATAACGACTGGCGCCAGCCTGTGGCTCGCGGGGGCCATCGGTCTTGCGGTGGGCTTCGGTCAGTGGGTTGTTGCCGGTTTTGCAGTTGCCTCCGCCTTCTCTGTCCTCTTCGTCATCGGCTCCATCGAGGCGCGGGCCATGCCCCACCAAAGGCCGGACGTCGAACCACAGGACGAGGCGAGCAATACCCAGGCCAGGCGTTAGGATTGACCTTCACGCGATTTGATCGAGCGCCCGGTCATCTCAAAAAGTTATCAATTTGCATGAGTTAACGACGATACTATTCTGATGTTTATAGATATTATCGATTGCTGTCCGAGATCGTTTTCCCAGCTCATTCTCGTCAAATCCCAGGCCGACAGAGCGTTATGCAGGGAAAGATTCTGGCGCGCCGGAAGCGTGCTGCTTCTCGTCCGCATGGCAGCGATCGGCCTCACCGAAAAATAGAATATACCTATCTAAACAATATATTGCGCCATTTATCTCATCTAATTTGTGGCACGATGGCCGAAAGCGCCGCGCGTGGACGGTTTGAGCACAGCGCGCTCCTGGTCGATGGCGGATCGCACCAAATCTGTTCGGCAATTCCTGCCGAAACCGCTAAAGTCGACAGACGCTGTATCAAGGAAGGTTCGATGGACTCCACCGGTTCCCTTGCTGCCAAATTGCTATCGGCGACGCTGTTGTTCGACCAGACGTCTTTGTCCGCATTGGAGGCTTTGGCCGCCAACTCCGATCGCAGGATCTTGCGCCGCGGCGAAGTTCTCGTTCGTGAGGGAGACCGCTCGGACCGGTTCTTCGTCGTTCTGTCGGGCCGCTTCGCGGTGCACCGGGAGGGAACTGCCCAGCCTGTCGCCGAGATCGGCCAGGGCGAGCTTGTCGGTGAGGTCGGCTTCTTTGCCGCGCTGCCCCGTATTGCCACCGTGATTGCAGCGCGTGATTCCATCGTACTCGAGATTCGCGACGACCAGTTCGAGAGGGCTGCCAAGGCGTTGCCCAGCCTGCGCCAGTCGGTGACGACGTTTCTCGCGCGCCGGTTCGCCATGCAGTCTCCAGCGCCGGCGCATACCAAGCATCCCTGCAGGCTTCGGACGCTGGCGATCGTTCCTGCGGGCCGCAGTCGTATTTCCCCTGATTTCATCGCACAGCTCCGTACCGCATTTGCTGCGGACAAGCGGGCCGTGTTCCTGACGCGAAGGGATCTCGAAGACCGCTTCGCCAGGCTTCCGATCGACGATCAGCCGGTGCTCGACTGGCTGAACCATCTCGAGATCAAGGCGGATATCATCGTTTATGTCGCCGATGACGAGCCAAGCGACTGGACGCGTGTGTGTATCCGCCAGGCTGACAACGTCCTGCTGTTTGCCGATGCATCCGACCCGCCGGGCCTCAGCCCCTGCGAGGCGTTGGCGCTCTCGGTCCATACGCCGTCCAACCTTCGGCTTGTGCTTGTTCACCGGACGCGCGCGGCAACGGTTACCGGAACTGCCGCCTGGCTCGACGCACGGCCCGGCGTTCGCCAGCATCACCACGTTTCGCTGGAAGATCGGTTGGATGTCGAACGTCTGGCCCGTTTCCTCTCAGGTAAGGCCAGGGGCTTTGTCGCTGCCGGCGGGGGCTCGCTCGGCTGCGCGCATATCGGTGTCTACAAGGCATTCGTCGAGGCGGGTGCGTCCTTCGACTATCTTGGCGGCACCAGTTCCGGAGCCGCTATCATGGCTGGCTTCGCCAGCGGATTGGACGCCGACGCCATCGATCGGGGAACACACCTCATCTTCGTCAAGAGCCGCGCGTTTCGTCGCCTCACCTTGCCGCAATATGCGCTGCTCGATCACAAGGTGCTCGACCGCACGCTGCACGCGGAATATGGCGACGTTCTGATCGAGGACCTCTGGCTTCCGTTCTTCGCTCTATCGACCAATCTCAGCAGCCGGCAGGCGCATGTCCATCGCCGGGGAAAACTTTGGCAGGCTGTCAGGGCGTCAGGCTCGATCCCCGGCGTCCTGCCGCCGTTCTTTACGGCCGAAGGCGATATGCTTGTCGATGGGGCCATCATGAACAATCTGCCGCTGGAGCAGATGAAAGAACTCAAAACCGGCCCCAATGTGGTCGCGAGCCTGGGATCCGACGGACCACGGAAGCATCATGTCGACTATGACAGTATTCCGGGAGCGTCCGAACTGGCGGTGCGGATGCTCACACCCTTCGGTCGTGCCAACCTGCCGAAGGTCCCGAGCGTGATCCAGGTGATCACGGCGAGCGTGCTGGCCCACAGGCCGGAAGAAGTCATGCTCGGTGAATGCGACCTGCTCGTCTCCCCGCCAATTTCGAGCGCAATCGGGTTCATGGACTGGAGCCGGCATTCCGAGCTCTACGTCGAAGCTTACGACTGGACGAAACGATGGATCGAGGGCCGCCTCAGCGAGAGCGACCCGAAGCTGCTGCAGATACTTGGCATTCCGTCTGGGCACGAGCTATCGCAGGCAATCGGTAGCAGGGGCGTATTCGGTGGTTGAAAATGTGGCGGTGAAACGTGATTGTCTTGGAGTTCCGCGTGAATATCATCGCTCATTCCGAATTGTCACCGTCCTCTTGCGGTTGTAGTATTTTAGGATAGCCTTGTGGGGGATTGGCCCGCATCGGCTATTCCGTTTGGTGGTGAGAAAGATCAATAAATAGAGAGCCCTCGGACAGGCAGCGGCTCGAATTCGAAATGCTTCGTCCCCGGATTGGTATGCCGATCGGGTTCCCTTGGATGTACCTGCGGGACGTCTTTGGCATACGGCGCACGGCAAGCGTGTGCCCCGCCACAGTGTTCCCATTTGCCTGAAGTGGATCGACACGATGCCTGAGAAAAAAGATCTAGACCCGACCGCAAAGCCCTTAAGCGCCCAAGATCTGAGAAAGCAGATGCTCCAGCGCGAAATGGAGGAGATGGACAAGGAGCGGCGGCTGAAAGCCCTCGAAGAACAGAAGCATGCCGACTTTGCCGCTGATTTTCTCAAAGAACATGTGACGGAAGAGGAAATTGGTATCGTCCGCCGCCTTGTCACAAACGCCGTCAAGGCCGGTAAATTCGAGGCGTTGGTCTATAGCTTCCCCTCCGAGCTTTGCACGGATAGCGGACGCGCCATCAACAGCGCTGACCGTGACTGGCCGCAGACCCTGCAGGGCAAGGCGAAGGAATTTTTCGATCGCTATCAGACATACGGCAAGCCGCAGGGCTATAAGCTGAAGGCGATGATCATCAACTTTCCGGGCGGTGTGCCCGGCGATGTCGGGTTCTTCCTGAACTGGGCTCCGGACAAGGCCTGAAGCTTGTCGCGCAAAAGTGCGCAGCGGTTTTGCGACAACGACATGCGAAATATCAAGAACTTAAAGCGCAAGGAGCGAATCTGAAAGATCGCGACGCGCTTTAGGCGCGACCATACCCGGTGTCGAATGACCCGCCGGCATCGGTGGTTCCGCATTCCTACTATCAGGGAACGCTCAACCGTTTCTGTAAGCCCGCGCCAGAAGGCGCGGGCTTATCAGCCTTAGAAAACGTCAGGTACGGTTCTGCGAATGTGATCGTCGTCTGCGAAGCCGCCCGGTCGCTTCTGGCGCTTGCCGAGGTCCGGTTCGGAAAACTTCACGCGCTCATAGGGGATCGAGGCGAGAATATGCGAGATGCAATTGATCCGCGCCCGCTTCTTGTCGTCTGACGGTACAATCCACCAGGGCGCATACTCCGTGTCCGTCATGCGGATCATCTCGTTATAGGCCCGGGTGTAGTCCCACCAGCGCTGATAGGATTCGACATCCATCGGGCTGAGTTTCCACTGGCGCAACGGGTCTGCGATGCGTTGACGGAACCGGCGCTCCTGTTCCTTCTCGCTGACATCGAGGAAGTATTTCAGCAGGACGATGCCGCTTTCGACCATTGCCGCTTCGAAGCGGGGTGCGAGTTCGAGGAAACGTCGGGCGCTGTCATCCGAGCAAAAGCCCATGACGCGTTCCACGCCCGGGCGGTTGTACCAGGACCGGTCGAAAATCACCACTTCGCCGGCCGCCGGCAGGTGTTGAATGTAGCGTTGCATGTAGATCTGCGATTTTTCCCGCTCCGTTGGCGCGGGCAGGGCCGTGACCCGGAAGACACGGGGGCTGACGCGCTCGGTAAACCGCCTGATCACGCCGCCCTTGCCAGCGGCATCGCGTCCTTCGAAGACAATGACGATGCGGGCGCCGGTCTTTTTAACCCAGGCCTGCAGGTGTGCGATCTCTTCCTGCAGCCGGGCGAGTTCCTTGGCGTAACCACTGGATGATCGTTCCTCTGATGCCGCTGCTTCGGCAGCGGCGCCGTTCTTTTCCTTATTCTTTTTCTTGCCTTCGTGTTTTCCCATCGTTCCCTCCCGTTTCGATACTGCGCGCTGTTTTCATGGCGTCGGAGTTCGCAGTGATTTCCCCGTCCGCCGTCTTACCTTCGCCGTATCGGGCCTCGTAGGCGTCGAGCGCGTCCTCCATGCCCTCGAAGACCATGCTCGGGCCAATTCTTTCGATGATGCCCGCCCGGTCGAGGAGGGCGCGGGCATCCGTGTGCAATTCCGCCAGGCCGAGCGCAATGTCGCGCGCCTTTAGTTCGTCGGTCAGTTCCCCGAGCATCTCGGCGGCGGTGCTGTCGATCTGGGGGATCGCACTGGCATCGATGACCAGCCAATGGGCCGGCGGCGGCAATTCGTCGGCAATGGCCGTCAAGCGCTCCCGCACATAGTCCGCATTGTAGAAAAGCAGGCTGTCCTGGATCATGCAGGCGCCGAAGCCCGGCACAGGACGTGCATCCGGTGCGCGATGCAGCTTATAGAAGCCGTCCCGACCAGGAATCCTGCCGAGTAGGGCGTCGTGCGGATACATGGCCTGCAGCAGCAGATAGATCAGCGTTGCGGCAATGGCGATGACCACGCCGTTCAAGACGCCGAGCCCGATCGGTCCCCACAAGGCGATCAGAGCGAATACGAATTCGATCCGGTTGACGCGCCATATGCGCCTCAGGCCTTCGAGGTCGATCAAACTGAGTGCGGTTGCCGCGAGAATCGCACCCAACGCGGCGATCGGCAGGATGCGCAGAACGCTGCCGAGAAACACAAGCACCGCCATGAGGGTCGCGGCCGCGACCAGGCTTGCGATTTGTGAACGACCGCCGACGGCAAAGTTGACGGCGGTGCGGGAATCCGAAGCCGTGACCGGAAACGTGCCGAACAGCCCGGCGGCGAAGTTTGCCGCACCGAAGCCCGTCAGTTCACGGTTCGGATCGACGCGGTAGCCGCCGAGCGTTGCGAAACTACGCGCGGCAATGACACCGGAGCCGAAGCTGACGAGGAAGATGGCGGCTCCGCCGGTCAGCAAGGCATCAATCGGCAGGTTCCCAATGCGCGGCAGGACGAGCGACGGCAGCCCTTGCGGTATGTCGCCGACGACCGCCATTCCGTGTCCCTCGAAGTCAAAGAGAAAGGAAAGCAGCACAGCCAAAAAAACGACTATTACCGGGCCAGGTATGGGCGAGCGATAGATGCGGGCCACTTGCAAGAGTGCAAAACAGGCCAAGGCGAACGCCAGGGTGGGCCAATGGATCGAACCGGCTTGCCGCAGGAGTTCGAGCACAGGTGATACCAAGCCCTCGGACTCGATATTGACGCCGGTAAAGCGCTTGATCTGCCCAACCAGGATCGACAGCGAGATGCCGGCGAAAAAGCCGGTCAGGATCGGGCGTGACAGAAAGGTCGCCAGCACCCCGAGCCGTACAAGGCGCGCAATCAGGCATAGGATGCCGACGATCAGCGCCAGCAGCGCGGCTGCTGTCACGCGGTCGACCGTCGCGCCGGATGTAGCGAATACCGTTGTCAGAACCGCTGCCAACACGGTCATCGTGGCAGCGTCCGGACCAACGATGAGCTGGCGCGACGGGCCGAAGACCGCATAGGCGATGAGCGGCGTGATGCTGGCATAGAGGCCGGTTTCGGCGGGCAGTCCGGCTATGGCCGGGTAGGCGATGGCGCTGGGAAGGCCAACGGCGGCAATTGCAAGTCCGGCGGAGATATCGTTGCGTAGCCATCCGACGCGGTAACCTTCCAGGTTCGCGAGCAAAGGCAGGCGAGGCAGAGTAAATGCCATGCTCGGGCCCCCGGACTATGCCTCCTCCAGCCGGCAACGATTCCGCGCCGAACAAGAGGGCCAAACGAATGAACCATAGCATCGCGAATATTAGAGATGCAAAACTTTTCGTTTTGCCTGGCCACGCACGATGCGCAAAAGTTGCAGCGTCCGCTCAGTGAAAGCCTCCACAACGTGTGCCTGATACTGATCTCACCGCGGAGCGGCTTGAGACCGCTCGTCTGCAGATGCGCCTACACCGGACACCCGAAGCCCAGGTCGCCTTAATTGGACGCGCGCGCCCGCCCCGCAGGATGCCCGAAGGGCGGTGAGGGCGGGCTCTATCCCTTCACGTATCGCGGGCTCTCAACGATCCTTCCATCCCGAATGCGCATGTTAACTCCGCGAACCCGGTCCGTCTCGTTTTTGCTTCAACGCAGCTGCCGGCGGATGATCCCGCGGTCGTTGCTGGCCTGCTCGAAGTCGCATATCTGGACGATCCGACGCGAATTCCTGCCTTGGTCGACGAAGCGCTGGAAAGGCTGCTCGTCCGGCGCAAAACTCAACATAGCGCGTGAGCGTGCCTGCGAGATTTCCCGCCGGCGAAGGACGTTCCGCAACGCGGGTGTCGCCGGATTGCAAGGCTTCCGTGACAGAGCGCTGCGCGCAACTGAGGCGCAAGATGGCGCACCACACCGAACGGCGCAGTCCATGGAAATGCCGTCCGGGCGTCGCTGTTAAACCTTGGGCATGACGCCTTTGTTGACCAGCCATGTCTCGAAGGTGCCCGGGCATCCTTCGTTGAGCCATCTTCCCCGGTAAGAGAAACCGGGGGTGGCGCGTCCGCCGCTGACGAAGCCTTCGTCGTAACGACCGATCGCACCAACTGTTTTATGCATCTTTCCGGGATGTTTCTTCTTGGCCTTTGAGAATTTCACTGGATACCCCCACGCATTACAACCGTGAAGTCATAGCGTCTCACAGTGCACGCAGCCGTCAAGGATTAGACAAATGCGTAAATGGGGTTAGAAAACTGGCCAAGTGCCGCTCCGCCGATAGCCACATGCGGAAGCCTGCCGCGCCGACAGGCTTCACATCGTTCTCGGCTCCGAAGAGTTCGGGCCACGGTTCGACCGTAGTCCGTATTCGTGGTTGCCGAATTCATCCTAATTGCCCCCGGATAATCCGCCGCCGCTGGCGGTGATGGTCTGGCTGCCTTGATGACGTCCGCGTCGTGCACGACCTTGCCGCCGAGCAGGGTCAGGACGGAGCGGACCGTGTCGATCTCGCCCACCGGCATGGTCATGTGCGGTTTGTCGAGCACGGCAAGGTCGGCGAGCTTGCCCGCGGAAAGCGTACCGCGATCCTCTTCCGCAAAGCCGATCCATGCGGCGCTTCGCGTATAGAGACGAAGCGCTTCTTCGCGCGTCAGCAACTGATCATCCGCCTTTTGCACCGAACCTCCGGTCGAACACACCCTGTTCGATCCAGCGGTAATAACGCCGTTTGACTGTCTAATAGGGGCCGAAGCGGTCTTCGGGCATGTCACGCCAGCGGGCACCCGATCGGGCAAGCCACAACACCGCGTCGAAGAACCGGCGCCCGTCGCTGCGCGGGCCGCGCCTGCCTTTGCGACCGCCGGGCGCAAACGGCTTCAGCCGCTCCCACTGATCATCCCTGAGAACCTCACCATCCATCGCCAACCTCCAAAAGTCAGCGTTGAATCTGATCTGCCCCCAAAACGGAATCCCAAATGGTTAATTCGTCACCACAGCCTAATCCATTCTGGAGGAAATTCTCAGGGGCAGGTCAGGCGGCGCTGAAATAGTTTCTGCATTCGGCTGGAACAGGGCACAAGAGTTTCACTCTCCGTGGGTCGGGGGCCAGTTGCCCGAGTAGACGGTGGCCAGGATGGTCTGCTCCCGGACTTTCTTTATCCGCTTGCGGAACGGATCATGGCTCGCGATTTCGAGCATCAGTGAAAGACGGGCCGAGCGCATCGCATCGCTGAGCCTACGTTTCGGCGGGTCGGCCAGGATTGGCGGTAGATGTCGAGTTGCAGATCCGCTGCTCATTGCAGGCTAAAGCGTTTGGTGACCATTTCTCGCCCGAAGTGAGCAAGCGCTGCCCGACGATCGGGTATCATTGATTAAGCTCTCCATTTGTGCGGCAAGGCGGCTGGCTCAGCTGCGCCCTCAGCCAAGCCGTAAAAACCTTGCCGCAAGGACAGCTCGCATGTCGAGGGCTCGAACGCTTCAGAGAACGCCTCTTCTACCCTAGACGATCAGCGGGGGACCAATGGAAAGCGCGCGCAACGCCGAACCCCACGAGATCGGCAGCGGCGTAGACATTTGTGGGTAAGATCGGCGCCGGGAAGCACTATCACCTCTCGGCCGTGGTTCACCGCACCTGCTCCTGTTGCCACCGCGGCGCCAAGCTCTCAAGCTCTCGCGTTCCCATGATCGACGGAACCGAGGCTGGAACGTGAGACATCACCTCGTTGACAACGTGCTGTGCAAGATCTGAATGGAGTTGCCCCATAAAAACCGGACAGGATCAGGTTTCTGTTTGACGGTTTAAGAACTCGCGCGGTGATCGATATCCCAAAGCCTTGTGCGGGTGAAGC
>NZ_LMJJ01000025.1:0-2105 GCF_001429285.1 Ensifer sp. Root278
TCGCCGACGCCGCGCATCGACCAGCTCGCCGCAGAGGGCCTGCGGCTGACGCAGTTCCTGGTCGAGCCATCCTGCACGCCGTCGCGCGCCGCTTTGATGACAGGTCGCTATTCCATCCGCTCCGGGCTATCGCTGGTCGCGGTCGCAGGCACGCCTTTCTCGCTGCCGGACAAGGAAATCACCATGGCGGAAATGCTGCACGACGCCGGCTACGCCACGGCGATCTTCGGCAAGTGGCATCTTGGCGCCCAGGTCTATAGCCAGCCGCAGAACCAGGGCTTCGACGAGTTTTACGGAATCCCTCCTGGTGACACCTGGGACGCGTTCGGGATGATCCGCCAGGGCCATCAGACCAAGTCCATCGACGTCCCGCTCGACAAGGGGCCGCACATCGTCGAGGCCAAACGGGGAGAGCCGGTGAAGCTGGTGAAACCCTATACCGAGGAAGTGCGTCGCGGGATCGACTGGGAACTGGTGGACCGCGGCGTCGATTTCATGMGGCGCCAAAAGGCGGCAGGCAAGCCGTTCTTCYTGTATCTGCCGATTTCCCGGACGCACTTTCCGAACCTSCCCTCGAAGCGCTTCGAAGGAGCTTCCCGCATCGGCCAGTTCGGCGACTCSCTGATGGAGGGCGACGCGATCGTCGGCACGATSCTCGACGCATTGAAGGATCTTGGCATTGAGGAAGACACCATCGTGGTCTTCGCCTCCGACAATGGACCAGACGGCCCCGGTGCGAGCCGGTTCGGCACCGACATGCCGGATATGGGAACGACAGGACCCTATCGTGGCGCGCTGGGCGACGTCAGCGAGGGCGCGATCCGCACCGCCGCGGTGATCCGCTGGCCGCAACGGATCAAGCCGCGATCCTCCTATGCGATGTTCTCGATCATGGATTTCTTCCCGACATTCGCGAAGCTTGCGGGCGGCAAGGTGCCGGACGACCGGCCGTTCGATGGGATCGACCAGAGCGACCTGCTGCTCGGCGACAATGACAGCGGACATCGCCAGCATTTGCTGACCTTCGTCGGCTCCGACCTGGTCGCCGTCCGCTGGAAACAGTTCCGGGCCTATTTTGCCGACGTAGCACCTGGCCGCAGCGGCNGCCAGCATTTGCTGACCTTCGTCGGCTCCGACCTGGTCGCCGTCCGCTGGAAACAGTTCCGGGCCTATTTTGCCGACGTAGCACCTGGCCGCAGCGGCCCTGGCGGCGCAACGCTGCTGGGCGGCGTGGGAAGCAGCGCGGCGCCGATGAACGGCTATCCAAAGGTGTTCAACATCGAGTCGGATCCGCACGAAGAGCACAATATCGGCGAGATGTATAACTGGGTCCTCGGGCCGTTGTTGAAGGCTGTGGAGGAATACAAGGCTACCCTCGTGCGATCGCCCAACCCGCCGGCCGCGAACATGACAAAGTTTTGAGGTCAGCATCTCTGGAGTAAAATCGACGTGCCGTCCGAGGGCTGGCGCAAGCGCGGCAATCGGCGCCAACCCCGGCGGCCATACGTACCATGCAACGATATTATTGCGGTTACCTGGCGGCACTGCCGCCACCAGACTAAAGCCTTGCTACGATCGACACGATAGACGCCGATCTCAAAACCCGGCCTGGCAACTGACGACAGTGGGTTCCCGGCTTGTCGATGTTTTCACTCCGACCTTCTGAAAGCAACGGGACCGGCGCAGCCTTCGAAGCCCTTTTCCGGCGGATGCGCGAACTAACGCCACCGAGGGCCCGGGTGAGCAAGTGCATCGGCCGACGACTTCCCCTAAGGACAATATCGCTCAGTGGAGTTTCACGTAATCTCAGCTGCGACGAGTTGTTTGAGCAGCCGCGCTTGGTTGCCGCTCCGGTCACCAGCGCAAAACCTAGGAAGGAGCATGACAATGAACCGCATTGCGACTTTTTCTATGCTTGCCTGCCTCTCCGCCCTGAGCTTCACTGGGATCGTGTACGGTCAGGGTGCCGCAATGGACTGGCCCAAAGAGATTGAGCAAACTGTACGCAGCTACAGCGGCGACAAGATCAATGTCGTCGATGTAAGCACACTTGCGGAGCAGAACCAAACGCGCATGTGGGTCGAGCATGCCACGCCGGAACAACG
>NZ_LMJJ01000025.1:2116-23178 GCF_001429285.1 Ensifer sp. Root278
GGCGGGCTGACGATCTACGTTCGCTAACCCTCCCCGGGGTCAGTAAAGCGGGGTGCGGAACACCGATGGTACTCGCGCCGCATCCCGCTCCATCCGCGGCGGGCATTCAGTACTGAACTCGCCAATTCAAAGGATCTAACACCGGAGTTGCGAAAAATTCTGTCCAAGAAGAAGACCGATTTCGCGCGCTTCGATATCGACGTTGATGAGGTGCTCATTGGCAAAGCTCCCAAAACGCTCCTGGTCACCTGGGACAATTCTACATTTAGTGAACCCGAGGAGATGCAGTCAGGACCTTTTCTGATCGGACTACGCAACGCTACGTCTCAGTTACCGCCATTGCGGGGCCCAAGCGCTGCAGTTTTCCCCGACCCAGATCCTACCGTTTTGACAGTCCTCCAAGCGCCCTGCTCGAGCGCATTCATTATCGATGTGGGAACAAATGAAGCAAACGCGATCCGTGATTTCTTGAAGGCTCAGCAAAAATCGCTTCGCGGTCCTCACAGTGTCGCCGTGGCGACGTTCGGCGCCACTAGGGGCGAGGATCAGGCAATGCCCCGTCATGCTACCCGATACGGCTGGTCAGCCCCAGCCGCTGTCGGAGTTTTCACGGACATCAGCAGCGCACTCGCAGAGCCGCCAGCGCCGCATCAGCGCGGGGCAACCGCGCCCGCATAGAACCCGCCGTCGCCGCCGTAGTAATCTTCTCTGACACTGCTCGGACCGCCGGCCGTCTGGGAGCATCCGACGAGCGCGGAGAGTACGAGCAACAATGTGACAATACGCATTGGGTCTGATCCTTTCTTGCCTGCCGCACACATAGTCATCGGCAAAGGCCCGGACAACCAGGCGACAGCACGACCTTCAACCAAAAGGTGGCGGCCGCGGCAGGCGCGGGATCAATCGCATCACCACATTCTTCATCGGCGATGTCGCGCTCGACGCATTACACCGCTGTCCGCTGGCCCGGCCGCCCCGACAAGGACATGGTCAGGGCCTCTTCGTTGTCGAGCTTTCACCGGCGGCCCCTGCGACAGTTGTCTCGATGCGTCCGTCGCCTTGAGCCGAATCGAATCCGCGGCCGGCGACAAACGTGTTGCTATTCGAGAATCTGGGAACCCCGGTTCCGCGTGGAGAGGTGCTGGGCAGCGGCTGATCGCCCCTACCCAGCACGCTTTCTCGCGATGCTAGGCGGCAGTCGGATCTTCGCTCCTGCGCCTATTTGCCGGAAGCAGGTCCCGATTATGGAGCAGCAAGAAAGCGAAAACGGAGGCGGCGAGACCTTCAAGAGCCGGGACCGGTACAATAAACCCAGCCGTCATAACACTCCCACTCCCAACCACGGTCCCGAGCAACCAGGCTCCAAAGTTCTTCGTTTTGAACTGGATGGAACCATTGGCAAGCTGCTGTGGGGCCGAGCGATGGACGAGATACGCGGAGACATAGACGCCTGCAACGGGAATGGCTGCAACACCCATCCAAACGAGAAAGGGAACGAAGTAGGCCGAGGCGTTGAAGTAGGCAGCAAGCCAGGCACAAACGAACCCGATCAAGCCCAGCCGCCAAATGGGCCATTTCGTGAGCACAGTCGCAAGCGTCAGCGTTGACGAGTAGAGGTTTCCGGTGTTGCTCGACCAGGTCGAGAGCGCGAGGACGACCAGGGCCAGACTCGGCAGTCCTAGCTTCATCATGACATCCATCGTATCGGCCGAATTGACCACGAGAGCGGGGATTGCGGCGATCAGCATGATGAGGGGATAGCCGATAGCGAGTGCGAGAACCGAACGGGTCGCTGCCTTTCCATCTCGAGCATAGCGGGTGAAGTCCGGCGCGAGGACACCCGCCAAAATGACCGAGCCGACGACAGCGGACAAACCATCTACGACAGTGAGAGAACCATCGCCGCTCTTGAGAACAGCCGCGCCGATACGACCGTCTCCAAACGCCAGAAACAGGACGTAGATCATGAATGCAAAGAGCAAAGGTACGATCAACGAAGCGAAGCGCTCCATCATTCGGAATCCAAACGTTCCCGTCAGGGTCATCAGGACCAGTGCTACTGTCGAGTAGGCGATCGGCGGGATCGAAACTCCGTAGGTCGCAGCAACTGCGCTGCTTAGCTGGACACTCAACAGGTCCGCCACATTGGCGAACCAGCCAATGAGCATCGCCGCGAACATTAGATTAAGCGCCTTTCCGCCAACCTGGCCAAATACCATTGTCAGAAGGACGTAGGTCGAGACGCGAAGCCGCGCACCGATTAGAGACGTGACAAGAGCGAGGAGCGCGGTAATACCGCACCCGACAGTGATGATGAGGCTGCCGTTCAGTAGCCCCTGAGCTAATACTATCTGTGACCCCATCGTAAAGACCGGCAAGGTCAAGCCGAGCGCGATAAGCACAGTAGCAATCTTTAACCCGGAGAGCGTCTCCGCTTCAGGAACGGGACGGAGCAGGAAATCTTCTACGATATCGTTATCGCGCATGCTTCACCTCCGACATCTCAGACCGGCGCTGCCTCAGTGCCTCTTCGATGCGTCCCAAATCGACGCCATAGCTGCCCGCGGCTTCCTCCGCGGTGAAAAAGCCGTTGACGACGTCATCGGCGATCCGCATTGGGTCGCGGTCACCAGGATCGCCCCATCCCCCACCATTAGCGGTATACATGGAAATCAACGTTCCGGCCTCCAACGGGCCCACGTCGCCCACTCTGTCATCAAAGGTGTGTTCCGCCCCATCCGGGAACGTGACGACTGTCTTTGACCGACCTGCGTCGCCGCCACCTGCCAGGCCCCAAAGAGGGTTTGCATTGTTCTCGGTCGAAACCTGCAAGTAGGCCTTGTCTTCGGTCACCATGAGTTCGCGGATCACACCAAATCCTCCGCGATACTTTCCGACGCCACGGTTTTCTGGATTGAACGTGTAGCGCGTGAAGCGAACTGGGTAACTCGCTTCCAAGATCTCGATCGGAGAATTCGGAGCATCGCCGTTACCGAGGAACATGATCCCGCTCGGCCCGTCATCGAAAGGGAATGCACCGCCGCCGCCATCGACCGGCTCGGCGCAGATGAACGGCTCATGTTCACTCTCCCCTGTTCGCACCAGATGGTAGGCATACATCTGGTAACTCGGAGCAGGAATGCGGTGCGGAATGGCACGGGCTAAGGCCTTGAGAACGACGTATTCCACCAGCTCCGCAACATACCCATAGCTGTCGCAAGGTGCGGGATACTCCGGGCTGACGATGGAGTTCCGCGGTGCTTTGACAGTGGCGACACGCAAATGCCCGTCATTCGTCGCATCGTCGGGCATAGTCACGCATTTAAGAACCGTCGCGCAGAGCGCTCGGGTACCAACGAGCGGGTGGTTGACCGGCCCTCGTGCGACGGGATCGGAGCCGTCAAAGTCGATTTCGATCTCGCTGCCTCGGATCGTCACCGTTGCGGCAATGCGGTGGCGCTTGCTGCGTTCGACGCCGTCATGATCGAGATACGCCTCGCCATGGTAGACGCCATCCGGAATCTCGCTGACTTCGCGCCGCATCCGGGCTTCGGAGTTTTCGAAGATTTCTTCGATTGCACCGTTCAGCGTCTCAACGCCATATCGACGGCACAGTTCCTGGAACCGCATGGCGCCGGTATTGCATGAGGCGATCAGCCCGTTGAGATCGCCATTGACTGCTTCTGGTGTACGAACGTTACGCAGGATGAGCCGTAGCATTTCCTTGTTGAGGCGGCCGGCATCGTAAAGCTTCAAATGATTGAAGATCAGGCCTTCCTGGTGGACGTCGGTCGTCGATGGGCACCATCCTCCTGGTGCAAACGCACCGATATCGGCCCAGTGCGCCATGATTGCGGTGAAAGCGACCAGTCGTCCTTCGAAGAAGACCGGCATGTAGAGAACGGTGTCGCTGATGTGCGTTCCCGTATCATAGGGCTCGTTCGCGAGAATGATGTCGCCTTCTTCGAAGCCGTCCGGACCGAACACTTCGAGACCTTTTTGGATCGTGGGTGGCAGGCAGCCGAGAAAGCCCGCGAGTGCCGCACCTTCGCCGACCAGGCGACCGCGGGCGTCCGTCAGCGCGACGCCGAAGTCCTGGACCTCGTAGATCAAGGGCGAGTGCGCAGTTTTGATCAGGCTGGTCTGCATTTCTCCTGCCGCGGCGCGCAGCGCGTTTCGGATTACTTGTCTTGTAATGGGATCGATGCTCACTTCAGCTTCTCCAAAATGAGGTTGCCATAACGGTCAACGGTCGCCTGCTGCCCAGGATTAACGACAACCGTACTGTTCCACTCCTCGATCACAGCCGGGCCCTGGATTACGTCATCGCACCTTAGCCGTGCGCGGTCGTGCAAAGCGAACTGGAGCTGCGCAGCCTTTGAACCAAAATGAATGTCGCGGCTGCCGATCAGGCTGGCTTCATCCGAGGCGCTCCGTGCAAGCACTTCGCTCACCTGCGGCTTTTCGGTTTCCCCGATCGCGGCAAGGCGAACCGCCGTTATTTCGACCGGACTGTCGCGAAGGATGTGGCGGTACTGGCGCGCGTAGGCCTCTTCGAACCGGGTTCTAAGGCCAGCGAGGCCGGTCGTCTCTGATGAAATTTCGTCAGCGAACACCGAGACTTTAATCGTATGCGCCTGACCGGTGTACCGCATCTCACAGAAGCGCTCGATGCGGATCGATGCGGCAGTCGTCGTGGCGAGAGCCGCGCGCGTACGCTCCTCCATTTCGCCGAAAGCGTCTGCCAGCAGTGGCCCGGTCTTGTCGTCCAGGGATGTCAGAAGCGTGCGCGAGACGTCTTCGCGATAATCGGCATTCAGCAGACCCCAGGCGGAAAACACCGCTGGCATATTCGGGACGATTACCGACTTGAACTCAAGCTCATCGAGAAGACCGCCAGCAAACAGGCCACAGCCGCCGCCAATGCACAGCATAGCGAACTCGCGCGGATCAAAACCGCGTTCGATTGTCACCTGGCGAATGGCGTAGGCCATGTTCGTCGTCGCTATCCGCACAATACCGGACGCGGCTTCTTCAGAGCTGAGGCCCAGATGCGAAGCAATCTGGTTCTTGATCGCCGCTTCAGCGGAGTTCGTGTCGAGGGCAATACGCCCGCCCATGTACACGGCAGGATCAAAATAGCCGAGCGTCACCAGAGCATCAGTCAAGGTTATCTGCGTACCGCCGAAGCCGTAGCAGATCGGACCCGGTTCGGCCTGTGCGCTTTCAGGACCGACCCGCAGGCCACCTTCCTCATCGATACTGACGATGCTGCCGCCACCCGCGCCGATCGAGACGATATCGATACTCGGCTGCATGATCGGGCGACGATTGATGCTGACGTCGCTGCGCTCCGAATATTGACCTTCGCTAATCAGCGAGACGTCGAACGTCGTCCCGCCGAGATCGCCAACGACCATATTCCCTTGATTGATCAGGCTACTGAGGCGCGTTGCTCCAATAACGCCCCCGGCGGGCCCGGACTGGACCACCCGCACTGGGACCTTGCTGGCGATTTCTGTGGAGGTGATGCCGCCAGTGGACTGCATCACGGTCAAAGCGCCCGAGAAACCCTCCTCTGCAAGGCGACGACCAACTTGGTCCAGGTACCCGCTAAAGCGAGGTCGGGTGAACGCGTTCAGTACGGTCGTGCTCGTGCGCTCGAATTCCCGTCGCTCTCGAACAATATCCGACGAAATCGATACGAAGATATCGGGATAGAGCTTCCCGATGAGGCGGGTTGCCTGTAGCTCATGCTCGGGATTGGCGTAGGCATTGAGGAAGCACAAAGCGATACTGACGACGCCTTGCGCAACCAGTGTCTCGACAGACGCTATCAGTTCCTGCTCGTCGAGTGGTTCGACGACGACGCCACGGAAATCGACCCGCTCGGACACTTCCATTCGAAGGTACCGCGGAACGAGCGGTGTGGCTTGCTTGTAGAAGAGATTGTAGATCTCCGCTCTGTTGCCGCGGGCGAGTTCGAGAACGTCCCGAAATCCCTTCGTGGTGATGAGCCCGACACGCGCACCTTTCTCCTGCACGATTGAGTTGAGCACCATGGTGCTTCCATGAACAATCGTCGGCAGAGAGGTGATATCCGCCCCGAGCGCCCGGATGCCTTCCACAAGACGACCGCTCAATGTTCCGGCCGAACGGACCTTTTCTGTGCGAACCTCACCCGTCAACTCGTCATGATAGACGAAGTCAATGAATGTGCCGCCAACATCGACTGCTAGACGCAAGATCTACCTCCTTAGTTTGCAAGAGGTCGGCTCCGCCGGCTGCGTCCTTCGCAACCCGGATGTAAATGAACCGTCCCTGTTCCCCATCAGGCCGATTTGACTTCGGCCCGTTTTCTCAGAAAAACTTAGGAGAAGAGGCGGCGAATGAAATCTCGAATATCGGATGCGATGCCGCCATAAATTTCCTGGCGGACGGGCGGAAGAGAAGATTGTTCACAAGGACCTAAAATGACGAAGAAGTCGATCGAGCTCGATCAAATCAACCGCAAGATTCTGATCGAACTCCAGAGAGATGCCCGGATAACCAACCTGGAACTCGCAAACCGCGTTGGTCTTTCGCCGAGCGCTTGCTTGAAAAGAGTGCAGGCATTGGAAGCGGCGAACTGCATTCAGGCCTACATCATCGCAACCGATCTCGATCGCATTACCCACAATGTGCAAGCCTACTTCATGGTGCACATGGACAATATCCGGCCCGAGACCATTACCGGGTTCGAGCGCGCATTCATCGGGTTCTCGCAGGTCGTCGACTGCATGCGCGTTGGTGGGGATCCGGATTTCATAGCCCTAGTCGTCTGTTCGGACATCCCGGAAATCGACCGGCTGATTAACGAGATGATGGCCGCCGATATAGGTATTCGCTATATCCGCATGCACGTCATCTTGAGCAGACCGAAATGGTTTGTCGGCTACCCGCTCGAAGCGATGAAATGGAAATCGGGTACGTGAGGGCAAGCTCTACCTTCCTGTAGAGGCTCAGTGGAACTCAGACGGAGAGCTCGGAAGCTCCGTTCCAGTCGATACATTATGCGATCCCAGACGCACATAACATGAACAATCGCAGGAGCGTACCAAACGTCACCCCTCCCGGATGGCGGCTGGTGTTTAGACGGCTGACGCCGCCCGAGCACGCATCGCGTGTCCGCGAGCCCCAGAGGAGCTGATCGAGGCACCGGCTAGGAAACGATCAAAACCCAAAAGCCAGGCCGCGCGTTCGGTGAGATCAGAGCCCGCCCGAGCAAAGAATGAACTACTCTCAAGCAACGTCGGCCCTTGAAACGCGCGTTTTGCTCACCTACCTCATTTTTGCCGGATGCCCCTCTCGGGTCCTGGCACGGGAACGATGGTCCACTCATGTGTTGGACCGGGTTCGGTTCATATCGCTTCGCAAGGAGGATATGGTCCGGCGTCTGCCCGACCCCCCACCTTCTTGCGTAACGCGGTGTGCGATCGACCGTCTCGGTCTTCTCATCGTCTGGTCCCGACCGCCTCCGATCCATTCGGCTCCGGCATGCACGTGCTTGGCACGTCGCAAGCAACATGGCTGATTAAGAAACGAAGGAGGATGCACATGCTGGTATCGGATTTTGGCCGCATCGGGTTCGACCCGTTTCTGGAAATGCGGCGCATGCAGCAGGAAATGAATCAGCGCTTGTCCGACATGACAGCCAAAGCCGCCCAGGAGTTTCCACCCGTCAACCTCTGGATGGGTGAGGACAGCGTGGCGGTGACTGCTGAATTGCCTGGGATCGCGCCTGACGATGTCGATCTCACGGTTCGCGAGAACACGCTGACATTGACGGGCGAACGCGGATCCCCGGCGCAGGACGAGAGGTCCGTCTGGCACCGGCGCGAGCGAGTGTACGGAAACTTCTCTCGAACGGTGCAATTGCCTTTCCGCATCGATCCGGAACAGGTCGAGGCGCGCTTCGCCAACGGGCTACTCGAAGTCGAACTGCACCGGCCTGAGACGGATCGGCCGAAGAAGATCCAGATCAAAGGATAAGGAGGCAAACATGGCTCAGGAACTGAAAACGACCGAGCGCCGGGCCCCAAGCAAGCTTGACGGTGGCGAACCGACCCATTCGCGCCCGCTGTTTGTCCCGCGCACCGATATCTATGAGACAGAGGACAATGTCGTTGTTCTCGTCGACATGCCCGGCGTCGCCTCGGAGGGTGTCGACATCACGCTCGAGAAGCGGACGCTGGCGATTCGCGGCTACGCGACGGACCAGCAGCATGACAACTATCGCCAAATCTACGCCGAATATGGCGCGGGCAATTATGAGCGCGTCTTCACCCTGTCCGAGGATATCGATCGGGACAGTATCGAGGCATCGCAGAAGAACGGCGTCCTACGGCTGGTCCTTCCGAAGGCCGCGCCGGCCAAGGCGAGAAAGATCCAGCTGAAGATGGCGTAATTCGTCCGGAGAAAGGAGGTTGACCATGCAGATTAGAGATCTGATCCCCTGGGGCAATACCAAGGGAAGCGAAATTGCGAAGTCAGACGAGGGAAACCCCGTCTTTTCTTTGCAGCGCGATGTGAACCGTATCTTCGAGGATTTCTGGAAGCGGTTCGATCAACCGTTCGGCGCTTTCGGGCGCTGGGAGACCGGTGGGCCGCGAACGGACATCGCCGAAACCGAGAGTGCGCTTGAGGTTTCGGTGGAACTTCCTGGAATCGATCAGAAGGACGTCGATGTTTCCCTGACGGACAGCGCGCTCACGATCAAGGGAGAAAAGAGGAGTGAGCAAGAAGAGAGCAAGAAGGGGTATCACTTGTTGGAACGCTCATACGGGTCGTTCTACCGCTCGATTCCGCTACCGTCGGGCGTCGACACGGACAAGGCCGCCGCGCAATTCAAGAACGGTGTCCTGACTGTGACGCTCCCAAAAACGGAGGAAGCGCTGTCGGCTGTGAGAAAGATCGAGGTGAAGGCGACCTGACATCCGCTTCACGGTCGTGAGATGCGGCGGACGAAATCCGTCGCATCTCTTACGATTACTGCATGTGTCTCGTCCGAGGATACGCCATGAGCGAAGCGCGGGCGCGGGCGAGATCTTCGCGGGCGACGGTCAGCATCTCGTCTGCCGTCTCCAGAGCCGCGAAAGCAGCCGCAGTCGGATTGGGCCGTTCCGCAGTGATGCGAACCCAGGCGCGATCGATTTCAGCAAGAGCCGCGCGCACATTCGCGATCGCTCGTTCAATGGCATCGTAGAGAGCAAACTCCTCTTCGGAGACTATTCGCGAATTATCACCGATCATCGATCTTCTTCCGACCACACGTCCACGTGCATGCTCGAATGGCAAAACTATCACCAAGAGCGCGCATTTTAAACAGTCAGCGTGGCGACGTTGCGATCGTAATTGGGTGAGAACCCTCGGGACCGAACCGGTGGAAGTCGCGACCATGGAAACGGCTGATGAACGCTGGGTCGACTGCCTCCCCTCTGCCTTGGGCTTCAGTTTTCCTGAACGGACACGCCATTCCGGTCAAGCCGCAGTTCAACGCCGGCCGGCTTCGTTTCCTCGCGATAGAGGTAGACGCCGAGGACTATAACGGCGACAACCAGGCCGCCGATGATCAGGTAGAGAGTGTTGTTTTGCTGCATGAGAGCCAATCTTGCCTTTTACAAGTGGAGGGAAGAGCGATTATCCGACCCAAGTTTTGATGAGTTTGCATCAATACCAACGGCGACGCGGATCCGAAAAAGTCAGCCCGACAGCCACCCCCAGGAGGAAACTGAGTATGCCGACCCCAAGGAGCAAAGTCGTTGTGGTGCCCGGGTTCTTTCGAGCGGCCTCTGATACCGCCCGGGCCTGCGTGCCCATTTGCTTCGCCGCCCCCGCCGCCGATTTCGACACATCCTCGTAAAGATCGGCTGCCCGCTCGCGCGCTTGATCCAACACGCCGTTCGTTCGATCCGCAAGCAGCTTGTTGACCTTTGCCACTTCATGGCGAAGCGTCGCGATCTGCTTTTCCAGGGCGTCCTGGGTATCGCCGACAGCCGGAGCGGCGGGCTTCGAGAGCTTGGCCATTCAAAGCGTCCTTAAAAAGGCCTTGTACAATCCACGTGTCGCGGAAAAATCCTTGGCCCCTTGCGAATGAAAAGGTCAGTTCCAGAACCTTTTCATATTTGGTCGTCGCCCGGATTAGCGTTCCCAGCGGCCTTCGTATTTGAACTCAGGGGCCGCCTTGAGCTGATCCTTGGTCGCGTCCATCACCGCCGTCCACTTCTTGTCGTTTTCGACATAGGTGATTTTGACGGACTTCGGGCTCACGATCACGTAGCGATCGCCCATCCCGAGAAACCCGCCGACCGATACGATGTAACCCGTCAGCTGATCTTCCGACAGGATCAGATCCTTGATTTCCCCGATCGTCTCGTTGGCATTGTTGGTGACATTGAGATTGACCAGGTTATAGCTCAACACATCGGTCGGCTTGGCGGTAACGAAGGTTTCCGTGGTGGCGGTTTCCGCCGTCTGCGCGGCAGCCGCTCCAACCATCATCGTTGTCGCTGCAAGAGCAATTAGAATGCGTCGCATGGTCCCACTCCTTTGATGATGTTCAGGAACCCGAAAACGCCGTGACGGTTGTTAAAGTTCCAACGTCCTCAGTGAATTACGGATGATTTGCGCACCCGGTAGTTCGACCAAGAACCACGGAGGGTGCGCAACTGCTTGTGCGTCGATCACGCACAACGGACCGGTGGAAATCCAACCCCGCCGACGGCGGGTTTCGATTATGCCAGAGAGGACCCTTACCAATCATCCTGTTTGCTGTACCAGTCGTCAATGTCGCGCTTGGCGCGGTCCTTCTCAAGACCATAGCGTTCCTGGATTTTGCCTTCGAGCTGATCACGTTTCCCGGCGATCTCGTCGAGATCGTCGTCGGTGAGCTTGCCCCACTGCTCCTTGATCTTACCCTTGAACTGCTTCCAATTGCCTTCGACCCGATTCCAATCCATGTGCGTTCCTCCTGAAATGGTGCCTGTACTAACAACTCACATCGGCGGAATTGGTTCGATCGATCGCCAGAGAATATGTCAGAGCGCGGTTTAGCGGGCTCGCACTTCGGCCGATAAGCGGATCTTACGGGCCCGCGTGCTAGGAAACCGCTGAAAGGGATTGGTGAGGGAGACGTACGAACCAAAAGAGCAAAGGTTTGTTGCCGGCCAAAGTTAGGCGAGATCGGCCGTTGGCGGGGGGTACATAAGATCTGCGGAGGATGACCCGCGTGATGTTGACGGTGGCTTCGCTGCGCTCGCGCCTATTCGTTCTAATAATCGATCCTTCGGAACGATCAGCCGAACGACGAGACCCTTAGGGTCCCAGATGCGAATGATCTCTCCGCGGAACTGTTTTTCGACAGTGAGCTTGCCAAGCTTTGTCCCGAAACCCTCTGTCTCGGTCTGCGCGACTGCAGGCCCTCCTCGCTCGGTCCAGACCAATTCCAGCGTTTCGCCACGGTCCATATTTGGCGGCGCTCGTTGCAAACCATGCACGACAAGAGCAAGACCGGTTATGGCCGTCCGTGACACCCAAAGGTCGCACCTCGTATCGTCACGCGATGCCCCTGATCTGTTTCCCAAAAGATGCGGTGGCGTCGCTACGATCCCACTGCCGCTGGCAAAGGGAAGAGGCTGAGGCCCACCCTCTGGCCGCGAGCAGCACCGGAAGCGCGTGTTGCGTGCGGAGGTGAATTCCGCCGGTCGACAGCGTGGTGATGTGGCACTGTGAATTGCCGCCTGATCCCTTAAATCGATTCCTATCCAAGGAATGATCCAGTAGACCATCATGCAAAGATGGAGGCTAGGACCCTGCGGTGCATCGATTGAGGTGGGATGCCAAGTTTTTCCTGCGCCCCGCCGTCGAGGTGGCGGCGGACCTGATCGGCGCCGAATTCGCGGTGTCCGGCGTCGGCGGAATTATTGTCGAGACCGAGGCATATCTGCTCGATGACGCCGCGTCGCACAGCTTCGCCGGCGCCACCGACCGAAATCGAGCGATGTTCGGTCCGCCGGCGCACACCTATGTTTATCTCTCCTATGGCCTCCATTGGTGTCTCAACTTCGTTTGCTTGCCCGGCAGCGCCGTCTTGATCCGCGCGATCGAGCCGAAGTGGGGCATCGAGGCGATGCAAGCGCGGAGGGGTGTTAGTAAGGACAGGCTCTTGTGCTCCGGGCCGGGACGCCTCGGCCAGGCGCTGGCGATCAATAGAGCGCAGGATGGCCTGCCGCTTTGGCAGGAGCCGTTTCACCTCCACCTACCGGCTCAGCGTCCGCCGATCTCCAGCGGTATCCGTGTGGGAGTTACGAAGGCGGTGGAACACCCGTGGCGTTTCGGGCTCGCCAACTCGCCCTTCGTCAGCCGTAAATTCTAGCGCGGAAACGCCTGCGCCGTTTTTAGCCTGATCCCGAGGCTCGACTTGTCGGAATCGATCGCGTTCAATGACTCTCGGGCCCCGACCCAGAATCATCGTAATCTCGATAGCCAATCAGTGGAGGCGACCAAATGACGAAATCAAATGTGGGCTTCATCGGGCTCGGGCTGATGGGTCAGGGCATGGCGGCGAATATCCTGAAGAAGGGCTCGCCGCTTTGCGTGATGGCGCATCGCAATCGCGCGCCGGTCGACGCGCTGGTCGCCGAGGGCGCGACGGAGGCAGCAACACCGCGCGATATGGCCGAGTGTTGCGACATCATCATCCTTTGCGTAACCGGCTCGCCGGAAGTCCTCTCGGTGATTGAAGGCCCGGACGGCATCGCTTCCGCCGGCAAGCCGCTCACCATCGTCGATTGTTCGACCTCCGATCCCTCCGTCACCACAAAACTCGCTGCGAACCTTGCCGGCAAGGCTATTACCCTCATCGATGCGCCGCTCAGCCGTACCCCGGCGGACGCCGCCGCCGGTACGCTCGATGTGATGGTCGGCGGCGCGGACGAGGACGTGCGCCGTGTCTGGCCCGTGCTCGAATGCTTCGCCGGCAGAATCGTCCACACAGGCCCAACCGGCACCGGCCACACGATGAAGCTGCTCAACAACTTTCTCTCGATGGGCTATGCGGCGCTCTATTCCGAGGCGCTGATGCTCGGACGCAAAGCGGGGCTCACCCCGGAAGTCTTCGACAGCGTCATCCGAGGGGGCCGCATGGATTGCCCCTTCTATCAGACGTTCTTCCGCTGGGTGCTGGAGCGTGACCCGAACGCCCACAAGTTCGCAATCCGCAACGGCTTCAAGGACATGAGCTATCTCGCCGGCTTCGCCAATGCGAGCGGCGTCGCGAACCCGATCGGGGCCGCAGTCAGGAATTCCTTCGCCCAGGCGGTCGGAGCTGGTCGCGGCGAGGAATACGTGCCGATGCTGTCGGATTTCGTCGCCGAGGCGAACGGCATCAAGTGAGAGGCGGCTGTTAACGGCGCGGCTTTCTCCGGCGTCGAGCACGACATCGAAGCGTCTATGCGCGCTCTCGCCCGGATCGCGGACACGCAAGGTTTAGGCGGATCTGCGGATGCATAGGAATTGGCGCAGAGCTCTTCATGAGTTCCGCCGCCGTTATCTACATGTTGCCCCTCGCTTTTCGGCCGAGGCAGAAAGAAACGGCCGCATTCTTGGTAACCGGAGCAAATTGCGTGGCAGACTTATCGCCGGATTGGCTGACGGGAAGTGTGCATAAGTGAAGGCTGGCCGTGTTGGGTGGCGCCAGGGGGATTCCGCGCCGGGGGCAAATCATGCGTCCATTGCCAAGAAGCTACTTGCCTCGCCCGAACATGCCGACACGCCTTCCCTGAAGGCGTTGTGTGGGTGATGTCGCGTTGTCGGTGGCTTAAAGGTTGGCGGATATTTTGGGGGGATGAGCGAACCGACCATCAGCTACAAGAACCACCGCTTTCCCCCGCAGATTATCGCGCGTGCGGTCTGGCTGTACTTCCGGTTCCCTTTGAGCCTGCGGTTGGTCGAGGAAATGCTGTTGGAGCGTGGCATTGTCGTGTCCTACGAAACGATACGGCGGTGGGCCGCAAATTCTGCGCGGCTTATGCGAAACAGTTGCGCAGAAAGAAGCCGTCGCGAAAGGATATCTGGCATCTGGACGAGGTCGTGATTTCCATCGGCGGCCGCAAGTTTGGCTTTGGCGTGCCGTTGACGAGGACGGTTACGTTCTCGACGAGGTCGTCCAGGAGCGGCGCGATACCAAAGCTGCCAAGCGATTGCTGGTCAGGCTGCTGAAGAAGCAAGGCTTGGCGTCGAAACGGATCGTCACCGACAAGCAGCGCTCATATGGAGCTATAAGACGCGACGTGATGTCGGCTGTAGAACGCCGCTCGCACAAGGGGCTGAACAATCGCGCGGAGAATTCTCACGTGCCACTTCGAAAACGAGAGCGGATGATGCAGGGATTTCGATCTTCCGGCGGCCTGCAACGTTTCATCTCAGTCTTTTCAGCAGTCCGAAATCTCTTCGTCCCGCCGCGCCAGAAACGCTCAGCCCTCGCCACCCACATTCATCGGACCCGCGCGATGGCGCAGTGGAATGCCGTGGCCGGCGCAACAGTCTGAGGTCACAGACCAAAGCCTTGTCCGGGCGTTGATGAAGCAACGTGACATCGCCGATCGCAACTAGCGTACGTGCACCCGGTCAGGCTCGGTCGTAGGTAAAGGACGTCAGCAAGGTGGTTACGAAATTGCTCGCCCGTTCCTTGACGAGCAACTCGGTCCACTCATTGGTTCCTCGAAGTCTTAGATCGGTATAGATGCTGTCGACGGCGGCCTCTTCGATGCGTTTGATGTGCGCCTTGAAATTTGCCTCGCCGCCGGCACGGTACATGTCACGTATGACCATGCGCAGGATTTCCTGGATTGCGATTTGCCACGACGTGTTGATCGCCTGGAGTTCATTCGTATCCGGTGCCATCGGGCTCCCTTTCGTTTTGAGTGTCCCGAGAATGACATCGCCATGCTGTCGGGTGGCAGCAAAAGCTATCCTTGTCTTGCCTTGCGATTGGCATAGCGCCGGTCGCGGTTGGCCTTCCGCACCGCCTCATCTTCGATCACCTGCGCTATACGTGCATTTTCGGCGATCGCCCGCGCTTCGGTTTCGGTGACTGCCGCCGCCTCAACGGCTGCCTGCCGCGCTGTCGGCTCGGTTCGGCTCGGTCTCGATACGCTTTTGCTCCTCAAGCTTCAGACGCTCGCGTTCAACACGCCGCTCTTCACGAGCGGTGGCAATGGCTGCGCGCGGCCTGCCTTGCCATCCTAGCTGGTTCCGCCGCAGTCCTTGCCGCTCGGTAGGCGTTCAGGAGAGCAGTTTTGGCGTCAGCGGATGCGGCTCGGCGGTCGGAGACTTCGTTTTTTCTGGCGTTCTTCATTCTTATCCCAATAGTGAGCGCAGCAGAGATCAGCGCGCCTTGGCGCGTTTGGCGATGAGGTAGGGTGGCGCCGACAAGCGGTCGCCCAACTCCTTTGCAAGACGTGCCTCTCGAAGCCGGAGAGACTTGGCATCCCGGGCCTGAGCGACGGATTCCACCTCTTCTATCGCGTTGTTTTTGGAGAAGAACTGCGTCCGGACTTTCATGAAGGCGATCTCCGCCTGCTGACGGGATTTGCTGTGTGCTTCTATCATTGGAACCTCAACTAGTTCGGCTTAGCAACCGAAACAAAAAAGGCCAGGCAAAACGCCTGGCCTTGTTGAAACAGCTTCCGGCAGTGCCAGTACATCCGTGGTCAAAGGGAAGCAAATCTCGATTTTAGGCGGACTGCAGATTGGTAGCAGACATCTTGCCCGACTTATTGTCGCGCTCGAGCTCGAAGCCGATCTTCTGCCCTTCGACAAGTTCGCGCATTCCGGCGCGCTCGACAGCGGAGATGTGCACGAACGCGTCTGCGCCACCGTTATCAGGCTGGATGAAGCCGAAGCCCTTGGTGGAGTTGAACCATTTTACTGTGCCTGTGGTCATGATGAACCCTTTCAAAGCATAGAGTGAGGAACCGCGCAGCCTATGCTGCGCAGGTAGAAACCGACTGTTTTTGAAAGGGAAGTTCGCTTAAGGCGCGGTGCCAATCGCGCGGTAGACAAAGCTCGGCAAGCAAAAGATCGATGCCGCATCTATAAGGGACTTGGATTGCCGCGTCAACGATTAGTTTTCCAACATGCAGAATACATCCTAAGATTGCGCTCATTTCACACTTCCAGACGCCGATACAGCGCTGTCGCGATCACGGCAAACGACAAAACTGCCATCGATGTCGTCTAGCGCCACGGCTCCGAGGAGCGCCATATTCTGATGAATTTCGGTTTTTAGGATGTCGATAGCTTTGAGGATACCTGGACTGCCGGAGGCGACCGCCGCATAGAGGAATGGGCGCCCAACAAAGACGAAGCGCGCACCCAGGGCGATTGCCTTGATTACATGGGTGCCCCGCCTGAAGCCACCGTCGATCATGACAGCGGTTTTGTTGCCGACCCGCGCAACAATCGCAGGAAGCGCACTTAAGGGCGACATGGTCCCGTCGAGTTGAGGGCCGCCGTGATTGGACACTATCAGCCCATCCGCACCAACTCATGAACCCGCAACGCGTCATCCGGATGCATAACGCCTTTGACGACGAGCTTTCCCGGCCAACGCGCGCGGATACGCTCGAGATGGACCCAATTCAGGTGATCCCTCCGCCCGAAGTCGCGCATGAAGTTCGATGAGATGATCGGTGCGCCACGGTCCCCATAGGAGTTCTCAAAATGTGGAACGCCATGCACTGCCAGAGTGCGTAAAAAGGTTCCAATCGTCCATCGGGGATGAGTGATGCCTTGCCATGCCAAGCGTAAGCTCGGCCGCAAAGGAGTCGAGAAGCCGGCGCGAATATTGTTCTCGCGGTTTGCCAAAGTAGCCGTGTCGACCGTGAGTACCAACGTCTGAAAACCGGCGCGTAGTACCCGGTCGACCAGCGCGTCAATCCGATCTGGTTCTCCCGGGAGATATGCCTGGAACCAGGCGCCCGGGGCGGTGGCGGCGACTTCTTCGAGCCGTGTCAGCGACGATCCACTCATGATCATGGGAATTCGACGCTCATTGGCCACCTTGGCCAGCACGACGTCACCAAGATAGGCCCAGAGCACGGTGGTATCACAGAAGCGGACATGATACATGCCGCCGAGCTGCAGGTTTGCCCACTTCCAGACCTTACCTCGGAAGCTGCGATCGACGCGTTTCGACCCAGCGCTGCCATTCGCCGATAGCGCCCGACGGCTGGTCGATCGAAGATTCCGTGCGTTTCGCAGGTTAGCAAATCCTGTCATCGGTAAATCGCGGTTCATCGCCCGGCTTGCCGCACGCGACCCAGTCGCGCTTCGCCCGCAGGTAATTGGTCAGTTCGGCCAATTCAGTTGCCTTCTGCTCAAGCCTGACGAGCTGGACGTCCATGATCTCGATCTCACGCGCCGGCGATAAGCCCTCTCGTTGCAGTTCCGTGGCAATCTCCGCGATCTCTTTGAGTGGCAGACCCAGTGATTGTGCGAAACGGATCATCCGAACCGTCGAGGCGTCCTGGGCAGTGAAGATCTGATAGGGATTGCGACCACCTTTGGCGCCGAGTTGCGGCCTGAGCAGACCTTTGCGGACATAAAAGCGGACAGTGTCCTGGCTCAATCCTGTTCGCTGGGCGAATTCTCCGATCAGCATTTTTTCACACCTTAAGCTGTTGACCATGGACCTTAGTCCAGCCTTATATGATGCGTTCCCTCAATTGTGGAACACTTTCATGCTGAACTATCCTAATAACGATTCCCATGAGCCGACTGCCTTCGTGACTGGGGCAACCGGCCTTCTGGGCAATAATCTGGTCCGCGAACTAATCGCCGACGGCTGGGGCGTGCGCGCGCTGGTTCGCTCGCACGAGAAAGCAGCAATGCAGTTTGCCGGGCTGGATTTAGAGATCATCGCCGGCGATATGCTCGACGTGCCGGGTTTTGCGGACGCACTTAGGGGCGTCGACGTGGTTTTCCACACAGCGGCTTATTTCCGGGACTCTTACAAAGGCGGGAAGCATTGGGACGCGCTCTACGCGGCCAATGTCGCGGGTACGCGTGGCTTGCTCGATCACGCTTATCGTGCCGGCGTGCGGCGCTTCGTCCATACCAGCTCGGTCGCAGTGCTGCGCGGTGCAAAGGGACAAACCATAGACGAGTCCATGTTGCGGGACGAGCGGGACGCCGATGATTATTACCGCAGCAAGATCCTGTCGGACCGCGTGGTGCTTGATTTTCTCGACAAACATCCCGATTTCTGGGCGGCCATGGTGCTTCCGGGCTGGATGCACGGGCCGGGGGATATCGGGCCGACGTCGGCTGGCCAAACAGTGCTGGATGTGGCGCTCGAGCGCTTGCCCGGCGTTCCACCCGGCTCCTTCTCGGTGGTCGATGCGCGCGATGTGGCGCGGGCGATGATCCTCGCTAGCCACAGGGGGCAACGCGGCGAACGTTACCTCGCCGCCGGACAGCATATGACCATGGCCGATTTGTTGCCGTTGATCGCACAAGCCAGCAGGGCCAAGGCACCGACCCGCCGCATTCCACTCTTCTTGCTTTACCTGATCGGCGCCGGCAATGAGCTCTACGCGCGGATGACTGGCAAGCCTGTACTCTTGAGTTGGGCCATGGCGCGAACAGTTGCCACGGAGAATGACCGATCTCGCTACGATTGTGCGAAGAGCACACGAGAATTGGGTCTGGAGTTCCGGCCCGTGAGCGAAACCCTGCGTGATGAAGTGGCCTGGTTCCGTACGCACGGCTTCTTGCCTAGCTGAAACCTCGCCATACGGCGTTAAAGGGCTACAGCCAAGACAGAGGTTTCAGCCAAAGACCCTTGAAGGCCGGCGACATTCGTTGATTTCGGTCTTAGTGCCCTTTTCTCCTTAGAAATCGCGCACGGATACGAAGGCGTCGATTCATTTTCGCTTCGGTTAATTGTGGCCCGATCTACTGGGCGATCGCAACGCGATCACCCACACTCACGCTGGCTCATCAGTGGTCGTCAACTCAGACGTGAAGGGGCATCAACGTGAACAGGAACGGGAACGATTCTTCCAGAGTTTGACCAGGTTTCGGCTTCGGCTTGGCCAGCCAGCGTGGCGGGGCGACGGCAAAAAACAATGCGCCCGGCGGTATGCATGTGGATTACAACCCCGGAACATTGCGCCGATTGATTGTCGCACCATCTGATCCGGCATTCGTCGCGCTCGCCACCCAATTGCTGTGACACCGCCTCGGCATCCGCCACGAAACTTTAACGCCAGATGCGCCACGATGGCCGCTATGGTGCCGTGCCCAACTCTTTGAACAATATACTTGCGTAGAAATCCACGCACTCTCCAACCCGTGCGGTGACCTCCTCATCGCTATCGTTCCATGGCGTTTCAAGGCCGATAGCGGCCCTGCGCAAGGGCTCAGCAACCAGAGCAGCAAGGATCATCCGGGCAAATCGGATGACATCAAATGACTGGACATCGGCTTGGTACTCGCGCAGCCAGTTCGCCACGGCCAGCACTCCCCGCTCGACTCCATTTCGATTATAGATTTCTGCCAGCCGTTCTCGGCCCTCCTTTTCAGCACAGATGAGACGGAAAAGGGCTACAGCTTCCTTGGATAGGGCGATCCGATATATCCTGCTCAATAGCTCTTGCAGGCTCCCCGGATCAGGACGCGGCTCGCTCGGCCGGTGATCTCCACTCGTTTGGAGTTGCTCAGTCCAAGACGCTACGATTTTCCCGACCAGTTCCTCACGATTGGCCGCCACAGCGTAAACAGTCTTTTTGGCAACTCCTGCGCTACGCGACACCGCATCGATGCTGAACTTGGCAAATCCCTGGTCAAAGAGAAGTTGTGTTGAGGCTTGGAGAATTTTGTTTTCCACCTCAAGCCGATTACGGGCCGGACGCCCTCTCGCTCGCTTTTCCAAATCTTGATCCCCTTGACCAACGTCGTACGAAGGATATACCGATCATATTTAGGAAACGCCACACGTTTCCTAAATATAGGAGATAGGAAATGCAAGAGGATTTGGAAGCAGCAATCCCTGTCGCGCTGCTGCACGCCGACCCAATTAGACTCGAAATGGGTATCAAGCGCTTCGCCTCCGGCACCCTCACGGTCGCCTGCAGAACGATAATGCCAGGGTGCAATGGAGCGATGCTGGAATGGTGGTTCAAGTATTTTGAAACCGACGAACACCTTCGCTGGTGGCACCCGATTGATCACAAGCGCCATTTTGGGTGGGACGAGCTTTGGAAAAAAGGGGAGAACTACATCGGCGCGACGATCAGGGCGACGGAGTCGCTAGGAGAGGTTCCTCCGGTCAAAGCAACCATCAAGTTCCTAAGCCCAGCCGCATACTTCAGTGCCACGGACATCGATGCCGCAAAGCGGGTGGGCGGCGTATCCGCACTTTTCTACGCTGGAATTGGCTTTGGCGATGATGTTGAGATTGACGAGCATGGAATTCCAATAGGCGGCCGGATGATGCACGTCACACGGGACACGCCCGATGGCCTCGTTCTGCGAAGCAGATTCGTTCTTGGTCTCGATAGCGACAAGGGCGGCCACCCTGTCCCGGACGAGATCGGACTGGGGCTGATGCGCCATTGCCATTCGGAGTTCTCGTTCCTCGCGAAGGCACTTCCGTCTGCATATTATGGTGATCTCGCAAATTCTCGACCTGCCGACAACTGGTAGCTTCGCCCGACTGAAATAACGCAAGATAGCCGAGCGTCGAAGCATCAGGAACGCTCGGCCTTCTAAGCTGCCTCGTCGATGGTTGAGTTTTTGAGCACTCCTAACTTGTCGACTTCGACTTCAACAACGTCGCCGGGTTTCGTTCAAAGCGGTGGATTGCACTTGGCCCCAACACCACCGGGGCTGCCGCTTGCGATGACGTCGCCTCCACCAGCACGGCGATCATCGCAACTGACGATCGTCGTGTTCACCTTGCGACAGCCGGATGTCCTGTAGGAATCGGAAGAGCGACCCCGCCAGGAAGCAGAGTGCCG
>NZ_LMJJ01000026.1 GCF_001429285.1 Ensifer sp. Root278
GTCACCGTTGCCGTCGAGCTGATCGTTCCGATCGCGATGGAAGAAAAGCTGCGCTTCGCGATCCGCGAAGGCGGCCGTACCGTCGGCGCAGGCATCGTAGCCTCGATCGTCGAGTAATCTGCTGGTTTCAGATCAGTAGAGAGGCCCCGCTGGCAACGGCGGGGCCTTTTTCGTTGCAGGAGCTGCCAGGACTTCATCGATAAAGTCGCGCTTGCCGTGGGTGTAGATATCCCAATCGCCATTGGCGTCTGTGGCAAGCCGCTTTTTCAGCGTCTCGTATCGCTCGGCATAGTCCGGCCGTTCACGCAACTGGTCGCGGAAGAGGAGGCGTGCCGCATGAGCGGCGTTGTCGCCAGAGCAAAGATAGAGGCGCGTGCCGTAGGGGCGCGTATCGGTGGTGAAGGTCCAGAGGCCGCTTGCGTGCGGATCGCGGTGAAAGGTGTAGCCGATGCTGCGAAGGCGCGCAGTCAGCTCCGGCAGCCTTCTCAGATCCGCGATGACCGCATCGATATCGATCTTCGGCTTCGCCGGCAATCCGGGCACTGCGGTGCTGCCGATGTGATGGACCTCGCGGACGAAGGGTGAAGCAGCGTCGCGATCTCTGAGGCTCGCTCTTCAAACAACAAAGCCAGCAGGGACCGTATTCGGCCAGCGTGATGCGCGACGTATGATTCGGCTCCCGGCAATTGCCGGCAGGATAGCGGATTCCCGACTTCGCGCGCCGCGGGAATTACGGCAGGCTCGACAATGACTTGCGCCCGTTCGTGACGCCGGAGGCGGCAGGGCAGGGGGTTGTTGCAATTCGATGAGGATTTTTTCGCTTCTTCGGTGAAAGGTGCTTGTCATCCTCCGGCAAACTGAATATTAAGCCGCTGACTTGAGGCGGCGACGCGTCGTTAGACGAAGGCGCAGCTGAATAGGGGTATAGCTCAGTTGGTAGAGCGGCGGTCTCCAAAACCGCAGGTCGGGGGTTCGAGCCCCTCTGCCCCTGCCATTTCTCTCGCGCTTGCATAAAGGCTGAGGGGACGGCAAACTAAAGCTTAAGGACCGGTGACCCGGTCGACGAAATTCACAAAAAAGACTGATTGGCTCTTGTGGTTTTCAGAATCGGTCTTTATGTAGGGTCCAAACAGACACGCGGTGCGTGGGGCTGAATCATCGGCTTTACGCGCCGTAATGGCGTGAGCATTACATGGCATCCAAAACGAATCCGGTAACGTTTCTGCAGCAGGTTCGCTCGGAGACGTCGAAAGTGACTTGGCCTTCTCGGCGCGAGACGATGATCTCGACGCTGATGGTCTTTGTCATGGTCTTTTTTGCCGCTGCCTTCTTCTTTGCTGCGGACCAGTTGATGGGTTGGGCGATCGGCCTCATCCTCAACGTTGGCGCTTGATTGGGTGGAGGGTAGTATGGCTGCGCGCTGGTATATTGTTCACGCCTATTCGAACTTCGAAAAGAAGGTCGCTGAATCGATCGAAGAAAAGGCCAAGCAGAAGGGTCTCGAGCATTTGTTCGAGAAGATTCTCGTGCCGACCGAGAAGGTTGTCGAAGTGCGTCGTGGCCGCAAGGTCGACGCCGAGCGCAAGTTCTTCCCGGGCTACGTTCTGGTTCGCGCCAATCTGACGGATGAGGCTTTCCATCTCATCAAGAATACGCCGAAGGTAACGGGTTTCCTCGGTACCGACAGCAAGCCGGTTCCGATTCCGGACCATGAGGCTGAGCGCATCCTTGGTCAGGTCCAGGATGGCGTCGAGCGTCCGAAGCCGTCGGTCTCGTTCGAGATCGGCGAGCAGGTCCGCGTTTCGGATGGTCCGTTCGCCTCGTTCAATGGCGTCGTTCAGGACGTCGACGAAGAGCGTTCGCGCCTCAAGGTCGAGGTTTCGATCTTCGGTCGCGCGACGCCGGTCGAGCTGGAATACGGTCAGGTCGAGAAGGTCTGAGAAGATCTCAAGAGATAGGGCGGGTTGCGACCCGTTCTGGCGGAGAAATCCGCATGCGCGTGGAAGGGGAGCGACCTTAGCCGGGTCGGATCGTCCGTACCACGCAACCGCAGCCGCCGATCCCCGTGATCGGCAACAAGCCGGGCAACCGGCGTAACAGATCCCGGTGCGATCCGTCGCAAGGGGATTTCAGAAAGGCAGAGAGAAATGGCTAAGAAAGTTGCAGGCCAGCTCAAGCTGCAGGTGAAGGCTGGGTCGGCCAATCCGTCCCCGCCGATCGGTCCTGCGCTCGGTCAGCGTGGCATTAACATCATGGAATTCTGCAAGGCGTTCAATGCCGCCACGCAGGAAATGGAAAAGGGTATGCCGATCCCGGTCGTCATCACCTATTACCAGGACAAGTCCTTCACTTTCGTCATGAAGCAGCCGCCGGTCAGCTACTTCCTGAAGAAGGAAGCAAAGATCCAGTCCGGTTCGAAGACCCCCGGCAAGGGTGGCTCGGCTGGCAAGCTCACCAAGGCTCAGATCAAGTCGATCGCCGAAGCCAAGATGAAGGATCTCAATGCTGCCGATATCGAAGGCGCAATGGCCATGATCGAGGGCTCTGCCCGCGCTATGGGCCTGGAAGTGGTAGGCTAAGACCATGGCGAAGATTGCAAAGCGTGTACAGAAGTCCCGCGAGGGCGTCGATCCGACGAAGATCTACGGTCTCACCGAGGCCGTTTCGATGGTCAAGGAACGTGCAACTGCCAAGTTCGACGAGACCATCGAAGTTGCGATGAACCTCGGCGTTGACCCGCGCCACGCCGACCAGATGGTCCGCGGCGTCGTCAACCTGCCGAACGGCACCGGCCGCTCGGTTCGCGTCGCCGTTTTCGCACGTGGCGCCAAGGCTGACGAAGCCAAGGCTGCCGGTGCTGACGTCGTTGGCGCGGAAGAGCTCGTTGAAATCGTTCAGGGCGGCAAGATCGATTTCGATCGCTGCATCGCAACCCCGGACATGATGCCGCTCGTCGGTCGCCTCGGTAAGGTTCTCGGCCCGCGTGGCATGATGCCGAACCCGAAGGTCGGCACCGTCACGATGGACGTCGCTGGTGCCGTCAAGGCATCCAAGGGCGGCGCCGTCGAGTTCCGCGTCGAAAAGGCCGGTATCGTTCACGCCGGCATCGGCAAGGCATCCTTCGATGCCAAGGCACTGGAAGAAAACATCCGTGCCTTCGCAGACGCAGTGATCAAGGCAAAGCCGACCGGCGCCAAGGGCAACTACGTCAAGCGCGTCGCTATTTCGTCGACCATGGGCCCAGGCCTCAAGATCGACCCGGCCACGCTCAGCGTCGCTTAATCGTTTTCGGGCTTCGGCCCGGTACCAAATTCCCGGCCTTTCGGGGCCGGGAATTCCGGACGTCAAGTCCGGAACTCCTGTCCGAGATTGCGGGTGGTTTTACCTTAATCACTTCGGCCTGCATGAGACGGGTAAGATCTGAATTTCGCTATGGCGCCGGAGGCGTCGAAATTCGGTTCGAACCTCGCTTGCCTTGTGTCAGACCCGGCTCTTCCGGGAACGCCAAGGGACAGGATCCTTAAGCGTTACGTGGGATCGAGCTCGATCTCGGGTGACAAAGGCAAACCCGGCGGGGCTGCAGTATTGCAACCCTGCCTACTGGAGACAGACAGTGGAAAGAGCGGAAAAACGCGAATTCGTCACGGAGCTGAACGAAGTCTTCAAGGCTTCCGGTTCGGTTGTCGTGGCCCACTATGCTGGTGTCACAGTTGCGCAGATGAACGACTTCCGTTCGAAGATGCGCGCTGCTGGCGGCACCGTCAAAGTCGCGAAAAACCGCCTGGCCAAGATCGCTCTTCAGGGCACCGAGTCGGAAGGGATGAGCAATCTCTTCAAGGGTCAGACGCTGATCGCATACAGCGAAGACCCGATCACGGCTCCTAAGGTCGTCATGGATTTCGCCAAGACCAACGACAAGCTCGTTGTTCTCGGTGGCGCCATGGGCACAACCACGCTCAACGCCGAAGCAGTCAAGTCGCTCGCGACCCTGCCTTCGCTCGACGAGCTGCGCGCAAAGCTGCTGGGCCTTCTCAATGCCCCGGCAACCCGCGTCGCAACGGTTGTTGCAGCACCGGCAAGCCAGCTTGCTCGCGTGTTCTCGGCCTATGCCAAGAAGGACGAAGCCGCCTAAGGCGGATTTTCGCTGTTGTATTTAAAACCAGTTCGAACCGAACAAAAGGAAAAGTAAAATGGCTGATCTCGCAAAGATCGTTGAAGACCTCTCCTCGCTGACCGTTCTGGAAGCTGCTGAGCTTTCCAAGCTGCTCGAAGAGAAGTGGGGCGTTTCGGCTGCTGCTCCGGTAGCTGTTGCTGTTGCTGGCGGCGCTGCCGGCGGTGCTGCTGCTGCTGCTGAAGAAGAAAAGACCGAATTTGACGTTATCCTCGTTGACGCTGGCGCCAACAAGATCAACGTCATCAAGGAAGTCCGCGCCATCACCGGTCTCGGCCTCAAGGAAGCCAAGGACCTCGTCGAAGGCGCTCCTAAGCCGGTTAAGGAAGCAGTTTCCAAGGCTGAAGCTGCTGACCTCAAGAAGAAGCTCGAAGACGCTGGCGCCAAGGTTGACGTCAAGTAATTCGGCATTTTGCAAGGGGAGGTGGCCATTTCGGCCGCCTCTCTTTGACCGTTTTTGGAACATATTACCCAAAAGCCTGTCGAAAAACGGCTTTTGGGTAATGGGTTCTTCAAGAGGATGGTCTCGAACGGAAGGCAGCACAGCAATCCGCGCTGAGCGTTTTCCGTTAGCTGGACGAGATTGGACTACTCATTGATTGACGGGGTCGACTGGCCATCGGTTCCCGTCCGTTGCAGGCCCGGATGCAAGATTGACAAGGAGCGACGATGGCTCAGACCCTTTCGTTTAACGGTCGCAGGCGCGTACGCAAGTTTTTTGGTAAAATTCCAGAAGTCGCAGAAATGCCGAACCTCATCGAGGTTCAGAAGGCATCCTACGACCAGTTTCTGATGGTTGAAGAGCCCAAGGGCGGTCGCCCTGATGAGGGGCTCCAAGCTGTTTTCAAGTCCGTTTTCCCGATCAAGGATTTCTCGGGCGCATCGATGCTTGAGTTCGTGTCCTACGAATTCGAGCCGCCGAAGTTCGACGTCGAGGAATGCCGTCAGCGCGATCTGACCTACGCAGCGCCGCTCAAGGTGACGCTGCGCCTCATCGTATTCGATATCGACGAGGATACCGGCGCGAAGTCGATCAAGGACATCAAGGAACAGAACGTCTACATGGGCGACATGCCGCTCATGACCGACAACGGTACCTTCATCGTCAATGGTACCGAGCGCGTTATCGTTTCGCAGATGCACCGGTCGCCGGGCGTGTTCTTCGACCACGACAAGGGCAAGAGCCATTCGTCGGGCAAGCTGCTCTTCGCAGCACGCGTCATTCCTTACCGCGGTTCCTGGCTCGACATCGAGTTCGACGCCAAGGACATCGTGCATGCCCGTATCGACCGCCGCCGCAAGATTCCGGTGTCGTCGCTGCTGATGGCGCTCGGCATGGACGGCGAGGAAATCCTCGACACCTTCTACACGAAGTCGCTTTACCAGCGCGACGGCGAAGGCTGGCGCGTGCCGTTCCAGCCGGATGCCCTGAAGGGTCAGAAGGCCATCACCGAGATGGTCGACGCCGACACCGGTGAAGTCGTCGTTGAAGCTGGCAAGAAGCTGACCCCGCGTCTGCTTCGTCAGTTGCAGGACAAGGGTCTGAAGGCGCTCAAGGCGACCAATGATGACCTCTACGGCAACTATCTTGCCGAAGACGTCGTCAACTTCGCAACCGGTGAAATCTACCTCGAAGCAGGCGACGAGATCGACGAGAAGACGCTTCCCGTCATTCTGTCGGCCGGCTTCGACGAAATCCCGGTTCTCGACATCGACCATATCAATGTCGGCGCGTACATCCGCAACACGCTGACCGTAGACAAGAACGAGAACCGTCAGGACGCTCTGTTCGATATCTACCGCGTGATGCGTCCGGGCGAGCCGCCGACCATGGATTCCGCGGAAGCCATGTTCAACACGCTGTTCTTCGACGCCGAGCGCTACGACCTCTCGGCCGTCGGCCGCGTCAAGATGAACATGCGCCTCGACCTTGAAGTTGCGGATACCGTCCGTATCCTGCGCAAGGAAGACATCCTGGCTGTCGTCAAGATGCTCGTCGAACTGCGCGACGGTAAGGGCGAAATCGACGACATCGACAACCTCGGCAACCGCCGTGTTCGTTCGGTCGGCGAGTTGATGGAAAACCAGTACCGCCTGGGTCTGTTGCGCATGGAGCGCGCGATCAAGGAACGCATGTCGTCGATCGAGATCGACACGGTCATGCCGCAGGACCTGATCAACGCCAAGCCGGCTGCCGCAGCCGTCCGCGAATTCTTCGGCTCCTCGCAGCTGTCGCAGTTCATGGACCAGGTGAACCCGCTTTCGGAAATCACCCACAAGCGCCGTCTTTCGGCACTTGGCCCGGGTGGTCTGACCCGCGAGCGCGCCGGCTTCGAAGTCCGCGACGTTCACCCGACGCACTACGGCCGTATTTGCCCGATCGAAACGCCGGAAGGCCCGAACATCGGTCTGATCAACTCGCTTGCGACCTTCGCCCGCGTCAACAAGTACGGCTTCATCGAAAGCCCGTACCGCAAGATCGTTGACGGCAAGGTGACGAACGACGTCGTCTATCTCTCGGCGATGGAAGAAGCGAAGTACCACGTCGCGCAGGCAAACTCGGTTCTTGAGAGCGACGGTTCGTTCTCGGAAGAATTCGTCGTTTGCCGTCACGCCGGCGAAGTTATGCTGGCTCCGCGCGACAACATCAACCTGATGGACGTTTCGCCGAAGCAGCTCGTTTCGGTCGCGGCCGCGCTCATCCCGTTCCTTGAGAACGACGACGCCAACCGTGCACTGATGGGCTCGAACATGCAGCGTCAGGCCGTGCCTCTGCTGCGCGCCGAAGCGCCGTTTGTCGGCACCGGCATGGAGCCGGTCGTTGCCCGTGACTCCGGCGCAGCAATCGCTGCCCGTCGTGGCGGCGTCGTCGACCAGGTTGACGCGACCCGTATCGTTATCCGCGCCACCGAAGACCTCGATCCGTCGAAGTCGGGCGTCGATATCTATCGTCTGCAGAAGTTCCAGCGTTCGAACCAGAACACCTGCGTCAACCAGCGCCCGCTGGTTACCGTCGGTGACGTTCTGAACAAGGGCGACATCATCGCCGACGGTCCTTCGACCGACCTCGGTGACCTGGCGCTCGGCCGCAACGCGCTCGTCGCGTTCATGCCGTGGAACGGCTACAACTACGAAGACTCGATCCTGCTCTCCGAGCGGATCGTGCGCGACGACGTGTTCACCTCCATCCACATCGAAGAATTCGAAGTGATGGCGCGTGACACGAAGCTGGGTCCGGAAGAAATCACCCGCGACATTCCGAACGTTTCGGAAGAAGCGCTGCGTAACCTCGACGAAGCCGGTATCGTTTATATCGGTGCTGAGGTTCAGCCGGGTGACATCCTCGTCGGCAAGATCACGCCGAAGGGCGAAAGCCCGATGACGCCGGAAGAAAAGCTTCTGCGCGCCATCTTCGGTGAAAAGGCTTCCGACGTTCGCGACACCTCGATGCGCATGCCCCCGGGCACCTTCGGTACCGTCGTCGAAGTTCGCGTCTTCAACCGCCACGGCGTTGAGAAGGACGAACGCGCGATGGCGATCGAGCGCGAGGAAATCGAACGCCTCGCCAAGGACCGCGACGACGAACAGGCGATCCTCGATCGCAACGTCTACGCACGTCTCGTCGACATGCTGCGTGGCCACACGGCCGTTGCCGGCCCGAAGGGCTTCAAGAAGGGCACCGAGCTTTCGAACCTCGTCGTCAGCGAATACCCCCGCTCGCAGTGGTGGATGTTCGCCGTCGAAGACGAAAAGGCTCAGGGCGAGATCGAAGCTCTGCGCGCCCAGTACGACGAATCCAAGTCGCGCCTTGAACAGCGCTTCATGGACAAGGTCGAGAAGGTCCAGCGCGGCGACGAAATGCCTCCGGGCGTCATGAAGATGGTCAAGGTCTTCGTCGCTGTGAAGCGCAAGATCCAGCCGGGCGACAAGATGGCCGGCCGTCACGGCAACAAGGGTGTCGTGTCGCGTATCGTGCCGATCGAAGACATGCCGTTCCTGGAAGACGGCACGCATGTCGACGTCGTTCTGAACCCGCTCGGCGTGCCTTCGCGCATGAACGTCGGCCAGATCCTCGAAACCCATCTCGGCTGGGCTTGCGCCGGCATGGGCAAGAAGATCGGCGCGATGCTCGATGCCTATAAGGCAGGCGCCGACATCCAGCCGCTGCGCGACACCATCGACAGCGTCATCGGGTCGGGCCCGAAGGGCGAGCCGATCAAGCAGTACGACGACGAGTCGATCGTGCGCTTGGCCGAGCAGACCCGTCGCGGCGTTTCGATCGCGACGCCGGTCTTCGACGGTGCTGTCGAAGCCGACGTCAACGAGATGCTGGAGCAGGCGGGCCTGAAGGTAACCGGTCAGTCGACGCTTTACGATGGCCGTACCGGCGATCAGTTCGACCGTCAGGTGACCGTGGGCTACATCTACATGCTGAAGCTCAACCACTTGGTCGACGACAAGATCCACGCCCGTTCGATCGGTCCGTACTCGCTCGTCACCCAGCAGCCGCTGGGCGGTAAGGCGCAGTTCGGCGGTCAGCGCTTCGGGGAAATGGAGGTCTGGGCGCTGGAAGCTTACGGCGCGGCCTACACCCTGCAGGAAATGCTGACGGTCAAGTCGGACGACGTTGCCGGTCGTACCAAGGTCTACGAAGCGATCGTCCGTGGCGACGATACCTTCGAAGCGGGCATTCCGGAGAGCTTCAACGTTCTCGTCAAGGAAATGCGCTCGCTGGGCCTTTCGGTCGAGCTCGAAAACTCGAAGGTCGACGAGGCTGGCGCGGCACAGTTGCCGGACGCAGCCGAGTAAAGAGACCCAAGGTGCGTGCCGCGATGCGGCGCGCACCGTTTCCGCCTGAAGACGCTGACGTCTTCGGCAGGAACAGAGCCGCAGCCAATGCGGTTTTAGCTGTTTAAGGGGCAGGGGCCGGCGCCCGGGATTTGTCGGCACCCTCGCCAAGCTCAGGGCGTAAAGCCCGTAAAGGAGACAGGCATGAACCAAGAGGTCATGAATCTTTTCAATCCGCAGGTGCCTGCACAGACCTTCGATTCCATCCGGATTTCGATCGCCTCGCCGGAGAAGATTCTTTCCTGGTCTTACGGTGAGATCAAGAAGCCGGAGACGATCAACTACCGTACGTTCAAGCCGGAACGCGACGGTCTGTTCTGCGCGCGCATCTTTGGCCCGATCAAGGACTACGAGTGCCTGTGCGGCAAGTACAAGCGCATGAAGTACAAGGGCATCATCTGCGAAAAGTGCGGCGTCGAAGTCACGCTGTCGCGCGTTCGCCGTGAGCGCATGGGCCACATCGAGCTCGCCGCTCCCGTCGCCCACATCTGGTTCCTGAAGTCGTTGCCTTCACGCATTTCGACGCTGCTCGACATGACGCTGAAGGATGTCGAACGCGTTCTGTACTTCGAAAACTACATCGTGACCGAGCCGGGTCTGACGTCGCTGAAGGAAAACCAGCTCCTCAGCGAAGAAGACTACATGCTCGCCGTCGATGAGTTCGGCGAAGATCAGTTCACCGCCATGATCGGCGCTGAAGCGATCTATGAAATGCTCGCTTCGATGAATTTGGAGAAGATCGCTGGTGACCTGCGCGCCGAGCTCGCTGAGACGACCTCGGATCTGAAGCAGAAGAAGCTGATGAAGCGCCTGAAGATCGTCGAGAACTTCATGGATTCCGGCAATCGTCCGGAATGGATGATCATGAAGGTCGTTCCGGTGATCCCGCCGGATCTGCGCCCGCTCGTGCCGCTCGACGGTGGCCGTTTCGCGACGTCGGATCTGAACGATCTCTACCGCCGCGTGATCAACCGTAACAACCGTCTGAAGCGCCTGATCGAACTGCGTGCTCCGGGCATCATCATCCGCAACGAAAAGCGCATGCTGCAGGAATCTGTCGATGCGCTGTTCGACAACGGCCGTCGCGGCCGCGTCATCACCGGCGCCAACAAGCGTCCGCTGAAGTCGCTGTCCGACATGCTCAAGGGCAAGCAGGGCCGCTTCCGTCAGAACCTGCTCGGCAAGCGCGTCGACTATTCCGGCCGTTCGGTCATCGTAACCGGTCCGGAACTGAAGCTGCACCAGTGCGGTCTTCCGAAGAAGATGGCGCTCGAGCTGTTCAAGCCGTTCATCTATGCGCGTCTTGACGCCAAGGGCTTCTCCTCGACCGTCAAGCAGGCCAAGAAGCTCGTTGAAAAGGAAAAGCCGGAAGTCTGGGATATCCTCGACGAGGTCATCCGCGAGCATCCGGTTCTCCTGAACCGCGCGCCGACGCTGCACCGCCTGGGCATCCAGGCCTTCGAACCGACCCTGGTCGAAGGCAAGGCGATCCAGCTGCATCCGCTCGTCTGCACGGCCTTCAACGCCGACTTCGACGGTGACCAGATGGCCGTTCACGTGCCGCTGTCTCTCGAAGCCCAGCTCGAAGCACGCGTGCTGATGATGTCGACGAACAACATTCTGCACCCGGCAAACGGCGCGCCGATCATCGTTCCGTCGCAGGATATGGTTCTCGGTCTCTACTACTTGTCGATCCTGAACCAGAACGAGCCGGGCGAAGGCATGGCGTTCTCGGACATGGGCGAGCTGCATCACGCGCTCGAAACCAAGGCCGTGACCCTGCATGCCAAGATCCGTGGCCGCTTCAAGACCGTCGATGCCGAGGGCAACCCGGTTTCGAAGATCTACGAAACGACGCCTGGCCGCATGATCATCGGCGAACTGTTGCCGCGCAACGTCAACGTGCCGTTCGAGACCTGCAACCAGGAAATGACCAAGAAGAACATCTCCAAGATGATCGACACGGTTTACCGTCACTGCGGTCAGAAAGACACGGTCATCTTCTGCGACCGCATCATGCAGCTCGGCTTTGCCCATGCTTGCCGCGCCGGCATTTCGTTCGGCAAGGACGACATGGTCATCCCGGACACCAAGGTGAAGATCGTCGGCGATACTGAAGCGCTCGTGAAGGAATACGAGCAGCAGTACAACGACGGCCTCATCACCCAGGGCGAAAAGTACAACAAGGTTGTCGACGCCTGGGGCAAGGCGACCGAAAAGGTCGCCGACGAAATGATGGCCCGCATTAAGGCGGTGGAGTTCGACGAAAACGGTCGTCAGAAGCCGATGAACTCGATCTACATGATGTCGCACTCCGGCGCCCGTGGTTCTCCGAACCAGATGCGCCAGCTGGGCGGCATGCGCGGCCTGATGGCCAAGCCGTCGGGCGAAATCATCGAGACGCCGATCATCTCGAACTTCAAGGAAGGCCTCACCGTTAACGAGTACTTCAACTCGACCCACGGTGCCCGTAAGGGTCTGGCCGACACCGCCTTGAAGACTGCGAACTCCGGTTACCTGACCCGTCGTCTCGTCGACGTCGCGCAGGATTGCATCGTCAACTCCGTCGATTGCGGCACCGAAAACGGTCTCACAATGACGGCGATCGTCGACGCCGGTCAGGTTGTGGCCTCGCTTGGCGCTCGTATTCTTGGCCGTACGGCTCTGGACGACATCGATCACCCGGTCACGGGCGCTCGCATCGTCGATGCCGGCCGGATGATCCTGGAACCCGACGTCATCGAGATCGAGAAGGCTGGTATCCAGTCGATCCGCATCCGCTCGGCGCTGACCTGCGAAATCCAGACGGGCGTTTGCGGCGTCTGCTACGGCCGCGACCTGGCTCGTGGTACGCCGGTCAACATGGGCGAAGCGGTTGGCGTTATCGCTGCACAGTCGATCGGTGAGCCGGGCACCCAGCTCACCATGCGTACCTTCCACCTGGGTGGTACGGCGACCGTGGTCGACCAGTCGTTCCTGGAAGCGTCCTACGAAGGTACGGTCCAGATCAAGAACCGCAACATGCTGCGCAACTCGGACGGCGTACTCGTCGCGATGGGCCGTAACATGGCGGTCCAGATCCTGGACGAGCGTGGCGTCGAGCGTTCGTCGCAGCGTGTTGCCTATGGTTCGAAGATCCTCGTCGACGATGGCGACAAGGTGAAGCGCGGCCAGCGTCTCGCCGAGTGGGACCCCTACACCCGTCCGATGATGACGGAAGTAGAAGGTACCGTTCACTTCGAAGACGTCGTCGACGGCATCTCGGTGCTCGAAGCGACCGACGAGTCGACCGGTATCACCAAGCGCCAGGTTATCGACTGGCGTTCGACCCCGCGTGGTACGGACCTCAAGCCGGCGATCGTCATCAAGGACAAGAACGGCGCAGTTGCCAAGCTGTCGCGCGGCGGCGAAGCCCGCTTCTTGCTCTCGGTCGACGCGATCCTCTCGGTCGAACCCGGCCAGAAGGTCAGCCAGGGTGACGTTCTCGCTCGTTCGCCGCTCGAAAGCGCCAAGACCAAGGACATCACCGGTGGTCTGCCGCGTGTTGCCGAACTGTTCGAAGCCCGTCGTCCGAAGGATCACGCCATCATCGCTGAGATCGATGGCACCGTTCGCTTCGGCCGCGACTACAAGAACAAGCGTCGCGTTCTGATCGAGCCGGCGGAAGACGGTGTCGAGCCGGTCGAGTACCTGATCCCGAAGGGCAAGCCCTTCCATCTTCAGGATGGCGACTACATCGAAAAGGGCGACTACATCCTCGACGGCAACCCGGCGCCGCACGACATCCTGGCGATCAAGGGCGTGGAAGCACTTGCTTCCTACCTGGTCAACGAAATCCAGGAAGTCTACCGACTGCAGGGCGTTGTCATCAACGACAAGCACATCGAAGTCATCGTTCGCCAGATGCTGCAGAAGGTGGAAATCACCGATGCCGGCGACTCGACCTACATCGTCGGTGACAATGTCGACCGGATCGAGCTCGAAGACGTCAACGACGGCCTGATCGAACAGGGCAAGAAGCCGGCATACGGCGATCCGGTCCTGCTCGGCATCACCAAGGCGTCGCTGCAGACACCGTCCTTCATCTCGGCGGCTTCGTTCCAGGAAACCACCAAGGTCCTGACCGAAGCGGCGATCGCTGGTAAGACGGACGGCCTGCAGGGCCTGAAGGAAAACGTCATCGTCGGCCGTCTGATCCCGGCCGGTACCGGTGGCACGATGACCCAGATCCGCCGCATCGCAACCGCGCGCGACGAAATGATCCTGGAAGAACGTCGTCGTGGCACGGGCGCCGAGGCAGCAACGCCAATGCTTGCCGATCTCGCCAACGAGAACGCTGCAGCCGAATAAGCGGGGAGGGCGGGTTATTCCGCCCTCTGACCCACACAAAGAAGAAGCCGCCGAGAGCGATCTCGGCGGCTTCTTCTTTTGGGCGGTCGCCCCGCGCGGCAACGGCGAGGGCGAAGGTCACTTGACTGCAAAGATTAGCTAAAGCGGATGATCGCCACTTCGCCTTCGAGTGCGCCCTGGTAGGCGGAGGCGTGGGGTTCGTCGCTCGGGATCTCGGTCAGTGTGCCGATCTGGTCCAGATCAGCCTCGAGAAAACCCTCTTCGGCAAGGGCGTTCAGTGCTTCGCGAACAGCGGTATCGTCGTCGGGCGCCTTGAGCATCACGTGAATGTCCACGCCGTCTTCGTCGCCGTCGGTCTCATAGGCCTTGCCGATGATGATGAACACCATCGGTTCGTCCGGGGCATTGTCGTTGTCTGGGGTGACGGCCATATTGTTTCCTTTCGATTGGCTGGCGCGACCTTAGCGCCCTTTTTTGTCCGGCGCGATGGAAATGCATCGCGCCTCGAATGCTTCTGCAGCGACCGACTCGAAGATGGTGGAAAACCCCCACAAAGTGGTTGCCGATTCCTTAACCCTATCCGACACTCCGCCTGTCGAAGGGCCAAAGAGGCGGGCACCAGGTTCGAAACCATGTGCAAAAGCCTTGTTTTGCAGGCATGTCAGGCCTGCGCGCGATAGAATATTTCTTAATTGCCCTTGACTGTTGGCCTTGAAATCAGTACACCCCGCCGCATCGGAGCCCATGTGAGGCTGGCTGGTTCGGAACGTCGCGTTCTGGAGTTCGCCTCAAACAAGGTTCGAAACGCACGCCGACGACTACAATGCTGCACGCAAGACGCGCACGATAGTGCGTCCTCTGCTTTATTTGGGGCCATCTGCGGAAAAGCGGATCGGCCCCTGTTTTGCGCATTTCATGAGGCGTTCGAAACTGCCGGCGACGGCAACGATCCGCCCGCAAGGGTAACGTGATAAGATTTTGCAAGGGATGGGTATATGCCTACCGTAAACCAGCTGATCCGCAAGCCTCGTCAGGCACAGGTAAAGCGCAATAAGGTTCCTGCTCTGCAGGAAAACCCGCAGAAGCGTGGCGTTTGCACCCGCGTTTACACCACGACCCCGAAGAAGCCGAACTCGGCTCTCCGTAAGGTTGCCAAGATTCGTCTGACGAACGGCTTCGAAGTCATCGGCTACATTCCGGGTGAAGGTCACAACCTTCAGGAACACTCGGTTGTCATGATCCGCGGCGGCCGCGTTAAGGACCTTCCGGGCGTTCGTTACCACATCATCCGTGGTGTTCTCGATACGCAGGGCGTCAAGAACCGCAAGCAGCGTCGTTCGAAGTACGGTGCGAAGCGTCCGAAGTAATTCGGTTTTGAAAATCCCGGCGCTGCGCGAGGTCCTCCGCGTGGTAAAGCGCTGAAACAGTTTGAAGAGACGAGAAGTATGTCCCGACGTCATAAAGCAGAAAAGCGCGAGATCAATCCGGATCCGAAGTTCGGTGATCTGGTTGTCACGAAGTTCATGAACGCCATCATGCTGCACGGCAAGAAGTCTGTTGCCGAAAGCATTGTCTACGGCGCGTTCGATGCGGTTCAGGTCAAGCTGAAGCAAGAGCCGATCACCGTATTCCACTCTGCGCTCGACAACATCGCGCCGCACGTTGAAGTGCGTTCGCGCCGCGTCGGTGGTGCAACTTACCAGGTTCCGGTCGATGTTCGTCCGGAGCGTCGCCAGGCCCTCGCCATCCGTTGGCTGATTGCGGCCGCACGCAAGCGTAACGAAACGACCATGGTTGATCGCCTGTGCGGCGAACTCATGGACGCAGCGAACAACCGTGGTAGCGCCGTGAAGAAGCGCGAAGACACGCACAAGATGGCTGATGCCAACCGTGCGTTCTCGCATTATCGCTGGTAATTCTGGCGCGAACGTCTCAAGAGGCAGTCCACTATGGCACGCGAATACAAAATCGAAGACTACCGTAATTTCGGTATTATGGCGCACATCGACGCTGGCAAGACCACGACGACTGAGCGCATCCTGTACTACACCGGCAAGTCCCACAAGATCGGCGAAGTCCACGACGGCGCTGCGACCATGGACTGGATGGAGCAGGAGCAGGAACGCGGCATCACCATCACCTCTGCTGCCACGACCACCTTCTGGAAGGGTCGTGACGGCAAGACCCGCCGCTTCAACATCATCGACACCCCCGGCCACGTTGACTTCACCATCGAAGTCGAGCGTTCGCTGCGCGTTCTCGACGGTGCTATTGCGCTTCTCGACGCCAACGCCGGTGTTGAGCCGCAGACGGAAACCGTCTGGCGTCAGGCTGAGAAGTACAATGTTCCGCGCATGATCTTCTGCAACAAGATGGACAAGACCGGCGCCGACTTCTACCGCTCGGTCGAGATGATCAAGACCCGTCTCGGTGCAACGGCTGTCGTCATGCAGCTGCCGATCGGCGCTGAAACCGAATTCAAGGGCGTTATCGATCTGATCGAGATGAACGCCCTCGTCTGGCGCGACGAGTCCCTCGGCGCTCAGTGGGACGTTGTCGAAATCCCGGACGACCTGAAGGACAAGGCCGAAGAATATCGCGAAAAGCTGATCGAGACCGTTGTCGAGATCGACGAAGCTGCGATGGAAGCCTATCTCGAAGGCAACATGCCCTCGAATGACAAGATCCGCGAACTCGTTCGCCGCGGTACCATCGACGTGAAGTTCCACCCGATGTTCTGCGGTACCGCGTTCAAGAACAAGGGCGTTCAGCCGCTTCTCGACGCTGTTGTTGACTACCTGCCGTCGCCGCTCGACATTCCGGCGATCAAGGGTATCGACGCCAAGACCGAAGCAGAGATCGAGCGTCACGCTGATGATGCCGAGCCGCTCTCGATGCTCGCGTTCAAGATCATGAACGACCCCTTCGTCGGTTCGCTGACCTTTGCGCGCATCTACTCGGGCAAGCTCGAAAAGGGCTCGTCGGTCATGAACACGGTCAAGGACAAGCGCGAGCGCGTCGGCCGCATGCTGCAGATGCACTCCAACAGCCGTGAAGACATCGAAGAAGCCTTCGCAGGCGACATCGTTGCTCTGGCTGGTCTCAAGGAAACCACGACGGGTGACACGCTCTGCGACCCGCTGAAGCCGGTTATCCTCGAGCGCATGGAGTTCCCCGAGCCGGTCATCCAGATCGCGATCGAGCCGAAGTCCAAGGGCGACCAGGAAAAGATGGGCCTCGCGCTCAACCGTCTGGCTGCCGAAGACCCATCCTTCCGCGTCAAGACTGACCAGGAATCCGGTCAGACGATCATCGCCGGCATGGGCGAACTTCACCTCGACATCATCGTCGACCGCATGCGTCGCGAGTTCAAGGTTGAAGCAAACGTCGGCGCGCCGCAGGTTGCTTACCGCGAAACCATCACGCGCCAGCACGAAGAAGACTACACGCACAAGAAGCAGTCCGGTGGTACCGGTCAGTTCGCGCGCGTCAAGATCGTCTTCGAACCGAACCCGGAAGGCGAAGACTTCAAGTTCGAATCCAAGATCGTCGGCGGTGCTGTTCCGAAGGAATACATCCCGGGCGTTCAGAAGGGTATCGAAAGCGTTCTGTCTTCGGGTCCGCTCGCTGGCTTCCCGATGCTGGGCGTCAAGGCGACGCTCATCGACGGCGCATTCCACGACGTCGACTCGTCGGTTCTGGCCTTCGAAATCGCATCGCGTGCTTGCTTCCGTGAAGCGGCCAAGAAGGCTGGCGCACAGCTTCTCGAGCCGATGATGAAGGTCGAAGTCGTAACGCCGGAAGACTATGTCGGTGACGTTATCGGCGACCTGAATTCTCGTCGTGGCCAGATCCAGGGCCAGGAATCGCGTGGCGTTGCTGTCGTCATCGCCGCAAACGTGCCGCTCGCGAACATGTTCAAGTACGTCGACAACCTGCGTTCGATGTCTCAGGGTCGCGCACAGTACACGATGACCTTCGATCACTACGCGCCGGTTCCGTCGAACGTCGCACAGGAAATCCAGGCGAAGTATTCCGGTCAGAAGTGACCGGAATACCCTTTCGCTGACAGAAGTTAAGAGTTTTCCCCGGTAGGGGATAGAAAACGGAGAGCCGGAAATGGCAAAGAGCAAATTTGAGCGCAACAAGCCGCACGTTAACATTGGCACGATTGGCCACGTTGACCATGGCAAGACGTCGCTGACCGCAGCGATCAC
>NZ_LMJJ01000027.1 GCF_001429285.1 Ensifer sp. Root278
GCCGAGTTCAACGAGCGTGAACTCACCGACCTCACGATCGCGATCGGCCTGATGAATGCCTACAACCGCATGGCGATCAGCTTCCGTAACACGCCACAAGCAGCACTTGAAAAGTAATCTCATAGCCCGTTGCGGGCGCAATCACTGCGCCCGCAATGGGCTATGCTAATTCCTGGGATCTAAATGTTTAAGGCGGCGAGCTTTTTTTGGATCGGAACATGCGCCGTAAACGGTGAAATCAATTTAGCCCCCGGTCGGAACCAATTTTGTCCCGTGAGGTCGAGGCGCAATACCCAAACCGATTCATTCGCAAAACTTATGGTTCCATATGCAGACGGCAATGGATCGGCCCGGCGGAATATGTCATGGCGTGCGCAACTTGCTGAAGGCCCGAACATGACCGTGATCACCGCTCCCGTAACCGCCCCGAACGCCGCCCGAACCGGCGTCCTCATCATGCTGCTCGGCATGCTGATGTTTTCGTTGAACGACGTCATGGGGAAATGGCTGGTCGCGACCTATTCCGTCAGTCAGTTGATGGTGATCCGCAGCATCGCGGCACTTCTGTTCCTGTCGCCTTTCATCCTAAGGCGTGGCCTGCGCTCGATGTTCAGGGTCGAGCGGCCGGGACTGCAGGCGCTTCGCTCGCTGCTCTTCGCAATCGATGCCTCGGCCTTCTATTTCGCCGTCGCCTATATGCCGCTTGCCGATACCATGACCTATTGGCTGGCAGCGCCGATCTACGTTGCAGCCGCTTCACCGTTCCTGCTGGGCGAAAAGGTCGGTTGGCGGCGCTGGACGGCGATCCTCGTCGGTTTCGCCGGCGTGTTGATTGCGCTTGAACCCTCCAAGGAGAGCTTCAGCCTGCCGGCGCTGATCGCGCTTGCAGGCAGCACAGCCTTTGCCTTCGCACTGATGCTTGGCCGCACGCTGCGCTCGACACCGGACACCACCCTCGTCTTCTGGCAGATCGTCGGCGCATTGATCTTCTCGCTCATCGGCGTTGCGGCCAACCCTTCCGGCTGGGCGTCTGTCGACGGCGAGGCACTTGTGCAACTCGGCATGCTCGGTATCGTCGCGATGCTGGCGCACATCCTCGTCAACCGCTCGCTCAAGCTTGCCGATGCCGCGACCGTCGTGCCCTTGCAATACACACTGCTTTTCTGGGCCGTGGTCTTCGGCTGGTTCTTCTTCGGCGACACGCCCCGCCCGACCGTGATCATCGGTGCGGCGTTGATCGTCGCCTCGGGCCTCTTCATCTTCTTCCGCGAGCAACAACTGAAGAAGCGGCAGGCGAAGGCTTGAGCAGCCAGGCGGGGTTTCGTGGAGCGTCGTTCTCTGCTACCCCGCCCGCAATCAACGCTGAAGGAGAGGTAGATGGCCAAGGCGATCCATTAGATGATCCGGGTTCGCGATGAAAAGAAGTCGGTCGATTTCTATCGCCTAGCCCTTGGGCTTGAAGTCGCCGCAAGGCTGGACTTCGAAACCTTTACCCTCATCTATCTCAGCAATGAGGAGAGCGAATTCGAACTCGAGCTGACGGTCAACAAGGATCGAAGCGAGCCCTACGCGCTCGGCGATGGCTACGGCCATCTGGCGCTCTCGGTCGACGATCTCGATGCAGAGCATCAACGTGCCGCCGATGCGGGCCTCAACCCTGGCAAGATCGTCACCTTCAACCGCGATGGCCCTGCTCGCTCGTTTCTTCTTCCTGGTTGATCCCGATGGCTACAAGATCGAGGTGCTTCAGCGCCACGGTCGCTACAAGTGACACCTGACAGACAACACCAATCAACCAAAACAATAACGGTTATCGCGCCTATCTATTTCGCTTATAGGCCGGAGCGACATAGTCTTCCCTGGAAGCATCAAGAATGATGCAAACAAAGGGGAACGCGAATGAAGAAGCAGATTGCAGCAGCCATGCTGGCCATCATGGCAGCGACCGCGTCGTCGGCTCAGGCAGCGGAAAAGATCAAGATCGGCACGGAGGGCGCCTATCCTCCCTTCAACTTCATCGATCCTGCCGGCAAGATCGGCGGCTTCGATGTGGATATCGGGCTTGCGCTCTGCGAGCGCATGAAGGTCGAGTGCGAAGTGGTCGCCCAGGATTGGGACGGCATCATTCCCGGCCTGCTTGCCAAGAAATACGACCTGATCATCGCCTCGATGTTCATCACCGAGGAACGCAAGAAGCAGGTCGCCTTCACCAATCCCTACTATCTCGCCGCGATGACGCATGCCGCGCCGAAGGGCTCCAGTATCACCGAATTCACCAATGAAGCCCTCAAGGGCAAGGTGATCGGCGCGCAATCCGGCACCACCCAGGCCGAATACATCACCGCCACCTATCCCGATGCGGAGATCAAGCTCTATCCGACCCAGGACGAAGCCAATCTCGACATGGTCAATGGTCGTCTCGACCTGCAGGTTGGCGACATGCTGCCGCTGCTCGACTGGGTGACCAAGAACGCCGATGGCAAGGACTGCTGCGAACTCATCGGCGAGCCGATTACCGACAAGAAGTTTGTCGGCGATGGTGTCGGTATCGCCGTTCGCCAGGAGGACAATGACCTGCGCGAGAAGCTCAACAAGGCGCTCGACGAAATCCGTGCCGACGGCACCTACAAGAAAATCAACGACAAATACTTCTCGATCGACGTCTACACGATGAAGTAAGGCGCCTGGCATCAGCCAGCTCCTCGAGAAATCCGACCGCGCCGTCATGGTGCGGTCGGGTCACATCCCAATCGTTACCAAGTCGTGGCGGGCGCTGGGATCGAGATCCCCGACATGTCCCGCCGGGGGGGTGCCGCCCTAGGCTATCTGCCTATCCACCTCGACAAGGCCACTTGCCCTGACGATCGCGTCCGCCCTTTGTTCGAGGCATGCGTGTGCCATTCGATCCCCGAGAGTACACGCCGAACGCATTCGGAAATTGGTGCCGCGGCTGCACCGAGGTTGGCGGGTGGAGAGACAGGCGCTAAACCTCATTCCTGAAGATTTGATTTCGCTTCGACCAGGAAACAACGGGCACCGAGGGGCCGGCATGTTCAATCTCACCGGAAAGACGGCACTGGTCACAGGCGGCGGTCGCGGGCTGGGCCTTGAAATGGCAAAGGCTCTCGTCTCAGCCGGCGCGGCGGTGGCAATCAACGGTCGCAACCACGAGACACTTGAAGCTGTGCGCCGGCAGCTTGCCGAAAATGGCATCGCACTCGATATTGCCCCGGGCGATGTCGCGACGGATGCGCCAGAGATTGTCGACGCGGCGGTAGCGGGAACAGGGCAGCTCGACATCCTGATCCATGCGGTTGGCGAACGCGACCGGCGTGGCACCGACGCCATGGATCCCGCCTCCTTTGCGGCTCTGATCAACGCGGATTTGACGGCGGCCTATGGGATGGCGAAGGCTGCGCTTCCTTACCTTCGCCGTTCGGTTTCCGGGCGGCTGATCTTCGTTACCTCCATCGCCGCCTTCGCCGCGCGCCCTGGAGACCCGGCCTACACCGCCGCAAAAGGCGGCCTTGATGCACTCACCCGCTCGCTTGCAGTCGAGCTTGGCTCCGACACGTTGACGGTCAACGCTATCGCGCCTGGCTGGTTCGCGACAGAGACCAATGCGGCACTTGCCGCCGATCCGGCGCTCCAGGCTTTCGTTGACGTCCGCATTCCCCTGAAACGCTGGGGCCGACCGGAAGAGATCGCGCCGGCGGCCGTGTTCCTGGCTTCGCCGGCTGCAAGCTTCGTCAACGGCATTACACTGACCGTCGATGGCGGCATGACCGTGCAAATGTAGCTGCCGTTGGCCCCCAAGATAACATCAAGGTCTGCTGCTCTCGTTCGGCAATCCTTCTGCGAGAAGCATCGCGAGACTGGAGGCTGCCCTGTCCGCCTTCGGCTTGAGCCGCAGGCTGAACTCCGCTTTCGGCAACGCCGGCAACGAGGCTTGGGGCGCGACGGCGACCCCCTCGCCTACAAATCGCGCGGTCCGTGCCGTGATCGCGATGCCGCTGCGGACCGCAGCACGCAACCCGGAAAGGCTCGGACTGGTCGCCGCGATACGATAGGCAAGGCCGGCGTCTTCGAGCGCACTGGTGGCCGCCGAGCGAAACCCGCAGGGCGGATCCAGTACCGCGATCGGCAGCTCACCACCGGCGGGCACCGGATCAGCCGATGCGGATAACCACAGCATCGGTTCGCTCAGCATCGCGATCTCGTCCGGTTGCGCGCCGTCCCGCATGACGATCAGGACATCGATCGCTCCTTGGTCGTAGCCTACCGTCAGCTCCCGGGAGCGCCCAACCCGGAGATCGAGGCGCACGCGCGGATGTGTGCGCGCAAAGAGACGTAAGAGATCAGGCAGATTGCTGTCGGCAAAGTCCTGGGTGCAGCCGAGCGTCAGGCGACCATCGGCCTTCGCGCCCTTGAGGCTGAGCCACGCATCCCGATGGACTTCGAGAATCCGCCGCGCATGAACGAGCAATTCCTCCCCAGCCGGCGTCAGAACACGTCCTCTCCCCGCCTGTGCGAGAAGCGGCTCTCCCACCATTGCCTCCAACCGCTGCATCTGAGCGGTGACAGCGGAAGCGGTGCGGCCCACTGCGGCAGCCGCATGAGCAAGCGAGCCGCCTTCGGCAAAGGCGAGGAACGTTCGGAGCAGGTCGGGATCGAAAGTTTGCATACTTCACAATAATCGAAGCATCGATATTAAAAAATTCGATTTTTATTCACGAAGTAAGATGGCACATTGAGTTCAACAACGGATCACAATTCACCAAAAGGAGCCTTCCATGCCTATCATCAACATCACGGTCAGCGGCAAGGCCGACGCGGCTCTCTCTTCCCGGATCGCAGCTGCGGTCAGCGAGCTGACGGCCACGCACCTGCGCAAGGACCCGACGATCACCGCGATCGCCATCGCCTACATCGATCCCGCCCATTGGTTCGCCGGCGGCACGTCGTTGGCGGCACAGGATTTGAACAGCTTCTGGCTGGACATCAAAGTTGTCGACGGGACAAACACGAAGCCGGAAATGGCTGCCTATCTGGAGGCGGTATACGGCCGCTTCGAGCAACTTCTCGGCAGGCTGCATTCGGAGAGCTACATTCTCGTGCACGAGGTGCCGGCCGCCGCCTACGGCTACGGCGGCAAGACGCAAGAGTTTCGATACATCAGCGGGAAGCTGAACGTCACCGCATAGCAGCGGACATCCTCTCATCTGGCGACCCCTCCGCGCAGTCCGAATTGCGCGGAGGGGTCGCCAGTTTCATCACGCGGCAAAGTGGGAGCGCCGGAGAGCAGCCTGATGGGAGGGAACAATCGCTTGGCAAGGCCGTTCGACGCTGAACTGACACCAGTAACGGAGGGCCGATCATGGTGGATCCGGTCCGGCAGACGAGCACATTTGACAAAGATGGCGACGATGGAAAGCATGGGCGGCGTTCATCAACGACTTTGCCCGAACAAAAGGGCGGCAGTTTCTCGCGCAAATTTGGCGCGGGCCTGATATCGGGTGCTGCCGATGACGACCCAAGCGGGATAGCCACCTACAGCCAGGTCGGCGCGCAATTCGGCTTTTCCCTCGGCTGGACCGTGCTGTTCTGTTACCCGCTCATGGTTGGGGTGCAAGGCTTGAGCGCCAGGATTGGTGCCGTCACCGGTCAAGGTCTCGCGCGAAACCTGCGACGGCACTACCCCGCGTCATTGGCGCGCGTGGCCACGTTGATGTTGTTGGTCGCGAACGTCATCAATATCGGCGCCGATCTCGCAGCCATGGGCGCCGCCCTACGTCTGCTCGCCGGCGGGCCACAGCTCGTCTATGCCGTGCTGTTTGGCATCGTCTGCGTGTTGCTAGAGATTTTCGTACGATACAGACGCTATGCGATGTTTCTGAAGTGGCTGACACTTTCACTCTTTGCCTATGTCGCGGTCGTCTTCATCGTCGACGTTCCCTGGATGGAGGCGGCGCGTGGCGTTTTCATTCCTTCGTTCACATTCGGCGGCGAGCAAGCCACGGCGTTCGTCGCTGTGCTGGGAACGACGATCAGCCCCTATCTGCTCTTCTGGCAGGCGGGCCAGGAAGTGGAAGAACTCGGACGACGGCATCACCAGAGATTGGGCGCCAACCCGCAGGCCGCCAAACCGGAGCTCGTGCGCATTGAGATAGACACGATTGTCGGCATGGCGTTGTCCGGCGTCGTCGCCCTGTCGATCATGATTGCGACCGCCGCGACACTGCACGCCAACGGGACCACCCACATCGAGACATCCGCACAAGCGGCAGAAGCTCTGCAACCGATCGCCGGCAATGTCGCCTTTGCGCTCTTTGCCGCTGGCATTATTGGAACGGGCATGTTGGCGGTTCCAGTGCTTGCGGGTTCGGCGGCCTACGCCGTTGCCGAACTGTTTCAGTGGCCCGAAGGGTTGGATCGCGCACCGCGCAGGGCAAAGGCCTTCTATGGCACAATCGCCGTGGCGACGCTTGGAAGTGCCGTAGTCTTTCTCGTCGGGGTAGACCCGTTCCTGCTGCTCTATTGGAGCGCGATCACAAACGGCATGCTCGCAGGCCCCCTTATCGCCATGATGACGATGATGGCCGCCAATCGTCACATCATGGGCCAGCTCAAGGCGCCCTGGTGGATGTTGACGCTCGGCGGCGCGACTGCCTTGGTGATGCTGGCTGCAACGGCCGGAATGTTCTTGCTCTAGGAGGGTCGCCGAGCGCTTGGCGAAGCGATCACGGTTCCGCTACTTCCCTTCGGTTTCATCCCCGGCGATCGTAGCGCGGAGGCGGAACATAAAGGCCAACCACGCATTGTTAAAACAGCAACAAACTATCCCGAAAGGCAGTTTCCCCATGCCTTCCACCCTCAAGAAGGAAGAGCATACGCAGCCGCTGGAAACCCAGGTCGTTGATCTCATTCCGGCGTTGCGAGCGTTTGCACGCACATTTGTCACCTCCAGCTTCGAGGCGGACGATCTCCTTCAGGAAACGCTTTTTCGCGCGCTGCGCGGTATCGATGGTTTCGAGCCCGGCACAAATTTGAAGTCGTGGCTCTTCACCATCATGCACAATGCGTTCCGCACCCAGTACAAGTTGCGCCGGCGCGAAGCGCCAGGCGTCATCGATTGCGCAGAATTGCCGATACCCATGGCGCCGCCGCAGGAGTGGTGTGTGCTGAATTGCGAATTGCGCACTGCGCTCGAAACGCTGGCCCCCGTCCATCGGGAGGTCCTGGTCCTCGTCGCCGGCTACGGCCTGAGCTACAAGGAAGCCGCCGATATCTGCGACTGCGCCGTTGGAACCATCAAGAGCAGGCTCAGCCGAGCTCGTGACGAGCTCGCCTACCGCATGAACGGCGTGCCGGTTGAATGAACCGGCACGTTCGGATCACTGCATGAAAATCAAATAGAACGCACCGACGATCGCCAGGCCGAAAAGAACGACGAGAGATCGTTTCGCGACACGAGCGGTATACTGGCTACGAAGTGCGCGGCGAGCGGCATCAATGCGGGCAAGCCGCGCTTCGCTCGTCAGGCCTACATCGCCGGGCTCGAGGCCCGCCGCCGCGCCTTCCTTATCGCTGACCACTTCTTCAAGCAGGTGAAGTCTGCGCCTGTATTCGGCGCCGCTTTTGCCTTGGCGTTCAAGCTGGGCAAGATTGTCGCCGAGATCCGCCCGCTTCACCTCATGCGTAAGCAGGTTGGCGGCGGCACGGATCGTCAACGCATCCTTCGTTTCTCCAGGCCGCCGCGTCAGACATTCGACAGCGGCAACGACCTCTGGCGAGAAGCCGGAATCCAGCAGCCTTTCAGCCGTCCATCCTGGCGACTTTTCCAGGACATCGTGCAGGAAGGCAACGGTCTTGGCCTTGTCACCCTGAACGGCATCGGCGACACGTTGACAATGCCGTATATAAGGTTCACCCGCCTTGTCGCGCTGGCCGGCGTGGGCGTGAACTGCGACTTCTCGCGCCCAAGCATGCTCCTCGGACGCGGACAGCAGGACCGGGGAGCGCCATAGTGAGCGCCGATCGCGGGTGTCAGCCATCGTTATGGCCTTTGGTTGTGAGCGCCCCCCGGAGCGGTCACACCTTTAAGGCCGATGCCCGCGAGCGCAGGATCGCGTCGCGCCGCATCTGCCAGCGAAACGATGCCGACGAGGCGCTTGTTGCGATCGACGACCGGCAGGCGGCGCACCTGTTCGTCGCCCATGTTGCGGGCAACCTCGGACACGTCTTCGTCGTCAAAGCAGTATTTGACGTCGGCAGTCATGATATCGCCGACACGGGTCTTGTCGTCGCGACCATCCGCGACACAGCGTACGACGATATCGCGGTCGGTGATCATGCCGACCAGGCGATCGTTATCGCTGACCGGCAGGAAGCCGATGTCGTTATCGGCCATCTCCCGCGCAACCGTTGAGATCGTGTCGTCCGGACTGGCAATGTGAACGTCCCTTGTCATGATTTCGGCAATTCGCATGGATGTTCTCCTTTCCCGTTCAAGATTCATCGGCTCCGCGACCGGCTTTTCCGTGCGGAGCCGTCGACGGCGCAACAATGGTGCCGGTATCGTCGTCGGCTTCTTGCGTGGGATGGGGGCGCTCAGTTTCAGCCAGTTCGCGGCTTGCCTGTTCCCAATGTCGCTCGTCCTGCCCCTCGGGCCGTCCCTCGCTTTCCCATATCGCATAGGCACGCCGGCGAATGAGTTCCTCCCTGTCGTCCATAACGCTGACCCTCCTCAAGTGTTGCGCTCTGCAAACTCTGAAAACATGGATTTGTTCCGTTTCCACCTCGGCGGATCGCCGCGCCGACAAGGGTTCTGCGACAATGCCGGAATCCGTCGATTGCGCGCCAGGCGAGCCACGCATGCCGTTCCCGCGTGGTCTTGCGAGCAGTCTCCTCTCGTCTGCGGTGCCCCGTTTGACGACCAGCAAGCCGAATTGGCGGATCCGTCGAATACCCTCGAAAGCGCCGCCCCCAACGATCCCCAAAAACTTCTCGGAACCATGCGGGAAAACGCCGGTTCTTCATGGAAACGAGGAGAGCGAAATGAGCCCGAGCCCATATAGACCCGGCGAACAGCCGCCCCCGGTACCAAAGCCGAACCGGACACCGCGCCCGATCGAGGAACCAGAACCCGAAGATCTGCCGGATGAAAAGCGCACGCCCAACCCGGACGAAGTCCGTGAACCACCAATTTACACTCACCCATCATTTGGGTAACCGGGTATGGTCGCTCTCAGTTCTGCCCGTATGGGCCTTCGCTATAAATGATCGTCATCAACTCATGTAGCCACGTATCGAGCGGCTGTGCCCTCTCTCTCGTGGCAGCCAAGGCAATCGCACGTTCGAGTGTCCGCTCGACGAGAAAATCCGCCGCCTTGGCGCTCGACATCAGCACCCTGGCCCGGAGACGCAAACCAGGAACGAGATCTGTGACGAGTTGATCGGACAGGCCGCCGTAGATCGGCGCAAGGGTCGACACATTGAGGAGGTATTGCTCAAAAACGGCGCTAACCAGGTCTGAGGAGCCAGCGCACTTGCTCAGACGCGCTGCCGACCTGAACCGCTCCGGAACGCTCACATCATCGTAGCCGCTGAAGAAGATCAAGGGCACCGAACGGCGCGCGAGTTCGTCCGCTACGGGAAAAACCAACTCTCCATTCAGGTTGATGTCGAGGATGGCAACCTGAATATCGTCCGCCTTCGACAGGCTCTTCAAGGTTTCTTGCACTGTTGGTGTGGGGCCAATGATGGTCGCCCCGGCCCGCTCGAGCCATAGGGCGATGTCATTTGCGACATAGAACTCATCCTCCGCCACCAGCACCCGCAAATGCTGCAGGCCCGGCATCATCGTTCGTCCTCGATCTTTCTGTCCACCTCAGTTCTGGCGCTGTGCGCGGTTGCGGCTCGCCGGGAATCGAGAGCCCTCTGCAGCCTATTGGCGAGTATCAACAGCCGGTCCGGGACATCATCGACTCGTTCCACCTCCGGCTCGACCGCACGAAGAGCCGGATCGCCCATCAGCAAGCGATCGTTTTCATCATCTGTCTTCTTGCTCGAAGCCATCGCTTCTACCTTGGTCGTTCCTACAGTGCTCTGTCGGGCATGCTCGTCGCCAGTAGTGGCGAAACCCTGGGAAGGATACGCCCCCCGGAAGTGGAAGCCAAGCTTCCCGGCTGCGAGCATAACTGCAGGATGCCCTGGTGCGGAGCGCATGCCAGCCACCTCAGTGCCGCGTGTTGCTCTTCGGGACAAAGTTGGCGCCTTCCACCGCTGCTTCCACGGCTGCTTCCAGCGGCCTGCGCATGGCGGCAACATAATCATCCGTCAAGTCCAGCAAAGCGATCGCGATTTCGTCCCACGACCAACCGGCGCGTTCGGCACATTCCGTCAGGAGCCGAAATTGATCGCTCATCGCCAACTGACACTCGAAGCCACGTTCGGCACCGGCATCGACATTCGTTTCGATCGTTTTCACCATCGTTCCTCCTGTTCGACAAATAAACTCGGAGGACGACCGCGGGTTCCGGCCAAGTTGATCGACCGGCCGCGGTCCATCGAACCGGACCCGGAACCACAGCGCGAAAAAGCGCATTATTTACGTTGGATAGGCTACGGATGATGAGCCGCTAATAGACATCGTAACGGCACCCTTGCGGCCGACCGAAGACGCTCGCCACCCGCCCCGCCCGGTGCTGTTTGCGGCATTCGGAACCATTCCCCTGCTCGTCGGTTAGTCCCCCGCAAGTTAGGAGGCTTGATCATGGAGAAAATCATCCTAGCAAGTGTATTCGCGGGCCTCGCCTTCGGCGGTATCGCCGTGGCGCAGACGACCGTTGTCGTGCCCGGTGAAGTCAAGACATACGTCCTTGAGCAGAGCAGCCCCTCCGTAGTCTATCAGGGCGACCTGGTGGTCGGAACGCGCCTTCCCGACACGGTCGAGATCTATACGATCCCGGATCAGCCTACCTATGGCTACGTGGTCCTTAACGACCAGAGAGTGCTCATCAATCCGCAGACCCGCGAGGTCATCGAGGTCCTGCAATGATTATCAACCAACGGCACAAATAGCGGAAGGACCGTAAGATGCTTGGAACCGTACTGCTGATCATCCTGATCCTGCTGCTGGTTGGCGCATTTCCCGCATGGCCCCATTCTTCGAATTGGGGCTACGGGCCATCCGGTCTCGTGGGCGTTCTGGTCGTCGTCCTGTTGGTCCTCTTGTTGATGGGGCGGATCTAATTGAAGATAGGCCAGAGTGCATCACCGGCTGAACCCGACCTTGTCTACGTTTCAGACAGGGAACCGGGCTACAGCCGGTCGCGCACGGCCAACGGCTTTTGTTATCGACGCCCGAACGGCGCGCCCCTGAAGAACCCCGGCATCATTGCGCGCATCGAGGCGCTTGGACTGCCGCCGGCCTACGAGCGTGTCTGGATCTGCATAAACAAGAACGGTCACCTTCAGGCAACCGGTTATGATGCGCGCGGCCGGAAACAATATCGCTATCACGATGCCTGGCAGAAATTGCGTAGCCGCGCCAAGTACGACCAGCTTCCTACCTTTGCCAAAGCGCTTCCGCGGATGCGGCGAACCGTCCGCAAACAGATGAATGGGCCGATTGACAACCCGACCACAATTCTTGCTGTACTGACAGCCTTGCTCGATCAAGCACCTCTTCGCATCGGGAATTCGAGCTACGTGGAACAGAACGGCAGCTATGGCGCCGTTACGCTTCTCAAGCGACATCTCAGGATCCGCGACGGCCGCATCGAGCTGAACTTCCAGGGCAAGGGCGGGCAGCGGATCCGAAGGCGCCTGCGCAATCCCCGGCTACAGCGGATTCTGGAGGAGATTGCCGAGCTTCCCGGGCGGCAGCTCTTCGTGTCAGTGGGGCCCGACGGCAAGGCTAAACCTATCGAGTCCGGCCGTTTCAATCGTTACCTCGCCGATATTTCCGGCGCCCCGATCTCCGCCAAGACGTTCAGAACCTGGGCGGGAAGTGTTGCTGCCTTTGCTGTCGCGCGACAAGCCCTGCAGGAGGGCCGGCACCCGACAGTCAAGCAAATGTGCGAGGCGGCGGCGGAAGTCCTCCACAACACGCCTGCCGTTTGCCGCAAGAGCTATGTCCATCCGGCCGTTCTCGCTCTTTCAAAACCGGACGAAACAATCCCGCGTGCAAGCCGCAACGTGAAGCCCGCCAACGGCCTTCGAACGGATGAAGCCCAGCTTGCTCGATTTCTGAGACGGCGCGGGCCGAAGAAGTCGCAATAGAGCCAACGATGCCGCGCACGAGCACCGCCTTTTGGCGCTCCCGCTCAAATACTGTTTCGATCGGGCGTCCGTGATCCGGAGACTCTGAAGGTCACGGCCGGATAACAACGAAGATCAATTGCAGCCTTCCGGACCGCACGTTGAGCGAGCGAAATCAAATGCTGGGAACCAATTGCGTGCTAGCCGGTTCGGCTGCCGGAGGAGTGCACGCTGATGGGTAAGGAAGCGCCGACACTCGATGTTGGACCACACAACCAGCCTTATCTCGATTCAGATGCGGATGCACATCGGCTCGAAGACCAATTGGTAATGCTACGGCAAATGACGAAAGGGCTCGAACACGAGATCGACGCAATCCTTGCGGATGCGAGCGAGGTCGTTCGCGCGGCGCCCGGCATCAACCGCGCCAAGGTGATCAAAGCGCTCGTTGCCGACAATCGGAAGAAGCTTCTCCGCCTGCAATCCTGCCTGGTGATGCTGGAGGAACGTGTGGGCCGCGAGGCGATCAATTCCGATTGAGCGCAGCTTGCGACAGCCCCTGTTGCCAAAGGCACTCGCCTCTCATCCACGGAGGTGGAAAATGCCTAGCTTGTTGCGTTTTCTCTTTTGGCACCTGTCGTCCGGCTTCCTGTTGGGAACAATGACCGCTCTGGTGATCGTTGCCCAGAACCCCCAGGCGCTTGGACACAATGGCTCAATCGAACCCGTCGCCCTACTCATGCAAATCTTCGCCTTCGGCGCTTCGTTCGCGATGGGCAGTCTCGGCACGGCGCTGATGGGAAAGATCGACTGACCAAATCGACCGACCGCCCCTGCCCACCCTGACGATGCGACAGCGGCGAACCATTTCTTCCGTAGCGCTCGAAGGTTTCTACAGGGAACAAAAAGCCGTTTGGAGCACTTCGGGTGTCCCACAGGTCGGCGCTGCGAAGCGAACACCGACGTCATAGAGCATCAGGAGATCTGAGATGGCACAGCACCAGCCCGCTTCCGATGGGAGCACACCGTCTGCACCTGCAAAACGAGGGCGCGCGAAGATCATCAATCCGTCGGAAGCCGTCTATTACGGGCATTACGACCTCGCGGAATTCATTGCCAAATACGGTTTGACGCCCTTGGTCGCGCGCGAGATTTTCGGTCGTGTCGGGCCAGCGCGCAGTGATCTCGACAAATACATGAATGAACCTCGCCAGCACCTGGCAAGGTGACTGCGCGAGCCGCAGAGCCGCTATAACCCATCGGTCGCGCGCGGCTCCGAGGCGGTCTGGTATGGCTCCAGGAAACGATCCGCCTGTCCCGCCAACCGCCACCGGAGCACCCCGTCACCGCAGATGACGTCCACCGTCGCGCTCAGCGCTTGCGCCACGCTGCGCCTCAGCACGACTGCTCCGAACCCGGAGTGCGGAAAACTCGGACCTTTGCTTCCCGGTTCGGCACGCTCTTCCCATGTGATTGAGAAGCCTCGGATCGGCCCCCGTTGGGCAAGCGCCCATTGCACGGAGATCGCGCCGGTTCGATTTTTCAGGACACCGTTGCGCAGCGAATTCAGCGCCAGCTCGTGGATCGCCATGCCGAGATTCTCGATCGCGACTGGTACCAACGCAAGGGACGGCCCTGCAATCTCATAGGTGTCACCCGCATAGAAGGGCGCCATCTGTGTCTCGACGAGATCACCGAGATCGGCCCCCTTCCAGTCGGCCGACGCAATCAAATCGTGAGAGGCCGCCAATGCCCAGATGCGCTCTTCGAGACGTTTTTGGAAAGTGGCGGCATTGGATGCCTCGCTGCGGCTCTGCCTGATCATTGCAAGGATGATTGCGTACTGGTTCCGAACCCGGTGGTTGACCTCACGCAGAAGAAGGCGAATGCGCCGTTCCTTTTCTTTGGTCGACGTTATGTCGCGGGCAACCACCGACGCACCCACGATCTTGCCCACGCCGTTTCGAATAGGCGAGACCGTCAGCGAAACGGTAACGTAGCTTCCAGCCTTGCGTTGGCGTACCGTCTCGAACGGCTCGATCTGCTCCCCTCGCCTCAGGCGGTCGAGCAGTCTCATCTCTTCTTCGTGAAGATGCGGCGGGATAATGGTGAGGATGGACTGCCCCATCATTTCGTCTGCCATGTAGCCGAAGAGCCGCTCCGCGGCTCCGTTCCAAGTACGGACAGTGCCATCCAGATCCTTACTGACGATGGCATCGAAAGACGATTCCACGATCGCAGCGAAACGCGCCCGAAGGACATCGTCGGCGACTGCGTCCTCATCGAATAGGCGTGACGGCATCGGTTCTGCTCGCTTCCGACCAGGCATTCATTTGCGGATTCGTGCTACCTGACCCAACTAGTACGCCCGACCTCCCAAAATGTTCCGCTGCACGGCAGCTCGAACCAATATGCTTTCCCAATTTTCCTGAACTTCGGACAGGCGAACGGCCTGGCGAGAACCAAATCGGCATCCGCGAGTTGGGGTGGCGTCTCTAAATTAAGGAGGATCCTAGAATGGACTGGAACCGTATCGAAGGAAATTGGAAGCAGGTCAAAGGCAAAATCAAGGAGCAGTGGGGCAAGCTCACCGACGACGATCTGGATCAGATCGCCGGTAACCGCGAACAACTCGAAGGCCGAATTCAGGAGCTTTACGGGATCGAACGAGACCGGGTTCGTCGCGAAGTTGATGACTGGTACGGTCGCCAAACCTGGTAGTTCGAGGTGGAGGCGATATGGCCGCCCCGGCCAAAAGGATAGCCGGGCGCGGCCCTCTTTTTCCCTATCCCCGGGGTCTTTTCCAGTTGACTAATTCTGCTCCGATGCGCTTCGCGCCTTGTCAGTTCTGCGGCGTTGCAAGTCCGTTCAATGCAATTCCGTTGGGCTCGTTTAGGTCTAATTCTACTTGGCACAAGCTTCAGTGTGAGATTATGTTAATGCAACTATCGCGTCATACCCTCAGCGGCCGTAGGCGTGGCTCCAAAGTGGGAGGTGACATGATGTTGCCATCCTGGGAGCATTGCACCAAACTGCGTAGCTTATGGGGTGATGAAGAGCCTTTATTCGCCTCTTCCAGGGAGTTAGGTCTCGTTTCGCACAACTCGAGTATTTGGCCCGACTTACAGTACTAGATTCATAACTCGATGTGGCGGGACCGATAGAAAGTCGACTTGGTATGATTATCTTTTTGCGGTCGGAAACGGGTCAAAATGAGCGAAATCCGTTCGCTTGAACGCGCGGACATCCCGGCAATCGCAGGCATGTTCCAGCGGGTGTTCCGCAACGACCAGAGCACACCGCCGCCGGCACTTGCCGATTACATGCAGCAGCTTTACCTCGATGCGCCCGGCTGCGATCCGCAGATACGCCCCCTCGTGCACGTG
>NZ_LMJJ01000028.1 GCF_001429285.1 Ensifer sp. Root278
TCGATCGACTGAACGCCGAAGGCCATCTGCGGCTGCTGGTCGATGAAGATCAGCTGGCTGTTTGCGGGGGTCAGGACTTCGAGTTTGCTGGACATGGACTTCTCCTCTTTGAGCTGGTTGGAGCGGGGCGGCGGTGCCCGGTCTTGGCCGGTCTGGGGTGAACTGGTTTGGTGACACCAGGTGTAGCCGACCGGGTTGCGCTGCTGAATTGCAATAATCATTTCGATTGAATTGCGTAAAATGAAACAAAGGTTGGGTTGGTGAGCCCCGAACTCCGTCGATTGATCTCTCGGATGCCAGGGCGGGTGGGTCGCGGTTGCTCGCTGGTCCTGGGCCTTGGATGCCGGGGCAAGTCCAGAGAGGCACCCGCGCAACGTCCCATCTGATCAAACCGGGTGAATCATGTCACGCGCATAGGCAAGTCCGATCCCGTATCCGCCCGCATGCGCTTCTACGATCGCCCGGGCACCATCGTAGGTCTCCTTGCGCGTCCAGTCCCGCTGAAGCTCGAGGAGAAGCTGCAGCCAGGACGTCATCGTCGCGCCTGCCTTCTCCATCCTTCGCAACGCAAGGGCGTGGCTCTCCGCGGTGATGCCGCCGCATGTGTCGGCTACGACGAAGACCTCATAACCATCAGCAAGCGCGGAAAGAACGGGGAAGGAGACGCATGCTTCGGTCAAGAGACCGGAGACGACGAGCTTGCGGCGGCCGGTTTTGACGACCGCGTCACGAACGCCGTCGTCCTCCCAGGCATTCATGTTGCGCCGCTCGATCACCGGAACGTCTGGGATGACGCTTCTGATCATCGGCATCAGGGGGCCGCTATAGACCTTGGATGCGGAGGTCGACACGACGATCGGCAGGTTGAAAACGCGCGCAGTTTTGGCAAGAGCCACTGTGTTTCCGACCAGCAACTGGCGATCGCCGGATCCCACGCCGAAGGCGAGTCCAGCCTGCTGGTCGACGATCAGGAGCAATGGCTCGTCGGGTGTCAGAAGGGGAATGGGCGTCATTTCTTTTACTCCAGGGAATAGCTGACAGCTGGAAAAGATAGCGGTCCGGCTTGCCGGCGGCTTGAACGCAAAGGCGGCATTTTGCCGAAAGCAATTGGATTTGGTCGGCTGTGACCGCGTTCGTCGACGGCGATCGGCGCACGCCCGCGCGATCAGCTGCATGACCGCTTCCCGCTTCGTTGCACGAGATCGAATCCCGTACCGCGCGCGTGGTCTCTGGGGCGAGCCGCGTCTTGCCTCAGCGATATGGACAGCGCTGGCGTGCGCCGCCTGCATGCGAATCCGGGTCTTTACGGGAAGCGAACCTCTGTTTGAGTCCCCGATAAAAAAGCATTCCTTCATGCTCTTGACATTATGCAATCGATTGCGTTAAAGACATGCAATCGATTGCATAGTTGGAGAGATCCCATGGACGCAGCAGAGACGAAAGCTAGGCCCACCCACGTTATCGGAAATCAGGCGGAGGTGACGGGAGTGGTTCTCGACGCGATGTCGCGAGCGACCAGCGCCCGCCTCAGAGAAATCATGGAATCGCTCGTCAAGCATCTGCATGCCTTCGCCCGCGAAGTCCGCCTCAGCGAGGATGAATTCGAGCAGGGGATCGATTTCCTCAACCGGATAGGACAGGCGACCAACGACGCTCACAATGAGGGCGTGCTGTTCTCCGATGCGCTCGGCTTTTCCACCCTGGTCTGCCTGCTGAACAACGGCCAGAACGGCGCGACGGAAACCGCCGCGGCGTTGCTCGGGCCCTTCTGGCGGATGCATTCGCCGTCGACCGAAAACGGTGGTTCGATCATCCGCTCGCAGACGCCCGGCCCGGCCCTCTTCGCTGAATGCCGCATCACCGATCCCGACGGCAAGCCGATCGAAGGCGTCGAGATCGACGTCTGGCAGGCGTCTCCAGCCGGCCTTTACGAGAACCAGGACCCGGACCAGGCAAACATGAACCTGCGCGGCAAATTCCGGACCGATGCGCAGGGTCGCATTTCTTTCCGCTCGGTGAAGCCCGCGGGCTATCCGGTGCCGACCGACGGGCCGGTGGGCGAGTTGCTGCGCGCGCAACTCCGCCATCCCTACCGCCCGGCGCACCTGCATTTCCTCTGCTTCAAGCCGGGCTACAAAACCCTCATCACCCAGATATTCGTCGATGACGACGAGCATCTGGAAAGCGATGTGGTGTTCGGCGTCACCCGCCACCTGATCGGCGATTTCACGCAAGGCGCCGGCGCGCCGCCGGCTGCCGATGTGACCGGCCCCTGGTACCGGCTTGCCTATGAATTCGTGATGGAATGCGGCGAAGCCAAGCTTCCGGCTCCGCCGATCCGCTGACCCCAACATAAGAAAACGGATGTATCTCATGTCGAACACAGAACAGCTGAAACGCGAAACCTATCCCCGTTCGCTCGAAGGCAAGGTTGCACTCGTCGTCGGTGGCGCCGGCGCCATCGGCGCCGCAACCAGCCGCATGCTCGCAGCGGCAGGAGCGACGATCGTCGTCACGCATATGGACACGGAGCGTGATACGCTGGCGGCCGAAGCGTTGATCAAGGAACTCGGCGCGCCTCACGCCGCCTATGTGGCGAATGTCGTCGACACGGCTTCACTCATCGCGCTTCGCGCGACGCTTGAACAGAAACACGGCCGCCTCGACATCCTGGTCAATGCCGCCGGTTTCACCAAACCCGTCCCGCATGCCGACCTCGATGGGCTCACCGACGAACTCATCGACCTCATGTTGCAAGTCAACTGGCGCGGCCAGTTCGCGACCATTCGTACCTTTGCGCCGCTGCTGAAGGCATCTGGCGACGGACTGGTCGTGTCGATCTCCTCGATCGCCTCCTTCACCGCTGTCGGTTCATCCATCGCCTATTGTGCGGCGAAGGCCGGCATCGACGTCATGACCAAGGCTTTGGCGCGGGCGCTTGCGCCGGAAATCCGAGTGCTGGCGGTCTCGCCGGGCGTCGTCGATACCGAATTTGTTCCGGGCCGCGGCGCCGACTTTAACGACAAGGTCAAGGCCTCGACGCCGCTGAAGCGCATCGGCACCGCCGAAGACATTGCCGCGGCGATCACCGCCTGCGCCACCATGCTCCGCTACTCTACCGGGCATATCATCCAAGTCGACGGCGGCCGGGCGCTCTAGAGCGCCGTGCGTTCAGACGAACGCACAAAGGACGCTCTAGCACTTTGATTCTAGAGCATCTTTCCGCTTCGAGTGATTCCACTTGAGAGCGGGATGCTCTAGCCAGGTAAACGGGAGGAAACCATGACACGCGCACCGCTGTCGAAAGTGTTCATCACCTGCGCGATCACCGGCAATATTACCCAGCCGGAGCAGACGCCGCATTTGCCGATCACGCCAAAGCAGATTGCCGATTCCGCGCTGGAAGCGGCAGATGCCGGGGCGGCTATCGCCCATATCCACGTCCGCGATCCCAAGACCGGGCGTCCGTCGATGGAACTCGATCTTTACCGCGAGGTGCTCGATCGCATCCGTGCGAAGAATTCCGAGTTGATCATCAACCTGACAACGGGGCCGGGCGGCCGCTTCGTACCGTCAGAGCATGATCCGAAGATCGCGGGCGAGGGTACGACGCTGATGGTGCCGGAGCTCCGTGTCGAGCATATCGTCGCGCTGAAACCCGATATCTGCACGCTCGATCTCAACACTATGAATTCGGGCGGACAGGTGGTCATCAACACGCCGGCCAATATCCGCCGCATGGCGAAGGTGATCGCTGACGCCGGCGTCAAGCCAGAGATCGAGTTGTTCGATTCCGGCGATATCGCCCTGCTTCATGACCTGATCGCCGACGGCACGTTCAAGGGACTGCTCCTGACTTCCTTCGTGATGGGCGTGAAGTACGGTTTCCAGCCGTCGCCGGAGACCGTGCTCTATGCCCGCGGGCTGCTGCCGGCCGACGCCGCCTTCACCGCCATCGGCATCGGCCGCTCGGCCTTCCAGATGGTCGCCCAGTCCTATCTGGCCGGCGGCCATGTCCGGGTCGGGCTCGAAGACGCCGTCTATATCGAACGCGGCGTACTTGCGCCCTCCAATGCGGCCCTCGTCGAGAAAGCGCGCCGCATCGCCGAAGATCTGGGGGCCCAGATCGCCAATCCATCCGAAGCGCGCCGCATTCTCGGCTTGCGCGAAGCTGCGTGACAGGAGGCCTTGATGATGAACAACGAAGATTTGAACATTAAAGCGGCATCGACGGTGCGGGGCCTGCGTCTCCATGCCAAGGCGCCGAGCTACGACGCGATCGAGCTCCCCATCGAGACGCATCCGCTGCGGCCTCTTCGGCCAGGCGAGGTGCTCGTCGAAATCCATGCGGCGGCCGTCAATCCCTCCGATGCCAAGGCGGCAACGGGCCTGATGCCCTATGCGGTGTTTCCGCGAACGCCTGGCCGCGATTTCGCGGGCCAGGTAGTGGCGGGGCCTCAGGAGCTGATTGGAAAGCGAGTCTTCGGTTCGTCCGGTGACCTCGGCATCCGGCTGGACGGTGCGCAGGCGAGCCACATGATCGTCGAGGCCGACGCCGTCGTCGAAGTTCCCGACGGCATCGACATCAAGGCGGCCGCAGGGATCGGCGTGCCCTTCGTCACGGCCTGGCAGGGTCTGCAACGGGCCGGATTGCCCGCAGCCGGCGAGACCGTGCTCATTCTCGGCCTCAACGGCAAGGTCGGGCAGGCGGCGGCCCAGATCGTAACCTGGCGAGGGGCGCGCGTCATCGGCGTCGTGCGCCGGGACGAGGCCTATCAGGGGCACGCCAATGCGCCGATCGAGGTCATTGCCGCCGACAAGACGGATGTGCCGGCGCGAGTTCGCGAACTGACCGACGGAAAGGGCGCCGATATCGTCTACAACACGGTCGGCGACCCGTTCTACGAGATCGGCCAGAAGTCGCTTGCGGTGCGGGGCCGGGCGATCTTCATCTCGGCGATCGACCGTTTCGTCAACTTTGACTTGCTTGCCTTCTACAAGGGGCAGCACACCTATGTCGGCATCGACACGATTTCGCTGAACTCGGTCGAGACGGGCGCGATCCTCAAACAAATGGCGCCGGGCTTTGCCGCCGGCAAGCTCAAGCCGTTTCCCATTGTAGAAACCGCGATCTATTCGTTCGAGAACGCCCACGAAGCCTATCAGGCCGTCATGGCGTCCTCGCGCGACCGCATCGTGCTCGTTCCGGGAGCGTGAGGCCGTGCACGTGGTCAAGTTCACGGATGCTCCGCCCTACCAGGCGCCGGGCCACGACAAGATGAGGATGGTTCGCCTGCAGGGTCTCGAGGCCGGGCCGTCCGATACGGCCTGGCTCGGAGTGTCGACGTTGGAGCCCGGCGGCGGCACGACCCTTAGCAGTTCGCCCGTCGAAAAACTCTACGTCGTTCTCGACGGCAAGGTCACGGTTTCGAACGGCAACGAGGAGGTCGTTTTGCAGCCATGGGATTCCTGCCGCATTGCACCGGCGGAAAGCCGGAAGCTCTATAATGCGACGGACCGACCGGCGACGATCCTCTTGGTGATGCCGACGACCCAGCCGCCGTAAGGCAAGCGGCCGCTATCTCGAAAATTCGATGCCAGTTCACGTGACGGGTTGCCCGTCGCGGCAATCCTGCTCGTTCCGAAGGGAGGACCTTTCATGACGCATGCTTCCACCACGCCAAAGCCGCGCAAGCCTTGGTATCAGATACTCTACATACAGGTTCTGATCGGCATCGCGATCGCGATCGTCTTTGGTCATTTCTGGCCCGAAACGGCCATCGAGATGAAGCCCCTTGGGGACACCTTCATCAAATTGATCAAGATGGTGATCGCGCTCGTCATCTTCTGTACCGTGGTCTCGGGCATTGCGGGCATGAACGACCTGAAGAAGGTCGGCCGCGTCGGCGGCAAGGCCCTTCTCTATTTCGAGGTCGTCTCGACTCTGGCGCTCGCCATCGGCATGGTGATCGGTAACGTGCTCACGCCCGGCGCCGGCTTCAACGCCGACCCCGCCACCCTCGATGCCGACGCCGTCAATGTCTATGCCGGCAAGGCGGCGGAGCAATCCGTCACCGAATTCCTCATGAACATCGTGCCGAAGACCGTGGTCGACGCTTTCGCGCAGGGCGATATCCTGCCCGTCGTGCTGATCTCGGTTCTGTTCGGCTATGTCCTGTCGCATCTCGGCGATCGCGCCAAGCCGATCCGCGATGTCATCGAGGCCGGTTCGCATCTCGTGTTCGGTGCCATCAATGCGATCATGCGCCTCGCCCCCATCGGCGCGTTCGGCGCCATGGCCTTCACCATCGGCAAATACGGCGTGTCGTCGCTCGGACCGCTAGCCTTCCTGATCGGCACCTTCTATCTCACCAGCATCATCTTCGTGCTTGGTGTCCTCGGTCTGATCGCCTGGTGGGCCGGGTTCAGCATCATCAAGTTCCTGGCCTATATCAAGGAAGAGATCCTGATCGTGCTCGGCACCTCGTCGTCCGACTCAGCGCTGCCGAGCCTCATGGAAAAGTTGACGAATGCCGGTGTGGCCAAACCCGTCGTCGGTCTGGTCGTGCCGACCGGTTACGTATTCAACACCGACGGGTCGTCCATCTACATGACGCTCGCAGCCCTGTTTGTCGCTCAGGCGACCAATACGGACCTTTCGCTCAGTCAGCAGTTGGCAATCTTCGGGGTCGCCATGCTCACCTCCAAGGGTGCATCGGGCGTCACCGGCGCCTCCTTCATCGCCCTTGTCGGCACGCTTTCGGTGGTGCCGGCAATCCCGGTGGCCGGCATGGCGCTCATCCTCGGCATCGATCGCTTCATGAGCGAGGCACGCGCCCTCGTCAACATGATCGGCAATGGCGTTGCGGCGATCGTCATGGCGAAGTGGGAGGGCGAACTCGATGAGGCCCGTCTCCAGGCGGTGCTTGCCGGCAGCCCGCTCGCCGATAGCCAGGCCGTCGACGACCTGGATGTCATTGCGACCCCGGAACTCGCCTCGAAGATCTGACGGCGGTGGGGCCGCGGCGACGGCGGCCCCGCGCATCGGACCACAGTTACCATGGGAGTGTGAAATGGCCCTCTACGATCTCGAAGACCGTAAGCCGGTGCTGGATGAAGACTTCGGATGGATCGCGCCGGATGCTCAGGTCATCGGCAGGATCCGCATCCGAAAGGATGCCAGTGTGTGGTTCGGCGCGGTCTTGCGCGGCGACAACGAACTGATCGACGTCGGCGCCCGCAGCAATGTGCAGGACGGCGCGATCCTCCATACCGATCCGGGTTTTCCCCTGGTGATCGGCGAGGACTGCACCATCGGCCATGGCGCCATCCTGCATGGCTGCACGATCGGAAACGGCTCGCTCATCGGCATGGGGGCGATCGTCATGAATGGCGCTGAGATCGGCGAAGGCTCGCTCGTCGGGGCGGGCGCCATGGTCACGGAAGGCAAGTCGTTCCCGCCCGGCTCGATGATCCTCGGCTCGCCGGCAAAGCTTGTGAAGACGCTTTCGGCCGAGGAATCCGAACGTCTGAAGGCATCCGCTGGGCGCTACGTCCGCAACGCGATCCGGTATCGCGACCATCTCGCCTCAAACGGCTAGCGGCAGCGCCGCGCATCGACAAGGGAGTACATCCGTGAAGAAGGTAATGAGCAGCGCGACCGAGGCCTTGGCCGGTCGCCTCAAGAACGGCATGACGATCCTCTCGGGTGGCTTCGGCCTGAGCGGCATCCCGGAAGCCCTGATCCTGGCGATCCGCGAATCCGGCGTGACCGGCCTGACCGTGATCTCCAACAATGCCGGCGTCGACGGGATCGGTCTCGGCGTCCTCCTCGACTCGCGCCAGATCCGCAAGATGGTCTCGTCCTATGTCGGTGAGAACAAGACCTTTGCACAGCAGTACCTATCGGGCGAACTCGAACTCGAGTTCACCCCGCAGGGGACGCTTGCGGAGCGCATCCGCGCCGGCGGCGCCGGCATCCCGGCCTTCTACACGCGCACCGGCGTTGGCACCATCGTCGCAGACGGCAAGGAGACCCGCGAATTCGGCGGCGAAACCTATGTCATGGAAAAGGGGCTGCGCGGTGATCTCGCCATCGTGCATGCCTGGCAGGGCGATAGTGAAGGGAACCTGATCTATCGCTACACGGCCCGCAACTTCAACCCGATGATGGCCACCGCGGCAGACTTCACGGTCGCTGAGGTCGAGCAATTTGTGGCGGCTGGCGATCTGAACCCCGACGGGATCCATACCTCCGGCATCTATGTCGACCGCGTCGTGCACGTCGCCAATCCCGAAAAACGCATCGAACAACGCACGACCAGACCGCGGACCGCGGCTTAGGAGGACTGACCGATGGCATGGACTCGCGATCAGATGGCGGCGCGCGCCGCTAAAGAACTGCAGGACGGTTTCTACGTCAATCTCGGCATCGGCATTCCCACGCTGGTCGCCAATCACATCGCACCCGGCATCAGCGTGCAACTGCAATCCGAGAACGGAATGCTCGGCATGGGGCCGTTCCCCTTCGAGGGCGATGAGGACGGCGACCTGATCAACGCCGGCAAGCAGACCATCACCGCGCTGCCGACGACCAGCTTCTTCTCGTCTGCCGACAGCTTCGCCATGATCCGCGGCGGGCATATCGACATCTCGATCCTCGGCGCCATGGAGGTGGCGGCCAATGGCGATCTCGCCAACTGGATGATCCCGGGCAAGATGGTCAAGGGCATGGGTGGGGCGATGGACCTGGTGGCCGGCGTCAAGCGCGTCGTAGTGGTTATGGAGCATGTCGCAAAGGACAAGACGGGCTCCATTCAACCAAAGCTGGTTCCGCATTGTTCGCTGCCCCTGACGGGCAAGGGCGTCGTCGGTCTCGTCATCACGGACCTCGGCGTCTTCAAGCCGCTGCGCGGCGATGCCGCTGCATTCGAGGTTCTTGAACTTGCCGATGCCGTGACGATCGAAGACGTCAGAGCCACCACCGGCACTGAGATCGTCGTTTCATCGCGGCTCGCCGTGAGCGCCTGACCCGCGCTTGAACTTGCCGGTGCAACCGCGACCGGTGCCGCGGTTTTCCAACTTCAAGCATCGCTAGCGGCAGTCGCTGCCGATCGTATTCATATTGGCGAAGGGAACGAACTGATGTCATCGAAAAGAATCCACGCCGCAGCCTCGGTGACCGCCGCCGAGGCGCTTGAGTTTCATGCCATGGGGCGTCCCGGCAAGCTCGAGATCACGCCGACCAAACCGATGGCGACGCAGCGGGACCTTTCATTGGCCTATTCGCCCGGTGTCGCCGAGCCCGTCAAGGCGATAGCAGAAGACCCCTCACGCGCCTTCGATTACACGACGCGCGGCAACATGGTGGCCGTGATTTCCAACGGCACCGCCATTCTCGGCCTCGGAAACCTCGGGGCGCTCGCATCAAAGCCTGTGATGGAGGGGAAATCGGTCCTGTTCAAGCGGTTCGCGGACATCGACTCGATTGACCTCGAGGTCGATACGCCGGACCCTGAGCAATTCATCAACTGTGTGCGCTTCCTCGGTCCTTCCCTCGGCGGCATCAATCTCGAGGATATCAAGGCGCCGGACTGTTTCATCATCGAGCAGCGCCTGCGCGAGATAATGGATATCCCGGTCTTCCATGACGATCAGCATGGCACCGCCATCATCGCGACCGCAGGGCTGATCAATGCGCTGCACATCACCGGACGCGACATGAAAACGACGCGTCTTGTCTGCAATGGGGCAGGTTCGGCGGCGATCGCCTGCGTCGAACTCATCAAGTCCCTCGGGTTTCCGTCGGAAAACGTCATTCTGTGCGATACCAAGGGCGTCGTTTATGAAGGTCGCGCCGAAGGCATGAACCAGTGGAAATCCGCACATGCGGTGAATACGAAGCTGCGCACGCTGGCCGAAGCGATGGACGGCGCCGACGTATTCTTCGGTCTTTCTGCCAAGGGAGCGCTGACGCCGGCCATGGTGCTGTCGATGGCGAAAAACCCGATCATCTTCGCCATGGCAAATCCGGATCCCGAGATCGCGCCAGAGGAAGTCGCAGAAATCCGCGACGATGCCATCATGGCCACGGGCCGCTCGGACTATCCGAACCAGGTCAACAATGTCTTGGGCTTTCCCTATATCTTCCGCGGTGCGCTGGATGTCAGGGCGACGACCATCAATGAGGCCATGAAAGTGGCGGCCGCGCAGGCGCTGGCCGAACTTGCCCGCAAGGACGTGCCCGACGAAGTCGCTGCTGCCTATCAGGGCAACCGGCCGAAGTTCGGCCCCAACTACATCATTCCGGTACCGTTCGACCCGCGTCTCATTTCAGAAATTCCGCTCGCCGTCGCGAAGGCTGCGATGGAGACCGGCGTCGCACGTCGCAACATCGACGATCTGCAAAAATACGCTCAGGAGTTGTCCGCCCGCCGCGATCCGATCGCTTCGACCCTCCAGCGCATCTACGACCGCGTGCGCCTTCAGCCAAAGCGTGTCGTCTTTGCGGAAGGCGAGGAGGAGCGTGTCGTACGCGCGGCAATCGCATTCGTTAATCAGGAGCTCGGAACGGCGATCCTCGTGGGTCGTGAGGATCGCATCCGTGAAACAGCGAACAACGCCGGCCTCGATATTACCAGCAACGCCATCGAGATCACCAATGCGAGGCTCTCGCCTCGCAGCGGTAGCTATGCCCAGCATCTCTACGCGCGGCTACAGCGCAAAGGCTTCCTGCTGCGCGATTGCCAACGCCTCATCAACAATGATCGCAACCACTTTGCGGCCAGTATGCTGGCGCTTGGCGACGCCGACGCCATGGTCACCGGCCTGACGCGCCACTACTCATCCGCTTTGGAGGATATCGGGCGGGTGATCGATCCGCGCCCGGGTCAACGCGTTATCGGGGTCTCGATCGCCCTGAGCCGCGGGCGCAGCGTTATCGTGGCGGACACCTCCATCCATGACTTGCCCAATGCCGAGCAGTTGGCAGATATTGCGGAGGGAGCGGCTGGTTTCGCGCGGCGCATGGGTTACGAACCGCGTGTCGCGATGCTCGCCAACGCGACCTTCGGCCAGCCGCAGAGTGAGCGTTCGGAGCGCGTGCAAGAGGCCGTGCGGATCCTCGACATGCGCAAGGTGGATTTCGAGTATGATGGCGAAATGGCAGCCGATGTTGCGCTCGATCATCACCTGATGCAGCAGCAATATCCGTTCTGCCGATTGTCAGGTCCGGCCAATGTCCTGGTCATGCCGGCCCTGCATTCAGCTTCGATTTCGACAAAGATCTTGCAGGAACTAGGCGGTTCGACCGTCGTAGGTCCGCTTCTGGTCGGCCTCGATAGATCGGTGCAGATCGTACCGCTCAATGCGCGCGATTCCGACATCGTCAATTTGGCGGCAATCGCCGCCTTTGGAACCGACGGCAGCTGAGCAGATGTCGGCGGCTGCAGCCAGGAGCGCTGCAGCCCGCGATCCAGGCTGCAGGCATTGACGAACGTCAGCCAGGATTGCGCTGCTCGGCCGCTTGCACCGGCGTAAGCGGTGGCTGCTTGCGCCACCGCCCAAGACGGCCTTCGTCGTGACCGGCGGCAAAAAGCTGTTGCATGTACCTTCGATCAAATTCGGATTTCGGGCTCAGTGTGAACTGATCCGGAATCGATGCGTAATAAAGCTGACCGCGGGCGGCCGTCGTCTGAAGCTGCAGGCGCACCAGATCGGAAATCGCCTGATACTTGATCAACGTTTCGATCGAACGGCGGGCGATCCCGAGCGCTGTTTCTTCGGTCGCGGCGTACTCGGGCGTCAATCGCCCGTTGCGGATCAGATAGAGTGTTCGCGAGCGGGCATGACCAAAGTAGCGCTTCTCATATCCCGACAGCTCTATATTGGGAGGGGCGAAGAAGATCTGCGCCACGGTCCCGCCGTCGACATGCAATTCCTGCCTGGCTTGACTGTCCAGCCTTACATCGATCCGAACCGGTGGGAACACCGCAGGTATGGCCGCAGACGCCAACAGGACGTCGATCATGTGCTCTCGACGATCGGCGCGCGCACTGGCCGCGATGGCGGACAGGTCCCAGACAACAGGACGCTGGGCATCAATGTTGGTGGTTTGGATCAGCAGACGCCGGCCGATGCGGTACTGCGCTGCAATTTCCGTGACCATTTCTTCGGTGAGATAGCGACCGATCAATTGCCGCAACGGCCCATTATCGTAGAGACCACGGCCCATCACGCCGAACAGGCCGAGATTTCTATAGATATCGCGGTCACCATACTGCGTGAAAACTTCGCGCAATTCCCGGTCGTGGGACGGCCCAAGGAAAGCAAAGGGAGCCGCCAAAGCGCCCGTGCTGACGCCAGTCACGACCTCGAATTGCGGTCGATTGCCCCTCTCGCTCCAGCCCGTCAGATATCCGGCGGCAAACGCGCCGTCGGCGCCTCCGCCCGAAATGGCAAGAAAGTCGACATGATTGACGGCGGTGCGCGGGCGACGCCCTGAGCGAACCGCATCGTGGGTCTGCTTGTACTGTTGCGCTATGAGCGAACGTAGAGTGGGCGTGACCTCGTCTCCCCAGAAGCGGGCAAGGTCCACGTGTTCGATTTGCACAGCCGAAGCCTGTTCTGCCGGAACCGAGATACGCTCAGGCCCGGTGACACATGCCGTCAGTAGACCGGATGCAAAAAGGAGCGGCATGATTGAGGATCGAAATCCCTGAATGCGCGTAAAAATGGTCGCTGACAACGACATCGCCCTCGGATCCCCCATCCTTTTAATCCACCCTTTGCTTGCGCCGATTTCAGTCGCGTTCGCCGCCCGCATGCAGGCTTGCCGGATATAGTCGGCGGCGTATCGTTACGGTGATCGCCAGCAACATTGCGATCAATTCCAAAGCGTGGGAGGCGAACGTGCTGCTTGCGAGCACGAGCGCCGCCATGATCAAGAGAAGCCAGTGCATCGAGCCATGTTTGGACGCCCGGTCGCGGACCAGCCAGAGGGCGGTCAGGTACATCGCGATCGGTATGCAAAAGGCGAGAGCGGCAAGCTGTTGCGAAACGGTCCCATCGCGGGCGACGCTAAGAAACACCGTAAAGCCGGCGGCCGTCGCCGCCCCAGCCGCGAAAAGCAGACAATGTCCGTAGGCCCAGGTCAGAACGATGCCAGGTTTGCGGCTGAGCAGCTGTTCGTTGCGGTCAAAGTATAGTCCCCACATCGAAAACGCGATGATGGAGCACAGGACCGCCCACCAGAAATGCCTTAGTTCCGGCGTCGCGGGATCCGAGATAATCAAGGCGATGGCGGCAAAACATTCGCCAAGGACGATGATATTGAACGAGTTGTAGCGATCGATGATGTGACCATGATGCCAGTTGCTGGCGGTCCCGCGCTCGGCCAGCAGCGGTACGGCCAGTTCGCCAGCGGCGCCGAGCGCAAAGAGCGGAAAGTAAAGCGGCGCTTCAGGGGAAACTGTGACGATCAGGGTGTTCCAGTAAACCTGCATGCCGCCGATCCCGGCCGCGTAGCGCAGGGCCGCCGGGCGGGCATGCCGATCCCCGTTCGCCGCGCCGAGCCACAGGGCGATCATGCCCAGTCGCATGATGCTGAAACCGATGAGGACGAGCCAATGCGGCTCATCGCCGAGGCCGCTTCGGATCCCTCCGGCAAGGGTAAGCGATCCGAACATGATGACCATCGTCACCACACGGAAGGCGGCCGACTTGTTGTCATAGCCCGAGGCGAACCATGTGTAGTTCGCCCAGGCCAGCCAGGCCATGAAAAAGCTGCAGGCGAAGCGGACGACGCCGGGCGCGAATTCGCCGGCTTCGATGTCCTGTGCCAGTCCATGGGCGGCGGCGGCCACCGCCACGACGGTGGCAAGATCGAACATCAGTTCAAGGGAGGTCGAGCCGCGGTTGACCTCGTTACGATCGCGCGGGGGCAGGCTGAAAGCGGCTATCGCGGACAAGGCTGGCCTCCCTTCGAGATCACGCTTGGAGGCGGCAAAACGACAGCGGCCATCGTTCAGCCCGGCTTCTTCGTGTTTTGCGGTGAATAGAAAAGGCCGACCACGAGCAGCAAGAGAGCCGGGAAGAGCATTCCCGCAACGCCCACCGTGACTTGCGCAAACGCGCCGGCAGCACACCCCATCACAAAGCCGAACACCAGAATGATCGATGTCAGCGACTGCCCCCACTCTTCCGGCTTCTCGGTATAGCCGATGACGCGACGGGCCGCAGCGACTGCGAGGCCGGCGATGTTGCCCGTCATGAGCGAAAACGGTGGGCCGAGCCTTGGGTCGAGACGCTCGATCGCCGTCAGCATCCCCATAGCGACGACGGCGAGAAGGGCGCATGCGGATACTAGCCCGGCATCGAAGATCGCAAGAAGGGCGGCCGTTGCAAACGCGGCCGCGGCGATGATGAGCGTCCAGAATGTCGCGCGCTCGAGAGGCTTGATCCAGGCGACGAGGATGGCGGCCAGGCCCGCGCCCACCATGAAGAGCGGGAAGGTCATGATCTGAAGATCGCGCAGGCCGCCTTTTTCGTGACCGACCAGTCCGAGTCCGAGGAGCACGACGTTGCCGGTAACCAACCCGACGAAAAGGCCACCCAAGTGAATGAAGAAGAGTGCGTCAGCGAACCCGGAAATGAACGCCAGTGCCAGTGAATTGCTTTTCCCGCGAAGTATGTTCAGCATCGTATGCCGCTACCCCCTATTGCTTGAGTCCTGGCGACATTCTCGATTGCAGCGATAACGAAACCGTCGACGCTGGTGTCACCTGGCATGGCGTGAAGCGAGCTCTGATCCCGCGGTGCGCCGATGAAAACGAGTCTTGACAGGACGATGCGGGTCCCCTGGTCCGTCTTGGCGACAAACCAGGGGACCCAGTGATGCTCACTTCGCCGGGTTCGGGCCGATCGTCTTGCCGTGGCTGACGCGTTCGTCGCCCTTGTGAACCATGGTGACGGCGTAGTCGATGCCCATGCCGTAGGCGCCGGAATGCTCCTTCACCAGCGAAGTGACGGCATTGTAGGTTTCCTTGYGSGCCCAGTCGCGCTGCCATTCGAGCAGGACCTGCTGCCAGGTCACCGGGATGACGCCGGCCTGGACCATGCGGTCCATGGCGTATTTGTGCGCATCGGCCGCCGGAGGCGTCGGCGACCATGTAGATCTCGTAGTCCGGGACGTCATGGAGAGCGGAGAGCGCGAAGGTGGTGTTGCAGACTTCGGTCCACAGCCCGGAGACGACGATTTTCTTGCGGCCGTTGGCGGCATTCCTGGCGAGCGCGTCGCGGACGTTCTGATCGTCCCAGGAGTTCATCGAGGTGCGTTCGAGAATGTCGTTTTCCGGGAAGACGGCGAGCAGTTCGGGATAGGTGTGGCCGGAGAAGGACCCGGTCTCGACGGTGGTGATCGTGGTTGGAATGCTGAAGACCTTTGCGGCCTTGGCGAGACCGACGACGTTGTTCTTCAGGACCTGCCGATCGATCGACTGAACGCCGAAGGCCATCTGCGGCTGCTGGTCGATGAAGATCAGCTGGCTGTTTGCGGGGGTCAGGACTTCGAGTTTGCTGTCGATCGACTGAACGCCGAAGGCCATCTGCGGCTGCTGGTCGATGAAGATCAGCTGGCTGTTTGCGGGGGTCAGGACTTCGAGTTTGCTGGACATGGATTTTCTCCTCTTAAAGCTGGTTGGCAAGCGGGGCGTCGGTGCCCGGTCTTGGCCGGTCTGGGGTGAACTGGTTTGGTGACAACAGGTGTAGCCGACCGGGTTGTGCCGCTGAAGTGCAATAATCATTTCGATTGAATTGCGATATTGGCAATAATCGAGATAGGCGACGCCACTCCAAGGTCTTTCGCATCTCCTTGTGACGGTCACACGGATGGCGTGGTTTTCGCCGCCCAGATGCCGGCCCGGTCACCACCACACCGCGAAATCGACTTCCGAATAAAGCTCCCGACAACGCACCGGAAGCGGGCCGGATGGCTCTGGCACTTTGTTTCTAGAGCACCTTCCGCTTCCAGTATTCCGCTTGAAAGCGGGACTCTAGTCCCTCATCGGGTCTGCGGCCATTCGAGATTGCCGAAGGTGGTCCGGGATACTCCCTTGTAATAGGCGCCCGCCTTCGGCGGTGGCTGGTTCACAACAACCTTCGCCCAGGAGGGTCGCTTGTTATCCTTTGCGGGTGCACCATCGTCGCCGAGTGCGGCCGACGAAGTGATCAGGATGGAGGCTGCCAATGCGGCGGCGCCGACGATCGTTTTCATTTTGCGCCCTTCCGCTATCGTCACACGGCCCAGCAGGAG
>NZ_LMJJ01000029.1 GCF_001429285.1 Ensifer sp. Root278
CGGCACTCTGCTTCCTGGCGGGGTCGCTCTTCCGATTCCTACAGGACATCCGGCTGTCGCAAGGTGAACACGACGATCGTCAGTTGCGATGATCGCCGAACAGCTCAAGACGCTCGCGCCCCTTAGAAGTGGAAGGCCCCCCTATGATCGGGCCCTGCTGGACGGGGTCGAAGACAAACCCGTCGTTCTCAATGCGCGGTATCCGGCCAGCGCTGGCGGCAAGCACGTTGGGGAGCTTATCCCCGGGTGCGCCCGCCGCCTCGTGTTGAGAGTGGTAAGGACGGAGTTCGCATGCCTCTCGACAAGACTGGCCGCGGGTTTGATTCTACTCAAGGCGAGGAATAGGAGGATATCCTGACTGGGCGGCATCGATGTAGCCGCGAAGCGCTGGCAATGACCCCCCAAAGATCCGAGATCGGACTCGGATCGAGGGCCCGGGGCGCGCAGCGGCAAAATTCTGACGTGTTAGAGCTTGAAAACCGGCGACGGTCCAGCCGTAGATGGCGCCGTCTGTGAAGTCGAACGCTCAGATGGAAGGCCCTGGATTCTACCCGTTTCGGATCTGGGGCCTTTTCTTTTATCGCCCAGTGGCTTCAATTCCCGATGAGGGACTTTAGTCGCTCGCGCTGATCCTTGTCTCGGGTCTATATGAGCGTATGGTGGACAACGGATCGTCAGCTGGATGCCGCGTAGGGCGTCGTCCTGCTCGTCCGATGTCATTTCGCGGATTTCCCAGTCACCTTTGCGCCAGCGTCGCCAGTGGAACTTCCCGTCCCTGCTGGCTTGATGCCATGCGGTCCAGCCAAGTACTCCCATCAAAAGGTCCTGAACAGTGCTCCGCGTGGCAGCCACGATTTAGGCTTCAGCAATAATGATGTCGTCGCGGATCAGCCTCGCCAGCTCGTCTTCGTCGGTCACGCCGAATTCATACCAGTCGATCAGAGATTTGGCAGTTCGACCACCTTCCTGACTATCGGCGCGATGACCGCGCTCGTCGCACCAGTCTCGCAAGATCCGGCGAAGCACGACAATCGTTTCTGAGGTCACCGCCGATTTTGGCCAATCCGTCTTCCACATTGCCACCGCCCCTCTGAACAAGAACCCTATGCGGACTCTGGCCGGACTCACAAGCTGTGAAATCAAGAGCTTTCTAAGGCTGGGCCACGGCCCGAAGATACTGCTATTCACCGCCCCTCAATGCGCTTGAACCTCCGCACCTGTACGGAGGTTCAAGCCATGCGCGCGAATGAAAATGGAGGAATTGCGCGGCAATAAAACCAGCACGATCTCATCTTTAACTTGTGCTTTTCTGGTGCGCAATTTCAAGTATATGATTGCAATTGCTCGTCACGAAATCAATAAGATTTTATGGACAGTAACTAATCAATTAGGGCTACTCTGGACAGCCGCGTGGATCGGCGTCCGCCGAAACGCCGTTTAGAGACCACCGGGAAGAGCTCGAGAAGGTGGTGAGATCCGAGGCAATGGCGGTCGTCGGAGCGAAACTGCCCAGATGGGCGGCGAAATCAGTAGGCGTAAGTCTCACTCAAGCAGAATGGAATATAACCCCTCAATCTTTAGGGGGCCAGGCGATGACATACGTGTTTGAAGTGGTCGACGAAGCGGGTGTGGTTCGCAACTACGTCGCCAAGTTCATGCGTCGGGAAGCGGATAAGTTGGTCGTAGACTACCGCGGGCTTCAGATGCGGTTCGCAATCTCACATATCCGCGACTGGTGCGCCGTCGAATAATGCAGCATCGCTCCGTTCTGAACCGCGAGGGGTCTAAAATATTGCCGAGCCGAGGAAGGATTATAGGTCTCATAGCGGAAAGTGACGTTCACATCGACGGACTGAGTATACCCCCGGGGTTCTACTCGGCGACGGTGAGAACATCTCGTTCCTGCCAGCAGTGGAAGAAAGCGCCGGAGACCACGTATGAACTCCATCTGAACGCCCGCGACCTTAGAGCGGTCCGCGGTTTCATCGGAGATGAACGCGGCGCAAGCATGGATGCGACAACCGCCGTCCAAAAGGGATATTTCACCATCGCCTGATGCGAGGTTGCGCCCTTCGGTCAATGGGTATGTTGCCGATCACGCAAGTCAAGTCACCAGCCAGGGAAGTTGCTCTCTTGCTTCCGGTGACGCCCGCTCATCCAAAGCTTTCTCCATCCGAGGTCTCGCTCGCAAGATCGTGGAGGGCTTGGGTTTCCTTTGAGGCATACTCCGCAGACAGAATGATGGTGAGAAACGCAGCTCGGGCAATGTCCTTTTTCGAAGCACTTGGGTGCCTGGCCTTGACGGCCTCAATCAGGGCCTTTGGCTTCATACTCAGGACTGCCAGTTCCTTGATCGTTTCGGAGATGGTTTCGGTCTCGCGAAGCTTCGTTTCTCGCATCGGTACCCCATGTGTTGACGTGCAACACTCATATCCTCGGTACATGAGAGATTTGTGATTTCAGCCTGCTGGACGGGTGGTCGGATATGGCTAAATAAGTGTTGGCCGTCGTCGCGAGATCTCATTGTCGGTGTACGCCGTCCATCTGCCATATCGCTCGTCATCGGTGGTGAACGGAGGCTCGGATGGGCTCCCCGGAAATCGACAAGGACGGACATCTGCTGCCTGTCACGGTGAGAGCCGACTTGTCGAGCCGTTGACCTCGCAGTCCTAAGCCACGCTTGCTTTTTCAACGTCGATCAATGAGAAACCCCTAAAATTAGATGGAACAAAGATAGTCAGAGTCCAGAACGAAGGCGCAACCATGCCGATAACGACGGCAAGGGCTGCCACAACAAAAAGTCGAGTGAATAAGGAAGGAATACCGACATGAGGCCAGTCGCAAAGGGCAGCCAACCAGCCGTCGTGAAAATGGCGTTGCCCTTGGTGGTTCGATCACGTATTAGCCGCCTGAGTGACCTTCCCGAGCCTGTCCCTGATGTGCAGCGATTTGGGGCAACAGAACCGTCGCGGCGTCCCGCGGAAATAACCGGATCTGCGACTCGGCAAACGTGATGGTCGCGATTGTTGCCCTTGCGCGGCTTATCCGATCCGGACAACAGATTCGGAGATGAACTCGAAGCGGGGGATCGCGAGGTTCTCCGGTGCGGGCCCCTTGCGGACGCGACCGGCAGTATCATAGTGCGATCCGTGGCACGGGCAGAACCAGCCTCCGAAATCACCCGCCTGCCCTAGAGGTACGCAGCCGAGATGCGTGCAAACCCCGATCATCACGATCCACTTCTCCTTCCCCTCCCCGGCAGAGCGGGCAACAGCGGTCGCGTGCTGATCATCGGCAAGGTTGGCATTCCGAGCCAAGGGGTCCTTGAGATCGTCAAGCGCGGTCGCCCTTGCCGCCTCGATCTCCTTCTGGGTGCGGTTGCGAATGAAAACCGGGCGACCGCGCCATTTGACGGTCAGTGACATACCCTCGACGAGCGTAGATACGTCCACCTCGATAGAGGCCATCGCGCGCGTCGACGCGTCAGGACGCATCTGATCGATGAATGGCCAGGAGGCGGCCCCAACACCCACTACCCCTGACATGGCTGTCACCAGATAGAGAAAATCGCGTCGGGTGGGTTCTCGCGTCTCATCCATAGCCATCATGCTGCGGCCCTGCCAAGCCTTGCTCGCCCTGGAGGATAGGGGAGACAAGCAGTTCTCCCGGCAACCTCCGAGGTGCCCAGATGTAAGAATGGCTCACAATTTTACATCGCCATCGTGAGTATTGGAACGTCGGAACTTGTGACCCCAGGCGGTCCTTCAAAGTTACCCAATCTCGTCGGCGTCCGCGACGACGTGATGATTGGTGAGGATATAGCCTCTGCCGCCGACATCGCCGACTGCGGCCGCGCCGCGGGAAGCGGCGCAGGTATGAGGACGAGTGAGGCGAATACGCCAACGTATTTCGACGAACGCGTGGTCATTTTTGGGCCCGAACTCTTAAGTTCCTCCTTCGGTGCACGGGCGAGGCTTGGGTAAAGCCCCCCGGAGTCACGATTTTGGCTCCTGCCAAACCAGCACCAGTTCGACAAACGCCGCGCCGATTCAAGCGCAAAGCATCTCTTACTTCACAAGTCTATCCAAAGCCCACGCCCCGTGGGGGGCGCGGACCTATCATTGCAGTCAGAAGTCCATGCCGGCTGCCGGCATCGGCGGGAGCGGTACATCCGTCTTCGGCTTCTCGGCGACCATGGCCTCGGTGGTGATCAGCAGGCCGGCGACCGAGGCGGCGTCCTGCAGCGCGGTGCGAACGACCTTGACCGGGTCGATCACGCCCTGATCGTAAAGATCACCGAACTCGTTCGTTTGCGCGTTCCAGCCATAGCCAAATTCGGTCTTCTCGCGCAGCTTGCCGACAATGATCGAGCCTTCGGCACCCGCGTTCTCGGCGATCTGGCGCACCGGCGCCTCGATCGCGCGGCGAACAAGGTCGATGCCGTGCCTCTGGTCGGCATTCTCGGTCTGCGTGTTGTCCAGTGCCTTGACGGCCCTCAGCAAAGCGACGCCTCCGCCGGGCAACACGCCCTCCTCGACGGCCGCCCGCGTGGCATGCATGGCGTCGTCGACGCGGTCCTTGCGTTCCTTCACCTCAACCTCGGTTGAGCCGCCGACGCGGATGACGGCGACGCCGCCGGCAAGCTTGGCCAGCCGCTCCTGCAACTTCTCGCGATCGTAGTCCGACGTGGTTTCCTCGATCTGCGCCTTGATCTGCGAAACGCGGCCCTCAATCTCTGTCTTCGAGCCAGCGCCATCGACGATCGTCGTGTTTTCCTTCTCGACGACGACCTTCTTGGCGCGGCCAAGCATATTGAGGGTCACGTTCTCGAGCTTGATGCCCAGATCTTCAGAGATCGCAGTTCCGCCAGTGAGGATCGCGATGTCCTCCAGCATCGCTTTGCGGCGGTCGCCGAAGCCCGGCGCTTTGACGGCAGCCACCTTCAGGCCGCCGCGCAGCTTGTTGACAACAAGCGTCGCCAGCGCCTCGCCTTCGACATCCTCGGCGATAATCAGCAGCGGCTTTCCAGATTGAACGACCGCTTCGAGAACCGGCAGCAATGTCTGCAGGTTCGATAGCTTCTTTTCGTGGATCAGGATGTAGGGTTCCTCGAACTCAACCCGCATCTTATCCGGGTTGGTGACGAAATACGGCGAGAGATAACCGCGATCGAACTGCATACCTTCGACGACTTCCAGCTCCGTCACCGCGGTCTTGGCTTCCTCGACGGTGATCACCCCTTCGTTGCCGACCTTTTCCATCGCTTCTGCGAGGAAGCGGCCAATCTCGGTGTCGCCATTGGCCGAGATGGTGCCAACCTGGGCGATCTCGTCGTTCCTGGTGACTTTGCGGGCGTTCCGCCGCAGTTCCTCGACCACAGCTTCGACAGCTTTGTCGATACCGCGCTTGAGATCCATCGGGTTCATGCCCGACGCCACGGCCTTCGCCCCTTCCTTGACGATCGCCTGGGCGAGAACGGTTGCGGTGGTGGTGCCGTCACCAGCGATGTCGCTTGTCTTCGAGGCAACCTCCCGCACCATTTGCGCGCCCATATTCTCGAACTTGTCCTCAAGCTCGATCTCCTTGGCGACAGTGACGCCGTCCTTGGTGATGCGGGGCGCGCCGTATGACTTGTCGATCACCACGTTACGGCCCTTCGGACCGAGCGTAACCTTGACGGCATTGGCGAGGATGTCGACGCCGCGCAGCATCCTTTCGCGGGCGTCGGAATGAAATTTCACTTCCTTGGCAGCCATTTTTCTACTCCTTCCTCAGTCAGCATTCCTTGTCTGACATAGGTCCGAATCGGCGCTACGCCGCATTTCTCGCTGCGGCGTCGACCTCCATTACGCCCATCACGTCAGATTCCTTCATGATCAGGACATCCTCGCCATTGAGCTTGATCTCGGTGCCCGACCATTTGCCGAACAGGACGCGATCACCCACTTTCACTTCGAGCGGTCGCAGCTGCCCGCTTTCATCGCGCGCACCAGGGCCAGCGGCAACGACCTCACCTTCCTGTGGCTTTTCCTTTGCCGTATCTGGGATGATGATACCGCCGGCCGTTTTTTCCTCGGCCCCGATGCGGCGAACCAGGATACGGTCATGCAAGGGACGGAACGTCATTTCGCTCTCCTCATCGACAACCAGATTTTTCAACAAGTGCTCCGCGCCGCATTCGGAGCGAAGCCGACGCGGGACGCCGAGCCTTTCGGCATCGCGCGCATTTCGATCTGGTTCCTGTTTTTTGAGTTTCAAGAGAGGACCAGAAATTTTTTAGCACTCTAGCCTGTTGAGTGCTAACAGCCTGAATTCAGGAGAGTATTTCACGTCACTGGCGGTTTGGAGGGTATGGCTGCCTCTTGACGCAAGGCATCATGATCCCCACCTTATTCTTGTCGACGCCCAAGTGGGTTGACACTAGTCAGGGAGCCCAAGCTTCTTGGCGCTCCCTCGTACCTATGTTGCTCTACGGAGGATATAGCTATGAGAACAAACCCCGACTTTTCCCCCTTCTACAGGTCGAGCGTCGGCTTCGATCGCCTCTTCGACCTGCTGGAAAACGCCAGCCTCAACGCTGACAACTGGCCACCCTATAACATCGCCAAACTTGGCGAAGATGCATACCGCATTGCCATCGCGGTGGCGGGTTTTGCAGAGCACGAACTGACGATCACCCATGAATCGAACATGCTAGTAGTCAACGGCGCGAAGTCCGAGGATGAGGAGGTACAGTACCTCCACCACGGCCTCGCTCTAAGGCCGTTTGCGCGCAAATTTGAGCTCGCCGATCACGTGATCGTCGAGGGCGCAAAGCTCGAAAATGGCCTGCTCGTCATCGATCTCAAGAAGGAAATACCCGAGGAGATGAAACCGCGTCGGATCGCCATCCACACCGAGATGGCGAAGCCAGCTTCGAAGCAGATCGAAGGCGACGAAGCAGCCTAGCACGGGCGCTCGCTGTTCGACCCTCGCCAGTTGCCGAAACGCCGAAGGAAAGAAGTTGCGCCCAAAAGGAGGCAAAGAAACCGAAGAAAGGATGAAGTCATGAATGTACGTGACCTGATCCCGTGGAGCCGTGGCAGCAGCCAGCTCCCGAGCAGCTATCGCGGTGATGAGATGGATCCATTTCTGTCGCTGCATCGCAATGTCAACCGTCTGTTCGACGAAGTCTTCCGCGGCTTCGCCCCGCCATCGTCGTTCGGTGGGCCATCGCCCTTCCGTGGTTCGTGGCCGCACGTGGAGATCGAGGAGAATGACAACGAGATCCGTGTGCTAGCGGAGGTTCCGGGCATCGATCCAGACGACATCGAAGTGCTGTTGGACGACGGCATGCTGACACTTCGCGGCGAAAGCAAATCAGAAACCGAGGACAAGGATCGCCGGTTCAGCGAACGCTACTACGGGCGCTTCGAACGGCGACTGTCCCTCGGCGGCCAGGTCGAGGAGGGCAGGGTCGCCGCAAACTTCAAGAACGGTCTGCTCACCGTGACACTACCGAAGACAGAAAAGGCGCGAGCCAACGTCAAGCGGATCACCATCGACAGCACCAAATAATCTCGACCGCTATAAAGCCAGCCGGGTGCGGACGTGCCCGGCTGGTTATTCGCGTCGTGGAGCAAGTGAGCACCCAGCCAGCCAGAGGTCTACTTTGCGCCACATCTGGGCCTTCGCGGTCAGTGAAACGGAGGTTGCGTTTCGGCCCCTTCGAGATGGTTGTCATCCGATGCCGCCATTCAACGCGATTGCGGCGAAGCACACTCCGGCAGGCGGCGGACGGAAGCAAGCACTCGGCGAGGGATTAAGCGCACGAGCGATTGATGCACAACCGGGAGATCCTAACTGAAGTGCATCCCGCCGGTTTTAGGGTAGGGGTTCATCGTCGCAGGCTTGAAGCAGGGTCGGCGCGTCGACATCGACCACGTCGATCGTCGTGTTGCCGCTGTCGATCATCGCCTTGATCTTGGCGATCTCGCCACCGTACTCCTGCTCGGAGACCGGACGACCGGTTTCTTCCGCATAGGCGTTGAACACCGCCTTGCGCTGCGCTTCCTGATAAGCCCCGCCGAAACTCATCACCGAAAGCGGTTCGGTGGCGATCGCCGCGCCGGCCGCCGAACCATAGGCAAGCGTCGTCGCTGCCAGAAACATGCGTTGTCTGAACATGGAAATTCCTCTCTGGAGACAGATTTGACGTACCCGTCGCAGTGCCCGTCTTGCTTGCCGGCTATGAGGAAAGCCTATGTTGCGACATGCTGCGGCGCAAATAAGTAGGTATCATGCCGGCATGAGCGGTGCTTATCGGCGTGCTCAGTTCAGGCTTCCGTGACCTTTCTGTTCTGGCCCGATCTGGCTGTTGACGATCCGCATCGCTCATTGCGCAAATGCCTTTGATGACATCACTTTTCAGAAAAGCGAATGCGGTGGTTTGACGTCGCGTTCGGCGTAGCGCGACAGGCGGAGGTCATGCAGGTTGATCCCCGGCTGGCCAGTGGTGAGCCAGTCCGCCAAGGTCTTGCCGACGATCGGCCCCAATGCGAAACCATGACCGCAAAAGCCGGTCGCGATCATCAAGCCGCTCGGCGTGGTCGGCGCGTCCAGCACCGGTATGCCATCCGGCAGGACGTCTATGCCGCCAGCCCACCGCTCGACAATCTGAATGTTTCGCTGAGAGGGGAGGGCCCTCTTCAGCCGGGCTAGACAAGCACGCATATCGGCATCATTGGCCGGAAGCAGGGGGTCACGAACGCCGACAGGGTGGCCGTTCTTTCGCGTCTCCGACTTCGGCAGGCGTTGACGGATATCGTCGAGGAAAGCGCCGTTGAGCTTGAAATTGAAAGACCGGTAATGCTGCAACAGCGGCCCCATGTACCACTCGAGCGCGCGCAGATGCCCAAGGGTGACATCGACGTCCACACGGGCGTCGTTGGCCAGGTTGAAGCTGCCGTCACTGCGCTGGCGCCAGCCGATACCCCCACCGATGCAGGCAACAGCGCTGACAGCCGGTCCCGACGAGGTCCGAGCGACCGTTCCGCGCACCTGATGCTGCGGCAGAGCTATCCCGAGCGAACGCAGGACACGCCAGCTTGCGGCACCTGCGGTGCAGATGATGTGGTCGCTTCGGATCTCACCCCGTTCGGTTCGCGCGGCGACGACCTTGCCACTAGCCACCTCGATGCCGGTCAGGCCGCAACCCTCCACGAACCTTGCTCCGAGGTCGGCGGCTTTGCGGGCAAAGGCCGGCGCCACCAGACGCGGCTCGGCCTGGCCGTCGCTCGGCGTGTAAAGACCACCGACTTGAACTGCCTCGAAGCCCGGTAACAGCGCGCGCACGTCGTTCGCCGACAGGAGGCGTGTGTCGACTCCATGTTGCCGGGACGTTTCCAGGCAGGCTTCATAATGCGCCATTTGCCTGGCGTCGTGGCCGACATAAAGGCATCCGCCCTGCCTCCACCCCAGATCCGTTTGCAATTCTCCCTGCAAGTCCAGCCACAAGCGGTTGCTCGCAATCGCAAGTGGCATCTCCGATGGATCGCGCCCCTGCTGGCGCACGAAGCCCCATGCACGGGTCGATTGCTGTCCGGCGATCCGCGATTTGTCGAGAACGACCGCCTTGATGCCCTGCTTGGCAAGATAATAGGCCGTGGCGCAGCCCATGATGCCTGCGCCGACGATCACGACATCGGCGCGCTGCGGCAAGGCAAAGGGAGAGGGTTCCGGCCGATTGCCGGTTTCAGGGATGATGCGCATGGCAAGCCTTTTGTTCTGATTATCGCTGCTGAAGGGAGGTTGGTGGCCAACCGACGAAGCAACTATCGCAAGCGGTCGCTGGACAATCCAATGCTCATTGTGCGACGGATTTATTTGGAAAACGAATAAATGAGATCGGCAGATGTCCAGACGATTTCCCCCTCTTGGCGGCTTGCAGGCGTTCCTGGCAGTGGCGCGAACCTCGTCGTTCAGTCAGGCCTCCGAGATCCTCCACATCAGCCAGAGCTCGATCAGCCGGCAGATCCTGCAACTGGAAAATCACTTTCGCAGCGCGCTTTTCCTGCGCAGCACGCGGCTTGCTGTCCTGACCGATGCCGGGCGGCGGCTGCTGCCCTACGTCGAGCAGCTCATCGCCTTGCTGATCGAGGCGGATCAGGCGATGACACAGCAGCCACAGACCGTGACGTTGCGCGTCCACCCTTCGCTTGCCATTCGTTGGCTACTGCCGCGTCTTCCAGACCTCTACCACGCGCATCCGCATGTTCGCGTCGATATCGATACCGCCTGGGTTCGAAGGCCCGACTTCGAGCTCGAAGGGATCGACGGAATGATCGAATACGGGGTCGGGCCATGGCCCGGTCTTACCGAAGACCGCCTGTGGGAAGAGCAATTGACGCCGGTCTGCCGGCCCGGGCTGTTCGGCGACCTCAAAGATCGGAAGAGTTTCGATGGCCTTGTGCTTCTGCACATGGACCGGACCTACGAGACCTGGGAGCGCTGGGCTGAAAAGGCGCAGATATCCCTGACAGGTGCGCGCCATCTGACCTTCGACACGCTGGATCTCGCAGTGACGGCCGCCCAACAGGGGCAGGGCCTCGCGCTTGCCGACCTCGCGCTTGTCGATGCCGCGGTTCACGACGGATTGCTGCTGCAGGCTCACCCCGTCCAACTCGACGTCGGCATGGGCTACAGTCTCATTGCACCCAAGACCTCAAGCGGTCTCAAGGGGTTCTCTCTGCTGCGCGAATGGCTGAGGCAGCAGGCGGACATTACACGTCGCGATCTGTCGCGATGACGGGCAAGTAAAGCTGATGCGGTAGAGCTGTCTTAGATCGGGTCTGCGGCGCCCACTTCGGAGCATCCCGCGAAACCGGCGCCCGCGCGAACCACCTTTCCCGGATTCAGCAGCGTCGCAGCGTCGAGCGTGTTCTTGATCCGTCGCATCAGGCAAATCTTCACCGGGTCTGAATTGACCAATAGGGAGCCCATCCTCTTTAGGCCGATCCCATGTTCGGCAGAGAATGACCCACCGATCGCGGCAATGTCCCTGTAGAGCACCTCTTCGACAGCTCTTGCCTTTTCACCTGACACTTCACTGCCCGCCGCGTTGAGGACGATGTGTAGATTTCCGTCGGCAAGATGGCCAAACACATATGGGTCAAACGCCGAATCCAGCTGCTTCAGGCTGGCAACGGAGCGAGCGACATAGGTTTCGACTTCCGAAAGAGGGACCGAGACGTCATAGGATGGCGCGCCCGGATGCTTTCGGTAGATGAGGTCGGTGTCTTCGCGCAGCCGCCAGAGATCCGCCTCCTGTGCGACCGAAGAGGCAATCACGGCCGAAGCGTCGGGATGATCCTCGATGACACCTTCGTAAATGCGCCCCAGTTCCGCTTGCAACACGCCTTCCTCGGGCCCGCCCAGCGAGACCAGAAGGTTTATTGGATGGTCGGCGCTGTAGTCCGGGACCGACCAGCGATGATGGCCCGATGTCAGGCGGAAATAGGCGTTCCAGATCGCTTCTGCCGCGCGGAGATGACCGTACTGCGCGTCGAGCCCTCGGCGGACCGTCTCGAACGCGGCGTCCACAGACGGTAGACCGAAGAGCACGGTAGCGGTGGCAAGCGGTTGGGGTTCAAGCTTGACGGCGATGCGCGTGATGATGCCGAGTGTGCCTTCAGCCCCCACGAAAAGATGCTTCAGATCGTAGCCGGCGGCGTTTTTCACGACCCGTGTGAGGTCTGAGTAGACCGAGCCATCCGCAAGCACGGCCTCCAGGCCGAGAATGCGATGGCGCATGACCCCGTAGCGAAAGGCGGCAATACCTCCGGCATTCGTCGACGCCATACCCCCGATCGTTGCCGAGCCGCGCGACGGCAAATCGATCCCCGTTTCAAGCCGGTACTCGCTGGCCGTTTCCTGCAGCGCCTGCAGCGTCACGCCGGCTTCCACCACGGCAACGCGCTCGACTGGCGATATATGCAGGATGCGATTGAGACGGGCAGTCGAAAGCACGAGTTCCCCCGGTTTGGACACCGCCCCGCCCACGAGGCCTGTTCGTCCCCCATGGGTGACGAGTGGGACCCCGTTGGCAAGGCAACATTCAACGACTGCAGCAACCTCCGCGGTCGTTCTTGGAAAGACCACGGCGCCGGCCCCGAGATTTTCCGGTGCAACGCCGTGATCGACCGAGGAAAGAGCCTCTCCGTCCTTGAGATTTCCGTCACCGACAATCCTGCGAATTTCGGCTTTGAACTCGGGCTTTAGGCAATCCATACGATGCGACCTGCTGGTGGATGTCGGAAGATGTTGAGATGCTTGCGGCAGAGCGTTCAGGCTGACTTGAGCGCACCGCTTTTCTTCGCCGTCCAGGTGGCGATGAGATCCATCAGAACCGGATTGAGACAGTCATAGGGTTCAATGCCCAGTTCGCGTAACCGGGCGCGCATGCCGTCCATTCCAGCAGGATCATAGCCACTCTCGATGATCGAGGAGACGAAGGCGGCAAAGCCGGGCTTCGCCCAGCCCGCTTCCTGGAAACGCTCAGGGTGCACGAAAGACAGGCCCTTGAAGGCATGATCGCGTTCGACGGGACCGTACATGTGCACGCCGCAATCCTTGCAGGCATGCCGTTGAATGAGTGCCGCCGGGTCTATGACCGAGAGCTTGTCGCCGTTTTCGAGCACCTCAACGTTGTCCGTCGGCGCCACGGCAACGACTGAGAAGACAGCTCCGTCGGGCTTCCAGCATTTGGTGCAGCCGCAGGCGTGGTTGTGAGCGATGTCACCCCTGACACGGACTTTCACCGGATTGTTTGCGCAGTTGCAGACGAGCGTACCCCCGGCAAAGGCCGCGTCCGTCGCCTTGAACCCGCTGTCCACCGATGGATGTATTGCAATACTCGGCATGGGCTTCTCCTCCTTCATAGCCGGTGCGAGATGCCCGGCCGATCTCAAACACCGTCAATCTCGCGGTGCGATCAATGCACTGCCGTCTGAAAGCGGTATTGAACTCGCGCTCAGTATACCACCACGCTGCGGATGCTTTCGCCGGAATGCATCAGCTCGAAGCCCTTGTTGATGTCTTCGAGGGCCAAGGTGTGGGTGATCATCGGATCGATCTCGAT
>NZ_LMJJ01000030.1 GCF_001429285.1 Ensifer sp. Root278
GATCAGGGCGGTCAAGGTCTTGCCCGGAATATTGGGTATCGCCTTTTCGAAGTGCGGCGTGACAACGTCGCCGGGATCATGCGCAGCGGCCGGCAGCGCCGAAGCGATAGCGACAAAGAGTGCACTTGTGACAAATCGGGTGCTCATGCTGATGTTCTCCTTGATGAGATCTGGCAAGAAGCGAGCCCCCAAGGGAGGTTGGCGGTCACTTCTGCTCAGGCGACAACGATGCGGAGCGGGTCGGCAGCGTCCAGAGCTGCTGCGCGATCGGCACTCGGCGGATAGATCCAGGTGGTGTTGATCTTCGTCTTGAGCTTCTTTGCTTCGGCGCCGGTCAGCTTTACCTGACGGTCCCAACCTTCGGTGTAGACAGCACCCCACGGGCCGAGATCGAGACAGGTGACGTACTTTTCCTGGCTGTAGGGAATCGAGGTCACGCCAAGCAGATCGGCAGCAACGTTGTGCCCTGCGGAACGCCCGAGGTTCTGGGCGTGCTGGCAGCTCATCATCGTTCGGTTGCCGATATCGTCCGTTGCCGCACACGCGACGTCGCCGGTCGCAAAGACGTTTGCGTGGCCGATGACCTTCAGGTTCCGATCGACGTGAAGACGACCGAACGAGTCCTTATCCGCGTCGATCTCCTTGGTGATCGGATTGGCGCGGGCGCCTGCCGTCCAGATCACTGTGGCCGCGTCGATGCGCTCGCCGGATGATAGCGTCACACCGTCATGGTCGATGGCGACGATCGGCGCGCGCAAGCGCGTCTCGACGCCGAGCTCCGAAAGCGCCTGCTCGATGATCGGACGCGGGCCGGGTCCGAGGTCCGGTCCGATCGCATTGCCGCGCTCGACGATCACGACACGGAGGTCCGCGCTCTCTCCAAGCGCTGCGCGAAGACGATGCGGCAACTCGGCCGCCGTTTCGATGCCGGTAAAGCCGCCGCCGGCGACGATCACGGTGTTGCGCGCTCGGGTTTCCGGAAAACGACCCAATTTAGAAATGTGTTCCTCCAGCTCCGCGGCATCGGCAAGCTGGTCGACATTGAAGGCATGGGCGAGCCCCGGGATATCCGGTCGAAATAGGACGCTGCCGGTCGCGAGAACGAGCTTGCTGTAGCCGATCGTCGTTTCCCTTCCCTCGTCGTCCGCATAGGTGACGGCGTTGTCCGCTGTCGAGACGGACGTCGCATAACCCTTGATGAAACGCACGCCTGCGTTGGCAAAGATCTCGGACAGGGGCGCCTTCATCTTGGCCGCATGCTTTTCGTAGAGGCGGGGGCGAATGTGGAGTTCGGGCTGCGGTGCAATCACGGCAACCTCGACGGATCCGTCCGCCTTTCCTTGCTGGTCCAGTAGCCGCATGGCGCCGAGTGCCGACCACATTCCGGCAAATCCAGCGCCGATAATCAGGATTCGTTCACGCATTTCTTTTCCTCAGACAAGGCTTCGCCATTGGCTGAACAGGGCCAGCCATCGTGCGATTGCCGTTTCGGTAGAAGTCTCCAAACCGGAGACGGTTTTCGCGATGATCCAATGTCGTCGCTTAACTAGGACTAACCTAGTCGTAGTAAATGAGCAATGTCGAATCCGACCGGTTTCGGAAACGCACTGTCAACGCGGAAAAGACGTCCAAGGACTTGCACAGCCGGGGCTTCGATGTTATCTCCGACTATATTTGTCGGTGTTTTGGTGTTTCCGTGGCCCACATAAGCGCAGGCGTCGAATACGCTCTCCACTGTCTCCTGTTCCTCATCGAGGCGGAGGAGATAGACCAGCCGGCAAGTGCACGCGATCTTGCCGAGCTGCAGAAGATTTCCCCCGAATTCGTTGCGAAGCTTTTCACCAAGCTCCAGAAGGCCGGCATCGTCGTCGCCCGGGAGGGGATTGGCGGCGGTTTCGCGCTTGCCCGCCCCGCCACCGACATCACCGCGCTTGATGTTATCGAGGCCATCGACGGACGGAAGCCACTGTTCGAATGCAAGGAAATCCGTGGACAGTGCGCGTTGTTCGGCGATCGGACGCCTGCCTGGGCACAGGACGGCGTCTGCTCCATTCACGCGGTCATGATCGAGGCCGAAAAACGGGCGAGAGAAGTGATGGCCGGCCATACGCTGGCGAGCATTGCCGGACGCGCAGCGTCGAAGGCGCCCAAGGAGCATGCGGGCAACATAAAGGATTGGCTCGCCGCCAGGACGCCGCAGCGCCGTCGCCGCGGCGCGGCAGCGAAGGCAGGTTGATGCTCGCCGCTGCGTTCGGCCGCGCTCTCAGGGGCCGTGCGCTCGGATTTTGCTGCTTGCGGACAAACACAACATCTAGAGGCGTGTGGCGAAGCGCCGTCGCAATGACGCGGTGGTCGCTTGATGTCGCCTCAGGCTAAGGTGAAGTCGGGCAAGCTAACATGCTTGCCCGACTTCTTTGCGACATCGGCGGCCGGCTAATCAGCGGCGGTCCGCCGTGGCAGCACCCAGTTCCCGCGTGGGAAGTGGCAGGTGTAGCCGTTGGGGTAACGCTCCAGGTAGTCCTGGTGCTCCGGCTCCGCTTGCCAGAAGTCTCCGACCGGTTCGAGTTCAGTCACGACCTTGCCCGGCCACAAGCCCGAAGCGTTGACATCTGCGATTGCGTCCTCGGCAATTCGCTTCTGCTCGTCGTCGACGTAGTAGATTGCCGAGCGATAGGACATGCCGATGTCGTTGCCCTGGCGGTTCTTTGTGGTGGGGTCGTGGATCTGGAAGAATACCTCCAGAATCTGCCTGTAGCTGATCGTCCCCGGATCGAAGGCGATCTCGATGCCCTCGGCGTGGGTTCCGTGGTTACGGTAGGTGGCGTTAGGCACATCGCCTCCGGTGTAGCCCACGCGCGTTGCAATGACCCCGGGGAGCTTGCGGATCAAATCCTGCATCCCCCAGAAGCAGCCACCGGCCAAAACAGCTCTGCCAGCTCTATCGGTCATTCAGATATCCTCCACCTGGTTGATGAACGCGCCGTAACCCTCGATCTCCATTTCCTCGCGGGGAATGAAGCGCAGGGAGGCGGAATTAATGCAATAACGTAGGCCGCCTCGATCCCGCGGACCGTCGGGAAACACATGGCCAAGGTGACTGTCGCCATGCTTCGAGCGAACCTCGGTGCGGATCATGCCATGGGAACGATCATGCAGTTCCTCGACGTTTGCTGGCACGATCGGCTTGGTAAAGCTTGGCCAGCCACAGCCGGAATCGAATTTGTCGGAAGACGCAAAGAGCGGCTCGCCGGAGACGATATCGACATAAATCCCCGGGCGTTTGTTGTCATTGTACTCGCCCGTGAAGGGACGCTCGGTCCCGCTCTGTTGAGTGACGCGAAACTGCTCGGGCGTCAGTTTTCGGATCGCTTCGTCGGATTTTCTGTAGGTCATTTCGTTGTCTCCAATGGGGGCGTGTTGTTTGGAAGCTGCGACTTGACTGGCAGGCGCCACATCCGCGGCGCGCGGCCAGTTACCTCGTCCTGGCCAGGACGCTGGCCGATGCACCTCTTGCGCAATACCTCGTTGCACCGGCCCGCGTCGTGGCTTGGTCACTGGTTGAACTGCCGGCGAGCGATATCGTCGATTTCGAAGCGGTCGATGCCGATGTCGTCGAGTTGGTGATCGCTATATCGCCCAAGTTCCAAAGCGGTCTGGCGGTAGCGCTGGTGAGCGCGGATTCTCGACAAAAGATAGTGCATGATCATGAGACGTTCCTTTGTTCAGCCGGCCACGTCGCCGGAGATGGTGTAGTCCTAGATTGCAGTGGATGAGGCGGACCGTTGGGTCGCACAATTCGTCAATCAGGTCCGTGTCGAACGGAGCGCCGCAAACGAATCGACGGCGATCCAGACGGAGAGGGCGAAGAGCCCGACATCCTTGAGCAGGAACTGCCCGGGAGCGACCGAGATCGCTGGAAAGCCGAGCTCAGGCACAAACACACCGGGCGTCGTCACCATGAAGCTGATGGTCGTGGCGAAAAGCCCGGCCGAAAGCAATCCGCCGACGAGCGAGTAGATCGGCTTTATGACGCGGGCCACGACGAGGGCGGCGATGCTTAACTCGAGGATGCCGAGAAGGTTTGAGAAGCCTTCCACACTGAAGAGCGAATAGGTCCAACTCAGCAAGGGATTGTTGCTGACCAGGCCAACCAGCCCTTCCGCTTCGTAACGGGTAAATTTCATGCCGCCGAACCAGCCGTAAACCACGGCGAGCGAGCCATAAAGGCCAGCCGCAGTGACGGCCTGGCCGTGGCTATCGATCAGGTCGAGCGCGGAGGCGGCGGATCGAACGTGGACACGCGGACGCGCCGCGCTGTGGTGTGCGAGATCACGAGGCATTGTCTTCTCCTGTTGGCGGCGTCGGGCCATTCTCCCGATTGGCCTAATAAACGATACAGATCTGTATCGATGAACGCTTAAATATACCGATCTGTATCGTTTGGCAATCCTTCTTTTGGGAATTTGTTGTCGCGTTACCCGAGAAATAACGCTTAAAGGCCTGGGGGCTGTGTTGGGCGCGGCGCCTGGCGGCCGGCGCGCGTGGCTTGCATTTCTCGAAGAGCGCGATAGAATCATACAAATCTGTTTTGTTTTAAGGAGTGAATATGCGCCGCTCAGAGATCCGCGGACACCTGCTCGATACCGCCCTGCGCCTGTTCAACCTGAACGGTTACCACGCGACCGGCATCGATCTCCTCATCGCCGAGGCTGGGGTGGCCAAGACGACGCTCTATCGGCACTTTGAAACCAAAGAGGATCTTATCCTGGCTGCACTTGAGCGGCGTGATGAAGAGTCCCGCGCTGAAATGCGGATGTTTGTCGAGCAGCGTACGAACGATCCCTATGAGCGTCTTCTCGCGACCTTCGATTTCCTGGAGGCCTCGGTTCGAGACAAGCAGTTCCGCGGCTGCATCTTCATGAGCGCTGCCGGGGAACACAAGGAAGCCGTCGATCCGGTGTTCCGCGCTGCCTCGATGCACAAGCGCCTCGTCCTCGCCTACTTCGAGGAGCTCGCGCATGCGGCCCGCTTCGCGGAACCGAAACGCATCGCCGACACGATCAACCTCTTGCACGAGGGAGCGACCGCCATTGCGCAAATGACGCGAACGGGCGAGCCGGTCCGGCAGAGCAGGCGCATGGCGGCAAGCCTGCTCGCGCAGGAGGTACGCTCTCCTCTGGAACTGTCGGCCAGGAGCGCGCGTGCAGAACTGCAGGCGACGGCTTCAGATGTTGGCGAAGCATAGGATCACAATGTCATAGGCAACGTCGGAAGCGCTTGCGGGGGATACGATGGATCGTCTTGAAGCAATGAAGATGCTGCTGGCAGTCGTCGACGCCGGCAGCATTTCGGCAGGGAGCAGGAAGCTGAACGCTCCTTTGCCCAGCGTCAGTCGCAAGGTTGCCGAACTCGAACGGCACCTGGGTGCGAGCCTTATCGTGCGCACCAGCCGCAATCTACAGCTTACCGATGCCGGCAGGGAATATGTCGAGTCAGCCCGCAAGATCATGGCAGACCTCGAGGAAGCCGAGCGTCGGGCATCGGGCGAGTATCAGACGCCTCGTGGCACCCTGACGATCACCGTGCCGGTCGAGTTCGGTGCCCGCTATGTGATGCCGATCGCGCTCAGCTACATGGAGAAGTATCCGGAGGTGTCGCTCAATCTCCTCTCGCTCGACAGGACGGTGCATCTGGTGGAAGAACAGGTCGACATCGCCATCCGGTTGGGCGACCTCGCCGATAGTTCTCTCTACGCGGTCAAGGCCGGTGAGTTTCGCCTGCTGACTTGCGCGAGCCCCGCATATCTGCAGCGCCGGGGCGTGCCGGAGCATCCGAGCGATCTCGTGGACCATGACGGGATACTCTTCAACAAGCGGACCTTCTTCTGGACCTTCGACGTCGCAGGCCAACAACTCGAGTCAGTCCCTCGCAACCGTCTCGAACTGAACACTGCGGCCAATTGCGTAGCAGCAGCGGTCGGTGGAGCCGGCATCGCCCGTTTGTTCGACTATCAAATCCCGGACGAGTTGGCTTCAGGCGCGCTCGTGTCGGTTTTGGAACCTTTCGACCAAGCGCCCCGACCGATCCATATTGTCTATTCCGGGCAGGGTCAGCTCACGCTGAAGGTACGGTCATTCGTCGACTGGGCGCTGCCCCGCCTTCGCGCTTTCTGCAAACGAGGCGAGGCATCGCAGGCCTAGTTTGCAAATGCAGCCCGAACCTCTTCAACAGTGCGGGCCGGATCCTGCAGATGCGGGAAGTGGCCGATACCTGCCAGAAGGTCGAACTCCGAATTGGTGCGCTCGGCAAACTCCTTGCCCATTTCCGGCTTGATGTAGATATCCCTGTCGCCCCAGATCACTTTCACCGGCGTCCTCAGCTTGGCGAGGTTCGCCTCGAGATAGTCCTCGTCGCGCGTGAAATGGGAATAATAGAAGGCGAAGGCGTCGGCGCTTGTCACACCGTCGCGTGCCCAGGAATCCTTCATGTCCGCTTGTACCTCGAGCGGCAATTCGTACTGGGCATCCGGTGCAAGGCCTCGACGGTGCACGTTTTGCAGGATCTCGTCGCTGGTCTTGTTCATGTAAGCCCGCGTCGGCGTCGCCGTCGGCTCTGCCTTGAGGTTTTGTAGGCTCTCGTACATCCATTGCGGCCTGTTGAACGGGGCGAAGTCGCCGACGATGATCTTCCTTGCCACGGTTGGTTCGTCGAGTGCCAGCAGCAGTGCGGGAAGGCCGCCGATATCCGGGGCGTAGATGACCAAATTCGCTCGGTCGACGCCAGCCTTGTCGATATAGGCCTTGAGAATCTCGGCGTAGTCCCTGGGTGAATAGGAGAACTGTGGCGGTGAGGGGCGCGACGACTGGCCATATCCGGGCCAGTCGAAAGCGTGCACCTCGTATTCTTCGCCCAATGTTCCCGCGATCTCTTTCCAGACGGCCAAAGTTTCCGGGAAGCCGTGCAGGAAGAGAACCGTGCCCTTGCCCTTGGGATCGCTGGGATGGGCAACCATACGCCGCAGCGTGATGGTCTCGTCGATCTTGATGAAGTCGATCTTCGGGCCCGTCACCGAGATGGCGCTGGCGTGTGCCGATGCCGCCGATGCCATTGCCACCGAAGCGGTTGCGATAAAATTCTTGAGCGATGGGATAACCATGTCAGGCGTCCTTCCGGTTAATCTGATCCTGACGAGAAGATCCTATATCCATTTGGTCTCTGGCAGATGGTGTTTCTGAGAGGAACCCTCTTGAAGTCAGCAAATACGCCGCGACGGCATCCTGCCTATTTCAATGCCAAAAGGACTGGCAGCAGACTAGGCACAGCGGCGCTGGCCGCGGCTGTAACCCATCGTACAGCGCCTCGCTATCAGCCGTCCCGATCGAACCATGTATCCGCATGAGAGGATGGCTCTCAATTTCGCTGGGTGCTGGCTGACCGGCCCCGTTCTTAGATTTCCGTTCATTCGCGGATCGTCCGTTTTCGACAGCGATCCCAAACGAACCAGCGAGACGAAGAAATAGCTCGCTTAAATAAAGGAAGATCAGAATGAACGATATGACGTCCTCTTCGCAAAAGGCGGCTCCGGAAAAAGCCCGAGCGCTCCCTGGCCACTCGACCGTCGGCACGAACGATCTCGATACCGCCGCCGCCTACTATGACAAACTCCTCGCCGTCCTTGGCATCGGTCGCGTGCTCGTTCAGCCGGGGCGTGCCGTCTACTACGGGCACCGGGCCCTCGAGTTCGGCGTGCTCAAGCCCTTCAATGGCGAGACGGCCATTGCTGGCAATGGTACGATGATCGCCTTTGAGGCCCGCTCTCGGGCGCAGGTGGATCTCGCTTATGCAACGGCATTGCAAGCGGGCGGTTCGGACGAAGGCGCTCCCGGTCCAAGAGGCCCTGACGGCGGTGACCCTTACTGCGCCTACTTTCGCGATCCTGAAGGAAACAAGTTCCTCATCTACCGCACGGGTCCCGACGAAGCCTGACAATCAGCGTAGCTCGGGACCTCGCTGTAATCGGTGAGGCCCCGGCTTACGCCCAAACCCGTTCGATGACGATTGTAAGTGTTCAAAAGGGATCTCTCAAATGGACTTGGAAAACAAGGCTGGGAAGCGCCAGGTCACGCGGCGCTCGTTTCTGCTTTCAGGCGCTGCGATCGTTGTAACGGCAGCGGTGCTGCCCGTGTCAGGCGCCACTGCCAACACCGCGAAGGCGCCGATCAATAGTGACGATATCCGTCCCTTCAAGGCCGCCGTTCCCGAGACGGACCTCGTGGATTTGAGACGCCGTCTCGCGGCCACGCGCTGGCCGGACAGTGCGACCGTCGAGGATCGTTCCCAGGGTGTCAATCAGCAGATACTTCAGGACCTCGTGGCCTATTGGCAGTCCGCCTATGATTGGCGAAAAGCGGAACGAAAGCTCAATGCGTTTCCTCAATTCCTGACGAACATCGACGGGCTGGATGTTCATTTCATCCACGTGCGCTCGCGCCATGAGAATGCACTTCCGCTGATCATGACCCATGGCTGGCCGGGTTCGGTCTTTGAGCTGCTGGACGTCATCGCCCCGCTGACCGACCCGACCGCTCATGGCGGCAAGGCTGAAGACGCATTCCATCTTGTCATTCCCTCTATCCCCGGCTTCGGATTTTCGCAGAAACCAACCTCGACAGGTTGGGACGCACAGCGGATCGCCATGGTCTGGGACACGCTGATGAAACGGCTCGGCTACAACCGCTATGTCTCGCAAGGCGGCGACTGGGGCGCAATCATCAGCGACGCCCTCGGGCGTCAGGCTCCGGAAGGCCTGCTCGGTATCCACGTCAACCGGATCGAGCGCGGGACGACGTTTCCAGCCGACGCCGCGCAAGCGTTGAAGAACGGAGGGCCGGCTCCCGAAAGCTTGTCAGCGGATGAGAGGCAAATTTTCGACGAGGCTCGTGACTTCCTGAACAACGGCTTTGGCTACGCGTCGATCCTCAGCACGCGTCCAGAGACGGTCGGCTACGGGCTTGCGGATTCTCCGGTGGGCCTGGCGGCCTGGCTCTACGACAAGATCGCGGATTGGGTGTTCACGCGAGGCCATCCGGAACAGGCTTTGAGCCGAGACGGTATTTTGGACAACATCACATTGTACTGGCTGACAAACACCGGTCCGTCGAGCGGGCGCATTTACTGGGAGAACCTCAAGGCCGGAGCGAAGCTCTCCGCGGCCAAAGTGCCTGTCGCCGTAACCGTGTTTCCGGGGGAGGTCTATCGGCCGCCAAGAAAATGGCTGTCAAAAGCCTATCCGAAGCTCGTGTACTATAATCACGCCTCGAAGGGCGGGCACTTTGCTGCCTGGGAGGAGCCGGAACTCTTCGCCGAAGAGGTCAGGGCAGGCTTCAAGGCGATGCGTTTTCGGAACTAAGTTCGTCTCCAAGTATGGCGGACAACGAATTGGCCAGGGATTGGCGGCGGCGACCACCGGTTGGCAATCCTGACGGCGATTGATTGATGCCCGCCTCATTGGTCAAGTTCCGGGATATGCTGGCCATTCGCGGTGAGTATCGCAGGGCACCATTCGTCAAATCGCGATCTCGACAACGCCGCGATCACGAGGGTCGTTTGCGTCGGACCGAAACACGGCGCCTTTGCGTGAACGACCTCCTAAAGCGAGAAGCGCCCTCTTGACCTTCCACCGGACGCTGCTAATTAGAAAGCTGTCCCGCCCTTAAGACATCGGACGCGGGATGAACACTGGTGCCGGGCCCCTCTGGCGAGAGTTTTTACGGCGCTCTCGTGATGTCGGTACCGCCAGCAAATTAGCCGGCGGATTAGCTCCAATGAAAACTGATCTCATGCCTCACGCATGTGCCCCTTCGGCCGTGCGCATTTCCGTTTTGAAACCACATTTCTTCACCGAATCCGGCGTCGTTCGCGCGAAGGAGGCCCGTCGATGACACAGCCTCAATCGCATGCGAGCGCGCTCGGTTATTTCAAATGGGCCTTCATTGTCACGGCGGTGGGCCTTGTGCTCGGCGCCTGGCTTGGTTGGCAGTCGACCGGAACCATCGGCGGTATGGCCTCGGTCTTCTTCATCTGCACCGTGCTTGCGGTGCTCGAAATCTCGCTGTCCTTCGACAACGCGATCGTCAACGCCAACAAACTCAAGGACATGACGCCCGAGTGGCAGCATCGCTTCCTGACCTGGGGCATCATCATTGCCGTCTTCGGCATGCGCATCGTCTTCCCGCTGCTGATCGTCGTCATTGCGGCGAAGATCGGACCGATCGAAGCGATCGTTCTGGCGGCAAGCAAGCCTGAAGAGTACGCGCGCATCATGAACGACGCGCACCTGCCGATCGCAGCCTTCGGAGGCACCTTCCTGATGATGGTGGGCCTGACTTACTTCTTCGATCACGAGAAGGACGTGCACTGGATCAAGTGGGTCGAGAGCAAGATGGCCAGGTTTGCGACCATCAAGGGCATCGAAATCGCCTTCGTTCTCGCCCTTATTCTTGGCTTTTCGACTCTGCTCGAACCGGCAGAGGTCCACACGTTTGTCTATTCGGCGATCTACGGCCTGTTGACGTTCCTCGTGGTTGAGGTGGTCGGCGGTTTGCTCGATGCTTCACAACAAACCATGAGTGCGGCGGCAAAAGGCGGCTTTGGCGCCTTCCTTTACCTCGAAGTCCTCGATGCCAGCTTCTCGTTTGACGGCGTCATCGGCGCCTTCGCCCTGACGCAGAACCTCTTCGTCATTGCGATTGGCCTCGGCATCGGCGCCATGTATGTCCGTTCGATGACGATCATGCTGGTTGAGAAGGGAACGCTCAACGAATACCGCTACCTGGAACACGGTGCGTTTTACGCGATCCTGATCCTTTCGGTCGTCATGTACTTCCAGACGCTCGTCCACATTCCGGAAGTGATCACCGGTCTTGGTGGCGCGGCGCTCATCGGCATCTCGCTCTGGTCTTCGATCCGGTACAACAAGCGCGAACGCGAAATGGAACAGATGGAAACGCGGGATTCGCAGCAACTGCGAGCCTGATAAGATCTTTGGATGTGACAACGAGCCCGGCGGACATGTCCGCCGGGCTTATTTTTTTCGAGACCCTTCGACGGGGTGGAGTGGTTTTGCGTTAAAACGGCTACGTGCGAAGATACATTTTTGTCGTTTTTGAATGAGCGACTCCTGTCGCTCAGCCGAGAGATCGAGCCGTAGATTGTGACCTAACGATTTCACGCCGCGAGCAGGGGAGGGGCGCACAAAGCCCCGACGCATTGGCGGGATGGGTAGGGAAGCGGTCGCGGCAGTATTTGCAGGTCACTTCGTCCGGAACGTGCCCCAGTTGCTTTGCACATATCGCTCGTCGATCTGCGCCGAAGACGCTAGATCCGCTCAAGCTCGGCGGGCGCGCCACCCGCGACGGTCGGCAATCTGCGGTCGCTCGACTATGTGCGCCACTTCCTGGTCATTGAGATGATCCGGGCCGACGCCCTTGGCACTGCCACCCTGATGGGCATCTCATCAGATTGACAAATGTGCTACTGAGTAGCAAGTTTGGCTCAAAGGAGTTACGCCGATGAGTGTGAAATCGTCGATCTCGCTGACTGAGCAGCAGGATTCGTTTGCCCGTTCGCTGGTGGAGAGCGGCCGGTATTCCAGCATGAGTTCGGTTCTTCAACAGGGCCTGGAACTACTTCGCCAAAAGACCGAAACTGAGGCCGTCGAAACGGCAGCGCTTCGCGAATTGGTCCAGCGGCGATTGAACGGACCAATGATTTCTGCGACGGAAATGGAAAGCCGCGTCGCGGCAATGATTGAGCGGAAGCGACGGGTTGTTCGTGTGGGCTCTTGAATATTCTGGGGATGCCGAACGCGATTTCGAGTTGATCTTCGATCATCTGTTCGACGCCTATGTCGAACTCGGGGACGCGCCTGACGAGGCGGTGGAGCGTACCGCTGAACGGATCCGCAAATTGCGTGTCGAAATCGATCGTCTCGTCGATACGCCTTATATCGGGACCCTGCGCCCCGATATTCATCCCGGGATCCTGTTTCTTCGGCGGGACAAGGCAGCTATTTGGTTTCTTCCGGTGGAACATAGCCGCGCAATCGTTGTCGCGGCAATTTTCTACGGCGCGCAGGACCACATCAGAAATATGCTCGCACGTATGCTGGCGGGGTAAGATTCCTACAGCCCCGTGGCCTTCGTCAAATTGACCCTAAATCGGTCGCGTCGGCGCTGGTATCTGCGGTTCATTTCCGCACTCGCATGGCCAAGCTGCTTTTGCACGTGGCGCTCGTCGGCTTCGGCCGAGGAGGCCAAGCCGGCGCGCAGCGGACAGATGTTCAGGAACGGCGCTGGAAACTCGACCTATCTCGTTGGGTCGTCGTGCCGCGCATTGCAAAACCGCGCGCCGCGCCGGATAAACATTCAATGCTGGCCAGTGATTTAAGGAATGTGCTTGAGGAGCTTCACAAGGCTGGTGCCTATCGGGTGCCGGCCGACGAAGTCTATTGGCCACGAGAACTGCATGCGGCGGTCTTTCGCGCCCTCAACATGCAATACATTACCCGAAGAGAAGGAGACGGCGGCCGTGTCGAGTTCTCGCTGACGCAAGCCGGCTACGAGGCGATCGGTGCCGAGGTGCCCTGGTCCTACATCCTGCGCCGGCGACTGCGGGATTTCTTCCTCTTCGGCAAAGGCCGCTAAGAGGCTTCGCCAAAATGCAAAACTGCTTCGCGATCTCGCGAGCGCGGGCTGCTTTATCCAGGCAATGGCAAGGCACCCCTCAAGGCGTAGTCGGCGTCTCCGTGCTGAAGTCCGGAACTGTAATGGCCCCATAAATCCCCGGACATGATCTCCCACTTGTTAAGTGTGAGGAGTAATGTCCCCATTATGAGTAGTCACAACCCGAAGATAGAAGTGCTGTCCGGCCCTGAGCGCCGCCGTCGCTGGTCGACGGCCGAGAAGCTCGCCATCGTTCAGGAGAC
>NZ_LMJJ01000031.1 GCF_001429285.1 Ensifer sp. Root278
ATCAAAGCGGCGCGCGACGGCGTGCAGGATGGCTCGACCAGGAACTGCGTCAGCCGCAGGCCCTCTGCGGCGAGCTGGTCGATGCGCGGCGTCGGCGACCCGCGCAGCTCCCCGCCGCCGTAGACGCCGATGTCGCCGTAGCCGACGTTGTCGGCGAGAACGAAGAGGATGTTTGGCGTCGATTGCTGCGCAGATGCTGTTCCGACAGGCAACGCATTGGCAACGAGACAGGAGCCGATCGCCAATACAAAGCACATTCCCCGCCACGGTCCGAGCCACTTCATGTTTCGTCTCCCCTTTCGAAACCGCCGTCCGCGAGTGCTGCTTCGGAGCGGCTTCCGCTGGCTCGTCATTCAATCGTCGGGCGAAACCGTCATCGCCCTTTCGATGGCGTCGATCAGGGATTCGGCCGGGAACGGCTTGTGCAGATAGGCGACGCAGCCCGCTTTGACCGCCTCCTGTTCGAGCGCCTGATCGTCGACGGCGGTGATGAAGATGACCTTTATCTTCGAGCCGCCGTCCTTCAGCCGGTGCCAGAGTTCGATGCCGGATATGCCGCCGAGATGGACATCGAGCACGATGCAGCCGATCTCGCTCGACGTGGCGCGGTTCAGAAAGGCCTCGGCCGAGGCATATCCTTCCGTCGCGAAACCATGCGCGTTCAACAGCCGCGCGACGCTCTTGCGCATGCTCGGATCGTCTTCCACGACGGCCACTTTGCGTGGTTGGCTTTCCAAGGGATGCCTTTCTGAGGCCCATGCGGAAAGGCATGTCCAGCCCCGATCATGACGATCGTATGACCAACGTCGAAGGCTGGATATTGTCCTATGGGGAAGCGCGGCGAACAGCACCGTGCGCATCATCAGACGGTTTTGCTGTCAGGTCGAGAAGTCCCAGTCTCTCTGCGATCGACACGGCCTCGGCCAGCGAATGCACGCCAAGCTTTTCCATGACGTTGTGCCGGTGCGCCTTGACGGTTCGTTCGGAGGTGCCGAGTTCGTAAGCGATCTGCTTATTGAGCTTGCCGCGGACGATCAGGCCGAAAACGTCGAACTCGCGTGGCGTCAGGGCGTCCAGACGCGCCTGGAGTGTATGGACGCGATCGTGTTCGGCGCGCCGTATCTCTGAGCGAAGCAGCGCCCGCTCGACGGCCCCCAGCAACGCCTCCCTCGAGGCCGGTTTCTCCAGGAAATCTTCGGCGCCGGCCTTCATCGCCCGGACGCTCGCCTTGATGTCGCCTCGCCCCGTCAGAAACACGATCGGCAGCAGTGGTGCTTTCTCGGTGAGCCGGTCCTGCAACTCGAGCCCGCTCAGACCTGGCATCTGCAGGTCGAGGAGGATGCATCCGGGGTCGGAGCCCGACAGGTTGGCCAAAAGCTCTTCGCCCGAGCCGTAGGTGACGACGCGATAGCCGGATGCCTCCATCAACCGTGCCAGCGCGGTGCGATAGGAGTTGTCGTCGTCGACGATATGAATGATGGGTTCCAATTGGGTCATCCGTGCTGAGCAAGCGGCAGGACGAAACGAAACACGGCGCCGCCTTCGGCACGATTGTCCGCCCATATCTTGCCGCCATAGGTTTCGATAATCGCGCGGGCGATCGAGAGACCCAGCCCGGTGCCTGTCGGCTTGGTCGTGTAGAACGCATGGAAAACATGGTCGAGCTGGTCGCTCGGGATGCCGCGGCCGGTATCGGAGATCGACAGCTCGACCTCGGAATTCTCGATCAGCGCCGTCCGAAAGACCAGCTTCCGCTCGGTCGTCGCCGCATCGACCATGGCGTCCATCGCATTGGTGGCGAGGTTGAGAATGACTTGCTGGAGATGTACCTTGTCGGCCCGCACCGGCAGCGCCCGGGTCGGGTCGCTGGAGCTGACGACGATGCTTTTTTGTCCCGCCTCGGCGTGGAGGATATGGATCGCGCTGTTGACCACCTCATTCAGGTCGAATTCCTGCCAGTCGATCTCGCTTCGCTTCTTCAGCAGTCCCCGCAGTCGAACAATGATATCGCTGGCGCGCTGGTCGTCCTCGCGGATGTCGATGAGAATCTGCCGGATGAGGTCGAGATCCGGCTGCTCTTTCCGAAGCAGGATTTCGAGGGCATCGACATTGCTGCGGATCGCTCCGAGCGGCTGGTTCAGTTCATGGGCGATCGATGCCGACAGGGCTCCCGCCGTTGCCGACTGGTTGAGATGCACGAGTTCGAGCAGACGAAGCCGCGCTTCCTGCTCCGCGGCCAGCCGGCGCTGCCGCTCGACCAGAAGCACCGTGATGATCGCCCCCTGAAGCGCAAGCGCTGCAACGATGCCGATGATCGCCGCCCAGTATTCCTCCCAGAGGCTCTTCTCCTTGAAGCTCAGGACGGTTCCGGCAGGAAGCCCGCTCTCCGGCAAGCCCCAGCGCGTCAACTCTCTCGCATCGGCGACAAAGGTTTTCGGCACGTTGACGCTGGCGATCGGTTTTCCCGCGATCGCGTCGAGGGCGAGTTCGGCGACCGCCGTTCCGACCGACTCGAAGGTGACGGTATTACCGCCGACGGCGCCATGGCCGATATACGTGGAATAGGGACCGTAGACGGGAGCGCTCGCCTTGGCGGCAATCCGTTCGAGCGCGTTGCGCGGAATGAAGTTCCTGCCGCTGCGATCGGTAAAGACGGTCAGAACCAGAATGATGCTCCCTTCCGGCACACGCGAGGCGCGGTCTGCGAATTCATCGATGGTCAAATCCTCGACGTAGGTCGTTTTAAGACCGCTTGCGGGGCCGGGGAGATCCGAGCGCGCCGTCGCAAGCCAGGAGCGGTCGAAATCCGAGGACCCGCCGATGATGACGAGATCGCGGGCTTCCGGCTGGAGACCGCGCGCCATGAGAAGGGTTTTTGCGATGTCATACTCGCTGAAAGCCCCGACGACGTCGCTCGGCAGACTCAACTTCACGGCGTCCGCGCTGCTGAAGCAGCAGAACACGATCTTCGCATCCGGGGCGATCGCATGCCGGTACTTGACGATGAAGCCCGTTGCCTCCTCACCAAGCGCAATCACTACATCCGGACGTCGGTCGGCGTATTTCTCACTGAGATATCGCGCCATCCGGTCGATGTGAACCTTCTCGGGGAATCTGGAAAGATCGAGAAATTCCGAGAACAGATCGACCTTGCCCATTGTCGCCTGCTGCAGTCGATGTCTCAGGGTCTCGCCAGCAATGGTCGTTGCCGGGATTTTCTCGTCATAGGGATAGAGGATGAGGATGCGTGGCACCTGGTCCACGATCTCCGCCGACAAGGGCTCGGCCATCACAATGATCAAGAGCAACAGAAGGCAACGAAATGCGGATGCGATCCGGGTGAACGGGCTCGATGGTTTCGTCGATGCACGAGCCATATTGAACGTCCTTTGCGCCATTCTCCGTCAATGCGTTCGGAGGTGACGATGCGGCCGGGGCGACTGCCCGTCGGCGTTCAACTATTTCAAAAATTAGTCCGGCCCCCGCGCCGAAACCTTCCTGCCCTGCGTACGGCTTCCACACCCAATGCGATTGCTGACCGATCCATACCGCGCCAACTCGTGCGCGCTGCCCCAAAGGACAATACCGCCGAGGCGCGTTCCTGACTAGGCTGCGATGCGATGAATAGCTTTCGCGTAAGTAGCAATTGCGTGAACTCGGCGTAGTTCCAGTTTCGACGACAACAGACGCGCGGCGTGCTTCGGTGCATCCATCAATGCAAGGTCTGCATGTGGTCAGGCCACCGTCAGCTATCTTCGGCTGGCAGAGTGCGTCATCACACGTTCGTCGGGGGGACCGGCAATGAGTCGCACAACCATAAATTATGGTCTTGGTGCGTTGAGGAGAAGTGTCGGACACGCACGCTGAGAAGTCCCTTCGAGGAAACTGCTCCGCTGTGTCGACGATAACAATCGACCCGCCTGCGATAACTGGAAGATGCGGCATGAGGCGTTGCCATATGGGGCGCAGGCTGCCGGCCCATTTCGGGCAGCCAGGGAGGGAATCGAGACCATGAGCAAGATGAAAAACATCTGGTTTGGTCTGCTGGCTTCCACTTTTGTTGCCTCAGCAGCAATCATGCCGGCAGCCGCGCAAGATCAGCAAAAACCCAACATTGTCGTCATCATGGGCGATGATGTTGGCTGGTTCAACATTGGCGCCTATCACCGGGGCATCATGTCCGGGAAGACGCCGAACCTCGACAAGCTTGCCTCCGAGGGCATGCTATTTACCGACTACTACGCGGAAGCGAGCTGCACTGCGGGCCGAGCAAGCTTCATCACAGGTGAAATCCCGTTGCGCACCGGCTTGACGACGGTCGGACAAGCGGGGGCAGACGTCGGCATGCCGGACAAGGCCGCAACCATTGCCGCCGCCCTCAAGACCGAGGGCTACGCCACCGGTCAATTCGGTAAGAACCATCTCGGCGATTTGAACAAGTTCCTGCCAACGCTGCATGGCTTCGATGAGTTCTTCGGGTACCTGTATCACCTCGATGCGATGTCAGACCCCTACTGGTATTCGTTCCCGAATGACCAATCGTACCGGGACAAAGTGGGGCCGCGCAATTTGGTCCACAGCTTTGCAACGGACACGGACGACACGACCGAGCAGCCGCGTTGGGGCAAGATCGGCAAGCAGCGGATCGTCGACGAGGGACCTCTGGCGCCATTCGCCGACATGACCAACGTGCCGAACATGCATGACATCACGCCCAAGGCAAAGTACGACATGGGGACGTTCGACGAAGTGCTGGTCAAGGCCTCGTGCGACTTCATGGACAAGGCCAAGACTGACGGCAAACCGTTCTTTGTCTGGCACAACACGACGCGCATGCACGTCTGGACGTTTCTGTCGCCAAAATACCAGGCGCTCATGAACAGCGACAGCAATTACGGCCTCGAAGAAGCCGGCATGGCGCAACTGGATGACAGCGTCGGCGCCATCATGAAGTGTGTGGAGGATGCGGGCGAGACCGACAACACCATCGTCATCTTTACAACTGACAATGGGGCGGAGGTGTTTACCTGGCCCGACGGTGGCATGACCCCGTTCAAGGGCACCAAGGGTACGGTGATGGAAGGCGGCTTTCGGGCACCGGCAATCATCCGCTGGCCGGGTAAAGTCAGGCCGGGCACTGTCGAGAACGGCATCTTCTCCGCTCTGGATTGGTTCCCCACGCTGGCGGCGGCAGCTGGCAACACCGAGATCACTGAGCAGTTGCTCAAGGGTGTGAAGCTGGGCGACAGGACCTACAAGAATCACCTTGATGGCTACAATCAGTTGGACCTGCTGGTGGGCAAATCCCCATCCGCACGGCATGAATTTTTCTACTTCGGCGGCCCTTCTCTGGGGGCGGTTCGCATCGACAACTTCAAGTTCCAGTTCTTCCAACAGCCGCAGGGCTGGCCCGGTGGGAAGGTCACAACGGACATGCCCACTATGGTGAATATCCGCCAGGACCCATTCGAGCGGACACCATCGATCGGCGGCCAAAGCCTCAATGACCTCGGCGGAGGCTATATGAATGACTTCTTCGCACGCGAGTTCTGGCGGTTCGTCAGCGTCCAGCAGGAGGTCGCAAAACTGGCGCTCACGGCGATTGACTATCCGCCGATGCAAGACCCGGCTTCGTTCAATCTTGATGCTGTCAAGAAGCAGATCGACGCCGCAATTAAGAACAAGCCAGGTAACTAGAAGGCCCGCTCAACACGACGGGCGGTTTTCCAGGGCCGCCCGTCTGGTTTCAAGGCACAGTCCTCCGCATGTCTCAAGGGACGATGCGGGAATCTGGACACCTAACCGATGGAGGGGTCGTTATGACTTTGGGACGTAACTTCCTCAGACTGGCCGGCGGAGTCGTGCTTGGCCTGGCAACGTTGTTTGTTGTTGCCTCGGCGCAGGCCCAGACCGCTCCGCTGCCGTCGTGGAATGACACCGTCCCGAAGGCGGCCATCGTCGCCTTCGTCGAGAAGGTGACCAAGGAAAACTCGCCCGACTTCGCTCCCGAACCGGAGCGCATCGCCGTTTTCGACAATGACGCCACGCTGTGGGTCGAGCATCCGATGTACACCCAACTCGCCTTCGCACTCGACCGCGTGAAGGCCGAGGCAGCTTCCCATCCCGAATGGACGGACACGCAGCCGTTCATGCGCTGCCCCAAAGGACAATATCGCTGAGGCGCAATCCTGACTAGGCTTCGATGCGATGGGTGGCGTTCGCATAGGTAGCGATTACGTGAACTGGGCATAATTCCAATTTCAACGGACAGCAGACGCGAATGCTCCGGCGTGCTTTCGGCGCATCCGTCAATGCAAGGTTTTACATGCGGTCGCCGAATTTCGATGGATTGTCGTCCATGCGTCCAGAGTGTCCTTTGTGCGCTCCCCCTTGAACGCGCGGCGCTCCAGCGCGAAGGCCACCGCAACGGATATCTTCCGAACGGGAGATGTGTATTCACCGGAGGAGCTGAAAATGATCCGCAAAAGCCTTAGTTACAGTCTCGGTGCGTTGACGACTGTGGCGTTTCTCTGGGGCGCGATCGCCCCGGCGCAAGCTCAGGAGACGAGAAAGCCGAACATCCTG
>NZ_LMJJ01000032.1 GCF_001429285.1 Ensifer sp. Root278
AGGATGTTCGGCTTTCTCGTCTCCTGAGCTTGCGCCGGGGCGATCGCGCCCCAGAGAAACGCCACAGTCGTCAACGCACCGAGACTGTAACTAAGGCTCTTGCGGATCATTTTCAGCTCCTCCGGTGAATACACATCTTCCGTTCGGTGGTTTTCACCCGGACGCATGAGAGGGCAACCCATCGAAATTCGGCGTGCGCGTTTAAAACCTTGTATTGACGGATGCGCCGGAAGGACGCCGGAGCATTCGCGTCTGCTATCCGTTGAAATTGGAATTACGCCCAGTTCACGTAATCGCTGCCTATGCGAACGCCACTCGTCTCGCTGCCTGCGCGTTCTGGAATCCGCCGACAGGACGAAAGTGGCGGCCCCAGTTTGCCCAGGGCCGCCGCGCGAAGGTCAATTGCCGGTCGGCAAGGGAATGTTCACGCCTCCCTTTGCAAGCTCCTCGCGAACCCACTGGAAGCGCTCATAGTTCGAAAGCGTGAGCGGACCTGTGTATCCAAAGCTTTGCAGCTTGCGCGGAGGGTATTCCACGTAGGTGGCCATGATCTTCTTCAATTCTTCACCCATGACCACGCCCATCCAGGTCCGCTCGGTAAAGTTATTCATGAAAATGTCGTAGCGCTCCTGCGGGTCCTGCCACAGGTCAAACACCTGAGGCACGGTGGCGACATATTTCTCCGCGCCCTTCCAGCCGAGGTTCGAGTCGACAGCCAGCCCACCGGTCGAGGCTCCGTCATCGCCACGGATGTTGAACGCGAACTTGTAGTTGTTGACGCGAATCGCTCCGGGGGAGAGCTCGTTCTCGGTAAAGTAGAACCATGATTTGCGCGCAGACTTGCCGTTGCCAAGAAGGATCGGCGACATGTCATAGCTGTCGAAGATGATTGGCTTGTCTTCCCGGTCCTTATCGGGCAGCGGCACCCCGCCAATTGCGGCGAATGTCGCCATAAGATCGAGGCCGCCGACGATGTCGTGATTCTTTGCCCGCGGCTTGATTTTGCCGGGCCACACGGCGATCGCGGGAACGCGATTGCCGCCCTCGCGCAAAGTGCCCTTGCTGCCGCGGAACGGCGTATATCCGGCATCCGGATAAACGTCCTGCCAGGCTCCGTTGTCCGTCGTGTAAAAGACCAGGGTGTTACTGTCGAGACCGGTTTCACGGAGCTTGTCCATGATCCTGCCGATGTGCGTGTCGAGTTCCACGACTGAGTCCGCATATTTGCTCTTCGATAGGGACTTGTGCTGGAACTCGGGAGCAGGAAGGTTCGGCTGGTGCACCTTCATGAAATTCACGTTGATGAAGAACGGTTGATCGGGCTTCTTGGCAGCCGCATCAAGGAATTCGAGTGCCGCCTTTTCGACATAACCGTCGAAATAGGGGATGCCGACAACGCCCTCCTTGCCGTCGATCACCGGCGTGTCGACGTACTGGCCGTTGATCTTGAAGTCCTCGGTCACCGGCCCGCCGGCTTTGCCGGACAGCGCTCCTTTGGTCACCTTCTGGAACATGGCCCTGAGTTCCGGATCCATGTCCGGGAACCAGGTCGGATCGGCATAGGTGTAGGCGTTGAGGTGGTAAAGGCCGACATATTTCATTTCGTCGTAGCCCTGTGCGGTGGGCATCGCATAGTCTGCCTCGCCAAGATGCCATTTGCCGGTGAAATAGGTTTGGTAGCCGCCTCGCTTTAGAACGGACGCAAGCGTCCATTCGGCTGCCGGCAGACCACCACCCTGGCCCTGGAAGGCCACGGTGGTCATCCCGCTGCGGTTCGGAATGCGCCCGGTCTGCATGGCTGCGCGGCCAGGCGTGCAACTTGGCTGGGCATAGAAGGAAAAAAACGTCATGCCTTCGTCGGCCAATCGGTCAATGCTAGGAGTTGGCATGCCGCGACCTTCGCCGCCGCCATAGGGACCCAGATCGCCATAGCCCGTGTCGTCGGAGACGATGAAGAGAATGTTGGGCTTCGTTTGTGCTTCCTGGGCTTGCAGGGGGAATGCGGTACACCAGAGAACGGTTGAAGCAGCCAATGCTCCAACACCGCAGATGATCCTACGCTTCATTTCGAGTCCTCCGTTGAGATCTCCGGTCGAACGGTGCTTCACCCAGGCGCACGGAGACAAACGCCGCGGTGCGCTTACTCACTCAAAATCAATCGAAACAACTGGAGCAATATCGAAATTCTGACGCCTTTCGATCGGAACGGCATCCACCCCGAGCCTCCGTGCGGGTTACGAACGACACTCGTGGCGAGCACCCTACCGAACGGCGAGCCGCAGCGATATTGTACCTTGGGGCAACCATTACAGATTGTGATCTTCTTGACTCCATTGGGTGAGTTGTAAGGGCGACGCGGCTTTGCTATTTGTCGATGAGCTTCTCGGGGCAAGGGATGGGCTTGGTGCGCAATTGGAAGATACGATCGCGCCGGCTCGGGTGGCGAGCGGCTCTCTGCTGCATATTTCTTGTATCGATTGCTGCGGTGCCATCCGCGTCTAAGGAGATCGTGGGCCGGGATCCACGTGTTCTCATTCTCTACCCATATGACGAACGAATAGCCGCGACGACCGCGGCCGGAGAGGCCGTGAGGACGCGTCTGCTCGACGCGACCAAAGGAAGGATCGATCTCTTCTCCGAATTTCTCGATCTTTCGAGATTTCCGGAGTCGGAGCACGTCGGCCGAATGTCCGGATATCTTTCGGCCAAGTATGCGGATCGTCGCCCTGATGTGGTGATTGCGCTCGGCGAAGAATCGGCGCGGTTCATCTCTGCGAACCGCAAGAACCTTGCGGACGGTGCAAGGATAATCGTCGCCGGCTTCAGCAGATCCACCGCCGAAGAAATGGGCCTGCCCAGCGATGTGGTCGGAGCCTTCAGCGAGTTTCACATCGTCAAGACTGCGGAGATGGCGCGCGGACTCCAGCCGGCGGCGCGTCATCTCTTCATTATCGGGGGCTCATCAGAATTCGACCGTTCGTGGCTCGCCACAGCGCGGGCCGATCTTGCGGCTTTCTCCAGGGATTACGAGACGACCTATCTGGAGGACTTGACGATCGACGAGTTCACCAGGCGGGCCGCCGAATTTCCAAGTGACAGCATCGTCCTGGCGCTAACGATCTTCAAGGATCGCGACGGCCGCAATTTCGTTCCGCGCGAAGCGGTCAAACAGATTTCGGAGACTGCCAACGCCCCGATTTACGGTCCGTATCTCACTTATATCGACTACGGTGTCGTCGGGGGCAGCGTGGTCACGTTCGAGTCGCTGGGAAAGACCGTGGCCGACCTCGCACTGGATGCCATTGCTGGCAAGCCCGTTTCCAGTCGCGAGTCCCCCCAAACCTATGTCGCAGACGCGAGGCAGCTCCAACGCTGGGGGTTGTCGCAGAAGAACCTTCCTCCGGGCGCAATCCAGACGTTCAAAGAGCCGACCTTCTGGGAACAGTACTGGCTCGCCACAGTCACCGCACTTGCCGTCATCACGGCACAGGGCACCGTCATCTTCGGACTCCTTGTCGAACGCCGCCGCCGCCGGGCCGCGGAGACCGAATCACGCCTTCGTCTCCTCGAAGTGGTTCATCTCAACCAGTCCGCGACCGCCGGCGCGCTCTCCGCATCGATCGCCCACGAACTCAACCAGCCGCTGGGTGCCATCCGCAGCAATGCCGAGGCGGCGGCAGTCATCCTTCAGTCCGAGCGGCCCGATCTCAAGCTGATCGAGCAGATCCTTGTTGACATTCAGGACGACGATCAGCGCGCACATGACGTCATTTCCCGGATGAGGGGTCTGCTTAAGAAACGCGGCGAGATCGATTGGCAGGAGTTCGATCTCAATGACGTGACGACGAGCGCGATAAGGATCCTCCACGGCGAGGCCGCGCGAAGAGGCGTTGTTGTCAGTTCCAACCATGCCCCACGGGAGCTGCCGGTGCGAGCCGACAAGGTTCATGTCCAGCAGGTCATTCTCAACCTCGCGACCAACGCGATGGACGCAATGGTGGACGTGGTGACGGCTGAAAGGAGGCTGATGCTTGAGACAACGCTGACGAGGGAATCCAAGGTGGAGCTGTCGATTTCCGATACGGGCAGCGGCATCCCCGACGAACAACTCGCCAGTGTTTTCGAGCCGTTCTATACTACAAAGCCCGCCGGGACAGGGCTTGGGCTTTCCATCGCGCGAGCGATAGTCGAGACCTACGGCGGCAAGATCTGGGCGGCCAACCGCCCGGAAGGCGGAGCAGTTTTCCGCATTGTGCTACCTCTCGCACGAAGTGGGTGAAGCAATTGGAACCCGTCGTTCATATCATCGATGATGACCAATCCTTCCGCACCGCAGTTGGAAGGCTGCTTTGGGCGTCCGGTTTCCGCGTGGCTCTCTATGAATCCGGCGATCAGTTTCTCGCGCAATTTCCGGACTGCGAACATGGCTGCGTCCTACTCGACCTTGGTCTACCTGGCCTAAGCGGGCTGGAGCTGCAGGATAGGTTGGCCGAGAAAGCGCCGCTGCTACCGATCGTGTTTCTGACGGGGCAAGGCGACATCAGGGCAAGCGTTCGAGCGATGAAGGCTGGCGCTGAGGATTTCCTGGAGAAGCCGGCCCCGAGGGAGGCGCTGCTGGAGGCCGTCGAGCGGGCGTTGCACCGATGCGAAACACGGTGTCGCGAGCAGGATCGCATTCATGGACTCCGGGCGCGTCTGGCGAACCTGACGCCGCGGGAACTCGAAGTTTTTGGCCTGATCGTCCGGGGCAAGCTCAACAAGCAGATTGCCTATGCGCTCGGTACCTCCGAACGGACGGTCAAGGCACACCGTCACAACGTCATGGAAAAGCTGGGGGCGCGGTCGCTGGCGGAGACGGTGTCGATCGCCGAGAGACTAGGGCTTGTCGATGCCACGGCGGATCCGCTGCGACGGTAGCTCACAGAACGGACCGCTTCACCAAAGGACAATAGCCAGCCCTCGACGTCGGTCATATCGTCATGATCGGGGCTGGTCATGCTTTTCGCATTGGCTCCAGAAAGGCGTCAATTGGAAAGCCCACCCCGCACCGTCGCTGTCGTCGAAGACGATCCGAGCATGCGCAGGAGCGTCGAACGATTGTTGAACGCAAATGGTTTTGCGACCGAAGGACATTCGTCCGCGGAGGCCTTTCTCAGGCGTGCCAATGCAAGCCGGATTGGCTGTGTGGTGCTCGATATCCACTTGGGTGGCATGTCCGGCGTCGAGCTCTGGCACCGCCTCAAGGCCTCCGGTGTCAATCTCTCGGTCATCTTCATAACCGCCGTGGAGGATGAGGCGCTGGAACTGGAGGCAGTCAAGTCGGGCTGCGTGGCGTATCTGCACAAGCCGTTCCCAGCCGAATTGTTGATCAGCGCCGTCAACAGAGCATTAACCGCTTCGTCAGGCGATTGAAGAGGTTGGACCCGCTTCTCCAAGGGGCGATAGGCAGGGGTTGTATTTTGGCGCATGACATGAGGGCAACGGAGAGTGCATCGCGGCAGGCAATAGGAGCGGCGATCAGACGCTAACGTTGCGGCGTTTCGGATCGATAGCCAACACGTGGAGACGCAGCATGAAATGGCTCAGATTTTGGCGGCGAATGCGCGAAGCATTGGCGATCGGCTCCTGTCTCATTGCTCCTTCGTTGCTTGTCGAAACCGCATTTGCGCAGCAATCGGCGCCAAACATCCTGTTCATTCTCGCCGACAACGTCGGCTACGGCGACATCGGCGTCTACGGCGGCGGGGAGCTGCGCGGCTCGCCGACGCCGCGCATCGACCAGCTCGCCGCAGAGGGCCTGCGGCTGACGCAGTTCCTGGTCGAGCCATCCTGCACGCCGTCGCGCGCCGCTTTGAT
>NZ_LMJJ01000033.1 GCF_001429285.1 Ensifer sp. Root278
TGAGCATCGTGGACCTGGTCGTCGGTCGAGACGCGGGCGTAGCCGATCAGCCGCTTGAGTGGCTGTTGGACGTTAACGGTTTGTCGCTTCGCCATCGCTTTTTAACGGCCTCGTTTCAAAAGGCTTTGTACAGATAAGGAATGCGTGAGAAATTGGTCGGTTGCAAGCGTGTTTTATGCATCAAATTGAAGCCCGCCAGACTCAAATCGTCACCCGGGATGAGCAACGGGGCATCCACAGTGGTAAACGCGCGCCAGCGGGCTTCTGTGGCGGAAACGCTGGAAAGATAGCGGTTTCGGAGATGGCCCACGAGAGGAGGGGGCCGCTGAAACGCATCGGAGCTCAAATTCGGTAAAGGGGACGGGCCATGTGCGCCGCCGCCGCCCGGCGAGTTCCGTCTTGGGGAGTCCGGTCATCCCGGGCTACGGCACCCGAGAAGCCCGAAAAACCAGGCGTTTCCGGTTATCCCGGACGACCGACATCAGGCATTTGCGCCTCCAAACCCATCACTATTGATACTTGAACCCTATCGATAGTGAGTTGGCGCCGAAATTGACGTCCACATGACGGAAGTATGAGGTAAATTGGCTTCCGTTTGTGTAATTAAAGACGTTAATTCATATGGTTAATTGTTGATAAATTTGCGCAGGAAGTGCGACGCTGGGGTAACGGGGGCAGATTTTCTGGCGATGCTGATGAGATAGGCAACCTAACGGCTTCACGGCGAAGAGGGAGGGGTTTCTCAAAGCCCGGATGCCTTGAGGTGATTGACGTGCTCGCGGCATCACGAAGATGATTTCCCGGGGCCTGGCCAGCTTGATTCCCGCAAGTATCTCTTGCGTTTACTGAGACTGTGCTAATCTGCAGCCTCCTGATCCATCTGCTCTCGGTGACGGGCAATGTCCGACAGCATTCCATCCAACTGCCATTCACCACCTGCCGCCGTTGATCACCGCTCAGGAGAGCGACATGCTGTTCGATGTCGCCGTGACTTCATGATCCGCTCTCGTCGATCTCCCGCTCACCGGAGCCGGCCAGATCGAAACGCCGCCGGCATCGGTGGAACTCGAAGCCGTGGCAAGCCATCCGTGCCCGTTGTAGATCAGTCGTCCGTGGGAGGGAAAGCCTGAGCCATGTTTGAATTCATGCTATGCTCGATGCTGACAATCCTGCCGGACTATCTCTACCGCCGTTATGCCCAGGGCAAGCGGTTCGGCAAAGAGATCACGATCTATTCCGTCTGGTTCGAACTGCGCTACGGGATCACCGCCTGCATCCTCCTGACGATCTCCTTGATCACGCTGATCTTTTACTTCCATCCGTCGACGTCGCATGTGAACGCGGCGTTCCGCACCGTCGCGGTGCTTCCCGAGACCAGCGGACGGGTCTCCGAAATCTATGTCACTGCCTTCGACAAGGTGGAGGCCGGCCAGCCCCTGTTCAAGCTCGACAGCTCGGAAGAGGAAGCCGCCGCCGAGGTTGCCCGTCGACAGATCGCCGAAGTCGATGCCGAGATGACTGTCTCGCGCACCGAGCTGGTCGCTGCCGATGGCGCGATTGTGCAGGCACAGGCGGCGGTGCAGCAGGCCCAGGACGAATACGAGACCCAGGTCGAACTGAACAAGCTGAACCCAAATGTCGTCGCACGGCGCGAGATCGAGCGTCGACAAGTCGCACTGGAAGGTAGCAAGGGTGCGCTTACCGCCGCCCAGTCCAACAAGCAGACGCTGGAGACCAAGCTCCAGTCGCTACTGCCCTCGCAGAAGGCCAGCGCCGAAGCGGCCTTGAAGCAGGCGGAGGTCGATATCACTAAGACCACCGTGCGCGCCGGCGTGTCTGGCACGCTGCAGCAGTTCACCCTCCGGGTCGGCGAAGTGGTCAATCCAATGTTGCGGCCGGCGGGCGTTCTGGTGCCTGAAGGTAACGGTGGCAAGCCGTGGCTGGTTGCCGGCTTCGGCCAGATCGAGACGCAAGTGATCAAGGTCGGCATGATCGGCGAGGCGACCTGCGTCGGCAAGCCTTTCACCATCATCCCGCTCGTCGTCACCGAGGTGCAGGATGTGATTGCCGCCGGTCAGGTGCGCGCCAGCGATCAGCTGATCGATATTGCGAATATTTCGCGGCCCGGCACGCTGACCGTTTTCATGGAGCCGCTCTATCCCGGCGTGCTCGATGACGTGCCTCCGGGCAGCACCTGCATTGCCAATGCGTATACCAACAGCCATGATGAACTGGAGTCGCCCGACATCAGCACTGGCCGCTGGGTCTATCTGCACGTAGTCGATACCGTCGGTCTCGTCCATGCGATGATCCTGCGCTTGCAGGCGCTGATGCTGCCGGTGCAGACACTGGTGTTCGGTGGGCACTAAAGCGGAAACAAGGTGACCCACGGGTCTTGAGGCGAGGCGCCGCCGCCCAATAACGCGCTCCACTTGACCTGCGGTCCCCCTCAGGCAGGTCCGGTAACGAATTTCGTCGCTGTCCGAGTTAGGCGCGCAGTCGCTGCGGAATAGCGGCGCTATTGAAATCGTTAGCGATAAATCTACCGGTGTTGTTCGGGTAAACCCAGCCGCCGTATGACAATTCAGCGTTTGAAACGCCAAACCAAAACCGACATGGATCATAGCATGGGCTGAAGAAGTACAAGATGCCTGTTCGTAGGGGAGGGCGCCTAGGCTTTGGTCGCGACAAGGGTGGCCAACGGCGGGATGGCCTGGCCATCAACGCCGAGGCGATCACCGAGATAGTGCCAGAAGGAAAGTCCGAGCTTCCGGCAGGTCTTCATCAGCCCGAGCATGGTGTCGCGTGCGACGCGACCATCGCGGCTCATCGTGCCGCCGGAGATCTTGCGCTTGGTGACGAAGCTGCGCAGATCGTTCTCCGACGCATTGGTGTGGAGCGGCGTTCCCGGTCGTTCCAGCACCTTGAGCAGTTCGTCCTTGCGGCGAAACAGGCGCGCGAGCAGTTTATCGAGTTCGTCGTAACCGGTGCTGAGCGAGAAGATACGGTCGAAGCGTCGGTGGAATGCGGCAGTGAGCCCTGGCGGCGGCTTTCGTTTGACGTTCTTCAGCGCCCGGTAGAACTGCCACACGAGATCGCGCACCGTCTCGACTAGACGCACCTGCCGCGGCGTTGTCGGCATTAGCTTTTGCAGCAGCCGCTCCGAGTGGACCCAACAGAGCGCATGATTGCCGACCCGAAACTGGCCGGCGTCGTCGGAAACGATGACGGTGTCACCGATGAGACCATGATGGCGGATCGATCCCCAGATGCCGGCTTCCGCCAGTACACGGATCGCCTGCCGGTCGAAAATGTCGATGCCTTTGCTCGCCAGATATTCGAGAAATGGCACCTGGTTGCAAAAGCGTCTGGGTTCATGGCTGCGGATTTTGGCGACCAGCGCCGGATCGACGCGACGGCGATCGAGATAATCGAAGGCGGCGTCGTTGAGGACATAGTCCTGATAGCTGCCTCTGAGCAGCGACAGGAAGTTCAGCCGGGACTTGGAGGGCGTGGTGCGGAAATTGGTGAACTGCGCCCCGCCGATCTGGGTCGTATGGAAATTGGAGCGCGCATGCCGGGCGCCGGTATCGTCGACGGTGATATAGGGTGCCGAAAGCAACCCGGCATGCAGCACCGCCGCATCCTCGGCGACAAAGCTGTCCAGCCCTTGGGTCATCAGCCGCACGACCTGCCGCTTGGAGACGTCGACGCCAACATCGTTGAGCAGCGTCGTCAGCCGCTCCATCGTCACCTGTCCTTGCGCGTGCAACATCAGGCAAAACCGTCGCAGGTTGGCGCCGTAGCTTCCGATGATTCCTGCAGGCAACGGCGCAAGCAGCATCTTGCCGTCCGGTGTCAGCCAGCATTCGCGCCGGTAATGCACGAGTTCAGCTGTGACAATCAGTTCCCGGATATGGCAGCTCTTGTAGCCCTTGAAACGTGAACCTGGAGGCGGCGTCATGCGGAGTACGTCTTCCCGGCTCACCCGCTTGATGTCGAGCTTCGGGCCGCGCGGCTTCTTCTTGGCTGCCGGCGGATCATCCTGTTTGAAATCCGTCGCCTTCTCCATGCCCGACTGGCGAAACGGCGGCCGCGGCGGCAGGTTCTTCAGTCTGGCGACCTCGTCGCGCAAGAGCTGGTTCTCCACCTTCAGGCGGATGTTTTCCTGGCGCAGCGCTGCATTCTCTTCGCGAAGCTCCGCGTTCTCGGCGCGAAGCTTCGTGACTTCTGCGGAGAGCTCCCTGACCTCACTGACCAGACCCGTCACAAGCGAACGCAACGCGTTCAGCGATAGCGTGTCGGCGTGCTCGGGGGAGGGGAGGCGCTTCTTCGGCATGACCGAAACGAATCTGATTTGCGCCCAAGGCGGAATCCTTGACCCATCGCCGACGGCTCATATCGCCCGCTTATGCACAGGTCTTACATAGCGGCCGCGAAAGGGACGCCACCAAATGTGCCCCGGTTACGACGCTGGKGGTAACSGGGGCAGATTTGGGGGGAACGCCGGTACAAACCGGCAAGGAGTAGATGGTGCAAGTCCATTACGATGAAGGAGTAGCGATCCACATCGGCCCCGAGTCATGCGCGGGTAGTC
>NZ_LMJJ01000034.1 GCF_001429285.1 Ensifer sp. Root278
ACGATGCCTGCGCCGACGGTACGGCCGCCTTCGCGGATCGCGAAGCGCAGCTTTTCTTCCATCGCGATCGGAACGATCAGCTCGACGGCAACGGTGACGTTGTCGCCCGGCATGACCATTTCCGTGCCTTCCGGCAGCGTCACGATGCCCGTCACGTCCGTCGTGCGGAAGTAGAACTGCGGACGGTAGTTCGTGAAGAACGGCGTATGACGGCCGCCTTCTTCCTTCGTCAGGATGTAGGCTTCGGCCATGAACTTCTTGTGCGGCTTGACCGAACCCGGCTTGCACAGGATCTGGCCACGCTCAACGCCGTCACGGTTAACACCACGGATCAGCGCGCCGATGTTGTCGCCGGCCTGGCCCTGGTCGAGCAGCTTGCGGAACATTTCAACGCCCGTAACCGTCGTCTTCGACGTGTCGCGGATGCCGACGATTTCAACTTCTTCGCCGACCTTGACGATACCGCGCTCAACGCGACCGGTCACAACCGTACCACGGCCCGAGATCGAGAACACGTCTTCGATCGGCATCAGGAACGGCTGGTCGATCGGACGCTCCGGCGTCGGGATGTAGGCGTCAACAGCGGCCATCAGCTCGCGGATCGCGTCTTCGCCGATCTTCTTGTCCGAATCTTCCAGAGCTGCAAGAGCCGAGCCCTTGATGATCGGAATGTCGTCGCCCGGGAATTCGTAGGACGACAGAAGTTCGCGAACTTCGAGTTCGACGAGCTCGAGAAGCTCGGCGTCGTCAACCTGGTCGACCTTGTTGAGGAACACGACGATTGCCGGAACGCCAACCTGGCGGGCGAGCAGGATGTGCTCGCGGGTCTGCGGCATCGGGCCGTCAGCAGCCGAGCAAACCAGGATCGCGCCGTCCATCTGRGCMGCACCGGTGATCATGTTCTTGACGTAGTCGGCGTGGCCGGGGCAGTCAACGTGAGCGTAGTGACGGTTCGGCGTCTCGTACTCAACGTGGGCCGTCGAAATGGTGATACCACGGGCCTTTTCTTCCGGCGCAGCGTCGATCTGGTCATACGCCTTGAACTCGCCGAAGTACTTCGTGATCGCTGCGGTCAGCGACGTCTTGCCATGGTCAACGTGGCCAATCGTGCCAATGTTAACGTGCGGCTTGTTGCGCTCAAATTTGCTCTTTGCCATNCGTGATCGCTGCGGTCAGCGACGTCTTGCCATGGTCAACGTGGCCAATCGTGCCAATGTTAACGTGCGGCTTGTTGCGCTCAAATTTGCTCTTTGCCATGGGTACGTTTCCTGTGGTCAAGTATGAATGATCAGCCGGCAGGGCCGGTTTGTGGAGCCGTTTAAGGGTTTCAGGGGATTTGCGCAAGACTTAATTGCGTACGCCCGGACCGGTCGCCGACGGCCTTTTCCTGCCGATATGTAAGAACGCTGAAGCGCCGACACAAGGGCAGGCATGCGCGAATCACGGATCGCTCCGCAAGCAAGACAAACAATGACTTACCGCGAAGCGTTGGAGCATCGGATTAATTCGGATAAGGAGGCTGTTCGCTGCTGGAGCGGGTAGCGGGAATCGAACCCGCGTATTCAGCTTGGAAGGCTGCTGCTCTACCATTGAGCTATACCCGCGGGCCTTCGATCCAGAAGCAGAATGGTGGAGGGAGTTGGATTTGAACCAACGTAGGCTGAGCCAACGGATTTACAGTCCGTCCCCTTTAACCACTCGGGCATCCCTCCATTATTCTGTCGGGATCTTTCGACCAAGCATTTGAGATCGTGAGACAACCAGCGACGCGTCGTTGCCGCCTCTCGATCTGTGGCCGGGTATATGACCGCCCTCTTTCCTCCTGTCAACACGGGTCAGTGGAAAATTTCCGAATTTCTCCACAGCGACAATTCCGGACCGCTCATCGAAAACCATTTCGCCACGCCTGCAACCCCTCTATAAGACGCCCATGAGCAAAGATCACACCGGCGACAAGAGCGCCAAGGACACCCATTACGCCAACCTCAGGCGCGCCCACCGCGACGCCAAGCGGGAACGCGGCGAAATCCCAACGCCAAAACAGGAGAAGCGCCGCAAGGCGCCGGCCGACTGGAAGCCACCGCAGCTCGCGCCCGAGCAGGTTCTGCTCTACGGCCTGCATACGGTTCGCGCCGCCCTCGACAATCCGGCGCGCCAGTTCGTTCGCCTCAGCGTGACGCCGAACGCCGCTGCAAGATTGGAGCTCGACGAGCTTTCGGCCCTGCCCTTCCCGGTCGAAACCGTGACGCCGCAGGATCTCGACAAGATCCTCGGCCCCGATGCGATCCACCAGGGCGTGATGCTCGAGACGCGCCCCTTGCCGCATCGCAAGCTCGAAGCGCTTCGCGACTGCCCGCTGATTCTGGTGCTCGACCAAGTGACGGATCCGCACAATGTCGGCGCCATCATGCGTTCCGCCGTCGCCTTCGATGCCGGTGCGTTGATCACCACCATGCGCCACAGCCCGACCGAATCGGGCGTTCTCGCCAAATCCGCCTCGGGCGCGCTGGAAATGATTCCCTATATCCAGATCACCAATCTTGCGGATGCCATCGAAGAACTCCATCGGCTGGGCTTCCAGACGATCGGCCTCGATTCGGAAGGACCGCAGCCGCTTGAAGGAACATTCAGCGGTGAGAAGATCGCGCTCGTTCTCGGCTCCGAGGGCAAGGGACTGCGGCAGAAGACCCGTTCGATCGTGACCGACCTTGCCCGCCTCGACATGCCGGGCGCGATCAAGTCGCTGAACGTGTCGAACGCGGCAGCAATCGCCATGTATGCCGCGCGCCAGTTCCTGAACCGCTGACATCCACGCGCAGCCGGCCGCCCATGGCGACGACCAAGCGGGCGACGGCGTCATCCCACACTGCTGCAAGGGCTGGCGCATTGACGCGAAAATGTGACTGTGGAAATCTCCGCGCGTTGGGATCGGAGAGCTCCATGGTTGTCGCAGTTGCGTCACGCGTTCCTATGTTTCGGCTGCTCGTTCTGGGTGCAGTCTGCCTCGGTTCACACACCGCCTTCGCCGCCGGCGACATCGATCCCGGGATCATCGCGGCGCAGGCGGGCGACTATCTGGTCGCGCCGCTCGATGGCGCCGAAGGATGCAAGCTCACCCTCACCGCCGATGAGGCGATCGGCGGCTACGCAGTTACCGGAGCCGAGGGTTGCGCCAAGAGTGTGCCAACCCTTGCCGACGTCGCCGCCTGGAATTTCGACGGGAACGGCGGCCTGCTGCTGATCGACGTCCTGCGAAAAGTCCATGCCCGCTTTGAAGAGAGCGAGGGATCCCCGCTCCTGACGAACGGCGAGGACGGGCCTCGACTGGCCCTCGTAACCGCGGTGGACGGCATCTCGCATCTGCCGGCGCCGGCAAACATGAAAGGCGCGTGGCAGATGAAACGGCCGGGCGGAACCGCCATCTGCCATGTGCGCTTTAAGGAGGCTGCCGACAGTGACGGCAATTTTGCACTGTCCGTCGAAGAGCCATGCGATAGCGCCGTCAGAAAATTGAAACTGAAGAGCTGGACGGCGAACGGACTTGGCATAACCCTGCTCGGCGAAGACGGCAGCTCGCTCGCGTTCACCGCCACACCTTCCGGCTTCGAAAAAGACCGTAATGAGGGCGGCAAGCCGCTGCTCCTCGTCAGAAACTGACCAATTGCTCCGTAGGGCTCAGCGGCGTGCTCATGCCGGCCGCCGTCGGGCAGCCGTCACGCAGCTTCTTCCAGGTGGAGACGTTGAGGTTCATTTCGCAGCGCGCCATATAGACGTTGCCGTCGACCCTTAGGCAGGCGATCTGTCCGAGCTCATATTTCGAACCGTCGCGGTTGCGGCACGTGCAATTGTGTGCGCGCGCCGCGTCGGCGGCGAGCAGTGCAGCCACCGCAGCGGTCATGCCCAACAGAATTGTCCGCCGGTCCACCATCGATGCATTATAAAGCAGATTGTGAAATCCCAAAACGGACAATGCCGGCTGCGTTTGCAACCGGCACCGTCCGCACGCAGGGCCTGGGCCCCTCCACCGGATCACGTCAGTGACCCGCTGAACCTATATGTTAGCTCGCCAGGCGAAGGACGTTGCCTTCCGCGATGGTCTTTTCAGCCTCAGCGATCGCAAACTGCTTGGAATCGGCGCTGAGGTTGAGACCTTCGGCACGGACAAATTCCACATCTGTGACGCCCAGGAAGCCGAAGACCGTCTTCAGGTAGGATTCCTGGTGGTCCATGACGGCGGCCGGGCCGGCGGAGTAGTGACCGCCGCGGGTCGAGGCGACGATGATCTTCTTGCCCTTGGCGAGGCCTTCCGGACCATTTTCGGTGTAGCGGAACGTCTTGCCGGAGACGGCGATGCGGTCGATCCAGGCTTTCAGCTGGCTCGGGATGCCAAAGTTGTACATCGGGGCGCCGATGACGACCGTGTCGGCCGCCAGGAATTCTTCGAGCATGTCGCGGCCAAGCTTGACGTCGGCGGCAAGGTCGGCATCCACGCCTGCGAGATCGGCGGGAGCCATGATCTGGGCGCCGGTCAAATGCGGGAGCGAGCTGGCGGCGAGATCACGATAGGTCACGGTGGCATCCGGGCGGTCAGCCTTGATCTGAGCGGCGAGTGCGGCCGTCAGGCGACGGGAAACCGAGTGATCGCCGAGGATACCAGAGTCGATATGAAGAACGTTCATGGGAACACCTTTGTGTTTGCGTTGCGGTGCTCCACATATGAGCGGAAAACAATCGACCGATAAGCCAGCGGATATTTGACATACTGTTTCCAGACGGAAACAATCGGGCAAAGCATCCGGACCTCGGAGACAGGACAATGCAGGATCTGAACGATCTCGGGCTCTTTGCCGCCGTCGTGCGCAACAACGGCTTCAGCGCTGCCGCACGCGATCTCAATATACCCAAATCCAAACTCAGCAAACATGTGGCCCGCCTCGAGGAACAGCTCGGCGTGCGGTTGCTTGAACGTTCGACCCGCAAGCTGCGTGTCACCGACATCGGCCGGGTTTTCTATGAACATTGCCAGGGGCTGCTCGACGGCGTCGCGGCCGCCGAAGCCGAAATTGCGGCGGTGCGGGCTGAACCTTCGGGCACCGTCAGGCTCGCCTGCCCACTCGGCTTCACCCCGATGCTCGCGGATATCCTGCCGGCGTTTCACCGGCGTTATCCCGGCGTGCGGCTCCTGATCACCGCCACCAACCGGCGCATCGACCTGATCGAAGAACGGATCGATGTGGCGCTCCGCGCCCGCGGCCAGCTCGATACCGACAATCAGCTGATCATCCGCAAATTCGGCGAGGTTCGCGAGCGGCTCGCCGCTAGCCCGACGTTCCTTGCCCGCTCGGGCGACATCACCATCGACAACCTCAGCCAGCAGGCGACGCTGTCGATGAACGAACAACACCCGACCGACGTCTGGCGGCTCGTCTCATCCGACGGAAACACGACGGAAATCTCCCATCGTCCGATCATCGGCTGCAGCGACTTCCTGATCCTCGAACGCGCCGCGATCGAAGGCATGGGCGTGGCGCTGTTGCCGGACCATATCTGCGAGCGCGCCTTCCGCGCCGGCGTGCTCGTGCCGGTGCTGCCGGAATGGACCTCGAACGACGTCGTGGTGCACCTCGTCTTCCCGTCTCGCCAGGGCATGCTGCCGGCGACCCGGGCGCTGATCGACTATCTCGCCGAAAACCTTCTCAACGCCCTGCAGAAATGCCGGGAGGTTCCGATGCGCATGGCCCCCTCGTTCGACATCTGACATCGCGAGGCAGTCCCGCTCAGCACCGGCAAATCATCAAGACATTGCCGTCGGGGTCGCGGATCGTGAACCATTGCTCGAATTGCACCGGCGTGACGATCTCGACACCGAGGGCGACCGCGTGATGATGTGCCGCAGCCACGTCTTCGGTATCGAAATGAAAGAGCGGCGCATCCTGCGGCCTCCCGAGAGCGAATATTCTCGCATCGAGAATCAATCGTGCGCCGTTACCCTTTGGAAAGACCGCGAGGTGGCCGTGCACGGTTTCCGGTTCGTCGACCTGGATCGGCACGCCTTTCTTATGGCGATCCTTGCTGAACGTGATTGACTGCTCAATTCGCAGCTTCGCCCCGCGTCTCAAATCCGAATGCGGTTAAAGCTTCAAAAAATGCGCGATTTCAGCAGAAAAAGGCAGATGTGGTGCCCCCAGAGAGACTCGAACTCCCGACCTACTGATTACAAATCAGCCGCTCTACCAACTGAGCTATAAGGGCACTTGCTGCGGTGGGAGTTACCATAATCTCATCCGGTGTAAAGCAAAATTGCGAATTCTCCCAATTTTTCAGATGCGTTCGGCTTCGGGCCATGCCAGAAACGATGGACAGAGATCGCCGCTAGCGGCATGCAACGCATCGAACGGACCACTGTTTCATGGCCAGAACGTTCAACTCCTTCGCCTTCCTCGCCTCTTCTGCGGAGGAGGCGCAAAAGGCTGCGGCTGATCTCAAGGCGATCTATGGTGACAACGATCCGGCGAAGGCCGATGTGATCGTAGCGCTCGGCGGCGACGGCTTCATGCTGCAGACGCTGCACCAGACCATGAACAGCGGCAAACTGGTCTACGGCATGAACCGCGGCTCCGTCGGCTTCCTGATGAACCGGTACAGCACCGAGAACCTGACGGACCGCATCTGCCAGGCAGTCGAGAACGCGTTCCATCCGCTGGAGATGCAGACGACCGACGTCTACGGCGAGAGCTTCACGGCGCTTGCGATCAACGAAGTCTACCTCTTCCGCCAGTCCTATCAGGCTGCAAAGCTTCGCGTCCTCATCGACGGAAAGACAAGGCTCCAGGAGCTGACCTGCGACGGCCTGCTGGTGGCGACACCAGCCGGTTCCACCGCCTACAACCTCTCCGCCCATGGGCCGATCCTGCCGCTCGAAGCACCGCTTCTGGCCATGACGCCGGTCAGCGCCTTCCGTCCACGCCGCTGGCGCGGCGCGCTCTTGCCGAACCATGTCACGGTCGAGATCGAAATCCTGGAAGCCGACAAGCGGCCGGTGAACGCCGTGGCGGACCATCAGGAAGTAAAGTCGGTGGTCAAGGTGCGGATCGCCGAATCGGAGAACATGACGGCGCGCATCCTCTCGGATCCCGATCATTCCTGGTCGGACCGCATCCTGGCCGAGCAATTTTCGAACTGAACGCACGTTCTCCGCGCGATATGTTATGATCCTCCACGGCTCGTTTTCCGACGGCTACTGCATGTTTTCCTTTAATCGTAGCCGATTAAAGGACAAAAACATGCAGCAATTCAAAGTGCTACAGCGACCTTTGCGCGTCTGATAAGACGCGCGGCGCTGTAGGAGCGAAGCGGCAGCGGAGCTGCGGTTTGAAAGGACGACAATCCCCAATGCAAAGATCCGCCCTCCTCGCGCTTCTCCTGTTCGTGAGCACCGCCGGCGCCAGGGCCGAGGACGCCAACGTCGTGCCGCCGCAGGCTACCTTTGTCACGAGCACCGGCTACTGGGAGGAAAGCGGAGCGCCGCTTTCATCACTCGATCCCAATGCGGCCGCCGAGAAGCAAACCGACGCCCGCCGCGGCTACTACAAGCTGATCGCGCTTCGCCAGACGGATGGCACGGCACAGGTCCATCTGCAGCAGATCGAAGCGACGCCAGCCGGACCGGTGGTGGTTTCCTCGGCGGAGCTCGAAGAGTTCTCGGCGCTCAAAGCCTATGTCACCGACATTCGCCCGGAGACCTCAACCGGCGTCACCGCGCAGCCGGGCATGTTCGCGACCGTCTATCTGAAGACAGATCCGACCGCCCGCGAACCGGAGACCTGGACCGTGCTCATCGATGATCTCGGCGACATCAAGGTCGAGCGCGCCTCGAACTGAGCAAAAGAAAAGGCCGGATGCGAACACCCGGCCTTCTTCAATTCAAGAACTCTCGCAACGACGCTTAGTTCAAATCGTCGACGACTGCATCCGCGCCACCGCTGACACGGTGCGCAAGCGCCGCCTCCATGAACTCGTTGAGCTCGCCGTCGAGCACATCGCCCGGTGCGGTGCTCTCGACCCCGGTGCGCATGTCCTTGACCAGCTGGTAAGGCTGCAGAACGTAGGAGCGGATCTGGTGGCCCCAGCCGATATCCGTCTTTGACGCAGCCTCGGCGTTTGCCGCCTCTTCGCGCTTCTTCAACTCCGACTCGTAGAGACGCGCACGCAGCATGTCCCAGGCCTTGGCCCGGTTCTTGTGCTGTGAGCGCTCCTGCTGGCACTGCACGACGATACCGGACGGCATATGCGTAATACGCACGGCCGAGTCGGTCGTGTTGACGTGCTGGCCACCGGCACCAGACGAGCGGTAGGTGTCGATGCGGCAGTCACTCTCGTTGATGTCGATCTGGATCGAATCGTCGACCACCGGGTAGACCCAGATCGACGAGAACGAGGTGTGGCGGCGCGCATTGCTGTCATAGGGCGAAATGCGAACGAGGCGATGCACGCCCGATTCGGTCTTCAGCCAACCATAGGCATTGTGGCCCTTGACGAGCAGCGTCGCAGACTTGAGGCCGGCTTCTTCACCGTCCTGGATTTCAAGAAGCTCGACCTTATATCCCTGGCGCTCGGACCAACGGGTGTACATGCGCAGAAGCATGTTGGCCCAGTCCTGGCTTTCGGTACCGCCGGCGCCGGAATGCACTTCGAGATAGGTGTCGTTCTGATCGGCCTCGCCGGAAAGCATGGCCTCGACCTGCTTCTTGGCCGCTTCGTTGCGCAGTTCACGCAGCGCCTGTTCGGCATCCGCGATGATCGCCGCGTCGCCCTCTTCCTCGCCGAGCTCGATGAGTTCGATGTTGTCGTTGAGCTGCTGCTCGAAACGACGCAGGCCATTGATGCCGTCGTCGAGTTGCTGGCGCTCGCGCATCAGCTTCTGTGCTTCCGAAGCATCGTTCCACAAGGTCGGATCTTCCGCCTTGTTGTTCAACCAGTCCAGTCGTCTTACCGCCTGATCCCAGTCAAAGATGCCTCCTCAGCAGGCTTATGGCCTGCTTGATTTCGTCGACAATGTTCTCGATTTCGCTGCGCATAATCCTGCTTCTTGTGAACCCGATATGAAATTGAGCGTCAAATAGCGATGCCCGCCGCTGATGTAAAGGCGGCGGGCATCGCGAGAGGGGAAAGGCTTAGAACAGACCGTTGGAGCCCGAGGTCACCGCCTGGTTCGCCTGCGGCGAGTTCTTCAGGATTTCCTCCGGCGGCACGTATTGATCGAGCCCGCCGATGACCGAGAAGGTGTCGGCCGGGCCGGTGCCGGGCTTGAAGGCCTCGATGATCGTGTCCGGCTCACCCTCTTGGGCGGCCATGCCGGTCTTGCGGTTGACGGCGACCATGCTCATGCCCTCGGGCACAACGAACTTGCTCGGGCGGGTGTCCTTGACGGCTTCCTGCATGAAGTCGTTGAAGATCGGCACCGCGAGGCTGCCGCCGGTGGCACCGCGGCCGAGCGGGGCCGGATTGTCGAAGCCGAGGTAGAGGCCGGCAACCATGTCGGGCGTGTAGCCGACGAACCAGGCGTCCTTTTCGTCATTTGTCGTGCCGGTCTTGCCGGCAACCGGACGATCGAGCTTGATCTTGCCGGCGGCCGTGCCGCGCAGCACCACGCCCTCCATCATCGACGTGATCTGGTAGGAGGTCATGGGGTCGAGCACCTGCTCGCGATTGTCGGTCAGGACGGGTTCTTCCTGGCTCTGCCAGTCGCCCGCGTTGCAGTTGTCGCAGGTGCGGTCCTCATGCCGGAAAATCGTCTTGCCATAGCGGTCCTGAATACGGTCGATCAGCGACGGCTTGATCTGCTTGCCGCCGTTGGCGAGCACCGAATAGGCCGAGACCATACGCAGAACCGTCGTTTCGCCGGAGCCCAGCGACATCGCGAGCAGCGGCGGCATCTTGTCGTAAATGCCGAAGCGTTCGGCATATTCGGCGACCAGATTCATGCCCATGTCGTTGGCGAGGCGAACCGTCATCAGGTTGCGCGATTTCTCGATGCCGAGGCGCAGCGTCGACGGACCGGCGGAGCCGCCGCCATAGTTTTCAGGACGCCAGACCTGACCGCCCGCGACGATTTCGATCGGGGCATCGAGAATGACCGATGCCGGCGTGTAGCCGTTGTCGAGTGCTGCGGCGTAGACGAAGGGCTTGAAGGACGAACCCGGCTGACGCATCGCCTGCGTCGCGCGGTTGAATTCCGACTGGCCATAGGAGAAGCCACCGACCATCGCCAGGACGCGGCCGGTCTTCGGATCCATCGCGACGAGACCACCCTGCACCTTCGGCGGCTGGCGCAGGCGATATTCGCCCTTTTCGGCGAGCGGCTCAACGTAGACAACGTCGCCGGCGCCGAAGACGCCTTCGGGGGATTTCGCCGACTTGCGGTCGCCAGTCGCCGAACGGTAGGCCCACTGCATGTTCTTGGCGGAGATGTGTCCGGTGACGCGCTCGGCCACGATTTTGCCCGATGCTTCCTTCTCCGGCTGGATGCCGATCTCGGCGCCCTGTGCGTCGACAGAGAGAACAACGGCGAGCTTCCACTCCGGCACGTCGCTGAAGGCGACGACGGCACCAAGCGGCTCACCCCAATCGCCACCGATCTCGATCGACTTCACCGGACCATGGAAGCCGCGGCGCTCGTCGTAGGTCAGCAGACCCGCCTGCAGCGCCTTACGGGCCGCGATCTGCAGACGCGGATCGAGCGAGGTGCGAACCGACAGGCCGCCCTCATAGAGCGCGTTGTCGCCGTATTTCTGAATGATCTGCCGGCGGACTTCCTCGGCGAAGAAATCGGAGGCGAAGAGATGCGCGCCGCCGCGGCGCGGGTTGACACCGAGCGGCTGCTTCTTGGCTTCTTCGCCGTCGGCCTTGGTGACGTAGCCGTTCTCGACCATGCGGTCGATCACCCAGTTGCGGCGTTCGATGGCGGCTTCGGTCTTGCGGAACGGATGGTAGTTGGCCGGTCCCTTCGGGAGCGCTGCGAGATAGGCGGTCTCGGCAATGGTAAGCTCGGTTACCGACTTGTCGAAATAGGTCAGCGCCGCACCGGCAATACCGTAGGAATTCAGGCCGAAGAAGATCTCGTTGAGATAGAGTTCAAGGATCCGGTCCTTGCTGTAGGCCTGCTCGATGCGGAACGAAAGGATCGCTTCCTTGACCTTGCGGTCGATCGTCTGGTCCGAGCTCAGCAGGAAGTTCTTTGCCACCTGCTGCGTGATCGTCGATGCGCCAACCGGGCGACGGCCGGAACCGAAGTTCTGCAGGTTCACCGCGATAGCGCGGGCGAGACCTGTGATATCGACACCCGGATGCTGGTAGAAGTTTTTGTCTTCGGCGGAGATGAAGGCTGCCTTGACGCGATCAGGAATCGCCTGGATCGGCAGATAGAGACGCCGCTCACGGGCATATTCCGCCATCAGCGCGCCATTGCCGGCATGAAAGCGCGTCGTTACAGGCGGCGAGTATTTCGCCAGCACCTCGTAGTCCGGTAGATCCTTGGTGACGACGCCCAGATAAAGCGCCACGGCTCCAGCCACGCCAAGCAGCAGAAACGCACCAATCCCGAAGAAATATCCAATCAGCCTGATCATCAGTCAGATACCGGTACCTTAATTATCGTTCAATTGCCGGACCGCCGAGCGACAGTCCATGCTCTGTCCCGCCGGCTTAATTGCGTCAGTCCGACCAAACTCTTCCGTCAGAAATCGTCTGGCTTCGCAGCAACCCGCTAAGCCCGGCTCCTCATATGGCGAGGAACCCCGGGCTTCAACTCGTTTCTCAACAAATCCGGGCGCAATTCCGGTTAGGTCCCGGAATGTGCGTAAAATAGGGCTGTTTCCGATTATCGCGTGCGCATCCAGTTGAAAAGCATAACGCTGTTACCAAGGCGACACAAATCACTTCGTTCCTGGGCATGCCTTCAAACGTCAGCCGCCGCTGGCAACCGCCTGCTCGCGATAACGCCGAACCGCGACGGCAAGACGCTCCGAAACCTTCTTGCGCCATTCCGGATCCAGCAGCAATTTCTCATCCTCCTTGTTCGACAGGAAGCCCAGTTCCAGCAGGATCGACGGCACGTCGGGTGCCTGCAACACGCGGAACCCGGCGAAGCGGTGCGGGTTGTTGATGAGATTGATCTGGCCCTCGAAGGAAGAAACCACCGCGCGCGCCATGTTGACGGAAAAGGCCTGCGTCTCGCGGCGGGTCAAATCGATCAGGATATCGGCGACCTCCGCGGGCTCGCTCTGAAGCGGTACGCCGGCGATTTCGTCCGAAAGGTTTTCGCGAGCGGCAAGGCTTGCGGCCAGATGGTCCGACGCCTTGTCAGAGATAGTATAGACCGTAGCGCCGCGGATGTCCTTCTGGCGGAGCGCATCGGCATGGAGCGAGATGAAAAGATTGGCGCCCTTGTTCCGGGCAATCTGCACGCGCTGCGGCAGCGAGAGAAAAACATCCTTGTCGCGGGTGAGAAAAGCCTCGATCCCGGCACCCTTGTTCAGGGCCTCGACGAGATCCTTGGCAAAGGCCAGCGTGACGTGTTTCTCTTCCGTCTTCGTCTCGGCGGCAAGCGCACCGGTGTCGATGCCGCCGTGGCCGGCATCGATCGCGATGATGAAGGGACCGCCGTCCTTGGTGGGCGCAACGGCCACAGGTCTGTCGGTTTTCGTCGCAGCGACGGAACCGGTCCATTGCTGTTCGCCGAGAAGCGCATCGAAGCGCGTCTGGTCGACCCGTTCGGCGTCGATAACCAGGCGGTAGCCCTTGCCCCCCTCCTCCGCGATCACCTCCGCATGGGTTACCGCAACAGGCCCCTTCGCGGAAAGAACGATACGGGAATTGCCCGCGCCCATGCCGCCGTAGCGGATCGCGTCGAACAGGCCGCGCGGTTGGAGGCTGTCCGCCTTCAGGCCGAAGGCTGTTTCCGGCAGGTCGACGACAACGCGAACGGGGTCGGCCACGTAATGAACGGAAAAATCCGGCTTGCGGTCGAACTCGACGACGACCCGGGTGCGCGCGTCGTCGCCGGCGATCCGCGCGCCAAAGGCGAGCAACGGGCCCGGCTCGGCAGCACGAGCGGCCGGCACGCTCAGGAGGAGACCGCCGACGAGCACCGAAGCACCGAACAAACGCCAACCCATCCGCGACATCAACGACAACAGCGAACCGCGCATACAAACCGCCAAAGGCTTCACCTTGGGCTCCCCGCCACTTTCTCAAAACCAGACGGCGGCCGATGCGGCCACCAAACGCATACCTTGATCAATGAACCCTTATGGTTAATCAAAGCTTGACAAAGGCCATCTTCCACCTCGCACCGGCGCCATCGATTCATCATTTGCCGGCCTACTCCACGTGGACAAGCGAATCGATCATTATTGTGGCGGCACGGGCTTTTCCCTTGCCAATGTGACATAGAAAACATAAAAGCGTCACAAGGAGAAAGTGTTGACGGGATAGAACAGTCGACCGGGCAGCCGGAGCTTCTCCAAAGCTTGGCGCCAGGGAGTGGTCGAACCGGATCAACCGGTTAAACGCATCGCACTTCCGCGGTCGCAAGGTGTTCATCCGCCGTCGCTGCATTTCCTCCTCGTACACTGGATCGCAAATTTCCGGCGGTGGCCGGAGTTCTTGATGGTGATTTTTCACCAACGCCCGCAAGCGGGCGAATTCATTGGGTCTTCATGAGACCTTGGACATTGGCATTCTTGTTTGGTCATTGATGTTGACTCAGCAGTATCGGTCAGAAGTAGAGCGGCCCCGGGACACAGGTGTTCCGGCTGTCGTCTGGCTGCTGCACCATCGCCTGCACCAAACAGGAACTTTCATATCCGGCGCACCTTCCGACGTGTTTGGCAGTCTTCCCAAGGAAGCAGGTCTGTCTCCCGTTCCGCTGGTGCGCCGAGGAGCACAGCTTAGATGGCAGAGAAAATGCTTATCGATGCGTCTCACTCCGAGGAGACGCGCGTCGTTGTCGTACGCGGAAACCGCATAGAAGAGTTCGACTTCGAGTCGGAACATAAGAAGCAAATCCGCGGCAATATCTATCTGGCGAAGGTCACCAGAGTGGAGCCTTCGCTGCAGGCCGCCTTCGTCGACTACGGCGGTAACCGCCACGGATTTCTGGCCTTTGCCGAAATTCACCCCGACTACTACCAGATTCCGCTTGCCGACCGTCAGGCACTGCTGAAGGCCGAAGCCGAAGAAGCGCGACGCGACGACGACATCGAACATGTCGAAACCGCCCCGGCGCCGGCGAGCGAACTTTCCGTTCCCGTCGACCTCGAGGTCGTAGCGGAGACCGAAGTCGAGGCGCAGCCGGCAGAAGCCGTCACCGCCGAACCGGTGGTCGAAGAGGAAGTGCCGGTCGAAAAGCCCAAGGCAAAGCCGAAGCGCACCCGCAAAACCAAGGCCAAGGCTGCGGAAGAAGCGGCTGCCGCTTCCGTCGATGGCGACGAAAGCAACGGCGGCGAAATGGCCGCGATGGTCGATACCGACGCGATCTCCGAAGACGTCGACAGCCGTCGTCGCCATGACGACGACGATGATGATGACGACAGCCACGATGGCGAAAAGGAAATCATCGAATCCGTCGGCGCCGAAGATGCCATGGAAGAGGTTCCGGATCGCCAGGTCCGCAAGCCGCGCAAGCAGTACCGCATCCAGGAAGTCATCAAGCGGCGCCAGATCCTGCTCGTCCAGGTTGCCAAGGAAGAGCGCGGCAATAAGGGCGCGGCGCTGACGACCTACCTGTCGCTGGCCGGCCGCTACTCTGTCCTGATGCCGAACACGGCACGCGGCGGCGGCATCTCCCGCAAGATCACCAACCTGCAGGACCGCAAGCGCCTGAAGGAAATCGCGCGCGGCCTCGAAGTGCCGCAGGGCATGGGCGTCATCCTGCGCACCGCGGGTGCGAACCGAACCAAGGTCGAGATCAAGCGCGACTTCGAATACCTGATGCGCCTGTGGGAAAACGTCCGCACGCTGACGCTGAACTCCACGGCCCCCTGCCTCGTCTATGAGGAAGGCAGCCTGATCAAGCGCTCGATCCGCGATCTCTACAACAAGGATATCGGCGAGATCATCGTTTCCGGCGAGGAAGGTTACAAGGAAGCCAAGGGCTTCATGAAGATGCTGATGCCGAGCCACGCCAAGGTGGTTCAGCCCTATCGCGACGTACATCCGATCTTCTCGCGCTCCGGTATCGAAGCGCAGCTCGACCGCATGCTGCAGCCGCAGGTGACATTGAAGTCCGGTGGCTACATCATCATCAATCAGACCGAAGCGCTGGTTTCGATCGACGTCAACTCCGGTCGTTCGACGCGCGAGCACTCGATCGAAGACACGGCGCTGCAGACGAACCTGGAGGCTGCCGAAGAAGTGGCGCGCCAGCTGCGCCTGCGCGACCTTGCCGGCCTCGTCGTCATCGACTTCATCGACATGGAAGAAAAGCGCAACAACCGCGCCGTCGAGAAGAAGCTGAAGGACTGCCTGAAGAACGATCGCGCCCGCATCCAGGTCGGCCGCATCTCGCATTTCGGCCTGCTCGAAATGTCGCGTCAGCGCATTCGCGCCTCGGTGCTCGAATCGACGATGCAGACCTGCCCGCACTGCAACGGCACGGGCCACGTTCGCTCGCAGTCCTCCGTCGCCCTGCACGTGCTGCGCGGCGTCGAAGAACATCTGCTCAAGAACACCACGCACGACATCACCGTGCGCACCATCCCGGATATCGCGCTCTATCTGCTGAACCAGAAGCGCGGCACGATCATGGATTACGAGGCCCGCTTCGGCGTTTCGATCATCATCGAGGCGGACGCTCATGTCGGCGCACAGCACTTCGCAATCGATCGCGGCGAACCGGTCGAAAACCCGGTCAAGATCGAGCAGCTCCTGCACTTCCAGCCGGAGCCGGAAGAAGATGACGTCGTGATCGAAGAGGATCTCGACGAAGAAGAAGCCGAAGAAGTCGTCAGCGAGCCGCGCCAGGAGCAGCCGAAGGCTGCCCAGTCCTCCGACGACCAGAGTGGACGCAAGCGCAAGCGCCGTCGCCGCCGTCGCGGCAAGGGTGGCCAGCAGGCCGAAGGTGCCGTCGGCCAGGCGTCCGAAGCGGCAGGCGATGTCGATGACGACGCCGACGAAGGTGATGCGGACGACGAGGGCGTCGATGCCGAGGCCACAACCGCTGACGGCGAGCAGAAGCGCAAGCGCCGCCGCCGCGGCAAGCGCGGTGGCCGCCGCAATCGTCCGGAGGGCGAAGGTGAAGGCGAAGGCCAGATCGAGGCCGATGCCGAAGGTGATGACGCCGACGAGCCGGAAGCCGTTGACACGCCGGCCGTCGCCGCAGAGATCGAAGTAGCCGTCGCCGTCGAGGAAACCGCGGCAGTCGTCGCGGAAGCCGAGGCCGTCGAGGCCAAGCCGGCCAAGCCGAAGCGGACCCGCAAGAAGGCTGTAAAAGCCGAAGAACCGGTCGCAACCGTCGATGAAGTCGCTCAGGCGGTTATCGAAGACCAGCCGGCAGGCGTCGATGTCGCCGCCGAGGCGGTGGAAGAGGCTGCGGCCGACCTCGCGGAAACCAAGCCGGCGCGCGCGAACCGCGACCTTTCGAAGATCGCCTCGGAGCCTGTCGTGACCTCGAGCTCTCCGAAGGCCGAAGGCGAAGAAGAAGACCCGACCAAGCCCAAGAAGGGCGGCTGGTGGCAGCGCCGCGGCTTCTTCTAAGAAGTCGCCTCTGGTCCCGGCTCGAAGCCGAACCGGGATCCTGACGCCGAAGCGTTGGACGCGAAAGAGCACAAATAAAAAGGCCCGGATCGCTCCGGGCCTTTTCTTTTACGGGTGATGGCCACAGCAGACGGGGCGTCTTCGCTCCCCTGCCCGTCCAGTCGGGCAATCAGGCAAGCCAGCGCGCGATCCGGTCCATTGCCTCGACCATGTCAGCCTCCGCGCCGGCATAGGAAAAGCGCATCGTGCGATGCCCTTCCAACGGATCGAAGTCGAAACCCGGCGTTGCCGCGACATTGATCTCGGCGAGCATCCGCCGGGCAAAGGCCATGCTGTCATTGGTAAAGCGGCTGACATCCGCATAGGCATAGAAGGCACCGTCCATCGGCGAGGCGATCGAGAAGCCGATCTCCGGCAGGCGCTTCAGCAGCATGTCCCGATTGACGGCATAGGCGGCCTTGTAGCGGTCGAGTTCCTCATGCGCGTCAAGCGCCGCTTCAGCGGCGATCTGCGACAGTTCCGGCGGCGAAATGTAAAGGCTCTGGGCGATGCGCTCGAAGCCCCGCACCTTATCGGCGGGCAACACCATCCAACCGATGCGCCAGCCGGTCATGCAGTAATATTTCGAGAAGGAGTTGATGACGATCACTTCGTCGGTAACCTCCAGCGCGCTCGCCTCTTCGCCGGCAAAAGTCAGCCCGTGATAGATCTCGTCGGAGATGAACGCGATCTTTTCCGCGCGGCAATAGTCGGCCAGCGCCTTGAGGCCGGCCCTCCCCGTCACGGTGCCGGTCGGGTTCGCCGGGCTTGCCAGCAACACACCCTTCAGCGGTCGGCCGACCTTTGCAGCGGCCCGCTTCAGGCTTTCCGGCGTCAGTGTGAAGCCGGTCTCGGCATTCGCCTCGACCTCGACCACCGTCAGCCCGAGAGCGGCGAGGATGTTGCGGTAGGCCGGATAGCCGGGCCGCGCGATGGCGACGCAGTCGCCAGGATCAAACAGCGCAAGGAAGGCGAGATTGAAGCCGGCGGACGATCCCGTGGTGACGGCCACCCGCTGCGGATCGAGCGCGATACCGTGGCGCTTCTCGTAGTGGCGGGCGATCGCGGTTCGCAGCGATAGCGTGCCGAGTGCGTCGGTATAGCCAAGGCGCCCATGTTGGAGTGCGTTGCGCGCAGCTTCGAGAGCGGCCTGCGGCGCCGGGTGGGCAGGCTGCCCGACTGCCATCGAGATCACCGGGTGGCCGGCATCACGGCGGCGGGTCGCCTCCGCCAGCACATCCATCGCGTGAAAAGGTTCGACGGCGCTGCGTTTTGACAAGTCTACCAACGGAAAATCCTCGATAAGCGGCTGTTATCCAGCCCCTTTGCCCGATGAAATTGACCTTCACAAGTCCGCGAGTGCCGTATTTCTGCCGATTTTGCCGTTTCGTTTCCGCGGCACCCACCCTATGCTGCCAGCATATTGCGGATACGAGGATTCCTGTTGTCTTTCAGAACTGCCGGTTGACGTGACGACGGGGGATGAACGACACACAGGACACGCAAGGACAACGAGGTAGAAATGAATTTCAGCACCAAGATGATTGCCGCCGGGACGCTCGCAGCGCTCGTGGCCGGGGTCAGCCTGCCGCAAAGCGCGTTTGCGCTCGACGCGAAGCAGAAGGAAGAGATCGGCGCGTTCATCAAGGAGTACCTGATCGCCAATCCGGAGATCATGCTTGAAGTCCAGGAGGCGCTGACGACGAAACAGCGCGCCAAACAGCAGGAAGCGGCTGAGAGCGCGATCACCGAGAACAAGAAGGCGATCTTCAACTCCGACTATGACATGGTCCTTGGCAATCCCAAGGGCGACGTCACCATCGTCGAGTTCTATGACTACAATTGCGGCTATTGCAAACGCGCCCTCTCCGACATGGATGACATCCTCGCCAAGGATAAGAACGTCCGTTTCGTGCTGAAGGAACTGCCGATCCTCGGTCCGGATTCGCTTGCCGCCCATAAGGTGAGCGCCGCGTTCCGCCTGGTCGCTCCGGAAAAGTACGGCGACTTCCATCGTGCGCTGCTCGGCGGCGAAGATCGTGCCACGGAAGAGACCGCAATTGCGGTTGCCGCAAAGCTTGGCGTCTCGGAGAAGGACCTGCGCGCCAAGATGGAAAAGGAGCCGCATGATGCGGCCGTGCGCGAGGCCTATGGGCTTGCCAACGACCTCGGCATCACCGGCACACCGTCCTATGTCATCGGTAACGAAGCGGTCTTTGGTGCCGTCGGCGCCGAAGAGATCGAGGGCAAGGTCTCCAATATGCGCGAATGCGGCAAGACGGCCTGCTGACAAACCTTCCCATGACTGTGGACAAATCCCGCGGGGGCCCAAAGGGCTTTTCCTCGCGGGACCATCAGTCTATAGGTAACCCTCCATCACCGGACCGGAATCCCTTATGCCATCGACCATTTTCGTGCTGAACGGCCCCAACCTGAATGCGCTGGGCAAGCGCGAACCGGGTATTTATGGCGGCCAGACGCTCGCCGATATCGAGGCCATGTGCAAGGCGGAGGGCAAGACGCTCGGTTTCGAGGTCGATTTCCGCCAATCGAACCATGAGGGCACGCTGGTCGACTGGCTGCATGAAGCCGGCAACGTCGCCGCCGGCGTGGCGATCAATCCGGCGGCATACGGCCATACGTCGATCGCACTTCACGACGCCATCCGCGCCATCGGCATTCCAGTCGTCGAACTCCACCTCTCGAACATCCATGCGCGCGAGGAATTCCGTCACAAGTCGATGATCGCGCCGGCTGTCAAAGGCGTCATCTGCGGCTTCGGTGCCCAGAGTTACATTCTTGCGCTGCATGCGCTAAAGAACCTGACACATCCGTCGAAATAAAAAGAACACAAGAGGCTCATATTCCATGGCTGACAAGAAACCAGGTATCGACCAGGCGCTGATCCGCGATCTCGCCAACATTCTCAAGGACACCGATCTGACCGAGATCGAAGTCGAGCAGGACGACTTGCGCATTCGCGTCTCGCGCAACGGCACGCCGGTTGCAATGCCGATGGCCATGCCGCAGATGCCGGCCTACCAGTTCCCTGCCGCAGCCGCAGCGGTTGCCCCTGCAAACGCTGTCGCCGCTCCCGCCGCCGAGAGCGCCCGCGCATCGAAGAACGCCGTGACCGCACCGATGGTCGGCACCGCCTATCTGTCTCCGGCACCGGGCGCCCGCCCCTTCGTTGAAGTCGGCGCCACCGTCAAGGAAGGCCAGACGATCCTGATCATCGAAGCCATGAAGACGATGAACCAGATCCCGGCTCCGCGCTCGGGCAAGGTCACCGAGATCTTCGTCCAGGACGCAGCCCCCGTCGAATATGGCGAACCGCTGATCGTAATCGAATAAGGCGGCGTGGCGATGATCTCGAAAATTCTCATTGCCAATCGCGGCGAAATCGCCCTTCGCGTGCTCAGAGCCTGCAAGGAGCTCGGCATTGCTACGGTTGCCGTTCATTCCACGGCCGACGCTGACGCCATGCATGTGCGCCTCGCCGACGAGAGCGTCTGCATCGGCCCGCCGCCTTCGCGCGATAGCTATCTGAACATTCACCAGATCGTCGCTGCCTGCGAAATCACCGGCGCCGATGCCGTGCACCCGGGCTACGGCTTCCTGTCGGAAAACGCCAAGTTCGCCGAAATCCTGGAAGCGCACGACATCACCTTCATCGGCCCGACGGCGGAGCACATCCGCATCATGGGCGACAAGATCACCGCCAAGAAGACGGCGCAGGAGCTTGGCATCCCGGTCGTTCCGGGTTCCGATGGCGAAGTGAAGCCGGAAAACGCGCTTGAAGTCGCCCGCAAGATCGGCTTCCCGGTGCTGATCAAGGCAACAGCCGGCGGCGGTGGCCGCGGCATGAAGGTCGCTCGCTCCGAGGCTGACCTCGAAGAAGCCGTCTCGACTGCCCGCGCCGAGGCGCTTGCTGCCTTCGGCAACGACGCCGTCTACATGGAAAAGTACCTCGGCAAGCCGCGCCACATCGAGATCCAGATCGTTGGCGATGGTGCCGGCAACGCGGTGCACCTCGGCGAACGCGATTGCTCGCTGCAGCGTCGTCACCAGAAGGTTTGGGAAGAAGCAAACTCCCCAGCCCTCAACGTCGACCAGCGCATGAAGATCGGCCAGGTCTGCGCCGACGCGATGAAGAAGCTGAAGTACCGCGGCGCCGGCACGATCGAATTCCTCTACGAAAACGGCGAGTTCTATTTCATCGAAATGAACACCCGTCTTCAGGTCGAGCATCCGATCACCGAAGCGATCACCGGCATCGACCTCGTGCACGAGCAGATCCGCGTCGCCTCCGGCGGCGGCCTCTCGGTCAAGCAGGAAGACATCGTGTTCTCCGGACACGCCATCGAGTGCCGCATCAACGCCGAGGACCCGCGCACCTTCGTCCCCTCCCCGGGCACGATCACGCATTTCCATGCTCCGGGCGGTCTTGGCGTACGTGTCGATTCGGGCGCCTATCAGGGCTACCGCATCCCGCCGTACTACGACAGCCTGATCGGCAAGCTGATCGTGCACGGGCGTACCCGCGTCGAATGTATGATGCGTCTGCGCCGTGTGCTTGATGAATTTGTCATCGATGGCATCAAGACCACGCTTCCGTTGTTCCAGGACCTGATCAATAATCAGGATATTGCCAACGGCGACTACGATATCCATTGGCTGGAAAAGCATCTGGCCGCCACGTCCGAGTAAGGACCGTACATTGAAAGGGACGCGCAGCAAGCAGCCCGACATTACACCGGACATGCTGCTGCGCGCCTATTCGATCGGCCTGTTCCCTATGGCCGATTCGGCCGATGACCCCGAGCTTTTCTGGGTCGAGCCCGAAATTCGCGGCGTTATCCCGCTCACGGACTTTCACGTCTCCCGCAGCCTCGCCAAGACGATCCGCCGAAAACCCTTCGACATCCGCTTCAACACCGCCTTCGAAGCAGTGATGGAAGGCTGCGCCGCCCCGGCCCCTGACCGCCCGACGACCTGGATCAACAACAAGATCCGCACCCTCTACGCAACGCTGCACACGATGGGTTACGCCCACAGCGTCGAGGCCTGGGAGGACGACCTGTTGGTCGGCGGCCTCTACGGTGTCTCGCTCGGCTCGGCATTTTTCGGCGAAAGCATGTTTTCAAGGCGCACCGACGCCTCAAAGATCTGCCTTGTGCATCTGGTGCAGCGCCTGCGTGCCCGAGGCTTTGAGCTGCTGGACACCCAATTCACGACCGAGCATCTGAAATCTTTCGGTGCGGTCGATGTGCCGAAGGCCGAGTACGAGATCATGCTCGGCAACGCGATGAACTCGCCAGACCTTTCCTTCTAGAGCGTCTTCCCGCTTCCAGTGATTCCACTTGAGAGCGGGATACTCTTCGTTGGATATCTCCACCTGGAGATGTACTTCGCTCACATGTTCATCCACAGTTCAACCGTTTTCGAGGGCACATGGATGAACAAGTTTATATTGGCATTGTCGGTTTTCATGGCTTCCAGCGCGATTGCGGAAGCAAAGACATATCGCGAGATGTTCGGCAGCGAACCGAACCTGTCGCCTGAGTACTCGGCCATCGTCGGGTCGCTTGATTTCAAGCAGGGCAAGGTCTCGCTGCCCGCAGCCCAGGCGCAGCTCGATATTCCAGCGGAGTTCTATTTCCTGGATCCTGCCGACACAAAGAAGGTCCTTGTCGACCTGTGGGGCAATCCTCCGGGCTCTGCCGAGGGTCATCTCGGCATGGTGTTTCCCGCCAAGTATGCGCCTGACGCCGACAAAGCCTGGGGATCGGTCATCGATTACCTGAAGGACGGTTACGTCTCGGATGCGGATGCGCTGACCACCGATTTTACCGAACTGCTGGCACAGCTGAAGGAAGCGTCTGCCGAAAACAACATCGAGCGCGAGAAGCAGGGCTACGATCCGATCACGCTGGTCGGCTGGGCCTCCCCTCCCCATTACGATCTGGCAACGCACACGATGCATTGGGCACGCGACCTGATCTTCGGCAAGGATCCAAACGCGCCCCATACCCTGAACTATTCTGTTCGCATCCTCAGCCGCGAAGGCGTGCTGCAGATGAACTTCGTTTCGGGGCTGGAGCAGCTCGACGAAATCAAGTCGGGACTGCCGGGTGTTACGGGCATGGTGCAGTTCGACGCCGGGCAGGCCTACGCGGACTTCAAGGAGGGCGATGCTGTCGCGGCCTATGGAATGGCGGGCCTTATTGCAGCCGGCGCCGGCGCCAAGGTCGCCGCCAAGGCCGGCTTGCTTGCCGTCGCGCTGGCCTTTCTGAAAAAGGGCGGCGTGCTGGTCGTGATTGCAGGTGCTGCGGCTATGCGTTTCTTCAAGGGCCTGTTGGGCCGCAAGGAACCGCCAAGCGCATAGCGCCAAGGTGATGAGGTAGATCGATTACGGGTTAGGCTGCCGCTCTTATGTCCGGCAGCCTCAGCGAATTACTGCTTCGCCGCGGTATCCGGTGGCGGCAGATCGGACGTCGCCTTGCAGGACTGCAGCCAGACGTCATAGACCGGATGCTCCACAGCGTTCAGGCCCGGGCTATCGGCAAACATCCAGCCTGTAAAGATGCGGCGGATCTTGCGGTCGAGCGTGATCTCCTCGACCTCGACAAAGGTCGTGATCTTTTGCGCTTCGGTATCATCGCGGCTGTAGCAGACGCGCGGCGTCACCTGGAGGGCGCCGAACTGGACCGTCTCGCCAATATAGACGTCGAAGGTGGTGATGCGGCCGGTGATCTTGTCGATGCCGGAGAAGACAGCGACGGCATTGGAGAGGCGCGCCGCGTCAACGGCTCCCGCCGAGGCGATCAGCGGCAAACCGGCAAGCAGGGACAAGCCCAACCGCCGTGCTCCTTGGCCGATTGCTTTGCGCAGATCAGAACCTGCCATTGTCGCCTGTCTCCCGCGTGCCCTGTTCATCGTCGATGGATTTCAGGCGCTAACCATCAATTGTGGCCGCGCCGTGATCGAGGAACCTATTCCGCGGCCCGTCGTCGTCTCTGAGAACAGATTATTCAGGAGCCAGGCGTCCAGGCGTCGTAGTCGCCGGTCACGCGCGGACGCTTGCCGGTGGCTGCAATCGAGCCCTGCGGGCGGTAGGCGCTGGCCGTACCGGTCGGGTTCGCGCGATGCGGCTTCTGCCATTCGCGCGGCGTGTATTTCTCATCGGCCGGCGAGACGTCGGTTCGGTGATGCATCCAGCCGTGCCAGCCGGCCGGAATGGCGGAGGCTTCGGCATAGCCATTGTAGATCACCCAGCGGCGGGTGCGGCCTTCTGAGTCCTTGCCGCCCTGATAGTAGACATTGCCGAGTTCGTCTTGACCGACCCGTTGACCATGGCGCCAGGTGTGAAAGCGCGTTCCGATCGTCTGTTCGTTCCACCAGGTGAAAATCTGCAGCAGGAGCTTCATGGATGCCGTCCTTAACCGGCCGTTGGGAAGGCGGCCAGATACCAAAACTATGTTCCCGCTTATGCCCCGCCGCTCATGGCTTGTCCAGTGATTCCGAGGCAAAGGCCGTCATTTCAACGGCATGAGGAAGCCGAAGTGACTGCGCGTGAAGCCGAGCCGCTCGTAGAAACGGTGCGCGTCGGTGCGCACAGCATTGGACGTCAGCCGGACCTTCTTCGCTCCTCGGTCGCGAGCCTCGGCGATCGCGTGGCGCATCATGCGTTCGCCGATCCCACGGCCACGCATATCCTCGCGCGTCTGAACCGCTTCGACGATCAGGCTCGAGCTGCCGCGACCGGAAAGCGACGTATGCAGCGCCGTCTGAAAGGTACCGACGATCTCCCGGGCAAGAACCGCGACAAAGAGTGTCTGCAGCGACGAGGCTTCGATTTGTTCGAAGGCGGCGACGTAGTCTCCGAAGGCTTCCGGAGCGGTCGTATCGCCATGACCACCGAGCTGATCATCGGCAAAGAGTGCCACGATGGCGGACAGATCTTCGCGCTCGGCCTTGCGGATCAAGAGTTCGGCTATCGCGTCCATGGTTCCCTCGGCTCGCTTCGTTCATCGACGGCGGACCAAGCACTGCAGTGCAAAGGTTTCATGACAGAGCCGCCCCCGATGAAGTTATCCACAGGGAGCTGCCAGGACTTGCACTTAGCCGAGAAGCCGCTTTTCCAGGATGATCGCCGGCAGACCGGATTGCTCGTCACCATGGTTGGCCGTCTCACCGACCTCGGCGAAGCCATGCGTTCGATAGAAGGCAAGCGCGTGCAGGTTCTGCGGCTCGACTTCGACGCGCATGCGCTCGGCATCCGGGAAGCAGGTTTCGAGCTCGGCGAAGATGTCGCGGCCGATGCCCTGCCGCTGGAACTTCGGCAGCACATAGAGCTGATGCAGCACGGCAGTCTTGGCTTGCGTGTCGGACATGGCCGCAAAACCCATGCCGCCGATCTGGCGACCGTCATCTGCGACCAGGAACTCGGCGTTCTTGCGCGCGACCCGCGCTTTCAGCGCCGGCAGCGAATGCCAGCGCTCCGTCAGTTCGTTGACCTTCTCGACGCCGTAGAAGGTGTCGTAGGTCGCATGCCACGTCTCGACCAGCAGGGCGCGAACCTTTTCGAGATCACGCTCGCTGGCCGTCCGCACGAAGAACATCGCTTATTCCTCGATGCCGAGCTTGGCCTTCACGAGGGCCTGCACGGCCTGCGGGTTGGCCTTGCCGCCCGTCGCCTTCATCACCTGACCGACGAACCAGCCGGCAAGCGAGGGCTTGGCCTGGACCTTGGCGACCTGGTCCGGGTTGGCGGCGATGATCTCGTCCACTGCCTTTTCGATGGCGCCGGTGTCCGTCACCTGCTTCATGCCGCGGGCTTCGACGATCTCGGCCGGGTCGCCACCTTCGTTCCAGATGATCTCGAAGAGGTCCTTCGCGATCTTGCCCGAGATGGTCTCGGCCTTGATGAGATCGATGATGCCGCCGAGCTGAGCCGGGGAAACGGGAGTCTCTTCAATGGCTTTGCCGGCTTTGTTCAAGGCGCCGAGCAGGTCGTTGATGACCCAGTTCGCGGCGATCTTGCCATCGCGTCCTTCGGCTACAGCCTCGAAGTAGTCCGCGATCGACTTTTCGGAAACGAGCACCGAGGCATCGTAGACCGAAAGGCCGAGGTCTCGAACGAACCGGTCCTTCTTGTCGTCGGGCAATTCCGGCAGATCGGCCTTCAACGCTTCAACGAAAGCATCGTCGAACTCCAGCGGCAACAGGTCCGGGTCCGGGAAGTAACGGTAGTCGTGCGCGTCTTCCTTGGAGCGCATCGAACGGGTCTCGCCCTTGTTCGGATCGAACAGGCGGGTTTCCTGATCGATAGAGCCACCATCTTCGAGGATGCCGATCTGGCGGCGCGCCTCGTACTCGATTGCCTGGCCGATGAAGCGGATTGAGTTGACGTTCTTGATCTCGCAACGGGTGCCGAAGCCCTCGCCCGGACGGCGCACGGAAACGTTGACGTCGGCGCGCATGGAACCTTCGTCCATGTTGCCGTCGCAGGTGCCGAGGTAGCGCACGATCGAGCGCAGCTTCGTCATATAGGCTTTGGCCTCATCCGACGAACGCATGTCCGGCTTGGAGACGATCTCCATCAGCGCCACGCCCGAACGGTTGAGGTCGACATAGGACATGGACGGATGCTGGTCGTGCATCGACTTGCCGGCATCCTGCTCGAGATGCAGCCGCTCGATGCCGACCTCGACGTCCTCGAACTGGCCCTGGCGATCAGGGCCGATCGAAATCATGATCTTGCCCTCGCCGACGATCGGATCCTTGAACTGGGAGATCTGATAGCCCTGCGGCAGGTCCGGATAGAAATAGTTCTTGCGGTCGAAGATCGAGCGCTTGTTGATTGCGGCCTTGAGGCCGAGACCGGTGCGCACCGCCTGCTTCACGCATTCCTCGTTGATGACGGGCAGCATGCCGGGCATGGCGGCGTCGACCAGCGAAACGTTGGCATTCGGCGCATTGCCGAACTCCGTCGAGGCACCCGAGAACAGCTTCGAATTGGAAAGCACCTGGGCATGGACTTCCATGCCGATGATGACTTCCCAGTCGCCGGTGGCGCCGGGGATGAAGCGTTTCGGATCGGGGGTGCGGACGTCGACAATGCTCATATCATGCTCTTCTTTGAAGCCTGAATTCTTGGTTTCTCGGTAGAACAATTGGTCCGCCGGTGCAAGTTGTTCGGCAGCATGCGGCCGCATCTCCGGACAGCCGTGCGTTGGGAGCGCCGCTTAACCATCGTTTAGCACCCTTGCGCCAAGATTTGCCGATGTCCACCGCCACCGCACTCGCCTTGTACGCAGCCTACATCAACATCTTAAGCTTCGGGCTGTTCTGGTTTGACAAACGGGCGGCGCGCGCGGGCCGTTGGCGCATCAGCGAACAGACGCTGTTGACGATTGCTTTTCTCGGCGGAAGTCCGGGGGCGATGGCTGCCCGGCACATATTTCGCCACAAGACACGCAAGGAACCATTCAGAACCCGGCTGGCGCTCATCATCGTCTTTCAGGTGGCAGTCGTGGCGTTCGGCACCCTGGCGTTGCAGGGGCATCTTGACGCGCTCGCGAACGTCTTTTAGGAAAGCACCGTCTTTCTGGAGTTTTGATGTTCTCGTATTCGCCTGAGTCCCGGTAAGGGCCCGTCCCCGCAATCTTCCTTTGATTGCGCGCACGGGCCGGAAACGTCACCCCGCTTTCCCAGTGATTTGCGGAACGTTTTCCTGCGTTCTTCCGAACGCTTTTCCGGAACATTCAGACAATGGACATCTCGCGCGCAGAACAGCGCATTCTTCATCATTTGGCCCAGGGCGGCCGCATCGAAATCATCCGCGAAAGCAAGGCGATCACCGAGATCCGCTGCTTCACCCGTGACGGCTGGGTCTACCCCGGCTTCGACCTGGAGCTCTTCCGCAAACTGAAGCGCAAGAAGGCGATATCGTCTTCCGGCGGAAATCCCTATCGCATCACGGAACGCGGTTTGCAGCTCGTGCGCTCCGAATTCAACAACCGCTGAGCGGCTGAAACGGCGATAACGGACATCGAACGATGTCCGGTATCGCCGGCGCTTCACGCAAGGTGAAGCGACGAGAAGCCTCACCTTGCATCAATACCGGAAGCTGCGCATTTCCGGGTGGCAGCCGTGCACGGATATGCGCAGGGTCGGCGGTTCTAGTCTTGCTCGGTGAGGACTTTGCTCAGACCGATAAACTCGACATCACTGTCGAGTTGCGGGGCGTAGGCGGTGGAAAGCCAACTCACGCCGTAGCCGCGGTTGCGGAAAAGGTCACGGCTCGGTCGTTGCGCGCATGGGTCTTGGTGGTGGCGACATCGAACCCGTCCGCAACGATGCAACGCTCGATCTCGCCGAGGAGCAAAGCACCGAGCCCCCTGCCCTGGACTGCCGGCTCGATCCACAGGTCGGATATCGCGTTGTCGAAGTCCTCTCGCGCCACCCAACCGCGAATGCCGCCTTCGGCTTCGATCAGCAAAACAGACAACCAGTGATCGGAAAGAAAACGGAAAAACGAGGCTTCTGCCACACGCCGCATTATCTCACCATCGGCAAGACCGGCAATGGCGGATTGCCAAGCGGCGAGACCGATCGCCGTCAGCCGGTCGACATCGCCGGCGCGGGCATGACGGATGGCGGGCATGACGCGGGCTCCTTCCGCGACAAGAGTGACTGATCGCCTTCAGAAACAGTGGCGGCGCCTGTCCGGCACCGCCATCAAAGCCTTACCACCACTTGGTGGGCGTGAAGCGACCGGCGGCCTGTTCGATGATATGCGCCGTCTTGAACAGCGTCTCTTCCTCAAACGGCTTGCCGATCAGTTGGAGGCCAAGCGGCAGACCCTTGTGGTCGAGGCCGCCGGGAACGGCAATGCCGGGAAGACCAGCCATGTTGACCGTTACCGTGAAGATGTCGTTCAGGTACATCTTGACCGGATCGGACGCCAGGTCCTCGTCGGCGATACCGAAGGCGGAGGACGGTGTAGCGGGCGTCAGGATGGCATCGACGCCGGCGTGGAAGGCCAGTTCGAAGTCGCGCTTGATCAGCGTACGGACCTTCTGCGCCTGCAGATAATAGGCGTCGTAATAACCGGCCGAAAGCACGTAGGTGCCGATCATGATGCGGCGCTTGACCTCCTGGCCGAAACCGGCGGCGCGGGTCTTCTCGTACATGTCGACGATGTCCTTGCCGTCGACGCGCAGGCCGTAGCGCACGCCGTCATAGCGGGCGAGGTTCGAGGAAGCCTCGGCCGGAGCGACGATGTAATAGGCCGGCAGCGCATACTTCGTGTGCGGCAGGGTGATGTCGACGATCTCGGCGCCGGCGTCCTTCAGCCAGGCGATGCCCTGCTGCCAGAGCGCCTCGATCTCTTCCGGCATGCCGTCGACGCGGTATTCCCGGGGAATGCCGATCTTCATGCCCTTGACCGACTTGCCGATCGAAGCTTCGTAATCCGGCACCGGCAGATCGACCGAGGTCGTATCCTTGGTGTCGACGCTTGCCATCGACTTCAAGAGGATCGCAGCATCGCGCACGTCACGGGCGATCGGGCCGGCCTGATCGAGCGACGAGGCGAAGGCGACGACGCCCCAGCGCGAGCAGCGGCCATAGGTCGGCTTGATGCCGACGGTGCCGGTAAAGGCGGCCGGCTGGCGGATGGAACCGCCGGTATCGGTCGCCGTGGCACCGGCGCAGAGATGCGCAGCGACGGCTGCAGCCGAACCGCCGGACGAGCCGCCCGGAACGAGGTCGAGATTGGAGCCCTTGGCGCGCCACGGGTTCTTCACGGCACCGTAGTAGGAGGTCTCGTTCGACGAGCCCATGGCGAATTCGTCCATGTTCAGCTTGCCGAGCATGACGGCGCCGTCGTTCCAGAGGTTCTGGGTCACGGTCGATTCGTAGCGCGGCGCGAAACCGTCGAGGATATGGCTGCAGGCCTGTGTGTGCACGCCTTCGGTGCCGAAGAGATCCTTGATGCCGAGCGGGATGCCTTCAAGCGCACCGGCCTTGCCGGCGGCGATACGCGCGTCCGAGGCTTTCGCCATCTCGCGCGCCTTGTCCGGCGTTACGGCGATGTAGGCATTGATCGCCTCATTGGCGGCATCGATCGCGCCGATGTAGGCATCCGTCAGTTCGACGGCGGTGATTTCCTTGGCGGCGAGTTTCGCGCGGGCTTCGGCAATCGTGAGGCTGATAAGGTCGGTCATGATGAAATCGGGCTTTCGCAATCGGGAACGTCGGGGCGGCAGGGGGTCTGGTTATTCGACCACCTTCGGAACGAGGAAGAAATTGCGATCGGAATTCGGTGCATTGGCAACGATATCGTCGGCCTTGTTGCCGTCCGACACGATGTCCGTCCGCTTCTTCATCTCCATCGGCGTGACCGAGGTCATCGGCTCGACGCCATCGACATTAACTTCGGAGAGCTGTTCGACAAAACCGAGGATGCCATTGAGCTCGCCCATCATCCGCTCGGCTTCCTCTTCGCTGACGGCGATACGGGCAAGGCGCGCAACGCGCTTCACGGTGGCAAGGTCTACGGACATGATCGTCTCCGGTAACTGGAACTTCCCCCGCTATAATGGCGCACGGCGAGCCACGCAACGGGGGAATTGCCGGAGTACCGGACCTCTCGTCAAAAGGCCCGGCGCAACATCAGACCTCGACGACGACGCCGACGTAAGGTGTCTCCACCTTGGTGGATGCACTTTCCATGCCGGCAACGAAGGTCGCGGGGGTCTGGTCGATGATCGGGAACGAGCCGTAATGGCAGGGGATCGCCGTCGAGAACTTGAAAAAGCGCTGGCAGGCGAGTGCCGCCACCGCGCCGCCCATGGTGAATCGGTCGCCGATCGGCACGATGCCGATTTCCGGCTGGTGCAATTCGTTGATCAGCGCCATGTCGGAAAAGATGTCCGTGTCACCCATGTGGTAGAGCGTCGGCTCGTCCTCGAAATGCAGCACCAGGCCATTGGCATTGCCGAGCGAATGGGAAACGCCGTCCTCGGTGAGCTGCGCCGAGGAATGGAGCGCGTTGACGAAGGTCGTTGAAAACGCGCCGAGGTTGATGGTGCCGCCGGTATTTCCCATTTCGAGCGCCTTGACGCCATGCCGCCCGAGCCAGGCGGCGAGATCGGCATTGGCGACCACGGTCGCACCGGTCTCCTTGGCGATCGCAATCGTATCGCCGACATGGTCGCCATGACCATGGGTCAGGAGGATGTGGGTGAGCCCGGCGGTCGCGTCCCTGCGATCCTCGTCCCGGAAGGCGGGATTGCCGGTGAAGAAGGGGTCGATGAGGATTTTGGACTTTGCCGTTTCGATGTGAAAGGCGGCATGACCGAGCCATTTGATCTTCATGACGATCTCCCTGATGATTTGCGTGTCGGAACAGCATATGGAACAGACAGCCCTCCGCGCAAAGATCGAATCGACACCGACATGGCAATTCTCACCATCGAAGAGCTGGCATCCCAGCTTCAACAGAACCAGGCGATCGCCGGGCTCGACCTCGGCACCAAGACGATCGGCCTTTCGGTCTCCGATCTCGGCCGCAGGTTCGCAACACCCCGAGAGGTGATCCGCCGGATCAAGTTCGGGGTGGACGCGGAAGCGCTGCTGTCAGTGGCAGGAAAAGAAAAGATCGCAGCCTTCGTCATCGGCCTGCCCGTCAACATGGACGGCAGCGAGGGACCGCGTTGTCAGGCGACCCGCGCCTTCGTGCGCAACATGGAGCAAAAGACGCCGCTGCCTTTCATCTTCTGGGATGAAAGGCTTTCGACCGTTGCGGCCGAGCGTGTGCTGATCGAAATGGATGTGTCGCGACGGAAGCGGGCCGAACGCATCGATTCGGCCGCCGCCTCCTTCATTCTTCAGGGCGCGCTCGACAGGCTGGCTTCGCTCGCGAGGGACGGCCTTTCGGACTGAGCTACGCCGGCACCGAAACGACGGCGATACCAGGCTGCGATCTCACGGCGCTTGCGAAAGCCGATAATGGCAAAAACCACAAAACTATCGAAGACGATCGCACGCGCGACGAGGGGCGGGATCGTCTCTGGCGGAATGCCGAGGACATGGCCGTAGACCTGGAACACGAGATCATGGGTCTGCCGCGTCAGCATGAAGAAGCCGAAGCTCATGTCGTAGTAGGAGAGACCATACCACGACGTGAGGAACATGACCGGGCAGGCCCAAAGGATCAGAAACCACTTCATGCGGCTCCCCTTTCCGAGATGCGGCGGTAGACTAGCGGATATATGGCGCGGTCTGCCAGCAACAAGGCAAGCAGGACCATCGTTGGGACCGCAATATCCAGCGCCAGTCCGGCGAAAAACATCATCATGATGATCAAAAGACCAGTTCTCACCGAACCGCTCCACTCCGGATCTGTTGAAATTCCTGGTCAATTTCGCGCCTACAGGCAAGGCGTGCAACGTAAACCATTTGTTAAGGTTAATTTTCACAAGCTAGGTTTTCTTGCGCTCACGCTTGCGGTTGCGCCCGATCATTCACCACAAAGCTGCAAGCCCATTCCGGTCTCTGCAAAATTCGGGTAGCGGTATCCCTCCCCCTCGCAGGTCCTCCTCCATGACCGTCGTCTTTGAAAGCATCCTTCCGATCTTCCTGCTGGTTCTGCTCGGCGTCTGGCTCAAACGCTCGACATTCGTCGACCAGAGCCTTTGGCTCGGGCTCGAGCAGTTCGGCTACTTCATCCTGTTCCCTGCCCTGCTGTTCTCGACGCTTGCCCAGGCAGACTTTGCCGGGTTGAAAGCCGACGCGACGGCCATCGCGACGATCGGCAGCGTCAGCCTGATGTCGGCCTTCGTGCTGCTCCTCTGGCCAGTGCTGCGAGACCGGCACGTGTCCGGCGCCTCGTTCACCTCAGTCTTCCAGACCGCAACACGCTGGAACGGCTTCATGGCGCTGGCGATCGCGCAAAAACTCTATGGACCGATCGGCCTGACGCTGACCGCGCTGGTGATGACGCTCGTGATCATCCCCATCAATCTCTACAATGTCGGCGTGCTGGTCTGGTTCGGCGGGGGCAATCGTGACTTCAGGCGCTTCTTCGCAAAGATCGCCACCAATCCGCTGATCGTCGCCTCGGTGCTCGGCATTCTCGTCAACCTGGTCGGACTTAAGATCTACGGCCCCGTGATGACCACGATCGAGATGCTGGCAAGCGCCTCGCTCAGCCTCGGGCTGGTGATGGTCGGGGCAGGTTTGCGCGCTTCCGATGCGCTGAAGCCGAGCGCGACGGCGCTGCTCGCGGTCTTCCTCAAGTTGATCGTCATGCCGGTCTTCATGGTGAGCGCGAGCTATCTGCTCGGCATTCGGGGGGACGCCCTGCTGGTCATCGCGCTTGGCGCGGCCGTGCCGACGGCGATGAACGGCTATCTGCTGGCCAAGCAGATGGATGGCGACGCCGAACTCTATGCGGCGGTCGCAACCGTGCAAACGGTCGTCTCGTTCTTCACGATACCACTCGTCCTTTACCTGACGACCTACGTCGCAGGGATCTGACGACGTACATGGCAGCGGACTGACGACGTACGTCGCAGCGGCTGACGGCATACGCCGCCGGGACCTGACGACGTACGTCGCAGGGGGCCGACGGCCTACGCCGCAGGGGGATAGAGAAGATCGAGGATGTAGGCGGAATCGAAGCGCGAATCGAGCATGCCGTAGGTCGAGCGCCATCCGGCAGCCAGTCGCGATTCGAGGAAAGCGTCGGCGATGCGGCCGGCACCGAGACGATAGAGTTCGGCGGCGGCGGCGGCGAGCGCCAATTGCTCGACCAGCATGCGCGCAGCACCCTCGTCCCGTTCGCAGAGCGACATGGCGGCGCGCAACACGTCGATCGTCTTGCGGCCGGCTGGTCCGAGATCGCGCGCCAAAACGACGAAGAGCTGCTCGAAGAGGTCCTTGCCCTTGGCGAGTACGCGCAGCACGTCCAGCGCCATGACGTTGCCGGACCCTTCCCAGATAGCGTTGACAGGTGCTTCGCGGTAATGGCGCGCCAGCGCGCGCTCTTCCACATAGCCGTTGCCGCCAAGGCACTCCATCGCCTCGTAAATCAGTGCCGGGGCGATCTTGCAGGCCCAGTACTTGGCAACAGGCGTCATGATCCGCGCATAGGCCGCGTCTTCAGGGCTGTTGCGGGCCTTGTCGAACGCTTCAGCCAGACGGAACGAAAGGGCGCTTGCCGCCGCCACATCGAGCGCCATGTCGGCAAGCACGCGCGTCATCATCGGCTGGCTCACGAGCGGCTTGCCGAAGACCTTGCGGCCGCGGGTGTGGTGCACGGCTTCGGCAAGCGAGGCACGCATCATGCCTGCGGATGCCAACGCGCAGTCGAGGCGCGTCAGCGTGACCATGTCGAGGATCGTCCGGATGCCGGCGTCCGGAGCGCCGAGGATGAAACCGAACGTGTCGGAGAACTCGACCTCCGACGAAGCGTTGGAGCGGTTGCCGAGCTTGTCCTTCAACCGCTGGAAGCGCAGGCCGTTGGCGCTGCCGTCTTCCAGAAGACGCGGCACGAGGAAACAGGCAAGGCCCTCGCGGGTCTGCGCCAGCATGACGAAGGCGTCGCTCATCGGTGCCGACATGAACCACTTGTGGCCATTCAACCGATAGATGCCCTCGCCTACACGCTCGGCCGTCGAGGTATTGGCGCGGACATCGGTACCGCCCTGCTTCTCGGTCATGCCCATACCGACGGTGACGGCCGACTTCTGCATCCAGGGACGGTTCGTCGAGTCGTATTTGCGTGACAGGATCTTCGGCGCCCATTCCTTCTGCACCGCCGGAGACGCGGTGATCGCGGCAAGCGACGCGCTCGTCATCGTCAGCGGGCAGAGATGGCCGCATTCCAGCTGCGCCGTCAGATAGAAGCGGATGGCGCGTGTCTTGTGCGACTGGTTGCGCTCGTCGGCCAGGTTTTCCCAGGCCGACGCATGCAGGCCCGACGACATTGAGCGGCGCATCAGCGCATGCCAGGCCGGGTGGAACTCGACGACATCGAGACGCTCGCCGCGCGGGCCATGCGTCTTCAGCTTCGGCGGACCTTCATTCGCCATACGCGCCAGTTCCTGCGCTTCGGGCGAGGTGACGTAACGGCCGAGCACATCGAATTCGTCGCGCAGCGTCTTGCTCATCGACGAGGTGATGTCCACCACGAGCGGATCGGAGCGATAGGCGTTGACACCGGACCAGGGCTTGGGCTGGTTCAGCTCGGCGAGTTTCTGTTCAGTCCGGTTCATCTGATTCATGGGCCGGTTCTAGCGCAAGTTTCTCGACCACGGAACGGGGCGCGAAAAAGATAGGATGGCCGTTGCAAGTTTTCTGCGGACGATGACGCCCAAGCCTTGCCGTACCGGGGGCCAAGTCTTATAGAGCGACCACATTTCCAGAGCGCAAGGGCGGCCCATGATCACTTTCCCGCATCGCCACCTGCTCGGCATCAAGGGGCTCACGGAGCAGGATATAACCTATCTGCTCGATCGCGCCGATGAAGCCGTCCAAATCTCCCGTCAAAGAGAGAAAAAGACCTCCACGCTGCGGGGGCTGACGCAGATCAACCTCTTCTTCGAGGCTTCGACCCGCACGCAATCGTCCTTCGAGCTCGCCGGAAAGCGGCTTGGCGCCGACGTCATGAACATGTCGGTCGGCAACTCCTCGGTGAAAAAGGGCGAAACGCTGATCGATACGGCGATGACGCTGAACGCCATGCACCCGGACGTGCTGGTGGTGCGCCATTCCTCGGCGGGTGCTGCCGCACTCCTGGCGCAGAAGGTCTCCTGCTCCGTCGTCAATGCCGGCGACGGTCAGCACGAGCACCCAACCCAGGCCCTGCTCGACGCGCTGACGATCCGCCGCGCCAAGGGTAAGCTCTCGCGCATCATCGTGGCGATCTGCGGCGACGTGCTGCACTCGCGCGTGGCGCGCTCCAACATCCTGCTCCTGAACCAGATGGGCGCCCGCGTGCGCGTCGTCGCTCCGGCGACGTTGCTTCCCTCGGGGATCGCCGAAATGGGCGTCGAGGTCTATCACTCGATGGCCGAGGGCCTGAAGGATGCGGATGTCGTCATGATGCTGCGCCTCCAGCGCGAGCGCATGGCCGGCTCTTTCGTGCCTTCGGTGCGCGAATACTTCCACTACTACGGACTCGATGCGCAGAAGCTGAAGGCGGCCAAGGACGATGCGCTCGTCATGCACCCCGGGCCGATGAACCGCGGCGTCGAGATCGCCTCGGAAATCGCCGACGGCCCGCAGAGCGTGATCGAACAGCAGGTCGAGATGGGCGTTGCCGTACGCATGGCGGTGATGGAAACGCTGCTTCTCTCGCAGAACCAGGGGCCGCGCCTATGACCAGACCACTCGTTCTGAAGAACCTCCGCATCGTCGATCCCTCGCGCAGCCTTGACGAGGTCGGCACTGTCATCGTCGGAAACGACGGCCGCATCCTGGCCGCCGGCGCGGATGCACAGAACCAGGGCGCGCCCGATGGCGCCTTCGTCAAGGACTGCGATGGCCTGACCGCCGTTCCCGGCCTCGTCGATGCCCGCGTGTTCGTCGGCGAACCGGGCAGCGAACATCGCGAAACCTTCGAATCCGCGTCGCGCGCAGCAGCGGTCGGTGGCGTCACCACCTTCATTGCGATGCCCGACACGGATCCTGTGATCGACGATATCGCGCTGGTCGAGTACGTAAAGAAGACGGCGCGCGACAAGGCCCTCGTCAATGTCCATCCTGCCGCGGCCCTGACCAAGGGACTGGCCGGGGAAGAGATGACCGAATTCGGCCTGCTGCGCGAAGCCGGCGCCGTCTGCTTCACCAATGGCCGACGGTCGATCCACGACACGCTGGTTCTGCGCCGCGCCATGACCTATGCGCGCGAATTCGGCGCCGTCATCTCTCTTGAGACCCGCGACAAGTATCTCGGCGCCAACGGCGTCATGCACGAAGGCCTGCTCGCAAGCTGGCTCGGCCTTGCCGGGATCCCGCGCGAATCGGAGATCATCCCGCTCGAGCGCGACCTGCGCATCGCCGGCCTGACGAAGGCCGCCTACCACGCCGCCCAAATCTCGGTTCCCGAATCGGCTGAGGCCATTCGTGCAGCACGCCAGCGCGGCGCCAACGTCACCTGCGGCATCTCGATCAACAATCTGGCGCTCAACGAAAACGACATCGGCGAGTACCGCACCTTCTTCAAGCTTTCGCCGCCCCTTCGCAGCGAAGACGACCGGGTGGCCATGGCCGAGGCGCTGGCCGACGGCACGATCGACATCATCGTCTCCTCGCATGACCCGCAGGACGTCGACACCAAACGCCTGCCGTTTGCCGACGCTGCCGACGGTGCGATCGGCCTTGAAACGCTGGCAGCGGCCGCTCTTCGGCTGTACCACAGCGGCCAGGTTCCATTGATGCGCCTGATCGATGCCATGTCGACCCGCCCGGCGGCGATCTTCGGTCTTAACGCCGGCACGCTGAGGCCGGGCGCCAAGGCCGATATCGCGGTCCTCGACCTCGACGAGCCGTGGGTGCTCTACAAGGAAGCCATCGTCTCGCGCTCCAAGAACACGCCGTTTGAAAATGCACGCTTTACCGGCCGGGTTGTGCAAACCTATGTTGCCGGCAAGCTTGTGCATTCCGCATAAGCCCAAAGCGGTCGCGCGGGAGGGGAACCGGTGGATCTATTTTCCTGGCAGCTTGGGCTGCCCTTGACGTTGTTGAGCCTGGGCTTCGGTTATCTGCTCGGCTCGATCCCATTCGGACTGATCCTGACCCGCATGGCCGGGCTGGGCGACGTCAGAAAGATCGGCTCGGGCAACATCGGCGCGACCAATGTGCTGAGAACCGGCAACAGGAAACTTGCGGCAGCAACATTGCTTCTGGATGCCCTGAAGGGCACCGCCGCGGCCTTCATCGCCTCCTACTGGGGCGTGGAAGCGGGGATCGCCGCCGGCTTCGCCGCCTTCATCGGCCACCTCTATCCGGTCTGGCTCGGCTTCAAGGGCGGCAAGGGTGTTGCCACCTATATCGGCGTCCTGCTCGGCCTCGTTCCCGCCATGGTGCTTGCCTTTGCGGTGATCTGGCTCGCCATGGCGAAAATCAGCCGTTACTCCTCATTGTCCGCCCTGGTTGCAACGGCTATCATTCCGGTACTACTTTACGCGGTAGGGAACGAAAAGGTCGCCCTGCTCTTCGCGGCAATGACCATCATTAGCTGGGTGAAGCATCGCGCCAATATTCAACGGCTGATCGCCGGCACGGAAAGCAAGATCGGGGACAAGGGATAATGTCTGAGGACAGCGCAGGACGAACCGGAGTGGCGCTGACTGAACGACAGAAAATATCCTGGCTGCGGCTGATCCGCAGCGACAATGTCGGCCCCATCGCCTTCAGGGACCTGATCAACCACTTCGGCACCGCGGAAAACGCGCTCGACGCGCTTCCAGAACTATCCCGGCGCGGAGGGACCAAACAGGCCTATCGCGTGGCAACGGTAAGCGAGGCCGAACGGGAACTGGAAGCGGCGCGACGCTGCGGCGCGGTCTTTGTCGGCATCGGCGAGCCAGGTTATCCTTCAGCGCTTCGGCAGATCGACGGCGCTCCCCCTCTCCTCGCGATGAAGGGCGATCTCAAAGCAGCAACCCGCCCGTCGCTCGGCATTGTCGGCTCGCGCAACGCGTCGGCCAGCGGCGCCAAGTTCGCGGCGATGATTGCCCGCGATGCCGGTCGCGCCGGCTATGTCGTCACCTCGGGTCTCGCGCGCGGCATCGATACCGCCGCCCATCGCGCAAGCCTCGAAACCGGCACGATCGCCGCGCTTGCCGGCGGCTTGGATCGGCCCTACCCGCCCGAAAACATCGGCTTGCTGGATGAGATCACCGCTGGCCGGGGTCTGGCGATCAGCGAAATGCCCTTTGGCTGGGAGCCACGTGCACGCGATTTCCCGCGGCGCAACCGGCTGATTGCCGGCGTCAGCCTCGGCGTGACCGTCGTCGAGGCGGCCAATCGCTCCGGCTCGTTGATCACCGCGCGTTATGCCGCCGATTTCGGCCGGCTGGTCTTTGCCGTTCCGGGATCCCCACTCGATCCCCGGTGCCATGGCACGAACGACCTTTTGAAGCAGGGCGCGATCGTCACGACGTCATCGGACGATGTCCTTGAAGCATTGGCGCCGCTCAGCCAGTTCGAGCTACGCTTGCCAAGTGTCAGGGAACCGGAGGGGCATGCGCAACCGAGCACCCCTGCCGCGACCAATGACAGCGACCGTGCGGCCATCATCAATGCGCTTGGTCCGACGCCGGTCGAAACCGACGACATCGTCAGGCACACCGGGCTTTCGCCGGCACAGGTCTACCTTCTTCTCCTAGAGCTCGATCTCGCTGGGCGGCTCGATCGCCACGCCGGAGGACTCGTGTCTCTCACGGCAAGCGAATGAGCACCGGCGATGGCGACCCCGCGGCCGTGAGGAAGCGAGCAGGCACCCATTCCAGATTGCAGATGCGATGCAATCTTGCATGAGTTGCATCACCTCCTCTCATCGTTATTTTGGGTGAACCCTCTTGACCCCGCACGAATCCCTGTCCATTTCGGGGCATCGATACCAGGCGACACACGGCGCTGACAGCGCTGACGCCCGAACCAGAACCGGTTGTCTCAGAAAATGACGATGAATGTTGTAGTGGTGGAGTCGCCTTCCAAGGCAAAGACGATCAACAAGTACCTCGGGCCTAACTACAAGGTGCTGGCTTCGTTTGGCCATGTGCGCGATCTGCCGGCGAAGGACGGTTCGGTCCGTCCGGATGAAGACTTCGAAATGTCCTGGGAGGTCGATGGCGCCTCGGCCAAGCGCATGAAGGACATTGCCGACGCGGTAAAGTCCGCTGACGGCCTCATTCTCGCAACCGACCCGGATCGCGAAGGCGAAGCCATTTCCTGGCACGTGCTCGACCTCTTGAAGAAAAAGAAGGTGCTCGGCGACAAGCCGGTGAAGCGCGTCGCCTTCAACGCCATCACCAAGAAGGCCGTGCTCGAGGCGATCGCCCATCCGCGCGACATCGACATCTCGCTGGTCGACGCCTATCTGGCGCGCCGCGCGCTCGACTATCTCGTCGGCTTCAACCTGTCGCCGGTCCTCTGGCGCAAGCTTCCGGGCGCCCGCTCGGCCGGCCGTGTGCAGTCCGTCACGCTGCGCCTTGTCTGCGATCGCGAGTCCGAGATCGAGCGCTTCATCTCCGAGGAATACTGGAACATCTCCGCGCTGCTGAAGACCCCGCGCGGCGACGAGTTCGAGGCCCGCCTCGTCTCGGCCGATGGCAAGCGCCTCGCGCCAAGGGCTGTCGGCAACGGCGAAGAGGCCAACCGGCTGAAGACCCTGCTCGATGGCGCCGCCTATGTCGTCGACAGCATCGAGGCAAAGCCGGTCAAGCGTAACCCGTCGCCGCCTTTCACCACCTCAACACTGCAGCAGGCCGCCTCCTCCAAACTCGGCTTCTCCGCATCGCGCACCATGCAGGTCGCGCAGAAGCTCTATGAAGGCGTCGACATCGGCGGCGAGACGGTCGGTCTGATCACCTATATGCGTACCGACGGCGTGCAGATGGCGCCGGAAGCGGTCGAGGCCTCGCGCAAGGCGATTGCCAGCCAGTTCGGCGACCGCTACCTGCCGGAAAAGCCGCGTTTCTATTCGACCAAGGCGAAGAACGCCCAGGAAGCGCACGAAGCCATCCGCCCGACCGACTTCAATCGGACGCCGGACCAGGTCCGCCGCTTCCTCGACGGTGACATGCTGCGCCTCTACGATCTGGTCTGGAAGCGTGGCATCGCGAGCCAGATGGCATCGGCCGAGATCGAGCGCACCACGGCAGAAATCACTGCCGACAACGGCGGCCAGAAGGCGGGCCTGCGCGCCACCGGCTCGGTCATCCGCTTCGACGGCTTCATCGCCGCCTATACGGATGCCAAGGAAGACAGCGAGCAGACGGATGATGGCGAGGAGGATGGCCGCCTGCCGGAAATCAACGCGCGCGAAAACCTCGCCAAGCAGAAGATCAACGCCTCGCAGCACTTCACCGAGCCGCCCCCGCGCTACTCGGAAGCGAGCCTGATCAAGAAGATGGAAGAGCTCGGCATCGGCCGGCCGTCGACCTATGCCGCGACGGTCACGACCCTGCTCGACCGCGACTACATCACCAACGACAAGCGCAAGCTCATACCCCAGGCCAAGGGGCGGTTGGTGACGGCGTTTCTGGAAAGCTTCTTCACGCGCTATGTCGGCTACGACTTCACGGCGTCGCTCGAAGAAAAGCTCGACCAGGTCTCGGCCGGTGAGGTCAACTGGAAGGATGTACTTCGCGACTTCTGGAAGGATTTCTTCGCACAGATCGAGGAAACAAAGGAGCTGCGCGTCACCAACGTGCTCGATGCGCTGAACGAGGAACTGGCGCCGCTGGTCTTCCCGAAGCGCGAAGACGGCGGTGATCCACGCATCTGCCAGGTCTGCGGCACCGGCAAGCTGTCGCTGAAGCTTGGCAAATATGGCGCCTTCGTCGGCTGCTCGAACTATCCGGAGTGCAACTTCACCCGCCAGCTTTCCTCCGAAAGCAACGGCGACCAGGAAGCGGCGGTCTCCAATGAACCGCAGGCGCTCGGCAAGGATCCGCATACCGGCGAGGAAATCACCCTGCGCAGCGGCCGTTTCGGCCCCTATGTCCAGCGCGGCGACGGCAAGGAAGCGAAGCGCTCGAGCCTGCCGAAGGGCTGGACGCCATCGACGATCGACCATGAGAAGGCGGTCGCGCTGCTGTCGCTGCCGCGCGATATCGGCGCGCACCCCGAAAGCGGCAAGATGATCTCGACCGGCCTTGGCCGCTACGGACCGTTCGTGCTGCACGACGGCACCTATGCCAATCTCGAATCGATCGAAGACGTCTTCTCGATCGGCCTCAATCGCGCCGTGTCGGTTCTCGCCGACAAGCAGTCGAAGGCCGGTGCCGGGCGTGGCCGCACCGCCGCCGCCTCGCTCAAGGAACTTGGCGACCACCCGGACGGCGGCTCCATCACCGTTCGTGACGGTCGCTATGGCCCCTATGTAAACTGGGGCAAGGTCAACGCGACGCTGCCGAAGGGCAAGGATCCGCAGTCGGTGACGGTCGAGGAGGCACTCGTGCTGATTTCGGAGCGTGCCGCCAAGGGTGGAACTACCAAGGGCAAGCCCGTGAAGGCCAAGACGACCAAGGCGGCGGCAAAGTCCGAGGACGGCGCAACCAAGTCGACCAAGGCCAAGGCACCTGCCAAGAGCAAAACGAAGACGGCCGCCAAGGCCAAGAAGGGCTGATCTTGACCAGAATACCGCGCGATCCGACCGAACAGTCCGGCAGAAGAGCCATGGGCAAGAAGCCTGCTCGCGCGGCCAAGGGAGGACCGGCTCCGGCAAGCGAGCCCATCATCCACGGCGCGGTTCCGCCGCGTGACGTGCTGATGCGTTTCATTGCCGAAAACCCGGACCGCGCCTCCAAGCGCGAGATCGCCAAGGCCTTCGGGCTCAAGGGCGATACCCGTGTCGAGCTCAAGGCGCTGCTGAAGTCGCTGGAAGTGGACGGCCTCGTCGAAAAGAAGCGCAAGTCGCTGGTGCGTCCCGGAGCCCTGCCCCCGGTGACCGTGCTCGACATCACCATCCGCGACGTCGACGGCGAACTGATCGGCCGTCCCGCCGAGTGGCTGGACGATGACGGCGTCGCGCCGGCGGTGCTGATCAAGCAGTCGGTTGTCGGCAAGGCCAAGGGCAAGGTACCGGTCGGCGGTCTCGGCGACCGGGTGCTCGCCAAGATCTTCCCCGCCAAGGAGCGTGGCGGTCCTGCCTATACGGCGCGCATCATCAAGGTTCTCGACAAGCGCAAGGACGCCGTGCTCGGCGTCTTCCGCGCCACTCCAGGCGGCGGCGGCCGGCTGATGCCGATCGAGAAGCGCGGCGAAGAAGTGCTCGTCGATCCGGAGTTCACCGGCAACGCGCAGGATGGCGATCTGGTCGAAGTGCAGCTCTCGCGCCTCGGTCGCTACGGTCTGCCACGGGCCCAGGTCCAAAACGTCATCGGCTCCGTGGCCTCGGAGAAGGCAATCTCGATGATTGCCATCCACGCGCATGGCATCCCCCACATCTTCCCCGAGCGTGTGATCGAAGAGGCGAACGCCGCCGGTCCCGCCACCATGGCCCATCGCGAGGATTGGCGCACGCTGCCGCTGATCACCATCGACCCGGCCGATGCCAAAGATCACGACGATGCGGTTTATGCCGAACCCGACCCGTCCGAGGACAATCCCGGCGGCGTCATCGTCACGGTCGCAATCGCCGACGTCTCCTATTACGTCCGTCCGAAATCGGCGCTGGACCTGGAAGCGCTGAAGCGCGGCAACTCGGTCTATTTCCCCGACCGGGTGGTACCGATGCTGCCCGAACGGATTTCGAACGACCTCTGCTCGCTGAAGGAAGGCGTCGATCGTCCGGCGCTTGCCGTGCGCATGCGCTTCTCCAAGGAAGGCCGCAAGGCCGGCCACACCTTCCACCGCATCATGATGAAGAGTGCTGCCAAGCTCTCCTATCAGCAGGCACAGGCGGCGATCGACGGCAACCCGGACGACAAGACCGGGCCGATCCTCGACGCGATCCTGAAGCCGCTCTGGGAAGCCTATCGGATCCTCACGCGCGGGCGCGACCGGCGCCAGCCGCTCGAACTCAACATGCCCGAGCGCAAGATCATCCTGAAGCCCGACGGCACGGTCGATCGCGTTTTCGTCCCGGAACGCCTCGACGCCCACAAGCTGATCGAAGAGATGATGATCCAGGCAAACGTCGCGGCCGCCGAGACGCTGGAGCAGAAGCGCCAGGTGCTGATCTATCGCGTGCACGACCAGCCGTCGCTCGCCAAGCAGGAAAGCCTGCGCGAGTTCCTGGCGACGCTCGACATCTCGCTCGTCAAGGGCGGCAACATGCGCTCGAACCATTTCAACGGCATTCTCGCCAAGGCCGAGGGAAAACCCTTCGAGACGATGGTCAACGAGATGGTGCTGCGGTCGCAGAGCCAGGCGATCTACAGCCCCGAGAACATCGGGCACTTCGGCCTGAACCTTTTGAAGTACGCACATTTCACCTCGCCTATCCGGCGCTATGCCGACCTGATCGTGCACCGGGCGCTGGTTGCCTCGCTCGGCCTTGGCGAAGGCGGGCTGACGCCGCAGGAAGAGGGCGTGCTCGACGACATCGCCGCCGAGATCTCGACCTTCGAGCGTCGCGCCATGGCGGCGGAGCGCGACACCGTCGACCGGCTGATCGCACACCATCTGAATGGCCGTGTCGGCGAGGAATTCGAAGGCCGCGTCTCCGGCGTCACCAAGGCGGGACTCTTTGTCACCCTGCCCGCCTATGGCGCCGATGGCTTCGTTCCGATATCTACGCTCGGGCGCGACTACTTCATCTATGATGAGGCGCATCAGGCGCTTTCCGGCGAAAAGACCGGGCTCGGCTATCGCCTCGGCGATCCGGTGCGCGTTAAGCTCGTTGAAGCTGTGCCGCTTGCGGGTGCGCTCAGGTTCGAGATGCAAAGCGAGGGGCGCAAGATGCCGACGGCAACGCGCTCCTTCCACAAGTCCGGCCGGCGCGATCGCACCGGAGCACGTAAGACGCCGGGAACGCGGCCGCCGCGAGGCAGGCGTTAGAACTCCCGTAAGGCAGAGGATTAGGCATGAAAGCAGCGGCAGGCGAAACACTTCAACTGGGCGGTAGCGAAAGCGACAAGCGCTCCGTTGGCCTTTCGATGAAGCGCGGCTTTCTCGGCCGTTGCCCGGCCTGTGGCAGCGGCAAGCTGTTTCGCAGCTACGTCAAGTCCGTCGATGCCTGCGCCGCCTGCGGCGAACGCATGGACCATCACCGCGCCGATGACTTCCCGCCCTATATCGTCGTGACGATCGTCGGCCACGTCGTGCTTGCGGGCTACATGATGACCGATCTCATCCTGCCGCTGACAACGTGGCAGCATCTGGCAATCTGGGCACCGATCACCGTGATCAGTTCGTTGGCGCTGCTGCAGCCGATCAAGGGTGCCGTCATCGGCTTGCAATGGGCGCTCAGGATGCACGGTTTCGGCGGCCACGAAGACGCACCGGAAGATGTCCTGCCGCCGCGAGACGACAGGGCATGACGTCTGCGCGGGGCCTGGGCGGCGAGGTCGAACGCCAACGTTCCGCAGCCGTCAGGCCACGCGATGCGGCCTCCGTCATGCTGCTTGACCGCCAAGGGGGACGCGTGCGCGTCCTGATGGGCAAACGGCACAGCGCCCATGTCTTCATGCCGGATCTCTATGTCTTCCCCGGTGGGCGGCGCGATGCCGGCGATCACCGCATCGGCTTCGGCTCCGACCTGCACCCTTCCGTCCTGCATGCGCTGAAGGCGGCCGGCACGCGCGAGCTGACGGATGCACGCGCACGCGCGCTTGCCCTTGCCGCACTGCGCGAACTTTACGAAGAGGCCGGCATCGCCGTCGGGCAACCGGCTCCCTCTGCCACAGCGCCGGTTCCATTTCTTCCCGATCTTGCAAAGTTGCGCTATATGGCTCGGGCCATTACCCCTCCGGGCCACGCGCGGCGGTTCGATACGCGCTTCTTCGCATTGTTTGCGGACGAGGCCAAAATCGATCCGACACGCTTCCTGGACAGCCGGGAGCTTCAGGATTTGCAGTGGATCGATGTGAACGATTCTCCGTCTCTACGGATACCCGACATCACCGCCATCATACTTGCTGACCTCAGAAGCAGTCTCGACACCGATCCGTCGCTCCCCTGCGAACGAGAGGTGCCACTTTATGCCGCGCGCCGTGGGCGCCTCGTCCGCACGTTGCTCTAAGGACCCTCGTCGCATGTCACAGCCGTCGCCCGGTACAGTTGCACCGGTTGAGGAAATTCACTGGCGGTCGCTGATCGCCGCCGTTGCAGCGATCAGTGCGGTCGGCATTGCAATTGGTCTCGGTCTGCCGCTCCTGTCGATCATCATGGAGAAGCGCGGAATCTCCTCGACGCTGATCGGCTTGAACTCCGCCATGGCTGGCGTGGCATCGATGGTTGCCGCCCCGTTCACGACCAAGTTCGCTCATAGACACGGCGTCGCGCCGACAATGCTGTGGGCCGTCCTGATCGCAGCAACGAGTTCGTTCGGCTTTTACTACATTACCAACTTCTGGCTCTGGTTCCCGCTGCGGATCGTTTTCCATGGGGCGATCACCGTCCTCTTCATTCTCTCCGAGTTCTGGATCAACGCCACGGCGCCGCCGGCAAAGCGCGGCTTCGTGCTCGGCATCTATGGCACGTTCCTGTCGCTGGGCTTCCTGACCGGGCCGCTGTTGTTTTCAATCCTCGGCAGTGAAGGCATCCTGCCTTTCATGGTTGGCGCCGGCGTCATCCTGCTTGCCTCGGTGCCGATCTTCCTCGCACGCGACGAAAGCCCCGTCATAGACGAGAAGCCGGAGCGGCATTTCCTGCGCTACGTCTTCCTCGTGCCCACCGCAACCGCCGCCGTGTTCATCTTCGGCGCGGTCGAATCAGGCGGTCTTTCGCTGTTCCTCATCTTCGGCACGAGAGCCGGTTTCAGCGAATCGCAGGCGGCCCTCCTGCTGACTGTCATGGGGGTCGGAAATTTCATCTTCCAGATCCCGGTCGGCATGTTGTCCGACCGCGTCAAAGACCGGCGCACCCTGCTCTCGGCCATGACTGTTATCGGCCTTGTTGGCGCGCTGTTCCTGCCGCTTCTGGTCGAAAGCTGGTTCCTGATGGCGATCGTGTTGCTGTTCTGGGGCGGCTGCGTCTCCGGGCTCTACACGGTCGGCCTCAGCCACCTTGGCTCGCGGCTGCAGGGCGCCGATCTTGCCGCCGCCAACGCCGCTTTCGTGTTCTCCTATGCCGTCGGCACCGTTGCGGGGCCGCAGGCCATCGGTGCTTCAATGGATGCCACCGGCAACAATGGCTTTGCCTGGGCGATCGCCGGATTTTTCGGCCTCTATGTCGCGCTTTCGGTGGTCAGGATCGTTTTGAATCCAAAACGGCCTTGACTTTTCGGCCGCGATTTGTAGTTTCGCGCCAACCTTGCCCGTGGCCCGCAACCGGTTGTCCACGGCTTTCATTGTTACAAAGGCAGGACGACCATGGCAAAAGCCACCACCATCAAGATCAAGCTGCTTTCGACAGCCGACACGGGTTTCTTCTACGTCACGACCAAGAACAGCCGTACGATGACGGAAAAGATGACCAAGACCAAGTACGACCCGGTCGTCAAGAAGCACGTCGAGTTCAAGGAAACCAAGATCAAGTAAGATCGACCGTTTCTCGGGGATTTAGGGCGCCGACCGCAAGGTCAGGCGCCCTTTCCTTTTGGACGTCCGGGAAATGGCACGCAAGGCACCGCTGGCCTCGCTGACAGGTCAAAGGATGCTTGAAAGACATGCCGACTCGGCGCCCCCTCGCCCGGAACCGAGAAAGCAAAAAACGCCGCCCCAAGATGGGACGGCGCTTCGGAAAAGGGGGTCGGCTGGCGTCTGACTGCGGCACGAGGATTCCGCAGAAGTCAAAAGCCAACCGACCGACCCCACGACCCAGGAGATGCGGCGGACCTGAGCATCATGGGGTAAGCAAAATGTTGGTAGGCGATGCCTACTTGTTCATCAGCATCACCTGAAAATGGAAAAAAATCAACGAATTCTTAATGCGCGAAGCGGTGCCGCTAAGCGCATGGTTAATTCTGTATCAGAGTAAGACAGGCACGCGCATGGGCGCCGCGGCTACCCAAACTCCCCGGTAGCATCGGCTGTGGCGAGAATACAACTTTAAATGCGACCCGCAAGAGGTGCCCCAAGAAAATCACTGGGTCGCGGAGCGCCCGGATTGGACGGACAAACGCTCAGGCGGCCGCCGCCACCACGCGGTTGCGGCCCTCGTGCTTGGCCTGGTAGAGCGCCGTATCCGCGCGCTTCAGCAGAGCCTCGGCCGTGTCAGCACCCGGCCTGAGCGTCGCTATTCCCATCGACGCCGTTACCTTCAAAACGCCATCCGCCTGCGGAACCGGGAACGGCAGGCTTTCGATAATCATGCGCAAGCGCTCGGCGACGCCCGCCGCCATTTCAGCCGACGTATCCGGCATCACGACGACGAATTCCTCTCCGCCGAAGCGGCAGGCAAGATCGGCCCCGCGCACGGTGGTGCGAATGCGGTTGGCGAACTCCCGCAGCACTTCGTCGCCGGCATCATGGCCGTAGGTATCGTTGACCTGTTTGAAACGGTCGATGTCGGTCATGCAGATGGAGAGCGGCCGGCCGCGCGCCGCAGCCCGGTCCATCAACAGTTTCAGGTGGGTGTCGAAATAGCGGCGGTTGTGCAAGCCTGTCAGGCCATCGGTGACGGCAAGTTCGATGGTCTGCTGCACGCTCGAGCGCAGCCTGTCATTGCAATGCTTGCGCCGGATCTGGGTCATGGAGCGGGCAATCAGTTCATTGGGATCAACCGGCCGCATCAGATAATCGGTCACGCCGAGATCGAGCGCACGCACCACCATCTCGTCGCTGCCCTGCTCCGCGATCAAGAGGATCGGGATGAAGCGCGTCCGCTCCAGCGAGCGCAACTGCGAACACAGCCGCAGGGGATCGTAGTCGTCGAAATTCGCATTGACGATGACCAGGTCGAAGTTGTTCTCGGCCGCTTCGAAGAGCGCCGCCTGCGGATCGGAAATCACCGAAACATCGGCGATCGGCTTGAGGGCGCGTTGCAGCCGCTCCTGTGACGAGCCACGGCCATCGACGAGCAGAACATTGCCCGGCTCGTCCGGACGATCCGCACCGCCGACGTCTTCGAGGCCGATGGTCTGCGCCGTCTGGGCGCGCAGGCGCAATTCATCGCTGACATTCTTCAACCGCACCAGGCTCTTCACGCGCGACATTAGCTGGAGATCGTTGACGGGCTTGGTCAGGAAGTCGTCGGCGCCGGCCTTCAGGCCGCGCACGCGATCCGACGGCTGGTCGAGCGCCGTCACCATGACGACGGGAATATGCGCCGTGCGCGGATTGGCCTTCAGACGTTCGCAGACCTCGAAGCCATCGAGGCCGGGCATCATAACGTCGAGAAGCACGAGATCGATGGGCGTCTTCTCGCAAAGCGCCAGCGCCGAATAGCCGTCATTGGCCGTCAGTACATCGAAATACTCGGCGAGCAGCCGGGCTTCGAGCAACTTCACATTGGCCGGAACATCATCAACGACAAGAATACGCGCAGTCATATCAATTTTCCCGCCGCTCAGGCATCGCCCAGGTAGGTTTTGATCGTTTCTATGAACTTCGGTACGGAAATCGGCTTGGAAACATAGGCTTCGCATCCACCCTGGCGGATCCGTTCCTCGTCGCCCTTCATCGCAAATGCGGTGACCGCAATGACCGGAATGACGTGAAGCTCGTCATCTTCCTTCAGCCATTTCGTCACTTCCAGACCGGATACTTCCGGCAACTGGATGTCCATGAGAATGAGATCGGGCCGGTGCTTGCGCGCGAGCTCGAGCGCCTCCATGCCGTTGCGCGTCTGGATCGTCGCGTAGCCGGAAGCCTCAATCAGGTCGCGGAACAGTTTCATGTTCAGCTCGTTGTCTTCAACAATCATTACCTGTTTGGGCATGTCGATCCCTTGCTGTCCATCATCGTCTTGCAAGTCTCCTCAGGACATTTAACTTGCAGAGCCGACGACTCGACCCATTTCCTCAACTTCAGAGATAGGCCTATTTGGTTGAAAAATAGGTAACTCCGCACGTAAAAACCATACGGGGACGAAGCATTGAAGAGCGCTGACGAAATCGCCACCGACATCCTTGCCTGGCTCGCGGGCGAGCCTGAGCTTCTGTCCCGTTTCCTGGCATTGACGGGCACCGATCCAACGGCGTTGCGCAATGCCATTGCCGAACCCGGCTTCATGGGCGGTCTCATCGCCTTTCTCATGGACCACGAGCCGACGCTGATGGCATTCTGCCAGGCAACCGGCACGGCACCGCAAGATGTCGTGCGCGCCCATGCGGCGCTTTCTGACCATTCGGGTTTTGAGGATTGAGCGTGCCAGGCACGTCCACAAGCGACCGCATTCAGCTTCGAGAGCGCCCGCTGATCGTCAGTGACGTCGATGAAGTCGTGCTCGAATTCATCAATCCCTTCAAAGCCTTTCTCGATAGCTGCGGCCACGTGCTGCTGCCCCGATCGTTCCGCCTGACCGGCAACATCATCGATCGCGCGAACGAACAACCGCTGGCGGAGGCGGAGGTCAAAGCCCTGCTTGATTCCTTCTACGGGACGCAGGATCGCTGGCAGACGCCGGCTGCACAGGTCGTCGAGACTTTGGCTGCTCTGTCGAAGGAAGCGGACATCGTTTTCCTGACGGCGATGCCGCCGCATCACGCGGCGGTCCGCCGTGCCTTGCTCGACCGGCTTGGCCTTCCCTATCCGCTGCTTGCCTCCGAGGAACCGAAGGGACCGATCGTCCAAAATTTGCACGGCGGACGCCCGGTTCCGCTGGTCTTCGTGGATGATATTCTTCGCAACCTGCAGTCGGTCCAGCATCACACGCCGTCCTGCCTGCTGATCAACCTGATGGTTAACGCGGAGTTTCGCGCCCTTGCCCCAAAGCCGGACGCCGGCATCCGCGCTGTGGCCGACTGGCCGGAAGCGGCGGCCACCATCCGCGCGCATTTCGAGGGTTAGTTCAGCGCCGGTTCCCATCAGTGCAAATCCAAGCGCATCAGCGGTCTACCATCCTTGCGGCGCGCCACGACATCGAATCCCGCAGCCTCGAAGACCGTCGTCGCGCCGACCCAAAGGGCGACTGACTTGGACTGTTTGGCACGATCGATCGGACAAGCATCGAGATGGCGCGCGCCGCCCGCCCTGGCGTGGTCGATCGCGGCGCGCACGAGTTGATGGCTCAAGCCCCTGCCCCGCAGCTTCGACTGCATGAACAGACAGCTCAGCGCCCAGATCGTCGGATCGGTCGCCTCACGGTCCTCCAACGGTCGCGCGACCGTGCACGGCGAATTGAACTGCGGAACATCCTGGCGCGGACCAACCTGAACCCAGGCCACCGGCGTTCCCTCGAAATAGCCGAGGATACCGGGCGACGGCGCGGTATCGATACGAGCCTTGATAAAGGCCCTGCGCTCCCTTGCCGGCATCGCCGTTCGAACGGAATGCGGCAGGCGCAACGCGGTGCACCAGCAACCGCCATAGGCACCGTTCGGCCCAAAAAGCTGCTCGAAATCCGCCCAACTATCTGCCGTGACAGGTGAGAACTGGAGTGTGATTTCCAACAGAGCCTCCCTTGAGACTCACTAGCGTAGAGCGTAAGGTCGCGATGTTCAATATTTGTTCCTGATATGCCCGACAGCGCTGCTCAATCTCCAGGCTTCTGCCGCGACTGCCTCAAGGAACAGGCCGCTAGCGCGCGGCGCTGCACGGCCTGCGGCAGTCCGCGCCTGCTGCGCCATAGCGAGCTCTACGATCTGACCTTGGCGCATATCGATTGTGACGCCTTCTACGCGTCGATCGAGAAACGCGACGATCCGGAGCTTGCCGACAAGCCGGTGATCATCGGCGGCGGCAAGCGCGGCGTGGTGTCCACGGCTTGCTACATCGCCCGCATTCACGGCGTGCGCTCGGCAATGCCGATGTTCAAGGCGCTGGAGGCCTGCCCGCAGGCCGTGGTCATCAAACCCAACATGGAGAAATATGCGCGCGTCGGCCGCGAGGTGCGGACGCTGATGCAGGAGTTGACGCCGCTGGTGCAGCCACTGTCGATCGACGAAGCTTTTCTTGAGCTCAAAGGCACCGAGCGACTGCACCACGATCCGCCGGCGCGCACACTCGCGCGCTTCGCCCGCCGTGTCGAGCAGGAGATCGGTATCACCGTTTCGGTCGGCCTCTCCTATTGCAAGTTCCTCGCCAAGGTAGCTTCCGATCTGCAAAAGCCGCGCGGCTTTTCCGTCATCGGTCAGACCGAGGCGCTGGAGTTCCTGAGGGAAAAACCGGTCACTCTGATCTGGGGGGTCGGCAAGGCCTTCGCCGCCACCCTGGAACGCGACGGCGTGCGCACGATCGGGCAATTGCAGACCATGGAGGAAGCCGACCTCATGCGCCGTTATGGCACCATGGGGCAGCGGCTCTATCGGCTGTCGCGCGGGCTCGACGAGAGGGCGGTCGAAATCGACGGCGAGGCGAAGAGCGTTTCCGCGGAGACGACGTTCAATGACGACATCGCACGCTACGACGACCTGGTCACGCACCTTAGGCGCCTGAGCGAGCAGGTGGCCCACCGGCTGCGAAAGTCCGAACTCGCTGGCCAGACCGTCGTTCTGAAGCTCAAAACCACCGACTTCAAGCTTCGCACCCGCAACCGGCGGCTCGACAGCCCCACCCGGCTCGCCGACCGCATTTTCCGCACCGGGCTTCAGCTTCTGGAGAAAGAGGCGGATGGCACGAAATACCGGCTGATCGGGATTGGCGTCAGCGATCTATCCGCCCCGGATCTGGCCGACCCTCCGGACCTTGTCGATCCGGCGGCAACCCGCCGGGCAGCGGCCGAAGACGCCATGAACAAGCTGCGCGACAAGTTCGGCAAGGAGAGCGTCGAGACCGGCTATACCTTCGGTACCCGGAAACGCGATCACTGAACGTAAACGTGCGGCGATCACGCAACCTTGATGTGGCCGACACACGGACTGGATGAATTCCTTAAAGATTGCCGGCTAGGCTCGTTCGCCAAGTCACGTGTTGGGTTGAGTGTATGGTATCGCGTTTCGCTCTCACCGCCAGCTTCGTCGCTCTGCTTTTGTCGCCGGCCACCGGCTTTGCAGGCAGTCGCGGGCCGCTGCAAATCATTGTCTCAAAAGACCAGCAATCGCTCGTCGTCTATGACGGCGACGCCGTGATTGCGACGTCACCGGTGTCGACCGGCAAGGCCGGCCATGCGACGCCGACCGGAATCTTCTCTATCCTCGAAAAGCGACGCCATCATAAGTCGAACATCTATTCGAACGCGCCGATGCCGTTCATGCAGCGGCTCACCTGGTCTGGTATTGCGCTGCACGGCTCCAAACATGTGCCCGACTACCCCGCGTCGCATGGCTGCGTGCGCCTGCCGAGCGCTTTCGCCGCGTCGCTCTACAAGATGACCGAGCGCGGCGTGCATGTGCTGATCTCGGACCGGCAGATATCGCCCGCAGAGGTTAAAAGCGCCCTCCTCTTCCGTCCGGTTCCGGTAGATATCCAGCCGCCGCTATCCGATGTTCCGCTCAGACCGGCGATCAGCCAGGCCGGAGATACGCCGGTGGAAGTGGCGATGAGAGAGCCGACCGGCGGTGCCGGCACCTCCAGATCCATGGAAGAACCGATCCGCATCCTGATCACGCGCAGCGACGCGCGCGACACCATGCGCGAGGTTCAAACCTCGTTGGAATTCCTCGGATACGCGCCCGGCTCGATCGACGGCCATGCGGGCACGGCAACCATTGCGGCGCTCCGCGCCTTCCAGACGGGCGAAGGTCTCGAGAGCGATGGCAAGCTGACGCCGGAACTGACCGACAAGCTCCTGCGTAAGGCCGGCCGAACGCCGCCGCAGAACGGCAAGATCCTCGTGCGGCAAGGTTTCAAGCCGCTTTTCGAAGCCGGCCTCACCATCGACAAACCGGAAGAGGCCCTTGGGACGCATTTCCTCCAGTTCCGGCACAATGAAGAAGAAGGCGCCGAAGGCAAATGGTTCGGCGTTTCGCTTGAAAACCACCTGCCCGCCTCGATGAAGAAGCGGCTCGGCATTTCCATTGAGGCCGACCCCTTCGCTTATAACGGCATACAGCGCACGCTGGCGCGAATGACGATATCCGACGACGTTCGCAAGCGGGTTGAAGGACTGCTGGCTGAGGGCTCGTCGCTCTCGATCGCCGACACGGAAAGCGGGCTGGAGACTGGCCAGGGCACCGATTTCATCACCGTCACCCGATCGCGTCCCGGTGACTGATCCCGAGCAACCGCAGGAAAGCACAATGTGCGCTTTCTGTCCCAGCTGCCCACCCTCAAGGTGATCGGTGTGATTTCTTCGCTTCGAACGAAACGGAGAAGTCCGCCGATCAAACCAACTCGACGTCGACCACGCCCGGCGCGGAGCGCAGCGCCGCAGCGATCTCCGGCGAGATCCGGAACTTTTCGCTCAGTTCCACCTCGATCTCGCGCTGACCGTTGTCCTTGATGACGACGAAGGAGACGAGACCGTCGCCCCTGGTGTTGAGGTGCGAGGCGATCGATTTCAGCGGGCCGGAATCGCGCACATAGACGCGCAGCGCCTTCTGCAGTTGCAGCGATTCTTCCTCGAGCGAGCGCAGGGTCTGGATGCGCAGCCCGATGCCTTCCGGCCGCTCCTCGGCGGCAACGGTCATGACCAGGGATTTGCCCGGCTCCAAGAGGTCGCGATACTGGTGCAGCATTTCGGAGAACAGCACGGCCTCGAATTGGCCCGAAGAGTCCGAGAAGGCGACGATTCCCATCTTGTTGCCGGTGCGCGTCTTGCGCTCCTGCTTCGAGGTCACTGTGCCGGCAAGCCGGCCGGCGGTTGCCCCCTTCTTCACCGCGCCGGCGAAATCGCCGAAGGTCTGCACGCGCATCTTGGCGAGCAGCGCATTGTAGGTGTCGAGCGGATGGGCGGAAAGGTAGAAACCCAGCACCTGGAATTCGCGGTGCAGCTTTTCCGAAGCGAGCCAAGGCGTGTAGGTCGGGAGCGCAATACGCTCCGGCCCGGTTGCCGCCCCTGCCCCGAACATGTCGCTCTGGCCGCTCGTCTTGTTCTCCTGCGCACGCTGGGCGAAGCCGAGGATGCGGTCGAGCCCGCCGACCAGTTCCGCACGGTCATAGCCGAAGCATTCGAACGCGCCGGCAGCGATCAGGCTTTCGAAGACGCGACGGTTGAGAAGCTTGGGGTCGATCCTGAGGCAGAAATCCTCAAGGCTCGCGAAGGTCCGGTCGCCGCGCACTTCGACGATATGCTCAACCGCGGATTCGCCCACGCCCTTGATTGCGGCAAGCGAATAATAGATGCGGTTTTCGCCCGTCTGGAAATGTCGGAATGAGGACTGCACCGACGGTGCAATCACCTCGATGCCCAGGCGCTTTGCGTCCTGACGGAAGTCGTTGACCTTTTCCGTGTTGGACATGTCGAGCGTCATCGACGCCGCCAGGAACTCCACCGGATAGTGCGCCTTCATATAGGCGGTCTGGTAGGAGACGATGGCGTAGGCCGCTGCGTGCGACTTGTTGAAGCCGTAGTTGGCGAACTTGGCGAGCAGGTCGAAGATCAGGTCCGCCTGCGGCTTCGACACCTCGTTCTTCACCGCGCCGTCGACGAAGCGGGCGCGCTGCTTGTCCATCTCCTCCTTGATCTTCTTACCCATGGCGCGCCGCAGAAGATCGGCCTCGCCGAGCGAGTAGCCCGAGAGCACCTGGGCGATCTGCATCACCTGCTCCTGGTAGACGATAACGCCCTGCGTTTCCTTGAGCAGATGGTCGATCTTCGGATGGATCGATTCGACCTCTTCCTCGCCATGTTTGCGAGCATTGTAGACCGGGATGTTCTCCATCGGGCCCGGGCGATAGAGCGCCACCAGCGCGATGATATCCTCGATGCAGTCGGGCCGCATGCCGATCAGCGCCTTGCGCATGCCGGCGCTTTCCACCTGGAACACGCCAACCGTTTCGCCGCGCGACAGCATCTCATAGGTCTTCGGGTCGTCGAGCGGGATGCTCGCCAGATCAACCTCGATGCCGCGCTGCTTCACGAAATCGACCGCGACCTTCAATACGGTCAGGGTCTTCAGGCCGAGGAAGTCGAACTTGACGAGGCCCGCCTGCTCCACCCATTTCATGTTGAACTGGGTGACCGGCATGTCGGAGCGCGGATCGCGATACATCGGCACGAGCTGAGACAGCGGACGGTCGCCGATCACGATACCGGCGGCGTGGGTCGAGGCGTGGCGATAGAGGCCTTCGATCTTCTGGGCGATGTCGAGAAGCCGCGCGACGACTGGCTCCTTCTCGGCTTCCTCCTGCAGGCGTGGCTCTTCCTCGATCGCCTTGGAGAGCGGCGTCGGATTGGCCGGGTTGTTCGGCACCAGCTTGCAGATCTTGTCGACCTGGCCATAGGGCATTTCGAGCACGCGGCCGACGTCGCGCAGTGCGGCACGCGCCTGCAGCGAACCGAAGGTGATGATCTGCGCCACCTGCTCGCGACCATACTTGCGCTGCACGTAGCGGATCACCTCTTCGCGCCGGTCCTGGCAGAAGTCGATGTCGAAGTCGGGCATCGAGACGCGCTCGGGATTGAGGAAGCGCTCGAACAGCAGCGAGAAGCGCATCGGATCGACGTCGGTGATCGTCAGCGCATAGGCAACGAGCGACCCTGCACCCGAACCACGGCCCGGCCCAACGGGAATATCGTGCTGCTTCGCCCATTTGATGAAGTCGGCAACGATCAGGAAGTAGCCGGGGAACTTCATGCGCTCGATAACGCCGAGTTCGAAGGCCAGGCGCTCGCGATACTCCTCTTCGCTATAGCCGGGCGCCATGCCGAGCCTGGCGAGACGCTCTTCGAGCCCCTCCTCCGCCTGGCGGCGCAGTTCGTCCGCCTCGGCGCGCTCCGCCTCTTCCGGATCTGCGGTGGCGCCGGTAAAGCGCGGCAGGATCGGTCCGCGGGTCTTCAGCATGAAAGAGCAGCGCCGTGCGATCTCGACAGTGTTTTCCAGCGCCTCCGGCAGATCGGCAAAAAGCGCAGCCATCTCCTTGCGGCTCTTGAGGTAGTGGTCCGGCGTCAGGCGGAAGCGGCTGTCGTCCGAAACCATCGCGTTGTGCGCGACCGCCATCAGGGCGTCATGGGCGTCATAGTCGGACGGTGACGGAAAGAAGGCTTCGTTGGTGGCAACCAGCGGAATGTCGAACTTGTATGCAAGGTCGATAATCCGGCTCTCATGGCGGCGGTCAAATCCGCCGTGCCGCTGCAGCTCGATATAGAGCCGGTCGCCGAAGAGATCATGCAGCGCCTCGAGACGCGCTTCGGCCAGTGCCGTCGAGCCCGCCTTCAGGGCCAGGTCCACCGGGCCGCCCGACGCACCGGTCAGCGCGATCAATCCGTCCGTACCGTTTTCGGCAAGCCAGGAGCGCGTGATCCGAGTCGCCTGGCTGCCCTCGCCGCTGAGATAGGCACGGCTCACCAGATCCACGAGCCGGGTGTAACCATCATCGGTCGCGGCGATCAGGACGATCGCGGGCAGCTTCGCGAGATGTTGCGCGTGGCCGCGCCGTTCGCCATCCGCCTCGTCTTCCATGTCGATGGAAAGCTGGCAGCCGGTAATCGGTTGCAGTCCGTCGTCGGCTGCTTTCTGCGAAAACTCGAGCGCGGCAAAGAGATTGTTGGTGTCGGCGATCCCGATCGCCGGCTGATTATCGGCAACCGCCTTGCCGATGACCTTCTTCAGCGGCAGCGCACCTTCGAGCAGGGAGAAGGCCGAGTGGACGCGCAGATGCACAAACTGCGGGTCCGAACCAAGCGCCTCGCTCGATGCTGCTTTGCCGTCGTCTGCCATTATTCGCACCCTGATTCCTGTCTGGTCGGCAGGATATCCCGTTTATCACCCGACATGTCCAGTTTCACCTGACACGTCGTCCCCCTTATTCAATCCAGGGGGCGCATTTCGGGAGGTGCTTGAGAGGAAATATCGACGCTCCTCAGAGGCCGAGCGCGATGAAAGAGATGCTTGCGATGAACAGGCTCATCGAAGCGAAGGCGGCGAGGTCACGAACAAAATCAGTCATAACATGGCTCCTTTTCCGTTATGTTTTTACTTTGTTCTATTTTTGTTCACGCGTCAAGCCGAGCACAGACGTTCTGTTGACGATGGTTAACACGGCAGTCGAATGCAGGTTAACTGCCAGGAAGCCGCTTGAGGAAAGCGCCGCGCCCGCATATCAAGAGGAACAACCAAGCGGAGCGTTCCGACATGCATGCACGCCTGATTCTGCCATTGCTGTTTCTGGTTCCGGCCGTCGCCTCCGCGGCCGAAACGATCGACCCTGCCCGCATCGTCTCCGCGGCGACCGGCGACTGGAACAAGGACGGTGACGCGGACCTCGCCCTGATCGTGCGCCCCGCAGATGGAAGCGACGATGACAACGGTGTCTATCTCTATCTGACCGGTGAGAATGGCGCTCTTGAGCTGAAGGCGGCGATCCCGAACAAGATTTGGGGCGACTTTGACTTTGCCGGACAGGCGCCGTGGGTCGAGGCGCTGCCGAGCGGTTCTTTGCTCATCTCCAGCCACAACGATTCCATCGGACGTGACCGCTGGGAACAGAAACTGACGGTCGCCTACCGCAATTTCGAGTTCGTGGTCGCCGGCTATACCTACTCATCCTACGATACACTCGATCTAGACAACACGTTGAAGTGCGACCTCAACGTTCTGACAGGCAAGGGCAAATCCAACGACAAGGCCATAGCCACCAAGGGCGAACTCGTCCTGCTCAAGGACTGGAACGACGATCGCGGCCAGAAGGCTTGCGGCGTTCAGTAATCAGGTGATTGTTCTCTATTTGTTCTTTACAGCCAACACGGACCACGGCATCCTCGGCCAGAACATATGAGGAACCCACATGGCCGCGCTCGAACAACTGAAGGACTTTATCGTCGAAGCCAAATCGAAAACCTATGTCGGCGGCGGCGAGCCGCGGCCTTCCTCTCGCCAAGGCTCCCATGACATCGGCTACGAAACGGGCAGTTGGCGCTATCTCGACAGCTATTTCGGCGGAACCGATTTTGCAGGACAGGAAACAGTCTGGCAGGATGGCGAACCGCGCTGGGCGATGAACTACTTCGGCCGGATTATGCGCCCCGAGCTCATAACTGGAGAGAAGGCAGGCCTGGTAATCAAGGCTGCCCTACAGGCGATGTATCGTGAGAAGCGGCACTTCCTCGGCGGCATGGAGTTTCGGCATGCGCATGGCTACTACATCGATAGCAGCCGCGGCGACACCGAACATTTTTCCGGTCATGAGGTCATCTTCGTCGATGGCGAGGAAGCTTACGAACTCGACTACCGCGGCGGCCTGATCCGGCGTTAGGAGCGACGCCAGAAGACGCGCACGCCGCGCCCAGGGCGGTCTGGGACTGAACTGTGAGACGTTTCTTCCGCGCTGGCCAAAGACAGTTGGAGGCAACGGCGCTGGGCGATCAACGCGCCCGCGCGGCCGGCGCCATCAGTTCATCTCGACGACCTTGCCGTCCTCGATCGTCACGCGCCGATCCATCAGCCCGGCGAGTTCATGATTGTGCGTGGCGATCAGGGCTGCGAGGCCCGACTGGCGCGCGAGCGCCTCCAGCGCTTCAAAGACATAGCCGGCGGTTTCCGGATCGAGATTGCCTGTCGGCTCGTCCGCAAGAAGCACGAGCGGCGCGTTGGCGACGGCGCGCGCGATTGCGACGCGCTGCTGCTCGCCGCCGGAGAGCTCCGTCGGGCGATGATCGGCACGGTGACCGATGCGCATGTAGTCGAGCAGCGCCCTTGCCCGATCGGCGGCCTCAGCCTTGGGCAAGCCGGCGATCAGTTGTGGCATCATGATGTTCTCAAGTGCCGAGAACTCGGGAAGCAGATGGTGAAACTGGTAGACGAAGCCGATCTCGTTGCGGCGGATCGCCGTGCGCCGATCGTCGTTGAGGCCACCACAGGAGACGCCGTTGACCAGCACTTCGCCGCCATCCGGGCGCTCCAGCAGTCCGGCGACATGCAGGAGCGTCGACTTGCCGGTGCCCGACGGCGCGACCAGCGCAACCGTCTCGCCACTTCTCAGGGTAAAATCCGCACCCTTGAGGATGGACAGGAACGTTTCGCCTTCCCCGTAGTGTCGCTCGACGCCGGAAAGCTGCAGTGCCACGCGCGCATTCATTCAGTTGATGTCCTTGTCATTCGTAACGCAGGGCCTGCACCGGATCGAGGCGCGAAGCACGCCAGGCCGGGAAGATTGTGGCGAGGAAGGAAAGGGTGAGTGCCATGACGATGACGAGCGCGGTCTCATCGGCATTCATGTCGGCCGGAAGCTGGCTCAGGAAATAGAGCTCTGGGCTGAAAAGTGTGGTTCCAGAGATCCAGGAGAAGAACTGCCGAATGGATTCGATGTTGAGGCAGACGACGACGCCGAGCGCCACGCCGGCGACCGTTCCCGCCGCGCCGATCGCGGCGCCCGTCATGAAGAAGATGCGCATCACCGAGCCGGAGGTCGCGCCCATCGTTCTGAGGATCGCGATGTCGCTGCCCTTGTCCTTCACCAGCATGATCAGGCCGGAAATGATGTTCAGCGCGGCGACCAGCACGATCAGCGTCAGGATCATGAACATGACGTTGCGCTCGACTTCGAGCGCCGAGAAGAAGGTCTTGTTGCGGTCGCGCCAGTCGGTAATGAAGATCTGTCGTCCCGCGGCATCCTCGATCGGTTGGCGCAGTTCGTCGACGACATCAGGATGCTCGACGAAGATCTCGATCGACTGCGCAAGCCCCTCCGCGTTGAAGAAAAGCTGCGCCTCTTCGAGCGGCATGAAGATGATCGTCGAGTCGTATTCCGACATGCCGATCTCGTAGATCGCCGAGACGGTGTAAGCCTTGACGCGCGGATTCATGCCAAGCGGCGTCACGTCGCCATTGGGCGAGGTCAGCGTGATCGTTCCGCCGACGCGGATGCCGAGTTGCTCGGCCATGCGCGAACCGATCGCGACACCGGAGCCGGAGGCAAAACCGACCATGTCGCCGGACTGGATATGGTCGGAAACCGACTTCATCTTGCCGAGATCGTCGGCGCGGATGCCGCGCACCAGCGCACCAGTGGAACTATCGCCGATGCCCTGAGCCAGAACCTGGCCCTCGACCAACGGGATCGCCATGGTGACGCCCTTGACGCCCGAGAACTTGGTCGCCAGTTCCGCATAGTTGTTGAGCGGCCCGTCAATCGGCTGGACGATCATGTGACCGTTGATGCCGAGAATGCGCGAGATCAGCTCGGTGCGGAACCCGTTCATCACGGCCATGACGATGATCAGCGTCGCGACGCCGAGCATGATGCCGATGAAGGAGAAGCCGGCGATAACCGAAATGAAGGCTTCCTTGCGCCTGGAACGCAGGTAGCGCCACGCCACCATGCGCTCAAAGGCGGAAAAGGGACGGCTGGAGGACTTTTCAGGCTGCGTTGCGGCCTGCACCTGATCTTCAGTCACGGCGGTCATCCTGCCTTCCCTCGCCTCTTCACTTCGTTGCGATCAGCTTGTTGATCGCAGCTTCGACGGTCATGGTCTCGCGCTCGCCGGTCTTGCGATCCTTGACCTCGACTTCACCGTTGGCGATCGAACGCGGGCCGACGATGATTTGGACCGGAACCCCGATCAGGTCCGCAGTCGCGAACTTTGCACCGGCGCGGTCGTCCGTGTCGTCGAGCAGTGCGTCGAATCCCGCCTTGCCGAGTTCGGAGTAGAGCGTCTCGCAGGCGCCGTCGCAAGCGGCATCGCCCGCTTTCATGTTGATGATGACGCCATCGAACGGCGAGATCGACTTCGGCCAGATGATGCCGTTGTCGTCATGCGACGCTTCGATGATCGCCGGCACGAGGCGGGTCGGGCCGATGCCGTAGGAGCCCATGTGCACGGCATGTTCCTTGCCGTCGGGGCCGAGAACCTTGGCGCCCATGGCTTCGGAATACTTGGTGCCAAAGTAGAAGATGTGGCCGACCTCAATGCCGCGGGCCGACAGGCGGTCGCCTTCGGCAACCGCATTGAAGGCGGCCTCGTCGTGCATTTCCGATGTCGCGGCGTAACGCGAGGTCCACTTGTCGAAGATCGCCTTCAGGCCGGCGACGTCCTCGAAGTTGGTTTCTTCGCCCGGAATATCGAAGCCGAGGAAGTCCTTGTGGCAGTAGACCTCGGATTCGCCGGTGTCGGCGAGGATGATGAATTCGTGGCTGAGGTTGCCGCCGATCGGGCCGGTGTCGGCACGCATCGGAATGGCGCGAAGACCCATGCGCGCAAACGTGCGCAGGTAAGCCGCGAACATGCGGTTATATGCGTGTTCTGCCCCTTCGCGATCGAGATCGAAGGAATAGGCGTCCTTCATCAGGAACTCGCGCGAACGCATGGTGCCGAAACGCGGACGGATCTCGTCGCGGAACTTCAGCTGGATATGGTAGAGATTGAGCGGCAGGTCACGATAGGACTTCACGTAGGACCGGAAGACGTCGGTGATCATTTCCTCGTTCGTCGGGCCGTAAAGCATCGGCCGGTCCTGGCGATCCTTGACGCGCAGCATCTCCTTGCCATAGGCGTCGTAGCGGCCACTTTCCTGCCAGAGCTCTGCGGACTGCAGCGTCGGCATCAAGAGTTCGATTGCGCCTGAGCGGTTCTGCTCTTCGCGGATGATCGCATTGACCTTGTCGAGAACCCGCTTGCCCAGTGGCAGCCAGGTATAGATGCCCGAGGACTGCTGCCGGATCATGCCGGTACGGAGCATGAGGCGGTGGGAAACGATTTCCGCTTCCTTAGGATTTTCCTTCAGGATGGGCATGAAAAAGCGGGACAGGCGCATGACGGGTTCCAGAACTTGATGAACGTCGCACTATCGGCGGATTCGGGCGAAATGACGTTGAGCTCGGGTGCCTTCTTCGCCGGTAGACTGGCAAGGGCGACCGTTGCTTCTCGGGGTCGAGCTCTCCATTATCCATCGCCGGCAAAGCCAACGTGAACCTTTATGAGCCCTGCGTTCATAGCTGCTTCGCAGGCGGAAGAAAACCCTACTCTCAGGCCATCGCCGGAAAGATCGGAGCCACTGATTTTGAGGGGAAAGACCGGAAAAGCCTGCGTCAAAAGAGCACGCTAGTAACAAGACTGCGACAGGAGTTGTCAACGGGAATATTTTACCCAACTGTCGCAAAAATGCAAAAAAACAGGATGACACAGCTTAATGTTTGGGCTAATTTCGGCTCACAAAACAGGCATGAAGACTAAATTCTTGCCGACTTTCGCGGTCAAGTCTTGGGAGGATAAGATCTTAGGCGCGCTTCGTCGCTGCCGCCGGAAACGGATTAGGATCACGCGAAACTTGAAAAACAAGGCTTTTAGCCTTGTTTTTTTTTGCTTTTCTCGCCCCGTCGCGAGCACGAAGCAGATGTAAAAATTGAACTATGTCAATTCGGCGGCGGTCAACCCTGCAATTGCGCTGGTTCCACCCACAGCATCGCGCGCGGCGTCATCATGACGCAGAAATCAAGCACCCGGCAGCCTTGCGGTTCGGCTCAGCCCATCCGCCTTGCCGATATTCTCAATAGAATTTCGGGTAAAACCGCGGAATGGAATCGATCCCGTAGCCAAGTTTGACGGAGACGATGTACCAGGCGAGCTGGATGACAGCCGCGATCGCCGTGGTCAAAAGCACGACCCGTTTCGCATTGAACTTGGCCGGCGCGCTTTCGACGCTTCCCGGGACGACGCTGTTTTCCTCCGCTTGCGTGCGCACTCCCAAGGGAAGCACGGCAAATAGCGTGATCCACCAGATGATGAAGTAAATAGCAAAAGTTGAAAACAGTGGCATTTCCGGCTCCCGGTGAAGGCGATCGACGCAACGACCGCAGGCCGTTTCGCCGCGACATCCGCGACATTCTGTCCGCCTTATAGCGCCGCCGGCCCGATCAGACAAACGCGCATCGCGCGGTCAACTGTCACACCTCTTCGAGTTCGATCAGCGTACCCTGGAAATCCTTGGGGTGCAGGAAAAGCACCGGCTTGCCATGCGCACCGATTTTCGGCTCGCCGTCCCCCAGAACGCGAGCTCCGGCCGCACGCAGCGCGTCGCGTGCGGCGAGGATATTGTCCACCTCGTAGCAGATGTGATGCATTCCGCCCGAAGGGTTCTTCGCCAGGAAAGCGGCGATCGGCGAGGTCTCGCCGATCGGCTCCAATAGCTCGACCTTGGTGTTCGCCAGCGTGACGAACACCACGGTTACGCCGTGTTCCGGCAACGTCTGCGGCTCGGTGACGGATGCACCAAGCGTCGAGCGGTAGCTTTCGGCGGCGGCGGCAAGATCCGGCACGGCGATGGCGATATGGTTCACTTTTCCGAGCATTGCGATCCTCCCGCGTCCTGTACCGGCCCCGCTTACACTGCCGCGGGACGACCGCCAATCAGACTTTGGTGACGAACACCGTTACAATCGGCTTCTTGCCCCACGTCTGGTTGGCCGTGCTGCGAACGGCGCGGCGAACCGCCTCCTGCAGCATGGCCAGATCCTTGCGCTTTGCCCGCGGAATGCTCTCGACCGCACCGAGGATCGCGTCATAGAGTGTATCCTCCATGTCTTCGCCCTCGTCATCGAATTCCGGCAGACCGATCGCAACGATGTCCGGGTCGCCAAGGAAATCGTAGCGGCCGTCGAGTACGACGTTGACGGCGACGTGCCCTGCGAAGGAGAGCTTGCGGCGTTCGCCGATGCCCATCTCTTCGAAATCGCCGATGAGGTTGCCGTCCTTGTAGATGCGGCCATGCGGCGCTTCGTCGATGACCTCGGCCGGACCTGGTGCAAGACGCAGCATTTCACCGTTCCGAAGGCGCGGAACGCTGGCGATGCCCGACTGCTGACCAAGTTCGGCATGGGCCGTCAGATGCGCGGCTTCGCCATGAACCGGAACGAGAATCTGCGGGCGCAGCCATTGATACATCTGCTGCAGCTCGGTGCGGCGCGGGTGACCGGACACATGCACCAGCGCTTCACTGTCGGTGATGATGTGTATGCCTTGCTCGACCAGGCCATTCTTGATGTCGTTGATCGCCTTCTCGTTGCCGGGGATGGTGCGCGAGGAGAACACGACTGTATCGCCGGCGGAAAAAGCCACGTTGCGCATCTCGTCGCGGGCAATCTTGGCGAGTGCTGCCCGAGGCTCACCCTGGCTACCGGTCAGGATGACCACGACCTTGTCGCGCGGCACGTAGCCGAACTCGTCTTCGGCAAGGAAAGGCTTGATCCCTTCCATCAGGCCGAGATCCGCGGCCACGGCGACGACCCGCTTCATCGAACTGCCGAGCAGCAGCACATCCCTGCCCGCCTCTTCCGCCGCCTCGGCGATCGAGCGGATGCGCCCGACATTCGAGGAGAAAGTCGTAATTGCGACCCGGCCCTCGGCGTTGGCGATGATCTTCGTCAGGCTCTCGGAGACTTCCTGTTCCGACGGCGAAACACCATCACGCATCGCATTGGTGGAATCGCAGATGAGCGCCAGCACGCCTTCGTCACCAATCTGGCGGAATCGCGTCTCGTCGGTCAGGGGCCCAAGCGACGGATGCAGGTCGATCTTCCAGTCGCCGGTGTGAACGACAGTGCCGACCGGGGTGCGGATGATCAGCGACATCGGCTCGGGGATCGAATGGTTGACACCGACCGCCTCGATCTCGAACGGGCCGACATTGATGCGGTCGCCCTGTTTGAAGATCGTCACCGGGATCTCACTGCGGCTTCTCTCGAAATCGCGCTTGGCTTCCAGCATGCCTGCCGTGAACGGCGAGGCATAGACCGGAACGTTAAGGCCCGGCCAGAGATCGTTCAGGCCGCCATAATGGTCCTCGTGGGCGTGGGTAATGATGATGCCCTTGAGATTGCGGCGCTCTTCCGCCAGGAAGCTGATATCTGCGAGAACCAGATCCACGCCCGGAAGGTCCGGCCCCGGAAAGGTGACGCCGCAATCGACCATGATCCACTGGCGGCTTCCAGGCCGTCCGTAGCCGTATAGGCCAAGATTCATGCCGATTTCGCCGACGCCGCCGAGCGGCAAGAACACCAGTTCTTCTTCTTGCGCCATATTGTAATGCGCCCTTGTTCTAGGAATTATCCGAAAAATACGTCGCCGGCGGCAATCGCGTGCATCGTGCCTGACCCGGTATCGAGCATCAACCGCCCGGTCTCATCAATACCGGCAAAGCGACCCGAAAGCGACCGGTCCGGCAGGTTCACAGTTATCGTCTCACCGATGCCGCGGGCGGCGGATCGCCACTGTTCTATGGTCTTTGCAATACCTGCGCCGCGCTCCCACAGCGACAACGTCTCCGCCATCGTCATGAACAGCCGCGCGAAAAGTTCGTCGGGAGAAACCGAAGCGCCTTCCTTCCTCAACGAGGTCACGGGATAGAGGGCTTCATCCGGCTGCACGGCAATGTTGATGCCACAGCCAATGACCAGTGCCTGGCGCCCATCTGCAAGCGCCTCACCCTCGAGCAGGATGCCGCAGGTCTTTTTGCCGTCGATGAGAATATCGTTCGGCCATTTGATCTCGACCGGTGCAGCGCCCGGCGGCATCACCTGGCGGATTGCCCGGTGCACGGCAACGGCAACCGCGAGCGGCAGGGAATGCAAATGCTCGATCGGCGCCGGATCAATCAGGAGAAGCGATGCGTAGAGATTGCCGGGCTCAGAGAACCAGGCGCGACCGCGGCGTCCCCGGCCACCGGTCTGCCTGACAGCGGTGACCCAGAGATTGCCCGGGTCGCCCTGGCGCGCACGCGCCAGGCATTCGCTGTTTGTTGATCCAACCGCATCGAGAGCGACGTGCCGGAAATCGTCGGGCGATATCCGGCCGCCGCTTTTAAGGGCGATCAAAAGAAGGTCCGCGCCGCGGCCTCGGCAGCGCTTCCAAGCGGACCGCCGATCAGGACGTATCCAAGGACGAACAGACCCGAGAGACCGAACACCAGTTTCAGTTCGCCAGCCGTACGGGCGAACTCGCCCTTGGCGTCATCGAACCACATCACTTTGATGACGCGCAGGTAGTAATAGGCGCCGACAACGGATGCGAGGACGCCGATGATGGCGAGTGCATAGAGCTGCGCTTCGATTGCGGCCATGAACACGAAGTACTTCCCGAAGAAGCCTGCCATCGGCGGAATGCCGGCGAGCGAGAACATCAGGACGGTCAGGACGGTCGCCATGAAGGGGTTCGTCTGCGAGAGACCAGCGAGATCGTCGACGTTTTCAACGTTTTCACCTTCCTTACGCCGCATCGCCAGGATGCAGGCGAAGGTGCCGAGCGTCATGACCATGTAAATGAGCATGTAGAGCAGCACGCCGCGAACGCCCGCCATCGAGCCGGCGGCAAGGCCGACAAGCGCATAGCCCATGTGGCCGATCGAGGAATAGGCCATCAGACGCTTGATGTTCTTCTGGCCGATCGCCGCGAAGGAGCCGAGCAGCATCGAAGCGATCGAGATGAAGACGATGATCTGCTGCCAGTCGGCAACAACGGGTTCAAAGGCATTGATGACGATACGCACAAGGATCGCCATGGCCGCAACCTTCGGCGCTGCCGCGAAGAAGGCGGTGACCGGCGTTGGCGCACCTTCGTAAACATCCGGCGTCCACATGTGGAACGGCACGGCCGAGATCTTGAAGGCGAGACCGGCGAGCACGAAGACGAGACCGAAGATCAGGCCGAGCGAACGTCCCTCCGCCGTCAGTGCAGCGGCGATCTGGGTAAAGCCGGTGTGGCCAGTGAAGCCGTAGATCAGCGACATGCCATAGAGCAGCATGCCCGAGGAAAGCGCACCGAGCACGAAGTACTTGAGGCCGGCCTCGGTCGAGCGGATGCTGTCGCGGTTGATCGCAGCGACGACGTAGAGCGCCAGCGACTGCAGTTCCAGCGACAGGTACAGCGACATCAGGTCGTTGGCCGAGATCATCAACAGCATGCCGAGCGTTGCCAGCACCAGAAGCACCGGGAACTCGAAGCGATCAATCTGGGCGGAACGCGCGTGACCGACTGTCATCACCAGTGCCGTGATCGAACCGATCAACGCCAGCACCTTCATGAACTTGGCGAAGGGATCCGACAGGAAGGCGCCGCCATAGGCCGAGCCTTCGCCGGTCTTTAGCACGAGCCAGAGACCGGCGATGATCAGAACGGCAACCGCAAGGCCGGTGACCGTCGACGCCGATTTTTCGCCGGCAAACACGCCGATCATCAGCAATGCCATCGCGCCGACCGCGAGGATCAACTCGGGGATCGAGAGTTGCAGGCTTGCAAGGAGGGTTTCAGCAGTCATGTCCAATCACGTCCTGTGGTCATTGCACCGAAAGCGCAACGTTTTGCGCTGCCTGCAGGGCTGCGGAGTAGTTGTTGACGAGCAGATCCACGGAAGCCGCGGTCGCATCGAAGATCGGTGCCGGATAGACGCCGAAAAAGATCGTCAGGATCACCAGCGGATAGAGGATCGCCTTTTCACGACCGGAAAGATCGAGCAGAGACTTCAGGCTTTCCTTCTCCAGCGCACCGAAGATCACTCGTCGGTAGAGCCAGAGCGCATAGGCGGCCGAAAGGATCACACCGGACGTGGCGAAGAGCGCCACCCAGGTGTTGGCGCGGAAGGCGCCGACCAAGGTCAGCACTTCACCGACGAAGCTAGACGTGCCCGGCAAGCCAACGTTGGCCATGGTGAACACCATGAAGGCGACGGCGTATTTCGGCATATTGTTGACGAGACCGCCATAGGCCGCGATCTCGCGGGTGTGCAAACGGTCATAGACGACGCCGACGCAAAGGAAGAGTGCGCCGGAGACGATGCCGTGCGACAGCATCTGGAAGATCGCGCCCTGAACGCCCTGAACATTGGCGGCGAAGATGCCCATCGTCACATAGCCCATATGCGCCACCGACGAATAGGCGATCAGCTTCTTGATGTCGGTCTGCATCATCGCCACCAGCGAGGTGTAGATGATAGCGACGACCGACAGCGTGAAGACGAACGGAGCGAAATAGTCGGATGCCAGCGGGAACATCGGCAGCGAGAAGCGCAGGAAGCCGTAGCCGCCGAGCTTCAGGAGAATGCCCGCCAGGATGACCGAGCCCGCTGTCGGCGCCTGAACGTGCGCGTCCGGAAGCCAGGTATGGACTGGCCACATCGGCATCTTCACCGCGAAGGAGGCGAAGAAGGCCAGCCACAACCAGGTCTGCATCTGGCGCGGGAAGTTGTAGGCGAGCAGCTGCGTGATGTCGGTGGTACCGGCCTGCCAGTACATCGCCATGATCGCGAGCAGCATCAGCACCGAGCCGAGCAGCGTGTAGAGGAAGAACTTGTAGCTGGCGTAGACGCGGTCCTTGCCACCCCAGACGCCGATGATGAGGAACATCGGGATCAGGCCAGCTTCGAAGAACACGTAGAACAGCACGATATCGAGCGACACGAAGACGCCGATCATGAACGTTTCCAAGACCAGAAACGCGATCATGTATGCCTTGAGACGCTTCTCGATCGACAGCCAGCTTGCGAGCACGCAGAACGGCATGAGGAAGGCCGAGAGCACGACGAAGAGCACCGAGATGCCATCGACTCCGAGATGATAGGAAATGCCGGTGCCGAGCCACTCGTGCTTTTCGAGCATCTGGAAGCCGGGGTTCGATGCATCGAACTGGTACCAGATGTAGACCGACACCGCGAAGGTGAAGATCGTCGTCAGCAGCGAAACGTTCAGGATGTTCCGGCGGCCGTAGGCGCTGTCTTCCCTGACAAGCAAGAGAAGCAGTACGCCGACGAGCGGCATGAAGGTGACCGCGGAAAGTACGGGCCAATCGGTCATCAGAAGGAACTCCTGAACATCATCCAAGTAACGAGCGCGGCAATGCCGATCAGCATCGCGAACGCGTAGTGATAGAGGTAACCAGTCTGCAGGCGGACAACGCGGTCAGTAACGTTGAGCACACGTGCAGCAATGCCGTTCGGGCCGTAGCCATCGATCACGCGGCCGTCGCCTTCCTTCCAGAGGAAGGTGCCGAGCCACTTGGCGGAGCGCACGAACAGCAGGTCGTAGAGCTCGTCGAAGTACCACTTGTTGAGCAGGAACTGGTAGAGGCCACGGTGCTGGTCTGCCAGATAATTCGGCAGTTCCGGCCGGCGGATATACATGTACCAGGCGGTGAAGAGGCCGAGCGCCATGGCGCAGAACGGGCTCCACTTAACCCACAGCGGTACGTGGTGGTACTCATGCAGGACTTCGTTTTCAGCCGATGTGAACAGCGCACCCTTCCAGAACTCGGCATAGCCTTCGCCGAAGAAGTGGTCGTGGAAGAGGAAACCTGCGATCAGTGCGCCGGCGGCGAGAATGTAGAGCGGCACCAGCATGACCTGCGGCGACTCGTGCACGTGATGCATGACATCCGACGACGCACGGGGCTTGCCGTGGAACGTCATGAAGGCCAGGCGCCACGAATAGAAGCTGGTGAAGAGCGCGGCGACCACCAGCAGGGCGAAGGCGAAACCGGATACCGAGCTGTGCGCGGCAAACGTCGACTCGATGATCGCGTCCTTCGAGAAGAAGCCAGCCGTACCGAAGAGCGTACCGGGAATACCGACACCGGTCAGCGCGATCGTACCGATGAACATCATCCAGTAGGTGACCGGGATGTGCTTCCTGAGGCCACCCATGTAGCGCATGTCCTGCTCGCCATCGACGGCGTGAATGACCGAACCGGCACCCAAGAACAGGAGAGCCTTGAAGAAGGCGTGCGTGAACAGGTGGAAGATCGCTGCGCCATAGGCGCCGACGCCGAGCGCCACAAACATGTAGCCGAGCTGCGAGCAGGTCGAATAGGCGATCACGCGCTTGATGTCGTTCTGGACGAGACCAACGGTCGCGGCGAAGAAGGCGGTGATGGCACCGATGATCGTCACGACGGTCAGTGCGTCCGGCGACAGTTCGAAGAGCGGCGACATGCGGGCGACGAGGAAGACGCCGGCGGTAACCATGGTTGCGGCATGGATAAGAGCCGAAACCGGGGTCGGGCCCTCCATCGCGTCCGGAAGCCAGGTGTGCAGCAGGAACTGCGCCGACTTACCCATCGCGCCCATGAAGAGCAGCAAGCAGGCCGCAGTGATCGCGTCAGCCTTGTCGAGGTGCATACCGAACAGGGTGACAACCGCCTCCCCTGCTGCAGCGCCTTCGGCCGGCAGATAGGTCTGGGCGACGGCGAAGATCGTCTCGAAGTTGACCGAGCCGAACAGCACGAAGACGAGGAAGATGCCGAGCGAGAAGCCGAAGTCGCCGACGCGGTTGACGATGAAGGCCTTCATCGCGGCAGCATTCGCCGACGGCTTCTTGTACCAGAAGCCGATGAGCAGGTAGGACGCGAGACCCACACCTTCCCAGCCGAAGAACATCTGCACCAGATTGTCCGACGTGATGAGCATCAGCATCGCGAAGGTGAAGAGCGAAAGATAGGCAAAGAAGCGCGGACGATGCGGATCGTGGTGCATGTATCCGATCGAATAGACATGCACGAGCGTCGACACCGTGTTGACGACGACGAACATGACCGATGTCAGCGTATCGACGCGGAACGCCCATTCGACATCGAAGCTGCCGGATTGGATCCAGCGCAGCACCGAAACCTTGATCATCTCCTGGTGGCCCAAGGCGACGTCGAAGAAGACGTACCAGGACAGCGCAGCGGCGATGATCATCAGACCGCTTGTCACATATTCCGATGCCTTGGCGCCGATCGAAGTACCGAAGAGGCCGGCGATCAGAAAGCCGATCAAAGGCAGGAAGACGATAGCCTTGATGATGGTATCCATAGCCCAATCAGCCCTTCATCATGTTGACGTCTTCAACAGCGATCGAGCCGCGGTTGCGGTAGAAGACGACGAGAATTGCAAGTCCGATAGCCGCTTCCGCAGCCGCGACGGTCAGGATGAACAGGGCAAAGACCTGGCCAGTGATGTCATTCAGGAACGCCGAGAAGGCGACCATGTTGATGTTGACCGCGAGAAGAATGAGTTCGACCGACATCAGGATAACGATGACGTTCTTCCGGTTCAGGAAGATGCCGAAGACGCCCAGCGTGAACAGGATGGCGCTGACGGTGAGATAGTGGGAAATTCCGATTTCCATTTTATGTTCCTCGATCTCGCGTCCGACTTAGATGCCCTGGCCCGGCTTGACCGTGACCACTTCGACGGCGGTCTCGGGCGTACGGGCAACCTGCTGCGGGATATTCTGGCGCTTGATGTTTTCGCGGTGGCGCAGGGTCAGCACGATGGCGCCGATCATGGCGACGAGCAGCACAAGGCCAGCGATCTGGAAGAAGTAGACGTAGTGGGTATAGAGCACGTCGCCGAGGGCTGCCGTGTTCGTCCGCTCCGTGACGGCCGGGATCGGCATCGAAATCGCCTTGGCGATCTCAGGCGAGAACGTTGCGCCGCCGACCACGATGATAAGCTCGGCAGCCAGGATCAGGCCGATCAGCGCGCCGATCGGCGCGTATTCGAGCACGCCCGCCCGCAATTCCGCGAAGTCGATGTCGAGCATCATGACGACGAACAGGAACAGCACCGCGACCGCGCCGACATAGACGACCAGCAGGATCATCGCGAGGAACTCGGCGCCGGTCAGCAGGAACAGGCCTGCCGAGTTGAAAAAGGTCAGGATCAGGAACAGAACCGAATAAACCGGGTTCCTGGCCGCAATGACCATAAATGCCGACGCCACCGCGATGAAGGCAAAGAGATAGAAAAAAAGAACCTGCAGACCCATGATCGGTGCCTTCTTCGTCTTGCACGGCGTGAGGCGCTTCAGGCCCCACTCCACAGGCAAAGCCGGACACGCGTCCGGCCGTTGCCCAAACCTATGTCACATGCACCGCCCTCCCCGGGGCGGCGCTACGCTCTGGCCTCAGCGATAGGGCGAGTCCATTGCGATGTTGCGGGCGATTTCGCGCTCCCAACGGTCGCCATTGGCGAGGAGCTTGTCCTTGTCGTAGTAAAGCTCTTCGCGCGTCTCGGTGGCGAACTCGAAGTTCGGGCCCTCGACGATGGCATCAACCGGACAGGCTTCCTGGCAGAAACCGCAATAGATGCACTTCACCATGTCGATGTCGTAGCGCACGGTGCGGCGGGTGCCGTCATTGCGGCGCGGTCCAGCTTCGATGGTGATGGCCTGTGCAGGACAGATCGCCTCGCAGAGCTTGCAGGCGATGCAACGCTCTTCACCATTCGGGTAGCGGCGCAGCGCATGCTCGCCACGGAAGCGCGGGCTGACCGGCCCTTTTTCAAAGGGGTAGTTCAACGTCGCCTTCGGCTTGAAGAAATAGCGCATCGACAGAAAGAACGCGCCGACGAATTCCTTCAGGAACAGCGAGCTGACGGCTTGCGAAAGACCGGCCATCATTTACCTCCAGAATTGCCGGCCTGGGAGCGACCGGCGGTATGCTGCCAAACGTGAGCCATCGTCATGCGGCTCCCGTCAGCTTGAGAACGAATGCAGTGATCACGACCATTGCAAGAGAGATCGGCAGGAAGACCTTCCAGCCGAGACGCATCAGCTGGTCGTAGCGGTAGCGCGGAACGAAAGCCTTCACCATTGCGAACATGAAGAACACGAAGGACGCCTTCAGAACGAACCAGATGATGCCGGGAACCCAGTTCAAGAACCAGACGTCAACCGGGGGCAGCCAGCCGCCGAGGAACAGGATCGTCGTCAGCGCGCACATCAGGCAGATGGCGGCATATTCGCCGAGCATGAACATCATGTACGGGGTCGAGCCGTACTCGACCATGAAGCCGGCGACGAGTTCGGATTCGGCTTCCGGCAGGTCGAAGGGCGGGCGGTTCGTTTCGGCAAGTGCCGAAATGAAGAACACGATGAACATCGGGAACAGCGCCAGCCAATGCCAGTCGAGGAACGACGCCGGCAGGCCGAGATTCGTGCCGATGCCCGTGGACTGAGCGTTGACGATGTCCGTCAGGTTCAGCGAGCCGACGCAGAGCAGGACGGTAACGATGACGAAGCCGATAGAGACTTCGTAGGAGACCATCTGTGCCGCGGAGCGGAGCGCGCCGAGGAAGGGATATTTGGAATTCGACGCCCAGCCGCCCATGATGATGCCATAAACTTCAAGAGAAGATATGGCGAACACGAAGAGGATGCCGACGTTGACGTTCGCGATGACCCAGCCGGCGTTGAGTGGGATCACCGCCCAGGCGGCAAGCGCCAGCGTCACGGAAACGAGCGGTGCGAGCAGGAAGATCGCCTTGTTGGCGCCAGCCGGAATCACCGGCTCCTTGAAGACGAACTTCAAAAGGTCGGCGAAGGACTGGAAAAGTCCCCACGGGCCTACCACATTCGGACCACGGCGGAGCTGAACTGCAGCCCAGATCTTACGGTCGGCAAGCAGAATGTAGGCGATGAAAAGCAGCAGCGCGACCAGGAGCAGCAGCGACTGGGCGACCATGATGATCGTGGGCCAGACATAGGTCGAAACGAAAGCGTCCATGATACTCTATTCCCTCGCGCTCATTCCGCCGCAGCTTTGAAGTTGTTGCGTGCCAAAGCCGAGCATTCGGCCATGACGGCGGATGCGCGCGCTATCGGGTTCGTCAAATAGAAGTCTTTGACCGGAGACGCAAACACGGATTTGCCCATCTCACCGGCTTTTTGGCCGAGTGCGGCAATTTCGTCGCCGTTGCCGGTCGCGATCGCGTCGACATCCGCGAAATGCGGGTGAGCCGCATAGAGCTTCGAGCGCAATTCGCCAAGCGAATCAAAGGGCAGCTTCTTGCCGAGAACGTCGGAGAGTGCGCGAATGATCGCCCAGTCCTCACGCGCATCGCCCGGTGCGAAGCCGGCGCGATTGCCGACCTGAACGCGACCTTCCGTGTTGACCCAGGTGCCGGACTTTTCGGTGTAGGTCGCACCCGGCAGGATGACGTCGGCGGCATGCGCGCCGTTGTCGCCGTGCGAACCGATATAGACGGTGAAGCCGGACTTGCGACCGGCAAGGTCGATCTCATCGGCGCCGAGCAGGAAGAGAACGTCGGAAGCGGTAACCATTTCGGCCGCCGTCTTGCCGTTCGCACCCGGTACGAAGCCGAGGTCGAGACCACCGACGCGGGAAGCAGCCGTGTGCAGAACGGCAAAGCCGTTCCACTCGGCAGTGACCGCACCGACGGCGCCCGCGAGCTTGGCGGCGGCAGCAAGAACGGCAGCGCCGCCCTCCCCTGCAATCGCGCCCTGGCCGATGAGAATCATCGGGCGCTGCGCCTTCTTGAGCGTCGCGGCAAACTTGCCCTTGCCGGAGACGAGTTCGGCGAGCGTTTCGGTGCCGGCGCCGAGATATTCGTATTCGTAGCGCAGCTCGCCGGGCTCCCCGATCACGGCGATCGGGAAGTTGCCCATGCGGTAGCGCTTGCGGATACGGGCGTTGAGGACCGAAGCCTCGAAGCGCGGGTTGGAGCCGATGATCAGCAGCGCATCAGCGCTTTCGATGCCGGCGATGGTCGGGTTGAAAAGGTAGCTGGCGCGGCCAAGCGACGGGTCGAGTGCGGCGCCGTCCTGGCGGCAATCGACGCTCTCGGAGCCGAGTGCTGCGATCAACTGCTTCAGCGCGTACATTTCTTCGACCGAAGCGAGGTCGCCGGCGATGGCGCCGATCTTGTCGCCGGAGGTCTTGGCAACGGCAGCCTTGACCGCCTGGAAGGCTTCGCCCCAGGTCGCCGGCTGCAGTCGGCCGTCCTTCTTGACATAGGGACGATCGAGACGCTGCGTCTTCAGGCCGTCCCAGATGAAGCGGCTCTTGTCGGAGATCCACTCTTCGTTGATGTCCTCATTGACGCGCGGCATGATGCGCATGACTTCGCGACCGCGGGTGTCGACGCGGATCGCAGAACCGAGTGCATCCATCACGTCGATGGATTCGGTCTTGTTCAGCTCCCACGGACGAGCAGTGAAGGCAAATGGCTTCGAGGTCAGCGCGCCGACCGGGCAGAGGTCAACGACGTTGCCCTGCAGTTCGGACGTCATCGCCTGCTCGAGATAGGTGGTGATCTCGGCGTCTTCGCCGCGGCCAATCAGGCCAAGCTCGGCAATACCGGCGACTTCGGTCGTGAAACGGACGCAACGCGTGCAGTGAATGCAGCGGTTCATCACGGTCTTGACCAGCGGGCCGATATACTTGTCTTCGACGGCGCGCTTGTTTTCCTGATAACGCGAGCTGTCGATACCGAAGGCCATCGCCTGGTCCTGCAGGTCGCATTCGCCGCCCTGGTCGCAGATCGGGCAGTCGAGCGGGTGGTTGATCAGCAGGAATTCCATCACGCCTTCGCGGGCCTTCTTGACCATCGGCGTGGTCGTGAAGACTTCCGGCGTCTCGCCGTTCGGGCCCGGACGGAGGTCGCGCACGCCCATGGCGCAGGAAGCGGCGGGCTTTGGCGGCCCTCCCTTCACTTCGATAAGACACATGCGGCAGTTGCCGGCGACCGACAGCCGCTCATGGAAACAGAAGCGCGGAACCTCGGCTCCGGCCTCTTCGCACGCCTGAAGCAGCGTGAAATGATCCGGTACCTCGATCTCTTTTCCGTCGACTTTCAGCTTTGCCATCTTCGTACTCAATCCTGTCTTCCGTCCATCGGCCTTCCGGCGACGGACAATTCCAACACAGCCTTGCTGCTTGCGGGCGATGACCGTCTCAGGTCCCCGCCCCTATTGTCTCACGCGCCCTTCAGCGCCTTGGCCTGTCCAACCCAATCGTCCCGCTTGATGCGGCCGCCGAAACCGAGCTCGTCGTCAAAGCGGGCAACGTCCGCCTCGCTCCAGCCGGCGATATCGGCAAAACCGCGAATGCCCTTCGCGTTGAGCACCTGCTCCAGCTTCGGGCCAATACCGGAAATCCGCTTGAGGTCGTCAGCAGCTTGCGCCTTGGCGCGCGCCGCGCGAACCTTGACCGGCTTCTCGACCGCGACCTTCTCAACGGCCGGTTTTGCCGCAATACGATTTGGCGAAGCGGCGGGCTTCACGACCGTTTTCGCTTCTGCTTCTGCCGGGAGCGCCGTCTCGGCGACAACGGCGGTAACGTCCTGCTCTGCCGGTTCCACCCGCTTCTGAGCCGCCTCGACCGCACCCTGCATCGCGCCGAACATGGCGCCAGCAAAGTGGCTGGTCAGACCGAAACCGATGGCTGTTACCGCCGCCACAGCGGCAGCCGGGTGAACCATCAGCGGGTGCAGCGACACCTGCGGCAGGCCCTTCATCCATTCGGCCATGCCGAACGGATCGGCCGGATCACCGCCGAGCGGACGCGCGAATGGAATGCCTGTTTCGGCCTGCCCTTTCATCTGTCCCTCCTCGCGTGCACCGGCCATCGCCTGTTACTCCGCCGCTTCCAGAACCGCGCCGTGCGACGAGGCATTGCGCGTGTATTCGTCGATGCGCTTTTCCATTTCCGGACGGAAGTGCTTGATCAGACCCTGGATCGGCCAGGCGGCTGCGTCGCCAAGCGCGCAGATCGTGTGGCCTTCCACCTGCTTGGTGACGTCGAACAGCATGTCGATCTCGCGCTTCTGGGCGCGACCCTGAACCATGCGTTCCATGACACGCATCATCCAGCCGGTACCTTCGCGGCACGGCGTGCACTGACCGCAGCTCTCGTGCTTGTAGAAGGCCGAGAGGCGCCAGATCGCCTTGATGATGTCTGTCGACCTGTCCATGACGATGACGGCGGCGGTTCCAAGACTGGAACCGACTTCGCGCAGCCCGTCGAAATCCATGATCGCGTCCTTCATCTGCGCGCCGGGCACGCAGGGAACGGACGAACCGCCGGGGATGACCGCGAGCAGGTTGTCCCAGCCGCCGCGAATGCCACCACAATGCTTTTCGATCAGCTCATGGAACGGGATCGACATCGCGTCTTCGACCGTGCACGGACGATTGACGTGGCCGGAAACCGAATAGAGTTTGGTACCGTGGTTGTTCGGACGGCCGAAGCTCGTATACCAGCCGGCGCCGCGGCGCAGGATGGTCGGCGTGACGGCGATCGACTCGACGTTATTGACGGTGGTCGGGCAGCCGTAGAGGCCCATGTTGGCCGGGAACGGCGGCTTCAGGCGCGGCTGGCCCTTCTTGCCTTCGAGGCTTTCGAGCAGGGCCGTCTCTTCGCCACAGATATAGGCGCCGGCGCCGTGGTGCACATAGATGTCGATGTCGTAGCCGAGCTTGTTGTTCTTGCCGAGCAGGCCGTAGGCGTAGCACTCGTCGATCGCCGCCTGCAGCGCCTCGCGCTCGCGGACGAACTCACCGCGCACATAGATATAGGCGACATGCGCACCCATGGCGAAGCTGGCGATGACGCAGCCTTCGATCAGTGTGTGCGGATCGTGACGCATGATGTCACGGTCCTTGCAGGTGCCGGGCTCGGACTCGTCGGCGTTGACGACGAGATAGTGCGGACGGCCGTCGCTTTCCTTCGGCATGAAGGACCACTTGAGGCCCGTCGGGAAGCCGGCGCCGCCACGACCGCGAAGGCCGGAAGCCTTCACTTCGTTGACGATCCAGTCGCGGCCCTTTTCGAGCAGCTGCTTGGTGCCGTCCCAGTGGCCGCGCGCCATGGCGCCCTTCAGGGACTTGTCCTTGAGGCCGTAGATGTTGGTAAAGATGCGGTCTTCATCTCTGAGCATAATTCACCTCTTTACCGCGGCTTCTTGCCGAAGACCTTGATGTATTCGGCTTCGCCGCCCTTGGCGAGCGCCTTGGCCTGCTTGACCCAGTCGTCGCGTTCGATGCGGCCCTTGAAATTCAGGTATCCGTCGACCCACTCGCGCTCCGCCTTCTTCCACGAAGCAACTTGCGCGTAGGTGTAGATGCCCAGTTCGTTCAGCGTGCCCTCGATCTTCGGACCGACGCCCGAGATCAGCTTGAGGTCGTCGACGGCAGACGGTTTTTCGATGCCGGCCGGACGGTTCTTGTCCTCAAGCGACGGCTTGCCGGAAACGGCGGCAGCCTTGACCGGCTTCGACTTGTCGACGGTGTCGCCTTCGACCTTGGCGTTGGCGGCGGCTTCCGCCTTTGCCGTCGCTGGCGTCTTCAGGGAGGCATTGGTCTCACTGGCAGCCGTCTTGACACGGCCGGCGTTGGACGGCGGCACGGAAACGGCCGGCGCGTCGCTGACCTTCTTGGCGCTGGTCGCCGCCTTGGCCGGAGCCGGATCAGCCAACATCAGCGACGTCAGACCGCCTTCCGGTGCGGAATAGATACGGTCGATCTGCGGACCGGGGGTGACTTCGGCACCCTTGCCTGCTTCGAAACGGTCGATGATCTGCTCGAGTTGCTCGGGCGTCAGGTCTTCGAAGGTATCCTTGAAGATCATGACCATCGGCGCGTTGACGCAGGCGCCCTGACATTCGACTTCTTCCCAGGAGAGCGTGCCGCTCTCGTTGAGCGTGAAGGGATCGTGGGCGATCTTGCTCTTGCAGACCTTGATCAGGTCTTCGGCGCCGCGCAGCATGCACGGCGTCGTGCCGCAAACCTGAACGTGCGCACGCGTACCGACAGGCTTCAGCTGGAACTGGGTGTAGAAGGTCGCGACTTCGAGCGCGCGGATATAGGCCATGCCGAGCATGTCGGCGATCGACTCGATGGCGGCCTTCGTTACCCAGCCGTCCTGGTCCTGAGCGCGCATCAAAAGCGGGATGACGGCGGACTGCTCACGACCCTTGGGGTATTTCTTGATCGTTTCCTTCGCCCAGGCGGCGTTCTCCTTGCTGAAGGCAAAGCTCGCTGGCTGGACGGTGTCTTCGGCTAGTCGACGAACGGACATTCTAGTGGACACCTTATCAGTTAATCGAACCGCACCGCGATTTCGTCACCGAGACGAATTCGCAGGCATAGGCTGACTGGTCTTTCTGCAAAAATACGATGTAGCGCGTGCCGTTGGCGACCGCGGCCTTGATCTCGTAGCCCTTGGCCACGAGGTCGGCCATCGAGCCCCCCCGCATGCCGCCCGACGTCGCACCGCTATCGACCGATTCCTGTGCGGAAGCGGCCGATGCGAAGGCGAGCAGAGCAAGCGTGGCCAGGGGCACGAGACGCATCAACGGTCCACCTCACCGAACACGATATCGAGGGAGCCCAGCACGGCCGAAACGTCGGCAAGCTGGTGTCCCCGACAGAGGAAATCCATCGCCTGGAGATGCGCGTAACCCGGCGCACGGATCTTGCAGCGATAGGGCTTGTTGGTGCCGTCGGAGACAAGATAGACGCCGAACTCGCCCTTCGGCGCTTCGACGGCGGCGTAAACTTCGCCGGCCGGCACGTGATAGCCTTCGGTGTAGAGTTTGAAGTGGTGGATCAGCGCTTCCATCGAGCGCTTCATCTCGCCGCGCTTCGGCGGAACGATCTTGCCGTCGAGCGACGAAACCGGACCGACCTTGGCATCGCCGAGCAGGCGATCGACGCACTGGCGCATGATGCGCGCCGACTGGCGCATTTCGATCATGCGGATCAGGTAACGGTCGAAGCAGTCGCCGTTCTTGCCGATCGGAATGTCGAATTCCATTTCGGAATAGCATTCGTAGGGCTGCGAGCGGCGAAGGTCCCAGGCAGCACCCGAGCCACGCACCATCACGCCCGAGAATCCCCAGGCCCAGGCGTCATCGAGTTTGACGACGCCGATATCGACGTTGCGCTGCTTGAAGATGCGGTTGCCGGTCAACAGTTCGTCGATGTCGTCGACAGTCTTGAGGAACGGATCGATCCATTTGCCGATGTCTTCGACCAGTTCGTGCGGCAGATCCTGATGGACACCGCCCGGACGGAAATAGGCCGAGTGCATGCGCGCGCCGCAGGCACGCTCATAGAACACCATCAGCTTTTCGCGCTCTTCGAAACCCCAGAGCGGCGGCGTCAACGCACCGACGTCCATGGCCTGCGTGGTCACGTTCAGCAGGTGCGAGAGGATGCGGCCGATTTCCGAGTAGAGGACGCGGATGAGCTGGCCGCGGATCGGCACTTCCGTCGCCGTCAGCTTCTCGATCGCCAGCGCAAAGGCGTGCTCCTGGTTCATCGGCGCCACGTAGTCGAGGCGGTCGAAATAGGGCACGGCCTGCAGATAGGTCTTGGTCTCGATCAGCTTCTCGGTGCCGCGATGCAGCAGGCCGATATGCGGATCGACGCGCTCGACGATTTCGCCATCAAGCTCGAGCACCAGACGAAGAACGCCGTGCGCCGCCGGATGCTGCGGACCAAAGTTGATGTTGAAATTGCGGACGTTATGTTCGGTCATACCGATTGCTCCAGGCCGGACGGTAGCCGTTCAACGGCTACCGCGGGCCATTTAGTCTCACCGTGCTTTCGCTTTCTCGTCGCCGGGCAGGACGTAATCCGTGCCTTCCCAGGGAGAGAGGAAGTCGAAGTTGCGGAATTCCTGCTTCAGCTCGACGGGTTCGTAGACGACGCGCTTGGCTTCGTCGTCGTAACGGACCTCGACAAAACCGGTGACCGGAAAGTCCTTGCGCAGCGGATGTCCTTCGAAACCGTAGTCCGTCAGGATGCGGCGCAGGTCCGGATGGCCGGTGAACAGGATGCCGTACATGTCGTAGGCTTCACGCTCGAACCAGTCGGCGCCGGGATAGACCGGCGTCGCCGACGGCACAGGCTCGTTCTCGCCGGTCTGGACCTTAATGCGCACGCGCAGGTTCTGGCGCGGCGACAGCAGGTGATAGACGACATCGAAACGGTCGGGACGCTGCGGCCAGTCGACGCCGCAGACGTCAACGAAGTTGATGAAAGCGCAGTGCACGTCATCGCGCAGGAAGGTGAGCAGCGCGATGAGGTTCGCAGACGTCGTCGTCAGCGTCAGTTCACCATAGTTCAGCGACGCGTCGGAGATCAGCGCACCGCGTGTTTCGCGCAGGTAGGACGCAAGCTCGTTCAGGGCTTCACTCATATCAAAGACCCCCTGCCTTAGCGCTCGATCGTGCCGGTCCGGCGAATCTTCTTCTGCAGCAAAAGCACGCCGTAAAGCAGCGCTTCTGCCGTGGGAGGACAGCCTGGCACATAGATGTCGACGGGAACGACGCGGTCGCAGCCGCGAACAACCGAATAGGAATAATGGTAGTAGCCGCCGCCATTGGCGCAGGAGCCCATCGAGATGACGTAGCGCGGCTCCGGCATCTGGTCGTAGACCTTGCGGAGCGCAGGCGCCATCTTGTTGGTCAGCGTACCGGCGACGATCATGACGTCGGACTGACGCGGTGAGGCGCGCGGCGCGAAACCGAAACGCTCGGCATCATAACGCGGCATCGACATCTGCATCATCTCGACCGCGCAGCAGGCGAGACCGAAGGTCATCCACATCAGCGAGCCGGTACGGGCCCAGTTGATGAGCTCATCCGTCGAGGTGACGAGAAAACCCTTGTCAGCGAGTTCATTGTTGATCTCGCCGAAGAATGCATCATTGCTGCCAATCGGCTTGCCGGTGGAGGGATCGATGATCCCCTTCGGCTTGGGCGCAACGAGCGTGGTGCCGGATGCTGCTAGTTCCATTCCAGCGCTCCCTTCTTCCATTCATAGATAAAGCCGATCGTCAGCACACCGAGGAAGACCATCATCGACCAGAAGCCGAACCAGCCCAGCTCATGGAACGAAACCGCCCAGGGGAAGAGGAAGGCCACTTCGAGGTCGAAGATGATGAAGAGGATCGACACGAGATAGAAGCGGATGTCGAACTTCATGCGGGCGTCATCGAACGCATTGAAGCCGCACTCGTAGGCCGACAGTTTTTCCGAATCAGGAGCCTTGAAGGCGATGGCGAAGGGAGCAATCAGAAGCGCCACACCGATCACCAATGCGATTCCAATGAAAATCGCGATCGGAACGTAGGAACCGAGAAGTTCAGTCATTGTTATCCGTCCCTGCCTGCGGGAGGGCGCATGGGAGAGCACCAGAACAACAGATCTCGCAGGCCGAAAAATATGTTGCAACGCCAGAGTGGTTAGCGCAGCCCGCGCCCGTGCGCAAGCCTTCAAGGGTCAATTAAACCGGTTCGCGACACAGGATCGAATGGGTGGAGACGACAAAGCTCGGAATCGCAAGCCGTGACCGACTTTACCGTAAACAGCGGCAAGGAGAGACAGATTGCCGCAGTGCACAAATCAGGGCTAGCGCACGCGAAAACAGGATGAGTTTAAGAAGAAGAAATGGCGCGAGTGACGGGGCTCGAACCCGCGACCTCCGGCGTGACAGGCCGGCACTCTAACCGACTGAGCTACACCCGCGCATGATGACCGCGAACGATCATTATTACCACCATCGGCGCTTCCTGAGAATGCCTAGGCAATTCCAGATCAAGAGTGGCGCGAGTGACGGGGCTCGAACCCGCGACCTCCGGCGTGACAGGCCGGCACTCTAACCGACTGAGCTACACCCGCATCATCTTGACTTGGTTGGAGCGTTTCCGCCCCGGCACCGAGCGGGCTTGCCCGTTCGATGAGCGGCTAACTAAGCGGTTCGCATTTGGGTGTCAAGCGTGTTTGAAGACAAATCCGTGACGGAATGAAAATTGATCCAGAGGGTAAGGTGATGACAAAGTTCAAGAGGCCGGATCATGCGCACGACGCAGCCACATGCCCACTCCGATCGCCTCTTCCATCCCGTGCAGTGATCCCGAACGGCAAATCTTTATCTCTCGCCCTCCCCTGCCACGGGTGACGGCCAAAGACACGCTTTCTTGTCCACAACCAGGAACCCCGGCAATTCAGGGCATCGCGCGATCCAAGACAAAAAAAATCATAAAAACGATACAAATGCTCTTGCGGTTTTTTTCGGTTACGCCTAGATCACGGCCACCGACGCGGCGGACTGATCCGGTCCAAACGCGGAAGGGCGATTAGCTCAGTTGGTAGAGCGCCTCGTTTACACCGAGGATGTCGGGAGTTCGAGTCTCTCATCGCCCACCATTTTCCTTCTCCTCCCAATTCATCGCATAAGATAGCGACCTCGCGGCGTTAGAACCTTGTTGCGTTCGTGACTGTTCATAGGCCGAGAATGCGTTCGCTCCGGCGACGCCTATCTGTGCCACGATAGCGCTGATGTTGAGCGGCGCCTGTCGGGGACAGAAGCGGCTGTGCCTGACAGCCGCCGTCAGCCATGCACTCCCCACCATCGACGTGACCGGCCGTTCCTGTCGGTCAGCTGATTCTGTCGCGTGGCTCTACGCCCCGCGATACTGTTCGTCGGTCACATGCTCCAGCCAATCCACAGCCTTGCCGTCGAGCGCTTCCTGAATCGCAAGATGAACCATTGCGGTATCGGGTGCGGCACCGTGCCAGTGTTTTTCGCCCGGCGGGAACCAGACCACGTCGCCGACGCGAATCTCGCGCACCGGGCCGCCCCAGCTTTGCGCGAGGCCGCGGCCGGCAGTCACGATCAATGTCTGACCGAGTGGATGGGTGTGCCAGGCCGTGCGGGCGCCCGGCTCGAAGGTAACGCTTACGGCGCGGATCCGCGCCGGATCTGCGGTCTCGATGACCGGATCCTGCCGCACCGTACCGGTGAAATACTCAGCCGGCGCGCGCGTCGAAGGTCTCGACCCACCGGGTATGATGTCCATCTCTCGTTCCTCCGGGTTTTTCGTTTGCGGCGCTTCTTTTCAGCGAAAGCGCGTCACGGCCAACAGGCACCGCCACGCCCGCGAGCCTATCATAACCTGTGGATTGTCACAGTCGGGCAGGCACTGCGGGCGATCTCGCAAAGATGTTCGTGATGCGTCAGGTAGATCACCTGGCCCACGCGCGCCATTTCGGCCATTTGCTCGAAAGCGCGGCCAGCACGCCCGTCGTCGAAGGTCTCCATGATGTCGTCGGCGATAAAGGGCAGCGATTCGCGTGCTGCCGCGATTTCGTGATAGCCGGCGATCCTGAGCGCCAGATAGAGTTGGAATCGGGTGCCCTTGGAGAGATCCTTGGCAAGTTTCGATCCACCACCCGCGGCATTTGCGATCAGGAACTCCTGCCCCTTGTCGGACTGCGCCGACAGGCCGGAATATTCGCCGCCACTGATCCGGCTGAAAGTTTCGGAGGCGCGGCGCATCATCGCGCTGCGGTGGCGCTCGCGGAAAAGCCGAAGCGCCGTCTCCGCTGCGATGACGCCGGCCCGGAGCCGAAGATAGGCAAGCGCCCTGTTCTCGATGTCGAGCAGCAGCGTTCGCCGCTTCTGATCGAGCTCGGCAACCGTGTCCCCGCCTTCGACATCGGCAAGCGCCTTCTCCTTGCCGCGCATATCCGTGTGCAACTCGCTGACATCGCGGTCTCCGTCTTCGAGCGCCGCATCGAGCCGCGCCAACTCCAACAGGACCGCGGCCTCATCGAGCTCCGCAAGCAACGCCTCGGCCTGCTCGCAGGTGGCAACGCCCAATCGGGAGGCGATATCCGCTTCCAGTTCGGCGATTCGCTGGCGCAGGCGCCCCTGCTCGCGCGCGGCTTCGAGCTGCTGCATGGCATCGTCGACCGTTTCACAGTCGAAAAACGCGAGGACGAGGCGCCGGCGCGCCATGTGGAGCTCTTGTTCGGCACAGATTGCGCGTCGCTCGTCGTCCAAGCGGGCCAGTTCCGACAGGAATGTCGCCCGGCGGTCGGAAAGCCGCTGGGCCTCGGCGGCACGCGCCTTGAGCGCCGTAAAGGTTGTGAACGTATCGTCTGTCAGCGGTCCGCCAGCGAGGTCGGCGATGGCACGTTCGAAAGCCGCCTGATCCTTGCGCATCCCGGCGACACGATACTCGAGATCGGCCTTGCGCTGTACGAGCTTGTCCAGGTCCTGCAGGATCGCAAGCATCGCACCAATCTGCTCCGGAACAAGCTGTTCGCTGCGTTCCGCAAGCCAGCTCTTGGCAAGAAGCGTATTCCACTGCTCCTGCCAGGTAGTCATTTCGGTTTCAGCAAGATCAAGGGTCGAGCGTCGGCCTTCAAGAACCATCGCGCTGCGCTTTGCCGCCTCGCGGGCTGTGTTGCGGGCGGCGGCTGAGGTCTGTGCCTGCGATACGACGCGCTCTGCGATCTGCAGGAGATCGTCGAGTCGCTCCGACAGCCCTCCTTCCATGCCGATGCCGGCGAGTTCGTCGCTGAGCCCGCGAATCGCTTCGGCCTCCTCGGCATGCGCCCGGTCGAACTCCAGACGGACAGGGCGCAATTGCGCGCGAAGTTCGAGCGCCGAACTCCGGATAGCGAGCCAGGCTTCCAGTTGGAGCAAGCCCGTGACGCTCGGCAAGCCGCAGGACGTGACGACGACTTCCAGAGACTGCGCCTGGAGCGCCACCTCCTCGCTGCATCGCTGCTGCTGCTCGCGCAGCGCCGCAAGGCGGGCGCGTCTCTCGGCGATCGAAAGAGACAGGCCGCGCATATCGGCAAGCCGCGCCGTTTCGGCGAGGCGCAGCGCGGTAACTTCGTCATCCCTACCCATCGCCTCTTCGAAAGCGACAGCCGTTTCCTGAAGAAGCCGGCCCTTGTGCCGCTCCCAGGCCTCGTCACGACGGCGACGCAGTGCCGCGGCCGAAACATCGTCCAGAGTGCCGCCAACGGCGGACTGCGCGGCCAGCCGCGCCTCCTCGCCCACAAGCAGCTCCTGCTCGCCGGCAACGCGATCGGATACGCGCGCTTGCCGCTCTTCCAAAGTGGCTGCGGCCCTACGCAACGCCTCAAGCGCTCCGGGCGCTGGAACGCTGAGCGCCAGCAGATCGTCGGCGCTTCCAGCGAAAGGCTTCAGCTGCAGCAGCTTGTCGGCAAGTTCCGCTTCCAGCCGATCCAGAGATTGCGCCGCGGCCTGTTTCCGAAGCAGGCAGTCACTGCGACGCAGCAGCGTCAGTCGCCCCGAAAGACCGGAGGTGTCCGCCAGCCCCCCTTCTCCATCAATCCGCACCAGCTCACATTCAGCGATCCGTTTTTCCTCGACCGCGGCTTGCACTTCGTGGTGAGCCGAAGCGCACCGTTCGGCCAGTGCAGAATGTCGGCGCGCCAGATCCTGCAGTCGCGCACCGACACCTGCCGGCAGCAGCAGATCGGCAGGGTCGCGGTCTGCCGGTTCACCGAGCCGCAGCAGGCAACCGACGATCTCCGTCGACGTTCTCGCCAACTCTTCCAATCGCGACGGCATATCGCGCGCGGCCGTGACATAGCGCGCATCGAGGGCCGTCTCCTGCAGCGCCGTCAGCCGTTCGGCCAGGCACAGCCCTTTTTTGTCGAGCGGAAGCTCTTCCAACGCATTGCGGCGGTGCTGCATCTCGCTTTGGTTCTGCCGAAGCCTGACCTCGATCTCCGCTTCCTGGCGGCGAAGCGCCGGCAGCTCGGCTGCCCACTCGGTCGGCGGGACCGGCAGTACCGGCGCGCTCGCCAGTTCCATGCGAAGCGCACGCAGCCGGCCAAAGTGCGGCAGGGCCTCGATCTCCGCCTTCAGGCGAGACTGCGCGACCCGAAGTTCGGCGCGACGTGTGATCGCTTCCTCATGCCGGTCGCGTGCTTGCGCCAGCGTCTTGCGCAGCGCCGCATATTCGCGTGCGTTGATGTCGAGGGCATTTCGCTCCGCCCTCAGGGCGTCAAGCTGCGCCTTCAGCTCTGCAAGCTGATGCTTGCGCGCCTGTGGCCGGTAGAAGGCGTCGGCCTGGCCGCGCAAGGCGGCAAGGATCGCCGTACTGTCCGGCAGGCCGGAGCTTGCGGAAAACAACAGCGACCCAAGCTCTCCCTCGCTCTTCAGGATCGCCTCGCCGCCCTTCTCGATGCTCTCGTCATCGAGCGAAAACATCGTCTGATAGGTGTCGCGGTCGATCGCGCCCAGCACACCGGAGAAGAGATTGTCGGGCAAGGGTTGATCGTCGGGGCCGACCAGCGAGTTCGACTTGCGTTTGACCCGGAACACGCGGTGCGTCCGATCAGCCGCCTCGATGGTGCCACCGACCCGCATTGTCGGATAGGGATGCAGGAACCCATAGGGGCTCGAGTGCTCGATCCCGAAGAGCAGATCGAGGAAGCCCGAGAACATCGTTGACTTGCCCGCCTCGTTCGGCCCGTAGACGATGTGCAGGTCGGGCACGCCGGCCACGCTCTCACCGAAGTCGAGGCGGCGATCGGTGAATTTGCCATAGCGGACGAGATCGAGCGCGCTGAGCCGCATCAGTGGATGCCCTCGCCGGAACCGCTGCCATGAAGATGGGCAAGCACTTCCGTGCCTCCCGACGCGCTGGCCTCGAAAGCGAGGCGCTCGATCGCGTCTTCATCGGGTGCCAACGCCTGGCGCAGCTCAGGAGGCAGTTGTTGCAGCAGATCTTCCACGGCTGCCCGGACTTCCTGGCGAAATCCGTGAGCCGGCAGAACATCGGCCTCGACGAGGGCCACCAGCTCATCGACCGGATCCAGCATTGCACCCGCTTTTTCCACCAGGGGATTGCCGCAGGCGAGTTCCAGCTTCTCGATCCAGCAACCGACGATGCCGGCCGCGATGTTGTCGATCTCGGCGCGCAGCAAATCCGTGTCGCGGCGAAGGCGCCAGGCCAGCGGTGTTGCGCCCGTCAGCGTTACGCGCAGGATCACATTTTCCGCCGGCGTATCCACAGATGTCCGCACAAGCGCCTGCCTGACCGCATCGAGCACGTCGCGCCACTCGGAGAGGCCGGCAATATCGACTGACAGGCGCTCGAAACTGGCGATGCCGATCGGCAGCTCGTTAATCTCGATCCGGCCGTCGTCATCGATCGCCACCAGCGTCACGCTCTTCACACCGGCTTCGTTGACATCGCGGCCCTGCGGTATGCCGGGCATGACGACGAAGGGGGCCGTTGCATGGATCTGGCGTTGATGGATGTGGCCGAGAGCCCAGTAGTCAAAACCATGTGCCACGAGGTCGGCGGCGCTGCAGGGCGCGTAGAGATCATGGCCGGCCGCACCGGCAAGGCTTGTGTGCAGCATGCCGATGTTGAGCGCCCCCGACATCGGCGGCTGAAAGGCCGGCAGCAGGCTTTCCGGCGCGTGCGGGCTGGCGAAACTCACCCCGTGCACATAGACGTCGCGCCCGCTTGCCAAGGTCTTGGCAAGAACGGCCTTCGCTCTGCCTTTGAACACATGCGCCGAAGGCGGCAAAGTGAGCTCGTTGGTGACCTGCGACTGGGCATCGTGGTTGCCACGGATGATGAACGCCCGGATCCCCGCCTCATCCAGCCGGCGCAACTCCCTCCCGAGAAACAGCGCCGTGTTCATCGACGTCTGGCTGCCGTCATAGAGGTCGCCTGCGATCAGCAGCGCATCGACCTTTTCGGCAATGCAGAGATCGACGATCTTGACGAAGGCGCGCCTGGACGCGCCGCGCACGATCTCAGCGAGGTCGGCGTTTCTAAGGGCGAGGCTGCGGAGGGGCGAATCGAGATGAAGATCTGCGGTATGGACGAAGCGGAAGGGCATGGCCGACCATGGCCCGGCAGGCCGCCGCCCGTCAATCAGCGTCGACCCTTCATCCACGGTGGGAGATTGGCCTGCTGCAGACGAGCATATTTCAGACCAGCCAAGTAAAGCCAAGACTAATACAGAACATCCCCGCAGGATTTGCCGAAAACGAATGGTCAACAGCACCGCCGGAGTACCAGCAAATATCAGATTATACTCACTTTAATCGATTAGGGCTTTTGTAACATCTTGTTCGCTAGGTTTCCGCCGGCTGCGCTCCCAGCGCATCCAGGCACCGGAATGATTCCTGCTTCGGCATCCGCTCCGTCATGACGATCAAGAGCCGGAACGACTTCATCAAGTACAGCTTTTATGGACGGCCGTCCTTCCGGGGGGAACCTATGTCACGGCTCAAGATTTCACATACGCTCATTGCCCTTTTCCTCGTGGTCGCCGTCATCGTCGCGGCGCTTGCCGTCTCGTCGCTCGGCGGCATCAAGATGATGAACGAGCGCAACAACGAGATCGCCACCACCTGGCTGCCGCGTGTCTCGCTTTCCCGCGCGCTCGAAACCCAGCTTTCCGATACGCGCATGGCCTTTGCGCGCCACCTGATCTCGCTGACGCCCTTCGAAAAGAAGGCCGCGGAAAAAGTCATCGGCCAGACCGTCGAAGGCTTCAACAAGCTCGCCGACGACTATGCGGCGCTGATGGTAACGGACGCCGACAAGGCCGCGCTGGAAAAGGTACGCGCTGCCTATCAGGCCTACCTCGCCATCGCCGATGGCATGGTCAAGCTCTCGAACAACCTTGAGAACATGAAGGCGCAGAGCGTCTTCAAGGTCGAGATGCGGGAGACCGAACAGAAGGTCGACGAGGCGATCAAGGAAGTGCGCGCGCTCAACGTCGCCGGCGCCGACGCCGCGGTTGCAGCAAGCTCGGCAACGCACGACCAGATCCGCATGATCGAAATGGCCGTCATCGCCGTCGCGGCGATCATCGTGCTCGGCGCCATTCTCTATGCCGTGCGCGGTATCGCCCGCCCGATCCAGATCATCACCCGTTCGATGGCGCGCCTTGCGGAAGGCGACACGGACAGCAGCATCCCCTACGGCGCCCGCAAGGACGAAATCGGCGAGATGGCCCGTGCCGTCGAAGTCTTCCGTCAGGCGGCAATCACCAACCAGCAGCTCGAAGCGGATGCCCAGGCACAGCGCGCCCAGGCTGAGGCCGATCGCCTGCGTCTGACCGAGGAAGCCGAAACTGCGGCTCAGCACCGCCTCCAGGAAGCGACGGCCGGTCTTGCTGGTGGCCTGCGCAGGCTTGCCTCCGGCGATCTCGCCTTCCAGCTCGACGAACCCTTTGCGCCGGACTTCGAGCAGCTCCGCCACGACCTGAACCAGGCCGTCGCTCAGTTGGCCGATACGCTTGCTGCCGTTTCGGCCAGCTCCGGCAGCATCGACAGCGGTGCGCGCGAAGTCAGCCAGAGTGCCGACGACCTGTCGCGCCGAACCGAGCAGCAGGCGGCCTCACTGGAAGAAACCGCAGCAGCACTCGACCAGATCACCGTCAATGTCGGCAATTCGTCGAAGCGCACCAACGAGCCCGTGCCGTCGCCAGCCAGGCAAACGAAAGCGCCCGCAAATCCGGCGCCATCGTCTCGGGCGCCGTCGATGCCATGGGCCGCATCGAGCATTCGTCGAGCCAGATCTCGAACATCATCGGCGTCATCGATGAAATTGCCTTCCAGACGAACCTTCTGGCGCTGAACGCCGGCGTCGAAGCAGCCCGCGCCGGTGATGCCGGCAAGGGTTTCGCCGTCGTCGCTCAGGAAGTCCGCGAACTTGCCCAGCGCTCGGCCAATGCGGCCAAGGAGATCAAGGACCTGATCCGCAACTCCGCCGTCGAAGTCGAAAGCGGCGTCCGGCTCGTGCGCGAAACCGGCGAGGCTCTGCGCACCATCGAAGGCTTCATCGTCACGATCAACCAGCACATGGATGCGATCGCCATCTCGGCGCAGGAGCAGTCCGCCGGACTGTCGGAGGTCAACACCGCCGTGAACCAGATGGATCAGGTGACGCAGCAGAACGCAGCCATGGTCGAGGAAGCCAATGCCGCAAGCGCCACGCTTGCCCAGGAAGCCGGCCGCCTGCGCGAGCTGATCGCCCGCTTCACGCTGGAAGAGGCTCAGGCCTACGGCTACGCGCCGTCGGCCGGCTCGACACGCCGGGCGGCATAACCACGACGCACGCCCGTGCTTGGTTTTTCGCGGGCGGGTTCGAGACACGAAATTCTTGACAAACCAACAGAAACGGCCGCCGGAAACGGCGGCCGTTTCTTTGCCTCCAAGTGCTTACCGTGAAGTCTCAGAGGTTTCTGTCGACAAAGGTGGCAATTGTAACTATCACTAATGTTACTGCCATTTCACATGGCACCTCATGAAATTCCAGCGACGATCATGAAGAAGACATTTGAAGTTTCCGATAGACTGTTCGAGCTCTACCACCGGGTCCACCGGCTGGTGAACGAATCGATGACCGAAGAAGGCGTGTCGCTGGCACGCAGCAAGTTCCTCTTCTTCCTGAGCAAGCTCGGTCCCTGTCGCTCGACAGATATCGCCTGTGCGCTGAACTTCGCGCCGCGCACGGTCACCGAGGCCATCGACGGTCTGGAACGCGACCGCCTGGTGATGCGCAAGCCCGATCCCGAGGACCGGCGCGCCAAGATCGTCTCGATTACCGAAACGGGTCGCGTCGTGCTTGAAGCCGCAGAGCATCCACGCAAGCAGCTGCTCGAGGAGATTTTCTCGGCGCTCGACGACGAGGAACTCGATGCCCTCTACGGCATCGTCGGCAAGCTGGTCGACAGGACGGATGAGATCCGCAAGCGCAAGGATGAGGCCGAAGAGGCAGCGCAGGTCGCTGTCGCCCGCTAGTCGGCGCCCGCTATTCGGGATCGTGCTATTTATTTCCTGCCAGTCCGAAACAGAAAGAGGCCGGGACATCATGTCCCGGCCTCTTCCGTTTTCTCCGGGCGTTAACGCTTACATCGCGTTGATGGCGCCAATGGAGAAGAACAGGGTTTCGCCGGAGGAGTCGTCGACACCGTCATTGTCGGTGACGACGTAGCCATTGCCGGCTGCATCGACGGTGAAGCCCTCGACCTTGTCGACGACGTAGCCGTTGAGCGCCTTCAGGTCCGGAATGAGGTCACGAACCTCTTCCTTCTTGACGACGGGCAGTTCGCCACCGAGTCCTGCCGGCTTCAGTTCCGTCAGCGCGACGCGATAGATCTTCTTGAGCTTGGCTGCCTGGCCGATCAGGTTGTCGCGCTCGATGATGTAGGCGTAGTCACCATGAACGGAGATTTCCGACAGGCCGACCCAGCCGCCACCGGCCTTTTCGAGCGGATAGCGCACCGCGCCCCACTCTTCGCTCTTCGGCTTGTAGGAGACGAGTTTGACGAAGCCCTTCTCGTCGTCCTTCCATTCGCGCTGAACAGCCATCCACAGCGTCTGGTCGTCGCCTTCGCCAACGACGGTGATGCCTTCGAAGCCGAAGCGGGTTTCGCCGGCACGCAGCGCCTCAGGCAAAGCGATTTCCTTCTTGATCTCGCCCTTCTTGTTCACGTGGAAGAGCGCGTGGCTGTAGAGCTTGTCGGAATTGCCTTCGGATGCGAGCCAGAAGCCCCCTTCCCCGTCATTGGCGATACCCTCGATGTCGAGTTTCTGAGCAGGTGCGCCGTCACGGGTGATGGCGAGCGTCTCGGTGATCAGCGCCGGCTTCTGGGTGGCGTCGATGGTGAAGATCGTCGGCTGCGACGACAAGACCGAGTCGTTGACGGCGCGCAGGAAGCCCGGCTTGTCCGAGACGGCAGCAAGACCGGAGAGTGCACCGAAGCCGATCGGCAGCCCGTCTTTCTCGGCGGACCGGATCTGCGGATAGGCGGCTTCGCCCTCAGCGCGCTCATAGATCATCACATGCGAACGTGCGCCGCCGTCCTCGCCTAGGTCGACTTCATTGGCGGTCGCAAGCAGGTTGCGCGACGAGATCGCGACGGCGCCTTCCGGCGAGATGCCCGACGGCAGCAGCTGCAGCAGTTCGGGCTCCGCACCCGTGTCCTTGTAGACGCCGACGACGGAAGCCCGTTCGGCGAGCAGGAAGAACAGGTTGTCGTCGCCAAACTTGGCCGCTTCCAGACCTTCGGGCTCCACGCCCTTGGCCGACGAGCGCTTTTCCGGGTAGTGGCCGATCGCGGCAACGGCATGCTCGAAGCTGGCGCCTGATTCGTAGAGCACCTTGCCGCTGGTGTCGAAGATCGTGAAGCCGCGCGAGCCGCCTTCGTAGTCACCTTCGTTGGCAACGACGATGCGGTTATCGTCGAGCCACTTCACGGCATCGGGCTCGCGCTTGCGGCCCGGCTGCTCGTCCTTGAAGGCGATGGCGCCGTTGCGCTTGATGTCGATATCATTGAGGTCGACGGTGCCAGCAGAGAAGTGCGTCTTCACCGTCGCAGTCTTGCCGTCGATGATGACGATGTGGTTGTTCTCCTGCAGCGTCAGCGCAATCTCGTCCTTGCCGTTGAAGGAGACGAACTCCGGCTCCGGATCTTCGCCAGCGATTTCGGCAAGACCCGTCAGCGTCACGCGCTTCAGCGAGCCGCAATCGGCAACGCCGTCCTTCAAGGACAGGATCACCAGATCGCCGGCCGGCATCTGCGGGATCTTGCCGTCGTTCACTTCCTCGTCGCGCTCGTTTTCAATGGCGATGGCCGCAAGCGTGCGGTCCTTGTTGACGGCCACCGAATCCGGCTGACCGCCGAGATCGCAGGTCGCATCCACCTTCTTCGACGCCAGGTCGACGATTGCCAGAAGTCCGGAAGGCTTGACGAAGCTTTCGCGCGTGTTGACCGCAACGAGCGCCTTGGCGCCGGCAACAGTAACGGAGGTCGGCTCACCGTCGAAAGAGATTGTGCCGGCTGCCTTCGGCGCCTTGGCATCGGTGATGTCGATCAGGCCGACGCGCTTGCCCGGGCTGTCGGAGTAGATCAGCGTATTGCCGTCTTCGCTGGCCGTGATGATCTCGGCGGACGTCGGCGCTTTGCGCGCGTCACCATCGGGCAGATTGTCGGCAACGGCAAAGGACGCAATACGATTGAATACAGGTTCAGCCGCCGCAGGAAATGCCGCGGAAGCAAGAAGGACGGCCGCGAAGGCGGTCACGCGCGAAGTAATGATCATTGAAATCCCCCATGGAGAATACTGAAAACATGGGGGTTCTGCGCGACTGCGATGACAGCCGAATGACACCGGCCGGGTTTTACACCGTTCAGGTTGCAACAGCCTCCCGTTCGCGCCGACTCTCGTTGCGCATGATGAACAGTGACGCGCCAAGGATCAGGACCGCACCGAACCAGAGATAGCCTGTCGGTGCGTAACCGAAGACCAGCCAGCCGGCAAAGACATTGAGCGGCAGCTTCAAATCATCGAAGGGCTGCACATAGGCGGCGTCGGCAACCGTATAGGCGAGCGTCAGCAAATATTGCGCGAACACTGTCATGACCCCGGCGAGCACGAGAAGGCCGAGCGCCATGCCCTGCGGCACCGCGAAACCGGCCGTGAGCGCAATGGCGCCATTGATCGGGGTCAAAAGGACAAGCAGCCAGATGGTGATGGTTTCGGGACGCTCGCTGCTCGTCAGGCTCTTGGTGATGAGCGACGAGGCGCCCCAGAGCAAGGCGGAGAGGATCGGCAGCAGCGCTGCCCAGGTGAAGCTGTCCGACCAGGGTTCAAGAATGATCATCGCACCGGCAAATCCGACCGCGGTCGCGGTCCAGCGGGCCGGACCGACGCGTTCGCCGAGAAACAGGCGAGCGCCAAGGATGATGAAGAACGGCGAGGTCATCACCAGGGCAATCGCCTGCCAGATCGGCACATGCGCAAGGCTGGAGACCCAGGCCCCGACGCCGAAGGCCGCGAGGGCCACGCGCACGACGTGGCGCCACGGGTAATCGGTGCGCATCGCCGAAAGTCCGACGCGCCGCAGGAACGGCAAAGAAAAGAGAAGGGCGAAGGCATATTGCCAGAAGGCCGTGGCGGCAGCGGGAAAGCCGAGTTTCATCGTCAGCCATTGGGTAACGACATTGAGCCCGGCGAAGGCAATACCGGCCAGCACCATGAAGCCGGCACCGGCCATGGCGCGCGAGGAGGACAAACCGAGGGAAGTCTGATTCATGTCACGCATCCTGAGAAATGGACAAACACAAATCAGGACGCATGAGCGCACGGCACGACGCCGGGCAGCCCTGCTCTTCGTGCCGACGACCATTCTCTTTCATCCGGACTATGACCGTCGGCTCCGGAATTGCACCGGATCTGCTGACCCCTTCCCCGCTTCAGGAGAAAGGCGCTCGCGGGCTTGGGTCACCGCATGATATTGCAGCGCCCTTACCGCCGGTGGGGACTTTCACCCCGCCCTGAGAATGGGCAAGCCGTAGAGCAAATGGCAGGAGGCCGCAAGGGCAGCCCCCCGGAATGCGAAAGGGTCCGGCTTTCGCCGAACCCTCGAATACCTGGACTGCCGGCCTCGTGTCCGACCGCCAAGCAAATCTGATCAGCCGTTGACGGCGTCCTTCAGGCCCTTGCCGGCCGTGAACTTCGGCACATTACGAGCCGGGATGTCAACTTCCGCACCCGTGGACGGGTTGCGGCCCTTCGAGGCTTCGCGGCGCGAAACCGAGAAGTTGCCGAAGCCGACCAGGCGAATGTCGCCGCCGCTCTTCAGCTCGCCCTGGATGGTCTCGAAAACTGCATCAACTGCAGAAGATGCGTCGGTCTTGGAAAGTCCGGCCTTCTCAGCAACGGCAGACACGAGCTCATTTTTGTTCATGTTTCCACCCCTTTCAGATTGGTTCGAAACGACTGTGTTTTAAGCCGCGGCGGCTTGCGCATCGCCCGCGTCTTGCCTTTCCCAATTGCGCCTAATCCCTTGGAATGCAAGGCTTGCAGGGCGCTTTTACAACAAAAAAGACCGGCCAGAGGCCGGTCTTCCCAATTTTTCTGCAAAATGGGCGCCGCGTGAGGTCGCTGCGCCCATTCACCGGCACTTTTTAGTGGGCGATCGAGGTGCCTGCTTCGTCCTGCGAATCAACCACTGCGACGGTTGCCGGCTCCCTTGCCGGGTCCCATTCGATCGGTTCCGGCATGCGCGCCAGGGCGTGTACAAGCACCTCGCCCATCCGCGAAACCGGGATGATTTCGAGCGCGTTCTTCACGTTATCCGGGATCTCGGCGAGATCCTTCGCGTTCTCTTCGGGGATCAGCACCTTCTTGATGCCTCCCCGGAGCGCTGCCAGCAGCTTCTCCTTGAGACCGCCGATCGGCAGCACGCGGCCGCGCAGCGTGATCTCGCCGGTCATCGCGACGTCCTTGGAGATCGGGATGCCGGTCATGATCGACACGATCGCGGTTGCCATGGCGACACCGGCCGACGGACCATCCTTCGGCGTCGCACCTTCCGGCACGTGCACGTGGATGTCGCTCTTGTCGAACATCGGAGGCTCGATGCCGAAATCGATCGCCCGCGAGCGGACATAGGACGCCGCCGCCGAAATCGATTCCTTCATCACGTCACGCAGGTTGCCGGTGACCGTCATGCGGCCCTTGCCGGGCATCATGACGCCTTCGATCGTCAGCAGTTCGCCGCCGACCTCGGTCCAGGCAAGACCCGTGACCACGCCGATCTGATCGTCGCGTTCGGCTTCGCCGTGACGGAAGCGCGGAACACCAAGGTAGTCGTTGATGTTGTCCGCCGTGACTTCGACCGTCTTCGTCTTGCCCTTGATGATCTCGGTCACCGCCTTGCGGGCGAGCTTCATCAATTCGCGCTCGAAGTTACGAACACCGGCTTCCCGCGTGTAGGTCTGGATGACCGCCATCAGGGCTCCGTCAGTCACGGAGAACTCCTTCGGCTGCAGCGCGTGGTCGCGGATCGCCTTCGGCAGCAGATGCCGCTTGGCGATCTCCAGCTTTTCCTCTTCGGTGTAGCCGGCGATGCGGATCACTTCCATACGGTCCATCAACGGCGCCGGAATGTTCAGCGTGTTGGCCGTGGTGATGAACATCACGTTGGACAGGTCGTATTCGACTTCCAGGTAGTGGTCCATGAAGGTCGAGTTCTGTTCCGGATCCAGCACCTCGAGCAGAGCCGACGACGGATCGCCGCGGAAGTCCTGGCCCATCTTGTCGATTTCGTCGAGCAGGAACAGCGGGTTGGACCGCTTCGCCTTCTTCATCGACTGCACCACCTTGCCCGGCATGGAGCCGATATAAGTGCGGCGGTGACCGCGGATCTCGGCTTCGTCACGAACGCCGCCGAGCGCCATGCGCACATATTCGCGGCCGGTCGCCTTGGCGATCGACTTGGCGAGCGAGGTCTTGCCGACGCCCGGAGGGCCGACGAGGCACAGGATCGGGCCCTTGATCTTCGACGAACGCGCCTGCACGGCGAGATACTCGACGATGCGTTCCTTGACCTTATCGAGACCGAAATGATCCGTGTTGAGCACGTTTTCGGCATGGTTCAGGTCGGTCTTGATCTTCGACTTCTTGCCCCAGGGCAGACCGAGCAGCCAATCCAGATAGTTGCGAACCACGGTCGCTTCCGCGGACATCGGGCTCATCTGGCGCAGCTTCTTCAGTTCAGCGTCAGCCTTTTCGCGCGCTTCCTTGGAGAGCTTCGTCTTGGCGATGCGCTCCTCGATCTCGGCCATCTCGTCACGGCCATCCTCGCCGTCGCCGAGTTCCTTCTGGATCGCCTTCATCTGTTCGTTGAGGTAGTACTCGCGCTGGGTCTTTTCCATCTGGCGCTTGACGCGCGAGCGGATGCGCTTTTCGACCTGCAGGACGGAAATCTCACCTTCCATGAAGCCGAGCGCCTTTTCCAGACGCATCTTCACGCTGGTGGTCTCCAGCATTTCCTGCTTCTCGACGATCTTGATCGACAGGTGCGAGGCGACCGTATCGGCCAGCTTCGAATAGTCTTCGATCTGGCTGGCGACACCGACGACCTCGGGGGAGATCTTCTTGTTGAGCTTCACATAGCTCTCGAACTCGGAAACGACCGAGCGGCTCAGCGCTTCGATTTCGACCGGATCTTCTTCCGGCTCGCTCAGCGTGTGCGCTGATGCCTCATAGAATTCGTCGCGCGGCGTGTAGCCGTCAATCTTGGCGCGCGCGCGGCCTTCGACCAGCACCTTGACGGTGCCGTCGGGCAGCTTCAGCAGTTGGAGGACATTGGCGATGGTGCCGACTTCATAGATCGCGGACGGTTCCGGATCGTCGTCGGTGGCGTTGATCTGGGTGGCAAGCATGATCTGCTTGTCGGTGCCCATGACTTCCTCAAGCGCACGGATCGACTTTTCGCGGCCGACGAAGAGCGGCACGATCATGTGCGGGAAGACTACGATGTCGCGGAGCGGCAGGACCGGGTAGGTCGCGCTTTCAGTCGCCGGTGACGTTTTGTTCGTCATGTCATTTCCTTTCCGTCCCGATTTCGGGCCCGTTCCCGGGAGCCCCGCAGGCACTCCCGGTTGTCATATTTTCCACATCAAAGTGGAGTGCCACCGCGTCCATTTCAAGGCTGGACGCGACACCCACCAACCGTGGCCGGGTCCTTCTGACTACGCACCATTTCTGTTGCGGGCCTTGCGACGGAGAACGAGGCTCAAGGACGCGCAACGATAAAGGTCCTTCATTGAATCGTGACATCATTGCGTTGTTTGAGACACTTTAGCAACAATCGAATTGTGAAATCTGCGCTCGGGCGCCTTTGTCTCAACAGCTAAGTGCGCGAACATGAAAAAGCCCGCACAAGGCGGGCTTCTCAAACGATAATTCGGCGTTATCAGGCCGAAACGTTGGTCTTTTCGTCCGACCGCTCGGAGTAGATGTAGAGCGGCCGCGCCGCGCCCTTGACCACCTCGTCGGAGATGACCACTTCGCGCACGCCTTCGAGCGTTGGCAGCTCGAACATCGTGTCGAGCAGGATCTTCTCCATGATCGAACGGAGGCCGCGGGCGCCGGTCTTGCGCACGATCGCCCGGCGGGCAATCTCGCGCAGCGCGTCCTCGTGGAAGGTCAACTCGACGTCTTCCATCTCGAACAGGCGCTGATACTGCTTGATCAGAGCGTTCTTCGGCTCGGACAGGATCTGGATCAGCGCATCTTCATCGAGATCTTCGAGCGTCGCCAGAACCGGCAGGCGGCCAATGAATTCCGGAATGAGGCCGAACTTGACCAGATCTTCCGGCTCGAGTTCGCGCAGAACCTCGCCGACGCGGCGATCTTCCGGCGAGCGGACCGTCGCGCCGAAACCGATCGAGGTCTTCTCGCCACGGGCGGAGATGATCTTGTCGAGGCCGGCGAATGCGCCGCCGCAGATGAACAGGATGTTGGTGGTGTCGACCTGCAGGAATTCCTGCTGCGGATGCTTGCGACCACCCTGTGGCGGAACCGAAGCAACAGTGCCTTCCATGATCTTGAGCAGCGCCTGCTGCACGCCCTCGCCCGAAACATCGCGGGTGATCGACGGGTTGTCGGACTTGCGGGAAATCTTGTCGACTTCGTCGATGTAGACGATGCCGCGCTGCGCGCGCTCGACGTTGTAGTCGGCGGCCTGGAGCAGCTTGAGGATGATGTTTTCGACGTCTTCACCGACGTAACCGGCTTCGGTCAGCGTCGTGGCGTCGGCCATGGTAAACGGCACGTCGATGATGCGGGCGAGCGTCTGGGCGAGATAGGTTTTGCCGCAGCCGGTCGGGCCGACGAGCATGATGTTGGACTTCGCCAGTTCGACGTCGCTGCCCTTGGCGGCATGCGCCAGGCGCTTGTAGTGGTTGTGCACGGCCACCGAGAGGATGCGCTTCGCCTGCTGCTGGCCGATGACGTATTCGTCGAGGACCTTGATGATTTCCTGAGGGGTCGGCACACCGTCGCGGGACTTGACCATCGAGGTCTTGTTCTCTTCGCGAATGATGTCCATGCACAGTTCGACGCATTCATCGCAGATGAAGACGGTCGGTCCGGCAATCAGCTTACGGACTTCGTGCTGGCTTTTGCCGCAGAACGAACAATAAAGCGTATTCTTCGAGTCACCGCCGTTGCTTCCGCTGACCTTGCTCATTTCCACTTCCTTCCAGCACGCCGGACACTTCAAGCGAAGTATCGCGGACCACTCAATTCGCCCTGTAGCCTATCCTCACGCAGGGCTTCCGGGAGTACTTACCGCACCTGGGCGACCATGCCCGATGCGGCTGCAACGACTCTCCCAACTCATCCGAACACTATGCCCTCAGAATCCAACATAGCATTAACGGTCCATATTACCGGCTTTACCCTGACGATAAAGCCCTTGAGCCATTACAATTGTGTCACAATTACATCTATCGCGACACAAAAGCGCGTTATCAGGCCTGCTCGGTGCCTTCGATCTCTTCGCGCGAGGTCAGTACCTTGTCGACGATACCCCACTCCAGAGCTTCGTCCGCGCTCATGAAATGGTCGCGATCGAGCGTCTGCTCGACTTCCTCGTAGGTACGGCCGCAATGCTTGACATAGACCTCGTTGAGGCGGCGCTTCATCTTGAGGATGTCGCGGGCATGGCGTTCGATATCGGAAGCCTGGCCCTGGAAACCGCCGGAGGGCTGATGAACCATGATGCGCGCATTCGGCGTGGCGAAGCGCATGTCCTTGTGGCCGGCCGCCAGGAGCAGCGAACCCATCGAGGCCGCCTGGCCGACGCAAAGCGTCGAGACCGCCGGCTTGATGAACTGCATCGTGTCGTAGATCGCCATACCGGAGGTGACGACGCCACCCGGGGAATTGATGTAGAGCGCAATTTCCTTCTTCGGGTTTTCCGCCTCGAGGAAAAGGAGCTGGGCGCAGACGAGCGTCGCCATCTGATCTTCGACCGGACCGGTGACGAAGATGATGCGCTCCTTCAGAAGGCGCGAAAAGATATCGTAGGAACGTTCACCGCGGTTGGTCTGTTCAACAACCATCGGCACCAGTGCCAGGGCGGTATCAACGGGATTTCTCATATCGAACCTTCATCAATCGGGCTCGCAAAACCTTTGCGAGCCGGGAATCACGGGATTTGCCTTCTGTCCCTACATAGAGTGTCAACACCCTTCACTTCAAGTCGCGAAGCTTCGATAAGCTTAATCGAAGCGCCCTTTGCTGCGAAGTTCGGCGCTCCTCCACACATGGTTGTCAATAGAACCTTTTTTCGCCGACATGCGCGCCGCAAGCCGCCGCGACCGAGCATTTCACACAGGGTTCGATGACGTCGGTAAACGAACGGCAAATCGTGTATCGGCGGCGCCGCCTTCCTAGAGCTGTGACTCGATCGGCAGAATACGGATCAGGTTGGCAATCATCCGCCTGGCAAGGCTGGCATCCGGCTCGCGCCGCAACAGCCGCTCGGAGCCGTTGGCGCGATCACGCCAGACAAGCCGTGAACCGTCCATCCCGAGCCGGTAGCTGATCGACGGCGAGGTCTCCTCCTCGAACATGCTGGCCAGCTCGCCGGCAAGAGCCGCATCGGCAAAGACGACACCCATTTCCGTATTGAGCGATGCGGAGCGGGGGTCGAAGTTCATCGAGCCGACGAACCCGTTCAAGCCATCGACCACGAAAGCCTTGCTGTGCAGGCTCGCATTGCGGCGCCCGAACAACGTCATGCGGTGCCCTTCGGCAACGTCGCCCTGCTCCTTCAATTCGAAGAGAGCGATGCCGGCCTGGATGAGCTTCCGGCGGTACTTGATGTAACCGCCGTGAACGGCTGCGACATCGGTCGCTGCGAGAGAGTTGGTCAGCACCGCGACCCGAGCTCCGCGCGAAACGATGGCCGCAAGCTCTCGCGTGCCGGCAACGCCGGGGATGAAATAGGGAGAGATGATCCTCAAATCCCGCGTCGCCGCTTCGATCAACGGGAAGAGTTCGCGCAGCAACCAGTTCTGGCGCCGCTGCATCAGCGCCTTTTCCGGCGGGTCGGATGCCAGGCGGATCTGCGAACTCCAGTGAAGCCGCCGCGTGCCGTGATAGATGCCGGTTTCCTGGGCAACCTTGTCGACGCGCTCGATGTAAAACCGGCCCGCGGGTGTCCGGGCAAGCCCGTCGACGGCCTCACGGAGCGCCGGCAAATATTGCTTGCGTGGCGTGCGCAGTGCAGCGATCGGGAGGACGGAGTCGCTGTTCCAGTACCGGTCGAACATGGCGGACGCCTGGTCCAGCACCGGCCCCACCATCCAGACGTCGAGGTCGCGGAAGTTGGAAAGCTCGGCGGCGTCGAAATAGGCGTCGCCGATGTTGCGCCCGCCGGCGATTGCGACCCGGCCATCCGCCACCCACAGCTTGTTGTGCATGCGGCGGGTGGCGCTGAAGGCGCGGATCGCCATCTCGAAGCCGCGGCGAAAGCGGTCGGTCCGCGCCCGGCTGGGATTGAAGAGCCGCACCTCGATATTGGGGTGGGCGTCAAGCGCGATGCACATGCGATCATGAATGCCGGCGTTGATGTCATCGAGCAGCAACCGGACACATACGCCTCTGTCGGCCGCCGCCAAAATCTCTCGGGCCAGCAGAAGACCGGTCAGATCATCCTTCCAGTAATAATACTGCAGATCGAGGCTGCGCCCGGCGCGCCGCGCCGCATGCGCGCGCACTACCAGGGCCTCGATACTGTCCGACACGAGCGCCACGCCATTTGCGTTCGGGCGGCCGGCAAGAAGGGGCATGATAAGCCGATCGAGTTCCGTACCGGCCTCGGCCACCGGAAGTGCCGTTGACGGCAGCCCGTGCGGGCGCCGTCCGAACCGGCCATAGATGTAGAGGATGGCCGCCACGACCACACCGACGATCGCGGCGACGATGATCAGAACGGAGGATAACATCGAAAGCGCGCCTCGCCGTCAGACCGACCCCGCACGGCCGGCCCCAACCCGATTTCCGTCGCGGTGATCCTGTTGGGCAGCCTTCAAGGCGATGGAGGCTTTCACCGGCAGATGGTCCGAGGCGATCCGCGCAAGCGGTGAGTCATGCACGGCGACCGACGTTACCAGGTGGTGCGGATTGCCAAGCACGCGATCGAGCGGCAGCAGCGGAAAACGCGACGGGAAGCTCGCGACCGTGGCGTGCGACGGATCGAAAACCGGACTTAGGAACGACAGTGACGATCTCCGGCCCATGCGCCACTCGTTGAGATCGCCGATGAGCAGCGTCGGCCGCCCGTTCGCGCCGGCTGCCGCTTCAAGGATCGCCTCGGCCTGCTGGGCGCGGGAATGCCTGAGAAGACCGAGATGGGCGGCGATGATGCGTAAGGGGCCGACCTTCAGGTCGAGATCGACGACGAGTGCGCCACGCGGCTCGACACCTGGGAGTTTCAGCTGCCTCACATCGGAAACGGCGCCCTCGCGTAGCAACAGCACATTGCCGTGCCATCCATGCCCCTTCGCCGAAAAGCCGGAGATCGGCACCGAAACGAGATGGGCCTCGCGCCGGAGATGTTCGAGATCGAGAAGACCGGCACGCTCGCCGAACCGCTGGTCCGCTTCCTGAAGCGCAACGATATCGGCGCCCAGTTCGCCGATCACATTGGCGGTCCGCCCGGGATCGAAACGGCCGTCGGTACCGACACATTTATGGATGTTGTAGGAGGCGATGACGATATCGCCGCGGTTCACCGCAGTTTCGCGATGAACGACCGTGGGACGCCGCTTGCGGATCGCTGCCACGATCCCCGCCGATAGACTGGACTGGTTTTTTGCCATGCCGCTCCCTGCCTGCTGCCCGCATCATTGCGCAAATAGGTCACCGGGCGCCACTGAAAAAGGGCGGAGAACAGAAGTTGTTTCGCAACTGCAATACGGGAGCGAACGGGTGGATGCCGGGACAGCACGAGCATCGCCGGCGTCCATTTTCGCCGCTCTCGATCAGTCGGCCGGCCCTGCGAACAGGATCAGATTTCCGTCCGGATCGAGCACGATGAAGGTGCGGGCGCCCCAGGGTTCTGTCCGCAGCGGCTGGTGAAAGTGTACGCCAGCAGCCTGATAGGTCAGGAACAATTGCTTGATGTCATTGACGGTTTCGAGCGTGATGGCAGCCGAAAGCAAGTCTTCGCGTTGGCGGATGTCGCCGACGAAGACCGGCTCGCAGACAAGGCGCAGAGCAAGCCTGGCACTGTCGCGGATCACCTGCCCATAGAAGGGCGGGTCGCCGTAGACGAAATCGACGGCAAAGCCGAGCTTCTCCGCGTAGAAGTCGCACGAAGCCTTGATATCGGCAACGAACAGCTGAGCGGCGGTCGACTGCAGCACCGGCTGCGATGTGGTGGGTTTTGAGTGCGGGGTCATTGTCAGGGCTCCTGATTTGAGCGCCTGCCAACTATCGAATCCCGATTGGCGCGCGATCAGCTCCTGCGCGTCGGCGAGCTTGAACTCCGCCTTGAGAATGGCGTCGTCATCAAGGTCACGGTAACGGGGCAAGGCCGCCCTGATCTCCGCTGCGACCGGATGGTACCGTTCGCGATGCCATTTGAGGTACTGCTTCGCCTGCTTCTTCAGGTTTTCAAGGTTTGGCATGGGCGCAACTACGGTGTGTCTCCCGTAGGCGGGCGTGCCCTTTCAGCCTCTTGCCGATGCGCCCTACGCAGCGCCAGGAGATTGACGACCATTACCGACACTGTCAACGCCATGCCGATGGCCGGAGGGATATCTGCACTTGCCGGCTGAACGCCGGTTCCCGTAGAAATAGACGTCGGTCAAATTCTGTAAAGAGCCCGTTGCATGCCTGCCATAACCATTGACGGCGCCCAAAGGCGCGTTTCTATCGATGCGCGCAATCCCGCTTTCTACCGTGAGCCGCTCGCCGCCTATGCCGAAATCCACGCGCAATGTCCGGCCTTCTTCTGGGAGGAGCGGCAACAATGGTATTTCGCAGGCTATGACCAGGTAAACGTGCTGCTCCGCGACCGCCGTTTCGGTCGGCAGATCCTGCATGTGGCGACGCGCGAAGAGGTCGGCCTGTCGGCGCCGAAGCCACATCTGAGGGACTTCGACGCGCTGGAGGAACATTCGCTGCTGGAGCTCGAGCCGCCGGCACACACGCGGCTGCGCACCCTGGTCAACCGGGCGTTCGTCTCAAGGCAGATCGAACAGCTGAGACCGGATATCGAGCAGCTGTCGCACGCCCTTATCGATGGTTTCGAAGGCGACGGCGAGGTCGAGTTGCTCAAGACGTACGCCGAAACGATCCCCGTGACGATCATCGCCCGCATGCTCGGCATACCGGTCGAGGCGGCGCCCGATCTTCTCGACTGGTCGCACCGCATGGTCCGGATGTATGTCTTCAACCCGAGCCACGAGACCGAACTCGACGCCAACCAGGCTTCCGCCGAATTTGCCGCCTATCTGCGAGAGATCATCGCCGAGAAACACCGCAATCCCGCCGATGACCTGCTGACGCACATGATCACCTCGGAAAAGGATGGCGAACGACTTTCCGAGGCAGAGTTGGTCTCGACCACCGCCCTGCTCCTCAATGCCGGTCACGAAGCGACTGTGCATCAGATCGGCAATGCCGTGAGAACCATCCTGCAATCCGGACCTTCCGCCGAGGATCTGTTTGCCACGGAGGCATCAACGGGGCTGGCGATCGAGGAGTGCCTGCGTTTTGCGGCACCGCTGCATATTTTCCAGCGTTACGCTCTCTCGGATGTCGAGCTGGAAGACGGCATCACCCTTCGCAAGGGCGACAAGATCGGCCTTTTGCTCGGGGCGGCAAATGTCGACCCGAAGAAGTTCACGGACCCGAATGCGTTCCGGCCGACGCGCGATGAAGGCGCCAATGTCTCCTTCGGGGCCGGCCTGCATTTCTGCATCGGGGCGCCGCTGGCCCGGCTTGAACTCAATCTATCGCTGCCGATCCTGTTTCGGCGGCTGCCGGACATGCGGCTGAAGAACGAGCCCGAGGTGAAGGACGCGTTTCATTTCCACGGCCTGGAGCGTCTCGACCTCGTCTGGTAGCTGCATCGAAGACCGCCCAATCTCCGGCGCTTCGGCACTCACAAGCGGATGACGTAGTCCTTGCGGGTTGTCTCCACGACCTCCCAGGTCCCTTCGAAGCCCGGACGCAGGATCATGCTGTCGCCGGCGCGCAAATGCGCCGCCTCGCCACCATCCTGCGTGACGATCGAATAGCCGGAGATGATGTGGAAATATTCCCACTCCTCATAGACGATCCGCCACTTGCCGGGCGTCGATTCCCAGACCCCGGCATAGAGGCCGCCATCGGCCTCCTCCAGGTTCCAGGTACTGAATTGCGGCGCCCCGGAGATCAGCCGGTCGGCAGCTGGCGTGCCGGTTTCCGGCTCGACGGAAGACAGATCGAACTTCTGCATATTCGCCATTGGGCACCTTTGCTGGAGGCACTGCAACCTCCCCCGTCATGGGTTTCAGATTTGGTTTCGTCACACACCTCCGGGGCAACGTCCATTGTTTTTTCGAGGATATTCCCGCCTCCGTTCTGCTGGTGCCGCCATTCCTCGATCGAGGCGGACGTGGACCGGCATTTCGAAGCAACTCGGCTCCTGCCCCATCCGACCTTGAACCTTCACTCGTCTACCGCTGGATCCTGCCGTCTATCGGCGTCAGAAGCCCGGCGCTGGCCGCTCTCGTCGGCGACCGGGTGTCGGCTAGGGCTGGCAGCCGCCAGCCCTTCACCAGGCCGTAGATTGCCGGGATGACCGCCAGCGTCAGCACCGTCGACGAGATCATGCCGCCGATCATCGGCACGGCGATGCGCTGCATGATCTCCGATCCGGCCCCGGTACTCCAGAGGATCGGCACCAGCCCTGCGATGATCGCCACGACCGTCATCATCTTCGGTCGCACCCGTTCCACCGCTCCGACCATGATCGCGTGATGCAGGTCGTCCCGCGTGAAGGGGCGCTTTTCGCGGTCGCATTCCTCACGGCGTTCGCGAAGCGCCTGGTCGAGATAGATCAGCATGATCACACCCGTCTCTGCCGCCACGCCAGCAAGCGCGATGAAGCCGACGACCACCGCCACCGAGGCGTTGAAGCCCAGCCACCACATCAGCCAGATGCCGCCAACGAGCGCGAAGGGCAGCGACAGCATGACGATGAGGGTCTCGGTCAGCGCTTTGAAGTTCAGGTAGAGCAGCAGGAAAATCAGCGCGAGGGTCAGTGGCACGACGATCGCGAGGCGCGCTTTTGCCCGTTCCAGATACTCGTACTGCCCGCTCCAGGCGACCGAATAGCCTGATGGAAGCGACACGCTCTTCGCGACGGCTTCCTGAGCTTCGGAGACATAGCTGCCAAGATCGCGGTCGGCGATGTCGACGAAGATGTAGACCGCGAGCTGGCCGTTTTCGGTCCGGATCGTTGTCGCACCGCGTTCGAGCTTGACGTCGGCGACAGCACCGAGGGGCACCGTTCCGCCGCCGGGAAGCGCGACCTCGATGTCGCGCGCGATCGACTGTGGATCGCTTCTGAAGGCCCGCGGATAACGGACGGCGACGCCGTAGCGCTCCCTTCCCTCGACGGTCAAGGTGACCACCTCGGACCCAAGCGCCGTGGCGATGACATCCTGCACGTCACCGATGCTGAGGCCGTAGCGCCCGAGCGCGGTGCGGTCCGGCACGATGTCGAGGAAGTATCCGCCTATGACACGCTCGGCGTAGGCGCTGGACGTGCCGGGGATGGCCTTCAGTACCGTCTCGATGTCGCGCGCCACCCGCTCCATCTCCTTGAGGTCAGTTCCGTAGACCTTGACGCCGACGGGCGTACGGATGCCGGTCGACAACATGTCGATGCGGGCGCGGATCGGCATGGTCCAGGCGTTGGAGACTCCGGGGAACTGAAGAGCTGCATCCATCTCCCGCTTGAGGCTGTCGATGGTCACGCCTGGCCGCCATTGCGACTTCGGCTTCAGGGTGATGATTGTCTCGAACATCTCCGTCGGGGCCGGATCTGTGGCAGTCAGCGCCCTGCCCGCTTTGCCGAAGACCGTCTCGACCTCGGGGAAGGACTTGATGATCCGATCCTGCGTCTGCATCAGCTCAGCCGCCTTGGTCACCGACAGGCCGGGCAAGGTCGTCGGCATGTACATGAGCGTGCCTTCGTTGAGGGTCGGCATGAACTCGCTGCCGATCTGACGCGCCGGCCACACCGTTGCGGCGAGCGCCGCGACCGCGAGCAGGATCGTGATCGTCTTCGCCCGCAGCACGCCGGCAATGATCGGACGGTAGGTCCAGATCAGAAAGCGGTTGAGCGGGTTCTTGTGCTCCGGCACGATCCGGCCGCGCACGAACAGGACCATCAGCGCCGGAACGAGTGTCACCGACAGCAACGCCGCCGCCGCCATCGCGAAGGTCTTGGTGAAGGCAAGCGGTCCGAACAGTCGCCCCTCTTGCGATTCCAGTGTGAAGATCGGCAGGAAGGACACGGTGATGATCAGCAAGCTGAAGAACAGTGCCGGGCCGACCTCGCTTGCCGCTTCGATCAGGACTTCGGCTCTGGGTTTGTCGGGCGGCGCGCGTTCCAGGTGTTTGTGGGCGTTCTCGATCATAACGATCGCCGCATCGATCATCGCGCCGATGGCAATCGCTATGCCGCCGAGGCTCATGATGTTGGCCCCGATGCCAAGCGCCCGCATCGCGATGAAGGAAATCAGGATACCGATCGGCAGCATGATGATGGCGACGAGCGCGCTCCTCACATGCAGGAGGAAGGCGATCGTCACCAGTGCGACGATGATCGACTCCTCGACCAGCGTGCCCTTGAGCGTCTCGATCGCCGCCTTGATCAGCTCCGAACGGTCATAGACGGGCACGATCTCGGTGCCAGCCGGCAGGCTATCCTTGATCGCCGCCAGGCTCTTCTTGGCGCTGTCGATGACGTTGAGGGCGTTCTCGCCGACCCGCTGCAGCACGATGCCACTTGCGACCTCGCCTTCGCCGTTGAGTTCGGTGATGCCGCGCCGCTCATCGGGAACCGTCTCCACCCGCGCCACGTCGCCGAGGCGTAACGGCGCGCCGCCTTCGGTCATCAGCACGATGTTCTCGATATCCTTGATACCCTGCAGGTAGCCGCGGCCACGGACCATGAACTCGAACTCGGAAATCTCGACCGTCCGCCCGCCGACGTCGCGGTTGCTGGCGCGCACTGCGTCGGCGATCTGTTTCAGCGTCACGTTCTGGGCGCGCAGACGCGCCGGATCGACGACGATGGAGTACTGCTTGACGAAGCCGCCGACACTCCCGACTTCCGCCACGCCGTCGGACTTCGAGGCGGCGAAGCGCACGACCCAGTCCTGCAACGAGCGCAGTTCGGCCAGAGACAGCTCCTTGGCGACAAGGGCGTACTGGTAGACCCAGCCAACACCCGTCGCGTCCGGGCCGAGGCTCGGCGAGACGCCTTCGGGAAGCCGGCTTGCGGCGGCGTTGAGGTATTCGAGCACGCGGCTTCGCGCCCAATAGGGATCGGTCCCGTCCTCGAATATGACGTAGACGAAGGAGATGCCGAAGAAGGAGAAGCCGCGCACGACCTTCGACCGCGGTACCGTCAGCATCGACGTCGTCAGCGGATAGGTGACCTGATCCTCGACCACCTGCGGCGCCTGACCGGGATAGTCAGTGAAGACGATGACCTGCACATCCGAGAGATCGGGAATGGCGTCGAGCGGAAGCGAACGCAACGAGTAGACACCCGCGGCGATTGAGAGGGCGGCCCCAACGATGATCAGCACCAGATTGCGAGCGGACCAGGCGATGACGTTCGAGATCATGGTTTCACCTCGTCCGCAGTGAGGGCGCTTAGAGCCGCATTGAGATTGCTCTCGGCGTCGAGCAGGAAGTTGGCGGAGACGACGATCTTCTCTCCGGCTTCAATGCCTTTCCTGATTTCCGTTCGGTCATCGCCGCGCGCTCCGAGCTCGACGTCACGCGGTTCGAAGCGGCCTTCGCCCTTGTCGACGAACACCACCTGTCGGTCGCCCGTGTCGATAACGGCGCTGTTGGGCACCGCGACGACCGGGGCGGTGGCACCGGAGGCGATCTCGACTTCGGCGTACATGTTCGCGATCAGCAGGCCCTCGGCGTTGGAAAGCTCGATCCTCACCTTGGCGGTGCGCGTCTGCGTCTGAAGCTCGGGATAAATCAGATCGACTGCGCCCTCGAAGGTCTTGCCAGGCAGGTTCCGCACCCGGACCGTCGCATGCGCGCCTTGCCGGATGGTCGCGGCATCGAATTCGGGTACGTCCGCGATCACCCACACCTTCGACATGTCGGCAATCCGGAAGAGGACATCGCCAGCCTCGGCCATCATGCCGGTCGTCGCGCTGCGTTCGAGGACGACGCCATCGCTCGGGGAGAGATAGGCGATGCTTCTGGGCACCGTCCGGCTCCGGGCGATCGCTTTGACCGTCTCTTCCGGCACGCCGAGATTGCGCAGTTGCAGCGCGCCGCCGACGTCGAGGTCTGGCTCGCCACCACCGCGCAGTTCCGTGGCGTATTCGGCCCCGGCCTTGGCGATGTCCTTCGAGAAGAAGTGGAAGAGCTCGTCGCCCTTCCGCACCCGGTCGCCAGTCGTCACATCGGCGACGCCCTCGATGAATGCGTTCGCGCGCATCGAGACGATCCGCACCAGGCGCTCGTCGAACGTGACCGTTCCAGGCACCCGCACCTGGCGGCTGACGACGGCGTTCTCTGCCGTCGCCGTCTTCACCCCGGTCCGCTGTAACTTGCCGAGCGAGACCTTCACGACGGAGCTGTCCGCCTCCTCTCCCTCGTATACGGGAAGATAGTCCATGCCCATGGAGTCCTTTTTCGGCACCTTGGAGGTGTCTGGAAGGCCCATGGGGTTGCGGTAATAGAGTACTTTTCGCTCGCCCGCCGTCGGCGTGGCTTCAGCCTTTTGGGGAGCAGCTTTCTTCACCGTGTCGAAGGAGATGTCCTCGCTCTCGCGCACGGCAACGAAAGCACGACCGTCTGCGGTCTCTCTCGGTGTGGCCGAGTATTCCGGCGAACCGTCTGAACTACGATAGTAGATGACCTTGCCGGTCGGCATGACTGCAGAGGGCATGGTTTCCCCGAGCGCTTGCTCGGAGAAGATCCTGTTGATGTGGGTGGCAAGGCTTTGCGTGCCCGCCACGTAGCCTCCCCCGCCGGCAACGGCGAGGGAGCTAACGAGGAGCAGGAATTTGAAGGTCTTCACGGCGTCGCCTGCAGATCGAATTCGCCCTGGACGGTTTCGGCCTCACCCTGGACCTTTGCCGCCAGCTTGAAGCGCCAGCCGCCCTCCATGCTGAGGTTCGTCTTGAAGCGGTAGACACCGGGCTCCGTCGGCGGCAGGGCCTCGACCGGGGTGGTCATCGCTTCCATGCCTTCCGGAGCCATGTCCATTCGGGTGGTGAAGATTATGGCGTCGCAGACGGGTTTTTCGGTCCTCTTGTCGACGAGACGGACTGCGACGGTCGCCTCGGGGCCTTGCGCGACCTCCGACTGAACGAGCTGGAACTCGTAGTCCGTCGCAGCGGCGTGGGATTGGGTAGTTGCGACCAGCGCAATGGAGAGCGATGCGAGCAGTGTTCTCGCAGAAGATTTGACTGCAGTCATAAGAATCTCACCCAGGACGGGCACATCGGCCGCATCCCTGAAAAATCATCATAGTCGGATGCTTCCGCCATCTCGGGCAGAGCAAATCCAGCGGATCAAAGGGTGAGATCAGGCTTTGGGAGGCCGTGCCGGCGGTTCGACGAGAACAGACGGCAGACGGTTTTCCTGCAGCATCGGATGCGACAGTTCGCGTGCCGACAGATCGACGCGCCAGCTATTGGCCTTGCTGCCGTGCGCAAGGATGATGGAAGAGCAGACGAGTGCGAGAGGGCACGTATTGCCGCAATCGTTCTTCTGAACGGGTTGCTGCTCCGGGCAGCAGGACATGTCGTCCAGGCCTGTCATGGCATCCATCTGCATGTCGGATGAAAGGGCCATGGCGCTCGCAGCCGTGCTGACGCTCACGGGACCGATTACGATCCCGAGCAACGCCAACACACAGAGAAAGCGCCGGAGCGCGACGACAGCGAACATGCAGCTATGCTTGCATAGCGCGACGTTCATTGGAAGCCGGTCACGGAAAGTTGCGACCGGCCGACGCATCAGAGCTTTGCCAGCGCCTGCTCAAGATCGGCGATGATGTCGGAAACGTCTTCGATGCCGACCGACAGACGCACGACATCGGGGCCGGCGCCGGCCGCTACCTGCTGCCCGGGCGTCAATTGCCGATGGGTGGTCGAGGCCGGGTGGATGACGAGCGAGCGTGTGTCGCCAATGTTCGCCAGATGCGAGAACATTTCCAGCCCCTCGACGAAGCGCTTGCCCGCCTCGTAGCCGCCCTTGAGGCCGAAGGTGAAGACGGCACCGGCACCCTTCGGCGAATAACGCTGCTGCAGCGCGTGGTTGGGATCGTCCTCAAGCCCGGCATAGTTGACCCACGAAATCTTGTCGTGCGTCTTCAGCCACTTGGCGACCGCAAGCGCGTTGTCGCAATGGCGCTGCATGCGCAGCGGCAGGGTCTCGGCGCCGGTCACGAGCATGAAGGCATTGAACGGAGAGATTGCCGGACCGAAATCGCGCAGTCCCAGGACACGCGCGGCAATGGCGAAAGCGATGTTGCCGAAGGTTTGGTGCAACACGACACCGGCATATTCCGGACGCGGCTCCGAAAGCATCGGATACTTGCCCGACTTCGACCAGTCGAAGGTACCGCCGTCGACGATGACACCGCCCATCGAATTGCCATGGCCGCCGATGAACTTCGTCAGCGAATGCACGACGATATCGGCGCCGTGCTCCAGCGGCCGCAGCAAATAGGGTGTCGCCATGGTGTTGTCGACGATCAGCGGCAGGTCGTGCTTGCGGGCGACCTCGGCGATGGCGGCGATATCCACGAAGGTGCCGCCGGGATTGGCGAGGCTCTCGATGAAGATCGCCTTGGTGCGCCGGTCGATCTTCGCCTCGAACGAGGCGGGGTCAGCAGGATCGGCCCAGCGCACCTGCCAGTCGAAGGACTTGAAGGCGTGGCCGAACTGGTTGACCGAGCCGCCATAGAGCCGGTTGGCTGCGACGAAATTGTCGCCCGGGTTCATGATCGTGTGGAAGACGAGCAGCTGAGCCGCATGGCCGGAGGCAACGGCCAGCGCAGCCGTGCCGCCTTCGAGCGCCGCGATGCGCTCCTCCAGCACCGCCTGGGTCGGGTTCATGATGCGGGTGTAAATGTTGCCGAACTGCTGGAGGCCGAAGAGTGCCGCGGCATGGTCGGTGTCGTTGAAGACGAAGCTCGTCGTCTGGTAGATCGGCGTCGCCCGCGCGCCCGTGGTCGGATCGGGCTGTGCCCCTGCATGGATTGCGAGCGTGTTGAAACCAGGGTTGTCTTTCGTCATTTCGTCCCTCCCATGACCAGAGCGCGGCCGCCAGCCGGCGCGCCGAGGACGCTCTATCACCTTGAATCTGCGTGTGATCCGCTATCGAACCTCCGTGGCCCAGCGCGGAGGTGGCGGCACTATTCCAGAGCCTACGTGTGCGGTCAAAGAGGATTTTTACGAAACTGACGGTTGCGCAAGCCGCAGCCGTTCTGCGGGCCGAGATCAGCCGATCAGGCGCGGATATTCGATTGCCGGACAGCGATCCATGACCACCTTGATCCCGGCCGCTTCCGCCTTCGCCGCTGCGCCGTCGTGGCGCACCGAAAGCTGTCCCCAGATCACCTTCGGCAGCGTGTCCAGCGCCAGGATCTCGTCAACGAGCGCCGGCAAGGCATGGGCGGCGCGGAAGACATCGACCATGTCGACCGGTTCCTTCACGTCGGCGAGCCGGCCGACGACGGTCTGGCCCTGAATGGCCTTGCCGACATGGCCGGGGTTGATCGGAATCACCCGATAGCCCTTGCGCAACAGGAACGCCATGACCCGATGGCTCGGCCGCTCGGCATTCGGCGAGGCACCGACGAGAGCGATCGTCTTGGTCTCGCGCAGGATGTCGGCGAGATAGTAGTCCGGATAGGGGTCGTGATTCATGTGGGGCTTTTGATCCATCTAATTAAACGGCCGTATAATGGGGCCGCTCCCTTCCAAGTCAACTTCGTGCAGCAATGCGCCTCAGACCCTGACGCAATACAAGACTTTACGGTTGCATTTGCGTGCGAGCGGCGCCACAAGCTTCACCAGGCCCGCCACATCGTTTCCGAGGTTCCATCTTGCCGCTTGAAGTCATTGCGCTCGTCCTGTTCGGGGCGTTGTTGCACGCGACCTGGAATGCCCTGGTCAAGGCAGGCTCGGAAAAATCGCTCGACGCAGCAATGATCGCGCTCGGGGCCGCCGCCGTGGCCATCCCCTTCCTGCCATTCCTGCCCCTGCCGAAGCCGGAAGCCTGGCCCTACATCCTGGTTTCGGCCCTGTTCCAGTTCGCCTATTTCCAGCTCGTCGCCGCCTCCTATCGCGCTGGCGATATCGGTCTTGTCTATCCGCTGATGCGCGGTACTGCGCCCTTGATCGTCGCGGCCACCAGCGGCGCGCTGATCGGCGAACAGCTTACCTTCGGTACGATGCTCGGCATTCTGACAATCTCTGTCGGCGTGCTGACGCTCGCCTTCGAGTCCAGAAAGGGCGGAAAACACGCGATCGTGCTCGCCCTCCTCAACGCCTGCGTCATCGCCAGCTACACCTTTGTCGACGGCATCGGCGCGCGCGTATCGGGCAATGCGATTTCCTACACGCTGTGGATGGCGCTCTTGCCGCCGGTGCTGCTCTTCGCCTGGGCCTTTGCCCGCCGCGGCATCAAGCCGGTCGCCCGCCACGTCTATAAGAACTGGTGGCGGGGTCTGATCGGCGGCGCCGGATCGATTGGCGCCTATGGCCTGGCGCTCTGGGCGATGACCAAGGCACCGGTCGCCACCGTCGCCGCCCTTCGCGAGACGTCGATCCTGTTTGCGGTGGTGATCTCCGTCGTGTTCCTCAAGGAACCGGTCAGCGTCTGGCGCATTGCCGCTGCCTGCGTCATCGCGCTCGGCGCGCTGCTGCTGAAGCTGGCCTGACGACGCCGCAGATCAGTCTTCCTTCCACTCCGGCATGCGCTTGCCGAGGAACGCGCCGATGCCATCCTCGGCATCGCGAGCCAGCATATTCTCGACCATCACGCCGACGGCGTAGTCATAGGCCTGCGGCAGGTCCATCTCCGCCTGGCGGTAAAAGGCTTCCTTGCCGATCTTCAGCGCCTGCGGCGACTTCGAGGCGATCACGGCCGCATATTTGTCGACCACCTGGCGCAGATACTGCTGCGGCACGATGCGATTGACGAGGCCGAAGTCCTTGGCGGTCGAGGCGTCGATGGTCTCACCGGTGAGCAACATCTCCATTGCCTGCTTGCGGTGCGCCGCACGCGTAAGCGCGACCATCGGCGTCGAGCAGAAGAGCCCGATGTTGACGCCCGGCGTGCAGAACGTGGAACTGTCGGTGCAGATCGCCAGGTCGCAGCTTGCGACAAGCTGGCAGCCGGCAGCGGTTGCGAGCCCGTCGATCTCAGCGATGACGGCTTGCGGCAACCGGGTGATCTTCAGCATCAAATCGGCACAGAGGCGGATCGTTTGTTCAAAGAAGGCCCGGCCCCGGTCGTCGTCTTCGCGATGCGCGGTCATTTCCTTGAGGTCGTGCCCCGCCGAAAACAGCTTGCCCGACGCGGCAAGCACGACAACCCTGATTTCCTTGGAGGCGGCGACCGCATCGAACTCGGCGTGCAGCGCCTCCATCATGGCGATAGACAGTACATTGGCCGGCGGGTTGTTGAGCGTCAGGCGCAGCACCGGCCCGGAGCGTTCGCGCAGCAGCAGGCCGTTCGGCTCTTCCTTCTTGAACGATACCACTTCGGCCATCTCTTTCTCCTGAAACTTCTACTCGGGCTTGGTGGTACGCCGGACGCGCGCGCGGTGCAAGCTGACCGGAGAACCAGGCGACGCGTTCCGTCTAAGACCTTTTTCCGCCTTGCGTCCGGCCGTCGGCCGGTTTCAGGTGGCAGGCGAATATGTTGAAGGATGCTATGAATGACCATCGAGCCGAACATGACCGTCGACGAACTCAACCGGTTTCTCGACACGGATTTTCCGCAGGTCCACACCGATGGCAAGGTCTTTCACGTCACGGCGGTGGGGCCAGGCTTTGCCACCATGCGGCTCGATCCGAACGAAAGGCACATCCGTCCGGGCGGCACCGTCTCAGGCCCCACCCTCTTCGCGCTTGCGGACGTTTCCGCCTATGTCGCGCTGATCGCCCATATCGGTCCGGTCGCGCTTGCGGTTACCACCAATCTCAACATCAACTTCCTGCGCAAGCCGGAACCGGAACCGCTCGAATGCACCTGCCGGATCCTCAAACTCGGCAAGCGGCTCGCCGTTCTCGACGCATCGATCGTCAAGGTCGGTGACGACGATCTCGTGGCCCATGCAACGGCGACCTATTCGATTCCGCCGCGTTAAAATGTGGTAACGAAATACCATACATGTAACTTATTGTTTTTACTTATATTTATTTCCATCGCGCAGATTTCACGTTCTTGACGCTTGTTTCGCACTTGCGTATAAGCTGCCGCAGATCGCGGTCCTCAAGGGCCGCTTTCTTCTTTTGTCCGGGAAACCGGGCAAAACCAAGCAACAAGAAACGCCCGGCGGTTCGCCGCCCGGGTCCAAAGAAAGAGTTTAGATATGGCAACCTTCGTTCAGAAGCCTGCAGAGGTGGAGAAGAAGTGGATCATCATCGACGCCGAAGGCCTCGTTGTTGGTCGCCTCGCTTCCCTCATCGCAAACCGCCTGCGCGGCAAGCACAAAGCTACCTTCACCCCGCATGTTGACGACGGCGACAACGTCATCGTCATCAACGCCGAGAAGGCAGTTCTGACGGGCAAGAAGTACACCGACAAGAAGTACTACTGGCACACCGGTTACCCCGGCGGCATCAAGGAGCGCACCGCGCGCCAGATCATCGAGGGCCGCTTCCCGGAGCGCGTCATCGAGAAGGCCGTCGAGCGCATGGTTCCGCGTGGTCCGCTCGGCCGTCGCCAGATGAAGAACCTGCGCGTTTACGCAGGCGCCAACCACCCGCATGAAGCACAGCAGCCGGCCGTCCTCGACGTCGCCAAGCTGAACAGCAAGAACACAAGGAGCGCCTAATAATGGCCGACCTTTCCGCTCTCAAGGACATCGCCACGACCGCGGAACCGGCTGCTCCGGTTCACGTCAAGAAGGTCGACGCCCAGGGTCGCTCCTACGCGACCGGCAAGCGTAAGAACGCTGTTGCCCGCGTATGGGTCAAGCCCGGCTCGGGCAAGATCACCATCAACGGCAAGCCGTACCTCGACTACTTCGCTCGTCCGGTTCTGCAGATGATCCTGCAGCAGCCGATCGTCGCAGCTGCCCGTGACGGCCAGTTCGACATCGACGCGACGGTCGCCGGTGGCGGTCTCTCCGGCCAGGCCGGTGCCGTTCGTCACGGCATCTCCAAGGCCCTCACCTACTTCGAACCGGGCCTGCGCTCCGTTCTGAAGCGCGGTGGCTTCCTCACCCGCGACAGCCGCGTGGTCGAGCGTAAGAAGTACGGCCGTGCGAAGGCACGTCGTTCGTTCCAGTTCTCGAAGCGTTAATCGCTTCCAAACTGCGACACTTGGAAAGGCGGGGCTTTGCTCCGCCTTTTTTTGTTATCATCGCCCCCACCATATCCCGCAGCATCGATCCTCCGAGGCACAGCATGGCAAGTTCCCCCGCCGCCAAGACCCCAGAGCCGCCCTACTACATCGTGACATTCTCCTCGCGACGGACGGCCGGCGATCACGGCTACGACAATATGGGCACGGAGATGGAGAGGCTGGCGCGCGAACAGCCAGGTTTTCTCGGGCTCGAAAGCGTGCGCGGTGCTGATGGCTTCGGCATCACCAATTCCTATTGGGCGGACGAGGAGAGCATCGCGGCGTGGAAAAGTGACGTCCGGCATCTGACCGCCCAGCGGCTCGGCCGCGAGCGCTGGTACGAGGACTACCAGGTGCGCGTCGGCAAGATCGAGCGGCAATACGGGTTCGAGCGCTCATAGGGCCCCGGCAGTCGCCATTCCCGGCCGCTTCAGATCGGTAGTTCCGTCGTCGACTTGAGTTCACGCAACACGAAGCTCGAAACGACCGTGCGCACGTGCGGATTGCGCATCAGGTAACGCGTCATGAAGGCATCGTAGCTTTCGACGTCGGTGGCCCGGATCTTCAGCATGTAATCGAAGGTGCCGGATAAAGCGTAGCATTCCATGATCTCCGGCCGATCGCGCACCAACGCCGAGAAGGCTGCGATCGCCTCGTCATGATGATCCTCCAGCGTCACGTGAGCGATGATGCAGAGTTTCAGATCCAGCTTTGCCGGGTCGAGAAGCGCCACACGCTTACGGATGACCCCGTCCGTCTCCAGTTCCTGCAGCCGCCGCCAAGCCGAGCTCTGCGACATGCCCGCCTTTTCCGCCAGCTCCGACAGCGACTGACCGCTATCGGCTTGAATCAGCCGCAACAATTTGCGCAACGGCTGGAAATTTTCCTTCACATCGGGCGGCATAGCGAAATTTCCTCTCGCCAACAGGCGACGATCTGACAACTCTGAAACAAATACTCGCTCCATCAGCGATACAATTGCAACAGAAAGAGTTGTTCTGACGACATGAGGAGACGTCATGACCAAGGAAAGCACATACACCGCCAAGCTACCGGAGCCTGACGGCACATATCTTTACACCCCGGAAGAAGATGCGATCTGGGGCGAGCTCTATCAGCGGCAGATGAAGCTTCTCGCTGACAAGGCCTGCGACGAATATCTGGGAGGAGCAAAGACGCTCGACCTGGGGCCGTATCATGTGCCGCAGCTGAAGGACGTGAACCGCCGTCTTGCGGAAACCACCGGCTTCGGCGTCGAAGGCGTGCCGGCGCTCATTCCGCCGTCCCGTTTCTACGAGCTTCTGTCCCAGGGCAAGTTTCCGCTGGCGACCTTCATCCGCCGGCGTGAGCATATCGACTACATCGAAGAGCCCGACATCTTTCACGAAGTCTTCGGGCACTGCCCGCTGCTCACCAACCAGAGCTACGCCCACTTCGTCCGTCGCTTCGGCGAGAAGGCCGCTTCGCTCGGCAAAGGTTACTCCTGGCATCTGTTCCGGATCTTCTGGTTCACCGTCGAGTTCGGCCTGATCAACACGCCAAAGGGCCGCCGCTGCTACGGCGCAGGCATCGTCTCTTCGCCGAACGAGACGCGCAACGCCATGGAGACACCAGGTGTCGAGTTCCGGCCGTTCGACCTGATGACCGTGCTGCGCACGCCCTATCGCATCGATATCGTGCAGCCTATCTATTACGTGATCGACAGCTTCGCCCAGCTCGAAACGATCATCGAGGAAGATATCGCCGCGCGCATCACTGAAGCGAAGGCGCTTGGCGACTTCGCCCCGACCTACGAAGCCAAGGCTTCGTAATCGCGGAAGAATCGGCCGGCAGGGCCTTGCCTTGCCGGCGACGATTGTCCAACGTCTCGCCACCACAAGTTAGAGCGGGATACGAGCACACGGCTCTCTTCATCCCGCCCTGAAGCAGAGACGGGACATGGCCAACAGGACAATCGATCATGCGCTGACGGCGCGCTCACTCACATCGGCGGCATCCGATCCGACGCATGCCGGCATTCTCTCCTTCATGCGCCGCAAATATTCGAAGCAGTTGAAGGGTATCGACGCCGTCGTCTGGGGCATTCCCTTCGATGCCGCCACGTCCAACCGTCCTGGCGCCCGCTTCGGGCCACAGGCGATCCGTCGCGCCTCCGCCATCTTCGACAACGATCCGCAGTACCCCTTCGAGCGCGACCTCTTTGCCGCGATGGCGACGATCGACTACGGCGACTGCCTGCTCGACTATGGCAACCATTCGAAGACGCCGGCGACGATCGAGCGCGAAGCGGTGAAAATCATCAGAAGCGGCGCTTATCTGCAGACGCTCGGCGGCGACCACTTCATTACCTATCCGATCCTGAAGGCGCAGGCGGCCATCCACGGCCCCCTCGCCCTCGTGCAGTTCGACGCACACCAGGATACCTGGCCGGACGAACGGGGGCGGATCGATCATGGCTCCTTCGTCGGACGTGCCGCGCGCGAGGGCCTGATCGATACCGACGCCTCCATCCAGATCGGCATCCGCACCCACGCACCCGAAGACTGCGGTATTCGCATTCTCTATGGCTATGACGTCGAGGAAATGAGTGCTGCCGAGATTGCCGAAACGATCATCCGGCAGGTCGGCGAACGCAAGGCCTATCTCACCTTCGACATCGATTGCCTCGACCCGGCCTACGCGCCCGGCACCGGCACGCCGGTTGCCGGCGGCCCGTCGAGCGCCAAGATCCTCTCGGTGCTGCGCAAGCTCGGCGCCCTGACGATTGTCGGCAGCGATGTCGTCGAAGTGGCACCCGCCTACGACCATGCCGAAGTCACCGCAATCGCGGGCGCCACTGTCGCCATGTTCATGCTGGGACTGCATGCGGAGAAACTTGCGGAACGCGCACCGCTGCGCTGAAGAACCGTATCGCCGTTGCGACCAGGGGCGGCTGCTTGTATAGGAACTGACAGGGCTGGCGGCGGTCCGCCGGCCTGTTGAGAAATTGATTCAATTTTATGCCAGAATGATTCCGGAACTATCCGTAAATCACTGACAGAACGGGAAAATCATGAAACCGAAGATCTTCATCGATGGCGAACACGGCACCACGGGCCTGCAGATCCGCACGCGCATGGCCGGCCGCAGCGACCTCGAACTGCTTTCCATCCCGGAAGCGGAACGACGCAACGCCACGATGCGCGAAGATCTCCTGAACGACGCCGACATCGCCATTCTGTGCCTGCCGGACGATGCGTCGCGCGAAGCGGTTTCAATGGTTTCCGGCAACAACAAGGTGCGCATCATCGACACGTCGACGGCACACCGCATCGCCCCGGACTGGGCCTATGGCTTTGCCGAAATGGACAAGGCGCAGCCGGAGAAGATCCGCGATGCACGCCACGTCGCCAATCCCGGCTGCTATCCGACCGGCGCGATCGGCGTGATCCGGCCGCTGCGCCAGGCCGGTATCGTGCCCGACGGCTACCCGGTCACGGTCAACGCTGTTTCCGGCTACACCGGCGGCGGCAAGCAGATGATCGCGCAGATGGAAGACGAGACCAATGCGGACCACATCAGCGCGCCGCACTTCCTCTATGGCCTGCCGCTCAAGCACAAGCACGTGCCCGAGATGAAGATGCACGGCCTGCTCGACCGTGCGCCGATTTTCGCTCCCTCGGTCGGCAAATTCGCGCAGGGCATGATCGTCCAGGTCCCGCTCTATCTCGAGGATCTTGCCGCCGGCGCAACGCTGGAGACGATCCACTCGGCGCTGGTCGAGCACTATGCCGGGCAGTCGATCGTCGAGGTCGTACCGCTTGCGGAAAGCGAGAAGCTCGCACGCATCGACGCGACCGAGCTTGCCGGCAAGGACACGATGAAGCTCTTCGTGTTCGGCACCGCCGGCGGCAATCACGTGAACCTCGTTGCCCTGCTCGACAATCTCGGCAAGGGCGCATCGGGCGCGGCCGTCCAGAACATGGACCTGATGCTGTCGGCCTGATCGGCAATAGCAGCTGAAAAAAGAAGGCCCCGGCGATCCCGCCGGGGCCTTTGTCATTTCGGCATTCTTCACGCGTCAGTCGCGCAGCTCGATCGCCGTCGGCCGCGGATATTCGCCGTAGAAACCGCGCCAGTGGGCGATGGCGAAACCGAGCACGACAAGGGCACCGCCCTGGTGTAGCACGCCCCAGCCGATCGGCACCTGCAGCACCAGCGTGGTGATGCCGATGACCGCCTGGGCTGAGACGAGCAGAAACAGAAGCACAGAGCGCCGCGCATGGGTCGTCTCAGGAGCAGCCCTCAGAGAGTCAATCATGTGCATCAGCGCGAAGGCAAACAGCACATAGGCGCCTATCCGGTGAACGAACTGCACCGTCTTCGGATTCTCGAACAGATTGATCCACCAGGGCTGCTGCAGGAACAGGTCCTGCGGAACGATCGCTCCATCCATCAGCGGCCAGGTGTTGTAGCTGAAGCCGGCGTCGAGGCCGGCGACGAGCGCGCCGAGATAGATCTGGAACAGGCTGAAGATGGCGATGATCATTGCCATCTTGCGCGAACGATCCGTGGGCGCCGTGTCGTTGGAATGCGGACTGAGCCCACGGAAGATCCACATACAAGAGGCGAAGATCAGACAGGCAATGACGAGGTGCGTCGCCAGCCGATACTGGCTGACCTCTGTGCGCTCGACGAGGCCGGAAGAAACCATCCACCAGCCGATGAAACCCTGAAAGCCGCCAAGGGCGAGGATGCCGAGAAGCGGCATCCGGAGCTTGCGCTCGACCCGGCCGGTCAGCCAGAAGAACGCGAGCGGCAGAGCGAAGATGATCCCGATGGTGCGGGCCAGCAGGCGATGCGCCCATTCCCACCAGAAGATCGTCTTGAACTCGTCAACCGTCATGCCGTTGTTCATCTTCTGGTACTGCGGAATGCGCTGATAGAGCTGGAACTCTTCTTCCCACTCGGCGGCCGAAAGCGGAGGGATCACACCGTGGATCGGCTTCCATTCGGTGATCGACAACCCCGATTCCGTGAGGCGTGTTGCACCACCGACAAGCACGAGCGCAAAGAGCGTGAAAATAACGACGGCGAGCCAGCCGCGGATCTGCCGGCGGTTGCGCTCGGTCTTGCCGATCTCGTTTCGAAGCATCTGTTCTGTCGCCATTTCGACGCCGGCCATTATTTTGCCTCTGGTATCGCAGGGTTGTTGGCGGCGCGACCGGACGGATCAACGGTCGCACCTTTCGGAAAGCCGTTGATTTGCACCAGAGCGGCATGCAAAACAAGACCGAAACCTTTGCGGCATGCCGTCGCGGTCGGTCCGCGCCCATGCAAGCCATCTGAAAGAAGTGAAATGCCCGTACGCCTCAGAAAGCTGATCGGCACGATCCTGATCATCATCCTCGTCGTCGTTTACGCACTGGCTGCCGTCACCTTTGCCTCGCTGCTGCTCGGCGCCGCACCCTGGTGGGTGCATCTGGCCTACTTCTTCTTCACCGGCCTGCTCTGGATATTGCCAGCCATGCTGATTATCAAATGGATGGAAAAGCCGGCTCGCGATCGCTGAGCCAAAGCGCAGCGGCCATTCGAGGAGACGCCCGTGAGACTTGCAGTCATCGCCGATATCCATGGCAACGATCTCGCGCTCGAGGCCGTTCTCGCCGACATCGATGCGCTCGGTATCACCGACATCGTCAACCTCGGCGATCACGTGAGCGGCCCGCTCAATGCAGCGCGCACTGCCGACATCCTCATGAAGCGCGCGATCCCCTCGATCCGAGGCAATCACGATCGCTATCTGTTGACAGTCGACCCCCGGGACCTGGGGTTATCGGATCGCTCTGCCTACGATGAATTGCAGCCGGAGCACCGCGAATGGCTGGCCACCCTGCCCGTCGCGCACGTCCACAGGGAAACGTTCTTCCTGTGCCATGCGACGCCGACGAACGATGAAACCTACTGGCTAGAGGCTTTGACGACCGACGGCACCGTCCACATGGCGCCGCGTTCGGCAATCGAGGCTGAAGCCGCCGGCATCAATTATCCGGTCATCCTTTGCGGGCACACGCATATCCAGCGCGCCGTCCGCCTTTCAGACGGCCGCCTCGTCGTCAATCCCGGCAGCGTCGGCTGCCCAGGTTATGACGACGACCAACCTGTGCCGCACAAGGTCGAGGCGGGTTCGCCGGACGCACGCTACGCCGTCGTCGAGCAGACGCCGTCAGGATGGGGCGTCACGTTCCGCAACGTTCCCTATGATTGGATGACGATGTCCCGGCTCGCAGCCAGTCGCAACCGGCTGGAATGGGCAAAGGCACTGGCCACGGGCTTTCTCGACTGAACGGCCGCGCCGCTGGCCCGGCAACGCTTCACGCTTTGCTAACTGCGTTCCCGGGTTATTCTCAAATGCCGTTCATAAGAGCTATCGCATTAAACGGATCGTAGCCGGCTTGAGGTTCAATCGCTCGGCAACAGGGACCGGATGGCACCTTCGATGACGAACTCCGATCTGACCATGGAAGGCTCCGGCGACCGTCGCCCGCGCGCGTCCATGCGTGTGGGTCCGTCCGATGTCACGCGCCGCTTCGATATTTCGATCCACCGCGCCATGGAGCCGCTGGAGGCCGAATGGCGTTCGCTCGACGGTCTTGCCGGCAACTCGCTGCATCATGCCTACGACTGGTGCCGTGCCTGGGCAGAGACGCACGGAAGCGATCTCTTGCTGCTGCGCGTTGCGTTCAATGGCGAGCTTTTCCTCATTCTGCCGCTGGAACTCAGGCACGGGCGCCTGTTTCGAACAGCCCGCCTGATCGGAATGGAACACAGCAACCTCAACACGGGGCTCTTTGTCGACGGCGCCTCCGCAGTCATGACTCCGGCACTGGCCCACGCCTTGGCCCGGGATATTCGAACGGCGCTCCGCGGCCTTGCGGATGTCGTCATGCTCGACCGGATGCCGAGCGAGTGGCGTGGCGGCGTCAGCCCCTTTGCCGCACTTCCAGGCGTCGCAAACCCCAATTCGTCATTCCAGCTGCCCCTCCTCGGCAGCATTCAACTCACACTGGCGCAGATCAACGCCAAGCGCCGCCGCAAGAAGATGCGCATCTCCGAACGACGACTGACGGAGATGGGCGGCTACGACTACGTGATCGCCCGCACCCCCGGCGAGGCGCAGGCGTTGCTCGATACCTTCTTCCGGCAGAAGGCGACGCGCTTCGCAACACTCGGCCTTCCCGACGTCTTTCAGGACGCCGAGACACAGGCCTTCTTCCATGCGCTTGCCTCCCATCAGTACGGCAACCCACAGCTCATGCAGCTCAACGCCATCCGGCTTAGAGGAGAACGTGACGGGCAGGTCGTTGCCGTCGCCGGGATTTCGCTCAAGGGCGACCATGTCATCTGCCAATTCGGCTCGATCGACGAGACGCTGGCAGGCGAAGCAAGTCCGGGTGAATTGCTGTTCTATCGGATGATCGAACGCCTCTCGACGCAAGGCGTGCGCCTGTTCGATTTCGGTGTCGGCGACCAACCCTACAAGCGATCCTGGTGCACGATCGAGACGCCGTTGCGTGACATTACATTACCGGTGACCCTCCCGGGGCGCCTTGCCGCCCTGCGCCATCACCTTGTCGTACGCGCAAAGGCAGCGGCGAAGTCGAACAAGGCCGTTTACGCCCGCCTGCAGCGAGCGAGGCGGTTCAGGCAAGGCAAAATCGGTGCACAAAGCACCGGGGACTGAAGGCCGAACAGCAGCAGCCCGCGTTGACTTCTCGCTTTCGACACGCCGTCGTCGGTTAGGCGGCATCCCGGTCAGGATACTCCGGATCGGCTGCCTGCCCGGTCATGAGAACGATGTCGCGATAACCGGCCGCACCGAAACCGGTCAGAACCTCGACGATCCGCTCATCACTGACCGACGGCGCCGAGAGGATGATCTCTGCGCCATCGCGGCCGGCAATCTTCTCGACAGCCATTTCGTCCGCCGGGCCGCACTCGACTAGAACGAGATCGTAGGCGTTGGTCAGGGCGTCGATGATCATCTTCAGCCGTTCGATGCCCCGCATCGCCTGCCGCGGATCCGCATCGCCCTGGGGAATGACGTGTGCATCAGAGAAGCGGTCGGCGTGGATCGTATCCGTGAAGGGCACCTCAGCCGCCAGCAGGTTGGTTATTCCGGGAAGCTGCGGCGAGCGCGCCATCAGGCGCGTCGGGCAGGCCGAACCGGTCAGGTCGATCAGCACCACCTTGATATCGTCCTCAGCCAGCAAGCGCGCCAGCATCACGGTTGCGGTCGATCCTTCGTCTCCGCCCGGCGACACCGAAATCGCAACACGCGCGCCGGTGGCGCGAAGATGTTCCGCCACCGCCTCGATCGAGAAGTCCGGTTCGGCGGCAGCCTCCACGGTGTCCGTATCTGCAGCCGGAATTTGCGCCGCCGGCACCAGTTCGACTGCATCATTATCCTCGGTGACAGGCGCCACTTCAGGCTGCCTATCCGCTGCCATGATCGGGATATCGGTGGCGCTTGCAGCCAAGGCCGGCCGCGGGCGAACCGGTGCCAGCCGCTCGCCGGTTGCCGAAACCGGACGCAGCGCCCGGCCGCTGAACAGTTCGCCAAGCATGATCACGACGCAGCTCAACAGGAACGTCGCGAGGGCGGCAACGATCGTGATCGGCAGCACTTTCGGGAAGTTCGCGCTCGTGGGAACCACCGCGCTTGAAATCACACGTGCATCGGCGGGTGTCGCATTTTCCACCGTGCGCGACGTCGCCTCGCGGTAGCGTGCGAGATAGGTCTCGAGCAACTGACGTTGCGCGGTCGCTTCGCGCTCCAGCGCACGCAGTCCCACCTCTTCCTCGCCGGCCTGTGCGGACTGAGCCTTCAGCGCGTTCAGCTGCTGGACGAGCTGCCGCTCGCGCAGTTCGCCGACCTTGGCCTCGTTTTCCAGGCTCGCCAGGATCTTGCGGGTCTCGCTGCGAATCTGTCCGCGTATGCCTTCGAGTTGCGATTTCAGTGCCTTCAGGCGTGGGTGGCCATCCAGCAATGTCGTCGAAAGGTCGGCAACCTGCCCCTGCAGATTCGCTTCGGTCTCCTTCAGCCGCTGGATCATCTGCGAGCCGACGACGTCGGTGATCGTGTCCGCCGCCCGGCCGCTTGCAAGGGCCGAGCGCACGCCGGCAGCGCGTGCCTCCGCATTGGCGCGCTCGCCGCGCACCCGGGTCAGCTCGGTCGAAATATCGGTCAATTGCCGCGTCGCGAAATTCTCGGTCTCGCCGGTCGGCAACAGATCGGACGAAGAGCGGTAGGCGGCAACCTTCGCTTCCGCATCCCGCACCTTCTCGCGCAGATTGGCGATCTCCGGTTCCAGCCAGCGGGTCGCCTCGGAATTGGTGTCGAGCTTGGCGCCGCTTTGCAACGTAAGGAAGACCTTCGCCATTTCGTTCGGAATGGCGGCCGCGAGCTGGCGGTCCTTCGAGGTGAAGGCGATCGCGATCACGCGGGACTTCTCGACCTGATAGACTTGGAGCTTGTCGTTGAATTCCTTGAGCACCCTCTCCTCTGGCGGCATCTCCAAGGGGTTCTTCTTGAGGCCGAGCATGACGAGAAGATCCGAAAGCGCCGAGGGTGCTGCCGATGGATCGAACTCCTTCAGCTCATAGAGCTTCATATTGCGCGCGACCTGCTTGATGAGGTCCGCCGAACGCAGCACCTGCACCTGGCTCAAGATCCCGGATTCGTCGAAGACACGATCGGCGCCGGCCTGCGAAGACTGATTGGGGCCGCTGAACTCCGGCTCGCGCGATTCGATCAGCACGCGGGTTTCGCTCTGATAGTCCGGCGCAATCATCTTTGCCGCACCGAAGGCGAGTGCTGTCACACAGGCTGTTGCGAGCAACACCTTGACGCGCCGATCCCAGACAGCGCGAAACAGGGCGCCGAGGTCGATATCCACATCCTGTTGACCGCTGCCGCTTCCCGACATGCTATTGGCTCCGAACCCTCAAATTTTGCCGGAGGGTAAACGAACATGGTAACGCAAGGGTTAATACGATCAACCTCCGGGTGATAAACCCCTCCCCGTTGCAGCGATACGGCGCAAAAATTCTACCGCGAGTTTACCGGCTATTAACCCTAACGGATCGATAACGTCTGAAAAGGTGGGTCGTTTCCGGAGCCTATGAACCGCATGTCAACCGCAGCTATCAAGACAGGTCTCGCGATCACGGCGGCAGTGCTGTCGATGTTGCTCAGCGGTTGCACAAGCTACCAGCCGGCGCCGAAGGCTTTTAGCGAAGCCACCATCCAGCCCTATCGCCTCGACAGCGGCGATCGCCTGCGCATCAACGTCTTCGAACAGGCCGGCCTCAGCGGCACCTATACGGTCGACCAGGCCGGTTACGTCGCGTTTCCGCTGATCGGCACTGTCGCCTCGCGCGGCAAGACCCTGCCGGAGCTCGAAGGCATGATCGCTGCCAAGTTGCGCCAGGGCTATCTGCGCGACCCCGACGTGACGATCGAGGTCGATCGCTACCGCTCGGTCTTCATCATGGGTGAAGTCGGCCAGGCCGGACAATATGCCTACGTGCCCGGGATGACGGTGCAGAATGCGATTGCCGTCGCCGGCGGTTTCTCGCCGCGCGCCAACCAATCCAACGCCGACATTACCCGCAAGATCAACGGCCGCATCATCACCGGCCGCGTTCCGATCACCGACGCGGTTCTCGCCGGCGATACGATCTACGTCCGCGAACGCCTGTTCTGATCTCGATGCAGCAACAGCGTCCCCTGCGCATCATCCATTGTTTCAGATCGCCCGTCGGCGGAATTTTCCGCCATGTGCGCGATCTTGCCGAGGCGCACGCCCGCGCCGGCCATGAGGTCGGCATTCTCTGCGACAGCACCACCGGGGGTAGTCACGAGGATTCACTGTTCGACGAGATCCGGCCCTATCTGGCGCTCGGCCTCGTTCGCATGCCGATTCACCGCTCAGTCGGGCCGTCGGATCTTGCCGCGCTATGGCGCGGCTACAAGGAAATCAGAAGTTTGCGACCGGATGTGTTGCATGGGCACGGCGCCAAGGGTGGCGCCATTGCCCGCCTCATCGGTTCAGCCTTGCGGGTCAACAGGTATCGCGTAGCCCGCCTCTATTCCCCGCACGGGGGGAGCCTCCACTATCGCCGCCGCTCCCTGATCGGGCGGCTTGTCTTCCCGCTGGAACGGGTTCAGGAGCGGCTCGCGGATGCGCTCGTTTTTGTCTGCGACTTCGAGCGCCAGACCTATTTCACCAAGGTCGGTGCGCCACGTGTACGGCACGAACTGATCTACAATGGGATCGACGACGGGGAGTTCGAGGTGATCGCCCCTCGGCCGGATGCTGTCGATTTTCTCTATATTGGCATGATGCGGGACCTGAAGGGTCCCGATTTGTTTGTGGAGGCGTTCGCGCGGACCGAGCGCCTCGTCGGGCGACCGCTTTCGGCGTTGATGATTGGCGACGGCCCACAGCAGCAGGAATATAGCGAACTGATGCTGCAGCAAGGTCTGAGCCGCCGTATCAGGATGCAACCGGCGATGAAGACCCGTGAGGCGTTTACGCTGGCGCGCAACGTCGTCGTTCCCTCGCGGGCCGAGTCCATGCCCTACATCGTCCTCGAGGCGCTTGCGGCGAGAAAGCCGGTCATTGCCAGCCGTGTCGGCGGCATCCCGGAAATACTGGGGGCCGCCAGCGCCGCGCTCGCCGAACCGGCCGACGTTCAGTCACTGGCCGCCATCATGGCGCGCTCGATCAGCGAGAAGGACTGGGCGGTGCGGGTCATGCCTGAGCCGAACACATTCAAATCGCGATTCGCCGCTTCGGTAATGTCGTCCGATATGCTAGAGCTCTACCGGGAATTGTGCCGTTACCAGCCGTCCACGGATAGCGTGTCGTCTACAACGTAAGCGTTTCTTAGTGGCTTTCTGCTATCCGGACTGAGGGACTTCAGCGCCGGAAGACAGCCATGAACAAGTTTGACCGCCCGGATTCATTCGATCCCGAAGCGCTTCGCAAGAAGATTTCGGAAATCCGCTCCCGTGCGCCGGGCGAGATGCCGAGCGGCGAGCCGTCTGCAGAACTCAATCCGCTGGCGCGGCAAATCGCCGAACAGTTCCGGGCCGACACCTATTCGCCGGCCATGATCATGGGGCTGATGCGGCTCTTCGAGTTCAGCGCGCTCTTCGCCATCGGCTACGCGATCAACGCGCTCTACGTTCAACCGGGCTTCGAGCAATTGCCGCTCTATCTGGCGATACTGATGGGAGGCTCGGCGCTGGCGGTTGCCGCGATGCAGATCGCCGATACCTACCAGATCCCTGCATTGCGCGCCTGTCTGCGCGTGATGCCGCGCATTCTCGCGGCCTGGGCGGTCGCCTTCGGTGGGATTGCCATCGCCCTCTTCTTCCTGAAATCCGGCCACCAATATTCCCGCGTCTGGTTCGGCGGCTGGTTCGTCGGTGGCGCGCTCTTTCTCGTCGCCGAACGTGCCTTCATCGCCTATTCCATTCGCCACTGGGCCCGCAACGGCACGATGGAACGCCGCGCTGTTGTCGTCGGCGGCGGCCAGCCGGCGAAGGACCTGATCCGCACGCTTGAGGATCAGCCCGATAACGACATCCGTATCTGCGGCATTTTCGACGACCGCGACGAGCGCCGCTCGCCGAACGTCATCGCCGGCTATCCGAAACTTGGAACGGTCAACGAGCTCGTGGAGTTCGCGCGCCTGGCGCGCATCGACATGCTGATCATCTCGCTGCCGCTGACGGCGGAAAAACGCATTCTCGAGCTCCTCAAGAAGCTCTGGATCCTGCCGGTCGACATCCGGCTCGCGGCCCACGCCAACAATCTGCGTTTCCGTCCTCGTAGCTATTCCCATGTCGGCGATGTGCCCATGCTCGACATCTTCGACAAGCCGATCGCCGATTGGGACTCGGTCGCCAAGCGCGGCTTCGACATCTTCTTCAGCCTGGTTGCCGTGGTGCTCCTATGGCCGATCATGTTGGGCGCCGCCATCGCGGTCAAAGCCACCTCTCCCGGCCCGATCATCTTCAAGCAGAAGCGGCACGGCTTCAACAACGAGACGATCGAGGTCTACAAGTTCCGCTCGATGTATACGCATATGAGCGACCCTTCGGCACGCAACGCCGTGACCAAGGGGGACCCTCGCGTCACGCCGGTCGGCCGCTTCATCCGCAAGTCGTCGATCGATGAACTGCCGCAGATTTTCAACGTGCTGAAAGGCGAACTGTCGCTCGTTGGGCCGCGTCCGCACGCCGTCGCGGCGCAGACCCAGAACCGGACCTATTCCGACGTCGTCGAAGGCTATTTCGCTCGCCATCGCGTCAAGCCAGGCGTTACCGGCTGGGCGCAGATCAATGGCTGGCGCGGCGAGATCGACAATGATGAGAAGATCCGCCTGCGCACGGCGTTCGATCTCCACTACATCGAAAACTGGTCGCTGCTCTTCGATCTCAAGATCCTGTTCCTGACACCGTTCCGGCTTCTCAACACCGAGAACGCCTATTGAGCACCGTCGAGACAGGCCGGTTCCCGATCGCGCGTCCCCAGCTTGCGGCGCTCTCGCTGCTTGGCTCCGGGCTCGTGGCGTTCGCCGTATTTCTCTCCGGCTTCGTCATCTTCGAGCCCGCGCCCTATGAATTGTTCCTGGTCGCGCTCATTGGCCTGTGGGCGCTCTTCGGTCTCAAGATTTCCCGCAGTGTCGCTCCCCTGCTCGCGCTCCTGACGCTGTTCATGGTGGGCGGCATCCTGTCCTTGACGGTCATGGTCGACCTGACCAAGGGCCCGATGTACATGGCGGTCTCTGGCTTTCTTGCCCTATCGTCGGTGTTCTACGCCGCGATCATCGAAGACCGCCACGAGCGCCTGCGGCTGATCTTCAATGCCTGGGTGGCAGCGGCCATCATTACCGCGTTGCTCGGCATTCTCGGCTATTTCGGCGCAGTTCCGGGCGCGGAGAACTTCACACTCTATGGCCGCGCCAAGGGCGCCTTTCAGGACCCCAACGTATTCGGGCCGTTTCTCTCGGTGCCGGCCATGTATCTGATCCATGGCATCCTGACGCAGCCGATCCAGAAGGCACCGCCGAAGATCGCCGCATTGATGGTTCTCGCGCTCGGTGTCTTCCTGTCGTTTTCGCGTGCGGCCTGGGCGCTCAATCTCTTCTGCGTCGTCGCCTTCGTCTTCGTCATGCTGCTCAAGGAACGCAGCGGCCTCTTCCGCCTCAGGATCCTCGTGCTGGCGCTCGTCGGCGGGCTTATGGTCGTCGGCGCTCTTCTCGTCGCCCTTCAATCCGAGCGAGTCGCAACCCTCTTTTCCAGCCGGTCGCAGCTCGTGCAGGATTATGACGGCGGGCATCTCGGCCGTTTCGACCGCCATCGCCTGGGCTTCCTGATGTCGATGGAGAAGCCGCTCGGGATCGGGCCGATGGTCTTCAGCACGATCTTCCCGGAAGACGAGCACAATGTCTGGCTGAAGTCGCTGACGTCCTACGGCTGGCTCGGTTTCATCAGCTATGTCACGCTGATCATCTGGACGCTTTCGCTCGGCTTCCGCTTCCTGCTGCTCAACCGCCCCTGGCAAACCTACCTGATGATCGCCTGGGTCGCCGTTCTCGGCCATGTCGGCGTCGGCAATGTCATCGATACCGACCACTGGCGCCATTTCTACCTGCTCCTCGGCATCATCTGGGGATGTGCCGCTCTCGAATACCGCCATCGCCGGCAGGCACGCGCCGGCTGGAGCTCCTGATCATGGAACACATCGTTGCGGGCCGGCGCCCGGCCCTTCCCCTGCGCCTGCTCCAAGTGCTGGAACCAAGCGGCGGCGGCTCGGGCCGACATTTCCTCGACCTCTGCCGCGGCGTGCACGAGCGCGGGCACCATGTGGAGGCAGTTTATTCGCCGGTGCGCGCCGAGGAAGGTTTCGTGCGCGAATTGAAGGCAATCGGCCTGCCGGCCGTCCACGCCGTCGATATGAAGCGCCCGCCGGGACCTTCTGATATCGGCCGCTTTCTTGAATTGCGCCGCCTCATTCGCCGCGGCAATTTCGACATCATCCACGGCCACAGTTCGAAGGCCGGCGCGCTGACGCGCCTGCGCCTGCCCGGCCCCCATGTTCCGCGTGTCTATACCCCGCACGCCTTCCGGACCCTCGACCCGACGCTCGGCCGCGCCGGTCGCCTCATCTACGGCACGATCGAATGGGGCCTCGCCCGTTTTCTCACCGACCGTCTGATCTGCGTTTCGGAGGATGAGTATCGTCACGCGTTGTCGCTGAACATGCCGGAAAAGCGGATGTCGGTGATCGTCAACGGCGTTGCCCCGCCCTCATGCGAGATGGCGCAAACGATTCGCGCCAGCTTCGGGATCGCGCCGGATGCCTTCGTCTTCGGCTTCATTGGCCGCCTCTCGGCGCAAAAGGCGCCGGAGCGGCTGATCGCCGCTTTCAAGAGCGTCGCCGCATCCGTGAAAAACAGCCATCTGGTGATGGTCGGCGCGGGCGAACTCGAAAGGAGCCTGCGCAAGGCAATGGCCGAGAGTGGATTGCAGAACCGCATGCACCTGACCTCGGCCTTCACCGGACCGCAGGCCGCACCGGCATTCGATCTTCTGGTCATGCCGAGCCGCTACGAAGCCATGTCCTACGTGATGCTGGAAGGGGCGGCCGCAGGCAAGCCTATTATCGCCACCGATATCGGCGGTGCCCGCACGGTCATCGAAGATGGCCAGAACGGCTTCATCCTGCCGAACAGTGACGACACGTCCCTGCTCGCCAAGACGATGGTTAAAGCCGCCACACCGGAAACGTTCGGAAAACTGTCCGCCATCGCGCAAAGACTGAAAGACCGCTTCACCCTCGACGTGATGCTCGATCAAACGGAAACGCTCTATCAGAAGGCGGCCGCCAAACGCCGCGTACCGGCTATCCTTCAGCCGGCGGAGTAGCGCTGCAAAGAGGGAAATGAAAAACAGATCAATCGCTCTATGGGGGATTGAGGATTGAGAAAAATGGTCGGAGCGGCGGGATTCGAACCCACGACCCCTTGACCCCCAGGAGAGAGGTCTACTTTGTTGGAGGCCTTGTAGCGCAGGCGATTGCGCCGTGTCTAGATCCCAACTTCGGGAATTATTTCGGGACTCAGCGTCACGACCTTGCATCCGCATCAATTCTAAATCGCGGATGCAGCGCGCCGCGAGTTTCCATTTGACCCCGCTCAACATGTCAAAGTTACTATCCATTGCGCCTCCGGCGGCGCACAATGAGATTATCGCTGGACTTTAAGAAGGGCTCCGGCGGCTGGGAGATCATATGCGCTTTCGCCCCAAGGGAGGAAACTGCGCTATGTTTTATCCGCAGAAATCCGGTTACATTCTGCCTCAAGACTTCACTGTCGTCTCGACGGTCTATGAGAAGGTCGTGAATGCGCGCGCAATAAGCCGCCAAAGCGACGAGGGGGAGTGGCTGGCTCGCCGCACCCTCGAATTGTTCATGAGCGGCACGCGTGATGCGCGGGAACTCGAAGCGCGCTTGAAGGAGGTCAGCCTTTCGATTGACCACACGATGACGGCCAGCGGCGGCACCACCGTCGTAGATTTGTTGCCCGACTTGTCGGCATGGGCGCGGAGCCTGACTGCCTCGCCGAGAGAGGCGACTGCTCTCACCGAACAAACGCTCGAATATGCCATCGACCATATAGAAGAATTCATTGCTATCTCGGACGTCAGAGGGTGGTTGGTGCGCCTGATGGTGGAGCTCCGCCTGGGCCGTCGACAGTTGCAAAGATCAGCGCTTAATAGAGATGGTAAACCTCCATCTCCTCGGCCCGCTGGCCGACCCTCTTAAATGACGGATGCCGCAGTTTGCCGTCCTGTGTCCAGGCTCGGTACTCGACCTCCGCCACGAGCAGCGGTTCGGAGAAGATCGCACCCTTGCGTTTCAGTGCCACCGGCGGCCGCCCCGCGGGGATAGCATCGAGCAGTTCGCGAAGCTGCACCGATTCCTTGTTGCTCCACCCGGTACCGCAGCCGCCGACGTAGACGAGGCCGTCGCCCGTCTTGGCAGCCAGCAGCAGGCGACCGATCGCACCTGGCACCGTCGATCGCTCATAGCCGACGATCACGAAGCTGTCGCGCCGCGTGCATTTGATCTTGAGCCATTCCGGCCGGCGGCCCGACCGATAGGGCTTGTCTCGACGCTTTGCGATGATGCCTTCGAGGCCGAGCTCGCAAGCGGCGCGAAAGAACTCGGCGCCCTCGGCGTGCACCTCCTCCGAGAAGCGAATCGCGCCAGTCCTGCCGGCGACGATCGGTTCGAGCAGTTGCCGGCGCTCGACTAAGGGCATCATCCGGAGGTCTTGGCCGTCGAGATAGAGAAGATCGAAGGCGAAGAAGATGATCTCTGCGGCATCGTGCAGGCTCGGACGCCTGCCGACCGCGCGCTGCAGCAGACCAAAATCGGAGCGGCCCTGGTCGTCGAGCACGACAGCCTCGCCATCAATGATCATTGTCGCATGGCCGAGCTCGCGCGCCTCGGTGACGATCGAGCCGAACTTCTTGGACCAATCATATCCGCCGCGCGTGATCGCCCTCACCTCGCTTGGCTCGACGTGCACCGCCAGTCGGTACCCGTCCCACTTCACCTCGAAGGCCCACTCCGGACCCTTCGGCGGCTTGTCGACGAGGGTTGCGACGCAGGGATCGACCCGCCGCGGCATCGGCTCGGACAGCGGTGTGGGAGTTGATCTCTTCCGAGGTGTTTTAGCCATGACGCATTAACGCACGAACCAGCGAAAACGTCTAAGCTGCTGCACAAGGAGGAACGCCATGCCGAAACAGCCGATATTTTCAGCCCCCAAGCGCGGTGAAGCTTATCCCGATCGAGATCTAGATTGCCAAATGGCGATGGAGGAAGTGTTCCGGGCAGTGGCTGAGGAAGCGCAGGCCGCTGGCTGGTCTGAGCGAGAGGTCGCCGTCGCGCTGATCGAGCTTGCACATAATCATTGGTTCGCGCTGGACGCCAAGGACCGCATGTTCGACGAGGCCGCCGGCGTGCTCCTTCGCAAAGCAAAGCCAGCGGCGGTGCATTGAAGGCTAGGCCGCGCCCCTCCTCTGATCTCCATCCGCCGGCGGGATAAAGACCACCGACACCAGACGCGACCCGCAGCGGGGGCACCGGAGCCGGGAAGCAAGTATTGCGAGGGGAAAGTCGCGGCCGCGCGTCGTGACGAGCGTCAGCATATCGAGATCATAGGTCCATGTGCATTCGCGGATAGACTTCAGGCCCTCGCGCTTGCCGTAGGCGCAGCGCGCCTTGAGGCGCCATCCGAGGCTGAAGGCTTCACCGATTGTCTCGACCATGAGGTTGAGATAATGTAAGAACAAAAGAAGAACAATCTTTAGCATTCGAATTCCCCAAATTTGGGGAGGGAGGCCTACTGTGAGCGACGATCCGTCCGCCGCAAAGAAGTCAACCGAAGGCCCCCGGGCGCACCTCTGCGAGCACCCTGGCTGCAAGAAATGGGGCGGCTTCGGCTTTCCGGCCGGCGGTCTGGCCTCCGTCGAAGCAGGCGTGATCCCATGACCGATCACAAGCACCTTGATCAAGGCATCTACATCCGCCTCGTGACCACACGGGAGCCCATAAAGCGAGCGTTCGCCGGCACTGGTCGATCACGGCGGCGCGAGAAATCGAGCGCTCATTGGATTGCTCAGTCCATCGTCACCGGCATCCGCGGCAATCACCGTCTCGAGCGGGACGGTGTGGTAATAGACGAAGCAGAGATCGTCGAACTATTGGCGGACGAACTCTGGAAGGTGCCCGAGGCGATAGCCAAGGATTTCGTCGGCATTGATGCCAGCAAACGGGACGATGCCAAGGCGGCGATCACGCATGCGCTGCTAACGGCCCTGACCAGCCGGTTCGAATGCACGTTCTTTCAGCCGGAGTATCGCGGCATGGGGCCATCGGCCTATCCGTCGTGTCGTTGACAAAAAAACGGCGCGGAACGACTTTGATGACCGTGCGTTATTAGACCGGGCTCCGTTTCTTCCGGGGCTCTGCCACCCTTCCTTCTGGCCCCGGTCGACGCGTTTCGGGGCCATTCTTTTTTTGGCTCGCTCCCTGCCTGCTGGGAACCTTTTCGCCGTATGTGCGTTTCTGGCGTGTCCTGATCCCGACCCCCCCTCGGGGCAGGCCGGCTTCACCAAATCCCCGGAGTGAAGTCCGAAGGAGCCTCTGGCCTCGTCACCCCGACGAGGCCATTTCTTTGCGCAGTCTCCATAGGCGAAGGAAAGCGCACGCGGCTGGGAACAATGCTCGTACGGACGGGTTGGAACTCCAATAAAGGAGTTCTGGCGATGATCCTAATCCCACCCGAATTTGGCTGTCGCGCCGGGGAGGGGTCTGATTCCTCGGGACTTATCGCCTCCCTAAAATATGCGCTGGCGGCCGAAGCTCCATTTGATACGCAAGGCCTCTGCTTTAGAGTGCTCGGAAACAGCGTCGTGATCGAGGGCCAAGTAAGTGCCCCCGGCGCGGACGAGTTTATCCGCAGGGTGGCTGAGGATATAGCGGGCGCCGATCGGGTTGTCGTACGTGTCGGGTGTCCCGTCGGACCATTTCCGAACGGTCCACTGGATAAAGGTTCGGACCCCGGCGACCGAAGCCTGGCCATCGGAGCGAAAATTGCGCAACGGGTGGTAGTAGTCCCGCCTCCCCGTCTGCGGAGTTGGTTGGATAAAAAAAGGCCCCGCTGAACGGGACCTGAGGCGAACCGGCGCCCGGCTTTTGCCGAGAAACTGCGAGCATCAATAACCTCGGTAGGCCCCACACCTAGCGGGGACGCTAATGGCAGCGGGGCCTAGAGGCGCCTCGATCGACCGGGTTGAGGATCGAGAGCAGCTGAAAACGTAGGGCGGCGGAAAAGGTTCCACCATGGGACTTCAGTCCCATATGGCCGCGCAAAGGTCGTAGGTTCGTTGTCGCACCGCCGCATAGGGAACATTCCGCATCGGCGACCGTTGTGCATTGCCGATGACCGCACGGATCAAAGGCTGGGGTTCCATCGACAGTTTTAAGAATGCGGCCCCTTATGTTACACGATCGGTATAGTACGCGCGCTCTGAGGCCCCGTCGGAAACGACGGGGCCATTTCTTTGAGGCAAGCACCTCGGACTTAGGTCTGATAACTCCCCCGCAAAGGTCCTACCCGCATTGCCGAATCTCATTCGCGTTGCCATTCCTAGTTGAGCGTCAACCGCACTTGGCGCGAGTGACCCCGGAGCGCGTCTGCGCGCTCTGGGGTCCGGCTCTCTACCCCCAAATTTTAGGAACCATTTCTGCGCCTAGCGGATCTACTTAGTGCCGCCCTACCCTTCCTGCTGGATCAAAGGAGGATTGAGATGGCCCAAAGCAAGCGCCGAATGATGAAGCCGAGCGAAATACCAGATTTCGTGTCTGAGCTGATTGCGGACGGCTGGGAGATCACCGCCATAGGCCACGACAAGTACGTGCTTGGCGATATCGAGGAACAGCATCGAGCAAGAGACGAACTCGACCGCATAACCGAAAAGTACGGCGACCGCGATAGCCTGAAGCTGGAGATTGTCGCCTACCTCTGGTCGATCGGGCGATACATAGAGATTGCCTCAGAAGGCACGCGGCATTAGCGCCCACCGAAGCACTAGGCTCAGTACCCATTACTCTGGCAGGCTGCAACCACCTGTTTGTGTGGTGAACAGCGCGGGCCGATTTCGCCTTGCATCTGGCGATTTCAACGGAACCTGGAAGGTGCCGGGACGTTGACGGTTATGCGACCCACGGCGGCGACCCGAAAGAGCCGCAGCGATCATCAAACAACAACACGTCAGGGAGACGAGCAATGGTTAGCAACGCATTGAAGGCGCTTCTGGGGGTTCTGGCGGTCGCCGGCTACCAGAACCGGGATAAAATTGGCGAGTTGTTGAAGGGGCTCAGAAACCCGGCACAACTCGGACCTGATGGTCAACCGCAAGCGGGCGGAGGATTGGGCGATCTTCTCGGAGGACTGGCGGGCGGCAGCCAAACGGGCATGGGTGGTCTCGGAGGTCTTGGTGGCCTGTTTGGGGGCGCTGCCTCAGGAGGTGGGCTCGGTGGAAGTCTTGGCGAGTTGCTCCGGCAGTTTGAACAGAAGGGGCACGGCGAAACGGCTAACTCATGGGTTCGCCCCGGGGAGAATAAGCCAGTCGGCGATCGCGAGCTGTCCGAGGTGCTTGGCCCAGAGGTGCTCAACGACCTCTCGGCACGCACAGGCCTGCCCCCCGCGGAAATTCTAAGCCGTTTGAGCCGCGAACTTCCGACGGCCGTTGACGATCTCACTCCGAACGGCCAGTTGCCATCTGATGTGGATGACGAGGCAGGCGCGCCCGGCTCCGTCCCGTCGGTGAAGCCCCAGATCGTGTGAGGCCACGACGTTCCGGCATTAGATTCAGGTGATTAAGTGTACTAGGGCTCGTTGGAACAGTATCTCTCTCTTTTTGGCCCCGCCCCATCGGGGCCATTTCTTTCCCTGCACGGAAAGATTGATTTAGGGCATTGTCAAATAGAAAGTGAGCCGCCATTACTGGTTGAGCGTCATCACACCGTTGACGCTAGGCCCCCAGGGCGCGACCCGCCCCAAGCACTGCGCGCTCTGGGGTCCACCCGGCGAACTCTTCGGGTATTGCGTTGTCATCAGTTCGGCGCATACTTCAACATCGCTGGGCAGTTATTAGGGCCCCGACGACTGGAAGACGTCACGCTTTCGCCCCAGGTTACAGGAGGTCGCGTGATGTCCCTCACGACCAATTCAAAGGTACTTCTCCCTCACGAAATCAACCAGATCGAACAGATCTTCGTGGACGTCCTGCGCGGGCTCGGCCTGTCGCGGAATAGTGAGGCCGCAGAGGCAATCGCAAGACGCATTATTAGCTGTTACCAAAGCGGCACTCGGGAGAGCGGCGCTCTGAAACACATGATCGGCTACTATAAATCGGCGGCTCTGGAAGAGAACGCGGACTCGCTTTCGCACGGCAACCAGGCGGTTTCGATCCGGGAGATTGCCGACCAACCACTCAGCGCCGACGAACTTGACATGCTCCAACGGACATTCGATCGAGTGTGCATCTGGTGCAGCATCCCGCGATACGGAAAACGTGCCGATCGGCTGGCCCGCCACATTACCGAACAGTTCCGGCAAGGCTTGTGGGATGAAGCCGCTCTTTTCGAGAGTGCCATGTGGTTGGAGGGAAATTTACACGTCACCCGCACACATGACGCTTGATTGCCACCCACTTCCTGGCCCCGTCCTCGCCTTTCGAATAAAAAAACGGCCCCGCTGAAGCAGGACCGGCGAGGTGAACCAGCGCCCGGCTTTTGCCGAGAATTGCGAGCATCATTCACCTCGGTAGGCCCCACACCTAGCGGGGACGCTAATGGCAGCCGGGCCTAGAGGCGCCTCGATCGACCGGGTTGAGGATCGAGAGCATTACAAAACGTAGGGGGGAGGAAAAGGTTCCGCCATGGGGCTTCCCCCCATATGGCCGCGGCCTTCGGAAGCAAAAAGGAGGACGCGACGCGGATGGCCCAACTCCACCCTGCATTAAGGGCTATCGTCATTCGGTCACCGCCTCGGACTTAGGTCTGATACTCTCCCCGCAAAGGTCCTACCCGCATTGCCGAATCTCATTCGCGTTGCCATTCCTAGTTGAGCGTCAACCGCACTTGGCGCGAGTGACCCCGGAGCGCGTCTACCCCCAAATTTTAGGAACCATTTCTGCGCCTAGCGGATCTACTTAGTGCCGCCCTACCCTTCCTGCTCGATCAAAGGAGGATTGAGATGGCCCAAAGCAAGCGGCGAATGATGAAGCCGAGCGAAATACCGGATTTCGTGTCTGAGATGATTGCGGCCGGCTGCGAGATCATGGCCATAGGCCACGACAGGTACGTGCTTGGCGATATCGAGGAACAGCATCGAGCAAGAGACGAACTCGACCGCATCACCGAGAAGTACGGCGACCGCGATCCCCTGAAGCTGGAGATTGTCGCCTACCTCTGGTCGATCGGGCGATACATAGAGCTTGCGTCCGATAGCACGCGACACTAGCGCCCAACGAAGCACTAGGCTCAGGACCCATTAATCTGGCAGGCTGCATCCACTGCGGCGATTCCGCGTCAAACGAATATGAGTACATCATTATGACCGAAACGACTGCTGGCTCCTGTTTGTGTGGTACCGTTAAATTTCAAATCTCAGGTGAGTTTGAGAGCTTCTTTCTTTGTCACTGCAAGCGCTGTCGAAAGGACACGGGGTCTGCACATGCGGCCAATTTGTTTTCATCGACAGCGACGATAATTTGGGTTTCTGGTCATGACAGCATCCAGACCTACCGGGTTCCAGAGACCCGACACGAAAAAAGCTTTTGCACTAAGTGCGGATCTGCTCTTCCGAGTGTTCAATTGAAGGGCGCTATGGTGGTTGTACCTGCTGGGAGTATTGATAGCGTGATCGACATCCGACCAAGTGCGCATATCTGCTTTGCAAGCCGAGCGGAATGGGACGCGCGTTTGGAAAACATTCCCCAACTAGATGGTCTTCCGGGTTAGGTTCAATACCCACTAAATGGTTGCGGGAGATCGGATCGGTTGATTCAATGGCGGTGTGAGGAGGCGTTGCCATTCGCATCCACACCCGCTACGACCGGAAAACTTTGAGTTGCGACACATCGACAGCGTAACACGACCGCGATCCAAATAAACCGCATGTGAAATCCCCCCTTCATCATGAAGGCGACGACGCCGGCAACCATTGCACTTTTCTGTGCGTCCGCTGGGGAAACATCTTCCTACGCCGGCCACAATCTGACATTGTGCGCCACCGAAAGGAGGCAGCTCATGTCCTACGATTGGGAAAGCACCAGACGGCAACGGTTTAGGCACGCTCGGGTTTGGCTTTTGATCGCCTTGGCATCTTGGCTGGTTGTCCTCGCTCTAACGCCATAATTTCGTGCGTCGTTTACCTCCTCAACTGCCCGCCTTCGACCCGCTGCAAAATCTCCTTGATCACCTTCAGATCGCCGGACTGCTGGCTGACCAGCGTTTGCAGATCCTTGATCGCGGCGGCTGTCGACGTCGACGACTGTTCGGTCGACGCAACGCGATAGGCGAGGTTGTCGATCTTCCGCACTTCGGATTCGAGTGCACGGAACCGCTCTTCGCTCCGGGCTTCCATTGCGCTGCGCCACTTCTGAAGCTCCTCGATGTCCCGCCCCTTGTTCACCCAGATCGTGACGCCGCCAACACACATGCCGAAGAGGGTCACGAGCTGGATGATCGTGTTCAGATTCCATTCGAGTTTCTGTGCGCGCTTCGGGAGTTCCATCGGTTGATCCTCAAGCCCCATTATGCCCCTCGTTGTCTTCAATGCCGCTCGTGCTGAAAATGATGGCGGGCCCCCGAGGTTGAGAGCCCGCCGGATGCTTTACTGCTGGTTCTTCGGCGCCAGATAGGTCAGGACTGCCGGCAGGCCGATTGTGAGCGCGTAAAGCGCGAGATAGCCATACCAGGGCGTGCCTTCCGGCATGAAGGGGATGCCGACAGTGCCGACCCCTGCCCCGCCGACAGCGGCGGCGATGGCTTTCGAGACATTTTGCATGATGTTTCCTTTCTACTGAGCCGCGCGGGCTTCTTTGAGGGCGAGAGAAACGGTGGCGTAGGCGGTCGCAGCGACGACGAGCGCGTTGGCAGCCGTGACGCTGCCCGGATCGGCGCAGATGACGCGAACGCCGTCGTAGGCGGCTTTCTCCTTGGCGATGGTGGATGCCTTGATGTTGCCGGAGACCGAGGCAGCAATGAACGCGGCGTGTGCCGTCTCAAGCAGTGCGCAGGTCTTCGGCAGGTTGTTCTTGATCGCGGTGTCGATCGAGCCGGTGGTAGTGGTGCAAGCGGACAGCACAAGGGCCGCCGCCGATACGATGATCAGCGAACGCATGTTCGTTTCCTTCGATGTTGGGAGGTTGGTTAGAGGCGTGCTTTGACTTCGGCGCGCATCTTGTCGCCGCATGCTTTGGCGCCGATGACGTTCGGCGCGAACGGGAGTCGGGTGAAATCCCACTTGCCGGCCTGCTTGATGCCCAGGTTCGGCTGAACCTCGGCATGGGAAAGGATCGTCTTGGAGGTCACCGGGATCTTATAGAACTCGGCCAGTTGCGCGATGACATCCATGGCCCGATGCCACTGCGTTTCCGTCATCGGGAACTTGCCGGCATGGAATGGGCTCTCGATCGCGCCGGCCATGCAGGCAAGCGAAACACCGATCGAGCCGGTGTTGCATCCGCGCGTGTGGGCCGCATAGTCCTCATCGGCCGTGTTTACGTTGTCGGCAATCGTGTGGTCGCCGCGGACCACGTTACCCGATCCCTCGACAATGAGGTGATAATGCTCCTTGTCGAGTTCTGAGGCTCGATAGGCGCCGGCACTCCAATGCGCGATGATGCGCGACATCTTCACCGGCTGGAGCCATTCCAGCGGCAGGCGGTAGGTCATAGCGATGTCCTTGATGGTAGGTTGGACGTATCGGGGCGGACGGCCCGGGAAAGAAGCCATTCCTCAGTCTGCGAGTTCGAGACGAACGCGAGATGGCGGTAGGCAGCCAGCCCTCTTGATGCTTGCGCATCCTCACCTTGGTCGCGTCGGCTTGATAGCGAGATCCCTCGCAATTGAAATTTCGATTTAATCCTTCCTTGGCTGCGCTATCTTAGATTGCACTGGAAGGGAGAAGGAAATGCAGAAACTCAAGGAACTAGGGCGTTGCCGTTTATGGGTGAGACTGCCGAAATTTCGACGGGCGCTCGAAGCTGATGTCTGCCCGGCGGAGCTGAATGACCTTTTCGAGGCGTATGCACTCTCCGCCGAACGGTTAGAAGAACTGCGAGAAGCAGAACAACCAGATCAACATCTTGTATTTGAGTACGAGGTAGCAAGCAAAGGGATCGAAGAGGAGGTAACCCGGCTTCTGACTGTGGCCATCTCGTCAACAAATCCTAGTGCTCTTGTTCGAAGCACACAACACCGGTCGTGACCAGGGCGCTCTGAAACGCAAAAGGCCCCTTCTCCTACGAATAAGAGAAGAGGCCCCGTCTGAGCGTTCGAATTCACACACGGCCGTGGATTGCTCTAACAGCTTCGATATTCAGTGCCTGACGTGCAGTAGGCGCGAGAGGGCTTCCGCTCAGATGGAATGGGACCCCCATTGCGGCACTGCCCGCAGCATGCAAAAAGAAGACATTCTGGAATCTGTCGTGACGCGGCAAAAATGACGCGACAAAGGCTGTGACAAATGTCGTTGGTCAAGCTCGGAGGGGCGCGGCTCTCGTTGGTCTTGCCTCATCACCGTGAGCAGTTGCGGTCAGCCAGGAACCCGACGCTTTACGATCTGTTCGAGTCCTACGCGTTGGCCGCGCAGACCGTCGACAATCTGCTGAAGGAGCACCCCCGCCGCGAGGAATTGATCAACGAGTATCAGGCGCTGTGCCTGGACATGCAGGCCGAAGTCGTATCACTCCTGGACCGGATTGAATTGCAAAGTCACTAAGGAACTCTACCGTGCGAGGCCTGCCACGCGGCCCAACAATCCCTTGAGTTCGGGCTCAGCAACCATCGATGCCGCCTCCGCCGGCGCCATCCAGGCAAGCTTCCGCTGCCGGCGCTCAGGAAATCGCTTCTTGGTCCGCTTCACTTGGACGAGATGAACTTCGACCACGGACGGCAGCTTACTGCCATCATCCAGCGCTTTGATGTAGGTGTAGTAGCCGAAGACCCTCTTCTTGGCGCGGCCCTTGACGCCAGCCTCTTCCCAAGCCTCGCGCTCCGCGACCTCGTGAGGTGAAAGCCCCTTGATCGGCCATCCTTTGGGAATGGTCCAGCGTCCGGTCTCTCGGGTGGTGATCAATAGGACTTCACATTCACTAGGGTGTTCCCCACGCACACAAAGCGCGCCGAACTGCTCCGCGGCACCACCATTAAGGATGGTCTGTACGTGGCGCTTGAGGCGCGCGAGATGGGACAGCGCTCTCTTCATTCGCAGAAATTTGTAGCGAAGTTTGATTCCCGGCAAGAGGCGACGACGTCGGTAGAGTAAGGAAATGCTAAATTAACCCAGTTTGCCGCTGTCTCTTTCGACGGGCAATTGCCCTCCGAGCATCGCCGGCCGCGCCATTGGCCACACAAACGGACAGGCCGCTTCCAGCTCGGCCATGAACTCCTCTAGGCTCGGCCGTTCACGCTCGCCGGCCAACACCTTGGCAAGTTCGGCCGTCGAATAAGTCCAGACAGCGGAGCGCCAAACGAACAGAGCCTCGGCCTCGGCCGCAAATCCCTCGTTAGGATCGTCACGATAGCCGATCGCCGTATGGATGTTGTCGTAGTGCCGCTCGTTAGCCTTGGTGTCGAGGTGGCGCTGGATCGCGGCAGTAAATGCGGTCCGCAGAGTGGCCATCGCCTCGGCCGCCTTTTGCTCGGCGGTGATGATTTTGGCGGGATCAGGCGTCCACATCGGCTGGTTCCTCTTCAATCAATTGTTCAACGGGTGGCGGATCGAATGGCAGGGCAAGCGGCCCGTCCGGAGGATTGTCGAGCGCAGCCGGAAAGGCGACCGCTGCCGAGGGATTGGCGCCGTGCGGCAGGATCAATGTGAGATGAAGACGGCCGGCCACTCGCTCGACCGGCCCGATGATCCATTCGCACGGGATCTCGCCTGCCGGGATCGTTGCGCCGTCTGGCAGGGCGGAAAAGTCGAAAGCTGCGCCGTTGATCGTCAGGATGTCGCCGGCCTTGACGACAGTCAGCGTGTCATCTCGCCTATTCGGCGAAAGCTCAATTCTCATTAGAACCACCTTCCTATTGCCACGGCGACGCCGCCGACGGGGGTTATTCCCTGGGCAAATGACCATTGACGAACGTAGCATTGCGTTGTGCTGGTAGGGCGCGCGGACGTCCAACGCTGCCCAGTAAACGCCGAGTAGATAACGACGAAATCGCCACTCATCATTGTCCCCGGCATGTTCCACGGTGTATCCGCAGAAACCCAAAGCGAGCCCGCCGCAGTGTCTGGCGCCAATGATATCGTCGGCGAAATGCAAATCATGACGCCGTTGGCATATCGGAAGTAAAAGCCGTTTGCGTTGGACCCTCGGTCCATGATGCCGCCGGTCGGTAGTCCACCGGACTGCGAAACGGCCGCAAGAATGTCGTCACGGAAGATGCACTGCTTCCACGCACTCCAAGTCGTGCTTTGCGTTCTGAACCAGACGCGCCCGTCAGGAACCCTGAAGTAGTACTGCGCTTTCGAGTTCGAAAAGACCGACAGCGTGAACAGCATACCAGCCGCAGCAACCGGGATATTGGCAGCGGTGGCATCACAAAAGGCTATCCCGAAGTCGCCTGCGTCGTCGGCATTGGTGACCACGTTGGCGCCACCACTTTGGCGAAGCCTTATCGGCAATTGCGCGTTGGGTATTTCGCCCAGAGTGCCGTAGGCGGCCGCGCCATTCACATCGTCGAGCAGCGTTCTCGCGAAGGCTGTGAACGTGGCAAGCGCTGCTGCTGCATTCCCGGTGAAGTACGGCAGCCGATCAACCGCTGGCGCCAGCGACGCAATCGACGACAGGGAAGCGTTGTCCAGTCGCTGCAGGTAGGTCGCAAGCGCCTGGGCATTAGCGACGGTCTGCTCGCCATAGGCTGTGTCCCGCACAATCGCATAGGCGTAGGTGCCGGTCGCACCACGCCATTTGACGGCCGCCGTGATCGCGGTGTTGCTGTCGACCGAGAGGATCGGCAGCGAGTTTCCACTGGCATCGACGAAGATCGTGCCCCCGGCGATAAGCGCCGTCTGCCAGGCTGTGCCCACGCCGGTAACCACGGCACTGCCATTCGTCAGGGTGATTGTCCCTGTCGTGTAAGGAGTAGTCATGTTGGGAGCTTCCTAAGCTGGAATTCCAAAGATGTAGTAGCGGATGCCGATAGGCGCGTAGGCGCCCGAGGTGTGCCAGTTGCCCGGGCTGTCACTGCGATTGTAGTAATCGCCGACGTTGCCCGCGAAGGTGTGGAACCGGGCTTTGTTCGCAGTCAGTTCGCAGTAGGTGCTCTCGCCCGCGTGCAGCTGGTTGAAATTGTAGACGTAGCGCAGGCGCTTGACGAACGGCAGGCGCCACAGCGCGCTCCACGACATCGGCAGGTTGTTTTGCCCGAGACTCGCACCGTTCCCCGCGCCGTGTTGTGTGAGGTATTTCACCATCGGGAACATGCCCGTCCCATCGAACGGAATGTCGGTAATCAGGTCGTTGCCGGCGCCAACCGCAAAGTACCCCTGCGCCAGGATCTGGACCTGAGGACGCCGACTATCGATGACGATGTCCTTCCACGACGGTGGGTTCGCTGAGCCTGGACGAAGGAACTGGACCACGTCCACGCCTCCCTCGGTGAATTTCCGCAGGACCTTGTTGCTCCCACCGGTCGGCGCGCTGGTATCCTCCAGATAGAGCATGAACCGGGCGCGCATCGCCTTGGATGCGTTGAAGCCGATGTTCGTCCCGTCAAACCAGTATTCGGCGCCGAAATCGAGCACCTGCGGATTGGACGGGTACATGATCGTCGCACTGTCGTAGAAATGAACGTCGAGCGCGATGGTATCCGGCAGGGAAATGCCGGTGTTGTAGTAGCTGATACCAGCAGGAAGGGAGATATCCGCGGCTGCGATGACTTTGACCGGGAGCCTCGAGGGATCGAACGCCATCTGTTGAATGGTCGCCGTATCCACGTTGTATCCCGGTTTCGCGATCTTCATTTCCGTAGACGTAATCTTGATCGTCTTGCTGCCGTTCGGGGCGAGAACCGGCGCGTCATCCGGCTCGGTATTGTCTCCGGGCAAATTCCAGACAACCAGCCGCTTGTCGCGAGAGCGGAACTTGTTGAACGCGTCGATCGTGTCATTCGGGGTGACAATGACCGCTGCCCCGTACGCAAAATTTCCAAGCGAATTGTTGAGAACGAGGTTCTGCGCCCATCCGAATTGCGCGTAATTTCCCACCGCATAGTACCCACCTTGCCCGTTGTAATATTCACCACTGTCGGTCCAGGCGACCATCTGTTGGTTGTAGACGTTACTGCCACCGCCCTTCTTCGCCTTCACGTCGAACAGCGGTACATTGTAGCGGAGCGTAGGGAACACCGTGTTACGAAAGCCCCAGAGCGTTCCCTGCGCAACGGTGAGCGACATGTATGTGAACGTCGCGGAATTGCTTCCCGGTGGATAGTAGGTGACGCCGTTGCCGGCTTGGAACGTGTTCACGACCCAGACGTCACACAAGTTCGCTTGAATGCCCACCTTGCTGTTGTAGAAGAACTTCCAACGCTGACTATCCGGCGTCGTGCGCGGGTCGTCAGCGTCGCTCTTCATAATCTTGATACAGCCGGCGCCGGTGCTATCGACACCAATCATTGTGCGAACCATCAGCTATAGATCTCGATCGTTCCGTTGTTGAGGTTGATGTCCATCTTGTTGTTCTGGGACAGGATGCGCCCGGAGCGGACCAGGCCAATGTTTGCTATGTTGAGCTTCAACTCGCCGGCCTCGATGACGATCGGCAGGAAGGCGTTGCTGCCACCGTTCCAGACGACGAACTGATCGGCCTTCACCGCGAAGCGTGATTTGAGCACGCCCCCCTCAGTGTAGATCTCGATGTAGAAGCCACTGTCCTTGAACGCGTCTGCGAGGGTCGCCCGGAGCATGACCGAGAATCGGGCATTCACGCCCGACTGATCGGCTGCCGCCTGAAACTTCACCAGCCCGCCGGCGAAACGACCGTTCACATCAGCGCTCACGCCGTTGATGCTGGTCGACAATGCGCTATCGGCATTGGCGCGCGTCTGCTCCTCGGTGATGAGCCGTGCCAGATTGGTGCCGACTGTGGCATCGAGCTGAGTGACGGAAGTGCTCAAGGCACTGTCCGCGCTCGCTCTTGTGCTTTCCTCGGTAACCAGGCGCGCGAGATTGGTATCGACCTGAGCGGTGAGCGAGGTGATCGAACTCGCCAACGCACTATCGGCCGTTGCTCGCGCCGTCTCTTCGGTGATCAACCGCGCCAGATTACTGCCCACGGTCGCCGTCAGCGCCGTGTAGAGCTGGGCGATCGCCTCGTCATCAGAAGCACGCACGCGCCTTTCTTCGATAATCTGCGCAAAGGCGTCACCGACGGCAGCTTTCAACTCCTGCCGCTTGATCTCGCCCACCGCGCCCTCAATTGAGAACGCGGTCGTCAGGTCTTCGAACTTTCGCCAAACGCCGTCGAACTCGCCCTGAAGCTCTTCGAAGCGGTTCTTCACATCGTCAAGAACCTGACCGAGGCCGACCTGAACGCTAATCGACCCCGTGGCGGTTGCCGTGGTCCGCCATGGCGTGAAAGTCCGCAAGCGATCGGGATTGGTCTTGATTGTCGCCCGGGCCACATAGACCTTGTCCGATAGGACGTTCTTCGTAGTCCGGTACCGACCGGTTTCCGGCTCCGCACACTGATCGGTGAACTCTTCGATGGTCCCGTCGACGCGATAGACAAAGAGCACGTCGGTCATGGTCGGATCATCCGGCGGGTCCCAGACGAATTCGAGCGCCGGTACATCATAGCCGTTTCCGCCCTGGATCATGCCCCCGAGGACATTGAAGTTCTGCACCGTGAACAGCTGCGAAGGATTGATCGGTGCGACGGGCGGAATGACGATCGGGCCCGGCTCGATGTCGGCGTCGTCATAGATGTCGGCGCCCGCCTCGGTGAGTTCGAGTGTGCCTTCGAACTGCTCCGAGAGCCGCCATTCCGCGACCATCCAGGTCTTGCCTTCGTAGGTGACCCATTCACCTTCCTGCACTGCAAAGCCCACGCGACGGCTGACGGGGACCGTCGCCGTGCCACCCTTGCGGTTCTGGCGATAGCGGATGCTGAGCAGATATTGAGCGACGTCGGCGTCGTGCACCTGAAGGAAGTCGTTGGACGTCTGCCGCGGGCGCTTGTCGGCGGCAACGTCCGCATTGACGACCACTGTCTTCAGACTTTCCGGATTCCACATAGCATCCGGAGAGGTGAACTGGCCGGATAGATGGTTGTAGAGCGCAAAGGCCGACTTGCGGAGCTGCTTCTGCTTAGCGCGCTTCGCCGGTATGTCCTGCGGCGTGATGTCGAGAACAGGGATCTGCGGCGCGCCGACGATGACGCCGGAAAGGCCGCGCCTGTTGACGCTATAACCCGCCATCGCGTCATCGAAGGCAGACAGCGCTTCGGTATGGTCGGTATCGCCGTCCACCCAAAGCGAACACTGATAGACCGGCTTTCCCTTTCTCAGCGTGCGGCAATAGTTGATGGCCGTGAAATAGGACGCGAGATCGAGTTGGCCGAGGCTCTTGCCCTCGCCCACAATCGTGCGGCCAGAGCGCAGACCTCGGAGCCCAAGCTGATAGTTGAGGCGATGGATCGCCGGATTGAGTGTGTGCACATGGGTCGAAGGATCGTTGAGACGCTGCGGGCCGTTGCCGCCCGCGACCGTGGAATCTTTCGTCGGATCGTATTCGCGAAGGCCGCGTAACACCCATTCAAAGTCCGGGCGCCCCCTGCCAGCATCACGGAAGAACTTGAGATGATAGTAACGGTAGACGACGACGTAGCAGAAGCCACTCAGACGGCTTGTCGCTTTCCACGAATTGCCCAGAGCGGCAGTCTTTGAGACAAGCTCGGCATCAGCCACCTGCCCCGGTCGACCGTCATAAAAGCGAATATCGATCGAGCTGTTGCCGTCGCCATCAATGTAGCCTTCGACGAAGTAGCGAGCGGCTTCCCCGCCAACCACAGGCTTCGCAACAAGATTAGCCTTCGCGCCAAACATATAGACGTACGGCTCCAGCCCATCGCACCAGCCGTTGGCCAGAATGAAGACGTCGGCATTCATCTTGTTGCCTTTGTCCCACTTGGCGTAGTAGGCGCGGTGTCCCTTCGTCTTGCCAGTGCCGAAAAGCGAACCGGCAGGAACGTCGCCGCCCATCTGCACCTGCCCTTGAACGGCAGTGAACTTCTGCTTCTTCGGCTGGGTCGCTTTCGAGAAGGCGAATTTGGTGCCAAAAGCCAGAGCGCCACCAATCAGCTTCGCGACAGAGATGGAGGCGCCGAACAGCGACAGTGTCGCCGTGCCCGCCAGCAGCGTGCCGATTGCAGAGAATATTGCCATTTAGGAACTATCCGAGATGAAAGGTCGCGATGACGTCGGAAAGGCCATGATCGGAACGGCCTCTCTCGGTTTTGGTGGTGAAGCGCAGGCCGTTGCAGACGCCGACATGCTCGGCGCCATCGGCAAGACGCAGAATGACCAGGTCGAAGTATTGCGCCGACGCGGCGCCGTCCGGTTCCTGACCAAGTTCAGCTGACCAGAAATCGACAAGGCTCGAAAATCCGCGTCGGCGCAGCGCGACATGCGCCCCCCTCAGGGTCTTGTAGGCGCTGCGATATTTCTCGACGAGCGATGTGCCGTGCAACACGTCCGCCATGGCGCAGCCGAGGTGAAAGCAATCGGCCAAGCCATAGGCATAGGGGGTCGACAGCTCACGCTCGAGCGTGGCCGATCCGATACGAAACCGTTCCATGAACTCTCTCGATGACACGACTATGAATTGCAATTAGACAACCAGGGCGGCTCGCTTGCCGTGACTGGTCGAAATACAAGAGGATCTGCTGTGCTTCGCTATATCGTTGCAGCGCTCGCCGTAGTCGCAATTTCGTTGCTGCCGGGGTCGCCGGCAGCGGCCCCTACCAGCGTGGTCGCCGACGGGCAGTCCGTGACGCCCGCAGACTTGTTACCCAGTTCGGTTTTCAAACTGGGGATGCCTATCGGTGAACTGGAGGCCCTGCTGGCTAGGGACTTTAAGGGTTGGGAACGCTCCGAAACGACACGAAGCCTGAACAACCGCAAAGACCCGAAACTCCCGGATTTTGCCAAGGCACCCTACCTGCAGACAATACAAATTACCCATCTGGACGAACGAGAAGGTGTCCGCCGGACCTACTCCCTCGCGTTGGATTCGCCCTTGAGCGGAAGCCGTCTCTACTCTGTGGTTCTCGAGCTTGAGGCGCTGGGGCCGTCAAATGATCTCGGGTCGGTCATCACCGTGGCCCCCTATCTCTATGCCATGTGGGGGAATGCCCATCGTGGATCGCACAAGCGCGATCGCGCACGTTTCACCTACCTGTTCGATCGGCAAGGACAGCTCGTTCGCGACAACGGCGCGAGTTGCGCTCCTTTGTTTCCCGCCATGGTCAGGTTGGATGAAAAGACGCCCGACGAGGTAATGAAGGTTCTCGCAATGATCGACTCATCTGGCTGCGGCAGTTCCAAAGACCTGCACCTCCGTCTGCGAGACGATGGCAACACGATCACTGGATCGCGGTTCTATAATTCCGACGTCACGAACAATCCTCGCGACGTGCTAAAACGCGTGCGCTACGGCCAACCATAGACCTCCTTACCGTGAAACCTGTCCCCATTCTTCTGGGATCGTTCCGACTGTGGCGACATATTCGAGCCCCGTGTCGGTTTCGTCATTGTCAAATTGTTGCTCGGCCTGAGATCGCTTCACCAGCGTCTGACCTCGCGCCGACCGACCGGGCGGCTGAAGCTCGATTGTGACCGAGAGCGTGCGAGTGCCGTTGTCATCGACAGCGCCCTTCTCGTAGCGGACGTTGTCAATCTCATAGATACTGGAGGCAAGGATGCCGAGCACCTGGTCGCTGTTCGGCACGCCGGCGAGATGCGTGATGATGACCGGAGAGTTGGGGTAGTCATAAAGTTCAAGCTGCGCAATCGCATCCTCGGGATCCGTGACCGGGATGTTCGAGAAGCGCACCGTTCGGCTGGTGACCGAGACCCCGAGCGCGCTGCGCATCTCCCCCGGCTGAATGAACCGGTTCGGCAGGTAGGTCAGCCCATTGTAAGTGTAGGGCCGACCGCCCCGATGATAGCCAACCGTCTTGCCGGGCAAATCGAAGCGGATCAGGTCGATACGTGAAATATGCCCGCTCTCAAGAGCAGCGACGACGGCGGGATCAAGAATGCTCATGAGTAGAAAACCTCAGTTGCTGTGAACGAGGGAGAGCGGTTTGCCCATGATTTCTTCCCGTCGTAACTGCCGGGATCGATTTGCATGGTGCACGAAGGCTTCTCGAAATGAACGGTGCAAGTTGTGTTGAAGACGCCGGTATCCAGGCCGTATCGGATCGTCAGCGTCGCGACGCCGCTTCCGTTTGCGGTCGCCGGCGCGATGATCCGATGCAGGGACCGCACAAGCTGGCTCTTCCTGATCTCGGCGTAGTCCCCGGCCGACAGACGGAACCCAGCAGGAAGCCCGGAAACTACGATCGTGGTCGGGTTCGTGATTGCTTGAAGGACGGCATCGCCGTTGAAAGCCCCACCCCCGGCTTTGGTGCCGGAAAGCGGGAGACCCGTGTCGTGAGCTAGAGGTCGGGGCCGGAAGACATCATGAGCCAAGAACGTTTGCCCATTGTCGTCAAGCTGCATCATGAAAGCATCCATGACGCCAAACTCAGGACGAAGCAGCGGACGGGTCACGTAGCTGGCGACCCAATAGGGCGTTCCGAACGTCTGGCTTTCGGTTCGGCGGCCTTCCATCTGATCACTATTGCGAGGCTGGATTGGGTCGAACCTGCATTCGGCCCAATCCTTCCGTCCGTCGGTGAATTTCGGAAGAGGAACTGGATCCGGCATCAGTAGACCTCACCGCCGTTGTCGTACTCGTTTTGCTTGCCCTGATCGTAGGCGCGGATGTTCTCGATGGTCACGTTCTCGCTCTCGGATCGGATTGTCGGCCGGAACATCGGACCTTCCTCCCCGATGACGCGAAGGACGACCTGCATCGGCTGCGCTTGAGCGGGCGAACTGCTTTGTGCGGGTGCGTTGGTGTTTGCTGGCCGGTACAGGCGATGATTCGGGATCACCTCTTCGCCGCCTTTGAAGCGGACCAGCTCAGGCCCCTTCTCGCCGACCCAAGCGACCCCGGGTCGTGCCGACGAGGTGCCGGTCGCGTATCCGCGCAGACCTGCCCAAGGATCGGCAGACGATGAGCCGCCACCGAAGATGCCGCCGAGCAGTCCCAACAGGCCACCGCCACCCTTCCCCGCATTGCTGACCGTGAACACGGCGTCGATGACGTCGGTCAGCAGCTTGTCTGCGATGCGATCGAGGACCCCGAGTGCCGCGTCACCAAAGGATCGCCATATCGACTTTCCGCGCTCGATACCGGCGAAGAAGTCATCGAAAAAGCCTTGGGTGAGCACCTTGCCGAAGTCGAGCGCCTGGCCCAACAGCCGAGTCTCTTCCTCGATCGACGCCATGGTCTCGGCGAGGCCAGCCAGTTCGCTCCTCTGGGCGTCAGTGAGCGAGATGCCGCGCTGCTGCGCTTCGTTCAGGAACTGCTGCTCATATCGGAGCGCGGCCGCCGCCCGTTCTGTGAGGCCCATTGCGTCCCGCTCCGCCTCGAGCATTGCGATCTGGCGCTTCGCCCCGGCGACGATGTCGGCGTATTTTTCCTGCTCGCTCTTGCCAGCGCGCTTCTTCGACTTCTCGTCGACGTCGGTCAGGCCTTTAGCGAGCTCGCGCAGTTTGTCAGAGGCAGCCGACGCGCCTCGACCGATGGCGTCCACCACGCCGCCGACATAGTCAGTTCCTTGAGCGGAATTGTAGGCATCGCGGGCGGCCTCCATGGCTGAGCCTAGAGCTCCGGAGTTGGAGTTGGTTATACGCCCGAACTTCACGGGCTCAATGATCAAGTCGTTGTAATTCTTAAGCGGCTGCCCAATGGATTCCATCCAAAGCGCATAGTTGTTGATCAGGTTGTTGAGGCCATCTACGGCCTTCTGAACCATGCTCTCGATACCGCGAATGACCATGTCTGCGGTCGAATAGACGAAATCTGCGATCGCTTCAGGGAGCCGTCCCCATACCGCCTTGATAGCTTCGTAGCCGCCAATGAATGCGCCGATGACGGTATTGATGCCGTTTTTCGCGTCGGCGACGATGTCGCGCCCAAAGATCTCCTTCAGTTCGTCGCGGAAAACGATGGCCGCGGCGACAGCTGCGGTAATACCCGCAACGAAGGCAATCGCAGGGTTTGCCAAGGCGAACGCGCCGGCAACAATACCCAACTGTACGACAAGGCGACCGAGCAGAGCGATCAAAGAAACAATACCCCCGACGATGGTGGGAGCGTACAGCAGGGTCAAAGCCCCTGCCGCTCCGATCGCAAAGGGGGCGATCGGCTCCAACACGTCGGCTAGGCCTATCAGCGCGGACTGGGCGAGCTTCGACCAGTTTACGAACTGCAGCAAAGCGGCCACGAGTGCGATCAGACCAATTGTGATCAGGCTTACCGGCGATATGACCGACAGGAATGCTTCACCGAGCCCCCGCACTGGGTTCTCCATTGTCGACAACACAGCGGCGAGCTGAGTTCCCTGCTGCAACGCAATCTGCATCGGCCCCATGCCCATCTGGGCGGAAACGGCAATATCCTGGAACTGAGCGGCGATGTTGGCGAGATTGCCCCTCCCCCCCGCGTTGTGACTGTTCTGGTTCGCCGCCACGTTCATCAAATGGATTTGCTTCGATGCCGCCGCAGCGGCGGTGCCCTCGGCGGCATATGCTTTCGCGGCAGCTGACGCCGCGCCAGTCACACCACGATTTGCGGTGGTCAGTCCGTCAACCTCGGCCTGCGCCCGCGCCGCCGCACCGGATACCTTGTTCAGTTCCGTCGTGGCGCGCTCGGTCCCGTCCGTCTTTACCTGGATACCGAGTTGGGCGATGTCTGCCATGGCTTTTCCTTTTCGGAGAACGTGCGCTATCGTCCCGCCGTTTCAATCGGAGGATGATTCATGCGCAGCACTGCGGTTGCGATTTTGATTTTTCTGGCGAACGTCTGCTTAGCCCAGGCGGCAGATGAAAAAGCCGATCCGCGAGCCGTGGATTATTGCAAAGCGACAACGGGGACTTTCGTCGGGGTCGCTGAGTGCTTGCCCGATGCACATGTGGCCGTCAAAACACTAGACGCATTCGAGAACCTTTACCCGACGGCGGCTCAAACGTTGCGAACGAAATGTGCCGAGCGAAACAAGGGCAACACCATCGGTACTGCGGTGTGCGTTACTGAAGCCATCCGCGCCGCGCTAGATCTAAAAAAGGCTCTTCCATCGGGATCAAAACTCGACGACCCGGTGTTCGAGGCTGTTTCGGATACCGCGTTGAGCGAGAAACTCGACCAAGCCAGAGAGGCGGCGAAAGCTACATTCCCGAACCAGAGCGTGTGGGGCGGATCGAGCTACATGCCTTATAAATAGCACCGAGCCCATCGGGAACAAGTGCGGTAGGCGAAGTGCCTATTCTCGCCCAGGCGGATATTAGAGCCTCGACATCAATCAACACGCGTGTTTCACTTTGATCGAAGGTGACGCACACGAATGGAGGCTAGCATTTTCTGGTTGGTCTTATTGGTCGCAGCAGGTGCTGCTATTTATCTATTTCAGAAGTCTAGACCGCCGAAAGCGCACCAAGAATCGCTGCCTCGTCGACAGGAATGGGGTGCCTCCGAGAAGGGAAACCCGACTCAGGTTTACAAGGGCAAGAACGTCACCGTGTTCGAATCCGATGGTGGGTGGAAATTCACTATCGGTGACCCGAACGATCGACGTGAACCGTATTTTTCCGAACCGTATGAGACTGTCGACATAGCGAAGACGGAAGCGCTCCGGCACATGAACCGCCTACCCTCGCTACACCAATCGTTGCCGGAGCAGCGTCGTGAAGAGCGTCGCCAAAAGGAAGAGGAACAACGCGAGGAGTTTGTTTCCAACGAACCCGAGATTATCGCCGCATTAGCGGCCTCCGTTGACACCGCAGCCAACATCACTGAGCTCAGGAAGATCGAGCGCAAAGCGGAGACTCAACTCCGCCGCGTGGACCGGGTTGTAGATTCTATCGCAATTTACGGTTCCGACGATGCGATCGAGAAAGCGTTGCTTGTCCAGAAAGACGCCCGTGAATTGTTGGAGAAGATCCGCGCCCGCGTCGTCGAACTGAAAGGGAAACCCAAGACAAAGAACGGTGGGCCATCCGACAGTTAGTTTGCAGCTTCTCTGGCTCTAATCGCCTCACTCTCTTTCTCGATCTCAGCGCAAAAGCACGCATCGATCGCCTTGAGAATTGAGGCCTCTTCGCGTGTGACAATGTTGCCCGTGACTTGGCACCAGGCGATCAGATCAAGGTTCGAAACCGGTACCGGCCCCGAGAAGCCCGGCGGCTGTGACTGCCGGAGTTCCCAGAACCAATCCCAGATGAAGGTGCCGTGTTCGGGCACCTCTGCGTCTGGACTTTCAGTCTCGAACGCCTCATTGCGTTCCCGCCTGGTCTCGCCATCCTTATCTCGGACGCTGTCATATCGAGCGATGACGGCGACCGCCTCGGCTAGGGCCTCGCCGAGCTCTTCGTAAAATTTGCGCGATCCTCCGCGGCAGATGCGACCTGATCATAGATCCAGCCGGCCTCTTCCAGCACCTCGCGGGCCTTCTCGAAGTTGCATTCGGGCTTCTCGCCCTTCCAATCGTGATCGCCCCAGTCCCAGGAAGCGATCGCGGCCGCCGCCCGGTCCAGGTACTCGGCCTCGACCTTGGATGCCGTCAGCTTCTTCTTGCGGCTGGCGAGGAACTTGTCGCTATGCTGGCGGGCGATCCGCTTGACGGCGTCGCTCTCGGTCGAGCGGATCATGAAGCGGATGCCGATCGGTTCGTCCGTATCCGGGCCGGTGAGCTTCAGTTCGTAGAGCTGTTCAGAATTGACGAGCTTGGAAATGTCCATGGTTCACCTTCAGATTACGGGATGATGGTCGGGTTGACGCGAATCGGTAGCTGGTTAAGGCCGATCGTGAAGCGCTCGAGCTCGAAGTCGTCGGAGCCGCCGCCCGGGTAGAGCGGGCCGGAAACAACGCCGCGACTGTAGAAGATCGTGTTCGTCTTCCCGGCGCCGCCGTCGTTGCGCTCGATCTTGATCGCCATATTGTCGAGGTTGAGAGGGTCGCCGAAGGTGCGCAGGATGATCTGGCCGGCATCATCGAAGACGGACGCGACCTCAATTTGCGGGTCGCCGGCGTTCGCCGTGCCCTTCTGCTTCTGGGTCACCGGCTCGTCGAGCGTGTTGTAGCTGTTCATCGTGCTGTCGGCGCCGAAATCGCCGACGTTGCCGACCTTGCCGACCTGCACCCAGGTTAGAGCCACATAAGCGGACTGGATCAAATCGGTATTCTGGGCGAGCGCGCAAACATAGACCTTGCTGCCCTTCTTCGTTGCCTTGTTTGCCATGTCAGTTCTCCGGTTCGAAGGCGTGGTAGGGAATGGAGACGGGGATCTGTACCCGGTCGTCCTCTTGGAGTGGGCCAGCCGCCCAAGGCTCGCTGCTGATCGTGATCCTCACGCCAGAGGCGAAGAGTGTCTGGTTCTTGAAGTGGTCAACGACCTGGTCGACCACCGCGAGCGCGTCGATGATGCCCTGCCCGACCGGCCAGACGACCGAGACCTGCAACAACCCTCGCTTCTGCTGCGGATCGTCGCCCATGGTGATCTGACGCGTCCGGTTGGGCATGAAGGACAGGCGCAGGTACTTTGCCGGCGTAGGCTGTCCCGCCGCCGGAAAGACGACGTTCGGGCCGGCTATCGGCAAAACCTGCGGCATGGCCCGCAGCCGATCGGTCAGCGCCTTGAAGATGATTGCGTCGGTACCGGTCGCCATGTATCGATTGCCTATGTCTGAAAAGCCGCCTCTCAGCGACGATGAAGTCTACGAGCGTATCCACGACGCCCTGCTGGCATTGGGACGCGGCGACGGCGCGACAGTGCGAGGCGACACCACCTTCAAAGCGGCGCGCAAGGCACTGTCCGTGCTTCAACTTGGCCTGCTGGTCTCCATCGAGAACGGAACCGAGGTGAATGCCGCGATTAAAGTCCCAGACGAGACTTCAACTCTGCCGCCTTCCGATCCACGATGATCGGCCAGTTCTGAGCGGCCATCCGGACAAAGCCGTCGGCAGGCTGCCCGTTTGCTCCATACTCCCGATGGCCGGCATATGCTGCGGTGTAGCCGAAGTAGAGCGTATCCCCGATGTCGGCGCCCGCAATCACCGCTTCCACCTGAGCGAAGTCGGGACTATATGCCCTGCCCTCGGTTGGCTTGGACGAGGCGTTGATGGCCGGCATCGACGTCGAAGACGCAAGCAGGGAGGCGCGCAGAAAGCCAGTATCGACGCGCATTCGCCCGCCCTGCCCGACGGGCGTCTGCATCTCCTCAACGACCTCTTGCACGCTTTCTTTAAAGACCGCTTCGACCGCGCCCTCGATCTTGTCGGCCCACTGAGCGACCGCTGCGCTGAACGACAGCGTCGCCATCAGACGGCCTCCGCACGGAAACGGCGCGCGACGGCGCCGATGTGGTCGATCTTGTATTCAAGCCGGCAACGGCAGCCCGCGATCTCGCTGACCGGCGCGCGCGGGTCGCCCGGGTAGCGCAGGAGCGCTCCGGATGGGCTCTGAAACACCTCGTCTATGCCTACTGCCTGGCCATTCAAGACGCGGTGCGTGTGACGCACGCGTTTGTCGCCAGCATCTCGCCATATCTTGGTGACGTCCTGCGCCTGAACTTTGCCGCCTTCGATCTGCTGGCGGATCGCTTCGTCGCGGGCCGAGCCGAGCGCCATCATAGTCTCAGTGCGCGCCAGCATCTCGCCGCGGAGAAGCAGGTTCTTGTCGCGCAGCCTGCCGAGGACTTTGGTGAGAGCGTCGCCGGTGATCGGCTTCCCCTCCCGCATAGCCGCCGCGATGGTGCGGTCGAAGCGCTTGTCGCGGGTCTTAAGCTCGAAGTACTCGCCCATCAGCTTCGGGTCGCCCGACGCGAGATTGAGGCGCGCCCGCTCGATGAACGCGATTTGGTGACGGGTCAGGCCGATAACGCCGCCCTCACGCTGCTTGCTCACTCTGTTGACGCGGCCGACAACGTCGAGCGCCGTCGAGCGCGGGTTCGCGCCTCTGGCAAGTCCGGCTTCCAGCGCCTGGCGGATGCCCTGCCGCTGGTCGTCGGTGATGTGGGTGACCATGGTCGACGACAACTCGCGCAGGATCGCCTCGGCGGCCGGGTTGCGAACGCCGAAGCGCCAGATGACCCGGTTGCCCTGCGGGTCGGTCACCTTCGGCAGCTCACCGATTGCGTTCGTGCCGCCAGCGTTGAAGGCCTCCTGCAGGGCGATTTCGAGTGCCGAGAAGGCTTCGGGCTCGATCTGCATTGCCTCGACCGCGCCGTTGATATCACCACGATCAAGCCGCTCAATGACGCGTGCTAGGACGATGGACGAGCGGATCTCGTCGAAAGCCTCTCGAAATGCAGCGGCAAGTCTCGGCTCGAAGGTGGCAATCAGGTCATCAAATGTCATAGGGTCTTTCTTCGCACCCCGGTCGCACAAGTCGACTATTCGGGAAGTTGTGGCATTATCTGAGCTTCTTCGGGTCCAATCGAACGGGGCAAAAACATGATTGCCGATGTCGCTGCAGAACCACTCACAAACGCAGGGATCGCTACGAGTGCCGCAGATATTGCGATCCTGGAGAAACTGCTGGTTAGGGAGACAGAAAGCCAAGCCGACCACTATTTTGATGAGTCTAGTGGCAATGAGCACCAAATTGTCTTGGCCGGAGAGGAGCCCGCCGGCTTTTACATTCGACCAAGAAACCTCATCGTTAACTGGCGCTCTGTTATGGGCACGACCTTACCAAATGCCGTTTTCGCTACAGTCTCCGCGGCGCAGCTGCCGTGGTTGACGCCATTCGCTGTCCTGGCGATCATTTGGGACGCGAGGGCGAAAATGGTCGTACCGCTAAAGCCAGAGCATGCCATCGTGCTAAGAGCGGTATATGAGTGTGGCGCACACGCGACCGAGCCCGAGATCGTAAAAGCAATCGCGAAACGTCGTTGGCAAAATCCGCATACGCCTGCGCATATCGATGTAACCACAGTACTTGATCAGCTTTCAGACGCGTCCCTCGTAGAATTAGTAGACGGAAAAGCGCACCTCATCGACGACATCGTGATCGAGATGCCCTAAGCCGCCGGTCAGCGAGTTCTTCCCTGCACGATGAACACAACCGGCGTGATGCCGTCGAACTTGTTCGGATCCCCGGCGATGACGGCGTAGTCGTTGCCGCTGGCCGTGACGACGTCGCCGACGGTCGGCTCGATCGCCAGGCCGACGGACGAGATGTAGATCTGCATGTCGCCGGTCTTGATCGTGGTGCCGTCGATGTAGCGGGCCTCGTAGGCCATCGGGACAAGTGTTGCCGGGTATGGCGTGGTCACGGGCTCGCCGCCGAGAACGTTGTCGGGAGGAGTGATGCGCGTGACGACGCCGACCTGGCCGAACTTGGCAATGAGGCGCTGCGCCGTGGCTTGCAGACGGGCGTAAAGCGGGTTGGCCATCAGACTACCAGCGCCCCGGGCCAGATCGGCGTCAGGAACGGCCAGAGCAGACCCTCGATTGCGGTGACGACCGGCGTTGCCAGTGCAACCACATCGTCGATGTCGGTCGACGACGAAGTCGCATACTCGACTTCAAGCTGCCCGACCTTTTCGCGCTTGACCGTAGATGTGCCGGTGACAACGGGCGAAAGACTGCCCGGGTTCGTCAGTTCGAGGAATGCCGCCTCATAGGAAGCGTTGATGATGGGGGTTGGCACCTCACCCGATGGGATCGCCTCCCCGTGATAGGTGGACGCGCCGGTGCGTGGCCATGCCCGCTCCTGGGCATATCCGCCGGTGCGGTGACCATTGATCCGAGGTTCGTACCGATCGATCACCAGAGAACCGCGCTGGCGCGCTGCGGTCTTCTGAGCATCGGTCGTGCCATCGGGGAAGACATAGCCGGCCGCCGTAGCGTAAGCCGTGAAGCCGTCGTTATCGCCATATCCGGCCATGTCATTCCTCTCAGATTACATTAGTCTTTCATCAATAAAGGCGGTGCATTCTTGCTCACAGCAGGGAGCGCCAGCACTCACACTGCTGGCGTAGGGAGGGGGCTCGCTGTCTTTACAGCGGCCCCATTTGCTTTCAGGGCTTGGTTGCCAGGTCTTCGAGAGCGGCGATGATCTCGTCCTTCTTGGCCGGCGTCTTGTCGCCGAGCAGCTTGGCTGCTGCTGCCTTGAAAGACATGAACTGCACGTTCGGGTCGGTTGCCATCGCGAGGACTTCGGTCACGGACTTCGAACCGTCGCCTTCGTCAGCACCCTCCTCGTCGCCATCAAGGGTCAGATGGCCGGCATCCACCCAGGCTTTGACCACCGGATGACCCTTGATCGTCTTCCAGTCTGATGTTTCGACTTCGAGCGAGCCGCCGCCGGCAATGACCGGACCGCCCGGGATGCCGAAGCCACCCGGGCGCGTATTCTGAATGGTAATCTTGGACATAGCGAAAACTCCTCAGATGCCGTCGAGGTAGCGCATCGCGCCGGGACGACGAACTTCGACACCGCCGAGGCGGAAGATGCCCGGCACTTCGAACTTCAGCAGGCGCTGCTCGGCCTGCAACCAGCGCAGCGGCATCGGCACGTGCATCTTCACGACGTCGGGCGAGCGGCGGTAAGCCACCATGCGGTGGGTGCTCCCGGCGCCAGCGTTTTCCAGCCCGAACACGGCACGGATCGTCAGCGGCCGGCCGGTCCGAATGGTGTAGATGTTTGCGCGCTGGATGTGTTCCAGGATGGTGGTGGTCATCGTCGCGTCGAGACGCTTTGTGGCGATGAGTGCATATCGGTCCTGGTCGAGCAGGATGGTGTCTGCCTGCTCGATGCCGTTGGAGGCAGTGAAGATCACACCGAGGACGCTATTGACGTCGGCGAGGATCTCGTCGGCCGTCTTGGTGGTCCAGGTCGCCGTACCGCCCGCCCCGTACGCCGCGGTGAGTGCGGTAACGGAGGTCGTGTTGAGCAAGCCCTGCATGCCGAGCTTGGAGCGGCCGAGGAATGCGACGTTGTCGACGTACTGCTCGTACTTGCGACGGGCCGCATCAGCGCGGTCGTTCTGCAGGCGGATGCCATAGGCCTGGGCATGGGCAAGCTCCTGCAGATTGTACCGGTAGCCGATTGCTGCCATCCAGACACGGCTGTTGCCGCTGTCGAGCTTGAAGTCGACGAACGGGATGTCATCTCCATCCGGAGCAAACTCTCGCGCCTGGCCGACGTCGTCGCCCATCGAGAAGAAGTCGATGGCGGTGGTCCAGTCCGGCGCCGAATTATCGACCGGAACCAGTTCACGATACTGGAAATCCGGATACTCGCGAGCGTAGATGCCCGGCTCGATGTAGTTCTGAGCCGTGCGGAGGAAGTTCAGCGCCAGCGCGGGCGCGTCAGTGGTGAACATCTGTGTTCTCCTTACTTGGTGACGCCCAGGCGCAGGCGCGCGAGCTGGTTGGTACCGCTCGTGACGCTTGCCCATTCGGCATTTTCGATCAGCTGGTTGGCCGACGAGTTGGAAACGTTGGTGAAGCCGCCTGTTGGCGTCATGTAGACGGGATCGCCTTGGGCGACAGCGACAAGCGCAGTGACCCAGATCGAACCGTTTTTCATGACGCTGATCTGGTCGTACGGCTTGTAGACCTCGCCGTTGGCGAAGGGCAGCGTGCGATCGACGACGGCGACGCCGGCGAACTTGCCGATGGCGGCCGGCAGCTTCACCGTGTCCTCGACGGTGTCGTAGATGACGCCGACCCCAAACGGGATGTTGCCGGAGGCGGCCGCAACGATCATCGAGGTGATGAAATGCGGCTCGCTGGTCGCGATCATGCCGGGATAGCCGGCCGGGGTATCACGCGAATAGGAGACGGGAGGGAAGGCCATTATGCGTTCTCCTTCTGATTGCCCATCCAAGCGTTACGATCGCGAGCAAGCATTGCCTCGTAAGCCTTGTTGGAGTCGGTGAGGTCCGCGTCCGACGTCAGCCCCTGCTTGACGACACTGCGGAACGGATCGCTGGGGTTCTTGGCCACGTCCTCGACGAGCATGTCGAAGCGGGCATCGATGTAGGCGTCCGACTTGTCGGCGACCGCAGCATCACCGATCTTGGCGACGACCACAGCCTTGCGGATGGCGGCATCGGACAGGCCCGCGGTCTTGACGTCCTTCGCCAGAACCTTGGCCTTGGCGACGAGATCGGCGCGGGCCTGAACGCGCTTGTCGAGGTCGGCGTCGGAAAGCACCTTGGCCTTCGTGGCGTCAATCTCGGCATCCTTCTTCGCCAGCTCGGCATCCTTGGCGGCCAGAGCCGTCTGATGTGCCGTTTCGGTGGCGGTAAGCTTGGAAACGGCGTCGGCAAGGCGCTGCTGGAGCGTGCCGATCACCGTGGCGCCCTGGTCGGTTACTTCAACCGGGATGCCATCGACGGTAACCGTCTTCAGGGTCATGATCTTTTCCTCTTTCGGTTTCTGATCACTGGTGAACGGGGCGGCGCCCCACTGTCCCGCACCGTCGCCGATGCGAGCTTGCGATCCGGCGCGGCCACGCTCGACGATGGCGACGTGGTTGATCCGGATATCTTTCTGGATGGCGTCGTACTTCTCGCCCTCGGGCGTCGTGCCCGGCTCCCATGCGAGATCGCAGGTGTAGCCGGCGGAAAGCTCGCGCTTGCCCTCGTCGATCGCCTTGATTGCCGCGGCGTCCATAACGACGAGCGGGATGCGGACGAATTCTCCGTCGCGCGCCACCTCATCGCCGATCTGGCCGACCGATACTGCCTTCCATGTGTCGGCGGTGACCACTTCGGTCGGGTGATCGTTCGTCACCGGCTTGTGGGCGTAACTGCCGAGGCTGTCGCGGGCGAAGACCTGATCGGCCGGACGATAGACCTTGACCACCGGCAATTCAGGCTTGCCGACCTCGTGACCGGCATAGTCCTGGATGCCAGTACGCGCTGTCCGGACCTCAGCAACTAGGTAGCCGTCGGCGGTCCGTCGCGTGCCCGCGATCGGCGCAGTGTCTGTAAATTTCATGAGTAGTACCTCAGAAGAAAAACGATCTGCGGCGATGGCGGTCCGACACACCGTCAACGCAAGCAGCGAGATCAGACCATGGTCCGATACTAAAATTTCAGCGCTGGGCTAGGTTTTGGACCCGCACAACAGTCGAAGGAGTTTTGTCGTGACAAAGGTTTTGGTTGCCGCGATGGCGCTGGTAATAGTTGGTTTCTGGGGTTCTGTCGGCGTTCTGATTTACTCACTGCTTGCGTCTTAGTTAGTAGCGGAGCCGTCGTCTCTCCCCTATAGTTGCTCCCGGCAATGGAGGTTGCCTAGGGAGGATTGTATGAGCGACACCACATTTGGATTTCTGTTGGCGGCCGAGTTGTCGGCCTTACTCTGGGCCGCACTTTTCATGGTGATATTCTCGGCCTCTTGATGAGCCTATCGGGTTCATCGCTCCTGAATTGACTGTGCGACTGCTGCGGCCGCAAGCTCGTCTTCGGAGGGCTCCTGCTCGCTCAGCTTGCCATATTCCTCGATCGCCGCGTCCAGGCCGGGCAGCGACCCATCTTCGACGAGCGCATTAACCAGAGCGTCGGACACAGCCTCACGAGGAATAATTTCCTGTCCCGGCGAAGTGCCCACCAATTGGCGCGCGGCATCAGCCTTCGTCTTGAAGACGTCAGCCTTTTCCTTCTCCGACATGCCCCAGAGCGGTGCCCACTCGTAGTAGATATCCGGGTCGCGCGAGCCGGTCCCGCTGCGGATGATGCACTCGTCGAGGCGCATCATTGCCGGTGTCATCTCGACCTCCTGCATGGCCTGCAGGCGATCGTAGTAGTTGCGAAGGTCGCTTTCACCAGTGGCGTTCATCCCTGCCGGCGACTGTCCGAGCAACCGGGTTGCCGGAATGTCGGCCGCGCCGGATACCAGCTGCATGAACGACATGAGCACGTCTGGGAGTGTGGCGAAGCTCGCCGTCTTCTGTTCGAACTCCTCCTCCTTGTCGAGGAGGAGGTCGCCGTTGATGCCTTTGGCCGTGGCCGCCAGTGTGTAGCGTTCAAGGATCTTGGCGCGGTACCGCTCATCACCGACGTTCTGCATGAAGTCGGGGATGCGGATCACGTTGACCTTCGCCTCGAAGACGAGGCTGGCAATGTTCGCCGCAGTACCGTCGGCCTGCTTGATCGCCTCGACGACCGACAGGAGCACGCTGTCGCCCCAGCCGGCATAGGTCGTGGTGACGATCTCCTCGTCAGGCTGGGCGGCGCCGTTGAAGACGACCAGGCGCGACGGGTGAATGTCGACCTGCACGCCGTCCGTCGACTTGATCTGGTAGACCTTGGGCTTGCCGTACCATTCGGAGGCCGGGTCGCGATCGATCTCGCCCGCCGTCAGATTGCGACGCGAGATGACCGTGAGGTACTTCAGGCCGCCTTTGCCAACGCGCTCGACGTCGAGTGGCTCGGTCAGGTTCTGATCGCCGGTACCGATGACGACGGCAGCGCCGCCCCAGAGCCGAGCCTTGATCTTGGCTTCGAGGATCTTGCCCTTGACGTTGAGGCGCTTCTCTTCGGCCTCGATAAGCTCGATCTGAGCCTTCTTCGCCTGCCAGTCGCGCCAGGCACGGACGCTATCGAATGCCGGGATATCCACGATCTTCCGCGGTAGCCACGCGCCACGGTAGGCGTTGAGCAGTTCCTCGTCCGAAAGCACCGGCATCGAGTAGAAGGTCGACGCCGCCTTGTCCCGGCTGGTGCCGATGTTGGCAACCATGTTCGTCAGGCTGTCGCGGACGAAAGCGATGATGTTTCCCATGTCCGCTCCTAAACGTTCGCCAGCGTGAACGTGCTTGCGCTCAGAAGCGCATTGAATGCTCTGCTCGTGCTGTCGGCGTCGTCATCATGTGTCGCTTCAGGAAAGCCTTCGAGCGACGAAAACCATGCTGCATTCCAAGGCGCTCGAAGGAGCAGGACGTTGCCCGCTTCCGCCTGGGCAGAGAACGGGCTGAACCGTGTCACCTTGTCACCGGATTCGGGTGTGGCCCGTACCGTGAAGCCGGCCAGCAGCTTCGTCAGGTTGGTGACCTGCGATTTGCCCGCCTGGCCAGGATCCTGCGGCAGCGATATCTGCACGTCCTTGCCGTCGGCTTCTGCCGTGTTCCTGATCAACCGCTCGACACCTGACGGTGACAGGAAGTCGTTGCAGTGATGCGCCACGATGTAGCGCCCGTCCGACAGCTTGCCGATCTTGGTACCGGCCGTGGCGTCTGGGTCGGTACCCTCTGTCTTCGGCGTTGCCGCCATGTCCCAGCCGCGCATCCATTTGACGACGCCGGCTGGGATAGCATCGACGACCTCGCACCAACCGCGCTGGAACAAGAGCCCGGCAGCCGGACGAATCTTCCAGTTGCCCCCGAGGAGGCGTTCGCGCTCAACCGTCGGCAGGGCCATCAGGTTGGCGAGGTAGCCGGGATCGGCTGCCATCAGCGCCTTGTTGTCCGTCAGCTTGGCCGGGACGAACGTCACCGACTTCGGCTCGATCGGCTTCGGGTTGCCGTTCTCATCGGGTGCCGTGTACTCGGCGAGTTCCGACGGATGGTCGGCCCAGATGATGGAATCGCCGATGCGGACGAAGTAGCGAAGGACGCCCGCCCGCTCCGGTATCGGCAGACCAGTATCCTGGTCGATCCACCACGAAATGAACTCGGCGACCCAGCTATCCGCATCCGGGTTGCAGGTTGCCCTGACATACGGTCTGACGCCGCACATCGAGCGGTTACGCGACAGCAGATACCAGAACTGCTTGGCACTGAAGTGCGTGAGCTCGTCGAAGCAGATCAGCGGGATCTGCGAGCCCTGCCAGTTCGAAACCGTCTTGTCGTGTTCGAGGTGCGCGAAACTGACCGACGCCCCAGATGGGAACGTCCACGACAGATCCGGCGCCACCTTCGGCTTTGCGTTCAGGCTGGGATAGAGCTTCTCGCTCTCGTCCCATAGGCCGCCCTCGTTTCGGACCTGCACCAGCGTGCGCCGGAAGAAGACCGCGCCGAACTGCGGGTTGGCAACATGGCGCAGCGGCTCCATGAGGAGCGCCCACGTCTTGCCGCCACCTGCCGACCCGCCATAGATCGCGATATCTGCTGGCGAACCAAGGAATTGTGTCTGCGGGCCAGCCTGGGGCCGGATGATTGTCTGGGCGCCCTGCCCTTGCTCAACCCCTGCCATTATCGGGCAACTGGAAGATCGTCACCGGAGAGACCGGCGTCGGAAGATCCTTGCCGTCCTTGCCCGTGATCTCGCGTCGGTTCGTATAGGCGCCGCCGACTTCTTCCGCCGCCTGTTTGAGCAACGATGATGCCAGCACCATGTTGCCCTGGTTTTCTGCCTTGTCTGCCATGCGTTGAAGAGCGCGGAGACGAACGGCGCGATGGCTGATCGCGATCGAGGCGGTGTCCTCAAGGAAGGTCTTGCGGGTCTCCTCGAAGAGAACGCGCCACTTGGGCGCCAGGCCGGATGCTGCCTTCTTGTTCGGATCGTGGCTCTCGACGAGTTGCCGGCTCACTTCGAGGCCGTATTCCTTCTTGACTGCCGCAGATACCACTGAAGGGCTATCGAAACACGCCAGGGCCTGCACGATGTAAGTTTTGACCTCGTCAGAGAGTTTCGCTTTCGCCATGGCTGTGTCAAAGTCCCGTCAAAATGACCATTGAAGCAGACCACCAGCATCGAAGGTACATCGTCCGCTACCCGGACGGCATGACTGCTGAAGAGGGCCACGCCCTGCTAGAACAGGCACGAGATGATCTCGCGCCTAACCTCACCCTGATAGCTGCCGACGACGGCGCCACGATCGAGGGCGAAACCTGGCACGTCCTATCGGTCTGCTTGGCCCTGCCGCTGTTCGAGGTGAACGAGATACTCTAGGCGACCCTAAGCTGGCAGGTGCCGCATGCGTGTGCGATCTGCACTCTGGCGATCTCGGGTTTCTGGCTGGCTGCATCGACCATGGCGCGGATGCCGGCAGCATCTGCCCCGTACCTACGGACCACCCCGACGAACTCTTCGACGTCATGTCCCCGAATGACGAACACCGGGCGGCCCGTCGACTTGCTGAACTTCGGCGCGCCGAAAGCATCGACGTCCTGGGCGGCGTGATAGAGCTCGTGCTCGACCAGCGCCATGAACTCGGCGTCTCCACACTCTCGGCAGTAATCGGCGTCCAGCGTGATGATGAAATCAGGGACGTGGCGGAACCACTGCTTCACCTGCATCTCTGCGCGAGCGCATGACCACCTGCCCATTGTGCCTTGCGGAGATCCTGTCTCGCACTGGCCGATGACGCGGCGCCCCTTCTTGCTGTTGCTGACTGTGGTCCAAAGGTAGCCGATGTCGGCGAAGCTCAGGTGGAGATGATCCGGGTTGTGGATCGGCGACGCCGGGTCGAGGAACGTTGCGTCCACCCAGTCTGGCATGTCTTCAGCCGGGGCGAAGGCTGGCGAGGTGATGTCGTCGAACATCGAGGATGGCGGTCGTGGCCTCATACTAACTCGACCCTCGCTCACGAAAATGTGACCAGAAAATGCGGTGCACCGAACGTTCCGCAAACGACATCAAACGACATCAGGTGACAACAGCTGTCATCAACTGACAATCAGACGCAAGGAAACGCAAGAACCGACAAGTGAGAGGGCGACTTGTCGCGGCAACCATTTCAGGCATATTGCGGCAGCAGGCAGCACCGATTTTTTTGGTGAAAGGTGCGCCATGCAAACTGCAACAGATATCCTCAAACTATCAGTCCCCGGCTTCCAAGCCGAAGCCACTGGTCAATTCGCCATCGTGGCGCTGCTGACCCTGGTTGCCTTCATCTTCATCTCTCGAAGGCCACGGCGGTGACGTCACCGCCTCGAAGCGGGCTGGAGTGCTCTGGTGCCTCGACGTGCGGTTGGCTTCCCGCTTGTCTTCCTTCCGGCTACGCAGCCTAACCGGCGAACGGCTTCTGGTGGGCGGGCCCCGAACCTATTCCGCCGTCGCTGCGGCAGCGGCCGGGCTCCCCGGCGTGTTCGTTACGGGCCCTCGACCTCCAGCTTATGAGGCTGGCGAGCTACCGGGCTGCTCTACTCCGACGAAAACCCTGAATTTCTACTGAAAGTTTAATCTCTAATACTCGCCGAACGACGTAAGAACGTGACGAGTACGAAAGTGGATTTCTAACCCGTTCGGATTAGTGGAAAAATGAAGCGATCAGATCCTGATACCGTCGCGCATCGGTTGAGAACCAGGAGAAGCAGCCTCTCATACGCTATAGAACGATCCGCGAACGACTTATGTGCCAAAGTTGGACATCTCAACCCAGTAAATTTATGGGCTAACGAACTAGAACATCCGGCTTCGCGGCGAAGTGAGGGCGACCACCCTCCGCATAGACTGCGGTCCTTGGGTGGTCGCGATTTCCAGGGGCACAACTTGAATTTGTTTCGACGTTGAGTGAACGTTATGCTTGGGGGAAATTTTGAGGGGCAACTGTGAAAAACACGTTGACTGCTACATTACTAATAGCTGGGGCGCTCTCGCTTTGTAGCACAAACGCGATTGCCGCGAAGAACGGCATTTTTATCTACGGCTGCACTTCCGACGGGAAACCCGCGCGCATGCGCGTGGTTGCTCCACTCAAGGACAAGGGCGCCGTTGAGGCAGGATTTCGCAACATGATACGGCAGAAAACCTCAGATTGGTTTCTTGCGCAGAAGAAGACTGTCGACCTGACAGAATTCGAGCAAGCCCTCGAAGTCATGATGCAATCAAGCGGCGGTAAGCTCCCAACGCAAAACCCTTTCGCTGTTGCGAGATCTGTTGAGATTGGCAAGCGCGCAGCCTCCCTGAAACTCTATTGCGGCACCTAACATGGTGCTGGAAGCGACCGAAGTTTCCGCGCTCCCGCTCTCCGGGTGACGGGCGAGGCTGGTTGCGGAGACAGGATTCGAACCTGCAACCTCGTGGTTATGGGCCACGCGAGCTACTGCTCTGCTCTACTCCGACGTGACCGGAATTACTTCAGTGGGGCGGCTTTTGTGCGCTTGAAATAGCTACGAACAGCGAACAAGTTGCGGCAGCCATCTGCCTCACCACCTGTGATCCCGCGCGGCGCTCCGGCGAGCGTGGTATAATCCCAACTTGCTACAGAGCTTCGAACTTTGTTGACCAGTCAGGCCGTCTGGCGGGAAGAGCCCACGTGACGACGTCGCTCTCGTATGTGCAAATTGGTACCGGCCATGTTGGGTCGAAAGAACTTCCAAGAACCTGATCATCGCTCTTCAGCAAAGCTGCCGGTCAGCATTCTACTGCTCACGATCCTCGGTATATCGGCCTATCTATTAGTCGAGGGATCCTTACTCGATGGAAAGCGCGTTGCATCCAAGGTCTACCTGCCCGTCCCGCAAACGCAGGATCGTTGAGGAGAAGATCAGAATTTCGGCAATACGCACCTATGGCGGGGGGCGGTGACGTCCTCCCTAAGGCCCGGCGAGTGTCGGGCCGCAGCGGCCCAATTCTTCCCGGACTTGATCAAACTGATGGTAGACCTGTGCACCCCAAACCGGTTCGCCAAGTCTTTAACCCGGCCCCCGCTCGAAAGCTCACCGCGGATCTGATCGACGTCAGACGCCGATAGGATCGCCCGGCCGTGGTTTTCGCCAGATTGTCTGTCCCGAGAGCCGTCCTTCGTCGTGCCTGGCGGGCCGTATGGGTTGAAAACTACCCCGTGCGCGACAGCATCCTGGGCGTTCTCTTTTCTGGTTGCCCAGCGAAGATGGCCCGGGTGCACGCATCCCTGATTGCCGTTGCCGCAAGAATGCGCTGCCTCATGTGCCGACGTAGGCGGTTCGCCATGCACTTCTTCACACATGCGACGATGGGCGCCGGTACGCCGCCGGCCATCGCAACTTCCAACCCATACGACGCCATACCCATTTGGGTGGCGATAGAAGGGAAAGATCAAGCACTCGTCGCCAACATGCGACGAGTGATCAATGATCCATTGCACCGCTGCACTCGCCATGTCTCACCGGGATTTTGGTAAAAATTTCCGAATGGCCGCAAACATCTGTTGCGGCTGGGTTTGCCCGGCGAGTGTTCCCTCAGAAGAGGTCCGCTACAGAACAGCAAATCATCCGTTGTGGAACATATGAGAAACACGGATGATTTGCAATCGGCTCATGCAACCTTGTCGATCATATCCAGTGAAAGATCGACGTGGACGAGGCCGCCGAGGTACTCGACCACAGCTTTGATCGTGTTGCGGCCGGTGACGTCGAGGACGGTGGCCAGCATGCCGCCGACCATGCGATGTTCGGGCGCGATCCGGACCTTGAAATCCTTCGGGAACTCTTCCTGCAGTTGCTTGCGGCTACGCTTCTTGCGGGCGTCGCGCTCCCGATCCAACGCGGCGCCGGCCATAGCCTCGGCGTCGCGGATACTCTCGACGTCGAAATTGGAGATCCGGGTCGGATGGCCGGCAACACCGAGGATAGACGTCACACCGTCAACGCGGGATAGGCGGTAAAAGTCCCCTGTCGGCAGGTACACGAACGAGTATCCGACAATCATGGCGAACCGGCGCTCGATCAGTTCCCTGGTCCGGTGGTGTTTGATGTCCTTCCGGAACGACGGCATGTAGATTTCGATGTCAGCATCGCGGAGGTTCCGCTCGATGATGAACTCGCCCTTGCGTTCCTCGGTCTCGCCGATCCGCGGCGTTGCCGGCCGCTGGGTTCCGGGTCGGGTCTTGATTGCGTACCAGCTCATTGGGCGTTCTCCTATTCGATCCAGCCGGAGCGAAGAGCCAGGCCGACAAGGCCGGTGGCCTTAGAAGCGCCTGCTTTGCTCATGGCGTTGATGATGTTGCGATTGACTGTGTGGATGCTGATTCCCATGATCGTGGCCGCCTCTTCCGCCGTTTTGCCGAGTGATAGCCATTTGACCGTTTCGAGTTCTCGGGCGGCAAGCGGGCAACCTGCGTCTGGGCGGGGGCGAGGCTTATGCAGCATCGGCTCGCCCCTCCGGCACGGACTGCTTCGAGACGCCTGGCGCCCATACCTGATTAATTGCCCAAAGATGCGTTGCGCCGAGAGGCCACCGACGCTTCTTGCAACCGTTAGCGAACTCGTCGTGCGATTGGCATTCGGCGACGAAGATGAAGCCTCGGGCGGCGAGCTCGCGCGCCCTCTCCTCTTGGGTCACTCGCAGGTCCTTCAGCCCGTAACGGGACATGCGGGGGCCGCCCAGCGCAGCGTTTTCGCGGGCAGTCTTGATCAGTTCGGAGGCTCGAACGCGCTCCTCCCGCAGGTTTCGGCATTCAGCGTTCGCCATGACCGCCATCTCCGAAGGGATCGGCAGATAGGCACGGTTCTGCAGGTCGTATTCCCCGCGCTTCAGGCGCACGAAGACAGTGCGCAGGCCATGGAGCGGGACACCCTTGAGCGCGATCCGGTATTCCTCGATCGGATCTTCGGCCTGGATCGATGCGGGGATCATCATGCCGGCGTCCATCAGTGAGGCGATGCACTTGCCGACCTCGTCGACGCCGCAGGGCGAAAGCTTCTCAGTGAGAGCGGAAATCTCGCTCTGTAAGGTCGACAGTCTGGCCGGCAAATTCGTCATCTGGCTCACCGTAGAGGTCTCGTTTCAGTTTCTGGTGGATGTCACGTTGGCGCTGCATGTGAGGGCTCATCGGCCGAGGCGGCGCCTGCCCCTGCGGAAGCTCGCGACTTCCACCTCGATCCTGTCCGCGGGAGAGCCACGAAACGACGAACCGCTTCATGCCCTTGGCCGTCTTGCGCTTCTGCGTGTTGACGTTGAGCCAGGAGCGGATCGCAGCGAGTTGCTGTCGGACGTTCACCGCGGGGTAGGCATCGGACCATTCAGCGACGTCAGCCTCGCTGATCGCCACGAGTGCGCCACCGATTGCAGGAAGTTCGATAACCGTGGGCGAGGCCGGAGCGGATTTATCCGGCTCCGGGCAAGCATCCGAACGAAGTGAGGATGTAGATAGGTTATCGGTTATAGGTGGCACGCGCGTATCACTGCATGTGCTTTGCATTTGCTCTGCACTTGCATTGCTTTTGGATTTGCCGTGCCGCGATGATGCAGCAGACCGACGCTTCTCGATGATGTCGTCGGCCTTGGCGAGTTCGGCATCAATGCGCTTGTGCGTCCAGCCGGGACCGAAGAGCATGGCGAGCATGTCGCGGCTCTCTTCCCACTGTTCCGGTGACAACTTGGCGATACGGGCGATCACGCGCTCGTTTTCGGGAAGAGCGCCGTTCTGCCAGTAGTGCATGATCAGCAGCAGATAGGCGCCGTGCTCGGTCGCGGTCAGGTGGCCGGTGTCAGCGAGGTAGTCGGCGATGTGGAGCGGCATCCATGCGCGATTGCTCATCGGATCACCTCGACTTCCAAGCCGTGGCAGGCCTTCATGAGCTTCTGCTTGATGCGGAACACGGGCGTGACCATGCCCTTCACATCGATGACGCGGCGGCGCTTCATGGCGACGTCCCAAAAGACAAAGTCCGCCCTGTAAGTGCAGACCAGCACGCCATTGATCGTCAGCGCATACGAGCGCTGCATTTCCACGTCTTCGACCTCGCCCGCCTTTTGGCGGAGCTTCAAGCTGGCATAGTATGCGGCCTCCGCCTTGCTATCGAAGCAGATGCCATCGAGAAGCGTGCGCTGGGCCTTGTACTTGTTCCCGCGCTTCGGCTTGGCGATGGCGGCCTGGTACTGGGCGGCGGACAAACGCTCGTTCATGCCGCACCTCCGAAGAAGTGTTTTTGTGCAAGTCGCTGCGTCATCCTCTTGAACTCGCGCAGCCGCGAAAATAAATCTTCAGCGGGCGCTGACGAACAGCGCGTTCCTTGTTGAAAGCCAACGAATTCAGTGAGGTAGAAATGCACCCGAAGATGTTTGACCGGCCAGTTTACCTGCGTGAAAGGAAGGATCTGGTCCTCGAAATCACCAACCTCGACGACGCGATCGATTTCCTTGAGGAATGGTCCAAAGGGGATCGCGATATCATTCACGACGCGACCCTGAAGACTTGCTACCTGGCACATGACGGCCACAAGCCAGTCCAGGTGGCGCGTGACGCTCTCCGCTCCTTCGCGAAGAAGAAGGGCATACTTGTGAAGGCTCCCGCGGTCCTGCCGTGGATGATTAAAGCCAAGCCGGGCGGCGGTCGAATCTCCCCGTAAACTGACATTCGATCGTGAGAGGCTGCGCTCGCGGCCTCTCTTGTCATAGCCTGATGCTGGGTATGGAAGCTTGATCATGCCGCGTCCTTTCGCTCTGCGCCTTCAATGCGCCGGACGGCGATGTCCGCGTATTCGGGATTGAGTTCGATCAGGATGCTGCGAAGGCCAAGCTGTTCGGCGACGAGGCCGACCGTCCCGGAACCTCCAAATGGATCGAACGCGACACCCTGGTTTCGGTCAAAGGCCTCGCAGATCGGGCCGCAGCCACTAGCCGCGCCGCAGCAACCGCAAACGGACTTAGGAGATCCGGCAGACAGGCAGCGCCGCGCCAGTTCGCGCGGGAACGTGGCGAAGTGGGCCTCACGGCAGCCCTCGATGTTGAAGGTCCAGACGTTGCGACCATTCCGCATCTCGGGGGTGTAAGTTTCGACCCAAGTTCCTGCGCGGTTCTGACCGGGAGTGCTCCCCTTGGCGGGCTTGTACTGGCCATCCTTCCGGCGTGCGTGCGCATTGCCGGTCGTCGGCTCTTTCAGCGCCTCCGGATCAAAGAAGTACCTCTCGCTCTTGGTGAGCAGCCAGACCTTCTCATGGACGGCTGCCGGGCGGTCGTCGACGGATTCCGGCTTGGGGTTCGTCTTGTTCCAGACGATCTCGGATCGGACCCACCAGCCATCGTCCTGCAGGGCGATCGCCAGCCTGTTCGGGATCATGCAGAGATCCTTCGGCTTCATGAACCCGCCAGCGACTACACGGCCGCCGCTCTCGAAGTGCGATTGGCGACCGCCAGACGAGAACGCGCCGCGCGCCTTCGAGTGTTTAGGGTCGTAGACGGGCCCGACGGTCGAGAAAGGCTTATCCCGGAACGTCCGGTCGTCGCTGCCATCAGTCTTGTAGGCCTCTGCGCTCTTTCCGTTCGGGGTCGCGGCATAGCAATCGCCGTAGTTGACCCAGACGGTACCGTGCGCCTTGAGAACCCGACGGATCTCGCGGAAGACGCGGACCATGACATCGAGGTGCTCGCCGAGTGTGCGCTCGAGGCCGATCTGGCCTTCGACGCCATAGTCGCGCAGGCCCCAGTAAGGCGGGCTGGTGACGACACAGTCGACCGAGCCCGAAGGCATGGCGCGCATAACGTCGAGGCAATCGCCAACATGGATAGTGCAGCGCCCGTGGAGGATGGAGCGGGTTTCGAAGCTCATGCCTCACCTCCCCGCTCACGGCGAGCAGCGAACGGATCGAGCTTTTGGAACAAACACCACTTGGTCGTGGTTGCACCACCAAATAGGAGGCGAGCATGCCCAAGACCCCAATTCCGCAGCCACCGGATCCGGTATTCCCGCCGGACCTGCCGCCGGATGTTCCACCAGATCTGCCGGAGCCCCCGATCGAGGAGCCAGAGCCCGACGTCGGTCCGGACGAAGCGCCCGCCATCACCCCCGTCCCCGGCGCGATAATTCCGCCGAAGATGGGAGATTGAGCTTGCCGTAGTGCTACCCAGCACCGCCCCATTGGAACAGTTCTCCCTAATATACGTTTGTGGGAAGCCTGACCCACGGAGGACACCATGGCCAGCATCTGGGATGCAAACGTCGAGTTGAAGATAGACGATCGTTTTCACGTCATCAGGAACGCCCGAGAGGCGGTCGCATTCCTGATGAAATCCTGGCCCGAGACGAAAAGCGAGAGTTACGCAATAGCTCGAAAAATCTGCCTGGATGCGGCCAATGGAATAGTCCCTAGCGCCGACGCCAGGGCAGCGTTCGAAGCTGCCGCGAAGGAAGCCGGACTTCTGCGATAGGCCCGAGGTGAGGAAATTAATCATGCTGCCTGCCCTCGCCGCTCAAGCGCCTTCAGGTACGCGGCCTTGATCTCCTCAAACCGAGCGATGTCGTATTCCTTGGTGGCGATCTCGTTTTCGGGGCGCGGCTTCTTAGAGCCGTGGCCGTGGTCATCGAGCCAGGTCATAGCGCTGGCGATGCGGCGATCGAGCCAAGCGATCATTTCGGCGGGGTCGGTCATCAGTGCGCCACCCCGTATTCGGCCTCGATGCTGCTCAGCCATTCCAGCCCCTTGCGCGCAACACGGCGATGGCTTTCCTGGCAGCAGCTGTCGTTCATGCGGACCGAGATGTCGGCCCAGCGGCTGTGCATCATCTTAACGGCAGCGGTCAGCGCAGCCTTGAAGCTCTCGTGCTCACCCCAGAAAGGGCCGCCGTGTCCGCAATACCCACCGACGCTGTCACCGGTATTGATCGACCAGGTACCGTCACCGTTGGCCATGACGCCGATTTTTCCATAGCTCCAGCCGCTCTTATCGAGATTGGTTTGCAGCCACAGCGGTTCATCGACGGCGGGCGCCGGCGCGGGCATCATCAGGTCGAACATAGAAAGCTGTTGCATCACTGGTCGCTCCCGTCCGTAAGTTCCGGGCAGATCCATTCCGCGAGCGACGAGCCGATACCGCGCAGTTTCTCAGCGATGATCAGCCGTTGCTTCAAGCTGAGCCAACGCACGAATACGGGCGGTTTTTTCGATGAATTCGGCATGGTCCCTCTTTGCTGCGCGCAGCAGCGCTCGTTCTTCCTTCGCGGCTTCCGCAGCCGCGTAGAGTTCCATCATCTGCCAGTGGCGAACGACGTCGGTTTCGTTGTTCCACCAGGCCTTGAGCCGCCTTTCGGTCCATTGCTTCTTGGGCTCGCCCTTGTGTGGGAAGAGCTTCTGAAGCGTTGCCGCAGCTTCGAAGAACATGTTCCCAATGCGACCGCCGCCGCCGATGGACCGGATGAGGTAATTTGCAGTAGCAACGTCATCCATGTGCTTGCATTTTCCCTGCTTCGTCTTCTCCAGAATTCTGGATTTCTTTTCCATGTTTTAGGTTCCCGCCTATGACACAGTGTCATTGCTTAGGAGACACTGCAGATGAGCAGAAACCTTACAGACCAGTCCGAAGAGAGCCTGACCGCGCCAACGGTCGGCGCTCATTCGGAGGTCGAAAATCTCATTCCTTTCCGCAGAGGAACCCGGGCGCCGCATCCCGCCTCTGCCGCCGGTGACGATCCCCTGTCGTCACCGGCCATTCCTTTGGGATCTGCTGTTCAAGCCGTGGTCATGAGACTGGCGAACAAGCGGATCCGGTTGAGAGTTGAGAGCCCCAGCCGGGAGGAGGAAGACTGGGGCTCTCATTGATCGCGAGGGAGGAGGAGAACCGCGATCAATCCTTTGGCCGGAAGCCGTTCCGGCGAAATTCCAGTTCGGAAAAGAGAGCGACACCGCCGAGAAGCAGCATTGCGGCGACGACAGTCGCGACGAGCGCAGCAGCAACGAACATCAGGCAGCCCTCTTCTCGGTTTGATCTTCAGGCTGCCGGCTCTCGGCGGCCTTGAACCTGTTTGGACCGGGGCGAACGTCTTTGACCTCGCCCTCAATGAAGCGCTGAACCATCTCGTCGAGGCCGGATGAAATCTTCCTCATGCAAGTTCCTCCGCTGGCTCGCGTTCGCGCATCGCTTTCGCGCATGTGTGGCAGTGGTTTCGGCCATAGCCGCCGCATGCCTCCGGCTGCCGGCAATGCGGCCTCAACGGGGATGGTGGCTTGGCGGTAAAAGAGGTTGCCCGTTCAGCCTCCGGGCCAGAGGGTTCAAGGTTGACGGGGCCTCCTTCGAGACCTGCGCGCGTCGCGCTGCTCTCTACATTTTCGCCTCCTGTGCTGGCGACGACGATGCCGGTGGCGACGGCCGGGCTTACACGCTCGCTGGGGGGTGCCGAACCACCATCGGTCTCGGCGCTCTGGGTGTTGGAATTGGTGGGGAGGTCGAGGCCACCGTCGGAGCGCCGGGCGTCGTCGAGGAACTCGCCGGTCGTCGGATCGATGCGCTCTTCGCGCTCAATCATGATGTCGACTGCGGTCAGCAACGCCGCCCTGCCCGCTTGGGTCTGCATAGCGGTCGCGACAGTCGAAACGAGCTCAGGGCTCATCTCCGGCTCGGGTTCGTCGAACATGTCCATCTGGATCATGCCGAGTGCCTGGAGATAGGTGTCGAGGATAGCTTCCTGCTCGGCGCGCACGTCTGCATCGATCTTCCGGATGGAAATGACCTTGCGCAGGATCTTCGTATCGAAGCCCATAGCCTTGGCTTCGCCATAGACGTCCTTGATGTCGTCGGCGAGGATCTTCTTTTCCTCTTCGAGGCGCTCGATACGCTCGATGAAAGAGCGGAGCTGGTCTCGCGCTACTATGTGTGCGTCAGACATGTGTTACGCCTCCTCTGGCGAGGCGCCGAACTGCACCTCAAGCTGGGTAATCAACTGGTCAAGAGCGTTGCGGCCAGGGCGACGAGGGTTGAAGCGAAACTCGACCCGGTCGTCATTGATCGAGTGCGGGAGTTCGCACATCGCCTCGATGATCTTCTTTCGGGGTTGAACGTTGCGCTCACGCTCGGCGAGAAGTGCTCTGGCAATGATCTCGACGCTGCTGTTGCTGTTCCAGTTCACAGCGTTACGAAGGGCGCGTGCCGCTTCCCAGATGTCGTCGGGAATGGTCTGACCTTCGGCGCTCATTGGGCGAGTTCCCTTTCGGGACGCGTCACGGTCGCCGGCCACTCGGCGCCCGCCGGCCAGTTGGTCGCAAACCAAGCGACCACCTCATCGTACTTCTTCGCCGTGAAAGTCTTTCCGTCCCGGATTCGGGAGAAGAACCGGCCGTCTGCGGCGCATTGCTTACCAACGGTCGATTCCGTGAGTTTGCGCGCCGCGCCGTACCGCTCGGCCAGAGTGAATAGATTTGAGGTGAGTTCGTTTTCCATATCCAAATGGATAGTTGAAAATCTCCCACTCTTCAAGAGGATATTTTCAACTCGCGAATTGAAAGGGTTTTTTCCTACAATTCAGCCATGACAGATCTGAAAACCATCGTCGAAAAACGACTTGAAGAACTGGGCCTTAGCCCCATCGAGGCAGCCACCCGCGCCGGGTTGGAGCGCACGTTCCTGCGCGACATCATTGTCGGTCGGAAGAAGTCGGTTCGCGCCGACAAGATGGGTGAGCTCGCGCGTGCACTAAGCCTCGACCCCGGTGCGCTTGCGCAAAACGAGATGGTCGCCGTCCCCGCCCCTGGCTCACCGGCGGCGACACGCCCCACGCCAAATGCAAGCTTCCCGCCGCGGTGGCAGCAGTTCCCGGGCGATACGTCCATCCCGCTTAGAGGGCATATCGCTGCCGGCGCGAATGGACGGTTCATCATGAATGGGCAGGACATCGCCACGGTGTTCTGTCCGCCTGGCCTTGAGGGCGTCGAGGGCGCCTACGCCGTGCAGGTCGACGGCCGTTCTGGTGAACCGCGCTTTTTCCATGGCGAGACAGCGTGGGTGAACCCTCATTTGAAGGTCCGCCAGGGCGACGACGTCGTCGTACAGATCCTCGATGACGATGAAATTTCCAGCTACCTCAAGCGATTCGTGTCGAAGTCCAACGACCTATTGCGCCTCTATCAGTACAACCCCGGCGAAGGTGAAAGCCACGACCTAGAATTCCGAGCCGACAAGGTGTTCGCGGTTCATAAGGTCGTGTTTCATGCGATGCTCTGAAGCACCTCATCGCAGCGCCACGACGGGCGAATGGTCAGGTTTCGAAATGCCGGCGGCATCTTCGGGCATTCGCTGCAGCGGATCTTACGGCAGAGCTGCATGTAATTGTGAACGCCGAGTTCGGCGGCCTTCACCAGGTTTTCAAGGCGAAGGATGCGGGAATGCCCGCAATCATCGCAAGCCACGTATACGCTCTCAAGTTCGACAACCAGCCTCAAGGCCTCGGGGTGATCTACTGGAGCGGTACGCGTCATTTTTCTCTCCTGCGTTCCTGTTTTGTTCTCACCAAAACAACAGGAATGCGGCCGGGAGTCGAGTCGATTTTCAGAAATATTTAGCTTGCCACAACAGCTAGAGGAGCGGCCGGTGGCAAGCCCAAGATATCCGCGGGGCAATTAAATGGGCGACCTAATTGAAGGGGATGACGGGCTTCCTGCGGAGGACGTCGGACCATGGGCGAAGGAGAAACATGATCTCCTCTGTCGATACATCGACATCTCAAAATCGGCGCGAGCCAAGTACCTGGGACCAGGCAAAGGCGGAGCCGCCTATATCGACCTGTTTTGCGGCACTGGGCGATGCCGTGTCCGCACCACCGGAGAATGGATAGACGGGGGCGCAGTCGCCGCATGGAAGAAAAGCGTTGAGGGTGGCAAGCCCTTTACCCGGGTGATCATTGCAGATGCCGATCCTGTGCGTCTAGATGCCACCGTGCAGCGCTTGCAGCGCGCCGGAGCTCCGGTTGTGAGCGCCTGCGGGCCAGCGGTTGAAACCGCCTTCTTCGCTCTTCAAAGAACGCCTCCGCACGGCCTGAATTTCGCGTTCCTTGATCCGTACAATCTCGAAGCCCTCGACTTCAAAATCTTCGAGACGCTATCCCGAGTGAAACGCTTGGACGTGCTTGTCCATCTGAGCAAGATGGATCTTCAGAGGAACCTAGACAACAACCTTTCAGCCGCGATGTTCGCCCTCGACGCGTTCGCACCGGGATGGCGAAGCGTGATCAACGTCGAACAGGCACAAGGCGGAATCCGAACTGAGGTGATCGAGCATTGGCGCGATCTCGTCCAGAAGGTGGGAATGGACGCCTCTCGCGACGTGCGCTTGCTTAAGGGCACGCGTGGCCAGCACCTATATTGGCTCCTGCTCCTCGCCAGCCACGACCTAGCGCTCAAGTTTTGGAAGACGGCGGCCAATCCGGAAAAGCAAGGCAACCTGTTCTAGGCCGATAGTGCCGGCATCGCGTCCCAGGTACGCCCGCGGTAGGAACGCCCGGTCGCCTTTTTGTTTTTGCCGCCCCATTGCTTGAAAAAGAATGCCGAACCGGCCTCTGAGCACATCTCGAAGATTTCATCGATCCACAGCGGATCCATAGGCCGTGCATTCGGGCCGGACTCCCCGCCAACAATGGCCCAGTGGATGCCGTCAAGCCGGCCGGCGGCAACCGAGCCGATGAGCGGTTCAAACGAAACGAAGCGAATTGCGGCAGGCACTCTGCGCAGCTCGCCGAGGCGATCTATTACACGGCCATCTTCTACGCTGGTTCCAAGCCAGACATTAGGCAGAACGTCGAAACCGTCGCGCAGGATGTCCGCCATGCGGTCCGGACGCTTGGTCAGGATCTGGTAGGTGTGCCGGCGGGTCTCGGCCATTGCCCGCCAGACCTTTCGAATGAACTCAACCGGCACGTCCGGGTGGAAAAGGTCAGACATCGAGTTGACGAAGACGTTCCGCGGCCTTGCCCATGTCGACGGTACGGAGAGTGCGTTCTCGTCGAGATAGAGGGCGCCTGTCCATTTCGCTCGGCCGCCGCTCTTACGTGTCAGCCCGCGATATTTCTCGAGCCCCATGGCTTCCAGGCGCGCCGCCATCCGCATGGCATAGCAGTTGGTACACCCCGCACTCATAATCGAGCACCCAGCGACGGGGTTCCAAGTTGCATCGGTCCATTCGATTGATGTTTCAGCCATAGGACGCTCTCCGACCTTCAGAGATAAAGCGATAGTTGCAACATGGTTAAGGATCGGTTGAGGACGCTTACCTAGCGCCGATCTGACGAGAGTCTACCACTCGCCGATTCGCGCCTTCAACGGGAATTTCCCACATTAAGTAGGAAACTTTCTATTTCCCTGTTGCAAAGTTGAAAATATCCAACTATCTTCAACTCCATCAGCAAGGCGCTGACGAGAGGACGAAGCAAATGGCGATGGTCACCCGATACAGCATCCAAGACGAGGTTGGCCGGTTCCTGACGATCGACGGCCTGTTCTCTTACGACGACGCCGATGCAGTCGAGTTCAGGGACGAAGACGAGGTCATCGAAGAGTTGGCCACGAACCCGGAATGCCGTGGCTGCACGGTCGAGACCTATCAGCGCCTCTCCGATTTTCCCGATTTCACCGCAACGCCCTCGATCGAGAAGGAGGCCGCGTAATGTCCTTCAAGCCCCGCCGCGTGGCGCTGCACGAACTGTACCGCGAGATTGAAGCCCTCGGCGGTGGAGACACCGACCCGGAAGGCGAAGCATACAACCGAGCCATCCTCGATGCGCTGTCGATCCTCCGCGCCTGCGGCTTCGCCGAAGGTTCGTACGTCGATCAGCCGGAATACGAGAACCGCGCCCGCCTCGCTGTCCGCGAGTTCGCGCCAGTCATCGGAGCGGCGCTGGCATGAGCTCGAAGTACCACACCAAAACGCCGCTCCTGATCTCGGTCGCCGGCCTCGATATCGAGTTGGACCTTGAAGTCGAATATTCGATCAACCGGTACCGCGCCGCGACACTCACGCAGCCGGAAGAGCCCCGCTCTGTCGAGGTCGAGCAGATCCGCGCGATGATGGAATCCGTCGAGCTCCCTCTCCCGAGTTGGGTCGAACACGAAATCTACGAGAGCGACGGCTTCAAGAACCACCTTCTCGAAGATGCGGCCGACAAGGATGCCATGGCTGCCGAGGACGCCGCTGAGTACCGGCGCGAGTTGAGGGCCGGGCTATGAGCAGCCGTCCCGTCTCCTACGCCTGCGACCCGGCCAATCGATACTGTGAATGTGGCGCTTGCCAACTGCCGCCGGCCCGCAACATCGACCTGGACGGGCTCGCAGAGTTCAACCGCGCCACCTACGGCGTCGCCGCTTTCATCATCCTCCTCGCCGCCCTCCTCGCCTTCATGGCGATCGGGTTTGCGAACACCGAGGAGATCCACCGCAAAATCGTAGCCGAGAGGACCGTCTAATGACCGCTCCCGCAATCGAACACAGCATGCGCCGACAGACCGAGGCGGCAAAGGCCCTCCTCGTCGACCTCCGCAACCAAGGCGCCGACGACGACGCCGAGCTCGTCGCCGACACCATCGAGGGCGAAACGAACCTCATGGAGGCCATCGACGAGGCAATCGCCGAACTCGACGAGTGCGACGTTCTCGTGACCGGGCTCAAGGCCAAGGAAGCCGACTTCGAGGCGCGTCGCAAGGCGATCGAGAACCGCGCCGAGCGCATCCGCGCCCTGATCGAACAGGCGATGCTGGCAACCGACCAGATGTCGATGAAGCTGCCGACGGCAACCCTGTCGCTTTCGAAGCGCGCCCCGGGCCTGATCGTCACCGACGAGGCGGATATCCCGGCCAAATACTGGGTTGAGCAACCTCGCCCCGCCCCGAAGCTCGACAAGAAAGCCCTTACCGCTGACCTGCGCGAGAAGAATGCCGCCCCAATCCCCGGCGCCACACTCGACAACGGTTCGTTCTCTCTCACGGTCCGGAGGAAGTGACCATGAACGCGATTACCACTTTCGATATGACGCCGCGCCAGGTCGCTCTGGTCAAGCAGACGATCGCCAAGGACTGCAACGACGATGAGTTCAACCTCTACATGGAGGTAGCGAAGGCCAAGCGCCTCGACCCGTTCTTGAAGCAGATCATCCCCATGGTCTTCTCGAAGAACAACGCCGAGCGGCGCAACATGACCATCATCATCAGCCGCGACGGCCAGCGCGTCATTGCGCAGCGCTGCGGCGACTACCGTCCGGCGAGCAAGACGCCGACCTATGAGTTCGATGCATCGCTCAAGGGCCCGCTGAACCCGCACGGCGTGGTGTCGGCGACGGTCTATCTCTGGAAGCAGGACCCGAAGTCGGGCGAGTGGTACGAAGTCGCCGGCCAATCGTTCTGGGACGAGTTTGCCCCGATCAAGGATGAGTGGGGGAAGAACGACAACGGCAAGAGCTTCAAAACCGGCAAGCAGACCCTCGACGACAGCGGCAACTGGGCGCGCATGCCGCGCCTGATGATCGCAAAGTGCGCCGAGATGCAAGCCCTGCGCGCCGGCTGGCCGGAACAGTTCACTGGCCTCTATGACGAAGCCGAGATGGACCGCGCCAAGGTTCTCGACCTCACCGCCTCCGAAGTCGTCGAGAAAGAGCGCGAGGACCACCGGATGCGCGTGATCGGCGCCGACAACTCGATCACCGTCACCTGGGGTGACAACTGGGCCCTCGAAAACGTTCCTGTCGGGAAGTTTGCCGACGAGGTTATGCGGTTCCTAAAGGAGTCGTCGCCGGAAACGATCATCAAGTGGCAGGACGCAAACCGGGAACCCCTGAAGCGCTTCTGGGCCATGCAGCCCGGCGACGCGCTCGCGCTCAAGAAGGAAATCGAGGCGGCTATCGCTCGCAAGCCTTCGCGGCCGGCGAACGACGAGCATCTCCGTAATCATCCGATGATGGCGGGCTGATCATGGGCGGCCCGGTCCTTCTCCAGTGGAACGGCGAGGCCTTCCAGCCGGCGAACCGGCATTGGGCCAGTCAGTGCGACAAGCGTTTCGTGGTCGGCGAGTTCTACACGCTCGCCGAGCACAACGATCGGAGCATGAACACGCACCGGCACTATTTCGCATCGGTCGCCGAGGCCTGGCGAAACCTGCCTGAGCATTTCGCCGGCCTGCCCTTCACCGAATCCGCGGAGCATCTGCGCGCCTACGCGCTGATCCGCACCGGCTATTGCGACGCGCACACGATCGTCTGCTCGAGCAAAACCGAAGCATCACGCATGGCGGCGTTCATCCGCCCGATCGACGGGTTTTCCATCGTCGACGTCAAAGAGGCGACCGTCACCCGGTACGTGGCGAAAAGCCAGTCCATGAAGGCGATGGACAAGCAGGAATTCCAACAGAGCAAGGTGGCTGTTCTCGACTTCCTCGACGACCTGATCGGGGTTGAGCGCGGCGCCACGCAAAGTCACGCAGGGAGCGCAGCATGACTGATATCCGTTTCGCTCCGCCCTTCGAGGGCCAGCAGTTCACCAGTCACCAGCAGTGGGTGAACAAGGCCTCGTCCTGGCTGACCTGCCATCCTGAGTACCGGAACACCCAGCACGGTGAAACCAATGGCTGGCGCGGCCACCACTTCACCGCCATGTGCTTCGACAGCCTCGGACGTCGCTGCCGGAACGGCGCCGATTTCAAGCGTGCAGAGGACGAAGGCACCTTCCCGATTTGGTGGATTTGGCCCGATCAGATCCCTGAGCTCGTCGCGCGCGGTCAGGCGGTGCCAGCATGAAGAACCCGAACCCAATCAACCTTCAGACGTCAGAAGATGTGCGCAAGGCTGGATGGCAGGCCGAGAGCCGCGATGCCGACGGCCACTTGATGCGCGTGCATGCGCCCTTCGAGACGGACGAGGAAATAGTCTGGCTGGTCCGCGAAGCGCTTGAGCACGGCGAGACGGTAACGATCTGGTCGACGAAAGGCGGTGCAGCTTGAAAGCCCTCCTCCGCTCCCTCCGCACATGGTGGTTCCTAAAAACCATCGACCGGAACTTCGACCGAGCACACCCAGAGATCAAGAAGCGCCGCGAGGTGATCAAGGCCGCCCAAGGCCAGCACCGGAAGACGAAACACCTTCAAGACGAACTGCAGCCGGAGATGACCCGCCTGCTGAAAGCAGGACTTTAACGATGAACGATTCAGCCTTCTTCGTCTGTGACCTGCGGCGGAACTCGGCCCGTATGGTGGACCGGGTTTTCGTCGCCGGCTCCTTCGGTCGGTTTCTCCTGCTTCGCGGCTTGGCCGCTGCGCGCCGGCGGCTCATCGGCATCTTCCGAGCCAGACTCTCCCGACTGATCCGGCAATGGGATCGCTTCGAGGTCCATTTCTGGCGGGCTTGGCTTCCAAGTGGGCGCTGGCATTGGCGCGTCCGTCTCGGTCTTATTTCCCTTGGCGACTTTCATGTTTCGGCTCCTTTCCAAGTGGAAAACGAACCGGCTGCTATGGGTTATGTTCCACATGGGGAGACGTTCTGATGCGCAGCGTCTCCGAATGGATCGGCAAGACCGACGACACCCCGCCGCCGCCGCGCGTCAAGGATCGCATCCGCGATCGCCAGGGCAACATCTGCGCTCTGTCTGGCTTGCCGCTCGGTTCCGACGATGTCGTCCAGTACGACCACATCGTCCCGCTCTGGCTCGGCGGACGCAATTCGGAAAGCAACCTGCAGGCCGTCACGTCGGAATCCCACAAGCGGAAGACGGCGGCCGAGGCCAAGGTCCGGGCGAAATGCAACCGGACCCGCAAGAAGCACCTGGGCATCGCCAAAGCGAAATCCAGCTTGTCCCACCCGCGGTTCAAGCGTTGCATGGACGGCACTGTCGTGGACCGCAGAACGGGAGAGGTCATTCGATGAGCGATCTTCTCATGACAAGACGTGCTCGCCCGCGTGAAATCCGGCGCGGCCCGCCAAGAACAAGGAGCCGAAGAATGACGGCACCCATGCTACTCGACAGCGAGCAGGCTGCCCAACTCCTCAACGTTTCCACCCGGACCTTGCGTGAATTCGTGAAGGCTGGCGATATAGCCTATGTGCCGCTCGGCGCCGGCAGATCGAAACCGCGCCTCGGCTTCACCATGGACGACATAAACGATTTCATAAAAAGCCGGAGAACACGCGAGTGTCCGTCTACAAGCCAAAGAACACCCCGTACTACCACTTCGACTTCCAAGTCGCAGGTATACGATATTATGGCTCTACGGAAACAGCGAACCGACGCGAAGCAGAAGCCCGGGAGAAGGTAGAGAAGGATAAGGCCAAGGCGGCCGCGAAGGCCGCCAAGCACGCCAACGGCGCCGGCCCCCTGACCATCAGCGTTGCTACCGCCCGATATTGGACCGAGATCGGCCAGCACCACGCCAACAGTGATACCACCTGGACCGACATCAATCGCCTCGTCGACTATTTCGGTGCGGCGAAGCTCATGTCTGCTATCGGCGACGACGATATCGCGAAGCTCGTCCAGTGGCGACGAGCCCAGACAGCATGGGGGAAAGCCGAGACGAAGGACAAGAAGCCGATGCGTCTCGTGTCGGCCGCCACCGTGAACCGGTCGACCACGCTCGTCATTAAGAAGATTTTCACCCGGGCGAAGCGCACCTGGCGCTACGACTTCCCGCTCGAGCCGAACTGGCGCGACCATTGGCTCAAGGAGCCCGTCGAGCGCGTCCGCGAACTGAAGCAGACGGAAAGCTCGTCGCTCTATCTCGCCACAAGGGCCGACTATCAGCCGATCTTCGATTTCGTGCGCGCCACAGGCCTGCGCCTACAGGAATGCATCCTGCGATGGTCCGAGGTGGACTGGCAGACGGGATGGATTACGAAGCCAGGGAAGAACGATCGACCGGTTAGAACCGCGATCACGAGCGAGGTGCGGGAGATCCTGCTCCCGCTACGCGGGCATCATCACGAATTCGTGTTCACGTATCAGGCGGCACGCACGCGAACCGGCAAGGCTTCATACAAGGGAGATGGGGAAGGAAGGAAGAAGGGCGACCGTTATCCGATCACCTACAGCGGGTTGAAAACCCAGTGGAAGAGGATCCGCGGTAAAGCCGGCGTCGAAGACTTCCGATTCCATGACTTCCGGCATGATCTGGCGACCAAGCTGTTGCGCGAAACCGGAAACCTCAAAACGGTGCAAAAAGCTCTCAGCCACCGCGATATCAAGACGACGACACGTTACGCCCACGTGCTCGACGAAGAAGTCGCGGGCGCTCTCGAATCGCTTTCGAAGCGCAGACGTGCACAAAGGAAGAACAAATGACCGGACTGCTTCGGGACTTTTTCGGGACTATCCGTTCCCGAACCCGCGTTTTGAGCGCGATATGTTCCGGTTGCCTCTACTCGACGAGTGGCGGTAGCGAGCCAACATCATTGAAAATAAAGGAGAAAATGGTCGGAGCGGCGGGATTCGAACCCACGACCCCTTGACCCCCAGTCAAGTGCGCTACCGGGCTGCGCTACGCTCCGAACCGAGGAAACCCCTATATAACCAGCGCTTAGAGCGCAAGCGGGAATTTCGCACTCGGCGTGAAAAAGAAATCTCTGGCGTGGAAAAGCTGCGGGCACTCGGCGGGTCGATCAGAAGAAAAGTCCATTTTGTCGGAAGATCGCCCATGGATCGGCGATCCTCGATCGCAATGGAACCTTCACCAAACCTGAAATCACATCGTTGGAAACGCTGCCCCTGACGTAACGTGAGCTTGCCATCACAACCGATTTGAGGGACAGTTTGGTACTGGCCCTTGAGGCCTGGAGCCTCCCTTTCAGGAGTAGACCATGCCTCTTAAATCTCTGATGGCCGTAACCGCACTTGTCGTCCTGACGCTGTCCGGATGCGCGACGTCCGGTTCGACCAACACAACCTACGCGCAGTGGAACGGCCCCTATCCGCAGCCTGATGTTTCCGCATCCAGCCCCGGTGGTTTCCGTATGTCCTACTAAACGCGGCAACTTTAGTGTGAGCGACAGAACGCGGGCCCTGTGGGCATCCCTCAGTCGCTCACGTCAATGCATGCGTGGTTTGCCCCTTCCCTTGGGCCTGCAGCATTTGAATGCGAGCCGCCAATCTCACAAACTGACGATCGAACGAGTATTCGCCGATTGCTCGGCCGGAACCGTCGGCTGACTGTTATGCGACCCACGACCGCGCAAGCGTCACGCCTGCGTCGTCGGACAATTTTCCTATGGTCTTGAAGGCGGGGCGCCTCGTCGGACGAGCACGCGCTTGGTAGGCGACCGCGGTACTCTCAGCGCACCTGATCGAGCAGGCGTTTGCATTCCAGGAGATCGTAGAGCGCCTCCTGCAGCAGCGCCCGGTCTTCCTTGCCGACGGACGACGATTTGCCGAGCGAGATTTCCGGCACGTCGTCGCTGCCGCCGCCGAACGAGAAGAAGCGGCGGCTCGCCGGTGCCTTGGCGCGGCCGACGATCTGATCTTCTTCCGAAACGCCGGCCTTGGGCGGTGCCGGCTCCTCGTTGCTCGACGCCGCAAGCGCTTCGACGGTTGCGAGATCGCCGCTGGCAATGGCGGCAACGAACTTGTTGCCGTTGGTTTTCAACAGCTTCTGCACGCCCTTGATGGTGTAGCCGTGATCATAGAGCAGATGCCGGATACCCTTCAGGAGATCGACATCCTCCGGCCGATAATAGCGACGACCGCCGCCGCGCTTCATCGGCTTGATCTGCTGGAAACGGGTTTCCCAGAAGCGCAGAACATGCTGCGGCAGATCGAGGTCGTCGGCGACCTCGCTGATGGTGCGGAAAGCGTCCGGGCTCTTTTCCATGTGGTTCCCAATCCATGTCACGCGACTCACGCTCGCGGGCCGCAATGAACCGATATCATACCGATGATGGCACGAATCGGGTCCATTTCAACGGCTTATGGATGGGTTTTCAACCACATTTGTGGCTGAAGCCATGACTTCACGCCGCGGGAGATGCCGGCTTCTGCTTCGCTCTACGGCTGAGATGGGCCTTCAGCACGCGCTGCTTGAGCACGTTGGACGCCTTGAAGGTCATCACACGGCGCGGCGAGATCGGCACTTCCTCGCCGGTCTTCGGGTTTCGCCCGATGCGTTCGTTCTTGTCGCGGACCTGGAAGGTCGCGAAAGAAGACAGCTTCACGCTCTCGCCACGCACGATTGCGTTGCATATTTCGTCAATGACGGTTTCCACCAACTCGGCAGACTCTGTCCGTGACAGACCTACCTTGCGAAAAACCGACTCAGCCAAGTCTGCTCGTGTTACTGTTTTTCCGCTCATCTTCCCCCACCAACGTCTGGCACGCCGATCAGCGACCGAAGACTATTGCCCTTGCCTATTGTGGTCAAGCGCCTGCGTTGCCTCAGCATTTTTTACCAGCGTATCAGAACGGAGCCCCAAGTGAAGCCACCACCCATGGCTTCGAGCAGAACGAGATCGCCCTTTTTGATCCGGCCATCGGCCGCCGCGGTGTTCAGGGCCAGCGGAATGGACGCCGCGGAGGTGTTGCCATGGAGATCGACTGTCACCACAACCTTATCGAGCGGGATGCAGAGCTTCTTGGCCGAGCCATCGATGATGCGACGGTTGGCCTGGTGCGGCACAAGCCAATCGATGTCCTCGGCCGTCGTGCCGGTCGCCTCGAAGGCTGCCTCGATAACGTCGGTGATCATGCCGACCGCGTGCTTGAAGACTTCGCGGCCTTCCATCTTGAGATGGCCCACCGTTCCCGTGGTCGAAGGACCACCATCGACATAGAGCTTGTCGCGATGGGCGCCGTCCGAGCGAAGCTTCGCCGTCAGCACGCCACGGTCGGCATTCGTACCCTCGCCTTCCTGGGCTTCCAGGATGATGGCACCGGCGCCGTCGCCGAAGAGCACGCAGGTCGTCCGGTCGCTCCAGTCGAGGATGCGCGAGAACGTCTCCGAGCCGATCACCAGCACGCGCTTGGCAAGACCGCCGCGGATGTAGGCGTCGGCCGTCGTCACCGCATAGACGAAGCCGGAACAAACGGCCTGCATATCGAAGGCTGCGCCATGGCGCATGCCAAGGCGATCCTGGATATTGACGGCGGTTGCCGGAAACGTGTTGTCCGGAGTCGAGGTCGCCAGGATGATGAGGTCGATGTCATCTGGCGTAAGCCCGGCATTGGCGAGTGCGGCGCGCGCGGCGCCTTCGCCGAGCGACGCGGTCGTTTCGCCCTCGCCGGCGATGTGGCGCTGCCGGATGCCGGTGCGCTGCACAATCCACTCATCGGACGTATCGACCTTGGATTCCAGCTCCTGATTGGTAACAACGCGCTTCGGCAAAGCTGCGCCGAAGCCGCGAACGACGGAACGGATCATCTATTCAAACCTCATCATTCATGCCGGCGGAAAGGGCCTGCGGCGGTTCTGCACCATGGTACTTCGCCAGATCGAACTCGATCTTCGACTTCAGGCCATTCTTCACCATGTCGTAGCCGACATCGATCGCGGCTGCGAAACCTTCGGCATCCGCACCACCATGGCTCTTGATCACGACGCCATTGAGGCCAAGGAATACACCACCGTTGACCTTCCTGGGATCCATCTTCTCGCGCAGGCGATCGAACGCACCCTTGGCCAGGATGTAGCCGATCTTGGCAAGCAGGGTGCGCGACATTGCAGCGCGCAGATATTCGGCAATCTGGCGCGCGGTGCCTTCGGCTGCCTTCAGCGCGATATTGCCGGAAAAGCCTTCGGTCACAACGACGTCGACCGTCCCACGGCCGATGTCGTCGCCTTCGACGAAACCGTAATAGTCAAAGCCATCGATATTGGCTTCACGGATCAGGCGGCCAGCTTCCTTGACCTCTTCCTGTCCCTTGATTTCCTCGACACCGACGTTGAGAAGCCCAACCATCGGTCGTTCGATCTCGAAGAGGGCCCGCGCCATGGCGCCGCCCATCAGCGCGAAGTCCATGAGTTGCTGCGCATCCGCACCGATCGTCGCGCCGACGTCGAGCACGATGCTCTCGCCCTTCAGCGTCGGCCAGATGGCAGCGATCGCCGGGCGCTGGATCCCCTGCATCGTGCGCAGACAGAAGACCGACATGGCCATGAGCGCGCCGGTATTGCCGGCCGAAACGACGACATCGGCCTCGCCGGCATTGATCGCGTCGATCGCCTTCCACATGCTCGATTTGCCGCGGCCGCGGCGAAGCGCCTGGCTCGGCTTCTCGTCCATCGCCACGGCGATTTCACAATCGTAAAAGGTGCTGCTGGCCTTGAGCTTCGGATATTTTCCCAAGAGTTCCGCGCATTGTGCTTCGATACCGAACAACACGAACTTGATGTCCGGATGACGTTCGAGCGCTCTTGCGGCACCCGGGATGACGACTTCGGGACCATAGTCGCCACCCATCACGTCAAGTGAAATTCTGACCACGCGTGTCTTATCCTTCATTTCTGCCACACAACACGTGCCGTCGTGGCGCACTCACCTGGGACGCAATGACGAAACATATTGCTTCTGACGCTTGAGCCAAGCACGCGGCAGATCGCTTCACGGCTCTTTTGGCCGGTTTGGGGCCAAAATACTGCTTTTCCTTTGCGTGACAACCGAATTGTAGAAGAGGCTTTCGCGGCCTCAGTCCTTTTTCCAGTCCTTCAGGACAGCAAACGGGTTCGGCTTCTTGTCGTCCGCTGAGGTGCTCTCGATTCGCTCGCCGAAAGCCGCACCCGGCTTGCGCGGATAGGGGTCGATGGCAAGCGCCACCTGCTCGCTGACGACGACGCCGGCATCGATCGTGTCGCCCGTGAACGTGTCGGGGATGTCGGGACCATCCGGGTCGAGAATCATCTCGCCGCCGTCGTTGCTCGCCTGGCGGGCGAGCCGCGATCCTTCGGGAACCAGGATCGCTTCGACCGGTTCATGGATGTCGGCCTCGACGGGCTCGAGCGTCACCACGCAGCTTTGCACGATGCGGGCCGTGACATCGCCCTTGATCTTGACGCCATCCTTCTTCCAGCGCGCGATCTGCAACTCTGCGCTGAGCGACAGCACGTCCCTGACGCCCCAGAGCTTCGCCAATGCCGCCCTTTCCCGCTCGTTTGCTGAAAGCTGCACGCTGACAGCGTTCGCCGAGATATGCCCCACCTTCACCGGATAGGAGAAGGCCGGCTGGCTATCGTCTTTCATGATCGGATCCTTCCTCGCCAGGGCGATTGATGCCGCCCAGTCGCGAATGCAGCTGCCGCCCGGGTTCCCGCTCGCGGCGCTGATATCTCTTAATAACCGCTCTATTAAACGCCAGCGGATGGAATCTGCAACTGACCGGCCTCGACAACCTCTTCGGCAATGTCGGCGAGGTGCGCCTCGACAGTCAGCAGATAGGCTGCAAGCGCCTCCATCGAGGGTGCTGCATCGCCGCCTTCCGGATGAAAGTTACGCTTGAGTGCCGCTGCCAAGGCGGCCGTATCCTTCGCTTCCAGCGCTGCCGCGTAGGACTCGAGGCGACCGTAATACATGCCGGCCAGCTTCTTCATCTTCTTCGGAACGCCGGCATCGCCCACGCCGAGTTCGCGGATCGAGTGATCGACGTCCTCGAAGAAAGCGTCGATGATCTCCTGCGCGATCTCCTGGCCGGGCCTTGCCGAAGCACGGGTGCGGCGGAAGTAGAGGATCAGCATAGCCGACAGCATCTCGAACCGCCCCATGACCGTGTCCGGCACATTGAGGTCGGTGTAGAGATAAGGTTGGCGCGCGGCCGACGTCAGCAGTGCATACTGACGCTCGACAATCACGGCATTGCCGCTTTTTCTTTTGAACAGTCCAAAAATCATCACAAAGCTCGGGCTTGGCTTTCTCGAAATGCGCGCAAGCGCCCATCCCGTTGTTGCATGACAGCCGAAGCTGGTTTACCGAAGCAGGCACGAATTGCAATGGCGGATCTGCCATCGTTTCTCCAAGGGGAGCTGTCGTTGACGAAGCGGTATTTGAGAAAAAACTTTAAAACCCTCGGCCGCGTGGCGGCCGTAGCTACCATCGCCGGTCTCACCCTTTCAGCCTGCCAGTCCGCCAATGTCGGTGAAGTCCTTCATCAGGGTTATGTGGTTGACCAGGAAACGCTAAACCTCGTTCCCGTCGGCTCCAGCCGCGAGCAGGTGCTCCTGTCGCTCGGCACCCCGTCGACGACCGCGACCTTCGACAACGAAGTGTTCTACTACATTTCGCAGACCCGCAAGCGTCCCGTCGCCTTCATGAAGCCTCAGCTGGTCGACCAGTCGATCCTTGCTGTTTACTTCGACAAGGAAGGTACTGTCAGCCAGCTCGCACACTATACGCTGAAGGATGGCAAGGTCTTCGACATGCTGTCGCGCACGACGCCGACCGGCGGCAAGGAAACGAGCTTCCTCGGCCAGCTGTTGAGCGGACCAGGTGCCGGACAGGCTGCTGCAAAGAGCCTGTTCAAGGACTTCGGCAGCAAGTAGTTCACCCATCACAAAGCAAAAGGCCCGCGGAAGTCTCTTCCGCGGGCCTTTTTCGTTTCAGCGATACAATCAGGCGAGGACGGCCAGAAGCAGCAGCGCCACGATGTTGGTGATCTTGATCGCAGGGTTCACCGCCGGACCGGCCGTATCCTTGTAGGGATCGCCCACCGTGTCACCGGTGACGGATGCCTTGTGCGCCTCCGAGCCCTTGAGATGACGCTCGCCGTTCTTGTCGACGAAGCCATCCTCGAAGCTCTTCTTGGCATTGTCCCAGGCGCCGCCGCCCGACGTCATCGAGATCGCCACGAACAGGCCGTTGACGATGACACCGAGAAGCGATGCGCCGAGTGCTGCGAAGGCCGAGGCCTTCGAGCCCGACAGAAGCAGCACGCCAAAGTAGACGACGATAGGTGCGAGCACCGGCAACAGCGAGGGAACGACCATTTCACGGATCGCCGCCTTCGTCAGAAGGTCGACGGCGCGACCATAGTCCGGCCGCTCCGTGCCTTCCATGATGCCGGGTTTTTCGCGGAACTGTCGACGAACCTCCTCAACGATGGATCCGGCCGCACGGCCGACCGCCGTCATCGCGATACCGCCGAAGAGGTAGGGGATGAGACCGCCGAAGATCAGGCCTGCCACAACGTAGGGGTTGGAGAGATCGAAGGAGATCTGGCCCACATCGGCAAAGTACGGGTACTTGTCACCATTCGCCGCAAAGTAGCGGAGGTCGTTCGAATAGGCCGCGAAGAGCACCAGCGCGCCGAGACCGGCCGAACCGATCGCATAGCCCTTGGTGACGGCCTTTGTGGTGTTGCCGACCGCGTCGAGCGCATCGGTGGATTTGCGCACTTCCGGCGGCAGATGCGACATTTCCGCGATGCCGCCGGCATTATCCGTCACCGGACCGAAGGCATCGAGTGCCACAATCATGCCGGCAAGACCGAGCATGGCGGTGACGGCGATGCCGGTCCCGAAGAGGCCGGCGAGTTGGTAGGTGAAGATGATGCCGCCAACGATGACGATCGCCGGCAGGGCCGTCGATTCCAGCGAGACGGCAAGCCCCTGGATCACGTTGGTGCCATGGCCGGTGACCGAAGCCTGGGCGATCGAGTTCACCGGCCGTTTGTTGGTGCCGGTATAATATTCCGTGATCACCACGATCAGGGCCGTCACGATCAGGCCGAGAATGCCGCAGAAAAACAGATTCCAGCCGGTGATGTCCTTGCCGTCAACCGTACCAATGGTGCCCCATCCGATCGTGAAGGACGTGGCTGCGCCGAGACCGAGGATCGACAACACGCCGGTGACGATCAGGCCCCTGTAGAGAGCGCCCATGATCGAGTTGTTGGTACCGAGCTTGACGAAGAAGGTGCCGATGATCGACGTGATGATGCAGGCTGCGCAGATGGCCAGCGGATAGACCATGACCGTCGCGAGCACCGGCGTGCCGGCGAAGAAGATCGCCGCCAGCACCATGGTCGCGACGACCGAGACGGCGTAGGTCTCGAACAGGTCGGCCGCCATGCCGGCGCAATCGCCGACATTGTCGCCGACGTTATCGGCAATCGTTGCCGGATTGCGCGGATCGTCTTCCGGAATGCCGGCCTCCACCTTGCCGACGAGGTCCCCACCAACGTCGGCGCCCTTGGTGAAGATGCCCCCGCCGAGACGGGCGAAGATGGAGATCAGAGAAGCGCCGAAACCGAGCGCGACCAGCGCGTCGATGACTTCGCGCGAGGCGGGCTCATGCCCGAGGCCGGCCGTGAGGACGACGTAGTAGACGGAGACGCCGAGAAGCGCCAGGCCCGCTACGAGAAGGCCGGTAATCGCGCCTGACTTGAAAGCGATGTCGAGGCCGGAGGCAAGGCTGACGGAAGCCGCCTGGGCAGTACGGACGTTTGCCCGAACAGAAACATGCATGCCGATGAAGCCCGCAGCGCCCGAAAGGATCGCACCGACCAGAAAGCCGAAAGCGGCGGCGGGAGAAAGAAGAACCCAAGCGGCGATGAAAACGACAACACCGACGATGGCAATGGTCTTGTACTGACGCGTGAGATAGGCCTGCGCCCCTTCACGAATGTAGCCTGCGATTTCTTGCATGCGGGCGTTCCCCTGGTCGGCGGCCATCACCGACTGTGTTGCCCAGATGGCATAAACCACCGCGAGCAACCCGCATGCGATAACGCCCAACAAAATGGTCATTTCGCATTACCCTCCGTTACAACCCGCGGACTCACTCCCGGCCACGGGCCCCTCAAAACCGCGAATCACGCGCCACCTCCTCAAGCAGCACCCCCCACGGCGCGGCCAGAGTGCGGTTGCAACGGGAGATCGTCAAGCCCCGGAAAACGCCAGTGAGAAGGCGCTCCGGCCGCTTTGAGGTGTCAGGAGAATGGAGTTAGGCGGCAGCGTTCCGCGGTGTGCGCTTCAGGAGCAGCAGAAGTACCAAGCAGACGATGGTGACCGGCCACACGACCGCGTTCAGCATGTCCCATCCATAGGCTGACAGCACTTTGCCTGAGGCAAAGGACGACAGCGCCACGGTGGTGAAGAGGATGATGTCGTGGAAGGCCTGGACCTTGTCGGCCTCCTGCGGACGGTAACTGCTGGCGACGATCGCCGTCGAGCCGATGAAGCCGAAATTCCAGCCGAGGCCGAGCAGCACCAGCGCACCCCAGAAGTTCCAGAGTTCGATGCCCATATGCGCCACAGTCGCACAGGCCATCAGGAGAAGCAGGCCGCAGCCGACGATACGCTCGGCGCCGAAGCGGCTGATCAGCCAGCCGGTGAAGAAGCTCGGGGCGAACATCGCCAGCACATGCCACTGGATGCCGAGCGTCGCGAGCTCGGTCGAAAACCCGCAGCCCACCACCATCTCGACGGGAGCACCGGTCATCATGAAGGTCATCAGTGCATAGCTGGAGATGCCGCAGACCATGCCGGTGGCGAAGCGCTGGCTGCGTACGATCGCGCCGAGAGGACGCACGGCCTCATGGTGGTGATCTTTGACCATCGCACCCGGTTCGGGCAACCGCAGGGGTGCGAAGAAGAACGCCGCGAGCAGGCAGATCGGCAGCAGCACGACGAAAGCGCCGGCAAAGGCGACGGGCGCAAACAGGTCTCCGGCAAAGATGACGATCTGCGGGCCGAGCACGGCCGAAACGATACCGCCGCCAAGGATCAGCGAGATCGCCTTGGGTTTGTAGAACGACGGGGAAGCATCGGCGGCGGCGAAACGCAGCTTTTGGGTGAAGCCGTTCGACGAGCCGAGCATCGCGAGAGCAAAGGCGAAGAGCCAGAAGCTTTCGCGGAACAGCGCGACGGCGGCGAGCGCCGCGCCTGCGGCAGCGATCCCGGTCCCGGTCATGAAGGCAAACCGGCGGCCGATCAGGCGCGAGAGCATCGCGACCAGCACGACCCCAAGCGCCATGCCGACGTTGAAGGCGGTCAGAGGTGCTGTTGCCAGCGACTTGTCTTCCGCGAGCAACTGGTAGCCGGCGACACCGCCGATGGAGAAGCAGATCGGTCCGACGACGCCGAGGATGGCCTGCGCGGCAGTCAGATGGAAAACGTTGCGGCGCGCTTCGCGAAGGGTGGCCCCCATGTCATCCGCAGCAACCGCAACCATAAACTCTACTTCCTGAACTCGCTACGAACCTGCTTGGCAATACGATCGAGAACGGCATTGACCAGCTTCGGCTCGTCATCCTCGAAGAAGGCCTTGGCGATCTCGACATACTCGGCGACGATTACCGGAACCGGCACGTCCTTGCGTTCCAGCATTTCGAAGGTGCCGGCACGCAGGATGGCGCGCACGGTAGAATCGAGCCGCGACAGTGCCCAGTCGTCCTGAAGCGCCGAACCGATCAACGGATCGAGCTTGCGCTGGTCGCGCACGACGCCGGCGACGATCGAGCGGAACCAGGAGGCGTCAGCCTTCAGATAGGTGTCGCCGTCGACGTCCTGGCCGAGGCGATGGGCTTCGTACTCGGCAACCACTTCGAGCACGCCGGTGCCGCCAATGTCCATCTGATAGAGCGCCTGCACCGCGGCAAGGCGCGCGGCGCCGCGCTGGTTGACCTGCTTCAGCGGCTGATCCGAGGGTGTCTTCGTCACTTTTCCGTGCCCAGTTTCTTCTTCAATTCAATCATGGTGAGCGCCGCACGCGCAGCAAAGCCACCCTTGTCACCTTCCGACCGGCGGGCGCGTGCCCAGGCCTGGTCGTCATTCTCGACCGTCAGGATGCCGTTGCCAATGGCGAGGCTTTCGCTCACGGCGAGATCCATGATGGCCCGCGAAGATTCGTTCGCGACGATATCGAAATGATAGGTCTCGCCGCGAATGACCATGCCGAGCGCGACGAAGCCGTCATATTCCGTACCGCCTTCGTCAGCACCGTCGAGTGCCATGGCGATCGCCGGCGGGATTTCGAGCGCGCCCGGGACCGTTACGATATCATAGGTGGCCCCGGCTGCGTCCAGCGCATGTTTGGCGCCGTCGAGCAATGCATCGGCCATATCGTCATAGAAACGCGCTTCCACAATCAGAATGTGGGCTGCCGTGGTCTCTGCCATGGATCACCTGTCTTTGAGAGTTCGTCGCCGGTTGCGACCGGCAGGCGGCGGTCAAACCATGCCCGGCGCCGAATGGCAAGCAAATTCCGCCGCAAACGGCCTTTTGCTGCGCCGAACAGCGGCAGAATACCAAGCCCGAAGGGCTATCCTTGCCGTTCGGGCTTCGAACACAATCGCATGGTTGCTTGCGGTTTGCCACGCGGAACAGCAAGTTCAGGTACCAGGCAGGAATTGAACGAGGCATCCGCATGCTTGAGACCCCATCAACGATCCGCCTCCCCCGTGCCCCTCGAGCGGTCGTCTTCGATATGGATGGGCTCGCACCGGATTTCGGCTACGAGATGCCCGCCTCGCTCTACTCGACACAGCGCGCTCCGCCGCCGCATTTACCGTCATAGGATTGCAAAATCGAGGCATAAGCAACGTAACGTTTATCAATTTCGACGCTTGTCGGTTGACGTTCCCTCGATCGCGCGACACGGATAGGAACGGACCGTGGATGCTTCTTGCGAAATGCACGGCGTCAGGGAGATAGACATGACGGAAACGCGAAAACCGATCGTCAATCCGAAGACCCTCAACCTCGACCATTGGACGAAAGGCGAAGGGTTCGAATCGAGCGACGCTTCCTTCGGCGCGTTGCTGGGCCTTAAGGATCTCGGCATCGGCTACGGCGAAGTGCCGCCGGGCAAGTCCGGCTGCCCGTTCCACAATCACCACGTCGAGGAGGAGCTTTTCATCATCCTCGAAGGCGAAGGCACGTATCGCTTCGGCAACGAGCGCCATGCGGTTGGGCCGGGCGACATTCTTGGCGCGCCTGCAGGCGGGCCGGAAACGGCGCATCACCTGATCAACACTGGCAGCGTGGCGCTCAAATACTTGTCTATTTCGACCATGGCGGCCACCGAGATCTGCGAGTACCCGGACTCGGGCAAGTTCCTCGCCAAGACGCGCAGTGCTGATGGCCAGAGGCGATTCCGCTTCATCGGCAGACCGGAAGACACTGTCGACTATTGGGACGGCGAGCCGGGCGCCTGAGTTCACCACAGCATAGGATCGAACATGCATAGCGTGCCTATCATCGAGACAGACCGCCTCATCCTGCGCCCCTATCGCCGTGACGACTTTCCCTCCTACGCAGCGCTGTTCGGCGATGCCGAGGTGATCCGCTATGTCGGTGGGGTTCCTTTTACGCGTGAACAATCCTGGACGCGGTTCCTGCGCCAGGTGGGCATGTGGCACTATTTCGGCTTTGGCTTCTTTGCCATTCAGGATCGGGAAACGGGAGCATTCCTCGGCGAAGCCGGGTTTCACGATGTACATCGCGCCATCACGCCCTCGCTTGAAGGCACGATGGAGACCGGATGGGCGCTTTCACCAAAGGCCCATGGCCAGGGGCTTGCGACAGAAGCGGTCAGTGCGGCGCTGAAATGGGCCGATCACCAGTTCCCCACGCTCCGCAAAACCTGCATCATCGATGTCGGCAACCGTGCCTCAATCCGGGTTGCGGAGAAGCATGGCTTCAAGGAATTCTGGCGGACGACCTATCATGGCAACCACGTGATCATGTTCGAGCGCCATCAGAAGGCAACGACGACGCACAAGTTGCGTGCGCACGCCGAAACATGAACAATTTTTAATTGTTTTCCAGACCTTTACGCCGCGGAAACGGCCAGATTCCGGGCCAGCTTTCTAGGCGTTGGCACGACGCGCCCCCGCCCCAAGCCGAGGAAACGCCGCCCCAATCAGTCGAAACCGTCCAGCACGTCTCAATGCGGGTGACCCAACCCGCAATCGACCTCTGCTGGCCGCTGCGGCACGAGATGGTGACCGGTCTCCAAGGCCCACAAGGGTCACCCGTTCGGGTCGGCGCCCGGCGGTCGCGATGTCGCAAGCAACCAAGGAGCATGACCATGAACCGCATAGCCAAGCTTTCCGTCATCGCTGCTCTCTCCGCCCTTTCCTTCGGCGGCATCTCCTACGCGGCAGGCGCTGCGATGAACTGGCCGGCGCATATCGACCAGACAGTACGCCACTTCAAGGGCAACCACTTCAACATCGTTGACGTCGATACGCTCAAGGAAACGAGCCAGACACGGACCTGGATCAACGAAGCGACGCCGAAGCAAATCTCGGCCTTGCACGCTGCGGTCCACGCCAACAAGCCGCTCGCGGCCAAGCTGAAGGGCCCGAACGTCGAGATGAACAACATCGCCGGCGCTGAACAGGCGGCCGATGGCAGCCTGATCTTCTATCTGCGCTGAGCCGCAACCGCCCTCTCAAAACGCCACCGCCCCCAATCGGGGCCGGTTTGCTTTTTTTGAGACATATTCGGCAAAGAATCTCAGACTTCGCTCATGCCGGTTTGGGTGCCGGGAACTCGGCCAGGCGCGCCGCGTAACGGGCCATGGTGTCGACTTCAAAGTTGACGAAATCACCCGCCTTGCGTTCGCCCCAGGTGGTGACCTCCAGCGAATGGCGGATCAAGAGCACGTCGAATTCGACGCCATCGACCTTGTTGACCGTCAGCGACGTACCGTCGAGCGCGACAGAGCCCTTGGGAGCCACGAACTTTGCCAGATGCTCAGGTGCCCGCAGGCGAAAGCGCACCGCGTCGCCCTCCGACTCCACCGAGAGGATTTCCGCCTTGTCATCGATATGACCGGAGACCAGGTGGCCGCCGAGCTCGTCGCCAATCTTCAGTGACCGCTCGAGGTTGATCCGCGTGCCCTTTGTCCAGCCCGCAATCGTCGTCAGCCGCAGCGCTTCTTCCCAGGCCTCGACCTCGAACCAGCGCTCGTTGCTGCCGGCTTCAGGCAGGGCGGTCACCGTCAGACACACACCGGAATGGGCGATGGAGGCGCCCATGTCGATGGTCCTCGGATCATAGCTCGTGGCAACACGCAGCTTGATGCCTTCCTTGAGCGGGGTGACGGCATCGACGGTGCCGATGTCGGTAACAATGCCTGTGAACATCAGTTTTCTCTTTCGTATTCCTCGAACAGATCCTCTCCGTAGCGCGCTTCGGCGACACGCGTGAAGCCGGTCGGCACGGACTTACGGTCAAATGGGGATGCAATGCCGTTTTCGCCAATCGTCCCAGGCCCGGTGTAAAGCTGAATACGGTCGACGAGGGCCGCATCGAGAAAGGCGCGCGCCGCGACCGCTCCACCTTCGACCATCAGCGAGGAGATGCCGCGCGAGGCGAGGGCCGTCAGAAGGTCCGCAATCGAACCGGCTTCGAGCACCTCAACGCCGGCGGCCTCCAGGGCCGCCTTGCGTGCGGCCCGGCCGTCATCGACATCCGCGTCCGGACCGCCGGATCCGTCACTGGAGACCACGATCACCGGAACATCCCGCGCCGTTCGCACCAGTTTCGAGGAAAGCGGCAGGTCGAGCCGGCGGTCGAGGACGATGCGCAGCGGCGAGCGATTTTCGAGCCCGGGTAGCCGCACGGTCAATTCCGGGTCGTCGGCCGTCGCCGTGCCGATCCCGACGAGGATCGCGTCCGTCTCGGCTCTCAGCATTTGCACCTGCCCGCGGGAGATGGGATTGGTGATGCGGACCTGCCCTGCCCCCTTACGGCCGATCATGCCGTCGGCGGAAACAGCAAGCTTGAGAATCACATAGGGCCGCCGGCTTACCTGGCGCATGAGATAGGCTTCGAGTGCGTGCTGCCCCTCTTCAGCGAGAACGCCGATATCGACGATGATGCCGGCATCGCGCAGGCGCACGACGCCGCGCCCGGCGACACGCTCATCCGGATCGAGGATCGAGATCACCACGCGGGCAACGCCGGATGCGACAAGGGCGTCGGCGCAAGGCGGCGTCTTGCCGTGATGCGAGCAGGGCTCCAGCGTCACATAGGCGGTCGCGCCCCTCGCCGTCTCTCCGGCCTCTGCCAGCGCCTGGTTTTCCGCATGCGGACGACCGCTTCGCGCCGTCACGGCGCGGCCGACGATGACGCCTTCCTTGACGATCAGGCAGGCGACGGAGGGATTGGTGGAAGTCTGTCCGAGATGATGGCGGGCCAGCCTCAGCGCCGCGGCCATGAACCTCTCGTCTTCACGGGTGGGTCCTGCCATGGCTCTATCCAGCTTTCGCCTATTCGCCCGGATCGCGCGCGATCTTGGCGCTGATCTCGGTGATGACCTTCTCGAAATCCTCGGCATGCGAGAAATCGCGATAGACCGAAGCGTAGCGCACGAAGGCAACGTCATCGAGGCTCTTCAGGGCCTCGAGCACCTGCAGGCCGATTTCCTCCGAGGGGATCTCGGTCTCGCCGGAGCTTTCGAGGCGCCGAACGATGCCGGAGACCGCCCGCTCGATGCGGTCGCGATCGACCGGGCGCTTCCTGAGCGCGATCTCGAACGACCGCAAAAGTTTATCCCGGTCGAAAGGAACCTTCCGACCGGTCTTCTTGATGATCATCAGTTCACGCAACTGCACCCGTTCGAAGGTCGTGAAACGACCTCCGCAATCCGGACAAATCCGGCGGCGGCGAATGGCGTTCCCGTCCTCTGCAGGACGGGAATCCTTCACCTGACTGTCTTCAGAACCGCAATAGGGGCAGCGCATGAGCGACCGATCACATGTAGCCGTACATCGGGAAGCGGTCGGTCAGCTTGAGGACCTTTTCGCGAACGCCGGCCTCGACGGCAGCATTGCCTTCGTCGGAGTTGGCGACCTTCAGGCCGTCGAGGACCTCGACGATCAGCTCGCCGATTTCCTTGAACTCGGCTTCCTTGAAGCCGCGGGTGGTACCGGCCGGCGTGCCGAGACGGACGCCCGAGGTGACGAACGGCTTTTCAGGGTCGAACGGGATGCCGTTCTTGTTGCAGGTGATGAACGCACGGCCGAGGGCGGCTTCCGCGCGCTTGCCGGTTGCGTTCTTCTTGCGCAGGTCGACGAGCATCAGGTGGTTGTCGGTGCCGCCGGAGACGATGTCCAGGCCGTTGGCCTTCAGCGTTTCGGCGAGTGTGCGGGCGTTCTTGACGATCTGGGCCGCATAGTCCTTGAACGACGGATGCAGCGCTTCGCCGAGAGCAACAGCCTTGGCGGCGATGACGTGCATCAGCGGGCCGCCCTGGAGACCCGGGAAGACGGCCGAGTTGATCTTCTTGGCGACATCTTCGTCGTTGGTCAGGACCATGCCGCCGCGCGGGCCGCGCAGCGACTTGTGCGTCGTCGTGGTGGCGACGTGGCAATGCGGGAACGGCGACGGATGCTGGCCACCGGCAACGAGACCGGCGATGTGCGCCATGTCAACCATCAGCCAGGCGCCGACTTCGTCGGCGATCTCGCGGAAGCGCTTCCAGTCCCAGATGCGCGAATAGGCGGTGCCACCGGCAATGATCAGCTTCGGCTTGTGCTTGCGCGCCTGCTCGGCAACGTTGTCCATGTCGAGCAGGTGGTCGTCTTCACGCACACCGTAGGAAACGACGTTGAACCACTTGCCGGACATGTTGACCGGCGAACCGTGCGTCAGGTGACCGCCCGAGTTGAGGTCGAGGCCCATGAAGGTGTCGCCCGGCTGCAAGAGCGCCAGGAACACGGCCTGGTTCATCTGCGAACCGGAGTTCGGCTGAACGTTGGCGAAGTTGACGCCGAAGAGCTTCTTGGCGCGTTCGATCGCCAGTTCCTCGGCGATATCGACGAACTGGCAGCCGCCGTAGTAGCGCTTGCCCGGGTAACCCTCGGCATATTTGTTGGTCATGATCGAGCCCTGGGCTTCGAGCACGGCGCGGGAAACGATGTTCTCGGAGGCGATCAGCTCGATCTCGTGGCGCTGACGACCCAGCTCCTTCTCGATCGCACCAAAGATGTCCGGATCGCTGTCGGCCAGAGAACGGGTGAAGAAGGCGTCATTGGTCTGTTCAAGCATCGGCGCGAGGCTCCTCTCAAGGGTGGCAGTTCTTTAGCTTCCTCGCACGGCGAGAGCAATATCTGCTGTGCGGTTTGCGTCATTTCCCCCATCTGCCGCGCCGAAATATCGCGGCGGCTGACGCGTGAAAAAGCCGCGCTCCCAGGGGAAGCGCGGCTTTAGGAATTCCGTGTCGCAAATTCGCTTATTGCGGCAGCGCGTCCTGATCGACCGAGCCGGGCGACTGCTCGACGCCATAGGGCGACTGCAGCGCCAGCTCGGTGGCACCGTCGCGCTGGTAGATATCATCGCGGAACTGCACCACGCCATCCTTTGCGGACCAGGCCGTGATGTAGGTGAAGAACACGGGCACTTCCTCGGCGAGCGTGATCGGCGTGTTGACGCCGGTCTTGATGGTCGCCTCGATCTGCTGGCGCGACCAGCCGGGCGTATCCTTCAGCAACCAGGTCGAAAGATCGCGCACGTTCTGCACGCGAACGCAGCCGGAAGACTCGAAACGCATCAGCTTGTTGAACAGACCCTGCTGCGGGGTATCGTGCATGTAGACCTGATGCTCGTTGTGGAAGTTGATCTTCGTCGACGACATCGCGTTGATCTTGCCCGGGTCCTGGCGGAACATCAGGTTCGGCGCCTTCTCGGCGTTCCAATCGACCGTTTCCGGCGACACTTCGCCGCCACTGCCGTCGAACAGACGGATCGAGTTGCGTGCGAGATAGGTCGGGTCCTTGCGCATCAGCGGCATGATATCCTTCTGGATGATCGAGCGCGGCGCGGTCCAATAGGGGTTGAGGATGACCTCGTAGATCTTCGAGTTGAGGATCGGCGACTGGCGGTCGATCTTGCCGACGATCGCCGTATGGCGCAGCGCCACGCGGCCGTTCTCGACCGCTTCGATATAGGCGGCCGGAATGTTGACCATCACGTAGCGGCGGCCAAGATCGCCGGACATCGACTGCAGGCGAACGAGGTTGGTCTGGAGCTGGCCGAGGCGGGTGTTGGCGTCGACGTTGATCGCCTTCAGCGTGTATTCGCCGATGACGCCATCAGCCGGGAGGCCATGGCGAGCCTGGAAGCGCTTGACCGCGCCTTCGACGTAGGAATCGAAGGACGAGGAGACGCCTGCCGACTGCGGCAGGTCACCGGAGACCATCAGGCGCTGGCGAAGCTGCTGCACCGACGGATCCGTGACGCCGAGCTCGAGCTTGACGCTGGTCTGGACCATCGGCCAGCCGCCTTGCGAAACGATGTTCTGGTAGTCGAAGATTGCCTGCTGCACGTGGGCGATCGTTTCCGGGCCGAAGACCGGCGTGTTCGAAACGACCGTCGTCGCGGTGCGCGATGCCTTGGCGTCGTACTGGTCGTCCCAGGAGCCGCGGCGTGGCGAATTGATGATCTCGTTCAGGGCGTCCTGTGCGCTTGCCGCGCCGGCAACTGCCACGGCGCCGAAGGTTGCTGCCGAGCGCAGAAAGGCGCGGCGCGAGAATGCATCAATTCCATTCTTTTTCGACATATTCCTACCATCCCAATGCGTTGGCACGCGCCCTATGCGCTGGCACGCACGTTGCCGGAGCCCTAACACGATCGTGGTTAACAAAGGTCAACCAACGAGCCACCCTGCCCTCACAAGATTTCACGATACCGCGAGTGAGGACCCTCATCCGGCAGGCGAAACGCGAAACGAATCCACGCTCAAGAAAACACGTGGCCGCACCTACCGCATGTCGTCGTCGCTGTCACAGCAATATGGCCAATTCGTGTCTCGGACAGGTTGAACGGCGACATGGCACGCCTTTTGCTTTTCGCCGCAACGGATAAGCCGGCGGACGAGCTGCAGGCGGCAACATTTTGATTTTCTAATACTTTCCGTTTGGAAAGCCGGCCGAACGCAGGAATGGCGTGCCGAAGCGGTGCGGCTTTTCCGCAACAGGATGAGAAGCCGGCAAATGGCAAAGGTCGGACACGCAGGGATTGCGCCCGACCTTTGAACTGGAGGTTCTACAGCGGCGCGCGTCTATTCAGACGCGCAAAGGTCGCTGTACCACATTGAGTTTCTGCATAACTTTGTCCTTAGATCGCTTCGATCTAAGGACAAAGTTATGCAGGGCCTGGATTACAGGCGGTACATGATCGAGTCGTTCCAGAAGCGATCGAGGCGCTGCAGGAGCTTGTTCATCTGGGTGAACTCGTCCGAACCGATACCGCCGACCTTCTGGATCGAGCCGATGTGGCGCTCGTAGAGCTTGGCGACGGTTTCGGCGATTTCCTGGCCGTCTTCCGTCAGGCTGATACGAACCGAGCGGCGGTCGACGCGAGAGCGCTGGTGGTTGATCAGGCCAAGGTCGACGAGCTTCTTGACGTTATAGGAGACGTTCGAGCCGAGGTAGTAGCCGCGGGAGCGAAGTTCGCCGGCGGTCAGTTCCGAGTTGCCGATGTTGAAGAGCAACAGGGCCTGAACGGCGTTGACGTCGCTGCGACCTTCACGGTCGAATTCGTCCTTGATGACGTCGAGCAGACGGCGGTGCAGACGCTCGACGAGGTGGAGGGATTCCATGTAGAGACCGCGGATGGTTTCTTCCTGAGGGTCTCGGGGCTGAGCCGCCTGCGGCTTCATCTTCGTGTTCATTTGACTGCCTCACTGTTTTGTTTGGCGGTGTCAGTTTGTCTGCCCGCCTTGAGTGAGACCCTATCGAATACGTCTAAAATTCTACTTAAACCGCAGCCTTAACAAGAGCTTGCCATTTGACGAGCCTGTCTCAGGGTGAATCAACTCTTACCTGCTTGGCCTGCCGCCAGCGCTGAAAGACGAGTGCCGCCCGGAAAAGAACGAAGGTGACGGCAACCGCCACATGCAGCACGACCAGCAAAGGACGGGCGCCGAAACTCACCGGATAGAACTCATACATGGCGATCTCGATCGCCGCTGCGACCACCCAGACCACAGGGCCCCAGGAGACGAGCAACCAGAGGCCGAGCGCCGCAACGGGATAGACGACGGCGAGCGCCGTCGCAGCCGCGCGCCACTCCGGCGACAACAGATCGAAGCGCCCGGCGCCACCATGGGAAAAGCCGATCAGCATGGCCCAGTAGTTAAGTGCGAACCAGATGCACGAGGCAGAGACCAGACGCAGGAAGATACCGAAGAGGATCTCGGTCAGCGATGGTTTCAGCACATGGGCAGAATCATGAAGCATGGCCGGCAAGATAGGGCGGCTCTTCCTCATCCGCCAGCGGGATCGCAGTTTCCCCTCTCCTGCAGCTATCTTTTTGAAGAGAAGAAATGCCGCAGTTCGTTCACCCGGCGCGCGGTTCCCAATTGCCGCCCCCCCATGATAAAGCGCTTGGCTAACGATGATTTTGACCGGAAAGGCGTGGGCGCGATGAACGACAGGACGAATCTTGTGGACAGGATCACCGGCCACCGCCGCATGCGCCGCAACCGCAAGGCCGACTGGACGCGGCGACTGGTGCAGGAAAACCGCCTGACCGTCGACGATCTGATCTGGCCGATCTTCATCGTGCCGGGCAGCAACATCGTCCAGCCGATCGAGGCGATGCCCGGCGTCAACCGCATGAGCATCGACAAGGCGGTGGAAGCGGTCAAGGAAGCGGCCGATCTCGGCATTCCGGCGATTGCGACCTTCCCGAACATCGACATGGGGCTGCGCGACGAGACCGGCTCCAACAGCCTTGCTGCCGACAACCTGATCAATCAGGCGACGCGGGCCTTCAAGAAAGCGGTGCCCGAGATCGGCATCATCACCGACGTCGCTCTCGATCCCTTCACCAGCCACGGCCATGACGGCATCCTTCGCAACGGCGAGATCGTCAACGACGAAACCGTCGAGATGATCGCAAGGGCGGCGGTCGCCCAGGCGGATGCCGGCTCCGACATCATCGCCCCCTCCGACATGATGGATGGCCGCATCGGCGCGATCCGCCAGGCGCTCGATGCCGCCGGGCACCAGAATGTCGGCATCATGTCCTATGCGACAAAGTTCGCGTCCGGGTTCTACGGCCCCTATCGCGAGGCGATCGGCACCGGCGGCCTTTTGAAGGGCGACAAGAAGACCTATTACATCGACCCGGCCAACGGCACCGAAGCGATCCGCGATGCTGCCCTCGACGTCGAGGAAGGCGCCGACATGCTGATGGTGAAACCGGGCCTGCCCTATCTCGACATCTGCTGGCGCATGAAGGAGGCCTTCGGCCTGCCCGTCTTTGCCTACCAAGTCTCCGGCGAATACTCGCAGGTCAAAGCCGCCGCCGCCAACGGCTGGATCGACGGCGAGAAGGTGATGCTGGAAACGCTGCTCGCCTTCAAACGCGCCGGCTGCGACGGTATCCTCAGCTATTTCGCCGTCGAGGTGGCTCGTATCCTTGCCAAAGGCCGTTAAGCGCAGGCTTCTGTTGCAGGAAATCAAAATTCTACAGCGACCTTTGCGCGTCTGATAAGACGCGCGGCGCTGTGGTGAGCCTCCAATCCTTGTTTTGCAGGCATCACCATCCCATATCCTGCATTCAACCAAGCGAGGCTTAGACGGATGACCATGCACAACGAAGACCTGAGGCTGCCGAGCAATGACTGGCGCGCCTATCAGGGCGTGCTGTCGCGACGCATCTTTGCCTTCCTGCTCGATTACGCCATCATCGCGGTTCTGTGGATCCCGGCGGCGGTCGTCGTCTTTTTCCTGGGCATCCTGACGCTCGGCCTCGGCTTTATGCTTTACCCGGCGCTCTTTGCGATCGTCGCCATGCTCTATTTCGGCCTCACGGTTGGCGGCCGCGAACAGGCCTCCCCCGGCATGCGCATGATGGGGCTGGCAATTGCCCGCACAGACGGGCGCCCGATGGACTTCCTGACCGCCATCGTCCACCTCGTCATCTTCTGGATCGCCAACGCTCTGCTGACGCCGCTGATCCTGCTGATCGGCCTCTTTACCGACCGCAGCCGCCTGCTGCACGACCTCCTGATTGGCACCGTCACGGTCCGCCGCGACATGTACTGACCGGAACGCGGCCCATTGTCGGCAACGCTAAAATAACTGGACGGAGGAGGCGGAAGCTGCAAACGAGTGAGTTGACGTTTTCCATTCTTCCGCCATGCTATTGTCATGAACAACCGCGCGCAGAGTGACCTCCGCACTCGATGAACACACAGACCACACCGTCTCCGCAATTCTACCTGACTGCGCCGGCAGCCTGCCCTTATCTGCCGAACGAGATGGAGCGAAAAGTCTTCACCCACATGGTGGGCGAACGTGCGCCGGAACTCAACGATCTCCTGACACAGGGCGGCTTCCGCCGGTCGCAGAACATCGCCTACCGCCCAGCCTGCGAGACCTGTCGCGCCTGCATTTCGGTGCGCATTCTTGCCAACGAGTTCAAGCCCACGCGCTCCATGCGCCGGGTGCTTGCCACCAATCAGGATGTGATCTCGGCGGAGTATCCGGCTGAGCCTTCCAGCGAACAGTACAATCTCTTCCGCCGCTATCTCGACCGCCGGCATCAGAAGGGCGGCATGTCGGACATGTCGGTGCTCGACTACGCAATGATGGTCGAAGATACGCACGTGCACACGAAGATCATCGAGTATCGCCTGCGGGTCGAAGGCGACGGCATCAGCGAGAAAGCACGCGGGCCGCTCATCGCAGCAGCGCTGACCGATCGCATGGGCGACGGTCTTTCGATGGTCTACTCCTACTTCGACCCTGCGCGAGAGGACCGCTCGCTCGGCACTTTCATGATTCTCGACCACATTCGTCGCGCCCGCGAGCGCGGCCTTCCCCACGTCTATCTTGGCTATTGGGTCAAGGGATCGCGGAAGATGGGGTACAAAACAAAATTTTTGCCGCAAGAACACCTTATGGCCCGTGGCTGGGAACGCTATGAAGGCGGAGACGCCACCTTGGAAGCCGCTCCTACGAAAACGGGTTAGACATTGAGTTCATCTTCTGATGCCGTGATGCACCGGCGCGGCCTTGCCATCACCGGCCTCGGTGGCCTTGCCCTTTCCTTCGATATCCCGCTCATCCGTTCCGCCGGTGGCGACGTCTGGTCGCTGCTCGCGGTGCGCAGCCTGTCGACGTTCGTGATCGCGCTCGGCGCCTGGTTCGTGATCAACCGCGTGTTCGGCCGGAAGATTTCACTGTTGCCGGGCAAGACCGGGCTCGTCGTCGGCCTGTTCTACGGCATCAATTCCTGCACGTTCCTGCTCGCCGTCTTCAACACTTCGACGGCGAATGTGGTCTTCATCCTCGCCTTCACCTCGATGTTTGCCGCCATTTTGTCCTGGATCTTCCTGAAGGAACGACCATCGAACGCCACGCTCGTGACGATGTTGATCATGGTGTTCGGCGTCGGATTGATCGTTCAGGACGGGTTGGAAAGCGGCCACCTCTTCGGCGATGCGATGGCAGCATCCTCCGCCTTCCTGCTTGCCAGCGCGATCACGATCAGCCGCGCAAGCAAGCGCGACATGGCGCTGGTGCCGCTGGTCACGGCGATCTTCCCGGCAGCGGTCGCTCTGTTGATGCTGTCCCCTTCGGGATTCACGATTGCGGAACCCGGCTATATCTTCTTCAACGGTCTCGTGATGATCCCGCTCGCCTTTTTCTGCCTGGCGACGGGACCGCGTTACCTCTCGGCGCCGGAAGTGGGCATGTTCTACCTGCTGGAAACGATCCTGGCGCCGATCTGGGTCTGGCTGGTCTTTGCCGAAACCCCGACGACGCAGACCTTGATGGGTGGTGCGATCCTGATCTTCGCGCTCATCGGCCATTCGCTCTGGCAGATGCGCAGCAGAGCGCTGAGGTCCGCGGTGGCCTGCGCCGAGTAGCGCTATCGATCAATTTTCACGGCGAGGACCGGTCGGCCGGGGGCGGCGCGACTTCTGTTCGGTTTCGCTGCGGCGGTCGCGAATCGGCGTCCGCTCGGGTACAGGCTCCGGCGCGCCGGAGGCCAGCCGGGTTTCCGGCATCCGCACACGCATCGCCCAAAGCTCGCGGTTGGTGTTGATCCAGGTGGCCGCCTCGCTCAAAGGCGCCGGATTTCCGCTTAGGGATTCGCCTTCGCGGCGCCGCAGGCGCGTGATGAGGCCCGCTGCATCGAGGAGTGCGATGTGCTTCTCCAATTCTTCGCCTCGCACCGCAACGGCCGAGGCGATATCGGCGACACGCGCCTCACCGGCAAAGAGGATCTCGAAGATCCGCCGGCGTACCGGGCTGGCGAGCGCCAGGAGAATTTCGTCGAGGGCATTGGCGTTCGGCATCGTATCCATCCTGTTGGATGGGCAGTCATCCACGATACGCCGGCACATACAAGCGCCGCTTTTCGCTCGAGTTCGACTGTATTTCCAATACCTTAATGCGCGAATTCAATGCCCCGGATTGGGACACCAGCCATGCGGCTCATCGGCCGCACGACTGGTATTTTGTGGTCAGCCGCTGAACTTTCCGCTGCGCGGGAAGCCCTTCGGAACGACGCGACCGGCCGATGCGCGATCGGCCTGCCATTCGATCAGCTCATCCTTCGTCTTGGTAAAGACGCGGCCAGCGCTGTCTTCCCAGATGAGCCCTTCTGCGATCGTGAAGCAGCGAATATCGGAGATGCCGCCATCCTTGTAACGCTGCAGCCGGACGCCCTTGCCGCGCGCCATCTCGGGGATCTGGACGAGCGGGAAGACGAGCATCTTGCGGTTCTCGCCAACGACGGCAACGTGATCACCCTTGACCGGCACGACCAGCTTGGTTTCGTCCGGCATGGAGACGTTCATCACCTGCTTGCCCTTGCGGGTGTTGGCGACGATATCGCTTTCCGTCACGACGAAACCGTTGCCGGCAGCCGACGAGACGATGAGCTTGCGCGCCGGATCGTGGACGAAGGCGGTCAGGACGTCCTGGTCGTTCTCCATGTCGACGATGATGCGCAGCGGCTCGCCATGGCCGCGACCGCCAGGCAGCTTGTCGCCGCCGAGCGTGTAGACCTTTCCGCCGGTCGTGAAGACCAGGATCTTGTCGGTCGTCTGCGCCGGGAACGCCACCTTGAGCGCGTCCCCCTCCTTGAACTGGAGCGACGACGTGTCGGAGATGTGGCCCTTCAGCGCCCGGATCCAGCCCTTTTCCGAGATGACGACGGTGATCGGTTCCTTCTCGATCATCGCCTGCTGGATCGCCTCGACGTCGGCCTCCGGTGCATCCGCGAAGGTGCTGCGGCGTTTGCCGATCTCGGTTGCCTTGGCAAACTTCTTTTTGACCTCGCCGATCTCCCAGGCGACGGTCTGCCACTGCTTCTCCTCCGAAGCGAGCAGCGCTTCGATCTCGGCCTTCTCCTTCGACAGGGCGTCGAATTCGGTGCGGATCTCGAACTCTTCGAGCCGGCGCAAGGAGCGCAGGCGCATGTTGAGGATCGACTCGGCCTGCAGATCAGTGAGCGAGAACCGCTCCATCATGACCGGCTTCGGCTCGTCTTCTTCGCGGATGATGCGAATGACTTCGTCGATGTTCAGATAGGCGACGAGATAGCCGGCGAGGATTTCGAGCCGGCGATCGATCGCCGCCAGGCGATGGCGGGACCGGCGCTGCAACACCTCGCGGCGATGCGCCAGCCATTCCGATAGCACCTCGTTGAGCGCCATGACCCGCGGCACGCGCCCCATGGACAGCACGTTCATGTTCAGCGAGATGCGGCTCTCAAGTTCGGTCAGCTTGAACAGCGACTCCATCAGGATGCCGGCATCGACCGAGCGGCTCTTCGGCACGAGAACGATGCGAACGTCTTCCGCGGATTCGTCGCGAATGTCTTCGAGCAGCGGCAGCTTGCGCGCAACCAGAAGCTCGGCAATCTTTTCGATCAGGCGCGACTTCTGAACCTGATAGGGAATCTCGGTGACGACGATCTGATAACCGCCACGGCCGAGATCCTCCTGGGCCCAGCGGGCGCGGACACGAAAACCGCCACGGCCGGTGCGGTAGGATTCGGCCATGCTTTCGCGGCTTTCGACGATCACCCCACCGGTCGGAAAGTCTGGCCCCTCGATGCCGCCCTTCTGCGGATTGGCCGGATCGTAAAGCAGATCTTCGACGGTCGCTTGCGGATGGCGGATGAGGTGCAGCGCCGCGTCGCACAGTTCATGCGCGTTGTGCGGCGGGATCGAGGTCGCCATGCCGACCGCGATGCCGGTTGCGCCGTTTGCGAGCAGGTTCGGGAAGGCCCCAGGGAGCACGGTCGGCTCCTGGTCTTCCTCGTTGTAGGTGGGGCGGAAATCCACCGCGTCCTGGTCGATCCCGTCGAGAAGGAGCGAACAGACGTCCGTCATCTTCGCTTCGGTGTATCGCATCGCCGCGGCGTTATCGCCATCGATGTTGCCGAAGTTGCCCTGGCCGTCGACGAGCGGGTAGCGGATTGCAAATTCCTGGGACAGGCGCACAAGCGCGTCGTAGATCGAGGCGTCGCCGTGCGGGTGGAACTTACCCATGACGTCGCCGACGATGCGGGCGCATTTCTTGAACGACGAGTTGGGTCTGAGGCCCATTTCGCTCATCGCATGCACGATACGGCGATGCACGGGCTTCAACCCGTCGCGGACGTCCGGAAGCGCGCGGTGCATGATGGTCGACAAGGCATAGGCAAGATAACGCTCTTCCAGCGCCGCCTTGAGGTCAACCGGCTGAATATTGTCGTCCCCGCCTGACGGGGGATTAAGGCTTTGTCCCATGGGACCTTGCTAGCGCAACAAACCCGGAACAGCAAGGTTTTCAGGGGATGCGATTGTGGAGAACCCCTTACCCGCCAACAGTTGGCGCGTGAAGCGATCCGCTTGCTCCGGCGCAATGTTCGTGTAACGGTCGGACGGCTATGCGTCGGAGGCGAGCGCTTGGTAACATCCCGGAAAGCATGCCCGACCAGGAACATGTGCGGTTTGGCCAAGCGAATATAATTTCGCCCTGTTTCGTAATAGCTTCGGCTGTAGTTGATTTGGACGATTTGTGAGGGGGATTGCAAGACACGAACTGGCCGCCGAAAACTTCCGGATGTTGCCGTTCGCTCCCAGTTGACGCCCTCTGCGGAGACAAACCAGATTAGCCACGCCTCATCTTCGAAACAGTTACACAATCAAAGATTTTACGAAGGAACTCGACAATGATGCACACGCGCAAGATCCGCCTGATGATGGCGAGCGCCGCGCTCCTCACGCTTACCAGCCCGGCCCTCGCACTCGACGGCGCGGACCTGATGAAGAAGCTCGACGCGGCAACGAACGCGAACGGCACCTCCATCACCTATGACAAGGCCGAAGTGGACGGCGACAAGGTGACGGTGACCGGCGTGCAGCTGAAGGTCGCCAGCCAGCCGGGCGAACCGACGAGCCTGAAGATCGGTGATCTGACCTTCGAAGGTGTCGAGGAAACCGAAGGTGGCGGCTACTACGCCGAAACCGTGTCGTTCCCTGACGTCAATGTCAGCCAGGACGAGGGAAGCATTTCGGTCAAGGACATCCTGCTTTCCGGCCTGACGATCCCCGCCAATGCCAACGGTGGAACGATCAACGACATTCTTCTCTACGAAAGCGCCAGCACCGGCCCGATCGCTCTCAACGCCAAGGGCAAGGAAGTCTTCTCGCTCGAAAGCACCGAAGCGAACCTGGCACGCCAGGAAAATGACGCCGGCTTCGACTTCGACGCGACCGCCTCGGGCATCAAGGCCGACCTGTCGACCGTCGAGGACGCCAAGACCAAGGAGGCGATCGAAAAGCTCGGCCTCACCACGATCGACGGCGCCTTGACGATGAAAGGCAGCTGGGAGGTCGAAAGCGGCAATGTCGCACTCGAAGAATATGCCCTCGACTTCAAGAACGTCGGCCGGCTGAACTTTGCCCTGGACATTTCCGGCTACACGCTTGCCTTCGTGAAATCCATGCAGGAAGCGATGAAGGCCGCCGAGGCCAATCCGAACAAGGAAGAGGCGAACCAAGCCATGGGCCTTGCCATGATGGGCCTGATGCAGCAGTTGACCTTCAACAGCGCCGAAGTCCGCTTCGACGATGCCTCGATCACCAAGAAGGCGCTGGACTATGCCGGTTCGCAGCAGGGCGTTTCGGGTGAGCAGATGGCTCAGTCGCTGAAGGGCCTGGTGCCGATCATGATGGCGCAGCTCAATGTGCCAGAACTGCAGAACCAGGTGTCGGCCGCCGTCAACGCCTATCTCGATGGACCGAAGAGCCTGACGATCAGCGCGGCACCGGAAAAGCCGGTTCCGTTCCCGATGATCATGGGCGCTGCCATGGGCGCACCGAACACCATTCCGTCGGTGCTCGGCGTCAAGGTGACCGCGAACGACTGATCGCTCCGCTTGCTCCGCCCGGAGCAACCGACCTTACCACGAGCTTTGCGCGCCCACCGGGCGCGCAAACTTTAGCGGCTCAGCCTACCTGATTTGCCGTAGCCCACAGGACCTCTGGTCCAGCTTCATTCAGCAGATCTGTATTTTGCACCCGCCGGCCCTCCACAGGACAAGGGCTGTTTCTACTTGCGGCCATGCGAACGGTCGGCACCGTACGTCTTGAAGGCGCGCGCTTCGGTTGCAGTGGCCGTTACTCTCTCCGAACGTCGTTCATGGCGCCAAGAAAATTTCACCGCCGGGCGATAGCGTTTTTCATCAAAATCGTGCATGCCACACTCAGGCGGCCGAGAATTCGACGTTCCGTGAACTTGAGAGCATTTCAGCCTCGACGAGGAATTCTCGGACTCTGTGTAAGAAATACAAATATACGCCTGAATATCATCTTCATATTACGGCAGATCGGACGTAAATGCTCGCCTGGCTCCAGCAATCTGTAAATTTCAGGGAAGAATTGCTGGAGGGGAAATTCGCCCCCGTCCGTGCCGATTACTATTCGGGTCCGCCAGGTAAGCCGCTACGGCTCCTGCTTCAGGCGCGGACGGATTTCCTGTCGATCTGGCGCGCCAGCGACTATACCGAAAACGTCTCGCAGACCCGGATCCTCGGCCGGCAGATCATCGTCGTCAACTCGCCCGATCTGATCCGACAAGTGGTCGTCAAGCGACACGAGAACTTCGAGCGCAAGAGCCCGCAGATGCGCCGGGCGCTCGAGTTTCTGCTCGGCGACGGGTTGTTCATCTCGGATGGAGACACCTGGAAGCAACGCCGGCCGCTGGTGGCCGACATCGTCCACGCCAAGAGAGTGCCGTCCTTCGGTCCTGTCATGGAGAAGACAACCAGCGAACTGGTCGAGCGCTGGAACCAGATGCCCGACGGTGCCGAGGTCAACGCCCTGCACGAAATGGCGGGCCTGACCGCCGAGATCATCGCACGCAGCGTCTTCGGCAACCAACTCGGAGACGACAGTGCGGCTGCCGTGACCGAGGGCTTCACCAGCTACCAGTCGCTGGTCGATTCCATCAACATCGGCTATTTCCTCGGCTTCGACGACGGCTTGCCCGTCCTGCGCACACCGAGCCTGCGCCGCTCGGTCAAGCGCATCCATGGGACCATCGACAAGGTGGTGGAGGATCACCTTGCCGGCCGCGGCGACCACAATTCGATGGTCGAACTGCTCATCCGGCGGCAGCAGCGAAATCCGGAGCTGAAGCTCGACCTCGTCGCCTTGCGCAACGAAGCCGCGACCATCTTCATGGCCGGTCACGAGACGACGGCAGCCACACTTACCTGGACCTGGTATCTGCTTTCGAAAGCAGGCTGGATCGAGAAGGCCGTGCACGACGAGATCGCCAGGGTCTGCGGCGACCGGACGCCGACGATCGACGACGTGCCGCAGCTCGAATGGTGCCGGGCCGTCATTGAAGAAACGCTTCGCCTTTACCCGCCGGTTCCGATCCTGGCGCGACAGACGCGCGAGGCGGACATGATCGGCGACGTTGCCGCCGAGCCGGGCTCGCTCGTCCTGATCGTGCCATGGCTCTTGCACCGCACGGAAAGTCTGTTCGAAGACCCACACCACTTCCATCCGGAGCGGTTCACCGAAGGCCGTCGCCCGACGCCCTACAGCTTCATTCCCTTCGCCAGCGGCCCCCGCGTCTGCCCGGGCCTGCATTTCGGCCTGACGGAAGCGATCCTCTGCCTGGCGATCATCGCTCAGCGCTACCGGGTTCGCCTGCGCGAACACCACGCGGTCGAGCCGATCTGCCGGCTGACCCTCAGACCGAAGGGCGGGCTTCCGGTCACTTTACACAGGCGAGAAGGCACGTCGCATGGCGCCGGATAATCCTGGCGTCAGGGGACCGATTGCCAAGCGCAAGGCCTGGACTTTCGCTGAGGAGCAACCGCCGCGTCTTGGGGACGCATTGGCAGGCGGTGACCGGTCCCGGGCCTTCCGGCGCTATTGGATTACCGACAATCTGTGGAACCTTGCCAATCTCACTGCCCATTTCGGCATGAAGCTTCTGCCGATGGATGCATGCTCACGCCTGGGGGCCGCACTCGGCCTTTTCGTGGTGCCGCGCTTTCACAAGATCGCCACGCAGCGCGCCCGGGATACGATCAAACATCTGCGTCCGGACCTGAGCCCCGAGGAACAGGAAGCCTTGTTCCTCGAAAACTGCCAGGCCCAGGGACGGCTGATGACAGAATTTTCCGTCATCAACAGGTTGCAGCGGCATGGCGAGAGGTTGCGGACCGATGGCCTTGCTCCGATCCGCGACGTGGCGAAAGACGGCCCCGTCGTCCTCGTCGGGCTTCATCTCGGAAATTGGGAAGTTGGGACGATCGCGTTCCGCAGTCTCGGTCTCCAGCCTCATGCCTTCTACGTACCACCCAAGAGCCGTGCCAAAGCATGGATCGCCGAGCGCGTCCGCAGCAAGGCCGGATTGCGGTTTCTGCCGCCGGGCATGGAAGGAATCCGACCGGCGATCAAGATCCTGAAGAGCGGCGGCGTCGTCAGTATGTTCTGCGACGAAGGCTTTGGCGGCATGATCCGCGGACCGTTCTTCGATCGCAAACCTCATCAGGAAGGCAATCTCGCGCTTGCCATCCGCCTGGCGCGCATGACGGGTGCCACGATCTGCCCCTGGTACGGCTTGCGCACCGACGGTTTCCGTTTCGAATGCCAGGCGCTGGAGCCCCTCCGGCTTCCGGCTTCCGATGAGCCGAATGCACGCCTCGTGAAAGATATGCTGCTGTTGAACGATGCGATCGAGCCCGTCGTTCGCGCGCATCTCGACCAATGGTATTTCCTGGACAACGCGCTTCGGCCGGAATGACGCCTCATGGTTTTCCGCCCACTTGGCTTCCATGATATGATCAGCGCTTGATGCCTTCAGACCCCGGCCTATTTACATTGGGCGGGGATCCGAGGTCCCCGCATTCCTGACCGATAAAACGGAAGGAGGAGCCCATGGGACTGAAGCATGCGGATATCACCGCTATCCTTGGCCCGGTCGACGAGACACTGATGGCCGAGTTGCTGGCGACGGGGGCCACGGCCGGCGAACTCGCCGAGGCCATTGCTTGGGTCAACAACGACGAGGCGCTGATCGGCGAAGGCCGCCACTTGCCGGCTGGCCGGGTTGCGGCGTTGATCGATATCCTGACGCCGGACAATGACGAGGAACGGGACTTCGCGACCTAGCCGATCAGGCGGCGAGGCTGCGCTAGTGATTTTTGATTGCATGCAAGGTTGCCCCCGCGCGGCGGGCGGCGGGAGCATCAGGCCACGTGTTTTGTGTTGAGGGAGGTCAACGATGGCAGCCAAGGAAGTCAAGTTCAGTAGCGATGCCCGCGACCGTATGCTGCGTGGCGTCGATATCCTCGCCGATGCCGTGAAGGTGACGCTCGGCCCGAAGGGGCGGAACGTGGTGATCGACAAGGCCTTCGGTGCGCCGCGTGTCACCAAGGATGGCGTCTCGGTTGCCAAGGAGATCGAGCTCGAAGACAAGTTCGAGAACATGGGGGCGCAGATGCTGCGCATGGTGGCGTCACGCACCAGCGATGTTGCCGGCGACGGAACGACGACGGCCACGGTGCTTGCTCAAGCGATAGTCCGGGAAGGCGTCAAGGCAATCGCATCGGGTATGAACCCGATGGACCTCAAGCGCGGCATCGACCTCGCCGTCGAGGCGATCGTGGCACAACTGAAGATCCATGCCCGCAAGATTTCCAACAACGAGGAAATCGCCCAAGTCGGCACGATCTCCGCCAACGGCGACAAGGAAATCGGCAACTATCTAGCACAGGCGATGGAGCGCGTCGGCAACGAGGGTGTGATCACCGTCGAGGAGGCCAAGACCGCCGAGATCGAACTTGAGATCGTCGAGGGCATGCAGTTCGACCGCGGCTATCTCTCCCCCTATTTCATTACCGACCAGGAGAAGATGCGCGTCGAATTTGAGGACCCGTACATTCTCATCCACGAGAAGAAACTCTCCAACCTCCAGGCCATGATCCCGATTCTCGAATCGGTCATCCAGGCGAGCCGTCCCTTGCTGATCATCGCCGAGGATGTGGAGGGCGAAGCGCTTGCCACGCTCGTCGTCAACAAGCTGCGCGGCGGTCTCAAGATCGCAGCCGTCAAGGCCCCCGGGTTTGGAGATCGGCGCAAGGCCATCCTCGAGGACATCGCCATCCTGACGGGCGGCACGGTCATTTCCGAGGATCTCGGCATCAAGCTTGAAAACGTGACGCTCGACACGCTCGGGCACGCCAAGCGGGTGATGGTCGAGAAGGAAAACACCACGATCGTCGATGGCGCCGGAACGAAGGCGGATATCGGCGGACGTGTCAGCCAGATCAAGGCACAGATCGAGGAAACGACCTCCGACTATGATCGGGAAAAGCTGCAGGAACGGCTCGCCAAACTCGCCGGCGGCGTTGCGGTGATCCGGGTTGGCGGCTCGACCGAAGTCGAAGTGAAGGAAAAGAAGGACCGGGTCGACGATGCCCTGCATGCGACGCGAGCCGCGGTAGAGGAAGGCATTCTGCCCGGCGGCGGCGTCGCGCTGCTGAGGGTCGTCCACGCGCTCGACGGGCTCAAGGCCGCCAATGACGATCAGCGCGTCGGCATCGAGATCGTTCGGCGGGCGCTCGAGGCGCCGGCGCGCCAGATCGCCGAGAATGCTGGCGCTGAAGGTTCGGTGATCGTTGGAAAGCTGCGGGAGAACAGTGACTTTGCCCACGGCTGGAACGCCCAGACCGGAGAGTACGGCGATCTGTTCCGCATGGGTGTCATCGACCCCGCAAAGGTCGTGCGCGCGGCGCTGCAGGATGCGGCTTCCGTCGCCGGCCTGCTGGTGACGACCGAGGCCATGATCGCCGAAAAACCGAAAAAGAACGGACCGACGCCGCCGTCTGGTGCTGGAATGGACTTCTGACGGCCGCCAGACGCTCATTCTCGCATGGCGAACGCGACCGTCGAGGGCTTGGGGCCAATTCAGCCGCGCCGTTCTACGGCAAGCACTGAACCCAGATCACAGGCAGACCATGAAAAAAGCCCGGCGAAACGATCGCCGGGCTTTCGTTTTTGACAGGTCTCTTCGACCTCAATCCTTCTTCTGCGGGATCGGGCGAAGCGCCAGTTCACGCAGCTGGGCCGGCGTCGCCTCGGACGGCGCCCCCATCAGGAGGTCGACCGCCTGCTGGTTCATCGGGAAGATCGAAATCTCGCGCAGGTTCTTCGCGCCGACGAGCAGCATGACGACGCGGTCGATGCCGAATGCCATGCCGCCATGCGGAGGCGCGCCGTACTGGAACGCACGGTAGAGGCCGCCGAACTGCTCTTCGACTTCCTGCTGCGACTTGCCGGTCAGCTCGAAGGCCTTGACCATGACTTCCGGGAGCTGGTTACGGATCGAGCCGGAGGCGATCTCGAAGCCGTTGCAGACCATGTCGTACTGGTAGGCCTTGAGCGACAGCGGATCTTCGGTGTTCAGCGCCTCGAGGCCACCCTGCGGCATCGAGAAGGGGTTGTGGGCGAAATCGATCTTCTTTTCGTCTTCCAGCCATTCGTAGAACGGGAAGTCGACGATCCAGCAGAATTCAAAGCGGTCACGGTCGACGAGGTTCAGCTCCTCGCCGGCGCGTGTGCGGGCTTCGCCAGCAAACTTGTAGAACTTCGAAGGGTCGCCGGCGACGAAGAAGCAGGCGTCGCCGTCATCGAGGCCAAGCTGGGTGCGGATCGCATCGGTGCGTTCCTCGCCGATGTTCTTGGCAAGCGGACCGGCGCCTTCGAGCTTTTCGCCTTCCTTGCGCCAGAAGATGTAGCCGAGGCCCGGCTGGCCCTGGCTCTGGGCCCAGGCGTTCATGCGGTCGCAGAAGGCGCGCGAGCCACCGGTCTTGGCCGGGATCGCCCAGACTTCAACCTTCGGGTTCGAGGCGATCATGTTCGCGAAAACCTTGAAGCCGGAGCCGGCGAAGTGCTCGGTAACCGCCTGCATCTCGATCGGGTTGCGCAGATCCGGCTTGTCGGAGCCGTATTTGCGGATCGCCGTGTCATAGGGGATGCGCGGGAACTTTTCCGTCACCGGCTTGCCATCGGCAAACTCGACGAAGATCTCGCGGATGACCGGCTCCATCGTCGACCACACGTCTTCCTGCTCGACGAAGCTCATTTCCAGGTCGAGTTGGTAGAACTCGCCCGGCAGGCGGTCGGCGCGCGGGTCTTCGTCGCGGAAGCACGGCGCGATCTGGAAGTAACGGTCGAAGCCGGCAACCATCAAGAGCTGCTTGTACTGTTGCGGCGCCTGCGGCAGGGCATAGAAGTTGCCGGGGTGGATACGCGACGGAACCAGGAAGTCGCGTGCGCCTTCCGGTGACGATGCGGTCAGGATCGGGGTCGTGTATTCGGTAAAGCCGACTTCGCCCATGTGGCGGCGCATCGACGAGATGATCTGGGTGCGCTTGACGATGTTCTTGTGCAGCGTGTCGCGGCGCAGGTCGAGGAAGCGGTACTTGAGACGCACGTCTTCCGGATAGTCGGGCTCGCCGAAGACCGGCAGCGGCAGTTCCTTGGCGGCCGAGAGTACCTCGATCTCCTGCGCGTAGAGCTCGATTTCGCCGGTCGGCATGCCTTTGTTGACGGTGTCGTCGGTGCGAGCCTTGACGCGGCCGTCGATGCGGATGACCCACTCGCCGCGAACGGTTTCAGCCGACTTGAAGGCCGGGCTGTCCGGATCGGCGACGACCTGGGTGATGCCGTAGTGGTCGCGCAGGTCGATGAAGAGCACGCCGCCATGGTCACGGACACGGTGGACCCAGCCCGAAAGGCGAACGGTGGAGCCGACGTCCGACTTGCGGAGGGCGGCACAGGTGTGGCTGCGGTAACGATGCATCGTTTTATCCCGGAATTGCGAAAGAGCCGCGCAGGCTCGTGGGACACGGCGCGCGGCACATGGTCAAAATCGGGCGGAAAAGCGCATGATGCGCCGGCTTTGTCAAGCCGCGCGACCGCCGCCGCCCCAGATGGAGATGCGTTCTAAACCAAGGAAACGGCCAGTCCAAGACCGCTTGAGACAGAAGCAGGCCGAAATGCCGCGAAAAGAACGGCAATCGTCACAATTCGGGGCTGTCCGGCCACGGAATGCGGGGCTACACATTGGAAGGCCTCACAATGATCCCCCGAGTCGCGGCCGCTTTCCCGGATGTCGCCTGCCCCATGTCTCAGATTCGCCCGCTCATCCCCCTCCTCGTCACCGCAGGCATCCTCATCGGCGGCAATGGCCTGCAGGGCACCTTCATCTCGCTTCGTGCGTTGGAGGAAGGTTTCTCGACATCCCTGATCGGCGTCGTCGGGGCCGGCTACAATATCGGTTTCGCGCTCGGCTGCGTCTATGTCACCCGCATGCTGCGCGCCATCGGCCACATCCGCACGTTCTCGGCCATGGCGGCAATTGCCTCCGCCGCGGCCATTTCGATGGTGCTCGTCATCAACCCGCTGATGTGGTTTCTGATGCGGCTGCTTGCCGGCATCTGCTTCGCCTGCCTGTTTGCGACCGTCGAAAGCTGGCTGAACGCCAGCGTCACCAACGCCAACCGGGCGCGTACGCTTTCCGTCTATCGCCTCGTCGACCTTGGATCGGTGACGGCGGCGCAATATGTCATCCCCGGCATCGGCCTCGAGGGCTTCGAACTCTTCGCCATCATCTCCATGGCACTGACACTGTCGCTCGTGCCGATCTCTTTTGCCGACCGGTCGAGCCCGGTGGCACCGGAAGCGATCCGGTTCGACGTCAAGGCGCTCTGGAACATTTCGCCACTCGCGACCGTCGGCTGCATCGTCGTCGGCCTCACCAACGCCGCCTTCCGCTCGCTCGGGCCCATCTACGCCCAGGGCATCGGCCTTTCCGTGACGGCGATCGCCACCTTCATGAGCGCCGGCATCATCGGCGGCGTCGTGCTGCAATATCCGCTCGGCCATTATTCCGACCGGATCGACCGCCGGCTGATCATCCTGATCGCCACTTTCGGCTCGCTGCTCGCCGGCCTGTTCCTGGCCTTCGGCGCCGGCAACGACGAATGGCTGAACTTTGCCGGCATCTTCCTCTTCGGCGCTTTTGCCATGCCGCTCTATTCGCTCTGCTCGGCGCATGCCAACGACCACGCAGCCGAGGGGCAGCATGCGCTGGTATCTGCCGGCATGCTGTTCTTCTGGTCGCTCGGCGCGATCATCGGGCCTCTTTTTGCGTCCTTCCTGCTCGACATCTTCGGGCCGCAGGCGCTGTTCATCTACACGGCGGCGATCCTCTTCCTGTTCATGCTCTACACCCTGCAGCGCATGACGGCGCGCGGGCCAGTGCCCGCCGGAGAGCGTGCGATGCCGTTCCGCAACCTTTTGCGCACCTCGTCCTTCTTCAACAAGCTCGCCACCGGCAACAACCACAAGCGCAAGGATGGCTGAGCCTGCGGCAAGATGCGCGCAGTTCGGATAATTGCTGAACTCCACAATCAGGTTTAGAACCGGCAGCAACCTGAACAGCAGCCGAGATTGCCGAAATGCCCGTCATCAGCCGCCGTACTTTTCTTCAAGGCTCCGCTGCTCTGGGAGGTGCCTTTGCGCTCGGGGCGGGCATGGCGGCACGCGCCGGGGCCGCGCCGGATCCGCAGACCCTGACGGCACGTCTCACCGAGGCGCAGATCGCCAGGGATGGCGTGACGCCGAAGGTGATGACCTACGGTTTGGGCGAGGCTGAGAACAGCGGCGTGCCGCCGGTCCTGCGCATGCGCAAGGGTGAGCCTTACGCCGCGCGTCTCATCAACCGGCTCGACGAGCCGACGACGGTGCACTGGCACGGCCTTCGCATCGCCAACGCCATGGATGGCGTTCCCGAGCTGACGCAGCCCTATGTCTATCCGGGCGACCACTTCGACTATCTCTTCACGCCGCCGGACGCCGGCACCTTCTGGTACCATCCGCACTGCAACACGCTGACCCAGATGGGCAGCGGGCTCACCGGCGTGATCGTCGTCGAGAACCCCGAGGATCCGGATTTCGATGCCGAGATCGTGCTCAACCTCCGCGACTGGCGGCTTGGCACGGGCGGCGCCTTCATCGATCCGTTCAAGCCGCGCGATGCCGCGCGCGGCGGCACCTATGGAACGGTGCGCACCGCCAACTGGCAGCAGGAACCGACTTACGACGCACCGGCCGGCGGGCTCATTCGCGTGCGCATCGCCGCGACCGACGTCACGCGCATCTACACGATCGGCCTCGATGGCGCTGAGGCGATGGTGATCGCGCTCGACGGCAACCCGGTCGAAAAACCCTTTTCCCTCGATCGCTACGACTTCGGCCCAGGCCAGCGCGTCGACCTAGTGGTGCGCATGCCCGATGGCGAGGGCCAGACGGTCGCGCTCGGCAACTTCCGTGGGTCGCACCCTTGGACCATCGCAAGCTTCCGAGCCGTCGGGACATCGCTCAAGCGCGATCTCCGCGACATTGCCCCCCTGCCCGCCAACCCGATCGCCGAGGCGGATCTCTCCGTCGCGACCCGTGTGCCGATCGAGCTGACGGCGACGGCCGAGCACAAGGCAGCACCTTCGATCTGCGGCTCGCTCGGCTATACGTTCTGGGCGATCAACAAGGTGCCGTGGCCGGGCGACACGCCGGACCCGATCGCGCCGATCGAGGAGATGAAGCTCGGCAAGAGCTATGTTCTTGAGGTCGCCAACCGGACGCCGCACGCGCATCCGATCCATCTGCACGGCCTGAGCTTCCGCATCCTCAATTCCAACAAGCGGACTTTCCTGCCGCCGCCGACCGATACGATCCTGCTTTTGCCCGACGAACAGGCGGAAGTGGCGCTAGTAGCGGACAATCCGGGCGACTGGGTCATCCATTGCCACATCATCGAGCATCAGAAGACCGGCATGACGGGTTATTTCAAGATCGTCTGAGAATTTCGATTGTGACAGATGCCGCGAAGAGCTACACGAAAATCTAAGCCGCATTTTTGCCACAGTGATTTAAATCTGATGATTGAAACAACCACAGACCTTGAGGCCGCCTGCGAGCAGCTGGCCCGTTCAAATTATATTACGATTGACACCGAATTCCTGCGCGAGACGACCTTCTGGCCGGAGCTCTGCCTGATCCAGATGGCAAGTCCGGATCTCGCCGTCATTGTCGACCCGATGGCCAAAGGCATCGACCTTTCGCCCTTCTTCGCGCTGATGGCCAATCCTGAAGTCATCAAGGTATTCCATGCCGCGCGTCAGGACATCGAGATCATCTTCCATCTCGGCAACCTCATTCCGCACCCGATCTTCGACACACAGGTCGCGGCCATGGTTTGCGGCTTCGGCGATAGCGTCTCCTATGACCAGCTCGTCAACCGCGTGACCGGCACGCAGATCGACAAGTCCTCACGCTTTACCGACTGGAGCCGCCGGCCGCTGACCGACAAGCAGCTCGACTATGCGCTCGCCGACGTCACGCATCTGCGCGACATCTACAAGTACCTGGCCGCAGAGCTGGAACGCGAGGGGCGCTCGTTGTGGCTGACTGAAGAGATGGCGATCCTTGAGGCACGCGACACCTATGACCTGCATCCGGACGACGCCTGGCAGCGTCTCAAGATGCGCGTCAAGAAACCGATCGAACTCGCCGTCCTCAAGACCGTCGCTGCCTGGCGCGAACGCGAGGCGCGCGCCCGCAACGTACCGCGCGGCCGCATCCTGAAAGACGACGCCATCTACGAGATTGCCCAGCAGCAGCCGAAGGACGCGGAAGCCCTGGGACGGCTTAGGACCGTTCCCAAGGGCTGGGAACGGTCCAGCGCCGGAACTGCGGTCATCGAGGCGGTCAACGAGGCGCTCGCGATCCCGAAGACCGATCTGCCGAAGCTACCGCGCCAAAACCATACGCCGGAAGGCGCCGCTGCCGCAGGCGAAATGCTCAAGGTTCTTTTGAAGCTCATCGCCGAAAAGCAGGGCGTGGCCGCGAAGATCATCGCCAACAGCGACGATCTCGACAGGATCGCCGCCGAGGGCGAGAAGGCCGATGTCGGCGCGCTCAAGGGCTGGCGGCGCGAACTCTTCGGTGAAACCGCGCTGAAGCTCATCAACGGCGAAGTGGCTCTTCGTTTCGTCGACAAGAAGATCGAGACGGTGGAGCTCGGCAGCTAGATTTGCTTCAAGCGGCAAATAGTATCGGACGGAGTCAAGTTTCCGCCCGAATCCGGCTCTAGCTGAAAGCCGGGCGGAACAGAATCACCATCGTCTCGAACGAAGGTGACTACTGCATGTTTCCTTAATCGTACCCGATTAAAGGGCAAAAACATGCAGAAATTCAAAGTGCTACAGCGACCCTTGCGCGTCTGATAAGACGCGCGCCGCTGTAGGCGTGGCAGAGCGGCAACGTTGCGTGCCGACTGACACGTATGCCGCTTCTTCCGTACCGGGGCTTCCTATGCGTTGGCGCTTCTCCACTTTCGAAGGACTTCTGCTGCTGCTCGTCATCGCGGGCGCAGGGGCAGTTTACGCATGGGTTTTCTATGGAAAGGGCGCCCTGATCGGCGCCACCTACGCGCTCTTTATGTGCCTGCCGATCATTGCCTTCGAGAGGCGCATCATCTTCCGGCGCCTCAATCGGCGGATCCACGCCTTCTCGACGCCTGTCTTCTTTGTCGCCTCGCTTGCGATCTACTTCGTGCTTCTCGATGTCGGCTACGCGGCGGCCGGCCTGATCATGCAGACAAGCGGCGTTATGGACGACAACTGGATGGAGGCGATGACGCCATCCAAGACGGTCCTGCTCTTCGCATTGGGTATCTCGGGTTCGCTCGTCTTCATCCTCCGGGTTCGCGAGCTTTTGGGCCGCGATGTCTTTCTGAGCCTGCTGACGGGCCGTTACCGCAATCCGGTTCAGGAAGAGCGCGTCTTCCTGTTCGTCGACCTCGCCGGCTCGACCAGCTACGCCGAGAAACACGGCGACCTCAGGATGCAGGAATATCTCGGCCGGCTGTTCGCGACGATTGCCGACCCTGTGCTGCGCTATCGGGGGTCGATAGACGACTATGTGGGCGACGCTGCCGTCATCACCTGGCCCTTCGACCGCGCCACCAACAATGCGGCCTGCATTCATTGCGTCTTCGACATTCTGGAAATTATCGATGCGGAGGCGCACCGCTGGCAGAAGGAATTCGGCGAGGTCCCGCGCCTGCGCGCAGCCCTTCATGGCGGCACCATCGTTGCTGCCGAAATCGGCCTCGACAGGCACAAGATCACCTATTTCGGCGATACGGTGAACACCACCGCCCGGCTGGAAGGCTTTTGCAAGACACTCGGCCACCAGGTGCTGATCTCCACCGACCTCGCCCGCAAGATGCGTCTGCCGCACTATGTCCGGGTCGAGGATCTCGGCGAGCACGCGATCAAGGGCCGCGGTCAAAAGCTCGGCGTTCTGGCACTGCGTGTCGGAGGCTCACCGCCTGCCCTTGCGCCCAGTGCGGCGGAATAGTCACCGTTGGGCCGTAGCCGCTTCAGCCGTGCAGGTTTGCGCCCTTGGTAATCTTGTCGACCAGCTTCTTGTCCGCATGGATGGCGATGCCGGCGACCGCGGCATCGTCCGGTCTGGTTTCCGCGAAAACCGCGCGATTGGCATTGTCGTGGCCGGTGGCGAACATGCCGTCGACATAGATCGAGGCTCGTATTTCTCTTTCGATCGCACGTCGTTGAATGTTGCCGAGTGTCTTCCCATCTGCAGCGAGCACGATGATCGGCTGGACACTCAGGGCGTTGTAGACGTTGCCGGCGCCGTCGCGATAGTCTTCCCCGATGATATCGGGCTTCTGCCCGGCAATACCGGTGGCGAGGAAGGCGGTGACGTTCAGCTTTTGCCAGGTTGCCAGGTCTTCGCGCAATACGATCGCAAATTTGGTATCGAACATGACAGTCATCTCCATTTCAGCCCGACAGGGCGTGCCGGAAGACGCATTATCGGAGGGTGCTGCCGTCGATCTTGAACGATTGTGCGGGACGCAAGGTGACGGTATCCGGGTCGCTCCCGCCGTCGATGGCATCGAGCGCATAGAAGCGCGCCTGCATGGGAAATTCTTTGAGCCTCATCGCCACGACACCTACGCGATCGGCGTGACGCTCGGCGGCGTCCAGACGTTCCAGTACCGCGGCGAAAGCCGCTTCAGCAAACCCGGGAGCATCATCATCCTCCACCCGGACGAGATCCACGATGGCGGCGCGGGAACGGAGATCGGGCTGCGCTATCGGATGATGTATCTGCAGCCGGAACGCTTGCTCGCCGCGCTCGGCGAAACGGGGCGCGCCCTGCCCTTCGTCGCAGCACCTGTCGTGGGTGACGAGGCCCTGCGGCAGGCGGTCGGAGAAGCCGTGATGGACCTCGACAATGGCATCGACGAGCTGGCGCTTGACGACATCCTCGTTCGGATCGCGGAGGGCCTCTACCGGCATGCCGGCGCCAAGGACATCAAGCCGGGAAAGGCCGACAAGCACGCAGTTCTGGAGGCAACCGAATACCTTCGCGCCAATCTCGAGCGGCCCGTGGGTTCCCAGGAACTCGAGGCCGTCAGCGGGCTCGATCGCTTCACGCTGGCGAGGCAGTTCCGCAAAGTTCTCGGCACAAGCCCGCATCGCTACCTCCTGATGCGCCGGCTGGAGCGCGCCCGGCAGATGATTGCCAGGGGAGAAAGTCTTGCAGGTGCTGCGCTCGAAACCGGCTTTGCCGATCAGGCGCATTTCACCCGCCATTTCAAGCGCGCCTATGGCATAACACCAGGACGCTGGGCGAGCCTCGCCGTCGCCGGCTGAGCCTGTCACCAAAGCTTCATCGGTCTGTCAGACAAGCATCACCCCTTCGTCATCTAAGCCGCCTATCGGGTTGCGGTCTACAGCGCCGCGCGTCTTATCAGACGCGTAAAGGTCGCTGTAGCACTTCGAATTGCTGCATGTCTTTGTCCTTAAATCGAGGGCGATTTAAGGAGGCATGCGGGAGGCTCCAACCCATGGTGACTTTTATGACGAAAACGCTTCTCGCCACCGCGGCGCTCTCACTTTTGATGACGATGGCCGCCTCGGCCGAGGAAAAGTCCTTCACCGCAACGCTGAAGGGTCACGCGATCCTGCCGGCGAACACGATCATCGCCGCTCCCTCGGATGCACCCGATTACCTGAAGACCTCCGGCAAGTTCACCTCCGCGGACCGCAAGCGCGCAGAAGCGCTCGGCACCGTGCCGGGCAAGGACGGCGTTCGCCCGACCGGGCTTTCGCTGCCCTTCAACGGCCAGCCGATGCAAGGCTTTTCCGGCATCAAGGCGATGGAGGACGGTACGTTCTGGAGCCTCTCCGACAATGGCTTCGGCAACAAGCTGAACTCCACCGACGCCATGCTGATGCTGCATCACGTCAAGATGGACTGGGATGGGGGCAAGGTCGAAGCGCTGAAGACCCTCTTCCTCACCGACCCGGACAAGAAGGCACCCTTCCCGATCGTCATGGAAGGTTCTGACAAGCGCTATCTCACCGGGGCGGATTTCGACGTCGAATCGATCCAGCCGGTCGCCGACGGCTTCTGGGTTGGCGAAGAATTCGGACCCTACATCCTCAAGTTCGATCTCGACGGCAAGCTGACGGACGTCGTTGCGACGACGGTCGATGGCAAGCCGGTCCTGTCGCCCGACAATCCGACGCTGACGCTGCAGGCCGACCCGTCGAAGAAGACGCCCGCTTTCAACCTGAAGCGCTCCGGCGGCTATGAAGGCATGGCCCTTTCCAAGGATGGCAGCAAGCTCTATGGCCTGCTCGAAGGCCCCCTCTGGACGGACGGCGAAACGGTCGAGCAGGCCGATGGTCGCCCGGCGCTGCGCATCATCGAACTCGATGTCGCGAGCAAGGCCTGGACCGGTCGCAGCTGGCTCTATCCGCTGGCTGAAGGCGGCGAGGCGATCGGCGACTTCAACATGCTCGACGACAAGACCGCGCTGGTGATCGAACGCGACAACGGCGCCGGCACGGTCGACAAGGCGTGTGCCGACCCGAAGGACCCGAAGCCGGACTGCTTCGCCACCGGCTCCAAGGTCAAGCGCATCTACAAGATCGCCTTCGATGACAGCGATGTCGGCAAGGCCGTGCGAAAGATCGGCTACATCGACCTGCTCAAGATCGCCGACCCGGATAACAAGAGGCGCCAGGGCGGCGGCGAAGGCTTCTACGACATGCCCTTCGTCACCATCGAGAACGTCGACCGCGTCAATGAGACCCACATCATCGTCGGCAACGACAACAACCTGCCGTTCTCGGCCGGTCGCGCGCTCGACAAGGCCGATGACAATGAATTCGTGCTGCTCGAAGTCGGCGATTTCCTGAAGGCCGAATAATCAAAAAGGGCGCGCCAGCCCAGGTTGGCGCGCCCTTTCCGCAAGAAACAAGATTTTCCTCAGCCTCAGCTTTCGAAGTGGAAAGCGAGCCTCTTGCCGGTGAGCTTGCCGAGTTGCTGCAGGCGCCCATTCAGCCGCTCGCCGGCAAACTCCGAATAGGCGGCCGGAACGACGATCTCGAGATCCACGTCCGGCTGGGACGATTTGCGGAACGTCAGGTTCTGCGTAATCCCCGGCATCGACGCCGAGAACAGGTAGGCGACACGCAGCAGGCCGCCGAGCAGCTTCGCCAGTTCCAGCAAGCGCGGCGTGGTGATACCGGCAAGCGCGTTCGTGGCGCCGTCATCGTTCAGCCCTTCGAAGCGGTAGTAGTTGGCAAGCGCGATATAGGCGCGGCCCGCATGGGTGATACCGGAGAAGGTCGAGTGGGCGATGATGTTCAGCGCCTGCAGGCCGCGATAGTCGGGATGCGCGCGCCAGCTGATATCGGCGAGCAGGCACGCGGCCTGACGATAACGGCTTTCCTCTTCCGTCTCTTCTATCCCGAAGAACGGCACCATGCGGCCCGTCCAGTCGGCCAGTTCACGCGCATGCTCGGGTGAGCGGGCGCGCAGGATGGCGATTTCATTCGCCGCCGTCAGCAGCGGATCCTGGGCGCGTTCCTCGTCCTTCAGCAACGAGAACAGATAGCCTTCGCGCACACCGAGTGCCGAGAAGGAAATCCGCTCCGGCTTCATGATCGAGAGCGCTTCCTGCATGGCGATCGCCCCGAAGGGCAGAAGGCTGCGGCGGCTCTTCGAGATCGTCGCATAGGCCGACGGCTTGATGCTCTTCGGCTCGATCACTTCAGGCAGCAGCGCCATCGCCTCGTCGTAGGAAATCTCGTAGCCCTGCATCATGTGCAGCGGATAGTCCCGGGTCTCCATGTGCAGCTTGGCGATCGAGCGCCATGTGCCGCCGACAGCGTAGAAGGTGCGGCCCGTACCGGTCCTCAGCACGGCCGAGTTCTTCATGAACTTGCGCACCCAGGTGCGCGCTTTCGTGAGCGAGCCATTGCTGTGTTCGAACAGCCGGATGCCGCCGAGCGGCAGGGTGATACCCTTGCCGATCTTCGTGCCCGAGACGTCGACGAGCTCAAGGGAACCGCCGCCAAGGTCGCCGACGACGCCATCAGGATCGTGATAGCCGCTGACGATACCCATCGCGGAATAATAGGCCTCCTCCTCGCCGGTGAGGATACGGACCTTATGGCCGAGGATCGCCTCCGCCTTCTCGATGAAGGCCGGACCGTTGCTCGCTTCGCGTGCTGCCGCCGTGGCGAGCACATACATCGATATGGCACGCGCCTGCTTCGAGAGCGCGTGGAAGCGATGCAGCGCCCTGAGCGCGCGCTCGACGCTTTCTTCGTCCATGCGTCCGGTCGCATCGATGCCCTTGCCGAGACCGCACATCACCTTTTCGTTGAACAGCATGGCCGGCGAGCGGCTCAGGCCTTCATAGACGACAAGGCGGATGGAGTTCGAACCGATATCGATAACGGAAACCGGGCGGATGCCGGGCAGACGCCCCTGCGCTTCTGATTCGACCATGCAATTCCAGTTTATTTGTGCCAGCCGCTCTTCCAGCCAGCTATGAGCTTCGGTGCGCTGGACTTCAGGGCTTCACCCCGGCCGGAGAGGCTGGGATTGGTCATGAAATAGTGCTGTGCGTTGAAAGGCTCGGCGTCCTTGCCGACTTCCATCCGGCGAGAGGTGCCATCAGGAAGAATTTCGTAGCTCTGCTGGTTGTCGATGAGATTGCCCAGCATGATCTGCGACAGAACCTGTTCGTGCACAGTCCGGTTGATGAGAGGCACGAGCGTCTCGACCCGCCGGTCCAGATTGCGCGGCATCATATCCGCCGAGCCGATATAGACAAGGGCATTTTCCGATGGAAGCCCATGGCCGTTGCCGAAGCAGAATATGCGGGAATGTTCGAGGAAACGGCCGACGATGGACTTGACACGGATGTTGTCGGAGAGCCCGGGGACTTGCGGCCGAAGGCAGCAGATGCCGCGCACCACGAGGTCGATCTCGACGCCGGCGCGGCTCGCCTTGTAGAGCGCGTCGATGATTTCCGGGTCGACGAGAGAATTCATCTTCATCCAGATCGCCGCCGGGCGCCCGGCCTTGGCATGTTCGATCTCTTCGTCGACGTGCTTGAGGATGCGCGGGCGCAGCGTGTGCGGCGAAACCGCGAGCTTCATGCCGGCTTCCGGCTCGCCATAGCCGGTGATGAAGTTGAAGATGTTCGCCATGTCGTGGGCGATCACCGGGTTGCAGGTGAAGAACGACAGGTCGGTATAGATCTTCGCCGTCACCGGGTGATAGTTGCCGGTGCCGAGGTGGCAGTAGGTCCTGAGCCTGCCTTCCTCACGCCGCACCACCATCGACATCTTGGCGTGAGTCTTGAGTTCGATGAAACCGAAAACGACCTGCACGCCGGCGCGCTCGAGGTCGCGCGCCCAGCGGATATTGGCCTCCTCGTCGAAACGGGCCTTGAGCTCGACCAGCGCCGTCACCGACTTGCCGGCTTCAGCCGCATCGATCAGCGCGCGCACGATCGGACTGTCGTTCGAGGTGCGGTAGAGCGTCTGCTTGATGGCGACCACTTCAGGATCGCGTGCCGCCTGCAACAGGAACTGCACGACGACGTCGAAGGATTCGTAGGGGTGGTGGACCACCATGTCCTTCTCGCGGATCGCCGCCAGGCAATCGCCGGCATGCTCGCGGACGCGCTCGGGAAAGCGCGGATTGTAGGGGTCGAAGCGCAGATCGTCGCGCGGCGCCTTGGTGATTTCAGAGAGCGTGTTGAGCGCCAGCAGGCCGGGGAGAACGGCGATGCGGTTTTCCGGAACGCCGAGTTCCTGCACGACGAACTGGCGCAGCGACGCCGGCATTTCCGAATCGGTCTCGATGCGGATCACCGAACCACGGCGACGGCGCTTCAACGCGGTTTCGAAGAAGCGCACCAGGTCTTCGGCTTCTTCCTCCACTTCGATATCGCTGTCGCGGATGATGCGGAAGGTACCGGAACCCTTGACCTCGTAACCGGGGAACAGCCGATCGATGAACTGGCTGACCATATCTTCGAGCGTAATATAGCGGATGACGTTCTTGACGTCGGGCAGCCGGATAAAGCGGTCGAGCGCGACCGGCAGGCGCAAGAGCGCGGTCATCGGCTCGCGGCCAGTCTTGCTGACGAGCTGCAGGCCCATCGAGAAGCCTAAGTTCGGAATGAACGGGAACGGGTGCGCCGGATCGATCGAGAGCGGCGTCAGCACCGGGAAGATCGACTGGTCGAACTCGTTGGCAAGCCAGCTCCTGTCCTGCGCCGACAGCGACGCCGGGCGCACGATCAGGATGTCTTCCTTGGCGAGATACTGCTGCAGGACCGCAAGCGAGGCCTGCTGCTCCATCTGCAGATTGTCGATTTCCTTGAGGATGTCTTCGAGCTGTTCGACCGGCGTCTTACCATCGGGCGAGCGCATGGAAAGGCCCTGGCGCACCTGCCCTTCCAGGCCCGCAACGCGCACCATGAAGAACTCGTCGAGGTTGGCAGCGGAGATCGACAGGAAGCGAATCCGCTCCAGCAGCGGATGTGCCGTATTCAGCGTTTCTTCGAGCACGCGACGATTGAACTGCAGCCAGGAGAATTCGCGGTTGATGAAGCGCCGCGGGCTGGTCAGCAGATCGATGTCCTCCACTGCCGCCTGGTTTTCGTTCACCGCCGATACCGCGTTATCCATGCTCATTCGATCCCATTGCTCCGGTTGCACCGGCTATCTCAGTTTGACGACGGTTCTGTGACAGTCAATCGGACCGCCGCCGATTCCCCAGTTCTTCGAGAACTTCGGAAGCAAGTGCCCGGCTGAGCTTCGTTCCGCGGGAAAGTGCCAGATGGTCGATGCGCTCGACGATCGTCTGCGCCGCCTCCAGCGACCGCTCCATGCGCTGAACGATATAGCCCACGAGCCGCTCGTCGACGAAGAGCTGGCGGTCGGCGAAAAGCTTGATCAGCACCTGCGTCAGCAACTCGTCATCCGGCTCGCCGATCTCGACGATGGTCGCCGCCTTCAGGCGCGAGCGCAGATCCGGCAGCGTCACCGGCCAGGACATCGGCCATAGCCGCGTCGTCATCAGGAGACCGGTGCCATGCTGGCGCACGTTGTTGATGACGTGGAAAAGCGTCGTGTCGTCAAAGCCACTGCGGTCGGCGTCCTCGAAGAGGACAGGCTTCTCCGCCGCAATCAGCGCGGCATCCGAGCCGGCGAGCGGATGGATCGTTTCGGCCCCTGCCCGCTCTTTCCAGATGCTGGCGAGATGCGATTTGCCGGAGCCGACGGGCCCGGCGATGATGACGACCGGCGACGGCCAGTCCGGCCAGTGGTCGACGATGGCGATCGCAGCGCTCAGCCTGTCGGAGACGAGCAGGTCCTCACGGCCCGTCGCCGGGTCGTGGCCGAAGGCCAGGGGTATTTGTTCGAATGCGCGTTTTGTCATGCTGTACTCGGGACAATCGTCGGAAATCAGGCGGCCTTGTCGCTCTTCGCCTTCTTTTCCACGGCCTTGCCGTGCCCGTGATAGAGGTCGCTATCAAGGTACCGCTGGATGCCGAAGCGGACAAGCACGCCGATGGCCGCTGCTGCCGGCACCGCCACCAGCAGACCGACGAAGCCGAAGAGCGCGCCGAAGGCAAGGAGCGCAAACATCAACCAGACCGGATGCAGGCCGACGCTTTTGCCCACCAGCTTCGGCTGGAGGATGTTGCCCTCCATGAACTGACCGCTGAAGAAAACTGCAAGCACGAGGCCGATCCAAAGATAGTCCGGCCAGAACTGCACCAGGGCAACGCCAACAGCGAGCACGAGGCCGACCATGGATCCGACATAGGGAATGAAGCTGATCATGCCGGCGAAGAGGCCGATCAGCAGGCCGAAATTGAGACCGACCAGCGACAGGCCGATACCGTAATAAAGGCCAAGGATGACGCAGAGCGAGCCCTGCCCGCGCACGAAGCCGGCGATCGTCGTGTTCATGTCGCGGGCGATCTGGCGCACATCCGAGACGTAGTCGCGCGGAACCCAGCTATCGACCTTCTCCACCATCCGGTCCCAGTCGAGCAGAATATAGAAGGCGACGACAGGGGTAACGACCAGCAGCGAGATGACATCGAGCAGCGCCACGCCGGAGTTCCAGATCTGCTGGAAGAGCGTGCCGACGAAAGCGGCTCCCTGTTCCAGCAGCTTGCCGGAGCTCTGCTTGAGCGACGGCATCTGGCTCGCCAGCCAATCGGGGATCAGACGCGTCTGCGCTTCGTTGACCAGCACTTGCAGCTTCGAGGCGTAGCCGGGGATGTTCGCGATGAAATCGGCCGCCTGGCTGACGACAACAGGAATGATGACCATGAGCGCCAGCACGAAGACCACGACGAAGCCGATCAAGATGACGACCGTCGCCATCAACCGGCTGAGGCCAAGCCGCTCGAGACGGTCGGCGACCGGATCGAGGAAATAGGCAAGCGCCATGCCGGCAAGGAACGGCAGCAGGATCGAGCTGAAAACCATGAGGAATGCAATGAAGGCGGCAAGCACCAGCAGCCAGAAGATGACCTGGCGCTGCAATCCGGAACCGCTGACCTTGATATCCATGACACTCCTTTAGATCACGTGCTCTTAGGTCGGATCGACCTGAAATCATCAACGTGACCGTTTCTCGTAAGCGAGAGCAGGATGCCGGCGTAACACCGCACACACTTTTCCACATCCCGCCCTGGCGCGCCGCATGCGCCGATCGCGTATCACAACCCTTTAAAGGAGATAGGGGGCGGCGCGGGCGCCGGTCAAGTCCAACCGGGTGAGGCCGCGCGGTTTGGAGCTATGCTGCTTTGCTTCTACCGTGGGATATGGGCAAAATGTTGAAAAAACGCCGCCAATCCGTGGTCTCGGCTTGCACTCCCTTGCCTGCCGTGCCAATCGCATCCGCAAAATACCTGTCGCACGACGAGCCTTGGAGAACGAGCATGAGCCAGTCGGGAAAGAACGGCCTCACCTATAGCGACGCGGGCGTGGACATCGACGCCGGCAACCTGATGGTCGAGAAGATCAAGCCGCATGTGCGCTCGACGAGGCGTCCGGGCGCCGACGGTGAGATCGGCGGCTTCGGCGGTCTCTTCGACCTGAAGGCGGCAGGCTTCACCGACCCGGTTCTGGTTGCCGCCAATGACGGCGTCGGCACCAAGCTCAAGATCGCCATCGATGCCAACAAGCACGACACTGTCGGCATCGACCTTGTCGCCATGTGCGTCAACGACCTCGTGGTCCAGGGCGCCGAGCCGCTGTTCTTCCTCGACTATTTCGCGACCGGCAAGCTCGACCCGGACCAGGGTGCCGCGATCGTCGCTGGCATCGCCAGCGGCTGCCGCGAAGCGGGCTGCGCGCTGATCGGCGGCGAGACGGCCGAAATGCCCGGCATGTATTCGGGTGGCGATTATGACCTTGCCGGCTTCGCCGTGGGTGCCGCCGAGCGCGGACAACTGTTGCCGGCCGGAGACATCGGCGAAGGCGACGTCATCCTCGGCCTCGCATCGTCGGGCGTTCACTCCAACGGCTATTCGCTGGTGCGCAAGATCGTCACGCTCTCGGGCCTTGCCTGGGACGCACCCGCGCCGTTCGGCGAAGGCACGCTTGCCGATCTCCTGATGACGCCGACGCGCATCTATGTGAAGCCGCTCTTGAAGGCGATCCGCGAGACCGGCGCGATCAAGGCGCTCGCCCATATCACCGGCGGCGGCTTCCCCGAGAACATTCCGCGCGTGCTGCCGAAGCACCTCGCCGCCGAGATCGACCTCGATGCGATCAAGGCGCCGAAGGTGTTCTCCTGGCTTGCACAGACCGGCGGCGTTGCTGCCAACGAGATGCTGCGCACCTTCAACTGCGGCGTCGGCATGATCGTCGTCGTCCCGGCGGACAAGGCTGCGGAGATCGCCTCTGTGCTGACCGGCGAAGGTGAAACCGTCTTCACGCTCGGCCGGATGGTCGCGCGCGACGAAGGTGCTGCCGGCACGATCTACAAGGGCACCCTCGCCCTATGACGACTGAGGTCTCGACGGGCAAGAAGCGGGTCGTCGTCTTCATTTCGGGTGGCGGCTCCAACATGCTGGCGCTGGCGAAAGCCGCGGCCGAGCCAGGTTTTCCCGCCGAGATCGTTGCGGTCATCGCCGACAAGGCGGATGCCGGCGGCCTCGTCAAGGCGGCAGCACTCGGTATTGCCACACGCAGTTTCCTGCGCAAGGATTTCGACAGCAAGGACGCCCACGAGGCGGCAATCCTTGCCGAGCTCGATCGCCTATCGCCGGATATCATCTGCCTGGCCGGCTATATGCGGCTGCTTTCGGCAACCTTCATCCAGCGCCATCAAGGGCGGATCCTCAACATCCACCCCTCGCTGCTGCCGCTCTTCCCCGGCTTGCACACCCATCAGCGGGCGATCGACGCCGGCATGAAGGTCGCCGGCTGCACGGTGCACTTCGTGACCGAAGGCATGGACGAAGGCCCGATCCTCGCGCAGGCAGTGGTGCCGGTTCTCCCCGGCGATACATCCGAAAGCCTTGCAGCGCGGGTGCTGACCGTCGAGCACCGCACCTATCCGATGGCGCTCCGGCTGATGGCCGAGGGCAAGGTGCGCATGGAAGATGGTCGCGCGGTGAGCCATAGCGCTGCCGAAGCAACCGCCACGCTGATCTCGCCTGCCGCCTGATTAGAGCACCCCGCTTTCAGTGAAATTACTGGAAGCGGAAGATGCGCTGGATCAATTCATCACTTCGCCGACGCCAGCCTGCGATCGAGCGCATCGAGCACACGCCGCGTCAATGCCGGATAGTCCTCGTCGAAGTGATGGCCACCGTCGATGCCGATGATGTCGACGCCCGTTCCCTTCAATTCAGGGCAGGCATCATCCTCTTCGTCGGTGCCGTAGATGCATTGCACCAGCGCCGGATCGATGCGCTTGATGTCGTCGAGCGGATCGCCGCCCTTGCCATCGCCTTCCGCACCCAGCCAGCCGAGCACCGACACCTTGTAGTCGACCAAGTGCGACAGCGCCATCAGCGTCACCTGGCGGACATGCGCCTTTTCGCCTGATGGCAGCAGGTTGAAGGTTCGCGGCAGAACGTCGGCACCGAAGGAATAGCCGATCAGCAGTACGTTGCGCACGTTCCAGTGCTTGCGGTAGTAGCTCATCACTTTGGCAAGGTCGTCCGCCGTCGCCTGGGGATCGCGTTCCGACCAGAAATAATGCAGGGAATCGAAGCCGACGACCGGCACCCCCTGCTGCTGGAGGACGTCGCCGACTTCCTTGTCGATGTCACGCCAGCCGCCGTCACCCGAATAGATCACCGCCATCGTATCGCGCGTCGGCTTGGCGTCGAGAATGGTCAGCGGCAGGCCGAACGGGTTGCCGGCGTCGCTTTCGCTGTCGATGATATCCGAGAGATGGTCGGACAATGCCGTGAAGGCATCATCGTCACTGTCTTCCTGATCGACATCCGGATGCTTTGCGATAAGCGCGGCCACATGCGAGCGCCCATCCGCGGAGGCTGCCGGCGAGAAGACGACGGAGACCGGGTCCGGCAAGGCACCATCGGTCAAGCCATAGACCATGCGGTCGCCTTTCTTCACCTTATCGGCCGGAGTGCAGAGCTGTTTCCTGAGCGCGATGCCCTCCTCCGGATCGACCGCCAGCGTCTGGCCGATCGTGGCTGGCGGCGTCTGGGCGGCAATCGCGAGCGCCATGGCGCCACCGGCGCCGACACCGGCAACGATCGGCAGTTGGTAGGCATCGCTGCCGATGGCGCGCTGTACCTGCTGGCTGAGCGATTCGATATCGGAGACCATGTAGATGCAGTCGCCGTCATCCTTGGCGAGCGACGCGAGATAAGCCTTGAGATCGACACCGATGACGATGGTCTTGTCACCGGTGAGCGTATCAGCGACCGCCTGCTCCTTGTCCGTCCAGCCTGAAGCATCCGAAAGCAGCACGACCAGTGCGGTCGCCTTTTCCTTGGGCAACATGATGCGCGGCGACGGGATCATCCCGGTATCGTAGCTCTTCGGCGCGTCTTCCGCGGCAGCAGGAAGAATGGAAACCGAAAGCAGCAACGCCGCCGAGGTGAGGCATTTCCAGGCGTTCGCGACACGGATCATTTCTTCACCACTCCCTTGAGACCGCCGCCGATCAGGAATGTCGCATCCATCAAGGCGAGGATCGGATTGATGCCGCCACTGGCGACAAGATAGCGCGGTTGCCACTGCGGATGAAACTTCGACTTGAAGGCGCGCAGGCCCTTGAAGTTGTAGAAGCGCTCGCCGTGTTCGAAGAAGGTACGGCCGGCCCGGTCCCACACCGGCGCGATCTGGCGCGTCGACATGCCGGACAGGGGTGCCATGCCGAGATTGAAGGCGCGGAACCCCTCCCCCTTCAGATATTCCATTACCTGGGCGAAGAGGAAATCCATGGCTCCCTTCGGCGCGTCCGGCGAGAAGCGCATCAGATCGACGGTGCCCTCCTCCTTCGTCCCGGTCACGAGGATATTGGCGAAAGCGACGATGCGTCCGTTGCATGTGAGGATCGCAACCGGTTGTTCGGCCAGGTAGTCCGGATCGAAGGCGCCGAGCGAGAAGCCCTTTTCCTTGGCGTTGTGATGCGCGAGCCAGGCATCGGAAACAGCCGTCAGGTCGGCCATGATTTCAGGAACGTCCGCCGGCGGCACGACCTGAAACTCCAGCCCGTCGCGCTGGGCGCGGCTGACCTGCTGGCGCAAGTTTGCCCACTTGCCGCCCTTCATCTCGAAACGGGCGAGATCGACGCGCGCCAGTTCACCGAGCCGGAAGGCGCGCAGCCCCGCATCGGCATAGTAGGCAAGCCCCTCGGCCGAAACCTGATAGAACACAGCCCGGCAACCGGCGGCTCGCGCCTTCTCGATGAAATGCCAGATCAGTTCCGGCCAGGCGTCGATTGGCCCGACCGGATCGAAGAGCGCAATCCAGGAACGGGCCCGCTGGCCGTACATGATGAAGGCCCGCCGGTCGGCCGAGAACAGGATGCTCTTGTCGCCCATGCGCACCAGATTGGCGTCGGACATGTTTTGCGCCTCGACGATCGCCAAGGCGCGCTCCATCGCATCGTCGGAGGCGGGCTCCGCCGCCCCGGTTGCCGGGCGCATCAGGCTCCAGATCGCAAGCATGCTGGCACCGATGGTGACGCCCAGGAGCGCCCGCAGCCCGCGCGGCGCCTCGGCCGAAAATTCGAACTGCCACCAGAGCTCGTGGCTGTATTCGACATCGCGGTAGACAAAGAGCAGGACGACCAGTCCGCCGAGGCAGATGACCCCAAGCGCCGTCAGCCACGGTATGGTGAGCGCCTGGCCAAAGAGGGATGCCGGACGGACGAACAGGCGCCGGCTGACGAGCAGCCCCACGAGAAAGAAGGCGAGCATGCCCGCTTCCACCACCGCGATCGCCTTGATCAGCGACAGCAGGAGTGCGGCGATCGCAATCACGATCGACGCCCACCAGGCACCATCCAGGCGCAGCGCCAGGCCGCGGGAGACGACGACGAGCGCAAGGCCGAGCAGGCTTGCGAGGAAATGGGCGCCCTCGACGATCGGCAGGGGCAGCAGGCTTTCAAGAAAGGCCAGATTTTCGTCGGGTGTCGGCGTCACGCTCGAAAGCACCAGCATGATCGCGAGCACGACGCCGAGCGTCGCCAGCAGCAGCGGCGTCATCCGGCCGCCAACGCGGCGCACACTTGAGGCGACCGGATGGCCGGAGAGCTGGCGGAGCTCGATGCCGATAACGACGGCGATCGCAATCACCAGCGGCAGCACGTGATAGATCACGCGATAGAGAACCAGCGCGCCGAGAATGGTGTCGACATCGGTGTTGTGGCCGAGCGTCGCGATGATGATCGTCTCGAAGACGCCGAGGCCGGCTGGAACGTGACTGAGAACACCGACGCCGACGGCGAGCGAGTAGACGGCGAGGAAAGCCGGCCAGCCGATGGTGCCGGCCGGCAGGAGCACATAGAGGACGGTTGCCGAAGCGGCGAGATCGAGCGCGGTCACCAGGAACTGGCGCGAGACCGTGCGCGAATCCGGCAGCCGCAATGTCAGGCGTCCGAGGCTGACCTCGCGGCCGTCGCGCGCAAGGAAGAACACGGTGAACAACCCGCCGAGGATGACGACGGCGATCAGGCGCAGCAAAAGCGGATCGAGCCCGGTCATCGGCGCCACATATTCGCCGACCGCCAGCAGGCTGAGGCAGGTCACCGTCAGAAGGCCGAGCCCAAAGGCAAGCGTCACGAAGGCAATGATCCGGGCAATATTTTCCGGCTCGATGCCGAGGCGGGAATAGGACCGGTAGCGGATCGCGCCACCGCTCAAGGCGCCAAAACCGGCGGTGTTGCCGACCGCATAGGCGCAAGCGGCCGTCAGCGCCACATCGGCATAGGGCAGCTTGCGCCGGACATAATCGAGCGCGCCGACGTCATAGAAGGTCAGCGCCAGGAAGCTCAGCGCCGTGAAGAACACCGCCGCCGCAAGCGACGCCCAGGGCGTATCTGCCAAGGCTTGGACGACTTCATCGTACTGAACTTCGGATGTCAGGTGAAAGATCGCAAAGCCGAAGAGAGCGATCACAAATAGCGTACCAGCGGCCGAAAGAGAGCGACGGTTGCGGCGCAGGAAGGAAATCCAGCCCCCCTCCGCCTGCTGCTCGTCGTCGGTTGCGCTTTCCGAAAGGGAGGATGTCATGGGGCGCCCATGTCAATGATGAGAACATCAGCGCTTTAGCTTACCCGATACCGATCAAAAAGTGAAATATCCGTAATAAATTATCTTCTTATAAAACAATGATTTAGCCGCTGAGTTCGTTGCGGTTGAGCTTTGCCCATTGCAGCAGCATGATCGTCTTGGCGTCGCAAATCTCGCCGGTGGCGATCATAGCGAAGGCCCGATCAAGCGGTATTTCGAGAACTTCGATGTGCTCTCCCTCATGCGCAAGCCCGCCGCCATCCCCACGCTTTTCCGTGACGTCGATGTGGCCGACGAAAAAGCTCGTGCGCTCGGTGAGCGCGCCCGGGCTCATATAGGCATCGAAAAGGTGGGTGGCGCCTTCGACATGGTAGCCGGTCTCTTCCAACGCCTCGCGGGCGATCGCAACTTCCGGGGTGTCGTCGTCCAACAACCCGGCCACCGCTTCGATCATGTAGGCCTCGTCCCCCTGCAAGAGCACGGGAACGCGCAGCTGCCGCACAAGCACCACGCTTTGCCGCTTGGCGTCGACGAGCAGGATGGTCGCCGCACTGCCATGATCGTGAACCTCGCGCTTCAAGGTCGCGGTCATGCCGTTCGACATGTCCTGTTCGAGCGTCACTTCCTCAAGATGGATGAACCCGTCCCAAAGCGTGCGGCGACCGATGATCCTGACGCGCGGATCGTGATGTGTGCTCATGCGAAATCCTTCTTTGGCGGGGGCAATCCGGCCGTTCCTGCCTTCAGTGAACATGTTCCAACGCCGCGCGGTCTTCCCGCTCCATCTGCAACGTCGTGTGGTGAAGGTCAAAGTCTTCGCGCAAGCGCGCCTCGATCGCCCGGCGCACGGTCTCGCCGTCAGCGCCATCCGTGAGCACCGCATGCGCCGTCAGCGACGGCTGGCTCTGGGTAATCGCCCATAGGTGAAGGTCATGCACCGACAAGACGCCCGGAACCGCGGCGATCGTCGCGTGGACATCGGCGAGCCGTATGCCCGGCGGCACGCCTTCGAGCAGGATGTTGATGCACTCCTTCAGCAGCACCCAGGTGCGCGGGAAGACCATGAAGCCGATACCGACGGCGAGCAGGGAGTCCACCCATTGCCAGCCGGTGAACCAGATGACCGCGGCACCGACGATGACGGCGAGCGAGCCGAGCATGTCCGACCAGACCTCGAGATAGGCACCCTTGACGTTGAGGCTCTCGTCCTTGTGGCTCGTCAGGAGGCGCATCGAGGCGAGATTGACGAGCAGGCCGATGACGGCGATCACCAGCATCCCGCCCGACTGGATTTCCTGCGGCTCCGACAGCCGCTTCCAGGCTTCGTAGAGAATGTAGAAGGCAACGGCGAGCAAGAGCAGCGCGTTGAAGGCGGCCGCGAGGATTTCGAAACGCGCATAACCGTAGGTGCGCAGCAGATCGGATGGGCGGCGGCCCACATGGATGGCCACGAGCGCGATCGCAAGGGCCGCGGTGTCGGTCAACATGTGCATGGCGTCGGAAATCAGCGCCAGGCTGCCGGTCAGTACACCGCCGACGACCTCCGCCAGCATGAAGCCGCCGGTCAGGCCGAGCGAAGCCCAGAGCCTCGAAACCGGCGTGCTACTGACATCTGCATGGTGGTGGTCGCCGCTCATGGAGGGTTCCGTCTGCCGTTGAACAACCTGATTTAGCGCGCCAACCTGACCCAGACCCTATTGTCGTGGAAGGCAGCACCGCCATAGGGCGCCACCGCATCGGCACCGGTCAGCACGTTGATCCCTTCCCCGTCGAGATGGGCGCCGTTCGGCCAGAGCCCCTCGGCGATCACAACGCCGCGACGCGTTCCCCCGCCGATCTTCGCATGCAGGCGGATCTCACCACGCTGATTGCCGAGCTGAACGATATCGCCATCGGCGATGCCGAGTGCCTCGGCGTCTTCCGCATGGAGCATCACTTCCGGGCGCACTTCCTTCTGGATGGAGGACGGCGTCTCGGCAAAGGTCGAGTTGAGGAAGGAGCGGGCCGGCGAGGTCGCGAGGCGGAAGGGATGCTCGGCATCAGCGACCTCAATCAGGTCGACATGATCAGGAAACTCCGGCAGCGCTGCATGCGGCCCTTGAATGCCCATGGACTTCGGCGGCCGGTTCGCCGCCGGCGTTCCCGTCCAGTCCGGCTTGAAGCGGAACTTGCCGTCCGGATGACCGAAGCCTTTGAGGTAGTGCGCGTCTTCGAATGCCGGCTGGCAGTCCAGCCACTTCTCTTGTCTCATCTCCTCGTAGCCGATGCCGTAATTGGCGAGCAGCCGGTCGATATGCTGGCGCTCCGTCAGGCCGAAGCCGCCATGGTCGGCAACGCCCAAGCGCTTGGCCAGTTCCTCGATGACGAAGAGGTTGGTGCGCACGGTCGACGGCGGCTCCACCACCTTGGGGCCGATCAGGATGTGCTGGTGACCGCCGCCACGATAGAGATCGTCATGTTCGAGGAACATGGTGGCCGGCAGCACGATATCGGCAACGGCGGCCGTATCGGTCATGAACTGCTCGTGCACGGCGACGAAGAGATCATCGCGCAGGAAGCCACGCTTCACCAGCCGCTGTTCCGGCGCGACGTTCACCGGATTGGTGTTCTGGATCAGCATCGCGGTCACCGGACCACGGTGGCGCAGCGCCTCGGCATCACCGGTCAGCACGCGGCCGATCTGCGACTGGTCGAGCATGCGGACATCCGGATCGTGGAAGGCCGAGCCCACCAGCTCGCGCTTGTCGAGCTTGAAGATGTCGTTGTTGGAGTGGAAGGCACCGCCGCCTTCATGCTTCCAGGAGCCAAGAACGGTGGCGACGGAGGCCGCCGCATGGATGGCGACCGAGCCGTTGCGCTGGCGGGTAAAGCCGTAGCCGAGGCGGAAATAGGTTCTGGGCGTCGTTCCGACAAGCTTGGCGAAGGCTTCGATTTCATCGACCGAAAGACCAGTGATGGCGGAAGCCCATTCCGGTCCGCGCGACTTGAGATGTGCTTCGAGCCCGGCGGGGTCGTCGGCGAATTCCGTCATATAGGCCCGGTCGGCATAGCCGTCGCGAAATGCGATGTGCATCACGGCGCAGGCGAGCGCTGCGTCGGTGCCGGGCTTCAAGACGAGACCCATATCTGCCTGTTTGACCGTCGGGTTGTCGTAAATGTCTATGACGACGATCTTTGCGCCGCGATCCTTGCGCGCCTTCACCGCGTGCGTCATTACGTTGACCTGGGTCGCGACAGCGTTCGTCCCCCAGATCACCACGCAATCGGCCTTGGCCATCTCGCGCGGATCGGGACCGCGAAGCGCCCCTGTCGCCATGGCGAAGCCGGTCCAGGCCATGTTGGTACAGATCGAGCCGAAGAAGCCGGAGTAACGCTTGGCGTGGCGCAGGCGCTCGATTGAATCGCGCTGCACTTGCCCCATGGTTCCGGCATAGAAGTAGGGCCAGATCGCCTCCGCACCGTGTTTCTGCTCGGCGCGGATGAACTGGTCGGCGATCTCGTCGAGCGCCGCTTCCCAGCTGACGTCCTGCCAGTTGCCCTCGCCCTTGGCACCCTTGCGGCGCTGCGGCACCATGAGGCGGCCGGGATGGTAGATGCGCTCGGAATAGCGCGCCACCTTGGCGCAGATCACACCGGCGGTATAGGTGTTGGCGGAAGCGCCACGCACGCGGCCGATCCGCCCTTCGGCAGTCAGATCCACTTCCAGCACGCAAGCGGAGGGACAGTCGTGCGGACAGACCGAATGGCCGATCGATTTTTCTGCTTTGATGGGGGTCGCAACGTTCATGGCTTTTCTATATGGCATCGACAAACGGGCTCAAAGAGCCAATCGTTCACCCATCGCAACAATTGATCCAGCCATCGGCGGCGCTCATGAACTATCGGCACATCTACCATGCGGGCAATTTCGCCGACGTCCTGAAGCACGCGGTGCTGGCGCGGCTCGTCAGCTATCTTCAACAGAAGGAGAAGGCGTTTCGCGTGCTCGACACCCATGCCGGCACCGGGCTTTACGACCTATCGAGCGAAGAAGCGCAAAAGACCGGGGAATGGCGCGACGGCGTCGGCCGGCTTCTCGAGGGTGATCTACCCGCCGAAATCGCTGCGATCCTCGCCCCGTATCTCGAAACCATCCGTACGCTCAATCCCGGCAGCGAGCTGAAGCTTTATCCCGGCTCGCCGAAGCTTACGCGCATGCTCTTCCGTCCGCAGGACCGGCTGTCTGCCATGGAGTTGCACCCGGACGACTATGAAACCCTGCATCGGCTTTTCGACGGCGACTTCCAGAGCCGGATCACCGAACTGGACGGCTGGCTGGCGCTCGGCGCCCACCTGCCACCGAAAGAGAAGCGCGGGCTGATCCTCGTCGATCCGCCCTTTGAAAAGGAAGGCGAATACGAACGCCTCGCCGATGGCCTGGCGCGCGCCTACCGGCGCTTTGCCGGCGGCATCTATTGCCTCTGGTATCCTTTGAAGCAGGGCGCGCCCATCAAGGCTTTCCACGAAGCACTGAAGGCGCTCGAAATTCCGAAGATGCTCTGCGCCGAACTGTCGGTCCGCAGCGACCGCGAAACCACCGGCCTCTCCGGCTCCGGTCTCATCATCGTCAATCCACCCTTCACGCTGAAGGGCGAACTCGATCTGCTGCTGCCGTTCCTGAAAGCACGGTTGGCGCAGGATCGCTTCGCCTCCGCCCGCTGCTTCTGGCTGCGCGGTGAAGAACAGGCAACCCGAGGGGCTTGACGGACGGGCGCGACACACCGCAATCTCCTGTGACGATATAGGGAGACGCCCATGACTCGCACGCTCGCAGCAACGCTTCTCATCTCGCTTTCCCTCGCCGCCGCCGCAGCGCCGGGCGCATCCGCCGCCGACTATATCGGCAGCGGCCAGGTCCAATCCTATAACGCAGGTGTTTGCAGCGAGTCCTCGGTGCTCGGTTTCATCACTTCGCGCTTCGAATACCGGGATGCGAACTACCTGCACGCCAATCTGTCGATCGCCGATATCCGCAACATGGGACAGAACCGGCAAGAGTTCCGCGATGAGACTCATCTGGTCGAGCGTGAATATTGCTATGCTACGGCGGTCATGACCGACGGCCAGCAGCGCTCGCTCTACTACCTCGTCGAACGCCCCTGGGGCTTTGCCGGCGTCGGCAGAAGCATCGAGTTCTGCGTCGGCGGGCTTGATCCCTGGTATGTCTATGGCGCGCATTGCGCCTCGCTCCGCTAATCATGAAAGCAATCCGGAATGCGCGCCGGCTTCTGCCGGCGCTTCTCGTTGCGGCTAGCCTGGCCGGCTGCAGCGATCAGAGTACCGAGAAGGCGCCGCCGGCTGCCGAGACGAAACCTGCAAAAGCAATCGCCGCGGTGCCGGTCGGCAGCGGATTCGATTTCTATGTGCTTTCGCTCTCCTGGTCGCCGACCTGGTGCGGCGACAACGATCCCAACGGAAAATCCAGCCAATGCGAGATCGGCAGCAACCGCGGCCTGATTGTGCACGGCCTATGGCCTCAGAACGAAAGAGGTTTCCCGGATTTCTGCCCGACGCGGCAATCGGACCGTGTGCCCTCCTCGCTCGGCAAGCGGTATCTCGATCTCATTCCGTCGATGGGCCTGATCGGCCATCAGTGGCGCAAGCACGGCACCTGTTCCGGGCTCAGTCAGGAGGACTACTTCGCCGTCACACGCGCGGCCTGGAACAGGCTCGCGCTACCAGCAGAACTCTCCCCGCCCCGGCAACAAACGAACATGTCCGTCAACGCGATCGAAAGCACGCTCGTCGCCCAAAACCCTGGCATGACAAAAGACGCGGTCGCGGTTACGTGCGAAGGCAACATGCTCGAAGAAATCCGGATCTGCTTCGACAAGTCGCTGAATTTCCGATCCTGCCCGGCGGTCGATCGCCAGGCATGCAGGAAAGACAGCGTTTCACTGCCTCCGGCTCCATAGGTATTTGTTCTTAGGCAATTCCGGACGCAATTCCGCTTCGCACTCTCGTCGGAATTGCTCTGGACCAGAAGAAAGACGCTCGATGAAGATACTGTACTCTCCTGCCTCGCCCTATTCGAACAAGGTTCGGATGGCGGCGCATTATGCCGGGTTCTCCGCCGACAGCGTCCTGACCGACACCGGAGCCAATCCACCCGAACTGATCGGCAACAATCCGCTCGGCAAGATACCGACACTCATCCTTAACGATGGGCGTTCGGTCTATGACAGCCGCGCGATCATGCACTTCATCGATCGGGAAACGAAGGGCAAGCTTTACCCGAAGAACGCGGGCAAGCGGACCGATGTCGAGATCCTCGAAGCTTTGTGCGACGGTGTCTGCGACAGCCTGCTGGCGATCGTCTACGAGAAACGTTCACACCCGCCGGAGAAGGTGCATCAGCCCTGGATCGACCGGCAATGGGAAAAGGTCGAACGCAGCCTCGACCATCTGAACGCCAACCTGCCGAAGACCGGAGCCAAGCTCCATGGCGGCCATTTCGCCCTTGCGGCGATGCTGCGCTACATCGAGTTGCGCTTTGCCGGCGAATGGCAGAAGGGTCGCGCCAAACTCAAGAACTGGCCGGCGAAGTTCGAAAAGCACTTTCCCGACTATTCCAAGTTCAAAGCGTAGGAAACGCGCACAAAAAAGGCCGGGTCGCCCCGGCCTTCTTGTTTGATCCGGCGAGAGCCGATCAGAACTTCACGCCCATACCGACGCGAACGCTGTGTTCGTCGTAACCGGAGGAGACGTTGGTGCCGCCCATCCGGAAGTCCTTCGAGCCGTAGTCCGTGTAACGGTACTCGACGCGTGCGGTGATGTTGTCGGTGACAAAGGTTTCCGCGCCGGCACCTGCGGTCCAGCCGACCATGGTGTTCTTGTCGGAAGCGCCACCAACGGTGCCCTTGGCCTGGCCGACGGCGAGACCGGCGGTGCCGTAAAGCAGAACCGGGTTCAGATCGACGCCGACGCGTGCGCGCAGCGAGCCGTTGACGCCCTGCTTCATGCGCAGGTTGCCCTTGCTCGAATCCTGACCGGAGTAGCCGACATCCGCTTCGCCGCCGTATACGATCTGGCCGCTCTGCATGTTGTAGCCGCCGTAGAGACCGCCGCCGAAGCCGGCTGCCGTGTTGCTGCCGGTCGCGTCAAACTGACCATGGTGCCAATCGGCGGTACCACCGACATAGGCGCCCGACCAGTTCTTCTGCGCCGGCTCGGTGTATTCGGCCTGCGGAGCAGCCGGAACTTCGTCGATCGCATCAGCAGCCTGGGCGGCCTGGAAGGCGATGAGGGTCATAGCCGAAGCCATGAGGGTGGTGGTGAGCGTACGCATAAATATTCTCCTTTTCGTACCGATGCCCCTTGGGCTTGGGGTCCCACAGTGAAACATCGGACAACTTTCAATTAACCCGCCCGGTTGAGCTGAAATTGGTCAGCAAATGCGGATTCACAAGAGCCAAAATGTGAAATTTTGGTGGCACAAACACGCCCGAAATTTGATGTTGCCTTGGCGCAACAGGGGATTTATTAACCATGATTCAAGATTAACGAAAGATATACTATACACATACAAAATAATACAATTTACGCCAATTCCATTAATTTTTCGGCAAGGAACTGTCAGGGAGTGTTTCAGGCTCACGTTTCTTGCCTATATCTTGGTCGGCTGACGCGAAGATTCGAAAAAGCGGGATGAAACGTTGAAGAAAGCACGAAAGGCCGCCCTCGTGACCGGGGGCGCCAAGCGGATCGGCAAAGCTATAGTTGAGGACCTCGCGGCCCATGGCTTTTCGGTCGCCATTCATGCCGACGCCTCATTTGACGAAGCGGAAGCTCTGGTCGAAGCACTCTCGAAAGGTGGAACGAAGGCCATCGCGCTTCGCGCCGACCTCACCGATACGGCGGAGACTTCGACGCTCATCGCACGCGCCGCAGAGGCGCTTGGCCCGCTGAACCTGCTCGTCAACAATGCCTCGGTCTTCAAGAAGGACAGCCTCGACGCTTTCGACGAATCAATCTGGGATCAGCACTTCGCCCTGCATGTGAAGGCCCCTTCCCTGTTGGCGCGCGATTTCGCTGAACTGCTTCCGGCGGACGCCAATGGACTCATTGTCAACGTGATCGACCAGCGCGTCTGGGCTCCCAATCCGCGCTTTTATTCCTATATGTTGTCGAAGTCGGCGCTTTGGACCGCTACCCGGACGATGGCGCAGGCGCTCGCCCCGCGCATCCGCGTCAACGGTATCGGCCCCGGGCCGACTTTGCCAAACGAGCGGCAGGACCCGCAGGATTTTGAGGCGCAGGTCGAAGCCCTGATTCTCAGACGCGGGCCGACGCTCGACGAATTCGGACGGACGATCCGCTTCCTGTTCGACACGCCGTCGATTACCGGACAGATGATCGCGCTCGACGGGGGCCAGCACCTCGCCTGGGAAACGCCCGACATCAGGGAGATAGTGGAATGAACGGACGCGTGCCGACAGACGGCGGCATCCTCTATGACGGCAGCGAAGCGGAAGACGACGACGATCTGATCGAGGTCACAGAAAGCACGAGTGCCACGCCACCCGTCGAGTGGAACGAGAATCGCGCCGAAATGGAAGGCTTGAAGGGCGCAGAGCTGATCCAGGCCTTCGTCAAGCTCCTGCCAAACGGCCCTGGCGTCTACCGCATGTTCAACGAGACCGGCGACGTTCTCTATGTCGGCAAGGCGCGCAGCCTGAAGAAGCGCGTCAGCAACTATGCCCAGGGACGCGGCCATTCCAACCGCATCGCGCGCATGGTGCGCGAGACCGCCAACATGGAGTTCGTGACGACGCGCACCGAGATCGAGGCGCTGCTGCTCGAAGCGAACCTGATCAAGCGCCTCCGGCCGCGCTTCAACGTGCTTTTGCGCGACGACAAGTCGTTTCCCTATATTCTGGTGACGGGCGACAGCCGGGCGCCGGCGCTTTACAAGCACCGCGGCGCACGCAGCCGCAAGGGGGACTTCTTCGGCCCCTTCGCGTCGGCTGGTGCCGTCGGGCGAACGATCAATTCGCTGCAGCGCGCCTTCCTGCTCAGGACCTGTACCGACAGCGTCTTTGAGACCCGGACGCGCCCCTGCCTGCTCTACCAGATCAAGCGCTGTTCGGCGCCCTGCACCCGCGAAATCAGCGACCCCGACTATGCGGAACTGGTGCGCGAAGCCAAGGACTTCCTGTCGGGCAAGAGCCAGGCGGTGAAGGCAACCATTGCGGCTGCCATGGGCGAGGCTTCGGAGAACCTCGACTTCGAGAGGGCCGCCCTTTACCGCGACCGGCTGGCAGCGCTCAGCCACGTCCAGAGCCACCAGGGCATCAATCCCGCCGGTGTCGAGGAGGCCGATGTCTTCGCGATCCATCACGAGGGCGGCATATCCTGCATCCAGGTCTTCTTCTTCCGCACCGGTCAGAACTGGGGAAACCGCGCCTATTTCCCGAAGGCGGACCCGTCGCTGCCGACAGCGGAGGTGCTTTCGCAGTTCCTGGCGCAGTTCTACGACGACAAGCCCTGTCCCCGGCAGATCCTTCTTTGCGAGGCGGTGGAGGAGCAGGAATTGCTCGGCCAGGCGCTGAGCGAAAAGTCCGGATACAAGGTCGCGATCCAGGTGCCGCAGCGCGGTGAGAAGAAAGATCTCGTCGATCATGCGCTCGCCAACGCGCGCGAAGCCCATGGCCGCAAGCTGGCGGAAACCGCCTCGCAATCGCGCCTGCTCGAAGGCTTCTCGGAAACCTTCAAGCTTGAGCGGGTGCCGCGCCGCATCGAGATCTACGACAACTCCCACATCATGGGCACCAATGCCGTCGGCGGCATGGTGGTGGCGGGGCCGGAAGGTTTCGTCAAAGGCCAGTACCGCAAGTTCAACATCAAATCGACCGACATTACGCCGGGCGACGACTTCGGCATGATGCGGGAAGTGATGACGCGGCGGTTCTCGCGACTGCTGAAGGAAGAAGGCAAGCCGGACCGGACCGTAGAGTCTGACGACGGCGCTTTCCCCGCCTGGCCCGATGTAATCCTCATCGACGGCGGCCAGGGGCAGATGACCGCCGTGCGGGCCATCCTGAAGGAGCTCGATGTCGAAGACTGCGTCACCGCGATCGGCGTCGCCAAGGGTGTCGACCGCGACGCCGGACGCGAACGCTTCTTCGCGCTTGGCCGCGACAGCTTCACGCTGCCGCCGCGCGATCCGGTGCTCTACTTCATTCAGCGACTGCGCGATGAAGCGCACCGTTTTGCGATCGGCTCGCATCGCGCCCGCCGCAAGAAGGAGATGGTCAAGAACCCGCTCGACGAAATCGCCGGCATCGGGCCGACGCGTAAGCGCGCGCTGTTGACGCATTTCGGCACCGCGAAGGCCGTCTCGCGCGCGGGCATCAACGACCTGATGGCCGTCGCCGGGATTTCCGAGACGGTGGCCCGGCTGGTCTACGAACATTTCCACGACGATGGTGCCAAATGACAACCGGGTGTCACAATTCACCGGGCGTTCACATGGAATCAGGCAAATATGACAATTGCCGCGTGATGACCTGTTGACCTCCGGTCAGCAAAGTCATTCTGTACCTGACGAACCAGAGAACACGAATCCATGCCCACGCCCGTCGCCTACAGCATCCCGAACCTGCTCACCTATTTCCGAATCCTGATCGTGCCGCTGATCGTCCTTTGCTTCTTCATCGAAGGGCGGCTGCACAGTTCGGATTTCGCGCGCTGGACGGCGGTCACGCTCTTCGCGATTGCGTCGATCACCGACTTCTTCGATGGCTATCTCGCCCGCATCTGGAAGCAGACGTCGAACATCGGCAAGATGCTGGATCCGATCGCCGACAAGCTGCTTGTCGCCTCGATCCTGCTGCTGGTCGCCGCTGACGGCACGATCGCCGGCTGGTCGATCTGGGCTGCGATCATCATCCTCTGCCGAGAAATCCTGGTGTCCGGCCTGCGCGAATATCTGGCGGCACTCAAGGTCAGCGTGCCCGTCACCCGCATCGCCAAGTGGAAGACGACGATCCAGATGGTCGCCATCGCCTTCCTGCTCGCCGGTCCTGCTGGCGACAAGATTTTGCCCTACACGACGGAAGCGGGTATCGTGCTCCTGTGGATCGCCGCCGCCATCACGCTCTACACGGGCTACGACTATTTCCGCGCCGGCCTCAAGCACGTGGTCAACGAATGAGCACCGTCAATCTCGTCTATTTCTCCTGGGTGCGCGAGCGCATCGGCAAGGGCGAAGAGACCCTGGACGTTCCCGCCAGCGTCGTCACCATTGCCGACTTGCTCCAGCATCTGAAGACGCTCGGCGACGAATACGAAGCGGCGCTCGAACATGAAAACGTCATCCGCGCGGCCATCAACCAGGAACATGTCGACCACAAGGAGCCGATTGCCGGCGCCCGTGAGATCGCCCTGTTTCCGCCCATGACGGGCGGCTGAGCCCATGAACGCGCCGGTGAACGTGCGCGTTCAGCGCGAGGACTTCGATCTCAATACGGAGGTCGCGAAGCTCTCTGCCGGACGGGCGGACGTCGGCGCGGTCGTCACTTTCTCCGGGCTTTGCAGAGATGAGGCGGGCACGCTCGCTGCGCTTGAGCTCGAACATTATCCAGGCATGGCCGAAGCGGAGATCGAGCGCATCTGCCACGAGGCGGTTGAGCGCTTCTCGCTGCAGGCCGCCACCGCCATCCACCGTTACGGCAAGATCATGCCCGGCGACAATATTGTGCTGGTCGTCGCCGCCTCGCGGCACCGGCAGGCCGCCTTCGACGGCGCCAACTTCATCATGGATTTCCTGAAGACCTCAGCGCCTTTCTGGAAGAAGGAACACCTCGGCGACGGCACCACCGGCGGCTGGGTCAGCGCCAAGGATGCCGACGACACGGCGCGGGACCGCTGGTCGACGAAATAGCGCTACATGCGGGGACTTCCCCTCCCGTTTGACTAGGGAATGACTTTCTCCCGGCGCGTCACGACCAGCACGATCACCAGGAAACCGAAGATCACGAAATCGCGCCAGAGGATGGGGCCATAGGCACTCCAAAGCGTTTCGAGGAAACCGACCCCGGCGGCGCCAAGGGCTGCAAAAAGCGGCGAAGCCTGGCCGCCGATTGCGGCGATGAACAGCACCTTGACGCCGAAGGTGAGCCCCGTGCCGAAATCCATGTTGCCGTAGTAGGAGGCTGCGAGAATGCCGCAGACGGCGGCGATCAAAGATGCCGCGCCATAGGCGGCGATGTAAACGGTCGCGGCGTCGACACCGCAGAGCGCTGCAGCCCCCCTGTCCTCCGATACGGCGCGCCAGAACCGCCCTGCCCGAGAGTGCGTGAGATACCAGTGCCCGGCCGCCACGAGCGCAGCCATGAGCACGGTGTTGCCGAGCTGGATGACCGTCAAGGTCACCGGAAAGCGAGGATCGTCCCAGAAGACGATATTCCCGTTCAGGAACGGCGGCAGCCACAGGCTGCGTGTCTCAGAGGCGAGCCGCGCCGTTTCCATCAGCACCAGCAGGCAGCCGAGCGAAGCGACGACGACGGTGTTGGCGGAGGAAAAGGCGAGCGGCCGCATGACATAACGCCCGGCGACGAGCCCGGCGCCAACGCTGAAGCTCAGGGCCGCAGCCGCGCCGAGGCCAAGGGCGGCCGGCAACACCAGCCACAGCCGGTTCCAGCCGAAATCAGCAAACAGCACGAACATCTGGCCCGAGAAGGCAAAGAGCGCGCCATAGGTAAGATCCGCCCGACGCGTCACCGCGAAGGCGATGGCATAGCCGAAGGCGAGCGCCGCATAGAGCGCAGCGATTGGGACGGCATTGGCGAGCTGCTGCAGAAAATAGAGCATGGCGCATCCGGAGCGTGACAAGATCAATATAACTGGTAAAATCAATTTTACCAGTTAGGATTTTCGTATGACCTTCACCTGGACAGCCCATCGATTTGCCGGCGGCGCGCTGGCGCTAGACGTGGCCAATTCCATCATCCTGCGCGCCGATCCGGAGCGCCGGATCGACCGTTTCGCCGATGTCGCGGCAATCGATTCTTTTGCGGAAGCGGCCAACCGTTTCGGGGCGGAGAGTGCCCGCTTCGGTGCGCTGGCGCCCGTCGCAGCGGAGAATCGCCGCCGGCTGCTGCAACTGCGCGAAGCGACTGACCGGCACTTTCGCGCGGCGATATCGGCCAATGGACGGCCGGAGTTCTTGGCCGATTTGCTCGAGGCGATCGCCGCGGTTCTCCGCCGTTCCCTGCCTCACGGCGGCGCACTTTCGCTCGACACCGCAACCGCGCAATCCGCCCTCAGCCTTGCCGCCAGCACCGAGCCCGACCGGCTGAAGATCTGTCCGAACTGCGGATGGCTGTTTCTCGACCGCAGCCGCAACCGCAGCCGGACCTGGTGCGACATGGCCGTCTGCGGCAATCGCACCAAGGCCAAACGCCACTACCATCGCAACAGGGAGGAAACCGGCTTATGACGAGGATGATCGTTACGCTTGCGGCGGCCGCCATCACACTGCTCGCCGCCGGGTGCCAGCGCGAGACCGGTCCGGATCCGCTGAAGCTGACGGGAAAGATGTTCGTCTTCAACTATCGTCTCGCCTATGCGGTCTACACGATCACGCTTCAGAAAACAGAGCCCGTTCCCGAGGGCAGCGTCGTCATTGCCACCTTCGAGAATCCAGTGGGCGGCGCGCCGTTCACGCTGACGCGCAAACTTTTTCCAAAGCTCGACAGGGTGGTGCTGGAAAGTCCTGATTTGACCTGTGTGAAAAAGGAAAGGCCTTATGCGGTGACGATCGAGGTCAAAGGACCTGCCGGCGAAACGCTGCAGAAACTGGAGACCACAGTCGTCTCCGATATCGACCAGGACATCCTGCCGGCGAAGCCGCTGGTCGAAGGCCCCGCTTACGACAAGAACCCCGAGGTCTTCAGGGACGGCAAGGCGCCCGAACATTTCGAGACGGCGACTTGCCCGATATGAAAAAACCGGAGCGTTTCCGCTCCGGTTCAAATCCGAGTCAATTCAAGCCTTTGCGGCTCGAACCGAAGATTTTGAATCAGCCGACGATCTCGGTGCCCGAGAACCAGTAGGCGATTTCTTCAGCAGCGGTTTCCGGAGCATCCGAACCGTGAACCGAGTTTTCGCCGATCGACAGGGCGTGAACCTTGCGGATGGTGCCTTCGTCAGCGTTTGCCGGGTTGGTGGCGCCCATGACTTCGCGGTTCTTGGCGATTGCGTTTTCGCCTTCGAGAACCTGAACGATGGTCGGGCCGGAGGACATGAACTCGACCAGTTCGCCGAAGAACGGACGTTCCTTGTGAACGGCGTAGAAGCCTTCGGCTTCGCGGCGGCTCATCCAGACGCGCTTGGAAGCGACGACGCGCAGGCCGGCATCTTCGAGCATCTTGGTGATGGCGCCGGTCAGGTTGCGCTTGGTAGCGTCCGGCTTGATCATCGAGAAGGTACGTTCAATAGCCATTGGCTCAAATCCCTTGTTTCTTGAGAAGTGGCGGTTCATTAGCCGCCAATCCCGCGCAAAACAAGGGGGTTCACCGATGATTCGGCTCGGGCCAAGCGGGTTTCACGCAGCCGTCACACTACGTCCGAGCCCACCGTGCAGATCGAGGCACCGCTCGAACCAATCGGTGACGGGATCGCCTGGCTGAAGCAGGCGCTGCGGCGAGACGATGCGCGCCCACTGAAACGCGCCGAAGACGATGTAGTCGGCGAAAAGCGGCGAGGCGCCGCCCAGGAATTCCTGAAACTTCAGCATATGGCGCAAAGGTTCGAGCTTTTCAGCGAAGGATTCGAGCGCGGCGCCGCCGCTTTCGGCTACCGTTTCAAGCGACGTGCCAAAACGCTTCTCGCGGCTCTGCCGGAAGTAGGCCTGATCGATCGGATCGAGGCGATCGTGAATATCCCTGATGATGATGCGGGTGATGGCGGGATGCAGCGTCGTCTGCGACCAGCCCTCGACGAAGCGGGAGATCGCCATCGCCCCCTCACCGGCGAAGAGCAGCGCGCGATCCGGATAGGTTTGTTCGAGATAAAGCGCGATCTCGAAGCTGTCCTTCACCAGACGTTCTCCGTCCCGCAGCAGCGGCACCAGGCTCGTCGCCCCATCCTCGACCGCGTGGATCTCGGTGAAGGCGATCGGCACGACGTCGAAATCGAGCCCCTTGTGCGCGAGCGACATCTTCGTCTTCCACACATGCGGCGAGAACGGACGCGTCCTGTCGGCCCCGCAAAGCGAATAGAGTTTTCTCGACATATGAACTCCCGGTCGGTTGGCGTCCCTTTGAACGACAAATCGGCCACGTCATCAAATCAGTAAATTTCATGAGTGATATCAGCCACAGAAATGCGGTTTCGAGTTAGCGTCGCCGCCCCTTCAAAGGAGATACCCGATGCTCGATCACTTTCGCATGTTCGCCGACTATAACCGCTGGGCGAACCGCCTGGTCTATGCCGCTGCGGCAGAACTGACCGATGCCGAATTGCGGGAAAGCCGCGGCGCCTTCTTCGGCTCGCTGCTTTCGACCCTCAACCATATCCTCGTTGCCGATCGGGTCTGGATGAAGCGCTTTACGCACGAGGGCGACACCCCGGCCTCGCTCGACACGATCCTCCACGACGACCTCTCGGCGCTCGCCGCCGCGCGAACTGCTGAGGACGAACGCATCATTGCCTGGATCGACGGCCTGAGTGATGCACGCCTCAGCGCCGACCTCACCTATACACCGCTCACCAACCCCACGGTCATCACGCAGAAGCTGGCGCCGACGCTCGGGCATTTCTTCAACCATCAGACCCATCATCGCGGCCAGGCGCATGCAACGCTGACCGCACTCGGCCGCCCATCCATAACGCTGGATCTCGCGTATTTCCTGAGAACCGAAGGGTCAAAGTGGGCGTAGCGGAGACCGGAGCGCCCCCAACCCAGGCGACCGCAGTGGCCGGAGCTCACGCTCCCGCCACTCCGCAAGCTTCTTGAGCACCTGACGCTGGCCGAGCCAGGCGACCAGGCCGAGAACCACACCGCCGACGATCGACAGGACCGAAAACGCCACGGTTGGCAATGCCGGTTGCAGCGGCGCCAACAGAAGTTCGGGAACGAAGCGGTGCAGGATGTAGATGTGGAAGCCCGCCGCCGACAAAGGCAGGATGAGCTGTGCCGCAGAGCGCGGCACGCTGGTGCGCGGGAGATAAAGCAGCGCCGCGAGGACGGCGATTTGCAGGAGGTACTTGACCTTCGTCCCGATCCAGACCCCCTCGTATAGACCGAAGAACAGGAACGCCCCTGTGCCGGCCATCATCAGCAGCAGCCGTTGTTTGCCCGTTTCGGCGACAGCGGCGCACCAGCCGATGACCGCGAGATAGAAGATCCACGGCAGGGTAAAAATCTGGCGATTGCCGATCGGCCACAGGAGCGGCAGCGCCAGCCTGGCGGCGAGCGCCGCCAGGAGCAGGCTCATACCGGCGGCGAAAGGCCTTGCCGACACGAACCGCCGGAACTGTGGGATGGCGAAGAGCCCGACGAAGACGAGCATCATCTGGCAATAGGCTTCGATGAACCAGTAGAGATACGGCACCATGCCGTGCGTCTCCGGCAGGGCCACACCGAAATTGCCGACGAGGAAGACCGAGGCCCAGGGCACCTCGCCCCAGGCGACCGCATAGGCGGCGACGATCAGATAGTATGGCACGAGCACCTGGGCGAGCGGGCGCAGGATGGCCAGGCCGTCTCCCGCCAGAAGTGGGCCCATCTGGAAGCGGGCGAGGCTGAAGCCCGCGAGAACGACCATGGCTGCCGATCCGCCGGGGATGGGCCAAAGTAGTTCGTGGTGCAGCACGACCAGCAGAATGGCCAGTGCGCGAATCAGCAGATCCATCCCGATCCGCCGCGTGGCGGTCTCGCGACGCTCCTCGGCCGATAACTTGGCGATAGACAAGGTCTCCCAGGCGTCCGGAACTTGCCCCAGCGCCTTTTCCAGACCGATCGAGAGCTGAACGAAGCGCAGGGAATCGCCGCCCAGCGACACAAAACTGTCGGAGCGCTTTACCCTTTTCGGATAGAAGACCTGCGCAAAAAGCTCTTCGATGCCGCCGTTGTCGTCGTCAACGTTCGCCGCAGCCTGGCGGGCCGCCATGTTCAGCGCGTTGTAGTCGACCTTGCCGCTGGCAAGCCGCGGCATTTCGGCAAGGGGGGTGGCCTTGAGATGCGAAAGCGTCAGCCCGCTTGCCTGTGCGAGGAACCGTCTGATCTCTTCCGCATCGCGGCTGCCGGCATAAAAGGCGTGAAGGCCGGCATCGTCACCGACGACAGAAGCAGTGATGCCGCGCCTTTCGAGCGCCGCTTCCAACACATCGTGAGCGATCCTGAGGCCGGCGATCTTGGAAATCCGCTTCATGCGGCCGACGATCTGGAACAGGCCGTCGGCATGGCGCATCGCGAGGTCGCCGGTGCGCAATTCGGCGAGTTCGGCGCCGCGGCAAAGATCGTCGCGCGATGTGGCATAGCCCATCATGACGTTCGGGCCGTGATAGACGAGTTCGCCGGCCACACCATCGTTTTCGATCGGCGCTCCGCTCTCGTTCTCGATCAGAAGGCGCCCGCCGGGGATCGCGACGCCGATCCTGTCTTCGTTACCGGCAAGCAGGGTGGGCGGCACATAGGCGATCCGAGCGGTGGCCTCGGTCTGGCCGTACATGGCGAAAAAGGCCGCGCCTTGGGCTTTGAGGTGGTCGTTGTAGAGACGGATGACGTCCGGGCTCAACCGACCGCCGGCTACGGTCATGAAGCGCAAGCGCGGGAACCGCCGATCGCGGAAGCCCACCTTCTCCAGCAATTCGTAGGAATAGGGAACGCCCGCAAGGTTCGTGCTGCCGCTTTCGGCCAGGCCATCGAGAAAACCGGCATCGAGGATCGATCCACCGGGAATATAGAGGCTGGCGCCGACTGTCAGATGAGAATTCAGCACCGACAGGCCGTAGGAATAATGGAGCGGCAGAATGAGGCAACCGCGGTCATCCGCCGTCAGGCCGAGATAGTCGGCGATGGACGCGGCGTTTGCGAAGATGTTTTCCCGGGACAAGCGGACGGCCTTGCCGCAACCGGTGCTGCCCGATGTCGAGAGCATCACCGCCAGCTCGGAATGCGGCGCACTGTCACTTTGCCGCAGCGGCTGTTCCGTGCGCCAGCGGCCCCCGATCCGGCGAAAGGCATAATCGGGATCGAAGGCATCGACCCAGGAGCCGGCGGCCCCGTTCTTCGGGGCTTGCATCGCCACGGCATGTCCAGCTGTCAGCGCTGCCAGATAAGCGACGATCGCATGTTCGCAAAGCTCGGCCTCGATCGCCACCAGCCCACGCGGGCCGCGGAAGGAAAGCGCCTGGCGGGCGACCCGCTCGCCGAGTTCCCGATAAGTGACGACCCGCTGCCCGGAAAAGACCAGCGCCGGCCGGTCGCCCCATTTCGCCAGATCCGCAATGAACGAGAGGGACATCCTTGACCGTCGCTGTTTGCCTCGGGCCCCCATGCCCGAATTAGCAGCGCCGAATATAATTGGTGACTAAAGGCGTCAAGTATAAAGATTGCCCGGACTGACGGCTGTCAGTTGGCATGCGATTCTCGGTTGCGTCCGACCGCGAGCAGAGGGAATTCAGCAACCATACCGGGCGCGAATGGGCGGCCGGCCGAAATCTTCAGACTCCCTTAAATGCAGGCTTCCATAGTGCCGTTGGATCCGGACACCACTATCCGGCACACATTGGGGACCACGACAGAATGACCAGGCAAGTTCCAGCGGACGCCAGCCGATCACAGGCGAGGCAGGCGGCGATCATTCTGAAAGTGGCGCACGCAATGTCCGCGCACGGGGTCGCTGCCCTGCCCCGCAACTACGAGCTTTTCTACGAGGCGCTGTCCGGTCGCCTGCCCCAGCTTTCCCGGGAGCTTGCCGAGCTCGGGCACAAGCCGCAACAGGACTCGCTGGACGCCTTGGGCCTCAAACATCACCTCGTCTCCCACGCAGCCCTCGCCGCGGACCGGGCGAGAGCCGCAGCCCAGGAAGCCCTCGCCGACATGGCCAGTACGCTCAAGCTTGCGCTGGCGCAGAAGCAATCATTCAAGACGGAACTCGATCATTTCGCCAGTCGGCTGGCAGCTGACCCCGTCGCCGGCCTGTCGGAGTTCGCGGACGACGCCGCGCGGCTGCGCGAAGCGGCAGGCCGTTTGATGAACGAAGAGAATGCCCTGCAGCACGCCCTGGAAACCAGCGCGCAGCGCATGGCCGAGCTCGAGGGGGATCTCGCCGAAAGCCGCCGGTCGCTCAACCGCGACCCCGCTACCGGCTTGCCGAACCGTCTGGCGCTGACAGCGAAGCTCGACTCCATTCTCGAAACGGAGCGAACCGACCAGCCGGTTGCCCTGCTTCTCGTCTCTGTCGAAGGACTTCGCGAGATGGCCGAGCAACACGGTGGCACGGTGGCGAGCAAGGCGCTCACCAAGCTGTCGACGCTATTTCGCAAGTCGATCAAGAAGAACGACTTCGTCGCCCGCGTGGGTCAGCAGGACTTCGCCTTCGTCTGCCGGGACGTCAGCGTCGAAAACGCCGAAGCCATTGTTCGGCGCCTGTGCCAATCCGTGGAGGAACTGAAGGTCACCCTTCCCGGGCGCGCGCACACCGCCGAGACGCTCTCGCTTGCGGCCGGCATCACCATAGCGCAACCGGCATCAACGAGCGCCGATCTCCTGACCCAGGCCGAGCTGGCACTGGCCGGCGCGCGCGATGGCGCCGGCATCCTTAGCTATTCGGCGGCACTCGGCCGCGACCGCGGCTGGACCTACGGTCAGAACGCCGCCTGAGTGTTGCGCGTCAGGCGGCAACCGGCTGGCGGTTTTCGTCGATCTCCGTCGCCTTCTCCCGCAGACAACCAAGCAAGCGGAAGAGTTCGGTGCGCTCGCAATCATCGAGCGCCGAGAACAATTCGTCGATCGTGCGATGCCGTGGCTGTAGCGCCGCTTCCAGTGCCAACCGGCCGCGATCGGTTATCGAAATGATCTTCGCGCGGCGATCCTCCGGGTCCGCTTCACGGATGACCATGCCGTCGCGTTCCAACCCGTCGATCGCTTCGGTGACGGTTCTCGCCGCAAAACCGAGCGCTGAAGCGATATCCGCGCAGCGACAGGGCCCCAGCCTGTTGAGATAGAACAGGAATTTGCTGCGCGCGAGCGAAACGCCTTCCTCCGACATCGATGTGTTCACCAGGCGATGAACGCACTGATAGAGATCGAAGAGCCGCTCGGCGACTTCGATTTTTTCTGTCATGGCAATGTACCTCATTTGGCAACGCCAAACGAAACAACCCGGCCCCGCGTGGCGGGACCGGGCTGTTCGGTCAACCGTTTGGCGTGACTTACTGCTTGTTTTCGTCGGCCTGGCCGAGAGCCTTGGCGCCGCTGTCGGCGATCGCGCCGGTTGCCGTCGTGTCGACGGATCTGTCTTCGATGCCCGCATAATAGTCGCCGCGGCTGGTCGTGCTCGCGGAGACACCGGTGCCGGCGGAAGCTTCGGCGCGGCCGGTGAAGAGCGGCGTGGAGCTCACACCCTCATAGTAGCTGCCGCCGGCCACAGCGGCCGACGCGCCGCCAAGCATGGCGGCCGCAACGAGGATCGCGGCAATGGACTTCTTCATAGATCGGTTCCTTGGTGGAGATAGACGGTGGGGCTAAGCCCCGCCTGGGCGCTTGGGAGGTCGCCTCATAGGATCATGGCAATGATCAATCAAATCCCTCGAAAGAGGGTGCGGGGGGAGAAACCCGCACCCCTTCTTCGTCGCGGTTAGCGCGAAATACCCTGATAGTACTCACCTTCGCCGCCGATCACGCTCTTCGGCGCAACGCCGTAGTTGACGACCGAGCCGGTCCGGGTGCTGTCAACATAGCCAGCTTCCGAATTGCCGATGGTGAAGGAGGTCTTGCCGGTGACGGCAGGCGTGCGCTCGGTGTACAGCGGCGTCGGGCTGACGCCTTCGTAGTAGCTGCCGCCGGCGAAGGCAGCGGAGGCGCCACCGAGGATAGCGGTTGCAACGAGAGCGGCGGAAAGAGCGGTCTGGATTGCAGTTTTCATGATCTTCACTCCTGGGAGGCTCGTTCACATGAACGAGGTTTCAGCTAAATTGTCCGTGGCCGGATCGGTCGTCCCTCTAAACGCGGGGCCCTTGCCGATGGCGTTCAGTCGATCGAGGCCGGTCAGAAGAGCGTTCCCCGCCCTTCCGTTTATGAGATGGTCCCTCACGATGAGGATGTGTAGTATCGATTGACGGAACGCCTTGTTCAAAAATCGATAACAATGACCCCTTGAAATCGCGAACGGTCACAAGAGGGTAGCCAAGGCGGATGCGGTCGAGGCCGCGCCTCTTGCCTTCCCGGACGAGTCCGGGCAAAAGGCCGCAATGATCCAGATTTCCGGCCTTTCCGCCCGCATTGCGGGCCGTCTCCTCATCGAAAACGCATCCGTGACGCTTCCTGCGGGCACGAAGGCCGGGCTCGTGGGGCGCAATGGTGCCGGCAAGTCGACGCTGTTTCGCATCATCACCGGTGAATTTGCCTCCGAGGCCGGCAGCGTCTCCTTGCCGAAGAACGCCCGTATCGGCCAGGTGGCCCAGGAAGCGCCCGGCACCGAGGAACCGCTGATCGAGATCGTGCTGAAGGCCGACAAGGAACGCTCGGCCCTGATCGCCGAAGCCGAGACCGCAACCGATCCGCACCGCATCGCCGAGATCCAGACCCGGCTTGCCGATATCGGCGCCCACTCGGCCGAAGCGCGGGCCGCGAGCATTCTCGCCGGCCTCGGCTTCGATCACGAAGCGCAATTGCGCCCGGCCTCCTCCTTCTCCGGCGGCTGGCGCATGCGCGTCGCGCTCGCCGGCGTGCTCTTCTCCGAGCCGGACCTGTTGCTGCTCGACGAGCCGACCAACTATCTCGACCTCGAAGGCACGCTCTGGCTTGAGGACTACATTCGCCGCTATCCGCACACGGTCATCATCATCAGCCACGACCGCGATCTGCTGAACACTGCGGTCAACGCCATCGTGCATCTCGACCAGAAGAAGCTTACCTTCTATCGCGGACCCTATGACCAGTTCGAGCGGCAGAAGGCCGAGGCCGACGAGCTGCAGATGAAGGCGAAAGCCAAGAACGATGCGGCGCGCAAGCACCTGCAGAGCTTCATCGACCGCTTCAAGGCCAAGGCCACCAAGGCCCGCCAGGCGCAAAGCCGCGTGAAGGCACTTGAGCGCATGGGCACGATTGCGGCGGTGATCGAGGATCACGTCCAGGGCTTCTCCTTCCCGGACCCGGAGAAGGAAGCCGCCTCGCCGATCATTGCCGTCACAGGCGGTACCGTTGGCTACGAGCCCAGCAAGCCGATCCTCAAGCGGCTGAACCTCAGGATCGATACCGACGACCGCATCGCGCTGCTCGGTTCGAACGGCAACGGCAAGTCGACCTTCGCCAAATTCATCTCCGGCCGACTGGCGCCGGAGGCGGGCGAACTGAAGATCGCGCCGAACCTCAAGGTCGGTTTCTTCGCCCAGCACCAGCTCGACGACCTCATCCCCACGCAGAGCGCCGTCGAGCATGTGCGCCGGCGCATGCCGGACGCCCCCGAAGCCAAGGTGCGTTCGCGCGTGGCGCAGATGGGGCTGGCGACGGAAAAAATGGAAACGCCTGCCAAGGATCTCTCGGGTGGCGAGAAAGCACGGCTGCTGATGGGCCTTGCCGCCTTCGACGCACCGAACCTCCTGATCCTCGACGAGCCGACCAACCACCTCGACATCGACAGCCGCAACGCGCTGATCACCGCCCTCAACGACTATTCCGGCGCTGTCATCCTGATCTCGCACGATCGCCATCTGATCGAGGCAACGGCCGACCGGCTGTGGCTGGTGCGCGACGGAACGGTGACGAGCTACGACGGCGACCTTGAGGATTATCGCAGCCTGATCGTCGGCGGACCCAAGCCCAAGGACGACAAGGCCAAGCCGAACGGAGCCGATGACAGCCTCTCGAAGGCGGACCAGCGCAAGGTCAATGCCGACAAGCGCGCTTCGCTGGCGCCGCTCCGCAAGAAGATCAATGAAATCGAATCCTTGACCGGAAAACTGGAGAAACTGATTCAGGCACTTGATGTGGAACTGGCCAATCCGGTGCTCTACGAAAAGTCGCCTGCGAAAGCCGCCCAGAAAGCCAAGGAACGCTCCGACGCGGCAGTGAAACTCGCTCACGCCGAAGAGCAATGGCTTGAGCTTTCCGCCGAGTATGAAGAGGCAATGGCCGGCTGACAGAAGCCTGCCCGACCGGTCAGCCCAGTTCGAACGTGGTGATGCCGTAGATCCGTGCCAACGGCAGCCCGGGGTCGGGCCCGCGATACATGCGCGCCGTCTCGAACGCTGCCCGCAGATTGTAGCGATCGCAAAGCGCCTTGGCCGAGGCGTTCGGTTCGGGGATGTCGAGGTAAATTTCGCTGCCATTGACACCGGCGGCGACCTTGCGAAAGACCAGATCGGCGCCGGTCTCGGTGTCGGAGAAGAGCGGTCCAATCTTGAACCCGTTTCGGCAAGCCCGGATCGTTCCATAGGCCGCGACTGCGCCGTCGCGCAGCAGCAGGACACTGCGCCGTCCATCGCTCGACTTCAGCCATTCACGAAGGAACGCCTCGCGACGCGCCGGGACGAAGCGGCGGTCATACTCGGTGAGGAGCGACATATGGACCGGGGCGACCTCCAGGAGGTCGGCGCCCGGCGGCTCGATTACGTCGATGACACCGCCGTAGCGGATGTTCGCATGGGCATAGGTGAAGCCGGACCGCCGATAATTCTCCTGCTGTGCGACCACGCCGTCGAGGCCGACGATGCGGTTCCCGGCGACGACCATCGCCTGTTGCCACAGTTGCCGACCGATCCCCTTGCCGCGGTGTTCCGGTCGCGTGATGTAGAAGCCGAGAAAGGCGTAGCTTTCGTTGTATCGCACCAGCGAGATGGCGCCGACCGGCCCGTCCTCTCCATCGGCTATCCAGTAGCCGTCCGGATCGGCCGCCCAGAAGGGGCCGACATCACCGAGCCCGGGATTCCACCCCTCCTCGGCCGCCCACTCGATCATGACGTCGAGTTCGGCGCGGCTGGCACGACGGATTTGCTGCTGCATGGTTCACTCCTCTTGGGCGGTCAGATCGCCCTATCGTCAGCCCGGTTGACGGGACGAAACGGCACGTCCGGTGGTAGAGCTAGCGCAGTGGCGTTCAGAGGGAATGATAATCTGTCGATTTCCCCGACATTGACGGCATATGCTGGCGACGGACCGGCGGCGCTTGTCCGCCCTGCGCAATCTGCTACAAGAGCCGACAATAAGTCATACAAATCGAGCGGAACACCATGGCCCCCATCAAAATTGCCCTTGTCGGCGTCGGCAAAATCGTTCGCGACCAGCACCTGCCGGCGATCGCCAAGAACAGCGACTATCACCTGATCGCCGCCGCAAGCCGGCATGGCACGGTCGACGGCATCGACAACTTCAAATCGATCGAGGCGATGCTCGAAGCCGTGCCTGCGATCGAGGCCGTATCGCTCTGCATGCCGCCGCAGTATCGCTACGAGGCCGCCCGCGCAGCACTCGACGCCGGCAAGCATGTGTTCCTGGAAAAGCCTCCGGGCGCCACCCTCAGCGAGGTCGCAGACCTCGAGGCGCTGGCGGCATCGAAGGGGCTGTCGCTGTTTGCGAGCTGGCACTCCCGCTACGCGCCGGCCGTGGAAGCGGCAAAATCCTTCCTGGCGGCAACGACGATCAATGATGTCCAGGTCATCTGGAAGGAAGACGTGCGCCACTGGCACCCGAACCAGGAATGGATCTGGGCGGCGGGTGGCCTCGGCGTCTTCGATCCCGGCATCAACGCGCTTTCGATCGTCACCCACATTCTGCCGCGCCCGCTGTTCGTGACCTCGGCCGTGCTCGAATTCCCCGAGAATCGCGACGCGCCGATTGCTGCCACCATCACCTTCACGGATGGGAAGAAACTGCCGGTTTCCGCCGAATTCGACTGGCGCCAGACCGGCAAGCAAAGCTGGGATATCGTCGCCCGGACGGCGGCGGGCGAGATGGTGCTGTCCGAAGGCGGCGCCAAGCTCGCCGTCGACGGCAAGCTCGTGCATCAGGAGCCGGAACAGGAATACCCAATGCTCTATCGGCGTTTCGCCGAGATCGTCAAAGCCGGACGGTCGGACGTCGATCTCGCGCCGCTGCGTCACGTCGCCGACGCCTTCATGCTCGGCAAGCGCAAGTTCGTCGAAGCGTTCCACGACTGATTTTCCAGACAGGCAGAAACGCAAAGCCCGCGGTATCGGCCGCGGGCTTTGTTCGTCGCAATGCGCTGTAAACTCAGGCCTTCTTTTCCCACCGGCCGTCGCGGTTCTGCTGCCAGTAGGTGAGGCTGTGCCCCTCCCCCTTCAGCCGCTTCCAATGGGCGCGCGCGCCTTCGACCTGATCCTGATCGTAGCCGTCGAACATGAAGACGATGCGCTCATAGGTCGAAACATCAGGCGGGCTGGCGCCATCGATGACGAAACGCACCGTCGCCGCATTCGCATTGCCTTCGTCCGCCACCAGCAACACCGGCTGATCGGCAGCGAACTCGCCGACATCCGTGCCATGCGGCAGGAAGCTCTCGTCGCGATAGACCCAGAGATGCGTGTCCAGCGCGTCACGCCGCTCGGCATCGATCGTCTGCACGGCCACCCGCCAGCCGCGCTCGACACTCTTGTCGAGCAACGGCGGCAGCGCGTCTTCGAGCTTCGATTCCGTCAGGTGATAGAACAGGATTTCGGTCATGCCGATCGCTTCCCGCTTTTCGTCACGTCCAGCACGGCCGGTCAGGATTCGTAGCTCGCCCGCACCAGTTCATCGAGCAGCCGGACGCCGAAGCCCGAGCCCCAGGACTGGTTGACCTCATCCGTCGGCGCGCCCATGGCGGTGCCGGCGATATCGAGATGCGCCCAGGGCGTGTCCTTGACGAAACGCTTCAGGAACTGCGCCGCCGTCACCGCGCCGCCGTGGCGGCCGCCGGTGTTCTTCATGTCGGCGAACTTGCTGTCGATCATCTTGTCGTATTCCTTGCCGAGCGGCATGCGCCACAGGCGTTCCTGCGTCGCCATGCCGGCGGCAAGGAGCTGCCCGGCCAGACGGTCGTCGTTGGAGAACAGGCCGGCGTGATGGGTCGCAAGCGCAACCATGATGGCGCCGGTCAGCGTCGCAAGGTCGATGATTGCCTGCGGCTTGAAGCGGTCGTTGCAATACCAGAGCGCATCGCAGAGCACGAGACGGCCTTCGGCGTCCGTGTTGATCACTTCGATCGTCTGGCCGGACATCGAGGTTACGATGTCGCCGGGGCGCTGGGCGCTGCCGTCGGGCATGTTTTCCACAAGGCCGATGATGCCGATGGCGTTGACCTTCGCTTCACGCGCGGCCAGCACATGCATGAGGCCGGTGACGGCGGCCGCACCGCCCATGTCGCCCTTCATTTCCTCCATGCCGGCGGCCGGCTTGATCGAGATGCCGCCGCTGTCGAAGACGACGCCCTTGCCGACAAACGCGAGCGGCCGTTCCTTGGCCTTGCCGCCCTTCCACTGCATGATCACGAGGCGCGGCGGTCGGGTAGACCCCTGGGCGACGCCGAGCAGCGCGCCCATGCCGAGCTTTTTCATTTCCTTTTCCGTGAGGATCTCGACCTCGACGCCGAGCTTCTCCAGTTCCTTCGCCTTGGCGGCAAACTCGACCGGCCCCAGTACGTTCGCCGGCTCGTTCACCAGGTCGCGCGCCAGGAACACGCCTTCAGCCACCGCCTCTGCTGTGCCGAAAGCCTTCTTCGCGGCAATGACGGTACCGGTGACGATCGTGACCTTGGTCGGCTTGCCGGAGGACTTGGCGTCGTCATCGGCCTTCTTGGTCTTGTAGCCGTCGAAGCTATAGGCGTTCATCTCCATGCCGAGTGCGAAATCTGCAGCCGCCCTGCCGGTCACGTCGACCCCAGGAGCGTCGACGAATACGGTCACCTTGTCGACTGAGCCGAGTTTCGCCGCAACGGCGCCGCCGGCCTTCAGCCAATCGTGATCCGAAAGCGCATCCGCCTCTCCAAGCCCAAACACAATGATTCGGTCAGCCGGCGAGCCATGCGGCGCAACGATATCGAGGCTGGAGAACACCTTTCCGGTGAACTTCTTCACCTTGGCTGCCTTTGTCACGACGTCTTCCGGATCGGCGACATCCGCGCCGGCCGCGGCTCCGCCGCCCGACGTCTTGAGGAGCACGGCAACGCCGCCGCTCGGCCGGTGGGACTTGGCAAAGCTGAACTCGAACTTCATCGGCATTGAAAAACTCCGGGATATTTCCTGTTTCGGTGCGCAGCCGGAGAATCGAAAGTAGCTTCCGAGAGCCGGGCGCCAGGGCAAGGTGATCTGGCCGCGACGCATCTGGATGACACGGCGAGGCTTATGGCGATCCGCCCTGTTACCGGGCGGTTACAGTGGAAAATATTCGCAACATTCGCCACCGTCAAAGCTGTGGCCGGCACCCTTCTCGCTTTTCAACCGCTTGGCAAGATGCCCCTGGATGTTTACATGCGGTTAACCGAGGTTCTTCGCCTTAAATTATCCCTGTTGCTTCACAGTTTGAGCGACACGAAATAGCGGGTAAGAACCGGGCTTCGGTTTGGACCCGGGCAATGCCCGGTCCGACGCCGCCGCCGGACAGAAACATGAGCAGGATTTTGGACCGGACACGGGCATGAAGCTGATCGAACGCTACATCTTCCGGCGTGCCTTGGTCATGTTCCTCGCGACACTCCTGCCATTGCTCGGCATTGTGTGGACAACGCAGGCGCTTGCCAACGTCAACCTGGTCACCGACAGCGGCCAGTCGGTTCTGGCCTTCGCCAAACTGGCAACCCTCATCCTGCCTTCGGTCATCCCGATCATCCTGCCCTTCGCACTGGTCATCGGCGTCACCCAGACCCTGACCACGATGAACACCGATTCGGAACTGACCGTGCTCAACGCCGCTGGCAGTTCGCGCATGGCCATCATCCGGCCGGTCATCTATCTGGCGGCGGCCCTGAGCGTCCTGTCCTTCGCGGTCGACAACTTCGTCGAGCCCTATTCGCGCGTTTCGGTACGCAAGATGCTGGCGACGGCCAACGCCGACCTTCTGTCGTCGGTCGTTCAGGAGAATTCGTTCCGCAAGGTTGCCGACGGGCTCTACGTTCAGGTCGGAGCGCGGCGCAGCGGCGGCGTGTTGCAGGGCATCTTCGTTGCCGATTCGCGCAATCCCGCCTTCGAGCTCGTCTATTACGCCCGCGAAGGCGCGGTGGATGAAAAGAGCTCCGCGCTGGTGATGAAGGACGGCGAGGTGCAACGCAAACTGCCCGACGGCAGCGTCTCGATCATCAAGTTCGATTCCTATGCCTTCGACCTCGCCGACATGACCAAGACCACGCGCGAGGCGACGATCCGGGCGAAGGACCGCGACCTGGCCGGGCTTCTCAATCCCGATCCGGACGATCAGGTCTACAAGAACAATCCGCTTGCCTTCACAGCCGAGATCAACCGCCGCCTGACGGAGTGGACCTTTCCGCTGCTCTTCGGCCTGATCGCACTGGTATTCAGCAGCGATGCGCGCTCTCACCGGGAAGCACGCGTCCATCCGATGGTGAGCGCGCTCGGAACGGCGCTGCTCATCCGCTGGATGACCTTCTATGCCGGCAACAGCGCCGAGGATTCCATCTGGTTCGTGCCGCTGATGTATATCGTGCCGCTCGCAGCCGGCGGGCTCTGCATTCACCAGCTGGTGAGCAACAAACGTCTGGATATCCCGATGACCGGGCAGGAAAAGCTGCAGGATCTCCTGGTTCGCCTGCGCCTGGTGCGGCGTGACGCCGAGGGAGGGCAGCCGTCATGATGGGCACGCTCGGACGCTATTTCTTCATCCGCTATGTGATCACCACTTTCTGGTTCCTCGTCGGTATCTTCTCGCTGATCTTCATCATCGACTTCAGCGAGCAGGCGAGCCGCCTGGCGAACCTGCCGCACTATTCGATCACCGGCGCTCTGCTGATGACCGCCCTCCGCATCCCGCTGATCCTGCAGCAGACGATTCCGTTTGTGGCACTGTTTTCGGCAATGGCCGCGCTGATCTCCCTCAACCGGCGCTACGAACTGGTCGTGACCCGCGCCGCCGGTATTTCCGTCTGGCAGTTCCTGCGCCCCTTCGTCCTTGGCGCCTTCCTCTTCGGCGTGCTCGCTGTCGTTGCGCTCAACCCACTGGCGGCCTGGGGAACGAAGCGTGGGGAGGCATTGCTGGCGGAATGGGGCGCCTCGCGATCCTCGGATTCCGGATCGATTCCGTGGCTGCGACAGATCTACAACGGTACCGATACAATCATCGGCGCGCGCTCGGTCCAGGACAATGGCACGACGCTCCTCAACGTCACCGTTATCCACTTCGATCCACAGGGAACGATCATTCTGAGACAGGATGCGACGTCCGCGAAACTCGAAGATGGTTACTGGCTTCTTAACGAAGTAACTGAAACGCGCAACGGGCAGCTGCCGCGGCGTTTGAAAACAGCACAACTCAGCACCAATCTGAAAGCCGAGTTTGTTCAGGAACGTCTTGCAAAGGCTGATTCCATTCAGTTTTTTGACCTTCCGGCAAAGATCGAGGTGGCTCGCTCCTTCGGTTTTTCAACCAATGGCATGGAAACCCAATTTCACTCGATGCTCTCGCTGCCGCTCCTTCTCGTCTCCATGACGCTGATAGCCGCCTGCGTGTCGCTCAAGTTTAGCCGGTTCAACCAATCTAGCTCCGTAATTCTCGGTGGCATCCTTTCAGGCTTCGTGCTTTATGTCGTCACCGTGCTTGTCAAAGCATTCGGGAGCAGCGGCATTGTGCCTCCTTTCGTTGCAGCCTGGTTGCCAGTTGTTGTAGCGATGGCGCTGGGCTCGACGATTCTTTTAAATCAGGAGGATGGCTAGTGGCGGTAGTGAACCGCAAACGCATGACGCTGATCAACGCTACCCTGCTTGCAGGCGTGGCGCTGCAGACACTTGCCATGGGAATGAGTGCGCCTGCGATGGCGCAGCAGACTTCGGACCGCCTCGATTCGCTGCGGCCGAACATGCCAGAAGACGTCAAGCTGCTTCTGTCCGCCAATGAGCTCGTCTACAACAAGGACGCCGAGAAGGTGATCGTGCGCGGCAACGTGCAGATCGACTACGGCGGCTATAAGATGGTGGCCCGTCAGGTCGAATACGACCAGAAGAATGGCCGCATCTATGCATCCGGGGAAATCCAGTTCATCGAGCCGGGCGGCAATGTCGTCTACGCCGACAAGATGGACGTCACCGACGATTTCGGCGACGGTTTCCTTGAGCAGATGCGCATCGAAACCACCGATTTGACCCGTCTTGCCGCCACGAGCGGTGAGCGCCGGAACGGTGAGGAGTTCATTCTGAACGAGGCTGTCTACACGGCCTGCACGCCCTGCTCGACCAAGCCGGAGCATCGCTCGCTGTGGCATATCAAGGCGCAACGCGTCGTTCAGAACGGTCGCACGCGGACGATTCGGCTTGAGAATGCCCGCTTCGAACTCTTCGGCAAGCCGATCGCCTATATCCCGGTGATGGAGCTGCCCGACCATACGGTCAAGCGCAAGAGCGGCTTCCTGTTCCCGACGTTCCGCTCGGCCCAGAAGCTCGGCGTCGGCGTCGGCGTCCCCTACTATTGGGCGATCTCGCCCTATATGGATGCAACGGCAACCGTGACGGGCCTGACCCGGCAGGGCTTCCTGCTGGAGGGCGAGTTCCGTCAGCGGTTCCACAACGGCTTCCATACGCTGAACGTTGCCGGCATCAGCCAGCTCGACAAGAGCAAGTTCACGCCGGGCACGGTCGACGCGATGAAGACCAATCGCGGCATGATCGCGTCGCGGGCTGAATTCGAGATCAATCCGCGCTGGACGTTCGGCTGGAACGTCCTCGTCCAGTCGGATGCCAACTTCGCCAAGACCTACGAACTGTCGAACTTCGATAACACGACCTATGTCAACCAGGCCTATCTGACCGGCCTCGGCAAGCGAAACTTCTTCGATCTGCGCGCCTTCTACTTCGACATTCAGGACGCGGACCCGAATAGCATCAATGAAAACCAGCAACCCGTTACGCAGGTCCTTGACTACTCCTACAAGGCGCCAAAGCCCGTGCTGGGCGGCGAGCTTTCGGCAACCGTCAACTTCACGAACGTCAAACGAAACCGGCTGGACCTCGAAACCGTCCCCGGTGTCGTCAATCGTTTCCGCGGCCTTGAGGGCACGACCCACCGCCTGACCGGCGAGCTTGAATGGAAGCGCATGTTCATCGCTCCCGGCGGTCTCGTCGTCACGCCGCTCCTTGCGGCGCGCGGCGATGCCCTCGGCCTCAACATGGACGCGCCGGGACCGCTCTACACCGGCGACTACGACACCAGCGACGCGGCGACGCGGCACATGTTGACCGCCGGTCTCGAAGCCCGTTACCCGATCCTGTTCGTCGGCGAAAACAGCAGCCATGTGCTTGAGCCGATCGCTCAGCTCTACGCACGCCCTGACGAACAGGACGCCGGTGGCCTGCCGAACGAAGACGCCCAGAGCTTTGTGTTCGATGCGACCAACCTTTTCGACCGCGACAAGTTCTCTGGCTTCGACCGGGTCGAAGGTGGTACGCGCGCCAACGTCGGCTTCCGCTATACCGGTACCTTCGACAGTGGCTACGGCCTGCGCAGCATCGTCGGCCAATCCTTCCATCTCGGAGGCCTGAACTCCTTCGCAACCGACGACCTGGTGAAGGCCGGCGCGAATTCCGGTCTGGAAACCAAGCGCTCGGACTATGTCGCGATGTTCGGCATCGACGCACCGTCCGGCCTGATGGCGAGCCTCTCGGGCCGCCTCGACGAAAAGGATCTGGCACTGCGCCGTGCCGATGCGACCGTCGGGTATCTCGGCACGACGTGGCAGGCGGCGATGACCTATACACGCATCGAAGCGCAGCCGCTTTATGGCTCGCAGGTGAACCAGGACGAAATCCAGACGGCGGCCGCCTACAAGTTCCATGACTACTGGTCGGTCTTTGGTGCCATCACTTACGACATCAACCAGGACGTCATCACGCGCAACGGCTTCGGCATCACCTACGACGATCAGGACACCCTGTTCTCGCTTGTCTACAAGCAGGAACGCGATACCGGCAGCACGCTGGCGAACGATTGGTCGATCGGCGCCAGAATCAGCTTCCGTACGCTCGGTGACGTGAATGTCGGCGACACCAAGTTCGAAGAGCTGGATTACTATTAAGATCATTGAAACGAGGGGGCGGAACGCGAAGTTCGCCCCCTCGCGCAATTTTGGGCTGCTCAAACGGTCTTGTCATCGTTTGGCCGCATGTATTATGCATTTCCTCCGACAAGATAAGGCAACGGCGCAAAGCCGGTAGGCGGACAAGGCCCGACGGCGGTGATCGTCCGGCAAACAGGAAAAGGTAATGGGCGGGAAAATGTCGATCTTGAGGACGCTTTCGGTATTGGCTGTGGCCGGAGCCCTGAGCATCGCGGCATGTGCCGGTGCGCAGGCTGCAAGCCAGGTCAAGGTAACGGTCAACAACACCGTGATCACCTCGGGCGATATTGCCAAGCGGGTTGCATTCCTGCGTCTTCAGCGCCAGAAGGGCGGCCCCGAGGAAGCGAAGAAGCAACTGGTGGACGAGGTCCTGAAGCGCGCCGAAATCGTTCGCATCGGACAATCCGTCAGCACGCAGGACGTCGATGCCGCCTATGCCCGTTTTGCTGCGGGCAACAAGCTTTCGGCGGAACAGCTCGGCAAGATCCTCGACCAGGCCGGTGTCGGCGCCGATCACTTCAAGCAATTCATCGCCGTACAGATGAGCTGGCCCCGCGCGGTCAACTTCCGCTATGGCAATTCGAGCCGCCTCCAGGGCGCCGATCTCGTCAAACGGATGATGGAAGGCGGCGGCAACAAGCCGGTGACCACCGAATACTTCCTGCAGCAGGTGATCTTCGTCATTCCCGAGAAGAAGCGCGGCGCCATCACGGCAAAGCGGCAGGCCGAGGCGAACGCCTCCCGTTCACAGTTCCCGGGCTGCGAGACGTCGAAGACCTTTGCCGCCAACTATCGCGACGTTTCGATCCGCAGTCTCGGCCGGATGCTTGCCCAGCAGCTGCCGGACGAGTGGAAGCCGTTGGTCGAGAAGGCCGGGGAGAACGGCACGACCGGAACCCGCGTGACCGAAAAGGGCGTCGAGTACCTGGCAATCTGCAAGAAGCGTGAAGTCAACGACGACACGGCCGCAGAAATCGTCTTCCGTGCCGAGGACATCGGCAAGAAGAAGGCCGGCGGGGAAGATCCGAACAGCGAAAAATACCTCGAGGAACTGCGCAAGAAAGCGCAGATCGTCAACAAGTAAGCACAACGGCAACATGCGCGAACCAACCGGCGGACCACTCGCCCTGACCATGGGCGACCCGGCCGGTATCGGGCCGGACATCAGCCTTTCGGCCTGGCTTGGCCGCCGCGAACACGCGACGGCACCCTTCCTGTTCATCGGGGATCCTTCGGTGCTTGCCGCGCGTGCGGCGACGCTTGGCTATTTGGTTCCCCTTCGGGAGACGGATTGTGCCGGCGCCATGTCCGCGTTCGATGCGGCGCTGCCGGTGCTGCCGCTTGCCTGCCCTCACCCGGTCACTGCAGGCGATCCCGACACTGCCAATGCCAGCGCCGTCATCGGCGCGATCGACACGGCAGTACGGCTCGTGACCGCCGGCGAAGCCTCCGCGGTCGTGACCAACCCGATCGCCAAGGCAGTCCTTTACGATGCCGGCTTCCGCTTTCCGGGCCATACCGAGTACCTGGCGGATCTCGCCGAGAAAGCAACGGGGCAACCTGTTCTGCCTGTCATGATGCTTGCCGGGCCGAAGCTGCGCGCCGTCCCCGTCACGATCCACATCCCGCTGAAGGATGTGCCGCACCAGCTGACGCCGGATCTCATCTATCGCACCTGCGTGATAACGGCGGCGGATCTGCGCAACCGCTTCGGGCTTGAGCGCCCGCGCCTCGCGATCGCCGGACTGAATCCACACGCCGGCGAAAACGGCGCGCTCGGCCTTGAGGATGACGCGATCATCCGCCCCGTCATCGACCGGCTGCGCGCTGAAGGCATCGATGCCGTGGGGCCGCTGCCCGCGGATACCATGTTCCACGATCGGGCGCGCGCGACCTACGACGTTGCGATCTGCATGTACCACGATCAGGCGCTGATCCCGGCAAAGGCGCTCGGCTTCGACGACAGCGTCAACGTCACGCTCGGCCTTCCCTTCATCCGCACATCGCCCGACCACGGTACTGCCTTCAGTCTGGCCGGCAAGGGCGTTGCCCGCGACGACAGCTTGAGAGCTGCGCTCGACCTTGCCGCAACGCTCGCGGCCAATATGCCAGGAGATACCCGCTGATGGCCGCGCTCGACGGTCTCCCCCCCTTGCGCGACGTGATCCAGCGCCACGGCCTCGACGCCAAGAAGGCGCTCGGCCAGAATTTCCTGCTCGACCTCAACCTGACACAGAAGATCGCGCGGACTGCCGGTTCGCTCGAAGGCGTGACGGTCATCGAGGTCGGCCCTGGTCCCGGTGGCCTGACGCGCGCCATCCTGGCTCTCGGCGCCAAGAAGGTCATCGCGATCGAACGCGACTCCCGCTGCCTGCCGGCGCTTGCCGAAATCGGCGCGCATTATCCCGGCCGGTTGCAGGTGATCGAAGGCGACGCCCTGAAGACGCGGTTCGAGACGCTTGCCGACGGCGGGCCGGTCAAGATCATCGCCAACCTGCCTTACAATGTCGGCACGCAATTGCTGGTCAACTGGCTGCTGCCCGAACGCTGGCCGCCTTTCTGGCAATCGCTGACGCTGATGTTCCAGCGTGAAGTGGGCCTCAGGATCGTCGCCGAGGCGGATGACGATCACTACGGGCGCCTCGGTGTGCTCTGCGGCTGGCGTACAGAGGCACGGATGGCCTTCGACGTGCCGCCGCAAGCTTTCACGCCGCCACCCAAGGTGACGTCATCGGTGGTCCATCTGGAGCCCGTGGAAAATCCGATCCCCTGCTCCGTTTCATCTCTGGAGAAGGTAACGCACGCTGCCTTCGGCCAACGCCGCAAAATGTTGCGGCAAAGCCTGAAGCCGCTTGGCGGCGAGGCCCTGTTGGCAAAGGTCGATATCGACCCGCAGCGACGGGCCGAGACGCTTTCGGTGGAAGAGTTCTGCCGGTTGGCAAACTGCCTCTAAGCGAGAGACCAATCGCGACCGGTCAGCCGCCAGTCGGGCGAGATATGGCGCGATTCGAAAATGGCTCCCGAAGGAGCCATTCTTTTGCAGTTGTCAGAACGGGTTCTCCGTCAGGAGCCCGTTGACGAAGTCAAACAGACCCGGGCGCCGGTCGCGGCGCAGACGCTCCGCCTCGACAATCGCCCGCACCGCAGAAAACGCGCGGTCGAGGTCGTCGTTGAGGACGATGTAGTCGTATTCCCGCCAGTGCTCGATCTCGGCGCGCGAATTGGCAAGCCGCGTGGCAATCACCTCTTCGCTGTCCTCCGCCCGGCGATGCAGGCGTGACTGCAGCTCGGCCATCGACGGCGGCAGAATGAAGATCGACACGACGTCGCCGGCCATCTTTTCCTGAAGCTGCTGAGCGCCCTGCCAATCGATGTCGAAGAGCATGTCGCGGCCGGCGGCCATCGCCGCTTCGACGGCGTCGCGCGGCGTTCCGTAGAAGTTGCCGTGCACCTCGGCCCATTCGAGCAGCGAGTCGGTTGCCCTGAGCGCCTCGAATTCACGGATCGTCTTGAAATGATAATGCCGTCCGTCGATTTCGCTCGGGCGGCGCTGGCGCGTCGTCACGCTGACGGAAATGCTCATCTCCGGATCAGCTTCCAGGAGGTTGCGCGCGATCGTCGATTTTCCAGCACCGGACGGCGAGGAAATGACGAGCATCAGCCCACGACGGGCAATCTTGATGGGCGAAGGGGTCGCCGGGGTCATGCTTTACTCCAGATTCTGGACCTGTTCGCGGAACTGGTCGATGACGACCTTGAGTTCGATGCCGGCGGCCGATACGGCGGCCGCATTCGACTTGGAACAGATCGTATTCGATTCTCGGTTAAATTCCTGTGCCAGGAAGTCGAGCTTGCGGCCAACCGGGCCGCCCTTCGACAGCAGATCGCGCGCCGCAACGATGTGCGAGCCGAGCCGGTCGATTTCTTCCCGAAGATCCGCCTTGGTGGCAAGCAGCGCCACTTCGGCGTAGAGGCGTTCCCGGTCGAGCGAGGAGCCATTGTCCATGACCAGGGCCACCTGCTGCGCGAGCCGATCGGCGATCGCCGCGGCGCTGCGCGATGGATCCGCCTCTACCGTCGCCGTGAGTGTCTCGATGCCTTCAACCTGCGCCAGCAGGATCTGACAGAGCGTGGCCCCCTCGTCTTCGCGCATGACGCGGAGATCGGAAAGCGCCAGCCTCAGTCCTTCGAGGATGTCCGTATCAAGCGCAGCGCGTTCCTCTTCACTTTCTTCCGGTTCGCGAAAATCGACAATGCCGCGGATGGAAAGCAACGTGTCGAACTTCAGCGGCGCCGGGTCGACGAGATCGCCGAGCTGTTCGCGCAAGTTCAAGACCGCCGTCAGCGCACCCTGATTGACCACCGCCTCGACGGTCGCTTCCGCGCCGCTGACGGAAAGTCCGATCTGGAGATTGCCGCGCGAAAAATAATCGGCCGCGAGCCTGCGCACTTCGGGCTCGAAGCGCTCGAGCCCCTGCGGCAGGCGTAACCTGAGATCAAGACCCTTGCCGTTGACGGAGCGCAGTTCCCAGGCCCAACGGCGGCGGCCACTGCTGCCTTCCCTCCGGGCAAAGCCGGTCATCGATTGGAGCGGCATCGTCACCTCCGTTGTGTTTCAGCAGAAGCAATAAGTCGACGGCGCGGCATCCCGCAAGGGATATCCGCGCCGTGATCTATCCGTCCACAATGCAGGCGTTTATTGCGGCTGCGCTGCTGTCGCTGCCGGTTCGGCCGTTCCAGCGTCGGCGGCCGCCTTTGCGGCTTCCGCAGCCTTCTCGGCTTCCACCTTGCGCCAACGCCTTACATTCGCGTTGTGTTCGTCCAGGGTCTCGGCAAAGACATGGCCGCCCGTACCGTCGGCCACGAAGTAGAGCTCCGGCGTGCGCGAAGGATTGGCGACCGCCTCCAGCGCCGCACGGCCCGGATTGGCGATCGGCGTCGGCGGCAGCCCCTTGATGATATAGGTGTTGTAGGGCGTCTGCTTGTCGATGTCGGACTTCAGGATCGGCCGGTCCGCCGGCTTTCCGTCACCGCCGAAAATGCCATAGATGATCGTCGGGTCGGACTGCAGCCGCATGCCCTTGTCGAGCCGGTTGATGAAGACGGAGGCGACCCGTGGCCGTTCGTCGGCGCGGCCGGTTTCCTTCTCCACGATCGAAGCCAACGTCACCAGCTCCTCGACCGTCGAGACCGGCAGGTTCGGATCACGCTTCTCCCAGATCTGATCGACCAGAACCTTATGGGCGGCAACCATCTGCTGAACGATCTCGCCGCGCTTGGTACCGCGTGTGAACTTGTAGGTGTCGGGCATCAGCGAACCTTCCGGCGGAAGCTCGGTCGGCAGATTGCCAACCAGGACCGGATCGTCGGAAAGCTTGTGGAACATTTGCTTGACGGTCAGGCCTTCGGGCAGAGAAACCGAATAGAGGATCGACTTGCCCGACTTCAGAAGCTGCATCACGTCCTGCATCGACGAGCCGGCCTTGATCTCGTATTCGCCGGCCTTCAGCGTCTCGTTGTCGAGATAGGCCTCCGAGACGAAACGGAAGACGCGCGCATCGGTGATGATGTTGCTGCGCTCGAGACCGCTGGCGATCTCGCTCATGCCGGCGCCGCCCCTGACGATGAAGTTCTGGTTTGCCTGCAGCGGACCCGGCTTCTCGTACTGATGCATGGCATAGTAGACCGTGCCGGCCGCAGCGAGTGCCGCAAAGACGATGATGGTCATCACGAAATTCAGGAAAATCACCACCTGGCTGCGCGCCTTGCGCGACCGCTTCGGGGGCTGTGGCACTTTTTCCGGGCGCAGTGCCTCGTTTGCCGATTTCGGAATGATCGGCCCGTTGCTCGCGTTTTCATTGCGGCCGAATTGCGCCGCGCCGTTATCGTTTGAGTCGCTCACGATTATCCCGAACCCGAAATTCGCAGCCTCATTCTCTATCCTGCCCCGGTGCGAATTTCGGACTGGACCATGGCAGGCTTAAGTCAATTTCATAAACGGCGCCGACCTGGCGGGCGGCATTCCGCAGTCTTCAACACAATAGACCTGCGGCGCGGTGCATTGGCACCCAAGAACCACAGAAATGTGTCGGTTCACCGTCCATTCAAGAGAACGCGACGGGGACCTGACACTTTACAGAACCGCACGTCTTATAGGACGCGTTAAGGTCGCTGTAACACTCTAAATGGCTGCCTGCTTCATCCTTAAACCGGACAGGAGACATGCAGTCGTTCGGAACGCGCCGCCTTCGGTTATCCCTGGGGCGAACGACATGTTCCCGGCAATAGCTAAATGGCAAACTGACAGATATGCCTTGCGCGAACATAGCGGTCGGCAACGCCGCCGCGATGGCGGCGCATCCTCCCAAAACATGCTTGTAGCGAGCAATGCGGCAAAAGCAGGATCATCGGACCGACTTGTTGGATCGATCCGATGATTGCCAGGGCCCCGATCAGGCGCCCGTGTAACGGCGCAGGACCAGAGAGGCGTTCGTGCCGCCGAAGCCGAAGGAGTTCGACAGCGCCACGTTGATCTCGCGCTTGCGCGCGACGTGCGGCACGAGGTCGATCTTGGTTTCCACAGACGGATTGTCGAGGTTGAGCGTCGGCGGCGCAATATTGTCGCGAATCGCGAGCACCGAAAAGATCGCTTCGACAGCACCGGCAGCGCCAAGCAGGTGACCGATCGCCGACTTGGTCGAGGACATGGAGATCTTCGACGCATGCTCGCCGACAAGGCGCTCGACGGCGCCAAGCTCGATCGTGTCCGCCATGGTGGAAGTGCCGTGGGCGTTGATGTAGTCGATGTCGGCCGCCGTCAGTCCGGCGCGCTTCAGCGCCATCTGCATGCAGCGATAGGCGCCGTCACCATCTTCCGACGGGGCGGTGATGTGGAAGGCATCGCCGGAAAGGCCGTAACCGACCACTTCCGCATAGATCTTGGCGCCACGCGCCTTGGCGTGCTCGAGCTCTTCGAGGATGACGACGCCGGCGCCCTCGCCCATGACGAAGCCGTCACGGTCGATATCGTAGGGGCGCGATGCCTTTTGCGGGTCGTCATTGTGCTGCGTCGACAACGCCTTGCAGGCTGCAAAGCCCGCGAGCGAAATGCGGCAGATCGGCGATTCCGCGCCGCCGGCGACCATGACGTCGGCATCGCCGAGCGCAATCAGCCGGCTGGCGTCGCCGATGGCATGCGCGCCGGTCGAACAAGCGGTGACAACCGAATGGTTCGGGCCACGCAGCTTGTGGCGGATCGACACCTGGCCGGAGGCAAGGTTGATGAGGCGGCCGGGAATGAAGAATGGCGAAATGCGGCGGGGGCCCTTGTCGCGCAGCGTATAGCCACCTTCGACGATGCCTTCGAGACCGCCGATACCCGAACCGATCAGCACGCCGGTCGCGATCTGGTCTTCGTCGGTCTCCGGCTTCCAGCCGGCGTCGGCAAGCGCCATGTCGGCGGCCGCCATCGCGTAGACGATGAACGGATCGACCTTGCGCTGCTCCTTCGGCTCCATCCAGTCGTCGGCGTTGAATGTTGCGTCGGTGCCGTCACCGAAGGGAATGCGGCAGGCGATCTTGGCAGGAAGGTCCTCGACCTCGAATTCGGTTACCTTGCGTGCAGCATTCTGCCCGGCAAGAAGGCGCGCCCACGTCGCCTCAGTTCCGCAACCCAAGGGAGATACCATGCCGGTACCGGTGATAACGACACGTCTCATAGTCCGCGACCCACCCTGACTTTTCAATTTCAGAGCCGGATCGGACCACGTGTAACGAACCCGATCCGGGCATCCATTTTAAGGTTCTCATTCACGATCAGAGGGAAAAGCGGAGAACGCTTGCTGATCGGCACCCGCGCTTGCGGGACAGCCCACTTCCCTGGGCTGAAACGGGCCGCTTTCGGCGGCCCGTCTGCGGCCGTAGCCGCTCAGATATTAGGCCTGAGCCTTTTCGATGAACTTGACGGCGTCGCCGACAGTCAGGATCGAGTCAGCAGCGTCGTCCGGGATTTCAACGCCGAATTCTTCTTCGAAAGCCATGACCAGTTCGACGGTGTCGAGCGAGTCCGCGCCGAGGTCATCGATGAAGCTTGCGCCTTCGCTGACCTTTTCGGCGTCGACGCCAAGATGATCAATAACAATTTTCTTTACGCGTTCTGCGATATCGCTCATGTCGGAGTTCCTCGACCTTCGTTTCTGTAGGCGCCTATTCCGGCACCGGTACTCTTATGTAAGCCTGATAGACCAAGACGGCCTACCCGGCAATCCATCCAACCGGAACTGCGGCAAACCCAGGGCAGCCAAGGCTGCCGGACACCTGGCGGGACCGGTCGACTGCTAACAGTCATGGCCCGATTAACACGGTTTAAGTCTGCCGCAAAGTCCGAAAATGCCTGACATTCGCTTGCTCAACATTGAATTTCAGGCATTTGGCAGGCGGTGTCCCGAGACGTTGAATATCACCCGTCGCACAATCTCGGCGGGCGGCACATCCCGGAAACCGGATCAGATCATGGCCATGCCGCCATTGACGTGAATCGTCTGGCCGGTGACGTAGCCAGCCTCGTTCGACGCGAGATAGACGACGGCCGACGCAATCTCCGCGCCGGTGCCCATGCGCTTCATCGGGATCGCGCCCATGATCGCGTCCTTCTGCTTGTCGTTGAGCTTGCCGGTCATCGCACTTTCGATGAAGCCCGGAGCAACGCAATTGACGGTGACGTTGCGCGTCGCGATCTCCTGAGCCAGCGACTTGGAGAAGCCAATCATGCCGGCCTTGGAGGCACAGTAGTTGGCCTGACCGGGATTGCCGGTGACACCGACGATCGAGGTGATGTTGACGATGCGGCCGAAACGGCGGCGCATCATCGGGTGGGTCAGCTCGCGCGTCAGGCGGAAGACGGCGGTCAGGTTCACCTCGAGAACGGCATCCCAGTCCTCGTCGCTCATGCGCACGAAGAGGCCATCCTTGGTGATGCCGGCGTTGTTGACGAGAATATCGACGCCGCCAAGCTCGGCCTCAGCCTTTTCGCCGAGCGCCTTGACTTCGGCGCGGTCGGAAAGGTTCGCCGGGAAGAGCTGCACGCGATCACCGAGTTCATTGGCGAGCGCTTCCAGCTTTTCGACGCGCGTGCCGTGCAGGCCGACGATCGCGCCCTGCGCGTGCAGCATGCGGGCGATTTCTTCGCCGATACCACCGGATGCACCGGTGACGAGAGCCTTGCGGCCGGAAAGATCGAACATCTGATTGATTCCTTGTAACTGGTGCGCTTGTTCGACGGCTTACGCGAGCAGTGCTGCAAGAGCCGTGTCGATATCGGCAGGCGTATTGACGGCGATACCGTTGACAGTCTTGTCGATCCGGCGGGCAAGCCCGGTCAGGACCTTGCCGGAACCGAGTTCATAAAGCGTCGTGACATTGTTGGCGGCAAACCATTCGACCGTCTCGCGCCAGCGGACCTGGCCGGTGACCTGCTCGACGAGCAATCGGGCGATTTCGTCGGCATCGCTGACCGGTGCGGCGAGCACGTTGGCGACCACGGGTACGACGGGATTGTGCTTCTCGACCTTGGCGAGAGCCTCGCGCATGGCGTCGGCGGCCGGCGCCATCAGGCTCGAATGGAAGGGTGCGGAGACCGGCAGCATCAATGCGCGCTTCGCTCCCTTTTCGGATGCCAATGCGGCAGCCTTCTCGACGGCAGACTTCTCTCCGGAAATGACCAGCTGGCCGCCGCCATTGTCGTTGGCGATCTGGCAGGAGCCGAGTGCCGAAGCCTCGCGGCAGACGGCTTCGACATCGGCATGCTCCAACCCGATGATCGCGGCCATCGCACCCTTGCCGACCGGTACGGCCGCCTGCATCGCGTTGCCGCGAATGCGCAAGAGACGCGCCGTGTCGGCGATCGAGAAGGTGCCGGCAGCACAGAGCGCCGAATATTCGCCCAGCGAATGGCCGGCGACAAAGGAGACCTTCGACTTGATGTCGAGTCCCCTGGCTTCGAGCACCCGGATGACGGCCATCGATACGGCCATCAGCGCCGGCTGCGCGTTCGCGGTCAGCGTCAGCGTTTCCTCGGGGCCGTTCCACATGATCTCGGACAGCTTCTCTCCGAGCGCCTCGTCAACCTCGACGAAGACGGCAGCGGCTTCCGGAAAAGCGTCCGCCAGATCCTTGCCCATGCCGACAGCCTGGCTGCCCTGGCCTGGAAACGTGAATGCAATGCTCATGGGATAGTCCCTTCCCTAGATCACTATGATTTTGGGTCGAATCGACACAAAATCATAGTGATCGGTTCTTATGAGTTAGAGCGGGACGCGGGCGGATAACCGCACACGCTTTTTCTTGCCCCGCTCTGGTTTCCTCTCCATTCACATTCCTGAACGGCGAGTCAAGCGCGCAAGGCCCGCCGAACCGAGCCGCAGCCGCCTTTTGCCCTTGATCTTCACCAATCAAGGCGTAAGTTTGCCGCCCGAAGTCGACCTGCCTTCAACACTCCCAAGGGCGAAGGCTATCACTCCATTTCCGGCGCGCGCACCCCTTGTCCCACGGGGCCGATGCACGTCTTTCACAAGGATCTCCATTCAATGCGTTACAACACGCTTGGCCGCACCGACATCAAGGTTTCGGAAATCTGCCTGGGCACCATGACATGGGGCTCGCAGAATTCCGTCGCCGAAGCGCATGAACAACTGGACCACGCCTTCGACAAGGGCGTGAATTTCATCGATACGGCAGAACTCTACCCGACGACGCCGCTCTCGTCCGAGACCTACGGCGATACCGAGCGCTTCATCGGCGAGTGGCTGGCAAAGCGCGGCCGCCGCGACGACGTCGTGCTCGCGACCAAGGTCGCCGGCCCCGGCCGGCCCTATATTCGCAATGGCGGTCCTACCACGCCGGAAGGCATCGAACAGGCAATCGACGCCAGCCTTCGACGTTTGAAGACCGACTACGTCGATCTCTACCAGATCCATTGGCCGAACCGCGGTCACTACCATTTCCGCAATGCCTGGTCCTACGACCCGGCCAAGCAGGACAAGGCGCATGTCGCCGGCGATCTCAGGGCGATCCTCGACAAGCTCGGCGATCTCGTGAAGGCCGGCAAGGTCCGCGCCATCGGTCTCTCCAACGAAACGGCCTGGGGAACGATGAAGTTCATCGACATGGCCGAACGTCACGGCCTGCCGCGGGTCGCCTCGGTCCAGAACGAATACAATCTGCTTTACCGCGCCTATGATCTCGACCTCTCCGAGCTATCGCATCACGAGGACGTGGGGCTGCTTGCCTATTCGCCGCTCGCAGCCGGGCTGCTCAGCGGTAAGTATTTGGACGGCGCCAAGCCGACGGGCTCCCGCCTCTCGATCAACGGCGACCTCGGCGGCCGCTTCACCCCGCACCAGGAGCCGGCGGTTGCCGGTTATGTGCAGCTTGCACGCGAGCACGGCCTCGATCCCGCTCAGATGGCAATCGCCGTCTGCCTGACGCGGCCGTTCATGGCGTCCGTCATCATCGGCGCGACATCGATGGAACAGCTGAAGACCAATCTTGGCGCCGTCGACCTCACCCTGTCGCAGGACGTCGTGAATGGCATTCGGCGGCTGCACCGTCTCTACCCCATGCCGATCTAAAGGCGAGAATCGATCGCCGATGGCCGTGCCTCAGACAAAAGCGGAGTTGCTCAAGGCGATCGACGTCCAGTTCGCCAAGCTGATGCGCGAACTGGAACAGGTCTCCGACGACCAATTTCGCGAGCCTTCGCTCGAAGGGCACGCCAAGGGCACCACGATGAGCGTCGGCGATCTCGTCGCCTACCTCATCGGCTGGGGCGAACTCGTCACCAAGTGGATCGACCGCGATCAGCGCGGCGAACCGGTCGACTTCCCCGAGACCGGATATAAATGGAACGAGCTCGGCAGGCTCGCACAGAAGTTCTATGCCGATTTCCGGGCTCTTTCGCCGACGGAGCTCATCGCCCGCCTGAGACGCAGCAAGGAAACGCTGGAAGCGCTGATCAAGGCGCGGGACGACCAGGCGCTCTACGGGAAACCGTGGTACGGCAAATGGACGCTTGGTCGCATGATTCAGTTCAACACATCCTCTCCCTACGCCAATGCCTCAGGGCGTTTGCGCAAGTGGAAGAAGGTCAAAGCGCTGGCCTAGATATCTAAAAGATGCGCCAAGCCTTGCCTTCCGTGGAAAAATGCGTATAAGCGCGCTGTTCGAAATGCCCGGTCTTCTGGCTGGTGGCTGAACGGAGGGCCGGCTTCCTCGAGGGGAGCCGTTAGGATTGCAAGTCTTTCCGGCCTCCCGTGTCTCCGCTCTCGACCGTCTCGATACAACACTTTCTTGCCGGCTGCCTGTCAGCCACTAAGAACAGTCGTTGAGGCTTAGCCGCCGAGGTCCGGGCTGATTAACGCAAGAAAGGCAAGCCACAATGGCTCTTTATGAACACGTATTCCTGGCCCGCCAGGACATCACGCCGCAGCAGGTCGACGGTCTCGTCGAGCAGTACAAGGGCGTGCTCGAAGCAAACGGCGGCAAGGTCGGTCGCGTCGAGAACTGGGGCCTGAAGTCCCTCACCTACCGCATCAAGAAGAACCGCAAGGCTCACTACGTTCTCATGGACATCGACGCTCCGGCAGCGGCTGTTCACGAAATCGAGCGTCAGATGCGCATCAACGAAGACGTTCTGCGCTACATGACGATCGCCGTTGAGAAGCACGAAGAAGGCCCGTCTGCCATGATGCAGAAGCGCGACCGCGACGATCGTCCGCGCCGCGATGGCGACCGTCCGGAGCGCAGCTTCGGCGACCGTGGTCCGCGTCCGGACCGTGGCGACCGCGAAGACCGCCCGCGTCGTCCGCGCGAAGACCGCGCGTAATCAAGAAGCTTTAGGAGATAAAGACAATGGCTGAAGTTTCTTCCGCTCCGGTTCGTCGCCCGTTCCACCGTCGCCGCAAGACCTGCCCCTTCTCGGGCGCAAACGCTCCGCGGATCGACTACAAGGACATCCGTCTGCTGCAGCGCTACATTTCCGAGCGCGGCAAGATCGTTCCTTCCCGCATCACGGCCGTTTCCCAGAAGAAGCAGCGCGAGCTCGCCCAGGCGATCAAGCGTGCACGCTTCCTCGGCCTGCTGCCCTACGTCGTTTCCTAAGAGCGGCTGACTCTCCGTTGGTCATCTGACTCGACGGAAATTGACTCCAGGGAGAGGCGCTCCCCTTAGGTGAGCGCCTCTTTCTCTCCCTTCCGCGGTGGGCGCGGATCGGAACAGGTGCGACAGCACCAAAATCCCATGCTGGGGCCGGGCTCTGCCATCCCCTAACTGCACGAAGCAGGACAGCGAACGTGACGAACGTGAACAGGACATCGCTGCTGACCGGCGTTCTCGCCGGCTTTACCGCCGCCCTCTTGTCGATGGGCGCGAACACGCAGTCGTCTCTTGCGATCGTCCTCTATGCCGCCTCCGCACTCCCGATCCTGATTGCCGGCCTTGGCTGGGGCAATGCAGCGGCGATCACCGCGATCGTCAGCGCAGGTGCCACCGCTGCCGCGCTCATCTCGCCCTATTTCGCGCTGCTGATCCTCGTCGTCACGCTGATCCCAGCCGGTTGGCTCAGCCACCTCGCCAATCTTGCCCGTCCGGCCTCCGAACTCGGTGGCCCCGACGAAGCGCTCGCCTGGTATCCGCTCTCCGATATTCTCAGCCACCTCGCGGGTCTCGTGACGGTCGGCATGATCATCGTCGGCTTCATCGTCGGCTATGGCGCCGACATCTCCGACCGCATGGTCGATATCGTCATCCAGGCGGTGAAGGCGCAGGACCCGGGCTACAATCCGGACGTCACTGCCGTTGCCCAGATCAAGTCGCTCTTCACACTCGCTTTGCCGCTCGTCCAGGGTGCGATCTGGGTGCTGATGCTCTTTACCGCCTATTATGTCGCGACCCGCATCGTGCAGATGTCGGGCCGGTCGCTGCGCCCGCGCGAGGATATCCCCTCGACGCTGCGCATGCACCGCAACGCGATCTTCATCTTCCTCGGCGGCCTGGTCCTCACCTTCCTCGGCGGCGCGCCGGCAACGATCGGCGCGCTGATCTGCGGAACCTTCGGCGCAGGCTTTCTGCTCGCCGGCTTCGCCTCCTTCCATTTCCGCACGCGTGGCAAGTCCTGGCGGCTTCCCGTGCTGTGGATCGCATACCTGTCGGTGCTCGTGTTCACGATCCCGGCATTCTTCTTCCTCCTGTCCGGCCTGATCGATACGCGACGCACCATCGCGGTCACGCCGGTTGGAAAAAACTGACCAACGAATTGGAACACTGAAAGGAAAACCAACATGCAAGTCATTCTTCTCGAACGTATCGCCAAGCTCGGCCAGATGGGCGAAACCGTAAAGGTCCGCGACGGCTTTGCTCGCAACTACCTGCTGCCGCTCGGCAAGGCGCTGCGCGCCAACGCCGCCAACAAGGCCCGTTTCGAAGCTGAGCGTTCGACGCTCGAAGCCCGCAACCTCGAGCGCAAGTCGGAAGCCCAGTCGGTTGCCGAAAAGCTCGACGGCAAGACCTTCGTCATCGTCCGCTCCGCTGGCGAAACCGGCCAGCTCTACGGTTCGGTTGCTGCTCGCGACATCATCGAAGTGCTCGCTGCCGAAGGCTTCAACGTCGGCCGCAACCAGGTCGACCTCAACCACCCGATCAAGTCGATCGGCCTGCACAAGGTCACGCTGCACCTGCACTCGGAAGTCGAGATCTCGGTTGAAGTCAACGTTGCCCGTTCGGCTGAAGAAGCCGAGCGCCAGTCCAAGGGCGAAAGCCTGACCTCGGCCGACGCCATCTACGGCGTTGACGAAGACGCTCTGAAGCCGGAAGACTTCTTCAACCCGGAAGCCGAATTCGAAGGCGAAGAAGAATAAGCCTTAGCGGCCATCCCATATACGAAAGCCCGGATCATCGATCCGGGCTTTTTTATTGGCCCCAGGGGGTAGAACTAAAATCGCAAGACGCAAGGCGGCAGATTACCCATGCGCAGCGACGGGCACGGCGTCGCTGGTCACCTGATCCGCCGCAGTCCGCGCCGGCGCGTCCTTGTCGACGCGCACGACGACCGAGAGACCGGGCGAGAGCATCTCAGCCAGCGGCTGACCGGGATCGACCACGATCCGCACGCCGACGCGCTGAGCCACCTTGGTGAAGTTGCCTGTGGCGTTGTCCGCGCGGATCACGCTGAATTCCGAACCGGCTGCCGGCGAGAAGCGCTCGATGTGTCCCGTAAGTTCGCTCTTCTGCAGGGCGTCGACCGCAATGGCGACGGGCTGGCCAGCCTTCATGCCGTCGAGTTGCGTCTCCTTGAAATTGGCGACGACCCACACTTCGTTCGGCACCAGCGCGAGCAGTTGTGATCCCGCCGTCACATATTGACCGATCCGAGCGCCGATCTCGCCCAGCCTGCCGTCACGCGGCGCAACGATGCGGGTATTTTCGAGATCGATACGCGCCAGTTCGACGGCCGCCTCGGCACCGGTCACGGCAGCTTCCAATCCGGCGCGCGCGCCAAGCGTGGTCGCCAATGCCTGCTTCGACACTTCCAGCCCGGCCTCAGCCTGGCTCACAGCCGCGTCCGCCTGTTCGAAGCCGGCACGCGCCTGATCGGCATCGCTGCGCGTCGACACGCCCTTTTCGGCAAGCGGGCGAATGCGATCCCAGGTGGCGCGCGCCCGATTGAAGGCCGCCTTGGCGCTATCGAGCTGCGCTTCGCTGGCGGCGATACCGGCCTTGGCCGACAGTTCCTGCTGATGGGAGTTGGCGAGCGCCGCCTTCTGCCCGGCAAGCGTCGCTTCGGCCTGCGCCAGCTTCTGGGCGTAGATGCGATCGTCGATCTTCACCAGCAACTGCCCGGCCTTGACCGCCTCGTAGTCGTGCACGGGAACATCGGCGACATAGCCCGAAAGCTGCGGGCTCATGATTGTCACGTAGCCGCGCACATAGGCATTCTCCGTCATCTCCACGGAGCTGTGGAACGGTGGCAGCCGCCAGGCATAGAGCACGAGGGTCACGCCGGCGATGCCGGCGAGAAGCACAATGATGGTGGTCGGGGAACGTAGGAACTTCAGCATGGTCTTCAACTCGATTAATCAGGCGGCCGGCGCCGGCGCGGGGCCGGTCAGCCGCTGCGTGAGCCAATTGTAGGACATGTGCAGGAGCAGGCCGGCGAGCGCGACAAGCGAGATCACGGCGGCAAGCAGGAATGCGTCGTTGTAGGCAAGGATGTAGGCTTCGCGGGTGACCTGCTGCGACAGGAGCACGGTGCCCTCGCCACCCAGCAAGGTCTTGTCGCCCATCACTTTGCTATAGGCGGCGGAGAGCTGGTTGACGCGCTGGGCAACCAACGGGTTCGACAAGACGATCTGTTCGGAGAGAATGTTGGAGTGGAATTTTTCACGGATCGTTACGAAGGTGCCGAAGGCTGCGGAGCCGATCAGGCTGCCGATGCTCTGGGTGAAGAGGAAGATCACGATGAAGCTCAGGATATAGCTCGGCCCCTTCGCAAGCGCCGCCTTGAAGCCGCGCGCCATGGCCGGCGGCAGGAAGAGCGCAGTGCCCGAGGCAATCATCGCCTGGCTCAGATACATCTGCTCGGGCCGTGTCAGGCTCGTCGCCTGGCTGTCCATGTAGGCGCCGGTCGCCATCAGGCCGAGCGCCAGGACGTGCACACTCTCTGCATGCTGCGGGTTCATCAGCACGGCACAGAGCAGGCCGCCGGCTATCGCCGCGGCAAGGATGATCCAATACAGCGTCGCGACCTGTTCGAATTGGAGGCCGAGCTGTTGATAGAAATTCGTCGCGATCGTGGACTGCTCGGAGGCAACCAGGCGGAAGACGAGCAGAACGGCAGCAAGGTGCACGATCTCCTTCGAGGCGATCCAGCGTATGTCGATCAACGGCACCTTGCGATGGAGTTCAATCAGCACCACGGTCGTCAGTGTTGCGATTGAAACGACCAGAAGGACGCCGAGCCAGGGTGCCTCGAACCACCAGTAGAGACGCCCCATGGTCAACACGATGGCCAGGCAGCCGAAGGCAACGGCAACGAGCAGATAGCTCAGGATATCCATGCGCTGGATGACCTTGGCATGCGGCACCGGCGTCAGAGGCAGCAGATAGATGATCGGCAGCGCGATCAGTGCCAACGCCATTTCGAGCGTGTAGAGCGCATGCCACTGGCCGTATTCGATCAGGGTCGGCGAGATGAGACGGGTAATCGGCGCGGAGATCGTCGTGCAGGTGAGCGCCAGTGCCAGACCGACCGTCAGCTTGCGCGCCGGCGGAAAGGCTTCGAGCATGTAGAGAAAGCCGAGCGTCGACATCGGCGCAGCAGCAATGCCGCTGATGAAGCGGACGACGATGGCCGAATGCAGGTCGGAAACGAAGACGTTCATCAGCGATACGATGACGAAGCCGACGATGCTGATTTCGGCAAAGCGGCGCAGCCCGTATTGAGCGCGAATCTTCACCAGCGCGATCGACAGGCTGACATTGGGCGCCATGTAGGCCGCCGACAGCCAGCCGGCCTCGACCGAGGTCGCCGAGAGCGAACCCTGGATCTGCGTCAGATTGGCAAGCGCCAGGTTCATGCCCAGGCCCTGCGTCAGGAACAGGAGAACCGAACCGACGACATAGACCGCCGATAGTGCCAGGCTTTTGTCGACCGGCATTGGGGCGGGCGCCGGGACCGGCGCAGCAGGCGAAATTTCCTCCTGGTCGTCGCCGGCCGCGCCCGTCTCCAGCGGAGCGGCGTTGCGATTGTCGTTTGCAGCAGCAGTGGCGACTGCGCTCATCGCCGTCACTCCCGCGCCAGCGACTGGACGTTATCGGCGATCGCCCGCACCACCCGCTGCGTCACGGCAAGTTCGGCGGCATCGATACCTTGCAGCACTTCCGCCCGGATCTCGTCGGCAAGCCGCAGGATTTCGTCAGCGACCGAGCGACCGAACTCAGTCATATGGATCTGCTTGGCGCGCCGGTCGGAGGCCTCGACCCGCCGTTCGATGAAACCTTGCTTCTCCATGCCATCGAGCAGACGCACCAGTGTCGGCGTTTCAATATCGAGCTCATCGGCCAGCTCGCGCTGGTTCAAACCATCCTTCCGGGTCAAGGCGAAGAGCGCTCGGGCCCGCGACAGCGTGAGACCCCTCTCCTTCACTCGAGCATCGAACACGGCCCGCAGCTTGCGATTGACCAGCGACAGGGCATCGAACAATTCGCGGTTCACGGTGGGCTGATACATTGGTATCTTTTCCATATTACTAGCATGCTAATTATTTTGACTCTATCTAATCCAAATGCGGGGGATTTTCAAGATCAGGATTTTGAGGTGGGGGAGGACGGCGCTAGACTCCCCCATGCCCGGAAGGCTCGGGTGATTCGTCGCGTCAACGGCCAATTTTGTGGCAAGGCGAGATTCTACGCTTTTGTGAACCTGACCTGTGGATCAGTCGAACAACGGGAAAAGCGCGAGGCTGCGATGAGACGCTTTGCGAGTGTGTCCCCCCTGCACTTGACCCGGCTCGCGGTAGATCGCAAACCGGTGCCACACCAGACAAAGGCAGAGATAAAACGACATGAATGACGCGGCGCGAAAGCTATCCCCTATCGGCAAGGATCAGGCGGACCAGCACTATCGCGAGGCGCCGAACAACCTTGAAGCCGAACAGGCTTTGCTCGGCGCGATCCTCGTCAACAACGACGCCTTCTATCGTGTCTCGGACTTCCTGAAGCCCGTGCATCTGCACGAGCCGCTGCACCGCAAGATCTTCGAGGTTGCCGGTGATATCATCCGCATGGGCAAGACCGCGAACCCCGTCACCATCAAGACCTTCCTCAAGGCCGACGAGAAGGTCGGTGACCTGACCGTCGCGCAGTACCTTGCGCGTCTCGCTGCCGAAGCCGTGTCGATCATCAACGCGGAAGACTACGGCCGCGCGATCTACGACCTCGCTCTTCGCCGTTCGCTGATCACGATCGGCGAGGACATGGTCAATATCGCCTATGACGCGCCACTCGACATGCCGCCGCAGGGCCAGATCGAAGATGCCGAGCGTCGCCTGTTCGAACTCGCCGAGACCGGCCGCTACGACGGCGGCTTCCAGTCGTTCAACGATGCCGTGGCGCTTGCGATCGACATGGCGGGTGCGGCCTTCGAGCGCGACGGCAGCCTCTCGGGCATTTCGACCGGCATCCATTCGCTGGATGGCCGCATGGGCGGCCTGCAGCGCTCGGACTTGATCGTGCTTGCCGGACGTCCGGGCATGGGCAAGACCTCGCTTGCCACCAACATCGCCTACAACATCGCTGCCGCCTACGAGCCGGAAGTCCAGGCGGACGGTTCGTTCAAGGCCAGGAACGGCGGCGTCGTCGGCTTCTACTCGCTCGAAATGTCGTCCGAACAGCTCGCCACCCGTATCATCTCCGAACAGACCGAGGTCTCCTCGTCGAAGATCCGCCGCGGTGACATTTCCGAGGCCGACTTCGAGAAGCTCGTCGCCTGCTCGCAGATGATGCAGAAGGTGCCGCTCTATATCGACCAGACCGGTGGTATCTCGATCGCCCAGCTTTCCGCACGCGCCCGGCGCCTGAAGCGCCAGCGCGGCCTCGACTGCCTGGTGGTGGACTATATCCAGCTCATGACCGGCTCGGGCAAGTCGAGCGACAACCGCGTGCAGGAAATCACCCAGATCACCACCGGCCTCAAGGCGCTCGGCAAGGAACTGAACGTTCCGATCATCGCATTGTCGCAGCTCTCCCGTCAGGTGGAGAGCCGCGAAGACAAGCGCCCGCAGCTCTCCGACCTTCGTGAATCGGGCTCGATCGAGCAGGACGCCGACGTCGTGCTCTTCGTGTTCCGCGAGGAATACTACGTGAAGAACCTGGAGCCGCGCGACGAGTTCGATCCGAAGTACGAAGAGTGGAAGATGAAGATGGAGCAGGTGAAGGGCACGGCGGACGTGATTATCGCCAAGCAGCGTCACGGACCGACCGGCACCGTGAAGCTCGCCTTCCAGTCGGAATTCACGCGCTTCACCGATCTCGCCGATCCCTCCTTCACCCAGTACGAAGAACACTAGAGTTCCGTGGGGGCGGCCGGAGCGGGCTGGGAAAAATGTTTGCGGTTTCCCAGCCCGCTCTACTTCACAACGAGCCGCCCAAGCGTGATGGGCTCAACCGGCACCGCCTTTTACCAGGCACCGCCTAGAACCTGACGCAACAACGCCACCGAAACCACGCCGACGGCAACGGATGCCAAGAGCGGCAGCCTGGTTGCAGCAACGGCCGTCGCCGCAGCGGCAATCGTTTCGGCCGGGCCGGTGACCAGTGCCGTCGGAGCGATGACCGCCATCAGAACCGCTGGCGGAATGGCCTCGAGGGCGCGCTTCTGGTTTTCTCCGATCGTCACATAGCGGATCAGCACGAGACCGCCGATGCGGGTCGCGACCGTCGCGACTGCCATGGCCAGGATCGCAAGCAAAGTGTTGAGATCGACGCTCATGCGTGGGCCTCCTTGTGTCCGCCTGAAAGCATAGCCACGACGACGCCGGCTGCAGCACCCGCCGCAATGTACCAGACGCCCGGCAGCAATTGATGCGTGACCACCGCCGCACAAGCGCTCGCGGCCAGAACGGCACCCGTTTCGCGCCCCTTCCAGAAACCCATGACCAGGATGATGAAAACGGCAGGGAATGCGAAGTCGAGGCCGATGACCTTGGGATCGCCCAGCAGGGCGCCAACCATCGCGCCCGTCAGGCTCGTCAGGACCCAGGCGCAGTAGAAGGGCACGGCAAGGCCGGCATACCAGGCGGGCGTGAGTTTGCCATTGCTCGCGCGCATCTCGGCCATGGCCCAGATTTCATCGGCGAGAAGCAGCATCGAGGCATAGCGCGCCGGCCCGGAGAAACCGTCAAGCTTGCTGCCGATCGAAGCGCTCATCAGCACATGGCGGATGTTGACGAGCAGTGCCGAGAAGCCGAGTGCGGCCCAGGACGCCGGATGTGTCCAGATATCCATGGCGACGAATTGCGATCCACCGGCAAAGACCAGTGCGCTCATCAGCGTCACCTCCGCCGGCGTCAGCCCCTTGGCCGCCGCCACGGCACCGAACACCAGGCCGATCGGCATGACGGCGACGATCAGCGGCGTCATCGCGATCGCCGCGGCCCGAAATTCCTGCAACGCATTTCTTACCTGCAACGTCCCTGTCTCCATTCACACGAAACGGAGAACGTCTATAGGCGGAAGCGGGTCCCGTATTGAACGAAAGTGATCAGCCGGCGCGGAAGGCGCCGGGTGTTACGCCGGTGCGCGCCTTGAAGTGGCGGCTGAAATGCGCCTGATCGGCGAAGCCACACTGATAGGCCGCATCCACCGCCGACCAGCCATGCCTGAGCAAGGTCTTGGCGGTGCGCACGCGCTTGTCGGTCAGAAAGGCATGTGGAGTGATATGGAATTCCTTGCGGAAGGCGCGGATCAGGTGCGCGCGGCTGAGCCCTGCGACCTTGGCGAGTTCCTCGAGCCCGACGTCTTCAGCATAATTCTCGATCAGATAGTCCCGCGCCCGATGCACGGGGGACTGCTCGCGCGTCTCGATCGGGGTGATGATCGTACTGCCGTCCTCTCGAACATCGCCGCAAGCACGCCGAACATTCTTTCTTCGGCCTCGAGCGTGCCGCCTGCCACCTCAAGCGTTCGGTGCGCTTGATGAAAGGACAAGGCGAGGTCCGGATCCTGCAGCACCCGCCTCGAGAAGGACGGCGTTCCCTTGAAAGCGCGACCCGTTACGTCCTCGATGATGTTCACCAGCAGATCGGCGCTCGGATAGACCATGCGATAACGATAGCCGCTGCCGCCGGGGTGGCCGTCGTGGATTTCGTCGGGGTTGATCAGGTAGAAGAACCCAGGGCCCGCCTCCGAACGTTCGCCCTTGATCTTGCTGATCTGCGAGCCGGCCTCGATCGCGCCGATGCTGAACGTCTCATGTGCATGCGGCGCGAATTCATGGGTAATGAAGGTCGCCGTCAGACATTCCATGCCCATAAAGCGAGGATCGCGCCAGAAGCGCGTGCGCTCACCGCCTTCAATCGGCATGACCTCTATGGCTTCTTCCTGCGAAATCGTCTGCATTGGGCAACCATAGTGACCCGAGGCGATCCCGTCTTGCACAAAAGTGCTCATCCTTCCTTCAGGGCCCGCGTGACGGCGATGCGACAGGCGAGCATTTGCGACCATGGGCCGTTGGCTGTATTGCTCTTCGTATCGTCCACGAAGAGTGTCCGGCATGCTCCCCCCAGAATTTCTTTCCGCCTCCAACCGCCTCACGATCGATCTCGGTGCGCTTGCCGACAATTGGCGGACGATGAATGCCCGCTCCGGCAAGGCGCGGGCGGCAGCGGTCCTGAAAGCGGACGCCTATGGCCTCGGCATCGATGACGCAGCCCCTGCCCTCTATGCCGCCGGTGCGCGCGACTTCTTCGTCGCCAATGCCGAGGAAGGTGCGGAACTGCGCCCCCTCGTTCCGGAGGGCCGCATCTACATTCTCGCGGGCATGTGGCCGGGCAACGAAGAGCTCTTCTTCGACAATGACCTGGTGCCGATCATCAATTCCGACGAGCAGCTTGCGGTGTTCATGGCGGCTCTTTCCGAGCGCGGCGACCACCCCTGCGTGCTGCATATCGATACCGGCATGAACCGGTTGGGTCTCTCGGTCGAGGCCGCCGTGGCGCTTGCCAATGACCCGGCGCGACCCGCAAGCTTCTCGCCAGTCCTGATCATGAGCCACCTCGCCTGTGCCGACGAACCGCAGCACCCGTTGAACGCCTACCAGCTCGGGCGCTTCCGCGAAGCGACAGCTGCCTATGAGGGTGTCGATGCAAGCCTTGCCAATTCCGGCGGTGTCTTCCTGGGCGCCGACTATCATTTCGAGCTCACCCGGCCGGGCATCGCCGTCTATGGCGGCGAGGCGGTCAACGATGCCATCAACCTGATGACCCCAGTGGTAACCGCCGAAGCCAGGATCATCCAGATCCGCGAGGTCGCGGCCGGAGGCACGGCGAGCTACGGCGCCTCCGCCCGCTTCGACAGAGACAGCCGCATCGCCACCGTCGCGGTCGGCTACGCCGACGGCTACCATCGTTCGGTCTCCGGCGGCGGCGTGACTCTACGGCAGGCAGCCCCGTCAGGGGCATTCGGCTTCCTGCACGGCAAGCGCGTGCCGCATGTGGGGCGCGTCACCATGGACCTCAGCCTGTTCGACGTCACCGACCTGCCGGCCGGTGCAGCGCGGCCGGGCGATTACATCGAGCTTTTCGGCCGAAACATCGCCATTGACGACGTGGCGCGCGCCGGCGGAACCATCGGCTATGAGCTGCTGACCAGCCTCGGGCATCGTTACATCAGGAACTATGTCGGCGCCGTCTGACGTGGCTTTCCTGCATTTTCCTTGCGGCCTTCGCTAAAATTCACCTTTTGTTCCGCGTTCCGCGGCATTATGTGACGACGAAGGTGATTCTTCGGTCGTCGGCGGCATCGCCTCGCATGTGTGCCGGCGGCTCCCAGATTTCGAAAGTCCGATCCTGATGGCGAAAGCCCGTACCCAATTCATCTGCCAGAACTGCGGCACCGTCCACACCCGCTGGGCGGGCAAATGCGAAGGCTGCGGCGAATGGAACACGATCATCGAAGACGATCCGACAGCGGGCATCGGCGGCGGTCCGACGCGCGCTCCGAAGAAGGGCCGCCCGGTGGCGCTCACCACGCTTTCCGGCGAGATCGAGGACGCGCCGCGTATCCAGACCGGCATTTCGGAATTGGATCGGGTGACTGGCGGCGGCTTCGTGCGCGGCTCCGCGCTGCTCGTCGGCGGCGATCCCGGCATCGGCAAATCGACGGTGCTGATGCAGGCGGCCGCCGCACTTTCGCGCCGCAAGCACCGCGTCATCTATGTCTCCGGTGAAGAGGCCGTGGCGCAGGTGCGTCTGCGTGCGCAGCGCCTGGGTGCTGCCGATAGCGACGTGCTGCTGGCCGCAGAGACCAATGTCGAGGACATCCTGGCAACGCTTTCGGAAGGCAAGCGCCCCGATCTGGTGATCATCGATTCGATCCAGACACTCTGGAGCGACATCGTCGATTCGGCGCCCGGCACCGTCACCCAGGTGCGCACCGGGGTGCAGGCGATGATCCGCTTCGCCAAACAGACAGGCACCGCCGTCGTGCTCGTCGGCCACGTCACCAAGGAGGGCCAGATCGCCGGCCCTCGCGTTGTCGAACACATGGTCGATGCGGTGCTTTACTTCGAAGGCGACCGCGGCCACCACTACCGCATCCTGCGCACCGTCAAGAACCGCTTCGGCCCGACCGACGAGATCGGCGTTTTCGAAATGTCGGACAAGGGTCTGCGCGAAGTCGCCAACCCGTCGGAACTGTTCCTCGGAGAACGCAACGAAAAATCGCCGGGCGCCGCCGTCTTTGCCGGCATGGAAGGCACCCGCCCCATTCTTGTCGAAGTGCAGGCGCTCGTCGCGCCGACCTCACTCGGTACGCCGCGGCGCGCTATCGTCGGCTGGGACTCGGCCCGCCTATCGATGATCCTCGCTGTGCTCGAAGCCCATTGCGGCGTACGCCTCGGCCAGCACGACGTTTATCTCAATATCGCCGGCGGTTACCGCATTTCCGAGCCGGCCGCCGATCTAGCTGTGGCTTCCGCACTGGTTTCATCGCTTGCCGGGCTTGCCCTTCCGGCGGATTGCGTCTATTTCGGCGAAGTCAGCTTGTCGGGCGCCATCCGGCCGGTTGCGCATACCGCACAACGCCTTAAGGAAGCCGAGAAACTCGGGTTCTCGCAGGCGGTCCTGCCGTCCGCGTCCACCGAATTGCCGAAAAACGGCAATGGCCGATGGAGCGAAATGGAAAGCCTGCCGGATCTGGTGGCGCGCATCGCGGGATCGCGAAACGCGCTGAGACCGGTGGAGGACGAAGATTGAAGATGCGGGTGTCGCAGACCGTCCACTACTGCATAGTTCCTTAGATCGGGATCGATTTAAGGACAAAATTATGCAGCAGGTCTGAGCGCTACAGCGACCTTTGCGCGCCCGAAAGGACGCGCAGCGCTGTAGGGGCCGCGAAGAGGCTGAAAATGCCCTGAACGTCAAGCAGGGCCGATGGCGGATAGGCTTGAGGAGACCCGGACGAACCGGGTCCGGAGTAAGGACAAAATGCCCATTACAATTCTCGACGGTATCGTTCTCGGCGTCGCCCTGTTTTCCGCAATCCTGGCCATGGTTCGAGGCTTCTCGCGCGAGGTGCTCTCGGTCGCGAGCTGGGTCGGTGCGGCCGCGGCCGCCTATTTCCTCTACCCGCAGCTTCTGCCCTACGCCAAGCAGTACACCAACAGCGATACTGTCGCGCTGATCGGATCGGCGGCGGTGATCTTCCTGGTCGCGCTGATCATCATTTCCTTCATTACCATGCGGATTGCCGATTTCATCATCGACAGCCGCATCGGCGCGCTCGACCGCACCCTCGGCTTCCTGTTCGGTGCCGCCCGCGGCATCCTGCTGGTCGTCGTCGCCATGCTGTTCTTCAACTGGCTCGTCGCGCCGCAGCAGCAGCCGACCTGGGTAACCCAGGCGAAATCGAAGCCGCTGCTCGACAATCTCGGCAACAAGCTGATCGCGCTTCTGCCTGAAGAAGCCGACGCCACCATTCTCGACCGCCTGCGCGGCAAGGACACCACCGGCGAAGGTGAAGGCGAAGCACCGGCGGCGACCCCCGGCCAGACACCGTCGACGACGCCGGAGCAGGCGCCCGCCGACGACGCACCGGCCACCAACGGCTGAGACAGGAACGATTTGCCGACAAAGCCCGCCCCGCGGGCTTTGTCCTTTTGGGGAATAACGCTTGCAGCCGTTTTCAGCTAAGATCGCTTGAAGATGGCGGGCCTGATCACGATATGCGCACCGGTACGGAGCAAAGGCGACAGTGATGACCGATCTGAGATCCATGGAAATCCACGATGAACTCGAAGGCGATGAACTGCACGAAGAGTGCGGCGTCTTCGGCATATTGGGGCACTCGGACGCGGCGGCGCTGACGGCGCTCGGCCTGCATGCGCTCCAGCATCGCGGCCAGGAAGCCGCCGGCATCGTCACCTTCGACGGCAAGCAGTTCTGCACCGAAAAGCGCATGGGCCTCGTCGGCGACCACTACACCGACCCGGCGACGCTGGCAAAGCTCCCCGGCTTCATGTCCATCGGCCACACCCGCTACTCGACGACGGGCGAAGTGGCGCTGCGCAACGTCCAGCCGCTCTTTGCCGAACTTGAAGTCGGCGGCATCGCGATCGCTCACAACGGCAACTTCACCAACGGCCTCACCCTTCGCCGTCAGTTGATCGCCGATGGCGCCATCTGTCAGTCGACCTCCGACACCGAAGTCGTCCTGCACCTGATCGCCCGTTCCAAGCAGGCCTCCTCGTCCGACCGCTTCATCGACGCCATCCGACAGATGGAAGGCGGCTACTCGATGCTGGCGATGACGCGCACCAAGCTGATCGCCGCGCGTGACCCGATCGGCATCCGACCGCTCGTCATGGGCGAACTCGACGGCAAGCCGATCTTCTGCTCCGAGACCTGCGCGCTTGACATCATCGGCGCAACTTACGTCCGCGATGTCGAGAACGGCGAGGTGATCATCTGCGAGATCCAGCCCGACGGATCGATCTCGATCGATTCTCGCAAGCCGGAGGTATCGCAGCCGGAACGCCTCTGCCTGTTCGAATATGTCTATTTCGCCCGCCCGGATTCGGTCGTCGGCGGCCGCAGCATTTACGTGTCGCGCAAGAACATGGGCATCAATCTCGCCAAGGAGGCGCCCGTCGAAGCCGATGTGGTGGTTCCGGTACCGGACGGCGGAACGCCGGCCGCCCTTGGCTATGCCCAGCAGAGCGGCATTCCCTTCGAATACGGCATCATCCGCAACCACTATGTCGGCCGCACCTTCATCGAGCCGACGCAGCAGATCCGCGCCTTCGGCGTCAAGCTCAAGCACTCAGCCAACCGCGCGATGATCGAAGGCAAGCGCGTCATTCTGGTCGATGATTCGATCGTGCGTGGCACGACGTCGGTGAAGATCGTGCAGATGATGCGGGAGGCCGGTGCACGCGAAGTGCATGTGCGGGTCGCGAGCCCGATGATCTTCCACCCGGATTTCTACGGCATCGACACGCCGGATCGCGACAAGCTGCTCGCCAACCAGCATGTCGACCTCGCCTCCATGTGCCGCTACATCGGGGCAGACTCGCTCGAATTCCTGTCGATCGACGGCCTCTATGAGGCGGTCGGCGGCGAGAAGCGCGATCCGAAGGCGCCGCAGTTCACCGACCACTATTTCACCGGGGACTATCCGACCCGCCTTCTCGACCAGGAAGGCGCCAGCAATGTCCGCAAACTCTCGGTTCTCGCCAGCAACGGATAATCAGACAATAAAATGACGATCGATCTCAAAGGCCGGGTGGCCGTGGTCACCGGCGCATCGCGCGGTATCGGCTATTTCACCGCTCTCGAACTGGCCAAGGCCGGTGCCCATGTCGTCGCCTGCGCGCGCACCGTCGGCGGGCTTGAAGAACTCGACGACGCGATCAAGGCGGCGGGCGGTTCGGCGACGCTGGTGCCGTTCGATCTCGCCGACATGGCGGCGATCGACAAGCTCGGTGGCGCCATCAACGAGCGCTGGGGCAAGCTCGACATCATGGTCGCCAATGCCGGCGTGCTCGGCACGATCTCGCCGATCGGCCATGTCGAGGCGAAGGTGTTCGAAAAGGTAATGAACATCAACGTCAACGCCACCTGGCGGCTGATCCGCTCGCTGGAGCCGCTGCTGATCAAATCGGACGCCGGCCGTGCGCTGATCCTGTCGTCGAGCGCTGCGCACAAGTGCAAGCCCTTCTGGGGCCCCTACTCCGCATCGAAGGCCGCCGTCGAGGCGCTGGCTCGCACCTGGGCCGGCGAAACGCAGCGCCTGCCGCTGCGCATCCTCTCTGTCGATCCCGGCGCCACCCGCACGGCGATGCGCGCCCAGGCGATGCCCGGCGAGGATCCGGAGACCGTGCCGCATCCCTCCGAAGTTGCCGCCAAGCTTCTGCCGCTCGTCGGCCCTGACCAGACTGAGACCGGCAAGCTCTACATCGTCCGCGAAGACAAGATCGTCGATTACCGGATGCCGGAGTAAGCTTCGGCGCGCTTTCCAAACAAAAAGGCCACCGTGTCACCACGGTGGCCTTTTTTGTACCTTAGCTGAAACTCAGTCAGTCCTTGTCACCCGGCAGGCCGTCGCCGCCTGTCGATGGATGGGCCGGCCAGTCGCCGCCGTATTTGCGCTGCCAGGAGCGCGCGCCGAAAGGCAGCGTGATCAGGTAGCCAAGGGCCGTCACCGCCATCGTCTCCCAGGTATAGGTCATCAGCGTCGCGACATAGAAGACGACGCCGAGAATGGCCGGCAGGACGAGATCGCGGCGCACACGGCTGTTTTCCGACTTGCCGGACCAGACCGGCAGACGGCTGACCAGCAGGAAGGCGATCAGCACGGTGTAGCCCGATGCAATCAGCGCGAAGGTGCGCTCGGGCGCCAATCCCAAGAGGCCGAGATAGACCGGAAGCAGGACCAGCATGGCGCCTGCCGGTGCCGGCACGCCAACGAAATATTCCGACTGCCACGGCGCCTTGGACTGGCGCTCGGCCATGACGTTGAAGCGCGCAAGCCGCAGGCCACAGGCGATCGCGTAGATCAGCGCCGCGATCCAGCCGATCGAGCGGGCCTGATCCAGGATGAAGACGTAAAGCACGAGCGCCGGCGCAACGCCGAAATTGATAATATCGGCGAGGGAGTCCATCTGGCCGCCAAAATTCGACGTCGCCTTCAGCAGGCGTGCAACGCGGCCGTCGATGCCGTCGAGGAAGGCCGCGAGCAAGACCATGGCAACGGCAAGCTCGATGCGGTTTTCGAAGGCGAGCCGAATGCCCGAGAGACCGGCACAGATCGCCAGCACCGTGATCAGGTTCGGGATCATCAGCCGCAGCGGTATCTCGCGCAGCCGAGGACCACGACCGGTGTCGTTTGAACCGCTCGCGTCGCCGGTAGCTTTCGGCGGTTCGGCTGGGTTTTCCTGTTCAGAGCCTTCCATGTACACTCCTTATGCGCGACGGCTGAGGACCGGGCCCTTGGCCGAGCCGAACTCGGCAAGCACGGTTTCGCCGGCAACGGCAGTCTGGCCGACGCTGACGCGCGGCTCGGCTCCTGCGGGCAGGAAGACGTCGAGCCGCGAACCGAAGCGGATCAGGCCGAAGCGCTCGCCTGCGTCCAGCGAGCCGTTCTCATATTTCCAGCAGAGAATGCGACGGGCAACGAGGCCGGCGATCTGGACGACGCCGATCGCACCGTGCTTGGTCTCGATCACCAGGCCGTTGCGCTCGTTCTCGTGGCTGGCCTTGTCGAGCTCGGCATTGACGAACTTGCCGGCGCGGTAGGCGACGCGGGTGATGGTGCCGGCCATCGGCGCACGGTTCACATGGCAGTTGAACACGTTCATGAAAACCGAGATGCGGAGCATCGGTTCCGAGCCGAGGTTCAGCTCTTCCGGCGGCAGCACCGTTGCGATCGACGAAACGCGGCCATCGGCTGGGCTGATCACCAGATCGTCGTCGATCGGCGTCATGCGTTCAGGGTCGCGGAAGAAATAGGCGCACCAGGCGGTCAGCACGAAGCCGATCCACATCAACGGCTCCCACAGGAAGCCAAGCACCAGCGACATGACAAAGAAGATCGCGACGAAGCGATAGCCTTCCTTGTGCACCGGTACGAGCGTGTTGCGGATCGTATTGACCAGGCTCATAAACTCTACTCCAGATTTTCCGTGGAACGTGAACTAGCGCGAAATCCCCTGGCGGGCAACGTTGCCCGCCAGACAGCGACAAAACGCGTCGCGCTCAGCAAAGAAAGAAACGCCATCAGATCGCCGGCTCGCCGCGGGTAACGATGCCGAGATCGTCACTTTCGCGCACGCGCTTCAACTGCTCCTCGGCCTGCGTTGCTTCGCGCTGGCGGCTCCACATCGACGCATAGAGGCCGTCGCGGTCAATCAGCTCGCCATGGGTGCCGCGCTCGGCGATGACGCCATCCTTCAGCACGATGATCTCGTCGGCGTTGATTACGGTCGAAAGCCGGTGGGCGATCACGAGCGTCGTGCGGTTGCGCGAGACCACGTCGAGCGCTGACTGGATTTCCTGTTCCGTGCGCGTGTCGAGTGCCGATGTCGCCTCGTCGAGGATCAGGATCGGCGGCGCCTTGAGGATGGTGCGGGCGATTGCGACGCGCTGCTTCTCGCCGCCTGAGAGCTTCAGGCCACGCTCGCCGACCATGGCCTGGAAGCCTTCGGGCAGCGTGTGGATGAAGCCGGCGATCTGTGCCGCCTCAGCGGCCGCTTCGACCTCGGCCTCGCTGGCAGAGACCCGGCCGTAGCGGATGTTATAGGCAATGGTGTCGTTGAAGAGCACGGTATCCTGCGGCACCATGCCGATGACCGAGCGCAGGCTCTTTTGCGTCACGGTCCGCACGTCCTGGCCATCGACGGTGATGGCCCCTTCCTGCACGTCGTAGAAGCGATAGAGCAGCCGGGAGAGCGTCGACTTGCCGGCGCCCGACGGGCCGACGACCGCGACCGTCTTGCCGGCGGGCACTTCGAAGGTAATGCCCTTGAGGATCGGTCGCGCCGGATCATAGGCGAAATGCACGTCCTTGAAGGCGATGGCGCCCTTGCCGATGACGAGTTCGCTCGCATCCGGGCGATCCACCACTTCGGCGCGTACGTCGAGCAGATCGAACATGTGCTCGATATCGGTCAGGCCCTGGCGAATTTCGCGGTAGACGAAGCCGATGAAATTGAGCGGAATTGCAAGCTGGATCAGCATTGCGTTGATGAAGACGAAATCACCGAGAGTCTGTTCACCGCGCTGAACGGCGAGCGCCGACATGATCATCATGACAGCCGTGCCGGCGCCGAAGATCAGCGCCTGGCCGAAGTTGAGCCAACCGAGCGACGTCCAGACCTGGGTCGCCGCGGCCTCATAGCGCTCCATCGACTTGTCGAAGCGACGGGCTTCCATCTCTTCGTTGCCGAAATATTTGACCGTCTCGAAGTTCAGGAGCGAGTCGATCGCCTTGGTGTTGGCGTCGGTGTCGCTGTCGTTCATCGAGCGGCGAATGGCGATGCGCCAGTCGCTCGCCTTGACCGTGAACCAGATGTACAGCCAGACGGTGACGGCCGTCACAAACAGATAGCTGAAACCGTAGCCCCACCAGAAGATCACCGCCGTCAGCAGAAATTCGATCAGGGTCGGCACGCTGTTCAGGATCGTGAATCGGACGATCGTCTCGATGCCCTTGGTGCCGCGCTCGATGACGCGCGAAAGCCCGCCGGTGCGCCGCTCCAGATGGAAGCGCAGCGAGAGCTGGTGCATGTGGACAAAGGTCTTGTAGGCAAGTTGGCGAACCGCGTGTTGGCCAACGCTTGCAAACAGCGCATCGCGAAGCTGGTTCAAGCCGGCCTGCAGCAATCGCGCGAGATTGTAGGCGAGCACCAGCATCACCGCGCCGGTGAGGAACTGAGGCAGGAAACCCAAGGCATCCGGCTTGCCGTTCAGCGCATCGGTTGCCCACTTGAAGGAATAGGGAACGAGGATCAGAACGACCTTGGCGATGATCAGAATGACCGTTGCCCAGATGACCCGGAGCTTGAGATCGGCCCTGTCCGTCGGCCACATATAGGGCCAGAGATTGGCGATCGTCTGCAACGGATTGCTCGTATCGGCCGAAACAGTTTTCTTCTGGGGTGCCACGTTCTGATCCGCTCTTACGTTTCGCGCTGCTTGACGGCTTAGGGAGCCCCACGAGCCTTGCCGCACCGTGCTTTCCCTCTACAGCGCCGTCATCACCGTTCAATGAAAAGCGGCGCCTCGTTGAAGGCGCCGCCCTTGATCGAGAGATAGGCATCCATCGTCGCCGCCGCAATGTTGTTGGCGGGCGATCGACTGCCTATCGCTCGTGTTTCATGTGCTTTTTGTGAATCTCGCGCGATTCATCGTCCGGCAGCGCCTTATCCGGCACACCGAAAACCTGTCCCGGGCGAATGCGGTCCGGGTCTTCGATCTGGTCCTGGTTGGCCAGGTAGATCGTGGTGTATCGCAAGCCGGCACCATAGACGCGACGCGAAATCTGCCACAGCGTGTCGCCGCGACGGATGATCACGGAGGATTTGCTCTCCTTGAGCGGCTCCTGCTGGACCGTCTGAGGCTCTTCCTGCTGGGGAGCAGCCGCGGCAGTTTCAGTGCTTGGCGTCGTCGTGGCGTCGCTCGCCACTGCGCTGCCTGCACCCATCGCCTTCGCCAGTTCACCCTGCGCCGGGGCATTGCCCTTCGGCTGGGCCCGCGCGTCCGACGCCGGCGTCGCGCTGCCGCGCTCGGCCAGAACCGGACCAACGCTCGCGTCGACCTTGGCAAGCGCCGAAGCAACGCTCGGCGCATCCTGCGGCGCGGCCTTCAAGGCTGCCAGCGCATCGGCTGCCGCCTTCGACGCCCGTGCCGAGGCCGCGGCCAGCGCCTGATCGGAGTTGTCGGCGAGCCGGAAGTCGGCCAGCGACTTCAGAGCGATCTCCGTTGCGGAACGCGCTGCGGCGAGTTGCTCGCCTGTCGGGACCTTGCCATTGGCATAGAGCCCCTTCAACAGAGCCAGCGCCTTGCCTGCCTCGGCGCGTACGCCATCAAGACCGGCTGTCGCCGAGGGCGTGCCCGACGGCGCCACGGCGGCGACCTGCGAGCCTGCGGGGCGGTCGAAGGGAACCGAAGCGCGCATAGCGACCTTGGTGCCATCCTCGTTCAGCATATCGGCGCGGATGATGTGGCTGCCAACGGTCAACTCGATCTCGCCATCGACGACGAAATTGCCCTTGTCGTCGGCCTTCATTTCTCCGAGCAGCTTGTCATCCGCATAGACGCGCACCAGCGCACGCGGCCTGGCGCTGCCCGCGACGAACATCTTGCTTCCCTCGATCTCGACGGCACTCACCTGCAAGCCGGGAACACCGAGCGCCTTTGCCGGAGCCGAGGATGCGTCGCCGGTCGCGAGCGGCGTCTGCGTCGCAGTCGATGCGACCTCGGCCGGCTTGTTGTCGGTCCCTTGCTCGCTTTCGGCCTTGGCAGCTTCCGGCGTCGCGATCAGTCGGCTTGCCTCACCTGGCTTCGACACCATGGCGAGAAGTTGACCGGAGGGGTCCTTGGGAACCGAAACGGTCGCAACTTCCTCGGAACTCTTCACCGTGCCGTCCTCACCAGTACTGCGCAGCGTCAACTGATAGTCGCCAGCCGGCAGAGGCTTGTCGAAGACGGCCGCAAAGTCACCCGTCGCGCCGACATCGGCGGTACCGACAACGGTGTCGCCGCTCAGGATCTCGAGCTTCGAACCGGGCTCGGCGTGCCCAGCGATCACGGTCGATCCATCGGGCTCCACGCGCAGCACGTCGAAACCGGGCACGTCCGGATTTTCGGCGGGTGCGTTCGTCGGCGCAGCATTGGCTGTCTGTTCGGCCTCACCGGCCTTGGCGTCCAGCGGCTTCGCGGTTCCTTCGGTCGCCTGCGGGCCACCGGTGCCAGAAGCAGTCTCGTTCGATTGGCTCGCGTTGCCTGCGGCCGGTTCGTCCGCCGGCTTCTTGCCGTCACCACGCAGGTTCGGTTGCACCACGAATACCATCAACGCTGTCGCTGCCACGAGGACAGTAATGGCCACCCAGCCGGCCTTATTTTTGATCATGCCACTCTCCACACGGAGCGGAGCAACGCTCCGCGCATGCCCACTCATCGGCCTGCGGTGCGGGCTTGCGCCATTCATTATAGCGCAACAGCAAGCAACTCGTCCGATTTCTTCAATCAATCCCTGAAATTGCTAGCGATTCGCGATTCGGCATACAAGCAGTCAAGGGCGCCGCAACCGCCGGAAACCCGGCTTTCCCCTCATTTTTCTTGACCCATGCTGCGCTGCAATGTTTTTTGGGGGCATGAGCACTGAGAAAAGCACGATTCGATCCATCTGTGTCTATTGCGGTTCACAGCCGGGACGCGACAACGCCTACATGGAAGCCGGCCGCGCACTTGGCCGCTCGATTGCCGATCACGGTCTTCGCCTGGTCTATGGCGGCGGCACGCGCGGCATCATGGGAGCCGTCGCCAGCGGCGTCCTTTCCAACGGCGGCGAAGTCACCGGGATCATCCCGGAATTCCTCATGGACAAGGAAGCCACCCGCCATTCGCTCGGCCAGCTGAACGAACTGATCGTCACTGCCGACATGCACGAGCGCAAACACACGATGTTCGAACGGGCCGACGCTTTCGTGGCGCTCCCGGGCGGCATCGGCACTCTGGAAGAGATCGTCGAGATCATGACCTGGGCGCAGCTTGGCCGTCACCGCAAGCCGATGGTCTTCGGTAACATCAACAACTTCTGGCGGCCGATGCTGGATCTGCTGCAGCACATGCGCGAGGAGGGTTTCGTACACACGGCGCACCTCGTGCAGCCGCTCGTCGTCAATGATGCGGTCGACATCGTTCCGACCATTCTTGCTGCTGCCAGTGGTGGCAACGGGCGCGAGGGCGAGGCTGAGATCATTTCCAGGCTTTGATCTTTTAATTTCCGGACAACAAAAAGGCGCGCTCACCGGCGCGCCTTTTTCGTTTTTGTCCCATTCGCTTGTGTTACTCGGCCGGACTCGCCTGCAATGCTGCGCGACGCGCACGGCTTTCGGCCAACATCGCGCCCGAATAGATCACCAGCGCCGCCCAGATCAGGCCGAAGGCAATGAGCTTCGCGGTGCCGAAGGGCTCGTGGAAGACGAAGACGGCGATCAGGAAGATCATCGTCGGGGCGATGTACTGCATGATGCCGATGGTCGACAGCCGCAGCAGCTTGGCGCCGTTGGCATAGATCATCAATGGAATGGCGGTGACGACGCCGCAGGACATCAGCCAGAGAACATCGGCCGTGCCTGTATCGCCGAAATGCCCCTGCCCGGTCGCCTCGAGCCAGATGATATAGCCGAGCGCCGGAACGCTGAGCAGCAACACCTCCAGGAAGAAGCCCTGGTTCGGACCGACCGGCAGCGTCTTGCGGAAGAAAGCATAGAAGCCCCAGGACAGGCAAAGGCCGATCGACACCCACGGCAGGCCGCCGGCATCGAAGGCGAGCACGGCGACGGCCGATGCCGCAAGCGCGATCGCAACCATCTGCGCCGGGTTCGGCTTTTCCTTCAGCAGCACCGCGCCGAGGAAGATCGAAAACAGCGGGTTGATATAGTAGCCGAGCGCCGTCTCGATCGCGCGGCCGGCGCCAATCGCCCAGACATAGATGCCCCAGTTGATGGTGATCAGCACGGCGGTCAACGCCGCCATGCGCAGCATGCGCGGCGAGCGCAGCGCCACCTTGATGTCATCGGTACGACCGAGCCAAAGCAGAACCAGACCCGCGAGCGGCACCGACCACACGATCCGGTGCGCCACCACTTCCGGCGCCGGAATGTGAGAGACGGCCTTCATGAAGAAGGGCAGAAAGCCCCAAAGCAGATAGGCGGTCAGCGCGAAGGCAAAGCCTCTCGCGGAATCGGTATTTTCGGCGGGTGCTTTCGCGTTCGGCTCAGCCATAACATCTTTTCCTGGTGTGTTTGGCGAAGCCGTGGTGGCAACGGGCCGCTCTCCGGTCGCTCCTGCGTGCGTCCTTAAATCGCATCCGATTTAAGGACAAAAACATGCAGCAATTCAAAGTGCTACAGCGACCTTTGCGTGTCGGATAAGACGCGCGGTGCTGAAGGGAAGGCGCGGCTTACCAACCGACAAAGCCTCCCACGGATGCGTCCTACTCCAACGCCCGGGAATGCACCAATTCATTTCCGTGAAGAGATGGTGAGTTTTGCTTATCATCCCACCGCAGCGGAGCCTGCCCTACCTCGCCGCCGACGTCATTCGGCGGCAATCAGGCCGACATGGTCGCGGTTCTTCAACAGCTTGAAGATGATGCTGTCCATCAGTGCCTGGAAGGATGCGTCGATGATGTTGTCGGAGACGCCCACCGTCCACCAGCGTGCGCCGGTCCCGTCAGTCGACTCGATCAGCACGCGCGTGATCGCCTCGGTGCCGCCATTGAGGATACGGACCTTATAGTCCGCCAGTTCGAGATCTTCGATTTCCGACTGGTACTTGCCGAGGTCCTTGCGCAGCGCGAGGTCAAGCGCATTGACCGGGCCATGGCCTTCGGCAACCGACATCATCGTCTCGCCGTCGACCACCACCTTCACCACCGCTTCCGATACGGTCTTCAGATGGCCGTTGGCGTCGAAGCGGCGCTCGACCATCACCCGGAAGCTTTCGACGTGGAAGAAATCCGGCACCGTGCCGAGGATGCGGCTTGCCAGCAGCGCGAAGCTCGCATCCGCCCCCTCATAGGCATAGCCGGTCGCTTCCCGTTCCTTGACGATGGCGATCAGCTTGTCGAGTTTCGGGTCGTCCTTGCTGACGACGATGCCGCGGCGCTTCAGCGCGTTGATGAAATTGGCCTTGCCGCCCTGATCGGAGACCATGACCTTGCGCAGGTTGCCGATGCTTTCCGGCGCGACGTGCTCATAGGTGCGCGGGTCCTTGAGCAGCGCCGAAGCATGGATGCCGGCTTTGGTGGCAAAGGCCGATGCGCCAACATAGGGCGCCTGCTGGTCCGGCGAGCGGTTCAACAGCTCGTCGAAAGAATGGGCGAGCTTCGTCAATTCCTGCAGGCGATCGGCATCGATCGCCGTTTCGAAGCGATTGGAATAGGTCTCCTTGAGCGCGAGCGTCGGGATCAGCGTGACGAGATTGGCGTTGCCGCAACGCTCGCCGATGCCGTTCAGCGTTCCCTGGATCTGGCGCACGCCGGCTTCCACCGCCGCCAGCGAGTTGGCGACCGCCTGGCCGGTGTCGTTGTGGGCATGAATGCCGAGATTGGCGCCCGGCACGCCGGCAGCGATCACAGCAGTGACGATCTCGCGCACCTCCGGCGGCTGCGTGCCGCCATTGGTGTCGCAGAGCACAACCCAGCGGGCGCCGGCTTCAAAAGCGGTCTTCGCGCAGGCGAGCGCGTAAGCCGGGTTGGCCTTGTAGCCATCGAAGAAATGCTCGCAGTCGACCATCGCCTCACGACCGGAGGCGACCACCGCCTCGACAGAAGCGCGGATGTTGTCGAGGTTTTCCTCGTTCGTGCAGCCGAGGGCGACCTCGACATGATAGTCCCAGCTCTTGGCTACCAGACAGATGGCGTCGCTTTTTGCGGCAAGCAGGGCCGCGAGGCCCGGATCATTCGACGCCGAAACCCCGGCGCGCTTGGTCATGCCGAAGGCGACGAAAGATGCCCTCTGCGTGCGCTTGCGCGTGAAAAACTCGGTATCGGTCGGGTTCGCGCCGGGATAGCCGCCCTCGATGTAGTCCATGCCGAACGCGTCGAGCAGACCCGCAATCGCAATCTTGTCCTCGACCGAAAAGTCGATGCCGGGCGTCTGCTGCCCGTCCCGTAGCGTCGTGTCGAAGAGGTAGATGCGTTCCCTGGTCATGGCTAATCGTCCAAATGCTCGGTTCTTGCTGGTCTTACTCGGTCTTGCCTGCGTATCGGTCCGTCGCCCGGATCAGCCGGTCGAGAATGCCGGGCTCGGAATAGGCGTGCCCTGCCCCTTCGATCAGATGGAGCTCGGACCCCGGCCAGGCCTTGTGCAACTGCCAGGCGTACTTCGCCGGGCACGGCATGTCGTAGCGCCCGTGGATGACGACGCCGGGAATTCCGCGAAGCCGGTGAACATCCCGCAACAATTGGCCGTCGTCCATCCAGCCGGCATTGACGAAGAAGTGGTTTTCGATGCGCGCGAAGGCATCGGCATATTCGTCGTCGGCGAAAGGTGCGCTCGTCGACAGTTCCGGCAGCAGCGTAATCGTCTCGCCTTCCCAGATGCTCCAGGCCTTGGCGGCGGCAAGACGCGTCGCCTTGTCGTCGCTCATCAGGCGGCGGTGGTAGGCGTGCATCATCTCGTGCCGTTCGTCTTCCGGGATCGGCGCGATGAACCGCTCCCATTTGTCCGGGAACATCTCCGAGACGCCGAACTGATAGTACCAGTCGAGCTCGGCCTTCGTCAGCGTGTAGATGCCGCGCAGCACGAGTTCCGAAACCCGCTCCGGGTGCTTCTCGGCATAGGCGAGCGCCAGCGTCGATCCCCAGGAGCCGCCGAAGACCAACCACTTGGCGACCCCAGCCTGTGCGCGCAGCCGCTCGATATCGGCGACGAGATGCCATGTGGTGTTGGCCTCGATCTTCGCGTGCGGAGTCGACTTGCCGCAGCCGCGCTGGTCGAACAAAGTCACATCATAGAGCGCCGGATCGAACAGGCGACGATGGTTGGCAGAAATCGTGCCGCCCGGTCCGCCATGCAGGAAGACGGCAGGCTTGGCGCCTGGCGTGCCGACCTTTTCCCAATAGATCACGTGACCGTCGCCGACATCGAGGTGGCCCGATGCATAGGGTTCGATTTCCGGGTAGAGCGTACGCAGTACAGTCGTCATTTTCAGTCTTTCGTCAGCGGCCAGTGCACGGTGTCGTAGTCCGGGTGCTGGCGGTTCGTTTCGAGTATGATCAGATGGCGGGTGGCGGACACCTCGCTGCCGTCATCCGTCTCTTTTTCGGGCAGTCTGGCGAGCCGCGAAAACCACAGCACGCGCGACTCGACGCCGGCCTGATAGACGGGCAACACGTCATCCGGATCGTCGAGCGAACCGAGCGTGATATTGATGAAATCCGCATCCGGCATGTCATAGAACAGCGGCGTGCCGCAGTCGCTGCAGAAGCCGCGTCGAACCAGATGCGACGAGCGGAACCAGGACGGCTGGCCGCGGGTAATATCGAAACTGTCGCGCGCGACATTCGCCAGCGGCATGAAATAGTTGCCGGCCGCCTTCTGGCACATGCGGCAATGACAGATATGCGGATCCGCGAGCGTGCCTTCGGCACGGTAGCGGACGGCGCCGCATTGGCATCCACCGGTATAGATGCGGGCGATGGTCACCGGAATGCCCCCGAAGGGTGCCATTGCTCGGTCTCGTGATCCGGGTGCTGGAAGGAGATGATGCTCTCCTGCCGCGCGTAGAAGTCCTGATCCTCCAGCACCGGCTGCTCGAAGATGGTATCGACCCAGGGCAGCCGCGACGCGTGATTGACCTGGATTTTCGGCGCGAGATCGGTGCGATCGTCAAAGGTGCCGATGGCGATCTCGAGGCCGCCGGGGTGCCGGTAGGTCATCGGCGTGCCGCATTTCGGGCAGAAGCCGCGATCGATGTTGACCGAGGACTGGAAATAGCTCGGCTCATCCCGCGCCCATTCGACGCCGTCCTTCGGCGCCGTCACCAGCGCCGAGAAGAACGAGCCGAACTGCTTCTGGCACATGCGGCAATGGCAGATCGACGGACGGCCAAGCTGCCCCCGGATACGGAAACGGACTGCGCCGCACTGGCATCCGCCTGTTCGAACGTTTTCGCTCATCGTCTTTCCTCCGGGGGCCAGGTTTCGGTGTCGTGGTCGGGATGCTGGTAGGAAACGAGATTGGTCAGGAATTCGATCGCGTCCGGATCTTCCATCGTCTGAACGCCCGGCAGATCGGCCACGTGATCGACATAGGGCAGCTTGCCCTCGATGCCCCACTGGATGGTGGGCACGATGCCTTGCGGCTCGTCGAAGGTGGCGATGGCGAGCGCCATGCCATCCGGTGCCTCGTAGGTCAGCGGCGTGCCGCAATCGGCGCAGAAGCCGCGTCGCGCGGCGTTTGACGACTGAAAGCGCTTCGGCTCGCCGCGCGTCCAGGTCACATGGGCGCCGCGAACGGAAACCAAGGGCATATAGAAGTTGCCGCTCGCCTTCTGGCACATGCGGCAATGACAGACGGATGCGTCACCAAGTTTGCCCTCGACGCGGAAGCGGACCGCGCCGCACTGACAGCCTCCGGTATAATAGGGCCTGTTGTCGAGACTCATCGCAACCCCTCCTCAAGCCGGCGCGTGGCAGACGGCTTCGATGTTGTTGCCGTCGGGATCGAGTACGAAGGCCCCGTAGTAGTCGGGGTGATAGTGTGGCCGAAGCCCGGGCTTGCCGTTGTCGCGCCCGCCGGCGGCCATTGCCGCTTCGTAGAAGCCGTCGACTTCGGCGCGGCTTCTTGCCGAAAACGCATAGTGCCGTCCCGGACCGGTGGTCGCCTCATGCAACCAGAAGACCGGCCGTTCGCGGCCATAGCCGCCAACCTTGACGCCGCCGGTATGTTCCACCGGCACCATCATCAGCAGCGAGGCGCCGAGCGGAGCGAGGGCCTTGTCGTAGAACGACCGCGCCCGGTCGAAATCCGAGACGGGAATGCCCGTGTGGTCGATCATCGCACGAACTCCTCTTTCATGCATGCTCTCCGCGTTTCCGCCGTTCCTGGAGGCATTGTCCGATCCCGCTCAAAGGGATCGGACAAAACTCGCCGCCGGGCTCGCGATCACCGTTTGATGTCCCAGGTCGTCACACGCTCGCCGGTTGCCGCATCCTTGCCATCCTTGAGCTGGATGCCCTGGGCGAGAAGATCGTCGCGGATCTTGTCGGCCTCGGCGAAATTCTTCGCCTTCAGCAGTTCCAGGCGGGCGCGGACACGGCCGTCGATGTCGCGTACCACGCCCTCGTCGAGTTCGACCGCCTCAGGCACAACGCCGATCAGCGCAGCACTGGCGGCGAAGGTGCCGAGCAGCTTCGGATCGGCCGCCGCCTTCTGGGCGAGCGCATGGAGCGCCTGAACCGCAGCGACGGTGTTGAGGTCGTCGGCGAGCGCCGCCACGACGGGCGGATCGGCCTCGCCCTTCGCCTCGCCCGGCACAGGCCATTTCGAAAGCAGGTGCTCGGCTTCCTCCAGCCGCTTCACCGAGAAATCGATCGGTTCGCGGTAATGCGTCATCAGCATGGCAAGCCTCAGCACGTCGCCCGGCCACTGGCGACCGGCAAACTTCTCCGTGTGCAGCAATTCGTAGATGGTGACGAAGTTGCCCTCGGACTTCGACATCTTGCGGCCTTCGACCTGCAGGAAGCCGTTGTGCATCCAGACATTCGCCATCACTTGCGTGCCGTGGGCGCAACGGGACTGGGCGATCTCGTTTTCATGATGCGGGAAGATCAGGTCGAGCCCGCCGCCATGAATGTCGAAGACCTCGCCGAGATAACGTTTGCTCATCGCCGAGCACTCGATATGCCAGCCCGGACGGCCCCTGCCCCACGGACTGTCCCAGCCCGGCTCGTTGTCGGCCGAAAGCTTCCACAGCACGAAATCGCCGGGATTTTTCTTGTGCACTTCCACGGCAATGCGGGCGCCGGCCTGCTGTTCGTCGAGGTTGCGCTTTGAAAGCTGACCGTAGTCGGCCATCGACTTGGTATCGAACAGCACCTCGCCGCCCGCCTGATAGGCATGCGCCTTGGCAAGCAGCTTTTCGATGATATCGATCATCTGCGCGATGTTGTCGGTCGCCCTCGGCTGCACGTCGGGATCGAGGCAGCCGAGCGATTTGGCGTCCGCCAGAAACTGCGTTTCGGTCTTCTCTGTCACCCGCCGGATCGCTTCATTGAGCGGCAGGGTCGGATAGTCGCGCAGCGCCCGCGCGTTGATCTTGTCGTCGACGTCGGTGATGTTGCGGGCATAGGTCACGTGCTCCGCGCCATAGACGTGGCGCAGCAGCCGGAAAAGCACATCGAAGACAATCACCGGCCGGGCATTGCCGATATGGGCATAATCATAGACCGTCGGGCCGCAGACATACATGCGGACGTTGTCGGGATCGATCGGCCGGAACTCGACCTTCTCCCGCGTCAGCGTGTTGTACAGCTTTAGTGTCGGCGCTCCGCCCATTCCCAATCTCCATATGCATACGACCGTCGAAACACGGCGCCCGGGCGGCCCGCGCGTTTGTCATCTTGGATTTTAGGAGACGAAAACGGCCAGGCCAGCGGGACGCTAGCGAATAATCTTCCGGCAGATAATGCAGATAACCGTTTTCATAGGCTCACTTATCGCGCGTCGCCTGTGCTCGGTCAAGAGGTCAGCCGCATGCAAGCACAGTAAGCTATCGAAAGGGAAACGGCGGCCATGGATTTGTCATGATTGGGCTTATCTGAGAGCGCCACGCGGAAAACAGATTCGCGGTGTAGTTGGTTCTGCACCACGGTTCCTGTCTCCGGAGAACAGGGAGGAGCGTCGTTTTCGCGCTGAATGACGAGAACGGCATGTATCCGGTTCAGGTAAGCATCAAGGAGTGAGTGCAAGTGAAAGCCGCAAAGACCAAAGACGTCGCCAAATCCGCAAATCTCATCGAACAGTATCGCCCGCTCGGCCTGAAGGCCGTACTCGCCGCCGCGCTGCAGGCAAAGGTGAAGCCTGCGACCAAGCTGACCAAGCGGCCCGCCTGACCCTCAGAACAGGGACATCTGTGCGTTAGCCGGTTCGGCCGGTTTGCTCTCGGGTCGAGCGTCCGGCGCGACCTTGGGCGTCACCGCCTCCTGAATGTCAGGGCCGGCATTGGCAACCTTGTTGACTTTGTCGGAAACGGGGATCGCCTCGAAGTAATCCTCCGCCACGGGGCCGAAGAGATCGACAATCTCGCGCGGCTCCTGCGTCTTGCAGTCCAGCCAGCGGGCGAAATCCTCGGGCTTAATGACGACGGGCATACGGTCGTGGATCTGCCGGATCGAGGCATTGGCCGCCGTCGTCAGGATGGCGGCGGTGTCGACTTCCAAGCCATCGGCCGACGACCAGGTCTCCATCAGACCGGCGAAGGCAACGATCCCGCCCTTGCGCGGGCGCACCCAATAGGCTTGCGACGGCTCGCGGCTGCCTTTCGGCGGCCGGCGCCACTCGTAGAAGCCGGAGGCCGGCACCAGCACGCGCCGGTGTCGCATGGCCGCCCGGAACGATGCCTTTTCAATCGCCGATTCGGCGCGGACATTGATCAGCAGCGGAAAGTCACGCGGGTCCTTGACCCACCCGGGCATGAACCCCCAGCGGACGAGGACCGCCTTGCGTTCCGGAAGATTGCTGCCGGGCTGAGCCCGTTCGCCGGAAACGACGACCATGATCGGCTGGGTGGGCGCTATGTTGAAGCGCGCCGGAAAGTCTTCGCTTTCCAGCAGCGCAAATAATTCCAACAATTCTTCCGGCGTCGCCGTCAACGCAAAACGTCCGCACATGACACGGATGTGGCACTTCACGTAGGATGGGTCAACGTTACTGAGGCAATTTGATTCCCGATGTCGACCAAGCCTGAACTCGCCTCCTCGGTCATTCTCGAACGCGACGGCCGCTACCTGCTCGTGAGGCGGGCCAACCCGCCGTCGGCCGACATGTACGCCTTTCCCGGTGGACGGGCGGAGCCCGGAGAGACGCCGGCTGAAACTGCGCTTCGCGAATTGTTGGAAGAGACCGGCATAGAGGCCCGCAATCCCGTGCTGTTCGAAACCTACGACCTGCCCGGCAAGGAATCGGAAGGACGGCATTTCCTGCTTTCTGTCTTCCGAGCCGACGCGGGTGGCGACGCGGTAGCCGTTGCCAGCGACGACGCCGCCGGTCTTGGCTGGTTCACGCCGGCCGAAATCTTTGCCTTGCCGATCCCGGACAGCGTGCGCGAATGCGTGGAAAGGCTCGCGGAGATCGACACGGAATCCGGCCGCGGCCTTGAAACCGCCGTCAATTCCGGCTTGGTGGAGCCATGATCACTGCCCCGATCCTTGCGCGGCTTGCCCTGGCCGGCCTCGCGCTGACAGCCGCCACCGGTGCGGCGGCGCAAAAAACGCCGACGAAAGAGACGGCAACCACCGAGGCTGCAGCCCCTGCCGTCGTGGAGGAGAAACCCACACCCTACGACCAAAGGTTGATCCGGCTTTCCGAAATCATCGGCTCCGTTCACTATCTCAGGAACCTTTGCGTCAAGGAGCCGGAGGATGTCTGGCGTCGTTCGATGCAGGAACTGATCGACAAGGAAACGGCCGACGAGATCAAACGACGCGAAAGGATGACCGCCGCCTTCAACCGTGGGTATCGCACCTTTGCCTCTGTTTATACGACCTGCACGGGACCGGCGATCGTCGCCGAGCAGCGATACCGTGCCGAAGGCGCAACACTTGCGTCAGAAATCGTCGCCCGCTTTGGAAATTAGCAATAAATTAACCTCTTTTCTCACGACCCCGTGTCGTTTCGGGAAAAGGCTGCTAAGTTCGTTAAGAGAGTGGTAAGAAGTGGCGAGTCCGTCACAGCCGTTCAGTTGGAGTTCAGCCGGACGGCCAAAGAATGAACCGCTTGCACAATGGAAGTCGCATGGAACGAATGATGGAACCAAGCCTGACCGACATCGATGACATGATCGTCCACGAGAAAATGCAGGCTGCGCTGGAACACCAGAGCGAGGCCTGGGCGGATGGCATGGCTGATGGTATCGAGCCGGAAATCATCGCCGATGCGGCCATCGCGCTCGCCATGCGGGAAACCGTTCGGCTTCATGGCGAAGACGGTGCGGAAGCGATGCTCAATTCGCTTCGCGAACGCGTCCTCGCCGGCGAATTTTCGCCCCAGCGCACGCTTCAGTAATATCAGGACTGCCCGATGATTCGGAATCTTGCAAACCGGACCCTTCCGGTTCGCCTCGCCACGCTGCTTTTGGCCGGTGTCGCCTTGAGCACCCCGGCAGCGTTCTCCCCGGCCTTTGCTCTCAGCGAATTGCAGGGCGCGCCGCAACCCGTTCCCACCGAACAGCCCGCTACCGGCGACCAGAAGGCGGCGCCGCCTGTGGCCGAACCTGTCGCGGAGGAGCCGGAAGAAGAAGAGAAGCTTCCGCTCGAAATCCCGATGCCCGATCCGCTGATCAACAAGTCAGCGACGGCCACCAAGGACGAGGCCCCCGCGGCCGAAGAGCCTGAGACGGCCGGGCCTGTCGAGGTTCTGACAGACGTTTCCAAGATTCCGGCGCCTGTTGCCCGGATGCGTGAACTGATCGTCGAAGCGGCGGCTTCCGGCGATATCGAGCGCCTGCGCCCGTTGCTCGGCAAGGGCCCGACCCAAACCCAGGTCACCGGCGTCACCGGCGACGAGGACCCGGTCGCGATTCTCAAGGGACTTTCGGGCGATCAAGAGGGTGTCGAAATCCTGGCAATCCTGCTCGACGTTCTATCGACCGGTTTCGTGCTGGTGGACAAGGGCACGCCGCAGGAGGCCTATGTCTGGCCCTATTTCGCCGAGAAGAAGCTCTCGACGCTCACGGCACCGGAAAAGGTCGATCTGTTCCGCCTGGTCACCGCAGGGGACTTTGCAGACATGGAAGAGTTCGGCAGCTACAACTTCTACCGCGTCGGCATCATGCCGGACGGAAAGTGGAAATTCTTCATCGCCGGCGACTGACCGCGGGCGACCGAGCTTGCCGATCCTCTCCGAACATCCTACCTCTTCGCCAAGAGATCACGATGGTACCAGGTCGAGTCGACCCGGATCGCGACGTGATCGGTGTTTGTTGTACGCATTTCCGGGCACAAAACCGTTACATACTTTTGCTGGAAATGCTCTAGGTTGAGCGGGTTCCCACCCGCCGAGCAGGATTCGAACGATGCCCAGAGTTCGCCTCGACGACCGCGCGATTGTCGCCGTCTCCGGCAAGGACGCCGAAGATCTCCTCCAGGGATTGATCACCACCGACCTCGATGCGCTGGCGCCCGATGAATCGCGTCCCGGCGCCTTGCTGACGCCGCAGGGCAAGATCCTGTTCGACTTCATGATCTCCCGTGACGGCGACGGCCTTAGGCTGGAGACCGCGCGCGACCAGGCGGAAGCACTGCTGAAGCGCCTGACGATGTACAAGCTTCGCTCGGCGGTCGACCTTTCGATCGATGCGTCCGCGGTCGTCACCGTGATATTTGACGAGGCCCCGCCTGAGGGGGCTTATCGGGATCACCGCTTCGAGAAAGCCGGCGTCGCACTCTTCCGCGCCTATGGCGATGCAGCCGGCGACACGGCGGGTGTCGACGAACTCGAGCGGCTTCGAATCGCAGCGGGCGTCGCGCGTGCCGGCACTGATTATGTGGCGCAGGATGCTTTTCCGCATGATGTTCTCCTCGACAAGAACGGCGGCCTTTCCTTCAAGAAGGGATGCTACGTCGGCCAGGAAGTGGTGTCGCGGATGCAGCACCGCGGCATGCCGCGCCGCCGGGTCGTGATCGTCTCTGCGCAGACCGCGCTTCCCCCGACGGGAACGACGATTACTGCGAACGATAAGTCCATCGGCACGCTGGGTACGGTTCAAGGCAAGTCGGCACTCGCGATTGTGCGCATCGACAAGGCCGGCGAAGCCATGGCGAACGATGTCCAGTTGCTTGCCGGTGACGTACCGGTGACCATGGTCCTGCCCGAATGGACCGGGCTCACCTTCCCGACGAGCGCCGACGAGGCAAGCGCGTGACGTCGACTCGCGCCTGGCAACGCATGCTCTCCGGCCGCCGGCTGGACCTGCTCGATCCGTCGCCGCTCGACGTCGAAATCGGCGACATCGCCCATGGGCTCGCGCGCGTTGCCCGCTGGAACGGCCAGACGGCCGGCGACCACGCCTTCTCGGTGGCGCAGCACAGCCTGATGGTCGAGGACATCTTTCGCCGCAGCAACAAATGCAGCACCGACGACTGCCTGCTGGCCCTGCTGCATGACGCGCCGGAATATGTGATCGGTGACATGATCTCGCCGTTCAAGGCCGTGGTCGGCGGCGGCTACAAGTCGGTGGAAAAGCGGCTGGAAAGCGCCATTCACCTGCGCTTCGGCCTGCCAGCGCAATGCTCCAAGGAATTGAAGGATCGCATCAAGAAGGCCGACCACGTCGCCGCCTATTTCGAAGCGACCGTGCTTGCGGGCTTCTCGGTCGAAGAGGCGCGCAAGTTCTTCGGCCAGCCACGCGGCATTACCCGCGAAACGCTGCTGATCGATCCTTTGCCGGCCGTCGAAGCGCAGCGGCTGTTCACGGAACGGTTCCAGGTTCTGGAAGCAGAGCGCCTGCCGGCGCGCGCGGAAATCTGACATGCCGGAGATCGTCGTTTCGCCACTCGCCCGCATCGCCGAAATGGCCGTTCGCCATGGCTGCACCGAGATGATCAGCCTTGTCGCCAAGGGCCAGGACTTTCATCGCCCCGGGGTCATCGCCAAGGCGCGGCACCTGACGCTCGGCATGAACGACATCACCTTTGCCGGCACCGGCGACCTCATCGCGCCGCAGGAAGAGCATGTCCGGCAGATCGTCGCCTTTGCGCGCGAATGGGATCGCGCGCGGCCGTTGCTCGTCCATTGCTGGATGGGCGTTTCGCGTTCGCCGGCAGCGGCGCTTATCGCGGCCCTTGCCGCCGAGCCGGACCAGGATGACGCAGAATTGGTTCAGCGCCTGCGGCGCGCCTCGCCCTTCGCAACGCCAAACAGCCGGCTTATCGAGATCGGTGATACGGTGCTCCAGCGTAACGGGCGGCTCATGGCCGCCGTGCGCGGGATCGGCCGAGGTGCGGACACCGATGGTAACGCACCCTTTGTCCTGCCGCTCCTTGCCGAGGGGGCAGCCGTTGCCGACTGAAACGCAGCCGACGACGGTCGAAATCGGCCTCAATGCGGCGATCGTCGCCGTCGTCCAGCGCAGTCCTCGGATCCTTGCCGTCAGCGAAACCGACGGCGACGCGCGAGACAGCCTGCCCTTCGGCCCCTTTGATCCGGCGCTGCATCGGACCTTTGAGACGAGCCTGCGCGATCGCGTCGAAAAGCGTACGGCGCTGAAACTCGGCTATATCGAACAGCTCTACACCTTCGGTGATCGCGGCCGGCAGCGGCTTCCGGGCGAAGAAGGCAAACACATGGTCTCGGTCGGCTATCTGGCGCTAACCAGGACCGACGCCGAAAACACCGAGCGGCTCGCCGAAGCCGGCGCGCACTGGCGCGACTGGTACGGCTACCTGCCTTGGGAAGACTGGCGGCAGGGCCGCCCACCGGTCCTCGATCAGGCGATCCTGCCGGGGCTTGCCCGCTGGGAGACTGGCGCCACCGGCGAAGAACAGGCCGCCCGGATCGCCCGCCGCCGGGCACGCATTCGCCTGGCATTTGGTCTCGACGATTTTCCCTGGGACGAGGAGCGGGTGCTGGAGCGCTACGAGCTGCTCTACGAGGCCGGGCTCGTGCCCGAAGCTGTGCTCGACGGCCACGGCAACGGCCACGACGTTCTGACCGTCGGACAGGCCATGCGCCATGACCATCGCCGCATCGTCGCGACAGCGATCGCGAGGTTGCGCGGCAAGCTCAAATATCGCCCTGTCGTCTTCGAACTGATGCCGCCGGAGTTCACGCTGACCGACCTGCAGGCGACCGTCGAAGCGATCTCCGGCCGTCACCTGCACAAGCAGAATTTCCGCCGCCTCGTCGAAGGTGCGGAGCTGGTGGAACCGACAGGCATGACACTGTCTTCGACCGGTGGGCGCCCGGCCGCCCTCTTCCGCTTCCGCCGCCAGATCCTCGACGAGCGCCCTGCCCCGGGCCTCAAGGTTGGCGGGCGATGATTGCGGATGCCGGCCGCGGAAAATCGGCGCTACGTCTAACAGATCGCGAAAATCGCACTACATTCTAGGCCATGACGCGGGTACAGGACGCGTCCATCGCGGTGCGAATGGGTCCAGCTTCCGCGCTGCTCATGACGGAGGTGACAACCATGCTGCTCGCACTGACCCTGCTGACGTCGCTGCTCGGCACCTCGCCCCAGTCGGGTATCGACGAGAAGCCGAAGATGCCCGACTACTTCAAGAACCAGCAGGGCGGCGGCATGCAGCCGCAGACCACGATCTGCAATCTCAACAGCCAGGATTCGAACGGGCAGTTCAAGACCTGCCGCTACGATTGCGGCACGCAGATCACCGTCGGCGAGCGCTTCGCCTGCCCGTTCATCATGCAGCGATAACGCTACTGGGTGTCTCCTTAAATCGACCTCGATTTAAGGTCCAAGACATGCAGAAAATCAAAGTGCTACAGCGACCTTTGCGCGTCTGGTAAGACGCGCGGCGCTGTAGTTGAACTGCTCGTTACCGGTTGATCACCACATCGAGGCCAATGTCGAGCGTTGGAGCGGCCATGGTGATCTTTGAAGTCGAGATGTAGTCGATGCCGCTTTCGGCAATCGCGCGCACAGTATCGATCTTGACGTTGCCGGAGGCCTCGAGCCGGGTGCGGCGGGCGTCGAGCGCGTAGGCGTCGGTGGAGAGCTGCCAGAATGCCTGGTTGACGGCGACGGCTTCGCGCAGCAGCTCCGGGCCCATATTGTCGAGCAGGATGACGTCGGGCTGGGCGGTCAGCGCCTCGCGCATCTGGTCGAGACCATCGACCTCGACCTCGATCTTGACGAGATGGCCGCAATAGGCCCGCGCCGCGTGGATGGCGCTGGCGACACCGCCGGAAACGGCGATGTGGTTATCCTTGATCAACACCGCGTCGTCGAGCCCGTAGCGGTGGTTGGAGCCACCGCCGAGACGCACGGCATATTTCTCGAGTGCGCGCAGCCCCGGGATGGTCTTGCGGGTACAGCAAACCTTCGCACGCGTATGGGCGATCTCGTCGGCGAATTTCGCCGTATAGGTCGCAATACCCGAGAGATGCATAAGGAAATTCAGGCCCACCCGCTCGGCCGATAGCAGGCCGCGGGCACGGCCGGAGATGCGGGCGATTGCCGTGCCCGGCGCCACCCGGTCCCCATCCGCCACCAACGCCTCGAAACCGATCGACGGGTCGACCAGACGGAAGGCGGCGCGCGCGAGATCGAGCCCGGCGACGACGCCGGGGTCGCGGGCATTCATGCCGGCCGTTGCCGTCAGCTCCGGTCCGATCGTCGACTGCGTGGTAATGTCGCCGGCGCGGCCGAGGTCCTCAAGCAGTGCGGCGCGCACCTGGTCCTCGATCATCAGTGCGGGCAGTTCGGGGCGGAAGGCTGCGGTCATCTGCTGGCGGTCCTTGAGCTTCAGTCACATGCGAGTGGCGGAGTGCCGGATCACGCCGGTTCCGTTTCAGCCAATTCCTTTGAAAGGCGATTGGCTTCGGCGAGCGTCAGGTAGGTGCGTCGGCGCCATTCCGGCCGCTCCGCCGGGCAATCGGCGCGGAAGTGGCCGCCGCGGCTTTCCGTGCGGCGTAGCGCACCGACGGTGATCAGCTTGGCTGTGGTGATGATGTTGGTAAAGCGCATGCGCGAATTTTCGCGCTCGAGCACCGCGATCTCTCGGATTGCCTTCAGCAGGCTTTCGCGCGTGCGGATCACACCGACGCAATCGCTCATCACCTGGCGCAGAACCTTGAGCTGCGGGCTATCCTCGACGGTCACCGGATCGTCATTCTCGCCGGCATTGTCGCCCCACTCGGTGAGCTGCGGCGTCGGCAGCGTGCCCTTGATGTTTTCGGCGATACGGGCCGCAAAGACGACGGCTTCGAGCAGCGAGTTGGAGGCAAGGCGGTTGGCGCCATGCACGCCTGTCGAGGTGACTTCGCCGGCGGCCCAGAGGCCATCGATCGAGGTGCGGCCCTCCGCGTCCGTCAGCACGCCGCCCATATGGTAGTGGACCGCGGGCACGACAGGGATCGGCTGGGTCACCGGATCGATGCCGGCCGCGGTGCACGAGGCATAGACCGTCGGGAACATGTCGGGGAAGTGCTTGCCGATCGCCTTGGTGCAATCGAGGAAGGCGCCACGCCCGGCCTGGACCTCGGCGAAGACCCCGCGCGAAACGATGTCGCGCGGCGCAAGCTCGCCGTCGGGGTGAATGTCGAGCATGAAGCGATGGCCGGCTGCATTCAGGAGGTGGGCACCGTCACCGCGCAGCGCCTCGGTCGCTAGCGGCGCCGGATCCTTGCCGATATTGATCGCGGTCGGGTGGAACTGCACGAACTCCGGATCGGCGATGATCGCGCCGGCGCGCGCTGCCATGCCGACCCCCTGCCCGCAGGCTTCCCAAGGGTTGGTGGTGACCGCATAGAGATGACCGACGCCGCCGGAGCAAAGTACGACGGCACGCGCCGGGAACGAGACGCGCTTCTTCGACTGTCCCGCATCCGGTCGCGCGATGACGCCGGAGATGAACCGGCCCTCGCGAACCAGTTCCTCCACGACGTAACCCTCGATCACGCGGATCGAAGGCGTCTTGCGCACCGCGGCAATCAACGCTTCCATGATTGCCTTGCCGGCCATGTCGCCCTTGACCCGGACGATGCGGCGCTCGGAATGCGCCGCCTCGCGCGACAAGAGCAGCTTGCCTTCGAGGTCGCGATCGAAGGGCACGCCATATTCCAGAAGATCGTGAATGCGCGCCGGGCCTTCGGCGACCATCATGCGCGTCATCTTCTCGTCGACGATGCCGGCGCCGGCGGCGAGCGTGTCGGCAACGTGTTTCTCGAAGGTATCGCCCGGGCTCATGGCCGCGGCGATGCCCCCTTGAGCCCAGGCCGACGAGGCGCCGTGGCCGATGGGCGCGGCAGCCAGGATCGTCACCGGCCTCGGGCTCAGCTTCAGCGCGCAGAAAAGGCCGGCCAGGCCGCCGCCGACGATGACGATGTCGTCAATCCCGTTGAAGGATTGCGGGCGGAAGTGGTCGGTCAGCATGTTTCATTCTCCTCCAATGCGCATGCAGAGTTTCTATATTCTACAGCGACCTTTGCGCGCCTTATAAGGCGCGCGGCGCTGTAGGCCGGGCGAACCGCCAGGCGGAATTGCTACTGCTTGAGGTTCACCATGCGTTCGACCGCAAGGCGGGCGCGGGCGGCGATCGCCGGATCGACGAGAACCTCCTCCGTCATGTTGAGCAGGCTGTCGAGGATCTTCGGCAGCGTGATGCGCTTCATGTGCGGACAGAGGTTGCAGGGCTTGACGAACTCGACGCCCTCGATCTCGGCCTGGATGTTCGACGCCATCGAGCATTCGGTGACGAGCAGGACCTTCGACGGGCGGTTGTCCTTGACATAGTTGATCATGCCCGACGTCGAACCGGCGAAATCGCAAACGGCGATCACATCCGGGTGGCATTCCGGATGGCCGATGATCTCGATGCCCGGATTGGCTTCCTTGTAAGCGAGCAGCTCGGCAGCGGTGAAGCGCTCATGCACTTCGCAGTGGCCCTTCCAGGTCAGGATCTTCTTGTTGGTCTGGCGCGCGACATTCATCGCCAGATATTCGTCGGGGATGCAGAGCACCGTGTCGGATTCCAGGCTCTCGACGACGTCAAGCACGTTGGACGAGGTGCAGCAGATATCGGTCTCGGCCTTCACGTCGGCGGAGGTGTTGACGTAGGTGACGACAGGAACGCCGGGGTAACGCTGCTTCAGAAGGCGCACATCGGCGCCGGTGATCGATTCCGACAAGGAGCAGCCGGCTTTACCGTCCGGGATCAGAACCGTCTTTTCCGGGCTCAACAGCTTCGACGTTTCGGCCATGAAGTGCACGCCGCACTGGATGATGATCTCGGCATCGACTTTGCTGGCGTCACGGGCAAGCTGCAGCGAGTCGCCGACGATATCGGCGACGCAGTGGAAGATGTCGGGCGTCTGATAGTTATGCGCGAGGATGACGGCATTGCGCTCCTTCTTCAGCCGGTTGATGGCGTGCACATAGGGCGCATAGACCGGCCACTCGATCGCCGGGATAAAGTCCTTCACCTTCTCGTAGAGATGTTCCGTCTCGCGTGCGACCGCTGGCGTGAAGGCAAGTTCGGGTCTTTCGATGACACCAAAGCGCTGGGCAGCGCTGACAAGAACCGGGTTCGCCACCGCCTCTTTGCGGGAAACAACGCGCGTCATCGAGATCTCCTCTCCGCCCTCTTCCCGGGCAGCTTTTTCAATTATGCTCAATCTGAGCATAATTGAACCAAAACAAAAGCGGCAAAGCCGCATGGGTTGATTTAGAAAGTTTTGTGACAGAATTCAAGAATGGAGCGCTGTTTTTCGCAGCGCCCCAGTTTGCACATGCGGTCAGGCCATCGCCGGCCGCACCACGCTCTTCTCCTCGATCGGCCAATGGACGATCGCCTCGAGCGACCGCTGATGCGGCGTGACGTTGCGGGCAAAGGCCGACAGGAAGGCCCATGACGATCGCGAAGATGACGACGGAGACCGGCGTCTGCGGCAGCAGCAGGAAGGCGGTCACCGCCACCGAGCGGGCGATATAGATCAGCGCCAGAAAGTAGGGCTTCGAGGAGAATGCCGAAGGAGCCGGAGCCGACCGCCATGCCGACGAGCACGCCGCCACCGATATGCAGCCAGATCGGCGCATTGGCAAAGGCCATGATGATGAGGCCCGCAGCATAGAGAAGGCCAGACATGGCAAGCACCCGCCAAGTGCCGAACCGGTCGGCGATCGCGCCGAAGAACGGCTGGCTCAAGCCCCAGCAGAGGTTTTGCAAGGCCATGGCGAGGCCGAAAGTCGTCCGATCCCAGCGGGTGTCGGCGAGCATCGGCAACTGGAAGAAGCCCATCGCCGAGCGCGGGCCGAAGGTGAGCATCGCAACGACCGAACCAGCCGCGATGATCAGCCAGGGCATCTCCTGACGAGCATGGGACGGCGCGGATGCTCCGGAAACAGCGGACATGAAATATCTCCGATTGATGGACCGGCATCCTAGGCGGCGGCTAAAACAGATAAAAGCCAATTATATTGACGCCGCGATCACCGGAATTGATGCCTGAGTTACGCAGCGCTTCGGAATCGGTTGCGGAACTCCCTGGGCGTCATGGCCTTGGCCGCCTTGAACTGCCGATTGAAGTTGGCGATCGAGCGATAGCCCACGGCTTCGGCGATGTGGGCGATCGATCGTCCCGAGCCGCTGAGGAGCGCGCAGGCTTCGCCGATCCTCAACCGCATCAGATACTCCGAGACCGGCATGTTGAGGTGGCGCAGGAACAGGCGATGCAAACCGGAAAGGCTGAGGGCGGCAAGGTCGGCGAGTTCCTCCATCGATGGGTTCTCGGCGTAGTGCAGATGGATATGGTCGAGCACACGGTCGAGGCGACCACGATCGACCGATCGGCCCGATGGCGTGACGACACGGCTGGACAACGGCGCCACCTGTTGCTCACGCGCCAGGATTGTCAGCAGAGAGAGGACATCAGGCAGCCGTTCCTCCGGCGCCAGCCTGCGCAACCCTTCAAACAGCGGCCTGACACGGGCGGCAACTTCCGGAGTGAACTGCAAGCCCGGGGCGGATCGCTCGAACATCGCCTTGACACCGGTGAGCTCGACAAAGCCGTCGTCCAGACGTTCCACCCATTCCGGATGAAACCAGAGCACCAGCGCCACGTGCGGTTCGGCACTGTCAATCTTACCCGACGAGTGCCAGGTGTGCGGCAGGTTGGAACCGACGAGCACGAGATCGCCGTCGTCATAGGCGCCGATATGGTCGCCGATGAAGCGCTGGCCGCGCGAGTTGAGCGTCAACGTCAGTTCGAACTCCGGATGATGGTGCCATTGGAACGGAATGGAATCGTCGAGGCGGCGGTCGAGCAGGATCGACGAAGCATTGGTCGCCCGCGGTATTTTCTGCAAAACAGGCTTCATGTTGCATGCCTTCGCCTCACGATGCCAGAATAGTATCAATATTGGCATGCTTCGTGCAACATGGCCTCGACCAGAAGGCTAGGCTTTCTCCATCGACCAATCGAACATTCAAGGCGAGGAGACATTCATGCAGGCGCTCAGAGACAGCCACCCCACGGCTGCCAATCTCGAGGTACAACTGAAGGACATCAAGAAGCGGCTGCCGCTGCGCGTGCTTTCGGAAACGGACTGGCAGCATTGGGTCAGCAAGGGCTACGTCATCGTGAGACAGGCGGTGCCGCCGGCCAATGTCGAGCGCCTCGTCGATCTGCTCTGGCGCTTCGACGAGAAGGATCCGAGCGATCCTTCGACCTGGTATGCGCCGCAGCGGCGCGAGCACAAGATGAAGGAACTCAACAACACCGGCATGCTGGAGATCTACAATCACCAGTATCTCTGGGACAACCGGCAGGAGCCGCGCATCTACGGCGCCTTCGTCGACATCTGGGATCGCGAGGATCTGTGGGTGACGATTGACCGCGCCAACCTCAATCCGCCGAAGAAGGTGAAGGGTAATCCTGACGGATTCATCCATTGGGATGTCGACACCTCGATCCGGCCTCTGCCGATCGGCGTTCAGGGCGTGCTGAGCCTGAAGAAACAGGACGGCGACGTCGGCGGCTTCCAATGCGTGCCGGAACTCTTCGAAAACTTCGAAAGCTGGGAGAAGACGCAAGCTGCCGACCGCGACCCGATGCACCCCGACATGGCCGGTCTCTCGACTGTTAACATCGAGATGGAGGCGGGCGACCTGATGATTTTCAACAGCCTGCTCGCCCATGGTGTGCGCCCCAACCACTCCGACGACCGTGTGCGGATGGCGCAATATATCTCGATGCATCCGGCGGAATGGGACAATGTCGCCGAGCGCGAGGAACGGGTGCGGCTGTGGCGGGAACTCGACCACCCCAAGCGTGACGCCTTTCCCGGCGACCCGCGCCAATGGGAAAAGCTCAATGCCTCCCCCGCCAGCCTCTCGGATCTCGGCGCCAAGCTTCTCGGAATCACGCCCTGGGCGTGATGCGGCCCGGAAGCAATTCCGAGAAGAATGTGAAACGGCTTTCCGTCCGGAGTTGCGTCCGATTTAAGCCGAAGCACGCACCTTCATCGGCCAGCGTTCACCGCGCCGGCCGGTGACCTTGACCTCATCGCCAAGCTTGAGGGTGCCTTCGCTGCGCGGCACCGCGTTCCAGCCGAAGAGCACGCCGGGCACGCGCCGATCGGAGGACATGCGCTTTTCGGCCAGTCCCTGGATCGGGTTGCCGCCAATACGCTCGCCGGTGATCTGATCCTGTGTCGTCATGATGCAGCGGGCGCAGGGCTTGACGAGATCGAACCGAATGCCGCCGATCTCGACGCTTTCCCAGAAATCCTCATCCCAGGCGTCGTCGCAATCGACGAGGATGTTGGTGCGGAACCGGTCCATGCCGACGGGCTCCTGGCCCTTTTCGGCGAGGGTCCGGTTGAGATCGGCGAGCGAGCCGGTCGTCGTGATCAGGACCGGGAACCCATCGGCAAAGCCGACAGGCGCTGCGGTGCCGGCCCACTCGGCACCGACCAAGCGCTCGGCCGAGGCGTCCATGTGGGCAAGCTTGACCGGGCGGCCGAACCATGCGGACAGCGTCTCATCCGCCGTATCGTCGGAAACGGCGGCATCGACTTCACTGCCCCAGACCTGGACGTTCAGCCGGCGATCCGGATCAAAGCGTACCGAGGTTTCCCGGTCGCCCATCCTAAGATGCACACCGCCATCGATGTGGCTGGCTTCGACCTTCGCCAGCGCCTGCAATTCGCGCTGGGTGATGAAGCGCCCGTCCGGCTCGATCAGCATGAAGCGCCGGTCGCCCTCGACGCCATCGAGGTTGACGGTAACCGTCTCACGGGCGATGGCGCGGCCGCTTTTCAGCGGATGAATGTTGAGACCGGTCACCTTCATGGACAATTCCTTCATGTTCAAAAATAGATTCAAGCGCCTGACGATCCGATTCACGGGATAGCGGCAATATCTTGAAAGAATTAGATTTCATCGAGCATCATGGCAAGCACGTCGCGCAGGCGCTCCTCGCGCTCCGCCGCCAATCGGCGGCCAGCTTCGGTCTTGAAGCCATCGGCCAACCGGAACAGCTTGGTCTCGAAATGATCGATGGCGAACGCCTTGTCATCGAGTTCCCTTGCCTCCGCCAGCGGATCGAGCGGGTCATAGAGACCGCTGCCCATGCGCCCGGCGATATAGAAGCAGCGGGCGGCGCCGACCATACCGATCGCATCCAGCCGGTCGGCATCCTGAAGAATCCTCGCCTCCAGCGTCTCCGGTGCAATGTTGGCGGAGAAGCTGTGGGTCAGGATGGCGTGCGCCACGGCGCCGGTCTCTCCCGTACCCCAGCCGAGTTCCTGCAGAATGCCGGTCGCCTTCTCCGCCGCCAGACGTGATGCCTGGGTGCGCAAGGGCGAGTTCTTCTCGACCGAGACGCAATCATGGAGCAGGACGGCGGCGGCGAGCGAACGCGTATCGCCGCCCTCCTCCGCGTGGATGCGCGCAGCATTCTTCCAGACGCGGATCAGATGCGCGGCATCATGCGAGCCGTCATCGGCGGCAAAGGCATGCGGCAGCAGCACCGCGGCGAGATCCTCATGCGGCGCGAAGGCTGCCGCCAGTTTCGAAATATGTGTCATGACGTCCTATTGCTGTTCGGCAGGATCTGTCGGCGCCGTCGATGCGACGCCGACACCGGACAGGATCTTCTGATAGAAGAGCCCTATCCCGATCAATACCCCGCCAAGGCCGATGAAGGACAGGGCCCGCAGGAAACCTTCGAGGTTGGACATGTCGATCAGGAACACCTTCAGGACAGCGACGAAGACGAGAACGGCCGAAGCGATGCGAATGCTCTTGGCATGGAAACGCGAACCGAGCACGAGCAGCAACACGCCCAGCAGCAGCCAGACAACCGAATAGGTGTAGGTCTCCCCCTGCAGGAAACCCTTCCAATCCGCGATGTCTTCCCCCTGCCATGCACGGCGGACCGTGAGGCTCGCCCAGGCGAAGGCCAGCACAGCGCCGCTGACCGCAAGCGCCATGACATAGGGCAACGGCCGCTTGTCACGCGCATACCAGGCCAGCCCCGCATAGCCGAGCCCCGGTAGCAGATAGCCGATCAGCAGGAGATCGAAGAACGGGATATGACCGAGAAGCTCGCCGCTGAAGTAAGGGTTGAGGCCGAGGAGATGCGCCGAAAGCACCGACAACATCGAAAGTACGCCGAGGCCCATGCCGCCATAGCGGAAGACCGGGCTCGGCGACTTCATGTCGAGGCTCATGAAGATCGCCGAGGCGCCGATCGCCAGCAGCGTGTAGATCGACTGCTCGCCGAGCGTCGGCACAGCGCTGTCGAGCACGCCGCCGTTCATCGCGTGACGCACGAGGATCGCGAGCGTCAAGAGCACGAAGAGACTGGCGAGCGCCTGCAGGAGGTTGCGTACTCGTGTGTTCGACCAGGATCTCAGGAAATAGGCGGAGCCGGCGAGGAGCGCGGCGGGAATGCCGTAGCCCGGCAGGAGCGCGTTGAAGACAGGCGTGGTGCCGAGATTGCCAGCACCGACGATCGTCGGCTCCCAGGCGATGCGCCCGAGAACGACCACAGCCGCAGCACCGGTCATCCAGGGCAGGATCGGCCAGGTGCGGATGCGTGTCGCGAGCGCATAGGCTGTTCCGAGCACGGCAATCGCAAGTGTGGTGACGAGCCCATCGGTCCAGGCATGAAGGGCAAGGACAAAGAACGCGAACGAACCGGCGACCAGTAATCCAGCCGTGATATCGCGCGCCTCCGCCTCGCCGCCGCGGCGGTAAAGCCAGTCCACTAACGCGAGCAGCGCGGCTCCGGCGAAGAGCGAGAACAGGCCGTGCGGCAGATCGAAGGCATAGTTGCCGGTCATCAGGAACGACATCGCCGTCAGGGCGATCGGGACAACCGCGGCGATGCCGGCCCAAAGGGTCGAATAATGCGGATGGGTGACGAGGCGGCGCGATAGCACGAAGCCGCCGAGCAACACGAACAGCGCCGCAAGCAGCATTGCCGTGATCATGGCGGTGCGGCCAGGCAGCACGATCGTCGGCAGAGCGTCGGCAAGCGAGGGATCGAGATAGGCGAGCACGCCACTCAGCGCCGTCAGGCTCCAGACGCCGGCGACTGCGCCGACGGCGGAAAGTACGGCGGGATAGACCGCCGTCGCTCGCCAGGCTCCCAAGGCAGCGAGGACAGCAATGACAACGGCAAACTCCGTCACCGGATACGTCGCCGCGGAAACCGCCGGGCTGATCAGAAGGAGCGCAAGCACCGTGGCGGCGATGGCCGCGGAAATGGAGATTGCCGCATGCGGCGGGATAAACAACCGTTCCCACTGTCCGGCAACGGCGCCGCGCCGCTGCGCACCCTCAGGCACTTCGGGCGCGGGAGCAGCTTCCGTAGCACCTGGCCAGACGAGGCCGATGCCGACGATCATCACCAACAGCGCAAATGTGACCGGCAGCGGTTCGAATGGCGAGGCCGCAGTGATATAGGCAAGCCCCCAAAGCCCGATGCCGACGTTGGCAAGGGTCGGCACTACCGTCCAAGTCCGCAGCCGCGACGCGAGCAAAGTCGCCAGCCAGACGACCGAGAGGAAACCGAAGAGGACCCAGGGGCGCGGTTCGTCGCTCGAGACGAGTGCCGGGGTTGCGAGCGAGGCAAGCAGACCGAGGCCGGCGAGCGCCTGCCCATGCAGCAGCGACAGACCAACGGTCGCCAGCGAGGTCGCGGCCAGCAGAACGAATGCCGCGCCCGTGCCGATATAGCCGTAGATGCCATAGGCGGCATAGGCGACACCGAACAGGGTGACGGCACCGGCCGCAGTCAGGATGCCGGGGATCATCGCGTTCTGGAATTCATTGGCGATGACAGGCACCGCACGCCTGCGGATGACCTCCCCTGCGGCCATCAACAGGAGGCCGAACAGGGCGGCAAGCGTCAGGCGAACCGCCGGGCTCAGGAGGCCGGCATCAATCGAATATTTGACCATGAAGACGCCGCCGAGCGCGAGCGCAATGCCGCCGACCCAGACCGCCCAACGCGCGCCGAGGCGGCTTTCCAGGCTTTCGGTCTGACGGAGCGCAGCCGGTACCGGCTGTGGCGCTTCTGTGCTGGCGGCAATGGTCTCGCCACCCTCGATGTCTTCCGCCGCCTTCTCCACTTCGCCGAAGATCCGGGCACCCTCGCGCGCGCCGGCCGTCAGGCCGATCGCAGTCTCCTCGACCGTCTCCGGTTCCACCGGCGATTCGGGCGCGGCGGCGAGCTCTTCGGTCGTCGCTTCGGCCTGAACGCCTTCGCCCGATGAGGTCTTCAGCTTTGCGACCTCGGCCTTCAGCGCGGAGATTTCAGCCCCCAGCCGCTCGGCCGTCTTGCGACCGCCGGCGAAGGCGGAAAGAGCGAGGATAAAGGCAAGAAAAGCAAAGAGTTCGAACATGTATACCCCTGACGGTCGCACCGGCGTGCTCGGCGCAACCATACAAACTTTTGTACGCTCGCCAAATCTCTACAGCGCCGCGCGTCTTATCAGACGCACAAAGGTCCCTGTAGCTGCATGTTTTTATCCTGAAATCGAATGGGATTTCAGGAAACATACAATAGACGGCCGAGCGCTGTAATCTCTTCACGGAAATGTCGCAGAACTGTCACCGGGCAACTGGTACAGGCGGATGAACACCGCTGTCTCAGCGCGGTGGTTTCCATCGTTCAACCAGGAGACCCGATCATGGACAAGCATCTCGGCCAGACGGAAGAGACCGAATTCAAGACGCTGACGGAACGCAGGGAAGAGCTGGAAGACATTGGCCACAACTGTTCCACCAACCCGACGATGGGCGACATCATCCATCGCCGTTTCTCGCGCCGCTCCTTCATCGGCGGCTCGCTCGCCGTTGCCGCGATTTCGACGACGGTCAGCCCGCTGGCTCTCCTGACCGCACAAGAAGCACGCGCCGAGGAAGGTTCGCGCTTCGACTTCACCGAGATCGAAGCCGGCGTCGACGAGAAGCACCACGTCGCCGAGGGTTACGATGCCGACATCCTGCTGCGCTGGGGCGACAAGATCTTCGCGGATAGCCCGGAGTTCGACCCGAAGAACCAGACGGCCGCTGCCCAGGAAAAGCTGTTCGGCTATAACAACGACTATGTCGGCTTCATTCCGCTCGACGGCAGCGCCGACCATGGCCTCCTGGTCGTCAACCACGAATATACCAATGCCGAGCTGATGTTCCCGGCCTTCGCCAGCGTCGTGAAGGAAAAGGTGACGAAGGACGGCAAGGAAGTCGAGGAAGAGAAGGTCGTTCTCGGTGAGTACACCAAGAAACTGGTCGACATCGAAATGGCCGCCCATGGCGGCACGATCATCGAGATCCGCAAGGTCGACGGCAAGTGGCAGCCGGTTCTCGACGGCAAGAACAATCGCCGCATCACGGTCAACACCGAGATGCAGATCACCGGGCCGGCCGCCGGTCATGACCGCCTGAAGACGCCGTCCGACCCGACGGGAAAGAAGGTGTTCGGCACGATCAACAATTGCGCCGGCGGGGTCACCGCCTGGGGCACCTACATGATGGCCGAAGAAAACTTCAACGGCTATTTCGGCGGCGAGCTCGCCGAAGACCACCCGGAGTACAAGCAGCTCAAGCGCCTGGGCGCACCGGGCGGCCAGTACGAATGGGCCTCCTTCTACGACCGTTTCGACGTCTCCAAGGAACCGAACGAAGCCAATCGCTTCGGCTGGATCGTCGAGGTCGACGCGCTGGATCCGACCTCGGTACCGAAGAAGCGCACCGCACTCGGCCGCTACAAGCACGAAGGCTGTGAATCGATCGTCAACAAGGATGGGCGCGTCGTGCTCTATTCCGGCGACGACGAGCGTTACGACTATGTCTACAAGTTCGTGACCAAGGGCGCCTTCAACCCTGATGATCGCGCCGCCAACATGGACCTCTTCGACGAAGGCACGCTCTATGTCGCCAAGTTCGACGAGGACGGCACCGTCACCTGGATGCCGCTTACCCACGGCGAAGGCCCGCTGACCGAAGCCAACGGCTTCGCCTCGCAGGCGGACGTGCTGATCAACACCCGCTTCGCCGCCGACGCGCTCGGTGCCACCAAGATGGATCGCCCGGAGGACGTTCAGCCGAACCCGAAGACGGGCAAGGTCTACGTGATGCTGACCAACAACACCAAGCGCAAGGCAGAAGAAGTCGACGCCGCCAATCCGCGCGCCAAGAACGCTTTTGGCCACATCGTCGAGATCACCGAGACCGACGGCGACTTCGCGTCGCTCAAGAGCCGCTGGGACGTGCTGCTGAAGTGCGGCGATCCCGCCGTTGCCGAGGTTGGCGCCTCGTTCTCGACGGCGACCACCAAGAACGGCTGGTTTGGCATGCCCGACAACTGCGCCATCGACACCGACGGCCGCCTCTGGGTTTCGACCGACGGCAACAACCAGAAGGAAACTGGCCGCACCGACGGCATCTGGGCGATCGACACGGACGGCAATGCCCGCGGCACGTCGAAGCTCTTCTTCCGCGTGCCGGTTGGCGCTGAAATGTGCGGTCCCTGCTTCAACCCGACGTCGGACACCTTCTTCCTGGCCGTCCAGCACCCGGGCGACGCCGGTCTTGCCACTTTCGAGACGCCAGCAACCCGCTGGCCTGATTTTAGGGATGACATGCCGGTGCGCCCGGCCGTCGTCGCGGTGACCAAGCAGGGCGGCGGCCGTATCGGCTGACAAAAGCTGCGATCGCAAAGAAGAACGCCGCGCTACTGCGCGGCGTTTCTTGTTTCTGGAGTTTTATTTGACGCCGCAATTCCGGACGGAAAACCGCTTCGCACTTTTCCTGGAAATGTATTTGAAGCGACGCAATTCCGGACGGAAAACCGCTTCGCACTTTTCCTGGAAATTGCTTCTTAACGCCGCAGATTGTCGATCGGGAAGATCGCGCAGGTTTCGGTGCCGTGGGCCAGCAGCTTGCCGTTTCCATCGCGAAGCCAGGCTTCCGAAGTCGCGATCGTTCGGCCGCGATGCACGATGCGCCCCTCGCAGAAGACCTCGCCCATGCCCGGCAGTAGCGGCCGGACGAGGTTGACCTTGAATTCGACCGTCGTATAGGCCTCGCCGGGTTTCACCGTGGTGAAAACCGCGCAGCCGAGCGCCGAGTCCATGATCGTCGCCGTCCATCCGCCATGCACCGTGCCGAGCGGATTGAGATGTTCTTCGGTCGGAAATCCCTTGAAGACCACCCGGCCCTCTTCGACTTCGCTCAGTCCGAACTTCAGCGTCTTCGACATCGGCGGCGCCGGCAGCTCGCCGCTCAGCAGGTCCTGCATCGCTTTGAGGCCGCCGTCGCGGGCGACGCGGTCGAGCGACAGCACGCCGATGCCGGATACGGACATGCCGGGATAAAGTTCTTGATACATTGATAACTCCTGGGGATCAGGCGGCTGAGGATTGCGCTTTCAGCGCTTTGAGTGCCGCATGGACGAAGCCGTCGCGCGCGGAAGAAACGTCGAGGCCGCGCGGCTCATAGACATGGCGGTGGAGGAAGAAGGCGGTCAGGCGGAAGGCGGCGGCAAGGCTGTCGTGATCGGCAGCCCGGCGTGCTTCGGCGGAAAGGAATTCCGGCAGCGCCAGCATACGGTCGGCATAACGCTCCCCGGCCGAGCGGCAAACCGCCCTGCCCGATTTCGGCGACACATAGACAAGCTCGGTGCGGGCGCCGGTTGCCACACATTCCGTCAGATCGAGCCCGAAGCCGAGATCGTTGAGAACCGCGAGCTCGAAGCGCACGAACAATTCTCCGGCATCGGCCGGATCGGCGAGATGATCGACGATGACAGTCAGCGCCTCGTAGAGATGCGGATGCGGGTCACGCTCAGGCAGCAGCCGCAGGAGTGCTCCGAGCGCCTGGATGCCATAGACCGAGGTTGCCGTTTCCATCAAACGAGCAGCGCGCAGTTCCACCGGCTCGATGCGGAATTCGCCCATATGCTCGTCAAGCCGCGCGCGCCAGGTGACTTCCACCGAATTTCCCGGCTGCAACACCGGCTGCATGATGCGCGAGCGGCCCGAGCGCACCATGCCGAGATGCCGGCCGTGGGCGGCGCTCATGACCTCCACGATGGCAGAGCTTTCGCCGTGCCGTCGTATGCCGAGAATAATAGCCTGATCGCTCCATTGCATGGATATGGCATACACCCGCGGTCGAAAGCGGATCAAGCGATGTTGCGATAGCCAGCGTGACCCGGCCGATTGTCGCCTTTCGGCCACACTCACTGGTTGCCTCATTTGCGACATGCTGTCGCCGCCCCGACGCCGTCTTTGACATTAGAACGGAAGAGCGGCAAAAGCCGTGCCTCCCGCCCAAAATGACAATCAGCAGGATCAAAATTTCAGTATGTGTGTGTCCCGGAACAGCGCCGGCCGCCTGGCGCAGCTCTTCGCCCTTCTTCTCGCCACCTCGACGCTCGCCAGTTGCGTCACCACGTCGGGGCCAGCCAAGCCGAAGGGACCGGATCCATACTATGTGGCGATGTACGGGCCGCTACCCAACGAAAAGTTCCCGCTGGATGCGATCGACATCAGCAAGGTCGACAAGCGCTATCTGCGCCAGCAGGTCGCCTACCAGACGCACGAGCCGCCGGGCACGATCGTGATCGATACCCAGAACCGCTTCCTCTACCTGGTCCAGGATGGCGGCATGGCGATGCGCTACGGAATCGGCGTCGGCAAGGCGGGCCTCGAGTTCGAGGGCGAGGCGCGCATTGCGCGCAAGGCGGAATGGCCGCGCTGGACGCCGACACAGGACATGGTGGCACGCGAGCCGGAGCGCTACGGCCCGCTTGCCGGCGGCATGGAGCCGGGCGTGCGCAACCCGCTCGGGCCGCGCGCGCTCTATCTCTTCCAGGGCAGCCGCGACACGCTGTTCCGCATCCACGGCACGACCGAGGCCTGGTCGGTCGGCAAAGCCGTCTCGAGCGGCTGCATCCGTCTCTTCAACCCCGATATCATCGATCTCTACAGCCGCGTCCCGCTCGATTCGCGCGTCGTCGTCCTGCAGGCGGAACCGCCGATGACCGAACCGGCCGGCGGCGTGCCGATGGCGAGCGTTTCGAACGGCGGCCTGCCGCCGGCCTACTGATACCTGCTTGACGGAATGCCGGGCGCCTACCAGGCGTCCGGCGTCCGCACCATGTGCACGATATTGGCCGGGTTCATGATCCAGCCGCCGCGAAAACCTTCGCCGAGATCTTCCACGGCATCACAGCGCACAACGCCCCTGGCGGCGAGGTGATCAAGCGCGCCCACATGGTCATCGGTAAAGAGTTCGAGCCAGACCTCGGCCTGGCTGTAGTTCGGCGCCTCGTCGATCCAGAGTTGGTTGGGCCCAAGCTTGAACCCGATGGCCGGCAGCTTTTCTTCGATGGGTTCGAGGCCGACCGTGTCGCGATAGAAGGCGACGACTGCCTCGTATTGATGCGAGGGAACCTTCACCGCGATATTGATGCCGCCTGTAATTTTCGTCATGACGCAATCTCCTATTGCCGCCCGGCGCCTGCCGACGCGGCTCATTGTTTGTGTTTCGATTGCCGATAATTTCGCGCCCGCATTCGGAGCGGGATGCCGGGCGCCGGCTGGCTCAGGCTTGCGGCTCGAGTGCCGGCTTGCCTGAGAGTTCGCTGAGGTAATAGCCCTGGCGCAGGTTGATGCCGTATTCGAGCCAGGCCTTCATGCAGGCAAGCATCTGCGACCAGCCTTCGCAGTTGACATAAGACCCCTTCTGCCCCTGCCCGTTCTCACGCCATCCCTTTTCGGCGATCGTCACCATAGTGGCGCCGTCATCCAGCGACTGGAAACGCATCTCCACACGGGTCTGGTAGGGCTCCTCGCCCTTGGCGACCATGGCGTCCCAGCGAAAGACGATCCGCTCGTTCTGCTCGACCGCCTCGACCTGGACCGGCACCTGCCCCCACCATTTGACCGTAGCCCCGGCGACCAGCGGCCCGCTGATGCCGCCAAGGGTGACGAAATAGCGACTGAGCTGATCCGGATTGACGACGGCATCGAATACCTGGGCGACCGGGCGATCGATCCGTCCATTCACACGGAATTCGAAGGGCATCTGATGTTCCTCCTATTGAGCCCGAACAGAATATGTTATAAAAACATAACATGTCAACCGAATCGAAAGACGATCTCGTTTTCAAAGCTTTGGCCAATGGATTGCGCCGCCAGATGCTCGACGCCATGAAGCACGCGCCGCAGACGACGGGCATGCTCTGCGAACAATTCGGCAATCTCGATCGCTGCACCGTCATGCAGCATCTGAAGGTGCTGGAAGAGGCAGAACTCGTGCTCGTTCGCCGCGAGGGCCGCGAGCGCTGGAACCACCTGAACGCTTTGCCGATCCAAGCCATTCACGACCGCTGGATCAGCCAATATGCGGGGCACGCGATGTCGGTCCTCTCCGCCCTGCAACAGGGGCTGGACCAACCGTCGGAGTGATGGTTTCGACTTTCCATTGCCCGGCTTTCTTCGTAAGAACGCCCTGACAACACAATCTGGGGACATGGTCGTGCGCTACCTCATCACCGGCACCGCGGGCTTCATCGGCTTTCATCTCGCCAAGCGATTGATCGACGAAGGACATTTCGTGGTCGGCTTCGACGGCATGACGCCCTATTACGACGTGACGCTGAAGCAGCGCCGGCATGAGATCCTGGCGCGTTCGAACGGCTTCAAGGCTGTCGTCGGCATGCTTGAGGATCGGGCGGCGCTCAACCATGCGGCGGAGATTGCCGAGCCCGAGGTCATCATCCACCTCGCGGCCCAGGCCGGCGTCCGCTACAGCCTTGAAAATCCCAAGGCCTATGTCGATTCCAACCTCATCGGCTCGTGGAACATCCTGGAACTGGCGCGGGAACTCGGCCCGAAGCACCTGATGCTCGCTTCGACGTCCTCGATCTACGGCGCCAACGAGAAGATCCCGTTTGCGGAGACCGATCGCGCCGACGAGCCGATGACGCTCTATGCCGCCACCAAGAAATCGATGGAACTGATGGCGCATAGCTATGCCCATCTCTACAAGGTTCCAACCACCGCCTTCCGCTTCTTCACGGTCTATGGTCCCTGGGGCCGGCCTGATATGGCGCTGTTCAAGTTCGTCGACGCCATCCACAAGGGGCAGCCGATCGACATTTATGGCGAAGGCCGTATGAGCCGCGACTTCACCTATATCGACGACCTCGTCGAAGGCATCCTCAGGCTCTCGCACGTGGCACCGGCGGAAGAAAACCGCGTGCCATCCGAGAAGGCCGAGGACACGCTGTCGCGCCAAGGACCGTTCCGTGTCGTCAACGTCGGCGGCGGCCAGCCGGTCGAACTGATGACGTTCGTCGAAACGGTCGAGAAGGCCGTCGGCAAACCGGCACTGCGCAACATGCTGCCGATGCAGCAGGGCGACGTGCCGCGCACCTATGCCTCCCCTGATCTTCTGGAGGCATTGACAGATTTCAGACCCTCAATCCCGGTGGAAGAAGGCGTGGCGCGCTTTGCCGCCTGGTATGAGGAATACTACAATGCTGGCGGGAAAGCCGGATCCTCGGCCTCGCAGGCATAGATACGTGCAAACCAGCATGGTTTCCGCGTTCGCGGACAAGAGCTCGCCAGACAACAAAGGAAAGAGCCTATGAAAATCACAATGATCGGCGCCGGTTATGTAGGCCTCGTTTCGGGTGTGTGTTTTGCGGATTTCGGTCACGACGTCGTCTGTCTCGACAAGGATGAGAGCAAGATCGACGCGCTGATGCAGGGGCGTATTCCGATCTTCGAACCCGGCCTCGACCATCTGGTGGCCAGCAACGTCGCCTCGGGTCGACTGTCGTTCACGACCGATCTCGTGTCCGCCGTCGCCGACAGCGATGTGATCTTCATCGCGGTCGGCACCCCTTCCCGCCGCGGCGATGGTCATGCCGACCTCTCCTACGTGTATGCAGCGGCCCGCGAGATCGCCGAGAACCTCAGGGGGTTCACCGTCATCGTTACCAAATCCACCGTTCCGGTCGGCACGGGCGATGAGGTCGAGCGCATCATTCGCGAAACCAATCCTGACGCCGATTTCGCCGTCGTCTCCAATCCGGAATTCCTGCGCGAGGGTGCGGCGATCGAGGACTTCAAGCGGCCGGACCGGATCGTCATCGGTGTTGTCGACGATGATGCGCGGGCGCGTGACGTCATGACCGAGGTTTACCGGCCGCTCTATCTCAACCAGTCGCCGCTCGTGTTCACGTCACGCCGCACCTCCGAACTGATCAAGTATGCCGGCAATGCCTTCCTGGCGATGAAGATCACCTTCATCAACGAGATGGCCGACCTCTGCGAAAAGGTCGGCGCCAATGTCCAGGACGTCGCCCGCGGCATCGGCCTCGATGGCCGCATCGGCTCGAAGTTCCTGCATGCGGGCCCCGGCTATGGCGGCTCGTGCTTCCCGAAGGACACGCTGGCCCTGGTCAAGACCGCGCAGGACCATGACGCGCCCGTCCGGCTCGTCGAGACCACGGTTGCGATCAACGACAACCGCAAGCGGGCAATGGGCCGCAAGGTGATTGCGGCTGCCGGCGGCGACGTGCGCGGGCACACGATCGCGATCCTCGGCCTCACCTTCAAGCCGAACACCGACGACATGCGCGACAGTCCGGCGATCGCCATCGTGCAGACGCTGCGGGATGCCGGCGCCCACATTATCGGCTACGACCCGGAAGGCATGGAGAACGCCAAGAAGATCATCGACGGCATCGACTATGCCAGCGATCCCTATGAGGCGGCCAACGAAGCGGATGCGCTAGTGATCGTAACGGAATGGAACGAGTTCCGCGCGCTTGACTTCCGCCGCCTGAAATCCGCGATGAAGACGCCTATTCTCGTCGACCTCAGGAACATCTACCGCCAGGACGAGGTTGCCAAGCACGGCTTTGCCTATTCCAGCATCGGCCGGCCCCTCTGAGGGCTTCGGCTGGCGGGAGGGCCGACTATGCTTTTGGAACTGGCAGCGGCGGCAGAGCTTCCCAACTCTTGCCGGCAAGGATGACGCAGCTACGGCCGTTGACGTCCGTGACGATCAATGTCCAGCTGCCGTTGTCGGCCGCATAGACTTCCAGGATCGCCTGAGGATTGATGAGCGCCGTCGCGGCTGGCTTTTCCCGATACTGCCGCGCCAGAAACTCGATCACCTCGGATCGGTTCGCGCAATTTATCGGGGCCTGCGAAACTGCGGGGACCGGGCGCGCCGTCACCCCGGCTGCCAGAAGGGCGGCCAGCGCGAAGCCGCGGATCACCTTGCGTACCATCACGCAACTCCTTTCACCGGATGCCCGGCGGAGGAGGAGTTTCCGCTAACCTTTTCCGCCGTAAATCCGGCTGCTCCATCGGCGCACTGCTCACAAAACAGCGCAGTTGCCACGATGGAGAGAGTATGGCGGAAAGCCGCGATTATTACAATTATCTAAATTATAGACCATCCATCGGAGACGCCGCGCGTCGTAATGACGCGCGGCGCTGCAGAACCGATGCCGAAGCTGCTATTTGCGCTTCATCGCCTCCATCAGGGCCGCACCAAAGGCGCCCTGCGACGGCGCTTGCGGCTTCTGCGGGCGCGTGGGCGCGCCACGGTTGCCGCCATTCGGTGCGCTGCCACGGGCCTCGCGGCCTGACTCAGCGCCACCATCCTTCCGCATCGTCAGGCCGATGCGCTTGCGGGCGACATCCACCTCAGTGACGCGGACAGTCACGACATCCCCGGCCTTCACCACTTCATGGGGGTCCTTGATGAAACGGTCCGCGAGTTGAGACACGTGGACGAGGCCATCCTGGTGGACGCCGATGTCGACGAAGGCACCGAAAGCCGCGACGTTGGTGACGGTGCCCTCGAGCTGCATGCCGACCTTCAGGTCCTTGATGTCGTCGATGCCCTCGGCAAAGGTCGCGGTCTTGAAGCTCGGGCGCGGGTCACGGCCCGGCTTTTCGAGTTCGGCGAGAATGTCCTTGACGGTCGGCAAGCCGAAGCGCTCGTCCACGAAGGTCCGTGGGTCGAGTTGCTTCAGGGCGACACTGTCGCCCATCAGAGCGCGCACGTCGCGCCCGCAGGCGGCCACGATCTTCTTGGCGACGCCATAGGCTTCCGGATGGACGGAGGAGGCATCGAGCGGCTCCTTGCCGTTCGGGATGCGCAGGAAGCCTGCGCACTGTTCGAAGGTGCGCGCGCCGAGCCGCGGCACTTTCAACAGTTCCTTGCGGCTTCCAAACGGCCCGGTCGCGTCACGATGCGCGACGATCGCCTCGGCCGAGGATTTGCCGAGGCCGGACACCCGGGCAAGCAGCGGTGCCGACGCCGTGTTGACGTCGACGCCGACGGCGTTCACCGCGTCTTCCACCACCGCATCGAGCGAGCGGCTGAGCTTCGACTGGTCGACGTCGTGCTGGTACTGGCCAACGCCGATCGACTTCGGCTCGATCTTCACAAGCTCGGCCAGCGGATCCTGCAAGCGGCGGGCGATCGAGACTGCACCACGCAGCGAAACGTCGAGGCCGGGGAATTCCAAGGCGGCCGTTTCAGATGCCGAGTAAACCGAGGCGCCGGCTTCGGAAACGATGACCTTGGTCGGCTTCGGCGCCGGCAGTTGCAGGAGCATGTCGGCAACGAGCTTTTCGGTCTCACGGCTGCCGGTTCCGTTGCCGATCGCGATCAGCTCCACCTTGTGCTTGCGGATCAGCGAGGCGAGCTCGGCCTGCGTGCCACGAACGTCGTTCTTCGGTGGGAACGGGTAGACGGTCGTCGTTTCGAGCAGCTTGCCGGTGCCGTCGACCACCGCGACCTTGACGCCGGTGCGGATGCCCGGATCGAGGCCCATCGTGGCCCGCGATCCCGCAGGCGCGGCAAGCAGCAGGTCCTTGAGGTTGCGGGCGAAGACGTGGATCGCCTCCTCTTCGGCACGCTCGCGCAGTTCACGCATCAGGTCGAGCGACAGCGACATGGAGAGCTTCACGCGCCAGGTCCAGCCGATCATCTCGGCCAGCCATTTGTCACCCGGCAGATGGGCGCCGACATTGTAGGCGGCGGCAATCATGCGCTCGACCGGCTTTACCGGCGACGTGTCGTCCTGATCGACGACGATATCAACGGACAGAACCTCTTCGTTCCAACCACGCAGCATCGCCAGCGCCCGGTGACCGGGCGTCGTCGCCCAGCGCTCGGAATGGTCGAAATAGTCGGAGAACTTGGCGCCGGCCTCCTGCTTGCCGTCGACGACCTTGGCGCGCAGGAAGGCGGCGCCCTTCATATGATTGCGAAGGCGGCCAAGCAGATCGGCGTTTTCGGTCATGCCTTCGGCGATGATGTCGCGCGCGCCATCAAGCGCCGCCTTCACATCAACCACCTCGGCGGTCAGGAAGGCCGTTGCGCGATCGGCCGGCGCGACGGAGCGATCGGCCAGAATCGCTTCCGCCAGCGGCGCGAGGCCACGCTCGCGGGCGATCTCAGCCTTGGTGCGGCGCTTCGGCTTGTAGGGCAGATAGATGTCTTCAAGTTCCGCCTTGGTTTCGACGGCAGCGATCTTGGCTTCCAGTTCGTCCGTCAGCTTGTCCTGCCCGCGGATCGACTCGAGGATCGATGCCCGACGCGCCTCGAGTTCGCGCAAGTAAGTCAGCCGCTCCGACAGCATACGCAATTGCGTATCGTCTAGGCCGCCGGTCACTTCCTTGCGGTAGCGCGCGATGAACGGCACCGTTGCCCCCTCGTCCAACAGCTCGACAGCGGCTTTAACCTGCGAAGGTGCTGCCTTGATTTCGCTGGCAATAATGGCGGCGATGGATTTAGCGGGGTTGGCCATGGGAATTCCGTCTTTCCTGCAGCGCTTGGAAGCACTGCACGTTTTGTCCTTGGATCGGAGATGATCCGCGGAAACAGGCAGTCGTTTGGTCGGCGACCATAAAGGCGCAGGGCTTCGAGGCCAAGTGAAGGCCTTCGGAGGAAATTCCGAACTCCACAGAAGATGGGAGATGGCCATCCCGTGTCGACCTATAGCGACAGGGATGGCCCTTGCATCAGACCGCGATCGCAGCCGGTTCGATGTGTTCTTCCGCCGGCGCCTCGTCCCAATTGTTGACCGGTTCGAGCGGCGGCCGACGCTTCTCGAACTCGATCAATTGCCGCTCCCGCTCCTCGATGTAGCCGCGCGTGACCGGCACGGCATCGAGAGAAGGCGAGAGCTGAAGCTGGAAGATGAAGTGTTTGTCGTAGAGGAAGGCCGTTTCGGAAGCCGCCAGATAGAACTCCCACATGCGGAAGAAGCGTTCGTCGTAGAGCCTTACCGCCTCTTCGCGGCGCGCGACGAAACGCTCACGCCAGGCCCGCAAGGTCCAGGCATAGTGCATCGGCAGGATCTCGACATCCTTCACCAGCAGCCGCATACGCTCGACCGACGGCAGAACCTCGGAGAGAGCGGGAATATAACCGCCGGGGAAGATGTACTTTTCGATCCACGGGTTGGTCGCCCAGGGCTTGTAGACCTGGCCGATCGAATGCAGCAGCATGACGCCTTCCGGCGTCAGCAGCTCCTTTATCTTGCTGAAGAAATTTCCGTAGTTGCCGATGCCGACATGCTCGAACATGCCGACGGAAACGATGCGATCGAACTGCCGGCCCTCAAGGGTTCGGTAGTCCTGCAGTTCGAAGCGGACGCGATCGGAAAGCCCGCGCCTGGCGGCACGATCACGGGAAACCTTCAGTTGCTCCTCGCTGAGCGTGATGCCCGTGACTTCGACTCCGGAAGATTCGGCCAGATACATGGCCATCCCGCCCCAGCCCGAGCCGACCTCCAGCACCTTCTGCCCCGGCTCCAGCAGAAGCTTCGCGGCGATGTGCCGCTTCTTGGCGAGCTGTGCTGCGTCGAGCGATATTCCCCGCGGCTGGAAATAGGCGCAGGAGTATTGCCAGTCCTCGTCGAGGAACAGGTTGAAGAGATTGCGATCGAGATCGTAGTGATGGGCGACGTTGTTCCGGTTGCGATTGACCGGCATGCGGCTCACCAACTGCTGGCGCAGCACATGCCACAGGCCTGTGATCGTGTTGGTGGCATTTGCCGCATTCTCGATGCCGTTCGCCTTCACGATCGAAAGCACGTCGAAAATGTCACCTCTTTCGATGACGACGCGCCCATCCATGTACATTTCACCAAAGCGAAGGCCCGGGTCCCGGACGATCGCATTCTCCGCCTCCGCGTCGACGATGCGGATTGATGCCGGTTTTCCGGTGCCGTCACCCAAAATGACCTGTTCGCCGGAAGAAAAAGTCACCGTCAGATTGCCGTTGCGCACCAGACGGCGAAGCAAAGTCAACAATGCTGCATTCATATCTCACCCCTACCAGACCTACATACGTGTCCTGGCGCACGAGAGATGCGAAGGGCCGGCTCTTTCGGGGCTTCCGGGGGTTGCGTGAGCGCGCATGGCGAACAGACGCGAGCACGTCCGGAAGCGGCGAGAACCGGCTCGGGCGTGGCGTCACGGGTATCCAGCGGGCGCGTCAGGATCCTTGTGCTTGCCCCGCCGGAAATTCGTCAGGCCAGCCGCCATCGGGCTCCTATCCATCAGAACTTCCATTTAATTTAGGAAGCTTCCATCGATTGGCAATGGGTTCTCTATGGCCCCTCATAGATTTGTTTCCTTAGCAAATGAGGAAACGCGGCTATGCGCCAACGACTCCGCGCCCTCGCAAGCGAGCACGATCATGCGGGCGATCGAAATCCAGCATCGGGCCGGCGGGAACGATGCGGGTCGGATTGATATGGGCAATGCCGTAGTAGCCGCGTTTGATTTGATCGATGCGCACGCTCTCGCGGATACCCGGCCATTGATAGATTTCGCGCAGATAGTTCGACAACGCCGGGTAGTCCTCGATCCGGCGGATGTTGCATTTGAAGGCGCCGTGATAGGCCGCATCTAAGCGAACCAGGGTGACGAACAAGCGGATGTCTGCCTCGGTCAGGTACTCGCCTGCGAGATAGCGATTGACCGTAAGATGCGCCTCGAGCTCGTCGAGCATGCCGAACAGGCTCGACACCGCCTCATCATAGGCTTCCTGCGTCTTTGCAAAGCCGGATCGGTAGACGCCGTTGTTGACCCGCTCGTAGATCGGGCCATTCCAGCGATCGATTTCGCCACGCAACGCCTCCGGATAGAAATCGAGCCGGTTGCCGGTCAGATGATCAAAGCCTGAGTTCAGGATGCGGATGATGTCGGCGGACTCGTTGTTGACGATCCGCCCTTCGCGCATGTCCCAGAGAACCGGTACCGAGACCTTGCCGGTATAGGTCGGGTCGCTCGCCACATAGAGTTCATGATGAAAACGGATCTTGCCGACGCGCTCGCCGGCATCGACCGGCTCGTCATAGGTCCAGCCATCCTCACCGAGCACCGGGTTGGCCACCGTAAGTCCGATGATCTCCTGCAATCCCTTGAGGTTGCGGAAGGCAATCGTGCGCGAGGCCCAGGGGCAGAGATAGGAAACGAACAGGCGGTAGCGCCCCGCCTCGGCCGGCAGAGCCGGCTGGCCATCCGGCCCTGGGCTCCCGTCCGGCGTGATCCAGCGATGAAAGCGCGTCGGCTCCCGGTAGAATGCACCGCCTTTCATCTCGCTGGCCGCAACGTCGCCCTTGACCCATTTTCCTTCGACAAGCTGCGGCATCTCTTTTCTCCGGATCGCAAAATCAGCGATAGCTACGTCTCACAGGGCGCGGCTGAGGGTCAACCGCGCGCGCGGGTGACACATCGTTCGCAATCCGCGACACGCACGTGAGGCGTGTATCAACATCCTGACGCCACAATGTCGAGCAATCCGGATTCGAAGAGGAGAATCAGGATGAAGAAGTTCGTTGCTGCCATTGTTCTGTTTGCCGCCGTCGTCTGGCTGATGAACACGTCGCTGTTCGTCACGCCACCGGCAGGCTCGGCGAAACTGCTGTCGCACCGAGGCGTCCACCAGACCTATCCGAAGACGAATGTCGGCAACGACACCTGTACGGCAACGATCATCGACACGCCGCAGCATTCCTATCTGGAGAACACGATTGCCTCCATGCAGGCTGCCTTCGACGCCGGGGCCGACGTCGTCGAACTCGACGTGCATCTTACCCCGGACAAGAAATTCGCGGTCTTCCATGACTGGACGCTGGATTGCCGGACCGAAGCCAAGGGCGTCACCGAGGAAACGCCGATGGCGACGCTGAAGAGCCTCGATATCGGCTACGGCTATACGGCCGATGGCGGCAAGACCTTCCCCTTCCGCGGAAAGGGCGTCGGCCAGATGCCGACGCTGGATGAGGTGCTGGCTGCCCTGCCCGACCGCAGGTTTCTCGTCAACTTCAAGAGCCGGCGCACCGAGGAGGGCGCGGCACTCGCAACGCTGATCGAAGCGCAGCCACAATGGCGGCAGGCTATGTTCGGAGTCTATGGCGGAGAGGAACCGACTCGCGAGACTCTGAAGCGCCTGGAAGGGATGCGCGGCTATGACCGGACGTCGACGATGGCGTGCCTAACGCGCTATCTCGGCTATGGCTGGACCGGTCTGATGCCGGAGGCCTGCAGGAACACGCTCGTCATCGTGCCCGGCAATTACGCGCATTTTCTCTGGGGTTGGCCCGATCGGTTCTCCGCGCGCATGAAAGCGGCCGGAAGCGAGATCATCCTGCTCGGCCCCTATCACGGCGGCGACTTCACCACCGGGATCGATACGACGCAGGATCTGGAATTGGTCCCGCCGCGGTTTTCCGGCTACATCTGGACCAACCGCATCGAGATGATCGGCCCGGCCCTGGGAAAGCGGCAGATCGCTGAGGCCAGGGCAAACTGAGGCGGCATCCACCGCACGGCTTGCCCCTTGCCGGCATCCTATGTGCCCAAGCCTATCGCGGGAATTCGAGGCCCATTTCGCGGAAGCGCTCGGGGTCGTCGCCCCAATTTTCGCGCACCTTGACGAACAGGAAGAGATGCACCGGCTGCTCGAGGATCTCGGAGATCTCCTTGCGCGACGCCGTCGAAATCGCCTTGATCGCGTCGCCGTTCTTGCCGAGCGCGATCTTCTTCTGGCTTTCGCGCTCGACGTAGATCACCTGTTCGATGCGGACCGATCCGTCCTTGCGCTCTTCCCACTTCTCGGTTTCGACATGCGAGGCATAGGGAAGCTCTTGATGCAGGCGCAGAAACAACTTCTCGCGGGTGATTTCGGCCGCGAGCTGGCGCATCGGCAAATCGGAAATCTGATCCTCCGGATAGTACCAGGGACCTTCCGGCAACGTCTCGGCAAGATAGTCCATGAGGTCCTTGCAGCCCGAACCGTTCAGCGCCGAGATCATGAAGGTGCGTTCGAATTTGATCGTCTCGTTGGCCGCGGCCGCGAGCTTCAAAAGATCCTCCGGACGCACCTGGTCGATCTTGTTCAACACGAGGATCTTCGGCTGGTGCACTTCCTTCAGCCCCTCGAGGATCGCTTCCGCATCGCCCTTCAGGCCACGCTCGCTATCGATCAGGAGCATGATCACGTCCGCATCCTTAGCGCCGCCCCAGGCGGTCGTGACCATGGCACGGTCGAGCCGCCGCCGCGGCTTGAAGATGCCGGGCGTATCCATGAAGACGATCTGCGCGTTGTCGTGGATGGCGATGCCACGCACGATCGCGCGCGTCGTCTGCACCTTGTGGCTGACGATCGAAACCTTGGCGCCGACGAGGCGGTTGACCAAAGTCGACTTGCCTGCGTTTGTCGCGCCGATCAGCGCCACGAAACCCGAGTGGGTCGGCGCGCCTTCAGCGGCCGTATCTTTTTCCATGTCCGTCATTTTTTCCGTCAATTTCCGGCGGAGTTTTTCCGCCACACGCCTTCGCGTTCCAGCAATTTCATCGCGGCGACCTGCTCGGCGCCACGCTTGGACCTGTCGATCCCGGTCTCCGGCGCGACCCCCGCGATCTCCACGGTTACCGTGAAGCGGGGATCATGATCCGGGCCGGAACGATCGTCCGTTCTGTAAGTCGGCGCGATGCCAAACTTGGCATGCGCCCATTCCTGCAATTCGGTCTTCGCATCGCGGCGGGCACCGTCGGCGCGGACCGCCCGATCCTTCCAATGGCGCAGCACGAAGCCGCGGGCGGCCTCAAGGCCCCCATCGAGATAGATGGCGGCGATGAGCGACTCTACCACATCGGCGCGCACATTCATCATCGCCTTGCCGGTAATCTTCTTGACGTCGGAACCGGTGCGGATGAACTGGTGCAGTTCCAGATCGTCGGCGACCATGGCGCAGCTTTCGGCCCTGACGAGCTGGTTCAGCCGCACCGACAGCTCGCCTTCATTTGCATCGCGAAACGTCTGGAACAGAAGTTCGGCAACGCAGAGCCCCAGCACCCGGTCGCCCAGGAACTCCAGGCGCTGATAATTGGAGCCTTTGGCGCTACGGGCGCTGGAATGGGTGAGCGCCCGATCCAGGCGCTCCTTCTCAGCAAACTGATAGCCAATCACGGTCTCGAGTTTTGCCCGATCCTCCGCGCTCAGCGACCGCGACTTCATTATTCGACCGCCTTGAACAGACGATCGTAACGCAGGTTCGCCGGCCACTTCCAGACTTCGCGGAACGAGGTGTCGTTGCCGAGCGAGAAGAAGATCATGCTGGCGCGGCCAACCAGGTTCTCGGCCGGGACGAAGCCGACGTCGAAGCGGCTGTCGGCCGAGTTGTCGCGGTTGTCGCCCATCATGAAATAGTGGCCTTCGGGCACGATGAATTCGCGGGTGTTGTCGCCGCGCGAATCCGGGAACTGGTCGAGCGTGTCGTAGGACACGCCGTTGTCCATCGTCTCACGATAGACCGGGACGTCTCCGCCGGTGTCGTACTGATCGTCGGCGCGGAACGCACCGTCCGGCACGCGGTCGACCGGCTTGTCGTTGATGTAAAGGATGCTGTTGCGCACCTGGACGCGATCCCCCGGCAGGCCGACGAGGCGCTTGATATAGTCGATGTCGGGGTTCGGCGGGAAGCGGAAGACGACGATATCGCCACGCTTCGGCTCGCTGGCGAGAATGCGGCCGGAGAACAGATCGGGAGAAAGCGGCAGTGAATACTTGGAGAAACCGTAGGCGAACTTGTTGACGAAGATGTAGTCACCGACGAGCAGCGTCGGCATCATCGAGCCCGAGGGAATGGTGAAGGGCTGAAAGAGAACGGTACGGATGACCACGGCCAGGAGCAGCGCCTGGATAACGACCTTCACGTTTTCCCAGAGACCGCTCTGCTTCGCTTCTGTCTTTTCTGCCACGCTCGTGTCTTCCTTTATCATGGCAACGCCCTCACCGGGGCTTGCTCTTAACTTTCTTCCGCAGCTCTGATCCCACCTTCAAACTGCGTACAATCCGGTCCCATATGCTGCAGGCTGCCTGCCCTTCAATCGCCTCGGACCGGGTTTTCCAGCGGAATGCTCTAAACCGTTCCCTCAACCGGGGCAACGGGCAGCGCTTCGATAATCACGAAGGCCTGCGCCAGAGGAAAATCGTCGGTGATCGTTAGGTGAATGGCCGCCCGGTGATGGGGCGGCAGCATCTGCGCCAGACGCTCCGCCGCACCGCCGGTGAGGTTCATTGTCGGTTTGCCGCCGGGCAAATTGATGACGCCCATGTCCTTCCAGAAGACGCCGTGCGCGAGACCGGTGCCCAGCGCCTTCGAACAGGCTTCCTTGGCGGCGAAGCGCTTGGCGTAGGAGGCAGCCCTATTCTTCCGGCCTTCGGACTTGGCGATCTCGATTTCCGTGAAACAGCGCTGCACGAAGCGCTCGCCGAAGCGAGAAAGCGAGTTTTCGATCCGCCTGATATCGATCAGGTCGCTGCCTATGCCTATGATCATGAGGAAGATCCGAAGTCCTTGGTGCGCGCGCGGCGTCGCTTTTGAAAGATGCGAGCAGCGTGGTAAGCCGCAAGATAGGAAATCAGCGCGCCGGCGGCGGCCAGCGGCAGGGAGCCGATGAGCATCGGCTTGAAGACCGGTCCCCAAAGAGCAGAAAGGTCGAAGTGCTCGACCATGCGCATCACATCGGCGCTGCTGGCGGCGTGCGCGCTTTCCACACCCAAGATGGCGATGCCGAGCTCGTAGGACGCGGTCAGGATCATCGGGATCGTCACCGGATTGGCAAGCGCGGTGGTGATCGCGGCGGCAACCAGATTGCCGGAGAACACGAAGGCCAGGGCGACGGCTATGACGATGTGCAGACCGAAGAACGGCGTAAACGACGACGCCGCGCCCGCAGCCACCCCGATAGCAATCGAGTGCGGTGTCGAGGAGAGGCGCAGGATCCGCAAGGCAATGTAGCGCGGGCCACGCCGAAAGCCCTTGCGCGGCCACAGGAGTGCGCGGAGCCTTTCGGAAATCGTGACCGGTTTTCTGCGTCTAAATAACATTCTGCCGTCATGACCGCATCTTGGAGCCGTGCGACCGGCACAAGACGGCGCGTCCGCCTGTTTGCTGGCCGCAAGATAGGCGTCATGCCTGCGGCTTGCAACCCGCTGGCGCGCCGCGCACGTGTCGCAGGCGAGCCATTCACGGAACGCATGGCTTCAGCATCCCGCCATCAGACGGGACGCGATCGACTTAGTAGTTGCGGAACAGGCCGCGATCGATCTGGCGCTGACGGTACTCGAGATCGATGCGATCGACCGAGCTATTGAGATAGGCGAGCTCGCGCTCTTCCTGAGTGGGGACGCGCAGTGCGCGGGTGATCTTCTTCAACTGATTGAACATGGCAAACCTCTTTGTTTACCTCCCGATACAGAAGATAGTTTAGAAGTCCCTTTTCCACCAGTTCCAGGAAAAGGCGGCAGCCATGCAGTCACAGCATGCCTTGCCGCTTTGCCATGCACCTCGTGCCTGTTTTTGAGGCAGCGACATGTAGAGCAACGGCACGGCGGCCCTGCAGGCGCCGCGCCGGTTGGCTCATTCGAAGAGGCGCTTCACCGTGGACACGCTCGGAAGCTCCTTGAGCTGCGTGATCAGATGGTTGAGCTGGCGCAGATCCCAGACTTCGAGATCGAACTGCAACTCGCTGAAGTCCGCCGCCACGCGGCCCATCGACAGTGAGCGGATATTGACGTCGCTGGTCGCGATCGCCTGAGCCACTTCGGCCAGCGTTCCCGGCTCATTCAGGGCGCTGATTGCAATCCGAGCCATGAAGCGGCTGCTGTTGGCTTCGTCCAGATCCCAGCGCACATCGATCCAGCGCTCCGGTTCGTCGTCGAATTTCTGCAGGATGGGCGACTGGATCGGATAGATGGTGATGCCCTTGTCCTTTTCCATGATGCCGACGATACGATCGCCGGGAATGGCACCGGCGGGGCTGAAATGCACCTCGGCATTGCCGGAGAGACCGCGGATTGGAAGCGCTTCCGGCCCTTCGACCTGTACTGCGCCGTTCGCATCCTTACCAAGCCCCGGCAGTTTGAACACCATGCCGGCGGCGCTGCGCATGTTGAACCAGCCATCGTCGGCGCTCGGCTTCACCGTCACGCGCTCATCCTGGTGATCCGGGAAGACCGCGCGCAGGACATCGAGCGAAGAGAGCTCGCCGCGACCGACCGCAGCGATCGCGTCTTCGACTTCCTTCTGACCGAGACGATGCAGCGCCGGCTTTAGCGCTTCGCGCGAAAACGTCTTGCTGGCGCGCTCGAAGGTGCGCTCCAGAATGCGATAGCCGAGGCCGGCATATTGCTTGCGAACCGCGGCGCGCGTCGCGCGGCGGATCGCCGAGCGCGCCTTGCCGGTAACGACGATCTCTTCCCAGGCCGGCGGCGGCACCTGAATGCCCGAGCGAATGATCTCCACCTCGTCACCATTGTTGAGGCGTGTGACCAGCGGCATGATGCGGCCGTTGATCTTGGCGCCGACGCAGGTGTCGCCGATGTTGGTGTGTACGGCGTAGGCGAAGTCGATCGGCGTCGCGCCACGCGGCAGCGCGATGAGCTGCCCCTTGGGCGTGAAGCAGAACACCTGATCCTGGAACAGCTCGAGCTTGGTGTGCTCGAGGAATTCTTCGGGGTTGTCGCCCTCGGCGAGGGATTCGATCGTGCGCCTGAGCCAGGAATAGGCGTTCGACGTCGGCGACAGGGCCTGATCCGCCGAGTTCCCCTCCCCGTCCTTGTAGAGCGAGTGGGCCGCGATACCGTATTCGGCGATATCGTTCATGCGCCGCGTGCGGATCTGCAGCTCGATGCGCTGGCGCGAAGGGCCGACGATCGTGGTGTGGATCGACTGATAGTCGTTCTGCTTCGGCGTCGAGATGTAGTCCTTGAAGCGACCTGGAACAACGCGCCAGCGGGTGTGCACGATGCCGAGCGCCCGGTAGCAGGACGGGATGTCATCGACGATGATGCGGAAACCCCAGACGTCGGAAAGCTGTTCGAAGGACAGCGACTTCGACTGCATCTTGCGGAAGACCGAATAGGGCTTCTTCTGGCGGCCCTTGACCTGCGCAGCCTTCAGGCCTTCGGCCTGAAGCAGTTCGCGCAACTCGTCCTCGATCTTCTTGATCAGACCTTCGTTGCGCTGGGAAAGCTCTTCCAGTCGCCTAGTGACCGTCTCGAAAGCTTCCGGGTTGATGTGGCGGAACGAGAGATTTTCGAGCTCTTCGCGCATATCCTGCATACCCATGCGGCCGGCGAGCGGCGCATAGATATCCATCGTTTCTTCGGAGATGCGGGCCCGCTTCTCCGCCGACATGTGGTCGAGCGTGCGCATGTTGTGCAGCCGGTCGGCAAGCTTGACCAAAAGCACACGCACGTCGTCCGAGATCGCCAGCAGCAGTTTGCGCAGGTTCTCAGCCTGCTTGGCCTTCTTGGTGACGAGATCGAGCTTCTTGATCTTCGTTAGCCCCTCGACGAGCGCACCGATGTCTTCGCCGAAGAGATCATCAATCTCCTGGCGGGTCGCGGTCGTGTCTTCGATCGTGTCGTGCAGCAGCGCGACCGCAATGGTCGACTCGTCGAGCCGCATTTCCGTCAGGATCGCAGCCACTTCCAGGGGATGAGAGATATAGGGATCGCCGCTTGCCCGCTTCTGCTGGCCATGCTTCTGCATCGCATAGACGTAGGCCTTGTTCAGCAAGGCTTCATTGACGTCGGGCTTGTATTTTTGCACGCGCTCAACGAGCTCGTATTGGCGCATCATTCGCTAGCGGTCCTCTGGATCAGGGTGATTTTAGGTCGAAACGACCTAAATCATAAACGTAATCGTTTCTCATAAGGTAGAGCGGGATGCCGGCGGACAACCGCATCCACTTTTCCTCATCCCGCTCCAGAAGAAATCAATAAAAAAGTGCGCCAATCATACGAGTGGCGCACTGCTTTGAAAACACGCAGGAACGGTCGTTCCGCGAAGGATCTCAGTAGTCGTCGCTCTTTTCCGGCGGCACAAGACCTTCGATGCCGGCCAGCAGTTCTTCTTCCGACATGCGGTCGAACGTGATCGCTTCCGGCTGATCTTCGTCTTCGGCAACTTCGGTGAACGTGGTTTCCGCTTCCGATTGAAGCAGCGAAGCCGGATCGGGCTCGGGCTCGTCCACTTCAACATGCTTCTGCAGCGAATGGATCAGATCTTCCTTGAGGTCGCCGGGAGAAAGCGTCTCATCGGCGATCTCGCGCAGCGCAACGACCGGGTTCTTGTCGTTGTCGCGGTCGATGGTGATGGCGGCACCCTGGGAAATCAGGCGCGCGCGGTGGCTGGCAAGCAGAACGAGTTCGAAACGGTTATCGACCTTGTCGATGCAATCTTCGACGGTGACGCGGGCCATTGCCTGTCCTTTTGGGCTCGAAGCGCGGCGGCATCGCCGCTGCACGGATTGACGACACGAAACCGGAACGGCCGTCTAGCGACGGCCTCGTCGGCTCCGATTTCTGGAATTAGCCGCCCGGATACAATCAAAACAAGACAAGTTCAAGTTTTTCCTGCAAGTGCCGCTCACGTAACGTCACACTTCGTGATAAAATGCGATCATAATGGGCTGGAAAACCTTAGCCGCAAACATCTGGTTGCATCATTGGCCTCGACGCCAAAACGCCTGGTAGAAAAGGCACTCCAGGGATGTGGACTATCTATAGCAACTGCTAAAACTAGCTATATTCGCGAGCGCCCTGCTGGAATAATGCAATGCCTAGCCTACATTATTTGCAATATCAGCAATTATTAATGTAACCGACTTATTTTTGCGTATCGGCCGGCAGCGGGCATTTGATGCGCCGGCATTGAAAAGGAAAGACGATGTTTGATCCCCGCGAAAAGATCGCACTTTTTATCGACGGCGCCAATCTCTACGCGGCATCGAAGAGCCTCGGCTTTGACATTGACTATCGCAAACTCCTGAAAGCCTTTCAAAAACGCGGTTACCTGCTGCGCGCCTACTACTACACCGCCCTCATTGAAGATCAGGAATATTCTTCGATCCGCCCGCTGATCGACTGGCTAGACTACAATGGTTACAAGGTCGTGACGAAGCCGGCCAAAGAATTCACCGACTCACTTGGCCGCCGCAAGATCAAGGGCAACATGGACATCGAACTGGCGATCGATGCGATGGAACAGTCCGAGACCGTCGATCACCTCGTCATCTTCTCCGGTGACGGCGACTTCACCACACTCGTCGAAGCGCTGCAGCGCAAGGGCCGCAAGGTCTCGGTCGTGTCGACAATGTCCACCCAGCCACCGATGATTGCCGACGACCTTCGTCGCCAGGCCGATCACTTCATCGACCTCGCAACGCTGCGGGCCGAAATCGGCCGCGAGCCTTCCGAACGCACGCCGCGGCATACGGCCGAACCGGTGGCGGACCCCGTCGAAATCTAAAGCGGCGATCTAGCGGACCAAGGATCGCTTAGATCATTTCATTGTCTCATCGAAACACTGAAGTGATCTAAGTCTTTGAAATTACGCAATTCCGGACGGAAAACCGTTTCGCACTTTTCCTGGAATTGCTCTAGCCACGATCCTTCAGCAGGCGGTTTTTCTGCCGGTTCCAATCGCGCTCTTTCGAGGTCTCGCGCTTGTCGTGGAGCTTCTTGCCTTTGCCGAGCGCCAGTTCGAGCTTGGCCCGACCGCGCTCGTTGAAGTAGATGCGCAGCGGGATCAGCGACATGCCTTCGCGATTGACCGCGCCCTGCAGACGATTGACCTCGCGCTTCGACAGAAGCAGTTTCCGCCGCCGCCGCGTTTCATGGTTGAAGCGGTTCGCCTGCAGATACTCCGGCAGATAGGAGTTGATCAGCCAGATCTCTCCACCTTCGTCCGTCGCATAGGATTCAGCAATGTTGGCCTTGCCTTCGCGCAACGACTTGACCTCGGTGCCGGTCAGAACCAGACCGGCCTCGTAGGTGTCGACGATCTCGTAGTTGAAGCGGGCCTTTCGGTTTTCCGCCACAACCTTGTTGACCGTGCGCTGGCTTCCTTTGGGTGCCATCAGTTCATCAATCCTGCATGCCTCAGCGCCGCGTCGATCGCCGCTTCGGTTGCCGGCTCCAGCGTCGACAGCAGCGGCGAACGCACGGTGCGGCTCATCCGGCCGAGGCGGTTCAGCGCATATTTCGCGCCGCAAAGGCCGGGCTCCATAAAGATCGCCTTGTGCAGCGGCATCAGCTTGTCCTGATAGGCAAGCGCCTTGGCGAATTCACCGGCAAGCGTCGCCTCCTGGAACTCGGCGCAGAGGCGCGGAGCCACGTTGGCCGTGACGGAAATGCAGCCGACGCCCCCATGGGCATTGAAGCCGAGTGCCGTCGCGTCCTCGCCGGAGAGCTGAACGAAATCCGGACCGCAGGCCATGCGCTGTTCGGAAACGCGCTCGATCTTGCCGGTCGCATCCTTGACGCCGATGATGTTCGCATAGGCCTTGCTAAGCGCCGCCATGGTCTCGACACTCATATCCACGACCGACCGGCCGGGGATGTTGTAGATGACGATCGGCAGCTTCACGCTTTCGGCGATCGCGGCATAATGCGCGAAGAGGCCCTTCTGCGTCGGCTTGTTGTAATAGGGCGTGACAACGAGGATCGCATCGGCACCAGCCTTTTCGGCATGCTGCGCGAGCTCGACTGCTTCCGTCGTGTTGTTGGAGCCGGCGCCGGCGATCACCGGCACCCGCTTGGCCGCCGCCTCGATGCAGAGCTCGACGACTTTCTTGTGCTCGTCATGGGAAAGGGTCGGAGACTCGCCGGTGGTGCCGACCGGCACGAGACCATGGCTGCCTTCTTTTATCTGCCATTCCACATGCGCGACGAAACCATCCGCATCCACCGCGCCGGTGGCGGTGAACGGTGTTACGAGAGCGGGAATGGAACCCTTGAACATGCACAACTCCTGACGGCGCAAAGACGCAAAATGCACTCATGCTTTGGCCGTAATCGACGGTTAAAAAACTGCCGCACCATAATCATGTGAGGGGGCTGCGGCAAGCGTCGTGACACGGCATTTCACGCCGGTTTTCATGCAAAAGCTTGACGTTCGGCCCGCATAATGGTCCCGCTCCGCCATAGGCCTGGGGCGGCATGGTGCGATTGCCATGATCAATATTGGCCGCTAGTCTTGCCTCAGACAATCCGGCGGCAGCTGAATGTGAGACACGGGGAACACGGCCTCTTGATGCGCGGATCAAATTTTCTGCCTGTCGCCGCCATCGTCGGCGCTGCGTTGCTCACATCGCCGGCCTTCAGTTCCGAAACGCCGGAACGGATACCGGTTCCGGCGCATAAACCCGACATATCGAACAAGGCCGCGCAGGTTGCCGTCGACGAAACCACCAATGCCATTCCGGCGATCGTCACCCCGGTCAACAGCGATCTGAAGACGGGCCTCGACGCCCTCTCCAACCGGCAGCCGGCGACCGCGATTTCCGTGCGCAATGCCATGAGCCGCGATGCACTCGACCGTCACATCCTGACCTGGGCGATTGCCGTTTCCGGCCAGCGCGGCATTCCTTCCTTTGAGATCGCCGATGCCCAGCGCGAACTTCAGGGATGGCCCGGCCTGAAATCCCTGCGCGCCAATTCGGAGCGGGCGCTCTATCGCGAAAACCCGCCGGCGCCGGACGTCCTTGACGCCTTTGGCAACACGCAGCCCGAGACAACCGAGGGAACCCTCATCCTGGCTCGTGCCCTTGTCGCCCAGGGACAAACGGAAGCAGCGGCGAAACGGTTGCTCGGAATTTGGCAACGGGACGCGCTCGACAAGGATATCGAGACCCGGATTCTCGCGGAGTTCTCCAGTCTACTAACACCCGCCGATCATCAGCGGCGCATGGCCATGCTCCTCTACCGCAATCGCGTCGAACAGGCCGAACGCTTTGGCGATCTCGGCAAGGCGCAGTCGCTCTATCGTGCCTGGGCAGCAGTCAGCCGCGGCAACGACAAGGCAGATGCGCTGATCGCGGCGGTCGATCCTTCCTGGCGCAAGGATCCCGCCTATCTCTTCATTCAGATCGAGTCCTTGCGCAAACAGAAGAAGTACGAGGAAGCGGCCAAGCTGCTTGCCCGTATGCCAAGGGACAGAGGGGTGCTCGTCAATCCTGGCGAATGGTGGATCGAGCAACGCGTTGTCAGCCGAGGCCTGCTCGACGCCGGCGACTTCAAGGGCGCCTACCGGATCGCGGCCGGTCATATGGCCACGGAGGCGACCGATATCGTCGATGCCGAATTCCACGCCGGCTGGTATGCACTACGCGGCATGGAAGATCCGGCGATCGCAGCTCGCCATTTCCGCCGCATCCTCGATGCGTCAAACCGCCCGCTTTCCGCCTCCCGCGCCTGGTACTGGCTGGGCCGGTCGGCCGAGGCCGGCGGACCGGGCAATGCCAGCGAGTATTTCGCCAATGCGGCGCGCTACCCCGGCACCTTCTATGGTCAACTCGCAGCCGCCCGGCTTGGCCGCAAGGCGCTGAACGTCGCCTACCCTGCCCCGTCGGCGGGCGATCGGACACAATTCGAAAATCGCGAGGCGGTGCGGGCGATCTCCCGCCTTGAAAGCGCCGGCCATGCCTGGCGCGCCGACAATATCTACCGTGCGCTTGCCGAAGAACTGAACAGTCCCGGCGAACTCGCCCTGCTTTCGGCGCGCGCCGAGAAGGCCGGAAACCACCAGCTTTCGCTCCAGATCGGCAAGATTGCATTCGGACGCGGCATCGATGTCGCGGCGCTCGCCTTTCCCGTCGGCGTGATCCCTTCAAGCGCCAATATCGACGGTTCCGGCAAGGCGCTCGCCTATGCGATCGCGCGGCAGGAGAGTGCCTTCAATCCCGCAGCCATCTCCACCGCCAATGCCCGCGGCCTGCTGCAACTGATGCCGGGTACCGCCAAGGGCGTCGCCAGCCGCTATGGCCTTGCCTATTCGCAGGACCGGCTGACCAGCGATGCCGGCTACAACGCCACGCTTGGCGCGCACTATCTCGGCGAACAGATCAGTAGTTTTGGCGGGTCCTATATCCTGACCTTCATCGCCTACAACGCCGGACCGCGCCGTGTTCCGGAATGGCTTGGCCGCTATGGCGATCCGCGCGGCAAACCGATCGACGAAGTCGTCGACTGGATCGAGCGCATTCCATTCCAGGAGACCCGCAATTATGTGCAGCGGGTCATGGAAAACTATCAGGTTTACAAGTCGAGGCTCGGGCAGAACGCCGACATCGTCGAAGATCTGAGGGTGGGGCGGCAATAGCCGAACGCGCCACCCGCCGTTCAAGCAATCGTGATGATCGCCGGCGGCACAAAAGGCGGCTTAAGCCATTTCCCTTCTGAAGGTTCGATCTTTCCTGAAGGAAATGGTGAACACAATGAAGACCTTATCCATTATCGCCCTGTCTCTGGCGACGGCAATGAGCAGTGTTCCGCCTGCCAATGCATTCCCGATCGCTCCGCAGGTATCTCGAACGACTGACATTCAAAAGGCTCAGTTCCCATACGAGCGCGGCGAAGCCCGAAAGAACCGCCCCAGTTGTGTCGTTCCTTATTGCGAGCGCGGCGGCCGGCGCGGCTATTACCGGGATGGCGATAGACGCGGATACTATCGGGACGGCTATTACCGGGATGGCTACTATCGCGACCGTTATCGCCGCCACTACCACAACGACAATGATGTCGGCGCTTTCATTGGTGGGCTTGCGGCAGGCGCAATCGTCGGCGGTTTGCTGAGTCAGCCGCGATACTACAATGGGTCGCGTGCAGTCAGCGGCAATGCCCATACGCGCTGGTGCTACGCCCGCTATCGGTCCTATCGCGCCTGGGACAACTCGTATCAGCCCTATGGCGGTCCACGGCGACAATGCTCGCCCTACTGACAAGGCAGATGACCACGTTCGCAAGTAGCGCGCTGTTAGCGAGCCATTCGCAGCGAATGCGCGCTATGCACGCGCCTTGCCCTTTCACCTCGAGCCGCTACGATCCTGCCGTTAGCGGTTGGAGGCAGGCAGACGATGAATCAAGGCGGGTTTCGGGAGCATCGGTTCCTCGCGGCTGATGATTTGCAACTCTACGTGCGGAGCTACGGCCTTGTGCGTCCCACACCTGCAGTTCCGATCATCTGCCTGCCGGGCCTCACCCGCAACAGCCGCGATTTTCACGAACTCGCAATCTTTTTGTCGTCACCGTGCGGTGGCGGACACACCGTCTTCTCACTCGATTATCGCGGCCGAGGCAATTCGCAGCGTGACGACGACAAGAGCCACTACTCAATCGCAATCGAAACAACCGACGTCATTGCGGCCTGCACGCATCTGGGGATTGATCGTGCAGTTTTTATCGGCACTTCCCGCGGGGGGCTGATCCTGCACCACCTCATCGGGGTTGCACCCGGCCTCATTGCAGGCGCGGTGCTCAATGACATTGGGCCCGTCATCGAAATCGAGGGCCTGCTGGCCATCCGGGACTATCTCCACAAGGAGCCAGGCGAGCCGACAAGCTGGTCCATGGCGCCTGGCTATCTGAAAGAACTCCACGGAGCCGATTTCCCGATCCTTGGCGAACGCGATTGGCTACAAATGGCAAAGGCGGTCTACCGCGACGAGGACGGCACGCCGGTGCCAGATTTTGATGTAGCCATCGCGCAGCAACTGCTTGACCTGACCGCTGAGACATTGTTGCCAGATCTCTGGCCGCAGTATGGGGCCCTTTCCCGGATGCCGCTTTTGGTTATCAGAGGCGAGCACTCCCGGCTACTCTCGGAAGGGACGGTAAGCGAGATGTGCAAGCGACATTCGGGAACGGTAGCATTCACCGCACGAGGTCAAGGCCATGCACCGCTACTGCACCTCGACGGCCCTCGCCAGGCAGTGAGCGCCTTTGTCACCGCCATCACAACTGCGGCGCCAAGCTAGCACCGATCGGCTGCACTCAGAGGGCCATCTCGACCATTGACCTCGACGGGCGCATGCACCCGGCTTAACCGGGTCGCGTCGCCGGCGCGTGGCTGAGCGTTGCACAATTCAGAAACGAAAAAACCCGGCTCGAAAGCCGGGTTTCTCTCTCCTGACCGAAGTCAGACGATATTAGAAGTCGCGCTGCAGACGGACGAAGCCGAATACCTGGTCGTCGCTGTTGTCAGCATCTTCATACTGAACCGAAACGCGGGTCGCGAGGCCTTCGGTGATCTTGTAGTCAACCGTTACGCCAGCGCGCCACATGTCGTCGCTACCGAAGTCGGTGAACGAGTCCTGCAGGCTGCCGAAGTACTGAACGCCGGGGGTGATGGCGAGCTTGTCGGTAGCGTTCCAGCGGTAAGAAGCTGCAACGGTCCACTCGGATTCAGCCCAGTAGGTGTTCGGGTTCGAAGCCCAGATACCAGCGAGCTGGAAGACGCCCGGGCCGAGGTCAGCCGAGAGCAGAGCGCGGATCGCGCCTTCTTCCCATTCGGTGTCGTAGCCGCCGAGCAAGTCGAACGAAACGCCGCCGACCGAAGCCGAAACGATACCGGAGACGCCGATGCCGTTTGCCTTAGTGGACCAGCCTTCGAGCTCGTCAATCGAGATACCGGCCTGGAACGAACCGCCGTCGTAGAGGTAGGCGATCGAGTTGAACTCGGTGACGTTGCCGAGCGTGTCGGTTTCGCCGTTCAGGCCCTTATCCCACCAGTTGTAGAAGAAACCAGCCTTGAGGCCACCGAGCTGGATGTAGGCTTCATCAACGTCGATGAAGTCGCTGTCGCCAGAGTCGGTGTCGTTGTCGGCGTTGAACTCAGCAGCGAAGAAGCCGGTGAGCGTGCCATACTCGGTGTCGCTCTTGGCGTCGAACGAGATGTAAGCGCGCGAGAAGGCATCCCAGTCCGAAGTGGAATAGTTCGGGCCGCCGTTGCCGAGGAAGTCATGGNTCGGTGTCGCTCTTGGCGTCGAACGAGATGTAAGCGCGCGAGAAGGCATCCCAGTCCGAAGTGGAATAGTTCGGGCCGCCGTTGCCGAGGAAGTCATGGTTCGCCTGGTTGTAACGGCTCTGCGAGGCGTTGTCACCGAACGAAGTCTGGAAACGGATGAAGCCGCCGATCTTGAGGCAAGTTTCGGTGCCCGGGATGTAGAAGTAGCCAGTGCCGAAAGCGTCGCAAACGCGAACGTATTCCATGGGCTCCGGCTCGGCTGCGACGATTGCGTCGGCTGCCTGTGCGCCGGAAACTGCTGCGAGAGCAGCAGCGGAGCCGAGAAGAAGGCTCTTGATGTTCATTTCTGACCTCCAGTCAAAAGTTTCAAACGGGTCTGGGTATTTTGCTGAAGGACAGCTTTCCCTGCCCCATCCCCAACGTTCAAGAAGTCGGACGATCAACCGCCCTTGCTTCCGGAGTTGAAAATACAAGACCGGATCATCGGCGCAACGTCCAACTAGCGAGATCACGCGCTTTGCATCGCCCTTCGCCGAACCCTGTTGCTGAAACGACACAAAATCGCCGCAGACCCCGGAAGAAAATTAACAAAGCATTAAGAAAAGCCTTTGGTGGCAGGGGCTTAGCATTAGGGAAACAGACGCAGCCTGTTTCAGAAAGAGGCAGAAAGCTGCCCAAAATAGGGGAAAGGATGGCCACAAACGCCGACTCCACCTCGTTGGCAAGCGGCTATAACAGCATTCGCTCCCGGAAATGAGAACCGAACGGACCATTCGCAATCGAAAGATTCATCAGAATCAATGCCGAGATTCGCAAACGAAACGCATCCTTGATTCTGGTCCGGGGAGAATCGTGGCCTGCACCCGCAGGAAGAGAACGTCTATCGACGGACGCGGCCCGCAGAGATCTCGGACGAGAGAGAGAGAGAGAGAGAGAGAGAGAGAGAGAGAGAGAGAGAGAGAGAGATGCTGAAGCTGAAAACAGAGGGTAAGACAGCAGCCGAGATAGTGAACGCGGTAGGAATAGGCCGTGCGAGCGTCCTTAGGATACTGAAAGAGGCTGCGTAGGGTGAATATGCAGAACGAAACTGGAGGGCTCGCGGCGAGCCTCCATCCGTGAGATGTTGGGATAAGCCGCCGCTGGAGCAGTCAGTTCATCTCTGACTTCCTTCGAGGTCTCTAGGCCGAAGATCAGTCCATCGAATTCCTCTGCACCAAAAGGGCAATCCTCGTAGGGGCCTACCGGAGGACCTTCCTGCCCCCGTAACTAATCGCCATTCACTCTCATACGTCCACTCGATCCGGTATTGATTTAAACTGGAGCAAGACTTCGAAAGGGGCAAACGTGCCTGGGTGCGGATTGGTCAGGCTGGAGGAGTACAGCGAGGACCCACGTCAAAAGGTCGCCTCCCTAACCCGGAAGGGCAGACATCTGGCCGACAGCCTTTATCGTCTTCTGGAATCTTGGTCCAAGGTGTCCCAAAACATTTCTGGGTCACACGACTGGGTCACAGCAGCAACAAGCCCATCATTAGGGCTGTCCGCAAATCACTGAAAACTTAGAAGAAATTGGGGCCGCCTGTGACCCAAAAGAACAGTGGCGGAGAAGAAGGGATTCGAACCCTCGATACCGTTTCCGGTATACTCCCTTAGCAGGGGAGCGCCTTCGACCACTCGGCCACCTCTCCGTTAGCGCCTGACTAGTGACACTCAGCGGCCAATGCAAGATTTTTTTGTCGGTTTCCGGCAATTCCCCCCATTTTCCGTGTGGGCCTGGCCGGCAGGAAGCAAACGTGTGGGCGTAGCGACAGGCCACTCGTGCAGCCAAGTAGGAGTAGCTGGAAAGTTTCGGCGCTTGCCGTCCCCCGATTCTCACAAGCAATAGAAATGGAAACCCGAGATCCGCGAGTCTTGCCTCTCATGCCCTACGATTTGCGTGCGAGACGCTCGATCGCCTGCTGAGTGGCGGCACCGAAGTCGCCGTCAATCGGTCCACCATAGTAGCCGCGGTTCTTAAGCAGCGCCTGCATTTCCTTGCGGAACGCCGGCGTGAAGTTGTTGGGCTGCGTTCGCAATTCTTCCAGCTTGGCCGGGTCGCCGCCCTCGATGCTGGCTGCGGCCCAGCGAACCGCCTCCTTTGCGTCTGCCTTGGTACCGAGGCCGTAATCATAGAGACGGCTCAGATTGCCCATGGCGTAGGCGCTGCCGGCATTCGCGGCCATCTCGTACCAGGTGCGCGCCTGCACATAGTCCTGCGAGACACCGTTGCCGATATCGTAGAACCAGCCGAGCAATGCCATGGAATAAGAATCGCCCATATTGGCCGCCTTCTCATACCAGACCTTGGCTTCGCCATAATTCTGCTCGGTCCCCAATCCGTTCTGATAGGCCCATCCGAGTGACGACATGGCATTGGTGTCGCCGCTTTCGGCTGCTTTCTTGTACCAGGACAGCGATTGCGCCAGGTCCTTGGGCAGGCCGAGCCCCTCCCGATAGAACCAACCCATCGTTGCCATGGCGTTGGCATAGCCCTGATTGGCCGCCTGCTCGTACCACCTGGCAGCCTCGGCATAGTCCTGCGCGATGCCGCCGTAACCCTCACGATAGAGCCAGCCGAGCGACGCCTGGCCGTAGGCGTTGCCGCCTCTCGCCGCCTCCTCGAACATGCGCTTGCCCTGGTCTACGTCCACCGGACCATCGGTCCCATAGACTGAGAACCAAGCCAGATTCGTCAGCGCATACATGTTGCCGCCGTCGGCCGCCTTCCGGTAGTTGCGTCGCGCGTCGACATAATTGCGGCCGGCATCTTGCGCCCGACCCAGCATGTTGACGAGCATCATATCGTCCGGGTTTTCGTTGACGGCCTGGGCGCAGGCGGTCAAAGCCCGCTCGGAATCGAGCTTCAGGAAATTGACCCCGAGGAAGCCCGGCATCGATTGCGGCTCGCCTGCCAGCAGATAGCAATCGCGCGAGGCCTGGGTGTCCTTGCCGGTCGGCGAGACGTTGAGACCCTTTTGCGGCTCGAGCGCCGCGATCTGCTGCTCGGCTTCGGCTTTATACTTGCTGTCAGGATAGCGCTCAATGAAGCGCGTCAGCGCCGCCGCATCGGTCGACTGTTTCAAGGCTTCCCAGGCAATCTCGTCAGGCGTCACGCTCGACGTCTGCTCGGCCTCAGTCAGAAGCTTCAGCTTCTTTTCGGCAAGCATCTTATAGACCGGGTCCGATCCATGCTTGGCCAGGAAGGCGGTTAGCAGATCCTTGTCGGCGAGATCGCGGATGTTCTGCCAGTCGGCAGCCGCCTCGGATTGGCTGTTCGGCGACAGTTGGCCGCCATTGTTAGTGATACTGATGTTCACCTCTTTGATATTGAGGAAGATCTGCGCACCACCGAGCGACCCGTAAACGAACGGCTCCTGGCCGCGATTGGTCACCGACACCACCTCATCGCGTACCTTACCGAGCGCAATGCGGACATCGACGCCGGGTTCGGTCAGGTATTTGGCGAGTGCGGTGGCGAAGGGGCTGTTCTTGCCCTCCCCATCGAGCGCGACCGTGCCAGCCTTGGAGGCAAATGCGACGAGCAGGTCGGCTGATTCCGGTTCGACACGCGCCAGCCCACGCGAAACCGCCCTGGTCGAGATCGAGCGTGTCATGCTCTGTTCAAAGGGATTGTTGCGGCAGGCGTCGAGAATAACGAGCTTGAGTTTGGTGGCGCCTTCGAGCGAACGCTGAACCCGGTCGAGCCCGATCGCCTCGTCCTCCACGTCCTTGTCGGTTTTCAATTGCACGTCGACGGGAAGCAGGAAATTCTCGCCGTTCATCTCCATTCCGTGGCCGGAATAATAGACGATCGCGACTTCGGCGCCGGTTGCGAGATCTTCGAACTCGCGCAACGCCTTCACCATGCCCTGGCGACTAACGTCGTGCACCGTCGTGACGGTATCGAAACCGGCCTCCTCGAAGGAGGCCTTCATCAGTTCCACGTCATTGGCAGGGTTGTTGAGCGGTGACGTCGCTTCATATTTCTCGTTGCCGATCAACAGTGCGACGCGCTTGGCAGCCCACGCATCGGACGCCGACACAAACAACGCCATACAAAGAATAGAGAGCGGCAGCCAATGCCGCAAATGCCCCATGAACATGCCCTTCCCTCCGGCACCGACCATCGTTCTTCGCCTTGCCCAGCTTAAACGACGAACGATGCCCTCACCCATCTGTCCCGCGGAATCACCACATCGGGCGTCCCGGTCATGCCTGACCAAAGTATTACGTATGAGGTGGGGGCTTTCAATGTACGCACGCATCATAATTTATTCCGTGACACGCGCGTTGGCCGGCGCAAGGTCGAAGCAAGTCGATGCACTTAGCTGAAACACGATAGCGGCACGGCCGTCGATTCCATCGACGACAACGTTGCCGAAGGTTGCGAAAGGCTATCGGTCTCGGAGCTTGCCATGTCCATGAAGATGCATGTCGCGGAAGGAAAGCCCGGCCAGCTTGCGACGACCCATCAGCACTACTTCATCGAACGGCCCTGCCGCATCCTCGTCATCGGCCAGCATCTGAAAGCGAAGACCAAATATCAATGCCTGCTGCGCCATATCTCGATCGCCGGCGCAATGCTCGACTTCAACGCGGCAATCTTGATACCCAAACATTTTTTCCTGGAAATCGAGGGATTCAAAGAGGAAATCGGCTGTTCGCAGGTCCATCGCGAAGGCGCAGAGCTTGGCGTGCGCTTCAATATGCTGCTTTCGCCGGACTTCCTGCGCCGGCTGATCCGCATGCAATTTTCAACTGGCGGGATCTGACCCTTCAAAGCAGGCCGTGCGACATTAGATTTTTAGTGATCGATTTCAGGGGATTGCAAGTTTCTTCTGCAAAAGTGATTCTAGCATCGGTGGAAATCGCCCACCGATACAATGTGGGACAAATGAATTGTCCGGGGTCAAGGAATGCGATCAGAAACTGATCGCACCGTCCGACCCGGCACTGGCGGAGAATGACGCATGCAGAACCAGACGATGTACTCCTGCGTCCCGTCGCCTTTCTACGAGCGGCGCTATGAGCGATTCTCCATCGGGCACGCTGGCACGCTGACCGCTGTGCAGCCGGGGCTCGGCAGCGTCTCCGTGCGATCCTGCCGGATGATCGACATTTCGCGTGGCGGCGCGAGCTTTGCCGTCGACACCAACATCGGCCTGCCCCAACACTATTATCTGCATATCGTCGGCACGCCGCTCAGGATCGGTTGCGCCGAGGTCTATCGCAACGGCGAGCGCATCGGTGTCCAGTTCATCAAGCCGATCGAGCAGACCCTACTGCGCGAGATCATCCGGCAAGAGTTCTTCACCGGGCAGGTCAAGAAAGCAAAGCCGCGGCTGTAGTCCGACAATCGGCGCGAAACGAAGAGCACCGGAATTCCTGCAGCTTTTCTCGCGGGAATGATTCCGAATTGTCAAAGCATGCGATAAGTTCCCCGTGACGTTATTCGAACGGGGCCCATTATTCAGCATGTCCGCATTTTCTCGCTTCACGCCGCTCATCCAATCCCTGCCGTCAACAATTCCGTTTGTCGGGCCGGAGGCCATCGAACGCCAGAGGGGTCGCCCGATCGCCGCGCGAATCGGAGCCAACGAAAGCGGCTTCGGCCCCGCCGAAAGCGTGCTCTCGGCGATCCGGGAAGCAGCCGGCGGAACCTGGAAATACGCCGACCCGGAAAACCACGACCTGAAGCAGGCACTTGCGGCCCACCTCGGCACCACGCCGGCCAATATCGCGATCGGTGAAGGCATCGACGGGTTGCTCGGCCAGATCGTCCGCAGTGTGATCGAGCCGGGTATACCGGTCGTCACATCGCTTGGCGCCTACCCCACGTTCAACTACCACGTTGTCGGCCATGGCGGCCGGCTGGTCACGGTGCTGTATGCCGGCGACCGAGAGGACCTCGACGGCTTGCTTGCGGCCGTGAAGCGGGAAAATGCGCCGCTCGTCTATTTCGCCAATCCCGACAATCCGATGGGGAGCTGGTGGCCGGCAGACCGCATCGTCGAGTTTGCCAGGGCCCTTCCGGAAACAACGCTCTTTATTCTGGACGAAGCCTACTGCGAAACAGCGCCGGCCGAATCCCTGCCGGCCATCGATGCCTTGATCGATCGCCCGAACGTCGTGCGCACGCGCACTTTCTCGAAAGCATACGGGCTCGCCGGTTCACGTATCGGCTATGTGATCGCCACGCCGGGCACCGCCCAGGCATTCGACAAGATCCGCAACCACTTCGGCATGAACCGGATTGGTGTCGCTGCGGCGATCGCCGCGCTTGCGGACCAGGAGTATCTGAAAGAAGTGACGGCTAAGATTGCGGCCTCTCGCCAGCGTATCGCTGCGATCGGCACAGAGAACGGCTTGTCGCCGCTCGCTTCGGCCACGAACTTCGTGGCGATCGACTGCGGCCGGGATGCGGTCTTTGCCCGCGCGATCGTCGATACCCTGATGAACGACCATGGCATCTTCATCCGGATGCCGGGAGTGGCGCCCCTTAACCGCTGCGTCCGTGTCAGTACCGGACCGGAAGCGGAGATGGCCCTGTTTGAGGCCGCGCTGCCCGAGGTTCTGAAAAAGCTGGCCTGATCCAGCTTTCAGAGTCCGGCTGTCGGGCGGCGCCCCTCTGGGTGCCGCTCATTTGGTTCAATGAACCGTCATCCATTCGCGAGCGGCGCGCAGAGCTGCGGCGAGATCTGCCTTGCTCATCGTCATCGCCAGATCGGCGCGCAGATCGACTGCACGGTCGCAGCCCTTGATCGCGGCAATGTTCAGCCACTTGTGGGCGGCGACGAGATCGACCGGGCGACCGTGGCCGGTCGCATAGGCCAGACCCATTTCACAGAAGATTTCCGCCTGGTTGTCACCACCCATCGCGGCATCCGAAGCAATCTGCATATCAAAGCGTGCCATTGTCTTGTCCCTGTCTTGCCTGGTTGGTTCTTCCGAAGCGGCCCGCCCGTTTGGGGCGGACCATGCTCCAGATCAGCACTTGTTTTGGTCCCTGTTCGACCTTGCCTCTTTGCGGGCCTTTCCGGAGCGCGCCGTCTTTTTGCAGCGTCGTCTTCGGTGGTTTTTCGGAGCGTTTTTGTCCGCTCGTCTTATGGCTCCAATATGCAGCAGGGCTTTCAATGCGCGCTTAAAATGCATGCTTAATTTGCGACAAACAAAGTTCAAACACTTGGTAAACTTGAGTTTTTGTTAAACATCGGAAGTCCGGGAATCCGGCGCATTCGCTTCAAAATTTACGAAAAATTCAACTGCCGATTTCAACCAAACGCTAACCACGAAAAGATCGACGGTGGCAGAGCCGCCAGGATTTCCTAGATTTCGACCTGCTTGAAACGGCCAAGAAAAAGCGGCAAAAGCCGCCGTTTGGCTTGTTTACCTTTACGTGCGCGTAAGCTATCGTGCGCGCGGCAGTGAGGAGACTGCCTTTTTGCATACGAGGACATCTAAAGCTGCCGGCGGAGCGGACCACGCCGGCAGCCTCGATCTGGAGGACTGGAATGTTACGTACCTTGCTCATGACCGCGACGCTCGCCCTTGGCATTGCCGGGACGGCGGCCGCGGCAGAACCGATCGTCGGCAACTGGAAGACCGCAAGCGGCGCGACCGCGGAGATTGTGCCTTGTGGCGGAGCCTTTTGCGTGACGCTGAAGACCGGCAAGCATGCCGGCAAGCGCATCGGCAACCTCGCCGGTACCGACGGCAGCTATTCGGGCGAAATCACCGATCCGGATACCGACAAGACCTATAGCGGTTCTGGCGCCGTCAACGGCAATTCGCTGAAGATGAAGGGCTGCGTCCTGAAAGTGCTCTGCAAGTCACAGACCTGGACGCGCCTCTAAGCGCGCGATACGGCGGCACCGGACACATTGACGAATTGAAAGGGCGGCCATCGGCTGCCCTTTTTGCATGTGCGGTCCATGGACTTCGCTGTTACGCGACCGTTCGCAGCGCCGCCCCCTTGGCTCCTCCTTGCGCACCCACTGTGATCGCGCCGGTCTCGATCTCCCGGTCCGTGCAGCGCGGCTCGCCATGCAACCGAAGATGAACGCCAGATGAACGGACATCTCAGCATCAATTCAGTTTGGGTGTGCGAAAACACACTCAATCGATTTGAACCTGCCTCCAAACAACGGACAGAACCATGGATATCCTTGCTCGGCGCCTCACCATCATCAGCCTTCTGATGGTCGTTTTCGCTGTAACTCTCGCCGCTGCCGTCAGCGCGGACACCGAACGTCGCCGCACCAATACCTATCTCGGTTCGCTGACGGATTGCACCGCGCATACGGCGCAATACTGCCAGGCCAAACTCTAACCCGGGACGAGACGGGCTACGCCCTGCTCCGCCGCCAAGTGAAACCGATCACCGCGTGATCTGATGGAGAAACGAACATGCTGGCCGCTCTTTCGACATCCGCGTTTCTCTCGCTGCGCGTGCTTGCACTGGCCGGCCTGCTGATGGCACCGGTTGGAGCGCTTGCCTACTCCAAGGCCAACGGTGCCGGCATCGGCAAACAGGGCGCGGGCCTCGTCCTCTTCGTCACCCTGCAGCGTCAATCGATGACGTGAGGCGGGTGCCACCCGATCGGATTGCATGAAAGGGGCGCTCGCGCCCCTTTGTTCTTTCCGACTTGCGCTTGGCGTCCTCTCGCACCTGCAGCGTCGTGCTTCTTTTAAGATACGCCAAGGTTGCTGCAGCACTTTGAGTTTCTGCTTGTTTCCCCTAATTGGATACGATTGTGGGATTCGCCACAACAGCCCCTTGTCAGCCCCGATGCCCGCCTATCTCGTCTATACGCTTGCCGCCCTTGCCGAAATCGCCGGCTGCTTTGCCTTCTGGGCGTGGTTGAAGCTCGATAAATCCATCGTCTGGCTTATTCCAGGCATGGCCTCCCTGGCACTTTTCGCCTGGCTCCTCACCTGGATCGACAGCGAAGCTGCGGGCCGCGCCTACGCGGCCTATGGCGGCGTCTACATCGCCGCGTCGCTGCTCTGGCTCTGGCTTGCCGAAGGGGTCAGGCCCGACCGCTGGGATCTGGCCGGCATGACCATCGCCCTTCTCGGCAGCGCGGTCATCCTCGCGGGCCCGCGTTGAACCGATGACCTGAGGCCGCAGCGCGGTTGTGCAAGCCAATATCTTGTCGTTTGCTTGTCAGAAGCCGCAGCCTATAATGCGACATGAACAAGCGAATCTCTTCACACTCCGTCCTTTCCGTCGCAACGCCTGAGCCTTTCGAGCCGCAATACTTCGACGATCCTGCGGCTGCTGTCGATTGCCTCGAGGCGCTCTACGAGCGCAATACCCGGTTCCTCTGCGAAGCGTTCGAGGGCCTGGGCAAGTCCGATGAGCCCCTCACCCGCTATCGTGCCTGCTACCCGCAGGTCAGCATCGAGACGAGCAGCTTCGGACATGTCGATTCCCGCCTGTCCTTTGGCTATGTCAGCGCGCCCGGCGTCTATACGACCACGATCACCCGGCCGAAGCTTTTCCGGCACTATCTGAAGGAACAGCTCGGGCATCTCATACGGAACCACGGCCTCGGCGTCACCGTCTCGGAATCGGCAACCCCGATCCCCCTGCATTTTGCCTTTGGCGAGGGCGCCTATGTGGAGGCGTCGGCGGCAAACACCATCGACATTCCGCTGCGCGATCTGTTCGATGCGCCTGACCTGACGACGACCGACGACGAGATCGCCAACGGCTCCTACGAGCCGGGCCCCGGTGAACCCTCGCCGCTTGCGCCCTTCACGGCTCAGCGCATCGACTACTCGCTGGCGCGGCTCAGCCATTATACCGCGACGAACGCCACGCACTTCCAGAACTTCGTGCTCTTCACGAACTACCAGTTCTATATCGACGAGTTCTGTGCCTGGGCCCGCCAGCAGATGGCCGAAGGCGGCAACGGCTACACGGCCTTCGTCGAGCCCGGCAACATCATCACGCCCGCCGGCGCCGACAAGCCGGAGACCGACTATACGCTCGCACGGCTGCCGCAGATGCCCGCCTATCATTTGAAGAAGAAGGGGCACGGCGGCATCACCATGGTCAATATCGGCGTCGGCCCGTCCAACGCCAAGACGATCACCGACCATATCGCTGTGCTGCGCCCGCATGTCTGGCTGATGCTCGGCCACTGCGCCGGTCTTCGCAACAGCCAACGCCTTGGTGACTACGTGCTCGCGCATGCCTATATGCGCGAGGATCACGTTCTCGACGACGACCTTCCGGTCTGGATCCCCTTGCCGGCGCTCGCGGAAGTGCAGGTGGCACTGCAGGACGCCGTTGCCGAGGTCACCGGCTACCGGGACTACGACCTCAAACAGATCATGCGCACCGGAACCGTCGCAACCATCGACAACCGCAACTGGGAACTTCGCGACCAGCGCGGCCCGGTCAAGCGCCTGTCGCAGGCCCGCGCCATTGCGCTCGACATGGAATCGGCGACGATCGCCGCCAACGGCTTCCGCTTCCGCGTGCCCTATGGAACGCTGCTCTGCGTATCGGACAAGCCGCTGCATGGCGAATTGAAGCTGCCGGGCATGGCGACCGCCTTCTACAAGACACAGGTCAGCCAGCACCTGAAGATCGGCATCCTTGCGCTGCAGAAGCTTGCGGCCATGCCGCCGGAGAAGCTGCATTCCCGCAAGCTCAGAAGCTTCTACGAAACCTCGTTCCAGTAACCATTGGAATTGCGCAATTCCGGACGGAAAACTGCTTCACACTTTTCCTGGAATTGCTCAGCGCCGTCTCCCGAGCGCCATCGACAGCATCGTGCCCGCCACCGCGGACACGATGATCAAGAGATGTGCGTTGACGCCGGCCGCCGCGAGTTGTTCCACTCCGGCGCGATCGGCGCCAGCGCCGAAGGACACTGCCCCGGCCGCGATCGCGGCCGGATAGGTGCCGACGCCAGCGGGCGCATGCATCGGCAGCACCGAGGAAAGTTCGCCGCCGAGGGCACCACCGAAACAGGCGGCCAGCGGCGCAACGCCCATGAAGGCCAGCACCCAGGCAAGGACAAGCACCTTGACCGCCCAGTTGAGGATGGTCATGCCCCAGGCGCGCAGGAACGCGACGATATTGGCCGGGACGCCCGCCTCCAATTCGTCGACAATGACATCGAGCTTTGTCGGCAACAGCCGACGCGCCAGCGCAATCACTTGATCCTTCAGCAGGAAGAAGAGAAGCGGCGAGACGAACGCGGCAAGCCATGCAATCCACAGCGCGGCTGATCCGCGGCCGATGACGAGGCCGACGGCCGCAACGACGAGAAGGGCGTGCAGGTCGAGCAGGCGCATCACCAGAAGAGCGGACGTGCCGCGCGCGAGCGGCACGGAAAACTCCGAGCGCATCAGCAGCGGAAAGCTCGTTTCCCCGGCACGAAACGGCAGCATGATGTTGAGGAGATTATGGACCTGGGTGACGCGAAACAGCGGCAGGAAGCGCCCCGCCGTTTCGTTCGGGAAGTAATCGTAGATGCGATAGCAGCGAATGAAATAGGTTGCGACAAGCAGCACCAGAGCCGAGACGGCGGAACTGAAGCCGATCTCGGACCATTGCCTCAGCAGCGCCGGCCATCCCCAGAACCATTCGACGAAGGCCGCATAGGCCGCAATGGCACCTGCCGAAAGTAATGTCATCCGGTTGCGGGCGAACCAGGATCGCCGATCGGACTCGCAATCCGAAGTCATCAGGTCTCGATTTCCCGTGTTGAAACGCAAGATTGAACGTTGGTTATCACTGATAACTGTGCAAGAAAACGGTTATGTAGCCCAATCCAAATCTTGCGGCATTGTAAGCGCCGCATGTACGAGCTGTTCCTATGTACCCCATTGAACTATCCGTCGTCATTCCCGTGTTCAACGAAGAGGACAGCGTCCAGCCGCTGATCACACGTGTCCGCGATGCGCTGGCGAACTTTCCGTCTCCGTGGGAACTGATCCTCGTTGACGACGGCAGCACCGACCGAACGCTGGCAAATGCAAGAATGGCTCTTTCCGATCCGGGCCTCGATCTCAAGATTGTCGAATTGCAGAAGAACTTCGGGCAAACGGCAGCGATGCAGGCCGGCATCGACGCTGCCGCCGGGCGCCTGATCGCCACGCTTGACGGCGACCTGCAGAACGATCCGGCCGATATTCCCGAAATGGTCAAGGCGATCGAGGAGCGCGAGCTCGACCTGTTGGTCGGCTGGCGAAAGAACCGGCAGGATGGTCTCCTGCTCAGGAAGATCCCGTCCTGGTGCGCCAATCGCCTGATCGGCAAGATCACCGGCGTCAGGCTGCATGACTATGGCTGCAGCCTGAAGGTCTATCGCACCTCGGTCATCAAGCAGGTGAAGCTGATGGGGGAAATGCACCGCTTCATCCCCGCCTGGGTCGCCGGCGTGGTGCCGAGCAGCCGCATCGGCGAGATGCCCGTTACCCATCACGCACGGCAGCACGGCCAATCCAAGTATGGGATCTCCAGAACCTTCCGCGTGATTCTCGATCTGCTGTCGGTGCTCTTCTTCATGCGTTACAAAGCGCGCCCAGGGCACTTCTTCGGATCGATCGGGCTTGCGACCGGCGCGCTCAGCGCGCTGATCCTGATCTATCTCGGCTTCGACAAGTTCATCCTCGGCAACGATATCGGAACGCGACCGATGCTGATCGTCGGTGTCATGCTGTTCCTTTCGTCCGTTCAGCTCATCACGACAGGCATTCTCGCTGAGATGATGGCGCGAACCTATTTCCGCGACGACGGTACCACCAACTACATCGTGCGGCAGGTCTTCGTCCGGGACCCGGCCGATGCTTGACGTCGTCAATCGTCGGCCAAACACCGTCGTTGCGCTGATCGCCGGTTACTTTCTGCTCTGCATCGGCTTACGCCTCGCCATTTCCACATCGCTCGAAATCGACGAGTCGGAACAGGCCTTCGTCTCGCAGTTCCTGATGCTCGGCTATGGTTCGCAGCCCCCGTTCTACAATTGGCTGCAATACGGGCTGACCTCGGCCTTTGGGCCGTCGCTTGCGACGATGACGGTGCTGAAGAATGGGCTCCTGTTTCTGTGTTGCCTCTTCTACGGCCTCGCAGCACGCGAGGTCCTCAGCGATCGACGCCTGACCGCGATCGCAACGGTCGGCGTGCTGACCTTTCCGCCGATTTTCCTGCTCGCACAGCGCGACCTTTCGCATACGGTCGCGGCACTGTTTGCCGTATCGCTGTTCCTTTACGCTTTCGTCCGGACGATGACGCGGCCAAGTCTGTTCGCCTACGTCCTGACTGGAGCGGCGGTCGGCATCGGCGTCATCTCGAAGTACAACTTCGCACTCGTCCCAACCGCCGCGATTCTTGCGATCCTGCCCGAGCCGAAGCTTCGCGCCCGGCTCTTCGACTGGCGCATTCTGGTTGCGATCGCCGTCTGCACACTGATTGCGCTGCCGCACGGCTACTGGATTCTCGAAAATCTCGGCGCCGCCTCGCGCAATACCCTCAATGAAATGGGAACGGCCCAACAGACGAGCTACCTGACGAAGGCGCTCAAAGGGATCGTTGCGCTGGTAGCCGCCACGCTTCGCGGCGCCGCACTTCCCCTGATCGTCTTCGCTCTCGTCTTCCGCAAGGACCTGCCGACGATCTGGCGCGCCGAAAACCACTGGACACGCGTCGTCGGGCGCATGTTGCTGCTGTGCCTCGGCGCCGTGCTGCTGATCATGCTCGCCGTCGGCGCCACCCACATGCGCGAGAAATGGCTGGTTCTCTTTCTCGTCCTGCTGCCGCTTTACCTGGCCCTCAAGGTGGAGGCTTCCGGCGTCGACACCACACGCAGCGTTCGCCCCTTCCTGCTGCTCGTCGCCTTCATCATCGTCACCACTTTGGTGGTCGTCTCGGCACGCGCGGTTGTTCGCCCCTGGTTCGGCAAATTGTCGAGGCTCAGCATTCCCTATAGCACCCTTGTCGATACCGTGGTCCGACAGGAGGGAGCCGAGCCGGCGATGGTCATCGCCGCGGACAAGCTGCTTGGTGGCAATGTGCGCACGCGCCTGCACGGTGCCAAGGTCTTCGTCCCCGGCAACAGCAGCAGCTCTCCGATCGAGCATCCGGCCGGACCGCTCCTCGTGGTCTGGAGCGACAACGGCAAGCTCGATGCTCAACCACCTGAAGGGCTTCTCGACATCTTGAAGTCGCTCGGCGTGCCGGAGGCGGCGATGAAGCCGCAGCAACTCGCCCTGCCCTATCTCCACGGCAATCTGCCGGATCGCTATGGCTTCGGCTACTTCTGGATTACCGACCCGTCGCGGTCGGCGCCGACGAGCAACTTGAGTTCGCCCGGGTGAATGCGAAGCGCGACGTCACGGCCCATCGGCAGGAGCTCCCCGTCGATGACGCAGTTGATCTTGCGTTCTACCTTGGGAAAATGCAGATCGAGCGCATGGCCGCTCATGGCGGTAATCAGCGGGCTGTCGCGGAATTTGCCGCGCATCACATCAAAGGCGAGCTTGGCCACGCCCGGCGGGCTCAGGGGCGGCGCCGTGTAGAAGCCGAGATGGCCGGCTGTGACATCGTCGGCATACATCAGCGTATCGCGGCCGAACGGATTGTTCGAGACTGAAACCGCCGAAACATGACGGCTCTCCTTATGGCCGTCGACGTCGAACTCGATCTCGAAATCGGGCGGATTGAGAATCACGCCTACCGCGGCGCGGGTGCTTGCGGCGATTTTGCCTGCCCTCGAACGAAAGCTGAAAGACTCGCGATAGCGCACCATGCGGGCATGCAGGCCCATCGAAAACTGATGTACGAAGGCCCGGCCATCAGCGCTGCCGATGTCACCGTCGATGATCACGCCATTCGCCAGCACCTCCGGAACCTTCCAGATATCGAGCGGCAGCTTCAGCGTGCGGGCAAAAAGGTTCATCGTCCCGGCGGGAACAACGCCGAGCGGCATGCGGTTTTTCCAGGCGACCCCGGCAGCAGCCGAGATCGTGCCGTCACCGCCGCCGGCGATTATCGCATCGAGGTCATCGCGGCGGCATGTGCGCTCCAAGGTCTCGCGCATCTCGCTTCCGGAAACCGTCGCAATTTCGATCTGGTGGCCGGCGGTATGGAAGACCTCCTCGACCTTCCGGCCATAGGCCGCCATATCCGTCGTGCGGAAGGTTCCGCCTTCACGATTGAAGATCGCCGTGATTTTCATGAATGGGTCACTGACTCCGTTGCCGCGGCAAAGCTGCTCACCGCGATCAGATAATCGCGATTGCGGCCAATTCCAGAACCTTGCCGAAACTTAACGGGAATGGAGCGCGTGCCGGTCGGCGCTCGGAGACCGGTAATGGCAACCGTTCAGCGCGGCTCGGGCAACTTCAGTGGCCCGCCGGTCTTGATCGATCGGATCGCGAAGTTCGAACGGATGTCGGTGACACCCGGCAAGGCAAGCAGCGTCTCGGTCAAGAGCGTCTCGTAAGCCGGGAGATCCTCGACGACGACCTCGGCGAGGAAGTCGGCATTGCCCGAGATCAGGAAACAGGACACCACCTCGGGAATGGCGAGCAGCGCCTCCTGCTGCCGCTGCGCATTCTCGCGGCTGTGCCGTCCCACCTTGATCTCCACGAAGACGGTGAGCCCGAGACCGGCTTCCTTGCGGTCGATATCGATGCCGCTTGCCACCGCCCTGATCGGCATCACGATCTTTGGCGAGCGTCCGGACCGAATGCGGATGGTGGGTTTTGCCGCGATCGTCGCCGGTGTCGCTATCCTGCTGACGCGCAACCTTGCCGTTTCAGTGTCCACAGGGTGGATCGGATACGCGCTGTTGCCCGCAGCGGCCACGCTCTGGGCGATCTACACCCACGCCTTCCGCCGTTCGGGCCTGAGCCCGCTGCAGGGAAGCGCTTTGATTGCGGCCTGGTCGTTCCTGATCCATCTGGCGCTTGCCGCCTGTTTCGGAAGCACGCTTGCCAGCGTTCCGGTCAAGGAGATCGCCCTGCAGATCACCAGCCAGGGCATCCTCTCCGGCCTCATTGCCATGGTCGCCTATGGCTTTGCGGTGAAGAGCCTCGGCGGCACGCAGGCCGCTGCCTTTACGGCGCTGACCCCGGTGCTGGCGATGATCGGCGGCGCGATCCTGCTCGGCGAGCAAATCGGCCCGTTCGAAATGCTGGCCGCAATCGTCACGGCTATCGGCGTGGCGCTTTCGACCGGCATTCTCTCTACCCGCACCTAAACCGAGAAGTTCCCCAATAAGACAATGGCCCCGGCGCGTTTCCGCTCCGGGGCCTTTTCTTTTCCTGAGATCGCTCGGCTCAGCCGTGGATGATCTCCCGATGCTTCTGCAGGCGATGGCCATAGGCCTGGCTGACACGATCGAAGATGATCGCGATGCCGACGATGGCGAGCCCGTTGAAGATGCCGAGCGTGAAATACTGGTTGGCAATCGCCTTCAGCACCGGCTGGCCGAGGCCCTGAACGCCGATCATCGAGGCGATGACCACCATGGCGAGCGCCATCATGATCGTCTGGTTGATGCCCGCCATGATCGTCGGCAGGGCCAGCGGCATCTGCACGTTCTTGAGCTTCTGCCAAGCCGACGAGCCGAATGCATCGGCTGCCTCAAGCACGTCCTTGTCGACAAGGCGGATGCCGAGATTGGTGAGCCGGATCATCGGCGGTATCGCGTAGATGACCACGGCAATCAGTCCTGGAACCTTGCCAATGCCGAGCAGCATCACGACCGGGATCAGATAGACGAAACTCGGCATGGTCTGCATCACATCGAGGATCGGATTGACGATGTTCTGGACCCGGTCCGACCGGGACATGACGATGCCGAGCGGAATGCCGATGGCGATCGACAAAACGGTACAGACGAAGATCATCGAGATCGTCTTCATCGTGTCGTCCCACATGTCGAAGTAGCCGATGAGCAGCAGCGTACCGATGCAGCCGGCGACGATCTTCCAGTTCCGACTCGCCACCCAAGCGATCAGCGCGATCAGCACCAGGATGATCGGCCAGGGCGTCTTCGTCATGAAGCGCTCCGACTGGATGAGGAAGAACTGCAGCGGTTCGAAGAAACCTTCGATTGCGTCGCCATAGGCGCGCGTGAACGACCGGAACCCCTCGTCGATAGCCTTCTTCAGCGCCCGCAGGCTTTCGTCGTCCATATGCGGAAACTGGGTCAACCAGTCCATTCCAATTCCCCTTCACATCTCACCGGCCGCGATTGTTGTTTTGCTGTTGCCGGGGGTCAAACAAAGAGGCGGCGCAAGGATCGCGCCGCCCATGGATTCAATCGGTCGCAATCAGAGCGCGGCCTTGACCTTTTCGGCGACCTCGGGCGAGACCCACTGGGTCCAGATGTCGGGGTTTTCCTGAAGGAAGTGCTTGGCGCCCTCCTCGCCGCTTGCCTGGTTGTCGGTCATCCAGGCCATCAGCTTGTTGACCGTGTCGTTGGTCCAGGCGCGCTTGTTGAGGTAGTCCATGGCCGGGCCGGCGCGATCGGCAAAAGCCTTTGTCACCAGCGTCTGGACCTTGTCCTTCGGCCAGTCGTTCTTCTTCGGGTCCGGGCAGTCGGCAACCGTGTTGCAGCGTTTCCACTCGGCTGCGTCCGCCGCGACCCCATGCCCGAGCTTGACCATCTCGTATTTGCCGAGAAGGGCCGTCGGCGCCCAGTAGTACCCGACCCAGCCCTGCTTGCGCTCATAGGCCTTGGCGATCGAGCCGTCGAGACCGGCGGCCGATCCGGTGTCGACCAGCGTGAAGCCCGCCGCCTCGCCGCCATAGGCCTTGTAGAGCTGCGTCGTCACTACCGTTCCGCCCCAGCCCTGCGGGCCGTTGAAGACGGCGCCCTTGCTGGCGTCTTCCGGATCCGGGAACAGCTCCTTGTGCTTCAGCACGTCGTCGATCGTCTTGATGTCGGGATTGGCGTCAACGATGTATTTCGGGACCCACCAGCCCTGAACGGCGCCATCGGAGAGTGCGACGGCGGCACCGACGAGCTTGCCTTCTTCGAAGCCGCGATTGACGACGTCGGGCAGAAGATCCACCCAGCCTTCCGGCGCGATATCGGGCTGGCCCTTTTCGATCATCGAGGTGATCGTCGGCACGGTATCGCCAACGACGAGCTCGGCGTTGCAGCCATAGCCTTCCGCCAGGATGATCTTGTCGACGCTCGCCAGCACTTCGGCGCTCTGCCAGTTCATATTGGCAATCGTCACATCGCCGCATTCGGCGGCCGAGGCCGCACCTGCAAGGCCAAGAAGGCCGGCGGCCAGGCACGTCGTTGCAAGAAGCTTCTTCATTTCCGTTCCCTTTGTTCTGGCGGTGCATCCCGTCGCACTGCCGATCTCACCGCGGGGATCGGCAGCGTCACAAGGCTCGGTCCAACTCGAAACAACAGGGACCGAAAGGCCTGCGGATTCGTCGGCTTCGAGCCGATGACACCATGAAAGCTAACGGGGTTTGCCGGCAAGGACTTTCCCAATAGCGGCACGGATTGCCTTTTCGATGATCGGACTACCGCTCGACAGGTGCGCGCGAATACAAAAGAGGCGCCGGAGTTCCCTCCGGCGCCTCGAACAATTTCGTTTCCGCGAACCTCGGAGGTCCTGCGGCCGCCATCCAAAGATCACATATTCGGATAGACCGGGCCTTCGCCGCCCTGTGGCGGCACCCAGTTGATGTTCTGGTTCGGGTCCTTGATGTCGCAGGTCTTGCAGTGCACGCAGTTCTGCGCGTTGATGACGAAGACAGGCTTGCCGTCCTTCTCCACCCATTCNGATGTTCTGGTTCGGGTCCTTGATGTCGCAGGTCTTGCAGTGCACGCAGTTCTGCGCGTTGATGACGAAGACAGGCTTGCCGTCCTTCTCCACCCATTCGTAGACCCCGGCCGGACAGTAGCGCGTCGACGGGCCGGCAAAGACGTCGAGTTCCGACGTGCGCTGCAGCTCCGGATCCTTGACCTGCAGRTGGATCGGCTGGTCTTCCTCGTGGTTGGTGTTCGACAGGAACACCGAGGAGAGCCGGTCGAAGGTCAGCACGCCATCGGGCTTCGGGTAATCGATCTTCTGGTGCTGCGCTGCCGGCTCCAGCGACTGGGCATCGGTCTTGCCGTGCTTCAGCGTGCCGAAGAACGAGAAGCCGAACAGCTGGTTGGTCCACATGTCCAAGCCGCCGAGCGCAACGCCGATCGCCGTGCCGAACTTCGACCACAGCGGCTTGACGTTCCTGACCCGCTTCAGGTCCTGGCCGATGGCGCTGTCGCGCCAGCCGCGCTCGATCTCGATCGGCTCGTCATTGGCGCGGCCCGCTTCGATCGCCGCCGCCAGCTTCTCGGCCGCGAGAATGCCCGACAGAACCGCATTGTGGCTGCCCTTGATGCGCGGCACGTTGACGAGACCGGCCGAACAGCCGATCAGCGCGCCGCCGGGGAACGACAGCTTCGGCACCGACTGGTAGCCGCC
>NZ_LMJJ01000035.1 GCF_001429285.1 Ensifer sp. Root278
ATTGCGTCCGCGCAGACGTGGTTGCCGATGGTACGGCAACTCCGGCCCCAGCACAGTTGGGACAATGTCGTGCGGGTGCTCAATCGCCGCGGTCACGACTGGACCGTCGAGCGCCTGCGACGCGCCGTTCATCGCCTGGTCCGCGAAAAGCTCGCGGAAAAAGACCTCCTGGCCCGATCCCCTCGCCGCGCCCCCGAGGACCATCTGATGAAGCTGGTGGCGGCGATCGCCATTGCCGATCCCGACCTGTCGCTTCGCGACATTGCCGCGCAACTGGACCAGATGGGCGAACGGCCTGTGCGCGGCGGCAAGAAGTGGCAGCCCTCCTCCGTTCGAGACTTGCTGGACGAAGCCCACCGCTTCGGCCTTATCCGTCGCTGAGGGCCCGGTTCATCAGGCGGCCGATCGCGCGGCTCCAGACCGACGGCAGCAACTTCTCTGAGGTGACGGAAAATCCACTGAATCTGGTAGAGTCCGCCGATCTTCGCCGGTGCCAAATCGCTCAAATAGAAGCCCGCCGATGCGGTTTCGTCACACCCTGCGGTCGGTGGCAGCGATCGCCATCGCCGATCCCGACCTATCGCTTCGCGACATTGCCCCGCAACTGGACCAGATGGGAGAACGGCCCGTGCGCGGCGGCGGGTTCTTCCGGTCCCTGCTCGCTCTCCCCTCCCCGAAAGTTCCTGAACGCCTCATGCAGGAACGGCGGAGCAGCTCCGGCCGCACGCGGCTCCACCAGGCCTGCGATCTCAGCGATGGCAACCAAACCAAAGGCGATCATTCGCTGATGCGCTGAGCCCCGGTCAGCTGTCAGTAGACCAATCGCGTTCGTATCGTTCCAGGAATTTCGCGTAGGGCCTGAAGAACCTCGTCGGCATTTGCGGAAATTCCTTCGGCCTCGACCACCACATAGCCCGTGTCGCCAAGCGTCTGAAGGAACTCAGCGACGATGTTCAGCCCGCGCGACGAGAAGATCTCGTTGAGCTGGATGAGCATGCCGGGGCGGTTTTCATGCACGTGAATGAAACGCGTGCCGTTCGGGCGCTCAGGCAGCTGTACCTGCGGAAAGTTGACGGCGCCCATCGTTGAGCCGATGTCGGAATACTCGACCAGCTTCCTTGAAACCTCCCCGCCGATGCGCTCTTGGGCTTCCTCAGTGGAGCCGCCGATATGCGGCGTCAGAATAACATTGCTCAAGCCTTGCAACGGCGTCTCAAAACGCTCGTTGTTCGATGCCGGCTCCTTGGGGAACACGTCCACCGCGGCACCCGCTAGATGCCCGTCGTTCAGGACTTTCGCAAGCGCATCGAGATCGACCACCGTGCCGCGAGAATTGTTGATGAAGATGGCGCCCTTCTTCATGCGGCGCAATTCGGTTTCGGTGATCATGTTATGCGTCGAGGGTGTTTCGGGAACGTGCATTGTCACATAGTCAGAGATTTCGAGAAGGTCGCCGAGCGAAGCCATCGACTCCGAATTGCCCCGGCGCAGCCGATCGGAAAGATCGAAGTAGCGCACGACCATGCCCATGCTTTCGGCAAGCGCGCTGAGCTGCGATCCGATATTGCCGTAGCCGACAATGCCGAGCGTTTTGCCGCGGACCTCCCGGCTGCCGACAGCGGACTTCTCCCACCCACCTTGATGCGCGGAAGCCGAGCGCGGAAAGATCTGCCGTGTCAGCATGATAATCTCGCCGATCACAAGCTCGGCCACCGATCGCGTGTTTGAATAAGGTGCATTGAACACCGGAATGCCGCGCCGCCGCGCTGCATCCAGATCGACTTGGTTCGTACCGACGGAAAAACAGCCAACGGCGAACAATTTCTTGGCGGATTCGAAAATCTCGTCCGTCAGCTGCGTGCGGGAACGAATGCCGATGATATGAGCGTCGGCGATGTGGCGCTTAAGATCCTTGTCGTCGAGCGCCTTCGGCAAATGAATGAGGTTGGTGTAGCCAGAAGAAGAAAAGTAGTCCACCGCGGTCTGGCTAATGCCTTCCAGCAGAAGCACGGAAATTCGGTCGCGTGGGAGAGACAGTTGGCGGGTCATAAATGTTGCTCCGATTTCCGAAAAGCCGATGTGGCTTCGGCGCCTATGAAGGTTTAAGCGGCCGGACAGGCTAATATCAACACCTTGATACCGCGCACAGATCTCAACGTGCCACGGTTTTCAATGCTTCCTCCCCAAAGGTTGGCAAGAAAGCCATTGATTTGGCCACACTAACGACGAAAAAGAACGGCTGACAACTGACCTACCGGCGATCGCCTGGAACTGCACCCAACGGGGCCAACCGCCCGCTGCATGTCGCGTTCCAGCGGCCACTGAGGGCACGGACGGCATGGACTTCCAGGCTCCGCTCTTGAGGATCTGCAGCGCCACGCGGCGGTAGTCGCTACCGCTCCGCGGCTTCAGCTCAGTGCTGCCAGCCCAGGGCGCGGGTGCTAGTTCTTCCTGCCTGCTCCCTCTCCCCTCTCCGGATCTTGCCTCCGATTTAGCACCGAAGTTCTCGGCTTCTTGCGGCTATCCCCTTCCCTTGGTGCGAGCGGCATAGCGCTGGACGATCAATTCCAGCCACCATGTAGCTACACTACAGCTCTCTTCTGCCAGCGTGATTGAGCTATTGACGCACTTGCTATAGCTCATTTTCTCGGTCAAAAGTGAGTTATAGAAAGGAAATCTATAACTCATGAATTGGAGCTGGACACATCAAGGTTGGCCCGACTTCAAGTATGATGCCGCCCGGCTTGCGCCGCTCGAACGGCAGTTCCTCCTCTCGTCGGGCGAAGTCATTGGTGCAATCCGTCATGCCAGTGATGATGACCGCAGCCAGATTCGCATCGAGCTGCTTAGCGAGGAGGCGATCAAGACCTCCGCGATCGAGGGCGAAGTGCTCGATCGTTTAAGTGTGCAATCCTCGCTGCGCAGACAGTTTGGTCTCGAGGCAGACACACGACCTGTGAGGCCACAGGAGCGCGGCGTCGCAGAGATGATGGTTGACGTCTATGCAAACTGGTCCACGCGCTTGGACGATAAAACACTGTTTCGTTGGCACGGGATGTTGATGGCCGGGAACCGTCACCTCGCAACTATTGGCGCGTACCGAACACATGAGGATGCCATGCAGATCGTGTCCGGTCGCTACGATAAGACCGTTATCCATTTCGAGGCTCCCCCATCGATACGCGTACCCACGGAGATGGCGGCATATATCGAGTGGTTCAACCGATCTGCACCCGGGGCTGAAACTCCCCTCCCTGCCCTCACACGCGCCGGGATTGGTCACCTCTACTTCGAAAGCATACATCCGTTCGAGGATGGCAATGGGCGGCTGCGTCGAGCGCTGGCCGAGAAGTCACTTGCACAAAATATCGGGCAGCCCAGCCTCATTGCTTTAGCCTTCACTATCGAGCGTTACCGAAAAGCATACTACGATCAGCTTGAGCAGCATCAGCGGACACTCGATATAACGGAATGGCTTGTCTACTTTGCCGAGACCATCCTTGAGGCGCAGCAGACGACGCTAAAACGCGTCGCGTTTCATCTTGCCAAGGCGCAATATTTCGATCGCTTCCGCGACCAGTTTAACGAACGTCAAGAAGAGGTCATCGCGCGGATGTTCCGCGAGGGCCTCGCTGGCTTTCGAGGTGGTCTAAGTGCGGAAAACTATATCTCGATCACCAACACATCTCGAGCGACTGCCACCCGTGATCTGCAAGATTTGGTCGAAAAAGGAGCACTCACGAGAACTGGTGAACGAAGGCACACGCGGTATTCTCTGAACCTCTAGCGAACAGAAGTCATAACGCTGACCGCGATCCCTAAATGGTCCGCCGTATTCGCTCCAACTCGTCTGTCCACTCCTCCCATTGGTTCCCAGTCGCTCGATCGGCATCGGCGCACGCGACAACTCCCAGCGCTCCGCCTTTCACGTCAGATCGCGCAAGTTGCCGCCGGCCAAGTTGATCTGCCCTGCCCATTTTCCAAAATGCATGCCATGGTGGCCGCTGCGTTCTCCGTCCCCGCACAGGCCTCCAGATAGGCGCTCGGACTGACCTGACTGGGGCTGCCAACCGTGGCATTCCCCTGCCGGAAGCGATGCAGCAGTCGCTGCATAAATCGGTGACCAAGGCGACGAGTTACTACAACAACGCCGAACGAATGAATGGACGAGCGGCCCGGCTGATCGTCTAGGCGAGACTACGCGCCGAACAATGTATCGGCTCGTCTCTCAAACGGTTGCCACTCTTCTGGCTCACCTCCCGCCTCCGATCTATCGCGCAGGTCAGCGGCTACTGCCGCCCTTCCCCAGGCTTCGGCCCGCTGCATAAGCGACGCCATCTCTGCCTTCAAGTGATGCGAGCGTTGGAGGTCGGCGGCGCGCTCGGCATTTTGTCGCGGATCGTAGAACACGCCAATTTGCGCACCGG
>NZ_LMJJ01000036.1 GCF_001429285.1 Ensifer sp. Root278
GACTACCCGCGCATGACTCGGGGCCGATGTGGATCGCTACTCCTTCATCGTAATGGACTTGCACCATCTACTCCTTGCCGGTTTGTACCGGCGTTCCCACCAAATCTGCCCCGCTTACCCGCGCTTTCGCCAATTTAAGAACGATTAACCGTTTGAATTGGCGTATTAAATCGCACGCACGGATACTAAGCACCAACATCGTTCCGTCACCCAAACGTCCCGCATTCTCGACCATGACTATCGATAGTGATTAAGTATCGATAGCGAGCCATCTCGAAGTGATTTTCTTGCCATCTAAAACTATAGTAGCTATATTCGAAGGGATTTCGATCGAGGAAACGCAATGTCCGAACCGCAACTGTCCGTCCGCAGCACCAAGGCCAGGGATCTGGCGCACGCGCTGGCGCGCCGCACGGGTCAGCCGATCAACAGGCTCGTCGAGCAGGCGCTCGAGCACTACGATCTGGAACTGCGCCAGCAGTCTATCCGGGCGCCGATCGATGTCCTGTCGGATTTGATGGCCGAAGGGCGGCGTGCGGTCTCGGCCGGCACGACATCCGCGCATGACGATTACTACGACGACTACGGTTTGCCGCGATGATCGCTGTCGATACGTCGGTCATTCTGGCGATGGCTCTGGCAGAGCCGGAGGCCGAACGGTTCACTGCGTTGGTGGGGCAGGAGGCCGTTGCGATCGGCTGGCCGACGCTGCTTGAGGCGCGCATGGTGCTGGCAGGCAGAGGATTTCCCAACGCTTCGGACATTGTCGATCAGCTTGTCCAGCTGCCGAACGTCACCGCGATTGCGTTCGACGAGGCGCATTACCGAGAAGCGGAACGAGCGTTCGACCGCTTCGGCAAAGGCCGCCATCCGGCCACGCTCAACATGGGCGACTGCTTTTCCTATGCTGTTGCGAGGATCACCAAAGCGCCGCTGTTGTTCAAGGGCAACGATTTTGGCCAGACGGACCTGAAAATTCACCCGGCATCATCCGGCTGAAGGACGATTGCCCACCAAGCCCGACGGGATCCCATGGAAGTCCGCGTCAGATTTGCTCTCGAAAAACTGCTGACCATCGCCCACGAGGACGCCGGCCAGGGCCGGCGGGTGGCGAAATTCCTGCTCGCCTGGTGGAACGCCGACGCCAATGGGGGCTTCGATCTCGCCGACCTGTTCGCCGTCGACCGCGCGGTCTCGGAGGACATGGCGACGATCTTCACCTCTCTCGCGCGGGAGGAAGATGCGGTCTACCCGACCGACTACCGCGGCGAGCTCGAAAGCATCATCAAACGCTGGCGGCCGCAAACCGATGGCTAAATCCGGCAAGAGCGTGAAGGCGACGTCCATTTCCGACGCTGTGCTGCGGCGTGCAGAGCAGCTCGACGCCCTCGAGGCCATCCTGCCCTTCGATCGCCGCGACCGACTCGCCGCACTTCTGACCGACGACGACGTCGATACCCTCAAGCACCTCGCCGGCGAAGGCATTGGCGACAATACACTTCGCGCACTCGCCTCCGATCTCGGTTACCTTGAGGCCTGGTGCCAACTCGCCACCGGCGTCCCCCTCCCCTGGCCCGCACCCGAGAGCCTGCTGCTCAAGTTTGTCGCTCATCACCTTTGGGACCCGATCAAGCGCGCCGAGGAGCCCAGCCATGGCATGCCGGCGGAAGTGGAAGATGGCCTCCGTGAGCGCCGGCAGCTTCGGTCCGAGGGACCGCACGCGCCCGACACGGTGCGGCGTCGGCTGACGAGCTGGTCGATCCTCACCAGGTGGCGCGGCCTTACCGGCTGCTTTGACGGTCCTTCGCTCAGATCCGCTCTGCGGCTCGCCGTTCGCGCCAGCGCCCGACCACGACAGCGCAAGAGCAAAAAGGCGGTCACAGCCGATGTTCTGGCGCAATTGCTGCTGGCCTGCGCCGGCGAAAGCCTGGTGAACTTGCGCGATCGCGCACTGCTGTTGGTCGCCTTCGCGTCCGGCGGTCGCCGCCGCTCGGAAGTGGCGGCATTGCGGGTCGAGGATCTAACCGACGAAGAGCCGGTGCGGGCCAACCCTACCGATGAAAACTCCGCCCTCCTCCCATGCTTGTCACTCCGCGTGGGCCGGACGAAAACGACGACGCGTGACGACGACGAACAGGTAGTCCTCATCGGCCGGCCAGTGGTGGCGTTGCGACGCTGGCTTGAGGAAGCCGATATCAAGGATGGCCCCGTGTTTCGGCGCATCGACCAGTGGGGAAACATCGACCGGCGAGCCCTGACACCGCAATCCGTCAACCTGATCCTGAAAGGCCGTTGCAAACAGTCGGGACTCGACCCGACCTTGTTTTCGGCGCATGGACTGCGGTCAGGCTATCTCACCGAGGCTGCCAACCGCGGTGTTTCCTTGCCAGAGGCAATGCAGCAGTCGCTGCACAAATCGGTGGCCCAGGCGGCGCGCTATTATAACAACGCGGAGCGAAAGAATGGACGAGCGGCCCGGCTCATCGTCTAGGCGAGACTACGCGCCGAATAATGTATCAGCTCGCTTCTCAAACGACTGCCATTCTTCAGGCTCAGCTTCCGCCTCCGATCTATCGCGCAGGTCAGCGGCTACCGCCGCCCGGCCCCAGGCTTCAGCGCGCTGCATAAGCGACACCATCTCTGCCTTCAAGCGATGCGAGCGCTGGAGGTCGGCGGCTTGCTCGGCATTCTGGCGCGGATCATAGAACACGCCGATTTCCGCGTCGGCCGCCTTTCGTTCCGCTTCCAACTGCGCCGTCAGTGCGGCCAACTCGGCCTTCACCGCAAAATACCGTCTCATCACAACGATGAGTTCGCGGTCGTCCGTCTCCATGAGCTCTCCCGAGGTTCTGTTTGCATGAGCACAATGATGATCAACAACAAGGCAGAATCGCGATGGGTCATTGGACTTCACAGTTTGGCGCAACGAAAATATCTGGCGTGGAAGGAGTGGGCCGCCCAGCACGAGCATTGCGGCGCCAGCCAAATAATTGCGACGGATGTATTCCGATGCGATGCGCAATCGCCAAAACGCTTGCGCCGGGCTCCATTGCCTCAGCCACGGCCCGCTCCTTGAATTCATCGGACCACCGTCGCCGAAACTGCCGCGGCGCACCCTCAAGCCGTTCCGGAACGGCTTCGATCGGAAGTTTCTAGTTCCAGAGCTAGGCGCAGACATAGAAGCTCACAGTCTGTGAATCGTCTGTCCGCAATACAGGCCCCCGCGCTACCTACGCCAGATGGGGTCAGCTTGCCGCTTACCGTTCTCTCCGGGTAGCGCTTGAACGCCAAAAAGCCCGGCGGATTTCTCCGCGCGGGCTTTTGAGTGTTTGGTTGCGGGGGCAGGATTTGAACCTGCGGCCTTCAGGTTATGAGCCTGACGAGCTACCGGGCTGCTCCACCCCGCGCCATCTAGGTAAACCGCTAAGCGGTTTATCCGTCATCGCGGTAAATCCCTATGGGATTTATCCGCTCTTTCCGGGTTTTGCCGAAGGCAAAATCCCGTTTAGTCCGGTCCGAGTTTTGCGAAGCAAAATCTCGTTGTTTGTCTGTGCCGAGCAAATC
>NZ_LMJJ01000037.1 GCF_001429285.1 Ensifer sp. Root278
GTAGAAGGAGGTGGGCCACCCTAGCGTGAGTGACCGCCAGCGGAGCACGAGGAGCGCTGCCCGTTGGACCGAAGCGCTTCAGGAGGCGTGGTTGCTCCAATAAATGGATAATGGCGTTACCGCGCAGCAAGTCCCTGGGGGCAACGTGAGTTGTGCCAGCGCGCATCAGCCATCAGCATTGGCCAAAGTGAAAACTCGCCGCGCTCGGCCCTTCGCGTCAAATTGCGCTAATAGCCGCCGGCTGAATAGATGTGCCCCTGCCCTTTCGAGAATACACGCCATGACGGCGGCTGCATTCTCCGCTCCAAGAATTCCGCAGGCCTCTCATAGGCGCTCGGACTGACCCCGAGCATCGATCGAACCACGACAGCCGCAGACAAAAGGTCGCGCCAGGTCGCGACCGCACCGTTCGGGCCGCAATCGTGGCCCACCATGGCCAGATAATCCGTGAGGTCGAATAGCTCAAAACCCTGACAGCTGTCAGGGTTTTTTGGTCCTCGCCCGCCGGCGATCGTAGCCGCCACGTGAGGATGCCCGAAGATCAGACACCGAGCTGGGCTTGGAGACCACGGCATTTCAACGCTGCCGACGCGGCGGCTATCGGTCTGCGCGCGTAGTGAGATGAAGATGAAGCAGAGGGGCCGGCGTCCTTCTAAGCCTGGGTCTCTCTACAAAACCCTGACAGCTGTCAGGGTTTTGTACTCTCAGAACGGCGCCATCGTCGCCATGCGAAATATGCTGCCGGCTTACAAATTCGACGCCGGCGTGCGCGTCATAGTTCGCCTCGATCGTCTCAACTCTTTGCGCCCTGTCACAGATCTGCACACCTGCCCAGCGGGTAGTCGGAGGCCTGAGAGACCCAATAGAGCTTCGCATTCACTCATCCGCATTGAGCGAAAATCACATCCAAAACCTGACAGCTGTCAGGGTTTTTTGGTCCACCTGAGCCGACTATCGTAGCCGCCATGTAAGGATGCCCGAAGATTACACAGCGAGCTGCGGTCGAAGGCCAGGGCAACTCAACGCTGCCGACGCGGCGACTTTCCGTCTGCTCGCGTAATCAGATGGAGATGAAGCCAAGGGGCCGGCGCGCTTCTAAGTCGGGATTGGCTCTCTAAAAAACCCTGACAGCTGTCAGGGTTTTGTCATTTCAGCGAGTATGCGCTCAGCTGAGCTCCGCTTCATCAACTATACCGATCAGTGCATCGCGCCGCCTCCGGGGCCAACCAGGCGGCTTTCAATGACTTGAAGCCACGGTGCTTGCCGATGTTCCGAATGAAGTGGACCGAGCCCCCTTCGACCGGCGGTACGATAGCCATATGCCAGATGCATGGCCCGTGTATGGGGCACTCCGCGCCTAGCGCACCCGAATCCGAACCGACCCTTCGAAGCACACTGCCTCCTTTGAATCCTCGGCGGCGGCGAACTCCGCCATTCGATCCTCGGGAGGCGAATTCGATACTGAATGGAGCGTGCGGGCGACACGCACACGAGACATTGTCGAGATCGTCAGCCGCTACCGGATTAGGGCTGTGAAGTCACGCTGGGGCAAGGAGCAGAAAGACGGCTGGCGTCTCAGCGGTGAGCAGATTCCTCGGTCATCCTTCCGCCGCGATTAGAATTCCAGGTTGACTGAGGCCGATCGCAGCAATGGAGTTCATATGCGGTTTCGTTGTTTACTTCTGCGATCGCTTTCGCGATTTCAGGTCTCGGGGGGAGGGCGGACGCCTGTTCGATGTACGCCCCATTGGACCTTGACGATGTGTCCAATACGCTGATGTCGTGGTCGTGGGGACAATTCCGACTACCGCGTCGTCCTTGATCCCCATGTACGCGAGCGCCATAAATCGTTCGTCGCCAGAAACCCTGAACTTAACAAAACAGCCAAGGAGCCGTCAGGCTTCCTTTCCGATTTCGCCGATTTCAGATCGTGGTCGATGAGGTCTTGCTGGGTCAACCAGGTCATCTGCTTTCGTTGTCATGGGACAATTCAACTTTTGGCGAACCAAAGAGCCTGCCTTCCGGGCCATTTCTTATTGCCCTGCGGGACCCACATTCTCGCATTCCTCCGCTACGCGCAGTGTCGGCAACAGTTTCGCCGAACCCCGAGCTTGGCGCTTTGACATTGTTGCAAGCACCCTGTGCAAGGCCGTTTCTGTTCTCAGTTGACAGGAGGCCCATTTGCTTCGGGAGAAATTGGCACCGCTTGACCAGCGATAGCTTCATTGCCTGCGCCAATGGACAATGCAACGACTACTATCGCCCCCATGCTTGCTCGGGTACCCTAAAGCGATCGCCTCGGTCTCCTACGCGCGGTACCGAAGTAACGAGCGGACTATGCGGTGTCACCGGGGACCGCTCTGCCAACCACAATCTATCGTTAAAGAACATTGCAGCGGTCTGGGTGGAGATAACATAACGCACTCCAACCGAATGGCGACGCGTCACCAGAACCGCCAGCTCCGCGTCCAGACAAATGTGCCGAAGTTCTGCATTTGCCGTTCCGAGAGCCGTTGGCTAACGCCGCGACGCGATCAAGCGCCAATGCGTAGGCTGATCGACCGCAACTATGTCGGCCGCTAGCGGTAGGATCGCCACAATCGACATGCACCGAACGGCAACGCTAAGGCACGCGATCCGAGAAGGCAACGACGCCTGGACCACCGCCGCAAAGCGTACCGAGTCGAATAGGCCCACGATCGGGTGGCGGATAAAGCGGTGCTTGACGCAGATTTACCTTGTCAGTCTTCGAGGATCATCGGATCTCAATTAGCTGTTTTCCTGCGATGCGACATGGGCCAAGATCGGCGGACTCTGCCAGGTTCAGCGAGTTTTTCGCGTTATCCCAGAAAAAGACCGCGTGATCGGTCGGCTGATGAACCGGGCCCTCAGCGGCGGATAAGGCCGAAGCGGTGGGCTTCGTCCAGCAAGTCTCGAACGGAGGAGGGCTGCCACTCTTGCCGCCGCGCACAGGCCGTTCGCCCATCTGGTCCAGTTGCGCGGCAATGTCGCGAAGCGGCAGGTCGGGATCGGCAATGGCGATCGCCGCCACCAGCTTCATCAGATGGTCCTCGGGGGCGCGGCGAGGGGAGCGGGCCAGGAGGTCTTTTTCCGCGAGCTTTTCGCGGACCAGGCGATGAACGGCGCGTCGCAGGCGCTCGACGGTCATTCGTGACCGCGGCGATTGAGCACCCGCACGACATTGTCCCAACTGTGCTGGGGCCGGAGTTGCCGTACCATCGGCAACCACGTCTGCGCGGACGCAAT
>NZ_LMJJ01000038.1 GCF_001429285.1 Ensifer sp. Root278
GCCAGCATTTGCTGACCTTCGTCGGCTCCGACCTGGTCGCCGTCCGCTGGAAACAGTTCCGGGCCTATTTTGCCGACGTAGCACCTGGCCGCAGCGGCGCAGGCGGTGCAATCTTGATGGGCGGTGTCGGATCAAGCGCTGCGCCGATGAATGGCTACCCAAAGGTGTTCAATATCGAGGCCGACCCGCAGGAGGAGCACAATATCGGCGAGATGTATAACTGGGTCCTCGGGCCGTTGTTGAAGACGGTAGAGGAATACAAGGCGAGCCTCGCGCGGTCACCCAATCCGCCCGCCGCAAACATGACGAGGTTCTGAACGTCAATACGTTGTGAAGGCGGGCCTTTTGGTTTGAACGCGATCATATTGCCACCGACGGCGTCACGCCGATGTAGGTCGAGGGCCGACTAAGGACCATAGGTCGGTTCAGCCGCTCACCGCTACCAATGGATCGGATTGGAAAAGAGGCCGCCGCCACCTGAGAAATGATAGCACCGCGCCAGGGACGATAAGTATGCCGACGGACGCCAGATCGAAAGAATCGCGTGATGAAGGGAGACGCAAGGACTCCCGGCTCGAAAAATTGCTCTTCCGCCTGGAGGCCCAGCGCATCTGCCTCGAATGGGCCTTCAGAGAGATAGCCGTCCGTCCGGGCATTGTGTTCGAGATGGGTCTGGGTCACGGTCGCACCTACGACCACTTGCGCATCCATCTCCCGGAGCGCGAGATCTATGTGCTGGATCGCGAGACCGACTGTTTCGCCGACTGCACGCCGCCACAGAATTATTTGCTGCTCGGCGACATTGAGGACACGCTTGCTTCCGGAGCCACCCGCTTTGGCGGACAGGTCATCCTGGCACATGCGGATATGGGTTCGTATGTCGAAGCGAACAATATTGCGACACTTGCTTCCGGAGCCACCCGCTTTGGCGGACAGGTCATCCTGGCACATGCGGATATGGGTTCGTATGTCGAAGCGAACAATATTGCGACAAGCGCCAAACTGAGCCGATGCCTCCCGGCGGTCCTTTCGCCACATGCCATCATCCTGTCCGATTTGCCGCTCGAACTTGCGGGGACCCGTTCGCTACCGCATCCACCGGGCGCGCCCCAAGACACGTATTTTCTCTACGTCAATGGGCCCCGGTGATCCGCTGGCCGCAACGGATCAAGCCGCGATCCTCCTACGCGATGTTCTCGATCATCGACTTCTTCCCGACATTCGCAAAGCTTGCGGGCGGCAACGTGCCGGGACGACCGGCCGTTCGACGGGATCGACCTGAACGACCTGCTGCTCGGCGACAATGACAGCGGACATCGCGAGCATTTGCTGACATTCGTGGGTTCCGATCTGGTCGCCGTCCGCTGAAAACAGTTCCGGGCCTTTTTCGCCGACGTGGCGCCCGGCCGCAGCGGCCCTGGCGGCGCAACGCTGCTGGGCGGCGTGGGAAGCAGCGCCGCACCGATGAAAGGCTATCCTAAGGTGTTCAACATCGAACCGGATCCGCATGAGGAGCACAATATCGCTGAGATGTACAACTGGGTCCTCGGGCCGGTGTTGGAGACGGTGGAGGCCCTGGATGATCCTAAGACGCACCGACCTTAGCCGGTCAGTGAAACTTGCAGAGTATCGGCCGTCGATCCTACCAGCGGCCGGCAAGTTCAGACGACTTCCCCTAAGGACAATATCGCTCAGTGGAGTTTCGCGTAATCTCAGTTGGGACGAGTTGCTTGAGCAGCCGCGCTTGGTTGCCCCCCCGTCACAAGCGCAAAACCTAGGAAGGAGCATGACAATGAACCGCATTGCGACTTTTTCTATGATTGCCAGCCTCTCCGCCCTTAGCTTCGTTGGAATCGTGCACGGTCAAGGTGCCGCAATGGACTGGCCTAAAGAGATTGAGCAAACTGTGCGTAGCTACAGCGGCGACAAGATCAATGTCGTCGATGTAAGCACACTTGCGGAGCAGAACCAAACGCGCATGTGGGTCGAGCATGCCACGCCGGAACAACGTGCGGCGCTTCTCGAGGCGGTCAAAGCGAACAAGTCCTTGGCTGAAAAGCTGAAGGCGCAGAACGTCGAGATGGACAACATTGGCGGCGCTGAACAGGCGACTGACNAGCTACAGCGGCGACAAGATCAATGTCGTCGATGTAAGCACACTTGCGGAGCAGAACCAAACGCGCATGTGGGTCGAGCATGCCACGCCGGAACAACGTGCGGCGCTTCTCGAGGCGGTCAAAGCGAACAAGTCCTTGGCTGAAAAGCTGAAGGCGCAGAACGTCGAGATGGACAACATTGGCGGCGCTGAACAGGCGACTGACGGCGGGCTGACGATCTACGTTCGCTAACCCTCCCCGGGGTCAGTAAAGCGGGGTGCGGAACACCGATGGTACTCGCGCCGCATCCCGCTCCATCCGCGNGGCGGGCTGACGATCTACGTTCGCTAACCCTCCCCGGGGTCAGTAAAGCGGGGTGCGGAACACCGATGGTACTCGCGCCGCATCCCGCTCCATCCGCGAGCATACCGCGGCAGGCGTTCGGTACTCGTTATCTTTATAGGACGCCCCACGCGCGAGACCTCCCCCTCCCGTCATTTCCCGCAAGCCAAGCTCGCCGACGATCCGGCGGGCTGCTTCGGCCCAACGTCGAACGCCTTGGTGGACCATACCGGCCGAGACCAGCGGCATGGCCATGACCAACTCACTCAGTTCCGGCAGTTTCGACGAGGTGCGTCGGGCGGACAGCTTCCGCTCCATCATCTGCCGCACCAACGCCAGCCGGTCACTTCGAAGCGCTTCGTGCTCGCGTCACTGAACGGCCCGCCAACGAATCTCCGTTCATCGCGCCAACCAGCCGCCATCAGCCGGGATGACGGCACCATGCAGGTAGCGTGAAGCCGGCGTCAGCAGGAAAACGGCAGCCTCGCCGATATCCTCGGGGGTGCCCCAGCGGCGAGCAGGAATGCGATCGATGATCGCAGCGCTGCGATCGACGTCCGTGCGAAGCGCCTCTGTGTTGTTGGCGGCGGTTGGATGTCGTGGCAATTATCCCTCTAGCGGGTCCGACTATTTCCGTTGCCCCGTCGGGCGGCAATCACGCGCACTTCCATAGCAGCGGCCGGGGTGCGAAGCCGAGTTTTTCCTTCGCTCGCGTGTTCGCGGCGCCGGTCAGACGGGTGTGATAGTAGACCGCTTCCTCGCCGGCCGACTTCAGCGCGTCCTCCACACTGACCCGCCCCGGCTCCGATGCATCAACCCATCGAGCGAAAGCCGGGAGCCATTTGGCGACGGGCATCGGGTCGTCGTCGACGATATTGTAGACCCCCGGTTCGGCCGTAAGCGCGGCGACGGTCGCAGCGATCGCGTCATCGATATGGACGAACGACCAAACGGCATTTCCTTCGCCGATAATCACCGCCTCGCCATTGCGAACCTGATCGGCAATCGCTCCGTCCGGCCGGTACCAGGTACCGGGCCCATAGAAGAAGCCGTAGCGCAGGACGACGCCATCGAGCGACGGCGAGGCGAGCACACGGTCCTCATAGGCGCCGATGGTGCGCGTGCTCTCGCCGATCTCCCCGGGCGCGTCGTAGCTGAGCCTCGCGGTCTCGTCGGCGAGTTGTCCTGCCGGGGCATCGAGGTAGAAGCCACGAGACTGCATGATGTAGCGGCGAACGCCCAGCTTCTCCGCCGCAGCGAGCAGGTTGGCGCCGCCCTCGCGATGAAGGCGCGTATCGTCCGGCATGGCCTTGATGATGTCGGCGGGGTTGGCCGGAAGCCAGGTAAGTTGATCGAACACGACGTCCGGCGCTGCTGCCGCGATTGCCTCATGGACCGCCTCGGGGTCGAAGGCATCGGCGGTCGACGCCTCGGCCCCGAGTTCGCGGAGACGATCCACGCCTGGGCCGGGGCGCGTCATGCCGGTCACCTGATGGCCAAGGGTCAAGAGCGCCCGCACCAGCGGCGAGCCGACGGCGCCTGTGGCGCCCGCGATGAATATCTTCATAGCCAACTCCTCAATTTGAGCGTTTCGGGCGTGCGCCCGCCTTTACTTTTCAAGTGCTGCCTGTGGCGTGTTACGGAAGCTGATCGCCATGCGGTTGTAGGCATTCATCAGGCCGATCGCGATCGTGAGGTCGGTGAGTTCACGCTCGTTGAACTCGGC
>NZ_LMJJ01000039.1 GCF_001429285.1 Ensifer sp. Root278
GTCAGTCGCAATACATTGAAATCACTAGGCAATGCGCAAGCCCTTCCTTTCCTCTCCGGTGGGCAACGACTGTCCGGAGCGCTGGGCTGGGCGGGGGGCGGCTGCAGCCTTGCGGCGGTGTTCCAGGAGGATCTCGAACGCCAACCGCGAACTGTGCAACCCCCCGCCGTCGAAGAAAGGCCTCCCGAGGAAAAACCGAAGCCCGAGGAGAGGCCGCACAAGCCGGAGGAGAAACCTCAGAAGCCGGAGGAAAAACCTCAGAAGCCTGTGCAGGAAGAAGGCTACCGCAATCGCCACTGGGAGATGAAACATCCGGATATCCGCGGCGAGGATGCCAACCACAAGGATGTGCTCGAACATGCCAACGACCATCAGAACAAGGGGCATCAGAAGGGGCGCAGTCATCACAATGACTGACGAACCGGCAGGCCGCCTGACGCTCGGTACCTTCCGCGCACGCCGCCGATTGCCTCCAATGGCCACGACTGGGCGAGCGGCCATGACCGCCTAACTCTTACGGTTGCGGCATGGCGTTACCCCGATTGGGCGACAAGACATAAATCCCTGTGACGTGATAACAATAGCACTTTGGAGGGTGCCATGTTCTGCTTGCGTGGTGCCGCACTCATCGCGTTTTGTGCCGTGACATTCAGTCCGACCATCGCCGCCGAACCTGTCGGCCAGGCGGTGCAGATTCGCACGTCAGTCAGCGGCGCACGCGGTCCGATCGCGGTCAAGGACCCGGTCTACAAGGACGAACGGATTTCGACATCGAAGTCNCAGGCGGTGCAGATTCGCACGTCAGTCAGCGGCGCACGCGGTCCGATCGCGGTCAAGGACCCGGTCTACAAGGACGAACGGATTTCGACATCGAAGTCCGGTCTCGGCCAGTTCGTCTTCCAGGATGGCACCAAGCTTGCGGTCGGCTGGGGYTCGTCSGTGGTCATCGACAARTTCGTCTACGATGATGCCAAGTCGGTGAAGAAACTGACGATCATGGCCGCGAAGGGCACGTTCCGCTGGATCAGCGGCAAGTCCGGGCACTCCGCCTATSAAATCGTCACGCCGGCCGGCACGATCGGCGTTCGCGGCACCGCCTTCGATTTTTATGTCGGCCGCGACGGCACCACCGCCGTCGTGCTGCTCAGCGGCGCCGCAAGCTTCTGTGGCGCCGGCGGCTGCCGGCAATTGACGCAGCGTTGCGACTGCGTCGTCGCCAAGCCTGGCGGCGGCATCAGCGATCCGAGAAGAGTCAGTCGCAATACATTGAAATCACTAGGCAATGCGCAAGCCCTTCCTTTCCTCTCCGGTGGGCAACGACTGTCCGGAGCGCTGGGCTGGGCGGGGGGYGGCTGCAGCCTTCCTATCATTCTGGCGGACGGAAGCGGAATGCGTGCGATGAACCGT
>NZ_LMJJ01000040.1 GCF_001429285.1 Ensifer sp. Root278
GGTCGAGGCCGCGGTCAACTCCGCCTTCTTCTCYACCGGCCAGCGCTGCACCGCCTCCTCGCGCATCATCGTCACCGAGGGCATCCACGATCGCTTCGCGGCCGCCATGGGCGAACGGATGAAGGGGCTGACGATCGACGATGCCTTGAAATCCGGCACCCATATCGGCCCGGTGGTCGATGAGAGCCAGCTCAACCAGGACACCGACTACATCGCCATCGGCAAGCAGGAGGGCGCCAAGCTCGCCTTCGGCGGCGAGCTCCTGAAGCGCGACACGCCCGGCTTCTACCTGCAGCCAGCGCTGTTCACCGAGGCGACCAACCAGATGCGGATTTCGCGGGAAGAAATCTTCGGGCCGGTCGCGTCCGTCATCCGCGTCCGCGATTACGACGAGGCGCTCACTGTGGCCAACGACACCCCCTTCGGCCTGTCATCGGGCATCGCCACCACCAGCCTCAAGCATGCGACCCATTTCAAGCGCAATGCCGAGGCCGGCATGGTCATGGTCAACCTGCCGACGGCAGGCGTCGATTTCCACGTGCCGTTCGGCGGCCGCAAGGGCTCGTCCCACGGTTCGCGCGAGCAGGGCCGCTACGCCGCCGAATTCTACACAACCGTCAAGACGGCATACACGCTCGCCTAACGGGCGCCGTCACAGGCTCGCGTGGCTGCGCGGGCCGCCTAAGGAAGGATAAGATGAAGAAGAAAGCTGAATGGCCGCGCAAGCTGCGTTCGCAGGATTGGTTCGGCGGCACCGGCAAGAATGCCATCATGCATCGCTCCTGGATGAAGAACCAGGGCCTGCCGGCCGATACTTTCGACGGACGGCCGATCATCGGCATCTGTAACACCTGGTCGGAGCTGACGCCGTGCAACGCGCATCTGCGTGACCTCGCTGAGCGGGTGAAGCGCGGCGTCTATGAGGCCGGCGGTTTCCCGGTGGAGTTTCCGGTCTTCTCCGTCGGAGAGAGCACGCTACGTCCGACCGCGATGATGTTCCGCAACCTTGCTGCGATGGACGTCGAAGAGGCGATCCGCGGCAATCCGGTCGATGGCGTCGTTCTGCTCGGCGGCTGCGACAAGACCACGCCGAGCCTACTGATGGGTGCCGCCAGCGTCGATATCCCGGTTATTCTCGTCTCCGGCGGCCCGATGCTGAACGGCAAATGGCGCGGCAAGGATGTCGGCTCCGGTACGGCGATCTGGCAGTTCTCCGAGATGGTGAAGTCCGGCGAGATGTCGCTGGCAGAATTCATGGACGCCGAGCAGGGCATGGCCCGTTCGGCCGGAAGCTGCATGACCATGGGCACGGCTTCCACCATGGCCTCGATGGCCGAAGCGCTCGGCATGACGCTGCCCGGCAACGCGGCCATTCCTGCCGTCGACGCACGCCGTCGAGTGATCTCCCAGCTCTCCGGCCGCCGCATCGTCGACATGGTGAAGGAGGACCTGAAGCCGTCCGACATTCTGACGAAGGAAGCCTTTGAGAATGCCATCCGCGTCAACGGCGCCGTCGGCGGCTCGACCAACGCCGTGCTGCACCTCCTGGCGCTTGCCGGCCGCATCGGCGTCGATCTCAGCCTCGACGACTGGGATCGCCTCGGCCGCGACGTCCCGACGATCGTCAACCTCCAGCCGTCGGGCAAATACCTGATGGAGGAGTTCTACTACGCCGGCGGTCTCCCGGTCGTGATCAAGGCGGTCGGCGAAATGGGTCTCCTGCACAAGGATGCCTTGACCGTGACCGGCGACACGATCTGGAACGACGTCAAGGACGTCACCAACTACAATGACGACGTCATCGTGCCGCGCGAAAAGGCCTTGACGCAGTCGGGCGGCATCGCTGTTCTGCGTGGCAACCTGGCACCGAAGGGCTGCGTGTTGAAGCCATCGGCCGCTTCGCCGCATCTGATGCAGCACAAGGGCCGCGCGGTCGTCTTCGAGAGCATCGAGGACTATCACGCCCGCATCAACCGCGACGATCTCGACATCGACGAGACCTGCGTGATGGTGCTGAAATATTGTGGCCCGAAGGGTTATCCGGGCATGGCCGAGGTCGGCAATATGGGCCTGCCGCCGAAGGTGCTGAAGAAGGGCATCACCGACATGATCCGCATTTCGGACGCGCGTATGTCCGGCACGGCCTATGGCACGGTCATCCTGCACACGGCACCGGAAGCGGCCGATGGTGGCCCGCTGGCGCTGGTCGAGAACGGCGACATGATCGCCGTCGACGTGCCGGCCCGCACCATTCACCTCGACATTTCGGACGAGGAACTCGCCCGTCGTCGTGCGGCCTGGGTGTCGCCGGTCAAGCCGCTTGCCGGCGGCTATGGCGGTCTCTACGTCAAGACGGTCATGCAGGCCGATACGGGGGCGGATCTCGACTTCCTCGTCGGCCCGCGCGGCTCGGAAATCCCGATGAACCGCGACAGCCACTGACTTTTCTGTTTGCTGGCGTGCAATGCCGCACCGCTCGTCGGTGCGGCATTTCCATTCGCGCTCCGGCCAGTCGTTTCAAAAAGAAGCGCAATCTTTGCACGTCTTCGGTTTGTATTATCTACAACCTCCGAAACGTTTGGCTTCCGGTAGAGTCAGCGCAACCAGACTTGATCTTCCGACGTCTCCTCTAGCCTGGGTCATTCCGGCCCTACGCTTGAGAAGGAGGACGATCATGCGGAAGAATGTGCTTGCGTTGTCGCTGGGTCTTCTTGCGACGGTGGCGTTATCCGCGCCGGCATTTGGCCAAAGCGCGGAGCGCGATGGTCTCGGTGTCGGGCTGTCCGTCGGCGCAGCGAACGGGCTGAACACCAGTGTGGGGCTCGGAGGATCGGACGGCGTGAATGCCGACGTCGACGCGTCGCTGGGCGGTGCCAACGGCGTCAACGCCGCCGCCAATGCCACGGTCGGCGGTTCGCGCGGCGTCAACGCCGATGCGCAGGCGAGCGTCGGTGGCAGCAATGGCATCAACGCGGATGCCGATATCGGTCTCGGCGGTGACAACGGGCTCAACTCTTCCGTTGACGCCAGTGTTGGTGGCCGACGTGGCCTGACTGCCGGCCTCGACGTCAATACCGGCGGTGGCGGTGCAGGTGTTGGTTCCGGTGGCGCAGTTTCTCCAGGCGCCCCGCTCACAGCGTTCAACAAGCTGTCGAGCGCCGAACGGGTCAAGCTCATCAAGCGTTGCCGCGACGTGGTCAGTGGCGGCTATGACGGCGGACTGGTTTCGCTCTGCCGCATCCTGCAGGCGAGCGCCTCGCGCTAGAAATACAAACGACCGGGCGGGTGTCTGCGGCTTTCATGCCGGGAGATCCAGCTTTCGATAGGGCGTCGATGGCGCCCCATCGAAGAGGTTACTGGCGCAGAGGCTACTGGCTTTGTGACTGGCTCTGACTCTGGCTTTGCTGCTTTTGCTCGACGGTGACCGAAACTTTCAGCGTCTCCTTGGCCTCCCCATGGATCAGGCCGGAGATCGGCGCGGCGTCGCGGTAGCAGAGGCCGGAAGCAATGCGAACGTAGCGATCGTCGGGGCAGATCTTGTTGGCGGCGTCGAAGCCGACCCAGCCGAGCCCGTTCAGATGCACTTCGGCCCAAGCGTGGCTTGCCGTCTGATCCGGCTGGCCTTCCATCATCAGATAGCCCGAGATGTAGCGCGCCGGCAGGTCGAGCGAGCGCGCCGCTGCGATCAGGATGTGGGCGTGGTCCTGGCAGACGCCGCTGCCGCTTTCGAGCGCATCCTCGGCCGTCGTCTCCGCGTGGGTCTCGCCGGGCTTGTATTCCACCGCCTTGTAGATTGTCTCCATCAGCGCATGCATGCGGGCAAGGTCGGTGTCGCCTTCGGCGGATTTTGCGAGTTCGCGGATCAGCTTGCCGGCCTTGGTCAAAGGCGTTTCGCGGGCATAGAGCCAGAGCGGTACGTAGGACTGGTGCGGCCCGAAGACGCCGGCGCGGTCCTCCGTATGGACCTCGCCGGAGGCGGTGATGCGGATCGCGTCGCGGTCGCCGTCGACGCTGACGAGATGAACCCGGTTGCCGAAGTGGTCGTCGTAGCTCACTTCGATTGCCGCGCCATCGACAAGGGTATCCCAGCCGAGAACGGTCTGGCCGGCCTGGGTCAGTGGCGTCAACCGCAGGCGCTGCAGCGCGTATTGCACGGGTTCGTCATAGTGGTATTCGGTCGTGTGGCTGATCTTCAGGTGCATGCCATCCTCCCGAACTCAGTTGAACCGGTAACCGTCGGAGATTTCCTGTCCCAGACGGTTGTTGTGGCTGATGAAGTCTTCGAGATATTCGTGCAAGCCCACATCCATGATGTCCTTGATCGACTGGCTGCGCAGCGACGCGAGCGTGCGGTCGGCCGTGTCGTGGGCGGCGTGGCGCTCGCCATATTCTCGTTCGAGGTAACCGAGATTACTGGCGATCTTCTCGTAGCAATAGGCAAGTGAGCGCGGCATGCGGCCGTTGGAAATCAGGAAGTCGGCGATGTTGGCGGGGCGGAGCTCGGCATCATAGACCCAGCCATAGGCGCGGTGGGCCGAGACCGAGCGCAGGATCGATTCCCACTGAACATTGTCCATCGACGAGCCGACGGCGGCGACTGCCGGCAGGAGCACGTAGTATTTCACGTCGAGGATGCGGGCGGTGTTGTCGGCTCGCTCGATGAAAGTGCCGATGCGCGAGAAGTTGAAGATCTCGTTCCGGAGCATCGTGCCGTGGAAGGCACCACGGATGAGGCCGGCGCGGCGCTTGATCGTATCGATGATCTCGGGCATGTCGGTCGGACGGGCCTTCCTGGAGAGGATCGTCTTCATTTCGAGGTAGCATTCGTTCGTCGCTTCCCAAGTCTCGCGCGTCAGCGCCGTGCGGACCATGCGCGCATTGTGGCGTCCCGCCTCGATGCACGACATCACGCTCGACGGATTGGCGCGGTCGCGCAAAAGGAAATCGATCGCGTCGATGCTCGTCAGCGTCTCGTGCACTTCGTCGTAGAGTTCGCGCACGCCCGCACTTTGCAGCACGCCGTCCCAGTCGCCCTCCGTCGCTTCGCTGCGGGTCAGCGCCATGCGCAGACCGGCATCGATCAGTCGGGCGCTGTTTTCGGCGCGTTCGATGTAGCGGAACATCCAGTAGAGACCGTTTGCAGTTCTTCCCAACATGGTCTCAGTCCTCCAGTACCCAGGTGTCCTTGGTCCCGCCACCCTGGCTGGAGTTCACGACGAGCGAACCAGCCTTGAGTGCCACGCGCGTCAGGCCGCCGGGAATGATCTGCACCTTGTCGGAGACGAGGACATAGGGGCGAAGGTCGACGTGCCGGGGCGCGATACCCTTGTTGACGAGGATCGGCACGGTGGAAAGCGAAAGCGTCGGCTGGGCGATGTAGTTGGTCGGGCGGCTCTTCAGCTTTTCGGCAAAGAAGGCGCGCTCCTTCTTGCTGGCGGTCGGGCCGACCAGCATGCCGTAACCGCCGGATCCGTGCACCTCCTTGACCACCAGCTCTTCCAGATGTTCGAGCACGTATTTCAGGCTCTGTGGCTCGGAACAGCGCCAGGTCGGCACGTTTTCAAGCAGTGGCTTGCGGCCAGTATAGAACTCGACGATCTCGGGCATATAGGAATAGATCGCCTTGTCGTCGGAAATCCCGGTGCCGGGCGCATTGGCAATTGTGATGTTGCCGGCGCGGTAGACATCCATGATGCCGGGAATGCCAAGCGCCGAATCCGGACGGAAGGTGAGCGGATCGAGGAAGTCGTCGTCGACGCGGCGGTAAAGCACGTCGATCGCCTCGTAGCCGCGGGTGGTGCGCATCTTCACCTTGCCGTCGATGACGCGCAGATCCGAACCCTCGACCAGTTCGACGCCCATCATGTCGGCGAGGAAGGCATGTTCATAGTAGGCGGAGTTGTAGATACCGGGCGTGAGCACGGCGACGCGCGGCTTGCCGCTGCAGCCGGGGGGTGCCAGCGACGCCAGGCTCTGGCGCAAGAGATTCGGGTAGTTCTCCACCGGGCGCACGCGGTTCTGATGGAAGAGTTCGGGGAACATCTGCATCATCGTCTCCCGGTTTTCCAGCATGTAGCTGACACCGGATGGCGTGCGCGCATTGTCCTCGAGCACGTAGAACTGATCTTCACCTGTTCTCACGATGTCGGTGCCGACGATATGGGTGTAGACGCCGCCCGGCGGCCTGAAGCCGATCATCTGCGGCAGGAAGGCGACGTTCTTCTCGATCAGCTCTCGCGGCACGCGTCCGGCGCGGATGATTTCCTGCTTGTGGTAGATGTCGTCGAGAAAGGCGTTGAGCGCGATGACCCGCTGTTCGATGCCTTGGGCGAGCTTGCGCCATTCGCGGCCGGAAATGATGCGGGGGATGAGGTCGAAGGGGATGAGCTTTTCGGATGAGTCTGCGTGTCCGTAGACCGCGAAGGTGATGCCGGTTTTCCGGAATATGTTCTCGGCTTCCCTGGATTTGGCTATGAGCCGATTTTTGTCCTGGCTGGCATACCATTCATGATAGGTCGAATATGGCTGGCGCGGACTGCTGTCCGCATTCATCATTTCGTCAAATGCCAAAGGCGTGGTCCCCTTATTTTTGACCATTTGAGTACAACGCTGGTTGCAATGCAAGAAGCGTGCTCAGTCGCCGGAAAAGAAAATTGGCATCGATCCTCTCGCCCATTCACGGGGAAAACTGCCCAACAACCCGGCAGCGGGATCCGGCCGCCGAAAGGTGTGGCGGCCGAGCGGCTGCAAAATATGCATATGCTCTAAATTTGGGCGCCGGTTTTCGGTGCTAGCCGAGGCCAAGGCAAGCGATCGCGAGCGCTGACAGGATGCAGAGCACGAGAAGCGAGAGCAGGGCAGCGGCACTGGCGCGCGGGCCGGCATTGGCGAGCGTGCGGACGTCGACCTCGAGACCGAGAGCGGCCATGGCGATGACGGTCAGCCAGGTGGAGACCTTCACGGCGCCTGTCGCGACCGGGTCGGGGACTACGCCGCTATTGCGGGCAATGGCGACGACCAGGAAACCGAGGATGAACCAGGGGACGAAGTGCGCGACCGTGGCGAGACGCGATCCCACTGTGCGGCGTTCGCCCGGCGCGGCTTCAGGTTCAGTATCGCGGCCGCCGATCAGCGAGAAACAGAAGACGACGGGGCCGAGCATCAGCACGCGCACGAGCTTGACGAGCGTGCCGACCTGAACCGAGAGCGAACTGAAAGGGCTGGCAGCGGCGAGAACCTGCGGCACGGCATAGACGGTCATGCCGGCAAAGACACCGTAGCCCTGTGGCGTCATGCCGAGCCAGCCGCCGACGAAGGGCAGAGACAGGACGACGGCGATGCCGAGAATGGCGGTAAAGGAGATGGCGGCGGCAACCTCTTCGCCGCGGGCGCCGATTGCCGGAGCGACGGCGGCAATCGCCGAATTGCCGCAGATGGCGTTGCCGCAGGCGATCAAGGTCGCGAGCCGCTTCGGCAGGCCGAGTAGACGGGCGATCAGGTAACCGGTGGCGATCGACATGACAACCATGGCGACGACGGTGACAAGCAGGGTCGGCCCGCTTTCGGCGATCGCGTCGAAGCTCAGCATGGCGCCGATCAGGACGATTGCGGTCTCCAGTAGAACCTTGGCGGAGAAATGGATGCCGGAGAGGAAGCGGGCGCTGGGCGTCCAGATCGTGCGGACGGTGGCGCCAAGCAGAATGGCAAGAACGAGGGCCTCCAGCCATGCGCGACCTGTCCAGCGCCACTCGATCAATTCAAGGCCGATGGCCGCGAGCGCGACGAGGCAGCAGAGGAAAAGGCCCGGAAGAATGCAGGTCAGGCGGGAGGAGGCGGAGCAAAATGCGGAGCGAAATGTGGGATGCGATCTGGACATGGCGGGCAACCTACGCCGATCCATGAATCAGTCTAACGGATTATTCTTGTCATTCTGATCGATTTTTGCGATTGATTTGCCATGACACTCGATCAGCTTAGAATCTTCGTCGCGGTCGCCGAGCGGCTGCACATGACGAAAGCCGCCGAGGCGATGAACGTCACCCAGTCGGCCGCGAGTGCCGCGATCGCCGCGCTTGAAACCCAGCACGACGTGCGGTTGTTCGATCGTGTCGGCCGCGGTCTTACGCTGACCGATGCCGGCAAGGTCTTCCTGCCGGAGGCAAAAGCGGTTCTCGCCCGGGCGGCCGCGGCCACCGCCTGCCTCAACGATCTATCCCAGCTTCGCCGCGGCGAACTGTCGATCGCCGCCAGCCAGACGGTTGCGAGCTACTGGCTGCCGGCGCGTTTGGCGCGCTTCACCCACGAATATCCGCAGGTCGACGTGAAACTCACCGTGCGCAACACCGCCGTCGTTGCCGAGGCGGTAGAGGAGGGGACAGTGCAGCTCGGCTTCGTCGAAGGGCGGGTCGATGGTGCCAAGCTCGACCACCGCCGCGTCGCGGTCGATCGCATTGCGGTCTATGCTTCGCCCGCGCATCCGCTTGTTGGCGCCCCGGTCAATCTGGAGATGCTGCTTGCAGCGCGCTGGGTGCTGCGTGAAGAGGGCTCCGGCACGCGGGCAATGTTCCTGCAATCGATGGGGGATCATGGAGCGGAGCTTGACGGGTTGAAGATCGAGCTCGAGTTGCCCTCGAACGAAGCGGTGCTGACGGCGGTCGAAAGCGGTCCCTTCGTCACGGCCGTTTCCCGGCTTGCCGCCCAGCCCTTCGTTGATAGCGGCCGGCTGGTCGAGTTGCCGTTTGAACTGGCGGAGCGCAATTTCGAACTCTTGACCCATCGCGAGAGGCAGTTCAGCCACGCGGCCCGCGCCTTCGTGGAACTGCTTTGAGGCAAATTCCGTTCTACTCCTGCGATTGGCCTTCGTGTGACAGGCCAAAAATTGCAGGACCTTCGTTTGATGAGGTGGTCATGGCGTTCGAAATCGTTGAAAGACCGGCCCAGCGCATAGCCGGCTCGTTTTGGGAAGGTACCTTTGGCGAGGCGGCCGAAGGGGCCGTGCGCCGACTGATCGCCGAGATGCAGGGGCACCACCAACACCTTCATCCCGGGGACCATGCAGCTCTCGTCGGTATTTCCTGGAACGATCGCCCTGACGGCTTCCGCTATCTTGTCGGTTATGTCGCCGACAAGGCCGAGACCTCGGTTCACCCTGGACACGTCGACCTGCCGGCCATGCGTTTCGTCACCGCCTTGCATCATCCGGAAAGCGGCGACGCCTTTGCTCATTACCAGAAAATGTTCGATTGGATGGCGGCCGAAGGACATGCGGCCGATACCGCCTTGCTGCACTATCGCGAGGAGTACGAGCCCGGCTTCGTTTCGCTGTCGCTTTCCTCGCTCCGGCTGATGGTTCCGATTGGCTGATGCTTGCCATCAGAAAAATTGCTTTGACCATCAGTGTGGTCGCGTCTACTTGCCTCAATGCCTAAATCGCAATGATTAGGCTCGAAATCATCCGGTAGATCAGAGTATTCAGCGACTTGAGGCCGCCTTCCGTTGTGCGGGCTGTACGCCGCCGCTCTGCCGCCGTTATCCGATAGGCCCATCATGCTCGCCCGCCTGGCTCCCGCCATCTTCGTTCTGCTCTGGTCGACCGGCTGGGTCGTCGCGAAATATGCGGCTGCCTACGCGGATCCGCTGACCTTTCTGGTTTTGCGTTACACGCTGGCGATCGCGCTCTTCATCCTGTTTTGCATCGTCACCGGCGCCCGGTGGCCAAAGTCCTGGTCGGTGGCCGGCCATGCCGTGGTGTCAGGCATGTTTTTGCACGGGCTCTATCTCGGCGCCGTCTGGTGGGCGATCGGTGAGGGTGTTCCCGCCGGTATCTCCGGCATCATTGCCGGCCTGCAGCCGTTGATGACTGCCGTCGCGGCGGCCTTCGTGATCGACGAAAAGCTGACGACCCAACAGAAGCTCGGACTGGTGCTCGGTTTCTTCGGCATTGCGCTAGCCGTGCTGCCGAAGGTGCTGGCGATAGATGCCGGCGCGACGCCGATCCACCTCCTGCCTGTCATCGTCAACGTGCTCGGCATGGCCGCCGTCACCTATGGCACGCTCTATCAGAAGCGCCATCTCCAGAGCGGCGACATCCGCAGCATCGCAGCACTGCAATATCTCGGCGCGCTGATCGTGACGATCCCGCTGGCGCTGCTGCTGGAAGATCTGCACGTCACCTGGAACCTCCAGGTCGTGCTCGCACTCGCCTGGTCGGTCCTAGGGCTTTCGATGGGGGCGATTGCGCTGCTGCTCTATCTCATCCGCCGCGGCCAGGTGTCCCGCGCGGCGTCTCTGATCTATCTGGTTCCGCCGCTTGCCGCAGTGCAGGCGTGGCTCTTCTTCGGCGAAGCGCTGACGCTGCCGATGGTCATCGGAACGGTGATCGCCGTCGCGGGCGTTTATCTTACCAACCGCAAGCAGCGGGCATAAAAAACGGCGGGTCGCTTAGGCCCGCCGTTCATTTCAGCGATTTTTAGAAATCAGCCCTGGTGGCCGCGGTTGCCGCCGTTGCCACGACGCTGGCCCTGGCCGCCTTCGCGACGCTCGCCACCACCACGGTTTTCGTTGCGGCCGCCATGGTTGCGGTCGCGACGGTCGCCCTGCTTCTGGCCGGGACGTCCGTGGTGCTTCTTGCCTTCGTGATTGCGGTTGCCTTCGCCACGGCCGTCGTTTTGCGGATGGCCATGGTCGCGGCGCTCCTGACGCTGCGGGCGGCGATCGTCGCGCAACAGGTCGTCGCCGGTAAAGCCGCTGGTCGCTGCCACCGGCTCGCCGGCGGGGCGTTCGCGGCGCGCGGGACGGCCGCCGTTCTGGTGCTGGCCGCCGCCATTGCCCTTGCGGTGGCCGGCGCCGTTATTGCCTCGGCCGCTGCGGCTCTTGGAGGGGCGGGCCTGGTCGGCTGGCGCTTCGCCGCTGGCAACAGCAATGTTGATGCCCATCAGCTTCTCGATGTCGCGCAGCAGGCGGATTTCGTCCGGAGCGCAGAAGGCAATCGCGATGCCGTCGCGGCCGGCGCGCGCGGTGCGGCCGATGCGGTGAACATAGGCATCAGGCACTTCCGGCAGGTCATAGTTGTAGACGTGGGTGACGCCGGGGATGTCGATGCCGCGGGCGGCGACGTCGGTGGCGACAAGCACGCGGATCTCGCCATCACGGAAGGCCTTCAGTGCCCGCTCGCGCTGGCCCTGGCTCTTGTTGCCGTGGATCGAGGCGGCCTTGAAGCCCACGTGGTCGAGGTGCTTCATCAGCTTCTCGGCACCATGCTTGGTGCGGCTGAAGATCAGCGACAGGCCGTCCGGATTGTCGGTCAGCGTCTTCTTGAGGATGGTCGTCTTCAGGTCCTTGCCGGGAACGAAGTGAACATACTGTTCGACCTTGTCGGCGGCCTTGCCCGGAGGTGTGACTTCAACCTTGATCGGGTTGGTCAGGTACTCGCCGGCAAGCTCGGCAATCTGCTTCGGCATGGTGGCCGAGAACAGCAGCGTCTGGCGGTTCTTCGGCACGAGCTTGGAGATCTTGCGCAGGTCGTGGATGAAGCCGAGGTCGAGCATCTGGTCGGCTTCGTCAAGGACGAGGTAGCGCCCTTGCGTCAGCGTCACGGCCTTGCGGTTGACGAGATCGAGCAGGCGGCCCGGTGTTGCGACCAGGATGTCGACGCCGCGGGCGAGCTGCTCGGTCTGCTTGTTGATCGAGACACCGCCGACGACAACGCCGATTTTCAGCGGAGACTTCTTGACGAAGAGCTTGAGGTTGGCAGCGATCTGGTTGACCAGTTCGCGGGTCGGGGCAAGTACGAGGGCGCGGATGTTGCGCGGATCGGGGCGCTTGCCTTCGGCAACGAGCTTTTCGATCATCGGCAGGCCGAAGGCGGCCGTCTTGCCGGTGCCGGTCTGGGCGAGACCGATGAGATCGTTGCCCTTCAGCACCTGAGGAATGGCCTGCGCCTGGATCGGCGTCGGTTTTTCGAAGCCGTTGGCGGACAGGGTCTCCAGAATGTGCTCGGAGAGGCCGAGATCTTTAAAGGTGGACAAATGCATATACCTTTTGGGGGCGCCAAACGCATTCGCCGGAACCGCATCCTTGCTGTTCCGGTGTCGTTTGGCGTCAAGAACCCCGCGTGAATTGGGAACTTGTGGGTTAAGAAAAAAGTCGTCAAGCGCCTGTGCTGTCGCCGCTTACGGCGTATGGGTGCGCTTTTCCTTCTTCACGGCTTTCTGTGTTGCCGAGGGCGCGCTCACGCGGCGGCCTGAAGGTGACGCTGGGCACCATGTCGTCGTTTTGGGCGAAAAAGTCAAGGTGCATCTTTTCGCAGGTGCGAAATGAGATCTACTCCAGCGCGAGATCAAAGCCGGCTTCAGCCGCTTCCTGGCCGTTGACGAGGATGACGATGCGGTGCGCGCCCGGATAGTAACGCCGGGTGGTGATCGGTCGGATCGCATGGCGTTTTTCGATCTCGATCGAGCGGCCGGGCGCAAGCGTCGCCGAGGTCCATTTGAACACTTTCGGCGATGACGCGCCGTTCGCCTTGCGGTGATGCACGGCGTAATCGATCATCACCTTCTGGCTCGTCTCGGCGTCATGACTGACGGCCAGGCGCAGGCCGAGGCTTTCGCCGAGCACGATCTCGGAGCGGTCGAGCGAGAACCTGGCATTGATGCCGGCCGGGGGAGCGAAGCCGAAATTGCCAAGCGCGTCCGGGTGGCCCTGCTTCAGGAGCGTGCGCGAGGCATGGCGCAGCAACTGGCGGCGCTCCGGTGATGCGTCGACGATATGCCCCGCGACGAAAGCCACCACCAGATCCGGATGGTCCTTGGCGATGTCGTTGAGGCTGTTGGCGACCGATCGGCGCACATAGTCCTCGGGGTCGTCGAGAAGGGCCGTCAGGATCGGCAGGATTGGCTTCGGATCGCGGATGAGTTTCGGCAGCCGCATTGCCCAGGGCAGGCGCGGGCGCGTGCCTTCGCTCGCCAGCCGGCGGACGTGATGGTTGGTGTCTTGGGTCCAGGAGTGGATCGTGGCAAGAGCGCGGTCCTGATCGCGGTCGATGAAGACGCGAATGCCGAACTCGGCGGTGAAATGCGGCGTCAGTGCACGCAGCAGCGACAGCGACAGGTCGAACTCCCCAAGGCCGCGCAAGGCGACGTACTGGCTGAGGGGGAGCAATGCCCAGCCGCTGAGACCGGGCGCATCGTCTCGGGGCAGGCAGGCCGCAAGAATGGCGGCCGCTTCGGCGAACGGCTGCGGCAGTGTTTCGACCAGCGCATCACGGATCTTGAGCGAACGCTGCATCAGTTCCAGCGTTTCGAGGCCATCGCCCGCGAGCCGCAGGAATTTCTCCCGATCGAAGACGCTGGCGCCACGGGCGATCCGGTCGGCGATATCGGTGACGACGCCGGGGTGCAGCAGGTTCTTCAGTGGCTCGGCCATCGCTCGGCAGTCCTTCGCTCGTTTTTCTGGCCGCTCAGATCTTCTGGCCGTCGGTAAAATGCTGCACCAGCATTACCGCGCTGATCGTCGCCGCGTAAGGCGCAAACTCCGGATCGACCCGAACGCGCTCACCGGCCGATTGGGCGGCCTCCAGCGTCTCCCATTCGACCAGGTCCGCAAACATGCCCGAGGTCTCGCAGGAATCGACGGCGCGCCAGGAGACGAACCCGGGGTAGCGGGAAACGGCCTGCATCGCCCGGCGGCGCGTGGCTGTCGCCGCGGGTTTGTCGAGAACGATGCAAACGGCAAGCTCAAGGATGTGGTCGCTGGTCATGTTCATGCTCCATGTCTGTTGGAGCTTGATTTAGCATAGGGCAACTGACAGCCTTATGGCCATAGTCGACCGTCACATGCTTGTGCGTGCCGGACGGTCGCTATAGCCCTTTCAAACGTGGGGCAGCATGGCGAAGGGAGACCACGGATGAGACCCGCCGACCGGCTGTTTCGCATTATCCAGCTCCTGCGCGCGACCGGCCGGGCGATGACGGCGCGGGAGATCGCCGAGAAGATGGAGGTCGCGCAGCGGACGATCTATCGCGACATGGAGCATCTGATCGCTTCCGGTGCGCCGATCGATGGCGAGCGTGGCGTCGGCTATCTGTTGCGCGGGGCCTTCGACGCGCCGCCGCTCGCCTTCACCTTCGAGCAGCTCGAAGCGCTCGCCTTCGGAGCCCGAGCCGTGCAGATGCTGGGCGACGGGCGACTTGCTCGATCGGCGCGCGAGGCGATGGAGAAGATCGCTCACGGCTTGCCTCCCGAACACCGGCAGCGGCTGATGGCGGCACCACTTCGCGCCTTCCGCTCGGCGCTCCAGCCGGAACCGCCGGCACTGCTCGGCGATCTGCGCCAGGCGATCGCGGAGCGGCGCAAGCTTCGCCTCAGCTATGACAGCCTCAAGAACGAGCACTCAGAGCGGATCATCTGGCCGCTCGGTCTCAGCGTCTTCGGCCACTTCTGGCTGCTGACGGGCTGGTGCGAGCTGAGGTCGGATTTCCGCGATTTTCGCGTCGACAGGATCAGCTCCGTTCACGTCGAGCGCGAGCGTTACGAGGTGACACCGGAGCGCAGCTTCGAGGCCTATGTCGCGAGGATGTGACCGCCGTTACAGGCCGAAACAATTGCTGCTGAGCGGCGTTTTGATGGAACCGAACCGAGCCTCGCGCGTTTTCTTCCAGGGCCTCTTCGGCCCGCCACGATCAACACCTTTCACTGGGAGACAATCGTGCAGAACCGGACATGGATACTGGTCGCGGACGGCAACACCGCGCGCATCGTCAAGGGCGTGAACCTGTTGAAGGAGGAACGCCAGCGGCCGGACGAGGAAACCTTTCACACCGAACCGAAACGCGTTCAGGACATCATGGCGGATAAGCCGGGCAGAGCGCACTCGTCCGACGGGCACGGCCGCTCCGCCATGGAATACAAAAGCGATCCCGTTCGCGAGGAGCAGCAGCGCTTCGTCGCCGACGTTGCTGAAAGGCTGGAAAGTTACGCGGCCGACCACGCTTTCGACAGCCTGGTGATCTGCGCCGCCCCAAGGACGCTCGGCGATTTCAGAAAACAGCTCTCCGCGCATGTGAGGGAGCGGACGGTCGCTGAGATTGACCGCAATTGTGTCGCTGCAACGACGGAGCAATTGATCGCCACGGCGCGGGCTGCCGTCTTTCCCTGAGCCCGGCTTGTAGGGCTCGCCTCCATACTAGCGGCTGCTCGTGCAATCAGCCAACGCGGCGCTCCGTCAGAAGTCCGTCGGGACGCCGCCCTCTGCCTTACGTCTGGCGACAAAGGCATCAAGTTCCTCTTCGATCGCCGGATCGAGCGGCGGGCGCTCATATTCGTTGAGCTTCTGCTTGAAGATCCGGTTGGCATGATCGTAGGTGGTCGGCCGTCCGGCTTCTGTCCAGGTCTCGAAGTTGCGCCAGTCGGACAGGATAGGCGAATAGAAGGCGGTCTCGTAGCGCTGCAGCGTGTGCAGCGTGCCGAAGTAATGGCCGCCGGGGCCGACGTCGCGCACGGCGTCGAGGCCTAGCGCATCCTCGCTGACATCGAGCGGCGTCAAATATTCCGCCACCATCTGCAGCATGTCGACGTCGAGAATGAACTTCTCGAAGGAGGCCGTGAGCCCGCCCTCGGTCCAGCCGGCTGCATGCATGACGAAGTTGCCGCCGCCCTGGGTCAGCGCCCAGAGCGACATGGCGGACTCGTAGGCGGCTTGAGCGTCGAGCGTGTTGGCGGCATTGGTGTTCGAGGTGCGGTAGGGGATGTTGTAGCGGCGGGCGAGCTGGCCGCCGGCGACCACCGCCTTCATGTATTCCGGCGTGCCGAAGGCGGGTGCGCCGGTCTTCATGTCGACGTTCGAGGTGAAACCGCCATACATGACGGGTGCGCCGCGCCTGACCATCTGGGTGAAGGCGATGCCGCACAGTGCCTCGGCGTTCTGCTGAACCAGTGCGCCGGCGATCGTCACCGGTGCCATCGCGCCGGCCAATGTGAAGGGCGTGACCACCACCACCTGACTGCGCGAGGACATCTCGATGATGCCCTGCAGCATCGGTCCGTCGAGGCGGAGCGGAGAGGAGGTGTTAATGATGGTGAACAGCGAAGGCTCGCGCTCCATCTGCTCCATGGAGATGCCGCGGCCGATGCGGGCGATCTCGATGCCGTCGGTGTTGCGCTGCTTCCCAAGCGAATAGGCGTGGAAGACCTTGTCGGTAAGCTTCACCATGTCGGAGAGGCAGTCGAGGTGGCGGACTGAGGCATGCAGATCGACCGGCTCGACCGGATAGCCGCCGGTCGTGTGCACGATGTCGTAGGACTGGGCGAGCTTTACCAGCTTGCGGAAGTCTTCATGGTTGCCGGTGCGGCGGCCGCCATCACGATCGGCGACGAAGGGCGCGCTGGCGATCTGGGCGAAGACGAGATTGTTGCCGCCGATCGCGACGTTGCGCGCCGGGTTGCGGGCGTGCATCGTGAAGGCCGGAGGCACGGAGGCGATCATGTCCATGATCAGCCCGCGGTCGAAGCGCACCCGGTCGGTGCCGGGCGTCACATCGGCGCCTGCGGCCTTCATCCGGTCGCGTGCTTCCGGCAGGATGATGTCCATGCCGATCTCTTCGAGGATGGTCAGCGACGCGTCATGGATCGCTTCGAGCGCATCTTCCGAAAGCACCGTGGACTTCGCCAGCGTATTGACAAGATTGAGGTATTTTCCGCCCGCGGACTTGCGGGACCGCTCGGCGCCGCGGCCGCCTGGCCTGCGTCGCCGCTCCAGCGGGGTCGAGGCCGCATCACCGGTTGCTGCATCGGGAAACTGATCGTCGTTCATGAAGGACCCACCGTGTTGCCGATGGGGTTGTGTCGCAGATCCGCAGGCGCGATGGCCCGCCATTTGCGACAGTTCAGTTCTCTTGTGGAGTAAATCGTTCCCGCTGACGCATTTTCGCAGGGCGATGGCGCAACCGTTCAAGACACGTTGAAATCGGGGGGAGCGCCTACAGCGCCGCGCGTCTTATCAGACGCGCAAAGGCCGCTGTAGCACTTTGATTTTCTGCATGTCTTTGTCCTTAAATCGAGGTCGATTTAGGGAGACATGCAGTAGGGGCGGTCGCCCCGCAGCATCTCGCGCTTGCCGGCGAAACCCTTGCGTTTTTCGACGACGAAGCCGGCGGCCTGAAGATTGCGGCGGACGAAACCGGCGGCGGCATAGGTCGCGAAGCTACCGCTGGGCGCGGTTTTTTCGAAGACGTGCCGCATCAGCTCTTCCGACCACATGTCGGGATTGCGCGAGGGGGCGAAACCGTCGAGATACCAGGCGTCGAACGGATGTTCGGTGCGGGCGACACCTTCGAGCGCCGGACCGCAGACGACCGTGAGGGTGACGCCGTCGCCAAAGTCGATGCGGACGTCACCGTCGGGGTCTGCCGGCCAGCGGGAGACCAGGGCCAGCCGTTCCGCATCGATTTCCGGCCAGTGGCTGAGCGCACGGGAAATCTCGTCGGCGGCCATGGGAAATCGCTCGAATGAGACGAAATGCAGGCGGTCGCCGGCTCCAGCGGTTGCCTTCCACTGGCGCCATGTCTCGCAGAAATTGAGCCCGGTGCCGAAGCCCAGTTCGCCGATGCGGAAGGTGCCCGTACCGACCCAGCGCTCCGGCAGGCCGTTGCCCGAAAGGAAGACGTGACCGCATTCCAGCCGCCCATCGGTGCGGCAATAAAAGTGATCGCCAAACTCCCGGGAATAGGGCATATCGCCCTCGTGCCAATCAAGGTTTTGGTGCGCTGGCGGGTCGATCGGGTCTGCTGGTCCTGTCATGGCAAAGGCGATAATCCGCCGGCCGGAGAAGGTCAATCGATGAGCGAGCTTTTGGTCGTCGGCGGCGGTATCATGGGGCTGTGGGCCGCCCTTTCCGCCGCGCGCAAGGGCATGACGGTGCGGCTCGTCGAGCAACAGGCCATCGGTGCCGGCGCGAGCGGCGGCCTACTGGGCGCGCTCATGCCGCATATGCCCGACCGCTGGAATGCCAAGAAGCAATTCCAGTTCGAAGCGCTGGTGTCCCTCGAAGAGGAGATCGCGCAGCTCGAAGCCGAGGCGGGGGTGTCGACCGGCTATCGCCGCACCGGGCGGCTGATGCCGCTCGCCAAGCCGCACTTACGCGACATTGCGCTCCGGCATGAACAGGACGCACGACAGCAATGGCGCGCGGGCGACCGGCAATTCTTCTGGCATGTCCAGGAGGAAGGCCCGCAGGGTTGGCCAGGCACGGAGGCAACGGCGCATGGCGTCGTTTTCGATACGCTGGCCGCGCGGGTGTCGCCGCGCCGCACGCTGTCGGCCCTGCGTGCCGCCCTGTTGCAGTTGCAGAATGTTCAGATCGATGAAGGCTCGGGCGTGCGCGCCATCCTTCCGGCGCACGGCAGGGCCGAGCGTGACGATGGCAGCCGGCTCAGCTTCGACCATTGCATCATCGCTGCCGGCATCGGCAGTTTCCCGCTGATCGATGCTGTGTCGGGGCCGCTGAAAGCGACGAGCGGCACGGCGGTCAAGGGCCAGGCCGCGCTCTTGAGGGCGGATGTCGATCCAGGCCTGCCGGTTATTTTCACCGATGGCGTCTACATCATCGCTCATGACGATGGCCATGTGGCGATCGGCAGCACCAGCGAGAACAGCTTTGCCGATCCACTGTCCACGGACGAACAGCTCGACGATCTCCTTCGACGCGCCACGTTGCTGGCGCCGTGTCTGGCGGATGCGGAGGTGGTCGAGCGCTGGGCCGGGCTCAGGCCAAAGTCGGCGGGGCGCGAACCCATGGTCGGGCGGCACCCTGATCATTCGAACATTTCCGTGCTGACCGGCGGCTTCAAGGTGAGCTTCGGGATTGCGCATCGGTTGGCGCGCTTCGTTGTCGACGAGATCGCCGGTCTCCCGACGCTCGATCTGCCGGAATCCTTCCTGTGCCGAAATCAAATCGCGGCGCTTCGCGAGAAGCATCTCTAGGCTTGGGCATGGGAAGGGCCCCGCCGCAGGCGGAGCCTCACATATTCGGACATTCGAAAGTTCGACCTTACATCCAGTAGGGTGGCACGCCGTAGTAGTCGTAGACGCGACGGCCGTTTTCCTCGTTCCAGTCGTATTCCTCGTTGCCGCGATATTTCGGCGCGCGCTCGACCTGATCGCGCGTAACGTCGGTGCGATAGCCGCCGAGGTTTTCGTCATAGGTCAACTTCGCCCAGGGCAGCGGATAGTGGTCTTCGCCGAGGCCGAGGAAGCCGCCGAAACCGAGCACGGCGTAGGCAACGCGACCGCTGCGTTTTTCGATGATCACGCGCTCGATCGAGCCGATGTGCTTGTTGTCGGAGCCATAGACCTTCGTGCCTTCAACCTTGTCGCTCGCGGTCAGGTCATGGGTTTCCTTGATCCGGGCATCCTGCAGGTTTGCGTTGTGATAGCTCACGCTTCTTCTCCATCCTTGATTGTTACCTTGAGTGAACGGCCGTTGGGCCGGATGGTTCCGAAAATCTGGTGCGCAAACCGGTGGGATCGCGTGGTTTTGCACGATCCGCTTCGTCAATCTGTCACGCAAATCACCTAAGACGCGGCCAATAGATCACGAAGATCCCCGGGTCGGATCGATACTCATAAGCGTGATCGATCTCATTGGAGCGGGGCGGAAAACCGCAGGCACTTTTCCTCGTCCCGCTCGACACGGATAACCGGAGCCAGACATGCGCTACGCCATTTGTTTTACGCCGCCGATGGCCGACCCGCTTTCCGCGGTCGCCGCAAGCTGGCTTGGGCGCAACGTCTATTCCGGCGAACCGACGGAACTGCCTTCGGTTGCGGGCCTGAGCTCTGCCGACATCGCCTACCATACGGCCGTACCGCGCCGCTTCGGTTTCCATGCGGTGATGATGTCGCCGTTTCGTCTGCATCCGGATATGACGGAATCACAACTCCTGAAGGCGCTCATGCATTTTGCCGGCGCGCAGACACCGTTCGAAATCGATCGCCTGGAGGTCGCCCGCATCGGCCGGTGCTTCGGTCTGATGCCGCAGGTCCCGAGCACCGCGATGCATCTGCTGGCAGCCAATATCGTTCAGGAGTTCGATGCTTTTCGTGCGCCGCTCAGCGAAGACGAGATCGAGCGCTCCGATCCGGATCGGCTGACCGCACCGCAGTTTTCCAATTTGCACCGCTGGGGCGATCCTCATGTGATGGACGAGTACCGCTTCCACATGATGTTGACTGGCCCGCTCGCGTCGGACGCGATACGCCAGGTCGAGGCGCCGCTTCGCGAGCTGTTCGAGCCGTACCTGGCGACGCCGCTTGCCATCGCCAGTCTTGCCCTCTTCGTCGAGCAGGAGACCGGCGCGCCCCTGCGTGTGCATTCGCAGCACCCGCTCGGCAAGATCTCTACGAATGCGCGCGCCGAACGCGCCAAACGCGTTGCCGCCGATCCCTCTGTTGGTTCGGGATCGATCCGGCCCTTGTCGCTCATCGTCGCGGCATTGATGGCGCATCGCTAACGAGAGCGCAGAATTCAGCCTTCGTCTCATTCCGAGCTTGCCGCCCAGCGACCCTTCGCGGGCAGATTTCGGTATCGACAATCCGGTCGGCGGTGATACCGTTCTGGAAAAATCGAAGGGTGATTTGATGTCTGAGACTAAGTATCCGCGCGACCTCGTTGGCTACGGCCGCAATCCGCCGAAGGCAAACTGGCCGGGCGATGCGCGCATTGCCGTGCAGTTCGTGCTGAACTACGAGGAGGGCGGCGAGAGCTGCATTCTCGATGGCGACGCGGCGTCCGAATGTCTGCTGTCCGAGATCGTCGGCGCGCAGCCCTGGCAGGGACAGCGTAATCTCAACATGGAATCGATCTACGAATATGGCGCACGCTCCGGTTTCTGGCGGCTGTGGCGCATGTTCACGAGCCGTAACGTTCCGCTGACGGTCTACGGCGTGACGCTCGCCATGGCGCGCAATCCGGAAGCGGTTGCGGCCATGAAGGAAGCCGGCTGGGAAATCGCCAGCCACGGCCTGCGCTGGCTGGAATACAAGGATTTTCCGGAGGAGGTCGAGCGCGAGCATATCCGCGAAGTCGTCCGTCTGCATACGGAACTGACCGGCGAGCGCCCGCTCGGCATCTACCAGGGCAAGCCTTCGGCCAATACGCTGAAGCTGGTGCTGGAGGAGGGTGGCTTCCTCTATTCCTGCGACAGCTACGCCGACGAACTGCCCTATTGGGTGCCGGGGCTGCCGGCCGACAAGCCGCATCTGATCATCCCCTATACGCTCGATGCCAACGACATGCGTTTTGCCACCAACCAGGGCTTCAACTCCGGCGACCAGTTCTTCACCTATCTCAAGGACAGCTTCGACGTGCTCTATGAGGAAGGCCGTCAGGGCGATGCCAAGATGATGAACATCGGCCTGCACTGCCGGCTGGTCGGCCGCCCTGGCCGCGCCGCAGCCCTTGCCCGGTTCATCGATTACGTGATGTCGCACGATAAGGTCTGGGTGCCCAGGCGCATCGACATCGCCAACCACTGGTACCAGCACCACAAGCCGGAAGGGACGCTCTGATGTCCGACCGCGACGCCTTCGTCGCCCGTTTCGGCGGCGTGTTCGAGCATTCGCCCTGGGTGGCCGAACGCGCTTACGATCGCGCCGCGGCGGCGGGTTTGATGGCGGGCAACGTGCATTCGGCGCTCTGCCAGGCTTTTCGTGCGGCGTTGCCGCGCGAAAAGCTGCAAGTGCTGCGCGCCCACCCGGATCTCGCCGGAAAGCTGGCGATCGCGGGCAAGCTTACGGCAGACTCGACCGCCGAGCAGGCGTCTGCTGGCCTCGATCGGTTGACGCCCGAGGAACATCAGCGCTTCACGGCGCTGAACGATGCCTACACGAAGAAATTCGGCTTCCCCTTCATCATCGCCGTGAAGGGGCTCACCAAGGGCCAGATTCTCGCCTCCTTCGAAAGCCGCATTGACAATTCGCCCGAAGAGGAATTTGAAACCGCTTGCGCGCAGGTGGAGAAAATCGCCCGCCTGCGGCTGCAGTCGATGCTTCCTGGAGACGAAAATGCCTGACAAAACCGTTCGATACGCGTCCTCGCTCTTTCGGAGGACCGTCGAACTGGAGTTGACATTGTCGAATGCCGTGGAAACCTGCGAGGTCCACGCCTGATGTCGCGCCTGCTTACCATCGAACCGCTGACGCGCGACGCCTTTGCACCCTTCGGAACCATCATCGAAGCCGATCCGGCGACGATGCGCTACATCAACGGCGGCAACACGGAACGTTTCCACGGGCTGGCGCGCGCCGATGTGGTCGGCGACGGCGCCAATGTCATCATCAATATCTTCCGCGGTCAGCCGCGCGCTTTTCCCTATGCGGTGACGATGATGGAGCGCCACCCGCTCGGCAGCCAGAGCTTTTCACCGCTCGACGATCGCCCCTGGGTCGTCGTCGTCGCCGAAGACGAGGACGGGCGTCCGGGCACGCCGCGGGTATTCCAAGCGAGCGGCAAGCAAGGAGTCAATTACGGCCGCAACGTCTGGCATCACCCGCTGATGTCGATCGGCGCCGTCAGCGATTTCTTGATCGTCGACCGGGAAGGGCCGGGCAACAACCTCGAAGAGTATTTCTACGACGAGCCCTTCGTCATTTCGAGCCCAGTCTAGCGGGATGATGAGAAGTGCGTGCGGTTCGCCGCGCGCATGTCGCCCTACAGCGCCGCGCGTCTTATCAGACGCGCAAAGGTCGCTGTAGCACTTTGATTCACTGCATGTTTTTGTCCTTTAATCGGCTACGATTAAAGGAAACATGCAGTAGCAGAAAAGAGGATACCATGAGCAGCACCGGCCGCCTGACGACCCATGTACTCGACACCGCGCTCGGCAAGCCGGCCGAGGGCCTGCGCATCGATCTCTACTGGCTGGAGGGCGAAGAGCGACAGCTGATCCGCACCGTCCACACCAACAGCGACGGCCGTGTCGACGGGCCGATGGTCGAAGGCGTCGGCTTCATGGCCGGCAATTACGAGCTGGTCTTCCACGCCGGCGACTACCTGCGCCGGTCAGGCACGACGCTGCCGGAACCGGCCTTCCTCGACCGAATCCCCTTGCGCTTCGGCATTGCCGATCCGGCGAGCCACTATCACGTGCCGCTGCTGCTTTCGCCCTATGGGTATTCGACCTATCGGGGGAGCTGAGCGCGCAGGGGTCTTGCGCTCGCTTCGCGTTTTGCCGGAAGGGCCACTCCAAGCTCCCTCATCCTCGCCCTTGTGGCGGGGATCCAGCGACCCGAAGTCTGTCGGGTCAAAAGACCTTTCAGCCCAAGGACTTGGGCTGGCTAGATTCCTGTGACAAGCACAGGAATGAGGGCGGGAGTGGCTGATGCCGTGGCCTATTCCGCCAGGATGCTGCGGTCGACGTCGTTGATGTTGCGTTTGCCGCAGAGCGCCATGGTGATGTCCATCTCCTTGCGGATGATTTCCAACGCCTTGGTCACCCCGTCCTTGCCCATGGCGCCGAGGCCATAGAGGAAGGGGCGGCCGATATAGGTGCCCTTGGCGCCCATGGCGACGGCCTTCAGCACATCCTGGCCGGAGCGGATGCCGCCGTCGAGATGCACTTCGATCTGGTGGCCAACCGCATCGACGATGCGCGGCAGCATGCTGATGGAGGAGTGGGCGCCGTCGAGCTGGCGGCCGCCATGGTTGGAGACGATAATCGCATCGGCACCGGTCGCCGCCGCCATCTTGGCGTCTTCGGGATCGAGAATGCCCTTGAGGATCAGCGGTCCGCCCCAACGCTCCTTGATCCACTCGACGTCCTTCCACGAAAGCTGCGGGTCGAACTGTTCCGCCGTCCAGGCGCCGAGCGAAGAAAGATCGGTAACGCTCTTTGCGTGGCCGACGATGTTGCGGAAGGTGCGGCGCTTGGTGCCGAGCATCTTCATGCACCAGCCGGGGCGCGTCGCCATCTGCCAGAGATGCTTCGGCGTCATCTTCGGCGGCGCGGAGAGGCCGTTGCGCAGGTCCTTGTGACGCTGGCCGAGGATCTGCAGGTCGAGCGTCAGCACCAGCGCCGAGCACTTCGCCGCCTTGGCGCGGTCGATAAGGTTCAGCACGAATTCGCGCTCGCGCATGACGTAAAGCTGGAACCAGAAGGGCTTGGTGGTGACCGAGGCGACGTCCTCGATCGAGCAGATGCTCATGGTCGAGAGCGTGAAGGGGACACCAAAGGCTTCGGCGGCCTGGGCCGCCAGCATCTCGCCATCGGCGTGTTGCATGCCGGTGAGGCCGGTTGGGGCAAGCGCCACCGGCATCGAAACCTTTTGACCGATCATCGTCGTTTCGAGCGACCGGTCGGTCATGTCGACCAGCACCCGCTGGCGCAATTTGACCTTGGCGAAATCCTCCTCATTGGCGCGATAGGTGCCTTCGGTCCAGGCGCCGCTGTCGGCGTAGTCGAAGAAGAGCTTCGGCACGCGACGTTTGGCGAGCGCCTTGAGATCGCTAATTTCGAGGATTTGCGTCATGAAAACGGCCTTCGTCCAACGGAGATTGAACGAGCCATTACCATGTTTGCCGGAGGCTTGTTAATAGCCAGAACGCAGAGAGGTCAATTTTCTTGACCTCTCTGGATTTGCGCGGTCACGCGGCGGCGAGTGCCGATTTCGCCGGCTTGCCGGCGACATAGGTTTCGACGATCGCGCGGTCGTCGCCCATGGTCTGCAGCAGGAAGAGTTCGTCGGCGAGCGAATTGACCACTTCGGCCCGAAGCGCCATTGCCGGCGTCGCCGCCATGTCGAGCACGATGAAGTCGGCATCGGTTCCGGCTTCGAGCGTGCCGATCCTGTCGACGAGCGAGAGCGCCTCGGCATTGCCGCGCGTCATCATGAAGAAGCTGTCGAAGGGGTTCAGCCGCTCGCCCTGCAACTGCAGGATCTTGTAGGCCTCGTCGAGCGTCTTCAGCATGGAATAGCTGGTGCCGCCGCCGATGTCGGAGGCGACCGACGTGCGGACCGGCTTGTCCCTGCGGGTAAGCGCCCGCAGCGGAAAGAGGCCGGAGCCGAGGAAGAGGTTGGAGGTCGGGCAGAAGACGGCGACGGAGCCGGTCTCGCTCATCGCATCCGCCTCGCGCTCCGAAAGATGGATGCAGTGGCCGAACAGGCTTTTCGGCCCGAGCAGGCCGTAGCGGGCGTAGACGTCGGTATAGTCCTTGGCTTCCGGATAGAGCTCGCAGGTGAAGGCGATCTCGTCGCGGTTTTCCGAAAGATGCGTCTGTACGTGCAGATCGGGGAACTCGTGCACCAACGATTTGGCGACGTCCATCTGCTCGGGCGTCGAGGTGATGGCGAAGCGCGGGGTGATCGCCACGTGGTTGCGGCCCTTGCCGTGCCAGTCGCGGATCACCGCCCGAGTTTCGTTGTAGCCCACCTGCGGCGTGTCGAGCAGCCCTTGCGGTGCGTTGCGATCCATCATCACCTTGCCGGCGACCATGCGCATGTCACGGCGCAGCGCCTCGGCGAAGAAAGCGTCGGCGGACGCCTTGTGCACCGAGCAATAGGCCGTCGCGGTCGTCGTGCCATGGCGCACCATCTCGTCGAAGAAGAGCGTCGCAATGCGCTCGGCATGGGCGGTTTCGACGAAACGGCACTCCTCCGGGAAGGTGTAGGTGTTCAGCCATTCGAGCAGGTTGGCGGCATAGGAGGCCATCACCTGCATCTGCGGGAAATGCAGGTGCGTGTCGATGAAGCCGGGCACGATCAGGTGCGGGCGATGATCGACTTCTGCGACATCTTCAGGCGCGCTTGTCTTCACCACGGCGTAAGCGCCACTCGCAAGGATCTGGCCACCCTCGACCAGAAGTGCGCCGTCGCTCTCATAGCCATAGGCGGCGCTGTCGTCGATCGACGTTGGCGCGCGGTGGAAGCTCAGCAGTCGGCCGCGGATGAGGGTGGTGGTCATTGTGTCTTGCCTTCCTCGACGGCACTTTCGAACCAGGCTGTCAGCAGCTGGCGCTCGTCCGTCGTCATGTCCGTTACATTTCCGGGCGGCATCGCATGGCTGCGCCCGGCCTGGATATAGATTTCGCGGGCATGTGCGGCAATCTCCGCGTCGCTTTCCAGCACAACGCCCTTCGGCGCCTGGGTGATGCCCTCATAAACCGGCTCGGCCGCATGGCACATGGAACAACGGGTCGAGACCGTGTCCTTGACGGCGGGGAAGTGCGCGTTCGCGGCGAAGCGCGAAAAGACCGGTGCGACCTCGGCCTTCTCGCCGCCGGTCAGCACCTTCGGCACGGTCGAAAGCCACATGATCAGGATGAAGAGAAGCGCCGTGACGAGCCAGGTCCAGGTTGGCTTGCCCTTGCGGGCATGGGTGGTGTTGAACCAGTGGCGGATGGTGACGCCCATCAGGAAGACGAGTGCGGCGATGATCCAGTTGAAAGCCGTCGCGAAGGCCAGCGGATAGTGGTTCGACAGCATGAAGAAGATGACCGGCAGCGTCAGGTAGTTGTTGTGCAGCGAGCGCTGTTTCGCCTGGGCGCCGAGCTTCGGATCCGGCGTGCGCCCGGCGATGAGATCGGCGACGACGATCTTCTGGTTGGGGATGATGATAAAGAAGACGTTGGCCGACATGATCGTCGCGGTAAACGCGCCAAGATGCAGGAAGGCGGCGCGGCCGGTGAAGACCTGCGTGTAGCCCCAGGCCATGACGACGAGCGCCACATAGAGCAGCGCCATCAGCCCCCAGGTGTTGCCGCCGATCGGCGACTTGCAGAGCAGATCGTAGAAGATCCAGCCGATGCCGAGCGAGGCAAGCGAGATCAGGATCGCTGTGGTTGCGGAGATATCGAGCACATGGCGGTCGATCAGGAAAAGATCGGCGCCGCCGTAATAGACGAGACAGAGCATGGCGAAGCCCGAGAGCCACGTCATGTAGGATTCCCATTTGAACCAGGTGAGATGCTCAGGCATCGAGGCCGGCGCCACCAGGTATTTCTGGATGTGGTAGAAGCCGCCGCCATGCACCTGCCACTCCTCGCCATAGGCGCCGACCGGCAGGTGGTCGCGCTTCGTGAGGCCGAGGTCGAGCGCGATGAAATAGAAGGATGAGCCGATCCAGGCGATGGCCGTGATCACGTGCAGCCAGCGGACGGCAAAGGCCAGCCATTCCCAGGCAATGGCGAACTCGTACATTCAGATCCCCTTTTGTCTCTATCGCTGCACCTTGCGCAAAAACGACGGAGGGGAAAAGGGGGCAGGGCTCTCGTCAAGCGCTATTTGCGTGCAGGAAGCTCGGCGGACAAAGCTCGCCGAGGATCCAGTCGCGGAAAATCCGGATCTTGGGCGTGTTGCGGCGCGCGTGCGGATAGGCAAGCCAGTAGTCGCAGCCGTCGCTGCAGCGCAGATCAAAGGGCTGGTAGAGCCGGCCGAGCGCGACATCATCCGGATAGAATTCCGGCGTCAGGATGGCGACGCCCTGGCCGGCGACGGCTGCGCGTGCCTCGAAGGTCTGTGCGCCAAGCCGGCTGTGCGGCCGTCCCTCGAGATCGGGATCGTCGACCCCGGCGGCCTTGAACCACATCGGCCACCAGGGATCGCCGGCATCGATGATGCGAAGCTTCAAGAGGTCGCGTGGTTCGTGTACGCCGCCGATGGTCTCGGCGAGCGCCGGGCTCAGCATCGGGCTGAACTCGACGCGCATGAGCGGATGGGTGTCGAGGCCGGGCCAGACGCCCCCGCCGGAGCGGATCGCGAGGTCCGCGGGCTCGCGGCTAAAATCGGTGAGCGAGTCGCTCGTCGTCAGCCGCACGGCGATGTTGGGATGGGCAAGCTGGAAGCTGCCGATGTTGCGGGCAAGCCATTGCGAGGCGAAGGTCGGGGTCGAACTGATGAGGAGCGCGCTGTCGATATCGCCGCGGGCATTGGAGACGGCTTCCTGCAGCATCTCGAAGGCTTCGGTCACACGCGGTGCCAGCCGCTGGCCGACGTCGGTCAGCGAGATCTGACGCGGGCGCCGCAGGAAAAGCGGTTCGCCGACATTCTCCTCGATCAACTTGATCTGGTAGCTGACGGCGGTCTGGGTCATGCCCAGTTCTTCGCCGGCCTTGGTGAAACTGCCGAGCCTGGCGACCGCTTCGAAGACCCGCAGCGCATTCAGCGGAAACTGCTTCGACATCTTCATGGATAAGTTCTCTTGATGCATGCAGACGGATGTTCGATTGGATTTCGATCCTCCTCCACGGCATCCTCCAAGTCAACTTCCCAAGACGAACAGGTGCTGAAATGAGTTGCGACACATTCGAACGTACTGAAAGAAAACCATTTCTTTCAATCGAGCCGGTCATACGGCTCACGGCTGCCCTGTTCGGCGGCCTCGTTGCCCCCAAGCCGATGCTGGATGTCAACGCTCTCTCCGACCACATGAAGGGAGATATGGGTTTCATGGATGTCCATAGCCCGCATAGCGACGACGAGGAGGCGATGGCCAACGCCCGTCGCCTGCTCAGCATCAATGAGTTGCCGCGGATTTGAGGCAAATCTTGATGGCCGTCAGCGATCTCGCAGACGCTCGACGGCCATCAGCACACGCTCCGGTGTTGCCGGGGCATCGAGCCGCGGGCACTCGCGATAATCCGCGACACTGGCGACTGCCATGGAAAGCGCCTCCAGAACCGAGATCGGCAGCATGAAGGGCGGCTCTCCTACCGCCTTGGAGCGGCCGATGGTCTTCTCGGTATTGCTCGACCATTCGGCGAGCTTCACATTGAAGATCTTCGGCCGGTCGGAAGCGAGCGGGATCTTGTAGGTGGAGGGGGCGTGGGTGCGAAGCCGGCCCTTGTCGTCCCACCACAGTTCCTCCGTCGTTAGCCAGCCCATCCCTTGCACGAAGCCGCCCTCGATCTGGCCGATGTCGATCGCCGGGTTCAACGAACGGCCGACATCGTGCAGCACGTCGACACGGTCGACCATGTATTCGCCGGTCAGCGTATCGACAGACATTTCCGAAACCGAAGCGCCATAGGCGAAATAGTAGAAGGGTGTGCCGCGGCCGCTGGCACGGTCCCAGTGGATCTTCGGCGTCTTGTAATAGCCGGCCGCCGACAGCTGGATGCGGCCCATATAGGCCTGCTTGATGAATTCGGGGAAAGGCACCAGCTCTTCACCGATCTTCACATGGTTGGGCACGAAGCTGACATGATCAGGCGTCGTCTGCCAGCGCTCGCAGGCGAAGGCGACCAGCCGCTCCTTGATCTGGCGCGCGGCGTCATGAGCCGCCATGCCGTTCAAGTCCGAGCCCGAGGAGGCGGCGGTTGCAGAGGTGTTCGGCACCTTGCCGGTGGTTGTCGCGGTGATGCGCACCCGGTCGAGGTCGACCTGGAAACTGTCGGCAATCACCTGCGCAACCTTGATATAGAGGCCCTGGCCCATCTCGGTGCCGCCATGGTTCAGGTGGATCGAGCCGTCCTGATAGATGTGCACCAGAGCACCCGCCTGGTTGAAGGCGGTCATGGTGAAGGAGATGCCGAATTTCACCGGCGTCAGCGCGATGCCCTTGCGGATGATGCGGCTCGTCTTGTTGAAGTCGAGGATCGCCTGGCGACGCGCCTGATAGTCGGCGCTCTCCTCAAGCTCGGCGACGATGCGGGCAATGATGTTGTCTTCGACCCTCTGGTGGTAGGGCGTGAGGTCCCGGCCCGAGCCGTTCTCGCCATAGAAGTTCAGCTTGCGGATCTCCAGCGGATCCTTGCCGAGCTGGTAGGCGATTTCCTCGATGATGCGTTCGCCGCCGACCATCCCTTGAGGCCCGCCGAAGCCGCGATAGGCGGTGTTGGAGACCGTGTTGGTCTTCAGCGGCTGCGAGGTGAGCTTCACATGCGGGTAGAAATAGGAGCTGTCGGCATGGAAGAGTGCCCGGTCGGTGACGGGGCCGGAGAGGTCCGACGAAAAGCCACAGCGCGCCGCATAGTTGGCATGAACCGCATGGATGCGGCCGTCGTCGTCGTAGCCGACGTCGTAGTCGACGAGGAAGTCATGGCGCTTGCCGGTTGCCGTCATATCCTCGTCCCGGTCGGGGCGGAACTTGACGGCGCGATTGAGCTTCTTTGCCGCAACCGCGGCAAGGGCGGCGAACTGGTTGCCCTGCGTTTCCTTGCCGCCAAAGCCGCCGCCCATGCGGCGGACGTTCACCGTCACCGCATTTGAGGGCACGCCGAGCACATGCGAGACCATGTGCTGGATCTCGCTCGGATGCTGGGTCGAGGACCAGACGGTGACCTCGTCGTCCTCGCCGGGTATGGCGAGCGCGATATGGCCTTCGAGGTAGAAGTGCTCCTGGCCGCCGATGCGCATTTGCCCTTTGAGCCGGCGTGGGGCCTTTTCCAGCTCCGCCTCGGCGTCGCCGCGCTGCAGGGTCAGCGGCTGGGTCACCAGCTCGCCGCCATGGGCGACCGAGTCGAGAATGTCGGTGAAATGCGGCAGGTCGCGATAGGTGATATTCGCCAGCCGTGCGGCCCGGCGGGCGATGTCGCGGGTCTCGGCGATCACCGCAAAGGCGGGTTGCCCATGAAACTGCACGAGACCATCGGCAAGCACTGGCTCGTCATGCAGGTGGCTCGGGCTGATGTCGTTGGAATGCGGCATGTCCCTGGCGGTGAGCACACAGACGACCCCGGGTACGGCGGCGACGGCCGAGAGGTCCATCGCGGTGATCTCCGCATGCGCCCGGTCGGTCATGCCGAGTGCGCCATGCAACGTGCCCACGGGTTCCGGCATGTCGTCGATATAGTCGGCGGTGCCGGCGACATGTTTGTGGGCGCTGTCGTGGCGCTGCGCCGCGTGCATCTCGCCCCGGATTGCCTTGCGTTCCTCGAAGGTGGACTTGTCCATGATCATCTGTCTCCCGCGGCGTAGCGCACCAGTTGCGCGGGCTCGCCACCGCTTTCCAGGAAGAAACGCATCAAGAGGTTTTTCGCCGCCAGCATGCGGTAGTCGCTTGTCGCCCGCCAGTCGGTGAGCGGCTGGTAGTCGGTCTCGAAGGCGACTTGTGCTGCGCGAACCGTCTCCTCGGTCCAGGGCTTGCCGATCAGCGCCGTTTCCACATTCGTGGCGCGCTTCGGCGTGCCGGCCATGCCGCCGAAGGCGATGCGGGCGGAGCGGACCACTCCGCCGTCTACCGACAGGCGGAAGGCGCCGAGCAGGGCGGAAATGTCCTCGTCGCGGCGTTTTGAGATCTTGTAGGCGGCAAAGAGATCGCCGGCCGGAAGACTTGGCACGAAGATGCTTTCGACGAATTCGCCCGGCTTACGGTCCTGTTTGCCATAGGCGATGAAGAATTCTTCGAGCGGCAGCGTCCGGCGACCCTCCGTCGAGCGCAGCGTCACGGTGGCGTCGAGCACGATCAAGGGCGGCGGGCTGTCGCCGATCGGCGAGCCGTTGGCGATGTTGCCGCCGATCGTGCCCATGTTGCGCACCTGCTCGCCGCCGATCCGGTCGATCAGCGGGCCGAGGCCGGGAAAGGCTTTGCCAAGCGCGGCATAGGCCATCGTGTAGCTAACGCCGGCACCGATCGTCAGACCCGGCTCCGTCTCCTCGATGCGCTGCAACTCGGCAATGCCGTTGATGAAGATGGCCGGGTTGATCGGCCGCATCTGCTTGGTCACCCAGAGGCCGACATCGGTGGAACCGCCAACCACGGTCGCCCCCGGATTGTCGGCAAGCGCTGTCGCCAGGCCGTCGCCGTCCGCAGGCACGATCAGACAGGTGTCGCCCTGGCGAATGGTGATCGTCTCGGTCGGCGCCAGTGCCTTCAGCCGGGCGGTGATCGTTTCGCGTTCTCGCGTGATCGGGTCGAAGATTTCGGAGGGGCGCGCCTTTGCCGCCGCTTCCGCGGCGCGCACGATCGGCTCATAGCCGGTGCAACGACAGAGGTTGCCCTGCAGCGCCTTTTCGATATCAGCGCGGCTGGGATCGTCGTTTGCGAGCCACAGGCCATAGAGCGACATGACGAAGCCGGGCGTGCAGAAGCCGCATTGCGATCCGTGGAAATCGACCATCGCCTGCTGCACCGGATGCAGCGTCCCGTCCTGGCCGGCAAGATGCTCGACGGTGACGACATGGGTTGCCTGCAGCGAGCCGAGGAAACGGATGCACGCGTTGACGGCTTCATAGACGAGCCTGTCGCCGGCAAGCCTTCCGACGAGCACGGTGCAAGCGCCGCAGTCGCCCTCCGCACAACCTTCCTTGGTGCCGGTCAACCGACGCTCCAACCTCAGGTAATCGAGCAGGGTCGCGGCCGGTGCGATGTCGGAAAGCGCGACCTCGCGATCGTTGAGGATGAAGCTGATGCTTCCGTTTGGCTGGGGCATGCCACTCATTCCCTGCTGCTGCATATTGCCTGAAATCACTTTGATCTTAGGTGGTTATGCAGAAAAGCAAAGGGCCGTGGAAATTTTTGGCTGTGTCCGTGCGTGTGGCTACTGTGCCGTCCAGCCGCCGTCCATCGACACATGCGTGCCGGTGATCTGGGCGGCATCGTCGCCGGCGAGATAGACGGCAAGCGCTGCCACCTGTTCGACGGTGATGAACTTCTTGGTCGGCTGGCCCTTCAGCATCACGTCGTTGATGACCTGCTGTTCGGTGATGCCGCGGGTGCGTGCCTGATCGGGGATCTGCTTTTCGACGAGCGGCGTCAGCACGTAGCCCGGGCAGATCGAATTTGCGGTGATACCGTTTTCGGCGACTTCGAGAGCGACGGTCTTGGTCAGGCCGAGGACGCCGTGCTTGGCGGCGACATAGGCCGCCTTGAATGGCGAAGCGACGAGGCCATGGGCGGAAGCGATGTTGATGATGCGGCCCCAGCCTTTCGCCTTCATGCCGGGAATGGCGGCGCGGATCGTGTGGAAGGAGGAGGAAAGGTTGATCGCGATAATACGATCCCATTGCTCGATCGGGAAATCCTCGACCTTCTCGACATATTGGATGCCGGCATTGTTGACGAGGATATCGACGCTGCCGAAGTGCTCGGTTGCGGTCGCGATCAGATCAGCGATCTCGGCGGGTTTCGTCATGTCGGCGCCGTGATAAAGCACCGTTCCGCTCGTCAGCGCGCTGACGTCGTCCGTCGCTTGTCTGATCTCATCCGGGCTGCCGAAGCCGTTCAGCACGATGTTGGCGCCGCCCTTGGCGAAAGCCTTGGCGATCGCAAGCCCGATTCCGCTCGTCGAACCGGTGATGACCGCTGTTTTCGTCATTGTTGCTCTCTCCCTTCGTGGCGCTGCGGGCTGCTTTGTTGCGGCGCAACAGCGCCAGCCTACGCGTAAAACGGGCGCACTGACAATTGTGTTTTTGAGCTCCGGGCCGCAGAGTTGCCGCGGGGGCCAGCGAAGCCGATCGGTTGCGTTTTGTTTTCGTTTGACATTCGTTTTGCCATCGTATTGAAGTTTTCGAAATGAGATCCCGCCCTTGAGGACGGGTGAATAAACATGCGTGTGGCCGGGGAGGGGCATATGGGCGGATATATTCTCGCGATCGATCAGGGTACGACCTCAAGCCGGGCGATCGTCTTCGACGGTCAGCAGCAGATCGCTGGCGCCAGCCAGAAGGAATTCAAGCAGCACTTCCCCAAATCCGGCTGGGTCGAGCACGATCCCGAGGAAATCTGGCAGACGGTCCTTTCGACGGTCCAGGAAGCGATCGCCAAGGCGGGCATCACCGCCGGCGACCTTGACGGCATCGGCATCACCAATCAGCGCGAGACGGTCGTCGTATGGGATCGCGAAACCGGCAATCCGATCCACAATGCCATCGTCTGGCAGGACCGCCGCACTGCGTCCTATTGCGACAGGCTGAAGAAGCAGGGGCTGGAAAAGACCTTCACCAGGAAGACCGGCCTGCTGCTCGATCCCTATTTCTCCGGCACCAAGCTCAACTGGCTGCTCACCAACGTCGACAGGGCCCAGGCGCGCGCTTCCAAGGGTGAGCTCTGCTTCGGCACGATCGACACCTTTCTCATCTGGCGGCTGACCGGCGGCAAGTCCTTCGTGACCGATGCCACCAACGCCTCGCGCACGCTCCTCTACAACATCTCGGAGAATGCCTGGGACGACGAACTGCTGAAGATCCTGAAAGTGCCGCGCGCCATGCTGCCGGAGGTCAAGGACTGCGCCGCCGATTTCGGCGTCACTGACCCGGCAATCTTCGGCGCCGCCATCCCGATCCTTGGCGTTGCCGGCGACCAGCAGGCGGCGACGATCGGCCAGGCCTGCTTCAAGCCGGGCATGCTGAAATCCACCTATGGCACCGGCTGCTTCGCGCTGCTCAACACCGGCAAGGACATGGTGCGGTCGAAGAACCGGCTGCTCACCACCATTGCCTATAGGCTCGACGGCGAAACGACCTATGCGCTGGAAGGTTCGATCTTCGTTGCCGGTGCTGCCGTGCAATGGCTGCGCGACGGCCTGAAGGTGATCAAGGCGGCACCCGATACCGGGACGCTCGCCGAGAGCGCCGATCCGACGCAGGAAGTCTACCTGGTGCCGGCCTTCACAGGGCTTGGCGCGCCGCACTGGGATCCGGATGCGCGCGGCGCGATCTTCGGCATGACCCGCAACACCGGCCCCGCCGAGTTTGCCCGCGCCGCGCTCGAAGCCGTCTGCTACCAGACGCGCGACCTGCTCGAGGCGATGCACAAGGACTGGCGCAACAACGGCAAGGAAACGGTGCTGCGCGTCGATGGCGGCATGGTCGCCTCCGACTGGACGATGCAGCGGCTGTCCGATCTGCTCGACGCGCCGGTCGACCGGCCCGTCATTCTCGAGACCACCGCGCTCGGCGTCGCCTGGCTTGCCGGCAGCCGTGCTGGCGTCTGGCCGAAGCAGGAGGCGTTCGCCCAGTCCTGGGCGCGTGACCATCGCTTCGAGCCGGCCATGGACGAGAAGACGCGAAAGGCCAAGCTCAGGGGCTGGCGCAACGCCGTCAAGCGCACGCTGAGCTGAGAACCAGGACTGGGCGGTTTTCGCCCGCATCATCCGGTTCCTGCCAATCATCCGACACAGGCTCCATTCATGCTCATCCGGGAAACACAGCGTTTCCCGGATGAGCATTTGCTGCCCACGCGCGCGGCAACTATCTGTTGTCACAACAGAAATAGGACGGGCATCATGGAACTCGGGCTTTATACGTTTGCGGATGTCGATCCGAATGCGGCAGACAAGGGCAAAGAGGGGCAGCGGCGCCTCAAGAACCTTCTCGAAGAGATCGAGCTTGCCGATCAGGTCGGCCTCGACGTTTTCGGTCTTGGCGAGCATCACCGCCCTGACTATGCGGCCTCGGTACCCTCGGTCATTCTGGCCGCTGCCGCCGCAAAGACGAAAAACATCCGGCTGACCAGCGCCGTGACGGTGCTGAGCTCGGACGATCCGGTGCGCGTCTTCCAGCAGTTTTCGACGCTGGATCTGATCTCCAATGGCCGCGCCGAGATCATGGCCGGTCGCGGCTCCTTCATCGAATCCTTCCCGCTCTTCGGTCAGTCTCTCGACGATTACGACCAGCTCTTTGCCGAGAAGCTCGATCTGCTGATGGCGCTGCGCGACAGCGAGAAGGTCACCTGGTCGGGCGAGATGCGGCCGGCGATCCATGATCGCGGCGTCTATCCGCGGCCGCTGCAGGAGGTGCTGCCGCTCTGGATCGCCGTTGGCGGCACGCCGCAATCGGTGGCGCGGGCAGGAGCACTCGGCTTGCCGGTGGCGCTCGCCATCATCGGCGGCGAGCCGCGCCGTTTTGCGCCGCTCTTCGATCTCTACCGCGAGGCCGCGCGCCGGGCCGGCCAGGATGCGACCAAGCTGAAAACCAGCATCAACGTGCACGGCTTCATTGCCGACACGACGGACCTCGCCGCAGACCAGTTCTACGGACCGCAGGCAGAGGTGATGAACCGCATCGGCCGCGAGCGCGGCTGGGGGCCGACGAACCGGGCGCATTTCGACCAGGCACGCAGCCCGAACGGGAACCTCTTCCTTGGCGACCCGGAGACGGTGGCGGAAAAGATCGTCGAGAACTGGAAGCTGTTCCGCAACGATCGTTTCCTGCTGCAGATGGCGATCGGGCCGATGCCGCATGACCAGATCATGCGCGGCATCGAGCTCTACGGCACCAGGGTGGCGCCGCTGGTGCGCACGGCGCTGGCGGAAGAGAAGGCGGCGGCACGGGCCGCCGTCTGACCTCAAACGCCGGGTTCAGTGTTCGATTGCCGACCGTCCCGTTCGGCGCTGGCATAACGTATAGCGACACGCTACATGTGAGCGCGAAAGCGAGACACGGATGACCCTCAACAACGAAGAAGATCTGCTGCGGCTGAAGGAAATCGGCCGCATCTGCGCCAATGCCTTGCAGGCGATGGGCGAGGCGCTGGAGCCCGGCATCACCACGGCGGAACTGGACGCGATCGGCCGCAAGGTGCTGGAAGAGGCCGGCGCGCGCTCGGCGCCCGAGCTCTGCTACAAGTTTCCCGGCGCCACCTGCATCAGCGTCAACGAGGAAATCGCCCACGGCATTCCCGGCAGCCGGGTGATCCAGGCGGGCGACCTCGTCAACATCGACGTCTCGGCCGAGAAGGACGGCATCTTCGCCGATACCGGCGCCTCCTTCCCGGTGCCGCCGGTCACGGCCGCGATCGACCGGCTTTGCCGCGACGGCAAGCGGGCGATGTGGGTGGGCCTCAAGCAGGTGCGTCCCGACCAGCCACTGGCGGCCATCGGCAACGCGATCGGCGACTTCGCCCGCAAGAACCGCTATTCGCTCGTCACCAATCTCGCCAGCCACGGCATCGGCCGTTCGCTGCACGAGGAGCCGACCGAGATCGCCACCTGGCCTGATCCACGCGAACGGCGCCGGATGACGGACGGCATGGTCTTCACCGTCGAACCCTTCCTGTCGATGGGCGCGCAATGGGCCGAAGGCGGCAACGACGATTGGACGCTCTACAGCGATCCAAGGGCGCCAACGGTGCAATACGAGCACACCGTCGTCGTCACGCGCGGCGGGCCGTTGGTCGTGACGCTGCCCGGCTAGATCAGGGATGCGATTGCGGGCCGCGGCCGTCATCGCTCCTCTAACCCATTGAAATCGGCGATCGTTCGATTTCGTCAATAGGTCCTTCAATTATTGTCGTTTGTGGCGCGTCGTGTTGCGGTGCAATAAACTGACATGACCACGCTCGACAGACCGCTTCAGGCCAATATCTCCGCCACGGCAACCGCCGGCGCCATTGCCATGGCCGTCGCCATGGGGTTCGGCCGATTCTCGTACACGCCGATCCTGCCGGCGATGATGGCCGATCTGGGCTTGTCGCCCGGCGATGCCGGCCTCATCGCCTCGGCAAATTTCGTCGGATATCTCGCAGGCGCGATCCTTGCAGCCTATGGCTGGGCGCACGGACATGAACGGCGTATCGGCCTTATGGCGCTCGTCGCCACGACGGTGCTGCTTGCGGCCATGGGGCTCTCGTCCTCTGTCGCCGCGCTGGCGCTCATCCGGTTCCTGGCCGGCCTTGCCAGCGCCTTTGCGATGATCTTCATCTCCGGCATCGTGCTTGGCCATGGCCTGCTTGCACGATCGGAGCATGTGCCGGCCGTCCATTTCGGCGGCGTCGGCCTCGGCATCGCATTTTCGTCGCTCTGCGTCTGGGCAAACCCGCTTGCGGGCCATGCCGGCCTGACGACCTCCATGGGCGACTGGTTCACCGGGGCTCTGGTTGGATTGATCGGGACCATTGTCGTCGCCGCACTTCTGCCAGGCGTTCCGTCGACCGGTGCGGGCACGGTGCGCGAGAAGCCGCTTCGCTGGACGCGACCGCTGACGGTGGTGACGTTCACCTACGCACTCTTCGGTTTCGGTTACGTGATCACGGCCACCTTCCTCGTCGCCATGGCGCGTGACCCGACCGGCGGCCACGGCATCGAGTTTCTCGCCTGGTTGCTGACAGGTCTTGCCGCCGCCCTGTCCGTCTATCTCTGGCGCTTTGCCGCGCCGCGCTTCGGCCTTGCCGGCGTCTACGCAATCGGCCTTCTGGTCGAGGCGGTCGGCCTGGTTCTGACGGTCAGCCTGCCCTTGCCCTATGCGCCGCTTGCCGGCGGGCTGATGCTTGGGGCTACCTTCATGATGATCACGGCTTACGGCCTGCAGATCGGCCGGCAACTTGCGCCGGACAGTCCGCGCAAGGCGCTGGCGCTGATGACCGCCGCCTTCGGCATCGGTCAGATTATCGGTCCTCTGGTCGCCGGTTGGCTGGCGGACCGCACCGGCAGCTTCTCCGCGCCAACCTTGATTGCGGCAGCCGTGCTCTTCCTCTGCGGCGGCGTTATCCTCGTCGAGTTGAAGCGGATTTCGGCAGCGTTGAGGGCGTGACAGGCACCGGACGGGTTCCTTCGGTGCCGTCCTCCGCCCGGATGAAATAACAGTAACGTTTACATTACCCGATTGTTGATAGCGGCGCTTTGCCCTAGTTTCGGCGCTTCGGGGGGCGTATCTCGCGTCATCCAAAGAGAGTCGAACGTGACGGTCTTCAAGAAACGTCACGATCAATAAAACGAAAGCGCCGCACCTTGCTCGAATCGTTCTTTCCCAAGCCGAAGCTGTTTTTCCTTTCCGTCGCTCTCTGGTCGCTCGTCGTCGTCGCCTTTTGGTATGCTACCGGCGAACAGCTCGGTGCGGCCCTCGGCCTGCCGCCCGTGGGCGAAGCGCCCATCGGCCTCGGGCATTTTGCAACGACGGCGTCGATCTGGTTCTACATCTATTTCATCCTCAGCATGGTGCTGTTCTGCCTGTTCTGGCAGCTTTACGCGGTCGATTGCCCGTGGCGGAAATGGTCCGTCTGGGGGTCGGCGTTCATCGTATTCACCGTTTATTTTTCTGTCGACATCAGCGTTGCGCTTAACAATTGGCGCCGCCCTACGTTCGATAGGATCGTTGAGGCGCTGAAGGCACCGAACACCGTCCAGGCCTCGGAAATATACGGGTACGCCCTGATATTCTTCGAACTGGCGTCGGTTTACATCGTTTCGGCCGTTCTCATCAGCTTCTTCACCAGCCACTATCTGTTCCGCTGGCGAAACGCGATGAACGACTACTACTATGCGAAGTGGTCGAAGGTCCGTCACATCGAGGGTGCCTCCCAGCGTATCCAGGAAGACACCATGCGGTTTGCAACGACGGTGGAAGGATTGGGGGTCCGCCTAATCGATTCGCTGATGACGCTGATCGCCTTCCTGCCGGTGTTGCACGCACTTTCAGCCAACGTGAAAGAACTGCCGATCGTCGGATCGATACCCTATCCGTTGGTCCTGGCGGCGATTTTCTGGTCGCTTTTCGGTACGGTGCTACTTGCTGTCGTCGGCGTGAAGCTGCCGGGCCTCGAATTCCGTAACCAGCGCGTCGAGGCGGCATACCGCAAGGAACTCGTCTATGGCGAGGACCACGCCGACCGTGCTTTGCCCCCGACCGTTACGGAGCTGTTCAGCAATGTGCGCAAGAACTATTTCCGCCTGTACTTCCACTACATGTATTTCAATGTTGCCCGGTACTTTTACCTGCAAACGGATAACATCTTCGCCCTTTTCCTGATGGTTCCGTCGATCGTCGGGGCAACGATCACCTACGGGCTCTTCCAGCAGATCCAGGGCGCGTTCTCGCAGGTGACGAGTTCGTTCCAGTATCTGGTTAATTCCTGGCCGACGGTGATCGAGCTCATTTCCATCTACAAGCGCCTGCGTGCGTTCGAAGCGGCAATCGAAGAGCAACCATTGCCGAACATCGATCAGCAGTTCATCGAAGCGGGCGGAAGGGAAGAGTTGGCGCTATGATAGAGCTTGCCACGCGTCGCGCACATCTGCTGCGCGACGCGCCAGGAAATGATCTAACTCTCTGAAATGACGCAATTCCGCACGGAAGACCGTTTCACGCTTTTCTAGGAATGCGCTACCCGTCCTGGGCTGTGGACGGTTGAATTCAGAAGGCGGAGCGACCCGCCTTCTTTTTTGCCTGCTCGATGACAGGCAAGGCCTGGGCATAGCTGACACAGGCGACGTCGGGTTTTCCGCAGACTTCCGAGAGCAGTCGATCAAGGGCGCGCCAGTAGGCGCCGCCGTTCATTTCGACGAAGTGGAAGCCGAGCTGCAGGGGAATGCGGTCGCCGCCATATTCGCGGTCGAAGGCTTTCCGGTAGGCCTCGTAGGTGCGCTCCTCGAAGCGGGCGCTGTCCTTCTTGTTCTCGACACCCATCGAGTGGCGGACGAAGAGATTGTAGTCCATGCCGATGACAGGGCGCTGCGACGGTCCCTCGGGGATCAACGGCAAGCCGAAGCGCGGCAGACCGTCCTTCGTCGTCGGCCAGCCCGGTCCTTTGGTGACCAGGCTTGCGTCATAGGTGAAGTTGTCCGCCTTCAGCGCCGGCAGCAGGCCGTCGCTCAGCGATAGATAGGGGGCACGGAAGCCTTTGACGCCGGTCTTGGCGAACTCAGCCCAGCCCTGGGGCTCCGCTTCTGGCTTGCCCGCCTTCTTCCAGGCGTCGGCGAGCGCGGTATTGAAGGTCGAGAATTCGCTCTGCCAGTCGGCCTTGCTCCAGCCCTTGCCGTCGAAATGACCGCAGGCGTGGCTGGCGATGTCGTGACCATCAAGATGGGCCTGCCAGATATGGCCGGCACGTGCTGCAATCTCCTCGCGGCTCTGGGCGAAGCCGACATTGGAGCGGCCGGGCTTCTGGCCCGGCGGCCTGTAGATCTCCTTGCCGTCGGCCCGGGTCATCAGGAAGGTGCAGGACAGGAAATAGGTGAAATGCGCGCCGGTGCGCTTGGCCATCGCCAAGCTCTTTTCCCAAAGCGAGTTGTCATGGGCACCGTCGAAGGAGACGATGACCAGCTGCCGGTCAGCGGCGGGGACGGTGGCCGGCGTCGCCGGTTCGGCCCGCGCAAGCGCCGGAACCAGGACAAGGGAAAAGGCGAGAAATGTTCGGATCATGATCAACTGCAGCGATGAATTTTTGTCGCAGATGGTTCGAAATTGCGGCAATCCTTTGATCGGGCTGGAAAAAAGACGCCATCAAGGCTACTCCATAGCAACCTGGACTGGAATCAGTCCAAGGGCGAATGGCATAGAAAATCAAAGAGCTACAGCGACTCAAGCGCGCCAGATCCGGCACGCGACGCTATCTCCGATATATCTCGAACAAAGCGGTGGCCCCATGGCGATACTCGTTTTCGGCATCATCATCTTTCTCGGCGTGCATCTCATCCGCGTGGTTGCGCCCGGCTTTCGCGCCGGCATCATCGAGAGTCGCGGCAAGGGCACCTGGATGGGGATCTATGCGATCCTCAGCCTCATCGGCCTCTGTCTGATCATCTATGGTTTCGGCCAGGCGCGCGGCGAAACGGGCATGCTCTACAATCCGCCGGTGTTCCTGCGCCACATAGCGCTGCTCCTGATGCTCTTCGCCTTCGTCTTCCTTGCTGCAGGCTTCCTGCCGGCGGGCCGCATTGCGGTGGCGGTCAAGCATCCGCAGATCCTGTCGATCAAGACCTGGGCTTTGGCGCACCTGCTGGCGAATGGTGAGACGTCCTCGGTCCTGCTTTTCGGATCGTTTCTCGCCTGGGCGGTGATCCTGCGCATCTCGCTGAAGCGTCGCGAGCGGGCAGGGGAGCGCGTGCTGCCGGTGTTCAAGTCATCGACGAACGACGTGCTGGCCATCGTCATCGGTCTCGTCGCCTACGGGCTCTTCGTCTGGAAGCTTCACGAGTGGTTGATCGGGGTTGCCCCCGTGGTGATGGGCTAAGGCAATTCCAGCAAAAGTGCGCAGCGGTTTTGCGTCCCGACTTGCGTGTAACAAAAATTTTAGAGCGACGGAGGTGACCTCGTGTCGACCGTAGGCGCTCTAAATAACGTCGGCCCCCTTACAAGCGCCGCAAAATCGGGTAGAAGGCGCAAAATCCATGAGAGCGTGATGCGTGCGCTAGAACGCGTCGTGCATGCTCGAACAGTTTGAGATTGTGCGCTGTTCCCGTCGATGACGGTCGGAATGGCGTACCAGTGGGCAGGCAAGGCCGGGGCAGTAGATGGCGAACCAAGACGACAGCTTTATCCGCGAGGTCAATGAGGAACTGCGTTCCGACCAGATGAAGAGCATCTGGGCTCGTTTCGGCGGTCTCATCGCGGCGATCGCCGTGCTTATCGTTCTCGGCACTATCGGCAAGGTCGGGTTCGAGTACTGGCAGGAGGGAGCTTCCTCGAAGTCGGGCGACGCCTTCCTGCAGGCGCTCAATCTGGCGAAGGAAAACAAGACGGACGAGGCGCTCGCTGCCTTGAACGCGCTTGAGAAGGACGGCTACGGCGCCTATCCGGTGCTGGCTCGTCTGCGCGCTGCAACGCTTCAGGCCCAGAAGGGCGACACCGATGCGGCGGTGAAGGCATTCTCCGCCATCGGCAAGGACGGCAGCGTTCCGGCTGCCATTCAGGAAGCGGCGCGACTGCGTGCGGCCTATCTGCTCGTCGATACCGGCAGCTACGATCAGGTTTCGGCTGAAGTCGAGCAGCTTGCGACGCCGCAGAACAATATGCGCCACTCGGCGCGCGAAGCGCTTGGTCTCTCGGCCTACAAGGCCGGCGACTACGCCAAGGCGAAGACCTGGTTCCAGCAGATCGTCGACGACACGCAGAGCCCGCGCAACATCACCGGTCGCGCCCAGATGCTGCTCGACGTGATCACGGCCAGCGGCAAGGCCTAAGGTTTCCGCCCATTCCACGTGGATGGGCACAGGGTGCACGACCCTTTCGAATCAGCGCATGATCCCAAAATCGATCTCGATCTTGGGGTTGTGCGCTAAAGCATTTAAAGCAGTTCCAGCAAAAGTGCGTAGCGGTTTTGCGTCCGGAACTGCGGAAGGCAGACAAGCAGTTCCAGCAAAAGTGCGCAGCGGTTTTGCGTTGCGAATTGCAGGCAAACAATCAGATGGGGCAGTTCCTCTACGGAAACGCTCGCGAGCCGCCTGAATGCGGCACAGAACGAAATTACGAGCGCGGCCCGCCCATCGGCTGCGGCGCTCCAAGCGGAAACGGATAGATCCATGAGCTTCACCGTCGCCATCGTCGGGCGTCCCAATGTCGGCAAGTCCACCTTGTTCAATCGCCTGGTCGGCAAGAAGCTGGCGCTCGTCGACGATACGCCGGGCGTCACCCGCGACCGTCGTCCGGGCGAGGCAAAGCTGATCGACCTGCGCTTCCGCATCATCGACACGGCCGGTCTCGAGCAATCGGGGCCCGACACGCTGCAGGGTCGCATGTGGGCGCAGACGGAAGCCGCGATCGACGAGGCGGATCTTTCGCTGTTCCTGGTCGACGCCAAGGGCGGCCTGACGCCGGCCGACGAAACCTTGGCCGAAATGCTGCGCCGGCGCGGCAAGCCGGTGGTGCTGGTGGCCAATAAGTCCGAGGCGCGCGGCTCCGATGGCGGCTTCTACGATGCGTTTACGCTCGGCCTTGGCGAACCTTGCCCGATCTCGGCCGAACACGGCCAGGGCATGCTGGACCTGCGCGACGCGATCGTCGCTGCGATCGGCGAAGAGCGGGCCTATCCGCCGGAAGACGACGTGGCCGAGACCGATATCGATCTGCGCCCGACGTTCAAAGACGAAGAGGGCGAAGAGGAAGAGGCGGAGACAGCCTATGACGAGACCAAGCCATTGCGCGTGGCGATCGTCGGTCGTCCGAACGCCGGCAAGTCGACGCTGATCAACCGCTTCCTCGGCGAAGACCGACTTTTGACCGGGCCGGAAGCCGGCATCACCCGCGATTCCATCTCGGTCGAATGGGACTGGCGCGGCCGTACCATCAAGATGTTCGACACCGCCGGCATGCGCCGCAAGGCGAAGGTGCAGGAGAAGCTGGAGAAGCTCTCGGTCGCCGACGCGCTGCGCGCGATCCGTTTTGCCGAAACGGTCGTCATCGTCTTCGACGCGACCATTCCCTTCGAGAAGCAGGATCTGCAGATCGTCGATCTCGTCTTGCGTGAGGGCCGCGCGGCGGTGCTCGCCTTCAACAAGTGGGATCTGGTCGAGGACTGGCAGGCGGTGCTCGCCGACCTCCGCGAAAAGACCGAGCGGCTCCTGCCGCAGGCCCGCGGCATCCGTGCCGTGCCGATTTCCGGCCACACCGGTTACGGTCTCGACCGACTGATGCAGGCCATCATCGAAACGGACAAGACCTGGAACCGCCGCATCTCCACCGCGCGGCTCAACCGCTGGCTGGAATCGCAGACGGTTCAGCATCCGCCACCGGCCGTGTCCGGTCGCCGCCTGAAGCTCAAATACATGACCCAGGTGAAGGCCCGCCCGCCGGGCTTCATGATCTCCTGCACGCGTCCCGACGCGCTGCCGGAATCCTACGTGCGCTACCTGATCAACGGCCTGCGCAACGATTTCGACCTGCCGGGCGTGCCGATCCGCATGCATTTCCGCGCGGGCGACAACCCTTACGAATCCAAGGCGAAGAAGCGTCGATAGGCGCTTCCCAGACTGCTACAAACCTTGAAGATGGTTTTCTGGCGATAGCGCGACCCCAAGCTCCCCTCGCCCCCGTGGCGGGGATCCAGCGACCCGACGTCCGTCGGGTCAGAGACCCTTCAGCCCAAGGACTTGAGCGTAAGGACTTGGGCCGGCTAGATACCTGTGACAAGCACAGGAATGACGGAGATTTTGGCTGGCGCAAAGGTTTTTCCGGCAAGCTTACAACAATCAGAAATATCTTAATCAGCAGCCTGAGAAGCGCCGTTAGGCCCTTCCTTCTGCCACCTACGCCACGGGCAGCTTCTCCCGGGCGACGAGTGCCCCATGATGACCGATGACGCCGGCGGCGACGCTTGCCGCAAAGGCGGCGGCTTCAGCCGGCGTGTCGCCTGCAACAAGGCGGGCGACGAAGGCGCCATTGAAGCTGTCGCCGGCGCTGGTGGTGTCGACGACGCGTTCGACCGGTGTTGCCGGTACGTGCTCAATCGGCGCATCGCCGAAGGCGAGCGTCACGCCCTTCTCGCCATCTTTGACGACGACATTGGTGGCGCCAAGGCCCCTGTAACGCGCGATCGTCGCCTCGATGGAGGCGTCGCCGAAATGCGTGACCTCGTCGTCGAAGCTCGGCATGACGAGGGTTGCGGCGCGGGCGCCATCGGTCAGCGTCCGGCGCATGCGCTCGGCGTCGTCCCAGAGGCGCGGGCGGATGTTCGGGTCGAAGACCACTTGGCTGCCGGCCGCTTTCGCACGGCGCAGTTCCGACAGCAGCGTTTCGACCGCGTCGGGTGCAAGGATCGCCAGCGTGATGCCGGAATAGAGGATCAGGTCGGAGCCCTCGATCGCGCTTCTCAGATGATCGGCATCGTCGGCGAGCAGCTTGGCTGCCGAGTGCGAACGCCAGTAGGAGAAGCTGCGCTCGCCGTCCTTCAGATGGATCATGTAGAGCCCGGCCGAGCGGCTCTCGATCCGGCGCACGGCTGACGTGTCGATCGCCTTTTCCGCCATGAAGGCCAGCATCTCGTCGGAAACCGTGTCGGTGCCGACCGCGGAGCAATAGCCGACGGTCCAGTCATCAGGCATGAACAGCCGCGCATAATAGGCGGCGTTGAAGGTGTCGCCGGCATAACCTTTACGCAGCAGCCCGCCTTCCGCCTGCATGAGCTCGACCATGCACTCCCCGATCGCAAGCATCTTCCCGGCCAACGACTTTCCTCCTCACAAGATTTCGCCTGAGACGGGATAAGGGGCTCAGCCGATCTCGGCAAGAGATTGTTTCTGGTGAAGGGCTCGCGGCGGACCGAGAGGAAGGAACGGCGTTTACTCCCGCGCCGGGCGGCGATACACCTTGGTTCCTCATCATCCCGCTCTGGCGTGGAGCATCGGTCTTCAAGGGGCATTTCATGACGTCTCGGCAGGCATCGAATGACGATTGGTGGCGCGGCGCGGTGATCTACCAGGTCTATCCGCGCTCCTTTCAGGACACCGACGGCGACGGCATCGGTGATCTCAAGGGCGTTACCCGGCGGCTGCCGCATATCGCCTCGCTTGGCGTCGACGCGATCTGGCTGTCGCCGTTCTTCACTTCGCCACAGGCCGACATGGGCTATGACGTATCGGACTACTGCGACGTTGATCCGATGTTCGGCACGCTCTCGGATTTCGACGAGATGCTTGGTGAGGCCCACCGTCTCGGCCTCAAGGTGATCATCGACCAGGTGATTTCCCACACCTCCGATCGCCACCCCTGGTTCGCTGAGAGCCGCTCGAGCCGGACGAACGGGAAAGCCGACTGGTATGTCTGGGCCGATCCGAAGCCGGATGGCACTGCGCCCAACAACTGGCTGTCGATCTTCGGCGGCCCCGCCTGGGAGTGGGACGGGGTGCGCAAGCAGTACTACATGCACAATTTCCTCGGCTCGCAGCCGGACCTCAACTTCCACAATCCGGCGGTACAGGACGCGGTGCTCGATGCCGCCCGCTTCTGGCTCGATCGCGGCGTCGACGGGTTCCGCCTCGACACGGTGAACTTCTATTTTCACGACCGGTATCTGCGCGACAACCCGCCGCTCGTTCCCGATCCGGACGCCACCAGCAACGACGCTCCCGACGTCAACCCCTATGGCATGCAGGACCATCTCTACGACAAGAGCCAGCCGGAAAACATCGCTTTCCTGAGGCGGTTCCGGGCGCTGCTCGACCGCTACGAGGGCCGCATGACGGTCGGCGAGGTGGGCGACGGCGCCCGCTCGTTGAAGACCGTGGCTGCCTATACCGGCGGCGGCGACAAGCTCAACATGTGCTACACCTTCGACCTGCTCGGTCCGGACTTCACCGCGGCCCATATCCGCCGCTGCGTCGAGAATTTCCAGAAGGCCGTCACCGACGGCTGGGTCTGCTGGGCTTTCTCCAACCACGACGTGACGCGCCACGTCAGCCGCTTCGCTCGGAACGAAGCAGAGCGGGAGAGGGTGGCGCGGCTCGCCATCACGCTGCTTTCGAGCCTACGCGGGTCGATCTGTCTCTATCAGGGCGAGGAGCTGGGACTTCCGGAGGCGGAACTCGCTTTCGAGGACCTGCGCGACCCCTATGGCATCCGCTTCTGGCCCTCCTACAAGGGCCGCGATGGCTGCCGGACGCCGATGGTCTGGGAAGAGGCGGCGGCCAATGCCGGCTTTACCGGCGGCAAGCCCTGGCTGCCGGTTCCGGCTGAACACCGCCGCCTGGCCGTGGATGCCATGGCCGAAGGCGCGGATACGGTGCTTGGCCACTACCGCGCGACGCTCGCCTTCCGCAAATCGCGACCGGTTCTGCACGATGGCGCGATGCATTTCCTCGATAGCAACAGCGATCTCTTGGCCTTCGTTCGCGAAAAAGATGGCGAGCGCTTGCTCTTCGTCTTCAATCTCACCCGCGAACCGCAGGCGTTTCTGGTCCCCGCTGTCGTCGAGCCCCTGGATTTGCCCGGATATCCGGCGCGCCTCGGAGCGGGTAGCATCCAGATTGACGGATTATCGGCCTTCTGCGGGAAGCTCTGATGCGCGTATTGTTGATGGATGGCGAAACCATCGGCCGCTGGGTCGAGATGCGTCTGGCGCTCTGGCCGGATACGCCGGAAGCGGAGCACCGCGCGGAAGTCGAGTCCTCTCTTGCCGAGACCGATCGCTATGCGTCGTTCCTCTGCGAGGACGAGGCTGGTGTTGCCGCCGGTTTTGCCGAGGCGTCGATCCGCCGGGACTATGTCAACGGCTGCGAAACCTCGCCCGTGGCCTTTCTCGAAGGGATTTATGTGTTGCCCGGATATCGTCGTCGCGGCGTCGCGCGTGCGCTGATCACGGCGGTGGAACGCTGGGCAACATCGCAAGGATGCCAGGAACTCGCTTCCGACACGGCGACCGACAATCTCAGGAGCCAGAGCCTGCACATGGCGCTTGGCTTCGAGGAGACGGAGCGGGTCGTCTATTTCCGCAAGGAACTGTCGCCGGCCGTGGCAGACAATTGAGGATCCCGCGGGCAGGGATGGAACTCACCCGATCAGCATGAACTTGTCGACATCGACCAGTCCGCGGTCGGAGATTTTCAGGTGCGGGATGACCGGCAGCGGCAGGAAGGCGAGTTGCAGGAAGGGTTCCTCCAGCGTCGCGCCAAGGGCGAAAGCGGCGTGGCGCAGGTGATGCAGCGTATCGCGGACGGACTCGTAAGGTTCGAGGCTCATCAGACCCGCGACCGGAAGCGCGATCTCTCCGGTCACCTTGCCGTCCTCGACCACCACGAAGCCGCCCTTGATCTCGCCGAGCCGGTTGGCGGCGATCGCCATGTCCTCGTCATTGACGCCGACGACGCAGATGTTGTGGCTGTCATGACCGACGGTCGAGGCGATCGCGCCCTTCTTCAGCCCAAAACCCTGGACGAAACCGTTGGCGTGGTTGCCGTTGACGCCGTGGCGCTCGATCACCGCGACCTTGATGATATCGCGGCCGAGGTCGAGGCCGGTCTGGTTGCCGACGGCCGGCAGGCGGTAGCGGCGGTGTTCGGTGATGATCTTACCGGGGAGCACGCCGATGACCGACGTATCGCCATCCGAGACGGGGATGCCGAAGGCACTGGCATGGACATGGCCGGCTTTGACGCTGTCGAGGCCGACGGGCTCAACCGGGTTTCGGGTCGCAAACAGCGCATCGGTGACGCGGCGGCCGCCGGAAAACACCGTCTCGGCCTTGCAGTTTTCCAATGTGTCGATCACCACGAGATCGGCGCGCCAGCCGGGCGCGACGAGCCCGCGGTCGCGCAGCCCAAAAGCACGGGCGGCCGAGATCGAGGCGGTGCGGTAGATCGCCAATGGCTCGACGCCGGCGGCGATCGCGGTGCGGATCATGTGGTCGAGATGGCCCTGTTCGGCAATGTCGAGCGGATTGCGGTCATCGGTGCAGAGCGCCAGATGCGGCGACAGGCGCTCGGTGATGATGGGCATCAGCGCGTGCAGATCCTTGGAGACCGAGCCTTCGCGTACCAGGATGTGCATGCCCTTGCGGATCTTCTCCATCGCCTCCTCAGCCGAGGTGCATTCATGGTCGGTGCGGATGCCGGCGGCGAGGTAGCCGTTCAGGTCCTTGCCGGACAGCAGCGGCGCGTGGCCGTCGATATGCGCGCCCTGAAAGGCGTCGAGCTTGGCGAGGCAGACCGGGTCCTTGTGCACGACGCCGGGGAAATTCATGAACTCGGCGAGGCCGATGACTTTTGGATGGTGGCGGAAAGGCAGAAGCCTTTCGATTGGCAGATCGGCGCCCGACGTCTCCAGATGTGTCGCCGGCACGCAGGACGAGAGCTGGACGCGGATGTCCATGATCGTTTCGAGCGCCGAATCGAGGAAGAACTGGATGCCTTCGGTACCGAGCACGTTTGCGATCTCGTGCGGGTCGCAGACGACGGTCGTGATGCCGAGCGGCAGGACGCAGCGGTCGAATTCATGCGGTGTCACGAGCGAAGATTCGATGTGCAAATGCGTGTCGATGAAGCCGGGCACGACGATGCGGCCGGAAATGTCGATTTCCTCGCGTCCGTCGTAGTTGCCGAAGGTGCCGACGATGCGGTCACCTGATATCGCGATGTCGGAGGCGACGAGTTCGCCGGTCACGAGGTCGAAGAAGCGCCCACCCTTCAACACGATGTCTGCCGGTTCGCGCCCGACGCCCTGATCGATGTAACGTTCCAGCGCTTCGGACATGAGGCAACTCCAGTTTTCTTTGGCGCCCGGTGCGATCGGTGTGATCGCGCCCAGGTTCGATGTGGCAGATAAGAGTAACCCTTCCCCCGTCGCCGGGGAAAGGGTCAAGATCGTTGGCGGTCAGCCTGCTCAGATGTTGCTGTTGAGAACGGCGCGCAGCTTGCCGAAGAGTTCGTCGATCTGCGCCTTGGTGATGATCAGCGGCGGCGACAGGGCGATGATGTCGCCGGTGGTGCGGATCAAGAGGCCGCTCTCATAGGCCTTGAGGAAAGCCGAGAAGGCGCGCTTGGTTGGTTCGCCGGCGATCGGCTGCAGTTCGATCGCGCCGATCAGGCCGAGATTGCGGATGTCGATGACATTCGGGCAGTCCTTCAGCGAGTGCAGGCCCTCTTCCCAGTAAGGGGCGAGTTCGGCGGCGCGGGTGAGCAGGCCTTCTTCCTTGTAGGTGTCGAGCGTGCCAAGCGCGGCGGCGCAGGCGATCGGGTTGCCGGAATAGGTGTAGCCGTGGAAGAACTCGATCATGTGCTCCGGGCCATTCATGAAGGCATCATGGATCTCGGAGGTGACGAAGACGGCGCCCATCGGGATGACGCCGTTGGTGAGGCCCTTGGCCGTGGTGATGATGTCGGGCTTGACGTCGAAATACTGCGCGGCAAACGGCGTGCCGAGGCGGCCGAACCCGGTGATGACTTCATCGAAGATCAACAGGATGCCGTGTTTGGTGCAGATGTCGCGGAGTTTCTGCAGGTAGCCCTTCGGCGGGATCAGCACGCCGGTGGAGCCGGCCACCGGTTCGACGATGACGGCGGCGATGGTCGAGGCGTCGTGCAGCGTGACGATGCGTTCGAGCTCGGTCGCGAGATCGCCGCCATGTTCCGGTTCGCCGCGGGTAAAGGCGTTCTGCGCCGGCAGGTGCGTGTGCGGCATGTGGTCGACGCCGGTCAGAAGCGTGCCGAACATCTTGCGGTTGGAGACGATGCCGCCGACCGAGATGCCGCCGAAGTTGACGCCGTGATAGCCGCGCTCGCGGCCGATCAGGCGGAAGCGCGAGCCGTCGCCCTTGGCGCGGTGGTAGGCGAGCGCGACCTTCAGCGCCGTATCGACCGATTCCGAACCGGAGTTGGTATAGAGAACATGGTTCATGCCTTCGGGCGCGATATCCACCAGGCGATTTGCGAGCTCGAAGGCCTTGGGGTGGCCGAGCTGGAAGGCCGGCGCATAGTCGAGCTCGCCCGCCTGCTCGCGGATCGCCTCGGTGATCTTCGGGCGACAATGGCCCGCGTTGACGCACCACAGACCTGCCGTTCCGTCCAGAACCGTCCGACCGTCATGGGTCGTGTAGTGCATGTCCTTGGCGCCGACGAACAGGCGCGGTTCCTTCTTGAACTGCCGGTTCGCGGTGAACGGCATCCAGAAGGCGCGCAGATCGTTCGGGGTGTTGAGACGGTTCGACATTGCAGTTCTCCTCGGTCTGTTCTTCGTCAGGCGGCGTCCGCCGCCTGAATTTTTTACCCTTTGGTCAAACTATCAGCGCCCCGGGACGCGTCAAGCCTCGGAAGCCCCGCACAGAGAGCCTTTGGGGTGGCGAATTTTTGTCTTCTGACTGGAAATTTTCTCTAGCTTAACTTGTTTGCGGCAACGCTGCGTTGCCATGCCTTGCCGGGCCCATGGCCGCCCGTGAATGGGTATGCGCCCCCCGCGGCCCGGCCTGACCAATCGGGAGCTGGGACGTGTCGAGGTTCGGGATAGTACACGCGGCAATTGCGGCGCTCTTCCTGCCAGCTCCGGCAGTCGCTGCCGGACTGATCGCCGACGGTCGCTTTGAAAAGGGGCAGGACACGTTCTGGGCGAGCGACGGGTTGACCCTCCAGCGGGAGGGTGGGCTGCTCTGCGTGGAGGTCCAGGGCGGTGGAGAAGTCTGGAGCCAGATCGTCGGCGTCAATGGATTGACGCTGGTGCCCGGGCGCATCTATCGCCTGTCGCTGAGGATTGCCGCCAAGCCGGCGCGGGCGATCGCTGTCAGGGTGCAGCGGGCCGCAGATCCCTGGACCGCCGTTGCCGAGTTTACGACGGTGGGGTCGCCGGGCGGCAGTCCGTTCTCCGTGGAGTTTGAGGCAACCGAACCGGATGAGGCGCAACTGGTGCTGCCGCTCGGGGGTGCGGAGGCCGGTCGCATCTGTCTTGATGATGTATCGCTGGTCGCGACCGGCGCCGTGTCACAGGCGGCGAAGCGCGCGACCGAGGGGCCTGCCATTCGCGTCAACCAGCTCGGTTACTTCACCGGCGGTCCGAAGCGCGCGACCTTCATTGCCGATGTGAAGCGCCCCATCGATTTCCAGCTGCTCGACGCCAAGGACAAGGTCGTCGGCAAGGGCAAGACGCAACCAAGCGGTTTCGATCCGATGGCGGGCGTCGAAACGCAGGTCGCGGATTTCTCATCCTTCGCAACGGCTGGCGATGGCTATCGTCTCGTGTCCGGCGATTGGGCGAGTGACCGCTTCTCGATCGGCGACAATCTCTATAACCGTCTGCGCGTCGATGCGCTTTCCTGGTTCTATCCGCAGCGTAGCGGCATCGAGATCAAGGCAGCGATTGCCGGCAAGGCCTACGCCCGGTCCGCGGGCCATGTCGGCGTGGCGCCGAACCAGGGCGATACGGCAGTCTCATGCCTCGACAGCAAGCAGGCCGAGGTGCTTTACGGCGGCTGGTCCTGTTCCTATCGGCTGGACGTTTCCGGCGGCTGGTACGACGCAGGCGACCACGGCAAATACGCGGTGACCGGCGCCCTGTCCGCAGCGCAACTGCTTGCCGCCTACGAGCGCGGGCATGTCTATTTCGCGGCTTCGCCGGTGACGCGCGACGGTCTCTCTCGCATTCCCGAAAACGGCAACGGCATGCCCGACATTCTCGACGAGGCGCGGTGGGAGCTCGAGTTCCTGTTGCGCATGATGGTTCCGGATGGCGAGCCGCTCGCCGGCATGGTGCACCACAAGGTCCACGACACCACCTGGACCGCGCCGCCGATGCTGCCGAGCGACGATCCGCAGCCGCGGGCGCTTTACCGCCCGTCGACTGCCGCAACGCTCGATGTCGCAGCCGTCGCGGCTCAGGGCGCCCGGCTTTTCGCCGATCAGAATCCGACGTTCTCGGCACGGCTGCTCGCGGCTGCGCGCAAGGCGTGGGTGGCGGCCAACGCCAATCCCGCACTCCTTGCGCCAAAATCGGACGGACTTGCCGGTGGTGGCGACTACGACGATGACAGCATTTCGGACGAGCTCTTCTGGGCGGCGACCGAGCTCTATCTGACGACCGGTGACGAGCCCTATCTCGATGTGCTGCGGGCGTCGCCGCTTTGGGCGGCGGATACGCTGTCTCCCGCCGGCGCCTTCGATTGGCGCAACGTCGCAGGCTTCGCGCGACTGCAACTGGCCCTCTATGGTACGGGCTTGCCGGACGACGAGCGTGAACTGATCCGAAACGCGGTGCTTGCGGCAGCGCGGCATTTCCTGTCGGTGCAGCAAGCAGAGCCCTTCGGGCTCGTCTACCGACCCGAGGGCAGACGCTACGACTGGGGATCGAACCAGCTGATGCTGCAGAACATCATCGTGTTGTCGGCCGCTTTCGATCTCTCCGGCGAGAAGAGCTTTCTCGATGGTGCGCGCGAGGGCATGGATTACATTCTCGGCCGCAATGCCATGGCACTGTCCTACGTCACAGGCTATGGCACCCGCGCGCCCAGGAACCAGCACAGTCGCTGGTATGCGCACCAGCGGGACCCGCAACTGCCGAACCCGCCGGTTGGCTCTCTCGCCGGCGGTCCGAATTCCACCTTCGTCGATGACGTCGCACGGCAACACCTGAAGGGATGTGCGCCGCAGACGTGTTATGCCGACGACATCGAAGCCTATGGATCCAATGAAATCGCCATCAACTGGAATGCGCCGCTCGCCTATGTTGCCTCGTTCCTTGCCGATGCGCGCTAGAGTATTTCACTATTTCATTGAAACAGTGAAATACTCTAACTGTTTGAAATTACGCAATTCCGGACGGAAAACCGTTTCACACTTTTCCTGGAATTGCGCTAGGAGACTGAAAGCGTGACCGGAATAGCCTTTGTCGGAACCGGCTTCGTCGCCGACTATTACATGACGACGCTTGCCAATCATCCGCAACTCCGGCTTGTCGGCGTCTGGGATCGCGACGCGGTGCGTCTCGACGCCTTTGCGCGCTACTGGAAGGTTTCGCCCTATGCCTCGCTGGATGCGGTGCTCGCCGATCCTACCGTCTCGATCGTCGTCAATCTGACGACGCCGGAAAGCCATTACGCGGTCAACCGCGCCGCTCTCACCGCCGGCAAGCACGTCTATTGCGAGAAGCCGCTGGCGATGACCGTGGAGGAGGCGAGCGAACTGGTCGCGCTTGCCCGCGAGCGTGCTCTGGTGCTTGCCGGCGCGCCGGCCAATGGCCTTAGCGATGCGCAGGCGCTCTGTGCGAGCCTGCTTGCGGCTGGGACCATCGGCACGCCACGTCTGGTCTATGCCGAGATGGAGGATGGGCCGGTCTTCAAGGCGAACTGGCGCGCTTGGCGCAGCCGCTCGGGCGCCCGCTGGCCGGGCGTGCACGAGTTCGAGGTTGGCTGCACGCTCGAGCACGCGGGCTACGCCGCAAGCTGGCTCGTCTCGCTCTTCGGGCCGGTCGCCGAGGTCAGCGCCATTTCGGCCCTGACCTTTCCGGACAAAGGCCCGGGAACCGAGACGCTGACGCTCGGCCCTGATTTCTCGGTGGGTTGCCTGAAGTTCCGCTCGGGCGTGACGGCGCGCGTCACCTGCGGCCTGGCGGCACCGCGCGACCGGTCGCTGACTGTTATCGGCGACAAGGGCACGATCGTGGTGCGGGATCTCTGGGACAATCGCTCGCCCGTTCATGTCGAAGCGGTCGGCGCCAAGCGCTCGTTGATGCATCGCGGTCTCGACTGGCTGGAATGGAAGATGGGGCGCAAGCTGCCCATCCGGCTCTACCCCGGTATGAGGGTGCGCTACCCCAAGACATCGTCAGCGCCGGCGCTTCCGGCCTTTCCGTCGCAGATCGATTTCGTGCGGGGGATCGCAGTCCAGGCGGATGCGATTGCGCAGGGCGAAACGCCATTCTTCTCCGGTGCGACGGCGCGGCATCTGACCGAGGTCGTGCTCGCGCTCAACAGCGGCGCGCGGGACTATCGTCCGCTCGATCTCTAGGCGTTTTCCGAAGGCGCTGCCCGCGTAAGGGCAGGCGTTCAGGCCACGGGTGCCTTGGCGCGGATCGTCTCGATAATTTCCAGAGCTTCGATACTGCGTGAAAGCGGCATCAGCGCATGCTCGCGCCGGCCGTCCAGGATGGCCGCGCTGGCGGCCTCGATCTCGAATTGCAGGCCGTTGCCGGGAAACGCATGGTCGAAGCGTTTGAGACCGGGCAGGGGGATCCGCCGCGCAGCCCTGAAAAACGCTTCCCCCGTCGATGTCAGCAGGTTGCGTGCCGGGGCGCTGGTGGCGACGAACAGGCGGCTTGCCTTCAGGAACGGCGCGTCGATGACGAGCGTACCGCGATCGCCGTCGATGACGAAGCGATTGTGGCCGTTTCGATCGAAACCGCACCTCAGGTCAGCATCGAAGCCGTCATAGGCCAGCCTGGCGTCTGCCGAGACATCGACGCCGGTGGGCGCGCTTCTCCAAGTGCCGCCAATGGACTTCGGCTGGCCGAAGAGGTTCAGGCAAAGTGCGATCGGATAGATGCCGAGATCGAGCAGGGAACCGCCGCCCAGGGCCGGATCGAAGAAGCGGCTGTTCGCGTCGAACGGTTTCTCATAGGCAAGTTCCGCCCGGACATGGCGGATGGTTCCGAGCCTCTCTGCACGCAGGCGTGCGCGAACCTCGGCGATTGCCGGCAGGAAGCAGGTCCACAGCGCTTCCATCGCGAAGGTGCCGCTGATGGCGGCTGCGTCTTCAAGGGCGCGCGCGTCGGCGACCGATGTCGTCAGCGGCTTCTCGACCAGCACCGCCTTGCCGGCCGCGAGGAAGAGGGCGGCATGGTCGCGATGGAGCGCATTGGGCGAGGCGATGTAGACCGCGTCGATGTCGGGGGCGGCGGCGAGCGCGCCGATATCGTGAGAGCTGCGGATTCCGCCGAAGCGTGTGGCGAAAGCCGCGGCGTTCGAAGCGCTGCGGGATGAGACCGCGACAAGCGTCGCGTTACCCGCGAAGCGGAAATCCGATGCAAAACTGTTTGCGATTGTGCCGGTTCCGGCAATACCCCAACGGACCTTGTCACGCATTCCCTTGTGTCCGTTGCTCCGGCCGACCCTGCTGCGGCGCATGGTGCCGCCGAAGTCTCAAGGCTCGGTAAACGTCCGTGGAGAAGCCGGATGTGGTGGCGCCCTGCTGAAAAGAATAAGCCCCGCGCGATTTCTCGTGTGGGGCTGTTCGACGGGTTCGCAGAGCGAACCGAATATCAGGCCGACTTGCGGACCGGAGTTTTTTCTGCGGTGACGATCGGTTCGTCGCCGTAGATTTGGTTGAGCGTGCCTAGAATCCGCATCACTGCGTCGGATGAGCTCGAATAATAGATCGTCTGCGCATCGCGGCGGGTGCTGACGAGATTCTGGGCACGGAGCTTCGAAAGATGCTGGGAGAGAGCCGACTGGCTCAGCCCAACCTTGTTGGCCAATGCGCCGACTGCCATCTCTTCCTTGACGAGGGAATCGAGGATGAGAAGGCGCTTAGGGTTTGCCATGGCCGAGAGGAAACCGGCTGCTACCTCGGCTTCATCGTGTTTTTCAGGCGAAAGTGGCTGCATTGCGTGCTCCATGCGAAAAGTACATCACGCGTAATTATGGTTGACGAAGCATGATAATTAGTCGTGATGCATAAAAGGGCAACCACCCACTGCAAGAAATGGGGGTAGCTATCCCGCGATTAACCGTAAAGTTCACGCAAAATTGCCCGTAAATTGGAACTGTCTTCGATAGGTGCCGGGAATTCAAGGCGTTTCAGCCGATCGCCATCTGCAAGATCGAGGCCGGCGGCGTCGATCCCGACGATCTTCCAATTGCCTTCCGGCGCATTGCAGAGCTTGACCGCATAGTGCTGCACGGCGTCCGAATGATCCGTGTTCATGTGCTCGATTGCGCTCGCTTCCTTGGCGGCGAGCGAGGCGATGGCGGGTGTGTCGATCAGCAGATCTTCCGCGGTCAACACATAGGCGCGACCGAAACCGCCGTTGAGGCTGGCGCGCAAGGGCTTCAGCCGGAAGAAGCCGAAATCGGGGAAATCGACGTAGAGTTTCGACTTGGGGTGACGGCGAACGAATCGCTCGCGGATGCGCACATGGGTTTCACTGTCGCGAGCGACCTGTTCGGCCGTGCATTGCACCGTGAGGCGGGGATGGGCGAGCGGATCGCCCTTGCCGGGCTCGCCGGTCAGCAACGAGGCCCTGATATCGGCGAGCAGCGCCTGGGTGTGGGTGGACAGCTTCGAGATCAGGATGACGGGTACGCCGTCGACATCCATGCCGACAAGAACGCGGCTAACGAAGGGAAAGCCGCCGCTCTCGGGTTCGATCGCCGCGAGCGAAGCGCTGCGCGCGCCGCGCAGAAGCGTGCGGGCGAGGGTGCGGGCCTCGTCATCGGTGTCGCGCAATACGCTCGGCTTGTCGCTCATGTCTTTGAACCTTTCCTGCCATGCTATCATCGCCTACAGCGCCGCGCGTCTTATCAGACGCGCAAAGGTCGCTGTAGCACTTTGAATGACCGCATGTTTTTATCCTGAAATCGGCTAGGATTTAAGGAAACATGCAATGACGAAAAAGCCCGGAGCGGTGCTCCGGGCTTTTATTGGCTTGCTGAGCGGCTTCGTCAACTTTTGTTGCGGTGGCGCGTCAATCCTTGAACGATATCCTGGGCATCGATGGTGCCCACGACGGAGCCGTTGTCGACAACCCCGATGCTGCCCGGCTGGCGGGACATGGCGTCGAGAATATCGACGAGCGGTGTCGTCGGCTTGGCGGTGGCGGTCACGCCGGCAACGGTCGCGCCGCGCTGGACGCCGGTCTGCATCACGTCCTTCGCCATCAGCATGGTGATCGGGTTCATGTGCTGAACGAAATCCGCGACATACTGGTTGGCCGGATTCTTGACGATATCCTGCGGCGTGCCGCACTGGATGATGCGTCCGCCTTCCATGATGGCGATGCGGTTGCCGATGCGGAACGCCTCGTCGAGGTCGTGGCTGACGAAGATGATGGTCTTCTTCAGCCGCCGCTGGAACTCGAGCAGTTCGTCCTGCAGTCGGGTGCGGATCAGCGGGTCGAGGGCCGAGAACGGCTCGTCCATCAACAGGATCGGTGCGCCGGTGGCAAAGGCGCGGGCGAGGCCGACGCGCTGCTGCATGCCGCCCGAAAGCTCATTGACCTTGCGCCCCGCCCATTTCGTCAGGTTGACGAGGTCGAGCTGTTCGCCGACACGCGCCTTGCGCTCGGCGTCCGGCATGCCGGCAAGCTCGAGGCCGAAGCCGACATTGTCGGCAACTGTGCGCCAGGGTAGCAGAGCAAACTGCTGGAACACCATCGAGACCGTGTGCATGCGAAAGTCGCGCAGCGATTTCGCATTGGTCCGGTAGGGATTGAGCGGCCCGTTCGAGGTCTTCACCTCGACGTCGCCGCGCACCACCGGCGCAAGGCCGTTGACGGCGCGAAGCAGCGTCGACTTGCCGGAGCCCGAAAGCCCCATCAGCACCAGGATCTCGCCCTCGGTGATTTCGAGCGAGGCGCCTGCGACGCCGAGCACGAGGCCGGTTTCGGCACCGATCTCGTCGCGGGTCTTGCCCTGGTCGACCATCTGCAGCGCGATCTGCGGGTTGTTGCCGAAGATGATATCGACGTTCTTGAATACGACGGCGGTGGTCATGCGCCTTCTCCTTCGTCGGACGAGCGGAAAAGGCGGTCGAGGATGATCGCCAGGATGACGATGCAGAGGCCGGCTTCGAAGCCCTTGGCGACATTCACCGAGTTCAGGGCTCGCAAGACCGGAACGCCAAGGCCGTTGGCGCCGACGAGGGCGGCGATAACCACCATCGACAGCGACAGCATGATCGTCTGGGTGAGGCCGGCCATGATCTGAGGCATGGCGAAGGGCAGTTCCACCTTGCGCAGCACCTGGCCGGGCGTTGCGCCGAAGGCCTGGGCGGCCTCGACCAGCGACGGCGGCGTCGAGATGATGCCGAGGCGGGTCAGGCGGATCGGCGCAGGGATCGCGAAGATCACGGTGGCGATAAGGCCGGGAACCATGCCGAGACCGAAGAGGATCAGCGCAGGGATCAGGTAAACGAAGGTCGGGATCGTCTGCATCAGGTCGAGGATCGGCCGCATGATGGCATAGATCCAGGCGCGACGGGCAGCGGCAATGCCGAGCGGAACGCCGACGGCCATGCTGACGAAGCTGGCGGCGAGCACCAGAGCCAACGTTTCCGTCGTTTCCTTCCAGTAGCCCTGGTTGATGATCAGCAGCAGGCCAAGGCCGGTGAACAGCGTTACGCCGATCGAGCGACGGAACCACCAGGCAGCCGCCGTGATTACGGCAACGACGATCAGCGGGTGCGGGGTCTGGAGAATCCAGAGCAGCACGGCGACAACGCCGGAGAGGAAGCGAGCGAGCTGGTCGAAGAACAGCTCGAAATTCGTCGTCAGCCAGTCGACGAATGCCTTGGCCCAGCCGCCAATGGGGATGCGGTTATCGGTCAGATATTCCACGAAGGTAAATCCGTCTCGTCAGGTCAAAAGGAGCGCATGACGCGGTGAAAAAAGGCGGGGTTTTTCCCCGCCTCGATGCCGATCAGAGGCCAAGAGCGGCCTTGACCGCGGCCAGGCCATCGCCGCCGTCCTTGGCGGTCACACCGGCAAGCCACGGATCGACGACCGTCGGATTGGCCTTCAGCCATTCCTCGGCAGCCTTGTCCGGCTCCTGCCCGTCGTTCAGGATCTTGCCCATGATCTCGTTTTCCATCTGGAGCGAGAACTTGAGGTTGGTGAGCAGCTTGCCGACGTTCGGGCACTCGGTGGTGTAGCCGGCGCGCACGTTGGTGAAGACTTCCGCGCCGCCAAAGTTGGCGCCGAAGATGTCGTCGCCGCCCGAAAGATAGGTCAGCTTGAAGTTGGCGTTCATCGGATGCGGTTCCCATCCGAGGAAGACGATCGGCGAGCCATCCTTTTCGGCGCGGGACACCTGCGCCAGCATGCCCTGTTCGGAGGATTCGACCACCTCGAAGCCCTTGAGGCCGAAGGTGTCCTTGTCGACCATGTCGATGATCAGGCGGTTGCCGTCATTGCCGGGCTCGATGCCGTAGATCTTGCCTTCAAGCGCGTCCTTCTTGGTGGCGATATCCTTGAAATCCTTGATGCCGAGCTCAGCGCCCTTGGCGTTGGTCGCCAGCGTGTACTTGGCGCCGACCAGGTTCGGCCCGAAGGATTCGACCGACTTGTCGTCGAGATAGGGGCGAACGTCGTTTTCCTGGGTCGGCATCCAGTTGCCGAGGAAGACGTCGATGTCCTTGTTCTTGAGCGAGGTGTAGGTGACCGGAACCGAGAGAACCTTGATGTCGGTCTGGTAGCCGAGGCCCTTGAGGACGGTGGAAACGGTCGCGGTGGTTGCAGTGATGTCCGTCCAACCGACGTCGGAGAAACGGACGGTACCACAGCTTTCCGGCTCGGCAGCTGCAGCCTGTCCAGCGGCGAGGGCGACGACCGAAACGGCGCCCGCCAGCATCAGTTTGAGAGAGAGTCGTTTTTTCATCGTTGTCGTTCCCCTGCCTCTATTATTGTTTTAGCCAAACACCATTGGATAGCGAATTCAAGCGCTTTGATGTCGAAGGAAGTGTATTGCGTCAATATGCTGAGGGGGTGCACGATGCGACGCTGAATGTCGCATTGTCCACGAAATGGTCTAGTCCGGCGAAAAACTGTGGGTGCCGCAAACACGCTCTGGCCTTCCGGGACAAGGCTCGTCATTACCCGGGAGACGGAAACCGGACGCGGTGAAGATGGCCAAACTCTATTTCAGCTATGCGACGATGAACGCGGGCAAGAGCACGATGCTGTTGCAGGCCTCCTACAACTACCAGGAGCGCGGCATGCGTGTGGTGATGCTGATCGCTGCGCATGACGACCGGGCAGGGATAGGCCGCATCTCCTCGCGCATCGGTCTTGCCTCCGACGCCATTCCGTTCCATGGCGATGACGACATCTATACGCTGATCGAAACGCTTCATTCCGATGGTGCCGGCGAGATCGCCTGCGTCTTCGTCGACGAGGCGCAGTTCCTCAACGAGGCGCAGGTCTGGCAACTCGCGCGCGTCGCCGACCGGATCGGCATTCCGGTCATGGCCTATGGCCTACGTACGGATTTTCAGGGCAAGTTGTTTCCGGGCTCGATGGCGCTGCTGGCGCTCGCCGACGAGTTGCGCGAGGTGCGCACCATCTGCCATTGCGGCCGCAAGGCGACGATGGTCGTGCGTCTCGATGGTACGGGCAAGGTGGTGCGCGAGGGTGCCCAGGTCGATGTCGGCGGCAACGAGAAATACGTCTCCTATTGCCGGCGCCATTGGGACGACCTGATGCGTTGCGAGTGAGTGCGACCGACTGGCCGCTTGCGGCCGCCTTGCCATTCTCGTCGGGTCCTGTCAGCAAGAGGTTTTCGATGCGGCGCCTGCTTTCCAGTCTTTTCCTCTGTCTTGGTGTCGCAGCTCCGGCTGCCCACGCCGGCGGCGACGCGACGGCGGGTGCCGCGGTGTTCCGCAAGTGCGCGGCCTGTCACACCGCCAGCGAGCCGGTCAATCGCGTCGGCCCGAGCCTGATGGGCGTGGTCGGCCGGCCGGTGGCGTCGGTTGCCGACTACAACTATTCCGAGGCGATGAAGACCTTCGGCGCCGAGGGGCACGTTTGGGACGAGGCGACGCTGAGCGAATATCTCTTGAGCCCCAAGGCGATGGTCGGCGGCACCAAGATGACTTTTCCCGGTCTCAAGAAACCTCAGGACATTGCCGACGTGATCGCCTATCTCAAGGCGCCGCCGGCCGCCAAATAGGCAATGCCTTCGATATCTCAAGCACTTCGCTGCAACGCTTGATCGAAAAAAGCCGCTGCGGAAGGCTTGTTCTCTTTCCATAAACACCCTTTATATAACTGCAATCGAAGGCTGAATAATTCGGCTGGGCTGGCGGATCGCGCCACGATGGATCGAGGGGCAGGACATGGCGACTCTTCAGAATTTTGACGCGGAGATCGAGAAGACGAAAGGCGTCGTCGAACAGATGCGCGGCAAGCTCGAGCAATCCGGTGTCGTGCTGGAGCAATTCGCCAAGGCCGAGACCAAGCTCGGCGACGTCAACTTCGACATCGAGAACGCCCGCATCCAGGATGTGATCAACCAGCAGAAGGTGATGGAAGCCAACATTGCCGACCTGATCATCGGCCTTGAAGATGCGACCAATGTCTTCGGCTCCGAATTCGAGAGCATGAAGAACTATACCGGCTATGAGAAGTTCATCGGCATCTTCTCCAAGCAGAAGATGCAGCGCATGCGCACCGACCGCGTGCGTAACATGTCGCTTGCCGGCAACCTGCAGGAGCTGCTGTCGAAATCCGACATGATCGTCGGCATTCTCAAGGAGCAGAAGTCGATCCTCGACCAGCGCTACAAGACCTCGGAGCAGAGCTTGATCCAGGTGATCGAGCGCCGCAAGGGTACGATGGCGAACCTCGAAGAGGTGCAGAAGCGCATCGAGGAACTGAACCCCCTGCTGCTCGACATCGAAAACCGCATTGCCGCCTCCACGGAGCAGAAGGTCCGCACCGAGCTCGAAGGCGAACGCTCGGCGCTTGCCACCGAATACAACGAGAAGCAGGCCAAGGAACAGGAGCTGCTCGCCGAGAGCCAGACGCTCGAACGCTACACCGCGATGTTCCAGACCTTCGTCGATTCGCTCAACAACCAGATCGCCGCGCAGAACACGCTGATCAACAAGCTGACGATCGATACCGAACAGCGCATCGTGCTCTACAAGGCGCTGGAAGACTCCTTGAAGACGGCTGCCCAGCAGGATGTCGCCCACAAGATCAACACGCTCGGCAGCCAGGTCGACACCGCCGCCGAAGAGACGATGGCCGGCATCGGTGCCGCTGCGCAGCGCCATATCGGCGATCTCCTCGAAATGCATGAAAAGAACATGCTTTCGACGCAGGATATCCAGCGCCGCAAGAAGCTGGCGGACGACGCCTTTGCCCGTCGCTTCCAGGCTGTCATGGACAAGCACAACACTGCCAACTACGTGAAGCAGTGATCGGCAGGCGAATGATCGGAACCGAGTTTGCCGTCTGGCACGCGCCACGGGGATTTGCATGAAAGTCGCGGCTTCATCCGCTGTCGCACAATATTTCGCGTCGATCCACGCCGCACTCGCCGGGCTCGAGCTCTTTCTCGGCGACCGCAACTCGCCGCTCTATCGCAACACCGTCGTCGGCGAAGTGATCGTCCCCTATCTCGGCCGGTTGAAGGCGTCGATCGACTGCTGGGAGAACCGCATCGGCTTCGTCGATCAGTTCCGGATCTCGCGCGCCGAAAGCGGTTTTCCGGTGTTCCAGAACGTGCTGGAACTGGAGAACGATCGCCAGACGGCGGCAAAGCGCCTCGCCGACATTCCCACGGCCGATGCGCTGAGGGACGAGATGGTCGATTTCATCCTCCGTCAGAAGGCCTTTCCCGAGGCGTTGCAGACGCGCATCGCCGAGCGGCTCTATCTGGAGCAGATCGGCAAGGGTGAGATCTTCTCGCCCTTTATCTTGCCGGAGACCATCCGCGTCGCCGTCAATTCCAAGACGATGCGTCCCTATTACATCGTGAGCTGGGGCGCCTTCGACGGCGCCAATACCCTGCCGATGGTCTACATGGCGACGATCGAGGATTCCTCCGAGAAGATCGTCGAGATGCTGGTGACCGAGGACGGCAAGCTCAATCCGCAGGTCGAGATCCCGTTGCCGGTTGGTGGTTTGCTCAATCCAGATCTCGCCAGCCGCTTCGACGATTTCGCCTCCAAGAACAGCAGCTATTCGCTGACCCCGGTGACGATCGCGACCAATCTCGACAAGGATTTTGACGAGCTCCATCCGAAGCAGCTGCGCCGCATCGTGCTCGGCCCGTTCTATTCTGCCGGGATCACCGAGAACAATGCGCGCATCAACGACATCCTCTCCAAGGTGCGAAAGACCGAGAATGCCTGGCTTCTGACCTGGACCGTGCAGGAGGTCTTCTCCAAGGCCGAAAGGCCCGCCAAACGCGGCTTCTGGTCATCGACGCCGGCGCAGGAGGAGTTCCACATCGATACCGCCAATCTGGAAGCGGCGCGCATGGGTGTCTCCTCCTACGAGAAGCACGCGCTGGTGCCGCACGACGCCTATCAGGCGCTCTATGCCGCCGGCGAGGCCGAACAGGTGTTCGGCGACTACAAGGTCCACGTCATTTCCGGCAACCAGGTCGTAAGCGAGGTTTGACGATGACACTCAATACGGGGCTGACGACGCTGCACGAGGACGACATCGCCAAGCATCAGGCGGTGGCGCAGGGGCTGGTGACGAAGCTCATCATTCTGGAGCGCGAGGATGCATCCGCCGGGACGACGCTTGCCGGCACCGGCCGCCGCTTCGTCTCGACGGTTTCGACCGGTGGCCAGCGGCGCACACGCGAAGTCGAGCTGACCAAGACCATTCAGTCAGTGCGCCAAGGCGATCCGATGTTGTCGCCGGCCCAGCACGCCGTGCTTTATCGCACACGCCGCGGTATTCAGGTGGCGCTCGCCGTGGCCGACGTCTTTGCGCGGCAGACAAACCTCGAGCAACTGCAGGCGAAAAACGCCACATCGCCGCTCGGAGGAGATGAGGCCAACCAGTTCAAGGCGCTGCTTTCGGCGTCTGCCTATGTCGCCGCGTTTACGCTTGCCGCCTATCTCGGCTCGACGCTTTCAGGTGAGGGCGAGCCGGTGGACGATGCGGTCGAGCCCGACTTTCTGTTCGACACGCCGCAGGACGCATTGAAGAGCCTCATCTCGGCGCTCGACCACGGCATTGCCGGGGCGCCTGACGATCTGGCGCTGACCGCCCGGGCGCGCGCCTTTTCGCGCGTGGCAGTCGAGGGGTTGATCGCGCGCAAGGCGCGGTTCACTGGACTGCAGAGCTTCGAGACCGTGCATATCCGGCTCGACCAGGACGATTTCACGCTGAACGGCTTCGATGTCGCACCGGGCCAGAAGCGCAAGCCGCTGGTGATGACCTTCAAGAAGCCCGAGGAGATCATCGGCAACCACATTGCCAAGTACCAGGCGTTGAAGCTTGCCAAGATGCTGATGGCCTATGACTTCGACCGGCAGATGAACCCCTTCGTCGAGCTTGGCGGCTTCCTCTTCACCTTCATCGGCGACGGCATGCCGGGCACCGGCAAGACGATCCTGATCCAGATGCTCGCCGGCATGCTCAACGAATATTGCGAGATTGCCGGCTACGCCTTCCATTACGAGAATTTCGGCGTTGACCAGATCTCCTCCTATCAGGGCAAATCGGGCCAGAACTGCAAGGAGTTCGTCAACAACGTCATCAACCCGCGCGCGATCGGCTTCGGCACGATCGACGATGTCGACCAGGTGGCGGCGAAGCGCTCCGACGATCGCGCTTCCGCCGGCCAGCATGAGGTGACGGCGGTGCTGATGGAGAGCTTCGCCGGTGCTTCGACGGTGGTGCGCGGCAATTGCACCTTCGGCATGTTCTCCAACTACCCTGAGAATGTCGACGATGCGCTGCGCCAGCGCGCCGGCGCCCGCTGGCTGGTCGACGGGCCGCAGACGGAAGACGATTATATCGACATCTTCGCGCTGCTCGTCGGCAAGAACCACAAGATCCCGCTCGGCGAACACCAATTGTTCGAGGGGCAGGAGATCAAGCGGGCCGTGTCGCAATCCTATGCCGAGCACGCGCGGCCGAAGGAGGATGGCCTCATCGCCGTCTGGGAGCGTTACCAGAAGGAACGCGGCACGCTCGCCTCGCTCGCCGATGTCGGCGCCTATCTGCACATGATCAAGGAGGCCGAGCCGCGTTTTACCGGCCGCGCGATCAAGAACATCACCGATGCGATCAAGCTGCGCGCCATGGACGTCGAGCTGCCGGATGACTGGTTCAGGGATGCCGGCTCGTTCATGCACAAGGGCTATGACGAGAAGAAAACGATGATCGAGGCGCTACGCGGCCCGATCACCATCGAGATGGTGCTGCAGGAGATCAACCGCTACGCCGACAGCGAATTCCGCTACACCGACAAATCCGACGATGCTGCCGTCACCGACATCATCCGTCGCGAGCGTCAGCGCGAAAAGGCGATCCACGAGATCGAGGCGATGAAGCGCGACGGCCGGTGGCAGGGGTTATGATGGGAAGAGCTGACCGATGAAACGCTTGCTCGAAGCCGAGCTCATCTATGGACGGCTGCTCGATGTCTCCGAGCCGCACCTGATCGCGCGTTACAACAAGGCACTCGAAGGCTTCGGCCTGCGCCCGACGGCGTTGACGGCGTTCAGCATCGACATGACCGGGTTTTCGCCCGAAATCGCTGACGAACTGGGTGACCGTGATTATCTCGATCCGAACCGGGTCAACCGCCGGTTCATCATCATGACACCGGATCAGGCGGAGCTGCCGGTCGTGCATACGAGCTTCTCCAATACGGCGGCGCTGATGCACGAATTCTTCAACGCCAACGGCCGCGCGATCAATGCGATCACGATCAAGGACGCGCTCTACGGCGAGATCGAGGATTCGGTTTCGGTCGTCGACGACATCGACGACCTGCTGTCGATCAACGAGGTGCGTTTCCGGGTGCTGTCGGCCGAGGACATGCTCGGCAAGGCCGCCGAACTCAGGGGCCTCGTCGACCGGCTGAAGAAAGTGCCGACGGCCTGGGCCGACGACGAGATGCTGAACCGCATGGTCGAGCTTGCCAAGCTCACCGGCGATATCCGCCAGAATGCGCTGGTGCCGGACCAGCTCGTCTTCCGCCACGAAGCCTTCTGGGCCAATCATTTCGGGGGCGTCTATGTCTTTCTCGACGACAAGACGACGACCGTGATCTGCGACCCCTCGGTCCCCGGCTTCCGCCGCTCGCGGCCATGGCAGGTCAGCTATATCGCCATCAACGATCATGCCCGGATCTACGACTTCCTCGCCTCGACCAAGCGGCTGCAATTGCCACAGGCGTCCTGGGTGGAGGAGTCGGGGCTCTATCAGCACCGGGCCGACATGATCGTGCGCGGGCTGATCGACGAAATTGACCCGACGGCCGATCTCGCCAATGCCGACCGGATCTGGCTGCAGACCTGGATGCACCGCAATGCGGCTGTCGTCGCGAGGGACGGGGCCTATCCGTTCCTGCAGGAGATGATCCGCATGGTTGCCGCGACCGGCACGATCAAGATGCAGGACGTGGCGCCGGCGAACCGCTTCATGCTGGTGCGCGCAGCACCCACCCATCCCGACCAGTGGCTGGTCAACCGACTGATTTCCCAGCTCGTGCCCCGCGATTTCGTCTCGCGCTTCGTCTTCGACAAGCAGGGTTTCTACGACGCCTACGAGCGCTATGGCGAAAGCTTCAAGGCCTATGTTGTGGCGACGCTGACGGGTTCATATCTCAAGGACAAGGCGGCCTTCCGCCACAAGCTTTACGGCCTCAGAGAGGAATAGGACATGTTCGATCCGATCGTTGCGTTTTTCCAGCGGGTCTTTACCGCGATCGGCCGCGGCATAGGTCTCGCCGTTGCCTGGCTGCTCTGGCCGTTCGTCGCGGCCGGTAACTGGTATCGGCAGCGGAGCTGGATCATCAAAGGACCAATCGGCATCGTTCTGCTCGGCCTCATCTTCCTCTACGGCTATTTCATCTGGCAGACGCAGGCCTGGACGAACTTCGATCCTGACTATGTCGAGCGTTACAAGCTGGCCGAGCACAAGGTGCCGGCGGGCTCGCCGAAGAGCGGCCCGGGCGCGACGACCGGCCAATCGACGACCGGTGCGGCGGCAACCAACCTTGCGGCGGCGGCTGCACCGCAGACCGAATCGACACCGGAGGCGCTGGCGGTGGTGCAATTGCCTGCCGGTACCGTGTGCCAGACCTCGGCAATCGTCGATGTCGCCGCCGACCTTATCGATTACAATGTCAACGAGAATGCGTGGATATCGTCGATGCTGCTCTACAAGCTCGGTTTCTTCGGGCTTGACTGGGACGACACGCCCTGGCTCGACAACAAGGCGTCGTTCCAGCGCGGCATCAACCAGGCGGTGCGCCGCACCTCGGTCGAGCTGGTCGATTCGCTTGGTCGCGTGCGCGGCACGTCCGGCATCAACAGCGACCTGCAGAGTGCGCGCGGCAATATCCAGTTCGATGAGGAGACCTGGTATTTCGGCCTGAACCCCTTTGGCCCGAAGACGCCGACGCCGAGCTTCTACCGGGCGGCGATGAAGGACCTCAGGGCCTTCAACATCTCGCTCGGCAAATGCGAAGCGATCTTCGACGGCCGCTCCGACAACCTCGTCGAATTCCTCGACCGTGTTGCCAACGATCTCGGCAACACCTCGGCGATCATTCGCGAACGGTCGGAAAACCACAATGGCGGCTGGTTCGACACGCGCGCCGACGACCGCTTCTGGTTCGCCTATGGCCAGCTCTACGGTTATTACGGCATTCTGTCGGCCGCCGGCGCCGACTTCGACAACGTCGTTGCCCAGCGCGGCCTGACGCCGATCTGGACGGAGACGATCAAGCAACTGCGCGCCGCATTGCGCATCCAGCCGCTGATCATCTCCAACGGCGAGGAGGCCGGCTGGATCATGCCGACGCATCTGGCGACGATGGGCTTCTATACGCTGAGGGTACGCTCGAACATCGTCGAAATGCGCGATATCCTCGCCCGATAGGGCGGAACGGCAAGGTGGCGCCTGAACTTCCGGGCGCTGCCGCAAACCTTACTTGAGTTAAAGCGGGATGCGGGCCGAAAACCGCAGACACGTTTCCTCATCCCGCTCCGGCATCGCGAACTGCGCCTTGAAAGGCGTGGACGAAAAACGACCCTGGGGAGGGGACATGTCATGACCGAGGTTAAGTCCGATATCGAGATTGCGCGTGCGGCGAAGAAAAAGCCGATCCTGGAGATAGGGGCGGCACTCGGCATCCCAGCGGAAGATCTGCTACCCTACGGCCACGACAAGGCGAAGATCGGTGCCGATTTCATCGCCCGCCAGCGCGAAAAGAAGAACGGCCACCTGATCCTGGTGACGGCGATCAATCCGACGCCGGCCGGCGAAGGCAAGACGACGACGACAGTCGGCCTCGGCGACGGGCTCAACCGCATCGGCAAGAAGGCGATCGTCTGCATCCGCGAGGCGTCGCTCGGCCCCTGCTTTGGCATCAAGGGCGGAGCCGCCGGCGGCGGTTACGCACAGGTGGTGCCCATGGAGGACATGAACCTCCATTTCACCGGCGATTTCCACGCCATTACTTCAGCGCACAATCTGCTCGCGGCGCTGCTCGACAATCACATCTACTGGGGCAACGAGCAGAATGTCGACATCCGCCGCATCGCCTGGCGTCGCGTTATGGACATGAACGACCGGGCACTGCGCAGCATTGTCGGGCCGCTCGGTGGTGTCGCGAATGGTTATCCGCGCGAGACCGGTTTCGACATCACCGTTGCATCCGAGGTCATGGCCATCCTCTGCCTGGCAACCGATCTGAAGGATCTCGAGAAGCGCCTCGGCAATATCATCGTCGGCAACCGACGCGACAAGAGCCCGGTGTTTGCGCGTGACATCAAGGCCGATGGCGCGATGGCGGTGCTGCTCAAGGACGCGATGCAGCCGAACCTGGTGCAGACATTGGAAAACAATCCGGCCTTCGTGCATGGTGGTCCCTTCGCCAACATCGCCCATGGCTGCAATTCGGTGATCGCCACGACGACGGCGCTGAAGCTCGCCGACTATGTGGTCACCGAAGCCGGCTTCGGCGCCGATCTCGGTGCGGAAAAATTCTTCGACATCAAGTGCCGCAAGGCGGGGCTGAAGCCCGATGCCGCGGTGATCGTCGCCACCGTCAGGGCGATCAAGATGAATGGCGGCGTCAAGAAGGACGATCTCGGCAAGGAAAACCTGGAGGCCCTGCGCAAGGGCTGCGCCAACCTTGGCCGGCATGTGCAGAACGTCAAGAAGTTCGGCGTTCCCGCGATCGTCGCGATCAACCACTTCACCTCCGACACCGAGGCCGAGATTCAGGCGATCAAGGACTATGTGACGACACTCGGTGCCGACGCCGTGCTCTGCCGGCATTGGGCCGAGGGGTCGGCGGGAATCGAAGAACTGGCGCGCAAGGTGGCGGATCTGGCCGAGGGCGGCCATTCGCAGTTCTCGCCGCTCTATCCGGATGACATGCCGCTCTTCCACAAGATCGAAACTATCGCCAAGGACATCTATCATGCGAGCGAAGTGATCGCCGACAAGTCGGTGCGCGATCAACTGCACACCTGGGAGAACCAGGGCTATGGCCACCTGCCGATCTGCATGGCCAAGACGCAATATTCCTTCTCGACCGACCCGAACCTGCGCGGCGCGCCGAGTGGCCATGCGGTGCCGATCCGCGAGGTGCGGCTTGCGGCCGGCGCCGGTTTTATCGTGGTCATCACCGGCGAGATCATGACCATGCCCGGCCTTCCCAAAGTGCCGTCGTCGGAGAAGATCTTCCTGAACGAGCAGGGTTACATCGAGGGGCTGTTCTAGAGCGACCGACCGGCCTGATCGAAACAACGCCGCGCATCCGGCGGGATGCGCGGCGTTGTCGTGTTTTGCATTTGCCTTGTCTTGGCTTCCGGAACGGACGTTAGGCAGTGAGGCTGAGGAAGTCGGCCTTGCCGATCGAGGCGCCCTTGTGGCGCAGGATGTCGTAGGCCGTCGTCAGGTGGAAATAGAAGTTTGGCAGAACGAATCTCAACAGATACTCTTCGCCCGTGAGCGTCACTTTCAGGGTCGGGAAGTTGAGGACGACCTCACGGCTGCCGCTATCTTCCAGGTCGACGGGGCGCACAGTTTCAAGAAAAGCAACCGTATTGGCGATGCGCTGACGCAGTTCGTCCAGGGTCTTTTCCTCGTCCGGAAAACGGGGAACCTCGATCGAAGTCAGGCGGCCGACCAGACCCTTGCTCGTGTCGCTCACACGCTGCACCTGGCCGGCAAGCGTCAGCATGTCCGGCGCCAGCCGGGCATTGACGAGATCATCGGGGGAGATGCCGTTGTCGCGCGCATAAGCCTCGGCCTTGTCGAGCAGTTTGGTGAGCACACCAAGGCCGCGAATGAATGCGGGAATGGAGAGCTGGTAGATCGTCAATGCCATGACACATTTCCTTGAGACTGGGCGCAAAACGGGTGGATTTTCCTCATGCCTGTATTTGGGAGCCGGGGTGCCGTCCTGCAAGGCGCGCCGACCGGTATCTTTATGGTTACGAGGCTGGCGGGAGGCGACTGAACTTGGGCCTGCGGCTCTGGCCAGGACATGGGGTCTCGTGCATTGATCGGAGGCGACCTTTGCGCGACACGCAAGGCGTACGCCGCTGTAGCAGACACAATGGACACCGCCATGACGCCCCAGGATTTGCAGACCTATCTTCACGCCCATATCCCGCTTTCGGCGGCGATGCAGGTTCAGGTGGAGGACGTAGCGGAAGACCATATCCTGCTCTCGGCGCCCCTGGCACCCAACATCAATCACCGCGAGACGGTGTTCGGCGGCAGCGCCTCGGCGCTATCGATCCTGTCGGCTTGGTCGCTCCTGCATGTGCGGTTGCGCAAAAGCGGCGTGGCTGCGCGCCTGGTGATCCAGAGCAACCGCATGGACTATCTAAAGCCGGTGGCCGGTGCCTTTTCGGCTCGCTCGTCGCTAGCGAATGCCGGGCAATGGCCGAGCTTTCTGCGATTGCTCGAACGGCGGGGCAGGGCGCGGGCCGTGGTCGTTGCCGACCTGCTTGACGGTGGAGAGGTGGCCGGGCGTTTCGAGGGCGAGTTTGTCGCCCTCGGCTATGGCAATGACTGAGTTGCGGCGACCGGGCCAGGTGATCCCCGCCTAGCGGCAATAGCGATAGTCGTTGCGCCGATCGATCACGTCGAGATGCAGGTGGGTTTCGTGGGCGGCGTCGCTGCCGGGATCGAGCACAGTCTTGAAATACAGACAGGCCGAGGCGGTGACCGCGCGCTGGAAGGCGCCGTCCATCGTGCCATCCTCGTCGCGCGGTTGGATGGCGATCGTCGTTCCGTCGCTCAAGCGGAAGGACGCGATGTCGACGGCGTTGCCGTGGGCATGTTCGGAGATCTTGCCTGACGTTGCATTGTTGCGCAGGCGGCAGATATAGGTCGACGCCTGGTTCAGCGCCTTGATCTTGATGTTCTTGTCGAAGGCGACCTCGGCAGCCGGCTGGGCCGCTTCCTTTGTCCAGCGTGCCAGCGCCAGCGCCGTTTCGCACCGCATCACTCCCTTCGGCGCGAGCGTAACGTCGGGCAGAATGCTGGTGACCTCCAGTGGCTTGTCGATGCCGCAGCCCTTGCCGTCGTCGATGCGCTTGGCTTCGACAAACGTCGCGCCAACCGCTTTCAGGTCGGCGAGGCACTTGGCATATTCGGCAGCATTCTCCGTCTCGACCGGTGGATAGACGATTGGCGCCGGTGCGGGCTCGGCATCCTTCTTCTCGTCGGCGCGCTGGTCCTTTTCGTCCGCCGGCAGCTTCTTGTCCTTTGTCGATTGCTCGTCTCCATCCGCCTGCTTCGGCTGCGGAACGGGCTGTTCGCCGTTGGCTGCCGTCGGCCCTTTCTCCGTCGCGCCCTTGCCGTCGTCCGCCGGTGCCGCCGGCTTCTTGTCGGGTGTGGGAACAGCCTCTTCCGCTCCTGCATCCGTCGGCGGCTTTTCTATCGGGATGGGGCCGTGTTTCGGCAGGCTGGCGCCCGTCAGGATCAGGAGTGACAGCAGGATCAAGGGGAAAGAGCGACGCATCCAGTACCTTTCTCACTGCCCGCGCGGCGGGCTTTGAGCGGAGGGAACGCGCAGAACCGGATCTGGTTTCATGAGATCGCGATGTTTTGGTTGGAATCGACCAAATCATAAACGTGACCGATTCCAATAAATTAGAGCGGGATGCGGGCGGAAGGCCGCATGCACTTTTCCTCGTCCGCTCCAACTCTCCGGCAAAAGCGTTGCAGTTCGGCAACGCCTCGAATTGGCACGACCCCACAAATTGTGGGGAGTATCTTTGTATGTTGACAATTATACTCATGTTTTTTATGCGGCATAAATGAGGCGACGACATGTCGCAACGCCCAGAACGCGCCCAGCCAGCCCCTTGAGTTTGCCGCTCAACAGCAAGCCCGGCCTCGAACCTCAAAGGATTGGTCCATGCTCACCCGGCATCGTCGCCAGGCCCTGTTGGCTTGCACGACAACTCTTGCAATTTCAGTCGCTACCGTCGCATTCGCCCAGAGTTCGACAAACCAGGCAAAGCCGGAAGAGAAAAAGGCCGAGGAGACCAAGAAGGGCGAAACCTACCTGTCGCCGATCGTTGCCAAGGGCTCACGCACCGCTGACCCCTATGCGAAGGCCGGCCCGGTCAGTGTCGTCACGTCCGACCAGATCGACCTGCAATCCGGTCTCGAGACCGACGACCTGCTGCGCGGCGTTCCCGGCACGTCAACCGCCAACAACCCGCAGAACCCGGGCGTCGCCGTCAACATCCGTGGCTTCGAGGGTTCCGGCCGCGTCAACATGATGATCGACGGTGTGCGCCAGAACTTCCGCTTCACCGGCCATGAAGCCCAGGGCCTTGCCTATTTCGATCCGGCATTCCTTTCCGAGATCGACGTCACCCGCGGTGCCGTCACCGGTGTCGGCGGCGGTGCTTTGGCCGGTTCGGTCAACTTCAAGACCTACGACGTCGAAGACCTGATCCAGGACGGCAAGAACTACGGCGGCATCGCTTCTGCCACCTACGGCAGCAACGAGGCCGGCTGGTCGGAATCTTTGATCGGTGCCTATCGTTTCAACGACGTCTTCTCGGTGCTCGGCGGCATCAGCAAGGCTGATCCCGGCAACTACGACAACGGCAACGGCGTAACGGTGCCTTACACCGAGGAAGACCTGCTTTCCGGCCTGTTGAAGTTCGAGGTGACTCCGGATCAGGACCACACCTTCAAGCTCACCGGCATCACCTATGACAACGACTTCTTCGCGAACTCCTACTTCCAGAACGTGAAGAACCAGACCGTTTCGGCCAGCTATTCCTACACGCCGGACAACGAACTCATCGATTTCCGGGCCAATGCCTATTGGAACCGGCTGAAGATGAAGTACGACACCGATGTTCGCGGTGGCGGCACGGCGGCCGGTCGCCGCATCACCGACACGGGCAAGGGCTTCGATATCTCGAACACCTCGCTGTTCGATCTCGGTGAGGTTGCCGTCCGGGCGAACTACGGCGTCGAATATTTCCGCGACGACTATGACGTCATCAACAGCACGGCGCGCCCGTCTGGCGGCGTCAACGGCAGCGGCACCAATGCCACGACCGGCGTCTTCAGCAACACGACCTTCACCTATGGTATCGTCGATCTGACGGCCGGCCTGCGGTGGGATCACTTCAGCCTCGATGGTTCCGGCGCCGTGGTGCGAGGCAACCCGATCGGCCTGCCGGCGGGTCCCTACACGGTCGACAAGTCCGACGGCCGTCTCAATCCGAGCGTCACGGTCGCGCTCAACCCGACGGACTGGTTCCAGCCCTACGTGACCTACGCCGAGACCTCGCGTTCGCCGACCGTCAACGAGACCTTCGCCGGCGGCACGCACCCGGGTACGACCGGCCAGTCGTTCTTCCCCAATCCGTTCCTCGAGCCTGAAATCTCGAAGGGCTGGGAAATCGGCGCGAACTTCACCTTCGACGGGCTGCTCGATCCCAGCGACAGCCTGCGTGTGAAGGCGAACTACTTCCACAACCGCATCGACAACTACATCACCGCAGCGCTGCTGGGTGGTGGTCGCCAGATCTTCTTCGTCAACAATCCCGGCACCTCGACGGTGCAGGGCTTCGAACTCCAGGCGGCCTACGATGCCGGCTATGTCTTCGGTGATCTCGCCTACACCTACACCGACAGCAATTTGCCTTCCCAGGTGAACGGGTTCGGTGTCCAGAGCTACCTGCCTGATAACATCATCAGCGCAACGCTCGGTGCGCGCTTCCTCGAAGACCAGCGCCTGACGGTCGGCACGCGGCTCTATGCGGTGTCGAACGCATTCGTCGGCGAGATCAACCGCACGCCGCCGAACGTTCCGGGCTATGGCCTCGTCGACCTCTTCGCGAACTACAAGTTCGAGAACGGCTTCGAGGTGACGGCGACGGTGACGAACCTGTTCGACAAGACCTACACGCCGTCGTCGAGCACGATTGCAGGCAGCACGATCGATACGGGCCGCGGCCGCACCTTCCTGGTTACGGCGAAGGCGAAGTTCTGATAGGATCAGATCAACTCCAGTCGGGCGGCTCGCAAGAGCCGCCTCTTTTTTTGATCGATCCGTGATATCCGGCGCGGCTTTCCCGCTTGCGCAAGGCATCAACCCACGCTAACACTTTCGCCCATGGAAAATGCACGCAACATTTCGACCTGGTGGTGGGCTCGCTGAAGCGGCCTTGACCAGTCATGCGTGATTGAGAGATGAAGCCGCCCGGAGATTTCGAGGCGGCTTTTTTCATGTTTGGGCCGCTCAAGGACCGGGCTTTTACGGAGCGAGGCGAATGGCAACGGTAATTCTCGAGGGCGGAGCGGAGAGCTACACCGCCAAAGGCGGCATCGTGGTGACGCGCAGGCGACGCGAAGCCTCCTATACGCAGGCGATCGCGAGCTATGTGGACAAGCTCGATGAACGCCGCGGCGCGGTGTTTTCCTCCAACTATGAATATCCCGGCCGCTACACCCGTTGGGACACGGCCGTCGTCGATCCGCCGCTCGGCATTTCCTCGTTCGGCCGCGCGCTCTGGATCGAAGCCTATAACGACCGTGGCGAAGTGCTGCTGTCGATCATCGCCGAGCACCTGAAGACAGTCGCGGACATCACCCTCGGCGCCTCGACCAGCCGCCGCCTCGATCTGACGATCAATCAGCCTGACCGCGTCTTCACCGAGGAAGAGCGCTCGAAGATGCCGACGGTGTTCAGCGTGCTGCGCGCCGTCACCAATCTCTTCCATTCGGCCGAGGACGCGAGCCTCGGCCTTTATGGCGCCTTCGGCTACGATCTCGCCTTCCAGTTCGACGCGATCGACCTGAAGCTCAAGCGTCCCGACGACCAGCGCGACATGGTGCTGTTCCTGCCGGACGAGATCCTCGTCGTCGACCACTATGCCGCCAAGGCCTGGATCGACCGCTACGATTTCGCCAAGGATGGCAAGACGACCGAAGGCAAGGCGGACGAGATCGCGAGCGAACCATTCCAGACAGTCGACAGCATCCCGCCGCATGGCGACCATCGCCCCGGCGAATACGCCGAGCTCGTCGTCAAGGCGAAGGAGAGCTTCCGCCGTGGCGATCTGTTCGAAGTGGTGCCCGGCCAGAAGTTCTTCGAGCGCTGCGAGAGCAAGCCTTCGGAAATCTCCAATCGGCTGAAGGCGATCAATCCGTCGCCCTATTCCTTCTTCATCAATCTCGGAAACCAGGAATATCTGGTCGGCGCTTCGCCGGAAATGTTCGTTCGCGTTTCCGGCCGCCGCATCGAGACCTGCCCGATCTCGGGTACGATCAAGCGCGGCGACGACCCGATCGCCGACAGCGAGCAGATACTGAAGCTCTTGAATTCCAAGAAGGACGAATCCGAGCTCACCATGTGCTCGGACGTCGACCGCAACGACAAGAGCCGCGTCTGCGTGCCCGGCTCGGTCAAGGTCATCGGCCGCCGCCAGATCGAGATGTATTCGCGCCTGATCCACACGGTCGACCATATCGAAGGGCGGCTGCGCGACGATATGGATGCCTTCGACGGCTTCCTCAGTCACGCCTGGGCGGTGACGGTCACCGGTGCGCCGAAGCTTTGGGCCATGCGCTTTATCGAAAGCCATGAGAAGAGCCCGCGTGCATGGTATGGTGGCGCGATCGGCATGGTCGGCTTCAACGGCGACATGAACACGGGCCTGACGCTGCGCACGATCCGCATCAAGGACGGCATCGCCGAGGTCAGGGCAGGGGCGACGCTGCTCTACGATTCAAACCCGGAAGAAGAAGAAGCCGAAACCGAACTGAAGGCCTCCGCCATGATCGCTGCCATTCGCGATGCGAAATCCGCCAACGCCGGCAAGGCAAGCCGCGACGTTGCGGCGGTCGGCGCCGGCGTCAACATCCTGCTCGTCGACCACGAAGACAGCTTCGTTCATACGCTCGCGAACTATTTCCGCCAGACTGGGGCAACCGTCACGACGGTACGCACGCCGGTCGCGGAAGAGATCTTCGATCGCGTCAAGCCGGATCTCGTCGTGCTTTCGCCAGGACCCGGCAATCCGAAAGATTTCGACTGCAGGGCAACGATCAAGAAGGCGCGGGCCCGCGAACTGCCGATTTTCGGCGTCTGCCTCGGTCTGCAGGCGCTTGCCGAAGCCTATGGCGGGGACCTGCGCCAACTCGCGATCCCGATGCACGGCAAGCCGTCGCGCATCCGCGTGCTGGAACCGGGCATCGTCTTCTCCGGTCTCGGCAAGGAAGTGACCGTCGGGCGCTACCACTCGATCTTCGCCGATCCGTCGAGCTTGCCTAACGACTTCATGATTACAGCTGAAAGCGAAGACGGCACGATCATGGGTATCGAGCACACCAAGGAACCGGTGGCTGCAGTGCAGTTTCACCCGGAATCGATCATGACGCTTGGCGGCGACGCCGGCATGCGGATGATCGAGAACGTCGTGGCGCATCTTGCCAAGCGCGCCAAGATCAAGGCCGCCTGAGCATTCCCGCATTCGGGCGATGCTGACGTTGGGAAGATCTTGACGATATTGAAGAACCAAGGGGCCGCTTCCGTCATGGAGGTGGCCCTTTTTGTTCCTACCGTGTCGCCTGAATGGCTGGCGCGCGCTCGCAGCGATCGGCAAAAAGCCGCTCGCCCAGGAAATCGACGAACACGCGCACCTTTGGCGATAGATGGCGGTTTGACAGCCAGAGGAGGTGAAACTGTCCGGGAGCGTCGAGATAGGCGTCGAGCACCGTGCGGAGCCGGCCGTCACTGAGTGGCTGGCGCGCGAGGAAATCCGGCAGGCAGCCGATGCCGAGACCGCTGAGGACGGCGCCGCTGAGCGCCTCCATGTTGTTGCTGGTGAGCACGGTCTTGATCTGCGGTCCGGGTCCGTCTGAGGGCATGGCGATCGGCCATTCCTGCAGCTTCCGGCTGTTGGGAAAACGGAAGCGGATCGCATGGTGCCCGTCGAGGTCACGCGGGCATTCGGGTGTGCCGTGCCGATCGAGATAGGCGGGGGCGGCGCAGAGCAGAAGCTGGAACGGTCGCAGCGCCCGGGTCATCAGCCGGGAATCCGGCAGCACGCCGCTGCGGACGGCGACGCCGACTTCCTCGTCGATCAGATCGACGATGCGATCGTTGAAGTCGAGGTCGAGCTCGATTTCGGGGTGGCGCCGCACGAACTCCGGCAGCACCGGCAGCAGCAAATGGTAGCTGACGATCGGCACGCTGACGCGCAACCGACCGCGTGGAACGGCCACGGCCTCGGCCAATGAGGCTTCGGCATCGTCGAGGTCGTCGAGGATGCGGCGGCAGCGCTCGTGAAAGAGGCGTCCCTCCTCGGTCAGCCGGATACTACGGGTCGAGCGCTGCAGCAGGCGCACGCCGAGCTGCTTTTCGAGAGCAGTGACTGCCTTGCCGACCGCGGAGGCGGACAGGCCGAGCACGCGCCCAGCGGCGACGAAGCTGCCGAGATCGGCGGTGCGCACGAAGGCGGTCAATCCACTCAGGCGATCCATTGCTGACTTCCTATTCGAGCGTTCTGTTCCGGTATGCCTGTCCTCTTGGCACAATTCTCAGCCGATTATGGCGAAACTATCCTGCATTCGTCAATCGATGCCCAAGCGGCGGACGTCCAGCTGCAGGTTTCCAGGAAGTCTGTGTGGGTATCTCCTTTGCTCCAACGGATGGACGATATGAGAGAAAAGTTCAAAGACGGGCGCGGACGCCGGTTCGTGCTGCTCGCGGTTTGCTGCGCGGCGGCCGCGATGCCGCTCACCTTCACGGGACCAGCCGTGGCGTTGCCGGCGATCAGCCGCAGCCTCGGCGCCGATCCGATCGCGCTCAATTGGGTCACCAATGCCTTCATGCTGACCTTCGGCAGTTCGCTGATGGCGGCAGGCGCAGTTGCCGACAGTTTCGGTCGCAAGCGCGTCTTCCTCGGCGGTCTTGCCGCGTTCCTGCTGTTCTCTGCTGCTCTGGCATTCGCCGGCAATATCGTCTGGTTCGACGTGTTGCGAGCGCTTCAAGGGATAGGGGCAGCCGCCGCCTTCTCCGGCGGCATGGCCTCGCTCGCCCAGGAGTTCGAAGGAAACGAGCGGCTGAGAGCCTTCAGCCTCGTTGGCGCCAGCTTCGGCGTCGGCCTCGCCTTCGGGCCAATCGCCTCGGGCCTGATGGTCGAGGCCTTCGGGTGGCCCGCGATCTTCCTGCTCGTCGTTGCTCTTGCTGGCCTGGCGCTGGCACTCGGAGCGGTTTTCATGCGGGAGACGTGGGATCCGGATGCCACCGGCCTCGACTGGAAGGGAGCTGCGAGTTTCACCGCGGCGCTGACTGCGCTCACCTTCGGCATTTTGCAGGCACCGGAAAGCGGCTGGAGCCACCCGCTCGTGGTCGCCATGTTCGCGGCCTCCGTACTTTTCTTTCTGGCCTTCTGGCGGATCGAGCGGTCGGTCGCGCGGCCCATGCTCGATCTGACGCTTTTTCGCTATCCACGCTTCGTCGGCGTGCAATTGCTTGCGGCAGCTCCCGCCTATGGCTTCGTCGTCCTACTCATCCTGCTTCCCGTGCGTTTCATCGGTATCGAGGGCATGAGCGCGGTCTCAGGTGGCCAGATGATGATCGCGATGTCTGCGCCGCTTCTGATCCTGCCAATTGCCGCAGGCCTGTTGACGCGCTGGTTCACGCCGGCAGCGATCTGTGGAGCGGGCTTGCTGTTCTCGGCGGCAGGGCTCTTCTGGCTAAGCCGGTTTCCGGTGGGTTCCGAGCCGACCGTGCTGCTCGCACCTCTGCTGCTGATAGGACTTGGCATCAGCCTGCCTTGGGGGCTGATGGACGGGCTTGCCGTCAGCGTCGTGCCGAAGGAGCGCGCGGGCATGGCGACGGGGATCTTCAGCACCACGCGTGTCGCAGGCGAGGGGGTTGCGCTCGCGATCGTGAGCGCAGTTCTCTCCGCGCTCACCGCTTCGAACCTGGGGCCGGAGGCCGGCGCGAATGCCGCTGCAATGGCCCAGCGCGTCGTGACTGGCAACCTTACGGACGCAGCGCTGCTTGCACCGCAGACATCGCACGTCGTTCTCCTCCACGCCTATGGCGATGCGTTCAGTGCCTTGCTTTGGCTGCTGACTGGCATCACGGTTGCGACCGCAGCCGTCGTGTTCTTCTTCATTGGCCGGGGTAGCAAGGTTGCCGACGGCGACGAAATCGAAGCCAAGCTGTTGGCCCTCGAGGTCATTGCCTGCGGAGAAACCGGAGCCAGCCGAACCAAGCTTTGACAAGAGGGGCCCAATCGCTCATATGCTTAGCGATAGACCGCCTGCGCGAAATTCGCGCGGGCGGTTTTGCGTTTCAATGGGCTTGCGTTTGCAACTCGTTTGCATCTGCATAGGGAATGATAAAAATGTCTGCGTCCGACAACAGAACCGTCCTGCGGCTTGCCTTTTGGGGCATTCCGCTGTCTCTGGCCGTGCTGGGGCTGAAGCTTCTTGCCTGGTGGCTCACCGGCTCGGTGGCCCTTTTGTCCGATGGTCTCGAATCCACGGTCAACGTGATCGCTGCAGTGATCGCCTATCTGATGATCGGTTATGCTTCCAAGCCGGCGGATGCCGGCCATCCCTTTGGCCACCATAAGGCGGAGTATTTTTCAGCCGTCATCGAAGGCGTGCTGATCGTCGTTGCAGCTCTTTTGATCGTCTGGGAAGCGGTGCCGGCGATCATGGCGCCGGTGGTGATGGAAGCGCCGGCTCTGGGCCTGGCGATCAACTTCGCCGCGGGTGTCGTCAACGCCATCTGGGCCTATGTGCTGATCACAGCCGGCCGCAACCATCGCTCGCCGGCGCTGAGTGCCGATGGTCACCATATCCTGTCGGATGTCGTCACCTCGATCGGCGTTCTCGTCGGCCTCGTGCTTGCCATCGCGACCGGCTACGCGATCCTCGACCCCCTGCTCGCCGTCGTCGTCGCCTGCAACATCCTCTTCCAGGGCTGGATGGTGATCTCGCGTTCGATCGATGGATTGATGGACCGGGCGGTTTCGGTGGAAGAGGAAGAGGCGATCAAGCAGGCGATCGCCGCCAATGCCGCGGGGTCGCTCGGCGTGCACGATCTCAAGACCCGTCAGGCCGGTCCGGCCATCTTTGTGGACTTCCACATGGTCGTGCCGGAAGCGATGCCGGTCGGCGAGGCGCACGATATCTGCGACCGGATCGAGGATGCGATCCGTGTGGTGCATCCGGGCGCCAGGATAGCGATCCATGTGGAGCCGGAGGGCGAGAAGGCGCACGGCGTGCGCGTCAAGACGACGTCAGCGCGCCATTGAAAACACAAACGGCCGATATCGCTTGAACTGCGAGAAGATTTCCTTCTTAAGGCAGTTCTGATTTAAGGGCCGCAAACGGGGCGGGTCGGCGAGGGCGCAAGCCGGTATCGACCGAACCCACGCGCGGATGTTCTCACGGAGCAACAGGCAAATGAGCAAGACTGACGTATCTGGCCTCTCGCAATTGGGCGCGAAGGTCGACCTGCCGCAAAGCCCGGAAGAGGCGGTGCTGGAGCGGGTGCCGAGCGGCAACAAGGGCAAGGACTATCTGGTGCGCTTCACCGCGCCGGAGTTCACCTCGCTCTGCCCGATGACCGGGCAGCCGGATTTCGCCCATATCGTCATCGACTATGTGCCGGATGAGTGGCTGGTGGAATCGAAGTCGCTGAAACTGTTCCTGCACTCCTTCCGCAACCACGGCGCCTTTCACGAGGACTGCACCATCGAGATCGCCCAGCGGCTGGTCTCGCTGCTTTCGCCACGCTGGCTCCGCATCGGCGCCTATTGGTACCCGCGTGGCGGTATCCCGATCGACGTCTTCTGGCAGACCGGCAAGCCGCCGGAGGGCCTGTGGCTGCCCGATCAGGGCGTGCCGACCTATCGCGGTCGCGGGTAAGGGAAAAAGCGGGGTCTCCGCTACGGCTTGAAAGCCCGGCGTTGGCGCCAGGCATCAGCGATGCGCGCGGCAACCTGATCGGTTGGTTCGTGCGTATCCACTTCGAGGTCGTAGTTGCAGTGGGCATGCGTCTTGAGGTGAAACCGGGCTTCACCGATCGTGCGATCGCCGCGCTCGCGACGCTCAAGGTCTTCGATAGGCGCATGAACGCCGATCCAGAAGACGTCCAGATGTGCTGTCAGTTTTCTGATCTCGTCGGACCAGCTTTTCTCCTCGACGATATGCTCGACGATCAGATCGTTGCCGGCCCCGGCGAAAGCCGCAATCGAGCGGTGAAATCCGTCGAAGAACCTGTTGCGTTCGCCGCGCATCCCATGGTGCATGCCACGCTTGAGCACCCGAAAGCCGGCGTCGGCAAGCTGATCTGACGCATAGTAGCAGAAGGGCTCCGGGAGGATTTCCCGGAGCGCCTTTGCCAGCGTGGATTTTCCGGAACTGGACGTGCCGTTCAGAAAGATAATGCGTCCGTGCTGCACGTTTCCTGATCTCAGCCGAAGATCAGGGCTGCACCCGCAACTGCAGTCAGCCCGCCGAGGATGCGCGCCAGCACGTTGCCGCCGGAAAGGCGCTGAAGGGCGATGCCGAGACCGATGCCGGCTACATGAAGCGCTGCGGTCGCGCCAATGAAGCCGACCGAGAAGGCGAGTGCCCCGGCGCTGCCAAGCTCACCGCCATGGGCGTGGCCGTGGAAGAGGGCAAAGACGCCGACGATGGCCGCCGATGCAGCGGTGTCGAGGCGCACCGCCATGGCGACGAGCAGGCCGAGTGCGACCACAGAGGCCAAGATCGCCGGCTCGACGAAGGGCAGTCCGACGCCGGCCATGGCGAGCGCGAAGCCCGCCGCCATCATGGAGACGAAGGCCGTCGGCACGATCCACAGTGCCCGGCCGCCAATCTGGGCGGCCCAGAGGCCGACGGCGACCATGACGAGGATATGGTCGAGGCCGAAGAGCGGATGCGAGAAGCCGGCCGCAAACGAGCCGTTTTCTTCCGGGTTGAGGTGGGCGAAGGCCGGAGCGGCGGAAGCGATCAGCGCCGCGGCAGCAATCAGGATGCGTCTGTTCATGCGTGTCCCCATGGATCGGCGAGGCCTGGGAGGATGGCCCCGTTCTGAATGTTTGGCGCGGTTGATTTTATTGGCCTTTGTCCACCTGTCTATACGGCATTTGGCGGTAGGTGTTTTTACCATAAGCGAAGTGCGCCTTGCCGCTTTGTCGCCGCTTCGGTTTGTTGCATTGTCTTCGGCGTCGAGTCGCATTATCTGACTTTGACTGAAGACTTCATGAGACGCCGGAGAAACACGGATGTACGACAACGACGACGAGGACGACAAGAAGACCGAATTGCCGCTCGGCAAGGAAACGGAGGCGAACCTTTTCAAGTCGCGTTCGATTTTCATCTACGGCACGATCACCCAGGAACTGGCGCAGAAAGTGTGCTCGCAGCTCGTGGCGCTTGCGTCGGCCAGCGATGAGGACATCCGTCTCTTCGTCAGTTCGCCGGGCGGCCACGTTGAATCCGGCGACAGCATTCACGACATGATCAAGTTCGTGAAGCCGAAGGTCTGGACGATCGGCACCGGCTGGGTCGCATCCGCCGGCGCGCTGATTTATGTCGGCGTTCCCAAGGAGCGTCGCCTTTGCCTGCCGAACACCCGCTTCCTGCTTCACCAACCGTCGGGCGGCACCCGCGGCATGGCTTCGGACATCGAGATCCAGGCACGCGAAATCATCAAGATGAACGAGCGCCTCAACAAGATCTTCTCCGAAGCGACCGGCCAGACGGTCGAAAAGATCGCCAAGGACACCGAGCGCGATTACTGGCTGTCGGCTGAAGAGGCCAAGAGCTATGGTCTCGTGTCGCGCATCATCACCTCGGCTGCGGACATCTGAGTTCGCTTCAGCCGAACGGATATGAAGGGCACCGGCATCGCGGCGGTGCCCTTTTCTTTTGCAGCGACCTGCGCGCATTGTGCCGCTTGCTCCGGTTCGGCAAGCCGTGTATAGGCTTTGACCATGACCAAGGCTGACGCATATCGGATCGCCTCGATCCCCGCCGGACACGATGACAATCGTGCGCCGTCGCGCGCCTTCGCATCGCTTCTTCTTCTCGGCCTTACTCGCGGTTGCCGGGTTCGCTGAGGAGCGCCCGGCGGCCGAAAAGCCACGCCGGCGGATGCTCCTCGACCCCCATAGAGTTTTAGGACAAAGGCGCGCCCGCCGCGGCATTTGCCATCGCAATCCGGTCCCCGATCGGTTATGGCAATGCTGCCAGAGCGCTCAGTGATGAAGAGAAGCTGCAATGATCCAGAAGTCCCATTCCATCAAGAACGGCATGCCGGAAGCGTCGGTGAAGTATCAGCCTTACCCGCAGATCGCACTCACCGACCGCACCTGGCCGTCGAAGACGATCACCAAGGCGCCGATCTGGTGCTCGGTTGACCTGCGCGACGGTAACCAGTCGCTGATCGACCCGATGGGTCACGATCGCAAGGCCCGCATGTTCCAGCTGCTGCTCGACATGGGCTTCAAGGAAATCGAGATCGGCTTCCCCTCGGCCTCGCAGACCGACTTCGACTTTGCCCGCTGGTGCATCGAGGAGGGCAACGTCGCCAAGGACGTGTCGCTGCAGGTGCTGGTGCAGTGCCGGCCCGAGTTGATCACCCGCACCTTCGAAGCGCTCGAGGGCGCCCACCAGCCGATCGTGCATTTCTACAATTCCACCAGTGAATTGCAGCGCCGCGTGGTCTTCGCCAAGGACGTCGCCGGCATCAAGCAGATTGCCACCGACGCTGCCAAGATGATCACCGACATGGCAGCCAAGGCCGGTGGCGGCTACCGCTTCGAGTATTCGCCCGAGAGCTTTACCGGCACCGAACTCGAAGTGGCGCTGGAGATCTGCAATGCGGTCACCGAAATCGTCAAGCCGACTCCCGAAAACAAGCTGATCCTGAACCTGCCCTCGACCGTCGAGATGGCGACGCCGAACATCTATGCCGACCAGATCGAATGGATGTGCCGCAACCTCGACAACCGCGAAAACCTGATCATCTCGCTGCACCCGCACAACGACCGCGGCACCGGCATTGCCGCCACCGAGCTCGGCCTGATGGCTGGCGCCGACCGCGTCGAAGGCACGCTGTTCGGCAATGGCGAGCGCACCGGCAACGTCGACGTCGTCACCCTGGCGCTGAACATGTTCACGCAAGGCGTCGACCCGCAGCTCGACTGCTCGGACATCGAGCGGATCAAGGAAGTCTACGAATACTCCAACCAGATGGTCATTCCGGAGCGCCATCCATACGTCGGCGAGCTGGTCTATACGGCCTTCTCTGGTTCGCACCAGGACGCGATCAACAAAGGCATGAAGGCGATCAAGACGGCCAACAAGCCGCTCTGGGAAGTGCCGTATCTGCCAATTGATCCGCGCGACGTCGGCCGTTCCTACGAGGCGATCATCCGCATCAACTCGCAGTCGGGCAAGGGCGGCATCGCCTACATCCTGCAGGAGGATTACGGCATCAACCTGCCGCGCAACCTCCAGGTCGAGTTCCGCGAAGACATCCAGCGCATTACCGACGAGGAAGGCAAGGAGGTGCCCTCCAGGCGCATCCACGAGCGCTTCATCGAGCGCTATGTCGAGCAGCCGGGCGCGCGCATCAAGTTCGTCGATCACCACACCTATCCGGTCGGCGAGCACAAGGGCGTGCGCGTGGTGGCCGCCGAGATCACCGACAATGGCGAGGTGAAGCGCATCGAAGGCAAGGGCACCGGCCCGATCGACGGCTTCATCAACGCGCTGTCGATCTACCTCGGCATCGATCTTTCGGTCGCTGACTATTCCGAGCACTCACTGCAGCACGGCTCCAACGCGGCGGCCATCGCCTATGTCGAGATGGAGCATCCGGGCGGAAAACTGTTCGGTGCCGGTATCAATACCAACATCGTTGCCGCCTCGCTCGAAGCGATCGTGTCGGCGGCGAACCGCGTTCTGGAAATGAAGCGCGGCTGATCAACAAAAACGCCGCGTGCCCTCAATGGACGGGCGGCGTTTTCGATCAATCGTTGAGACAGGGCAGTCGCAGCTCGGCATGACGGCGTCATGCCGACGCGCCGGTCGCCTGTTATGCCTGCCGCGCCTTGCGGTTGGCGTAGCGCCGGTCGCGTTCGGCCTTGCGAGCGGCCTCGTCCTCGATCACGCGCGAAATGCGGCTCCGGTCAGCGGCCTCGCGTGCCTCGGTCTCGGCTCTAGCAGCGGCTGCGATGGCGGCCTCGCGCTCTGCCGCCTCGGCCTGCAAACGCTCGCGCTCCTCGGCCTTCGCCCGTTCGCGACCAGCGCGCCGTTCCTCGCGGGCCGCAGCGACTGCCTGACGCTCGGCCTGGCGGGCGAGCTGGGTCGGTTCTGCGGCTTCCTTTGCCGCGCGGTAGGCTTCAAGAAGCGCTTTCTTCGCATCGGCAGCGGCGCTGCGACGGTCGGTGAGTTCACTGTTTCTGATGTTTCTCAAGTCTCTCTTCCAGTTGAGGTGTCACCCTGACTGAAGGTCAGGTTTTTCTGACGCGTTTCGAAATGGGGGCGGCAGCACCCGCCAGACGATCTTGCAATTCCTTCGCCAGGCGTGCTTCGCGCAGGCGCGAGGTCTTCTCTTCGCGTGCCTGCACGATGGCGTCGAGTTCCTCGACTGCGCTGCCTCGGGCAAAAAATTGCGATTGCTCCTTGGCAAAGGCAATCTCGGCCCGCTGGCGCGATTTGGTGTGGGTCTCTGTCATGGGGGATCCCGATCTTACAGGCGCGTCGACGGCAGTCACGTCATTCCCGATGTGCAACGCAGTCGCGGGAACGTGCATTCGATGCGCGGAAATAAAAAAGGCCAGGCATATTGCCTGACCTTGATGGGTATCATGCTCTCGGCAGTGCCAGTACATCCGTGGTCAAGGGAGAGCCGATACCGATTCAGGCCGCCTGAAGGTTGCAGGCCGACATCTTGCCCGACTTGTTGTCGCGCTCCATGTCGTAGGAGACTTTCTGGCCTTCGACGATTTCGCGCATGCCAGCGCGTTCGACGGCGGAGATGTGGACGAAGGCGTCCGGGCCGCCGTTGTCAGGCTGAATGAAGCCGAAGCCCTTGGTGGAATTAAACCATTTAACTGTGCCGGTGGTCATGAAGAACCCTCTCATAGCATATTGAACGACCGCGACGCGGGAGCGCTGCGGATGGTGATAGCGATTTTTGAAAGGAAGGTTCGTTCAGGGCGCAGTTGCTAGATGCGCGGTAACCAAAGCTTAGCAAGCAAATATCGATTTGTCAGAGATAGAGGTAAAGTATTGCAATGTCAACCTTTGGTTTTTTCTTGCCGATTTTTGCCAATTTTGCGGGAGCTGTGACGCTCCAATTCGGACTCAATATTTGACCATGGCGATATGTGTATTTTGCGACGTGGGCGCAGGTGTAACCGTTTGGTTGCCTACACAAATTTCTGCTTGATCCAAATATGGGCGCAGGAATTATGCTCTCTGCCGAGCCGCGGCCGATGTCTGCTTTTCATGGCAGCGAAATCCGCCTTGGCAACTGGTGTTGCCAAGGGGGCGGCTCCAGAATTTTCGTGTTGGTTGCGGCAAAGCCAAGCTTTGAAGGCGTGAACTCAGATCGTCGCGGCGGCGGCCTCGGCGATATCCTGCATCCCGACATGGGCGGAAGGGCCGACGAGCACGAAGGAGGCGCCACCTCTCTGCCAGGAGACCATGCCGAGATCATCGCGGATGCTCTCGTCAAAATCGTTCGACTGCGGGCCGGTGGTATTCTTGAGGAAGCAGATCGCGAAGATCTCGCCCTCAGTGCTGCGGTAAACGAGCTGTGCCACGGGTTTGCCGTTCGCCACCAGCAGACGGGCGCCTTCGAAGGTCAGGCCCTTGCCGCCAAGCTGCGGAATCTTGAAGGGAACGCCGACGCTGGACGCAAGCCAGGTCTCGATCTTGGGGGCCTCGGAGGCGGGAACCTCGACGAGATGCTCTTTCTGGCGCGAATAGACGCGGTGGTAGTCGGCGATATCGTCCAGCCAACCGCGCGCCGCTGCCACTTCGGCCGGTTCGCCCACATTGTTTGCCGTGCCGATGACGAAGCCGGCCGAACCGCCGAGCAGCATCAGTGCAACCGATGCGGCAAGCACGCGCGGCCAGATGCGCACGTTTCTGACGTTGGCGGCTGTCGCCGTCACGCGTTCGGTTTTGGGGCTGACACCGGGACCCTGCTTGATCTGTCGCACCAGGGCCAGCGGCACGGGATCGTGCAGAAAATCCTCAAAAGCCGTATCGCCGAAGCTGCTGCCGGCTTTCAGCTTTTCGAACAAAGCCTTGGCGTCGTCGTCGCGGGCGAGAAGCGCGTCGAGTTCATTTCGTTCCGCTTCGCCGATCTCACCGTCGATATAGGCGGATAGGCGAACTTCGAGTGCGTGACCCTTTGTCTGTTGCAACGGTCAGGCCCTCCTTTCGGTATTCTCGGAGATCATGGCGGCAAGCCTGAGGCGCGCCGTCGACAGCCTGCTCATGACAGTGCCGATCGGAATGCCGAGGATGTCGGCCGTCTCGCGGTAGCTATGGCCTTCGACGTTGACCAGCAGGAACACGCTCGCCAGGCCCTCGGGCATCGAGAGGATCATCTTCTGCAACTGGTTGGCGTAGACGGCCTTTTCGGCCGAAGCCTCGATGCTGAGCTCGTCCTGGCCGAGCGCATCGACCGTGCCGCTGCCGGCGCGGACCTTGCGCTTGCGAATCTCGTCGACCCAGAGGTTGCGCGTCATCGCGTAGACCCAGCTTTCCAGCCGGCCCTCTCCGTTCCACAGGTGGCTGCGCGTGATCGCGCGCTCGCAGGCTTCCTGGACGAGGTCGTCGGCATCATTGGCGTTGCGCGTCAGCGTCATCGCGAACCGACGCAATTTGGGCAGGAGGCTGACCAAGTCGCGTCTGAAGTCCTTCGTTTCTGCCGCTGGACGCATTGCTCTTCCAAATGAAACGTGCCGGATCGTGCATTTATTCGCGGTGCGAGGCACGAGCCGGATGATATGAAACATTTGCCCCTTAGTCTGCAAGGGAAGTGCCGGAACGGAAAGCAAATTCTGCTGCTTCATAGCGTCTTTTCCCAAAAAGCTTTTGCTTGCCGGCCGCCGTTAACCAAGGGCTTCGTTACCGTAAACTGCACCCGCGCCCCGAGATCGCGTCAAAGTTCGGCCCGAATCTGGCCGGACCTCATCGCACAACTGCAAGTCGATGTCGGGGACACGCCAATGAACGCACAGCATCGTAGCAAGAGAATGAATGCCGCCCGGATCGGGGGCGGCCGATGGGGCCGAGCCCAGCTTCGACGAGGAGCCATGGCTATGCGCATTGGTGCGGTGGTTCCGCTGCTTGCGGGGCTTGCCGCATGCCAGAGCGCTCAGGTCATGGAAACCGGATCGCTATCGTCCTACAAGGATTTCGTCGCCAGCGACGGGATGGTGACCAAGACGAAGTATCGGGTGGATGCCGCCTCGACCAAGAACGTGAAGACGGTGCACGTGATCCCGACGACCTTCGCTTCCAATGCCGATCTCGACAAGCTTGGAGATCCGCAGAAGAAACTGGTGGCGACGGCGATCGACCGGTCGCTCTGCGAAGCACTGAGTGCGCAGTTCGATATCGTGCCGATATCGAAGCCGGCGGATATGGCCGTGCGCTCCGTGATCAGCAAGGTCAAATCGACAAATGCCGTTGTTGCGGGCGTGTCGACCGTCACCTCGGCGGTCGCTCCCGTTCCGGTTCCGCGCATTCCGATCGGTCTCGGAAGTCTCGCAGTCGAGGCGGAGGCTTTCGACGCGCGGGGCAAGCAGATCGCCGGGCTGACATGGGCGCGCGGTGCCAACATCCTCACCAATGGTTCCCGCGCATCGACGGCAGCCGACGCCTTTGAGCTTGCCGGAGATTTTTCGGGCGATTTCAGTGCGTTGCTGGAAAAATCGGGTGACCCGATGAAATCCGATTTCGAACTGCCTTCGATGAAGAACGTCAAGAACAGCGTCGCCTATGCGGTGACCGGCAAGCCCTCAGATCCCGATTGTGCTGTTTTCGGGAAAGGATCCGGTCTCGGCGGCATCGCCGGTGGTGCTCTCGGTCTGCCGCCGGAATGGTCGGAGAAGAAGAACGAGAGCGCGCCCATTGCAAGCGGCAGCAGCGGGGGCGCAAAGAAGGGATAGACAGCCAATGCCGGCGCGTCTCTTGCGCGCTCGGCGCTCTGTCGTTTGGCGCTGCGATCGAGGCGGCGCCGGGCGCCGCCCCGTGCTCCCGTCGGGTCAGTACTGGCGGACGCCGCCAAGCGATTGCAGCAACGCGCGGTAGGCCCAGGTGTTCTCTCCGCCACGATCGCGGATCTCGACGAGCTGTACGCGTGCTTCCTCGACGTGTCCCTGTTCGATCAGCGCCTGGCCCATGTAGGAGCGCGCGAGAATGTAGTTCTCGTCGGCCTGGAGCGCGCGCTTGTAGTACTGCATGCCGAGTTCCATGCGGCCGGCCTTGCGGTTGGAATAGCCGAGATAGTTGAGGACGCGGGCGCTCTTCTGGTCCTTGACCGCGCCGAGTACCTTGATGGAATTTTCATACTGGCCGGCATAGGCGAGCTCGCGGGCGGCCTGGAACAGGATATCGTCGCTGAGGTCGCTTTTCTTGGCGTTGACGCAGGCATTCTTCTTTGCGTCCCACACCTTGCCATCCGTGCATTCGCTGGTCGTCTTGGTCTTCTTGGGCGGTTCGCTGGTGTCTTCGCCGGCTGCCATCACGGCCTGCGCCATGAAGCTGGTTGCGCCGGCCACAATCAGGGCGCCAAGCAGGGCCTTTCGGTACATCATGCCATCTCCCGTTCTTCGCGCATGCCCTTGAAAGCCCGCGCGTCGTTTCAAAATGATCGCGTGTCCTTGACGCTCCGAAAGGAGGTGAGCCGCCGTCGGGCGGCTTCAGCCACGAAGCATGCCAGAAGACAATGCACACCACCAGCGGGCGGCGCACGACTGGGGTATGACGCATGAATGCGGGAAAATATTCGCCGGGCGATGAATATTCTGCGAAGTGGCCCGCCTGACGGCTTCAGAAACGCGTCGTTTCGGCGAGTGTCACCGTCGTTGCATCGCCGTTCAGCGCATAGCGTTCGCGCGTCAGCTGCCAATTGCCCGGCTCGCCGGTGATGGTGAAGAGGTTATAGGCTGCTGGCGGCTTGTGGCCGCCCGGGCCTTGCGAGGCCGAGGCGATGCCAACGACCGGGACCGGTGCATTCTGGCCCTTCAGCCAGTAGACGGTGTTGAGATGGGTGTGGCCATGGATCACGAGCTCCGCACCGCCCGAGGAAATCGTCGCGGCGAAACGGCGGATGCCGATCATGCGCTTGTGCATCGAGGCCGCGCCGCGGATCGGCGGGTGGTGGATCATGACGATGCGAAAGAGGCCCGCTTCGCCGGCGGCCCGCAGCATGTTGACGGTCGCGCGTGCCTGCCGCTGGCCGAAATAGCCGCTTGCGGCAAAGGGGGGCGTTGCGACAGCGGTCGAGCAGCCGATCAGCGCGACCGGTCCGCGCACCCGCATATAGGGAAAGCAACGGTGCCGGTCGTGCCAATGAGCCGGCGCATCGTCGCCCCGCATGTAGGGATACCAGGCACGGGTGGTCTTTTCGTAGGCGCCCGGCACATAGGCGTCATGGTTGCCCGGAACGATGGAAATGTTCTCCGGCTTGCCGGCATCCGTCAGCCATTCGGTCACTGCCTTGATCTCAAGCGAAGACGCGAGGTTCACGAGATCGCCTGTCATCGCCAGATGGTCAGGATCCTTCTTCTCGATATCCGCCAGCAGCGTGTCGAGCGTGCCGGTAAAGAGATGCCGGCTGCGGTTGCGGTGCCAGTTGACGAAACCGGTGATGCGCTTCGACGCGAGCTCCCTTAAGGACAATTCGGGCAGGGGCCCGAGATGGACATCGGAGATATGGGCAAGTTTGAACATCGCCCCCGTCTAGCGCATATTCCGGCCGAGGGGAATCAGGTCGCCCGATGAATCGCGTGCGGGCCGAAAACATGGGAAGGACGAGACGACTGAACGAGGAACGGCCACCGGAGATGCGGCGCTGGTATCTCCGGCTCCTGATGCGGCTCGCGCATGGCTATTACGCCCTTGCGCGCGGCATGACGATCGGCGTTCGCGCTGCCTGTTTCGATGACGAGGGCCGGGTTTTTCTCGTGCGCCATTCCTATCTGCCGGGCTGGCACCTGCCGGGTGGGGGGCTCGATCGCGACGAAGCCTCGATTAACGGGCTGCTGCGGGAGCTGCGCGAAGAGGGAAACCTGGAGGCAACGGCGCCGCCGGTGCTCATCCAGGTCTACTACAACAGGCGCACGAGCCGCCGCGACCATGTCGTCTTCTACCGCTGCGACGGCGTCAGGCAGACCACGCCGAAGACACCGGATCTGGAGATCGCCGCGAGCGGCTTCTTCACGCTCGATGCGCTGCCGGAGGATACCACGCCGGCGACGCGTCGCCGGCTTGCGGAACTCGCCGGCAGCGCTGCCTTCGACATTCACTGGTAGAGGCGGTCCAGCCGCTCGAACAATCGGTCTACAGCCTCTCGCGTCCGTGCGGGGAGGTGAGGTCGAGCACCGGACCCACTGGCACGACGCCGGTCGGGTTGATGGTCGTGTGGCTGCGGTAGTAGTGCTCCTTGATGTGGCGCATATCGACGGTCTCGGCCACGCCCGGGACCTGGTAAAGCTCCCGGAGGTAACCTTGCAGGTTCGGATAGTCGGCGATCCGGCGGATGTTGCACTTGAAGTGGCCGACATAGACCGGATCGAAACGCACCAGCGTGGTGAACAGGCGCCAGTCGGCCTCGGTGAGGCGGCTGCCGGTCAGATAGCGATGCGACGCGAGGCGTTCTTCCAGCTTGTCGAGCCGGGAAAAGAGCGCGGTGACGCTCTCCTCGTAGGCGGCCTGCGTGGTGGCAAAGCCCGCCTTGTAAACCCCGTTGTTGACGTCGTTGTAGACGTCGGCATTCAACGCATCGATTTCGGCGCGCAGTTCTTCCGGGTAGAAGTCGGTCGTCGAGCCGGTCAGCCCGTCGAAGGCGGAATTGAACATGCGGATGATCTCGGAGGATTCGTTCGAGACGATGGTGTTTTGCTGCTTGTCCCAGAGAATCGGTACGGTCACGCGGCCGGAATAGTGGGCATCGGCGCGGGTATAGATCTGCCACAGCGCCTTCGATCCGAAGAGATGGTCGCCAGTGCCGATGCCGCCGTCCTTGAACTCCCAGCCCTGGGCGAGCATGAGCGGATCGACGACCGAAACGGAAATGAGGTCCTCCAGCTTCTTCAGCTTGCGGAAGATCAGCGTGCGGTGCGCCCAGGGGCAGGCGAGCGAAACATAGAGATGATAGCGACCGGCCTCCGCCTTGAAACCGCCGTCGCCGCTAGGTCCCGCGGATCCGTCTGCCGTGACCCAGTTGCGAAACTGCGAAGCGCTGCGCTTGAAATGGCCGTTCGTTGCGACGGTATCGTACCAGACGTCCTGCCAGACGCCGTCCACTAATCTACCCATCTTGAAATCTCCTTCGTGATCCTTGCGCTCATAGATAGCGCTTCCAGCGGCGTCCGATAGATGGCGAAATCCGAACAGTGCGTTTTAGACTTTGACAGCGGGCATTTTTCTGATATCGGCGATCTCACAACTTTTTTCGTGTTGGAAGAAACCGCACTGATGATGTTCTCGGGAAACCTGCGACGACGCTGATGCTGCCAACGCCCGCTTCGGGCGAAGCCATCCCTATGTCTGTTCGCATGCCTGGTTTCTCGATCCCATGAAAAAGCACGATCTCGTCTACCTGACCGAAGACGCGTCCCATGACGCAGCCATCGAAATCATCAATGAAGAAGCCTTCGGCCCCGGCCGGTTTGCCCGGGCGGCCGCGCGCATCCGCGAGCAAGGGCCGCATGATCGGTCGCTGTCCTTCATCTGTGCCGACAACGGCGAGACCATCGCTTCGGTCAGGATGACGCCTGTGATGGCAGGATCGATCAAGGGCCATCTGCTTGGGCCGCTGGCCGTACGGCCGTCGCACAAGAACATGGGTATCGGCCGGGAGCTCGTGCGCATCGCCGTCGAAGCGGCGCGGCGGCAGGGTTCGGAGGCGGTGATCCTCGTTGGCGATCCGCCCTATTATCAGCCGCTCGGTTTCGAGAAGGTGCGCTACGGTGCGCTCGAATTTCCGGGACCGGTCGATCCCGCCCGCGTGCTCGTCGTGCCGATGGCCGAGGGCGTGCATGCTGGCCTTGCCGGCACCATCGGCTGGCGGGACGATGCGGTGGCATCCGCCGTGCCGCTCGAGCTGCAGCTCGCGGTCTGAGACCAGAGCATCCCGCTTTCAGGTGGAAGGATGCTCTAGATCCAAAGTGCTAGAGCGTCCTTTGTGCGTTCAATTGAACGCACCGCGTTCTAGCTGGCGGCGAGCGATTTCTTCAGGAAGACCCGGGTGCGGCCGATGGGGAAATCGGCCAGTTCACCGAAGGCCCGGTAACCCTGGCGTTCGTAGGCGCGCCGGGCCTGCGGGTTGAAGGTATCGATCCAGGCACTGTGGCAGCCGCGGCGTCGAGCTTCGTCTTCCGCCGCCTGAAGCAGCTTGCCGGCAAGGCCCTGGCCACGAAGATCCTCCGGCAGCCACAGCCACTGCACGAAGAGCCAGCCCCAGCCGGTGTAGCCGTTCAAGCCACCGCGTTGCCCCTTCGCCTGGGGACCGCCGACGAGAATGGCGAGCGGTCGCCGCTCCGACGGGCCGACATCGGCGGCATTGAAGGCCGTGAGGCCATTGCCGATCGCTTCCAGCGCCTCGGCCGGAGGCGCGTCCGTTACCTCGAACATCGAAAACCTTTCACGCACGGCGCATGCTGAAGACGTCGAGGCGATCCTCGCCCACGTCCTTTTCATCGAGCCGCCAGCCGAGGCGCTCGTAGAAGGCGCGCTTGCCGGGAAGGGCGCAGAGATGCACGGCCTCCGCGCCGGAATCGAGCGCCGCACGGGCGGCCTTCAGCACGATGTCGCCGCCGATGCCGGTGCCGCGGAACGGCGGGTCGACCCAGACGGCCGCCACCCAAGGGGTGAGATCCGGCCGCTCCTCGAGGTCCGAGGCGATCACCGAGGCGGTGCCGACGAAGCGATCTCCGGCGTGCGCCACCAGGCAAAGGGATTCTGCATCTTCGGTGAGGCTCTCCTGCAGCAGGCAGGTAATATGGCTCAGAGGAAAGCCCTGCGGTTCCCACCAGGCGCGCCAGATGCGGTCGGCCACGGCATCGAAGAAATGTGGTGTGTCGCGAAGGTCGCTGACGACGACGGTCCGTTCGGTCATCGTCCCTCGCGATACCAGGTGGCGGAGATCAGGAAGAGCAGTGCCGCAAGCCCGAGGAGGCCGGTAAACAGCGGCAGCGAGTTGATGCCCTTCAGCACGGTTTCGTCGGTCATGCGGATCGAGAGGCGCTGGTCGTCGGCCGAGCGTATCGAGCCCCTGACCGGCAGGACCGTGGGCAGATCGAGCGGCCCGTCGGCGCTTGCGAGACGCCGCACCAGTCCCTTGGTCTTCTCCGCCCACGGGCGCAACTTGTCCTCGGTCGAGATCGCCGCCTTGAACTCGGGCGCATTGGGATCGCCGACATGGGCAAGGGCCGTGAGTTCACCATTGGCCATCTCGAACAGACCGGTCTCGGTCGTGGCGAGTTCTGCCGAATAGAGACCCGGCTGGCGCTCCGTCAACTTCACGTCCTGCTTTTGACCCGAGGGTGAGACGAGCGAAACGGGACCCGGGTCGCCGTCGATCGTCTGACGGGTGATTTCCAGCGTGCGGCCCCGGGCGCGTGCCGTCAGCGCCTCTTCCTCGAGCGAGGGCTCCTGCATCAGCCAATGGGCGGTGCGGCGATAGAGCGAGACATGCGGACCGCCGCCTTCGAAGCCGCGAGCCCAAAGCCAGCCCTGGTCGGAGAGCAACATGGCAACGCGGCCCTTGCCCACACGGTTGAGCACGAGCAACGGCTTGCCATCGGCTGCTTCCATCACCGTATTGCCCTCAGGCCTGTCGACATCGACCGTGCGGAACCAGCGGCCCCAGTGCGGCGGCTCGCTATCGGAGCCTTCGAGGCCGCGGGTTACCGGATGTTTCTTCCCTTCCTCCGACAGGCGGGGGAAGAAGGCCTTCTCGTTCATCACACCCGTGGGCGCGGCCGGAAGCACGGCCGAGAGCGGCGTTGCGGCGATCGAATCGTCGCCGGCATGTTCCGGCCCGGCGGCAATCAGAAGCGCGCCGCCGTTCTCCACATATTGCGCGATGTTGTCGTAGTAGAGGATCGGCAGCAGGCCGCGATGCTGGTAGCGGTCGAGGATGATCAGGTCGAACTCGTTGATCTTGTCGACGAACAGCTCACGCGTCGGGAAGGCGATCAGCGACAGTTCGTTGATCGGCGTACCGTCCTGCTTTTCCTGCGGACGCAGAATGGTGAAGTGCACGAGATCGACCGCGGCGTCGGATTTCAGAAGGTTGCGCCAGGCACGCTCACCGGCGTGGGGTTCACCGGACACAAGCAGCACGCGCAGGTTCTCGCGAATGCCGTCGAGCACGTGGACCGCACGGTTGTTGGTCGTGGTCACTTCGCCCGGAACCGCATCCACCGCAAATTCGAGCACGTTGTTGCCGCCGCGCGTAACCTTGAAGCTGAAGGGAACGTCGGTGCCCGGCTCGGCCCGTTCCCGGGCGATTTCGTTGCCGTTGAGGCGGATGCTGACTTCCGCGGTCCCGCCGGGTGCGGCGCCGTCGTCGACAACCCGGAACGAGAGCTTCTGCTCTTCGCCGACGATGCCGAAGCGCGGGGGATTGATGAGCTCGACGCGCCGGTCGAACTCATCAGGCTTGCCGGTGATCAGGCCATGAACCGGGGCGTCGAAACCCAGTTTGCGGCTGACGTCGGGCACGTCGTGGATCTGGCCATCGGTCACGAAGATGGCGCCGCCGATGCGCGCTGGCGGAACATCGGAGAGCGCTGTCGCGAGTGTGGTGAAGAGGTTGGTCGCCGGCGAGACGCTCGCCGGATCGGACTTGGCCTCGACGATGCGCGGCTCGATGAGCGGTATCGCCGCCAGTCGCGCCTTCAGGCCCTCGATCGCACGATCGGTCTGCTCGGTGCGGTCGCCATTCTGCTGGCTCTGGCTGCGGTCAACGACGATCGCGACGATCGTCGAGAGCGGGTCACGCAGTTCGACGAAGATGGAAGGATTGGCGATCGCCAAGGCGAGTGCGGCCAAGGCGAGGGCGCGCAGCCAGGCGCCGCGTATCTTTCGCCATAGGCCGTAGCCGATGAACAGCGCCGCGACGACCAGAAGCGGCACGAAGAACATCAGTGGAAGCAGCGGAGCAAAACCATAAGTCATCGATCAGCCCTCACTGCCCAAGCCTCTGGAGGAGGTCCGGCACATGAACCTGATCGGACTTATAGTTGCCGGTCAGCATGTACATCATGATGTTGACGCCCGCCCGATAGGCGTATTCGCGCTGCATTTCGTCCGGCGGTACCGTCGGCAGAAGCGGCGCGCCGTTGGCGTCGACAGCCCAGGCGCCGGCAAAGTCGTTGCCGGTGATCATGATCGGCGTGACGCCATCGCCGCCGCGCACCGGTCGGTTGCTCTGCTCCTCGGCGTCATGGGGGGCGGCTTCCACCCACAACTGGCTCTCGGTGTAACGCCCGGGAAAATTCGAAAGTAGGTAGAAGGCCTTTGTCAGCACGTGGTCGGAGGGCACCGGTTCCAGCGGCGGAATGTCGAGGCCGTTCAGCATCTCCTGCAGCCGCTGCACATTGGGGCTGTCGCCCGCCGCCGAAGGCGTGAGCGAGGAGAACTGGTCGCGCGTGTCGAAGAGCACGGTCCCGCCATTGCGCATATAGGCGTCGATCCGGCTCATCACTCTGCTGCTCGGCATCGGCGCCGTGGCGGATACCGGCCAATAGATGATCGGGTAGAACGCCAGCTCGTCCTGTTCCAGATCGACGCCAACGGGGGCGCCCGGTTCCAGGGCTGTGCGATAGGTCAGGTAGTTGCTGAGGCCCAGGAGGCCCTGTTCCGACAATCGATCGACCTCGGCCTCGCCGGTGATGACATAGGCGAGGTGGGTCGTGTCGAGGCGTTGCAGTGTCTGCGCGTCGCTTGGCTGGCTATCCTGCGCGTGAACAATCGTGGGTGCCAGGGCAGCAAGGCCAAGGGTGGCAAGGCCAAGGGTTGCAAGCACGGCTGCCGTGGCGGCGCCGCCGGCAGCGCGGCGGCGCAATCCTGTGAGGCCGCCCGCCATGGAAAGCACGATCAACGTGTCGATCAGGAAAAGCATCAGCGCGAGCCCGAAGAGATAGGGCCGGATCGAGAACGGGCGCACGCCTTCCAGCCCTTCCGCGCGTTCGCTGACGAGACTGCCTCTGATCGGAGCGATGCTGCCGCCATCGGGGAGAAGATTGTTGGCAACGAAACCCTCTTCAGAGCCGTAGAGGCCGGGCGGTGTGTCTGCGGAAACAATCGGCGCAACTCCGGGGGCGATCTCAAGCGGCCGGGCGCTGCCCGTCTCGGTGGTCAGTTCGCCCCGGGCGTTTACCAGGCGATAGGGCGGCAGGGTCTGCGCCTTGCTTGTCTGGTCACCGGCAATGCCGCCGGCACGTGAAAGCTGGATGGACCGGCGCAGCATGTCGACGAAGGAGCCTGAAATCGGCAGGTTCGACCAGCCCGGGTCGGCGCTCACGTGGAAGAGCACGATGCGTCCACGTCCGCGTTCGGCTGTCGTGACCAGCGGCGTGCCATCGGCGAGGTTGGCCCAGGTCCGTTCGGCAAGGTCCGGTGTCGGCTGCGCCAGAACCTGGCGTTTGACAAGGACATCGCGCGGATGCTCGAGACCGGCAAAGGGGCTGGAAGATGGGTAGTCGGCAAGCGGCTGCGGCTCTGACCAGGAGAGCGCGCCGTCGAGGGACCGTTCGCCCTGCCTGAGCATGACGGGGACGAGCGGGTCGTCGGCAGGCGCGCCGGCCAGCCTCGGGCCGGCAAAGCGAACGAGCATGCCGCCATTCTCCAGCCAGCGCGTCACCAGCGGATAGCTTTCGTCCGGCAACCGGCCGACGTCGGCCATGACCAGGATCGACGGATTTTGAGCGAGAAGTTCGGCAATCGCCTTGCCGATCGCTTCCTCTCGCGGCTCGATCAGGTCGGCGTGAGGTTCGAGCGCCCGCTTGATGTAATAGAGCGGTGAAAGCAGCGGCTGCGACTGGTGAACCTCGCCGCTCAGCAGCGCCACGCGACGACGGCGATTGCCATCGTCGAGCAGGTGGATGCCGCCGGCTGTCGCCTGGCCCTCGATCGTCAGACGTGCGAAATCGTTGCGCAGCTCGAAGGGGGCCCTCAACAGGGCATTCGCTGCCGTGGCGCCTGAGGCGAAGCGGAGTTCGCCTTCGGCAATGGCGGTGCCGCGCGCGTCGCGGGCAAAGACGTAATAGGCGCGTGGCTCGCCAAGCGGCAGCCGCGATGCCGTGACCCGCATGCCTTCGTTTTCGTTGGTCGCGGATGTCAGCGCGATGGCGCTTTCCGCATTGCCTTCGATCCGGCGGACGTTGGCCGCGCCGATCTCCGCGACTTGGCGCATCGTCTGACCGTCCCCAGCCTCGATCCCGTCACTGAGGAACGCAAGCGTGCCAGGCGGCGAGTTCGCGAGGGCGGCTTTCATGGCGGCAAGCGCCCGATCGCGCGCGGCCGGCAGCGGTTGCGGCTGCGCCGCGGCCAGCCGGTCTCGCGCGGTGGTGGCGGAAGCCGGGGTCGCATCGTGCTGTCGATCGGTCGTGAAGACGATCGAAACCGGCAGATCCTTCGCCTCCGCATCGTCGATGAGCGCATTGGCGGCCTCGACCCGCCGATCCCAATCGGAGACCGTCGCCCAGCTGTTGTCGATGACGAGCGCCAGCGGGCCAGCGGAGGAAAGCGTGTTCTGCCGCGGGTTGAACACCGGATCGGCGATCGCCAGGATCACCGCCGCGGCCATCAGCATGCGCAGCAGCGTCAGCCACCAGGGGCTTTGCGCCGGGGTTTCCTCGCGCTTCATCACGGACGCCAGGATGCGCAGCGGCGGGAAGACTTCGGCCGCGGGCCTTGGCGGCGTCATGCGCAGCAGCCACCAGATGACGGGCAGGGCAACGAGGGCGGCGAGGATGGCGGGATTGGTGAACAGGAAGGGCAAGCTGCTCATAGCTGGCCCCCGTGCGTCGCGCGTCCCGGCATGCCGGAGAGATAGGTATGCACGGCGACGAGCGCCTCCGAGGCGGGCCGGTCGGTTCTGTGCGGGGTGAAGGTCCAGCCGAGGTGGCGGAGCGTCACGCCCAGGCTGTCGCGGCGGCCGACATAGGCGCGCTGATAGTCCTCGCGCAGCACTTCGGCGCTGCCGGCCGTCAACTTCTCGCCGGTCTCCGGGTCGGTGAATTCGGTGCGGCCGCTATAGGGAAACACCTCTTCCGCAGGGTCGGCGATCTCGACCACATGGCCGCGCAAACCCCGGCGTGCCAGCGGGCCGAGGCGGTCCATGATCTTTTCCGCCGGATCGAGAAAATCGCCGATCAGCACGAGATCGCTGGCGCTGCGGATCATCCCGGTATTGGGGAGGCCTTCCGCAAGCGGGCTCAGCATGATTGCGGTCGCCAGCCGTTCGGCGGCATTGCGGGCCGAGATCGGCTCCATGATGCCGGGGCAGCCGATGCGTTCGCCAGAGCGCGCGAGGATCTCGGCGAGCGCCAGCATCAGCACGAGCGCGCGGCTCTCCTTGGAGACGGCGCCGATCCTCGACTTGTACATCATCGACGGGGAAAGATCCGCCCACAGCCAGATGGTGTGCGCGGCCTCCCATTCGCGGTCGCGGACATAGGTGTGGTCGTCGCGCGCCGAGCGGCGCCAGTCGATGCGCGACAGGCTCTCGCCGTCGCTGTAGGGCCGGAACTGCCAGAAATTCTCGCCAATGCCGCGCTTGCGCCGGCCATGCCAGCCGGAAATCACGGTATTGGCGATCCGCCGTGCTTCGACCAGGCAATCGGGAACGAGCATGGCGCGCTGTTGCGCGCGGGAAAGTACTTCACCAGCAGGAGTACGCGAGACTATGTGCCCGACGGTGGCCATTCGTCAGCCTCTGGCCTGTTTCACCAGATCGGCGATGACGTCGCGCACGGTCATGCCTTCGGCGCGGGCAGCGAAAGTGAGCGCCATGCGGTGCTGAAGCACGGGCTCGGCAAGCGCCAGGATGTCGTCGATCGACGGCGCCAGGCGCCCGTCGTAAAGCGCGCGGGCGCGGGCGCAGAGCATCAGCGCCTGGCCGGCGCGTGGGCCGGGACCCCAGGCAACGTTCTTGTCGGTCGCGGCATTGCCGTTGCCCGGACGGGCGGAGCGCACGAGCGACAGGATCGCGTCGACCACCTTTTCCCCGATCGGCATCTGTCGGATGAGGGCCTGGATCTGCTGCAGCCGCGCTGCATCGATGACCGGGTGAGCGGTTGCTTCGCTGACACCTGTGGTCTCAAGCAGGATCTGCCGCTCGGCCGCAAGGTCGGGATAGCCGACATCGACCTGCATCAGAAAGCGGTCGAGCTGCGCCTCGGGCAGGGGATAGGTGCCCTCCTGCTCCAGCGGGTTCTGGGTGGCAAGCACGTGGAAGGGCGCCGGCAGGTCCTTGCGGGCGCCTGCCACGGTGATGTGATACTCCTGCATCGCCTGCAGCAGCGCCGATTGCGTGCGCGGCGAGGCGCGGTTGATTTCGTCGGCCATCAGCAATTGCGTGAATATCGGGCCGGGAATGAAGCGGAACGAGCGATGGCCGGCCGCATCCTGGTCCATGACTTCCGAGCCGAGGATGTCGGAGGGCATCAGGTCGGGCGTGAACTGCACGCGGCTGGAATCAAGGCCGAGGACCGTGCCGAGCGTGGCGACGAGCTTCGTCTTGGCAAGACCGGGAACGCCGACGAGCAGGGCATGGCCGCCGGAGAGAACGGCGAGCAGGGTCTGCTCGACAACACTTTCCTGGCCGAAAATAACCTTGCCGACTTCCGCACGCACCCGGGCGATTTCGCCGAGTGCGCTTTCGGCCGCGGCGACAATCGTCTTCTCGTCGATCGCGTCGGCCGCGCCCTTCATGACAGTCATGGTCGTACTCCCCGGTCGCCCGTTGTTAAACCGAATCGCCCTATACCGGGATTTCAGTTGCCAAATTCCAATTTAGACCCTACCGGACGGCTGACAAGTCGGCGCCGACGCACTATCTCGTGACATATCAAAGGTCTCGATCTGAAAATCGTGGTCAAACGGGACGGAACAATGGCAGAAGCCGAAATTCAGCAAACCGGCGATGCCGCCGGACTGGCGGCACTGATTGCGCGTGCTGCGGGGCAGACCGGCGAAAAGGCGCGCGGCCTGCCGCCGGTGGACCGCTGGAATCCGCCGTTCTGCGGCGACATCGACATGGAGATCCGCGCCGACGGCACCTGGTTCTATCTCGGCACACCGATCGGCCGGCAGCCCTTGGTCAGGCTGTTTTCCACCGTTTTGCGCAAGGACGAGGATGGGCGCACCTATCTCGTGACCCCTGTGGAAAAGGTCGGCATCCGCATCGTCGATGCGCCGTTCGTGGCCGTCGAAATGAGCATGACCGAGGGAGAACAGGGCCAGGGCCTGACCTTCCGCACCAATGTCGGCGATGTGGTCGAAGCCGGGCCGGAGCATCCGCTGCGCTTCGTCATCCACGGCGAGAACCGGGAGCTGAAACCATATCTGCATGTGCGCGGGCGCCTGGAGGCGCTGGTCTCCCGGCCCGTCATGTACGAAATCGTCGAACTCGGTGAGACGCAGCAAGTCGATGGCACCGAGATGTTCTGCGTGCGCTCGGGCGGCGCCGTCTTCCCGATCATGCCGGCGGCAGAGCTGGAAGCGCTGTCGCGATGAACCGGCATCTCTTCTCCGCTGACGAATTCCGTCGACGTGCGCTGACCCAGATGGGCGGACCGGTGGAAACCTCCTGGCGCGACCATGGCGATTTCCTGCTCAATCCGGGCATCGTGCCCTATCTGGAGACGCTGCATCTGAAGGATGCCGCAGTGCTCGTGCCCGTCGTCGACGATGGCGACGATGCCAGCGTCATCCTGACCCAGCGCACGGCGAGCCTGCGCAAGCATTCCGGCCAGGTTGCCTTTCCCGGCGGGGCCGTCGACCCCGAGGACCGTTCCGTCGAAGTGGCGGCGCTGCGCGAAGCGCAGGAGGAGATCGGCCTCGATCCGCGCTTCGTCGAAACCATCGGTCGGCTGCCGCACTACATGGCCATGTCCGGTTTCCGGATTACTCCGGTGCTGGCAGTGGTCAAGCCCGGCTTCGAACTGATCGCCAATCCGGACGAGGTCGAAAGCGTCTTCGAGGTGCCGCTGTCCTTCCTGATGAACCCGAGCAATCACGCCCGCGGTCGCGGGCATTGGCAGGGCGAGGAGCGGCATTTCTATCGAATGCCCTATGGTGATCGCAACATCTGGGGTATCACCGCCGGCATTCTCCGCATGCTCTATGAAAGGCTTTACGCATGACTTCCGTTGCCGGCGAAGGCTGGTTTTCATCGCCCTCTCTCCGCCGTGTTTTCGAGGTCCTGAACGTCGAGGGCGGCGAGGTCCGGGTCGTCGGCGGCGCGGTGCGCAACAGCCTGATGGGGCTGCCGGCCGGCGACATCGATATGGCGACCACCTGGCGGCCGGACGAAGTGTTCGAGCGGGCGAAGGCGGCAGGCATCAAGGTGGTGCCGACAGGCATCGATCATGGCACCGTTACGCTCGTCATCGACGGAACGCCCTATGAAGTCACGACGCTCCGGCGTGACGTTTCGACCGATGGCCGCCGCGCGGAAGTCGCTTTCGGCAGCGACTGGAAGGCGGATGCCGAACGGCGGGATTTCACCATCAATGCACTTTACGCCAACGACCACGGCGACGTGTTCGACGATGTCGGCGGGCTCTCGGACATCGAGACGCGCACGCTGCGTTTCATCGGCGATGCTTCAGAGCGGGTTGCCGAGGACTATCTGCGCATTCTGCGTTTCTTCCGCTTCTTCGCCCACTACGGCAGCGGCAGGCCGGATGCCGAGGGCCTGCGCGCCTGTGCCAGGGCGCGCTCGAAGCTTGCAACGCTTTCGGCCGAGCGGGTCTGGGCCGAAACAAAGAAGTTGCTTTCCGCCGCCGATCCCGGCCGCGCGCTGCTGTGGATGCGCCAAGCCGGTGTGCTCACCGAAATTCTGCCGGAAACGGAAAAATGGGGCATCGACGCGATCCCGGATATCGTTGCCGCCGAGCGCGCCTTTGGCTGGGCACCGGATCCGCTTCTGCGCCTGGCCGCGATCGTACCGCCGGACGAAGAGCGCCTGGAGGCAATGGCGGAGCGTCTGCGTCTGTCGAAAGCGGAAGCTGCCTATTTCAACCGCTGGGCCAAGGCGCCGGCGGTCCCCGCGACCACCGTCGATACGGCCTTCGATCGGTTGCTCTATCGTCATGGCGTGGAGGGGATTGTCATAGGGCTGCGGCTGGCGCTGGCGACGGCACGGCGCAAGTCGGAAGGCGACCCGGCGCTTTTGTCCGAGACCGCGTCACTGCGCCGGCTGCTGGCACGCGCCGAGGCCTGGAAGCGGCCGAGCTTCCCGCTGAATGGCGGCGACGTGCTGAAGGCCGGCGTTGCGGCCGGCCCGCGCGTGGGCGAAATCCTCGGGGAGCTCGAAAATCTCTGGATCGAGCGCAACTTCAGTCTCGACCGGGCAAACCTCATCGCCCGGCTCGAAGCCATGGTGCAGCCGGACTAATCGGACGGCTAGCGCCGCCTTGGCCGGACGGCTACGCCGCCTTGGATTCGTCGGTGATCCGGGCCTTGATGTTGTCGATCATGTTTTCGCGAATAACCGTCTCGCCGTGCGTTTCGCGCATGTGCTCGACGGCGCGGCGCACGATTTCGGCATCGTTGTCGGCGCGCGTGTGCCATTCGCAACCCGGGACGAGGGAACCGCATTCAAACAGGCGCATGGTGCTTCCTTCCCTGTCTAAAGTTTGATGCGAGAGCGCGGCGCGCCGGTCGGGCGACCGCACGATTAGAGTAGCATCAACCCCCAAGGGCGGCCAATTGTTCCCGCCGACGACGCGAGAAGAAACCGTTATAGACAAAGAGGCCGATGGTGTTATGGGTTTGCGGTAACAAGAGACGCAAAGGCCCTTTTGCCCATGACCACCGTTCAATCGGAACTGATCTCCGCCATCCGGAACATTCCTGATTATCCGAAGCCGGGCGTGATGTTTCGCGATATCACCACGCTGCTCGGCAATCCGCGCGCATTCCGCCGTGCGATCGATGAGCTGGTGCATCCCTACGCCGGTACCAAGATCGACAAGATCGCCGGCATCGAAGCGCGCGGTTTCATCCTCGGTGGCGCGATTGCACACCAGCTTTCTTCCGGCTTCGTTCCGATCCGCAAGAAGGGCAAGCTGCCGCACGACACCGTGCGCATCGCCTACAGCCTGGAATACGGCGTCGACGAAATGGAGATGCACAAGGACGCCATCAAGCCGGGCGAGAAGGTGATTCTCGTCGACGATCTGATTGCGACCGGCGGGACGGCGGAAGCGGCCACCAAGCTTCTGAAGCAGATGGGCGCCGATATCGTCGCCGCCTGCTTCGTCATCGATCTCCCCGATCTCGGTGGACGCAAGAAGCTCGAAGCGCTCGGCGTCAATGTCCGCACGCTGATCGAATTCGAAGGCCACTGATCCTGACGGGCGATAGCGGCATTGCGGATCGAAATCCGCGCGTTCCGCACCGGATCATTTTCGATCGCTTCAGAGGCGATTGATCGTCCGCAACATCAGCTGAACTTCACGCTGTGTGGCGGGTGGCAGTGTCTCTACTTCCTTTTGCCAAAACTGTTCGGCTTCCGGAGGCTCGTCTTCCCAACTTCTGACGGATGTCTCGTTATCGTCGATCACGACACGGCGATGGCCGCCAAGACGCAGATAGGCGTCCGCCAGTTCACAGACATGGGTTTTTTCCATGGCCAACACTCCCGTTTCCTTGATGCAAGGCGGGCATCCCGCACGGGGTAAGTGACAGTCGGCACCGCGCTTTGTCTGGTGCTGATTTTACGCGCAAACCGCGCTGGAATTAAGATGTCTCTGGAGGTGCGTCGCCCGAAGGCGGCGCTCGTTGCTACACGAACTCGATTACCTTGCTCTCAAAGCGGATCACCGCCTCGCCGTGCTGGTTGTCGCCTTCGCACAGGATCGTGTTGATCCGCCAGCCGGGTTTCGAGGTGAGCGAGCGGCTTTCGAGGAAGGTCACGAAATAGGTGACCGTGTCGCCGGCATAGACCGGCTTCAACCATTTGAGATCGCGAAAACCGGGCGAGGGGCCGAGGTTCGGCGCACGCAGACCCTCGGCGGCGAGCCGGCGCTGCTCGTTCCTCCAGAAGCGGACGAAGCATTGCATCCATCCGGCGCTGGTATGCCAGCCCGATGCGCAAAGCCCGCCGAACAGCGAATGCCGTGCCGCTTCCTCATCGAGATGAAAAGGCTGCGGGTCGAAGTCGCGGGCGAAGCGGATGATGTCTTCGGCCGTGAAGGTCAGGCTGCCGATGGCGGTCCTGGCCCTGGCGGCGTAAAATTCTTCCATCGTCATCATCAGGCTTGCCCCTTCTCGCGGCAGCGAAAGAGAACGGTGCATTCGGAGACCGCCACGGGCTCACCCGCCTGGTTGGTGATTTCGTTGCGGAATTTGACGATGCCGAGATCGGGCTTCGAATTCGACCGCCGCGCCTCGAGCACGAGGCTGAAGCCATTGAGGATATCGCCGGCGATGACCGGCTTCCTCCAGTCCATGAAGTCGATGCCGGGCGACCCTTGAGACGTCGAATTGCCCATGAAGGCGTCGAGCATCATGCGCATGCCGACGGCGCTGGTGTGCCAGCCGGACGCGGCAAGGCCGCCAAGAATGCTGCGTTTTCCCGCTTCCTCATCGAGATGCATCGGCTGCTGGTCGAACTCACTGGCGAAGGCGATCATCTCCGCCGGCTTCATCTCGACCGGCGTGTAGTCGAAACGGCGCCCTTCGGAAAAATCCTCGAAATACAGCATGCTTGAGTTGTCCCGTCTGATTTGCTGCCGTCTACCTACTGCATAATTTATCGAAGCGGAATCCATTTGAGCGGATCTGTTGCGAGGCAGCGCGGGCTGAATTTCCAGGTTGCGCATGCCGGACGTTCATGCAACCACCTGTCTAGCTGCCGCATCCGCCGGCGCTTGATCGAGGAGCATTCGTGACCGAACTGAACAGAGCGCTCGCAGGCGCTGCCGAAAAAGGGATCATCTCAGCGAACCAGGTGAGAGATCTGGAAGCCTATCTTGCGGACCGCGGCATGATCTTCGGGCCGACGGCGCCGGATGCCGCCGCGGAGCGACATGACGCTGCGCTTGATGCGCGTGCAGCCGAAGACAGCGAGCAGCCGCGGTTCGTGCGGGGATTTCACGATATCCTGATCACCATCGGCGTCATTGTCGTGCTGATCGGCCTTTGGGGTCTGGGTGGTCCGTTCGCAACGCTGCCGGTCATTCTCGTTCTTGCCGAAATCCTGGTGCGACGCCAGCGGCTGGCACTGCCGTCGGTGGCGCTGACGGTCGCGCTCGTGCATTGGGTCGGAACGACGTCGCTGATGTTCGTGAGCGAGCAGGAGGATGCCTGGAAACCGCTGATCTTTGCACTCGCCTACCTATCGGCGTTCCCGATCCCGCTGGGCCTGTTCTACTGGCGCTATCGTGTGCCACTGGCGCTGGCCGGATTGATGGTATCGATCGCACTCGTCTGCGTGGTCGCGATCCTTCTTGCCCTCGAGAAGATCTTGGGGATCGACCTTGCCAACGAAGACCATTTCATGCTTCTCGCGCTCACCGTTCTTGTTGGAGCCTTGGGCCTTTTTGCGGCCGCCATGCGCTACGACGTTTCCGATCCACAGCGTGAGACCGCGCGCTCCGATACGGCATTCTGGCTGCACCTGGCCGCAGCACCGGCATTGCTCTACGCACTGATGGGCCTGGTTTTCCTGTCGAACGGTGGCAGCACCTGGTGGGACGGTCAGGCCGGCTTCGGCCAAGCGGTTGCCGCGATCCTGATCGTTGCGGCCTTCATGCTGGTCGGGCTGGTCATCGACCGGCGTGCGTTCGTCACGTCGGGGCTGGTGTCGCTCGGGGGCGCGGTGTGGACGATGCTGAGCCAGACCGGCGCGTCGCTCGACAGCTACGTCTTCGTCGCCTTCGCGGTGGTCGGCGTGACCGTACTCTTCATCGGCATCTTCTGGCAGCGGTTGCGCCGCATGGTCATGGACCTGCTACCGCAAACGATAACGGCGCGGTTGCATGCCGCGCCGTGATACCGAGTTCTCTGCGTGCGCTGCACCGTTGCAGCGCACCTTGTCTCTTTGATCTTGCGCCTGCTACGCAAGATCGCCGCGCCACGTCTTACGTGTTGAAGCGGAAGTGGATGACGTCGCCGTCCTGGACGACGTATTCCTTGCCTTCGTCGCGCGCCTTGCCGGCTTCCTTGGCGCCCACTTCGCCGCCGAGCGTGATGTAATCCTCGTAGGCGATCGTGTTGGCACGGATGAATCCGCGCTCGAAGTCGGTGTGGATGACGCCGGCCGCCTGCGGTGCCTTGGTGCCGCGCTGGATCGTCCAGGCGCGGGTTTCCTTGGGGCCGACGGTGAAGTAGGTGATGAGGTCGAGCAGCTTGTAGCCGGCGCGGATCAGACGGTCGAGACCGGCTTCTTCTAGGCCGAGCGCGCTCAGGAACTCCTTGGATTCTTCTTCCGGCAGCTGTGCCACTTCGGATTCGATCGCCGCCGAGATCACGACGCTTTCGGCCCCCTGCGCCTTTGCCATTTCGGCAACCGCGCGGGTGTGTTCGTTGCCGTCGACCGCATCGCTTTCCGCGACGTTGCAGACGTAGAGCACCGGATGGGCGGTCAGGAGGTTGAGGCTCTGCAGAATGCGCAGTTCTTCGGCATCGAGCTTGGCAAGCAGCGTGCGTACCGGCTTGCCGTCCTGCAGCAGCTTCAGCGAGGCTTCCATGATCGGAAGCTGCGCCATGGAGTCCTTGTCCTTGCCGCCGGCGCGCTTGCGGGTCTGCTCGGTGCGGCGCTCAAGGCTGTCGAGGTCGGCGAGCATCAGCTCGGTCTCGATCGTCTCGGCATCTGCGACCGGGTGGATGCGGCCTTCGACGTGGGTGATGTCATCATCCTCGAAGCAGCGCAGCACATGCACGACAGCATCCACTTCGCGGATGTTGGCGAGGAACTGATTGCCGAGGCCTTCGCCCTTCGACGCGCCACGCACGAGGCCGGCGATGTCGACGAAGGAGATGCGCGTCGGGATGATTTCCTTCGACTTGGCAATGTCGGCAAGCTTGCGCATGCGCGGGTCCGGCACCGCCACTTCGCCGGTGTTCGGCTCGATGGTGCAGAAGGGATAGTTGGCCGCCTGAGCGGCCGCCGTCTTGGTGAGTGCGTTGAAGAGCGTGGACTTGCCGACGTTCGGCAGCCCGACAATACCGCATTTGAAGCCCATGGGGTCTCGTCCGTATCCTTAAATTCCGTTGGCGTGGCTATGCGGGAAGGGCGCTTCCTGGTCAAGGGTGGACACCCCGTTCACGGTAAATAAGGGGCTTGCGCCGTTGAACGCGCGGTATTTGGGCCCGCATATGCCCTCAGAAATCCGCCGGCCCGTCGCGGCGAAAAATCTGAGGAGCCCACATTGATCGATCAGAAATTCATGTTCCCGCGCGTGCCGGTGGCGGTCGTCGATATCGGCGACACGCTTGAAGCCCTGCTGATCCGTTCCATGCTGGAGAGCCTTGGCGCCGTCGTCACGCTGCATCTGCCGGGGACACCCGCGGACTTCCTGACCTTGATCGCCGGCGGCGAACTCGTGCATCAGCATGTGGTCATCTGCGGTCACGGCGACGAAAATGGTTTCGTCTTCGGAGAATACTGCGAAGGCATCGACACATCGATGCTGGTCGACGGTAGCCTGCCGCCTTCAGTCGTTGCCGAGCATGCCAGGCTCGGCGGCAAGATCGTTCTCAGCACCTGCTGCGAGACCGGCGGCACGGCGTACGGCGATGCCTTTGTCGGGGCGGGTGGCGCAGCCCTCTATGTCGCCCCCGATGGTTCGCCCGAAGGGGCCGATGCGCCGCTCTTCGTGCATTGCTTCTATCATGCGCTTCTTGCACGCAAGCAGACGCCCGAGGCGGCACTGGAGCACGCCCGCTCCTATGACGAGGCGGCGTCGATGTTCGTCGGGCACTGGCCGGCCAACTGACCGACGTGACTGCCGCCCCTGCTTTTGCTTGATCGGTGCGCCCGCCCGTAGGATAGTGCGTGCGCATACGGCGCCGCACGTCTCTTGAGACGCACTAAGGTCGCTGTAACATTTAGATCTGCTTCACGATTTTGTCCCTAAATCGGTTCTGGTTTAAGGAATTTCCGTTCTTTCTGTCATCAACGGGGTGGTTCCGATGAGTGACAACGAGGTTGCCAGAAAAGTCAAAGTGAAGGTCAAGCCGAAGCTCGAACGGCCGAAGCTTTACAAGGTTATGTTGCTCAATGACGATTATACGCCGCGCGAGTTCGTCGTCGGCGTGCTCAAGGCCGTGTTCCATATGAGCGAGGAGGCCGGCTACCGCGTGATGATGACGGCGCACAAGATGGGCACTTCGGTGGTCGTCGTCTGTGTGCGCGACATTGCGGAAACCAAGGCCAAGGCGGCGACCGATCTTGCCAAGGAAGCGGGTTTTCCGCTGCTCTTCACCACCGAACCCGAGGAATAGCGAGCGGTCGGCACGAAGGATGGCGGGGGTCGCCGGTTCGCTTTATGTTTTCTTATGTAGACGAAGCGGCTTGCTTGCTTCCCGCTTGATCGTGCCCTTGGCTTCGAGATCGAGCTGAACCGCCTTCAGCCACCAGCCGGCCTTTGCACCCTCGGGGAAAAGGTCCTGCGGCAACAACGGCAATAGCCGCTCCTTCGCTTCCGCGACGGTCAGCCCCGGTGTGACCGGCAGGACCGCGAGCAGGGCTTCGCGCATTGCCTCGTACTTTACCCGGTCGACACGGTATTTGTGGCCGGGCGAGACGATGTTTTCGATCTCGATCTTCTCAGCCTGAGATGCCATTGGCCTCACCTTTCACATAGTCGATCCTGGGCGCCTTGAATCCCATGGCCGCCCAGGCGGTCAAAAGCCGCCACATGAAGCGGCCCGAATGCGTCTTGTAACTCGGCAGTGTGTCGTTGAACTCGACGCCTGCCTTGCGATCTTTCGTCATGGTCCGCATTTCGAGCGGCGGCTGTTCGTCCGGGGCGAAACGCTGATTGTAGACGCTCAACCAGTGGCCGTCTTTGAATTCGAGGAACATGGCGGCGTTGCAGCAACTCGCGATCACCCTTCGCGTCGGCGCCTCGGGTGTCAACCGATGCTCGCGCAAAAGCTCGCTGCCCCTGATGCAGCGGATCCTGTCCTTCCGGTAGAGCGCGAAGCGCGTCGAACCGTCGGCTTCCAGCACAGGCGACGCTTCGGGCAGGGCCTCGAAGCGCTCGCCGGCGGTGCGGCAGCTGCTGCAATAGCAGGCGGCGCCGACAATCGGCTCGCCGACGGCTTCAAAGGCAACCTGACCGCAGCGACAGGCGGCAATCCGAATTCTTGCTTGTGGTTTCACCATGGCCCTCTCCCGATATCGTCTCACTAACTAGACTGTACCGTCCAGTTTGATTTGTCCATCCGACTGGCCTATTGTGTGGGGCAGATGATTTGTGACGTGCAGCAAGGCGGAGGGGCAGAATTGAGCAACGGCGCAAAGACGCGCATGGAGCGTACCCGCAAGGGGATCGTGGCGGCGGCAAGCGATCTCTTCCTGAAACACGGCTTTCTCGGCACGAACATGGATGAGATCGCGGCGACCGCGGAAGTGTCGAAGCAAACCGTCTATTCCCATTTCCAGAGCAAGGAGGCGTTGTTTCTGGAGGTCGTGCGCAGCATGACGGGCGGCGCCGGCGATGAGTTCCAGGAGCAGGTCGCCGACCCGGATGGCGATGAGCCGATCGAAGAATTTCTGCTCGACTATGCCACCCAGCTGCTGGCGATCGTGATGACGCCGCGGCTGATGCAGGTGCGGCGCCTGGTGATTGCCGAGGTCGAGCGCTTTCCGCAGCTTGGCGAAGCCCTGCACGAGCGCGGGCCGATGCGCTCGATCAGGCGGCTTGCCGTCGCCTTCAAGCGCTATAGCGAGAAGGGCGACATCCGGGTGAGGGATGTGCAGGTCGCTGGCGGCTTCTTCAACTGGCTCGTCATGGGTGGACCGGTAAATGATGCCATGCTGCTCGGCGACGGCGCCATTCCGGCGCCGGAGGTTCTGCAGGCCCATGCGGCCGAGGCGGTGCGGATTTTTCTGGCAGCGCATAGGGCCGCCTAGGCGTTCGGGTCTCTTTCTGGTTCGCGGCTATCCGTTTGATGCGGAAGACGTCAGGGCGCCTTGCTCACCGGTGAGGACGCATTCCACCATTTGAGCACGCGCATCGCCTTGAGTGTCACCCACCGCGACGGTACGTCGGCTCCGTCGTCGACATCGAACCACACCCGTCCGGCGGGGCTCCAGTCGAGCGGCCAGGTGCCGTTGTCCAGGCGTCGCGCAGAAAGGTGATCGATCGCTTCGCCGAGGCGCGGGTCGGGCGCGGCGGCGGTCCGGAGCACCGATTGCCGGAAATAGTCGAGTGCGCGCAGGATGTCGTAGTGCCAGCGGTTCGGGTGGCAGAGGCAAAGAAACCGATTGCTCGCCGGTTCGCCGGTGCTCAGGCGGCGGAAGAGGTGGCGCTTGAGGAGATAGTCCTCACCACCCTCCCGCGCCGCCTTGGACTGCGGTGTGCCGCCGGTCGCCCTTTCGAACTCCAGCAATCCTTCGAGCACATTGATGGTGCTTGCAAAGGACGAGCAAACTGAACCGTTCGCCCGCTCGCAGTTCCAGCCACCATCGGGCTGCCGTTCGCCAACGAGCCTTTCGACGATGGGTGCGATGTCGACGCCGAAATAGGCGCCGTCAGCCACGGTTCGCCCGTTGATGCACTCCTCGACCTCGCCTTGCCAATAGGGCTGGCCGCCTTCGTCCCAGCGGGCGTTGGCGCCGATCAGTTCAACGGTTTGCCTGGCCCGATCCGATGATGGGTCGAGGCCGAATTCCCGGAGCTGCGACAGCGAAAAGCACGTGGCCGTCCAGGGCTGACCGCGCTCGGACCACTCGCGCGCGTCAAAACCAGCCGGAATAAAGGCGCCGCCCGCCCATTGGCCGTCGTCGTCCTGATGCGAAAGCAGTCTGGCGCCCCAGCCTTCGGTCTCCACCTTGGCTCGCTCGGCCCTCCACACAGGTTCCGGGGCATCCAGCAGGTCACGCATCACTTGCCAGCGGATCGAAGGATCCGAAGCGAGAAGCCAGTCAATCACCGGGTGGCTCATAGGGCGTGCTCCAGGCCGGTCTTCAAAGCCGACCTGAGCGAAAACTAGCGCTCGCTCCGGAAACGGGAAGCTAGTCGCCCTTCGAACCGAACATCTTCTTCAGCATGTCGGCCATCGGGCCGGTTGCCGGCAGCTTCTTTGGCTGGGCGGAATTGCGCGCCTGGTGGATGTGCGATTGCGCGCCCTGCTTCTTCGGGGTTTCGGGCTTGTCCGCTTCCGGCTTGCCGCCGGTCGCGAGCGCGATCTTGTTCAGAAGCTGGGAATCCTCGCCGCGCACCAGCATGTCGGCATTGTCGGCGATGGCGTCGAGCAGCGGTATCAGCCAGGCTTGGTCGGCCTTGGCGAAATCGCCGAGAACGTGGGCGTGAACGAGGTCCTTGACGCCGGGATGGCCGATGCCCAGGCGCAGGCGGCGATACTCCTTGCCGCAATGGGCATCGATCGACTTGATGCCGTTGTGGCCGCCATGGCCGCCGCCGACCTTGAGCCGCGCCTTGGCGGCCGGCAGGTCGAGTTCGTCATAGATGACGGTGATGTCCTTTGGCTGCAGCTTGTAGAAGCGCATGGCCTCACCGACCGCTTCGCCGGAGAGGTTCATGAAGGTCTGCGGCTTCATCAGGAGCACGCGTTCGCCGCCGATCTCGCCTTCGGCGATCTCGGCCTTGAATTTCTTCGACCAGGAAGAAAAGCCGTGCCGGCGGTGAATGACGTCGACCGCCATGAAGCCGATATTGTGCCGGTTGGTGGCGTATTTCGAACCTGGATTGCCAAGCCCTACGATGATCAGCATGTCGTCACGCGTCGATGATTTCGGGGTGGGGCCATCCAAAATCATCGTGCCCGGGGGAAGTCAACGCTTATTTCTCGGCGCGCAGGCTGGCATTTGGCGTGAGGCCGTAGTGCTTGAAGATTTCGTCCTGGGTGCCGTTGCCGACCAACCGGTCCAGTTCGCGCTGCATCGCGGCGACGGTTGCCCGCGATACATCGCGGTGGCAGGCGATGCCGTAGAGCTTGCCTTCAAGCACCAGCGCCGCCTCGACCGGTTTGCCCTCGGCCCGCATGCTCTGGAAGGTTTTCTCTGACGTCATCAGCAGATCGACGCGTCCGGCGATCAGCTTCTTCACGCTCGAATCGAGGTTTGCGGCATAGTCGATCTTCGGAAAGTCGTGGTCCCTGAGATAGGTTGCGGAAAAATCCTCGCGCTGGGTGCCTACGGTGTACTGACGTGCTGCTTCCAGCGAAGCCGGTGCTATGTTTGAGCCGGCGTGGCGAACCATAACCATATGATCGACCAGCAGAGGTTCGACCCATAGAAACTTCTTGTCGCGTTCGGCGTCGTGGCCGGTGGTGAAAACGCAATAGGCAGGATCGGTTTCGGCCAGCATGAAGGCCCGCGCCCAGGGCAGAACCTCGATCGTGTAAGGCTGTTTCAGCCGCTCCATGATCCGCTTGACCTGGTCTACCGCAGCACCGCTCGGACCGTTCTCGGTCGAAAAATTGTAAGGGGGGTACTCCTCGGTGACGAACTTGATCGTCTGTGCCTCAGCGGTCGTGAAGAGACCGAGGAAAAATATTGGGACCAGCGCCTTCACGTGCTTTCCTCCTTTTGCTGCATGCCTTGCGGTATCCGTGCGGTGCTGCCGCGTCCCGAACCTCCATGGGAGAGCGCGACCGCTGGCAGCGAACATCATGCCCGCCTGTCTGCCACCGCCGCCGTCTTTGCCTCCGAGTCGCTTTCCAGCATCTTCAGCATGCTGTCGATCTGCATCGGCCGGCTGAAGAGATAGCCCTGGCCGCAATCGACACCCAGCTTGCGCAGCAGCTGCCACTGCTCCTTCGTCTCGATGCCTTCGGCAACGACGGTGCAGCCCATCTGGTGCGAGATCGTGCGGATGCCCTTGATCAGCATGCGGCTCTTGCGGCGGATGTCGGCGGTGCCGGAACTCAGCGAACGGGTGAAGGACTGGTCGACCTTGACGATATCGACCGGGAAACGGTTGAGGTAGCTCAGCGATGAATAGCCGGTGCCGAAATCGTCGAGCGCGATCCGGCAGCCGAATTCGTTCAGTTGCTTCAGCACCGCGTGCACTTCCGGATTGTCGAGCATGAGGACGGCTTCGGTGATCTCGACGACGATCCGGCTTGGCGAAATATGGTGCTTCAGGAGCAGTGCGGCGAGCTTGTGCGGCAGCGTCAGCTCGAATTGCAGCGGCGAGAAATTGACGGCTAGGTAGGTGTTCTGCGTGCCGTCCAGCTCGGAGATCGCAGCCAGATGGCGGATCGCCTTTTCGAGGATGTGGTCGCCTATGCGGGCGATCGTGCCGGTTTCCTCGGCAATGCCGATGATCTTGCCGGGCGGCATCAGGCCCTTTTCCGGGTGGTTGAGGCGCATCAGCGCCTCGAAGCCGGCGATCTGTCCGTCGGCAAGGCTGACGATCGGCTGCAGCCAGGCCTCGAAGTGGTCGTCCTTCAGCCCAGCCTCGATGCACTGTTCGATCTCATGGCGCTCGCGGGAAGCGTCGAGCATGCTGGCGTCAAACAGCTGCAGGCCGTTCTTGCCATCGTGCTTGCGCGCATACATGGCCATATCCGCCTTGAGCAGGAGGTCGGAGGCGTTTTCCGCATGGGCCGGGTAGACCGAGATGCCGACGCTGGCGCTGACGAGCAGTTCGTTGCCGGCAATCGGCATCGGCTCGCGCAGTGCCGAAACGATGCGTTCGCCGATCTCGCTTGCGAGCGCAGCCGCGTCCCGGTCGGAAATCAGGATGGCGAATTCGTCTCCGCCGAGGCGGGCCATGATGTCGCCGGGGCTCAGCGCGTCACGGATGAGCTCGACCGTGTGGCGCAACACTTCGTCGCCGGCCGCATGGCCGAAATTGTCGTTGATCCATTTGAAGCGGTCGAGATCGATGAACAGGCAGCCAAGCTGCATGCCGCATTCGTCGGCCTGCTGGATCGCGTCGTCGAGTGCCGCTTCGAACCCCTGGCGGTTGAGCAGGCCGGTGAGGTGGTCGGTGATCGCCTGGGTGTGGTTGCGGCTTTCCGCCTGCTTCAGCGCCGTGACATCGGTCATGACGGAGAGCGACAGGCTGCCTTCACCGGTCGCCTTCGTCTCCTGGATCAGCACCGTCATCAGCTGGCTATCCGTCTTGCGGAAAGGAACGGTGACCTCCCGGATCTCATGGTCGCCGACCGCGATCGTTTTGGCATGGCTGCGATAGGTTTCGTGCCAGTGCTGATCGATGAAATCGACGAAGTCGCGGCCGATGACGTCGTCCCGATCGTAACCGGTCGCCAGCAGCCAGTAGTCGCTGACGGCGAGCAGGCGTCCGTCGACGTCGAGCGAGAACAGCATCGCGGGCGTCAGGTTGTAGATATCGGTGACGCGTTCGTGCGCATTCTTCAGTTCGGTCTCTTCGCGCTCGAGCCGGTCCTGCATCTCGTTGAAATTGGCGGCAAGCGCGCCCATTTCGTCGTCGGAGGTCCAGTCGACCCGGTGGCGTGAGCCGAGCCGGCGCGTCGCCTCGATCGCCGCTGTCAGGCGCATCAGCGGGCGCATCACCGTGAAGCGATTGCCGACGAGGGCTGCGGCGAAGACGATTGCGACGGCGAAGAGCAGGATGGCGAGGATCGCCAGCTCGTCCTTGCTGAATTGCGACAGAAGGCCGGGCGTCGGCACTCTCACCTCGATGCGACCGATCTCCTTCATCCCATCCATGGACTGATAGGAAATGGGCAGGCTGAGGATCCGGTCCTTGGTGCCGGGCACAGCGCCGCCGAGCGGCATCTGGGCGAGGATCGAGCCGGTCTGGTCGCGGACGGTGACAGAGAGGATATCGGTGCCGTTTATCAGCGATCGGGCGATGTGCTTTATGCCGTCGCTGTCGAAGTCCCAGATGGGTTTGCCCAGCGCCTCGGCGCTTGCGGCCATCAGCAGTTCGATGTTGTGAATCCGCTCGCGTGCGATGCGGTCGCTGGATATACTCAGGAAGAGAACGAGCAGAGGGGCAATGAAAACGAGCATTGCGCCACAGACAATCGCAATAAATCGGTTCTCCACGGAATGCATCATCGGATGCACGCCTTGGAAGGTGCTGCCACGCATTTCATTTCGGATTCTCTTCAGTCTGAGCCCCAGTTTCCCCGACAGAAGAACATCATCAAAACCTTAAATGTTGCTGAAATCGCTTCGTGATAAATGATGAGACGCGATGCCGGCGCTGTGTGGCGAGAGGCCTGTGGACCAATGCAAAAAGCCCGCCCCAAACGAATGGGACGGGCTCTCGATGAAGTGCAGCGGGACTGGCTTTTCGCCAGTCACCCAAAAGCCAATCAGGCTTCTGCTTCGCCTTCGGCTTCTTCCTTCACGCCACCGGCCGGAGCAACGATCGTTGCAATGGTGAAGTCGCGGTCGGTGATAACCGGGGTCGCGCCCTTCGGCAGCTTGATGTTGGAAATGTGAACGGCATCGCCGACCTTGAGGCCGGAGAGATCGACGCTGAGGAATTCCGGAATGTCGTTGGCCGAAACGTTGAGTTCGACTTCGTGGCGAACGATGTTCAGAACGCCGCCAGCCTTCAGGCCCGGGGACTTCTCTTCGTTTTCGAAGTGAACCGGAACTTCAACGGTAACCTGGCTGTCCTTGGAGACGCGCAGGAAGTCGACATGCATGGTGAAGTCACGGACCGGATCCAGCTGGTAGTCCTTCGGCAGGACGCGGATCTTTTCGCCGTTGACGTCGATGACCGCGACGGTGGTCATGAAACCGCCGGCGTGGATCTTCATCGTCACTTCCTTGGTGGAGAGTGCGATGGAAAGGGGGGCCTGCTTGTCACCGTAGATGACAGCCGGGATAAGACCGTTGCGACGAAGTTCACGGGAGGACCCCTTACCAACCCGTTCGCGCGTCTCGGCCTTGAGCTCGTAAGTTGCGTGGCTCATGGGTAGACCTTTCTATGTCTAAATCTGGAGAGCTCATCCGACATGGCGGATGAACCGAAGCCACATGGGCTTCATCCGCGTTGCCTCCAAGGGTGTCTACGCGGACGGGGCGGTGCATAGACGAGATCGGCTTGAAATGCAAGCTTTGCCGCGGGTTCAGGCCTTTTTCTGGGTAAGACGCGCAAGCGCCAGCATCAGCCCACCGGCAATCAGACCCCAGAAGGCCCCGGAAACACCGGCGAAACTGACGCCCGATGCCGTCACCAGAAAGGTGATGGCGGCCGCCTCGCGTGTCTTTGCCTCGGTGAAGGCGGCCATGGCGGAACTGGCGAAGGCGCCGACGAGCGCGAGGCCGGCCACCGCCTCGATCAGGATGGAAGGCGCAAGGCTGACGAAGGTGGTGACGGCGCCGGCAAGCAGCCCGAAGAGAATGTAGAAGGCGCCGGCATTGATCGCCGACCAGTAGCGTCGGTTGCGATCGGGATGGGAATCGCTTCCGGCGCACATGGCGGCGGTGATCGCCGCCAGATTGACCGCGTGGCCGCCGAACGGCGCGCTCAGCATGGAAAAGAGGCCGGTGGTCGCAAACAGCGGCCCGGGGGCGGGGTGATAGTCGTTGACCTTCAACACCGCGATGCCGGGGATGTTCTGCGAGGCCATGGTGACGATGAAGAGCGGCAGCGCAATGCTGACCATGGCTGCGACATTGAACTGTGGGGTCACGAACTCGACGGTCGGCACCAGCGCCGAGGACAGGGTAGAGAAGGCGCCCGCCGGGACTTCGACGCCGAAGGCGATGACGAGTACGAAAGCGACGAGCGCGGCCGGCACCGCATAGAGCTTGTTGACGCTGCCGACGACCGCCCAGGCGATGAGGATCGGCAAGCCGAGAAGCGGATTGAAGGCGATCGCCTTGACCGGCGCGAAGCAGAGGCTGAGCAACACCCCCGCGAGCATGGCATTGGCGAGCGGGGCAGGAATGCCCGAAACCAGGCGGCCGAGCGGTTTCCAGAGGCCGGCGACGACGACGAGCAGCCCACAGACGAGGAAGGCGCCGACGGCAGCGTTGAAGCCGCCTTCGACGACGCCCGCGCTCGCGAGCAGTGCGGCACCCGGCGTCGACCAGGCGATGCTGACCGGCAGCCGCGTGATGGCGCTGATGACAATCGCGCAGACGCCCATGGAGATCGACAACGCCATCAGCCCGGAGGCAGCCTGTGCTTCGCTGGCGCCGACTCCGGTCAGGCCGTGCAACACGACGGCGAAGGAACTGGCGAAGCCGACGAAGGCGATCAGCAGGCCCATGAAGAGGCTCTGGGGCGAGAAGTCACGAAACATGGCGGCAACCGGCTGTTGTGGGGGTGAGTCGCGGCGATCTGATCCTTTCGCGTATCACATTCGGGCGCGCTGTCGATATCGGCCGCGTGATGCACCGATCAAACTCGCTGAGGGGGGCTGACCCTCGAACCTTCGTCTGGCTGGACCTTTGCGGAGATCGTTGGCTATAGTGCCGCCCAAGCAGGTGCGCCGTTTGGGAGATCGGTCGCATCCGCCTTCCGCCGGTCGACGCTTTCAGGGAGGAAGCCGATGCCTGCCGTCAGGGATCATTCGGAACTTGTCTATCGGGTCGCGCACCAGTCTTCGGCGGCGGCGAGCTCATCGGTGGCCGCGTCGTGGCGGCGCTGCATGACCCTGCATAAGCTTGCTCCGGAGGAAGCCCGTACGCCGCTTCGGCTGTCGGACAGCGAGTTTCGCTCCGTCCGCGAGCGCTCCGGTGAGCTGCTGGCGGAGGCCGGCATCGAACTCGACCGGTTGTTTGCGACCGTCGGCAGGGCTGGCTGCTGCCTGCTCCTCACCGACAATGACGGCGTGGCGCTCGAGCGGCGCGGAGCGGTCGGCGACGACGCTGAATTTCGCGGCGTCGGGCTCTGGTCGGGAACGGTCTGGAGCGAGGCGAATGTGGGCACCAACGGCATCGGCACGGCGATCGCCGATGAGCGCGCCGTCGTCATCCAGCGCGATCAGCATTTCCTGAGCAGCAATATCGGCTTGAGCTGCGCGACCGCGCCGATCCGCGATCATCGCGGGCGATTGGCGGCGGCCATCGACATTTCAACCTGCCGTGACGATGCCTCCGAGATCACCATGTCGATCCTGTCGCAGGCGGTTCGTGACGCGGCCGCGCGCATCGAGGCCGGCCTCTTCCGTCGTGCCTTCGCCGGTGCGCGCATCGTGCTGGTGCCAGTGGATCGAGCCGGGCCGGCGCTCCTTGCCGTCGACCGCGACGACCTCGTGCTCGGTGCAACGCGTGCCGCACGGCAATGGCTCGACCTCGACGACCGGCGCATCGCCGCCGGGGTTCCGGCCTCCGACCTTCTTCGAGAGGACACGTCAGGCGATGCCGCCGAGCTTCCCGATGCGGAGCGCGCGGCGCTCCGGCGTGTTCTTTCCCGTGCCAGCGGCAACGTCTCCATGGCGGCCGAGCTGCTCGGCATCAGCCGCGCCACCCTTTACCGCAAGATGAAGCGGCTCCAGGTCAACTGATCTTCCTACCCATCTGAAGGCTGCCCCTCACCCTAACCCTCTCCCCGCAGACGGGGAGAGGGGGCGTGGCCCCGAGCGGTCTTTGCGATTGTGGTGGCCCTGATCCTTGGGGGAATGGGGAGCATGCCGCTTGCCCCTTCTCCCCGTGACGACGGGGAGAAGGTCCCGGCAGGGGGATGAGGGGCAAACGTTGACTGAAGCAACCGCAGACTTGCCGCCCAGTTTGCTGCACTGCAGCACGGTATCCAAGCCCGCCTGTCTCAATTCTGAAACACATCGCGTCGCTGGTGCTTGCGCCTCACTATCGAAGACGCACGTTCAGTCGCACCTTCCTTCTCACAGCCCCGTTGCTGGTTCTCAGGGAGGAAAGACCATGTTGCATCAGAAGATCGTCGAAAGCCCATTCAGGCAGAAATACGGCAACTTCATCGGCGGCGAATGGCGCGAGCCGGTGGCCGGACGCTATTTCGACAACACGACGCCGGTGACCGGCGGCGTGCTTTGCCAGGTGGCGCGCTCGGACGTCGCCGATATCGAGCTGGCGCTCGACGCCGCCCACGCCGTCCGAGAGAAATGGGGCCGGACGTCTGCCGCCGAGCGCTCCAACATCCTGATGAAGATCGCGGGCCGCATGGAGGACAATCTCGAACTGCTGGCGCGGGCCGAAACCTTCGACAACGGCAAGCCGATCCGCGAGACCATGGCGGCCGACATTCCGCTTGCCATCGACCATTTCCGCTACTTCGCCGCCTGCATTCGTGCCCAGGAAGGCACGATCGGCGAGATCGACCACGACACGGTCGCCTATCACTTCCACGAACCGCTCGGCGTCGTCGGCCAGATCATCCCCTGGAATTTCCCGATCCTGATGGCCGCCTGGAAACTGGCTCCGGCGCTGGCCGCCGGCAATTGCGTCGTCCTGAAGCCGGCCGAACAGACGCCGGCCTCGATCCTCGTCTGGGCCGATCTCGTCGGTGATCTCTTGCCGGCGGGCGTGCTCAACATCGTCAACGGCTTCGGTCTTGAAGCCGGCAAGCCGCTCGCTACCAGCCCGCGCATCGCCAAGATCGCCTTTACCGGCGAAACGACCACCGGCCGGCTGATCATGCAATATGCCAGCCAGAACCTTATTCCGGTGACGCTGGAGCTCGGCGGCAAGTCGCCGAACATCTTCTTTGCCGACGTGCTCGCGGAGGATGACGATTACTTCGACAAGGCGCTCGAAGGCTTTGCCATGTTCGCGCTGAACCAGGGCGAGGTCTGCACCTGCCCGAGCCGCGCGCTGGTGCAGGAGAGCATCTATGACCGCTTCATGGAGCGGGCGGTGAAACGCGTCGAGGCGATCCGCCAGGGCAATCCGCTCGACAGCGCCACGATGATCGGCGCGCAGGCATCGAGCGAACAGCTCGAAAAGATCCTCTCCTACATCGACATCGGCCGCCAAGAAGGCGCCGAAGTGCTCACCGGCGGTGGCCGCAACGTGCTCGAAGGCGAACTGTCGGAAGGCTTCTACGTCAAGCCGACGGTTTTCCGCGGGCACAACAAAATGCGGGTCTTCCAGGAGGAGATCTTCGGGCCCGTGGTTTCGGTCACCACCTTCAAGACCGAGGCAGAAGCGCTGGAGATCGCCAACGACACGCTCTATGGCCTCGGTGCCGGTGTCTGGAGCCGTGATGCCAACCGTTGCTACCGCTTCGGCCGCGAAATCCAGGCCGGCCGCGTCTGGACCAATTGCTACCACGCCTATCCGGCGCATGCGGCCTTCGGCGGTTACAAGCAGTCCGGCATCGGCCGCGAGACCCATAAGATGATGCTCGATCACTACCAGCAGACGAAGAACATGCTGGTGAGCTACAGCCCGAAGGCGCTCGGCTTCTTCTGATCGGACCCTGCCTTCCCCGCCGTCGGGGAGGGCAACAGAAGCCAGAGGGAAGGTAATCTCCACCTTTCCTCTGGCTCGTGCGGCGGCTGAGGTGTGCTCTCCACCCGCGCCTCAGCCGACCAACATCAAACGATACGCAGTGGGAGCAGGGAGGCTTGCGATGTCCGCCGAGGTGACAGGAACCATCGGGATCAACGAACCGCGCGTGCTTGCGACGGACGCAGCGCTCGATTTCATTGCCGAAATCCGGCGCGACCATCCGGATATCCTGTTTCACCAGTCCGGCGGCTGCTGCGATGGCTCGTCGCCGATGTGCTACCCGGCGGATGATTACATCGTCGGCGACAACGACGTGAAGCTCGGCGAGATCGGCGGCGTGCCGGTCTATATCAGCGCCAGCCAGTTCGAGGTCTGGAAGCACACGCAACTGATCATCGACGTGGTGCCGGGGCGGGGGGGCATGTTCTCGCTCGACAACGGGCGGGAAAAGCGATTTCTCACGCGGTCACGGCTGTTCAGCGGCGGCGAGGCTTGCGTCGTGGTCTTTCGCGGGCGCTGACGCGACCTACTTCCGCTCCCGCGCGACCTTTGCCGTCAAATCGAGAAGGGCGCGCAGTTTGGGTTGGGTTTGGGCCTTGGCGGGGAAATAGATGAAGAGGCCTGGCGACCTCGGCAGGTAGGCTTCGAGCACCCGTTCAAGGCGCCCGCTTGCGACAGCGTCGCACACCGAAAGGTCCGGCAGGTAGGCAAGCCCGGTGCCGGCTTGCGCCATCTCCACGAGCATCTGGAAATCGTTGACCGTCAGCCCGCCGGGTACGTCGACGGAAAAGTCGCGTCCCTCCCGCTCGAACTCCCAGCGGTAGATCGTGCCGGATGCCGGGTAGCGATAGCGGATCGCCTCGTGGCGTGTCAGCTCTTCGGGCGTTTGCGGCCGACCTTGTTTCACGAAGTAGGACGGCGAGCCGACCACCGCCCAGGTGATGTCGGGCGTCAGCCGGACCGCGATCATATCCCGTTCGACCGCCTCGCCGATGCGGATGCCGGCATCGAAACCGCGCTCGGTGATATCGACAGCCGCATCGTCGATCGAGATTTCCACCGAAACGTCCGGATAGGCCTGGCGGAAGCGCGGCAAAAGCGGCGTCAGCACCAGCGGGATCGCCATGCGCGGCACGGTCAGCCTGAGATTGCCCATGGGCCGGTCGCGAAAATCGCCGAGCAACTCATAGGCATCGGCGATCTCGGAGGCAGCAGGGCGCACGCGCTTCAGGAAGGCGCTACCGGCTTCGGTGAGGGCGACGCGCCGCGTGGTGCGGACGAAGAGCTGGAGACCGAGGCGGGCTTCGAGCGCCCTGATCGTCTGGCTGACGGCATTGGGCGTAACGCCGAGCGTCGCTGCCGCGGCTGTGAAGCTGCTGCTCTCGGCAACTGCCAGAAATTCTCTCAGTCCGTTGAAGGGGTCGTTTGCCATCCTTCGATTATGAAGCATTTCTTCCAAACCTATCAAGGTGACGGTAGTTTTTTGCGGCAATCAACTTTGGCATGGTGTTCCCAATTCGAACCTGCCTCTCGCAAAGGATGGAGAACGACATGCAATACACGACGCTTGGAAACACCGGTCTGGTGGTCTCGCGCTTTGCCTTCGGCGCCATGACCTTCACCGCCGGCGATCGCAGCCTCGGCGCCGTCTACAAGACCGATGCCGAAGCGGCCGATGCCCTTGTGGGACAGGCGCTGGATGCCGGCATCAACTTCTTCGATACGGCCGACGCCTATGCCTCCGGGCAGTCGGAACGCATCCTCGGCGAGGCGCTCAAGTCCCGTCGCGACGAGGTGGTGATCGCCACCAAGGTCGGCTTCCGCACCGGAACGCCACTCAGCCAAGCCGGTCTTTCGCGCCGCCACATCCTCTGGTCGGTCGATCAGAGCCTGAAGCGTCTCGGCACCGACTGGATCGACGCCTACATCGTTCACAAGGAAGATCCCCGCACGCCGCTCGAGGAAACGCTTCTCGCGCTCGATGCGGTCGTTCGCTCCGGCAAGGTGCGCTACATTGGCTTTTCCAACTGGTCGGCCTGGAAGGTGGCGGCCGCGCTTGAGATCCAGAAGGCCAACGGCTTGGCTCCTTTCACCCATGGCCAGATGCATTATTCCTTGCTCGGCCGCGACGTGGAGCGTGACGTCATCCCGATGATGCAGCGCTACGGGTTGGGGCTGACTGTCTGGAGCCCGCTGGCATCGGGTTTTCTCTCGGGCAAATACACGCGCGAAAATCTCGGCGACCCCGACAACCGCTATTCCGGTTTCGACATCCTGCCCTTCGACAAGGAACAGGGCTTCAAGCTGGTCGAATGCATGCGCGGGATCGCCGATCAGCATGGGGCAAGCGTGGCGCAGGTGGCGATCGCCTGGCTGCTTTCGAAGAAAGCGGTGACGAGCGTGCTTCTCGGAGCCTCCAAGCCGCACCAGCTCAAGGACAATCTCGGCGCTGCGGATCTCGTTCTGACGGAAGCGGAGATCGCGACGCTCGACGCCGAGACGGTGCCGGTGCCTGTTTATCCGAACTGGTTCATCGACAACCTCGTCGACCAGCCGGTGGTGCAGGCGCTGGGCAGGTAATCGCATCCCACAAAGAAAAACGCCGGCGCGTTGGCGCCGGCGTTTATGAATTGCCGAGTTGGGAATGGCCTCAGTCGAAGAGGCTCGAAACCGACTCTTCCTGGCTGGTGCGGCTGATGGCTTCGCCAAGCAGGCCAGCGGTGGTGATCACGCGGATGTTGTGGGCGGACTGGACGGCCGTGGTCGGCTGGATCGAGTCGGTGATGACCAGTTCCTTCAGCATCGACGAAGTGACGCGGGCAACCGCACCGCCGGAGAGAACGCCGTGGGTGATGTAGGCCGTGACGCTGGTTGCGCCGTTCTTTAGGAGCGCTTCGGCCGCGTTGCAGAGTGTGCCACCCGAGTCGACGATGTCGTCGATCAGCAGGCAGTCCTTGCCCTTCACGTCGCCGATGACGTTCATGACTTCCGATTCACCGGGACGGTCGCGACGCTTGTCGACGATGGCCAGCAGACAGTCGAGGCGCTTGGCAAGCGCGCGGGCGCGCACCACGCCGCCGACGTCGGGCGAAACGACCATGACGTTCTTGAGGTCGTAGTTTTCCTTGACGTCGCGCGCCAGGATCGGGATCGCATAGAGATTGTCGGTCGGGATGTCGAAGAAGCCCTGGATCTGCCCGGCGTGAAGATCAAGGGTCAGAACGCGGTCGGCGCCGGCTTCGGTGATCAGGTTGGCGACGAGCTTGGCGGAGATCGGCGTGCGCGGACCGGCTTTGCGATCCTGGCGGGCATAGCCGAAATAGGGAAGCACTGCGGTGATGCGGCGAGCGGAAGAGCGGCGCACCGCGTCGATCATGATGAGCAGTTCCATCAGGTGATCGTTGGTGGGGAAAGAGGTCGACTGGATGATGAACACATCCTCGCCGCGCACGTTTTCGCCGATCTCGACGAAGATTTCCTGATCGGCGAACCGGCGTACCGCCGCTTTGCCGAGAGGCAGGTTGAGATAGTTGCAGATCGCTTCGGCCAGCAGCCGGTTCGAATTGCCTGCGAAAACCTTCATTGACGGACCGCCTTGAGCTGGCGCGGTCACCGTCCGGTACTTTTCCGGGAGCGGTGTGTTCCGCGCAGATTCCGAGAGCCATTCCAATCGCGGACATTCTTTGCGGATGGCCGCCGTTCAGAGCTGATCGGCCGCTTTTTAGCGAGACTGAACTTGAATGCAAGGGGAATGCTGCGCCGCGAAGGCCAATATCCTAAAAACTTTGCATCAACCGGCCTGAGATTGCCGCCATTCGAGGTAGGCGTTGATGGTTTTCGTCGCGATTCCCTGCATGGTTGCCGCCGGGACTCCGCTCCACAAGTCGGCGCCGCCGCCGGGAACCGAGTCCTGTCCCTGGATACGGTGCAGGCGGTTTCCGCTGCCGTCGAGCACATCCCAGACATAGACGACGGTGGTCTTGTCGCCGTCTTTGAGCGTCGAGAAGTAGCCCTTGAGGATATGTTCGCTGCTGGCATCGCCAGAGCCCTTGATCGTCAGGCCGTGTGCGCGCGCTTCGGCCCCAAGCTGCTTGGAGAGCGGCGTGACCGCCTGGACCGGTGCGCCGATGATCGGCAGGAACCGGATCGTGCCGCTGGCGGCGGCACTTGCCTTCGGCAGCGAAGCGACGCTCGGCTCGTTCTGGATCTCTTCGGCAGCGGCTGCGGTCTGTTGCACTGGCGTCTGTTGTACCGGGGGCGGTTGGTTCTGGATCGTGTTCTGGACGGGTGCTGAACCGGCGGCAAGCCGGCTTGCCTGGGCCTCGAACGTGCCGGCCGGATCGGTATAGGTCGCATCGCCGCTGGCATAGGCCGTCGGCGTGTTCGAAGGGGCCGGCTGAGGAGAGTAGGCGGTGGTCTGGCTGACGGGTTCGCGCTGCACTGGGGCGACGGCGGTCTCAGCCGACATGGCGTCGAGGTCGGATTGCGTCACCGGCGGCGAGCGAAAGGTTCCCGCGCCGACGTCGACCTGCGGCGTCAGCATGTCGGTGCTGTTGCAGCCAGCCAGGGCGACGAGGAGTCCGAGGCCAACGATAGGCGTGGTGAGCTTTCGCATGTTCAAACCGTCCGTTTTCTTCGCGGCAGTTTTTGAAACGTCTCCTGTCGTCTGCCAGTTCAAAGCAATTCTAGGCGGATTTCCCTAAGCAGAAATGAAGTCCAGGCCATAGCGCGACAGCGGGCGCGGAGTATCCGTGGTGGTGAGGTAGGTCTGGCCGAGGGTCATGGCGGTGCCGCTGTCGGAATCCATGATGATCATGTGCACGAACAGCGACATGTTCGGCTCGATCTCCTGCGGGTTGCCGAGATGGAACATCTGGTGCTCCATCCAGGAGGGCGAGAAGCGGGCGCCGAGCGAATAGCCGCAGGCGTTGAGGCGGTGACGGGCGAGGCCGCGCTCGTCCATGATCTTGGCATGCATGTCGAAGACGGTGCCGAAGGTGTTGCCGGGACGAAGCACCATCTCGATCGCCTGGATGGTTTCGCGGCAGGCGCTGTAGAGTTCGCGGTGACGGTTGGTCGGTTCGCCGATGACGACGGTGCGCATCATCGCCGCATGATAGTGGGCGCTGACGCCGGCCCATTCGAGGGTGAGCTGGTCCTGGCTGTCAAGCACGCGGCGCCCGGACTTGTAGCGGCAGAGCAGCGCGTCGGCGCCGGAGCCGATGATGAATTCGTTGGCCGGATAGTCGCCGCCGCCGGCCAGAATCTTGCCCTGCATCGCGGCGAGGATGTCGGCTTCGTTGCCGCCGGGACGGATCAGCGGCAGCGCGGCGTCGAGCGCATCGTCGGCCAGGCTTGCTGCCTTCTCGACATAGGCGATCTCGGCGTCGCTCTTGATGAGGCGCAGACGGCTGACGAGGTACGAGGCGTCGATTATCTCGCCGAAGGTCTGGATCTGGCGGTCGAGCAGGCGGGCGACGCGGCCGGTCATGCCGTGCGTATCGTATTCGACGCCGATGCGGCAGCCGAGCAGGTCGAGTTCGCTCAAGAGGTTCTTGAGATCCAGGGTCGGATCGGCATTGGCCCGGTCCACCCAGATCTCGATGCGTTCGATATTGGAGGTGTGGCGTGCCTGGCGCAGGTCGGCCGAGCGCGTCAGCAAGACCATCGAGCCGTCTTTCTTCACAACCAGCGTCTGGAAGAAGCAGTAGCCGAAGGTGTCGTAGCCCGTCAGCCAGTACATGCTCTCCTGGGCGAAGAGCAGCACGGCATCGAGCTTCTCCTCGCGCATCTTCTCCGTCAGCCGATCGAGGCGGCTTGCATATTCTTCCTGGGCAAATTGAAGCGCCATGTCAGGTCCCCCGTATGCAAATGGCGGAAATCTGCCGGCCGTAGTCCGGTTCCTGCCTGTGTGTCGTCCGACGGTAGGAGAAGAAGCGCTCCTCGTCGGCATAGGTGCAGATATCGAGATTTTCGGCTGCTACGCCTGCTTCGGTCAACCGCTTGATCGTGAGACCCGGCAGGTCGAACATTGCGTGGCCGTCGCGGTCTGACGGCCTGAAATAGGTTGCGTAGCTGTCGTTCGCCGAGACGAAGCGCTCGACGAATTCGGCACCGACTTCGTAGTTGCGATGGCTGATCGACGGGCCGAGGCAGGCGACGATGCGATCGCGCCGGGCGCCGAGCGAGACCATCGCGTCGATGGTGCTCTCGAGCACGCCGCCAAGCGCGCCCTTCCAGCCGGCATGGGCGGCGCCGATGATATTGGTTTCTGCGTCGGCAAAGAGGATCGGGCCGCAATCGGCCGATAGCACGCCGAGCACGATACCGGGCGTCGCCGTCACCAGCGCATCAGCCTCAGGGCGGCTACCGTCATAGCTTTCGTCGACCACGATGGCGTTGGGGGAATGGACCTGATGAACCGTCGCCAGCCGTTCCAGCGGCGCGCCGAACCAGCCCGCGACGCGGGTGCGGTTCTCGTTGACATGGGCTCTTTCGTCCTTCGAACCGAGGCCGACATTGAGGCCGCGATAGAGCCCTTCGGAAACGCCGCCCTGGCGGGTGAAATAGCCATGGGCGATTGCCGGCCCGACCTTCTCGCCGAAAAGCGAGCTCTGCACGGGAGAAAGCGCGGCGTCATGCTGCATCGGTATATTTGCCTTTGCTTTATGAATAAATTCAATGGGTTTGGGGGCGCGCTCCGGCCCGGCGACTGGCGGCTGATTTGCCGGCGCGATGTTGACCCGCGATGGCTGGGCTGTCAATTCCCGAACGATAGGGGGAGCCAGCGGCCTGTGATTTCGAGGGGCAGTCATCGCTCGGCCACCGCCGCTACGCGCTGACGAAAACGCCTTCCTTCGACGCCCGCATCTGCACGAGGCCCGCGGAAAAACAAGAGGTCGGGATGGCGCCTTACCTGCAGGCTTTTGAGCGACGCTGCGTGCAATCTTTGCGTGGGGCTCTGCATAAGAGTATTATCTAATATAGCAAGAAATGCTTGTGCCTTCGGGAGGAGCATATGAAGCGAAGAACCCATATCGAGGGACGGATTTCGCGTCGCAAATTCCTGGGCGGTGCGGCAATAGCGGGGGTCGCAACGGTCGCCGCGCCTAGCGTTGTCAAGGCGCAGGGGCCGATCAGCATGCGCTGGCAAAGCACCTGGCCATCCAAGGACATCTTTCACGAATTCGCGCTCGACTTCGCCAGGAAGGTCAATGATATGACCGGTGGCGATTTGAAGATAGAAGTGCTGCCCGCTGGTGCCGTGGTGCCGGCCTTCGGCCTGCTCGACGCCGTATCGCAAGGAACGTTGGACGGCGGTCACGGCGTCCTCGTCTACCATTACGGCAAGCAGGCGGCGCTCGCGCTATGGGGCTCTGGCCCGGGTTTCGCCATGGATGCCAACATGCTGCTCGCCTGGCACAAATACGGCGGCGGCAAGGAACTACTCGCAAAACTGTATGAATCCATTGGCGCCAACGTGGTCTCGTTCCCCTATGGGCCGATGCCGACCCAGCCGCTTGGCTGGTTCAAGAAGCCAGTCGCAAAGCCCGAGGATCTTCAGGGCCTGAAGTTCCGTACCGTGGGCATCTCGATCGATGTCTTCACCGGCCTCGGCGCGGCGGTCAACGCGCTGCCGGCCGGCGAAATCGTTGCGGCGCTCGATCGAGGCCTGATCGACGCGGCCGAGTTCAACAACGCCTCGTCCGACCGGGTGCTCGGTTTCCCGGATGTATCGAAGATTTGCATGCTGCAGAGCTACCACCAGAATGGCGAGCAGTTCGAAGTGATGTTCAACAAGCCGAAGTACGACGGTCTACCTGATCAGATGAAGGCGATCATCACCAACGCCGTCGAGGCGGCATCTCAGGATATGGCCTGGAAGGCGATCGATCGCTATTCCACGGACTACCGGGAGATGCAGACCGTCGACAAGGTCAAGTTCTACAAGACCCCGGAGGCAATTCTCAAGAAGCAACTGGAGGTCTACGACGAGGTGGTGAAGAAGAAGGCAGCGGAAAACCCGCTGTTCAAGGAAGTGCTCCAGTCCCAGCTCGTTTTTGCCGAGCGGGCCACGCGCTGGGAACAGGACACCGTCGTCAGTCGGCGGCTGGCATTCGACCACTACTTCGGACAGGACGGCGTGGCGAAGGATCTCTGAGGCACGGCCGCTTCGCGTCAATCAGACGGGATTCAGGCGGAAGACCGGCTCATCTCATTTCGCACATCGGAGACAGTCGAAGGATCACACTATTCGATAAATCAAAGCGTTACAGCGAACTCTGTGCGTTCTTGAAAGGCGCGCCGCTGTAGCGCCCCTCTTGCAGCGGGGGGCATGCGTGAACGTTCAGCATTTTCTGCTCAGGGTCGATGCGACCAGCGTGTGGATCGGTAAAGCCGCAGCCTGGCTGATTATCGGGCTGATGACGATGGTCTGCGTAGAGGTCGTCAAACGCTACATCCTGAACATGCCGACGGCCTGGATATTCGATGCCAGCAACATGTTCTATGGCTCGCTGTTCATGCTCGCGGGGGCATACGCCTTGGCGCAGAATGCTCATGTACGCGGCGACTTCCTCTACAGCTCCATGAGGCCGCGCACGCAAGCCGCCCTCGATCTGGTCCTCTACGTCCTCTTCTTCCTGCCCGGCGTCGCCGCGCTCGTTTACGCCGGCTACGATTATGCAGCACTTTCCTGGCGGATCGGCGAGCATTCGACCGTGACGGCGGAGGGGCCGCCTATCTACTATTTCAAAACCGTCATTCCGGTCGCTGGCGGTTTCGTCCTGCTTCAGGGGCTGGCCGAGATCACGCGCTGCATCGTTTGCCTGCGGACCGGCGAATGGCCAAGTCGGCTCAAGGATGTGGAGGAGCTCGACGTCGTCGCCGAGCAGCTTGAGCACAGCGAGCATGTCGACGCGGAAACGCGCGAGGCTGCGATCGAGCGTGCGCAGGCGATCGACAGGGCGGCGCGGCAACGGGGAATGGGGGGAGACGGCGAGACGTGAGCGATCCACTCCTCGGACTGACGATGCTGATGCTCATCGTGGTGGTCATCATGATGGGGTTTCCGACGGCGTTTACGCTGATGGGGCTTGGCATGCTCTTCGGCTTCTACGCCTTCTACAATCCGGCCGAGCACTGGATCGACAATCGCGTCTTCGACCTGATGGTGCAGCGTACCTATGGGGCGATGACCAATGACGTTCTGATCTCGATCCCGTTGTTCGTGCTCATGGGCTACGTGATGGAGCGGGGTGCGCTGGTCGACAAGATGTTCTACAGCATTCAGCTCGCATTCAAGCGGGTGCCTGCGTCGCTCGCCGTCGCTACCCTCATCGTCTGTACCTTCTGGGGCATCGCCAGCGGCCTCGTCGGTGCGGTGGTCGTGCTGATGGGCGTGATTGCGTTCAATCCGATGTTACGCGCCGGCTATGACGTGAAGCTTGCCTCCGGTGTGATCACGGCGGGCGGTACCCTCGGCATTCTGATCCCGCCCTCGGTGATGATCATCGTCTATGCCGCAGTCGCGGGACAATCCGTTGTCAAGCTCTACGCCGCTGCCATGTTCCCCGGGTTTTTCCTCGCGCTGCTCTACCTCGCCTATATTCTCGGCTGGGCGCTCATCAGCCCCAAGATCGCTCCGCCGCTGCCTGCGGAGCAGACCAAAGTGCCCGTCAGCGCGTGGATGCGGGGCCTGCAAGCGTCGTACTCGCACAACATGCTGGCCGGGCTCTCTCGCGCACTAGTCTCACCGGCAAGGGCGCTGGCTCTCGAAACCGAGGAGGGGTCTCTCACCTATTGGGCTCTCGTCAAGAATTTCTGCGCTGCCTTGGTCCCGCTAGCACTGACGGCTTTTACGATGGCGCTCGTATGGTGGTATGTCGTCATCCATCCGCAGGCATCGGCGGAGGCGGAGGCGCCGGAAGGGCTGGAACAGCTCGGGGCACCGGCGGCGGATGCCGCGCCGACCGCGATCAACGGGCCGGCGACAAGCTTCTACGTGTCCTTCTGGTTGATTGCCACGATCGCTGCGGTGGTGCTCGTCCGCTACTACCGCAATATGAGTGCGGAGCGGCTGCAGGTGGTGAAGCTTTTGATCTCCTCCGTCATGCCGCTCGCCATCCTCACCATAGTCGTGCTCGGCGTAATCCTCTTCGGGATCACCACGGCGACCGAGTCTGCGGCCGTCGGCGCGGCGGGGGCTTTCCTGCTCGCATTCCAGGCCCGGACGCTCAACTGGAAGCGCACAAAGGAAGCGGTGTTCCTGACGGCGAAGACAACGGCCATGGTGTGCTGGCTCTTCGTGGGCTCGGCCTTGTTTTCTGCCGTCTTCGCCATACTTGGCGGCCAGGCGCTGATCGAGCAATGGGTGCTATCGCTCGATCTGACGCCGGTACAATTCATGATTCTTTCGCAGGCGATCATCTTCCTGCTCGGCTGGCCGCTCGAGTGGACCGAGATCATCATCATCTTTGTGCCGATTTTTCTGCCGCTGCTAAAGCACTTCGACATCGATCCGGTGATTTGGGGCGTTCTCGTCTTCGTCAACCTGCAGGCGGCATTTCTGTCGCCCCCAGTCGCGATGTCAGCTTTTTATCTGAAGGGTGTCGCGCCGCCGCATGTGACGATCAACCAGATCTTCGCCGGCATGATGCCCTATATGCTGATCGTCGTGCTCTGCATGGTCATCATGTATCTCTGGCCCGGGATAACTCTCTGGCTCCCGAACTATCTTTACGGCTGAACCGTGCGCTACTGCATATTTCCTTAAATCCTAGCCGATTTAAGGATAAAAACATGCAACAACTCAAAGTGCCACAGCGACCTTTGCGCGTCCGATAAGACGCGCGGCGCTGTAGGCTGTGCGCTCAGGGCTTCGGCTTGCGGAAGGGCGACAGCGGCACCGGAGGGCTGCTCACGGCGAGAACCTTGAACAATTCCCCCATTTTTCCGACACCGGCGCCGGCGAGCCTTTCCACGTCCTGGCGAATGCCCTCTTGGGTGAGCGCATCCTTGTCGCGACCGAGTGCCGCGGCGCGGTCCAGCAGACCGAGACCGACCAGGAAATCGCCCTGGTGCGCAAGGCCGTTGATCTGCACGTCGTCGGTCTCGGCGCGGCGGGCGAGCTGCTCGAAATCGACATGGCTGGTGAGATCGGCCCGGCCCGGATTGGCGAGTGGCGGATCATATTCGTGATCGCGAACGGCCTGCAGCGTATCGCCATAGCCGGTGGCAAGATGGCCGTAATCGATGATCACGGCGGTGCCGCCGCTGATCTTCAGCCGCTCGCAAAGGGCGGACATGACAGCATCGCGGGCAGGGGCGATCTCGAAGATCGTGCCTTCGGCCAAACCCTGCGCCGGCGTCGGCAAGAGGCCCGGATCGATGCCGGCGACGCCGGCAGCAAAGGTCAGTTGGTCATCGGCATCAAGCCCGACCATGCGCTCGCGGAACCCTTGCGCGGTGCGCACGAATTGCCGGATCGGAATGGCATCGAACAGCTCGTTGGCGGCAAGCAGCAGGAAGCCATCGGGCAAAGTCTCGAAGCTTGCATGCCACTCGACCTTGTTGCCATGGGCGACCAGGGTTTCGGACTGAATCTTGCGCAGGCGCTCGCTGGTCTCGACGAGATGCATGCTGGCGGAGGCATAGAGCTCGGGTGCGAGGCGACGCACCACACGCAGCATGTCGGCCATCATCGTGCCGCGGCCGGGGCCGATCTCGGCGATCACCGCGCCTTCGGGCTTGCCGTGTTGCTGCCAGGCGTGGACGAGAAAGACGCCGATCATCTCTCCGAAGAGCTGGCTGATCTCCGGCGCCGTGGTGAAATCGCCCTCTTTGCCGAAGGGTTCATGAACCCGGTAGTAGCCGTGTTCAGGATCCGCGAGGCAAAGCGAGAAGTAATCGGTGACGCTGATCGGCCCGTGAGCCTTGATCAGCGCCTTGATCTTGTCCGCAAGTGGTGTCGTCATGCCTTCGTCCAGTTAGCGGGAGGCGGCCGGAAGCCGCACGCCCTTGCCTTATCCGCTCTCAGGCGGCTGCGCGCCGCGCCCGGGTTATCGCCCAGATGCCGGCGAGCGCCATCGGCAGCGAAAGCACCATGCCCATCGTCAGCCAGCCACCGACAAGATAGCCGATCTGCGCGTCCGGTTCGCGGAAGAATTCGACGAAAATGCGGCTCAAGGCATAGCCAAGCACGAAGATGCCGGTGACGAGGCCCGGGGATTTCAACGCCTGGCGACGGTAGATGAACCAGGAAAGCACGCCGAGCAGCACGAGGCCCTCGAGGGCTGCTTCATAAAGCTGGCTCGGGTGACGGGCAAAGGGCCCGCCGGTCGGGAAGACGATTGCCCAGGGCATCGAAGAGAGACGGCCCCAGAGTTCGCCATTGATGAAATTGGCAATGCGGCCGAAAAACAGGCCGATCGGGACGACGGCCGCGACGATGTCGAACAGGCTCCAGAGAACGATGCCATTGCGCCGCGCGAAGATGATCATGGCGAGCGTCGTGCCGAGAAAGCCGCCATGGAACGACATACCGCCGTTCCAGATCTCAATGGCGCGGATCGGATTGGCGAGAACGGAGCCGAGGTCGTAGAAGAGGATGTAGCCGATGCGGCCTCCGAGTACGATACCGCCGGCGGCCCAGAGCAGGAAATCGTCGAGTTGCTGCAGCGTGACCGCCGGGGTCTCGTTGCGCCAGAGCGCGTTGTTCATCGCCAGGCGGCGCGCATAGAACCAGCCGATCAGGATGCCTGCGACATAGGCGAGCCCGTACCAGTGGACGGCGAGAGGCCCGATCTGGAAGATGACGGGGTCGATTTCGGGGAAGGGAAGGATGGCGAGACGGGTCGCTAGAGTTTCCAAGATATGTTCTCGTGCCTATTTCTCGTGCAGGGGCCGGTCGTTTCGGCGGAACATGGCGAGCGATTTCCGCCGGGTCAAGGCGCCGATGGGGGCGCTTCGGACACAGCGGCGTGATTTGGCACGTGATTTTCCTTGCATCCGCTCGCCGCTGACCCTACCTGAAATTCATGACCGCATCGCAATGCGAGGCGATGGCTGAAATGGAGATCGCGACGATGAGCACAGGCGCTAACCGCATTCTGGATGACTTTGCCAAGATCATGACCGATGCCGCAGGTGCCGCCCAGGGCGTGCGCCGCGAGGTCGAGACCGCCTTCCGCGCACAGGCCGAACGCGCACTGAACTCGCTCGACGTGGTCAAGCGCGAGGAGTTCGAGATGGTCAAGGAAATGGCGATCAAGGCGCGCGAGGAAAACGATGCGCTGCTCGCCCGCATTGAGGCTTTGGAAGCGCGTCTCGCCGAGGCCGGCAAGTAACGCGATTCCGCCGAAATAACGGTATTTTGGCGTTTTTACTTCGCCCGCGAACTGGTTTCGCGGGCGTTTTGCTGTCGTTAATCCTGGATCGATTGAAACGGCGTTAAGGCTGGTTAATAAAACCTGAAAAGTTTTCCACCTGTGGACACTGCCAAAAAACCCTTATGGCAGAGTCAGTTAAGCTCTCGCGCTTCATCCAAATGACAACGTGGACGCGATTCATCCCGGCTATTTTTCGGCCCGGGGGCTGGCAGCCTGACTCCGCCATTATACACTGATTTTAAATGATGATTCGAAACGAACCACGCAAGCTCCGGGCAGGGTAAGTCAGCCAGGATGGATGTGAGTTCAGCAATCATAGTGTGTTTGTAATCGGTGTTGGGTTTGCAGCGTTGCGTCTTGTGAGCGTGATGATGCACGTCTGCGCCACACCTATACAGGGTGATGCATGAGCCTTTTGGAAATGGAAGTCGAGCGCCAATCCAACCCGGTCGATATGATCGAGTTCGTGGCCGCAAATAACGACTGGTCGTTCGAGCGATCCGGCGAAGACGAAATCGCCATGACGGTCGAAGGCAAGTGGGCAGACTACCACGTTTCCTTCTCCTGGATGGAGGAGTTCGAGGCTCTGCACCTTGCCTGCGCCTTCGACATCAAGGTGCCGGAAAGCCGGGTCAACGAAGTCATCCGCCTGCTCTCCCATATCAACGGGCAGGTGCTGATGGGCCACTTCGACCTGTGGCGCCAGGAGGAAGTGGTGATCTTCCGCCAGTCGCTGCTGCTTGCCGGCGGTGCCGAGCCGACCAATCAGCAGGTCGAAGTTCTGCTTTCGAGCGCACTCGACGCTTGCGAATCCTATTATCAGGCGTTTCAATTCGTCGTTTGGTCCGGCATGGACGCGCAGCGCGCCGTCGATGCGGTCCTGTTCGAAACGGTTGGAGAGGCTTGATCATGGCGAACGCCGCTTCCGGTCCCATCGTCCTCGTCGGCGCCGGCAACATGGGCGGCGCCATGCTTTCCGGCTGGCTGAAGAGCGGCGTTAGGGGTGCCGACGTGCTCGTCGTCGATCCCGGCCCGCCACCGGCCATGGCCAAACTCATTGCCGACAACGGCGTGACATATGCGGCCCAGGCGCCATCCGGTGTTCAGGCGGGCGTGATCTTCCTCGCGGTCAAGCCGCAGGTGATGGACGCCGTGCTGCCGCCGTTGAAGCCGCTCGTCGGTGCGGATACCGTCATTGTCTCGGTTGCCGCCGGCAAGACGCTCGCCTTCATCGAAACCCACCTTGCTGCTGCCGCCACGGTTCGCGCCATGCCGAACACGCCGGCGATGATCGGCCGCGGCGTTACCGGTGCCTTTGCCAATGCGCGCGTCAGCGAAGCGCAGCGCAGCCAGGTTCACGATCTGCTGAAGGTCAGCGGGCCCGTCGAATGGGTCCGGACCGAAGCCGAAATCGATGCGGTAACCGCGGTTTCGGGCAGCGGTCCGGCCTATGTCTTCTACCTCGTCGAGTGCATGGCGGAGGCGGGCCGCAAGGCCGGCCTCGAGGCGGACCTCGCCATGCGGCTCGCGCGGGAAACCGTTGCGGGCGCTGGCGAATTGTTGCATCAGTCCCCAGACGAGGCGGCGCGGCTGCGCCAGAACGTGACCTCGCCCGGTGGTACGACAGCGGCAGCACTCTCCGTGCTGATGGCCGACGACGGCATGCAGCCGCTTTTCGACAAGGCGATCGCCGCAGCACGCAAACGCGCGGAAGAGCTGGCGGGCTGATCTCACGAAACTCCGGTGCCGCAATGGCGCCGGCGTGAGGGTCGCTCTACGACGCGCCTGGGGGAGCGCCTGCGCCTTGTCCAGGGCCTGTATGCCGGTCGAACAGGCACCTCCAGATCGCGCCCATTGCCCGGCGACACATGTCGCGGATCGCGGCGTTGCGCTGACGTCGCGCCCAGGAATGTAGCTGGTAGCTCGCCGGCATATCCTTCCGCTGCGCATCCATTTCCGTCACCCCTCGGTCTCCGCTGTCTGAGTTCCAGGTCCAAGCTACAGCCTATCGTCGGCCGCGATAATCCATGTTAAGTTCCGTTCATCTGTGACGAAATGGAATAGATGCAATGGACCGGCAGGAAGCCATGGCGGTGTTTCTCGCCGTCGTCGAGGAGGGGGATTTCTCGGCGGCGGCGCGGCGGCTGCGCATGACACCATCGGCCGTCAGCAAGATCATCGGCCGACTGGAGGCGCGCCTCGGCGTGCGGCTGCTGCAGCGATCGACGCGCAGCATCAGCCTCACCAGCGAAGGCAGCGCCTATGCGGAGTCGGCCCGTCGCATCCTCGGCGATATCGAGGATGCTGAGTTTGCGATCCAGCCGGGCGCTGAGCCGCGCGGCCGCCTGCGGGTCAGCCTGCCGAGCGCCTTCGGTCATCGCCTGATCGTGCCCATGCTTCCGGCCTTCATCGAGCGGTTCCCGGCGATCGATCTGGAGCTCGATTTCAGCGACGCGATCGTCGATCTCATGAACGGTGACGCGGATGTCGCCATACGGGTTGCGGCGCAAAGCGACAGTACGCTGGTGACGCGGCGCCTGGCATCGAACCGTCGTGTCATCTGTGCGGCGCCGGGATACCTCGAAAGGCACGGTGTTCCCAAGACGCCTGATGACCTGCAACGGCACGTCTGCCTTGCCATTACCGCCCATGGCCGCCTCAACGTCTGGGAGTTCCAGGATGGCAACGGCCGGCATGCGATCCGTGTTCGTGGTTCCGTCGAAGCCAACAGCACGGAAGCGCTGAGGCACCTCGCGCTCGCCGGCATCGGGATCGTGCGGCTCTCCGAAATTCTTGTCGGTGGAGATATCCGGGCGGGCTTGCTGGTGCCGCTTCTGACCGATTGTAATTATGCCGAGGCGGAACCGATCACCGTGGTTTATCCGCACCGGCGTTTCCTGCCGCCGCGTGTGCGCGTCTTCGTCGATTTCCTTGCCGAGCAGTTCGCGCGCCGCCCCTGGGAAGAGGCAAGATTTCACGGGGAGCCTGCCGATACCGGTGCGCTTCCGGAATCTCGCCCGATGCTTTAAGCCCGGCGACTGAGTACTTTTCACAAAGGGAATTGCCGTGACTGAAACGATTGAATTTGCTGATTTCGAGCGTGTCGACATTCGCGTGGGCACGATCGTCGAAGCGGAACCCTTTCCGGAAGCGCGCAAGCCGGCCTTCAAGCTGAAAATCGATTTCGGGCCAGAGATCGGCATTAAAAAGTCATCGGCGCAAATCACGGTGCATTATCGTCCGGAAGATCTCGTCGGGCGGCAGGTGCTGGGCGTGATCAATTTTCCACCGCGCCAGATCGGGCCCGTTCGCTCCGAAGTGCTGACGCTGGGTTTTGCAGACGAGGCCGGCGCGATCGTGCTGGCTGCCACCGAGCGGCCAGTTCCCAACGGCAAAAAATTGATGTGATCCCAATGACCATCGCCTTCGAAGTGATCCCCGAACGCGTCAAGGTCTCCTGCCTGTGGCGCGCCGCCGATGCCGCGCGCGATTGGCGCGCAAGCCATGTGCTGTCTCTGCTCGATCCGGAACTGCCTGACGCCAACGTGCCCGTTATTGCCGATGCCAGCCACCGGGTGGTGCGCATGCGCGACCAGGAAAACCCGACCGCCACGCAGCATTTCCCGGATCTGGTCCTCGAGGTGTTCGAGGCGATGCGGCCGGCGGCGGAGGATGCTTCGAGCCGCATTCTCGTGCATTGCCACGCCGGCGTCAGCCGCTCCACGGCTTTTGCCTATGGGCTGATTGCCCATCAACTTGGCGCGGGCCGCGAGGATGAAGCCTTCCGGGCGCTACTGACGATCACGCGCAAGCCCTGGCCGAACCGGCGGATCATCGAGATCCTCGACAAAGCCCTCGGTCGTAAGGGCCGACTGCTCGCGCCGCTCGATGTCATGCGCGCCCGCCATCCGCGCCGCATCGACGCCTGGCATCGCTTCAACGAACGCCGTGGCCTGACGTCGATCTATCAGCGCTAGCGCTTACGCGTCTGCCAGCAACGCGTCAGCGTAGCGTTTGAGCGACCGGTTGTAGCGGGGGAGGTGGCGCGAGAGGCTGCCAAGCGCAAGCGCTGCTGCTTCTTTCGCATGCCCCGCGTCGACCAGACACAGGGCCAGGAATGCGGCGACCGCATCGTCGAGCTCGTCTGACGGCTTGGTCTGCTCCGCGGTGAGCAGGGCGACGCCTTCGCCAGCGCGGCCGAGATTGCGGAGCGTGCTGGCGAGCTGGATGGTGGCGCGCCGCCGGCGAATTCCCGTGAGACCGTTTTCCAATGCCTGCCGATAGAGAGGTTCGGCTTCCGTCTCGTGGCCGGTCGAATCCTGCGCGGAGGCCCGTTCGAACAGGCCTATGGCGTGTCCCGACGGCAATTCGGCCGCAAGCGCCTCGATACGCGCGATGAAGGTTTTGGCGTCGATGGTGTCGAAGGCAGCCCAGAGTTCAGCCAGCCGTCGTTCCCAGTCGTTCCAATCGACAACGTTCGACACAGCTCTCTCCCTCGGTCCCAATTCCCGGGCGAGCAGTGGCCCGTTAATACGTGAAGGTCAAGCCGGTACGCGCACCGTTGCCCTCAGGCCGCCGAGCGGGCTGTCGCCAAGGGTGACGTTGCCGCCGTGGCTGCGGGCGATGTCGCGGGCGATCGCAAGGCCAAGGCCGGTGCCGGAGCTGTCGAGATTGCGCGCCTCGTCGAGACGGAAGAACGGCTTGAACACGTCCTCGCGCGATCGCTCAGGGATGCCCGGACCGTCATCGTCGACGGTGATGGTGACCCATTTGGCGCTGTGGCGCGCGTCGATGTTGACGGTGTTGGCGTAGCGATAGGCGTTCGAAGCGAGATTGGCGACGAGGCGGGTGAAGGCGTTCGGCCTGACCCGAACCTCGTCCTCGCCCTCGACCGAGGTGGTCAGCGTCTTCCCGAGCAGTTCGGCCTCCGCCGCAAGCCGGGTCATCAGGTCGCTGAGTTTCAGTTGGCCGACATCTTCCTCCGCTTCGCTGCGGGCGAAGGCGAGGTAGCCCTCCAGCATGTTCTGCATGTCCTCGACATCCTGGTTCAGGCTTTCGAGATCCGGATTGTTGCCGGCGAGCGCCAGCTGCAGCTTGAAGCGGGTGAGGATGGTTCTGAGGTCGTGGCTGACACCGGTCAGCATCGCGGTGCGCTGTTCGATCTGGCGCTCGATGCGTTCGCGCATCAGGATGAAGGCAAGGCCGGCGCGGCGGATCTCGTCGGCCCCGCGCGGCGCGAAGTCGTCGATCTTCTGGCCCTTGCCGAAGCTTTCGGCCGCCTTGGTCAGCGCCAGGATCGGCCGGATCTGGCCGCGCAGGAACAGGATGGCGATCGCCAGCAGCACCAGCGATGCGGCCACCATCCAGACGAGGAAGATGTGGGTGTTGGAGGCATAGGCCTGGTTTCGCCGAGCATAGACCCGCAGGATGCGGCCGTCATCGAGCTTGATGCGGATCTCGACGAGCTTGGAGTTGCCGACCGTATCGATCCAGAAGGGGCGGCGGACCTGGTTGGAAATCTCCTCGCCGAGGATCTGGTCGAGGATTTCGAAGAAGGGACTAGGCCTGGGTGGTGGCAGCTCGCCGGGCGGGTCGACGGAGATGCTGAGATCAAGCTGATCCCGCGCGATGCGGATGATCTCGCTGATGTCGCGGTCAGCGGGGAAGGTGTCGATGAGGTCGACGATTGCGGCGATATCGCTGGTGACGGCGGCTGACAGGCGCTGCGTCACCAGCTGCCAGTGGCGCTCCATGAAGATGAAGGCGACGACCGACTGCAAGAGCACCATCGGAATGATGACGATCAGCAGCGAACGGGCGTATAGCCCCATCGGCAGGCGGCGGCGCAACCAACGGGTAAAGCGCCTCCAGGCGTTGTCGCTCGATCCGGTTGCCCCGTGCTCTATGCCGTCAAAGCTTGCCATGGTTTGCCGCGCTCATCGGAAGGCCCGCCATTTCAGTCCACGCTCAACCGGTAGCCGATGCCGCGCACCGTCTGCAGCCAGACCGGATTGGACGGATCATCCTCGATCTTGCGCCGGAGGCGATTGATCTGCACGTCGATCGTGCGCTCGCCGACCTCTGCATCGTCGCCGATCAGTTCGTGGCGCGGGATGGTCTCGCCGGCGCGCTGCGAAAACAGCGTCATGATCTCCTGCTCGCGATCGGTGAGCCGGATGTGATCGGCGCCGCGCCTCAGCTCCTTGCGCACCACCGAGAAGGTGTAGGGGCCGAAGATCACCTGGTCGACCTTGGGCGCTTGGGCCGGCTGGTTGCGGCGCAGGATATTGTTGATGCGCAGCACCAGTTCGCGCGGTTCGAAGGGCTTCGACAGATAGTCGTCGGCGCCGGCTTCCAGGCCCTCGATGCGGGAGTTCGATTCCGCCAGCGCCGTCAGCATCAGGATCGGCACGGTCTTGATCTGGCGCAGGCTGTTGGTCAGCGAGATGCCGCTTTCGCCCGGCATCATCACATCGACGATCAGAAGGTCGAAGTCGAGGCCGACCAGCTTGCGCCGTGCTTCGTCCGCGTCGGACGCGGTCGTCACGCGAAATCCCTGCTCGACCAGATAGCGGTTCAGGAGATCGCGGATGCGCCGGTCGTCGTCGACGACCAGAAGGTGAGCCGCATCGTCCGAGACAGTCGCTTTTGTCGTCATTCCACGCTTCCCTGGTTCCAGGCTCCCGAGCCGTCTGCCGGCGGCGAGCCTCGTGTCAGTCTGCGGCGTTCTTCATTCCGGCGAGAAAGCGTTTGACCGTCTCCCGCGCGCCCGGACCCGTTCTTGCCAATGCATCGGCTATGCGGCGGGACTGTGGCTCGGCCAGCGCACGCGCCAGCGCCTTGCCTTCCTCAGTCGTATAGAGCATGCGCTGGCGTCGGTCTTCAGGGCCGGTCTCCTGGCGGATGTAGCCGGAATCGATCAGTTGCTTGAGCACGCGGGCGAGGCTCTGCTTGGTGATCTTCAGCGTGTCCAAGAGGTCGGCGACGGTCATGCCGGGCTCGCGGTCGACGAAATGGACGACCCGGTGATGCGCCCGCCCAAAGCCGCTCTTTTCGAGGATCGCATCCGGGTCGGAGGTGAAGTCGCGATAGGCAAAGAAGAGCAACTCGATGATCTCGAAATCGATCGTGTCATCATCGGCGGCGGCATCGGTGAGATACCGGGTGTTCTCTTTGGATTGGCCGGCCACGCGGTCATTTCCTTTCAGCCAGATTGCAACTTGCGAAACATTCGGAAAAATACGTCAGCTTTATTGACATATTTTTACCGCATCGTTAGCGTCCTTGCTCGGTAAGCGAGACATTTGGCATTGGCAACACCTTGAAAGGATATGCCGCGCCGTTCCGATCGCAAATCCAAAATCACGAAATTGAATTTTCCCTCAATCAGTTTGCCGATAAACTGAAAGCAGGACGATAATCAACTAAGAATGGCGCATATGCGCCGGAGGATGACACCATGGCAGCGGTTCCTTTTGATCAGTTGGACGGAGAGATCTGGTTCAACGGCGAATTCGTCGCATGGAAGGACGCCAAGGTACATGTGCTGACCCACGGCCTGCACTATGCCAGCGCGGTCTTCGAGGGCGAGCGCGCCTATGGCGGACGTATCTTCAAGCTGAGCGAGCACAACCAGCGCCTTCATAACTCGGCTGACATTCTTGGCTTCAAGATTCCCTATTCGGTGGAAGAGCTGGACGCCGCAAGCGTGGAGCTTCTGAAGCGCCAAGGCTTCTCCGAGGCCTATGTGCGGCCGATCGCCTGGCGCGGCAGCGAAAGCATGGGCGTTTCGGCGCAGAACAACCGCATCAACGTCGCCATCGCCATCTGGCAGTGGGGCAGCTACTTCAACCCGGCGGAGAAACTGAAGGGCATTCGCCTCGACATCGCCGAGTATCGCCGCCCGGATCCGCAGACGGCACCTTCCAAGTCCAAGGCGGCCGGTCTCTATATGATCTGCACCATCTCCAAGCATGCGGCGGAAGCCAAGGGCTATGCGGATGCGATGATGCTCGACTATCGCGGCCGCGTGGCCGAAGCGACGGGCGCCAACATCTTCTTCGTCAAGGACGGTGTCATCCACACGCCGGTGCCGGATTGCTTCCTCGACGGCATCACCCGCCGCACGGTCATCGAGCTTGCCAAGCGCCGCGGCTACGAGGTCGTCGAGCGGGCGATCATGCCGGAGGAACTGTCCAGCTTCAGCGAGTGCTTCCTCACGGGGTCCGCTGCCGAAGTGACGCCGGTTTCCGAAATCGGTCCCCATCGCTTCACGCCGGCGACGATCTGCGAAACGCTGATGAACGACTACATGAAGGAAGTCTACCCGGTTGCCGCGGCCGCCGAGTAACGGCATCCGCAATTGTCTCGAATGCAGAAAAGGCGGCCAGGGGCCGCCTTTTGTCTTACTACGGATATGATCGTGGTAGGGGTCAGGCCGTCTTGCCGAGGAATTGCCCGACGATACCGCTCAGCACGCCGCCGCCGACGAGGCCGCCGATGGCCTGCATGGCAAGGCCTGTCGCGGCTGCTTCGCCGCCGAGCATCTGAATGAGGAAACCTCCGCCCAGGCCGCCGATCGCGCCGACGATGGTCCGTGCGACGACACCGAATGCCTGCTGCTTCAACACTGCGCTGGCCGCGTTGCCGCCGGCCGCCCCCGCGATCAATTGGGTAATGATAGGCATTAATGCTTCCATTGATCCCTCCGTGTCGTGGCTCGTCGTGGACGGGCCACTAAAGCCGATGATCCGGCACCGATAGGTTGAAGCCGAATCTGGATTATTGTCAATTTGAATGAAATGACCGCCCCGGTGCCCGGATCCTAGCCCATTGAAATGGTTTGATTTCAGCTGGAAGCGGCGTTTCGTGGCGTCAGACAGAGAAGCTTGCGCCGGCGTCGAGAAGGATCGGTTTCAGTCTTCGCACAATGAAGCGGATGATTCGTGCATGCGCCGTAGGCTCCGGCGACCGCTCGGTCGCCGGAGAAACAAATGCCTATCGATAGACGTAGACGATGCGTCGCGTCGCCGGCTCGACCAGCACGGGCTGGCCGTTGATGCTGACATAGTCGTAGTTATAGTCAGGCACGCGGCGGACCGCGACGGTCTGCGGCAGCGCGGCGCCGACCACGACTTCGCCGTCGAGATAGACGGTCTCGCCAGGGTTCGCCGTGACGTAGGTGCGCACGGTGTCCGGTGGCACGATCGGATCGATCTCTTCGACCGGGCCGATCAACTCATCGCCGCTGCTGACGATCACCGGATCGTTCGGCTGCGCCTCATAGGTGACGGCGGGAATAGCGAGGTCGGCGCGACGTTCCTGAACCACGACGGCCGAACCGCCGAAGTCCGTCGTCAGATATTGCGCATAGACCCAGCCGCGCACGCCATTGATGTCGATGCGGCACCATTTGCTGCCTTCGATGCAGCCGTCGATGACCGCGGTGCTACCGCGGGCCGCAAGCCCGACTGTCGGATACTGAGGGCCCGGACCCGTGCGGATGTTGAGGTCCGTGACTGTGGTCGCGGTCATGGCGGCAAAGGCGGCCGGCATGCCGAGCGTCAGCACAAAACCCGCGGCCGCAGTGGCTCGCAGCAGGGGGCGGGTAAGTTTCAACATTATCTTTCTCCTTTAGTGGTGAGGGCGAAACGCCTCCGCGCGCGCGGATGTTCCCCCGGGAACGTCACGAAATGTGACGCCGTGACATTCTTCCTCTGCTGCCGCGGCCCAAGGCCCGAAGAAACAAGCAGCGGGAGAGGCGACGAAGATGCAGGACATTCAGCTGGATCAGAGCAATTTCACCGCCCGCAGCCTCAAGCCGGTGGTCAGGATCGTCGTCGCCGCGGAACTGGCAATTTCGGCGCTGCTGATGACCACAGTGCAATGGCCCGCACCGCAACCGGCCACCAGCCAAGTCGCCGTTCTGCGCTGATTGGCGCTGTCACCGGCGCCAATTGCCGCTATAGGAGAGTTACAGCGTCGCGCGTCCCGCCGGGCGCGCTAAGATCGCTGTAGAACTTTGAAGTGCTGCATGGGTTGTCCCTCAATCGGCGACGATGCAAGGAAACATGCAGCAGATCCCATAGAGGCAGGCGCACATGTTACAGGCGGGCATCATTCCGGTTACCCATTTCGAGCAGAATTGTACGGTGCTGTTCGACAGCGAGACCAAGGAAGGCGTGATCGTCGATCCCGGTGGCGATGTCGACCTCATCCTGCAGACGGTCCGCGAGAACGGCATCACGCTGAAGGCGATCTGGATCACCCATGGCCATATCGACCACGCCGGCGGCGCCAAGGAATTGAAGGATGCGCTCGGGCTTGAAATCATCGGCCCGCACAAGGACGATCTGCCGCTGCTCGAAAGGCTCGAGAGCCAGGCCGAGCGTTTTGGGCTGGCGATGAAGGTCCAGAACGTCATTCCGGATCGTTGGCTCGAAGAGGGCGATACCGTTTCGTTCGGCGACCATGTCTTCGAGGTCCTGCATTGCCCCGGCCATGCGCCCGGCCATGTCGTCTATTTCAACCGGGCACAGAATTTCGCCCATGTCGGCGACGTCCTCTTCCACGGTTCGATCGGGCGCACCGACCTGCCGGGCGGCAATCACCAGCAATTGCTCGATTCCATCCGCGACAAGATCCTGCCGCTCGGTGACACTGTCGGCTTCATCTGCGGCCACGGTCCAGGCGGGCAGATCGGCGAGGAGCGCCGCACCAATCCCTATCTGCGCGGGCTCTGAAGAAGGACGGCTTGCCGTTGTAATCACGAAAAAAGCCCATGCCTTGATCGAGGCATGGGCTTTGTGATTCCGTATGCTCTGCGCCGATCAGCCGGCGGTGCAGAAGTAGCTGCGGCCGTCGTAACCGCGGAAGGTGCCGTTGTCCGGGTTGAACGAGCGGTAGCGCTGCGAGCAGTAACGGTACCAGGACGGCGTCCAGGGCTCGAGCGAGCGGTAACCGCCGCCATAGCTGCCGCCGCCGTAGTTATCGACGACAACCGGACGGGCCTGATAGACCGGGCGAGGGCGATAGACCGGGCGCGGCTCGTAATAATCGTATTCCGGTTCCGGATCGATATAGACGCGCTCGCCGTAGCCGCTGTTGTAACGCGGCTGCGAGGCGATCGCGCCGCCGATCAGCGCGCCAGCGGCGAGGCCCGCTGCGCCTGCCACCCATGCATCGTCATTGTTGTGGTGATGGCGATGGTCTGCCAGCGCGGCGCCGGAGGTCGGGACGATCATGGCGATTGCGGCGACCGAAAGAACGGCGGCTTTGATGAACGTGTTCATGGGCTTCAAATCCTATCGCATGGACCGGATCAATCCGGATTTCATGAGAGGACGTTAATGCCGCCACTGTGAACCGAGCCTGAACAAAAAAAACCCGGCAAGCCTGCCGGGCTTCAACTTTGAATCTGTCAGCGGATGTCGGCGTTAGCCGGCGATCTGCAGGTTGACCGCCTTCGGGCCTTTGCCGCGGCGATCCGGTTCGGTGTCGAAGCTCACCTTCTGGTTTTCCGTCAGACCGTTCAGGCCGGAGGCCTGGACTGCGGAAATGTGTACGAAGATATCTGCACCACCGTTGTCAGGCTTGATGAAACCAAAGCCCTTGTCGGTGTTGAAGAATTTTACAGTGCCAGTTTCGGCCATGCGTCAGGTCCTTTTCTCTCCACCCGTTTGACGGACGGGCAGCATTGCAGTTTTGCCCGAATGGGCGTTGGCAGGCAGTTCTCGACGTTTGAGGAAAGGGTCCTGTTACCGCAGCCAGCCATTGGAGAAGTTGCATTTTCATGCGTCTTCCCGGTCTGGCCGCCCGGAGTTTTGCGTCTCCGGCCCGCTTTTATTTCAAGATCTTCCCGTGTTCGCAGATTGCCCGAACAGAGTAAGATTGATGGGTTTATTTTGAATTGGCAAGCAAAACTTTTCGAGCGTGGTATTGCGTCTTGTCATTGCTCAAAAATCGGTCATTTCCGCAGCTGTTGCCCCTTCTTCAAGATATATCGCAAGCTGTTGAAATCACAGCTTTTTGAAAATGAACGCCGCAAAATTGAGTGGGTTTTTGCTGTTTTTCGATGCAGCCGCAAGGAGGTCAGTCGAATGCCGGCGCCGTCCGGTATTCGCAACTCTCTGATATGTTTGATGCTTCTCGCGTCGTACGTTTCTTACGTACGATTCTTGCAGAAAACCTACAGGTATTGAATTGGACCGGTCGATTGCGACCCGCTTCGCGTCTGGCGGCGAAGCAACGATTTGATGGCCTGGTACAATAGCAAGTAAAGCGCCAGTCCGGCGTTTGGACCGGTCGCTGATATAGTTCATGGCGCAGTGTCGGTTGCGCTCGCAGAGGCCAGTTCAGACTGCAGCTTCCGCGCGCCGATTTTTGGTCAGTTCGGGAATGATCTCGACGGCAAGCATTGCCGCGAAGATGATCGCGCAGCCGGCATAGCCGATCGGGGTGATGATCTCGCCGAGCAACAGGACACCGAAGAGGGCGGCAAAGAGCGCCTCGCTCGACAGGAAGATGGCGGCCTGCGGCGCCGTGGTATAGCGCTGGCCCACCACCTGCAGGATGAAGGCGAGGCCGCTCGAGAAGATGCCGGCATAGAGGATTTCGAAGAGAGCGCCTTCGACAGCCGCAAAGCTCAGCGGCTCCATCTTCACTGCGAAAAGCAAGCCGAGCACTGCGCAGACGGCGAACTGCGTCATCGACAGCAACATCGGCCGGCCGCTGCTGGGCGCGAAAAGGCCAACGAGCAGCATTTGCACCGCCCAGAACAGGGCGCACAGGATCGTCAGGTAGTCACCGCCGGTCAGCGCCGACAAGGTGCCGCCGCTCAAAAGGAAGATGCCGAAGAGAGCCATCAGCGCACCGGGCCAGATGACCCAATGCGGCTTGCGGCGCAGGAAGATGACCGTCAGCACGGGCACGAAGACGACATAGAGCCCGGTGAGGAAGCCGGAATTGGTGACGCTGGTGTCGAGCAGGCCGAACTGCTGGGTCGCTGCGCCGGCAAAGAGTGCCAGGCCGATGAAGATGAAATTGCGCACGGTCGTCAGCTTGAGCGGTTCGGCCGCCCGCTTCGTTTCCAAAATGGCCAAGGGCATGGCAACCAGCGTCGCGATCGCAAATCTGAGCGTGATGAACCACAGCGGGCTGATCGCATCCATGGCCGTCGACTGTGCAACGAAGCCGGCGCCCCAGATCGCGCCTGATATCAACAGCAGCAGATTGGCCTGAATGCGGGGCATGTCGGTTCTCCTCGGACAGGCGCCGTCTAGCAGTTGCGTTCTGGGCGGGCAAGGCTCATCGTCAGCGTCATGGGCGTCGGAGATGGCGATGAATGACAGCGGATATTCCGGCACGCCGCTTGCCCGCAAGCTGGGTTTGAAGGACGGGCAGGCGGCGCTGCTTCTCGGCGTTCCGCCCGGCCTCAGCGAAATCACGGACTTTTCCGGCTTCTCGAGTTGCGAAACCGTGCTCGGTCCGGCTGGCGGGCGCAACTACGACTATGTCCATATGTTCGAGACGCAGAGGTCCGAATTGGACGGGCTCGCGCCGGAGGTTGCGGCCCGGCTCAGGCCTGACGGCATGCTCTGGATTTCCTGGCCGAAGAAAGCGTCGAAGGTGGCGACGACGCTGAGCGAGGACGTGCTGCGCGATATCTTCCTGCCGCTTGGCCTCGTCGACGTGAAGGTTTGCGCCGTCGATGCCGTCTGGTCGGGACTGAAGTTCATGTTCCGCAAGGAGTTCCGCGGCCAGCTGTCGTGAGGCGGCAGCGACGGGCTCAATTGCTATTGCTTTGCGCCCTTGGAGACGCGGAGAACGGCGCCGTTTTCCTCGTCGGTCACCATCAGCAATGCGCCATCTGGCGCGACGACGACGTCGCGGATGCGGCCGAACTCGCCATCGAACAGCCGTTCTTCGGCGCCGATGGCACCGTTGTCGTCACGCTCCAACCGCGCGAGAAGCTGGTACTTCAGCGCGGCAACCAGCAGGTCGCCGTCCCACTCGGGAAACATCCTGCCGCGATAGATGGCGAGCGCGCCGGGGGCGATCGAGGGATCCCAATAGAAGAGGGGCTGATCGAGGCCGTCCTTCGCCGTGCCTTCGCCGATCTCGGCGCCGGAATAGTCCTTGCCGTAGGTGATGACCGGCCACCCGTAGTTGTGGCCGGCCTGCGGATTGTTGACCTCGTCGCCGCCGCGCGCGCCGTGCTCGACCGTCAAAAGCGTGCCGTCCTTCGGGTCGAAGGCGATCCCTTGCGGATTGCGGTGACCCTTCGACCAGATCTCCGCCAGGCCGCCGGTGCCGCCGCGATAGGGGTTCGATCCGGGAGCGCTGCCATCGGCGTTGATGTGCAGGATGGCGCCGGCATGATCGCGCGGGTCCTGCGCCCGATCGCGTTCACCGCGGTCGCCGATGCCGAAGAACAGGCTGCCGTCGGGCGCGATCGCAATGCGCGAACCGAAATGCTGTCCCTTACCGGTGAACTTGCTCATCCGGAAGAGTTCCTTGACCTCGGTGAGACCGCTCTCGTTTTCGGCAAGTTTCGCGCGCACGACGGCGGTGCCGTAGCCGCCTTTGCCATTGGCGGCCAATGTCAGATAGAGCGTCCTGTTCTTTGCGAAACCAGGGTCAAGTGCGATGTCGAGCAGGCCGCCCTGGCCACGTTCAGCGACCTTGGGCACCCCCTTCAGCGGCTTCGACACCTTGCCGTCGCGCACGATCCTCAGCCGGCCGGGACGTTCACTGACGATCAGCCCTCCATCGGGTAGCGCTTCGACGGACCAGGGGTGTTCGAGGCCGGCCGCCAGGGTCTCGACGCGCAGGGTGCCGTGCTGGCTCGGGAATTCGCGCGTCTCTTGGGCGTGAGCGCCCAAGGGGGCGGCGATCGCGGCCAAAGCGACGAGCACCGCGAGCGACCGGGTGTGCCGCCGCCTACCTAGCTGTTTCGACGCTGCTGCATCCGCTCGCCGCATTGCGCTTCTCCGGGCCGATTCGTTCAACTGGCACGCTGGAGCGGGAGACGGAGCGGTTCAAGTCACAACCGATCAAAAGCGGTTTATTTCGAGATCGAGCCTGTCGTCAGCGACACCGGCCGTTGTTCGCCGATGAGCTCGGCATTGACGATATAGCGCATCGGCCCCTGTTCGATCGCATCGAAGGGCCAGCAGGTGGCAAGCGCCAGATGGTGGCCGGTGGCCGATGCGTTGATGCCGCTTTCGTCCCAGCGGGCGACGCGGCTTTCGCCGGCCCGGAACAGGAAGCGGCGGCCGTCCTTGCGCGTCAGCACCAGGAGGTCGCCGGGATTGACGTCCTTCAGCCAACGGAAATGCGTGTCGCGGTGCGCGGCGATGACGGAGGTGCCTTCGTCGCCGGGCAAGGGCGTCGTCGTCAGCCAGGCGGGGCCGAAGGCGAGCGCTTCGCCGCTCGCGCCTTCGAGCACGACCGCAGAGCGGTTCAATCGCGGCGCGGTGATCTCGGCGGCGGTTTGAAAGTCGGCCCAGGGCCAGGGCTTGCCATCCGGGTTGCCGTGCAACTGCGCCTCGAAAGTGCGCTTGAGAAGCACCTGCGAGACCTCGGCCTTGGCCTTCATGTAGAAACCTTTGCCGATCAGCAGGAGACCGGCAAGGGCAATGAGCGCGATGATCGCGAGCACGATCGTCTCGACCGCCGAGAGGCGGGCGAGAAAGCCCGGGCCTGGCTCGGGCCTTTCGTTGTCAGCGGCCACGGCGGCGCACTCCCGCAAGCACGACGGCGGCGATCGGCACGCGCCAGAAGACAAAGGTCGTGCCGGCGAAGAGGGCAAAGGCCAACAGCATCAGGCCGATCAGGATCTGCTTGTCCGCTTCCGTTGCCGTCTGCGGCAGGGTGACCTGGTTGTTGGCCTCGGCGATCATGCCTGCCGCCCGTGCGGTTGGTGCCGCCAGCATGCGGTCCGCCGTCACCATGGCAAGCTTGGTCCGGCTCTCGACCGCAGCGTCGCGTTCGTAGACCTTTCCGGGGGCGCTCTCGACGGGCGCTTCACCAAAGACCTTGCCGAAGTCCCAGCCGGCCGGAAGGTTGAGCGGCAGCCTGGTTTCGGCCTGTGGCTCGCCGGCCGGACGCGAGGGCGTCGCATCGACCGCGACGAGGCTGGTGACGCGGGAGACGAGGTGATGGGCGAGCGCCACGGTCTCGATCCGCTTGTCGAGCGTGGCGGGATCGGCAATTGCAGCGGCACTTGCCTCGAGATCATCGATCTTGCGCCGCGCCCAGAGCTTGGCGATACCCTGGCCGGTGGAGGCCTTGGCGATGTCCATCTCGACCCGCCAGGGCTGGTCGCCGGCTTTGCCGAGGATCTGCAGCTTGCCTTTGGGTGCGGTGCCATCGAGTTCGGCGGTCAGCACCACCGGCTCGCCGCGATAGAGATCGGGCATGGGGTTTGGGGTGATGTCGCTTGCCGATGCGGCCTCGAAGCTCGCGGAGATATCGGTCATCGCGGGGCTTTCGAGCTTGGTGAAGAGCTCGCCCATGCGTGTCGCCACCTGGCTCTCCGAGCCGATCAGCGTGAAGGTGCCGCGGCCGTATTCGGCAGCCTTGGTCATGAAATGGCTGTTGGGGGCGGAGCCGATGCCGACGGTGAAGACGCGGGCGTCGCCGCGGTTTTTCTGGATCTCGTCGAAGAGCTGCGCCTCATTGCCGATCGCGCCATCGGTCAGGAAGACCACCTGGCGAAGCGCGCCGGCCTGAACTGGACCCTGCGTGCGCAATGCAGCTTCCAGCGCGGGCAGCATTTCCGTGCCGCCGTCGGCGGTGAGACCGCGGACATAGGCGATCGCATCCTCGCGCTTGTCCGGTGTCGCCTCGGTGAGCTCAGGAAAATGCACCGACATCGTGTCGTCGAAGCGGATGACGTTGAAGCGGTCTTCGGGCTTCAACCTGGAGATCGCCAGCGCCAGGCTCTCCTTCGCCTGTTCCATCGAGGGGCCGGCCATGGAACCGGAATTGTCGATGACAAAGACGATCTCGCGTTTGACCGGCTTGGCATCGGTCTCGCTTGCGGCAGCCGGTGGCGTGACGAAGGAGAGCAGGTAGGTCTTGTTCCCGACTGTCTCCCGGAAGAGGCCGGCATAGGGGCTCTTGCCCTCGATCGCGTTCCAGGTGAGCTCGAAGTCGCGGTCGGCCGGCACGCTGTCGCCCTTCAGCGTCACGCGGCGGCTGAGATCATCGAGGTTGGCGATATCGACGTCATGATAGCCGGATTTCACCTCGCCGAGGGGGAAGCCTGCCTTCAGGTTCACCGTCAGCGTGACGGGATTGACCTTAGCGTTTTCCTTGGGGTCGAGAACCGGCGCTTCGACCTTTTCACGGTCGGGAACCGGATCGTTGACGGCATAGCCGGTGCGGCTGTCGAGGTCGACGGTCTGAACGATCGGCTGCGGATTGTAGCGGGGCGCGACCACCATCGGGAAACGGAGAGAATAAAGGCCGTTCGATTGGCGGACCGCGCTCTGATACTCGATCTGTATGACGACCGTTTCGCCGGGGCCGATATTGGCGACCTGGTTGGTGAAGATGTTCGGGCGCTGTTGCTCGAGCAGTGCCGCCTTCTTGCCCTCGGCCTTCGCCTGCTCGTAGATCTCCTTGGCTTCCTGGCGCGGCTTTATCTGGCCCTCGATGAAGCGGTCGCCGATCTGCATCTTCAGCGTATCGACCGCCGAATCCTCGGGCAGCGGGAAGACATAGGTGCCTTCGACCCAGCCCTTGCTGGGGTTCTCGAAACGCTGGGTCACGCGGGTGCGCATGATCGGGCCGTTGACGTCGATCGTTACGTCCGTCGCCAGCCGCGGCGCCTCGACGAAATAGCCGGGTTCCTTCGACGGGAAGAGCAGGGCGCCCGCGCCGATATCGTTGGGGCGAACATAACCTGCCATCTGCTGAGGCTTGGCGTCGGCCGTTTCGGCCGCGGCCTGGGTCATCAGGCCGATGATCATCAGGATGCAGGCGGCGAGCGCTGCGATCGCCAGATACATGCCCCAGCGTGCTTCGTTCTGCCCGGTCTTCAATGAGGCGATTTCGTCGTCGAGAAACATTGCATAACCCCCGTAATGCGAATGTGTTCGGATGATCGAAGAAAAGGCCCGGAAACCGGCTGTTGCAGGACGGAATTGCGGCGGACCGCGACAGTTGTGATGGCCAAATTATGGCATTTCAAAAAATGCCGAACGCCGCTGATTTTTTTGAATAAATCGCGATCAAGAACCGTTTCCGACTGATACGTTTCGTGGCCGTTCAAACGACCGCCATAATTCCTTTTTTCGGCGCTGGACTTGTGGGCGAGGATCGCCTCGGGATCGCGACTGGCGATCGACAACGCTGATCGCACTCATGAAACTTTGTCATGGTGACGCTTTTTGCCCGCGTTTCCGGCGTTTTTGCCGTTCCGGCGCTTGCAAGACCGGGCGTCTTTCGACATAGACCTAACCGCTATGGAGCCTGGCTTTTTACGTTCCGTAGCGATCACCTCGTCTCGAAACGATCAGGACCTTCACCCATGGCCTTCCTTGCCGATGCCCTCTCCCGTGTAAAGCCTTCCGCCACTATCGCCGTTTCGCAGAAAGCCCGCGAGCTGAAAGCGAAAGGCCGCGATGTGATCGGCCTCGGCGCCGGGGAGCCGGACTTCGATACGCCCGACAATATCAAGAAGGCGGCGATCGACGCGATCAACCGCGGCGAGACGAAGTACACGCCGGTCTCCGGCATTCCGGAACTGCGCGAAGCGATCGCCAAGAAGTTCAAGCGCGAGAACAACCTTGATTACACCGCCGCCCAGACGATCGTCGGCACCGGCGGAAAGCAGATTCTTTTCAACGCGTTCATGGCGACCCTGAACGCGGGCGATGAAGTCGTCATCCCGGCGCCCTACTGGGTCTCCTATCCGGAAATGGTGGCGCTGTGCGGCGGCACGCCGGTGTTCGTCTCGGCCACCCAGGAAAACAACTTCAAACTCACGGCGGAGGACCTGGACAAGGCGATCACGCCGAAGACCAAGTGGTTCGTCTTCAACTCGCCGTCCAACCCGTCGGGCGCTGCCTACAGCCATGCCGAACTGAAGGCGCTGACGGACGTGCTGATGAAGCATCCGCATGTCTGGGTGCTGACCGACGACATGTACGAGCACCTGACCTATGGCGACTTCAAGTTCGCGACCCCGGTCGAAGTCGAGCCCGGCCTTTATGACCGCACGCTGACGATGAACGGCGTCTCCAAGGCCTATGCCATGACCGGCTGGCGCATCGGCTACGCTGCCGGTCCGCTTCAGCTCATCAAGGCCATGGACATGATCCAGGGTCAGCAGACCTCGGGCGCCACCTCGATCGCGCAGTGGGCGGCCGTCGAGGCGCTGAACGGCACGCAGGACTTCATCCCCGAGAACAAGAAGATCTTCGAAGGCCGCCGCGATCTGGTCGTCTCGATGCTGAACCAGGCCAAGGGCATTGCGTGCCCGACGCCGGAAGGCGCCTTCTACGTCTACCCGTCCTGCGCCGGCCTGATCGGCAAGACCGCGCCGTCGGGCAAGGTCATCGAGACGGACGAAGATTTCGTCTCCGAGCTGCTCGAATCCGAAGGCGTTGCCGTCGTGCATGGTTCGGCCTTCGGTCTCGGCCCGAACTTCCGCATTTCTTACGCAACCTCGGAAGCTCAGCTCGAAGAGGCTTGCCGCCGCATCCAGCGTTTCTGCGCCGCCTGCAAGTAAGCGCTGGCAATCGCATCACAAAAAGCCCGCCGGAAACGGCGGGCTTTTTTGTTCGCAGATCGATTCAAGCGGTGGCCAATCTTATTCAGGCGGATCGGCCAAGGCATTGAAATTTTGTCAGAAATTCACGCACCGGGAACCTCGTCGTCGCCGACGACGCCACCCTCGCTTTCCAGGATCGAGAGGCGGCGAGCCTCGGAGCGCGTGAACTTCAGCTGCACGCCGATGCCGCGTTCGCCTTCCGGCAGAAACACTGCGCCGGCATGTTCGAGTGCATGCCTCAGCGATAGGATTGTCTCGTCGCTGGGCGTCTCGAGCTTGCGTTCGAACCTGAGGATCGTGTCTTCGTCGACACCTGAAAAGCTTGCCAGCATCTCGCGCGAGATTTCGATCAGCGCCCGGGCGGCGCGGCACTGTGGACCTGTAATCATCGTCACCTCCAGTTGCACGGGAGGATGCGCGAAGCCCGGCGAAGGGTCAACCGCAAGTCACGTCCGTGACCTCATCCGTCAGCGGGTCAGCATTGCGAAGGGGCCCAGCCTCTCCCTGGATATTCGGTTTCAATGCGGGGCGATGAATTTGTGGACGGCCTTTTGAAAATTGGCCAAATACGGACATGTCATCCATAGGCGTGGACATCGGGAGCCGCGATGCGCAATCTCAACGACTTCATCATCTTCGCCCATGTGGTCGACCATAGGGGCTTCGCGCCGGCTGCGCGTGTGCTCAACGTGCCGAAATCGACGCTCAGCAAGCGCGTGGCGGAGCTTGAGAAGATGCTTGGCGTCCGGCTCATCAACCGCACGTCCCGCCGCTTCACGGTGACCGAGATCGGCGAGGACTTCTATCGCCATGCGGCCGCGATGCTGATCGAGGCGGAAGCGGCTGAAGCCGTGGTCAAGGGCAGGCTTGCAGAACCAAGCGGCACGGTGCGCATCACAGCTTCGGTGCCGACGGCGCAGATGACGCTTTCGGGGCTGCTGCCTCAGCTGGCTCTTGCCTATCCGAAGATGCGGGTGGTGCTGCATGCGACCGACCGCTTCGTCGATCTGATCCAGGAAGGCTTCGATATCGCCGTGCGCGATCATTTCGCGCCCTTGCCCGATTCCGGTCTCGTCCAGCGGCGGGTCGCCTCCGAAGTGATCTGGTTGGTGGCAGCACCCGGCTACCTCGCGCGGCGCGGCACGCCTGCCGAGCCGGATGAACTCAAGGACCACGATGGTCTGCTCACGTCGCTCGCAAGCGATGGCTGGACGCTTCGCCGGGAGGACGACGTTCCGGTCTCTGTGCGCCCCGAGCCGCGCTTTGTCGCGGACGAGTCCCGCGTTCTCCTCGAGGCGGCGCTTTCCGGGCTCGGCATCACCGCGCTGCCGCGCAAGCTCTGCCATGCCGAGATCGACAATGGCAGCCTCGTGCGGGTGCTGCCCGACTGGCAGGCGGGGTTGGTCACGACGACGCTTTTGATGCCGCATCGCCGCGGCCAGCTCCCGTCGGTCCGGGCGGTTGTCGACTTCATCGCCGAGCGTCTCGCCGACGGCTGACAGACAAAGACGACGAGCTGTCCTCCCGCCTTGGCGGACACGATTGGCGATATCGGCCGATGCCCTGTCGCCAAAGAAAAGGCCCGCGCGAGGCGGGCCTTTTGTCCGAATGTTTGTTGCGCTTAGCGCTCGGCCAATGCCGGCTCGCCCTTCTTCTCGCGCACGAGGTTCATGAAGCGGCGGAAGAGGTAGTGGCTGTCCTGCGGGCCGGGCGAGGCTTCCGGGTGGTGCTGGACCGAGAAGACCGGCTTGCCGGCGACGCGCAGGCCGCAGTTCGTGCCGTCGAAGAGCGAAATGTGAGTCTCTTCAACGCCTTCCGGCAGCGACTTCGAATCGACCGCGAAGCCGTGGTTCATCGAGACGATCTCGACCTTGCCTGTCGTGTGATCCTTGACCGGGTGGTTGGCGCCGTGGTGGCCCTGGTGCATCTTCTCGGTCTTGCCGCCGAGGGCCAGCGCCAGCATCTGGTGGCCGAGGCAGATGCCGAAGACCGGGATATCGCTCTTCAGCAGGTTCTGGATGACCGGCACGGCATATTCGCCGGTTGCCGCCGGGTCGCCCGGGCCGTTGGACAGGAAGATGCCATCCGGCTTCTGCGCCAGAACTTCGTCGGCGCTGGTCGAAGCCGGCATGATGGTGACGCGGGCGTTGAGGCCGGCGAAGAGGCGCAGAATGTTGCGCTTCACGCCATAGTCGAGCGCGACGATATGGTAGGCGGCATCGGTTTCGCCGAGCGTCGAATAGCCCTCGTCCCAGACCCAGGGCTTCTCGTCCCAGCGCGAGGACTGGCCCGAGGTCGCGACCTTGGCGAGGTCGAGGCCTTCAAGCCCGCTCCAGGCCTTGGCTTCGGCCTTCAGCGTGTCGATGTCGAAGACGCCCTGGGGGTCATGGGCGATGACGGCGTTCGGCATGCCGTTTTCGCGGATCCAGGCGGTGAGCGCGCGGGTGTCGATGCCGCAGAGGCCGATGATGCCGCGGGCCTTCAGCCAGGCGTCGAGGTGCTTGACGGCGCGGTAGTTCGACGGCTCGGTGATGTCGGCCTTGAAGATGACGCCGACCGCGCCGTGGCGTGCTGCCGGCGTCAGGTCTTCGATGTCTTCGTCATTGGCGCCGATATTGCCGATGTGCGGGAAGGTGAAGGTGACGATCTGGCCGAGATAGGAGGGGTCCGTCAGGATTTCCTGATAGCCCGTCAGCGCCGTGTTGAAGCAGACTTCCGCCTGCACCTTGCCGGTCGCGCCGATGCCCTTGCCTTCGATCACGGTGCCGTCGGCCAGAACGAGCAGTGCGGTTGGTTTTTCATTGGTCCATGCGGGTGTCGCGGTCATCGTTCCTATCCCGTTGCGGCGTGAAGCGGGGCTTGAAAGCCCGGCGGTCGATCGCCATTTCATGTGCTCAGGCATGGACGCGCGGAATCCCCGCGGAAAGTGCTCTCATGCCGATGTCGTGCAGGTGCGGGAAAATAGCCAAAGCGCTGATCCGGGTCAACCGGCCGCTGTGAATTGTCAGGAAATAAAATTCCTTTTAATTCAAGCGGTTGCGTATTCCGTTTGATTGCGCCTGTCACACTGGTTTAAGACGACGACAACAATGATGGTTTCGAGCCGGTTCCGGGCAGAGCACCGCGGGCCGGTTTCGACATGGAGTATGGACATGCGCGACCAGTTCGCTGACGCACTGAAGGAAGCCCTGAAAGCCAAGGACACACGGCGTACCTCGACCGTGCGGCTGATCCAGGCGGCGATCAAGGACCGGGACATCGCCAATCGTGGCCTGGGCAAGGACCCGGTCAGCGACGACGACATCCTGCAGATCCTCGCCAAGATGATCAAGCAGCGCGAAGAGTCGGCCCGCATCTATGACGAGGGCGGCCGGCCGGAGCTTGCCGAGCAGGAGCGCCAGGAAATCGTGATCATCAACCAGTTCCTTCCGGCCCAGCTTCCGGAAGAGACGGTGCGTGAACTCTGCGCCTCGGTGATCCAGGAAACCGGCGCGCAAGGCTTGCGCGACATGGGCAAGTGCATGAACGTGCTCAAGGAGCGCTATCCGGGCCAGATGGACTTCGCCAAGGCGTCCGGTCTCGTGAAGGAACTGCTCAAGTAAGAGCTCGTTCAAGTAACTGCGCACGCCCGGCCATAGGTGACGGGCGTCGCCTCCTCGGCGTTCGCAAGGATTTCGTTTTCGAACGCGCGATCGATCCGCGGTGTTGCGGCTGGCGATATCGTTGGCGACGACATAGTTGATGAAACGACCGCTATAGAGGCCGCTCGACAGATCTTGGGGATCGCGGTCGTGATGGAGGGCAGGGCCGGATTGGGGCCATCAGCCAGCGTTGCTGCGAGGCAAAGATCGAAGCGAGGCGCGGGTTATCCCCATACATGGAGACCATGCCGCGGGCGTAATCCAGCACGGTGCTGAAGAAGACGGGACTGGACGCGAGCGCTTCGACGGCGATGGCCATGATGGGTGTTCCAGTTCGGGACGCCGAATTGATGCCATTCACCTTCGGCGAGTCAAGCTCTACTTTTGGTCCTTGGAAGATCTCAATTGCGTCTTTTGGTTGTGGAAGCGGGCGTGAATCCCGTTTCCGTCCTGTGAATAGCGGGCAAGCCGGATCACTGTTGTGGCGTCCAGCGGCCTTGCCGCCTATATGGAAGATCGACCAGAGGTTTTCATGCGCTTTTCACCATCCTTTCTCGACGAGATACGCGATCGCGTGCCGATTTCGGACGTGATCGCCAAACGCGTCACCTGGGATCGGCGCAAGACCAATGTCTCGCGCGGCGACTATTGGGCCTGCTGCCCCTTCCATGGGGAGAAGTCGCCGAGCTTCCACTGCGAGGATCGCAAGGGCCGGTACCATTGTTTCGGCTGCGGCGTCTCCGGCGACCATTTTCGCTTCCTGACCGATCTCGAAGGCTTGAGCTTCCCGGAGGCCGTGCAGCAGATCGCCGACATGGCGGGCGTTGCCATGCCGCAGCCCGACCCGCAGGCCGAGCGGCGCGAGAAAGAGCGCACCAGCCTTCTCGACGTCATGGAGCTGGCGACCGCGTTTTTTGAGGATCAGCTCCAGACCGCGGGCGGCGCCAAGGCCCGCGCCTATCTGCGCGAACGCGGCCTGACAGGCCGCACGATCGAGACCTTCCGCCTAGGCTTTGCGCCCGACAGCCGCAACGCGCTCAAGGAATTTCTCGCTGGCAAGGGTATCGGCAAGGAGCAGATCGAAGCCTGCGGTCTCGTCGTGCACGGGCCCGATGTGCCGGTTTCCTACGACCGTTTCCGCGACCGCATCATGTTCCCGATCCTGTCGTCACGCGAAAAGGTCATCGCCTTCGGCGGTCGCGCGATGTCTCCGGATGCGCCGGCGAAATATCTGAACTCCAACGAGACCGAGCTCTTCCACAAGGGCAACGTGCTCTACAATTTCGCCCGCGCCCGCCGGGCCTCGCAAGGGGCCGCCCGCCTGGGTGACGCCGGGCCGGACGATGCCGCCGGAACGATCATCGCCGTCGAAGGCTACATGGACGTGATCGCGCTGCACCAGGCGGGCGTCGAGAACGCGGTTGCGCCGCTCGGCACGGCATTGACCGAAAACCAGCTCGACCTTCTCTGGAAGATGACGTCGCAGCCGGTGCTCTGCTTCGACGGCGATGGCGCCGGCATCCGTGCCGCCAATCGTGGCGTCGACCTGGCGTTGCCGCACCTGAAGCCTGGCCGCTCGGTGCGTTTCGCGATGCTGCCTGACGGCAAGGATCCGGACGATCTGGTGCGCCACGAGGGTCGCGCGCCCTTCGACAAGGTGCTCGCCAATGCGCGATCCCTTGCCGACATGGTCTGGCAGCGCGAGATCCAGGGTGGATCGTTCGACACGCCTGAGAAACGCGCCGAGCTCGAAGCGCGGCTGAAGCAGGTCACTTCCGTCATCGCCGACGAAAGCGTGCGCCGCCACTACGGCCAGGACATGCGCGACCGGCTGAACGCCTTCCTGCAATCGTCGGGATCGGGGCGGGGGGGCGAGCGTCGCCCATTCGAGCGTGGCGGCGGCCGCGTAGGGGGCAAACGGTCGATGCAGCCCGCGGACGCGTTGAAGGGCGCTATTGTCGAGGCGGGGACTGCTGCCAGTTCGAAGCTTAATCAGTTGTTGAAAGCTGACCGCTCAACGAGGCCGCCAGAGTTACGCGAAAGCGTGCTGGCGTTCACCATCGTCAACCACCCGCAGCTGCTGTTCGACGAGTATGACGAAATCTCGACGATCGAGTTCGACCATCGCGACCTGCAGCGCTGCTGGGCGGCGGTGCTCAATGCTGCTGCCGCGCAGGGGCCGCGCCTGACGCGCGAAGGCCTGATCGAGCAACTGGATGGGGAAGGCTTCGGCGCACTGCTCGCCGCGATCGACCAGCAGATCCGCTATGCGCGGCTCTGGACCGCGACGACGGCTGCAGCCCCCGAGGATGCGCGCGAAGGTTATCTGCAGGCTCTGGCTTTGCACCAGCGGTCCAAGGCGCTGCACTGGCAGCGGCGTGAACTCGAGCGTGAGCTTGCGCATGCGACGGAGGAAGGCGACCTCGAAGCGGTGCCGCAACTGCTGCGCACGCTTCAGGAAGTGCAGCTCGAAGTGACTCGTCTTGAGAACCAGGAGGCGATCATCGAGGGTTTCGGGGTGCTTTCCGGTCGCGTGAAGGGGCCGGCGGCGCGTTAATCTAAAAACTCACGCTGCCACGCTGAAATCCTGCCCGATCTTAACAGAACGCCGACTATTCGCGCCAATGTTCGGCCACCCATGGAGCAGGGCGGATATAGTGGCGCAGGTAGCGGAACGGGTTCTTCTCGCGGCGGTCGCCGTTGAACAGGCGGCGAATATGTCCAAGCGGCGTGTCGACGCGTCCGCGATAGCCATATTGTCCGTCGATCGCATGTTGCGGCAGCAGGCTGCGCGGGAAAAGCACCACACGCGCATCGGCCGGCAGGCGCGGTGTGAAGAAATAGTTGAGCGGGAAGGTCCAATGGCAGTCCTGCCGGTAATGCAGGACCCAGCGCCTTGGGAAGAGCTTCACGCCACCGGGCGCATTGCGCGTGACGAAACGCTGCTCGAAGCGATACTCGTCGGCAATCGCCTGAGGATTGGCGCCAAACTTCTGCTGCAGGGGCACGAGTTTGCCCACCGGGAAGCGGAACAGCGAGGTCTGGCCGAGGCGCTCGAAGGGCGTTGTCTGATTTCTGGCGAGGATCACGTCGTCGGGTTCGCCGACCTCGAAGAAGGAATCGAGCGATCCGACGATGACGATGTCGAGGTCGAGAAAGAGAACCGGGCCCTGGAGATTAGCGAGCTTCGGTCCCCAGAGCCGCGACTTCTGCCAGATGCCCGGCGTGTTCGTGGGCATGTCCGCGATGTTGAGCGGCGGCAGGTCCTCGCAGAGAATTTCCGGACGCAGTCCTTCGAAATTGTCGGTGAAGCAGGTGAAGGTGAAGGGCGGGGTGATGTTGCGCGCCACCATGGCATAAAGCCGGTTGATGAACGGAGCGCCGTACTTCGTACCCCAGTTGATGCAGATGATCTGCTTGACGCCGCCGCTCGCCGCTAAAATGTTCGCCATGATGACTTCCTGATTTTTGGGAGCCACTAAAGTACTGCTGCGTTGGCAAGGTCAAGCTGGCAAAAGCTCAATCCCCGACCTTGAAAAGCCTGCTGATCACGCGGGATTATCACGGCGTTCTCTTCATTTGCCCTGACGGCTATGGCATTGCGGTCGCATCTTGCGATGATTGCAGGCAGTGATTCCCGTGAAGGAGACGTGATGGAGTTTGTCGAAAGGGCGAAGCGCGCCGCAAGCGCTGCCAGCCATCTCTTCGACGACGCCGGCCCGGCGCCGCTCGATGTGCTGAAGCGCGTCTATGGTTATTCCGCCTTTCGCGGTAGACAACAGGAAGTGGTCGAGCACGTGACCGGCGGCGGCGACGCCGTCGTTCTCTTTCCGACCGGCGCCGGGAAATCGCTCTGCTTCCAGATCCCGGCGCTCTGCCGTCCCGGGCTCGGCGTGGTCGTCTCGCCTTTGATTGCGCTGATGCGCGATCAGGTGGAGGCGTTGAAGCAGCTCGGCGTCAATGCTGCGGCCCTCAACTCGTCGCTGACCCGCGAGGAAGCGATCGCCGTGCGGCGACAGATCTATGACGGCACGCTCGACCTTCTCTATGTGACGCCGGAGCGGATCGTCACGGATGGTTTCGCCGATCTCCTCGGCGATGCCCGCATCGCGCTCTTCGCCATCGACGAGGCGCATTGCGTATCGCAATGGGGCCATGATTTTCGCCCGGAGTACCGCGCGCTCGGGTTGCTGGCGGAGCGTTATCCAGGCGTGCCGCGCATCGCGCTGACGGCCACTGCCGATCCGCATACGCGCGACGACATCGTCGAACGGCTGGCGCTGACCAATGCCAAGGTCTTCACGACCAGCTTCGACCGGCCGAACATCGCCTATGAAATCGTCGAGCGCGACCAGCCGCGCCAGCAACTGCTACGCTTCCTTTCGCGCTTCAAGGGTTCGTCCGGTATCGTCTATTGCCTGTCGCGTGCCAAGGTCGAGGACACGGCCGAATGGCTGAATGCCCAGGGTATCCGGGCGCTGCCCTATCATGCGGGCATGGACCGGACGCTCAGAGACAAGCATCAGGACGCGTTTCTGAAAGAAGAGAGCCTCTGCCTTGTCGCGACCGTCGCCTTCGGCATGGGCATTGACAAGCCCGATGTGCGCTATGTCGCCCATCTCGATCTGCCGGGATCGGTGGAGGCCTACTACCAGGAGACCGGGCGTGCCGGCCGTGACGGCCAACCGTCGGAGGTCTGGATGGCCTATGGCATGGCCGACGTGCTGCAGCGCCGCCGGATGATCGACGAGGGCGGGGCGGCCGACGACATCAAGCGCATCGAGCGCGGCAAGCTCAACGCGCTCTTGGCGATCTGCGAGACCGCCGGCTGCCGCCGCCAGGCGATCCTCGCGCATTTCGGCGAAGCCCATCCCGGGCGCTGCGGCCATTGCGACACCTGCCTGAAACCGGTCGAAACCTGGGATGGCACGGAAGCGGCGATCAAGGCGCTTGCCGCCGTTTATCGCACCGGCGAGCGCTTCGGCACCGGTCATGTGGTCGATGTGCTGATGGGGACGGTCAACGAAAAGACCGAGCGTTTCGGCCATGTCGAGATGCCCGTCTTCGGCGCCGGCAAGGATCTTCCTGCCCGTACCTGGCAATCGGTGTTTCGGCAGTTGCTGGCGGCGGGGCTGATCAGCGTCGATCATGCTGCCTTCGGGGCGATGAAGCTGGAGCCGGATGCGCGCGCCGTCTTCAAGCGCGAACGCCAGGTGTTCTTCCGCAAGGACCGTCCGACCTCGGGCAAGGCCGCACGGGGGGCAAAATCGGGCTCGCAGCGCGAGCGCGCCGATCTCGCCGGTTCGGACCTCGAATTGTTCGAACTCCTTCGTGCCGAGCGCTTCTCGATCGCCAAGGAGCTGAACGTCCCGCCCTATGTCGTCTTCCCCGACGCGACCTTGATCGCGCTCGCCAAGGAGCGCCCGCGGGACTTCGACGAACTGCTCGACATCCCCGGCATCGGCGAAAGCAAACGCGAGCGCTACGGCGAAGCGTTCCTGGCGGTCATCGACGGGTATGTGGACGGGTGAGTTCGCGCACGGCGGGTGCTGACGCGGCGAAGGAATATGTCCGTGAGCGCGCCTGCGGCGACACAATATATCCCTCACGCCATCTCGCCGTGAAATGCCCTGTCGTTTTTGCGCCGGCCTCCTCGGCGCGCTGGAATTTGCTGCAAGTCGAAAGCCGTCATGATACTCGTCAGGAACGCGATGTTTTCTGTGAGCGAGAGCGCCATGACTTCAGCCTTTCTGTCCCATCTTCGTTCTGAACTCGAGGGCCTGAAGACGGCCGGGCTKTACAAGTCGGAGCGTGTCATCACCTCGAAGCAGGCGGGCGCGATCGAGGTCGCCTCGGGCGACCGCGTGCTCAACTTCTGCGCCAACAACTATCTCGGCCTTGCCGACAACGCGGAACTCGCCGAGGCCGGCAAACAGGCGCTCGACCGYTACGGCTACGGCATGGCCTCGGTGCGCTTCATCTGCGGCACGCAGGAGGAGCACAAGCAACTCGAGGCCCGCATCTCGTCGTTCCTCGGCCTGGAAGACACCATCCTCTATTCCTCCTGCTTCGATGCCAATGGCGGCCTGTTCGAAACGCTGCTTGGCGAAGAGGACCCTCTCCAAGGCCAAGCGCTTCCGCTACGCCAACAACGACATGGCAGCACTGGAGGAGGAGCTGAAGAAGGCGGAGGGCAGTCGCTTCAAGCTGATCGCCACCGACGGCGTGTTCTCGATGGACGGCATCATCGCCAAYCTSSRRGGCGTCTGCGACCTCGCCGACAAATACGGCGCCATGGTCATGGTCGACGACAGCCATGCGGTCGGCTTCGTCGGCAAGAAYGGCCGCGGCTCGGCCGAACATTGCGGCGTCGAGGGCCGCATCGACATCATCACCGGCACGCTCGGCAAGGCGCTCGGCGGCGCCTCCGGCGGTTACACCTCGGCCAAGGCCGAGGTCGTCGAGTGGCTGCGCCAGCGCTCGCGGCCCTATCTGTTTTCCAACACGCTGGCGCCGGTCATTGCCGCCGCCTCGCTCACGGTCTTCGACCTGATCGARAACGGCGATGCACTGCGTGAGCGGCTCTATGCCAATGCCACCCTGTTCCGCACCGAGATGTCGAAACTCGGCTTCACGCTCGCCGGCGAAGGGCACCCGATCATCCCGGTCATGCTCGGCGATGCGGCGCTCGCCCAGGAGATGGCGGCGCGCATGCTGCAGAAGGGCGTCTATGTCATCGGCTTYTCSTTCCCGGTGGTGCCGAAGGGSCAGGCGCGCATCCGCACGCAGATGTCGGCRGCCCACAGCGAGAACGACGTGCGCCGGGCGATCGCCGCCTTCGAAGCGGTTGGCCGCGAGCTTGGCGTGATCTGAGCGAACGGAACGGAGAGTTCGCCCGATCCGAGGGAAGGGCGAGTTTGCCCCTCACCCTAACCCTCTCCCCGCAGGCGGGGAGAGGGGACGTGCTTTACGGCTCGCAGGAGAGGGGATGGAAGGTTGCCACAGGTCCCTTCTCCCCGTGGTGACGGGGAGAAGGTGGCGGCAGCCGGATGAGGGGCAAGCCCCAGAGAAGGTTTGGTGGAGGCTATAATGACGAACATGATGAAGGCGCTGGTCAAATCGAAGCCGGAAGAAGGCCTCTGGATGGAGCGGGTGCCGGTGCCGGAGATCGGCCCGAACGACGTGCTGATCAAGGTGAAGAAATCGGCGATCTGCGGCACCGACGTGCACATCTGGAACTGGGACCAGTGGGCGCAGAAGACCATCCCGGTGCCGATGGTCGTCGGCCACGAGTTCATGGGCGAGATCGCCGAGGTCGGCTCGGCCGTCACCAAGTACCATGTCGGCGAGCGGGTGTCGGGCGAGGGCCATATCGTCTGCGGCAAATGCCGCAACTGCCGCGCCGGCCGTGGGCATCTGTGCCGCAACACGCTCGGCGTCGGCGTCAACCGGCCGGGCTCCTTCGGCGAGTTCGTCTGCCTGCCGGAATACAACGTCGTGCCGATCCCTGAGGACGTGCCGGACGAGATCGCGGCAATCTTCGATCCGTTCGGCAATGCCGTGCACACGGCCTTGTCCTTCGATCTCGTCGGCGAGGATGTGCTCGTCACCGGCGCCGGGCCGATCGGCATCATGGGGGCACTGGTTGCCAAGCGCTCGGGTGCGCGCAAGGTGGTGATCACCGACATCAACCCGACGCGSCTSGCGCTCGCCAAARGCGTCGGCATCGATTACGTCGTCGACGCCTCGAAGCAAAACCTCGCCGACGTGATGAAGGCGATCGGCATGACCGAGGGCTTTGATGTCGGGCTGGAGATGTCGGGAGCGGCACCGGCCTTCCGCGACATGATCGACAAGATGAACAATGGCGGCAAGATCGCCATCCTCGGCATNGGGCTTTGATGTCGGGCTGGAGATGTCGGGAGCGGCACCGGCCTTCCGCGACATGATCGACAAGATGAACAATGGCGGCAAGATCGCCATCCTCGGCATYGCGCCGGCCGGYTTCGAGATCGACTGGAACAAGGTGATCTTCAAGATGCTCAACCTCAAGGGCATCTACGGYCGCGAGATGTTCGAGACCTGGTACAAGATGATCGCCTTCGTCCAGGGCGGTCTCGATCTATCCCCGGTCATCACCCACCGCATCAGGATCGACGAATTCCGCGACGGCTTCGAGGCCATGCGCTCCGGCAACTCCGGCAAGGTGGTGATGGACTGGTAAGGCGCTGGGGCGGCTCAGTTGGCGAGGCCGAACTGGATCTCGATCTCGTGGTAGCGGGCGCCTTGGCCCGTCCAGCGATGATAGATCTCGCGGCTCTCGCCGGAGAAATTGTGCCTGCTCATCTCGATCTGCCCGACGAGCGGTGCGTAGCCCTGGGTAAAGAGGCTGCGCATCGGCCCCTGATGCCGGGCGGACGCCACCATGATCGGTTCCAGATCGATCAGGTCAAGGTCGCCGCCATAGTCGTCACCGCCGGTGACCGGGCGGCAGATGCGCCAGTCGAACAGGGTCTTGGCATTTTTCGGCAGGTTCTGCGCGATGAAAATCCAGGGCCCCGCGGGTGCCAGGCGAGAGCGTTCCATCTCCGCCTCGATGACAGGCGCCAGCGCGGCGCTTTCACTTTTGACGTCGGGAATGGTGAGGCGCCGCGCGATCGATAGCACGCGCATGGCGTCGGTTTCCTTGATGAGCATTTGAGCCTCCATGAGATCGGCGGCGAAGGTCGTCCGCGATCGGGTCGGGCGCAAGCGAGAAACCGGAATAATCTTGCGAATTTCCGTCTGAAATGGGCTTCTCGGGGAATGGATTTGCGCGGATATCACCGCTCGCAAACCCGCTTGCTTGGACGCTCTGTCGCTCTATCTTGGCCGGAGATCGAAAGGGTTGTTGGCGGAAAAGGGGAGATCGGTGCATGCGTTATGAGGGAAGCTGCCATTGCGGCAAGATCGCCTTCGAGGTGGAAGGGGACTTCGCCGAGGCGGTCGATTGCAATTGTACGCTATGCCGCCGCCGCGGCGGGCTGCTCGCTTTCGTGGCCCGAGACAGGCTGACGATGAAGACACCGGAAACGGACCTCTCGACCTATCTCTTCAACAAGCATGTCATCCAGCATCATTTTTGCGATACCTGCGGCATCGCCCCTTTCGGCGAAGGTGAGGGGCCGCATGGGAAGATGGCGGCGATCAACCTGCGCTGCCTGCCGGAGTTCGATCTGGAGGCGGTCAGGATCGTCAAATACGACGGTCGTTCGGTTTAGGAGCAGGGAAAAGATGAAGCCCTGGTTGCGATGCGGATATGGCACAACGGGACCTTGCCGATTAAATCGGGGGCACCCTTGTCTTTTGGCAGGCAGCGCCTACATCTTCAGCGGAAGCTGATAAACCCCAAAAAGCGATAGGAACGGTGATTTTTGCCGAATCAGCCGGTTTTTCAGCGGAAATGCTTGACGGGATCGAAAATTCTGGGAATCACCATTTCCGAATAAGAAATGGCGAAATGACACGGCGGTTAGGGAATCATGCCAGAGGCGTTTCAGTGGCAGGACTGTCGAAGCTTGCCCGCTTTGCCACGATCGCATTCGTGGTTAAACAGGAATTAAACATCATCCCGTTACGTCAGGGGAAATGATTCGGTGGCGGGTACGCGGCGTGCCCGAACCTTCGAGCGGCATTTGCACCGGGCTCACGCCGGTTGCGACAAGGAAAGCGACGAACTAAATGGCAACCAAAGTCAAAGAAAACGAAGAAGCTGACGTAGAACGCGAAGGTGCTCCGGACGGTCCGCTTCTCGATCTTTCCGACGACGCTGTCAAGAAGATGATCAAGGCCGCCAAGAAGCGCGGCTACGTGACGATGGACGAGCTCAACTCCGTCCTTCCGTCCGAGGAAGTCACCTCCGAACAGATCGAAGACACGATGGCGATGCTGTCCGACATGGGCATCAACGTGATCGAGGACGAGGAAGCCGAAGAGGCTGCCGGCGGCGGTGACGACGAGGCGAGCGACGACGACGGCGAGAGCGAAGGCGGCGAACTCGCCCCTTCCAGCGGCACGGCGCTTGCGACCAGCAAGAAGAAGGAACCGACCGATCGTACCGACGATCCGGTCCGCATGTATCTGCGCGAGATGGGCTCGGTCGAACTCCTGTCCCGCGAAGGCGAAATCGCGATTGCCAAGCGCATCGAGGCTGGCCGCGAGACGATGATCGCCGGTCTCTGTGAGAGCCCGCTGACGTTCCAGGCGCTGATCATCTGGCGCGACGAACTGAACGAAGGCCAGACGCTGCTGCGCGAGATCATCGATCTCGAAACCACCTATTCCGGTCCTGAGGCCAAGGCTGCTCCGCAGTTCCAGAGCCCGGAAAAGATCGAGGCTGACCGCAAGGCTGCCGAGGAGAAGGAAAAGACCCGCAAGGTGCGCACGGCCGCCAACGACGACGACATCACCAATGTCGGCGGCGATGTCATGCCGACCGAGGAGGAAGAGGAAGACGACGACGAGTCGAACCTCTCGCTCGCCGCCATGGAAGCGGAACTGCGCCCGCAGGTCATGGAAACCCTCGACATCATCGCCGAGACCTACAAGAAGCTGCGCAAGCTGCAGGACCAGCAGGTGGAAGCCCGCCTTGCTGCGACCGGCACGCTTTCGCCCGCTCAGGAGCGCCGCTACAAGGAGCTCAAGGACGAACTGATCAAGGCGGTCAAGTCGCTGTCGCTCAACCAGAACCGCGTCGACAGCCTGGTCGAGCAGCTCTACGACATTTCCAAGCGGCTGATGCAGAACGAAGGCCGCCTGCTGCGGCTTGCCGAATCCTACGGCGTCAAGCGCGACTCGTTCCTCGAACAGTATTCGGGCGCCGAACTCGACCCGAACTGGATGAAGTCGATCAGCAACCTGGCCGGCAAGGGCTGGAAGGAATTCGCCAAGAGCGAAAACCAGACGATCCGCGACATTCGCCAGGAGATCCAGAATCTCGCCACCGAAACCGGTATCTCGATCGCCGAGTTCCGCCGCATCGTCTCCATGGTGCAGAAGGGCGAGCGCGAAGCGCGCATCGCCAAGAAGGAGATGGTCGAAGCGAACCTGCGCCTCGTCATCTCCATCGCCAAGAAATACACCAACCGCGGCCTGCAGTTCCTCGATCTGATCCAGGAAGGCAATATCGGCCTGATGAAGGCGGTCGACAAGTTCGAGTACCGCCGCGGTTACAAGTTCTCGACCTACGCCACCTGGTGGATCCGTCAGGCGATCACCCGGTCGATCGCCGACCAGGCCCGCACGATCCGTATTCCGGTGCACATGATCGAGACGATCAACAAGATCGTCCGTACCTCGCGCCAGATGCTGCACGAGATCGGCCGCGAGCCGACGCCGGAAGAGCTGGCCGAAAAGCTCGCCATGCCGCTCGAAAAGGTGCGCAAGGTCCTGAAGATCGCCAAGGAGCCGATCTCGCTCGAAACGCCTGTCGGTGACGAAGAAGACTCGCACCTCGGCGACTTCATCGAAGACAAGAACGCGCTGCTGCCGATCGACGCCGCCATCCAGGCGAACCTGCGCGAGACGACCACCCGCGTTCTCGCCTCGCTGACGCCGCGCGAAGAGCGCGTATTGCGCATGCGCTTCGGCATCGGCATGAACACCGACCACACGCTCGAAGAAGTCGGCCAGCAGTTCTCGGTCACCCGCGAACGTATCCGCCAGATCGAAGCGAAGGCGCTCCGGAAGCTCAAGCATCCGAGCCGCTCCAGGAAGCTGAGAAGCTTCCTGGACAGCTAAGCAATCCGCAAGCTGCGCTCGTTCCTGGACAGCTAAGCCGCACGCCTCACAGAAAACCGAGAAAGCCGGGCCGATCGCCCGGCTTTTTCGTTTCGGCCTCACCCAAGCGATTTATTGTGAGGCTCTGCGCCCAGGAGTATAGTCGCGCTTTCGCAGCAATCTGGGGCACCCCGTCTAAGTCGCGGGAGCAATCGCACCGCGGGCGTGAAGCGTGCCCCCGTGGAGGTGTAGGATGACCACTTATGTCATGCTCCTCAACTGGACCGAGCAGGGCGTCAAGAATGTGCGCGAGTCTCCGAAACGGCTCGACGCGGCAAGGCAAGTGCTCGGCGAGATGGGCGGCTCCTTCAAGCACTTCTTTCTGACCATGGGCGACTACGACATGGTGGCCGTCGTCGAGGCACCCGATGACGCGATCGCCGCACGCTTCGCCCTCACGCTCGGCATGGCCGGCAATGTGCGCTCGACCACGCTCAAGGCATTTCCAGAGGCAGCCTATCGCGAACTGATTGCCTCGCTCGGATAGGCTGAACGGCCAGCGATACTGGATCTGCTCAGGGCGACCCGTTTCCGGAGAGGATGCGGGCCGCTCCGCGTAGCGCATTGCGGAAAGCGTCGTCGAAGCTGACGCCGCTGACCTGCCATTCATAGCTTTTACCGGCGGACAGCATCCGCCAATTGACGTTCCAGCCGCGCGCTTGATCGGACCAGACCAGTGTGCCCGCAAGCGTCACGTCCCCCTCGCTCGGCATTGCGAGCCTGGCGAAGCTCTCCAGGCTCGCTTGCGATATCGTGGCAAAGTCCAGCTTTCCACCGGCGACGGTCGCCCTGTCCGGCAGGGTGACCGAGAGCGCCAGCGGTGTCGCGGCCGCGCGGAGCGAGTCGGCCATATAGGGGCTTTCGTCGCCGTCGCGCGCCAGCACGAAACGGCGCCTCTGATCCTCGACCGCCAGCAGTACGGCGATCACCGGGCGGGGCGCAAGCCATGGCTTTCGACCGAGCTTTGCAAGAAGCGGGTCAATCGTCGCCGGCGCGTAGCGGCAGGTGAGATCGTGCGGCCGATCGTGAGTGCCCTGTTCGTCGTGGATCGGGATACCTTCGAGCCGGTCGCGGTAGGAAAACGACGAGGCGAAGCTGCCGGCCTCAGCCACCAGCGCTGCGAAGCCGGGCGCGTCGAGGATCGTCGGATCACCCGACAGTTTGACCAAAACTTCACTGAGGCATTCGCGAAAGCCGATCTGCCGGTTGATCTCGCCGGTGCCGGTGACGATCGCGTCGCTCTGATAAAGCCGGCCGATGTCGCCGGCGTTTGCGGGACCGCCAAGGCCCGCGGCGAAGAGAAGCGGCAGCAGCATTCGTGACATCGCCATGCCGTTCTCCCGATCGTTCGCCTTTGAATCAAAAGAGATCCTTAACGTTTACACTTTATCAATCTCTCGGAAACCCGAGGTTCTGCGATGCGTTGCGTATTTGTCGTCGTCCTCCTGTTGCTGGCCGGCTGCGGAACGGTGCCGAGAGACACCCGGAATGCCTGTGCGGTTTTCGAGCAGCGAGATGGCCTGTTCAACAATTGGCGCCGTGCCGCCTATGGCGCCGAGCGCGAATACGGCGTGCCCGTGCCGATCCTGATGGCGACGATCTATACCGAGTCCGGCTTCCGCCATAATGCGCGGCCGCCGCGCACCAAGCTCTTCGGCTTCATCCCCTGGACGCGCGTTTCGACGGCCTACGGCTATTCCCAGGCGCTCGACGGCACCTGGGCGCGCTACCAGAGCGAGACCGGCCGCTGGGCGGCGCGACGCTCGGACTTCGGCGACGCCATCCGCTTCATTGCCTGGTATCACCGCGAGAGCGCACAGCAGAACGGTATCGCGCTCAACGACGCCTACCGGCTCTACGTCGCCTATTACCACGGCCACGCGGGCTATGCGCGGGGCAACTGGAGCGATACGGCCAAGACCGGCGCCAAGCGGGCGGCCGGCATGGCTTCGATCTACAATCGGCAATTACGCGGCTGCGGCAGCTAGAGCGTTTCCGGTCAAAAACGGGCCCGCGGAAACTCTCCAGCTGTTTTTTACGCAATTCCGGACGCAAAACCGTTTCACACTTTAGCTGGAATTGCTTTAGCCGGCCGCGGCCCGCTCGAGTTCGGCGACCTCGATCTTGATCATGCCCATCATCGCCTGCTGGGCACGGGCGGCGCGTGCCGGATCGGGATCGCTGAGGTGTCGCATCAGCGCGTCGGGAATGATCTGCCAGGCAAGGCCGAACTTGTCCTTCAGCCAGCCGCAATGCTGCGGCGTGCCGCCTTCGAGCAACCGGCTCCAATAGTAGTCGACCTCCGTCTGGTCGGCGCAGCGCACGAAAAACGATACCGCCTCGTTGAACTTGAAATGCGGGCCGCCGTTCAGCCCCATGAAGTGCTGCCCCTCGAGTTCGAAGCTCGCGGTGAAGGCCCTGCCATCAGGTCCCTTATTGATGTCGGTAACGCGGGCGTTGCGGAAGATGGAGGTGTAGAAGCCGATGGCTTCCTCCAGTTGATCGTCGAACCAGAGAAAGGGCGTGATCTTCTGCATGGATATGTCTCCCGTGGTGATTGGTACCAACTAAGGACGAACGGGCGATGCCCGTTCCGACAGGCGCCGCTTAAAAAAAATTGGAACTGGTGTCGGAACCTTTATGCCCCGAGCGTCCTATGCTGGTCGAAAGAACCAAGGAGGATTTCTCAATGAACTATGTGGATGGTTTTGTCGTTGCCGTGCCGAAGGCGAATATCGAGGCGTACAAGGCGATGGCCAAGGCGGCCGGCGATGTCTGGATGGAGTATGGCGCGCTCTCCTACAACGAATGCCTGGCAGATGACGTGCCCTATGGCGAGGTGACGTCCTTCCCCCGCTCGGTGCAGGCCAAGGACGACGAGACCGTGGTCTTCTCGTGGATCGCCTATAAGTCCCGCGCCGACCGCGACACGATCGTCGCCAAGGTGATGGCCGATCCGCGGCTGCAGGGCGATGCCTGGAAGGAAGTCTTCGACGGCAAGCGCATGATCTATGGCGGCTTCCAGACGTTCCTCGAGATGTAGCGGCGCGTTGCCTTTTTCCTGCGGTCACTGCCTTGGACCGGGAACGGTCCAGGGGTAGAAGCGTTGGGCACATCAACGCGTTGCACCTGCCTTGCAGCCGGTGCAATTGCCGGCTGGAGATCGACATGCCGCAGACGAGCATCACCATTTCCACACGCGGCCAGGGGCTCTACGAGTTCACGGACGAGGCGGCCGCCTTCGTGCGGGCCAATACGGACGGCGAGGGGCTTTTGACCGTCTTCGTCCGGCACACGTCCTGTTCGCTTCTCATCCAGGAAAATGCCGACCCGGATGTGAGGCGCGACCTCGACGCCTTTTTCCGCCGTCTGGTGCCGCCATCCTCCGATCCCTCGATGAGCTGGGTCGTGCACACCCAGGAAGGACCGGATGACATGCCGGCGCATATCAAGGCGGCGCTGACGCCGGTTTCGCTCGGCATTCCCGTTGCCCGTGGTCGTATGCTGCTTGGCACCTGGCAGGGGATCTACCTCTTCGAACATCGCGACCGGCCGCACCGCCGCGAGATCGTGCTGCACCTTGGCGCTTGATGCCTGTCCGATCGATGCGACAGGGCGCAATTGACCGGAACGGGATCCGTTCTAGTTAGAGCATGGAGACCAAAGGGCGACAGCGCGGCGTCGGAGAGGAACAGGATGACGGATGCACAGACCATTGCCAATCGCTTCATCGAAGCGCTGAACCAACGTGATTTCGAGGCGCTGGCTCGGCTCGTCCATGAGGATGTCGAGCTCGATTCGCTGACCGGCCAGCGCACTGTCGGCGTTGGCCCCTTGCGCGCCTGGCTGATGAATTATCTGCGCCGTTTCGACGAACAGTTCGGCGATGTGGTGTTGATGCGCGATGCCTTCGGCCAGCGGGTGGCGGCGGACCTGACGGCGCGCGGAACCTATCGCGAAACGATGGAGGGCTTCCCCGCCGCGTCCGGCCAGAGCTATTCCATTCCAAGCGTGCTGATCTTCGAGATCGAAGACGGCGCCATCACCCGCCTCAGCCACTATCGCAACATCCGCGTTTTCGAACGGGCGCTTGCCGGCTGACGAGAGCTCGGATTGACAGAAACGCGCGATGGCGGAAATTTACGATGGCAGGCGCGCGCGAGCCGCCTATCCTAGGGCACCGGTTGCCGACCGGATTGTTGTTTTGCGTTGACCAGGAGAAGATCCATGAAAGCCATGTTTCGCAATTCGGTTCTGGCGGTTGCGCTCGCCGTGACGAGCTTCGCGAGCCTGCCGGCGGAGGCTGCGGCCCGGATGCCGCTGCCGACGATGGAGCGTGGCGACGTCGATCTCGTTCGCCATCGCGGCTACTGCTCGCCGCGCGAAGCACTGCGCAGGGCCTGGCGCCTGGGCTTCCAACGCGCCCGGGTCGAGCGGGTCACCCATTCCCGTGTCGTCGTGGTCGGTTGGCGCCGCGGGTATTTGAGCCGGGTCGTCTTCGCCAATGCCTATGGTTGCCCGCGAATCGGCTGACCACCACCTTCGACGCCAGAAGATACCTCGGCGTTGTTTGGGCGCGGCCATCCCGGCGGCGCCTGATTTGCCTTTGCCGCGATGATCGTGCGGGCGATTTGCTCCTTGCGTTCCGAGCCGCTTCGTTGCGCGTCTTGATCGCAAGAAGTCATTTTGGATCAGTAGCTTATCATTCACAAGCGCTCCGTGTGACCGCCTTCCTTGCAAGGCGAATCTCGCGCCAAGAGGGGCGGATCGCGCTCCGGCATTCTGAACCTCCCGTGAACACCAGGTTCCGCTGTCGTTCAGCTTGGGAAACCTATCCTTTGCTCAATCGCTTGGGACGGTGATTGCCCCATTGAACCCTTCAAGCCTGGAGAGATGTCATGAAGAACCGCTTTTTTAACGCCGCAGCCGCAGTCGTCATTGGATTGACTGGCCTGCTTGGTGCAGCCTCCACCGCTTCGGCGGACTCGATCGAGTTCGGCTTCGGCCCGGGCGTCGACGTGCAGTACCGCGACGACGTGCAGTACCGCGACTATAACGGCGGCTACGGTGACGAAGGCGACTGGGGTCGCGGCCGCGGCCGTGACCGCCACTGGGATCGTGATCGCCGCGGCCGCTGCGCACCGTGGATGGCCGTCGACAAGGCCCGCGATCGCGGCCTGCGCCGCGCCTATGTCGCCGACGTCACGCCGCGCCGCGTCGTCGTCGAAGGCCGCCGCCACGGCTACCGCCAGACGATCGTCTTCGCAAACGCCCGCGGCTGCCCGACGATCGGTCGCTGGTAACAAATCTTCCCGCCTTGTCTCCCCCGTCCGGCGGAAGAATGGCCCCTCATGCTTCGGCATGGGGGGCCTTTTTCGTTTTTGCCAACGGGTGGTCATGCCCAGGCACGCGCTCCGAGGCGGCCCCTCTGCCAGCTATTTTGGGAAAACGCCTCTCCTCGAGCACCATCCTCGAGCCTGACCCGCGCCGACGCGCACATCGATGACGGTCTTGATCCTCGCCTCAAGGGCGAGGATGACCGTGCGTGGGGCGAGCCGGTTTCGACCCAAAGGCTTCCTTTGGCGGTCGGACTGTCGGTAGCCGCAACCGCGGCAATACCTGCTTCGCACCTCCACACACATCCGCAGGCGCACACTCGGCGTGCCGCCCAAAAACACTTCGCCCCCGGCGCCGATCTCCGGCACCAGGGGCGAGGATTAGGTGAAAGCCCACGCGGTTGCGGCGGGCCTTGCAAGCTTACTGCTTGATTTCGAAGGTCACGTTGACCGTGACGTTGTAGCTGTTCTCGCCGGTTGCGACCGGCACGGCATCGGCGGCATATTCCTTGGCCATGCCGGCGCGCATCATCGGGACCGGCTCGGGACGGAAGCCCTGTTCTGAGATGTTGAGGATCTTGCCGATCGAGACGCCTGCAGCTTCGGCGAGAACCTTCGCCTTGACGATGGCGTCGGCGACCGCCGCCTTGCGCGCCTCGGTGATGACCCCTTCCGGCTTGTCGTTGGTGAATTGCACGCCGCCGCCCTGGTTCACGCCGAGCGTCACCGACTTGTCGACGATTTCGCCGAGCTTGGCGAGGTCACGCACGCGGACGCTGACGCCGTTTACCACCTGGTAGCCGATCAGCTCCGGCGGGCGATTGCCGCCGTCGGTATTGGTCGGATAGTTGTATTGCGGGTTCACCGAAAAGCCGCTCGTCTGCAGGTCGCGATCGGCAATGCCGTCGGCCCTCAACGCCTTTAGCACTTCGGCCATGGCCTTGTTGTTGGCGTCCAGCGCTTCGCGGGCGGTCTTGGCGTCCTTGACGACGCTGAGCTGCAGGACCGCCATGTCGGGCGCGACCGTCGCGCGGCCTTCGCCGGCAACGACGATGGTTGCCTTGTCCTTGTCGGTCTCCTGCGCCTGAGCGGCGGCTACACCGGCAAAAGCGGCGGCAAAAGCGGCGATCGAAAGCGTGCGGGCAGTGCGTGTGGAAATCATGGTCTATGTCTCTCCGGTTGTTCCGTCCCTGGCGTCTTCATGCTCGGCGATTGTGTGAGCATTGCGGCAATGGCTTGTCGGCAAAAAGGTTTTCGGCTAGAGCCATTGCCACCGCGAACTGCCATTGGTTCGCGCACCTGGATCACTACGGTGCCACGCGTTTTTATCAGAGGCGCAAAGGTTGCTGTAGTACTTAGAGTTGCTGCATGTCTTATCCTCGAATCGGTACGTTTTGAGGACGCCTGCAGATCCAGCGTGGGCCTGTAGCTCAATGGTTAGAGCCGGCGGCTCATAACCGCTTGGTTGGGGGTTCGAGTCCCTCCGGGCCCACCATTCATCTCTCTCCAAATCGGCTGCCTGAAATGTGGAGAACGAAACATGTTGGGGTTGTTGCGCCAGGTTATCGACAGCCAGTAATTGTGCCTGTTCCAGAAGCCACATTACGGTTGAAGGTTGAAGGCCGGATGGCGAGCATTCATCGCGCCGGCTCTCTTTGAGCCCTGACCGGTACAGCAAAAAAAATGCCCGCAGGACGCGGGCAGTTTTGGAGTGGGCGCATACGCTCAAACATGTTGCGCCTGGCACCAAAGTGGCTGCCAGAGGTCAACGAACTGTAAATGCGCGGTGGCTAAAAATGAGGAATGGGGCGCTGTTTTCGTTCCATGGCGTGCCACTTGACCGATAAGCGTGGCGTTTGCGGCGTCTTTGCCGCCAATTTTCCGCTGTCGTGCGAGATTTTTCCTTGCGAACCATCCGGCGTTACCGTTGCCGCATCTACCACCGGGCGTGGTGGCCAGTGGAGTGGGTAGGGTCGCCGGTGGTGGGCGCGTTCGCCTTCGCGTCTCCTGTCGGGCAAGCATCTGGTTTTCCTGCTTTGTCTTCCCGATCCTGATGTCGCCTTCCGAGCCCAGTGTGCGATCGATCTGCGGCCGCGTTGGCGCATGGGCCAGTGCCTTCAGCTGCAACCGCTGGAAGAAAAGCCTAAGAAAGAATTTGTTAATTTAAGCAATTTATAATGGAAAGGGGGTTGAACAATGCCGCCATATCCCCCAAAGGAGGCACCGGGCGGCCATAGCCGCCAATTCGAAAGGATGCTTATGCGAGATAAGACCGCATGTGCCGGCGAGAGCCGAACCACCATTTCGGGTTTCAAGTATCTCGTACCGACCGCTTCCATTCTTGGCCTTCTGCTCCTGTCCGCCGGCTGCTCGTCGACGGTCATCGGTGAAACGCCGCTGTTTTCGTCGAGCCATTCCAGCGCCTATGCAAGTCCTTCGGTCAAGATACGCAAGGAAGAGAAGCAGTTGCGGGTCGCCGAGGCTGATGAGGATGTGGTCGCGCCGCAGCCGGTGAAAAAGAGCGCAACCAGCTATCTGGGCCGCGCGCCCTATATCTGTTCGCCGAGCGGCTTCGGCCGCACGTCGCACTGCTTCCTGAGAGCTTCGCTCTAACGGGACTGTCTCTGTTCGAGTTTGCTCTGTTCGAGTTTGCGTAACTCCGGTGCGGTGAAGCCGCCTCGGATCGTTGGGGATCGGGGCGATCCCCTCTTTGGCGGTGACCTTCTGACCGCCGCACGCGTGATGTGTCCGGTTTCATTCGCGGCGTCGAGAGACGATCCGCCGGAGAATGTTCGTTGTCTGCCAGACTTTTGAGAGCAGCCCTTGCCGCGGGAACGCTGGCGCTTTTTGCCGTCACCGGAACACCGGCGGCGCGCGCGGATGACCCGGCCGATGGCATCGACCGGGCGCTGACGACTGCGGCGATCGCGCCGCAGGCAAAAGGCGCAACGGAGAGGGCGGTCGCCATCGGCGTCTACGATCCACATGACGTCGTTGCCGACAGCGATGCGCTCGAGCTCGAACATGTCTTCGTCTACTGGCAGAAGCCGGACCGGGCGCTGTTGAAGCGCAAGATCGCGACCGCGGCGCGGCAGGGGCGGGCGTTGATGCTCTCGGTCGAGCCCTATACCCATGCCACCGACTGGCGCGCCGGCGGCGAAAGGCTGTTTGCCGATATCGGCAAAGGCCGCTTCGATCGCGAGATCGGCGACGTTTGTGCCCGTGCGGCCGCTTTCGATGGCCCGGTCTATGTGCGCTGGGGCCACGAGATGGAGGACCCCGACGGTCGCTATCCCTGGGCGCGCCCAGACAAGGAAGGCTACAAGAAGGCGTTTCGTTATTTCGTCGGCAAATGCCGGGAGCTGGCGCCGGAAGCGCGGTTCGTCTGGTCGCCGAAGGGCCATCGCAATCTCGCCGGTTATTATCCGGGTGACGATGTCGTCGATGTCGTCGGGATCCCCGTCTGGGGCCTGCAGAAGATGGATGTCGACTATTGGGGGCGTGAGCGTCGCTTCGGCGAGGCGCTGAACGAAAAATACCAGCGCGTCGCGGGCTTCGGCAAACCGGTCATGATCGCCGAACTTGGCGTTTCGGGCTCGGCGGACTACAGGCGCGCCTGGTACAAGACGAAGGAAGCGGCCGAACTCGCCGACTGATCGTCTCTTTCGTCAAAGGTGAAGCCGCGCTTGTTCCGCGCGCCCTTGGGGGGGCGATGCGCCGATCGTCCTTCGGCGCATCGTGAGAGACCCGATCTACGGACCTTGGGGACTTCCACGTCAGGCCAGAAGCAGGCCCGATTCGCGGGCAGCGGCAGCAAAGCAGCGGCTGGCCCGGTCCGTACTCGTCAATCCATCCAGCGCGTCCAGGCAGCGCCTGAGAGCCGCGCGGTATTCCCGTCCGCGACGTCCCGGCCATTGCCGCAGCAACTCGACGGCTTCGAAGACCGTTCTGACGACGGTCTGCCGTTTTGCAGATAACCGGAGGGGGATGGGAGTGGCGAAGAACTTCTCGCTCATTTGCTTTCCTCGTTCTCAGTCTTTTTCGAGCGCGAGGCCAACGCTGTGGCGCGGGAATGGTTCCGCCGGATCAGCGACTTTTTTCGGCCCGTGAACTTTTCGTGATTCCTGAAGTCTGAGGGCGGGCCCTAAAGCTCGAGTGCTGCCTTGAGGTCGGTCGATTTGTGGACGCGCAGGTCGAGATCGGCTTCGATATGGTCGATATGGTGGACCATCAGTTTGGCTGCGGTATCGACGTCGCCGCGTTCCAGCGCGTTGACGATCTCGTCGTGTTCGTTGTGGCCGCAGCTCGAAACGGTCGACTGGCCGTAAAGCGCGATCACCAGCGAGGAGCGGGCAATGAGTTCGTCCATGAAGCGGCGAAGAATGGCGTTGCGGCTGAGATCGGCGAGCGCCAGGTGAAAATCGCCTGATGCCTTGATCTCGGCGCGGCGGGCCGAGTGGCCGCGCTGTTCGGTGAGCTGCCGTTCGGCCGCCAGCATGCGCCGGAGCTCGGCGAGCTCGGCCTTGCCGATATGGGGCGCCGCGGCACGAACGACGCCGGGTTCGATCAGCCGGCGGGTCGCGAAGATCTGGCGGGCTTCGTCGATCGAGGGATGGGCGACAAAGGCGCCGCGGTTCTTCTCGACGCTGACGAGCCCTTCATAGGAGAGCGCCTGCAGGGCGGCGCGCACCAGCGTGCGGCTGACATTGAAGAGTTCGCCGACATCGCTTTCGGAAAGCTTGGTGCCGGGGGCGAGCCGCCGCTCGACGATCGCATCGCGCAACGTGTCGCGGATATGCTGACTGCCAGTGTCGGCGGCGGTGTCTGTGGCCATGTCGGCCAGTGGAGGCGTGGTGGTCAAGGACATGAATCGATCCGCGAAATAACGGCTCATCTTATCGCCGGGCGAAGCGAAGGGAAACGACAATCTGACGCGCATGGGTTGCGCGCCGACAACTGCATGTTTCCTTAAATCGTACCCGATTTAAGGACGAAACATGCAGCGTTTCAAAGTGCTAGGGCGACCATTGCGCGTCTGATAAGACGCGCGGCGCTGTAGGGGCGGCGAGGGGCTATTTGTCGAGTTCGGGATAGACGCGGTCGAGGAAGCCGGGCCTGAGCTTCTCGCCGATCAGGCAGTCGGATGCCGGAAGGGCATCGGCCAGGCGGACGGTGGGCGGCGGCGGCAGGCCGCTGACCTCGAGCACCAGCTTCTGGCGAATTGCGATCGAAAAATCCTCCGGCTCGTGCACCGGCAGCACGAAGGACCCGGGACCGCCGATGACGCATTCGGCGTAATACTGGTCGAGCGGGCCGGTCGAGACCGAGGGGCGGATGAGGATCGCAAGCCCGTTGATGGTGATGCCGCGGGCGACTGCCGTCTCGCGGGCGGGAATGACCGGCGGGCCGATATTGTTCGGGCCGTCGCCGGAAACGTCGATGACCCGGCGTATGCCGTTGAAGGCGTTCGAATCGATCAGCACCGTACCGTAGGTGATCGCGTTCGAGATCGACGTGCCGCGCCGGGTGCCGACCGGTCGCGCCTCGATCAGCTTGGCAAAGGCATCGGCGTCGGCGGCGGTTGAGATCACTTGCCAGGCGACGACGGAGGATTCGTTAACCGTTCCGGCCCATTCGAAATAGCCGATGGCGATCTTGCCCAGTTGCCCGCTTGCGACCGCATCGAGGAAATCGCGGTGCCGGAGCGCCTCCACGTAACCGGCGCGCTGGATGCGCGCCTCGTCCAGATCCATCGAGCCGGACATGTCGACGGCCAGGATCAGTTCGACATCGACATCCGTCGACGCGGCGGTCGATGGGCTCGGGCCACCACTCAATGAGAGGATCAACGCCAACACGCTCAACATCGCTTCAACCAGTCATTGCGCGCGGTCAGATTAGAAGAATGTAACACAGGATTGGATTTCGGCGACTATTTGGGTGTAGCTGGCCTTCAACAAAGAGTGATTTGCCGGCGTTAGCCCAAAAGGACGTATGACGGGGGCCAGGGGCCGGAAGGGCGGAATGCTGAAACAGACGGAAAATGCCGAGCTATTTCAAACCGATGGCCTGCAGAAGGCGGCGTTCGGATACTTCCTCGATCACGCCGATCCGGCCACCGGATTGATCGCGGACACGTCGCTGCCGGGCGCGCCGTCGAGTATTGCGGCGACCGGTTTCGGCCTTTCCTGTTATCCCATCGGCGTCGAGCGCGGGTGGATTTCGCGCCGCGAGGCGATCGGGCGGGTGTTGACCACGCTGCGCTTCCTGGCCGAGAGCCCGCAGTCGCGCGACCAGCGGGCGAGCGGCTATCGCGGCTTCTACTATCACTTTCTCGATATGCGGACCGGCGAGCGCACCTGGAGCAGCGAGCTCTCGACCGTCGATACGGCGCTGCTGATCGCCGGATGCCTGACCACCTCCGCTTATTTCTCCGGCGAGGACACGGGGGAATGCGAGATCCGCACGCTCGCCGAAAGGCTCTATGCTCGCGTGGATTGGCGCTGGGCGTTGAACCGCAGTGACACACTGACGATGGGCTGGCGCCCGCCCGGCCGGTTCCTGAAGCATCGCTGGCGCGGGTACAGCGAGGCGCTGCTGCTCTATGTGCTGGCGCTCGGGGCGCCCGATCATGCGATCGAGCCGGAGCACTACGCCGCCTTTACGGAGGGTTACGACTGGATCGCGGCTGACGGCGGGCCCCATCTCCATGCGGCGCCGCTGTTCATCCACCTGTTCCCACAGGCCTGGCTTGACCTTCGCGGTCTCGGCGATCGGCCGATGCGCGAAAGGGGGACGGATTACTTCGAGAATACCCGGCGCGCCATCGCGCTGCAGCGCGACCATGCGTGGCGAAATCCCGGTGGCTTCGCCGGCTATGGCGAACGCCTCTGGGGGATCAGTGCCTGCCATGCGCCACGCGGCCGGCTGCGCCTCAAGGACGGACGCTGGCAGCGGCTTTTGGGCTACGTCAACCGCGGCGCACCCTTCGGTCCGGATGACGGCACGCTCGTGCCCTGGGCTGCAGCGGCCTGTCTGCCTTTCGATCCGGATGCGTCCCTATCGGCCCTCGGCCATGTCGCGGCCGGCTATCCCGGGCTTCTGAAGGAAGGGCGCTTTCCGGGCGGGTTCAATCCGAGCCTTGCAGGCGAGGGGCCTGCGGGTTGGATCGACGAGCGTGTCGTCGGCCTTGACCAGGGGCTCGTCGTGATGATGATCGAGAATTGGCGGAGCGGCTTCGTCTGGGAGCTGACACGCAGCCTGCCGGCGATCCGGCGCGGTCTTGAGCGCGCGGGATATGAGGGCGGCTGGCTGGCGACGGAGACGGCATGAATTCGAGAAATCACCAGCGGATGGCGCGGACGGTCGAGGGATATCCGCCGCAGGCGCTGGCAGTGGTCGAGCGGTTGCACGCGCAGTTCCCCGACGCCGGTGTCTCGCTCGGGCCGGCGGACAGTGCCTTCAGCGCACCGGCCGCCTTCTGGGCCGCTGGTGGGACCGGGATCGAGCAGAGCCTTGCCTATCAGGACTTTTTCGCAATCGGCATGACGGACCGGATTCGGGCGGCACATCTGATCGCCTTCTACAGCCGCCAGCTGAGTGTGGTTCTCGGCGCGCTCTATCTTGGCGCGGGTCTTCAGGCGCAGATCGCCGGGCTTCGCTTCGAAGAGTGGACCCGCCTTCACCATGATCGGGAAGTTGCCGGCAAGCGTTATCATTTCCGCCTCGGTGTGGCGGAAGGGCCGCAGCATGCCGAAGGCATCAGCGCTTTCGAGCGCGGCTTCACGGCCCATCTGGCGCCGGTCATCGCGGTCCTGAAAAAGCGCACCGGGCTTTCTTCCGGGGCGCAGTGGCGGCTGGCAGCGGATTCCCTTGCCGGAGCGTTCCTGGAGATCGGTCGCGCGATCGGTGACGAGGCGCGCGGCATGGCCGAGGCGCTTGCGATCGTCAAGCGGCGGGGCTCGCGGTTGTTCTCGGAAGAGCTCTGCTACGAGGAGATCTCCGCGGTCGATCCGGCAAGCGGCGCGCAACTGTCGCGCCAATATCGGATCCGTTGCGGCTGTTGCCTCTACTTCCAAACGGAGGGTGGCAGCTTCTGCGATACCTGCGTCCTGCTGGAGCCGGACGATCGCCGCGCGCGGCTGGCCGCGCATCTCATGCAAAACGGCGGGGCCTGAACCCCGCCGTCGTTTGTTCAGGTGCCCATGGGGGGGCGTGATCGGCCGGATCAGTTTGCTCTCGCGAAACGCTCGTTGATGAAGCCGGAGACGACGCCAAGCACGATCCAGAAGGCGAGCGTGGTGGCGAGTGCGGCAACCGCAAACTCGGCGCCGAGCACGGCCGGAACGTTGCTCGTAATATCGACCGGCTGCGGCGCGCCGTAGACGTGCGGCGCGGCGATCAACGCGAGGCCGACGACCTTGGACACGATTTCTTCGCGCAGGACGACGAGATAGAGACCGACTGCGGAGAGGGCGACGGTCGCCAGCCACCAGGTTTGGCGGTCGCCGAGTTCGGCGGCCGGGAAACCCGGCAGTTCCGGCGGCAGGCCGATTGCCGGCAGCATGTGCACGGCAAGCCAGCCGCAGGCGCCCCAGAGCGCGCCGTTCCTAAGCGTGATCGGGTAGCCGATCACCAGGCTGACGCCGGCCAGGAGCAGGCCGAAGCCGGAGCCGGTGACGAGGTTGGCAATGAGTGTGCCGGAGAACCGGCTCATACCGAACATGATGCCGCCTTCCTCGTGTTCGCCCTCATGCGCATAGGCTGGCGTGATCGGCGACAGGGCATCGAGCATGGCGGAAAGCGGTGAGACCGCCTTCAGCGACGAATGCTGGTCATGGCCCTCGGCGGCGGGTTGCGTCGTTCCAGGCTGTGCAGCGGGCTGTTCGGTTGCGGCCGGAGCCTCGCCTTCGAATTCCTCCGCATGCAGGATCAGCGGGGTTACCCGAAATTCCTGGGCGCCGGTCATGAAGACACCGGCAATCAGTCCAGCCACGATCGCGGCCAGAAGCGTTCTGACAATCATCTTGAAGTCCCTCGATAACGGCAAAAGCCACGCGCTGCGGCGTGGTTTGCAAGCCTTCCCGTTCTGCCATGCGGATGGCCGTTGCGCGCCGGACGAAACCGGCATGCACAAACACCGACATCCGGCACAGGCCGGATGCGTTCATGTCCGCAGACACTTCGATGCGGAACGTGAGTTACGTTCCGGAACATCGTCTTAGTGGCAGGGGAAGCCGTAGGAGTGGCGGGTGTCGTGCGCGGTGTCGTGCAGCACGGCCGAATTGGCAAGGCCGGCACCGAAGACGAGGAATGCGCCGATGAAAAGCGCGATGACGCCAGCGGTCAGACGATCGCTGAGGGAGAGCGGAATGCTCGAAACAGTAGACGTAGCCATGACAACCTCCGTGATGGCATCGGGAAATTCCCGGTGTGGGCCCTATGCCCGTATCGAGTGGCAGGTTTCCTGGCTCACGGCGCTGGGCGGGAAGCCCTGGATCAGCCTCGCCTTCCCAGATCGACCACCCTCTCGTGGTCTCTTCCAGTGGCTTCTTCCGGATCGCTCCGGAATGGCAGATCGACGTCGCTCTACAGTCGCGGGGTCGGCCGTGATGTGAATGCCCAGCATGGGTCCATCCGTCACGTTCCCGTTTACTCCCGAAACACGTTCGTGTCCCGGGAACCAATCGATCTCTGATGATTAGGATCGCACCCCTAATATGTCAATTGGACTTGCGCCGCCGCCCGGTCCATCCGCGACAAAATCGCGGATGATCATGCGTTTATAGGCCTCGACGATGCGGTCGCCCTCGGCGCGATCGACCGACACCGCAAGCCGCATGGTGCAATCGCCGAGATGCATGATCAGGAAAGCGGCACTGTCGATGGTTTCGCGCGGGGTTTCGGGCACAAGCCGGGCCCAGACATCGGCAAGCAGTTTTCCGCCGGCGCGGCTTTGCAGAAGATCGATCTCGCGCAGCGCCTTGTCGGCCTGCATTGCCGACCAGATGTCGCGCATGACGGGCTCGGCCAGAAACATGTCGTAGTAGATGTCGAACAGCACGCAGAAGGCGTCGCGCAGTTCTGCGAGCGATGTGACCTTGGCAAGCTCGGCCGCGATGCACTCGTTGCACATGGCATTGTAGCGCTCGGCCAGCGTGCGCACGATCGCCGCCTTGTCGGGGAAGTACTGGTAGAGCGATCCGATCGAAATTCCAGCCTTTTCAGCAACTTCGCTCATGCGCATGGCGTCGCTGCCCTTTTCCTGAATGAGCGCCGTCGCGCAGGCTAGGATCTGTTCGACGCGCTCGCGGCTGCGTTTCTGGCTGGGTGTCCGGCGCAGGGCGGTTTCGTCTTCGGCGGGAACCGCGGATGGGCTTGTTTCTGAAATCATGAGTGATGCTCACATTTTGGCTTGACTCTTAAAATACGAGGATTTATCACATTTGCAAATGTGAGAGATGCTCATGTTTGTTGATGAACCTTAGGAGGAAACGATGTCTCAGAAAGTCACACTGGTTTTGGGCGGTACCGGCAAGACGGGGCGGCGGGTGGCTGAGCGCCTTCAAGAGCGGGGTGTTGCGGTGCGCATCGGCGCCCGCTCGGCATCACCGTCCTTTGACTGGACGGACGAGGCGACCTGGGCGCCTGTGCTCGAAAATGTCGATCGCATCTATGTCTGCTACCAGCCCGATCTGGCGGTGCCCGGCTCTGTTGAGACCATCCGCAAGTTCGCAAGCCTTGCCGTGGGCGCCGGCATCAGGCGGCTGGTGCTCTTGTCGGGGCGCGGCGAGGACGAGGCGGAAGCGGCCGAGCGCGAATTGCAGGCCTCCGGCGCTGACTGGACGATCGTTCGGGGGAGCTGGTTCTTCGAAAACTTCAACGAAGGCTTCCTGGCCGAGGGGGTCTCAAGCGGTTCGGTCTTCCTGCCCGTGGATACAGTCACCGAGCCTTTCGTCAGCTGCGACGACATCGCTGACGTCGCGGTTGAAGCGCTTCTCGACGATGATCATGTCGGCAAGGTCTATTCTCTGACCGGCCCGCGGCTGATGACCTTTGCTGAAGCCGTGGCCGAGATCGCTGCCGCGGCCAAACGCCCGATCTCCTATCAGGCCGTGCCGGTTGGCGACTTCGCCGCGCAATTGCAGGCTGACGGTGTGCCTGATGACTATGTCGAACTCATCCGCTATCTCTTCACCTCGGTGCTCGACGGGCGCAATTCGAGTGTGACGTCTGACGTCGAGCGCGTGCTTGGGCGGCGGCCGCGCGACTTTGCAACCTACGCCCGCGAGACCGCAGCAACTGGTGTCTGGAGTATTGCCGCATGATCCCGCTGATCCCCGCTCTGGCGTTTGCCGCCGCGATCGGTTCCGGCCTGATGGCCGGGTTGTTCTTCATCTTTTCGGTCTGCATCATGCAAGCCTTGTCGCGGCTGCCGCCGGAGCAGGGGATCGCCGCGATGAACGCCATCAACGTCGTCATCCAGAACCCGATCTTCCTCAGCGCCTTCATGGGCACGGCGCTGCTTGGCCTGGCGCTGATTGTCGTCGCGTTCATTTCGGGCGGCGAGGGCCGATGGCTGCTGGCCGCGGGCGGCCTGGTCTATGTCGTCGGCGTGCTTCTGGTGACGATCGTCTTCAACGTGCCGATGAACGACGCGCTTGCGGCCGCTGCACCCGGGCAGGCCGCGACCGATCTGTGGCTTGGGCGCTATCTCACCGATTGGGTCTGGTGGAACCACGTGCGCACCTTCGCCTCGATCGGTTCGCTGGCGCTCTTCATCCTCGGTTTCGCCCGCACGTGACAAAAAGCACCGGCAAGGCGGTCAATCCTTGCCGGTGCACCCTTCTGAGGTCTCGTCACCTCGGGCGGTCAGCGCTTGGGGATGCGCGCGTCGTACTGCTGTTCAAGCTCAGCAAACTTGCTCCAGAAGGCTGCAGGCTGCTCTCCTTCCAAAAGGTCGCGCAACAGGTCGAGATGCACGTGCCAGCCGGCGGAGAAGCTCGTCATGATGCCGCGGTTGGCGATCCGGGTATGGGTGACGATCAGCAGCACCTTGTCGCCGCGCGGGCTGAGTTCGAAGCGGACCTCGGAGGGCGTATCCGTGCCTTCGTCCCAGCTCACATGAGGATTTTGACGTCAAGATCGATCATCAATACATAGCGTTCTTTCTCCCATTTCTTGCAAACCCGTGGTCTGAGCCAGCATGCATGAGCCGGCGCGCATCCGTCGCCGGATCCAACTCACATTCGGTCGCCGTTATGTTCGACAGCACCACTATCCCGCTTGCGTAGCGGCAAGGCTCAGGAGAACGGAACCATTCTATAGGGCGGCATTTTAAGCCAAACTGCGACGAGGTTCGTTCACCGGATCCACCAGGATTGATCAGCCCTGGTGGATTTCTGGATTCGCTAAGGGCCGCCGTTAGGCGGTCTTCATCACAACGCCTTCAATGGTGACGCCTGCGGTAACGTATCTCCAAAGTGCGATCAGCAGTTTGCGCGCTAGTGCGACGATCGCGGTTTTCTTCAAACGTCCACCATTTGACTGGACCCGATCCACAAACCAGCGGCTGAGCACCGATCCCGGCTGGTTGCGCAGCCATAACCAGGCCAGCTGAATCATTGTCGTGCGCAATCGGGGATTGCCTGTTTTGGAAATGCCTTGTTCCTGATCGATGGTTCCGCTCTGCCAAGGGGTGGGTGCTAAGCCTGCGTAGGCAGCCACCTGTCGCCGATTGTCGAAATGCCGGCATAGCCCCTCGCTCCAGAGAATGGTGGCAAACTCAGCTCCAACACCCCTGATGGCCAGCAGCATTGCCGCCGGTGTTCCATGCGCAGAGCCTTCATGTACAGATAGCAAGGAATTCCGCTCGCTCTCCACCGCAGCGATCTGTTCAAGCAACAACTCAAGCCGATCGAGTTCACGCATTATTTGTGACTTGATATGCACCGGCAACGCGCGTCCGTCTCCGGTCTGGAGATCTTCGAGCCGATTGCGCCGGTTCTTATGCAGAGGTTCGTACCCGCTGACACCCTGGGCGAAGAGCAACCCCTTGATGCGGTTGACATGCCTCACCCGTTCCGCAATGAGCACTTTGCGCTCCCGGCAGATGCGGCGCCGATCTTCATCCTCGTGACTCGGCGCCTTTACCATCGCGCATACCCGCGGCTCACCGCGCTTGAACGCGAGGAGTGCCCGGACCAGTGCTTGGCCATCAATCCTGTCGGTCTTTGCGCGCCGGCGCCGACGTGACGTCGCGATCGATGCCGCGTCGACAACGTAGCTCTCGATCCCGCTTGCTTCCAACACACGGTGTATCCAAAAACCGTCCAACCCCGCCTCCTGAATCGTGACGATCGGAAACGTTCTTCCCGTTCGCAGCCGCGCCTTTTCCTGTATCTGGGCAAACCGAAGCCGCAGCTCGGGAATGTCGCCACTGTCAATTGAGTGTTTTGACATTTTCTCACCGCTGCCTGGAGACAGCGAAGTGATGAGCCAGCTCGATCGGCTCAATTCCAAAGACACAAAAATTGCGCCAAGATCGGTGCGGATGGCGGTCGGCGTTTCTGAGTGAACGGACGTAGTTCTCATAACCTACTCCTCCTGAGCGAGCGCTTTGATGCAGCCTCACTCTGCCAGAGCGCCGGCCGCTGTTCACTCCTCATGGGATCTATAGGCGAGCAGGCGCGGTGGCTCCCAGGCGAGCACATGCCCGTGCTTGCGAACCTCGCCGGCGTGATCGGCGTATTTTTTCGGCGGTAGATCATCCTCTGTCGTCAGTTCCGAATGGCGGAAGACGTGTTCGACCGCTGCACCCTCGGAAGAGCCGATCGTTCCCGATGCCATCCAGAGCCGGCGCTTGTTTTCCTCTGTCAGATAGGACCAGACCCGCTCGATCGGGCCGGGAAGCAGGCGTTCGATGCGCACCGCATCGGGGGCGATGACGCGGCCGTAGTCGGCGCTGGCAAAGGCTGTGGCAGGCGATGTCATGGCTTTTCCTCCGTATCGTTTTGAACAGTTGCGTCGTCGGCGAGCAGCAGCGCCTCAAGTGCGTCAATGCGCGTTCGCCAGAAGGCTTCGTAGTGGCGCATCCACTCCATACCTGCATGCATCGGCGCTGCATCGAGGCGGCATACATGCGTGCGACCTTTCACTTCGCGGCGCACGAGACCTGCTCCTTCCAGCACCTTGATGTGCTTCGATGCCGCGGCCAGCGAGATCGAGAAGGGGGCCGCAAGCTCGCCGACCAGTCTCTCGCCTTGCGAAAGGTTCTGGAGCATGGCGCGGCGCGTCGGATCCGAAAGCGCGTGGAACACGGCATCGAGATGTTCGTTCTGATATTCAACCATGTTGTTGAATATCACTTCGATTGCGAAGATTGTCAACCGTTTGGTTGAATTTAGTAGTGGCGCGAGAAGGAACCGTCGCGCGGCGGGTCGTCGTGGACGTGCCGTCGCTTCCAGGCGGCGAGCGCATCGGAGAGATCGTCGGTCGGCACCATCTGGGCGAACTGTTCGCTTTCCACCAGCAGCCCCTCTGCGATCGACATGTTGAGGCCGCGGGTGACGGCGGTGATGATCGAGCGGACGGCAAGCGGGGAATAGCCCATGATGCGGCTGGCCAGGTCGCGGGCGGCGGGCATCAGCTCCTCATGGGCGACGACGTGATTGACGAGCCCGATATCCCTAGCGCGTTCCGGCGAAAAATCCTCACCCGTCAACAGCAATTCGAGTGCGCGCTTGCGGCCGGCAAGCCGCGGCAGGCGCTGGGTGCCGCCGAAGGTCGGCGGCATGCCGAGCTTGATCTCCGGCTTGGCGAAGCGCGCCCGGTCACTGGCGATCGCCAGATGCACAGCCTCGGTGATCTCGCAGCCGCCGCCCAAGGCGATGCCGTTGACCGCGGCGATGACCGGCTTCGGAAAGGCTTCGAGCCGCGCCGTCAGAAGCTGGCCGCGGCGGACGAAATCGCGCACAGCCGGGTTTACGCCCGCAGCCACGCTTTCGGAGAACTCGTTGATATCGCCGCCGGCGGAGAAGGCGCGGTCGCCGGCGCCGGTGATGATCACCGCGCCGACAGCGTCGTTCACTTCGATCGTGTCGAGAAGGACCATGAGCCAGTCGATCAGCTCATAGTTCAGCGCGTTGAGTTTCTCCGGGCGGTTGAGGGTGAAGAGGGCGATCCCCTCGGAAATCTGCATCAGTACGGTCTTGGACATGGTCGCTCTCCGGCTAGGGTTGACGGGGAGAGGCTAGGTGAGTGAAGATGCCATGTATATTCACTAGTCGGTATACTTGAGCGATGGCGAAGGCAGAGAAATCGACCCGGGATGTGATCGTCGAAGCGGCGGAAAAGCTCTTCTATGCGGAGGGTATCCGCGCCGTCAGCGTCGATGCCGTGGCGGAAGCGGCGGGGGTGACCAAACGCACGCTCTACTACCATTTCGAAAGCAAGGACGAACTGATCGCCGCCTATCTCGAAGGCCGCGACCAGCCCAATCTCAAGCTCTTCCGGAAGTGGTTCGACACGGCCGAAGGGGAACTGGCCGACAAGGTCGAGGCGATCTTCTTCAACCTGGCGCGGGCGGCACGTCACCCGAAGTGGAAGGGCTGCGGTTTCCTGCGCACTTCGGCGGAACTGGCCAACATGCCGGGCCATCCGGCAATCCGCATCGGTGCAGCCCACAAGAAGAAGTTTGAGGCGTGGATGGCCGAGACCTTTATCGAAGCCGGCATTGCCGAGCCGATCATGCTGGCGAAGCAGATCCTGCTTCTGCTCGACGGCAGCTTCGCCGTGGTGCTGCTGCACCGGGATGCCAGCTATATGGAAACGGCAGGCAAGGCGGCGGCGACACTGGTGCGCGTGGCGCTTGCCGGTGCGGGCCTGCGACCTCAGACGGCGGTTGCTACACCCTGAGGCTGTCCGACGATTCCCTCTTCAATCAGGCACGTTTGGAAGGCAGTATGGCCGCATCGCCGTGAAAACCGACACCTGTGAGCGCAGAGCGCGCTCCGTTGCTCGCCGGATAAGGAAGAACCAATGACTGTCTTGCGTATCGTCTCCAATCTCCACGCCCCGGACCCACAGATGGCACAAGCCTTTTACGGCGACTTGTTGGAGCTCGACGTGGTGATGGATCATGGATGGATCCGGACCTTTGCGGCCAAGGGTGCTGCGGCGATGCCGCAACTGAGCGTCGCCAGCGAAGGCGGCAACAATACACCCGTGCCGGTGCTTTCGATCGAAGTGGACGACGTCGATCGAATTTACGCGCGCGCCAAGGCGGCAGGCGTGGAGATTGTCTACGACATCACCAACGAGCCCTGGGGCGTGCGCCGTTTCTTCATGCGCGACCCCTTCGGCAACATCATCAACATTCTGTCGCACTAGAGCAATTCCAGGAAAAGTGTGAAACGGTTTTCCGTCCGGAATTGCGTTATTTCAAAGACTTAGATCTTTTCACTGTTTCGGCGAAACAATGAAATGATCTAGGAGGCCGCCGGCTCGACCGGCGGCCGCGATATCGTGTCAGGCGACCGACAGGGCGTTTGAAAGATCGGCGACGAGATCATCCGGATGCTCGATACCGATCGACAGGCGGATGGTCGATTCCAGCACGCCGATGCGGTGGCGCACCTCGATCGGCACGCCGGAATGGGTCATGGCCGCCGGGTGGCTGGCGAGCGATTCCGTGCCGCCGAGGCTGACGGCGAGCTTGAAGATCTGCAGCGCATTGAGGAAGCGGAATGCCGCGTCCTGGCCACCCGTGATGTCGAAGGAGAAGGTTGATCCGGCGCCGGTGCACTGCGCCCTGAAGGTGCGGCCAACCGGCGAATCCTCGTCATGGAAGGGCAGGTAGTGGATGCGCTCGACCTTCGGGTGCTCGCGCAGGAACTCGGCGACGACGCGGGCATTGTCGTCGGCCTTCTGCATGCGCACCGACAGCGTTTCCAGCGAACGGCCGAGCATCCAGCAGGAATGCGGATCGAGTTGGGTGCCGATCGCGCCGCGCAGCGCCTTTACCTGCTTCATGACAGCCTTCGAACCGAGAGCCGCACCGGCGATGAGGTCGGAATGGCCGCCGACATATTTGGTCAGTGAATAGAGCGAGATGTCGGCGCCGTGTTCGATCGGCCGCTGGAAGACCGGGCCGAGCAGCGTGTTGTCGCAGGCGACCACAGGGGTATGACCCTGCTTCTTGCCGATCTGATCGGCGACGCGGCGGATCATGGCAACATCGACGAGGCTGTTCGTCGGGTTTGCTGGTGTTTCTACGAGAATCACCGAGACGCGGCCCTTCGCCATCGCCTCTTCGGCGGCGGCGCTGACGGCTGCTTCATTGACTCCATCGGCAAAGCCGACGGCCGCAACACCAAGATTGAGGAAGGTTCTGGCAAGCAGCGTCTCGGTGCCGCCATAGAGCGGCTGGCTGTGCAGCACCGCGTCTCCGGGCTTGACGAAAGCGAGCAGGGTGGTGGCGATCGCCGACATGCCCGACGAGAACAGCGCGCAGCTCTCGGTGCGCTCGTAGACGGCGAGGCGGTCCTCGACGATCTCGCTGTTCGGATGGTTGAAGCGCGAATAGACGAGACCGGCGCCGACACCCGCTGGCGGTTCCTTCCGACCGGAAACGAAATCGAAGAAATCGCGGCCTTCTTCGGCTGAGCGGAAGACGAAGGTCGAGGTCAGGAACACCGGCGGCTTGACGGCGCCCTCGGACAGTTCCGGATCGTAGCCATAGTTCAGCATCTGCGTTTCGGGATGCAGCTTGTGGTTTCCGATGTGGGTCTTGGAGGGATGCGGTGCGGTCATGACTTGTCTCCTGAAGGGAAGCGGACTCGACTAACTGGCAAATTATATCAGATGCTTGGACCGATCCTTGCTATTTCCGGCCCGATGTCTTTGAGTTGCGCAAAGAATTGGCTGAGTTGGAAAGATATGGCGCAGAAAATTGCCGACGAGACGGATCGCAGGATTTTGAAGGAGCTGGTGGCGGACGCGCGCCTCACCAACAACGAACTTGCCGAGCGCGTGGGGCTCTCGGCTTCGCCCTGTCTCCGCCGCCTGCGGCGGCTGGAGGAGACCGGTGTGATCCGCGGCTATACGGCGCTGATCGATCCGTCGATCGACGGCTGGACGATGACCGCAATCGCCACCGTCAGGCTCAGCCGCCAGCACGAGGACGAGATCGTGATGTTCGAGGAGGCGGTGCGCGGCTGGGACGAGGTGCTCGAATGCCATCTGGTGACCGGCTCGCGCGACTATGTGCTGAAGGTGATGAGCGCCGGGCTCGAGCACTACGAGCGCTTCATCAAGGAAAAGATTGCGCGGCTAAAATGCGTCGCCTCGATCGAAACGAGCTTCGTCATGAACACGATCAAGGAGCGGCGGATCTAGCGTCCACCCGGCAATAATCCTTTGAAGACGCTCGATTTTCTCCGGTCCTGCCACGATTTTGTAGGTGCGGCGGATCTTGCGAGGCATCCGAATTCAAGGGGGATCGACGCACCGGCTTCGGGTGGCGGCATTGAAAGTGTCAAGGATGCCCTAGATTCAAAGGATTAGGGCGTCCCCCCCAAAAAAAAACGCTCGGTCGGACGCCTGGTTCTCTCGGAGAGAGACGATGGATTTCGCAGAAGCGTTCGACGCCGTCGCTTCCTCGTCGCGGACGGTCCTTTTGAACGAGTGGACGTATTATCAGATCGCCATCATCGTTGCCGGCTACCTGATCTGCGGCGCGCTGGCAAAGCGGATAGAGCCGCTGGTCGAAGCCCGCGCCCGCCTGATCAAGGGCAATCCGGACCTGCTGCGCGTCATCATCGCCTTCATGCGGCGGCTGCGCTGGCTTTTCCTGATCGTGTGGCTCTGGATCGCCGATGGGATGATATTGCGTTTCGGTTGGCCGTCGTATCGCTGGCTGGTGGCGACTGCGCTGACCCTGACGGCCGCCTGGTTCGTGATTTCCGTGCTCACCCGCATCATCCGCAACCAGACGCTGGCGCGCGTCACCGCCGTCGTGGGCTGGATCTATTTTGCGCTTTATGCGGTCGGGCTGGACCGGGTGATCCTGACGACCCTTGATGGCGTTGCCGTCAACCTCGGTGCCGTTCGTCTGTCGCTGCTGCTCGTCCTGAAGGCTGTCGTGCTTTCGTCCGCGCTGATCTGGCTTGCCGTGCTGTTGGGCAACGTCTCGGCGCACTGGATCCAGCGGTCGGCAGAACTCACGCCGTCCTTCAAGGTGCTGATAAGCAAATTGGTCAAGATCGTGCTGATCGGCTTTGCCGGTGCGATCGCGCTGTCCGCGACCGGTATCGACCTGACCGCGCTGACGGTCTTTTCCGGGGCGGTCGGCGTCGGCATCGGCTTTGGTTTGCAGAAGGTGGTCTCCAACTTCATTTCCGGCATCATCATCCTGCTCGACAAATCCATCAAACCGGGCGACACGATCACGCTTGGGGATACCTTCGGTTCCGTGCGCGACCTGCGTTCCCGCTTCGTCTCCGTCATCACCAGGGACGGCAAGGAATACCTCATTCCGAACGAGGACTTCATTTCGCAGCAGGTCGTGAACTGGTCGTTCTCCAGCGACTTCGTCCGCATCGAGGTCAGTTTCGGCACTTCCTATGACAGCGATCCGCACGAGGTGGCGCGCATTGCCATCGCGGCTGCCAAATCGATCCCACGGGTTGCGAGCGGCCACGCGGAGCCGGTCTGCTGGATGACCGGCTTCGGCGCATCGTCACTCGATTTCAAGCTCAGGTTCTGGATCTCCGATCCGAGCAACGGGCTGACCAACATTCGCGGCCAGGTGATGATGGCGCTGTGGGACGCCTTCAAGGTGGCCGGTATTTCGATCCCGTTCCCGCACCGCGAAATCATCATGAAGACACCGATCGAGGTGACCCGGGCGTGAGGGGTGCGACCGTCAGAGTCCAGCTTGCGTCCGTGCGTCTTCCGGTTGCGGCAATTGACTGGACACGTCGGGGAAGCGACATTGCCGGCGGCGGAACGGCCTATGGTCTTCCGGTGACAGTGTCAGCATGAGTGGGGCCCGACGCCATGGAACATCTTCAACAGACGCCGCTGTCGAGGTTGCCGGTGCCACGGTTTCTCTTGACGCTGCTCGCATCGTTTTCGACCACCGGGCTGATCGCCGGCGTCTTCTTCTTTGCCATGTCGCTGACGCCGAGCCTCATCCCGCGTCCCTATGTGGTGCAGGCGGTCATCTCCGGCCTGTCGCTTGGCGCCGGCTACGCGATCGGCGTGCTGCTGCGTTGGGTCTGGTCCTTGCTTGACCTGCCGGAGATACGCGGACGCACCGGCTTCATCGTGAAGATGGCCGCCGCCCTCGGCTGCATCGCCGTTGCGCTCACCTTCCTCTGGCGCACCGCCTACTGGCAGAACACGGTGCGTGAGATCATGGGGCTCGCTCCGGTCGAGAGCGCCGAACCCTTCAAGCTCGGGCTGATCGCGGCGCTTGTCTTCGTCGCCATCGTGCTTTTGGCGCGGCTGTTCCGGCTGACCTTCCGGTTTCTCACCCGTCGTTTCGAGCATGTGCTGACGCGGCCGCTGGCGAAGGTCGCCGGCGTGATTGCGGCGCTGGCCCTCTTTTGGTCGGCCGCCGATGGCGTCATCTTCCGCTTCGCGCTGCATGCGGCCGACAGCTCGTTCCAGCGGCTCGACGCGTTGATCGACCCCGACTTAGCCCCACCCACCGATCCCTTGAAGACGGGCAGCAGGGCGTCGCTGATGACCTGGGACGAGCTCGGCCGCCAGGGACGCCAGTTCATCGCCTCCGGACCGGCGGCAAAGGACATCGGCGCCTTCTTCGGCGGCGAGGCGAAGGAGCCCTTGCGCGTCTATGCCGGCCTCAATTCGGCTGAAACCGCCAAGGAACGTGCGAAGCTGGCGCTGGAGGAACTGAAACGCGTCGGCGGTTTCGAACGCGCCAATCTTCTGATCGTGGTGCCGACCGGCACCGGCTGGATCGACCCGCCCGGTCTCGATTCGCTCGAATATCTCCTGAAGGGCGATGTCGCCAGCGTCGCGGTGCAGTACTCCTACCTCACGAGCTGGCTGTCGCTGCTGGTCGAGCCGGAATACGGCGCCGAGACTGCGGATGCGCTGTTCGATGCGGTCTATGGCTACTGGACGACGCTGCCGAAGGACAAGCGGCCGAGGCTCTATCTCTATGGCCTAAGCCTCGGTTCGATGAACTCGCAAGGCTCGGTCGATCCCTTCGACATCATCAGCGATCCGTTCGAGGGCGCGCTCTGGGTCGGCTCGCCGTTCCCGACCAAGACCTGGCTGCAGATAACGAGAAATCGCAATCCCGGCTCACCCGAATGGCGGCCGCTCTATCGCGACGGTTCGGTGATCCGCTTCACCAACCAGGAAAACGCGCTTGAAATTCCGGGGGCTCGCTGGGGCAATGTCCGCATCGTCTACCTGCAATATGCTAGCGACCCGATCACCTTCTTCGATCCCCATTCCTTCTACCGCGAGCCGGACTGGATGAAGGCGCCGCGCGGTGCGGACGTCTCGCCGGCGCTCCGGTGGTTCCCGGTCGTCACCATGTTCCAGCTGCTCGCCGACATGGCGCTCGCGACGACTTCGCCGATCGGCTACGGCCATGTCTACGCACCCGAGCACTATATCGACGCCTGGATGCAGGTGGTGGCGCCGCCAGGCGTGACCGAGGCGGATGCCGAGCGGCTGAAGGGGCAACTCAAGGGCCGTTACTAGGTCTTTGAAACGACGCACCTCCGGCCGGAAAACCGCTTCACACTTTTCCTGGAATTGCTTTAAGGCCCGCTCGGAACAGGCAACGTCGAGAGCAGCGCGCCCATGGCGCCGATGATCTTGCGGTGCTGGTGCGCGTGGCGTGTTCGAAGGCTCGTTGCGGCATAGACGGTCTGGGCGATGGCCGGCGCATCCTGCACCCGATCGGCAAATCCGTCCGCGGCGAGCCGCTCCGCAGTTGCCGCCGTCACATAGGCCGCGCCGCCAAGGGCGGCGAGCAGCCGGGTGATCGCCATGTTCTGGCCGGCCGAAAGCAGGGCTGCGGAAAGGTGCGGCAGGGCCAGCCGGTGGGCACGGTCGAAGGTCGGCGAATAGCTTGCGCGGATATAGTTCTCGGAGCGGACCTCGGCCAGTTCGCGCGCCTCGGTGCTGACCAGCACGTAATGCAGATCGCCGATCCGTTCGTAATAGAGATCGGGCAGGTAGTGGGGCGTGTAGAGGATCGCAAGATCGAGGTCGCCGGCGCCGAGGTCTCGGTTCATCTGGTTGGAATAATCGGCCTCCATATAGACCTCGGTGGCGGGCAAGTCCTGCCGAATTGCCGCCATCCATTCGCCGGCGAAGGCCTCGGCCAGGTCGTGCTGGATACCGAGGCGCATGGAGCGCTCCAGCGCACCGGCGCTGGTGACCGCGCGTGTTGCCTCATGCCACTGGTTTTGCAGCGCTTTTGCATAGTCGAGGAAGCGCAGGCCGGCGGCGGTCGGCACCGTTCCGCCCTTGTTGCGGGTAAAGAGCTTGCGGTTGAACTGGGCTTCGAGCGCCTTGACCCTATGAGAGACGGTCGACTGGGTGATGTTCAGCCGCTCGGCGGTGCGGTTGAAGGAGCGGCTTTCCATCAGGTCGAGAAAGGTTTCGATCAGTTCCACCTGCATGCCATGCGCTCCCCTTTGCAATCGCTTCAATCTAATCGAATTTGTCGATCAATAAAGCCTGTTTCCGTCGCTTGATGGCGCACTGCTTCCCCGGCAAGAATTCCGCCAAAACGAGGGAACAGTTGATGTCGAATTTGCCGTCGCACGCACGGGTCGTGATCATCGGTGGGGGAGCGATCGGCGCTTCCTCGCTCTACCATCTTGCCAAGGCCGGCTGGACCGATTGCGTGCTTCTGGAAAAGAACGAGCTGACGGCGGGCTCGACCTGGCATGCGGCCGGCAACGTGCCGACGTTTTCGTCCTCCTGGTCGATCATGAACATGCAGCGCTACTCGGCATCGCTCTATCGCGACCTCGGCGCACTCGTCGATTATCCGATGAACTATCACGTCACTGGCTCAATCCGGCTCGGCCACTCCAAGGAGCGCCTCCAGGAGTTCAAGCGCGTCGTCGGCATGGGTCGCTACCAGGGCATGGATCTCGATATCCTGTCGCCCGACGAGATGCGCGCCCGCTACCCTTTCCTCGAAACGCACGAGCTGACCGGCGCGCTCTACGATCCCTATGACGGTGACATCGACCCGGCGCAGCTGACGCAGGCGCTCGCCAAGGGCGCGCGCGACATGGGCGCAAAAATCATCCGCTTCTGTCCCGTCACGGCGGCGCGCCGAGAGAACGACGAATGGGTGATCACCACACCGCAGGGCGAAATCCGCTGCGAATACGTCGTCAACGCCGCCGGCTACTATGCCCGCGAGGTCGGCAAGATGTTCGGCCGCGACGTGCCGATGATGGTGATGAGCCATCAGTATATCCTGTTCGACGAGATCCCGGAGCTTGCCGCCTGGTCGAAGGAGGCGGGCCACAAGCTGCCGCTTCTTCGCGACGTCGACAGCTCCTACTATCTCCGCCAGGAGAAGAACGGCATGAACCTCGGGCCCTATGAGCGCAACTGCCGCGCCCATTGGATAACGCCTGACGATCCGATGCCAGAGGATTTCTCCTTCCAGCTCTTCCCCGACGATCTCGATCGGCTGGAATGGTACCTGAACGACGCCGTCGAACGCGTACCGATCCTCGGCACGGCCGGGCTGTCGCGGATCATCAACGGCCCGATCCCCTATGCACCCGACGGCAACCCGCTGATCGGCCCAATGCCGGGCGTGCCCAATGCGTTTGAGGCTTGCGTCTTTACCTTCGGCATCTGTCAGGCCGGCGGCGCCGGCAAGGTACTGGCCGAATGGATCACCGAGGGCCAGACGGAGTGGGACATGTGGTCCTGCGACCCACGCCGTTGCACCGACTATACCGACCAGGACTATTGTATCGCCAAGGGCATGGAGATCTACGGCCACGAGTACGCGATGCATTTCCCGAAACACTATTGGGCGGCGGGCCGCGGCAAGAAGTTGTCACCGATCCACGACCGGATCCAGGCACTCGGTGCGCAGTTCAAGCCCTATAACGGCTGGGAGCGCGCCATGTGGTACGCCAAACCCGGCGACGACACCTCTGAAGGTGCGACGCAGACCTGGGGTCGCGCGGGGCCGTGGGCGAAGCGCATCGAGGAGGAGTGTCTGGCCGTGCGCGATGCCGCCGGCATTCTCGATTTGCCGGGCTTCTCGCGCTTCCGGGTGAAGGGCGAGGGGGCGACCGCGTGGCTTTCGGGCCTCATCACCGGGCGCGTGCCGAAGCCGGGTCGTATCGGCCTTGCCTATTTCGCGGACGACAAGGGCCGGATCGTCACCGAAATGTCGGTCATGATGATTGACGAGGACTTCTTCTTCCTGATCACCGCCGCAACGGCGCAGTGGCACGATTTCGAGTGGCTGACGAAGCACCGGCCGGCCAATGCCGCCTTCACCATCGACGATGTCACCAAGTCCTTCTCCTGCCAGATCCTGACCGGGCCGAAGTCGCGCGCGATCCTCGCCGAGGTCAGCGATGCTGATCTCGCCAAGGGCTGGCTGACGCACCAGACCGCTCAGATCGCCGGCCGCTATTGCCAGCTGGTGCGTGTCTCCTTCGCCGGCGAGCTCGGCTGGGAAATCCACACCAAGGTGGAGGATACGGCCGTCATCTTCGACGCCGTCTGGGCGGCCGGTCAGAAGCATGGCCTCAAACCCTTCGGCATGGAGGCGCTCGACAGCCTGCGCATCGAGAAGGGCTATCGCGCCTGGAAGGGCGATCTTTCGACCGACTACACCATCCTGCAGGGCGGGCTCGAGCGCTTCGTCGACTGGGGCAAGCCCGGCTTCAAGGGCAAGGCGGCGTTGGAGCGCGAAAAGCAGCAGGGCGTGAGCAAGCGCTTCGTCACCCTGACGGTCGCCGCCGACGGCTGCGACGCGCCTTACATGTCGACGCTCTGGTCCGATGGTCAGGTGGTCGGCGAGACGACCTCGGGCAATTGGGGCTACCGGGTCGGCAAGTCGATCGCGCTTGGCATGCTGCGCGCTGATCTTGCCGTGCCCGGCAAGGAAATCGAGGTCGAGATCTTCGGCGACCGCTTCAAGGCGACGGTCGAGGCGGACCAGCCGCTCTGGGATCCCTCCAATGAAAGACTGCGCGCATGACCAAGCCCATTCCCTCGAAAGCCCGTGCGGTCATCATCGGCGGCGGCGTTTCCGGCTGTTCCGTCGCCTATCATCTCGCCAAGCTCGGCTGGACCGACGTGGTGCTGCTCGAGCGCAAGCAGCTGACCTCGGGCACGACCTGGCATGCGGCCGGCCTTATCGGCCAGCTGCGCGCGTCGCAAAACATGACGCGGCTGGCGAAATATTCCGCCGATCTTTACGTCAAGCTCGAGGCCGAGACCGGCATTTCCACCGGCATGCGCCAGAACGGCTCGATCACGGTGGCGCTGACGGAGGAACGCAAGGAGGAAATCTATCGCCAGGCGTCATTGGCGCGCGCCTTCAATGTCGACGTGCGCGAGATCACGCCTGATGAAGTGAAGGCGATGTATCCGCACCTCAACACTTCGGACGTGAAGGCGGCGGTGCATCTGCCGCTCGATGGCCAATGCGATCCGGCCAACATCGCCATGGCGCTGGCCAAGGGGGCGCGGCAGAACGGCGCGACGATCATCGAGGGCGTCAAGGTGACGGCCGTGCTGAAGAAGGACGGCCGGGTCACCGGCGTCACTTGCGAGCAGAACGGCGAGACCTACACAATCGAGACGGATCATGTCGTCAACTGCGCCGGCATGTGGGGCCGGGAGTTCGCGCGGCAATCCGGCGTCACCGTGCCGCTGCACGCCTGCGAGCATTTCTACATCGTCACCGAGGCGATCCCGGAGCTCAAGCGCCTGCCAGTGCTGCGCGTGCCGGACGAGTGCACCTATTACAAGGAGGATGCCGGCAAGATGCTGATCGGCGCCTTCGAGCTCAAGGCCAAGCCCTGGGGCATGGACGGCATCCGCGAGGATTTCTGCTTCGACCAGCTGCCTGACGATTTCGACCACTTCGCGCCGATCCTGGAGATGGCGGTCAACCGCATGCCGATGCTGGAAACGGCGGGCATCCACACCTTCTTCAACGGCCCCGAAAGCTTCACGCCCGACGACCGCTACTATCTCGGCGAAGCGCCCGAAGTGAAGGGCTATTGGGTGGCAGCCGGCTACAATTCGATCGGCATCGTCTCCTCCGGCGGCGCCGGCATGGCGCTCGCCCAATGGATGAACGACGGCGAGCCGCCCTTCGATCTCTGGGAAGTGGATATCCGCCGGGCGCAGCCGTTCCAGAAGAACCGCGCCTATCTCAAGGATCGCGTCTCGGAGACGCTCGGCCTGCTCTATGCCGATCACTTCCCCTATCGCCAGATGGCGACGGCGCGCGGCGTGCGGCGTTCGCCGCTGCACGAACACCTGAAAGCGCGCGGCGCCGTGTTCGGCGAAGTCGCGGGATGGGAGCGCGCCAATTGGTTTGCAAATGACGGTCAGGAGCGCGAATACCGCTATTCCTGGAAGCGGCAGAATTGGTTCGAGAACCAGAAGGCCGAGCATCTCGCCGTGCGCAACGGCGTCGGCCTGTTCGACATGACCTCGTTCGGCAAGATCCGGGTGGAGGGGCGCGATGCGCTTTCCTTCCTGCAGCGGCTCTGCGCCAACGAGATGAACGTCGAGCCCGGCCGCATCGTTTACACCCAGATGCTGAACGCCCGCGGCGGCATCGAAAGCGATCTGACGGTGACGCGTCTTTCGGAAACCGCCTTCCTGCTGGTCGTGCCGGGCGCCACGCTGCAGCGCGACCTTGCCTGGCTGCGCAAACATCTCGCCGATGAATTTGTCGTCATCACCGATGTCGGCGCCGGCGAAAGCGTGCTCTGCGTCATGGGGCCGAAGGCGCGCGAGCTGATGCAGAGGGTGAGCCCCAACGATTTTTCGAATGCCGCCCATCCCTTCGGCACGGCACGCGAGATCGAGGTCGGCATGGGCCTCGCCCGTGCGCACCGCGTTACCTATGTCGGCGAGCTCGGCTGGGAGCTCTATGTCTCGACCGACCAGACGGCGCACGTGTTTGAGGCGCTGGAGGAGGCGGGGCAGGATCTGGGGCTCAAGCTCTGCGGCATCCATACGCTCGACAGCTGCCGGATTGAGAAGGCGTTCCGCCATTTCGGCCACGACATCACCGACGAGGACCATGTGCTCGAAGCCGGTCTCGGCTTTGCGGTCAAAGCCGACAAGGGCGAATTCATCGGTCGGGAAGCGGTGCTTGCCAAGCACAATCGCGGTCTTTCACGCCGACTGGTGCAGTTCCGTCTCGCCGATCCGGAGCCGCTGCTCTTCCACAACGAGGCGATCGTTCGCGATGGCAAGATCGTCGGAACGATCACATCAGGCAATTACGGCCACCACCTCGGCGGCGCCATCGGCCTCGGCTACGTGCCCTCGGAAGGCGAGAGCGCAGACGACGTGCTCGGCTCGCGCTTCGAGATCGAGATCGCCGGGACGCGGGTCGCGGCCGAGGCGTCGCTGAAGCCGATGTACGACCCGCGGGCGGAGCGGGTGCGGATGTAGGTGAGGCGTTTGGGCGTCGGGCATCGTGTTCGGTGCTTGAGGACTGCCCCTCATCCGCCTGCCGGCACCTTCTCCCGTTCTGACGGGGAGAAGGGACGCGTGGCGCCGGACTCGTTCCCTCTCTCCGCAGGCGGGGAAAGGGGCAGGGGACGGACGAGGCGGGCGCAGAAGACAGATAATCCTCTTCCTCATGAACGGTGAGGAGGGGAACGAGCGGGATCAGCATGTCCCTTCTCCCTGTCAAAACGGGGAGAAGGTGCCGGCAGGCGGATGAGGGGCTTTAATCTCACCGCGCGAATGAGGGGGCAAGCTGCCCCATTGGGAGATGATGATGGCTGACGATTGTGCAGTTGCGGCTTCGAGACGGTCCGGCGGGCGGGCGGCGCGGGTGGCGCTGCGTTCGGCGCCGCTGGCCGAAAACATCCGGCCGGTGCGGCCCGGCCTTTCCGGCGGGCAATACAAGCCGCTGACCGATGCCGGCGTGAAGCGCATCCATGAGGCGGCGCTCGATGCGCTCGAACAGATCGGGCTCGCCAACGCGCCGAAATCGGGCATCGAGATCATGACCGCCGCAGGCGCCATTCTCGGCGACGATGGGCGCATCCGCTTCCCGCGTGCCCTGGTCGAGGACATGCTGGCGATCGCCGCGCGCGACATCACGCTTCATGCCCGCGATCCGAAGCAGGATCTCGAACTCAGCGGCACCCGCGTCTATTACGGCACGGCCGGTGCTGCGGTGCATATCGTCGACGTCGAGAAACGCGAATATCGCGAGTCCACCGCCAAGGACCTATTGAACGCCGCACAGCTCGTCCATCACCTCGACAACGTGCACTTCTTCCAGCGCGCCATGGTCTGTCGCGATGTAGCCGACAACTTCCTGATGGACGTCAACACGCTCTATGCCTGCTGCGCCGGCACTACCAAGCACGTAGGCACCAGCTTTTCCGATCCTTCGCATGTCGATGGTTGCTTCGATCTCATCCACATGATCGCCGGCGGCGAGGACAAGTGGCGGGCGCGGCCCTTCGTTTCCAACTCGAACTGCTTCGTCGTGCCGCCGATGAAGTTTGCCGAGGAAAGCTGCATCACCATGGAAAAGTGCATCCGCGCCGGGATGCCGATCCTCTTACTTTCGGCCGGCCAGGCGGGTGCGACCGCACCGGCGCCGCTGGCAACCGCGATTGTCCAGGCGGTCGCCGAATGCCTGGCGGGCGTCGTCTATGTCAACGCCATGTCGCCCGGCCATCCCGCAGTCTTCGGCACCTGGCCGTTCGTCTCGGATCTACGCACCGGGGCGATGTCCGGCGGCTCCGGCGAGCAGGCGCTGCTGACGGCCGGCTGCGCGCAGATGCACCAGTTCTACCGCCTGCCCGGTGGGGCCGCTGCCGGCATTGCCGACGCCAAGCTACCGGATATGCAGGCCGGCTGGGAGCAGGCGATCTCCAATGTCATGGCCGGGCTTTCCGGCCTCAACATGGTCTATGAGGCCGTCGGCATGCATGCCTCGCTGCTCGGCTTCTGCCTGGAGTCGCTGGTGCTCGGCGACGATCTGCTCGGCCAGGTGCAGCGCTGCATCCGCGGCATCGACGTGACGGAGGATTCGGTCTCGCTCGAGACCATGCGCTCGGTCTGCCTCGATGGCCCCGGTCACTATCTCGGCCATCCGCAGACGCTTGGGCTGATGCAGACGGAATACATCTATCCGGCGGTCGCCGATCGCACGAGCCCGAAGGAATGGGTCGAGATCGGCCGCCCCGATCTGGTGGCGCGGGCGATCGAGAGGAAAAACCGCATTCTGGCCGAAGCAGCCCCTTCGGTGATCGCGCCGGATATCGATCGGGCGATCAGGGAGAGGTTCCAGATCTTCTGCTGAGTTTAGCTCTCCGCCCCGGTCGCGGGGCGGGGGCAGCGGGGGCCAGGTCTGGCCGATCCGTCATCTACAGATTGCAAGGACTACGTCGAGCTGAGGTGTCGCCGAAGTTCGCGAGCGATGGCGTTTGCATTGGGGACGGAGGCGTAGGTGCTTGAAGCTGCCCCTCGTTCGCGTGGTGGGGGAAGGCGCCCCTCATCCGGCCTGCCGGCCACCTTCTCCCCGTTCTGACGGGGAGAAGGAGACGCCTGGCCAGCCCCAAGCCTCAGGCGGCGAGGCGAGAGGAGGCGGCGCCTTTCGACGTCGCGCTCCAAGAGAGCAGACGAGGGAAGGGAAACGCGCCGCGATGCTGGCGCGGACCTGGGCGGGGCGGATGTCCTGGCGCAAACGGCTACTTTCCCCTCTCCCCGCGCGCGGGGAGAGGGTCAGGGTGAGGGGCGGATCTCGCACCAACGGCAGAGGGCGCGCCATCCGGTGCCCGATGAAATTTACACGCGCGCCGGAACGCGGTCCTTCCGGTCCAATTGTTGGAGTTCAACCCCATGCTCGTTTCGGAGCTCAAGACTACGACTGTCACCGGCGACCGCATCGACCAGTTGATTGCCGCCCATCGTCCCGGCCATGGGTTGGCGCGCGCCTTCTATCTCGACCCGGAGATTTATGAACGCGATCTTGAGCGCCTCTTCCGCCGCCATTGGCACTGCGTGGCGCACGAGAGCGCGATCCCGAACGTCAATGACTTCGAGGTGTTCCGCATGGCCTCCGAGCAGGTGATCGTCACCCGCACGGCCAGTGGCGAGATCCACGCGATGCTCAATGTCTGCCGCCATCGCGGCGCCGAGGTCTGCGCCAAGAAGAAGGGCAATGCCCGCGCCTTCGTCTGCCCTTACCATGCCTGGACCTATGGCAATGACGGCGCGCTGAAGGCGGCGCGGTTGATGCCGAAGGATTTCCGGCGCGAAGACCATGGGCTGAAGAAGCTCCATGTGCGTGTCATCGAAGGGCTGATCTTCATCTCATTCGCCGACCAGCCGCTCGATTTCAGCGATGTCGAGCATCTCCTGCACGCGACCTGCGGGCAATATGGCTGGGGGTCGGCCAAGATCGCCCATCGCCAGACCTATCCGGTCGATGCCAACTGGAAGCTCGCGGTCGAGAACTATGTCGAGTGCTATCACTGCGGTCCGGCGCATCCGGAATATTCCGAAACGCATGCGCTGGAACAGCCGCTGCACATGATCGAGGAACTGAACGCCCGGATGGAGGCGCGCACCTGCGAACTCGGCATCGAGGTCGGCTCCGGCAACCATTGGCAGACATCTGTCACGGGGAAGGAGGCGGTGCACGCCTTCCGCTATCCGCTCTATGACGGCGCCAAGACCGGCAGCAAGGACGGCCAGGCGCTGAGCCGGCTCATGGGGCGTTTCAGCGATTTCGACGGCGGCGTCACCTCGATCCACTTGGGCGGCACCACTTTCCTCGTCTGCTATCCCGATCATGGCATGATCTACCGTTTCATCCCGAAGACGGCGGAGACGTCGGAGATGGAGCTGATCTGGCTGGTCGACGGCAAGGCCGAGGAAGGGTGCGACTACGATCTCGACAGGTTGACCTGGCTGTGGAAGGTGACGACCGAGGAGGACAAGGCGATCATCGAGCACACGTCGCGCGGCGTGCGCTCGCACTATTTCGTGCCGGGTCCGATCGCGCCGATGGAGCATAACGAGCTTCGTTACATCAACTGGTATCTCGACGAGATCAGCCGACCGGTCTGATCCATCTCATCAACCGAGTGGGATCGGCCGAGGCCGTCCCACCTAATCTCTGCGATCGAAATGGGTCCGGAGCGCCACATGCGTCTGCACAGTGGCGATACCCGGGATCAGGGAAATCTGCCGGCGGATCGTGTCGAGGTCGCCGTTCGTAGCGCATTCGACGAGCACCATCAGATCGGTGGAGCCGGCGAGCGACCAGCATGTGACGACCGGCGACATGGCGGAAAGGTGCGGCACGATGTGGTCGCAATTCTTGCTGGACTGGAACGTGATGGCGACCAAGGCCCTGACCGTCGGGTTCTTGTCCTCGACGCCGAGACGGATGGTGTAGCCGGCGACGACGCCCTTGGCTTCGAGGCGCCGCAGACGCTCGTGCACGCCGCTGCGCGAGAGGCCGGCATGTCGGGCGAGCGCCACCAGGCTCTGGCGTGAATCCTGGCGAAGCGCTGCCAGCAGCAGCCGATCCTTGTCGTCGAGTTCCGTCAAATTGTATCTCCTTTTGCGCGAAGTCCGGACGTTTGTCCGGTTTGGCGCCATATTGTCCAGTGAAACCGGACGATAGGACAGATAGCTTCCTTCTCGCAACGAAGGAGCTTTGCCATGAAAATACCAGTCGTGCCCGACAACCGTGCTGCTGCCGATCGACATGCAGCAGGCTTTCGACAGCGCCCCCTGGCCGCGCCGATGGAATGCCGATATCGACCGGAACGGTCTCACTCTGCTTGCCGCCTGGCGCGCGGCCGGCCGGCCGGTGATCCATGTCCGCCATGACAGCGTCATGCCGGGCTCGACGCTTGGAGCCGGTGCACCCGGCAATGCCTTCCGGCCCGGCTTCGAGCCGCAGGCCGGCGAACCACTCGTCACCAAGAGCGTCAACGCGGCCTTCATCGGTACCGATCTCGACCTCAGGCTTCGGCGTCTCGGCGTCGATACAGTCGTTACCTTCGGCATCTCGACCGACATGTGTGTCTCCACCTCGGTGCGCGTTGGCGCCAATCTCGGCTACCGCATGATCCTCGTCGAGGATGCGTGCGATTGCTTCGACCAGCCGGATGGAGATGGAACGGTAATCGCGGCCCGGGATGTCCACCGGGCCCATGTCGCGACCTTGCGCGCCGAGTTCGCCGAGGTGACGACGACGGTTGCCTTCGTCGAAGCCCTACGCCGTCCGGACGCCGCCTAGAGTGTCCCACTCTCCTGTCGAATCGCTGAGCGCGCGCTGTTCACAAGCGATTCCTGATAAACTTTGAAGCGGGTTTCCGCCGGAATTGTGTCGCATTCCGGGCATTGCACCCGCTGTTCACCGGTTTGTGCCGCGGACCTCGACGATGTCGGCCGTCCATTTCGGCGCCGTCAGGCTCTGGCCTTCGCGGTTCGGAAAGGTGAGGAAAGTCTCGAACGGCCGGCTCTGGCCGGCCGGCACCCGGGCGAGAATGAGGGCCGCGTCGTCGCCGATCGTCTGGCAGACGTCGTCCGGGCAATCTTCCAGCGTGACGGAGAGGCGGAAATATTCGAGCAGCGTCTGGCCCTTGTTCGTCACCGTGCCACGCAGGCGGAAGCTTCGTCCCGGTTGGCTTTGCTCGAAGGTCAGGCCATCAAGCGCAATGTCGGCGGCGGTCAGGCCCGCGGGCTGCGTCGTCTGGACCGGTTCAGGTGCTGCGGGCTTGCGACCGTCGCGATCGCTGAACCAGATGATGAAGGCGACGAGCAGGCCGACCGCTACGGCAACTGAGAGGATCGGTTCCGCCCATTGGCGAAAACGGCTGAAGCGCGTTGCCAGATACACAACGACAAGACCCAGCGGTAACGCAATCAACCAAAGCATCCGGATCCTCCTCACCGCATCATTCCTTGAATCGGATTCGATGCAAGAGGGAAACCATGCAGCCGATCAAAGCTTTAGACGGTCCTTGCCCTCAAGAGGCAAGGCCGTGACCGCACTTATATAGGGTGCTCGGCGGCTGACAACACGCGACCATAAGCAGCAGCCGATGGTTCTCGGCCAAGGACGGACTCTATTGCTGGTGAGGACAAAGCGGATGCTAGTCCGCCGGTTTCAGGTCCACCCAGTAGGTGCCTTCGAACGGGACCGCGGCGAAGCGGGTGTTGATCTCGGCAAGGCTTTTCTTCGGGTCGAGATCGGAAAAGAGATCCGGCCGGATCCAGGCGGCGAAGGCCTCTGCCGCGACGATGTTGAGCGGGATGGCGTTGAAGAAGTTCCAAAGCCCATGGACGCGCTTTTCCTGTACGGCGCGGATGCTCGAAAGGGCGGGCGCCTCGATCGTGCGGGCGAGCGTCTGTTGCGCTTCGTCTTCGCTGATACCCGGGCCGATCGAGAGCGTGCCGTACTTGCCGCCGGGCGAGGAGGTAGCGATGTAGATGTCGGGATTGGCGGCCATGACCGCCTCGGCGTTGACCGTGCCGCCCGGCCGCGGCAGCGTGCCTTCGGCGATGTTGCGGCCGCCGGCAATCGTCAGGAACTCGCCGAGGCCGCCGGTGCCATAGGCCCAGCAGCAGCGGTCGGCCTGGGGGAAGGCGTCCATCAGCACCAGAGGGCGTGGCTCCGGCCTGGCGGCGAGGCGCGCCCGGATCAAGGCCAGCTTGTCCTCGTAGAACTGAGCGAAGGCGTCTGCCTGTTCGTCCCGTTCGAGGATCTTGCCGAGCAGGCGCATCATGCGCGGCGTGCTCGTCAGCGGATCATTGTTGAAGTCGACGACGATGACAGGAACACCGATGCCGGTCAGATAGTCGATGGCGCGCTTGCCGGGTTCGGTGTCGGCCTGCCAATTGGCGAGGATCGCAAGGTCGGCCTTCAGCGTCAGCAGCGTCTCGAAGGAAAGGCCCGGGCCGGTTCCGTCGTCGATCTGCGGGACGTCTGCGATCGCGGGAAACTTCCGCCGGAAGCTTTCGTAGATCTCGGGATTGTCGCCCTTCATGTCGCCGGACCAGCCGGCAAGCAGGCTGACGGGATCGGGATGGATCAGCGACAGCGCGACGAGATTGAAACCGCTGCCGAGCAGGATCGCCTTGGGCTTTGCCGGGAGCGTCACCTCGCGGCCGATCGCATCGGTGACGGTCATCGGCCATTGGCCTTCCGCATGGGCGGCGGTTGCGAGCGTCAGAGCAGCAAGGATGACGAGGAAGAACCGCCGGGCGGTCTGGAAAATGCAGCGATGAGGCAAGCCTATTGGTTCCTTTGGCTAGGAAGGGCGCAGAGGCTGCCGCAGCTCGGCACGCCGGGCAGCAGGTAGCGCAGGCAGCAGATCTTGCGGCGGCAGACGCGAGCGCCGTCTTCTTCCTCGTGGCGGAGGCAATCGAAGAAGGGATTGGGCGTGCCGTCCGGCAGGGACTTGCTGCCGATGAGGGCATCGGCCTGGGCGTTCAGCGGCTCGATGCCCGAGGCCCGCAGCGCATAGTCGATGTAGACGAGCGCATTGTTCCAGGCGAGTTTCGGGGCGATGCCGCCGACGGACTTGAGGTAACCGACGACCTCGCGCAGATGCCCTTGCATCAGCGGTGCGAGCGTCGCGAAGACGTCGGTGTCATCGCCCGCCTGCCAGTCGCCCGATGTGGCGACGCCGAAGGTTCGGGGCAGGCCGTCTTCGGCAAGCGCCACTTTCATCTGATCGAAGGTGACGGGGAGCACCTGATGGTCGAGCACGCGCGCCACCAGATAGGGGATGGTGAGGCTCGAGAAATAATAGAGCGACCACATGGAGGCGACGGCGCGCCGATCGCTGGCTCCGGATTTTTCCGTGTAGACGTCGAGCGCCCGGTCGAAGGCGCCAGAGGCGAAGAAGTCCGGCAGCGCAACGCCGTCGGAGAGTTCGTCCGAGAGCACCATCTTCTCGTTGCACCAGGCATGGGTGCCGGCAAAGGCGGCCGACAGCGCCTTGGGGCCGCCTGTCGCGACGACTGGTTCGGAAACGGCAACCGTCATGGCGTCACCCGCATCCGGGCAAGCCCGATCGGAAACTCAGCCGTGAAAGAACGCTGTCCTGCAAGCATGCAACACCTTCTGAGCGCGGTCAGAAACTCATAAGGTGATCGTGTTACTCAAGATTTCGTGCGGCGCAAGTCATTTATGAGTTTTACAATCATGATTTGCGGACAAAAGGAGAGCGCAGCCACAAGCCGGAGCTTGCGGCTGCCAATGCGCAAGGCTAAGCGCCGCCCGTTACATCAGACCGAGCTGCTTGTAGAAGCCGAGGGCGTCGTAATAGTCGTTCTGGGCGGCGATCTTGCCGTCCTTGATGGTGAAGACCGAAGCGCCGGTGAACTTGAAGCTCTTGTTGGTCGCGGCCGTGCCATCCGCCCAGGCGCCTGAGTTGGTGCCGGAGAACTCCCATTCGAAGGAGACCTTGTCGCCGGCTGCGATTGGGTCGCCCTTCATGGTCCAGACCGCATCGGGAACCGCGTTCAGGAAGTTGTCGATGACGCCGGTCTTGGCGGCATCTTTCCCGGTGACCGGCTTGCCGACGGACGCGTCGTAATAGGTCACGTCGTCGGCGAAGTAGGATGCGGCCTTGGCCGAGTCATGGGCGTTCCAGGCCGCGACATAGGCCGCGACCACATCCGGCGCGGCGTCGGCGGCGAAGGCCGCCGGCGAGAGCACCAGGGCGCTGAGGCTCAGAGCGCCTGCAGCAACAAGCAATTGACGACGGTACATGGCAAACTTCTCCCGTTTGTTTTCGTTTGCATGCGATATGCGAGCCGAGCTCAGGCGCGTGTGCGCCTCAGCCGTGGTTGATCATGATGTGGCGAACGGCGGTGTAGTCCTCGAGCGCATAGACCGACATGTCCTTGCCGTAGCCCGATTGCTTGACGCCGCCATGCGGCATCTCGTTGGTCAGCATGAAATGGGTGTTGATCCAGGTGCAGCCGTATTGCAGCCGCGAGGCTGCCTTCATCGCCCGGGAGATGTCCTTGGTCCAGACGGAGGAGGCGAGGCCGTAGTCGCTGTCATTGGCCCAGGCGATCGCATCGTCCTTGCCGGTGAAGCGGGTGACCGAGACAACCGGGCCGAAGACTTCGCGGCGGACGATCTCGTCCTCCTGGGTGGCACCGGCGACCACGGTCGGCTGGAAGAAGAAGCCATCGCTGCTGCCGGCGCTGCCGCCGGTGGTGATCTCGATGTGCTTCTGGTCGGCGGCACGCTCGACGAAGCTTGCAACGCGATCGCGCTGGCGGCGCGAAATCAGCGGGCCGATCTCGTTTTCGGTGTCGTCGGCAAGATTGTAGCGGATGGTCGAGACGGCGGAGGTAAGGTCGGCGACCAGCTTCTCGTAGATGCCGGCTTCGGCATAGATGCGGCAGGCGGCGGTGCAGTCCTGGCCGGCATTGTAGTAGCCGAAGGTGCGGATGCCATTGACCACCGCTTCGAGATCGGCGTCGTCATAGACGATAACAGGGGCCTTGCCGCCGAGCTCCAGATGCGTGCGCTTGACGGTCTTGGCGGCGGCCGCCAGCACCTTCTTGCCGGTGGCGATGTCGCCGGTGATCGAGACCATAGAGATCTTCGGATGGTTGATCAGCGCATTGCCGACGGTTTCGCCACGGCCGGAAATGACGTTGACGACGCCTTCCGGCAGGATGTCGGCGAGCACGCGGGCAAGCTTCAGCGCCGTTAGCGGCGTCTGCTCGGAGGGCTTGAAGACGACGGTATTGCCGCCGGCGATTGCCGGCGCCAGCTTCCAGGCCATCATCATCAGCGGATAGTTCCAGGGGGCGATCGAGCCGACGATGCCGATCGGGTCGCGGCGGATCATCGAGGTGTGGCCGGGCAGGTATTCGCCAGCTGTCGGCGCATGCAGGTTGCGCACGGCGCCGGCGAAGAAGCGCCAGCAGTCGACGATGGCCGGCAGTTCGTCGTTCTTCACCGCGTTGATCGGCTTGCCGCAGTTCAGCGCCTCAAGGGCTGCAAAGCCGTCCGCATCCTTCTCGATCGCATCGGCGATCTTGAGCAGATAGTTGGAGCGCTCGGCCGGCGTGGTCTGCGACCAGCTGGTGAAAGCCTGCTCGGCGGCGTCGACAGCCGCCTCGACCTGGGTATGCGAGGCTTCCGGCAGGTCGACGATCTTGCCGCCCGTCCGCGGGTTCAGGATGTGTTCGTCGGCCTCGGTGCCGGCTTCGAAGCGCGATCCGATCAGCAGTTGGGTGTCCATGTCTGTTCTCCCTTGATAGTCGAGTTATTTGCCGGCACCGGCGATCTGGTCGCCGTCGCGGGTGAGGTAGTAGGCGCCGAGGATCGGCAGGAAGGTGACGAGCACCACGACCATGGCGACGACATTGGTCACCGGGCGCTGGCGCGGGCGGATCAGCTCTTCGAGCATCCAGATCGGCAGGGTCGATTGCTGGCCGGCGGTAAAGGTGGTGACGATCACCTCGTCGAAGGACAGCGCGAAGGCGAGCATGCCGCCGGCGAGCAACGCCGTGCCGATGTTCGGCAGGATGATGTGGCGGAAGGTCTGGAAGCCGTCGGCGCCGAGATCCATCGAGGCTTCGATCAGCGAGCCTGATATCCGCCGGAAGCGGGCGACCGCATTGTTGTAGACGACGACGATGCAGAAGGTCGCGTGGCCGAGAACGATGGTCCAGAAGGAAAAGGGGATATCGGCCATCGAGAAGGCGGAGCGCAGCGCAATGCCGGTGATGATGCCGGGAAGCGCGATCGGCAGGATGACAAGCAGCGAGATCGTCTCGCGGCCGAAGAAGCGCGTCTGGCTGACGGCGGCCGCACAGAGCGTGCCGAGCACCAGCGCCACCGACGTGGCTATCGCGGCGACCTTGACCGAGAGCGTCAGCGCCGCCCAGACGTCGGGCCGGTTCCAGGCAACGGCGAACCATTGCGCGGTCAGCCCCGGCGGCGGGAACTGGTAGCTCTTTTCCTCCGTCGTAAAGGCGTAGAGGAAGATCAATAGGATCGGCAGGTGCAGGAAGGCAAGGCCGGCGGCGGCCGCGATCTTCAAGCCCATCGGCGAGCGGTTCAAGCGATCAGAGCGCATCGAAAGCCCCCATGCGTTTGGCCACAAACAGGTAGGCGCCCATGATGACGATCGGCACCACCGTGAAGGCGGCGGCGAGCGGGATGTTGCCGGCGGTGCCCTGCTGAGCATAGACCGCCTGGCCGATGAACAGCCGGGACGAGCCGACGATCTGCGGGATGATGTAGTCGCCGAGCGTCAGCGAGAAGGTGAAGATCGAGCCGGCGACGATGCCCGGCAGCGCTAAGGGAAAGAGCACGTGACGGAAGGTCTGCGCCGGCGTGCCGCCGAGATCCGAGGAAGCCTCAATCAGGTTGCCCGGTACGCGCTCGAGCGCTGCCTGGATCGGCAGGATCATGAAGGGCAGCCAGACATAGACGAAGACGATGAAGGTGCCGGTATAGCTGACCGAGAGCGAGTTGCCGCCGACGACGGGAAGCGACAGCCAACCGTCGAGCAGCCAGAGCAGGTGCAGCTTTTCGAAGATCCAGGTGAGGATGCCTTCCTTGGCGAGGATCAGCTTCCAGGCGTAGATCTTGACCAGATAGCTCGACCAGAGCGGCAGCATGACGCCGAGATAGAAGAGCACCTTCCATTTTCCCTGCGCGTAGCGCGCCGCGTAATAGGCGATCGGGAAGGCGATGACGGCGGAAGCGAGCGTGACGGTTGCCGCCATCGTCACCGTGCGCAGGATGATGTCGAGATTGGTTTCGCTCAAAAGCTGGCGATAGGTCGCCAGCGTGAACTCGTAATTGATCAGGCCGGAGAAATCGTCGATCGAGAAGAAGCTCTGCAGCAACAGCGCAAAGAGCGAGCCCAGATAGACGACGCCGAGCCAGAGCAGCGGCGGCGCAAGCATCACCGTCAGCAGCAGATGCGGGTGCTTCCAGAAAAAGTCCGACAGGCGGCCGGCGGGGCCGCGGCGCTCGGGCAGAACGAGGGGTTCGGCAAAGGCGGTCATGCGTCCTCCATCGGGTGCAGCTCGTCGGCGGCGAAGCTGATGGTGACGGGGCTGCCGACCGCAGGCACGGTGAGCGCTGCGGGGCTGGCGACGGCGACACGGGCCCCATCGACATCGACGACGACGCGGTTGACGGCGCCGAGGAAACTATGGGCCGAGACGGTGCCCGAAAGGCTGAGCGCGCCGGTCCACGGGGTGGAGATGGAGATCGCCTCCGGGCGCAGGCTGGCGGAGGGTGCCTTCAAACCGAGCCGCTGGCAGATTTTTTCCGGCAGCACGTTGGACGAACCGACGAAATCGGCAACGAACCGCGTCTTCGGCTGCTTGTAGACGTCTTCGGGGCTGCCGAGCTGCTGGATGCGGCCATCGTTGAAGACGGCGATGCGGTCGGCCATGGACAGCGCCTCGCCCTGGTCGTGGGTCACGAAGACGAAGGTGATGCCGAGCGATTTCTGCAGGCTCTTCAGCTCCTCCTGCATCTGCTCGCGCAGCTTCAGATCAAGCGCGCCGAGCGGTTCGTCGAGCAAAAGCACCTTGGGCTTGTTGACGAGCGCCCGGGCGAGCGCCACGCGCTGACGCTGGCCGCCGGAGAGTTGTCCGGGGCGGCGAGTGCCGTAGCCCGGCAACTTGACCATGGCGAGCGCGTCCTCGGCTGCCTTGCGGCGTTCCTCGCGGCCGACGCCCTTGACCATCAGCCCGTAGGCGACGTTGTCGAGGATCGAGAGATGCGGGAAGAGGGCGTAGTCCTGAAACACCGTGTTGACGCTACGCCGATAGGGCGGCACGCCCTCGGCCGTCTCGCCGAAGATCTCGATATGGCCGCCGGTCGGCTGCTCGAAGCCGGCCATCAGGCGGAGACACGTGGTCTTGCCCGAGCCGGAGGGACCGAGCATGGCGAAGAATTCGCCCTCGGCGATTTCGAGGTTCACGCCATCGACGGCGCGCACGGCGCCGAAGTGGCGGGAAACATTGTCGAAGAGAACGGCGGTGGTCATTGAAGTACTCCGGAAAGTGTGGCCCCTCATCCCCGCGGTGAGGGGAAGCGCCCCTCATCCGCCCTGCCGGGCACCTTCTCCCCGCAGGCGGGGCGAAGGGGACTCGTGGCGGGCGTCTTGCCTCAAAGGTCACGCCCGAGGCTTGGCCGGGGGCGTTCCCTCTCCCCGCGTGCGGGGAGAGGGCTAGGGTGAGGGGCGATGCTTGCGATGTGGTCGCGACGGCTCAGCGGCCGCCGATCACGCCGATGTAGTCGGAGACCCAGCGGTGATAGGGCACGCATTCGCCCTGGCTTTCGCACTTCGTAACCGGCGTCTTCCAGAACTTGACCTTGTCGAAGTCCTCATAGCCATTGGTCTTGCAGCCGGCGTCGGTCAAAAGGTCGTTGCCCTTGCAGGCGGCACCGACGGACGGGTTGGCGCCGAACCAGGCGGAGACGTCGCCCTGCACCTTCGGCGACAGCGAGTGCTCCATCCACATATAGGCGCAGTTCGGATGGGCGCTTTCGGCATGCAGCATGGTCGTATCCGCCCATCCGGTGACGCCTTCTTCCGGAATGGTCGAAGAGATCGGCAGCTTTTCGGCTTCCATCAGGTTGACCTGGAACGGCCAGGAGCCGGAGGCGACGACGCCTTCGTTCTTGAAGTCGTCGATCTGGATCATCGCGTCGTGCCAGTAGCGGCCGACCAGCTTGCGCTGGCCGCGAAGCAGATCGAGGGCCGCCTTGTACTGGTCTTCGTTGAGTTCGTAGGGATTCTTGATGCCGAGCTCGGGTTTGTGGGCCATCAGGTAGTTGGCGGCGTCGGCCACATGGATCGGACCGTCATAGGCTTGGACGCGGCCCTTGTTGGACTTGCCGTCGGGCAGGTTCATTTCCTCGAAGACGACATTCCAGCTCTTCGGCGTTTCGCCCTTGAAGGCGTCCTTGTTGTACATCAGCACGTTCGGGCCCCAGACATAGGGTACGCCGTAATGAACGCCGTTGACCGTGAACCACGGCGCGTTCTGCATGCGCTCGTCGATCGTCTTCCAGCTCGGGATCAGATCGGTGTTAACAGGCTGGACGCGCTTGCCGGCAACGAGGCGCAGTGAGGCGTCGCCGGAGGCGGTGACGAGGTCGAAGCCGCCTTCATTCATCAGCGCGACCATTTCGTCCGAGGTGGCGGCCGTCTTGACCGAGACCTTGCATCCGGTCTGCTTTTCGAAATCCGTGACCCAGTCGTAGTTCTTGTCGGTGTCGCCGCGCTCGATGTAGCCGGCCCAGGCGACGATGGAGAGTTCGCCTTCACCCTTGCCGAGTTCCTTCAGCGGCTCCTGCGCGAATGCCGGGGCAACAAGGCCAAGCGACAGGGTCAATGCCGTGCAGGATTTAAGCATCTGCTTCATCTGAATTCTCCCAGTTTTGAGCCGCATTTTACGGCTTCGTTCCCAGAATGAAGCGTGCCTTGATTTCTCCGCATTCGCAAATTCATTAAACAGAATGTCGCTTTCGGTTTTTCCGATATCAACGCTCAGAAGCGGCCTGAAAGCAAACAAATCCAGTGGGTTAACGCGGGCGGGCGCTTCGAAGCGCCTCGGCGATGCCGACGAAATCGCGCGCCGATTGCGGCAGGCCGGAGCCTTTGCGCCAGACCATGCCGACCTGCACGACGGGAAGCGCGCCGGAGACGTCGCGGCTTTCGATCCGGTCACCTTCAAGCGACCACGGGCGGTAGACGAGATCGGGCAGGAGCGCGATGCCGGCGCCGGTTGCGACCAGGCTGCGCACCGCTTCCACCGAGCGGGTGCGGAAGGCCACATGCGGGCGGGCGCCGAGTGCCGACAGCAATTTGCCGGTGTTCTCCTCGATTTCATCCACCGTCAGCATGATCAGCGGTTCCTTGGCGATATCGCTGACGGAGATGATGTCGGCGCTGACCAGAGGGTGGCCGATCGGCAGCCAGAGACGATAGGGCGATGTCTCGAGGATTTCGGCCTGCAGCGCCATGCGATCGCGCAGGTTGGAGATGACCATGACGGCGACGTCGAGCTCGCCGCCGATCAAGAGATGTTCGAGATAGGAGCCGTTGTCCTCGATGGCGCTGACCTCGACGCCGGGGCAGGCGCGGCGATAGCGGGCCAAGAGATCGGAGAGCACGTAGCCGGCAACAAGCGAGGTGACCCCAAGATTGAGCTTGCCGCCGGTTTCCTCGCGGCTGTCGGAAAAGCTGCGTCGGGCGTCGGAGACATTGGAGAGGATCTTGGTGGCGTGGCGCAGGAACTGGTGGCCGTTATGGGTGATCGACAGGCCGCGCGGATGGCGGTCGAAGAGCTCGACGCCGAGATCGCCTTCGAGCTCCTTGATCGCCTCGGTGATCGAGGATTGCGAGATCGAAAGGTTCTGCGCCGCACGGGTGATCGAACCCTGCTCGGCGACGGCGACGAAATACTGCAACTGTCGAAATGTGAAGGCCATGGCGCGAGTTAATAGGTGCGGGGCAGGGCTGGCAAGCGCCGAAACGCAAGCGGATCGGTCGGTGATTTTTTCCTGTCATGTCGGTTTTCGAACAGGGAGCGGGCGTGCCGATGCTAAGCTGGCGCGAAAGCGGGATGAGAGGAGGACGATGTGGACCAGATGACGAAGCGGCCGATGCCGACGGAGGAGGGGATCCTCGCCTTTCACCGCCGCTGCGAGGCGTTCTATCCGGCCGATGCGGTCGATGCCTCGATCGAGCAGCAGCGCCAATGGTACGACGCGCTTTGCGCCGAATTCGATGCGCCGAGCCCGGCCGGTCTCACCCGCGAGGATAGGCTCGTCGATGGCCGCATCCCGATCTGGCGCTATTGGCCGGCGACCGTTTCGACGAAGACCCGCATCTACTACATCCATGGCGGCGGCTTCGTCGTCGGTTCGCTTAACAGCCATGATGCGATCTGCGCCGAGCTGGCGGATTTTGCTGGGGCAGAGCTGGTATCGGTCGATTATCGCCTGGCGCCCGAGCATGTCTGGCCAGCGGCCTTCGAGGATTGTTATGCGGTGCTGCAGGAGTTGCTCGCCGATGGTCGCCCGGTCGTCGTTGCCGGCGACAGCGCCGGTGGCAATCTCACGGCCGGCATCGTGCTCAAGGCGCGAGCGGAGGCGCTCGCCGGCATCGTCGGCCAGGTGCTGATCTATCCGGGTCTCGGTGGCGACCTCGTGTCCGGCTCCTATGTGGAGATGGCCGAAGCACCGGGGCTGACGACCGCCGATACCAGCTATTATCGCAAGATCCTGCAGGCGCCTGCCGACAATCCCTTCGCAGCGCCCTTGGCGGAAAAGGATCTCTCGGGCTTGCCGCCGACCTATATCACCGGCGCCTTCTTCGATCCCTTGCGCGATGACGCCCGGATCTATGCCGCGCGCCTTGCTACGGCCGGCGTCAACGTCACCTTCCGCGAGGAGCCGCAGATGATCCACGCCTGGCTGCGGGCGCGGCACATGAGCGAGGGCGCGCGGGAAGGGTTTCGGCGGCTGGCCGAGGGCGTGGCGGTACTTGCAGGAACCCGCTGACAATTGGTGCGTTGCCGTTCCGGGCGGAAAGCTGCGTCACGCTATTTCTATCAGTGCTAGCTTTTCGCCTTGAACACCAGCACGGGGTTTGCCCGGAAGGCCTGCGGGAAGAGCGCCCGCAAGTTCTCGATCTTCGGCATGTCGTTGTAGACGATATAGGGGTGCGTCGGATTTCGCGTCAGGAAATCCTGATGATAGTCCTCGGCGGCGTAGAATCCCCTAAAGGGTGAGACTTCCGTAACGATCGCCGCGGGGAAGGCGCGTGACTTGCCGAGTTCGGCGATATAGGCGTCGGCGATGCGCTTCTGCTCATCCGTGACGGCAAAGAGCGCCGACCGGTATTGGGTGCCATGGTCAGGGCCCTGGTAATTGAGCTGTGTCGGGTTGTGGGCGACGGAGAAGAAGACCTGCAGCAGTCCTCCATAGGTCACCTCGCGCGGATCGTAGATGACCTCCACTGATTCCGCGTGGCCGGTCTTGCCGCCGCTGACCGTCTCGTAGTCGGCGGTCGCGGCGCTGCCGCCGGAGTAGCCCGAAACGGCTTTTTTCACGCCTTTGACATGCTGGAAAACGCCCTGAACGCCCCAGAAGCAGCCGCCGGCAAAGACGGCGATCTCCGTCGTGCCGGACACTTTCTCGTCGAGCGAGGGCGGTGGGATGACGACGGCCGGTTCCTGGGCGGCGGCGAGCGGTACCGCCGCCAGCAGCGCGGCGAAGGTAGCCGTCAGCATCCCGAGGGGTCTGTAAGAGGCATGTGCCGACTTGCTGCTCAACGCCATCATTTCCTCCACCACCCGGTTTCCACTCCGGGCGCTTGATGACTTCATGTTTTCACGGGAATGACAATGGTCAAATCGCGTTCGCGTGCTTCACGCCAACGTGACGATCCGCTACCACTTCAGCCGATCAGATGCGCAAACGGGGAAGATGTCATGGCTGGCGAAACGGACCTCGCAAAACTCCTGGCGACGATGAACCCGGTGCTGTTTCCGCAGACCTATGTCTACTGCACCGTCGCCTATCGGGATGCGGCGCGCTACGAAATGCTGGAGCCGCTTGCCACCTATCGCGAGGACGAGGGGCTGACGCTGGTCCTTGCCCGTAGTGCTGCGGACGAGGCGGGGCTCGATTACGGTCCGCTGCTTCGGCGCATCACGCTCAATGTGCATTCGGCGCTGGAAGCCATTGGTCTGACTGCGGCTGTCTCGGCGGCGCTGACGCGCGAGGGCATCAGCGCCAATGTGATCGCGGCCTATTATCACGACCACATCTTCGTGCCGGAAGCGGATGCCGAACGGGCGCTGGACGCGCTGCGGGCCTTGACCGTCGCCTGACGCGGTACAACTCCCGGCGGACCGCGCCTCACATGAAGCGCGTGTCTTCCGGTGGGTTGAAATGGTCGTCAGCGCGGCCGTTTTCGTAGATGATGGGCGCTTCGCCCAGTTCCGCGTCGCTGACGCCATCGAGGCAGGCGGCGTTGACTGCGTAGAAGTGGCCAAGAAAATCCTTGTGGTAGCCGCGCGAGAAGGGGCGGACGCCGCAGCGGCTGCAGAAATAGTGGTCGACGTCGCCCTCGATCCAGCCCGAGTTATCGGCCCGATAGCTCGTGAGCTTGTCTTTGCCGGTGGTGATCCCGAACTCCTCGCGAAGGGCAAAGGCCTTCTGCATCCGTGTCTTTGCGCAGAAGGAACAGTTGCAGCGGCGAACGCCCTGGGCGAGATCGAGCTGGCATTCGAAGGTGACGGCACGGCAGTGGCAGCTACCGCGATAGAGCTTTTTCATCGGTTTCCTCCCTTCGGGCGCATGTCACCGTTCGCCGGCCGATGGCCCACGTTGCTGGGTGCAGCGTTGATTGCGTTCTGATGCCGCGGCGACTTGCGCCGCGGGTGTTATCCGACGTTGCCCGAGGGCGCTGCCTCGTCGACCAGCGCCGTGGCCTTGCCGTCGCCGTCATCGCTCGCCTTGCGCAGGAGCAGGAAGGCCATGAGCGCGGTGGCGAGCGACAGGAATACGCAGATCGAGGCGGTGAAGGCGAAGGACTGGGTGAAGACGTCACGTGCCGCCGTCAATAGACGCTCGGCTTCAGCCGACGGTAGATCGGCGGCGACGGCCACCGCGCCGCCGAGCGTCTGCCGGGCCGCGGCGATCGTCTCTTCCGGCAGGCCGGTTACCACCAGCCCGTCCATGCGGCCGCGATAGGCCGAGGTCAGCAGGCTGCCGAGCACGGCAATGCCGAGCGCGCCGCCGAATTCGAAGCTGGTCTCGGAGATCGCCGAGGCTGCGCCGGCACGTTCCGGCGGCGCCGAGCCGACGATCATGTCCGTCGTCAGCGTCCCGACCGAGGCAAAGCCGAGGCAGAGCACGACGAGACCCGTCGTGACGAGCAGCGGGCTGCTCGACGTGCCCACCTGGGTGCAGATCGCAAAACCGATGGCCGCCAGCACGAAACCCGCGGCAATCAGGTTGGAGGCGGCGACGCGTGTGGCAAGCATCGGAACCCCCATCGAAGCGAGGATCATCGCGACGCCCGTTGGCATCGACCAGAGTCCGGCGACGAAAGGCGAAAGCCCGAGGACGAGCTGCAGATACTGCGCCACGAACAGGAACGCGCCGAAGCCTACGAACATGCCGAGGATGTTGACGCCGAGCGCCGCGCTGAAGGTCGGTGTCTTGAACAGCCTCAGATCGATCAAGGGATCGGCAAGCCGGAGCTGGCGCCGTGCAAACAGGATTGCGACGGCGATGCCGAGAAGGATGAAGAAGATCGCCGTCGTGTCGAGCCCGGCCTCGGCGATATGCTTCACGCCGTAGATTGCCGAAAGCACTGATATCAGCGACTGGGCAGCGCTGACCAGATCGATCCGACCGGCCTCGGGATCACGGAACTCCGGCAGCAGGATCGGTCCGAGAACCAGGATCAGCACCATGACGGGAACGGCGAGAAGGAAGACCGAGCCCCACCAGAATTGCGACAGCATGAGGCCGCCGACAACGGGCCCGATGGCACCGCCGGCGGAGAAGCTGGCAAGCCAGACGCCGATTGCGAAAGTGCGCTGCCTGTCGTCCAGGAACATGTTGCGGATCAAGGAGAGGGTGGAGGGTGCAAGCGTCGCCGCCGCGACGCCGAGCACGGCACGTGCGAGGATCAAGGTTTCGGCGTTCCAGGCAAATGCGGCGAAGATCGAGGCGAGGCCGAAGGCGATCGAACCGATCATCAGCAGCCGCCGGCGGCCGATGCGGTCGCCGAGCGTTCCCATTGTTATCAGTGAACCGGCGACCATGAAGCCGTAGATGTCGATGATCCAGAGAAGCTGGGCGGCGGAGGGCTTCAGCTCCTCGGTCAGCTGCGGGACCGCGAGGTTCAGCACGGTCAGGTCCATGGAATAGAGCATGCAGGGCAGGGCCAGCACGGCGAGCCCGATCCATTCGCGCCGGCTCGCCCTAGGGGGGGCGGGCGTAGCAGCGCTTTGCAGGTTTGCGATCTCAGACATGTTCGACGTAATCCTTGAGCCGCTCGAGGCACTCGCCCCAGCCTTCCTGGTGCGAGTCGCGCTCCTCGACGGTCTCGAATGGTGTTTGCTGGAAGGTCAGCCGTGTCCGGCCGCCGATATCGGCAAAGGAAACCGTGACCAGCGTGTCGGCGCCGGGCTCGCCGTCTTCATCCCAGGCGAAGGTGAAGACGAGCTTTTCGGGCTCGCGCACTTCGCGATAGACGCCGCTCATCCAGTAGTCCTGGCCTTCGGGCGAGCGGATGCAGGCGCGCCAAGCGCCGCCCGGACGGAAGTCCATGTTCACCGAATGCGGCGTGAAATCCCGCGGTCCCCACCAGCGCAGCATGTGCTCGGGCGTCGACCAGACCTTGAAGACGAGGCTCACCGGCGCTTCGAAGTCGCGCACGATTTCCAGTCCGATGTCCTTGCGCGTTGCGTTTGCGGTCGCCGGTGTCATGAAGCCTCCTCGCTTGGCGCCCCAATGCGCCCAGTCCTTAACCGTAGAGTTATTTAACTTATCGGTTAATATCTGCGCGCGAAGGCGCTTGTCAAGGTAGGCTCAAGCGGTGATCTGATTTTTGTCAATTTGGCGGGAAGGGCAGGCACCGCGTCTTCAGCCGGGCGAGCACCCGGCCGAAGGCGCCGGGATCGTCAAGGCTGCGGGCGAGGATCAACGCCCCCTGAATGCCGCCGACGATTTCCTCGGCGAGCGGGTTGCATTCCGCCTTTGGCGTGCCGGCGCGTTCAAGCGTCGCAGCGAGATCGGCGCGCCAGTCGGAGAAGTAACCGTTGAGTTCGCGAGCGAAACGGTCGTGCGCGCCGCTTGCGGCGATCACGCCCATCAGGCAGAGCCTGCGGCCCTGGCGGAAATAGTTGTCCACGCCCGCAAACATTGCCTCCAGCGCTTGCGCCGGATCTTCGGCGTGGCGCAGTGCTTCGAAGATGTGGGTGCGGAACCACGCGGCGATATCGCCGAGCACGGCCTCGGCCATCTCCTCCTTACCGCCGGGGAAAAAATGGTAGAGGCTGCCTTTGCCAAGGCCGGTCTTTTCGGTGATCAGGCTGAGGCTGGTGCCGTCATAGCCATGCTCGCGGAAGATTTCCGCCAGCGTGGCGATGACGTCCTGACGTTCGGCGACGATGCGGCTCATGCCGGTTTCCTCACAAGCGGATACTCGACCCGGGCGAAGCGGTGGAACAGCGCGCCGACCGCGACGAGGATCAGCGAGCCGGTGAGCACCGGGAAGAGCAGGAACTCGAAACCGGGATCGGCGGCGAAGACGACGAGCGGATTGGCGCCCGCCGGCGGATGGGTGATGCGCAGCGCCGCCATCAGCGCGATCGCCGCGCCGACAGCGATCGCCACCGCCCACCATTCGTTGGGGAAAAAGGCCCTCAAGACCAGGCCGACGAGGGTGGCGACGACATGGCCGCCGACGACATTGGCCGGCTGCGACAGAGGGCTTGATGCGACCGAGAAAATCAGCACGCAGCTGGCGCCGAAGGGCGCCATCAGCATGGGATGGCCGACAAGATTGGTGAGCGCGCCTACGGCAGCAATGGCGACAAGGCCGCCGATGCCGGCGATGAGGCCGCGGTTGATATGAACGGGAGGCTGGTGACGCGAGAAGAAGTGGCGCATTTGTGTACCAATCGGTCAAGTGTTTACCGATTGGTACAATGACTTGCCGATGAAGTCAAGAGAGTGCTGCCGGACCGGGCGTGGCGGCGGCCAACGGCCCGCCCGTTCCTGGCGCGCACCTCACATGAAATCGCGAGGGATGCGCTTCTTGAAGTGCTTCTCGAAGATCTGCCTGTCACCCTCATAGGCGACGACTTCAGCCTCGGTGATCCACTCGCTTTCGGTGCAGTGGAGCGTCGAGGTCGAGACCGTGCGCACCGACCAGCCGTCGCGCTTGGCGACACAGGTCCAGGTCGAGGTTCCGATCATCGAGAGCGGATCGTCGGGCGCGATCGACCAGGTTTCGTCGCGGATGTCCTGGGTGGCAAGGCCGGTCTCAGGATGTTCGGAGAGGCCGGTGTCCTCGTAGATCCGGTAGTGGGTCATGCCGTGGGTCATGTCGCGCTCGACGGTGCGGCTCGATGTACCGCGTGTCAGTTCGCGGTATTTCGGCAGCGGATCGGGGTTTTCCGGCTCGGGCACGGCGATTTCGCGGTGAGCGCCAAGCAGCGGAAGCGCCAGCGACAGGCTTGATGTATCGATCGTGAGGCCCGGCTCCGTCGGCGATGGCAGGATCAGCGGCCAGTAGGAGGTGGAGAGCGACACGCGAATGCGGTTGCCCGCGCGGAAGCGATAGCCGCAGGCGTCGAGCACGAGTGTCACCCGCGTCTTGCGACCCGGTTCCACTGGCCGCGGCTGGGCGTTGCCGTCGCGATGCGCAAGGTTCAGGACGCCGAAGGCGACGCGGGTCGCGGTGCCATCCGGATGCACGTCGACGAGGCGCACGGCGAGGTTGGCGGTTGCCGCCTGGCAGTTGACATCGACGGTCAGCGTCGGCTGGCCGAGATAGTCGGCGGCGGCAAGCAGCGGCGCCGTCTCGAATACAAGCGAGCCGGCGTCGTCGATGCGCTGGTCACCGGCCATTTCGGCGTCGGGCTTCAGGGTGAAATACTCGCCGGATGCCGTCCCGGTATCGAGCGGCGATTTCAGGTAGATCTCGCCGATGCCGGTGCCGCCGGCCGAAGGCGTCAGCCGCCCGTCATGGGAAACGCCGAAAAGCTGCATCTCCGGCGATGCCCAGGCGTCCTTCGCCACCCAGCGGCCGGGATCGCTGTCGCGCCGGAGCGACGGGCGCGGGCCATCGAGGATATAGGCGCGCACCTGCGGGCCGTCCTCGGCGCCGTTCTTCTCGTCGCGCAGCCAGCGGTTCCACCAGCGGATCGCCTCGCCGTGAAAATCGGCGCGCGGCTTCGGGAAGGCGAAATGCGGATACTTGTGCACCCAGGGCCCGATCAGGGCCTTCGCCTGGTCGCCGAGACCTTCGACTGCCTTCAAGGGCGTGTTGCGGTAACCGTCGGCCCAGCCGGCGATGACGAGTGCCGGCACCTCGACGCTTCCGAAATCCTCCGCGATCGAGCCGTGCTGCCAGAAGGCGTCGCGGCGCTGGTGCTTCAGCCATTCCTCCATGAAATAGGGCTCGTTCTCCAGCCGCTCCATCCACATTTCCTTCCAGCGGTCGCCGACGATTGCGGGGTCGGGCGAGCGCGACTGGTAGCCGAGCATGGTCGCCGCCCAGGAAAGCTGGGCGGATAGGTGGCAGCCGTTCTTGTAGTGGATGTCGTCGTTGTAGCGGTCGACCGTCGAGGCGATGGAGATGACGGCTTTCAGCGCCGGCGGCTTCAGGGCTGCGACCTGCAGGCAGTTGAAGCCGCCCCAGGAAATGCCCATCATGCCGACCTTGCCATTGGACCAGGGCTGCGCGGCGATCCATTCGACGATCTCGCAGCCGTCCGAAAGCTCGCGCGGCGTGTACTCGCCATCGATGACGCCATCGCTTTCGCCGGAGCCTCTGATGTCAACGCGCACGCCGGCAATGCCGGCGGCGGCAAAGACGGGATAGGTGGACTCGTCGCGGACACTCGTGCCGCCCTGCTTGCGGTAGGGCAGGTATTCGAGCACGGCCGGAACCGGCGCGGCTTCCGCGCCGGCGGGCATCCAGATGCGGGCGGCGAGCCGGGTGCCGTCTTTCAGCCGGATCCATTCGTTTTCGATCACAGTGAATTCACGTTCTGACATGTCGTTCTAGCACTCTATCTTTGTTCTTTCGGGCACTTCCGAACGTGGAATTGCTTAGCTGTCGAACCAGACGCGGCTTGCGACATAGCCGTTGGAAAGATCGTTGCCGATGTCGTCGACGAAGCCCTTGAGCGAAGCCGAGGCAGCGTTCACGTAATCGTTGAAAACGGGCAGGATCAAGCCGCCTTCGTCACGCACCGTCATCGCCATGCTGTGGTACATTTCCTTGCGCTTGGCATCGTCGAGCTCGGAGCGGGCCTGAAGCAGGAGCTTGTCGAAGTCCTCGCGCTTGAAGCGCGTGTCGTTCCATTCGGCGGTCGAGAGATAGGAGGTCGAGTAGCGCGAATCCTGCGTCGGACGGCCGCCCCAATAGGAAGCGCAGAAGGGTTGCACGTTCCAGACATTGGTCCAGTAGCCGTCCTCGGGCTCGCGCCGCACTTCGAGCTCGATGCCAGCCTTCTTGGCGCTTTCCTGGAAGAGCACGGCAGCGTCCGCCGCACCCGGGAAGGCGGCGTCGGAGGTGCGCAAGAGGATCGGCCGGTCGTGGCCGGACTTCTTGAAGTGGAAGGAGGCCTTGTCGGGGTCATAGGCCCGCTGCTCGATGCCCTCAGGCGCCAGTGCGTAGTTGCCGTTGACCGGATAGTCGTTGCCGAGCGTGCCGAAGCCGCCGAGCACCCGGTCGAGGATCGCCTGGCGGTCGACCGCATATTTCAGCGCCAGCCGGAGATCGTTGTTGTCGAAGGGCGCGGTGTCGCAATGCATCAGGAAACTATAGAAACCCTTGCCCGCGGTCCGGAGGATCTCGACGCGCGGCGCCCGCTTCAAGAGCGGCACGGTCTTCGGGTCGATGTTGTTGATGAAGTGAACCTGGCCGGAAGAAAGGGCGGCGATGCGCGCCGTCGTGTCGTTCATCACGATGATCTCGACCGAGTCGACGAAACCGCGGTCGGAGCGCCAGTCAGCGGCGTTCTTCTCGAAGGTGGCGCGCAGGCCTGCCTCGTAGCTTGCAAGCTTGTAGGGGCCGGTGCCGATGGGCGAGGCCGGGTTGTCGACGCCGCCCTTCGGCTGGATGATCAGGTGATAGTCGGTCAGAAGCAGCGGCAGGTCGGCATTGCCCTCGCTCAAGGACAGCACCAGCGCGCCGCCCTTTTCCTCGATGGTCTTGATGGAGCGCATCAGCCCGAGGGCGCCGGACTTGGAGCCTTCGTCGGCATGGCGCTTCAAGGTCGCAACGACATCGGCGACCGTCAGCTTGCTGCCGTCATGGAAACTAACGTCGCTGCGGATCTTGAAGGTCCACTGCGACGCATCCGCCGAAGGCTCCCAGGATTCGGCAAGGGCCGGCAGCGGCGCGCCGGTCTTCGGGTCGGATTCGACCAGCGTATCGCCCCAGAGGTGACCGATGACGAAGGAGACGGAACCGCTATAGGCGGCGGGGTCGAGCGAATCGGTGGTGGCGCCGCCCTTGAGGCCGAGCTTCAGATGGCCGCCGCGCTTTGGCTCCTGCGCGCGCGCGTCGCCTGCCGCCAGCGTTGCGCCGAGGCCGGCCGCAAGTCCGAGCGCTGCGGTACCCGCCAGGAAGCCGCGCCGGCTGATGCCGGTCGAAGCCATGCTCGCGGGGACGAGAAGGCCGTCGGGTCGCTTCGTGAATTCGGTCATTTCAAGGTTCCCTTTGGTATAATGTTTATCGAGGAAACCTAATGGCTGCAGGCGCGTGCACAATTTCGCGACTTGACGCTTTTTTACGCTCTTTTACGCTATCCCTTCGCCGCCGGCTTCTATCAAGGTGGTTGGCGCCAAGGTGAGGGCGGGTAGCGCAGTGCAGGACATCGACATCTTCTCGGCCAATCTTCGCTTTGCCTGTTCGACGCGGCGCTCGATCTCGCAGATCTGCCGTGAGATCGGCATCAACCGGCAGCAGTTCAATCGCTACATCGGTGGCGAAGCGCGGCCGTCACCGCACAATGTCACGCGCATCGCCCGCTTCTTCGGACTGGCGGCCGAGGACTTCGCGCTGCCGGCAAAACAGTTCGAGGCGCGCATGACGCGACCGGACCGCGATCGCTCGGACGCCGGTCTGCTGCTCGAAGGCTTTCCCGGCGACATCGCGGGCTTGAGGCGCCATATCGGCTACTATCAGACTTACCATGTTTCGCTCTCCTGGCCGGGGCTGGTTGTGTGCTCCTGCGCCCGGATCTACGAGGAGGCCGGCTCGATCCGGGTGAAATCGATCGAGCGCATCCGCGACCCGAAAAACGAGATCCAGCAGTTCTCGAAATATGTCGGTCTCGTCACCTTCTGGCGAAACCGCATCTTCGTCGCCGAGCGCAGCATCGGGCGCGAGCCGATGCTGGCGCAGACGATCCTTCTGCCTTTCGAAGTGCACCAGCGCGTCTATCTGCGTGGCACCACCATGGGGGTCTCCTGGCGCAAGGAGAACCTGCCCTATGCGTCTCGGATGATCTGGCGATCTCTTGGGGCTCAGCCGGATCTGCGCCAGATGCTCTCGCGCTGCGGCGTGCTTTCCTTCGGTTCGCGACACATGCCGCAGACGGTCCGCGCCTTCCTCGATACGCCCGATGCCGAGCCTTTGACCGTGCCGACCGAATATTGAGGCGGGGGCGCGGCCGTGTCATAGCTTGCACCGGCAAGGGGACAATTGGAGGAGAGATCATGAAAGCTGTAGCGGCCGTCACCGCCTGCCTTTGGTTCGCCGTGCCGGCTCCGTCTGCAATGGCCGAGGAGGCGCGGGCGCCGATCCCGTCCTGCGCGCTTTCGGGCGCCTCCAGCGTGATGATCGGCGGCCAGCCGGCGCTCAGGCTCTCCGACGTCGCCAATTGCCCGCCGGAACTCTACGAGGTGGTGCCGAGCATCATGATCGAGGGTCAGCCGGTCGTGCATTTCCGCGCGGGTGCTGGCGCCAAGGGCGATTGCGCCGCGAAGGCAGAACCGTCTGTGACGTTTGAAGGCGAAGCCGCCCAGCGCGTGGGCGACGTCGATTGCCGGCAGAAGTGAGATTGCGCCGTCAGTCGAGCATCGCCAGCCGGGCTCCTTCCTGAACGGCTTTGAGCGCCGGCGGGTTGGTGACCGGGTAACCGGCGATGAAGCGCTCGACGGAGAAGTCCGGGAACTCGGTGCGTAACCGTGATGCGGCGCTTGCCGCTTCTTCGGTCTCTCCGATACGGGCGTGTCCCATGGCCTGAAACATCAGCGTATTGGGCGATTCCTGTGAACTGCGTCCCAGCGCCGAAAGGCTCTCCGCATGACGGCCGATGACGAAGAGCACGCGACCGAGCATGCCGTAGTACCAGGGCGGTGCCAAGGGATTGAGGGACAACGCTTTCTCGATTAGCGGCATCGCTTCGGCCGGATTTCCGGCCACCAGAGCCTTGCTGCCGGCCAAGAGCGCCAGGGTATCGGCATTGTGCTTGCCGTGCTCGAACGCGTGCGCCTGGGCGTCGGCGGCACCTTTGAGGTCGCCGAGGCACGCCTTGAGATCGCCAAGGCAGGTATGGGCGAACGGGTTTGCCGGATCGAGGCGCAAGGCCTCCTCGATAGCCGATCGCCAGTTCCCGATGGTCGTATCAAAGTCGATGCCATAGCCGTTGCAGGCCTGGACGGAGTAGGCATAGGCCAGTTCGGTCCAGGCCCTTACCCGTGCGGGGTCCAATTCGAGCGACCGCGTGAGGAGGTGAATTGCCGCGGCGTTTCCTTCCGCGCTGAACCGGTTGAGCTCTTCGACGCCGAGAAGATAGTAATCGTAGGAATGCAGGTTCGAGGGGGCCTTCTTGCGGCTGGCATTGCGCCTGAGGGCGGCCAGCTTGCCGAAGCAGCCTGCCAGCGCGTTGACGACGCTCTCCGTCAAATCGTCCTGAAGCGCGAGTATGTCTCCGATCGGCCGGTCGTAGCGTTCGCTCCAGAGCGTCATACCGGAGCGCGTTTCCGAGAGCTGGATCGTCAGCCGCACCTGCCGGTCGTCGGCGCGCACTTGGCCGGTCACCGCATAGGTCGCGCCGATGGCCTGGACATGGTCGTCGTAGCTCTCCGCACGATTGCCGAGCAGCTTCATGGTGTGAAAGGCGACAACGGGCAGATCCGCGTAGCGCGCGAGATCGACGCAGATATCCGACGAAAGGCCGTCGGCAAACCGGCGCCAGCGCCGCTCTTCGTTCAGGCTTTCGATCGGGAACAGGGCGAGGACCGGTGGCCCTTGCTCTGCCGGTGCCGCGGTCGTTAACTCCCTTGGTCCGGCTATCTCTGACGCCAGCGCGATCTTGTTGCGAACGCCAAGCTTGCCATAGATCGTCGCGAGATGGCTGCGCACGGTCGATGGCGCGATGCAGAGCGCTTCGCCGATCTGGCGGTAGGTCAGGCCGGCAGCAAAGCGTTCGGCGACTGCACGCTCGCGATCCGACAGGATCGCAGGCACAAAGCGACGCCTCAGGATGCGGGTCATACCTGCCTCCTTGTCGTTTCACCGGTTCGGTTCTGCTGCGGCTCCAGCAAAATACTACAAATGCTGGAAGCAAAACACTGCACATGTGCGATTGCCGCATAGTCCTATGAGGCTAGAGTTTGCGCTGAACATCACGCGGGAGGACGACCATGAGCAAGCTTCTGTCAGGCATGTCCGACTTCTACCACTCCGTATCCGAGGACGTTGAGCAGACATCCGAGCCCGGCGATGGCCGCATCACCAAGTGGTTTCACCCGAAGCGTCTCTTTGCCATGTGGGACGATCGTCAGCACTACCGCGATCAGCTTGCCCATATGGCGGCCGACTCGCCGGAGTTGATCGATGATATCGGCCTGACCGAAAAGCAGGTCGATACCGAGGTCAAGAAGCATTTCTGGGAGCATTGACGCGAGCTCATGCGAAGCGTGACTGCGCCCGTCGGGTCGTGACACGGCGGATCCCGGAAACCGAGCATTGGGGGCAGGGAAGCCGATCGCCTCTGTGCAGCCGGCTTCCCTTCAGATTGCGTCCCACAACAGGCAACGCGCATTTTCCGCGATGGCCCTAGAGCAATTCACTGTTTCATTGAAACAGCGAATTGCTCCAACTGTTTGAAATTGCGCAATTCCGGACGGAAAACCGTTTCACACTTTTCCTGGAATTGCCTTAGTTTCCGGCGCTTTCCATCCTTCGCGTCTTCAGCACGCGCTCCAGCCAGCCGATCTCCATTTCCGGAACCGATTTCAAAAGCAGGTCGGTATAGTCGTCGAAGGGTGGCGACAGCACCTTCGATTTCGGCCCGAAGCGCACGAGGCGGCCGCGATGCATGACCGCGACGCTGTCGGCGATCGCCCGGACGATGGCGATGTCGTGGGTGATAAAGACATAGGAAACAGCGGTTTCCTCCTGAAGCTTCAAAAGCAGATTCAGGATGCCTTCGGCCACCAGCGGGTCGAGCGCCGAGGTCGGCTCGTCGCAGAGGATCAGCTCCGGCTTGGCGGCCAAGGCGCGTGCGATCGCCACGCGCTGTTTCTGCCCGCCGGACAGCTCGGCCGGATACCGATCGAGGAAGCGGCTGCCCATCTCGATCTGGTCCAAGAGTTCCTTGACCCGCTCCGACTTCTTCTGGCCGTGCATGCCGAAATAGAAGGAGAGCGGCCGGCCGACGATGTCGCGCACCGTCTGGCGCGGGTTCATCGCCGTGTCGGCCATCTGGTAGATCATCTGGATGCGGCGAAGCTCGTCATTGCTGCGGCCCTTCAAGGCCCGCGGCAGTTCCTTGCCCTCGAAGCTGATGCGGCCCTCGGTCGGCGGCAAGAGGCCGGTGATGACCCGGGCGAGCGTCGATTTGCCCGAGCCGCTTTCGCCGACGATCGCCAGCGTCTGGCCCTTGGGCAGATGCATCGAGACGTCGTGCAGCACCTTGAAGCCGTTGGCGTAGCCGGCGCTGACATGCTCGATCTTCAACTGCGCCCCGGTCTGGTCGGCCGCCTCGTCGCGCTTGGTCTGGCGGACGCTGACGAGCGCGCGGGTATAGTCCTCCCGCGGTGCCTCGATCACCTGCTTGGTAGTGCCGTATTCCACGGTCTTGCCGTGGCGCAGCACCATGATGTCGTCGGAGATCTGGGCGACCACCGCGAGATCATGGGTGATGTAGAGCGCTGCCGTATGCGTCTCCTCGATCGCGTGTTTGATCGCGGCGAGCACGTCGATCTGGGTTGTCACGTCGAGCGCCGTCGTCGGCTCGTCGAAGACGATCAGCTCCGGATTGGGGCAAAGCGCCATGGCGGTCATTGCGCGCTGGAGCTGGCCGCCGGAGACCTGGTGCGGATAGCGGTCGCCGAAGGTTTCCGGATTGGGGAGGCCCAGCACCCGGAACAGATAGAGCGCCCTTTTCTTCGCCTCCTCACGGCTCATGATGCCGTGGCGAACCGAAGCCTCGATCACCTGGTCACCAAGCCGGTGGGCCGGGTTGAAAGCCGCCGCCGCGGATTGCGCGACGTAGCAGACGCGGGCGCCGCGGATCGAGCGGATACCGTTCTTGTCGAGCGTCAGGATGTCCTTGCCGTCGAGCAGGACCTGGCCGCCGGTGATGCGCACGCCACCGCGACCATAGGCGAGCGCCGAAAGCCCGATGGTCGACTTGCCGGCGCCGGATTCGCCGATGAGGCCGAGCACCTTGCCCTTCTCAACGTCGAAGGAGACGCCCTCGACGAGGGTCACGACCTTGGGCGGTTCGCCCGGCGGATAGCTGGTCGCTTCGATCTTGAGGTTCTTGACGGAAAGCATCTCAGGCATCGCCGCGTCCTCCCTTGAGGCTCGAGGTTCTTTTCATCAGCCAGTCGACCACGAGGTTGACGCAGATCGCCAGCGTGGCGATTGCCGCGCCCGGGATCAGGGCCGCCGAAATGCCGAAGATGATGCCATCCTTGTTGTCCTTGACCATGCCGCCCCAGTCGGCGGACGGCGGCTGGATGCCGAGGCCGAGGAAGGAGAGGGTGGAGAGGAACAGGATCGAGAAGGCGAAGCGCAGGCCGAATTCGGCGAGCAGCGGCGACAGCGTGTTCGGCAGGATCTCGCGGAAGATGATCCAGAGCGAACCTTCGCCGCGCAGCCTCGCGGCTTCGACGAATTCCATGACCGCGACGTCGAGTGCCACGGCGCGGCCGATGCGGAAGACGCGGGTGCTGTCGAGCACTGCCATGACCAGGATCAGGATCCACAGATGTTGCGGCAGCACGGCGAGAACGACGAGGGCGAAGATCAGCGTCGGGATCGCCATCATCAGGTCGTTGAAGCGGGAGAAGAACTGGTCGGTGAAGCCGCCGACAACGGCCGCCGTGAAGCTCAGGAGCATGCCCAGCGAGAAGGAGAGCACGGTCGCCGCTAGCGCCACGAAGATCGTGGTGCGGGCGCCATAGACCAGACGCGACAGCAGATCGCGGCCGAGATTGTCGGTGCCGAGCAGGAAGTCGCCGCCGGCCGGAAGCCAGATGTCGCCGACGACGTCGCGTTCGCCGAAGGGGGCGATGACGGGCGCGAAGACGGCACAGAAGATCGCAAGGGCGATGCCGGCGATGCCGACCCAGGCGCTGAAGGGAATGGATCTCAGGTTCATCGCGGATGCCTCAGTCTCGGGTTGGCGATGATCGCGAGAATGTCGGCCGCCATGTTGAGGAAGATGTAGAAGGCGGCGAAGATCAGGCCGCAGGCCTGAACGACCGGCATGTCGCGCACGGTCACCGCATCCACCATGTATTGCCCCATGCCGGGATAGACGAAGACCACCTCGACCACCACGACGCCGACGACGAGATAGGCGAGGTTGAGGGCGATGACGTTGATGACAGGCGCAACGGCATTGGGAGCAGCGTGCTTGGCGATGATGCGAAAGGCACTGAGCCCCTTCAGTTCCGCCGTCTCGACATAGGCCGACGACATGACGTTCAAGATCGCGGCTCGGGTCATGCGCATCATGTGGGCGAGCACGACGAGAACCAGGGTCGCGACCGGAAGTGCTATCGCCGAGAGACGTTCGGTGAAGCTCATGCTGTCATAGACGGTCGCGGGGAAGGTCGCGATGCCGTATTTGACGGCGAAGAACATGATCAGGAGATAGCCGACGAAGAACTCGGGCAGCGAGATGGCCGCGAGCGACACGACGTTGATGATCTTGTCCGGCAGCCTGTTGCGGAACTGGACCGCCAGCATGCCGAGGCCGACGGCGAGCGGCACGGATATGAGCGCTGCGAAGAAGGCGAGGAACAGCGAATTGCCGAGGCGCTTGCCGATCTGCTCGCCGACCGAATTCTTGCTGGCCCAGGAAGTGCCGAAATCGCCTTGAACGGCGCCGCCGAGCCAGGACAGGTAGCGCTCGGTCCAGGGCTTGTCGAGGCCGAGATCCTTGCGGATGTTCTCGACCGCCTGCGGTGTTGCGGACTGGCCGAGATAGGTGGTGGCGAAGTCGCCGGGAAGCGCCTCGATGCCGCCTGATATCATCAGCGACACGGCGAAGAGCAGGCCGACGCTCAGGCCCAGGCGCTGCAGGATCAGCGCCGCGAGCGGGCGGCGGAAGGTGAAGCGGCGCCAGAAGGTGCCGCCGATTTCACCATCCGCAGGGTTGGGTTTTGCTGGTACTCCGGAAAGTTCGGCAGGGCGCGGATGGGTTCCATCCGCGCTCCCGTCCGTCGGAACCGGACCAGTGAGCGGTCCGCTTTCCATCATCATGCGTCCAGCCACACCCGGGTTGCGACATAGCCGTTCGACATGTCGTTGCCGATATCGTGCACGTAGCCCTTCACTTGCTTGGTGGAGGCGTTCACGAAGTCGTTGAACATCGGCAGGATCAGACCGCCTTCGTCACGCACCATCATCGCCATGGTCCGGTACATCTCCTTACGCTTCGCTTCGTCCAGCTCGGAGCGGGCCTCGAGCAGGATCTTGTCGAAATCGGCGCGCTGGAAGCGGGTATCGTTCCAGTCGGCGTTCGAGAGATAGGCGGTGGAATACATCTGGTCCTGGGTCGGGCGGCCGCCCCAGTAGGACGTCGAGAAGGGCTGGACGTTCCAGACGTTTGTCCAGTAGCCGTCGCCCGGTTCGCGCTTGACCTCGATTTCGATGCCGGCCTTCTTGGCGCTTTCCTGGTAGAGCACCGCCGCGTCGACCGCGCCTGGGAAGGCGACGTCGGAGGTGCGCAGCAGCACCGAGCCGCTATGGCCGGACTTCTTGTAGTGGAAGGCCGCCTTGTCCGGGTCATAGGCGCGCTGCTCGATGCCCTCAGGGAAGAGGGCATAGGTGTCGTTGATCGGGAAGTCGTTGCCGACCTTGCCATAGCCGCCGAGGATGCGCTCGACCATGGTTTCGCGATCCATCGCGTATTTCAGCGCCAGCCGCAGGTCGTTGTTGTCGAACGGCGCCGTGTTGCAATGCATGATGAACACGTAGTGGCCGCGGCCCGACGTGTTCAGGATCTCGACAGTGGGCGCCCTCTTCAACAGGTTGACCGTCTTCGGATCGACTCGGTTGATGAAGTGCACCTGGCCGGAGGAGAGGGCGGCGATGCGGGCCGTCGCATCGTTCATGGCGATCAGTTCGACGGAATCGACATAGCCACGATCCGTGCGCCAGTCGTCGGCATTCTTTTCGAAGGTGGCGCGAACGCCGGGTTCGAAGCTCGTCACCTTGTAGGGGCCGGTGCCGATCATCGCGTCGGGACTGTCGAGACCGCCGTTCGGCTGGATGATAAGGTGGTAGTCGGACAGCAGCAGCGGCAGGTCGGCATTGCCTTCCGTGAGTGTCAGCACGAGCTTGCCGCCGTCGGCCTTGATTTCCTTGATCGACTTCATCACGCCGAGTGCGCCCGATTCCGACTTGTCATCGGTGTGGCGCTGCAACGTCTTGATGACGTCGTCGAGCGTCAGCTCCTTGCCGTCGTGGAACTTCACGCCCTTGCGGATGGCGAAGGTCCAGGTCGAGGCGTCGGCCGAGGGCTCCCACGATTCGGCAAGTGCCGGCACCGGTGCGCCCGTCGTCGGATGGCTTTCGACCAGCATGTCGCCCCAGTTGCGTCCGACGACGAACATGAATTGCGAAAGCGCCTTGGCCGGGTCCTTCGAGTCGGTGGCGGCGGCACCTTCGAGGCCGAGCTTCAGATGGCCGCCGCGCTTCGGCTCCTGCGCCGCCGCGCTGGTGGCGAACAGCGTGCCTGCCGTCGAGGCGAGAATGCCGGCAGCGGCTGCGCGGCCGAGAAACTCGCGCCGGTTCATCTTGCCGAGCATGACCTGTTGTGTGAGGTAATCCTTGTAATCGCTCATTCCCCTGTTCCCTTCTTTGTCGGCATTCGCCGTTCGTTGTGGTTGTTAGAGATTGCTGCGTACAGCCATTGTATCGATGGCATTTCGGATCGGCCCGGGCGGCCGCTTCTTGTTTCGTCGGGTTTCGTTCTCCTTTCGTCGACCGGGCGCATTAGCTTCAGATCGATAAGCGTAGTCGCTGGAACCGATCTTGTAACGCCCTAAATTACAATTTATTTCCATAAGCTTGGCTTATGGACGCGTGGTTTATGGCGCGCGGCTTTGCCCGCGCGTCTCGTCACGTCTCAATGCCGGTCGCCCGGCTCGGTTCCCTGCGCCACCAAGGATGGCGGGGTCTGTCAGCGGCCCTTCCAGACGGGGTCGCGCTTCTCGGCGAAGGCGCGTGCGCCCTCCAGCTGGTCTTCGCTAGAATAGAGAATGTCGACCGTCTTGAACTGCCGTTGGGTGATCTTGTTCATGGTCGTCTGGAAGGCCTCGCCTTCGGCGGCGCGCACCACTTCCTTGATCGCGGCGTAGACCAGCGGCGGTCCGCTTTCGAGCAGGCGGGCGAGCTCCCAGGCGCGCTCCATCAGCCTGTTTGCCGGCAGGATCTCGTTGACGAAGCCCCAGCGGTGGGCTTCCGCCACGTCGAGCCAGCGACCGGTCAGGAGCATGTCCATGGCGATGTGATAGGGGATGCGCTTCGGCAGCTTGATTGAGGCGGCGTCCGCAACTGTGCCGGAGCGGATTTCAGGTAGCGCGAAGGTCGCGTGTTCGGCGGCAAGGATCAGATCGGTCGACAGCGCGATTTCGAGACCGCCACCGCAGCAGATGCCGTTGATCGCCGCAATGATCGGCTTGTTGAGGTCGCGCAGCTCCTGCATGCCGCCGAAACCGCCGACGCCATAGTCGCCGTCGACCGCGTCGCCATCGGCGGCCGCCTTCAGGTCCCATCCCGGACAGAAGAATTTTTCACCGGCGCCGGTGATGATCGCGACGCGTAAGCTGTCGTCGTCGCGGAAATCACGGAAGATCTCGCCCATCACCCGGCTGGTCTTCAGGTCGATGGCATTGGCCTTCGGCCGGTCGATCGTGACTTCGAGAATGCCGCCTTCGCGGCGCGTGAGGATCGGTCCGGTCATCAGGGTCAGTTCCTTCGGCGGATGAGGGCGTCGGCGGCAACGGCACCCTGGCCGTTCGGCAACACCATCAAAGGATTGATATCGAGTTCTTCGAGCTTCGAGGCGTTTGAAACGACATAGGATGCCGCTGCGGCGACAGCCTCGACCAATGCCGCGAAATCGCCTGCCGGGCCGCCGCGATAGCCATCGATGAGCTTACGGATCTTCAGGCCGGCGATTGCCTCGTTTATCGCTTCCGGTGTCGTCGGCAGCGTCAGGATGGCGGAATCGTCGAGCAGTTCCACCAGGATGCCGCCGGCGCCGATCGTCAGTACCGGACCTGCCACGGGGTCGCGCATGGCGCCGATGATCAGTTCGGCGACGGGTTTTGCCACCATCTTCTCGACCAGGTAACCCGAGGCGACGGCGGCCATTGCCTTTGCTGCCGCATAAACGTCATCGCGGTTTGCAAGGTTGAGCTTCACGGCGCCCGCTTCGGTCTTGTGGGCGACGCCCAGACCCTTGAGCACGACGGGGAAACCGAGGGCCTCGGCAGCGTTTGCGGCCTCTTCGGCGGTCGCCGCCGTTCTGCCTTCAGGCACCTTGAGGCCCGAAGCGGCAAGCTCCACCTTCGCCTCATGTTCGCTGAGCGTGATCGCCTCGCCAGCGGCGCTGCCGCTGCCGTCGAGCAGGCGGGGCGGGACCGGTTTCATCCAGGCGGCGCCGATGTCGGCGGCCGTCTCGATCGCGGCCAGCGCCTCCTCGATGCCGAAGAAGGGGACGACACCCGCCTTCATCAGGAAGAGCGCCGTAGCCTCCGGCATGTTCTCGCCAAGGCTCGCGACGATGCCGGCGCGGGCGCCGGTCGCCCGTGCCGCGTCGATCACCGCGTGGCAGGTCGTCTCCCAGTCGGTCGCGTCGCAGCGGTCAAGCCGCGGGAAATCGAGCACGAGGAGATTGATCGCATAGCCGCCCTTCATCATGGCGGTAAACGCGGTGGTCTGCTTCTCGCGGTTGCCCCAGACGAAGGTGTGGTAGTCGAGCGGGTTGGCGATCGTCACCATCTCGCCGAGCGCATCCTTGAGCGGCTTCTTCTGCTCTTCACGCAGTGCCCGGTAGTTCACCCGGTAGCGCTCGCCGGCGTCCGCCATCAGCGAGGCCTCGCCGCCGGAACAGCTCATCGAGGAGATGTCGTTGCTGTCGAGCGGGCCGGCCACATGCAGGAGCTTCAGCGTTTCGAGAAGCGCTGGCAGCGTATCGACGCGGCCGATGCCGAGGCGGGCAAGCAGAGCCGAGGAGACGCGGTCGTTGCCGGCAAGTGAAGCGGTGTGTGAGACGGTCGCAAGCTGCGCCGCCTCCGATTTGCCGACCTTCAGCGTCACGACCGGCTTGCCGAGTTCGCGCGCCCGCGTCGCCAGCCGTTCGAGGGCTGCCACGCTGTCGAAGCCTTCGATATGCAGGCCGACGGCGGTGACGCGCGGGTCTTCGAGCACGGCGCAGGCGATGTCGGACAAGCCCGTCTGCGCCTGGTTACCGGCGGTCATGACATAGGCGAGCGGCAGGCCGCGCGTCTGCATCGAGATGTTGCAGGTGATGTTGGAGGATTGCGTCAGGATGGCGACGCCCTTTTCGACGCGCTGCATTCCATGCTGGTCCGGCCAGAGCAGGGCGCCGTCGAGCATGTTGATGAAGCCGTAGCAATTCGGCCCGACGATCGGCATGTCGCCGGCAGCCGCCACCAGCGCCTCCTGCATGTCGTTGCCGTCGTCAAGCTCGCTTGCCGCCTCGCGAAAGCCCGAGGCGTAGCAGACGGCACCACCGGCGCCGCGGCGCGCGAGATCGCGGATGATATCGATCGTCAGCTGCCGGTTGACGCCGACGAAGGAGGCATCCGGTGCGCCTGGCAGTTCCGCCACCGAGCGGTAGCACTTGCGGCCGAGGATCTGGTCCTCGCGCGGATGCACCGGCCAGATCTCGCCGGAAAACCCCATCTTGTCGCATTGTTCGATGACACGCCGGGCTTCCTTGCCGCCGAAGACGGCGATGGTGCGCGGACGGATCAGGCGGTCGAGGGAGCGGGGGGCGTCGGTCATGCCGTCTTGCTCTCCCTCATTCCTGTGCTTATCACAGGAATCCAGCCGGCTTGCGTCGGCAAGCCGATAGGAACTCTTTCCATCTCGAAGCGCATGCGCTTGTTGCTTTGGTCATGGGCGGCACGGACGTGCCGCTGCTGGATTCCTGTGACAAGCACAGGGATGAGGGAGGGAGAGAGGGTGGCCGTCATCCCGTCACGCTCCCAGCGGCCGGAGCAGGTCGCGGCTGATGATGTGGCGCTGGATTTCGGACGTGCCGTCCCAGATGCGCTCGACGCGGGCGTCGCGCCAGAAGCGGGCGAGCGGCAGATCGTCCATCAGGCCCATGCCGCCGAAGATCTGGATCGCCTCATCGGTGACGCGGGCGAGCATCTCGGTGGCGAACACCTTGGCCGACGCGATCTCGCGGTTCGACGGCAGGCCATTATCGAGCCGCCAGGCGGCAGACAGCGTCAGGAGGTCGGCGGCGTCGATCTCGGTGATCATGTCGGCGAGCTTGAAGGAGACGCCCTGGTTGGCGCCGATCGGCTTGCCGAACTGCTTGCGTTCGGCGGCGTAATTCAGCGCATAGTCGAAGGCGCGGCGCGCTCGGCCGACCGAGGTCGCAGCCACCGTCAGCCGGGTGGCAAACAGCCAGTCGTTGGCGACGTCGAAGCCCTTGTGCACTTCGCCGAGGATCTGGGCGGAGGGCAGGCGGCAATCGTCGAAGGTCAGGATGCAGTTGTTGTAGCCGCGATGCGACACGGAATTGTAGCCCTTGCGGATCTCGAAGCCGGGCGTGCCGCGGTCGACGAGGAAACAGGTGATCTTCTTCTTCGGGCCGCGCGGCGTGTCCTCTTCGCCGGTGGCGATGAAGACGATGACGAAATCGGCGATGTCGGCATGGCTGATGAAGTGCTTGGTGCCATTGACGATCCAGTCGTCGCCATCCTTGCGGGCAAAACACTTCATGCCGCGCACGTCGGAGCCGGCGTCCGGCTCGGTCATGGCAAGCGCGTCGAACTTGTCGCCCTTGACCGCCGGCAGCAGGTATTTTTCGCGCTGCTCGGCATTGCAGGCCATCAAGATACCCGAGGGGCGGCCGAAGAAGACGGTGAGGCCCATGGAGCCGCGGCCAAGCTCGCGCTCGACCAGCGTGAAGGAGGTGTGGTCGAGGCCGGCGCCGCCGACTTCTTCAGGGAAATTGCAGCCGAAGAAACCGATTTCCTTGCACTTGCGGGCGATCTCCTGGCCAAGCTCGCGCGGCACCACGCCGGTGCGCTCGACCTCGTCCTCATGCGGATAGATTTCCGTTTCGACGAAGCTCCTGACCGTATCGACGATCATCTGCTGTTCTTCGGTCAGTGCGAAATTCATTGTGTTGTTCCCCTCGTTTTCGCGCCGCTGACGTCCGTCCCGGAGCCTCGGCCCACCTCCTCAAGCGAGCCTTGGCTGCGGTTTGCGGCTCCGCCTGAGGGCGAAGTCGCCTGTTGATGTCCTGCCGCTGTTGCGGTCAGGCGCGCTTCTGGCCGACGAAGCGGCCCACACCTTCCGGTGCCGGCAGCTGCGCATGTGCTTCGGAAATGGCGGCAAGCTTGCTCAATACGTGTTCCGGTGCCGGCACGGACTTACCGGCCTTGCTGTCGACATGGAGCGCCATCTGCTCGGCGGTCGCCACTGCTTCATTGGTCTCGGCGTTGTAGATCGTCGAGAAGATGTGCAGGCGCTTCTCGTCGGAGGACAGCACCTGGCAGGTCGAATAGAGCGCGTCGCCGAGCTTGGCCTCGCCGAGGTTCCGGATGTGGGTCTCGACCGTGTAGTAGCTGTGGCCGTCGCGCACATAGTCGAGATCGACGCCGATCAGGCGCAGCAGGCCGTCGGTGGTGTCGCCGAAGACCTGGAGATAGCGGTGCTCGGTCATGTGGCCGTTGTAGTCGACCCAGGCGGCGCTCACCTTGGTGTCGACGATGCGCAGCGGCTTGACGTCGCCGAGGTCGGCTTCCGGCTTCTTGGCATTGGCCCAGAGCTTGGCCTCGAAATCGGCAAGCAGCTTGCCCGCACCCCAGCCTTCGCCGCCGTTGCCGGATTTCAGCGCGTGCATGATGCCGACGAGGTTTTCGTCGCGGATGCGCTCCAGCTCGCGGATCGAGCGGCCGGCGGCCTGCGCGTCCGACTGGGCGCCGATCTTTTCGACGAGCGCATCGTCGAGATCGACGACGTCGGTGAACTTCGTCCAGGGCCATTTCAGGCAGGGACCGAACTGGGCGAGGAAGTGGCGCATGCCGGCTTCGCCGCCGGCGATGCGATAGGTCTCGAACAGGCCCATCTGCGCCCAGCGCATGCCGAAGGAATAGCGCATGACGTTGTCGAGCGTTTCGGTATCGCAGATGTCATCCTGGATCAGCCAGAGCGCCTCGCGCCAGAGCGCCTCGAGCAGGCGGTCGCCGACGAAAGCCTCGATCTCCTTGGCGATGACGACGCCCTTCATGCCGATCTGCTCGACGCCCAACATGGCGCGCTCGATCGTCGCCTTCGACGTCTTCTTGCCGCCGACCAGTTCGACGAGCGGCAGCAGGTAGACCGGGTTATAGGGGTGCGCCACGAACATGCGCTCGGGATGGTGCATCTCGGCTTGTAGATCGGAGGGCAAAAGACCCGAGGTGGACGAGCCGATCAGCGCATCGGCCTTTGCGGCCGCATCGATCTTGGTGATAACGCCGCGCTTCAGTTCCAGCCGTTCCGGCACACTTTCCTGAATCCAGTCAGCGCCTTCGACTGCTTCCTCGATGCTCTTGCAGAAGGTGAGTTTTCCCTTCGGCGGAAGCGGCGCCATGGTCAGCATGGCGTAGGCGCGCTCGGCATTAGCCATGACTTCGCCGATGATGCGCTCGGCTTCCGGATGCGGGTCGAAAATCTTCACGTCGATGCCGGCGAGCGCGAAGCGCGCCACCCAGGCGCCGCCGATGACGCCGCCGCCGACACAGGCTGCTTTGGTGATAAAGCTCATGGTGTTCTGCCCTTGCTCAGCGCTTCGTCAGCTTCAGTTTCTCGCGGACTTCCTTCGGCCCGATGATCTTGGCGCCCATGCCTTCGATGACGCCGACCGCCTTTTCGACGAGCTTGCCGTTGGTGGCGAGCTGGCCCTTGCCGATATAAAGGTTGTCTTCGAGGCCGACGCGGACGTTGCCGCCGGCAAGGACCGCCGCTGCCGGGTAGGCAAGCGCGTTGCGGCCGATGGAGAAAGCCGAGAAGGTCCAGTTATCAGGCACGTTGTTGACCATCGCCATGAAGGTGTTGAGGTCGTCAGGCGCACCCCACGGAATGCCCATGCAGAGCTGGATCAGCACCGGATCCTCGATCAGACCTTCCTCGGCGAGTTGCTTGGCGAACCAGAGATGGCCGGTGTCGAAGGCCTCGATCTCGGGGCGGACGCCAAGTGCCGTCATCTGCCGCGCCATTTCGCGCAGCATCGACGGCGTGTTGGTCATGACGTAGTCGCCGAGCGAGAAGTTCATGGTGCCACAGTCGAGCGTGCAGATTTCCGGCAGACATTCGGCCACGTGGGCGACGCGCTCGGTGGCGCCGGCCATGTCGGTGCCCTTCTCATTGACGGGCAAGGGGCTCTCGACATTGCCGAATACCAGGTCGCCGCCCATGCCGGCCGTCAGGTTCAACACGATATCGATATCGGCGGAGCGGATGCGGTCGGTCACTTCCCGGTAGAGATCGAGCCTGCGGGAGGGCGCGCCGGTTTCCGGATCGCGAACATGGCAGTGGATCACGGCGGCCCCGGCCTTTGCCGCCTCGACCGCCGCTTCGGCGATCTGTTTCGGCGTGATCGGAACATGGCTGGACTTCGAAACGGTGTCTCCCGAGCCGGTGACGGCACAGGTGATGAATACCTCGCGGTTCATGCTGAGCGGCATTGCTGTCTCCCTTTTATTGACCCCATTACGAGCCAAGAAAGGGCGCGCTGCTTTTCATAATCGGCTTCATCCTATACATTATCGGCGATGGCGCGGAGAAGTTTAGATATGGATCAGAACGTTTCGCAGGTGCAGCACGTCGATATCCTGGTGCTGCCGGAGACCAATCTGATCCTCGTTGCCTCGGTGATCGAGCCGATGCGTGCGGCCAACCGCATCGCCGGGCGGCCGCTCTACGACTGGACGATCTACAGCCCGGATGGAGAACCGATCGAGACGAAGAGCGGCATACCCATCCCCGTCTCGGGCATCTTCCGGCCGCAGCGTGAAACGTCGCCGCTCTTCATCCTGTCGAGCTACAACTGGCAGCGTAGCGCCACCTCGCAACTGAAGATGCTGCTTTCGCAGACCGCACGGCACCGCGAGATGATGGCGGGCATCGAATCCGGCTCATGGCTGCTTGCCGAAACCAGCCTGCTCGACAATTTCAAGGCGACCACCCACTGGGAGGATTTCGAGGATTTCACCACCACCTATCCGCAGGTGATCATGGTTCGCGAGCGCTTCGTCATCGACGGCAAGCGCATCACGACCGGCGGCTCGCTACCGACGCTCGATCTGATGCTGGAACTGATCCGCCGTGCGCACGGCTACTCGCTGGCGCTCGAAGTGTCGCGCCTCTTCATCTACGAGCAGGAGCGCACCCGCGGCGACCTCCTGCAGATGCCGGCGATCGGCAACATGCGCATCCTCGATCCGCGCGTCGGCGCCGCCGTCAAGCTGATGGAGGAAACCGTGGAAGCGCCGTTGACGCTGGCGCGGCTTGCCCGCCGCATCGGTGTCAGCACGCGCCACCTGCAGGATCTCTTTCGCGACACGATGGGCGTCGCGCCGCACGAGCATTACCTTGCGCTTCGCCTCAATGCGGCGCGGCGCAAGGTGATCGAGACACGTCTGGAATTTGCCGACATCGCGGCGATCTCCGGCTTCAACTCGTCGTCGTCCTTCTCGCGAAGCTACCGGGCGCATTATCGCGAGAGCCCGAGCGAGACCCGGCGACGACTGAAGCTCAAGACTTGAACACCCACTTCATGTGTTGATTCAGAAGGAAGTTTTCCGAGTCGTTTCAGGCGGTTGGCCGCAGGGGATCAAAGTTTGATTCCGCCGGCGGCACCGTTGCCATCAGGCCCGTGGGCTCGCCTTCATCATCGAAATCATCAGTTCGCCGATCTCGCCGGCGAAAGCGCCGCGCGGCCAGACAAGCGTTAGGGATTGCCGGTAAGCAGGGCCAAGCCGGATCATCGCCGGAGGCCGGTGCATCCTTGCGAGCGAGGATTCCGGCAGCACCGAGAGGTAGCCGTGCTGAGCGACGAGGTTGATGATAACAGGAATGGAATCGACTTCGACGAGGGCGATGCGGCGACGCTCGGTCTCATCAAGCGTGTCGTCGAGGAAGCGGGCGGTCTCGCGGCGCAATCCGCTCCTGACGCTTGGCACTGCGATCGGGCAGGCGGCGAGCAGCCTTGGCAGGTCGCCTGCGAACGCGGAAAGGACGGAGGCGGGGCCTGCCAGCGCCAGTGGCATCTGCGACACCAGCCTGCCGTCGCAATCCAAGGGGATCTCGGCGACATCGAGAAGGGCGGCGTCGAACCGCCTGCTTCTAAGGCCAGCCAAAAGTTCATCCGCCGTGGTGCTGGATATGTATAGCGGCTGGCGCGGGCGGGTACGTTGCCAGTTCGCCGTCAGCGCTGCCAGCATGCGGGCGATCTCGCTTTCAGGACCGAGTGGCATGACGGCGCCCAGGCGCCAGGTGGCGGCGTCGCGGCGGAAGCGATCGGCGGATGCGTGTGTCAGCCGCGCCCAGATGTCGAGCAGGGCGTCGACAAATGGAATGATCCGCTCTGCGGTTGCCGTGCCGAGGACACCGCCATGAGAGCGCTCGAACAGGCGGCTGCCGAGATGGCGTTCAAGGTCGGCCATCTGCCGTGTCAGCTGCGGCTGGCCGAGGCCGAGCGCCTTGGCGGTGGCGCGGATGCTGCCGGAGCGGGCGATCCGGACGAAGCGGTCGAGCGCGACGAGGCCGATCGGCGGCGTGGGATCGATCGCCTCCTTGCCTGCCGCCTCCATGATGGCAGCAATCTTGGTCGTTGCCTCCCTGATTTCAGTTGTGCGGGCGCGCGCTTCGAGCGTCAGGACGAGTGCGGTTTCTTCTCGCCGGAACAGCGACATGGAGATCGCCTGTTCAAAGCGCTTGATGGCGGCGCTGACACTTGAGGGGGCGCGTCCGCTGAGCGTGGCGGCGCGGCGGATGCCGCCTTCGCGGAGCACCGTATCGACGATCACGATCGTTGCTAAGTCCATTCGGCGATCCTTCTGCCAGACGAGCGGTACCATGCGCCGATGGCATGTCCATGATTACGCATTGCCCGTTCCAGATTTGGGATATAGCACGAGCGGGCGATAAGCGCATAGCATGCACAAAGCAACCAAGGCCTTGCGAGCGGCGGTTGCGAGACATCAGAGCATCCGCGCACCGTTTCGAAACCGAAGCGGCTCCTGCGCGGGAAGGTATCCATCGGCATGCTGCATCAGGTCAAATCCATCGTTCTCTGCGGGAAACCGCTGGACTTCGCGACGCTCGAGGACATCGGGGCGGGAAGGGTTCGGCCGGTGGCCGATGACGGCGGCATGGAGCGGGTGGCCGCGGCCCACAAGGTGGTTGCCGAGCGTGTCGCGATGGGGCTTCCCGTCTATGGTTCCAACACCGGCGTCGGCTCGATGAAGGACCGTCTCTGGACGGCCGACGATCTGGCTGAATTCAACAATTCGCTGGTCAGAGCCCACCATTTCGGCACCGGCGAGTTCTTCGCGCCGGCGATCGTGCGCATGGCGATCGCCATCCGCGTCAACACCGCCATGCGCGGCCACACCGGCTGCAGCCCGGATCTGATCCGGGCGTTTCTGTCCCTTCTTGCGTCCGACATCATTCCGGCCGTGCGCCGGCACGGCTCGATGGGCTGCGCCGATATCGGCCTGATGGGGCAGATCGCCTCGGTGCTGACAGGCGTCGGCGAGGCCTACTATCAAGGGCGCCTCGTTTCGGCCGAGACGGCGCTTGCCGAGGCGGGCCTGAAGCCATTCGTCATGCAGCCGCGCGACGCGCTGGCGGCGCTCAGCGTCAATGCCATTTCCTTCGCCGCGGCGGCCAACGTGCTGCGCGAGGCGGCGGCCGCGATCCGCGTGCTGCTCGTCACCGGCGTTATGTCATCCTTAGCGCTTGGCGCGTCGGCCGATCCGTGGCGGGTGGCGGCAACGCTCTCGACCCGCGGCGAGGCGCTGGTCGGCTCCTGGCTCTACGGTCAATCCGGTGTTGCAGACTGGCCGGTGCCGACGGCCATCCACGATCCGCTCAGCCTGCGCATGACCGCCCAGGTGTTCGGCGCCGTCGTCGATACACTGATGGTTGCCGCCGGGCGGCTGGTGGAGGCGACCTATCTCTCCGACGACAACCCGGTGGTGCTCGGCGGCCAGGTGCATTCCTCCGGTGCGTCGCTGCCGTTGACGACGACGCTTTATATCGAAGCGGCACAGATCGCCTTTTCGCATGCGGCACGCAACGTGTTGAACCGCTGCATCCTTCTGTCGAACGGCGGACGTCGCAATCTCTCGGTCAATCTTGTCGCGCCGGGAGAGGTGGCGACCGGGCTCGGCCCGCTGATGAAGCTCGCCGTCGAACTTTACATGCGGGTGCAGTCGCTGGCCGTGCCGCTCTCGGCGCAATCGATCGTCGTTGCCGGCGGTCTCGAAGAAGAAGCGACCTTCCTGCCGCTGATCGTCGAGCGCATGGAAACGCAGGTGCGGGACCTGCGCCAGCTTGCCGCCATCGAGGCGATGCTGTCGTCGCAGGCGATCGATCTCGTCGGTGACCAGCCGCAGGGCGTCGTCAAGCGCGCCTACGACCAGACCCGTTCCGTCAGCCCTATGTATCTCAAGGACCGGCCGCTCTCGAAGGAGATCGAGGCGCTGCAGGATGCCTTCACCTGCCACGATCTGCTGCGCTCCTTCGTCGCCACCGCACCGATGCCGGAGTTCGACGACTTCTTCGCGCTCGGCAAGTGACCCACACCTGACCCATCGGGAGTACAGCATGTCCGATTTCGATCTCGTTCTGAAAGGCACCGTTGTTCTCCCTCACCGGATCGTCGAGGGCGGGCACGTGGCGGTTCGCGACGGCAAGGTGGTGCATGTCGGCCAGGGAGCGGCACCGGCGGCACGCGAGCGGCATGATCTCGGGAATGCGCTGATCCTGCCCGGCGCCGTGGATGCGCAGGTGCATTCGCTGTCGCAGAAGAACCAGGAGGATTTCATCTGGTCGACGCGTTCGGCGGCTGCCGGCGGCGTCACCACCATCGTCGACATGCCCTATGACGAGGGCAATCTCGTCTGCTCGGCTGAAGCCCTTCGCCGCAAGATCGACCATGCCGGTCCGCAGGCGCGTGTCGACTTCGCGCTTTATGGCACCGTCGACCCAGAGGAGGGGCCGGCACGCATCGGCGAAATGGTGGAGGCGGGTGTCGCCGCCTTCAAGTTCTCGACCTTCGGCACCGATCCCAAGCGCTTTCCGCGCATTCCGGCGGCGCTCCTTGAAGATTGCTTCCGCGCGATCGCGCCAACCGGGCTTGCCGCCGGCGTCCACAACGAGGACGACGAGGCGGTGCGCGCCGCGATCGATAAGGTCAAGGCGGCGGGCATCACCGACTACCGCGCCCACGGGCTGTCGCGCCCGCCGCTGACGGAACTGCTTGCCACCAACCAGATTTATGAGACCGGCGCTGCCACGGGCTGCCCCGCGCATGTGGTGCACTGCTCGCTCGGCCGTGGCTACGAGATTGCCGCCGCCTACCGCGCGCAAGGACATGCGGCGACGATCGAGTGCTGCATCCACTATCTGACGCTCGACGAGGAAAACGACGTCCGGCGCCTCGGCGGCAAGGCGAAGATCAATCCGCCGATCCGCCCGCGCGCCGAGGTCGAGAAACTCTGGCGGCATGTGGCCGATGGTACGGTGACGATGGTCTCGACCGATCATGTGAGCTGGTCGGAGGACCGCAAGACCAATCCGGACATGCTGGCCAATGCCTCCGGCGTGCCGGGGCTGGAAGTCATGGTGCCGCTCTTCGTCAAAGGCGCGCTCGAACGGGGCATTCCGTTGACGCGAGCAGCCGAACTGATGACGCTGAACCCGGCGCGGCATTTTCGTCTGGACCACCAGAAGGGCGCGCTCGAATCCGGCAAGGACGCCGATATCATCGTCATGACGCCTGAGCCCTATGTCTATGACGCAGCGGCAAGCGGTCACAACGTTGTCGGCTGGTCGCCCTATAACGGTATCAGGCTACCCTGGCGGGTATCTGCCACGTATCTGCGCGGCAGGCTCGCCTTCGATGGTCGCGAGGTGCTGGCCGAGCCCGGTGTTGGGCAATTCGTCCGGCCGCTGGCCACGTTGGCGCTGCAGGAGGCGTGATGAGCAAGACCGCCCACAACAAGGTCCCGGCCAATCTGCCTGTCAATGCCGGCCGGATCGCCGGCATCGTGAACGGTTTGGCCGGCATCACCGAGCTCGACCGGCCCTACACACGCCGCGCTTTCACGCCGCTGTTTCTCGAGGGCCGCGCCTTCCTCGACCGGCGCTTCCGTGCCGCCGGGCTCGAAACCCGGATCGACGCCGCCGGAAATCTGATCGGCCGGCGCAAGGGGCGCAAGTCGGCGCTCGGCACCATCATGCTCGGCTCCCATTCCGACACGGTGCCGGACGGCGGCCGCTTCGACGGTATCGCCGGCGTTGCGGCCGCGCTCGAAGTGGCGCGGGCCCTGGCCGACAACGGCATCGAGCTCGACCATGATCTGGAGATCGTCGATTTTCTCGCGGAGGAAGTGTCGATCTTCGGCGTTTCCTGCGTCGGCAGCCGCGGCATGGCGGGCGTGCTGCCTGATGGCTGGCTGAGCCGTACCCAGGGCGAACTCAGTCTGCGGCAGGGTATCGTCGAGGTCGGCGGTGATCCGTCGCGGCTTTCGGGTTCCAAGCGCTCCGACATCAGGGCATTTCTGGAACTGCACATCGAGCAGGGGCCGGTGCTCGAAACCGGGCGGCTCGATGTCGGCGTCGTGACCGCCATTTCCGGCATCACTCGCATCGAGATCATCGTCGAGGGGCAGGCGGATCACGCCGGCACGACGCCGATGGGGCATCGGCGCGACGCGCTGGTCGCAGCCTCGCGGCTCGTGCTGGAGATCGAGCGGCTGGCGATGGAACTCTCGCAAGGCGAGGGGCATTTCACCGCAACGGTCGGCGAATTTGCGATCGAGCCGAATGCGGCGAATGTGGTGCCGTCGCGCGTGCGGTTGTTGATCGACGCGCGTGCCGAGCTCAGGCCGCAGATGGAGCGGTTTCTCGCGACGCTTGGGCCCCTTTGCAACGGCCTCGCCGAGGCATCGGGCGTGACGATCGCGCCTGCCAATGTGATTTCCGACAACCACCCGACGCCGGGCGATGCGCTGCTGCTCTCGACGCTGGAAGAAAGCTGCGACGCAATCGGCGCCAAGCACCGGCGCATGGCGTCCGGTGCCGGCCACGATACCGCCTGGATGGGGCGCATCACCCGCTCGGCGATGATCTTCATACCCTGCCTCGGCGGGCGCTCGCATGCGCCGGAGGAATGGGCCGAAAACGACGACATCGCGCTTGGCGCCGCCGTTCTTTTCGATGCGGTGAAGAGGCTCGACAGACGATTGCAGGAGAAGGTGTGAGATGGGCCGGATACTGAAGGAAAAGGACGTCGAGGCGGCGGTCAAGGGCGGCTCCGTCTATGCCGCCGGCGGTGGCGGCTGGGCCGACCATGGCCGCATGCTTGGCTACGCCGCGGTCTCGATCGGCAAGCCCGAGCTGGTGTCGATCGACGAGCTCGACGCCAACGATTGGGTGGCGACGGCAGCGGCCATCGGCGCCCCGGCCTCGACCACGCCCTGGGAAATGCGCGGCGTCGACTACGTCAAGGCGGTGCAACTGTTGCAGGAGGCGCTCGGCGAGAAGCTCTCGGGCCTGATCATCGGCCAGAACGGCAAGTCCTCGACGCTCAACGGTTGGCTGCCCTCGGCAATCCTCGGCACCAAGGTGGTTGACGCGGTCGGCGATATCCGCGCGCATCCGACCGGCGACATGGGCTCGATCGGCCTTGCTGGTTCACCCGAACCGATGATCCAGACGGCGGTCGGCGGAAATCGCGACGAGAACCGTTATATCGAGCTGGTGGTGCGCGGCGCCACCGCCAAGGTCTCGCCGGTCCTGCGCACCGCGTCGGACATGTCGGGCGGCTTCATCGCATCCTGCCGCAATCCGGTGAGGGCGTCCTACGTGAAAGCCAATGCGGCGCTCGGAGGTATCTCGCTGGCGCTGGCTCTGGGTGAGGCGATCATCGCGGCGGAAGCCAAGGGCGGCAGCGCTATCATCGACGCGATCGTCAAAGCGACCAATGGCGCGATCCTTGCCGAAGGCACGATCACCGACAAATCGGTCGTCTATACCAAGGAAGCCTTCGACATTGGCACGGTGACGCTGGGGAAGGGCGCTGACTCGACGGTACTGCACGTGATGAACGAATACATGGCGGTTGACTCTGCGGAAGGCCAAAGGCGCGCGACCTTCCCCGACGTCATCACCACGCTTTCGCCCGACGGCGAACCCTTGAGCGTCGGGCAATTGCAGGTGGGGATGAGGATCTTCGTGCTGCATGTGCCGAAGACGGTGATCCCGCTTTCTTCCAGCGTACTCGACCCGACGGTCTATCCATCCGTCGAAAAGGCGATGGGCATCGAGCTTGCCCGCTACGCGCTTTCCGAAAGCTGACGGGAGCGATGCCATGGCGCGTGATGCAGGGCTTGAGGAACTGATACGGGAGGAACTCGGCGAGCGAGCCGGCCTTTCGGAAAAGGCGATGTTCGGCGGCTGGGCCTATCTGCTGCATGGCAACCTGCTCCTTGGCGCACGCGAGGGCTCGCTGCTGGTGCGGCTCGGCAAGGGCAATGACGGCTGGGCGCTGGCACTACCCGATATCGAGCTGATGGTGATGAACGGGCGGGCGATGCACGGCTGGGTGCGCGCAGGCGCGGATGCCTACGGCGACGATGCCTTGCGCCGGCGGCTGCTCGATGGGGCGGTTGCGTTCGTGGAGACGCTGCCGCCGAAGTGATGTGATGACACGGAGAATGTAGTATCATCCAAGTTATATGTCTTGGCGAGGATTGCTTTATGTTTAGATCGCGATCAGCTAGCTTAGTTCATTTTTTTATCGGTGTTGGTTTGCCCTATTTTGCAATTTTATCAATGTATATAAATGCATGGATATTGTATTTAAATTATAGATTGTCTATCGGCAGTGTTAGTATTGATGTAATCAGAATCATGATAAAGTCATATAATTATAGTTTGTATTCAGTTCTTTTATATTTCGCTCCTGTTTGGCTTATTTACATGGCCGCGAACTGGCGGGCCTATCTGTCTATTTTAGCGGATGCGACAGATAGAGAGAGGTGGAAGAAGGATCCTGCTTTAAGAGAAACCATTCTAGGGATGAGCATTTTCTACTGGGACGAGTTGGTCAAAGAATGTGAATCGCTGCCTGCGAAATGAAACAGGCGTTCGTCGCCGGTCGGCGAGACAACAAAGAGGAACAAGACGATGCCCAAGGCCAATCCCCGGCACCCTAATTTTCCGATCCCCGGCGGGCCGGAGCTGCGCGCCAAGGGCTGGCGGCAGGAGGCGCTGTTGCGGCTCCTCGAAAACGTGCTTTCGGTCGGCGAGGATCCGGACAATCTGATCGTCTATGCCGCACTCGGCAAGGCGGCGCGCAACTGGCCGGCGCATCGCGCCATCGTCAAGACGCTCACCGAGATGGACGAGGACCAGACGCTGATCATCCAGTCGGGCAAACCCGTGGGTCTGCTCCAGACCCATGCCAAGGCGCCGCTGGTGATCATGGCCAATTGCAACATCGTCGGCCAATGGGCGAAGGCGGAGGTGTTCTATGAATTGCAGCGCAAGGGGCTGATCTGCTGGGGCGGGCTGACGGCCGGCGCCTGGCAATATATCGGCAGCCAGGGGGTGATCCAGGGCACCTACGAGATTTTCATGCGCATCGCCGAGCGCCGATTCGGCGGCGATCTCTTCGGTCGTTTCGTGCTGACGGCGGGTCTCGGCGGCATGGGCGGGGCGCAGCCGCTCGCCGGCCGCATGGCGGGGGCTGCGATCCTCTGCGTTGACATTGATGCGGAGCGGGCGAAGAAGCGCCGGGAGATCGGCTATCTCCAGGAGATCGCGCCGGATCTCGATGCGGCGCTGGCGATGATCGACGCGGCTGTGAAGGAGAAGCGCGCGCTTTCCGTCGGCCTCGTCGGCAATGCGGCGGAAATCTACCCGGAAATCGCACGGCGCGGCATCGTGCCCGACGTGGTGACCGACCAGACCTCGGCGCATGATCTCGTCTACGGCTACGTGCCGAAGGGCATGAGCCTCGACCAGGTGAAGTCGCTGCGCGATGACGGCCAGGGGCAATTGATGGCGGCAAGCCGTGCCTCGATCGTCGAACACGTCAAGGCGATGCTCGACTTGCAGAAAAAGGGCTCGGAAGTCTTCGACAACGGCAACCTGATCCGCACCCAGGCCCGCGAGGGCGGCGTTGCCAATGCCTTCGACATTCCGATCTTCACCGAAGCCTATCTCAGGCCGCTCTTTGCCCGCGCCATCGGGCCGTTCCGCTGGATGGCGCTGTCAGGCGAGGAGAGCGACATCGCCCGCATCGACGACCTTTTGCTGGAGATGTTCCCGGACAACAAGATCATCACCAACTGGATCAAGCTCGCACGTCAGCATATCCCGTTCGAGGGCCTGCCGGCCCGCATCGCCTGGCTCGGCCATGGCGAGCGCACGGCACTGGCGCGGCGCGTCAACGAACTGGTGGCGTCCGGCGAACTCAAGGGGCCGATCGCGTTCTCGCGCGACCATCTCGATGCTGGCGCCATGGCGCACCCGAACATCATGACCGAGCGGATGAAGGACGGATCGGACGCGATCGCCGATTGGCCCTTGCTCGACGCCATGCTGCTCTGCTCGTCGATGGCCGATCTCGTCGTCGTGCATTCCGGCGGCGGCGGCTATGCCGGCTATATGACCAGCTGCGGCGTGACCGTCGTTGCCGACGGCACGGCTGAGGCCGACGAGCGGCTCGACCATGCGCTCACCAACGATACCGCGCTCGGCGTCATCCGTTATGCCGATGCCGGCTACGACGAGAGCTTCGAGGAGATCGCCGCCAAGGGCATCGGGCATGTGAAGGTGTAGGCCTTGGCGCAAGGCCCGCGCAGGGCCGTCACATTCACCGACCTCATTCCTGTGCCTGTCACAGGAATCCAGCAGCGCCGCGTCGGCGGCGCTAGAGACGCTTTCATTTTCGCTGACTGCAGAGCGTCATTCACGGCGCGGACGCGCTGTGGCTGGATTTCTGTGACAAGCACAGAAATGAGGGAGAAGAGGAAACGCTCCAGGTCCTCAGGCAAGGGCGATGGTCGAGGCGGCGATGGCCGGCCTCAGACAGAGCGCAGAAAATGTGACGATCGTCGCTGGCTTTGCGGCCGATCAACAGCTGGCCTGCCTCGCTGACTTGCGGGATTCCACCTGTCCGGCTCTGAGGCTTGGGCTTGAGCAATGCAAGCGCTAATATGCCGCCTTTGCTGCCCGGAGGCGATCATGACGTCGAGCTTCAATGTGCAGAGTGCGGCCGGCTATGAACAACTGATGGGGCGGTGGAGCAGGCAGCTGGCGCCGTTGTTCATCGACTTTGCCGGCATTACCGACGGCGAACGGGTGCTGGACGTCGGCTGTGGCACCGGAAGCCTGACCTTCGCGCTGCCGCATGCCGCAAATCTCAGCGAGATTGTCGCGATCGATTTTTCACCCGTCTTCGTCGAGGCGGCGACCCGGGCGAACAGCGATCCACGGATCAGGATCCAGCAGGCCGATGCCTGCGCGCTTCCCTTTGCCGATGCTTCTTTCGACCGGGCGCTGGCGCTGCTGGTGCTGCATTTCGTTCCGGAGGCGGGAAAGGCGGTTGCCGAGATGCGCCGGGTCACGCGGCCGGGCGGCGTGGTCGCCGCTGTGGTCTGGGATCATCTTGGCGGCATGCCAGGCATGCGCATGGTGCTCGATACGGCGGCGATGCTCGATGAGAATGCGGAACAAATACGCAGCCGCTATTGCTTCCAGCCGATGATGCGGCCGGGCGAAATGATGCAGAGCTTTGCGGCGCATGGCCTTGAAAAGATCGAGCAGACCTCTCTCATGATCCGGATGGACTATCAGTCGTTCGAGGATTTCTGGCAGCCGATCGCGGCGGGCGAGGGACCCTTGGGCAAATATGTCGGCGGGCTGGATCAGGCGCTGCGGGCAAAGGTCGATGCGGCGGTCAAGGCCGCCTATGAGGCCGGCCAGCCCGACGGTCCCCGGTCCTTTGCGGCGGTGGCTTGGGCATGCCGGGGGACGGTTCCGGAGGCCTGATAAGGTCGCCAACCTCATCCCTGTGCTCGTCACAGGGATCCAGCAGCGGCGCGTCGGTGGTGCGAAAGGCACCTTCGATCCGGCGTTCTAAAGAGTCATTCACGGCGCGGACGCGCCATGGCTGGATTTCTGTGACAGGCACAGAAATGAGGGAGGGGAGGAGACGCTCCAAGCCCAACTGCATGAGGGGAACGCGCGATTGCCGCACCTCGCGACATCGGGAGGATGCTACGTCAGCATCTTCACACCACCGTCTCGCCACCGTCCACCACCAGGATCTGGCCGGTCATGTAGGAGGAGCGGTCGGAGACGAGGAAGAGGATCGACTCGGCGATCTCGTCGACACTTGCCCAGCGGCCGAGCGGCACCTTTTCGCGGATATAGGATTCGATCGCGCCGCGCCCGCCCATCTGGGCGATGAAGGGCTCGTTGAAGGGCGTGTCGACCCAGCCGGGGCAGAGCGCGTTGACCCGGATGCCGTGGCGTGCGTAGTCGCCGGCCATCTGCTTGGTCATGGCGATGACGGCGTGTTTGGTGGTGGTGTAGGCGATCATCTCGCGATCATAGAGCACGCCTGAGGAGGACGAGGTATTGACGATGACGCCGCGGCCGGCCGCCCTCATCGACGGCATGACGAGGCGTGCGGCCATGAAATGGGCGCGGACGTTGAGGTTCCAGGAACGGTCGAAGCCCGAAATCTCGACCTCTTCGAGATCGCCCGCCACTTGAGCGCCGGCATGGTTGTGCAGAATGTCGATGCTGCCGTGGCGATAGAGGATATCGGCGATACCATCGCTGAGCGCTGCGTCGTCGGTGACGTCGATCGCCAGCGCCTCGGCGCTGCCGCCCTTGGCGGCGATCGCCGCGACGGCGGTGCTGGCAGCCGCAAGGCTGCGGTCGACGACGACGACATGGGCGCCCTCGCGCGCCATGATGGCAGCACCCGCCTGACCGATCCCGGAGCCGGCTCCGGTCACGATCGCGACCCGGTCTTTCAGGATCATGGTTTCACTCCCCGGATTTTGTTTTCTTCTCTCGCATCAGGATGCGGGCGGTCAGGATCAGAAGCAGCGAGGCGACAAGCACCAGCGTCGCGATCGCGTTGATCTCGGGCGTCACGCCGCGGCGGATCGAGGCGAAGACGTAGATCGGTAGCGTGGTTTTCGAGCCCGCGACGAAGAAGGCGATGATGAAATCGTCGAAGGAGAAGGTGAAGGCCAGAAGAAAGCCGGCGAGGATCGACGGCAGGATCTGCGGCAGCACGATCAGCCGGAAGGTCGTGAGCGGTGTCGCGTAAAGGTCGCTCGAAGCCTCGACGATATCGCGGCCGAGGCTGGCGATGCGGGCCTTCACGATCATCGTCACCAGCGCCATCGAGAACAGGCCGTGGGCGGCGATGATCGAGCCGTAGCCGAGGCCGAGCTGCGGCGGCTGATCGCCCGGCCAGATGGTGGCGAGCGCCGGATTGATGAAGGAGAAGACGGCGACCAACGCCACCAGCGTCGCGATGCCGATGACGACGCCGGGCACGACGATTGCCGCTGCAAAGAGCGCATCGAAGATCGCCCGGTTGCGCGGCGCCAGCCGCTCCATGCCAAGGGCCGCCATGGTGCCGAAGATCGCCGCAAGCGTGGCGCTGGTGAAGGCGATCAGCAGGCTGTTCTGCAAGGCCGAGACCAGGAAGGTGTTGCCCAGCGCCTTGCCGTACCAGGCGGTCGAAAACCCGGTGAACTCGCTGGCGTTACGCCCGGCGTTGAAGGAGAACAAGACGACGAGCGCGATCGGCGCGTAGAGGAAGAGATAGACGGAAGAGATAAAGGCGCGCATCAGACGAGATCCACCTGTCTTGTGCCGGCAACGCGGAAGGCAATGCGCATCGCCACCATCAGGATCACCACGACAACGGCAACGAGGGTGACGGCGATCGCCGAGCCGAAGGGCCAGTTGCGCGATTGCAGGAAGAGATCGACCAGTGCATTGCCGATGAAGAACACTTTGCCGCCGCCCAAGAGCTGCGGGATCAGGTATTCGCCAAGAAGCAGGATGGTCACCAGCGCGACACCGGTCATCACCCCTGGTAGCGACAAAGGCAGGGTGACGCCGAAGAAGGTCGAGACCGGCTTGGCGCCGAGATCGGCGGAGGCTTCGAGCAGCCGGCGGTCGAGTTTTTCGAGGCTCACATAAATCGGCATAATCATTAGCGGCAGGTAGCCGTAGACGATGCCGAGCAGCACGGCCCCGGGCGTGTTGAGCATCCTCACGTCCTCGATGCCGATCACCGACAAAAGGTTCGGGATGCCGCGCGAGCCAAGGATGTACATCCAGGCATAGGTGCGCACGAGCAGGCTGGTCCAGAAGGGTACGACCACCAGCGATACGAGGATCAGCCGGTAGCGCGGGTTCGCCTTGACCGCGAGATAATAGGCGACCGGATAGGCGATCAGCAGGCAGGCGAGCGCGCCGATCGGCGCGAGAACGAGCGTGTTCCAGAAGGCCGCCGCACGTGTCGGCAGGTTGGCGAACTGGGCAAAGGTGAAGGCCGCCTGATAGCCGCCTTCCGGTGCGCGTTCGCCGAAAGCGAAGACCAGCATGGCGATGAATGGCAGCACGAGGAAGATCATCAGCCAGGCCGCCGCCGGCGCCACCAGCGCCGCCGTCACCAGGTTTCTCTTCGTGTTCGTTGCCGCGGGCATAAAGTTCATCCGTTCGAGTTTCAGTCGTGTTTCGGTCTGCTTGGCGCGGTGAGGGAAAATGCCCCTCTTCTGCACACAGTGGGTAAGCGCCCCTCATCCGGCCTGCCGGCCACCTTCTCCCCGCTTTCGGGGCGAAGGACACTCGTGGCCCTCGCTTGGTCCCTCTCTTCCGACAGAAGCAAGAGGGCAGGGAGCTCGCCGCTTGTTCCTTCTCCCCGCAAGCGGGGAGAAGGTGCCGGCAGGCGGATGAGGGGCAATTTCCAGGTTCAAGCCGACTTGAAGCGCGCCATCAGCTCTGCGCGGCCGGGGTCGGTCAGCGTCACGGCGGCGCCGAATTCGAGCGGGGTCAGCGAGGCCTCGTCCGGATAGACGATCTTGTTGCCGGTGACGTCGGCCGGAAGCAGCTTCAGCACGCGGCTGTCGGTGGTCGGGGCGCCGTTGGCGATGTGCTCCTTCATGGCGTTTTCCGGCGCCATCAGGTAGTTGAGTAGGGCGTAGCCGGCGGCCTTGTTGGCGGCGCTCTTCGGGATCGCGTAGAAATCCGACCAGATCTCGCCGCCGTCCTTGCCGAGCACGAACTGGATTTCCGGCATGTCGCGGTTGAGCTGGGCGCCGTCATTGGTCCAGCACATGGTCATCCAGGCATCGGTCGCGCGCATCGACGGCTGGTAGTCGCTGTTGATGGCGTAGAGATGCGGCTTGACCTTGATCAGCAGTTCCTCGGCCTTGGCGAGTTCGTCCGGCTTGATCGAGTTGAAGGAAAACCCAAGCGATACCAGCGCATTGCCGATGGTGGTGAGCTGGTAGTCGTGGACCATGGCGCGGCCGTCGGCCTCGGTCATGGCGATCTCGAAGAAGTCCTTCCAGCTCGTCACCGGCGTCTTGATCTTGTTCGAGTTGAGCGCGATGCCGGTGGTGCCCCAGTTCTTCGGCACCGCATAGGTCTTGCCGTCGACGACGCCTTCGTTGGTGAAGCGCGCCGTCTCGGTCGCAGCGTCGTAGTTCGGAAGTTTGGAAAGATCGAGTTCGTCGATGAGCCCGAGCTTCACATAGGTCGAGATCGTGTAGTTGGTGGGAACGAAGAGGTCCCAACCGGTGCCGCCGGCCTGGAGCTTGGCGAGCATTTCCTCGTTGGAGCCGAAGACGTTGACCTCGACGGCAACGCCGGTTGCGGCCTGGAAGGCCTCGAAGGTCGCGGGATCATGGTAGTTCGGCCAGGTGGCGATCGACATCTGCGTGCCGAGGTCGCCGGCAAAGGCAGTGGAGTTGAAGAGGCCCGGCTGGCGCGCGAGAACCGCTGTCGCAAGCCCGAGGCCGGTGACGCCGAGGAAATGACGGCGCGTAACCGAGCCGCGCTTCAGGCGCATCAGTTCGTCCGAGAGCTGATCGGCGGTGATAGGGGCATTTTCTCTGTACCATTTGCTCATGACGCTGTTCCCTTTATCGTTTGACGTTCATGCGTAGGCGGCAGAACCGGCTTGGTGAGGCCGGGAGAGTTCAGGCTGGAAAGACGTGCAGCGCGTTCGGATCGAAGGCGAGGCCGACCTTTTCGCCGGGCTCCACCAGTTCGCTGTCGCCGAGCGTCCGACGGTCGGCCGTCACCAGGAAATCGCCGAGCCCGTCGACCGCGACGGAGTATTCGACGGCTGAGCCCAAAAAGATCCGGTGAGTGACGGTGCCGGCAAGCGCGTCTGCGCTGGCGGCGCCGTTGCGCGTCAGGCGGATCGCTTCGGGCCTGAGCGCCACCGTTGCCGCACCCTTCGTTCCATTGACGGCAGGGGTGGCGAAGCGGGCGCCGTTGGCAAGGACAAGCGACGAGGCGCCGTCGACGGTCGCATCGATGCGGTTGGTCTTGCCGACGAAATCGGCGACGAAGAGGCTTGCGGGACGATCGTAGATCTCCTGCGGCGGGCCGACCTGGACGATGCGGCCGGCATTCATGACGCAGACAAAATCGCTCATCGACAGCGCTTCTTCCTGATCGTGGGTGACGAGCACGAAGGTGATGCCGAGCTCGCGCTGCAGCGTCTGCAGCTCGATCTGCATGGCGGTGCGCAACTTCTTGTCGAGGGCCGCCAGCGGCTCGTCGAGCAAAAGCACCTTCGGCTTGTTGACGATGGCGCGGGCAAGCGCCACGCGCTGCTGCTGGCCGCCGGACATTTCATGGATGCGGCGTTTGCCGAAGCCGCCGAGCCGCACCATTTCCAGCGCCTCCTGGGCGCGGCGGGAAATCTCGGCGCTGGCGATGCGCGGCCGCATCTGCCTCAAGCCGTAGGAGACGTTCTGCTCGACATCGAGATGGGGAAACAGCGCATAGTGCTGGAACACCATGTTGACCGGGCGGCGGTAGGCGGCAACACCGTTCATCGGCTCGCCGCTGATGAAGACCGTGCCCTCGCTCGGCTGCTCGAAGCCGCCGATCATGCGCAGGCAGGTGGTCTTGCCGCAGCCGGAAGGCCCGAGAAGCGCCATGAAGGCGCCACGCGGCACCTCGAGATTAATGTCCGATACGGCCGTCACGGCGCCATAACGTTTGGCGACCGAACGGAATTCGATGTCGTTCGTCGAAGCGGATGTCACGTCTGTTCCCTGCGGTTGTTTTCGGATGCAGCCAGGAATCTCCGTCCTGGCACTCCACCGTCATTGATACGCAGCCTAGTCAGCGCGCACCCTGCCGGTATATACCCCGAGAGAGGTATTTCAACGTGGAATGCTCTGTGTGAGGAGTATACCCCGGAGCAGGAAATATCGGCCGGGAGGGCGGTTTGAGCGTCGATCTCGAGGGGCTTTTTCAGGTCATGGCACCGTTGGTGGCAGGTCCTGCGCTAGACGACGAGGCGGTCGGCACCGCCTATCGGCGGCTGATGTCGACGCTGATGACCTTCGACTATGTGGTCGTCTTTGCCTATCGCGGCAAGGAACGGCCGATCGATCTCTTCAGCACCTTCAACGCCAAGGATCATGTGCTTTTCGTCAGCCTCTACCAGGCGGGGCCCTATCTGCTTGACCCGTTCTACCATGCGGCGTCACAGGGCAAGCCGGGCATCTGGCGGATGCGGGAGCTTGCGCCCGATCGGTTCTTCTCCTCGGAATACTACCGCACCTACTATGTGCAGACCGGGCTTGCGGAGGAAGTCGGCTTCTTCGTGCCGGTCGACGAGCAGATCACCGTCGTGCTGTCGCTGATGCGGCGCGAGGCGACGGGGCCGTTCAGCCCGGCGGAGTTTGCGCTGTTGAAGAAGGTCGAGCCGCTGGTCTCGGCACTGGTGCGCCATCATTGGGCGGGTCTCGGCCGACGGTTCGATGCGGCGCTGGCGAAAACCGGCCGCAGCCGCCGCAAGGCGACGCATCCACCGGCCGATGGCGTCTGGCAGCATCTCAATCTGACGGAGCGGGAATCCTCGATCATCGAACTGGTTCTGCAGGGCCATTCGTCGGAATCGATCGGCCTCAGGCTCGGTATCTCCACCGGTACGGTCAAGGTTCACCGCCGGAACGTCTACCGCAAGCTCGGCATTTCCTCGCAGACGCAATTGCTGTCGCTGTATCTGAGAAACCTCGGGCAGTAAGCCGTGTAGGCGCCGCCCATCACTGCATGCCCGCCCGTAGCGGCGCCCCGACGGCGCGCCGCGCCAGTCGATGCCGGCTCTCCCAATCCCATTCCTCCACAAACGTGATCGATCGCGCGGCTGATCGCTATTGACATTTTTTGCACGCCATGAAATTTCTTTCATTAACGGATAAAAATATCACGCGGTGCAAAAAATATCATGCAGCGCAACAAGGACCGGGTGGAGACAATGACGATTGGCGGGACAGGTATTCGTGACGACGAGACCAGCATGGCGACGCGGGCGGCCTGGCTGCACTATGCCGGCGGGCTGACCCAGGCCGAGGTCGCCAAGCGCCTGGGGCTTACCTCGCTCAAGGCCCATCGGCTGATCATGAAGGCCAACCAGGAAGGACTGGTGAAGGTCTATATCGACGGCGAAGTCTCGGAGTGTGTCGAGCTCGAGCAGGCGCTTTCGGCCCGCTTTGGCCTCGACTATTGCGAGGTGGTGCCGGACTTCGATTCCGACGATCTGCCCCTGAAGGCGCTCGGCATTTCCGGCGCGCAGTTCCTGAAGCGCGAGATCGAGCGCGGCGAGACGGCACTGGTCGGCGTCGGCCACGGCCGCACGCTTGCCGCGTGCGTCGAATATCTGCCGCGCATGGCAAGCGGCAACACCCGCTTCGTGTCGCTGCTCGGCGGGCTCACCCGCAAGTTCTCGGCCAACCCGCATGACGTGATCCACCGGCTCGCCGAGCGCACCGGTGCGGAGGCCTATGTCATGCCGGTGCCGTTCTTCGCCAACACGGTCGAGGATCGCGACGTGCTCTTCAGCCAGCGTGGCGTGCGCGAGGTCTTCGATCTCGCCAAGACCGCCGACCTGCTGATGGTCGGCATCGGCACCGTCGAGCGAGAGGCGTCGCTGGTCTCGACCGGCATGATCGAGACGAGCGAGATCGAGGAGATCCAGAAGGGCGGGGCGATGGGTGAGCTGCTCGGCCACTTCTTCGACAAGGACGGCGCACCAGTCGAAACAGCGTTGTCCGACCGGACCTTCACGCTCAGCCGCGACGACCTGAAGAACCGCCGCACGGTTGCCGTGGCCGGCGGCAAGATCAAGGTGCCGGCCATTCGCGCCGTGCTCGCAAGCGGGCACCTGAGCGGCCTCATCACCGACGAGCGGACTGCACGGGCGCTTGCCGCTGAGAGCGCATGAGGCGCTGAACATTCGGGGCCATTGCGGAGGGCAGGGAGGATCTGCCGTCCAGGCCTTAAAGGGAGGAATACCGGTGGGGTAGCCGGCAGTCGCAATCATACCCGCAACGGAGGAGAAGACGAATGTACGAGAAGGAGAAGGACCTCATCAGCGCATTCCTGCGTGGGGAGGTGGACCGCCGTGGCATGCTCAAGGGATTGGGTGCCGCAGGCCTGACCGCCGGCACGGCCGGCACGTTGTTCAACATGATGTCGACCCGGGCGCTTGCTGCCGATTTCGACTGGAAGGCGCATTCCGGCAAGAAGCTGAAGCTGCTTTTGAACAAGCACCCTTACGCCGACGCGATGATCGCCAACCTGCAGGCCTTCAAGGATCTGACGGGCATCGAGGTCACCTATGACGTGTTCCCGGAAGACGTCTATTTCGACAAGGTGACGGCGGCGCTGTCGTCGGGATCGGCAGAATACGACGCCTTCATGACCGGCGCCTACATGACCTGGACCTATGGTCCGGCCGGCTGGATCGCCGACCTCAACGAATGGATCAAGGATCCGACCAAGACCAACCCCAACTACAACTGGGACGATTTCCTTGCCGGCGTGAAGAACTCCTGCGCCTGGAACGGCCAGCCGGGCGGAGCGCTTGGGTCGGAAGACGCCAAGCAATGGTGCATTCCGTGGGCGTTCGAACAGAACAACATCACCTATAACCGCGAGATGTTCGACAAGGCCGGCGTCGAATTGCCGAAGAACCTCGACGACATGATCGCGGTTGCGGCCAAGCTGCAGAAGGACATCGGCGGCATTTACGGCATCGGCGTGCGTGGTTCGCGCTCCTGGGCAACGATCCATCCGGGCTTCCTGTCGGGTTATGCCAACTTCAACCAGAAGGACCTGAACGTCGGCGCGGACGGCAAGCTGTCGGCAGCGATGAACACCGACGGTTCGAAGGCCTATCACGCCAAGTTCGTGCAGATGATCCAGGAAAGCGGCCCGAAGGACTGGTCGACCTATACCTGGTACCAGGTCGGCACCGACCTCGGCGCCGGCGCATCGGCCATGATCTTTGACGCCGATTGCCTGGGTTACTTCATGAACGGCGGCGACAACAAGATGGCCGGCAAGCTCGGCTATGCCGCCTTTGCCGCAAACCCGGAGGCCACCGCCTCAACGCCGAACATCTGGATCTGGTCGCTTGCCATGTCCAACTTCTCCAAGGACAAGGACGCCACCTGGTACTTCCTGCAGTGGGCTTCCGGTCCCGAACATGCGCTGTTCGGCGCCACAAAGATGGACTTCGTCGATCCTGTTCGCCAGTCGATCTGGAAGGACGAGATCTTCCGCGAGAAGCTGAACGGCAAGTATCCGGGTTACGTCGAAATGTTCGACGCCTCGGCCGCCGGCGCCTCCATCAAGTTCACGCCGCAGCCGCTGTTCTTCGACGTCACCACCGAATGGGCGGCGACGCTGCAGAAGATGGTCGCCAAGCAGGTGCCTGTCGATGAAGGTCTCGACCAGCTTGCAGAAAGCATCAACCGCCAGCTCCAAGAGGCGGGTCTCGGCTGATAGGCCTCCCAAGCGATGCCCGGCGCTGACAAGCGCCGGGCATCCCGAGATGCCGGCTGAGCCGGCCTGTTGCGACCGGTTTGAGGTTGCACCGAAATCAACCCGAGATGCCGAGGGACTGGCGCGGCGCCTATAGGCTCCCGCGTGCCGCGTGCTCTTTAAAGACTTCAGGAACGGAGCTCAACATGGCTTCAACAGAAACCCTCCGCAGACCGGCCTCCGGTTTCAGGATCAGCAGGAAGATGCTTCCCTACGTGCTGAGCCTGCCGGCGTTGCTCGTCTGCATCGGCATCCTCATCCCGTTCTTCACGGCAGTGATCTATTCCTTCCAGCGCTACCGGCTGAGCCAGCCCTGGAGCCGCCAGTTCAACTGGGGCGAAAACTACCTCAACTTCTTCACCGACCCCGCCTTCTGGAACACGCTCAAGGTGTCGCTGCTTTATGCCGGCATCACCGTGACGCTGGAACTGCTGCTCGGCCTTGGCATCGCGCTGCTGCTGCAGCGGCGCTCGACCATCAACAACTTCATCTCGATCATGCTGCTTCTGCCGCTGATGATCGCGCCGGCGCTGGCCGCGCTGATGTGGAAGCTGATGACCAATCCGAGCTTCGGCATTCTCAGCTATCTCGCAAGCCTGATCGGCCTGCATGATTTCCGCTGGGCATCCTCGCCGGATACGGCGCTGCTGACCGTCGTGCTCGTCGACATCTGGGTCTATACGCCCTTCATCATGATCCTGCTTCTGGCGGGCCTGCGCTCGCTGCCGACGCAGCCCTTCGAGGCGGCGGCTCTCGATGGCGTGCCGCGCAGCTTCGTCTTCTTCCGCATCACGCTGCCGATGCTGACGCCCTATATCCTGACGGCGACGCTCTTCCGGCTGCTCGACAGTATCCAGCAGTTCGACATCATCTACGCGATGACGCAGGGCGGCCCCGGCAATACGCTCACCGTCTTCCAGGTCGAGGCCTATCTCAACTTCTTCCAGTCGACCAATGTCGGCCGTTCGGCGGCGCTGCTGATCATCCTGTGGGCGATCACCTACACGCTCTCCAACGTCTTCATCAAGAACTGGCTGCGGCTGCGCGAACGCGCTCGCGGCGAAGCTTAAGGGAGGGACCAATGGAAACCATGTCTCCGCTCGAACGGGTCTTGCGCGGTCTCGCCCTCACGCTCGTCGTCGTCTTCTTCATGTTCCCGATCTTCTGGATCTTCCTGATGTCGTTCCAGACGAACGAGACGATCCTCGCCATCCCACCGTCGATCGTGTTCTCGCCGACGCTCTCGAACTATGCGGCGCTGATCACCGGCAAGCTGCAGACGGCGGCCGGTACGCTCGACATCGCCTTCATGCGCAATCTCGGCAACTCGATCTTCCTGTCGGTCGCCTCCGTTGCCGTAGCGCTCGTGCTCGGCGTGCCCGCGGCCTATGCGTTTGCCCGCCACAAGTTCAAAGGTTCGGAGGACATCGCGTTTACGCTGCTGTCCTTCCGCTTCGCGCCGCCTCTCCTGGTGCTACTGCCGCTGACGCAGTATTTCCAGTGGCTCGGCCTCTCCAACACCTATTTCGGCCTGATCTGGGTCTACCAGCTCATCTGCCTGCCACTCATCCTCTGGATCGTGCGCGGCTACTTCGAGGATATCTCGGCCGACGTCGAATATGCCTATCGCATCGCCGGCCATTCTTGGTTTGCGACGTTCCGCAAGATTGCTCTGCCGCTTGCCGGACCGGGCATTGCCGCTGCCGGCCTGCTCGCCTTCATCTTCGCCTGGAACAATTTCGTCTTCGCGCTGGTGTTGGCATCTGCTGACAAGCAGCCGGTGACGGTCGGCGCGCTTGCCTTCGTCACCTCCTCGGGCATCCAGTACGGACAGATCGCCGCGGCCATCGTGCTTTCGGTCACGCCGACGCTCGCACTTGCACTCTACGCCCAGCGCTACCTCGTCGAAGGCCTGTCGCTCGGCGCGGTGAAAGGGTAACTCATGACCACGCTGCAACTGAAGAATATCGTCAAGCGCTACAAGAGCCAGACGGTTCTCGACGATCTCACGCTTGACGTCGCCGACGGTGAACGGCTGGTGCTCTTCGGCCCCTCCGGCGCCGGCAAGACCGTACTGCTTCGCCTGGTGGCCGGCGTCATCGAGCCGGATGAGGGCAGGGTGCTGATCGGCGGCGAGGACATGACCGATGTCGATGCCGAACATCGCGGCGTCGGCATGGCCTTCCAGAACTTCGCGCTCTTCCCGCACATGAGCGCCTTCGACAACATCGCAAGCCCGCTGACGGCGACGCGATCGTCGAAGGAGAAGATCGCCGCCGGCGTGCAGAAGGTCGCGAAACTGCTCAAGATCGACCATGTGCTGACGCATCATCCGAAGGCGCTTTCCAACGGCCAGAAGCAGAGAACGGCACTTGCCCGCGCGCTCGTCGGCTCGCCGCCGCTCTTGCTGCTGGACGATCCCTTGCGCAACGTCGACGCCAAGCTCCGCTTCGAGATGCGGCTGGAACTGCCGCGGCTGCTCGCGGCGCAAGGCGCCACCGTCGTCTACGTCACCCAGGACTACAAGGAGGCGATGGCGCTCGGTGACCGCATCGCCGTCATGGCTGCCGGCCGCATCCGCCAGGTCGGAACGCCGCAGGAAATCTACAATGCGCCGGCCGATATCGAGATCGCGCGGCTCTTCGGCGATCCCACCATCAACCTGCTCGACGTGGTGCCGCAGCGCAGCGGCGAGGGCGTGTTCGTCGAGCTCTCCAATGTCCGGGTACGCCTTGCCGATTATGATGCCGATGTCGCGGGTAAGGAATGCGTCCTCGGCCTGCGGCCGGAGGCGATCAGCTTTGCCGATGCCGTTGCACCCGGCGCGATCCCCGTGACGGTGGAGGCGGAAACGCCGCTCAACGAAAAGACCGTGACGCTGGCACTGACCGCCCGCGGCCGCGAAATCCTGGTGTCGCGTCCGGCCGGTACGCCTGGTCCGGTCGCCGGCCCGGCCCATATTGCCGTCAATGGCACCCAGGCCTTCCTCTTCGACAAGACGAGCGGCGCCCTGCTGCCGCGCGCCGACCTCGCAGCCAAGCGCAGTGGAGAAGCGGCATGACCGACACCGCTCTTTTGATCAAGGACGTCGACAAGTTCTACGGCCCTGTCGATTACGGCGTGCATGCCGTGAAGAAGCTGAACATGGATGTTCAGAAGGGCGAGATCATCGCGCTGCTCGGCTCGTCCGGCTGCGGCAAGACCTCGACATTGCGGATGATCGCCGGCTTCGAGGCGGTCTCGCGTGGCACGATCTCGCTTGCTGGCCGGCCGGTGCAGACCCTGCCGCCGGTGCGCCGCAACGTCGCCATGGCGTTTGAGGGCTATTCGCTCTACCCGCCGCTCACGGTGCGCGAGAACATCGCCTTCGCGCTCAAGGCTTCGAAGCTTTCGCAGGGTGTCGTCGACGAGAAGGTCGCTGGTATCGCCAAGCTTTTGGAGATCGAAGACATTCTCGGGCGCTATCCAAGCTCGATCTCCGGCGGCCAGCAGCAGCGCGCCTCGCTTGGGCGGGCTCTCATCCGCGATGCCAGCCTGCACCTGCTCGACGAGCCGATGGGACAACTGGAGCCGCAGCTTCGCGCGCTGCTTCGCGGCCGCATCAAGCACTACATCAAGGAGCGGGGGCTGACGGCGATCCTCGTCACCCACGACCAGACCGAGGCCAACGCGCTCGCCGACCGCATCGCCGTCATGGAAGGCGGCGTGCTGCAGCAGTTCGACACGCCGCAGAAGATCAAGGAGCGCCCGGCCAATCTCTTCACCGGCACCTTCGTCGGCGAGCCGCCGATGAACGTCTTCGAGGCCAGCGTTTCGGGATCGGAGAGCAAAGTTGCCTTCGGCCTCAAGGATGGCGTGCGGCTCGAATATCCAGCCTCGGACTTCTCGCATGCGGTGCGTGATGCGCTGGTTCAGCGGCAGAAGGTGGTGCTCGGCATAAGGCCCTATTCGGTGCGCCGCAGCGCCGACGGCGTCACCGGCCGCGTCGCCGTCAACCAATGGCTGGGTGACCAGACCCATATCGCCGCGGATTTTGCCGGCGGCACCATGGTGCTGGTCGAGCACGACCGGACGGAGCTTGATGTCGGCCAGCCGATCGGTATCCATCTCGACCCGTCGAGCCTGCATGTCTTCGACGGCGAAAGCGGCCGGGCGATCAGCCATGGACAGGAGCTCGCCTGATGCGGGATATCCTCATCGGCATAGATGCGGGTACGTCGGTCATCAAATCGGTGGCCTTCGACCTGCGCGGTCGGCAGATCGCCATGGCGGCCCTGCCGAACGCCTATGAGGCCGTGGGCCGCGCCGGCAGCGTGCAGGATCTCGACCGCACCTGGGCCGATGCGGCAGCGACGCTCAAGCAGCTCTCCGACAAGATCGAAAACCTCCCTGGCCGTGTTGCCGCGATCGCGGTGACCGGTCAGGGGGACGGCACCTGGATGATCGACAGGGACGGCGCGCCTGTCGGCAAGGGCTGGCTCTGGCTCGATGCGCGCGCCGGCGAGACGGTGGAGCGGCTGCGCGCCGACAGCGGCGATATCGACCGCTTTCAAAGCACGGGCGTGGGGCTCGCCGCCTGCCAGCAGGGCCCGCAGCTTCGCTGGATGCGCGACCATGCGCCCGAGATGCTCAACGGTGTCGCAACGACGTTCCATTGCAAGGACTGGCTCTATTTCAAGCTGACCGGCAAGCGGGCGACCGACCCATCCGAGGCCAATTTCAGCTTCGGCAATTTCCGCACCCGCAGCTACAACGACGACGTCATCGCCTTCCTCGGCCTCGAAAAGCTGAAGCATGTGCTGCCCGAGATCGTCGATGGTGCCTCGACCCATCACCTGCTTTCGGCCGAAGCCGCTCGCATCACGGGGCTCACCGAAGGCACGCCTGTTGTGCTCGGTTACGTCGATGTGGTCTGCACCGCGCTCGGTGCCGGCCTCTATGATCCCGGCACCGATACTGGCTGCTCGATCATCGGTTCGACCGGCATGCATATGCGACTGGCCAACGGTGCCGACGATGTGCGCCTCAACCGCGACTTGACCGGCTACACCATGTGCATGCCGATCCCGGGCACCTATGCGCAGATGCAGTCGAATATGGCAGCGACGCTCAACATCGACTGGATCCTGTCGGTGGCATCCGGGCTGCTCAAGGGCATGGGCGTCGAAAAATCGAAGGACGAACTGCTTTCCCATGTCGACGGCTGGCTTGCGGACGCCAAGGACACGCCGCTGATCTTCCAGCCCTATATCTCGGAGGCGGGCGAGCGCGGGCCTTTCGTCGACGCCTCGGCCCGCGCCTCCTTCGTCGGCCTCTCGATCACCCACGGCTTCGGCGACATGGTGAAGGCGGTCTTTGACGGGCTCGCCATGGCGGCGCGCGATTGCTACGCGGAAATGGGGCCGCTGCCGGCGCGCATCCAGCTGACGGGTGGTGCTGCCCGCAGCGCCTCGCTCCGCCGCATCCTCGGAGCGGCGCTCGGCGCCAGCGTCCAGACGAGCGAACGGGAAGAGGCGGGTGCTGCCGGTGCTGCCATGATCGCCGCCGTCTCGCTCGGCATCTATCCCTCGATGGCCGATTGCCTCGGCGATTGGGTCACCCCCTACCAACGACCGGCGGAAGCCGCCGATCCGGTGCTTAGCTGTCGCTTTGACGAACTCTTCCCCGCCTACCAGCAGTCGCGAACAGCGCTCAGACCCGTCTGGCACGCACTCTCCCAAGGTGTTGACGCCGGAAATCAACAGGAAAGACCGAAATGAAGAAGATAGCCATTATCGGCGACCGGTTCATGCTGCCGGACGTCTTCCGCGACAAGATCGTCGAGGCGACCGGCAACGGCCATGACATCCGCACGCTCGAACTGCCCTGGCCCGATGTGCCGATGGAGCACGGCTATGCCGTCGAAGGCATGGACGGGCTGAAGGAATACCTCGGCAAGCCCGAGGACATCGTCGAATTCATCGGTGACGCGGAAATCCTGGTGACGCAGCTGGCGCCGCTGTCGCGAGGGATGCTTGCGGCACTGCCCGGCCTCAAGCTCGTCGCGGTCTCGCGCGGCGGACCTGTGAATATCGACATGGGTGCGGCGCGCGACGCAGGTGTGCGCGTCGTCAACACGCCCGGCCGCAATGCGAGCGCCGTTGCCGAATTCACGCTCGGCGCGATCCTCGCCGAGACGCGGCTGATCCGCACCGGGCATGAGGCGCTGCGCAAGGGCGAATGGCGCGGCGATCTCTATCGCGCCGACCGCACCGGCCGCGAACTCTGCGAAATGACCGTTGGCGTCATCGGTTACGGCAATATCGGCACGAAGGTCGTGCGTCTGCTGCGCGCCTTCGGCACCAAGGTGCTGGTGCACGACCCCTATGTGCAGCTTTCGGCGGACGACCTCAATGCTGGCGTCGAGCAGGTCTCGCTCGACGATCTTCTGTCCCGCTCGGACCTCGTGACGCTGCATCCCCGCGTCACGGAGGAGACGCGCAATATGATGAACGCCGAGACCTTCGCCAAGATGAAGCCGGGCGCGATCTTCGTGAACACGGCGCGTGGCCCGCTCTGCGACTACGACGCGCTCTATGAAAACCTGCTGAGCGGCCATCTCTCGGCGGCGATGCTGGAGACCTTCGCCGTGGAGCCGGTACCGGAGGATTGGCCGCTGCTGCAACTCCCCAATGTGACGCTGACGCCGCATATCGCCGGCGCCTCGGTGCGCACCGTGACCTTTGCCGCCGAAATGGCGGCCGAGGAAGTCCGCCGCTACATCGCCGGCCTGCCGCCGGTTCATCCCTGCTGAGGTGACAGTTATGAGCGAACGCGAACTGCGCCAGTCGATCGTCGACCATTGCCGCCACATGAACGCCATCGGGCTCAACCAGGGCACGTCGGGCAATATCAGCCTGCGCCACGGCGAGACCATGCTGGTGACGCCCTCGGGCATTCCCTATGACGAGATGACGTCCGAGATGATCGTCGCCATGCAGATCGAGGGCGAATACGGAAGCTGGTCAGGGCCGAAGAAGCCGTCGGTCGAATGGCCGTTTCACCTGGATATCCTGCGCGCTCGGCCGGAGGTCTGTGCCGTCGTCCACACCCATGCGATGTATTCGACCATTCTGGCGATCGCCCGCAAGCCGATCCCGGCGTGCCACTACATGATCGCGGCCTTCGGCGGCAGTGATGTGCGCGTCGCGGACTACGAGCGCTATGGCACCAAGGCGCTCTCCGACAGCGTCTTGCGCGCCCTCGAAGGCCGCAGTGCCTGCCTGATGGCGAACCACGGCATGATCGCGACCGGCGCGAGCCTGGAGAAGGCGATGTGGGCGGCGGTCGAGCTCGAGACGATCGCCAAGCAGTACTACCACACGCTGCTGATCGGCGGCCCGGTGCTCCTGTCGGAGGCCGAGATATCAGGCGTGATCGAGGGCTTCTCCACCTATGGCCTGCAGGACAAGACGAAGGCGGCGTGAGGCATGGCGGCGATGGCGACAGGAGTAACGACGGTGGGTTCCGAGACCAGAGTGTATGATCTGTTTGTCATCGGCGGCGGCGTCAATGGCGCGGGCATTGCGCGCGACGCCGCCGGGCGAGGGCTTTCGGTTCTCTTGTGCGAGAAGGACGATCTGGCGCAGGGCACGAGCTCGCGTTCGGGCAAGCTGGTGCATGGCGGTCTGCGCTATCTCGAATATTACGAGTTTCGTCTGGTGCGCGAGGCGCTGATCGAACGCGAGGTGCTGCTTCAGTCCGCGCCGCACATCATCTGGCCGATGCGTTTCGTGCTGCCGCACAACCCGGAGGATCGGCCGGCCTGGCTCGTGCGGCTCGGGCTCTTCCTCTATGACCATCTCGGCGGACGCAAACGGCTGCCGGGGACGCGGAGCCTCAATCTTTCGACCGCGCCTGAGGGCGCGCCGATCAAGCGCGAGTATCGCAGGGCGTTCGAGTATTCCGACTGTTGGGTGGATGACGCCCGCCTCGTGGTTCTGAACGCGCTCGATGCACGCTCCCGTGGCGCCCGGGTCTTGACGCGCACCGCCTGCAGCGCGATCCGCCGGCGGGACGGGCTCTGGTTTATCGAGATGACCGATACGCGAACCGGGGCGAAGACCGAGGCGAGGGCGCGGTGTGTGGTCAACACGGCCGGCCCCTGGGTCAACGACGTCATCGGCCGGATCGGCGGGCTGAACTCCAGCCGCAGCGTGCGCCTGGTCAAGGGCAGCCACATCGTCGTGCCGAAGTTCTGGGAGGGACGGCAGGCCTACCTGGTGCAGAACCCGGACAAGCGGGTGATCTTCATCAACCCCTACCAGAATGACCTGGCGCTGATCGGGACGACGGATATCCCTTACGAAGGCCGGCCGGAGGACGTATCGGCCGACGGCAACGAGATCAGCTATCTGCTGAAGTCGGTAAACCGCTACTTCAAGCAACAACTGACCTCTGACGATATCGTCTACAGCTTCTCCGGCGTGCGCCCACTCTATGACGACAATGCCGAAAACCCCTCCGCCGTCACCCGCGACTACATCTTCGAGGTCGATGCGGCCGATGGCCAGGCGCCTCTGCTCTCGGTCTTCGGCGGCAAGATCACCACGTTCCGCAAGCTTTCCGAACATGCATTGGAACGGCTGAAGCCCTTCTTCCACAAGATGGGGCCAGCCTGGACGGCGAGCGCGCATCTGCCGGGCGGCGATATGGCGGATGCCGATTTCGAGCAGTTCCTGGGTGATCTCAAGGCGCGCTACCGCTGGCTGCCCGCCGATCTCGCCAAGCATTATGCGCGGCTCTACGGCACGCGGACGCATGCGCTGCTCGCCGGTGCCACCGCGGTCGAGGATCTCGGGCGGGCCTTCGGTTCGCTCCTTCGTGAGCGCGAGGCGCGCTTCCTCATCGAAAACGAATGGGCGCTGACGGCGGACGACATTCTCGACCGTCGGACAAAACACGGCCTGCACATGACACTGGCCGAGCGGCAGGCCTTCACCCATTGGCTGGAACGCCAGCAGGCGGCGGCCTGAAGGAGACTGAGATGCGAAGTCTGGAATTCGAAGCGCTTCTCGATCTTTCGGCCCGTATCGGGTCGGATCCGCTGCTGGTGCAGGGGGCGGGCGGCAATACCTCGATCAAGGAGGGTGGGGCGCTCTGGATCAAGGCCTCGGGCTTCTGGCTGGCCCATGCGCGCCAGCGCGATGTCATGGTGCCGGTGGCGCTCGATCCCTTGCTCGATGCGCTGGAGCGGAGCGATCCGGCGACGGAGAAGGCCCAGGACTTCGTGATTGCCGAGCGCAACCCCTCGGGCCTGCGCCCTTCGATCGAAACGACGGTGCATGCGCTGATGCCGCAAAGAGTGGTCGTGCATGTGCACTGCGTCGAGACGATCGCGACGGCCGTGCAGACCAACGGTGCTGCGATCGCCGCCGAGCGGCTTGCCGGCTTTCCGCATGTCTTTGTGCCCTATGCGCGGCCGGGCCTGCCGCTGGCCAGGGCGATCGCCGAACGGGTGCAGGACAACACATCGGTGCTGGTCCTCGGCAATCATGGCCTTGTCGTCGCTGCCGAGAGCGTGGTCGATGCGACCATCCTGCTGACCGACATCACGCGCTGCCTGACCGGGCAGAGGCGGGAGGCGCCGACGGCGGATGTGGCGGCCCTTTCGCGGCTTGCCGTCGACAGCGACTACCGGCTGCCGGAGGATCCGTACCTGCACGCGGTGGCGGCCGACCTCGACAGCTGCCGGCTTGCCGCCGGCGGCAGCCTCTATCCCGACCACGTGATTTTCCTCGGCAAGGGCGTCGTAGTAGCCGCTCCCGGCGAGACCGCGCTTGCGATCGAGGCGAAGCGGCGTGCTGCCGGCGAGAGCCTGCCGCCGTTGCTGCTTTTCCCCGGCAAGGGCGTGCTGGTGCAGAAGGAGATGTCCGCCGGCGCCTTCGCCATGGCGCGGTGCCTTGCCGACGTGACGGCACGCATTCCGGCGGATGCTCGCCTGCGCTACCTGACGGAAGCGGAAAACGCGGAACTTCTCGGATGGGATGCTGAGAAATACCGCCAGCAGCTCAACTGCGCCGGACAGGTGCTGCAATGAGCGGTGACAAGCTGGTCCTCGGCATCGATATTGGCACCTCGGGCGCGCGGGCAGTGGCCATGGCCGCGGATGGCGTCGTCGTCGCATCGGGTGCGGCGAGACTCGCGTCCTTCTCCGGGGATCATCGCGATCCCATCGGCTGGTGGAAGGCGGTGCAGGCGGCGCTCGGCGAAACGCTCGGAAGTATCGACAGGCGACAGGTTACAGCGCTCGCGATCGACGGCACGTCCGGAACGATGCTGCCGGTCGATCAAAGCGGTGCGCCGCTGGCGACGCCGATGATGTACAACGATCCGGTTGCCGACCGGGCTCTTCTCGATGCGGTTTCCGCCCATGCGCCGCGGGAGAGTGCTGCCCATGGCGCCACATCCGGCCTTGCCAAGCTTCTCGCCTTCCAGTCGGTGCCGGATGTTTTCCGGGTGATCCATCAAGCCGATTGGCTCGCCGGGCACTTCACCGGGCTCTATGATGTCTCCGACGAAAACAATGCCCTCAAGACTGGCTACGACCCGGTATCACGCTCGTGGCCGGAGTGGATCGGAAGGACGGGGGCGCGTGTCGAGCTTTTGCCAGACGTGCTGCCAGCCGGCGCGCCGATCGCGACCATCGCGCCGGCGGCGGCCGAAGCCTTTGATCTACCGGCCGGCGTGGTGATCGTTGCCGGCACCACGGACGGGTGCGCCTCGTTCCTGGCAACGGGCGCCGATCAGCCGGGGGACGGCGTCAGCGCGCTTGGCACGACTTTGACGGTGAAGATGCTCTCCGAACGGCCGCTGTTTGCGCCGGAATATGGGCTCTACAGCCACCGCATCGGCGAGATGTGGCTTGCGGGTGGGGCATCCAATACCGGCGGGGTGGTGCTCGCCGAGCATTTCTCGCCGGAAAGGATCGCCGTGCTTTCTGAGGAGATCAACCCGGTCGTCGATACCGGGCTCGACTACTATCCGCTCGTCAAACCCGGCGAGCGTTTTCCGGTCGCCGATTCGGATTTTCTGCCGCGGATGAGCCCACGGCCGGCCGACGATGCGACCTTTCTGAAGGCAATCTTCGAAGGCATCGCCGGGGTCGAGAGCCTTGCCTACCAGCGGCTGACCGAGCTCGGCGGACCGGCGCTCCGTTCGCTCCGCAGCGTCGGCGGCGGCGCGAAGAATGTGGCCTGGACCGCGATCCGCATGCGCAAGCTCGGCGTCCCATTCCTGCCGGTTCTGTCCGAAGAGGCAGCCGCCGGCACGGCGCGGCTTGCGCTTGCCGGCGCCAGAAAGGCGGGTGTGCTGTGACGGTTATCGAGACGATCGCCGGCCTCAGCGAGATTGCCGATCGCTACGACGCCTTCCTGATCGACCAGTTCGGCGTGCTGCGCGACGGGCGCGGTCCGTATCCGGTGGCGGCCGACACGCTGGTGCGGCTGAAGGATGCCGGAAAACGCATCATCATCCTCTCCAACTCGGGCAAACGTTCCGCGGAGAACGACCGTCGCCTTGTAGACATCGGCTTTGCCGCCGGCAGCTGGGACTGGTTCCTGACTTCGGGGGAGGTCGCCTGGCAGATCCTCAAGCGAGAAGGCGCAGGCAGCGCAGGCACGCCGCGCAAGTGCCTGCTGATCAGCCGTGACAACGATCTGTCGCCGATCAAAGGGCTCGACCTCGAGCGCACGACAAGCGGCGCTGATGCCGATATCGTGCTGCTTTCGGCGAGCGAAGGCGATCTCTATCCGCTCTCTCACTATGAGGCGCTGCTGGCACCGGCGGCCGCGCGTGGCGTTCCCTGCCTCTGTACCAATCCCGACAAGGTGATGCTGACGAAGACGGGTACCGCCTTTGGTGCCGGTCGCATCGCCGACCTCTACGAAGAACTTGGCGGCAAGGTGCGCTGGATCGGCAAGCCCTTCGCCGACATCTACGCGCTCGCGCTCGACTTCCTCGGTCATCCCGATCCGACGCGGGTCTGTGCCATCGGCGACAGCATAGAGCATGACATCGCCGGTGCGGCGAATGCGGGGCTGCATTCCGTGCTGGTGACGACCGGGATCCTGGAACACGCCGTGGACGAGGAACGTCGCCGGCTCTTTGCCGAGCACGGCGCGTCTCCCGATTTCATCCTTCCGAAATTTCACTGGTAGCCGGGAGTAAGGTCGTGGCCTTCACGCTGTCGCTCAACACCAATCCGCTGGTCAACCGCTTCGCCGAGGCCGACGACCTGATCGACACGATCGCCGAGAAGATCGGCATCGGCTACGTGCAGCTGACGCATGAATTCGTCAATCCGGGCTGGCCGGCGGCGACGATCGCCAAGACCGTCAGGCAGTTTCGCAAAGCGCTGGACCGCACCGGGGTGAAGATCACCTCGGGCATGACCGGCCCCTATGGCCGGCTCAACCATTTCGGCCATCCGGATCCGGATGTGAGGCGCTACTATGTCGACTGGTTCAAGACCTTTGCCGATATCTCCGCCGAGCTCGGCGCCTCCGGCATGGGCACGCAGTTCGCGATCTTCACGCTGAGGGATTACGACGATCCGGCGCGGCGCGAGGAGATGATGCGGATCGCCATCGAATGCTGGCGCGAAGTGGCAGAGCACGGCAAGGCGGCGGGGCTCTCCTACGTCTTCTGGGAGCCGATGTCGGTCGGCCGCGAATTCGGCCACACGATCGAGGAATGCCGATCGCTCGACCGGCGGCTGGCCGAGGCCGATCTGCCGATTCCAATGAAGATGATGGTCGACATCGACCATGGCGACGTCACCTCGGACAATCCCGATGATATCGATCCCTATGCCTGGGCCGGGGCGTTTCCCGAGCGTTCGCCGATCATCCACATCAAGCAGTCATCAATGAACAAGGGCGGCCATTGGCCGTTTACCGCTGCCTACAACCGGGACGGCCGCATCACGCCGGAGAAGCTGATCGGCGCGGTCAAGGCTGGCGGCGGCACCGACAACGAGATCTGCCTCGAGCTTTCCTTCCGCGAGCGCGAGCCGACCGACCACACCGTCGTGGAGATGATCCGGGAGTCGGTGGAGTTCTGGGAACCCCACATCGATACCGGTTTCAATCGCCCACAGAAATCACATTGAAAGATCACAAAATCACACCATAGAAATTGAAATATCACAAATAGGTGTTATCTTCTCACGGTGAGCGCGGCCATGGCTGCGCGTGATCGGGACCGAGATGATGAAGCCGGAAGACAGGCGACAGGCGATCATGGATGTGCTGATGGAGGCCGGAGCGGCGTCCGTCGAAGACCTGTCCTTGCGCTTCGGCGTCAGCAAGATGACGGTGCATCGCGACCTCGACGACCTCGAACAGGCGGGCCTGCTGCGCAAGGTGCATGGTGGCGCCTCGATCCAGTCGAGCCCACAATTCGAAAGCGACATCCGTTACCGTGAGAAGATCGCCACCGCCGAAAAGCGGCGGATCGCCGAATATGCGGCGGGGCTGATCGAGCCCGGGCAGAGCATCCTGATCGACGACAGCTCGACGACCGGCGCGATTGCCGAATGTATCCGCGACATTCGCCCGCTGACGGTCATCACCAACAATCTCGGCGTGATCACCAGCCTCTCGGGTGCGTCGGGCATCAATGTCATCGCGCTCGGTGGCCAGTACAGCAAGAAGTTCAATGGCTTCTTCGGCATCGTCACCGACGAGGCGCTGCGGTCGCTGCGCGTCGACATCGCCTTTCTCTCCAGCTCTGCGATCGAAGGGACGACGGCCTTCCACCAGGACCAGGAGGTGGTGCAGGCCAAGCGCCTGATGGTGAAGGCGGCCAAGCGCAAATACCTGCTGGTGGACCACGACAAATTCGGGCGCTCGGCGCTCCACTTCCTGACCGGGCTCGATGCCTTCGACGCGGTGCTGACCGGCGCCGAAGTGGCTGCCGAGCATGCAGCACCCCTCGAAGAGGCGGGCATCCGGCTGGTCAGGGTTGGCAATAGCAAGACATCGGAGAAAGCATGAACAAGTCCGGGCTCTGGGTCGGCACCAGCTGGAAGATGAACAAGACGCTCGCCGAGGCGATGGCCTTTGCCGAAGGCCTGGCTACGGCAGACGCAGCGCGCGACGAACGGATCCAGCGCTTCGTCATCCCGCCGTTCACGGCGGTGCGTGAGGTCAAGGCGCGGCTTGAAGGCGCCAGCGTCAAGGTCGGCGCGCAGAACATGCATTGGGACGATGCCGGCGCCTGGACCGGCGAGGTGTCGCCGCTGATGCTGAAGGATTGCAATCTCGACGTGGTCGAGTTGGGCCATAGCGAGCGGCGCGAACATTTCGGCGAGACGGATTGCACCGTCGGCCTGAAAACGGCGGCGGCCGTGCGCCATGGCCTGGTGCCGCTGATCTGCATCGGCGAGACGTTGGCCGAGCGTGAGGCGGGCGAAGCGGACGCGGTGCTGAAGCGTCAGGTCGAGGGCGCTCTGGCGCTGCTCGAAGGCGAGGCGAAGAACGCGACCATCCTGCTTGCCTACGAGCCGGTCTGGGCGATCGGCGTCAACGGCATTCCCGCGACATCAGACTATGCCAACGAGCGCCACAAGCGCATCGCTGACGTCGCCGAAGCGGCGCTCGGCCGGCGCGTGCCGGTGCTCTACGGCGGCAGCGTCAATCCCGGCAATTGCGAAGAACTGATCACTGAGCCGCATATCGACGGCCTCTTCATCGGCCGCTCCGCCTGGGACGTCGCCGGCTATCTTGACATTCTGCAGCGTGTCGCAAAGGCGATCTGAGCCTTCGGCCGCGGCAGTTCCTGAAGAATGGAAAGGAACAATCATGAAGATTGCAATCGGGGCAGACAGCGCCGGCAAGCCCCTGCTGGACGTCATTGCCGCCCATCTCGCGGGCCGGGCCGACGTCGAAGTCGTGGACCTCAGCCAGTCCGGCTTTTACGCGGATCTCGCGCAGAAGTTGGCGCAGCAGGTCGTCGAGGGCAAGCACGACCGCGGCATCCTCTTCTGCGGTACCGGCATCGGCGTCTGCATCTCGGCCAACAAGGTGCCGGGCATCCGTGCAGCACTGACGCACGACACCTATTCGGCCGAGCGTGCGGCGAAGTCGAACAACGCCCAGATCATCACCATGGGTGCGCGGGTCATCGGGCCGGAGCTGGCGAAATCGATCGTCGACACCTGGCTCGCGTCCGAATTCGATCCGCAGGGCGCTTCGGCCGGCAACGTGCAAGCGATCGACCGTCTCGATGCTGCCAAGGCATAAAGAACATCGCGACGCCCGTTGATCCTCCCTCAGGCATCGTGACGAGACGCCCGCCAGAGATGCCGGGCGTTTTCATTTCTGGCGCGCACCACGCCTTGACGACGCTTCCGCAAATATTTGAATGTGCTTGCAGATGTCAGCAGGGACCTTATCGCATGAGCGAACCAACCTCGATTGAACCGCATCCGAGCGCTCATCACCACGTGGCCCGCATGAGCGGTCGCGATACGCTTGAGCATCACAGGACCGCGACGACACTCGAGCTTCTGTTCGACCTCACCTTCGTCATCGCCTTCAGCCTGGCTGCGTCGCAGCTTGCGCATCTCTTTGCCGAGGGCCATTTCACGGCGGGGCTGATGGGCTTCGGCTTTGCCACCTTTGCCATCTGCTGGGCCTGGATCAATTTCAGCTGGTTCGCATCGGCCTACGACACCGACGACTGGATCTTTCGCAGCGTCACCATGGTGCAGATGGTCGGCGTGCTGATCCTGGCAATCGGACTGCCGCCGATGTTCGAATCGATCGACAAGGGCGAGCACCTCAACAACGGCGTCATGGTGCTCGGCTATGTCGTCATGCGCGTGGCCATGGTCTTCCAGTGGCTGCGCGCCAGCCGGCAGAATCCTGCGCGGCGGCAAGCCTGCATAGCCTATGTGAAGGCGATCAGCGCCGCCCAGCTTGGCTGGATCGTACTGATCTTCTTCGACTTCTCCCTCGTCGTGACTTTTGCCATGGTCGTCGCGCTGACCGCGGTCGAGATGGTCGGCCCCTGCATCGCCGAGATGCGCTACGGCGGAACGCCCTGGCACGCGCATCACATCGCCGAGCGTTACGGGCTGCTGGCGATCATCGCGCTCGGGGAGGGGGTGGTCGGCACGGTCGCCTCGATCTCCGCGGTCGTCGACGGCGATGGCTGGAACCTTGACGTTGCTCTTGTCTGCCTGGCGGGCACCGGGCTCACCTTCGGCATGTGGTGGATCTATTTTCTGCTGCCGAGCGCCGAGGTCCTGCACCATCACCGCCTCAAGCGGTCCTTCGTCTGGGCTATGGCCACATCCCGATCTTCGCCTCGATCGTGGCCACCGGCGCCGGGCTGCATGTGGCGGCCTATTATATCGAGCACAAGGCCCATATCAGTTCGGTGGCGACCGTGCTGACCGTTGCCGTCCCCGTCGCGCTCTATATCGGGCTGCTCTACGCAATGTACGCCTATCTGCTGCGACAGACGGACCGGCTGCATCTCTGGCTGCTCTTCGGCACGGCGCTGGTGCTGGCCGCGTCCGTCGTTGCGGCGATGGCCTGGCTCGATATGGCGATGTGCCTGATCATCCTGATGTTCGCGCCCGTCGTCACCATCGTCGGCTACGAGGCCGGTGGCCACCGTCACCGGATGGCGGCGCTGGAGCGCAGCCTGCATGAGGGCGAGGCAGCGCGGTAGGCGCGAATTTGAGAGTCGGAACAGGAGGTTATCGGCCGGGGCTGGCGGTTTGATTCAGGTGGTTCAGAGGTTGATTCAAAAGGCGCGCCGTCACCATGAGGGGCCGTGAGCTTGGAGCGCATGGAGCGCTTTGCCCCTCACCCTAGCCCTCTCCCCGCAGGCGGGGAGAGGGGACAGTCGAGCGTGCCGCGGGCTTCTCATTCCGTAGCGGATGTAGGAGCGGTGCTGCGGCGAAGCATCGTCAATCCTGCTTGTATCAAACGGCCGCGGTCGGGCACGGAGCGTGCCACGCGTGTCCTTCTCCCCGCGAGCGGGGAGAAGGTGGCGGCAGCCGGATGAGGGGCGCGCCCATCAGGCGGTGCGCTGGATCACGTGGGCGCGTCGCCGATCAGGCGTTGACAAGCGCCAGCTTGGCTCGGGCATCCAAAATCTGCGAGCAGGCGTTGGCCGCTTCCGTGCCCTTGGTGACGAAGTGCTCGCGGAAGAAGGCGATGAGCGGCTCGCTTTCCTGGAAATTGTGTGGCGTCAGCACGGCCGAAAGCACCGGCACGCCGGTGTCGAGCTGGACGCGCATCATGCCGTCGAGCACGGTGCCGGCGACGAAGTCGTGGCGGTAGATGCCGCCATCCACGACGAAGGCGGTGCCGAGGATCGCCGCATAGCGGCCGGTCTTGGCCAGCGTCTGCGCATGCAGCGGGATTTCGAGTGCGCCCGGCACGTCGAAGATCTCGACGTCGGCCGCCGAGCCGCCGAGCTTCGTCCACTGCGCGACGAAGGCGTCGACGCAGCGGTCGACGATGTCGGCGTGCCAGCGGGCACGAACGATCGCGATCTTGGCGGTGGGGTGGGAAAGAATAGTCATGGTCTCAAGCCTTCCAGGGTTTGGCGTTTCCAATGATCCCGTCGGGCGAACATGCATGCGCGTGAGGTCCCGTCGCGGGGCCCACGTTCCTGCTTGCTCTCTTCCATCCGGACTGTGACCGTCGGCTCCGGAATTCGACCGGATCTGCTGACCCCTGGAGCGTAAGCTCCAGAGCGCTCGCGGGCTTCGAGGTTTCTCTCGCTACCGCCGGTGGGGAATTTCGCCCCGCCCTGAGAACACCGCGACTATATAGGCCGGGATTGCCCGGTCAAACGCACGCCGCGACGAAAAGAGCGGAAATCACGACAGATTTTTGCTTGTGGGGTGCTGGTGAGGACAAATTCGTTCCCGCCAGGACATTAATCCGGATGGTCAGGTTGCCATGCAGTCATGGCGGCAACATTCCGACCGCGTGGCACTTATCCGCGCAGATCGTCGTCTTCCGCGGTAACCGCGCGTCCGGCCCAGTGGAGGAGGGCATCCCGGTCGTCGAGGCAGTCGACAGGCGCTTCGTAGAAGCGATGCACGACCACGGTCTTGCCGCCCTTCTCATAGGTGAACGGCTGGCAACCCTCTGATATCAGCGCGTCTTTCAGCGCCTGATCAACCCTGAAATAGAGGCGGTCCTTGATGCTGACGGCAAAGCGCTTGTCTGCGACGACGTAGGCCCAGCCGCCGAAGAAGCGGTCAATCTGAACAGGCCCGAGATCGGAGAGTTCATCCTGGATATGCCTGACGAAGGCACTTGGTTCAGCCTTGGCCATGATTGCAACCTCGCGGGTCTCCGGCAATGGTGCAACGAACCGCTGCATACTCGCTGGCGCCCTGCGCGCCAGCGTTCATCGGTCTTCTGCAAGGCCTACTCGCGAATAACGAGCAGGTCCTTGGCGGCGAAGCGCAGGGTGACGTTGTCGCCCGAGACCGGCGGGGTTACGCCCGGATTGTTGAACATGTCGAAGGAGATGACATCGCCGCCGACGCGAAGCCGCGTGCGGATGACCGAGCCGAGGAAGCTCGTCGAGACGACCTCGCCGGCAAGCGCCGTATCGCCTTGCGCCCCTTCGGCAATCGAGCCCGCTTCAGGGCGCAACGCCAGCGAGATGCTGTCGCCACCCTTCATGCCGGCAATCGGGTCTTTCAGAGCCACCTGCTGGTTGCCGATCGTTACGGCGCCCGAGGCCGGATCCGCGACCTTGCCCTCGATGATGTTCAGCGTGCCGACGAAGGAAGCGACGAAGCGCGTTGACGGCGTGTTGTAGATCTCGAAGGGGGTGCCGATCTGGTCGGCACGTCCGGCATTCATGACGACGATACGATCGGAGATCGACAGCGCCTCTTCCTGGTCGTGGGTGACGAAGACCGTGGTGATGCCGAGCTGCTGCTGGATCTGCCGGATTTCTTCGCGCAGCGACACGCGGATCTTGGCGTCGAGCGCCGAAAGCGGCTCGTCGAGCAGCAGCACCTGCGGCTTGACCGCAATGGCGCGGGCAAGCGCCACGCGCTGCTGCTGGCCGCCGGAGAGCTGGTAGGGGAAGCGGTCCGCCAGGTGCTCGAGCTTGATCAGCCCGAGCATCTGCTTCACCCGTGCGTCGATCTCCGACTTGTCAGTGCCTGCGACCTTGAGGCCGAAGGCAACGTTGTCATGCACGTTCATGTTCGGAAACAGCGCATAGGCCTGAAACACCATGCCGATGTTGCGCTGGTTGGGTTTCAACGACCCTTGGTCCTTGCCGTTGATCACGATAGAGCCGGCGGAGGGTGTCTCGAAGCCGGCGATCATGCGCAGGACGGTCGTCTTGCCGCAGCCGGACGGACCGAGGAACGAGACGAATTCGCCCTTCTCGATGTCCATGTCGAAATCGTGCACGACGTGAACAGGGCCGAAGGACTTCTTGATGCTGGTGAGTGACAGAAAACTCATGGGTGCGGTCCTCAGGCCTTGGGAGGCGCGCTTTTTTGGAAGCGCGAGACGAGCTGGATGAGGCCGAGGCAGCCCCAGGTGATGCCGAATGCGATAACGGCGAGTGCGGCAGGCTCATAGGCGCGGTTGGCGCCTAAGAGCTGCATGTACGGGCCGAAGGCCGGGCGGTTCAGAAGTGCCGCCATGGTGAACTCGCCGATGACGATGGCAAAGGTCAGGAAGGCGCCTGAAAGCACCGCGACGAGCACGTTCGGCAGAATGATCTTGGCGAGGATCGTGGCCCATCCGGCGCCGAGGCTCTGGGCGGCTTCGGTCAGGGTGGCGACGTCGATGGTGCGAAGGCCGGTGTCGACCGCGCGGTACATGTAGGGCAGAGCGAGCGTCGCGTAGCCGAACATCAGGAGGATGTTGGTCCCCGTCAGCGAGCCCGTCAGCGGCAGCCAGCTCGAGGTGTTGTAGAGCCGGATATAGCCGAAGACGATGACGATCGCCGGGATAACGAGCGGCAGAAGCGTGATGAACTCGATATAGGGGCGCAGCCGCGGCAGCTTCAGCCGGACCCAATAGGCGGTAGGTACGACGAGCAGCACGCCGAAGACGATGGTGAACAGCGCCTGCAGCACCGAATAGCTGAAGGTTTCCTGGAAGCGCGGATCGGCGAAAACCTTCTGATAGGCGTCGAAGGAATATTCGCCGCGGCGCATCTTCAAGGAGAAGTTGGTCATGCCGATGAGCGGCAGGGTGAAATAGAGGAGGCCGAAAACGAGGGCCCCCCAGGCCCAGATCTTCTTCATTTCAGCCACCTTTCGCTGCGGCCGCGCAGCCAGATGTAGATCGCGTTGGCAATGCCGGTGACGACGATCATGCCGAAGGCGAGCGCATAGCCGAGATGCGGATTGCCGAGCACGTCGCCGCGGATCTGGGCGAACAGCAGGATCGGCACGATCGACAGCGACGAGCCGGTGAGCGCGATCGCGGTCGCAACGGCGCCGAAGGCATTGGCGAAGAGCAGCGCCAGCGTGCCGAGCAGCGAGGGAAGCAGGATCGGGAAGGCGACCATGCGCCAGTACTGCAGGCCGGTGGCACCGAGGATTTCGGCGGCCTCGCGCCATTCGCGCTTCAGGCCGTCGAGCGCCGGCGTGATGATGAGGATCATCAGCGGGATCTGGAAAAAGAGGTAGGTGACTGTCAGCCCCCAGAAGGACAGGAGATTGAAGCCGAGCATTCTGAGGTCGAGACCGAAGTTCGAGCGCAGGAACACCGTAACGATGCCGACCGGGCCGAGGGTAGCGAGAAAGGCGAAGGCGAGCGGCACGCCGGCAAAGTTGGAGGCAACGCCGGAAAAGGTCAGAAGCGGCCCGCGGATGCCCTTCGGCAAGCCGCCGAAGACAATGGCCGAGGCCATGGCAAAGCCAATCAGGCAGCCGAGGAGCGCCGAGGCTATGCTGATCTTGATCGAGATCCAGTAGGCCGCAAGGATCGAGGGCGTGAACAGGCCACGGATGTTCTCGAACGTGAAGCTGCCATCCGGTGTCTGAAAGGCGCCGACCACGATCTTTGCCGTCGGCAATATCAGAAACAGCGTCACAAAGGCGGCAAAGGGCAGAATGCCCAGCCAGTGAAGCGGTAGGCGACGCGCCGGCGGGCTGGCGTCGGGTTTAGCAGATGACATTCCGTTCGCGCCCCTGAAACCGCGTTATCGACGCGGGCGTTATTGATACTTGCAAGTTAGAGCGGGTGCGGGCTGAAACCCGCGCACATTTTTCCTCATTCCGCTCCAAAGACTTGAATTCCTTACGAATAACTTATGTCGCCCCGGCCGGAAAACCGGCCGAGGCGACATGTCTGTGGAAAGACTTACTGAACGTTCGCGCCGACGACGGAATCCCAGCCGCCGGTGACGGCAGCCTTGTTGGCATCGACTTCTTCGAGCGTCGGGAAGTAGGCCTTTTCATAAGACGCTGCCGGCGGCAGGGCGTCGATCAGTGCCTGCGGAACCTTGCCGGCCTTGACCATCGCGTTGAAGCGGGTCGGGTGGCAGAAGCCCTTGAGCCAGCCGAGCTGACCTTCGTCGGAATAGAGGTGCTCCATCCACAGCTTCGCTGCGTTCGGGTGCGGCGCGTAGGCCGAGATGCCCTGAACGTAGACGCCGGCGAGAACTCCGCTGGCCGGAACGACGACTTCGGTCGGCGGGTTGCCGTTGAGGGTCTTGGCCCAGCCGAGCGCGTTGTAGTCCCAGGCAACGATGATCGGGGTCGAGCCCTGGGCGAGCGTACCGGACTTGCCGATGACCGGAACGAAGTTGCCGGCCTTGTTGAGTTCGGCGAAGTAGCCGAGGCCAGCTTCACCGGCTTCCTTGCCCGACTTCGCACCCTTGGCGAGACCGGCGGCGAGAACGCCGAGGATCGCCTGGTTCGACGCGCGCGGATCGCCGGCGAGAGCGACCTGACCGGCATATTCCGGCTTCAGGAGATCAGCCCAGTCCTTCGGAGCGGTCTGGACAAGGTCCTTGTTCACGAGGAACGACATCACGCCGTAATAGTCGCCGTACCAGTAGCCTTCGGCGTCCTTGACGCTGTCCGGGATCTCGTCCCAGGTGGAAACCTTGTAGGGCTGCAGCAGGCCTTCGGCCTTCATCTGCGGGCCGAAGGCGAGACCGACGTCGACGACGTCAGGGGCCTGCGGACCCTTGTTGTCCTTGTTGGCCTTGACGGCTTCGACTTCGTCAGCCGAGCCCGCGTCCGGGTTCAGTTCGTTGACCTGGATTTCCGGATACTTGGCCTTGAAGGAGGCGATGACGTCGCCATAGCCGCACCAGTCGTGGGGCAGGGCGACGGTGGTCAGCATGCCTTCCTTCTTGGCGGCTTCGATGAGTTCGGCGCTCGGCTCGGCGGCGGCGATTGCGGTCGTCGCCAGGAAAACGGCGGTGGAAAGCGAAAGCAGGCGATGGGTTCTTGAAATCACTGGTGTTCTCCTTATGGGTTTAGTCAAATTCGTGGGGTATTCAGTCGATTTCGGCTAGGCTGTTAAAGAGATGCCATGAAAGTAATGTGACAGCGGTTTATCCGTTCGCGCCGCCTATGTCGTTGGAAGAACATTTCTTTTTCTGGCGGGGTGGCTCACTGTCGCACAACTGTATGAAATTCCGTGAACGGGTCGGCGAGCACTCCTAGACGGGTTTGCGAAAGATGCGGGTGGAATCGAAAAGGCCTTCGAGCGTTTTCATTCGATCCCGGGTTTCCTCCCAGTTCGAACTTTGCACCGCCTCGATCAGAGCCTCGATCAAGAACAGGATCACCACCGAGCTGTCCCAGGCCGACGGTACTTCGATCTGCGAGCGGAACACGCGGGAGGCGGATTTGGCGACCGGCGAAGTCCAGCGATCGGTGAAGAGGATGATCTCGACGCCACGCTCGCGGGCGGATGTGGCGAGCGTCGCCATCTCCTGCTCGTAGCGGCGAATGTCGAACAGAATCAAGACGTCGCCCTGGCGCATATCGAGCACGTAGTGCGGCCAGGCGCTGGCGTTGGAGGCGATCTCGGTGACACCCGGACGAATGACCTGAAGATGGGTGAAGAGATAGTCGGCAAGCGCATGGGTGATGCGGCCTCCGAGCAGATAGATGCTGCGCTTGCGGTCGGCGATGAGGGCGGCGGCCTCGTCGAATTCCCGTGGATCGATCTGGGTCAGCGTCTCGCGCAGATTGCTGGTGATCGCGTCGGCGAAGCGGTTGAGCGTGTGGGTTCCCGGCGCATTGGCGGCCCAGCGGTCGTGCTTGGTGATCGGATTGGAGATCGTCGCTTCCAGTTCCTGGTGCAGCCGCGCCTGGAAATCCGGAAAGCCGCGGAAGCCGAGCTTCTGCACCATGCGCGCGACGGTCGGAGTCGATACGCCGGCGTTCTCGGCGACCGTGGTGATCGAGCCGAGTCCCGATACGGGATAATTGTCGAGAAGTGTCTCCGCCAGTTGCTTCTCCGCGCGGGTCAGCGCGGTGAAGTGGGCATTGATCACATCCGACACCGTCGTCGATGTCGCCTTGCTGCTCAAAATGTCTCCCCTGAACCGATCTAGAGCCGGTTTGTGACAGATTAAACATCGCTGTCACAATTGGAGTCAATCGCAATTTTGAAGAGATCGTTTCAGATTTTGATTGACACTCGCCAATCTCTGAAGAATTCTTTTCATTAACGAACGTCTAACGGGCAAAAGGGGATGCCGGTGTTGACGCGACTTTTGACCGAAGCAGATGGCGATCCGGTTGCGATCGAAAACGCCACAGGGAAGGGCGATATCGTGCTCGTCTGCGAGCACGCCTCGCGTCGGGTTCCGGAGCGCCTCGGTACGCTCGGCCTTACGGAGCAAGCGCTCGAAAGTCATATCGCCTGGGACCCGGGCGCGCTCGCCGTCGCCAAGCTTCTCGCCGCCAAGCTCGATGCGGCGTTGATCTACCAGCGCTTCTCGCGGCTTGCCTATGATTGCAACCGCCCGCCCGAGGCAGAGGCGGCGATGCCGGTTCTGAGCGAAGTTTACGAGATCCCGGGAAACCGGACGATGACCGACGACGAGCGGCAGGCGCGGGTCGAGGAGATCTATCGCCCGTTTCACGATTCGGTCGCGCGCTTCGTTTCCGCCCGCAAGGCCGCCGGCAGGCCGCCGATCCTGGTGACGATGCATAGCTTCACGCCCGTCTATTTCGGCAAGCCGCGGGCCGTCGAGGTCGGTATCCTGCACGATGCGGACAGCCGCCTTGCCGACCACATGCTGGCGGTCGCGACGAAGGGGCAGGTCGCCTACGACATCCGCCGCAACGAGCCCTATGGCCCGGCCGACGGCGTTACTCACAGTCTGATTGAATACGGCGTCCTCAACGGACTGCCGAATGTGATGATCGAGATCCGCAACGATCTCATTCGCAATGACATCGGCCAAAGGGTCATGGCCGACTATCTGGAAGGATTGCTCCGCAAAGGCGCAGTGGCACTTTCAGCACAATAAAAGACCCTGGGGAGCGGCTTGCCGCGGTCCTGTTCCGGCCAGCCGGGGCAGGTGGTTGATGGGACCCTGCCGCAATGGGGCGGTGTGGTCTGAATAAATCAGGGGAAGAAAAATGTCAGACTACAGCGATTTGGACAAAAAGCAGGACATGAGTGTCTTGCACTCGATGGGCTATGCCCAGGAGCTCGAGCGGCGCATGAGCCAGTTCTCGAACTTCGCGGTGTCGTTCTCGATCATCTGCATTCTCTCCGGCGGCATCAATTCGCTCGCCCAGGCGACAGCCGGCGCAGGGGGCGCCGCGATCGGCATCGGCTGGCCGCTTGGCTGCTTCATTTCCTTGGTCTTTGCGGTCGCCATGGCGCAGATCAGCTCGGCCTATCCGACGGCCGGCGGCCTCTACCACTGGGGTTCGATCCTTGGTAACCGCTTTACCGGCTGGGTGACCGCCTGGTTCAACCTGCTCGGTCTCGTCACCGTTCTCGGCGCGATCAACGTCGGCACCTATTACTTCTTCATGGGTTCCTTCGGCACGCCCTATTTCGCGCTGGAGGACACAACCACTACCCGCATCGTCTTCCTGGCGATCATCACCGGCGCACAGGCGCTCGTGAACCACATGGGCATCGGGCTCACCGCCAAGCTCACCGATTTCTCCGGCTACCTGATCTTCGCAACTGCGATCCTGCTTGCCGTCGTTTGCCTCGCGGCCGCCGACAGCTACGACATCGCAAGGCTCTTCACCTTCTCCAACTATTCCGGTGAAGCCGGCGGCAACGTCTGGCCGCAGACGTCGGGCACCTGGGTGTTCCTGCTCGGCCTTCTGCTGCCGATCTACACGATCACCGGCTACGACGCTTCTGCCCACACCTCGGAAGAAACCGTCAAGGCGGCGGAATCCGTGCCGCGCGGTATGGTTTCTTCCGTGCTCTGGTCGGCGCTCTTCGGCTACATCATGCTGTGCGCCTTCGTGCTGATGATCCCGAACATGGACGAAGCTGCCAAGCAGGGCTGGAACGTGTTCTTCTGGGCGATGGACGCCCAAGTCAACCCGGTCATAAAGGACATCCTCTATCTCGCCATCCTCGTCAGCCAGTGGCTGTGCGGCCTGGCGACGGTGACCTCGGTATCACGCATGATCTTCGCCTTCTCGCGTGACGGCGGTCTGCCGGCCTCCAGGGCGCTCGCCAAGGTCAGCCCGACCCACCGGTCGCCGGTTGCGGCGATCTGGACCGGCTCGATCCTCTCGGTCCTGTTCGTCTGGGGCTCGTCGCTCGTGTCGATCGGCGAAACGCCGGTTTATACGATCGTCGTCTCGTGCACGGTCATCTTCCTGTTCTTCTCCTTCGCGATCCCGATCACGCTCGGCCTTTTCGCCTGGGGAACCTCGAAGTGGGATAAAATGGGCCCGTGGAACCTGGGCGAGGCGATGTTCAAGCTCTTCGCGGTTCTGTCGATCATCGCCATGGTGCTGATCTTCGTTCTCGGTATCCAACCGCCGAACGACTGGGCGCTCTACATCACCGTGGGCTTCCTGGTGCTGACGGCTCTGATCTGGTTCGGCTTCGAAACCCGCCGCTTCCGCGGCCCGCCGATCGGCGACGAAGTGGCGCGCCGCCAGGCCGAGATTGCCGCTGCCGAAAAGGCCGTCGGCGAAGTCTGAACACCAACAAAATGGGCGGGAGCGCGACCGCGACTTCCGCCTTTTCTTTTCCGGAGCTTGTCCGGTTACTTGAACGGATCACGTCCACGCGGCCCAAAAATATCGTGACCCAAGGGAACGGCCGCGTGACCAAACATGGGATGGAAGTTGATGAGCTATACGTTTGATGAGTTGAAGGAAGACGTCGCCGCCGGGCGCATCGATACGGTTCTCGCCTGCCAGGTCGACATGCAGGGCCGGCTGATGGGCAAGCGCTTCCACGCGCAGTTCTTCGTCGACGGCGCCTGGAAGGAAACGCATAGCTGCAACTATCTGCTTGCGACCGACATGGAGATGGAGACCGTTCCCGGCTACAAGGCGACGAGCTGGGAGAAGGGCTACGGCGACTATACGATGAAGCCGGACCTTTCGACACTTCGCCGCATTCCCTGGCTCGAAGGCACGGCGCTCGTGCTTTGCGACATGCTCGACCATCACACCCACGAGGAAGTGCCGCACTCGCCGCGCGCGATCCTGAAGAAGCAGGTGGCGCGGCTCGAGAAGATGGGGCTCAAGGCCTACATGGCGAGCGAGCTCGAATTCTTCCTGTTCGACCAGTCCTACGACGATGCCCGCCAATCCGGCTATCGCGACCTGCAACTCGTCAGCGGCTACAACGAGGACTACCACATCTTCCAGACGACCAAGGAAGAGGATGTGATGCGGGCGATCCGCAACGGCCTGCAGGGCGCCGGCATCCCGGTCGAAAATTCCAAGGGCGAGGCGTCGGCCGGGCAGGAAGAGATCAACGTGCGTTATGCCGACGCGCTGACGATGGCCGATCGGCACGCGATCATCAAGAATGGCTGCAAGGAGATCGCCTGGTCGCGCGGCAAGGCCATCACCTTCCTCGCCAAGTGGAATTATTCGGCCGCCGGCTCCTCCTCGCATATCCACCAGTCGCTCTGGAGTGCCGACGGCAAGACCTCGAAATTCTTCGACGAGAGCGGCAAATACGGCATGTCGGAGATGATGCGCCACTATGTGGCGGGGCTGCTGACCCATGCGAGCGAGATCACCTATTTCCTTGCGCCCTACATCAACTCCTACAAGCGCTTCATGGCCGGCACCTTCGCGCCGACCAAGGCGGTCTGGAGCAAGGATAACCGCACCGCCGGCTATCGCCTTTGCGGCGAGGACACCAAGGCGATCCGCATCGAATGCCGCGTCGGCGGCTCCGATCTCAATCCCTATCTCGCCTTCGCGGCTTTGATCGCGGCCGGCATTTCCGGTATCGAGAACAAGATGGAACTGGAAGCGCCCTTCGTCGGCGACGCCTATGGCGGCAAGGACGTGCGCGAGATCCCGCGCACGCTGAGAGACGCGACCGCAGCGCTCAGCGAATCCAAGATGCTGCGCGCCGCCTTTGGTGACGAGGTCATCGAGCATTACGCGCGGGCCGGGCGCTGGGAGCAGGAAGAATACGACCGCCGCGTCACCGATTGGGAGGTCGCACGCGGTTTCGAACGGGCCTGATCCTGGTCCCTATCTCTCACACGGTGGCCGATCCTGGCAGGGTCGGCCACCGCATCATTCGCAATGAAAGCAGGAAAACGATCATGAGCATGATCAAGTGCATTTCGCCCGTGAACGGCGAAGTCTACGCGGAACGCCCGGCGATGCCGCTGGAGCTGGCAAAACAGGTGGTTTCCCGCGCCCGCCAGGCGCAGAAGGCCTGGGCGCGCCGTCCGCTCGACGAGCGCGTCAACCTGGTGCTATCAGGTGTCGCCCGCCTCAATGAAATGGTCGACGAGGTGGTGCCGGAGCTTGCCTGGCAGATGGGCCGGCCGGTGCGCTACGGCGGCGAGTTCAAAGGCTTCAACGAGCGCTCGAACTATGTCGCGACGATCGCCGCCGATGCGCTGAAGCCGCTGGTGATCGAGGAAAGCGACCGCTTCGAGCGCCGCATCGCCCGCGAGCCGCATGGCGTCGTCTTCGTCGTCGCGCCGTGGAACTATCCTTACATGACCGCGATCAACACGGTCGCCCCGGCGCTGATGGCCGGCAATACCGTCATCATCAAACATGCGAGCCAGACGATCCTCGTCGGCGAGCGCATGGTGCGCGCCTTCGTCGAGGCCGGCGTTCCCGCCGACGTCTTCCAGAACATCTTCCTCGACCATGAGACATCAGCGGCGCTGATTGCTGCCAAGAGCTTCGATTTCGTCAACTTCACCGGCTCGGTCGAGGGCGGACGGTCGATCGAGCGCGCGGCTGCCGGCACCTTCACCGGTCTCGGCCTCGAACTCGGCGGCAAGGATCCGGGCTACGTCATGGAAGACGCCGACCTCGATGCGGCCGTCGACACGCTGATGGATGGCGCCACTTACAATTCCGGCCAGTGCTGCTGCGGCATCGAGCGCATCTACGTGCATGAAAAGCTCTATGACACCTTCGTCGAGAAGTCGGTCGCCTGGGTTTCCAATTACAAGCTCGGCAATCCGCTCGATCCGGAAACGACGCTCGGGCCGATGGCAAACAAGCGCTTTGCCGCGACCGTGCGCGAGCAGATCGCCGATGCGGTTGCCAAGGGCGCCAAGGCGCTGATCGATCCGAAACTGTTCCCGCAGGACGATGGCGGCGCCTATCTCGCGCCGCAGATCCTTACCAATGTCGATCACTCCATGGCCTTCATGCGCGAAGAGACCTTTGGTCCGGCCGTCGGCATCATGAAGGTGAAGAGCGACAGCCAGGCGATCGAGCTGATGAACGACTCGCAATATGGCCTCACCGCATCGCTCTGGACCAAGGATGCCGAGCGCGCCGCGCGCATCGGCGCCGACATCGAGACCGGCACGGTGTTCATGAACCGCGCCGACTATCTCGACCCGGCGCTTTGCTGGACCGGCGTCAAGGAAACGGGCCGTGGCGGCTCGCTCTCGGTCATCGGCTTCCAGAACCTTACGCGTCCGAAATCCTACCATCTGAAGAAAGTCACCGCATGACCATCACCGCCAACTGGAGCTATCCGACCGCCATCAAGTTTGGTGCCGGCCGGATCAAGGAGCTTGCCGACCATTGCAAGGCGGCGGGCATGAAGAAACCGCTGCTGATCACCGACCGGGGCCTCGCGCCGATGGCGATCACCCAGAACGCGCTCGATATCCTGAGCGCCGCCGGTCTCGGCCGGGCGATCTTCGCCGATGTCGATCCGAACCCGAATGACGTCAACCTTGAAGCCGGCGTCAAGGCCTTCAAGGATGGCGGTCATGATGGCGTCGTCGCCTTCGGCGGCGGCTCGGGCCTCGATCTCGGCAAGTGCGTCGCCTTCATGGCCGGGCAGAGCCGCCCGGTCTGGGACTTTGAGGACATCGGCGACTGGTGGACACGCGCGAGCGTCGAAGGCATTGCGCCGATCGTCGCCGTGCCGACCACGGCCGGCACCGGGTCGGAAGTCGGCCGCGCCAGCGTCATCACCAATTCGGCAAGCCACGTAAAGAAGGTGATCTTCCACCCGAAGTTCCTGCCGGCAGTGACAATCTGCGACCCGGAACTGACGGTCGGCATGCCGAAGGTGATCACCGCCGGCACCGGCATGGACGCCTTCGCCCATTGCCTGGAAGCCTATTCCTCGCCCTTCTACCATCCGATGTCGGCCGGCATCGCGCTCGAAGGCATGCGGTTGGTGAAAGAGTATCTGCCGCGCGCCTACAAGGACGGCACGGACATTGAGGCCCGCGCCAACATGATGAGTGCGGCTGCCATGGGTGCCGTCGCCTTCCAGAAGGGCCTCGGCGCCATTCACTCGCTGTCGCATCCGGTCGGCGCGATCTACAACACCCACCACGGCATGACCAATGCGGTGGTGATGCCGCCGGTGCTGCGCTTCAACCGCCCGGCGATTGAGGACAAGATCGTGCGCGCCGCCGCCTATCTCGGCATTTCCGGCGGTTTCGACGGTTTCTACGACTACGTGCTGAAGCTGCGCGAGGAACTCGGCGTTCCGGATAAGCTGTCGGCACTCGGCGTCGGGACCGACCGCATCGACGAGATGTCGGAGATGGCGATCGTCGACCCGACGGCGGGCGGCAACCCGGTCGAACTGACGCTGGATGCCGCGAAGAAACTCTTCCGCGAGTGCATCTGACATAGTGTTGCTGGCGCCTCGCCCGGGTGAGGCGCCAGATCTCCCTTAGTTTAGAGGGGTCGAGAATACCACTTGCCATTGCAGCCGATTTGTCACCTAATTGTCACGGAACTGTCACGATTTGGTTCGCTGGAAGCGCGGCCTTCACAGTTCGTTTACCGCGATCTGAAACGCTTCCATTAGGGTGTGCGTATGTTTCGGCCCGGAACCAAGGGCCGCGGTGAGTTAGGGTCGAGCAATGGCGATTATGTCCCTCGCGAATGCGAAGGGGGGAGCTGGCAAGACGACGGCAGCGTTGTTGCTCGCCAGCGAGCTTGCCCGGCGCGGCGACCGGGTTGCGGTTCTCGATTGCGACCAACTCGCCTGCATGACCGACTGGTTTAGGCACGGTCGAAGCGACAGCAATCTCTCCGTCATCTCCGGTGTCACCACGACGACCCTTAGCGACCACCTCAGACGGCTGCGAGGTTGCGTCGAGCATGTGGTCATCGACCTCTCGGGAGCGGCCGACGTGCTGGTTGCGCTTGCGATCGGTCTTTCGGACCTGACGCTGATCCCGGTTCAGGGCTGCGTCATGGATGCGCGCGGCGCCACGCAGGTGCTCGAACTGATCCGCTATATCGAGAACAATGCGCACGCCAATATCAACCATGCGGTGCTGTTGACACGGGTCAACGCCATCGTGACGACGCGGGCGATGCGCAAGGTCAAGCTGATGCTGGCCGAATGCAAGATCCGCCTCGTCGATACGCCGCTGGTAGAACGCACGGCTTTTCGCGAACTGTTCGAGCAGGGCGATACGCTCTATTCGCTCGATGCTGCCAGGGTCAGTAATCTGGCAAAGGCCCAGGCCAATGCACGCGCCTTTGCCGATGACGTGCTGAGGCTGCTCAACCCGGCCGGAGAAACGATGCGGCACGGTCCGTTCTCATCGATGTGCTACCGCTCGGAGCGGGCGCCGGACCCGGTCGCACTGCCGGCCTGAGAGCCGGAACCTCTGCTCCTTTTCATCTTCATTGCGGCGTACCGCCGGTCTTCCGGCCGCGTGACTGTCAGGTTTCACGTAGCCGCGTTACCAATTCGTTAACCATGATCTGAAAGGTTTCGTTAAGAGGCGAACCACCGGCCATGGCCGGGTTCGGCGCGGAACACGCACAGAATGAGGAATATCATGGCGGTCATCACTTTCGCCAATGCAAAGGGCGGCGCGGGCAAGACGACGGCGGCGCTGATCCTGTCGACGGAGCTGGCAAGGCAAGGACATCGTGTCGTGGTTCTCGATGCCGATCCGCAGCGCTGGATCACGAGCTGGTCCGAAGCTTCCGGCCACATCGCCAACCTCACGGTGATCTCGCATATCACGCCCGGCTCGCTCGAATGTCATATTCGCGAGATGAAGGATGAGGCGGATTACATCGTCATCGATCTCGCGGGCGCGAAAGACCAGATTGTCGCACTGGCGCTGGCCATTTCCGATCAGGTGCTGATCCCGGTGCAGGGTTGCGCCATGGATGCGCGCGGCGCTGCGCAGATTCTCGAACTCATCCGCCAGATCGAGGATCGGTCCAAGCAACGCATCAACCATTCGGTCGTGCTCACCCGCGTCAATTCGCTCGTCACCACGCGCGCGCTGCAGACGATCAAAGCCATGCTCGCCGAGCGCGGCGTTTCGGTGCTCGACACGCCGATCGTCGAGCGTGCCGCCTATCGCGAGATTTTCGACTGCGGCGGCACGCTGCAGACGATGGATCCGGCCCGTGTCAGCAACCTCGACAAGGCGCGCGAAAACGCCTTCGCATTGGCAAAAGAAGTGCAGGCGCTGTTGCCGGTCAAGGCGCGCCGTTCCTGGGCCGCACGCATGCCGTCCTGGGCGTCGCGCAACGCCGCCTGATCTTTTCCTCGAATTGTTCCCTTTCAACCGGAATTGACGTTCGTCAGTTCCGGTTGAATCCTGTTTCAGCCTTCGCGAAATAGCTGTCGTCCGTAAGGCTTCTTTTACCCTGTGCTTCTAACAGTGGCCAAGGACACAGCTTGCCCCGCGATATCAGCAATCGGGCAATCGGCCGCCATGACTGCGGCCATGATCTCAGACGCCTACAGCGCCGCGCGTCTTATCAGACGCGCAAAGGTCGCTGTAGCACTTTGAAGTGCTGCATGTTTTTGTCCCTTAATCGAATACGATTAAAGGAAACATGCAGTGCGCCGTCGATCCTGTCTCCATGATCCACAACAGCGCCGCGCGTCTTATCGGGCGCGCCAAGGTCGTTGTATCACTTTGAACTGCTGCATGTTTTTGTCCTCAAATCGAATGCGATTTACGGGGACGTGCAGTAGAGCATGCAAGGAAGCTCGCGCATGAAAACGGAACACACCGCTGCCGGTACGCAGGATGTTGCCGGTCGTCTGAATTTCATGGCGCTCGACGATGCCGCCAGAACGAGCCTCAAGGCGCTGAAGCCGATCCTTGAAAAGGAGCTGAAGCCGGCGCTCGACAAGTTCTATGGCAAGGTGAAGGCGACGCCTGAGACGAAGCGCTTCTTTTCGTCCGACAGCCATATTGATCGTGCCAAGGGCGCGCAGGTCGGCCACTGGGCAAACATCGCCGACGCCAACTTCAATGAAGACTACAGCGCCAAGGTCCGCACCATCGGCCAGGTCCACGCGCGCATCGGCCTCGAGCCCCGTTGGTACATCGGCGGCTATGCGCTGATCGCCGAACATCTGATTACCGAAATCGTTAGGGCGTACTGGCCGAAGGCCGGTCTGTTTTCGCGCCAGACCACCTCGGCCGAAGACATGGGCGCGATGCTGTCGAGCCTCGTCAAGGGCGTCTTCCTCGATATGGATCTGTCGATCTCCGTCTACATGGATGCGTCCGATGTCACCAAGCAGCGCGCCGTCCAGGAAGAAGTGCTGGCGGCCGAGCGCGCGCTGATCAGCAAGACATTCGGCGCCGCCTTGAAGAAGATCGCCGACGGCGATCTGACAGCGCGCATCGGCGCCGATCTGCCGGTCGCCTATCAGGAGCTTGGCGAAAACTTCAACCACGCGATCGGCGAACTCTCTCGTGCCATCGGCGGCATCGAGGCCGGCGCCAGCCAGATCCATACGAGTGCCAAGGAAATCGCCGCGGCCGCCGACGATCTGGCCAAGCGCACGGAGCGGCAGGCCGCCAATCTCGAGGAGACGGCGGCAGCCGTCGAGCAGGTGACGCGCACGGTCAAGCAGACGGCCGAAGGCGCCAACCAGGCGAATTCGACGGTGATCGCGGCGCGCGCCAATGCCGAACAGAGCGGCGAGATCGTCAGCCACGCGATCGAGGTGATGCAGGAGATCCAGACGTCGTCTGCCAGCATCGCCCGGATCGTCGACGTGATCGACGAGATCGCCTTCCAGACCAACCTGCTGGCGCTGAACGCCGGTATCGAAGCGGCGCGGGCCGGCGAGGCGGGCAGGGGCTTTGCCGTTGTTGCGTCGGAAGTCCGCGCGCTCGCACAGCGCTGTGCCGACGCAGCGAAGGATATCCAGGGGCTGATCGCCAAGTCACGCGGCCAGGTGGACGATGGGGTGAACTCGGTCAACCAGGTGGCCCAGTCGCTGCAGCAGATCGTGGCGCAGGTGGTCGAAGTCAGCTCCGTCTTCGGCGCCATCCGCGCCAGCACCGCCGAACAGGCAACCGGCCTGCAGGAGGTCAACACCGCGATCACCCAGATGGACCAGATCACCCAGCAGAATGCCGCGATGGTCGAACAGGCCAACGCCGCAAGCCAGGCGCTGACGGGCGAGGCCGAGCACATCGCCATGCGCCTGCGCGCCTTCCGGACCTCTGCGCAGGTACAGGTCAGTGCTGGTTCGGGTTACCGCGCGGCGGCGTGATCGTGCATTCCGTCTTGAAAGACGACGCCTCGGGTCAGGCATGATCCGGGGCGTTTATTTGTAGGACTGGGCGGCCTGCGTTTTCGCCAGCGAGATCAAGCAGGAACGTAGGTCAACCTCACCACATCCTCGCCAATCGGATCGTGAGCTACGAGACGGAGCGGCGGTCGGGGGCCGGCGAAATAGGGATTGCCGCGACCGAGCACGACCGGGTGCAGGTAGATCCGGTACTCGTCGATCAGGCCAAGCTCGGTGAGGCTGTGCGCGAGGACCGGGCCAGCCACCTCGATCTCGCCGTCGTGCTCGGCCTTCAGCTTGCGCACCGCGGCCGCTAGATCACCGTCGACGAGCCGGGCATTGGGGCCCACAGAGGTCAGGGAGCGCGAAACGACCCATTTCGGCTGCTTCCGCCACGCCGTCGCGAAGGCCCGTTCGTCTTCATCCCATTCAGGATGCTCGTCGTCCCAGTAGCGCATGATCTCATAGATACGGCGACCGTATAGGCTGCCCGCCTGCCGCTCGGCCTCCTCGATGAAGTGGCGAAAGAGCGTCGGGCTTGGCGCAAACTCCATGTGATCGACGTAACCGTCCAGCGACTGGTTCATTCCGAACACGAGCTTTGCCATGGGCCAATTCCTTGTCTCGAATGGCACGTTCGCACCGATCTGATTGCGATGTGCAATCGGTGTAAGTTAGATCTACTGATGCTATTTTGCAATCGGTTTTGGGTTTCGCATGAGCCCGCGCGCTAGCGAACAGCCGCGAGAACTCCAGCCGACCGGCTGACGGCGCGGAGATGGCCGGTCTGCCGGGACCGTCCACTCAGGGGGCGCGGAGCTTCCAGGATGACGGAAAAGGAAGTGGAGGTGGCGGACCGGCATGACCGGTCAGCCTATCCGCCAAGCAGCGTTCAGAAGCGCCGGTCGATGAAGTGTTTGGCCTGGGCGCCGGCGTGGTAGAAGGCCGACTTCACGGTGCGCCAGGTGTCGGGCGTGACGGGCGTTTCCGCAAGTGGGATCGCCGAGGTCTCGCCGGTGACATGGTTGGCGAGTGCGCGGCCGAAGACGGTGCCCGGGGCGATGCCGCGGCCGTTGTAGCCGCTGACGGAGACGACGTTGGGCGCAAGTGTGTGCATGGCCGGCAGGTTGTTGGTGGTCATGCCGATGCGGCCGTCCCACCAGTATTCAAAGCGGAAGTCGCCGATATAGGGGAAGAGCTTGCGCAGCGAGCGGGCGGCAAAGGCGCGGTGCGTGCCTTCGGCGATCGCGTCGAGCCTGCCGATCGAGCCGAAGATCAGCCGGTCCTGCTGGTCCATGCGGAACGACGTCATGACGAGGCCGGTGTCCCAGGTGCCCTGGCGTTCCGGCAGGATACGGCCCGCGACCGCATCGGGCAGCGGATTGGTGGCGAACTGGAAATAGGGCAGGATCGTTAGTTCCTGCGTATGCGCCTGCCACGGGCTTTCGGCGAAGAGGCCGCCATAGGCGTTGGTGGCAAGGATCACCTGCTTGGCGCGGATGACGCTGTTGCCTGCCTTCAGCACCCAGGTCTCGCCCTGGCGTTCGGCGCCTGTCAGCGGCGTGTCGGTGTAGATCTCGGCACCGGCGGCAAGGGCTGCGCGTGCCAAGCCGCGGGCATAGGCGAGCGGCTGGATGGTGCCGGCGCGGCGATCGAGCAGGGCGCCGGAAAAGCCTTCGGCGCCGGTGAGCGCATGCGCCCGCTCGGCGGAGAGCGCCTCTACCGGGGCGCCGCGCTTCTGCCATTGCGCTTCGCGATCCCTGATTTCCGTGACACCTTCGCTACCGACGGCCATGTGCAGCGTGCCGTTGCGCACCGCCTCGCAGGCGATGCCGTGTTTTTTGACCAGGGCATAGACCATCGACGGGCCATCGCCGAGCTCGGTGAGCAGGCGGTTGCCGGCGGCCGGACCGAGGGTCGAGATGAGATCGTCGGGCTTCACCCACATGCCGGCATTGACGAGGCCGACATTGCGGCCGGAGCCGCCGAAGCCGATCATCTTCGCCTCGATCACCGTTGCCTTGATCCCTTTTTCGGCGAGGTGCAGGGCTGCCGATAGGCCGGTGAAGCCGCCGCCGACGATCGCGACATCGGTCGTCAGGTCGCGGCTGAGCGGCCTGGTTTCGGGCGCGGCCGGTGCCGTCGCATGCCAGAGGTTGGGCAGGGTGCGCTCCGTCGCCATCGCGGCAATCCTTCAAGTGCGGCCGGACGTCCGGCTATAGGTCAGGGTTCTCTCGGTGATAGCCGATTGCGGGGAAAATTCTCATGACAATGTTTCATGAAGTCATGATGCAAGGCCGGCGCGAGAGGCATCGGGGCGCTGTGCGATGGGGGGTGATGAGAAAAACCGCAGCTGGGTCGTCGGCAGCTGCGGTCTTGTAAATGTATACGTCTGAAAAATCTTTGCCGAAACGTCGTCTCGCTTCGGCGATACATCTTTAAAAACGTGCCTGTCGTGGATGGTCAATCAGGCAACGCCATCTTCTATGCCGTTTGGCGGAAGTCACTCACCCAATTGGGGGAAATGGTGCAAAAAAGCTTTCGGCAGCGGCGGTTGGCCTACAGCGCCGAGCGTCTTATCAAGACGCGCAAAGGTCGCTGTAGCGCTTTGAACTGCTGCATGTTTTTGTCCTTCAATCGGCTAAGATTAAAGGAAACATGCAGTAGCCGAACGCAATGGCGTCAATCGACGAATTCGACGGTCACGCCGGGGCTGACCATTTTGGCGAGCTCGGTCGCATCCCAGTTGGTGAGGCGCACGCAGCCGTGGCTCTGGGTCTTGCCGATCTTGGAGGGTTCCGGCGTGCCGTGAATGCCGTAGGTCGGCTTCGAGAGCGCGATCCAGACGGTGCCGACCGGGCCGTTCGGGCCGGGCTGCAACGTGAGGATCTTGTCGTTGTTGCCCTGCCTGAAGTTGATCTTCGGGTTGTAGGTGTAGCCGGGATTGAGCGCGATGCGCTCGACATTGACGGTGCCCGAAGGCGATGGCGTGTCGGACGAGCCGATCGTTGCCGGATAGGCGGCGATCAGCTTGCCGGTGTCGTCATAGGCGAGCACCTGCTTGCGCGCCTTGTCGGCGAGGATGCGGGCGACCTTGCCGGCCTTGTTCGCACCCGGATTGATCACCTTGATGATGGTGCCCGGGATGGTGAAGTCGACGCCCGGGTTCAGCTCGCGCAGATAGGCTTCGTCCATGTGGAACTTTTCGCCGAGCATTTCCGTCGTCGAGGTGAAGGACATATGCGGCAGCATCGCCTTGTGCGCGTAGTCCTCCGGGATCGACGCGACATAGGGGCCGGCAGCGTCGGCAGCCGTGATCGTATAGCTGGTGATCGGCATGCCGCCGCTCATGCGCAGCCGCTCGAGGATGTCCTCGGTGTTGTTGGGGTCGAGCGTCTCGCCGGTCGACTGCTGCCAGGCCTCGATCGCCTTGGTCACGTTCGAGCCCATCTTACCGTCGATCACGCCGGGCGAAAAACCTTCTCGGTCGAGGAAAACCTGCAGGGCGGTGATCTCGGCGCGCGACTTGCTCTTGACCGTCATTGCCGGCGGCATCGACTGGCGCATGGGCTGGGTGTCGTTCGGATCGATCGCGGCTTCTTCAGTGCCGTCGATCAGGCCCGGAAGGCTGTTCGGCAGCTCGTTGCCATCGGTGGATGGCGGCACCACGTCGCGGTAGTCGGGGATGGAACCGGTGACTTCGCCAGGCTCGGAATAGCCGTAGCCGCGCTCGGTGTCGCGATTGCGGCGGTTCGAATAGATGTCGACGTCGCCCTCGCGGCGATAGCCGCCATAGCCATCCTGGCGGCCGCGATTGGGCACGACGGTCGCCACCACATTGCCCCAGCTATCGATCAGCAGCGTGCGCCCGCGGCTGTCGCGCATGGTCTGCACCTCATCGGCGCGCGGCACGTAGTCGAGAATTTCGCCATCGGGCGTGACCAGCATGACGTCGTCGCCATAGCGATTTCTGCCGCGATAGTCCTGCGCGAAAGCGGCCGTCAAATCCACGGCGAGAAAGCCGGCTGCGGCGAGAAGCGAGAGGCCGATGCGGGTCGCTGACGTCACGTGAGAACCTGTCTTCATTGTAGCGAATGTGGCGCGGTACATTTGGATTTCGACGTTAATGTGAAAAAAATGAATTCATCATGAACAAGCGGTTAAATTCTATCTAGGCGGAGCAGACTTCGGCTTCAACCAATGAAATGTGGCTCTCCTCAGATATCATCGCTTTGTGATTGCAGTGATTCTACGGCCGATTTGAGGAAGAGGACATGCTGAGAACGCTCGAAGAACCTGCGGACGGCCAAGAGAATCATGTGCTGTTCGATCGTCTTTCCGCGCTCGACATCGCCGCCTTCGTCGTCGATGGCGTCGACCTGTCGCCGGGTGCCGCGATCCCCTCTGACGGCGATATCAGGATCGACCGGGCGCTTGCCGGATTTCTCTTCACCTGCGGCCCCGAGCATATCCGCCATCCTGAGCCGATCGAGGGCGGCGCGCGCTACCCGCTGCATGGGTCGCTTGCCGGGACTGCGGTCAGCCACACGCAGATGGCGAGCGATGGAGCCGAGTGCACGGCGACGATCGAGGTGGCGCTAGCCGATGGCGGGCAGGCGCGGATCGAGCGGCGGTGGCGGATCGATGCGGGGCGGCACGAAGTCGTGCTCGAGGATCGCGTCGTCAACGTGGGGACCTCGGCCTTTCCGCCGATGATGATGTATCACGTCAACATCGCCGGCAGGCTGCTCGGGCCGGTCACCCGTATCCTCAGCGCTTCGCTTGCAGACGGGGAGAGCATCTGGCGCTTCGGCAATGGCGAGAGTGCGCATTTTTGCCTGCCAGCGGCCATCGGTCTCGACGGCTGGTCGGATGTCACCCTCGCAGGCCTTGCCGGGCTCGGTGGGCGCAATCTCCAGGTGCGGTTCCGCATCGACACGCTGCCCTTCCTGCAGATGTGGCGCTGTCAGCGCGGCGAGGCGGATGTGATCAGCATCGAGCCGGTGTCGCACCGCATCGCCAAGCGTCCGGAGCTGGCGGCGGCCGGAGAGTTGATCCCGCTCCTGCCGGGTGAGGCACGGAGCTACGCGATCGCCTTCTCAGTTGCCTGATCTGGCATCTGGAACACGCGGCTTTTGAATTGACGCGGGGAAGGGCTGCGCCTACATCAGAGGCCACCACATTTCCTGAGGAAGACGACCATGGACATCCGCCAGATCAACGACGAATACTCGGTCTCCGGCCAGATCACCGTCGAGGATCTCGACCAGATCAAAGCGCTCGGCTTCAAGTCCATCGTCTGCCACCGCCCGGATTTCGAGGCGCCGGATCAGCCGACCTTCGATTCGATCGCTGCCCGCGCCGAAGAGCTCGGCATCGAAACCAAGCACATCCCCGTCGGCCCGATGGGCGTGACGGCAGACGCGGTAACGAGCATGGTCGATGCGCTCGACGAGTTCCAGCGCCCGATGCTCGGCTATTGCCGCTCCGGCGCGCGCTCGACGGCCGTCTACCAGCAGACCCAGCATATCCGCGGCTGAGCCAGGCTCCAGTTCTATAGATCGCGCTCGGCCGCGTTCGTGTGATCGAACGACGGAGGATCGGCATGGCCGAAGCGCATCTGATTTCGCGTGAGCAATGGGCGGATGAGCCCGAGGTCTGGAAGGGCGAATTCGAGGGCGGCGCCTTTGGCGCCGGACTCTCGGTGATCTTCGTTTCCACGGACGAGATCGGCTACGGGCCGAAGCTGCACCGCCATCCCTATCCCGAGACCTTCATCGTACGCGTCGGCCGGGCGCGCTTCACCGTCGGCGATCGCACGATCGACGCCGAAGCCGGCCAGATCGTCGTGGCGCCGGCCAACGTGCCGCACAAGTTCGAGAATCTCGGGCCGGGGCGCTTGGAGACGACCGACCTGCATGCGGCCGGTACGTTCTCGACGGAATGGCTGGAGTAGGCGGCTCGGGTCGCAGGATAGGGTCGGTTGCAGGCGTGGCTATTTCCCGCGCCGCCGACGCGGCGCTGCTGGATTCCTGTGACAAGCACAGGAATGAGGGAATGCCAGGAGATGCTGCCGCATAGTTATGCCTGGTTTCCACGGAGGCTGACTACGTCGGATGACCGGGGTGCTAGGTCCCAACGCCCTCATTCCTGTGCTTGTCACAGGAATCCAGCCACGGCGCGTCCGCGCCGTGATTGAACCTTCGCCAACAAGACCCGATCAGCCGTTCCTGATATCCGTCAACGTGCGCGTCGGCGTGATCGCTTCGGGATCGAGCTTGATCTCGATGATTGCCGGCTTGCCGCTGGCGCGCGCCCTGAGGAACGCGTCGGCGAACTCTTCCGTCTTCTCGACCGTTTCGCCGTGGCCGCCATAGGCGCGGGCGAGCGCCGCGAAATCCGGATTGGTGAGGTCGGTGGCGCTGACGCGGCCGGGATATTCACGCTCCTGGTGCATGCGGATCGTGCCGTAGATGCCGTTGTTGACGACAACGGTGATGATCGGCAGGCGGTAGCGCACGGCGGTCGCGAATTCCTGGCCGTGCATCAGGAAGCAGCCATCGCCGGCAAAGCAGATGACTTCGCGATCCGGATGCAACTGCTTGGCGGCAACGGCGGCCGGCAGGCCGTAACCCATGGAGCCGGAGGCGGGTGCGGCCTGCGTCGCAAAGCGACGGAAGCGGTGGAACCGATGCACCCAGGTGGCATAGTTGCCGGCGCCGTTGGTGAAGATGGTATCCTGAGGCGTGTTCGCCTCGATCCAGTTCATGATCGGGCCCATCTGCACCGCACCTGGACCGGTCTCCGGCGGCGTCGACCATTTGAGATAGGCCGCGTGCATGATTTCCGTGCGCTCGGACCAGACGGGTTCGCCTGCGGGCGCAAGGCCCTCGAGGGCGGCGACGAAGTCGTTCGGGCTTGCGGCGATCGCCAGCTCCGACCGGTAGACGCGGCCGAGCTCGGAACTATCGGGATACACATGCACCAGCGTCTGGCGCGGGTAGGGGCTATCCATGAGCGTGTAGCCGGAGGACGGCATTTCCGAGAAGCGGCCGCCGAGAAGCAGCACGAGATCGGCCTCCTTGATCTCCTTGGCGAGTGCCGGGTTGATGCCGATGCCGACATCGCCGGCATACATTGGATGCAGGTGATCGAAGAGCATCTGGCGGCGGAAGGAGCAACCGACGGGCAGCTTCCAGCGCTCGGCGAAGCGCTGGAAATCCGCGACGCTTTCCGCGGTCCAGCGGGTGCCGCCGATAATGGCGATCGGCCGCTTGGCGGCGGCAAGCATTTCGCCGAGCCGCTTTACCTGCGCCGGGCCCGGATGGCCTTCGACCGGCTGGTAGGCCTTGGCGGCCGGCGCCTCGGCGCTGCGGGTCAGCATGTCTTCGGGCAGCGTCAGCACGACCGGGCCGGGGCGGCCGGACGTGGCGACGGCGAAGGCGCGGGTGACGAATTCCGGAATGCGGGCAGGATCGTCGATCTCGCCGACCCACTTGGCCACTTCGGTGAAGGCGCGGCGGTATTCGATCTCCTGGAAGGCTTCGCGCTCGCGGGCCTCGCTCTGCACCTGGCCGATGAAGAGGATCATCGGGATCGAGTCCTGCCGTGCGACATGGAGACCCGCCGACGCGTTGGTCGCGCCGGGGCCGCGGGTCACCATGCAGATGCCGGGCTCACCCGTCAGCCGGCCCCAGGCATCCGCCATCATTGCGGCGCCGCCTTCCTGGCGGCAGACGAGCACGTCGATGTCGGTGTCGTAAAGCGCGTCCAGCACAGCCAGGTAGCTCTCCCCCGGCACGCAAGCGATGCGTTTCACGCCATTGGCGACGAGTGCGTCGACGACGAGCTGGCCTCCAGTTTTCATGATCTTCCTCCCGATGGTCTTTCTTTTGTAGTCTGATTGTTGTTGTCAGATGGCTGGCGACACCGGAGCGACGCTCGTGTCCTTGTGTATGCGGCGCTCGCGCCAGATGATGTAGAGGCCGGAGCCGATGATGATGGCGATGCCGAGCCACTTCAGTGCATCAGGCAGATCGCCGAAGACGAGCCAGCCGAAGATCGTCGCCGAGACGATTTCCAGATATTGCAGCGGTGCCAGCACCGACGCCGGGGCCGCACGATAGGCGTAGACGCCGAGCACGCCGGAGATGGTGGCGGTGACGCCGACGCCGAGCAGATAGTACCAGGTGTAGCCCTGCGGCCAGACCGGATCGAAGATGCCGGAACCGGTGCCTTCGCCGAAATAGAGAAGCACGAGGCAGAAGAGCCCGCCCCAGATGCCGGCATGAAATTGCATCGACCAGGGGTCCTCGTTCTGCGCGACCATGCGGGTGACGAGCAGGAACACGGCAAGGCCGAAGGCGGCGACAACAGGCAGAAGCGCGATCCAACCGACCTCCTGCATGCTCGGCTGGATGACGAGCAGCGCGCCGAAGAAGCCGACGCCGCAGGCGGTGTAACGCCGCCAGCCGATGGTCTCTTTCAGGAAGATGCTGCCGAGGATCGTCAGGATGATCGGCTCGACGAAGAAGATCGCAATTGCGTCGGCAACCTCCATCACCTTCAGCGTGGTGATGAAGGAGAGCATCGTCACGACCAGGAGGCCGCCGCGCAACGCATGCAGACCCGTCTTGCGCCAGGTGAGATCAAAGAGGCTGCCGCGGAAGAGCACGATCGGCAGGATGAAGACGACCTGAAGCAGGAAGCGGACGGCGGTGATTTCGGCCGAAGGGACGGTCGCAATCGCCAGCTTGGCGAAGATGTCGATCAGCGGCGACAGGAGCACCGAGATCACCATCAGCGTCAGCCCGAAGGAGATGCGGTTGTGGTCCGTGGCGATCTTTTGAAGGGACATGTCGGCCATGATATTTCCGGTCAGCGCCTGCCTGCGACGGCGCCCAAGCACCAGGCGGCAAAGTCCGCCGTCGCCTGTTCCCGGCCGAGTTCGTTGAGGGTCTCGTGGCGCATGCCGTCATAAACGGTGACGGTAACGTTGGTCAGACCGGCCGCTTTCATCTTGGCGCCGAGCCAGCGAATGGCATTGCCCATCTCGGTTGACGGGTCGGCGCTGCCGCCGACGAGATGAATGGGCAGGTCCTTGCGGAGCCGCGTCAGCCGGTCGGGCCGGGCGCCGCCGAAGGATAGCCGGAAAAGGTCGAGCCAGAGCGAGACGGTCGCATCGAAACCGCAGAGCGGGTCGGCCGCGTATTTCGCGACCTCGGCATCGTCGCGCGAGAGCCAGTCGAGATCGGTCTTGCGATCCTTGATCGCGCCGCCCCACATGCCGAAGGTAAGCTTGGTCAGGAGCGGGCTCGGCACATCCGAACCCTTCAGCGCCTTCTCGATTTTCAGGATCATCTGGCCGCCGCGGCCGGCGAGGCCGGGACGGAAATTGGAGTTCCAGACGGCGAGCGCATCATAGAGGCCGGGATCAGCCTCGGCTGCGTTCAGCGCAATCAGCCCGCCCATGGAATGGCCGAAGAGGATGACGGGAAGACCCGGATGGGCGGCGGTCGCGATTTCGCGCACAGCCCGGATATCGGCGAAGATCTTGTCGAGGCCGTCGCGGCTCGAAAACATGCCGAGCGGGGCGTCGGGCGCGCGCGTCTCGCCATGGCCGCGATGGTCGTGGGCATAGACCTGGAAGCCATGCGCGGCCATCGCTTCGGCAAAGCGGGCGTAGCGGCCGGAATGTTCGGCAAGGCCGTGGCTGATGAGGAGGATGCCGCGCGCATGAGCGGTCGCGGGGAAATGGCGCCAGCTCAAGGTGGCTCCGGTCGGGCTCTGATGTGTCTTCACCTGCCCGAACACGATTTCCCCCGGCAACAACGACAGACCAATTCGATATCAAATCGATTTGCAAGGCAAAGGCAATCGCCGCTTGTTGCTCGTTGCGCATGAGGTCACACGCGAATGTGCGCTCATCTTAATTAAGAGTTGCAATTTTCCCGTTTTGAGCGATATTCGTTCCTGTTTTGTTTCCGCAGGAGGATATCATGGTTAGTTTCTGTAAGGCGATATCGGGTCCGATGGCAGGACTGCTGGCGGCGTTGGCGCTGTTCCTTGCGCCGGCCGCCTTTGCTGCCGGCGAGGAAATGTCGGATCAAGGGGGTTCCGAAGGCGCGACCAGCCGCACGGAATATGTGCTGGCGGTGAGCTGGCAGCCGGGCTTCTGCGAAACGCGGCCGCAACGCAAGGAATGCGAAAGCCAGACCGCAGAGCGTTTCGACGCCACCAATCTCTCGCTGCATGGCCTCTGGCCCCTGCGCAAAAGCTATTGCGGGGTAACGGCCGAGGTGCGCGCGAAGGATCGCAAGGGCAGTTGGCTTGAACTGCCGAAACTCGCCATGGCAGACGACACGGCGGCGCGGCTGCTGATCGCCATGCCCGGCGTGCAATCCGGCCTCGACCGGCACCAGTGGCTGCGCAGCGGCACCTGCCAGAGCGACTCGGTCGACGACTATTTCTCGGCGCAGCTGCGCATGCTGGAGGAGCTCAACCGCTCGGCGGTCGGCGCGCTGTTCCGTCAGCGCATCGGCTCCGAACTCGACGAGGCGACGATCAAGCAAGCCTTCGACCAGAGTTTTGGCACTGGCGCCGGCGACCGGGTGCGCATGCGATGCCAGACGGTTCAGGGGCGCAGCATCATCACCGGGCTGACGATCGGGCTGACCGGCGACGTCATGAAGGCGTCCAGCCTCGCGCCGCTGATCCAGGCGGCCGGGCCGACCGAGTTCAAATGCGCCAAGGGTATTGCCGATACGGCCGGGCGAAGCTGAGCCGCTTCGCAGGCACTGTTCTTCGGCAGCGAATGTGCTGGAGGCGCAGGGTTGCCGCATGGGATAGGTGGGGGGACAAGCCGAGGCGAATGCCTTTGCTCATTGCCCCCTTCCTATAATTCGCCTACATAGCGGGCAAATTTCCTTTCCCTGCGGAGCATTCCCTTATGGCACGTCAGTTTATCTATCATATGGCCGGACTTAATAAGTCCTACGGCGCGAAGAAGGTTCTCGAGAACGTTCATCTGTCGTTCTACCCGGACGCCAAGATCGGTATCCTCGGCCCGAACGGCGCCGGTAAGTCGACGGTTCTGCGCATCATGGCCGGCCTCGACAAGGAATTCACCGGCGAAGCCTGGGTAGCCGAGGGTGCCACCGTCGGCTATCTGCCGCAGGAGCCGCAGCTTGATCCGACGAAGACGGTGCTTGAGAACGCAATGGAAGGCGTTGCCAAGAAGACCGCGATCGTCGAGCGCTACAACGAACTGATGATGAACTATTCCGACGAGACGGCGGAAGAGGGCGCCAAGCTCCAGGACATCATCGACAGCCAGAACCTCTGGGATCTCGAAAGCCAGGTCGAGATGGCCATGGAAGCGCTGCGCTGCCCGCCGGGTGATGCCGACGTCACCAGCCTTTCCGGCGGTGAAAAGCGCCGTGTGGCTCTCTGCAAGCTGCTGCTCTCGCAGCCGGACCTCTTGCTGCTCGACGAACCGACCAACCATCTCGACGCCGAGACCATCGCCTGGCTCGAAAAGCACCTGCGCGAATATCCCGGCGCCGTGCTGATGATCACCCACGACCGCTACTTCCTCGACAACGTCACCGGCTGGATCCTCGAGCTCGACCGTGGCCGCAGCATTCCCTACGAAGGCAACTACTCGGCCTACCTCGTCGCCAAGGCCAAGCGCATGCAGCAGGAAGGCCGTGAAGAGGCCTCCCGCCAGAAGGCGATCGCCCGCGAACAGGAGTGGATCGCATCGAGCCCCAAGGCCCGCCAGGCCAAGTCCAAGGCGCGTATCCGCTCCTATGACGAACTGGTCAACGCGGCGGAAAACCAGCGTCCGGGCGACGCGCAGATCATCATCCCGGTCGGCGAACGTCTCGGCCAGGTGGTCATCGAGATGGAGGGCGTCACCAAGGGCTACGGCGATCGCCTGCTGATCGACGGCCTGTCGCTCAAGCTGCCGCCGGGCGGCATCGTCGGCATCATCGGCGCGAACGGCGCCGGCAAGACGACGCTCTTCCGCATGATCACCGGCCAGGAGCAGGTCGACAGCGGCTCGATCCGCATCGGCGACACCGTGCATCTCGGTTATGTCGACCAGAGCCGCGATGCGCTCGACGGCAACAAGACCGTGTGGGAAGAAATCTCCGGCGGTGCCGAAGTCATCAAGCTCGGCAAGTACGAGATGAACTCGCGCGCCTATTGCTCGACCTTCAACTTCAAGGGCGGCGACCAGCAGCAGAAGGTCGGCAACCTCTCGGGTGGTCAGCGCAACCGCGTTCACCTCGCCAAGATGCTGAAGGCCGGCGGCAACGTGCTGCTGCTCGACGAACCGACCAACGACCTCGATACCGAGACGCTCGCAGCACTCGAAGTCGCGCTCGAAAACTTCGCCGGCTGCGCCGTTATCATCAGCCACGACCGCATGTTCCTCGACCGCCTGGCAACGCACATCCTCGCCTTTGAAGGCGACAGCCAGGTCGAATGGTTCGAAGGCAACTTCGAAGACTACGAGAAGGACAAGATCCGCCGCCTCGGCCCGGACTCGGTCAACCCGAAGCGCGTCACCTACAAGCGCCTGACGCGCTGATCAGAGCCAAGGCGCCGCATTTCCTTGCGGCGCCCAGTGCATCGCGGCAGCGCCGCGAACGCTGGAACTGAAAGTCTATTGTACGGGAACGGGCGAAGCGCAGGCTCCGCCCGTTTTCCTTTGCATGCCCTGTTCCGCAAGCGTCATTGTTTGGCCTCTCCGCGCAAATCCGCTTGCACCGACCTCGCAAATCACATAAACATATCTTTATGTGTTGATGGGGATCGCGATGGCTGTTCAGAAAGAACTGGGTCTGGATGCGCTGGTGGACGTGCTGAAGGCGGCAGGAGAGCCGACCCGCATGCGTCTCGTCGCCTTGCTTGCCGCCGGCGACCTCACCGTTACCGATCTTACCGAAATTCTCGGGCAATCGCAGCCGCGTATTTCGCGGCACCTGAAGCTGCTTGCCGAAGTCGAGCTCATCGACCGTTATCAGGAAGGCGCCTGGGCCTATTTCCGTCTCAGGCAGGAGGGTGCCCGTGTTGGGCTCGTGCGGGCCATGCTGGCGCCGGCGTCCGCTGACGACGCGGTGCTTTCGCGCGATGCGGCGCGGCTGACCACCCTGAAGAAGGCGAGGGCCGAGAAGGCGCAGGCCTATTTCAGCCGCAACGCCGCCGGCTGGGACGAGCTTCGCCGCCTGCATGTCAGCGAGCGCGATGTCGAGGCGAAGCTGCGCGAGATGGTCGGCGACGAACCGGTCGAGAGCCTGCTCGATCTCGGAACCGGCACCGGGCGCATCCTGCAGCTCTTCGAAGGGCTCTATCGTCGCGGCGTCGGCGTTGATGCCAGCCGCGACATGCTGGCCGTGGCGCGCTCCAATCTCGAACGCGCCGGCATTACCAAGGCGTCAATCCGCCACGGCGATATCTTCAACCTGCCGCTCGACGGGCACGCCTTCGATCTCGTCACCATTCACCAGGTGCTGCATTTCCTCGACGAGCCGGAGGCGGCGATTGCGGAAGCTGCACGCATGCTGATGCCGGGCGGTCGTCTTGTCATCATCGACTTTGCGCCGCACGGGCTCGAGCATCTGCGCGACGAACACGCCCATGCGCGCCTTGGCTTCTCGCATCAGGTAATCTCCGATTGGCTCGCCAAGGCCGGCCTGGTGCTCGAAAAGACCACGGACCTTTCGCCGGAAGGGGCCGAGGAAGAAAAGCTGACGGTGACGATCTGGCTGGCGCGCGACCGGCGCGCCGTGAATGAGAATGAAACGCCGCGGCCGCGCGTCCATGCAGGGGGAGTTTGAGAATGACGGCACAGACGCTTTATCCGGCCGAGCGTGGCAATCTGAGGCTCTCCTTCGAGTACTTCCCCCCCAAGACCGACGAAATGGAAGTGCAACTCTTCCAGACGGCGGGAGATCTTTCCATCTTCGGTCCTGCCTTCGTGACGGTTACCTACGGCGCAGGCGGCTCGACCAAGGCGCGCTCGCTGACGACCGTGCGGCGGATGGTCGAGGAGAAGGGCTTTGCCAATACGGCCGCGCACCTGACCTGCGTCGGCGCACCGAAGGCGGAAGTCGATGCGGTCATCGATGAGTACATCGATTATGGCGTCCGCCATTTCGTGGCGCTGCGCGGCGACCCGCAGGGCGGCATCGGCAGCGCCTATCAGCCGCATCCGGACGGCTATGCGAGCAGCACCGACCTGGTGCGGGCGATCCGCGCGCGGGGCGACGATATCGAGATTTCCGTCTCCTCCTATCCGGAGAAGCATCCGGAGAGCCCTGACGTGGCCGCCGATATCGACATGCTGAAGCGCAAGGTCGATGCCGGAGCCAACCGGGCACTGACCCAGTTCTTTTTCGACAACAACGATTTCGAGCGCTATCTCGAACGGGTGCGCCGCGCCGGTATCAACATTCCGATCGTGCCGGGCATCCTGCCGATCAACAATCTGGCGCAGGTGCAGAAGTTTGCCGGCCTCTGTGGCGCGAGCGTGCCGGAGGCGATCGTCACCCGGCTCGTGCATCTGGAAGACCAGCCGGTCGAGCGTTTCAAGGAGGCGACCCATATCGCTGCCGAGCAGATCGTCGATCTCGCCCGACGCGGTGTTCGCGACTTCCACCTCTACACAATGAACCGTTCGCCGCTGGTGACCGCGGTCCTGGATCTCGTCGGTTTCGAGCAGGTGGCGCTCGAGGCGAACAATGCTCTCGACGAAGCGCCACGGACGAGGGCGGCGGGCGCCGCCGCCTGAACCCAGGATCCGAACCCGATTTCCCGGGCGGAAATACCATCAAAAAGAAAGCGCCTGAAGATCGATCTTCAGGCGCTTTCTTGTTTGTCGCAGCGATTAGACCCTTTGCTCTCTTGGCGGTCTAGTTTGCTTGGTGCTGCAAAATGGATTTCCGGAAATTTAAGTCCCTATTCGGTTTGGACTCTCAGCAGCCGCTCATCAGATGAAGAGCATCGTGGCCACGAATACGAACGCTGCACTGATCATGAGGACATTCAGCGAATGTGTAAGGCCCATGGATGACCCTCCCTGCGTTAACGCGTTAAAACATAGGGCGAAATCACGATGTGTTAAAGCGAAACTTGTGCTGCAGTGCGAAATCCGTGAGGGGGAGCGGCCTTATTCACAGGGCTATAATATTGAGATATTTATCTTTTTCAGGCTGCCACATTTTTTTCACAATCGCTTCCGCAAGGTTAATATAAACGTTTGTAACCGTGCGTGAGCGTTTCAGAAGGGCACGAATTCGGCGGTTCGATTCCCCGTTCAGACGGCACGTTTGAGCCGCAGAATGCGGCCGTCGAGCACGGCGAGCCCAAGGGCGATCAGCGCCATTCCGCCGACATCGGCCGCCTGCAGGGTTTCGCCGAGGAAGAGATAGCCGAGCAGGATCGCGCTTGGCGGCACCAGCAGGGTGACGAGCGAAGCGTTGGTGGCGCCGGCCTCCGCCATGATCCGGAAAAAGAGAATGTATCCATAGGCGGTCGAGACGAACGCGAGGCCGAGGATGGCAAGCGTTGCTTCCATTGGCGGCATCGGCAAGGTCCAGGGCGCATCCGTGAAGGCCGCAACGGGCAGCATCATCAGCGTCGAAGCGGTGAGCTGGCCGGCGGCCGTCACCGGCGGTGCAAGATTTCGGAAGCGCTTGCCGTAGGTTGCCGCAAGGCCATAGCTGACGGCGGCCAGCACCGGAAGGACGAGCGCCCAGAGCGGAACGCCGCTCGTCGTACCGAACAGGCCGGCAACCGCACTCGGCCCGATCAGCACCACGGTACCGGCAAGGCCGAGCAGGCAGCCGGCGATCTTGGCAGAACTCAGCTTCTCGTCCTCGGTCGCCATGTTGGCGATAATGACGGTCCAGACCGGCGTCGTGGCGTTGAGGATCGCCGCCAGGCCGGCGCCGATCTGGGTCTGGCCGAGGAAAATGAAGGCGTGCGGAATGGCGTTGTTGATCAGTCCCATCAGCGCAAATTCACGCCAGCGTCCGGAAAGTGCCTGATACATGCCGAAGCGGCCGCGGATATAGAGATGCAGCGCAAGTGCCGCCAGGCCCAGACGCAGCACCACCAGCGTGAATGGCGGCACATGGGCAACGGCCACGCGGGCGAAGAAGAAGGACCCGCCCCAGATGAGACCGAGCAGGGCGAGCAGCGCCCAGGTTCTGACGCTCATCTGATGGCCGTCGACTGTGGCTCGCGCATTCATGGGTGTGCCTGTCCGTGCTGATTGCATCGTCCGTCAGCCTCGCCCAGGCGGAGAATCGTGATCGTGGCGCAAAAGCTGCGCCCGACATTCCCGGACCGGTTGCGATCTGACGATTATTTCATAGCCCGGCGCCTTCGCCGGGACCACCCGGTTCTTGTCGTATTCGTGAGCAAGGGGGCGTTCGGGCATGGGCGGTCCCATCTGCGGTCGTGGCGCCTGGACCGCAGATACAAGAAACCCCGGAGATCGGTTCCGATCCCCGGGGTGATGCATCCTGCGCACGAGCCACATCGGTGGCCCGAGGTTCACCTAAAGCGCGTCGCGATTTTTCAGATTTGCTCCGTGCGCTTTAAGTTCTTGATATTTCGCATGTCGTTGTCGCAAAACCGCTGCGCACTTTTGCGCGACAGGCTTTAGAGCATTTCACTGTTTCATTGAAACGGCGAATTGCTCCAACTGTTTGAAATTGCGCAATTCCGGACGGAAAACCGTTTCACACTTTTCCTGGAATTGCTCTAGAGCGCGTTCAAGAGTTCCAACGTGGCCCAGCCGTCGGCGGGACGTCCGAGGCGGAGCTGCTCCTTCTGGAGTGCGGCGCGGGTGCCGGAGCCGAGGATGCCGTCGACCTTGCCGACGTCGTGGCCGAGCGTCTGGAGCTTGGTTTGCAGCGCCTTCATGGCGACATCGTCGAGGCCCGGTTCCGGGTTGCCGCCTTCATAGGTCGGCGCGCCGGCGAGGCGGGTTGCGAAGTAGGCGGCCGAGGTCGTGTAGATGAACGACTGGTTCCACTCGAGATAGACGTTGAAGTTCGGGTAGGTCAGGAAGGCCACACCCTTGCGGCCCTGCGGCAGCACCAGCGAGGCTTCGAGATTGCCGTTGGCGGTGTTGCCGTCGCGTGGGCTGACGCCGAGCGCGAACCAGTCCGAAGCCTTCATGCCCGTCTGCAGGCCGGTCTTTTCCCAGGGGAGTTCTTCGGGAACGCTGACTTCCTGGATCCAGGGCTGGCCAGCCTTGAAGCCGAGGCTCTGGATGAACTTGGCCGCGGTCAGGATCGCGTCAGGCGAGCTCTTCTTCAGGTTGACGTGGCCATCGCCGTCGCCATCGACGCCATAGGCGATAATGTCTTCCGGCAGCATCTGCACCTGGCCGATCTCGCCGGCCCAGGCGCCGGTGGTCGTTGCCGGGTCAAGATCGCCGTGCTGGACCATCTCGATGGCCGCGATCAGCTGCGGTCGGAACATTTCCGGGCGGCGGCAGTCGTGCGAGAGCGTCACCAAAGCATTGCGGGTGTTGAAGTCGCCCTGCACGGCACCAAAGTCGGTTTCCATCGCCCAGAAGGCGGTGATGACGGGGGCCGGCACGCCGAATTCCTTCTCGGCGCGGGCGAAGACGTCGGCATATTCCTTCATCTTCTGCTGGCCGATATCGAGGCGCGACTTGCTGACCGTGCGCTTGGAGAACTCGGTGAAGGTCTGCTTGAAGACGCCCTGGGTGCGGTCGCGGCTCAGCACCTTCTGGTCGATCACGGCGCCTGCGAGCGCACGATCGGCGACATCGGCCGGAACACCCTTGGCGACAGCTTCGGCCTTCACGCCCTGAAGAAACGCGCCGAGGTCGCCGCCGCAGGCAGCAGCCGGAGCGGCGCTCTGCGTGCCCGTCTGGGGCGCGGTCTGGGCGAAGGCGGTGGAGGCGGTAAGCGCCAGGAGGGCGACGGAGGCCAGGGCGTGCCGGGTAGTCCGGATCATCATAATTCCTTTCTTTGGCCGCGGGGTGCGGGAGACACCACCACGGGCAGCCAAATTGCTGGATGACCTGCATAACGCCTTAAATCGTCACCGATTTAGGGACAAATCATGCAGCGGTTCAAAAATGTTACAGCGACCTTTGCGCGTCCTTGGAGATGTGCGGGCGCTGTAAATCTGCCTTTGCTCTTCCAGAGCATTATGACCGAAAGAAGAAAATGGGGTGCCTTGCCGCGGTTGCCGGCAAGAATGCCAGTCTTACTTCGGCTGTGAGACTGCTGCGACCCAGTTCTTCCAGTTTTTCGCCGAGCCGGCGAAGGCATTGATATCGGTACTGCCGTCGATGCCCGGGATAACGCCGGTGCTGGTGTACTGCCAGAAGGCCCAGCGGCGCTCGACATAGACGTCTTTCGGGTGCTTGGCGGTCGAGCGCACCCAGAAGTGATAGTCCTTGAACTGGTCGACGAGATTGTCCCGGTGGAAGTCGACCGAGGTGTAGATGATCGGGCGCTTGCCGTAATGGGCTTCGAGGCGATCCATGAAGTGCTTCATCTCGGCGCGGACCTCGCTTGGAGTCGGGCGGTGGCGGCAGGTCTTCGATTCGCCGTTCCATTCGACGTCGAGCACCGGAGGCAGATAGACCGCGCTTTTCGGCACATTGGCGATGAACCAGTCGGCCTGATCGTCGGCGGTCGAGCAGAAATAGTAGAAGTGATAGGGCGCGTAGGGGATGCCGGCGGCACGCGCCCGCTGCCAATATTCGTTGAAGCGCGTGTCGACCCTGTCCTTGCCTTCCGTCGCCTTGATGAAGGCGAAGGAGACGCCCGAATTCTTCACCTTCATCCAGTCGATATCACCATTCCATTTGGAGACGTCGATGCCGTGGATGTTGTGGTGCTGCGGGGTGCGGTCGCCGAAGTTCTGCGGGTCCGTATCCTGGAAGCGCGGCGGGATCGATGCCGTCTGCATCAGGTCGTAATCGGTCGACGAACAGGCGGAAAGGAGGGTGGCAATGGGCAGTAGAGCCAGAAGAAGCCGGCGCATGAGGTACCTGTCTAGAGACGAGCGACGATCCTGCCTCACACGATGGCTTTCATATCGGTGATTTCCCCCGCGAGGCGTGAACCTCATCTTCACCATATCATCGTAAAAATTGGGTTAGCTCAAGCGGGAATTGCAGGTGGGCGGGAGTTCGCCGATTTCTACTCCAACGCGAAATCCCTTTGGTGATTTCGGTGCTCTCTGGCGACGTGAGATAAGGGCGGTCGCCAGCCGACTGCGCGACCGGGTCCCGGTTCAGGCGGCGATTGCGACCGCCGGGCGGTGATAGACCGCAAGCCAGGCGTAGCCGCGACCGATCGCGCGGCGTTCGAGATCGGCGCCGTTTACTCTCGCCTTCTCGCGCAGAACCTCGAAGAGGTTTGCGCGTGGCGTGACATGGAAGCGATCGAGCCAGCCGTGCAGCGCGCGGCGGAAGCTCGCCGGCAGGCGCTCCTGCTGGCCGAAATCGGCGATGTGCAGCGAGCCGCCTGGATTGAGCGCGGCGATGGCCGCATCGATCGCCTTCTGCCAATCGGGGATCATCGACAGCGAATAGGAGATGACGATGCGATCGAAGCCGCGCTCGCCGAAGATGGCGGGGTCGAAATCCGTGGCGTCGGCGACCTGAAGTTCGGCACGGCGCTTGCCGCTACGGTTGAGCTTTGCATCGGCGGAGGTCAGCATTTCCGAGGAAATGTCCAGGCCGAAGAGACGGGCCGAAGGGAAGCAGCGGCCGATCAGCGCCAGATTGCGCCCGGTGCCGCAGCCGACTTCGAGCACAGAGGCACCGGGGGCCGGGTTCATCTCCCGGATCAGCGTGTCGCGGCCGAAGAGATAGTACTTCCGCGTCAGATCGTAGAAATGCCGCTGGTAGCGGTACATGTGGTCCATGCGCCGCGCGTGCGAAATCCCGGCCTCACGCATCGGCTCAAGCCTTCTTCCGATAGATGTGGAAACCACCATAGATGGCGGAGCGGTCTTCGGCGCCGAGCTTGACCGATGCTTCGGCATCGTAGTGCCACTGGTCGAGCAGGGCCGAGGAGACACGGCCGGGCAGGATGCTGTCTTCTGCCGCCGTGCGGAAGATGACGATCGCGCCGGTATCGGCCGTGCGGGTGATCTCGGTCCAGAGATCGTTGAGCTGCTGGTCGGTCATCCAGTCCTGGGCATCGAGCAGGATGTAGCGGTCGACGGAAGCCGCCGGCTTGCTCGCCAGGAGCTCGGTGTAGCTTGCGTGGTGGACCTCGACACGCTCGGCATTGTTGCGGATCGCCTCGTAGGCGCGGGCATTGAGGTAGGGCGGTAGCTCGCCTTCGTGCGGCAGCGGATAGCGGCGCCCAAAGGCCTGCCAGGCGAAGTAGTTTTCCCGCAGCGGAAAGTGACAGGTGAGCTTTTCAAGCCGATGGCGCAGCACGGCGGCGAGCGACTTCTCGCTGCTGAGGCTTGCCAGCTCGTCGAACTGCTGCGGCGGGATGCCAAGCCCGAATAGCGAGCTCTTGCGGCCGGTAATCCAGCGGATGACGGGGCGATCGAAAAGCGGTGCCAGGCGCTCGTCGAAGAATTGCCGCTGCTCGCGCATCGAGCCGGCCTGGACGAATTCTTCCGGGTTGACGCCGTGTAGACGGGCGAGCAGGTGGCTTGCGGCAATGAAGCGGCCGAGCAGGCCGGTGCGATAGATGTTGCGGCCGAAGACGCCGATGCGGCGGCGGCCGGTCAGGTCGCGGCCGTTCCAGTAGCTGCGCGTCGCGGTGTCGAGCTTCGGCGCAATGAAGAGGTCGAAGGCCTGGACGTTGGTGGCCGTGCCCTGGGTCGCCAGGAAACGCGTGACATCCTTGTGGCTCGGCAGATGGCGGAAGGCCGCGAGCTTGAGGCGGTTCAGCGCGATGTGGTGCGGGTTGAGGTCGACGACGTCGATCTTGCGCGGGCCGGCCGACAGATAGGTCAGCATATTGCAGCCGCCGGAGCCGATAGTGACGATCCGGTGCTCCGGGCCGAGCTGCATCGCTTCCATGTCGACGATCGGATCTTCCCAGATCTGCGGGTAGACAAGACCGGAAAAAAGCAGGCCGAAGAGACGCTCCGAGAGGCCGGCAAGGGAAAAGGTCTTGTGCTGGAGCAGGGCGTTTTTCAGCTTCGGATTTTTTCTGCCAAAGCCGACGTCGGGGGCTAGTTCGGTCATCTCTGCCGGTCATCCAGTTGAAACTTAGCCGCTTCTAAAGTGACTCCGCTACACTTTGATGACGAGGTTTCCACAGCCCCCAGAGCGCGCTCGAACGGCCGCCATACTATTTTTCACCCATAAGAAATCATTAAACCCTGGCGTGCTAGCACCGGCTTATATTCGGGGGCGTCGACATGATGTTAGGAACGTTTCTGCCGAAGCCCGAGCAGCGATTTGCGGCTGCCGGCGCGGCATTGGGGGCTCTGGTTTCCGCGGTGTGGCTGGCGACGGAAACCGTGCTCGCAAAACAATCGCATTGGGATGTTCCGGCAATGCTTGCGGCTGGCGCCATGCCGCTCCTCCTCGGCGGATCCTTCTATCGCTGGCGTTACTCGCGCCGCCTCGAACACGAGTTGCATGCAGCCCGCCGCGCCGAGCGGCGCTTGCGCCACGAAGTCCACCGCGACAAGCTCACAGGGCTCGCAAACCGCGCGGCGCTGGAAGCGGACATTCGTCAGGCGCTTTGTGCCGAAGGGCCGGCCTTCGAGCGCAATGCCCTGCTCCTACTTGATCTCGACCGGTTCAAGGCGATCAACGATACGATGGGTCACGATGCCGGCGACCGGCTGCTTGCACTCTTCGGCGCCCGGCTGAGGCGCGCCTTTTCCGGGGAGGCAACCGTCTACCGGCTCGGCGGAGATGAGTTCGTGCTTGCAGCGGCCGATGCCGCGTCACAGGTCGAAGCGGAAATACTCGCAATGCGGGTAAAGGCATTGTTCGAAGCGCCGTTCGATCTTGGCGATGCACGGGTCGCATCCGGCTGCAGCATCGGCATCGCCTTCGTCGAGCGAAGCGATACGGCGACGGGCGACGTGCTGAAGCGTGCGGACCTGGCGCTCTACGAGGCGAAGGCGATGAGCGGCAACAGCCACGCCTTCCACTCGGAAACGCTGACCCACGCCGCCCGGCAGCGGGCGGAGGCCGAGCGCGATGTGGCACGCGGGCTCGAGGACGACGAATTCTTCCTCGAATTCCTGCCGATTGCCGGGACGGCAAGCGGAGCCATCCGCGCTTTCGAGGCGCTGCTGCGCTGGCGGCACCCGCTTCGCGGCGTCATCGGCGCGGAAGCCTTCATAGAGCCGTCTGAGCAGAGCACGAGTGCGCTTTCGCTTGGCTATTGGACACTTCAGGCGGCCTGCACGGAGGCTGCCCGCTGGGCTTCGCCGACCGGACTGACGGTCGCCCCCTTCGCCCCGCAACTCAAGGATCGAGACTTTGTTGCGCAGGTCAGGCAATGCCTCGCCGAGGCGAGCTTGCCGCCGGGACGCCTGACGATCGAGATCACCGGGGACTTTTCGACCGAAGATCTCGCCCTGATTTCCGAAAATCTCCAGGGGTTGCGCGCGCTTGGTGTGCGGATTGTGCTTGGCGGCGGCGCCGGTTCATCCTTGCCCTTGAACCTGATTGCCGAACTGCAGCCCGACCAGGTGACCATCGATCTTACCGCCATCCGGGCGACCCACGGCAGCGAGCGCAGCGTTGCGCTGCTCGCCTGCCTCATCAAGACCGGCCAGGTACTGCGCCTGCCGATCGCCGTGCGCGGCATCGAAAAGCAAAGCGAGATGGATTGCGCGCAGGCAAGCGGCGCCGCGGAAGTCCGCGGTCCGTGGATATCGCCGGCGCTCACGGATGTGGCGGCATTGCCTGAGACAGGCGAAGCGGCGGATTTGCGACGCTCGGCCTAACGCCGCGGGACCAGCACTCCAGGGTCCCCATTCCCCAGAAATTGGAAACTTGCAGTCTGCGGGCTTTTCCTGTCGGCGAAATGCTGGTTCTCTCTGCAACTCGACAGCGACCGCGCGTCCCATCGGACCAGTACCACCGCTGTTTGAATTGCTGCATCTTTCTGTCCTTGGTCGGCAAGACTCCAAGGATATTTGAGACGGCCGGAGGGAACGCATGAGACGCATGTTGAGGATATCAGGTGCGGCGCTGGTGTTGGGTGTCGTCGCGCTGTTCGGTTGGCTCGCGCTCGCGCCGCCGGAATTGCTCAAGGTCGGCGATGGGTACGCCGCGAAGATCGTCTGCTCCAATGTCTTCATTGCGCGACGCGATGCCCAGTCGGTGCTGGCCGATGATGTCCAGGCGCCGGGACACCCCTTGCTGAAGCTGGTGAAGGTTGCCGTCGAACCGGAAAAACAGATGGTGACCGCACGGATCCTCGGCTTTGCAGCGGCGGGCTACGCCGCCTACCGGCCGGGCGCAGGATGCACGAGCCTGCCGGACGGCGGCGGCACGAGCCTGCCGCCGATCACGACCGCGGCGGCTGTGGCGGCGCCGGCTTCCGAAGCACCTTGGCCGGAAGGCGAGGGAGCCGCGATCGATCCCGCCCTGCAGAGACTTATCGAAGATGCCGATCTCGCCGGTCCGGGCGCGCGGGCGATTGCCGTCATTCGCGATGGCCGCCTGGTCGCCGAGAACTATGGTCGGGGCTTTGACCGCTCGACGCCGTTGCTCGGCTGGTCGATGACGAAATCGGTCACGGCGGCGCTGATCGGACTGCGTGTGGCCGAGGGCCGATTGGAAGTGGCGCGTGCCGGGCTCCTGCCGGAGTGGGCGAGCGACGAACGGGCCAGCATCACGCTTGCCGATCTGATGGGCATGCAGAGCGGTCTCGAATTCAACGAGAACTATGGCGACGTCACCGACGTGACGCGCATGCTCTATCTCGAGAAGGACATGGCGGGTTATGCGGCCACCAAACCGCTGACGTCCGATCCCGGCGCGACGTTCAGCTATTCCAGCGGCACGAGCACGTTGCTGTCGCGTATCTGGATGTGGACCTTCGATGATCCAGCGGCCGCACTTGCCTTCCCGCATGACGCGCTGTTTGCGCCCTTGGGCATGAGCAGCGCCGTGCTCGAAACCGATGCGAGCGGCACCTTCGTCGGCTCGTCCTATATGTATGCCACCGCGCAGGACTGGGCGCGCTTCGCGCAGTTCCTATTGCAGGATGGCGTCTGGAAGGGGAGGGCCATGCTGCCGAAGGACTACGTCGCCTTCATGCGCGCGCCGGCCAAGGCTTCAGGTGGCAAATACGGCCAGGGCCAGGTGTGGCTGGAGGAAAACGGCGTGCGCGCCGGTTCCGGCAGTTTCCCGGCGGACGCCTTCTGGATGCTCGGCCATGACGGCCAGGCGATCATGCTGGTGCCTTCGCTGAAGCTCGCGGTGGTCCGGCTGGGGCTCACGCCTTCGAGGCTCGGCTACGACGTACAGAAGCTCAACGCCAAAATAATAGAGGCGCTCGATTGAGCGCCTCATAAAACGGTTCGAATATCAGTAAGCGGGCTTCGCTTACTTCATGCCGAGTTCGTCGAGAAGTCCCTTGCGCTTGGCGTGGTAGTAGTAGCCGCTGGCATAGAGCTTGACCGCGCCGTCGTGCTGGTTGTCGGCCACCATCCAGGCGCCGTGCAGATACTTCGTCGCGTATTTGAGGTTGGTTTCGGCGTCGAACAGGCCCTCCGCCGGACCGTCATAGCCGAGGCCCTTGGCGGTATTGTAGCGGATCTGCATCAGGCCGTAATTGCCCTTGCTGTAGGCGCGCGGATTGTAGTTGCTCTCGCGCTTGACGACGCGGTGAACCAGCTCGACCGGAATATCGTTCAGATCGGCATAATACTTGATCAGCTTGTCGAGGTCGGGACGCGAGCTGGTCGGCGCCTTGGTGAGCTTCATCGAATCCGGAATGACGCTGGCAACGGCTGCGACCGTCGAGCCGATGACACCGGTCTTCGGACGCTCGGTCGGCACGATCATGCGGTTGGCGACCAGCGTTTCGAGACCGACGGGCTCGCCGGTGTCGAAGTCCGATTCCATCGCGGCGGCAACTGCGAGCGTCGAAACCGGAAGATCCTGGACGCGGGCCGTCTTGGTCGCGGCGGGCGAAGCGGCCGCTGCCGCCAGTTGCGTCGCGTCGCCCGACAGCGGGGTTTCGGCGGCGGCGATGGCAGCGGTCGCATTCGTTTGCGCTGTCGGAGCAACCATGGCAAGCGCCATGGAGTCGCCCGGCTTGGCAGCGGGGACCGCGACCATCGAGGGGGCGGCTTCGGCGCCTTGCGCCAGGTCAGCCGCGACCGGATAGGTGACCGCGATGCCCGATGCCTGGGCTGCCGTCTGTGCCATAAGCGCAGCGCTCGTTGCGGTGGCCACACCATCAGGCGTGGGCAGCGCGTAGGCCGTCATTTCAGTGCCGGGCTTTGCGAGCGGGGTGACCGTCTGCACGGCCGTCAGTTCTTCGAGCGACGTGTGCTCTACCGTTGAGCATCCCGAGACGATGGTCGCCGACAGTATAGCTGCCACGCCAAACGTCTGTTTGGTAAGGGAAATACGGTACTTCGCCATTCTGTCACTTTCGTGCTTCTGGGCCCCGTAGCCCCTGCAAATCAGCGGTTGCCAGCCGCCAAGAGTGAATCTCCATTAACCTATGAGGCTGGCGGCGGCAAGCGCGGGCGACATTTTCACGCCGAGGCGCGCTTCATCGTCGCCGTCAGAAGCCCTGCGCCGATGAGCATGGAGCCGCCGGCGCGGTTGACGATGCGGAGAATATTAGGCCGCGAGATCGTGCTGCGCGCCGCGGTCGCAAGGGCCGCGTAGAGGCTGGCATTGACGATCGCGAGCGTCAGGAAAGTGAGCTCGAAAATCGCCATCTGGGTAAAGAGCGGCTGACCAAGGTCGAGGAACTGCGGCAGGAAGGCGACGAAGAAGACGATGCTCTTCGGATTGAGCGCGGTGACCGCATAGGTGTGAAAGAAGATGCGCAGCGGGCGCTCGGTGGGGGTGGTTTCGACGTCGGCATCGCCGCCGGCTGCGACCGGCGCGCGCCAGAGTTTGATGCCGAGCCAGATGAGATAGGCCGCCCCTACCCATTTCAGCACGGTGAAGATCGCCGCTGAGGTCGCCAGCAGCGCACCGAGGCCGAGCATGGACGCGGTCATGGCGGTGAAATCGCCGAGCGCCACACCGGCGACGGTGGCACCTGCGGTCTTGCGGCCGTGGCCGAGCGCATAGGAGATCACGAGAAGAATGGTGGGGCCGGGGATGGCGAGCAGCACGGCAGAGGCTGCGGCAAAGGCAAACCAATGTTCAAAGGACATGAAAAAGCTCCGCGTTTAACTAAATCTCGGCAATGAATTGGCCGAGCCAGCCATGGAAACGCGGAGCCGTCAATCTTTTAAATCAGGCGTTGTCGGCGGGCGGCATACGCACCCGCCGGGGTTCGCATGGTCAGTGCTTCTGCGCCTGCCACTTCTGGCCGATGACGTCCATCACGTCGCCGAACCACTTGACCGAGGTGTCGAACTGCTTGCCGCCCTTGATGCGCGGGAACTCGATCGTGCGCAGCTTGCCGCCCTGGTCCTCGTCGTGACCGGTGACGCCGGAGACCTTGTTGAGCGCGCTTTCGACGGCGAGGTCGACCATGCTCTGGATCAGGCGCAGGTCGTCGCCGTTGGCAGGGGCCGAGCGGGCGTAGTAACCGGACTTCTGCACCATCGCGCGCTCGGCGCCGAGCAGTGCTGCAAACTGCTTCGAGAACCAGTTGCCGACATTGATCGTGTCGATCTTCACGTGGCCGAAGGCATCGCGCTTGATCGTTTCGCCGGCCGCTTCCCGCTCAGTGACGATCGCGTCGAGGCAGGCGCCTTCGCTGACGAACAGCGTCACGAAGCCCGTGCGGTCCATGATCTTACGCAGGCGATCGGCTTCGCCCTGCAGATCGAACTTCATCTCCGGCAGGTAGAGACCGTCGATGTTCTTCATCTGGCGGTTCATCATGAAGCCGTCGACGAACTCCTTGTCGTCGATCGTCTGGATATAGGAGCGGGCGGTGGCCGCGGTCAGCCAGCCGCAATGGCGGCCCATGACCTCATGGACGACCAGCGTGCGTGGTGCGGCGCTCTGCTCGTTGCTGACATTGTCAAAGAAGCGGGCACCGTATTCGGCGGCCGTCCAGGCGCCGAGCGTCTGGCGGATCGGCACGACGTCGTTGTCGACGGTCTTCGGCAGGCCAACCACGGTCAGGTTGTAGCCGTTGGCGCCGAGATAGGCGGCAAGGTCGGCCGCGGTCGTATTGGTGTCGTCGCCACCGATCGTGTGGAGGATCGAGATGCCGTCATTGGCAAGCCGCTCTGCGGCGATGCGCAGCGGGTTCTCGCCATCCTTGACGAGGCCGCGCTTGACGCAGTCGGCCGCGTTGGTGAGCTTGACGCGGCTGTTGCCGATCGGCGAGCCGCCATGGCGGTGCAGGAGATGCGCCTTCTCGCGCATGTCGCGGGTGATCTCGATGCGGTCGCCTAAGAGCACGCCCTGGTAGCCGGAGCGATAGGCGACCAGCTCATATTCGGGCGCGACGTCGGTGTAGCGCTCGATCAGCCCCCCAACGGCAGATGACAGACAGGGCGCGAGCCCGCCGGCCGTCAGCATTGCGACTTTTTTCTTGGCCATGTTTCCTCCTCGGGACTTTGGCATGCGATGGGTGGGGCCTCCATAACGCAAATCGGATGGAAATTAAATGACGGGTCTGTGGATGTTGTGTCGAGCTGCTGCCGCAAGGAGCCATTGAGCGCCGGAATTGCGGGCAGGGCAGGTGCGCGCGGATTGTCGCAGGGTGCGCTGCCCGCGGGCGCGCAGGCTGGCTGTTGCGAACGGTGGAATTGCTGCCTTTTCGGGCCGCGATGACATCTCTTTTTTATTTGATGGCTGTTCCCGCGGGAACAGCTTTCCATCGGCTGACTGTCGCAAGTTCCAATCGATGGATTGACAATAGTGAGGGGCCATCACAAATTCGTCATCCTCGTGGTCTGGGCCGTCCACCGCTTGCAATTTGCCACCACATCGGTCCATGCTATAGAGTGGAGAGACAGGGAACCTCGCATGTCATTTTGGGACAGCCTCCTCAAGATCGTTATCGCCACCGGCAATGCGCTTGCCGGCGTGGTCGAGGCCGTGCGCACCCTGTTCGAGGGCGATCCGGAAACACGGCGCAAGGTGGCCTTCTCCGTCGCCATGATCGCGCTTTCGGCCAAGATGGCCAAGGCCGACGGCATCGTGACCGAGGCCGAGGTCGACGCCTTCCGCGACATCTTCCAGTTTCCGCCGGATCAGGCGCAGAACGTCGCGCGTCTCTATAACCTGGCGCGCCAGGACGTCGCCGGTTACGAGGCCTATGCGGAGAAGATGGCGTCGCTGTGTTCGTCCTGCGAAAGGAATTGCCCGATCCTCGAGGATATCGTCGACGGCCTGTTCCACATCGCCAAGTCGGATGGCGCCGTGCATGAGCGCGAGCTCGCCTTCCTGTTGCGCGTGGCAGACATCTTCGGCATGGACGAGGGACATTTCGAGCGCATCATGGCCCGTCATGTCCATGGTGACGGCCGCGACCCCTATCAGGTGCTCGGTGTTTCGCGTAAGGATGACTTCGCCGATATCCGCAGGCGCTACCGGGTACTCGTTTCGGAGAACCATCCGGACATGCTGGTTGCGCGCGGCGTACCGCACGAATTCCACGCGATCGCCAATGATCGCATGGCGGCACTGAATGCCGCCTACGAGGCGATCGAGAAAGAACGCCGAGCCGCATGACCTCCAAATACTGCGACTATCCGGGTGCACGCTTCATGCCGTCGCCCAATTTCGGCGACCGCGTCGACCAGCGCGCCCCGGATATGATCGTTCTGCATTATACCGGCATGCCGACGGGCGCTTCGGCGCTCGAATGGCTTTGCCGCGAGGAAAGCCAGGTCTCCAGCCATTACTTCGTCCACGAGGATGGGCGCGTCGATCAACTCGTGCCGGAGGCGCGCCGCGCCTGGCATGCCGGCAAGAGCTATTGGAAGGGCGAGACCGATATCAATTCCTGTTCGATCGGAATAGAGATCGCCAACCCGGGTCACCCGGGCGGTCTGCCGGACTTTCCGGAAAAACAGATCGCGGCAGTTGTGGAATTGTGTCGGGACTGCGGCGACCGCTGGTCGATCGCGCCCGAGAGAGTGCTCGCACACAGCGATATCGCCCCCATTCGCAAGGTCGATCCGGGAGAAAAATTTCCCTGGCACATTCTTCATCGCGAAGGGGTCGGGCACTGGGTGGAACCGGCCCCGATCGGCGGCGGACGCTTTTTCCAGCGCGGTGACCAGGGCCAGCCGGTGGAGGCCATCCAGTCGATGCTGTCGCTCTACGGTTATGGCATTGATGTAACTGGCGAATTCTGTGAAAAGACCGAGGGCTCGGTCGCGGCGTTCCAGCGGCACTTCCGACAACAAAGGGTCGATGGCATCGCCGACATCTCAACCCTCGATACGCTCCACCGGCTGCTTTCCAGCCTGCCGCAATTCATCGCCTGACGCGGAAGATTTTTTCGTCAAAACGGCACTTCTGCAGATATTCTTGGCATGTTTTTTTAGCTTTGCCACATGTTTACCATGATGCGGCATTCATTTCCGGCCCCATTGGAACTGCAGGGGTATCAGGGCGCAACGCTCACTTCCTGTGAATGAAACGATCGGGAAGTGAGGTTCGAAGCGGGGTGCGCTTCGGTCCATTCCCCAGGCCGGAGAATTCAAACTAAATGAGAATATCGTCTGTTGCTGCGGTGGCGGCATGCCTTGGCATGTTCTTCGCCGGGATGGGTACGTCGTATGCGGGGAATGTCGATAAGACCATCAAGACCTCATCCATCCAGTCCGTCACCCGGACCACAGGCTATCCCAAGCCGGATCTCGTCTCGAACGTCCAGTACACGGGTCTGATCAAGTCCTACGCCAAGCAATACGGCGTTCCGGTCGATCTGGCGCATGCGATCGTCAAGGTCGAAAGCAATTTCAATCCCAAGGCACGCGGCAGCGCCGGCGAAATCGGCCTGATGCAGATCAAGCCTGCTACCGCTCGCATGATGGGCTATTCCGGTTCCTCCAAGGGTCTCTACGATCCGGAAACCAACATCAAGTTCGGCATGAAGTACCTCGCCATGGCGCATGAGCTGTCCGGCGGTACGACGTGCGGCACGGTTCTCAAGTACAATGCCGGCCACGGCGCCAAGCGCATGAACCCGGTTTCCAAGCGCTACTGCGGCAAGGTGCAGAACATCATCGACTGATCGATTGCATGACGAGCGCCGGCGCGTTCTTTCGCTTGGCGAAAGCGCCGCGCGTCTTATCAGACGCGCAAAGGTCGCTGTAGCACTTTGATTTTCTGCATGTTTTTGTCCGTTAACCGGCTACGATCAATGGAAACATGCAGTCAACGAAGAGCTTCATCCGCCAGCCATATCCGGCGATGGCGGATGCTCTAGCCGGACAGGTCTCGCGTTCCGGCGCACAGGGAAAAACCCTACAACCATCGTGTCATACAGGCGCCGGCATGCTATCTCCCTTGAGCAAAAGGGACGAGGACCGGCATGTCGGAAAGCTTTGATTTCATTGTCGTCGGCAAGGGCATGATGGGTGCTGCGGCCGCCCGCCACCTGGCGCTTTCGGGAGCCAAGGTCGCGCTGATCGGACCTGATGAGCCGACGGACTGGGCCAATCATACCGGCGTCTTTTCGAGCCACTACGACAATGCCCGCATCACCCGCACGATCGATGACGATCCAGTGTGGGCGCGGCTCGCCAGACGCTCGATCGAGCGTTACGGCGAAATCGAAGACGAAAGCGGCATCGGCTTCTACCACGAAGTCGGCTGCCTGATCGCCGGGCCGGCGCCCGGATCTTCCTACGACTATATCGAACAGGTCGAGAAGGCGCGCGACGCGCTTGGCGTCGAGGCGCCGCTCTACGATGGCGAGGCGCTGTCGCAGCGTTTTCCCTGGTTCCGTTTCCCCGATGGCACCGCTGGCGTTCACGAGAGGCGCGGGGCCGGCTACATCAACCCGCGGGCGCTGGTCGCGGCGCAGACGGTATGCGCCGAGAAGGCGGGAGCCCGGATCGTGCGCAGCGAGGTTGTGACCGTGGCGGAGGAGCGCGACCGTGTGGTTGTCGCGACCGTCGACGGAAAGCGTTTCGTGGCAGGCCGGGTGATCGTTGCCGCCGGCGGGTTCTCGATTTCCGCAGCACTCCTGTCGCGGCCGATCGATCTCACCGTTAAGGCGCGAACCGTATTCTTTGCCGAGGTGGCAAGCAGCGATCTGTCTGGTTTCGAGCGCATGCCGTCGCTGATCGGCGCGGCGCCGGAGCAGGAGAAAAGCTACTACCTGCTGCCACCGGTCGGCTATGCGGACGGCAAGCATCACATCAAGATCGGCGGCGATCCGACCGACAGGATCCTCGAGGGCGAAGCGGCGGTGCGGCAATGGTTCCGCGGGCCGGGCAGCGCGACAACGGCGGAGCATCTGCGCGGGCTGCTGGCCGAGGTGATGCCCGGCTTCCAGCCGGTCTCCACCCACTTTTCGCCCTGCGTCACCTCGTTCACCCGCCACGGGCTGCCCTATATCGGCTTTGCCGAGGGGAGCCGTATCGCCGTCGTCACCGGCGGCAACGGCCAGGCGGCGAAGAGCTCCGACGAGATCGGTCGGCTCGGCGCGGTCCTCGTGCTCAACGGCCGGATCGACGAGCCCGAATACGATGCGGATTTCTCCGTCGCGTTTCGCTAGATCGGGTGCGCCAGGACCGCCTTGCTCCGATCTGCCCTGTTGGCAGCTGAAAAACCCTGCCGTTTTTTCTGGCGCGCTGCGGCGGGCTGGTTTAAGGAGCGCGTGCCAGTTGGCCGGGCAGCCGCTCTCCGCAAGTGCCGAAAGGCCGCGGGGGGAGGAAAGTCCGGGCTCCACGGAAATACGGTGCCGGATAACGTCCGGCGAGGGCGACCTCAGGGAAAGTGCCACAGAAAGCAAACCGCTCCGCTTGGCGGAGTAAGGGTGAAAGGGTGGGGTAAGAGCCCACCGCGGACATGGCGACATGGACGGCACGGCAAACCCCACCGGGAGCAAGACCGAATAGGGATGACGCGGGCGCGCAAGCGTCCAGCCTGTTTCCGGGCCAGTCATCCGGGTGGGTTGCAAGAGGCTGCGTGCAAGCGCAGTCCCAGATGAATGGCTGCCACGCTCCGTTGCCTTCGGGCTGCGGGGCCATACAGAACCCGGCTTACAGGCCAACTGGCGATTTCTCCTTTGTTTTGTCCGGCACAGAGCCGTCTCGAATTCTCTTTCGAAGCGGACCCGAGGGTCGACGTCTGCCGGGGTAAGGCGTCGACGTTGCCGACGCCCGCAACATCAGGTCGGCCGACAGGCAAATCATGCGTTTCGGCTGCTTCGCGCCGGCTTGATCTGGCCCGCATTTTCCATGCGTGTCCGTTTGGAAATGAACCGGCCCGTCTCGGTGAGCTGTTTTTTCGCCCCGTGCCGGAGGCATAACTGCGCTCTTTCTCACATTCTGATTTTCCAACGATTTGAAGCCGTTCCGCTGTCGCATTCCCGGACGGTGGGGGTCTCTTCGTAACCCTTCGTTAAACTTAACAACCTATCAATATTTGATCAGCCCGACGGCTGTTTACGAGCTCATTCCCATTGACGCCCATATGGTCCCATGATATCCCATAATGGCACTGCGCAGGGGCTGCTTCGCGGCCCAACATCGCAAGAATCCAGTGCCTTCCGGCTTCGGAGGGTAGGCGGACATTCCGGTGTCCGGCAGGGGTGTCTTGTGTGTGCGGTTACGTGTTCTCGCGGGTCGATGATTGTGGCCCGTCAGTCTTGGGCGGCCGTTTCGCGTTATGAACCGCTTCTTGTCACATGCTGCCAATCGGATCGATGCGAAGGGACGGGTTTCCGTTCCCTCGGCGTTTCGTTCCGTGCTGTCGGATGGGGGCGTCCGGGAGCTATACTGTTTTCAGGATTTCGTCTTCCCGGCGATCAGCGTCGGCGGGCCGGAGCTCCTGGATCGGTTCGAGAAGCAGATGGCGGCCGAGGATCCGTTTTCCTCGGAGGCCAACGAGATGTCGCTGCTCGTTCATGGGGGTGGCGTCTTCGTGAAGCTCGATCCGGAAGGCCGGTTGATGGTGACGGATTTCATCCGCGACTTCACCGGAATCTCGACCGACGTGATGTTCGTCGGGCGGGGCGATTATTTTCAGCTCTGGGAGCCGCAGGCCTTTGTCAAGGCGCAGGCGGTGGCCCGGGAAGGGCGCAAATCACGGGGGTTGCGTCCAGACTAGAATGGAGAGGCGGAATGGTGACGGAACAAGGCGGAGGTATTCCTGAAGCCGAAGGCGGACCGGTTCGTCACATTCCCGTCCTCCTGTCGGAGGTTCTCGCGGCGCTCGAGCCTGCGCCCGGCAAGGTCATCCTCGATGGCACCTTCGGTGCGGGCGGCTACAGCTCCGCAATCCTCAAGGCCGGCGCCGACGTCATCGCGCTCGACCGCGACCCGACGGCGATTGCCGCCGGCGAGAAGCAGGTCGCCGAGTGGGGCGGACGGCTGAAGCTTATTCATTCGCAGTTCTCCGAACTTGCCGCCTATGCGCCGGCCGAGGGGCTGGACGGCGTCGTGCTCGATATCGGCGTTTCCTCGATGCAGATCGATGAGGCAGAGCGCGGCTTCTCCTTCCAGAAGAAGGGGCCGCTCGACATGCGCATGTCGGCCTCGGGCGTTTCGGCCGCCGATGTCGTCAACCGTGCCAAGGTCTCCGATCTCATCCGCATCTTCGGTTTTCTCGGCGAAGAGAAGCAGGCGGGCCGCATTGCCCGCGCAATCGAGAAGCGCCGGGCCGAGCAGCCCTTCGAGACGACCCGCGACCTTGCGGGCCTGATCGAGGTGGTGACGCCGCGCAAGGCAAAAGACAAGATCCATCCGGCGACCCGCGTCTTCCAGGCGCTGCGCGTTTTCGTCAACGACGAACTCGGCGAGCTCGCTCAAGCGCTGTTTGCCGCCGAAAAGGCGCTGAAGCCAGGCGGCCGTCTTGTCGTTGTCACCTTCCATTCGCTCGAAGACCGCATCGTCAAGGCCTTCTTCCAGGATCGCTCCGGCAAGGCGAGCGGTTCGCGCCATCTGCCGATGGTTTCGGCGCGCGCGGCAACCTTCACGCCGGTTGGCAAGCCCATGGTGGCAGCCAGCGAGGAAGAAGCGTCCCTCAATCCGCGTGCCCGCTCTGCGAAGCTGCGCGCCGGCATCCGCACGCAAGCCGCGTCGCCGGGAAACGATCTATCCATTTTCAATCTGCCGGAACTGGCAAGCCTTGCACGGTTGGGGGGCTGACAAGACATGCTTCGAACGCTCGATATCGTTCTGATCGTCGTCATGACGGCCGCCGCGACGGTGACCTATACGATCAAGCATCGCGCCGAAAACAAGCTTGAGGAAGTCCGCAAGCTCGACGTGGCGATCAAGCTTGAAGAGGACACGATCGATCTGCTTCGCGCCGACTGGGCGCTCTTGACGCAGCCGAACCGGCTGGAGCGTCTGGTCGGTACCTTCGGTGCCGACCTGCAGCTTGCGCCGACGCCTTCCACACAGCTCGCCCAGCCGCAGGAACTGCCGATGCTGAAGGCGGATCTGCCGGTGCCGGAAGACAAGTCGGCGAAGGACGGTATCGCCTCGATCATCAACAAGACCGATAACATGGCAACTGGCTCGGTGGCGCGCTGATGTCGTTTCTCTCCCGCATCATGGTATTGAAGAGCAAGGCGCATTTCTCGGCAGGCGGCAACAACCGGCCGGCCGAAAGCGGCCTCAACGTCACCTTTCAAGGGACGCGCAAGAAGACCACCAATCAGGCGAAGAACCGCGTCGCCATCGTGATCGCGAGCTTCGGCATCGTCTATGCCGTCATCGGCGGGCGCCTGGTGCAATACGGCATGGCGCAGCCGGAAACGGTTTCCAGCATCGGCCGGGCCGACAACCTGATGGCCTCGCGTCCAGACATTCTCGACCGCAACGGCGAGATCCTCGCGACCGACATCCGCACCGTTTCGCTCTATGCCGAGCCGCACAAGATCGTCGATGCCGACGAGGCAGTCGAGCGCCTGTCGACGGTTCTGCCTGATATCAATGCGCGCGAAATCTACAACAAGCTGAAGTCGAAATCGCGCTTCCAGTGGCTGCGCCGCCAGTTGACCCCGAAGCAGCAGAGCGAGATCCTGGCGCTCGGCATTCCCGGCGTCGGCTTCCGTCCGGAAAAGCGCCGCTTCTATCCCGGCGGCCACACCGCCGCGCATATTCTTGGCCACGTCAACATCGACAACCGCGGCGTTGCCGGCATGGAGCGCTACATCGACAGCCAGGGGCTCGCCGACCTTGCCGCGATCGGCATGACCAGCGACGCCAAGCTCGAGCCGGTGAAGCTCTCGATCGACGTGCGCGTGCAGAACATCGTGCGCGACGTCATCGACGCCGGCATGAAGAACTACCAGGCGCTGGCAGCCGGTGCCGTCGTGCTCGACGTCAACACCGGCGAAGTGCTGGCGATGGCGTCCGTTCCCGACTACGACCCCAACAAGCCGGCCGAAGGTGCGGAAGAAGGCTGGATGAACCGCATGTCGAACGGCACGTTCGAAATGGGCTCCACCTTCAAGACCTTCACCATCGCCATGGGGCTGGATTCGGGCAAGGTCACGCTCAACGACAGCTTCGACGCTTCGGCGCCGATCCGCATCGGCGGCTTCACCATCAAGGACTTCCACGGCAAGCGCCGCGTGCTGACCGTGCCTGAAATCTTCCAGTATTCGTCGAACATCGGCACGGCCAAGATCGCTGACCTCATCGGCATTCCCGGCCACAAGGAATTCCTGACGCGCATCGGTCTGCTTTCGAAGCTGCCGACCGAGCTGCCGGAGGTGAAAACCCCGACGCAGCCGCGCGAATGGAAGAAGATCAACTCGGTCACGATCTCCTTCGGCCACGGCGTCTCGACGACGCCGCTGCAGACGGCGGTTGCGGGTGCTGCACTCGTCAACGGCGGCAAGCTGATCGAGCCGACCTTCCTGCCGCGCACCGAGGAGCAGGCCAACGCAGTCGCCACGCCGGTGGTCAAGAAGAGCACTAGCGACGACATGCGCTTCCTCTTGCGCTGGAACGGCATTGCCGGCTCGGGCAAGCGTGCGCTGGTGCCGGGCTTCAACGTCGGTGGCAAGACCGGTACGGCCGACAAGGTGGTCAATGGCCGCTATGCCAGCGACCAGAACTTCAACGCCTTCCTCGCGGCCTTCCCGATCGACAACCCGAAATACATCGTGCTGACCTTCATCGACGCGCCGAAGACCGGCGAGGGTGGCGGGCGCACGGCAGGCTCGAACGCTGCTCCCATGGTTCGCGACATCATCAGCCGCTCCGCGCCGCTGCTCGGTGTCGAACCAAAGTTTGGAGAAGACGGTTCTGCCTTGCTTGTGTCTTATTAGACATGAAATGAGAAAGCGGACGATTCGCGATTCTTGCGGATCGAAATCGATGCGAGACGTGCGTTCATGAAGATCAAAGACCTGGCGGGATCGAACTTCCCGGAACTTTCGGCGCAACTGGGCGGCGCTGCCGCCGATATCGACGTTGCCGGACTGACGGCCGATAGTCGGCAGGTTCAGCCAGGGGATCTCTTCGTCGCAGTTACCGGCAGCAAGGCCAATGGCAGCACCTATATTGCCGACGCGCTGAAGCGCGGCGCGGTCGCCGTCGTCACCGAAGCGGGCTCGGACGCCGATGCCTCGTCGGCGCCGGTCCTGAAGCTCTCTGAGCCCCGCGCTTTCCTGGCGCGCGCCGCTGCCGCCTTCTATGGCCGCCAGCCGGAAACCATGGTCGCCGTGACCGGCACCGCCGGCAAGACCTCGGTCGCCTCCTTCACCCGCCAGATCTGGGCGCATTCGGGCTTCGCGGCCGCGATGATCGGCACGACCGGTGTCGTCGCTCCAGGCCGCAACGATTACGGCTCGCTGACGACGCCCGACCCGGTGTCGCTGCACAAGCTCTTGGCCGAGCTTGCCGATGCCGGCGTCACCCATGCGGCGATGGAAGCCTCCAGCCATGGCCTCGACCAGAGCCGTCTCGACGGCGTTCGCCTTTCGGCCGCCGCCTTCACCAATCTCGGTCGCGACCACATGGACTATCATCCGACGGTCGAGCACTACATGGCCTCCAAGATGCGGCTGTTCAATGCCCTGCTGCCGAAGGGTGCGCCGGCGGTGATCTTTGCCGACGACCAATGGTCGGACCAGGCGATCGCCGCTGCCCGCAAGGCGAAGCTCGATGTGCGCACCGTCGGCCGCAAGGGCGATTTCATCTCGCTGAAGCGCGTCGAGCACTTCCGCCACAAGCAATCGGCCGAAGTGCATGTCGGCGACGACATCTTCGAAGTCCACATTCCGCTCGCCGGCGATTTCCAGGTGGCCAACGCTTTGGTCGCGGCGGGTCTCGCCATGTCGACCGGCATCAGCGCCAAGGCGGCCTTCTCGGCGCTTGAAAAGCTGCAGGGCGCCTCCGGTCGCCTCGAGCTGGTCGGCCAGACCAAGGATGGCGCGCTCGCCTATGTCGACTACGCCCACAAGCCGGATGCGCTCGAAAACGTGCTGGCCTCGGTGCGTCCGTTCACCACCGGCCGCGTCGTCGTGGTCTTCGGCTGCGGCGGCGACCGCGACAAGGGCAAGCGCCCGATCATGGGCGAGATCGCGACAAGGCTTGCCGATGTGACGATCGTGACCGACGACAATCCGCGTTCGGAAGTTCCCGAGGGGATCCGCGCCGAAATCATGACTGCTGCCAAGGGCGCAATCGAGATCGGCGACCGCGCCCAGGCGATCCGCACGGCGGTCGGCATGCTGAAGACCGGCGACACGCTGATCGTTGCCGGGAAGGGACACGAGGAGGGCCAGACGGTCGGCTCCGTGACGCTGCCCTTCTCGGATCATGCGGAGGTCCGCAAGGCATTGGGAGGCTTGTGATTTGAACTGGCTCTGGACAAGCAGCGATCTCCTGGCCGCGATGAACGGCCGGCCGGTTGGCAACCTGCCCGAGGGCATCTCGGGTATTTCGATCGATAGCCGTTCGATCGGCAAGGGCGAAGCTTTCTTCGCGATCAAGGGCGATCGCGTCGATGGCCACGACTATGCCGGCATTGCGCTCGCCAATGGCGCGGCGGTGCTGGTCGTCAGCGAAGGCAAGTTGCCGGCGCTCGGACGCCTCAACGCGCCGATGATCGTCGTCGACGACGTGCTCGAAGCGATGATCCGGCTGGGTTGCGCGGCGCGCGACCGCAGCGCCGCCAAGATCATCGCCGTCACCGGTTCGGTGGGCAAGACGACGACCAAGGAGATGCTGCGCCATGTGCTCAAGCCCCAGGGCCGCGTGCATGCTTCGGTCGCATCCTTCAACAACCACTGGGGCGTGCCGCTGACGCTCGCGCGCATGCCCGAGGCAACCGACTTCGGCATCTTCGAGATCGGCATGAACCATCCGGGCGAGATCCGGCCGTTGACTGCCATGGTCCGTCCGCATGTGGCCATGGTGACGAGCATCGCCGCCGCCCACCTCGGCAACTTCAAGAGCCTCGATGAGATCGCCGAGGCCAAGGCCGAGATCTTCGAAGGTGTCGTCAATGGCGGCCATGCGCTGATCATTCACGACAGCCCTCAATACAAGCTTCTGGAAAATGCCGCGGCTACGGCCGGCGTCAGCCACATCCATTCCTTCGGCGCCAATCCCAAGGCCGAATTCCGCCTGGTCGAATTCAGTGGCGGTCCGGAAGGCTCCATTCTCTGGGCCGGCATCGGTGGTCGGACGCTGGAGGTGGCGATCGGCGCGCCCGGACGGCACATTGCCGAGAACGCGGTGGCCGTTCTGGCAGCGGTGAAGCTTGCCGGCGGCGATCTCGACTATGCGGCTTCGGCCCTTGCGACCATGCAGGCGGAAACGGGCAGGGGGCGACGCCATACGCTAGTGATCGGCACCGGCACGCTGAAGGTGATCGACGAGAGCTACAATGCCAATCCGAGCTCGATGCGGGCGGCGATCGCGCTCCTGCGCGACAGCGAACCGCCGGTCGGCGGCCGCCGCATCGCCGTGCTCGGCGACATGCTGGAAATGGGCGAACACGCCGTCGAGGTGCATGCCGCACTCGCCCGTCCGCTCGTCGAAGCCGGTATCACCGATGTCTGGCTTGCCGGACCTTTGATGGCGCATCTGCGTGATGCGCTGCCGCCCGAGGTCTCCGTGATCTATCGCGAGAGCGTCGAGGACCTGAAGACGTATGCGCTGGCCGCCGTCGCGCCCGGCGATGTCATCATGATCAAGTCGTCGAAGGGGACCGGCTGCGCCAAGATCGTGCAGGCGCTGATCGAGACCTATCCGGCAGCGGATACCGAGGGACCTGAAGCCGAGGAATAAGCCGGCGACACCACCCATGATGGGCGCGGTGGATACAGCCTGGGGTTAGGTGGGCGCGCCCGAACACTTCGCATGCTGCTGCATACCTCCTTAAATCGGAATCGATTTAGGGGAAAAATTATGCAGCGGATCAAATTGTTACAGCGACCTTTGCGCGTCTAGTTAGACGCGGGGCGCTGTAATGCGTATCGTTTTTCAGATGATTCTGTTGGACGACGTCTATTGCTAAACCTTTGGGGAAAGGTCCCTTATGCTCATTTGGCTCGTGGAACTGGCGGACCACTTTCAGTTTTTCAATCTTTTTCGCTACATCACCTTCCGCACCGGCGCGGCGCTCTTCACCTCGGCCATGATCGTCTTCCTGTTCGGCCCTGCGATGATCGCTTCGCTGCGCATCCGCCAGGGCAAGGGCCAGCCGATCCGTGCCGACGGGCCGCAGACGCATTTCAAGAAGGCCGGCACGCCGACCATGGGCGGCCTGATGATTCTGGCCGGCATCGTCGTCTCGTCGCTGCTCTGGGCCGATCTTTCCAGCGTCTATGTGGTCTCGACCCTGCTCGTCACCCTCGGTTTCGGCGCCATCGGCTTCTATGACGACTACCTCAAGGTCACCAAGCAGTCGGACAAGGGCTTTTCCGGCAAGGCGCGCCTCGGCTTCGAATTCATCATCGCAGCGATTGCGGTGTTCTTCATGATGCAGGCTTCGCTTTCGAGCGGTACCGCCGGCTCGACCTTCGGCTCCTCGGTCACGTTCCCCTTCTTCAAGGACCTGGTGATCAATCTCGGCTATTTCTTCGTGCTGTTCGGTGGCTTCGTTATCGTCGGCGCCGGCAATGCCGTGAACCTGACCGACGGTCTCGACGGCCTTGCGATCGTGCCGGTCATGATCGCCGCCGCTGCCTTTGGCCTGATCGCCTATCTCGCCGGCAACGCGGTCTTTGCCAACTACCTGCAGATCCATTTCGTGCCTGGCACCGGCGAGCTTGCCGTCATCCTCGGCGCCGTCATCGGCGCCGGCCTCGGCTTCCTCTGGTTCAACGCGCCGCCGGCGGCAATCTTCATGGGCGATACCGGGTCGCTCGCACTTGGCGGCCTGATTGGCACCGTTGCCGTTGCCGTTAAGCACGAGATCGTCATGGTCATCATCGGCGGCCTCTTCGTGATGGAAACCCTGTCGGTCATCATCCAGGTGTTCTGGTTCAAGCGCACCGGCCGTCGTGTCTTCCTGATGGCGCCGATCCACCACCACTTCGAAAAGAAGGGCTGGACCGAAAGCCAGGTTGTGATCCGTTTCTGGATCATCGCCGTCATCCTGGCGATGGTCGGCCTCTCCACCCTCAAGCTGCGGTGAGCGGACGATGATCCCGGTCTCCACATTCAGCGGCAGGAAGGTCGCTCTTTTCGGGCTCGGCGGCTCGGGGCTCGCAACGGCGCAGGCGCTGGTCGCGGGTGGCGCGGACGTCACCGCCTGGGACGATAACCCGGACAGCGTCGCCAAGGCTTCCGCCGCCGGCGTGCCGACGGCGGACCTGCGCACGGTCGAGTGGTCCGGCTTTGCCGCCTTCGTGCTTTCGCCGGGCGTGCCGCTCACCCATCCGAAGCCGCACTGGACGGTGGATCTCGCCCATGCTTCGGGCGTCGAGATCATCGGCGACGTCGAGCTCTTCGTGCGCGAACGCCGCGCGCATGCGCCCGATTGCCCGTTCATCGCGATTACCGGCACCAACGGCAAGTCGACGACAACGGCGCTGATCGCGCATATCCTGAAGGAAAGCGGTCGCGACACCCAGCTCGGCGGCAATATCGGCACGGCGGTTCTGACGCTCGATCCGCCCAAGGCCGGCCGCTTCTACGTGGTCGAGTGCTCGTCCTACCAGATCGATCTGGCGCCGACTCTCAACCCGAGCGCCGGCATTCTCCTGAACCTCACGCCCGACCACCTCGATCGCCACGGCACGATGCAGCACTACGCCGACATCAAGGAGCGGCTGGTCGCCGGCAGCGGCACGGCCATCGTCGGCGTCGACGACAGCTTCTCGGCCCTGATCGCCGACCGGGTGGAGCGCGCGGGCACGAAGACGGTCCGGATCTCGCGCCGCCATGTGCTTGCCAATGGTCTTTATGCCGAAGGCTCGCGCATCCTGAAGGCAGAAGGCGGCACGTCCAGCCTGTTCGTCGATCTCGACGGTATTCAGACTTTGCGCGGCGGCCACAACGCCCAGAACGCGGCGGCTGCCATTGCCGCCTGCCTCGCAGTTGGCGTCAGCGCGGTGGAGATCCGCGACGGGCTGAAGAGCTTCCCCGGTCTCAAGCACCGCATGCAGCCGGTCGGGCGTAAGGGCGCGGTCGTGTTCGTCAACGACAGCAAGGCGACCAATGCCGACGCGGCAGCGCCGGCGCTTTCGAGCTATGAGCGCATCTACTGGATTGCCGGCGGTCTACCGAAGGAAGGGGGCATCACGACGCTTGCGCCCTTCTTCCCGAAGATCGTCAAGGCCTATCTGATCGGCGAGGCGGCGCCTGCCTTTGCGGCGACGCTCGGCGAGGCGGTTCCTTACGAAATTTCGGGCACGCTGGAGCAGGCGGTGGCGCATGCGGCCGCAGAGGCAGGCAAGGACGAAGCCGGCCCTTCGGCGGTGATGTTATCCCCGGCTTGCGCAAGCTTCGACCAGTATAAGAACTTCGAGGTGCGCGGCGATGCGTTTGTCGGCCATGTGCGCGCGATCGATGGCGTGACGATGCTGATTTAGTCCGTCACCGTCAGGCTGGTGCTGAAGGCACCGGTCGAAACGGAAGCGGGTGCAGGTATTCGGACGTGGGGCGCAAGAGGCGCCGGAGAAGGGGACTGACAAGATGGTAAGCCGAGCCGAACGTGGCCCCGTGGCCGACTGGTTCTGGACGATCGACAGGTTCTTTCTGGCGACCTTCATCCTGTTGATGGGCGTCGGCTTCATGCTGTCCTTCGCCGCAAGCCCCGCCGTCGCCGAGCGCATCGGCCTCGACAGCTTCCACTTCGTCAAGCGTCACGCGCTCTTCCTCTTGCCGTCACTGGTGGTGATGGTCGGTATCTCCTTCCTCTCGCCGCGCCAGGTCAGGCGCGCTGCGATCCTGCTTCTCGGCGGCTCGCTCGCGATGATGGTGCTGGTGCTCTTCATCGGCGAGGAGGTGAAGGGCTCGATGCGCTGGCTTTCCATCGCCGGCATCTCGATCCAGCCCTCGGAATTCATGAAGCCGGCCTTTGTCGTCGTCTGCGCCTGGCTCTTCTCCGAACATGCGCGCCAACCGGAAATCCCCGGCAATCTCTTTGCCATCCTGCTCTTCGGCATCGTCGCAGCGCTTCTCGTCGCCCAGCCCGACCTTGGCCAGACGATCCTGACGACCGCGGTCTGGGGCGGCATGTTCTTCATGGCCGGCATGCCCTGGCTGTGGATCATCCTGCTCGGCGGTGCTGCGCTCGGCGGTTTCTTCGTCGCCTATACGATGCTGCCGCACGTGGCGGCCCGTATCGACAAGTTCCTGACCGGCGAGGGCGACACCTTCCAGATGGATACCGCACGCGAGGCGATCATTCGCGGCGACTGGTTCGGCCGGGGTCCTGGCGAAGGCATCGTCAAGCGCATCATCCCGGACAGCCATACCGACTTCGTCTTTTCCGTTGCGGCCGAGGAATTCGGCATCGTCTTTTGCATGGTCATCGTGCTGATCTTCGCCTTCCTGGTGATGCGCGGCCTCAACCATGCCTTCCGCGAACGCAACGACTTCAACCGGTTCGCCGTTGCCGGCCTGGTTCTCCAGATCGGCATCCAGTCGATGATCAACATCGGCGTGAACCTCGAACTGCTCCCGGCCAAGGGCATGACCCTGCCGCTGATCTCCTATGGTGGCTCGTCCATGGTGGCGATCTGCGTCACTGCCGGCTTCATCCTGGCTTTGACTCGTCACCGTCCGGAGAAGCGCGCCGTGGAGCGCAGCCTGTTTCGGTCCGGCATTGGTGTGCCGGCGGAGTAAAACATGACTAAAGGCATCATCCTGCTCGCCGCCGGCGGTACCGGCGGCCACCTGTTTCCGGCGGAGGCGCTGGCCCACGAACTGAAGGCCAATGGCTATTCGGTCCATCTCGTCACCGACAGCCGCGCAGAGCGTTATGCCGGCAAGTTCCCGGCCGACGAGGTGCATGTCGTGCCCTCGGCGACGATCGGCTCGAAGAACCCAATCAGTGTTGCGAAGTCGCTCTGGACGCTGTGGACCGGCATGCGCGCCGCGCGCAAGCTGATCGCGCGGCTTAAGCCCAAGGCCGTCGTCGGCTTCGGCGGCTATCCGACCGTTCCGCCGCTGCTTGCCGCAACCGGCATGGGCGTGCCGTCGATCATCCATGAGCAGAATGCCGTCATGGGCCGGGCCAACAAGGCGCTGGCTTCGCGCGTCAAGGCGATCGCCGGCGGCTTCCTGCCGGAAGGTACGGGCGCCTTTGCCGCGAAGACCGTGACAACCGGCAATCCGGTGCGCCCGGCCGTGCTGGCCGCCGCCAATTCGCCCTATGCCGCCGCCAGCGGCGACGCGCCGTTCCATCTTGTCGTCTTCGGCGGCAGCCAGGGCGCGCAATACTTCTCCAAGGCGGTCCCGCAGGCGATCTGCCGGCTCGAGGACGACGTTCGCCAGCGGTTCAAGGTCACCCAGCAGGCGCGCCCGGAAGACAGGGACGGCGTGATCGCCACTTACGAGAAGCTTGGCGTACCGGCCGAGGTCTCGCCGTTCTTCACGGACATGGCCGAGCGCATCGCCGGTGCCCAACTCGTCATCTGCCGCTCCGGCGCCTCGACGGTTTCCGAGCTTGCGGTCATCGGTCGCCCGGCGATCCTGGTGCCCTATCCCTATGCGCTCGACCACGATCAGGCGGCCAATGCCGCAGCACTCGCCGCCAAGGGTGGCGCGCGGGTGATCGCTCAAGGTGAACTCACGGCCGACCGCCTTGCAGGCATCCTCAAGGATGCGATCGGCAACCCGCAATCGCTCGCCCAGATGGCGGCAAACGCCCGGGAAACCGGCAAGCCGGACGCAGCAAGCTTGCTTGCATCCCTCGTAGAGGCTATTGCCAGCGGTTTGACAGTCGAGAAATTCAGGGAAACACGCTCATGAAAATGCCGAAAACCATCGGGCTGGTCCATTTCATCGGTATCGGCGGCATCGGCATGAGCGGCATCGCCGAGGTCCTTCACAATCTCGGCCACCGCGTGCAGGGTTCCGACCAGGCCGACAGCGCCAATGTGCAGCGCTTGCGCGCCAAGGGCATCGAGGTCTTCGTCGGCCACAAGGCCGAAAATCTCGGCGACGCCGAAGTGATCGTCGTTTCGACCGCAATCAAGAAGGACAATCCGGAACTGATCGTCGCCCGCGAGAAATTCCTTCCCGTCGTGCGTCGCGCCGAAATGCTCGCCGAGCTCATGCGCTTCCGCAACGCGATCGCGATCGGCGGTACGCATGGCAAGACGACGACGACTTCCATGGTTGCGGCGCTGCTCGAAGCCGGCAATCTCGACCCGACGGTCATCAACGGCGGCATCATCAATGCCTATGGCACCAATGCCCGCATGGGCGAGGGCGAGTGGATGGTGGTGGAGGCCGACGAATCCGATGGCACTTTCCTGAAGCTGCCGGCCGATGTGGCCGTCGTCACCAATATCGACCCCGAACATCTCGACCACTACGGCAATTTCGACGCGGTGCGCGCCGCCTTCCGACAGTTCGTCGAGAACGTGCCGTTCTACGGTTTCGGCGTGCTCTGCCTCGATCATCCGGAAGTGCAGACCATGGTCGGCAATATCGAGGACCGCAAGGTCGTGACCTACGGCGAGAACCCGCAGGCCGACGTGCGTTTCCACAACATCCGCATGGAGAACGGCACCTCGATCTTCGACATCGAGATCCGCCGTCGCCGCACCGGTCAGGTGATCCCGATGAAGGATCTGCGCCTGCCGATGCCCGGGCGCCACAACGTATCGAACGCGACTGCGGCGATTGCGGTTGCGCAGCGCCTCGGCATCAGCCCGGAAGCGATCGCCAGGGGGCTTGCCTCTTTCAGCGGCGTCAAGCGCCGCTTCACGCTGACCGGCGAATGGAACGGCGTGCGCGTCTATGACGACTACGGCCACCATCCGGTCGAGATCAAGGCGGTCTTAAGGGCCGCGCGCGAGGCCTGCCAGGGGCGAATCATCGCCGTGCACCAGCCGCATCGCTACTCGCGCCTTTCGAGCCTGTTCCAGGAATTCTCCGCCTGCTTCAACGATGCCGACACGATCCTGATCGCGCCGGTCTATGCGGCCGGCGAAGAAGCGATACCGGGCGCGACGGCCGAGGAGCTGGTGGATCGCATCAAGGCCGGCGGCCATCGCGACGCCCGTTACGTCTCCGGTCCGGAAGCGATTGCCCCGGTTGTCAGCAAGATTGCACAGCCCGGCGATTTTGTGGTTCTCTTGGGGGCTGGCAGCATCACCTACTGGGCGGCTGCCCTGCCTAAGGAACTCGCGGATATTTCAGGAATTTGAGCATGAAACAGGTCAACGGTCAGAAACTACTGGAATCGCTCGGAAGCGGTGTCAGCGCTGTGCGCGGCCGCATCACGCCCGACGCGCCGATGGATCGCGTCACCTGGTTCCGCGCCGGCGGCCTTGCCGAGCTGATGTTCCAGCCGCACGACACGGATGATCTCGTCACCTTCCTGAAGCTGGTTCCGGCCGAAGTGCCGGTCATGGTGGTCGGTGTCGGCTCGAACCTGCTCGTGCGCGACGGCGGCATTCCCGGCGTTGTCATCCGCCTCTCGGCCAAGGGCTTCGGCGATCTCGAGCTCGTCGGCGAAAATCGCATCAAGGCCGGCGCCATCTGCCCGGACAAGAACATCGCAGCCATGGCGCTCGATCACGGCATCGGGGGATTCTACTTCTTCTACGGCATCCCCGGCTCGCTCGGCGGCGCACTGCGCATGAACGCCGGCGCCAACGGCACGGAGACCCGTGAGCGTGTCGTCGAAGTCCATGCCGTCGACCGCCAGGGCAACCAGCATGTGCTGTCGAATGCCGATATGGGCTACGCCTATCGCCATTTGTCGGCACCAAAGGATCTGATCTTCACCCACGCGGTCTTCGAAGGTTACGCCGAGGACAAGAACAAGATCCGCACCGACATGGATGCGGTGCGTCAACATCGCGAAACGGTCCAACCGATCCGCGAAAAGACCGGCGGTTCGACCTTCAAGAACCCGGAGGGCCACTCGGCCTGGAAGTTGATCGACGAAGCCGGGTGCCGGGGGCTCATGGTCGGCAGCGCGCAGATGTCGCCGCTGCACTGCAATTTCATGATCAATACCGGCCAGGCGACCGGCTACGAGCTCGAATATCTCGGCGAAACCGTGCGCCAGCAGGTGCTCGAACATTCGGGTGTACGGCTCGAATGGGAAATCAAGCGCATCGGCACCTTCATGCCGGGCTACGAGATCAAGGAATTCCTCGGCCGCGGCATCGCCTGAACGGTTGGGTTGCGAGAGATGAATGGGAAGGGCCGCGGCGGAAGCGCTGCGGCCCTTTTGCTTTCAGGCGAATGCGCGTTCCTCACTCTCCGTCATGCTCGGGCTTGACCCGAGCATTCATGCTCCGCCCAACATACGGGTGGCCCGGGCGTGGATCCTCGGGTCAAGCCCGAGATGACGGCAGGTGGGTGGGGCAACGGGAGAGGACATTCCTCCTCGGCCCCATCCCCAATCACAAAGAGCCGCAGCGTTGCCGCTGCGGCTCTTCTTGTTTGTGGTCAGCCGCGCGCTGCGCAGCCAAACAGATCTCAGGCCGAAACCTCGTCTTCCGTCGACAGCACGAGGCAAAGCAGCGTGATGGCGGCGGCGGCCAGCAGGTAGTAGCCGACGTAATCCAGGCTGTAGTTGGTGGCGAGCCAGGTGGCGATGTAGGGCGCCAGAGACGCGCCGAAGATGCCGGCGAGATTAAAGGTCATGGACGCGCCGGTGTAGCGCACCGAGGTCGGGAAGGGGGCGGCAAGCGCTGCGCCGATCGGGCCGTAGGTGAGGCCCATGAGGCCGAGGCCGATGATCGAGAACAGGAAGGCGCCACCGATGCCGCCGGCCAGCAGCGGTGCCATGAAGAGGCCGAAGACGCCGATGCCGATGGTGGTGACGATCAGGATCAGGCGGCGGCCGAACCGGTCCGAAAGGATGCCGGCGACCGGGATCATCAGGCCGAAGAAGACGACGCCGGTCATCTGTACGACGAGGAACTGCTCGCGCGAGTAGCCGAGCTTTGCCGTGCCCCAGGAGAGCGAGAACACCGTCATCAGATAGAACAGCACGAAGGTCGCGAGCGCCACGAAGGTGCCGAGCACGAGGCTGCGCTTGTGGAAGCGGAAGATCTCGGCGATCGGAACCTGCACGCGCTCGTGCTTGTCTACCGCCTTCTGGAACTCCGGCGTCTCGGTGATCTTCAGCCGGACATAGAGGCCGACGGCGACCAGCAGGATGCTGGCGATGAAGGGCACGCGCCAGCCCCAGGCGAGGAAGGCTTCATTGCTCATGACTTCGCCGAGGATCAGGAAGGTGCCGGCCGACAGGATGAAACCGATCGGGGCGCCGAGCTGCGGGAACATGGCGTACCAGCTGCGCTTGCCCTCGGGCGCGTTTTCGGTGGCGAGCAGCACAGCGCCACCCCATTCGCCGCCGAGGCCGAGGCCCTGGCCGAAACGGCAAAGGGCCAAGAGCAGGGGCGCTGCGACGCCGATCGTCGCATAGGTCGGCAAAAGGCCGATCACGACGGTAGATATGCCCATGGTCATCAGTGCCGCCACGAGCGTCGCCTTGCGGCCGACCTTGTCGCCGAAATGGCCGAAGATGACGGCGCCGAAGGGGCGGGCGAAGAAGGCAATCGAGAAGGTCGCGAAGGACTGCAGCATTGCCGAGGTCGGGTCGGCGGTCGGGAAGAACAGGTGCGGAAAGACCAGCACTGCGGCGGTGGCGTAAACGTAGAAGTCGAAGAATTCGATGGTCGTGCCGACGAGGCTTGCGAACAGCACCCGGGCAGGGGAGTTCACTGCCGCGTGCTTCGACGCATTGTCCTTCGGCGACAGGGAGGTTGTCGCGTCTGTCATTATGATGGTTCCTGATATGGATTTCATACCGTCTTGGGAGGCGGTTGAGGGCTATTAACGCAAGTTTCGGCATGACGAAACCCTGAAACCGTAAGAAATGCGAACGATATCGGCGTCATGCGCAGCATTATTCCGCTGGTGCATGGCTCTCTGCGGCAGAGGTTGGGGCTGCCTGTTCCTTGGGCAATATATTGAGCTGCGCTTGGTCGATTTCACCTTTTGCGCGCGTTTGACATCGCCTCACAACCCATCTTGACCGGAATCAAATTGTGGCAAACTCTGGGCACTTGAAGCGATCGGCTTCGTTTTTCAGGAGCGAATGCATGTTCAAAAGGCTTTCTGCGGAATTTCTGGGTACATTCTGGCTCGTTTTCGGCGGTTGCGGCAGCGCGGTGCTGGCGGCTGCCTTTCCTGAGGTCGGCATCGGCCTGCTCGGCGTTTCTTTTGCTTTTGGTCTCACCGTACTCACCATGGCCTATGCGGTCGGCGGCATCTCCGGTGGACACTTCAATCCGGCCGTTTCGGTTGGGCTGATGGTCGCCGGCAAGTTTCCGTCCCACAAGCTCGTCGGCTACGTTGTCTCCCAGGTGCTGGGCGCGATCGCCGCTGCCGGCGTGCTCTATCTGATCGCCAGCGGCAAGGCCGGTTTCCAGCTCGGCGGTTTTGCCGCCAATGGCTATGGCGAACATTCGCCGGGCGGCTATTCGCTGACATCAGCGCTCGTCGCCGAGGTGATGCTGACCTTCTTCTTCCTGTTCATCATTCTCGGCTCCACCCATGGCCGCGTGCCGGCCGGCTTCGCGCCGATCGCCATCGGCCTGGCGCTCACCCTTATTCACCTGGTCTCGATCCCGGTGACGAACACTTCGGTCAACCCGGCCCGCTCGACGGGGCAGGCGCTCTTCGTCGGCGATTGGGCGCTGGCACAGCTATGGCTGTTCTGGGTGGCGCCGATCGTCGGCGCGGCAATCGCCGGCATCGTCTGGAAGATCGTCGGCGACGACGACTAATCCCTCATCGCATCGTCAGATTGGAGCCCGCCGCCTCGTTTGCGGCGGGTTTTTCATTTTTTTCGCTTGTTACGCATTCGATTCAGGATTGCTCCGCAACCCTTTGATCTCCCGCCAAAATGCCTTGTCGACTACGCGCGTGCACGCACGGCGCGTGTTTCGTTTCCCGACTAAGGTTAACGAAAGTAAACGGTTCGTTAACCATAATGCCGTTCTAGTGACCCAATGGCACCGGTGACTCGCGGGGACCGGAATCAGCCAGACGCAAGGAAACCTTGCGATAGTGGCGTATTGTTTGGGGGTTTGAATGAGCGGCAAGCATGTGGCTGTCCTGATGGGCGGATTTTCTTCGGAGCGACCGGTTAGCCTGTCGTCCGGGGCTGCCTGCGCGGATGCCCTTGAGGCTGCCGGCTACCGCGTCACCCGAATCGACGTCGATCGCAACGTTGCCGAGGTGCTCGCGGCACTCCGGCCGGACGTCGCCTTCAATGCTCTTCACGGTCCGTTCGGCGAGGACGGCACGATCCAGGGCATCCTCGAATATCTGGAAATTCCCTACACCCATTCCGGCGTACTCGCCTCGGCGCTCGCCATGGACAAGGCGCAGGCCAAGCACGTTGCGGCCGCCTCCGGCATTCCGGTTGCGGACGCGCAGGTGATGGATCGCCATGCCTTCGGTCCGAAGCACCCGATGAAGCCGCCCTATGTCGTCAAGCCGGTCCGCGAGGGCTCGAGCTTCGGCGTCGTCATCGTCAAGGAAGATCAGTCGCATCCGCCGCAGGTGGTGACCTCGAGCGAATGGCGCTACGGCGACCGAATCATGGTCGAGCGTTATGTCGCTGGCCGCGAATTGACCTGTGGCGTCATGGGCGACAAGGCCCTTGGCGTGACCGAAATCATCCCGCAGGGCCATGCCTTCTACGATTATGACTCCAAGTACGTAAAAGGTGGTTCTCGCCACGTCATTCCGGCACAGATTTCACCAAATATTTACCAAAAAATACAAACACTCGCTCTGAAGGCGCATCAGGCAATCGGTTGCCGGGGCGTCAGCCGATCCGACTTTCGTTTCGATGACAGTTCCTCCGGTGAGGGCGAGCTGATCTGGCTGGAAATCAACACCCAGCCCGGCATGACGCCAACCTCCCTGGTGCCCGAGATGGCCGCGCATGCCGGCTATAGTTTCGGTGAGTTTTTGAGTTGGATGGTGGAGGAAGCGTCGTGTTTGCGTTGAGGGGCAGAAGGGGCAAGAGGGTTCGTCACCTCGATGGCGCTGCAGCCGTCGATGTGGATGGCGGCCGTGTGCTGCCGCGTCCGCTCCGTCGTGTCGTGCGCTTCTTCGTCAGTCTTGGTGCCGGCCGCGTTCGCTTTCCGGCCCATACCGGCACGATCTCGGCGCTCGCCTTTTTTGCTGCGACGGGCTTCTACGGCATGTCGCTCGGCGGTCATACGCAGAACTTCGCGCAAGCTTCGACCACCGCCGCGGGATTTGCGATCGAAGACGTCAAGGTTTCCGGCAACGACCAGACCTCGGAGATCGATATCCTCCAGCAGCTCGGCCTGGACGGCACGACGTCGCTGGTGGCGCTCGATATCGCCGAGGCCCGCAAGCTGATCGCGGAAATGCCCTGGGTTCAGGGCGTGACGGTGCGCAAGGTCTATCCCGGCACGATCGAGGTCAACCTTACCGAGCGCAAGGCCTTTGGCATCTGGCAGCACGGCTCCGATCTTTCGCTGATCGAAAGAAGCGGCAGCGTGATTGCGCCGCTGCGCGACAACAAGTTTGCGGCGCTGCCGCTGTTCGTTGGCCGCGATGCCGAAACGGCGGCCGCCGATTTCTACGACGAGTTTTCCCGCTGGCCGGAGATCCGCTCGCGGGTGAGGGCCTTCGTTCGCGTCGCCGGTCGCCGTTGGGACCTGCGCCTCGATAACGGCATCATCGTCAAGTTGCCGGAGCACGACGTCGCCCAGGCGATGCAAGTGCTCTCCGACATGGAAAGCCAGCACCAGCTCCTGGAGCGCGACATCGCGGCCGTGGATCTGAGGCTGCAGGATCGAACCACAGTTCAGTTGACTCCGGGTGCAGTCACCCGGCGCGAAGTTGCCTTGAAGGCGAGGGACAAAATGCTGAAGGCGCAGGAGACCGAAAAGAAGAAAGAGGGGCGGATATGAGTTTGTTCGGTTCCTCCAGCTTTGGCTTGCCGCGCCTGAAGCCGCTTTCTTCGAAGCGGTCTCACGTTGTCTCGGTGCTGGATATCGGTTCGACCAAGGTGGTCTGCATGATCGGCCGGCTGACGCCGCGCGCCGAGAGCCAGATCCTGCCGAACCGCACCCACAACGTCGAAATCATCGGCATCGGCCATCAGAAGTCGCGGGGCGTCAAGAACGGCGTCGTCGCCGATCTCGATGCGGTCGAAAGCGTCGTGCGGCTCGCGGTCGACGCGGCCGAGCGTATGGCCGGGCTTACCATCGACAGCATGATCGTCAACGTTTCGGCCGGCCGGCTGCAGAGCGACGTCTACACCGCGACGATCGATCTCGGCGGCCAGGAAGTCGACGCCAACGATCTGCGCAAGGTTCTGTCGGCCGCCGGCCAGCAGTCGCTGCGCTCCGACCGCGCCATCCTACACTCGCTGCCCACGGGCTTCTCGCTCGATGGTGAGCGCGGCATCCGTGATCCGCTCGCCATGTTCGGCGACGTTCTCGGCGTCGACATGCATGTGCTGACGGCCGAGCGTGCAGCGCTCAAGAATCTGGAACTCTGCGTCAACCGCGCTCACCTCTCGGTCGAGGGCATGGTGGCGACCCCCTATGCTAGCGGTCTTGCAGCGCTCGTCGACGACGAAGTCGAGCTCGGCTGTGCCGCGATCGACATGGGCGGCGGCACGACGACGATCTCGGTCTTTGCCGAAGGCAAGCTCGTTCATGCGGACGCTGTCAGCCTCGGCGGCCACCACGTGACGACGGACCTGGCGCGCGGTCTTTCGACCCGCATCGAAGACGCCGAGCGGCTGAAGGTCGTGCACGGTTCGGCACTGCCCAACAGCGCCGACGAACGCGACATCGTCTCGGTTCCGCCGATCGGCGAGGACGACCGCGATCAGCCGACGCATGTGCCGCGCGCGCTCGTCTCGCGCATCGTGCGCGCCCGCATCGAAGAGACGCTCGAATTGATCCGCGACCGCATCCAGCGCTCGGGCTTCAGCCCGATCGTCGGCAAGCGCATCGTTCTGACGGGCGGCGCAAGCCAGCTCACAGGCCTGCCGGAAGCGGCGCGCCGCATCCTCGCCCGCAATGTTCGCATCGGCCGTCCGCTCGGAGTTTCCGGGCTGCCCGCGGCTGCCAAGGGGCCGGCCTTCTCCACGGCGGTCGGCCTGATGATCTATCCGCAGGTCGCCGACCTCGAGACCCATGCCGCCCACGGCGGCATGTTCTCGGCGCTCGGCGCCGGCAACGGTCGCATCGCCCGAATGGGGCAGTGGCTGAAAGAGAGCTTTTGAGTGACGTTCGGCGCCGACAGGGACGGCGTCGGATGTAGGAAATGTTGGACTTTGAGAGATTTGGCCGGCTCGGCAAGGCGGCCAGAAAACAGAAGGAACGGGTACAATGACTATCAACTTGCAGAAGCCGGATATCACGGAGCTGAAGCCGCGCATCACCGTCTTTGGCGTGGGTGGTGGCGGTGGCAACGCCGTCAACAACATGATCACTGCAGGCCTCCAGGGCGTCGATTTCGTCGTCGCCAACACCGATGCCCAGGCACTGACCATGACCAAGGCCGAGCGCATCATCCAGATGGGCGTCGCCGTCACCGAAGGTCTCGGCGCCGGTTCGCAGCCGGAAGTCGGCCGCGCGGCCGCCGAAGAGTGCATCGATGAGATCATCGACCACCTGAACGGCACCCACATGTGCTTCGTCACCGCCGGCATGGGCGGCGGCACCGGCACGGGTGCAGCCCCGATCGTTGCCCAGGCCGCCCGCAACAAGGGCATCCTGACGGTCGGCGTCGTCACCAAGCCGTTCCATTTCGAAGGCGCGCGCCGCATGCGCCTCGCTGACCAGGGCATTGCCGAACTGCAGAAGTCGGTCGACACCCTGATCGTCATCCCGAACCAGAACCTCTTCCGCATCGCCAACGACCGCACCACCTTTGCGGACGCCTTCGCGATGGCCGACCAGGTTCTCTATTCGGGCGTTGCCTGCATCACAGACCTCATGGTCAAGGAAGGCCTCATCAACCTCGACTTCGCCGACGTCCGCTCGGTGATGCGTGAAATGGGCCGCGCCATGATGGGTACCGGCGAAGCTTCGGGCGAAGGCCGCGCACTGGCCGCTGCCGAAGCCGCGATCGCCAACCCGCTGCTCGACGAGACCTCGATGAAGGGCGCCCAGGGCCTCCTGATCTCGATCACCGGTGGCCGCGACCTGACGCTGTTCGAACTCGACGAAGCTGCAACCCGTATTCGCGAAGAAGTCGACCCGGATGCCAACATCATCCTCGGCGCGACGTTCGACGAAGAACTCGAAGGCCTGATCCGCGTCTCGGTCGTCGCCACCGGCATCGACCGCACGGCCGCGGAGGTAGCGGGTCGTTCCGCTGACTTTCGTCCGGTAGCAGCCAAGCCGGTCGTCCGTCCCTCGGCCGCCATTCCTGCCCAGCAGTCGCAGCCGGTCGCCCAGCACCAGCCGGCCCCGGTTCACCAGCCGGTGATGCAGCAGCCGGTCGCCCAGCCGGTGCAGCAGCCGGTCCAGCAGCAGCCGTCTGTCGATCACATCGCGGCTGCGATCCGCGAAGCCGAAATGGAGCGCGAGCTCGATATCGCGACCCGCACCGCCCAGGCACAGGTCCAGGCTCCGGCTCAGCCGGCGCATGACGAGAACTTCCGTCCCCAGAGCAAGCTTTTCGCCGGTGCAGCACCGGTAGAGGCCGCTCCGGTGATGCGCCAGCCGCAGCCGCAGATGCAGCCGGTTCAGGCCCAGCCTCAGCCGCAGCCGGTCATGCGCCAGGAGCCCGTTGCTCCGGTCATGCGCCAGCAGCCGGAACAGGTTCGCATGCCGAAGGTCGAAGACTTTCCGCCAGTTGTGAAGGCCGAGATGGACCGCCGCGCCCAGCCGGCAGCCCCGATCGCGGAAGAGCGTGGCCCGATGGGTCTCCTCAACCGCATCACCAGCTCGCTTGGCCTGCGTGAGCGCGAACAGACCCCAGCGGCCGCCGACATGACGGCTTCCGCACCGACCGCTGCTTCCCAGCAGCGCCGGCCGCTCTCGCCGGAAGCGAGCCTCTATGCGCCGCGTCGCGGCCAGCTTGACGATCACGGTCGCGTTTCGCAGCAGACGCGCCCGCAAGAAGATGATCAGCTCGAAATCCCGGCGTTCCTGCGCCGTCAGTCGAACTGATTGGAAGGCCCGTTCCTTCACCTTGCCGAATGCCCGGGCAACTGCCCGGGCATTTTTGCATTTTCTTCATCATTTCAGATGTTTGATTCGATGTTGCGGACCGTCGCAAATACGTAACAAAGCGAAACGAACAGTGATTTGGAATGGTGCCTCCAAACTCCTATTTTCAGACTCGGAATTGGGGACGCATGCGATTCGATCAAGCGCTGTCTGTTCGAAACGCAGAGGATCGGATTTTGCTCCGAGACTCTCGGGCGCCTTGTTTGTGCCCTGAAGTTCGCTGCGTCCGCCAGCAGGTTTTGGCCATCGGCCACAGGTATTGAAAGTGACGAGAATGGGAATCGAATTGCTCGGGTTTCAGACGACGATTGCAAACCCGGTAACGCTGAAGGGAAATGGCGTTCACTCGGGTGCAGAAGTGTCGATCACCTTCCATCCGGCGGAAGCCGATGCGGGCATCGTTTTCCAGCGCGTTCTCGCCAATGGCCGGATCAGCGAATACAAGGCGGTTTCCTCGCAGGTCGGCAACACCGATCTCTGCACCGTTCTCGGCATGTCGCCGGCGACGTCGATTGCCACGATCGAACATGTGATGGCCGCGATCTATGCGCTCGGCCTCGACAACCTGACGGTCGAAGTTCACGGCGCCGAAATGCCGATCATGGACGGCAGCTCCGAACCCTTCATCGACGCGATCGAGCAGGTGGGCGTTCGCGCCCTTGCGGTCAAGCGTCGCTACATCCGCATCGTCAAGCCGGTGCGCATCGAATCGGGCGCGTCCTGGTCGGAGTTCACGCCCTATGACGGCATGCGCTTCGAGGTCGAGATCGACTTCGATTGCCCGCTGATCGGTCGCCAGTCCTGGAAGGGCGACATGACGCCGTCCGTCTTCAAGCGCGAACTGTCGCGCGCCCGCACCTTCGGCTTCATGCGTGATGTCGAGCGGCTCTGGGCTGCCGGCTTTGCGCTCGGCTCCTCGCTCGAAAACTCGGTCGTCATCTCCGACGACAACACCGTCATCAACGTCGAGGGCCTGCGCTACACGGACGAGTTCGTTCGTCACAAGACGCTCGATGCGGTCGGCGATCTCTCGCTCGCCGGCGCGCCGTTCATCGGCTGCTACCGTTCCTACCGCGGCGGTCACAAGATGAACGCCAACGCACTGAAGGCGCTTCTCAGCGATCCGACGGCCTACGAAGTCGTCGAAACGGCGACCCCGCGTCAGCGCACCCGCGCCCGCGACATGGTTGCAGTTGCAGTTCCGGGCTTTGCGCCCTGGTCCGCATAAACAAAAAAAGTCATCATCTCCTCCAGTCGCCGGCCGAAAGGCCGGCATTTTCATGATAGGGCCGCCACAAATTTGCATGAATCACCGATCATGACGTTGCGGTCTCAAGGTAACTTGCTCTAAAAGCGCATGTCTGGCGGGGTCCAAGCCCGCAGCGTGGAACGGGAATATCCGATGGTTCTTGCAGTTTCTGTTGATCTGAGAAAGTCAGCGCGCGTCGCCGCCGTGATCGTCGCGGCCATTGCCGGCAGCGCCCTGATTACCGCCTGCCAGAACGATCCCGATATCGACATCACCAAGTTGACGGCGGAGACGGATCCGCCGGAAGTGCTCTACAATCAGGGCCTTGCCAACCTCAACGCCGGCAAGACGACGGAAGCGTCGCGCAAGTTCGAAGCGCTCGACCGCCAGCATCCGTTCTCGGAATATGCCCGCAAGGCGCTGGTGATGAACGCCTTCGTTTCCTACCGAAACGGGCAGTACCAGGAGGCGATCAACGCCACCGGTCGTTACCTCAATCTCTATCCGCAGTCGGAAGACGCGGCCTATGCGCAGTACATCCAGGGGCTGGCCTATACCAAGCAGATCCCCGCGGTGACGCAGGACCAGAAGCCGGCGATGAGAGCGATCGAGGCCATGCAGGCCGTCGTCGATCGCTATCCGGACTCCGAATATGTCGACGACGCCAAGTCGAAGATCCGCTTTGCCCGCGACCAACTCGCCGGCAAGGAAATGCAGGTCGGTCGCTACTATCTCGAGCGCAAGGAATATCTCGCGGCCGTATCGCGCTTCCGCGTCGTCATCGAGCAGTATCCGAACACCAACCAGGTGGAGGAAGCGCTGGCGCGCCTCACCGAGGCCTATTACGCGATGGGCGTGACCCAGGAGGCGCAGACCGCTGCTGCCGTTCTCGGCCACAACTATCCGGACAGCCAGTGGTACTCCGATTCCTTCAAGCTGCTGCAGTCTGGCGGCCTGGAGCCGCGTGAAAGCGGCAACTCCTGGATATCGCGCGCTGCCAAGAACCTCATCGGCGCCTGATCCTTATCAGCGCCCGTCAAGGAAGATACGAACCCGGATGCTCGCCCAGCTTTCGATCCGCGATATCGTCCTGATTGAACGGCTTGATCTGGCTTTCGACGCCGGGCTCTCGGTGCTGACCGGTGAAACCGGCGCCGGTAAGTCCATCCTGCTCGACAGCCTGTCGCTGGCCCTTGGCGGCCGTGGCGACGGCTCGCTGGTGCGCCATGGCTCCGACAAGGGGCAGGTGACAGCGGTCTTCGACGTGCCCGTCGGTCATTCGGCGCGGCTGATGCTGCACGAAAACGGCATCGACGATGATGGCGACCTGATCTTCCGCCGCGTGCAATCCGCTGACGGCCGCACCAAGGCCTATGTCAACGACCAGCCGATCAGCGTCCAGCTGATGCGCCAGCTCGGACAGACGCTCGTCGAGATCCACGGACAGCACGACGATCGCGCGCTTGTCGACATCGACGCGCACCGCACCTTGCTCGATGCCTTCGGCGGCACCTCCGACGAGGCGCAACATGTCGGCAATCTCTATCGCGCCTGGAAGGACGCCGAGCGCGGTCTGAAGAAGCATCGCGAACGCGTCGAAGCTGCCGCGCGTGAGGCGGATTTCCTGCGTTCTTCGGTCGAGGAACTGGAAAAGCTCAGCCCGCGCGACGGCGAAGAGGACGAGCTAGCCGAGAAGCGGGCGCGAATGATGAAGTCCGAGCGCATCGCCGGCGACATCAACGAAGCCTCCGAATTCTTGAATGGCAATGGTTCGCCGGTTCCGCTGATCGCCTCGCTTGTGCGCCGGCTCGAGCGCAAGAGCCATGAGGCGCCGGGTCTGCTGGAGGAAACCGTCGAGCTTCTCGACGGGGCGCTGAACCAGCTCTCGGACGCGCAGATGGCGGTCGAGCGGGCGCTGCGCAACACCGAGTTCGACCCGAAGGAGCTGGAGCGGGTGGAAGAACGGCTGTTTGCGCTTCGTGGTGCCAGCCGCAAATATTCCGTCCCGGTCGCCGAGCTTCCGGCGCTCGCCGTGCGCATGATCTCCGATCTTGCCGATCTCGATGCCGGCGAGGAAAGACTGAAGCAGCTCGAAGGCCAGGTCGGTGTTGCCAAGGCAGCCTTCGACGCGTCGGCGCGCTCGCTCTCGGAAAAGCGGCAGCGCACGGCGTCGGCACTCTCCGCCGCCGTCATGGACGAATTGCCAGCGCTGAAGCTCGAACGTGCACGCTTCATGGTGGAAGTTCAAAGCGATGCGACGCAGGCGACGGCCGACGGCATCGATCTCGTCGAATTTCATGTCCAGACCAATCCCGGCACGCGGCCGGGGCCGATCATGAAGGTCGCCTCGGGCGGCGAGCTCTCGCGCTTTCTCTTGGCGCTGAAGGTGGCGCTTGCTGATCGCGGCTCGGCGCCGACGCTCGTCTTCGACGAAATCGACACCGGTGTCGGTGGTGCCGTGGCGGATGCCATCGGCCAGCGGCTGAAGCGGCTTTCCGGCACCGTCCAGGTGCTTTCCGTCACGCACGCGCCGCAGGTGGCGGCGCGGGCCGCAACGCATCTCCTGATCTCCAAGGGTCCCTCGGCCGAGAAGGCCGAGACGATCGCAACCCGCGTCGCCCGCATGGACGACAAGGCGCGCACCGAGGAAATCGCCCGCATGCTCGCCGGCGCCTCGATCACCGAAGAGGCGAGGGCGGCAGCGGCACGGTTGCTGGCGGGTAACGGCTAGCCACAGGCTCTTTTCTTTCGCGATGGTTGCTCTACAAAACGACTCCGAATCCGGAGTCGTCGCGCATGTCCAATGAATTGAAACCCGTCGAGAATCTCAACGAAACGGAAGCGGCCGCGGAGCTGGCCTTTCTCGCCGCCGAGCTTGCCCGTCACGATTCGCTCTATCACGGCCAGGACGCGCCGGAGATTTCGGATGCGGACTATGACGCGCTGAAACGGCGCAACGACGCGATCGAGGCGCAGTTTCCGGCGCTCATCCGCGAGGACAGCCCGTCGAGGAAGGTTGGGGCGGCACCCTCCGTCACCTTCCAGCCGGTCGTCCACGCCCGGCCGATGCTGTCGCTCGACAACACATTCTCAGACGAAGACGCCCGCGATTTCGTCGCATCGGTCTATCGCTTCCTCGGGCAGCTTCCGGACAATTCGATCGCGTTCACGGCGGAGCCGAAGATCGACGGTCTGTCGATGTCGCTGCGCTACGAGAACCGCCGTCTGGTGACGGCTGCCACGCGCGGCGACGGCACGACCGGCGAAAACGTCACTGCCAACATCCGCACTATCGGCATGATCCCGCAGACGCTGCCGGCGGGCGCGCCCGATGTGGTCGAGGTGCGCGGCGAAATCTACATGGCGAAATCGGACTTTACCGCGCTCAACGCCGAAATGGCGGCGCAGGGCAAGCCGCTCTACGTCAACCCGCGCAACACCGCTTCCGGCTCGCTGCGGCAGCTCGATGCCAAGGTGACGGCCAGCCGCAAGCTGCGCTTCTTCGCCTATGCCTGGGGCGAGATTTCGGAAATGCCGGCCGAGACGCAGATGGGCATGGTCGAGGTGTTCAAGTCCTGGGGCTTCCCGGTCAACCCGCTGATGCAGCGGCTGATCTCGGCCGACGCGCTGCTCGAACACTACCATCACATCGAGCGCGAGCGGCCGGATCTCGACTACGATATCGACGGCGTCGTCTACAAGGTTGACCGGCTCGACCTGCAGGCCCGCCTCGGCTTCCGCTCGCGTTCGCCGCGCTGGGCAACTGCGCACAAGTTCCCGGCCGAGCAGGCGTTTACGCGGCTGACGGCGATCGACATCCAGGTGGGCCGCACCGGTGCGCTGACGCCGGTGGCGCGGCTGGAGCCGATCACCGTCGGCGGCGTCGTCGTCACCAACGCGACGCTGCACAACGAGGACTACATCAAGGGGCTCGGCAATTCAGGCGAGCCGATCCGCGAGGGCCGCGATATCCGCATCGGCGACATGGTGATCGTGCAGCGCGCCGGCGACGTCATTCCGCAGATCGTCGACGTCGTCATGGACGAACGCAAGGAAGGCGCCGAGCCCTATCGCTTCCCGACCACATGCCCGGTCTGCGGCAGCCATGCGGTGCGTGACATCAACGAGAAGACCGGCAAGGTGGATGCGGTGCGCCGCTGCACCGGCGGTTTCGTCTGCCGCGCCCAGGCCGTCGAGCACTTGAAGCATTTCGTCTCGCGCAACGCCTACGACATCGAAGGCCTCGGCTCCAAGCAGATCGAGTTCTTCTTCGAAAGCGAAGACCCGACGCTCATGATCCGCACGGCGCCCGATATCTTCACGCTGGAAAAGCGCCAGGAGACGTCGCTGACCAAGCTCGAAAATATCGACGGCTTCGGCAAGGTCAGCGTGCGCAAGCTCTATGAGGCGATCAACACACGCCGCTCGATTGCACTTCATCGCTTCATCTATGCGCTCGGCATCCGCCATGTGGGCGAGACGACGGCGAAGCTGCTCGCGCGCTCCTATGGCAGCTACGAGCACTTTGGCACGGCGATGGGCGAAGCGTCGGCCTTCTCGGGCGACGCCTGGAACGAACTCAACAGCATCGACGGCATCGGCGAGGTCGTCGCCCGCGCCATCGTCGAGTTCTACAAGGAGCCGCGTAACCTCGAAGTGGTCACGCGTCTGCTGTCCGAGGTGACGCCGGAGGCGGCGGAAGCACCGGTTGCAAGCGACAGCCCGGTCGCCGGCAAGACGGTGGTCTTCACCGGTTCGCTCGAAAAGATGACGCGCGACGAGGCCAAGGCCAAGGCGGAAAGCCTCGGCGCCAAGGTGGCAGGCTCCGTGTCGAAGAAGACCGATATCGTCGTTGCGGGTCCGGGTGCCGGCTCCAAGCTCGACAAGGCCCGCGAACTCGGCGTCGAGACCATGGACGAGGACGAGTGGCTGGCGCTGATCGGCGGGTAGGGGCTTTCTTGGTGTTCGGGGGGAAAGCAGAGAGATGTCTGACTTCCTAGAGTTCGTTCTGGCCAAGGGGCCGGAAGGCCGCATCACACATGATGATGTGGTTCGGTGGGCAGGCGCTTTGGACAACTGGGAGTTCTACAACGCCGCTGCTGTCGAAATCGCAAGGAAATACCATCACGGCGCGCTGACCTATAGCTTCTGCGACGGCGTCATGAACGATCTCTGGCGCGCGGTGCAGGCGGGCTTCACAGCCGGCCGCAATGCGCTGCCTGAGCCTTTTTACGTCGTTTATGAAGCGTTCGATGCCGGGGAGTACCACCGGGCAGAAGACGGGAGCGATGACCCGATTGCCGACCTTACCGATCCGCTCATCGCGGAGTTGGTGGCGCGCCTCGGCCCCTAGCAGCAGGGTATGGTTGGCTATCGACACAAAGCAATCGGCCCGGGCTTGGGAAGGCTCGGGCCGATTGTCTTAACGTTCTCTTGAATTGGGCCATCAGCCCTGCTGCTGCGCCGCTTCCTGGTCCATCCACATGAACTCCCAGACGTGGCCGTCGAGGTCCTGGAAGGAGATGCCGTACATGAAGCCGTAGTCGATCGCCGGCTTCCAGGGCTTGGCGCCAGCGGCGAGCGCCTTGGCGAGCATGTCGTCGACTTCGGCGCGGCTCCCGGCCGAAAGGGCGGTGATGACTTCGGTTCCCTTCCGGGCGTCGCTGATCTCGCCGGTGATGAAGTCACGGAACTTCGGCTCGGTCAAAAGCATGACGAAGATATTGTCCGAGATCACCGTGCAGGCGGCGGTGTCATCGGAGAACTGCTCGTTGAAGGTGAAGCCGAGGGCAGCGAAGAACGCGCGCGAGGCCTTCAGATCCTTGACCGGCAGGTTTACGAAAATCATGCGCATGAAATGCTCCTTGGGAATGGATTTTGTGTCTACGGACTAAGGACGAATGCCGATCGACGATTCCGACACCGGCTCAAACATTTTTTTAGCTGGAGAGATGTGGGGCGCAACCCCGGGTTTTCAACAGCAATTGCGGGTCGTGCGGAGGAGCCGGTCTTGCCGCCATTACCCCCGATACCGCAGCGCCTCCACCAGCACAGCAAAGGCCGGTGAGGACTGGCGGCGGCTGGGGTAATAGAGGTGGTAGCCGGGGAACGGGTCGCACCAGTCTTCGAGCACGCGGATGAGGCGACCTTCGGCGATGTGGGTGAGGGCCGATTCCTCCGGAACGAAGGCAAGGCCGAAGCCGGCGAGGCAGGCGGTAAGCCGGTGCGCCAGCCGGCTGAAGACGAGCTGTCCGTCGACGCGGACTTTTAGCTCGCGGCCGTCCTTTTCGAACTCCCAGGCATAGATGCCGCCGTAGGTCGGAAGCCTCAGGTTGATGCAGCGGTGCTGGGTCAGGTCCTGAGGGACGACGGGCTTCGGATGCTTTTCGAAATAGCTGGGCGCGCCGACGACCGCCATGCGCATGTCCGGCCCGATGCGCACGGCGATCATGTCCTTGGCGACCTGCTCGCCAAGCCGGACACCGGCTTCGTAGCGTTCGGCGACGATATCGGTGAGGCCGTAGTCGATGACGATCTCGACCTTGATATCGGGATAATCGGGCAGAAGCTTTTCGAGCTTCGGCCAGAGCACGGTCTCTGCCGCGTGCTCGGCAGTGGTGATGCGCACCGTGCCTGCGGGTTTGTCCCTCACGTCGCTCAAGGCGGTGAGCTCGGTTTCCAACTGCTCGAAGTGCGGGACGAGGGTGGCAAGCAGCCGCTCGCCGGCCTCGGTCGGGGAGACGCTGCGCGTGGTGCGGGTGAGCAGGCGCACGCCAAGCCGTGCTTCGAGCGCCCGCATGGTGTGGCTGAGCGCCGATTGCGAAACGCCGAGCTGGGCGGCGGCCCTTGTGAAGCTGCGCTCGCGCGCCACCGCCGCGAAGGCGATCAGGTCATTGATGTTCTCGCGCAGCATTCATGAATCTCTCTCATAGGTCCATGCCGTTTATACCATCTAATTGTTGGCGGCGGCCATCGCTAGATTGTGCACAGCAACAGAACGGGCGGCGGGTCGTCCGGTTCGCCAAGGAGAAGACCTCATGGAGATCAAGAGAAGCGGTTCGCAGCCTTCGGCCCGGGGGACAGAGGACTGGTTCAGCGGCACCGTGCGCATCGACCCGTTGTTTGCCGTGCGCGAGCCGGCGCGCACTGCCGGCAATGCCGTCACCTTCGAGCCCGGCGCCCGCACGGCCTGGCATACGCATCCGCTCGGCCAGGTCCTGATCGTCGTTTCCGGCTGCGGCCGGGTGCAGCGGGAGGGCGGGCCAATCGAGGAGATCCGGCCGGGCGATGTCGTCTGGTTCGAGCCCGGCGAGAAGCACTGGCACGGGGCGGCACCGACGACCGCCCTGACCCATATCGCCATCCAGGAGACGCTCGACGGCAAGGCGGTCGACTGGATGGAAAAGGTGACGGACGCGCAATACGGCGCTGCGGGGGCGGAGTAGGCACGACGATGGACGTCACGTCGATGAAACACCTTTCAGCCCGCAAGACGGCGGTGCTGGCGATCGTCATCGTCAGCTACCTGATGATCGTGCTCGATATCTCGATCGTGATCACCGGCCTGCCGAAGATTCGCGACGAGCTGCAGTTCAGCGACGCCGGGCTTTCCTGGGTGCACAGCGCCTATACGCTCGCCTTTGGCGGCTTCCTGCTGCTGGGCGCGCGGGCGGGCGACATTCTCGGCCGGCGTCGGCTGTTCATTGCCGGGCTTGCCATCTTCACAGCGGCCTCCGTCGTGATCGGGCTGGCACCGTCGCCGGAATGGCTGCTTGGCGCGCGCGCCGTGCAAGGCTTCGGCTCGGCGATCCTGGCGCCGGCGACGTTGGCGCTGATCCAGACGCATTTTTCCGAGGGACCTGAACGCACGCGGGCGGTCGCCTATTACAGTTCGGTCGCCGGCATCGGCGCGAGCTTCGGCATGGTGCTCGGCGGTCTGCTTGCCGGTTGGCTCAGCTGGCGGGTCGGCTTCTTCATCAACCTGCCGATCGGCATCGCCCTGATGCTCGCGGCGCACAAGTACGTCGGCGAAACGGAACGGCGCACGGGTGAATTCGACCTTGCGGGCGCCGTAAGCTCGACGCTCGGCATGACGGCGCTGGTCTATGGCATCGTCCGTTCGGCGGAGGAGGGGGCGTACGATCCGCTGACGCTCGCAGCGCTTGCCATGGGTCTTCTGCTTCTTGCGCTCTTCGTGGTCAACGAGCATCGCGCCCGGCAGCCGATCATGCCGCTCCGGCTCTTTGCCAACCGCGAGAGGGTCGGCGCCTATCTGGCGCGTGTCCTGTTCCTCGCCGCGATGATCGGGTTCTTTTTCTTCTTCACCCAGTATCTGCAAGGTGTTCGGCACTTCGACCCGCTTGCCTCCGGCCTTGCCTTCATTCCGGCAACATCAGTCAATTTCGTTGCGGCGATCTTGGTTCCAAGGCTTAGCCCACGTTTCGGCAACCGCCGCCTGCTTGCCTTTGGCCTGATCTCCGCGCTGATCGGCATGGTCTCTATCAGCCAGATCTCGGCCGACACGTCCTTTCTCTTCGGCATGGCGCCGCCCTTGATGCTGATCGGGCTTGGCCAGGGCTTCACTCTGAGCCCGCTGACGGTCGCCGGCATTGCCGGTATCGCTCCCGGTGACGCGGGGGCGGCGGGCGGTGTGGTCAATGTCGCCCACCAGCTCGGCAACTCGCTCGGTCTCAGCGTGCTGGTCGCTGTCGCAGCACTCGGTGCCGATGGGCTTGATGGCAGCGCTCTGCTTGCCCATCGGGTCGATAATGTTCTCATCGGTTGCACGGTCCTGCTGGCGCTGGCGCTTGCCGTCGTCGCGCTGATCGTGCGGCCGCACAATGCAAAGCGGGTGGAGCGTCCGGCGATCGGACGGTCCGTTGCCTGCCAGAATTGCCGCTCGGTTTCCCCAGACCTCGCGGCCTGATCAAGGAGCAAGACAATGCAGAAACGTAGGCTAGGAAAAAGCGATCTCGAAGTCTCGGCCATCGGCTTTGGCTGCATGGGCCTCAGCTACGGTTATGGCCCGGCAACGGAGCGCAGTGAGGCGATCAGGCTGATCCGCGCGGCGCACGAACGCGGCGTGACCTTCTTCGACAGCGCCGAAGCCTATACCGGTAACGAGGATCTGGTCGGTGAGGCGCTGGCCCCGTTCCGCGGTGAGGTGGTGATCGCCACCAAGTTCGGCTTCGTCAACGGCGATGTCAGCCAGGGCATGGACAGCCGGCCGCAGCGCATCCGCGAGGTCGCCGAGACGGCATTGAAGCGTTTACGGACCGACCGCATCGACCTCTTCTACCAGCACCGCGTCGATCCCAATGTGCCGATTGAGGACGTCGCAGGCACGGTGAAAAAGCTGATCGCGGAAGGCAAGGTCGGCCATTTCGGCCTGTCGGAGGCGGGCGCCGATTCGGTCCGCCGGGCGCATGCGGTTCAGCCGGTGACGGCGCTGCAGAGCGAATATTCGCTCTGGTGGCGGGAGCCGGAAACCGAAATCCTGCCGCTCCTCGAAGAGCTCGGCATCGGCTTTGTGCCCTTCAGTCCGCTTGGCAAGGGATTTTTGACAGGCGCGATCAACCAGAACACGACCTTCGACCAAAGCGATTTTCGCACGATCGTGCCGCGATTTTCGCCGGAGGCGCGCAGAGCCAATCAGGCGCTGGTTGATCTCTTGGGCGTGATTGCCGAGGCCAAGGGTGTGACGAAAGCGCAGATCGCGCTTTCCTGGCTGCTAGCGCAAAAGCCATGGATCGCGCCCATTCCCGGCACGACAAAGCTGCATCGGCTCGAGGAAAACCTCGGCGCTGCCGATGTCATTCTGACGGCCGAAGAGCTTGGCGACATCCAGGCGGCGCTCTCCGCCGTCGAGGTGCAGGGCGCGCGCTATCCGCAGCATCTGCAGCAGCGCGTTGGGAAGTAGGCGAACTCGACAGATATCCTTCCATCAGGCGCGTACTCTAGAGCGCCGCGCGTCTTCTCAGACACGCAAAGGCCGCTGTAGCACTTTGATTTTCTGTATGTTTTTGTCCTTTCGTCGACCGCGGCTAAGGGAAACATGCAGTAGCCTGCGCGCCTGATAGGCTTTCCGTTGACTGCAGCTTCCGGCACGATCGGGGAATCGAATGGCGGGAGGAACGCATGCGCTTGAACCAGGTGACTGTCACCATGCCGGACCTCGATGCCGGCTGGGATTTCTATCGCCGCCTCGGGCTCACGCCTATCGTCGACGCCCGGCCGCATTATGTTCGGTTTCTCTGCCCGGTTGGGGAGGCAACCTTTTCCCTGCACGAGGGAAACGCGACCGGCGGTGGCACGACCGTCTATTTCGAATGCGACGATCTGGATGTGACCGTCAACCGGCTGACCGAGGCCGGCATCGTCTTTGCGCGTGCGCCTGAGGACAAGAGCTGGCGGTGGCGAGAAGCCGAGCTTTTCGATCCTGGTGGCAATCGCATCGTGCTCTATTTCGCAGGCACGAACCGGATCGATCCGCCCTGGCGATTGCCGTAAGACGCAGCGGTCAGATGACGGCGTCCTCAAAAAAGCGCTTCGCGCGTTGCCGGTTAGCTCAGCGTGCACACACCATTGGCGCCGCCCTTGCCGGTGTAGGAGACGCTGGGTGAGCCGTCGGGATTGATGCTGAGTGAGATGGTGACGCCGGCACCGTGCGCCTCGTAATAGTTCTCGTTGAACACCTTGAGCTTGGCTTCCTTGCCATTGATGTAGACCGGGCCGCCTTCATCGGCATGGACCTCGATCTTGTCGGGGCAGGTGGCGTTGACGAGCGGGATCTTCGCTTCCGCCGCACCGGCGAAGGCCAGCGTCGGGAGAGCAATACCAAGAATGCGCAAGCCGGCTTTCATGTCGCTCTCCAGCGTGGGTTGCAGTGGCGTCGATGGCCAACCGTGACGGGCTGCCGATGGAAGTCAAGCGCGGCCGAGCGTCATCAACCTGTCATCAATCCGATTGTTTTTTTGCGCTGCACAAGATAGAGGATTGCAGCCGAATTTTGTGCAAATGCCTTTTCGCGGAGCAGGGTCGTCGCCAGTCCCGAAGGCAGCGCGCCAGCACCCTTAAGGGCAGGGCGCCGGCGCGGATTGGAGGGTCCGGACATGAAGACTTTCACCACGATTGCCGAACTGCGTGCAGCAATTGCCGAACATCGCCGGGCAGGCAAATCGGTCGGTTTCGTGCCGACCATGGGCTACCTGCATGTCGGCCATATGGAGCTGATGCGCCGCGCGCGTGAGGAAAACGACATCGTCGTCGCCAGCATCTTCGTCAATCCGCTGCAGTTCGGTGCAAATGAGGACCTTTCCAAGTACCCGCGCGATCTCGCCCGCGATCAGGCGATGCTGGACGAAGGCAAGGTCGACTATCTCTTTGCGCCCGGTGTTGCCGACATGTATCCGCGGCCGATGGAAACCGTCGTCGATGTGCCGACGCTTGGCAGCGAGCTTGAGGGCTCGGTTCGTCCCGGCCATTTCGCCGGCGTTGCCACCGTCGTCACCAAGCTCTTCAACATCGTCCAGCCGGACCGCGCCTATTTCGGCGAGAAGGATTTCCAGCAGCTGCAGATCATCCGCCGCATGGTCGCTGATCTCGCCCAGCCGGTGACCGTCATCGGCGTGCCGACAGTGCGCGAGGCCGACGGGCTCGCCTGTTCGTCGCGCAATGTCTATCTGTCGGCCGAGGAGCGCCGCGCCGCGGCGATCGTGCCGAAGGCGCTGGACGAGGCGCAGCGCCTGGTGGCGTCGGGCGTCAGCGACGTGGCGGCGCTCGAAAATGCCGTCACCGAATTTCTGTCGAGCGAGCCGCTGGCCAGGCCAGAGGTCGTGGCGGTGCGGGATCCGGAGACGCTGGAGACGATCGAAACGATCGGCGACAAGCCGGTGCTGCTTTTGCTCTTCGTTCGCTTCGGCACGACGAAGCTGCTCGACAACCGCGTGATCGCCCTGAAATCCGCGTCATTTGCAAAGGTTGCCTGACATGAGCGTCCAGACCGCCAAGCGCCGGCTCAGCCCCGCCAACATCGAAGCGCTGAAAGGCGAGCGTCCGATCGTCAGCCTCACGGCCTATACGACGCCGATCGCAAGGCTGCTCGATCCGCATGTGGATTTCCTCCTGGTCGGCGATTCCGTCGGCATGGTGCTTTACGGCCTCGACACCACGGTTGGCGTAACGCTGGAGATGATGATCGCTCATGGCCAGGCGGTCATGCGTGGCTCGGAGCGCGCCTGCGTCGTTATCGACATGCCCTTCGGCTCCTATCAGGAATCGAAGGAGCAGGCGTTCCGCAGTGCGGCGCGCATCCTGAAGGAAACCGGCTGCAGCGCGGTGAAGCTCGAAGGCGGCGCCGAGATGGCCGAGACGGTCGAGTTCCTCGTCAGCCGCGGTATTCCGGTGCTCGGCCATGTCGGGTTGATGCCGCAGCTCGTCAACACGACGGGCGGCTATCGCTCGGTCGGCCGCAACGACAAGGAAGTGGCGAAGATCCGCCGCGACGCCAAGGCGATCGACGATGCCGGCGCCTTTGGCATCGTGATCGAGGGCACGGTCGAGCCGGTGGCGCGCGACATCACCGCGGAACTGCGCTCGCCGACGATCGGCATCGGCGCATCGCCCGCCTGCGACGGCCAGATCCTCGTCTCCGACGACATGCTCGGCCTTTTCAACGATTTCAAGCCGCGCTTCGTCAAACACTTCGCCGAGCTCGCGCCGGCGATCTCTAGGGCTGCCGAGGATTACGCGGCCGAGGTGAAGGCGCGCACCTTCCCGGGCATCGAGCACACGTTCCAGGTCAAGAAGTAGGACGCCCGTCCGGCACGGGCCCGTGAAACTGATAGACAAGATGCACCGGTTTTCCCGATCGGTGCGCCTTTTGTTCAAGCCTCGTTCGCCAAGGCATCATAAAATTCAATCAATGTATCAGCGCATTTGAATTGTTGCCGGGGGCGCAAGCGCCTATCAGTCCGGCACCGGCCGCATGGCGCTTTCATCGCCTTGGCCGGCGGAGGTTTCCATGACAAAAGACGAATTCTGGGAAGGCGTGCGTGGCGGCTTTCCCATCATGCTGGCGGCGTCGCCCTTCGGCGCACTGTTCGGGGCGCTTGCGGTCGACAACGGCTTTACCATTGCCGATGCGGTGTTCATGAGCGCGACCGTTTATGCCGGCGCCAGCCAGATGGTCGGCATCGAGCTTTTCGGCAATCACGTCCAGCCCTGGTTGGTCGTGCTCTCGGTCTTTGCGGTCAACTTCCGCCACGTGCTCTATTCGGCCTCGATCGCCAAATATGTCCGGCACTTCACCTTCGGGCAGAAATTCCTGGCCTTCTTCCTGCTGGTCGATCCGCAATATGCCGAGACGGAGAAGCGCGGCGAGCGCGGCCTGCCGATCAGCTTTTCCTGGTATCTCGGCTTCGGCCTGGTGATCTACATTCCCTGGATCATCAACACGCTGGTCGGGGCGATCTTCGGGCAGATGATCGGTGATCCCAAGGCGATCGGCCTCGATGTGCTGCTGCCGGTCTACTTCATGGGGCTGGTCATGGGCTTCCGTAAGCGCGACCGGTTCCTGCCGATCGTCACCGTCTCGGCGCTTGCCTCGGTTGCGGGCATGCATTTCGTCGGCTCGCCCTGGCATGTGAGCATCGGGGCGCTCGCCGGCATCGTGCTTGCCGCCTGCCTGCCGCCGAGCGGGACGGCTGCCGCACCGACCGGCGTCGAGAAGGAGGCCTGAGCATGGACCCGCAACACCTCAACCTCATCTACCTGATCATTGCGGCTGCGGTCGCGACCTTCCTGACACGTGTCGGCGGCTACATCCTCATCACCCAGATGAAGCAGATCCCGCCACGGCTGGAAGCGGCGCTCAACGCCGTCCCGGCGGCGGTCCTGACGACGCTGGTGGCGCCGGCCTTCGTCTATGGCGGGCTCGACGTGACGATCGCCATGTTCGTCGCCTTCGCCATCGCGCTCGGCCTCAACCTGTCGACCCTGCGCATGCTCGTCATCGGCTGGGTGGTGGTGATGCTGATCCGGCATGTGGTGATGTAGGTCAGCCGTCCGCGACACCCGTTTTAATTGGCGGCGAAGGGCAGCTGGATTATCATTCTTCGGTTGCCGGAGAGGCACGACAAAGCCGCACGCGCCATCTGCGCTGCCTCTGCAAGGCGCGGCCTCCCGGCGGTGGAGGAGCGACCATGTTAACCAGGATCTCGATTGCCCTTTTGCTGGCGCTCGCGCCGGCAACCGCCTTAGCCAATCAATGCCCGACCATGATGGCTGCGATCGATGCGGCGATGCCGACTGCGAACCTATCCGAGGCCGACATGGCCAAGGTCAAAGAGTTGCGTGCCAAGGGCGAGGAACAACACAAGGCCGGTGATCACCCTGCCTCGGAGGCGACGCTCGGCGAAGCGAAGAAGCTGTTGGGAATCTAAGTGCAGAGGCCGGGTTCTCCGGCCCATTGCCGCCCCTTGAGCCTCGTAGCAAACAAGCGGCTGCGGGCGCGCAATGCCTGTTGCCTGGGCTCCCATTCAGGAGCCCAGGCGGAACGCCTGACTCAGCGTGAAAGCGCTTCCGTTGCGGCCTTCAGCCAGTCGCGGGTCTCGTCGCTGGTCAGCAGCGGCATCAGCTTTTCCCGCGTCTCGGCGTGATAGGCGTTCAGCCAATCCAGCTCCTCGTCGGTGAGCAGCGCCGGCAGCACCAGGCGGCGGTCGATCGGGCAGTAGGTGATGGTGCCGAAGCCGAGCATCGGCAGGTCGCCGCCTTCCACCATGGTCGCCGGCTGCACCACAATCAGGTTTTCGATGCGGATGCCGAAGGCGCCGGGGCGGTAGTAACCGGGCTCGTTGGAAAGGATCATGCCGGGCAGCAGCTCCTGGGTGGAAAGCCGGGCGATGCGCTGCGGACCTTCATGCACCGAGAGATAGGAGCCGACGCCGTGGCCGGTGCCGTGGGCGTAATCGGCGCCCGCCTTCCAGAGCGCGATGCGGGCCAAGGGGTCGAGATCGACGCCGCGCGACCCCTTGGGGAAACGGGCTATGCTGATCGCGATCATGCCCTTCAGCACCAGGGTGAAGAAGCGCTTCTGCTCTTCGGGAACCGCACCGATCGCCACCGTGCGGGTGATGTCGGTGGTGCCGTTGATGTATTGCGCGCCGGAATCGATCAGGAACATGGTGCCCGCTTCGATCGGCTGGTCGGTGGCGGTGGTGACGCGGTAGTGCATGATCGCCGCATGCGCGCCGGCGCCGGAGATCGTGTCGAAGGAGATGTCCTTGAGCGGGTTCTGCATGCGCTCGCCGACGGTGGCGCGGGCCGCTTCCAGCTGGTTGGTGGCGGCGATCTCGGTGACGGTTCCCGGCTGCTGGCTGTCGAGCCATGCCAGGAACTCGACCATGGCGGCGCCGTCCTGCAGGTGGGCGCGGGTCGACCCGTCGATCTCGGCCTTGTTCTTCTGGGCACGTGGCAGGCGGGCGGGATCGACCGCTTCGACCACCTTGCCGCCCTTGGAGCGGATCAGCTCGGAAATGGCGAAGGAGGCGAGGTCCGGGTCGATCATGACAGCGGCGCCGGCAGCACCGAGCGCTGCCAGGCTATCGTCGAAAGTCGAGGGCGCGACAATGTCGGCGATCTGGGTGAGGTAGGCTTCCTGCTCGATGCCAGTCTTGCGCTTGTCGAGGAAGAGCTCGGCGCGGCCGTCGGCGTGGATGATGGCGCGGGCCAGCGGATGCGGCGTATGCGGCACGTCGCTGCCGCGGATGTTGAAGGTCCAGGCGACGGAGGAGGGGTCCGTCAAGACCACGGCGCTGGCATCGGCCTTGGAAAGGCCCGCCGCGATTCTTGCGATCTTGTCCTTGGCGAGTTCGCCGGCATGCTCGATCGGCTGGATGCTGACCTTGCCGAGCGGTGCCGCGGGGCGGTTCGTCCAGATCTTGTCGAGCGGGTTGTGATCGAGGAAAACGAGCGAGCCACTGATGACGGCGAGCGCCTTTTCCAGCCGGCGGACTTCCGCGCCGGTGTGCAGCCAGGGATCGATGCCAAGCTTGAAGCCCTTGGCTCCGTGGTTTTCCAGCCAGAGATGCGGCGGCTCGCCGATGAGGTCGCCGCCAGTGAAAACGCTGCCGTCGACCTGTTCTTTCAGCTGCGTGACGTAACGTCCGTCGACGAAGACAACCGCTTCACGCCGCGTGACGAGGGCAACGCCGGCGGAGCCGGTGAAGCCGGTCAGCCAGGACAGACGCTCCGACGAGGCGGGTACGTATTCGCCCTGGAACTCGTCGGCGCGGGGCACGAGAAAGCCGTCGATGCCGAGGGCCGCGAAGGACGCGCGCAGGGCTTCGGTGCGCTCCTTGCCGAATTGCGGCGTGGAGGTGACTTCAAAAGACTGAAACATGGGGGAATTCCGGTAGATTGAGCGGTAAACCGCGGGAAAGATGTGCAGCCATGTTAGCGGAAATCGCCCTTGCCGGGAAAGAGGCGATATCCTGCGATCCAGCACACAGCGACTCTTCTGGTTGCAGTTTGATGAGAGAGCAATTGCTCATTTATAATACATATGCGCTCAGTGCATGGCACCCATGCCAAGAAGCCTCTTTCTCTATCGGAATAATAGTTTATAAGCCGCCTCAACGAACACGGACGAACATCCGGTGGTTCAAAAGACTGCGGTTCCGAGAATAGTTGGTCATTCTGTTCTCCTCCTCCCTCAAGGGTGGCCAGCTTCGGAACGGTAGACGCCCGCTCGAGCACTCCTCCTCCTCAGGCTCGCGGGCATGGTTGGCCAAAAGCCAGCCAGCAGGCGATGCCCCTGGCATCGCCTTTGTTTCGAAAGGCCGCCCGTCATGATGGACGTGGCGGCCTTTTCGTTTTTTCCTGGCTTGCTTCTGTCGCCGTCACGCCGATGCTCGCGGCATTTCTCGTGAAGCTTCTTGCATAGGCGCTGCGGCCAACAGCCGGCGCGGCAATCCGCATTTGCCCCTCACCCTAACCCTCTCCCCGCAGGCGGGGCGAGGGGACGTGCCCGATAGCGGCCGTCATGCGCTGGGGCTTTCGCTGCCTGTCGGGGCGCGGCTGAAAGCAGCCGCAACGAGTCGGAAGTTAACCGGTGGATGAAGCGGTGCGGCAGGTCCCTTCGCCCCGCATGCGGGGAGAAGGTTCCGGCAGGCGGATGAGGGGCAGCTTCAAGCGTCCGCGCCTACGCCTCACTTCTCCAAATGAATCGTCACCCAGCCGTTCCGCCAGATGGTGCGCACGTGGCGCAGGTGCTGGCCGTTGTAATGGGCAAGCACCTTCCAGCGCTGTTCGGCGAGAATGCCGGACAGGATCACCGAGCCGCCGGGGGCGAGATTGGCGACGAGCTGCGGCGCCATCTTCATCAGCGGGCGCGCGAGGATGTTGGCGATGATCAGATCGAACGGGCCGTTGGTGCTGAAGGCGGTCGAGTGGAAGCCGGGGGCCGTGGCAAAGGTCATGCCGGTGACGACGCCGTTGACCCGGGCGTTTTCTTCCGCGACGCGGGTGGCGATCGGGTCGATGTCGGTGGCAAGCACCGGCACGTGCATGAGCTTCCAGGCGGCGATTGCGAGCACGCCGCTGCCGGTACCAAGGTCGAGCACGTTGCGCACGGTGCGGGTGCGGGCAACCGTGGCGATCACTTCGAGGCAGCCGGCGGTGGTGCCGTGATGGCCGGTGCCGAAGGCCTGGCCGGCATCGATCTCGATGGCGATCTCGCCGGTCTTCACCTTGTCGCGGTCATGCGAGCCGTGCACGACGAAGCGGCCGGCGCGCACGGGCGCCAGCCCCTCGAGCGACTTGGCGATCCAGTCGATATCCGGCAGCACTTCGCGCTCGATCGGGAGATGGGCGAAGTCTTCGGCCAGTGCGTCAGTGAGGCGTTCGTTCACGCTCTCCTCGTCGACTGCCATCATGTAGATCGAGGCTTCCCAGACGTCGCGCTTTTCATCGACCTCCGTCGTGCCGATGGCAAAGTCCTCTTCGCCGAAGACTTCGCTCAGGCGGTCGAGCACGGCTTCCGCCTGCTTCTCGGTGGTGGTGACGAAAAGTCTGATCTCGCTCAAGGCCCTGTCCTTCGGCTGGGAAATCCGCCGCCCGCATCAAACCGTTGAGGGGTGCGCTAAGCGTCGGCAATCGTGCGCTGTGCGCTATCACGATTGCCCCGCAAACGCAAAGCGCCGGGCAGGGCCGGCGCTTGCAATCGATCGGTCAAGGGCGCGTGTTAGCCCTTGGTCAGATTTTCCAGCTTCTTGACCGCTGTTTCCGGGTTTTCCTCATAAGCGATGGTGCCGGAGAAATGGCCGTTGGCGTCGAGCAGGAACACGGAGGCCGTGTGGTCCATCGTGTAGTCGCCGTTGGGCTGGGCAGCGTCGACCGGCACCTTCTTGGCGTAGACGCGGAAACCCTTGACCATCTCCATCACCTTGTCGGCCGGGCCGGAAATGCCGGTGATGCGCTTGGAAACGTTGGAGACGTACTGGCCGAGGATTTCGGGCGTGTCACGCTCGGGATCGACGGTGATGAAATAGGCCTGCAGCTTGTTGCCTTCCGGGTCGACCTTTTCCAGCCAGCCGTTCAGTTCGAACAGCGTCGTCGGGCAGACTTCCGGGCAATGGGTGAAGCCGAAGAAAAGCGCGGTCGGCTTGCCGGTAAACGCCTTCTCGGTAATCTCCTTGCCGTCCTGCGAGACCAGCGTGAAGGGAACGCCGAAGGGGCCGGTGGCGGCCTCCTGCTTCGACTGGGTCATTTCATAGGTCAGCCACCCCAAGATGCCCGCCATGACGACGACGGCGGCCCAGAGGACGATGCGGATGGTTTTCATGCGTGCTACCGATTTTGTTGGGGCCGAAGACGGCCATGTCCGGTTGATAGGCCCTTGATACCGCCTTCACCGGGGCCGCGCAAATGGGACAATTGCCGCAGGTTGTGGCCGCGGAGGTGCTCTCAGCCCCTCATCCGGCCTGCCGGCCACCTTCTCCCCGCAGGCGGGGCGAAGGAACCTCGCCGGACCGTCTCGTTCCAATCGCTGCACTAACATTCGAGGCGAAGAACCGTGCGGTTGCGCCGCTGATGCTCCCGTCCCCCTCTCCCCGCAAGCGGGGAGAGGGTTAGGGTGAGGGGCGGAGGCGGGCCTCGAAGCTGTCGGGCCGTCCTAGAAGCACCAGGAAAGGCCGGATTGGGCGAGCGCCAGGAAGATATCGGCGCCATTTTCGATCCAGCCGCGGAAGGCGAGCAGGAGCACAACCGCAATCGCAGCCGCAAGGCTTGCGGCAAGGGGAAGGCGGATCGAGCGCTGGGTCTTCGTGTTCATGGCGTCATCATAACAGCTCGCGCGGCAAGGGGAAGCCGGGCGATTTGCCGGGTGCGGCCGGAGGCGCGTTCCGGTCGGTGCAGGAAACGGTGGAAAACCGCGCCTGAGGTTCCATTCGATTGTGCCCGCAAATGCCGGGAAACCAGAGCTTGCAGCGCATATGCGCAAACATTGAAATAGCCGATTTCGCTGGGGATTGGGCGACCGCCTTAGCGAATGCTTAAGGTCTGTTTGACACTGTTTTTCCACGCGGTCGGAGTGTTCGTGCTCCGATATGACATGAGGTCAGCCAGCTTTATCGGCCCCGGTTTTCCGTATCGATCGTAGGAGGACTCCGCTTCACGCGGATCCGTGACCATGGACTCCCTATGACTGCCACATCTCCTTCCCTGAAACGCAATCTTTCCGTGAGCCAGCGGCTGGCGACGCTTGCCGGCGCCGCTTTTGTCGGCTTCGGCTCCGTGCTCGGGGTGGGCTGGTACCAGGGCGGCCAAGCCAATAACGCCTTGCAGGGCGCTGTCGCGGCGCAGAACGGGCTGACGACCGTCGATGAGGTCCATCTGGCGACGACCAATCTCGTGCTCAACGCGATGGATAGCATCATCGACAGAGAAGAGGGCGCGATCCAGCCGGCGCGCGCCGCCAGCATTGCCGAGATCCTGAAGCTGCTCGAAACGAAGTCCGTTGAGATCCAGGCGCTTGCCAAGCTCTTGGGCCGGAGCGAGGTGCTTTCGACCTTCGACGCCGATGTCGCGGAACTGCGCAAGGCGATCGGCACCGACCTGAAGACGCTGATCGAAGGCAAGGCTTCGGCCGACGACTTCGGCAAGATCGACGATGCGATCGACGGCGCCGGCGAACGGGTCGCCACGGCTTTGACCGGACTTTCCGAAGCGGCGACCGAGTTGGTGCAGACGCGCGTTGCCGAGGCGCGCACTGTGTCCGACCAGGCGTTCCAGCTTCAGGTGGCGGCTGGGCTGCTGGCGATGGCGACGCTGCTTTATCTGCTCTGGTTCCACGGCAGCACGCTCCGCGCCGGCATCCTCGGCCTGCGCAACGGCATGCAGCGGATCCAGAACGGCGATCTTTCAACCAAGGTCGAGGCGCTCGACCGCGGCGACGAAATCGGCGCGATGGCGCGCTCGGTCGATCTCTTCCGTCTTTCGGCCATCGAGAAGCAATCGCTCGAACAGAGCGCCGCACTCAGCCGGCGGGAAATCGAGAAGGAACGCGAAGATCAGCAGAGCGAGCGCGAGGAAGCGGTGCGCCGTATCCAGGCGGCGATCGACAATCTCGGCCGTGCCCTGACCCAGCTTGCCGATGGCGATCTTGCCGTGGCGATCGAGCGGCCCTTCGACGGCAATCTCGATCAGCTCCGCCAGAACTTCAACCAGACGGTCGAGCGGCTGCGCGTGGTGCTTTCGAGCGTCAAGGAGAATGCGCTCTCGATCGAATCGAACGGTCGCCAGATGCGCACGGCCGCCGACGATCTCGCGCGCCGCACCGAACGACAGGCGGCCTCGCTGGAACAGACGTCGGCTGCCCTCGACGAAATCACCGTCACGGTCCGCACCGCGACCCAGCGCGCCGAAGAGGCAAGCCGCATGGTCGGCGAGACGCGCACCAATGCGGAGGAATCCGGCCGCATCGTCGGTGAGGCGATCGCCGCCATGGCGCGGATCGAAAGCGCCTCGAACGAGATCGGCAAGATCATCAACGTCATCGACGAGATTGCCTTCCAGACCAACCTTCTGGCGCTGAATGCCGGCGTTGAGGCGGCCCGCGCCGGTGAGGCCGGCAAGGGCTTTGCGGTCGTGGCGCAGGAAGTGCGCGAACTGGCGCAGCGCGCCGCCGGTGCCGCCAAGGATATCAAGGCGCTGGTCAGCCGCTCCGGCAACGAGGTCGGCAGCGGCGTCAAGCTCGTCCAGGCGACGGGCGAAGCGCTCGGCCGGATCGGTGCCGATGTCGCACGCATCAACGAACACATGACCTCGATCGTCATGGCTGCGCGCGAACAGTCGACCGGCCTCAACGAGATCAGCACCGCCGTCGGCCAGCTCGACCAGATGACGCAGCAGAATGCCGCGATGGTCGAGCAGACCAACGCGTCGAGCCACACGCTGGCGCAGGACGCCGAGCGTCTGACCGGCCTCGTCGGCCAGTTCCGCGAAGGCCACACGATGCAGCGCGCCATGCCCACCTTGGCGCCGGCCCCGGTGGCGCCGCCGGCAAGGGCGGCAATTGCTTCGGTGCAGACGAAAGCCCCTTCGGCTTCTGCCGTTCAACGGCCGGCCGCCAAGGGCACCGGCGAACCGGTGCCGCTGCGCAAGATCGGCACCGCCAAAATGGCCTCGTTTCCAACTCCATCTCCCGCAAAGGCCCTGATGGGCAAGCTGGCGGGCGCATTCGGCAACAAACCGGGCTCTGTGCCGTCGACGACGGCTTCCGGTGAAAACTGGGAAGAATTCTGATCATGACCAACGCACTCAAGCAGTCCGGTGCCTATCTCGAAATCGTGTCGTTCCATCTCGGCGACCAGGAATTCTGCATCGATATCATGGCGATCCGCGAAATCCGCGGCTGGGCGCCGGTGACGCCGATGCCGCACACGCCGCCTTACGTGCTCGGCCTCATCAACCTGCGCGGCGCGGTGATCCCGGTGATCGACATGGCCGCCCGCCTCGGCATGAAAATGACGGAGCCGTCGGAACGCTCGGCGATCATCGTCACCGACATCGCCGGCAAGCTCGTCGGCCTGCTGGTCGAGCAGGTCTCCGACATGATGACGATCAAGAGCGAAGCCCTGCAGCCCGCGCCGGAGATCATTCCGGAAGCGCAGCGTGCCTTCTGCCGCGGCATCGTCGCTCTCGAAAAGACGATGGTCTGCTTCCTCAACCTCGACACGGTCATTGCCGACGAGCTGGCCCAGGCCGCCTGAGTTCGACACCTGGCAGAGTTGACGGGCACCCCGGCGGGATCTCCGCCGGGGTGTTTTTCGTTTCGGCAGGTAGTGGATCGCGCCGGTCAAATTAAACTTCGGCAATGATCTTCACGCTTGGGCGATACCATTGTGACAAATCGTCATGTGGCGAGCTGGAATACTTGTACTAACTTACCGTTGTTGCTGGGTGCCCGAACGGAGGCCGGGTGCTCGGTCCCGACAACAGGAGTTGGACTCATGACAATCTCTGTAAGGAAACTTGTAGCCGCGCTCTCCGTAACGATGTTGATGGCTGGCCCGGCTCTGGCTGATAGCTACTATCAGGGCATCGACGCCAACAATCCTCCCGGAACGCGGAACACGCAAAAGGCCATGCCGCTGATGAAGCGGCCCTCTGCCACGGTTGACACGATGTCGACGGGCAGCATCAACAGAACCTCCACACCGACCCCCGTCTATCGCGATCGTCAGCCTTTCGGCGGCTATCAGGGCGGTGACGGCGAATATTATCAGGGCATCGTCCCGCCGAACTCCTACTAGAGCAGCGGAAGTGGAATGGGGTGCTCCCAGACACTTCGCCCTGTTCCGCCCTGATGAGGTTTCGCGAGCGCCCGTGAAGGGGCGGGCGCTTCGCACCCTTTGAGACGGATATCCTTGCAGGCTGACGCAGGCGGCAGGGGAGCGCTTACTGCGGCTTTCCGTTCTGCCAGGTCACCGTCTGGCCGTAGAGCGGAATGGTGGAGATCGACATCTTGGCCGAGCCGTCGGTCAATTCACGCGAATGCGCGAGATAGATCAGCGTATCGTTCTTCCGGTCGTAAATCCTTGTGACCAGCAGGTTCTTCCAGACAAGCGAAAGCCCTGAGCGAAACACTTCCTCGCCTTCCTTCGATAGCTCGATGTCGCCGATTTCGATCGGGCCGGTCTGCCGGCAGGCGATCGAGTTGTTCGATGGGTCCTCGAACCAGTTGCCGTTCTTCAGCCTGTCGATGACGCTGCGGTCGAAATAGGTGACGTGGCAGGTGACGCCCTTGATCTTCGGGTCGGTGACGGCATCGATCATGATATCGTTTCCGAGCCAGTCGACGCCGACCTCGCCGACCGTTTCGGCGCGGGCGGGCAGGGCGGTTACCGTAAAGGCGGCGAGACCGGCAACGAAGAGAGCGCGAACAGCACGCAACATGGATGTCCTCCTGCAGCGACGCGCGTCACTGAGACGCGTGAGAGGTCGCCGTAGCGTTTCGATGGCTGCATGTTTCGTCCGCGAATCGGTTGCGGTCCAAGGAGACATGCATTGGCCAAGCTCACATAGGTTCGGGAAGCGGCATTACAAGCCGCGGGGGTCAGTCAGCCGGTATCGCGCAGCAGCCGCGGCTCGAAGCTTCGGCTATCGGCGGCACGCATCTGTGCGGCTGCGGCCGCCAGCGCCCGCGCGCTCGCGTCCGGCTGGAAGCGGCCGGCAATCGTGCAGCGGTCGCGCCCGTCGGCCTTGGCGTCATAGAGCGCCATGTCGGCGCGGATCATGATGTCACTGATCGTGTCGCCCGGCACAGCCTCGGCAAGACCGATGCTCACCGTCAGCCGGATCGGCCGATCGAAGCGGCCGATCGGCGTGTCGCGCACCACGCGGCCGATCTCCTCGGCAAGCGTAAAGGCGGCATCTTCCGTGCAATTGGGCAGGACGATGCCGAACTCTTCGCCGCCGATGCGCCCCAGCGTGCCGCGGCCGGTGAGACAGGTGGCGACGGTGCCGGCAAAATGGCCGAGGGCGGCATCGCCAACCGCATGGCCATAGCGATCGTTGATCTGCTTGAAATAATCGAGATCGAGCAGCAGGAAGGATACCGGCTGTTGCCGCGCGAGACTGGTGGTGAGGGCGCGCTGGCCGAGATCGAGCAGGGCACGCCGTGACAGAGCGCCCGTCAGCTCGTCGCGGGCGATCGTGGTCTTGAGCTCGGTGATTACCCGGTTCTGGATCATCAGGATCACGCCCAGGAACAGTGCAGGCAGGTAGAAGTAACGCATGACGGCGCAGGCGAAATCCCAGCTGACGGGTGCAGGCGAAACCGATGCGGTCGCGTGGGCGGCGGGCGAAAACACGGTGACCGCGAGCAGCGTCGAGCAGCCGGTTGCCACGCAGGCGATGACGCAGAGCCGCTCTATCGGCCCGGGCGCCTGGCGCCGGTGCTGCGAACAGACGGCGATGATCAGCACGAAGGCGGCGGCAATGCCGATGACGGAGAGCGCATGCAAGGTGGTGCTCATGGCACCGAATGCGGCGATCAACAGCGCGACGAACGCCATCGACGCGGCCGCGACGAGGGACGTCGAGGTGCGTCTCTGAACGCCGAGTGCGTGGTGAAAGCCGCAGAGCACGAGCAGGCAGGCGCCGGCCAGGAACACGAAGCCGATCAGGGACAGAGGCTGCAGCGTCGGAAACGCGGAGAGCATCATGAACAGGGTCGCGGCACTGGCCACCGCACAGGCCGCGGCGAAGTCCGTGCCGCCCTCGATCATCGAGGCCCGCAGCGAAATCAGGACCGGGAGCATCGCCAGGAGGGCAATGATCGATATGGCAGGGAGAAAGCTCATTTCGAAACGGCCTGTCGTGCTAAAGTCAACAAAGGCGGCTTGCGTCTCAGCCAGATATGCAAGGCCAATTGGTAGCGAGGGCGCCTTAACGAAACCCGGTGGAATCCGTTGCAATTTTACCGATTGGTCGGGATTGGCACGGTTGTTCACATGCGCACCCCGGCAACCGATAGATGGTGGATTGTCCCGGCCTTCAGGCGCGCCAGGATAAGAGACCCGTGGATGTCCTTTGGCCGATGCGAGGACCGCGCGAGACGACCTGGAAACCGGGCCTGACAGCAAACGCCGGACGCGGGGGAACCCGAGCGGGTTTTCCTCATTTCGCGTCTGCGGGCCAAGTTCCTCCTCGTCCACTGGACGGGGATCCGACCCGCGGCGGCGGTGGAAACCTGGGAGAGATGAGGTGTTTACGGGAACATGGCTCTTCGAAGACAGGGCGGATGCCGGACGGCAGCTCGCTGAGACGATCGCGGGCGAGACGCTGATCGATCCGCTGCTGGTGGCGCTGCCGCGCGGCGGCGTGCCGGTTGCCTATGAGATCGCGGTTCGCATCGGCGCGCCGCTCGACATCTTGATCGTCCGCAAGATCGGCGCGCCGGGGCACGCGGAATTCGGGCTCGGCGCGCTGGTCGACGGCGAGGAGCCTGAACTGGTTCTCAACCGCCAGGCGATCCGGCTAGTGCGTCCGGCAAAGGGCTATCTGGAGGCGGAAACCCAACGCCAGCATGCCGAAATCCTGCGGCGCCGTACCCTTTACTTCGGCGATCGCACGCCGGTCTCACCCAGGGATCGTGACGTGATCCTCGTCGACGACGGAATTGCCACCGGCGGGACCGTGCGCGCGGCGATCAGGGCGTTGCGGCGGGCAAGCCCACGCCGCCTGATCCTTGCGGTTCCGGTGGCGCCGAAAAGCGAAATCGCCGAGCTGCGCAGCTCCGTCGACCTCGTCATCTGCCTCGCCACCCCCTTTGCCTTCCGCGCCGTCGGCCTGCACTACCGCGACTTCGAGCAGACGAGCGATGAGGAAGTGATCGCGTTGATGAAGAAGGCACGGCGGGAAGACGAGAGTTGAATGCGTCGACGCTGGCGCCTCGGTTGCCGTGAACGCCGAAACCCGTCCGAATAGTTGCATGAAGCGCGCTCACCCGTATTGCAACGGCAGGCCTCACGCGCCACATTCCCGGCGCGTGATGTTGGCGGAGTGGGCGCCGGAGGAGGCGACCCCGAGGAGAGATTATGGCCGCGAAGCTGGAAATTGGAAAGACGCTCGAGGATTTCTGTCGTCCGGAGCGCATGGCGCTGGTCGTCTACGACATGCAGGTGGGTATCACCAGGCAGATGAAGAATGGCGCCGAGATTACCGGCCAGGTGCTGAAGGTGCTGGATGCAGCGCGGGCAGGCGGCTTTCCGGTGATCTTCCTTCGGCACCTCTCAATGCCGAAGCCGCTGATGGGCGCCTTCCAGATGCGCCAGGCGATGGCGTGGCAGCGGACGGACGATCCGGATGCGGTGCATCCCTGGTTCCTGCGCGGCACGCCGGGCTTCGAGCTCGTGCCGGAGCTTGCGCCCCGCGAGGACGAGGCGATCCTCGACAAGATCACGTTCTCCGCCTTCGAGGGCACGCCACTTGCCATGATCCTGCGTGATCTCGGGCTCACCTCCTTTGCGATTTGCGGCATCGCCACCGAAATCGGCATCGACCCGACCGTGCGCCACGCCACCGACCTTGGCCTGGTGCCGATCGTCGTGCGCGACGCCTGCGGGGCAGGGCATCACGAGGCGGGCGAGCGCTCGATGGAAAACATCGTCTTCATGGGCGATGCGATCATGACCGATGTGGCGGCGATCACTTCGGCGATGGCCAAAGGGCGATGACCAGAGGGTAGGGCGGCAGTGCCTCTCCATCCAATCGATCATGGGACCGACAATGACAGACAATCTCCGCATCCGCCCGCTCGCCAGGGCCGACTATGAGCAATGGCTGCCGCTCTGGGATGGCTACAACGCCTTTTACGGCCGATCCGGCGAAACGCGCTCGACCCCGCGATCACTGCCATGACCTGGTCGCGCTTCTTCGATGCCTATGAGCCTGTTCATGCGCTGGTGGCCGAGAGCGAGGGGCGGCTGATTGGGCTCACCCATTACCTCTTTCACCGCAGCACGACGGCGATCCAGCCGAATTGTTATCTGCAGGACCTCTTCACCAACACGCAGGCACGCGGAAAGGGCGTCGGGCGGGCACTGATCGAGGGCGTCTACGAGGCGGCGCGGGCGGCCGGCTCGCCACGGGTCTATTGGCAGACGCACGAGACCAACGAGACGGCGATGGCGCTCTACGACAAGGTGGCGGAGAAGTCGGGATTTATCGTCTATCGCAAGATGGTTTGAGGCGCTTACGGCGCGTCGCGATCTTTTCGCACGACGTTATCGCAAAACTGCTGCGCACGGCGCGGCAAAGCGGTGTGCGGCACCTCACATATCCGCCTTTGCGAGGTTGCCGACTTCGTTTGTACCGGCGCTCGGCAACTGCATGGTCCAGATTTCGGTCAAGCCGAAGCCCTTGATGTCTTCATGGCCCGAGCATTCGAATTGGAAGTGCTCGTTCAGGCGCCGCCTGATCTCCGCGGTCGTCGTGATGCAACCGGGCTTGCCGATCGCTTCCAGGCGCGCGGCAAGGTTCACCGGCGCCCCCCAGACGTCGTAGGCGTATTTCGTTCGCCCAAGCACGCCGGCCGTTACCGATCCCGACGCCATGCCGGCGCGAAGCCTCAGCACGACATCGTAGCGTTCGCCGATCTCGCGGGCAGCGGCGATGGCGCCGAAGCCGAACGCGGCGGCCGCCTTCTCGGGGGCAGGGTGTCGGGCGGGCACGCCGGCCACGGCAAGATAGGCATCGCCAATGGTCTTGATCTTCTCAACACCGACCGCCGCCGCCAGCCTATCGAATTCGCTGAAGAGTTCGTTGAGCAGGCTCACGGTCCTTTCCGGTCCCAGGCTGTTTGACAGGCTCACGAACTGGACGATGTCGGTCAGGACTACGGTCGCGTGCTCGAATTCATCGATGATCGTTTCCCGCTCATTCCTAAGCAGGCGCGCCACGATCTCGTCCGGCATGATCGACGCCATGAGGCGGGCCAGCCGCCCTTGTGCTTCTCTCGCCAGGTGGAAGGCATAGTAGATCGTGGCGAAGCACATGAGGGTGAGGGTGACGATCGACGAGGAATAGATGAGCTGCAGGAAGCCGCTGGCGTCATAGACGCCTGACCGCGCCTCCGGGAACGCGATGGATGCCGCGATGACCGTGATCGTGGCCGTGGCGCTCAAGACCGCCACCAGGGCGACGTTCTGGAACCCAAGGATCGCGAAGGCGACCGGCGTTGCGCCGAGCAGCGTCAAAAGCACGCCGGAGTCTCTGCCGACATAGGAGGCGATCCACACGAGGATCACGACGCAGATCCCGAATTCCCAAAGCCCTGATGCCACGCGCCCGAACCGATGAAAGAGGGGCGTCAGCGCGGCGGCCGCCGCCAGAGCGAGATTGGCATAGACGAGCGGGACCAGACTTGGTTCGCCGTGGAGTGCGTAGATGAGAGCAAAGCCCGTGGTGGTGACGACGATCACGCACGCCGCGACATTCGCAACGAGAATGCCTTCGCGGTCATCCTCGGCAGCATTTGAAGCGCCTACCTCCAGCAGGCCGCGAACAGCGCTCGTCCAGGACATGTCTCCATCCACTTCGCGTCGAGGGAGATCGGTACAAGGTTTCGTTCAAACGCGAGAATTGTGCCTGCAATTATTAGTGCACTTCGCCGGTCGACGCCATGAGATCGACGGTTGCGCGGTCACTGGGGAATGCACGCGAGGAGGGCTCTGACCTCCTCACACCTTCTCGACAAACCCATCCAGCACGCGCTTCTGGCCGGCGCGGTCGAAGTCGATGGTGAGCTTGTTGCCTTCGATCGCGGCGATGTTGCCGTTGCCGAACTTGATGTGGAAGACGCGGTCGCCGACCGAGAAGCGCGAGGGTTCCGTGGCTGTCGATTTTGCCACCAGCTCGCCGTCGATCGTGCGGCCGCGCGGGCCGCTTTCGCCGTAGCCGATGCGTTCGACCGCGTGGCCGGAGCGGGTGCCCCAGTTGTCGCGGGTGGCGTCGGAACGGTGCTGCTGGGCGCGCTTCCAGCCCGGTGTCGAATAGGTGTTCTGGAAGGGATCGGCCTTGTCGAAGCGTGACTGGCCGTAACCGCCGCGGCCATAGCCGCCATAGGATTGCTCGCTCTCGGCCACGTCGACATGGGCGAGCGGCAGCTCTTCGAGGAAGCGCGAGGGCAGCGTCGATTGCCAAAGGCCGTGGATGCGACGGTTGGAGACGAACCAGATGTGGCAGCGGTGCTTGGCGCGGGTGATGCCGACATAGGCAAGGCGCCGTTCTTCTTCCAGGCCGGAGCGGCCGCCTTCGTCGAGCGCGCGCTGGTGCGGGAAAAGGCCTTCCTCCCAGCCGGGCAGGAAAACGGTGTCGAACTCCAGCCCCTTGGCCGAGTGCAGCGTCATGATCGACACGGCGTCGAGGTTTTCGTTCTGCTCGGCATCCATGACGAGGGCGACGTGTTCGAGGAAGCCGCGCAGGCTCTCGAAGGCTTCCATCGAGCGGATGAGTTCCTTGAGGTTTTCCAGCCGTCCGGGGGCCTCGGCCGACTTGTCGTTCTGCCACATGGCGGTATAGCCGCTCTCGTCGAGGATCTGCTCGGCAAGCTCGGTGTGCACGGTGGTTTCCAGCAGGCTCTGCCAGCGGCGGAAATCGGTGACGACGTCGAAGAGGGCTTTCCGCGCCCTCGGCTTCAACTCGTCGGTCTCGATGATGTCACTGGCGGCAGCCAGCATCGGGATATCGCGAGCGCGGGCATAGTCGTGCAGGGTGCGCACGGTGGTGTCACCGAGGCCACGCTTCGGCGTGTTGACGATGCGCTCGAAGGCGAGGTCGTCGGCCGGCTGGCAGACGAGGCGGAAATAGGCCATCGCATCGCGGATTTCGAGGCGCTCGTAGAAGCGCGGGCCGCCGATGACGCGGTAGTTGAGGCCAAGCGTGACGAAGCGGTCTTCGAACTCGCGCATCTGGAACGATGCGCGCACCAGGATCGCCATGTCGTTGAGCTTGTGGCTCTTGCGCTGCAGCTGTTCGATTTCCTCGCCGACGGCGCGGGCCTCCTCTTCGGAATCCCAGGCGGCGTGCACCTGCACCTTCTCATCATCCGGATCGGTGCGGTCGGTAAAGAGCGTCTTGCCGAGACGGCCCTCATTGTGGGCGATCAGGTGGCCGGCGGCACCGAGGATGTGCTCGGTCGAGCGATAGTTGCGCTCGAGCTTGATGACCTTGGCGCCCGGGAAATCCTTCTCGAAGCGCAGGATGTTGTCCACTTCCGCGCCGCGCCAACCATAGATCGACTGGTCGTCGTCGCCGACGCAGCAGATGTTGATCTGCTGCTGTTTGTTCGCGCTCACGCTGTCGCCGCTGCGCGGCTCGCTCCGCGGGCGCGCGCCATCAGGCGCGGCGGCCGCTTGGCCTTGCCGGGCTGCACCCGGATTCGCGGTGTTTGATTGCCGGGGCCGCTGGGCCAAGAGCCGTAGCCACATGTACTGCGCCGTGTTGGTATCCTGGTACTCGTCTACGAGGATGTAGCGGAACTTGTCGTGATAATCCTTCAGCACGTCCGCATGGTTACGGAAGATGCGGATCGGGTGCAGGAGCAGGTCGCCGAAGTCGCAGGCGTTCAGCGTCAAGAGCCGGTTCTGATAGGCGGCGTAGAGTTCGCGGCCCTTGCCATTGGCAAAGGCGCGGGCGTCGCCCTCGGGGATCTGGGCGGGATCGAGGCCCTTGTTCTTCCAGCCGTCGATCATGCCGGCGAACTGCTTGGCCGGCCAGCGCTTGTCGTCGATGCCTTCGGCCTGGATGAGCTGCTTGATCAGCCGCACCACGTCATCGGTGTCGAGAATGGTGAAATCGGAGCGCAGGCCGACGAGCTCGGCATGGCGACGGAGCAGCTTGACGCCGATCGAGTGGAAGGTGCCGAGCCAGGGCATGCCTTCGACCGCATGGCCGACGAGCACGCCGATGCGCTCCTTCATCTCGCGCGCCGCCTTGTTGGTGAAGGTCACCGCAAGGATTTGCGAAGGGAAGGCGCGGTTGGTCGAAAGGATGTGGGCGATGCGGGTCGTCAGCACGCGGGTCTTGCCGGTGCCGGCGCCGGCAAGCACAAGCACGGGACCGTCAAGCGTTTCGACCGCCTCGGCCTGTTCCGGGTTGAGGCCGGAGAGATAATCCGGGCGCGGCTGGGCGCGATCGCGCGCCGCCATGGCGCGCGCGGCAATACCGCCGGCGGCGGGGATACCTCCGGGGGCTGGCGGCTGCTTGCGCGGCGCCGGCTCCTCGTCGAAGAAAGGAATGTCGTCGAAACCACTCATCATGCGGCTCAATGTAGTGATTCGGTGGGGAAAGGCCAGAAAGGATGTTCTTCTTTTATTCCGTTTTCTGCGCCAGCCGCACCAAGCCTGTGGAAAGACAGGCGATTTCGAGACCGCTTATTCTTGGTCGCACGTTTTGATTTGTCGCATGTCGTATCGCAAAACCGCTGCGCACTTTTGCGCGACATGCTTTATCCCGCCGTCTAAGACGGTATCGACCGGGACCTGCAGCGCTGTGGCAAGCTGGTTGGTGCGGGCGGCGAGCGAGATCACCCGCAAGAGGTCCGCGTGCTCGGCATCGCTCAGGCCCTTCGCCCTTGCCGCGGCCGTATGGGAATGGGCGCAGTAGCCGCAGCCATTGGTGACGGACACGGCGATATAGAGCATCTCTTTCACCAGCGGATCGAGCGCAGAAGGCGTTGCCATCACCGCCTTGACGTCGCCCCAGGTCTGCTCCAGCAGGCCCGGGTCGAAGGCGAGCCACAGCCACATATTGTTGATGAAATCGGATTTGCGCGTGGCGCGGATATCGTCGAACACGGCTTTGACGCGCGGGTCGGCTTCCGGGTTCTTCGGCGGCGTAACGGTGCTCATGGGCTCTCCTGCATGGTGCTGCCGGCGGCCCTGCGCCGCCGGATTTGAAGAGTATGGATCAAGCAAGGGCGAAGACGCGCGCCGGGCCGCCGGTGCCGCCGCGATGCTTCGGCGCGCCGAGAATGAGCGTCGCGCCCTTCACCGGCAGCTTGTCGAGGTTGGCGGCGGCCTCCAGCCCCCAGCGGCCCTCGGGCAGCCAGGCATAATGCGTGGCGAAATCCGGCGAGGGGCCATGGTCTAGCGAAAGCGTGTCGACGGCGATGCCGGCGGCCTTGCTCTCTTCGAGCAGGTATTTCGCCGCTTCGACATGGAAGCCGGGGAAGTGCAGTTTGCCGCCGCCATCGGCATTGCGGAACTTTTCCGTGCCCATATGCGCGGCCCAGCCCGAAAGCATGGCGACGCAGGCGTTTTCCGGGATCTCGCCATTGGCGGCGACCCAGGCCTTGAGGTCGTCGGGCGTCACCTGCGCATCGGCGTCGGCCGCGGCTTTTTCGCGTATGTCGACGATCACGAGCGGCACGACGAGTTTTTCCACCGGCAGCTCGGCGACCGACAGGCCATCGGCGGAGAAGTGCAGGGGCGCATCGACATGGGTGCCGGTGTGTTCGTTTATGCGCAGTTCGAACAGATTGAACTTTTCTTTGGCGTAGCTGAACTTTTGCTCGCGGAAGAACTGCTGCTGGCCGAAGAAGGTCGGGAAATCCTCGTGCAGCTCATGGGTCAAGTCCGTGACATTACTATGTCCCTGAGCCAATGCCGGGGGTGCCGCACCGGTGCTCGCCAAGGCAAGGCCGGCAGTTCCAACTGCTGCGGCCTTGAAGAAGCTGCGGCGAGACAGCATGCGCGCCTTCACTGTTTCCATCACACAGACATCGCACATCGTTCTTGCTCTCCTTCAAGAAACTTGAAAACCAGACGGCGAAACCGCTCGAAAAAGCGGCCGGCGGTTGCAGGATAGCGCGACCGAAGCCGCTGTAAATGCCGGCCTATGCAGCAAAGTGCGGTTCACGCTGAAAGCTGCGCTGGAATTGCTCTGCACGTCATCATGCCGCCACCAAAATCGCTTTTATTACAATTGCGTAATGATGGCATTCCGTCATTGCCCCGACACGCGCGAACGGGGATACTCCGCCCAATCGGAACGAACCGCCGGCCGCGCCGCGCTGGGGCGTGTTTTATGCTTAATCTGGAGACTTGAATGCGGGTTTGGAAACAGCTTGCGGTGAGCGCCGCTGTGCTTCTCGTGGGCGCAACCGTCTGGGTGCGGTTCGTGCCCGGCGCAGGCGAAACGCTTGCCGCCATCGGCGTTTCGCACCCGCTGATCGATGCCCTGTCCAAGCCCGGCGCCGGTGGCGGTGAGGGTGGCGAGCGCGGCAATGGCCGCGGCCAGGGTGGCAACAATGCCATCCTCGTCATGGTCCGGCCTTCGGCGACCGCTGTCGTCAACGACCGGCTGAACGCGATCGGCAACGGCGAAGCGATCCACTCGGTCACCGTGACGCCGACGGCAACCGGCAACCTCACCGAAATTCTCGTCCGCTCCGGCGAAAAGGTGGCCCAGGGCCAGGTGATCGCCAAGCTCGACAGCGACGACCAGAAGATCGCCGCCGACCAGGCGCGGCTGAACCGCGACAGCGCCCGCGAAAAGGTCGAGCGCTACCGCAATCTCAGCAACGCACGCGCTATGACCGCAGTCGAAGTGCGCGACGCCGAAATCGCCATGCAGACAGCGGAGCTGGCGCTGAAGACCGCCGAGCTCGATCTCAAGCGCCGCGATATCGTCGCACCGTCCAAGGGTGTCGTCGGCATCATCACCGTCAATGTCGGTGACTATGTCACGACGACGACGCCGATCGCCGTTGTCGACGACCGCTCGGAAATCCTCGTCGATTTCTGGGTACCGGAGCGCTTCGCCAACAAGATCACCGTCGGCCAGCCGGTCACCGCCTTTGCGATCGCCCAGCCGGGCAGCCAGCTCGATGGCGCAATCCACGCGATCGACAACCGCCTCGATCAGGCAAGCCGCACGCTGCGTGTGCGCGCACGGCTCGAAAACCCTGACGACATGCTGAGGGCGGGCATGTCCTTTTCCGTTACCGTCGCGTTTGACGGCGACACCTATCCGACGGTCGATCCGCTGGCGATCCAGTGGAGCTCGGAAGGCTCCTACATCTGGCGCGTTGCCGGCGATAAGAGCGAAAAGGTGCCGGTGAAGATCATCCAGCGCAATCCGGACAAGGTGCTCGTCGACGCGGCCCTTAACGAAGGCGACGAGATCGTGACCGAAGGCGTGCAGCGCCTGCGCGACGGCGGCGAAGTGCGCATCGCCGGTCGCGAGCGCAGCCGAGAGCCTGCGCAGAAGGTCGCGGAGGAAACCAAGTGAGCGGCGGCGAAGCGCACAGCAAAACGTCCGCCCGCGAGCGCGGCAAGACCGGCTTTACCGCACTCTTCATCCGCCGGCCGATTTTCGCGCTGGTGGTCAACACGCTGATCGTCGTTGCCGGCCTTGCCGCCTGGAACGGCATCGAGATCCGCGAACTGCCGCAGGTCGACCAGCCCGTCATCTCGGTGACCACCACGCTCGATGGCGCCGCCCCCGAGACGATGGACCGCGAGGTGACCTCGGTGGTTGAGGGCGCCGTTTCGCGCGTGCAGGGCATCCGCGACATCTCGTCGACCTCATCCTTCGGCCGCAGCCGCGTGACGCTGCAATTCTCCGACACCACCGATATCGGCCAGGCCTCCAACGACATCCGCGATGCGCTCGGCCGGGTGCGCAACCAGTTGCCCGACAATGTCGACGAGCCGAGCATCGTCAAAGCCGACGCCGACAGCCAGCCGATCATGCGGCTGGCGCTCACCTCCGACACGATGTCGATGGAAGACATGACGCTGCTCGTCGAAAACGAGATCAGCGACCGGCTGGCTGCCGTCGAAGGCGTCGCCGACGTTGCCGTCTATGGCGACCAGGAGAAGATCTTCCGCATCGACCTCGACCAGGCGAAGCTCGCCGGGCGCGGGGTGACGGTGGCCAACCTCCGCACCGCGCTCGCCAACGCCTCCTATGACGTGCCGGCCGGCAAGCTGACCAGCGCCAGCCAGGACATCTCGGTGCGCGCCACGGCCGACCTGCAGACGCCGGAGCAGTTTGAAAACCTGATCCTCGTCAACAATGTGCGCCTGCGTGACGTGGCCACCGTGACGCTCGGTCCCGATACCGGCACGACGGCGCTGCGCTCCAACGGCCGCCAGGGCATTGGCCTCGGGATCGTGCGCCAGGCGCAGTCCAACACCGTCGATATTTCCGAGGGCGTGCGCAAGGTCGTCGATACGATCCAGACGCAGATCCTGCCCGAGGGCACGCAGCTCAGGATCACCAGCGACGATGCCGTCTTCATCAACGGCGCCATCCATGAGGTCGAGATCGCGCTGATCGTCGCCGTCTTCATCGTAACGCTGGTCATCTACATGTTCCTGCTCGACTGGCGGGCGACGCTGATCCCGACGATCAGCATGCCGATCGCGCTGATCGGCACGGTGGCGGCGATCTATCTCGCCGGCTTTTCCATCAACATCCTGACGCTGCTGGCGATCGTGCTTGCGACCGGCCTCGTCGTCGACGATGCCATCGTGGTGCTCGAAAACATCGTGCGGCGGCGCGCCGAGGGGCTTGGGCCACGGGCGGCCGCCGTGCACGGCACGCTCGAAGTGTTCTTCGCGGTGCTGGCAACGACGGCGACACTTGCTGCCGTCTTCGTGCCGCTGTCGTTCCTGCCGGGGCAGACCGGCGGTCTGTTCCGCGAGTTCGGCTTCGTGCTCGCCTTCTCGATCCTGCTTTCCTCCTTCGTGTCGCTGACGCTCTGCCCGATGCTGGCCTCGCGCATGCTGACGAAGGAGCAGCATACGGTGCCGGGGCCGATGGCGCGGTTCGGCGCGCGGGCGGCCGGTTTTTATCGGGTGACACTTCGCGCCTGCCTCAACTCGCCGCTGATCGTCTTCGCCGTTGCCGCTTTCTTCACGGTGATGGGGGCCGCCGGCTTCCTGACGCTGAAATCGGAGCTGACACCGACAGAAGACCGCTCGCAGGTGATGATGCGCATCAACGCGCCGCAGGGTGTCTCGCTCGATTATGCCCAGGCGCAGATGCGCCGCATCGAGGACGGGCTGCAGCCGCTCGTCAAATCCGGCGAGATCGACAACATCTTCTCGATCTCGGGGCAGGGCGGCTCGGTCAACAGCGGCTTCATGGTGTTGACGCTCGCTTCCTGGGAGAAGCGCGACCGCAGCCAGCAGGAGATCGTCGCCGAGATCAACAGGGTGACGGCGCGCATTCCATCGGTCCGCGTCTTTGCGATGCAGCCCAACAGTCTCGGCATTCGCGGCGCCGGCAGCGGCCTGCAGGTGGCGCTTGTCGGCAACGACTACAACAAGCTCGGCGATGCGGCGGCGAAGCTGGTGCGCCAGATGGAAGACACCGGCCGCTTCGAGAACGTCCGGCTCAACTACGAGGCCAACCAGGCGCAGCTTTCGATCACCATCGACCGCGAGCGCGCCTCCGACATGGGTGTCGATATTGGCGGCCTTGCCTGGGCGCTGCAGGCGATGCTCGACGGCAACAGCGTCGTCGATGTCTATGTCGACGGCGAATCCTACCCGGTGAAGCTGCTCTCCTCCACCAATCCGGTCAACGACCCGACCGATCTGCAGAACATCTTCCTGAAGGCCGGCGACGGCAAGATCGTGCCGATGTCGACCATCGCCAGCGTCGAGGAGATGGCGGTGGCGCCGCAGCTCTCGCGGGAATCGCAGCTTCGCGCCGTCTCGCTCTCCGCGGGCCTCAAGTCGGACCTTGCGCTTGGCGAAGCGCTGACCATGGTCGAGCAGATGGCCGAGCCGCTGCTGCCGCCGGGTTCGCGCATCATGCCGCTCGCCGAAGCCGCGACGCTCAACGAAAACGCCAATGGCCTCTTCGTCACCTTCGGCTTTGCGCTCGTCATCATCTTCCTGGTGCTGGCCGCCCAGTTCGAAAGCTTCGTCAGCGGGCTCATCATCATGTCGACGGTGCCGCTCGGCCTTGCCTGCGCGGTCTTCGCGATGATCATGACCGGCAATACGCTCAACATCTACAGCCAGATCGGTCTGGTCATGCTCGTCGGCATCATGGCGAAGAACGGCATCCTGATCGTCGAATTCGCCAACCAGTTGCGCGATCGCGGCCAGGACGTGCGCTCGGCGATCGAGAACGCGGCCAATATCCGCCTGCGCCCTGTGATGATGACGATGATCGCCACCATCGTCGGCGCGGTGCCGCTGGTGCTGGCAAGCGGCGCGGGTGCGGAAGCACGCATCGCGCTCGGCTGGGTGCTGGTCGGCGGTCTCGGGCTGGCGGTGATCGTCACGCTCTACCTGACGCCGGTCGCCTACCTCGTCATTGCCCGCTTCACCAAGCCGCATGCGGACGAGGAGCGCAAGCTGCACGAAGAGATGGATGCAGCGGCGGCGCTGGAGGCGCATTGAGCCGGTAACTGGCGGACATTCCTACGCTACATTTCGAGCCAGGCGGCAATGAGAAAGATCGTTGCCGCCAGCCCGCCGAGTGCGGTTCGCCCGGCATGGAGCCTGCCCCAGCGCTTGAGCAGGCTGCGGCTTTCTTCGCCAGTTTCCTCCGGCCGCGTTGCCTCCAGCTTGCGATTGACCGGCATGACGAAGAGCAGCGTATAGGGCCAGTTCAGGATGATGATGGCGGCACCCATGCCCCAGAGCACATGGCCAGTCCTTCCCCAGGCGGCAGCGCCGAGCAGGCCCGAGATGAGGGCGAGCGTCGCCTGCATTTCGAAAGCGCGGCGGTAGGAAGGAACCCACTGCGCCAGTGCGGCGCGATCGTCGAGATGGAGCCTTGCCGGCTGTTCGGCCAGATTGATGTAGATGGCGGCGCCGAAAAAGATCGACGCGGTGAGCAAAGCGGTGAGACCCAGCATTGCCTCTCTCCCTTCACGCCAACATGATAATCCAATGCCCGCAATTGAGTAGGTGTTTTCTGCGGCTTTTGCCCTCATACGTGGCATTGCCGAAAGGATCTTCAGTGGTTCGCCCGCCGTCAGATGACGCATCGAGATGGCGCGACGCAGCCTCTTGTGACAGTCCGGTCTCACGTCAGGCGTTTTCCTGCGCTACGTTCCCCAAGAAGTGCGCGAGCGTCTGGACAAAGTGATTCCGATTTGCACAGTAGCGCCTTGAAATGACTGCGCTTCCCGGGCATCTGCAAAGGGGATGCCGCAGATGCAAGAGGAAGGACGTTTTCCGTGGCATTGAAGGCGATCAGAGCTGGCGTGAGAAACGAGGCCGGCATCACGGCGGCGAAGGAAGAACTGGGCATCCGCTTCGGCGACCGGTTCCAGACGGGCGAGGCGATCCGCGCCCAGCACGCCCACACCACCACCTACATTCCGGCGCAGCTTCCCGATGCGGTGGTGTTTGCCGAAAGCGCCGAAGACGTTCGTGAGATCGTTCAGATCGCGGCCCGGCACAAGGTGCCGCTGATCCCCTTCGGTACCGGCTCCTCGCTCGAAGGCCATGTCAATGCGCCGCACGGGGGCATCTCGGTCGATCTTCAGCGTATGAACCGGGTGCTGGAGGTCAATGCCGAGGATCTCGACTGCCGGGTGGAGCCGGGCATTACCCGCGAAGAGCTCAACACCTATCTGCGCGACACCGGTCTCTTCTTCCCGATCGATCCCGGTGCCAATGCCTCGATCGGCGGAATGGCCTCGACGCGGGCTTCGGGCACCAATGCGGTGCGCTACGGCACGATGAAGGACAATGTGCTGGCGCTGACGGTGGTGACGGCTGAGGGGCGCGAGATCCGCACCGCGCACCGGGCCCGCAAGTCTTCGGCCGGTTACGATCTGACGCGGCTTTTCGTCGGCGCGGAAGGCACGCTCGGCATCATCACCTCGATCACGCTGAGGCTGCAGGGCATCCCGGAGGTCATTTCCGGCGGCGTCTGCCCGTTCCCGACGATCGAAGACGCCTGCAACGCGGTGATCCTCACCATCCAGTCGGGCATTCCGGTGGCGCGCATCGAGCTTCTCGATGCGCTGCAGATGAAGGCCTGCAATGGCTATTCCGGCCTTTCCTATGCCGAAACGCCGACGCTCTTCGTCGAATTTCACGGCAGCGCCGAGAGTGTCGAGCTGCAATCGCGCCAGTTTGGCGAAATCGCTTCGGAGTTCGGTTCGTCAGGCTTCCAGTGGACGACCAATCCGGAAGAGCGAGCGCGGCTCTGGAAAGCGCGGCACAATGCCTATTGGGCGCAGAAAAGCCTGATCCCGGGTGCGGCAATCCTGTCGACAGACGTCTGCGTGCCGATCTCGCGGCTGGCCGATTGCGTCGTCGCTACCCAGGAGGACAGCGCCGCCCACGGGCTGACGGCGCCGATCGTCGGGCATGCAGGTGACGGGAACTTCCATGTCGGCCTGCTGTTCGACGACAAGGACGCAGCCGACGTGGCGCGGGCCGAGGCTTTTGTAGAGCGGCTGAACGCCCGGGCGCTTGCAATGGATGGAACCTGTACCGGCGAACACGGCATCGGCCAGGGAAAGATGCCGTTTCTCGAAGCCGAGCTTGGTGACGCGCTGGACCTGATGCGGCAGGTCAAGCGTTCGCTCGATCCGGACAATATCTTCAACCCAGGCAAGATCTTCGCCTGAGGCGGAACCCCGCGCGGGGGCGTCTGGTTTGGCCCAATTTTTCGGGCAATGCGCCGGCGCCAAAGTGTGGTACTGCATAGTTCCGAAGTCGGAATCGACCTTGACCGAATTATGCGGCAAATCAGAGCGTCAGGGCGCGAGCCTCTGGCGGTCAAGTGATGCGCGGCGCGCAACGCGCCGATGAATTGAATGGGAATGTAGGCACGGTGCTTTCGCGAATTCTGCTTGCCGTCGGTGGACTTGTGGTCGTTGCGCTCTTCGCGGCGCTGATCGCTCCGTGGTTCATTGACTGGACGGATTTTCGCAAGGAGTTCGAGCGCGAGGCGAGCCGCATCATGGGCAAGCCGGTCGTCGTACATGGCAGCGTCGATGCGCGGCTGATCCCGTTCCCGACCGTGACGCTGAACGACGTGCGCGTCGGCGCCAGCGAAGACGGTGAGCCACTGATCCGGGTGGCGCAGTTTTCCATGAGCGCGGAACTGGCGCCTTTCTTAAGCGGCGAGGCGCTGATCTTCGACATGCGGCTCGACCGGCCGAAGGCCAAGGTAAGGCTGTTGCCGGATGGTACGCTCGACTGGGCGCGCGGTCGCCGCACCTCGATCCCGGCTAAGACCGTCGTGCTCGAAAACGTCGAGATCACCAATGGCCAGATCGAATTTGTCGACGAGCAGACCGGCCGAACCCGTCGCGTGAGCGGGCTTGCTGCCGATGTTTCCGCCCGCTCGCTTACCGGTCCCTGGAAAGTGGAGGGGCGTGCGGCGCTCGACGGCGAAGTGGGCAGCTTCTCCTTTACCAGCAACGAGGTGGACGCAGCGGGGGCGCTCAGCCTCAAGGCAAGGGTGACGCCCGACAAGCGCCCCTTCGGCGTCGAGACCGATGGCGCGCTGAAGATCGTCGATTTCAAGCCCGTTTACAGCGGCCGCTTCACCCTGACGGAAAACCGGCAGGGCGAGGAGAAGGATGACGCGCGGGCGCCGTTGCGCATCAACGGTGATTTCCAGCTTACCAACGAGAGCATCCGCGTTCCGGATTATCGCTTCGAGGTCGGTTCGACGGATGATCCCTATGTGGTCACCGGCGAGGCGACGCTCGATACCGGCAAGGACCAAAAGTTCCTGCTGATCGCCGACGGCCAGCAGATCGACGTCAGCCGCATCGGTCCCAGCCGCAATGCCAAGACCGGCCGCGACCCGGCGATCTCCATGCGCCAGCGACTGGAGGCGATGCTCGCTATTGCTGCCGAGATTCCCATTCCGCAGGTGCCAGGCCGGGCCAGCCTGAAGCTGCCGGCGATCGTCGTCGGCGACACGACGGTGCGCGACGTGCGCATCGACGTCCAGCCCGATGGCGCCGGCTGGGTGATCGACAATGTCGTGGCCCTCTTGCCGGGGCGCACGCAACTCGAAGCGAAGGGGCGGCTGAACCTTAAGGGACAGCGCAGCTTCCGCGGCGACCTGCTGCTCGCCTCCAACCAGCCCTCTGGTCTTGCGAACTGGCTGGCGGGCTCGGTCGACCCGGCGATCCGCAAGCTGAAGACCGCCGGCTTTTCGGCCAAGGTGAACCTGACCGATACGCTGCAGCAGTTCGAAAACCTCGAATTGGCCGCAGGTGAGGCGAGCCTGAAGGGCCGGCTCGAACGGCAGTCCTTTGCCGAGCAGCAGCCGAACCTCTCGCTGCAGCTCAAGGGCAACCGCATCGATTTCGAGGCGCTTCAGGCGCTGACTGGACTGGTGGCGGGCGATGCCTCCACGCAGACGCTGCTTCAGCATGCGATCGCCGCCGACCTCTCGGCCGACGAGTTCTCCGCCTTCGGTGAAGAAGCCAAGGACGTGCAGGCGGTGTTGACGCTGAAGAACGGCCAGCTTCAGGCCGAACGCTTGGCGATCGGCGCGCTCGCCGGCGCTCAGCTGGCTTTCTCCGGTCGGGCTAGCGGCGATCTGGACAAGCCCGTCGTCTCGGCCAAGATGAAACTTGCCGCCAAGAACCTGACGCCATTCCTGGAAATGATCGGCCGGCACGCGGTCAACCATCCGGCGCTGCGGCAGCTGATCAAGGCCGGACCCTATTATAGCGACGCGGCTTTCGACGTGACGCTGACGGCCGGCAACAAGGAAGGCAATGCGCCGGCGACCTTCGGCATCTTCGGCACGGCGAACGGCACCAAGATTGCGGCCAGCTACCAGGCGCCGGATATGGTGCAGGCGCTGACCGGCAAGGCGATGCTGCTCGAAGCGACGCTTGAAAACCCTGAAACCCGCCTGCTTCTCGGGCAGACCGGTTTTGATCCCTTGCCCTTCGATGCGGACGCCAACGGCATCCTCTCGGTCAAGCTGCAAAGCACCGAAGGGTCGAAGGCCAACGGCACGGTGACCTTCACCACCGAGAAGTCGTCGCTGGCAGCCAAGGGCAATGTCGATCTTTCCCGCGACCACTTCCTCGAAGGCCAGGCAAAAGTCACGCTCCAGACCCGGGACGTCGAGCCCTATCTGCTGCTGCAGGGGGTCGCGCTGCCGCAGATGGGGAGCGGCCTGCCACTGACGATCTCGGCCGATGTCGCCGCAAGCCCGGAGGCGATCGCGCTGACGGCGGTCGAGGGCAAGGCAGACAACAACGCCTTTACCGGCACCTTGACCGTGGACCGCAAATCGCCGGGCGCCGCCACCGGCCAGCTCACCGTCGATACGCTCGATCTTGCCTGGCTGGGCGAGGGCATCCTGGGCGCGGTCGAGGATGCGAACGGCGCGTTCTCGAAGAGCGCCCTGGCGCAGCCGGCCTGGACCGGCCTCAACGTCGCGCTCGACGTGCAGGCAGGAAAATTCTGGCCGGGCGTCTATGGCGCGATCACGAGCTTTGCCGGCAAGATGGAGTGGAAGGGCGACGAGCTTTCCCTGACCGATGCCACCGGCGACTGGCTGGGTGGCAAGCTTGCCGGGCGGGTGCAGGTCGGGAACGCCAACGGCTCCGGGTTCCTGCGCTCGCGCCTGGACGTCAAGGGCGGTGACCTGACCCAGGCGGGCTGGACCCATGCCGGCGCACCGGTGGCGACCGGGACATTCGATCTTTCCGTCGCGCTGGAAGCATCCGGCGCAACACCGGAGGCGATGGCCCATGCGGCAAGCGGTTCCGGCACCGCGACCTTCAACGGCATGACGCTGAACGGCATCAACAGTGCGGCTTTGCCGCAGTTGATTGCTGCCGCGGATGGCCAAAAGAGGCAGATTTCGGCGGACAGCATCCGCAGCGCGGCGGAAGCGGCCGTGTTCTCCGGCCAATCGGTGGTCGGCGTCGTCAAGGCTCCCTTCAGCGTCGCCGGCGGCGTGCTGAGGGTGCAGAACGTTACGGCTGGCGATGGCAGTGCCGCCTTCATGGGCGCAGCGGCGCTTGACCTTGCGGCCGGCCGGATCGATGGCGGCATCGACCTGACCTTCCGGCCCGGCGAGGAAGCGCTTGCCGGTACCGAACCACGCGTGCGGATCGGCTATGCCGGCCTGCTGGAGGCGCCGGGCGTCAGCCTCGACGTGGCCGATCTGGCCAATTTCCTGTCGCTGCGCGCCTTCGAACGCGAGCGCCGCCGGGTCGAGATCCTGCAGGCGAACGTGCTGGAGAAGCAGCGGCTGCGCCGCGAAGTGGCGCTTTACAAGGCGAAGGTGGAAGGACGCGAACTCGAACGGCGACGTGCCATTGCCGACGAGCGCCGGCGTGCTGCCGGGGCTGCGGAAGCGGCCCGCGTCAAGGCTGAAGTGGAAGCGCGCGCCGAGGCCGAGCGCAAGGCCGAAGCGGAGCGCAGGGCCGAAGCCGAACGGCAGGCCGAAGCTGTGCGCCGGGCACAACAGGGGCCATCGCGCGTGCGCGGTGCCGGCCAGGAACAGCAGCCGATCCCGCCGCAGAGCGGCTCCGACGATGTCCAGGGCGGCAGTACCGGGCGGGCACCCGGCCAGAAGCTGGACTTCGACGTGCTGCCCGACGTCACGGTGCAATAACCAGCGCTCGAATCTGAAACGATAGGCCCGCCTCCTGAGGTGGTTTTCCGTGCGTTGCGCCCGTGCAGGTCCGGCGGGCCTTGCAGGCCTATCGAGAGCCACAAGAGGCTCCAGATGAACTAAAGCGCGTCGCGATCTTTCAAATTCGCTCCTTGCGCTTTAAGTTCTTGATATTTCGCATGTCGTTATCGCAAAACCGCTCCGCACTTTTGCGCGACAGGCTTTAGACCGCGACGTCGTGTTCCTCGCGCGCAGCTTCCCAGACTTCCCGCGCGGCATCCAGGTTCATCAGTGCAATCCCCAGGCCAACGATCAAATCCGGCCAAGCTGATTGCCACAGGTAAGCTGTCGCCAGACCCGCGCCGATGATCGCGACATTGGCGAAAGCATCGTTGCGGGCAGACAGGAACGCAGCCCGTGTGAGGCTGCCGCTCGTATGACGGTAAGCGACAAGAAGGTACGCGCAGAACAGGTTGGTCAGGAGAGCGCCAAAGCCAGCCAGGGACAGGGCAAAGGGCTCAGGCGGGATTGGATCCATGAACTTCGCCCACGCCGTCCATAAAAAAGCCAGCGCAGGGACAAGCAGAATGAATGCCATTGCCATGCCGACCCGAGCGCGGCTCCGCGCCGTCCATGCCAGCGCAAAGAAAATCAGAAGGCTCACGGACGCATCTTCGAGAAAGTCAACGCTGTCGGCCAGGAGGGACACCGAGCCGATGGCCAACGCAACGACGAATTCAACCGCAAAGTAGCCCAGGTTCAACAAGGCGACGAAGAACACGACGCGACGGAGATTGTTATCCACTGAAGGGTTCCTTCGCTGACGAGATAGACCATCGGCAATTTGACACACTTGCTGGCATCAGATTGCTATCCATAGCGTTGCGTTTCGACATATCTATCGTTCATGGAAAATTCTGCACATACGTCCCCGGCTGCCCGCAATACGCCGGCTGCATTTTTTGGAGGCGCAACTATCGGCGCACTCGGTGGCTTGATCGGCCTTGGGGGCGCCGAGTTCCGATTGCCGCTGCTCATTGGGATGTTCAACTTTGCCGCTCTGGAAGCCGTCATCCTCAACAAGGCGATGAGCCTGGTCGTCGTTGCGACGGCGCTTCCGTTTCGAACGGCAACTGTCCCGTTTGGCGCGATCACGGAAAATTGGGGCATTGTGGCCAACCTGCTCGCTGGCAGCCTAATGGGCGCATGGTACGGGGCGGGATGGGCCACACGTCTCAAATCCGAAACCCTCTACAAGGTCATCGCCGCTTTGCTCGTTGCGATCGCGGTCGTTCTGGTCATGGGGCATGACGCGACGACGACGGGGCAGCCAGCCTTGGCTGGATCCGCACAGCTCATCGCAGGTGTGGTGGCCGGCTTCGCCATTGGAATTGTCGCGTCGCTCCTTGGTGTGGCGGGTGGCGAGTTGCTTATTCCTACGCTGGTGCTCCTATTTGGTGCGGACATTAAACTTGCCGGTAGTCTCTCACTCGCCGTGAGCCTGCCGACGATGCTTGTCGGGTTTACCCGCTACAGTCGCGATCAAAGCTTCGCCGTTCTTGGAAAGAACAAGCGCTTTCTGCTGGTCATGGCGTCGGGCTCAGTTCTGGGTACATTCATTGGCGGATTGCTCTTAGGCGTCGTGCCCAATGCGGTCCTGCTGCCTGTGCTCGCCGTGATTATGGTGATCTCTGCCGTGAAGGTCTGGCGACATACCTAGGCAGACTTGCCACGTTTCTGCAGATGCGCTCGTCGCCGGATAGTGGCAATGCTCCATTTTCCGCTGGGGATTACCTCCGCGCAGTACCGATTTCGACAAAGTTTAACAATTTCTGAAGTCATTTCTCCACGATTGATAACTAAATTAGCAATCTGTTTTGGAGCGCAGGGAGGGGCGCGGCCAGCTGGCCGCATCTAGCTCCAACTCATTGGAATCGATGACGCCTTTTTGCTTTGGGGCCACCTGGCTCTGAAGTCGTCGTGATCTGCCGAGGGGGCAACAAACAGATGCCAAGCGATCTGAAGAACAAGCTCGTCCGCTTCCTTAAGGACGAAAACGGCAACTTTGCCGTCATGACTGCTCTGGTGATGCTACCGTTGTTCACGGGTGCTTCCATCGCCATCAATCTCGCCCGCATCAATCTCGAATCCGCCAAGATGCAGGCCGCGCTCGATGCGGCCGCCTTTTCCGCGGTCAAGTCCTATGGCGAAGGGGAGGATGAAGCCAAAGCGAAAGATCTGGCGAACACCACCTTCTTCGCCAATTTCGGTGTGCCGGAGATCGTCGACGAAATCGGATCGGGGAGTTCGACGCCGGTGGCGACCCAGGCGATCAAGGTTGTTTTCGGCGCTCTTGGCGTCGAAAGCACGGCGACGACCACCTATGCGCTCAAATACGCTCCGCTGTTCTGGGGCCTTCAACCCTATACGATCACTCGCGAAAGTGTCGCCGCGCGCATGCCGGGTAGGGAAGCGTGCATTCTGGCACTGCACCCGACCGCATCCCGGGCGTTCGAAGTGAGCGGCAGTGCCACTGTCGATACGTCGGGCTGTACAATCACGTCGGATTCGAGCGATGCGCAGTCGATCTATCTCAGCGGTTCGGCCACGCTGAAGGCCGAATGTCTTTATGCAACGGGCAAGGTCTCGGCGACGCTTGCCCATCTCGAACTCGCCTGCGGCAAGGCAGTGGAAGATGTTCCGCCAATCCCGGACCCCTTCTGGTCCAAGAAAATGCCGACGACGGGAAGCTGGGTGAACCTATCCGGATGTGGACAGAACTTCGTGGCCGGCGGTGGCGGCAATGGCGACTGCAACGGCACGAGCAAGACGCCGAACAACGCGCCTGCCGGCTATACCGTCGAACTGAAGCCCGGCACCTATGGCGGCTTGGAGATCAAGGGCAAGGTTCTTTTGCGGCCGGGCTCCTACATCATCGATGGAGGCACCTTGAAACTCGCCAGCCAGTCGGTGCTCACGGGTGAGGGCATCACCTTCTTCCTGCTGAACGGTGCCCAACTCGATATTCACGGCGGCGCGACCTTCAACGTCACGCCATTCCTGACGGGTGACTGGGCAGGCTTCTCGATCGTTGCCGCCAGGAACAATACGGCGACGGCGACGATCAACGGCAACAGCGCCTCGTCGCTTGCGGGCATCATCTACATGCCGGCCTCGCGTGAGATCCAGTATGCTGGCAATGGCTCCACTGGCGGCGAATGCGTGCGCATCGTCGCGCAGGAGATCACCATGATCGGCAACAGCAGCTTCAAGCTGGATTGCAAGGCGGCGCTTGCGAACAACACCATCAACAATCCGGGTGCAATTCGCCTGGTCAGATAGTCTGCGTGCGACGTCTGCTACGGCGGTCGGGAGACGCGCGGACAAACGTGACGGTTGGGTCACCACCTCTTAAACCCGGTTGCATGGCAACCGGGTTCTTTCCCATGCGAATGCTCAGAAGCGTATGGAAACGCCGAGGATCGGGCCCTGCTGCACCGTATCGAAGATGAAGCCGTCGTTGTCGTAATCGACGCCGACCGCACGATAGCCGGCGACAGCCGAGATGGTGTCGCTGAAGCGGTAGCCGAGGCCGAGCCCTACATCCCAATCGATATCGGCGCCGCCAGCACCGACGATCCCCCAGCCGGTCAGGTAGATTTCCGGCGTCATGTAGTAGGCTCCCCGCAAGCCCACCATGCCGTCGACCCAGGTTTCGCCGTCTTCACGGCTGACGCCGTCGAGCGGCCCGCCCTGGAAGGAGATGGTGGTATCGACCGACCAGACCTTGGCGCCGCCGACAACGTCAAGGTGCGATTGCTGATCCTCGAACACCGTATAGCCGACGGCGAAGAGGCCGGCGAAGGTTTCGGACTTCACGTCCACCGTGTCGGTGAAGATGCCACGCGCCTTACCGTCGCCGGAAAGCTTGGAATAGATCAAGTCGGAGAAGATGCTGAAGCGGTCCTTGCGGGCTTCAATTATGCCCATGGCCGCAAAATCCAGATTGTCCCAGATGTCGCCGAAGTCAGAGTCGATATGGACGGTGGGAAGACCGAATTGCGCCGTGTCGCCGGAAATGCCTGCGATCCAGAAATAGGGGGCGACGGTAAACTGCCAGCCGCTCTCGGTTTCTTCCACCGGCGCCGTCGGCGCCATCAGCGGCGTGATATCGGCCGCATTGGCCGAAAGGCAGGACACCAAGCTCAAGCAGGCCGTAAGGCCGATACGCGTAGAGATTCTCATGATACGCCTCCCGCAGTGGTGGCGACTCAGACTTGCCACCCTCGATACGCACATCTTTATATAAGTTGCTGCGAAAACAACCGAATTCGGCGGCGAACGGGAGCGGATGCGGGCAAAACCGGTGCTGCTGTTGCAAGCGCCACACAGTGGCGAACTGCATGTCTCCTTGAATCGACCTCGATTTAAGGACAAAGACATGCAGCAAATCAAAGTGCTACAGCGCCGCGCGTCTGATAAGACGCGCGGCGCTGTAGGTGATTTCTTGTTGTTGGCGCAATGGGTTGCGCGTCAGTTCGCGTCAGGCGACGGCAGCGCAAGTTTCGATTTCAGCCATTCCAGCACGTAGACCCGTAGCGCCGAGGAAAGGTTGCTATCGGGCGTGCGCTGGTCGTCGATTTCGGCGATGAGTTGCGCGAGCGGCATCGCCCTTGTCTCGGCGATCGCCTTCAGTTCCTGCCAGAACGCGTCTTCGAGCGAGAAGCTGGTGCGGTGGCCGTGCAGGGTCGCGGAGTGCTTACGGATCATTGTCCGGTCTCTGGATCAAAATGACTTTGGGGCGGATCGCCCCGTAAACGGGATCGATTGTAATAAGTTGGAGCGTGCTGCGGCGGAAAGTTGCCGCACGCGGGCTGCGGGATCGATTCAACTGCTTGGCAATTCGATTCGAAAAGCGGTCGCAAGTCCTTGCTCCGGAAGCCTTTTCTTCGGGAAGGGCGGCTCAGTCCTTGCTGTCGCCGCCTTCGTCCTTGGCCGGCCGCTCGATGCGGCCCTGGTCAAGGCGGGTCTCCGCCTTGTCGTTCAGCGCCTTTGTCAGGGATTTTTCAGCCTTGGTGCGGCCGAAGGAGATGCGGTTCTGTTCGGCCTGTTTTTCCTTTTCCGTGCGCTGCTGGCGCTTGCGGAACTGGCGCAGATTGACGACGTCGCCGGTCATGATCCGATGCTCCTTCAGCGCTGCGCGTCCTCAACGCGCAAAGGCCGCTGTAGCACTTCGCGTGGCTGCATGATCCTGGCCGCCCAATCGGCTGCGACTGGAGGCGGCTTGCAGCCGGTGGTGATCAGTTCTTCTTGCGGAAGGAATCGAGCGAAACGACGGAGCCGCCGCCGTTCTTCGGTTCGGTAGGCTTGTCTTCCTTGGCCGTGGCTTCGCCGTTTTCTTCCGGGACCGGATAGGCGGTGATTTCGGCCGATTCCACTTCCTCTTCCTCGCCGGCGGCGACATCGAACTCCAGCTCGAAATTGACCGAGGGGTCGTAGAAGCCGCGGATGGCGTTGAACGGGATCACCAGGCGTTCCGGCGTGTCGGAGAAGGAAAGCCCGATCTCGAAGCCGACGTCAGTGACCTTCAGTTCCCAGAACTGGTGCTGGACGACGATGGTCATCTGCTCGGGATACTTCGCCTTGAGGTGCTGCGAGATGCGCACGCCCGGCGCGCCGGTCAGGAAGGTGATGAAGAAGTGGTGTTCGCCGGGCAGATGGCCTGTCGTGGCGACTTCGGTCAGGACCTTGCGGATGACGCTGCGGAGCGCGTCCTGTGCCAGAATGTCGTAGCGGATGTGGTCCTGGCCCATGAGTGTCCCGTCTTTCCTCGAACTCAATCTTACTGCTTGCTGCCGGCTAGCCGCCGTCACGCTTCATTGCCCATCCACAAGGGACGAGTCAATTATTTGAGCATCTATAGACCATTTCGAGGCGGGGGAGAAGGTGAAGGCTTCTGTTGCCAGGTGCCTTCGGACCCCGCCTTACGGTGCTACCCGGAAGGACTTGATTTGAAGTGTCGCACCGCGATTAAGCAGCGAGACGTGCTTCAGCATAGTTGTCGTTTGCAACTATAAGTTTAGCCCGATAACGGTGGTACAATGCCGAGCAAAAAGTCGATCTTTACGCCCTTGTCGATCCTATTTCGCCCCCATCAAAAGCCGATCCTCAGGAGATCGGTTTTTGGTGGAGGCGCCGGGTACCGCCCCCGGGTCCAATGGGTTTATTTCATCGCCCGTTTATTGCCATAGCCGCCCGAAGACGGCACCGTTCATATAGGTCTTTCCTGTCTCCAAGAAAAGGGGGATGTGTCGGATATATGACTTTGTCCCGGACTGTGCCGGCCCCGAACCGCCTTGACTTGACCGGCATCCATGAAAAACTCCCGCTGCTGCATGCGGCAGGCATTGTCCGGCCGCAGTTTCGAGAAACAAAGCAACCTGGAGGCCTCATGACGGACTACCTCGCAGATGTGCAGAAATACGACAGCGGCGCCGACGAGGCGATCGTGAACAAGATCGTGCGTCACCTTGGGATTGCGCTTCGCAACAAGGATTCTTCGCTCGTGTCGGCGACCGATCCGAAGGAGCTCGAGCGGGTCAAGGAGAAATGGTGCGAGAAGAAGCTCGGCATCAGCGGCGGCGATGCGGATACGGCGATCGCCGCCACGGTCAAGGAGATGTCTGCCGATCGCTCCAAGTCGCGCGTTACCTTCTATTACCTGGTGGCGAAGAACCTCGGGAAGCTGCAAGCGCTGTAGATCACGATGGTTTTGGGTCGATTGACCCAAAACCATAAACGTGATCGCATAGTTAGAGCGGGATGAGGAAAAGCGCGTGCACTTTTCCTCATCCCGCTCTAAGGCAGCCGAATTATCCGGGATAATCGCCCGGAGGTCATTGGTTCGCCGCCGGCTTCGTCCTAAATTCAGGGCAATACGAATCGGCGGCGCCAGACCATGCAGCAATATCTCGACCTTCTCGACCATGTGATGACCAACGGAACCGACCGGGGCGACCGGACGGGTACGGGCACGCGCTCGGTCTTCGGCCACCAGATGCGCTTCGACCTCGCCGAAGGTTTCCCGGTGCTGACGACAAAGAAGCTGCATCTGCGCTCGATCATCCATGAACTGCTCTGGTTCCTGAAGGGCGATACCAACGTTCGCTACCTCAAGGAAAACGGCGTCACCATCTGGGACGAATGGGCCGACGAAAACGGCGATCTCGGCCCGGTCTACGGTTATCAGTGGCGCTCCTGGCCCGCGCCGGATGGGCGTCACATCGACCAGATCGAAGGCCTCGTCGAGAGCCTCAAGACCAACCCGAACTCGCGCCGCCACATCGTTTCGGCCTGGAACCCGGCACTGGTAGACGAGATGGCGCTGCCGCCATGCCACTGCCTGTTCCAGTTCTACGTGGCGGACGGCAAGCTCTCCTGCCAGCTCTATCAGCGCTCCGCCGACATCTTCCTCGGCGTGCCGTTCAACATCGCGTCCTACGCGCTTTTGACGATGATGGTGGCGCAGGTGACCGGCCTGAAGCTCGGCGATTTCGTGCACACGCTCGGCGATGCGCATATCTACCACAACCATTTCGAACAGGCCCGGCTGCAGCTGACCCGCACGCCGAAGGCGTTGCCGCGGATGGAAATCAATCCTGACGTGAAGGACCTGTTTTCTTTCTGCTTCGAAGACTTTACGCTCGTCGGCTACGAAGCTGATTCAACGATCAAGGCGCCGATCGCGGTCTAAGGCACCTGGGCGGGGCGGACCCGCCTGCGCGCCAGCGACGACCCGGCGTGTGCGGGTGGGCCTCGCTGCCATGCATGACAATACGGGCGTGGCCATGGAGCCGATTGGCGAGGGCTGCAGCGGAGAGTGGCCGGGGAGGGCTGGCCCTCAAGGGAGGTATGATGCTCACACTGATCCATGCGCCCCTGTCGCGGTCGTCGCGCATCGTCTGGCTGCTTGAGGAACTGGGTGCCGAATACGAGATCCGCTACGTCTCGATCCGCCGCTGGGATGGCTCCGGCGCGCCGGACGATAACAATCCGCATCCGCACAAGCAGGTGCCGGCGCTCATTCACAACGGCGCAGTGATCTGGGAATCGGCGGCGGTCGTGCAATATCTGACCGACCTCCATCCCGATTGCAGCCTCGGTCGGCCGCCCGGTCACAAGGAGCGCGGCGCCTATCTCTCCTGGCTCGCCTATTATGCCGGGGTGATCGAGCCGACGGCGCTCGCCCATATCTCCGGTGCGACCATCAACAATCCGGCGCAGGCGCGGCTCTACAACGAAATGTGCGCTCATGTGATCGACGTGCTCACCCGCCGGACCTATCTGCTCGGCGAAACGATGAGTGCGGCCGACCTGCTGCTCGCAAGCGCGCTGCAATGGATGCGCAAGATCCTGCCGGAAAGCACGGTGGTCGACCGCTACATCCGCGTGGTGACGGACCGGGCGGCCTACGACCGGGCAAGGGAAATCGACAGCAAACCGAACGGGTTCCATGACTGAAACGAAGAGCATCCATCCGAAGATATCGATCGTCGTCGCCGTTGCCGCCAACGGCGTCATCGGGCGAGACGGCGATCTGCCCTGGCGGCTTTCGACTGACCTCAAGCGCTTCAAGGCGCTGACGATCGGCAAGCCGGTGATCATGGGGCGCAAGACCTGGGCTTCGCTGAACCGTCCGCTACCTGGCCGAGCCAATATCGTCATCACCCGCAACACGGATTTTGTCGCCGAAGGCGCTGATGTCGTGCCATCGCTCGATGCCGCGATCGCGGTCGCGAACCGCGAGGCTCAGGCGGCGGGCGTCGATGAGATCTGCGTTATCGGCGGCGGCGAGATCTATCGCCAGTCGATCGGCATGGCGGATATCCTGCACGTGACCGAGGTCCAGGCCGAGGTCGATGGTGACACGCGCTTTCCTGATATCGACGCGCAAGTGTTCGAGAAGGTGTTCGAAGAAGACCTGCCGCAGGGCGAAAAGGACAGTCACGCCATGCATTTCGTTACCTGGAAGCGGCGTGCGACAGCCTGACGCGCCGGATCGTCAACTATTTTGAACCATTTACGGTGAACTCGGGCCTATCGCGTTGAAAGCGGTGCGGGTGATACCTATAACGGTTTCACATCGTAAACGACCGCGCGGTGGCGCGGCCGTTTGGCGTGGGAAGTGTCAATAGAGAGGTTTTGATGCCCTGGAGCAATCAGAATGGCGGCGGCGGCCCATGGGGCGGCGGCGGCGGCGGCAATCAGGGCCCATGGGGCCAGGGGCCCAATCGGCCGCGTGGCGGCAAGGGTGGCCCGCCGGATCTGGAAGAGATCATTCGCCGTGGTCAGGACCAGCTTAAGAATGTCGTTCCCGGCGGTTTCAACGGCGGTGTCTTCGCCATCGTCGGCCTGCTGATCGTCGGCTTCATCCTGATCAATTCGATCTACACGGTGCAGCCAGACGAGCGCGGCGTCGAAATGCGCTTCGGCAAGCCGAAGGAAGAAATTTCGATGCCGGGCCTGCACTATCACTTCTGGCCGCTCGAAACGGTCGAGATCGTCAAGGTGACGGAGCAGCAGCAAAACATTGGCGGGCGCACTGGTGGTCAGTCCAATTCGGGTCTGATGCTCTCCGGCGACCAGAACATCGTCAACGTGCAGTTCTCGGTGCTCTACTCGGTCACCGACCCGAAGGCCTATCTGTTCAACGTCGAGAACCCGTCCGACACGCTGCAGCGGGTCGCAGAAAGCGCCATGCGCGAAGTCGTCGGCCGCCGTCCGGCCCAGGACATCTTCCGCGACAACCGTCAGGCAATCGCCGCCGACGTGAAGAGCACGATCCAGGCGACGATGGACACCTATGGTGCCGGCGTCTCCGTCAACACCGTCGCGATCGAGGATGCGGCGCCGCCGCGCGAAGTGGCCGACGCCTTCGACGAAGTGCAGCGTGCCGAACAGGACGAAGACCGCTTCGTCGAAGAAGCCAACCAGTACGCCAACCAGGTGCTCGGCAAGGCCCGCGGTCAGGGCGCGCAGATCCGTGAAGAGGCGGCCGCCTACAAGGACCGCGTCGTCAAGGAATCACAGGGTGAGGCGCAACGCTTTATCTCGGTCTATGACGAATATTCCAAGGCGCCCGAAGTCACCCGCAAACGTCTCTATCTCGAAACGATGCAGGGCGTTCTCGGCAAGTCGAAGAAGGTCATCATCGACGAGAAGAACGGGCAGGGCGTTCTGCCCTATCTGCCGCTGAATGAAATTGGCCGGCCTGCCCAGTCGGGTGCAGCAGCAGCAGCAGCGGGAGCAGCACAGTGATCAACAATCGTACCTCAGTCATCCTGATCCTGCTCGCCGTCGTCTTCGTCGGTCTCTATTCGTCGATCTTCGTGGTCAACGAACGCCAGCAGGCGATCGTCGTGCGCTTCGGTCAGATCCAGGACGTCAAGGCCGAGCCGGGCCTCTACTTCAAGCTGCCCTTCGCCTTCATGGATGCCGACCGCGTGCAATATGTCGAAGACCAGGCGCTGCGCTTCGACCTCGACAACATCCGCGTCCAGGTCTCGGGCGGCAAGTTCTATGAAGTCGATGCCTTCGTCGTCTACAAGATCGCCGATCCCCGCCGCTTCCGCGAAACCGTTTCGGGCGACCGCGATTCGGCCGAGGCACGCCTGCGCACCCGTCTCGACGCATCGCTGCGCCGCGTCTACGGTCTGCGTGGCTTCGAAGCGGCACTGTCGGACGAGCGTGCATCGATGATGCGCGAAGTTCGCGCCGACCTCAAAACCGATGCCGAATCGCTCGGCCTCAACATCGAGGACGTTCGCATCCGTCGCACCGACCTGACGCAGGAAGTCTCGCAGCAGACCTTCGACCGCATGAAGGCCGAGCGCCTGGCCGAAGCCGAACTGATCCGCGCCCGCGGTAACGAAGCCGGCCAGCGTCGTCGCGCCATCGCCGACCGTCAGGTCGTCGAGATCGTCGCCGAGGCGCAGCGCGATTCGGAAATTCTGCGCGGTGAGGGCGAAGCCGAACGGACGAGGACCTTTGCCGACGCCTTTGCGCGCGATCCGAAGTTCTTCGAATTCTACCGCTCGATGGCGGCCTATACCCAGTCGATCGGTAGCCCGGACACGACGCTTGTGCTTTCGCCGCATTCGGAATTCTTCCGTTACTTCAACGACTCCGAAGGCACTGCACCGGCTGCCGCGGCGCCGCCAGCAACCACCGGGAACTAAGCGGACGATGTCAGATTTCCTGACGGGAATCGCTTTCTTCCTGATCATCGAGGGGCTGGTGTACGCACTGGCCCCTTTGGTTTTGGTGGAAATGGCGAAGCGTTTGCCGTATGTCCCCGAACATCAGCTTCGACTGGCGGGGCTCTTTTCCGTGGCTGCCGGGGTCGGACTTGTATGGTTGCTTCGAGGATAATGCGAAATGCCACATAAACTGCTGATCCGGCTGGTCGATGCCGAATACGCGATCACCCGCCTCACTATCGGCTCCAGCATACCGGAATGGTTGCCGGGGCCGGGCTTCTGGACGGTGTCGAGCTCCCGCGAGGAGATGACGCTGGTCTGCCGAGCCGCCCGCGTGCCTTCCAGCGTCCAGAGCTCGCTCGGCTGGCGCTGCTTCCGCGTCGAACAGCACTTTGCCTTTGACGTTCCCGGCGTGCTCTCGTCCGTGCTCAGGCCGCTTTCGGCCGCCGGCGTCGGCGTCTTCGCCAATTCGACCTTCAGCACCGACTATGTCTTCGTCGCCGGTTCCGATCTCGACAAGGCCGTGCAGGCCCTGAAAGACCACGGGCACGACCTGACGACCTGACACGTCGCGCCTCCTTCCAAGAAGACGCAGCCGGTACCCTCCAGCCTTTCGCAGTCCTCTGCGCGGGGATCAGGAAATCGTGTGTGGACGCTTCCGAATTCCGCCTTATCTTCAGGTGAAAATCGAAAGTCGCGCGGTTTGCGGATTGCGTCGACGGTTCCTACCGCATAGGCGCTCTTGCCGGTTCCGGTCGACGCAAAATTGTGCGAAGAATCAAAGTGCTATGGCGCTCGGCGCCGTAGGCAGGAGAGGTGGCGGCCAAGAGAAGCGGTCGACCATCGAACAGCCAGAGGAGCTTAAGCGACTTGTCCACGCGAACGAAATTCCGAGCTCACTCGCTTGGCGCCACCTTGGGCGTTCTGGCGCTGACAAGCGCGCTTGCCTTCAGCAGCACGGCGCTCGCCCAGAACACGGCCATTCGCCCGCCGACCAACGGTCCCGCTTCCGTTGCCGATCTCGCCGCCGGGCTGCTGGACGCGGTCGTCAACATCGCGACCTCGCAAAAGGTCAAGAACGATGACGATGCGCCGGCACCGCAGGTGCCGGAGGGCTCGCCCTACCAGCCCTATTTCGACGAGTTCTTCAAAGGGCAGGGTGGCCAGGGCGGCAACCGTCAGCGCACCGTTGATTCGCTCGGCTCCGGCTTCGTCATCGACCCCACCGGCTTCATCGTTACCAACAACCACGTGATCGAAGGCGCCGACGATATCGAGATCAACTTTGCCAATGGCAGCAAGCTCAAGGCCAAGCTCGTCGGCAAGGACACCAAGACCGATCTCGCGGTCTTGAAGGTGGAGCCGAAGACGCCGCTGAAGGCGGTGCCTTTCGGCGATTCCCGCAAGATGCGCATCGGTGACTGGGTGATGGCGATCGGCAATCCGTTCGGCCTCGGCGGCTCGGTTTCCGTCGGCATCATCTCGGCGCGCGGCCGCAACATCAATGCCGGTCCCTACGACAACTTCATCCAGACGGACGCGGCGATCAACCGCGGCAACTCCGGCGGGCCGCTCTTCAACATGGCCGGCGAAGTGATCGGCATCAACACCGCGATCATCTCGCCGTCGGGTGGCTCGATCGGCATCGGCTTCTCGGTACCGACGGAGCTTGCCGCCAACGTCGTGCTGCAGCTCAAGGATTTCGGTGAGACCCGGCGCGGCTGGCTCGGCGTCCGTATCCAGCCGGTGACCGACGATATCGCCGAGAGCCTGAAGATGGCGACGCCGCATGGCGCGCTCGTCTCCGGCATCATCGAGGGCGGGCCGATTGCCCATGGCGAGATCAAGGCCGGCGACGTCATCGTCAAGTTCGACGGCCGTGACGTCACGGAGATGCGCGATCTGCCGCGTGCCGTTGCCGAAAGCCCTGTCGGCAAGGCGGTCGACGTGGTGGTCGTCCGTGACGGCAAGGAGCAGACGGTCAAGGTGACGCTCGGTCGCCTCGAAGATGGCGATGAGGTCGCTGCCGCGCCGGCGGCGACAACCAACGACGAGACGCAAAAGCCGGACAAGCCCGAAGCAGCCCCGCTGCCCGCGACCGATGTCGTGCTCGGCATGAAGCTTGCGACGCTGAACGAGGAGACGCGGAAGAAATACGGCATTGCCGAAGACGTGGACGGCGTTGTCATCACCGAGGTCTCGCCGAATTCGGCGGCGGCGGAACGCCGTGTCGAGCCAGGCGACGTGATCGTCGAGGTCGGCCAGGAGGCGATGGATACGCCCGGCGACGTTGCCGATCGCGTCGAGGAGTTGAAGTCGAACGGCCGCCGCAACGCGCTCCTGATGCTCTCCAGCAAGACCGGCGAACTGCGCTTCGTCACGGTGCGGGTGGAGTAGGCGAGCCCGCCACGATGGCCAGCCGCCGCCGCGTGTTTTGCTGCGGTCATGCCGCCGATTGTCGAGTCTTTTCAGTGCGATCGGCGGACAGGCTTGAAGATAGAATCCACCTGTTCAGTTTTTGATTCAGATCTCTTCAGTGGTTTGCTGCCGCCCCTCATCCTGCGTCCGCGACCAGAAAAGGGCGTGCGGTTGTCCGCGTTTCTTTCGGAGTTGGATGCGATTGTGGCGACGAGCGGCTGGCGCGGGTAGGGCAGGTATTGATTTCCCCGCAAGGTTGTCTTTACACCTAGCGAACTGGGGTCGAACAGATCCCATTTCGCCGGGGGAATCTGATGACGTACAGCGTTGAGAATGTCGTATCGCGCGCAGGCTTCTGGCGACGAGCCATAGCATTCCTCATAGACTTTATGCTTGTCGCCCTGCCGATGCAGGCTGTGGTCGTCGTTCTGTTCATGCTAACCGGCGGAGCCGTGCAGGCCAGTTTTGGTTTCCATAGTACGGTTTGCGAAGATATCGGTGATCTTCCGATAGCGCCTACGCCACCGCCACCAGCCGATTACAATAGCGTCGTTGAATGCCGGGTTACGTTGGCTGGGTTCGACCTGAAAAGAACTTTGACGGTCAGCAAGATTACCGTTGAAGCTGGGACCACGACCCGGATTTCGCAAACCTATTATCTGGGAGCAGACGGGAAACAACGCGACGTCTGGCCCGTCGATTTCTTCGGCATTATCGTATTCCTGGCGTATCTCGTGGTGCTGGAAAGCCGCCGCGGCGCGACCCTCGGTAAGCAGTTGCTTTCTATCAGAACGGCGAGCCATCGGGATGCCTTCGCCGTTGGCGTACCTGTCCGTTCGGCTTTGCTGCGTTACGCCGTGATGTTTGCTGCGGTCGTTCCCGGCATGCTGGTGACGTTGGGATTTGAACTCGCTGTGGCACGTGGGGCCTGGGACCCGTTTGTTCTGCTCACCCACCCTTTCTTCGTCGGCGCCAACATTCTCGCAGGGCTCATATTCGTCGGATGGTTTGCTTGGATTACCGTGAGTGTCATCCGAAAGCGGGACCCCGTTTACGATCGTGCTGCCGGAACCTCGGTCTGGGTGCGGAGTTGAAGCGCCGCAGACTAACAGTCGCCACGCTCTGCCGCTCGAGGGTGCATGCAGGACTTCCTGCGGGCCGGCTGGAAGGTCATCCGCCGCAGGGCTTCGAACAGGATGTCGATGATCGCGAGCATGGCCGCACCTCCTTTCTGACCTTTATTTCACCGCACTTGCCCCTGTCCCTCAAACGAGTTTACTGTCGGCTTAGGATAACTTGAGGTTATGCATGAAGCGCGGACGATTGCCCCTGACGGCGCTGCGGAGTTTCGAGGCGGCGGGACGGCTGGAGAGCTTCACGCTGGCCGCCGCCGAGCTTTTCGTTTCGCAGGCGGCGATCAGCCGTCAGGTGCGCGAGCTCGAGGATCTGATCGGCCGACCGCTGTTTGAGCGTCATCATCGCAGCGTCCGGCTGACGGCCGATGGCCGCGTGCTGCTTGGCGTGCTGACGTCGGCATTCGACATGGTCGGAGAGAGCCTCGATATGCTTTCGGGGCGGCGGCTCTCGCACACGCTGAAGGTCAGCGCCGAGCCTTCCTTTGCCGGGTGCTGGCTGGTGCCGCATCTGCAGGAGTTTCAGGAGGCGCACCCGGAGATCGACCTGGTGATCGATGCGGAATCCCGGCTCGCCGAGTTTCGCAGTGGCGACGCCGACATCGCCATCCGCCACAGCTTGACCGCCGTTTCATGGCCGCGGGTGGAGGCGCGACCGCTCGCGAAAGTCGAGATGATCCCGGTGATCGCGCCGGCGCTCGCCGGCGCCGGGCAGCCGCTCGATCGCCCCGACGACCTGCTGCAGCACGCGCTTCTGCATGAGGACAACCGGCTTCTCTGGGAACAATGGTTCACGACCGCCGGTGCCGCGCCGGTGAAGCTCGAGCGCGGCGCCATCTTTGCCGATGGTTCGATGGTGCTGCAGGCGACGCTCCGTGGCAGCGGCGCAGGGCTGATCGACCGCGACCATGCGCGCGATGATGTGATCGCCGGGCGGTTGATCCAGCCTTTCGAGGTATCTGTGCCCTATGGCGCGTTCTTTCTCGTGGCGCGGCGCTTCGATGCACTGTCGGATGCGGCGAAGGCGTTTGTTGAATGGATCGAGCGGAGCTACCCGGGCGCCGGGCGGGAGAGGTGAGGCGCGCCAAGAGTCAAGAGTGTTGTGATCGGCCCCTCTCTGTCCGGCAGGATAGTGAGGGGCAATCCTGTCGAAAGAAGGCCTGGCTACTTCGCGTTCCGCTTCCGCCACTCGGCGGCGCTGATGGCGTAGAGCACGTGGCGCACGAGTGCCGGCTGGTCGGCGGGGACGCGGGGGTGGTCGAAGTCGCGGGAGGCGTCGCGGTGCATGCCGAGCCGTTGCATAACCGCCGTCGAGCGGCTGTTGGCGGCGATCGCGAAGGAGACGACCTCGTCGAGCCCCTTTTCCTCGAAGGCGTAGCGCAGGAGCTCGCAGGCGGCTTCCGTGACAAAGCCCTTGCCCCAATAGGACGGCGCCAGTCGCCAGCCGATCTCGACCGTTCCCTTGGGCAGGTGCGGCTCCAGGTCGGTCAAGGCGAGGCCGCAGAAGCCGAGCGGCCGGTCGTCGGCCTTCAGCGCTATCGCGAAGAAGCCCAGACCGGTCTCGGCGATGCCGCGACCGACACGATCGAAGAGCGCGTCGGCTTCCGCTCGGTTGCGGCGGAAGGGGAAGAATTCCATGACCTTGGGGTCGCTGTTGATGGCGAAGAAGAGATCGCGGTCGCTTTCCTTCCAGGCCCGAATGCGCAGCCGCTCGGTCTCGGTGATGATCATCCGACGAAATCCGTCTTGCGATAGCCCTGGAGATAGAGAAGGGCGGTCAGGTCGCCGTGGTCGATGCGCACCTTGGCCTGTTCGGCGACCACGGGCTTGGCATGCAGCGCCACGCCGGTGCCGGCAAGCTGGATCATGCCGAGATCGTTGGCACCATCGCCGACGGCAAGCGCTTCGTCCGTCGAGATGCCGAGGCGGCCGGCGATGTCGATGAGGGCATCGACCTTGGCCTGCTTGCCGAGGATGGGGGAGGCGACCTCGCCGGTCAGCACGCCATCTTCGGCGATCAGCGTGTTGGCGCGGTTCTCGTCGAAGCCGAGCATCTCGGCGATCGGTCCGGTGAAGACGGTGAAGCCGCCGGAGACGAGCGCGGTGTAATGCCCCTTGCTCTTCATCGTCGCGATCAGGGTGCGTCCACCCGGCGTCAGAGTGATGCGTTTGGCGATCACCTCGTCGACGACGCTGAGTGGCAGGCCCTTCAAAAGCGCGACGCGCTCGATCAGCGCCGGCTCGAAGGCGATCTCGCCGTTCATGGCGCGGGCGGTGATGGCCGCCACCTTGTCCTTGAGGCCGACTTCGGCGGCCAGTTCGTCGATACATTCCTGGCCGATCATTGTCGAATCCATGTCGGCGATCAAAAGCCGCTTGCGGCGGCTCTCGGCGTCCTGCACGGCGACATCGATCGGCGCGCCGCCGATTGCATCGCGCAGCAGGGTTTCGGCCGCATCCGGGTCGGTGCCGTCGGCGAGCGCGATATCGCAGGCGACGCCATCGGCCAGCCAATAGAGGCCGGACGCCTTGACGGCATCGGCGGCGGTTTCCGCGAGTGCTGGCGTCAGAACAGGATTTGACGGATTGGCGATAAGCGTGGCAACGAGAGCCATGGACAATAACCTTGAAACCGAGAGCGACGCGATCCTGATAACCGGGCCGACCGCCAGCGGCAAGTCTGCGCTTGCGGTCGAACTGGCGCGCCGGCACGGCGGCGTGGTCGTCAATGCCGACAGCATGCAGGTCTATGACACGCTGCGATTGCTGACGGCGCGGCCCGACGAAGCGGATATGGGCGGCGTGGAGCACTGTCTCTATGGCCATGTGCCGGCCGCCGCAGCCTATTCCACCGGCGCCTGGGTGCGTGAGGCGCAGGCGCTGGTCGCGCGGCTCAAGCAGGAGGTGCGGATGCCGGTCTTCGTCGGCGGCACCGGGCTCTATTTCAAGGCGCTGACCGGCGGTCTCTCAGACATGCCCGAAATCCCGGCCGCGATCCGCGAGCGGCTGCGCGAACGGCTGAAGGCGGAAGGGCCCGAAGCCCTGCATCGCGTGCTCGAGGCCAAGGACCCGGAGACGGCGGCGACCTTGAACGTCGGCGACGGCCAGCGGATCGTCCGGGCGCTCGAAGTGGTGGAGGCGACCGGCAAGCCGATCCGCTTCTTCCAAAAGCAGAACGGCCCCATGATCGTCGATCCGGACCGGGCGGAGAAATACGTGGTGCTGCCGGAGCGAAAGCTCCTGCACGACCGCATCAATCGCCGTTTCGAGTTGATGCTTTCGGGCGGCGCGATCGACGAAGTGCGGACGCTGCTTTCGCTCGACCTGCCGCCGGAAATGCCCCTCATGAAGGCGATCGGCGTCAGCCAGATTGCGGCACTCTTGAGGGGCGAACTCGACGAGGCCGAGGTGATCGAGATGGGTGCTGCGGCAACGCGGCAATATGCCAAGCGCCAGATGACCTGGTTCCGCAATCAGCTCGACGAGAGCTGGCGGCGGATCGAGCGCGCCGAGGCCGTGTTGTCGAGCGGAGGGGCCAACTCCCGACCATGAAAAACGAGCAGAAATCACTTCCCGACAGCGCGGAAATCCGCCTTTCTCCCGATGAAGCCCTCGTATTTTTCGACCTTCTTTCCCGTTGGTGCGAGGAGAATGATGCTCCCACGCCGGCCGCGGAGTGCTTCGAAAGCACCGCTGAATGCGCTGTGCTGCACGGGTTGCTTGCGGATCTGGAAAAGCAACTGGTCGCACCTTTTCGGGCAGACTACGCCGACGTCGTCAAAGAGGCCCGTCTCCGGCTTGAGGCATCGTGGGACTATGCCGATTTGAGGGGCTGACACGTCAGTCTCGCTCGGCAGAGTTGCGCTCAGGCCGCCAAATTCAGCTGCCAGGAAACGCCGAAGCGGTCGTTGACCCAACTGAAGCGCTGGCTGAAACCGTAGTTGTCGAGTGGCATCAGCACGGCACCGTCCTCGGCCAGCATGGTCGCGAGCGTGATGATCTCGTCCTCGCTCTGGCATTCGACGAAGAAGGAGAAGGAGGGGGTAAAATCGAAGGCGTGTTTGACCGGGCTGTCGATGCACTTGACCCTCTGTGCGCCGAGCCGGAACAGCGCGACCTTGATGCTGCCTTCAGGACCCTGCTCGCCCGGGCCATAGTGCTCGATCTCCAGCACCTCGGCATTCGGGAACAGCGAGATGTAGAAGGCCATGGCTGCCTCCGCGACGCCATCCTGGAACATCAAGAAAGGGGTTACGCTTGCGACCATGGCGGCCTCCTGACTTCGTTTTCGTTGAGTGCTTGAAGATCCGCTGTCTGTTCGCGCTACAGGATTGCGCAGACCAACGACGGGGCGCTGCAAAGGTTCCTTGGCATTCCAGAAGCCTTGCGACCGCACCTTTGGATGAGCGCCCGGATCACGAGACAATCATGATCCGTATTCTATCGGAGGCCCAATTTCCCTGGCAAGGCCAGGGGTCGCGCAAGGAGCGACGGGAATTTGCGCTAGGTCTTGCGGATGATGCTGCCGAGCGGCCGCTTTAGCAGGCTTTCCCGGAGCGACCCTTCGCGCGGTCGATCGCCCGCGGTCGGCGGCGAATCGTGTGCCGTCGGCGGCGGTGCCCCGAAGCGAGGCGCGGGCTGCTCGGCCGCGGGCTTTTCGTTCAGAAGCTGTTGGCGGATCTGGTTGAAACGCTCCAGCTCGGGATTGGGGGAAATGGTGCTGCGTGGAAGCATGTCCGGGCGGTAGGGCTCGGCAGAGAGGGCCTCGTCGGCGAAGCCATGCTCCGCCTCGCTTGCGGATGTGGCTCCGAGTTCGCTGTCCCAGCGCTGCTCTTCGCTGCCGGTCGTCGCCGCGATGTAGCTCTGCTGGAAGCCGGAAATATCCGGCCCGTTGATCGCCCGCATGCGGCTGACGATCGAGCGCAGGTCGACGGTTGGCGGTGCGTCTTCGTCGATCCGGTCGACGATGCCGTGGGCGCGCGGCAGGCGCTCTTCGGCTATCCGGTTGAAACGCATGCGCATCGGCACCGCGACGGCCTCGCCGAAGGCGATCGCTTCGCCGTTGCCGATCGAGGAGATGAAGCTGGTGGTCGAGGTCGAGGAGTTCGGGATGGCCGAACGGATGATCTCCTGGTCGCGGTCGTTGGCAAGCCGCATGGCAAAGACCGTCGAGCACTGGGAAAGGATCGTCGGGTCGAGCTCGCCGGGGCGCTGGGTGATGACGCCGAGCGAGACGCCGTATTTGCGGCCCTCCTTGGCGATGCGGGCAATCGCCTGGCGGGTCGGCAGGAACCCGAGCGAGGGATCGGCCGGCACGTAGCGGTGCGCCTCTTCGCAGACGACAAGCATGTGAATGCCGCCATTGCTCCACAGGCCGATTTCGAAAGCCATGCGGCAGAGCACCGAAGCGACGGAATTGACGACTTCCGAGGGAATGCCGGCAAGTTCGAAGGTGGCGATCGGCTTTCCATCGCCGGGAATGCGGAAGATCTTGGCGATCGTGTCCTGGATCGTGTCGGTGATGGTGTTCGAGGAGAACATGAAATGGTAGCGCGGATCGTTGATCGCCGAGACGATCTTGACCTTCAGCGAGCGCAGATGCGGCTTGTCGTTGCGCCCCTCAAGCCGGCCGATGCGTTCGTCGATCAGCGCCAAGAGGTCTGCGATACGGTAGGGCACCGGCGTATCCGCGGTGATCGAGCTTTTCTCCGTCTGGCGCCGCATGAGGCCGGATTCGCCACCCCGGAAAGCCTTCTTCGCTTCGGGAATGATGTCGCGCAGCATGTCGAGCTCGTCCGGCGGCGCCGGGCGGCCGCGGAAGATCACCTCGGCGAATTCCTCGAGGCGGAAGAACCAGAAGGGCAGGTCGAGCGTGTCGGTGTCGATGACGACCGCAAGCTCCGGGAAGGCGGCGGCGAACTCGTTGTGCGGGTCGAGGATCAGCACGCGCAGCTTCGGATCCGAGGCGATCGCCTTGTTGAGCAGCAGCGTGACTGCGGTCGATTTGCCGACACCGGTCGTGCCGACGATGGCGAAGTGCTTGGCGAGCATCGAGGGAACGTGGATCGTCGCGTCGAGGCTCTCATCCTGAGTGAGCTTGCCGATGATGCAGCTGTCGTTGCGGCCGGAATCGTAGATGCGGGCAAGGTCGGCCGCGCGAATGCGGTGCACGATGGCGCCGAGATAGGGATATTGGCTGATGCCGGCGGAAAACGCCTCGCGCCCATCGGCCCCCTTGTGGACCTCGCCCATCAGTTCGACTTCGATGCGGAAGGTGTTGTTGGCTTCCTCGCCCCATTCGGCCGAGGCGGTCTGCATGGAATAGACCAGCGCCACGACGCGGTTTCTGCCGACGGAGATCGAGATCAGTCGCCCGACCGACCAGAGTTCGGTCAGCGACGTTTCGCCGTTTTCGGCGACGGCAGCGATCGTGGCGCGCGCGCCGCTGCACGCGACGACACGCCCCAGGAACCGGTTGCCGGGCTTCAGGCCGTCACGGCGATCCTGCTCTCCCGCGCGGATTGAGGAATGAAGATCATTGTTCAGCAACGCAAAAACCCCGGCATCACGGTCGCTCATGTTAGCCGGGGGGATTTAACAAGTGGTTTCGCGGATTTGCCCGACGCTCAGCCCAGGAGGTGGCGCAGGATGCCGGCCGAGGCGGCGCCGATCAGCACGGTCGGCAGCGCCTGCTCGGCGATCTCGTGGCGCGGCGGGTCGACGGTAGGGCCGTGGCGCGTGCGACTTGATAAAAGTCAATGCGCCTTTGCCTGAAGCGGAATAATCCTATGCCCTGACCAACAGCATCCAGCCGGACATGGCATCCGGTTAGGCTTGCCGGTTGGCGTGGGGAGGCGGCCATGGGCAGTGCATTTGATTACGTGCGCCGGACACCCATTCTCTGGCTTCTCGTTTTCGTCCCCCTGGCGATCGCGGGCGAGCACATCTGGCCGGGGGCGCACACTTTGCTGTTCCTCCTTTCGGTGGCTGCCATCGTGCCGCTTGCGGCCCTGCTCAGCCAGGCGACGGAGTCCGTCGCGGCACGAACCGGCGATACGATCGGCGCGTTGCTCAACGCGACGCTCGGCAACCTGACGGAACTCGTCATCGCGCTGATGGCGCTCGCCGCCGGTCAATACCTGCTGGTCAAGGCCTCGATCGCCGGCGCCATCGTCACCAATACGCTCTTCATGCTCGGAGGCTCGTTCCTCTTCGGCGGACTGCGCTATCACCTGCAGGAGTTCAACCGGGTGAATGCGCGCTTCCTGGCGAGCCTTCTGTTCATGGCGACGGTCGCGGTTCTCGTGCCGTCGCTCATCGGCGCAGCCGACGGACAGCCGCAGACGCCCTTCACCCAGCAATTGAGCGCCGGCCTGTCTGTTGTCCTGATCGTCGTCTACGGGCTCTGGATGCTGTTTTCGCTCAGGACCCATCGCGAACTTTTCATCTCCGCCGGCTCCGGGCATGGCGGAGAGGAGGCGCATTGGCCGCTGGCGACCGGTATCGGCGTGCTTCTGGCGGTGACCGTGCTGGTGGCGCTCGTCAGCGAGGTTTTCGTCGGCTCGGTGCAGGTGGCGGCGGAAGAGCTTGGCATGACGCCGGCCTTCGTCGGCTTCGTCGTCGTGGCGCTGGTCGGGGCCGCCGCCGAGATGGCGACCGCCTTTTCCGCAGCGCGCAAGGACCGGCTCGACCTGAGCGTCGGCATCGCGCTCGGCAGCGCGGTGCAGATCGCTCTCTTTGTCGCGCCGCTGCTGGTGCTCTTGAGCTATGTGCTCGGGCCGCAGCCGATGGACCTGCAGTTCTGGCCGGGGGCCATCGTGATGATGCTGGTCGCGACGATGGCGGCGACGCTGCTGTCGAATGCCGGCCGTTCTGCCTGGTACATGGGCGTGCTGGCGCTGACGGTCTACGTGATCTTCGGCATGACCCTGTTCCTGCTGCCACCACAACAGCCGTGAGACGCGGCTTCCGTCTGGTCGACGATATCAAGGGATCTTCGGGCGGGATGGCGGGGATCGAGGTGGCGCGCGGCTGCCGGCTATTTGGGGGAGTTCATGTCGAATACGACCCAGCGGAAGAACAGGTAGATCGCAGCAAAGCTGATGACGAGCGGCATCAACACAGGGAGGTCAAGCATATCATTGCCCTTGGTTTGAAGCTGCATCATGCAGCAATGCGAATCTTCCACGGCAAGTGTTAATGCGGGGTGCACGAACAGCGTTCGCCCCTAAAACTTTGTCGTTTTATCAGGCTTGACCTCAACTATAGTTGAGCTTCTACAAACCCTTCCATGACAACGCGTCGGAGCGTCATTCCCGGTTCCAGCCCGGCCCGGGGAGCCAAACGACAAGCGACATGGAGGACGGGCATGACCGAGCAATTGCTTTTTCGAAACCTGATGAGGATCGCCCCCGGCCATCTCGATCCGTTCCGCGAGGCGGTGCTGGGCGCAATCGCATTCGTCGAAAGGCACGCGCCGCAGCTGATGGTGCAGACCTTCATCGACGAGAAGGCGATGCAGGCGGTGAGCATACAGCTCTATCGTAATTCGCAGGACGTGCTCCGGCACTGGCAGATGTCGGACGCGCATATCCAGGATGTGTCTGCCCATTGCACGGTGGAGCGGCTCGAAGTTTACGGCAATCCGAGCGAGGCGGTGGCCAAGGGGCTTGCGCCGTTCATCGGTGATGGGCGCGGTTTCATCATGCCGCCGCTCACGGGCTTTTCGCGGTTCTGAAACCAATTCCGGTGTGAAACGGATCCATGATCGGGCCAGCCGATTGCGTCACGCCGGCAGTCCTGCCTTCAGCAGGCCCTGGCGGAACAGGTCGCGGTGTTCGTCCAGCTCAAGCAGGAGGCCGCGCCGGATGAAGTCTTCCGTGGAGAAGTCCGGGCGCACCTGCAGAAGGCGGGCCTTCGTCTCCTCGGCGGCGGCGCTGCTGCCGGCCTGCGCATGGCAGGCGACAAGGCGCGCGAGCGTGAAGGGGCCGGGATTGGGCAACTCCTTGAGCGCCGCGGCCGCCTCTTCATAGCGGCCGAGGATATAAAGGGCGTTGCCGAGTGCAGCGCTATACCAGGGCGGCGGAAATGGGTTCAGCCGGAAGCCTTCGTTGATCCACTCCATTGCTTCATCAAGCTTGCCGCGTCGCGCAAAGAGGCCTCCCATCTGCACCAGCGTACTGGCATCATTGGGGTTCAGCAGATAGGCGCGCCGATAGTGCCGCTCGGCCAACTCGAATTCGCGGCGATTGACGTGAATGAGCGCCAGCAGCCGCTGGCAACCGCCTTCGGTCTCGTCGAGCGAGACCGCCTTGCGCGCCATGGCCAGGGCACAGTCGAGAACGTCCTGCGGGGCATTGGCGTAGCCTTGCGCGGCGGTGGTCGCGAGTGCCAGATGGGCGTAAGCCAAGGCAAAATGCGGGTCGCGGTCGACCGCCGCCTGGAACATGGCGCATGCCTGCCGGTTGTCTTCCGGCTCGTAGCCGCGAATATGCGCGAGCCCACGCAGGTAGAATTCATAGGCCGCAAGGCTCGTCGGCGGCTTGCGGAGCGCCTGCCGCATGCCGGCGCTCTCGATCTGCCCGACGAGGGTGGAGACGATCGTCCGGGTCACCTCATCCTGCACCGCGAAAATATCCGTCAGGCTTCGGTCGTAATGCTCCGACCAGAGGTGCGCGCCGCTCGCTGCCTCGACCAGCTGCGCGGTGACGCGGATCCGCTCGCCGGCGCGGCGGACGCTGCCCTCGACGAGGTAGGTGACGCCGAGCCGGCGGCCGATCTCCCTTCTATCGACACTTCGATCGCGGAAGCTGAAGGATGAACTGGCTGATGTGACGGAAAGCGAGCGGAACCGCGCGAGCCCGCCGATGACGTCCTCGCTGACGCCGTCGCTGAAGAAGGTCTGCTCCGTCGCGCCGCCGAGGTTCTCGAATGGCAGGACCGCGATCGACGTGTGCGCGCAGGCTTGCGAGGCCGCCGGTCCCATTGTCGGTGCGTCCGTCCAGTGCCAGACGCGGATGGGGCGCGTGATGTTCTTCAGCGCGATCTCGCCGCCGTCGAGGAAGGCCGATCGGTTCTTGGCGCTGAGTTGCCGATGGACGACATCGGCGATGCATATGCCACCGGGGGACGCCGAGGCCTGCAGGCGCGCGGCGACGTTGACGCCGTCGCCAAGGAGATCGTCTCCTTCAATGACGACGTCGGCGAGATTGATGCCGATCCTGACGAGGATGCGGTCGTCGGGAGGCTGCTCCAGCTGATCGGAAGCGAGCGCCTCCTGCAGCGATAGGGCGCAATCCACCGCGTTGACGGCGGAGTCGAAGACGACCAGCGTGCCGTCACCCATCAGCTTGACGATCCGCCCGCCGCAGGCGGCGATGCTGGGAGCAAGGATGGACGTCTGCAGCCGCTTCATAGTGCCGAGCGTGCGAATTTCGTCGGCCTCCGTTAGACGGGAGTAGCCGACAATGTCGGTGGCCATGATGACCGCAAGTCGCCGCTCGACGCGCCCGTTTGCCATCCTGCTCTCCGCATGCTGTCTATATTTTAGCGTGTTCTCACTAGGGCCGGAAGATGAAGGCGTTCGCGGTCAAAGCGCGTTGCGATCTTTCAGATTCGCTCCTTGCGTTTTTTCGATTTTTTTCGAATGTCGTTTCGCAAAACCGCTGCGTACTTCTGCGCGACTTACTCTACCTGCGTCCCATCTGTTCCTGCAGAAACTCGATGAAGCGTTGGGTCTTGGCCGGCAGCAGCCGTGTTTCGGTGATGGCGTGGATTGCGACGGAGGTGCCTTCCCAGGCGGGCAGCACACGCTTCAACCGGCCCTCGGCGAAATCGTCGCCGGCAATGCGCTCGGCCAGCAAGGCGATGCCCTGGCCGTTGACGGCAAGCGCGCTCATCATGCCGACATTGTTGACCGTGAAGCGGCCGCCGACCGATACCTCGATCTTGTTGTTGCGGCCATCATGCAGCGTCCAGTCCGTTGCCCTCGGCATAGAGATGCAGTCGTGACGGGCCAGATCCGCCGGATCCTGCGGCTCCCCAGACGCCGCCAGATAGGCAGGGGAAGCGTAGAGATAGCGTGCGTGGCGGCCGAGCAGCCGTGCAATCAGGCGCGAATCCTGCAGTTCGCCGGCACGGATCACCACGTCGAAGGGCTCCGCCACCAGATCGACGCGCCGTGGTGTCAGGTCGAAATCGAAGGTGATGCCGGGATAGCGCCGGGCGAATTCCGCGATCAGCGGCGTCATGTAGATGGTTGCGAAATCGACCGGCATCGACACGCGCAGGAGGCCGCTCGGCTGCTCCAGCATCGCGCCGAGCTGCTCGTGGGCGAGGCGCGCTTCGTCGACGATGCGTTTGCTGCGCTCGAAATAGAGCTGGCCCGCTTCGGTGAGTTCGATCTTTCGCGTCGTGCGGTGAAGCAGCCGCAGCCCGATCGCCTTCTCCAATTCGCTGATCCGCCGCGACAGGGTGGAGTTGGGCATGCCGACGATTTCGGCGGCTTTGCGAAAGCTTCTGGCTTTCGCGACTTCGACGAACAGTGCCATGTCGTTCAAATGGGTCATCTTTGCTCCATCAGTGGAATAGTAAATTCAGTATGGCTATATTTATCCCGGAAACGGAATAGTGGACAAGGACTCCAACTTAAGGACAAGCCTCGAAGGAGATCCTGATGAGCCTGCTATTCAACCGTGTCCGCATCGGTCGCTACACGCTTGCCAACCGGTTGGCCATGGCGCCGATGACCCGCAGCCGCGCCGAATATGACGGTACGCCCGGCGCACTCGCCGCGGAATATTACGCCCAGCGCGCCAGCGTCGGCCTGATCGTGACCGAAGGCACCCAGCCTTCTGACGACGGCCAGGGCTATCTCACGACACCCGGCATCTACACCGATGCGCATGTCGCCGGCTGGAAGAAGATCACTGCTGCCGTGCACGAGAGGGGCGGTCATATTTTCGTCCAGCTCATGCATGCCGGGCGCATGTCGCATCCGGACAACACGCCGCATCACCGCCAGGGCGTAGCGCCCTCGGCGATTGCGCCGGGGAGTGGCATGTTCACGGCAACGGGCATGCAGGACATCCCGACGCCGCGGGCGCTGACGTCAGAGGAAGTGCGCCGGACCGTCGCCGACTTCCGCCATGCGGCCCGTCGCGCGATCGAGGCCGGTGCCGATGGCGTCGAAATCCATGGCGCGAACGCCTATCTGGTCCATCAGTTCCTGGCGCCGAGCGCCAACATCCGCACCGACGAATATGGCGGATCAATCGAGAACCGGGCGCGGTTTGCGATCGAGGTAGCCGCGGCCATCGCCGAGGAGATCGGCGCGGACCGCACCGCCATCCGGCTTTCTCCCGGCCTTGCGATGTGGGGCATCGACGAGGGCGCCGAAGGGCCTGATCTTTATCGTTATCTGGTTGCCGAACTCGACAGGCTGGGCCTTGCCTATCTGCACATCATGCATGCGGGCGACGAGCCATTGCTCGCCTCGATCCGCAAGCTCTGGACGCAGCCCTTGATCCTGAACAGGCCCGGCCGCGGACGCGACGCGATCGGTTCCGATCTCGCATCCGGGCTCGCCGATCTGGAGGCTTATGGCCAGATGGTGCTGGCCAATCCGGATTTCGTTCACCGGCTGAAAGCCGAGGCGCCGATGAACGACGCCGACCGCATGACCTATTTCGGCGGCACCGGGAAGGGCTACGTCGACTACCCGGCGCTCGCCGCTACCGCCTGAAGTGGGAGCCTACTGCATGTTTTTGTCCTTTAACCGGCTACGATTAAAGGAAACATGCAGTAGCTGCACGTCTTGATCACCCGACCATAGGAGCGCATTGAGCTTCTCGGCTGCGATTTAGCAGTAGTAGACGCCAACTGCGCAGCGGCGCACGGTGCGCCGCGCCACTCCGGCCACGCTGACCGGCGTAAGCGGACGCCCGACCCTGGCCTCGGCTGTCGAGACGAAACTGTACGAACTCAATGCTGGAATGCGCTCTGCAGCTTGCAGTCCTGGAAAGCCGACGATGCCGGCGAGCAGCAAAATTCTCAATTTCTTTGACACGGTCATTGGCCGCCTCCTATGGCCAGATGGCCGGGCAGTTCATCAATATCGGTGAGTTCCTTCGGATCGACCTTCTTTGCGTTGGTCTCGTTCTTGAAGCCGAAATCGTCCGCAGCAACCTCACTGCCGGTCTTCCAGTCCCTGGTCTGGACGCTGTATTGCGGTGCCTGGTCAAGCTGATTGCTGGTGATGACATACCGGCAGGGATAGGGGCGCTCGCCCTGAGCGATCCAGATCTGCCAATCGATCTCCTTGGTGCGAAATGCCAGATGATCGCATTCGGTGCCGCCGATTACGCCGCTGCCGAGGTCCTTTACGTCAACAACGTCGGTCATCAGCACATCGTAGACATTCGACAGAAGCAAATCGGCGCCAGGCATGGGCTTCTGGAGCTTTTCCCGCAACTCGTCGACGAGCTGGTCCAGCGTGCCGGTCTTCTCGACCTCGGTATAGAGATTGGCGTCCTTGCCGACAACCGTGAGAGTCTTGCCGTCGAAGATCATCTCGACATTGGCGAAGCCGCCAGTGCGCGTCGCACGAATCTTGTCGGGCCGGGTGAGATCGATCGTTCCAGAACTCGCCAGTTGGAGCTTCTGGTGATCCTTGGTAACAACCTCGAGATTAGTATCATAACCAAAAGATATGGTCTTCTGCGCCGCCAAATAGTCGGACATGGCCTTGAGCAGGCTCTTGGCCTCAGCATCCCCGGCCTTCGCGCCTGAAGGTGTTCCCATGCCAACGATTAATGCCAATACCGCAGCCGACACCGTCGCGGTGGAACGCACCACCGCTTTCTGCACAAGCTTCACCATCTGATTGTTCTCCCTCTATGCCGCACTTGGCTTACATGAGGTCGCCTCCCGGCAGCGAGCGCTCCGAGGGTGGCGATCAATGGCAGACAAATGATCGCACGGAGATCCACCTCGCGCGCTTGAGATGGATACCTCGCGCCGAAACGTACGCTTGCAATCGGAAGTCACGGATACTAGCAGGTTAATCAAATAGTGTCGACGCGATTGCAGGGCCGCTGCGCCGGCGTTCTGATCGGCACGCGACAGGCTGACATGATCTGGTGCCGGAATGAGCCGCTTCGGCACCTTGCCGCCCGGTTTTCTCAACCGGCCACGGGTCGGGCGCCCCTGCTTGCGCAACAATGTTCCGCGCGGAAGCCCGATCGTGTAACTAAAAGCCGTTGACGCCTTGGGCTTTTGTGGTTATCAACTCGGCCCATGAAAAATTTCGCGGTTATTCTTGTGGTGGGACGGCGCATGGGCAGGATGGTGTAACCATCCGGCGGTAGCCACCCATGCGCTGAACGAGGCTCCTGACGGGGCCTTTTTTTATGCCTTCAAACAAGCTAAGCACCCAACTGGGAAAAGGGACGGAAGCAAGTCAATGAGCGGTACAGAAAACCAGATGACAGGCGCGGAGATCGTTCTCCAGGCACTGAGAGACAACGGCGTCGAGCATATCTTCGGCTATCCGGGCGGCGCCGTGCTTCCGATCTACGACGAGATCCACCAGCAGGACGATATCCAGCACATCCTCGTTCGCCACGAGCAGGGCGCCGGCCACATGGCCGAAGGCTATGCCCGCTCGACCGGCAAGGTCGGTGTCATGCTGGTCACCTCCGGTCCCGGCGCCACCAATGCGGTGACGCCGCTGCAGGACGCGCTGATGGATTCCATCCCGCTCGTCTGCATCTCCGGCCAGGTTCCGACCTCGCTGATCGGTTCCGACGCCTTTCAGGAATGCGACACCGTCGGCATCACCCGGCCGTGCACCAAGCACAACTGGCTGGTCAAGGACGTCAACGATCTCGCCCGCATCATCCATGAGGCTTTCCGCGTTGCCCAGTCCGGCCGCCCGGGTCCCGTCGTCGTCGATATCCCGAAGGACATCCAGTTTGCGACCGGCACCTACACGCCTCCATCAGCCGTTCCGACCCAGAAAAGCTACCAGCCGAAGAAGCAGGGCGATCTGAAGAAGATCGAGGAAGCGGTCGAACTGATGCGCAATGCGCGCCAGCCGATCATCTATTCCGGCGGCGGCGTCATCAATTCCGGTCCGGAAGCCTCGCATCTCCTGCGCGAGCTGGTCGAATTGACGGGCTTCCCGATCACCTCGACGCTGATGGGCCTCGGCGCCTATCCGGCCTCCGGCAAGGCCTGGCTCGGCATGCTCGGCATGCATGGCACCTACGAAGCCAACATGGCGATGCATGACTGCGACGTCATGATCTGCATCGGCGCCCGCTTCGACGACCGCATCACCGGCCGCCTCAACGCGTTCTCGCCGAACTCCAAGAAGATCCACATCGACATCGACCCGTCGTCGATCAACAAGAACGTGCGCGTCGACGTGCCGATCCTCGGCGATGTCGGCACGGTTCTGGAAGACATGGTTCGCCTGTGGCGCGCCGCGTCCAAGAGCGCCGACAAGGCGCGGCTTTCCGACTGGTGGGAGATGATCACCAAGTGGCGCGCCCGCAACTCGCTCGCCTATGCGCCGAACGACGACGTCATCATGCCGCAATATGCGATCCAGCGACTCTATGAGCTGAGCAAGGGCCGCGACACCTACATCACCACGGAAGTCGGCCAGCACCAGATGTGGGCAGCGCAGTTCTTCGGCTTCGAGCAGCCGAACCGCTGGATGACCTCGGGCGGTCTCGGCACCATGGGCTACGGCTTCCCGGCCGCCATCGGCGTCCAGGTCGCGCATCCGAACAGCCTCGTCGTCGATATCGCCGGCGACGCCTCGATCCAGATGTGCATCCAGGAAATGTCCTGCGCGGTCCAGTACGGCCTGCCGATCAAGATCTTCATCCTCAACAACCAGTACATGGGCATGGTTCGCCAGTGGCAGCAGCTCTTGCACGGCAACCGCCTGTCGCACTCCTACACCGAGGCGATGCCTGATTTCGTCAAGCTGGCGGAAGCCTATGGCGGCGTCGGCATCCGTTGCGACAAGCCCGGCGAACTCGACGATGCGATCCGCCGCATGATCGACACGCCGGCGCCCGTCATCTTCGATTGCCGCGTTGCCAATCTCGCCAACTGCTTCCCGATGATCCCCTCGGGTAAGGCTCATAACGAGATGCTGTTGCCCGACGAAGCCACGGACGAAGCGGTCGCCAACGCGATCGACGCCAAGGGCCGTCAGCTCGTCTGAGATAGGTAGAGGAACCAACTGACATGAACGCACACCTTCAACCGACCGGCTCCGCCTACTTCATCGCCAAGGAGACCGAGGTCGCCGAAACCCACACGCTTTCGGTTCTCGTCGACAACGAGCCGGGCGTCCTTGCCCGCGTCATCGGCCTGTTCTCCGGCCGCGGCTACAACATCGAAAGCCTCACGGTTTCGGAAACGGAACACGAGGCGCACCTGTCGCGCATCACCATCGTGACGCGCGGCACGCCGCATGTGCTCGACCAGATCAAGAACCAGCTCGAGCGGCTGGTGCCGGTCCACCGCGTCGTCGACCTGACGGTCCGCGCCGCAAGCCTCGGCCACGACCGGCCGATCGAGCGGGAACTGGCGCTCGTCAAGGTGCATGGCTCGGGCGACCACCGCGTCGAGGCGCTGCGGCTGGCCGACGCCTTCCGCGCCTCGGTCATCGACGCCAACATCGATCACTTCGTCTTCGAGATCACCGGCAAGCCGTCGAAGATCGAGCAATTCATCGCCATCATGAAGCCACTCGGCCTCATCGAAGTCTGCCGCACGGGTATTGCGGCGATGAACCGCGGCCCGCAGGGCATGTGATTTTTGCGCGGGCGAGGGGCCGCTCATGCGATCTTGGCGCCCGTCGCTGCCCTCAAGCTGGATTTGCGCTCACGCTCTTGGGCTGGGAATGCCCCTCACCCTAGCCCTCTCCCCGCAGGCGGGGAGAGGGGACTGGCGCCGTTCGTGCCTCTCCCTTCCAGACTTTCCAAAAAACCAGCGTCTCTACAATCGACGTGGTGCGCTTGTGCCCGACGGTCGCCACGCGTGTCCTTCTCCCCGCAGGCGGGGAGAAGGTGGCCGGCAGGCCGGATGAGGGGCAGGCTGAACCTCGATGGAACCTGCCGGACGCCACTCTGTTGACTTCGCCGGCATTTCTCGCCGACTAATCCCGGACAGGAAATCCGAAGATATCAGGTGCCGGATGAGCTCCACGATGCAGGCATTGGTACTCACACGATACGGCGGCCCTGATGCTGCCGAGCTGCGTGACGTGCCGCGTCCGCGAGCCGCGCGCGGCGAGGTGCTCGTGCGGGTGCACGCCGCAGGTCTCAATCCCGTCGACTACAAGACGCGGGAAGGCATGCTCAAGGTCGTCCAGCGCTACTCGCTGCCAACCGTCATGGGCAACGAACTTGCCGGCGTCGTCGAGGCGCTGGGAGAAGACGTCACGTCCTTCACGCCGGGAGATCGTGTCTTTGCGCGTATGCCCAAGGAGGCCATGGGCGGCTTGGCCGAGTATGCGGTCGTGCCTGAACAGTTTCTGGCAAAGATGCCCGCATCGATCGATTTCAACACGGCAGCCGGCGTGCCGCTTGCCGGCCTCACGGCCTTACAGGCGCTGCGCGACGAGCTTCATGTGAGCCAAGGCAGCCGGATCTTCATACCCGGCGGCGCCGGCGGCGTCGGCACCTTCGCGATCCAGCTGGCGAAATGGCTGGGGGCGGAGGTGACGACCACGGCGTCGACGCGTGGCCGTGCGCTTGTCGAAGAGCTCGGCGCGCACGTGGTGATCGACTACACGACAGAACGGTTCGAGGAGCAGTTGCGCGACATGGACGGCGCCTTCGATCTGGTTGGCGGCGAAACGCTCATGAAGTCGTTCGGCGTGGTCAAGCGCGGCGGCAAAGTGGTTTCCATCGCCGGCATGCCCGAGCCTGAAACCGCGCGAAAGGACCTCGGCCGTGGCCTGTTCCTGAGGGCGCTTTTCTGGCTTGCATCCTACCGGATCCGCGCCGTCGCCAGGAAACATGGCGTCGCCTACCGCTACCTTTTCATGCATCCTGATGGTGCCGAGCTTGCCGAACTTGCCGATCTCATCGAGACCAAGGCGATCAGGCCCGTCATCGACCGCGTGTTTCCGCTCAAGGATGTAGCGCAAGCCTTTGCCTATCTGGAATCCGGCCACGCCAAGGGCAAGGTGGTGGTGGAGATCGGGAGTCGCTCCGGCTGACCCAAGTCTGCCGCAACGGCATCGCCGCCATGAACCGCGGCCCGTAGGGACTATGATTTCCAGCGTGGGTTACGCGGGCTGCCGCCCCCTGACAGCCCCTCACCCTAGCCCTCTCCCCGCAGGCGGGGAGAGGGGACGCGGTTGTGCGCTGACCGCCCGGAGTTCTTTCAGGGACGAGCAGGACGCCAACGGTTTTGTTGGGGCGAGCGGGCGCGGCGATTTCCTTCTCCCCGCAGGCGGGGAGAAGGTGGCCGTCAGGCCGGATGAGGGCTGTCCTACTTTGACTTCGCCTTGGCTTCGCTCTCCCGCTTGAGAGGACGGCTGACCGGGCAGACCTCCTGGGCAAAGCCGTTCAGCGTGTTGATCAGATTGTTGGTCACAATGGTGTAGTGAACGAACTGGCCGCGCTTTTCCTTGGCAATCAAGCCGGCGTTCTCCAGCACGGTCAGATGTTGCGACACCGAGGGCTTGCTCATGTTGAAGCGCTCGGCGATCTCGCCCGCCGTCAGGCTGGAGGCTGAGAGATAGGCCAGAATCTTGCGCCGATGCAGCGACGATAGTGCGTTGAACACCCGTTGCGCCGATCCGCCTGCATCAGGGTTGAGCGTGTCGTCGTTCACAAAATCTCCTTTGTCGCCGGCAGGTCGATCAATAGGTAATTAGGATATTGCCTAAATACCTATTCGCGGGTAAATATGTAATTAGTTTATTTCCTAAATAACTTCTGCGCCGGTTGTTTTCAATCGGGTCCTTCAGTGTTGCCTGAAAAACTGGTCAGGGTTTTGTCGTGGAGGGTGCCATGGATGTCGTGTCGACTGGCAGAATGATAGCGCTGCGCGATAGCGAACCGGTGAACGGCCGGGTCGTCTGGGTTCCGGGCAAGTCGCTCTGGATCTCCGGAATGACGCTCGTGGCCGTTATCGGTGCGCCAATGACGTTTTCGGTGGACGCCCTTGTGATCTTCATCGTTCTGACGGCCCTTACGATCTGCCTCGGCCATTCGGTTGGCATGCACCGGCTACTGATCCATCGCTCTTTTGAGGCGCCGCTCTGGCTCGAGCGCATCCTCGTCACCTTCGGTGTGCTTGTCGGCATGGCCGGGCCGTTCGGCATGATCTACGCCCATGACATTCGCGATTGGGCGCAGCGCCAGCAGGCCTGCCACGATCTCTTCGCGCACCGCCGACCTTTCCTTCAGGACGCCTTCTGGCAGATGCATTGCGTGGTCGCGCTCGATCATCCGCCGCGATTTATCATTGAAGACCGTGTCGCGCAGGATCGGTTCTATCGCTTCCTTGAAGTGACATGGATGCTGCAGCAGGCGCCGCTGGCGCTGGTGCTTTTCGTCTTCGGTGGCATTTCCTGGGTGATCTGGGGCGTGGCGGTCCGTGTTTCCGTCTCGCTCACCGGTCATTGGCTGGTCGGTCACTTCGCCCATCGCGGCGGCGAGCAGGGGTGGCGCGTCGATGGCGTCGCGGTGCAGGGCTACAACCTGCCGCGTTTCGGTCTGGTGACCTTCGGTGAAGCCTATCACGGCAACCACCACGCCTTTCCGGAATCCGCCAGGCTCGGGATCGAGGACGGGCAGATCGATCTGGGCTGGTGGTTCATCCGCCTGCTTTCGCGCCTGGGGCTGGCTTCGGCGATCAAGCTGCCGTCCAATACGCGACGACGCGCCGGTCTCAGACGCATCGTTGCAAGTCCGGAAGGACTGACCGGCCAGAGAAAGGCCTGTCCGGTCCTGCGCGCGTTGCTGCGGTAATGCTTAAGCTGGCGGCTGGTTTAGATCATCTCCAATGATCGCTTGCGCTTCGGCGGCGGGAAGGCGCGGTCGAGGTCGCCGAGGTCTTCCGCCGTCAGGTGAATGTCCATCGCGTCGAGGTTTTCTCGGGCGCGGTCCGCCGAACCGGTCTTGGGGATCGAGATCACGCCGGGACGGGTTTTGAGGAAGGCAAGCGCGATCTGCGATGGCGTCGCCTGATGCGCCTTGGCGATGTGGATGAGATCCGGATGGCGGAGCAGCCGGCCTTCGTCGAGCGGCGAATAGGCCATGATCGCGATGCCACGCTTTTGACACCAGGGCAAAAGGTCGAATTCGATGCCGCGGCGTGAGAGGTTGTAGAGCACCTGGTTGACTGCGACGTTCTTTCCGTCCGGCACCGCAAGCAATTCCTCCATGTCGTCGACGTCGAAATTCGACACACCCCAGGCGCCGATCTTGCCGGCCTTTTTCAGCGCCTCGAAGGCGGCGACGGTTTCGGCGAGCGGATAGCCGCCGCGCCAGTGCAGGAGATAGAGGTCGATATGGTCGATACCGAGATGCTTCAGGCTGCGTTCGCATGCGGCTTCGGTGCCGATCCGACTGGCATTCGATGGCAGCACCTTACTGACGATGAAGGCTTCGTCGCGCCGGCCGCTGACCGCTTCGCCAACGACCCGCTCCGAGGCGCCATTGCCGTACATCTCCGCGGTGTCGATCAGCGTCATGCCGAGATCGAGGCCAAGCTGCAGGCTCTTCACTTCATCGTTCTTGCGCGACGGCGCGTCGCCCATGCGCCAGGTGCCTTGCCCGAGCACGGGCACGCGGCGGCCATCGGGTAGCGTGGTTGTCGGGATCGGATCATGCATCGGGCTCTCCTCGCAGGCGTATGTGTTGGACGGGCGGTTGTTCTGTCCGATCGGCAATCTAGCGCAAAGCATCGCGCTTTCGAGCCCACGCCGTCGGGCAAAGCAGTATCGCGCTGCGGCCGGCTAATTTCGCGTAAAGGTCGATGAGATGGCCGTCGTCAATTTGTCATGGTGACAAGTTCGCGACTGGTGCCGGTCAATAGGTCAATTATGTTGACCCAATTGAGCCGGAGGAAACCATGCAGGCCGATACGCTTCTGGCGTTGTTTTTGTTTGCGTTCACCACATCGATCACGCCGGGACCGAACAACATGATGCTGTTCGCATCGGGCGTGAACTTCGGCTTCGTGCGTACCGTTCCGCATATGCTGGGCATCGGTGCCGGCTTCTTCCTGCTCTTGATCGCCGTCGGCTTCGGTCTCGGCGCGCTGCTCCACTCCGTGCCGCTGCTCTACACGGCGTTGAAATTCGCAGGCGGCGCCTATCTCGTCTGGATCGCCTGGAAGATCGGCACCTCGCGTTCGCTCGGCGAAGGCAAGGCCGGCGCCAAGCCGATGACCTTCCTTTCTGCTGCCGCCTTCCAATGGGTCAACCCCAAGGCCTGGGTCATGGCGGTCTCGGCGATGGCGACCTATACCAGCAGCGACAGCTACCTCTTCAGCGTGCTGGTCGTCGGTCTGGTCTTCGCGCTGGTCAATGTGCCGAGCGTTTCCACCTGGGCAGGCTTCGGCTCGGCGCTCCGCCAATGGCTGTCGGAGCCGTCGCGGCTCAAGTGGTTCAACATCACCATGGCGGTACTGCTCGTCGTCAGCCTCTGGCCGATGCTAAAATAGTGCGAATTGCGGCTTGGTGAGCATCAGCCAGAAGATGCCGGTCACGGCCAGGAAGGCCGGGAAACCGCAGGCAAACCAGATGGCGTAGAGCCGGTCGAATTCCTGTGGCAGCGACGCACCGTTTGCCGTTGCAAGACGGGCAAGATCGCGCAGCCGCAACTGGATCCAGACGACCGGGAGCCAGAAGAGACCGGTGACCACATAGAGGATCAGCGACAACACGATCCAGCCTTCCGTCAGCGACCAGCCGATGCTCGTCGCCAGCAGATAGCCGGTGATTGGCTGTGTCAGCACGGCCGTGGCGGTGAAGACCGTATCGGCGATGACCACCGTTCCGGCGACATGGGCGATCAATCGTGCATCGCGGGTGCGCCGGGCCATCAGCATGAAGAAGGCGATGCCTGCGCCGGTGCCGAAGAGCACGGCGGCGCCGATCACATGGGCAAGGCGCAGTACATCTTCGAGCAGCATCAGCGTTCATCCAGAATGGCAAGCGTCGCAAGTGTGGCGAGGATCGAAGGCAGGACCTTGACGAGCGGTCCGAGCGGTTCGGCCCAGAGTGCGGGTTCGACGAGGCTTGCTGTGGCGAGATAACCGAAAGTCAGCGCGAGCATGCCCAGCAGCGCACGCTTCGCCAAGGGGCGGACGAGGACGGAAATGCCAAGGGCGATATCGGCAAGGCAGGTTGCAAGCGTCATCGCCGTGGCCGGGCCATCGGTGAGAAACCGCAGGAAATGCTGCCGAGCAGCGTCGAAGGCAAAAAGCGGTATCAGTCCGGACAGCAGCCAGAAGAGCGAAAGCCCGACGACCATCAGCGGCTTCAGCAGGTAGAGCCGGGCGAACCAGAGATCCTGAACGCCCGATGGATTGGCTGAAAGACTCTGGCGGGCGGACAGGAACGGGCCAGGGGCTCGGGGCCAACCCGCGGCAGAAACGCCGCCGGCCATCACCGAAAGCGCGGTCGAGCGCAGCGGCGAACGCCAGCCAAGCCTGCCGGCGATATCGGCAAGGAAACCGACGGGTGCTGCAAGTGCTGCGGGCAACGAGACGGTTCTGGCGGCGGGCAGGCCAAGCCACTCACGGTGCAGTGCCACGAGTTCGCCAAGCGTCGGCGGTGTCTCGTCGCCAAGCACGAGATCGCTTCCCTCGGGCATCAGCCCGGCAACAGCCGCGCTGACGGCCTCCGCAACATCGCTCATGGCGACCGTTTCGACGCGTGACCCCACATGCACGAGCGGGATGGCGAAGGGCAGGGCGGCAAGGGCACGCAGCAGGGCCGAACCGCCATGGGCGTTGCGGCCAAGCACCAGCGCCGGGCGAAGGATGACATGCGCGATGCCGCTTGCCGCGAGCGCCGTGTCGGCACGGAACTTGGTGGCGAGGAAGGCGCTGTCGCTGCCGGCGGCGCCCAATGACGCTGAGATCTGGGGTGCGGAGATCTGGACGATCCGCACCGGCGATGCCTTCGCAGCCGCATAAAGCGCCAGCATCGCCGTCTCCTGGGTCGCACCGACATCATCGGCCAAACCATCCTGCAACGCGCCGGCGCAGTTGACGATGACGTCATGGGCCTCGACCAACCCTCGCCAGTTGCTGGCAGCGCGCATGTCGGCGAGGTCGGCCGTGAACCATTGCGCCTGCGGCCGTTTCAGCCGCGCGCTCGCGACATGGCGGCCGAGGCCGGTTACCATGTGTCCGTCGCTGACAAGACGATCGAGTAGGGTCGAGCCGATGAAGCCGGTGGCGCCGAGAATCAGAACCTTCATGCGGCTAGAATAGCGGAGGCGGTTGCGCGCGAAAGCATCATGTATCGTCAAAGTTTAGTCGCGGCCGGACTTGTTACAGTGACAATTCTGGTTGCCGGTCGCTGATGAAATCGATTTCGAATGCGGATTTCATCAGCTACCACTATCGCCCGAGTGAGGAGGCAGCGCCGTCTGCGCCCGAGGGGTGCGCCGGTGCCGAAAAGCACGGCGGCGCCGATCACATGGGCAAGGCGCAGCGGTGGTGTGAATTCTCGCGATCACGTCGCACCTCGCGGGAGGCTACTTCCCCCGCGATTTGTCAGCATTGCTCCCACATTCCCACCATCAGGGCACGAGTTCGATCTCGCTCGGCCGCCATTCCTTCGTGAAGAACGATTCCAGCGGACTGTAGAGACGCAGGAGCGTAAACCAGCCTTTGCCGGGCATGGTCTGGATCCAGTTGCCGCGTTTCACCCCCTCGGGTTGGGTTGGGCCGAAATAGATCGTCGTCGAGCCATCCGGTTCCGCTTCCGCGGCAGGCGATGGATAGCTCTGGCTGCCGGCGCGCGGGTAGCCTTGCGGCGTCTGTAGCATCGAGCGCGACTGGTTGTCGTAGAGCGTGAAGGACCAGAACGCGGCCGCCGGAATGTCCTTCGGCAGCGTCACCTTGTAGGTCTTGCCGCCGTCGAGGTCGTTCTTGTTGGCGTCCAGGAAACCCATGAGATATTGCGACCCGACCTTGGGGAGCCGCATGATCATGCCGGGCGAGTCGAGCGTGTAGCCGAAGTAGAAGGCCGTCTTGGAATCGAGGGTACGCGCGCCAGTCGGCGGTAGCGGGTCGAACAGGCCATCCTTTGTGATCATCGGCGGCGGCGTTTCGAAATTTGCGCCACCCTGCCACAGCATGTTTCCCCACATTGAGTCTGGATAGTACGACCAATCAGGATGGGGCCCGCTGAAACGCCAGTTCAACACACGGCTGGCCGCGTTTCCCACCGCTGCTGCATCGGTCAGAATCTTCTTCATCCGGTCGTCCGGGTTGAATTCCTTGCCCTTGACGATACCGATGGCTGCCAACTGGCCTGCAAGTTCCGGATCGTAGGAATCGGCCGGCTCGGCCTGAACATTGGCGTTGATCATCTCGAAGAACGAATAGTCGCTTGGGGGGATCGTATTGAACGCCTTGCCGCTCGCCTCGAGGAACTTGGTTTCAGGAACCGGCGGATTCACTTCAAGCCTGACTTTGCCTTCGAGCGCCGTTGCGATGCTCGTGCCGACACCGCCCGGCGTGTAGGGATAGATCTTCATATTTTTCTTGATGTTCTCGACGGTCGGCTTCGGATCGTTGTCTACAAGGTAACCGCGAGATGCATAGATGACCCGGTTCGTCTTCGACCGCGCAACATAGAAACCACCTTCCGGAACCGGACCGTCATAACCTGGTGGCAGCAGCAGGTATCTTCCGCCTTCGCCGCGGTCGGGACCGGGGAACCCGACATCGATGATCCAGCCAAACCACATGTCGTTGATCGTGCCTACCCCCATAGGAGGCTGCTCGACCACGGTTGGCCCCTTCGTCAGATCCACGACGCTGAAATAGTAGACGGTATCGGCATTGGCCGTGAGGAACAGCGACTTCGAATCCATCAGTTCAGGGTAAAGGGTGACCGTGTTGTCCTCTGCGCCGATGCTGAGAAGACCCTTGCGGATCGCATAGGCCGATGCGCCGCCATAGCTGTTGAGGAACGCGTCAAGGGCGCGAGTGAAATCAAGCGTGTCATAAACCTTGTCGACGGTGTCTGCACTCGGCGCGCCATCCTTGAAATTGAGCGTACCGATGCGAGACTCTACTTTATCCGGGGTAACCAGAATCGGTGGGATTTCGGTCGCCGTCTGGCCAAAAGCTGGATTTCCGCCGTTGACGATGGTTGCGGCGACAAGAGCTGCAAATAGTGGAAGCTTGCTTCTAATAGGTTTCATGCTGCCCTCCATTTGTTGAGTAAGACTCTGGATTGGCGCGGACAACACCACGTTGCCGGATGTCTATGGCGCGATGCACGTTTCCCGACTCCCGAGCATGCTCCGCGAGTACCTTTTGGACAAGTTTGTCTTCATGAGAGTTTGAGTCAGCGGGTCTGCAAATCGGACAGCGTGAACCCTTTCACGAGGCCGTGAAATAGCAATTACGTTACTGCAACATACGTGGAAAACGGCGCTCTTGCTGGCTTTAGCCTCGCGCGTTGGTGGATCCTACATAATAGCGCATTTTTCAATGCTGCCGGTTCGCATGGAACCGGACTTGTTACGGTGACAATTCTGGTCGCCGGTCGCTGATGAATTCGATTTCGAATCCGGATCTCATCAGCTACCACTATCGCGCGAGTGAGGAGGCAGCGCCGTCTGCGCCCGAGGGGTGCGCCGTTGCGAGGAGCCAGGCAATGTCCGAACACCATCATGGTCACGATCACGACCATCATCACCATGACAACCATTTCACCGACATGGAAGCGCGGGTGAAGGCGCTGGAAACGGTGCTGACCGAGAAGGGGCTGATCGATCCGGCGGCGATCGACGCGATCGTCGAGACCTATGAGACGAAGATCGGCCCGCGCAACGGTGCCCGCGTGGTGGCCAAGGCCTGGGTCGATCCCGATTTTGCCGAGTGGCTGAAGCGCGATGCGACCGAAGCGATCGCCAGCCTCGGCTATACCGGCCGGCAGGGCGAGCATATGCGCGCCGTGTTCAATACGGCCGAGACCCATAACCTCGTCGTCTGCACGCTCTGCTCCTGTTATCCCTGGTCCGTGCTCGGCCTGCCGCCGGTCTGGTACAAGGCGCCGCCCTATCGCTCGCGCGCGGTCATCGATCCGCGCGGGGTGCTCCAGGAGTTCGGTCTGATCTTGCCGGAGACAACGCGCATCCGCGTCTGGGACTCGACGGCGGAGCTGCGCTATCTGGTGATCCCAGAGCGTCCGGCCGATACCGACGGTTTCAGCGAGGAGGAACTCGCGGGGCTGGTGACGCGCGATGCCATGATCGGCACGGGGCTCGCGCTTTCCGGGGAGACGCTTCGATGAACGGTCCGCACGATCTCGGCGGCGCGCACGGCCTCGGCCCCGTGGCGCCGGAAAAGGACGAGCCCTATTTCCACGGCGAATGGGAGAAGCGGGCGCTCGGCGTCACGCTCTCCTGCGGCGCCTTCGGCGCCTGGACGATCGACGAAAGCCGGCATGCGCGCGAAAGCCTGCCGCCGGCGACCTATCTTTCGGCGAGCTATTACGAGATCTGGACCCGCGCGCTGGAGACCCTGCTCAAACGCCATGGTTTTGTAAGTCAGGCCGAGCTCGATGGCGGCCACAGGCTGGAGCCGTGTGCGAGCCCGAAGCGGGTGCTGAAGGCCGACATGGTGGCCGGCGTGCTGGCGAAGGGCGCGCCTTGCGACCGCCCGGCGGAAGGATTGCCGCGCTTTGCTGCCGGCGACCCGGTGAAGACGAAGAATTTCAATCCGGAGACCCACACGCGGCTGCCGCGCTACGCTCGCGCCAAGCTCGGCCGGGTAGAGGCGGTGCAGGGCTTCTTCGTCTTTCCTGACGATAACGCCCATGGCCGCGGCGAAAATCCGCAATGGGTGTATACGGTCGTCTTCGATGGGCCCGAGATTTGGGGCGAGGGCGCCGATCCGACGCTGACGGTCTCGATCGATGCCTGGGAGAGCTACCTTGAACACGTGTAAGGTGACATCGCCGCTCATTGCCTCGGCCGAACTGCCGAAATCGCCGGAGGGCGATCCTGTCTTTGCCGAGCCCTGGCAGGCGAACGCCTTCGCCATGACCGTACGCCTGCATGAAAAGGGCGTGTTCTCCTGGCCGGAATGGGCCGAGGCGCTTTCGGCCGAGCTCTACAAGCCTGGTCGCAAGGCGGATGCCAGCGACTACTACGATTGCTGGGTAGCCGCGCTCTCGCGCCTCGTCACCGAGCTCTCGATCGCGTCTGGCCGTGAGTTGGAGCACCTGACGCAGAGCTGGCAGCGGGCGGCGGAAGCGACGCCGCACGGGCACCCGATCGTGCTCGCCAACGACCCTGAGCGGCCCTGATTTCGAAGGCTCCGATCGGCAGGATTTTCGCAAGTTGATCGCAGACGGTTTTTCACGTAGAGGCTGCTAATCTAAACGATCTGGAGCTTGCCGTGGGCGAAACGCGATATCCTTTTTCCTCCATGGAGGCGGCGGCGGAGATGTTCAAAAGAACGCCGCTCGAACGCCTCAGCACATGGTTGGAAACCAAAAGGATGGCCCGGCGGGAGAGAAAAAAGAGACGCCGGCACGCGTTGACGTGCCTGAACGCGCGCGGGCCGGCGACCTTGTCGCCCGACGATATCCCGTTGATGTTCATCACCCACAACGACCTCAAGCTGATGCCGTCGTTCCTGGCGCATTACCGCAAGCTCGGGGTGACACGCTTCATCTGCATCGACGACGTCTCATCCGACGGCACGCGCGAATATCTGGTGGCACAACCGGACGTCGACGTCTGGTCGTCCATCGTCCGCTTCAAGGAGGCGCGGCGCGGGCGCGAATGGCGAGAAACGCTGTTCGAGCGCTATGGCACCGGCCGATGGTACGTCAATGTCGATTCCGACGAGTATCTCGTCTACGATGGCTATGAGGAACGCGGACTGAAGTGGCTCATTCCGGCGCTGGAGCGCATGGGCGCCCGCCGCATGCTCGCCCCCATGCTCGACATGTATCCGGTCGATCTCGAGCGCGCCGACGTTGAAAAGCTGGAGCAACAGGCCCCCTGGGAGATTGCCGATCATTTCGATGCCACCGGCTACGCCATGCATGCGATGAAGCGGGCCTTCAGCGTCAAGGGCGGACCGCGCTATCGCAAGTTCGGAACCGACCTGGAGATGGTCAAGTATCCGGTGCTGTTCTGGGACGGCGAGTGCTGTTTCGGGCCCAGCATCCATCAGCCCTTGCCCTATGACCGGAATTTTCCGGCCGCCATGGGCGTGCTGCTGCATTTCAAGTTCTTTGCCGATTACGCCGAGGTCGTCGATGCGGCCGCGGCAGGCGGGCAGTATTTCGATGCCTCCGCCGTCTATGTGAAGATCAAGGAGAACATCGCAAACGCCGGCGGTCTGCAATTGACGTCGGATGTTTCGGTGCGCTTCACCGGATCGAGGCAATTACTGGATCTCGGATTTATAACGCGGCTTGAGCGCGCCTGAAGCGCGGCTCGGCGAATGTCTGGAGTGAGAATGGAGAAGGCGAAACTCGTCGTTCTGTTTCCGGTCTTCAATGGTGCGAAGACCCTGGAAAAGTGCCTGCAGTGCATCGCGGATCAGGGTTTCAGGGATTTTCGCGCCATCATCGTCGAGAACAGGTCGACCGATGGTTCGCTGGAGATCGCCAAAGCCTTCGCGGCGAAGGATCCTCGCTTCGAAGTACTCGAGAACGAAGTGCACCTCAAGGCTGACGAGAACTTCCTCAAGTGCTTCCACCTCGGCACCGAACTCGGCGAGTATTTCTGCCTCAGGGCCTGCGACGACTTTTCGACGCTCGACTACCTGTCGCGCCTCGTCGCCGCCCTGGACGCGGATAAGACCAAGCTGCTCGGGGTTTCGGACGTCAGGCGCATCAACAACGGCAAGGGACGCCTTGCCAGCCCCAACCGCGACGTCTTCAATTTTGCCCAGCGCGTGCGCGACGGTAACATCCCGCGCAATCTGAGCTATCCGTCCGAATGGGTCTACGGCATCTATCGGTCGCAAGGCAGCCTGGAGATCCTGCTCCGGCGCTATGCGGAGTTCAGCTATCCCTGGACCGGCGCCTCCTACATCGTCACGGAGTTCGTGGTGCGCGATCTCGTCGCCTATGTTGAGGGGCCCGAGTTCCATTTCATCGAGGGTTCGGGATCGGTTCAGCGCTATGGCGCAAAGACCTTCCGGGAAAAGTTCTCGCAGCGCTGGGACTATACGGTCGGCTGCTATCGGCTGAAGGACAAGCTGCCGCCGATGTCGCCGTGGACAAAGTTCCTGCTGTTCCGGATGTTCTGGAACGACGCGCGTCGCAAGACCCGCTACAAGCTCCTCGGCTTTTTCTGATTGGGCGGACACGCGCCGGAGAGGGCGCGCCGCGATCTCAACTTCCCTTCGCCTCGCTCTTGTCGAACTGGCGGTAGCACTCGTCGGCCACCTGCTGCAGCAGGCTGCGCGGCACCTCGCCGGTGACGGCGTAGCCGATCGGGCCGTCGATCCAGTAGAAGGTCTCGACGCCGTCGACGCTGTCGATACGGAAACTGGTCTCGCGGTTGTCGTCGTTCCGGCCGAGAAGCACGGTGAGCCTGCGTCCGGTGCCGTCCTCATACATGAACATCGCACCCGCCTTGCCATTGACCGGCAGCAACCGGCCGCCGACCAGCGAGAAGCCGAGCGAGGAGAGATCGGGGATCGACAGCGGATGTTCGAGGCGTTTTCCGAGCCAGGTGGCGAGATGGCTCTGCTCGTCGGCGCCCACTTCGACGGCGTGGCGCACTTCGCTGGCATAGACCAGGAAGGCTGATTGCGCCTGCCGCGGCAAGCTGTCGGCGGTCTCGATCGATTGGTTGCCGCCATCGGCAGAAATCAGAGATGGCGCGTAGAGGCCGGTCAGCGCGCCCGCGGCAAACAGGGCGAGACCGGCGGCGATGGCGCGCAGACGGCCGGTGGCGGATCGCTTGCCCTTGTCCGGGTCCGATTGCGGAAGATCGTTGCGGCTTTTCGATAGCAGGGCGCGGTCGTTTGTGTCGCTGTGGGCGTAGCCGGCGAAGAGCGCACGAAGGTCCACCGCCTGCGCCTGCCATTGCCGGACTTCTTCGGCGCGGGCGGGGTTGCTCTCCAGCCATTGCTCGATCCGTTCGCGTTCCCGTGGGGTCACGAAACCGTCGACATAGGCGTGCAGGTCGTCTTCGGAGACGGTGTTGAGATCTTCCGTCATTTCGGTCTCCGCATGCTGATCACATTGTCGTCCTTCATGGCTTCGGCAAGCTGGCGCCGGGCGCGTGAGAGCCGCGACATCACGGTGCCGATTGGAATGGCCATCATCTCGGCCACGTCCTGGTAGCGGTATCCCTCGATCACCACGAGCATCAGCACCGAGCGGTTTTCCGAGGAAAGGCCGTTCAGCGCCCGTTCGAGCTTGGAGCGTTCGAGCGGGTCGCTTTCGCGGTTCTCCGCCTCGAGCCCCAGATCCTCCTCCAGCGCCACCTGCGGGTGCATGGAGAGGTAGCGGTGCCGGTTGCGGCCGAGATTGGTCATGATGGTGAAGGCCCAGGCGCGCAGGTTGACGCCGCGCCATTGCGCGCGGCGCGAAAGCACCTTCTCCACGCAATCCTGCAACAGGTCCTCGCCATCCGGATCCGAGCGCACGAGGCTGCGGGCATAGCGCCTCAGCGCCGGCACCAGCGCCAGCACGTCCTCTTCGAACCGGTCGGATGCGGGGTTTTCGGCCCCCGCATCCGCATTGCCGCCATTACGGCTTTGCGACATCCCATTCGCCCTTCACGCCATCACCGGTAATGTCACCCATCTTCTTGTCCTTGACGAAGAAATAGAGCGGCATGCCGTCCTTGGCCCACTGTTTCTTGCCGTCCTTGCGCTCGACCAGCGTATAGGCGCCTTCGGCCTTGGCGCTGGCTTCCGCCAGGAAGGGCGGCCAGTTCTTGGCGCAATTGTCGTAGCAGCTGGACACGCCGCCATGGTCGTCCTTGTAGGTATAGAGCGTCATACCGTTTTCCCCGGCCAGTACCTTGCCTTTGGCCGATTCGACTTCCTTGACCGGCGGCGCGGCGAAGGCCGTGACGCTGGCGGCAAGGAGCATGGCGATCGTCAATGGAAACGTTCTCATGGCAATTGTCCTTCCTCAAGATGATTTTCCTATCCGGAAACGGGCGGATGCCTCCTCGTCCCGTTCCGCAAGAGCCGCATGCTTGCAGATCCAACCGTGAGACACGGTGCGCGGGGGATTTATTCCCGGAAAACTGGTGGCTGTTTCGGTTCCGCCATTTCGCTGCCGGAACCGAAGCAAACGGAGCGACCGGCCGCGCGATCGGCAATCGCGCGGCCGGCAAAAGGACGGTGATTTGCTGGAAGCAGCCCGCTGTTCAGGGCAGCAGAACCACGGACCCGGTCGTGCGACGGGCCTCCAGGTCCTCATGCGCCTTGCGCGCTTCAGACAGCGGATAGGTGGTGATGGCGGAGGCGCGAACGATCCCTGCCTCAATCGCGCCAAACAGGTCTCGCGCCGCCGTCTCGTATTCCCTTCGGTCCGCGGTGTAGTGCGCGATCGAGGGGCGGGTAACATGGAGCGAGCCCTTGGCCGCAAGTAAGGAGACGTCAAGCGGCGGCACCGGGCCGGAGGAGGCGCCGAACGAAACCAGCGTGCCGCGCGGGCGCAGGCAATCGAGCGATTTGGCGAAGGTTTCGGCGCCGACGGAATCATAGACGACATCGACGCCCATGCCGCCGGTGATCTCGGCGACACGCGCCTCAAAATCCTCCTCGGTATAGAGGATCACATGATCGCAGCCGTTGGCGCGGGCGATCTCGGCCTTTTCGGCGGAGCTGACCGTGCCGATGGTGGTCGCGCCCAGGTGCTTCAGCCATTGACAGGCGATCGAGCCGACGCCGCCAGCCGCCGCATGGAACAGCACCGTGTCGCCGCGTTTGACCGGAAAACAGCGGCGGATGAGATACTCGACGGTCAGCCCCTTGAAGACGAGTGCTGCGACCTCAAGGCTGTCGAACTCGTCGGGCAGCGCCAGCGCCCGTGCTGCGGGCAAGTCGCGGTGGGTAGCATAGGCACCGGGCGGGCCGCCGACATAGGCGATGCGTTGGCCGACAGCAAAGCCCGCCACCCCTTCGCCAAGTGCCGTGACGACGCCGACGCCTTCGACGCCGAGGCCGCTAGGCAGCGGGAGGGGGGCGGTGCCGCGGCGATGATAGATGTCGATGTAATTGACGCCGATCGCGAGGTGGCGAATCTGGATCTCGCCGGGCGCGGGGTCGGCCAGTGGCTCGGCTTTGAAAGCGAGCACCTCTGGCGCGCCAAATTCGGAAAATCGGAAGACTTCATTCTCGATCGCCATGCTGCTCTCTCCAAGGGATTTCGCGGAATCTGCTTGATTTTTCAGCGTCGGTCGAGAAACCTTTGTGCAATCCGATTTTCCAAAAATGGAAAGCAAATGGACTGGAATGATCTGAAGTTCTTTCTGGCCGTCGCCAATGCGCGGTCGTTGAGTGCCGCGTCGGCCAGGCTCGGTGTGAGCGCGTCGACCGTGTCGCGCCGGATCGAGGCACTGGAAGCGGCGTTGCAGGTCAAGCTTTTCCGGCCCCATCGCGACGGTTATGACCTGACGCCCGCCGGCGAAGACTTGGTGGCGCCGGCTGAGCGCGCCGAGGCGCAGATGCGCGTCTTCGAGCGCACGGCGCGCGAGAAGGACAGCGATCTCGCCGGGCCGGTCCGTATCGACGTGCCGGAACTGCTCGGGCAGGAGGTGCTGTTGCCCGGGCTGGCGGGGCTCCTGCAAAGCCATCCGGAGATCCGCCTTGAGATGCATTCGAGCGTCCGGCCGGTGCGGCTGATCGGTGAGGAGGCGGATATCGTGCTGCGCCTCGTCCGGCCGCAGCAGGGCAATTATCGTCAGCGCAAGATCGGCTCTCTCGCCTTCGGCCTCTATGCAGCACCCAGCTACCTTGAACGCCACGGTACGTACGCCGGCTGACCTCTACCGCCACCGGGTGATCGGCTGGAGCGAGGAGTTGAGTTACCTGATCATGGTGGCCTGGGTCGAAACGCTCTGCCCCGGTCTCCAGCCGTCGATGCGTCTCACCTCCCTCGGTGCGCAGATGGCGGCGGTGAAAAACGGGCTCGGGCTCGCCGTGTTGCCTGCCTTTGCGGTCCAGTCGGCAGGGTTCGTGCCTCTGCTGCCGGAGGTGCCGCCCTTGGCCCCGGATCTCTGGATGCTGGTCCATGAACAGGCGGCGGAACTGCCGCGGGTGCAACTGGTCAAGGAGGCGGTCATCACGGCGCTGGCGCGCTTCAAGGTGCGGTCGGGCGTGTAGATGCCAAGCGGCTCAAGCCCGGTCGGCGACGAAGCGGGCGAGGGCTGGACCGATCATGGTGATGATCAGAAGGCGGGCGGTCTGCAGCGCCATGACGAAGGAAAGATCGACATTGCTCGATGCGGCAATGACCGCGATCGAATCGAGCCCGCCGGGGCTGGTGGCGAGATAGGCGGTCAGCGGATCGATGCCGACGACCTTGATCAGGAGCACCGCGAGCAGACCCGAGAAGGAGATCAGCACGATAATCGAGATGACCGTCGGCACCAGCGCGCGGCGCGCGTGGATGAGGATCTGGCGGGTGAAGCCAAGGCCGATGTTCCAGCCGAGAGCCGCAAAACAGAGCGCCAGCAGCCATTGCGGCAGCACGGTGGTCATGACGCCGCTGACGTTGAGCACGGCGCCGACGAGGAAGGGCAGCAGGAAGGCGCCGGCCGGCACGCGCAGGAAGCGGCCGGCAAGGGCGGCGCCGAGCCCGACGGCCATGGTCTCGAGGAAGAGCAAGCCGTCGATCGGCGCGAACCAGTGCGTGGTCTGCTCGGCTTCAGCCCCGGTGACCCACATATGCGCCACGACCGTTGCGGTGCTGGCGACGAAGATCACGCGCAGATATTGCATGAAGGCGACGAGGCGGGCGTCGGCGCCGTAGGCATCGGCCATCAAGAGCATGGTCGAGGCGGCACCGGCCGACGAGCCCCAGATCGCCGTCGTGCCCGGCAGGATGCGCATGCGGGTGATCACCCAGCCGCAGAGCGTGCTGACGGCGATGACCGAGAGGATGACGGCGAGGAACAGCGGCCAGTTGCCGGAGAAGGTCACGAGCATGCCCGGCGTCATAGCGCCGGCGATCATCATCGCCAGGATGAACTGCACGCAGAAGAAGAGCTGCCGCGGCAGCCGGATCGTGCCGCCGTTCATGCCGACGAGAACGGCGCCGAGCATCGGGCCCATCAACAGCCCGGCCGGAAGGCCGATGAATTCGAAGAACGAGGCGAGCACAATGGAGATTGCCGAGAGCAGGCACCATTGCAGCCACGGGGCCAGCCGTCCGATGCCGACCTTTTCCGGAGAGGACGCGGCTTTGGGCTTGTCGGTCGTCACGGGCATTCTCCGGCATGACCCCGTAAAGGCGGAGCGGCCTTCGTGGCCGGCCTCGACGGGCTTCGAGCGATGGTCGTCACCAGCAGGATCGCGGCGCCATCAATGTCCCGCTCGTTAGCAACAATGCGGCGTTGCATTCAAGGGGCACGGCAAGAAAGTGCCACAGCTGCCGTCGGCCGGAAACAAGGGGAGCGGTGTCGCCACACTTGCCGGGAAGGCTCGCAGCTGTGTGACGAACGCGCGTTGTGAGAAAAAAACGTGAACAAAAGATCTCTGGCTCGGGTAGCGCGACAGATGCGGTCAGGCAAAAAGATATTGATTTTGCGTGGCAATTTCGTGAATTGCCGCGGAGTGCTCGCCAACCTGCCGTCACAGGGGCCGTGCAGCCCATAAATCCGGGCTTGCGTGTGCCGCCCGAATCCTGACACTCAAGCCCATGCAGTTCGCACCGCAACAGGACGAGGCCCTCAAGGCCGTTTCGCAGTGGCTGAAAGAGGGCCGCTCGCCGCTCTTCCGGCTGTTCGGCTATGCCGGCACCGGCAAGACGACGCTGGCCCGGCACTTTGCCGAACATGTCGATGGCGACGTGCTGTTTGCCGCCTTCACCGGCAAGGCCGCGCAGGTGCTGCGCTCCAAGGGTGCCAGCAACGCCAAGACCATCCACTCGCTGATCTATCGTCCGCGCGGCGAGGAGGAGGTTTCCGATGAGGAAACCGGCAAGACCTCGATCGCGCCGATGTTTGCGATCAACCGCCAGAGCCCGGTCGCCAAGGCCGCGCTGATCATCGTCGACGAATGCTCGATGGTGGACGAGGCGCTCGGCAAGGACCTGATGAGCTTCGGCACGCCGATCCTCGTGCTCGGCGATCCCGGGCAGCTGCCGCCGGTATCCGGCGGCGGCTACTTCACCAACCAGGAGCCGGACTATCTGCTGACGGACATCCATCGTCAGGCGCGCGACAATCCGATCATCCAACTCGCGATGCAGGTGCGCGAAGGCAACGAGATCATGCATGGCGACTACGGCACCACGCAGGTGATCGGTCGCGGGCAGGTGAACCAGGAGCTGGTGCTGGAAGCGGATCAGGTGCTTGTCGGCACCAACAAGACCCGCCGGCGCTACAATCAGCGCCTGCGCGAACTCAAGGGCTTCACCAGCGACTATCCGCAGTCCGGCGACAAGCTCGTCTGCCTCAGGAACGATCCGGCCAAAGGCCTGCTCAACGGTTCGCTGTGGCAGGTGATGAGCTCGTCGAAGGAAACGGTGAAGCCGGGCATCAACCTGATGATCCGGCCCGAAGACGACGACATGGATCGCGGTGCCGCCAAGATCAAGCTGTTGAAGGCGGCCTTCGAGGATGTCGAGGGCGAGATCCCCTGGACGACGCGCAAGCGCTACGACGAGTTCGACTACGGCTATGCGCTGACGGTGCATAAGGCGCAGGGCTCGCAGTGGAACAACGTCGTTTTGTTCGACGAGAGCTGGGCCTTCCGCGATACGCGGGAACGCTGGCTCTACACCGCGATTACCCGCGCGGCGGAGCGACTGACGATCGTTCGCTAAGGGCGGCTACGGAAGGGGTGCGACGTTGCCGATCAACAGGATCATCGCGTCGAGGCCTTTTGTCAGCATAGTGGACGCGATTTCGGCTGGCGGATACAACCCGTTTCTCTGCCAAGCGACACGTGGATTCCGCACCGCCCTGTTTGCTGCTAATATCATAGCTTCACCACCGGTTGTGGAGGGCAAAATGTCTCGGGCTCGCTTCCTTTCCGTCGCCGCATTCTCAATAGGCTTTGCAACGACGATCCACGCAGCGCCTATCAACATGACAAACAGTCCGTCCTGGACCAGCCCCACCGCTGCAAATCCATCGGACCTGGTTCTGGTGGCAGAGACCAAGAAGCCGCTGGTGAAATCGCCGTCGGTCAAGGCTGGAGCAACCGGCCCACAGACCACGGTCGGCTCTGCTGAACTGACTGCCCAGGAATGTGAGCGCGTTGGCGGTGTCGTGACGGGCAACGGTGACCCTAACTGCAAATCGAACCAGCGGTGCAAGACGACGCTGAGCAACGGCGACATCCGCTCGGTATGTATCGACGAAGCAAATTAGGCTCACCAGTCCGGGCTTTTGACCTACTGCATGTCTTTGTCCTTAAATCGAACTCGATTTAAGGACAAAGACATGCAGAAAATCAAAGTGCTACAGCGACCTTTGCGCGTCTGATAAGACGCGCGGCGCTGTAGGCGGCAAGCTGGATAAGGCCGGCCGCATAACGGACGATTATCGCTTGGTCGCCATCCACAGCACGTGGCGCGCACCGCCACGCTTGCCATTGGCGCGCACATTGACCTCGTCGGTGGCAAAGCCGACCTCACGCAATCGCCGCGTAAAAGCGCTGTCCGGCGCCGAGGACCAGACGGCAAGCACGCCGCTGGGCCGCAGCGCCGCCTGGGCGGCGCGAAGCCCGGTATGGCTGTAAAGGCTGTCGTTGGAGGGGCGCGTCAATCCGTCCGGGCCATTGTCGACATCGAGCAGGATGGCATCGTAAGCGGCCTTCTTCGAGCGGATCAGCGCGCCGACATCGCCGACATGGATATCGACGCGGGGATCGTCGAGCGTGCCCTTGTGGAGGTCCGCCATCGGCCCGCGCGCCCAGTCGACGACGGCCGGCACGAGCTCTGCGACGACGACGCTGGCATCGTCCGGCAGCACGGCGAGGGCCGCCCGCAATGTGAACCCCATGCCGAGACCGCCGATCAGCATGCTGATGTTCTTGCCGCCGGCGATGCGCTCGTAGGCGAGCGTCGCCAGCGCCTCTTCCGAGCCGCTCAGCCGGCTGTTCATTAGTTCGGTCGAGCCGAGCATGATGGAAAATTCTTGGCCGCGCTGCTTCAGGCGCAACTCGTCGCCGTCTCCGGGAATGGTGGCGCGGTCTAGCTGGATCCAGGGAAGCATCGGGATATCTCACTCATGTCGTTTCAGCGCCTCGTAACATGAGCGCGGCGTCGAAGACATCCCATTGTCGACGATCCCGGGAGAATCGCCGGCAAACCGGCGGTATGGCCGGCTACCGGACAGGCTTTGGCCGTGCCGCCTCCAGACGCGCTGACACGTCTCCAGCCGAAGACGAAAACCGCCGTAAGGTGCTTCGGTTACTCCGCCGAGATCATTCCGGCGAGTACGGCCTTGGCGATTGCCTGGAAGCGGTTGTTGGCGCCGAACTTGCGGATGATGCCGGCTTCGAGCGTGAGCGCCGCGGCGACGTCCATCTCCATCAGGCCGGCGATGCGCGGGGCCGGATAACCGTCGGCCATGAAGGTCAGACACTCGCTCTCGATCGGGGAAAGGTGGACATGGTCATCTTCATCGGTCGCGGTACCGCTGCCATCGCTGCTTTCGAGCAGTTCGGTGATGCGCTGCATCTGGCGGCGCAGGTTCGCCTGCTGGGCGGCAAGTTCCCGGCGCCGCGCCAGTAGCGCCTCGCGAAACAACTGGTCGGCGTCTGCCTGTTCTTCGGTGCCGGCAAGGCCGGTCAAAAGCTCCAGGATGGCGGCGATCGGCATGTCGATCTCGCGGCAGGCGTTGATGACAGCCATGCGGCGGATGTGTTCTTCGTTGTAAACCCGCATCGGCCCCATGCGCGCGGCGGTCAGAAGGCCTTTCTCCTCGTAGAAATGCAGGGTGCGGTGGGTGACGCCGAAGGCATCGGCCATGTCGGCGATCGCCAGCGGGGCCGTCGGATCATGATGGGGAAGGGGAAGGATGGGCAGGAAGCCGACGCGTTCGGGCGCGGCGAGCATGCCTTCGTATTTCCAGTGGTCTCGCGGCATATCGATTGTCCCCGGTCTACAGGCCGCGCCTATCCGGCGCGTTGTCTCTGTAACGTTTGATTTTCCGCATATTTGACCTGAATCGAGGCCGACCCAGGGTGTAACAGTCCGCGTCCGGAAGCGGCGGCGATCACCGGGTCTCATAGGTGCGGACCGCGTCCGCGTGCTGAGGCACTCGTTGATCGACAACGACAATGCCTGCTGCTCGGCTGGGGCATCCCGCGTGGACCACGCGGTTCTACTCAGGACTTCGATGCTTGCCTGACGAGCAACCAGGCATCCATTCCCAACGCATGCGTGCACCGTATACGCGAATCAAATATATGACCAGTCCTTAATATTGGTAGGCTGACGCCCGTTTTCCCCGACTGGAGGGGCCGCTGCCACTGCATGGTTTCCTACTGCCTGTCTCCTTGAATCGACCTCGATTTAAGGACCAAGACATGCAGAAAATCAAAGGGCTACAGCGACCTTTGCGCGTCTGATAAGACGCGCGGCGCTGTGGGCCGATCCAGGAAAACATGCAGTGATTCAAAGCGTTACGGTGAGCTTGCCGCGTCCTCGAAGATGCGGCGCACGCGGTCAGTGGCCGATGACCTTGAGCGGGCTGTTGGAGCTCAGGATGAACAGTGGTTCGTCCCCGCGCAACGGCGACAGCTTCTGCTGGCAGGACCAGGCTTCCTCGAAGGCACCCCGGGTCAGGTGCTTGCGATAGCGCTGGGTAGCGGCCATGCAGCCCATGAGGGGGCTTTCGATCTGCTCCTGGCGGGCGTGCTCGTAGATCTCGCCGTCGAGCGAAAACAGTTCCGACGCCAGCGACATGCTCTCGTAAAGCAGGTCCGGCTCGGACGCGAGCCGCTTCCAGGTAATGAAGTCCTGGCGCAGCGGCACGTTCTCGCCATCATGCGAGAGGGTGACGCGGATGCCCTGCGCCGGCGCATCGTACCAGGTCACCTGCACGGTGAACGACAGGGCGGAATTGCGCGAAACGGGTCGACCGGTGTCGCCGTCGGTGGCGCGGGCCAGCGTCTTGTGGCGCTGGGCCGCAAGGCGAAGCGCCGTGGCAAACGCTTTTGCATCTTCGTTTTCGGCGCCGGCCATCTTCACCTGAACCGAGGGCAGTACCCGCTCGGTCGCGTGGCGCGCGTTGAAGAGTTTTGCCTGCGCGTCGATGTCCAGCGTCATTTCCTGCGAGGGCATCGGCGCGAAAAGGAGCAGCGGCAGCACGGTCAGCACCGAGAGCGGCGACGAGAAGGGCGCCGGCGGCCAGGCGGGCCGGTGCCCGGCAAAACGCCGCTTCGTCAGTTTCGGCTGGCGGGGCGAGCTTGCGGCCTGATGCTCTTCCTCGTTGCGGGCGCGCTGGTACTCCGGAACATAGGTTCCCTTGGGAATGGCGATCCGCCATTCGTCGTCGGCACCGTCGGCCTCGTAGAAAGCCTTGAGCAGCTTGCGCAATTTGCCGGCGTGCACCCGCACGAGCGGGTCACTGTCGGCGTTGAAAGCCTGGGGCCGGTCGAAGACGTCGATCGCGATCGAGTAGCCCTTGAGCTGATAGCCTTCGCCGGCCATCTCCTTCTCGACCACATAGGTGAGGAAGGCCCTGAGGCGCTCTGAACGTGCGAAAGCCTTGCTTTCGAGGATACGGCGGAGGGCCCGTCGAATCGTCTCGTCGCAGGGTCTTTCGACCGTCGTCATCCGTTCTTGCTCCAGTGTCATGTGAATTAAAATCTATGAAATGCGATCGCGGCGCGGGCTGGGCCATTCGATCTGATTCGGAAAGTTAAGCCCTAAAAAGGTGGTTGTCAGGGGTGTAGACGCCAAATTTGAGTTTTTTCTGAAATAAACGTAAAAATTGCGCCGGTTCTCCCTGTGGCAGATGGTAGCGGAAGTCCAGTCGGCCATTTTCGCCGTCCGTGATTGAGCCTTCCCGCATATTAGAGACGTCGATTGTCAAGACTTGGTCAAGACAAGGCGGGCAAACGAACCGCGCGCAAACGTCGCATCGCTCCCCTGCGACCTCCTTGGAATTGCTGCATAATCGGACCTCAAACTGTTTTCGGTTTCAGCAATTATGCAGTAGAACATTGCAACCACATTGCCTGCGTCTGGGCCCGCCTTGGGCCCGCTTTCTGGAAAGTTCAGACATGCCTGCAAAACTGTCCGTGAATCTGAATGCCGTCGCAATGCTCCGCAACCGGCGCGATCTGCCGTGGCCTTCCGTCACCGCGCTTGGCCGCATCGCGCTCGAAGCGGGGGCTGCCGGTCTCACTGTGCATCCGCGACCCGACCAGCGCCACGTCCGCTTCAGCGATCTGCAGCCGATCCGCGACCTGATCGACCAGGCGTTTCCGGAGACGGAATTCAACATGGAAGGCTATCCGAACGAGGAATTCCTCGGCCTCGTGGAGATGCATCGGCCGGAGCAGGTGACACTGGTGCCCGACGATCCGGCGCAGGCGACCTCGGACCACGGCTGGGATTTCCGCAAGAACCACAACCTGCTCGGCAATGTCGTCGGCCGGCTGAAGAAGAAGGGTTTTCGCGTTTCGCTGTTTGCCGATGGCGACGAGGATACGGAGGCCTTGCGGATTGCCAAGGAAACCGGCGCCGATCGCATCGAACTCTACACCGGCCCCTATGGCGGTTGCTATGACGACCCGGACAAGGCCGAGAAGATCGCCGCCGAACTTGGCCGCACGGCTGCGATTGCCGCAAGCCTCGGGCTCGACGTCAATGCGGGCCACGACCTGACGGTGGCCAACCTGCCGTTGCTCGCCCGGCACATCCCCGATCTTGCCGAAGTCTCGATCGGTCACGGCCTGACGGCCGATGCGCTGGAATACGGTATGGCCGAGACGGTGCGCCGCTTCCGTCGCGCCTGCGGGCAGGAGGTCTGAGGCGACATTTGCGCCCTAGTTCTTGCGCGGCAGCAGCGCCTTGCGGAAACCCGAGCGATGCCATGAAGGATCTCTTCGTCGTCACCCACACGGAATCCGTCCATCACCTGGAAGGCAAGGTGGGTGGCTGGTACGACACGGATCTGACCGCCCGCGGCAGAGAGGATGCGGAGTTAACGGCCGAACGGCTGGTGGCTTTGGTTGGCGGAAGGGACGTGGAAATCCATAGCTCCGATCTGCGCCGCGCCACCCAGACGGCCGATGCGATAGCAAGGCGCTTTCAACGGCCGGTGATGGAAACCGCCGATCTCCGGGAAATCAGCTATGGCGTTGCCGGTGGCAGGCCTCAGGCCTGGCTCGATGCGCGCTACACCCCGGCGCCGGATGACAATCGGCTCGATGATCCCTGCGGGATCGATGGCGCAGAAACCCGGCGCGAGGTGGCGCTGCGCGTCTTCCCTTGCGTCGACGCCATCGTCGCGCGGCCCTGCCAAACGCAGATCATCGTCACCCACGGCTTCACGCTGACGCTGGTGCTTGCCGCCTGGATGAAGATCCCGATCGGCGCCACGGGATTCCTGAGTTTTCCGGCAAAATCGGGAAGCATCACGCATCTGCGCCAGGACGATTTCTTCCGAAACCGGGCGGTCGTCAATCTTGCGGATGCTTCGCACCTGCGCTTTGCGCCATCGTAAGATCTCGCCGATCAGAACAGTGCATGGTGATCGGCAACGCTTCTGTAGCCTACAACTTTGCCGTGGGTCTGCTATAGGTAGAGTCCATTCCTTCCCTCGTAAGCGGCCAATGACATTCCCCACCAGTTTCCGTGAGCGCATCGTTCTCTATGCGCTTTTGACCTCGCTGACCTCGATCAGCATCGATGCGCTCTTGCCCGGCCTGCGCCAGATCGGGGCCGATCTCGGCGTTCGGCCGCCACTTTCCACCCAGCACATCATCTCGCTTTTCATCCTCGGCATGGCGTTTGGCGAGCTGCTGCTGGGGCCGCTCTCCGATGCGATGGGGCGGAAGAGGGCGCTTGTTCTCGGGCTTGGCGTCTATGCGCTCGGAACGATCATCGCCATGGCGGCCGGCTCGCTCGAGATGGTGATTCTCGGCCGCTTCCTTCAGGGCGTCGGGGTCTCGGGGCCGAAGATTGCGACGCGGGCGATGATCCGCGACCAGTTCGAAGGTGACGCCATGGCGCGTGTGATGTCGTTCATGTTCACGCTGTTCATTCTCGTGCCGATGCTGGCCCCGACGCTCGCGCAAGGGATCATCACCGTCGGTGGCTGGCGTAGCGTCTTTGCGGTCTATCTAGCGGCGGCGGGACTTCTCGGCATGTGGCTGGTGGTGCGCCAGCCGGAAACGTTGCCGCTAGAGAAGCGCATTCCCTTTCGCCCGCGGCTTCTCGTGTCGAACGGGCGGCGTATCCTCTCAAATCGCCGCGTGACGCTGCTGATCCTGGCGACCGGGCTCGTCTTCGGCGCGCAGCTTCTTTATCTGAGCACCGCGGCGGATCTGTTCTTCGACGCCTACGGGATCGGGCAGACCTTCCCCTTGTATTTCGCCATGCTGGCGACCGGCATCGGGCTTGCCTCGTTCCTCAATGCCAAGCTCGTGCAGCGCTTTGGTTCGGAGGCGATGGCGCGTTATGGCTTCATTGGCCTGGCGGTGGCGGGGCTCGCCATGCTGGCGGCATCCACCCTTTGGGCCGGCCGGCCGCCTCTTGCCGTGCTGCTGGTGCTCGGCTTTGCGGCCTTCTTTGCGATCGGGGTGCTCTTCGGCAACCTGAACGCCATGGCCATGCGCTCGCTGGGGCAGGTGGCGGGCCTCGGGGCGTCGTTGATCGCCTCCGGCTCGAGCCTGATCGCGACCCTGTTCGCGATCGCATTCGGCGCCTTCTACGACGGCACGACGCTCAATCTTTCCGCCGGGTTCTTTGTCGCCGGAACCAGCGCGCTCGTGCTTGCGGAGATCGCGCTGCGGGCAGATGCCTCGCCGGTGGAGGCCGTACGCTAAGCCAGGCAAGATCCGAGCGGACCGTGCGGCAGGCGCGGCCCTGCGCACGGCCCGTCCAGCCCCCAGGGAAACAAGCCCAGGGGAACCCGCAAAGCATGGTCGCGATCCGTCCGTGCACGTCGTTTTCGCAAAGCTTGTCCGCTACGGCAACCCTAGCCGTTGTAGACGACTGAAATCTTGTTTCCGGATGGATCGCGCATGTAGGCGGAGTACCAGTCGGGCCCATAGTGTGGACGCGGCCCGGGTGCGCCTTCGTCCGCCCCGCCATTGATCATGGCGGCCTGGTAGAAAGCATCCACCTCCGCGGGCGACTTGGCCATGAACCCGACCATGGAGCCGTTTCCGGCGGTCGCCGGCTCACCGTCAAAAGGTTTGCAGACCCACAGGACAAAGCCTTTGCCGGCTCCGCCTTCGGAATAGGCGCGCCAGTCCGGAAACTCTATGTGCTTGCTCCATCCGATGGTCGCGAGAATTGCGTCATAGAAGGCATTCGAGCGGGCGCAGTCCAAGGCACCCACGGTCAAATAAGCGCTCATAATGTCCCCCTTTCTCCGGTGGTGAAGGTGGGGGGAATGCATAGCGCATCATACTGAACATAACAAGAACAAAATGTGGCGACGGCGACTGACAAGATCCTGCTGCCGGGGCGGAAGACGCAATTGGGCATCTCCCTCGTCGCAATCTGGGAGCCCGGCACGGATGGCCGGGCTCGCGTCGTTTCGGACCGGATTCCTTCCTCAGCCGGCAAGTCTCGCCTTGCTCGCTTCCAGGAAAGCGCCGAGCTTTACCGGCGTTGCACCCGTCAGAGACGTCACGTCGTTCGTGACCATGTTGATATGGCCTTCGCGGGTGTTGGCGTCGAAGGAGACGACGATCGGGATGAGGAAGTCCGGCAGGCCGGCGCCCTTCAGGCCGCCTGCGAGCGCCTCGTCCGAGATGTGCACGACATCGAGCCGCTTGCCGGTCGCCTTGGCGACGAGGGCCGCGATCTCGTCGGTCGAGCGCAGCTCGCCGCCGGTCAACGTATAGGTGCGGCTCTCGTTCACAGCTGAGGCAAGCGCAGCGGCGGCTGCCCTGGCGGCATCGGCGCGGGCGATGTGGGCGAGGCGGCCTTCGCCGGACGAGGAATACCATTGCCCGGTCTCAAGCGCGTGCGGCAGGGCCATGAACAGGTTCTCCATGTACCAGCCGTTTCGCAGGATGGTGTAGGGGATGCCGGTCGCCTTGATGGCGTTTTCGGTGCCGAGATGATCGGGCGCGAAGGGGATCACCGATGTCTCGGGGCTGGGCATGGAGGTGTAGAGGATATGCTTGGCGCCGGCCTTCTTCGCAGCTGCCACGGCGGCGAGGTGCTGCTTCAGGCGCTTGCCCGGCTGATCCAGCGCGTCGGTCGAGATGATCAGGATCCGGTCGGCGCCGGCAAAGGCCTTGTCGAGCGAGGCCGGGTCGTCGAAATCGGCGACGCGGGCCTGAACGCCCTTGGCCGTGTAGTCGGCAAGCTTCGCCGTGTCACGGCTGGTGGCGATGATCCTCGCCGGCTCGACGCCGGAGCCAAGAAGCTGGTCGAGCACGAGCTTGCCGAGCTGGCCGGTCGCGCCGGTGACGAGCAATGTATCGGACATGGTCTTTCCTTTTCCTCTAAACCTGAGACGGGATGGCCGCGGGAGATCGCCCGCACTTTCCTCGCTCGTCGTTGATGCCGGCGGCCTGGGAGGTCGCCGGCACATGGTCTCTTTTTGAGACTTGCTCTTATCTCGTAATCTCGGTACAGCTGTAAAGGAGGCAGTTTTTTCTGCTGTGGTTACAGGAAGGGTACCGCCTATGAACAAGCTGACCGGGGAAGTGAAGGGCAAGCGCGTGGCGATCGTCTGCGGCGTTCCGATGGACATGGAGAACTGCCCCGTGCGCGACGTCATGGACAATATCGGCGGCAAGTGGAACTCGCTGATGATCCTGTCGCTGGCCGACGGTCCCTTGCGTTTCTCGCAGCTTCGCCGGCTGATCCCCGACATTTCCCAGCGCATGCTGACCCAGACGCTGCGCGACCTGCAGCGCGACGGCTACATTCACCGCACCGTCTTTCCGACCCAGCCGCCGAGCGTGGAATATGCGCTGACCGATCTCGGCCGCTCGCTGCTTGGCCTGCTCAAGCATTTCGTCGACTGGTCACTGGAAAACCACGGAGCGATCCGCGCGGCACGCGAGGTGTACGACGCGGAGGCGTAGTGCGTTTCCCTGCCGGTGCGAAATTCGCCGTGGGGGCCAATTCATTGGTGCATGCGGCGCTTTCTCTCTCGTTCCGGGCTTTCGCTAGCGAAGTTTGCCCCTCACCCTAACCCTCTCCCCGCGGGCGGGGAGAGGGGACGTGGACGATGGCCGCCTTCCAACCAGGACTGCTGTCAGAGCATGCCGCAGTGGTGTGAAGCGAGCGGGTGCCGCGAGTCTCCTTCGCCCCGCTTGCGGGGAGAAGGTGGCCGGCAGGCCGGATGAGGGGCGGTTGCGAGGCGCGACCTCGTGTCCCGTCGTGCAGACTTGCCCTAGCGCCTTGATTTTCCCTATAGTTTCGTCGACTTCCACGTCACCTCGGGGACCCATGAAGACACTTGATATCGGCATTGCGGGCGCTGGCCCGGCGGGGCTCGCGGCGGCGCTGATGTTGTCGCGGCAGGGGCATCGGGTGGAAATCCTCGAACGCTTCGACGTGGCCTCGCCGGTCGGTTCCGGCCTGATGCTGCAGCCGACGGGACTGACGGTGCTGAACGCGCTCGATCTGCTGCCGTCCATGCTTGCCCTCGGCAGCCGGATCGACCGACTCTATGGCGCCGACGCAAAATCCGGCCGCACTGTTCTCGACGTGCGCTACGACGCAATTGCCGGTGGCCGCTTCGGGCTGGCGGTGCAGCGGGCGGCGCTTTTCAACACGCTGCATGATGCCGTGATCGCCGCCGGTTTGCCGGTTCGCACCGGCGTCACGCTCGCTGATGTTCGAATGGCCGGTGGCAAGGCCGTGCTTCTGGATGCAGAGCGGCGGGAGACGGGCGCCTATGATCTGGTGATCGACGCGAGCGGTGCGGGCTCGACGCTATCGGCCGGCTCCGCTGTCGCGCCCAAAGTGCGCGAGCTCACCTATGGTGCCTTCTGGGCTACGCTCGACAGCGACGGGCTCGTCCATGATCCCCACGCCCTGGTGCAGCGCTACGACCGGGCGCGGGTGATGATCGGTATCCTGCCGGCGGGCAGGGCGCAGGTCGGCGAGAAGGAGCGTGTCGCCTTCTTCTGGAGCCTGAGGGTCGCGGATGCGGACAGGGTACGGGAGGCTGGGCTCGACCGATGGAAGGCGCGTATCCTCGACTACTGGCCGGATTGTGCGCCCTTGCTCGATCAGGTCGCCGACTGGGAGCAACTGACGCTGGCGCGCTATGCGCATCGCACCATGCGCCCGCTCGCCTCCGGCCGTATCGCCTTCCTCGGCGACAGTGCACATTCGACGAGCCCGCAGCTCGGGCAGGGGGCGAACATGGCGCTTCTCGACGTGGCGGCGCTGGCGCATGCGCTGGAGACCACGCCGGATCTTAATTGCGCCCTTGCCACCTATGCTGCCGCGCGGCGCAATCATGTCGCGCTGTTCCAGCTTCTGTCGCTGGCCTTTACGCCGTTCTACCAGTCGGACTCGGCACTTCTCGCCTGGCTGCGCGACCGGCTGGTCGCGACGATCGCCCGCACGCCGCCGATGCAGGCGCTGCTCGCCTCGATCGTCTCGGGCACGCTGATCGATCCCTTCGCGCCGGCCGGGCTTGCCGAATGCGATTGGCAGGCGTTCGGCGCGCGCCCGGACGGCCTGCTGCGATCCGCCTCGGACGCGATTTCCGCCTGAGCAGTCGACGAATCCTGTATCGAGGGCAACGGGATGGCGGATGGAGGGATGGAGAAATTGCGATGACCGAAAGCGTGGCGGCCATACTGGTGCATGTTCCCGACACGGAAGCGGGGCTCGCCTGGTATCAGCGTGCTTTCCCAACGGCACAACGCCGGTGGCTTCAGGCGTTCGACTTCGCCTATCTCAAGGTCGGCACGGTGGATCTCGAAATCGTTCAGGCGGACGAGAAGGTGGCGAGTGGTGCCGCAGGTTCCGTCGTCTACTGGGCGGTCGAGGACTTCGACCGGGCGCTTGCCCATTTCGAAGCGCTCGGCGCACCTCTCTATCGTGGACCGATGGCGATCCAGGAGGGGCTCTGGATGTGCCAGGTGCGCGATCCCTGGGGCAATTGCATCGGCCTTCGCGGTCCGAGAACCGGATATAAGAGAGAGGAAGCCTGATGCCGGATAGTCCCGTCACCTGTGAAATCCGCTACCGGCTCGCGCAGGGCCGGATGACGGAGTTCGATGCCTATGCCCAAACCTGGATGACGCTCATCGAGCGGCACGGCGGAACGCACCACGGCTATTTTGTCCCGCGCGAAAAGCCCGAGGGCATCGGCACGAGCTTTCCCGGCCTTGGTGAAGAGGGCGCTGGCGATGTCGCCATCGCGCTCTTTACCTTTCCGGACGAGGCGGCTTACCGCCGCTATCGCCGTGACGTTGCCAGCGATCCGGACGGCATCGCGGCCAATGCGCGTTACGCGGACGATCCGCCGTTCATCAGCTACGAGCGCATCTTCCTGCAGCCGCTTCCAAGAAAATGACTGGACGCACAGCGGAGGGCGGATTTCCCGCCCTGCGTTTGCACCCGTTTCTCGGTCCCGTTCAGGCAGCCCGTGCCAGCAACGCGCCCTCGAGCGCAAACTCGACGGCAGCGTCCGCGTGGATCGCGGTGGAATCGAAGCCCGGCAGCGGCAGGGCCCTGGGGTCGAGGGTCAGGCAGATCTCGGTGCAGCCGAGGATGACGGCGTCCGCGCCTTCCGCCTCGGCCTTGTCGATCAGGTCGATCAACGCCCTGCGGGAAGAGCGCAGCACCTTGCCGGCGCAGAGTTCGTCAAAGATGACGTTGTGGACGAGCGTCCGGCCATCCGCGTCCGGCACCATGATGTCGATGCCGTGGCTCCGCATGCGCTCTGCGTAGAAGCCGTGCTCCATGGTATAGCGGGTGGCGAGCAGCAGCGGCTTGCGGCTGCCGGCGGCCTTGAGGCGGAGCGCCGTCTCGTCGATGATGTTGATCAGCGGGATGTTCACCGCCGCCTGCACCGCGTCTGCGATCAGGTGCATGGTGTTGGTGCAGATCAGCACGCAATCGGCGCCGGCCGCTTCCAGGCCACGGGCGACATCGGCAAGCCGCTTGGCGGCATCATCCCAGCGGCCAGCCTTCTGCAGGTCGACGATCGACTGGAAGTCGACGGAATGCAGCAGCACCTCGGCCGAGTGCAGCGCGCCCAGGCGCTCGCGAACCGCCTCGTTGACCATGCGATAATAGACCACCGAGCTTTCGAAGCTCATACCGCCGATCAGACCAATCTTGCGCATCGCCATTCCTCTTTCCCTTTATGGCGCGCCGGGCACGCCGTTGTTCGATGGCCAGAACTATGCGGCCGAAGCCGCCGGAATGGTTCGCTTTGTTCGCGAGAGGAATGCCGTTCGGCGCGAAAAATTTGCGCATAGAGGTAAATTTGTGCAAATATATACGGCATTGAATCGCATTGGGTGGAGGGATCGGCGTGCTTGACGAGAGAGACAGGAAGCTGCTTGGGCTGTTGCAGCAGGATGCCAGCGTCGCGGTCGGCGAATTGGCAGAGCGGGTCAATCTTTCGCTTTCCGCCTGTTCGCGCCGCATCCAGCGGCTGGAGGAGGCGGGTTACATCGCCAGGCGGATCGTCGTGCTCGACCGCGAGCGCATGGGCGTGCCGACCACCGTCTTCGCGCTGATCAAGACGGCGCATCATTCGGACGAGTGGATCGAGACGTTCCGCCGCGCGATCAGCGATATCCCTGAAATCGTCGAGGCACATCGATTGACGGGAAACCATGACTATATCGTCAAGGTCGTGCTGCCGCGCGTCGAGCACTACGACGTGGTCTACAAGCAGATCGTGCGAAAGGTGGAGCTCTTCGACGTTTCCGCCTCGATCTCGATGGAAATCCTGAAGAGCGGCACGGCGGTGCCGGTCGATTATGCGGAGTAAGAATCAATGACGGATGAGGCAAACGAGGCGAGCACCGCGAACGAAGGCGACGTTGCCGATGCGCTTGTGGTCGTCGATGTCCAGCGCGCTTTCATCTCCGGGCCGGAGGCGGTGCCCGGCCATGTCGGCCTTCAGCGCGCCGTCGGGGTTCTGTTGCGGCAGGCTCGTGCGGCAGGCGTGCCGGTGATCTTCCTGCAGAATGACGGACCCGAGGGTGCCTCCGACGAGCCGGAGACCGACGGCTGGCAGCTCTTCTTTTCGGCGGAGGCGGAAGAGGCGGTGGTGCGCAAACTGAAGGACGACGGTTTCGATGGCACCGACCTTGAGGATCTGTTGCGGGAGCGAGAGATCGAAACGATCGCAATTTGCGGCATGCTCTCGGAGATGTGCCTGGCGGCGACGGCCCGCACGGCGATCGCCAAGGGCTTCACCGTGATCCTCGCCAACGACGCCCATGCCACCTATGACGTGCCGCCCGGTCCCGGCCGCTCGCCGATGGTGCCGGCGCGTCTGGCCGCGCGCGCGGCCGAATGGTCGCTCGGTGACGAGATCGTGCTGGTGGACGCGGCCGACGAGATCACCTTCGCGACAAGGCCTTGATCGCCGGCCGTTCTTGACTTTTTGCAAGGGTGACATGAGGTGGCTGCGCTTGTCCTTGCTGACCACAACCCCAATCTTGTGGCATGTCCAATAGAAGGCCGGCTGGGAGCCAGCTGGAAGCAAACATGCAGGACAGGCATCATGTGGTCGTCGTTGGCGGCGGGTTCGGCGGATTGCAGCTCGTCAAAGGGCTCGCCGGCGCGCCGGTTCGCATCACCCTCATCGACCGGCGTAACCACCATCTTTTCCAGCCCTTGCTCTATCAGGTGGCAACGACGCTGATCGCCACCTCGGAAATCGCCTGGCCGATCCGCAGCCTTTGGCGCGACCGGCCGGAGGTGACGACGCTGCTCGGCGAGGTGACGGATGTGGACGCGGCCGAAAAGGCGGTCGTTCTCAGGGACGGCAAGCGCATCGGCTACGATACGCTGGTGTTGGCGACCGGGGCGACGCATGCCTATTTCGGCCATGACGAATGGGAGCCCTTCGCCCCCGGCCTGAAGACGCTGGAGGACGCGACGACGATCCGCCGCCGCGTGCTGCTCGCCTTCGAGCGCGCCGAGCTGGAAGAGGATCCGGATGCCCGCGCAGCGCTCCTGACCTTCACCGTCATCGGTGCCGGCCCGACGGGCGTCGAGCTTGCCGGCATCATCGCCGAGATGGCGCATCGCACGCTTCCAGACGAATTTCGCCGCATCGATACGCGGCAAACGCGCGTGCTCCTGGTCGAGGCGGGTCCGCGCATTCTCGCTGCGTTCAGCGAGGATCTCTCGGCCTATGCGGTCAAGGAACTGGAGCGCCTCGGCGTCGAGGTTCGCACCGGCACGCCGGTGACATCCTGCACCGAAGAGGGCGTGATGATCGGCGCGGAATTCGTCGCCAGCCGCACGCTCGTCTGGGCTGCGGGCGTCCAGGCGTCACCCGCCGCCCGCTGGCTTGATATCGCCGCCGACCGCGCCGGTCGGGCGATCGTCGGCGCCGATCTGACTGCACCCGATCATCCCGATGTCTTCGTCATCGGCGACACGGCTTCGGTTACCTATGACGGCGGCAAGCCGGTGCCGGGCATTGCGCCCGCCGCCAAGCAGCAGGGCGCCTATGTGGCCGATGTCATCCGCGCGCGGCTTGCAGGCGACAATCCGCCCGCCGATTTCCGCTACCGCCACCAGGGCAGCCTCGCCACCATCGGCCGCCGCGCCGCGATCATCGATTTCGGCCGGTTCAAGCTGAAGGGCGCGCTTGCATGGTGGATCTGGGGCATCGCCCACATCTACTTCCTGATCGGCACGCGCAGCCGCTTCGCGGTCGCCTGGAGCTGGTTCTGGACCTATCTCAGCGGCCAGCACAGCGCCCGGCTGATCACCCAGAAGGAGACGTTGAAGGAGAAGGGCTGAGGGGTTCTTTGCCGCATGATTCCAGCCGACCGGAGGGCAAACATGCGGCAACTCCGAAAGGGCGACAGCGCTGCGCGTCGGCAAAGGCGTGCAGTGCTGCAGAATTGCACTTTCTGGATGGTGCTCTGATCTCTATGTTCCCGTCTCATTTCAGGGAGTCGGGGATCCAGATGACGAGACATCAGCGCTTGGGCTGCCTTTATGCCATGGCCTTCACGCTTGCCGGTTTCAGTGCTCCGGCTGCCGAAGCCGCGCCGTCCTGCCCCAAGATCAGCTACTCGGCGGAACGGGCCCGGCTGCAAAAGGTGCTCTCGGCGAATGCGTTCCCACGGGACGAAACCGCCTTCCTGCTGAGGGGTGTGGATCAACAGCTGAAGGAAATGCCCCAAATCCGCCTGAACGCACACGGCGCTGAATGCGGCATTCAGGCGGTACGTGCGCTCGTCCTGGGGTGCGTGAACAAAACACTCCCTGAGATGTTGGAGACGACGTCCAGGCCGAGCGCCAAATCCGGACAGGCCTATTGGGACAAAGCGAATGTTTCTCGTCGCGAAGCGGCCCTGATCGGGGTCACCCATGCGTGCCGCAGCGCGGCGATGGAAACATTCCTCTCAGGCTCGTGACGCGAGGGTGGGCCAAAGTGGCTACCTACTTCTCAACCTTCACGATCAGGATCATCGGGCGATCGACTTCTTCGGCAAGGGCAGGGATCTCCGCGATCTGCTCTTCCGTCGGGCGCCACTCCTCTACGTGGCGGATGGCAAAGCCCGTTGATATCAGCGTGTTGAGCGTCGTGCCTGTCGTGCGGTGGTGCTTGATCACGCCCTTTGCCAGCCAGTCGGTGGTGCGTGGTCCCTCGGCCGAATAGTGATCGACCGGCCAGGTGCGCTCGCCGTTCTCAAGCCGCCAGCCGGGATTGAGCGACGCCATATAGATCGGGTGCTCGACGGTGAAGACGAAGTGGGCGCCGGGCACGAGCGCCCGGTGGATGGTGGTGACGAGCCGGCCGAAATCCTCGACATAGTGGAAGGCGAGCGAGCTATAGGCGAAGTCGAAGCTCTCTTCGGGGAGGTCGAGCTGGTCGAGGTCGGCGATCCGGTAGTCGATCGCCGGATCGGACGTGTCGGCCCTGGCGCGGGCGATCATTTTTTCCGAGAGATCAAGTCCGAGCACCTGGGCCGCACCAGCCTCGCGGGCAAAACGCGAGAACCAGCCGAAGCCGCAACCGAGATCGACGACGCGTTTTCCCGACAAATCCGGCAATTGGGCGCGAATCGCCGGCCATTCGGCAGCACCTGCAAGGCCATGCACCGAGCGTCCGAGCTGGCTGTAGCCTTCGAAGAATTCCGGCTTGTCGTAAATGTTCTGGGCCATATCGGTCTCCTTCGGGGCAATGGGCAAGAGCGCGGTCGTCTGCCGCGCGCGATAGGGCGAGCGGGCATCGTTTGCCGTTACCTTGGGAACAGCATGCCGGCAAGGATCCTGCTCGAAACCTCCGGCATTTCAAAGTGCTAGCGCGTTGATCTGATAGGGCGCCGAGCGCCGCAAGGTCAAGTTGCGGCTGAGGTGCAAGGTTTTACTTGTGTTTTTTGGGGGTGTGTTAATGTACGATTCTCTTGGTCCAGTCCGTTTTGTGGAGGCGTAATGTCCGAGGCCATCCATCCCACTGCAATCCATCATTTGCCGGCATTCATCACGGCGCCGGGACAAAGCGACGTCCTGTTCAACGTCGTCGTCGTCTTCATGATCCTGGCGATCTTCGCCCTCGGCACCTTCTATCTCAGGCTGCATTCGCTGCCCGAAACCATGGCGCACAAGAGCCACAAGGTGCAATACGAGCTGGTGGCGGTGCTGGGGCTGATCTCGCTGCTCACGCACAACAACATCTTCTGGATCGCGGCGCTGATCCTGGCGCTGATCGACCTGCCGGATTTTTCGTCGCCGCTCTCGTCGATCTCCCGCTCTCTGGAGAGGATCGCCGGCAAGGTGGATGCATCAACTGAACCGGTGCCGCCCGAGCTCGAGCCGGTGGCGAGCCATCCGGCCGCACCTGCAGATCAGCCGTCGATGGAAGGGAAGGCCTGAGCCATGTTCGAATTCATGCTTTGCTCGATGCTGACGATCCTTCCTGACTATCTCTTCCGCCGCTATGTCCAGGGCAAAAGGTTCGGGCGGGAGATCACCATCTATTCGGTGTGGTTCGAACTGCGCTGGGGCATCACCGCCTGCATCATCCTGACGATCTCGCTGATCACGCTGATCTTCTACTTCCACCCGTCGACGAAGAATGTCACCGCGGCGTTCCGCACGGTCGCCATCCTGCCGGAAGCCGGCGGGCGCGTTTCGGAAATCTATGCGACGCGCTTCGAGAAGGTGAAGGCCGGCCAGCCGTTGTTCAAGCTCGACAGCTCCGAACAGGAAGCCGCCGCCGAGGTTGCCCGCCGCCAGATCGCCGAAGTGGAAGCGGAGCTCGCCGTCGCTCGCACCGAGCTGGTCGCCGCCGATGGCGCGATCGTGGAAGCCCAGGCGGCCGTGCAACAGGCTCAGGACGAGTACGACACCCAGGTCGAACTCAACAAGCTGAACCCCAACGTCGTCGCACGGCGCGAGATCGAGCGTCGGCAGGTCAACCTCGAAGGGCGCAAGGGCGCACTCACCGCTGTCCTTTCCAACAAGCAGACACTGGAGACCAAGCTCGTTTCACTGCTGCCTTCGCAAAAGGCGAGCGCCGAAGCGGCCCTGAAGGAGGCGGAGGTCGATATTAGCAAGACCACCGTGCGCGCCGGCGTGTCCGGCCGGGTGCAGCAGTTCGCACTCCGGGTCGGCGAGGTCGTCAATCCGCTTCTGCGGCCAGCGGGCGTTCTCGTCCCTGAAGATGCCGGCCGGGCGCAGCTGGTCGCTGGCTTCGGGCAGATCGAGGCGCAGGTGATGAAGGTCGGCATGATCGGCGAGGCCACCTGCATCGGCAAGCCCTTCACCATCATTCCCTTGGTCGTCACCGACGTGCAGGACGTGATCGCCTCCGGCCAGGTGAGGGCGAGCGACCAGCTGATCGACGTCGCCCAGATCTCGCAGCCCGGCACGCTCACCGTGGTCATGGAGCCGCTCTATCCCGGCGTGCTCGAGGACATTCCGCCCGGCAGCAGCTGCATCGCCAATGCCTATACCAACAGCCATGACGAGCTCGAGTCGCCCGATATCAGCACCGCCCGCTGGGCCTATCTGCACGTGGTCGACGCCGTGGGCCTCGTCCATGCGATGATCCTGCGCATGCAGGCCCTGATGCTGCCGGTGCAGACGCTGGTGCTCGGCGGGCATTGAGGGGGCGGTGTAGCCTCTGCAGTGCCCCTGCGGCAGTCAATATAAGGGCCCCGACCGGAACTGGTCGGGGCCCTTTCTCTTTGCCTGTTCCTCAAATGAACTGAGCCTCCGCGGGGAACGGAGGCTCAGGCGCGCAATAAAAACAAATAAAGCAACTGCACGGCAATAAAAACGCAACCATACTACTCTTCCGGGGATTGTATGTTTGCGGTGTGCAATTACAGGTGCAGTGTGACAAAAGCGGGGTCTGAAATCAATCAAATTTATGTGGCATTTGAGTAGTCAATTCGAGCTAGGCAGGGCCGCGCGGCGGCCTGCCCAAGCGGATTAGAAAGGCTTTGCCGGGGTTAGACGTCATTTTTGCGGCCCATGGCCAGGCTGATCGCTAGCTTTCGCCGCCATCCGCGGTGATCTCCACCGGCATCGTCCAGGGTTCCCAGATCGCATCGTGGCTGCCGCCTTCGCGTCGGTAAAAACGCTTGGCGGCGTCGTTGGTCGCAAGCACGGTCCAGTTGATGCGCGGCGCGCCGATCCTGGCGGCGTGGCGCTTCAAAGCTGCGATCAATGCGGCCCCTGCGCCCGAGGAACGTGCTGTTTCATCAACGAAAAGTTCCTTCAGCACCAGCGTCGGCTTCAGATCGTAGGTCCACGGGATGACATAGTGTACGGCGATGCCGACTGCACGACCGCCGAGATCCGCGACGAGCACGCCGAAGCGCGGGTTATCGCCAAGCCCGTGTTCGATGAGATCCGCTTCGGTCACGAAAAATTTGTCGATGTAACCTTCGAAGATTGCAAGGCCGCGCATCAGCTCCAGCACATCAGTCACGTCGTGGCGTTCGAAGGGGCGGACGGTGAGGGGTGATGCGTTCATCTCGACATCTCGTGCAAGGGGGGTACCCGTTAGGTGTGGGTTACTGAAGGCCGGCGGGGACGCCGGCCTTGCTGCAGATTCCTTGGATAGCAACCCATTTAGGGACAATTATCCAGCGGTTCGAAGTGCCGTAGCGATCTTGAACAAGGCGCACGCCGCAGTGGTGCGCGCTGACCGGCGCTCAGGCGGCGAGCAGGGCCTGCGCTTCACCCGGTGCTGCGCCGGTGGCGAAGGCGAAGCCTTCGTCTTCCCAGCCGGTGATGCCGCCGATCATGATCTTCACGGGGCGGCCGAGGCGGGCGAGCTTGAGGGCCGCCTGATCGGCGCCGTTGCAATGCGGGCCGGCGCAGTAGGCGACGAAGATGGTATCTTCAGGCCACTCGGCCATGCGCTCGGCACTGATCTCGCGGTGGGGCAGGTGGATCGCGCCCGGCACGTGGCGGCGGGCATAGGCAGCGTCCGAGCCGACCACATGCAAGAGCACGAAATCCTGCTCGCCGCTCTTCAGCGCATGGGCGACGTCGGCGCAATCGGTTTCGACGCTGAGGCGCCCGGCGAAATGGGCAATGGCAATCTCGGGGGAAGCAGCGGGGGTTTCGGTGACGTAGCTCATCGGGGCTCTCCTTGGCTCGGTGCGTGTTGACGAAGAGATATGTAGCAGCACCCGATGAGGGCTGGCAGTTGGCAACATTGCCATATATGCTCAAGATCATGCCAAAGTCGTTTTCCGCTACCCGATCGCTCCAAAATCCGCTCGTCGTGGCGCTCGCCTATGACGGGCTGTGCACCTTCGAGTTCGGCGTCGCCGTCGAGATGTTCGGCCTGCCACGGCCGGAAATGGGCGAGGACTGGTATCGCTTCGCCGTCGCCTCGGTCGATCCCGGCGAGCTGAGGGCAACCGGCGGCGTGCGCTTTGTGGCCGATGGCGGCATCGAGCTTCTGGCCGAGGCGGGCACGATCATCGTGCCCGGTTGGCGCGGCGCGGACCAGCCGGTGCCGGAGGCAGTCTGCCAGGCACTGCGGGATGCGCATCAGCGCGGCGCGCGCGTCCTTTCCATCTGTTCCGGCGTCTTCGTGCTGGCGGCGGCAGGCCTGCTTTCGGGCCGGAGGGCGACGACCCACTGGCGCTATACCGACAAGCTTGGGGCGTTTTATCCTGACATCGAGGTGGTGCCCGATGTGCTCTATGTCGATAGCGGGCAGGTGCTGACGTCTGCCGGCAGTGCCGCCGGCATCGACCTCTGCCTGCATCTGATCCGCCGCGATTTCGGCAGCGAGGCGGCCAACCGCGTGGCCCGCCGCCTGGTCGTGCCGCCGCACCGCGACGGCGGGCAGGCGCAGTTCATCGAGCGGGCGGTGCCTGATGTGCACGAGAGCGCCCGGCTCGGGCCCTTGCTCGACCGTATGCGCGAACGGCTGGGTGAAGACTTCTCGATCGCCGTGCTGGCAAAGGCGGCGGGCATGAGCGAGCGCACATTCCTTCGCCGCTTCGAGGCCGCGACCGGCACGACGCCGGCGCGCTGGCTCTTGACCGAGCGGCTTTCCCGCGCCCGGCAATTGCTGGAGGAAACCGCACTTGGCATGGAGCAGGTGGCCGAAGCCTCCGGCTTCGGCTCGACCCAGACGCTGCGACACCACTTCCGCCAGCAGCTTTCGACGACACCTGCCGCCTACCGCGCGGCGTTTGGGCGAATCTTAGCGGCTACGAACCTGGCTGCGGAATGACCTTGGCGGTATACGTTGCGTCGGCGTGCGCGCTCCTTGCGATCTCCGAAGTTGACAAAATAGGGACAAATGGTGTGACGAGCTCAAAGCCAAAGAGGGTCAGGCGCAAGGTCGGCGATATCCTGCGCATCGACCTGGGGTCTGGCCAGCACGCCTATGCGCAGGTTGCGAGCGAGCCGTTGATTGTCTTTTTCGACGGCGTGTTCACAAAAGACGTCGCAATCGAGGAAATTCCTACGCTGCCCGTCGTGTTTACGCTTGGTGTGTTCAGGTATGCAGTGACCAAGGGTGTATGGCCTGTAATCGCTTCGCAGCCGTTGACGCCAGAAAATGCGCAGGAGCCCTTCTTCTTCAGACAGGACATCATCAACGGCCGCCTCTTTCTCTATCATTCCACCTTCGCCGATCAGAATTTTGAGCGTCCTGCCTCCCTTGCTGAATGTACAGGCCTCGAATGCGTCGCGGTATGGGAACCGGAGCACGTCGTTGACCGGCTACGCGATCATGCAGCGGGGCGGCCGAACCGATGGGCCGAGGCGCTGAAAATCGACACGGCCCTCCTGACATCACCAAGCCGAGCTTAGCCGCTGGCCGCTACGCCTCCGACAGCGCAGGTTCGGTACCGTCCTTGCGAAAGAAGGACCGGAAGAACACGGCGTCCGGCGCCGAGGCGATGACCCGGGCGACGATGGCTGTTGCCGCAATGGCAAAGACGAGACGCCCGAAGAACACGCTGGTGAAATCCGCGCCCAGCGCGACGACCACCAATGTGTCTTCTATCAGGCTGTGGCCAAAGCCCATGAAGACGCAGGCGAGGAAGACCTGGCGCGGCTCGACCTTGGCTTCGCGGGCCTCGCGGATCAGCAGTGCACCACCGTAGGAGATACCGAGGAGCACGCCGACGGCGGCGAAGGGCACCGTTTGCGACTGGATGCCCGCAAGGCGGAAGAGTGGCGCCATGCCCCGGTTCAGCCAGCCGAGGATGCCGACGAGCTTCAGAATCTCGATCGTCCAACTCAAGGCGAGCAGCACCACGAGCATGGTGGCGAGCGTCTTCAGCGTGCTCAAGCCGAAGGCGAGCCAGCCGGAGCCCTCGTTGACCGGTATCCATGTGGGATTCAGCGGCGTGGTGAGCCATCCGGTTACCGCGAAGACTTGGTGTAGCAATGCCGCGAAGACGAGGCCGCCGCCAATCCTGAATGCTCCGGTGACGAGGAAGCTCGGCCCGGCCTTTTGGATGATGCGCTGCTCGATCGGGATGGCATGCGCCACCAGCATCAATGCCGAAAAGACGGTCATGTCGGCAGTCGTCAGCTCCGAGACCGGGACCAGCGCGAAGACGACGACGACCGCCCCCCAGATGCCGACAAGCAGGCCGGTCAGCCAGGCGAAGGCAAGCTCTGGCGGCAGGCCGACGAGTGTCATCAGCGGCTCGAAGGCGGGTGCGACCGCGCGGATGACGCCGAGTTCCTGCAGCACATGGGTAACGATCGTAACCGGCACGATGATGCGGACCAGGTCAAGGTAGACTTCGAGTGTGGCGAGCGTCTTGCGGTAGAAAATCATGTGAACGGCCATGACGGTGTCTCCTTGAATGTGTTGTCCAAGGACTAGCGCGAGGCCCTTCGCAGTTGTGGTCAAAATATGCACTTTCATGCAATAAAATTGCAAATGGCTACAACAGGGGGACGGAGATGGACAAGATCGACAGCAAGCTTCTGAGGCTGCTGCAGGAGGATGCGTCGCGCACCAATGCCGATCTCGCGGCTGAAGTCGGCCTGTCGCCGTCAAGCTGCCTGCGCCGCATAAGGCGCCTTCACCAGACCGGCGTCATCGACCGGATTGTCGCTGTCCTCAATCCGGCAAAGGCCGGGCGAACGATGAAGGCGATCATTACCGTGGAGCTCGAGCGTCACGGCGAACAATTCGTCCGCCGCTTCCTCGACATGGCCGCCAAGGAGCCGGCGGTGATCCAGGCCTATAGCGTCAGCGGCGAGACCGATGCGCTCTTGATGCTGCGACTGAAAGACATGGACGAGCTCGACGCGCTGACCGAGCGGCTTTTCAAGGAAGAGAGCAACGTTGCGCGCTATTACACGTCGTTCGTGATCCGCACCGGCAAGGAGACGACGGAGATTCCGCTGGGGTAGGGTCGCATCGGGACACTCGGTATCGCCGCGCGCTTGGTTCGCGCCGGGGCAACGTGCCCCGGCGCACAAGACTGTCGCGACCGTCACTTCACCGCAGCATTGCCGCCATCGGCAAAGAGCGCCGCACCGGAGACGAAGCTTGCCATCGGGCCGGAGAGGAAGAGGGCGGCCTGGGCAATTTCTTCCGGCTGGGCGATGCGCTTCATCGCGTGCAGGCCGGCGGCCCATTCCTTCTGCTCCTTGCTGCCGCCCGCCGGCGTATCGACTCCACCCGGGAGCAGGGCGTTGGCGCGGATGCCCTTTGCGCCATAGTCGGCGGTGATGCCCTTTACGAGGCCCATCAGTCCGGCCTTCGCTGCGCCATAGGCGGCCATGCCGGGAATGCCGACGCTGGTGCCGACGAAGGTGGAGGTGAAGACCAGCGATCCGCCATCACGCGCAAGCATCGCCGGGATCTGGTGGCGGGCGCCGAGAAAGGCGGAGGTGAGGTTGGTGGCAAGCGATTGCTGCCATTCCGAAGCGGTGATCTCGGCGACCGGCTTCATGACGTTGACGACGCCAGCATTGTTGACGGCGATGTCGAGACCGCCGAACTGTTTCAGCGCCGCCTCCACCAGCCGGATATGGGTGGCTTCGTCGGTAACGTCGCCGCTGACGGCGATCGCTTCGCCGCCATCCTCGCGGATCGCCTCGACAACGGCCGTAAGCTGCGCCTTGCCGCGGGCATTGGCGACGATCTTCGCACCCTCGGCGGCGAAGAGCTTGGCGACTGCGCGGCCGATGCCCGAGGAGGCACCGGTGACGATAACGATCTTGTCTTGCAGCATGGTCATGGACTTTCTCCTCTTTGGTTGAGGCGCCTTGACTAATGCTGGGAGGGGGGAGCGCCCACCCGATTTCCGCCCACTCAATTCGGAAGACGGTTGAGGGACGACGATTTTCAATCGGCGGGGCCGGTGGCATAGTCCGAGCCGACAAGAGGGGCAGGGAGGAACGGGATGCTGAGGACCTATCGGGGGAGCTGCCATTGCGGCGCGGTGCGCATCGAGGCGGACATGGACATCAGCGCCGGCACCGGGAAATGCAATTGCACGATCTGCGTGAAGATGCGGCTCTGGTCGGTGGTGGTGAAGCCCGAGGCTTTCCGCCTGATCGCCGGCGAAGAGGCGTTGACGGACTATCGCGGGCGCAACCCGGTCGCCCATCATTTCTTCTGCAGCCAGTGCGGCGTCAGGCCATTCGAGCGGATCGACGCGCCGAACATGACCGACGAGACCTACTACAACATCAACGTCGCCTGCCTCGATGGCGTCGATATCGACGAGTTAGTCTCAGCCCCCGTGACCTATTGCGATGGGCTCAACAACAACTGGGGTTCGATGCCGGCCGAGGTGCGGCATTTGTAGGGCTGGAATTGATTGATGGTGGAAAAGACGTTTCCTGAGGCTTTCCCGATCGCACTTCGCTGTCAGTCCGTGAATGCTGTTTCGGCACTCAGGTTGAATTCCGACTATGTATCCGGCCAGTTTTCGGTCAACATTCTCGGCGAGACCTTGCGCATACCCAACCGAGTTCATCTATCGGCAAGGCCGGAGTTCCCGGGACTGAGCCTGTTCGAGCGGCAGATGGCCCTTTGCTTGCTCACGCGCAGCACGGACGGCTTCCAACGCCAGGCCGCTCTGCAAGAAGTCCTTCGCATCAATCAGCCCTGGTCCATTCCCTTCGTAATCGCGCTGATCGGCGAATACGTCGTCGAAATCATCCGGGATATCCACGCGGCTCTACTCGACCTGGAGCGGGACGTCGTCTCGGCATTTATCAGGGCGAACCCGGTGTTTTATATGCTCACGTGTGATCGGGTGATGAGCTATTGGGACTGCTACTACCGTTGGCAGTTTTCGCGCAGTGATTACGTGGGCTTCAAACTCTTGCGGGAACTGGGTGCAATGCGTGATCTCGAACAGTGCCGTCCCCGAGAGGCGGCGTCGATAGGGACTGGCGGTCTCCGTGACCTGTCCAACTCCCACTAGTCCTCGTCCAGGTTCTCCAGCGTCCTCAGGGCATTGAGCGTTTCGCGCAGCGCCCGGTCGAGCCGCTTGTCGCGGCGAAGCACGAGGGCGGAGCGGCGTGAGAAGGGCGGCGTAACCTGCCGCACCTCCAGCCGTTCGCGATCCCCGGCGCGCAGCGCGATCTCCGGAACGAGGGCAGCACCCAGGCCGGCGGCGACCATTTCCTTGATCGCATCGACGCTGCCGAACGACATCAGCGGTTTGACGTCGGTGCCGCCCGACGCCAGCCATTCATCGGTAATCCGGCGGGTGTTGGCGCCCGGTTCGTAGAGGATCATCGGGTACTTCGCCAGGGTTTTTGCGGTCACGCTCTCGGGGAGATCGGTTCCCAGAGGGGCGATTGCGACGAAGCGTTCGTCGAAGAGCGGCGCGACATCGAAGATGCGGCCGGTGACGGGCAGGGTGACCAGTCCGATATCGAGCAGGTTTTCATCGACCGCCCGGACGATGTCGGCGCTGTTGCCGGTCGTTACCGTGATATCGAGGTCGGGGAAGCGGCGCTTCAGATCGGCGAGCAGCGGCGGCAGCAGGAAGGCGCAAGGGGTAGCACCGGTGCCGAGCCGCACCCGGCCAAGCACGCCCTTGGCATGGCGCGCCACCGCTTCGATGGCCTGGCTGGTTGCAGCCTCGATGCGGCCGGCATGGGCAAGCAGTTCCTCGCCTGCCGCACTCGGCCTTGCCGTGCGGCCGACGCGCTCGACCAGGCGCACGCCAAGCTGTTTTTCCAGCGCACGCACCTGCAGGCTGATTGCCGGCTGCGTCAGCCCCAGTCGCTCGGCGGCCGCCGAGAAGCTGCCGAGTTCGGCCACCAGCGCGAAGGTTTTGAGATAATCGAGATCGAGGGTGCTCATATCAAAGTTTCTCTTATGCGTTAGATATGAAAGCTAAGCTTCTTTTATGGAATGTCGAGGCGCAGACTGTGCCCATGGTGAGAAACAAAACATGGGTGTTCGACATGTTCCGGGAAATCGGCCTTTATCTCGTCGCCTCGCCGCAGTCGCGGTACTGGCAGTTGCAGCAGTTGCGCGAACTGGACGCGGAGCGCCTTGCCGACATCGGGATCACAGCGGGAGAAGCGCAGCTTGGAAGGCGCAAGGCAGCCCCGATGCGGGCGCGAGAGAGCGCAATGCCCCCACGGCATGCCGAAGCTGTGCGGGCAGGGGCGATGTAGGCGCTGCAGGTATGGGCGACGATTTCGCCTCTTGAGGCGGTGGGGCGAGGGGCGCCGGCCAAACGCGTGAAAGCCTTGGCTCAATCCGACGCTAATCCCAGCTTTCGATCGTGAGGCCCGGCCAAAGGGCGCGCCAGCGATTGACCTTCCACTCGTATATCTCGCGCGTGATCTGGCTCTTGTTGGCCCGCACGATGGGGGCCAGCAGATCGCCAAGGCCGAAGGGTGCGCAAATGTCGAGCCCGTCGTCGGCCGGGCGAATGCCGACAGCGGTGGCTGTGGTCGGGAATGTCGCGATGGCCTCTTCCATCGAACTATAGGGCTTGATCGGGCTGCCGAATTTCTCCCGGTACCAGAGATGGACACGCGCCTCGTTCTTGACATCGATCCGGACGGACCAGTCAGTGAACAGGTTTCCGATCCGGGTGGCGTGCGCGGCCTCCGCCTCTTCGGAAAGGTCGTCAGCGTCGAAATAGACGACGTCGATGTCGCTGATCCCATGTGCGGGAGGCAAATCGAAGGCATGGTTCCAGACGGTTTGTGCGATTGCCCCGGCCACCAGCCAGCCAGCCGGCAGGGCAATCTTCTCCCAGTTTCCGAGGATCGGAGAAAGTAGCGGGCTCTTGAGGACGATGGCCCGCAGCTCCTCGTGCCCGCGCATCGGAATTTGCCTTCGGTCTGAGAGGATCTCAGCATCTGCCATGTCACGCCCTGGATATCGAGAATCCGTCGAGCCTGATATCGCCCGCTGTCTGCACGGTTCCAGCGGCGATCCACACGGGATCTCCAAAACATTCGACCCGCCTGCCTGTGACGACGATGCCGTCGCCGTCGTTGCAGGCGACGATCGGCTGTGCCGTATGCGTGCTGTAGCGCAAGAGCGCGGGCAGGTAAGTGTCGTCGTCGCTGAGATGCGGAAAGAACGCGAACGGCACGAGATCGAGCGCGTCGCCGTCTGCCATGTCCTCGGGTATCAGGCCAATGAAGAGCGCGTCCGTCGTGATCGTCGGGGCCATGAGGATGGCGCCGGCGCTGACGCCGATCAGGATGCCGCCGGCGAGGGCCCAGTCTCGGATCGGACCGAGCATGCGGCTTTGCTTCAGCCGTTCGAGAAATCCGCCGGTATGTCCGCCCGAAAGGTGAATGGCATCTGAGGCGAAGAGTGCTGCGATGTCTTCTGCCGAATGGGGCTCGTCGAGATCGTAGAACAGCGCGAGATCGAGGCCGTATCGGCCGTAATAGGACCGGGCAGCAAGGAAGAAGCTGCGGTCCGGCTCCGGGCCGGATGCGACATAGGCGATGCGGCGTCCCGGCCCAAGCGCCTCAAGCATTTCCACGAGCCTTCGATCGATCGCCGAACATTTCGGGAAAAGCTGATCGCTGTAGAGGACGAGGTTGACCATCTTGACCTCCTGCTTTCCCGCGCCTGCGACCGCACGGGATTGTCCAGTCTTCACACCGTTCCCGAACGTTCCGTTTTCTAGCTTGCCCGTGCAGGCTGCTGCGATACACGCCGCCCATAGCGCCAGACGCCGAGCCAGCTGAAATAGTTGAGCAGAAGCAAGAGCAGCAAACCCAAGAAACCTGATATCAAGCCTTCGTCTCCGGGTTGGGGTGAGGTGATGAGTGAGACGAGGTCCCAAACCTTGGCCAGCGAGGTGTAGAGGCACCAGCCAGCGAGAAACCAACTGAACGGCCGCCACAGCGGAAAGGGCGGGATCTTCAGGTCGAAGGCGTAGGCAAACAGCCCTATCGTGACCGCAAATTCCACGACCAGACCTACATAGAACAGCGCTCGGTCGGCGGACGACAGCTGGCGTGCTATTTCAGGTGGCAACGTGACAAAAGCCAATGACAGGAGAAAAATGAAAATCAGCCCGTAAAGTACTGCAAACGCTTTCTACATCGCGAATCATCCCGGTTGCCCGGTTGCTATCTTCGGTGGTGGCACTCGATTTGTCCACGGCCCCGCCGAGGGCCGCGCGCCGCTTAATCCGCACTCAGCGCCACCGCCGGCTGCAGGCGTGAGGCGTTGCGGGCGGGCAGGAAGCCGAAGGCGAGGCCGGTGAGGAAGGCGCAGGTAAACGCGAGCGCCACGGGTCCGAGCGTGAAGGAAACGGGCATGCCGAACTGGCCGGCAAGCGCGCCGGTGCCGAGCCCGAGCAGCACGCCGAGCGCGCCGCCGATCGCCGAGACGACCAGGGCCTCGATGATGAACTGCAGCAGGATGTCGCGCTGGCGGGCGCCGGTCGCCATGCGCACGCCGATCTCGCGGGTGCGCTCGCTGACCGAGACGAGCATGATGTTCATGACGCCGATGCCTCCGACCAAGAGCGAGATCGCGGCGACGGAACCCAGGAACAGCTTCAGCGTGTTGGAGGTCTCGGTGAAGGCCTCGCGCACCGAGGACATGTTGGTGATCTGCGTGTCCTGGCGCTTGTGGCGCTGGTCGAGCAGCGCCTGGATCGTCTGCTGGGTTATGTCGATCGCCGAGCCGTCCTTCACCTGCACGGTGATGGTTCTGATGTTGCGCTGGCCGAAGAGGCGGATGCTGCCCGTCGTCAGCGGCACCAGCACCACGTCGTCCTGGTCGTTGCCGAAAGACGTCGCGCCCATTTCCGCCATCACGCCGATCACCTGGAAGGGGATCTTGTTGACGAGCACATATTGGCCGATCGGATTGTCGCCATCGGGGAAGAGGGTTTTCACCACCGTCTGGCCGAGGACGGCGACAGGTGCGTAAGTGTCCATGTCGTTCTGGTTGATGAACTCGCCGCTCGCCATTTTCCAGGATTTTGCCGTCGTGAACTGGGGCACGGTGCCGTTGGCGGTCGTCTGGTAGTCGATGTTACCGTGGCGAAGCGTGACGGAGCTCGTCATCTCGGGCACGGCGAAGGCGACGTTCGGCACTTCGAGGATCGCATCGGCATCGGCCGGGACCAGCGTCACGTTGCTGCCGCCGGCGCTGCCGCGAAAATTCGCCATGCTGGGGCGTACCACCAGCAGGTCCGAGCCCATGGAAGAGATGCGGCTCAGCACCGAATCCTGCGCGCCGGTGCCGATCGCCAGCATTGCGACGACAGAACCGACGCCGATGACGATGCCGAGCAGCGTCAGGATGGTGCGGAAGAGATTGGCCTTCAGCGCCCGGAACGCCATCTTCACCGCTTCGGTGACATCGGCGATCGCCGCCGAACCCTCGCTGACATGGTGGGCAAGGGCTGCTGCGCCTTCGGCATTGCTGCGGCTCTTCTTGGCGCGGTCGGCGACGATGCGGCCGTCATGGATCTCGATCAGCCGGTCGGCCTGTTCAGCGACCTCGCGCGAGTGGGTGATGACGATGATCGTGTGGCCCTGGTTGTTCATGTCGCGCAAGAGCGCCATCACGTCCGAGCCGCTCTGGCTGTCGAGCGCGCCGGTCGGCTCGTCGGCGAGGATCACCCGGCCGCCGTTCATCAGGGCGCGGGCAATGGAGACGCGCTGCTGCTGGCCGCCGGAGAGCTGGTTCGGCCGATGGTCGAGCCGCTCGCCGAGCTTCAGCGCTTCGAGCAGCGCCTCGGCGCGGTCGTGCCGGTCGCGCGCCGACATGCCGGCATAGACGGCCGGCACCTGGACATTCTCCTTCGCGCTTGCCGTCGGGATGAGGTTGTAGCTCTGGAAGACGAAGCCGAAGGTGCGGCGGCGCAGGGCGGCCAACTCATCGGTATCGAGGTCGGCGACGCTCTCGCCGTCGATCAGATAGTCGCCGCCGGTCGGCTGATCGAGGCAGCCGAGAATGTTCATCAGCGTCGACTTGCCGGAGCCGGACTGGCCGACGATCGCCACGAACTCGCCCGCCTCGATATCGAGGGAGAGGCCGTGCAGGACCTCGACGGCGAGATCGCCGTTGAAATAGGTCTTGCTGACGTGCCTGAGCGAGATGAGCGGGGACATGGCCAACCTCAGAACATCGGCGGCATGCGCATGCCGCGCTGGCTGCGGCCGTCCCGGGCGTTGCCGCTACTGCCGGAGCCGGTGGTGACCACGATCTTCTCGCCCTCTTTAAGGCCGCTCCTGATCTCGGCGCTGACGCGGTTGCGGATACCCACTTCGACGTCTCGCGTTTCGAGCGCGCCGGAGGCGGCGACGACGGTGACCTGATCCTTGCGGCCTTCACCCCGTGCGCCGCCCGCCTGGCCATTGCCCTGGCCGTCGCGTCGGCCGTTGCCCTGGCCGGCCGCTTCGCCGGTACCCTTGGCGGGGTGGCTCAGCGCGGCACTCGGCACGATCAGCACGTCCTTGGCGGCGGCCTGCACGAAGAACACCTGCGCGCTCATCGACATCATCAACTCGCCGTCGGGATTGGGGACGTCGAAGAGGGCGTAATAGAGCACGACGTTGTTGGTGGTGTCGGGCATCGGCTGGATCTGCCGGAGCTTGCCGACGAAGCGTTTGCCCGGCTGGCCGAGCAGCGTGAAATAGGCATCCATGCCGACCTTCAGCCTGGTAACGTCGGCTTCCGAAACCTGTGCCTTCACCGTCATGGTCGAGAGGTCGGCAATGGTGACGATGGTCGGCGTCGTCTGGTTGGCGTTCAGCGTCTGGCCTTCTTTCGCCGGGTTGGCGACGATGGTGCCGGTCATCGGCGCATAGATCTTGGTGTAGCCGAGATCGACCTTGTCGCCGGCAAGCGTCGCCTGCTGCTTGCGGATCTGCGCCTCGATGGCGTTGACGTCGGCTTCAGCGGCAGCGAGATCGGCGATCGCCTGGTCGAGCGTCGATTGCGCCACGCTTTTGGTTTCGACGAGATTGCGCTGACGGTCGATATTGGCCTGTTTCAGCACCAGCTGCGCCTTCTTGGAAATCAGCTGCGCCTGGAGATTGGCGAGCTCCGCCTGGTCGATCTCGATGCGATTCTCGATCGTTGCCGGGTCGATTTCGGCGACCAGTTGATCTTGAGTGACCTTGTCGCCGATCTCGACATGCAGCGCCTTCAACTGGCCGGAGACCTGCGCGCCGGCATCGACGGATTTGACCGCATCGAGCGTGCCGACGGCTGTGACGCTGTTTTCGATGTCGCCGCGCGTCACCAAATCGGTCACCATGGCAGCCGTTGCCGGTTCCTCGCCGTAGCGCACCCAGCCGTAATAGCCGGCACCGGCAACGGCGAGCACGACCGGCAGCCACAGCCAGCGGCGCGTGCGGCGCTTGCGCTTCACCTTCTGCACCGCACCGGGAATGAAGGTGACGTTGGGGGTCGCGTCGTCGCGGGGCGTGGCGTCGGCTCGCGCCGTCTTGGCTGTCTTGTTCATCGCATGCGCCTAACCGGCATCGTCGATGCCAAAATGGATAGGTCAAAAATAGAAGCGAATGGACGCGGCGAAAAGCATTGAGATCATTATATTTTCGTAATCTTCGTCATCGGCCGTGCGGCAAAGGCGCCCATGACAGGTGGACGCCCTCGGGTTTCGATTGCGAAGGGCGGGTTTGTCAGCCGCACGGGCCAATCAATGCGGCGACATCCACGACGGCGCCGTGGTGATCGGCAAGGCCGGCGAGCTCGGCATCATGCAAGGCGCGCGCCGGGACGGTTCCGTTCGGCGAGGGCAGGTCGCGGGTGGTGCAGGCGTCGGCTGCAATGGTGATGCCGTAGCCCAGGTCCTTGGCGGCGCGGGCTGTCGAGGACACGCAATTGTGCGTCATGAAACCGGCGATGATAACAGGCGTGCCGGCCGGACCGACGATCTCGGCAAGGTCGGTACCCGAAAAGGCGTTGGGCCGCGGCTTCTCGACGACGGTTTCACCTGCAAGCGGCGCCAGCGCATCGACGATCGCGCCGCGATGCTGCGCCCGGTCGAACACGCCGCCGGCCGAACCCCGATGGGCGACATGGATGATCTTGGCGCCCGCGGCACGGGCTGCGAGCAAGAGCTCGCGCGCCTTCTCGACGGCGGCTTCCGGTTCGAAAAGCCGCAAGGGGCCGGCCAGGTATTCGTTCTGATAGTCGATCAGGATCAGCGTCGCATCACCCAGCGGCGGCGGGGTGAGCGTGACGCCGGCGAGCGTGAAGAGGGTTGCCGGGGCGGCGGGCGAAGAGGTGGCGGAATCGGACATGGGAAGGCTCCTTGGTTTGGTCGAAGTGGCCGTTGTGAACCGGGTCGTCAAAGCGGTCTGTCGATGGGCTTGATCTTAGCGACTGCATTGATGCAGAGTGACCCGAAGTTTTCGGAGGATGATCTGCATGAATGCAGGGACGTGGGCAGATCTCGAGCTGCTGGATCATCTGGTGCGCGGCGCGACGCTCAGCCAGGCCGCCCGTTCGCTCGGCGTCGACCAGACGACGGTTTCGCGCAGGCTCGCAGCGCTGGAGCGGCGGGTGGGGGCAGCACTCTTCGACCGCATCGACGGCCGGCTGACGCCGACGCCGGTGCTTGCCCCTGTTGTCGAGCGGTTGCGGACGATCTCCGAAGAAGCGTCGCTGGCGCTCGCGACGCTTTTGCGGCGGACGGCGGAATTGAAGGGCCAGGTACGGGTGACAAGCATCGGCTTCGTGCTGAGCGCCATCCTGGCGCCGTCGCTTGCGCGCCTTGAGCAGCGGCATCCGGGCCTCACCCTTGATCTCGTTGCCGACAACCAGATGCTGAGCATTGAGCGGCGCGAGGCCGATATCGCCATCCGCATGGCGCGCACGGGCGAGGATTCGGTGCGGGTGAAAAGCCTCGGCACGCTTCGCTTCCGGCTTTTCCGGCCAAAGGGGCTGGGGACGGGGCCTTGCCCGGTCGTGCGCTACGGTCCGGGGCTCGCCCACGTGCCGGAGATGCAGGCGCTTAACCGGCTGCGGCCGGATGCGCGCGTGGCGCTGACCGCCGACAAGCTGGAAATCCTGATGGAGGCGGCGCTTTCGCTCGGCGCCGAACTGATGCTGCCGGAGGTTTCGGCCATGCGCGACCCGCGCTTCGAGGCGGTGGACGAACCGGAGACGACAGCCGAGCGTCCGGTCTTCCTGATGATGCATCCGGAGAGGGCGCGCGTGCCGAGCGTGGCGGCGGTGGCGGCTTTCATCGAGGAGGCGGTGCGCGGGTGGAGGTAGTCGGGTTCGTTCACACGGATCCAAGCTGCGTTCGGTTCTGCCCCTCACCCTAGCCCTCTCCCCGCAGGCGGGGAGAGGGGACGCGGGCGACGGCTGCCCACCACTGAGGAGCAGCTGTCGGAGAAACGTCGACGTAGAACGGAGCCTTAGCGGGGAATCGGGGGCGCTTATTGTTGGGGCGAGCGGGCGCCGCACGCTTCCTTCGCCCCGCTTGCGGGGAGAAGGTGCCGGCAGGCGGATGAGGGGCAATTCCCTCACCGCGCGGATGAGGGGCGCCGTCGTTGAACCAGGAGAGCACCAAAACCACGCATGACAGGCGATCGTCGGCGGTGATCGATCAATCCGCCGAAAACTCCCGTACCAGAGCGTCGAGCGCCCCCGGAGCCGCGACGTCGACACAGCGGATGTTGGCGGCCCGGGCGGCCTCCAGCATGTCTCTGTTCTCGCGGATCGAGCGCTCGATGAATTTATCGATTATTGCGGCCTCCGGCTTGTCCGCATTACCGCGGCGGGGTTCTTCCAACATGCGCCGACGCAGGAAATCGTTATCCGCGTAGAGGAAAAGAGGGAGGACTTCACCGTGTTCGAGTTGAGCCACATATTCCGGTCTAAGCGCGGCGCCCTCCAGCACGAACGGCTTTGCCAGTTGCCGATGGCTTTCGATGATCTGGCGGATGCGCGGCCACATATTCTCATGGTGAACCTTCAGGAACCAATGAATGGTCTCGTCGGACAGGCTGGCATAATATTCGGCGACTTGCGGGCGGACCGATGGCCACGGCCTGCCGGGATGGCGGCCCAGATTGTCCGTCGAGATCAGCTCGCGACCGAGAGAGCTTGCCAGAGCGCTAGCCAATGTCGACTTGCCGACGTGCGAACTTCCTCCAATCAGAAGACCCAGGGGCGGTTGCTGCATGCGTTGAACTCCATCGATATCGAGTGATCGATCTTGCCGTGATCAGCCCATTTGGGCGGTGGCAGGTCGATCTCGTTCAGTCGGCTCGAAACCTATGGGCTCCGCCTTTCGCCGTCACCGCCGAAATTTCGCCCCGTTGTGAGAATCGTCTTGACGCCTCCGGGGCGCTTCACTAGAAGAGTGCGAACCGTACCGTACGGTACTGATCGGGAGCGAGGCGACGTGCAGATGACTGCGGCGATAAGGGAGGCGAATGCCGGGGAGGGGCTGACGGAACGTCAGGGCGCCGTTCTCGAACAGGCATTGCGTCTTCTGGTCGATGGCGGCGAAAAGGCGCTGACGACGGCCGGCATCGCGCGCGCTGCCAATTGCTCCAAGGAAAGCCTCTACAAGTGGTTCGGCGATCGCGACGGGCTGATCTCGGCGATGATCGGTTTCCAGGCGAGTAAGGTGCGCACCCAGGACGTCGCCGCCAGGGCGCTCGATGCCGAGAGCCTTGAGCGTCATCTGATCGTGTTTGCCAAGGACCTGCTCGAGGTGCTCGCGGGCGACGTGTCGCTGGCGCTGAACCGGCTGGCGATCGGCCAGGCGAGCCGCGACGGCTCCAAGCTCGGCCATATGCTGCAGGAGCGCGGGCGCCGGCAGATCGGCCGCCGTGCGGCCGCACTGCTCGAAGCCGGGCGCAAGGCGGGGCTGCTGACCTTCGACGACGCCGACGAGGCCTATGGTGCGCTCTACGGGCTTGTTGTCTCCGACTGGCATCTGAAGATGCTGCTCGGCGAAGAGGCCGGCGAGATGAAGAAGAGTTTCAGCCGCAAGGCGGAGCAGGCGGTTTCAGCCTTCCTCGCGCTTTACGGCACGAAAAGGTAACTGCAGCGCCGCGCTTCGTGAGAAGCGCAAAGGTCGCTGCAGCACAAGGAATGGCAGCGCCGCGCTTCGCAAGAAGCGCAAAGGTCGCTGCAGCACAAGGAATTGCTGCATGGTTCCTGAGCCATGTAGCGGAGACAACTGACAACAACGGGAAGGACCACTAAAATGCGCGTCTATTACGATCGTGATGCCGATATCAACCTGATCAAGTCGAAGAAGGTCGCCATCGTCGGCTACGGCAGCCAGGGCCGCGCCCATGCGCTGAACCTGAAAGATTCCGGCGCCAAGGAAATCCGCATCGCGCTGAAGCCGGGTTCGGCAACGGCTGCCAAGGTCGAGGCCGACGGTCTCTCGGTTCTGTCGGTTGCGGAAGCCGCCAAGTGGGCCGACCTCATCATGATGGCAACCCCGGACGAACTGCAGGCCGAAATCTACAAGGCCGACATCGCCGGCAACATCCGTGACGGCGCTGCGATCGCGTTCGCCCACGGCCTTAACGTTCACTTCGGCCTGATCGAGCCGAAGGCTTCGCTCGATGTCGTCATGATCGCGCCGAAGGGCCCGGGCCACACGGTTCGCGGCGAATACCAGAAGGGCGGCGGCGTTCCCTGCCTCGTTGCCGTTCACCAGGACGCTTCGGGCAACGCTCTCGACCTCGCGCTCTCCTACGCCTGCGGCGTCGGCGGCGGCCGTTCGGGCATCATCGAAACCAACTTCAAGGAAGAGTGCGAAACCGACCTCTTCGGCGAACAGGTCGTTCTCTGCGGCGGTCTCGTCGAACTCATCCGCGCCGGTTTCGAAACGCTGGTTGAAGCCGGTTACGCTCCGGAAATGGCCTATTTCGAGTGCCTGCACGAAGTGAAGCTGATCGTCGACCTGATCTATGAAGGCGGCATCGCCAACATGAACTACTCGATCTCGAACACGGCCGAGTGGGGCGAATACGTCACCGGCCCGCGCATCATCACGGCAGAAACCAAGGCCGAAATGAAGCGCGTCCTCACCGACATCCAGACCGGCAAGTTCACCTCGGAGTGGATGCAGGAATACAAGTCGGGTGCGGCCCGCTTCAAGGGCATCCGCCGCGTCAACGACAGCCACCAGATCGAGGAAGTCGGCGCCAAGCTGCGCGGCATGATGCCCTGGATCGGCAAGAACAAGCTGGTCGACAAGGCGAAGAACTAAGCCTTATCGAACGATTGAATGAAGGAAGCCGGGGCAGTGCCCCGGCTTTTTTCGTGACGTGGGCAGGCCATTTGCAAAACCGCGTCATTGCTGCCGGATCGGCGCGAGATTGGTCGAGGCAGACGGGTGGCAGCCTGACGGCGTGCGGCGGCAAGATGCAAGCAGTCGGCCTGGAGCATCCTGCCTGAAGTGAAACCAGTTGAGACAGAAAGATGGGCTACTGCATGTTTCCTTTAATCGTGGCCGGTTAAAGGACAAAAACATGCAGCACTTCAAAGTGCTACAGCGACCTTTGCGCGTCTGATAAGACGCGCGGCGCTGTAGAACCAAAGCACTCGAGCGTGATTGGTGCGATCATCTGAACGCACGGCGCCCTAGACGACTTCCCAGAGAAACCGAAGTAGATCCAAACAGAGACTCCCAAGCAGGTCCAGCCAAAAGCCAGGGAAGGCGACAAAGGCCGAACCGGCGCCGAAGCCGACCACGCCGAAACCGAGCGCTCCGTCCCAGCCGTGACCTTGCCAGCCGAGCAGGGCCCCGAAGGCGGTCGCCGCACAGACGACTGTGACCCGAACGATAAACAGGAACGTCTCGCGCATGCTTGCCTTCCTGGCTGAGAGCAGAACAATCTATGGTTCACTTCAGCATATAAGTTCGCGTATGCGTAATCGCCAGGGGCCAGGAGCGAGGAGGTCCGAAGAGAGGGCCGTTCCGTTTCGGCTACCGCATGTCTCCTTTAATCGGCTTCGATTAAGGGACAAAGACATGCAGCAAATCAAAGTGCTGCAGCGACCTTTGCGCGTCTGATAAGACGCGCGGCGCTGTACCTCGGGTGTCAGTCCCGCTGCGCCGCCAGGATGAGATCGCAGGCGGCCGTAATGTCGTCGACAACCGCCGAAGGCGCCGGCTGGAAACGCTGCTCATCGCCATCGCGATATTTGCCGCTGCGCACGAGGATCGCGGTGCCGATCCCGGCGGCAAGCGCACCGGCGGTATCGCTTTCGGCATCGTCGCCGATCATGGCCAAATCGGCCGGGTCAAGGCCCATGCTCGCTGCTGCTGCCAGGAAGAAATCGGCAGAGGGTTTGCCGAAGAGCTTCGCCTTGATACCGCTCGCATGTTCCAGCGCCTCGACAAAGGGGCCGGCATCGAGGCTCAGCTCGCCGTCGCGATCACGGAAGAACCGGTTGCGGGCGAGCGCCAGCAGCGGCGAGCCAGCCATCAGGGCGCGAAACGCGGCGTTGAGGCCCTCATAGCTGAAGCGCTCCGCGGCATCGCCAAGCACGACGGCGACGGGGCCGTCCATGCGGCAATCGGCGAAGTCTTCCTCAAGCGCGGGATGAATGAGCAGGTGCGGCTGGTGGCTGTTCGCCTTGAGCCAGGCGCGCGCGGCGGCAACCGGCGTGAACACCTCGTCGGCAGCGCAATCGAAGCCAAGGCGCTGCAGGTGAGCGACGATCTGGCGTTTCGACTGGCGGGTGGTGTTGGTCAGGAAGCGGACGGGGAGGCGAGCTGCGCGCAGCCGCAGCACCGCCGCGATGGCACCCGGCAACACCGTGTCGCCGTCATAGAGCACGCCGGAGAGATCGAGCAGCACGCCTCTTGCCATGGCAAGAGACTGCCTGAGCGCCAGACCATGGTCAACGTTGGGCGGCGGACGCCTCCCAATCGGTCCGCGCCTATCGCGCCGGCACCTTGGGGACTGGCTGCTGTCTTCCCACTGCACGCGGGAAGGGGCGGCGGTGCCGCCCAAAGGTCAGACTGCCTGCCAGGCCTGCAGCCGTTCCACCGTCGTCGTCGCCCCGCCGCAGACGATCATCAGCACGCGCTCGAAGCGCAGGAGTTGATCGGCGTGCTCGTAGGCGATGGCCAGGGCGGCGCCGCAGGCGGGTTCCACCAGCACGCGGTGGTCGTCGAGGAAGCGGGTGCAGGCGTCGACCGCCGACTGGTCGCTGACGACGACGCATTCGACCGGCCGGATCTGGCTGATCTCGAAGGCACGCTTGCAGACCTTTCGGGCGCCGAGCGAAGTGGCGACGCCGCTGATCGAGGGAAGCTCCACCAGCTCTCCCGCCTTGACGGAGGCGAGGTAGGACGCGGTGCCTTCGGTCTCCGCGGTGACAATAGGAATTTCCCGGAGCCCGTTGCGCTCCAGTCCCTCGGCGACGCCCGACAGCAGCCCGCCGCCGCCGACAGAGAGCACGACAGCATCGAAGGCGAGGCCGGCCTTGACGACCTCGTCGATCATCGTCGCGTGCCCGGCCCACAGCAGCGGATCGTCGAAGGGATGGATGAAAGCGGTCTCGGCATCGGCGGATGCGAGCGCGCGGGCATTCGCTTCATCCCAAGCGGCGCCGTGGACGATCACCTCGGCGCCTTCCTGGCGGATAAGCGCCTTTGCCCGTTCGGTGGTCGTTTCGGGAACGAAGACGGAGACGGGGATTGAGAGCTGGCGGCCGGCATAGGCAACCGCCATGCCGGCATTGCCGCCGGAGGAGGAGACGAAACGCCGCTTGCCGTTTCGCGCATGGTGCTCGCAGGCAGCACCAACGCCGCGGATCTTGAACGAACCGGGCGGCTGCAGCGCCTCCATCTTCAGCCAGATGGAGCAATCGGACGCGAGGCTTAGCGGGCGGGATTCAAGGAGGGGAGTTTCGAGGTGAAGTGCCATGGGATGTTCCGTTGAGCGCGCGGTGCTGGAGGCCGGTTTGTTGCAATGGCTCCTGCGGGAGAATCTTGAAGCAATTCTCCCCTGATCGCTAGTTCAACGCAACACGGGGAGGTGTGCAGTCGCGGATGGCCGTGTCCTGTCGTGGGATACGATGGGTCTACCGCGCCCGTCACCAGAGAAGGCCGCTCAATGTCATGAGCGTGATGAAGAGCAGGGACAGGACGAGCGATGCCTTGATGGCTGCCAGAGTATAGTCGTATCGGCGAAGTCTGTGTGTGAGCGTCTGGAACATGTGTTCGTCCAATCGTAAGGGATCTGCGGCTCCTCGCCGTTCGTTCAAGCGCAATGCGGCGCCCGTAAAATGTAGCGCCCGTAAATTGGCTGTGGCGAGAATGTCTGCTCAGCCCCCGAACACACCCGGTACACACCCGTTCGGCTCACGGTTGCCTCTCGCCTCCGCGCAACGTCGCGGACGTACTGCTGTCGATAAAGGAGGAAATTGGCGGTCGGGAGCCCCCCACCGCGATATGCCAAGTCGGCCAGTGTCGATCGTCGAACCATGCGCCTCAAATGTGTCCAGCACAAGGGAGATCCCCTTCGAAGGGCATCCCTTCGACGTTCCGGCACTCATGGCCTGTCCGGGTTACGGGCCTGTCCGGATTTCGGGCCTATCAGGATTTCGGGACCTTGCCGGATTTCGGGCGCTTGCCGGGACGGGGTGTCGGGTTCAGGGGCGATATCGCGCCCGGCCAGGGGAGGCGTCGGGCACCGGTGTAGCGGGTAATCGCGCTGGGTCTTTGCGGCGCGCCGCCGTCGTTTTCCCACTGTTCGAGATTTGCGGTTTCAATCTGCCGCGGGGTGCGCAGCCCATCCCGGTTCTGCAGTTCAGCAAGCAGGATATCCGCGGTGGTAACGCCCGCCTGGAACCTTCTGACAAGGAAGACGGCGGCAAGGCGAAGGCTGTCTTGATCGTCAAGGTCGACGCGCTGATGAAAGCCCGCGCGCCGCAACACGCCATCGAGCATTGCCAGGTCGGAGGGAGCCAATGGATGCCGCTGAGCGGGTGACATGAAGCCACCTCCTGTTGACGGGAAACGTCGTTTTCGGCGCGTCCAGGGCGCCGTACGTTCATCTGAACGCACAAAGGACTCTCCGACAATTCTCTCCTACTGCATGTCTCCTTCAATCGATCTCGATTTAAGGACGAAGACTTGCAGCAAGTCAAAGTCTACGGCGACCTTTGCGCGTCTGATAAGACGCGCGGCGCTGTCGGTGCTTGCGCAAGTCCTTATTCCCATGTCCGGGCTTGCGCGTTCGGTTTCAGTCGATATTACGGCCGGCGCGATTTTCGGGATGGTTTGCTTGCGGGCACCTCCGCAGGCGGTTCGGCGGCGGCGCGCTCAAGGCGCTGGGCCTTGAGCTTCTCGGTCTTCTTGTCGCGGGCGATCTTTTCGGCAGCAACGATTGCTCTCGCCGTGTGATCGGTGGCGGAGGCCTTCTCGCTCGCGGAGGTCTTGGCCGGTTTAAATGCCGTGTTGGGGTGTGGCGTCATGACCTGTCTCCTGAAACGGGCGGATTTTTGCCGACCCCAAGCCTCAGCGCGAAGGTCGCGCTGCCTTCTTGGGTCCCGGCAGCAGGCCTTCGCGCTGGAGCTTCTTGCGCTGCAGCTTGCGCTGGCGCCGTACCGCTTCTGCCTTTTCGCGGACGCGCTTTTCCGAAGGTTTCTCGTAGCTGCTGCGCGCCTTGAATTCACGGAACAGACCCTCGCGCTGCATCTTCTTCTTCAAGATGCGCAAGGCCTGGTCGATGTTATTGTCCCTAACGAGTACCTGCAAAAGATGTTCTCCTGTTGTCGGTCGCGGCTTTCCCTGTAGCCGCGGTTATCTGCCGGGTTTGGTGCTCAATTTTTTGAGCCAGGGCCCGGTGATGGCCGCCTGGGGGGCGTCCTCTTTCGAAGTCTCGGCATGCTCGATGTCAGTCTCCAGCACGCAGCGTTCGAACGTCTCGCCTTCGACCCTTACGCGAAAGCGCGCCTCGCCACGATCATTGGGCAAAAGGCCGACGATCAGACCAAGACGGCTGTTCAAGGTCGACTGAGCGGCACTCGCCCTCAGCGTGACCTTGTCGCCAATCTCATAGGTTTTGCGGCTCATGGTGGTCTCCTGAAAAGGGCCCTGAGACGCAAAAAGGCCGGGTTGTTCCCCGACCTCTTCCCGTCATTCAAGCGCCTCCCTGCCAGTACATCCGTGGTCAGAGGAGGGCGAATGACAAATTATTCGGCCCTGAGATTGTCGGCCGAGCTCTTGCCCGTTCTGCGGTCGGCAACAACGTCAAAGGTCACTTTCTGACCTTCGTTGAGCGAGCGCATGCCAGCCCGTTCGACCGCGGAGATGTGTACAAACACGTCCGTGCTGCCGTCGTCGGGCTGAATGAAGCCGAAGCCCTTGGTGCCGTTGAACCATTTTACCGTGCCTGAAGCCATGACGATTTCCTTTCAATCGCTGAATTTACCAGAAATATTTCTCTGGCGGTGATCGATATTTGAGAGGAGATCTGGCCGCGCGGAAGCGCCGTGTCAAAGGTCACAAGCAATATTCGATGAGGTGATATATAGACGATACTTTTTGAAACTCAATGAAAATATTAAATTATTTGATTTTGAGCGATCGCGAAAACATCTGCAAAGGCCTGAAATGGCGGGTTTTTCGTCCATTTATTTTTCTTGTTATTCAAGCTGATACGGCTTCTCGAGAGCCAGACGCTGTGCGCGTGAGCCACGCCGCGACCCGGCGTTGCGCGGTGCTCCGGACGCATAGCTGCTGAATGAAAAGGCAGGCGCTGCTTTGAGGGCGGGCAAGCGGATTCTTGGATCGGCAAGCGGGCTGTCGCTGGCCATTTCGACCAAAGCGGCCGGTCGCGACAGGAGGCGCGAAGGTAGAAGGCGGCGGCGCGCTGTCTTCGGCGCACCGCCCCCGCTTGTCAGGCGCTTGTAAAGGTCTGCGGCGAGACCTGCAATGCGGCGGCGATGCGCTGCAGCTTGGCGGGATCGGTATCGGCGCCAAGCTCGATCTTTGAGATTTCAACTTCCGTCAGGCCAGTCGTGACCGAGAGATCGTCGACCGTATAGCCGGCGGTTTCACGCGAATGCTTGATGGCGGCTCCGATATTGACGCGGGACAGAGATGCGCCGGGGGCCTTGGTTAGGTCTTTCTTAAAGGACATGAAGTGTCTCCTTCGTTGGTCCACCGACAAAGAACATTGTCGGTTGAAGGGGGCCCAAAACTGAAATGCGACTCGGACAGATGAGCGCGAACCTAGGGCGCCGCTAATATAAGCGAGAAGTTTCCGGGCGCAAGTTTGCGGTCGAATTTTTGTGAAATGCCTATTTAAATCAATTGTTTATCCTGTGATTTCCGCGCCCGGAGGCCGGTAAATCCCATCGGTCAGGAGCATCATCTCTACGACGCGCCGGTGCTCGACGCAGTGCAAAAACGGCAGGGAATTTCACACAAGGCGAGCCTCGATCAGAAAGGGTCCACGCCGCGACAGCGCGGCATCGAAGAGCGCGGCGAAGGCTTCGCAGGAGGTCGCGACGGCCGCCTCGACGCCGAAGCCGCGGGCGAGCGAAACCCAGTCGAGCGCGGGGTTGTCGAGGTTCAGCATGCGGCGCGCGTTCGTCCCGATCTCTTCGACGCCGACATTGCGCATTTCGGCATGCAAGATGGCGTAGGTACGGTTGGAAAAGATGACGGTGACGATGTCGAGGTTTTCGCGCGCCTGCGTCCACAGGCCCTGAATATTGTACATGGCGCAGCCATCGGCCTGCAGGCAGATCACCTTGCGGTCGGGACAGGCGATCGCGGCACCGGTGGAAAGCGGGATGCCTTCGCCGATCGCGCCGCCGGTCTGCATGAGGAAGTCGTGCGGCGCAGAGAAGGCCGAAAGTGCGAAGTAACGCCGGGCCGAAGTGGCCGCCTCGTCGCAGACGATCGCATTTTCGGGCACCTTATGGGCGACGATGACGGCGATTGCGTCTTCCGTCAGCGCGCCCGAAGGTTCGCCTTCGTCTGTGGGGACGCTCGGTGTCGGCAGAGGGTGGGACGGGCTGATGCCGAGTTCGTCGCGCAGCGCTTCGAGCGTTCCCTTCAGGTCTTCACCATGGCGGGCAAGCGTGACCACCGCGCAGCCTTCCGGCACCAGTCGGCCGGGCTTTCCGGGATAGGCGAAGAAAGCCACCGGCTCCGGTCCGCCGACGAGGATCAGAACCTTGACGTCGCGGAGCGTTTCGAGCGCCATGTCGATCGGGTAGGGGATGCGCCGCGGCGCCACCCGCCCGCGGCCGCGCTGGGTGTGGGCGACAAGCACTTCGTTGAAAAGCTGGACGTTGCAGGCTGCCGCGATCCGCCCGGCGATGGCGAGGCTCTCGGCCCTTGCGGCGGCGCCGCTTAAGACCATGGCGACCCCTTCCGGGTTTGCTCGGACGAGGCGGGCCACCTCGCGGACCGTCTCCGCACTTGCCGGCCGCGGGGCTTCGACAAGCACCTTTTGCGCAGGCGCGTCGGTGGAAAGCGCGCCCCAGGACGCGTCTGCCGGCAGGATCATGGTGGCAACGCCCGGTGGCGTCAACGACGCGCGATAGGCGGCCGCCGCCGTCGGCCTCACGTCGGAGGGATCTTGCACCCGCCGCACCCAGTTCGACATCGGGCGGGCCAGGCCCTCGATATCGCTGGTCAGCGGGGCATCGAGCGCAAGATGGTAGGAGGCATGGTCGCCGACGACGTTGATGACAGGCGTGCGGGCGCGCCGCGCATTGTGCAGGTTGGCAAGGCTGTTGGCGAGGCCGGGACCGGTGTGGAGCAGGGTCGACGCCGGGCGACCCGTCATGCGCGCATAGCCATCGGCCGCACCGGTGACGACGCCTTCGGAGAGGCCGAGAATACAGCGCATCTCCGGCTTGCGATCAAGGGCGGCGACGAAGTGCATTTCCGACGTGCCGGGATTGGCAAAACAGACATTCACATCGTTTGCCAGAAGTGTATCGACGAGGATGTCCGCACCTGTGGTGCGAATAGGTTGGCCGCCTTCTCCCATGCGCGTGTCCCCCGATGGCGTTCACGCATGATAGCTGCAAGTGATGCGGGTGCAAGGTAGGCTTGCGGCGGCGCTCGATGCGCCGCCCAAGTGGGGTTACGTCCGCTGCCAGGCGAGATGGGCGCCGAGCCCGATCAGCACCGTGCCGCCGGCGCGCTGCAGCAGGCGCTGTGCCCGGGTGGAGCGGCGCATCTTGACGACGACGGCATCGGCGAGAAACACGCAGACGAGATCGGCGGAGGAGAACATCAGGTTGACGACGGTGCCGAGCAGCAGAAACTGCACCCACACCGGGAAGGCGGCGGAGGCATCGGTGAACTGCGGCAGGAAGGCGACGAAGAAGATCGCGGTCTTCGGGTTCAGAACCTCGACGGTGATGCTTTCGAAGAAGGCGCGGCGGGCCGATTTCGCCTCGACCGCGGGCAGGTGGCCATCGCCGCTCGCCTTGGCACGCATCAGCGTGAAGCCCAGCCAGACGAGATAGGCGGCACCGGCTAGCTTCACCGCGAGATAGAGCGTCGGCACCGCATGGAACAGGATCGAGAGACCGGCGGCGGCCGCAAGGACATGCACGTAACCACCGAGATGGATGCCGAGCGAGGCCATCAGCCCGGCAAAGCGGCCGCGCGCCATCGTCTGCGCAGCGGCGTAGAGCATCGCCGGTCCCGGAATATAGGCGAAGATCGCCGTGGTGACGAAGAAGGTGAGGAGAATGTCGAGCGACGGCATGGGATACCTCGTCTGCTGATGCGCGGAGTCGTTCTAAGGTCTTGCGCGGGAAAGTTGACGGAAAATCGGAACGTCTCATCCATCGGGTGAGATGCTAGACGAGGCGCCCGTTGAGCGTCAGACCGGTATCTCCCCGGAGACGAGGCGATCCTCGGGCCGCGCGCTGGCTGCGAGCCCTGCGGCCACGCCCTGACGATCTTCAATGCTGCGGTTCTGACTGAACTTGCGCTTGCCGTCGAGGCGGTCGATCGGCAGCCGCAGACCGATGATGCCGCGAAGCTGGGCCTTGACGAAGGCGGGTGGCGCGTCGCTCACCTGCCAGGGTTCGGCACGCGCCGCCTCGTGACGATTGGTCAGGCGGGTGACGACATCGAGAAGCCGGTCCTCGTCGGTAAAGAACTCGACCTCGCCATAGGCATGCACGGCCGAATAGTTCCAGGTCGGCACGACCTTTCCGTGCTCGCGCTTGGAGGCGTACCAGGAGGGGGTGACATAGGCGTCCGGCCCCATGAAGGTCGCCATGGCCGCGCCGATCGGCGCGGTCGTCCCTTGCGGGTTGGCGCGGGCGAGGTGGCCGTAGAGCGTGCCATGGGGGCCTTCGTCGCGATCAAGCAGCAGCGGCAGCGGCGTGGCCAGCAGGCCATCGGCCGTGGCGGTGACGAAAGTGGAAAGCGATGCGGCCTCGATGATCGCGTGCAGCACGCTCAGTGTTTCCTTCTTGAAGGCTGCGGGTGTGTACATGATCTCGCTCCTTGTGCTTGCCACTTCATAGAGGCAAACTGGACCAGAACGAATATCCAGTTTCCGTATAAATGAGTGGGCCAGTTGGTGACGGAGAGCAACGAGGCGAGGGGCGGGACCACCCGGCGTATCTACGAAGCGCTGAAGGCGCAGATCCTCGGCGGCACCTATGGTCCTGAGGATCGGCTGCCATCGACGCGGGCGCTGGCGGCCGAGCTCGGCGTCTCGCGCACCACCGTGACTGCGGCCTATGAGCAGCTTCTTTCCGAGGGGTTTCTGGAGAGCCGGCAGGGCGCGCCTTCAAGGGTGGCGCTGCTGCATGCGCATGAGGGTGTCAAGCCACGCCCCGCAGGGACGACTTTCCGGCCTGCGCCGAGACCGGCAGCCCCTGTTCGCCTGTCGCGCTTTGGAGCGGCCCTTGGCGACGGGCCGACCTGGGTGCCGCCGCAGTCCGGTGGGTTGATCGCCGATTTTCGCTACGGCGACCTGTCGGCCGCCGATTTCCCGGCGGAAGCCTGGCGCCGGTCGGTCAACGCCGCACTTCGGCGGCGCCAGCCGCGGCTCGCCTATGACGACCCCGGCGGCTCGGCGGAGCTGCGGGCAGCCCTTCAGGCCTATCTCTGGCGGGCACGCGGGCTCAGATGTGCGCCGGACCAGATCATCATCGTCAACGGTTCGCAGCAGGGACTGGATCTTGCCGCCCGCGTGCTCGTCGACCCCGGCGACCGCGTTGCGATCGAGGATCCCGGCTACGTCATGGCGCGCCGGGTGTTTGCGGCCGCCGGTGCTGAGGTGGTTCCGATTGCCGTCGACGGGGAGGGGCTGCGGACCGAGGCGCTCGCGGGGCTTGACGCCGTCAGGCTCGCCTATGTCACGCCCTCGCATCAGTTTCCGCTCGGCGGCGTGCTATCGGCCCGGCGCCGGCAGGAGCTTCTCGCCTGGTCGCAACGCAGCGGCGCCTACGTGATCGAAGACGATTACGATGGCGAGTATCGCTACGATATCCGCCCGATCCCGCCGCTGCAGACGATGGGCCATGCGGAGAACGTCCTCTATCTCGGCACGATCTCGAAGAGCCTGTCGCCGATGCTCCGGCTCGGTTATCTCGTCGTGCCGCCGCCGCTTCGCGCCGTCTTCGCCGCCGCCAAGCAACTCGTCGACCGGCATTCGCCCAGCCTCGAGCAGGAAGCGCTGGCGACGATGATTGCAAGCGGGGCCTATGAACGCCACATCCGCAGGAGCCGGCGCAGCAATGGCCGCCGCCGCGAGGCGCTGCTCGCGGCGCTCAAGGCGGAACTCGGCGACGAGGTGACGATATCGGGCGCCGATGCCGGATTGCACGTCGTCGTCTGGTTCGAGCGGCTGGACCGGACGCAGGAAGGCGAACTGATCGCGCGGGCGCGGGCAGCGGGCATCGGCCTTTATCCGATCTCGCCCCTCTACGGCGCCGATGAAGCCGGTCACCGGCCGGACCGCGCCGGCATCGTCATGGGCTACGCAAGCCTCGAAGTGCCGCAGATCGGTCAGGGTGTCGCGGCGCTCGCGAAGCTGCTGGGTGATTGGCTCGATTAGCACCGGCGGCACAAAACGCCATGCAGATCACCATTCGGCGTGGGCCGTGCGTCCACCTGTGATAGGGTGGGGCTATCTTCCGCCATGGCCCGGCCTCGGGGCGGGCGGCAATGGGAGCGAAAATCACGGGCAGGGACGGAGCGGCGCAGGGGCGTCGACTGGGGGAGCAGATGGCAGACCGGAGAGTGCAGCCGTTGCAGCCGGGACAACCCGCACCCGCCTTCGAGCTTGCAAGCGCCAATCGGGACGATCCGGTTTCGCTTGCGAGCCTTCGCGGCCGGCCGTTTCTGATTGGCCTGTTCCGCGGCCTGCACTGCCCGTTCTGCCGGCGCCAGATGCGGCAGTTTTCCTCCGTCGAGCCGGCATTGCGCGCCGTCGGCGTGGAAACGCTGGCGGTGGTCAATACTCCTGTCGAACGGGCGCGCCTCTATTTCCGCTTCCAGCCGACGCCGGTCACGGTCCTTGCGGATCCGGACTGCCAGACGCACAGGGATTTCGGCGCGCCACAGGCCGCGCTGCTTCCGCCCGAAAGTACGGAGACGCCGCAATGGCCCCATCGCACGCGGCCTGCCGATTTCGCCGCAGCGCGCATCAACCCGACAGGCGAGCTCGCCGAACCGATGCATCCGATGCAGGCCAATAAGCTGCTCAATGCACGCGAAGGCTTCGAGCCGGACGAGACCGATCTGCGCATCTTTGCCGAACACGGCACGCAACTGGTCGGCCACTTCCTGGTCGATGCAGCCGGCATCATCAGCTGGAGCGAGATCGAGGCGCGCTTCGGCCCCGACGAACTGGGCGTGTTCCCGAGCGCCGCGGAGATCATGACGGCCGTCAAGAGGGTCGCAACCTAGTACGGGCAACCGGCTTGCAAGCCGGGGCCTGCAAACAGGGTGCAGGCCAAGGTCGCAACCGGCCGCGCGTTACGGTTAGCTGCTTGCGCCCTGGCCGGGTCTGCTCACAGTGGCCAACTCTTCAGTGTGGCGGTGTGGCCTTCATGAGATCTCTTCGCATACATCCCCAGCTTCACGACATGTTCGGTGAATAGCAGCCGCCGGCCTATCTGCTGGCGATCCTCCTGTTCGGTGTCGGTGTTGCGGCCACCTTTGCCCTGTCGGCGGGCCAGATGCTGGCAGGCCTTGCCTGGTGGCGGGCGGCACTGGCGCTTGTCCTCGTCCTCGATATCGCCGCCGGCTGCATCGCCAACTTCACGCCCTCGACTTCTACGCGGCGCGGCCGCGCAATCGCTGGATCTTCATCGCGATCCACTTCCATGTGGTCATCGTCGCGCTGCTCGTCGGCACCGGGCTCGGTGCTGCGGTCGCCGTCTGGGCCTATACGATCGCTGTGGCCGCGGTCGTCAATCTGCTTGCGGGACGCGCCGCACAGACCTTTGTCGGCGGGCTGCTGCTGGCGGTCGGCCTCACTGGCTTGCCGCTGTTGCCGGGCTTGACGCCGGCGATGGCGGCGGTGTCGGCCCTGTTCATGCTGAAGGTGCTTTTCAGCTTCGCGGTCGATCACTACCGCACCGTCGTTTCCAGCAGTGGGTAGCCGCGCTGGCATCCTTGCCTTGCAGGACCGCATTCAATAGCCTCGGAAGTGGCAAGCTCAGGGAGAGGCTCATGGCAGTTTCAGCGGCAGAGGCGGCATTGCGCCTTCCAACTTTCGACGACGTGCAGGCGGCACGGGACCGCATCGCCGGCATGGCGCATCGAACGCCGGTGCTGACCTCGCGTACAGCCGATGCCGCCACCGGCGCGCGGCTTTTCTTCAAGGCGGAAAATTTCCAGCGCGCCGGCGCCTTCAAATTCCGCGGTGCCTACAATGCGATCGCCGCCTTGCAGGAAGGCGGCCAGAAGCGCGGCGTCGTCGCCTTCTCCTCCGGCAATCATGCGCAGGCGATCGCCTATGCCGCACGGCTGCAGGGTGTTGCCGCGACGATCGTGATGCCGAAGGATGCGCCCGAAATGAAGGTGGCGGCGACCCGCGGCTATGGCGCCGATGTCGTGTTCTATGACCGCTACACCGAGGACCGGTCGGCGATCAGCGCGAAGCTGGCGGCCGAGCGCGATGCCGTCCTCATCCCGCCCTTCGACCATCCTGATGTGATCGCCGGGCAGGGCACGGCGGTGCTGGAACTGATCGAGGAGGTGGGCGAACTCGACCTGATCGTCACGCCGCTCGGCGGCGGGGGCCTGCTCGCCGGCACGGCACTCAGCGCCCAGGAGCGTTCGCCGGGCGCGGTCGTCGTCGGCGTCGAGCCGGAGGCTGGCAATGACGGCCAGCAGTCGCTCAGGAAGGGCGAGATCGTCCATATCCCGGTGCCGAAATCGATCGCCGACGGGGCGCTCACCAATCATATCGGCGAACACAATTTCCCGATCCTCAAGCGCGGTGTCCGCGAGATCGTCACGGTGAGCGACGCCCAACTCGTGGAGACCATGCGCTTCTTCGCCGAGCGCATGAAGATGATCGTGGAGCCGACCGGATGCCTGGCGGCGGCCGCCGTGCTGCAGGGCGTGCTTCCCTGCGCCGGGCAAAGAGTGGGCATCGTGATCAGTGGCGGCAATGTCGATCTCGCGACGTTCTGTGCGCTGCTGCAGTAGAGAGCGGCGGTCCCAGAGTATCCGTGTTGGTCAAGTACGGGTTGGTTCCCATATGCGGCCATCCCTGAGCAATGCGTTTGCGATGATGATGAGCTTTCGCATGACGGCGGTAATGGCGAGAGTTTTGAGGCTTTTCCGGCGGCCTTGAGCCGGTCGTACTTGGCCTTGAGGTCGGGATTGAAGCGGATGGCGACGAGCGCGGGCATGTAGAGTGCTCGTCGGACATTGGCCCGGCCGCCGCGGATGAAGGCGCGGCCGNAGAGTATCCGTGTTGGTCAAGTACGGGTTGGTTCCCATATGCGGCCATCCCTGAGCAATGCGTTTGCGATGATGATGAGCTTTCGCATGACGGCGGTAATGGCGAGTTTTGAGGCTTTTCCGGCGGCCTTGAGCCGGTCGTATTTGGCCTTGAGGTCGGGATTGAAGCGGATGGCGACGAGCGCGGGCATGTAGAGTGCTCGTCGGACATTGGCCCGGCCGCCGCGGATGAAGGCGCGGCCGATCCACTGTCCGGACTGGCGAGCGACCGGAGCGAGGCCGGCGAGGGAAGCGWCCTGGGCCTGGTCGAGTGTACCGAGTTCGGGCATGTCGATGAGAAGCGCGAAGGCGGTGATTGCTGACACGCCCGGGATCGAGACGAGRATGTCGAAGCGTCGTGCGAGGTCGGGATCGACCTTGATGAGCGCCATGATCTCGTTTTCGAGGGCCGCGATCTGGCGCTCGATCTGCCTGAGCTGTTCGGCGTTGTGGCGCTTGAGGATCGGCAAGGTCAGGTTTTTCGCCCTGTTCCTGGCSGCCGTTCGGTTCTTCACCAATGCCTCGCGGGCCATGYGCAGGTCCTTGAGATCGTTGAGGGTCGGGCCTCGCGCCGGCCGCGCCTGAAGTTCGAGCAACGCCCCCATGCGGGCGAGCATCGCAGCATCCARCCGGTCGGTCTTGGCGAGCCTGCCGGTGGCCTCGGCAAATCGCCGCGCCTGACGCGGATTGACCTTGACCMGCGCGAAGCCCGCCTCTGCCAGCCTGTGCTCAAGGKCCCGATGATAGGGGCCTGTCGGCTCGCAGACGATACGCAGCCCAGGCCGCTCCAACCAGCCGATCAATGTCCTATGGCCACGGCTGTCGTTGGCGAAGCGCCGGCTCACACCGTCGCTCAGCCTGTGGACGTCGAGATGGTCTTTCGAGATGTNCTATGGTGAGCGCGAATATGAGCTTTTCGGCTTCCTCACCACATCCCCTCCAGCCAGCCGATCAATGTCCTATGGCCACGGCTGTCGTTGGCGAAGCGCCGGCTCACACCGTCGCTCAGCCTGTGGACGTCGAGATGGTCTTTCGAGATGTCGACCCCGATGCTATCGTTCATCATCTTTCGCTTGTCCTGTGCTTGTCATCCGGAGCCGAACTCCGGGTATCCGTTCAGGCCTCAAGGGAAAGACGAGGGCGATCCGACTCTAGCTCGACCCATCAAAAGGTCCGCAATTCCAACGATCCGACCCTCGCCGCTGCGGGAGGGCGGCGACCCTCCCGCAGCGGTTCCNGGCGATCCGACTCTAGCTCGACCCATCAAAAGGTCCGCAATTCCAACGATCCGACCCTCGCCGCTGCGGGAGGGCGGCGACCCTCCCGCAGCGGTTCCKTTCTGACCTGTTCGGCAGCCAATGTCATAAGACAAGCAATTCCAGGGAAAGTTTGCAGCGGTTTTCCTTCCGGAATTGCGAAATTCCAAACCAGAACAACACGAAAGCGTGAATTGGGGGGGTGAATTTTTTGCGTGTATTTTGGTTGGGTTTCGTCATGCCGCTCAACCGCAATCTAGAGGGTTTGCTCATGAGAACGCTCATTCTTGCCATCGCCGCACTCGCGCTTACGGGCTCCAGCGCCTTCGCTGATCCAATTGCAGATCGCAAGGCTATCATGAAGGAGCGCGGTAGACTGGTCGGCACCGTCGCTCCCATGGTCAAGGGAGAAAAGCCGTTTGACGCTGCCGTTGCCATGACCGCCCTCAAGGGCCTTAGCGAGAACGCAGAAAAATTCGACGTGGACGTCTTGTTTCCCGCCGGCAGCGAAACCGGAGACACGGCCGCCTTGCCGGCAATTTGGCAAGATATGACCGCGTTCAAGGCGGCTGCCGAGAAATTCCGGGTGGATGCGGCCGCTGCCGTCGCTGCCAATCCGCAGGATCTCGAAGCATTTAAGACGCAGTTCAACGCGGTAACCACGAATTGCGGCAGCTGTCACGAGAAATTCCGAATGAAGAAAGAGTAGCAGCGACAGGCATACGAGCCTGCTCAAGTCGCCCGTCGGATGCGAACCTTCCGGCATTGGCGGATGAAACCGGCGAGCGATGTCCGCATTGTCGAATAGCCAAGGATAAGATCAATGGCGCTTGGCGCGTCTGCACACGCGTGCAGCGGCGAGGCTGACGTTGCGACAACATTTCGACGCGTGGCTGGCTTGCCGCGGCGACCGACGATCGATGATGCAAGCCTCGATCCGGCCGGTTGCAATGGCTGCGTCTTTCCGGTTGCCTTAAGCGGCAAAAGTGGCACACTGGGCATCGCGCCTTGGCGCCGGGCTTCCCGGTGTGCTCCAAGGCTGCCGTAATGATTTGATTTTCTAAAGGAATTTTTCCTCCGGACGGTTGTCGCCGGAGCGTAAACAATGGACGAAAGCAGAGGATTGCAGCGGCCGTTGGGCGCCTTGCCGGACGCGGCGCTGTCAAGAAAATAGAGTGCTCCCATCGCGCCCGGCGGGCGCGGCGCACACACACATTGGAGGGTATCGTGACGCTTGCAATCAATGACCTCGCACCGGACTTCGAGGTCGGAACGACCGATGGCACCATCCGGTTTCACGACTGGATCGGCGACTCCTGGGCGGTCCTGTTCTCGCACCCCAAGGACTACACGCCCGTCTGCACCACCGAGCTCGGCTACATGGCGCGCATCAAGCCGGAATTCGACCGGCGCGGCGTCAAGATCATCGGCCTCTCCGTCGATCCGCTCGACCGGCATGCCGGCTGGGCCGCCGACATCGAGGAAACGCAGGGCCATGCGCCGAACTTCCCGATGATCGCCGACGTCGACTACACCGTCTCGAAGCTCTACGGCATGCTGCCGGCGCCTGTTTCCGGCGACCCGACCAAGCGCACGCCAGCCGACAACCAGACGGTGCGCAACGTCTTCGTCATCGGTCCGGACAAGAAGATCAAACTCGTCCTCATCTATCCGATGACCACCGGCCGCAACTTCGACGAGGTGCTGCGCGTCATCGACTCGCTGCAGCTGACCGCCAAGCACAAGGTGGCGACGCCAGTGAACTGGAAGCAGGGCGACGACGTCATCATCGCCGGTTCGGTCAGCGACGAGGACGCCCGCAAGGTCTATCCGGAAGGCTGGAAGGCTCCGAAGCCCTATATCCGCATCGTGCCGCAGCCGAAGGGCTGAGGCGTCGCATCGGCAAAGGGTGAGGGAAGTGCCCCTCATCCGCGCAGTGAGGGAATTGCCCCTCATCCGCGCGGTGAGGGAAATGCCCCTCATCCGCCTGCCGGCACCTTCTCCCCGCAGGCGGGGAGAAGGAGACATGCGGTACCCGCTCGGCTCTTCGCCTCCTCCAACGTTTGGAGGTTGCGGCTGGCGCGGTCGTGGGTGCAAGCTTAGCTCCCCCCGCACGGGGAGAGGGCAAACTCGGGCGTCCGGCAACGTCCCTTCGCCCCGCTTGCGGGGAGAAGGTGCCGGCAGGCGGATGAGGGGCGCATCCCCTCACCGTGCGGATGAGGGGCGGGCCGCCGTCTGTTGCATGACGCCTCGATGCAAGGAGCCGCCGATGATCTTCCGTCAATTGTTCGACAGCGTGTCCGGCACCTACACCTACCTGATCGCCAGCCGCCAGGGCGGCGAGGCGCTGATCATCGATCCGGTGCTGGAAAAGGTCGAGCGCTACCTGCAGCTCGTCCGCGAACTCGACCTCCGGCTGGTCAAGGCCGTGGACACCCATCTCCATGCCGATCACATCACCGGCCTCGGGGCGCTGCGCGACCAGACCCATTGCATCACCGTGATGGGCGAGCAGACGGCGGCCGACGTCGTTTCCATGCGGGTTGCGGAGGGCGACCGGGTGTCGATCGAGGGTCTAAGCCTCGACGTGCTCTATACGCCCGGCCATACCGACGATTCCTATTCCTTCCTGATGGGCGGTGACATGGGGCGGCGGGTCTTTACCGGCGACACGCTCTTGATCCGCGGCACCGGGCGCACGGATTTCCAGAACGGCGACCCGCGCCAGCAATATGACTCGATCTTCAACAAGCTCCTGAAGCTGCCGGACGAGACGCTCGTCTACCCGGCGCACGACTACAAGGGCGACACGGTTTCGACCATCGGCGAAGAGAAGCACTTCAATCCACGTCTCAGGGTGAAATCCGTCGACGAATATGTCGACCTGATGAACAACCTCAAGCTGCCGAACCCGAAGATGATGGATGTGGCGGTGCCGGCCAACGTCCATATCGGCCTGCACCAGGACGAGATCGCGCGGCGTGGCTGGGCGCTTTCGGCCAAGGAGGCGCTGGCGCTCTGCGGCCGGGCGAAGATCGCGCTGGTCGATCTCCGGGAGAAGGCCGAGCGGGAAAAGCACGGGGTCATTCCCGGCTCGCTGCACGCGCCCTATCCGGATCTCGAGCAGAACATCGCGACCGGCGGCGTGCTGCATGAACTGGCGGAGGCGACCGGCAAACGCATCGTCTTCTACTGCGCCTATGGCGAGCGTTCGGCGATGGCTGTCGAGGCGGCACAGCAAGCCGGCATCGCGAGCGCCTGCCATATCGAGGGCGGCATCGCCGCCTGGAAGAAGGCGGATGGGCCCGTGACGCATTGACGCCGGGCGCGGGCGCGCCATCTCATAGGTGCGTTCAAAGAGCAGGGGCCGGCCATGCACAAGTTTTCCGTCAGCGTTGTCAGAGAGTTCGAGGCCGATAGCGCCGAGGAAGCAGCACTTCTGATGTACCAGTATCTGACGCGCGAGCCGGCGCCGCTCACCTACGCCGTCACCGATGCGGCGAAGAAAGCCACCAGCCTGACGCTCGACCGGGAAAAGGCCGACGAATTCGCCAGCATCGATCACAGTGCTGATCCGGGCAACTGGTAGCACCCGCTGGCAGCGGCGGCTGTGGGCAACAGCCACGAATCCGACATTTTCGGTTGCAAATCCTCAAGCATTCACGTCTCGACTGCGGGTGTGAAAGACGCGGTTCCGCGGGATTGCGCTTCAGGAGGAAACCTGCCTTGTTCATTGCCCATCTGCCGGCAGGCTATCTGCTGAGCCGCCCCTTTGCGCGTCGCAATCCCTCGCAGGCCCGCGCCATCTTCGGCATCGGGCTGCTCTGTTCCGTTCTGCCGGATTTCGATCTCGCCTATTTCTACCTGATCGACCAGCGCCGCACGCCGCATCACGACTACTGGGTGCATACGCCGGTCTTCTGGCTGGTGCTGGCGGCGGCGATCGCGCTTCTCCTCATCGCCACCGGGCGACGCAATCAGCTCGTCCTCGTCAGTGTCGGGCTCATCAGCGTGCTCCTGCATCTGGTGATGGATTCGATCGCGGCAGATATCCGCTGGCTCTTTCCCTTCGCCGATCTCCGGGTGAACCTGGTGCATGTGCAGGCGGTCTATAAGCCCTGGTATCTGAACTTCCTGCTGCACTGGACCTTTGCGCTTGAGCTGGCGATTTGGTTGGTTGCAGGCCAGTTCGCCCTGCGCGATTTCAGGGCGCGGCGCGCCATCGGGAAAGAGGCTGCCCGTGCGGCAGAGCCGTAGGCTCCACGAACTCCGGCATGCAATGCTTGCGGTCTCGCGCGGTGCTGCGGCGTGAACGCCGATGAAGAGGCCCTCCCCATGCAACGTGCGGTGTAGCCGGATCGTTGACGAAGGCCGTCGTTCTATGCATCCTGCCGGCCAAGAAACGAAGATGCCGGCAGACGGCACAGGGAACACTGCAGCGCCGCGGTCTTACCGGACCCGCAAAGGTCGCTGTATCACTTTGATAGCATTCGCATAGCCGTGGCGCGCGCCTCGTGTTGCCCCGGAACTTGGACGCATTCCTGATACGCATTCACGACGTCATTCGCATCGATTAATCGAGGCCGGAGGGGACTGTGAAGGGAAAGTCGAGGTATCTGCCAGCGGCGCTGGCTGTCATGCTTGCCGCATCCGTGACCGTGCCGGCCACTGCCGCCGACCTGGTGATCGCCATGCCGAACTGGCCGTCGGGCCAGGCGACGGCCAATATCCTGAAGGTCGGCATCGCCAAGAAGTTCGGCCTCGATGCCGAGGTCAAGGAGCTCGGCACGCTCAATGCCTTCGTCGGCTTCGAGACGGGCACGGTCGATATCCAGCCCGAAGTCTGGCGGCCGAATTTCGAGGATGTCGTGCGCAAATACGTGACCGACAAGGGTGTCGGTCAGCTGACGGAACGCAGCGTGCCGGCCTGGCAGGGGCTTTGCGCCACGCCGGAAGCCGCCGCGACGATCAAGACGGTCGCCGATCTCAGCGACCCCGAGAAAACCAAGATCCTCGACACTGACGGCGACGGCAAGGGCGAGATGTGGATCGGTGCTGCGACCTGGCTTTCGACCGGTATCGAACGGGCGCGGGCGGCGGGCTACGGCTATGGCGAAACCCTGACGCTGTTCGAGGCGGAAGAGGAAGTGGCGATGGCGGCGGTGGACGCGGCGGTCGCGACCGGGCGGCCGATGGTGTTTTACTGCTACGCGCCGCACCATGTGTTCGAGCTGCACCAGATTGCCAGGCTCGAAGAGCCGCCGCACGATGCCGCCAAGTGGAAGATCGTGCCGCCGAGCGACCCGCTCTGGGTGTCGAAATCCAGCGCCTCGACCGCCTGGGAGGCGGCGCATTTCCAGATCGCCTATGCCACCGCCTTCGGCAAGAAGCACCCTGACATTGCGAAGTTCCTGGAGAAGGTGGATTTCTCGCCGGAGGAAGTGACGAAGATGAGCTACGCGCTGGAGGTCGAGCGGCAGGCGCCGGCCGACTATGCGAAGAAATGGGCCGAGGACAACGCAGCGCGCATCGACGGGTGGGCCAAGCCATGACCGCGACATCCGACCATAACCGTCCTGTCAGCAAGGATCAGCCGGCATGGACGCGGCGCAAGCTCGGTGCTGCCGTTCTTGCCGCTGCGCTCTGCCTCGGTCCGCTGGCCGCACTGGCACAGACGCAGATCTATGATGCCCGCACCAAGAAGTGGGTGAATTACGACAAGAAGAAAGCGCGGCAATACTTCGCCCGCAACAACCAGCTGCCGGAAGCCTTCCGCCGCCAGGTGGTGCCGTTCCGCACGGCGGAGCAACCCGGCACCATCATCATCGACGGCAACCAGCATTTCCTCTACCTGGTGCAGCCGGGCGGCCAGGCGATCCGCTACGGCATCGGCGTCGGCCGCGAGGGCTTCGGCTGGGCCGGAATCGTGCGCGTCGGACGCACGGCGGAATGGCCGACCTGGACACCGCCGGCCGAGATGGTGGCCCGCGACCCGAACGCCGCCAAATGGGCGGCCGGCATGCCCGGCGGGCCGGACAATCCGCTCGGCGCCCGCGCGCTTTATCTCTACGAGGGCGACCAGGACACGATCTACCGCATCCACGGCACGGTCGAGCCCTGGACGATCGGGCTCGACGTTTCGTCCGGCTGCATCCGCATGAACAATGACGACGTCACCGACCTGCATTCCCGCATCGAGATCGGCGCCAAGGTGATCGTGCTGATGCAGGGGGCAGCACTCTACAAGGGGGTATGACGTCGCTCGAACAGGGGTGGCGAGTGCTTTTAATTGGCCGCAGGGTCAGGCGTGGCCAATCCGTCCCGCAGGACCCAGTGACAGGCAAATACTCAAAGGGGAGAACAGATAGTGAGCGAGGGGATGTTGCGTTCGAAGGGGTTTGTTCCCGTGGCTTTGGCGCTGGCCATAATCGGTGGCTGCCAGTCAGCGCCCAAACCTGAGGATATGGCGCGCACGAGCCTGCAGACGGCGCCGGCCGACCTGCAGCTGATCTGCGCCAACGCGGTCGCGGGCACGGCGAAGCTCGAAAGCACCAAGGTGCTACCGACGAGCTCCCGGGCGCTCGACGCGACAAGCTACAGCGTCGATCTCGACGCAGGCGGCCGCAAATACAACTGCGTCGTCGATAGTACCGGCAGCGTGAAATCCGTGACGCCGGTTTAGGCGGGCAAGCGCCCGCGCTTGCGCGACCTTCGCTGATAATCAATCTCCAAGGCTGAACAGCGTCGCAGGGTCGGCGACGACCGGCGGTGCATAGAAGGTCAGCCGCGCGGCATCCATGAGAAGAAGCGGCTGGACCATTTCGCCGGCGAGCCTGGTGATCCAGTCCTGAAGTTCGCGCAGCTTGTCGCCGTTCTCTGCCGAGAGATCCTTCGTCTCGGACGGGTCGGCGGCGATGTCGAAAAGCTCCAGCCTGGAGGGCAGGGCTGCCTTCCAGACGAGCTTCCAATTGTCCTTGCGCACAGCACCAGCGGATCGACATTGTAGACGAGCTCCCCGCGCGGCGAAGGTTTGCCTTCACTCAAGGCCGGCCAGAGGTTCATGCCGTCGAGCGGCTTGTTCTTGCCGAGCGGCGCACCGGCGATGGCTGCGAGCGTCGGGTACATGTCGACGACATGGACCATGCCGCCGACCTTGCCCGGCTTGATCCTTCCCGGCCAGTTGGCAAGCGCTGCGACGCGGGTGCCGCCTTCGTAGAGCGTGCCCTTGCCGTCGCGGTAGGGGCCGTTGTTCGCCGGCAATCCGCCGCTGACCTTGTTGTCGCCGGCAAAGAGCGAGCTTGTCACGCCGCCATTGTCGCTGTGAAAGACAATCAGCGTGTTGTCGCGCATGCCGCGTTTTTCGAGCGCTGCCACCAGTTTGCCGATGCCATCGTCAAGCACGGAAATCATCGCCGCGTAGGCGCGGCGGTTTTCATCCGCGATGTGCTTGTAGCGGTCGAGATAATCCTCAGGCGCCTGGAACGGCGTGTGCGGCGCGGTAAAGGCGAGGTAGAGGAACAGGGGAGCGGCGGCATCATGCCCTTCCACGACCCGCGCCGCCTCATCGCCGAAGAGCGTGTTGTCGAAACCGCTTTCCTCGAGCGGCTTGTTGTCCCGGTACCAGTCCTTCACCCCGTGGGAGGAATGCTTGAAGTGATCGATTTCGCCGACCAGCGCACCGTAGAACGTATCGAAGCCGCGCTGCTTCGGCCAGTATTCCACCTTGGCGTGGCCGAGATGCCACTTGCCGACAAGCGCGGTTTTATAGCCGGCATCCTTCATCACCTGAGGCAGCAGATATTCGTCGAGCGCCAGCCCGTAGGAGCCGGGCGAGGGGATGACCCCGGTCTGCAGTCCGTAGCGCAAGGGGTAGCGGCCGGTGAGGAAGGCGGCGCGCGTCGGCGTGCACATGGGCTGGGTGTAGAATTCGTCGACGGTCACGCCGGTTTCGGCGAGCTTGTCGAGATTGGGCGTCCTGATGTCGGAGCCATGGAAGCCGACATCGGCCCAGCCGAGATCGTCGGCGATGATGTAGACGATGTTCGGCGGTGTCGTGCCATTGGCGAGGGCCGGGTTTGGGGAGAAGGCGGCAAGGCCAGCCGGCATGCCGGCGGCAACGGCAAACGCCGCGCCGCTCATGAGCGCCTCGCGCCGCGTCAAGCCGCTTTTGTCCTTGTCGGCGACAGCCGTTTCGCCGCCCGCGCGGGCGTTGTTCGCTTGCAGTTCAGACATGCGCACCCCCTGGAAAATAGACCCGCCGGCCGGTGGATCTTTTTATTCGATATTACTAATGTCTACATCTTCCGGTAGCGCCGTCAATCGGTTTGCCGCGACGCCGGCGCTGGGCTTTTTCCTCAGAGCCGTTCGTCGACGAAGGCGACTGAAGGCCGCCACGGGCAGGACTGGCGTCACCTCCAAGCGGGCCGGCGCGTCCCGGGCGGTTGAAGGAAATCAAGTCGTTCGGCATTCCGATCGAGAGCCGAATCTTCAAGTTGTGCCGGGTCTCGATGTTGAAGTCGTATTGTGCGGTGCCGAAATAAATTTGCTGCAGAGCAATAATAATGCCGAGTAATATCGATTGAACGTCAGTATAGCCCGGTATTCTTCTTCCAAACCGTGGAAATATGTGCTCTCATAGGTTTAGTTGGAAGGAGGAAATGCCATGCTCTCGTTCTTCGAGCATTTTGCACTTTTCGACGCCTTGATCGTTGCAGCGATCTGCACGCTTTTGATCCTGAGTTACTTTAGCAGCGAGGCCTGAGGCGAAGCGGATCGGATACCGGGTTCGGCCGATGCGCGGTGCCGGCTGCTGCCGCTTCGGCGCGCCAGAGCTGTTGTTGTGGCGACGGCGCGGCGACAACTCCTGGAATGTTCATTTTGATTTCCGCAACTTTACCGCTGCGATGGCTTTTGCTACTCGTGCCGCAAGGCAAGGGGCAACAGCATGGCAGCTTGGTACTACTCAGCAGGACCAGAACAACATGGGCCTGTCGGTGACGACGAGGTTCGTACCCTCATTCGAGACGGCAAGATTGCGGACGAGACCGTCGTCTGGCGGGAAGGGGCGGAAGAACGGCGGGTGGCCGCAAGCCATCCCGAACTTGCCGAGGTCTTCGCAACGCTGCCGGAGCAACCGGGCGCGCTGGAACCTGTCGCCGAACCGGTCGCGGTCCTGCCAAGGCCGGCCGTCAGCTACCGGCCCTGGCCGCGGTTTTGGGCGCGCTTCATCGACAATTTCCTGTTTATCCCGCTGCTTGGCGCGGGCATCGGTCTGTGGGCTGTCTTCTACGCGCCGAGCACCTACCTGCGAATGGTTTCCATGCCCAGCGTGCTGCTGGGCTTGATGTTGTTGCCCCTCGTCGCGGTGGTGCTTGCCATCAGCATGGCCGTCACGGGGACCACGCCCGGCAAGGCAATCGTCGGTGTGCGAGTTCCCGTGCCGCCCGGTCGCGACCGCTTCGCGTTCTTCCTGGTCAGGGAGTTCATGGTCTGGGTGGCGGGCCTGGGGTTCGGCATTCCCTTCGTTTCCCTGTTCACGCAAATCCGGCAGCACCGGCGCGTTGCCCTGGGGCAGCCCGCGAGCTACGACGATGGCAATCCGGCAGTTCTTGCCGATCCCTCAGAGGTTCGTTTCGGGGTCGCGCTCGCCGTTTCGGCCGCTCTGTTTGTCGGCACCTCCGTGCTCGGGATGGAGGATCGGCAGATGGAGAGGAACCTCCGCACAACCCAATCCTGGTCCAATCCGGTGACGCAGAGGGCGGCAACTATCGGAGCGTCCTGGCAGCCCGAGGAACTCGAAGTCGAGGATGGTCGCGCCTTCTATTTCTTTTCCGCCGAACTTCTGTCGGAGGCGGTGTTCGGTCACGAACAGCTCCCGTCCGAAGGCGTCGAAACCGCCGTTTATGCGGAGGCGCTTGCGTTCGCCTTGGCCTCGGATATCAAGATCACCTCTGCGTGGCAGCCAGTCACGGTCCTCGACATGACAGCCTTGCAGGCAACGGGGAAGGCTTTGGGTGTCGAGGATACGCGTGTTGAAGTGACGGTGGCCGTCAGCGGACGCGACGCGTGGAGAACGTTGGTCTACACCCGCGGAAGTTCTGGGGAGCAGCAGGCGGAGGCGAAGCGGTTTGTCGACGCCATGTTCGCAACGGCGCCGAAGTAGGCGTCGCTTGCATCGGTGGGGGATCGAATGCCTGTCGGGCAGAAGTGTGCAGCGGTTTTGCGGCGACGACGTTCATGAAAACAAGAGCTTAAAGCCTGGCGTGTGACACCTTTTCATGCGACAGGCCTTGGGGACACGCAGGTTGGCGAGACTCGGGCGCTGAGCGGGCGTCAGGCCGATCGGATTGCCGCGACATGCAGCCAGCGGGTCGGCTCGCCGTCGTAGCCGCCGCCATCGGCCTCGCTGATCTCGATGTTCGACCAGCGGCTGTGCTGGAGGCAAGTGCGAAGCCATTCTGCCGAAGGATAGTTGTAGTAGCGCCCCAGGCGGTCGTACCCCTCCGCCTCGCCGGCCTTGAAGCTCGCGTGGAGAACACCGCCCGGCCTCAGCGACCGATGAACGCGCTCGAGGACGTCGGCGAGCTCGGCGCGCGGCACGTGCAGGAGCGACGCTTCGGCCCAGATCCCATGGAAGCGGTCGTGCCAGTCGATCTCCTGAAACTTCATCACCTTGACCTTGCGACCGATGCGCTTTTCCGCCTCGCGGGCCAGTTCCGCCGAGCCGTCGCAGGCGGTGACGTCGAGAGCGGCTTCGAGCATGACGAGGCTGTCGTCCCCGCCGCCGCAACCAAGGTCGAGGACGGCGGCGCCCGGCGGCAACGCGCGCATGAAGGCGGCGAGCCGCGCCGTCGGCGGCTTGCGGTCGCGTGCGGCATAGGTGGCGGCGTTGTCGCGGTAAAAGGCGAGGGTGTCGTCGGGTTCGGCCATGCGTTCGTCTTGGCTGCGGTCCATGAGAGAGCGAGCGTAGCGGATGGTAGTCGCCTGCCACTGTCAAGGCCTGCGCGGCGCAGGCCGCTCGACGACCGGTTCGTCGGTGCCGATCACTATTGCAAACACTGGAATTTCTCTTCGGAAGGCTTGAAGCCATCCGATCCGATCGATCCGCGACTGACGTCCGTGGCGAACGTCGGCCTCGCCGCCAATGTCACCTGATCAGGTGTCACGCCCTGAACTCATGTCAAACAGCCGGCGAGACCGGCTTCTTAACGTCTCACTTGGCGGCCTGGGTGGCGCCGAGGACGTAGCCTCCGTCCCAGTGCCAGATCTGCTTGTCGTCGACCGTGACCTTCACGATCGCCTGGAAACCGGCGAGCGTGCCGCTGCCCGCATGAAACGCACAGGTTCCAAGCGGCGGGCTGGCCGATTCGTAGACGATGCAGTATCCGAGCGCCGAGTCGCCGTTTCCGACGGCGATGACCGCATTGCTGCTGGAGAAGAGCGGATTGGTGATCACCGGTCCGTAGTAGAGGATCTTGGTGCCCGCCGGGATCGCCTCAAGGTTCGATTCCGTGATGGTGCAGAAGCTCGGCGTGTCGCCGGTGAACTGGCTGCACTCCTTGGAGATCTTCAGGGGTTGCGTCGCGGGCGCCGTGGGTGCCGCAAAGGCTGCGGATGCCAGCGCCAGGGTGGCGCCAGCCGACAGGATAAACAGTCTCATGGCCTAGTCCCTCCGGTCGAATGAAGGGCGAAATTCTACTCTTCAGCTCCTCTGTCCGCAATTTCGTTCCTTTGAACTCTCCGGCAACGGGTGCGGCTTCTTCCGCCGCCGCCATCCCGCAGAGGCTGCCCTGCGAGATGGAAGCGGCGAGGGGCATCATGCCTATTGTTTGCCGCCGGTCGAGAGCTTGTCCATCACCTCGTCGAGATTGAAGCTTGCCGGCTTCTGGCGGATCGGGAACTCCCTGAAGCTTTCCAGCCACTTGGCGACCAGCGCCTGCGAGGGCACGAGGATGAAGGCGCGCTCTGCCATCCAGCGGTCGTATTCGAAGGATTCCGGGCCGCGCTCGAAGGGGTCGGCGCGGATGTTGATGATCCAGGGGACGCGAAGGCTGGTGAATTCGCGCTGCCAGACGCCGATGCCGGTGTGTTCCTGGATCTTGAAGTTGACCTTCCAGTCCTGCACCCGGATCGCCACCAGTTCGCCGTCATCGTTCCAGTAGAGGAATTCGCGCCGGGGCGAATCCATCACTTCGCCGCGGAAGAAGGGCATCAGGTTGAAGCCGTCGAGGTGGACCTTGAACGTCTTGCTGCCGGCCTCATAGCCGGTGAGGCACTTCGCCACGATATCCGGCTCGCCCGCGGCGGCGCAGAAGGTCGGGATCAGGTCGTAATGCGAGAACATGTCATTATAGACCGTGTTCGGCTTGATGACGCCCGGCCAGCGGATCAGCATCGGAACGCGATATCCCCCTTCCCAGTTGGTGGCCTTCTCGCCGCGGAACGGTGTCGTACCGCCATCCGGCCAGCTCATCACTTCGGCGCCGTTGTCGGTCGTGTAGATGACGATGGTGTTTTCGAGAACGCCAAGATCCTCGAGCTTCTTGAGCAGCTCGCCGACATGGCCGTCATGCTCCACCATACCGTCGGGGTAGAGACCCTTGCCGGTCTTGCCTTGAGACTCTGCCTTCAGGTGCGTGAAGATATGCATGCGGGTCGAGTTGAAATAGCAGAACCACGGCTTCTGGGCATTGTGCTGGCGGTCGATGAAATCGAGGGCGGCCGCCAGGAACTCGCTGTCGACCGTTTCCATGCGCTTCTTCGTCAGCGCGCCGGTATCCTCGATCCGGCCATCGGCATAGGAGTGGATGACGCCGCGCGGGCCGAAGCGCTTGGCAAATTCCGGGCTCTTCGGATAATCGGGATTTTCCGGCTCCTCCTCGGCATTGAGGTGGTAAAGGTTGCCGAAGAACTCGTCGAAGCCGTGGGCGGTCGGCAGGAACTCGTCCTTGTCGCCCAGGTGGTTCTTGCCGAACTGGCCGGTGGCATAGCCCTGCGCCTTGAGCAGTTCGGCAACGGTCGGGTCTTCCGGCTGCAGGCCGAGATCGGCGCCGGGCAGGCCGACTTTCGTCAGGCCGGTGCGGATCGGCGACTGGCCGGTGATGAAGGCGGCGCGCCCGGCGGTGCAGCTCTGCTCGCCATACCAATCGGTGAAGAGAGCACCCTCATTGCCGATGCGGTCGATGTTGGGCGTGCGATAGCCCATCATGCCGCGGTGATAGATGCTCGGATTGAGCCAGCCGATATCGTCGCCCATGATCATCAGGATGTTCGGCTTGCCGCCGCCGGCGGCAGGCGCTGCTGATTGCTGCGCGTGCGCCGCGGGGGCGGAGACGGTCAGCGCCGCTGCGGCCAATGCACTGCCACCAAGCAGCAGGTCGCGGCGGCTGACACTCAAAAGCGGTTCGTTCTGAGGCTGTCCGTTCTGTTCGGGTTGATCGGATATTGGATGCTTGCTCATGGCATGTCGCTCCATATCGCCAGTGGATCGGGACCTTTGTGCCGCGTCATTGCTGCGATCGGGCCTGCGATCGGATCGAGCCGAGGGCAAATCATGCGGCACGTGAAAGCGCTGCAGCGGCCGTTGACGTCCGTCCGGACAGACGGCGCTGCCATGAAACACAATCGGTGGACGCATGACTGTGCGCCCGGCAGAGGCAGGCGGCAAGAGCGTAACAGTTACGCAGTGGCTTGCTTTGCCCGGGGCCGCGTGGCATTCGGCTTGGACTGACGTAACGTCAGGCCCCGGACGCAACGTGCGAAGAGCCCAAAAAGCCCGAAAAACGCACGGATTTAGGTCAATAATATTGACATAAATTAGCCATCGTGGTCCTGTCGCTTCGCCGTCCAGAGCGTCGCGCTCTCAAGTGGGATCGCTTGAAGTGGAAAGATGCTCTAGAACGAAAATGCCCGAGCGTCCTTTGTGCGTTCACCTGAAAGCACGGCGCTCTACAACGACGCGGGAGAAAGCGGAGAACCGCTTTCCGCACCAATAATCTCTGAGGAAACACCCCATGCTGGATTGGGAACACATCTTCGCGACGCGCTCGAGCCGGATGCGCGCCTCGGAAATCCGCGAACTTTTGAAGCTGCTCGATCGTCCTGACATCATCTCGTTTGCCGGCGGCATTCCCGACCCCGCGCTGTTTCCGGATGCGGAATTCAAGGACGCCTATGCGGAGATCTTCGCAGGCCCGGCCGTTGGCGCGGCGCTGCAGTATTCGGTCAGCGAAGGCTACAAGCCACTGCGCGAATGGCTCGCCAAGCAGATGGAAAAAATCGGCATTCCCGCAGGCGCCGACAACATCTTCATCACTTCGGGTTCGCAGCAAGGCCTCGATTATCTCGGCAAGCTGTTCCTGTCGCCGAACGATACCGCACTCGTCACCTGGCCGACCTATCTCGGTGCGCTGCAGGCCTTCAACGCCTATGAGCCGACCTACGACCAGCTGAACCCGAACGGCAACCGCACGCCGGAAGCCTACCGCCAGGCGGCAGGCGAAGCGGGCGGCCGCGTCAAGTTCGCCTATCTGTCGGCCGATTTCGCCAACCCGACCGGCGAGACCGTCGACCGGGCCGGCCGCGAGCGCGTGCTGGCGCTTGCCGAAGACCTCGACATCGCCGTCATCGAAGACGCGGCCTACCAGTCGCTGCGCTACGACGGCGAGCCGGTGCCGCCGATCCTGGCGCTCGAAATCGCGCGCAAGGGCGACATCAACAACACCCGCACGATCTATTGCGGCTCGTTCTCGAAGACGCTGGCCCCGGGCCTTCGCGTCGGCTGGGTCTGCGCCTCGGAAAAGGTGATCCGCAAACTGGTGCTTCTGAAGCAGGCGGCCGATCTCCATTCCTCGACGATCAACCAGATGGCGATCTGCACGGTTGCCGAGCGCGGCTTCGACCAGCAGGTGGCCAAGATCCACCGGGTCTACAAGCAGCGCCGCAACGCCATGCTGGCGGCGCTCGAAAAGTACATGCCCGAGGGTGTTTCCTGGACGAAGCCGGAAGGCGGCATGTTCGTCTGGGTGACGCTGCCGAAGGGCATGGATGGTGCGGCACTGCTGGCGAAATCGATCGAGACGGTGAAGGTCGCCTTCGTGCCCGGCCGCGCCTTCTTTGCCGACGGCTCGGGCGAAAATACGCTGCGCGTCTCCTTCTCCTGCGCCAACGACCAGATGATCGACGAGGGCATTCGGCGCCTCGGCGATCTCGTCCGCGGCGAAGCGGCGGCGCTGGCTGCCTGAGACGCCAAGCTTCCGGTTCAGAAAAAGAACGCGTCCGCTACGGCGGGCGCGTTTTTCTTTTGGCTGGCGCCACCACGAAGATGTGATCAGGATGACGCATTGATCGGTGCAGGCCCTTCCGGTAGACAGAAGGCGTGACATGACCGGGCGTATCCCGGCCACGTAAGCGTTAACGTCACTCAACGCGTATGATCGAACGGCTTGAAGCGGCTTCGATCTGCGCGACTGTGTCCTGCGGATCGAGGTTTTCGAGCCCCCTAAGGGATGCAAATGGACAATCCTCTCAACTATTCCAACCTTGCTGCGCCGCGCATCGAGCGTGTTCGCCATGAGCTCAGGCGGCGGTCTCTCGTCGTCTCCGGCATCGAGCGTATTACGCCCGGCATGCTGAGGATCACGCTTTCCGGTGAAGATCTCGCGGACTTCGTCAGCCTCGGGGCGGACGACCACATCAAGATCTTCGTGCCCGGCGCCGATGGCACCGTGGAGCACCGGGACTATACGCCCCGGCGCTACGACAACGACGCACGCATCCTGGCGCTCGATTTCGCGCTGCATGAGGCAGGACCCGTGACCGCCTGGGCGATGAACGCTGCGGTCGGCGATCACCTCGAAATCGGCGGCCCGCGCGGTTCGGCGGTCGTCTCTGGAGATTTCCGGCGCTGGCTGCTGATCGGCGACGAAACGGCGCTGCCGGCCATCGGGCGGCGGATCGAAGAGACGCCTGATGGCCACGAGATCACCAGCATCGCCGCTGTCACCGGGCCGGACGAACGGCAGGTCTTCCGCACCGAAGCGGCGCTCACGACCCATTGGGCCTATCGCCCGCTCGATAGGGCGAGCGACCCTTCGGCGTTGCTCTCGGTCGTGCGTTCGCTGAAGCTCGAGCCCGGCACCTTCGTCTGGATCGCAGCCGAGGCCGCGGTGACACGGGCGATCCGCACCCACTTCGTCGAGGAGCGTGGCCTGCCGCTCACCTGGCTCAAGGCCTCCGGCTACTGGGTGAAGGGTAAGGCGGACAGCACCGAGAAGTTCGACTAGCGACCGCGAGAACGGAGGGCCACCGGTTCGAAAGATCCGCGCGGCCCTTCCGTCGCCGCGCCCCTCATGCCCGCGCCCGCCTTTCGGTGCGCTCGCCACCATTCCAACGGAACAACGCCCGCGAAAACTGTGAGCCGGGTTGGCGGCGCAATTGCCTTGTCCGGGAGAGTCAGGTCATTTCGCATTTCAATGCGGCACTGATCCGATCCGTCGGATTGCGATCGGCTGTTGCTGACTGTGGTCACTACCAGGGTAGGGCAGGCTTGGACCTCAACGACGAGACAGAGCAATCGGATCAGCCGACGCCACGCATGTATGCCTGGGCGCGCAATTCCGCGGCCTATCGGCTTCACCGCCAGATGCTGACGGAGAAGCAGCTTTTCGATGCGATCGCGCGCAAGGCGCGGGAGAAGTTCGAGGATATCGGCACCACCCAGGTGGAACTTCTGGCCGCTGCCGCCGTGACCTTCGCCTATGACAATGGCGCGCTCGACGATCAGGCCTATGCCGAGATCAAGACTCGCTCGGGCATGCGCGGCGGCAAGTCGAAGCGGGCGATCGCGCAGAAACTGTCGCAGAAGGGCATCGCGAAAACCGATGTTGCCGCGGCCGTTGCGGAGGCCGACGACCTTTATGCCGCCGTCGTTCTGGCGCGAAAGCGCGCCTTCGGCCCGTTCCGCAAGATCGATCTCGACGAGAAGCGCACGACGAAGGAGCTTTCCGCCTTTGCCCGGGCCGGTTTCAGCTTCGAGCTGGGCAAAAGGGTTTTCGCAATGTCCTTTGACGAGGCCGAGGAAATCCTGATCGCGGGCCGTTTGCTCTGACGGCAGGGCAAGGCCCGGTCGTCACCCGCGCTTCAGCGCGGGGTCGTCGAGGGTGGGATTGTAGAACAGTGAGAGCGTCAGGCTGCGGGCAATGCGCTCGGCCGTTGCCATGAACCAGGCCTTGGCTTCATGGTTGGGCGCGATGTCATCGAGGGTGGTGGAGAAAAGTTCCAGCCATTTCGGGAAGAGATCCGGCGTCATGTTGGCGACGCCGACATGGGCCTGCACCGGCTTGCCGCCATAGGCGCCGTTGCGGAAGGCGACGGCCGACCAGAAGCTCTTCATCTTTTCCATATGCTCCGGCCAGCGGCCCGAAAGCCTGGCGTCGAAGACGGGCCCAAGCTCCGGATGGGCGAGCACGCGCGCGTAGAACGTATCGACCAGATGACCGATGAAAGTCTCGTCGACGCCGATCGCCTTCATCTCGGTTTCCGCCCGTTCGCGGATCGCCGCGACATGGACGGCGCGGCCCTGCAGTTCATCGTTCATCTTATTACCCCGGCTTCGGCCCTCGGCTTTGCCGGCCTCATATAGGCGCTGTTGGCGCCGGCGCCAAAGGCCGAACCGCCGATTGCGGCAATCTGTCGTCAATGTGGGGGCGAGTGTTTGCGGTTTGGGCGTGGCCGCAGGAAGCCATCGTTCAGCGCGGCACGAATTCGACCAGCAGTGACTTCAGTTCGATTTCGCGCACACGGCGCGCTGCTTCGTCGGGACTGACCCAGGCAAGAACGCGCTCGCCGCGTTCCTTGAAATCATCCGCCACTTCATCGACTTCGATCTGAAAGATATCGACCACGCAGGGCACGACGTCGCCGTCATCGAGCGATTTCAGGTAGGTGTAGCTGCCGACCGGCTTTTTCCTGACCTTGCCGCGCACGCCGGCTTCTTGCCAGGCCTCGATTTCCGCCGCCTCGTATGGCTTCTTGCGCTTCATCGGCCATCCCTTGGGAATGACCCAGCGACCGCTCTCACGCGAAGTGACCACCAGGATTTCGATGCCGCTGCCATTTTTCGTTGGGCGGAAGCAAAGTGCGGCGATTTGCTGGCGAAACGACCCTGAAAACAGCTTCTCGGGCGATCTTGCAAGTTGTTGCAAGAGCGTTCCGGCCTTGCCGGTCTTTTGCCCGCTGTCCTTCTTGGTCGATTTCATGCGTCCCTTTTCTGTCGCGCCCTTGTTGCGAGCGCCGGCAGTTTCGCGGCGAGATACTAATGGCAACCGCTTGTTACGCGGAAGCGGTGGCGGATGGCAATCCGATGATCGGGCGTGCTTCATCCACCGAATATTTGCCGCCGCGAGGCGCGCAACTGCGCGCGCCAAGCGTCCCACTTCGTAACCGTTACGTACAACTGTCGCCGCGCTAAGGCGCCATCCCCGCCGCCGGCGACCGCTGGCGGCGGGGATGGCGCCCTTTTGGGGCCCGCATTCCATCGTCATTGCGTGGATCGCTCAATCGCCGTAGGTTCCCGCGAAAATTGCGGAACCGGGCCATGCGAATTCGACCTGCGGTCAAGGATGACCATCCGGCGCTCTGTGCGATCGACACCGTTGCGGCGGGCGACCCAACACGATGCGCTGATATCGCCGGCTGGCTGGAAAATGGCTGCTGCCATCTGGTCCAGATCGATGGCGAGGTTGCGGCCTATGGCGTGCTGACCCGCCACTTCTTTGGTCACGCCTTCATCGAGATGCTGATGGTCGGAGCCTCCCATCGCCGGCGTGGTCTCGGCGCGGCGTTGATCGGGCATTTCCAGGCGATGTGCGCCGGCTCAAAACTCTTTACCTCGACCAACATGTCCAACCGCGTCATGCAGGATCTGCTGATCAGGGCCGGTTTTCGGCCGAGTGGCTATATCGACAATCCGGACGAGAACGACCCGGAGATCGTTTTCTACAGCCCTCTCAAGCCGATCTCGAGTTAAGGAAGCGGGACACAGGCAGGACCTATGCGGCTTCGCCGAGCTGCGTAAGGTGGCCGGCAAAATCGATGCCTTTGCCGCCGGCGTTGATCGTGTCGAAATACTCATGCCAGCCGGATTGCGCGATACCCGAAACGAGCGCTTCCAGCGCCGTCGCATCCGGACAGCGCCACACCGCGAAGAAGGTCTGCGAGGCCGCGTGCAGCTTGGACTGGTCGACCTTGCCGAAGGTGATCAGCTCCACGCCGAGCGCCGTCAGCGCCGGCATGGCGGAGCCGATCGCGGTGAAGAACTGCTGGCGTCCCTGCCTTGAAAGGGCAAGCCACGCCGGCTTGGCGCTGTAAAGTTCGGTCAGGTAGTGAGGCATAGTCTGCTTTCGTGTCTGCTTGTCAGTCTGAAATCGGAGTGTTCGGTCGGAGAGCCGTTTCATGCTCCTGCAATTTCAGAGTCAACACGTTGCCTGTTGTTGGCTGTGGATGGAGATCCCGGTCGTTGACTGAAGCGGCGCGCCTGCAACCGCGCTGATGGCGCATAGCGCCGCGTGCCTTAGCTGGCGCACCTGGCCCTCCGTCATGCTCGGGCTTGACCCGAGCATCCAGAACTGTGGCCTGAGTGTTTTACGTTGCGCGCATGGATCCTCGGGTCGAGCCCGAGGATGACGGGTGGGGATGTGGCGGACTAGAGCATCCTGCCTCCAAGCCGCATCACTTGAGGGCAGAAGGACGCTCCACGGCAACAGGGCAGCAAGATTGTGTCTACCGTCCGATCATCCGCTCCTGCATCTCCTCGCCGATGAAGCAATTGTAGCCGCTGCCGGCCTGAACCGGCCGCACGGTGGCCGGCTCCATGCGACTTACCTCCAGGCCGGAGATCTCGGTGATCAGCTTGCGCAGGATGGCGCTGGCGAACTCGCCGCTATCGGACACCTTCACCAGAAACGCACCGTCGCCGCCGATCACGCATTCGCGGTAATAGGCGTCGAGGTCGGGGATGGAGGCTGAGTCCGAGGCTGCGTGTGTTTTCAGCATGATCGGCAGGCCATCGATGACGATGCCGCGGGCGACGGTGGAATTGCGGGCGACCGGCGCCGGGACGCCGGAATTGTTGGGGCCGTCGCCGGAGATATCGATGACGCGGCGGCTGCCCTCGAAGGGGCTGAAATCGAACAGCCGTCGCGTGAACGCAAGGGTGTTGGAGATCGAGGTGAAGGCGATCCGCCGGATCGGTTGCCGACGCAGGAGCTCGGAATATTGCGCCGCCGTGCCGCGACCGTCGATCAGCGTCCAGGGGGTGACCTGCACCGCCGAGCCGCCCCACTCGACATAGGTGACGGCGATGCGGCCGAGCGGGCCGTTCTCGATGGCCTCGATTAGCTCGGGCTCGAGAAAGGCGGCGACATAACCCTGCCGCTGCAGCCGCTGCTCGTCGAGGTCCATGGAGTAGGAGACGTCGACGGCGAGCACCAGTTCGAGATCGACCGATAGCGGCTTGGCGGAGGCGCTTCCGCCGAGCAGACAGGCGCAGGCAAGAAGGACCGATCTGAGCGTCATTGCAGCCGATACCGAACGCAAGCAGGAGGATCATGCTACGCCCAAACCGGCTGTCCGCAATGAGGAGCGTTGGCAGCCTGCCGAGGGCGAGGTCAGCGGCGCAGCTTTTGCAGAAGCGGTTCCAGTGCCTCGATCAACGGTTCAGGCGTCACCGGTTCGCCGCCCTCCGACCAGGCGTTCTGAAACTCTGCGATCTCCAAGCCGACGACTTTGCTCTTGGCAAGGACTTCGCAGGCCGCGCGCAAGTCGTCGAGCGACAGCCCGTCGTCATGCTGATAATCGGTCGGGACGATGCCAGGGTTCAGCACGTCGCAGTCGAGATGGATATAGACAGGCCTGCCGGCGACGGCCTCGGCAAGCTTCTGCGCAAGGTCGGCGCCGGGGCGGATATGCGGGATGTGCCCCACAGCGATGAGGCTAACTTCGAACAGATCGAGGTCGCGCTGCCCGACCAGGACGACATTGCGAACGGAGACACCGTGCCCAAGGCCGGATTTCCAGAGGCCGCACGGCCCCGAAAGCGCCAGCCCGCCGAGATAGCCGGTGCTGCTGGTATCAGGTGTGTTCAGATCGCCATGCGCGTCGAACCAGACGACGACGGCATCGTCATGGTGCCTGGCGACGGCAGGCAGGGTTGCTAGCGACACCGCGCAACGGCTCGTCGCCGCCAGCGAGAACGATCCTTCGGCGTAAACCGCGTCGAAGCGATCCTGCATGCGCCGGAGTGCCGGCATCGCGGCTTCGAGCTCGACCGTCCAATGGCCGTTCAGCGCCGGTTCCGGCTCTCCGATCACGACGGTTTCAAGACCGAGCCTTCGAGCGAGATGGGAGGCGATCGATCGGGCGCCCGGAATGGCCAGGTCATTGTGGTCGCCGGCGCGACCCTGGAAGCAGGTGAGGGCTATTGCCATCGATCACTCCAACTTACGTTCGGACCGAACGAAGCACAGGGGCAGTCGATTTGACAAGGCTGGAAGCCGAACGACGCAGGGCGGATGCGTCCGTTCGGCTTCCACCGCAGGCCCTGCGGTGGCTGCTCTCTATCCGAAAACCAGCGAGCGGTGCAGTTGCGCCCCGGCCCAGGCGCCGTCGCCGACGGCGAGCGAGACGGAGTGGGGAACGCGGCCGACGTCGCCGCAGGCATAGGCGCCGGGAATGGTCGTTTCCTTGGCGGCCGTGGCCCGGATTTGCAGCCCCATCGGTGTTTCCTCGATCTCGCAGCCGAAGCGTTCGGCGATGTCGCTGGCGGGCGTCGTGCGGGTGGCGACGAAGAGGCCGGAGAAGGGCAGGCGGCGGCCGTCTGTCAGCACCACTTCCGCGAGGCCTTCGAGCCTGACGATCGGGGTTTCGTCGATGGTGACACCGCGTTTGACGAGGTCGGCGCGGCCCTCCTTGTCGAGCGCGATGGCGCCATTGGTGAAGAAGGTCACCTTGCCCCATTCGGGAATGAGCTGCGCCTGGTGGATCGACATCGGGCTTGCCGCGATGACCGCGATCTCGCCCTCGTTGAGCTCGTAGCCGTGGCAATAGGGGCAATGGAAGGCGCTTCTGCCCCAGCGCTCGGCCAGCCCCTCGATGTCAGGCAGGCCGTCCTTGACGCCGGTTGCAAAGAGCAGGCGTCGGCCCTCGAAGGACGCACCGTCGGCGGTGGTGACGACGAAGGCGTCCTGCTTGCCGCTGGCGGTCACGGCGCGGCCCTCGATCCAGGTGAGCGTCGGATAGGCGGAGAGCTGCGCCCGCGCGGTTGCGGCGATCTCGCCGGGCGCGATGCCGTCCTGGCCGAGGAAGCCATGGGAGTGGCTGGCAAACCGGTTGCGGCGAATGCCCTCGTCGATGATAGCCACGCGCCGGCGGGCGCGCAGAAGCTGGAGGGCGGCGGCCATGCCGGCATAGCTGCCGCCTATGATGATGACGTCCTGTTGCATCGTTCAAGTCCTTTCGGTTGCGCGCGGACCAGCCCACCGGTTCACGGAACCAGCGCCTCGACCCGAGCCTTTGGGCAATAGAATTCCGGCCGGAAAACCGCGTTTTAAGCGGTTCCGGGAGCCGCTAAATGCGGTTCCGGGAATGCCGGATGTATCGGGATCGATCACGTCATAACGTGGATCGATCGGCTGCTGTCATTGCGATCGAAGCCGGTGCCGCCTTGCGAAATCCTCGGCGAGATCGGCGAGTGTCACATGCGCGAAGCGCTCGAGCAGCAGTGCCTCGGCCTCGGCAAAGGCAGTGTCGAGGGCGGCATTGACCGCCTGCTCGACGAGACATTCCGGCATTTCCTGCCGGTTGCCGATGGCAAAGATCGCGGGTTCGCCGAGCGTCTCATGCAGTTGCCGGAGCGTCACGGTCTTGAGATCGGCGGTGATCGCCCAGCCGCCCGCATGGCCGCGGGCGGAGGAAACGATGCCGGCGTCACGCAGGAAGCCCATGGTGCGGCGGACGACCACCGGATTGGTGCGCATGCAGAGCGCAAGCTCGTCCGAGGTCAAAGGTTCGCCGCGCTCGGCCATGTGGAGAAGCGCGTGCAGAACGGAGGAAAGGCGGCTGTCTTTTTTCATGTAACTTCAATTATTACGAATCGAAGCGTGATGCAAGGGGGGTGTGACGGGCAGCGGGCCTGACGGTGTGGCAAGGCGTTTCTCCAGTCCTCATTCCTGTGCTTGTCACAGGAATCCAGCCGCGCCGCGTCCGCGACGCGAGGGACTTCTTCCCACAAAGCTAGAAGGCATCGCGCCGGGACCGCCTATTACGCCGCGCCGACGCACGGCTGCTGGATCTCTGTGACGAGCACAGAGATGAGGGTGGGTGGGGCTCCCTCACTCCAAACAGCCAGAGAAACTTTGGACGCAACTGACGCCAACAACACCTCCCTCATTCCTGTGCTTGTCACAGGAATCCAGTAGCGCCGCGTCCGCGGCGCTTGGGGCTTCTCCACAAATGTGGGAGTCAGCGCCGGGGTCACATCTCGCGCCGTGCCGACGCACGGCTGCTGGATCTCTGTGACGAGCACCGAGATGAGGGTGGGTGGGGGTCTCTCGTGGCAAGCAGACAGGGCAGCGATGGGGACCATGCTGACCCCAGGCTAGGCCTAAGGCGCCAGATGGATGGCGCCATAGGGGTTGTATTTGAACTCGTCCTCGTCATAGGCATCCACGGGCAGCAGTTTGGCGCCACGGCGCGCCACGACCTTTTCGACACCCTCGGCGAAAACCTCCTCGGCAACGCTGTCGATGATCGCGCTCAGCGCCAGTTCGTCGTCGGACAGGCTTCTTGGCGCGTAGACGTCGGGGATGCCGACCAGATGGAAGCCGATGCTGTAGAGGTATTCGGCGGTGCCGACCGGCCGCTTGCCGAAGGCGAGGCGGCAGGGGCGGGCGAGGGCGGCACCCGTCCAGCCTTCCGCGTCGCGGGCAAGCTGCTGCCATCTGGCAACACCGTGCGCGACGCCGGCGCTCTCGCCCTTGGCGGCCACGATGCCGTTTTCGAGCGTATGAACGACCAGCCGAAGCGCCACGGCCGAAGTCTTGACCGTATCCTCCGCCGTCATCGGCGGGCCGAGCACATAGATGACAGAGCGATGGTCGCCGACAGCCTCTTCGTCGTCTTTAGTCCACGCACCCTTCTGCACGCGATCCCAGCAGACCTCGAAGGACATCGGCATGCGGTCATCCGGCGCGTCCTCGGAAAACGTATAGTCGATCTCGAAGCCGCGGGCGAAACTGTCGATCGCCGACTGGATCATGCCGCACAGCTCGGAGAAGGGCCGCTCTCCGCCGAGCAGGCAGAGCACGTGACGTGGTTTGACTTCGGAAAAGCTCATGGACGTGACCGCTGCCCTGATTGTTTGGTGGAGAGCTTTCGCAAGGACCACCGCAAGATGCAAGCCGTCCTGTCAGCCGAGAACCGGCCGTTGTGCCCGTGCGACGATGATGATGCCGAGAAGCGAGACGGTGAGCCCGGCGGCCATGGCCCAGGAGAGAGGCTCGGCGAACATGACGAAGGCCCAGATCATCGTCACGGGTGGGCTCAGATAGAGGATCGCGGTGACGCGGGCGGGCGAGGACTTCTTGAGCGCCAGGTAATAGAGGCTCCAGGCGCCGAAGGTGGCGATGAAGACCAGCCAGAGGATGCCGCCGACGAAACCCGGATCGAGAACAGGCAGCACGCCGCCTTCGTGCCAGGCGAAAAGGGCAAAGATCGCGGCAGCCGACAGGCACTGGATGCAAAGGCTCTGGTGCACCGGCATGGCGCCTGCCGGGCTGCGTTTCTGCAGAAGTGTGGCCAGCGCCAGCGACAGGGTGCCGAGAACAGGCAGGCCATAGGCCCAGAGCGGAACTTTGCCGAGATCGAGCGACCAGCCGGAGGCGATGAGCACGCCGGTCAGGCCGATGAGGGAGCCGAGCCATTGGCGGGCGTTGAGCGCCTGGCCGAGAATGGGCCAGGAGAGGATCGCGACCGCCAGCGGCAGCATGTCGGCGATCAGCGCCACGAGGCCGGTCGGCACGCCGTAGGAGATGGCGAGCGCAAAGCCGGCGAGATAGCCGGACATGGCGAGTGCGCCGAAGAGCATCTGCGGCGCCGCATTCTTCAGCCGGATTTTCGGCCCGATCGTCAGCGCGAAGGGCAGCAGCAACAGGCCGGAGACGAGGCTGCGCCAGAGCAGGATCAGGAAGATCGGCGCATGGTCGATGGCAAATCGGATGCCGACGAAGCCGGCGCTCCAGGAGACCACCAGCGCCGCTTCGAGCAAGATCAGAATGACGATCGCGGAGAACCGGTTTGCCTGGCGTTGGGGCAGCGCAGCAACGTCGCTCATCTCAAGGCTTCCGGCTTCAGCGGGTGTGGAGCGCCGCGTCGATCGCGGCATCGGATCGCTCAGGCTTGGCGCGGCGATGCCGCCCCGGCACCGGAACGGTCAGGACGAAGAGCGAGCCGACGATCAGGCCGATACCCACCCAGCCCTCGGCCGGCAGGCGCTCGCCGACGATGACGACCGCAAGCACGGCGGCAATGACCGGTTCGAGCAGCGACAGCGTGGTCGCCATGGTGGCCGACACGCGGGCGAGACCATAGGCGAAGAGCACATAGGCGACGAGCACCGGCACGAGCGCCATGTAGACGCCGACGGCGATGTTCGTCCACGACGCGAGCAGCGGCGCGCCGGTGAAGGCGAGCACCGGCAGGAGAGCCACGCCGCCGACGCCGAAGATCGAGCCCATGGCGGCGCGCGGCGGGATGCCCGCCTGCATCAGCCGGCGCGCTACCCAGGAATAGAGCGCATAGAGCAGGCCGGAGACGAGGCCGAGCAGAACGCCGTAAAGGACCGCCGCCGCGTCCTGAGCGTTTCCGCCGCCGTGGCCGGCGCTTTCGGAAAAAGTGAGAAGCACGGCGCCAGCAAGGCCGGCGGCAGCGCCCAGTAGCCAGCGGGTCGTGAGCTTCTGGCCGTCGAAGATGCGCTCGATCAGCGAGGCTGCCAGCGGCGCCGAGCCGATGGAGATGACGGTGCCGATGGCGACGCCGGCGAGGTGCATGGAACTGTAGAAGGCGAGTGGATAGATCGCGACCGAGAGCGAACCGAGGACCAGCATCGGCCATTGTGCAGCGATCCGGCTGCTGCTCTTGACGATCGAGTGCAGCGCCGTCAGCGCCAGGAGCAGGCCGCCGAAACCCATGGCGACGGCGCCGATGCCGAGCGGGCTGACACCTGCGGCAAAGGTGGCAGTGGTGCCGGTCGTGCCCCAGAGGGCGGAGGCGATCAGCACGCAGGCAAAGCCGACGAAAGAAACGGAATTCTGGGAGGTCATAGCTGGTCCATGATGGAGATGGCGATCCTGCGCGCGGATTTCAGCCTGATGTCGTTGCCGTCAAGGCCGGCGCGGGACATCGCGCCTTCGAGCAAGAAGGAGAGATGCTCTGCGGTTTCGTCGATCGCGGCCCCGGCGTCGGGCCGCATCTCGCTGAGATACTGCTTGAACAGCGTTTCGACCTCGTCCTTCTGCAGGGCGACGATGGCGCGGGCGGGGTCACCGACGGAAAGCTCGGCTGCGGCATTCAGCAGCCCGCAGCCGCGGAAGCCCCAGGAGTAAGCCATCTCGGCGTGGTCGACATAGCTATCGAAGATCGCCAGCACCCGGTCTCGCGGCGTTGCCGCGTGTGCCAGGCGCTCACGGTAAAGCTCCTGCCATTCCTTGTGCCGGGCCTCGATATAGGCATTCACCAGATCGGTCTTGGACGAGAAGTTGTTGTAGAGGCTCATCTTGGCGACGCCCGCATGCGCGGTGATTGCATCGATGCCGGTGGCACCGACCCCATCTCGATAGAACAATTCGGCCGCGGCCTTCAGCAGGCGCTCGCGCGCCGGCGCTTTCTCGTTCATCGCTTTCTCCAAAACGTTAGGTAGACCGATCTACCTAATTTGTCCTGATGTCAAGGGCCGGATGTAAGGGGCCGGATGCCAAGGGCGCTATGCCAAGGGCTCAATGCCAAGGCAGTGTCCGGTCTGAGGAGGAGCCGGCGATCACGGGCCTGGTTTTCTGATTTAGGTAACTGTTACGTACTTCCGCGGCGAAAAGGCGGGAGGTCTACTTCCCAGCGGTTCATCGCGGTGGAAAGATGCGGCCTGGCGTCACGCCGCATTGCGTTTCGCGCTTCAGATGGACATTGCCGAAAGTGAGGATCCACATGCTTCGGGTTGCCTTTACAGCGCTTGCGCTCCTTGCCGGAACGGCGAGTGTCGTCGCACAGGACGTTTCGCCGGAAAGTCTTCAGCGCCGCGCCGTCGAGCGCCGGGCGACGGAGGCGGTCATCTGGGGCATGCCGGCGGTCAACGCCGACCTGATGCTGCAGGAGGCGCTTTCGAAGACCAAGGCCAAGGTCAACGAGATCGTCTACTGGTCGCGGCCGGTCAACTGGAAGAACCAGACGCTGACGCCGAACCCGGACGCGATCTACTTCATGTCGTTCTGGAACGTGAAGGACGGACCCATCGTCATCGAAATCCCGCCGGCAGAAGGCGGATCGATCGCCGGCAACATCGTCAATGCCTGGCAGATGCCGCTTGAGGATGCCGGGCCGGAGGGAGCGGACAAGGGCAAGGGCGGCAAGTACCTGATCCTGCCGCCGGACTACATGGGCGAGGTGCCGGAGGGCTTCATTCCGCTTCGCTCGGACACCTTCACAGGTTTTGCGCTGCTGCGCTCTAACCTGAAGAGCCATGCCGACGCCGATATCGAAAAATCGGTCGCCTATGGCAAGAAGATCAAGATCTACCCGATGCCGGTGACCGACAAGCCGCCGGAAACGGTCTTTACAGACGCCTATGATGTGCTGTTCGACAGCACCATCCGCTACGATGCGAGATTCTTCGACAACCTGAACCGCGTCGTGCAGACGGAGCCCTGGCTCGAACGCGACCGGGTGATGATCGATCATCTGAAAACGCTCGGGATCGAGAAGGGCAAGCCCTACCAGCCAAGCGACGAGACGAAGAAGCTTCTCGACGCGGCGGCCGCCGAGGCCAAGGCCGAGCTTTCCGCACGCTATGACGCTGGCTTCCCTGTGATCAACGAGGGCATCCGCTGGTTTCCGGCCGGCCTGCCGGACATGGTGGCGGCCGCCACGGACGCCTATGCCGACCCGAACAGCTATCCGGTCGACGCCCGCGGCGTGACCTACACGCTCGGCTTCACCGGCATCAAGCATATCGGCACGGCGCAGTTCTACCTGACGGCCAACAAGGACAAGGACGGCAACGCCTTCGACGGCAGCGCCAATTATCGCCTCGTCGTGCCGAAGGATGCGCCGGTCAAGCAATACTGGTCGGTGACGGCCTATGACCGCGAGACCCATGCTCTGATCCGCAACATGGACAAGGCAAGTGTCGCCTCGATCGGGTCAGGCGTTCAGAAGAACGCCGACGGCTCGGTCGAGGTCTTCTTCGGCGCCAAGGCGCCAGCGGGCAAGGAGGCCAACTGGGTGCCGGTCGATCCGAGCCGCAAGTTCGAGCTGCTCTTCAGGCTCTACGGCCCGGAAAAGCCGCTGTTCGAAAAGAGCTGGAAGCTGCCCGATGTCGAGAAGATGAAGTGACGCGCTAGAAGAGGGCGCTGGCGCCAAACTTCTTGGAGCCCGGAGAGGGCCATGGGCTACGGCCGTTGACCCGGAGCGGCCGGGCTATACCTTTTGCCTGCGGCTCCGGCGCCTGTTGAATGCGCAAAGCCGATGCTGCCGTTCGTTTTGCCGCCGGTTCCAGAGGAGCGATCATGTGCGGACGCGTCTATCTGAAGACCAATCTCGAGGGATTGCTGCGCGCCTTCGGCTTTGCGACGCGCGGCGGCGTCGAAGCGCTCGCCAACCAGTTTCCGCGCTATAACGGCGCGCCGACGCTGATCTATCCAATCATCATCCGCGACGTGATCCGCGATCCCGATCTCTTCGGCCCGGTCTTCGTTTCGGCGCGCTGGGGGCTGATCCCGAGCTGGACGAAGGATCCGAAGGCAGGGCGGCCGCTCGTCAACGTGCGCAGCGACACGATCGCGACGAAGTTCCGTTCGTCCTATCAGCGGCGCCGCTGCCTGGTGCCGATCGACGGCTTCTTCGAGTGGAAGGACATTCACGGCACCGGCAAGGACAAGCAGCCCTATGCCATCGCCATGAAATCGGGCGAACCCTTCTGCCTTGCCGGCATCTGGGAGACATGGCGCGACCCGGCAACCGACGAAGATATCCGCACCTTCGCGATCGTCACCACCGATGCCAACGCCATGATCGCCGATATCCACGACCGCATGCCGGTGATCCTTCACCCTGAGGACTACGAGCGCTGGCTTTCGCCAGAGCCGGAAGCCCCTGACCTGATGAAACCGTTTCCGCCTGATCTGATGACCATGTGGAAGATCGGCAGCAAGGTGGGCTCGCCGAAGAACGATACGCCGGATATTCTCGATCCGGTGGAGTGAGAGAATCATCTTGCTGAAGAACGAAGACCCCGTTTACGTACTGTACTTGGTCGTACCTGTACTCGCCGCATTTCTGATCCGGGAAACCTATTGGTTCATCTGGTCATTGCGCTTTTACAAAGGCAATGGCTGGGATTTTACCGTCGATTTCGGGCCGAAGATGTACAAGGGAGATTCGACCGATCCTGACTTTGAGATGTCGCCTCGGGAAAAATTACTCTATGGCTATCCTATGGGCATACTTATTTGGGCTACCTTGTTAGCCGGTTTCTCCATCCCTTTGTTCTGAGCGAAACTCCGGTGGACCGAACCAACGCTTCCCTTTCAAAGTCGGCTGTGCCGACCGTGATCTACCTTCTGCGCCACGGCGAGACCGTCTGGAACACCCTTGGCCGCTTCCAGGGGCAGCAGGATTCGCCACTAACCGGACGCGGGCTTGAGCAGGCGGATTTCGTTGCGCGGCTGCTATTGGAGGAAATGACGGACGATCCGCATACTGTCGAGTTGCACGTCAGTCCCCTCGGCAGAACACGGGAAACAGCGGAGCGGGTGCAGCGCGTGCTGCCGCTGGCGCGTCGCGAGGACGCACGCCTGATGGAGGTTTCCGTCGGTTCCTGGGACGGTCTGACGATGTTCGAGATCGACAACGAGTTTCCGGGCGTGCTCGACGGTTCCGACGCCTTCGACTGGTACTTTCGATCGCCGGATGGAGAGAGCTTCGACGCAGCCTGCGCCCGGGCAAAGAGCTGGCTCGCCGATATCAAGGGGCCGACGGTCGCGATATCCCACGGGCTCTTTGGCCGGCTGGTGCGCGGCGTCTATGCCGGCCTCTCGCGGCGGGAAATGCTGGAACTGCCGGTTCCGCAGAACGGATTCTACCGCCTCTGTGACGGGACGTTCAGCCTCGTCAGCGGCTCGCCGGTGCGTGCCCCATCACTGCAAACGCAGTAAACGGGTGCGCCCGGCGGGACGACATGGCCTTCGGCCTTCTGTCGCGTGCAAGCCGCCGGCAAGATCCTCACAGATCGCGTGCCCACGTCTGGCCGGTAAGATCCTTGCCGAAACTGTGGTGCTGCTCTTCCTCGATCAGCGCGAAACCGGCCTTCTCATAGATGTGGCGGGCAGCGTCGAGGCCGGCATTGGTCCACAGCACCATGCGCCTGTAGCCCTGAAGGCGGGCGTGTCGCATGCATTCCTCGACCAGGCGGCGGCCGATACCGAGGCCCCGCGCGCTCGGCTCGACATAGAGTAGCCGGAGCTTTGCCGTCGTTGCGTCGTGCCGGACGAGAAACACCGAGCCGACCACCTTGCCATCCTTTTCAGCGATCCAGCACCGGTCCGAAGCGGGGTCGTAGTCGCGCATGTATTTGACGATGATTTCCGCGACCAGGGCCTCGAACTCGGTGCTCCAGCCGTATTCCTGCGCATAGAGCGCGCCCTGGCGATGGATGATCCAGCCCATGTCGCCCGGTTGCGGATCGCGCAGGATATAGCCTGGCGTCCGCTCGTCCCGCAGCAGGCTCTCGATCTCGCCCATCGCGGCGACCAGTTGCCGCTGTTCCGGCACCGAGAGCTTTTCCAGCATGGCGACGACTTCGCGCTGGGAGGCATCCTCCAGCGGCTGGAACGTCGCGCGCCCCGCTTCCGTCAGTTCCAGCTGTGCGACCCGGCCGTCCGCCGGCGAGCGTGTCTTTTCGACCAGTCCCTTCTTCTCGAAGCCGGCGATGACCCGGCTCAGATAGCCGGCATCGAGGCCAAGTTCGCGGCAGAGGTCGGTTGCCGTCAGCGCCGGCCGGTGCGCCAGTTCATAGAGAATGCGAACCTCCGTCAGCGAGAAGGCGCTGGCGAGCAGGTGCTCGTGCAGCAGGCCGATCAGGCGGGTGTAAAACCGGTTGAAGCGCCGCACCGTCTGGGCGCGGTCGTCGATTTGTTGCGGAGACATGCGGTGACGCCTTCATAAAGTTGCCGTGAGCATATAAATAGTTGCCTAAGTCAATTAATGTCAAGTGGAGACGGCACCGTAGGCCCCAAGGCTCGACGACCTGAACGGGAATCTGCTCTGACCCAGGCTTGCTTCGCGAGCAGCTTTCGAGAAGCCTCGACCGCCTGGTTCGTCGCTCGATGCCGCAATCGAATGATGCGCAGCGCCGGGTTGCTTCCGGACACTTGCTCCCTCTTGATTTGGTGAGTGCTAATTTAGGTAGGCGATCGCGTCGCCGTACGATAGTATTCTGCGGTGATCTCCTTGGTCCGGAAGCCCGGAACGGGCCGCTTTTCAAAGTGTTTGGCAAGCCCATGGAGCAGAGACTCGCCGCAGTGCTGGCGGCCGACATGGCCGGCTACAGTCGGTTGATGGAGGCCGACGAAGCGGGCACGCTTGCGCGGCTCAGAACCCACCGCATCGAGCTCATCGATCCGGCGATCGCCAAGAACAAGGGCCGGCTGATCAAGACCACCGGCGACGGAATGCTGGTCGAGTTCCAGAGCGTGACCGATGCGGTCAAATGCGCGGTCGAGATCCAGCAGCGCATGAAGCGGCGCAACAGCGACGTGCCGGAGGACCGGCGGATCGAATTCCGCATCGGCATCAATCTCGGCGACATCATCTTCGAGGACGACGACATCTTCGGTGACGGCGTCAACATCGCCGCGCGCATCGAGCAACTGGCCGATGTCGGCGGCATCTGCGTGACCGCCGCGGTGGCGACACAGGTGGCCGACCGCCTCGAACTGCCGATCGAAGACCTTGGCGAGAAGATACTGAAGAACATCAGCCGCCCCGTGCATCTCTATCGCATCGGGCCCGAAGGCGTGATCCTGCCGGCTTCGCCCGACGAGGCCGATGCGAAAAGGGCCGTCTGCAAGCCGACGATCGTGGTGCTGCCGTTCGACAACATGAGCGGCGACCCGGATCAGGAGTTCTTCGCCGATGGCCTGACCGAAGACATCATCACTGCGCTGTCGCGCCGCCATGAGCTCTTCGTCATCTCGCGCAATTCGAGCTTCGTCTACAAGAACCAGCCGGTCAACGCGCGCGAGGTGGCCGCACGGCTCGGGGCGCAATACCTGGTGGAAGGCAGCGTTCGCAAGATCGGCGAGAGGGTGCGCGTCACCGTCCAGCTCATCGACGCGCTCAACGACGCCCATATCTGGGCCGACAAATACGACCGGCAGCTGGACGACATCTTCGCCATTCAGGACGAGGTGACGGCGGCGATCGCCGCCACCTTGCCGGGCCGCGTCGAGGCCGCCCAGCGCGACCAGCTCTCCCGCACGAAGCCGGCCAACATGGCGGCCTATGAATGCGCGCTCGCCGCCAAGGTGCTGCACCATCGCAGCACCGTCGCCGACAACAGCCAAGCCCAATCGCTGATCGACCGGGCGGTGGCACTCGACCCCGGCTATGCCCATGCCCATGCCTGGCGGGCCTGCATCCTCGGGCAGGCCTGGGTCTACGGATGGTGCGCCGACAAGGACGCGACCTGGGTGGAGGTCAACGCCGAACTGGAACGGGCGCTGGCGCTCGACGACAACGACGCCGACGTGCACCGCATCCTTGCGGCCGTCAACGTCAACAACAACGAGCTGACGATGGCGCGCTATCACCAGGAGCGGGCGCTCTTCCTCAACCCCAACTACGACCTTGTCGTGGTGCAGCAGGGCGAACTCCTGACCTGGCTCGGACGGCCCGAAGAGGGGGTGGAATGGATCCTGAAGGCCATGCGCCTCAACCCGCATCATCCGGAGCGGTTCTGGAGCCACCTCGGCAAGGCCCATTTCGCCGCCCGCCAATATGGCGAGGCGATCGAGGCCTTCATGCATCTTACGAGCATGGACGAGACGCAACACGCCTTCGTCGCCGCCTGCCACGGCTGGCTCGGCGACAACATTGCGGCGAACGCGCATATGGAGAAGGTTCGGACGCTGGCGCCGACGTTTGGGATCGAGACGTTTCTTTCGACGCTGCATTATGCGCAGGAGAGCGATGCGCAGCATTTGCGTGAGGGGCTCACCAAGGCTGGGGCGGGGTGAGCTGTCTCGACGCCAGGCGACGGGCATTGCGCGATGACGGTCGCCCTGGTGGCGCCCGGAAAAACGACTGTAGCTCGCCACGATTTTCTGGAATTTTGACCGCCAAAGCCGGAAAAACTGCAATTCCAGTTAGCGACGCTGGTCGCGTTTCTAGCGACCAGCCCCAGTTTCAGAGGCCGCTCAAATGGGCAGCCTTGAGAATTCGCCACGCATCAGCCTGCGTTGCTCGGTATCGGCGTGTTGAGCAGTTGTTGCTCCCACAGGAACGCGATGCCGCTACCAGCGGCATGATGCTTGAGCACGTCCGTCAGCTCGGCGGCATGCTGGGTGCGGGCCCAGTCGCGCTGCCATTCGGACGCCAGCGCCAGCCAGGTCATCATGTTCGCACCGGCCGCGATCATCCGTTGGATAGCGACCTCGTGAGCCTCGACCGAAGTCCCTCCCGAAGCGTCGGTGATGACCGTCACGTCCCAGCCTTCGCCGAGGGCCTGGATCACCGGCATCGCGACGCAGATCTCGGTCCACAGGCCGGCGATGATCAACTGCTTGCGGCCCGTCGCCTTGACCGCATCCACCACCTTCCGGTCCTCCCAGGTGTTGATGAACGTCCGGTCGATCACTTCCTGGCCCGGGAACACATTGGTGATTTGCGGGAAGATGAGACCGCCACGCTCAGCGATCACGCTGGTCAGGATGGTCGGTACGCCGAAGGCCTTGGCGGCCTTCGCCAGAGCCGTCGAATTGTTGACCACCATCTGCGGATCGTGGCTGTTTAGGTTTGCGAGCTGGTAGGGCTGATGGTCAATCAGAACGAGTACGGAATCCTCCGGGCGAAGAAGCGAAGCAAGGCCGTTACGAAAGGTCATGAATACATCCTCTGCTGCCGTTTTGTGTGAGGTCGGCTTACCGGCAGACATGCGCTGACAGCGGCGCTGCCTACGAAACGGACACTGCCATTCCCATTTTTGATACGGTAGCCTTCGTTTGTGCCAAGCTGTGTCGCGAAATGGGGAACGCCAAAGTGGATATCGAAGATCTGCGGACATTCGTGGAAGTGGCTGATGCTGGGGGCGTTTCGCCCGCCGCGCGGCGGCTGGGCGTCTCCAAGTCAATGGTCAGCCGGCGGCTCGTCCGACTTGAAGCGGAACTTGGCGTGCAACTTCTTGCACGAACAACCCGCGGCGCAGCTCTCACAGAAGCCGGGATCACGTTTCGGGACCATGCAGCCAGAGTCTGTGCCGAGATCGACATGGCAAGGGAAACGATCCTACCCGCCGGTGACCTTTGCGGCCGCTTGAGAGTTGCTGTGCCGCTTTCTTTCGGCCCGACCCACTTCGCGCCCGTACTCGCGCAAATGGCGCAACGCCACCCGCAGCTCCATATCCATGCCGCCTACAGTGATCGCTTCGTCGATCTCATCGCGGAGGGCTTTGATTGCGCGATCCGGGTTGGGTATCTCCAGGACTCTAACCTGGTCGCAAGACGCGTCGGGCCGATCTACGGGAAGTTGGTCGCGAGCCCGGACTATGTCAAAACGCATGGTTCCCCCGAGACGCTGGAGGAACTCGTCGCCCATCAGGCCCTCATGCAAGGAACGGAGGGCTGGCAATTTATGGATGGCGACAAGATCATTACGGTTTATCCGCGGGGGCGCTTCAAGGCCGACAACGCCCTAGCTCTCGCCGCCGCTGCATTGACAGGACTCGGCATCGCGTGGCTCCCCGATGGCGTCACCCATGAATATATAGCCTCCGGCGCGCTGGTTCCGGTCATGACACGCCATCCGCCACCTCCGGCAGGTGTATATGTTATCCGTCCGCCGGGGCAGCATCCCGCAAGGAAGGTACGTGTCCTCACCGAAATGCTGATCGAGTGTTTCGAACAAACTCCGGACCCTGCGGGCGTCGGTCTCTAAGACACGACCGGTGCGCAGCCCCGGCCGATCTCAATCGATGTCAGGATGCGGGGATGATCGGTCGTGGCGAATGTCCACGTTGGTTTGGGGGCACTACGGCGCCGCGTTTTTTATCAGACGCCCAAAGGTCGCTGTAGCGCTTTGATTTGCTGCACGTCTTTGTCCTTAGATCGAGGTCGATTTAAGGAGACATGCAGTAGGGATAGCGCGGGATCTTCCGCTGACGATTCATCATCGCTGGCTCGACCTATTCCGCATCCGTTAGTCTGACGTGACCTAATTCCTCGAACATGCAAGTGATACGTCCATTGGTCAGGTGAGATCAGCCGCGGATCCCTCCAGCTCCACCCCCACACACCTCCCGCACACACAACCTTAACCACCGGTGCGCTGGATCCGCGTCGAGGCGGGGGTGCCAGATCAGCGAGATGGTGATCTCGGGCAGGGTGACCGGCAGGGGGAAGGTGAAGAGGTTTTCGCGGAGTGTTCCGGTGTAGCGTTCGGGGACGCTGGCGATGAGGTCGGTGGCGCGGGCGAGCGCTAAGGCCTCGGAGAAGCTGCCGACGGATGTGGCGATCTCGCGTTTGAGGCCGAGGGGCTGAAGGGCGGCGTCGATCGGGCCGGTGTCGTTGCCGCGTCGGGAGACGTGGACGTGGCGGCCTCTGGCGTAGCGGGCGGCGGTGATCTCGCCGCTCGAAAACGAGTGGCCTGATCGCACCACGCCGACGAAGCGGTCGTGGAAGAGGGCCTGCGCCCGAAGCTCCGGGCCTGTCGCTTCCCCAATCACGCCGGTTTCGAGGTCGACGCTGCCTTCGCGCAACGGGCTGCTTTCCCGGTCGAGTTTCTGCACGAAGCGAAGGCGCACGCCGGGGGCTTGCCTGGCTACGCGGGCAATCAGCGCCGGGCCGAAATTCTCGACGAAACCCTCGCGGTTCCTGAGCGTGAAGGTGCGGGTAAGCGTCTTCAGGTCCAGGCTTTCGGCGGGGCGGAGGCAGGCTTCGGCCGCTTCGACCAGCGGGCCGACGCGGGCTGCGAGTTCGAGGGCCCTTGGCGTGGGCACGAGGCCACGGCCGGCGCGCACCAGCAGCGGATCGCCGGTCGCCTCGCGCAGCCGGGCCAGCGCCCGGCTCATGGCGGATGGGCTGAGCTGCAGGCGCCTGGCGGCGCGGGCGACGCTGCCTTCCGAAAGCAGCACATCAAGGGTCACGAGCAGGTTGAGGTCGGGTCTGGTCATGGCCTTTCATAGCATGAGTTCGACCATGATGTGGCGTCAAACGCACGAATGAAGTGCAAATGCTGCGCCTTCCGCCCTATGTTTCAGGAGATTAGGTTCTCGGGGAACCGAATTTGGAGGGTTTCCCGATGCTTACACGCCGACTGGCGCCCATGGCCCTTGGCCGTTTTCCGATGTCCCCGATGCCCCGGTCCAATCGCATGGGATTGCCGCATAAACAGAGTCACGAAGTTGCTCTAACTCTTTATTTTCAAGGGATTTTCTGTGCGAGAACTGCGCGTCGCGAAGCCTTGTGCGCGGGAGGTGGCCGATGACCTCGACAGACACCACCATGCCCCCGGCCGCTCTAGCGCCTTCCGTTCGCTGGGTGCTCGCCAGCCTCTCGCTTTCCATGCTGCTCTCCTCGCTTGGCACCAGCAGCGCCAATGTCGCCCTGCCGGCGCTGGCGGACGCTTTCGGCGCGTCCTTTCAGGCGGTGCAATGGGTGGTGCTTACCTATCTGCTGGCGATCACCACGCTGATCGTCAGCGTCGGGCGGCTTGGCGATATCGTCGGCCGGCGGCGGCTGCTTATTGCCGGTATCGCGCTCTTTACCGCGGCTTCCGTCCTTTGCGGCCTCACGCCAGGCTTTGCACTACTGATTGCGGCGCGGGGGGTGCAGGGGATCGGCGCCGCTATCATGATGGCGCTGACCATGGCCTTTGTCGGCGAGGCGGTGCCGAAGGCGAGGACCGGCAGCGCCATGGGCCTGCTCGGCACCATGTCGGCGGTCGGCACAGCACTCGGGCCCTCGCTTGGCGGTGCGCTGATTGCCGGTCCGGGCTGGCGGGCGATCTTTCTCGTCAACGTGTCGCTTGGTCTCGTGGCGCTCTTTCTCGTCCGTCGGCATCTGCCGGCCGACCGGAAGACTGAGGGCGGGCAGCGCCCGCGCTTCGATGTGCCGGGCACGCTGCTGCTGGCGTTTTCGCTCGGCGCCTATGCGCTGGCGATGACGCTGGGGCGCGGCAGTTTCGGCGTGCTCAATGTCGTGCTGCTCTCGGCCGCGGCTCTCGGGCTTGGGCTGTTCCTGCTGGTCGAAACGAAGGTCGCCTCGCCGCTCGTCCGGCCGTCGATGTTTCGCGACCCCGCTTTAAGCGTCGGGCTTTCGACCAACGTGCTGGTCTCGACGGTGATGATGGCGACGCTGGTGGTCGGGCCGTTCTATCTCTCCCGCGGGCTCGGGCTCGATGCGGCGACGGTCGGGCTCGTCATGTCGGTCGGGCCGGTCATCTCGGCCTTCGGCGGCGTGGTCGCCGGCCGGATTGTCGATCGGCTGGGGGCGCGATCGGTGGTGACGGCCGGTCTCGTGGCAATGGTCGCGGGGTGTGCTGCTCTTGCGCTGCTACCGGATCTCCTTGGCGTCGCCGGCTATATCGCGGCGATCGCGATGCTGACGCCCGGCTACCAGCTGTTCCAGGCGGCCAACAACACGGCCGTCATGGCCGACGTCGGCCCGGACCAGCGCGGCGTCGTTTCCGGCCTGCTCAACCTTTCGCGCAATCTCGGTCTGGTCACCGGTGCATCGGTCATGGGCGCGGTCTTCGCCTTGGCCGTGGCCGCAAGCGATATCGCCAAAGCCGCGCCGGAGGCGGTCGCGGGTGGCATGCGGGTGACCTTTGTGGTCGCGGGTGTGCTGACCGTGATCGCACTGGCGATCGCGGCCGGGAGCCGGGTGTTGGGCGGAGCGATCATGGGCTCTCGTAACGCCTCGTGACAAGGGACGGATGCGGGATCACGATGGTTTGGTCGTGCCAAACCACGTGCTCGTTCTCCTATCCCTTGCCGGCCCGGGATCAGGCGACCGGCGCGCTCGCAAGCCTGGCGCTGAGCGTCTCGAAATCCGGGACGAACCAGATGGAATTTCCCTTGTTCGTCTCGCGCACGAAATCGGTCAGCGCCTTGCTGCCTTCGAGCCTGGCGCTGATATCGCCGACGATGGCGAGCCGCATGCGGTAGTTGACGAACTTCTGGAACACGTCGCCGGCAATACGGGTCGAAAGATCGAGGAAATCGGCCCCAAGCCGTTCCACAGGGATCGCCACCAGGGTGGCCTCATGCGCCCAGGCGTCGCCGAGAAAATCATTGGCGTCGCCCGGCACCTTGAGAAGGGGGCCATCATTTGCGCATTTCAGCACGCGCGCGGTTCCGATTTCGAGAAGCTGTGTCATGCGTTCGGGATAGGGGATAAAGCCCTGGGTTGCAAGAGGGGTCGTGTCAGGCGCTGCGGCCGAGCAAGCGCCGCGTTCACCGTCCGTGAAATTCGCCCGACGTTTGCGCTGTTTGACTGGCTCGGGCGATCGGTCCTGAATCGATGTATTCTTTTAAACATAACGAATCTCGTAAAATTGTTTGTTCTTCGCGAGTTATTTCGGCGCGCGATCCGAGAGTTTCGGACGATTTTCCCGTTGGAATCCTGTTGTTTTGACCCAGATCAATGACCCGCTCAGTTCGCTATCTATTCTGCAACAGGATACATTCTTGTCATCTGCCGGTTACGGGATTGATTTTTATTTCGGGTGGCGCATCTTACCTTAGATTGTGTTGGGGGACGCAGAAATGCCAGAACTCGTTCAGCCACAGCCGATCGAAAGGCCGCCGCGCTCGCGGCGTGCGGAGCTGCTCACCTTCCTGGTGCTCGCCTTCGGCATCTGGCCGATCGTCGCCGTCGGCATCGTCGGCGGCTATGGCTTCCTCGTCTGGATGCTGCAGATCATCTTCGGGCCGCCTGGTCCTCCGGGACATTGAGGTTGGCCATGGGCATCGAACCTCTTTCCCGCCGTGAACTCTTTACCGGCCGCGCCGCCGCAAAGCCCGCCCGCATCCGGCCGCCCGGTGTTTCGGAGGCAAGCCTTGCGGCCTGCACCGGCTGCGGCGCCTGCGGGGAACGATGTCCCACCGGCATAATCCGTCTCGCAGACGGTCTCCCCTTCGTCGACTTTTCGCGCGGCGAATGCACCTTTTGCGGCGCCTGCGAGGAAGCCTGTCCTCAGCCGGTGTTCGAGGCAAAGGACGTGCGGCGCTTCCCCCATGTCGCCGCGATCACCGATACGTGCCTGGCGCGCCGCAACGTCGCCTGCCAGTCCTGCGGCGAAAGCTGTTCGGAGCAGGCGATCCGCTTTCGCCCGCGCATCGGCGGGCCGTTCCTGCCTGAGATCAACGAGGCCAAATGCACCGGTTGCGGCGCCTGCCTCTCGGGCTGCCCGGTCAGCGCGATCGCGGTCAAGGCAATGGAAGCGGAGGTGGCTCATGTCTGAGGCCGCAACGGCAAAGGCGGGCACGCCCTATCACATTTCGAGCGCCGTGGTCGCCACGATGCCTGACAGCACCGAGAGCATCCTTCAGACGCTGCAAGGAATGGAAAACGTCGAAATCCACGGCCACGGCGGCGGCAAGATCGTCGTCGTCATCGAAGGCAGAAGCACGGGCCAGCTCGGCGAGTGCCTGACGAAGATCTCGCTGCTTGATGGGGTGATCTCGGCCAACATGGTTTTCGAGCATGTCGAAATGGAAGAGGAAAGGCAGGAGCCATGAGCGGACAACTGACGCGGCGTGACATTCTGAAAGCCCACGCAGCCGGCATCGCCGCCGCCACGGCCGGCATAACGCTGCCTGCCGCCGCACAGCCGGTGCCGGGCGGTGTAAACGCGCTGGAGATCAAATGGTCCAAGGCGCCGTGCCGCTTCTGCGGCACGGGCTGCGGCGTGATGGTGGGGGTGAAGGAGGGCCAGGTCGTCGCCACCCACGGCGACATGCAGGCGGAGGTCAACCGCGGCCTCAACTGCATCAAGGGCTATTTCCTCTCCAAGATCATGTATGGCAACGACCGGCTGACGACGCCGCTCCTGCGCAAGCGCGGCGGCGCCTACGCCAAGGACGGCGAGTTCGAGCAGGTGAGCTGGGACGAGGCCTTCAACGTGATGGCCGAGCAGGCGAAGAAGGTGCTGAAGGAGAAGGGGCCGACGGCGGTCGGCATGTTCGGCTCCGGCCAGTGGACGATCTTCGAGGGCTATGCCGCGACGAAGCTGATGCGGGCGGGCTTCCGCTCCAACAACCTCGACCCCAATGCCCGCCACTGCATGGCCTCTGCCGCCGTCGCCTTCATGCGCACCTTCGGCATGGACGAGCCGATGGGCTGCTACGACGATTTCGAGAACGCCGATGCCTTCGTGCTCTGGGGCTCGAACATGGCGGAGATGCACCCGATCCTCTGGACGCGCGTCGCCGATCGTCGCCTCGGACAGCCGCATGTGCGGGTCGCCGTGCTTTCGACCTTCACCCATCGCAGCATGGACCTGGCCGACATCCCGATCGTCTTCAAGCCAGGCACGGATCTGGCGATCCTCAACTATATCGCCAACCACATCATCGAGACTGGCCGCGTCAACGAGGACTTCGTCAGCAAGCACACCAAGTTTGCCCGCGGCGTCACCGACATTGGCTATGGCCTGAGGCCCGACAATCCGGTCGAGGTCAATGCCGCCAACTCCAAGGACCCGGGCAAGACCGAGCCGATGGATTTCGAGGCGTTCAAGGAATTCGTTTCGGAATACACGCTGGAAAAGACCGTCGAACTGACCGGCGTCGAGCCGGAATTCCTGAAGCAGCTTGCCGAGCTCTATGCCGACCCCAGCCGCAAGGTCATGTCGCTCTGGACCATGGGCTTCAACCAGCATGTGCGCGGCGTCTGGGCCAACCAGATGGTCTATAACCTGCACCTTCTGACCGGCAAGATCTCCGAGCCCGGCAACAGCCCGTTCTCGCTGACCGGCCAGCCTTCGGCCTGCGGCACGGCGCGCGAGGTCGGCACCTTCGCGCACCGCCTGCCGGCGGACATGGTGGTGACCAATCCCGAGCACCGCAAGCATGCGGAGGAGATCTGGCGCATCCCGCACGGCATCATCCCGGAAAAGCCCGGCTATCACGCCGTGCAGCAGGACCGGATGCTGAAGGACGGCAAGCTCAACTTCTACTGGGTGCAGGTCAACAACAACGTCCAGGCGGGACCCAATACCGCCAACGAGACCTGGCAGGGCTATCGCAATCCGGACAACTTCATCGTCGTTTCCGATGCCTATCCGACGATCACGGCGATGAGCGCCGACCTGATCCTGCCCGCGGCCATGTGGGTGGAGAAGGAAGGGGCCTACGGCAATGCCGAGCGGCGCACTCATGTCTGGCACCAGCTCGTCCAGGCGCCCGGCGAGGCGCGCTCGGATCTCTGGCAGATGGTGGAATTCTCCAAGCGCTTCGTAACCGACGAGGTGTGGCCGAAGGAAATCCTCGACGCCAGCCCCGAATATCGCGGCAAGACGCTGTTCGAAGTCCTGTTCAAGAACGGCGAGGTCGACCGCTATCCGATCACCGACGTCAGCGCCGAGTACGACAACAACGAGGCGAAGGACTTCGGCTTCTACATCCAGAAGGGCCTGTTCGAGGAATATGCCACCTTCGGCCGCGGCCACGGCCATGACCTGGCGCCCTACGACACCTATCACGAGGTGCGTGGGCTTCGCTGGCCCGTCGTCAACGGCCAGGAGACGAAGTGGCGCTACCGCGAGGGCTTCGACCCTTACGTGAAGGCGGGCGAGGGCGTGAAGTTTTATGGCAACAAGGACGGCAAGGCGATCATCCTCGCCGTGCCCTACGAGCCGCCGGCCGAATCCCCCGACGAGGAGTACGACACCTGGCTGGTGACCGGCCGGGTGCTCGAACACTGGCACTCGGGCTCGATGACCATGCGGGTGCCGGAACTCTACAAGGCGTTTCCGGGCGCGCGCGTCTTCATGAATGCCGAGGACGCGCGCAAGCGCGGCATCAACCAGGGCATGGAAGTGCGCATCGTCTCGCGGCGCGGCGAAATCCGCTCGCGCGTCGATATCCGCGGCCGCAACCGCATGCCGCCTGGCGTCATCTTCGTTCCCTGGTTCGACGCGAGCCAGCTCATCAACAAGGTCACTCTCGACGCCACCGATCCCATCTCCAAACAGACGGATTTCAAAAAATGCGCGGTCAAGATCGTTCCCGTCACCCTCTAGGGTTTTCTCGGCTGAAGCGGATTTGCGGAAACGTCCTGTCTCTTTGTTTCGGGGCAGTTCCTCAGGCAAGTCCGCTTCGCACCTTTGCTGGCCCGAAGCGGCCCGTCTGGATGGCGATGGCCGCCGGGCTGATGGTGTTCGTCACCACCGCCGCCGTGGCTCAAGTTGCGGAAAAGCTGGTGCCGCAGCTCGAAGGCCCGACGCCGCAGATGGCCACCGAAGCCGCGGCACCGCTGCCGAAATGGGTGGTCGACGACAAGCGCAAGATGCGCGCCTATCCCGACCAGCCGCCGGTCATCCCGCATTCGATCGAGGGCTACGAGCTTTCGGTCAATGCCAACCGCTGCCTTTCCTGCCACAAGCGCGAATTCACCCAGGATTCGGGCGCGCCGATGATCAGCGTCACCCATTACATGACGCGCGACGGGCAGATGATCGCCGACGTTTCGCCGCGGCGCTATTTCTGCACGGCCTGCCATGTGCCGCAGGCGGACACCAGCCCGCTGGTGCCGAGCACTTTCAAGGATATGAGCGAGTTGGGTTTCAAGCCGGCCGGAAGCGAGTGACATCATGATCGCATGGATCAGGAAACTTATCCTCTGGGCCTGGCACATCATGGCGACGCCGGCCGGCACGCTGGGCTTGGGCTTCCTCACGCTCGGCGGCTTCATCGGCGGCGTGATGTTCTGGGGCGCCTTCAATACCGCGCTGGAGATCACCAACACCGAGAAGTTCTGCACCTCCTGTCACGAGATGCACGACAACGTCTACCAGGAGCTGACGCGCACCATCCACTTCTCCAACCGCTCCGGCGTGCGCGCCACCTGTCCGGATTGCCACGTGCCGCACCAGTGGACCGACAAGATCGCCCGCAAGATGCAGGCGTCGAAGGAGGTCTGGGGCAAGATCTTCGGCACCATCAACACAAGGTCGAAATTCCTCGAAAAACGGCTGGAGCTGGCGCAGCACGAATGGGCGCGCATGAAGGCCAACGACAGCCTGGAATGCCGCAACTGCCATTCCTCCGTCGCCATGGACCTGCAGAAGCAGACGCAGCGGGCGGCCGAGATCCATACCCGCTATCTGCTCTCGGGCAAGGCCACCTGCATCGACTGCCACAAGGGCATCGCGCATGAGCTGCCCAATATGGAAGGCATCGACCCCGGCTGGAAGATGCCGCCGGAGCTGGAAGGCAAGAAGATGGCGAACCAGACGCCGATCGACGATCTGAGGCAGGCGCTGGCGGAGCTGCATCAGCAGGTGCAGTAGGGTGCTGTGGCCGAGGTTTTCGGTCGGAGAGAACGCACGATGACAGGGGCCATGCTGGCGCGGCGTGGCCCTTGTTCGTTCATTGGGCAGTGGGACGCCCATCAAGGCCTCCTCATTCCTGTGCCTGTCACAGGAATCCAGCCGCGCCGCGTCGGCGGCGCGAGAGATCTTCCAAATGTCGAGTGTTGGCACTCCATCTCCCGCCGTGCCGACGCACGGCGGCTGGATCTCTGTGACGAGCACAGAGATGAGGGTGGAGGGTGCTGCGACCGCCGAGCCTACGGAGCCTACGAGGACGGGCGGCAATGGACAGGCTGGCCTTGGCTTTCCGTTCGCCTCCCTCCACATCATCATTTTTCCTGAAAAATTTCGCCAGCGATGTCGGACCCATCGTTGCCCGTTCGTCATTTAGCCAGGGAGGCCAATCTGGCTTCCTCCACCGGAGCGGGATAGGAAAAAAATCCGCGCGGGCCTTTCGCCCGCAAACCGCTCTCACTATCTGGGTTTCACCGCGCCGATACCCCCAGGGGTCGCAACGACCGGGACCGGCGTGACAGAGGAGATTGGACGATGCGCGTAGTGGTTTTTGTAAAGGCGACCGAGGACAGCGAAGCGGGCAAGATGCCGACGACCGAGCTTCTCGAAGCCATGGGCAAGTACAATGAGGAACTGGTCAATGCCGGCATCATGCAGGCGGGCGAAGGCTTGCATCCTTCCTCCAAGGGCGCCCGCGTCGCCTTCGACGGGCCCAATCGACTGGTCATCGACGGCCCCTTCGCCGAGACCAAGGAACTGGTCGCCGGCTTCTGGATCTGGACGGTCAAGGACATGGACGAGGCGATCGCCTGGGTGAAGCGCTGCCCGAACCCGATGCCGGGCCCGAGCGAAATCGAAATCCGCCCGGTCTTCGAGGCCGCCGATTTCGGCGACGCACTGACGCCCGAGATCGCCGCACAGGACGAGCGCCTGCGCGAGAAGATCGCCAAGCAGTAGGGACGTCACTCTGCTGACGGTTAAGGGTGGGCTTGCCCCTCTCCTCGGGTTTAACCCGAGGACTAACCCTCTCCCTGCCAAGCGGGGAGAGGGGACGAGCCCGGTTCGCGGCGTTTTCGAACGCGGCCGCAGTCAGGGTCAAACGGGGTTTAGTCGGGGGCAAACCAATTAGCCCGGAGTGAAACTGTGGCGCTTGTTGTCGAGGCGAGCGGGCGCCACGCGTGCCCTTCTCCCCGCGCGGGGAGAAGGTGGCCGGCAGGCCGGATGAGGGGCAAGCCCTCACCGGGCGGATGAGGGGCAGCCGCAAGTGTTGGGCGGTGAGCGGGAAGAAAGCAGCCCGCATGCCGGATGAGCGGCTACCACAGTGTCCGAACCGTGGCGCCGTTAGCGGTCCCCGCTCGGTCGGTTTCCCGTAGAGATTGTATTAACCATATTTGCTTACCTGTTCTCAGGGGTTTTAACCGGAGTGGGGCAATGGTCAGGGCGAGCGGTTTCGTCATTTTTCTTCTTTCAAGCGTTCAGCTCGCGGCGGCTGCCGATATCGACGGTCCGCTGGTCGGGACGCAGGACGCCTATGAAGTGCCGGTGGAGCAAGCATCCGGCGGCATCGTCGGCTACATCGAGGGCTCCTATGGAGCCGGCGTCGATACACCCGGTGATATCGATACGGATGCATGGGACCTGCGCGGCGCCGTGAACTTCGATGCCGGTGCCGGCCTGAACCTGCAGGTCGATCTCGGCTACACGCGCGCGTCCTATGAAGACGTCGATACCAACAGCTATGACGGCGCGCTGCACGGCTACTACCGCAACGATCTCTATGCGGCCGGCGTCTTCGTGCAAGGCGCACGCCTCGACCCGGGCATTGGCGTCGATCTCAACGATTACATGGGTGGCGTCGAAGGGGCCTATTTCCTCGATACCTGGACGCTGCATGGCGCGGTCGGCTACGGCCAGGCGAGCGTGGAAGACTTCGACGACATCGACGCCGATCATTATATGGGCTCGCTCGGTGCCCGCATTTACGCGACCGACAACCTGCGCTTCGACGTCGACGGCTCGCTTCATCGCATGAGCGAAAACGACCTGGATTACGATCTGCGCAGCCTGAAGCTGACGGCCAACTACCGGCTGGACGCTTTCCCGGTCACGCTCTTTGCCGGCTACAAATACACCAACGAGGAGCTGTCGGGGCTGAGCGCATCGGTCTCCGGTGACACCAGCACCATCTTCGGGGGCCTGCGCTTCTCCTACGGTTCCGCGACGCTTAAGGAAGAAGAGCGCCTCGGCCCGGTCTGGTCCAACAACCGCCTGTCGTTCTGATCGGCTGTTTCGCAGTCTTGGGTATCCATTGCTGCTACGGCATCCGGGGCAGCCGCCGCTCGGATAAAACGACCTTCATCCGAGCGAGCTTGTGGGCGCAGCGACAAAGGGGGCCCTCGAAGCCATGCCTTTGAAGTCATGTTCAGGGTGGCCTTGCCGCTCAACCCCAACGCTTCCCCGCGCCAAGCGGGGAAAGCGAAACCTCCGCATTATTCGCCGGGCAAACGGGTCCTTCGAGCCTCACCGCAAGCTCCTCAGATAATCGGCCCGATCGAAGGGGTTGCTGCCCAATCGGGGGTGGGACGGCTGCGCGCCTGAGATCGGCGCGTAGTGATCGAACGTGCTTTCAAGCACGCCGGCTCCGCTCGTGAGCCCCGGCAATTGTCGCTGGACGCTCTGGACGATTACCGATGGCACGATCCCCGTCAGCCTGGCGATACCGCCATCGATCACCGCATCCGTCGTCGATGCGCCAGACTTTGCGAGGAGCGCATGGATGGCCGTCAAGGTCGATGCGGGCGCTTCGAGGTGGAAGCGGTCGATCGGCTCGCAGACGACCGTGCCGGCGGATGATAGCGCCGCGGCGAGGACCAGGGGCGTCAACCTGCGAAAATCGACGGCGGTGCTGGCGGGCGATGTCTGGCGCGCAGCCGTCATGGCGACGTGGCAATCGATCACCTGCCAGCCGAAGAGGCCTGCCTTCAGCGTCTCTGTAACGGCCTCCTCGACGGCCCTGTAAAAGCTCGCCGGCATCTGGCCCACGTCGACTTCCAGCGCGAAGCTGTTGCCCGCTGCTGCCGGCCGCGGTTCGATCCTGAGCCCGACCGTGGCAAGGAAAGGGTTCGGCTCCCGGAAGATGATCTCGATGCCGCTTCCGGTTCCGACTGGTCTTTCGACGCGGATGACGGTGCTTTCCTCAAAGATGACGCCGAGGCCGAAATCGACGGACAGGGTGGCCTCAATCACCTCTTTCTGCACCTCACCATAGAGCGAGACAAACATTTCGCTGGCATCGTCGTTGGTGCGCAGGTTGATGAACGGGTCCTGTTCGGCCAGCTGCTGCAGGGCAAGCCACAGCGCCGTGTTGTCAGAGGGGCGCGTCGGCCGCACGAGGGTTTCGAGCGTCGGCGGCGCGAAGTGAAACCCGCCGGAGGTGCTTGTGCCGGTCCCGACCTGATCGCCGATGCGGGGCTGGGCGAGCCCACCGATCTTGGCAATGCGGCCGGCCGTGAACTGATCGACCTTTTGCAAGCGGCCCTGATCGAAGAGCTGGATGCTCGTGACCTTCGCCGCACCGGCGGGAAGGGCGAGATAGTCGCGCGCAACCACCGTGCCCGACGTCAGGTTGAGGAAGGCGAGTTTTTCACCGCCCCAGCCGCGCTCGATCTTGAAGATCCTGCCCGCGACCGGCGCATCCGACGCCGGCTGCTTGCTCGGCAGAAGCGTCTCGATCGCGGCGATCAGGTCCTTCACACCGACGCCGGTCATGGCGATGCCGCAATAGACCGGATGCAGAAGGCCGGCGGCAAGCTGCGCGGCGAGCGCCGTCCTCAGCCGCTCGACGGTCAGGCGCTCGGGCGCCAGCACATAGTCGTCGAGCAAGGTCTCGTCGTTGGCGGCAAGCGCTTCTGAGAGCGCGGAGAAATATGGCTCCTCTTCAAAGTCGATTGCCTCCGCTCTCGCGTTCCGGCTGCCGGCGTCGATCGCCACCGACATCGCGACAGGGCGGACCGCGAGCTGGCTAGCGATCTCGTCGATGACCTCGGCGGGACGCGCCCCGAGGCGGTCGATCTTGTTGACGAAGAACAGGAAAGGGACGCCAAGCCGACGCAAGGCGCGCACCAGCACGCGCGTCTGCGCCTGCACGCCTTCCACCGCCGAGACGACCACCACGGCGGCATCGAGTGTTTGCAGCACCCGCTCGACTTCGGCGATGAAATCCGGGTGTCCGGGGGTGTCGATAAGGTTGACGACCAGGTCGCCAAGGTTGAACGACACGACGGAGGCGGCAATCGTTATGCCGCGCTGTCGTTCCAGTTCAAGGCTGTCGGTCTGGGTGTTGCCGCTATCGACGCTGCCGAGCTTGTCGATCGCGCCGGTATCAAAAAGCAGTCGTTCCGGTAAGGCTAGTCTTTCCTGCATCTACATGGGCGAGGATGCCCAGATTCAATGTGCGCATAATCCATCAGCTTCTCAAAAATTCGGATCTGGGTTTCTTGAGAAGTGACTCGGTGCATTGGGACCTCCAGCTTCGGCTTCTTTCCGGTACCGCGCCCTTTAATCGGCGAGGAGTACGCGTCGAATCTAATGACGCGCGGCTGCAGGCGTCAAGCGCTGCCGGCCAACTCTGAATTGGTGTTGCAGATTTGCGAGGGGGCGTGGAGGACGGAGGCACCAGGCATGACGTCGGGCTCGGACGCGGCCTGTACACTTGAAAGCGGTAGCCCCCAACGAAGGCTTCGCTTCAGCTCATCGAGCACTCTGCGCACCGCAAACCCGGTGCACATGTCGCGAAATACAATGCCTAGTAGCATTATTTAGTATGTGCTAACCTCTCGTCGCCATGAGGGCAAGAGGGAGGCGAATATGGACATGACACGCCGTGCCGTCGCTTTGGGAGGCGCTGGCCTGCTCGCAACGGTTTCAACTTTACCTGCGAATGCTCTGGAATCTCCGCTGATCGATCCGGTCGAGGCGGCTGACGAATTCTGGTTGGCGGTGGAAGCCTATATCTACGGCTATCCGCTGGTGACGACGGAAATGACCCGCCGCGTCGTCACCAATGTGGCACAGCCTGAGGGCAGCAAGGGGCCGATGGGGCATATCATCAAGCTTAGGGAGTATCCGAACGCTTCCTTCAAGGACGTGACCGCGCCGAACGCCGATACGCTTTATACGACGGCCTTCGTCGACGTCAGCAAGGAGCCCTGGGTGCTGTCGATCCCGGACATGAAGGATCGCTACTTCCTGTTCCCGATGCTCGACGGCTGGACGACGGTGTTTCAGGTGCCGGGCAAGCGGACGACCGGCAACGGGGCGCAGTCCTACGCGATCACCGGGCCCGGCTGGCAGGGCACCATTCCCGACGGCGTGACCGAATACAAGTCGGCAACGAGCGTCGTCTGGATCCTCGGTCGCATCTATTGCGATGGCTCGCCCGAGGACTATGCGGCGGTTCACGCGCTGCAGGATCAGTGCAAGCTCTCGCCGCTCAGCGCCTATGGCAAGGACTGGACGCCACCGGCGGGCAAGATCGACCCGACCATCGACATGAAGACGGCGGTGCGCGAACAGGTCAACCGCATGGACGCGGTCGAGTACTTCACATTGCTCTGCGAACTGATGAAGACCAATCCGCCGACGGCTGCGGATGCGGAAGCGGTCGCCAAGTTCGCCGAGATCGGCATCGTGCCCGGCAAGGATTTCGACAAGAGCAAGCTGGATGCCGCTTTCATCTCGCGCATTCCCGCCATGGCGTTCCATCGCATCATGCTGCATTTCAAGTTCAGCGATGGCGACGTCCAGGACATCAATGGCTGGGGCTTTACCACCAAGACCGGCATTTACGGCACGGGCTACCTGCAGCGTGCACTGATCACGGCGATCGGTCTCGGCGCCAATCGTCCTCAGGATGCGATCTATCCGACGTCGCTGAAATCCAAGGACGGCCTTTTCTCCCGCGCCTACCATGGCGCCAACAAATACGTCATCACCTTCCCGAAGGGGCAATTGCCGCCGGTGCGCGGTTTCTGGTCGATCACCATGTATGACGAGGACTATTTCTTCGTCGACAATCCGCTCAATCGCTATTCGATCAGCGCACGCGTCAGCCCCAAGGCCAATGCCGACGGGTCGACGGAGATCTACATCCAGAACGAAACGCCCGGAGCTGACAAGGAGAACAACTGGCTGCCCGCGCCGAAGGGCAAGTTCATCCTGATGATGCGGCTCTACTGGCCCGACGACAGCCCGCCGTCCATTCTCGATGGCTCATGGGTCATCCCGCCGGTGAAGAAGGCGGGATGATAGAGGCGCTATAGCACTTTGAATTGCTGCATGTTTTTGTCCTTTAATCGGGTACGATTAAAGGAAACATGCAGTAGCGCCGCGCGTCTTGTCAGACGCGCAAAGGTCGCTGTAGCACTTTGAATTGCTGCATGTTTTTGTCCTTTAACCGGGTACGGCTAAGGGAAACATGCAGCAGCGATCAGGCCACGGATACGCGCTTCGGCAGGACGAGATCGCCGACCGAGTAGGTGTGAAACTCGCTCCGGGAGACCTCGTCCAGCTTCCGGAACTTCTCCACGAACACCGGGTCGGAGAAGAACTCACCGACATTTCCGGTTCCCTGGATTGCCTCGACATTGACGACCGTCTGTCCGTCCGTGCTCTTCGCCAAGGTGCTCCACAAAAAGCCTTCCTTCCGTTCGGCGACGTAGTGCACGACGTCCTGGATGATCGCGAAGGCTTCCTCCTGCTTGCCGGGGTGAGCGTGGATGACGTTGACGACAAAGGTCGTCGGAGCGGGGGAAGCTGAGAAAGTGGGGGTAAGGCTCGTATTCATGGGGCTCTCCATTTGAACGTCGCAGCGCATCGACCGCGACGACATCTGGATATCGACGGAGAAATAGCGGATAAACGAGCGGGTATTCTCATCACTTCGGAAATTAATTCCGCAATCGGCAGACGATGGACAAGCTCGGAACGCTCAGCATTTTCATTCAGGTCGCAGAGGCAGGCAGCTTCGTGGCCGCCGGCCATCGGCTCGGCCTTTCGGGTTCTGCGGTCGGCAAGGCCATCGCGCGGCTCGAAGACGAGATGGGCGTGCGTCTCTTCAATCGGTCGACGAGAAGCATGGCGCTGACCGAGGACGGGAGCTTCTTTCTCGATACCTGTCGCCGCATCCAATCCGAATTCGAGGCAGCCCAGGCGCAGCTGTCGCGGTCGCACGCGACACCGCGCGGCCAGCTTCGTGTCAGCCTGCCCTTGGCCGGCATGCTCCTGATGCCGACCATATCGGATTTCATGCGAGCCTACCCATTGATCAACCTCGACCTCGATTTCACCGATCGGCTGGTCGACGTCATCGAGGAGGGCTTCGATGCCGTCATCCGAACAGGCGAGGTCAAGGATACGCGGCTCATGAGCCGCAAGCTCGGGACGTTCCGGCACAGGATCGTCGCGGCTCCGGAGTATCTCGCCGCGCACGGTCGGCCGAAGGTGCCGGAAGACCTGCTCGGGCATCGCTGCCTCCATCACCGGTACGCGAACTCCGGCCGCCTCGAACCCTGGCCGCTCTTTCGTCACGGGCACGAGGTCAAGCTCGATCTGCCCGTGACCACGGTTGCGAGCACACTCGAGCCCCTGATCTTCCTGGCGGAGCGATCCTTCGGCATCACCTGTCTGCCCCCGTTCGCCGTGTCGTCGGAACTGGCGGAAGGCAAGCTGGTATCGCTGCTGGAGGATTGCCTTCGCGAAACGGGCACATTCCGCGTGCTGTGGCCGACCAATCGATATCTCTCGCCAAAGGTCCGTGCCTTCGTCGACTTCATGGCCGCGAACCTGTTTGCCGAGTGACGGCCGGGCCGCACGGCAGGCGCCTCGTGTTATTCCAGCCGTTGCTAAAGCGCGACAAATGGCAGAAGCTCCGTCTACGCCCCTTTGGCCATGTGAGCCGGAGATGCAGACCATGACCGAAGCCTCTACCATGCAGCCGGCCAATCGCGGCGACGCCAGGATCTGCCGCGGATGCTGGGACCAGATGCACATGCCGATCCCCATTCGCGGGCCGCTGGCGCTGCCGTTTCGTGCCTTCGGCATCACCCGCAGCAAGATGAACCCGAACATCTGCACGATCTGCGAACGCTCCTTCCGTTACGTCAAGAAGCAGAGTCACGTTGCGGCAAGCGCGACCATTCTTTTTGCCGACATCCGCGGCTTCACCCATTTGTCCGAGCGCATCGAGCGCATCCGGCTCAGCGAAATCGTCAGCCTGTTTCAGGACCGCTGCGCCCAGGCGATCTGGGCGCATGACGGCATCGTCAACAAGCAGATGGGCGACGGGCTGATGGCGATCTTCAATTTTCCCATTATCAGGAAGGATCACGCGGAAGCCGCGATCCGGGCCGGGAGGGACATCCAGCGGCTCTGCGCGGCGGCACTTGGCAGCCTGCAGTTCGACGACCTCAAGGGAGAGACGCTCGGCGTCGGTGTCGGCATCCACTCGGGCGAGGTCGAGATCGGCGAGTTCTCGAGCTTCCGCAGCGATTTCACCGCGATCGGCGGCACGGTCAACCTGGCCTCAAGGCTCGAATCCCAGGCCGAGGCGGGCGAGATCCTGATCTCACCCGAGACCGCCGCCGAGGCGGCAGCGCTCACGATGGGCGCCGGAACCCGGCTGCTTGTCCTCAAGGGCATCGACCAACCGGTGGAGGCGCGGGTGCTGGCGGCGCACTGATCCGGCGCACCGTTGCAACTGGAGGGAGCCCACTCGCCGAAATGGTGTGTAGAGGGAGATTACACTGAGGCGATAGGGGTGGGCCCGGAGCAAGCTGCCAGCAGTTGGCGCGGATTTGCGCGACAACGTCCTTTGTGCCGCTGCCGCTGCGCCCTTGGGTGTCTCGTCGGGAAGGGAGCGCCTCGATGACCATTGCACACCATCAAGGCCCGGAACAGATGAAGGCCGAGCTGGAAGACAGCGAGCGGCTGCAGGCCATCAGCCTCGAACTGATCAAGGACGGGCGACCGCAGGCCGTCTACGAGACCATTTTGGATGGTGCGGCCGCCATCATGCGCTCGCAATTCGCCAGCCTGCAGATGCTGGATGCCGACCGGGGCGCCGCTGGAGAGCTACGCCTGCTTTCCCATCGCGGCTTCAGCGACGAGGCCGCGCAATTCTGGCATTGGGTCAGCATGGACCGGGCTTCCACCTGCGCGCTCGCCCTGCGCACCGGGCGGCGCGTCGTCGTTTCGGATGTCGAAACCGCTGCGTTCATGCAGGGTACGGCGGATCTGGCCCATTACCGGCAGAGCGGGATACGCGCCGTGCAGACCACGCCGCTCCATTCCCGCGTCGGAACGCTCATCGGGATGTTGTCGACCCATTGGGCGCATGTGCACCGACCGAAGGAGCGGGAACTGCGTCTCCTCGACGTGCTGGCACGACAGGCGGCCGACCTGATCGAGCGCGAGAAGACGGAGACGGCGCTTCGGGCGAGCGAGGAACGGTTGCGGACGGCGGTGGAGGTCGGCGGTCTGGGGCTCTGGGACTGGAATGTCCTAACCGGAGAGGTGCATTGGAGCGACGAGTATTTTCGCATGCTGGGTTACGGGGTGGACGAGGTGACGCCCAGCTATGAAAACTGGTCCGCGCGCATCCACCCGGATGACCGGGCGGAGACCGAGGCCTTGCTGCAGCACGCGCGGGAGGCCCGCACAGAGTTCGTCACGGAGTTTCGCACCCTGCATCCGAATGGCGCCGTTCGCTGGCTGCACGGCCGCGGCCGTTTCTTCTACGATCAAGGCGGGCAGGCGATCCGCATGGTGGGCGCGATGACCGACACCACCGAGCGGCGGCAATGGGAAGACCGCCAGAAGGCGCTGGTTGCCGAGCTGCAGCATCGCACCCGAAACCTCATGGCGGTTGTCCGGGCCGTTGCCGAAACCACCGCCCGCAGAGCCAAGGACCTGCCGGATTTCAGCGCGCATTTTCGCAGCCGCCTGTCGGCGCTGGCCAGGGTCCAGGGCCTGTTGTCGCGCCTGGCCAACCAGCAGCGGGTCACCTTCGATGAGCTGCTCCGGGCAGAACTGGCGGCGGTGGATGCGGATATGGGGCGTGTGCGGCTGGACGGTCCCAGCGGCGTGAAGCTGCGTTCGTCGACGGTGCAAACGCTGACCATGGCCCTTCATGAACTGGCCAACAATGCCGTCAAGTACGGTGCCTTGGGTCAGGCCGGTGCAGCACTTTCCGTTCGCTGGCATGTCGAGGCCGGGCAGGATCAAAAGCTCTGGCTTCACATCGACTGGCACGAAAGCGGCGTGCGCATGCCGCCGGCAACCGGTGCCGGCGAGGGCATCGGGCACGGGCGCGAACTGATCGAGCGGGCGCTGCCCTACCAGCTTGAGGCGAGAACGAGCTTCGCCCTTGGGCCGAATGGCCTGCGCTGCACCATCTCCATGCCGGTCTCCGAGCTCAACATGGCTCGATGAGGCAGGCTTCGACACTGTTCTGCAACCTTGCTCTGCCACTGCGAAGACACATCGCGAGGGGGGACGCGACTACCCGGCCAGAGGGGCTTCCATGAAGATGAGATGGTTGCGCAGTTCGGGAGGTGCTTTGTAGTAGGGTGCGATCTCCTGGAATCCCAGGGAGCGGTAGAGGCTCAACGCCTCATCGTGGTTGCGGCCGGTATCCAGCCGCATGGCGGCATAGCCCCGCTCGGCAGCCACGCGCACGAGGGCCTCGGCGAGACGGCGGCCCAGCCCCAAGCCTCGGCCCTCCGGGCTGATGAACATTCGCTTCATCTCGCATGTACGTTCGTCGATCCGCTGCATCATCACACAGCCGACCACCTTTCCGTTCAGGCGGGCAACAAGAATCTCCCCATCTGGAGCCGAATGGATTTTCGGCAGGCTGTCCAGGAGTGCGGCCCATTGTTCCGGCGTGTAGTACCGGTCGACGAACCAGGCGTTTTCGCCATAGCGCGATCGGCACCAGTCGAGGAAGCCGTTGCACAAGGATCGAATGGCAGGAAAGTCGTCAGCTTCGGCCGGGCCGATCTCGGAGTTCTGTTCCATCGCTGCGCTCCACTCACGAATTCTGCATCGGAAAGCGGGCGCTCCGTCCCGAGTTCCGCGGCCACCGAAAGGGAGGCCACAGTCGGGCCGGGCTCAAGGACTTGTCCGCTCTGACGAATGTCGTGGTTTCTGCCGCAACTGTAGTCGAAAAAGGCCCTGTTGACCATTTGCCGGTGCTGAGCGCGGCGCGCTTCTGCTTCCGCAAAAACGTGGGGCTTGCCGCGTCCCGCCATCCGGTGTTAATTGCATGCCATCGCGAAAAGCGACTGCTTCCCTTGATCCGCTCAGTGGCGGAGTAAACAGGTGGACGAATCCACGTCCAGGCAGTCAAGCACACGCCATCCCTGCCGTTTGAGCACGGATCGGCCAGCGTTTCCCAAAACCTATCGCCTGCATCGTCAGGTCACCCAATCGCAAGGCATCGGCGCCTCTTGGCGTGGGCGTGCTTGCGTTGATCGGAACGCATCATGAAGAAATCCCTCATCGTCATTTTTACTGCCATTGTGCTCGATGCCGTGGGCATCGGCCTCATCTTTCCCATCCTGCCTTCGCTGCTGAAGGACGTGATCCATGCCGACAACGTGGCGCCCTATATCGGCACGATGACCGCGCTCTACGCGGTCATGCAGTTCATCTGCGCGCCGGTGCTGGGTGCGCTCAGCGATCGGCTGGGCCGCCGGCCCGTGCTCTTGATCTCGCTCGCGGGTGCTGCGGTCAACTATCTGTTCCTCGCCTTTGCGCCCAATCTCTGGATGCTCTTTGCGGGCCGTGCGATCGCCGGGCTGACGAGCGCCAACATGTCGGTCGCAACCGCCTACCTCACCGACATCACGCCCGAGGACAAGCGTGCGCAGCGCTTCGGCCTGTTCAACGCCATGTTCGGCATCGGCTTCATCATCGGCCCGGTTCTCGGCGGCGTGCTCGGCGACCACTGGCTGCGTTTGCCCTTCGTCGCCGCGGCGGTCCTGAACGGCTGCAATTTGGCTCTGGCGTACTTCGTGCTGCCGGAGTCGCGCGCACCGAGCCGCGAGAGGATCGACCTTGCCGCGCTCAACCCGCTTCGGCCGCTGCGCTGGGTGTTCTCGGTGAAGAGCGTGCTGCCGATCGTCTTTCTCTTCCTGATCTTCAGCGCCACGGGCGAGGCCTATGGCACCTGCTGGGCGCTCTGGGGCAGCGAGACGTTCCAGTGGAACGGGCTCTGGATCGGCCTATCGCTCGGCGCCTTTGGCGTCTGCCAGACGTTTGCCCAGGCGGTTCTCCCGGGACCGGCCGTAAAACGCTTCGGCGAGCGCGGCGCCATTCTGGTGGGCGTCGCCGGCGTCTGCGTTGCCCTGACCGTCATGGCCTTTGCGACCGAGGGCTGGATGATCTTCGCGATCATGCCGGTCTTTGCGCTCGGCGGCATCGGCGTGCCGGCGCTGCAATCGCTCGCGACCCGGCAGGTCGACGAGAACCAGCAGGGCCAGTTCCAGGGCGTGCTGGCCTCGGCCGTGAGCCTGGCATCGATCATCAGTCCGCTCGCGTTCTCGAGCATCTACTTCGTCGTTCGCGCGCAATGGCCGGGCGCGATCTGGCTTTCGGTCGTCGTCGTTTATGCGCTGGGCGGGCTGCTGGTTCTCGGCCTGCGCCTGACGAAACCGGTGGCGGCCTCAGTCGCGTCATAACGCCCCGCGGGGCATGTGGATGGGATCGCAATGATCCCATCCGCTGCCGAGCGGGACGATGCTCCGAGGGGCTATTTCGATGGGCGATCCAGCCGCATCACCTTCTCCTCGCCGAGCATCATGCCGGTCTCGCGGAAACCGAAGCGGTGATAAAGGGCGTGGGCGCGGGTGTTTTCAGGGTAGACGCCGAGATAGATGTCGCCGCATTCGGGGATGCCGGCCATATGTTCCAGCAGGGCGGCAAGCGCCTTGACACCGTAGCCCTTGCCCTGGTGGCGGGCGTCGATCATCAGGCGGTAGATCCAGTGGTTGCCGTCATCCGGATCGAGCGCATACATGGCGAAGCCGACGGGGGCGCCTTCGGCTATCACAGCAAAGCCGACGCATTCGGGGCGTTCGGCGAGTTCTTGCAGCGACTCCTCGTTGCTGGCGATGAAGTCCATCTGGTTTTCATGCACGTCCAGTTTTCGGATGGTGTCGGGATCGACGGCATCGACTGGCAAAAGTGTGATCGTCATTCGTTTCCTCGTGTTTGACGCTCGGTGCCGGTATCCGGCGCGGCGTTTGCAGCACGCCCCTCATCCGCACGGTGAGGATTGCCCCTCATCCGCACGGTGAGGATTGCTCCTCATCCGCCTGCCGGCACCTTCTCCCCGCCTGCGGGGAGAAGGGACGCTGTGGCGCCTGCCTGTGTCCATCTCTAGCGTTCGCAGGTCGGGCCAATACGGTCTGGTCGCAGCCTTCAACCGGCTACGGCGAGGCGGGACGCTTACCGTTTCCCTCTCCCCACAGGCGGGGAAAAGGGGAGGGTGAGGGGCAGATTTGCGCGACGCGTGGCGCGTGTTCCGCCGGGAAAAGGCGTCAATAACAATTTGATTTATAAGTTGTTTCTGTTCAGGCCGAATCCGGCCCCCGGCAAGTCTAGCGCGGGAATCCGGAAAGGCGAGTCCTTGTCGTTAGGCTGCATTGCGGGAACATTGCGGGGCCGCTCTCGGCACTTCCGCCGGCTCCTGAGGATCAGTCTTCGTCCAGGATGCGCGGCTCGGGCGCGCCCGACCATTGAAAGGTGATGGTGCGGCCCTGGCGGATGTTCTGGATGACGGCGGGGCGGAAGACGGCGAGGCATTCGCCCTCGGGGTCGCGGGCGGAAGGGTAGATCAGGCCGTTGCCGCCTTCCGCCAGAATGGTGGCGGCGAGCGCCTGGCCGGCGGGGTAGGCGACCGTGGTATCGGGATCGAGATAGGCGGCTCCCTTTTCTCCGCGCGCATCATGAAAGCGGCAGGTGAAGCCGGCGATCAGTTCGCGGTAGCGGCCGATGTCGTGAAAGCTGCCGGCTTCGCTGAGCGCCCGGGTGCGGTGATAGACGATTTCCGCCTGGCAGGTTTGAAGCGCGCGCGGGCCGAAGGCGCAATACCAGGCGCCGCGCTCCTCGCCGTTGAAGCGGTTGCCCGGCGGGCGCGCATGGCAGAAGGCGGCATTGATCAGCGACCAGCCGTAGCCGAAGGTCTCGTTCAGCAGTTCGGCCGGATCGACGCCGACAGGCAGGGCGAGGGGGCTGAGGCGCGCCGAGGTGATCGCCTCCAGCCGGTTGAGGATATCGATCTCGTCGTCATCGTCGGCCAGCGGCTTGACGGCGGGCTCGTCAATATAGGCGGTCGAGATCAGCCGGACGGTCGCCGGCTCGTTGAAGTCGTTCTCTGATATCATAGGCCGCCGCGCAGGCCATCGAGATAGCGTCGCACCTTCAGCATCACCGGAATGCCGCCCTCGATCATGAGATCGACGGGCGAGTGGCCATTGAACAGCGGACCGGTATTGACCGCCTTCGGCCATTGATAGGTGAGCGGGCCGTTGAAGAAGAGCCGCAGCCCCTTGAAGATGCCGACGATCAGGCTCGCGCGCATGCGCTTGTCCTGGTCGAGCCTGCCCTTGAAGTCACCGGCCTTCATGCGGTTCCAGGTGGCGATCGGCACGTCGAAGAGCTGGGCGGCCTCCCTGTTGGTGAGGTTCCAGAAGTCGCAGGCTTTGACCACGGCCTTGACGATAACCGCCTCTTCCTGCCGGGCCGCTTGCCGATCGGGGGCGAAAGCCGGTTGAGCGCTGGCCATTTTTGTCTCCTATGCCGCGACTTCGTGTATCATATGATATGAAATGGCGATGCTGGGCGAGAAGTCAAGGGGCGATGGCGACGTTTGCTGTGCGGGGTGCTGCCGGAGAGACATCACCGCCGTGGCTCCGGCTGGATCGGAATTTTCCTGCGTGCGTGCCTCTGATGGGGAGCGATCGGTTCTCGAGGTCGATCCAACCCGTCAATTCAGGCCGGCACGGGCAAGTCCCTCGATGAGACGCGCCCGATCCTCGGCGCGAACGAAAGAAGATGTTGCTGCGACGGCGTCCCGTGAGATGTCAGGGACTAGCGACTTGAGCCGTCCGAGCAAGTCCGTGGCAGCCTCCTGGTTGTCCAGAAGTCCGGCACAGGCCGTGCCGATGATCAGCGGAACCGCGTGGCCGGACCGCAAGCGATGCGCCTCCCGTGCGTAACTCAATCCAAGTTCGTAATTCGCGCCCTGGAAATAAGCCATGGCGTAGTAAAACTGAAAGTCGCCGAGAAAAGCCTCGCGGGGGCTCAGTCTGAGGGCGTAGTCGATGCAAGGAATGGCGTCCGCCGCGCGGCCCCCGTTGGCATGCGCAAGCCCCAACTGGCCGTGCGCAAACGCGGAGTTGGGGTTGATCGCGACAGCCTGGCTGATCGCTGCCATCGCCAGGACATTGTCACGCGTCGCAAAGGCTATCATCGCCTGCGCAAGGTAAGTCCACTGTTCCTTATCGTCCGCGGCAATGGCTTGTTGGACGAAATCCCTGGCAAGGGCCAGGGCGTGTCCCATGTCCTCCCACCCCTGGAACGCGCGCCACACGGTAATCCAACCTTTCATCGCGAGCGCCTGGGCATAACCGGGAGCCAGTCCGATTGCCCGATCGAGCAGGGGGAGCATCTTGCCGCTGCTCTCCTCAGACAACTGGGAACACAGGAACACCGCCCGCACGACACATTCCCAAGCATCAAGGCCATGATGCGGCTTGGGGCTTTCGCGGGCATGCTCTGCCGCCAGGAGTTCCGGCCCGATGCGGCCGACGACGCTTGCAGTGATTTCGTCCTGAATGACGAAGATGTCGCCGAGGTCGCCGTCGTACCTCTCGGCCCAGAGTTGGACTTCGGAGGCCGCATCGATGAGCTGCGCGGTCACCCTTACCCGGTTGCCGGACTTGCGCACACTCCCCTCGAGAATATAGCGGATCCCGAGTTCGCGCCCGATGGCGCGCACATCCACGGGCTTTCCCTTGTAGGTGAACATCGTGTTGCGGGCGATCACGAAGAAGCCCTTGAGCTTGGATAGCGCGGTGGTGATGTCCTCGGTGAGTCCATCGCTGAAGAAGTCCTGCTCCGGGTCGGCGCTCATGACGTTGAACGGCAGCACGGCAATGGATGGTCGATCCGGAAGTGCGGGCCTGGGCGATACCGTTCCTGCGGTCGTCCTTTCCAGAAGGGGGCGGTACAGTCGCACCGGCCGCTCCATGTTCTTGAGCGCGCGTTCGCCGAGGTACTCATAGCCGCAGTCAAGCTTGCCCGGGAGGTGATCGTACGCCGTGCCGGAAATGCAAATGCCGCCTGGATCCGCCAAGGTCTGGAGGCGGGCCGCGATGTTGACGCCATCGCCGTAGAGATCCCCATCAACCTCATGGATCACATCACCGAGATTGACGCCGATCCGGAAGATGATGCGTCGCTCCGTCGGGATATCGGCCTGGTTCTCGGCAACCCCCTTCTGGATGGCGACCGCGCACGCGACGGCATCGACGACCGAGCCGAACTCCACGAGCGCACCGTCGCCCATCAGCTTGACAATACGGCCCTGATGGTCGGCCAGCAGCGGATCGATCACCTCCCGGCGCAGAACCTTGAGGGCCGACACCGTCCCAGCCTCGTCATGTTCGACGAGGTGGGAATAGCCGACGACATCAGCGGCCAGGATCGCGGCCAGCCGCCGCTCTGCTCTTGCAGTTGCCATGGCTGTCTCCCCCTCAGGAGATCCGCCGGATGAAGCCAGGCAATTGACGCGACATGCACCATCCGGCTGCCCGACACCGCGACCGTGCTGGTTCATGATACCACTGAGACGGTCGTATAGCGACGCTTCACGAGAGTACCGCCTTCAACAGGAACAGGATCCGCGAAGCGGTCACTGCAAAGGTCTGTTGCGGTCCAATGGAGAAGGGAGGTCGGTTTTCCTCACGAGATCGCGTCGGCCTTCATCGGAATCTTGTGGCACTTGCTCCATGATGCTGAAGAGGCGTTGGCGAGCCGGATAGGGCACCTTCCTCTACAAATGCGGCCCCAGCAGCGACAGATCCGCTTCGCCGAGCCGGTCCTTGGCGCTCCGGAGCTGGTGCCAGTAGGGGTAGATCACCGGCGGCAGGCTGACGGCGTCGAGCAGTTCCTTTTCCTCGTCGGAAAGCTTCAGGCCGGCGGCGGCGAGGTTGTCGCTGAACTGTGCTTCCGTGCGGCCGCCGATGATGACGGACGTGACGCCCTTGCGGCCGATCAGCCAGGCGAGCGCCACCTGCGCCGGGGAGACGCCGCGCTCGCCTGATATCGCCACCAGCATGTCGACGATCTTCCACAGCCGCGCCTCGTCGCGGATCGGCGGCTCGTTCCAGCCGGCGAGCTGGCGCGTTCCCTCTGATGTCTCGCCCGGCCGATGCTTGCCCGAGAGCAGGCCGCCTGCAAGCGGGCTCCAGACGAGCACGCCGAGCCCCTGATCGATCGAGATCGGCATCAGTTCGTATTCGGCCTCGCGGGCTTCCAGCGTATAGTGGATCTGCTGGCTGACGAAGCGCTGCCGGCCCTCGAGCGCGCTGATGCCGAGCGCCTTCATGATGTGCCAGCCGGAATAGTTGGAGCAGCCGATGTAGCGGACCTTGCCGCTTCGGACGAGGCTGTCGAGCGCTTCCATCGTTTCTTCGAGCGGCGTCTGGCCATCCCATTCATGCACCTGGTAGAGATCGATGACGTCGGTCTTCAGCCGCTTCAGGCTCGCCTCGCAGGCGGCGATCAGATGGTGGCGCGAGAGCCCGCCGTCGTTCGGTCCGGGCCCCATGGAGAAGCGTGCCTTGGTGGCGACCAGCACGCCGTTCTTGCGCTTGCCGCCAAGCACCTCGCCGATGATCTGCTCTGAGTAGCCGGTCGAATAGATATCGGCGGTGTCGATCAGGTTGACGCCGGCGTCGAGGCAGAGATCGACGTAGCGGCGGGCGTCCTTGAGGCCGACATTGCCGACCTCGGCGAACTTGCCGCGGCCGCCAATCGTCATCGTGCCCATGGTGATAACAGAGATTTTCAGGCCGGAGCGGCCGAGCAGCCGGTATTCCATGGTCTCGGATCCTTTGCTGATGCGCTGGGAAAGCAACGAAAACGCAAGCCTCCGTTGTGGAACAAACCGAAGGCGACAGGCGGTAAGGTAGCGGCCTGTGCCGGGCGGGCAAGATGTGTATGCCTGCACCGTCCTGCAATCGGATGTTGCGGTTCTTGAGGCTCCTGTTTCTTAGGGCTGGCTTGAAGATGGCGGAATGCTATCGTCTCTGCCGAGAGATGAGGGGGGTCACTCGATGAGCGTTGCCAAGAGTTTGCTGTCCGCATAGGCAATCGCTGCCGGCCTGTGTTGCGTGGTCGCGCCTTCGACGGCGAACGCGGCTGAAAACGGTGCCGGCTTCTATCTGCTCGGTGCCCGTGGCCCGATGGCCGGCCTTCTCGCACCGCCCGGAACCTACTTTCAGAACGACACCTATTTCTATGTCGGTGAAAGCAGCTTCCGCTCGGCGGCCAGATCGTCGGCGAAGTCGACGCGACCCTGATCGGCGTCTTCGGCACCGGCCTCTGGGTCATGCCCGAGGAGGTGCTCGGCGGCAATCTCGGCTTTACCGCGATCGTGCCTTTCGGCGGCCCCGACATCGATGCAACGCTGTCAGCGCCGAGGGCCGGCCGTTCGGCCTCCGCAAGCGACTCGATCTTCACCATCGGCGACCCGGTGGTTGGCGCCGTGCTCGGCTGGCACGAAGGCGATTTCCACTGGACGGCGAACGCCAGCCTCAACGTGCCGATCGGCGACTACCAGAAAGGCGAGCTCGCCAATCTCTCCTTCAATCGCTGGGCAGGCGACTTCACCCTTGCCGGCACCTGGTTCAACCCGGAAGCCGGTTTCGACCTTTCGGGTGCGGCGGGCTTCACCTTCAACGGCGAGAACCCGGCGACGGACTATCGCACGGGTACGGAATTCCACGCGGAATGGGCGGTTACCAGGCACTTCGGCCAGGATTTCTCCGCCGGCGTGGCGGGCTACTTCTACCAGCAGGTGACGGGCGACAGCGGTCCCGGTGCAAGCCTCGGCGACTTCAAGGGCCGTATCGCCGCAATCGGCGGCACCATGGGCTACAATTTCAAGATGGCCGAGACGCCGGTCTCTCTGACGCTGAAGATTTTCCAGGAATTCGGCGCCAAGAACCGGCCGGAGGGTACCGCCGGCTTCGTCACCATCGCCTTCCCAATCGGCACGCCGCCGGCGCAGGTGAAGTAGCATCGACTATAGAGGGAAGCCCCTCATCCGCCTGCCGGCACCTTCTCCCCGCGGGCGGGGAGAAGGGACATGTGGCAACCGCTCGTCTCAACAGCAAGCATCTTCGATTTTTCTCTGACGGCGGCTCCGCTCGACAACGCTGCGAAGGGGCACGTTCCCTCGCCCCGCAGACGGGGAGAGGGTTAGTCCTCGGGTTAACCCCGAGGAGAGGGGCAAGCTTCGCTCATGCTGGCGCTTTCAGGAGCGGACGGGGCGGTGGAAGGCGTCACCGCGTCTTTCCCATATCGATTCACGAAGGCGCTCTATCTCCCTGTATCCCCTTGTGTTTCTAGCGCTTGGCTCACATCTCGAAAAACCGCTCGGGCATCAGGTTCCGGTAGGGAAACATATGGAAATAAGGCCGCGCTTCGGTGAGCACGCGGCGCACGGAGGCGCGCTCAAGCAGGCGCTCGAAATAGGCTGCGAGATGCGGGTATTTCTCATCGAAGGGCTCGACGATGCCGCCATAGAAGAGCGCAGGCGTGGCCGCGCAATCGGCAAGGCTGAAGGCATCGCCGGCGGCGAAGGTGTTCTCAGTGAAATGCTTGTCGGCCATGCCATAGGCAACGGCAAGGGAAGCGCGGGCGTCGGTGACGCCGCGATGGTCGTTTTCGCCTGATGCACGCAGCGTATCGGTGACGATCTTCTGCATCGGCACATGGATGTAGAGATCGAAGAAGCGATCCCAGAGGCGCGCCTTGAGGGCGGTATCCTGATCGTCGGGGATCAGCCGCTGGCGGCCGGGATAGTGGCGGTCGAGATATTCGATGATGATGGAGGTTTCGGGCATCACGACATTACGGGCGCTGTCGGTCAGAACCGGCATCTTGCCGACCGGCCAGAGTGCTGCAAAGCGGGCCGCTTCCTCAGGATCGAGCAGATCGACAAGGCTGCTCTTGAAGGGGGTATCGTTCTCGTAAAGCGCGATCAGCACCTTATGGCAGAAGGACGCAAGCGGATGCTGGTAAAGCGTGAGGGACATGCGGACGGTCTCCGGCTCGGACGGTTCCAATGAATGGATGGCGCTTCGATAGAACTAGCGCCGCGCTTTCGATTGTCGATCTCGACAATGATATAATTTCACAACCGGTTTAAATTGACAATCAGATTATGGGCATCCGGCGACGCCGATTGTCGACGCAGCGGGCACCGGAACTGTGCCGAATTTGCGCATAGCCATTGAAAGCGCAAAAGCTGCCCTAGAATTAATAGAGTAAGGGCGTCGCAACGCTCGGCGCCTTCTGGCAATCGCGACAGGGGAGGATCGCCGATGCGCTGCTTCACGGTACTTGGGCCCTCACAGACCGGAAAAACCACGCTGGCAGAAAAGCTGGCCGGTCTGGAGGGGGCCTCCAGAAAAGCTGTTTCGCCCTATGGACTGAACCTCACGGAATTCGAGTTTGGCGGCGAACCCTGGTGCGCGCTCGATGCACCCGGCGGAACCGAGGCGCTTGGCCACGCGCAGCATGCGCTGATTGCCAGCGATGCCTGCGTGCTCTGCGTCTCGCCGGCGCCGGAGGAGGCGGTGCTGGCCGCGCCCTATCTCAAGGTGATCGAGGCCTCGGGCACGCCCTGCATTCTCTTCATCAACCGCATGGACGAGCCGCGGGCGCGGCTGCGTGACGTGATCGCCGCGCTCCAGGACTATTCCGGCCACATGCTGCTCCTGCGCCAGGTGCCGATCCGCGAAGGCGACAAGATTGTCGGCACCTGCGACCTGATCTCCGAGCGCGCCTGGCGCTACCGCGAAGGCCAGACCTCGGCGCTGATCGAGATCCCCGATACGGTGATGGAGCGCGAGAAGGAGGCGCGCACCGAACTGCTGGAACATTTCTCCGAGTTCGACGACTGGCTGCTCGAGGAGCTGATCGAAGATCGGGCGCCGGCAAGCGACACGATCTACGCGATCTCCACGCGGCTCTTGAAGGAAAACCGGATCATCCCGGTGCTGGTCGGCTCGGCGAGCCATGCCAATGGCATCATGCGGCTGATGAAGGCGCTGCGTCATGAGGCGCCCGCTGTCGATGCGCTTCGAAACCGGCTGGCTGCGGCCGGCTCGATTGCCGAGACCGCCCTTTCGGCTGTCAGCTTCCATGCCTACCACCGCGCCAATGTCGGCAAGACCGTGCTGGTGCGGGCGCTGACATCGGGGATCAAGCAGGGCATAACGCTCGGCGGCGGCAGCCTCGGCTCGCTGCAGGACCCGGCGACCGGAAAACCGCTGCCAAACGCCACGCCGGAGGCGGGCGCGATCATCGCGGCGGTCAAATCCGAGCACCTGCCGGTGCCGGCGCTGCTTGCCGGCAATAGCACGGCCGAGGCGCCGGACTGGACGGTGCCGCCGACGCCGATGCTGGAGCGCATCCTGGTGCCCGACAGCGAGCGCGACGAGACCAAGCTTTCCGGCACGCTCGCCAAACTTGCCGAGACCGACCGCGGGCTTGCGGTCATGCAGGAGGAGGGAACCGGCGCCCAGCTCGTCTGCGTGCAAGGGCCGATGCACCTGCGCGATCTCTGCAAGACGCTCGCCGACGTCTTCCACGTCGGCGTCACCGACAAGCCACCGAGCCCGACCTATCGCGAGACGGTGCTGAAACCCTCCGACGTGCACTATCGCCACCGCAAGCAGACGGGTGGCGCCGGGCAATTTGCCGACGTCAAGCTCAGCGTGCACCCGAACGAGCGCGGCACCGGCTTCTCCTTTGCCGAGACGGTGAAGGGCGGGGCGGTGCCGCGCAACTTCATCCCGGCGATCGAGGCCGGGGCGCGGGAGGCGATGGAGAAAGGCCCGCTCGGCTTTCAGGTGATCGATGTCGGCGTGACCTTGACCGACGGCCAGCACCATTCGGTCGACAGCAACGACTTCGCCTTTCGGGCGGCGGCCAAGATGGGCGTGCGCCAGGCGCTGTCGCAGGCCTCCGCCGTGCTGATGCAGCCGGTCATCCGCATCGAGATCCACATCCCCTCGATCTATTCCGGCAGCCTGGTGCCGATTGTCTCCACCTACAAGGGCCAGGTGCTCGGCTTCGACCGGGACGAGACCGCCAAGGGCTGGGACATCTTTCGCGCACTGGTGCCCGGATCGGCGCTTGACGATCTCGCCCGGGCACTGCGGGCGGCCACGCAGGGGATCGGCTACTTTTCCAAGAGCTTCGACCATTTCGAGGAGCTCTACGGCAAGGAGGCCGATGCGGTGATCCACGCGCATGGGGCGCAGCAGGCGGGGTGAGGCGAGCGGCCCTTCGGGCAGATGTCGGTGTTCATGGGGTGGTGCGGACGGCTCAACTCGATTGCCGGGCTCTACGGCGCCGCGCGTCTTATCAGACGCGCAAAGGTCGCTGTAGAACTTTGCTTGGCTGCATGTCGCGCAAGAGCGCCGCGCTTCAGGCTGCCAGGCTGGCGATCCTGGGAATGAACCAGAGCATCGCGCTGGTGCCGATGCCGTAGGCGATTGCCCGGCGCGCGAAGGCGGCGTGGTAACCAACCACCGCGCGCCCCGCCCAGGCAACCGCCAGAGCCGCGGCAACGAAGATGATCTGTCCCGCCTCGACGCCGAGGTTGAAGGTCAAGAGGCTCAGCGGCACATCCGACTGCGGTAATCCGATCTCCTTCAGCGCGCCGGAGAAGCCGAAACCGTGCAGCAGGCCGAAGGCGAAGGCGACGACCCAGGGATAGGTTTCCGACAGGCGCGCTTCGTTCGGTCTGGCCTTGAGCAGTTCGCTTGCGACGAAGGCAATGCTGAGGGCGATCGTTGCTTCGACCGGCTTCTGGGGAAGGCTGAAATAGCCGAGCGATGCTCCGGCGAGCGTGATGCTGTGGGCGACGGTGAAGGCCGTGATCGTGTTGAACAGCATCCAGCGGTCATGGATGAGCAACATGAGCGCAAGCACGAAGATCAGATGATCGAAGCCCAGGAGTATGTGCTCGATGCCGAGCAGGAAATAGGTTCGGGCCACTTCAAGGCGGGTCTGCGCGCCGGCCGCAGTGAAGGAGGGCGCCTCGGGCATGAGGCGCCCAACCTCCGTGTCGCCATTCTCGTATTCGATGCGCACCAGTGCTTCGGTCAGCGTGGCCTTGAGCCCGTCGATGACGATCGTGCCATTCCGCAATCCCCCCGCGCAGTCGACGGTCCACCGCTCCAGATAGGCGCTGCCTTCGAACCACCGCATCGGCGTGGCCCTTTCGATGCACTGTTTTGGCAGATGCGCGTCGAGCGCCAGCCGCATCCTGCCCTGCGCCGGCACCTTCCAGAGAACGGCGAAGGTGTCGTGCGCGGTTTCGCGTATGTCGAGATAGGCCGGCCGAACCTCATGAGCGATAGCGGAAGCGCCGAGCAGCAGGAGGATCGGCAAGGCGAGAAGGGCACAAGGCGGTCTCATCTGCCGTCCCCCGCGGCAGTGGGGGCTTCGACGCTGACCTGGTAGCGAGCGAGCAATTCACCGAAGCGTTGCTGCTCAAGTTGGGCACGCTTGGCGTTTTCCCACTCCCTTGCCACTTCGTCGCGGACGTCCTTGAGTTGCGGCACCCGGCCCGGCGCATGCTCGGACACCCGGACCAGATGGAGGCCGAAGCTGCTGGCGATCGGCCCCGTCCACTGACCGAGCGGAGCCTTTTCGAGCCCGTCCGCAAGGTCGCCGCCGAAGGTCTGGTCGATCGCCGCCTTGCTTGTGAGCAGAACTGCCGCGGGAAGCAGGGACGCATCGCCAAGCGAAGCGGGGTCGGCCGTGTCGTTGCTGCGGAGCTCCGCGAGCAAGGCGGCGGCGTCCTCAGCAATCGTGTCGCCGTGCCGGGCGGGATTGAGAAACACCTGCTCGAATGCCAGCTTCGCATCGGTGGCGAAGGTTGCCGGATTGGCCTCGAGATAGGCTTCCAGTTCCGGATCGGTGACCGTCACGGGGACGGCGTCGGCGGCGTTCAGGAACTCCATTTTCTGCCGCAGGCGGCGGCGCACGACCGTGTCGTCCCGGTCGAGCCCGAGTTCGAGCGCCTGGCGCACCAGAATTTCCTCCTTCACATAGTCGTCGATCATGCCTTTCAGCTCTTCCGCCGTCGGCGAGCGCTGCCAGGTCTTGGTGAAGACCGTTGCCATCTGCTCGATCTTCGACGCACTGACGACCATTTTTTCCGGCGCATCGGCGCCGGTGCGCAGAAGGCCGTGCGCGGCGAAAATCAAAAGTGCAAGTGCCAGGAAATGGACCAGCGGCTCTCGTAAGATGCGTTTCAGCATGGCCGTGCTCGCTCGCTTGACGGAGGGCGGCGGGCGCATGGTCTTCGTGCGTCCGCCCGCATGCGGTCATCCATCTCCCGGATTATGGCGTGTACCAGATCGGAGAGGTGTAGGCGCGCTCGGTCACGGTCATGCGCGTGCCTTCCAGCGGCCTCGTCCCGAAACGCTTGGCGTCATAGGCCGTCCACCGGGGCGTCGGGATCTCGATGACGCGGCCGTAGTAGAAGGCCTTCTGCTTCGGGTCGAACTCCGGGTCCTTCCAGACGGCGATCAGCTCGGGCGCGCCGATGGTGTTGGTCCATGTGGCGTTCTCGATGTCGACCGTATCGCCGACAGACGGCACTTTGCTGTCCGGGCCCGGCTTGCGGTCTCCGCCCCAGGCGACATCGTAGACCTGTTCGTGCGTCTCGCCCTTGTCGTCAAGCCAGCCCTTGACGACCTGGTAACGATCGAGATTGGCGCCGATCGGGTCCCTGAGCGCGGCAACGAGAAATGTCGGTGCCTTGCCCTCAGGCGCCGCCGTCAGATCGCCACCCATGGGCACGCCCTTGGCATAGCCGATGGCGCCGGGATTGCGGCCTTCGGCATCGGCCGGTTCGAAGTCCCAGCCGCCGAAGAAGCGCACGAGCATGCGCGGTCCTGTTGTCGCATAGGTCTCCTTGCGCTGCATGGCGTCCCAGATTGACTCGCGGGTGTTTTCCACCGCCCAGACGGCTGCGTAGCCAGACGCCCCGACCTCCCAGTCCATCACCGTTATGTTGGTCTTAGGGTTCTTGACGAAGGTTGCAGTCAGTCGTTCCGGGCTCGGTTCCTGGGGGGTCGTCTTGCCGAAGAAGTTCTCTTCCTCCATGGCCGACAGACCGGTATGCGAGTCCGAGCTGCCCACCAACCCGAACTTGTAGGGATTGGTGCCGAGTTGAGCCTCGAGCTTGAGGCCGTTCTTGAACGCCGAGCGCGCATATTCGAATTCGAGCATGTCCGGCGTCTTGCGCTCGCTGGCATCGAGGTTGCCGAAGTCCCAGATCTCGAAGTTTGCGAACTCGTCATTGGGCGCGAGCGCCGGGTGCGCCTCGCCGGTGCCCTTGGTCTGGGTTGTCTCATAGAGCCGTTCCCAGCGGGCGCGTTGCTCGACATAGTCCTTGTCCACCGGCTTGCCGGTGAAGGATTCGATCATCGGGAACATGCGCCCGTTGGACAGGTTGCCGTTGTGGGCGATCGCCAGCACACTGCCACCGGTCTTGTCCTCGTAGGCCTGCATCCACTTCCACAGGTCGCGCGGATTGTCGCTGCCGAGCGGCTTCAGCGTCGTGTAGGGCAAGACCTCGTTCGCCTTGTCGGCATTGTCGCGGAAGATGACGTTGCGGTGCAGGTTGTTGCCCGCTGTGTTCGATGTCCATTCGTAGCCGATGAAGGCGGTGAAGCGGCCGGGCTCGTTATATTCCTCGGCCGCCTTGATCGTGTCCTGCCAGGCGTTCTTGTAGGGGCGGGTGTCGGGCCCGTAGATCATCGACTGCGGCAGGGTGCCCTCGCTGAACCCGACGATGATTTCCATCGCCGCCTTGCCGCCCTGGCCCGACTTGATCATGTCGTACCAGGTCTTGGCCTGCGGATCGGAGATAACCTCCGGCTTGCCGGCGAAGAGGTCCGGAAACATGCCCATGTTGTCGGAGTGGTCGGAGACCACCAGGAAGTCGAGCGGGCGCGACAGCTTGGCGGGCTGGCCGCTCGACGCCATGACCTCTTCGCCGCGGGCGAAGCGATAGGCGTCGCGCGGCGTCAGCCGCGCCCCGAACGCGCCGGCGTCGAATGAGGCTCCGGTGTGAAGATGCGTGTCGCCGAACAGGGGGCGGGTCGGAAAATTGCGGCCTGCGTAGGGCGAATAGAGCGGCTTGGCGGCAAAAGCCTTTTCGGCCTTGGCCGTGTCCAGCGTGCCGGTGTCGTTATGTTCCTGTGCGGCTGCCGGGAGCGCCGGGCCAAGGCTCAGAATGCTTGCAAGGATCAATTTGGCAGACTTGTTTCTCATCGCTTTCCCCTCCGTGCGGCACGGCCGCTTCGCGAAAGACTGAGCTACTGCACGGAAACAATCGCACGGCGCTGCGGGGATTTCCTTGACTTTGATCAAGATCACCAGGGCGATGAGGGGGCGGGCCAGCGAGCAGGACAAGCGGGCAAAAGCTCGCCCGCCGCCCTCCGATGCCAGCTAACGGTCAGTTGGCAAACTCGGCGTTGCGACCTTCCCGTTCCTCTGACTGCAGGCGATCGCCTCCGGGCAGGCGCGCGTCTCCGGCACGGCGGTGGCGCCGGAGGCGGTATCGGCCGCACCCTTCATCGTGCGGATCAGGCTGGATGACGAGGCCTTTGCCGCAAGGCTGCCCGCGGGCGCGGCAGGGGTTGCCGCTGTATTCACCGACCGGGTAAAGGCGGCGCATGTGATCCGCCGGGTGCTTTTGCGCCAGATCGCGATCACCAACTATATCAACCCGTTCTGATGGAGCAACGGAAGCCTGATCTGGCAGCGGAAGCAAAGGTGGCGATCAACTGCGCGCCCGCCGTTGTTAAGCCGCCTGTTGCGACGTAGCATGGCCACCCCATGCCGAGGTCCAGGTCGCAGCAGGTCATGTCACTTTCTTCCATTCAACCATCGCCACAGATCCTGCTCACCAGTGCCGGGCGGGCATGGAACGTGCTTTCGGCCGACTTCATCCATATTCCGCGCGGCCGGGTGCATGTGCCGGGCGGCGAGATGCACCGTCTGGGCATGCATTTCGGTCCGCCGGTCAACGCCGATTGCCAATGCGGCGGTCGGCGCATGCGGCGGGTGCAGAAGCCGGGCGATATCGACATCATTCCGGCCGGCGTCGACGGTTCCTGGGAGGATGATGCCGACTGCCGGATCCTGCGGCTCAGTTTCTCGCGATCGCTGCTCGACCGGGTCGCGGCCGACCTCGGGCGGCATGGCGACAGGGTGGAATTGATGCCGCAATTGCAGCTGCGTGACACCAGGCTCGAAGCGATCGGCTGGGCGATCAAGGCGGATCTGGAGGCCGACACGCCATCCGATCCGCTCTATATCGACCTTCTTGCCAATGCGCTTGCCGTGCGGCTGATCGAGACCGCGACGGGCGGACCGCAACGGCCGGAAGGGCGGAGCGAACCGAAACTCTCGGCGCGGCAATTGCGGGTTCTGACCGAGTTCATCGAGACCCATCTGGACAAGAGGCTTCATCTTGCCGACCTTGCCGCGGTCGCGGGCTTGAGCGCCACGCGGCTGAAGACGCTCTTTCGCAACAGCACCGGCCTGCCGGTGCACCAATATGTGATCCGCCGCCGCGTCGAGCATGCCCGTGCGCTGATGACCACGACGATGATGCCGGCGAGCGAGATTGCGGTCGCCGCCGGCTTCGCCCATCAAAGCCATATGGCTTCAACGATGCGCCGGCTTCTGGGCGAGACGCCTGGCGAGATCATGCGACGCGCGGCCGAAATCTGACCGAAGCTGCAAAATCCTGGCCGAATCTGTGCGACGAGGGCCCTCGCGGTCCCTAGAACTTGCCGATCTTCAGCAAGGAACGAGATCATGTTTGTTATCCTCGGGGCCGCCGGAAAGGTGGGCTTTTCAACGGCATCGGCACTGCGCGCGGCGGGCCTGCCGGTCAGGGCGGTGCTGCGCGACGCGGCCAGGGCGGACAAATTGCGCGCGATCGGTTGTGACGTCGCGCTCGCCGATTTGCAGGACCCGGCGGCACTCCGTCAGGCATTCGCGGGTGCGCAAGCCGTGCAGATCATCCTGCCGCCGCCGCTCAGAGCCGAGGACGCCAGAGCTGAAATGCGCCGGATGACGGCGAACATGGCCGAGGCGATTGCGCGCGCAGGGCCGGAACGCGTGCTGGCGATCTCCGACTACGGCGCCCATGTCGACGAAGATATCGGCATGCCCACTGTGTTCCGTCACTTCGAGGATCGCCTTCGCGAGCTCGCCATGCCCAAGGTGTTCCTGCGCTCGGCGGAGCATATGGAGGGCTGGGCCCGCAGTATCCCCACGGCGATCGCGACGGGCATTCTGCCGAGCCTGCACCACCCGGTCGAGCGGACATTTGCCGCCGTTTCGACCGGCGATGTGGGCCGATCGGCAGCCGACCTCCTGCGCCGCCCGAGCATGGAAAAGGTCGAGCGTATCGTTCACGCCGAAGGACCGCGCCGCTATAGTGCCGCGGATGTTGCCGGCGCCCTCAGCCAGTTGCTGGGCCGCACGATCACCGCTCAGGCCGTGCGGCGCGAGCATTGGCAGGCGGCGCTTGAGCGGGCTGTGAGCGCGAGCACCGCCGGGCTCCTGGTCGATCTCTACGACGCGCACAACAAAGGCGGGCTGATCGACATCGAGCCGCAGGGCGAGGTTTGCTACGGCACCACCGAACTGGTCGAGGCTCTCCGGCCGTTCGTACCGGCATGACGGGACAGGGCGACAGGTCGAGGTTTCCGCGATAGCCTGACGGCGGGTTTTCGAATTCGAACCGGGTGGCGTCATGGATAACCGCGCAGGCGAGATGATGGTCTTTGTCCAGGTGGTCGAGGCCGGCAGTTTTTCCGAGGCGGCGCGGCAGCTCATGATGACGCCGTCGACCGTATCCAAGCTCATTCAACGGCTGGAAGCTCGGCTCGGCATCCGCCTGGTCGAGCGTTCGACGCGGCGGCTGCTTTTGACGGATGAAGGCGCGTTCTATTACGAGCGGAGCCAGAGGCTGCTTGCCGATCTCGACGAGACCGAGCAGCAGATCGCCCAAGGAGGTGCAGCACCCGAGGGGCTGATCCGGGTGAGTTCGTCCGTCAGCTTCGGCACGGCGGCGCTGGAGCCGATCCTGCCCGCTTTCTTTGAAGCCTATCCGAAGATCGTCATCGACCTCTCGCTGTCCGACGAGGTGGTCGACCTCTATCTCGAACGGACCGATGTCGCGATCCGGGTCGGGCGCCTGCCGGATTCCAATCTGGTGGCGCGCAAGATCGGCACGACAAAAAGGCGCATCGTCGCTTCACCCGCCTATCTCGCCAGGTGGGGCGTGCCGAAAACGCCGGAGGATCTGCTGAGGCATAATTGCCTGGGGTTCAATTTTCGCCGGGCAAACCCCGTCTGGCCGATGCGCGAGGGCGGGCGGATCGTCGAGCGGATGCTGAGCGGCTCGCTTCTGACCAATAACGGCGAAACCATCCGCCGCATGGCGATGGCAGGCGTCGGGATCGGGCGGATCGCCGACTATCACGTCCGCGGCCCGATCGCCCGCGGAGAACTCGTCGAGGTGCTTGCCGACAGCGCCATTGCCGAGGCTGATGAAATTCATGCGCTCTATCGCGGTGCCCAGCATCTGCCGGCGCGCGTGCGCGCGTTCCTCGATTTTGCCGTGCCGCGCCTGCAGCGCTTTCTGGCGGAGGATCCGGTAGCGGCTGCCCCGCCCGCAAGATAGCGGGCGGGCACAGTTCACGCTCTCGCTCAGGCTATCGGCAGGGGAGCGGCGGGATTGACCAGACCGGCTTCCCTGAGTTCGCGCCAGAAATCGGCGGGAATGACCTCGTTCAGTGCCGCGCGATCCTCCGCAATCCGGCTCGGCTGGCTGGCGCCGGGGATGACGGCGGCGACCGCCGGGTTGGCGAGCGCGAATTGCAGACCCGCGGCCTTCATGCTGATGCCGTGGCGGTCGGCGATCGCCTTGATGCGCGCGACCTTTGCAAGGATTGCGGGCGTGGCCGGGGCATATTCGAAGTTCGGTCCGCCAACCAGGGCACCCGAGCTATAGGGGCCGCCGACGATGATGCCGAGGCCGCGCTCTGCAACCATGGGCATGACGCGCTGGAGGGCGCGGTCGTGATCGAGCAGGGTATAGCGGCCGGCAAGCAGTAAGCCGTCGGGGCGGGGGCCTTCGAGCGCGAGCAGCAGTTCGATCGGCTCGACACGGTTGACGCCGAGGCCCCAGGCCTTGATCACGCCCTCGTCGCGCAGCCGGTCAAGCGCCTTGAACGCCCCCTTGCGGGCGGTCTCGAACACATCCAGCCATTCGTCGCCGTAGAAATCCTGGGCGACGTCGTGGACGAACGCGATCTCGATCCGGTCGGTCTTCAGGCGCTTCAGGCTGTCTTCGATCGAGCGCAGCGTCGCGTCATAGGAATAGTCGTTGACGATCTTGTTGGGCCGGCCATAGCGGAAGACGTCGCCCTTTTCCCCGAGATCGCGGGCGCTGACATCCTCGATCTCGTCGAGGATGACCCGGCCGACCTTGGTGCTGATGACGTATTCGTCACGCGGACGGCCGGCCAGCGCCTCGGCCATGCGGATTTCGGCGAGGCCGGCGCCATAGAAGGGGGCGTTGTCGAAATAGCGGATGCCGTCGTCCCAGGCGGCCTCCACGGTGCCGAGCGCTTCCCGTTCCGGGATTTCGCGGAACATGTTGCCGAGCGGTGCGGCGCCAAAACCAAGCTTGCCGGGAAGAATGTCCTTGAGTGCCATTCACTGTCCTTTGCTGATCAAATGGGGCAGGCCCTGCCTGCGTGGGGATGCTTCAGCGATGATCGCTGCGGTGCGTTGCCGTTGGACAGAGAAATAGGTCAGCCCGTGGATCGCCGGTAGGCAGACCGGGTTCGCAGGTATTAGGAAGCAAATTCACAGATGCCGAGACGGTCGATCTGTTGGGGGCGGCATGGCGCTCGCAATCTTGCGCCGCAGGGTCGATGCCGAATGGGACCGCCCGGCCAACGCTCCAGGCGCAGGGTGGGGGCGATCCGTTTGGCCGCGCAGGGTGCGCTCTCTCGTCAGCCTGATGCAGCGCGCCATCTCCATAAGACGAACGGCTGTAAGCCGGCCGGGCAAAGCTCCGGCGGCAATAAGGCAGCAGGTGCTCGGGCGGTTCAAAGGGGGCGAGCCGAAGGGCCCTGTCGTCACGGTGTTTGGAAGGCGCCAGTATCGTCCGCCGACGGATGAGGTTCACGCCGCGGGCCGGCCAGCCGTTCGCAGTTGGGGGTGGAGGAGAGGCCCGGGTTGGGCCCGTCCACCCGGGTGGGGGCGAAGATCGCCCCAACCGTCGACGGAAAACCCCCAATGCATTTTACCAGTTGTTATAGCCGCGAACCGGGCAGTTGGGCTGAAGGCCGAAGACGATCGTGCGACGGTGCGACCCTCTAATTTCGATCCACTGATTGGTGGTTCGACCGACTCTGGCGCCCTGCAAGCCCTCGGCCCGCGCTATCGCCAAAGCGCGTTGCGGGGTACAAATGCGGCGCTGGGCGCGGCGATCGCGATACTGGCGGTCGCGATAGTAGCGGTCGCGATAATAGTCGTCGCCGTAGTCCTCGTCGTCGTAATAGCGTCGGCCATCGTCATATCTTGGCCCACCGCCATCGAGATAGAGCTCTACGCCTTGGGCCAGTGCTGTGCCCGGCGTCAGTGCTGCGCCCGGTATCAGCGACGCGAGCAGCAGGCTGATTGAAATGATCTTCTTCATGTATGTTACCTCCTAAACGTCGGTCCCATTTAGCGCTCGTAATTATGAACGCAGCCAGAACGGAATTGTTCAGGCAACGAAAGACGCGACGCCCGCGTCGATCGCTGGGATGCTTGCATCGCTATACGTGAGTCCCGCTCAAACGAGCATGTTTTTGCGTGATTCATGTTTGCCTGTGGCGGCATCAGCCGCCTTGGGACATTGAACCTAACGCGCGCGAGTTTTACGACCGGTCTTTTACCTTTCCCACACGCAGTGATATGCGTATATTAGACCGTTCTAATTCGGAGAGAATTCAACGATCTGCAGTAGAGGTGTTCGCCATGACCATTGGCCAGAGCATGCTTGCGGGTGCAGCCTTCTTCGCGCTTGGTTTTACGTCCGCATGGGCACAGCAGGTTTCAGGGACGCTCGGCGCACCCGGAGCGACCACGACAATTACGGGTAAGCAGCTTCCGTCGCCAAGTCCGGCTTTTGGCGGCGTGATCAAGGAAAAAGCCTCGGAATCGACGCCCTGGTGGACGCCGCGTGTCGTGCCTCCGAAAGGCGCTCCCAATGTGCTGCTCATCATGACGGACGACCAAGGCTTCGGCGCGCCGAGCACCTTCGGCGGGGTCATTCCGACACCGGCGATGGACCGCATCGCCAAAGAGGGGTTGCGCTTCACGAACTTCCACTCGACATCGCTTTGCTCGCCGTCTCGTGCGGCGCTGATCACCGGGCGCAATCACCATTCCGTCGGTTTCGGCGTGGTCGGCGAAATCGCTACCGGGTATCCCGGTTACGATTCAATCATTCCCATCGAGAAAGGAACGATCGGCACGATCCTCAAGGAAAATGGCTACGCCACCTCATGGTTCGGCAAGAACCACAACACGCCGTCCTATCAATCGAGCCAGGCGGGGCCCTTCAACCAGTGGCCGACGGGCATGGGCTTCGATTATTTCTACGGCTTCGTCGGCGGCGATGCCAGCCAGTGGCAACCGAACCTGTTCCGCAACACGACTGCCATCTATCCGTTTGAAGGCAATCCCAAATGGAACCTGGAAACGGCCATGGCCGACGACGCGATCCAGCACATCAAGCAACTGAGCGAGATCGCCCCCGGCAAGCCCTGGCTCGTATATTACGTGCCTGGCGCCACCCATGCGCCGCACCACCCGACGCCCGAATGGATCAAGAAGATCAGCGACATGCACCTCTTCGACGAGGGCTGGAACAAGGTTCGCGAGACGATCTTCGCCAATCAGAAGCGGCTCGGCATCATGCCTGAGAACGCGAAGCTCACGCCTTGGCCCGACAGTTTACCGCAATGGGATTCGCTCAGTTTCGAGCAGAAGAAACTGTTCATCAGGCAGGCCGATGTGTACGGCGCCTACCTTGCCTATGCTGACAACGAGATCGGGCGGGTCATCCAGGCGGTGGAAGACCTCGGAGAGCTCGACAACACCCTGATCATCTACATCGGCGGCGACAACGGAGCGAGCGCCGAGGGCATGCTCAACGGCACACCGAATGAGTTCACCACATTCAACGGTGTCGAAGTTCCGGTTAAGGACCAGTTTCTCTGGTATCCATTCTGGGGTTCGGAGCGGACATTCCCGCATTTCGCAGCCGGCTGGGCCTGGGCAATGGGGACACCGTTCAAGTGGGTAAAGCAGGTGCCGTCGCATTTCGGCGGGACGGCGCAGGGCATGGTCATGTCCTGGCCCGGCCATATCAACGACGCGGGCGGGATCCGCGCGCAGTTCCACCACTTCATCGACATCGTGCCGACGATCCTGGAGGCGGCAGGCATCCCGCAACCGGAGACGATCAACGGCATCAAGCAGGAGCCGATCGAAGGCGTCAGCTTGGCCTACACATGGGACAAGGCGAATGCCACTGCCCCGACGCAACACCAGACGCAGTACTTCGAGATGCTGGGAAACCGCGCGATCTATCACGAGGGATGGGTCGCCGCGACGACGCCCGCAACACTGCCGTGGGAACTCAGCACCAAGACGCCTCCCGACGTGATCACCGGCTACAATTGGGAACTCTACAATGTCGACGAAGACCCGACGCAGTTCACCGATCTTGCCGCCAAAATGCCTGACAAGCTCAAGGAGTTGCAGGACCTCTTCTATGCCGAAGCGAAGAAGTACAACGTGCTGCCGCTCGACAATTCGACGCTCGCACGCTGGAACGCCCCTCGACCCAACCTGACCGCCGGACGGACGGAATTCACCTATCAGGGAGAATTGAGCGGTGTGCCGGGCAGTGCTGCGCCCAGCACCTTGAACAAGTCCTATACGATTACTGCCGACGTCGAGATACCGGACGGCGGTGCGCAAGGCATGATCGTCACCGAAGGCGGCCGCTTTGGCGGTTACGGCCTCTTCCTCAGCCAGGGAGACTTCGGTGTCGGCAGTGGGAAGGTCGTGTTCCTCTACAATCTCCTCGACCTCAAGCGCACCATGTGGGAGGGACCGGAACTCGAACCCGGCAAACACACGATCGTCTTCGACTTCAAGTCGGATGGAAAGGGACTTGGCGCCGGCGGCACAGGCGTTCTGTCGGTGGACGGCCAGGAAGTCGCCACGAACAGCATCGACCACGGCATCCCGGTTACCTTCCCCGAGGATGAGACCTTTGACGTCGGTCTCGACACACGCACCGGCGTTGCCTTGCTGGAATACCGCTACGACACGCCCTTCCGCTTCACGGGCAAGATCGACAAGCTGACTTTTGAACTGAAGCCAAACGCAACGCCCTAGAGCGCCGTGCGTTCAAGCGAACGCACAAAGGACGCTCTAGCACTTTGAATCTAGGCCATTTTTCCGCTTCCAGTGATTCCACTTGAGAGCGGGATGCTCTAGCGCCGGTGCATCGCAAGGCTTGGACATAAACGGCTACAGCGCCGCGCGTCTTATTAGACGCGCAAAGGTCGCTGTAGCACTTTGATTTTCTGCATGTCTTTGTCCTTAAATCGAGGTCGATTTAAGGAGACATGCAGTAGCAGAGGTGCGTTCCTATGATACGCGTGCTTGATCTCGCCGCCTTCGCGGAGATGGCAACAGGGCTCGCGCTGGTGGTGGTGCCTTCGTTCGTGGGGCAGGTATTGCTTGGCGAGGTGCTGACCGGGCCCGCTATCCCGACGGCCCGGGTGGCCGGTATTGCCCTGATCGCACTCGGCGTTGCCTGCTGGAGGAACTCAGGGCTCCTCGGCATGCTGATCTACAGTGCGGCAGTCACGCTCTATCTGGCCTATTTCGGACTGACTGGCTCCGCGGGCTTCCTTCTGTGGCCCGCGGTCGCAGTTCATGCGGTGCTGTCGGTCTTGCTCTGGCGCAGTCGCAACTAACCCAACGTCACCTAGAGTGCCGTGCGTTCAACTGGACGCACAAAGGACGCCATAGCACTTTGATTCTAAAGCATCTTTCGCCTCCAGTGCTTCCACGTGAGGAGCGGGATGCTCTAGGCCGTGAACCCATAAATCAACCGGGCGGAAGACTTGCCGGCGTCCGCTATGCACCGAAAGCGACCAACGTTTGCAGGGCAGCTAAAAGAAGCAATGGGCCACAAGCAGAAGTTAACTCAACTTGCTCGTAAGGGGCGCACATACTGCTCCGGCAGCCCCGCCTTCCGCAGGGCATCAATCAAGTGTTGCTGAGCTTCAGGGCGTGCGTAGTGCAGTACCTGGATCACATTCCGAAGCGATAAATCCGGTTTCACCAGCTTCACCTTGGCGATCACCTCACTTGCACCAGTTAAGTCGCCTAATTGCGCGCGCGCGGCGGCTAGGTACAAGAGGCCACTGGAGCGTTGTACAGGGACACTCTCGAGCGCTTCGACTGCGTCAGCATATCGAGCGAGGTCAAAGAGCGTCAGGCCGCGAACCGCTGCAAACCAATCGGGCACGAAGGGACCCAAGCCTATGGCGGCATCGATTGTGGCCAACGCATCGGCCGGCCTGCCACTGGCGCGCTGCCAGTTCGCGTAGTCACCCTTAATCTGTATATCGGCCGGATTGAGGGTCAGCGCCCTGTCAAAATGGAAGCGTGAACGGTCATGGTCGCCTGTCCAAAGGTAGTAGAGCGCTCTTGCCCAATGAGACGTGGCGTCGTTGGCATCTAGTTCCAGCGCTTGTTTCGAAGCGCTCTCAGCCTTGGCCATCTGATCGTCATCGAGCACAATGATATTGCTGATGGTAAGAGCTATCGCCAGCCAGGCATGCGCAAGTGCAAAATGCGGATCGACGGCAATTGCCCGCTCAAGTAGGGGTACGGCTTCGGCATCACGCTGATGGTCACATAGATTGCGGCCTTGTAACAGACAGTCATAAGCCGACCAGCTAGTAGTTGGTTTTGCACGGGCTTTTGCTGCTTCTGCAGCGTACATACGGCCCTCCAGCATTGTTACGATTGCCGCGACAACAAGGTCCTGGACAGCGAAGATATCCTGCGCATCGCGATCGTAGCGGTCGGCCCAGACGTGAGTGCCGGTTATGGCATCGACCAACTGGGCTGTGATGCGTATTCGGTCGCCCAATTTGCGTAGACTACCCTCAACTACATAGGCAACGCCCAGTTCCCGCGCTACTTCGATATGACTTTTTCCTTTGTTGGCAAAATGAAACGACGCGTGGCGAGCTACTACGGATAGGCCGTGAAAGCGGGCGAGTTCGGTAATGATATCCTCGGTGATCCCATCGGAAATGTACTGTTGCCCGGGATCACCACTCATGTTGGTAAATGGCAGTACTGCTATGGACGGTTTGATTCGTTCTACCGCTGTTGGTCGCACCGATGTTCCTGAGGGAGCTCCCAGACTATAGACCCGGACCGGCTGGGCGATATTCTTGAGTTGCTGCTCACCCATGTCTTCAAACGAGAGATCAAGGCGACTTCCTACGTTGTCGTGAACCATGCCGGTGACTGCAATGCCGCCCGCCGGGGCAAGTCCCTCGATCCGCGCAGCGACGTTCACGCCTTCACCGAAAACATCGCCATCCTCAGCAATCACATCCCCCAAGTTGACGCCAATGCGGAGTTGGATGGCTCGGTCCTCTGACAGCTCTGCGTTCCGTGCTGCCATATCCTTCTGTAATGCGACTGCGCAGGCCACGGCCTTCACGACGCTGGGGAATTCCGCGAGAAAGCCATCCCCCATAGACTTAAACAGCCGACCTTGGTGCTCGGCGATCCTGGTTTCGATCACTTCGGCGCGGAGGTTCCGCACGACCGCCAAGGTGCCGTCCTCGTCCACGCCCATGAGGCGACTGTAACCGACTACATCGGCGGCAAGGATGGCAGCCAGACGGCGCTGAACGGACTTGTCCACCACTCGATAGTGTCCCTGTTGGTCACCTGGGCTCCCTTGCAGAGCCTGGTTGATGACAGGATAGCATACATAGCCGCGCCTGGCCGCAACCAGTTGTCCCAGAGCGAAGTCAGGCTGCTACGCGTCAGGTCTGCTAGGAGTCATTCGCGACGAAGCGGCGGTCGATTTTTCTTTCGTACCTGTCGGCGCGCGGCGCCTTCGTTCGTCTTCATGACGTGCACCAACGGAGAGCCACCGCATGAAGCTCTACTTCAGCCGCAATCCTAATCCTCGCCTGGCGGTTGCCGTCGCGCGGTATCTGCAGGCCGGGGTCGCGTTCGAATTTGCCGAACCCATGGCGCCGGGCCAGGCCGAACGTTTCCGGTCACTCAATCCGAACCTGCTGCTGCCGATCCTGGAGCGCACCGGCCGGTCGCTCTGGGAGGCGGATGCGATCGCCTGCTATCTTTCCCGCCAGACCGGTTCCAATTTCTGGCGGACGGATGACGACGAGCCGGAGATGATCCGCTGGATCAGCTGGGGGAAGGAGAACTTCGTGAAAGCCTGCGACATGGTGCATTGGGAGCGCGGCACCAAGCTGCGCTACGGCATCGGCCCCTGCGAGGAAGCGATGGTGGAGGAGGGGCTGCGGGAGTTTCATAGGGCGGCGAGGATACTCGAGGCTGAGCTCTCCGGTCGCGCGTGGCTGGTCGGCGACACGGTGTCCTTCGCCGATTTCCGCATGGCGACATTCCTGCCCTTTAACGACGCGGCGCGGCTACCGATCGGTGATTATCCGGCGCTCATGCGCTGGTCGCGGCGGCTTGAAGAGATCGAGACGTGGCGTGATCCTTTCCATGGTCTGGTCGCGCCTGAACTGCCGCCGCTGCCGGGGTGAAGGGTACAGATTTTGCCTTTGGTTCGGACGGCGCTGGCAGCGGCCCGCGTGGTGATGCCGGCGGTCGCCGCTGCCGAGCTTCATACCCTCGGCGCCTATTCGACAGGTGTCGCTTTGTGGACGACAACGCCCGCGACCAGTCCTGCGGTTTCTTCGCGCCACTGTTTGATCGAGGGGCCGTCGAGATGCAGGTCGAAAGCGGCTGCATCCTGATAGACCTCGTGGATGTGGATTTTCGCCTCGTCATCGTTCGACGTCATGATGTCGAAGCGGAGCGTTCCTTTCTCATCACGCAGGCAGCGAGCCCGATGGGCTTGCAACAGGGGGATGAGCTGTTCTCGATGGCCGGCAACGGCTTCGATTGTTCCAAGTACTACGAATTTTGACATGGTCATTTCCCTGGTCACTGGGGACGGCGCGACAAACCGGCGTGCCGTCCGTGTCTCTTCGTTTCAGAGCAGCGGGCCCGAGGCTCTCGCCGGCGCCTTTCGTCACGAAGCCGGCAGGGCCTCGAGCAGTTCGCCCGTTGTCAGGATCGCGTGCGCGAAAGTGGGGCCGTTCAGATCGTGGGCGGCATGCATCATTTCATGCGTGAAGGCGGCCGTCGCATCGCGCACAAGGGTCACGTGATAACCGAGCTCCATGCCGTAGCGGGCCGTGGATTCGATGCAGGTATTGGCGAGCAGGCCGACGATGATGAGATGCGTGATGCCGCGTTGCCGCAGCTGCTGGTCCAGGTCGGTATTGGCAAAGCCGCTCTGGCCCCAATGCTCCTTGGCCACCACGTCCCCCGGCTTCGGCGCAAAATCCGGATGCCATTCCCCGCCCCATTCGCCGCGGGCGAACGAGTGGCGGTGCATGATGGCCTGCTGGGTCGGACTGGGATGCGCCCAGTCTTCGTAGTCGCCCGGTTCCCAGCGGCGATGCGGGGCGATGAAGACGCGTATTCCGGCGGCGCGGATTGCGGCATCGATCGACTTCAGGTTCTCGATCAGCCCGACGTCCTCGGCGATCGGCTTGATCCGGTCCCAGATCTTGCCGCCTTCCGAAAGGAAGTCGTTATAGGGGTCGACAAAGAGCAGGGCTGTCGTCTCTTTGCTGTAATTCGGCTTTGACATGGTCGTCTCCATTTTTATTGGTTCATAGAGACCTAGTTTCGAAGCGCCGCACGCTCGATGCTGGCAGCAAACAGCGGTGTCTCGCCCTTGTTGTGCGCAATCGACATCGGCTGTCGCTGCGCGCGGAACACGTCGAAGGGGATGCCTTGCCGGTCGAGCGAGGCCTTGAATTCCTCCGTCGCCCTGGAGCGAACGTGGTTGGTGAATTCGCACGTGTGCTCGTCAATGCGCCTGACGCTCAGTTCCCAAAGCACATGGATCGTGGTCCGGCCCGAAGGCGGGAAGAGATCCGAGACCGACTCCAGCACCAGGTGATGCTTCTCGCTCAGCGTCTCCACATAGTGCTGCACCATCAGGGTGCCGCCAATCGTTTCGACGTTGATCGACATGCGTCTGCCGTCGGGCGCTGTGGTAACGCCGGCGGCAATATGGGCCGGGGAGCAAAGCCGGTATTCCTCCTCGGCAAGCGTAAAGCACCAGCTCGGTATGTCGACCTTCTCGAAGGGGGCGTTGATGATGGCGCTGAAGCTGGAATCGACGATCTCGAGATCGCCGGTCTCGTGGCTGTTCATGGCAGACTCCTTTTCATGTCTGGCCTTTTCATGCTTGGCCTTTGAATGCCTGGCCGCATCGCGGGGGCCCTCATGGCCCGTTGCATTCCGTGCGACATCGCTTATATTAGATATGAAAATCATAGTGACAAGTGCCTATGAAAAAGAAAGTGACAAAGTGGAAAAGAATTCTGCCGAACGCACCTTGTGCCCGGTGGCGCGCTCCGAGGCCGTCGTGGGGGACCGCTGGACCGTGCTGATCCTGCGCGAGCTGTTCATGCGCGGACATCGCTTCGAGGAGATCCAGGCGCAGACGGGGGGCACGCCTCAGATGATCACCGCGCGCCTGAAGGCGCTGGAAACGGAAGGCATGGTGGAACGCCGCCAGTACAACCAGCGCCCGCCGCGCTTTGAGTATCACCTGACGGAAAAGGGAAACGCCTTCTACCCGGTCATCCTGGCGCTGCGCGCCTGGGGCGAAGCCTGGGTGAAGGCACCCGAAGAGGGGCGGGCGGTCAACTACACCCATCTGACCTGCGGCAAACCGGCAGGGCTGGGTCCGCTCTGCGAGAGCTGCGGCGAGCCCTTGAAGCGGGCGGATCTCAGCGCCGAGCTCAATCCGGCCTATGCCCAGGAAAGGGAAGAGCGGTGGGAACGGTTCAAGGAGAGCCGGTAGTCCGCATTCCGCTGCCGGGCGGGCGGCACGCCTGAGACACCACTGCCAGGCCATTGCGGAATGCGATCATCTCTGCTCTCCTCTGGACGTGCCGGGTGACGGCGCCAGACCGCCCGGGCGGTCGGACGCTTGCGGCTGCAATCGCCGGAAATGGCCGAGAAGCGGCCTGTCTCGCCGACTTTCCCGCCCAACCATTCCCGCCCAAAATCCGAAAGGTGTTTCGCGTTTTTTAGGCAAGCGCGATTTGCCCTCCTTCAGTAGCCTTTGCCTTGTCCCGCTGGAGACGGGACGCGTCGCAAAGGGATGGAGGAGAGACCCTTGGCAAGCATTTCAGAGGACACTACGCGTACCCAGAATCTGGCCCAGAATCCGGCCCAGAATCCCGAAGACGAACGGCTGAGCATCGGCGCCAACCTCGCCTATGGTCTGCAGCACGTTTTGACCATGTATGGCGGCATCGTTGCCGTCCCCTTGATCCTTGGCCAGGCGGCGGGCTTGAATTCCGCCGATGTCGGCCTGCTCGTCACCGCATCGCTCTTTGCTGGCGGTCTCGCAACTATCCTGCAGACGATCGGCTTGCCTTTCTTCGGCAGCCGCCTGCCGTTGGTGCAGGGCGTTTCGTTCTCGGGCGTCGCGACGATGATCGCGATTTCAGGCAATGGCGGCATTCCGGCCATTCTCGGCGCCGTCATCGCGGCCTCGCTGATCGGTCTTCTGATCACGCCGATATTCTCGCGCGTCACGCGCTTCTTTCCGCCGCTCGTTACCGGCATCGTCATCACCACCATCGGCCTTACGCTGATGCCGGTGGCAGCGTTCTGGGCCATGGGCGGCAACAAGGCGGCGCCGGACTTTGGCAGCACCGCCAACATTCAGCTTGCGGCGGTGACGCTCGTCATCGTCTTGCTGCTCAGCAAGCTCGGCAGTGCTTCGATTTCCAGGCTTTCGATCCTGCTTTCGATCGTGATCGGCACGGGCATCGCCTACGTCGCCGGCATGACCGACTTTTCGCAGGTGGCAAACGGCCCGGTCTTCGCGCTGCCGAAGATTTTCCACTTCGGTTATCCGACCTTCGAACTGGCGGCGATCATCTCCATGCTGATCGTCATCATCGTGACGCTGGTCGAAACTTCGGCGGATATTCTCGCCGTCGGCGAGATCGTCGAGACCAAGGTGGATTCGCGCCGGCTCGGCGACGGCCTGCGCGCCGACATGCTGTCGAGCATCCTGGCACCTGTCGTCGGCTCCTTCACCCAGAGCGCTTTTGCCCAGAATGTCGGCCTCGTGGCGGTCACCGGCGTCAAGAGCCGCTATGTGGTGGCAACGGGCGGAATGTTCCTGGTGACGCTCGGCCTTTTGCCGATCATGGGGCGCGTCGTTGCTTCCGTCCCGACCTCCGTTCTCGGCGGCGCCGGCCTCGTGCTCTTCGGCACGGTCGCGGCTAGCGGCATCCGTACGCTGTCCAAGGTCGAGTACAACAACAACATGAACCTGGTGATCGTCGCCACCTCGATCGGCTTCGGCATGATCCCGATTGCGGCCCCCGGCTTCTACGAGCATTTCCCGGCCTGGGTCGCGACGATCTTCCATTCGGGCATCTCGTCGGCCGCCGTGATGGCGATCCTGCTCAACCTCTTGTTCAACCACTTCACGGCAGGCAATTCCGATCAGCAGTCGGTCTTCGCCGCGGCAACGGAGCGCACGATCCGCTACCAGGACATCGCCCGTCTGCATGACGGCGACTACTTCCTCAACGGCAAGCTCTACGATGCCAAGGGCGCGGAAGTGCCGCTGATTGCGGCGGAGGCGCACTGAGCCGGCCCGATCTTTGGAACACGCAATCCCGGGCGGAAGTCGCTTCAGACTTTTCCTGGGATTGTTTTGAAACACGCAATCCCGGACGGAAAACCGCTTCGCACTTTTCCTGGGATTGCTCTGAAATACGCAACTCCGGACGAAAAACCGCTTCGCACTTTTTCTGAAGTTGCTCTGAGACCCGCAATCCCGGACGGAAAACCGCTTCGCACTTTTCTTGGGATTGCTCGGAAATACGCAACTCCGGACGAAAAACCGCTTCGCACTTTTTCTGGAGTTGCTTTGAAACCCGCCATTCCGGGCAGGAAGCCGTTTCCTGTTTTTCCTGGCGTTGCTCTCAAAACCCAACAAAAGGACACTGGGAATGACACAGCAGACCGATAACTACCAACTCCTCGATGCACTGCTTGGCACGATGGAGCGCGGCATCATCCCGGCAACGGAAGCCGGTGTTGCTGCCGGCAACAAGATCTTCGGCGCGGCACTGATGCGCAAGTCCGATCTTTCGACCGTGCTCGTCGAGACCAACAACGAAACGGAAAACCCGCTCTGGCACGGCGAAGTGCACACGCTGAAGCGCTTCTACGAGATCGAGGGTACTGAGCGCCCGGACTCCCGCGATCTCATCTTCCTCTCCACGCATGAGCCCTGCTCGATGTGTCTGTCGGCGATCACCTGGGCGGGCTTCGACAATTTCTACTACTTCTTCAGCCACGAGGATTCCCGGGACAGCTTCTCCATTCCGCACGACCTGAAAATCCTGAAGGAGGTCTTCACGCTGGAGCCCGGCGGCTACAACCGCACGAACGCGTTTTGGAAGGGCCAGTCGATCCACGCGCTGATCGACGGCCTGCCCGAGCCGCAGCGCAAGGATTTGAAGGCTCGCGCAGACGCGATCCGCGCGAAGTACGACGAACTCTCCTCCACCTACCAGGACAGCAAGGACGGCAACGCCATCCCGCTGAACTGAGGCCTGAAAGACGGCCTGCGCATCGGACCATTTCATTGTCTCCTGCAGCGCCGCGCGTCCTATCAGACGCGCGGCGCTGTAGCGCTTTGAAGTGCTGCATGTTTGTGTCCTTCAATCGGCTACGATCGAAGGAAACATGCAGTTGATTCAATGAAATGGTCTATTTGTTTGAAAGATTGCGCATTCCTGCCGGCCCGAGCAGGTGATAGTTTCGCCGAAATAAAGTCACGTTTCGGGGGAGTTGCGTGAACTGGTCCAGGCCTCTCAGGGTGCACCTCAGCGTTCTGGTCGTCGCCTTGCTCATCTGCACGGCGACGCCGATCATCTGGATGGCGTTCAGCCAGGGCAGGGCGGCGGCCGTTCTCGGCGGCGCCAAGCACATGCGCGAGATGAGCTTTCGGCTGATCGAAGGCTACAGGAATGCGTTGGAAGGCGGACATGAGGCCGTCGGACTGGCGTCCGCGGTACCTCAGCTCATACCCACGCCGCCTGCGGAACTTGAGGCAAAACAGCAGTTCTTCCTGGAGGTGCTTCGAAGCGTGTCCAACGCGACGAGCATCTATGCCGGTTATCCTGACGGTTCCTACGTGCAGGTGATCAACACCGAGAGGGACTATGTCCGCCAGAGCCTTTCGGCGCCGGCGGAGGCGAACTTCGCCATCCGGACGATCACGCCCAGGCAGGGTTCGCAGGCTCAGTCGACCCTTCAGTTTCTCGACCGCGAGACAAGGCCGATCGGAGAGCCGAGGTTTGAGCCGACATCCTTCGATCCACGGCAACGTCCGTGGTATCAGGCCGCCGTTTCAAGCGGTGCGCCGGTGTCCGTCGGGCCCTTCGTCGCGGGAACGCTCCGGGTTCCGACGCTCGCTTTGGCCGCGCCGATGAAGGGCGACCACCGGGTCGTGGTTGGCGTCAACATTCACCTGCAGACCGTCAGCCGGCTGCTCGATCCGCGGGAGATTTCGCCGCGCGCCCGGTCCTTCATCATCGGCGACGGCGACACGATCGTCGCCCATTCCGACCCGGCGATCATGGGCAGGATCTTGGGAACCTGGTCGGGCGGGCGCGCCGTCGACATGGGCAGCCTCGACATGAGCGTGGAGGCCGTGGCGCGACTGCGCAAGGATCCGCGCTATGCCAATGGTGGCCTTGCCGAGATTGATCTTGAGGGCGAAAGCTATCTGGCGCAGGTCGCGCCGGTCAGCGTTGACGGCCTGTTCAAGGGGAGCTCGGTCGCAATCGTCGTGCCGCTCGACGATCTCGTGGCGCAGGCCAACCGGTTGCTGGTGCGCAACCTGTTGATTGCCGCCGGCCTTCTGGTGGCCGGCGTGTTCGGATCGCTGATGCTGTCGCGGGTGATCAGCCAGAAGCTTTACCGGCTTGCCGACGAGGCGCGCCGGATCGGCGATCTGAATTTCACCGGCAAGGGCGTGGCGCATTCGTGGATCACCGAGATCAACACGCTCGGGGGCGCGCTTGCTGCCAGCCGCCGTGCCATCGTGCAATTTGCGCTCTACGTGCCGCGCGAGGTGGTGCGGCGGATCATAGACCCTCAGGGCGGGGCGGTGGTCAAGGGCAGGCGGCAGGAGGTGACGGCACTCTTCACCGACATTCGCGACTTCACCACCATTTCCGAGCAGCATTCGCCGGAGGATGTGGTCGACATTCTCTCTGCCTATTTCGAGCTCCTGAACGGCATCGCCGAAGAGCATGGCGGGACCGTGGTGCAATATCTCGGCGATTCCATCTTCGTCGTGTGGAATGCGCCCGTCGAGGATATCAGGCACGCCGAACACGGCTGTCGTTGCGCGCTGGCGATGAAGGCGGCGGTCGAGGGCCTGAATGCTGCCAACCGCCAGGCGGGCCGGCCCGAATTGTTCACACGCTTCGGTCTGCACACCGGTCCGGCCGTCGTCGGCAGCATCGGGGCGGCCTCGCGCCAGCAATACACGGCCATGGGCGACACCATCAACGTCGCCTCCAGGCTCGAAGGGTTGAACAAGGAGTTCAATACGTCGATCCTGGTGAGCGTCGCCGTGCACGACGCGGTCGCCCGCAGCTTTGTTTTCCGCGAAATCGGGCTAGTGCAGGTCAAGGGACGCGCTGCGAAGATCGACCTTTGGGAACTGGTGGGGGAACGCGGCGGGTAGGGCCGGCGGATCGCGCCGCCTGCCTCATCGATCCGCCAGAAAGCCCGAGACCAGTGCGCGGAAAGCATCAATCGCCTTCGGCAGCACGGCCTGCGGATCATCACTGGCGGCGACCCATAGGGCGGCGTTGAGCGCGGCACCGCTCAAGAGCCTTGCGGCGGCTTCCGGATCAACCGGCTTCAGCACGCCTTTCTCCAGCAGCTGCTCCACCGACCGCTTCGTCGCCACCAGGCAGCTGTTCTGGCTCGGCCATTTCGAGGGGTCGCCGAGCACGGCGGGGCCGTCGAGCAGCACGATGCGCTGGACCTCCGGGTCGAGCGCCATCTCGATATAGGCGGCACCTTCCGCAAGCATGGACTGCCAGGCGTCGTCGTTTGCGCCGCCGATCTCCTTGGCGCGCGCGGCCATTTCGCCGTCGATCTCATTGACGACGGCGGCGAGCAGCCCGCGTTTGTCGCCGAAATTATGGTAGAGCGCGCCGCGCGTCAGGCCGACATCGGCGGTGAGCTCATCCATGGAAGCGGCGGCGTAACCCTTTTCGGCGAAGGCCTTTCGGCCCGCCGCTATCAGCTTCACGCGGTTTTCTTCCATCGTTTCCTGGCGCGTTCTGGCCATGTTGTCCTCAAATTCATATACGATGCGTATATGAATTTGACATACGCGCCGTATTTGGTTAGTTCATATACGTGGCGTATATCAAATGAAGCAGGTTTTGTGAAGTTCTGCCGGATCGGGCAGCGCTCGCCCGTTTCTGCGCCCTGGATTTAGCAAAGGACCAGACAGATGACTTCACGCGACGCAATCTTTCCCGCAAACAGGCACGCGCTTTACGAGGCCCACGGCTATTCGGCCGCGATCCGCTCTCAGGATCTGCTGTTCGTGTCCGGGCAGGTGGGGAGCCGCGAGGACGGCTCGCCCGAACCGGATTTCGCCCGCCAGGTCGAGCGCGCCTTCGACAATCTCAAGGCAACGCTCGCCGCGGCCGGCTGCAGCTTTGACGACATCGTCGATGTCACCACCTTCCACACCGACCCGGAAAACCAGTTCGAGACGATCATGACAATCAAGAACCGGATCTTCCCGGAAAAGCCCTATCCGAATTGGACCGCCATCGGCGTCAACTGGCTTGCCGGCTTTGATTTCGAGATCAAGGTGATTGCGCGGATTCCGGAGAGTGCTGGAGTTGGGCGCGAGCGGGCGGCCTGACACCGCCGGTAGACCGCTGACAAAGCCGAAATGCTTTTTGGCGAGGGTTGTCCCATTCTCCCTCATCCTCGCCCCTGTTGTTCAGTCCGGGGAGATACCTGACAGGTGTTCGGGGAGATAGCTGACACATCATCGGCTGGATTTGGTCTTGAGGAGATCGGTCCATGCCCTGGCGAGAGGTGTCGGCGATGGAAGAACGTCGCGAGTTCGTTCGTCTGGCGATGATGGAAGGAGCGAACCGGCGGGAGCTTTGCCGTCGGTTCGGCATCAGCGCGGATGTTGGCTACAAGTGGCTGGCGCGATGGGCGGCAGGCGATGGCGATCTGGGGGACCGGTCGCGTCGTCCTCATGCCAGTCCCGGCCGCTGCAGCGAGAGGATCGAAGCTGCGGCGCTTTCGGTGCGCGACGCTCATCCGGCCTGGGGCGCCCGCAAGATCGCCGCCTGCCTGCGGCGCGACGGGCTGGAGCCGCCGGCGGTCTCGACCGTCCACGCGATATTGCGCCGTCACGGCCGGATCGATGGCTTCCCGACTTGTCCCGGCAAGGCCTGGCAACGCTTCGAAAAAGCCGAACCCAATCAGCTCTGGCAGATGGACTTCAAGGGCTGGGTCAAGCCGACGGGAGGCGAGCGTTGCCATCCCCTGACCATCGTCGACGATCATTCCCGCTTCTCGCCCTGCCTGAGGGCGTGTGCCGACCAGCAGGGCGTGACGGTCAAGGCTGAGCTGACGCGGACCTTCCGGCGCTATGGCCTGCCCCAGGCCTTCTTCGTCGATAACGGCCAGCCCTGGGGCGAACCGGGCGGCGAGCGGTGGACCCGCCTGTGCGTCTGGCTGCTCAAGCTCGGCGTCGAGGTGTGGCACAGCCGGCCCTACCATCCCCAGAGCCGCGGCAAGATCGAACGCTTCCACCGAACTCTGGAGGCCGAAGTCCTCGATCTGCGCGGCTTCAGCGATCTGGGCCAGGCCCAGATCGCCTTCGATCGCTGGCGTGAGATCTACAATCACCAACGGCCCCACGAAGCCCTGGGCCAGAACCCGCCAGCCAGCCGTTACCGACCGAGCGCACGGGCCATGCCCGGCTGCCTCCTCGACCCGCATTACGACAGCGGCGACGTCGTCTCCACCACCAAGGCCTATGTCAGCTTCAAGGGCAGGCTATGGCGTGTGCCAAGAGCCTTCTGCGGAGAACGCCTCGCTATCCGCCCCCTGACCCGGGACGGCACCTATGGCGTCTTCTTCGCCTCACACAAGGTCGCAACCATCGACTTGACCAAACCCAAAACTGTCAGTCATCTCTCCGAACAGGTGTCCGCTATCTCCCCGGACTGAACACCTGTGGCGGGGATCCAGCGGCCCGACGTCGGTCGGGTCAAAAGACCTTTCAGCCCAAGGACTTGGGCTGGTCCGCAGTTCCATTGGAACTGCTAGAGATTCCTGTGACGAGCACAGGAATGACGGAGATTTTGGCTGACGCACCGGCTTCTCCCGCAAGCTTACAATGATCAAACATAGTTTTGTCAGCAGTCTGTCGGGTGGCTTAGTGCCGCCCGGAACAGTAACGCCGGATAATGCCCACGCCTAATGCAGATGCACCAGCTTGTCCGGGTTGCGCACCACATAGATCGCCACCACCTTGCCGTCCTCGATCTCAAGCGCGGTCGTCTGCAACTCGCCGTCGGCTTCCCTCGTTACGAAGCCGGGGAGACCGTTGATGAAGCCGGTGCGCACCAGGGTTGAGCCGTGTTTGGCAAAGAGGGCGGCCAGTTGCTGGTGCACCTTCATGACGGCATCGAAGCCGAGGATTGGCCGCATCGCCGCCGGGCGTTTGCCGCCGCCGTCGGAATGGACGCTGACATCGGCCGCCAGCATCGCGCCGAGCGTCTTCATGTCGCCGTTTCTGGAGGCCGCGAAGAAGGCATTGGCCAGTTCGAGCCCACGCTGTTGTTCGATCTGGAAGCGCGGTCGTTCCTCGCGCACATGGGTACGGGCACGGGCCGCGAGCTGGCGGCAGGCGGCGGCATCGCGGTCGATCGTCGTTGCGACTTCGTCGAAACTCAGGCCGAAGACGTCGTGCAACAGGAAGGCGGCGCGCTCCAGCGGGGAGAGCCGTTCAAGCGCAAGCATCAGGGGCAGGGTGACGTCATCCTCCGGCTCCTCCTCGACCACGGGGTCGGGCAGCCAGGGGCCGACATAGGTTTCGCGCTTGAGCCGCGCGGATTTCAATTGGTCGAGGCAGAGCCTGGTCACGGTACGGCGCAGGAAGGCTTCGGGTTCGCGCACAGCCGCACGGTCGGCCCCCATCCAGCGGATGAAGGCCTCCTGAACCATGTCCTCGGCATCGGCGACCGAGCCGAGCATGCGGTAGGCGACGCGGATCAGCTTCGGACGCAGCGGGTCGAAAACCGCCGCTGCGTCCTCTTGGGGGGTGCCCGTCATCAGGCGGCCTTCTCGGCTGCGGCCTTTGCCTCTGCCGGATCGACCCAGAGGCCAAAGCCGACGGCCAGGCGGTTCCAGCCATTGATGACGTTGATCATCAGCGTGAGCTTCACCTGTTCCTCCTCGGTGAAATGGTCCTTCAGCGCTTCGTAGGCCTGTTCATGGGTGTGGCCTTCCGAAAGCCGCGTCAGCGCTTCGGTCCAGCCTAGCGCGGCGCGCTCGCGATCGGAATAGCACGGCGCCTCGCGCCAGGCCGCAAGCAAGTAGATGCGCTGCTCGGTCTCGCCCTTGGCGCGCGCTTCCTGGGTGTGCATGTTGATGCAGTTGGCGCAGCCATTGATCTGCGAGGCGCGGATCTTGACGAGTTCGATGATGGTCGGGTCCAGGCTCGCGGCAACGGCGACGGAGGTGCCCATCCAGTTTTTCATCAGCTGGGGGGCGGCAGCGAAAAGGTCGATCTTGGCAGTCATGGTTCCGTTTCCTTTCGTTGGTTCCGATACCATGACGAGCGAGCTACGGCCGGTGTGACATCGGCGCGAAATTTTTTACGGAATCTTTTGCGGCGGGCTCGTCGGTAGCTTGGTTGATGCAACATTTGAAGGCGCATCTGGCGGCATCCTTCCCCGTCCGATCACGCCCTTTCCACCCGCGATCCACACGGTCGGCAGCGCCTATTCGGCGGAAGGTTGGCTGCGGCGTTCCAATATGGACTGAAACAGATCGGCCTGGCGCTCGGCGGCGAGGCGAATTTTCTTGAGCTGTCCGAGCAACGAGCCGAAGGCCGCAAGCGCGATGCCTGCGCCGACGGTCGGCAATGCCGACTGCACGGCAAGAATAATGCCCAGCCAGCCGAAAGACGGCACGATTGCGTGCAGCGCATCCGCCAGCGATACGACGATAAGCACCGCTCCGGCAATTTTCAGAAAAGTGTCCATGGCAGTTTCTCCACTCGCATTCCGTGCAAACTTTCTCCGTCTGCACGTCTTGTCAAGGGAGCGTGCGTTCTCTCGCTAAGGGAGCGCGACAGGGGGCTTGCGGTTCTGGTCTGTCATACCCCTGTAAAACGTCCTCTCTATCCCTCGGCGCCAGTTTCAACACGAGGGTATATCCATGAAATCCTTTGTTTCCGTCCTTGCCGGCGCTCTCGTCGCGGGCCTGCTTTCGACCGCGGCCTACGCCGAAAGCCTGGTGCTCTATACCAGCCAGCCGAACGAGGACGCGCAGGCGACCGTCGATGCGTTCCAGGCGGCCAATCCGGGCATCGAGGTCGAATGGGTGCGCGAGGGCACGACGAAGATCATGGCGAAGCTGATGGCCGAGATCGAAGCCGGCAATCCGGTCGCCGACGTGCTCTTGATCGCCGACACCGTGACGATGCAGCGGCTGAAGGAAGCCGGGCATCTGGCCGACTACAAGTCGCCGGAAGCGGGCAACTACGATGCTTCGCTCTATGATGCCGACGGCGCCTATTACTCCACCAAGATGATCACGACCGGCATCGTCTACAACACCGCGGCCGCGATGAAGCCTGCCGGCTGGCAGGATCTCACAAAGCCGGAAGCCAAGGGCCTCGTGACCATGCCGAGCCCGCTGACCTCGGGCGCGGCGCTGATCCATGCGCAGACGCTGACCAACATCGATGGTCTCGGCTGGGACTATTACAAGGCGCTCGCGGCAAATGGTGCCACGGCCGCTGGCGGCAACGGCGGCGTGCTGAAGGCGGTTGCGACCGGCGAGAAGGCCTATGGCATGCTCGTCGATTTCATGGCGATCCGCGAAAAGGCCAAGGGCGCGCCGGTGGAATTCGTCTTCCCGGCCGAGGGCGTTTCGGCTGTGACCGAACCAGTCGGCATCCTGAAGACTGCCAAGAACGTCGACGCCGCCAAGAAGTTCGTCGACTTCCTGCTTTCCGAGGAGGGCCAGAAGACGGCGGTGAAGATGGGCTACATCCCGGCCCGCAACGGCGTGGCGCTGCCCGAGGGCTATCCGGCCCGCGAGACGATCAAGGTGTTGCCGGTCAACGCCGCCGACGCGGTGAAGAACTCCGACGCCGACCTCAAGACTTTCTCCGGCATCTTCGGCACGAACTGATATCGGGAATGCTTGAACGCAATGACCTGCGCAGCCGGCCCCGCTGGCTGCGCTTTCCCTTTCAAAGCCGGACGCAGGACGTGCCGCAGGCGAGGGTGGGTGCCAGACCCGCCGCCGAGCCGCGCTGGCTGGTGCCCTTCGTTTTCGCCTGCCTGTTTCTGCTGTGCCTGCTGCCGCTCATCAGCCTGGCCAAGGCCGGCTTTGCCGGGCTCGTCTCCGGGCAGTCGATCGGCGTGCTCACCGAACCCGCGACCTTTGCAGCGATCCGCAACACGCTGATAACGGCGACCGGCGGCATGATCGTCTCCGTCGTTATCGGCGCTATCTTCGCCTTCGCCGTGGCGCTGACGGATGTGCGCGGCAAGCAGAGCTTAAGCTTCGCCTTCATGCTGCCGATGATGATCCCGCCGCAGGTGACCGCACTCGCCTGGGTGGAGATGACCGGGCCGGCGAGCCCGCTTCTGAAGACGCTGGGGATCGCGCCGCCGCTCGGCAGCCCGCAGCCGCTCTATTCGCTCGCGGGCATCTCGCTGCTTCTCGGCGTACAGCACGCACCACTGGTCTTCTTGGCGCTGAAAGCCGGGCTTTCAGCTTCCCCGCGGGATGGAGTGGAGGCGGCACGGCTTGCCGGTGCCACGCCGTTCCGCGTTTTCCGCGATATCGTCGCGCCGCTGTCGCTGCCGGGGCTGATTGCCGGGGCGGCGATCGCCTTCGTTTCGGGTGTGGGCAATTTCGGCATTCCGGCGATCCTCGGCATTCCCGCTGGGATCGAGGTGCTGCCGACCTTGATCTACACGAGGCTGGCAAGCTTCGGTGCCGGCACCTTCGGCGAGATCGCGCTGCTTTCGAGCCTCATCGCCGTGATCGCCGCGGCCGGGCTGATCCTGCAGCAGCGGGCGCTCTCAGGGAAGGACTACCGCATCATCGGCCTCTCCGGCGCCAATGCCGCTTTCGCGCTCGGGCGTTATCGCCTGGTCGTGGAGATGGCGCTGGTCGCGATCCTGTTCTTCGTGCTGGTGGCGCCGCTGGCTGCGCTTGTCGCAAGCTCGATGGTGCCGGCCTATGGCGTGCCGCTCAACCTTCAGACCGTGTCATTGCGCGCTTACGAAGAAATCCTCTTTCGCCAGTCGATGACGCTGAAGGCGCTTGGCAATTCGACGTTCCTTGCGACCACCGCAGCACTTGGCCTGCTCGCGGTCTCCGTACCCGCGGCCTACCTGATGACCCGGCGCAAGGGCTTGCTTGCCAATACGCTCGGCATCCTTATCGAGATCCCCTATGCGCTGCCCGGCATCGTGCTGGCTGTCGCCTTCATTCTCACCTTTGCGGCTCCGTTGCCTCTCCTCAGCGTCTCGCTCTACGGCACCATCTGGATCATCCTGATCGCCTATTTCTCCTCGTTCCTGGCCGTCAGCCTGAAACCCGTCATGAGCGCCTTTCTGCAGATGGATCCGTCGCTCGAGGAGGCCGCGCGTCTCTCGGGTGCCGGCTTCCTCAGGCGCATGCGTGACGTGATCCTGCCGCTGGTGGCGCCCGCCGCCGGGGCTGCGATCATCCTCGTCTTCCTCATCGCTGCCAACGAACTGACGGTCTCCGCACTGCTCTGGTCGGCCGGCACCCAGACGCTCGGTGTCGCCATCTTCAATCTCGACGACAGCGGTTCGTCCGATCTTGCCGCAGCGCTCTCGGTGCTTGTCGTGGTGATGGTCGTGCTGTTGATGGCGGCGCTCGAGGCGCTTGCGAAATATCTTCCCGAGGGCGTGCTGCCGTGGCGCAACTGATCCTCAATCACCTCACGAAACATTTCGGCGGCGGGCGGCCGGCGGTATCGGATGTTTCGCTGACCGTGCGGGAAGGCGGCTTCCTGGCGCTGCTCGGTCCCTCGGGCTGCGGCAAGACCACGGTGCTGCGCATGATCGCCGGCTTCGAGCAACCAACCGACGGCTCGATCGATTTCGGCGAAAGGCGGCTTTCCGACGCATCGCGGGCGCTGCCGCCGGAACGGCGCAACATGGCGATGGTGTTTCAGTCCTATGCGCTGTGGCCGCATATGACGGTGGCCGAGAATGTCGGCTATCCGCTGAAGGTGCGCGGCATTTCCGGTGAAGCCTGGCGACGAAACGTCGGCGAGGCGCTGGCGCTGGTGAAGCTCACCGATTATGCTGATCGCCGGCCCGCGGCCCTTTCCGGCGGCCAGCGCCAGCGCGTGGCGCTTGCCCGCTGCCTGGTGACCTCGCCGGATGTGGTGCTGCTCGACGAGCCGCTCGCCAATCTCGACCAGCATCTGCGCAAGTCGATGGAGGAGACCTTCCGCATCTTCCACGAGCGCTCGGGCGCGACGATGATCTACGTGACCCACGACCAGGCCGAGGCGATGGCGCTCGCGACCGATGTCGCCGTCATGTCCGAGGGGCGGCTGATGCAGATGGCGTCGCCGGCGGAGATTTACGCGAGGCCTGAGGGTGCCGTCGTCGGCGGTCTGATTGGCCGCGGCTCGGTGCTCAGGCTGCCGCTGTCCGAGGGGGCGCCCAGGGCGCTGGAGTGGCCGGCGCTGCGGACCGCACTTGGCGGCATGGGCAAGACAGGCGCTGCCGATGAGGCAGTCCGCGATGTGCTGGTGCGGCCGGAGCATGTGAGCCTCGACGGCGAGGGGATGGCGTTTCGCGTCATCTCCTGCGTGTTCGAGGGTGAGCGTTTTGCACTGACGCTTTCGCTGCCCGACGGGCAGGCGCTGAAGGCGTATTGCGACAGGGTGACGACGCCGGGCGAGACAGCACGCTTCGTCATCAGCCGCGGGTGGCGGCTTTGAAGAATGAAGTGGGCTGCTCGGCGCCTGTTCAACCTTTGATTAGCGCGATCATGTTAGCAAATCCTGCGTGCTAGGATTGATGCTGAGCGAAGCGTGAAATGCCGGGAATGGATGAACAGAGCCTGTGGGACCTGCGGTCCCATCATAACGGAAGAACGGGATACATTGATCGCTCCGGCAACTGGGCAATCGAGCCGCGTTTTGACCAAGCCTATGCGTTCGACGGCGACAGAGCGGCGGCTGTGTTCCAGGGGCGGTGGGGCACCTTGGACCGGAAAGGTCAATGGACGCATGCTCCCGGCGAGGTTTCTCACATCTCAACTTATGGCGAAGGTCCATTGCGTGCCCAAGTCGGTCAGAAGTGGGGCCTCCTGGATGAGCGCGGCCGCTGGATTGCACAACCACAGTTCACGTTCATACGCGGCTTCTCGAATGATCGTTGCGTCGCCATGCATGACGGCCTTTATGGCTGCCTCGACGCAAATTTCAGATGGATCATCGAACCCCGTTTCCAGTATCTCGGAGCTTTTTGCCGCGGGCTCGCGGTCGCGAAGTTACCCGGTGGCAGCTACGGCTACATCGACGAGAATGCCAACTGGATCATTCAGCCGCAGTTCAGCACAGCCCACAGCTTTCAGGGCGATGAAACGGACACGGCAGTGGTGGGCTTGAGATGGAAGGATGGAAGCTACCAGGAAGGCTACATCGACCGCGGCGGGCGATGGTTCATCGAACCTAGCTTCAAGTCCGCCAGTGGATTCAAACAGGGAGCCGCCGTCTGCAGCCGAGAAGATCCCGGCGACCCATATCCGCTCGATTGGCCGTGTGGTCTGATCGACACATCGGGAGAATGGGTCGTGGAACCGCGCTTCGAAAACCTATGGATTGCGGGTGACGACCTGTTTGCCGCCAAACACGATGGCTGTTGGGGTTTCATCGATCGGTGTGGCAATTGGCTGCTCGAACCGGTCCTCGATATGATCTCACATGTTGAAGACGGGCTGATCGAGGCTGCGGACGACCGGCGCGGTATTCTCAGCAGGGCCTTCGAGTGGGTGGTCGACCCGATCTATGATGCGGTTGAAATCCGTGGCGAACTGATCAGCGCAGTTTACTTTGGTCGACAATGCTATCTGGATCGAAATGGAAAATCTGTCACCGGCTGGTTTTTATGATGGCGAGCGAGCTAATTAGCTTACCAGGGAGCGAGAAGGGGGACGAGCGCCCGCTTGCCGGCGGCAACGTCAACGCCGGCGTCGTGCGTGTGGGCGATACGGTGCGTCGCGCAACCGCGCCGCAGAGCGCAAGCGTCCACCGGCTGCTCCTTCATCTGGAGGCAAGGGGCTTTCAGGCGTCGCCGCGCTTCCTGGGCCTCGATGATCGTGGGCGCGAGGTCCTGAGCTTCCTTGATGGCGAGGCCGGCGGGTCTTCGGAGATCTGGCTTTCCGAGCGTGCCTTGACCGCCGCTGCCGCGCTGCTCAGGGCCTATCATGACGCGACTGCCGATTTCGAATTCACGGCGGCCGATCTCTGGGCCTCCCGGGATCCGGATCAAAGCCGCTCGGAGGTCGTCTGCCACAATGATTTTGCGCCGTACAATCTCATTTTCCGCGGCGGCGAACCGGTGGGGGTCATCGACTTCGATCTTGCCGGGCCCGGGCCTCGCCTGCGCGATCTTGCCTATCTCGCCTATTGGATGGTGCCGCTTTCCTTCCATACCGAGGAATTGAAGGTGGCGGCGCTGGCGGATCTCGACGACGGCAGCCGGCGTCTCAAACGCTTCTGCGAAACCTACGGCCTTGCCTGCGACGACGCGCTGCTTGCCATGGTGGTCGAGGTGCTTCGGCATATGGGCGACGAGGCGGCGATGCTGGCGATGATCGGCGCGGCCGCGACCGAGCGCCTGAAGCGGGACGGGCATCTCGATCACTGGCAGCGGGAACGGGAAGCCTTCGAGCGCCATAGGGCATTGCTGTCGCTAAACATTGCGTAGCGGCCTTTGACGCACCGAGGACAGGCCGATGGCTCAGTGAAAAGATTTGCTGTCCTTTGAAATAAACCATTGAGTTAAATGAAACCGGTTGCTATATACAACCAGTATCCCGCGTAGATGCGTTGGGGAAACGAGGCGGGTGGCCTCATCGACAGGAGGATAAGATGAAGCTTTATCAGGGCATGGGGCCGAATTCGTACCGCGTGCGCATCTTCATGGCGGAGAAGGGGATTTCGGTGCCGATGGTGGATGTCGATTTCGCCAAGGGCGAACACCGGGCGCCGGAGTTCCTGGCGGTCAATTCGCTCGGGCAGATCCCGGTGCTGGAGCTCGACGACGGAACGATCATCACCGAGAGCGTTGCGATCTGCCGCTATCTCGAGGAGACGAATCCCGAGCACCCGCTCTTCGGCCGCGATGCCGTCAGCCGCGCCAAGGTGGAGATGTGGAACCGGCGCGCCGAACTGGTGATCCTCGGCACCGTCGGCAATGTGGCGCTGCATTCGGACGCCTTCTTCGCCGAACGGCTGACGCAGTTTCCGGCTTTTGCCGAGACCGAGCGGGAGGCGGTGCCGAAGAAATGGGGCTGGCTCGACGACGAACTTTCGGATGGCCGGCCGTTCCTCGCCGGCGAGGAATTCTCGATTGCCGACATCACTGCAGGTGTGACGGCCTGGCTCTGCGATGTCTTCGGCATGGAGATCCCGGCGTCGGCCCGTCATGTTCAAAGCTGGCTGGAGCGGGTGCGCTCGCGGCCGAGTTTTGAGGCTTAGGGCTCAACAAAGGGCAGGGCGGTGGCCTGTACTGCGGATTTGCCCCTCATCCGGCCTGCCGGCCACCTTCTCCCCGTTGCCACGGGGAGAAGGAGACTCGTGGCGGCCGCTCGTTCCATCGTCCAATCTGGCAGCCACGTTCTCGGTCGCACGTTGCGGTTTGGGGGCCAGCCGTCGCCCGCGTTCCCTCTCCCCGCCTGCGGGGAGAGGGTTAGGGTGAGGGGCAGATGCGCCGCTAGGGACTTGATTGTTTGGCGTTTTTCGTCGTTCGGCAATGGATACCGTATGGGTGATCTTTCGTCTCCACGGACCCGCTAAAATTCATATGTGGATAGCCGTTTCGTCCTTTTTCCTTGCCTTCTCCATGGCTTTTTTCAATTCCTAAAATACAAGCTGCCCGATTCGCCGCTGCCGGTGCCCGCAGGGCGCTGGCTCTAGGAGACAAAGCCATGACCGATTTCAAGAAGCCCACGATCACCGAAATGCGCCCGAAGATCACCGTCATCGGGGTCGGCGGCGGTGGCGGCAACGCCATCAACAACATGATCAACGAAGGGCTTCAGGGCGTCGAATTCGTGGTGGCGAATACGGATGCGCAGGCGCTCGCCATGTCGAAGTCGTCGCGCATCATCCAGCTCGGTGCTGCCGTCACCGAAGGCCTTGGCGCCGGCTCGCTGCCGGACGTCGGCCGGGCGGCGGCGGAGGAATCGATCGACGAGATCATGGATCACCTCGGCGGCACGCATATGTGCTTCGTCACCGCCGGCATGGGCGGCGGCACGGGCACGGGGGCGGCACCGGTGATTGCGGCTGCGGCGCGCAAGGCCGGCATCCTCACGGTCGGCGTCGTCACCAAGCCCTTCAGCTTCGAGGGCAAGCGCCGCATGGAGACGGCGGAGCAAGGTGTCGAGCGGCTGCGCGAGGCGGCTGACACCGTCATCGTCATCCCCAACCAGAACCTCTTCCGCATCGCCGACGCCAAGACCACCTTTGCCGATGCCTTCGTGATCGCCGACCGGGTGCTTTATTCCGGCGTCGGCTGCATCACCGACCTGATCGTCAAGGAAGGTCTGATCAACCTCGACTTCGCCGACGTGAAGTCGGTCATGAAGGGCATGGGCCGGGCGATGATGGGCACCGGCGAGGCGACCGGCGAGGGCCGGGCACTGAAGGCTGCCGAAGCGGCGATCGCCAACCCGCTGCTCGACGAAGTGTCGATGCGCGGCGCCAGGGGCGTGCTGATCTCGATCTCCGGCGGCATGGACATGACGCTGTTCGAAGTGGACGAGGCTGCGACCCGCATCCGCGAAGAGGTCTATGACGAGGCCGATATCGTCGTCGGCTCGATCTTCGACCGCACCCTCGACGGCACCTTCCGCGTCTCCGTCGTCGCGACCGGCCTCGATTCCGCGCGCTCGGCCAACAATGCCGCCGGCGCCGCCGCCGGCCAGCCCGCACCGGCCCCGACCCGCACGCTGCAGTAGGGCTCACACGCCCCAAGCGGGCGTTGCTTCAAGACAACAGGACGCCATGCGCTCATCCGGGTGCATGGCGTTTTTGTTGCGCCCCTCATCCGGCCTGCCGGCCACCTTCTCCCCGCAGGCGGGGAGAAGGGACGTTGCGGCATGCTCACCGTTTCCTCTGCTCGCTTGCAGCCGCAGGATACCTTGAGGGAGCACAGCCGGCTTCTTGTTTCCGTATGCCAGAGGTGGCGGAAAGGAGACGTGGGAGCTGCGCGCGATTCCCTCTCCCCGCAGGCGGGGAGAGGGTGAGGGGCGGGGCCAACCGGAAAGGCTTCGTCACGGCTTTATGAAAATCCATGTCGCGCGCCCATGAGAGCCGCAAACCCGCCCGCGACGGGTGAAGCCGAGCGGTTCAATTCGAAGCCGCCGCATCCGCCCGAGGTGCCAGCCGGTAGATCAGCATCGTGTCGTCGTCGACGACGCGTTCGGCTGTCCGGTCGAGATGGGCGATCAGCCCCTTGTTGTATTCGAGGAACTTGCGCCGCTGCATGTCGCGGGCGTTCTTGGTGATGCCGAACCAGGTGGCGTTCCGGGCGCGCAGCTCCTCCAGCGCCTCGATCGCGTCGCCGTCTTCCATCAGCATCGACCATTCGGTTTCGCCGCCGCCGGGCGGGAAGACCCAGCCGCGGCGGCGGCTGTAATAGATCGCCACGGGATCGCCGATCGTCGGCGTTGCGGTGATGACGAGATCGCCGGGCTGGCTGAGCTCGCTGAGTTTCGTGCCGAGTTTTTCACCATGATCGGCATAGGGCGCCTTCATCAGCGAGAGGCCGGGGATGCTGCCGCCGAAGACGACGACTGCGGCGATCGCCGCGAGGCGCAGCGCGCGCGTGCGAAGGCCGTGTTCGCGGCCGATCTCGACCAGCAGGATCAGGCCGCGGCCGGCAAGTGCCGCCATCGGCACATTGAAGATATGGAAGTTCCAGGGGTTGGTCTTGATTTCGCGGGCGGCAAAGACATAGACGATCGCTGCCCCCAGGAACCAGACATGGAAGAACCATGGCGCGCGACCGGACCTTGCCTGCGTCTGCGCATCGCCTGCCGTCGGCGGCGCGGTCAGGAGCGCGATGCCGGTCAGCACCACCACCGGCAGAGTGAAGAGCCAGCTGCTGGCGATCCTCCACGTGGCGGGAATGTAGAAGGCTTCGTCGAGGAACCGGGAAAGCCCGTCGCTCCAGAGATAGCCGCTGCCGGCGACATGGTAGGGCGGGTAGTTGGCGCCGAGATAATGCGCCCACCAGTAATAGCCGAGAATGAGCGCACCGGCGGCGAGTGCGACGGGCAGGATTGCCAAGAGCCGACCGAGGCTGAGCCTGCCGCGTTGGTGCAGGATGGCGAATGTCGCGTAGGTCATCGGTACGACCACGGCGATGCCCGGGAGCTTGGCAAGCACGCCTGTCGTGGTGAGGAGGCCGGCCGCGATGAGAACGGGCAGGCGATCGTTCTGGAGATAGGCGACATAGGCCCAGGCGCCCGTTGTCACCAGCGCCAGCATGGCCGGATCCGGCAGAAACGAGCGGTCGATCATCACCGCGCCCGGCATGATCGCCAGCAGGAAGGCGCCGGCATGGGCGTGGGCCTCGTCCCAGAGCCGCGCGATCAGCCGATGCAGAGCGAAGACGCCCCAGATACCGAAGGCGATGGCGACGAGCCGGCCCCAGGTGTCGTCCCAGCCGAAGACGGCATAGAGAAGGGCGGTGATATAGGAGACGACCTGCAACTCGCGGCCCTGATAGGAAGGGTCGGGGCCGGTCCAGCTGACCTCCGGAAAGAAGATGTTCCAGCTGCGCAGGAAGAAATTGTCGGCCATCATCGCCGTGCTCGCCTCGCGCCAGCTGAAGGCATCGACCAGCGGCTGCTGAACGTCATGCAGGCGGAACAGGGCGGCTACCACCAGGATCGCGGCGAGTATCGCGCCATTCATGTGCCTGTGATCGAACCCCGACATATGCCTCCCCAGGCGCGCCGAACGACCCTGACGACGACCGCGAGCGAGATGGGTGCCCTCCGGTAGGCTTCCGCCATGCGCCGTCGCCTGTATCCCTTAGTCTAGGACGAATATAATTAAGTAATCGCTGATTGTCTTGGCGGGAAAAGCTGGAAAACGGCCCCGTTTTCGGGCCTCGATGCGTCGCCAAGACTAATCCCTGGCGTGTGCCGTAGCCCAAAGGGACAGCTTGTCCAGAAACGCGCCCGGTCCTATAAAATTAGTACAAGCAAACTGTTGAGCACGACGCTCGCAGTTGCGCGTTGCTTTCGACCTTGACCACGGATGTACTGGCACGCGTTTTGAGAGCGAAAGAACAGAAGGGCCGGAGCCGCGCGCTCCGGCCTTTTTTTGTTGGGACGGGTTCGCAGGGTTCCCGGCCAGACCGCCGGCGCGGTTCCAGTACGCTTCCATCATCGCGGGAAGCGTGGTTGCCGACGTTCAGCCTCCTCAAGCAAAGAGAGTGGAAAGGAGCCGGAGAGGTTGATCTCCGCGAGCGTAAGCCTGCCATCAATCACCACGGCGAAATAGCGCCGGCAGAGATCTTGCGCCATCTCGGCTCGATTGGAGTAGGACGTTTCCTTGAGGTCCGTCTCCTTGAGTTCGGATTCGATTTCCGGAGCGCACATCGCGATGAATTCCCGTGCGGCGTCCGGGCGTTTTCGCAAGGCGGGCAGTACAAACTCGTACTTATAATAGCTTATCGTCAGCGGTTCCGTTCGTGGCGCGAACAGAACGATGGCGATTGCGCACAAAAGCGCGACGGCCATGCCGCCGGCAACGAAACGAAGGTTCATGATGGTGATCGTATAAATTGTCTCTTCTGGTCTTCTATCGCAACTTTGCCGTTTGGCAAGGCGCCTGAGGATCGTGACACCAAGTGGAGGCGTGAACGCCGAACGGCGGACGCTCAAGTCTCGCGCGGTCGCTTTCACGAATTGTTCCTCACCCAATTGGGGGAAATGGTTAGAGCGAGACCGCTTTCGTGCTTGGAGCGTTCTCTCATCGTTCGTCGCGTATTAGTCATTGCGCAATTGGGCGCGACCAATTTCCGGGTGGCGGAACGATAGACAGGCCGCGGCTGGGGCAGGCGCGGCCACCCTGTGACGGCCGCCCGCGTCGCGGGCAAGGGGAAAGGTTTACAGGCCCAGCAACCAGAAGAGCGCGCCGAACACGAGGATGAAGGCGACGACGGCGCCGATGAATCGCAGCATGCCGGTGTTGGTGTCGCCCGTGCCGACAAGACAGTACCAAAGATTGTCATTGTTCATGTTGCAGCGCTCCGTTTTGCCTGTCTCGCTCTTACCAGAACCACCCGGGGATGTTCTTACCAGAACACCCCGGGGATATTCCTACTAGAATACCCCGGGGATGGAAGCGCAAGCCGGGGGTGCGCCCCGGCTGGCCATGTTTGCGGGATCCAGGAAGAGTTCCCGCCGGCGGCACGAAACCGCGCCCAGGGGGCGGTCGTCTGCCGCGGTCGCCTCTATGCGGACGGAGCCTCCTTCAGCTTCGGCAGTGCGCATAGGATGGCGACCGAAAGCAGGTGGATTGCGCTGACGACGAGTGCGAGGGCTGGCAGTCCCTTGGTGATGACAGGCGCTGCCGCCATCGTGCCCAATTTGGTCGTCATGAAGATGAAAAAGACGATCAGCGCCGAGCCGCGGGCATCATTGCCGCCGGAAGCGACGATGCCGCGGTAGAAGCCGATGGGGCCGCGCAGGCCCAGGCCAATGCCCATGGGCAGGAAGAGAACGGGCACGAACAGCGGGTTCGTTCCGCCGGAGAAGGCCATAGGCAAGGAGCGCGAGCGCGCTTGCGGCGGCCATCGCGCTGCCGGCCATGATGACCTCCTCCGTGCCGAAGCGCTCGGCGATCTTCGCGGTCAGATTGGCGGCGATGATGAAGCCCGCGACGCTGACGATCTGCACGATGATGAAATCATTGAGCGTGCCGCCCATCGTCTCGACGATCACCATGGGAATACCGAACACGAAGGTCAAAAGGCCGCCGAGCGTCATCGTCTGGCTTAGCGCATAGCGCATGAACACAGGATCCGTCAGCAGTTGCAGATAGGTGCCTTGCCTGCCTGACGTTCGCTGTTCGCGCGGAAGGCCGATCGCCAGCATCAGGACGAGGACGATCGCTCCGGCAGCGCCCAGAAGCTCGAACGACGATTGCCAGCCGAAATGCGCAAGAAGTGCCACGCCGGCGATGGGCACAAGCGCCGGAACCAGCGACTCGACGCTTCCGAGGAAGCCGACGGCGCGCAGGGCCGTCTTCTCGCTGAACAATTGCCGGATGACGCCCGGCGCAAACACGGGCGCAGCGCTGGCGGCGATACCCTGCAGGAAGCGCAGGCCGATGAGGGCGGCGACATCAGGCGCAAAGGCGCCGGCAAGGGAGGTGGCGGCAAAGGCGGCAAGGGCTGCGACCATCAGCGTCTTGCGATCGAAGTGATCGGCGAGGTGGCCGAAGAGCAGGAGGCCGAGTGCACTGCCGCCGACATAGGCGGCAAGCACCATCTGCGCGGTCGCTTCGCTGGCGGAAAACACGCCCGGCAGGACCGGCATGGCGGGCAGGATCAGGTCGGTTCCGGCAAGGGAAAGCGCGGTACAGATGATAAGCAGGATGAAGGTGAAGGAAGCGCTGGATGATCGTGTCATAGCAGGATCACCAGGCTGCGGGAGAGCGCATGTCGCATCGTCAACGTCTCGATATCAGTTGGAAGGATCGGCCTGATCTCCCGCCCCTAGAGCGAGAAGGTCGGCCAAGCCGTTCCCGCTGCTATCCAGAGACGCACATAGGGAGTGGGGCCGCCGGGGCGGTCAGACGTTTGGCAGCAATGATGAGCCGATACGATCGCATGCGATGAGGATTGCAGAAGACGGAGATCGCTGCAAGACGGAATGAAACCTGTGCGGGAGGGGCTGAACGACTTCTGCGAGCATCGCCCGAGCCGGTCCGGTGGTCAGGACCCGCTGGGAGCGGGAGGGGGCGACCGGTCTATTTGCAAAGACCGCTCAGAGGGCGGCAAGTTCCTCGGCCGTCGCAACGATGTGCGTGTTGCCGATGGAATGATCGGCATATTTGAACGCCAGAATGCTCATGACTGACGCGACGAGGGCTACCAGGATGATACGCATTGGGGCGCTCCGAGCTCTTCCTGCCTGACCATGATCTTTCGTTGGGCCAGGCGTTGACCGAACCGGAACCGATGCCCCGATTGAAAGGCCATCGGCCTTTGTGCATTTGTTTTAGCAACGGAAACCGGGTGGATGTTGTTCCCGCGGGGACAGGGCGCAAGGCGTTGCCCGATGGAAAGGCCATGCTGACACGAGCCGCGACGAGCACAGGAAGTCTGTCGCCGCGTCGCGCCGAGTTACCCTTCCGCGTCTGCTGCTTCCGGTGCCACCGGCTTCTTCGCCAGCGCCAGGTTTGCTGCCGCCGCCTCCGCTTCCGCCGCACCCGCTGCACCGGAGCGCACGGTCACGGCGTTGGAGGCGAGGTCGAGGCCGGCTTCGCGCAGCGCCGGAAGCAGGCGCTTCATCGCCTCGCGCTGGAGGATGCTGGGGTTGCCGGGGCGGGCGGTGAACTTAAGGCGGACGACGAGGGAGTTTTCGGTGACGTCCTGGATGCCCTGCATCTTCAAGGGCACCAGGAATTCGCTGCCGATCTCCGGGTCCTCCAGCATGGCGAGGCCAACCTTCTTGATGGCCTTGCGGATCTTTTCAGGGTCGGCGTCGCGCTCGAATTTCAGCTCGAACTTCACCGTGCTCCAGTCGCGGCTGAAATTGGTCACCGCCTGAAGCTGGCCGTAAGGGACGGTGTGGATCTGGCCGTTCTGGTGACGCAGCCTCAGCGAGCGCAGCGAGATGCGCTCGACCGTGCCCTTGAGCTTGCCGGTATCGACATATTCGCCGACGCGGAAGGCGTCGTCGGCGATGAAGAAGATGCCGGAGACGACATCCTTCACCAGCGTCTGCGAGCCGAAGGAAAGCGCCAGACCCAGCACGCCGAAGCCCGCCAGCAGCGGCGCGATGTTGATGCCGAGTGCTGAGAGGACGACGAGGCTGGTGACAGCGAAGATGGCGCCGAAGATGAGGTTGCGGACGAGCGGAAGGATGGTCGACAGCCGGCTTGTCTGATGAACCATCGTCTCGTCCTCGCTATCGCCGGGCATGGCGACGCGGGCAGACGGCGAGAAGGCTTCGAAGCTCCGCCAGAGGAAGCTGCAGATCACCCAGGCGGCCACGACCGCAAGGCTGATGCGCTCGAGAACGACGATCCAGCCGACGGCGGCGGCGGTGTCGTCCTGGACCATGATCGGGCGCCAGAGCTCGATGATGATGTGCAGGCCGATCAGCCAGGTGGCGCCGGCAAGCGCCGTCTGGATGCTGCCTGATATCGCCGCATGCAGGGCGTGCGAGGCCGGCGTGCGCCGACGCGCGGCGGCCGCACCGGCCAGCGAATGGATGCCGAAGGCAAGGATCGGCAGCGCAAGCAGGATGATCTGCGTGGTGCCGCCGGCAAAGCTCCAGGCCGCGCTATTAGGGCTGCCGGCAACGATGACGCTCATCAGCCAGAGCACGATGGCGCTCAGTGCGTAGAACTCCGGCACGCCGAAGGCGATGGCGCGGCGCACGGGGCCGGGGTTCTCGCCGGTAAAGAGCGCGCGGATATCACCCGCGCCACCGATGAACCAGTGGAGCTTCACCACCGTGAGGATGCTGACGCCGATCAGCAGCCAGCCATCGGTGGCGGAAAGGTCCAGCCCGCGCTGATGGGCGAAACGCATGCTGGCGCCGACGACGGCGCTGGCCGCGCCATAGGTGGCAAGCATGTTGGCGTGGAAGCGCGGATGGGCGATATCGAGCAGGCGGATTTCGGGTCGCGTCGGCGCGAAGAGGAAGCGGGCGCCGACGGCATAGAAGGCGGCGACGACGGCGATGGTGATCAGGGCATGGGCAAGCTCGGCCGAGCCCGTGCCGCGCGTCAGGAGCAGCTGGGCGATCGTGTGGGCGACGGCGGCGAAGATCACCAGATAGGCGATGTCGAAGCCGAGCCGGATCACCGAGGCGCGCACGCGGTGCAAGAGGTCGACCACCTCGAAGGAAGCGCCGAAGAGCCGATGAATAAGGGAGCGACTGGCGAAGGCGGCGGCGAGCCCCGCGGCAATGGCCAGCACGGAAATGGCGGCAACCGAGACGACCGACCAGCCTTCGGCGCGGATGCCTGCCGCGACGTCAGCCATCACCCCGGCGATGCCGGAGATGCCCGCAAAGCCCATCTGCAAGCCATTGAGAAAACGGGCGGAAAGGGTGTCGAAGGAATCCTCGGGGTCAGCGACCGGAGCGGCTTGCTGTGGCGTACCCGCCGGGTTCGCGGCGACGGCTGGTGTGGCGGCGTGGGCGTTGTCAGGTGTCGCCGCGCTGGCCGGCGCTGCGGCCTGATTTGCCGCGTCGCGCCATTCGACCGTGACCGGCCCGCCTGCCTTCGCCGCGGCGCGCAAGGTTTCCTCGATCTCGGCAGGGCTTTGGCCGGGCGTGAGAATGACGGTGATCGGCGCTGGTGCCGTCTGGGCAAGGGCGGGCAGGGCGAGCGCGAGAAGCAGCGCCAGGCTCGCCAGTAGGTGACGGCAGAAAAAGCAGTTATATGCCATGAATTTCACTCATCGAGCCCCGTCGCGCGCCATGCGCTCATCCGCATCACATTACACAACGTCCTAAAATTCCAATCCTATTTTGAATGGAAGGGGCGTCAGCAGCACGCACGCTCTGCCCGATCGCTTCGGGTTGGAAGCGAGCTCGGCCGGAATGCCCGATGGGTAAAGCCGACCAAGAGGTGGTCGCCTGGCCGAGCCGCGCAATTCCCCACAAGCATATGTGCATGAGCACTTTAACGGACCCGGCTGCTCCAGCCTTCCGCGCACCCCATCAACCAAGCAACTTCCTTGCCCAGTCCGAAACATCATCGCCGCTGCTGACGTCCGGTTGCACGATTCCGTCGATCATGAAGGTCGGGGAGACGTGGATGCCGTTCTGTCGCGCATATTTGCAATGCCACTTGATTTCCCGGTCGAGATCCGGGATCGCGAATGCGGCCTTGAGCTTGACGCCGCTATAGCCTTCCAAGCGCTCGATGATCTGGTGGGGTGTAGCGTCCAGATTGGGGCCGCCGGCATGATGGACGAATTCGAACTCTTCCCGATGCGCAGCGACTGCAGCGATGACTTTCTTCGCGGTATTCTTGCCGCCCTCAAGTGTCGAGGCCGCGATGATGCAGCGAACGATGACACCGGAATACATATGCCAGGGCTGCGACTGCAGGCGGATCTTAATAGTGACGTTGTCTTCGCCGGCCTGGTCGAGCAGGGCGTCGAGCTTGCTAAATGCCTTGGTGGAGTAAGGATCGGTCGGCTCCAGAAAGACCTCGAAGAGATGTGGACCGGTGCCCCAGGTGAGTGGATCGGCGTGCCAAGCTGAGTTGGTCATGGGACTTCCTCTCTTTTCAGGGGCGACGGGTTGGGATCGTTGAATTTTCAGAGTTTTCCAGTTTCGATTGTCGCTGAACCGTCCATGGGCAGAGCATGCATCAGGCTTGTGTGCCACGCTAGGTGATATCATTGGGGCGGGGCATCCCTGACAGCCGCTGCCCCTCTCCTCGGGTTTAACCCGAGGACTAGCCCTCTCCCCACAGGCGGGGAGAGGGGACGGCGCCGCGTGTGCTGCACTCTCGTCTTCTTGCCTTGGCCGCGAATACAGCCACACGCGGACGTCCTGGTTCCCGCGGTATGCCGTGGCACGACGCCTCGCGGTGCGCCGAAGTAGAGCGCGGAGAGAGCCACGTGTCCCTTCTCCCCGTGATTACGGGGAGAAGGTGCCGGCAGGCGGATGAGGGGCGTTTCACTCACCGCGCGGATGAGGGGCGCTTCCCACTTACTTCGTCGTGTAACCGCCGTTGACCAGGATCGTCTGGCCGGTCATCCACCAGCCGTCGGAAACGAGGAAGCGGATATAGGGGACGATGTCCTCGATGTCGGTAAGGCCGGTCTTCGAAAAGCCCGAGAGGGCGGAAGCGGTCTTGTGGTAGGCGACGGCGTCGGCTCCCTCGGCCGGGTAGAAGAAGGGCGTATCCATCGGGCCGGGGCCGATGGCGGTAACCGAGATGCCGCGTGCGCCGAACTCCTTGGCGGCTGCGCGGGTGAAATGCTCGACCGGGGCCTTGGTGCCGGCGTAGGCGGCGTAGAAGGGCGTGAAGGCGCCAAGCAGCGAGGTGACGAGCGTGCAGACCTTGCCGTTGTCGTTCACATGTTTGCCCGCTTCGCGCAGGAAGAAGAAGGCGGACTTGGCGTTGACCGCGCTCATCTCGTCATATTCGGCCTCGGTGATCTCGACGAAGGGCTTCTTCAGCACCTTGCCGACGGTGTTGACGGCGATATCGATGCCGCCGAGCGCCGCCTTGGCATCGGCGAAGAGCTTTTCGACATTGGCCGCGCTGGTGAGATCGCCGGCATAGGCGTGGGCTGCAGCACCGGCTGCCTTGATTGCCGCCACGGTTTCTTCGGCTGCCGCCCTGGTGGCGGCGCTGTTGTAGTGGATCGCGACGCCGCGGGCGCCATGTTCGGCGAGATCGCGCGCCAACAGGCCGCCGAGGTTCTTTGCGCCGCCGGCGATGAGAACGGATTTACCATTGATGCTGTGGTCTGCCATGGGTTTCTCCTGTTATCGGCCGCTTGCTGCGGCCGGTTTGCGGCGAGCGGGAACGCCGGCGCGAAAGGTGCGCAGGTCCCCGGTCTGCTCTGGCGCTGACGGCCTGTCCCGAACACGTTGTCTGTCCTGAACGCCGCACGCCGCGTTTCAAATAGCGCGGGCCTTGCCGCCGCCAACGCGAGAGGTCAGCGGTGCGACAGGCATCGCAGGGTTGAGAATACCGTCCGCGCCGCTGGTATAAAGCGCCAGTTCGTGACATGACTTGTCAGAATTGACGAACAATTGGCGTGGCCCGGCATGGACAGGATCGAGCTTTTCCGCATCTTCACGCGCGTTGTCGAAAGCGCGAGTTTTACCCGCGCGGCCGACACATTGGGGCTGCCGCGCTCTTCCGTTTCGGCCGCGGTGCAGACGCTCGAAACCCGGCTCGGCACACGGCTGCTGCACCGCACGACCCGTAAGGTGGCGCCGACGCAGGACGGGGCCGCCTTCTACGAGCGCTGCCTGCGGCTGATTGAGGACATGGACGAGGCGGAGAACCTGTTCCGCCGCAGCGCTTCCGACCCGACCGGGCGGCTGCGCGTCGACCTGCCGAGCCGCATCGGCCGGCTGATCGTGGCGCCGGCGCTGCCGGAGTTCCTGACGCGCTACCCCGGCATCGACATCGATCTCGGCATGACCGACCGGGCGGTGCACCTGATAGAGGAAAGCGTCGACTGTGCGCTGCGGGTCGGGCCGCTCAGCGATTCCGGCCTGATCGCCCGGCCGTTCGGCACGCTTCGCCTGATCAATGTCGCAAGCCCCGACTATCTCGAGCGGTATGGTATTCCGCTAATGCCCAGCGATCTCGCCAGTCATTTCGCCGTCAACTATGCCTCGCCCTCAAGCGGCCGGGTGGAGGACTGGGAGTGGATCGAAGGCGGCGAGGCGCGCACGGTTGCCGTTCCCGGCCGCATCAGCGTCAACAGCGCCGAGGGCAGCATCGCCTGCTGCCTCGCCGGCCTCGGCCTCATCCAGATCCCGGCCTTCGACGTGGTCGACCATCTGAAAGAGGGGCGCCTGGTGGAGGTCATGCCAGGCCATTCAGCCGCACCCATGCCGATGGCGCTGCTCTACCCGCACCGCCAGCACCTGTCGCGCCGGCTGAAGGTGTTTGCCGACTGGCTGGAAGGGCTGATGCGGGGTGTGATGGCGGCGTGAATCGTACGGAGCGAGGCGAAACGATGAAGGACGATAGATTGCTTACGGCGATAGCTGACGTCCACAGACATATGGGTCAGGAGGGAGGTATAGTCGGCGCCACACATTTGCAGCACATAGTCAGGCGCATCCACGATTCATGGAAAGCGCCACGCGCAGGCAAGCCCGTCAAGCGGTTCTCGCCCGATAGGCGTCAACCCATTCTGTCAGGGCTTTCTCCTTGGCTCTTGCTGACGTGAAACGACCAAGCATCAGGGCAGCCGCTATGAAGTACCAGCCGAAGAACCACGTTGCTACAACACTCAACAGCACAAGAAGTGCGGGAACTGCCAGCAGGGCCAAGACTATTTGACCCGCATGGCCGAGGTTCTCTGACAGAACGACAATTGAGAGAACGACAGGCAGTGCCGCCACGGCCCACCAGAGGCCGAGCACGATCCCGATTGGAAACATCGCTAGCAGAGGCACCCGCATCGCCACGCCAAGGCCCCAGAGTTCGCTGCGGTGACGGTAGTATGTAATCCAACGCCAAAATCTGCGCATCTCATCCGCCCAAGGGTCGTATTGCGACGACGCTGCAACTTTGCGCTGCTCTAGCTTGCTGCGAAGCGAGCCGTCAAGGCATGGGTGAAGCGCCCGGTTGTACATAAGGGACGCTAGCTGATCGTCTGATAACACCGCCGGCCGTTCCACGGCAGGAACTCCGATCCGCCGGCGTTCCATTTGCCTTCGAACTCGGAGAAGTCCGGCGTGAAGGTCACGACCAGCTGGCCGTAGCCGTATTTGTCGCGCCACATGAAGGTACGGGTCAGATCGCTGCCGTCGCCGTCGTCACCGGTCTCGGCAAGCTCGCCGTGAACGGCTGGCCCTGATCGGAGAACATATATTTCCCAATGATCGTGCCGCTCGCATCGGTCTCGAAGTGCGTTTGCGCATCCGACAGGACGCCGGCGGAAGAGAGCTGGCCGCAATAGGTTCCCGAGGGGGCTCTCTCGCCGGCCATCGCGGCAAATGCGAACGAGGCCGCAAGCAGCAGTGCGGCTGCCCATGAAATGCTTGCTATCAACGCGGCACCTTTGGTCTGTCGGGCAAGTTGCGATTTCTTCCTGCCGTGAGGCGGCAACGAGTCGCGACGGCTGTTGCCATGGGCGATGATCGCGGACGCAAAATCAAGAGCTCAGCAGTCCATTACCGGTGCGCTCCTCACGCCGTCGCCGAAGGGTGACCTTTCTTGGCGACGGGGTAACGGGCGAACACGCAAGCGCCGAAGAGGCGGAGGTTCACGTTGAAGAGTTCCTAGCGATGCGCGCTCGCGGCAATTGGCGGGGTTCGGCTTTGCGCTGAGTTCATCCTCATCGTCCAGGCGTGGTGCCTGACCCTAGTTTTCCTGAACCGAAATGCCGTCCTGGCCGATCTTGATCTCGACGCCCGGCTTCGTCTCTTCCTGGTAGATATAGAGGCCCAGGCCGACGACGGCGACGGCGAGCAAGGCGATGACGAGATAGAGGCCGTTTCGGTTCATGCCGAGCTCCTTTATGCGGTTTCGACAGGGAAGTAGGCGCTTCTGCAAGAAAGACAACAGGATAGCGGCGGAACCCACGCAGGGACGCCAGTCCAGCCGATCTTTGCGGCTGCGTCGAAGTGCATGGCGTGGCACGTCACTGGTGTTGACGAACTATTGGCCTCAAGCTTTGCAACCGCCGGCGGACATCGGCAGGCGCGAAATCGAAACCGATTGCCGTGGCGCTGCTCCAATTTATGCCGACCACCAAATTGTCCTTCTCAAGGCCCGGTAGCCAGCGATCGACAAAGACGTCCAGTTCTGGAGAGCGACGACCAGAACGGCATCGCGGTTTCATTCGACTGGTTCGTCGAGGTCGGGAAACCTGTTGCGTCACGAATCGTCCAGACGAAGCCGGCCTCCAGGACTTCTTCGAAGAAAGCATGTGTGTGGAGGGGCGCGACGCTCATCGCGCGACGTAAGCAGTGATATCAGGTGTTTGCAACCCTGTGAGGGTCACGGATCAGAGCGGGATGTCTCTCCTCATCCCGCTCCGACGCGTTGCCGCAACGTCATGTGACGCCGCGGCAAGGCCGTCCGATGGCGTCCGGTCGTCTCAGCGTCCGGGATGGCGAGCGCAGCGGCCGGGCGCCGGGTTGCTTTAGAGAAAATGCAAGTTCCCGAATCGGCAAGGGTGACGTAACCTGCGGCCATTCGGTCGAGGCGTGGTCCGGTGCAACTGAGACTGGCGACGCCGCCGCGGAAGCTGCAAGGGGGAATTGCGCGTGGGGCAGATAGGAGCCAGGCTTTGGGCGGCGATGCTTGTCGCCGCCGCCATGCAGGGGCAGCAGGCGCTGGCCCAGGATGCGGACGATCTCGCAAAGAAGCTCTCGAACCCGGTCGCCGACCTGATCAGCGTGCCGTTCCAGAGCAATTTCGAATTTCGCGCCGGCGCCGAGGAGGATGGCTTCTCCTATACGCTCAACGTCCAGCCGGTCATTCCCATCACGCTGAACGCGGACTGGAACCTGATCTCGCGCACGATCCTGCCGATCGCCTATCGCGACTACCTGCCGCCGCCCGACGGCAATACGTTCGGGCTCGGTGACATCACCCAGAGCCTCTTCCTGTCGCCGGCCAATCCCGGCCCTTCGGGCATCGTTTGGGGTGTCGGTCCGGCCTTTTTGATCCCGACCGCCACCGACGATTTCCTCGGCACCGGCAAGTTCGGCATCGGCCCGACGGCGGTCGTGCTGAAGCAGGAGGGACCGTGGACCGTCGGCGCGCTAGGAAACCACATCTGGAGCGTTGCCGGCGAGGGTGACCGGGCGGATGTGAGCCAGACCTTCCTGCAACCCTTTCTGTCCTACGGCCTCGGCCATGGTGCGACCCTGACACTCAACACGGAGTCGACCTACGACTGGGAGGCCGATCAATGGACCGTGCCGATCAACCTCAGCGTTTCGCAGGTCTTCAAGGTGGGCGACCAGATGCTTCAGGCCCAGATCGGTGGGAAATATTATGCCGAGGCGCCGCAGGGCGCGCCGAGCTGGGGCGTGCGCGCGACGCTGACCTTCCTGTTTCCGAAGTAAGTCGTTCGCGCCGACGCTATGTTTCAGCGGCGCCGCGGCTTTTGCCGCCGCGCCGCTCTCCGGCGTCTTCCGCCCTCACACCGAGCGCGTCAGGCCGCCGTCCACCTTCAGGTTCTGGCCGGTGATGTAGCCCGCACCTTCAGAGGCGAGGAAGGCGACGGTTGCGGCAATTTCGGCGCTGGTGCCGTAGCGCTTCATTGGCACGGCGTCGCGGCGCTCTTCGGTCGCCGGCAGGGTGTCGATCCAGCCGGGCAGCACGTTGTTCATGCGCACATTGTCGCCCGCATAGGTGTCGGCGAAGATCTTGGTGTAGGAGGCAAGGCCGGCGCGGAAGACGGCGGAGGTCGGGAACATCGGCGAGGGCTCGAAGGCCCAGGCAGTGGAGATGTTGACGATCGAGCCGGACTTCTGCTTCTGCATGATCGGGGCGACGAGGCGGACCGGGCGGATGACGTTCATCAGGTAGACGTCGAGGCCGGTGTGCCACTGTTCGTCCGTGATTTCGAGGATCTGGGCGCGCGGGCCGTGGCCGGCGCTGTTGACCAGCACGTCGATCCGACCCCACTTCTCCACGGTCAGGTCGACCAGGCGCTTGAGGTCGTCATTCGACTGGTTGGAGCCGGTGACGCCGATGCCGCCGAGCTCAGCGGCCAATGCCTCGCCCTTGCCGGAGGAGGAGAGGATCGCGACCTTGAAGCCGTCGGCGGCAAGACGCTTCGCGCTCTCGGCGCCCATGCCGCTGCCGCCGGCGGTGATAACGGCTACTTTTTCTACTGCCATGTGTCCATTCTCCTCGTCGCATTCAGGATGAAGCCGGATTTTGCGGCTCTCGCGATTGAAATACCATCTCCTTCATGCGACGACGAGAAAGTTTCGCTTTCAAATGGCAGTAGAAAAACTATTCAATGAGTGACGCACCGGGAAAGCTTCCTTCGCTGAATGGGCTGAAAGTGTTCGAGGTGGCGGCGCGCCATCTGAACTTTCGGCTGGCCGCCGAGGAGCTTGGCGTCACGCAAGGGGCGGTCGCCCAGCAGATCCGCGGGCTGGAGGCCGAGCTCGGGGTGAAACTCTTCGAGCGGCTGCCGCGCATGCTGGCGCTGACCGGCGAGGGGCGGGCCTATATCGCCGATGTCAGGCGCGCGCTCGACATCATCGCCCGGGCGACGGATGAGCTGAAGCCGCAGCCGGTGCGGCTGACGATCAGCACCACGCCATCCTTCGCCTCGAAATGGCTGATCCCGCGCCTGCCGGATTTCACCGCGCGCCATCCGGACCTCGACCTGCATATTCTCGCGACCGATCGCATGTCGAATTTCCAGGCCGATGGCGTGGACCTGGCGGTGCGCTACGGGCGGCCGCCCTTCGGGCCGGGGCTGGCGGTCGAGCTGCTGTTCGAGCAGGAGATCGTCGCTGTCTGCAGCCAGATGCTGATGGCCGGCCGACGCGTGCCTGAGACTGCGGACGCGCTTGCCGGCTATACGCTGCTGCACGATGCGCATAATTTCTGGCCGGAGTTCATCGAACGGCATTTCGGCGGGAGCCGGCAGGCCTCGTTCAAGGGCATCAGCTTCAACCAGACCTCGCACGCAATCGAGGCGGCGATCGCCGGCCAGGGCATCGTGCTCGCCAATGGCGATTTCGTGGCGCAGGATATAGCCGAAGGTCGGCTGATCCGCATTTTCGCGGGGTCGATGTCCGGACCTTCGGATTTCTACCTCGTCTGGCCGCGCTATCGCAAATCACCGGCGCTGCAGACGGTGATCGCCTGGATCGGCGAGGAGGCGGGCAAGGCACGGGAGCGCGCCCTGGCGTGATCTGCGCTTGGCCGCGGGCGCCGTCAGAGGCGCAGAGCGGTATCGAGCCGGTAGAGCAGGGCGTGAAACGCGCCCTTGCTGGGCTTGCGCTCCGGCATCTTCGCGACAATGCGCCGGATCTCTTCCGATGCGGAGGCGATCACCCAGCGCAGTTCGGTTTCCATGGTGCCGGCTTCGTCGTCCGCACCGAACGAGAGCGCCTGGACGGCATAGGCGGCAGGCCCGAGGATATGATTGATCTGATGCGGCGTTTCGATCGGGTGGGTGTAGGGCGCACCGGCTGCGGCAATGGCTGCGCGGGCGGCAGCCTTGGCCGAGGGATCGTCGACCGCGCGCGCCGCCGCTTGAGCGCCCCACGCGGTCTTGCGCAGATGCGCGGTGCGCGGCCCCCCTTGCGCAAAGGCGCGGGCCGCCGCGATCGCCTCGCGCGGGCGGTCGTCGCCCGGCATGGCCGCCTCGAAGACCGGGAGCGCCCGCTCGGCTGTGAGCACCGCCCATCCGGTAATGTGGCGTAGGTCGTCTTCGGTGAGGAGCGGTGGCAGTGGGTCGTTGGTCATTGGAGGCGACATCGGTGTTTTGAGCGAGCCTGCGGCGGCAGATCCAGCGGAAAGCCGGCGGCTTTGTTGACGGGCTTCAGGGATCCGAAGCGGAGAGGACTAGCGCTCCCAGCCGGGCGTGAAGGGGAAGCGTTCGGCCCACAGGGTCGCCAGCCGGGGATCGGCGTCGACGCGGCGCACGGTTTCCGCGAGCCCCGCTGCAACCTCGTAGAAGCGCCGCCGACCGGGAGACCAGCGCGACGCCGTTGCCACATAGAGGTCGAGCACCGACACGTCGTCGCCGAGAAGGTATCTGCCCGGGCGCAGCTCCGCTCCCATCCGCGCCCAGCAATGGGCGATGCGCTCGAACAGGCGCGCCTTGACGGCAGCGTGGTCCTCTTCCCGTTCGACGATGCGGGATGGGTCGTCAATCCAGTAGAGGGCGTAGATGGCCGCGGATACGAAGGTCATCCATCGCAGGAAGGCCGGTCGTGCCGGGTCAGTCACTCCCGGCGCAAGCCGCCCATCGGGGTAGGCATCGGCCAGCCAGATCAGGATCGCGGCGCTTTCGGTCATCAGTTCGCCCGTCGGCAGCGCCAGGGCCGGAACCTGGCGTAGCGGATTGATGCGCGCGAGCCTGTTTGCTTCCTGCTTGCCCTCCCAGGGCGCGTGTTCCTCGACGCGATAGGGCAGGTTGAGAAGGGTCAGCGTTGCCTCGATCGGAACGGATCCCGAGGCTGACGCGCCATAGACGATAAACGGTTCGGCCAACGATCTTTCTCCTTCGCATGACGCAGCAGGGCTTCGGGCTCAAGCCTGCCCAGGTCCGTTCGAGACCCACCTGCACGTTCCCTCAAACGCTATGCGATTCAAGGGAAAACATGCAGTAATACCAAAGCGGTGCGGCGGTATTCGCGCCGCTGACACGTCGCGCGGGCGAAGCTCTCCATCGCATCGCTGTCGCATAGATCCCGGCTTTCGCGATACAATCAAGGCCTTGAGGTGCAAAGGCATGATCGCTTGCAAACCCCGGTTGCGAAAGGGCGCGCGCCGGGTCCTGTCCACGGGCTGCCAGCCTGGTCGCCTGTCGAGGCCGCGCCGGGCGAGGCGAGCGCTCGTGCGGCCGCGCCGCAGAAGCAAGACACGAGGACCAATTCGATGCCACCAGTGACCGCATCTGCCACCCTCGATCCCGATCTTTTGCTCAGGCAATCGCAGGCGCGTCTTTTGCGCGCGGAATGGTCGAGGGAGCGATTACTGGCCTTTCAGCGCAGCGAGTTGCAGTCCGCCTTGCGGCACGCTGTCGGGGCATCGACCTATTACCGCGAGAGCATTGGCGAGCTGGTGGCTAGCGGTGCGCCGTTTCATGCCTTTCCGGTGCTGACGAAGCGGGCGCTGATGGAGAATTTCGACCGGGTCGTCACCGATCCGAGGCTGAGTCGCGGCCTGATCGAGCAGCACCTGGATGGAGACGATCCCGGGTCGCTTCTTCTCGGACAATACCGTGTGGTGGCAACCGGCGGCACGACGGGCGAGCGGGGTATCGCAGCCTTCGACGATGCCGCCTGGCTTGCGGCAATCGCCAACATGGTGCGCTTCCAGGCGATCGTCGGCATTGACGACACCACGCGCAGCGTTGCCATCTTTGCCTCGTCGCCGGTGCATATTTCCTACCATATCGGCGTGGAGCTTCGCGCGATCCGGCCGGCTGCGCCACGCTTCAACGTGCTCATGCCGATCGAGGAGATCGTCGAGGGCCTCAACCTGCACCAGCCGGAGGTGATTTCGACCTATCCTTCCTTCGTGCGGGTGCTGGCGACGGAGCAGCAGGCCGGTCGCCTGCGGATCAGGCCCCGGCTGTTTCGCACCAGCGCCGAAACGCTGACGCCGGAGGTGCGCGACCTCGCCGCCGAGACGTGGCAGGCGGCTATCGCCAACAGCTATGTGTGCACCGAGGCGGGGCCCATGGGCCACGAGTGCATCTTTGGCGATGGGCTGCATCTGGCCGAGGATTCCTTCGTCTTCGAGGTGGTGGACGAGAATGATCGCCCGGTGCCGGATGGGACCGAGGGCGCAAAGCTTCTGGTGACGACGCTCACCAATCGCGTGCTGCCGCTGGTGCGCTACGAAATCTCCGACATCGTTGCGATGGCGACGGAACCCTGTCCGTGCGGCCTGCCGTTCTGGCGGATCGGATCGATCGCCGGACGCAGAGAAGAGACACTGCATCTGCCCGGGCGAGGCGGCGGCGTCGTGCGCGTGCACGCGCACCGGCTGCGCTCGCCCCTGACCGGCACCGCCGGGGTGCGACAATTCCAGTTCGTGCAATTGCCCGATGGGCTGGAGATCACCATCGCCGTGTTTGGAGGCGTGGATGCTGCCGCCGTCAGCGCTAAGGTCGATGAGGCCGCCAAGGCGGCGCTCGATGCGGTGGGCGCCGAGGCGGGCGGCGTGCGGGTGAGGGTGGTGGATGCCATCGAGCGCTCGGGGTCCGGCGCCAAGCAGAAACTGGTTGTCGCCTCGCCAGCCATCGAGTAGCCAGGACCGGTGACGGGAGCGTGAGAGGCGGCGACGGTCGGCTTTCTCGAAGACTTGCAGAATGGACATTTGCACCGCGGGACGCATCCTGAGGCGTTTCGCCCATGGCTGCGGCCGGAGACCCTTCGATGGTGGGGCAAGGTCGATGAATTCTGGGCGAGTGGAAAGCCGATCGTCTGAGATCCTTCGCGAGGCGGCGCCGTTGTTCTTCCACCCAGCGACCGCAAGTGCGTATAGTGTTGATTGGCAGGCAGCCGGCCGATAAGGACGCTGCGTGCCATACTGCCACACGGAGTTCTGAAGATTGAGCGTTGCCTTCACCAAGGAAGAAAGTGCCGAAACCGCCGCCGAGACGCTGTTGCCGGATCGTCCGATTTCGCCGCATCCGAACCTGGTGACGGAAGCCGGGTTGAAGGCGCTGGAGGCGCAGGTGCAGGAGGCGCGTGCGGCCTATGAGGCGGCGGCCGCAGTCGACGACGTGAACGAAAAGCGCCGCCAGCAGGCGGGGCCCTTGCGCGACCTGCGCTATCTCGCCGAGCGGTTGCGCACGGCGCAACTGATGCCGGAGCCAGCGTCCAACGATACCGTCGCCTTCGGCAGCACGGTCACTTTCAGCCGCGACGACGGGCGGGTGCAGACCTACCGGATCGTCGGCGAGGACGAGGCCGATCCCAAGGTAGGATCGATCTCCTATGTCTCGCCGGTGGCGCGGATGCTCCTGGGCAAGGTGGTCGGCGACGTCATGAGCGTCGGCGACCAGGAGCTGGAAATCACCGCGATCGCGTGAGCGCGCTCTTGCAACTATCGGGCGGAACCTCAGCCCCGCGGCAATCCCTCAGGATACTCACGCTTTGGTATAGCTATCTTCGCCGTGATTATTATCGTATGCGATTAAATCGCATTGTATTGACATTATGACACGCTTCAGTATTTATATCGCATCCGATTTAATGTGAGGCGGCAAGCCCATGGATGCCGGTGCGCCTCAAAGCGCTCGGGCATTCCCTGGAAAATCCCCGTCCACAGCGATCAGTCCGTCGACTGGAGGAAGCTGATGCAGTTTGAGCCCCAACGCGTGCAGGCCTATAGCGAGTTTTCGCTGGTGCTGGACCCAAATGCCTATGAGCCATTGCCCGACGACTGGCTGGTGGGGATCACCGATGTCGTCGATTCGACCGGGGCGATCAGGTCCGGGCGCTACGAGGACGTCAACTACACGGGCGCCTCGGCCATCGCCGCGATCGGCAATGCCTGGGGCAATTTCGATTTCCCCTTCGTCTTTCGCGGCGATGGCGCCGCCTTTGCGCTTCCGCCGGAAGGGGAAATGACGGCGACCGCGGCGCTCAGGCAGATCGCGGCCTTCGTGAAGGATCGATTTCGCCTCGACCTGCGCGTCGGCCTGCTGAGCGTCAGGGAAATCCGCGCCAACGGGCAGGACGTGACGATCGCGCGCTACGCCGCTTCGAAAGACGCCACTTACGCAATGTTTGCCGGCGGCGGGCTCAAATGGGCGGAGCAGCAGCTGAAGAGGGGGCGCTACCAGCTTGAGCCGGACAAGGATGGCACCGAACCTGATCTGACGGGGCTTGCCTGCGAGTGGCGACCGTTTCCGAGCCGGCGCGGGCAGATTCTTTCGCTGCTGGTCGAGCCGACGGACGATGTGGCGCCGGCGCGTTTCGCGGCGCTCGCCAGAGACGTGATTGCCGTCTTCGACGAGGCGGCGCGGCAGTCGCATCCGTTGCCCGCGGAAATGGGCGTGCCGAAGGATGAGCGGGTCTATATCGCGCCAGAGCGCTGGCTGGGCGTTGCCGCCAATTCGGACTTTCGCAAATACGACGATGGTCTTCGCCTGACGGTGGACGCCGCAGTCGGGCAGATCGATCGGGTCGAAGCGATCCTCCTTGCGGCAAGGGCAAGGGGTGAGGTCAAATTCGGGCTGCACCGGCAATCACATGCGCTGATGACCTGCCTGGTACCGTCAGCCCGGCCGGATGCGCATCTGCATTTTCTCGACGGCATGGATGGCGGCTACGCGCGAGCGGCCGAAATGATGGAGTCGCGCAGGCGCGTCGAGGCGTAAGTGCGATCGAAACGGGCCGCTTCAAAGCAGCCCCGAGCCGGCGACACGACAAAGGGCGGCCAGCGGCCGCCCTCAGACTGCTGACAAGGACATCTCTGATCATCCCAGGCATGCTGAAAAAGCCCGTCGCCAGCCAGCGGCGCCGCGTCGGTGGCGCGGGAAATCATCCTGATGTCGAGCGTCGGCATTCCGGCTCTGCATCTCCTGCCGTGCCGACGCACGGCTGCTGGATCTCTGTGACAAGCACAGAGATGAGGGTGGAGAGGACGGGCGGTCTCCCGTCGTCGTTGGTTGCCGGCCATAGGGATCGAAGCGACGGCTATTCCTTCTGGGATCCGCGTTGTATCGAGTGCAGCAGGTTGTCGCGCAGGCTTGCCACCGATTGCTGCACGACCGGAAAGTCGTCGCCGAGGCCGGTGGCTTCGAGGAGCGCCGAACCCGGCTCCGCGTCCACCAGTTCGCGACCGGCCGGCGTCAAGGTGAGGCGCACCTGCCGCTCGTCCGAAGGGTCGCGACGGCGCTGCAGATAGCCGTCTGCTTCGAGCTTCTTGAGGATCGGCGTTAGCGTGTTCGATTCCAGGAAGAGCTTTTCGCCAAGCATGCTGACGGTCTGGTTGTCTTCCTCCGATAGCGCCACCAGGGTCACGTATTGGGTGTAGGTCAGGCCCAGCTTGTCGAGCAGGGGTTTATAGGCGCGGCCAAAGGCGAGGTTTGCGGAATAGATTGCAAAGCAAAGGAAGTTGGAGAGTTTCTTGCCGCCCTTTGCAGGCGTGGTCTCAGGGCTCGCTGTTTTGGAGGCGGGCATGGGGGTGTCCTTTTTTCTCTTTCCGTATCTGCACTTAATATAAATCGTATCCGATTAAATCGCAATGGTGTTGACGTCGCCTTCAGCTTCATCTATATAAATCGCATCCGATTGAAGCGGATACGCTTAATAAATCAAACAGAGAGGAAATGACATGACCACGAAGCTCGTATTCACTGGCAAGACCCACAACACCGGCGGCCGCAACGGCGGCACCCGCAGCCAAGACGGCATGCTGGAACTGAAGCTGTCGCAGCCGCATCCGGCCGCGGAAAACCTGTTCGGTGCCGCCTGGTCGGCCTGTTACATCGGCGCGATCGAGCTTGCTGCGCAACAGCGCAAGGTGAAGCTGCCGGCCGGCCCCGAGGTTGAGACCGACATCAATCTCAACGTCGACGACGGTTCATACTTCCTCAGCGCTCGGCTGAATGTCAGCCTGCCGGGCCTCGATCGCGACCTCGCCCATGAAATTATTCACGCCGCCCACGAGATCTGCCCGTACTCCAAGGCGACCCGTGGCAACATCGAAGTCGAGACCAATCTCGTCTGATCTCGCCCTCCGAAAATCCTATTGATATCATCGGGATGTGCCGGACCTGGATCTCCAGCCGCGGCGCATCCCGATACCGTTTCAGGGGCTTCGTCCTTGCGCGCCGATCGCGGGCGGAGGCGGTCTTCCGGTCCGACCTCAGGGGAATGTAATTGGGCTGATCGGCAGAACTCCCGTTGTATGGAACGTGTCGCCTCCCGGGCCGATGCCCTCCGTCGCCGCTTGACAAAGATGGAGGACTGTTCGAGTTTCGCCTCATGATCTGCCGTCTCGCCAAACTGACGACCTCGAAAAAAGCCCCGTACCCGGGGCTGTCGGTCGTTGCGCGCAGAGCATAGCAAGCACAAGGATCAGATCGACCCCGCCGGTTCGGACGGGGTTTTCGCTTGCGCTCCGTCTCCGGTTTCTTGAAGGAGATGGAATTTCATGGAAACCACATATTCAATGCCGAGCGGCCTCTGGCTGCCGCTGATCACGCCGTTTCGTGATGGCGAACTCGATGAGCGCTCGCTGCGTCGGCTGGTGACGCACTATGCCGCAGAGCCGATCGACGGCTTCATCCTGGGTGCTACCACCGGGGAGGGCATGGCGCTCGGCGAGGCGGAAGGCGAGCGGCTGGTTGGGATCACCAACGAGACCCTGGCTGCGGCGGGCAAGTCCATACCGGTCTATTTCGGCCTTTCGGGCAGCGACACGCTGAAGACGGTAAAGGCGCTGGAGCGGACGGCGCCTTGGGATATCACCGGCTATCTGATCGCCTGCCCCTATTACACAAGGCCGTCGCAACGCGGGCTCTTCGCCCATTTCTCGGCACTTGCCGATGCCACCGCACGGCCGATCCTGATCTACAACATTCCCTACAGAACCGGGGTGAACCTCGGCAACGAGACGATGTTGCAACTGGCGGAGCGGGAAAACATCGTCGGCGTCAAGGATTGTTCGGCGGATGCGACGCAATCCTTCGATCTGCTGCGCCACAAGCCCCAAGGTTTTTCGGTGCTGACCGGCGAAGACCCGCTGTTCTACACGGCGCTGACTCAAGGGGCGGAAGGCGGGATCACGGCTTCGGCGCATGTTCAAACGGCAGCCTTCGCCGCCATTCGCAACAGGCTGATATCCGGCGATCAACCGGGGGCTTTGGCCGACTGGCAGCGTCTTGCCGATCTGCCGAGGCTGCTGTTTGCCGAGCCGAGCCCGGCTCCGATCAAGCACTGGCTCTGGCGCTCAGGGCTCATCGACAGCCCGGAAATGCGCCTGCCGATGGTGCCGGTCAGCCACGAGCTGGCAGCACGGATCGACCGGGCGATCGCCAGCCAGGACCGCGAAGGCTGACGGGCTTGCTGGAGCCCGGCCATTGTCGCTCGGCTAGAGCATCCGCTCTCAAGTGGAATCACTGGAGGCGGATAGATGCTCTAGAATCAAAGTGCTACAGCGACCTTTGCGCGCCTGATAAGGCGCGCGGCGCTGTAGTGCGTCTTTCCGCTTCAAGCGATTACGCTAGAAAGCGGGATGTTCTAGCCAGGGCCTTCAGCGCGCTGCAGTCACGAACGCCGCTTTGGTAGATCGCAACAAGCCGCTTTGCGATCCGCTCTGCGGCTTCGCAGCGTCGCGTCAGCCCGCGATCACGCAGGATGTCGTCGAAGATGCGCTCGATCTCCTGCATGTCATGGGGGTGTATCGCCTGTTGGCGGGTCGTGGAATGCATCGCGCGACCTCCAGAACTGGGGCGAAAGCGCGAATGAACTTTCAGCCGTTGGAGCCCGTATAAACAGTCCAACGATGGGCGTGAGTATGCGCCGTTTCCCGGCGAATACAATGAAGCCTTGCGGTTGTGTGCGATGGCCGGGTCGGCGCGACCGTGGCTCAGCGCCAGAAGCGCTTGGCGTCGATCACGTCGTCAAGTGCGCTCTGCGCGTGGTCGATCAGCTTGTCCTTGTCGGCGTGCACAACGAGCGTTTCGGCGTCCGGATGATCCTCAAGGCCGATCTCGCCGAGCACGAGGGGACCGGACACGAGATCGTTCAGCGTGCCGAGCCTGTCTTGCAGTCCGGCCATCGCATCGATGAACCGCTTATGGCGCCGCGTGCCCCGCTTGTCGTCAAACAGCGCGGCAAAGAACTCGGCGGCATAACGCAGCTTCTTGGCATCCTTGCGGGCCTCGTGCCGCTCCTCGTCGCTGACCTTGGCGAGTGCGCGGCCATGTTTCTTGAGCTTGCGGCGCGCGCGGTCGAGAACGGCTTCGGCGAAATCGGCCACCGGCCGGTCGCGAAGCTCGGCGGGCGGCGTCGACAGATAGTCGCCGCAGTGCAGCCATTGCTGGATATCGAGAAGAAGGGCGCGGCCGCGTGCGCCGTCGAGGGCCTCGAAGACTTCGACGTAGCGGGCGGCGCGCGCCGTCTTCAGGCGGTCGCGCAACTCCGGCTCCGGATCACGCGTCAGGAGAACGTCAACATCGCGGGCCTTGCCGAAAACACCGGCCAGCCATTTCAGCTCGCCGTTGAGGCGCGCGCTCTCCTCATCGCCAAGCACATCCTTGTAGAGCGAGATGGCCGAGCGCAGTCGGCGAAGGGCGACGCGGACCTGGTGGAGCGCCTCCGGGTTCTTTCGTTCACGCAGCACGTCCTCGTTCAGGCGGTAGTGCCTGAGACAGGCAAGCGCGATGGTGCGGAAACTCTTCGTCACCCGCATCTCGCGGTCGAGCACGACCGGCTCCGCCTTGAAGACGATCGGCCTGGCGTCGATCAGACGGAAGCCGCGCTCGGCCTTGGAAAGAACGCCCAAGCGGAAGGGAACGATCGCCTCGATGCGGCGGGCGAGGGTGAAAAGCGCCTTCGGGTCGCCATCCTTGAGCTCGAGTTCGATTTCGCCGACGGCGGTCTGGCGATTGCCTGAGGCGATCATTCCACGGTCGAGGGCCACTTCGATCTGCGTGCCGTCCTGGTCAACCTCCCAGGTCCTGCGCTCGACCTCGACGGTAAAGTGCGGCTCCAGATCGTCGGGCTCAAGGTCAAACGCGGCGGCAAGCGGGGTGGTGTGATCGACGACCGGCTCATCGGCGGAAAGCGGCTGCTCCCATTCCGGACGGGCAAAGACCGATGCGCCGGGGCCGGTCGCCTTGATCGTCTGGGTGCGTGCCGCGCCGACCGTGCGGATGCGCAGCGTGAAGCCTGACTGATAGAGATCACGGCCGCGCGTATCGAAATAGACGGACCGTTGCTGCTCCGTGCGCGCCGGCTCACCAAGGAGGCCGGATGCGGCAAAGCGGTCAAGATCTTCGGGAGAGAGCTCGAGCTTGAGTTCGATTTCGGTGTTCAAACCATCCTCCATGAGCGCGAGGTCATACACTAACGCCATTTGAGCACATTGGTTCGCGTTCTGGATGACATGGATCATATTGCGGGCGCAGAGACGGAAAGCCGATCGGCCGGGAAGTCGCGCTCGCCGAGACGTGACTGGCCGACAAGGAAATCAGGCTCGACATTTGCCGCTCGATGCCTGGATCATTTGCGCAATTCCGGACGGAAAACCGCTTCGCACTTTTCCTGGAATTGCTCTTTGTATTGGACGCAATTCCAGGCGGAAAACCGCTTCACACTTTCCCTGGAATTGCTTTAAGCTCCCGGCATTTCATGCCACGGAATTGATAAATGTCGCTTCGCCTTGCCACCTTCAATATCGAGAACCTTTTGAGCCGCTTCGATTTTTCCGGCTTTCGCAACCAACTCAAGCAGGACCGGGTCCTCAGGCTCTTCGACGTGAAGACGGAAGCCGAATACCAGCGGCTGGAGGAGGCGCGCACCATCGCGCACACCGATGATACGCGGCAGATGTCGGCGCTCGCGATCGCCGATTGCGATGCGGATATCCTTTGCCTGCAGGAGGCCGACAACATGGCCTCGCTGCAGGCCTTCGAATACAACTATCTCTTCCGCATGGTGGGTAACGGCTATCGCCAGAAATACCTGATCGAGGGCAATGATTCGCGTGGGATCGACGTGGCCGTGCTGATGCGCGAGGAGACGCGCGACGGACAGCCGATCGAGTGCCTGGATGTGAAGAGCCATGCGGGGCTGACCTTTGAAGATCTCGACCTCTTCAACGACCAGCTCGCGCTCACCAACCGGCCGGCCGACCGGATCTTCAAGCGCGATTGCCTGGAGCTCGACCTGCGCATCGGCGGGCGGCCGCTGACGCTTTATGTCGTGCACTTCAAGTCGATGGGGCCGGCGCGCGAAGGGCTCGACGGCCGGCAGGCGACGATGCCGCTGCGCGTGGCGGAGGCGAGCGCCGTGCGCCATATCATCGAGAGCCGCTTCGGCCGCGGGAAGACCGCCGACAAGATGTTTGCGATCTGCGGCGACATGAACGACTACCAGGAGAAGGTGAACATCCTCGGCGACCGGCGCAACGGCTACCAGTTCGTGCCGCACGAGGAGGAAACGAGCTCGCTCGACGTGTTCAGCCATGACGGCTTCGTGGAAAACCCGATGCTGCGCCGGCCGGTGATGGACCGCTGGACGCTGTTTCACAGCCGCGGACCGCAGGAGCGGCACCTCTGCCAGCTCGACTATATCTGGCTGTCGCCGGCGCTTGCCAAGCGCAACCACTCCCAGGTGCCCGAGGTCATCCGCGGCGGCCAGCCGTTCCGCACGATTTTTCCGCCGGGGCTCGACGTGGAGCGCTACCCGCGCACCGGCTGGGACCGGCCGAAGGCGTCGGACCATTGCCCCGTGGCCATAACGCTGGATGTGTGACCATGGGCGCTCTTGAAAGCAATAGGGCAGCGTGGCCGGCCGAAGGCGTCATCATCCCGATCGACGACGTCGATATCCGCGTCAACGGCGCGGCGCATCCGTTTCACCTCGGCGAGGTCGAGCGGGCGCAGGAGAACTGGCACCGCGAAATCGCGGCCAACCCGCATCTCTTCGATGGCCGGATGGTGCTGCAGCGCGCGCTTCGCATCGAGGACGGGCGGATTCGGGGCGAGGGGCATGTCGTGCCCTATTCGACCTTTCTCTGGTGGCGGAAGACGCGGGCCGAAGGCGCCTTTCATCTCTTCGCCATGCCGGCGATCCTGTCCTCCGACGGCGCGTTGATCCTGGTGCGCATGGGGTCGCACACCGCCAATCCGGCCCGCGTCTACAGCCCCTCCGGCTCGCTGGAGCCAGAGGATATCGTCGACGGCTGCTGCGACATCGCCGGCAACATTCGCCGCGAGGCGCTGGAAGAAACCGGCATCGATCTCGCGCTTGCGACGGCCGAGCCCGGCTATCACCTCCTGCATATGGACCGCGCCGTGACCGTGCTTCGCGTCTACCGCTATCCGGAAACGGCGGCGGCGCTGGTTGCCCGCGTGGCGGCGCATGTCGCTGGTGATCCCGAGCCGGAGATCGACGAGGCGATTGCCGTTTTCGGGCCGGATCCGGACGCGAACAACTATCCGCCCTTCATCCTGCCTATCCTGAAGTGGCTGTTTCGGTAACATCCGCTCGCCACGGCCTTGAATCAATAAATCGCGCTATCTTTTTGTATTTGTAGTGCTTATGCCGCGCGCGTCTGCTTGCGCCTTAGGCCCTGTTGATGCGCAGGAAGAACTGCCACGCCTTCACACATGCCCGCGCCCCTCGGTCCTCACATCCCAACAATCAGGAAGGACCGCGCAGGGTGGAAAGCGGACTTCCGCCGGACCAGCCACCGACACTGCAGTCTCACAACGTGAAAGCAATATCGTCGGCAGATAAGTCCGCAAGCGAAACGCCTTCGATGAGGATACCTTCGGTTTCACCATGAAAGGCTACATAGAGACCCTCCTCTGTGTCATGCGAGGCAGCCACAAAGGAATCGAAATTATAGATGTTGGTGTCGCCAGGATAGAAGCCCCCCAACTCGATCACGTCGCCACTTTGGGTGTCAAAATCGACGATATGGTCGATGCTGCTATGGCGAACCTCAAATCCACTCCAGTGGAATGTGTCAGCGCCCTCACCGCCGATCAGACGATCCGCACCGTCGCCTCCAGAGAGGTGGTCATCGCCTTCACCCCCACTAAGTGAGTCGACTCCGGCACCGCCTTCAAGGCGGTCATCATCGCCTTCGCCATAGAGATAGTCATTATTTTCGCCGCCAATCAGGCGGTCGGCCCCATTGCCGCCGAAGAGGTTGTCGCGACTGAGGCCACCGAGCAAAGTATCATTGCCGCTGCCGGTATGTGCGTAAACCCGCTCAAAATTGTGAAAGGCCGTACCGGTCGATGTAACGCCATTGACCACATCGACCGTGACATCATCGGTCCGATCCGCATCCTCGAACCGTAACGTGTCGTCACCGTCGCCGCCGTCGAGTTTGGCAGATGAAAGTGTCGTTGTGATGCTGTCGTCGCCACTGCCGCCAGAAAGATGATTGGCCCCGAACCGATCGATTATCGTGTCGTTGCCCGCACCGGCGTCGATAACATCAGCACCCAGGGAACTCATTTGATTATGGGTGTTCGGCAATGACTGGCCGCCGATGATGTCCGCGCCGTCTCCGGTCGAGATCACGTCGTCACCCGTGCCACCCTCAACAATGTCCTTGCCGCTACCGGTCGTCAGCTCCAGCCGCTCAATGCCGCGGTAGAAGATGTGATTGTCGGTCTCAGCCGGGTCACCGAAGGTTACGTGGCGGTTCATGCCGTTAAACGTGACTCGGTTGCCCGTCCCTGAAAGATTGATGACCAGCGTATCGATGCCGGCACCTCCCCGCGCCACGCCGCCCGTTCCGTTGAGTTCCAGCCGGTCATCGCCATCGCCGCCATCGAGCTCGTCATAGCCGCTGAAGCTCACCAAGCCGTCGTTACCGGCCCCGCCATAGAGAAAATCGTTCCCAAGCCCGCCGTCCAGCGTGTCATTGGCGCCGAGACCCCAGATATTGTCGTTTTCGTCTGTCCCGAACAGGGTGTCGTTTGCATCAGTGCCGACTATCTTTGCCATTGTTTTCATCCTCCTGAAAGCAATCTATAAGCAAACAACAATTGCAAACAAGTATTATATTTATCAAGTGCAGTCATTTATTGTACTTCAATTATAATTCAAAACTTAAATTAATATCCATCACTGTCATTCAAATAACTGAAAGCCGGCGCGATCCTGGAACAACTGGCGTTGAGATCGATTACGCTAGCCCGAAGCGCCCGAGCCAGGCGCGGGACGGCTGGCAAGACTCGGATCTACGATTGTTAGTAGTTGCTGATGTTTCCTTCAACTTTTGCTACTGATCTCGAGATGATGGAAGGTAGCGCGGTAACTGTGTGCCGCAGGCTGTTGAGCAAGATGGGAGAGCGCTCATGGCAACGGGGACAGGTTTCATGCCCGGGGAATGGGGGCAGGTACACTGCGTCCAAAACGTGGGTTGGTACCGTTTCCGACTGGGGGTATTCGAGGGGATGGTTATATCCATCACAGCTACGAGGGCTTCTACCCAGATGCTGATCCGGCCGAAATCGCCCGCCTGAAATCCGTCCATCGGTTGCCCATCGACCACATTCCAATGGATATCAACCCAGTCGTGATGAACACGGGCGACAGATTGTTTCTCATCGATGCGGGCGCGGGGCGGACACTTACATGGCGTGGCGACATGGGTCGTCTGATAGACAATCTCGGCGCGGCCGGTACTGATCCGAAAGACATCGACGCGGTCCTGATGACCCACCTGCATCCGGATCACGCCTTTGGCCTCATCCATCCCGACGGTAGCGCGACCTTCCCCAACGCGAAGCTTTTCTGCACCGATCGGGAATGGGCTGAATGGACCGATCCGGAAAACTTGAATCGGAATGACTTCCGATCGGAGTGGACGGGAGGAGCACATGAAGCAGTGGCTCCTTATCGCGACAGGCTGAGGCTTTTCTCAGTCGGCGAGACCCTGTTCCCGGGAGTGTCCACGTTTTCCGTCGCGGGTCATACCGCCGGGATGTGCGCCTACATCTTCGAGAGCGAAGGGCAAAAAATTGTCTTCACCGGTGACGTCTGCCACCATCAGGTATACGACCCGGCTCATCCGGAATGGTATTTCCATATGGACTACGATACCAACCCGCAGCAGGCCGCGGATGCGAAGACCGCGATTTTCGCCAAGGTCGTGACCGAGGGTATTCGCTATCATGGCTACCATTTCCCTTTCCCGGGAATTGGGGACGTCGTGCCATTGGGCGACGGCACGTATCACTTTCATCCGGAGGCTGTTGCACCGCGCCATTAAGAGCCAAGTTCAGCCGTCGGTGGCTCGCAACCGGCGAACGATTGGTATTGGATTTTCCCGAGGAAGTCCGACGAGGGCTTACGCGGAAGACAGCAAATAAGCTCGGTCAATGTCTGCAGGTATTGCGACATAATCCCGGAAGTTTGGACGGCTCTCGTGAGCCTTTAATAGAGGTGCGTAGCGCTACGAACCCATGACACCTGCTCCGAGTTGTGCACGGGTGCTTTTTAACACTTGCCGCCCGCGCCCCGACGCTGCAAAGTTCGGGGCATCTTCGCAAGGGGACATGAATGGCGCTGAGTTACGCGATCTACGACGTCTTTACCGACAGGCAACTCGAAGGCAATCCACTGGCTGTGGTCTTCGGCGCCGACCGGCTGGACGACGAGGCGATGCAGGCGATCGCGCAGGAATTCAACCTGTCGGAGACGGTGTTCATCCGCAGGCCCGGGGGTGCTGCGCATACGGCGAAGCTCCGGATCTTCACCCCCAGCCAGGAACTGCCCTTTGCCGGACATCCGACCGTTGGCGCGGCGATCGCGATCGCCGAGGCGCAGCATGGCGCGATCGAGGAGGGGATCGACCTTGTGCAGGTGCTGGAGGAGAAGGTGGGTCCGGTGCGCTGCGCCGTCCGCCTCAAGTCGAGGGCTGCGAGCTTTGCCGAGTTCGACCTGCCGCGCAAATCGGTACGGCTCGATGCCCGCTTCGACCGGCAGGCGATCGCCGATGCGTTGAGCCTGAAACAATCACAGATCGGCTTCGAGAACCACGTGCCTTCGTTCTGGAGTGCCGGCGCGCCCTTCGTCATGGTGCCGGTGCACGATGTTGCGGCGGTTTCTTCGATCGAGTTCGATTCGCAACGCTGGGAGCAACTGACGCCGATGGCCGAGGGGCGGCTGGCCCCGGCCTATGTCTATTGCCGCGGCGGCGTGAACCACACGGCGCGCTTCCACGCGCGCAAGTTCGGCCCCGGTGCCGGCAACCTCGAGGACCCGGCGACCGGCTCGGCCGTGGCCGCTCTCTCCGGCGCCATCCATTTTTTCGATCAGTTCGTCGACGGTCATCACCCGGTGCTGGTCGAGCAGGGGGTGGAAATGGGACGGCCGTCCTTCATCCACCTGCATCTGGATATCTCGGGCGGGGAGATCAGCAATGCCCGCATCGGCGGCCACGCGGTGAAGATCGGCGCAGGCGAACTTTTCGTCTGAAGCGGGAGCCAAGCGTTTTGGAAAAAAGAAATTCAATCAGCGTCTTAGGAGAATTTGGTGGGTGATCACGGGCTCGAACCGTGGACCCGCTGATTAAGAGTCAGCTGCTCTACCAACTGAGCTAATCACCCATCCGCGACCGCGTCGGTCAAGTCCCGTCGCTGTCGTGAGGGGGCGTATAAAGGCGTTCGATTGGCTTGTCCAGCGCCTTTGTGAAAATCTTTTGAAAAACTTCATGAGGCCAAGGCGCGCCCTGTGGAGAACGCCCCGCACACCTCCGTGGTTGCAGGGAACACGGGAGTCACGACGAAAGACGCGTTTGACAACTGCCGCTTTGACCTGGGCGGCCGCTTCATCGGCGTGCGCTGATCGCGCGGCCAGGCGAGAGCAAACGCAATCAACTCGGAGCCGGATGGAAACGCTGTGGGTTTATCGTCGCGTGACGCAGATACCCTCTTGAGTGTCATCGGCCCGTGCGCTAAAGCGACGCCACGGATGGGTGATTAGCTCAGTTGGTAGAGCAGCTGACTCTTAATCAGCGGGTCCACGGTTCGAGCCCGTGATCACCCACCAAAACTTCTCCTAAGACGCTGATTAAATTCCAATTTTTCCGGCAGGCATATTGGTGCGCTTTCCAGGTTCTGGGAGGTATCCACGGCCCGTTCCTAAGCATCCGGCGTGACCGCGTGCCGTCCTGTCCGCCGACACTTGTTGCGATGGCCTACGAGGCGCATCAGCGGCGCCATAATCCCGACCGGCGATATGTGCAGCGCTCGACCAGCGCGATTGGTCGCCTGGTCGAGCCGGTCGCGGGCGACGCCAACGGCACCGACCACGCCCTCATCAAACGGTGCGCCGAACATTCATAACGGCGTGACCAATATCGTCGTCAGACGCTGCTGCCGTTCATTTGGCGGGAAAGTATCGGAGCGTTCCGGCGAGCCGCGGGCCGGTCGATCCCTGGGTGTCCATCGGGTGATTGATGCCGTCGTTCACGGGCAATTCTTCAAAATCAAAGGGGCTCACGCCTTCGAGACACGCTGCATTGACGCCGTAGAAATCGGGGTTCGCGCGCGGCCTGTGGAAGGTGTAGATGCCGCATTTTGAGCAAAAGAAATGCTCGGCCGCCTTTGTGTTGAACTGATACCTGGTCAGCGCCTCACCGCCTGAAAGCACAGTGACGCCGTCCTTTGCGGCGGAGACGGCAACCGCGCCCTTCAACTGGCAGTAAGAGCAGGTGCAGCGGCGGGCCGTATGAAGACCGTTCTTCAATCGAACATTGAAACGAACTGTTTTGCAGTGACAGGCGCCGTTGAGGTCCTGAACGTCGAGATTCATGGAAGCATCCATCTGATTTTGAAGCGCAATTGACGTCCTTTTCTTAGGGGCTGGATTGCGGATGCTCAAGTGCGGGCAAAGCGAATGGCATGCCGGGCGGAAGGTGAGGACAGCCGTGACGACCCTTGGAGGCCTCTCCGCCTCATCGCGGCAGCGCCTCGACGTCGTGGCGTGAGGGGCGTGGCTCTGTGGTCGCGATGTCAACGATGCTGCCGATGCAGATCAGTGCGAAGAAGACGAAGAACGAGACAAAGACAATCAATGGCTCCGTTTTGAACTCTTCGCCGCGGTGGAAAAGCCGCGTCTGTTGGCGATAAAGGCCGGATCGACCCCTGCGGCACGCTCGCACCCGTCACCTGTTGCTCCCGTGCAACAGGCGCTTCGTCATTCCGGCAGTTTGCGATTGTGCTCTTGCCGCAGAAGTAAACTCGTGTAATTTTCACCAAATCGGAGCTCAAACTAGAGGAGGCATACGATGAATCATAATTTTGTTCAGATGCTCGCCTCTGGTGGAATGGCTTGCTCGTCACGACGAGTGTGCCACAATTCTGTGAATTACTTCGGCGCATAAACGCGACCCGAGTTCCGCCTTTTCGTATTTTCCATTTTGACTTGATGTGTTCGGTTCCCGGAACGCGTTTCCGTGTCCGCGCGCATCCATAATCTAGAGGACCCGGCCGCTCGCGGCGGCGGGAATAATCATGCGCGAATTACAACTCACCTCCGCCGGCACCCTGCCGGCGATCATGGACGACCTGTTTCGAACGTTCGGCTTCCGGCAGACCGTCGGTGCCTTCCTTGTTGCTGCCTGGAGGCGTCGTCGGACGCTCAACCAGCTCAGCCATCTCTCCGATCACTTGCTCCGCGATATCGGCGCGGAGGAAGGCGTGAAGAAGCCCGAGATAGCCGACATATCCCTCTGGCAAATGCCGGTCGGCTATCCGGTTACGAGACACAACTGAGGCCCGCGTCAGCGGGCCTCAGGCTGCTGGCAAACCTAAAGATGGCTTTCTGCCGCGAAGGGTGTCCCATTCTCCGTCATCCTCGCCCTTGTGGCGGGGATGTGAGCGACCCGACGTCCGTCGGGTCGAAAGACCTTTCAGCTCAAGGACTTGGGCTGGTCTCGCAGTTCCAGCGCGCAATTCGGTGGCGGCGCCGGTTGTGTGTGGACGCGGCTGATCCTGCAACGCCGCGCATCAACTCAGGCGCGCAAAGGTCGCCGTAGCACTTTGAATTGCTGCATGTTTTTGCCCTTTAACCGGCTACGAACAAAGGAAACATGCAGTCGGCAAGTCATCTCTCGTCACCAGCGTGTTGCAGTCGGATCGGAGATCAGGGTGCCAGCGCGGTCGCCGCTGATTGTTGTTCGGCGGCGAGCTTGGCGGCGCAGTCGTGTTTTATCATCGCCGCTGCGAGGTTCGCTCGCCCGGTACCGGTGGCCTTCGCCTTTGCTGCCGCCATGTCCCTGCACCAGTTTGCGTCGAGAACCTCTTCCGGGATGTGCGGCATGCAGGACGAGAGAAGCAGCAGCAAACATAGCAACGCGACGCGCATTCAAGGCTCCTTTGCGGGTGCCGGATTCTTATCATCAGCGAACCGAAAGGAAACACGTGCTTGTGCTTGGGGGGCTGCCTGATAGCCCTTGTTTCATGCGACCACCCGCTGGCCGGCGGTGCGGCAGGGGTGGTCGCGTTTCGTGGCCGTTACGGTGTCGTTGCCGGCTGCGTCGTGGACGGCTGCGTCGTTGACGGTTCGGTCGTGGACGGCTGAGTGGTCGAGGGCTGCGTCGTCGACTGGTCAGTCGTTGCCGGCTGCTGCGTCGTTGCTGGCTTCTGCTCGGTCGTCGCGGGCTCCGTCGTCGTCGTCGCCGGTGCCGTCTCGGTGGCTTGCTTGGCCCCCGGTTTCAGGTACACGACGCCAAGAATGATGAGCACGATCACAACCACGATGCCGATGACTGTGTTTCGATTCATGCAGGCTTCTCCTCAGGTTAAGTGCCTCAGAGGTGTAAATGGAGCGGTCGGTCGAATAATCAACGGCCAAACTCGCGGATCGGTTGAAAAACGATCCATCCGGTCGCGCAGCGACCGGCCGTGCCGTTGATCTTCGGCCTGGAGACATAGCCGGGAGCGGCGCGGTGATGAGTTCTCGAGCGTGCCTGTGCCGGGAGAGCCGGTGCTTTTCCGGTGTGTGAAGGCTGACTGGTAAGGGCCGCGGACCGCGAGCCTAGCGCTCGCCGCCGGCGGTGGATTTGGGCACGGGGGTGATGAAGCCGAGCCGCAGCAATTGCTTCGAACCGCCGAATTTCACCGAGGAATGGGAAAAGAGCTGCAGCGCGCCGGTGCCGGCGAGGGCTTCCGTCATCTTCGCATAGGCCGCCGAACCGTCGAAGTATTGGCCGTCGGCGACGGCATCCTCGATGACCTTTTCGTAGTCGGCGAAGAACTTGAAATGCAGCAGCGCGCCGAGCACCGAGGAGAAGTTGCGTTGATAGGGCAGCGGCTGATGGATGCTGGCGCCGAAGCGACAGTCCTCGTCCCAGAAGATCAACGGATACTTGATCAGTTCCAGGTCGGATTCAAACTCGCGGTGGCGCGCGCCGCCCTTGACCGTGATCGCGCGCGCGGTCGTTGCCAGCGAATAGCCACGGCTATCGAAATGATCGGCGACCTCCCACGGGGCTCGGGTTTTCAGCTGATTGACGTCTGCCGTGCGCAGATTGACCGGATACATATCCAGCATCGGTGCGGGCAGCCGTGAAATCTTCAGATTCTCGAGCGTATGGATCACCGACCACAGCGTGCGGTTCTCGCAATCGTCGTAGATCAGGAACTCATCGGAATCGACGTTGACGTACCAGCGGTCGCCGCCATAGCGCGCAAACAGCGCCTCCCTCCAGAGGCGGCCGCGCCGGGCTTCCGCGTAGCGAAGCGCAGACGCCCACAGGTCGACATCGGGCTGGCCCAGCAGATATTCACGCGTCCCATCGGTCGAGGCATCATCCACACAGATGAAACGGGTAACGCCCAACGACCGGTAATGCGCCAGAAAGCCGGGCATCAGCTTCGCGTCATTGCGGCTGAGGAAAACCAGCGGGAGATCATCAGGGTAGAGCGACGTTTGCCCCTGCGGGCTGACGCAGCGCAGGTCGACTTCGCGGCCCTCCGTCCGTTCGCGACGCTCGACCTTGGCGGATTCGTACCAGGTGATGAGGCGATCGAAGAGGTTTCGGTCCGAGATCATCTCGGCGTCGGATTGATCCCTGAAGGGATAGGTAATGTCTTTCATTCCCATTCCGATATGTATTCTTCATACATAATATGGGGCGACTTAGATCAAAAACACCGGTGAGGCAATTGCCTGATGGCATCGACCCGGCGATGCCGCGAGTGGCGCATTGCCTGTCTCTGGAGCGCGAAATCGCACTAACTGGCGGGGAAAAGATCCTTGAGGCAAGGCATGAAGCGTCTTCTTCGTTCGATCCGAAAGAGAATTCGCTACTTCACCAATGCGCGCACGGTGACGATCGACGGCATCCGGCTGGTGTCCGACGCGGCGCGCGTTCCGGCCGTCGTGCGCGACCTGATGTATCGCGAAGTCTACGAGGATACGGAGCGCAACATCCTGCTTCGGCTGCTGAAGCCCGGCTCGAAGGTGCTGGAAGTCGGCACCGGCGTCGGCTTCATCGCGCTGCTTGCGGCAAGGATCTGCGGCGCTTCGAACGTGCTGACCTATGAGGCCAATGCGTCGCTGGAGCCGCTGATCCGCGAGAACTTCCGGCTGAACGGCATCGAGCCCGCCTTGCGGCTCAGAGCGATGACGGCCGAAGGGCGCAGGATCTCCTTCTTCCGGAGCGACAACATCATTTCGTCGAGCGCCTACGACCGTCAGCTGCCGGGCGCGAAAGTGGAGCGACGTCTTCTCCGAGGTACTCCAGACCTATCGCCCCGATGTGCTGATCATGGATGTGGAAGGCAGCGAGGATGAATTGCTGCGCGTTGCCGATTTCGGCTCGTTCAGGGATATCCTGGTGGAACTGCACCCGCATGTCATCGGCGAGGCGAAGGTCGAGGAATTGAAGGCGATCCTGGCGGACAAGGGGTTCCGGCAAGGCGAGACCGACCGCAAGACCTTCCATTTCCACCGGAACCGCGCTTGAACGCAGCCGATTTCGCTCGCCATGACGCGACCATCGCAACTTTTTGGCGGGTCGTTGGTTACTCCTGCATTCACGTTCACTGGGCTAGCCTTGAGGTCCTCTCAATGGGTAGCGGGTGGAGGAGACTGATATGACACACAAGATGAGCAAACTTCTGGCCGTGCTCCTGGTCGCCGCAGGCGCCGTAGGCGCCGTCACGGCGCTGCCTTCGGTATCTCCGGCGCAGTCCCTTGATCTCTACATCGGACCTCGCGGCGACGATGGCGACTGGGATCGGGACTATCGGCGCGAACGCCGCTATGACGACGATTACTACAGCCCGCGGCGCGGCTGCAGCGCCCGCCAGGCCATTCGCCGCGCCTATGGCTATGGCATGCGTGATCCCGAGATCGCCGGAATGAGCCGCAACCGAATCGTCGTCGAGGGCATCGGACGGCGTGGACAATACGCCAGGATCTATCTCGCCAACCGCAGCGGTTGCCCGCGCATCCGCTAGATCACTTCATTGTTTCATCGAAACACTGAAGTGATCTAAGTCTTTGAAATTACGCAATTCTGGACGGAAAACCGTTTCGCACTTTTCCTGGAATTGCTCTAACGTGTCTCCCTGTCTCGACCGCGCGCTTGGTGCGGTCAGGGGGCGCGGTCGAGGGCGCAGTCGGGAATTGCCTGCGCCGCGCAAAGGACACGCGGCAAATGCTCCTCGTTCCGTATTCCGCAGTGCGAGGCGGCGGCGTGATGCTCGTGCCTGGCTCGCCGCAATGGGGTGAACGCCGCTGGTCCGTTCCCTTGAGGAAGGGCAATGTGATATAGCGTCCGCCGATGATCATTCCGACCTCTTCGACATCCACACCGCTCGGCGAGCGTGCCTGCGGCACCTGCACCCTTTGCTGCCGGCTGCCGGATATCGACGCGTTGGAAAAACCGGCAAACGACTGGTGCCGGCATTGCATCGACGGTGAGGGGTGCCGGATCTATGAGCAGCGGCCGCAGCTCTGTCGCGACTTCCTCTGTCTTTGGCGCACGGATGAGGGCCTGGACGACACCTGGGATCCGGCGCGCTCGCGCATGATGATCTATCGGCAGGGGCCGCAGGTCACCGTTCTCGTCGATCCCGATTATCCGGAAATCTGGAAGCAGACGCCCTATGCCGAGACGCTGCAGCGCTGGGCGCGCGCGGGCGAAGGCGGGCAATATGTGATCGTCTTTGTCGGCGACGCCGTATTCAAGGTCGTCTGACGCGCGCGACAAAGCGCGAAAAAGAAAGAGCCCCGCACGAGGGCGGGGCAAGCGAGCACCCAAAATGGCTCGGGGTGCGGGGAAGCGCAGTCAGAAAGAACGTACTGCGCGGTACGGAAGCTAACGCGCATCCGCCAGCCGGGGGAAGGCCTGATTCGGCGATTCCGGTACGCTCGCCAAAATAAATCCTGAGAAGAGCCGAGCGGCGGGCCATGGCCGCCGCGCCCGTCTTTCGCGGTCCCGGTCTTGAGCAGCGCCGATTGACTTTGCCGCGTTCCGCCTCATTTCCGAAAGGAGAAACTGACGGAGACGATGATGTCAAAGACGATGCTCATGGTCCTCTGCCTACTGCATGTGTCCTTTAATCGTACCCGATTAAAGGACAAGAACATGCAGCAATTCAAAGTGCTACAGCGACCTTTGCGCGTCTGATAAGACGCGCGGCGCTGTAGCGCTTCTTGCCCTTTCGGCCTGTGGCAACACGGCGCGCGGCTTTCGGCAGGATGGAGCCGAGACCGGCCACGCACTCGACGACGCGACGCACCGGGTACTGAAGTCGACCTCGAAATAGAGCAAATCCAGGAAAAGTGCGAAACGGTTTTCCGTTCGGAATTGCGTAATTTCAAAGACTTAGATCACTTCAGTGTTTCGATGAAACAATGAAATGATCTAGGGCGCAAGAACCCGATGCAGGAAAGGCACTTCGGCCTTTCCTGTGTTCGCGCTCGATGGTGGTGCGGTCGGTGCCCGGACGAGCGTTATCGCGGCCGCAAGGCGTTCGGCTGAGCGACCGTTTCGCTGCTCGAAAAGATGACGACTGCAAACAGCAGCACGCCGACGAAGGCGACGATCGAGGCCGCGGCGACGATGGGCTCGATCTCGGGCCTGCCGGTGACCATCAGATAGAGCGACGGCACCAGCACGGCGACGCCTGAGGTGTAGACGTAATATTGGATCATGGCGAGCCGGCGCTCGGCCTTGGCGGGATTGAGCGCATAATAGATGCCGAAGATTGCCATCGTGACCCAGCCGAGCAGGTTTGTATGGGCATGCGCCGGCGTGGCGGCATGATCCTGACTGATAGCCATGTGCAGGCCGATACAGAGGCCGATGATCAGGAATATGATTGCGGTCTTGAAATACAATTGAGCAAGGCGCGGCATCGATTCTCTCCTCTTGATGCTCCCCGCTTACTTTATTAGCATTTTTGCAAATTAATAATGATTGCCAATATTGGGCACTTTGCGCCGTCGTCATGCCCGCGAGCGGATCCATGCGACCGGGCGGTTGCCGCGGCCAATGCGGCGCGCTTGCGCGTGGCCATGTCGTTGAAAGCGGTGAGGTTCTGGCGCTGCAGATAGGCGGATATCGCGGCTTCCACGCCGCGCTCATTGCCGCCTTCGGCTTCCCAGAAGGCTTCCATGGCGGCGAAGAGGGCGGACTTGTCGAGCGTCATGGTCATCTGAGATCGGCACCGAACTGCTGGCGGTGGTTGAGGGTGCCGTGGACGGCCTGGCTGTAGGGGGAGCGTTCCGCGTCGAAATCCGCGCACCAGCGCTCCCAGGCGTCGGAGGTGCGGACAAAGGCCGGCAGCTTGTGCTTCCTCTTGCGGGCTCTGGTCGTAGCCTTCGAGCCAGGCGTCGGCGACCGTCTCGGTCACGTCTTCGCCGTGGAGGACGTCGAGATCGAAGCGGATCAGCTTTGCGACATGCTCGCCATCGTGGACCCGAAGCCAATCGGCAGCGGTGCGGTAGGTGGTGCCGACCGTGTCTGTCTCCTCGCAAAAATAGCCGGTGCCGAGCGTCATGACGGCGAGAATGACCTCGCGCCCGTGAAGGAACGGGGCGGGGCCTGTCACAGCATCCGCGATCAACACGTCGGGCATCGTTCACCTCGGCCTGTTCGAGGTGCGCGCTGGCGCGCCCTTGCGGGTGCCATCGGTCCCTCCGGTTTCGTTCTGTGGCAATATAGGAAAATTCCTATTTATACTTCAATAGGAAAGGCACTGCCGGCAGGAATTTTCTTCGCGCGGCCGCTTTGAGTTGTCGATAGGCGATTATTTGTTCTTGTTTTGTTCGATCGATTGCGCCACCTTGGAGCCGCCATTCCAGGTGGCGGAAAAGGAGCATGGGATGATCACCTATTTCGTGGTTCAGAGCTTCACGCTGGGGAGCCGCGGGGCGCTGCTTGCCGACAATCCGGTGCAGGCGACCGGGGCCGAACATGCGGTGCGGCTGGCCGAAAGGCTGGCAGCGACCAAGGTGGGCGTCGTGGCCTTCAGCCGCTCAGGCGATCTCGCGACCGGGGAGTTCGAGGACGCCACGCTGCTCTTCATGTCGGGCGACCTGCCGATGGAGATCGAGGAGGGGATGGCGGCCTGAGTGTCAAGTGGCAGGAGGCAGCGGACCGAACGCTTTGTGACGGCATGCGGAACGGCGGCGATTGCATGGCGAAGTGTTGAGGACTGCCCCGAGGCGATGCCTTGCCCGCGGCATCCTCGCCTGGCGGTGAGGGGCGAACCAGCCAGTGCCTGTGGCGTGCGGGATTTGTCCCTGGATCGGCTGGCACTTGGTGCAGAATTGACGTGCCTGTGGTCGGGACTCGCTACCCCACTGCCAGTCGTCGAGACAAGCTGGCGCCCATCGCGGCCCTGTTCAGGGGGTGAGCAGCTATGTGGTCGGCATGCTGCTTTGAATCAGGTAAGCGATATAGCGCGTTGAATATGCAAGGATATCGTCGCTTGGCCCTGCAGGCTCTAGCGGGCGCTGTATTTGCCGACCACCCGGTGGCAGAAGGACCACTCGACCCGGCTCTCGGTGAATTCCAGGAAAGGGTTGTACTGCCGGAGCGTCCATTCGCGGTCGTTGAAGGAGACCAGCCGCTTGATGATCGCTTCGGCGTCGTTGGCGGGCGGCACGTGATAGAGCACCACGTCCTTGTCGCGCGCCGGCGGCAGATGCGGGTGGACGAGCGCCATGTCGCCGGGCTCGTATGCCGGGATCATCGAGCTGCCGGTGAGGTAGATGCCGTAGGCGCCCTTGACGCCCTCAAGCACCGAGGGGCGCTTGACATATTCGACCGCATCGAAGGTGACGATCACGTGGCCGTCGCCGCCTTGCGCGGCGGCGAAGATCGGTAGGTCGCGATGGCCGACGAGCTGTTCGCCGGGCACGATCTGCGGTGCGAAGCCGGGCGCACGTCTCGGTGCCGCTTCGGCGGCGGGGGCGCCCTGAATCAGATCGACGATCGTGCGCGCGTCGCGCTCGCGCAGTTCCCGCGGTGTCTCGCGCTCGACGAATTGCTGGATATAGGCGTGGTTCTTCGCGATCGCGATCGACAGATCCTTGTAGGTCGTCTTCTTCGCGTCGACTGCTTCCCGGATAAGGCGGCGCAATTCGTCCATGGCACTGGCATCCCAGATTCCGTTTCTTACGTCCAATAGGAAAGTTCCTCTTGATGAGTGTAGGAAATCCTACTATGAATAGGATGTCAACGGAAATGAGCGGTGCAAATCGCCTGAGTTTCCGGCGGCGGCCGGCATCGCCAGCGTTTTTAAAAGACGCGCGGCGCTGTCAATGGCCCCACAGATCGGTCTCCGCAGCAATTGCGGTGAGCATTTTGAGAAAAGCTGCTGTCTTCCCGATCGGCAACGATTTCGGGGTGCGCAGCGGGCGAGAGGTTCCGCTTCCTCCCCGGAGCCTCTCGCTCTTCGATTACGATGATCTTGGGTCGGCTCGGCCCGGCAACATGAGCGCGATCGAAATTGGCGCGAGCGGAACGCGGGCGGGAAACCGTCAGCACTCCTCCTCTCGCTGCGATTCGTCGCCGGCAAGCCGTCACCGGCGCATGCCTCCGGAACTGGCAATGGTTGCGGCTGGCGGCGTGCGCGGTCCGGGCGCCGGGAGCAGGCGGCTGCGCTCCTTGGGGGTGCGGTGCCGGCTCACGAGCCCGAAGTGGCGCCCGTCGTCCCGCCTGCATTCCTTTGGGATGCGCGGCGCAAGGGACCGAAGGGCCTGACCGGTCCGCCCATCAGGGGCGGATGCTGGAAGCGGCTTGTCGGCGGGGTGGGGAGACAATCGGATTTGGCGCGCGATGAGCGCGATGGAATGGCCGTGCCAGACGGGGCGGCCAAAGGCGAAGGCATGGGAAAAGGCATGGCGCAGGACAGTCTGACAGGAAGGCCTGGAGCCTCCCGCTTTCAAGTGGAAACGCTGGAGGCGGAAAGATGCTCTGGAATCAAAGTGCTGGAGCGTCCTTTGTGCGTTCGGTCGAACGCACGGCGCTCTAGAGGACAGGCGGAAAGCAAGGGCGCGGGCGTCCTGCCGCCTTTGGTACGCGTCTGCGGCAGCGCTGTTGCCGCGGCGCCCGGCAAGGCCAGGGCCGGGGCCGCATCCCGGCCGAGCGGGGAGTAGCGGCCATGCGCATCACCGCGATCGTCGAGGCGCTGGTTCAATCCGGTGCGTCGCCGGAGATGATCCTTTGCGCCGTGCGCGCCGCCGAAGCCGGGCAGCAGTCGGAGATCGAGCGGCGCCGGGCAGGCGATCGCGAACGGCAGCAGCGTCACAGGGCGCGCGTGACGTCACGCGATGTCACGGCGACAGCGGCGGGTGTCCTCTAACTCTCCCGACACGACTCCGGCCGGGAGCGGCCCTCAGCTCGATCTCCACCTGGGGGCGGAAAATGCAGCGCGGTCGGGGCGCGGCCGCAGGGCCAGCCGGCTGCCCGCGACCTTCGAGCCCGACTGGGCGTTTGCCGCCGGGCTCGGCTTCGGGCCGGCCGAGGCAACAATCGAATTCGACAAGTTTCGCGACTACTGGACCGCCAAATCCGGCCGCAATGCCACCAAGCTCGACTGGGCGGCCACCTGGCGGAACTGGATGCGCAATGCCGGCCGACCAGCCAGGGCTGGCGGCCCCCAAGTCGCGAGCCGATCAACCGCGGCGGGCCGGGCCGGAGACGCCGGACCACCGCGACGCGGACATCGCCAGCAGGCGCCGCCGCACGAGACCGCCTTTGCCCGCCACCAGCGGGAATGCAGGCAAGCGATTGAAAGCGAAATCAAAGGAAACCGAAACAATGACCCTCTTGGAAATGATGAGTTTGCCGGCGCAGGCCCGGCTTTCGACCTTGAGCCGGGAGATTACCGCGCTCACTGAACGGCTGGCGCCGGCCAGCGAGGCGGCGGTGCTGCGCAGCCTCGACGCGATGCAGACGGCCGGCATGACGATGCCGCAGGGGATCGAGCCGAAAAAGATCCTCGCCGTCTACCACTATGCGCTCTCCGGCGTGCCGGGCTGTGGGCTAACGGCGGCGACGCAGAAGCTGATCCGCGGCGACTATGCGGCCAACGCCAATGTGCTGCTGGGCACGATCCCGAAGCCGCCGGTGCTGGCGGCACTGGCAAAGGCAGAGGCGCTGAGCATGCGGGCGGAGCTTGCCCGCAAGCGTGAGACGATCGCCGCCCTCAAGCCCCGGGATACCGGCCGTTCCGAAGCCAGTCGTGCCCGCGTTCGCGCCAGGCTCGAAGCGTTTCGGCGGACACACGCAGCGGCCAAGGCGGCCGCCCAGAACGTAAGCGCGCTTGCAACCCGGGAGATCCACCATGCAGCCTGAGGCAACGGAATTCATGACAGGGCAGACAGCTGCAGGCGGCAGGACAAGCGCCGTTGCGGCGCGGGCGAGGGCCGTGCCCGGGGCTGGCGGTGACGACGATACGGGAAAGCGCCACCGTGGACAGGCGCGCGCGGAAAGCGGCGCAGAGGCTATGGCAATGCGGATGACGGCAGGCGACGAGGTGAGGCAGAAGGCGGCCGCGCGTGGTCACGCGCAAGCCGAAGGTTCCGTGGGGATGGCCGCGGCTGACCGCGAGGCGGCGCCCGCCGCGACGCTGGAGGATCTGGCGGGCATGGTCGCGGTTCAGGTGCGCACGCAAACGCGGCGGATCGCGGAGCTGGAACTGGCGCTCGCCGATGCGGAGGCGCGGCTTCTGTCGCAGGCGCGGATGATTTGCGGCGCGGCGGATGCGGCAGGCGGCGATCTCTTCAGCCGGCGGCCGGTGCGCGAGATCATCGACGACGTGCTTGGCGCCTATCCCGGCATCACCTGGGAGGAGATCATCGGCGTTGGCCGCGAGCGCCGCCTGGTCGAGCCGCGCCATCGCTGCATGGCGGCAGTCTACGAGGAGCGCAAGGATCTGTCGCTGCCGGCGCTCGGCCGCATCTTCCACCGCGACCATACGTCGGTGCTGCATGCGGTGAACAGGCGCGGCGCCAGCCGATGACGGCAGCCTTTTGATTTTTGGATTGATTTTGCGTCAGCGCGAAGCCGGGGCCGGCGGTACGGCCAAGCAGCGATGACGAATGAATGAAACGAGGAAACGATACGATGACATCCAAGGCAGAACGCATCCGCATCAAGCGCGCCAGCCGGGCCGGCCGGCCGCGCAAGGCCGACGTGGCACGCTATCCCGGTGGGCAGATCAAGCACGGCGAGACCGAACGGGAGGTGCGCTCCGTGGCGCTCGACGCGCGCAAGCGCATGCATTTTTCCGGCAAGCGCGACGTCGATGTTGCGAGCCCCTTTGCCGGCTACACACTCGGCCGCATGTTCCTCGACGGCAAGCTGACGGCGCATGAGCGCGAGGCGGGCGACGAGTACGCCCGGCAGATGGCGCGCTATTACAGCCTCACCGGCATTCCCTTTCCGAGTGTCAGGGCGCAGTCGCTCTTCAGCGTCAAGGGTTTTGCCGGCGAGACCTCCGCCGAGCGTGCCCGGAGCGCCCGCCAGGCGGCGAACCGGATGATGGAACTGGAAGGCGTGCTCCTGAAACTGCAGGACGGACCGCAGGTGAAGACGACGGTCTTCAACGTCTGCATCATGGATTACGAGATGCTGCGCACCATGCCGGAACGGCAGCTCGCCTGGCTGAAACGCGGGCTGACCGAGCTGCACTGGCACTTGGGGCTGTCGCGGGAGAAGGAGGGGTGAGGTAGATGGCGCCCATCTTCTGGACCGCTCGTCCGGCCTGCCGGCCACCGTCTCGCCGCAGGCGGGGAGAAGGGACATATGGCGACGCCCCACCTAAATCGCTTCGTCACACCCGGCCGCGGGATACTTTTGCAGTCTAACTCCATCGGGCGCGCCGCATCAGCGGCGCCAGAAGGTCCGGTGGGGGCTGAGTAGTTCGTCCTCGATCTCGGGGAAGGGGCCAAAAACCTCGATCGGCTTCTGGCCGGAGGCAAGCACCGTGCGCGAGGCGAGGTTCATGGTCGGGTTTTCGGGGTGGTCGCTGGTTTCGGCAAGGAGCTTTTCCTCCTCGAAGCCGTAGACCAGGCGACCGATATTCGCCCAATAGAGCGTGCCGGTGCACATGGCGCAGGGCTCGCCGGTTGAAACCAGCGTGCAGGACCATAGGAATTTCGCCGGATAGGCGGTCGCGGCACGCCGGCTAAGCTCGGTCTCGGCGTGGCGTACGGTGTCGATATTGCCCTGGCGCATCAGGATGCTGTCGTCGGGGCCGACCAGGACCGCGCCGAAAGGATGATGGCCGTGCGCGGCGGCCTCGCGCGCGACTTCGTCGGCGGCGCGAAGGTGGGCGAGCATCTGATCGCGGGTCATGGTCTGTCGCTCCCCAACGTCGTGGACGCCACCGATTGGACGGTGCCGTTCGGACGATCGTAGCTCGAAAATCGAATGTCCGATATCGCCGCTGCCCGCAATTTCGCAAGACATCCGCCATGCCAGCGGGTGCTGCGCTTGCAAAGGGGAGTGTGTCTCCGTTCTCCTTGCGACAGGTGAGGCGGTCGCATTGCCCGGTCTTTCCCCAACCGCCGCAGCCTGCGCTGGCGGCGGGTCAATCTTGATCCGACCAGTCGGCAAGCAGGGTGATGCCGAACTTCGGCGCGGCCCTCCGAAGCCGATCAAGCTCTTCCGATGTCGGTGGCTTGACCGCTTCGCCCGGCCCAAGTTCACGGCCGGCTTCCTCCAGAAACCGGTCGAAGATGGCTGGCGTGCCGATCAGGATGTAGCGCGCCGGCCGGCGGCTGACGTTGAGGAGCTGGTGGGGTACGCGGCGCGGGAGAAAGATGCTCTGGCCCACGGTCAACCGGTGCGCGGTCCCGCCGATTACCGCAGTCAGTTCGCCCTCGAGGATGTAGACGGTTTCGTCGTCGCTGGCGTGGACGTGAATTGGCGTCCTGGTGTCGCCGCCGCTGACGTTTTCGAAGAGGCAGAACTGGCCGTCGGTCTGGCTGCCGGACAACAGACGCTTCATGACGACGCCGGCGAGGGCGAATGCTTTCGGTTCTGTGCTGCTCATCGCAAATACCCCATCGAATTTCGCAGGAGCGGTCCTGTCCGCTGCGCTCCCGAGGAAGCGCGGCGGCATGGTTGCATGCGTCGGCGGCGACATCAGGACGAAGGGTGAGGTGCGGCACGGTCCGATCCGGCGCCGATGGAGCCGGGGCGGCGCCCTGTCTGGCCGGCTTACCGAGAGGATGGCGAAATATCCACCGCGCGCGAATGGCGATCGGTTCCGCATGCCGGGGATCGGTCTCGAACCCAGTAAACCGATCGACGCGGCAGTTTGCCAGCACCGATGTCTCGGCTTGCCCAGCCTGTGGTAGAGTTCGCCCGTTCAGCTGGCTGGAGTGTGCTGTGATGGCTGCATCGACGTTCAATGCCAACACTGGCGACGGATATGAGTTGCAGATGGGGCGCTGGAGCCGAAGGCTGGCCGTGCCCTTCCTGGCATTTGCCGGAGCCGCGGCGGGCGAACGGGTGCTGGATGTCGGCTGCGGCACCGGCAGCCTGACATTCCTGTTGGCCGCGCGGCCCGACCTTTCCGCCGTCTGCGGGGTGGATTGCGCAGCGCCCTACATCGAACACGCCAGCCGCAGCAATCCGGATCCGCGCGTCTCCTTCCAGATTGGCGACGCATGCGCTCTGCCCTTTGAGGATGCGGCGTTCGATCGGGTCCTGTCGCTGCTGATGCTGCATTTCGTTTCTGAGCCGGAACGGGCCGTGGCGGAGATGCGCCGCGTTGCGCGGCCTGGCGCAACGGTCGCTGCCACCGTGTGGGACGGTCGCGGCGGTTTCGTTGCCAGCCGCCTGTTCCTCGATACGGCGGCAGCCCTTGATCCCGCCGCCCGCCGGCTTCGCGAGCGCGCCTTCACCCGCCCGATGACCCGGCCTGGCGAACTGGAGGCGGCCTGGCATAGGGCCGGCCTTGTCGAGGTCGAGACGGCTGAGCTTGCGATCCGCATGGAGTACGCTTCCTTCGACGACTACTGGACGCCCTATCTCGGCAAGGATGGCCCAGGGGCCGAATATATCGCGACACTCAATGAGCCGGCGCGCACGCGGCTTCGCGATGCGGTCCGTTCTGCCTATCTCGATGGCGAGGTCGATGGTCCACGGTCCTATGTCGCGGTCGCCTGGGCCGTCAAAGGTGTGGTGCCAGGTTGAATTCAGGGCGGCGGCTCATACCCCTGGGATCGCTGGAGACTTGAAGAAAGAGGTCAACCGGGTGATGCGGCTCTGTCAGAGTGACGCAACTCGGTTGCCGCTTCCGGGTTAGCCTGCCGATGCGGAGGTGAAAACCGCCAACTGGGCCTCGAAGGCGCGCTTGTAGGCCGGCCGTGCTTCGCCGCGAGCGACATAGGCAGCAAGGTTCGGGTATTCCTCAAGAATCCCTGATCCATGCAGCCGGCGCAGCACCGTCACCATCAGGAGGTCGCCGGCGCTGAAGGCGCCATCGAGCCAGTCGGCATCGCCAAGGTGATTGGAAAGGCCGCCAAGCCGTCTGCGGATGGTTTCGTCGAGCGCACGCAGGCGGTGCTCGTACCAGGGCTCGTTGCGTTCGAGGATCTGGACGAGATTACGGTCGAAGACCGGCGGCTCGATGGTGTTGAGCGCGGCAAACATCCAGGCGATCGCGCGCGCCCGGGCATTGGCTTCGTCTGGCAACAGGCCGGCATGGCGCTCGGCGATATGGAGCACGATCGCTCCGGACTCGAAGAGGGCGAGATCGCCTTCCTCATAGGTCGGGATCTGGCCGAAGGGCTGAAGGGAGAGATGCGGCGGCTGCTTCATCGCCTTGAACGACAGAAGGCGAACCTCGTAGGGCAGGCCTACTTCCTCGAGCGCCCAGCGGACACGCATGTCGCGCGCGAGCCCCTTGCCGCGATCCGGTGACCGTTCGAAAGCGGTAATGGTGATCGTCATCGTTGTCCTCCATCGCTTGGTCTCCCTTGAAGACGGATGGCAGCCCGCGATCCCGACACGTCGTCGCGAAAGTCGCGCCTGGACGGGCCGCTCAGGCCGCTCCCGTCACCGTTCCCTGGTGGAACAGCATCTGCCACCTGGTTCCGTTTCGCTTCCAGACAGAGCTTCTGAGTGCGTGCCGCTCCGATCCATCGCTTTCTCTGCGATGGGTTCTGTAGGTCAAGAGCAATGCTTCCGGCGAAATGGCGGTCAGGCGGTAATCGCTCGCGCGCAGTTCGCCATCGTCTTGCTCTGGCTCCTGCACAAGCAGATCGATGATTTCCGCACGATGATAGATCGTACCGGAAGCCCCGAACTCGACGAAGCCTTCGGCGAGCAGCGCCTCGACGGCTGAACGCGACCGGCGAACCTCCGGGCGGTGCAGTGCTTCTTCAAGCGCACGGATTTCATCGAGAGGGGGCAGAGCGTGCATCATGATTGTTCCGCTGTGGGCGAGGGCTGCCGGTACACTACTGCATGTCTCCTTAATCGACCTCGATTTAAGGACAAAGGCATGCAGAAAATCAAAGTGCTACAGCGACCTTTGCGCGTCTGATAAGACGCGCGGCGCTGTAATCTGCTGAGACCTCGGACGGCAACTGCCAGAGCGCCGTGCGTTCAGATGAACGCAAAGGACGCTGTAGCCGTGGCGCACCAGTTCATCCGGGGCGGCGCGAGCCAGCCGTTCAAAGAGGAAGCGGCCGGTTCTGGAAGATGCTCTTCATCACAAGGGTAGAGGTCAGGCGCAGCACGCTCGGCAGCGCAAGCAGGCTCTCGTCATAGAGCGCCTGGAAAGCCTTCAGGTCCTCAGTCACCACGTGCAGCATGTAGTCGGGATCGCCAAACAGACGCTCGGCTTGCGTGATTTCCGGTATCGCCCAAAGAGCCTTTTCGAAGGCATGCACGTTCTCGCGGCTGCCTTCCCTGAGCGTCGCAAAGACGATCGCCGAGAAATTGAGGCCGACCTTGGCGGCATCGATATTGGCGCGATAGTCGCTGATCACGCCGGATTGCTCGAGCGCCCTGACCCGGCGATGGCAGGGGGAAAGGCTGAGCCCGATGCGGTCGCCGAGCTCGGTAACCGACAGTCTCCCGTCCTTCTGAAGCTCAGCAAGAATCTTGCGGTCCGTATCATCCATGAGGGAGATATTACCTCAAGATGCCACATCTCGGCAAGAGATAGGGAGCTAATCCCCGTGATGCAACGCTATTCTTCCTTTGATGGCGCGGGTATCCGAAGGAAGGTGGCGCGAGATGGAAATGGGTCTGTTGACGGCGTTTTGGGCGATATCGTTTTCGCTGGTGCTGACACCCGGCGCAGACTGGGCCTATGCGATCTCGGCGGGATTGCGAGACAGGGCGATCATGCCGGCCGTTTCCGGCATGCTGCTTGGCTATCTTGCGATCACTCTGGTGGTCGCGGCCGGCGTCGGCGCGCTCGTCGCCGGCGTTCCGGCGGTTCTGACGGTGCTTACCGTGCTGGGAGCGGGCTATCTCCTTTGGCTCGGCGTCGGGGTTCTGGCCCATCCGCCTGTTCCGGTGGCCGATGAAGATCAGGCGGCCAGGAGCTGGACCGGGTGGATCGTCCGCGGTTTCGCGGTGAGCGGCATCAACCCGAAGGCGCTACTTCTTTTCCTGGCGCTGCTGCCGCAGTTTACCAGCCGCGACGGGAGCTGGACGATCCCGAGCCAGATCGCGGCGCTCGGGGCCGTGCATATGCTCAACTGTGCGCTGATCTACTCGCTTGTCGGCACGGGTTCGAGCATGGTCCTCAGGACGCGCCCGCGCGTGGCCCGTCTGGTGAGCCAGTTCTCAGGCGCGGCGATGATTGCGATCGCGCTGTTCCGGCTCGCCGAGCAGCTTGTCATGGTCCGATGAGGCGTGGCGGCCGCCTCAGGACGCTTTAGCCAGCTTTTCTTCGCGACCGATGCGGGCGTCGAGGTCGCGCAGGCGAAGCGTGACGGCGGGGTGGCCGGGCAGGAGCGACAGGGCATTCGTCAGCATGTCGCGCGCCGTGACGAGGTTGCCGTCGCGGATATGGCGATTGGCGCGGTGGAAGAGGAAGTTGACCTGCTCTGTAGGGGCAAAGCGATCGCCGAAGCGGGCGTGCAGGCGATCGGCCCAGGCCGGGTGGCGGGCCATGGCGGCGACGGCGTTCTGGTAAGGCCGCATCGGCGCGTCGATCCGCGCGGAGCGGGCAAGGGCGCGCAGGGCAGCAAGGTCATTGGCGCGGCAGGCATCGATCAGCGAAAGCGCGCGCTGCGTTCCGGTGAAGACCCTGACCGTGCCATGACCGGTCATGTGTACGGGCACGAGATGCGTTTCCGCCTGCAGTTCCGCTATGCGCTCGGCATGCCTGCGATCGATCGCGTGGAACGGGTCGTAGAAGAGATAGGCGCGGCCGGCGGCATGGTCGGGGGCGATACTCATATTGGCGTGCAGGTCGGGCGAGAAATGCCTGAGAAAGCGATTGTCGTAGGGAACGGCTTTGGGATTGATCGAGATTTGCGGGCAGAAGGCGATGGCTGTCGTGGCGTTGAAACGCCGGCGGTAGCGAAGCGCTGCATAACCGCCCTGAGAATGGCCGTAGAGGATGCGCTCGGGTGCTGCCTTCAGGATCGGCGCCGCAGCCTCGACCGCCTTGACCACGCTTTCGGCCGGAAACCAGTTGGGACGCTTGCTGATGAAGCCGAGGGCGGCGATATCCGCCTTCTCGCAAAAGCGCTGGCCCCAGTAGCGGCTCCCGTTTGCCTGGATTTCCATCTCGTTGAAGGTGATGAGGAGGTAAGCCGAGGCGCCCGGGCGATGGATGACCTCAAGGTTTTCGTCCGAGTAGATAAGCACGGTTACTCCGAAGTATTTCAAGGTTTGCAGTAGTATATTTCCAATTTCCGAAGCTTGTTCGGCGACGTTATATTAGTGCGAATTCGCCTGGGATTTCCAGTGCCTAGGACTTTCTGCAAGAGGATTTCAATATTCATTTCGGCTGACGGCTTCAGCGGTCGTTCGTTTCGGCAGCTTTCGGCTCAAACCGGACATAGAGGTTCGCATCGCGGACGGCTGCTTTGCGCCCCCATTTGAGCCGTTCAGCGCGCCGATCGCCGAGCCCAGAAGCTGCCATTCATTCACGTGGAGCGGCGCTGAGCGGCAACGGCCTCAATGGGACTCTGCTGCCGTCCTCGGATGATACGGCGAACGGCAGCTTCCAGCGAGAGCGAACGTTCCGGCGTTTATGCAGATCATCGCCCGTGGCATGCGCTGAGACATCAGGGTTTCGTATCCTCCTTGAAACGCGATACTGGTTGACTACATGTTGTAGATGCATCATCGAGAGACTATGAACCTGCGTTCCCTACCCGACGATAGACGAGCAATGCTGCGGGAACTGGAAGATGCCTGCGTAATTTCGCGGGCGCGCCTTATCTCACGCGTTATGACCAACATCTTCGACGAGGAACTGCGGCCGTTCGGCCTAGTGTCGTCGCAACACACCTTACTCGGTTCAATCATGCGGATGGGCGTCGCGACGCGTGCCGAAATCGGCCGAGCCAACTGCCTCGATCGCTCCACCTTGACGAGAAACCTCAAGCTGATGCTGGACGCGGGATGGATCGAAGAGGTCCCCGACAAGGTTCAAGGTCGTCAGCGCCCCCTTCGGCTGAGCAAAGCTGGCGAAGACCTGCTGTTTTCATCCATGCCGGCCTGGCGGGCGGGGCAGGAACGAGCGTCCAAGCTGCTTGGGCAAGCAGGCTTGAGCGCAATCAAGACCGTCGCGGACGACATTCCGCGCGATTAGCCGGAATCTGAAATTATGGTATTGCATATACAACACTGCTTCCTATGTGTTGTATATGCAGCATTAGGACGCCGCGGAGCGCCTGATGCCATTATCGAAAGGAGAAATGCGATGACAACGATTCTGGTGACCGGTGCAACCGGAGATACGGGGCGTCCGACCGTGAAGGAACTGCTGAAGAAAGGCCTAAAGGTCCGCGCCCTCGCTCGTCGGGAGGACGCTCGCTCGCAGGAGCTGGCCAGTCTGGGTGCCGAGATCGTTTATGGGGACATCACCAGCCTGCGCGATATGCGGCTGGCTTTCGACGGCGTCGACCGCGCTTACTTCTGCTATCCCATTGCCGACGGTCTCGTGGAGGCGGCAGTCATCTTCGCACAGGTGGCGAGAGAGCAGGGCGTCGAGCACATCGTCAACCTGTCCCACAAGCAATCCAGGCCCGACGCGCGCAGCAAGGTGACCCAGAACCATTGGCTTTCGGAGCAGGTGTTCAAGTGGTCAGGCATCCCGACGACGAGCTTGCGCATCACCTTCTTCGCCGAGTGGCTCCTCTACATCTCGACATTCATCCAGCGCGGCCGCTACGTCATGCCATTCAACAAGGATGGCCGCTTTGCTCCGCTGGCCGCGGCCGATACGGCGAAGATCATCGCCAACATCCTGGAGAAACCGGAAGGCCACGGCGGCCAAGCCTACCAGCTGCACGGCCCGAAGGAGTATAGTCACGAGGAGCTCGCAGCAGAGGTTGGTCGGGTCCTCGGAGTCGATCTGCACTTCGAGCAGCTTACCGTATCGGCCTTTCTGGAGCTCGCGGGGCTCGAGGATGACACCGTCTTGCGGCGGCACTTCGAAGCTGCGGAGCTGGACCAGCAAGAGGGTCTCCTCGCCGGTCTCGATGACATCGGCACGAAGTTTATTGGTGGCCCGCTGATGACCGTAGAAGCTTTCGTCAACGCGAACCGGGCGCGCTTCGTCCGTGAAACGCAAACGTCAGTCGACCGAAATTAGAATCCTGTGCGTTTTGGGGCGGATATATCAGGGTGACTAATCCAGGTCGCTAACCGGGGCGATCCGGAACGCATGTTTCGGAGCTGCATCGTCCACCTCGAAAATGCCATGGCTTTGCGATTAATTCACCGGCCACTGAGCTGAATCCTCGAGTGCGTAGCGACTGGCAGCTGCGCACTCGATGGACGATAGCTTTTGGCCGAAGCAGATGCTCACATCCAGGTCAAGGTACGACCTAGAGGGGTCGACAGCAGTCAATGGCCGACCTGCTGATTTAAGCCGATAGCGAATGTCCGCTTTATCAATGCTGCTGCCCTGAACCTGCCGTCCCGCTCTCGGCCCCATATCGGCCACGGCGCCGCGGTCGGCGAATGTCTACTGTTGGCGCAAAGCGGCCAAGGCCACCATGACCGATTGGTGGGATTGCTGAGCAACTCCGAGCTTTTCCTACAATAGGGCAGCCTCAGACCCGCCTGAGAAAAGCAAGCACCCGATCCGTCAGCAGCGCCGTTGCCGTCGCGTCGTAGGACGGCAGCGAGCTGTCGGCGAAATAGTGCTGGTCGCCCGGATAGAGGAAGAGCTCGGCATCGTCGGCCTTCTCGACGAGTTCGCGGGCAGCGTCGATGTCGCCTTCGCCGACGAAGATCGGGTCGTTGTCCATGCCGTGGATCTGGACGGGCACGCCATCCGGCCAGGGGCCGAAGGACCACTGACCGCTGATCGGGATGCAGGAGTAGAAGAGCAGGGCGCCGCGGGCGCCGGGCCGGGTCTGGGCGAGCTTCTGTGCCGGCAGGATGCCGAAGGAGAAGCCGGCATAGACGAGGCCCTGGGGAAGAGCGTCGGCGAGGCGAACGCCGCGCTCGCGCATCTCGTCGAAGCCGACCTCGCCGATATAGGCAAGGCCTTCTTCGATGCTGTTGAAGGTGCGCCCCTCGAAGAGATCGGGCAGGTGCACGGTATGCCCGGCGGCCCGGAGGTCCTCGGCGAAAGCGTGCATCCCCGGGGTCAGCCCCTGGGCGTGATGGAACAGCAGGACCTCGGCCATGGACGACTACTCCTTCAAATTATCCTTCGCGTTCCAATTGTGTCTCGCCGCCTGAAGGGTCAAGCGGTGTTGCGGTCGATTGAGAAAATTTTCCTGTCGCAGCGATAGCACGTTTCCTTGACGTCTTGTTGCCATCTTCGACCGCTTCCTTGCGGATCAGCATTGGTCACGATTCTGAAGGAAAGACGTCATGACAGGGAAGTTGCGCATTGCCGTGTTGTTTGGTGGGCGTTCGGCGGAGCATGAGGTTTCGCTGATGTCGGCGCGCAATGTCGTCGCCGCGCTTGACAGAGCACGCTACGAGATCGTGCCGATCGGCATTGCCAAAGATGGGCGTTGGCTGTTGCTCGAGCTTGAAAACGGCGAGCTGCCCCGGACCATTCCGGCGGCAGGAACGCAAGTTGCGCTGATCCCGGGCGGCAAGGGCCGGGCGGTCACCATTGCCGCCGACGGAACGCAAGGGCTGCTGCCGGCCGTCGACCTCATCTTTCCGGTGCTGCACGGGCCGTTCGGCGAGGACGGGACGGTGCAGGGTTACGCCGAGACGGCCGATGTCGCCTATGTCGGCTGCGGCGTTGCGGCTTCGGCGGCCGCCATGGACAAGGTGCTCGCCAAGCGCCTGCTTGCGGCTGAGGGGCTGCCGGTCGCGCGTGCCATCGCGCTGCATCAGGAGGACGCCTATTCCGGCGAAACCATCCTGGAAACACTGGGATTGCCGGTTTTCGTTAAGCCGGCGCGGCAGGGCTCATCCGTCGGCGTCAGCCGTGTCAATAGCCTCGACGGGCTTGCGGCTGCGCTGGAAGAGGCGTTTCGCCACGACGACAAGGTGCTGATCGAAGAGTTCGTGCAGGCCCGCGAGATCGAGTGCTCGGTGCTGGAAGACGCCAAGGGCAGGCTCACCGTGTCGCGGCCGGGAGAGATCATCCCCGCCGAAAGCCACGGTTTCTACAGCTACGACGCCAAATATGTCGACGCTGGCGGCGCGATCGTGAATGCGCCGGCGGACCTTGCCGAAGAGGTGGGCGCGCGGGCGCAGGAGATGGCCGAGCGGGCCTTCCGGGCACTGGCCTGCGCCGGCATGGCGCGCGTCGATTTCTTCCTGCGGCCAGATGGAAGCCTCGTCATCAACGAGATCAACACCATTCCCGGCTTCACCAATATCAGCATGTATGCCAAGGCGCTTGCGGCAGACGGAATCTCCTATGTCGCGGCGGTGGAAACGCTGATTGCGCATGCGCTCGCGTTGCGTGGGGATGGGGCCGCGCGCGCATGAAACACTGGCCGCGGATGCCGCCTTTGGGTTGTATTACATATTAGATGTATCGCATTCATTGTGGGTTCACGTCATTCCGCGAAACTGCCGCCTGTTTCCAAACGGACAGGTGATGAGATGAAGAAGATTGCCATCGTCATAATGGCGGCGGTTACGGCTCTTTCGGGCATCACGCCGGCGAATGCCGTGCCGGCGGTTGCCATCGAGCGGGTGCAGAAGAGCGACGTCGAGTTGGTGCAGCACCGGGAATGGAACGGCGGCCATTATCGCCGGCGTCCGCCCGGTTGGCATGGCGGCTATCGCCCGCGCCCCGGTTGGGACGGCGGCTACCGCCCGCGGCCAGGCTGGCATGGCGGCTATCGTCCGCGCCCGGGCTGGGATGGCGGCTACCGCTATGGACACTATAACGGCTACCGCGGCTATCGCTACGAGCGCTACGGCTATCGTCGCCACAATGACGGCTGGTGGTATCCGCTGGCGGCCTTCGGCACCGGCATCATCATCGGCGGCGCGATTGCCGCTCCGCCGCGCAGGGCGGATGCCGGGGTGAACCCGCGGCACGTGGACTGGTGCTATGCCCGCTACCGCTCGTACCGCGCTTGGGACAATAGCTTTCAGCCCTATGGCGGCCCGCGCCAGCAGTGCTATTCGCCCTACTTCTGAGCGAAGCGCGTTCCAAAAAAAAGGCCCGTCGGTTGTGGTGACCGGCGGGCTTTTCTGTTCATGCTTGCAAGTCAGTTAGCCGCATGTCGTTTATCGCAAAACCGCTGCCCACTTTTGCGCGACATGCCTATCGGCTGCTCTTCGGAAGCCCCTCGTCGAAGCGGGTCTTTTCGCGCGCCGGGTCGTCGTCGAGGATTTTCTCCTCGCCGTCTTCGGGCAGGGCGTCGTCCGGGTTCACATTGGCCTCATCGCGGCTCGGAACCGGCGGCACCCGGCCCTGGTCACCCGGCGGAATGTCATCGCCCTCAGGAACCAGATCGACCGGCAACGGCGGGATCCTGCCGATCGGCACGACGGTCGGTTCTGCGGGTTGCGACAGGTCTTCGGGTGTCTGCCTGAGATCACGTGATTTCGGGTTCGCCTTGCTCATCCTCGCATCTCCTCGGTTGGTCATGTCGAAGGAGTAAGGCGAGGAGGCGGGAAAGGTTCCCGGCTGCCGGGCAGGGGAACGTCTGTGAGAGGAAGGGAGCCAAAGTGCTCGCTGTCGCCAGTCGACGCTGTCCGCGCTCAAGATGGTGCGGCCCGGCGAACGAGTGGCGCTGCGAAGCGGGCGCTTGCGCGCTTAGCACGTTTCATGGAAGAGCCAGCGGCTCTAAAGCGTCGCGATCTTTCAGATTCGCTCCTTGCGCTTTAAGTTCTTGATATTTCGCATGTCGTTGTCGCAAAACCGCTGCGCACTTTTGCGCGACAGGCTTTAGAACTTCAACCGGGCGTCGTCATGCTCGGGAGGACGGTGTGCGTCCTTGCGGCGCATTCCGTAGGCAAGCGCAAGCCCCAGGATGGCGGAGCCGACGACGATGGCGGCGAGTGCGAAGAAATTCTCCATGGCATTTTCCTCCCAAGGGGAAGCTTAACACAGAATGCGCGCAAACAAATGGCGTGGCACCGAGATTGCGCGTCATGGTTACTCAACGCGTTTCGGCGCCGGAGGTTCAATCAGCAAGCGCCGAAGCGAGGCGAACGGTGCCGGCAGGCTCCGTGCATGGCGGTGCTGTCATACGCGGACTGGACAGGCAGCCTGCGGTCGGCGACGCTCGTCACAGGGCCGTTCAGTTTTGGGTTGTCGCAGCAAAACCGCTGCGCACATTTGCGCGACGTGCTTTATTGGTTTGTCGCGTGTCGTTATCGCAAAACCGCTACGCACTTTTGCGCGACATGCTTTAGTAGCCGGAGCTTCCGCCGCCCTGGCTCATGCCTTGGCCGCCTTGCGTGCCCTGGTTTCCCTTGCTTGGGGCAGGGGCGGTGCTGCGGCTGGCCTGGTCGGTGGTGCAGCCGGCAAGCGCGACAAGCGCCGCGATAACAGCGGCAAGCAGATATCGTGGGGTCATGGGATCCTCCCGTCGTCGTGGGAACGGCCTTCGACCGCCTCGCCATCGAACCGGACATGGCACGCCTGGTCCTGGCCGGCGGCCCATCGCCGCGGGGCAAAGGCAGTGTCGCGTGCCGGGCGTAACTATATCACCAAACGATGGGAGCGGGCGGGCGAGACGGCAGGTGGGCGTGAGGCGAGCGACGCAGGCGGCTCGCGAAAAAAAAGAACAAAACAGAAACAAATTTAGGTGGCGGGGCTTGCCAAGCGCCCGGAAGCGGGCTAAGGATATTACAGGCTGGCCGTTTCGTCATTGAAGCGGCCTTTTTGATTCCGGGTCAGCTAAGGCGAGCGGCCTACAGCGCCGCGCGTCTTATCGGACGCGCAAAGGTCGCCTGACCGTTGCGGATCGTTACGGTGCTTCGCGAAGGCCGGTTGGCGCTTGCTATGCTTCCTGTTTGGCGATCTTGCCGGAAACGGCGCGGGCGGGCTCAATTCGCGCGCGCGGTTGCCCAATGTTGCGAAGCCAGCGCGAGGCCTCTTTCGGATCGCGCTCGACGCCGAGCCCCCTTTGATAGATGGTGACGAGACGGGCCTGCGCGGCGGGATGACCCTGGCGGGCGGCCTGCCGGTTCCAGTGAAGCGAGGCGGCGTAGTGTTCCTCGCCGCCGTCGTTGAAATAGATTTCGGCCAGTTTTGCCTGGGCGTCGACGTTCCCCGAGGTGGCCAGTTCAAGCAACCTGGGCGAGATATTCGTTGCGGAGGGCCGCGGGGTGAAAATGGTCTTCAACTTACTGAACGCGTTGCGGATCATCTGACACCTGTTGCATCCATCGCACGGTTCCCGCAGCGGGCCTGCTAGGCTGATAAATTACTCAAAATCTTGAACTACTTTGGCTTTTCCCTGGCTAGCAGGGCGCTTGCGATGCATTCCGCCAAGAGGACCCGAAACGGGGCAACCCGGTGGGCCGCATTGATGACCGGATACAACCTGAAGTCAAGGTTGCAAGCGTGACATCCGGCGTGACACCCGCAATTTTCTGTGATCGGCTGTCACGCTCGGCGCGCGTTGCGCTGTCCGCGGTGACGGCGCTCGACGATTGGCAGGTGCGCCGAGCCATTCGAGCAAAGACGAGGTGACGGACCGAAGTCGAGGCCGAGTGCCTTTTCTGTCAAAGCCGCGGCTGCCAGCAGGCTCAGCGGCTCAGCCTGCCCGGAGTAATTTCCATGACAAGCAAACCAGCCAAGGACCCGAAAACCGGGCGTTTTTTGCCGCGCGCCGACCGGGCAGGTGCGGTCATCCGGCCGCGCGCCCGCAAGGCGGTACGCACCAAACTCGGCGAGCTTTTCCTCGAAGACATGCTTTCGGCCTGGGAAAGCCGCGGGGCAGCGGCGATCCACGCGCTGATCGAGAAGAACCCGCATGATTTCCTGAAGGCCGTCGCGGCGCTGATGCCGAAGGACGTGACCATCAATGCCAACCAGATCGGCGAGATGACGGATGAACAACTCCTTCAGCGGATCCGCAAGCTCGACCAAACCATCCGGCCTTTCCTTGCTGCTCAAGGAGCGGATGGAGCTGGCGATGGAGATCGGGCGCCGGCAGAACACGAATAGGCTGCTCTATTACCGGCCCTATGCGAGGCAGACGGCATTCCATGAAGCAGGGGCCACGTTCCGCGAGCGGCTGTTCATGGCCGGCAATCAGCTCGGCAAGACGCTGGCCGGTGCTGCGCAAGCGGCGATGCATCTGACAGGCGACTATCCCTCTTGGTGGGCGGGCCGACGGTTCGAGCGGCCGATCACGATGATCGGCGGCTCGGAATCGCACGAGCTGACACGCGATGGCGTGCAGCGGCTGCTCGTCGGCCCGCAGATGAGCGAGGAGGATTGGGGCACCGGCTATATCCCGAAATCGAATATTTCAGGCTGGACCCGGCGTTCCAGCGCTTCCGGCGCGCTCGACAGCGTGACGGTGCGCCATGCTTCGGGCGGCACCTCGACGCTGCTTCTCAAAGCCTATGAGCAGGGCCGGGCGAAATGGCAGGCAAACACGGTGGACTATGTCTGGTTCGACGAGGAGCCGCCGGAGGATGTCTATTTCGAGGGCATCACCCGCACCAATGCGACGGGCGGCTCGGTCGCCGTGACCTTTACGCCGCTGAAAGGCATGAGCTCGGTCGTCAGCCGCTACCTGCTGGAACCCTCCGAAGACCGGACCGTGGTGACGATGACGATTGACGATGCCGAGCACTACACGCCGCAGGAGCGCGCGAAGATCGTTGCGAGCTACCCGGCGCATGAGAAGGAAGCGCGCACCAAGGGTGTGCCGACACTCGGCTCCGGCCGGATTTTCCCGGTGACCGAGGAACAGATCCGCGTCGAGCCGTTCGAGATACCCAGGCATTGGGTGCAGATCGGCGGGCTCGACTTCGGCTGGGACCACCCCTTTGCCGCAGCGCTTTGCGCCTGGGACCGGGAGGCCGATGTCTTCTATGTGACCCGGGTCTACCGCGAGCGCGAGGCGACGCCGATCATCCATGCGGCGGCGCTCAAACCTTGGGGGCCCTGGCTGCCGTGGGCGTGGCCGCATGACGGGCTGCAGCACGACAAGGGCTCGGGCGAGCAGCTGGCGGCGCAATATCGCGGGCAGGGGCTGGCGATGCTTTTGGAGCGTGCGACCTTCGACGACGGCACCAACGGCGTCGAGGCGGGGATCTCCGACATGCTGCAGCGCATGCAGACCGGGCGCTTCAAGGTGTTTTCCACTGCGAGCGAATGGTTCGAGGAGTTCAGGCTCTACCACCGCAAGGATGGCCGGATCGTGAAAGAGCGCGACGACGTGATTTCGGCCTCTCGTTATGCGCTGATGATGAAACGCTTTGCCCGGGTGAAGGCGGACGCCGCCGCCTGGGCCTTTACCGATCGGAAGGTTCTCTGATGGCAGAGAACACCCTTGCCGGAAGCGAACTTTTAACGCGGGCTCGCTACCAGTGCGGGTATGTATTTTTTCTGGGGAAGCAAACGAAGGCTGATTTGGGCGCTGCTTGGCGTGCTGTTGGCGATTTCGATTTCAGCCGACCTACTGCACCAGAGCGGCATCGTAACGGCCAGGAGCGCCACGCTCTCGGTCTATGCCTGGACAATACTGTCTTTCACCTTCATTGCCGCGTTGATACTGTGGCGCGAGCCCGACTACGTTTCCAGGTTCTTCGACGTTATTCCGGTGGCAGAGATGAAGCGAGCCTACCTGGGGCTCGGAGGCTTAGTGACGTTCGCTGCCCTGTCGAGTGGCATGGCGCGGCAAGAGGGGTTCATGCCCATCGCTCAGTTCGTCGCGTCGGCCAGTGGCATATTCGTTCTCCCAGACTGGTTGGCCGCGGTCAGGTCTCATCGAAGGTCTCGCCGCAAGGGGTGATGCAATCGATCGACGGCTGCCCTCCGTTGCCGACCTGTCCAACATTCTGCAACAACAAGCGGTGAGCTGGCGACCTAAGGTTTCTCACCCCGGTGTTCGCCGTCACCAATCCCTCACGACAAACGATGTTCATGCGACATCTTTCCGCTGCCGATCAACCCCAGGGCGCGGCCGCACCGTTCGGGCCGCGCGTGACAACGGCAGCATCTCAACCATATTCCTCCCTGAAAGGTTCTCTGATGGCAGCGATGACGAAACCGGAACTGACGGAGCTCGTGAGCCAGCTCGTCAGGGATTGCGAGGACTATCGCGACCAGCTTTCGGCCACGCGTGTGCGGGCAATGGAATACTACGACGGCGTGATGGCCGACGTGCCGGCGGAAGCGAACCGCTCGAAGGTGGTTTCGCGCGACGTGCGGGCGGCGGTGAAGAAGGTGCTGCCTTCGCTCATCCGCACCGTGCTTGGCAATGACAAGGTGGTGGAATACCAGCCGGTCAACCAGGGCGACGAGGCAGGCGCCGAGCAGGCGACCGACTACATCAACTACATCGTCTTTCCCGAAAGCGACGGCTATGACGCGGTGCAGGATGCAGCGCATGACGCGCTGAAGCTCGGCAACGGCGTGATCCGCTGGTGGTACGAGAAGAAGAAAAGCGTCGAGGTTTCGACCCATAGCGGGCTCGACGAGGCCGCCCTGGTGCAACTGATCGCCGACGACACGGTGGAGGTGCTGGAACAGGCGCAATCGGTCGAACGGATCGAGCTGCCCACCGGGCCGGTGGAGCAGCCGGTCTTCACCGTCAAGATCCGCCGTACGGCCGAGCGTGGGGCGACAAGGCTTGCCGCCGTGCCGCTCGAGGAATTCCTCGTTCATCCAGATGCGATCTCGATCGACGACAGCCCGATTGCCGGCATCAAGCGGCGGATGCGCCGCTCGGATCTGATCGCCATGGGCTACGACCGTGATCTCGTCGAAGGTTTTGCCATTGCCGGTAATGCCGATGGCGAGGACGAAGAATTTGCCCGCAGGCGCGGCATCTTCGGCGACGGCGAGGAGACCGCGACGGCGCTGCAGGAGGTGGACTACTACGAGCTCTATGTGAAGGTGGATGCGGACGACGACGGCATTGCCGAGCTTCGGCGCCTGGTCTTTGCCGGCGGCACCGGGGCCGACAACCTGCTCGAGGATGCGGAATGGGACGAGGTGCCCTTTGCCGATCTCATAACCGAGCGGCGGCCGCACCAGCGCGAGGGCAATGCGATCACCGACGACATGGCGGAGATCCAGCGGGTGAAGACCGTGCTTCTGCGCCAGACGCTCGACAATCTCTACTGGCAGAACAACCAGCAGCCGATCGTGCAGGAAGGGGTGATCCAAAACCCGGAATCGGTGCTGAACCCGAAGTTCGGCCAGCCGATCCGCGTCGGCCAGGGCGTCGATGTGCGCGGCGCCGTTGGCTACACGGCGGTGCCGTTCGTGGCGCGGGAATCCTTCTCGATGCTCGGCTATCTCGACCAGGAGGCGACCGATCGCACCGGCATTTCCGATGCCTCGAGCGGCATGGCGCCGGATGCGCTGCAGAACATGACGGCGAAGGCGACCGCGCTCGTCGAACAGGCGGGCATCGGCCAGACGGAGCTGATGGTGCGCACCTTCGCGCAAGGGCTGAGGCGGGTGTTCAAGGGGCTGCTTGGGCTGACCATCAAGCACCAGGACCGGCCGCGGGCGGTGCGTCTGCGCGGCAAATGGGTGACCTTCGACCCGCGCCACTGGAACGCCGGCATGGATGCGACCGTCAACACCGGGCTTGGTGCGGGTACCCGCGAGCGCGACATGCTGATGATCCAGATGATCCAGCAATTGCAGGAAAAGCTCTTGACGACGCTCGGGCCGGACAATCCTTACGTCTCTCCCGACAATCTCTACAACGGCATCGCCAAGACCGTGGAGGCGGCCGGGCTGAAATCGCCCGACCTCTACTTCACCAAGCCGACGCCCGAGGACAGAGCCGCGCTCGCGAAAAGCGCTTTGATTACGATTCCTGCCTTGATGCAGGCGGGTTGTGGAACTTCGCAACCGGCCAGTGTTCCGGGTCTGCGGGGCGTCGTCGGAACTGATCTCGTCGGCGCGCGCGGCGCGACTGCTGCCGATCAACGCCGGATTGATCGCACGGCCGTTGGCCTCTGTGCTGCGGAAATCTGGACACGGGCGGAATGCGCCAGGCATGGGGGGCGCGCCGATGTCGGCAGTTGAAATCGATGTTGCCGTTCACCGCCAGCTCGGCGAATTGGTTGCGGGCATGCGCGGCTTGCAAGAATCCATCCGCCGGATCGAGGAGGGCAGCCGCCGTGCCGAGGACAAGTACGCCGCCATTCATGGCAGCGTACATCTACGCATGGAGCAGCTGGTCGATCGCGTGGGTGAGATCGAGGCGTCTGTCTCGGCGATCGGTGCGGACGTCGCGGAGATGAAGCCGGTGACCGACGACGTCAGGCGCTGGAAGCTGATGGGGATCGGCGCATTGGGCGTCACCGGCATCGCGGCGATGGCGCTGGGCGTCAGCTTCGCCGAGGCGATCCGCCGCGTCGTCTTTGTCATCATGGGCAAGGGCTGACGGGGCCGTCTGAGATCGGAGGCGCCGCGAAGGCCTAAGCTGGGTCGACGAGATTTGCCGGCCGAGTTCCGAGACAAGTCAGATCTGGATTGACCGCTCGTCCAAGGAAGATCGTTCCAAACCACTATATTCAATGCACGCCGCGCGCCCCAACGGGCGCGCGGCGGTTTTTGCGTTTTCTATCCCTTCGGGGTCACCAAGACGGCGTTGCCGTCGCCCATGATCGGCTTGTTGTCCTTTATCGGGGGAGCGCCAGGTGGGGAGAACCTACCAGGAGATGCGCTGTGGGCTGTCACTTTGGTCGGGTCTTGAGCGGATGCAGCTTGCTGGCGCGCTCAATCGACGGAGCGCCCTAGGTCACAAAGCCGGCACCGCATTCGGCGCTCCTGCGGCCATTCGCCGGGCACCATCCGATACCGAGAAGCGGAGGCGATATTCCTTTGGCGAGAGACCGAGGATCTTGCGGAAGATCTTGCGGTAGGCGTTGGTGTCGTCATAGCCGCTCTGCCAGGCGACCTGCTCGATCGACAGATGCGAGCGCTCCAGCAGATCGCGTGACTTGGCGATCCGCAGCCGCTGGCAATACTCCGTCGGGTTGAAGCCGGTCGCCTTCTGGAAGCGGCGCAGGAACGTGCGGTCGCCGAGCCCGGCGCGCTCGGCCATCATCTGCAGCGTCACGCCCTTGGTGCTGGTGCCATGCAGCCAGTGCTGGATCTTGAGGATGACGTTGTCGCCGTGATCGAGCTTCGGCGCGAAGACGCTGTAGTAGCTCTGCTCGCGCGCGCCGGGATCGATAATCATATACCGCGCCGTTGCCAGCATGACGTCGGTTCCGAGGAAGCGGTCGACGAGTTTCAGCCCGAGATCGATCCAGGCCATCATGCCGCCGGCGGTGATGATGTCGCCCTCGTCGATCAGCAGCCTGTCGGTGTCGACGCGGACGTTGCCGTAGCGGTCGGCGATCAGGCCCTGGTGCGACCAGTGCGTGGTGATGGTGCGGCCAGCAGCGAGGCCGGATTCTGCGAGCAGATAGGCGCCGCCGCAGACGGAGCAGATGGTCGTGCCGCGTTGATGCTGCTCGCGCACGAAGGCGGGCAGGCCGCCGATCCTTTCGCCGACGGGCAGATCGGCGAGCGTCGGCGGCAGGATCAGCGCCACCAGGCCCGAGGAGGGACCCTGGTGGGTGTCGCGTGATTTCGCCACCGAGCCGTCTTCCTGCAGCTTCCAGTGGCTGATGCGGATCTGCGGAGCGTCTACCCCGCTCTGTTCGACCGATTGCATGCTCGCCACCTGGAACATGTCGGTCAGCCCGTGGATCGCCGACATCAGGGCGCGCGGGTAGACGACGATGCCGATCTCCGCCGGTTCGCTTTCCGCTCGTTTTGTCACTTCTGCCCCCATCGTTGTCAGCTTTGCCGGTCGAGAGGTTAGGCCCGCCGTTTTATCAATTCAACCATCGCTTCCACGGGATGGAAGCCGGGCAACAGAGATCGAAAAGGTGAGGACAATGACACAGGCAAAAGCAGTTTCCGCAAGCGTTTCCAATGGCGTTTCTCGCCGCACGGTTCTTTCAGCCGCCTTTGGTGCGGCGACGACCGCAGCCGCGGTCAACGCCATGAACAATCCGGCCAAGGCCGCATCCACAACCGCATCAACCGCCGGCGCGTCCGGCACCGAGGGAGCAAATACCATGGGCAGCCGTATCACCACCCGCGATGGCGTCGAGATCTACTACAAGGACTGGGGTCCAAAGGATGGCCCGGTCGTCGTGCTCAGCCACGGCTGGCCGCTGTCATCGGACAGCTGGGAAGCGCAGGCCTTCCACCTCGCCGCCAATGGCTTCCGCGTCATCACCCATGACCGCCGCGGCCACGGCCGCTCGTCGCAGCCCTGGGACGGCAACGACATGGATCACTATGCCGACGACCTGGCCGACCTCATCAATGCGCTCGATCTGAAGGCCATCTTCCTTGCCGGCTTCTCCACCGGCGGCGGCGAGATCAGCCGCTATATCGGCCGCCACGGCACGGGCCGGATCGCCAAGGCCGGGTTGATCTCGGCAGTGCCGCCGCTGATGGTCAAGACCGACAAGAACCCCGGCGGCCTGCCGAAGGAGGTGTTCGACGGGCTGCAGGCGGGAAGCCTCAAGGATCGCTCGAAGCTCTACCGCGATATCGCCTCGGGTCCGTTCTTCGGCTTCAACCGGCCGGGTGCGGTTGCTTCCCAAGGCATGATCGACAGCTTCTGGCTGCAGGGTATGATGGGCGGCCACAAGAACACCTACGACTCGATCGTCGCCTTCTCGCAGACCGACTTTACCGAGGACCTGAAGAGGTTCGATGTGCCGACCCTGATCATCCATGGCGACGACGACCAGATCGTGCCGATCGATGCCGCCGCACGGGCCTCGAAGAAGCTCGTCCCGCATGCCGAACTCAAGGTCTATGCCGGCGCGCCGCACGGCATCACCGACACGCACAAGGACCAGCTCAACGCCGATCTGCTCGCCTTTGCCAAGGCCTGATGCTTGCTCGCCGGTGGCGCCCAAGGGCGCACCGGCACCTTTCCTCAGATGTTTCAGCCAAGGACCAGAGCCATGACCTCTTCCCGCAATTCCACCGACGCATCCGGTCCCGACCGTCGTGAATTCCTTGCCGGTTCCAGCGCGATTGCTGCTTCCGCCCTCCTGCCGAAAGGTGCCTACGCCGCTGACGTCCATCGTTTTCAGCACGGCAGTTTCGATATTTCCGTTGTCAGCGACGGCTTCATCATGCTGCCGGTGAGCATCGTGCTGCCGGATGCGACGGCGGAGGAGCGGCCGGACATCATGCATCGCCTCGGCGGCACGCCCGAACGCGCGCCGTTTCATACCAATATCCCTGTTATCCGCACCGGCGGTGATGTCATCGTGGTCGACGACGGTTCGGGCAACCACTTCCAGGAAAGCGCCGGCAAGCTGCGCGCCAATCTGCTGGCTGCCGGCATCGATCCGGGTGAGGTCACGAAGGTGGTGCTGACCCACGCGCATCCCGATCATGCCGGAGGGACCCTTGGTGCCGATGGCAAATTGACCTTTCCGAACGCGCAGTATTTCGTATCGGAGGCCGAGTGGCAGTTCTGGACCGATCCGAACTTCGAAAAGACCATGCCGCAGGCGTTGCATGGCTTTGCCAAGGGCGCGCAGCGCGATCTTTTCGCGGTGCAAGATCGTCTGACCCTGGTCAAGCCCGGCGACGAGATCGTCAGCGGCATGCAGGTGCTCGATACGCGCGGCCATACGCCCGGCCACATCTCGCTTCAGCTTGCCGGTGGCGACGGCGCCGGGCATGAGGGCATGGTGATAACGGGCGATGCGGTGACCAGCAATGCCGTCTTTTTCGAACATCCCGACTGGCATTTCGGCTTCGACACGGATGCGGAACTGGCCTTGAAGAACCGCAAGGCCCTGATCGACAGGGCGGCATCGGAGCGGCTGGCGTTGCTTGGCTATCACTGGGCCTATCCGGGGATCGGGCGCGCCGAGCGGAACGGCTCAGCCTATCGTTTCGTCGCGGCCTCGTAACCGCGGAGAGCAGTCTTCAACGAGCGCGAGCGACGCAACCGACGGGCGCCTTCTCAAGCGCCCGTCGGTCCTTTCTTTCTCAGAGAGCGAGTTCGCTGGCCTTGATGTCGCTGATCGGCGCGAGGAACGGCAGGTCGAACGGGCGAAGATCGTTGCGTTCGACTGTCAGCCGCGGCCAGTCGGGATTGACAAGCGCGCCGCGGCCAAGCGCGATCATGTCGGCTCCGGCTTCCATCACCTCCTCTGCGCGTGCGAGATCGTGCAGACTGCCATTGGCGATGAGGAACAGGCGCGGCGCGTGGCGATGGGCAAGCGCCACGAGCGAGGCGTCGCCGCCGTCGAAGGCCGGCTTCCAAGCTTCGAACTCGGTCACGTGAACGAAATCGGCCGGACTTTCGGCCAGCGTCTTGAACACGCGCGCTGCACCCGGTTCGCGTTCGGCCCATTTGTGCCTGAAGTCGTTGACCTTGCCCTGGGAGAGGCGCAGTCCGAGCGGGACGTTGGGGCCTATCGCCGCGCGCACAGCCTTCAGCACCTCGAGCGACAGACCGAGCCGCTGCACGATATCGCCGCCCCAGCGGTCTGTCCGCCGGTTCGAGAAATCGGTGAAGAACTGATCGAGCAGGTAGCCGTTGGCGCCGTGGATCTCGATGCCGTCGAAGCCGGCGACCTCGATGGCCAAGCGAGCGGCATTAGCGAAGCCCTCGATCGCTTCGGCAATCTCGACCTCGCTGATCTCGCGCGGCAAAGGATAGGGGCCGTCGCCATGGTAGCCGGTCATCTGGGTGCCCTTCGGACGTATGGCCGAGGGGCCTACCGTATCCGGGCGGTAGGGGTTGCCCTGTGCCAATGCGCCGCCATGCATGAGCTGCGCGAAGATGCGGCCACCAGCGGCGTGGACTGTATCGACGACGCGGCGCCAGGCAGCCGCCTGTTCCCTGTCGGTCAGGCCGGGCTGGTCCCTGTAGGTCTGGGAATAGGCATTGTCGGTGTAGATGCCTTCGGTCGTGATCAGGCTGAAGCCGCCGCGGGCGAAGCGTTCGTAGTAGTGCTGCATGCGTTCGCCTGGAACGCCTGCAGCCGAAGCGCTGATGCGGGTCATCGGCGCGACCGACAGGCGGTTGGTGAAATCGAGCCCCTTGAGGGTGATGCCAGTGAAAACGGGAGATGGAAGGATCTGTGGCGCGTTCATCTCAGCGGTCTCCGTCAAGCGCGATCGCTTCGATCTCGATCAGTACATCGGGTGAATAGAGAGAAGAAACCTCGATCATGCTTTCAGCCGGGTAGGGTGCCGAAAGCCACTTGCGGCGAAGGTCGACCATCTTTCCCGCGTTCTCGGTGGAACGCAGGAAGATCGTGGTCTTGACGACCTTGTCGAGCCCGGAGCCGGCCGACTTCAAGGCGCGGTCGAGATTGCGAAAAGCCTGGTTGGCCTGGCGGTCGAAATCGCCAATGCCGACGATTTCGCCGTCGTCACCGATTGCCGCCTGGCCGGAGACAAAGACGAAGCCATTGGCCCCGATTGCCTGGGAGAGCAGGAACGGCGCGTAGGGATCCGGCGTGGTGACGACCTGTTCAAGATGCATGGAATGTCCTTTCGATGCCGGAACGATTTCCGGCGCTCATCTCAACGGCCTGCGTCGAGCGCGATCGCCTCGATCTCGATCAGCGCGTCAGGCGAGTAGAGCGAGGAGACCTCGATGATGCTGTCGGCGGGGTAGGGTGCCGAAAACCATTTGCGACGGAGTTCGATGATCTTCCCGAAATTCTCCATGGAGCGCAGGAAGATCGTAACCTTGACGATCTTGTCGAGGCCGGAACCGGCGGCCTTCAGGGCCCGGTCGAGGTTGCGGAAGGCCTGTTCGGCCTGGCGGTCGAAATCGCCTTCGCCGACGAGCTCGCCGTCATCGCCGATCGCCGCCTGCCCTGAGACGAAGACGAAGCCGTTGGCCTTGATCGCCTGGGAAAGCAGGAAGGGCGCGTAAGGATCCGGCTTGGTGATGACCTGTTCGAGAGACATGCTTTGTCCTTTCATGCTTGAGTTTTTCTCAGCTTGGCGCTGTTGCCTTGGCTGTTGAACTCAATATGCTGAGGAGATAGCAGGCTGACAAAGAGTGATTTCTCAGCTGATAGATGAGATGAATTCTTCCATGAGGATGCGATGAGGAAGCTGCCGCCGCTCGGCGCCTTGCGGGTCTTCGAAGCGGCCGCCCGCCGACTGAGCTTCAAGCATGCGGCGGAAGAGCTGAACGTTTCGGCGACCGCCGTCAGCCACCAGATCCGGCAGCTGGAGGAGATGCTGGAGGTCAAGCTCTTCGAGCGCGAGACGCGACAGGTGCATCTGACGGCTGCCGGCAAGGCGCTGTTTCCGGTGCTGCGCGATGGTCTCGATCGCTTCGAGCAGGCGATTGCCGACGTGCGCCGCCAGCAGGGGAGCAAGGTCGCGCGGCTGACCTCCACCGTCGCCTTCGTCGCCAAGCGTCTGGCGCCGCTCGCCGGCTCGTTTCGCGAAGCCTATCCGGACTGGACGCTGAGGCTCGACGCTTCCAACCGGACGATCGACCTGGAGGCGGACGCGGACGCCGCAATCCGTCTCGGTGGCGGACACTACCCGGGTCTCATAACCGAGCCGCTCTTTGCCGATCGTTTCGCCCCGGTCTGCGCGCCGCGACTGGTGCCGGCAAGTGCTGCGGATCTCAAACGCTCAACGCTCATTCATTTCGATTGGGGTGTGGCGCGCCGAGACGAGCCGCGTGCGCCGGTCTGGCGGCAATGGCTGGAGCGGGCTGGCATCGCAGATGTCGATGCGAACGCGGGTCTTTCGTTTACCGATGAAATCCATGCCGTTCAGGCCGCCGTAGCCGGGCAGGGCATCGGCCTTTTGAGCCTGACGCTGGTCGCCGAGGAACTCGCCTCGGGCATTCTCGTCCAGCCTTTTCCTGTGACGCTCGAAAGCGACCGCTACGATCTCGTCTATAGCCCACGGATGGCAGATCGACCGGCGACGCAGTTGTTGCGCGATTGGGTGATCGCGCAATTCGGCAGCGGCGACTGCCGCTCGCTCCCATAGTCGCCCCACGAAATGCGTCAGTCAAAATCGAAAATATCATCCGGCTGCCAGCGCCGGCTGGTGAGGCGCAACGACCGGTCCGGCTCGATGATATAGGTTTCGTAGACCTTGCGGCCGTACTGGTCGATGAACTGGTGCGGCACGATGCTGCCGACAGGCGACTTCGTGAGCTTGGTGCGCGGCTGGCCGCCATAGGTGATGCTGCCGGGGATCGGCTCGAGGTTCGACGAATAGCCGTAATAGCTTGAGCCGCCGCTTGCGGTACAGCCGCTCAGAAGCAGAACGACGGAGAGGGCGGCAAGGGCGTTTTTCATGTCGGCGATCCTCGGTTACGGGTGCGCTTGGTAGGGGAGGCGCAGTCAGGTTCCTCGCCTTCAAATGGACTACGGAACGCGCTGCAACACTTTGATCTATTGTACAATTTCCTGATGCAAATCCAAGGGCTCGCAATTATCTAGGCAAGCCTAGCGCCTGCTTCGAGCAAGCCTGGGGCGACGCGGTGGAGGAAGCAGATGGTCCGCTGGCACCGGCGGCAAAAGCGGCGGCCAAGGCGCTCCAACACCCTTTGCTAAAGTGTAGGGCGGCAACGGTGTTTTCCAAGTCGGCAACGTCGCGTGAATGCCTTGCGGTCGCTGGAGAATTTCGCCTTCGTACCCAGATTTGTCGCTGAGCCGGATTCCGGTGCGGAGAAAGATGCGTTACTTCTCTCGTGAACGTTCCGGCGGATCGCGCGTTTCGGCCTTGCGCCAACTGCACGTTCCGTCCCGCCCAGTCCTTTCGCCGAACCCGGGTATTGCATGACCGCCGAACAGTCTCTCGCGTTTATCGTCATCGGCGCCATGATGGTCTTCTTCATCTGGGGGCGGTTTCGATACGACGTGATCGCCTGTTCTGCGCTGATGCTGGCGGTGGCCGTCGGCATCGTGCCTTACGATCATGCCTTCGACGGTTTCAGCGACGACATCGTCATCATCGTCGGCAGTGCCTTGATCGTCAGCGCCGGCGTGGCGCGCTCAGGCGTGGTGGATGCGGCGATCCAGCGCTTCCTGCCCAATATCTCGTCGGTCCGGGCCCAGCTTGCGCTGCTGGTCATCACGGTGACGGTGCTTTCCGCCTTCATCAAGAATATCGGGGCGCTGGCGATCATGCTGCCGGTCGCCTTCCAGTTCGCCCGGCGGTCGAATGTCCAGCCTTCGGTCTTCCTGATGCCGATGGCCTTCGGTTCGCTGATTGGCGGGCTGATGACGCAGGTCGGCACCTCGCCGAATATCGTCGTGTCGCGCGTGCGTCAGGAACTGACCGGCGAGAGTTTTACGATGTTCGACTTCACGCCCGTCGGCGCGACCTTGGCGCTGGTCGGCTGCATCTTCCTGCTCTTTGCCTACAAGCTCGTGCCGCAACGGACCAGCAGCCAAGTTTCGGTTCATTCGGCGATCGAGATTACCGACTATACGTCGGAGGCCGTCGTTGCTGCCGGATCTCCCGCGATTGGCAAGTCACTCAGCGCTCTGGTCAAGCTCGGCGATGGCGGTGCCGTCGTCATCGCCATTTTTCGCCGCGGCCTGCATCTGGCGCCGCTGCCCGACATCACGCTTGAAGCCGACGACATCCTGCTGCTTGAAGGCGGGCCGGGGGCGCTCGATCGGATTGTCTCGCAGGCCAAGCTGAAGATCGCCGGAGACCGCTCGCCGGGTAGCCGCGAGAAGGCAGGGTCCGAAATCGAGGCGGTGGAGGCGGTCGTCGGCAGCGGTTCGCCGATCGAAGGCATGTCGGCGCAGCGCCTGGCGCTGTTCAACACCCACAATATCAACCTGCTCGCCGTCAGCCGCCAGGGCGAAAGGCTGAAGCAGCGGCTCGGCAGCATTCGTCTGAGAGCCGGCGACGTCATTGTGTTGCAAGGCGCGCGGCGCGAATTGACGTCTTTTCTGCAGGACTTCGGCTGCCTGCCGCTCGCGCAGCGCGAGATCCTGCTCGGCACCACGCGCAAAGCGCCGTTGCCGCTTCTGGTCCTGGCCGCCGCCATGGGCTCGACGGCAGTCGGCCTCGTGCCGGTGCCGATCGCCTTTTTCGCAGCGGCCCTTGCCATGGTCATCTTCCGCATTATTCCGTTGCGCGACGTCTACCGTTCCGTCGACGGGCCGATCCTCGTGATGCTGGCGGCGCTGATCCCGGTCAGTGATTCCCTGCGCACGACCGGGGGGACGGAAGTCATTGCAGGGTGGCTCGGTACGGTTGCCGCCGGCTTGCCGCCGGCAGGCGCGCTGACCATCATCCTGATTGCGGCAATGGCGGTCACACCGTTCCTCAACAACGCCGCGACCGTGCTGGTCATGGCGCCGATCGCCGCGAGCTTTGCCGGTGCGCTCGGCTATCGGCCGGAAGCCTTCCTGATGGCGACCGCCATCGGCGCCGGCTGCGATTTCCTGACGCCGATCGGCCACCAGTGCAACACGCTGGTCATGGGTCCGGGCGGCTACCGGTTCAGCGACTATCCGCGCCTCGGCCTGCCGCTCTCGCTCGTGATTGTCATCGTCAGCATACCGACGCTGATGGTGGTCTGGCCGCTGCGGTAGTTTCCTGACCTAAAGTCAGGCCGCTCCGTGCATGACGCAGCAATCGGCCGGCACGGCATGCTGACGTCGGCGGTTTAGACGCTACCCAAGAACCGTGACAAGCACAGCCCCCCAGAGCGCCAGGAGCACGTTGCCGATCGCATAGCCAAGGCCGTAGCCGAGGGTTGGCACTGGGCTGCCGGCAGCCTCCTGCACGGCGGCGAGCGCCGGCGCCGAGGTTCCAGCGCCGCAGCAGGTGCCGGCGAGCACGCCTTCGTTCATGCGGAAGACCCAACGGCCAAGCGCAAGTGCTGCGAGGTGCGAAATCAGGCAGATCAGCAGACTGGCGATCACGAGCGCCGGACCGGACTGAACGAGGCCCGTGACGAAGCTCGGGCCGGCCGAGATGCCGACGCAGGCGATGAAGGCGCAGAGCCCGACGCTGTCGAAGAACCAGAGGGTTGCCTCCGGCACGAAGCCGAAGGTGCGCCGGACCGAGCGCAGCCAGCCGGCGACGAGACCCGCGATCAGGACGCCGACCGCAACGCCGAGGCCGATTTCAAGGGCTCCGAGTTTCAGCGCGGGTATGCCGATGAGGCCGCCGAGGAAAATGAAGACGCCGACATAGACCATGTCGGTCGCCGTCGTCTTGCGATCCGCATAGCCGAGCCGGGCAGCGACATCCTCCACATGGCGCCTGGCACCGGCGATCGACATCACGTCACCCCGGCGGATTGTCAGCCCGGGGAAAATCGGGATCGGCTGGCCGGCACGCAGGATGCCGCGCAGGAAGACCGAGCGCGCCTCGGGCTGCTGCTTGAGCTGCCAAAGGCGTTTGCCGGCGACGTCCTTGTTGGTCACCACCACGTCGAGAATTTCGACCGGAATGTCGAGAAGCTCGCGGTCATCGATCTCGGTGCCGATCCGGCTGGCATATTCCACCAGGAAACCGCGAAGCCCGGCGACCGCAATAATGTCCCCGGCCTGCAGTCGCTCTTGCGGGGCGGGGGAGATGATCTCATTGCCCCTGCGAATCTGCTCGATATAGGCCTTCTGATGCTCCGGGACTCGCGCCTCCGCTTCCGCCACGGTCAGGCCGACCAGATTATCGGCGATCTCAAAGGCGCGCGCTTCGATCTCGCGGCGGGCGGTATCGCCGCTGTTCTCCGGGGCGATGTTGAGTTCGGCTTCGAGCTCGGCGCAGGCTTCCTTCAGGCTGCGGCCGAACATGCGCGGTGCGAGCTGCGACTGGACGAGGATCGCGGTGACGACGCCGACGAGATAGGCGACCGCAAAGCCGGTGGCCACGGCGGATTCGAATTGGGTGACGGCTTCGGGTGTTGGCGCCGTCTTGCGGAAGGTGTCGATGGCGACGCCGACGGTCGCCGATTCCGTTGCCCCGCCCGCAAGGACGCCTGCGGCCGTGCCGAGATCGAAACCGAACAGGATCGAAAGAAGGATCGCCGCCGCGAGCGCCGCGACGCAGAGCGTCACCGTGACGGCGATCTGGGGCAGGGCATCGGCATTGAGGCTCTGGAAGAATTGCGGGCCGGTGCGGTAGCCGATGGCGAAGAGGAACAGCAGGAAGAACGCCTGCTTCACGTCGTTCGACAACACGGCGCCCGTCTGTCCGATCAGCACGCCCGCCAGCAGGCAGCCGGTAACGGCGCCGATGGTCACGCCGAAGATGGTGATCTTGCCGACGGCGTAGCCGATGCCGAGCGCGAGGAAGAGGGCGAGCTCCGGATGCGCTCTGAGGATGCCGAACAGGTGATCGATCACGCCGCTTTACTCCCAACTCCATGCCGAAGGGGCGCCTTCAGCCTGATGATGCGCTGCTCACTTGCCGGCAGGACCCTGCCGGAAAATCCGGGGTGGCTGGGTAACAGGGCGTCTGCTCACGCCCTTCTGCATGTGTCCTTCAATCGTCGCCGCTTGAAGGACAAAACATGCAGCATTCGAAAATGCTACAGCGACCGTTGCGCGTCTAATTGGACGCGCGGCGCTGCAGGGGGAGGCGGCCGACGGGTTTGCCGGCCGCTTTGCTCGGCTAGCTGATCTTCAGGCCCTTGGCCGCCTGGTAGGTCTGCACGTAGCCACGCGCCACGGAGCGCACGGCACGGCCGATCTGCGAATAGGCGTCGTCATTGAGGTTGGCGAAGGAAACGCGCGCCGACCAGTTTGGCGCGTCGAAGCCGGAGCCGTTCAAGAGAACGATGCCGTGATCCTCGGCCAGTCGGAAGGGAATGTCGAGCGGATGGATGTTGTCCTTCACCCATTCGACGACATCCTGCCCGACATATTTGCGCAGCCAGAACTCGAAATCGATGATGCCGTAATAGTGGTCGAAATAGATGCCCGGGTTGGACTCGACGCCCATGCCGTTTACGAGGTTCCAGAACCGCTTCGTGCAGATGGCGATGCAGGCCTTCTGGTAGGCCTTCTCGACATCCATCAGCTCGACCAGGCTGAAGAGCGACATCATCACCTGCTGGGGAAGCGACAGGCCGGCGGTGTGGTTCAGCGCCACGTCGCGGCTGTCGGCGACGATGCGGTCGATGAACTTCACCTCGCGCGGCTTCGGCGTCATCGCCTTGTAGCGCTTTTCCAGAAGCTTTTGGATCGGCTCGGGATGCGCCTTGATCCTCTCGTCGAAGATATTGTCCTGGGCAACGGCCACCACGCCGAGGCGCCAGCCGGTGCAGCCGAAGTACTTCGAATAGGAATAGACGCCGATGGTGTTGCGCGGCAGATGGCCGAGCAATGACTGGAACCCCGGGACGAAGGTGCCGTAGACGTCATCGGTAAGGATGATCAGATCGGGACGCTTGTTGTTGACGAGATCGACAAGGCGCTTGATCGAATCCGGATCCATCGCGACGGCGGACGGGTTGCCGGGGTTGACCAGGAACAGCGCCTTCACCTCGGGGTTTTCCAGCGCCTTGATGTCATCGTCGGTGAACTGGAAGCGGTCTTCCTGCTCGGCGCTGACATTGATGGTCTTCAGCGTGTAATCCTCGAGCTGCGGCATCTCGAGATAGGGCGTGAAGATCGGCGTTCCGAGCGCGATCGTGTCGCCGGCGTTGAGGATGCGGGCGTTCTTCAAGGCCTTGAAGATGTAGCACATGGCGGCGGTGCCGCCTTCGACCGGGTAGAGGTCGAATTTCACGCTTGGCCGGTGGCCGGCGCACATCGCCCACATCAGATATTCGTGGGTGATGATCTCGTTGTGATGCAGCGCCCGATCGGGGACCGGATAGTTGTCGCCGATGATCGAGTCGGTCAGCTCATGCACGAATCCATCCGGGTCGAAGCCGAAGGTGTTGATGGCATAGGCGACGGCGTCACCGAGGGTTTTGGCGGCCGGGACGCCTTCGTCTTCCTCGTCCACGGTTTCCGTGCTTTGAAGCTGTTTCTTGATCCACTTCTGGAACCGCGCATGCGCTCCGTCCTGGGGCGGCATGCCGGCGACACCCGCCTTCGGATCGTAGTAGGCGCGTTTCGCCTCCGTCAGGGCGAACTGGCCGAGCAGGAAGAAGGCTTCGCGGGCCCGCGTTGCCGTCCAGTTCGGGTTGCCGCGGCCGGCATTGAGGAAGGCCTTGGCGGATTTCTGCGAGCTCGTCTTGGCGAGCTTGATCAGTTCGTCCTTGATCTCGAACGGGCTGAGATCGGAAATGCTGTCGTAGAATTTTCTGTCCAACATGATCCACACTCCCTGTGATCTATGAAATTGGAACAATGGTCTCGGTTCTGCCTGCCCGCCTCAGGCAAGCATGATGACGATGACGAGGCCGAAGATGGTGAGCAGCGTGTTGCCGATGGCGTAGGGCATGCCGTAGCCGAGTGCCGGCACCTTGCTCTTGGCCGCCTCCTGGATCATGCCGAGTGCGGCCGTCGTGGTTCTGACGCCGGCGCAGGCGCCAAACAGGATCGCCGGGTGGAACTTGAAGACATAGTGGCCGATGAGCACCGAGGCGATCATCGGGATGGAGGTTGCAACGACTCCCCAGATGAACAGCGAAATGCCAACCTCCTGGAGGCCTGCGACGAAGCCCGGTCCGGCGCCGATACCGACCACGGCGATGAAGATGTTGAGGCCGAGCGTGTTCAACAGCCACAGCGCCGGCGACGGGATGCGGCCGAAGGCGGGGTAGGTGGTGCGCAGCCAGCCGAGCACGAGACCGGCAAGCAGGGCGCCGCCTGACGTGGATAGCCCGATCGGAATACCGCCGATCGTTATCGTCAGCGCCCCGATCATCGCGCCGATGAACAGACCCCAGCCGAGGAAGGCGATGTCGGTGGTTTCGACCGGGCGATCGGCAAAGCCGAGAGCCTTGATCGCCGCTTCGACGTGCCTCCTGGCGCCGCCGATGGTGACGATGTCGCCACGCTCGACGGTCGTGCCGGGAAGGACCGGGATCTCGACCAGCGAGCGCACGATCTTGCGGGCATAGACGCCGCGCGCCCAATCCATCGTGCTGACTTCGGCGAGTGTCTTTCCGGCCAGCGCCTTGCTGGTCACGTAGACGTCGACGATCTCGGCCTCCGCGTTCAGAAGCTCCTTGTCCTCGACCTCCGTCAGCTTGCTGTCCAGGTTTTCGACGAGCAGGGCGCGCCTGCCCGAGAAGGCGACGACGTCGCCCGGCTGCAGCACGGTGTTGCCATCCGCTTCGATGATCCGATCGCCTCTTCGCAGGCGCTCGACGAAGACGCGAATGCCGGGAAGCAGGTTCTTGACCGGCGTTCCGGTTAGCCCGCTTGCTTCGTCGATCCGATAGGCCCGAAGGCCGAAATCATGATAGGCGCGGGTGATGCCGGGTTCGCTGCTCTCGGTGCCGCCGCCGAGCTTGGCCTCATACTCCTTGCAGGCCGCCGGAAGATCGATGCCGAGAAGTTTTGGGCCAAGCTGGGCGAGGATGATGGCAGAGCCGATCGTGCCCCAGATGTAGGTGACCGCATAGGCAATCGGAATCTGGTCGGCAAAGGTCTTGGCCTGCTCCGGCGTCAGCCCGAGCGAATTGATCTGGTCCGTGGCAACGCCGATCGCAGCCGAGATCGTCTGCGACCCGGCATACATGCCGGCGCCGTAGCCAAGCGGAAGCCCGGCGATCAGCGCGCAGAGATAGGGAACGATGAGGCACAGCACCAGGACAGACAGCGCAAAGGCAATCTGCTTCGGCCCATCGGTGCTCAAGCCGCGCACGAATTGCGGGCCGACACCGTAGCCGACGGCGAACAGGAAGATCAGGAACAAGGTGGACTTCAGATCACCGGAAACCTGGATGCCCAGCTGCCCGATGAGGACGCCCGCCAGGAGCGTGGCGGTGACGTTTCCGAGATTGAACCCCGCGACCTTGATGGGTCCGATCAGGAAACCGATGCCGAGGGCGAGGAAGACAGCGACCGGAGGATAGGTCCGAAGCGTCTCGACGAAGAAGTCAATTGGATTCACTGCCATCCCCTTTAGAAAGTTGCGTTGCCATCACTTCATTTCGGGACCTGCGCGGCTAAGTTGATTTTATCGGTGGCTTGTCGATGCCCAATCCTAGCTTTGGCAATTGTCGCTTCGGCTGCTGATTTTCTCAACGGCCTTGGGGTTACGTGAGCGTAACGTACGTTAAATTTCCGGCTTTTGCGCGCAGTGGGGGCTGATGAGCGCTGCGCGGCACCGGTCCGAAAGCGTCGGGCCGGGCGGTCGTGCGAAGGCAAGTTCGAGAGGGTGGCGGCGCGCCGGTCGCGATGAAGGTACACGGTCCCACCACGGCGGATTTCGCCGGCTATTCAACTCTGACGTTGTATTTTTATGTTATCGCATAACGGATGGACATGACGAAACGCCGCATGTCGATGGACCCGGAGCACATGCCCCGCAGTTGCTTCATCCGCGCGCCGCGAAGCTTGAAGTGACGGGGGCGCTCATCCGTTCGTTTCACGAGCAAGGCCGGCAATTGCGGCCAGTCTTGCGCTCCGCTTCAGATGGCGACGCCTTCGAGTGCTATGATCCGTGTCCTGGCACAGCGCTCACGGATCGTCTTCAGGCGCTGATACTCCGGCGATTGGTACCAGGAGAGCAAGGCTTGCATGTCCGGGAACTCGAGGATGACGAGCCGGTGCGGTTCCCAGTCGCCTTCAAGCACCCGGGTTGCGCCACCGCGGCCGAGATAGCGCCCGCCATAGCGGGCCTCCGTCGCCGGCACCTCTCTTTTGTATTCCTCGAAGGTCGCTGCATCGGTGATATCGACATCGGCGATCAAATAGGCAGCCATGGCAGAGCTCCTTTCCCGACAAGCCAAGGAGCAAGGATACGCCGGTCGTCGCCGTCAGGCGAGACTCTCGCCCGCGGCGGCCGGCAGGGTGACTTAGGATCATTACCTTGTTGGTTGTTGTTATGTTATGTTATAACAGTCAGTACATGACGAAACGCCGCATGTTGATAGATCCCGGCCGCCCGACCCCATCGGTTGTATCCGCTGCCGATTCATGCGAGGAAGAGCGCGATGGTGCTGCGTCCGCGACAATGCGGAGGCGGCTGAAAAGGGAACACGGAACGGACGACCCTGACGGGACCGAAACCGTGGCTGCCCCCGCAACTGTGAGCGGACAGCGCATTCACACCATGTCACTGGCCAATGGCCGGGAAGACGTGGATGCGCCGCGACCCGCGAGCCAGGAGACCTGCCATCGAACCGATCAACCACAACGGACGGGGTGTTCCGATGGAAAAGAACTGGCTTTCGCGCGACGGTCATCCGTCATCCTGCCGCTTCGCCATCTCTTGCCGTCAGTCCGGCGGAGAGAGAAAATGGCTGAGCCGACTTCCCGACAGCATAAGATAACGGTCTGCACCGATTGCCGTTTTACCGGCGGCCCCTGCATGCCGGGCGCCGAGCTGATAAAGCGTCTTAACCGCAGCATTGCCGCCCTCGGCGCGCCGCTCGATCGTGATTTCTCGATTGCCGGCACGGTCTGCATGGCGGCATGCACGCGCCCCTGCACCATCGCCTTCCAGGCGACGGGCAAGGCGACCTATCTCTTTGGCGACATTTCGCCGGAAGAGGACATCGACGATCTCGTCCGCTTTGCCGCCACCTATGTGGAGCGCGGCGACGGCATGACGCGGGCTGCCGAACGGCCGCGCGGGCTGAAGGGCAAGACGCTCGCCCGCATCCCGGCGGCCATGCTCGTCTCCGAAGACGTTGCGGGCCATTTCCAATGAGCGCGACACGCATGCGCTCAAGCGCGTTTGGTGCGTCGGGGATGGACGCGTGGCGCTGCCGGGGTGGGATCAGACCATGACCTGCACCGCAACAGGAGCCGCCCTTCGCGTTAAGGGGCTTTGCTGGGGGCCGCGCCCGGGGCTGACCCTGGTCGACGACATGGACTTCGCGATCGAGGCGGGCAGCCGGCTTGCGATCCTCGGGCCGAACGGGGCCGGCAAGACCTCGCTCTTACGCTGCCTTTACCGGGCGGTGCAGCCGAATGCGGGCCGCATCGAGGTCGACGGCGTCGACCTGTGGTCGATTTCGGCGCGCGAAGCGGCGAAAACGATCGCCGTCGTGCTTCAGGAAATGCCCGGCGATTTTCCCTTCAGCGTGCGCGACGTGGTGATGATGGGCCGCATCCCGCGGCGGGAGGGGCTCAACGGCTGGACGGACACCGACCGCGAGCGGGTGCAGCATGCACTCTCCCATCTCGATCTCGCCCATCTGGCCGGCCGCCAGTTCTCGACGCTCTCGGGCGGCGAGAAACAGCGGGTGCTGATTGCCCGGGCGCTTGCCCAGGAGCCGCGCATCATCATCCTCGATGAGCCGACCAACCATCTCGACATCCGCCACCAGCTCGAAATCCTCGAGCTGTTGCAGACGTTGAAGCTGACGATCGTATCGACGCTGCACGACATCAATCTCGCCGCCGAATTCGCGACTGACGTGGCGATCGTGACGGCGGGGCGGCTCATCGCCTTTGGCACACCCGACGCGGTGCTGAGCCCGCGGGCGCTGTCCTCCGCCTTCGGTGTCACCGCCACCGCCCACAGCACCGCCGTTGCCGGCACCGCCCGTTTCTCCTTTTCACTTCCTCGACAGGGATCCATTTCATGAAGATCAACATTGCCTCCTCTGCCTTCCTGTTTCTCATCGCCCCTGCTGTGCCGGCGCTCGCCTATCCGGTTACCGTCAAGAGCTGCAACCGCGAGGTGACCTTCGATGCTGCGCCGAAGCGGGCGATCGCCAACGACGTCAATCTGATCGAGATGATGCTGGCGCTGAAGCTGCAGGACCACATGGTCGGCTACACCGGCGTTTCCGGCTGGAAGACGCTGGATGAAAAGCTGCGCGAAGGTGTGAAGGAACTGCCGGAGCTTGCGGAGAAATATCCGACCAAGGAAGTGCTCCTCAACGCCGACGCCGATTTCTTCTTCGCCGGCTGGAACTACGGCATGAAGGTCGGCGGCGAGGTGACGCCCGAGACCTTGGCGCCGTTCAAGATCGGCGTCTACGAACTGACCGAATCCTGCATCCATGTCATGGCCAGGGAAAAGCCTACGATGGACGACATGTTCGTCGATCTCCTCAACCTCGGCCGCATCTTCGGGGTCGAGGATCGCGCCGAGGCGCTGGTCGACGGCTACCGCCGCCAACTGGCCGCGATCACCGAGGCAAATGCCGGCCGTGAAAAGCCGACGCGCGTCTTCGTCTATGATTCCGGCGAGGAAAAGCCCTTCACATCAGGCCGCTTCGGCATCCCGACGGCGATGATCGAGGCGGCCGGTGGCGCCAACATCATGGACGACGTCGACAAGAGCTGGGTGGAGGTCTCCTGGGAGCCGGTGATCGATCGCAATCCGGAGGTCGTGGTGATCGTCAACTACGGCGAGGTGAAAGCCGAGGACAAGATCGCCTTCATGAAGAACAATCCGGCCTTCGCCACTATCGATGCGGTGAAAAACGACCGCTTCGTGGTGCTCGATTATGTCGAGGCGACGCCGGGGCCGCGCAACATCGACGCCATCGCCCGGCTCGCCAAGGTCTTTCACGGCGAGGGCCTGTAACCGATGCTGGCTGAGGATACGTCGCCTGGTCCCGCTGCCGTTTCGCGGGTTGTTCCCGTTCGGGTGATCCGCGGCGGGGTCGGGGTGTTTGCGGCGTTGCTGCTGCTTCTCCTGACCGTGACCGCGGGCGTGTCGCTCGGCTCGGCGCCGATCCCGGTCACCACCGTCTGGTCGATCGTCGCAAGCAAGCTCGCGCCCGGCAGCGTCGAGGCCTTCTGGTCGGCGGGGCGCGAAAGCATCGTCTGGGACGTGCGCCTGCCGCGGGTCATGCTGGCGGGGCTTGTCGGCGCCGGATTGGCGCTGACAGGCGCCGTGCTGCAATCGGTCACGCGCAATCCGCTTGCCGATCCGCATCTGCTCGGCGTCTCCTCGGGCGGCGCGCTCGGGGCGATCGTCGCACTGCTCCACACCGGAATGATCCTCGGTCTTCTCACGGTGCCGCTCTTTGCCTTTGGCGGCGCGCTGCTGGCAACCGTGCTGGTCGCTTTCGTTTCCCGCGCTCTAGGCACCAGTGCCGATCGCCTGGTGCTTGCCGGCGTCGCCGTCGCCTTCGTGCTGACGTCGATCGGCAATCTCATGATCTTCCTGGGGGATCCGCGGGCGACGCACACGGTGATCTTCTGGATGCTCGGCGGCCTGGGTCTCGCGCAATGGCCGCATCTCATCTATCCGGCGCTCGTGCTGTCAGTCTCGCTCGGCTGGCTGGTCGTCCGATCGCGGGAAATCAACGCGCTTGCCATGGGCGACGAGACGGCGATGACGCTCGGCATTCCCGTGCGCCGCTTCCGTCTGACGCTCTTCGTCGTCACCGCGCTCCTGACCGGGGTCATGGTGGCCTTTTCCGGAGCGATCGGCTTCGTCGGGCTGATGGTGCCGCATTTCGTGCGGCTCTTTGCCGGCAGCGACAATGTCCGGGTCATCCCGTTTTCGGCCTTCTTTGGCGCCTTGACGCTGATCATGGCCGACCTCGTGGCCCGCGTCATCATGGCGCCGGAGGACATGCCGATCGGCGTCGTTACCGGCATTGTCGGCGGCATCGCCTTTGTTGCCATCCTCACGCGGCGCGCGTAAGGCGTGCATCGACATTGGGCATGCATGGAAATGGGCCGGTCCGCGCCTATGTCTTAGCGCATGTCTCCTTGAATCGAACTCGATTTAAGGACAAAGACATGCAGAAAATCAAAGTGCTACAGCGACCATTGCGCGTCTGATAAGACGCGCGGCGCTGTAGCGCATGCATGGCTGCCCGATCAGGCCTCGAAAGGGGCAGGACCGGCAGAAGAGCGGTGCGAGGGAGCAAATGACGAACGAAGTTGAAATCTGCACGCCGGATGACGTTTTGAGCTTCTGGTTCGGCGAGCTCACCTATGACGACTGGTTCACGATGAGCGGCGAACTGGATAAGGCCTGCATTCGTCGTTTCCAGGCATCGCACCTGGCGCTTGCCCGCGGGGTCAGCGAGATCTGGCGCGCAACGCCGGAGAACCGGCTGGCGGCGATCATCCTGCTCGACCAGATGCCGCGCAACATGTATCGCGGCACGCCGCTTGCCTTCGCGACCGATTGCCTGGCACTGCACGAGGCGAAGCTTGCCGTCGGCATCGGTGCCGACATGGCGATCAAGCCGGAAGCGCGCGCCTTCGTCTATCTGCCGTTCGAGCATTCGGAAAACCTGACCGACCAGACCATGTCGGTGAAGCTTTTCACCGAACTCGGCGATGCCGACTATCTCGACTATGCCATCCGCCACCGCGAGGTGATCGAACAATTCGGCCGCTTCCCGCACCGAAATGCGCTCCTGGCCCGCGTCTCGACAGACGCCGAGCTTGCCTATCTGGCACAGCCCGGCGCCGGCTTCTGACGAAAAATCCGGCGCTGGAGCGCAATTGGCGGCGTCTTTTGCATCTTTCCGCCGTCTTTCGTATTCACACCGCATTGTGACGACCACTGACGCGATTCCGCACCATGGTCTCAACCTGCAAGGATCATGAAATTGCGTTCTGTCGGAAAATTGCCTGCCATTCTCGTCTGCCTGCTGGCGCTTGCCGCCGCCGGCCCGGTCATGGCGCAAGGCACGACGCAACCGGCACAAGGTACGACCCAGAGCGCAACTCAGCCAGAGCAGAAGGCGACGCCGGCTCAGCCGGCCCAGACCGCAACGCAACCAGCCGGCAAGGCGGCGGCACCCGCGCAGGATGGTGCGCAGCCCGCTGACAAAGGCGCGGCACCCGGCGGCGCGACACCCGGCGCTGCCACCCAGCCGGCCGCGACGGCGGTTCAGCCGGCGCAGACGGCAACCCCGCCGGCCGGCGAGGCGGTTCCGGAGGATGCCACGCCGCCGGCCCAGAGCCAGGCGGCCGATCAGCTTTCCAAGGCCGCCGAGGATCTCAAGCGGCTGACGGACCTCGTCGACAAGGCCAAGGACGACGACATCGTGCTTGCCGACCTCAAGGTTCAGGTCGACGCGCTCGCCAAGCAAATCATCGGCGTGTCGGTCTCGACCCGGCCGCGCCTCGACGAAATCAAGGGGCGGCTCACCGAACTCGGCGATCCGCCGGCCGAGGGACAGCCGCCCGAAGCCGACATCGTGACCGCAGAGCGCAAACGGCTGATGGCCGAGCGCGGCGCCATCAACGCGCTCACCGGCGAGGCCGAGGGTCTTTCGATCCAGGCGACGAAGCTTTCCAACACCATTACCGCGACAAGGCGGGCGCTGTTTTCCAACACGCTGCTGAAGAACACCGAAGTCTCGACCGGCATGTTCGACGACGCTCTGACGGCGACGGCGGACGAAACCCGCGTGCTCTCGCGCAGTGTCGGGAGCTGGCTGAGTTTTGCCTGGAACTACAAGCGCGTGCCGCTTTTGACGGCGCTGTTCCTGTCGCTGCTGGCGGCGCTCGTGTTCCTTGCCGGCAGCCGCAGGCTCTTTCGCCCGCTGATCCAGCATGACATTACCGATGAGGAACCGAGCTACTTCCGCCGCCTGTCGGTCGCCTTCTGGTCCACGCTGATCCCGACGATCGCCTCGGCCGCCTTCGCGATTTCAAGCTTCCTGTTCCTGCGCGGCTTCAACGTGCTGCGCTCCGACATCGCACCGATCATTGCCATTACGCTGGGGGTGGCGGTGGTGGTGTTCTTCGTGACAAGGCTCGCCCAGGCGGTGTTGTCGCCGCGCGATGCGCGCTGGCGGCTCGTCAGGGTTTCCGATCGCGGCGCCAGGATGCTGATGATCGCGATCTTCGCCATGGCGCTGGTCAACGGTCTTGATTACCTGTTCGGCGGCGTCAGCGAGGCGCTCGGCTCGCCGGTGGTGCTGACCGTCGTCAAGAGCTACATCGCCTCCATCGTCATCGGGCTCATCATCATGGCGTCGGCCTGGATCAAGCCGACGCTCAGAAAGGACGAGTCCTTCGATGCTCATGGCCGCGCCTGGCCGCGGCTGGTGTCGTTCGCGCTGCTTGCGACCGGGGCCTTGCTGATCATTGCGGCCGTCTCCGGCTATGTCGGTCTCGCCCGCTTCATCGCCACGCAGATCATCATCACCGGCGCGATCCTGGTGACGATGTATATCGGCATTCTCACCGGCCGGGCCGTGGCCAAGCAGGGTGCGTTTGCCGAGACGGCGGCCGGGCGCTATCTCGAGCGCCGCTACAATCTGGAACAGGTGGCGCTCGACCAGATCGGTCTTGCCGCGGGCCTCAGCATCTATGCCCTGGTCGTGATGGTCTTCATCCCGCTGATCCTCTTGCAGTGGGGCTTCCAGGTCGCCGACATCGAGTCCTGGGCCTACCGGATGGTGACCGAGATCAGGATCGGCTCGATCACCATCTCGCTGGTCGGCATCCTCGCGGGCGTCCTGTTCTTCGCGCTCGGTTTTGCGGTCACCCGCTTCGTGCAGCGCTGGATCGACGGCAACATCATGGCGAGAAGCCGGGTCGATGCCGGCGTGCGCAACTCGATCCGCACCGGCATCGGCTATACCGGCGTCGGCCTTGCGTGCCTCATCGGCCTCTCGGCAGCGGGCATCGATCTCTCGAACCTCGCGCTCGTCGCCGGTGCTCTCTCGCTCGGCGTCGGTTTCGGTCTGCAGAACATCGTTTCGAATTTCGTGTCGGGTCTGATCCTGCTCGTCGAGCGGCCGTTCAAGGTGGGCGACTGGATCGTCAGTGGTACGACGGAAGGCTTCGTCAAGCGCATCTCGGTACGCGCGACCGAGATCGAGACCTTCCAGCATCAGTCGATCATGATGCCGAACTCGCTGCTGATCAACGCCTCGGTCGGCAACTGGACGCACCGCAACAAGCTCGGCCGCTCCGAGATCGCCGTCACCGTCACCTATGCCAGCGATCCGCGCCGGATCATGGAACTGCTGTCCGAGATCGCCGCCGCCCATCCGATGGTCTTGAAAAACCCTTCGCCGACCGTCGGTTTTACCGCCTTTGGCGACGAGCGCATGACCTTCGAGCTCCGGATTTACGTCGCCGACGTCTTGACCGGCGGCGGCGTGCGCAACGACCTGCGCGTGTCGATCTACGAGCGTTTCCGCGACGAGCGGATCGGCGAGCCGTTCCCGGTCAAGATCGAGGACGTGCCGGTCGAGGACCAGACCGGCATCGAAAGCCACCACCCGGAAGAGGTGGGCGAACCGAAGGGCGCCACCTCCGCCGAGGCAAGAGCGTCGGCCAAGGCGACGGCTTCAGGCAAACCGGCTGCTTCCGCAGCGCCGCTCAACGAGGAACGCGAGGCAGAAGAAACGGGCAGTCGCCGAACCGCCAGCCGCCGCGCAAACCCGAACCGCTGATAAACGGAGCGTTCAGCCGCTATTCAGCCGGCGTGCCATAAAAAGCATGCAATTCTTCTGGTGACCGATTACGTTGTCATCGGCTGAAGAGGTGGCCGGCGCAGCGTCGCGAAACCGACGGGGCGGCCGGCTCGGCGAGAGGGCGGCGCTTCGCGCGCCGATGGGCAATGAAGAAATCTGTGATTGCTTTGCTTTCCGGCGTACTGGTGGCCTACGTGCCTATGGCAGGCGCGGCCAGTGCCGCGACGGTCACGAACAAGGACAGCGAGACCGCCGTCCTGGTCGTCGTCGAGGGCGAAAGCCGCATGGAAGTGGCGATCGCCGCAGGCGCCACGGAGATGATCTGCCCGAGCGGCTGTTTCGTGACGGCGCCGAGCGGCGACCGCATCGGCCTGCAGGGCGACGAGAATGTCGAGATCGTCAACGGCAATGTCGTGGTGAAGTAACCGGAAACCAGCCACTGAAGGGCGCGGACTCTTCCGCGCCCCTAGAGCGCCGTGCGTTCAGACGAACGCGCAAAGGACGCTCTAGTACTTTGATCGTAGAGCATCTTTCCGCTTCAAGTGATTCCACTCGGACGCTCTATAGCGCAGCAGTTTCAGACGAACGCACAAAGACGCTCTGGCTCTTGAAGTCGAGAGCAGTTTTCCGCTCTCAATGTTTCCACTTGAGAGCGGAATGCATTGGCGCCCACAGCTAATCACGGCGCGCCAATCCCATTGGATGGCGAATGAACCGGCACTCCCGCCCGTCAATACGACGAGAGACGGGGTGGCCCCGGCGAATGCCTTTGCCATCCCATCGAAGCGCATTGACACGACCCATGCCCGGTAGCACGCTCGGCTGTTCGGCCGACGTTGCTCGCCACGGTCGTTCGCGCATTGCGGGAGGGGAACCATGCCATTCCTTCGCATCGCCTTGGCCGTCCTATTGGTGTTTTGCGCCACGCAAGCGTTTGCCGAGAAGCGCGTGGCGCTGGTCATCGGCAATTCCGCCTATCAGCATGTGGCGGCGTTGCCCAATCCCGGCAATGACGCTGCCGACATGGCGGCCAAGCTCGAAGGGCTCGGCTTCGAGGTGGTGACCGGTGTGGATCTCGACCTCTCGGGCGTGCGGCGCGTATTGCGCGATTTCGTCGACCGTCTCGATGGCGCCGATCTGGCGCTTTTCTACTATGCCGGCCATGGTCTTCAGGTGGACGGCGAAAATTATCTTGCCCCTGTCGACGCCAAGCTCGCCTCCCATGTCGATCTCGATTTCGAGGCGGTGCCGATGAACCTGATCCTGTCGGCGATGGAGCGCAGCACCAGGGTCAATGTCGTGCTGCTTGATGCCTGTCGCGACAATCCGCTCGCGGTCAATCTCGCCCGCTCCATGGGCACCCGATCGGCCTCGGTCGGCCGCGGACTTGCCAAGGTCGGCACCGGCATCGGCACGCTGATCGCCTTTGCCACCCAGCCCGGCAATGTCGCGCTCGACGGCAGCGGGCGAAACTCGCCCTTTACATCGGCGCTGCTCAAGCATCTCGGCCAGCCGGGACGCGACATCACCCGCGAGCTGATCGAGGTGCGCCGCGACGTTCTTGCGGCAACCGGCGGCAAGCAGGTGCCCTGGGACAATTCCTCGCTGACCGGCGAGGTGGTGCTGAAGCCTGCCGATGGCGGCCAACCGGCGTCGGTCAGGGAGCCGGCGACGGACCAGACTGCTGAGCTTGCCTATTGGGAAACGATCAAGGATGGGACGGAGCGCGATCTGTTCGACGCCTATCTGCAGCAATATCCCGATGGTGCTTTCGCATCCCTGGCGAAGGCCAAGATCCGCATCATCGAGCGGGTCTCCGCCCCGGCAACGGAGGGCGTTACCGACGTGCCCGCCGGCCAGGCCGTGGCGGCCGTTGATCCGGCCGCAGCCGCAGCGGGTACCGACGATCGCGCCTTGACCCGATCGATCCAGCAGCAGCTGAACCGGCTCGGCTGTCGGGCCGGCAGCGAGGATGGGCTGTGGGGCGCCGGCAGCCGCAAGGCGCTGGAGGCATTTGCCAGGCACAGCAAGGCTGAACTCGCAACGCTCGAACCTTCCAGCGACGTGCTCGAGCGCCTGAAGGCCGAGAAGGCGCGGATCTGCCCGCTTGCCTGCGCGCGAAACCAGGAGGCAAAAGACGGCCGTTGCGTGACGATCCGGCGCGAGGCCAAACTGCCCGAGCCGAGCGCGACCCAGGGCACCGCCAAGACACCGGCGAAGAGCACCGGCACGCGAGCGATCAGCCCGCCGGCCGAGCTGAAAAAGAAGAGCTTTGCCGGCTGCCCCGACAATGCGGACGTCGCCTTCCGGCAGATGTTTTCCCGCGGCTCTGGCCGCGGCAGGACGACGATAGCCGCCACGCACTCCTGCGGTCGTGCCTTCGCCTGTTACCGGGCGGCAAGGGGCCAGCCGTGGGATTGCGGCTGGCGGTGAGGCTGCGTGTGGCAAGCGGCGATCCGGGCGCTGCGGCGTTAGCTGGAGCGTCTCAGGTCCGCCGGCCGAAAGCCGTCGCGCGCCTTTTGGCGGCGTGGCAGAGGGCAAATTTCGGCTCTTGATTTTACCGCCGCCTCAGCAAGGATCACGGCGACATCCGTCACCGCTTTCCGGCAAGGGAGGACTCCCCATGAAACTCCAGCTTATCCGCAACGCCACGCTCAAGCTCGACTATGCCGGCCATACCGTGCTCATCGATCCCTTTCTCGGGCCGAAAGACAGCCTGCCGTCCTTTGCCGGGCGCTCGCCCAATCCGACGGTCGAGCTGCCGGTCGATATCGACACCATCCTGGCCGGTGTCGAACTCGTCATCATCTCGCATCTGCATGAGGATCACTTCGACGACACCGCCAAGGAGCGGGTGCCGAAGGGGCTGCCGATCCTCTGCCAGCCGGGCGACGAGGAGGCGATCCGCGCCGCCGGCTTTCGCGACGTGACGCCGCTTTCCGACAAGGCCAGCTGGCAGGGGCTGACGCTGACCCGGCGTGACGGCAGCCATGGGCTCGGTCCGGTCGTCCAGGACATGGGGCCTGTCATCGGCTTCAGCCTTGAGGCGAAGGGCGAGCCGACGGTCTACTGGGCCGGCGACACGGTCTTCTATCCAGCAATCGAGAAGACGATCCGCGAAACGAAGCCTGACATCATCGTCACCCATTCCTGCGGAGCGAAGTGGAATGGCGATCTCATCGTCATGGATGCCGAGCAGACGATCAAGGTCTGCGAGATGGCGAAAAACAGCACCGTCATTGCAACGCATATGGAGGCGCTGGATCACGCGACGGTCAGCCGAAGGGAGCTCAGGGCAGCCACCGATGCCCATGGCATCCCCTTGACGAAGCTGGTGATCCCTGATGACGGCGACGTGCTGACGCTGATACCGCCGGTGGTCTGATTTCTTCAGATGGCGCAAGCCCGGAAGAGAGGCGTTTTGTACCTTGGCTGCGGGTCGGTCCGCGGAGGCGCCGGGCGAGCTTACGGGATCGAGAAGATGCTGATCTCGTTGGTGATGCCGCGCAGAGCCACATTGTGCGACTGCGGATTGAGGCCGCGGTCTTTGAGCAGGCTGCCACGCCGCTGCGTCGTTGACGCTTCGCCCTCCGGCTCAATGCTCGAGCGTCGCCAGACATTTCTCCAGCCACAATCGCTCGGCCGACGGCGGGGCGAGCGCGAGCAGGCGCCGATAGGCATCGCGCGCCTCCACCTTCCTTCCCACCTTAGTAAGGAGCGCGGCACGGACGGCGTGGTAGGGGCGAAAGGCTGCGAGTCCAGCGCCGTTTAGCGCTTCGATCTCGGCAAGCGCCGCAGCCGCGCCCATGACCTCGTTGAGGGCCACTGCCCGGTTGAGCCGCACCACGGGATCGTCGCCAAGCGTCAGCAGCGCGTCGTAGAGGCGCAACACGGCCGGCCAGGGCGCCGGTTCTTCCAGGCTGCACCTCGCGCACCAGGCGCTGTGGATGGCGGCATGAAGTGCGCGTGGGCCGGCCGGGTTCAAGCGGGCGGCCTGATGCAGGTAAGCTTCCGCCTCGGCAATCCGCGCCCGGTCAAAGAAGCGCGGATCCTGTTCGGCAAGCGGCACCATCACGCCGCCGTCGTCAAGCCGTGCCGGCCGGCGCGCTTCGGCATAGCGGACCGTTGCGGCGAGCGCGAGCACTTCCGGCTCGCGCGGCAGCAGTTCGGCCAGCACCCGTGTCGCGCCCAGCATCTCCTCGGCATAGGCGGCATGTGGGCCAGCGCCGGCGGCATCCTCATGGGCTTTGGAGTAGGCGATTTCAATTGTCGACAGGACCGCTTCGAGACGCTCAGGCCAGGCATCCGGGCCCGGAATTTCGAAGGGCACTCCGGCTTCGGCGATCTTGCGTTTGGCGCGCACGAGCCGCTGGGCGAGCGTTGCTTCCGTCAGCAGGAACGCCTCGGCGATCTCCAGGGTCGAAAGCCCGCAGACAAGCCGCAGCGTCAACGCGGCGCGCGCCTCGGGCGCCACGGCCGGGTGACAGCAGACGAAGATGAGCCGCAGGCGCTCGTCGGGAATGAGGCTGGCATCGTCCGACATCTCGTCCTCCACGGTCGGCGTCGGTGGCGGCGGGTCCGGCCGCAACCGTTGCCGTACCTGCCGGCGTCGCAGCCAGTCGAGCGCACAGCGCTCTGCGGTCCGGTAGAGCCAGGCGGCGGCATCGCGGGGCGGTTCCTCGCGGCTCCAGGCCCCTGCGGCACGCGCGCAGGCTTCGGCGAAGGCCTCCTCGGCGAGATCGAGATCGCGATAGCGGGCGGCGAGCGCGGCGACGATGCGCCCGCCTGCCTGCCTGACCGCCGCCGCCAGCAGGTCCGCGCTCACGCGCCGCCCAGCAGCGGGCCGATCTCGATCGCGCCGTCCTGCAGCACGGGAACCTTTCGGGCAATGGCGATCGCCGCATCGAGGTCCGGTGCCTCGATCAAGTAGAACCCGCCCAGTTGCTCCTTCGCCTCGGCATAGGGTCCGTCATGGACGCTCTTTGCGCCGTTCTTCGTGCGAATGGTCGTCGCGCTCACCGTGCCCTTCAATCCGGCGCCGCCGATGCGGGCCGAACCGAGTTCCCTGTTGAACGCCATATGGCAACTGACGATCTCCTCCATGGCCGGCCCTGCCTTGTCAGGGCCATAGATTGCTTCGTCTTCATAGATCAGCAACGCATATTGCATCGTCATGCCTCCCGGGAATGATGGCCACGCCCATCGCAGCCATCCGACCACATAGACGCTTGAGCCTCTGCGGAATCGACCATGGCGGAAAAATTACTTCTCGCCGGTATTCGCCCGGCCACGATATCATCAGCGCTCCCCGCGTTTCGAGCGCGAAAAGCAGCAGGTCGTCACTGCTGCATGTGTCCTCAAAAACGGGGTGGAATTGCGCGGTCGCTGGGAAGCGGTGCGGATGGACGCCGCCGGCGGGCGACGGCTGCATGCCGCAAGCAGGTCATGACCGTTCACGGGATCGAGAAGATACTGATCTCGTTGGTGATGCCGCGAAGAGCGACATTGTGCGACTGCGGATTGAGGCCGCGGTCGCTGAGCAGGCCGGAGGTGCGCGGGTCGTCGAGCACGGAGCTGGTGGCGAAGATCTCGCGCGAACTCGCGAGATGCTGGACGCGCGAAGCGATGTTGACCGTCTGGCCGAAATAATCCTGGCGCTCGTTGAGGTTGACGGCGATGCACGGCCCCTCGTGGATGCCGATTTTCAACAGCAGATCCTCGGAGCCCCGGTCCTCGTTGAGCTGTCGCATCGCCTCGCGCATGCGCATGGCCGCCGCAACCGCTCGGTCTGGCGTCGGGAAGGTTGCCATGACCGCGTCGCCGATCGTCTTGACCACGGCGCCCGCCTCGGCGGCAACGATCTCGTTGACTGCGCTGAAATGGGTCTTCACCAGATCGAAGGCTGCGAGATCGCCGACCCGCTCGTAAAGTTCGGTGGAGCCGCGCAGATCCGAGAAGAGGAAGGTGAGGCTGGTGATCTTCAGCCGCTGGTCTACGTCGATCGTGTCGGTGCGGTAGATATCGCGGAAGGTCTGGTTGGAAAGCAGCCGCTTGGCGGTGAGGAACGGACGCCGGCGGCCGAGGATATCGTGCAGGGTGTCATTGGCGATACAGACCGAGGGCAGGGTGCGCACATCCGTATGGTTTTCCACCTGGATGCGCAGCGGACCCGGCTGCATGGTCAACGCCTCGTCGTGCCGGTGGCCGCGATCGAAGACGAGCGACAGCGTCCGCCGCTCCTTGGTCGGCTCGCCCTTGACGTCGATGAATTGCGCGGCATGGGTCACCGGCTCGAAGACGATGATGAATTCCGCCGGCATCTGCAGCGAGATGACCGCCTTTTCGCCGGGCGGCAGTTCGAGCGCCTCGATCATGAAATCGTCGACCTGGGCCTCGTAGTCGTCCTCGGGCAAATCTATGCCGGAGCCCCAGTAGACCTGGCGGAAATATTCGAGCGGCGGCAGCTCGTGCGGGTTGTGGGCCTCGATGTGGCGTACCCGCGGGTTGACGGTGAAGGTCACTTCCACCATCTCGTCGAGCGTCGGCTCATAGCCGGCGGCGCAGAGCGAGCAGGTATAGGTGTCGCTCTGCACGGTCTTCAGCGAGGTATTGCTGTCAAGCACACCGCCGCACCCGGGGCAGAGCACATTCCACGACAGCTCGAAGAGCCCGAGGCGTGAGGCATGCAGGAAGGCGGCGATGACCTTTTCTTCGTCGAGCCGATGCTCGGCGGCAAAGGCGAGCGCATTGACGCGGCAGAGCTTGCGGTCCGGCGCTTCCCGGACAAATCGCTCCAATACGCCGGCGATGTCAGGCTGCACGTTTTGGCGCAGCATGTCGAAGAGAGGCTGAGCGTCACTCATGATTGCATCCTACACCGAAAAGAACCGGCGGGGCAGCCAGTTTGTCGGTGTGGGTTCGCGTGCCGGAGATTGGCCCTAGCCGGCTTTCCCGCCACTTTAATCCGCCTTGGCGACGAGGCTGAAATAGCCTCGCCGCACATGGGTCGATCGCGTGCTCTACGCCGCCTTGCGGTCGCGGCCGAAGGGATCGCCGAGCACCGATTCCGTGTGCAAGGAGGCCAGCCATCCACCGTCCTTGCGGATCCAGGTGGTGGCGTCGGCCGCCTTTATCGTCAAAGGCTCTCCCTCGACTTCCATCTCTTCCGTCACCGTGTAGGCGATGACGGCGACGTCCTCGCGCGGAAAGATGACGCTGACGTCGTCGAGGCGAAACGCGTTGAGCTTCCAGGAACCTTCGGCCTGGTCGGCCATCCTGCGATAGTCATCGCGGGTAAGAATGGCCGCCCCTTGCGCCCCCACGACGATCGACCGTTCGGGCAGCATGGCCACGGACGCCTCGGTATCCTTCTCCAGGATGGTTCGCCAGAATTCCTGTTCGAGATCGATGATCTCCTGTTCGTCGGCATGTGCCATGGTTTGATTCCTCCGTTTACAATTTGCAGAAGCCATGGGACGGACAAAGGTTCCGACCAAAAAGACCTCGCCGCATAGCGCGCATTTTTTGCGCGACCGCGTGAGATCGAAGCCGAACCGCCCCGCGGGAACCCAACACCCGCCTCTGTCGTTTTCCGGATCCAGCAGTTGCGAAGCAGGATGAGACACATGAGGATCTTCTCGGGAAAATGCCTCTGCGGCCAGGTGCAAGTATCGCTTCGTGGCGAACCTCTGCGCGTCGGTATCTGCCACTGCATGGATTGCCGGAAGGAAAGCGGTTCGGCCTTCACCTTCTATGGCATCTGGCCCGCGGATCAATTTGAACGTACCGGCGACACGTCGGAGTTTCAGGGACGGTGTTTCTGTCCCGGTTGCGGGTCGCGGGTTTTTTCGGTCGATGCGCGTGAGGCGGAGGTCAAGCTCGGTATCCTGTCCGACGCGCCGACCTCGCTTAAGCCGAGCTACGAGCTCTGGATCAAGCGGCGCGAGCCATGGCTAAGGCCGGTCGAGGGGGCCGAACAGTACCAGGAGGATCGCGAACGGGCAGCCGACGAAGGGCCGGTCGACACGCGCTACTAGAGCGCGCGTCACTGTCAATCTACCATCCCTTAATTAAGCGTCGATTCATCGATGGAATTGTGCTTAAGATCAAAGCGTTACTGCGCTGCTGGCATGTCGGGCCGAGGTATCGCCTGAGAGCGCGGGTCGCTGGGGGAGTGAATGTCGGCACGGCCTTTCCTGAAAATCTCCGCGCCGCTCAACGGGCTGTTGGCGGCGGCGGGGCTTATTACGGTCGCGGCGCTGACGGCGCGGGATATTGGCCTGACGGCCAAGCTGTCGCTGGAGCTTGTGCTTGCCGGTATCTGGGCCATCTATGTTCTGCAACTGGCCGATACGGTGATCCGGCAGCGGGCGAAGGACGATCGCGGGCGGACGCCCGAACTCATCATCGATCTGCTTGCCGTCGTGGTTCCGCTTGCCGGATTTCTTCTCGCTGGCCCGCGTGACCAGAGCCTTTATTGCGGTATCTGGCTGTTGAAGCCGCTGCGTCATTTCACCTTCTTCCGGCTGCTTGGCCGGGTGGTGGCGCGGGCGGCACCCAATCTCGTCGGTGTCACCTCGGTCTTCGGCATCGTTCTCTTCGGCGCATCGCTTTTTGCCTATCTCATCGAGCGCGATATCCAGCCGGACAAGTTCGGCAGCATTCCCCAGGCCATGTGGTGGGCGGTGGTGACACTTTCGACCACGGGCTATGGCGACGAGATTCCGATGAGCTTTGCCGGTCGGGTGCTGGCGGGCCTCGTCATGATGTGCGGCATTGGCATCTTCGCGCTGTGGGCCGGCATTCTTGCCACCGGCTTCTTCGAGGAGGTGCGCCGCCAGGATTTTGTGCGCAACTGGCAGCTGGTTGCGGCCGTGCCGTTGTTCCAGAAGCTCGGCTCGGCCGCCTTCGTCGAGATCGTGCGGGCACTGCGCCCGCGGGTGGTTCCGGCGGGTGCCATCATCTGCCGCAAGGGCGAGGCGGGCGACCAGATGTTCTTCATCGTCGAGGGCCGCGTCAGCATTACGACCCCTTCGCCGACACCCATCGAACTCGGCCCCGGCAGCTTCTTCGGCGAAATGGCGCTGATCACGGGCGAGCCGCGCTCGGCGACCGTCAGCGCAGCCACGGAGGTCTCGCTGCTGTCGCTCTATGCGGAGGACTTCCAGATGCTGTCGAGCAGCAATCCGGAGATCGCCGAAGTCATCCGCAAGACGGCGGAGGCGCGGCGTGGCGGGACGTCCAGGGATTGACGGGATGGTGGCATCCGGCGGCAAGACGCGCCATGGTGGCACACGACCTCGTTATTTCGCCGGTCGCTCATTAACACCAGAGAAAGCCTTTCTCCTCTAGCATGGCGGCTGCAAGTTACAGTGACTTTGCGGGCACGAAGAACGCTTGGGCGCTGTAGGGGAACACTCTTTCACATAGGCGTTCAATGTCGTTTTTTGGCATTTCCGGAATGTATTATTCCGGCGAATCCCTTGCCCAGCACCGTATCGTGCTCGCCGAGGACTCCAACCTCTTCTCGTCGATGGTTTCGAAGCGGCTGAAAGAGCTGTTCGACATCGATGTCATCGTCTGCCGCGACTATGACGATTTGCAGTTCGCGGTCGAAAACGCGACTTTTCCGGCGTCGCTCGCCATCTCCAACATCAACCTGCCGGGGGCGGAGAACGGCGAGGCGCTCAACTATCTGATCGACATGAGCGTGCCGACCGTCGTCTTTACCGGCTCGTTCCAGGAGTCGACGCGCGAAAAGATCCTCGCCAAGGAGATCGTCGACTACGTTATCAAGGATAGCGTCTTCGCCGTCGACATGTTGGCGGAATCGGTCTGCCGCTTCCTCACCAACCACAAGCACCACGTGCTGATCGTCGACGACAGCCCGACGGCGCGCGCACTTCTGACGACACAGCTGAAGCGCTACAATTTCCGCACCAGCTCGGCCGACAGCGGCGCAGCCGCGCTCGAACTTCTCAAGAGCAATCCCGATATCGGCCTCGTCATCACCGACTACAACATGCCCGATATCGACGGATTCGAGCTGACGCGGCGCATCCGCGGTTCCTACGGGCCGCATCAGCTGCGCATCATCGGCGTCTCGTCCTCCACCAACCGGCTTTTGTCGGCGCGTTTCCTGAAAGCGGGCGGCAACGACTTCATCGTCCGCCCCTTCGTCAATGAGGAATTCTACTGCCGCGTCAACCAGAACCTGGACACACTGACGAAGATCCGCACCCTCAGCGAAAAGGTTAGGGTTCCGGCGCAAGCTTCGGCCTGATACGAGAAATAATCCCCAAAATTTTGTGGCAATCTGCGCGAAATCCCGCGCGCAGGTTGCTCCATTAACGAAATTGCAATCCGATCGGTCTTCAATCCGCCCCAGCAGGAGCGGGGAGCCCGGTCACACCAGACCACGCCGGCCAGTGGGTCGGTGCGGTCAGTGGCAGGTCTATTCATATATTCGGAGCCAGCGTCACCCCCTTCAAGGGAAGCACGCCTGCGGCTCGAGAGGGGTTGCAGGGACGTGAGATTGCGCCGCACGCCAGGCCGGCTGAATTCTGTGCAAAAGCACAGCGACAAGCGCATGCTCCTTGTCGAAGATTCCCGGATGTTCGCGACGGCGCTGAAATACGGGCTCGAGTCCGTCCACGGCATCCGCGTCACCCATTGCAGCTCGCTTGCGGCGCTCAGGGAAACGCTGGAGCAGGCGCCGGAAAGCTTCTCGCTCGCCGTGCTCGACCTCAACCTGCCGGACGCGCCCAATTGCGAGGCGCTCGAATTCGTTCTTGCCCATCAGGTGCCGGCCGTCGTCTTCACCGCAGCCTTCAACGACCAAACGCGCGAAGAGATCCTCGGGCGCGGCGTGCTCGATTGCGTCATCAAGCATCAGCCTGAATCGATCAACCTCCTGATCGGCGCCGTCGACCGTGCGCTGACCAATGGCAAGACGACGGTGCTGCTTGCCGATTCCGATGCCGCCTCGCGCAGCGAGCTTGCCGGCATTCTGAGAAAGCAGCGGATTTCCGTCTGCGAGGTCGCGTCCGCTGCCGATGCGCTGCAGGTGCTCGACAGCGGCGAGGCGGTCGATCTGGTCGTCACCGATCTCGATCTCGCCGACATGACCGGGGCAGCACTTCTTGCCGAAGTGGAACGCCGGCAGGGCGATGGCGCGCTGCCGGTGATCGGGCTTTCCGACAGCGGCGACCGAAGGGCGGGCGCCCGCTTTCTCGAAGCAGGCGGTACCGACTTCATCCAGAAACCGTTCCTCGAAGCGGAGTTCAACGGCCGCATCGCGCAAGCCGCCAGCATCCAGAAGCGCCTGCAGACGCTGCAGCGGCAGGCGGCCAGCGACTATCTCACCGATCTCTACAACCGCCGCCATTTCTTTCTTGCAGGCCCGCGCCTGGTGGAGCAGTGCCTGAGGCGCGGCGAGCCGACGGCGATCGCCATACTCGATATCGACCATTTCAAGCGGCTCAACGACACCTACGGCCACGAGATCGGCGATATCGTGCTGAGACACGTGGCCAAGCGCCTGGCGGTGCTGGTGGGCGAGGAGCACCTGCTTGCCCGCCTGGGCGGCGAGGAGTTCGGCATCCTCTTCAACGGCTGCGATGTGCGCCGCGCCTTCGCCTTCTGCGATGCGCTCAGGCTGGAGCTGGCGAAATCGCGGATCGTCGCCGACGACGAGGAACTGACGATCACCGTGTCGATCGGCCTTGCCACCATCGAGACGTCGGAAGCTTTCGAAAACTACCTGCACGCTGCCGACCAGTTTCTCTATATGGCCAAGCACGCTGGCCGGAACCGGGTGATCTCGGAACTGGCACTGCTCGACGCGCTGGCGTCGTAAGCTCCCGGCCCGAGCCGCAGGCCTGCCTTCAGAAAAAAGATGCGCCACGTGTCGGCTTGGAACGAAGTCGAACGTCCTTTGGTTACCCGCACATGATCAAGCGGTACGAAGAGGAGCCGACAGATGACGAATGTTGTTTCAAATCTCTGGTTTGCGAAGGAAGCGCGCGAGGCGGTCGACTTCTATATTTCCCTCGTTCCCAACTCGGCGATCACGCGCATCACCACCTTGCCGGCGGAAAGCCCGAGCGGACCGCCCGGCAGCGTTCAGGTCATCGAGTTCATGCTTGGCAATCAGCAGTTCATGGCCCTCGAAGCCGGGCCGCTCGACCCGTTCAACCATGCCTTCTCGATCATGATCCAGTGCGACAGCCAGGAGGAAATCGACCGGCTGTGGAGCGGGATCCTCGATAACGGCGGAGAGCCCGAGCAATGCGGCTGGATCCGGGATCGCTGGGGCCTCTGCTGGCAGATCGCGCCACGGGTGCTTGGCGACATGGTCGCCCATTCGGACCGCGAGCGCGCCAAGCGGGCGACGGAGGCGATGCTGGGCATGATCAAACTCGACATCGCCGAACTGGAGCGCGCCTTCCACGGTTAGGGTCGCACTCGTTTGTGGGGCTGGTCCTTGAGCGGAGGGAGCGGAGAGCGAGGCGCTTCCAACGGCTCCGGAGGGCAGCTCCGAGGCGACTTGTTTACGCAACCATGAAGCGCTTTCTGTCGCCATGACATCTACGCGTTTATTAGCGAATCTTCTATATGAGGGGAAGGGCAGGCCAGCGCGGAGGCGCGCCTGGATGCGGAGAAGCCGATGGGGAGGGGACGACGTGAATTCGCAGACTTTTACGAGTTTTGATGGTCGTATCGGACGCCAGACCTGGTGGTTGGCGCAGATCGTTGTCTGGATTGCGACGGTGGCGGCAATGTTCGCCGGAGCGGCGCTGTTGGCGCTTTCGGGCGTCGATAACTATGCGGCGGGCTTCAGCCTCATGCATTCGCTTGTCTTCATTATCCTCATCGCAAACCTCTATTTCAGCTTCACCGTCAACACCAAGCGCTGGCACGACCACGGTCGCTCCGGATGGTGGAACCTTGCGCTGTTTGTCCCGGTCGTCGGGCCGCTCCTGGGCCTTGTGATGCTGGGCTTCCTTGCGGGAGAAGAGGGCGACAACCGCTTCGGTCCGCCGGCCGTCACAGGCGCCGAAGAGCCGAGCCAGCGGTTCGGGCGCGCTTAGCCATAGCGTGAAGTTGGCAGGCGCGGCTGCGGCGTTCTATTTCAGCTTCTGCGGATAGATCGTCTCGCCGCGCTTCAGCATCTCGACGAAGGCCTCGATCTTCTTTTTGCGACCGGCCTCGGTCTTCATGTTGTGGGTGCGGAAGGCGAGCGCGAAGCGGTTCTGGGCGCTGAGCTTGGCGAGCATTTCTTTCGCCTTGGGCTCGGCATCGATCGCCGCCTGCAGGTCGTCGGGGATTTGCATGTCCTTGCCGCTGGCATAGGCCCGATCCCAGCGGCCATCAGCCTTGGCTGCTTCCACCTGGCGCAGGCCAAACTCGGTCATACGGCCTTCTTCGATCAGCCGGGCGACATTGTCGACGTTGATCTTGCTCCAGATGCTCTTCTTGCCGCGCGGCGAATAGCGCTGCAGGAAGCTCTTGTCGTCCAGCCCCTTGCGCACGCCATCGATCCAGCCCCAGCAAAGCACCACATCGATCGCTTCCTTGGGCGTGATCGAGGCTAGCCCGGAGTTCACCTTGTGCGTCTTGATCCAGACCTCGTCCTCGCTCTGATGATGGGCGCCGAGCCAGTCGTAGAAGCACTGCAAATCCCTGAATTCGTGGACTTTGGCAGGATTGATTTCGACGGGTGCCATAGGAAGCATTGCCTCTTGTTCTGAAACGCCAGCCATTCAACCCAAAAAGAAGGAGCGTGCAAGCGGCGCGACGACGCAAGCCAAACGTGTCACAGGCAAAACGAAAAAGGGCGGATCGCTCCGCCCTTCGACTGGTCTTTATGTCGGTCTTTACCGCGCCATCTGCAGCGTCAGCTTGCGGTCGGCGCGCTCCTGCTGCGGCGAGCGGTTGTAGAGTTCGCGATAACACTTCGAGAAATGCGAGGCGGAGACGAAGCCGCAGGCAACCGCCACTTCGACGACCGGCATCGACGACTGGATGAGCAGGTGCCGGGCGCGGTCGAGGCGGATCTCCAGGTAGTAGCGGGCCGGCGACCGGCCCATTTCCTGGCGGAAAAGCCGTTCGATCTGGCGGCGCGAGAGATCGGCGCCCTCGGCGATTTCGAGCAGCGACAGCGGCTCGGCGAGATTTGCCTCCATGAGCTCGATGATCGACAGCACCTTGGCGTTCTGCACGCCGAGGCGGGCGCGCAGCGGCAGGCGCTGGCGGTCATGGGGCCCGCGCACGCGGTCGGTCAGCGCCTGTTCGCAGACGCGGTTGACGAGGTTCTCGCCGAAATCCTGGTCGATCAGGTTCAGCATCATGTCGAGCGAGGCGGTGCCGCCGGCGCAGGTGTAGATGTTGCTGTCGATCTCGTAGAGGTCGGCATAGACGTCGACCTGCGGGAAGCTTTCGGAAAAGCCCGGAAGGTTTTCCCAGTGGATGGCGCAGCGCTTGCCCGTCAAAAGGCCGGCAGACGCCAGCACATGGGCGCCGGTACAGAGGCTGCCGACGGCGACGCCGCGGTTATAGACCTCGCGCAGCCAGGCATTGACCGACTTGTTGTTGAAATCCTCGACATAGATGCCGGAACAGACCAGCACCATCGACGGGCGGTTCTCGCCGCCGAGGAACTTGCGCTCGTCGGCGAGCGACGAGTTGACCTCGAGCGCGATCCCGCTCGACGACAGGACCTTTTCGCCGTCGGACGAAGCGAGGCGCCAGGTATAGGCCTCGTAGCCGAGCATGCGGTTGGCGATGCGGAGCGTTTCGATCGCCGCCGAAAAGGGCAGCATGGAAAAGTTCGGCACCAGGAAGAAGACGAGAGAACGCTTTTTGGTCAGTGGCTTGTTCATGAGGCTTCCCATGCTTGGCGATGGCGTATATTCGTCGCTTGGAAGATACTCTTCGGCTTGTCTGTTTGCGACATTGGCATGGAAAGCAGCGACCGCAAAGAGATTTCGCATTGCGACATCGGGCGGCAAAAGGCGGTTCCGCCGGTCTTTCAGGTTTTTGTAAGGAAAGCGACGGTTTTTCCAGCACAGTTGACGTTATCTGACAAGAACTGCCAGAGATACGCAACAATCACAAAGCGCGCTCCAGGGTTGTGTTTGCCGATTGCGACTCTTTCGGCACGGAGGCGGGTGTCGGTATAAGACAAGTCTCGCTCAGCTGGCGATGTATTGGACGTGTCGCAACGACAACCCTAGTCCCGCGCAGGAGAATCCGCCGACAGCACTCTCAGCCTGTTGCCGGTCTCCGGAGAGCGGATCAAATCAAATCGCTGACTTGAAATCCTCCGCGATTCAATCAGATCGGGTTCTGTGTGGAGGCAGCAGGCAGCGATTGTATTAGTAAGTGTTAAATGGTAGTGATCCTCATTGGGCACAATCACCGATGGCGCCAGACCGTTTCACAGCTTGGCAATGCATCGCGCTTTGCCAGGAGGGGCTCTGTACGCATGTGGCTCGAATTGCAGGAGGCTATGCCGCTATGCCGCAATCGGAAAACGTACGGGTCTGGGCCAGCCGCGCCTTCATGGACTCATCACGGATCAAGGGGTTTACGGCTGATCCATTGCCGACGGGGATGGGCCTCGGCCAGATGGCCGAATTGAATGAAGCCGGCGAACGGATGTCTGCGGAGCATTTCCCGAAGGAGATCTTTGCCGAATATCCGGACAAGAAGGAAAAGAAGCAGGCGGATCTCGTGCTTGCCGCAGGAGTGGTGGTGGTTTCGGCGGCCTGCGCCGAGGTGCTGCGGCAATTCGATCTCGGCCATTCCTCGCTCTATCCGATCAAGCTTTTCCAGCATGACCGCACGACGCTGGTGGAGGGAGAGTACTTTTGTCTGAACATCGGCGAGCGCAAGGATACGTTCCTGCGTAGTCAATCGCAAAAGGTCATCGAATTCGACAATGGCCTTTTGACAATGAGGCCGCATCTTCTCGATGGCGATGTGGCCGTCAGTCCACTTGAGGGCTCTGATCTGTGGGTGAGCCCACCCTTGATCCGCCTATTCTTTCTCAGTGACCGGCTTACCCAGGCTCTGCGCGCGGCAAAGATGGGCCGGGTCTTTGGCTTCCGCACCTGCCGCATTGTCGAAGCCGTTTAAACCATCGGCGGGGCAGCTCTCGCTCAAGAAAGATGGGGTGGGCGCAAAGAAAAAGGGCACCGCCTTCTCGGCAATGCCCTTCATCGTATCCGGCTGCTTCGACCGGCCCGGGGCCGGTCAAGCCGTCATTCATTGTTCGGTCTTATGCACCGCATCGTCCACCGACGGGAAGCCGATGTCCTTCAGCGTGTCATAGGACAGGTTTTCCAGTGCGCGTTCCTGGCGATGACGCTTCCACGCTGCCCAGGCACGGACGCGCAGGTTGAAGAGACCCGGAAGGGACGAGTGGGAGGATGCCCGTTCCGAGGCCGATGAAAACTGAATGTTGGACATTTCATGGCTCCTTCTGAGTGTCTCAGCAGGTCGCGACCATAATCGTATATATGGCGCAACCCGATCTATCATTCCAACGAATATGTTTGATGCTTTCCATCAAACTTGGTGATTGATTAGCGGGTCCGCAAACATCACGTCGTCGCGGACTCTCTTCGGCAGTTTTGCCAGTTCGCGCCGGGCTTCCACCCGATTTCGTGCGATCTGCTTTTCGCGTCTCTGCCGGACAACGCCGTCGAGTACGGCGATCACTTGGGTAAGGGTGTTGAGGACCATGTCGTTGCTCCTTCGATCCTGAATCTGTACCACTACCTGCGACGCGGGGCTGTTACACAGGGAACTCTTCGAAGCGGCGATAACAAGCGCGGCGGCGGACATGGGCTTCTCCTTCCTTCGTCGTCCTTGAGCTTGACTATCGGTCATTGCTGATGTTCAATCAAACGAAATGAAGTGAACTTATCTTTCAGTTTTTCTGATCGAGGATGCCGCCATGAACATGATGATGCGCCACGCGCTTCCGCTTCTTGAAATGGACGTGCTGAAGACCTTTGTCGCCATCGCCGAGACCGGCAATTTCACCACCGCGGCCGAAACCGTCTATCGCACGCCGTCTGCGGTCTCGATGCAGATCAAGAAGCTCGAGGAAATGCTCGGCAGCACGCTCTTCCTACGTGACGCGCGCTCGGTGACGCTGACGCCGAAAGGGGAAATGCTGCTCGGCTTTGCCCGCCGGCTGCTGTCGCTCAACAATGAAACGGTGTCGCGCTTCCTGCTGCCGGACATGAATGGCGTCGTGCGTGTCGGTGCGCCCGAGGATGTCGGCGAACGCATCCTGCCTGAAGTGCTGAAGCGTTTTGCGGAGTCCTATCCGAACGTGACGATCGACGTGTCGATCGGCATGAGCAATGCCATGCGCAAGAAGGTCGACGAGCACCGGCTCGACATTGCCATCTTCAACAGCCTCACCGAGGGAACGCCGAGAAACGGCGAAATCCTGATGCAGGAGAAGCTGGTCTGGGCCGGCGCCAAGTGCGGCAACGCGCATCTGAAGGATCCGCTGCCGGTATCGATGTGGGAGGATGGCTGTGTCTGGCGGGCCGATGCGGTGGAGAAGCTGTCGCGCGCGGGCCGCAAGTTCCGCATCGCTTTCTTGAGCGCCTATACTACCGGCCAGCGCGCCGCCGTTCTCGCCGGCCTCGCGATCGCGCCGCTGCCGCGCTACCTCGTTCAGGGCGAAATGGTGCAGCTCGGCGAGCGCGACGGCCTGCCGGATCTCGGCCACTACAATATCGGCCTGCAGGTGATTACTGACGCGCCGGCACCGGTACTGGCCGTTGCCGATCATGTGCGTGACGCTTTCGCCGACCTGCAGATGCAATAGGGAGGTCGCATGCGGTTCGCCGCCTTCCGCCCCCTGTCTTCCACCCTTCGGTTCTTCTCGCGGGGCGAACAACCTTGAGCGACCATCCACGCCCCGTTCTCGATCCAATCGATCGCCTCTCGGAAATCATCTTCGGGCTGCTGATGGCGCTTTCCTTCACGGGAACGATGAGCACGGTCACGGGCAGCGAGGGTGGGGTCAATGCCGTGCTCGTCGCCGCCCTCGGCTGCAACATCGCCTGGGGTATCGTCGATGGCGTCATGTATGTGCTGACGACGGCTGTCGAGCGGGTGCGCCGCCGCGGCTTCCTTGACGCCCTCCGGCGCGAGCCGCTTGCCCGCGCCCGCGAAATGTTCCTGGAAAGCCTGCCGGACGACGTTCGCCGCGTGTCCTCACCAAAGGAGACCGAGGCGCTGCTGCTCCGGGTGAGGGCGCTTTCCTCCGATCCCAGGCACAGGGCGGTGACGGGGCATGACCTGAAAGCGGCTTTCGCCATCTTCCTGCTCGTCGTCACCTCGACGCTGCCGCCCAGCATTCCCTTCCTGTTGATCGACGATGTCGCGCTGGCGATGCGCGTTTCGAACGGTATTGCGCTCGTCATGCTCTTCGTCGTCGGCGCGCGGCTCGGGCAATATATGGGGCGCAGCCCCTGGCCGATGGCCTTTGCGATGACGACGATCGGCGCGGTGCTGGTGGCGGTGACGATCCTGTTTGGCGGTTAGCTTTCGCCGCGCTCCGGTCAATCGCAACCGGCGTTCCAATTCATGGAGTCCTATACTCCGTGGGTGTGCGTGCCCAGCGTGCCCAAGGACCACAGTCGGCCGACCGCAGCCCCTTCTGCTTTCCCGACCAATCTGTACGATTGCCTCCTCACCAGGATAGCCGCATGAAGCTCGCACACATCAACTTGGTCGCCCGCGACGCGGATGCGCTCGCCGCGTTTTACATGAACGTCTTGAAATGCGAGCCCCTTCGCGAACCCAGGATGTTGTCCGGAGAAAAAGTGTCGAGAGGCAATGGGATTGAGAACTCCGAGATCTACTCGATCTGGCTCAAATTCCCCGCACTCGACCGCCCTTTCCTGGAAATTCATGAGCACAAGGTCATGCATGATCGGGGCCAGCCAAGGGTGAACGAGCCTGGCCTTGGGCACCTGTCATTCCAGATGGGCGATATTCGCGCCGTACATTCAGGCAGGTGGAAGCCAGATTGGCGACATCACGGACTTTGGGATGAAGGATAAGCCGTATCTCATCGTCTATGCACGCGATCCCGAGGGGAACATTCTTGAGCTTGAGCAGGCCTGAAACGGGCCGAGCAGATCGCCATCTCTGGCGAGAAGCGGCCGTGCCGTCTCGATCGAAGGGAGCTACTGCATGTTTCCTTTAATCGTAGCCGGTTAAAGGACAAAAACATGCAGCACTTCAAAGTGCTACAGCGACCTTTGCGCGTCTGATAAGACGCGCGGCGCTGTAGTTCCTGGTCTGCTTCCGGTGCCGCATTATCGAAAGCGGACGCGATGCTCCAATCCATCGTCACCCATTGACGTGGGCATTTTTCTTCACAATAGGGTCAAGCCGACGAATGTGGCTACCGCCAGCCACGCAGCAACAGGAGTATAATAGTGAGCGAACCGACCGTAGCAGATGCAACAAACCGCATTTATGAATCGCTCCAGGCGGACAATGCCGACATTGACATGCATATTGCGACCCTCAAGGCAGCGTTGGCGCGGGAGGGTTTGAAAGAAGCCGTATTCGACCCGGCCAGGCTCGTGCAGAACAATCGTTCCGGCAGGAAGCTGATGCAGGCATACTTTCGGCAGCGCGGAGTGACGGTGAAATTCGCGGCTTCGTGAAGCCTTCGCATGACGTCAAACGGGGCCAGTATGACGGCTGACCTGATCACCCTCGCTGCCCCGCGCCCGCGAGAGGTTTCTCGATAACCTACCGGACGACGCGCCGCGTATCCTCACCCAAGGAAACCGAGGTGCTGCTTTTGAGGGTGAGGGCGCTTAGCCACGATCCCAGGCACAAGGCCGTCACGGGCTGCGACCTGAAGGCGGCTTTCGCCATGTCCGCGATCGGCGCGGTACTGGTGGCGGTTACGATCAGGATCGTGAAAACAGCAGTCTTTTTATCTCTTGATAGAAAATAATGTTGAGCAGGAGGATTATGCTGTACTGGCTGACGTCCTTGATCGAGCCACCTTGTGCCTCCCTCTCCATGAAGAAAATGCCGAGAAAACTGATGGCGGTCAGCACCCAGGATAATGTTCTTACCGCGACGCGGAATCCCTTATCGTTAAGCCTCCCAAAGTGTAATGAAAATTTTTTGTCGTCAGCAAACATCGCGCATCCGAGGTAACTGAATAGAAATATACAGTACTGCGGTAAATATGAATGGTAGTTTTTGTAATAATTTATTAAGTAAATATTTATTGCTGAGGCTAATGTATAAAGCGCAATTATCGACATAAGCGTTTTGCTTTTGCTGCCGTTGATAATTTACATTTTCTATCCTGCTTGGTTCGCAATAGGTAAGTACACATCGTCAAGTGCCGAGCTGAGGCTCACGCCCTGATCGGCGCCTGGCGGATGTGGATCTCGATCAGCCGCTTCAATTCGGCAAGATCGCGGGCTTCGAGCGCATCGACCATCAAATGATGTTCGCGCGCCGATTGTTCGATGCGCGCCCGCGTGCGCCATTGCGAGACGGGGGCCGATACGGTTCGCTGGCGGATTTCGGCGACGACGTCGACGAGCTCGGAATTGCCGGCAAGAAGCAGAAGCGCGCGGTGAAAGGCGAGGTTGGCGTCGTAATGCTCCATGATGGAGCCGCGGAACGACATTTCGTCGAACTGCCGGGCGAGCCCGCGCAACTCGGCAATGGCCGCCGGCGTGACATTGGCGATCATCCGGTCGGCGACGCCGGTCTCGAGGATCACGCGGATATCGCTGATCTCCCGCGTGCGCTGGTCGTCAAGTTCGTAGACCTGGTAGCCGCGGTTGGGATTGTGCTGCACCAGCCGGCGCTGCGATAGCCGGTCGAGCGCCCGGCGCACCTCCGGCCGCGTACAATCGTAGCGGCGTTCCAGGTCGATCTGCTTGAGCCAGGTGCCCGCCGGCAATGTCCCGGTCAGGATGTCGTGCAGCAACAGGTCGGTGACATCCTTCTTCTCCTCGGGCCTTTCCTCGGGCGCCAGCATTTCCGTCAGATCGTCGCTCATTCCTGCCTTACACTCTCTCTCTTGCTGCGTGGCGTCTGCCTCGTGCCGGACGTCGCCCGCGTGTGGCTCACGTCGCCAGCGAGTCTCGCACGTCGCCTGCTGCGGCGAAATTGGCTCCATTTTTGGAGAAACTATGATGCTGTCCTAGATAATTCAATGCGCCAGAACGGCTTTCCTTGCCCGCCTCTCGCTGTTGGGCACATCGGTGGAAATGTTTCAGGACCCTCTTGTGTATCCAAAAATGTTATCATAAATTGGTGCCAATTCTGGTTACTATTGTTGCGGAAGTTAGTAAACGATGAAAAATGCCGATGCCGTCTGGGATCTCCTCGAAGCCAAGCGCGAGCGGTTTTTCGTGCTCAGCGATCGGGTCTGGGATACGCCCGAAACCAACTACGAGGAGTTTCGCTCGTCGGCCGAGCATGCGCGTCTTCTGGAGGCTGAGGGCTTCCGCGTGTCGCGTGGCATTGCCGGCATGCCGACGGCGGTCATGGGCGAGGCGGGCGAGGGCGGACCGGTCATTGCCATCCTCGGCGAGTTCGATGCGCTGCCGGGGCTGAGCCAGGAGGCAGGTGTTGCCGAGGAGCGGCCGCTTACCGAGGGCGGCAACGGCCACGGCTGCGGCCACAACCTGCTCGGCGCCGGTTCGATGATGGCGGCCACCGCCGTCAAGGATTATCTTGCTGCCAACGGTATCAAGGGGCGGGTGCGCTATTACGGCTGTCCGGCGGAAGAGGGCGGCTCGTCCAAGGGCTTCATGGTGCGCGCCGGCGTGTTCGACGATGTCGATATCGCGATTTCCTGGCATCCGGCACCCTTTGCCGGTGTCAACAACCCGATTTCGCTGGCCTGCAACGAGCTCGACTTCCGCTTCAGCGGCCGGGCGTCGCATGCATCCGCAGCACCCCATCTCGGCCGCAGTGCGCTCGATGCGCTTGAGCTGATGAATGTCGGGGTCAACTATCTGCGTGAACACATGCCGTCTTCGGCGCGGATCCACTATGCGGTGACGGATACCGGCGGCAATGCGCCGAACGTGGTGCAGGCACGGGCGAAGGCGCGTTACCTCGTTCGCGCCCGCAGCCTGCCGGAACTGCTTGATCTCGTCGAACGGGTCCGCAGCGTGGCCAAGGGTGCGGCGCTGATGACGGGAACCACGGTCACGGACGAGATCGTCAGCGGTGACGCCAACCTGATCGGCAACACGCCGCTCGAGGCGCTGATGCATCGCCAACTCGAGCATCTGGGACCGCCTCAGTTCGATGAGGACGACCGCAGGATGGCGGCAAAATTCCAGGAGACTTTCACCCGCGAGGACATCGCCTCCGCCTTCGAGCGCTTCGGGCTGAAACTGCGGCGCGGCATTTCCCTCTGCGACACGATCTTCCCACCGGAAAACGGCGCCGGCACGCTCGTCGGCTCCACCGATGTCGGAACGGTCAGCTGGGTGGTGCCAACCGTGCAACTGCGCGGCGCAACTTACGCGATCGGCACGCCGGGCCATTCCTGGCAACTGGTCGCGCAAGGCAAACTGCCGGCCGCCCACAAGGGCATGGAGCATGCGGCCAAGGTGATGGCGAGCACGGCGATCGAGCTGATCCTCGATCCGGCGCTGATCGCAGCCGCCAAGGCCGACCACGCGGCGCGGCTGAAGGGCACGCCCTTCGTCAATCCCATTCCAGACGATGTCGACCCGCCGATCCCCGGGGGCGGTCATGGTTAAGTCATCGGTCGACAAGCGAAGGGAGGCGCTGCGATGACTGGGCCCGGTTTCCTTGACATCATTAGCTTCGGGCCTGACGGCTGGGGGCCGGCGCTTGCCGCCGGCGCGTGGATGACGATCCTGATCGCGATCGCAGGTTTTGCGATCGGCGGCGTCATAGGCACCTTCGGTGCCTGGGCGAAAATTTCAGGTGGTCCGCTGCTTTGCTCACTTGCCGAAGCCTACACAACCATCCTGCGCGGCATTCCCGACCTGCTGGTCATCTATCTCTTCTATTTCGGCGGCAGTGCCGTGGTGACGGCCGTTGGCCAATTGTTCGGCGCGGAGGGCTTCGTCAGCTTCCCGGGTTTCCTCGCCGGCGCACTTGCGGTCGGCATCACCTCGGGCGCCCAGCAGACCGAGGTCTATCGTGGCGCCTTTCGCGCCGTCCATCCGGGTGAAGTGGAGGCCGCGACCGCCTGCGGCATGGGGCGGCTGCTCAAGTTCCGTCGCATCACCGCGCCTCTGACGCTGCGTTACGCGCTGCCCGGCCTCGGCAATGTCTGGCAGGTGGTGCTGAAGGAATCGGCGCTGGTCTCGGTCACGGGCGTCGTCGAACTGCTGCGCCAGGCGCAGATCGGCGCCGGATCGACCAGCCGCCCGTTCGACTTCTTCTTCATCGCGGCGATGATCTATCTCGCGATTTCCACGGTCTCGGGCCTCGTTCTTCAGGTCACCGAACGCCGGTTCTCGCGCGGCGTCAGGAGGGGCTGATGGATATCAAATTTGCCCTCGAAACCTTCTGGAGCTTGGCGGCGGCCCTGCCGCTGACGCTTGAGCTTGCCGCCACGTCGATCGTGCTCGGCTCGGTGCTGGCCCTGGGGCTGGCGCTCGCGCGTCTGTCAGGCATTCTCGCGCTCGATCTCTTTGCCCGCGTCTATGTGTTCCTGTTTCGCGGAACGCCGCTGCTCGTGCAGATCTTCCTGATCTATTACGGTCTCAGCCAGTTTCCGGCCGTGCGCCACAGCATTTTCTGGCCGATCCTCCGTGAACCCTACTGGTGCGCGGTGCTGGCGCTGATGCTGAACACGGCCGCCTATGCCAGCGAGATCATCCGCGGCGGGCTGCTTTCGGTCCCGCACGGCCAGGTCGAGGCGGCGCGGGCCTGTGGCATGGGGCGCTTCATGATCTTCCGCCGCATCGTCATGCCGCAAGCGCTTCGCCAGGCGCTGCCCGGCTACGGCAACGAGATGATCTCCATGGTCAAGGCGACCTCGCTCGCCTCGATCATCACGCTGATGGAAATCACTGGCGTCGCCGCCAAGCTCATTTCGGAGAGCTACCGGGTGATCGAGGTCTTCGTCGTCGCGGGGGTCATCTATCTCGCCATCAATTTCGCGCTGACCCGGCTCGTCGCTTTCGCCGAGCACCGGCTGAACCCACAACTGCGCGCGCCGTTGGCGATCTCTGCCGAACTCAAGGGAGAAGCCCATTGAACATGTCCGCCGCCGTCACCGCACCGGTCGCCATCCGCGTGCACGATCTTCACAAGAGCTTCGGCCCGCTCGAGGTCCTGAAAGGCGTGTCGCTCGATGCACGCGAGGGCGAAGTGATTTCCATTCTCGGATCGTCCGGCTCCGGCAAGTCGACGCTGCTTCGTTGCATCAACATGCTGGAGGTGCCGAATTCGGGCACGATCGAGGTCGCCGGCGAGGCGATCCGGCTGAAGACGCTGAGCGACGGGCGCAGCCGTCCGGCCGATCAGAAGCAGGTGGACCGCATCCGCTCCGAACTCGGCATGGTGTTCCAGAGCTTCAATCTCTGGTCCCACAAGACCGTGCTCGAAAACGTCATCGAGGCGCCGGTGCATGTGCTGAAGCGTCCGCGCGCCGAGGCGGTGGAAGAGGCCGAGGCGCTGCTTGCCAAGGTCGGCATCGCCGACAAGCGCAACCACTATCCCTCGCATCTCTCCGGCGGCCAGCAGCAGCGCGCGGCGATTGCCCGCGCGCTTGCCATGCGCCCGAAGGCGATGCTGTTCGACGAACCCACCTCGGCGCTCGACCCGGAACTGGTGGGCGAGGTGCTGCGCGTCATGCGGGGGCTCGCCGAGGAAGGGCGGACCATGCTGGTCGTGACCCACGAGATGGGCTTTGCCCGCGACGTCTCGAGCCGCGTCGTGTTCGTGCACAAGGGAACGATCGAGGAGGAGGGGCCGCCGCACGAGGTCTTCACCCGTTCGAAGTCGGAGCGCTTCCGCCAGTTCATCAAGAGTTGAGATCTGCCGCGAGCGGATGAGGAAAGGTGCATGCGGTTTTTCGCCCGCATCCGCTCCAATCATCATGATCCTCGGCAGGCCGCGCACTAACCACCAAACCAATCAACATCCACAAAAAGGGGAATGCTGTAATGAAAAAGATGACCGCAATCATGGCTTCGGCGCTTGCCGTTGCCGCGGGGCTGATGTCCATGCCGGCTCAGGCCGAAGACAAGAAGTGGACCAAGATCACGATCGCCACCGAAGGCGCCTTTCCGCCCTATAACCTGACCAAGGCGGACGGCACGCTCGACGGTTACGAGATCGAGCTCAGCAAATATCTCTGCGACCATATGAAGGTCGAATGCACTATCATCGCCCAATCCTTCGACGGCCTGATCCCGGCGCTCAACGCCGGCAAGTTCGACGCGATCATGGCCGGCATGTCGGCGACCGAGAAGCGCAAGGAAGTCATCGACTTCTCGATGTCCTATGGCAGCACCGGCCAGGCCTTTGCCACGCTGAAGGGTGGCGATCTCGAAACGCTGCCGATGAAGGGCGAACTGTTCTCGCTCGCCTCCAACGAGGCAGGCGCGCGCAAGGCGGTCGATGAATTGAAGCCGCTGGTCGAAGGCAAGACCGTCGGCGTCCAGACCGCCTCGATCGCCGCGCGCTTCATCGACGAATACCTCAAGGACGTCGTCGAGGTGCGCGAGTACAAGACGACCGAGCAGCACGACCTCGATCTCGTCGCCGGCCGCGTCGACCTCGTCATGGCATCGATGGGCTATCTGAAGACCGCGGTCGAAAAGCCCGCAAATAGCGACATGGTCATCGTCGGCCCCCGTTTCCAGGGCGGCTTCCTCGGCGCCGGCAGCTCCGTCGGCTTGCGCAAGAGCGATACCGAGCTGAAGGCGCTGTTTGACGACGCCATCGCCGCAGCCAAGGCCGACGGCACCATCAAGCGCCTGTCGGAAAAGTGGTTCGGCTTCGACCTGACACCGCAATAATTCGCGGTCCGCCACCGCTCTCAACCCAAGCGCCGCGTGTTCCGCCGAACGCGCGGCGCTTTTGCGTGGCGGCGCCAGCGGTTGACTCTCATAAGCAGTGCCTTATGATAAGTCATGGCTTATGAAGGAAAAGTGCTCACAGCGCTCGCGGACCCGACACGCCGGGCGATCTTCGAGAAGCTTGCCAAAGGACGTTCCTCGGTTGCTGATGTCGCCCGGTCCTTGCCGGTCTCGCAGCCGGCGATCTCGCAGCATCTGAAGGTGCTGAAGGAGGCGGGGCTGGTCACCGACGAGCCTCAGGGCCAGAGGCGCATCTATTCGATCGATCCGGCGGGCCTCGGGCCGCTCAGGCAATGGCTGGACCGCTTCTGGGAGGATCAGCTGGCCGCCTTTAAGGCGCTGGCCGACAGCGACGAGGCTTCGGGAACTGAGCCGAGGGAACCGGAGCGATAGGGGGCGGAAGCCCTACGGTCGACACGCCTCCGCCGCGACCATGTCAGCAATGGGAGGAAAGGATATGCATATGATCGAGCCGGCGCCGGTGCGCAAATCCGTAACCGTCAGCGCTCCTCCGGAGCGCGCCTTCGAGATCTTCGTCGCGCGCATGGGCGACTGGTGGCTGAAGACCCACAGCCTGACGGCGAGCGGCCAGAGGGCTGTTATCGTCGAGCCCGCCGCCGGCGGCCGTTGGTATGAGGTGGGCACCTCGGGCGAGGAAAAGGACTGGGGCCGGGTGCTCGCTTACGAGCCGCCGAAGCGGATCCTCTTCGCCTGGCAGCTCAATGCCGAATGGACCTTCGATGCCGATTTCGAGACCGAGGTGGAGGTGACCTTCGAACCGACGCCGGAAGGCGGCACCACCGTGCGGCTCGAACATCGCGACCTCGCCAACTACGGCGCGAAGGCGGAGGTAGCCCGTGCCTCGCTTGATTCCGACGGTGGCTGGGCAGGGCTGCTCGCAGCGTTTGCGGCGAAGGTGGGGTGAAGCGTCGAGCCCGGTTGGTTTGGCGTCGCATCGAAGGCGGCGCGCTTCCAACCTTGTTTCGAACACAATCGCCCCGTATACACCCGGCCATCGGCATTGCTTATGAGCGCTGAAAATTCTCGCCGCTCGCAATCGCCGCGTCGCATTAGACTTTTGACCACGGATGTACTGGCACTGGTGTAAGAGCGATGATGAGGAAGGTCGGTGCGGTTTCGCCCCGGCCTTTTTTGTTGGCCCCACTACGGAATGATGATCTTCATCTGGTCATGGGCTCCCGCTGCTTTGAGGTTCGACGCTGCGCCAAGCTGCGCACGTTCATCTGAGGTTCATGACGGGTGCCGGAAAATGACCCGACGAACAACAGTTGGACGATGCCATGAAAAGAATAGGTGCAGTACTCGTAGCCGCGGCTACGGCACTGTCGGCGGTCTCGGCGCAGGCCGTGCCCATGTCTCCCGTTTCGGTGGGGCAGTCAGTTTCCCAGCCTGTCGAGTTGATCCACCACAAGCCAGGTCATTACGGCGGACCGCCGCACAAACGCGGGTATAACGGCTACCGTTACGGCGGCAACCGTTACAATGCGGCTCCACGATACGGCTATTACAATGGCTACGAGGGCTACCGCTACCGTCGCGACGGTTACCGTCGGCACAGTGACGGATGGTGGTATCCTCTGGCGGCATTCGGGGCAGGAGTGGTTATCGGTGGCGCGATCGCGCAGCCACCTCGCAGGGTCTATTCCAACGCGCCGTCTGCGCATGTCGAATGGTGCTATGACCGCTACCGCTCGTACAACGCCTACGACAACACTTTCCAGCCCTATTACGGGCCGCGCCAGGAATGCGTGTCGCCGTATTACTGATCAGCACGCCTGCTTGACGGTGGCCATGGGTTCGAAGCCTTGATGGCCATCGATGCCCCGTGGCCGCCTTCGTCCGCCGCCAGTTTGCCCTTTGGCAATGACGGCGGCCGAAAGCTTCGGGACGGCCGTCGTCTCCACCTTCCGACCAGTCTGGTGGGTTGCCCGATTTAGCGCGAGGAGCGGCAGGGTTGGCGGCCGAGAGCGTTGCGGCGAACCTTTATTTTGTTGGTGTCGGCCGCACCAGCGTGACGACGCGTGGCTTTGATGGCGCATCCAGCCATTCGATCCACTTGTCCCGTTCCTCGATCGTGTCGAAGAACCGCCAGAGCTTGTAATCTTCTTCGGTCGTCTGCAGCATCTCGCCGAGCGAGACGAGCTCCATCGGCAGCTCCACCTCGTTGCCGTCGTAGCGAATGAAATAGATGCCTTCGGCGGCGAGACGGACCACCTGGCCGGTGCCATAGGTGCCATCGGGATCGTCGACGGTGAAGTACATGCCGGTCAGGGTATCGAGAATCTTGTCGTTCATGGGTTTTGGATGCCAGTTCAAAGAATACGATTCATCAGACCGTCGCCCGCCGCCGGAATTAAGGCAAGCCGAAATATCGAGTGTCCACGTCTGGTGAAGAGGTCAGGCAGCGTTCCAGACGGTGCGAGACGGCAGAAGAGTTGACAAAGTGGCGGCTGACCGGAACCATCTCGTCGTCAACAGAAACAGTGCCCACAATCAAATCATGCAGATATCGATACCGCAGGAGGCTTTTCCCGCGTTGGGAACTGTCGCAAATCCCGCTGTGCTCTACGATGGGCTCAGCGCTTTTGTCTGTTATGAAGCTGCTCCGAGCGCTGGCGGCGGTAATGTCGTTCTCAAGTTCGGCGACGTTATCGATTTCCGGATTACGCCGATGAATGTCGATGGCCTGCCGGAGTGCAGGTACCCAATCCGTCCATGGGCGTTCAATGAAGTCGTGGACGGTGACGAAGCGGCCAAATGGAAAGTCCTCAATCCGCGTTTCTGGCTCATATCCTTTAACGACGTAACGATCGAGGTTCTGTTCGAGACGGCCTCGCTCGAGCTTCATGACGAGCGAGGCGGGCCGCTGCCCAGGACGCTGATGAGCGCCTTGAGATGACGGTCTGAAGACGGCAGCTTAGCCGACTCACTCTACTCCCGGCTTCTTCTCCGCCGACGACCGCCACCCTCGCCATCATCGCCCGTCACCTTGCGCTCCGGCAAAGTCACGACTGCAGAAAGCTTCGGGAAGGCGTCGACCTTGTTCGGCATCGCCATGGCGTTGACGAAGTGCTCCTGAAACTTTGATTCAAGCGCCGTCTCTATCTTCTCGATTTTGCTGACGGTTTGCTCGATCTCGCGACGGTGGCCGCGGTTAAGCAGCGCCATCAGCGCGCCGGTGCCGGCGGCGTTGCCGACGGCCTTGACCTCGTCGAGGTCGCAGTCCGGAATGAGGCCCAGGACCATCGCGTATTTCGGGTCGATGAAGGAGCCGAAGGCGCCGGCAAAGCGGATGGTGTCGACATGCTCGATATCGAGCTTCTCCATCAACAGCTTGATGCCGGCATAGAGGGCAGCTTTCGCAAGCTGGATGGCGCGGATGTCGTTCTGCGTCACGGTAATGCGCTGTTCGCCCTCGTGCAGCAGATAGGAGAAGGTGCGGCCGTTGGGGATGATGCGCGGGCTTTTCGCCGCCATCGCGCCATCGACGACGCCATCCTGCGAGATGATGCCGGAAAGGTACATCTCGGCGACGATCTCGATGATCGCCGAGCCGCAGATGCCTGTCACGCCGACGGAGGCGGCCGCCTCGGCAAAACCTTCCTCGTCCGACCACTTGTCGACGCCGATCACCCGGAAGCGCGGTTCCAGCGTTTCGGGGTCGATACGCACGCGCTCGATGGCGCCGGGGGCGGCGCGCTGGCCCGAGGAGATTTCAGCACCCTCGAAGGCTGGGCCTGTCGGTGACGAGGCGGCGACGACGCGGTCCTTGTTGCCGAGCACGATCTCGGCATTGGTGCCGACATCGACGAGCAGCATCATCTTGTCCTGGCGATAGGGACCTTCGGCGAGCGTGGCACCCGCCGCATCGGCGCCGACGTGGCCGGCGATGCAGGGCAGCATATAGAGCCGCGCGCCGCGGTTGACGTCGATGTCGATCTCGTGCGCCCAATATTGCAGCGCGCCGGAGACGGCGAGCGCAAACGGCGCCTGGCCGAGTTCCGTCGGGTCGATGCCGAGGAACAGGTGGTGCATGATCGGGTTGCCAACGAAGACCATGTCGAGAATGTCGTGGCGGTCGACTTCGCCCTCGGCGCAGACCTTGCCGATCAGGCCGTTGACCGCCTCGCGCACCGCCTTGGTCATGGCTTCCCGGCCGTCCGGGTTCATCATCACGTAGGAAACGCGGCTCATCAGGTCTTCGCCGAAGCGGATCTGCGGGTTGGAGGCGCCCGAGGAGCCGACGATGCGGCCGGAAAGCAGCGACACCAGATGCATGGCGATGGTGGTCGAACCGATGTCGCAGGCAACGCCATAGGCCTCGTTCTTCAGACCCGGCCACAGGCCGACGATGAAGGGGCGGGATGAATCCATGTCGCGGTGGATGGCGGCGGTGACGGCCCAGTTGCCCTTGCGCAGAATGGTCTGCACCTGCGGGATCAGGTGCGGCGCAATCAGGAGATCCTTCCAGCCCCAGTCCTTCTCCAGCATCACCTTCAGCCGGTCGAGGTCGCCGAGCGGCTTGTGCATGTCGGGCTCGTCCACCTCGACATAGCAGAGCTGGACGGCGGCATTGCGCTCGATCACCCGATCGGTCGCGGCCTTGCGCACCACCTGCGCGTTGATGACGGTATCCTGCGGCACGTCGATGACGAGATCACCGAGGATCTGGGCGGAACAGGAGAGGCGTCGGCCATCGGGCAGGCCGCGGATCTTTTCGTAGCGATCTTCCTTGGCGCCCTTTTCCGAGATGTGCTCGTTGGAGGAAACGATCTTGTGCTTGGCGAAGTTACCTTCCTGCACCACGATCTGACAGCGCCCGCAGGTGGCGCGGCCGCCGCACACACTTTCGACATAGACGCCGAGCTTGCGGGCGGCATCGAGAACCGGGGTGCCGACCGGGAAGCGGCCGCGTTTGCCCGAAGGCATGAACAGCACCAGAGGTTCCTTTTGCGCGGCTTCGGTCATGTTGATCTCGATCTCGGAAGTGCCTTCGATGCGCATGCTCTAGTCTTTCGTCAGGTCCGCTTCAACAGGTGAGCGAAGCACGGCTAAACGGTTTCAGACTGCACCGGAACGCCGCCCGATAGTTGTCCAATCCCGACATGGAAGCATCTGTTTCAAACAGTTAAGGCGTGAGGCTTGGCGGCCGGTCAGGTTACTTGCGCGACAGACGCCGGGCGTTGCTGCGCACCCGCTTGCCATAGGGCCTGAGCGCTGCGGACGCAATCGCCGTTCCGTGGCCGGAGGCCGTGCCGCCGGCCATCAGCCGCAGCGTGTTGTCGAAGGCAGCTTTCCAAAGGGCCATGTTCACGGCCATGACGCTTTCCGCTGAGGCCGCGATCTTCTCGGAGATCATGCGGTGAAGCTCGGTTACGTCGTGGGACTTGCCCGTTAGCGCCGCCATCTGCATTTCCTGCAGCCGGACGGCGATGACGAAGGGCGCTTCAAACCAGAGGGTCGCGGCATCGAGGCGAAGGCGGCGTGTCATGGTGATCTCCACTTTGCGTTGGCGGATGGATGAACCGACGTGCGTTGCTACGGCGCCCCGGCAAGTTTTACGACTGCGAGTGCATACACAAGAGCCGCTCCGAGCACGGCCGAACTGCCCCAGAGGCGGGCCTTGATGACCCGTTCCTCCGGACCGAGATAGACCTTCTTTGTGACGGTGGCGATCATTATTGCTCCAAGCACGACAGCCGTCACGATGATCACAGGCACAACATAGGTCCGGAGTACTGCGTAAAACCGCTGAAACTCCGCCGCATCGTCAAACAACGTGTACCGGGCGATAACGACCAAAGGGAGAACGACGGCGAGGAGGCGCAGTTGGCTTCCGATCGTCTTTCTCCCTTCGATTGCTTCAGGGTCGAACCAAGAACTATTCGCTCGCAGCCGCACCGCCGGTGCGGGCCGCGCGACCGCCGCGGCGTCCACCGCTGGCGGCTGCCGGTGCGGCCGCAACGACGTGACCGCCTTCGGCCGGCTTGTGGTCGCGATAGGTCTTGATCCAGTGGGTGCAGTTCGGATCGGTGCCGTTCAGAACGTTGGCGGCGCGCACGGCTTCCATTTCCTGCGGGCGGCAGGGGTTCATGATCGCCGACGTCATGCCGGCGCCGATGACCATCGGGATGAAGCCGGCATTGATGCCGTGGCGGTGCGGCAGGCCGAAGGAGATGTTGGAGAGGCCGCAGGTGGTGTTGACCTTGAGCTCCTCGCGGAGCCGCCGCAGGAGCGCGAAGACCTGCCGGCCAGCGTCGCCCAGGGCTCCGATCGGCATGACCAGCGGATCGACAACGATGTCGTGTGGCTTGATGCCGTGATCCAGGGCGCGCTCGACGATCTTCTTGGCGACGGCGAAGCGCACGTCCGGGTCCATCGAGATTCCGGTTTCATCGTTGGAGATAGCCACCACCGGTACGTCGTATTTCTTGACGAGCGGCAGAATCGCTTCGAGCTTCTCCTCTTCGCCGGTGACGGAATTGACCAGCGGGCGGCCCTTGGCAACGCGCAGTGCCGCCTCGATCGCGGCGGTGACGGAACTGTCGATCGCCAGCGGTACATCGACGAGGCCCTGGACGATTTCGAGCGTCTTGACGAGCAGCGGCGGCTCGGTCTCGTTCGGGTTGACGGCGGTGACGCCGGCGTTAACGTCGAGCATCGTCGCGCCCGCTGCCACCTGCTCCAGCGCATCCTTGATCACCGTGTCGAAGTTGCCCTCGATCATTTCGGCGGCGAGTTTCTTGCGGCCGGTCGGGTTGATGCGTTCGCCGATGACGCAGAACGGCTGGTCGAAGCCGATGATGATCTCGCGGGTGGCGGAAGCGACGATGGTCCGGGTCATGCAGGGTCCTTTGTCAATTGGCGTCGGGCTATGTAATCACGCCCAGGAAGTCGATGATAGGCGCCTTCTGATAGGCGCCGGTTTTGTCTGCGGTCTGGTCAGTGCGGATGATGGGCTGCGGCTTCGGCCATCTCCTGCTGGTTTTCTTCCTTGCCTTCGCGAATATGCTCCAGCCGCTCGGCAACGAGCGCATCCTCAGGCAGCGTCTCGTGCTTCCAGGGCCGGCGGCCCTTCAGCACGCCCGATTCATGCACGATCTCTGCGACATATTCTTCCTGGCGATAGGCCATCACGTGGATGCCGGAGACACCTTCGATCTCCTTCACCTCGTTGATGATGTCGATGCAGAGCTGCTTGCCTTCCTTCTTCTGGTCCTGCGCGCCTTCCAGGCGGGTAATGACGCTGTCGGGGATATGGATGCCCGGAACGTTGGAGCGGATCCAGCGGGCGGTCTTGGCCGATGCCATCGGCCCGACGCCGACGAGGATATAGCACTTCTCGTGCAAGCCGAGGTCGCGCACCTTCTTCATGTATTCGCGGAACATCGGCACGTCGAAGCAGTACTGGCTCTGCACGAACTGCGCGCCGGCCTCGATCTTCTTGGCCAGCCGGTAGGGGCGGAAATCGTAAGGCGGGGCAAAGGGGTTGATGGCAGCACCCAGGAACACCTGCGGCGGCGTCGTCAGCTTGCGGCCGGAAAGGAACTTCGAGTTGTCGCGCATGATGCGCACGGTTTCGAGCAGCGACATGCAGTCGAGGTCGAAGACCGGCTTTGCGCCCGGCTGGTCGCCGGCCTGCACGCCGTCGCCGGTCAGGCACATGATGTTCTGCACGCCCATGGCCGAAGCGCCGAGCACGTCGCCCTGGATGGCGATGCGATTCTTGTCGCGGCAGGCGATCTGCATGATCGGCGCATAGCCCATGCGGGTCAAAAGCGCGCAGATGCCGACCGAGGACATGTGGCAGTTGGCGCCGGATGCATCCACCGCGTTGATGCCGTCGACCCAGCCGTCGAAGACCGCAGCGCGTTCGTAGACGTCCTGCGGGTTGGCGCTGTCGGGCGGGTTGAGCTCGGCGGTGACGGCAAATTCGCCGCGACGCAGAACACGCTCCAGACGGCCGCGGGAGGAATGGCCGGGCAGGGGCTCAAGCGGCGCGCCGGGATCGAAGGGATTGATATCGGGGCTCATGCCTGGCCTTCCTTGGATGCCGCTTCACGCTGCGCTGCGGCTTCCGCCGTAACGCGCAGCCAGGACGAAGTTTCGCGCAGCGACTGGTTGACCGGCTTCTGCACGTTCATGATCGCATTGCCCTTCTCCATGTTCTGCGAGCCCTTCCAGGCCTGCACCCAGACGCAGGGCATATCCGGCTCGACCTCGCAATTGCCGTTGGCGCGCACGCCGCCGCAGGGGCCATTGCGCAGCTGCTTCGGACAGTTCATCGGGCAGGACATGCCGGTTGAAGACAGCGCGCACTGGCCGCACATGCGACAGTCGAACAGGAAGCCCTTGACGTGACGCTCGACGAAGGTCACCGGCCGCTCGACCCGTCCGTAGCCGATCGCGTTCCACAGCGGATGCAAGAGCAGGAATACATCGGCGAAGCGGTTGTAGAACCACTCGAGGAAACGGGAGTTGCGCACGGCCCAGAGGCGAACCGTATATTTGTGGCGCGACCGGCGGCTCGGAGAAACCCCGGTCGGGGTATAGGCGCCGGTCGCAGCCTTTGCCCCAGGTGCTGCGTTGCCCTTCATGATCTTCTGTTCGCCTGCAGGTTTGGCATCAGCCATTGTCGCGGCCTCCGGCCTTGACCAGTGCGACGAGCCGCTCGCGGTCATAGGCGGCTTCGAGTTCGGCGGCAGCGCTGTCGGCTTCCGCTTCCAGATCGTCCGACACCGGCACCGGATCGGCCTTGCGCCATTCTGCGAGATAGTCGTCGGTTTCGGCGGCACCGGTGCGCATCGCGCACATGTCGATCGCCTCGGTGAAACGCAGCGACAGCTCGCGCTTCGCCGTCGTGCGGCCCTTCTTGATGATGATCTGGGCCGGAATGTCGCGCCAGTAGACGATAATGCGATCTGCCATCGGGTGTCGTTCTCCTCCCCTGCATGTTTCCTTTAATCGGAGCCGATTAAGGATCAAAAACATGCAGCACTCTAAAGCGCTACAGCGACCTTTGCGCGCCTGATACGACGCGCGGCGCTGTAGGTGCGACAATGCGCATGTACAGGCGTCCGGGCTCATCTCGCCACGACGTCGGATATGTCCAAAAACGACGCTGGGCGACGAGCCGCCGCGGGCGCGCTTCAGGAGACGCGCGAGCGTCGGCCGGGTGGTCCGGCGCGTCAATGCCGTTCGGAGCGGATTGCCCACAGTTTCAGGCTTTTAGCGCGCATGCGACAGGACCGATAACCCTTTGCACCGCCTACCAGATACGACGTGTGAGCCCGTTCCACACCCAGGTCCAGATCGGGGGGTGGTACCATTGCCGTGACGGGCCTGCGACATCGGTGGGTCGTAAGTTTCCCTCAAGCGCGTCCTCGACGGCAGCGATCGCGATTTCAGTGGAAGCAGCCGTCTGCAGCAGCGGATAGGTGTGCATCGTGTCGCTTTGGCTCGGCCTTTGGCGTGACTGGTAGAGCACACCGCCGGTGTCGACGCCGGCATCGACCAGATGCACGGTCGCGCCGAAATTCTCCGCATCGTCGCTGACCAGCGCCCAGTAGCCGCCCATCAGGCCGCGATAGGTGGGGTTGATACCGGCATGGAAATTGAGGACCGGGCAGGGGATCGCGGCAAGGGTTCCGGCCTTCAGCATGCGGCAACTGATGAGGAAGACGACGCCCGGGTCCAGCGCGCGGATGTGCACCAGAGTTTCGGCGTCGTTGATCGAGGCGACCGGTTTGATGGTAATTGATGGATCGGGCGTGCCCGAAACCTTGTAGGTCTTCAGAATTTCTTTGGCGCGGCTACGGGTAAAGCGCTTGCCGAAGCGCGAGGCGATCATGGTGGCAAGCTGCCCCAGCGCCGTCGGCCAGCCGAGCTTGCGGGCGCGGCGGCGCAGGAACACAGCTTTCGATTCCGGCTGTTCCTCGATGACGGTGATGTCGGAAAAGCGCGCGGCGAGCGCATTGATCATGATCCACGGGTTCTCACCGCCCGCCGTGACCACGACGATACGGCCCGGGCGCTTGCCTGCGGCTTGATTCGGACTGGCGATGTCGGTCATGGCGGCCCCGCGGATGAACAGGGCCGAGTTATGAAGGCTTGCCCGTTACCGGCGGCTTAACTTGTTCCAGTACCATTCGGCCACGCCGCCGCCGAGCACGACCAATGCCACGGACTCGAGCATCGCTACGTCTTCCGTCAGGTTGCAGACCGCACCGATCAGCAGAGCCAGAAGCAGGCCGGCCGCACATCCAAGCGCATAGGGCAGGTATTCGAGGAATTTCACTGCTGTCTCCTCCGACAGGCGTGGCGATCTTCTTCAATATGGCCTCACGGCAAGGGCGCCGCGCTGCTGATGGTTCGCCGCATGGTTGCCGATGGCTATGAGATCACCTTGACTCCCTCCATCGCCTTGTCAAGCTGAGCTTGGCAGGAAAGCCTGAATTCGTTCCGCCGGCAACGCACCCAGCCATCCGGGAAGATGAAGCAATGGGCGACATTCAAGCCAGACGCATGATCCTCGACTTCTTGAGGCAGCACACCTTGGCCGTGATCGCGACCTGCGGCCGGGATGGCAGGCCTGAAGCGGCGGCTATCGATTTCTCGGTGCGAGACGACCTGGAAATCGTGTTCGACACGTTCGAACATACCCGCAAGTTCGTCAATCTCTCCGAGCAGAGCCGTGTCGCGCTCGTCATCGGCTGGGACAACAACATCACCGTTCAATATGAAGGCGACGCGACGAAGGTCTCCGCCGATGATCTCGAGCGATACCAGGAAGCGCATGTGAAAAGCGTTCCGGCCGAAAGAGAGTTTGTCGAGAAGGGTGCCGTGGTGTTCCGGGTCGAACCGCGCTGGATTCGCTACTCCGATTACAGCAAGACTCCTCCCGACGTGATCGAGCTTCGCTTCTGAGGTTGTACCGTGGCCAACGCTATGAAGCCGCGGTGATGCGGCGGTGAATACCGCCGAGACTTTCCTTGAACCGCTCGAACGTCCCGTGCTCCGTCAGCTCTCGCAGCACCTGTTCGTTGATTCCGCCGCGGGTCGCATAGTCCTGAGCCAGATGCGCGAAGCTGGCATTCGGCGTCGTTGCCGGTGCCTGTCCCAACGCGGCAAACAGCGAGGCCACATAGTCACGCCCCTTGGCGTCCTCCACGCCGTTGTCTTTCAGCCAGCCATGGATCGTTTCGAGATATTTGAAGTAGCTGGCATAGGTGGCAGTCGCCACGCTCAGCACATCGAACTCGCTCTCGCTTTCAACCTCGATCGCCTTGCCGAGCCTGCCGAAAAACGCTGCCATTTCCGGATCCGGCGGGAAAATGATCGTCGGCCCCTGGCGGATCGCGATCATCGGCATCGGCAATGCCTTGGTCACCCGCTTCACCGGGCCGACCATGGCGGCGATCTCATTGCAGGAGAAGGTCGCGATCAGGCTGACCACGTGATGGTCTGGCCGGAAGCGTAACAGCGGCAGCACTTCGCGGGCGATCTGTGGCCGGACGGCAAGCATGACCGTGTCGCAATCGTCCAGGACCGCCTGATTGTCGGCCGCCACCCGCACATCGGGAAACCGCGCGGCAAGGCCCGCCGCGATCTCTTCGTTGCGTGGCGACAGCACGACCGGCGTGGTTTCGCCCGGAAGCGATTTGAGCCCGGTGACGATCGCAGACGAGAGTGCGCCGGTGCCGATGAAGCCGAGTTTCATGAGAAGTCCTGTCGCTTGGTGATTTCAGCAGATCCGTGAAACTGCCGGGTGCCGCATGCACGGGTCCTGGTTTGTGGTTCGCGGAACAATAATACCAAAGGCGCTGGCGACAAGCGGTCGCGACAGCGTCGCCCACAGGGTAGCGGGACGCATTTCAACAACGGAGTTGAGGTTGCCACACCCTGTCGCCGCCTGCGGGGAGAGGGGACGTGGACAGTGAAGTCGCCGAACAGGGCGGCGATCCTGTGAGACCAAGGGGTGTTGGGCGCGAGCGGGTGCCGCGGGTTTCCTTCCGAGATCTAGCGGCCGAGATCTAGCGGAAGTCCGCGGCTGTGAGGATATAGATTGTCCGGCGCCCGTTGGCATAGGCTGCCCTTGCGACTTCGTAGATCGAGTTGCGTGCGGCGTCGAATGCCTGGAGGCAGGCCGCCTCGGTCGTCCGGGTGGGCGCGCCACGGGCCAGAGCCGCCGCCTCGACATAGAAGGGCACTTCGAACATGCCGTCGTGGCCAAGGAAGCGAACGGCGTTCCTCGCACCATCGAAGCTTCGGGATTGGTTTGGGAAGCTCAGTGGCATGGTGTGATCCTTTTAGCGGTAAGCCAAGTTGGCCAGCGGTGGGTCGGCCGGGTGGACGCGTGAAGACGTGCATTCATCTTCGCGCCGCGCCATCACAAGATCCGCCCGAAGAGGATTGTGGTAACGACGACGGCGATCGCGAGCGAAAGGGCAATCCAGGCAAGCAGACCGCGATAGTCGAAGAGATAGATCTGAGCCGGTATGTGGTACTTCATGATCGCCTCCTGTGGCTGATCTGTTCGGACCGCTTGGCTTGGTGTTTACAAGATGTGTGCAGTTCTGAACGCCCGTTCGGCCCGTGCGATCGCGTCGTTGCCGGCATTGGCGAGTTCGAGATTGCCTTCATCGGTTACCCGCTCATGGCATTCGCCGTTGCTGCGTATGCGGTACTGGAGCGCATTGTCGCGGATCGGCAGCGTCGCGGTAATGCGATATGTTTCTCCGACAATTGACTCCCTCGTCAGCGCCCCTCTGGAGCGAACGAGCTGGCCAACGTGAAAACGGTGGACAGGCGACTGGTCGCGCGGACTGCGGATGATGCGTTTGGTGAACGTTAGCGTGTTCATGATGGTCTCAGTCCTCTAAAAATGTGCTTGGGCACGGTCGGCCGGACAGCTGCTCAAAGATGGCTTGGCTCGGGCGAACAGATGTCCCGAAGCGAGATGTGCTTCGAGACGAAGCGTTGGCCCAAGCACTGGAACCGAAGCTTGCGTATCTGTCGAAAATTTAGGAGATCGGGGCGGTTCGAAGTTCTGATACCGCGAAAGCCACATCGGCCAAATCTACTTGGCTTAATATAGCGCGTCGATTGAGTTTCAATTGAGGCGGTTGTGTCTGCTGGTGGGGATGCGCGCTCCTGTTGGCGGGCTTGCCGGTGGTTCTCCGGATGTCGGGGCTCATCAACCGTCACTCCATCACGGTTTTCCGTTGTCCGCTCGATAAAGCCCCGCGTCAATTGCGGATGTGGTAAGCTCATCGTTTGGAATTGGAGACTGCGATCGAAGGGGCCTTGAACCGAACGGCTGCCGACACCTTGCAAAAGGCGCTTGCACGTTTCCTTACTCAAGCCTGATGACGCCCGGCCGCGATGATCTCATTCGAAGAAGGAGAGGCGCAATGTCCTCCCGTTTGGTCTTCTGCCTGCTTCTGGTTGCCCTGTCGGTTGTCCTTGTCTGGGCCTTCAGACCGCCTCAGGGCAACGCCGATGGTCGCTCAGCCATGCCGCATCTGGCGGATCAGGGCCAGGTCGTGAACCCCGATTGTGGACTGGGCTGAACCATGGCAACGCTACGGTACGGTCTCAAGGTCGAAGCCAACAATGTCTGGGCGGTGGTCGATGTCTTCACCGGGCAGCCGGTCGTTCTTCACGGCTCTCTGCTGTCGAACTTGCCGCGCGATGAAGCGGATGATCTTCTGGATATTCTCAATCTCAAAGACGGCATACGCAGGGGCACGATAAAGGTTCCGCCCCGCGCGCCGGAAGATGAGAGCTAGTTCCGCCGCACCAAGGCAGCCGCCACGGCGGTTGACGTTGTCGGTCAAGGTTCCGCTCTTGTCCGAGCCGATAGACGCCTCCAACTTCGCGCGTTCATGGAACCGCAATCGAAGCGACACGTTTGCATGTGTTAGACTTCGGGGCACTACTGGCATTCCGCCGGCATCCCCGATGGGAAAAATCATGAAAACCTTTCTGATCGCATTGGGCGTGGCTGCCGCTACGTCATGGACGGCCTTTGCCGCAGAACCAGGCAAGATGGTCGACACGAAGATGGGCAAGGTCATGGCGACGGATACGGGCATGACCCTCTACACGTTCGACAAGGACACCAAGGGCAAGTCGAACTGCGACGCCGATTGCCTGAAGAAATGGCCGGCCTTCCACGCCGCAGCGAATGCAAAGGCAGATGGCGAATGGTCGTTGGTCAAGGACACCGCCGGCAAGCAGATGTGGGCCTACGACGGAAAGCCGCTTTACACCTATGCCGAAGACACGAAGGCTGGCGACGTCAAGGGTGACGGCGTCAACGGCGTCTGGCACCGCGCCAAATAACACCCCAAACGACGGCGGGCGGCCCGCCCGCCTCTGGGCGCCGGAACGAAGGCTCATCTGGCGCGTTACATCCTACGTTGGAGTACAGCAAAAAATAGCATCGTCCATCATCTTGATCGACGATAACCAGGGTACTCCCAGGAGACCCAAATGGATATCACCACACTACTCATCATCGTTCTCATCGTTCTCTTGCTCGGCGGCGGCGGCTGGTACGGTCGCGGTCGCTGGTATTGAGCCATTCGTCTACGGACGGACACGTAGGCCCTTTCTGAATGGATCGGGTTGTCCGAGGGAGACCTAGCAAGGCGGGCAATCGCCCGACATTGCGTCGTATGAGTTCGTGAGCGAGCCACGTTGCGGTCACTCAAATCTCTAGCCTCGTCGGACCTGCGCCGGCAGTCCATCGGATGCCGGCCTAGGCTCGTCGTCTGCTCGATCCGGCGAGTGTGTCGTCTGTGAAAAGGTGCCCCTGGAGGAGGCGGATCGGGCAATGTCAGATTCTCGCAGATGGATAGGGCCTGTTCTCGGTACGGGCGCGCTTGCCCTGCTGGTGATCGGTTGCGCCCTGGTCCTCTGGCCCTTCCTGTCGGCTTTGTTGTGGGCTGCGGTGATCTGTTTCTCGACCTGGCCGCTCTACCGCCAATGCGAACGTGCCGTCGGAGGATATCGCCCAGCTGCCGCGGCGATAATGACGATGCTGGTCGTCTTTGTCTTGGCAGCACCCCTGGCGTTCCTTGTGACCGCGCTCGTGGACGATATAAAGACTGTTGCCGAAGCGATTGCGCACGTCCTGGAAGAGGGGCCGTCGGTGCCGCCCAACTGGGTCAAGGGCCTGCCGATCATTGGCGAAGGCGTTGCGGCCTACTGGGAGAACCTCGCTCATGACGCCCCAGCGTTCATAGCTGAACTTAAGAAACTGACGGGACCCGTCACCGATATGGCGCTTGCAGGCGGAGCGGCCCTCGGGGCCGTCCTGCTTGAGCTCGCACTCAGCATCTTCATCACCTTCTTTTTGTTCCTGCATGGTCGCCGCATGATCGGCTTCATGCGCCAGATCAGCGAGCGCGTTGCCGGTCCCCGCGCCAAGAGATTGCTGATGGTCATCGGTATGACCGTGAAGGGTGTCGTCTACGGCATGATCGGAACTGCCCTTGCACAGGGCTTGCTGGCCGGCACCGGTTTCTGGATCGCCGGTGTGCCCCAACCGATATTGTTGGGCGGCCTGACCTTTGCGCTGTCATTCGTGCCGGGAGGCCCGCCGTTTCTCTGGGTACCGGTGGCGCTTTGGTTGCTGTTGCAAGGTTCCATGGGCTGGGCGATCTTCGTCGCCGTCTGGGGGCTCCTGCTCGTCAGCAGCATTGACAACTTTCTTCGGCCGTATCTGCTCAACCAAAACAGCAACCTGCCGGTGTTGCTCGGCTTGTTTGGACTCGTCGGCGGAGTGCTTGCCTTTGGGCTGATCGGGCTCTTTCTCGGACCCACCCTGTTGGCGGTCGCTTACAACTTGTTTCTCGAGTGGGTCGCAGCCGAGCTCGAAGAACGGGCGCAAACAGCGTCCCCTTCCGGCGTGCCCGAGGATACGAGAACCACGGCAAGGAACTGAGCTCCGATCAATGGAACGTTCCAGGTGTTGCGGCGCGATCAAACGCCATGCCGCCACCCTGATTTTCCCCATCGGTCCAATTCTTCAGACGAAAAAGGCGAGGTGAGCATTTGCGGTCTGATTGACGACCTTGGTGGCGATGGCGATCGCGGTCAGGGCAATGTCCGTCGCCTGCTCTTCGTCGAGCGTCGCGTCTGAAGCAGCTTGGCGGGGGATGCCGCTGATTCCGGCGGCGGAGGCGGTGTGCTTTCCGCCCGGCCTATTTCATATAGGCGCGCACCACGTCGACCAGTTCGGCCGCCGCTTCATCCCGATCCTTTTGCGACAGGTCGGCCGCGGCCAGATGCATGTGGATGTGGTCCTCGACAACCTCCGCCATCAGGCCGTTGACCGCGCCGCGGATGCCGGCGATCACCTGCATGACCTCGGCGCAGCCCTTTTCCTCCTCAAGCATCCGTTCGACCGCCTCCATCTGGCCCCGGAGCCGCCGGACCCGGTTGATGAGCTTCTGTTTTTCACGGATGGTATGGGTCATCGGTCACTCCGGTTTCGGGCGCCGTCACTATGCGGCCCGTGCTTCCACCTCCACGGTGACATGCGACAAATCGTGAATGGCGGCAAGCTTCTCACGATAATAGGACGGTGCCCGCGGGTTGTCGGCGACAATCGAGACGATCGCGCCGTGGTGACCCGGTCCGAGCTGCCAGACGTGCAGATCGACAATCTCGGCATCTTCCTTGGCGACGATCTCGCCGATTTCTTCGGGCAGGTCTTCGCCTTCGGGAAGGTAATCCAGCAAGGTTGCGCCGGTGTCGCGGATGAGACCGAAGGACCAGCGCGCAATGACGATTGCGCCGACGATACCCATGGCGGGATCGAGCCACAGCCAGCCATAGATCGCGCCCAGACCGAGCGCGACAATTGCGAGAACCGAGGTCAGCGCATCGGCGAGGACGTGCAGATAGGCGGCGCGCAGGTTTCGATCCTGCCCGCCATGGTGTCCATGATGCGACCCGTGGTGATCATGATGGTGATGGGCGTGGTCGTCCTTCAGCAGCCAGGCGCACACGAGGTTGACGATGAGGCCGGCGACGGCGACGAGAATCGCCTCGCTAAAATCGATCGCCACCGGAGCGTTGAGGCGGCGCAGGCTTTCCCAGCCGATCAGCAGAGCGATGAGCGCCAGCACGATGGCGCTGGAAAAACCGGCCAGGTCGCCAAGCTTTCCGGTGCCGAAGGTGAAACGGCGATTGTTCGAATGCTTGCGCGCATAGAGATAGGCAAGCGCGGCGATCAGCATCGCGGCCGCATGGGTCGACATGTGCCAACCATCGGCAACGAGCGCCATCGACCCGAAGACCTGCCCGGCCACGATCTCGATCACCATCATCGTTGCGGTGATCGCGATGACGATCCAGGTCCGCCGCTCGTTGCGCTCGTGATTGCCGCCAAGGAAGACGTGATCGTGGCGCGCCGCGAGCACGCGTCCTTCGCCATGCGAATGCCCGTGGTGACTGTGGTGGTGATGATGGTCGTGTTGGTGATTGCTCATGCCGCTGGCTCCAATATTATATAGGGGGGTACCCTATAAGCTCGCCGTAAAGTGCTCGGTTCCTGCTTCCGCCGCCGTCAGACAATGTCGTTGCCGGCGGCAATGGGCGCTGGCGGCATCAGCCTCCGTGATCGGCTCTAGCCGGCTCGACCGAGGGCGATGGCCGAGCCCGTGAACGGCAGCACCCGCTTGTAGCCCACCGGCGTCGGCTCGATCTGCGTGGCGGCGGACGTGCCGAATTGCGTGATGCCCGCGCCGAGATAGTGTGCCACATCATGGCGGAGACCGCCGAAATCAAACGGTGCGCTTGCAATCAGGCGGGCCGAAAACACATTGGTGCCGAACAGCACGGCCGTCGTCCCAGCGATGGTGTCGGAGACCGTCGTCCCCACCACCAGGCTGGTCCGCCGGAACGTGGCGATGCATTCTCCCTTGGCGAAGGAGGTGGGGTCATCGAAGGTTCCAGCCGGCTTGCGCTGAAGATAAAGCGAAAATTCGCCGACCGGGTCGAGGCCGAGGGACAGGACACCGTTTGCTGCCGCTTGCGCCTTGAAAGGCTTGGCGGCGAAGGTGAAATGGGCAGTCGTTTCGCCCGGTTCTCCATCAAACATCTGGGCATCAAGAAAAGGCAGGTGCAGGAAATAGCCGTAGTCGGCCAACGTGCCGTCGTTCGCCTCGTAGAAGCGGCCGGTGGCGTACCAGGCGAGTTCGGCGGAAAGCAGTGCGCTCATGACGGGCAATCCTGTGGTCAGCGGTGGAGTTGCAGCCAGCAGGTTGTGCAGCGTTCTGTCCTATGCGGGAAGGCCCATCGTGGCGCGTGTGCCGGTCGGAGCGCCCAATCAGCCGATAGAGTAAATGCGCGCTAGCAGGGCCAGCGTGTGATGCCCCAACCTGCGACACCGCGCGCCATGCGCGACAAGTCGCATACTCACGCCCTGATCAGCGAGGTCGCGAGATCGCCATAGCCGGTGAAGCGGTACTCGTATTCAAGCCCGAGATAGTCCGCCGCCTTCTTCGCCTTTTCCTGCAGGGCCAGATCCTCCTGCTGCGAGAGATAGACCAGCTTGCGGTAATGGCCGAAATACATGTCCCTCAGCTCCGGATGCCGGTCCAGGCCGAGCGGTTCGATGACGAAGGTTTCGAACTGGCGGGCGAGGAAATCGGTGAGGAAAAAGGCGGTGATGTCGTCGTCCCGGCGGCGGGCGAAATCCCTGTTGCGGGCGAAGAAGGAATAACGGTGCGGGCCGGGGATGCGCTCGACCTCTTCAATTCGCAGAGAGGGTCGAGATGGCCGCCGGAACCGCAGCCTTTGCCCGGCTCGATAAAGGATCAAGCCGGGCTGGTGCTTGTGTCAGGCCGCTTTTTCGGCGGACTGATTGACGACCTTGGTGGCGATCGCGGTCAGGGCAATGTCCGTCGCCTGCTCTTCGTCGAGCGTCGTCTGAAGCAGCTTGGCGGCGTCTTTCATGCCCAGTTCCAGCGCCCAGGTCCTCAGCGTGCCATAGCGTGACATTTCGTAGTGTTCGACAGCCTGTGCGGCTGCAAGCAGTCCGGCGTCGAGCGCGGGCGAGCCTTGATACGCTTCCATGATCGAGGCGCCTTCCTTGGTGATGCCCATGATCGCGTCACAGGTCTTCTTCTCAGGCTTCTTGCCGATGATCTTGAACACTTCGTCCAACCGCTCGACATGGACCTTTGTCTCTGCGAGATGCTTGATAAACGCGTCCTTGAGCGGCTTGCTCTTGGCGGCATCGCGCATCTTCGGCAGTGTGTCGACGATCTTGTTCTCGGCGAAGTAAACGTCCTTCAACGTATCGTGAAAAAGCACGTCCAGTGTCTTGATGTCCTTGGCCATGATGGCTCCTGTTGTTCGAGGGCTCACTGTCATGTTCCAGGCGACGCGCCTGGCCGTGCTGGCTGCCCGTGAGCGGCGGCCAGATAGCAGAAATCGGACGGTTGGAACGGCGGTTACAGTTCGACGGGTAGAGCGACGACTGAGCGTCTCGACCGCAAATCTGTTGCCTGTGTTCAGCCGAGATCGTGGTTCTCTCGGGGCAATGCTGTTCGCATGTCAACGATCGAGTCGCGCTTCGCCTCGGGCAAGATGCCCCGTGTTTCATGCCATAGGGCACATTCAAGGAGCGAAGCCTCGTCGGTATTGCCGAACCGAAACTCATCCATAATGAATCTGGCCAGGCGGTCGGCATGGTCGCCGGGACGCTGAATACATATTTTCGAGTAGGTCGCTTCAAAAACCCTCCGGACCACCACGATGTCGTGGGGGCTGAGATTATGGCCCGTCAGGTTGGGCAGCGTGTACATCGAATTCTCCCTTCCGGCGCCGGAATAGCGCACGCGATCAATCGGTTAGCCGCAAGCGGCGGTCAGGCCGCAGGCTTGGCGACGACATCCGAAACGGCGCCGCCCTCGTCATCCCATCGGTCAATCGCCTCGGCTTTTAACTGTGCCGGCGTCTGATGTTCGCCGTTTGAGGCATCCGCACGCTCTACAAGTGCTGCGGCGAGCGTCGCACTGGTGTCGATGCCGCTTTCGAGAGCAGTCATCAGGAAGCGTGCCGCGGCAAGCCGTCCGGCCGGATCTGCCGTCGCTGTCGTTCCGTAGAAACCGGCAACGGTAAGCACCTCGACCAACAGGCTGAGGTCGTCTGAATCAAGATAGTGTTCTGGATTGCTGGAAGACATTACGTCCTCCTTTGGTTGGGGCGCAGGCACGGAAAGGCCTGTTTGCGACAGCGCCCGCTTCAATCGCTGTCGATGGAGCACCCTGCACGCGTTGTCGCGCCAGCGCAAAGAACTTCACTCAAGCACCTTGAGTGTGTTTCGACTGGTCCCGGGGCGCCATTATGTCTCGTGCGTCCATCGCATTTGCCAGATCGAGCCGGCGGGGGCCGGCCTTTGCGAAGATTTCGCGCGCGGCAAGCGGTGGCAGGCGATAGGCCACAATGAACTCTTCGAGATCGTAGACTGCGTCCCAGCCACGAAGCAGGGCCTCTTTGTCATACTTGAAATGCCTGGTCACTGGAGACGCTCCCGCGTGTTGGATCGGTGCTTGGCGCAAAGACGGCCAATTGTCAGGCGGCAGAGGAAGCGTCAGGGGTGGAGATATGATCTGGTAGCTAAACGAGGTGGAGCGCACATGGTTCCAAAATAAATTCTGAAGTCGACGAGATTTAAATTGAATAGTTACAGATCGTGAGGCCTGGTTTTTCTCGAGATATGTTTTCGAGTGTTTCTTCTCTTGAAGATTGTTTCGGTTTGTCTTGCGCATGTCATTGTATATGCGCGTGGATCCAATTTTTTGTGTGTTTGTCTATTTGTGTAGGTCGAGCGATCGTGCCTATATGCTTGGATCGAGGAATTTTCCCAGGCCTTAGCCATGACCCTTGCTGTTATCTCCACATATGCTCTGGCACTGTTCCTGGCCGCGGTCACTCCGGGGCCTGCCATGTTCGCGGTCATTTCCACCAGCATCAGCCGCGGTGTTGGCCCGGCGCTGGCCTGTGGCTTCGGTATCGCGCTCAGCGATATGGTGCTCGTAAGCGTCGCACTTGCTGGCGGTCATTGCACAGACGTTCGGCTGGATTTCTTGCCATCAAATATGCTGGCGCCGGCTATCTGATTTTCCTCGGATATCGGATGTGGCGCGCGGCTGCGACGGTTGAGGCGGAGGTGGCATCGGGCGAGCGCAGATGGATGCGCTCGCTGGCGCTTGGCGCTGCCATCGGCTTCGGCAATCCGAAGGCGATCCTCTTTCATGCCAGCCTGATGCCGCTGATCCTCGACCTCGAAAGCCTTGATCGCTTCGGGATCGGGACGGTGCTTGCCGTCGTTTTCGCGGTCAATGTTGTCACGATGGGTGGCTATGCGCTCTTGTCTGCGGCATCGTCACGGTGGTTCCGCACCACCCGGGCGGTCCGGGCGCTGAACCGGGTGGCCGGCAGCGCCATGATTGCCACCGGCCTCGCGATCGCCGCGCGCAGCTAGATCTGCCGCGGCCACTTCGGCCGCCGTTCCATCACGCCCTGATCAGCGACGTCGCCAGATCGCCGTAACCGGTGAAGCGATATTCGTATTCCAATCCGAGCGTTTCGGCTGCCTTCTTCGCTTTTTCCTGCAGGGCTTTGTCCTCCTGCTGCGAGAGATAGACCAGCTTGCGGTAATGGCCGAAATACATGTCGCGCAGCTCCGGATGCCGGTCCAGGCCGAGCGGTTCGATGACGAAGGCTTCGAACTGGCGGGCGAGGAAATCGGTGAGGAAAAAGGCGGTGATGTCGTCGTCCCGGCGGCGGGCGAAATCCGCGTTGCCGGCAAAGAAGGAATAACAGTGCGGGCCGGGGATGCGATCGACCTTTTCCTCCTCGCATAGCCGGTCGAGATGGCCGCCGGTGCCGCAATCAGCATAGGCGACGAAAATGCGCTCGAAGCCTTCGGCGCGCGCCTTGGCGATCGCGTCACGAATGCCCGGCGTGATCTTTTCAGGCGTGTTGTGCCAGATGGCGGGCAGACAGTTGAGGTCGATATGGGCGAGCCCGTTTGCCTCGCAGATCGCCAGGATTTCGCGCGCGATGGCGCCACAACCGATCACGTGAACTTTTTTCGGTTGTGCACGTTCTATTGCCGGCGATATTTTTTCCATCTTGATTCCATGTGGCTATAAGCGGGAAGGAACCTGACCATGACAGTAAAGACCCTTGCAACCGTCGGCGCCGTTCTCGTCGCCCTGTCAACGCTCACCGCCTGCGGCAACACCATCCGCGGCATCGGGCAGGATACTGCAAACACGGTCAACGCGACACAGTCGGCCGGCAAGAAGGTGGCACACTCCGTCAACTAAGCCTGACGGCGAACGACTGGGCACGGCCTCCGTCACCCACGCCGAACCAGCCAGACATAAGAAAGCCCGCCGCGGATTTCACCCCTGCGGCCGGCTTCGTCATTTCATGGCCTTCGGAGCTTAGCCAGCTGCCAGCCGGTTGTGCTTGCGCTTCATGAAGTCCTTGGCGGTTTCGACGGCGATCGCCGCGTCGCGGCAATAGGCGTCGGCGCCGACGGCCTTGCCGAATTCCTCGTTCAGCGGCGCACCGCCGACGAGAACGACGTAGTCGTCGCGCAGTCCCTTTTCCTTCAGCGTGTCGATCACGACCTTCATATAGGGCATGGTGGTGGTCAAAAGCGCCGACATGCCGAGAATGTCCGGCTGCTCGCGCTCGATCGCTTCGAGGTAGTTCTCGACCGGGTTGTTGATGCCGAGGTCGACGACGTCGAAGCCGGCACCTTCCATCATCATGCCGACGAGGTTCTTGCCGATGTCGTGAATGTCGCCCTTAACGGTGCCGATCACCATCTTGCCGAGCTTCGGCGCGCCGGTTTCGGCGAGAAGCGGGCGCAGGATCGTCATGCCGGCCTTCATGGCGTTTGCCGACAAAAGCACTTCCGGCACGAACAGGATGCCGTCGCGGAAGTCGATGCCGACGATGCGCATGCCTTCGACCAGCGCCTGGGTCAGGACATCGTAGGGCGTCCAGCCGCGCTTGAGCAGGATGTGGGTCCCGTCCTCGATTTCTTCCTTCAGACCGTCATAGAGGTCGTCGTGCATCTGCTGCACAAGTTCTTCGTCGGAAAGGTCCTCGAGAATGATTTCATCGTCTGCCATATTGGGGTTCCTCGGTTCCTGGCACGGCCGCGCAAATATTCCGGGCGCGTCCATCAATCCATAGCGTTCGATTTCTAAAAATCTGTTTTCGAAAGCGACGTCGCATATGACAAAAAGCGACGGGAGGCAGCTTCTTTTGACGCCTGCATATTCTTAACAAAAACAATATATTCGCGCCACGCGGTTTTTGGCGTCCTGTGGTCGCTTCTCGGTAGTGTTCGAGTTGCGCCACTCCTTGGCGCATTGAGACCCGCAAGGCCCCCTATGCTTGGTAGCATTAGGACCAATTGATGCTTGAAGGCGCAAAAAGTGATGCGCGGGAGAGGAAAAGCGAATGAGCGACGTGACAGATCAGGGCGCGGGTGAAGGCGGCGGTCGCCGCTCGCGTGGCGAGGGACGGGGAGCGGCAGCACGGCGTGCGTCGCGCACCGGGGGCGGTCCGGGACCGTCTCTGCCCTATATCCAGCGCAAGATTCGCGAATATGAGGTCCTCGACGAGGAAGGCCTGCAGCTCATCGAGCGCAATGCCGACACGATCCTTGAGGAAATCGGCATCGAATTCCGCGACGACGCCGAGGCGCTCGAACTCTGGAAAGAGGCCGGTGCCGACGTGCGCGGCCAGCGCGTGCATTTTCCCAAGGGGCTCTGCCGCGAACTCCTGAAGACGGCGCCTTCAGAATTCACCTGGCATGCCCGCAATCCGGAGCGTAGCGCCCAGGTCGGCGGCAAGGCGACGATCTTCGCGCCGGTTTACGGCCCGCCCTTCGTGCGCGATCTCGAGGGCAACCGCCGCTATGCGACGATCGAGGATTTCCGCAATTTCGTGAAGCTCGCCTATATGGCGCCGTCGATACATTCGTCGGGCGGCACGGTCTGCGAGCCGGTCGATATCCCGGTCAACAAGCGCCATCTCGATATGGTCTACAGCCATATCAAATATTCCGACAAACCCTTCATGGGCTCGGTCACGGCGCCGGAGCGCGCGGAAGACACGATCGCCATGGCGAAGATCGTCTTCGGCGATGAGTTCGTCGAAAACAATTGCGTCACGCTGAACCTGATCAACGCCAACTCGCCGATGGTCTTCGACGAGACCATGGTCGGCGCGCTGAAGGTCTATGCCCGCCACAACCAGGCCTGCGTCCTTTCGCCGTTCATCCTGTCGGGCGCCATGAGCCCGGTGACGGTTGCCGGCACGCTGACGCAGATCCTTGCCGAAGTTCTCGCCGGCGCCTCGTTCACCCAGCTGATCCGCAAGGGCGCGCCGGTTCTGTTCGGCACCTTCGCCGCCTCGATCTCGATGCAGTCGGGCGCACCGACCTTCGGCACGCCGGAGCCGTCGCTGGTTTCCTATGGCGCGGCCCAGCTCGCGCGTCGCCTGAAGCTGCCGTTCCGTACCGGCGGCTCGCTCTGCGGATCCAAGGTTCCGGATGCGCAGGCCGCGCACGAATCGGCGAGCACCCTGAACATGACGCTGCTTGCCGGCACCAACTTCGTGCTGCATGCGGCCGGCTGGCTCGAAGGCGGTCTCGTCTCGTCCTATGAGAAATTCATGATCGACCAGGACCAGCTCGGCATGATGCAGAAGATGGCCGAGGGCATCGATCTCTCCGAAGAAGCCCAGGCGCTCGACGCAATCCGCGAAGTAGGCCCCGGCAGCCATTATCTCGGCTGCGCCCATACCCAGGCCAACTTCCAGACCGCGTTCTATCGCTCGCCGCTCGCCGACAACAATTCCTACGAACAGTGGGAAGTGGAAGGCGAAAAGCGCATCGAGCAGCGCGCCAATGCGCTCGCCCGCACGTGGCTGGAACACTACGAGGCGCCTTATCTCGATCCCGCGATCGACGAGGCGCTCAAGGACTACATTGCCAAGCGCAAGGACTCGATGCCGGACGCTTTCACCTGAAAGGGTCCCGAGCGAGCCAGGGAGCAAGGCGGCGCGGCGCAGGTGGCCGACATGATCCAGAAGGAGGTCTGGCGCCCGCATTACGAACACCAGGGGCCGAAACCGAAATGACGGCGCCTTCCGCGACAGCGGACAAGATTGTCGAGATGGTCCGTGCGGCGCTGGCGCCGCACGGACTTTTTTTGCGCGGAACGGTGAACGTCTCTTCCGCAGAGGCGGCACCGCTGCTGACCGATGGGCGACCGGCGGCAAGCGTGCTGCTGATCGGCAATATCGGCGGCTCGCTCTGGCAGGCCTTCAGTGCCTGGCGGGAGGGCCTGCCGGATCGTGGCGGCACTGATCCGCTCGACACCTGGTCGAAGGTGGTGATCGGGCCGGTTGCCGCAGCCTGCGGGGCGACCGCCTATTTCCCATCCGATCCGCCCTGGCAGCCTTTCCAGCAATGGGGGATGCGGGCCGAGGACCTCAAGGCTTCGCCGCTCGGCATCCTCATCCATCCGCGTTACGGGCTCTGGCACGGTTATCGTGGCGCCCTTGCTTTCGACAGGCCGCTTCCCGAAACCGGCGAGCGGGCGGCGCAGCACCCTTGCGATCGTTGTGCCGCAAAGCCCTGCATGTCAGCCTGTCCAGCAAATGCGCTTGTCGAAGAGCGCTTCGATGTCGGCCTCTGCCGCGGGCATCTGCGCAGCGAAGCGGCCAGGGGTTGCCTGTCGGCAGGCTGTCTTTCGCGCGATGCCTGTCCTGTCGGGAGTGACTATCGCTATCGTCAGGAACAGCTTCGCTTCCATATGGCAGCGCTTAGCCTCTAAAGCTTGATCCCGGTGGGTCCGCAGTTTTCCTCTGCATCACGCTCTAACTTACGAGAATCGATCACCTTTATGACTGGGGTCGGCGCCCCAAAATCGCTGTGGTCTCGGCCGCCCGGCTGACCTCCTTGTCTGCAAAGATGGTGCAAATCTCCAAAATGACTAAAATTGGAGATGTCTTGGAAAGATAATATTATCGAATTTACACCGATCTGGACGGCGTGGCGTTGGAGTCCATCGTATGAGAGGTAGCCCAGTCGTATCCGTGAGTAACTATCCTCCGCACCTTTCGCGTGAGGAGGTGGAAGCGCAGATCTCTCGCCTTAACAGCATCCACGCCGCAAACAGCCAGGTCCTCGATGAAGCCTTCAAGCGCCTGCTGGCGATCGGCGCCGGCCATGCCGCCGTCATTGCCGCCTGCATCACCGGCTTCGATGCGCTGGTGGACCGTTCGGTGTTTTCGGGCGGTTTCCTTCCCGATGCCATCGACCTGCTCCGGAAATTCGCACTGACCGTCAGCGCCCTTGGCCTGTTCCTGACCTTCCTGGCGATCGGCAACAATTTCGGCGAGGTGCAGAAGGAAGCGAAGCGCCATGCGGTGAAGCTCGCAACAACGCTCAGGGAAAAGCGCCTGCTGCTTTCGCTGTCGCAGGATGTGCTGAACCGCGATCCCAAATCCTATTTGCTCGCAGGCGTCGGCGGCTTTGCCTGCCTCTGCGTGATCTTCGGGCTGGCGGCCGCGGCCGGGTGCTACGGGCTTGTGATTGCTATGGGTTTTCTGGTCAGCGGCTGACGGCATACGGTGATTGCCTTAGTCAAGTCGCATCAATCGTTCTGATCTGACCGCTGACGGTAGTTTCTATAGGAAAGCGAAAGGACCGAAGTTTGCGAGTAAACCGGAGGACAGCGGTTACTGTTGTTGTGTGTATCGCATTCGCAGCCTTCCTTGTTTGGCTCGAGCGCACGCGAAGAACTGCTTTCCTTTCCCTCATTTGCTGCGCGGGCGAAAGTGAATTCAGTCGGAGATTTTGTCGAAAGAGCGGATTGGGTGGTAATTGTACGGAAGCCGCAGTCGAGGCTGGAGGCTGATTCTGAATACGACATGGTCAAGTATGAAGCGATTGCAAACTTAAACGAAAGAAAATTCACTGTTCTCTATGGTTCATGCCGAAATGTTATTAATGTTGGTGACGAAACACTTTGATTTGTCCGTGGACATTTTCTGAATATTTATCCTGAAGGCAGCGATAGCTGCTGCCTCCGTACATCGTTTCCGACCCCGCGCCAGAACCGCCGCAATCTCCGTCATGCTTGGTGGCTGATTCGATTGGACCTTTCGCCATGCCGCTTTTTCCAAAACCTTTTCTCGTAGGTGCCGTTCTTTCCGCTGGTCTTGCCGGTCCGGCGGCTGGCGCCTGCCGTGACGTCAGCCATCTCGGGCAGGACTATGTCGCCTGCAGCTTCGATCCGGCGACAAGCGATATTCGCCTCTACAATAAAGACCAGGCGGGCGTGCCCTTTCGCTCCTTCCGGGCGCTGTCACTCGAACTGCGCCACCGTGAGGAGTACATGGCCTTCGCCATGAACGGCGGCATGTATCACGACGACCTGTCGCCCGTCGGCCTGCACATCGAGGAGGGGCGCGAGCAGGCGCCGCTCAACACCAATACCGGCTGGGGCAATTTCCATCTGCTGCCGAATGGGGTGTTCTACATCGACGACGGCAAGGCGGGGGTGATGGCGGCGGAAGCCTATCGTGATGCCGGGATCACACCGCGCTTCGCCACGCAATCCGGGCCGATGCTGGTGATCGACGGAAAGCTGCATCCGCGCTTGCTGCCCGATAGCACCAGTTTCAAGACCCGCAACGGCGTCGGCGTGACGGACAAGGGCGAGGTGGTCTTCGTCATCTCGAAACGCCCGGTGCGTTTCCACGATTTCGCGACGCTCTTTCGTGACACGCTTGATTGCCCCAATGCGCTTTTCCTCGACGGCACGATTTCCAGCGTCTACGCGCCCGAGATCAATCGTCACGACCGGCTGTTTCCGATGGGGCCGATGATCGCCGTCGTCGGGAAGTTTCCCCGCTGATTTTCTCTGGACGCGGGATGCGGGCGGAAAACCGCACGCACTTTTCCTCATCCCGCTCGAAAAAAATATGTCTTCCACCCAAGGATCGGGCAGCCTGCAACGTCTAAGGTTCAAATGAGGTGAGGGCGGGCACGGATTTGGACGCTGAACTCGTCGAAAAGGCGGTAAGTGGAGACCGGCAGGCTTTTGGCCAGCTGGTCGAGCGACACTACGATTTTGTCCATGCGGTCGCCTGGCGCTGGTCCGGCAATGTGTCGGATGCCGAGGATATCGCCCAGGATGTCTGCCTGCGCTTAGGGGGCGCGATCCGTGGTTTTCGCGGCACCAGCCGGTTTCGCACCTGGCTCTATACGCTGACTTTGAATGCCGCCCGCGATCACAAGAGACGGCAGGCGCGCGATGACCGGCGCATGCAGGCCTATGCCAGCGAACAGGCGACGATCGCTCCGCCCGAGGATCCCGATGAGGAGCAGCGCGAGGCGCTGTGGGCGGCGGTGCGGGACCTGCCGGAAAAGCAGTGCGATGCGGTGCTGCTCGTTTACGCCGAGGGGCTGAGCCATGCGGCTGCCGCCGACGTGCTCGGATGCTCGGAAGCAACCATATCCTGGCATGTGCACGAGGCGCGCAAGCGACTGAAGACATTGCTCGGCAAGGAGGCCGTGTGACGATGAGCGACGATTTCGAAAAGCTCTCCGGGCTCACCCCGCCGAAGGCTTCCGCGGAAGCGCGCGCCCGCGCGCTCACTGCCGCCATGCAGGCCTTCGACGAGCGGCAAGAAAATTCGACTGCCACCCAAGGATCGGTCCAGCCGGTTCGTCAAAGCTCCATCTTCAACCGGATATGGAGCCCTATCATGAACCGGAAACTGCTTGCCGGATCGGCACTCGCCACCCTGCTCGTCGTGCCCGCCGCAGCCTTTCTGACGCTCGAACTGACGCGCAACGGTGCGCCCTTCGGCGAGAGCGCGCAGGAGATCGCGCTGAAGGACGAGGCGAAGAAGGAAGTGCAAAGGCAAAGGCCCGAGCCGCAGATGGCGGCCAAAAAGGCGGCCACAGATGAACTCGCGCGCCAGCGGGAGGCAAAAACCCTGGAGGCGCCCGCCAGCGCAGCGGTGGAGAGCGAGGCCGCAGCGCCCGCTGCGGATGCAATGGCCAACGGCGTTGCGCGCGACAGCGCCGCCCCGCTGTCGGCCGTCGGTGGCATGCAGCCGCAGATGACTTATCAGCCTGCGCCGATCGCCCAGGAGAAGAGCCTGATCGCACCGCCGGAAAACCGCGAGCGCTTCGGCAAGGCCGACAGCAATCCGGTGAAAAGTGTTGTGACTGACCCGGTCTCGACCTTCTCGGTCGATGTCGACACGGCAGCCTACGCCTTCGTGCGCCGCTCGCTGATGGAAGGGCAGATGCCGGAGCGTGACGCCGTGCGCGTCGAGGAGATGCTCAATTACTTCCCCTATGATTGGCCGCGCCCGGAAACCGCCGCCGAGCCGTTCAAGGCGACGGTGACGGTGACGCCGACGCCTTGGAACGGCGGCACGCGGCTGATGCATGTGGCGATCAAGGGCTACGACGTCGTGCCAGCGCAAGCGCCGAAGGCAAACCTCGTTTTCCTGATCGACGTCTCCGGCTCCATGGACGAGCCGGACAAGCTGCCATTGTTGAAGAGCGCCTTCCGGCTGCTCGTCGAGAGATTGAAGCCTGAAGATACGGTTTCGATCGTCACCTATGCCGGCAATGCCGGAACGGTGCTGGAGCCGACAGCGGTGAAGGACAAGGCGAAGATCCTTTCGGCGATCGATACCTTGCAGCCGGGCGGTTCGACCGCCGGCGCCGAAGGTATCGATGCGGCCTATGCGCTCGCCGAGAAAGCCTTCGTCAAGGGCGGGGTCAACCGCGTCATGCTGGCGACGGATGGCGACTTCAATGTCGGTCCGTCGAGCGACGACGACCTGAAGCGGCTGATCGAAGACAAGCGCCAGAGCGGCATCTTCCTGTCGGTGCTCGGCTTCGGCCGCGGCAACTACAACGACGCGCTGATGCAGACGATCGCCCAGAACGGCAACGGCACGGCGGCCTATATCGACACGCTCGCCGAGGCACAGAAGACGCTGGTGGAGGAGGCGGGCTCGTCGCTCTTCCCGATCGCCAAGGACGTCAAGCTGCAGGTGGAGTTCAACCCGGCGGCGATCGCCGAATACCGGCTGATCGGCTACGAGACGCGCGCCTTGAAGCGTGAAGACTTCAACAACGACAAGGTGGACGCCGGCGATATCGGCTCCGGCCATAGCGTCACGGCGATCTACGAGGTGACGCCGACGGGCAGCCCCGCGGTGCTGAACGACGACCTGCGCTATGCGGAGGCACAGAAGCCGGCGGCAGAGGCAAGCCCGCATGGCGGCGAGCTCGCCTTCCTGAAGATCCGCTACAAGAAGCCTGACGGCGACAGGAGCGAGCTGATCACCACGCCGGTGACCGAGGCCAATGCAGTGCCGGCGCTCGCTGAGGCGCCCAACGATGTCCGCTTCTCCGTCGCGGTTGCGGCCTTCGGGCAGAAGCTCTCGGGCGTAACGGCCCTCAACGACTATGCCTATGACGCCGTCATCGACCTCGCATCGGCTGCCAAGGGCGCCGATCCGTTCGGCTACCGCGCCGAGTTCGTCAATCTGGTGAGGTTGGCGAAGGGGCTCGGCGGTTCCCGCAACTGAGTGGCAGTCCGCTTATCTCCGCGCTCAGGGAAGCCCCTCATCCGCCTGCCGGCACTTCTCCCCGTCATTACGGGGAGAAGGGACGAGCGGTGACGGTTTTGCCCATCGCGAGGCGGAGATTGAACGACGAAACGTTTGAGGTCTGGCACTGGAGCGGGCGCCTAGCTGTTCTCTCCCCGCCTGCGGGGAGAGATGTCCGTCAGGATAGTGAGGGGCAATCATTAGAGGCAGGCGCCGCGCTGCACCAATTGCCTGCCGCGCTCGATATCTCTCCCTGCTTGCGGGGTGAGAGGCAGCGCCGCGTGCTCACGCCTTCGGAAAAGCGCGGTCCAGGCCGCCGGCCTTCGAAAGCCCGGCCTTGAACGCCTGGTAGGCGGCGTGCTGGCTGGAGCGGCCGGCTTCCATCAGGCGCATCTGCAGGCGGGCGGGTGCGGTGTTGCCCAGCCACTCGCCGAGCTTTTCCAGTTTCAGCGAGTTCAGGAACTTGGCCTCCGAGGCGAGGTCGAGGTGGCGATAGAGGCCGTCCATCAGACGCTCGTCCTGCTCGGGGTTTTCCATCAGCAGGCGCAGGAAGGACTGGTCGGCTTCGGCGAAAGCCCCAAGCTTCTCGGCGACCGTATCCCGGTCGGGAAAGGAGGCTGGGCCGGCGTTCATGTAAGTCTCCCGTCTGCGTTTCCGACCGCGCGGCGCGTCTTGTGAGGCGCGCATGGGGTCGCTGTAGCACGTTGAATTGCTGCATGTTTTCGTCCGTTTCCGGTACGAACAGGCGAGCAGCGAATCTTCCTGTCATCGGGGATAGGCCAGCGGCTATCGGTACGCAAGCTGCAGCGCATATGTCATTCCTGAGCAAATCGTCCAATATTGACAATAAATCCAAATTCAGAAATAAGCGGGCATGACCATTGCACCCGCCTTCGCCTCCATCCTCGCCACGCATGCGCCGACGGCCGCTGCGATCAGCGCCTTCCTCTATCCGCATGGAGAGGTCGTGCTGCATGACCTCAGGACGGGTACGATCGCGGGGATCTGGAACTGTTTCTCCGGTCGCGCAGTCGGCGAAGATTCGCTGATTGAAGACGAATTCGCCGCGGTCGGCAGCGCCGACGCCGTGCTCGGTCCTTATGAAAAAACCGGCACGGATGGCCGCCGCTTCAAGTCGATCTCCGCCGTGCTGCGTGACGGGGCGGGCGAAGCGGTCGGCCTGCTTTGCATCAATCTCGACATGTCGATGATCGATACGGCGGTGAAGCTGCTTTCGGCTTTCGCCGGCGCCGAGCAGCCGAGGCCACAGGCGCTCTTTGCGCGCGATTGGCGCGAGGAGATCAATGCGACGCTGCATGGCTGGCTGAAAGAGCGGGGGCTGGCACTTTCGGCGTTGAAGCGGAGCGATCGCGTGGCGCTGGTCGCCGCGCTCGACGCGCGCGGGCTGTTCCAGACGCGCAATGCCGTCGATCACCTGGCAAGCCTCATCGGCGCCTCGCGTGCCTCGATCTACAATTATCTTGCTGCGGCACGCGGCGAGGCACCCTGATTTGAAACACGCGCAATTCCGGACGGAGACCGCTTCGCGTCTCTCGGCAGTTGCCTGATCTGCAACCGTTTCGCGCGCCACCAGGCGCCGAGAGGAGGAGACTTCCATGACGACCTTGCCCGATTTCCGGCTTGAAACCCATTTCTCTCGCTGGGAGTTCAATGCCCGCCACCATATGACGGCGAGCGACAGCCAGACGATAAGCATGAGCGATCTGCTCGCACTTGCCGACGACGGGGACCGCGCCGCCTGGGACAGCGTGACGCTCGGCTACACCGAGACCTATGGCGCGCCGGCGTTGAGAGCGGCGATCGCTGCCACCTATGAAGGGCTTTCGGCCGCAGACATCCTCTGCTTCGCCGGCGCGGAGGAGGGGCTCTATTGCGCCATGCTGGCGCTGCTCGGGCCGGGTGACCACGCTATCGTGACAGTGCCGAACTACCAGTCGATGGAAACTTTGCCGGTAACGATCGCCGGTGCCGTCACCGGCGTGCCGCTCCGGCCGGAAAACAACTGGCGGCTCGATATCGCCGATGTCAGGGCGGCGTTGCGCCCGAACACCCGGCTGATCTGCATCAACTTCCCCAACAACCCGACCGGTGCCATCGCCGACCAGGCAACGTTCCGGGCTCTGGTGGCGCTCTGCGCCGAGCGCGGCATCCATCTCTTCAGCGACGAGGTCTATCGCGGCCTGGAACGCGATCCCTCGCTTCGGCTGCCGCAGGCGGCCGAGTGCTTCGAGCGCGGCATCTCGCTGAACGTCATGTCCAAGGCATACGGGCTTCCGGGCCTCAGGATCGGCTGGATCGCCTGTCGCGACCACGCGCTGCTCGAGCGCATGGAGAAGATGAAGCACTACCTGTCGATCTGCAATTCGCGACCGTCGGAAGTGCTGGCGACGATCGCGCTCAAGGCCCGCGCTGTTATCCTCGATCGCAACCGGGCGCTGGTCGCTGCCAATCTCGAAAAGCTCGGTACCTTCTTCGCCGAGTTTCCCGATCTCTACGAATGGCGGGCACCTGACGGAGGCTGCGTCGGATTTGCCCGCTATCTCGGCGCCGACGGTGTCGAGACCCATTGCCGGCGTCTCGTGGAGGAGTCGGGCGTCTTGCTCCTTCCTTCGAGCCTCTTCGTTTCGGATCTTCTTCCGGTCGCAACCGATCGCTTCCGTGTCGGTTTCGGCCGCAAGGATATCGAGACCGGGCTCGATGCCTGGCGCCGGCATCTCACAGGGCTTCGTGCATCGGTCTGACACCCGCGAGCCGAAGGATATCTCGTGTGCTCCCGCGGCGGCCTTCGGTCGCCGCGGCGCCGGTTGGCGGCCTGTGCCCAGAAATCGCGCGAATGTGGATATAGACCGGGCAGCAATGGTCCTGTCGTTAGGGCCGTGTTAACCAGCGGCCCCTGCCACCGAGTGTTCCCCCTGCTGATGCATTACAGACCCGAAATCGATGGACTGCGCGCGCTTGCCGTGGTGCCAGTCCTCCTGTTCCATGCCGGTTTCGGCCTTGTTGCCGGCGGTTTTGCCGGCGTCGACGTCTTCTTCGTCATTAGCGGCTTTCTGATCACCTCGATCATTCATCGCGAAATCCGCGACGGAAGCTTCAGCATCGTCCGCTTTTACGAGCGGCGGGCCCGCCGAATTGCACCTGCGCTCCTGCTGGTTTGTGCCGTTTCGATCCCTTTCGCGCTTCTGTGGATGTTGCCGCAGGAGCTCAACACTTTTGGCAAGAGCCTCTATGCCGTGAATTTCTTCGCCTCGAATTTCCTGTTCTGGGATCAGACGGGATATTTCGAGCCGAGCACCGAGCTGATGCCGCTGCTGCACACCTGGTCGCTGGCGGTCGAGGAGCAGTTCTATCTCGTCTTTCCGCTGCTCCTGCTTGTGCTGCGCCGCGTGTCTGCGGCAACGGCGCTGAAGGTCGTGCTGGCGCTCGTCGGCTTGAGTTTTGCGATGACGCAGCTGCTGGCGCGGGTCGATCCGGCCGCGAATTTCTACCTTCTGCCCAGCCGCTTCTGGGAGCTTGGCATCGGTGCGGCTCTGGCGCTTGTGGGCGCCGAGAGGCTCGATCTGGCAAAAGGCCGCCGCGAACTGCTCTCAGGCCTGGGCCTGGCAGCGATCATCGCGAGCTACCTCTTCGTGCCGGAATCGGCCTTCTATCCCGGCTTTACGACGGTGCCCGTGGTGCTCGGAACGGCGCTGGTTCTTGCCTTTGCACACGGCGACACTGCCGTCGGACGGCTGCTGTCGCTGAAGCCGCTGGTCGCGATCGGCCTCATCAGCTACAGCCTTTACCTCTGGCACCAGCCGGTCTTCGCCTTCGCGCGGCTGAGGGCGATCGACGGCATCCCGGCCGAGGGCTATGCGCTCTTGATCGTGCTGTGTTTCGCGCTCGCCTATCTCAGCTGGCGTTTTGTCGAGCAGCCCTTCCGCAATCCCAAGCGCTTCGGGCGCGGCGCGGTCTTCGGCGCAACGCTTGCCGCCGGATCGGCGGCGATCGCACTCGGCTTCGGCTTCGATGGTTCGGACGGACTGGTTGCCCGGAACCGCGAGCTCGCGCGGTTGACACAGCCGAGCGTCGGTCTCGGCAAGAAATGCGATGCCGTCGCCGATCTCGCATGCGCCACCAGCCCGAAGCCGGAAGTCGCGGTCTGGGGCGATTCCTTTGCCCGCCATCTCGTCGATGGCGTCATCGCCTCGAAGCCGGATGTGCGGCTGGTGCAGCTTGCCAAGAACAATTGCGGTCCGTTCCTGAACCTGGCGCCCGTCGTTTCCCGGCTCGGTCGCAACTGGCCGCAGGACTGCGCGCGCTACAACGACGACGTCCGCCGCTTTCTGCTTGCCAACCGGTCGATCCGCTACGTCGTTCTGTCCTCGCAGCTCAGCCAGTATCTGCAGCAGGAGACGGTGCTCGTCGACGGCCGCAAGGAAATGCCGTCGGAAGTCAGCCTTCTCAGCGACGGCCTGCGCACGACGCTCGCCTGGCTGAAGGCCAACGGCTTCGAAGCCGTCTTCGTGGCGCCGACGCCGCATGACGGCCGCGACACGGGGCTCTGCGTGGCCAGGGCACGGTTGCTCGGCGAACCGGATCAGCGCTGCGAGCCGGCGCTGAAGGACGTGCGCAAATATGATCAGGACGTGCTCAAGGTGGTCGCCGATATCGCCGACGAATATCCGGTCGTCAGCTTCATGAACTATCTCTGCGATGCGGATAGCTGCAAGGTCGAGGACAAGGGTGTCTCGCTCTTCGAGGACTTCGGGCATTTCTCCGAGCAAGGATCTCGCCAGATGGGCCGAGCCTTCGACTTCTACCGCTCCTTCATCCAGGCGGCGGAGCGCGATGCTCTTTCCTGGCGTGAGCCGGGCACTCTGCCGCTCTTCGGGAGCGCCGATCTTTAACGGCGTGTGCCACTACCGGGCGCTGTCCATCAATCTCCAAAAACAAACGCCCCGGATCATGCGATGCCGGGGCGTTTGCTTTTGATTTGGCTTGTCGCTCAGATCAGGCGCGGCGGCTGCGACGCTCGCGGGCCGGCGCGGCTGCCGTTTCGTTGGCGGTCTTGTTGCGCATGGGGCCGATCTTTTCGATGATCAGCTCCAGCGTCGGGCGCTCGCGGCGCACATGCTCGTCCAGCGCCACGCGCATGGCGGCGAGGTGGTCGCAGGTGGTGCCGCAGCAGCCGCCGATGATCTTGGCGCCGGCATCGGCCGCAAGCCGTACATATTCGGCCATCAGCGGCGGCGTGCCGGAATAGTGGATCTCGGAGCCGCGGAATTCCGGAATGCCGCAATTGCCCTTGACGATCACGGTCGCCTCAGGGGCGGCTTCGGTCATGTCGAGCAGCGAGGAAAGGATGTCCGAAGCGCCGACGCCGCAATTGGCGCCAACGGCCACGGGCCCGTTGCCGAGATCGCTGACGACACCGTGGATATCCTTCGGATGCAGGCCCATCATCGTCTTGCCGGCGGTGTCGAAGGAGCCGGTATAGACGTAGGGCAGGCCCACCTTGGCAGCGGCTTCGGCGGCGGCGCGGATTTCGTCCGGCGAGGACATGGTTTCGATCCAGGCGACTTCGGCGCCTCCGGCCTTCAGGCCTTCGATCTGCTCGATGAAGGCGACAACCGCGTCCTCATAGGAAAGCGCGCCGAGCGGAATCAGCAGTTCGCCGGTCGGGCCGACGGAGCCGGCCGTGATGACCTTGCGCGGTGCCTTGTCGGCAACGGCGCGGGCGATCTCGGCGGCGCGCTTGTTCAGCGCATGCACGCGGTCGTCCGCCTGGTGCAGTTTCAGGCGATGGCGGTTGCCGCCGAAGGTGTTGGTGAGGATGATGTCGGCGCCGGCGTCGACGAAATCCTGGTGCAGCTTGGTGATGTTCTCCGGCTTGCTCTCGTTCCAGAGTTCCGGCGCTTCGCCGGCCTCCAGGCCCATGGCGAAGAGCGACGTGCCGGTGGCGCCGTCGGCGAGAAGAATGCCTTTTTCGGCGAGGAGAGAGGAGAGGACATTGGATGCTGCGGTCATCGGTTTTTCCCGGCTAGAAGAGATTACACTAAGATATAAAGATATCTTTATGTCTTGGCAAGCGTTCAGCGTCGGGAGGCTGGCGCTTCCGCGCGCATGCTCATGCGGCCGGCAAGCCCGAGCCCGAAGACGGCAAGCGCGGTCAGCAGCCACATCGGGTCGGCACGATTGAGGAAGAAGCTTTCGAGCATGGCATTATAGGTCATGAAGATGACCACCATCACGCAGAAGTCGGCAAGGATCCGCGCCTGCGGGCGACGATAGGCGCGGATGTAATCGAAGAGCGGTTTGACGAAGAGGAGGGCCGTCATGAGGATGCCGCCCGGCACGCCGAACATCAGCACCGCGTCGAGATAGCTGTTGTGACCGGTAACGATGCCGCGCACGTCCCAGCTCGCCTCGAAATTCGCTTCCATTCCCATGATCACGGGCGATAGCCAGAAACTCGCATAGCCCTGGCCGAGCCACGGGCGCTCGGCGATGCTGGCACTGGCGAATTTCCAGATGTCGTCGCGGCCGGTAAATGTCGGATCGTCGATCAGGGCCTTGGTGATCGAAAGCAGCGTGTCGGAATAGATGCTGCCAAGCGTCAGGCCGAAGATCAGAGCCGACATGGCGAGGTGGGCGAGGATCATCAGGCTGGGGCTGCGCACGGCGCGCCCGGCAAAGACGAGGCCGATCGCGATCGGCAGGAAGCCGATCGTCGTCTTCGACCCGGTATGAAGCACGAAATTGGCCGCAAGAAGCGTGATTGCCCAGCCGCGCAGCGGCGCACCGGCACGCAGGCAATAGATGCCGAACATGCAGAGGATGGAAAAGACCGGCGCCGAGACGTTCTTGTGCAGCAGGTGGCCGCGCCAGAAGCCGGCGTGCCAAGGTTCGTCGCCGAAGGCCGAATGGATGGCGCGGTCGGGCGCCACGAAGAGCGCGGCATAGTCGATCAGGATCAGAAGCAGGATGGCGTTGGCGCCGGCATTGACGAAATCTCGCTCGCTCCTCGGCAGCACCAGCACGCCCGCCACCATGATCATCGCAATGAGGCTCAGCGTCAGGCCGCGGGCGGAAGCCGCAGGGTCATAGGACTGCAGGCAGGAGAGATAGGCGATCGCGAAGATCGCGATCCAGCTCGGCGAGACCAGGCGGGCCAATATCCGCCTGTCGACCGTAAGCAGCATGGCGAACAAATAGACCGCGCCGAGCACCAGGTAGCCGACCTGGTTGATGATATTGCCTTCGTTGGCGGCGTTGGGGTCCGTGGTTACCGCACCCTCAAACGGGATCAGCGTGAAGACGATGAGGAACAGGCCAAGGCCCGAGAGCAGCGCGGCAAGACCGTGGACGAGCTCCGCCAGGCCGGCATCGAAGGCAGCCGGCACCCGCTGACGCTCGGTGGATAGGTTTGCCGTGGCTGAGTTCGGGTGCATGGCCTGCCGAAACGGGTGGAAGTTTGCCGCGCCGCGGGCGACGCCTTCGTTTGTGAACCCACGCCGGTGTCGCCGTTGAGGCTGGCCGGGCAGGGGAGACGGTCACCTTGGCGCAATCAGGTTAAACCTCGGTGAAGCGCGAGATGGTCCTGCCCGCGGTGACGGTTTGGTGCCTCGGTCGCCGGGACTGTGATATTTGCAGACGGATTGCCGCAGGTGCTTGCCGCGCGGGCCTCCTACCCATAAAAAGGCGGGGATGTCTCGGCCGTGGAAAACGCGGCCGCTGCCGTATTGAGCGGCATGTCTTCCATAATTCGATCACGATTTTCGTCCCGAGGTCGTTCGATAGCGTCGAAACGAGAAAACACGATATGCAGTCCCTTATCCGTATGGTCGCGTCCGCCGCGGTCTCCGTGAGCCTGCTCATTGGCAGCGCCTCCTTTGCCGCTGCCGGGCAGGCGCATTTTGTCGTCAACGCCGAGACCGGCTCGATTCTCGAAGCCGACAATGCGGACGAGCTGAACTTTCCGGCCTCGCTGACGAAGATGATGACGATCTATCTCGCCTTCGAAGCGCTGAAGAACGGCACCCTGCAATGGGACCAGAAGCTGACGGTTTCCGAACATGCCAACGGCCTCGAGCCGTTCAAGCTTGCCGTCGGCGCTGGCCGCCAGATCACCGTGCGCGAAGCGGTCATGGGCATGGTCGTGCTTTCGGCCAACGACGCAGCCGTCGTGATCGGCGAGACGCTTGCCGGCAACGAGCCGGCCTTCGGCGAGATGATGACCCGGAAGGCCAAGGCACTCGGCATGAGCCGCACGGTATTCAAGAACGCCAACGGCCTGCCGGACCCGGCCCAGGTGACGACGGCGCGCGACATGGCGACGCTTGGTCTCGCGCTGATGCGCGACTTTCCTCAGGAGTTCCAGCTTTTCGCCAACAAGACGATCGAGTTTCGCGGCATGAAGCTGCGCGGCCATAACGGCGTGATGAAGCGCTACGAAGGCGTCGACGGCATCAAGACCGGTTATACGGACGCCTCCGGCTACAACCTGGTGACGTCTGCCAAGCGCGGCGGCACCCGCCTCGTCGCCGTCGTCATGGGCGGCAAGACTGCACAGGCGCGCGACGACGACATGATCGCTCTGCTCGACAAGTTCCTGCCGCCGAAGGAAGACGCGAGTGCTGCAAGCGTCGCCGAGCCGGTTGCAGCGGCAACGGCAGCGAACACGACGAACTAACACGCGTTTCGATTTCGATTGCCGGGGGGCAGACTCGCCTTCCGATACAGGTTCAATCCGCCTCTAAGCCGAATCTTCGGTTCTTGTGATTGATCATCGGCGAGAAAGTCTGCCCCTCACCCTAACCCTCTCCCCGCAGGCGGAGCGAGGGGACGTGCCCGGCCGCCAACCGCCAGCCATTGGCTGGGGAGCTGGATGATCTTGTCAGGTTAGGGAATTCGGCCTTGCCGCGAGTCCCTTCTCCCCGTCAGAACGGGGAGAAGGTGCCGGCAGGCGGATGAGGGGCGCCTCGTCAGCTGGCGCGGCTGACCCCGATCATCCCGTTTCAAGCCGCCGCGCGATCCTCGTGGCTCGTTGGCGTGACCATGGCGGAGATGACGGTGGAAAGGTCGAGTGCACCGATCGGGCGGCCGTTGACGTCGACCACATGGGCGCTTGTGACTCGGGCAGCGGTCATCATGCGGGCGGCCGATTCCAGCACGGTGCCGGTCACGAGCGGTACGCCTTCGGCATTGCCCGAGAGCGGGCGCATGATCGTTTCGACATTGATCACCCGCCCACGGTTCACTTCCTTGACGAAAGCGGTGATGTAGTCGTCGGCCGGCGAAAGCACGATCTCCTGGCCGGTGCCCTGCTGCACCACGCGTCCGTCGCGCAGGATGGCGATCTTGTCGCCGAGGCGCAGCGCCTCGTCGAGGTCGTGGGTGATGAAGACGACGGTCTTCTTCAGTTCCTTCTGCAGGTCGAGAAGCACGGTCTGCATGTCGACGCGGATCAGCGGATCGAGCGCCGAATAGGCTTCGTCCATCAAGAGGATATCGGCATCGTTGGTGAGCGCGCGGGCAAGGCCGACGCGCTGCTGCATGCCGCCCGAAAGCTGGTTCGGATAGTGGTTCTCGAAGCCCTTGAGGCCGACGCGCTCGATCCAGCCGCGCGCACGCTTCTCGCTCTCCTTGCGCTCGATGCCCTGGATTTCGAGGCCGTAGACGGTGTTGTCGAGCACGGTACGGTGTGGCAGCAACGCGAATTTCTGGAACACCATCGCCGTCTTGTGGCGGCGGAATTCCCGGAGAGCGTCGTCGTTCATCTTGCAGACATCGACACCGTCATAAAGCACTTCGCCCGAGGTCGGGTCGATCAGCCGGTTGATGTGGCGGATCAGCGTCGACTTGCCGGAGCCGGAGAGACCCATGACCACCATGACGCCGCCGGCGGGCATGGAGATGTTGATGTCCTGCAGGCCGAGCACGTGGCCGTGCTTCTCGTTGAGCTCGGCCTTGCCCAAGCCTTTCTTGACGGCGTCGACAAAGTCGCCGCCGCGGGGTCCGAAGATCTTGTAGAGGTTCTTCACCTCGATCGCGTGACTAGCCATGGATAACCTCCGAGTGCTTTTGCAGCCGCTTGCCGAAGGCCTGGCTGGTACGGTCGAAAATGATGGCTATGCCGACAAGGGCAAAGCCGTTGAGGAAGCCGACGGTGAAGAACTGGTTGGCGATCGCCTGCAGCACGTTCTTGCCGAGGCCGCCGACGCCGATCATCGAAGCGACGACAACCATCGCCAGCGACATCATGATCGTCTGGTTGATGCCGGCCATGATGGTCGGCAAGGCGAGCGGCATCTGCACATTCTTCAGTTTCTGCCAGGACGACGAGCCGAAGGCGTCGGCCGCTTCCATCACTTCCTTGTCGACGAGACGAATGCCGAGATTGGTCAGCCGGATCATCGGCGGCACGGCGTAGATGACGACCGCGATGAGGCCCGGCACCTTGCCGAGGCCGAAGACCATGACGACAGGGATCAGGTAGACGAAACTCGGCATCGTCTGCATGACGTCGAGGATCGGGTTGATAAAGGCCTGCACCCGGTCCGAGCGCGCCATCAGAATGCCGATCGGAATGCCGATGACGATCGAGATGAGCGTGCAGACTGTGACCATCGCAAGCGTGACCATCGTGTCGTTCCAAAGCCCGACAAGGCCGATGGCGATCATCGACAGCGCCGTCCCGATGGTGACGTTGATGTTGCGGCTGCCGAAATAGACGACCGCCACCATGAGCACCAGGACCAGGATCCAGGGCGAGCCGACGAACAGGCTTTCGAGGTAGTTCAGGAACCATTGAAGCGGCTGGACCATCCTGTCGATGATGTCGCCATAGGACCGCACGAATCCCTTGAAGCCGTCATCGACGGTCTTGCGAGCGAGCCGGATCGTGCCTTCGTCAATGGCAGGGAACTTGCAGAGCAAAGCTGGCAAGACACTGCAGATGGATGCCATATGTATCCCCTTCTTGGCCGGAAGTCTTTTATCTCGCCGGTTGCGTCTCGGCATCGATTTGCGTCGATGCCTGCGCACACTGCTGGTGGCCTCTTTGGGCCCGGCTCTTGAACTGTGTCAGCGAAATGTGGCGTCCGCTTTACTGTTTGCGACGCGGACGGCCTCGCTTCGCCGCCTCTGGAACGACGCGCGCTCGAACGGAACCCGCAAGAGCGCTGCATTGTCCCCGTTCCGGCATCACAACCGGAACGGACAGGCGGCCGTCAGGGACGGCGCGCCTGCCCTTGTGTCGTGTCAGAGTGCCGCCTTGACCTTTTCGGCCACTTCCGGGCTCACCCACTGGGTCCACATGTCCGGGAACTCGGCGAGGAAGTGCTTGGCGCCATCCTCGTTGGTACCCTGGTTCTGGTCCATCCAGGCGAGAACCTTGTTGACGGTGCCGTTGTCCCACTTGCGCGCCTTGACGTAATCCATGGCGACGCCGGCCTTCTCGGAGAAGGACTTGGTCACGACCGTGTAGACGTCGGAAACCGGGTAGGAGTTGACCTTCGGTGTCGGGCAGTCAGGAACGGCGGTGCAGGCGTCCCAGTCGGCCTTGTCGTGGTCGACGCCGAAGGAGAGGCGGGTCATTTCGTACTTGCCGAGAATGGCGGTCGGCGCCCAGTAGTAGCCGAGCCAGCCGGTCTTCTTTTCGAAGGCGTTGGCGATCGAGCCATCGAGGCCGGCGGCCGAACCGGTATCGACCAGCAGGAAGCCGGCTTTTTCCGCGTCCAGTGCCCGATAGAGATTGGCGGTCGAGACCTGGCAGTTCCAGCCCGACGGGCAATTGTGAACGGCGGCCTTCGACGAATCTTCCGGCGACGGGAAGAGTTCCGGATGCTTCAGGGCGTCCTGCACCGTCTTGATGTCAGGATGCGCGTCTGCGAGGAATTTCGGGATCCACCAGCCCTCGATGCCGCCTTCGCTCAAGATCTTGGCGGCTTCGATCAGCCGGCCTTCCTTGATCGCGGCGTCGAGCGGCGTGCGCACGGCGTTGACCCAGAGTTCCGGCGCCATGTCGGGTTGCGACTTTTCGTTCATGGAAGCGAAGGTCGGCATGGTGTCGCCGGTGACCAGCGTCACGGTGCAGCCGTAACCGTTTTCGAGAATGAACTTGTCCACCTGGGCGGCGACGCCGGCGGAAGCCCAGTTCATTTCGGCAATGCTGACTTCACCGCATTCCGCAGCCTGTGCGGAACCCGCCAGAGCATAGAGGCCCGCGGCGAGAATGGTGGAAGCGAGGAGTTTCTTCATGTTGCAAGACCTCCCAGTCTTTATTTGCAGCCAATATCCAAACGGGAACCCACGGCGGATGCCGAGCATCCTCCGTCACCCGGAGCAACTATGCAGCCTGGGGTTCGGCATCAAATCAAGCCAAGGTTCACCCTTGCTGCGGACGGTGCGGGAGTTCGTTTTCAGCCCTGGCCGCGGAACCCTGTCGCCAGCCAATCTCCTCTTATACCGCCAGCCAAGCCTAAGTATTCTCGTTGAGAAATCAACCTCTTCAATCGGAACGTCGGGTTGCCGCCGCTCTTTACGCGTTCTGTCTGCGACATCGCTGACGGGCGCTTTTTGAGCATGAGAAAGGCCGAATTTAAGCAATGCCGACAATTCCTGCCGCAAAAAATGGCGCTATGCGCCACATCGATCGAATCCCTGTCGAGATACTGACGTTTCCTGTCGTGATTGCGTCACGGCGATTGTCGCGCATGTCGCGAAAAAAATTCAAAAAATGCCGAAATTCATCTTTGGTTAAATCCTCAATAACCATCCGGTAACGATGTCCAGCTAATTGTTCTTCTCGCGGCGAGGGACTGCCGCGGGTCCGGATCAGGTAGTGCGTCCCGGATTTCAAGCGAACCTTCGGTGCGTTACCCCGAAGTGACCAGGCGTTTTTTGGGCGGCCGCATCCCTCTTTTCGAGGTTGATGCGGCCTTCGCATTTCAGCACCAGCGTCGGACATAAAAAAACCGCCCCGGATGGGGCGGTGGAGGAGGCTCTGGGAGGAGAGCTGGAAGGGGCATCTGCGCCCCGATCGCGGACCTAGCCGACGTTCGACGTACGGATGAAGCCGAGCGGACCGAAGGGAGCGTCGACGACGAGGTTGCGCACGCGCGACTGGCTGGTCGGAACCTTGGAGTTCCAGGCGATCTGGACGAAGTTGGGCTTGCTGAAGATGTACAGCATGGACGTGAACCTTGAGAGGCCGGAGGCCTATCCTCCGGGGGGCTTGTTGCTATGCCGCTGATATAGGTGTGCGCTGCAATAGAATGAATGCCAAACTCGCCATGCGATGTCGCAATTTGGCTACCGGCCGCGGCATTTTCGACAAGCCTTGCGATAGGCCGAAACAATGCGTGAGAAGCCTCGCTCGATTGCGGCGAAATCGTGTCGAAACAGACCTTTGCCGCTGACCGTTTCAGTGTTACCGATGGCCGCATGACACGCAGGATCATGTTGCAGGGAACCGGCTCGGATGTCGGAAAATCGGTACTGGTGGCGGGGCTCTGTCGGCTCGCCGCCAATCGGGGCTTAAAGGTCCGGCCGTTCAAGCCGCAGAACATGTCGAACAACGCCGCCGTTTCCGACGACGGCGGCGAGATCGGCCGGGCGCAATGGCTGCAGGCGCTGGCCGCGCGCGTGCCGTCGTCCGTGCACATGAATCCCGTGCTTTTGAAGCCGCAGTCCGACGTCGGCAGCCAGATCGTCGTGCAGGGCAAGGTGACGGGGCAGGCCAAGGGCCGGGAGTACCAGGCGCTGAAACCGAAGCTGCTTGGCGCCGTGCTGGAAAGCTTCGAACAGATCTCGGCCGGCGCCGATCTCGTGGTGGTGGAGGGCGCGGGCTCGCCGGCGGAGATCAACCTCAGGGCCGGCGATATCGCCAATATGGGCTTTGCGACACGCGCCGACGTGCCGGTCGTGCTCGTGGGCGATATCGACCGCGGCGGGGTGATCGCCTCGCTCGTCGGCACCCATGCGATCCTTTCGGACGAGGACCGGCGCATGGTCACCGGGTACCTTATCAACAAGTTCCGCGGCGACGTCACGCTGTTCGATGATGGCATCGCCGCCGTCAACCGCTTCACCGGCTGGCCTTGTTTTGGCGTCGTGCCGTGGTTGAAGGCGGCGGCCAGGCTGCCGGCAGAAGATTCGGTCGTGCTGGAGAAACTGACGCGCGGCGAGGGGCGGGCGCTGAAGGTCGCCGTACCGGTGCTGTCGCGCATCGCCAATTTCGACGATCTCGATCCGCTGGCCGCCGAGCCGGAGGTCGATCTCGTCTTCGTCCGGCCGGGCAACCCGATCCCCGCTGACGCAAGCCTCGTCGTCATCCCTGGGTCGAAATCGACCATCGGTGACCTCATCGATTTTCGGGCTCAAGGCTGGGATCGCGATCTTGAGCGCCATGTGCGCCGAGGTGGACGGGTCATCGGCATTTGCGGCGGCTACCAGATGCTCGGCCGGCGCGTGACCGATCCGCTCGGTATCGAGGGCGGCGAGCGCGCCGTCGAGGGCCTCGGGCTTCTCGACGTCGAGACCGAGATGGCGCCGGAAAAGACGGTGCGCAACAGCCGCGCCTGGTCGCTGGAGCATGACGTGGCGCTTGAGGGCTACGAGATCCACCTGGGCAAGACGCAAGGGGCCGATTGCGACCGGCCTTCGGTGCGCATCGACAACCGTGCGGATGGCGCGCTTTCTGCCGACGGCCGGGTGATGGGCACCTATCTGCACGGGCTGTTCACGAGCGACGCCTATCGCACAGCACTTTTGCAGAGTTTCGGCATCGAAGGCGGGGCGAGCAACTACCGCCAGTCGGTGGACGCGGCGCTTGACGATGTCGCCGGCGAGCTGGAGGCGGTACTCGACCGGCGCTGGCTGGACGGGCTGCTTGGCAGATAGCCGAAGAAGGGGGCGTCAGCGGAGATCGTCGGGATCCGGGCGACAGAAGGGACCAGCCTCAAACCCCAGCATCTTCCACCGTTCCGCTGTAGAATTCACTGGGAAGAAAGGAGCGCTCAACTACGGCCGCGCGCTCGGAGACAGGTGTTGCAATGCAGGACGAAACCAGACGAGCCCATTGGGACAAAGCCTATCAATCGAAAGGCGAAGCGGGGGTCAGCTGGTTCGAAGATGCGCCCGCCGTTTCGCTCGATCTCATCCGCAGGCACGTGACGATCGCCACCGCGTCGCTGATCGATGTCGGCGGCGGCGCCTCGCGGCTGGTGGATGCGCTGCTCGACGAGGGCATGAAATCAGTTACGGTGCTCGATCTGTCGCCGGCGGCGCTCGATGCCGCCAGGGCAAGGCTCGGGCTGCGGGCCGACGCGGTCCACTGGGTTGCGGCCGATGTGACCGCTTGGCGGCCGGATCGGACCTACGACATCTGGCACGACCGCGCCGCCTTTCATTTCCTGACCAATCCGGACGACCGGGCGGCCTATATCGAACGCCTGACGGCGGCCGTCGTTCCGGGCGGACACGCCGTTATCGCCACCTTCGCGCCCGATGGTCCGGAGCGCTGCAGCGGTCTGCCCGTGGCGCGTTACGACCCGGCGGCGCTGGCCGAAGTGATCGGACCGTCCTTCCGGCTTGTCGAGCATATCATGCACCAGCACACGACGCCGTGGAACTCGACGCAGGCCTTCCAGTTCAGCGTGCTGGAGCGGGTGACGCACTAGGGCCGCAACCGGTTTGGCGCCTGCGTCGCTTCTGCCGTGGCTAGCGCACCTGCGAGAAGGTGAAGGCTCTGTCGCCGTGGTACCAGATGAACTCGTTTTCTCGGGCGCTCAGTCCTCCGGGGTTCCGCGAGACCATCCCACAAAGGTTCGTCGTTTTCAGCCACAGGAAACAAACCTCGTCCTTCTCGAACCGGACCTCGACGTTGCTCATCCTGCCGGCGCCGAGCGAAGCCCAGTCTCCCGTCAAGGTGGCGATGCCCTCGGGCGAAACGACAGCTTCATGTTCCTCGCCCGAATCCAGCATGCGTCCACGCAACCGGTGCCCGAAGAACAACGAACGGAGCTCATCGGCTGGCAGCCTGTCGCGAATGCTGACGTCGGTGTTCATCAGGGTCTCAGGCACGCCCGCCAGGCGCAGTCCCTGATAGAGCTTCTCGCTGGCATGCGGCTGCGCCAGGTCCAGCGGCGGGCGCTCTGAAATGCAGACGGGCGTTCCGCCACGGCTGATGCGAAGCGCGTCGTAGCGGGCGACTGCCGCCTCAGCCTCCGCGCGGTGACCGAGATGTCCGGCGGCAGAGGCAAGGAGAAGGAAAGGACCGTCATCCTGGGGGTTGAGTGCGATACTGCTTTTCGCCGCTGCCGCTGCCGCTTCGAAATCCTCCAGGCTGAACTGCGTCAGGCCGAGGACGTACAGGAAGAAGGACGGGGAGTGCGGATCGAGGCGGATCGCCGTGCGGATATAGGGCAGAGCCTCCGCCGGCCGGCCGGCGGATGTCAGGACGAAGGCCGTCAATGCGTAGCTCCAGGAGTCGCCGGGTTCCAGCGCGATCGCTTCCTTGAGGTCTGCGAGCGCGTCGGCATGCCGCCAGTCCACTTCGGCAAGGAGGGCCGCTGCCTGATAGGCGAGTGCCGTCTTATGTTTCTGCGCCATCCGCAGAAACTGCCGCGCCTTGGCTCGCGCCTCGAAGCGCGTGATGCCCAGCTGATAGTGCCAGCGCCACAGGTAAATGCGCGCATAGACCATGGCTGCGGCGGCATAGGCACGTCCATAGGCGGGATCGAGCGCAATCGCCTGGTCGAAGTAGGGCAGGGCCTTCGCGAAGTCTTCGGGCGTGGTGCGCCGGTGATGCTCCCAGCCGCGCAGGAACGCATCGAAGGCCGCTGGCACGGCCGTTTCCTTGCGCCCGAAGGCCATCTGCTGGTCAGGGTCCAGCCGCAACGCAAGCGCTTCGGCAATGCCGCGCATCACTTCGTCCTGCAGCGCAAAGGCATCGGTGAGCGATCCGTCGAACTTTCCGGCCCAGACGTGTCCGCCATCAAGGGAATCTATGAGCTGCGCATTGATGCGAAGCTGCTCTCCGGCACGCTGGACGCTGCCTTCAAGCACATATCGGACACCGAGCTCTTCCGACACCTGCCTGGCTGTCACCGATCTCCCCTTGTAGGTGAAGGTCGAGTTGCGCGCGATGACGAACAGGCCGGAGATCTGGGCCAGTTCGGTGACAAGGCCGTCGGTCATGCCATTGGCGAAGAATTCCTGCTTGGGGTCATCGCTGACATTGGCAAACGGAAGCACGGCGATCGAGGGCTTGTCTGCCTGGCTGAAGTCCACCGCCTGAGGCGGTCGGATGTCGGCAGGCGGCTGCCACGGGCGCCACCAGGCGGCGCCGGCGGCGGCTGCGAATGCCAGGGCAGATGCCGCTGCCAGGGCGACCCAGCGTCTTCCACGGTGCGCCCTGGCCTTCGGCTTGCCGGCGTGGGCTTCGTCCAGCCAGAGACGGTAGGTCCGAACCGGTTTTCCGACGTGTTTCAGGCGCTGCTCGCCGAGAAAGACGAAACCGACATCGAGGTGCTTCTCGACCTGGTCGTAGGCGGTGCCGGAGATGACGATGCCGCCCGGTTCGGCCAGGCTCTGCAGGCGCTCGGCGATGATGACGCCATCGCCGTGAATGTCGTCGCCCTCGACGATCACGTCGCCAAGATTGATGCCGATGCGGAATTGCAGCCGCCCCGCGTCCACGCCGCGACTTTCAGATTTGGCGCGCTGCACCTCGACCGCACATCGGACCGCCTCGACGACGCTGTGGAACTCGACCAGCAGGCCGTCGCCCATGGTCTTGATCAGCCGGCCGCGATGCGCCTCGATGCTTTGTTCGAATAGTTCGTGCAGGTCGGCCTGAAAGCGGGCGCAGGTACCCTCCTCGTCGGCCTGGGTAAGCAGCCCATAGCCGCAAACGTCGGCAATCATCACGGCGGCGAGCCTGCGTTCCATGTGCCTACCGGATAAACGAAGCCCCTCGGGTCGGTTGCGGGATGGTTCAGCGACCTTTGCGCGTCCATAGGACGCGCGGCGCTGCAGTTTAACGCAACATCTGTAATTGCTAAAATATGTTCGTTCGCGATCTGCCATTCGCCTCATGTCCGGTGCGGCTTCGCGCTCGACAAATCGTCGCGCGACGCAAGTCGGCCGGGGAGGTGTCGCAAGCGTCGATTGACTTTGCGGCGCCCGCTTCCTAATCATCGGATGTTGGATGGTTCCCCCTTGTCGTGGCGATTGGGGGGAATAATTGGGAATGTGACGGATGGACCCAAACCGGGCATCCTTATCGCAGCCGACCCCGCGACTGTAGAACGGTCAGGGTTCGCCATCGGGCTCAAATTCAGAGCTGCCAGCCGGTTGCATGGGGCAATCGAGGCAGTGCGGAATCGAGCCGGAAAAGCCACTGGCGTGGCATCGTGATCAGCCGGGTTGGACGCCTCTTCTTCTACGAATCGTCCGCCTTTCATGATGTCGCCCACAGCGCCCATGCGTCGGAGACGACGCGCAAAGGTTCGCTGTGGCACTGGAAAGCGCCGGGAAGGTGAGGCGGGCCGCTCGGGTCCTGACATCGGAACCTCGTCCATTCGGGGCGAGGCGATGTGGGGCCTGTGACGCCGTGAGCCAGGAGACCTGCCACCCGACATGGGCATTCCGCCCGAGGAGATGTGTCGTCTCCAACGCCATCACGGAGGTTGTTTTGGCTCTCAGATACTTTCCCGAACGCGCCGCCGGCGCGTCGAACGGCTGTTGCCATCTGCCGCTGACCATGGCGCGGTCGCGATGAGCAATCCCAGCGCCGGACCGGTCCTGGTCCTCGGCGGCGCCCGCTCCGGCAAGTCCAGCTTTTCCGAGAAGCTCGTCGAAGCGTCCGGTCTCGCCAAACATTATGTCGCCACTGGCCGCGCCTGGGACGACGAAATGCGCGCGCGCATCGATCATCACAGGACGCGCCGCGGCGAAGGCTGGACGACGCACGAGGAGCCGGTCGATCTCGTCGGCATTCTGCGGCGCATCGACGACCCCACCCATGTCGTTTTGATCGACTGCCTGACGCTGTGGGTCACCAATCTCATGCTTGAGGAGCGCGACATCGAGGCGGAGTTCGCAGCGCTCGCCGCCTTCCTGCCGCAGGCGCGGACGCGCCTCGTTTTCGTTTCCAACGAGGTCGGCCTCGGCATCGTGCCCGAGAACCGCATGGCCCGCGAGTTTCGCGACCATGCCGGCCGGCTTCACCAGATCGTTGCGGAGAAATCCGCTGAAGTTTACTTTGTCGCGGCCGGTTTGCCGCTGAAAATGAAGGGTTGAATAATGACCACTGCGAGAACCAGCCACGGCAAGATCCCGGCGACCGTCATCACCGGCTTCCTCGGCGCCGGCAAGACGACGATGATCCGCAATCTGCTGCAGAACGCCGACGGCAAGCGCATCGCGCTGATCATCAACGAGTTCGGCGATCTCGGCGTCGACGGCGACGTCTTGAAGGGCTGCGGCGCGGAGGCCTGCACCGAGGACGACATCATCGAACTTACCAATGGCTGCATCTGCTGCACCGTTGCCGATGATTTCATCCCGACCATGACCAAGTTGCTCGAACGCGAAAACCGCCCGGACCATATCATCATCGAGACCTCGGGCCTGGCGCTGCCGCAGCCGCTGATCGCCGCCTTCAACTGGCCGGACATCCGCAGCGAAGTCACCGTCGATGGCGTCGTCACCGTGGTCGACAGCGCTGCTGTTGCCGCCGGCCGCTTTGCCGACGACCATGACAAGGTCGATGCGCTGCGCGTCGAGGACGACAATCTCGACCATGAAAGCCCGATCGAGGAACTGTTCGAGGATCAGCTGACCGCTGCCGACCTCATCGTGCTCAACAAGACCGATCTGATCGACGCGTCCGGCCTCAAGGCCGTGCGCGACGAGGTTTCCTCGCGCACCAGCCGCAAGCCGACCATGATCGAGGCAAAGAACGGCGAAGTGGCCGCCGCCATCCTGCTCGGCCTCGGCGTCGGCACCGAAAGCGATATCGCCAACCGCAAGTCGCACCACGAGATGGAGCATGAAACGGGCGAGGAGCACGACCATGACGAGTTCGACAGCTTCGTCGTCGAGCTCGGCGCCATCGCCGATCCGGCCGCCTTCATCGATCGCCTCAAGGGCGTCATCGCCGAGCACGACGTGCTGCGCCTCAAGGGTTTTGCCGATGTGCCCGGCAAGCCGATGCGCCTGCTGATCCAGGCCGTCGGTGCCCGCATCGACCAGTATTACGACCGGGCCTGGGCGGCCGGCGAAAAGCGCGGCACGCGCCTCGTCGTCATCGGCCTGCACGACATGGACGAGGCGGCGGTGCGCGCTGCGATTGCTGCGCTCGTCTGATCGTTCATTGAATGAAATGATCTAACGCATTGAAATAACGCAATTCCGGACGGAAGCCGCTTCACGCGTTTCCGTTCGGAATTGCCCGAACGGACAAGATCATGCATCTGCTTCTCGCCCAGAAAGGAACGATCGCCGACGGCAACGAGGCGATCGACCTTGGGCAAACGCCGGCCGATATCCTCTTCCTGTCGGCCGCCGACACCGAGCTTTCCTCGATCGCTGCGGCCCACGGCCGGCGCGACGGAGGCCTGAGTCTGCGCATTGCCAGCCTGATGAGCCTGATGCACCCGATGTCGGTCGACACCTATGTCGAGCGCACGGCACGTCATGCGAAGCTGATCGTCGTCCGGCCGCTCGGTGGCGCCAGCTATTTCCGCTATCTGCTCGAAGCCTTGCATGCGGCGGCCGTCACTCACCGTTTCCAGATCGCGGTGCTGCCGGGCGACGACAAGCCGGACCCGGGCCTTGAACCGTTTTCTACGGTTGAGGCCGATGACCGCCAGCGGCTCTGGGCCTATTTCAACGAGGGCGGCGCCGACAATGCCGGCCTGTTCCTCGACTATGCCGAGGCGCTGGTTTCAGGCGCCGAGAAACCGCAGCCGGCCAAGCCTTTGCTGAAAGCCGGCATCTGGTGGCCGGGGCGGGGCGTGATCGGGGTTTCGGATTGGTTGAGTGTTGTGGGGGCTGGAGCCCCCGCATGCGCAAATCCCACCATCGCCATCTGCTTCTACCGCGCGCTGGTCCAGAGTGGCGAGACACGGCCGGTGGAGGCGCTGATCGATGCGCTGGCGGCGCAAGGGGTTCGGGTACTGCCGGTGTTCGTGTCGAGCCTCAAGGATGCCGTGTCCGTCGGCACGCTGCAGGCGATTTTTTCCGAGGCCGCACCCGATGTGGTGATGAACGCCACCGGTTTTGCCGTTTCCTCGCCCGGTGCCGACCGGCAGCCGACGGTACTGGAATCAACCGGCGCGCCGGTGCTGCAGGTGATCTTCTCCGGCTCGTCGCGGGCGCAATGGGAGACATCGCCGCAAGGGCTGATGGCGCGCGATCTGGCGATGAACGTTGCGCTGCCGGAGGTCGACGGCCGCATTCTCGCGCGCGCCGTCTCGTTCAAGGCGGCGTCGATCTACGATGCGAAAGTCGAGGCTAACATTGTCGGCCATGAGCCGCTTGAAGACCGGGTGTGTTTTTCCGCAAGCCTCGCCGTCAACTGGGCGAAGCTGCGTCGCACGAAGCCCGCCGAGCGGCGGATCGCCATCGTCATGGCCAACTATCCGAACCGCGACGGCCGCCTCGGCAATGGCGTCGGACTCGACACGCCGGCCGGCACCGTCGAGGTGCTCGGCGCCATGGCGCGAGAAGGTTATGTGGTAGGGGCGGTGCCGGCGGATGGCGACGCGCTGATGCGTTACCTGATGGCCGGGCCGACCAATGCGGCAGGCCGTGATCGTGAAATTAGAGAAACAATTTCGCTCAGCGATTACAACGCCTTCTTTGATTCGCTTCCGAAACAGATTCAGGATGAAGTTGGCGGCCGTTGGGGCGCGCCCGAGGCCGATCCGTTCTTCCAAGACGGCGGCTTCGCGCTGCCGCTCGCCCGCTTCGGCGATGTCATCGTCGGCATCCAGCCGACGCGCGGCTACAACATCGATCCGAAGGAAAGCTACCACTCGCCGGACCTGGTGCCGCCGCATGGCTATCTCGCCTTCTATGCCTTACTGCGCCATCAGTTCGGCGCGCAGGCCATCGTGCATATGGGCAAGCACGGCAATCTCGAATGGCTGCCGGGCAAGGCCTTGGCGCTGTCCGAGACCTGTTATCCCGAGGCGATCTTCGGGCCGCTGCCGCATGTCTATCCGTTCATCGTCAACGATCCGGGCGAAGGCACACAGGCCAAGCGCCGCACCAGCGCCGTCATCATCGACCATCTGACGCCACCGCTCACGCGCGCCGAATCCTACGGGCCGCTCAAGGATCTGGAGGCGCTGGTCGACGAATATTACGACGCTGCCGGCGGCGACCCGCGACGGCTGCGGCTGCTCAGCCGCCAGATCCTCGACCTCGTGCGCGACATCGGCCTCGACAGCGATGCCGGTATCGACAAGGGCGACAGCGACGACAAGGCGCTGGAAAAGCTCGATGCCTATCTCTGCGACCTCAAGGAAATGCAGATCCGCGACGGCCTGCATATCTTCGGCGTGGCGCCGGACGGGCGCTTGCTGACGGACTTGACCGTGGCTCTGGCGCGCGTCCCACGCGGGCTTGGCGAAGGCGGCGACCAAAGCCTGCAGCGGGCGATCGCGGCGGATGCGGGACTCGCCTTCGATCCGCTCGATTGCGTGATGTCGGACGTGTGGACAGGCCCGAAACCGGCTATCCTCGCCGACATCTCCGACGCCCCCTGGCGCACTGCCGGCGACACGGTCGAACGCATCGAGCTGCTGGCGGCAAGCCTCGTCTCGGGTGAGCAGCCTTGCCCGGCGGACTGGACGAACACGCAAGCCGTACTCGACGAGATCGAAACCCGCCTCAAGCCCTCGATCACGGGCTCTGGTGCTGCGGAAATGGCCGGCTTTCTCACCGGCCTCGATGGCCGCTTCGTCGCCCCCGGTCCCTCTGGAGCGCCGACACGAGGCCGGCCGGACGTGCTGCCGACCGGCCGCAACTTCTATTCCGTCGACAGCCGCTCGGTGCCGACGCCGGCCGCCTACGAGCTCGGCAAGAAGTCCGCCGAACTGCTGATCCGCCGCTATCTGCAGGATCACGGCGAATGGCCGTCGTCCTTTGGGCTCACCGCCTGGGGCACGGCGAACATGCGCACCGGCGGCGACGACATCGCCCAGGCGCTGGCGCTGATCGGCGCCAAGCCCGTCTGGGACATGGTTTCACGCCGGGTCACGGGCTACGAGATCGTGCCGCTTGCCATGCTCGGCCGGCCGCGCGTCGACGTAACGCTGCGCATTTCCGGTTTCTTCCGCGATGCCTTCCCGGACCAGATCGCCCTCTTCGACAAGGCGATCCGCGCCGTCGGCGCGCTGGAGGAGGACGATGCCGACAACATGATCGCCGCGCGCATGCGGGCGGAAAGCCAGCGGCTGGAGGCAGAAGGCGTCGAGGCTCAAGAGGCCGCGCGTCGCGCCTCCTATCGCATCTTCGGCGCCAAGCCCGGAGCCTATGGCGCAGGCCTGCAGGCGCTGATCGATGAGAAAGGCTGGGACAGCAGAGCCGATCTCGCCGAGGCCTATCTCGCCTGGGGCGCCTATGCCTATGGCGCCGGCGAGGAGGGCAAGGCCGAGCGCGATCTCTTCGAGGAGCGCCTGCGCTCGATCGAGGCGGTGGTGCAGAACCAGGACAACCGCGAGCATGACCTGCTCGACAGCGACGACTATTACCAGTTCGAAGGCGGCATGAGCGCTGCCGCCGAGCATCTTGGCGGCACCAGGCCGGCGATCTATCACAACGATCATTCCCGGCCGGAAAAGCCTGTCATCCGCTCGCTGGAGGAAGAGATCGGCCGCGTCGTTCGGGCGCGCGTCGTCAATCCCAAGTGGATCGATGGCGTCATGCGCCACGGCTATAAGGGCGCCTTCGAGATCGCCGCCACCGTCGACTACATGTTCGCCTTTGCCGCGACCACGGGTGCGGTGCGCGACCATCACTTCGAGGCCGCCTATCAGGCCTTCGTCGTCGACGAGCGGGTGGCGGAGTTTCTGCGCGACAAGAACCCCGCCGCCTTTGCCGAGCTTGCCGAGCGGCTGCTGGAAGCGATCGACCGCAATCTCTGGACCCCGCGCTCGAACTCGGCGCGGTTTGAACTTGGTGGCATCAGCGGCGCCGCCACCCGGCTTCGCGCCGGCAACGAATAGAGCAGCTCCGGGCACGGTTTTCCGTCCGGAATTGCCTGGAAGCAAAGACTTGGGTTCCGTTTCGCGTTCAGTGAAATACGGAAAAGGAACAGATGCGGGATCAGAGCTGCGGTTTTGCATCCATCCCGCCAACCGGAAATCGAGGGAGTTATCATGAGCGACGAGACGACAAACAGCGGCGAACCTGTTGCCGAGAAGGACGATGCCCGCCACGCCATGAAGATGGCGAAGAAGAAGGCCGCCCGCGAAAAGATCATGGCGACGAAGACCGACGAGAAGGGCCTGATCATCGTCAATACCGGCAAGGGCAAGGGCAAGTCGACCGCCGGTTTCGGCATGATCTTCCGCCATATCGCCCACGGCATGCCCTGCGCCGTCGTGCAGTTCATCAAGGGCGCCATGGCGACGGGCGAGCGCGAACTGATCGAAAAGCATTTCGGCGACGTCTGCCAGTTCTACACGCTCGGCGAAGGCTTTACCTGGGAAACGCAGGACCGCGCGCGTGATGTGGCGATGGCGGAAAAGGCCTGGGAAAAGGCGAAGGAACTGATCCGCGACGAGCGCAACTCGATGGTGCTGCTCGACGAGATCAACATCGCGCTGCGCTACGACTATATCGACGTCGCCGAAGTCGTGCGCTTTCTGAAGGAAGAGAAGCCGCACATGACCCACGTGGTCCTGACCGGCCGCAACGCCAAGGAAGACCTGATCGAGATTGCCGATCTCGTCACCGAGATGGAGCTGATCAAGCATCCGTTCCGCTCCGGCATCAAGGCGCAGCAGGGCGTCGAGTTCTGATGAGCCAGAGCTGGCAGTTCTGGGCGCTGCTTTCGGCAGCCTTCGCTGCCCTGACGGCCGTGTTCGCCAAGGTCGGGGTCGCGCAGATCAACTCCGACTTCGCGACGCTGATCCGCACCGTCGTCATCCTCTGCGTGCTCGCCGGCATTGTGGCTGCGACCGGGCAGTGGCAGAAACCTTCGGAAATCCCGGGGCGCACCTGGCTGTTCCTGGCACTGTCCGGCCTTGCCACGGGCGCTTCGTGGCTTGCCTATTTCCGGGCGCTGAAACTCGGAGACGCCGCCCGCGTCGCGCCGATCGACAAGCTGTCGATCGTCATGGTCGCGATCTTCGGCGTTCTCTTCCTCGGCGAAAAACTCAACCTGATGAACTGGCTCGGCGTCGTGTTGATTGCCGCTGGGGCGCTGCTTTTGGCGGTGTTTTAAAGTCCGGCCGCGTTCGCACAATGTGAGCCGCGCGAATGGTCGAAGTCAGATCCACCGGCGGACACGCCCGCAATAGGCACTGTATGCCTCGCCAAAAACGCGGGAGAGGTGGGTTTCCTCCATGCGGATCTGGTAGGAGATCGAGATCCAGGCGGAACGCGCCAGCGCCACCGAGACGACGTTGGGCACCGCCAGCACCGTGCCGATCAGCTCCGTGACCATGCCGACATAGATCGGGTTGCGCGAGAAGGCGTAGAGGCCTGAGGTCACGAGCGGCGCGTCCTGTTTCTCAGGGATGCCGATCTTCCAGGAATGGCGCATCGCCCATTGCGACAGCATCGTCAGCCCGCCGCCGAGGGCCATCAGCACGAGGCCGATCGCGGCGATGGACGGCGTGTCCAGGGCCGGGATGCGGCCGAATCCCGCGTCGACAACCTGCGGAAAGGCGGCGACCGCCAGCAGGTGAACCACCAGCGCCGCCACGATCACGCGAAAGAGTTTGCCTGCAAATCCCTCGGCATCGTCGCCATAGGTCAGCACGACGGGTGAGCGGCCGGATTGAACGCGGCGCAGCGCTGCCAGCGCCAGCGTGAACAGGCCGACGATAAGCATCAGGATGGCGGGCAGGGTGGTGAACATTGGAACCTCTGGGCAACGACAGGGGGACGCTTGCGGCCGGGCGCCTGTCTCACAGTCTCTGGCTCGCCCGACTTCCGCGACGCATTTCCTGCAAGTTGCAATCTCTAGCGGCTAGAGGTTCAAGGGGGTGCGCACTCGACTTTCGTTTTGGTTAGCGCATTTTGTATCAGCGAGTGTCGATGACAGGGAATGCTCGTCAGGCCCTAGGGAGGATTTCACCGCCATATCCGCACATTGCCTAGATTCAGACATCGCCCCATGACCACCCAATGACCGACATCTATGCGCAGGGTGGTCGCCTTCAGTTTCCAGGAAGCGATCCTGCGTTGGCCGTCCTGATCGTTCTTAGTGGTCCGAGAGTTCCTCGGCCGTTGCGGCAATCTCGGAGTTGCCGAACGTGCCGTCGACATACTTGAAAACAAGTATACTCATGATCGAGGCGACTATTGCAATCACGACTATACGCATTCGGCTTTCCCGGTGGTCGTTGCGATCTACAGCAACACCCGGCGAAGGCCTTGGTTCCCCCATCTAGTCTAGTTGGCAGGAACAATTGCAGGCGTCGGCGATGGGGCGGTCTCCAAATCCGGCCGAACCGCCAGAATGCTTATTACGAGAGCGACGAGAACGCAGATGAGCATGAGGAAGGCGATACCAGCTTTGTCCATGCCCCGACATCAGACGTTTAATGTGGGCAAATCGAGGCGGCGGCACAGCCGCGTTTAGGGTTGCCCTCTGTGCGGGGGGCCTTGATGAGGCTTCTGGAAGCACGCATATAGATGCCCACATTGTTTAGATCGCGGGTGTACCTTGAAGACCGTTGCTAGAGTTGCGTTTGCTATCGCATCGCTTTTGATAATCGCATCATGCAGTGAAACCGGCCCAGCCCAGACGACCAAGGCGAGCGCATCCGCGGTCCAGCTGGCAGCCAAAGCAAAGGCGGCTCCCACGCCGAAGATGAGCCGAAAGCAGAGAGCCGCAGTGGAAGCTGAGGCAAAGGCGCGTGCTGAAGCGCGCAGTCCTCGGCAATGCAAGACCCCTAAGCAGATATGTGGTTACGGCGCCGGGCCAGCAGGCGAAGAATGCTCATGCTGGTCAACCACAGGCGCGCCCGACGTTGGTCTGACAGTCAAGTGACGTTCACCTAAGTCGCGGCATCTGGTTAGAGTCTCGGCGAGCGGGGAATGCGCGCCGGGACTCAAAGCCCCAGCCAGATCCTGAGCGGATGCGTCGGATCGGCGAGTAGCCGGATGGCGAGCGCGATCGAGACGATGACCAGCAGCGGCTTGATGATCTTGGCGCCCTTGGCCATGGCATAGCGCGAGCCGACCTGGGCGCCGAGAAACTGGCCGACGCCCATCATCAGGCCGACCTTCCAGAGGATGGCGCCGAAGAAGAGAAATACGCCAAAGGCGCCGACGTTGGAGCCGAAGTTGAGGAACTTCGTATGCGCTGTCGCCTTCAAGACGCCGAAGCCGGCCAGGGTGACGAAGCCGAGCATGAAGAAGGAGCCGGTGCCGGGACCAAAGACGCCGTCGTAAAAGCCGATCAACGGCACAAGCGTCAGCGTGAAGACGAAGGGCGTGATCCGACGGTGCTGGTCGACGTCGCCCATGTTCGGCTTGAGCCCGAAATAGAGTGCAATGGCGATCAGCAGGAAGGGCAGCACGGCCTTCAGGACGTCGCCTGGAACGATGGTTGCAAGCAGCGCCCCCAGCACGGAGCCTGCCGCCGACATCAGCGCCATCGGCAATTGCTCTTTCAGGTTCACGTGACCGCGCCGCGCATAGGAAAGGCTTGCCGAACCCGAGCCGAACAGCCCCTGCAGCTTGTTGGTGCCGAGCGTCTGCAAGGGCGGAATGCCGGCGATCAGCATGGCGGGAATGGTGATCATGCCGCCGCCGCCGGCGATCGAATCGATGAAGCCGGCGATGAAGGCGGCAACGAACAAGAAGGCGAGCAGGTGGAAGGCGAGATCTTGCACGGGAGGGACTCGGGGAGAGGGAGACGTATGGAGGTTTTGCCGCCTTGTGTCAGAGCCGGCCACGATTTGCAAAGCCTTCTGTTGCGGCGTTGTTGGCCGCCCGGGCGGACGACCTTCGAATCTTTCACGGAATCAAAACCTTGTCCTGAGTCGCTGTGTTTCTGGATGGAGGCGCCGGCGATCGAATGGCGGCCGACACAGGCGGCTATAGCGATCCGCCGGGCAACTGTGCGCCTTCGTCAATCGCGACATGGCGATGGCGCAATCCGGTTTGACCGGTCTCACGCGCTCCGGTAAAAATGACGGATATGCGACGGCGTCCGCTTCGGCGGACTGAAAGAGCGTCCGGTGCGGCCGACCCAGCCAGGGGGCCATCAGCCGGTGCTGTCCAGATCGGCCGGAACGGTTCGTTCCAGCCGGCGCTTCGTTAAGGAAAACCGACGAAGGGAGCCGGCCGCCGATGCCATCGGTTAGCGGATCAAAGCAATTCCAGCAAAAGTGCGCAGCGGTTTTGCGTCCGGAATCGCGTGAAAATAACGTTCTGGCACAAATGAAAGAAGAGGCCGGGCTGGTGCTCGGGCTCGGCTGCGAGCGCCGCACGCCGGCCGAAGAGGTGATCGCGCTTGCCGAACGCGCTTTGGCTGACGCCGGTGCCAGTGCCGGCGATCTGAGGCTGGTCGCCTCGCTCGACGCCCGCGCCGAGGAACCGGCGATCCTTGCGGCCGCGAAGCATTTCTCCGTTCCTGCAGTCTTCTACGACGCGGCCACGCTAGAGGCCGAAGCCTCCCGGCTCGCCAATCCGTCCAAGATCGTCTTTGCCCACACCGGCTGTCACGGCGTGGCCGAAGGGGCAGCGCTTGTTGGCGCCGGACGCGAAGCGGTGCTGATCGTGCCGAAGATCGTCTCCGCGCATGCGACGGCGGCGCTTGCCGGGCCGGCGGCATTGCGTGTTGAAGGGTGCCGTCAGGCGGCGGGAGTCGTCTGATGCGCTTCTATGTTGTTGAATTGAATCAATCTTTTGTCCGGGTTTGCTCTGAAATGGGATCCGGTTCTTCGCAGGTCGAGTTAGGCGCACCGTCAGGTGGAGCCGGTATACAGGTGAGGCAGCACGCATGATCGACGACCTCTTTGCCGGATTGCCGGCGCTCGAGAAAGGTTCGGTCTGGCTCGTCGGCGCCGGTCCGGGAGACCCGGGCCTTTTGACGCTGCATGCGGCCAATGCGCTGCGCCAGGCGGATGTGATCGTGCATGATGCGCTGGTCAACGAGGATTGCCTGAAGCTCGCCAGACCGGGCGCCGTGCTTGAGTTTGCGGGAAAACGTGGCGGCAAGCCGTCGCCGAAGCAGCGCGACATCTCGCTGCGGTTGGTCGAGCTTGCGCGCGCCGGCAACCGGGTGCTGCGGCTGAAGGGGGGCGATCCCTTCGTCTTCGGCCGCGGCGGCGAGGAGGCGCTGACGCTGGTCGAGCACCAGATCCCGTTCCGCATCGTGCCTGGAATCACCGCCGGCATCGGCGGCCTCGCCTATGCCGGCATTCCCGTTACCCATCGTGAGGTCAACCACGCCGTCACCTTCCTCACCGGCCACGATTCCTCCGGCCTGGTGCCCGATCGCATCAACTGGCAGGGCATCGCCAGCGGCTCGCCCGTGATCGTCATGTACATGGCGATGAAACATATCGGCGCGATCACCGCCAACCTCATTGCCGGCGGCCGTTCGCCGGACGAGCCGGTCGCCTTTGTCTGCAATGCGGCGACGGCGAACCAGACGGTGCTCGAAACGACGCTTTCGCGCGCCGAGGCCGATGTCGAGGCGGCAGGGCTCGAGCCGCCGGCGATTGTCGTCGTCGGCGAGGTGGTGCGGCTCCGGGCAGCGCTCGACTGGATCGGTGCGCTTGATGGCCGCAAGCTCTCGGCCGACCCCTTCGCCAACCGCATTCTCAGGAACCCGGCATGAGCGGACTGCTGATCGCCGCACCGTCGTCGGGCTCGGGCAAGACGACGGTGACGCTCGGGCTGATGCGGGCGCTGAAGAAGCGCGGTGTTGCGATTGCGCCCGGCAAGGCGGGACCTGACTATATCGATCCCGCCTTCCATGCGGCCGCGACCGGCGAGCCCTGTTTCAACTTCGACCCCTGGGCAATGCGGCCGGAACTGCTGCTTGCGAACGCTTCGCATGCCACGACCGGTGGCCGCACGCTGATCGTCGAGGCGATGATGGGCCTGCATGACGGCGCCGCCGACGGCTCCGGTTCGCCCGCCGATCTCGCAGCGACGCTCGATCTCGCCGTCATCCTCGTTGTCGATTGCGCCCGCCTGTCCCATTCGGTCGCCGCACTCGTTCGCGGTTATGCGGACCATCGCGACGATATTCGGGTGGTTGGCGTCATCCTCAACAAGGTCGGCAGTGACCGGCACGAGATGATGCTGCGCGATGCGCTGGAGCGGGTGAGCATGCCGGTTTTCGGTGTCTTGCGGCAGGACAGTGCGCTGCAACTGCCGGAGCGCCATCTCGGCCTCGTGCAGGCGGGCGAGCATGGGGCGCTCGAAGGTTTCATCGGGGCTGCTGCCGAACGCGTGGAGGCGAACTGCGACCTCGATGCCGTCGGCCGCGCTGCGACGATCTTTCCGCACGGGTCGGTCACGAGGATCGAGCGGTTCCGGCCGCTCGGGCAACGCATCGCCGTGGCGCGCGATATCGCCTTTGCCTTCTCTTACGAGCATCTGTTGTTCGACTGGCAGCGGGGCGGCGCCGAAATCTCGTTCTTCTCGCCGCTCGCCGACGAAGCGCCGGATCCTTCGGCCGACGCCGTCTATCTGCCGGGCGGTTATCCGGAGCTGCATGCGGGGCACTTAAGTGCTGCTTCAACCTTCCGTACCGGCATGCAATCCGCGGCGGAACGCGGCGCCCGGATCTTCGGCGAATGCGGCGGCTACATGGTGCTCGGCGAAGGGCTTGTCGCCGCTGATGGCGCACGCTACGACATGCTCGGCCTGCTGCCGCTGACGACCAGTTTTGCCGAGCGCAGGCGGCACCTCGGCTATCGCCGTGTCGTGCCTGTCGACAACGCCTTCTTCGATGGACCCATGACGGCGCACGAATTCCACTATGCGACCATCGTTGCCGAAGGCGCGGCCGAACGCTTGTTTTCGGTGAGCGACGCTGCGGGCGAAGATCTCGGCCACGCGGGCCTCAGGCGCGGCAATGTCGCCGGCTCCTTCATGCATCTCATCGACATCGCAGGCGCGCCATGAGCGCACCGATCGTTCACGGTGGCGGCATCACCGAAGCCGCAGCCCGCTTTGGCGGCCGCTTCGAAGACTGGCTCGATCTTTCGACCGGTATCAATCCTTGCCCCGTCGCCGTGCCGGCGGTGCCGGAACGCGCGTGGCACCGGCTGCCGGATCGGCAGACGGTGGATGACGCACGCCTGGCAGCGGCAGATTATTACCGCACCAATGGCGTGCTGCCGTTTCCGGTGCCGGGCACCCAGTCGGCGATCCAGCTTTTGCCGCGTCTCATAAATGAAAACGGGAAGGTGCCGGCGAACAGGCGCGTCGCGATCTTCGGGCCGACCTATGGCGAATATGCCCGTGTGCTGTCGGCAGCCGGCTTTGCCGTCGATCGCGTCGAAGATGCCGCTGCGCTCAGCGCCGAGCATGCCCTGGTCATCGTGGTAAACCCCAACAACCCGACTGGCCGTGCCTTCGCGTCCGCCGAACTTCTGGCGATGGCGGCGAGGCAGAAGGCAAACGGCGGGCTGCTGCTGGTTGACGAAGCCTTCGGCGATCTTGAGCCGGAGTTGAGCGTCGCCGGCCATGTGCGCGATGAAGGCAACCTCATCGTCTTCCGCTCCTTCGGCAAGTTCTTCGGGCTCGCCGGTCTGCGCCTCGGCTTCGTCGTCGCGACGGAGCCTGTGCTTGCGTCCTTTGCCGATTGGCTCGGTCCCTGGGCCGTCTCCGGCCCGGCGCTGACCATCTCGAAAGCGTTGATGCAGGGCGACACCAGGGCGATTGCGGCCGGTATCCTCGAGCGGCGAGCCGGCCTCGATACGGCGCTTGATGGAGCAGGGCTCAAGCGGATCGGTGGAACAGGGCTCTTCGTGCTGGTCGAGCATCCGAGGGCCGCTCTGTTGCAGCAGCGGCTCTGCGAGGCGCATATCCTCACGCGCAAGTTCGACTATGCGCCGGAGTGGCTGAGGATCGGTCTGGCACCGGATGCGGTGGGTGACCGGCGACTGGCGGATGCGCTTGCGCGGATGGAGCTCTGAATGTCGGAGACCATCCTTCTCATCCTCGCGCTGGCGCTGGTGATCGACCGCGTCGTCGGTGACCCGGACTGGCTCTGGGCGCGTCTGCCGCATCCGGTCGTCTTCTTCGGCAAGGCGATCGGCTTCCTCGATGACAGGTTGAACCGCGAGAATCTGGAGGACGGCGCGGCCAGGTTTCGTGGCGTTGTCACCATCGTGCTGCTGCTTGCCGTCAGCGCCTGGTTCGGCCACCTGCTGCACCGCTTGTTCGCCGCTCTCGGTCCGGTCGGCTTCCTGCTGGAGGCGGCGCTGGTCGCGGTTTTCCTGGCGCAGAAGAGCCTTGCCGATCATGTGCGCCGCGTTGCCGAGGGCTTGCGGCAAGGGGGGCTCGAAGGCGGGCGGGCGGCCGTTTCGATGATCGTCGGCCGCGATCCGAAGACGCTCAACGAACCGGCGGTCTGCCGCGCGGCGATCGAAAGCCTCGCCGAAAACTTCTCCGACGGCGTCGTGGCGCCGGCCTTCTGGTATGCGATCGCCGGTCTGCCCGGTCTGCTCGCCTACAAGATGCTGAACACGGCCGACTCGATGATCGGCCACAAATCGCCGAAATATCTGCACTTCGGCTGGGCTTCGGCGCGGCTCGACGATCTTGCCAACCTGCCGGCAGCACGGCTCTCGATCCTGCTGATCGCCGCTGGCGCGCTGATCCACCGTGGCACGCGCGCCGCCAAGGATGCGTTGACGGCAGCCCTTCGTGATCACGGCCTGCACCGCTCGCCGAATTCCGGCTGGCCGGAAGCGGCGATGGCAGGGGCGCTCGATCTGCAGCTTGCCGGCCCGCGCATCTATGGCGGCGTCAAGGTCAGCGAGCCGATGATCAATGGTCCGGGCCGTGCGGTGGCGACGAGCGAAGATATCGATGCCGGCATCGCCGTGTTCTATGGCGCCTGCACGGTAATGACCGTTTTTGTTCTTGCCGTCGCGATGATTTGATCGTTTCGGCAGCTCCCGTCTTGCGAATCCGAGCTTCGCATTAAGACTTTGCTTTCCATATGTATTAAGATTGCTTCATACTCGGCCGGTTATTCTCTTCGGACGTTTGGTTCCACCGGTAAGTGTTCGTCATCCCGGAGAGAGAAGCATGCGGAATGCGTTTTTGACTGTGCTCGTTGCCGCATTGATGCAGTTTTCCGTTCAGCCGGCGAACGCCGCCAATCTCATTGCCAATATCAGCCTGTCGTCGCAGACCATGACCGTCAAACAGAACGGCGTCGTCATGTATCGCTGGAAGGTGTCTACCGCCCGCAGGGGCTATGTCACGCCGCGCGGCAGCTGGAGGGCCAAATGGCTCTCACGCTACCATCGCTCGAGCAAATACGACGACGCGCCGATGCCCTATGCGGTGTTCTTCAATGGCGGTTACGCCATTCATGCCACCTATGACATCAAGCGCCTCGGCCGCCCGGCATCGCATGGCTGCGTGCGGCTGCATCCGAACAACGCCGCCGAGTTCTTCGCGCTGACGCGCGAGCATGGGTTGAAGAACACGCGCATCGTGATCGCGCGCTGATCGGAGCTGCCCCTCATCCCCCTGCCGGGACCTTCTCCCCGCAGGCGGGGAAAAGGGACCTGTGGCGCTGTTTCCGCTTCATCATCGGCGGCCTCCTTCGGGGGGGCTAACCGCAGGCGACGTTCCCTCTCTCCGCCTGCGGGGAGAGGGGTAGGGTGAGGGGCAAATTTCGCTGCTGGGAAATTCGGTGTAACACCGCAAATCTGCGAGCGTCTTCGCAGCCACCGCTGAGCGCGGCTCAGTCGATCCCGCCGACACGCATCAGCCGCTCGAGGCTCGGCACGGTGACGTGGCGGCTGTTTTCGATGCGGATGACGTTTTCCTTGCGCAGCTTGGTGATCTGCCGGCTGACGGTTTCGATCGTCAGGCCCAGATAGTCGGCGATGTCGGCGCGCGAAAGCGGCAGGTCGAATTCGTTCGCGGTCCCCTGTTCGGGATCGATATGGGTCGCAATGATGTAGAGGAAGCTCGCCACCTTCTCCTGAGCGGTCTTGCGGCCGAGCGTCAGCATCCAGTCGCGCGCCTCGTCGAGCTCCTTCAGCGCCTGCTCGTGCAGTCGGTGTTCCAGCCCCGGCGCCTCGGAAACGAGCCGCTCGATGACATTGCGCGGGAAGGCGCAGATGTCGGTGTTGACGGCGGCTTCCGCCGTCAGCGCGCTTTCGCGGGTGAAGGGGCGGCCCATGAAATCGGGCGCGAACTGCAGGCCGACGATCTGCTGGCGTCCGTCAGCCAGAACCTTGCTGAGCTTGACGACACCGCTGATGATGTTGGCGTAGCTGTCCGTCGTCTCGCCCTGGCCGACGACCTCGCGGCCCGGCTCGATGCTGCGGCGTGTCGAGTGGCGGGAGAGGTCGAGAAGCTGATCCGGGGTGAGCGTTCCGCAAACGCCGCCATGACGGGCCTCGCAGGCTGCGCAGACGGTCGGAATGTCCGAGTTATGGATATCCTTGCGGCGATGTTCGTTCACGATCTGCAATTCTTTCTACCTGCATGTCGTTGCTCTTACAGCGCCGCGCGTCTCGTCTGACGCACAAAGGTCGCTGTAGCACTTTGAAGTGCTGCATGTTTATCCTTCAAAGGAAACATGCAGCAGGATGACCAAAGAGGATGCAGGTCGTTAAATCAAGAGTTGACAGGTGCTAATTTCGAAAGCGCGAAACAATGTCTCATGTTGAATTGCGCATTGTCAATTTTAACGTGTTAATTCGACAACTTGATCAAAATCAAAGGCACGTTTGCCCATTCGTCCTATGCCATCGTCATGACAGCGGAGAGACCGATGGAAGACGCGCTCATCCTCAAATATTCAGGCCCTGTGCCGCGCTACACCAGCTACCCGACGGCCCCGCATTTTTCCGAGACGGTGGGCACAGCGGATTATGAAAGCTGGCTCGATGCGATCGGCGCGGGGGAGGCGATTTCGCTCTATGCCCATGTGCCCTATTGCGACCGGCTCTGTTGGTTCTGCGCTTGCCACACCAAGCAGACACTGCGCTATGAGCCCGTGGCGACCTATCTCAGAGGCCTGCACCGCGAGGTTGCAGAAGTCGGCGGACGGGTGAGCCGCGAGGCCAAGGTGACGGCGCTGCATTTCGGCGGCGGCTCGCCGACGCTCGTCCGGCCGGATGACATGATCGCGCTCAAGCGCACCTTCACCGATCACTTCACCTTCACGCCCGATTGCGAGATCAGTGTCGAGATGGATCCGAACGACCTCGATGAGGCGCGCCATGATGCGCTGGCCGTGATCGGCATGACACGGGCGAGCTTTGGCATCCAGGATTTCGATCCTGAGGTGCAGAAGGCGATCAATCGCATCCAGACCTTTGAGCAGACGCGCGGTGCGATCGAGGCATCCCGGGCGAGGGGCGTCCACTCGGTCAATTGCGACGTTCTCTACGGTTTGCCCTATCAGAGCCTCCAGTCGCTGGAGCGCACGATAGAGGCGGTGCTGACGCTTGTTCCGGATCGCGTTGCGCTCTTCGGCTATGCGCATGTGCCGTGGATGAAGACGCATCAGAAGATGATCCCGGACGAGAGCCTTCCCGGCATTGTCGAGCGCTTTGGCCAGATGACCCGCGCCGGCGAGATGCTGGTTGCGGCGGGCTACGAAGCCATCGGCATCGATCATTTCGCAAAGCCCGGAGACAGCTTGGCGCGTGCCAGCCGGGAAGGGCGTCTCCGTCGCAATTTCCAGGGCTATACGGACGATGCCGCGGAAACGCTTGTTGGCCTCGGCGCCTCGGCGATCGGCCAGTTTCGTCAAGGTTATGTCCAGAACATGCCGGCAACCGGTGAATATCTGCGTCATGTGGAAGGGACGGGGCTGGCCGCGGTTCGCGGCTACCGCTTCACGCCGGACGACCGGCTGAGGGCAAAAGTGATCGCCGACATCATGTGCCGTTTCGCCTTCTCCTTTGACGAGGTCGAGCAGGCATTTCCGGGTCTGGCCGGCGCGGTGATCGAGGAATCGCGGCTGTTTCGGGCGCGCGATGCCGACGGGTTGACGACGATCGAGAACGGCATCTTCCGCCTGACCGAGCGCGGCCGACCCTTTGCCCGCTCGGTGGCGGCTACCTTTGATGCCTATCTCGGTAACGGCCGTGGCCGGCATTCGGTGGCGGTCTGACCGATGCGCTTATCCGTACTGTGGGCATCAGAGCGCCTTGTGCGCGCCCAGGGGCGCGCGGCGCCGCGCATAACCGCGAAAACCAGGTCTGGTTTCGCCAAGGCTTATGCGCTTCTTGGTAGGCAGAGCGCCTTTGCGCGCCCATGGGCGCGCGGCGCTCTGGCAACACCGGTTTCCAATTTGCAAACCGTTGCCATCTAGGCCATTGGCTTTTGCAGCGCATTTACCTATAGGATCGCCGAGACTCGACATAGAATAAAGAGGTATGCGCGTGACAGCTACATTCGACAAGGTTGCCGACATCATCGCCGAAACGAGCGAGATCGATCGCGAGACGATCACGCCGGAAAGCCACACGATCGACGATCTCGGCATCGACAGCCTGGACTTCCTCGACATCGTGTTTGCGATCGACAAGGAATTCGGCATCAAGATCCCGCTCGAGCAGTGGACGCAGGAAGTCAACGAAGGCAAGGTTTCGACCGAAGAGTACTTCGTTCTGAAAAACCTCTGCGCCAAGATCGACGAACTGCGGGCTGCCAAGGGCTGATCGGGCTTTCGCCCGAGCCTTGCCGCACCAATTCCAATGCCGCCCGTCGCGCCCCGCGCTTGACAGGCGGCATTGGCGTTTTTACTTGAGCCCGAAACGAACGGCCCGAAAACGAACAGGGTGAGCCTCAATGCTCCTTGAATACTTCCAGATGATCGATCGTGTCGAAACGGTCGATCTTTCGGCTGGCCGGCTGACGGCGCGGTCCGTGGTGCCAGAGAAGAGCCCCGTGTTCGAAGGCCATTTCCCAGGCTATCCGCTGGTTCCGGGCGTGCTTCTGATCGAGACCATGGCGCAGGCCTCCGGTTTCCTGGTGCTGGCCGCCACCAATTTTGCAGCCATGCCCTTCCTGATGTCGGTCGACGGCGCCAAGATGCGCACCTTCGTCGAGCCTTCGGCCGAACTCGAGATCGAGGCCTTCCTCGAACATGAGGGTTCGGGCTTTGCAGTGACGAAGGCAAAGATCACCTCGGCCGGCAAGAAGGTGTGCGACGCCCAGCTGAAACTGAGAACGATGCCGTTCGATCAGGTTCCGCTCGGCGATATCGTACGCAAGCGGGCCGGGGAAGTGGGTCTGATGGCGGCTCTTTCGGCAACAGCCGGTTCGGAGAAGTAAGATGAGCAAATCCGCAAACGACGTTGTCATTACCGGCGTCGGTATCGTCACCAGCCAGGGCGTCGGCGTCGAGCCACATCTGGCGCTGCTCACCGCCGGCACATCGCCGGCCGTGCGGGTCGAGACCGAAAAGTTCAGCCCCTATCCGGTGCATCCGCTGCCGGAAATCGACTGGTCGCAGCAGATCGCCAAGCGTGGCGACCAGCGCCAGATGGAAAACTGGCAGCGCCTCGGTGTCTTCGCCGCCGGCCTGGCGCTCGATGACGCCGGCCTGAAGGACAATCTCGAAGCCTGCGGCAGCATGGACATGATCGTCGCTGCCGGCGGCGGCGAGCGCGACATCAATGTCGACTCGCTGATCGTCGACGAAGCGCTGAAGCGCAACGATCGCGAACAGCTCCTCAACGAAAAGCTGACGACGGAACTGCGCCCGACGCTGTTCCTCGCCCAGCTTTCCAACCTGCTCGCCGGCAACATCTCGATCGTGCACAAGGTGACCGGTTCTTCGCGCACCTTCATGGGTGAGGAAGCGGCCGGCATCTCGGCGATCGAAACCGCCTTTGCCCGCATCAAGGCCGGCCAGTCGAGCCATACGCTCGTCGGCGGCGCCTTTTCCGCCGAACGTCTCGACATCATTCTCCTGATCGAAGCGATCCAGGGCCACGCGCTTGGCGACTGGCACCCGATCTGGTCGCGCAAGGCTGACAATGGCGGCGGCATGATCCTTGGTTCGGTCGGCGCCTTCCTGGTGCTGGAATCGCGCGAATATGCCGAAGCCCGCGGCGCCCGCATCTATGCCTCGATCGACGCGATCGGCGGCGACCGCGGCGCGCGTGACGGCGGCAAGCTCGAAGCGCGTCTTGGCGACCTCGCCAAGCCTGCGGAAAAGCTTGATGCGGCCTCGACCGTCGTGTTCTCCGGTACGTCCGGTTTCCATGAGCTCGTGGCGCGCGAGAAGGCGTTCCTCGACAAGACGTTTGCCGGTGCGCCGGTGCGTGCCTATGGCGGTCTTGTCGGCCACAGCATCGAAGCGCAGTTCCCGCTGGGTCTCGCGCTGGCAGCACTGACGCTGGGCGAGGGCGCCAAGGTGCCGGCCTTTGACGCCGGTGCGGAAAAGCCGATGACGGCGGCGGCGAAAAGCGCCGTGGTCACCACCATCGGCCATTCGCGCGGCGAAGGCGTCGCCGTCCTTTCGGCGGAATAACAGGAGCGGACCATGAGCAACGCTTACAAGGACCATCTCGGCCGCCCGATCATCGCCATTACCGGCATGGGCGTCATCACCTCGCTCGGCCAGGGCGTCGAAGATAACTGGGCAGCGCTTTCGGGCGGCGTATCGGGCATCCACAAGATCACCCGCTTCCCGACGGAAGGCTTGAACACGCGCATTTCCGGCACGGTCGATTTCATCGATATCCCGGCTGCCAATTCCGTCGAGCGCTCCTATGCCATGGCGCGCGAAACGACGCTGGAAGCTTTGGCGCAGGCCGGCATTTCCGGCGATTTCAACGGCCCCTTGTTCCTGGCCGCCCCGCCGGTCGAGCCGGAATGGAGCGCGCGCTTCGAGCTTGCCGACCGTTCGCCGCCATCGGAGCGCCCGGGCGACGCCTATAACCGCTTCCTCGCCGCCATGCGCCAGAAGGCCGATCCGGTGTTCCACGAAGCCGTGCTTTTCGGCTCGATCTCTGAACGCCTGGCCGATCGCTTCGGCACGCGCGGCCTGCCGGTGACGCTGTCGACCGCTTGCGCTTCCGGCGCCACCGCGATCCAGCTCGGCGTCGAGGCGATCCGCCAGGGCCGCACCGATCGTGCGCTGACGGTTGCGACCGACGGCTCGGTCAGCGCCGAGGCACTGATCCGCTTTGCGCTGCTTTCGGCACTCTCCACCCAGAACGATCCCCCGGAAAAGGCCTCCAAGCCCTTCACCAAGGACCGCGACGGCTTCGTCATCGCTGAAGGTGCAGCGACCCTGGTGCTGGAATCGCTCGAAGCGGCCGTTGCCCGCGGCGCCCGCGTCTACGGCATCCTCAAGGGCTGCGGTGAGAAGGCCGATCTCTTCCACCGCACGCGCTCCTCGCCGGACGGTGGCCCGGCGATCGCGACGATCCGCGCAGCCCTTGCCGACGCCGGCATCAATGAGGACGGTATCGGCTACATCAACGCCCATGGCACCTCGACGCCCGAGAACGACAAGATGGAATATCTGTCGATGTCGGCCGTCTTTGGCGATCGCCTGCCGTCGATCCCGGTCTCGTCCAACAAGTCGATGATCGGCCACACGCTGACGGCCGCCGGTGCGGTCGAGGCGGTGTTCTCGATCCAGACGATGCTGACCGGTACGCTGCCGCCGACGATCAACTACCAGAACCCCGATCCGGCGATCGTGCTCGACGTGGTGCCGAACGTGAAGCGCAGCCAGCAGGTGACTGCGGTGCTGTCGAACTCCTTCGGCTTCGGCGGCCAGAACGCCAGCCTTGTCATGACCGCCGAGCCGGCCTAAGCCGGAAACTCAAGAGCTGCAGCGCCTTTCTCGCGCCCCGTCGGGCGCGCGGCGCTGCAAAATCCAAGACGCAAACATGCCGCCAAGGCAGAGGAAGAACCATGCGCGCCCTGCAACTGCTCGATGACCGCAAGCTCGAAATCACCGACATTCCGGAACCGGAAGCGCCCGGCCCGGGCGAGGTGACCCTGCGCGTCAAGGCGGTTGCGCTCAACCATATCGACGTCTGGGGCTGGCGCGGCATGGCCTTTGCCAAGCGCAAGATGCCGCTCGTCATCGGCGCGGAAGCATCCGGCGTGGTCGACGCGATCGGTCCGGGCGTTTCGAGCGTGCTTCCGGGCCAGCTCGTATCGATCTATGGCGCGCGTACCTGTGGCCTCTGCCGTCCGTGCAAGGAAGGCCGCGACAATCTCTGCGAACATGTCGGCGGCGTGCACGGCTTCCATCTCGACGGCTTCGCGCAGGAAAAGATCAACCTGCCGGCGCGCCTGCTGGTCCCGGCGCCTCCGGGTGTCGATGCCGTCGCTGCAGCGCTTGCTCCGGTCACCTTCGGTACCGTCGAGCACATGCTGTTCGACAATGCCAAGCTTGAGCCGGGTGAAACCATCCTCGTCCATGCCGGCGGCTCCGGCATCGGCTCGGCGGCGATCCAGCTTGCCAAGAAGATCGGCTGCACGGTGATCACCACCGTCGGTTCCGACGACAAGATCGAGAAGGCCAAGGCGCTCGGCGCCGATCACGTCATCAACTACCGCACCGATCGCTTTGAAGGCGTGGTGCGCAAGCTCACCAAGAAGAAGGGCGTCGACGTCGTGTTCGAACACGTCGGCAAGGACACCTGGGCGGGCTCGATGCTCTGCATGAAGCGCGGCGGCCGTCTGGTCACCTGCGGTTCCACCTCGGGCGTTTCCACCGACATGAACCTGATGATGCTGTTCCAGCAGCAGCTGAAGCTGCTCGGCTCCTTCGGCTGCCGCATGGAGAACATGGCGAACGCCATGCAGAAGATGGCCCGCGGCCTGGTGCATCCGGTCATCGACACTGAAATCAGCCTCGATCAGATCGACCGGGCGCTGGAGCGCATGGAATCGCGCCAGATCTTCGGCAAGATCATCCTGAAGATGGATTGATCGACGTGCGCATGCTGATCACACGGCTGGTGCTGGCGGCGGATCGTACCCGCCAGTGGCTGATCGCGCAGTTCGTTTTCCTGCTGCTGACGATCCTGAAGATGTTTCCGGCCGATGCCGCGATCCGCTTCATGGATCGTGCCCTGCGGTTCATCGGGCCGAAGACCAGCCGGCAGAAGCTGACGCTCACCAACCTGCGCAACGCTTTTCCTGAGAAAAGCGAGGCGGAGATCAACGCGATCGCGCTTGAGAGCTGGGGCAACATGGGCCGCATGGCGGCCGAATACGTGTTCCTCGACCGTCTGTTCGATTTCGACCCCGAGCGCACGACGCCCGGCCGTGTCGAGGTGTCGGGCATCCCGTTGTTCCTCGAGCTTCGCGACAATCCGCGCCCCTTCATCGTCTTCACCGCGCACAGCGGCAATTTCGAGATGCTGCCGGTCGCCGGCTCCGCCTTCGGCCTCGACGTGACCGTGCTGTTCCGGCCGCCGAACAACCCTTACGTGGCGGAAAAAGTGTTCAAGTTCCGCGAGGAGCGCATGGGCAATCTGGTGCCGTCACACGCCGGCTCGTCCTTCGCACTCGCCCGCCAGCTCGAACGGGGCCTGGGCGTCGGCGTTCTCGTCGACCAGAAGTTCCGCAAGGGGCTGAAGACCAAGTTTTTCGGCCAGGACGTGCAGACCAATCCGCTGCTGGCCAAGCTCGTCCGCCAGTTCAACTGCGAAGTCTATCCGGCCCGCTGCATAAGGCTGCCGGGCGGCCGTTTCCGGCTGGAGCTGGAACCGGCGATCGCCATTCCCCGCAAGGCCGACGGCAATGTCGACGTCACCGCCACGGCGCAGGTGCTGAACGACAAGGTGGAAAGCTGGGTGCGCGAGTATCCGGGCCAGTGGCTCTGGTATCACGACCGCTGGCACATCAAGCGCTACCTCAAGGACTGATTCCCCTCCGCACGAACGATCGCGCTTGAGCTTGCTTCCGGGCAGCCTTGAGAATTCGGCGCGTTCCGATTTCGGTTCGGCGAGCATCACCTTCGTGGTCCGTCCGCGGCAGCGCATGCCCTTTGTCCCGAAATTGCTTCAAAAGGTTACGTTTTTCTTTCTGCTGTTGAACGCTAACGCAATGAGTGTAAACTCAACGTTGTCTCGCGAGGGGAAGATTGCAAGCGCTTTGGGTGGCCGGAGCGGTGTGGTTTTACACGGAAAGGGTGGGGAAGCCTCAAAACAAAATCAGTGTCTGCAGCATCAACGCCTGTCTTGAAGTGCATCGAAGCGGCTCTGCCGTGGGGGAATTGGGGTTTCGAATTGAACGCACTGATTGAGCTGTTCTGGTTCAAGTATTCGCAGCTGCAGTATGCCGTACGTACGGCAGACGAGCATTTGATCGGCATTCTGGATCGCGAATTGGATCCGATCCTCAGATCCGTCTACGACGAGAAGGCGGTGAGCGTCGAAGATGCCCGACTTCAGTTCCAGTTCCTGATCGACATCCTGCGCGTCGAAGCCGACGACATCTCCTGCGTGCTCCGGCACTCGCAATTGCTACAGTCGCTGATCAACCGCTATTTTGCGGCGACGGGCGCGGAGAAATTCGCCGACCTCCAGCTCGAGCGGCTGCCGGCCCAGCCGAGCAAGGGCAGGGCGGATGAAGGCCTGCTCAACGAGGCGATCCTCGACAGCTTTCCGGATCGGATCGCGGTGATCACGCCCGACTACCGCTACCTCTACACGAACCCCCGCAATGCCGACCATCTGGAGAGCCGCCCGATGGATCTGATCGGCCGGCACATCGTCGAGTTCATCGGCATCCAGCGCTTCGAGCAGCGGGTGAAATCCTATCTCGATCGTTGTTTTGCGGGCGAGGTGGTCGACTATACCTTCGCCAAGACCGTCGATGCGCGCACGGTCGTCGTGCGTTGCCGGCTGACGCCATGCATGTCCAGCTCCGGCAAGCTCATCGGCGCGATCCTCGTGATCCAGGAACATGCCGACCGCCGCCGCGCGATCGCGGCCTGACACGTCATTGCCGGCGCTACCAATCAAGAGAGAGTGAGGACCCCAAAGACCCGGCCGGGGATCGCGACGTCGAACCCGCGGGCGAACTGAACAAACTATGGTGTCTTGGTCATGGGCGGATGCTTCCACATGCCATTGAGCGCCTCGTCTTTCGGCCAATAGAGCCGCATCGCGACGAAGAAGGGACCCTTGGGCGCCGGCAGCCAATTCGGCTCCTTGTCCTTGCCCGGCGACTCGTTCTGAACGTAGAAGGTGTAGCCGCCGTCGGCATCCTTCACGAATTGCGGGAGCATCGGCTTGTTAAGCAAATAGCGGTTGATCGGATTGGCAACGAGCAGGCTCGCCGGCAGATCATACATCGTCAGCGACCAGAAGGCGTTGACCGGCGGCATCTTATCGGCGGCGAAATGGACGGTGTAGCGGTTGGCGCCGTCGAGCTTCTGCCCTTCGACGTCAGTGGCGTAGACCGGGTACATCGCCTCCTGCTTCGAATTGCCGTAAATGCCGAGAACGGCCGCCGCCATGCGGTAGAGATAATTGTTCTTCAGGTATTCGCGCGTGCCGAAGAGGTCGCCCGAAGTCACCGTTCCGGCGTCGATCTGCTTCTTCAAGCCCTCAAGATCGGCCCAGGCGTCGGCCATACCTTGCTCGATGGCGGTCTTGATGTCCGGCGAGAGCGCCGCAACGTCTATGGTCTTGCCTGCACCAACCCCGATCTTGGCAAAACGCGCCATCAACTCGGTCTCGGATGGATTAGTCGGGCAGAACTGCAGGACGAAATTCAGGATGTTGAAGAACTCCAGCGACTTCTTCTCTTCGTCCGGCGAAAGCGGCTTGGTGAAGTCGATTGCGGGAGCGGCCGCAGGCGCCGCCCCGCCGAGAAACGCCGAAAGCGGCTCTGCCTTGTAGCGATCCTGGATCTTCTTCACATTGTCTAAGTCGTCGGGGTTGAATAGCTGCGTGCGATAGGCCCCGAGAACGAGATCGGTCTCGGCGCGAAACACCTTCTTGATGCCCGCAGGCGTCTCGCCTTTCCAGCCCGGGCCGGCGACCAGGAAGCTGCCGCCGTCGTTGCCGGTCGTGCGGCTGCCGGCATAGTCGAAGTTGAACGTATAAGCGTCGATGAGCTGGATGCTGAAGTACCGGTCCTTCTCGATCACTGGTACGGTGAGGACCATCGGCTCCGCACGCAGGTCCATGCCGATCATCGAATAGGGCGTGTCGGAGTTGGGCGTCTGGATCGCCGTATCGGCGGGGGTGTAGACGCGGGGGATGTTCTTGAGGTGGTTCCACGGCGCCTTGTATTCCGGGTTCTTGTCGTCGACGAAATAGGCGTATTGGATGCGGTAGCTGTCCACCATCGGGAAGCCGTAGATATAGGCTTCCTTGGCGATCTTTCGTGCCTCGTCAGGCGTGATTTCGCTCTGGGCGGCCGCAGTGCCTGGGAAGCGCAATGACGGCATCAGGGCGATCCCGCCGACAAAAGCTCTTCGTGTGATCGTTGTCATGGGCATCGCCTTCATCGGTTGGCGCATGACGTTCTGCATCGTTCATCAGCGCCGTGTGGACCTGTGAATTCGCAGGAGAAATGAGTAGGTGACTGAAATTTTACAGCGATTTAACGTACGCTGCCGCGCATCGCCAGAACGATTGGGATCGCGTTGCTCCCAAACTCGATCCAGTTTCGCGTATAGCGCGAATGGCGTTGCGTTTACAGTCAGATTGTATGCACCTTTGGTCATCCAAAACGGTAGCTTTTGGGCCAGCAAACAGGGCATGCCCCAGCGCTATCGTCGACCGGCAGCTTTGGTCGAAAAGCGAAGTTGCACTAAGCAGGGCGGCTGATTCCTAACCGGCGCATTTCGCGATAGACCGTGGAACGGCCAAGGCCAAGTTGCTTGGCAGCTTCCGCCGGAGGTGTTCCCTCCATGATCGACGCGGCCGCGGAGGCCGCCCGGGACACGGATAAAGGCCCAGTGATCGCCGCCGGCATCATTGATACGCTGCGCCAGGCCAGGATTCTCCTGCCTGCGATCTCTACTATCGAGCACGCCAGCATCGCCGGCCGGGCGCGCGCCAGAAAACAGGCGGCGCATGCACTTCTCTCCGGCCTTCGGTCGGATGGGAACACATCGCCTTCTCCGGCGGTTTCCTCTGGGATCGCGCCGCGAAGACAACCGGCCGGAAACCACTGAACCTGACTGGAAAACAGCGAGCAGCGTGAAGGCGTTCAGGCTTCGTCGCCCTTAACGTTGTTTAGCGGGAAACTAGCGCTATGCCCTTAAAGGGACTTGGTGCGGCCGATGACCGGCCGCGAACAATCCTACTTTGCCGCGTGCCGACCGCCCCGTCTGCCGGTTCACCCAACCGGCGAGGTGATGCTGCGCAGACATTCCTGTTCGAAGCCGACGTGCCGCCTGAGGCTGGTGAAGAAACCGCGCAGCATGTAGCCGGCGGTTTCGGCATTGACCGTTTGGTCGGCGGCGCCGAGGCGTTCCAGCATTTCCGTCAGTTCTTCGGCGAAGCACTCGTCTTCGCAGTGCTCGTATTTCAGCCGCTCCAGCGTCGCGCCGAGCGTCGGGTCGCCGCGGAAGGTGCGCTCGATCCACGGGAAGACCAGGCTTTCCTCGCCGGAATGCATTTCGCGGATCATCGGTCCGAGCACCTTGGCGGCGTAGACGCATTTCTGCCGATCGATTTCTGCAGGCAGACTGTCGGCGATCTCCTCGAGACAGTTGCAGAGCGCAAGCTGCTCCTCGTGCGCGCGGGCGAGCCATGCGAAAGGCTCGGCCACCGGGACGGCGCGGGGAGGCGGTTCCAGCCGGCTCCGGATTCGTCCCTCTTCAAAAGTCTTTTTCATCGGCTTCAAACGCCAGCTCCCACGGCGCTCCCTGTTATTTGCCGAGGATGATCCAATCGAGGTGGTGCAGCCTTGATCTGAATCAAGGCCAGGATGCCCCGATTCTGACACTTTCCGGCCAGCTGCGGTGGCGCGCCTCGTTCTGGGGCGTGTCGTCGCGTGCGATCGGACCAAGTTGGGGACCCAACCATGAAATACACATTCGAGATGATCCTGCTCGGGGTCGGTGCTTTCCTGGCGCTCGTCGGCGCCGGGTTTGCGCAGGACCGGCACTTTGAAGCCCATATGTGGGTGCTGTTCTTCGTGCTCCTCGCCGGCACTGTCATGCTGATGCGACGCATCGAGTTCAGCCCGGTTTCCGCCGGCAGGGCGCCACCACCACCGCCGCAGTCGGAATATTTCGACGAGGTGGTCAAGTATGGCGTGATCGCCACCGTCTTCTGGGGCGTCGTCGGCTTTCTCGTGGGCGTCGTGGTTGCGCTCCAGCTTGCCTTTCCCGACCTCAACATCGAGCCCTGGTTCAACTTCGGCCGCATGCGGCCGCTGCACACTTCGGCTGTCATTTTCGCCTTCGGCGGCAACGCGCTGATCGCGACGTCCTTCTACATCGTCCAGCGTACCAGCCGCGCGCGCCTTTTCGGCGGCAATCTCGGCTGGTTCGTGTTCTGGGGCTACCAGCTCTTCATCATCATGGCGGCCACCGGCTACCTGCTCGGCATCACCCAGTCGAAGGAATATGCGGAGCCGGAATGGTATGTCGACCTGTGGCTGACGATCGTCTGGGTCGCCTATCTCATCGCCTTCCTCGGCACGCTTCTGACGCGCAAGGAGCCGCATATCTATGTGGCCAACTGGTTCTACCTCGCCTTCATCGTCACGATCGCGATGCTGCACATCGTCAACAACCTGGCGGTGCCGGTCTCCTTCCTCGGCTCGAAGAGCTACTCGGCCTTTGCCGGCGTGCAGGATGCGCTGACGCAGTGGTGGTACGGGCATAACGCCGTCGGCTTCTTCCTGACGGCCGGCTTCCTCGGCATGATGTATTACTTCATCCCCAAGCAGGCCAATCGCCCGGTCTATTCCTACCGCCTGTCGATCATCCATTTCTGGTCGCTGATCTTCATGTACATCTGGGCGGGTCCGCACCACCTGCACTATACGGCGCTGCCCGACTGGGCGCAGACGCTCGGCATGGTCTTCTCGGTCATGCTGTGGATGCCCTCCTGGGGCGGCATGATCAACGGCCTGATGACGCTTTCGGGCGCCTGGGACAAGATCCGTACCGACCCGATCATCCGCATGATGGTGATGGCGGTTGCCTTCTACGGCATGGCGACCTTCGAAGGTCCGATGATGTCGATCAAGACGGTCAACTCGCTCAGCCACTACACCGACTGGACGATCGGCCACGTGCATTCGGGTGCGCTCGGCTGGAACGGCCTCATCACCTTCGGCGCGATCTACTATCTGACGCCCAAGCTATGGAACCGCGAGCGGCTCTATAGCGTGCGCATGGTCAACTGGCACTTCTGGTTCGCCACGCTCGGCATCGTCGTCTACGCGGCGGTCATGTGGGTCGCCGGCATCCAGCAGGGCCTGATGTGGCGCGAGTACGACGACCAGGGCTTCCTCGTCTATTCCTTCGCGGAATCGGTCGCGGCCATGGTTCCCTACTACGTGCTGCGTGCTCTTGGCGGCGCACTGTTCCTCGCCGGGGCTCTGCTCATGGCCTTCAACGTAACAATGACCATCCTCGGCCGCGTGCGTGACGAAGCTCCGATCTTCGGTGCTGCTCAGCCCGCGCTGAAAGCTGCGGAATAGGAGGGCATAGACCATGTCCATTCTCGACAAACACGCGACCCTTGAACGCAACGCCACCCTCTTGCTCGTCGGCTCGCTGCTCGTCGTCTCCATCGGCGGCATCGTGGAAATCGCGCCGCTCTTCTATCTCGAAAACACCATCGAGAAGGTGGAGGGGATGAGGCCCTATTCGCCGCTGGAGCTCGCCGGTCGCGACATCTATGTGCGTGAAGGCTGCTACGTCTGTCACAGCCAGATGATCCGGCCGTTCCGCGACGAAGTGGAGCGCTACGGTCATTACTCTCTGGCGGCGGAATCCATGTACGACCATCCGTTCCAGTGGGGCTCCAAGCGCACCGGACCGGACCTCGCCCGCGTCGGCGACCGCTATTCCAACGAATGGCACGTGCAGCACATGACCGAGCCGCGCTCGGTCGTGCCGGAATCGGTCATGCCGAGCTACGCCTTCCTCAAGGAGACGACGCTCGACGTGAACAACATCGCCGCGAACCTGAAGGCGAACAAGGCGGTCGGTGTTCCCTATACGGACGAGATGATCGACAACGCGCTCGCCGACATCAAGGCGCAGTCTGATCCGAATGCCGACACCTCCGGCGTCGAGGCGCGCTATCCGAAGGCCAAGCTCGGCGACTTCGACGGCAACCAGCAGCGGCTGACGGAGATGGACGCGCTCGTCGCCTATCTGCAGATGCTTGGCACGCTGGTCGACTTCTCCACCTACGACGACACCACCGGTTATCGCTAAGGGAGACACGCACATGGAAACCTACACGGCCATGCGCCAGTTCGCCGATAGCTGGGCGCTCCTTGCCATGACGCTCTTCTTCCTGGGCGTCGTCGGCTTCATCTTCCGGCCCGGCGCCAAGAAGGCCGCCGATGATGCCGCAGCCATCCCCCTGAAGGAGGATTAATAGTATGGCGGACAAACACGTCGACGAAATCAGCGGCGTCGAGACCACCGGCCACGAGTGGGACGGTATCCGCGAACTGAACAACCCGATGCCGCGCTGGTGGGTCTATACCTTCTACGCGACCATCGTCTGGGCGGTCGGCTACATGATCGTCTATCCGGCGGTGCCGCTTCTGACGGACGCGACCAAGGGTGTGCTCGGCTATTCGAGCCGCGCCGAGGTGAGCGCCGAACTCGCCAGCGCCAAGGCGGCCCAGGCCGGCAATCTCGAAAAGATCGCCTCGAGCTCGATCGAGCAGATCATTGCCGATCCGCAGCTGCAGCAGTTCGCCGTTTCCGGCGGCGCATCGGCCTTCAAGGTCAACTGCGCCCAGTGCCATGGCTCGGGTGCTGCGGGTTCCGCCGGCTTCCCGAACCTCAACGACGACGACTGGCTCTGGGGCGGCAAGCCCGGGGAGATCTACCAGACGATCGCTCACGGCATTCGCTACACTGGCGATGGCGAGACCCGCGTTTCGGAAATGCCGTCCTTTGCCGAAATCCTGCAGCCGGAAGAGATCAAGCAGACGGCGGCCTACGTCGTCAGCCTTACCGGCACGCCGTCGGACGTCTCGATGGTCGAGTCGGGCAAGGCACTGTTCGAAGCCAATTGCGCCTCCTGTCATGGTGCCGATGCCAAGGGCAACCGCGAGTTCGGCGCGCCTGATCTCGCCGACGCACTGTGGCTCAACGGCGAGGGCGAGCAGGCGATCGTCGCCCAGATGAAGGCACCCAAGCACGGCGTCATGCCCGCCTGGCTGCCGCGCCTCGGCGGCACCACGGTCAAGCAGCTTGCGGTGTTCGTGCATTCGCTGGGCGGGGGCGAGTAGTCCGCTGGCGCTTTAACGGGCGGCGGCCCCTCATCCCGTTGCCGCGACCTTCTCCCCGCAGGCGGGGAGAAGGGAAACGCGGCGCCAGCATCGCCAATCTCGAGCGTTGAGGCTTGGCGACAGAGAGCGAGCCAAGCGTTTCTCTCCCCGCGTGTGGGGAGAGATGTCCGGCAGGACAGTGAGGGGCGATCCTAAAGTCGTAAAGTGGGGATGGGTGTCCACAGGATATGGATGGCGCCTTAATCACCTCCTTCATTCCTGTGCTCGTCACAGGAATCCAGCAGCGCCGCGTCGGCGGCGCGGGAGACCCCTTGCAGTCTGCAAATCAGGCGTCCCGGCTCTGCTCCTCCCGCCGTGCCGACGCACGGCTGCTGGATCTCTGTGACAAGCACAGAGATGAGGGTGGAGATGGCTGCAGTCGCTCAGCCTGCCGAAGGGGCAGCCCTCGTTCCCGTGCTGGTCTGGGGCGTCGACTGCCCTTACTGCGCCGACCAAACCGCCAGCTCGTATCCGTCAGGGTCGGCGAAATGGAAGCGGCGGCCGCCGGGGAAGGTGAAGATCGGCTTGACGATCTTGCCGCCGGCCTTTTCGACGCGGGCCAGCATGTCCTCGAGGTTGTCGGCATAGAGGATGATCAGCGGCCCACCGCTGCCGACGGGACCCGTGGTGGTGAAACCGCCGGTCAGACGGCCGTCCTGGAATTCGCAATATTCCGGGCCGTAGTCGGTGAAGGTCCAGCCGAAGGCGCTGCCGTAGAAGGCCTTGGCGGCAGCGATGTCGGAGACGTTGAACTCGACATAGTCGATGCGGCTGTCGTTGCCCTTGTTGCCCATTTTCCTACCTGTCTTTTCCGGATTCCATGATTGATTTCAAAGTGGCGAGATCCTTTGCCACCCAACCGGCGTCGCCGGCAAATTGTTCAGCGCTCATGCCCGGCTGACGCAGCAGCGTGAACATCACCTCCGCCCCGTCGCCGTTCGGCACGACGCGCAGCGCGTTATGAACCTCGGTACCGTCCGCGAGCGTGACGAGATGATCGACGACTCCGAAGTCGTTGGCGGGGGCGAAGCGCACACGGGCCTCGCCGAGCGGTCCCGGCGCCAGCCAGTCCTCGCCGTCGCGCGTCAGGCCCGACGATAGGCCGGACGCCCAGCGCGGCATGTTCTCGGGCTTGGCCATAAGGCATAGACCTCGCGCCAGTCGCGGGCGATGGTGGTGTGGATGATCTTTGCTTCAAGTGTTGCCATGCTTGGTTCTCCTGAGTGAGGACGTAGCACGGGCGGCCCCGCCGGTCTTGAACGAAACGGCCAGTCAGGCCGCTTGCCGATGGGCGGAAAGCTGGCGGCGGATTTCCGCCGGTGAAAGCGACGTCAGTTCCCTGGCTTCGCGCGAAAGATGCGCCTGGTCGGCATAGCCGGCATCAAGAGCGAGGATGCCGAGGCCTGCGGATGGCTCGCTGCGGCATGCCCCAAGGAATCGTTGCAGACGCAGGATGCGATCGAGGGTCTTGGCGCCATAGCCGAAATGTTCGTGGCAGCGGCGGCGCAGCGTCCGCTCGCTGGTGCCGGTGGCGGCGGCCAATGCGCTGATGGGGTTGTCGGACGAATCGCGCCGTTGCGTGAGATGGGCGAGCGCGGCTGCGACATCGCCGGGCGGCGGGGAGACGGCCGGTGAGCGCTCTAGCACTGCTGCCGCCATGATATCGGCGCGGATGGCATCCGGCGCGTCCTGAAGCTTGGCATCAAGTTCGCGCGCGGCTTTGCCCCAGAAGGCATCGAGCGGGACGATTTGACCGGTGATTTCCGAAAGCGATGCGCGCAGAAACGACGCGGCGACGCCCGGGCGGAAGCGCAGGCCGATGACCTTGGCGCCCGGCGCGATCACGGGAAAGGCAGCGGTCCGATCAGGGCCGGCAACGACGAGACCGCGATTGGACCAGAGGATGTCGACGCAGCCGTCGGGGACGACCGCGATCGGCGCGGGCGGTCCCTCCGGCATCTGGTGGCTCCACAGGCATTCGACATGCCCGGCGAGAGCGTGAGGCGCGGCACGCTCGCGATAGGTGCCGCGCTGTTTGGCCAGCGTCAGGGGCTCGAGGGAGCCGTGCATGCTTTCTCCTTCGCGACTGTCCTGCCTTGCCTTCAGCATAGCCGATATAGGGAAACATGCAGCAATTCAAAGTACTACGGCGACCTTTGCGCGTCTCATAAGGCGCGTGGCGTTGTGGTGCAGATGGGCTCGAGCGCAAGGCCCTTGGCGTCCTTCCGCACCAAAGGTCGTTGCCGACCGCTGTGGTTCCGATGGCTCGGACGTTTCGCCGCATGGCGCGGCCTTAGGCCGCAAACTTGACACAGATCAACGTTTTCGGCGGTCAAATCGGGCAAGACATGGCTCAATACGCGATATCCGGGATGTCCCACTTATGAATTCTCAATCCGCCGCCAACGCCGCATCCGTCGAACGCCACGAGGCCGAACCGGTCAATGCGGCGCATGTGCGCAAGCCGCTCTACGAAAAGCGCAAGAAGATCTTCCCGAAACGCGCCGAGGGCAGCTTCCGCCGCTTCAAGTGGCTGGTGATGCTGGTGACGCTCGGCATCTACTATCTGACGCCGTGGATCCGCTGGGATCGCGGCGAACATGCGCCAGATCAGGCGGTGCTGGTCGATCTCGCCGCCCGTCGCTTCTATTTCTTCTTCATCGAAATCTGGCCGCAGGAATTCTTCTTCGTGGCCGGCCTGCTGGTCATGGCAGGCTTCGGCCTGTTCCTGGTGACGTCTGCCGTCGGGCGCGCCTGGTGCGGCTATACCTGTCCGCAGACGGTGTGGGTCGATCTCTTCCTGGTGGTGGAGCGCTACATCGAAGGCGACCGCAACGCCCGCATGAAACTCGACACCGGCCCCTGGACGGGCGCCAAGATCGTCAAGCGCGTGTCGAAGCACTCGATCTGGATCCTGATCGGTATTGCCACCGGCGGCGCCTGGATCTTCTATTTCGCCGATGCGCCGACGCTTCTGAAAAGCTTCGTTTCGCTGGAAGCGCCAACCGTCGCCTACATGACCGTCGGCATCCTGACCGCCACCACCTATGTCTTCGGCGGGCTGATGCGCGAGCAGGTCTGCACCTATATGTGCCCTTGGCCGCGCATTCAGGCGGCGATGCTCGATGAGAATTCGCTGGTCGTCACCTATAACGACTGGCGCGGCGAGCCGCGCTCGCGCCACCAGAAGAAGGCGGTGGCAGCCGGGGAGGCCATCGGCGATTGCGTCGATTGCAACGCCTGCGTCGTCGTCTGTCCGATGGGCATCGACATCCGTGACGGCCAGCAGCTCGAATGCATCACCTGCGCGCTCTGCATCGACGCCTGCAACGGCGTCATGGACAAAGTCGGCCGCGAGCGCGGACTGATCTCCTATGCGACGCTGAACGACTATGCCTCCAACATGGCGCTTGCCACCAATGGCGGCACGACGGCGATCGACCCGAGCCGGGTTCGCAACGCGGATGGCGCCTTCTCCGACAAGGTCCGCCATTTCAACTGGAAGATCGTCTTCCGTCCGCGGGTGCTCGTCTATCTCGGCGTCTGGACGCTCGTCGGCATCGGGCTGCTCTATGCGCTCTTGTCGCGCGACCGGCTGGAGATCAACGTGCTGCACGACCGCAACCCGCAATTCGTCGTCGAATCCGACGGTTCGGTGCGCAACGGCTACATGGTCAAGCTCTTGAACATGATCCCCGAACAACGCACCATCACGCTCGCGATCGACGGTATGTCTTCGGCGACGATGCGCATCGCCGGCCAGGCGGCGGGCGACGGCCGCACCTTTGCGATCGGCGTCGATCCGGACAAGGTCACCGCCGTGAAAGTGTTCGTGACGCTGCCGAAGGACAAGCTTGGCGAAGCGGCTGACGGTTTCAGCCTGATCGTCGAGGATCCGTCGAGCCACGAGCGCGACGTCTACAAGGCCAACTTCAACAGCCCTGGAGCGGCGAAATGATCACCAAACAGGCAAAGGCACCGCGGCCCTTCACCGGCTGGCATATGCTGGGCGTCATGGTGCTGTTCTTCGGCACGATCATCACCGTCAATCTGATCATGGCCTGGAATGCCAGCCATAGCTGGAGCGGGCTGGTGGTGCAGAACACTTATGTCGCCAGCCAGCAGTTCAACGGCAAGGTGAAGGAGGCGAAGGCCTTCGCCGCCAGCGGGCTCGAAGGCAAGCTCAGTGTCGAACAGGAAGCGCTGCGCTACACGCTAACGCGACAGGGCAAGCCGGAACTGACCGCGGACAAGGTGGTCGCGGTCCTGAAGCGCCCGGTCGAGGAGCATGAGGATGTGACGGTCGAGATGGCGCATCAGGGCGAGGGCGTGTTCGTTGCCGCCGCGACGCTGAAGCGCGGCCAGTGGATCGCCGATATCACCGCGACCGAGGGCGACACGGTCGTCTATCGCCAGGCCATCCGCTTCATGGCGCCGGGAGCAGCGCAATGAGCTGCTGCGCTCCTGGAACCGAAATGGCTCTGGAGATCGACAGGGCCGGGCAGGGACTGCCCACATCGGAAGAGCTCTGGCTGACGAGCCGGTCGCTCGGCGGCGGGTTGCGCCAGACGGACCTCAGCGTACCCGGCGTGCATTGCGGCGCCTGCATCGCGACACTTGAGGGCGCCTTGAAAGCGCGGCCCGAGGTTGAGCGGGCGCGCGTCAACCTTTCGTCGCGGCGGGTGGCGATCGTCTGGAAGGAAGAGGTCGATGACGCCCGCACCGATCCGCGGGAAATGGCGCGCACCATCCGCGCGCGCGGCTACGAGACCCATCTCTTCGCGCCGGGCGAGGAAGACGGCGACCAGACGCTGAAGCAGCTGGTGCGCGCTGTCGCCGTTGCGGGCTTTGCCTCGGCCAATATCATGCTGCTCTCCGTCTCCGTCTGGTCGGGCGCGGAGGCGGCCACGCGCGATCTCTTTCACTGGATCTCGGCGCTTATTGCCGCGCCGACGCTGATCTATTCCGGGCGCTTCTTCTACGCGTCTGCGTGGAATGCGCTGAAGCACGGCCGCACCAACATGGACGTGCCGATCGCGCTTGCGATCACGCTCTCCTTCTCGATCTCGCTCTACGAGACGATTACCCACGGCACCCATGCCTGGTTCGACGGCACGGTGATGCTTCTCTTCTTCCTGCTGATCGGGCGCACGCTCGATCATATGATGCGCGGGCGTGCGCGTTCTGCGATCAGCAGCTTGGCCAGGCTGTCGCCGCGCGGCGCGATGGTGCTCGATGCAGACGGCGGGCGCGAATATCGTCCGGTCGACGAGATCAAGCCGGGCGAAAAGCTGGCGATATCAGCCGGCGAACGCATCCCGGTCGATGGTCGCATTCTCATCGGCGCCAGTGACCTCGATCGCTCGATCGTCAATGGCGAGAGCGCGCCGGTGCCGGTCAAGGCAGGCGACAGCGTCGAGGCGGGCACGCTGAACCTCACCGGACCGGTGACGATCGAGGCGACCGCTGCGGCGCGCGACTCGCTGCTTGCCGAGATCATGGGCCTGATGGAGGCCGCCGAAGGGGGCAGGGCACGCTATCGCCGTATCGCCGACCGGGCGGCGCAATATTACTCGCCCGCGGTGCACCTCCTGGCGCTTTTGAGCTTCATCGGCTGGATGTTCGTCAATGGCGACTTCCACCATGCGATGCTGGTTGCGGTCGCGGTATTGATCATCACCTGCCCCTGCGCGCTCGGGCTGGCGGTGCCGGTCGTGCAGGTGATTGCCGCCGGACGGCTGTTCCAGAATGGCGTCATGGTCAAGGACGGCTCGGCCATGGAGCGGCTGGCCGAGATCGATACGGTGCTGCTCGACAAGACCGGCACGCTGACGGTGGGGGAGCCACGGCTCGTCAATGGCGGGGACATTCAGCCCTCCGTGCTGGCGACGGCGGCGGGGCTTGCCGTCCATTCGCGTCATCCGCTGGCGATGGCCATTCACGATGCGGCGACGGTTGCGCCCGTCGTCAGCGGCGAGATCCGCGAGATTCCCGGTGCCGGGATCGAGGCCCGCACGGAAGTGGGCATCTACCGGCTCGGCAGCCGCGCCTTTGCCTGTGGCGACGCCGGCGAGGCGAGCGGCCAATCCGAGGCGATCCTGTCGCTCGACGGCCGCGAACTTGGCTGCTTCCGCTTCGAGGATCGGCTCAGGCCCTTCGCCCGCGAAAGCATAGACGAGCTCGGTCGCCTGGGCCTGTCGACCGGCATTCTCTCCGGTGACCGCGAGCCTGTCGTGGCGGCCCTTGCCCGCCGGGTCGGCATCGACAGCTTCAAGGCCGAGCTGACGCCGCGTGGCAAGGTGGACGAATGTGCTCTCGCGGCCGAAGGCGGGCATCACGTGCTGATGGTCGGCGATGGCATCAACGACGCACCGGCGCTGCGGGCAGCCCACGTCTCGATGGCCCCGGCGACGGCCGCCGATGTCGGGCGCCAGGCGGCAGATTTCGTCTTCCTGCACCAGGGGCTGAATGCCGTGCCGATGGCGATCGACACCTCGCGCCGGGCTGGGCGACTGATCCGCCAGAACTTCGCGCTGGCGATCGGTTACAACGTGATTGCCGTTCCGATCGCGATCCTCGGCTACGCCACCCCGCTGATCGCAGCCGTTGCCATGTCGACTTCGTCGGTGATCGTCGTTGCCAACGCCTTGCGTCTGCGTGCTGCCACCGGCAATGTTGCCGAGGAGGCGCGCGACGGCCAAGCGCCTGCCGCCCTTCGTCCAGTCGGGAATGCCTCATGAACACGCTGATCTATCTCATTCCCATCGCGTTGTTTCTCGGCGGCATCGGTCTCGCCGCCTTCCTCTGGGCGCTGAAGAGCGGCCAGTACGAAGACCTCGAAGGCGCGTCCTGGCGGGTGCTCGACGATGGCGACGGCAAGCCCGAAAAGAAGTGATTTTGTCAGTAATCGCTTGTCGTTAATCGATTTGAATGCCAAAACATCCTCCGCCGTCGCTTCTCGCGCCAGGGCCTTCGACAGAGCCCGCCGCGAGAGGGCGAAGTTCAATTCGAAGGGCCGGCACCGACGCGCTTATCCCGATCGCGCCCGGCACTTCTGTCCAATGGAGGCAATCACGTGTCACAGGCGGAAATCGGCCTAATCGGTCTTGGCGTCATGGGCTCGAACCTGGCGCTCAACATCGCTGAAAAGGGCAACAAGATCGCGGTGTTCAACCGCACCGTCGAGGCGACGCACAAGTTCTACGCGGAAGCCGGCGAGCTCAAGGGCCAGATCGTACCCTGCGACACCATCGAAGAATTCGTCGCCGCCATCCGCCCGCCGCGCCCGATCATCATCATGATCAAGGCCGGCGAGCCGGTCGATCAGCAGATGAAGATCCTGAAGCCCTACCTCGCCAAGGGCGACATCATGATCGATGCCGGCAACGCCAACTTCCGCGACACGATGCGCCGCTTCGAGGCGCTGAAGGACAGTGGCCTGACCTTCATCGGCATGGGGGTTTCCGGCGGTGAGGAGGGCGCGCGCCACGGCCCGTCGATCATGGTCGGCGGCAAGGAGGAGTCCTGGAAGCGCGTCGAGAGCGTTTTGACCTCGATCGCTGCCAAGTATGACAACGACCCTTGCGTTGCCTGGCTCGGCGAAAACGGCGCCGGCCATTTCGTCAAGACCATCCACAACGGCATCGAATATGCCGACATGCAGATGATCGCCGAAATCTACGGCATCCTGCGCGACGGCCTGAAGATGTCGGCGACCGAGATCGGCGACGTCTTCGGCACCTGGAACAAGGGGCGGCTCAACTCCTACCTGATCGAGATCACCGAGAAGGTGCTGAAGGCCGCTGATCCTCTGACCGGCAAGCCGATCGTCGATTTGATCCTCGACAAGGCCGGCCAGAAGGGCACCGGCAAGTGGTCGGTGATCGAGGCGCAGAACATGGGCGTGCCGGCAACCGGCATTGAGGCGGCGGTGGCCGCGCGCAGCATCTCCGCGATGAAGGACGAACGCGAAGCGGCCGAAAAGATCCTCGGGCTGCCTGAGGTCGGCGACTTCAAGGTGGCCGACAGGGCGGCCTTCATCAAGGATCTCGAAAGCGCGCTGCTGGCCGCCAAGATCGGCGCCTATGCGCAAGGCTTCGCGGTGATGTCGGCGGCATCAAAGGAGTTCAACTGGAACCTGCCGATGCCGACCATTGCCAAGATCTGGCGTGCCGGCTGCATCATCCGCTCGCAGTTCCTCGACGAGATCACCACCGCGTTTACCAAGGCGCCGGATGCCGCCAACCTGATCGTCACCCCGGCCTTTGCCGCCATGGTCAAGGAAACCGACGCAGCCCTGCGCCGCGTCGTCTCGGCTGCCGTTCTCGGTGGTCTGCCGGTACCGGCGCTTGCCTCGGCACTCGGCTACTTCGACAGCTACCGCCGCGGCCGCGGCACGGCCAACGTCATCCAGGCGCAGCGCGACTTCTTCGGCGCCCACGGATTCGACCGCGTCGACGGTGCCGACAGCCATCACGGCCCGTGGGGCAGCGGCCTCAACGGCTAGAGCAATTCCAGGAAAAGTGCAAAGCGGTTTTCCGTCCGGAACTGCGTGATTTCAAAGACTTAGATCGCTTCAGTTTCGATGAAACAATGAAGTGATCTAAGTCTCGACGACAGAGCAGCTTGAGACGGGGCGGCCTTGGCTGCCCCGTTTGCGTTTGGGGCCGATGCCGCCGCTTCGTTCGGACAAGATGCTAAAGCGCGTCGCGATCTTTCAGATTCGCTCCTGCGCTTTAAGTTTTTGATATTTCGCATTTCGTGTCGTTATCGCAAAACCGCTGCGCACTTTTGCGCGACACGCTTTAGCCCGTCATCGATGAGGTCGCTGATATCCCTGTACCGCCCGATGCCCCCGGATTGGAGCAGGATTTGATTGGCAGGACGGCGAACACCGAGGCAATCATCAGCACAATAATGATCAGCACCAGCCTGTCGGTGAAGGTGGCTCGAAAGATCTGCAGCACATAATGCTTGGTCTTCATCGTGCCCACGCGCTTTCATCGCCATCTGCGTATGATGGCTTCCGTGCACCGTGGACGTCATGCGTCCGTTCATGTGAATCTGCTTACTTCGTCGGGAAACTGCTGACGTCGCGTATTGTTCCGGGAAGGGCGCCTGGCGCTGCGATTGTCGCCAGGCGCTTTCGCCGATGGGCGTGACTAACGCCGATAGACGTTGCGGTCGCCACCCGAGCGGCGGCGCTGTGCCCGCAGCTTGCCCAGCCTTTTCGGCGGATCGACAAAGATCACCAGCAGAAACCCGACGGCCATAAGCACGTATGCCGGGATCCCGGTCGCCGCGCTGCCGAAGAAAGCGCAAAGGGTGGCCAGCGCAAGGTAGATGCCGATGGTGAAGGGGTTGGATACAAAGCCCCATACGCGGTTCGTCATTCGGTCTTTCCATGCAATTTTCGGTGTCATGCCGAACATCACCTGTCTGAAGTGATTGGCAGCAGATGCTGCGATGGCGCCCCAGCCAGCCCAGCAATATGTGAATGGGGAGCGTCGCGACAATGACACTCGGACCTTTGACTGCGCGAATCGGACCAAAGTCCCATCGATTTCAAGCGGCCATCCGGTAGGATCTGTAGCAGCTGCTACGGTAGCACTTCACAAGAACCTAGTTTTTTCAGTACCGATTTAGAGCGGAGTCGCGTTGTTCGTTCGGGCTCTGCTTGTGGACCCTCGGTCCCCGCCGAGGAAGGCGGGCACTGCGAATGCTGGGCGCCGGCGCGCGACGCCCAGCTCGCCTATTTTCGTGTCAGCTCCGCAGACCGGGAGCTTCCTGGCCGGTGCGGGCGACATATTCGGTGTAGCCGCCGCCATATTGGTGGATGCCGTCGGGCGTCAGTTCGAGCACACGGTTGGACAATGCTGCGAGGAAGTGGCGATCGTGCGAGACGAAGAGCATGGTGCCTTCGTAGTCCGCCAGCGCCTTGATCAGCATTTCCTTGGTGTCGAGGTCGAGGTGGTTGGTCGGCTCGTCGAGAACCAGCAGGTTCGGCGGATCGAACAGCATGATTGCCATCACCAGGCGGGCCTTCTCGCCACCGGAAAGCACCCGGCACTTCTTCTCGACATCGTCGCCGGAAAAGCCGAAGCAGCCGGCAAGTGCGCGAAGCGGCGCCTGGCCGGCTTGCGGGAACGTGTCTTCAAGCTGCTGCAGCACCGTGCGGTCGCCGTCGAGCACGTCCATGGCATGCTGGGCGAAGTAACCCAACTTGACACTGGCGCCGAGCGCGACGTTGCCTTCATCCGGCTCGGTCGAGCCGGCAACGAGCTTCAGCAGCGTGGACTTGCCGGCGCCGTTGATGCCCATGATGCACCAGCGCTCGCGGCGGCGCACCATGAAGTCGAACCCTTCATAGATGCTGCGGCTGCCGTATTTCTTGTGCACGCCCTTGATGTTGATGACGTCTTCGCCGGAGCGTGGCGCCGGGCGGAATTCGAAAGCGACGCTCTGGCGGCGCTTCGGCGGCTCGACCCGGTCGATCTTGTCGAGCTTCTTCACCCGGCTCTGAACCTGAGAGGCGTGCGAGGCGCGGGCCTTGAAGCGCTCGATGAACTTGATCTCCTTGGCGAGCATAGCCTGCTGGCGCTCGAACTGCGCCTGCTGCTGCTTCTCGTTCTGGGCGCGCTGCTGCTCGTAGAAGCCGTAGTCGCCCGAATAGGCGTTGAGCGAGCCGCCGTCGATCTCGATGATCTTGGTGATGATGCGGTTCATGAACTCGCGGTCGTGCGAGGTCATCATCAACGCGCCGTCGTAGTTCTTGAGGAAGTCCTCGAGCCAGATCAGGCTTTCGAGATCCAGATGGTTGCTCGGCTCGTCGAGCAGCATCACGTCGGGCCGCATCAGAAGAATACGGGCAAGCGCCACGCGCATCTTCCAGCCGCCCGAGAGCGCGCCGACATCGCCGTCCATCATCTCCTGGCTGAAGCTCAAGCCCGCCAGCACCTCGCGGGCGCGGCCTTCCAGCGCGTAGCCGTCGAGCTCCTCGTAGCGTGCCTGCACCTCGCCGTAGCGCTCGATGATCGCATCCATCTCGTCGAGCCGATCCGGATCGACCATCGCGGCTTCAAGCTCGCGCAGTTCGGCGGCGACTTCGCTGACCGGCCCGGCGCCGTTCATGACCTCGGCAACCGCGCTGCCGCCCGCCATCTCGCCGACGTCCTGGTTGAAGTAGCCGATGGTGATGCCCTTATCGACGGCGACCTGGCCTTCGTCAGGCACTTCCTCGCCGGTAATCATGCGGAAGAGCGAGGTTTTGCCGGCGCCGTTCGGGCCGACGAGGCCGACCTTTTCGCCGCGGTTGAGGGCGGCGGAGGCTTCGATGAAAAGGATGCGGTGGCTGAGCTGCTTGCTGATGTTTTCGATGCGGATCATGTCTGCTGTAGCCTGAAGGGAGGTGTGGGGCGCCGTCGCGCCCGATTGTTGCCCCGGCCTGTCGCAGGTTTCTGCGTCACAAGCAAGACTTCAGGGTGCTTCCGCGTCGTTTCACGACGCCCATGGCAAACTGTCGCTGGTCGACGACAGAGGGGCACGCCGTCTCCCAGATCCTCATTCCTGTGCCTGTCACAGGAATCCAGTCAGGCCCAAGTCTTTGGGCCGAAAAGACTCTTCCGCGCCGCGGACGCGGCGCTGCTGGATCCCTGTGACAGGGCACAGGGATGAGGGCGGAGATGTTTTCGGCTCAGGCCCGCAGACCGCGCGTGATCGGCGGCTGGAACTCCGGCTGGCTGAGGCTCTGCAGCGTTTCCGGCGGTTGGCCGTCGATATGGCCGATGACCGCCTTTGCCAGTTCGCGACCGGCAACGCGGATGTCCTCGTACATGGTCATCACCTCCGGGCGAAGCCAGCGCAGGAAGTCGCTCGGGGACTTCGAAACCATGTCGCAGTCTTCGCCGAGCTTCTTCTTGGCCATCTCCAGGCCGGCAATCAGCGCGATCGCACCGGAGCCGCTGCCCGAGATGATGCCGTCGGGCGCGTCCTCCGAGCGCATCAGCACCTCGAAGGCGTCGCGGATTTCGACCAGAGAATGGTCGATGTTGGTCTGATGGAAGCCGATTGCATCCGCCTGAAAGTCGCGCAGTCCCCGTTCGAAGCCGGCGCGCATATGCGAATAAAAGGTGAGATGCGGCGGCGGCTCGAGCAGCACCAGGCGCCGCCGGCCGCGCGCGACGAGCTTGCGCACCGCCTCATAGGCGAAGCGCTCGTTGTCGAAGTCGTGATAGGGGTGGACGATGCCCATTTCGGTGCGGCCGTGGGTGACGAAAGGCAGGCCGCGCTCGGTCAGAAGTGCCACGCGCGGATCGTGCGGCTCGGTGCGCGAGATGATCACGCCGTCGGCAGCGCCCGTGTCGAGGATGTAGCGGATCGGCGCCAGGGCATCCTTGACGGCGCTATAGGGGGTGACCACGAGGTGATAGGGCGTGCCCGCGAGGATCTCGGTGATGCCGACGACCATCGGGCTGGTGATGCCCATGATCTCTTCTTCCAGCGTCAATACGAGACTGATGACGTTGGTCTTGCCGGTTCTGAGCCGCACGCCGGCGCGGTTCGGCTGGTAGCCGATCTGCTTGGCGACGAGACGCACGCGTTCCTTGGTTTCCGCGCCGATATCGGGCGCATCCTTCAGCGCCCGGGAAACCGTGGTGATGCCGAGCCCGGTCATGAAGGCGATCGTCTTCAGCGTTGGCCGGCCGCCATCCGGCAGTGTTTGCGGCCTGTTTTTCGTCTTGCTGTCCATTGCCGTCACCCGCCCACTCTCTGCCCGCGCGCCGCCAGTTTTGCCCGCCCGGCGGCGAAACGCGTCGGTTCAGCCCTGTCCACTGCTGCCTGCCGCGTCACTTTATCGCCTTATATACGAAAAGCAGCGAGCGGCTATCCTGCTTTGGACCGATAAAATTGCTTCAAATCTGTAACGATACAGTTGCGATGTCGAGCGTTTTCGTTGCTGCACTGCGGAAGATGAAGCGGTCTGGTTGAATCGCACCTTGGGGCGGGTGTCTTTTGCGCTTGCGAGACGATGATCTCCACAACGGCGCAAGGCACTCGCTGAAGTTCTATAAATATCAGCTATATAAGCGAGTCTTCTGCAAGACGCGAAGGGGCAGGCGCCGGGCGCAAAGCGCTTTGGACGTCCGCTGTCATCTGCACGCAATAGGTGTTTTCTAAGATTCTGTTTAAATCGATTGTGGTGGGTGTTGCGTCCTGTAATCGATTGCATTAAGTTTTTTACGGTAACGTTACAGTGAGGGAGGAGACTCATGAAAATACGTTCTTTTGCAGCCATGCTCGCGACCGCGGTGGCCCTGCCACTCGGTGCGGCCAGTGCCGCCGATCTTGAAGTAACCCATTGGTGGACGTCCGGCGGCGAAGCGGCGGCGGTCGCCGAACTCGCCAAGGCCTTCGATGCGACGGGCAATCACTGGGTTGACGGCGCGATCGCCGGCTCCGGCGGCACCGCCCGCCCGATCATGATCAGCCGCATCACCGGTGGTGACCCGATGGGTGCCACGCAGTTCAACCACGGCCGCCAGGCTGAGGAGCTGGTTCAGGCCGGGCTCATGCGCGACCTGACCGATGTCGCGACCCGCGAGAAGTGGAAGGAGATCATCAAGCCGGCGAGCCTGCTCGATTCCTGCACCATCGACGGCAAGATCTATTGTGCCCCGGTCAACATCCACTCCTGGCAGTGGCTGTGGCTCTCGAACGCCGCCTTCAAGACGGCCGGCGTCGATGTGCCGAAGAACTGGGACGAGTTTGTTGCCGCCGCACCGGCGCTCGAAAAGGCCGGCATCGTGCCGCTCGCAGTCGGTGGCCAGCCCTGGCAGGCAGCCGGCGCCTTCGACGTGCTGATGGTGGCGATCGCCGGCAAGGACACGTTCCAGAAGGTCTTTGGCGACAAGGACGAGGAAGTGGCGGCCGGTCCTGAGATCGCCAAGGTCTTCAAGGCCGCTGACGACGCCCGCCGCATGTCCAAGGGCACCAATGTCCAGGACTGGAACCAGGCGACGAACATGGTCATCACCGGCAAGGCCGGCGGCCAGATCATGGGTGACTGGGCTCAAGGTGAATTCGCGCTTGCCGGCCAGAAAGCCGGAACGGATTACACCTGCCTTCCGGGTCTCGGCGTCAACGAGATCATTTCGACCGGTGGCGACGCATTCTACTTCCCGCTGCTGAAGGACGAAGAAAAGTCCAAGGCGCAGGAGGCGTTGGCTTCGACGCTGCTCGATCCGAAGACCCAGGTCGCCTTCAATCTCAAGAAGGGCTCGCTGCCGGTGCGTGGCGACGTCGACCTCGCAGCCGCCAACGACTGCATGAAGAAGGGCCTGGACATCCTTGCCAAGGGCAATGTGATCCAGGGCACCGACCAGCTGCTTTCGGCCGACAGCCAGAAGCAGAAGGAGGACCTGTTCTCCGAATTCTTCGCCAACTCGTCGATCACGCCGGAAGACGCGCAGAAGCGTTTCGCCGACATCATCGCGAACGCGGAGTAACCGCAACTGCCTGATTGACCGGTCCCGCCGTAATGGCGTGGGCCGGCCAAGGCCTCCCTTTCGGCACGACGTGCCGACAGCCGCGCGTGCGTTCGCCTTCACGCGGCACTTAGGGAGCGGTTGTCGCCCTGATGCGGCACGACGTCGACGTTGATCGCGCGGCGCTGCCCATCGTCCGAAACCCATTGCAGTTCCGGAGGAACGAAACATGGCAGGCTACACACAAGGTTCGGGCCGACCGAACCAGTGGCTGCGGAACCTGAACGCGAAGATTGCCTCCGTCCCGATGATCCTGACGGCCGTGGTGATTTTCCTCGGCGGCACGATCTGGACGGTCGTCTATTCCTTCACCAATTCCAAGCTCTTGCCGCGGCTATCCTTCGTCGGCCTCGATCAGTACGAGCGCCTCTGGGACGCGCCGCGCTGGCTGGTCTCGGTGCAGAACCTGGCGATCTACGGCATCTTCTCGCTGATCTTCAGCCTGGTCATCGGCTTCGTGCTGGCGGCGCTGATGGACCAGAAGATCCGCTTCGAAAACACCTTCCGCACCATCATGCTCTATCCCTTCGCCCTGTCCTTCATCGTGACGGGCCTGGTGTGGCAATGGCTGCTCAATCCGGAATTCGGCATCCAGTCTGTGGTGCGTTCGGCCGGCTGGGAGAGCTTCACCTTCGACCCGCTCTATAATGCCGACATCGTCATCTACGGCATCCTGATCGCCGCCCTCTGGCAGGGCACCGGGCTCGTCATGTGCCTGATGCTTGCGGGGCTTCGCGGCATCGACGAGGACATCTGGAAGGCCGCGCGCGTCGACGGCATTCCGATGTGGAAGACCTACATCTTCGTCGTCATCCCGATGATGCGCGGCGTCTTCATCACCACGCTGGTGATTATCGCGAGCGGCATCGTCAAGGTCTACGACCTTGTGGTGGCGCAGACGAGCGGCGGCCCCGGCATCGCGTCGGAAGTGCCGGCCAAGTACGTCTACGACTACATGTTCCAGGCGCAGAACCTCGGTCAGGGCTTCGCCGCCTCGACCATGATGCTGATCACCGTCGCCATCATCATCGTGCCTTGGGCCTATCTGGAATTCGGGGGAGGGCGCAAGCATGTCTGATATCGTTGCTTTCAATTCGGTGGCTGACGAAGCCGCACCCCAGGCGCAAGCCGACAGGGTTATCGCCGGCCCACGCGGTCGCAAACCCCGCCGGGCGCTGTCGGGCCGTAACATCATGATCTACGGCACGCTGATCGTCGTGGCGCTCTACTACCTGCTGCCGCTCTATGTGATGGTCATGACCTCGCTCAAGGGCATGCCGGAAATCCGGCTCGGCAACATCTTCGCGCCGCCGGTCGAAATTACCTTCGAGCCGTGGGCGAAGGCCTGGGCGAGTGCCTGCACCGGGCTTAACTGCGACGGCCTTTCGCGCGGCTTCTGGAACTCGGTGCGCATCACCGTTCCCTCGACGATCGTCTCGATCGCGATCGCCTCGGTCAACGGCTATGCGCTTGCCAACTGGCGCTTCAAGGGCGCGGAGCTGTTCTTCACGATCCTGATCGTCGGCGCCTTCATTCCCTATCAGGTGATGATCTACCCGATCGTCATCGTGCTCCGGGAAATGGGCATCTACGGCACGCTGACCGGCCTCATCATCGTGCACACCATCTTCGGCATGCCGATCCTGACGCTGCTCTTCCGCAACTATTTCGCCGGCCTGCCGGAGGAACTGTTCAAGGCGGCGCGCGTCGATGGCGCCGGGTTCTGGACGATCTACTTCAGGATCATGCTGCCGATGTCGCTGCCGATCTTCGTCGTGGCGATGATCCTGCAGGTCACCGGCATCTGGAACGACTTCCTGTTCGGCGTCGTGTTCACCCGGCCGGAATACTACCCGATGACGGTTCAGCTCAACAACATCGTCAACTCGGTCCAGGGCGTGAAGGAATACAACGTCAACATGGCGGCGACGATCCTGACGGGTGCCGTGCCGCTCTTCGTCTACTTCGTCTCCGGACGGCTTTTTGTTCGCGGCATCGCCGCCGGCGCAGTGAAAGGGTAAGGACATGCAAAACGTCAGCGTATCGGTCAAAGACCTGTCGTTGAGCTTCGGTGCCGTCACTGTGCTCGACACGCTCAACCTCGACATCAAGGACGGCGAGTTCCTGGTGCTACTCGGCTCGTCCGGCTGCGGCAAGTCGACCCTGCTCAACTGCATCGCCGGTCTACTCGATGTCAGCGACGGGCAGATCTTCATCAAAAACAAGAACGTCACCTGGGAGGAGCCCAAGGACCGCGGCATCGGCATGGTGTTCCAGTCCTACGCGCTCTATCCGCAGATGTCGGTGGAGAAGAACCTCTCCTTCGGCCTGCAGGTCGCAAAGGTCCCGAAGGAGGAGATCGACAAACGTGTGCGCCGCGCCTCCGAGATCTTGCAGATCCAGCCGCTCCTGAAGCGCAAACCGTCTGAGCTTTCCGGTGGCCAGCGCCAGCGGGTGGCGATCGGCCGGGCGCTGGTGCGCGATGTCGACGTGTTCCTCTTCGACGAGCCGCTTTCCAACCTCGACGCCAAGCTGCGCTCGGAGCTGCGCGTCGAGATCAAGAGGCTGCACCAGTCGCTGAAGAACACGATGATCTACGTCACCCACGACCAGATCGAGGCGCTGACGCTCGCCGATCGTATTGCTGTCATGAAGAGCGGCGTGATCCAGCAGCTGGCCGACCCGATGACGATCTACAACGCCCCGGAAAACCTGTTCGTCGCCGGCTTCATCGGTTCGCCGTCGATGAACTTCTTCCGCGGCGAGCTGCAGCTTCGCGACCAGCGCGCCTACGTCCACGCCAACGGCGTCGACTTCGACGTGTCCGCCTATCCGTCGCGGGCACCCCTGGTGCACGGGCAGAAGGTTGTCCTCGGCCTCAGGCCCGAACATGTGCGCGTCGACGAGGCGGCAAGCGGGGCCGCGGCCTCGCATCGCGCGGTCGTCGATATCGAGGAGCCGATGGGCGCCGACAACCTGTTGTGGCTGAAGCTTGCCGGGCAGTCGATGTCCGTGCGCATCGCCGGCCAGCGGCGCTATGCGCCTGGCACGGCGGTCACCCTCTCCTTCGACATGGCGGTTGCCTCGATCTTCGATGCGACGAGCGAAAACCGGCTCTAGCCGCATATCGCGCAAAAGTGTGAAGTGGTTTTGCGGAAACGATATGCGCGGAAGTAAAGAAATAAGGAGATGCCGGGCAGGGACCTCTGTCCGGCACCTCCCGGCAATGACAGCGCCGGCGTCGCCGGTCGATCGATGGAATACAACAATGCTCTCTGAGGACTACACCCGAACCGCCATCCGTCTCGACCTTTCGGGGGACTGGCAACTCAGTTCCGCCGACAGCAACCATGCTCTGACCATTGCGTTGCCGGGCGACGTGCACTCGGCCTTGCAGAAAGCGGGCGCGATCGAAGACCCCTATGTTGGCCGCAACGAGAACGACGTTCAATGGGTGGCACACAAGGACTGGGTGATCGAGCGCACGGTCTCCGTGGCTGCCGACGACCTCGCGGGATACTGGTATCTCGACCTCGAGAGCTTGGACACGGTCGCCTCGGTCTTCGTCAACGACACGCTGGTGCTCGAAGCGGAGAACTGCTTCCGCCGCTACAGGCCGGAGGTCTCGCGCGCGATCGTCGCCGGCGAAAACCGCATCCGCATCGTGCTGCATTCCTCGATTTCCGAAGGCGCGCGCCGGCAGGCCGAGCAACCCTTCTACGTGCCTTACCATCCCGGCAATTCGCCGATCGCCAATGGCAACATGCTGAGGAAGCCCCAGTGCCACTTCGGTTGGGACTGGAACCTCGCGATCGCGCCGCTCGGCGTCTACGGCGAGATTGCTCTCTGCCGGCTGGAGATCGCCCGCATCGAGCATGTGACGACCAAGCAGGTCTGGCTTGAGGACGGTTCGGTCGATCTCGTGGTGACGGTGACCTTGTTTGCCGACGCGCCCGGCATCGTGCCCATACATTTTTCGCTCGACGAGGACCGCGAACGGCTGGACTGCGCCGTCGGCAAAGGCGAGACGCGCATCACCCATGTCTTCACCGTGACCAGGCCGAAGCGCTGGTGGCCGGCGGGTAGCGGCGAGCAGCACCTGTCGCGCCTGACAGTGGACCTGCCGCAGGAGCAGGTGAGCCGCCAGATCGGATTCCGCGCGATCGAGCTGCTGACCGACAAGGACGAGGCTGGCAGCCGCTTTGCCTTCCGCGTCAACGGCCGCGAGATCTTCTGCAAGGGTGCCAACTGGATCCCGGCCGATGCGCTGATGTCACGGGTGACGCCAGAGGGCGTCGAGGATCTGCTGACCTCGGCAGTGGACGCCAACATGAACATGATCCGGGTCTGGGGCGGCGGCTTCTACGAGCCGGACTGGTTCTACGATCTCTGCGACCGGCTCGGGCTCATGGTCTGGCAGGACTTCATGTTTGCCTGCAACCTCTATCCCTCGACCCCGGATTTCCTGGAGAATGTCGCGGCAGAGGTGGATTATCAGGCAAAGCGCCTGTCGTCGCATCCATCGATCACGGTCTGGTGCGGCGACAACGAGTTGGTCGGCGCGCTCACCTGGTTCGACGAACCGCGCAAGGATCGCGACCGCTATCTCGTTTCCTATGACCGGCTGAACCGCACGATCGAGGTGGCGCTGAAAGCGGCACTTCCCGAAGCGATCTGGTGGCCGTCGAGCCCGGCGTCCGGCTATCTCGATTTCGGCGATGCCTGGCATGCCGATGGTTCCGGCGACATGCACTACTGGTCGGTCTGGCACGAGAACAAGTCCTTCGACAATTACCGCACCGTGCGCCCGCGTTTCTGCTCGGAGTTCGGCTTCCAGTCCTATACGTCGATGCCGGTCATCCGGCAGTTTGCGGCGGAGAAGGACCTCAACATCGCGTCGCCTGTGATCGAGAGCCACCAGAAGAATGTCGGCGGCAATGAGCGCATCGCCGGCACGATGTTCCGATATTTCCGCTTCCCCAAGGATTTCCCGGCTTTCGTTTATCTCAGCCAGGTCCAGCAGGGGCTGGCGATCCGCACGGCCGTCGACTATTGGCGCTCGCTAAAACCCCATTGCATGGGCACGCTCTACTGGCAGCTCAACGACACCTGGCCGGTCGCCTCCTGGTCGAGCCTCGACTATGGTGGCAGCTGGAAGGCGATGCACTATATGGTCCGCCGGTTCTTCCAGCCGGTTTCGGTCGCGGCCATCCCATCGGCGGATGGCAGAGAGATCGCCTTCTCGATGGTCAACGATACGGCGGAGCCGGTGACGGTCGAGCTTCAGACCTTCCTGGTTTCGCTCGATGGCAAGCGCACGCCGCTGACGGCGGCCGCCGGCACCTGCAGCCCGGATCGCGCGGCGACCCTGGTGACGCTTGCGGCTTCCGATATTCCGGCGGATCACCTGTTGTTCTGGTCGTTCGATGCATCGAACGGCATGCGCGGCGAGGGGCACCACGCCAACGGCACCTACAAGGCACTCGACCTGCAACCGTCCGGTTTGACACTCGATGTGGCGCCGGCGGGCGAAGGCGCTTTCGACGTCAGCGTCAAGGCAAGCGGCCTGGCGCTGCATGTGATGATCGAGGCCGATGTCGCCGGCCGATACTCCGACAATGCCTTTGATCTGCTGGCCGGGGAAACCAAGCTTGTCCGCTTCACGCCGAAGGTGCCGCTCGCCGCAGGCGAGCTTCCGCGCTTTGCCGTCTTCGATCTCGAATCCTGCCAGGGGAAGGGTTGATCGCCATGAAACGCAGCCACGTCAACGGTATCATCGCCGAGAGCGATGCCTTCATGACGAGCTTCGGCTTCACGCTGCCGCCTTTTGCCTATTGGTCGCCGGAGCAGTTGAAGTCGCACGTTGCATCGGACAGCCCGACGATCTTCGAGGCCCGCCTCGGCTGGGACATTACCGACTACGGCAAGGGCCGCTTCGACCAGTTCGGGTTGGTGCTCTTCACACTGCGCAACGGCAATGCCGCCAATCTGAAAACCGGTCACGGCATGGTCTATGCCGAAAAGCTGATGATTACCGCCAAGGACCAGGTCAATCCGCTGCACCGCCATGCGGTGAAGACAGAGGACATCATCAATCGTGGCGGCGGGTCGCTGGTGCTGCAGATGTACAATTCGAAGCCTGACGGCAGCGTCGACGAGGAGAGCGACGTGGTCGTCGCTACCGATGCACGGCTACGCACGCTGAAAGCCGGCGAACTGCTGAAGCTCAAGGCAGGCGAAAGCGTCACGCTTCTGCCCGGCAACTGGCACGCCTTCTGGGCCGAAGGCGCCGATGTGCTGATGGGCGAGGTTTCGACCGTCAACGACGATCTCACTGACAACTATTTCCGCGAGCCCGTCGGTCGCTTCTCGGCGATCGAGGCGGACGCGGCACCCACCCACCTGCTGGTGTCGGACTACGACACCTGGCTGAAGTGATCTCAACACAATCCCAAGACCCCCAGGACGAAATCGAGGAGGATTTCATGAAGGACGTCAGTTTCCAGCTTTATAGCGCCCGTAATTTCCCGCCTTTCGCCAATGTGCTCGAAGCGCTCGGGCAGGCCGGCTATAGCCAGGTCGAAGGTTATGGCGCGCTCTATGCGGCGCTCAGCGACGCCGAGATCGCCAGCTTCAAGGAAGGGCTCGACAGCAATGGTCTCGCCATGCCGACGGCGCACTTTGGCCTGGACATGCTCGAAAGCGATCCGGCCCGCGTGCTCGAAATCGCCAAGGCGCTCGGCATCAAGGCGATCTATTGCCCCTACCTGATGCCCGACCAGCGCCCGACGGATGCCGCCGGCTGGCGTGCCTTCGGCGAGCGGCTGCAGAAGGCCGGCAAGCCCTATCGCGACGCCGGGCTGATCTTTGGCTGGCACAACCACGACTTCGAGTTCTTTGCTCTTCCGGACGGCAGCATCCCGCAGGACCTGATCTTTGCAGGCGGACCGGAACTTTCCTGGGAAGCCGACATCGCCTGGATCATCCGCGGCGGCGCCGACCCGATCGCCTGGATCAAGAAATACGGCGACCGCATCACCGCCGTGCATGTGAAGGACATCGCGCCGACGGGCGAGAAGAAGGACGAGGACGGTTGGGCCGATGTCGGCGAGGGTACCGTCGACTGGAAGGGCCTGTTTGCGGCGCTTTCCGGCACCAAGGCCCGCTACTTCATCGCCGAGCACGACAATCCGAGCGATTTCAAGCGCTTCGCCAAGCGCTCGCTCGCCTCCATCCAATCCTATTGAGAAGCAGGTTCATCCATGACCAAGGAACTTGGCGTCGGCATCATCGGATGCGGCAACATCTCCACCACATACTTCAGGCTCGCCCCACTGTTTAAGGGCATCAAGGTTGTCGCCTGCGCCGACATCAACCAGGCAGCGGCCGAGGCGCGGGCAGCGGAATACGGCGTAGAAGCCCAAAGCATCGAGGGGCTGCTGGCCAATCCGGATGTCGATATCGTCGTCAACCTGACGATCCCGGACGCGCACTATCCGGTCTCGAAGGCGATCCTCGAAGCCGGCAAGCACGTCTATTCCGAGAAGCCATTGGTGCTTTCGCTGGAGCAGGGCGAGGAGCTCAGGGCGATCGCGAAGGCCAAGGGCCTTTCCGTCGGCTGCGCGCCGGATACCTTCCTCGGCGGCGCGCACCAGCTTGCACGCAGCACTATCGATGCCGGCAAGATCGGCCGGGTAACCTCCGGCACCTGCCACGTGATGAGCCCGGGCATGGAGATGTGGCACCCGAACCCGGACTTCTTCTTCCTGCCCGGCGGCGGACCGATCCTCGACCTCGGGCCCTATTACATCGCCAACCTGATCAACCTGATCGGACCGGTGAAGCGCGTCGGCGCTTTGTCCTCCATGGCCAACCCGACCCGCACCATCACCAGCGAGCCGCGCAAGGGCGAGGAGATCCCGGTCAAGACCCCGACCAACATCCACGCGCTGCTCGAATTTGCGAACGGCGCGACGATCACGCTCTCGGCGAGCTGGGATGTCTGGTCGCATCGCCATGCCAATATGGAGCTCTACGGCACCGAAGGCTCGCTCTACGTGCCCGATCCGAACTTCTTCGGCGGCAAGGTGGAGGCCAGTGGGCGCGACAAGGACATCCAACCGCTGGAGCCCTGGGATCATCCCTTCGGCATCGAGAACCAGGAGCACCCGCAGGGACCGATGGCGAACTACCGCACCGCGGGCCTTGCCGACATGGCGCAGGCGATCCTCGAAGGCCGCGACGCCCGTTGCTCGCTCGAGCGCGCCTTGCACGGCGTCGATGTCATGGTTTCGATCCTGAAATCCGGCGAGGAGGGCCGCTTCATCGAGCTCTCCACCACCTGCACGCAGCCGGCCGCCCTCGGCATCGAGGAGGCGCGGGCGCTGCTGCGCGAGACGGAGGAAGAAATATCGGGAAATCGGGTCGCTGCGGCTTCATAGCGGCAGCCGTCCGGCACGCGCGCCGCGGACCAGGGGTCCCTCTGCAAACTCGGAAGAGAGGCTTCCGGGGGGAGAGCTGCACCCCAACCTCCCTCATCCTCGCCCTTGTGGCGGGGATCCAGCGACCCGACGTCTGTCGGGTCAAAAGACTTTTCAGCCCAACGACTTGGGCTGGTCCGCAGTTCCATCGGAACTGCTAGGGATTCCTGTGACAAGCACAGGAATGACGGAGGTTTTGGTTGGCGCCAAGCTTCCCTCGTGAGCGTTCGGTGATTAGAGATATCTTTGACAGCAAGCTTGGGTTTCCGTGATCACGGAAACCCTTCTCGTTTGGAGCGATGGTGGTTTCCAGCCGCCATCCGGATACGGATCGCGGAGGATTTTTGCGATGACCTGGCTACCGGCGGAAAACCGCTACGACACCATGAAATATAACCGCGTCGGCCGCTCCGGCCTGAAGTTGCCGGCGATCTCGCTGGGGCTCTGGCACAATTTCGGCGGCGACACGCCGCATGACCGCAAGGTCGACATGTGCCGCACCGCGTTTGACCTCGGCATCACCCATTTCGACCTCGCCAACAATTACGGCCCGCCTCCGGGCTCGGCCGAGACTGCCTTCGGCGAAATCATGCGCACGGATTTCGCAGGTCTGCGCGACGAGCTGATCATCTCGTCCAAGGCCGGCTATGACATGTGGGCAGGTCCTTACGGCGAATGGGGCAGCCGCAAGTACATGATCGCATCCTGCGACCAGAGCCTGAAGCGCATGGGGCTCGACTATGTCGACATCTTCTATTCGCACCGTTTCGATCCGGACACGCCGCTTGAAGAAACCTGTGGCGCGCTCGACCATATCGTGCGTTCGGGCAGGGCGCTTTATGTCGGCATTTCCTCCTACAATTCGCAGCGCACCCGCGAAGCGGCTGCAATTCTCAAGGATCTCGGCACACCGTGCCTCATCCATCAGCCGAGCTATTCGATGCTCAACCGCTGGATCGAGGATGATGGCCTGATCCACACGCTCGAAGATCTCGGCATCGGCTCGATCGTCTTTTCGCCGCTTGCCCAGGGCATGCTGACGACCAAGTATCTGCAGGGCATTCCGAGCGACAGCCGGGCGGCGCAGAACCACTTCCTCAAGAAGGACTTCATCCGCCCGGAGATCATCGACAACATCCGCAAGCTGAACGGCATCGCCGAAAAGCGCGGCCAGACTCTGGCGCAGATGGCGCTTGCATGGGTGCTGCGCAACGGCCGGATCACCTCGGCGCTGATCGGCGCCAGCCGCTCCGAGCAGATCGTCGATTGCGTCAAGGCGCTCGAAAACGACACGTTTACGGCGGAGGAGCTGGCCGAGATCGATCTCTATGCGCGTGAGGCCCACATCAACCTCTGGGCATCGTCGGCCGAACGCTAATTTCGGCTGAAAACATTGATTTGCCTGCATTTTGGGCAAAATTGCCTGCTTTCCGGCGCATTAGACAAAAGTCGAATAGGTGCCGGAAAGCGCCTTCTGGACATGGTCCGGTGTTTCTGTAAGGTGCTGGAATGCCGGTCGATTGCGACGCCGATTTGCGTCGTTTCGGCAGGTTAACGAGGAGGAGCCACCGTCGCCCGGGAAGGGGCAGGGTGGATTGATGGGTGGTAGCGCTGATCGCGGCCGCCCTTTTGGCGAGAACTAGGGGAGGAACCATGGATCGCCGTTCATTTATCAAAAACGCAAGCCTCGGTGGCTTGGCCGCAGCGGGTGCTGCCGCGCTTGCAACGCCGGCCATTGCGCAGGCAAACCCCAAGATCAACTGGCGCCTGGCATCGTCGTTCCCGAAGTCGCTCGACACGATCTATGGCGGCGGTGAAGTGCTGGCGAAGCATGTGTCGGAAGCGACCGACGGCAACTTCCAGATTCAGGTCTTCGCCGCCGGCGAAATCGTCCCCGGCCTGCAGGCTGCTGACGCGGCGGCTGCCGGTACGGTCGAGGCTTGCCACACGGTTTCCTACTATTACTGGGGCAAGGACCCGACTTGGGCGCTTGGTGCCGCCGTTCCCTTCGCGCTCAATGCGCGCGGCATGAACGCCTGGCACTACCACGGCGGCGGCATCGATCTCTTCAACGAGTTCCTGGGAACCCAGGGCCTCGTCGGTTTCCCCAACGGTAATACCGGCGTGCAGATGGGCGGCTGGTTCCGCAAGGAGATCAAGACGGTCGCCGACATGCAGGGCCTGAAGATGCGCATCGGGGGCTTCGCCGGCAAGGTCGTCGAGAAGCTCGGCGTCGTGCCGCAGCAGATCGCCGGCGGCGACATCTATCCGGCGCTCGAAAAGGGCACCATCGACGCCGCCGAATGGGTCGGCCCCTATGACGACGAGAAGCTCGGCTTCTACAAGGTCGCGCCCTACTACTACTATCCCGGCTGGTGGGAAGGTGGCCCGACGGTCCACGCCATGTTCAACAAGGCGGCCTTCGACGGCTTGCCGAAGAACTACCAGTCGCTGCTGCGCACCGCTTGCCAGGCGACCGACGCGAACATGCTGCAGAAGTACGACTACCTGAACCCGTCGGCGATCAAGCGCCTGGTGGCTTCCGGTGCCAAGCTCAGCCCGTTCAGCGCCGAAATCCTGTCGGCCTGCTTCGACAAGGCGAACGAAGTCTATGCCGAAATGGAAGACTCGAACCCGACCTTCAAGAAGATCTGGGACTCGATCAAGGCCTTCCGCGGCGAGTACTACCTCAACGCCCAGATCGCCGAATACAACTACGACACCTTCATGATGATCCAGCAGCGCGGCGGCAAGCTCTAAGCTTTCGCCTGTTGCTGATGACAAAGGGCCGCTCGCAACGTCTGTTGCGGGCGGCTTTTCGTTTCGGCCGGAGGCCGCCGGCGTCCCGACGACCCTGCATTTCTGATCCCTACGCATGCGCAGGAGGCGCGGCACGGCAGCGGTTTCGTGGTATGGTTGCGGCCTTGATGAAAGGGAGAAGGTGCAATGCCAAGCGAAGGCCAATCGGTCGTGCTCGGTCCCCATCAGGGCCGCCGGTACGACATGGGTGCCATACAGGCTGTCTTCAAAGCCGATCGCCCGGAAACCCTAGGCCGCTTTTCGATCTCGGAATGGTGGCTCGATGCTCGGCATGAAGGACCCGGCGCTCACAAGCACGACGACAATGACGAGATTTTCTACGTCATCGAGGGCACCGCCAGCATCCTGGTCGGCGACACCTGGCACCAGATGGCCAAGGGCTCGCTCTGCGTCATCCCGCGCGGAACGATGCATGATTTCCGCAATGAGAGCGCATCGCGCATGGGTCTGCTCAACGTCTATGTCGGCGGACCGTTCGAGGAGATGATGCCCATGATCGTCGACTGGTATCGCGACAATCCGGCCAAGAGGATCGATTGAGCAAGTGCGTTTGGTGTGGCTGCCCTGAGATTGCTGACAGACCTCGACGATGGCCTGCGGCGATATGCGTGCCCCGTTCTCCCTCATCCTCGCCCTTGTGGCGGGGATCCAGCGATCCGACGTCCGTCGGATCGAAAGACTCTTTTCAGCCCAAGGACTTGGGCTGGCTAGATTCCTGTGACAGGCACAGGAATGGGGGAGAGTGTGGTTTGCGCTCGACCTCCTACAGGCATCGAGTATCGTTGTCGGCAAACGAAAAGGGCGGCCCTTGCGGGGCCGCCCTTATATTTTGTGTGCCAGCCGTCTTACTTGAACGAAGGCGGCTGGCTGAGGTCGTTTGACGGTGCCGTCTGCGGCTGGGCACCCGTGCCGCCGAACGAAGGCGGCTGGCTGAGGTCGTTCGAGGGCGCGGTCTGCGGCTGGGCGCCGGAGCCGCCGCCCTGATCCGCAGGCTTCTGGTCGAGCGGGCTGCCGCCTGGAAGCTGCAGGCCGCCCGGAAGGCCGAGGCCACCGCCATTGTCCGGAAGCGTCAGGCCACCACCCGGCGCAAAGCCCGGCACCTCGATCTTGATTGTGTTCGGATCGACGCCCGTGCCCGTTCCCTTGTAGTGCATGACCATCTGCGGGAACATGATCGTCAGCGCCACCATCAGGATCTGGATGCCGACGAAAGGCACCGCACCCCAGTAGATCTGCCCGGTCGTGACGGGCTGGATCGTCTTGCCGGTGATTTTGTCGAGATAGGGCACCTTTGCCGCGACCGAACGCAGATAGAAGAGCGCGAAGCCGAAGGGTGGGTGCATGAAGCTCGTCTGCATGTTGATGCCGAGCAGAACGCCGAACCAGATGAGGTCGATGCCGAGCTTGTCGGCGGCGGGCGCCAGGAGCGGCACGATGATGAAGGCGAGCTCGAAGAAATCCAGGAAGAAGGCCAGGAAGAAGACGAGCAGGTTGACGGTAATGAGGAAGCCGGTTTCGCCGCCCGGCATCGCCGTCAGCAGGTGTTCGACCCAGATGTGGCCGTTGACGCCATAGAAGGTGAGCGAGAAGACGCGCGCACCGATCAGGATGAACAGCACGAAGGCCGAAAGCCGGGTCGTTGCCGTGAGCGCCCCGCGCACCACGTCCATGTTGAGACGGCCCTTGGCGGCTGCCATGATCAGCGCACCGACGGCGCCCATCGCACCGCCTTCGGTCGGCGTCGCGATGCCGAGGAAGATGGTGCCGAGGACGAGGAAGATCAGCGCCAAGGGCGGGATCAGCACGATGATGACCTGCTGGGCAAGCCTCGACATCGCATTGATCTTCAGGCCGCGGTCGATAAGCGCGACGACGTAGATGACGATGACGCCGACGGTGCCGCCGAGGATGTCGGCATTCTCGCCCTGGGTCGGGTAGAGATAGACGTGGGCGGCATACGCGATGCCTGCCGCCACCGCCAGCGCAACGGCGAGCGACGTGACGCCGGAACCGAGCGTGCGGGCTTCCAGCGGCAGGGCCGGCATCGAATCGCGCCGGATGAAGGTCATCAGCAGGATGTAGACCATGTAAAGGCCGGTCAGCACGAGGCCCGGGATCAGGGCGCCGGCGTACATGTCGCCGACCGAGCGGCCGAGCTGGTCGGCAAGAACGATGAGCACGAGCGACGGCGGGATGATCTGGGCAAGCGTGCCCGAAGCCGCGATGACGCCCGAGGCGACCTTCCGGTCATAGCCGTAGCGCAGCATGATCGGCAGCGAGATCAGGCCCATGGCGATGACCGAGGCGGCAACGACACCGGTGGTGGCTGCGAGCAGCGCGCCGACGAAGATGACCGCATAGGCAAGACCGCCGCGGATCGGGCCGAAGAGCTGGCCGACGGTGTCGAGCAGGTCTTCGGCCATGCCCGATTTCTCGAGCACGATCCCCATGAAGGTAAAGAACGGGATGGCGAGCAATGTGTCGTTTGACATCACCCCCCAGAACCGGTCCGGCAGTGCATTGAGCAGCGGCCAGGAAAGATTGATCGAGTCCGACAGCGGCGCGAGCTCGACGCCGATGATGAAGAACAGCAAGCCGTTGGCGGCGAGCGAGAAGGCGACCGGGTATCCCAAGAGCAGGAACACGATCAGCGACGCGAACATGATCGGCGCCAGGTTTTCAGCAATGAATTCGATCATGGACGGGTCTCCGGAGACACGACATCGTCAAGCGGCGCATGGGTCGGCACATAGGGTGTCGGGTCTTCCATGTTTCCGGTCATGATCGCGATCTTCTTGATGATTTCCGACACACCCTGGAAGGCGAGCAGCAGGAAGCCGACCAGCAGGATGGCCTTGGCCGGCCAGATGATCAGGCCGCCGGCCGAGGAGGAGACCTCGCCCGAGACGTAGGACATCTTCACGTAGGGGAAGAGGTAGTAGAGCACCAGGAGAACGAAGGGCATCAGGAACAGCAGGTGTCCGAGCAGATCGATCCAGTGCTGCACGCGACGCGAGAACTGGCCGTAGACCACGTCGATACGGATGTGTTCGTTCTGGCTGAGCGTGTAGGCGGCGGCAAACATGAAGGCGGCGCCGAACAGGTACCATTGCGCCTCGAGCCAGGCGTTCGACGACATGTTGAAGATTTTTCGGATCACGGCATTGCCGGCGCTGACGAGCACTGCCGCCAGGATCAGCCATGAAACGCCCTTTCCGATGAATTCCGTGATCGTGTCTATTAATCGGCTGAAGCCGAGCAAAGCTCTCATCGATTTCCTCCCCGCGATGGCTCTTATGGTTCTTGTGCCAAGCACAGCCAGAGTGCCGATTTCAAGCGCGCGTTCAAGTCCGAGGTACGATTTTCCCGTGTAGTTCGGCCGCCTCCGACTAAAGTAGAATAAGCTGTCCCGGCGCTCTGCCCATTGTTTGTGCAAACCCGTACCGCTTCGTCGGTCTGAGCGTGAGCGGACGGTTCCCGCCGGCGCGTCAGCGGTGCGAATCGGTGTGGAAAGACGGCCATAGAGAGGTGCTTGAACGTCTTACTGCAACGTTGCAGTCTTGAAATCGTATGATTTTTGAGATCGGATGTGCGCACCAACGGAGGACGCCGAAACTCATGACTGCCATGATCCGCAACCCGATCCTGAAGGGGTTCAACCCGGACCCTTCGATCTGCCGCGTCGGCGACGATTACTACATCGCGACCTCCACCTTCGAATGGTATCCGGGCGTGCAGATCCATCACTCGCGTGACCTGGTGAACTGGCGGCTCGTGCGTCGGCCGCTGGAGCGGGCAAGCCAGCTCGACATGCGCGGCAACCCTGATAGCTGCGGCGTCTGGGCGCCGTGCCTGTCCTACAACGACGGGCTGTTCTGGCTGGTTTACACAGACGTCAAGCGCTTCGACGGCAACTTCAAGGACGCGCACAACTACATCGTCACGGCGGAAGCGATCGAGGCGACCTGGTCGGATCCGGTCTACGTCAATTCCTCCGGATTCGATCCGTCGCTCTTCCACGACGATGACGGCCGCAAGTGGTTCCTCAACATGCAGTGGAATCACCGCACCGAGAGTTTCGGCGGTTCGCCCAAGCATCCGGCTTTCGACGGCATTTTGCTGCAGGAGTGGGACGAGCGCACACGCAAGCTTGTCGGTCCGGTGAAGAACATCTTTGCGGGCTCGGCGCTCGGCCTGGTCGAGGGGCCGCATCTCTTCAAACGCAATGGCTGGTACTACCTGACGACGGCGGAAGGCGGCACCGGATATGATCATGCCGTGACCATGGCGCGGTCGCGCACGATCGATGGTCCCTACGAGATGCATCCGGATACCTACCTGATGACATCAAAGGATCACCCGGAGGCGCCGCTGCAGCGCGCGGGACACGGGCAATATGTCGAAACACCTGATGGTCAGGCCTATCACACGCATCTCTGCGGCCGGCCGCTGCCGCCGCAGCGTCGCTGCACGCTCGGCCGCGAGACGGCGCTGCAGAAATGCGTCTGGCGCGATGACGGCTGGCTCTATCTCGAAAGCGGTGGCCCGGTGCCGGAGGTGCTCGTGCCCGCTCCAGTTCAGGTCGAGCGGATACCGGCAGCGACCGTCGTAGAGACGGATTTCAACGACAGCGCGCTGCCGATCGAGTTCCAGTGGCTGCGCACGCCTGCGCCGGAGCGGATCTTTTCGCTCGAATGGCGGCCCGGGCATCTCCGGCTCTTCGGGCGCGAGAGCATCGGCAGTTGGTTCGAGCAGGCGCTGGTCGCCCGCCGACAGGAACATCACGCCTTCCGCGCCGAGACGACGGCCGATTTCAAGGCCGAAACCTATCAGCAGGTCGCGGGCCTGACGCACTACTATAATCGTCACAAGTTCCATGCGCTCGGCATCACCTGGCATGAAACGCTCGGGCGGGCGCTGACCATCCTCTCATGCCCCGGCGATTTCCCGCATGGGCGGCTGGAGTTCCCTGTTGGCAGCGGCATCGCCATCCCCGACGGACCGATCGACCTTGCCATGGAGATCCGCGACAACGATCTGCAGTTCTTCTGGCGGGAGACACGAACAGGGGATTGGCGCGCGATCGGCCCGGTTCTCGATGCGGGCGTCGTTTCGGACGAGGGCGGTCGCGGCGAGCATGGATCCTTCACCGGTGCTTTTGCCGGGATGTTCGCCTTCGACACGTCGGGGGTGGGCAAGGCCGCCGATTTCGACCATTTCCGCTACGTCAGCCTTGCGGAAGGTTGAGTAATGGATATTAGGAATGCAGCATAAGCGTCAGATATCATTACGTATTTGTAATGTAGCGCTTTCATATTCGGTTCAGGAAGAGGGGGCTAATTTTCGGGTGAAGACAACGAAAGGACACCCGAATGAAACGTCTCCTGATCGCGCTCGTCGCCAGCTCCGTTCTGATCGCGCCGGTCGCGGCACTTGCCCAGCCGGCAGGATCCTTCGAGGTGGCGCAGAACTATGACCGCTCCCGCCGCCCAATCGACCGGAATGGCGATCGCCAGATGGATCGTCACGTCGACCGCGACGTCGACAAGCACGTCACGATCGAGAAACGGGTGATCGTCAAGAAGAAGGAACGCTGGGCGCGCGGCCATCGCCTGTCGCCGGCCGACCGCCGCCACATGGCCCAGGTGCGCGACTATCGCTATTACAAGCTGCGTCCGCCGCCGCGCGGCCAGCAGTGGGTGCGGGTCGACAACGACTTCCTTCTGATCAGCCTTGCAACCGGCGTCATCGTCGGCCTGGCGACGGCACGGTGAGGACAATCTTCTGGCCAGGGGCGGCGGTTGCGCCGCCGCTGGCCAGCAATGGCATTTCTATCATTCTGAGGATGCCCCCGGACGCCCGGCGCCGACCAAGACCTCCCTCATCTCTGTGCTTGTCACAGAGATCCAGCCGCCGTGCGTCGGCACGGCGAAAGGAATGCTGGACGCCTGGAGTTTTCTCGCGCCGCCGACGCGGCGCGGCTGGATTCCTGTGACAAGCACAGGAATGAGGAGGTTTTTGCGGCTGTTGCACTTCACAAGCGCCTCTTCGAGTCTTGTTCCCCTTCACTTGGCGCGCACCGCTACCGTTCCGAGGGTCGGCGAGTATTCCCGCTCTCCGAACAACATGCCTTCGATCTCGCCCATTGGCTCCAATGCCTCTTCCTCCCCAGCCGTTTCCCCTAAGAACGGATCGAACATCGGCACCGGCCGCCCGGCGGTGTTGAGCGCCATGCACATGAAGCGCGGCCGACGCGGAATTGGCGCGGCCTCTGCCATCAGGCGGCCCGCGGCGACCAGTTGGCGAAGGGATCGGCGAGATCGCGCCAGCGCTCTGGTTGGAAGGCTTCGTCGGCGATGAGGCAGGCGTCGAGTTCGGCGCGAATCTCTGTCTCGCTCATCGGATCTGCGCCGATGAAGACGATCTCCTGGCGTCGGTCGCCCCAGACCGGATCGATATAGGGACCGACAGCCTTCAGGAAGCCAGGGTCGCGCGGCCATTGCTCCTTCGGCACCGCGGACCACCAGAGGCCCATCTTGCCGGTTCTGACGAGCGGACCCGCCTGGCTGATCTCGCCGACATAGTGCGGCCGGGTCGCGAGCCAGAAGAAACCCTTGGCCCTGAGGACGCCCGGCCAGGAGCGATTGAGAAAAGCCTGGAAGCGCATGGGATCGAGAGGCCGGCGGGCGCGATAGACGAAGGAGTGGATGCCGTATTCCTCTGTCTCCGGAACATGATCCTTGAAACCGTGCAGTTCCTTGTACCAGAGGGGATGCTGCTCAGCCTTGATGATGTCAAAGCGGCCGGTTCCGAGCACGTCGCGAAGCGCCACCTTGCCGAAGTCGGTTTGGATCAGCTGAGCATCCGGATTAAGGCCGACGATGATCTTGCGGGCGGCGTCCAGCTGCTCGGGCGTGGCGGTGCCGATCTTGTTCAAAACGACGACATCGGCGAATTCGATCTGCTCGACAAGCAAGTCGACGAGCGTGCGTGTATCGCCTTCACCCGCCGTCTCACCGCGATCGGCAAGGAAATCGAGCGAGGAATAGTCCGCGATCAGGTTCACGGCATCGACGACGGTGACCATCGTGTCGAGGCGCGCGACATCGGCCAGGCTCTCGCCGTCCTCGTCGCGAAAGTCGAAGGTGGTGGCGACGGGCAGGGGCTCGGAAATGCCGCTCGATTCGATCAGCAGATAGTCGAAGCGGTTCTGTTCGGCGAGGTTGCGGACCTCCTTCAGCAGATCCTCGCGCAGCGTGCAACAGATGCAGCCATTGGTCATTTCCACCAGTTGCTCTTCCGTGCGCGAGAGGCCGGCGCCGCCGTCGCGCACCAGCGCCGCGTCGATGTTGACTTCGCTCATGTCGTTGACGATGACGGCGACGCGCAGGCCGTCGCGGTTGGAAAGCACGTGGTTGAGCAGCGTCGTCTTGCCGGCGCCGAGGAAGCCGGAGAGAACGGTAACGGGAAGCTTTTCCATCGATTGTTTCCTGTATGTTATATCGTTACGGTTGTTGCGGGTAAAAAAGGCGAGCACGATCGCCCGCTTCAGCCTGCTGACAAAGCCGCCTCCGATCGGGAGGGCCCGCCGATGAAGGCAGGGTCAACACCTCCGTCATTCCTGTGCCTGTCACAGGAATCCAGCTGGCCCAAGTCCTTGGGTCGAAAGAGTTTTTTTACCCGACGGACGTCGGGTCACTGCATCCCGCCACAAGGGCGAGGATGACGGAGTGTGGGATAACCGCTCGCAAGCATGCCATCTCACGCTTTGCCAGCGGAGCGAGGCGGGCGCTCCCCACATTCGAGAGAAGCGAACGCCCGCCTTTGCCGTCTTGGGAGGACGGATCAGCTTGCCGAGGCGAGGCAGGTTTTCAGCGATGTGCCGATGTTTTCCATCAGCTGGAAGTAGAGATCCGGGCCGGCGTCGAGCGTGCCGGCTTCCGGGTCGAGCGTGCCGGATTTCGCCGGCGTTCCTTCGATCACCACATTGATCAGCTTCGGCTCGAACTGCGGCTCGGCAAAAACACAGGTCGCACCTAGCTCCTTGATCTTGGCATGGATCTGGGAAAGTCGCTCGGCGCCCGGCAGCACTTCCGGGCTGACCGTGATCGAGCCGGCGACGCGGACCTTGTAGCGGTGCTCGAAATACTGATAGGCATCGTGGAAGACGACGAAGGGCTTGTCTTTCACCGGCGCGACCGTTTCGGCAAGCTTTGCATCAAGGTCGTCCAGCCGCTTGTTCAACGCCTCAAGATTGGCCTTGTAGGCGCCGGCATTGTCCGGATCGGCTTCGGCGAGCGTCTTCTCGATCTCGGCAGCCATCGCCTTGGCATTCACAGGGTCGAGCCACATGTGCATGTCGGTATCGCCGTGGCCGTGCTCATGATCATGGCCGTGATCGTGCCCGGCGGCCGCTTCCGGCGCTGCGGCGTCATCATGCTCCGTTTCGCCTTCCGCATGCTTGTGGCCTTCGTCGCCGTGTCCTTCATCGCCATGGTCATGCGCCTCAAACGCGCCACCCTCGCGGAATTTCAGCTTCTCGAGGCCTGGCGCTTCGCTGAGTTCCACCACCTTGGCGCTGCCACTCAGCGCGTCGAGCGGCTTGTCGAGGAAGGCTTCAAGGCCGGGGCCGACCCAGAAGACCACCTTTGCCGCCTGCAGGGCAGAGGCGTTGGAAGGTTTCATGTTGTAGGTGTGCGGCGAAGCGGCGCCCTCGACAATCAGCGACGGTTCGCCGACGCCCTGCATGATCGAGGCGACGAGGGAGTGGATCGGCTTGATCGAAACCACCACATTGGGACCGGCCGCGATGGCCGGTGCGGCGAGAAGCATGGTGGAGGCAAAAAGCAGGGCGGAAGTCGATTTCATCGGGTTCTCCGGGCTTGAATGGCGCGCCTGGCCCTATCGACCGGGCACGCTGTCGGGCATGCAAAGCATCGATGCAACAGGCCATTGAAGGGCTTGAAGCAATCATGTAATGTTATTACATCAATTGCGTTATGCTATAACGTGTGCGATAGCCAGTGGCAACCATCCAATCCGGAATTTTTTCATGCTGAATTTCCGCTCCCCAGACACGCTGCCGTTGGTCAATATCAGCAATGCCGGTGTGCGCCGCAACGGCCGCTGGCTGGTGCGCGGCGTCGAATTCTCGATCAGCCCGGGCGAGATCGTCACGCTGATCGGGCCGAACGGCTCGGGCAAATCGACGACGGCAAAGGCGGCGATCGGCGTGTTGAAGCCGGATGAGGGCTATGTCGAGCGCAAGCCGGGCCTGAAAGTCGGCTACGTGCCGCAGAAGCTCGCCGTCGACTGGACACTGCCCTTGACGGTCGAGCGGCTGATGACGCTGACCGGCCCCTTGAAGGGCAGGGAGATCGAGGAAGCGCTTTCGGCGACCGGCGTGCTGCATCTGGCGAAAGCTGAAGTCCAGCATCTGTCGGGCGGCGAGTTCCAGCGGGCGCTGCTTGCCCGTGCCATCGCCCGCAAGCCCGACCTGCTGGTGCTGGACGAGCCGGTGCAGGGCGTCGATTTCAGCGGCGAGATTGCGCTTTACGAACTGATCAAACAGATCCGCAACCGCACAGGCTGCGGCATCCTTCTGATTTCGCACGACCTGCACATCGTCATGGCCGAGACCGACACGGTCGTCTGCCTGAACGGCCACGTCTGCTGCCGCGGTACGCCGCAGGCCGTCAGCCAGAGCCCGGAATACCAGAAGCTCTTCGGTAGGCGGGCGGCCAATACGCTTGCGGTCTACAGCCACCATCACGACCATACCCATCTGCCCGATGGTCGGGTGCTCCATGCCGACGGATCGATTACGGAACATTGCTTCCCTGGCGACGGCCACCACCACGACGACGAGGAAAACGTGCACGACCACGGCGAGGATTGCGGGTGCGGCCACCATACGCGGCTGCATGGTTACGACATGAAGGAGAAGCGCGATGCTTGACGATTTCTTCGTGCGCGCGCTGATCGCCGGTATCGGCATTGCCGTCATGGCCGGGCCACTCGGCTGCTTCGTCATCTGGCGGCGCATGGCCTATTTCGGCGACACCATGGCGCATTCGGCGCTGCTCGGCGTGGCGCTGTCGCTGCTTCTCGAGCTCAACCTGATGCTCAGTGTCTTTATCGTCGCGGCCGTCGTCTCGGTACTGCTCCTCTTCCTGCAGCGGCGAGGGGCGCTTTCAACCGATGCGCTGCTCGGCATTCTCTCCCATTCGGCGCTCTCCTTCGGCCTCGTCATCGTCGCCTTCATGACCTGGGTGCGCATCGATCTCGTCGGCTTCCTCTTCGGCGACATTCTGGCTGTCTCCGAATCCGACATCGACATCATCTGGGGCGGCGGCATTCTCGTCATCTTCGCCATCGTCTATCTCTGGCGGCCGCTCTTGGCGTCCACCGTCAATCCGGAACTCGCCGAAGCCGAGGGGCTGAAGCCTGAGCGCACGCGGCTCTTCTTCATGCTGTTGATGGCGCTTGTCATCGCGATCGCCATGAAGATCGTCGGCATCCTGCTGATCACCTCGCTGCTGATCATCCCGGCCGCGACCGCAAGGCGCTTCTCGACCTCGCCGGAGGTGATGGCGGTTCTCGCATCCGTCATCGGTGCGCTCGCGGTGACCGGCGGACTTTTCGGCTCGCTGCACTGGGATACGCCATCGGGACCGTCTATCGTCGTTGATGCGGTTGGGCTTTTCGTTCTGAGTCTGCTACCGATCGGCCGCCGCCCGGTTGAGGCAGCGCATCATTCCACGCCCGGAGGACACCACTGATGGCGACGCCGCAACTGACCAAGAACCAGACATTGGTGATGGATGCGCTCAGCCATTCCGAAGGGCCGATGAGCGCCTACACGATCCTCGACAAGCTGCGCGATCATGGTTTTCGTGCGCCGCTGCAGGTTTATCGCGCGCTCGACAAGCTGCTCGAATACGGCCTCGTGCACCGGCTGGAGAGCCTGAACGCCTTCGTCGCCTGTAGCTGCCCGCATGATCACGAGCACGACCACGGCGTCACCGCCTTCACCATCTGCGAGGGCTGCGGCCAGGTGACGGAGTTTCATGACGAGGCGATCGAGCAGCGGCTTTCGACGCTGACGCGGGCGCAGAACTTCAAGACCGAGAAGACCACGATCGAGATCCGCGGCCATTGCCAGAGCTGCGTGTAAGTTCGGTCCCGCCAATCAGGGCGGACCGCCTTTTCGGATTGGCCTGGGGTTCAATCCAGCCGGGTGAGATCGGAGGCGTAGCGCCGCCAGTTCTTGACGTAGTGCGCTGCCGAGCGCTTCAGCCCTTCAACAGCAGCGTCGTCCAGCGTGCGGATCGCCTTGGCCGGCGCGCCGACGATCAGCGAATTGTCCGGAAACTCCTTGCCCTCGGTCACCAGCGCATTGGCACCGACCAGGCAGTTGCGGCCGATTTTGACGCCATTCAGCACGGTCGCTCCCATGCCGATCAGCGAGTTCTCGCCGATGGTGCAGCCGTGGATGATGGCGCCATGGCCGATGGTGCAGCCTTCGCCGATCGTGACCGGGAAGCCCGGGTCGACATGGATGACGACGTTTTCCTGGATATTGGTGCGGGCGCCGAGCCGGATCGGCTCATTGTCGCCGCGCAGCGTCACGCCGAACCAGATGCCAACCTCGTCGCCAATCTCGACCTGTCCGATGACGTTGGCATCCGGGGCCACCCAGTAGCCGCCGTTCGGCGGGGTCTGCGGGCGAAGCGATCCAAGGGCATAAAGCGGCATCGGCAGGTATCCTTCATGTCGTCTGAAATGATGCAATGCCAGGAAGAGCGCGTTATGCCGCTCCTGGCACGGCGCTCTAGAGAACTGTAACCGCAAGCGCCGCGACGCCGTCGACGCCGCAGGTGACCTGGTCGCCGCGCACGACGGCACCAACGCCCGAGGGCGTGCCGGTCATGATGACGTCGCCGGGAGCCAGCGTGAAGAGCTTGGAGAGCTCGGCGATCACTTCCGGCACCTTCCAGATCATCTGATCGAGATCGCCCTGCTGGCGCATTTCGCCATTCACCTTCAGCCAGATATTGCCGTTGACCGGATGGCCGATCGCTTCGGCCGGCGCGATCGCCGAGACCGGAGCGGAATGTTCGAAGGCCTTGGCGGCAGCCCAGGGCTTTCCGGCCTTCTTGGCCTCGGCCTGCAGGTCGCGGCGGGTGAAGTCGATGCCGACGGCATAGCCGTAGACGCAATCCAGCGCGTCCTCGACGGCGATGTCGCTGCCGCCGCGCTTCAGCGCCACGACGAGTTCCACCTCGTGATGGACGTCGGCGGTCAGCGGCGGATAGGGGAAGGCGCTACCGGCGGCAAGCAGGTTGTCCGGATTCTTCTGGAAGAAGAACGGCGGTTCGCGATCCGGATCGTGCCCCATCTCGATGGCGTGGGCAGCATAGTTGCGGCCGACGCAATAGACCCGGCGAACCGGAAAGCCGACCAGACTGCCTGAGATCGGCAGCAGCACGGGAAGCGGAGGAGGGATGATAGTTTCCATGATCGTCCGGTCTTGGGCGTCCATCGGTCTCAACGGACAGAAAGATCGCTGCGCGTTTGATAGGCGCTCGCCGTCGACCGAGTGCGGTTTCGAGCGAGGCAGGGAAGAATCCGGACGTTACTGCATAAATCCGCGAATCGGAATCGATCCGATGAAAAATAAGACGAAGGTTTGAGAAGGATTTTGGGACTAAAGCGCGCCCGGATGGGCGCGCGAGATCACGGCAGCCGAGAGGATGCCGTGAGCGGCAAACTCAGGCGCAGTGTGCGTAGGCCTGAAGCTGATCGCGGGTCAGGAACCTGCCGTCGGAACGCGAATTGAGCTCCGGATGGCTGTATTCGAGACTGGGAACTTGGGGAAGCTCAAGGGCCTGGCGCACCGTCATGATACCGACGTCACGGCGGCCACCTTCACGCTTCACGCTGACTTCAACGATGCGATAGAGATTGCTCTCGCTCATATGTTCTCTCCCGTATATCGTTTTCTATCGTTTTTTTTTAATTCCCTTGCGGGGAATAAAGCGCTCCGAAATTGGTTTTTGTGAGGCACCTCAGAATATAGCCGGAAGAAGTGAAGGCTTCACGACAGAAATCGGGCCGTTTCTGGAAAAATCATGCATGATTGGGCGATAATGCGCCGAAATGATGCGGTTTTTGGGCAAATGCCCGGTATCTGAGCCGTTCGTCGACGGGTATTGGGGTCTGCGGCTTCAACTAAAACGTCATCTTGCGCCCGCCGCTGGCGAGCGTGCGCCGCTTCGTGCGGCGGGATACGGTCCGGCGCGGTTGCGCCTCAGTGAGCGTCCAGTTCGGCCTCTTCGGCAGCCGATATGAACAGCGTTCGCGCCTCCTCGGCCGTGCGGCGACCATCGATTGCGGCGCGGCAGGCACTGCGGGCGGCAACATAGAACGGCCCGCGGCGGGGCCAATGGTCGGCAAGGCAGGCGAGCGCGTCTGAGGGGCCTTTCACGGTGCGGCACATGCCGCCAACAAAGTCGAGCTCGATCGGCTGTTTCCAGACTACTTGCATGCGTCTCCTCCTCGAGATCATCTCAATGAATGTCGGCACTGCGGCTGTCGGCCCCCTGGCTCCTCTCAAGCGGCATCGACAGTCGATCTTGCTAATGTAGCGCAGGAGGAGGGATTTGTAAGCAGCTTTTCCGTGTTTGATCAGCGCGCTGCACGCGCTGGCGGCGTGCGGCGATGGCCGAAAAGGACGCCACGACCCTAAAGGGAGACGTCGTGCCGCAGGCGCTCGGCAAAGGCGCGTCCTGCAAGAAGCAGGTGCATCTCGTTGGTATTGCCGGCAAGGTAGTCGTCGATCAGCATGCGGGCATGGCGCCGCGCCCGTTCGCCGTCGCGTGCCCAGCCCTGTTCCCGGCAAAGCTCGTCGAAGACACGTTGCAGCCTCTCCATGTCACCCTTCGACAGGGCAAGGCATTGTGTCGCTCGCAAAGGGGCCACCTGTTCCTCCCGCAGCACCCATTTCCCCGCCCGGCACTATGGCAGAACGCAAGCGAATTTGACCCCTTGGGAATGAGGGGTTCCAGTGGTCTAGCGATTAATCGGAGATCGGCTATCAGGCCGCGGGCACGACGCGGTCGACCTTGGTGCGGCGACCGCCTTCCTCGATGCGATAATAGTCGGGGCCGATCTGCGCATACTGGTCGCAGCGCCGCCCGCCGTCCTCGAAGGTGATGCAAACCTCGTCGCCAGTGATCGTGTAGCTGCCGCCGTCGCGCACCTCGTAGTCGCGATAGCCGTAGCGGCCGTCGGCGTAGAAAGTGGAATTGACGCCGTTGAGGTTGTAGCGCAGCGTCTTTCCGACGAGGAAGGCCTGGAGCGCGTCGCCGGAAAGCGTCGGTACGGAGGGGGCAGCCGGTCTCGGCCTTGCGACTTCAGGCGCCTCCAACTCCATCGACTGGCATCCGGCCAAGAGAAGCGTGAGCAGTGCCGCGATCGCGCGTTTCATGCCGTCCGTCCTTTTTCCTGTCAACTGTATCGATACAGGGGGCACTGCCTTACCGTGCAAATCCTTAGTTCGGAATCGATTGATGGGCGAAACTAGGGAGCAGGTTCCTGGACAGCGACCGCTGGCATCTCGATAGACGCGCGGCGCTGTAATCGCCTTCGGTCGCTTCTGTCAAGTCCAGGAAGCGGTGGTGACGGCGGATCGCGTCACGCGTCGTGCCGCGCGGGCGGGCCTGCGAAGTAGAGAAAGAGATTGGCGGACGCCTGCGCGCCGGCCATCGCCGCTTCGCCAAAAGAGCTCGCATCCGTTTCGTTCTGCCAGGCGGCCTTGAGATCGGCGAGGCAATTGGCGATGGAATCGACGATCGCCTGCTTGTCTTCGGCCTGCATGACGAGAGCCGCAACCGTCGCATTCAGGATCGAGAGTTGCCCGAGCTGGGCGGCGTCGCCATGGAGGAGCAGCTCTTCTGCGCTCATTTCGTCCGGGGATTTCGACATCGCGTGATTCCTTCGCTTGCTGGTTGCGGCGAAAGGCGATCAATTCCCGACGAAGAAGGCAAGTTGGCCGGAGTTCGGCAAGCGGTTCGGTCCGGCGTTGGTTCTTCGAATACAGGCAGGCGGCCTTCGCCGCCTGCCTCACCCAAAAGGGGTATCTCAGAAGATGCTGCCGGCCACTGCCGCGGCAACCGTGGCGGCCAGCGCCGCCAGAAGGAACGCTGCCCCTATGACGGTCGCTATTGTCCGCCGGCGCCGTGCGCCGCTCCAATCGTAGCTCATGTCTTCGCTCCGACGACGATCATGTCAAAGCGGAACAATCGGAGATTCTGCTTAACAAAATGGAAACCAGATTGCCGGCGGGGGGACCGGAGGGCGAGCGCTCCTCGCTGAGGCGCTCTGCCGCGGCTGGAGTGGTGATCCCATCAGCTCCGCATCGAGCGGAGTTCTGGGAAGTCGTACCAGCGCAGTCGCTTGTCGCTGCAGCGGGAATCGTACGAGCTCGAGTCGACGATCTTCCCATCGCGCAAGGCATAACCGCCGACCTGCAATACCTCCTGGATCCGGGTTTCCCTGAAGCGGACACAGAAGGCGTAGATCTTGGCTTCGGGACTGAGCAAGACCACACTCGATATCTCGGCCATCTTGAACTGGGCGCCCTTGGCGTCGATGGCCCGCATCACTGCAACATACTCCTTGCGCACCGCTGCCGACGGCGGTTTTTGCGACGCCACAACGGAGTCCGGCGCCGGCGGCTGGCAGCCCGAAAGCGCAAGAGCAGCCAGTGCGAGAGAGAGGTATTTCAGCATTCGTTGTTCCCCATGTGTCGTTGCCGCGCAGGTTGTACCCGGCGCGTCGTGCGGCTGCAATATCAATCGGATAGGGGCCGTCATGCGGCTATCACCGCATTGCAGGGGGGCGAGAATCGGGGGCTGGGCCGTGTCGTTCGACACGGTCTCGCATTCTTCGGCGTTGCGCTGTATAAGGCGCCGTCCCATCTGGGGGCTTTGGCGCCAATCGGGCGCCAGTGCTGCAAATCTGCCGTGAGTGCTACAGTGTAGCGCCGGCGCGCAAAACCAGAATAACGAGAGCTGATCGAGCATGGCAGAAGGCCGCGCACAGCCCGGAAATCCGGGCAACCGTCACTATTTCAACGCACCGGTCTTTGCCGTGGCGCCTATGATCGATTGGACGGACAGGCACTACCGGTTCTTTGCTCGGCAACTGTCGCGGCATGCGCTGCTCTATACCGAGATGATCGTCGCCGATGCGATCCTGCGCGGCGACAAGCAGAAGCTGCTTGGCTTTGATGCTTCCGAGCGTCCGGTCGCGCTTCAGCTTGGCGGCAGCGATCCCCGGAAGATGGCGGAAGCGGCTGTTATCGCCGAAGACTTCGGCTACGACGAGATCAACATGAATGTCGGCTGCCCGTCGGACCGGGTGCAATCCGGCACCTTCGGCGCCTGCCTGATGCAGGAACCGGAGACGGTGGCTGCCTGCGTTGCGGCGATGAAGGCGGCGGTGAAGATCCCGGTCACGGTCAAATGCCGCATCGGCGTCGACGATCAGGACCCGGAAGTGGCCTTGCGAGCACTGGTTTCGCGGGTCGTCGACGCTGGCACGGATGCCGTCTGGGTGCATGCGCGCAAGGCCTGGCTGCAGGGCCTGAGCCCGAAGGAGAACCGCGAGATCCCGCCGCTCGACTATGGTCTCGTGCATCGGCTGAAGCAGGAAAATCCCAATCTTTTCATCGGCATCAATGGCGGCCTTCAAACGTTGAGTCAGGCGCTTGAGCAGTTGCAGCATCTGGATGGCGTGATGCTCGGCCGTGCGGCCTATCACGACAGCGCCATGCTGACGGCGGCGGATGGGCATTTCCCGCATCCGCTGACCGGGGCGGCGCCGGTGATGCAGGAAGCCAACGCCTTCTCCGAGCGCGGCCATCGCTTCGATCTCGATTTCTGGGCGGATGTTCGTGACGTGATGGCGGACTACGCCGCCGCGCATATCGCCAATGGCGGCCGCCTGATCCATGTGACGCGCCATATGATCGGTCTGTTCCAGGGGTGGCCGGGCGCGCGGCGCTATCGGCAGTTGCTTTCCGCCGACGCGACGCGCAAGGGCGCCGGGCCCGAAGTGATCCACGCTGCCTTCGACGCGGTGTTCGAGGCCATGGCGGCCAAGCAGGCGGCGGAATAGCGTCGGCTGGCGCTTGAAGTTTCTTCCCTCATTCCTGTGCTTGTCACAGGAATCCAGCAGCGCCGCGTCTGCGGCGCAGAAGAGGACAGAGGTCAATTGTCGTTGGGGGAGGTCTCGCCGCGCCGACGCGCGGCGGCTGGATGCCTGTGACAAGCACAGGCATGAGGGGATCAGAAGTCGTGCCTTCCAAAACCTCGTGCCCCCAAACGAAAACGGCGCCCCCTGCGGAGCGCCGTTTCCAAATGAATGTCCGACCGGACGATCCGGCTTAGGCAGCCTGGATGTTGACGGCCTTCGGGCCCTTGCCCATGCGATCCGGCTCGGTGTCGAAGGTGACCTGCTGGCCATCCTTGAGCGTTGCGAGGCCAGCGGCCTGAACGGCGGAGATGTGTACGAACACGTCCTTCGCGCCGCCATCCGGCGTGATGAAGCCGAAGCCCTTGTCCTGGTTGAAGAATTTTACGATGCCCTTGGTGGCCATGGAAGAAGTCCTTTTCCTTCAGTCAATTTGCGTTGCCCGCGCCCCCGAGGGGATGTGGGCATCTCGTCTTCCGCTTGCAAGCGGAAAGGCGTCGAGTGGTCACGATATCGGGGAAAAGACGTCTACGGTGCCGATGCCGGCGGTCCGGCACGAAGCCGGGCGCAGTTGAAAGTCCAGTCTCCGGGATAGAAATCGCCCGAACGGCGCAAGAAGTGACAGGATTTGCAGAAAAAGGCAAGCGCCTTGTACGACGCATCAAGGCGCGGAGTGTCAGGCTTTGCAAGGCTTTGGCCGATTTCTCGCCACTCCATTCACGCCTCCGGCAGAAAAATCGGGGACGGTCCGTTTCTCGACACAATTTCGTCCCGACCGCGACCGAACGTGCGCGCCGCCGACGGGGCCGGTCGCGGATCGCAGCGGATGCTGTCGTTGCGCTTGGCCGCGTGCCTAAGGCTTGCACATCCTCGGGATAACGCGCAGGCTTTACCGAAGGTTGGTTCCGTCTTCGCTGGCGATGGCGTAGCCACTGGCAAAGGCGACGGGCCGACATTCCGCCTGGAGCGGACGAAGGTCGCCTAGCCTGGACGATTAAGTCGCCTTGGCCGGGCGATAACCGGGAAGACTGGGCGAAGTGTCGCCCAGAGGGCGAAGTGTCGCCCAGAGAATGCGCCGGCTGGCTCGACCGGGTGGCGGAAATGACAGACGAAGTGGGGACAGCGTGATCGACCCTTACGAATTGCTTGGACTGGAACGCGACGCCGACAATCAGGCGATCCGCAGCGCCTATCGCAAGGCGGCGAAATCCGCGCATCCGGATTCCGGCGGCGATCCCGAACAGTTTGCGCGGCTGCAGGTGGCCTATGAGCTGCTCAAGGATCCCGTGCGCCGCAAGGTCTATGACGACACCGGCTACGATCCGCAGCTCGCCGATCCGCGCGACCTCAAGGGGCTGATGATGCTGGAAACGCTGGTCAACGAGTTCATTCTCGACGAGCGCGAGCCCGGAACCTTCGATCCTGTCGCCGCCATGCGGCGCAAGCTCTCCGACGATATCGTCAAGAGCCGCTTCCATATTCTCGAGCTCGAGCGTCACCGCGCCCGCGTGCGCAAGCACCTCGACCGCCTCGGCCGCCGGCCGGAGACCGACGTGCTCGGCTCGATGCTGCGCGCCCGCTCGCGGTCAATCGCCGAGGCGATCAAGAATGCCGACGAGCAGATCAAGACGATAGAGCAGGCCTATGAGATGCTGGAAGGCTACAGCTACGAGTTGGAGGCGCTGGAGATGAAGGCGCACGCGGCGGAGTAAGGCGCCGCCTCGGGCGCTGTCGCGTTCGTTCTGGCTTTGCGACGAAAGGCATGGCCGCGCCTGATATGCGGCTGCCGGCTCCCTGATCGCCGATCCTGCTGTCGGCGGCGTTCGCCTACGCGCCGCCGCTGTGCAGCGGCTTCTGTCGGTGTCATAGTCTGCGTCTGTCCCGGGTGGCCGGGACCTCCGCCATAGCCTGGAGCGAAGGAGAGTGGCATGAGCCGTCGCTTGAACATGCGCGTTGCCTTTCTTCTTCTGGGGATCGTGCTCGCCGCCTACCTCGCGGTCAGCTACTTCCTGGTCCCGGAGCTATGGCTCTTCCACGATGACCGCCGGAAGGTTCCGCTCAATCCCATGGTGACATCGACGGAGCAGGGCATTCCCGGTGATCCGATCAATGTCGGGCTGGTCGGCTCCAAGGAGCAGATCATCCGCGCCTTTAACGCCGCAGGCTGGGATGCTGCCGACAAGGTCACGCCGCGATCGTCCGTCGATATAGGCCTCAGCGTCGTGCTCGACCGCCCGGATCTCGATGCACCTGTCAGTCCGCTGTTCTACGAGGGTCGCGAGCAGGATCTGGCCTTCGAAAAGCCGGTCGGCCGCAGCGCCGACCAGCGCAACCATGTGCGCTTCTGGCAGACCGCGACGCCTGCGGAGGGCGGTGGCCCGCTCTGGCTCGGTTCGGCGAGCTTCGACCGCGGCGTGGGCTTGAGCCACGACACCGGCCAGATCACCCACCACATCGGCCCCGATCTCGATGCCGAACGCGATCTGGTGATCGGCGACCTCAAGAAGGCGGGGCAGGTTTCGTCGACCTATGAAATCCCCGGCGTCGGTGCCACCAAGACCGGCCGCAACGGCGGCGGCGACCCCTATTTCACCGACGGCAAGGCTTTGGTCGGTGTGCTCGGGCCGGCAGCAGTGGGCAGCGGCGCGGGGATTGCCAAGTGAGGCTCGGCGGCTCGTGCTGCCTCGCCTTGTGGAGCCAGCCCCCAGCGCGCCTTTCGACTTACGCCGGCTGCCCCATGAACTGCGACAGCGATGCGAAATCGTCGTGCAGGTGGCCGGCCTCGATCGCCCGGCGGAAGATCGCCTCGTATCCCCCAGTGATCGTGCGGTCGATGCCGCGGGCTTCCATCAGGTCGACCAAATGGTGAAACGCGCTGTAATGCGGCGATACGGACGAGAGCGTTTCGGCATCAGCGTCATAGCGCCCGGCGGCGCTGCGTTTGATGAGGTCGGAGACGAGCCCCTCGACCACCGGCGCCGTCGCCGTCCATTGTCTTGCCAGCACGCCGAGATCGATCGCCTCGGCCCGGCAAACGGCGATCGACTGCAGCGCACCGAACAATGCGCCCCACATCAGCGCCAGCACGGCGCTGTCGAGCGCATTGGCGAGGCCCGGATCCTCGCCGATGAACTGGACATTGCCGCCGAGGGCGCCGAGCACGTTACGGCCTTCCTCGAAAACAGCTGAAGGACCGGAGACAAGCAGCGTGCCCGCTTCGGTGCCGATGAAGTCCGGCGTCGCCAGGATCGCGCCGTCGAGATAGCGGGCACCCTGCCGCTGCGCCCAGCCGTGCGCCTCGCGGCCACCATCCGGCGTGCCTGACGTGAGTTCGATGATCAGTCTGCCCTCGAGGGCACCGGCGACCTCCTTGTCGCGCAGAAGGCTTTGCGTCGCCTGGTAGTCGCTGACATTGACGATGACGACCTCAGATGCGGCGACCGCATTGCGCACGCTTGCCGCCACCTCGGCCCCGGCGGCAGCGAGCGGCGCCGCCTTTGCCGGCGTGCGGTTCCACACCGTCGTCGGGTGCCCGGCCTTGAGAAGCGCATGCGCCAGCGCCGATCCCATGCGCCCCATTCCCAATACGCTGATTGCAGGTTGCATTCCCAGTCTCCATATCCATGGCGCGGGAAGGGCGCCTGCACCCTTATCCCGCCCTGATTTCCACAGCGACGCGGTTGTCGTCGCGGTTCAGACGTAAGGTGGGCGGCCCGGGTCGCAATACGCACCGGATGGTAAGTGCTTACCGCGACGTAAGGGAGGATGATGTGACGACAGCAATGGAAAACTGCGGCTTTGCAACTGCGCTCAGGGCGATCGAGGGAAAGTGGAAGGTCGATATTCTCTGCGAACTCGGCAAGGCCGCCCGCCGCTTCGGCCGCCTGCGCCAGGCGATCCCTTTAATCAGCGAGAAGATGCTGGCGCAGCAGTTGCGTGAATTGGAGGCCGATGGCCTCGTCAGCCGCACCACCTATCCGGAAATCCCGCCAAAGGTGGTGTACGCGCTGACCGAACGCGGCGCGGCGCTGAACGTGGCGGCGGCGGCTCTCTGCAAGTGGGGCGAGGAGTTTGGCGGCGATGACGAGGTGCGGCCGGAGGCGAGGGTGGTTGCTGCGGTCTGACCGGCGGTAGCGTCGCCCGGGTGAAACAGTGGCGGCACCCGCAAGCGCGCGCGCCTTTGGGCACGCCCTTATGACCGCGCCCTTGTGTCCACGCCCCTGAGCACCTCCCTCCGGAGCGGCGATCTTAGCGGTCACAGCCCGCTCGACCCTCATCTCTGTGCTTGTCACAGAGATCCAGCAGCCGCACGTCCGCGCGGCGGGGTATGCCGAGCCGGTACGCTGGGTGCTCGCGCATTCGGGGCAACGCATCCCCTCGCGCCGCCGATTCGGCGCGGCTGGATTCCTGTGACAAGCACAGGAATGAGCAAGGTGGTACGCGGCCGCGGCACTTCGTCAGATGCCGTTGTGACGTCGAATCCTGTGGCTCTGGGTGCCCGAGATTTCCTGCGCCTGCGGAATTTTCATCCCTGGCATCCGGTTCCCTTGGGGGCAACGATCTTCGTAGCGGCAATCCTGTCCACCCTCATCTCTGTGCTTGTCACAGAGATCCAGCCGCCGCGCGTCCGCGCGGCGAGAGATCCCGAGCCATAACGAAGACTTTCTCGTATTGGTCGGCGCATCCCCCCGCCGCAGCGCGGCAGGGGGATGCCTGTGACAGGCATGGGAATGCGGGCGGTGGGACGCGTGATCGCTGCGCTACTTCACCACGGCATGGCGCTTGCGGCCAAGCGAGAGCCGAACCGGATGCTCGCCGAGTGAGACGATTGTCTCTGCATCCTCAACGACTTCTCCGTCCAGGCGCACACCGCGCCCGGCGATTGCCCGCCGTGCCTCGCCCTTCGATGAGGCCAGTCCTGCCCGTACCACGAGGTCAACGAGACCTATGCCCTTCAGGCGCTCGGCATCGCTCAGCACGACCGTCGGCAACCCCTCGGCCGCTTCACCTCCGCCGAATGCCTGCCGCGCCGTCGCCTGCGCCCGCCGGACTGCGTCTGCTCCATGCGCCAGCGCCGTTGCCTCATTGGCGAGGCGCTCCTTGACCACGTTCAGGTCCGCGCCCTCGGCGCGACCCAGCCTTTCGATCTCGTCGAGCGGCAGATCGGTGAAGAGTTTGAGGAAGCGCACCACCGTCGGCATCCTCGACGTTACGCCAGAACTGCCAGTAGTCGTAGGGCGACAGACGGTCCTCGTTCACCCAGATGGCGCCGGCCGCGGTCTTGCCCATCTTGACGCCCGATGCCGTCGTCAGCAGCGGCGTGGTCATGCCGAAGACTTCCGCGCCCTCGATCCGCCGCACCAGATCGACGCCACCAACGATATTGCCCCATTGGTCGCCGCCGCCGAGCTGCAGCCGGCAGCCGGTGCGGCGAAACAGTTCGAGGAAATCGACCGCCTGCAGGATCATGTAGTTGAACTCGAGGAAGCTCAGGTTCTCCTGCTGTTCCAGCCGCGTTTTCACGCTGTCGAAGGAGAGCATGCGGTTGACGGAGAAGTGTTTGCCGACGTCCCGGAGCATGTCGATCCAGGCCATCCGGTCCAGCCAATCGGCATTGTTGACCATGACAGCATCGGTCGGGCCGTCGCCGAAGGTCAGCAACCGCTCGAACACTTTGCGGATGCCGGCGATATTGGCCGCGATCTCATTCTCCGACAGCATTGGCCGTGCCGCCGAGCGAAAGCTCGGATCGCCGATCCGCGTCGTGCCGCCGCCGATCAGCACGATCGGCTTGTGCCCGGCCTGCTGCAGCCGGCGAAGCGCCATGATCGGCAAGAGATGGCCGACATGCAGGCTGTCCGCCGTCGCATCGAAGCCGGCGTAGACAGGCACGATGCCGGCCGCAAAGGCGCGATCGACGCCCTCAAGGTCCGTCACCTGGTTGACATAGCCGCGCTCGAGCAGCGTCCCGGTGATCGTCGAGCGCGGCTCAAAGGCGTCAGTGGGATTGTCGGAAATTGTCATTAGAGCTCTCCATGGCATTGCCGCCAGGGAGCACCGAACAAAACAAAGCCGCCTGACGGCGGCTTGTTTCAAGACATGATCGAAACGCGCCGCTCCCTATGGGGACGTCGCATAATAGATGGCAGCGATGAGCGCGGTTTTGATCATGCTGTGGTTGTAGCGAGGAATGGGGGAGGCGGCAAGGGTGGGGATCGTGGCCGTGTAGAGTTGTATTTTTCGGCAATTCAATCTTTATATGCACGCCGTAATCGGTAGTGTACCTGATAGATTTGACAATTTACAGTCGGAATTGGGTGGAGGTTTTTGCGGTGTCGTTTGTCAAAATTAGCAATGAGCAACATGATGCATTTGTGTCGTCCCTTAAGGCAGGTCAGTATAATTTGCTATTGGGTGCCGGTGTTAGCCTTGATTCCGAAAATAGTATCGGGAAGCTGCCGTCTGGAACCACTCTTCGCGACGAATTATGTGATTTGAAGGGTGTTTCGAAGAACAAATCTCTTCAAAAAGTTTTCGCACTTCTCAGTGAATCCGAAGTTGATCAATACATTACAAAAAGGTTCTCTGGATGCACCGCAGGCGCGACGCTATCGACTCTCTCAACGTTCGTTTGGCGCCGAGCATTTACTTGGAATATCGATGACGCGTTGGAGGCAGCTTATCGATTAAAAGGTGCGAAGCAGAAACTTGTGACAGCACATTTTCGCGACGACTACAACGATGAGCGGGTTCTTTCCGATTTGCTTCTGGTCAAGCTACATGGCTCTGTGACGCACGCTTCGAAAGGTTACGTCTTTGCACGGGACGAATACATACAAGTAATGAAAGAGAACAGTCCTTGGATGACTGTTCTCTCGCAGTTTCTCACCAACGGAATCCAGAAATATTCTTCCCGAAAAGATAACTGGTGCAGAAGCTCTGGCATTCTATTCCGATTTCGAGTTGGTTCCGTCGAGCCAAAGGCCCCAGGAATCCGCGTCGAGGTTCTTCTACGGGCACGCTCCAGAATGGTCGGATTTTGAATCTGGGTTTGATGTCAGTCGCTCGATAACATCCTCCATTATTAATGATGTCGAAAATCTGCTAAATAATACAGTAGAAGAGAGCAGAATTATTATTCTGACAGATGAGCCTGGCACCGGAAAGACAACTGTCGTCAGAAGAGTTGCTTTTGAGATATCTAGAAGAGGAATTCACACCCTGGTGTGCTCTGCATTGAGTCGGTTGGAGTATGATAAGACATTAAGCATTGTTGACGGTATAGAAGGTGCACTCTTAATAGTTGTTGATAATTTTGCAAACCAAGTGTCCCCGTTTGCTGAAATTGTATCAAAAACTCCGAAAAAAGATCTAGTCGTTCTTGCTTCAGAGAGAGGGTACAGAAATAGATACTTATTTCAGAGCTTGTCCGGCGTCCCTTATCATCGCGCTGCGGCGCTAAAGATGCGTGCGGTCGATGTTGAGGCTATAGTTGAGCGGTATACAGAGTTAGGCATTGTCGGAACGTCACGTGCAATCAGAGATCTAAACGGCTTTATAAAATCAGCCGCTGATGATCCGATGGCGGTTGTATGTTGCAGGGTCCTCAACGACTTCAGGCCGCTCGACAGAATTGCCTTCGACTTGATGGAGGAATGCAACGAAGTTGATCAAAACAGATATCTGATAGCGGCCCTTTCTCAGCATTGTTTCGGCGGTGGCGTTCGTCACGAGATTCTCTCTAGTATTCTCGGATCCCAGGGATACAGAGAGCAGCTTAGCAAAGAGCATGCACTGCCTTTGTCATATTATGACCGTCGTACGAATACGCATGTCGTACCGCAGAATTCTACGATCGCGATGCGTATTCTCGACAATATGTCGAAGCGCGATCCGCGCCGACTTCTGGATATTTTTACTAGGCTCGCAATTACACTTGCACCACGCGTAAACCGAAAAGCGATTAAACAGCGCAGTTCTGAAGCACGATTGGCGAGCCGCTTATTCGATTTTGACTCTGTGGTCGACGGCATACTGGGAGACTTGGCCCCTGCGTTTTATGAGGCGACCCAAAAAGCGTGGCAGTGGAACTCGCGATACTGGGAGCAGGTGGCGCTCATGAATGTTTCGCGTCACAATAGCTCAGGCGTTCGTGGAATGACTGAATACTTGGACTCGGCAGTCCAAAACGCGAGACATGCTGCGTCCATCGAAAATCATCCGCTGCCACTAACCACACTAAGTAAAATATTGTTTATTCAGATGGTTGTCCCGGGGTACTCGAGAGTAGGCGCATTCAACGAAGCTTTTGACTGTTCAGACCGCGCAATCAAGATTGAAAAAAGCTGGGCGCGGAAGTCGGTGCACCCGTATGTTACCATGTTCCGCGGAGCGCGAGAGTATCTAGAGCGCGGCGGTGTGATGTCGAGCACGCAGATGCAGCGTGTTCGCGACCTTTTGCTCGAAGCAGAGAAACTTTTCCCAAAGGATCATGAGGTTGGGGACAATTTGCGCAATCTTAGAGCTTTGATTTAGCTTGCAGCCGCCCCGGACCGACTATCTTCTGAGCAGAGGGGGTGTCTTGCCGGAGGAGGAGGGCTTCTCCCTCTCTATCCTGCGAGACATCTCCCCACAACGCACTGGGCTCGCCCTTGCTTGGCAGTTTGCCGTCTTCCGAGCGCGGGCACCGAGTCGTTGTCTTTCCTGATTTGCCTACCGCCCCGGCCGTCCCGTCTTGCCCTTCTGCCGCTTCTCGTCCACCGGATCCTCATAGGACCCGACGCCCGGTTTCGCGCGGGTGAGGATCGGTTTTTCCGGGACGTGGCCGATCACCGGCTTTTCGGTGCGGCCGACGGTCATTTCGTCCAGAGTGTTCCTGCGGAACAGGGACCGGTCCGAGCCGGCCGGCGTCGCGACGTCGCGGCCCATGTCGTCGAGGGCCGGTTTCTGGAAGAGAGACTTGTCGTCCGTGGTCTTGGATCCTCGGGTCGATCCTCGGGTTGAACCCGAGGACGAGGATGACGGAGAAGATGGAGATGCCGACGAGGAGGCGCCCTTGCGGCCCTCCTGCGACCTTGCCTCTTCCCGTGCCATCGGGTCGTCCATGGCGGCGAGTTCGGCGGCCTTGAGGCGCTTGATCTCGTCGCGCAGGCGGGCGGCCTTTTCGAAGTCGAGGTCGGCGGCGGCGTCGCGCATCTGTTTTTCCAGCGCGTTGAGGTGCGCCTGCAGGTTGTTGCCGACGAGGTGGCCACCGTCGGCGAAACCCTTGCCGGCGACGCCGGAGATGTCGGCTCGGACGTGGTCCTTCTCGTAGACCGAGTCGAGAATGTCGGAGATCTTCGCCTTCACCGATTCCGGGGTGATTCCGTTGGCCTCGTTGAAGGCCATCTGCTTTTCGCGCCGGCGGCTGGTCTCGTCCATGGCGCGCTGCATCGAGCCGGTGATCTGGTCGGCATAGAGGATGACCTTGCCGTCGACGTTACGGGCGGCGCGGCCGATGGTCTGCACCAGCGACGTCTCGGAACGCAGGAAACCTTCCTTGTCGGCATCGAGAATGGCGACGAAGCCGCATTCGGGAATGTCGAGGCCTTCGCGCAGAAGGTTGATGCCGACGAGCACGTCGAAAGCACCCAAGCGCAGGTCGCGGATGATCTCGATGCGCTCCAGCGTGTCGATGTCGGAGTGCATGTAGCGCACGCGAATGCCCTGTTCGTGCAGGTATTCGGTGAGGTCTTCGGCCATGCGCTTGGTGAGCACGGTGACGAGCGTGCGGTAGCCGGCGGCGGCCGTCTCGCGGATTTCGCCAAGCACGTCGTCGACCTGGGTTTTCGCCGAGCGCACTTCCACCGGCGGGTCGATCAGGCCGGTCGGGCGGATGACCTGTTCGGCAAAGACGCCGCCGGATTGTTCCAGTTCCCAGGAGCCGGGGGTGGCCGAAACAGCGATCGTGTCCGGGCGCATCGCGTCCCATTCCTCGAAGCGCAAGGGGCGGTTGTCCATGCAGGAAGGCAGGCGGAAGCCGTATTCGGCCAGCGTCGCCTTGCGGCGGAAGTCGCCGCGATACATGCCGCCGATCTGGCTGACGGAGACGTGGCTCTCGTCGATGAACAGCAGCGCGTTGTCGGGGATGTATTCGAACAGCGTCGGCGGCGGCTCGCCGGGATTGCGGCCGGTGAGGTAGCGCGAATAGTTCTCGATGCCGGCGCAGGAGCCGGTCGCCTCCAGCATCTCGATATCGTAGCGGGTGCGCTGCTCCAGCCGCTGGGCTTCGAGCAGGCGGCCGCCTTTTTCCAGTTCGGCCAGGCGATGCACCAGCTCTTCCTTGATCGCCTTGATGGCGCCGTTCAGCGTCGGGCGCGGGGTGACATAGTGCGAGTTGGCGTAGATTTTCACCGATTTCAGATCACCGGTCTTCTGGCCGGTCAGCGGGTCGAACTCGGTGATCGCATCGATCTCGTCGCCGAACATGGAGATGCGCCAGGCGGCATCTTCCAGGTGGGCCGGAAAAATCTCGATGGTATCCCCGCGCACGCGAAAAGAGCCGCGCTGGAAATCCATGTCGCGGCGCTTGTACTGCTGCGCCACCAGGTCGGCGAGTAGTTGCCGCTGGTCGAGCCGGTCGCCGACGCTCATCTGGAAGGTCATGGCGGTATAGGTCTCGACCGAGCCGATACCGTAGATGCACGAGACAGACGCGACGATGATGCAGTCGTCGCGCTCCAGCAGCGAGCGGGTGGCCGAGTGGCGCATGCGGTCGATCTGCTCGTTGATCGAGGATTCCTTCTCGATGAAGGTATCCGAGCGCGGCACGTAGGCTTCCGGCTGGTAGTAGTCGTAGTAGGAGACGAAGTACTCGACCGCGTTGTTGGGAAAGAAGTTCTTGAACTCGGAATAGAGCTGCGCGGCCAGCGTCTTGTTGGGCGCGAGGATGACGGCGGGACGTTGCGTCGCCTCGATTACCTTGGCCATGGTGAAGGTCTTGCCGGAACCGGTGACGCCGAGCAGCACCTGGCTGCGCTCGCCGGAGGTCAGGCCCTCGACCAGATCGGCGATCGCCGTCGGCTGGTCGCCGGCCGGCTCGTAATCGGAGACCATCTGGATCTCGACGCCGCCTTCGGATTTCGGCGGTCGGGCAGGGCGGTGCGGCGTCCAGAGCTTGCCGTCCTTGAACAGTGGGTTGCCGCTTTCGATCAGCGCCGACAGCGCCTCCACCGTGGCGGTGACGCCCGACTTGGCCGTCAGCCTGTCGGCGTCTTCGAGCGACACGTCGAGGCCGGCGACCGGATTGAGGCCGGCGGCGGCGCGCGTCTTCGGGTCGGTCGAGCCGCCCATCGACGTGCCGCGCGCGGACTTGCTGCCAACGATCTCGACCTTGCCCCTCTTCCCGGCCTTCTTCGGCTGTGCTTCGTCATCCGCACCCGCGGCCTTGCGCGCCGCCTTCGAGGCGGCGATCTCCACCGTCTTGCGGTGCTTGCCGGCCTTGGAGGCGATCTGACGCTGGGTTTCGAAAGCGGAGGCTTCCGCATCCGCCTCGAGCTGCTTCACCCAATCCGAGACGTTGCCGCCGAGCGGCGTGCCGGACAAGGGCGCCTGCGGCGCTTCTTCGAAACCGGACGGCGTGGAGGGCTTCGGCGGGGCATTCTTCGGAGCTTTGGTCATGGCGGGGAATATGGCGAGAGTCCGGTCGAAAGAAAAGGGGCGAGTGAGTACAAAAAGGCAACATTTCGCAGTGCTTCGGCGACAACTTTGCACGCGAAACGGCAGGGGCGTGGCGTTGAATTTGCGGACGACTGGGCGCCGAACGAGTGGCAGCGCCACCACTCGGGCCGACGGCCGGGTCACGCTTGCCTCAACCGCGACGAGCCGGACTGGCTCGTTGATATAACTCTTACGGTTGCGATGTGCCGTTACGTTACTCCAATTGGGCGACAAGACATAAATCCCTGCAGCGTGGTAACAATAACACTTTGGAGGGTGCCATGTTCTACTTGCGTGGCGCCGCACTCATCTCGATTTGTGCTGCGTTTTGCCAACCGCTTCCTGTCAGCGCTGCCGAACCTGTCGGTCAGGCGGTGCAGATTCGCACGTCAGTCAGCGGCGCACGCGGTCCGATCGCGGTCAAGGACCCGGTCTACAAGGACGAACGGATTTCGACATCGAAGTCCGGTCTCGGCCAGTTCGTCTTCCAGGATGGCACCAAGCTTGCGGTCGGCTGGGGTTCGTCCGTGGTCATCGACAAATTCGTCTATGATGATGCCAAGTCGGTGAAGAAACTGACGATCATGGCCGCGAAGGGCACGTTCCGCTGGATCAGCGGCAAGTCCGGGCACTCCGCCTATGAAATCGTCACGCCGGCCGGCACGATCGGCGTTCGCGGCACCGCCTTCGATTTTTATGTCGGCCGCGACGGCACCACCGCCGTCGTGCTGCTCAGCGGCG
>NZ_LMJJ01000041.1 GCF_001429285.1 Ensifer sp. Root278
GCACCCGTTCCCATTCCGAACACGGCCGTGAAACGCCCCAGCGCCGATGGTACTTCGTCTTAAGACGCGGGAGAGTAGGTCGCTGCCAGGTCTGCAAAGCGCAAGAGAAACAACCGCCGCTCCCCTTCGAGGCATCGCCGAGAAGGATAAGGTAGCGGCGGAAACAAACCGAAACATCTTCTCGACACACACTTCGGCCCTGCCGAACACGGGCCGCCACCAAGCGGCCCTTTTGTTTTGCTAGGATCGACACGGATAACACGAGACAAATCCTACCGATTTGCTCGGCACAGACAAACAACGAGATTTTGCTTCGCAAAACTCGGACCGGATTAAACGGGATTTTGCCTTCGGCAAAACCCGGAAAGAGCGGATAAATCCCATAGGGATTTACCGCGATGACGNGATTTGCTCGGCACAGACAAACAACGAGATTTTGCTTCGCAAAACTCGGACCGGATTAAACGGGATTTTGCCTTCGGCAAAACCCGGAAAGAGCGGATAAATCCCATAGGGATTTACCGCGATGACGCGGGGTGGAGCAGCCCGGTAGCTCGTCAGGCTCATAACCTGAAGGCCGCAGGTTCAAATCCTGCCCCCGCAACCAAACATCCAAAAAGCCCGCAGGACACAAACGTCCGCGGGCTTTTTGACGTTCTAGGCACAGCCCTAGCCAATGCGTCGGTCCACCCTCCGGACCACGACGGAAGACGGCAAGGCAGACCAGCTTCTCAAAATTACCCGTCGAAATCCCAATCCTCCAAGGCCAGCCAAGTGCGGGTCTCCTCGATGATCTCGTTCGACAGGCGGATCGTCGGCAGTACATCAGCGCCCCCAACGACCGATCGGTCTCCCCTCCCGACGCAATCTTGGCGCGGTTGAGAACGGTGAGTAAACCTTTTAGTTGCTAAATTTCTTTGTTTGCCCTTTCAAATAACCCAAACCGGGCGCAGCCAGGCGGTCACGTCGCCCGAACAAAGCCACCTGAAACCAGCGTGATAGAGTTTGCATGAAACACATCACCATTCCGACCGACAGCTTCCTGGATGGCCGTCGATTTCCCGCAACGACCCTGCGCCTGGCTTTGATCTATGCAGCCGCCGAATTGCTGATCAGTAGTCCGATCTGGCTCACAATCGGTGACAATCCCCTTAAGCCGTTCGTTGGCAAGCTTGTCCTTGAAGCGGTCTTTGTCGTTCTGGCCATTCTGTTTGCGCATCTGCTCAGCCGCATGAGAAGGCAGCGGTATGCCACGCAAATTTTCGTGTGCCTGCTGCTTTCCCTGGTCAGCTCCCTCGGTATGTCGCTGCTGGACTACTACCTCTACACGCTGATCATGTCGCCCGTCGTCGCGCCGTTCAACATCATGGATTACGGCTACGCGGTCTGTTACCGCATGTCGATCTTCTTTGGCTGGTCGTTTCTCTTCGTGGCGTTGCTCAATCACATGGAGGTCCGCGATCGGGATTTGAAACTGATTGCCTCGCGCGAAGAGGCGCTGGCGGCGCAGATGCGTGCCTTGCAATATCAGATAAACCCGCATTTCCTCTTCAATACGCTCAACTCCATCACCGGCCTGGTGGAGGAGGGGGCATCGCAGCGGGCCGAGCGGATGATCATGTCGCTCTCGGGGTTTCTGCGGTCGACGCTGCAGCTCGATCCGATGCGCGAATTACGGCTTGCGGACGAAATGGCTCTGCAGAAAGAGTATCTCGATATCGAGAAGGAGCGGTTTTCGGATCGAATGGTCGTTCGTATCGACATCCCTCCCGAACTCGAGGGTGCCATGGTTCCAAGCCTGATCCTGCAGCCGTTGGTCGAGAACGCGGTGAAGCACGGCGTCGGCCGTTCGATCGGCGAGGTCGAAATTCACATCCGGGCGGCTCGGGTTGGAGGGACGCTCAATCTGTCCGTCGAAAACGACGTTGCCACGTCCGCTTCCGGCAAGGCGGGCGAGGGCCTCGGCATTGGACTTGCCAATGTCGCTCATCGAGTCAGGACGCATTTTCCGGAAGGTGCATCGTTGACCGCCGGTCATGTCGGGCCGACGCGCTATCGCGTTTCGCTGCACATGCCGCTGAGATTTGCACAAGTTGACGCATAGGTGGTCGAAACCGTCAGAAGACCTCGGCAACCGATGTCGTCGATCCGTTCGCCCATTCAGGCCGGGGGGGAAATCCGGCCCGACAGGAGATCGTCAACTGAGATCGGCGCTCAATCGGGCACCACGTCCCATTTGTCATCGGGATCGAAACGATCGATGAAGGGCACGATCTGCTCGGTGCTCGGCCCGAGGTCCCGCTCGTAGACGATGCCCTGCTGGTTGACGACGAAGGTCTTGACGCCGGTCTCGGCATAACTGACTGGCCAGGCGATCAAGGCGAAACCGCCGATCATGTTGCCGTTGATGACATAGTCATATCGCCCGCCGGCAATGTTATCGCCTTGCGAGGTCACGATGCGGAAGCGGTAGCCGAAGTAGCCTTGGCCGGCCTTGGCCTTTTCCAAGGCTGCCTCGCTGATCGCGTCGCCGACCGGGCTTTCGCCATCGCCCTGATCGGCCGGCCAGTAGAGCCCGTCCGTCTGGCCAGGTGTACTGATCAGCTTCTGGGCATATTCGAGCACGCCATCGGCGTCGCGATCCTGCGAGGCGTATTCCTTCTGCGCATCGACATAGGCCTGTACCGTATCGATTGCCTCGAGCTCGTTCTCGCCGACGCGGCGATTGACGATCTCCTCAAGCCCGACATAGGTGTCGAAAGCCCATTTGCCGTCCTCGCCCTTGGTGATCGGGAAGGGCAGGGGCCAGAGCCGATCGCCGAGCTGGATGATCTTGCGCCCTTCGAGATCGCGGACGACGACGTTGCGGGCGGCACCTTCGCGAATGAGCGCAAAGGTATCCATCGCCCCTTCACCGGCCTTCAGCTTCTCCGCATTGAGCCCCAGAAGCTTTGCCAGACCGTCGAAATCGTTGGCGGCGAGCTTCGCCTTGAAGTCGTCGACCGCCTTGGCGGGATCATCGAAGATCGGCGGATCCTCGTCGGCCGCATAGGCATCGAGGCCTGCGGCCATTTGATCCGTTGGCGCCTGTTCCGCCGGCGTCTGTGTCTGCGAGAAAGACGCGTTGAGTGGCACGGCGGCCAGCGTGAGGGCGATCGCCGTTCCGAGGAGAAACGGATGAAAGAGTTTTGCCATGGTCGTTCTCCTATGATCCGTTCAACGCCTGCGTCCGCCGCCGCCGCCGCGACCACCGCCGCCGCGGTGCATTGGCGGCCTGCCGCCGCCGCGGCTCATCTGTGGCCGCCCGCCGCCGCGGTGGCCACCGCCCATGCTCTGACCGCCGCGGCGTGACGAGTTGATTTCACGCCGCCCGGGATTGACGTTGCCGAGGCCCGACGGCCTGTTCGGTCGGTTCTGCGCCTTGGCGGCCATCTTCTTCTTGCCGCCCTGACGGTTCACTTGCGAAGGCTTGTTGCCGCCAGGGCGGTTGAGGCTCGGCTTGCCGTCGCCGGGCCGCGCTTTCGCAACCCCCTGCCCGCCACCACCGGGCCGCGCTGCCGGCCTCTGCTGGGCCTTCAGCCCATCGAGCGTGCTCTTGCGCACGTCCCGGATCTGACCGCCGCCACCACCGCCGGGCCGCGCGTTCGGCCGATCGCGGTTGATCTCAGCGGCGCGGTTGCGCAGGTTGTTGTTGCCGTTTGCCTTGATGTTGTTCTTGATGCTGTTTCGGTCGAAATGCTGAAGCTGGTCGCGGTCGAAGTTGATCTTGCTGCGATCGACATTCTTCCAGTCGATGTCGTTCCACTTCACCTTGCCGTTGATGTTGTTGAAGCAGTTGTTGCAGTCGATGTCCATGTCGCCGCCGTTCCAGCGGCCGCCCCAGACGCCCCAATCGTCCCAGTCGACGATCGCCGCGAAGGCAGCCCCAGTCACCGCGCCGGCGAAGAAGGCCGCCCCCGGATACCAATAGGCCGGATAGGGTTCTTCATAGTAGCCGATCGGCGCCGGTGCATAATTCGGCTCGTACAGCATCTCCGGCGGATACTGCGGAACGTAGATCGTTTCGGGGTTGGCTGCCTGGATGATGACGTTGTCGCCTTCCTGGACCACCTTCACCTTGTCGTCGCTCTTGATGATGTTCTTGGCGACGGCCTCGTCGCGCAACTGCTGTATCGCGATCAGCACATCTTTCTGCTGATTGGCGATCGCGTCGCCGAAAGCCTGCGTCCACTCGAGGTCTTCGCTCATCATCTTGACGATCTGGGGATAGTTGAGCAGCGAAATGACGCTACCGTCCCAATCGTCCTTTGGCTTCATGTCGGGTTTCTTCTGGCGAGCCTCCAGAAACCGTTCTGCCTCGACTATCTGCAGCGGATAGAGCGCGGCAGCGGAAATAAGCGCCACCAGCTCGTCCGGATAGAGCGCGATGCGCGCGACCAGAACTTCGAGTTCGTCGTCGCTGAGTGGTTCCGGCGCTGTCTGCTGCTCAGCGGCTGGCGCACTCGCTGTCTGCTGGGCCATGACGGCCGTGATGGGCGTTGAAACCAGTATCGTCACTGCGCTGCCGAGCGCGATGATCGTTTTCCGGATCATCTATCCAGCCTCCCTTTGTTGGCTGAGGCGCGCGGGCGCTTGGACAAGCGCGCGTGACAGCCCCCTGTCGACGCTTCTGCTGCAACCAGAGCTTGATGCTGTCGCAGCTTATATTTCTACTGCCGTCTGTCACAGGTATCTCTAGGGGAGGCTAGCCGATGGGGAAGCCCGAATGACGTATGCTACTGTATGTTACTGCCTATCGGCCATCGCCAGCGTACGATCCGCATGACTGTTGCACGAGGGACGGTATGCTGCCTGTCTGGGACAGGTCCAGCCATACTGGATTCAGTGACACGCGGGCCCCGAGAAGCCGCAGCGGCGCATTGATTTGCCACATCAAGGGTGAGGGGCGAGAATGGTTGATGATCCTTCCCGAACGGGCGCGGTTCGCGATGGGCCAACCGGTCCCCCGTCCTTCGAGGCGAAGATCACCGATATCGCCAGGATCGGCATCGTCGGGCTTTTTGCCTATTGGTCCCTGACGCTGATTGCGCCATTCGCCATCATTCTCATCTGGGCGGCCATCCTTGCCGTGGCGCTCTACCCGGCCTATGCCCGACTTGGCCGCCTTCTCGGCTCGCGGCGATTGGCTTCATTTCTCATCACGCTGACCTGTCTGGCCGTCATCGTCGCCCCGTTGACCGCGATTGCGGTCAGCTTTGCCGAAGGGCTCCAGGCGCTGCTCGCAAAACTTGCCGACGGTTCGCTCAGAGTGCCGGTACCACCGGAATATGTTCGCGAGTGGCCGATCGTCGGTGAACGGGTTCATGCCGCCTGGAGCATGGCATCGGATAATTTCGAAGCTCTCCTGAGCAAGCTCGAACCTTCGCTGGTGCAGGCGGGCAGCAAGGCGCTCGGCAAAATTGCGAGCATCGGCGCCGAGGTGCTGAGCTTCGTGGTGTCCGTCTTGGTGGCCGGCTTTCTTTTCGGCTCCGGCGAACGGCTGGCGGAGATGGCGCAACGTTTCTCCGGCAGGATCGGTGGTGACAGGGGCATCGGCTTCCTGCGTCTGGCGGCAGCGACGATCCGCAACGTGGCACGCGGGGTCATCGGCGTCGCGTTGCTGCAGGCCTTTCTCTGTGCCTTGGTGCTCGGCCTGTTCCATGTTCCGGCGCCGGGTGCGATCGCATTCGTCGTGCTTGTTCTCTGCATCATCCAGATCGGGCCCGCGCTGGTCCTGCTTCCGGTGATCATCTGGGCCTGGGTGACGATGGATTTCGGTCCAGCGCTGCTTATGACCATTCTGCTGGTCCCGCTCTTCGTCATCGACAATGTGATGAAGCCGATCCTGGTGGCTCGCGGACTTTCGACGCCGACGCTGGTCATCCTGCTCGGGGTGCTCGGCGGCACGCTTTCCTACGGGCTGATCGGCCTCTTCCTGGGCCCCATCGTCCTCAGTGTGGTCCACGATCTGCTGATGGTCTGGATGCAGGGGGGCACCGTACGCGAAAAACCCCAATCCGACGCATCGCAATCGCCGCGGCCGGTTTGAGCCGCGCCTTGGTCAGTGGATCGAACTGTCTGTGCGTGCCTGTTCGAATTCGGTTTCGGGAATCGGCACGCCCGCCTTGCGCAAGCCATCAACAAGCTGTTGCCGATCCTGCGGACGGCGCAGCCTCAGAGCGACCTCCTGTGGGATACCTTCAAGCAGGCCTGGCAGGTTGGTTTCGATCCACTTCCTTTCTTCCTGCGCCTGTGCATCTTTGCCAAGCTTGCCCAGCGTGGCCAGAAGCATGACGCGGGAGAACGGATGGGTGCGAAGATCGGCCATGCGCGCCCATCGCTCGGCGGTGACATAGTCGCCCCCGAAGTAGGAGCAGACCGAAAGCGCTCCTTCGAAATAGCGGGCGGGACCAAAGTTGCGGGCGACGCTTTCCGACAGCAGCTTGCAGCCGGAATCCCATTGGCCTGAAAGCGCCAGCCGGAACCCGTATTCGCCGGCGAGCTCGGCGTCGTTGGGATTGATCGCAAGTGCGCGCGCGCCGACGGCCAGGGCAGCATCGACATCGCCGCGGAAGAACAGGGCAAGCATTCGCGCCTCAAGGGCGCGCACGTCCTGGGGATCCAGTTCCACAGCACGGGCTGCAGCTTCGGTTGCCCGCTCCAGCGTTACCGAGGAGGAGCGATCGAGACGATCCTGGAAGGCGTCGATATAGGACATCGACAGCAAGGCCCAGGCCGTCGCGTAGGTTGGCACCTGTCGCGTCGCCTGTTGCAGACATTCCTGCACCCCGGCTTGGCCTTGCGCACCGACGTCGCCGCGATGGCCGTAATAGCTCAAGGTGCAGGCATAAGCTTGCCAGTCATCGGGAACCGACTGTTTGAACGCCGTGGCGTTTGCCTGGAAAATGGCACCATAGGGCTGTGCCACGGCGCCAGCCACAGCGGCGGCCGCCTTCACCTGCAGGTCGATAGTCTTGCCGGTTTCCAGACGCTCGTCGTAGGCATTCGTCCATACCACCGATCCATCGGACCGCTGGATGAGTCTCGCCACGAGCCGCAGTCTTTCGCCGTCGAACCGGACCCGACCCTCCAGGGCAAAGACCGGACCACCCTGCGGCGAGGCATCGGGCCCTTCACGGGTGGTGACGGTGATCTCCTTGAACTTGGCGATGTTGCCGACGACCTCGTCAGTGAGCCCGCGGGCCATTTTCGCCGATTGGGAGGTTCCTGACAGGTCTTCAAATGGTGTGACGACGAGCTTCGGGATCGTCGGCTGCAGGCGAACGATCGATTTGTCATCCTCGTGAAGGAGGAGCGCCCCGGCTGCCAGGCCGCCACCGACGCAGACCATGGCTGCCGCCGTGAGCCAGGCTCCTCGCCGGGTGCGTAGCGTGGCTGGTTTTTGTGCGGCACTTTCCTTGGCTTCCGTGTGCGACGGGAGCCACGCATCGATGCGCCGTTCGAAAGTTGGCACGTAAGCGCCCTTGGGGATGCTGATGACGATCGGATCGGTTCGCCCGGCAACGAGGTAGTAGCGTTCGAGCGCCCGGCGAATGCGGCCGGCTTCGATCCGCACCGCCGGATCCGTCTGCGGGTCGAAAGAGGAATCCCGGCCGAAGACCTCGGTTGCAATCGAATAGGCCTTTATGCGATCTCCTCGGCCCGCAATCGTTTCCTCGATGACATAGGTCAGGAATTTGCGATCACGCTCCGGCGCATCGAACTCGGCGCTGCGGCGAATTCGATCGAGTTGTGCCAGAATTTCCGCGTCGGTGGGTGGGGCAACTGCCGACTTGACCCGGCTGTCCTGCCGACTTTCCATGGTCATGCACGCTCCCATGGTCACAATGTGAGATTGTATCCGGCGGCACTGTAAGCTCCGGTATACTACGTCTCCACCCGGTCGAAGCGCAACATGTATTCGCGGGCTATGTTAAGGTTGTGTTTTGGCTGAAGCCGGCTCCGAAGCGCGCACTATGCGCTTCCGGATCGAGCGTGGGCCCGGCTAGGATCGGGCGCCGTTTCGCAGCGGCATGCGCGGCTTGTCCGGTGGCGTACGGAAAGTCTCTGCCGGCGCAGGGCGGCCGACGTGGAAGCCCTGGACCTGGTCGATCCGGAAGCGCCGCATCAGCGCCAGTTGCTCGTCGGTCTCTACGCCTTCGATCAGGATCTTGTGGCCGCGGTTTCGCACCAGCCCGATGATGTCCTGCAGCATGGCGCGCCCCTTGGGGGTATTGCAATCGTGCAGGAACGACCGGTCGATCTTTACGGTATCGAATTCGATCAGGCGCAGCCAGGAGAGGCCGGCAAAGCCCGTGCCGAAGTCATCCAGCCATATCCTGATGCCCAGCGTTTCGAGGTCGCTGATGCAGCGCAGGATGCCCGAATGCATCTCCATTTCGAGCCCTTCGGTGATCTCGAAGGCAAGACGGCTGCCGGCCACGCCGGTCTCTCCGAGGATCGCGGCGACCGAGGTTGCAAAGCCCGGAGTCTTCAGCTGGATCGGTGAGACGTTGACGCTGACGAGCGGGATATGGTTGTCGACGAGAAGTTCGCGGCAGACGGTCTTGATCGCCCAGCGACCGAGGTCGAGAATTGCGCCGGTTCGCTCGGCAACCGGAATGAAAAGGCTCGGCGGAACCGACGTGCCGTCCAGCATCGTCAGCCGCATCAGGGCCTCGACGGCCTCGACCTCACCGGTCATCACGTTCCTGATCGGCTGGTAGACGAGCGATACCAGGTTCTGATCGACCGCGATCTTCAGAAGCGCGGCAATGTTCTCGCTTTCGTCGCTGCTTTGCGGGTCGTTCGGGTCGAACAGCTTCGCGCAGTTTCGGCCGCTCGCCTTGGCGGCATAGAGCGCACGGTCGGCTTCGTGGATGATCTTCTCGAGCTTGGCGCCGGTCTGATTGCGCGTGAAGGCGGCACCGACGCTGACGGTGACGATGGAGACGCCATCGCGGCGCTGCTCATGCACTAGCCGCATGTTCTCGACGGTACGGCAGATCACCTCGGCCAGCTCGGCTGCCTGCTCCAGAGTGTCCAGGCGGGCAAGAACGATGAACTCCTCGCCGCCATAGCGACCGATGGAACCGTTATAGTCCTTGATCGCCTCGCCGAGCGCATTGGCCACCAGAACGAGGCAGCGGTCGCCCTCCTGATGGCCGTAGCAGTCATTGTATTTCTTGAAGAAATCAACGTCGATCAGCATAGCGGCAAAGCTTTTTCCGAGCTTCTGCCAATCGTTCCAATAGTCGCGCAGCTGCTGGTCGATGGCGCGGCGGTTGTCCAGACCGGTCAGGGGATCGGTGTTGGATAGCCGCAGCAGCGCCATTCCTCGTTCCGAGGCTTCGTTCTGCTGGATCTTCGCCTCGAAGGCGTTGAGGAACACCTTGTAGCGCTCGCGGTTGAGCTTCCAGTTTACATAGGAGGTGAAGATGAAGCAGGAGACGTAAAAGGTCCCGAAGGCGATCAGATAGGCAGGATCTTGCTCGGAGAAGAACGAGAGAGCGATGAAGAACGTCGTCAACACGATCCCGGAGGCGACGACCGAGAGGCGGAAGCGGAAACTGAAGAAGAGATTGGCGCCCATCATGAAGATCGCGCCGAAGATCATGTAGTAGGACATGCTGCCGACGTCGGCCGTCATCATCGCAGGCACGAGCCAGCCGATGTAGCCGAAGACCAGTGCAGCGGCGCAGGTGCCGTCGAGCCACTTGGTTCGGGCCTTGATGCGATACAGGATCTCGAAGGTCAAAAGCGCGCCGATGCCGACGACGAGGCGCGCGAGTATCGTATTGAAGGCGACATCAGGGACCAGCAGAATGTCGATCGCGAAAAACGACAGATAGACGGCAACCGCGACCCAGAGGCCCTGCCTCGTCGCCGCACGCCGGCCAGCCTCGCCCTCCATTCGATAGAGTGTCTGAAGCTCAGCCAAATGCGGCCTGTGCGGCTGCTTATGTAGGTCGATGTCAACTACGTCGGCCAACGTGTGCTTCATGCACTGATCCATCGCGCTGCGTCACGGTCAACGGAAATCTGTCGTCGCTTTTCCATCAATGGACGTTGTTTCGGACACTCCATGCTTGCCCCCCACTTTACGCCTGCAACAGGGACGAGTGGTGCGGGTGGGATGATAGGAGGTGTCCATTAAGTTTTGTTAAATTAAAGGGCCGGAACGCCTAGGATTAGGCGTAACCCAAAGGGAGGAAGCACGAGAATTTACCTTATTATATACAAAAACTTGCAAACCGAGCCGTAATGCGCGCATCTTCGCGACCATTGTTAACAAAGCATTAACGGATGGTCTCGCGTGCGCCAATTTCAGACGGTTTTCGATGGTCAAAGCCTGATTACTCCCAAGGCGATGGCTGATGAGTTCGTTTCGCCCAGGGGCGAGCGGCACGACGAACAGCTCACGGTCGGCAGGGCCGAGCTCGCAGTGATTCTCAGGATTGCCCAGGAGCAGTTCCTGCAGGGAACGGACCCGGCGAAGATTATCGACCGGCTTGCAGCCGCTCTCCATGAAACCAGGGCCAAGTTCCACCCGAACGTCTGGCAGGAACTGATACCGATCGCCCAGGCACACCCGGTGTCGGAATATTTCCTCCAGGACCCGTTCACCCGATGGTCCTCCGAAAAGCCCAGGGGCTACTCGGGCGACGCGCAGTTGCTTGACTTCATCTATGGTCATGCAAGCGTTGCCAAGGAGATCGAGCGGGCATCGCCCACCGGGCGAGCGCTCTATGACTACACCAAGGACGCGTCCTCCTCGGTTGCGGTGCGCGAGCGTCGCGACCTCCTGACCCGTCACGTCGACGAGATCGCGGCCAGCCGCGGTTCGCAGGCGGAAATTCTGACGATTGCAGCCGGCCACTTGCGCGAGGCCAATCGCTCGGTGGCGCTTGAGGAGCGTCGGATCAAGCGCTGGGTGGCGCTCGACCAGGACCCGCTCAGCGTCGGTTCGATCAGCCGCGACTTCGCCGGAACCTGCATCGAAGGCGTTGATGGCTCCGTCCGCAGCCTGCTTGGCCGCGATCAGAAGCTCGGCAAGTTCGACTTCATCTATGCTGCCGGCCTCTATGACTATCTTGCCGACAAGGTGGCCATCAAGCTGACCCACCGCTGCCTGCAGATGCTGAAGCCGAATGGTGTCTTCCTGTTTGCCAACTTCGCCCAGGATATCGGCGTTGACGGTTACATGGAGACCTTCATGAACTGGGCACTGCTGCTGCGTTCGGAGGCGGACATGTGGAACATCATCCACAAGAGCGCGGGCAAAGCTGCCGTCGATGCGCGCGTCCAGTTCGGTGCCAACCGGAACATCGTCTACGGCATCATCCAGAAGCATTCCTGATATTGCTTCCGTCTTGAGGGAACCTCCGGCGAAAGCTGGTGGGCCTGAAATCAACGACCGCGGCGAGAGAATGCTCGCTGCGGTCATTCCGTTCGAAGGCGTCAGCCCTGCGGGCGCAGAAACCGGGTCAGGAGAAGCCGCAGCATCGTGCCTTCGTGCTTCGGCTTGAAGCCGGGGTCGATAGCGACCCGGCTGAAGATGCCGTCGATGATTGCGGCAATCCATCGGGCAGCACCGTCCGCATCCACAGTCCGATCGATCTGATTTAGGCTAGCCGCACCCCGAAGCAGCGCTGCAAGGGCTCCCTGAAGCTCTGCGTCATTGGCGGCGGCGAGCGTACCGATCCGTTCGTCACGCATCGCTTCAGCGGCGATTTCGAGCGCGAGGCTCGAATAGGTCGGGTCGCCCGCAAGCTCGAGAACGGTGTCCATGAAACCGAGCAGAGCAGCAAAGAGGTCTTCGGCTTCACCCAATTTGCGGAAGATCTCCGCCGTTTCTTGACGTTCCTCCTCCACGATCGCCGCGATAATGGTGTGCTTGGTCGGAAAATAATGGAAGAGATTGCCCGGGCTCATGCCTGCCTCGGCACAGATTTCGGCAGTCGACGTGCCGTGGAAGCCCTTGCGCGCAAAACAGGTGATTGCCGCATCGAGGATCAGTCGACGTTTGGCGGCGTGTTTCTCGGGGTCGACCTTGCGCATCGCCAATTCTCCTTGCAGGGCAATCTCATTATTAGAGCGAGCACTCTAATTTCGTGGGGTGGTGCGCCGGTGTCAAGGTCGCCAGCCGACAGGAACTCCGCCATCTTCCCGCAATGATAGTATGTAATCTGCCCTACAATTGTCGCGTTTGATGGATCAAATTATTAGATTGACTAATCTAATAATTATTCGATGCAGATTGCCCGATCTCGAGGCCGGCAGCTTGGAGCGCCCGTGTTTGCGATCCGACTGGCCTCACCAATGGAAAGCCAATGAAATGAGACGTACAGTTGAGTTGAAAGTCATGCTTGCTGCGCTCATTGCGCTCGCCATGACGGGTGGTGTGGCGCACGCCTCCGGGGAGGCGGCCGCGTCCGTTCCTGTCGATAGCGCGGCTATCAGCCGTACGGTGTCGACACTCGTGGCCGACAGCCGCCCGCAGGAGTGGACCCGGTCCTTCGCCGGCATCTTCGTCGCTCGCGAGGAGATTGCGGTCGGCACGACCTTGACCGATCAGCGTATCGCCAAAGTCGAAGTCGAGATCGGCGACCGGGTTGCGGCCGGGCAGGTGATTGCCCGGCTCGAGACCGACATGCTGGAAAACCTTCTGCGCGAGGCGGAGGGCCGGGTGGCCCGTGCGGGTGCCACGATGGCGCGGGAGGCGGAAACGGTCACGCAGGAGCAGAGGAAGCTCGCCCGGGCCCGGCAATTGCGCCACCTTCAGGCCGAAACCATTCTCGAGGAGCGTGTCTCTGCGCTTGCGATCGCCGAACAGGCGGTGAAGGTCGCACGGGCCGACTACGAACAGGCGGAAGCACTCGAGGCCGAGGCACGCCGTAAACTCGAACGCGCCGTGATCGTGGCTCCCGCCGCAGGCATCGTCTCCGAGCGGCTCGCCCGTGCCGGTGCGCTTGCGGGCTCTGACCCGCTGGTCAAGCTGATCCGCGAGGGCGAGATCGAGTTTGCGGCCGAAGTTCCGGAAACGGAACTGCCGCTACTTGCCGTCGGCCAGGTCGTCAAGGTCAAGCTCTCCGGCCGCAGTGACTGGATCGAGGGCAAAGTGCGCGTGATCAATCCGAAGATCGACCGCGAAACCCGGCTCGGAACCGCGCAGGTCACGCTGAATACCAGCAAGCCGCCCTTTGCCGGCACCTTCGGCCGGGCGGAGATCGTGGTGGCCGAACGCAAGGCGATCATGGTCGACGATTCCGCGCTGCTTTACGGGGCTCCCGACGGCACGGTTTCGGTCTTCGTCGTCGATGCGGGCAAAGTGGCGCGCAAGACGGTTCAGCCGGGCATGCGCCAGGGTGGCAAGGTCGAGATCGTCTCCGGGCTTGCAGCCGGTGACCGGATTGTTCTCAAGGCCGGGGTGTCGCTGCGTGAAGGCGAAGCGGTCCTGGCGAAAGATGTCCAGCCGGCGCAGACGGGCAAGCAGCAATGACCAGCAACATTTCTGCCTGGGCGATCCGAAGGCCCGTTCCGACGATCGTTCTCTTCGTTGTCCTCACATTGATGGGCATCGCCTCGTTCCTGCGGCTGCCGGTCAACGCCAATCCGAGTGTGTCGTTTCCGGTCGTGACGGTGACGATCACGCAGCCGAGCGCCCAGCCGGCCGAAATGGAAACGCAGGTCACGCGCCGTGTCGAAGGCGTGGCCGCCGGCCTTGTCGGGGTCAGCCATATGCGCTCGACCATCACCAATGGCGTGTCGACGACCACGGTCGAATTCAAGATCGGCACCGATCCCGACCGTGCCGCCAACGACGTGCGCGAGGCCGTGGCGCAGATCCGCTCCGACCTGCCGCAGTCGATCCAGGAACCCATCGTCTCGCGCCTCGATGTGGATGGCAGCGCCATCGTCTATTACGCCGTACGCGCCCCCGACATGTCGCCCGTGGAGCTCTCCTGGTTCGTGGACGATACGATCAACAGCGAATTGCTGACGCTGCCCGGCGTGCAGAAGGTGCAGCGGCTCGGCGGCGTCAATCGCGAGGTCCGGGTATCGCTCGATCCCGAGCGTCTGCTGGCGGTTGGCGTGACGGCCGACCAGGTGAATACGGCACTGCGCGAGATCAACACCAATATCCCGAGCGGACGCGGGGAGATCGGCGGCCGCGAGCAGTCGATCCGCACGGTCGGCAGCGCCGGCTCGGTCGAGGAGCTCTCGCGCCTGTCGATCCCGCTGTCAGGTGGCCGCTGGGTGCAGCTCTCCGACATAGCGACGATCGAGGATACGTCGTCCGAGCCGCGCAACTTCGCGCGCGTCGACGGCGAGCCGGTCGTCAGCTTCTCGGTTTCGCGCAGCAAGGGATCGAGTGACACCGTCGTTGCCGACGCCGTTGCCGCGCGGTTGAAGGAGATCCGCGCACGTATGCCCGGCGTCGAATTCACGGAGCTGATCTCGCTCGTCGAATACACGCAAGAAAGCTACGACGCGGCTGTCACCGCCCTGATCGAAGGTGCGATCCTGACGGTCGTCGTTGTCTTCGCCTTCTTGCGCAACTGGCGAGCGACGCTGATTTCTGCACTTGCCATGCCGCTCTCCATCCTGCCGACCTTCGCGGTGATGGACCTGCTCGGCTTCACGCTCAACGGCATCAGCCTGCTGGCGCTGACGCTCGTCATCGGCATTCTCGTCGACGACGCGATCGTCGAGATCGAGAATATCGAACGCCACGTCGACATGGGCAAACGCCCGTTCATCGCGGCGATCGACGCGGCCGATGCGATCGGTCTTGCCATCGTCGCCACGACCCTGACGATCGTCGCGGTCTTTGCGCCGGTCAGCTTCATCGGCGGCGCCGTCGGGCAGTACTTCAAGCAGTTCGGCCTGACGGTCGCGATCGCCGTGCTGTTCTCGCTGGCGGTGGCACGCCTGCTGACGCCGTTGATGGCGGCCTACCTGCTGCGACCGAGGGGCGGCCATGGCCATGCCGGCAAGCCATCGCGTATCGCCAACGGCTATCGACGCTTGCTCGGTTGGACCCTGGATCATCGCAAGACGGCTTTGTCGCTGGTCGCGCTGATCTTCATCGGCTCGATCGGGCTCTTGACCATGCTGCCGACCGGCTTCCTACCGACGAGCGACAGCAACGTCTCGCAACTCAAGATCATCTTGCCCCCCGGCACGCGGCTCGAAGAAACCGCCCGCATTTCCGATGATCTGGTCGGCCAGATCAAGGCGCGGCCGGAGGTCGAAAACGTTCTGGCGACGGCGGAAAACCTCAACGAGGTCTCCCTGCGCATCAAGCTCAAGCCGCGCAAGGAGCGCGGGCTCGATCGCAAGTCCTTCGAGCTGTCGCTCCGCCCGCTGCTGGCTGCAACGCCCGATATCCAGGCAACGTTCTCGTCCGTCGAGGGAGCCAAGGATCTCTCGATCTATCTGACGAGTGACGATCCGGAAGCGCTGATGGCTTCGGTACGGCGTCTTGAAAAGGAGATGCGTGCGCTTCCGGGCTTGGTCAACGTCCAGTCCACCGAGCCGCTGCTTTCGCCGGAACTGCTGGTCAAGCCGCGCTTCGACGAGGCAGCAAGGCTCGGTGTCTCGGTGACCTCGATCGGCACCGTCGCCCGCATCGCCACGATGGGTGACAGCGAAAGCAATTCGGCGCGCTTCAACCTTGGCAACCGCCAGGTGCCGATCCGGGTCATGCTCGACCAGGCGGCCAGAGGTGACGTCGACACGCTACGCAATCTGAGGGTCGGCACGAATGCCGGCACGGTGGTGCCGCTGACCTCGGTCGCCGATATATCCTTCGGTGCGGAGGAAAGCAGCGTTGAACGTCTCGATCGCAAGCGTCTGATCGCCGTCGAGGCCAATCTCAACGGCATCACGCTCGGGACTGCGTTCGAGGCGATCTCGGCGCTACCGGCCATGACCGAACTGCCCCTGGGCGTGTCGCAGGCCAACTACGGCGAAGCCGAATATATGTCGGAGATGTTCCGCAACTTCGCGCTTGCACTGCTGGCCGGCATCCTGATGGTCGCGGCGGTTCTGGTGCTGCTCTTCAAGGACTTCCTGCAGCCGATTACCATCCTGGTGGCCCTGCCTCTGTCGATCGGCGGAGCGGCGCTCGCCATGCTGCTCTTCGGCGCTTCGCTCGATCTCTCGTCGACGATCGGCATCCTCATGCTGATGGGCATCGTCTGCAAGAACTCGATCCTGCTTGTCGACCATGCGATCGAGTGCCGCAACGAGGGTGCCGATCGGCGAACGGCCCTGCTGACGGCAGGCGTCACCCGCGCGCGACCGATCATCATGACGACCATCGCCATGGTGGCCGGCATGGTTCCCGCCGCGATCGGCGTCGGCGCCGATGCCGCCTTCCGGGCGCCGATGGCAATCGCGGTGATCGGAGGCCTGATCACCTCGACGATGCTGAGCCTCGTCTTCGTGCCCGTGATGTTCACCGTGATGGACGACATCAACACGAAGCTCGGCCGTCGGCTGAAGAGGCTCTCTTCGGTGACGGACGAGGATCATGCCGCGGATGCTGCGCGGATCGGCAAGGAGGGTGCGCGCGGCGTCGCCGGCTAGGGTGGCGAGCACAAGTGCTGGCTCAATCGATCAAGGCGCGTTGCACGGAATTTTCGTGCAGCGCGCTTTGCGTTCCCGACCTATTCGAAATAGTTGACCAGCCGCGTTTCGCCGACAGCGTGAACGCGGCAATCGACGTCGAAGATCGCCTGAAGGCGGGACGGCACGATCATGTCTTCCGGCGACCCCTCGAAGGCGAGGCGACCGGCCTGCATCGCGACGATGCGGTCGGAATAGGCGGAGGCGAAGTTGATGTCGTGCAGAACGACGACCACGGTCTTGTCGAAGTCGTCGGCGAGGCGCCGCAACAGCTTCATCGTCTCGACCGCATGCTTGATATCGAGATTGTTCAGCGGCTCGTCGAACAGCATGTAGTCGGTGTCCTGGCAGAGCACCATGGCAATGAAGGCGCGCTGACGCTGGCCGCCGGAGAGTTCGTCGAGAAAGCGGTTCTGATAGGGTTCAAGCCCGAGATAGGCGATCGAGCGCTCGATATGTTCGGCGTCGGCTGCCGTCAGCCGCCCCTTGGAATAGGGATAACGGCCAAAGGCGACGAGGTCGCGCACGCTGAGGCGGGCGGTGATGTGGTTGTCCTGGCGCATGATCGAGAGCCGCCGGGCAAGCACGTCGCCAGCCGTGCGGCTGACGTCGAGACCGTCGACCAGCACCTTGCCCGTATCCATCGGCATCAGCCGGCTGACGATCGACAGCAGCGTCGACTTGCCGGCACCGTTCGGACCGATGATCGAGGTCAGACCGCCAGCCGGCAGCGTCAGCGACACCCGGTCGACCACCGCATTGCCACCGTAGGATTTCGTCACCTCGTGGATTTCGATCATCGGGCGGAACCTCGAACCAGCAGGAAGATGAAGACAAGGCCACCGAAGAATTCGATGACGATGCTGAGCGTCGTGTTGAAGGAGAACAGCCGCTCGAGGATGACCTGGCCGCCGACGAGCGTGGCGATCGCGATGCAAACGGCGACCGGCAGCACGTAGCGGTGGCTGGCGGTCGGCGTCAGCTGCCGGGCGAGACTTGCGACCAGCAGGCCGAAGAATGTCACCGGCCCGACGAGCGCAGTCGAGACCGACACCAGCACGGCGATCAGCACCAGCAGAAGAGTGACGACGCGCTGATGATCGACGCCAAGGCCGATCGACGCTTCTCGGCCAAGCGAGAGCACGTCGAAGGTCGGCGAAAGGCGCCATAGAACGAAGGTCACGGCCAGGGTAGCGACGGCGGCAATGCCGAGCAGATTGGCATCGATGCTGTTGAAGCTTGCAAACAGCCTGTCCTGCAGTACTACGAACTCATTGGGATCGAGGATGCGCTGCAGGAAAGACGAAAGGCTGCGGAACAGGCCGCCGAGGATGACGCCGACCAGCATCAGAAGGTGCAGGCTGCGGCTGGCGCCGGAAAAAAGCGCCCGAAACAGCAGAAGCGAAAGGCCGACCATCACCGCCGTTTCGACAAGGAACTGCAGCCGCGGATCGACGCTGCCGGCGCCCGCAGCACCCAGGAAAAACACCATGATCGTCTGCAGCAACGTATACATGGCATCGAAGCCGATGATCGATGGCGTCAGGATGCGGTTACCGGAGATCGTCTGGAACAGGACCGTCGAGACGGCGATCGCATAGGCGACCAGCACCATGCCGAGCAGTTTCGTGCCGCGGAAAGAGAGAAGGAAGGACCAGCTCCCCTTGGCACCGATGGTCATGAAAGCGACCATCGACACGAGTGCAAGCACGGCCGAAGCAAGCAGGATGGTGGAGGGTGCGATCCTCTTGGCATCAGCCTGCATGGGAGCGCCTCGAAAGCAGGAGCTGGAGGAAGATCAGGCTGCCGATAACGCCCATGACGGTTCCCACGGGGATCTCGTAGGGAGCGATCAGGAGCCGCCCGACGATATCGCAGGCGAGCACCAGGCCGGCGCCGGAGACGGCGACTACGGGCAGCGTGCGCCTGAGATTGTCGCCCATGATCAGGCTGACGATGTTTGGAACCACGAGGCCGAGGAATGGGATCATGCCGACAGTGGCGACGATCGTTGCCGTAACCATGGAGACGATGGCGAGCCCGAGCGCTACGACCCTGTCGTAGTTGAGGCCGACATTGCGCGCGATCGCCTCGCCCATGCCGATGACGGTGAAGCGCGCGGCGGTCGCATAGGCGACGAGGGTGAGCGCGAGACCGATCCACAACAGCTCGTAGCGACGGCGCAGCACCACCGAGAAGTCACCCGACATCCAGGCGCCCATCGACTGCATCAGGTCGTAGCGATAGGCGATGAAGGTGGTGATGGCGTTGACGACGCCGCCGAGCATGAGGCCGATGAGCGGCACCATCAGGGCCGAACGCAAGGGAATGCGCCGCAGGATCTGCAGGAACAGGGCTGTGCCGGCAAGCGCTGTCAGCGCCGCGCAAACCATCTTGCCGGCGACCGGCAGGTTGGGGGCGATGAGCACGGCGAGCAGCATTCCGAGCGCGGCGGACTCGGCGGTGCCCGCCGTCGACGGTTCGACGAAGCGGTTGCGCGCCAGCATCTGCATGATCGTACCGGAGACCGCGAGGCCGGCGCCTGCGAGCATCAGCGCAAGCGTGCGCGGCAGGCGGCTCTCGACCACCAGGAACCAGCCACGCCCGTCGTCGGCTGCGGCAAGGCTGCCGACGCCCGTGAAGACGCTGACGGCGGCAAGCAGGAGGATGACGGGGATGGCAATCAGGGCCGGCTTCATCATTCGGGCCTGCTCTGCCTGTTGTTCGTTTTGACCACCGCCTGCATGTCCCTTGCCCGTTTGCGCTCGACGCTCTCGTGGAAGGCTCAAGCTTGCCACCGCGCAGTGGCACTCCGCGGACGGTTCGCCTTAGTCTTATATATGATCGGCTTCGTCAAGTTTTCTGCGGCATCTTCGGCAAGCGGAAGCTGTGCATTGCCCTCGCCGGAAAATCGCGCTACGACGGCCGATAAAAGATGAGGAAAATAGTCATGAATATATATTCGATTTCTAATGGTCTGCGCAGCCTCGTCATTGCGGCGGCGTTCGCAATCGCCGGCGCGCCGACCGCCATGGCCGAGACGCTGAAGATCGAACACAGCAGCGGCGTCACCGACGTGGAGAAAAACCCGAAGACGGTGCTGGTTTATGACTTCGGCATGCTGGAGACGCTGGATATGCTCGGCATTCCCGTTGCCGGCGTTCCCGGCGCGGCAATCCCGCCTTCGCTCGCAAAATACAAGGCCGACAGCTATCCGAAGATCGGCACGCTGTTTGAGCCCGACTACGAAGCCATCAATGCCGCAGAGGCGGACCTGGTGATCGTCGGTGGTCGATCGCAGGCGAAATATGCCGATGTCGCCAAGATCGCACCGACGATCGATCTGACCTCCGACGACAAGGACCTCATCGGCAGCGTCAAGAAGAATGCCGAGATTCTCGGCCAGGTCTTCGGCAAGGAAGCGGAAATCAAAGCGAGCGTCGAAAAGCTCGATGCCTCGATCGAAAAGCTTCGCGGCATTGCGGCTGAGAAGGGCACCGGGCTGATCCTGCTCACCACCGGCGGCAAGATCAGCGCCTATGGCAAGGGATCGCGTTTCGGCGTGTTGCACGATGTCTTCGGCATCAAGCCGGCCGATGCGGAACTGCAGGTAGCGACCCACGGTCAGGCGGTTTCCTACGAGTACATTCTCGAGACCAATCCCGATTGGATCTTCGTCGTCGACCGCGATGCGGCAATCGGCCAGCAGGCGCAGCCCGCAGCGGCATTGCTCGACAACGAACTGGTGCGCCAGACGAAGGCCTGGAAGGACGGCCACGTCGTCTACCTCGACTCCGCCAAGCTCTATCTGACGGCCTCCGGCCTGAAGTCGCAGCAGGATATCGTCGACCAGCTCACGCAGGCACTCGAGAAGAAGTAGGGCTCGGGCGGCAGCGCTCGCTGAGTGCGATGTGATCGGACGGCCGCGAACATATCTCTCGCGGCCGTTTCATTGTTCAGGGAGACCCGACAGGAGGAGCAGATCATGCTGAAAGCGTCCAGCGGCTTCCTTTCGGGAAGAGCTGAAGGCACTCGACTGGAGTGAGAGCGAGAAGAGGGCTTGACGGGCGAGGAGCCGTTTCAAGGACGCTGAGACGGCGTTTTTGGGGTTAAAGTTAAAAGGGGAGCCAACACCAAATACCTTTAGATCTTACGGTATTTTTCTGGGTTGGCTCCGTTTTTGAGGAATAAACAATATTGTAACTTGATTTATATCGCTTTCATTAAAATACATTTCGAATTTTATGCTTTTTTTAAATGACAAAGCGGAACGAAATCCGCAATCAATCAATGTATTCTTTACGCTTACTCTGGTTTACGCTTACGCCACGCGCTGGGTTGAAGGGCATTAGCGGATTAAGATCCTCCGAAACCCAGGCTGTTTTCGTTCATACTCAGGAACGAAACGCCAATGTGACTCCAAACGCGGGCGCGCGGAAGCTACCAATTCTGGTTAGTGGTTTGTAATTATTGGCTGTTTGTGGCGTAATCCGCAGTCCCAAGCCGTTGTTATGGCGTCAAGATTCACGCGCACCAGCGCGACTGTGGGCACCAAACATGCGGTTGTGTGCCCCGCTTCCTCGCGCGAACGGTCGACCCGCTTCGCCCGAAGCGCAAGTTTACTAGCTCTAACGAAGTATTATTAGGTATATCGACCTCGCGAAATGAGTAGGCGGTACCGGGAATACCTCGGCAGCTAATCCGTTTTCTCGTCTCGGAAGGGTTGCGCCTCGCGGAAATGGATGGCCCGTCGTGTGCGGCGGAACGGCGATCACTGCCATCTTGATGACGTTTTTCACGCCCCCAATAAGGGGGTCGATCGCAGTGTAACCCAAAGATGGTTCGATTTATAACGATTTAAGAACGCTTATGAAGCGCCTCTAATCCTTTTGGGTTGTTTCGTAATGAAGATCTTTACGTTACATTAGCTATCGCGAATTTTCCCGGGGCGGGAAGATATCGTGATGCATAGTGGTTCCGAATAAATTTTCTGAAAGTGTGGTGCACAGCGGGAAAAACGCAGCACCCATAAAAACAAATGGAAAAATCCTAGGAGGGCGTAATGTATCCGGGAAGCTCCAGCGTTGGTGATTTTGAAGAAAACAACAAGGCTTTATCGCAGAAAAAAAAGATTGTCATGCTTGCCAAGATCGATCTGTTTGCCGAGTGCCTGATGCAGGCGGTCGGCTCGCGGTTTCAGGGGCACGACATCGTCTGCTTTTCCGATCCGGACAATCTGTTGGACGGCAGTCTCGTCGACGTGACGTTGATCATGCTCTACCGGATGCCGGCCAAGTCCTTTCCAGCAATCTTGCGGACGATCCACGAGTTCCACCCCAAGACCTCGATCGGTCTGGTGGTGGAGAATGCCGACGAGCTCGATCCGTCGATTGCCGGCTTCGTTGAAGAGCGGTTGATCCATGGCGTTTTGCCGTTGAACCTGAACCTGGACGTCTGCCTTGCGGCCATCGATTTACTGATGAAGGGAGGCGAGCACTTCCCAGCCGCCTTACTGCGACGGCTTTCGCCCGAGCCCTTCGCCGCGAGCAGTCTCTATGGCCGGCGGGCAGAGCTGTCCGGATCCGGTCCGGCCGCAGGCGCAGGTCGGCGCAAGCGCGATGCCGGACCTGACGGACTGACGACCCGCGAAGTTCAGATCCTCGATCTGATCTGCAAGGGAACGCAAAACAAGATCATCGCGGATCGTCTTGGATTGTCGGAAAATACCGTCAAGGTTCATGTCCGCAACATCTACAAGAAGATGAACGTCCGCAACCGCACGGAGGCGGCGTCGCGTTACTTCACCAACGATGCGGCGGCCGAACGGGGTGGCGACACGCTTTCGTCGCGCTGGAAGAACTAGGCTCGAAGAACTAGGCTCGGCAGCGTCGACCAAACACTCCATTTCTGTGCCTCGACGTGGTCGAGAGCGCAGATGTTGGTGTTTGGATATCGTCTATGAGGCCCCGTTTGCCGGGTTCCCGTGATCTGGTCTGTGGCGAAGCGTGGTCGCCAGGGCGGAACACGCGACCGGCACCCGTATGGTCTACTCCCCTGAGAATGGCAATGTTTCTTGAGCGATCCGATAGCCCGCTGTGACTTCAAGATGGTTAACAAGGTATTAGATGATTTTGTTGATTGGATTATAATGTAACTATTCGTGATTATGTTTCCGATTATCTCATTCCTATTTCAGATTACATTATATCAATCCTTATTGTTTTAGTTGACGCGCTAATGGTTATTTGATAATTAACTAATATTGAAATTGAAGATAAGTAGATTTTGGGATGAATTGTAGAATTCTATTTCTGTCGGGTTGTGCGTGAATTTGTAATAAAGAACAAACTCCTTATTATATTTACATTGGCAGCCCGTCTCCAATCACCATGAGAAATGGTGTGTACAATAATTGGAGGTGCGTATGCGAAAGGTCGTTCCGGGGCCGTTGTCTGTCGTCGGGCAACGGGAATTTCTAAAGAAGATTTCAGGAATACCAAGGAGAATTCTAGTAACAGGTGGAGGCGGGTTTCTTGGCTCTCATATTTGCGAAAGACTTCTTTCTCTAGGTCATACGGTTATTTGTCTCGACAATTTTTCAACCGGACGGCGTGAAAACCTCTCTCATTTGGTGCAGAACCCGCATTTCCACATCATCGATCATGACGTTCGCAAACCCTATCTGATTGACGCCGACGTCATCTTCAACTTTGCCTCTCCCGCATCGCCGCCCGACTATCAGGCCGATCCGGTTGGCACTCTCATGACGAACGTCCTTGGCGCGCTGCATGCACTCGAAAATGCGCGCGCCACCGGCGCCACGGTCATCCAGTCCTCGACTTCGGAAGTCTACGGCGATCCGCTCCTCAGCCCGCAACGCGAGGTCTATTTCGGCAATGTCAATCCGATCGGCCCGCGTGCCTGCTACGATGAAGGAAAACGGTCGGCCGAAACCCTGTTCTTCGACTACCACCGATCCCATCGGGTCAAGATCAAGGTCGCGCGCATCTTCAATACCTACGGTCCGCGCATGCGTCCGGACGATGGCCGGGTGATCTCCAATTTCGTCGTTCAGGCCCTGCTCGGCAAGGACCTGACCATCTATGGCGACGGGCAGCAGACCCGGTCCTTCTGCTATGTCAACGACCTGATCGACGGCTTTCTCCGGCTTTCGGTCTCGGCGGATGACTGCATCGGCCCGATCAACCTTGGCAATCCTGGGGAGTTCACCGTTCTCGAACTTGCGCAGATGGTGCGGTCTCTGACCGGGTCGCGCTCGCGCATCGTTCACCAGGCGGCGGCCGTCGACGATCCTCGCCAGCGCCGTCCCGATATCTCGCAGGCGCTGACCGAACTCGCCTGGGAGCCGAAGGTCATCCTGCGCGACGGGCTTGAGCGCACGATCGCCTACTTCGAGGGGCGCCTCAGCGCGGCCGATCGCGCAACGGCGGGACAGGCGGTATGAGATGTCCCGCGTCGTACTCGTCACCGGCGGTGCCGGCTTCATAGGAAGCCACACCTGCAAACGCCTTGCCCAGCAGGGTTTCGTCCCCGTCGTCTATGACAACCTGTCGACGGGACATAGGGCCAACGTACGCTGGGGTCCCCTCGTTGAAGGCGATCTCGAGGATACGGAACGGCTGGCAACGGCCGTCCGGACGTTCCTGCCTGAATGCGTGATCCACTTTGCGGCTTCCGCCTATGTCGGGGAATCCGTCGAAGACCCGGGAAAATACTACCGCAACAACGTCGCAGGCAGCATCGCGCTGCTCGGAGCCTGCCGCGCGACCGGGCTGGCACGCATCGTGTTTTCCAGTTCCTGCGCCACCTATGGCGTGCCGCAGCGGCTTCCGATCACCGAGGATACGGAACAGTTTCCGATCAACCCCTATGGGCGCACGAAGCTGATGATCGAGCTGATGCTTGGCGACTATGCGCGCGCCTATGATTTCCGCTCCGTCGCGCTGCGCTACTTCAACGCCGCAGGCGCCGATCCGGAAGGACAGCTCACGGAACGGCACGATCCCGAGACGCATCTCATACCGCGTGCCCTGATGGCGGCGGCCGGCGGGATCGAACGGCTCGACATCTTCGGCGACGACTATGCGACGCCGGATGGAACCTGCATTCGCGACTACATTCACGTGACCGACCTTGCCGACGCCCATGTCGCGGCCGTCAACTATCTGAATGACGGCGGCGAGGTACTGCGCGCCAATCTCGGCTCCGGACATGGAACCTCGATCCGGGAGGTTCTCGAAGCGATCGATCGCGTTACCGGGCGACAGGTTCCCGTGCAGATGTTGCCGCGTCGCCCGGGCGATCCTCCCGTGCTCTATGCCGACACCAGCCGGGCGCGGCAGCAACTGGGCTTCCGGCCGGCCTTCTCGGATATCGAAACCATCATCCGCACGGCGGCGCTGGGTTTCGGGCTGGAGGTGCGGCGATGAGCTGGGCAGCCACAGTCGATGGATTTCGGCGCTACGCCGATCTTGCGCGTGCGGGGCCTGTCAGGCCGCGTCTGACGACGCTGTTTTCCGGGCGCTTGCAGATCCTGAACATGCTGGGGGTTACCGCGTGGTTCGCGGCCTTCACGTATTTCTGGTGGTGGTGGCTCGATCCGGCCCATGTTCTGGACTGGCCGTCCTACGTCCTTATCACCGTCGTCGTCGGGTGGATCACCCTGCTGCCGGTCTACTTCATCACGATCTTTTCCGGCGCGAAGGTGGCCACGGTGAGCACGGGGCCGGTGCCCCAGGGGCGGATCGCGATGGTCGTCACCAAGGCGCCGTCCGAGCCGTTTGCCGTTGTACGCAAGACGTTGCAGGCGATGCTGGACCAGACCGGCTGCGACTTCGATGTGTGGCTGGCGGACGAAGACCCGTCGCCGGAAACGGTTTCCTGGTGTGCGGCCCACGGGGTTTTCATCTCCACGCGAAAGGGTATCGCCGAATATCATCGCGCCGCCTGGCCGCGCCGCACGCGCTGCAAGGAAGGAAACCTTGCCTATTTCTACGATCACCACGGCTATGACCGCTACGATCTCGTGGCGCAATTCGACGCCGATCACGTGCCCGAAGCCACCTATCTCGTCGAGGTGCTGCGTCCCTTCAACGACCCGTCGGTCGGCTATGTCTCGGCGCCGAGCATATGCGACGCGAATGCCGCGGCAAGCTGGTCGGCTCGCGGGCGGCTTTACGCGGAGGCGAGCCTGCATGGCTCCCTTCAGGTCGGCTACAACAATGGCTGGGCGCCCCTATGCATCGGTTCCCACTACGCCGTGCGGACAAAGGCCCTGAAGCAGATCGGCGGATTGGGGCCGGAACTCGCCGAAGATCATTCGACCACGCTGATGATGAATGCCCATGGCTGGCGCGGCGTGCATGCCCTCAACGCCATAGCCCATGGCGACGGGCCGGCGAACTTTGCCGATCTCGTGGTTCAGGAGTTCCAGTGGTCTCGCAGCCTCGTCGCGATCCTGCTGAAATATTCGCCTTTGTATGTGCCGAAGCTGCGGCCGCGGCTGCAGTTCCAGTTCCTGTTTTCGCAACTCTGGTACCCGCTGTTTTCGTGCTTCATGGCGCTGATGTTCCTGATGCCGATCGTGGCGCTGTTGATGGGGCGGGCCTTCGTTGACGTCGACTATCCCGATTTTCTGCTGCATTTCGTGCCTTTGTCAGTGGTTCTGGTCGTGCTCGCCTATTTCTGGCGTTCGACCGGTACGTTCCGGCCGCACGACGCGCGGGTGCTGAGTTGGGAGACGGTCCTGTTCCTGTTCGCGCGGTGGCCCTGGTCGCTGCTCGGCTGTCTGGCGGCGGTGCGCGATCACCTGACCGGCTCGTTCGTCGATTTTCGCATCACGCCGAAAGGCGGCGGTGCCGCGGCTCCCCTGCCGCTTCGGATATTGATGCCCTATTTCGTGCTTTCCCTGATGTCGGCGCTCGCCGTCTGGCTGATTTCCGATGCCGGAACGGCACGCGGCTTCTACGTCTTCGCCGAGATCAACGCCCTCGTCTATGCCGGGCTCGTGGTGGTGATCCACGTTCGACACGCCCGCGAGAACGGGCTGCCGCTTATGCCGCGTTCGACGATGACCGCAATGACGGCCGGCTCTCTGGTGCTGGTTTCGGTGCTGTCGGCCCAATCGGCGGTGCGTCACGGCGCCGAGGCAACGGAGGCCCTGTCGCATGGCTTGGGTTTCGTGACCTTCACCGAGGCGAAATACACGGTCGCCGGCGCCGGACACGGTACGAAACTCAGGATCGTTCGCTTCCATTTGCAATGGAAAGGCTTTTCTCAGCCGCCCGAGAGCGGGGCGCGGATCGAACCTGCCGTATCACGGGCCACCTCTAACAATGCCGGAAGAAGGAGTGTCAGTGAAACGAAGTACCGGGAAACCAGGACGACAAAGAAGGTCGGCCGATACTACGTGCCGTCATGACGGCGGCGAACAGTCGAGTGTGTAATCTCCAATGTGAGGAGAAAGTGGATGAAAGGGTCGATAAAAGTCATGGTTCTGCCGCTGTTGCTGCCGGTTGCAGCCGCTGCGGTCTACTTGGGCGCCCAGCCGGTCAAGGCGAAGATGGAAGTCAAGCCGACGCCGCTCAGCGCTTACGAAGTCTATTCCCTCTACCGCAACAAGACCTGGCAATGGTCCACCGGCGGTGCACGCTTCACCGCGCATGACCGCAAACTCGTGGCCTTTGTCGACAAGGGCAACGGCAACCGATCCTTTGCCGAAGGCAATTGGTACGTCAGCGATCTCGGCATGATGTGCATGCAGGCCATCTGGACGACCGCGGCCGAGGCCGGCGATGCGCGGACCTGCTTCGGCCATGCCAAGATCGGCGACACGATCTATCAGCGGAAGGTGCCAAACGGCGAATGGTATGTCTTCAAGCATGCAAAACCCAAGCCCAATGACGCCTACTACAGCCTCGTCGCCCAGGACGACATCACAGCAAAGGCGTTGCGTCTCAAGGAACAGTTCCTGGCCAAAAAATAGACGCAGCAGGAGGATGAAATGAAACGCAAATTGGCATTCGCCCTATGCACTGCCCTGGCCCTGCAACTGGACTTCGGCAGCTTGGTATCCGCGTTGGCGCAGGAGCAAGCCAATCCTGCGGGCAATGCCGGTCAGACCCAGACCATGATCGACAAACGTCCCGTCATGCACCCTGGCGGAACGAGATTCGGCGCCTATGACCCGCATGGCGATTTCGGCGCCCAAAGCGATGTGACGACCGAAGCTCTGTTCCTGCCCTGGGAGGACGTCGATCTCGCATCCTTGCGCACCGCTGACGAGTATGCCCTTCAGCGGGGACGCAATCTGCTGATCACCATCGAGCCCTGGTCCTGGTCGCTCGACTGGAAATTGACGCCGGCGCAGCTCCGCGACCGGATGCTCAGGGGTGAATACGACGTCAACATGGAGGCGATCGCCGACATGATCGCCGAGCTGAAGAGCCCGGTCATCGTGCGCTGGGGCCAGGAGATGGAAGACACGTCCGGACGGTTCTCCTGGGCTGGCTGGGCGCCACAGGACTGGATCAAGGCCTACAAGCATGCGATGGACATCGTGCGCAAGAAGGCGCCGAAGGCGCAGATCATGTGGTCGCCAAAGGGTTTGCCGAACCTCGATGCCTATTATCCGGGTGACGATTACGTCGATCTCGTCGGGCTGTCGGTCTTCGGGCTCGAACCATTCGATCAGATCGAATATGGGACGCCAAGGACGTTCGCGCAGGCGCTCAAGCCCGGCTACGACCTGGTGGCCAAGTACAACAAGCCGATCTGGGTCGCCGAGCTCGGATGGGAAGGCAGCCCGGCCTATATGCAGCCCTGGATGAACACCGCGACACAACCGGACCCGCAGTTCCCCAACCTGGCCGAAGTCGTCTACTTCAACGACCGTGACGTCATCGAATGGCCGCACAATCTCGGCCGGCCGAACTGGCGCGTGGTCAACCAGACCACGAACTGACATTGCCGGCAGTAGCGCGCTCTGAACGGGCGCGCGAGAAAGCTCAAGCATCTCGTTTGGCTGGATGCCCTTACTTGCAGAAAAGCCCCTCGCTTGAGGCGAGAGGCTCGAGTTAGAAGTGCCGGCGTTGTCGGCTGCGATTTACTCGGCCGCCTGCGGCCCCAGTTCGCCGCGACGGATCTGGTCGGCTTCGATCGATTCGAACAGGGCGCGGAAGTTGCCCTCGCCAAAGCCTTCGTCGCCCTTGCGCTGGATGAACTCGAAGAAGATCGGGCCGATCACTGTCTTCGAGAAGATCTGCAGCAGGATCTTCGTCATGCCGCCGTTCACCACACCTTCGCCGTCGATGAGGATGCCGTGCTTCTTCATCCGGTCGATCGGTTCGTCATGGCCGTGAACACGGTCATGCGACATGTCGTAATAGGTCTCCGGCGGGCCTGGCATGAATTTCAGGCCATTGTCCGCCAGCTTGTCAGTGGCGTCGTAGATGCCTTCGGTGCCGACGGCGATGTGCTGGATGCCTTCGCCCTTGTATTTGCGCAGATACTCCTCGATCTGGCTCGTATCGTCCTTGGACTCGTTCAAGGGAATGCGGATCTTGCCGCAGGGCGAGGTGATCGCCCGGCTGACGAGGCCGGTGATGCGGCCGTCGATGTCGAAGAAGTGGATCTGGGTGAAATTGAACAGCTCGCGGTAGAAGGCCCACCACTTGTCCATATTGCCGCGATAGACGTTGTGCGTCAGGTGGTCGAGATAATAGAATCCGACGCCCTCGGGCCTCGGATTGCGCTCGCCGGTCCACTCGAATTCGGTCTCATAGGCAGAGCCCTTGGCGCCGTAGGTCTCGACGAAATAGAGCAGCGAACCGCCGATGCCGACAATCGCCGGAACATCGAGGCACTTGTCCTTGCCTTCATAGGGGATCGCGCCCTTCGAAACCGCATGGTCGAAGGCGTGCTTTGCGTCGACGACGCGCCAGGCCATGGACGGGGCGCAGGGGCCGTGCTCATCGACGAAGCGCATGGCATGCGAGCCGGGTTCGGCGTTCAGAATGTAGTTGATGTCGCCCTGCCGCCAGACCGTGATGTTCTTGGTCTTGTGCTTGGCAACCGGGCTGTAACCCATGCGAGCAAAAAGCTCGGCGAGCTTCTCCGGTTCCGGATGGGCGAATTCGACGAATTCGAAGCCGTCGGTGCCAGCGGGGTTTTCAGCGGTAATCGTTGCCGGCGGGGCGTCATGCGGGAAGGGGCCCATCGGAAGTCTCCTCTTGTTCTTCCAAACTTTGCTGGAGTATGACGCAATTCCCATGCATGATGCTTGTATTCTTGCGCGGTTTAGACAGGATGGCGCACGGAACATGCATAATAGTGAATTAGGATGCAGGAATGGAGCAGCTTGACGGGTTCGATCTCAAGATCCTCAGCGAATTGCAGCGCGACGGACATCTGACCAATAATGAGCTGTCGGAGCGCATCGCACTTTCGCCGTCACAATGCTCACGGCGGCGTAGCCGGCTCGAAGCCGAAGGCTACATCACCGGCTATCAGGCACAGATCGACCGGCAGAAGCTCGGCCTCGATCTGATGGTGGTGATCTCGGTGACGCTCGCCACCCACAACCGCGACAATGCCAAGCGCTTCGGCAAGCTCATTTCGAGTTTGCCCGAGGTGTTGGAGGCCTATGCGCTGACCGGTGAGATGGACTATCACCTGCGGGTGGTGACGCCTGACCTCGCGGGGCTGTCGCGCTTCGTCAACGACGTGCTTTTGCCGCATGACAGCGTGCAGCACGTGAAGACGTCGATCGTGCTCGAAACCCTCAAGAGCTTCGAGGGCGTGCCGATCCCGGAGCGGATGAAGGGCTGACGTTTCACCCCTCGCGGCGGGGTTTCTCCACTTTGCCGATGGCGCGCTCAATCGCCTCGAGACCAGCCGTCAGCGCCTGCATTCCGGCGGCTCCCACCAAAGCGTCGAGTTCGGCCTGGTAGTTGGCCGCAAGCGCCGTCAATTCGACATAGGCACGCAGGCCCGCCTTCGTCAGCTGGAGATGTTCGAGGCGGCGATCACCTTCGTTTTCATTGCGCGTCAGCCAGCGCCGCTCTTCGAGTGCTGAGACCGCGCGGCTCACCTTGGTCTTGTGCATGGCGGAATGCGCGCCCACTTCCGTTGCCGTCATTGGACGACGGGTGCTGCCGAGGGCTGCCAGCGTTCGCCATTCCGGGCGAGTGAGCTGGTAGCGCGCCTTGTATTGTGCGGCAAAGCGCAGGGCGACGAATTCGGCTGCGCGGTTCAGCCGATAGGGCAGGAAGGCATTGAGCTCGAAGCCGTCGGCGGCCATCGGTGTTTCCTTGATAGTTACAAAATCGATAGTTACGATTGCAACTAATATGCCGAAGGCGAGGCTCGCGTCCACCATGGATGGGGCCGTTGCGGGCGGTGTTTGGGATTGCGCTGGCCCCGCTGCGAGAGCTGGAGCCGGATGCTCAAGGGAGGAGGATAGAACCATGCTCGACAAGGCAGGAAAACGGGCCGAGGCACGGACTGACGCAGCCGAGGCGCTCAACTACATGCCGGGTTTCGGCAATGATTTCGAGACCGAAAGCCTGCCGGGAGCTCTACCGCAGGGCCAGAACAGTCCACAGAAATGCGCCTACGGGCTCTATGCCGAGCAGCTCTCCGGCTCGCCCTTTACCGCGCCGCGCGGCACCAACGAGCGCTCCTGGCTCTACCGCATCCGCCCGAGCGTCCGCCACACCGGGCGGTTTTCCAAGATCGACTATCCGCACTGGAAGACGGCGCCGCATGTGGCCGAGCATTCCCTGGCGCTCGGCCAGTTGCGCTGGAACCCGTTGCCGGCGCCCTCGGAAAAACTGAACTTCCTTGAGGGCATCCGCACCATGACGACGGCGGGCGATGCGCCGACGCAGACCGGAATGGCGGCCCACGCCTATGCCTTCAACGCCGACATGGTGGACGACTATTTCTTCAATGCCGACGGCGAACTCTTGATCGTTCCGGAAGCGGGCGCGATCCAGGTCTTCACGGAACTCGGCAAGATGGATGTGGAGCCCTCGGAAATCTGCATCGTGCCGCGCGGCACCATGTTCAAGGTGACGCGGCTTGGTGAAGAGAAGGTCTGGCGCGGCTATATCTGCGAGAACTATGGCGCCAAGTTCACATTGCCGGATCGCGGCCCGATCGGCGCCAACTGCCTCGCCAATCCGCGCGACTTCAAGACGCCGGTCGCCGCCTTCGAGGAAAAGGAGACGCCCTGCCGCGTGCATGTGAAGTGGTGCGGCGGCTTCCATGTGACCGAGATCGGCCATTCACCGCTCGACGTCGTCGCCTGGCACGGCAACTACGCGCCCTACAAATACGACCTCAAGACCTACTCGCCGGTGGGCGCCATCCTCTTCGATCATCCGGACCCGTCGATCTTCACGGTGCTGACGGCACCCTCGGGCGAAGAGGGTACGGCGAACATCGATTTTGTCATCTTCCCGCCGCGTTGGCTGGTGGCCGAGCACACCTTCCGGCCGCCCTGGTACCACCGCAACATCATGAGCGAGTTCATGGGGCTGATCTACGGCCGCTATGACGCCAAGGAAGAAGGTTTCGTGCCCGGCGGCATGAGCCTGCACAACATGATGCTGGCGCACGGGCCGGATGCATCGGGCTACGACAAGGCGACAAACAGTGAGTTGAAACCGGTGAAGCTCGACCATACGATGGCCTTCATGTTCGAGACCCGCTTCCCGCAGCAGCTGACCCGCTACGCCGCCGAACTGAAGACGTTGCAGGACAACTACATCGACTGCTGGACGGATCTCAAGAAGCGCTTCAACGGGACGCCGGAAGGCGATTGGTCTTGAGTTCACGCCTCGTTTTGCTTGGCAGCAAGGGTGGTCCGGCGATCCGGCCGGGCGGCCCGTGGCCGACCTCGTCATTGCTTCAAATCGGCGGCCGTTCGATCGTGGTCGATTGCGGCCTTGGCGTTACCCGCGGAGTAACGGATGCCGGCGTGCCGCTGAAGGCGCTGGACCTGATCGTCATCACCCACCTGCATTCGGATCATGTGCTTGAGCTTGGTCCGTTGATCCACACGGCCTGGACCGCGGGGCTCGCGCATCCAGTGCGCGTCTTCGGCCCCGCCGGGACACGCGCCTATTGGCAGGGCTTCCTTCAGGCGATGGCCTTCGACATCGATATTCGCATCGTCGATGAAGGCCGGCCGGACCTGTGCGCTCTTGTCGACGTCGTCGAGTTTTCCGAGGGCGCGGTCTTTTCGGAGAACGGCCTGACCGTGTCGGCGCTACGCGTCGATCATCCGCCAGTCACCGACTGTTTCGCGCTGCGGTTCGATCATGCGGAGGGCTCGGTCGTCTTTTCCGCTGATACGGCCTATTTTCCGCCGCTCGCTGATTTCGCCCGAGGGGCTGACATTCTCGTGCACGAAGCGATGCTCGCCGAAGGCGTCGACCGGCTGGTGGCGCGCACCGGCAACGGCGCGCGATTGAAGGAGCACCTGCTTGCGAGCCACACATTCGCCGAACAGGCGGCCGCGATCGCAACGTCCGCCGGCGTCGGTCGGCTGGTGCTGCACCACCTCATTCCGGCCGATGATCCCGAGATAACGCAAGGCCATTGGATTGCGGCGACCCGCAAAAGCTGGGCAGGCGCCTTGACGATCGCCGCCGACGGCCTTGTTGTGAGACTTGCGGACGATTCGCCCGCTTAAAACAACTCCGCGAAGGCCGCGCAGCGGCTTTCGGTCCGGAACAATGAGAAGATTGAGAGGGAGGACTGCATGAAACTGGCGACACTCAAGGACAGTACGCGCGACGGAAAGCTCGTGGTCGTCTCTCGCGATCTCACCCGCTGCTCCGAGGTCGGGCATATCGCCCGTACGCTGCAGGCAGCGCTCGACGACTGGGAACACGCAGGCCCGCGGCTTGCCCGCGTGGCCGAGGGGATCGAGACCGGCTCGCAGCCGACGATCCGGTTCCATGAACACGACGCCCTGTCGCCGTTGCCGCGCGCTTACCAATGGGCCGACGGCTCGGCCTACGTCAATCACGTCGAGCTCGTCCGCAAGGCCCGCAATGCCGAAATGCCGGCAAGCTTCTGGACCGACCCGCTGATGTATCAAGGCGGCTCCGACAGCTTCATCGCGCCGCGCGATCCGATCCCGCTTGCCGACGAAAGCTGGGGCGTCGACATGGAGGGCGAGGTCGCCGTCATCGTCGACGACGTGCCGATGGGCGCTACCAATGACGAGGCGCGCGCTGCGATCCGCCTGGTGATGCTGGTCAACGACGTATCGTTGCGTGGCCTCATCCCGGCCGAGCTTGCCAAGGGTTTCGGCTTCTTCCAGTCAAAGCCGTCTTCTGCCTTTTCGCCGGTCGCCGTTTCCCCGGATGAATTGGGTGAGGCCTGGGACGGCGGCAAGCTGCATCTGCCGCTCTGCGTCGACATCAACGGCAAGCCCTTCGGCCGAGCCAATGCCGGCATCGACATGACCTTCGATTTCGCCCAACTGGTCGCGCATGCGGCCAAGACCCGGCCGCTTTCTGCCGGCACGATTATCGGCTCGGGCACGGTCTCCAACAAGCTTGACGGCGGACCGGGCAAGCCGGTCGCAGAGGGCGGTGCCGGTTATTCCTGCATCGCGGAGCTGCGCATGATCGAAACCATCGTCGGTGGTGCGGCGAAGACGCATTTCCTGAGGGTCGGTGACGTCGTGCGCATCGAGATGAAGGACAAGACCGGCCATTCGATCTTCGGCGCTATCGAACAGACCGTCGAAGCCTACAACAAGGCCTAAACGGCTGAACGACAAGAACGGGCAAAGGCATGAGCGAGACCGTCCTTTACGAATACTGGCGTTCGTCGGCGAGCTATCGGGTGCGCATTGCGCTCAACAGCCTCGGCGAAAGCTATCGTTCGGTGCCGGTCGATCTGCTCGCCAAGGCGCACAAGGCGCCGGAGCATCTGGCGCGCAATCCGCAGGGGCTCGTGCCCGTTCTCGACATCGATGGCGAGCGCTTCACGCAATCGCTCGCCACCATCGAATATCTCGCCGAGACACGCAGCAATGCCGGTTTCCTGCCTGACGATGCCGTCGGGCGCCAGCGGGTGCGCATGCTCTCCTACGCGATCGCGATGGACATCCATCCCGTCTGCAATCTCGGCGTGATCTCCTATGTCATGGCCAATGCCGAGGACGGTGAGGCGGCGCGGCGCAACTGGATGCGCAAGTTCATCGGCGAGGGACTTGCCGCCTTCGAACAGCTGCTCGACCATCCCGCAACCGGCCGGTTCTGCCATGGCGACAGCCCGTCGATGGCGGATTTCTGCCTCGTGCCGCAGGTCTACAATGCCCGCCGCTGGGAGGTGGATCTCAGCGCTTGCCCACGGCTTGTCGCGATCGATCAGAATTGTTCGGAGATCGAGGCATTCGCCCGCGCTCACCCGGATCGCACGACGCGCTGACCGGTGCGGTTGTCCGTTCCGTTCCTTCAGACATCATCTGACTGAAGCTGCCTTGTGCTGACCGGCCTCATCTGGCCGGTTCCGTCAAACGGATGTCGCGAATGGATCGACGGCCGGGCCAAGGCCGCGCTAGTTTTTGTGTGACTGGCCGTATAAGGGGGGCCGGAAAAACCTCTGGAGCGAGAGATCTACCGATGAAAAGCTATGTGCTGAACGTCAGCTGCAAGACCACCCGTGGCATCGTTGCCGCCATCACCGGCTATCTCGCCGAAAAGGGCTGTTACATTTCGGACAGTTCGCAGTTCGATGACCTCGAAACCGGCCTGTTCTTCATGCGCCTCACCTTCATCAGCCAGGAGGGCGCCACGCTCGACGAGCTGAAAGCGGGCTTCGAGCCGGTGGTCAAGCGCTTCGACATGAATGCGGAGATCCGCGACAGCGAAGAGCGCATGAAGGTGCTGCTGATGGTGTCGCGTTTCGGCCATTGCCTCAACGACCTGCTCTACCGCTGGAAGATCGGCGCGCTGCCGATCGATATCGTCGGGGTCGTCTCCAACCACTTCGACTATCAGAAGGTGGTGGTCAACCACGACATTCCCTTCCACTACATCAAGGTGACGAAGGAGAACAAGCCGAAGGCGGAAGCCCAGCTCCTAGAGCTCGTCGAACAGACCGGCGCCGACCTGATCGTGCTCGCCCGCTATATGCAGGTCCTGTCCGATGCGCTCTGCAAGAAGATGTCGGGCCGCATCATCAACATCCACCACTCCTTCCTGCCGTCGTTCAAGGGCGCCAACCCGTACAAGCAGGCCTATGAGCGCGGCGTGAAGCTGATTGGTGCTACGGCGCATTATGTCACCGCCGATCTCGACGAGGGCCCGATCATCGAGCAGGATATCGCCCGCATCACCCATGCCCAGAGCGCGGAAGACTATGTCTCGATCGGCCGCGACGTCGAGAGCCAGGTGTTGGCCCGTGCGGTACACGCCCATATCCACAACCGCTGCTTCATCAACGGCAACCGCGTCGTCGTCTTCCCGCCGAGCCCGGGTTCCTACGCTTCCGAGCGCATGGGCTGAGGTATGGGAAATCCGGCCCTCTCGCCGCCAAGCGGGTGAGAGGCTCGGGGGACAAATCGTCCGCTGAAAATGAGAAGCGCCACCCGTTTCGACCGGTGGCGCTCATTTGTTAGTGCAACAGTTCCAGTCCGACCGCCGTCGCCTCGCCGCCGCCGATGCAGAGCGAGGCAATGCCGCGCTTGACGCCCTTCGCGCGCATGGCGTGCAAGAGCGTCACGATGATGCGGGCGCCCGAGGCGCCGATCGGGTGGCCGAGCGCGCAGGCGCCCCCGTTAATGTTGACGATATCGTCGGAAAGCCCGAGATCGCGGATCGCGGCCATCGCCACCACGGCGAAGGCCTCGTTGATTTCGTAGAGGCCGACGCTGCCTTTCTCCCAGCCGAGCTTGGCCATCAGCTTGTCGATCGCGCCGATCGGCGCGGTGGTAAACCAGGCCGGTTCCTGCGCATGGCCGGCATGGCCAGCGACGATGGCAAGGGGCGTCAGTCCGCGCTTTTCCGCCTCGCTTGCACGCATCAAAATCAGCGCCGCTGCACCGTCGGAGATCGACGACGAATTGGCCGCCGTCACGCTGCCGCCGTCACGGAAGGCGGCTTTCAGCTTCGGGATCTTTGCAGGATCCGATTTGGTCGGCTGCTCGTCGCGATCAAGGTTGGCGGTCTGGCGTTTGCCGGCGCCGCTGACCGCCACTATTTCCTCGGCAAAGGAACCATCCTCAGCCGCCCGGTTGGCGCGCTCCAGCGAGCGAAGCGCAAACGCGTCCTGATCGGTGCGCGAGAACTGGTAGTGTTCGGCCGTATCCTCGGCATAGGTGCCCATCAGCCGGCCGGAGTAGGCGTCTTCGAGGCCGTCGAGGAACATATGGTCCTTGATCTCACCATGTCCCAGGCGGAAACCGCCGCGCGCCTTTGGCAACAAGTAGGGAGCGTTGGTCATCGACTCCATGCCGCCGACGGCCAGCACCGACGCGCTGCCCGAAAAGAGCGCGTCGTGGCCGAGCATCAGCGCTTTCATGCCGGAGCCGCAGACTTTGGAGATGGTCGTCGCCGGCGTTTCCTTGCCGAGGCCTGCGCCAAGAGCGGCCTGGCGCGCCGGGTTCTGGCCAATGCCGGCCGGTAGCACATTGCCCATCAGCACCTCGTCGACAGCTTCAAGGCCGGCGCGACCAAGTGCTGCCTTCAGCGCGATGGCGCCGATTTCCGGCGCGGTCAAATCCTTGAGGCTGCCCTGAAAGGCGCCCATTGGGGTGCGGGCCGCCGAAACGATGACGATAGGGTCAATTCTGCTCATGTCTTTCTCCCATACGGCAATGGTTGGCGCTAGTGGGTGCCACCGTCAGATATGCAGCGCGTGCCCGAGCGCCTTCAACGCGGACTCCTGAAAGGCCTCCGATTGTGTCGGGTGGGCATGGATCGTGCCGGCGATGTCTTCGAGCCGCGCGCCCATCTCAATCGCCAGGCTGAAGCTTGCCGAGAGTTCCGAGACGCCGTGGCCGACGGCCTGGATGCCGAGCACCAGGTGGTTGTCGGCGCGGGCAACGATGCGGACGAAACCGTCTTCGGCAAGCGTCGTCATCGCCCGGCCGTTCGCCTGGAAGGGGAACTGGCCGATCTTGATCTCGATGCCGCTCGCGCGCGCCTCGTCGGGTGAGAGCCCTGATGTGACGATCTCGGGATCGGTGAAGCAGACCGCCGGGATGCAGCGCTTGTCCCAGCTTCGTTTATGCCCGGCGACGATCTCCGCCACCATCTCGCCTTGCGCCATGGCGCGATGCGCCAGCATCGGCTCGCCGGTGACGTCGCCGATCGCGTAGATGCCGCGCATGGAGGTGCGGCACTGGTCGTCGATGCGGATGAAGCGGCCGGTGCGGTCGAGGTCGATCTCCTCCAGGCCGAAGCCTTCGGTCACCGGCTTGCGGCCGACGGTGACGAGCACCTTTTCGGCGGCGACATCGATGGCGCGACCGTTGTGCTCGGCATGCAGGCTGCCGGTCTCGGCGGAGTAGCTCTTGGCAACCGTCTGGGTGAAGACTTCGATGCCGAGCTCGCCTAGGCGCTTGCCGATCGGCTTCGTCAGATCCGCGTCGTACTGCGGCAGGATGCGCGTCAGCGCCTCGACGATGGTGACATGGCTGCCGAGCTTGGCGAAGGCGGTGCCGAGTTCCAGACCGATATAGCCGCCGCCGATGACGGCGAGGCTCTTCGGCACGCTCTTCAGCGACAAGGCTTCCGTCGAGGAAATGATCGGCCCGCCGAAGGGCAGGTCCGGCAGTTCGACCGGCGCCGAGCCGGTGGCAATGACGATCGCTTCGGCGCGGATGCGCTGCAGCCCGATTTCGGTCTCGACATCGACGGTCTTGCCATCGACGAAGCGGGCGGCGCCGATCACGGCCTTGACGCCGGCCTTTTTCAGAAGCCCGGTGACGCCGCCGTTCAGCCGGCCGACGATGCCGTCCTTCCAGGCGACGGTATGGGCGAGGTCGATCGACGGATTGGCCAGAGAGAGGCCGAGCGGGTTGCGGCCGGAGGCGGCCGCGCGCAGCTTGTGAAACTCTTCGGCCGCGTGGATCAGGGCCTTCGAGGGAATGCAGCCGACATTGAGGCAGGTGCCGCCGGCCTTGGCCTTTTCGACGATGACCGTGTCGATGCCGAGCTGGCCGGCGCGGATGGCTGCGATGTAGCCGCCGGGGCCGGCGCCGATCACGAGCAGCTTGCAGGATATTTCCTTCATGATCGCCTCAGGCCTCCACGAAAATTAGCGCCGGGGTTTCGAGCAGGGTTTTCAGCCGCTGCACGAAGACGGCCGCATCCCAGCCGTCGATGACGCGGTGGTCGAAGCTCGAGGACAGGTTCATGATCTTGCGCGGCACGAACTGCGTGCCGTCCCAGACCGGCCTGATCGCAAGCTTGTTGACGCCGACGATCGCCACTTCCGGATGGTTGATGACCGGGGTGGTGACGATGCCGCCGAGCGCGCCGAGCGACGAGATGGTGATCGTCGATCCGGTCAACTCGTCGCGGGTGGCCGTGCCGGTGCGGGCCGCTTCCGCCAGACGGTTGAGTTCGGTGGCGCAATCCCAGATGCCGCGTGCTTCGGCATGGCGCACGACCGGGACGGTGAGGCCGGCGGGTGTCTGGGTGGCGATGCCGATATGCACGGCGTGATGGCGGTGGATGATGCCGGGACCGTCGTCGAAGATCGCGTTGACGGCGGGCTGATCGGCAATGGTGCGGACCAGCGCGCGCATCAGATAGGGCAGGATCGTCAGCTTCGGTTGATCCGGCTTGCGGTCGCGGTTCATCGTCGTCCGCAGGTCCTCGAGCGCTGTCATATCCACTTCTTCCACATAGGTGATGTGGGGAATGCGCGAGGTCGAAAGCGACATCTTCTCGGCGATGCGGCGGCGAAGGCCGGTCACCTTGATCTCGTCGACCGCGGTCTTGCGCTGCAGGCCGGCGGGCGCCGGCGCCGGCTGGGCGCCGCGGGCGATGAACTGGTCGAGATCATCATGAGTGATGCGGCCGGCCGGACCGGTGCCGGCCACCTGGCGCAGGTCGACGCCGCTTTCCTTGGCGCGCAGGCGCACGGCCGGCGAGGCCAGTGCTTTTTCCAGCCGCTCGCCGGTCGCGTGGCCATTCGCGATCGGTGCCTTCGCCTCGACTTTGACGGGTTGCGTAGGCTTGGCGACTGGGGCGGGTGCCTCGACCTTTACGGCGGGCTGTTCTTCCGCCTTTGCTGCCAGCTTGTTGTCAACAGCCGGTGCGGCTGTTTCCCCCTCACCGGCGATTTCGATGCGCACCAGCGGCGCCTTCACCGCGACGGTGTCACCCACTTCGGCACCGAGCCAGAGCACGGTGCCGGTGACGGGCGAGGGGATTTCGACGGTCGCCTTGTCGGTCATGACGGCGGCGAGCACCATGTCCTCGCGAACGGGATCGCCAGGCTTCACGTGCCATTCCACGAGTTCGGCCTCAGCCACGCCTTCGCCGACATCGGGCATCTTGATTACGAATTCGCCCATCTCAGGCCTCCATCACTTCGACGAGCGCGCGTCCGACGCGCGCGGGGCCGGGGAAATAGTCCCATTCCTGGGCGTGCGGGTAGGGCGTGTCCCAGCCCGCAACGCGCACGACGGGCGCTTCGAGATGGTAGAAGCAATGCTCCTGAACGAGCGAGGCCACTTCGCCGCCGAAGCCTGACGTGAGCGTGGCCTCATGCACGACGACGCAGCGACCAGTCTTTTCCACCGACTTCACGATCGTATCGAGATCGAGTGGCAGCAGGCTGCGCAGGTCGATCACCTCGGCGTCGATACCGGTTTCCTCGGCCGCTGCAAGCGCCACGTGCACCATGGTGCCATAGGCGACGACGGTGACGGCGGAGCCCTGACGGCGGATCTCCGCCTTGCCGATCGGGATGGTGTAGTGGCCTTCGGGTACCTCGCCGAGGTCATGCTTCGACCACGGGATGACCGGCCGGTCGTGATGGCCGTCGAAGGGACCGTTGTAGAGCCGCTTCGGCTCCAGGAACATCACCGGATCGGGATCTTCGATCGAAGCGATCAGCAGGCCCTTGGCGTCATAGGGATTGGAGGGCACCACGACCTTGAGGCCGCAGACATGGGTGAACAGCGCTTCCGGGCTCTGGCTGTGGGTCTGGCCGCCGAAGATGCCGCCGCCGGTCGGCATGCGTAGCACGATCGGGCAGGTGAAATCGCCGTTGGAGCGGTAGCGGATGCGGGCCGCTTCCTGGGTGATCTGGTCGTAGGCCGGGTACATGTAGTCGGCGAACTGGATCTCGACGCAGGGCTTCAGCCCATAGGCCGCCATGCCGATCGCCGTGCCGACGATGCCGCTTTCGCTGATCGGTGCATCGAAACAGCGGGTCTTGCCGTATTTCGCCTGTAGCCCTTGCGTGCAGCGGAAGACGCCGCCGAAATAGCCGACGTCCTCGCCGAAGACGACGACGTTGTCGTCGCGCTCCATGGAGACGTCCATGGCGCTACGCACGGCTTCGATCATTGTCATTCTGGCCATGTCAGTATCCTGCCTTCTGCCGCTGGCGGCGAATGTGCGGCGGCATCTCGGCATAGACACCCTCGAAGATGTCGCGCACCGACGGCTTGCCGCCGGCATGCAAGGTGCCGTGGCCTTCGGCCTGTTTCTGTGCCTGGATTACCGCATCGACGATTTCGGCTTCCGCCTGGGTGTGGCGCTCTTCGGACCAGGCGCCGCGCAGGATCAGGTGCTTTTTCAGCCGGAGGACGGGATCGCCGAGCGGCCAGGCCTCCGATTCCGTCTTCGGTCGGTAGGCGCTCGGGTCGTCGGAGGTCGAATGCGCGCCGACGCGATAGGTGACGTATTCGATCAGCGTCGGGCCGAGATTGCGCCTTGCGCGCTCGGCCGCCCATTTGGCGACTGCGTAGACGGCGAGATAGTCGTTGCCGTCGACGCGCAGCGCCGGAATGCCGAAGCCGAGGCCGCGGGCGGCAAAGGTGCCGGAGCCGCCGCGCGCGATGCCCTGGAAGGTGGAGATCGCCCACTGATTGTTGACGATGTTGAGGATGACAGGCGCCTTGTAGGTGGAGGCAAAGACCAGCGCCGAGTGGAAGTCCGATTCCGCCGTCGAGCCGTCACCGATCCAGGCCGCGGCGATCTTGGTGTCGCGCTTGATCGCCGACGCCATCGCCCAGCCGACAGCCTGCACATATTGGGTTGCGAGGTTGCCGGAGATGGTGAAGAAGCCATGCTCCTTGGAGGAATACATGATCGGCAGCTGCCGGCCGCGCAAGGGATCGCTCTCGTTCGAGAAGATCTGGTTCATCATCTCGACCATGGGATAGCCGTCGGCGATCAGAAGACCGGCCTGGCGATAGGTCGGGAAGTTCATGTCACCCTTCACCAACGCCTTGCGGAAGGCGCAGCTAACGGCCTCTTCGCCCAGGTGCTGCATGTAGAACGAGGTCTTGCCCTGACGCTGCGCCATCACCATGCGCGCGTCGAAGGCGCGCAGCGTCATCATGTGCTTGAGACCAGCCAGAAGCTCGTCGTCGGACAGCAGACCGGCCCAGGGGCCGACCGCTTCGCCGTCACGGTTCAAGACGCGAATGATCGAATAGGCGAGATCGCGCATCTCTTCCGGCGCGACGTCCACCTCCGGGCGCGGAACGGAGCCGGCCTTCGGGATCTTGACGTTGGAGAAATCCGGCTGGCCACCGGGCCGAACGGCGGGTTCGGGGACATGCAGGCTAAGTCGATCGAGATCGCTCATGCAGTTTCCGGCCTCCTCCGGAGTGCGCAGCGCACCAAATCAAAGATCGGTTCCAATTGAACCGCTCTTCATCTCTGTTTTCACGCATTTCCGGACGCAAAACCGCTACGCAGTTTTGCTGGAAATGCTCTAAATCGGGAAAACGATCGGACTGACATATGCGAAGACGTACGTTCCGACCTCACACGGCTCCTCTGCCTGAGGTCTGCGTACACTCCTCCTAAGCCCCGCTCTCCCGACGGGAATACTCACAGACTGCCACGAGTTCCGGGGCTTATGAAGGTCTTTCCGTGTTGCGGGGCAGGGGCAGACGAAGAAAGATAGAATCCTGCCGGGAGTGCGCTCACGCGTTGTGTTGCGCATGGCCTTGCCGGTCGCTGCTTGTAATTTTCTTTCGCGGGCGTTTCGCCGTACGGCGATCAAACCGGCGGGGCGATCGTAATCGGCGTCCCGTCGAGGAAGCGCGAGAGCCGGAATGGGGTGGGGTCGACGACCGGTATATCTCCGGTCACGAGATCCGCAACGAGGTGCCCGGCGCCCGGTCCGATGCCGAAACCGTGGCCCGAAAATCCGGTCGCGATGATCAGTCCCGGAACGCCTTCTGCCGCTGAAATCACCGGAACGGCATCCGGCGTCACGTCGATGAGGCCGGCCCAGATCTGCTGCACCTTGGTCTCACGCAGAAACGGGAAGGCTTTTGCGGCGGCGTCGAGAGCATGAAGTGCGCGGCGGGAATCCGGGTTGGGATCGAGCACGCGGTGGCGCTCGAAGGCGCCCGGGCGATCGAGCGGGACGGCGCCGATTTCGAACAGCTCGTTCCAGCTCTGGGCGCTGAGGCCGACCTGCACGGCCTCGCCTTCCGCCTTTCGCGCCGGCTGGAAATCGCGGAAGAACGCGAAGCTGTCGGGCACGATCGCGTGCAGATTGGCCGCGCCATCGGCAATCGTGTAGCCGCCGTCGAACCGCTTGCGGTAGGCGTAAGTTGCGGTTGCGCCGGCGCCTTCCGGTCCCCCGGAAGCCGGGCCGGTTCTCAAGACCGTGTTGCGCACTTTCAGTTGCGGCAGGCGGATGCCAAGGCTCTTGAGCAACAGTCGCGACCAGGCACCGCCGGCGACGACGACCGTCGAAGTTTCGATGCGACCCTTCTCGGTCACAACCGCGGAGATCCGCCCGGCCGTCCTCTCGACGCCGCGCACGGCGCAGCCGGTGACGATGCGTGCCCCGGCGCGGCGAGCGCCGGCGACGATCGCGGGCACGGCCTTTTGCGGTTCTGCCCGGCCGTCGCTTGGGGTGAAGAGCGCACCTTCATAGCGAAGGGCGGCGCCCGGCATTGCCGCCGCGGTCGCATCAGCGCCAAGCTGCCGACTGTCGACGCCATAGGGTTGGGCCATTGCGAGCCAGGCATCGCGGTTGGCGACATCACGTTCATTCTCGGAGATGTAGAGAATGCCGCTGCGGCGAAAGCCGGTCTCGCCGCCAATGCGGGCGTCGAGCGTGTCCCAGATCCTCAGCGCCTCGATCGCCAGTGGGATCTCGCGCTCGTCGCGGCCCATGACCCGCACCCAGCCCCAGTTGCGGCTCGACTGCTCCGCTCCGGGCATGCCTTTCTCGCAAAGCACGACATCGATGCCGCGTTCGGCGAGGAAGAGGGCTGTGCTGACGCCGATGATACCACCACCGACGATGACGACGTCGGCCTTGGCGGGCAGGGCGGTATCGGTGGCGATGGGATCAAGCGCGGGACCGGGCATGGGGAGGTACTTTCGGGCAGGACGTGTCACGGTCATCGGTGCATGCCGCCGCCGCGAGATCAAGACCTGCTATCTGGCCATTGCTCGAAAGCTAGGGTTTGCCGGCTCACTTTGTTTGGGAAAGCTGGTCCGCCTCGCCATCGGGCGGACTTCCGGTTTGCCCGGGGAGCTTCTATGCTCGCCCGCATGAGTGAGAGCCGCCCCGATCTTCGCCCCGTCCTGCGCATCGATTTTCCGCCCGCCGCCCGGCTCGGCCGCGGCAAGATCATGCTGTTGGAGTTGATCCGCGAGACCGGGTCGATCTCTGCGGCCGGCCGGGCGATGGACATGTCCTATCGGCGCGCCTGGCTGCTGGTCGATGCTTTGAACCGGATGTTCTCCGAGCCTTCGGTCGAGTCGCAGCGCGGCGGCAAACAGGGTGGCGGGGCGCAGGTGACACCTTTCGGCGACACGTTGATCCGGCGCTACCGCAAGATGGAGGAAAAAACGCAAGCCGCGATCGCCGAGGATCTTGCCTGGCTCGAATCCGTTCGCGGCAGCGATCCGCCAGCAGGCGCTGGCGAGGTCGTTCCGGGCAAAGCTCAGTGATCGATCGCCACCGATTTTATGATGGCGTAGACCGTCTTGCCAGGAACAAGCGCAAGCGCGTCGCGTGAAAACCGAGTGATGCGGGCGGCAATCGTCGCATCGCCGCAAGTCACCCTGACATCGACGCTGCCGTCTTCCTCCGTCGCGATCGCAAGGATGCGCCCTTCCAGCACGTTGAGCGCGCTGATCTCCACAGGTCTTGATGTCGCCAACATGACGTCGCGCGCGGCGACGTGCACGCGAAGCCTGCTGCCGGGTGCCGCGCTGACACCCGCAATGCGCAGCCGTTCCCGTCCGACCCGGACCGTCGTCAGTTCGTGGGACGGATCGGTTCCCTCGACCTCGCCTTCCAGCAGGACGCCGGCCTCGCGCCTGCCGGTGGCGAGCATGGCGGCCGGCGCGCTCAAGACCTCGGCGGCCGCGCCCGATGCGGTGACCCGGCCGTTTTCGAGGACGACGACGCGGCGCGCCAGCCGGGCGACTTCGCCGACGGAATGGCTGACATAGACGATCGGGATGCCGGCATCGTCACGCAGCCGTTCGAGATAGGGCAGAATCTCGGCCTTGCGGGCCTCGTCGAGTGCGGCGAGCGGCTCATCCATCAGGAGCAGGCGCGGTGCGGCGAGCAACGCACGGCCGATCGCGACGCGCTGCCGTTCGCCACCGGACAGGGCTGAAGGGTTGCGTTCCAGCAGATGGCCGATCCCGAGCATCTCGACAATGCGCGCAAAGTCGCCACCGGAGCCGCTCTTGCCGGCGAACCAGCGGCCATAGGCGAGATTGCGGCGCACGCTCAAATGCGGAAAGAGGCGTGCTTCCTGGAAGACATAGCCGAAGCGGCGGCGATGCACCGGGGTAAAAATCCGGCGCTCGCTGTCGGCGATGACGTCGCCATCGAGCACAACGCGACCGCTTTGCGGCTTCAACAACCCGGCGATGATATTGATCAGCGAGGTCTTGCCGGAGCCGGAGCGACCGAACAGCGCGGTAACGCCGCCGTCCGAGGTGAAGGCGGCATCGAGCGAGAAACTGCCGAACTGGTGGCGGGCTTCGATGGTGAGGCTCATTGGGCCGCCACCCGACGGGCGGCGAATGTCGCCAGCAGTTCGGAGAAGATGAGCGCGGCCATGGAAATGACGACCGAAATGATCGTCAGTCGCATGGCACCGGCGTCGCCACCCGGCACCTGGGTGAAGGTGTAGATCGCAGACGACAGCGTCTGTGTCTCGCCGGGAATGTTGGAGACGAAGGTGATCGTCGCGCCGAACTCGCCCATCGCCTTGGCAAAGGCGATGATCATGCCGGCGATGATGCCGGGGATGATCAGCGGCAGGGTGACGGTGGCAAAGACCCAGGGCGGGCTGGCGCCGAGCGTGGTCGCTGCGTCCTCGAGCTTGCGGTCGATTGCTTCGATCGACAGGCGGATGCTGCGCACCATCAGCGGAAAGGCCATGACCGCGCTGGCGAGCGCCGCGCCCGTCCAGCGGAAGGAGAAGACCAAACCGAAGTAGTCGGCAAAGAAGGCGCCGAGCGGTCCGCGGCGCCCGAAGAGCAGGAGCAGCAGGAAGCCGGTAACGACCGGCGGCAGGATCAGCGGCAGGTGAACGAGACCATTCAGCAGCGTCTTGCCCCAGAAGCGGCCGCGCGCGAGCAGCATGGCGATGGCGAGCGCGAAGGGCAGGCTGCAGATCATCGCGACGGTTGCGACGCGCAGGCTCAAGAGGATCGCCGTCCATTCCGCATCGCTCACTGCAAGCCAGTCCAACAGATGTCGCTCCCCGATACGAGGCTGGTGAGATGTGGCTGTCCGCCTGCATCCGCCCCTGCCTCTGACGAATGATTGCGTCGCCCGCGTTTGGGCGCGGGCGACGCGTGACGATAGATGCTTCGCCTGCCTCTGGACAGCCGAGATCCACCGTCTTTTCAGGCCGATTACTTAAGGACGGTGAAGCCCTGCTTTTCGAAGAGGGCGGCTGCCTTCGCCGACTTGACGAAGTCGACATAGGCGGCGGCATCCGGGCTCTTGCTCTCGGCGGTAATCGCAATCGGATAGATGATCGGCGGATGGCTGTCTTCCGGGAAGGTACCGACGACCTTCACGCCCGGGTCGGCGGCCGCGTCGGTCTGGTAGACGATGCCATAGGGTGCTTCGCCGCGCGAGACGAGGAGGAGTGCCGCGCGCACGCTTTCGGCGCCGGCGACCTTGGGCTCTACGGCCTTCCAGGCGCCGAGCTTTTCGAGCGCCGCCTTGCCGTATTTGCCGGCCGGAACGGAATCGACGGCACCCATGGCGAGGCGACCGTCGCCGAGCATGGCTGCCAGGTCGAAGCCCTGCTTCATATCGACGGCTGCTGCGTCGGCCTTGCCGGAAACGAGTACGATGCGGTTGCCGAGCAGGTTGGAGCGGGTGTCGTCCTTGATCAACTTCTTGTCCGTGAGATAGTCCATCCAGGCAAGATCGGCGGAGATGAAGACATCGGCTGGTGCGGCCTGTTCGATCTGCTTGGCGAGTGCCGAGCTTGCCGCGTAGGAAACGGTCGTTTCCTTGCCGCTTTCCTTCCGCCACTCGGCATTGATCGCATCGAGCGCGTTCTTGAGGCTAGCGGCCGCAAAGACCGTTACCTTCTCTTCGGCCTGCGCCGATGCCGGCATGACGGTGGTACCGGCCCAGGCGAGGCAGAGTGTCAACACCAGGCCCTTCAGCCAGTCTCTTCTCTTGATCATCGATTTCCTCCAACGAAGCGTGATATCTCTTAGGATACAACGATATCGCTTCCTGATTAGCGTTGTATCCATTGAAATACAATGCTCTTGTAGACGGCTAGCGCGGCGTCCGGCGCGCCCATCCGCTCCAGGCAAAAGCCGTGCAACATCCGCGATGGGGCTTGCGATGGCGGTCGGGCGGCCTAAATTGCTGGCCTCAAAGGCAATTGATGGACCGGAGGTGCGATGGAAACGGCGGTGAAGCTCGAAGAGAGCTGGAAGGCAGCGCTGGCGCCGGAATTTTCCAGCGCCTATATGGCCGAGCTCAAGCAGTTCCTGCTCGCCCAAAGGAACGAAGGCAGACAGATTTTTCCGCGGGGACCTGAATACTTCCGCGCGCTCGACCTGACGCCGCTCGACAAAGTGCGCGTCGTCATCCTCGGCCAGGACCCCTATCACGGCGACGGCCAGGCGCACGGGCTCTGCTTCAGCGTGCGCCCCGGTATCCGAACACCGCCCTCGCTCGTCAACATCTATAAGGAACTGAATACAGATCTCGGCATTCCGCCGGCGCGACACGGCTTCCTCGAAAGCTGGGCGAAGCAAGGTGTGCTGCTCTTAAACAGCGTGCTGACGGTGGAGCGCGGCAATGCGGCGTCACACCAGGGGCGCGGTTGGGAGAAGTTCACGGACGCAATCATCCGCGCGGTCAACGAGGCGGATCATCCCGTCGTCTTCATGCTCTGGGGTTCCTACGCGCAGAAGAAGGCGGCCTTCGTCGACCGGTCGCGCCATCTGGTGCTGCGCGCGCCGCATCCTTCGCCCTTGTCGGCCCATTCCGGTTTTCTCGGCTGCCGGCATTTCTCCCAGGCCAATGCCTTCCTGGAATCCAAGGGTTTTGATCCGATCGACTGGCGGCTTCCCGAAGATCCGGCTGTCGCCGAAATGAACTGAGGTCGGCGTTGACGTTTCCGCTGTCGCGGTGAGGTCTTGCGCCGGAGACGGCGATCCGCCAAACACGCCGAGAGAAGGCAGGCGGAGGCGAGGACATGCGCAAAATTCTGATCATCGGCATCGGTTCGGGCAATCCGGAGCATATGACGGTACAGGCGATCAATGCGCTGAACCGCGCCGACGTGCTGTTCATCCCGACCAAGGGGGCGAAGAAGACCGAGCTGGCCGAAGTGCGCCGCGACATCTGCGCCCGCTACGTGACGCGCGGCGACAGCCGCACGGTCGAATTCGCTGTGCCGGTGCGCCGCACCGAGGGCGTCAGCTACGACGGCAGCGTCGACGACTGGCACGCCCAGATTGCCGCGATCTACGAGGGGTTGCTGGCGAAGGAATTGGGCGAGGATGGAACCGGCGCGTTTCTCGTCTGGGGCGATCCGATGCTCTATGACAGCACCATCCGCATCGTCGAGCGGGTCAAGGCGCGCGGGCAGGTTGCCTTCGACTATGACGTCGTTCCGGGGATCACCAGCCTGCAGGCGCTCTGCGCCAGCCACCGCATTCCGCTGAACCTCGTCGGCAAGCCGGTGGAGATCACCACCGGGCGCCGGTTGCACGAGAGCTTTCCGGAAAAGAGCCAGACTTCCGTCGTGATGCTCGACGGCGAGCAGGCGTTTCAGCGGATCGACGATCCGGATGCCGAGATCTACTGGGGCGCCTATCTCGGTACGCCGGATGAGATCGTCATTTCCGGCCGCGTTGCCGAGGTGAAGGACCGGATCCTCGAAACCCGAGCGGCGGCGCGCGAGAGGATGGGCTGGATCATGGACATCTACCTGCTTCGCAAAGGTGTCGACTTCGAGGAGTGAGGACGCCGGACAGACCGCGCCGTGATTGATCTCACTCAAGGTTTGCGGCTGTGTTATAGCGTCTTAAGGGGCTTCTTCAGGGAGGAGAACCTCGAGCGATGACGGATTTGATGAGCACCTGTGCCCTTCCATCGACTGCAGAACCCGGTGCCAGCGCCTCGATGCGGCGCGGCGCCTGTCCGTCGCTCGCCGCACCGATGCAGACCGGCGACGGGCTGCTCGTGCGGCTCAGGCCCGATGACGGCAGCCTGACCATTCCCAAGGTCATCGCGCTTGCGGCCGCCGCCGAGACCTTCGGCAACGGCATCATCGAGATCACCGCGCGCGGAAACCTGCAGTTGCGCGGCCTGAGCGAGGCGACGGTGCCGGCGCTGGCGCAGGCGATCGGGGATGCCGAGATCATGATCGCCGAGGGCCTTGCGATTGAGGTGCCGCCATTGGCCGGTATCGATCCGACAGAGATCGCCGATCCCCGATCGATCGCGGCAGGGCTTCGGGAAGCCCTGCAGGCGCGCCGGCCGATGCTGAGGCTTGCGCCCAAATTGTCGGTCGTCATCGACGGTGGCGGACGCTTTGGTCTTGGTGCTGTGGTTGCCGATATTCGCCTTCAGGCGCTTTCGACGCCCGACGGCTCTGGATGGCTGCTGTCGCTGGGCGGGACGGCAGCGAAGGGATCGATCATCGGGACGTTTGCCGGCAACGCGGTCGTGCCGGCCTTGATCACCATTCTCGAAAAACTGGCGAGCCTCGGCACGACGGCGCGCGGGCGCGATCTGGACCCGGCAGAAATCCGCGCCCTTTGTCGGTGCGAGGCATTGTCCGAATGTCCGGCAGTTCTGAGTTCGGCCTCGATTCCCGGCAGTCATGACCTCGGTGACGCCGGGGTCGTTCTTGGTCTCGGCCTTGCCTTTGCCCAGGTGGAAGCCTCCGCGCTGGCGGCCTTCCTCCATCAGGTCCAGGAGCTTGGCGCCACTGCGATCCGGCTTGCGCCGGGGCACGCCTTCTTCGTGCTTGGCCTCAGCCACGAGACCGCGGCTGTCGCCCAGAGCCTGGCAGCGGCGCATGGTTTTCGCATCGTCGAAGACGACCCGCGCAACGCGATCGCCACCTGCGCCGGCAGCAAGGGCTGTGCCTCCGCCTGGATGGAGACCAAGGGCATGGCACAAAGCCTTGTCGAGATGGCGCCCGAGCTGCTCGACGGCTCGCTTACCGTCCATCTGTCCGGCTGCGCCAAGGGCTGTGCCCGACCGAGGCGGTCGGAGCTGACGCTGGCCGGTGCGCCATCAGGATACGGGCTTGTCGTAAATGGGGCTGCGAACGGCTTGCCAAGCGCCTACACCGATGAGAATGGAGTGAAATCCGCGCTCGCCCGGCTCGGCCGGCTGGTGCGGCAAAACAAAGACGCTGGCGAATCGGCGCAGTCCTGTCTTACACGGCTCGGAGCTGCGCGCGTCTCGGCAGCGTTCGAACAGGAATAGACATGCCTGAGTATGATTACATCCGCGATGGCAACGCCATCTACGAGCGTTCCTTCGCCATCATCCGCGCCGAGGCCGACCTTTCCGGTTTCTCTGAGGAGGAAGCGGATCTGGCGGTGCGCATGGTGCATGCCTGCGGCTCGGTCGAAGCGACCAAGCAGTTCGTCTTCTCTCCCGATTTCGTGACCTCGGCCCGCGCGGCGCTCAAGGCCGGCGCACCGATCCTCTGCGATGCCGAGATGGTCGCTCACGGTGTTACCCGCGCACGGCTGCCGGCCGGCAACGAGGTGATCTGCACGCTGCGCGATCCGCGCACGCCTGAGATTGCCGCCGAGATCGGTAACACCCGCTCTGCCGCGGCGCTCAAACTCTGGAGCGAGCGTCTGGCCGGTTCGGTCGTGGCGATCGGCAACGCGCCGACGGCCCTGTTTTTCCTGCTCGAAATGCTGCGGGACGGAGCGCCGAAGCCGGCGGCAATCCTCGGCATGCCCGTCGGTTTCGTCGGCGCGGCGGAATCGAAGGATGCGCTCGCCGAGAATTCCTACGGCGTTCCCTTCGCCATCGTGCGCGGTCGCCTCGGCGGCAGCGCCATGACCGCTGCGGCGCTGAATTCGCTCGCGAGGCCGGGCCTGTGAGCGGCGCCGGCGTGGGGCGCCTGATCGGCGTTGGAACCGGCCCCGGCGATCCGGAGCTCTTGACGGTCAAGGCGGTGAAGGCACTGGGCGAGGCCGATGTGCTTGCCTATTTCGCCAAGGCCGGGCGCAGCGGCAACGGCCGCGCCGTGGTCGAAGGTCTGCTGAAGCCCGATCTCCTGGAGCTGCCGCTCTACTATCCGGTGACGACCGAAATCGACAAGGACGACGGCGCCTACAAGAGCCAGATCACCGATTTCTACAATGCATCCGCCGAAGCCGTGGCGACGCATCTTCTTGCCGGGCGCACGGTCGCGGTCCTCAGCGAAGGCGATCCGCTGTTCTATGGCTCCTACATGCATCTGCATGTACGGTTGGCCAACCGTTTCCCGGTCGAGGTAATCCCCGGCATTACCGCGATGTCCGGCTGCTGGTCGCTTGCCGGCCTGCCGTTGGTGCAGGGCGATGATGTTCTCTCCGTGCTTCCGGGCACCATGGCCGAGGCCGAGCTTGGCCGGCGACTTGGGGACACGGAAGCCGCCGTCATCATGAAGGTCGGCCGCAACCTGCCGAAGATCCGCCGGGCGCTTGCCGCCTCGGGTCGTCTCGACCAGGCCGTCTATGTCGAGCGCGGCACGATGAAGAACGCGGCGATGACGGCGCTGGCCGACAAGGCCGATGACGAGGCGCCCTATTTCTCGCTGGTGCTCGTGCCCGGCTGGAAGGACAGGCCATGACCGGTACGCTCTATGTGGTCGGCACCGGCCCGGGCAGCCCGAAGCAGATGACGCCGGAGACGGCGGAAGCTGTTGCGGCGGCGGAAGAGTTTTACGGCTATTTTCCCTATCTCGATCGGCTGAACCTGCGTCCCGACCAGCTGCGCGTCGCCTCCGACAATCGCGAGGAGCTCGACCGGGCACAGGTGGCGCTGACGCGGGCTGCTGCCGGCGTGAAGGTCTGCATGGTCTCCGGCGGCGATCCCGGTGTCTTTGCGATGGCGGCTGCAGTCTGCGAGGCGATCGACAAGGGGCCGGCGGAATGGAAATCGGTCGAACTGGTGATTACGCCCGGCGTGACCGCGATGCTCGCCGTCGCCGCCCGTATCGGCGCGCCGCTCGGTCATGATTTCTGCGCGATGTCTCTCTCCGACAACCTGAAGCCCTGGGAAGTCATCACCCGGCGCTTGCGGCTGGCGGCCGAAGCAGGCCTCGTCATTGCGCTCTACAATCCGATCAGCAAGGCACGCCCGTGGCAACTCGGCGAAGCCTTCGAGATCCTGCGCGGTGTGCTGCCGGCAACGGTGCCGGTCATCTTCGGCCGCGCGGCCGGACGGCCGGACGAGCGGATCGCGGTGATGCCGCTTAGCGAAGCCGATGCCAATCGCGCCGACATGGCGACCTGCGTCATCATCGGCTCTCCGGAAACCCGCATCGTCGAGCGGGATGGGCAGCCCGATCTCGTCTACACGCCGCGCTTCTATGCGGGGGCGAGCCAGTGAGCGATGCGGTCGAGTGCCTCGCCGCAACTGCTAACGGCGGGCACGTCCGTCGGTTTGCGCCGCTCGACCATGATCACCTCGATGCCGAGCCGGCGCGCCGCGGCGATCTTGCCATAGGTGGCGCTGCCGCCGCTGTTCTTGGCGACGATCACGTCGATCTTCCGGCTCTCGAGCAGCACAGCCTCGTCGGCTTCCTTGAAGGGGCCGGTCGCCAGGATTGCCTCCTGGTCGGGCAGGTTAAGCGGTGGAGTGACCGGATCGACGCTGCGGATAACGTAGCTGTGCTGCGGGGCTGCCTCGAAGTGGAAAGCCTCCTGCCTGCCGATGGCGAGGAAGACGCGCCGGCGGCGATCGCCAAGCGCGCTCACCGCTTCGACAACGCTGTCGACGGTGGTCCAGCGATCGCCGGGCAGGGGCAGCCATTCCGGTCGGCGCAGGGCAAGCAGCGGAATTCCGGTTCGTTGCGCCGCTTCCGCGGCGTTGTGCGATATGCGCGCGGCAAAGGGATGCGTGGCGTCGACCAGCAGGGCGATGTTTTCGTCGCGCAGGAAGTGCGCCAGCCCATCAGCGCCGCCGAAACCGCCGATGCGGGTCTTGACCGGCTGCGGCCGCGGGTCGGCGGTACGACCGGCAAGCGAGATTGCGGTGTCGTAGCGGGCGTCTTCGGCCAACCGGCGCGCCAGTTCGCGCGCCTCGGTGGTGCCGCCCAATATCAGAACGCGAGGTTTTTCCATGGCTGACGTGTCGAACAGCGAACCCGCCATCGTCTCCCCCTGGCTGACCGTCATCGGTATCGGTGAAGATGGTGTAGCGGGTCTCGGCGACGAGGCCAAGCGGTTGATCGCCGAGGCACCCGTCGTCTATGGCGGTCATCGCCACCTGGAGCTCGCCGCTCCCCTTATCACAGGCGAGGCTCATCATTGGCAGAGCCCGCTCGAGCGCTCGGTGGTGGAAATCGTCGGTCGCCGTGGCAGCCCCGTGGTGGTGCTTGCCTCGGGCGACCCATTCTTCTTCGGCGTCGGGGTGACGCTGGCGCGCCGTATTGCGTCTGCCGAAATCCGCACGCTCCCCGCACCGTCGTCGATCAGCCTTGCCGCCTCGCGGCTGGGCTGGGCCTTGCAGGATGCGACGCTCGTCTCGGTGCACGGACGCCCGCTCGATCTGGTGCGGCCGCATTTGCATCCGGGGGCTCGCGTGCTGACGCTGACGTCGGATGGAGCAGGTCCGCGGGACCTTGCCGAGCTGCTGGTTTCAAGCGGATTCGGTCAGTCGCGGCTGACGGTTCTGGAGGCGCTTGGTGGCGCCGGCGAACGGGTCACGACGCAAATCGCTTCGCGTTTCATGCTCGGCCTCGTGCACCCCTTGAATGTCTGCGCCATAGAGGTGACGGCCGACGAGGGCGCACGCATCCTGCCGCTTGCGGCCGGCCGCGACGACGCGCTGTTCGAGCATGACGGGCAGATCACCAAGCGCGAGGTCAGGGCTTTGACGCTGTCAGCACTGGCGCCGCGCAAGGGCGAACTGCTCTGGGATATCGGCGGCGGCTCCGGCTCGATCGGTATCGAATGGATGCTCGCCGACCCGACCATGCGCGCGATCTCTATCGAAGTGTCGCCGGAGCGTGCGGCCCGCATCGGCCGCAATGCGACGATGTTCGGTGTGCCCGGGCTGACGGTGGTCGAAGGTGATGCGCCGGCCGCCCTTGCCGGCCTGCCGCAGCCCGATGCGATCTTCATCGGCGGCGGCGGCAGCGAAGCCGGCGTGATGGAGGCGGCGATCGCGGCGCTCGGGCCTGGTGGACGTCTGGTCGCCAACGCGGTGACAACGGACATGGAAGCGGTGCTGCTCGATCACCACGCGCGGTTCGGCGGCTCGCTGATCCGCATCGATATCGCCAGGGCCGGCCCGGTCGGCGCAATGACCGGCTGGCGGCCGGCCATGCCGGTGACCCAGTGGTCCTGGATGAAGAGCTAGAGCAGTACCAGCAAAACTGCGAAGCGGTTTTGCGTCCGGGATTGCGTAAGAACAAGAGAGCGGTTCCAGCAAAAGTGTGAAGCGGATTGGCGTCCGGAACCGCGTGAAACAAAAAGAGAGCTAGATATGACGGTACATTTCATCGGCGCCGGTCCGGGTGCTGCGGACCTGATCACGGTGCGCGGTCGCGACCTGATCGGGCGTTGCCCGGTCTGCCTCTATGCCGGCTCGATCGTTTCGCCGGAGCTGCTGCAGTATTGCCCGCCGGGTGCGCGTATCGTCGATACCGCGCCGATGTCGCTGGACGAAATCGAGGCGGAATATGTGAAGGCAGCTGCCGAAGGCCTCGACGTGGCGCGGCTCCATTCTGGCGACCTCTCGGTTTGGAGTGCGGTGGCCGAGCAGATCCGGAGACTGGAGAAGCACGGCATCGCCTACACGATGACGCCGGGCGTGCCGTCTTTTGCGGCGGCGGCCGCAGCGCTCGGGCGCGAATTGACCATTCCGGCGGTGGCTCAAAGCTTGGTGCTGACCCGCGTCTCCGGCCGTGCCTCGCCGATGCCGAACAGCGAAACGCTTTCCGCCTTCGGCGCCACCGGCGCGACGCTGGCGATCCATCTCGCCATCCACGCGCTCCAGCAGGTGGTCGAGGAACTGACGCCGCTTTATGGCGCCGATTGCCCTGTTGCTATCGTCGTTAAAGCCTCCTGGCCGGACGAGCGGGTGGTGCGTGGAACGCTCGGGGACATCGCCGCCAAGGTCGCGGAAGAGCCGATCGAGCGCACGGCGCTGATCTTCGTCGGCCCGGGGCTCGAAGCCTCCGATTTCCGCGAGAGTTCGCTCTACGATCCCGCCTATCAGCGACGGTTCAGGGGCCGCGGCGAATAGGCCAGCGCATTGCAGAAATTTGTTGGCGGCTTTCTGCGTCTTTGCGCAAGCTGAAACCTATTCTACCGGTTCTTCGCGCGGCGGACGCTGCTTGAGCGGCACGCCGTGTTTTTCTTCCACGCGGTCGCGATAGAGTGCGGCCTGCCCGAGCAGCATCAGCGTCATCGGTGTGGTGACGAGAACGAAGACGATGATCAGGATTTCGTGGAACACCCAGCGGCTCTGCAGCACGGCGAAGCAGATGATCGAGGCTGTGCAGATCAGCAGCACGCCGCCGCTGGTTGCCAGCGTCGGCGCATGCAGCCGTTCGTAAAAGCTGGTAAACCGCAGCAGGCCGACCGAGCCGATCAGCGCTATGGCAGCGCCCAGAACGGTGAGCCCGCAGACCAGAATGGCCGCCCAGACGGGAAGGTCGGTGACATGGCTCATTCGATGATCTCCCCGCGCATCAGGAACTTGCCGAAGGCGATCGACGAAACGAAACCGATCAGCGCGACGATCAACGCCGATTCGAAATAGATCGAGTTTGCCGTGCGGATGCCGAAGGTGAGCAGCATCAGCATGGCGTTGATGTAGAGCGTGTCGAGGCCGAGGATGCGATCCTGCGCGCGCGGTCCTCTCACCATGCGGTAGAAGGCGAAGGCCATAGCCAGGCCGAGCATGATCTGGGCAATCAGGATCGACCAGATGATCGTGAGTTCCATCATCCGAATATCTCCTTCAAGGCGGCCTCGTAGCGCTTGACCGTATCGATCCAAACGCGCTCGTTCTCCATGTCGAGCACATGGAAGAGCAGGGATTTGCGCAGGCGATCGTATTCGAGCCAGGCCGTTCCCGGCGTCGCCGTCATGACGCAGGCGAGCAGCGCCAGGGCATTTTCGTCATCGAGATCGATATCGACGGTCAGGAAGCCGGAATTCGGCGGTCTGCGTCGGCCCCTTAGAATGACGGCAGCGACGGCCAGGTTGGATCGGATGATGTCGAGCGCAATGGTAAAGCCGAAACGCAGCATCAGCAGGACCCGCCGCGGGTGCGAACGGGCGAGACCGAGCTTGAGCGTCACCCAGCCGAGACCGGTGGCGAGCACGGAACCCATGAGGATCGTGCCGGGGGCGACCGACTGATTGAGCAGCAGCCAGATGGCGAGCAAACCCGCCGAAAGAAGCGGGTAGGGAAACCAGGTGCGCATCGGCTATTGCCCTCCCGCCCGCGGTGCGGTGAGTACGCGTTCTGCATAGCCTGCCGGGTTCAGAAGCGAGTCCGCCGTCGCCTGCATGTAGCGCATCGTCGGGCCGGCCTGCACGCTGAGGTATATGCAGGTGGCGAGCAACACGACGACGGGTGTGATCTCGATGACGACCACCCGCGGCACGGTGTTTTCAATCGACGCCCAGAAAGTGCGGATGCCGACGCGGTTCATGGCGATCATCGCGGCGAGACCGGAGACGATCAAGAGGGTGACATAGGTCCAGTCGGCTGCGGAAATCGCCGGAGTGGCTTCGGCTCCCGACAGGCCGAAAAGACCGCCGAGGATCGCGAATTTGGCGACGAAGCCGGAGAGCGGCGGCAGGCCGGCGAGCAGCAGGGCGCAAAGGCAGAAGCAGAGGCCGAGGATCGCCATGGTGCCGGGGATCGCGGCGCCGACCACTTCTTCCTCCTCGTCCTCGTCGGCATCGCCGTAGGCTTCCATCGTCACCGCCAGAACGTCGGCGCCGGCGTCACGGCCACGCTCGACCAGTTCGATCAAGAGGAAAAAGGCGGAGATCGTCAGTGTCGAGCTGACGAGATAGAACAGCGCGCCGGCAATCATGCTCGGATGGCCGAGGCCGATTGCGGCGAGCAGGGTGCCGGAAGAAACGAGCACCGAATAGGCGGCCAGACGGCCCATTGCCTGGGAGGCCAGCACGCCGATCGCGCCGAAGGCGATTGTCAGCAGGCCACCCAGAAGCAGGATCGGTTGGCCGAAGCCTGCGGAAGCGCCGGCGCTGGCGCCGAAGACCAGCAGCGAAAGCCTGAGGATGACGTAAATGCCGACCTTGGTCAGGATCGCGAAGACGGCGGCCACCGGCGGTGTCGCGGCCGAATAGGCTGTCGGCAGCCAGAAGCTCAAGGGCCACATGCCGGCCTTCACCAGGAAGGCGACGCCGAGCACGCCCGCTCCGACCTCAACCATCTGGCGGTCATCCGGCGAGAGCGTCGCCAGTTTCATCGACAGATCGGCCATGTTGAGCGTGCCGGTCGCGCCATAGATCAGGCTGACGCCGATCAGGAAGAGCGATGAGGCAGCGAGGTTGATAGCAACGTAATGCAGGCCCGCCTTGACGCGGAGCGGCCCGGAGCCGTGCAGCAGCAGGCCGTAGGATGCCGCCAGCATCATCTCGAAGAAGACGAAGAGGTTGAAGAGGTCGCCGGTCAGGAACGAGCCGTTGAGACCGGCGATCAGCAGCTGGACCAGCGAATGGAAGTGGTGGCCGGCCGTGTGCCAGCGCGCGATCGAATAGGCCTGGGCGGCAAGCGCCAGTCCGCTCGTCAGGCACAGCATCAGCGCCGACAGGCGGTCGAGCACCAGCACGATCCCGAAGGGCGCCGGCCAGTTGCCGAGTTGATAGACGCCGCTGCCGGCGGGGGCGCCGTCTAACGAGGCGATGCGCATCAGCACCATCGAGAGGATGAAAAGCGCGAGCGTCGAGACGAAGCCCATCACGCCCTTCAGCATGCGGTTGCGCTCGTCGATCGGGATCATCGCGGCACCGACCATCAGCGGCAGCAGGATCGGCAGAATCAGCAGGTGGTGCACCCAGTTAGTCATGGCGCTGCTCCCGGCCGTCGACGTGGTCGGTGCCCGTGAAGCCGCGCGAGGCGAGCAGCACGACGAGGAAGAGCGCGGTCATCGCGAAGCCGATGACGATCGCGGTCAGGACGAGCGCCTGCGGCACCGGATCGGTATAGCGGCTGAGGTCGCCGACGCCGCCGGGTTCCAGCACCGGCGGCGCGTTCACGCGAAGACGCCCCATGCCGAAGATGAAGAGGTTGACCGCATAGGAAAGCAGCGAGAGGCCGATGATCACCTGGTAGGTGCGCGGACGCAGCAGCAGGTAGACGCCCGATGCGGTCAGCACGCCGATCGCGACAGAGAGGATGATCTCCATTAGCGGGCCTCCTTTCCGCTCCGCGTGGCGCGGGCATGGGCACGCGGCGCACGGATCGACTGGTGGGCAAGGGCGATGAGGATCAGCACCGTTGCGCCGAGCACCAGCGAGAAGACGCCGAGATCGAAGAACAGCGCGCTGGCGAGCGGGAACTTCCCGACGATCGGCAGCGTCACGTATTGCGCGTGCGAGGTGAGGAACGGATAACCGAAGAGCCAGGAGCCGATGCCGGTGGTCGCGGCAACCAGCAGACCGATGCTCATCCAGCGCAGCGGATGGATGCGCAGCCGTTCCTCGACCCAGCGGGTGCCGCCGGACATGTATTGCAGGATAAAGCCGATCGACATGGCGATGCCTGCCGCAAAGCCGCCGCCCGGCAGGTCATGGCCGCGCAGGAACAGATAGGCGGCGAGCATGCCGATGACCGGGAACATCCAGCGCATGATCACAGAAGGCACGAACAGATACTCGGCGACGCTGTCGCCCTTGCTGCGATCCGGGTGGTCGTCGTCGAAGGCGTTCTGGACGCGCTGCTGTTCCGGTGCCTCCAGACTGTCGGCCTGCGGGCGGAAGCGCAGGAGCAGAGCGAAGACCGTGAGCGCGACGATTGCCAGAACGGCGATTTCGCCGAGCGTGTCGAAGCCGCGGAAGTCGACGAGGATGACGTTGACGACGTTGGTGCCGCCGCCCTCCTTGTAGGCGCGCTCGAGGAAGTAGCTGGCGATCGTCTCGGGCATCGGCCGGGTCATCATCGTATAGGCGATGAGCGCCACGCCGCCGCCGGCGGCGATAGCCAGCAGGAAGTCGCGCAGGCGGCGGAAGCGGACCCTGAGCGAAAGCAGCTCCGATTCCTGCGTATCCTCGATGCGCTTCGGCAGCCAGCGAAGACCAAGCAGGATCAGGACCGTCGTGACGATCTCGACGAGCAGCTGAGTCACGGCAAGGTCCGGCGCCGAAAGCCAAACGAAGGTCAGGCAAGTGGTGAGACCGGCGCCGCCAAGCAGCACGAGCGCGGCGAGCCGGTGGAATTTTGCCAGCAGCGCCGCGCCGATCGCGCAGGCGATGCCGACCGCCCAGAGCAGCGCGAAGGCCGGATCGATGCTGCGAACCAGAAGCGGCGGCAGCTCGTATTTGCTCAGAAGCAGCGGCAGCGCACCGGCGGCGACGGCGATGAAGACGAGGAAGCGCATCTGCGGCTGCAGCCGCCGGGTGCCGAGCCGTTGTTCGAGCGAACGCGCCCATTTCCAGGAGAGCGTCACGAGCACGCGCTCGAAGATGCGCTGGCCGTGCAGCACGCGGAAGATCGGCGGCCCCTCGATGCTGGTCGCAAGATAATTGCGCATCAGGAAATAGAGGCCGACGCCGCCCGCCAGCGCCACGAAGCTCATGATCAGCGGCAGGTTCCAGCCATGCCAGACGGAGAGGCTGTAGTGTGGCGTGCTGGCACCCAGGATCGATACGACCGCCGTGTGCAGGAACGGACCAATGGTGATCGCCGGAATGATGCCGACGACCAGGCAGGCGAGCACCAAAAATTCGATCGGTACGCGCATCCAGCGCGGCGGCTCGTGCGGCACCTTTGGCAGATCCTCCGGCGTGTTGCCGAAGAAGACGCTATGGATGAAGCGTAGCGAATAGGTGACCGCGAACATGCCGGCGAGCGTCGCGACGTAGGGCGTCATCGTGTCGAGGATGTTGGCCTGGTGCGTTTCGATCGCCTCGGCGAAGAACATTTCCTTCGAGATGAAGCCGTTCAGAAGCGGAACACCAGCCATGGCAGCGCTCGCCACCATGGCGAGCACCGCCGTTCCCGGCATGTAGCGGATCAGCCCGCCGAGCTTGCGCATGTCACGCGTGCCGGTCTCGTGGTCGATGATGCCCGCCGCCATGAACAGCGACGCTTTGAAGGTGGCGTGGTTGACGATGTGGAAGACCGCGGCGACGGCTGCAAGCGGGCTGCCGAGGCTCAACAGCACCGTGATCAGGCCGAGATGGCTGATGGTGGAATAGGCCAGCAGGCCTTTGAGGTCCTGCTGGAAGATGGCGAAATAGGCGCCGAGCAGCAGGGTGGAGAGCCCGGCAAGGCCGACGATCCAGAACCAGGCCTCGGTACCGGCCATCACAGGCCACAGGCGCACAAGCAGGAAGACGCCTGCCTTCACCATGGTTGCGGAGTGCAGGTAGGCGGAGACCGGCGTCGGTGCCGACATCGCGTGCGGCAGCCAGAAGTGGAACGGGAACTGCGCGCTTTTCGTCAATGCGCCGAGCAGGACCAGGATCAGGACAGGCATATAGAGCGGCGAGTTGCGGATCAGATCGCCCGACGCCAGCACGACGTCGAGGTCGTAGCTGCCGACGATGCGGCCCATCAGCAGGAGGCCGACGAGCATGCAGAGGCCGCCCGTGCCGGTCACGGTCAACGCCATGCGGGCGCCGTCGCGGGCATGGGCATTGTGGTGCCAGTAGCCGATCAGGAGGAACGAAACGATGCTCGTCAGTTCCCAGAAGACCGCAAGCAGGATGAGATTGCCTGAAAGCACGACGCCGAGCATCGAGCCCATGAAGGCAAGAAACAGCGCCAGGAAGCGCGGCACCGGGTCTTCCGCGGCCATGTAATAGCGGGCGTAAATCACGACGAGTACGCCGATCGCTGTCACCAGCACCGTGAAGAGCCAGGCGAAGCCGTCCATCCTGAGCGTGAAATTGAGGCCGAGTTCAGGGAGCCAGGCGATGTCGTAGCGCAGCACGCCGCCCGAGGTGACGAAGGGATAGAGGCTGGCGGCGACGAGGAAACACAGGAGCGCGATCGTTCCTGCGAACCAGGCTGTCGCACCGCGTTGATCGGGCGGAAAGAAGATTGCAAGGAGGCTTCCCGCAAATGGGGCGAGAATGAAGACAGAAAGCAATTTTCCCGCGTATTCGATCGTACCGTTCCCTTCGTTCGGGTTTCATGGAGAGCGGGCACCAGAGCGCCGTGCTTTCAAAAGAACGCACAGGGGACGCACCAGGATGTTGAATCTAGAGCATCTTTTCCGCTTCAGTGGGTTGCCCTTGAAGCGGGACGCCCTAGAGGCCCGAAAGGGCGGTCGCATCAGCGACTGCCGCAGGTGATGCCGCCGATCCCAAGACGTGGAGGCAGGCAATTGTTTTTATGGCGATTCGCGGCAAAGCTGCCAAGCCTTACCGGTGCGAAAAATGCACGCACCGTGTTTTTTGCAGCAGGCCGGCGTGCTTCTCAGGCCGCAAGCCAGCGGCGCTCGAAGGCGAAGGTCGCGAGGTCGTTGGCGTTCATCGGCCGCGCGAAGGCATAGCCTTGCAGCCCGTGGCAGCCGAGTTCCTTCAGGATATGGGCGTGTTCCAGCGTCTCGACGCCTTCGGCGATCACTTCGATGCCGAGCGACGTGCCGATATCGATGATCGATTCGACGAGGCGCTTTTCGGCGGGCGAGTCGAGGATCGGCAGGACGAGCTGGCGATCGATCTTCAGCCGCCGCGGGGTCAGCTTCAGAAGGCTCAGGATCGAGGCATAGCCGGTGCCGAAATCGTCGATCTCGATGTCGATGCCGAGCTCCTTGATCCTGCGGATGTTGGAAAGCACCGTCACGTCGCCCTCGTCGAAGGAGATCGATTCCAGTAGTTCGAAGGACAGGCGGCCCGCCGGAATTTGCAATTGTTCGAGGCGATCGATCAGGTTTTCATCGTGAAGCCGTGCATAGGACAGATTGACCGAGACCTTGGGAATATGGATGCCGCCCGCCTCCCAGCGGTAGATCTGGAACAGCGCCTGTTCCAGGATTGCCTGGTCGATCGACGCGACCACGTTGATGTCTTCCGCCGTCTTCAGGAAGGTATGCGGGCCGAGCAGTCCCTTGGATGGATGATCCCAGCGCGCCAGTGCCTCGACACCTGTTATGTCGAGGGATCGCGGGCAGAACTGCGGCTGGAAATGGGCGATGAACTCGTTGTGCTCCAGCCCGCGAAGGATCTCGTCGGCCGTTTGCTTGGTCTTGAAAACGGCCGTCTTCAGCTCACCGGTAAAGGTCTCGTGCCGGTTGCGGCCGCGGCGCTTGGCTTCGTAGAGCGCAATATCGGCATTGACCAGCACGTGCGACAGATCATCCGTTGCCTTGGCCTGGGCAGCAATGCCGATGCTGACGCCGATGCGGCACTCCTGGTCCTTGTAGCGGACGGGCACGCTCATCGCCTCAATGATGCGGGACGCGAGTGTGGCGTCCGGTTCCATCCCGCCATCCTGGCGAACGATGACGAACTCATCGCCGCCGATGCGAGCAACGAAGTCCCTGGCATCCGCATTGCCCCGGAGCAGCTCGGCGGCATGGCGCAGGATTTCGTCGCCGGCGGCGTGGCCGAGCGTATCGTTGATCTGCTTGAACCGGTCGAGGTCCATGTGGAATATGCTGAGCCGGGCTTCCGGCGCGAAATGCCTGTTGCGCTCGGCCAGGACCTGATCGAGGAACCGGCGGTTCGGCAGGCCGGTCAGCGGATCGTGCAGGGCATTGAATTCCATGCGATGGCGCGCCGCCTCGAGCTCGACGCTGTGCGCCTCGGCCATGCGCTTGGCTTCGAACAGGGTTTCGCGGGTCTCGAAGTCGGCGGTGACGTCCCAGTTGACCCCGACGACCTTCCGCATGCCATCGGCGCCGATATAGGCAGAGCCGATCGCGCGAATGTGACGCAAACTGCCGTCTGGGAGGCAGATGCAGAAGTCCGAGTTGTAGGCGTCGCCCGTCTCGAGCGCTTCTACGAACTCGGCCTCGGCGCGCTGGAGATCGTCGGAATAAAGGGCGCTCCTCCAGTCCTCATAGGTCTCGCGGGTGGAGCCGGCGCGACCGTAGAGTTCGCGCATCCGGTCGTCCCAAAGCAGCTTGCCGCTCGCAATATCCAGCTCCCAAATGCCGATCTGCGAGGAGTCCAGCGCGATCTTCAGCCGATGGGAGAGCTCTTGCAGCTGCGCCTTGCTGTGCCTCAGCGCGCGGATGTTCATCTGCCGCTCGCTCATCAGGCGACCGGTCAGCACCATCGGCAGGATGATCATCAAGCCGCCGAGAACGATCAATCCGCGGATGAACCAGGCATTGCCGGCCGTCGTCGGCCAGCCGCCCCTGGGAACGGCTGCGATGCGCCAGGAGCCGCCCGGCAACAGCACGGTCATCCCGACCGGCGAATGCTTGAAGATCGCGGGGTCGCCAAAGAAGACCTGCCCTTCCGCGCCGGTGCCGTCGCGCCCGGCTATGGCGATATCTATGCCGGGCTGTTCGGAAAGGAGGCCGCTGTCACGATAGAGGCGGTCGATGTCGATGATGGCGGAGACGATGCCCCAGAAGCGATTGCTGCCGCCGCCGGCGTCGATCATTACCGGGAAGCGGCCGATCAGCCCACGCCCGCCCTGGACGAGATCCACCGGGCCGGCAAGCACCATCTGCCTGGTGTTCTTGACGCGCATGACGGCAGCGCGCTGCAACTCGTTCTTGCGGTAATCGAGCCCCAGCGCCTTCTCATTTCCTTTGAGCGGGTAGACGAGCGAGACGACGAGGTTCGGCGCGGCAGCGATGCTGCGCAGTTGCGAGCGTTCGGTAAAGATGCTGCGCGAAAGGGCGGCGAAGCGCTTCTGATCCATGCCCGGCTCGGTGACGAGCGTGCCGATCAAGCCGCGCACGAGCTGGATATTGCCGTTGACGTTGGCTTCGAGCTTGGAGCGGATGGGATTGAGCTCTTCGGCGACCCGTGCGCGCAAGCGCGCCTCGGCCACCACCTGGTTCTGATTGTCCGCCAGGATGCCGGCCACCAGGACCACGAAAGCCGCGATGACCGCCGGAAGGTAGCTTGGCGTTAAAACCCTGGAGAGCCTCTTCATTCCGAGGTTGAAAGCATGTCTGGCAGGCACAAATCACCCCGGCGGCACGCGAATGGCTGTGTATCGACCGGGATGATCCCAAAAGGGTCTTAATAATTCTTGTTTTAGTCGGCTCTTTTATACGAGGTTTCGCATTCAGCCACCCTTGCGCTCGGGTAGCTTCTTGCGCTTGGTCTCGGCGAGTTCCTTGAGTTCGCCTTCCGTCATGGATTTTTCCATCTCGCGGGAGGCGCCCTTGAGACTGGACTTCTTGGTCTCTCCGCGTTTTGCGGCCAGGGCCGCACCGGCTGCCTTCTGCTGAGCCTTCGATTTGGCTGGCATGGAACACCACCTTTCGGTTGATAGCCCCTCCCAACGCTCAGCGGTCGCCGGTGTTCCGAGATTTCCGGATGAATAGCGCGATGCTACGCGCCTTCCCGGGCTTCGATCATGGCTTGCAGTGTCTCCAGGCGATCGGCGTCGCGCGGCAGCTTGTCCTGTCGCAGGCGGGCAATGCGGGGGAAACGCATCGCGACGCCGGATTTGTGCCGGGTCGAGCGGTTGATGCCTTCGAAGGCGACCTCGACGACGAAACCGAAATCGGGTTCGGCCCTGACGGCACGGACGGGTCCGAAACGGTCGGTTGTGTTGTCCCTGACGAAACGGTCGAGAAGCTCCAGCTCGGCGTCGGTGAAGCCGAAATAGGCCTTGCCGACCGGTACCAGCGTTTCCTTCCCGTCGATGACAGTCCAGACGCCGAAGGTGTAATCGGAGTAGTAGCTCGATCGCTTGCCGTGACCGCGCTGTGCATACATCAGCACCGCGTCGATATTAAAGGGCGCACGCTTCCACTTGAACCAGGGCCCTTTGACACGGCCGGGCGTATAGGGCGAATCGAGCCGTTTCAGCATGATGCCTTCGATGACCGGGTCGGGCGGGTCGGCGCGCAGCCGGTCAAGCTCTTCCCAGGACGAGAACGGCACCAGCGGCGACAGGTCGAAATGCTGTGGTGCAGCGCTTTCCACGAGATCGGCAAGCATTGCCCTTCTTGTGACAAAGCCTTGCGGGCGAACGTCCTCTTCGCCCGAAAAGAGAATGTCATAGGCGCGGATGAAGGCGGGGTAGGCATCGAGAAGCTTGTGGCTGACGGTCTTGCGGTTCAGGCGCTGTTGCAGGTCGGCGAAGCTTCGGGTTGCGCGATTGGTGCGTGCCGTGCCGCCGACGAGCAGTTCGCCGTCGATGACGCCGGTGAAGTCGGCGGCTTCGAGTACATCGGGAAAGGCGCCGGAAATCTCGTCGCCGCTGCGGGAGTAAAGACGTTTGACGCCGCCTATATTGGCAAGCTGTACGCGGATCCCGTCCCACTTCCATTCGGCCGCGAAATCCCTGGGGTCGAGCGCGTCGAGATCGCCCTCACCGACGGGATTGGCGAGCATGACCGAGTGGAAGACCGCCGGCGTCGAAAGCTCGGGCTTCTCCGCCTCGCCCAAGAGCCAGCGGAAGAGCGGCAGATAGGGCGGTGACAGGCCGTGCCAGAGCGTCTCGATTTCGGCGACATCCTTGCCGCCCATGTCGGCAAGCGCCTGTTTGGCGAGCTTCGCCGATACACCGATGCGCAGGCCTCCGGTCACCAGCTTGAGGAAGGCGAAGCGCGCCGAGGTGTCCAGGTGGTCGAGCATGTCGCGCACGACGCTGCGCACGTCGGCGCGCCCGGTCATCTGCAGGCGCTCGATGGCGGCACCCAGCGGGATGTCCGATTGAACCGTACCAACCGGGGGTTCCCAGACGAGCGAGACCGTTTCGGCGAGGTCGCCGACATAGTCGTAGGAGTACTGGAAGAGCACCGCGTCCATGCGTTCGAGGAGCAGGTCCCGGATCATCGCCGGCTTGACCGTGTTCAGCGACAGCGTACCGGCGATCGCCGCGAGCGCGTAGCCGCGGCTCGGATCCGGCGCCGTCCGGAAGTAATCGGCAAGCAGGCGGATCTTGGCGTTGCGCTGCGGGCTCAGGACGAGGCGATCGAGCAGTTCGGCGAAGGCGTGCATCCCGTCACTCTCCCTCGTCGTCGTAACCGACGAGGTGCAGCGGGCGGGCGGCGATGCCTTGCAGCTCGCACCAGCGCACCAGTGCTTCCTCGCGGCCGTGCGTGACCCAGACTTCGCCGGGAGCGATCTCGGTGATCGTCTCAGTCAGCTCAGCCCAGTCGCAATGGTCGGAAATGACCAAGGGCAGTTCGACGCCGCGCTGTTTCGCTCTTTGGCGGATCAGCATCCAGCCGGAGGCGAAGATGGCGATCGGATCGGTGAAGCGCCGCGACCAGCGGTCGGCGAAGGCGGCGGGCGGGCCGATCACGATGGTCCCTCTGAAATCCTGCTTTTCGTCGGCGGCAAGTGTTGCCGGACGAAGTTCGCCGAGATCGATGCCCTGGCTCTGGTAGTAGTCGCAGAGCCGCTGCAGGGCGCCGTGGATGAAGATCGGTTGGTGGTAGCCCTCTTCGCGCAGGAGCGCGATGACGCGCTGAGCCTTGCCGAGCGCATAGGCGCCGACCACGTGGGTCCGTTCGGGAAACTGGGTAAGCGAGGTGAGCAGCTTGCGCGTCTCGGCCCGGTCGTCCGGGTGGTGGAAGACCGGCAGACCGAAGGTGGCCTCGGTGATGAACACGTCGCAGGCAACCGGTTCGAAACCCGTGCAGGTCGGATCCCGTCGCCGTTTGTAGTCGCCGGAGACGACGATGCGGATACCGTTGGCATGCACTGAGATCTGTGCCGAGCCAAGCACGTGGCCGGCGGGATGGAAGCCCACCTCGACACCGTTCAGCGTCAGCCTTTCCCCGAGTTCGACCGCCTGGCTCGTGCCGCAGAATCCATCTCCGTAACGAATGCGCATGATGTCGAGGGTTTCGCGGGTGGCGAGCACCTGGCCGTGGCCGGCGCGGGCATGGTCGGAATGGCCATGGGTAATGAGCGCCCTTTCGACCGGCTGCACCGGGTCGATGTAGAAATCGCCAATCTGGCAGTAGAGACCCTTGGGGGCGGGATAGAGCAGGGCGTCCGGTTTCATGGACATAAAGATAGCCGGCGAACGCGCGTCCGCCAGCCATCTTGTTCAAGTTTTTCAAGGCGCAACATCGGTCGCGCCTCGATCAGGTTCAGTCGTTCAAGACAAGCGTGTCGCTGATCAGCTTCAGCGTGCGGGCCGCATCGATGTCGATGCAGGCCTTCTGGCTTGGCAGATTGTCCCACGGGCTCGGCGGGAAGAGCCTGTTGTCGGGGCTCTGGATCGTCTGGCCGTCGGCAATGCCGCCGCAGACGACACGGATCGATCCGCTTCTGACGGTGAAGAGATCGGGCGCCACGACATAGGCGCAGGCGCAGCTGTCATGCACGACCATGCCATCGGGAACATGCTGCTCGTAGAAGGTGACGTAGAACTTCGAGATGTCAGCAAGCAGCTTGCCGGCCTCGCCGCCGCGCTCGGCTATGTCGGCGATCATCGCCTTGGTCATCACGGTCTGGGTGGTGACGTCGAGGCCGACGACGGTGACCGGCCACGCGGCCGTCATCACCACGTCAGCGGCTTCCGGGTCGCCGTGGATATTGGCTTCGGCAGCGGGTGTGATGTTGCCGTTGACGTCGAAGGCGCCGCCCATGATGACGACTTCGCGCACGAGTGCGGCAAAATCCGGATCCTCGCGCAGCGCCAGCGCCAGGTTGGTCATGCGGCCGACGGCGATCAGCGTCACTTCGCCCGGATGGGCGCGGACCGTATCGATGATGAAGCGGTGCGCCGGGCGCGGGTCGATCGGCAGGTCGACAGTCTCCGGGACATCGATGTTGCCGAGGCCGTCGTCGCCGTGGATGAAGGTCGGCCAGCCGACATGCGGACGGTCGGGGTCGAAGGTCTTGTCGAGGCCCTTGGCAACCGGTGCATCGATGCCCCATTGCTGCTTCAGGAACAGCGCATTGCGGGTGGTGGTTTCGACCGAGGCATTACCGAAGACAGTGGTGATGCCGATCAGGTTGATAGCCGGATGACGATGCAGGAAAAGCAGCGCCATCGCATCGTCGATGCCCGGGTCCGTATCAAAGATGACTTTGTGCATTGCGTTCTTCTTTTCTTGTTCTTGTGTTTGACGGCCCGCAATGGAGGCAAGATGGCTGTGAAAGTCAATCTCCCTCGCGGGCGCCTGGGCCGAGACTGAGCGCCTTCCTGGCCGGTTTCCGTTGGAACATCGCTGCACCGGCAGACATGGCGGGCTCCCTCGCAGCAGCTTAAACTTTCCGAAAGGGTGGCGCGCCTAATGTTGAGGCGCGCCCTTTCGGGCTTTTCTGCAATTCCTGGATATGACGGCGGAGTCACCCTCGTGAAGGCTATCCTCGGCAAGTTTCGGCCATCGAAGAGGCTGCTCGTCATCCTCGCGGCCGCCTTCGGCGTGTCGGCCGCATCCGGCGGGGCCGCTGTCTATGTCAGCCGGGACGCACTGATGGCGGGGCTTTCCAAGCCGAATACATCGGGTCTCGAATGCACGATGCTGCGGACCCTCAAGCTCAGCCATAACGGCCAGCGCTGGATCCGCATGCACGTCAAGACCGATCGCGCCGATGGCGAGGCACGCATGCGCACGGCCCTGCGTGTGGTCGGCGCGCTGGCGAAGGCCGAGAGCGCCGATCTCTATCAGGTCGTCGTGCTCGACGCGGCCGGCCCGGAGGATCGGGCGCAGGTTCGCGGAGCCGCAATCGGGGCGGAAGTGCTTTTCGCTCCGGGCCCGCAGAGCGTGCCTGGAATGAGCGAAACGTTCCGCGCTTCCTATAATGCCGGTACGGCGAATTCCGTCGGCGTCTTTCATGGCAAGACGGTCGATCTCTCGATGGATGATATCCGCATGATGATGGCAGCGATGGACGACCACTCGTCGTGCATCGATCCGTCCGCGGATCCGGCCGAAGCCAAGACCGCCGAAGCAGGCGGTGCCGAACATGCGGCCGAACCGGAGGAGACGGCCGAGGCGCCGGCCGGTCACTGAGACCACGCTGCGTCCGAGACGTCGGATCATCATCAGAAAATAAAAGGCCCGACGCTGGTGCGGCGGGCCTTCGTGTTCGTGGCAATGCGACCTTGATCAGTCGGCCTTCTGGCGGCGTGCCGGGAAGAGGATGACGTCGCGGATCGACGGCGCATTGGTCAGAAGCATGATCAGGCGGTCGACGCCGATGCCGAGGCCACCGGCCGGCGGCATGCCCTGGTCGATGGCATCGAGGAACTCGTCGTCGAGCTGCTTGGCCTTTTCGCCGCGAGCATGCGCCTGTTCGAGCTGCTCGACCATGCGGGCGCGCTGCTCTTCCGGGTCGTTGAGTTCCGAGAAGGCGTTGCCGAGTTCCCAGGCGTTGCAATAGGTCTCGAAACGCTCGACCAGGCGCGGTTCGCCCGGCACTTCCTTGGCGAAGGGCGAGATGTCCTTCGGGAAATGCGTGACGTGGGCCGGCTGGATCAGCGTTCCTTCAACCTTTTCTTCAAAGATGAAGGCGAGGCACTCGCCCCAGGTCCAGTCCTTCTCGACTTCGAAGCCGGCAGCCTTGGCGGCCGCGCGGGCTTCCTCGTCGGTCTTCATCGCCAGGAAGTCGATGCCTGTCGCTTCCTTGACGGCGTCGGGCATCGGCACGCGGCGGAACGGACCCTTGAAGGAGATTTCCTTGTCGCCGTAGGCAAATTCGGTCGAACCGTGGATCGCCATCGCCAGCTCGGCGAACAGCCGCTCGACGAGGTCCATGATGTCCTCGTAGTCGGCATAGGCCCAGTAGCACTCCATCATGGTGAATTCCGGATTGTGCCGGGTGGAGACGCCTTCGTTGCGGAAGTTGCGGTTGATCTCGAAGACCTTGTCGGTGAGGCCCGAAACCAGCGTGCGCTTCAGGTACAGTTCCGGCGCGATGCGCAGGAACATGTCGAGCTTCAGCGTGTTGTGATGCGTCTTGAACGGCTCGGCGGTAGCGCCGCCGTAGACCGAATGCAGCATCGGCGTTTCGACTTCCATGAAGCCGTCGTTTTCCATGAAGCGGCGGATGCCGGAAACGATGCGGCTGCGGCTCTGAAAGCGCAGCTTCGATTCCTCGTTGGTCATGATGTCGAGGTGACGCTTGCGGTAGCGAATTTCGATGTCGGAGAGGCCGTGCCACTTCTCGGGCATCGGCAGCAGCGACTTCGTCAGCATGGTGATCGCCTGGGCGTTGATCGTCAGCTCGCCGCGCTTGGTACGGCGCACGACGCCGGTGACGCCGATGATGTCGCCGATGTCGATCATCGGCAGCAGGCCGCGGGCCTCTTCGCTCGTCACGTCCTTGTGGCTGAAGATCTGAATCTTGCCGGAGGCGTCATGGATGTCCATGAACATGCCGGAGTTGCGCGAGGAGTAGACGCGGCCGGCAACGGTCACGACATCCTGCGTCTCGGTGTCCGGTTCCAGGCCTTCGTACTTGGCGGTGAGTTCGGCATTGCTCATCGTCCGGTGGAAATGCGCCGGATAGACGTCGCCGATCTGTTCGCGCAGCAGCTTCAGCTTCTGTGCGCGGACTTCCGTTGCGTCGGAGGAGAGGCCAGTGGTCTCGGTCTTGTCGTTCATCGTGCTCTCCTTACTTTCCGCTGCCGACCATGGAGGCGACCACCTGGGAAGCGACCTTCAGGCGCTGGCGTACCACGGCGCGGCCCAGGATTTCCATGCTGTCGAACAGCGGCAACGAGCGCTGCGAGCCGGAAACCGCCACAAAGAGCGGCGCCACGATGACCTTCAGCTTCTTGCCCATGCGTTCGGCGACCGCGCGCAGTTCCGCTTCGATCGACTCCTTGTTCCATTCGAGGATCTTTTCGAGATCCGGCTGAACGGCGTTGAGGACCTCGAGCAGTTCTTCGGGCGTCGACTTGACACCGGCGAAGGCAGCCGGCTGCAGGCCGAGATCGGACTTGAACAGGAAGCTTGCGAGATCCGGCAGTTCGCCGAGCTTCGAGATGCGCGACTGGCTGAGCTTCAGGCCCTGCTTCAGGCGGTCGTTTTCCATCGCCCAGGCAAGCACACGGGCAGCGAACTCGTCTTCCGAGAGCTTCTCGCGGATCCAGCGCGCGTTCAGCCAGTCGAGCTTCTGGATATCGAAGATCGCGCCGGCCTTGGACAGGTTTTCCGGATCGAACTTTGCCGCGAGCTCGTCGATCGTGAGCAACTCCTCGCCTTCGGCGATCTGGATGAAGAACAGGCCGAGGAAGTTCATCAGCGCTTCCGGCAGATAGCCGAGGGCGGTGTAGTAGGAGATCGACGTCGGGTTCTTGCGCTTCGACAGCTTCGACTTGTCGGCATTGCGCATCAGCGACAGGTGCATGAATTTTGGCGGTTCGAGGCCGAGGTACTGGTAGATCAGGATGTGCTTCGGCACGGAAGCCAGCCACTCCTCGCCGCGGGCGACGTGGGTGATCTTCATCAGATGGTCGTCGACGACGTTTGCCATGTGGTAGGTCGGCATGCCGTCGGCCTTCAAGAGCACCTGCATGTCGACGGCATCCCACGGGATTTCGACGTCGCCATAGACGCCGTCGTTAAACTTGCACGAACCCTCGGTCGGGATCTTCATGCGCACGACATGCGGCTCGCCGGCGGCAACGCGCGACGTCACTTCTTCGGCTGTAAGGTTGAGGCAAAGGCCGTCATACTTCGACGGCTTGCCGGCGGCGCGCTGGCTCTCGCGCATCTGTTCGAGCCGCTCGGGCGTGCAGAAGCAGCGGAAGCCGTGACCGTTCTCGACGATCTTCTCGACATAGGGACGGTACATGTCCTTGCGGTCGCTCTGGCGATAGGGGCCATAGGGACCACCGACATCAGGACCTTCAGACCATTCGAGCCCGCACCATTTCAGCGCGTCCAGCACCTTCTGTTCGAACTCCGGCGTCGAGCGGGTCGCATCGGTGTCTTCGATGCGCAGGATGAACTCGCCGCCGTGTTTCTTCGCAAAGAGGTAGTTGAACAGAGCGATATAGGCCGTGCCGACATGCGGCTCGCCGGTGGGGGAGGGTGCGATGCGTACCCGGACTGCTGAATTTGCCATGGTCTTTTTGCCCGTCTGACGTGCTTTTCGCCCCTTGCCGGAAAAGAAATCCGACCGCCGGGGCGCGCATTTTATGGGAAGGAAAGGCCCGCAAGGGTGCCGCAACAGCGGTATCGGCAGGCTATTCCAGTCGGCTCGCGTGAGACCATAGAACACCGATCATGTCAACGGAAAGTGGACCACGTCGGTTTTTGTTGACACTGCCGGCCCTGGACGATAATGAACCGAATGGTTATTTAACTGAAAGGTTTTTTAGAAAATGCCGGAAGATCGCTTGTCGACGACGCTCTCCGCCCTGGCCGACCCAACGCGAAGGGCGATCCTTGCCCGTCTCGCCCTCGGAGAGGCCTCGGTCGGCGAACTGGCGGAGCCCTTCGCAATGAGCCTGCCGGCAGTGTCCAAGCATCTCAAGGTTCTCGAGCGCGCCGGGCTGATCAGCCGCGGCCGCGAAGCGCAATGGCGCCCGTGCCGGCTCGAGGCCGCGCCGCTGAAGGACGTCAACAGCTGGCTCGACAGTTACCGCCGCTTCTGGGAGCAGAAGTTCGATCGTCTCGACACCTATTTGCAGGAACTCCAGCACATCGATCCGGACGCCGGAAAGAACTGATCGTCATTCCATCTTCCGTGTCCGGCCGTTCTGCTGTAAGCAGGACGCGTCGAAAAAGGCAGGACCGGATATGGTAAGCCCGGTCCCTTCGGTTTTCTAACGAAGCTCTGCTCGAACGTCCCGTTCGAACCCACGACGTGGTTCCGATGCAATCGCATCGGTCCGCGGCGGGGTATGCATATCGACGCAGTCCGCCGCGTTTCTCGAACACGGAGACTGTGAACATGCGACTGAATCATATCGACCTCTATAGCCCCGTCGTTGCCGAAACGGCTTCCTTCCTCATCGACCATTTCGGCCTGACGCTGGTCGAAAAGCGCGGCAAGGACGCCTTCTATCGCTTGACGGATGGTTTCGGCCTCGTGCTCGTCGTCAGCCCGCCGATCACGGCACTTGGCGGCGGCGACCAGTTGAACCTCGGTGCCCAGACCTACCACATCGGCTTCCTGCTGCCGGCGCGGGCCGAGGTCGACGACGCCTACCGGCGGGTGCGTGGATCCGGCGCCCAGGTGATCGCACCGGAGGACCGGCACGGCGCCTACGTCTTCTATGTGGTCATTCCCGGCAACATTCTGGTCGAAGTCGGTCATCGCGCAGACGTCTGAACCGGACCGGAGGTCAGCGGAACGTTTCCTCGGGAGAGGCGTTGTCCAATCAGAAGGCGTGGAGCCAGCCACCGGCATGGCTCAGCGAAAGAGGAGGAGTGATCCTGTATTTCGCTGAAGGCTCGCGGTTGACGGCCGGTCGGTTCGGTCCCGCGTCTTCGTGAACTCCCGCAAACAAGAAGGCCCGCATCGGCGATGCGGGCCTTTTCGCGATGAGACCGTCGTGGCTCAGCTCGTCAGTTGAGCTTGCCTGCGTTCCGGAGCCGCGCATTGCGCGCGACCATGTTGAGGATTTCGACAAGGGCCGAGAAAGCCATGGCGGCGTAGATGTAACCCTTCGGCACATGCAGGCCCATGCCTTCGGCAATCAGCGTCGTGCCGATCATCAAGAGGAAGGCGAGCGCCAGCATGACGATCGTCGGGTTCTTCTCGATGAAGTTGGCGAGCGGATTGGCGGCGACGAGCATAACGGTCACGGCGGCAATCACGGCGATGACCATGATCGGCAGGTGCGGCGTCATGCCAACGGCGGTGATGATGCTGTCGACGGAGAAGACAAGGTCGAGCAACAGGATCTGAGCGATCGCAGCGCCGAAGCTGTTGATCGCCGAAGACGCGATGAAGTCCTCGCCATGATCGGCCGGATCGACATTGTGGTGGATTTCCTTGGTCGCCTTCCAGACGAGGAACAGGCCACCGGCAATCAGGATCATGTCCTTCCAGGAGAAGCCGTGGCCGAAGGCCTCGAACACCGGCGTCGTCAGCTTGACGATCCAGGCAACGGTGCCGAGCAGGGCAAGGCGCATGACGAGGGCGAGGCCGATGCCGATGCGGCGGGCCCTTTCGCGATGCTCCAGTGGTAGCTTGTTGGTGAGGATCGAGATGAAGATCAGGTTGTCGATGCCGAGAACCACCTCCATGACCACAAGCGTGACGAGGGCGACCCAGGCGGCGGGGTCTTGGGCAAGCAACAGGATATCCTGCATCGGCGATCTTCCTTTGTGGGTGGCGCGTCGTCGCGCAAGAATCGCCGAAAGTATTTAAGAAACATCGCGGAGGTGACAAGCGCCGCCGCTATTTGCGGCGGCGCTTTACCGTTTACGATTTGATCGGAATCCACAGTTCGACGACGCCCATGCCCGAATGCGGGTCGAAGCGCTCGTCGTAGCGTTCGATGAGATCAGGCGTTTCGCCGTGCTGAAGTCCGGACTCGGGCAACCAAGTGCCGAAGACATGGTCCGCGGTCTTGGCGATCGCGGAGATGTGGCCGCGGTGCAGGAAGACGGCATAACGCTGCTTCGGCAGCTTCAGCGTCGAAAAGCCCTCCGGCAGGTCGTCGGTTTCGCTGACTTCCGCGGCTGCCATGTAACGGAAGGTTCCGGCCTCGCCATTGCTATGGGTGCAGACACCATAGGCGATGTCGCCCTTCTGGCCGGCTATGTTGCCGAAATGGCGGTTGAACCGCTGCCAGAGCGACGGGATGCCCTCGGTGCGGCTGTAGGCATAGGTTTCCGCTAGGCCCGCCAGAAGCAGGGGCGGGCTGTCTTCGAAGCGCGGCGGGTCGATCTTGAGAAGGCGGGTATCGTCCATTCTTAAAGGCTCCATCAGTTCGATGTTTCGAACATGCCTTTGCTTGCGCACCGTCTCGGGCGTCACGCCGAACTGGTCGCGAAAGGCGCGGGTGAAAGCCTCGTGCGAGCCGTAGCCCGCTTCGAGGGCTACCGAAAGAATGCTGAGGGAACCATCGGCCAGGGCGTAAGCGGCATCGCTGAGGCGCCGGCCGCGAATATAGGCGCTGATCGAACGGCCCGTGACCAGCCCGAAAACGCGCGAGAGATGGAAGCGCGAGAGGCCAGCGGCCCCGGCGATCTCATCCAGCGATATGTCCCTTGCGAAATGGCTCTCGATGAACCAGACCGCGCGTCCGATGGCACTCATCATCACTCCTTTGGCAGCGCCCTGGTGATAGGGTCTTGCCGGAAGGCGCGCTTGATCGCAATTGCTGGATTGTAACGCCGGAGGGGTCGGAAGAGTTCGGCGCCAGCCGTCCTATTTCTTCGGTCCGTAGGCGGACATGAAGACGCGGACGGCGGCGGTCACCGTCGCCTCGATCTGTTCCTTCGGCGGTGCGGTGCACATGCCGCCGAACAGGCGGTGCTTGAAGAGCCCGGCCTGCGCCATTTCGATGAACTGGCGGGCGGCCATCTCGGTGTTGTCGATATCCAGAGTACCGGCAGGAACCTGCCGGTCGAGATAGGCCTTGAGCACGGTATAACCGTTTTCCGGCGCCTCGCTGAAGAAGCGCTCGGCCAGATGCGGCATGCGATCGATCACGCCGATCACCATGCGCATGGAGCGGATCGTTTCTTCGGCCGTCATGCTGGTCGTCAGCGTCACGCCGAAATCGTAGAGCGATTCCTCGACGTCGTCGTGATCGTTGAGCGCGTGCTTGGCGGTCTGGACCACCCGGGTCTTGCCCTTGATGATCAGAGCCTTGAACAGGTCTTCCTTGTTCTCGAAATAGACGTAGAGCGTACCCTTGGAGACGCCGGCCTCGCGGGTGATGTCGTTCATGCTGGCAGCGTCGAAACCCTGGCTCAGAAAGGCGCGCCGGGCACCTTCGAGGATCTGCTCGCGCTTGGCGGGGTCCTCGCCGGCGGCGTGGCGGCCGCCCATCGAAAAGAGATCTTCGTCCTGGCCGACATTCGGCTGGATCATGTCCTGGGTTCCGGTCTTCACCGTGCTCATGGTGGTCGCTTGTTTCCGTCCTGCTTGCATTAAATTTCAGTCATCGAACCGCGTGGTTCGATTTCCTCTTGATATGCGACCAGAAAGGGCCTATGTCAAGCTCGATCGAACCGAACGGTTCAGTTCGTTCAGCAATCTTTAACCAGGCCGGTGCCCAATGTCCGCATCCAACACATCCAGCGCTGCTCGCGTCCGTCCAGTCGACGAGAATTTTGAAGTGCAGCAGGAAACCGCGCTTGAGGCAAAGGCGCCTGCGGCGGAGCAGGCCGCTGTCCAGGCTCCCGCAGAAGCGGCGCAGCCGCCGAAGAAGGCGCGCAAGCCCATCGTTCCGGTGCTCGGTCTGGCGCTTCTCGCCGCCGGCGCCTGGTTCGGCTACGACTGGTGGACCAATGGCCGCTTCATGGTCTCGACCGATGACGCCTATATCGAAGGCGACATCGCGACGATTTCGCCGAAGGTTTCGGGATACGTCGCCAAGGTCGATGCCGTCGCCAACCAGAAGGTGAAGGCCGGCGATCCTCTCGTTACCCTCGACGATGGCGATTATCGTATCGCTGCCGAGCAGGCCGAGGCAAAGATTGCCACCCAGAAACTTGCACTCAGCCGTTTCGATGCGCAGATTGCCGGTGCCAAGGCGAGCCTGGCCCAGACCGAAGCGCAGAAGAAGGCTCTCGAAGCGACGGTGCGCGGCGCCGAGCTTGCGCAGAAGCGCGCAAGCGACCTCCAGTCCAAGGCCGTTGGCACCGTCGCTTCGCTTGACAACGCCGATGTGGCGCTCGACCAGGCACGCGCGAACCTTGCCGGCGCCGATGCCAATATCGCCGCCGCCAATGCGAGCATCACGGTTCTCGAAGCCCAGCGCACCGAAGCCGAAAGCGAGATCCGCTCGCTCGAGCTTGTGCACGACAAGGCCAATCGCGACCTCGGCTTCACCGTCTTGAAGGCGCCCTATGACGGCATCGTCGGCAACGTGGCGGTTCAGGTTGGCGATCTCGTTTCAGCCGGCCAGCGGCTCGCTGCCCTCGTTCCGGTCGACCAGCTCTACATCGACGCCAATTTCAAGGAGACCCAGATCGCCCATCTGGTGCCGGGCTCCAAGGTCAAGGTCCATGTCGATGCCTATGAGGATCACGCGATCGAAGGCACCGTTGCCTCGATTTCGCCAGCCTCCGGTTCGGTCTTCTCGTTGCTGCCGGCCGAAAACGCCACCGGCAACTTCACCAAGGTGATCCAGCGCGTGCCGGTGCGCATCACGCTCCCGGCCGACGTGCTGGCCGAAGGACACCTGCGTGCCGGCCTGAGCGTCGTCGTCGACGTCGACACGCGCACGGCGCCGGATCAGACCAAGGTCGCCGCCACCAAGTAATCAGGCCCAAACGCCGGCGCGCCTTGAGGGCGCGCCCTTGCAAGGAGTGGCTGAGATGGCCGCAACGGCAACAGCAGGTTCGGTGGCGGCCGCCGCACCGAAGGTCGAGGAACATATGGATCCGAAGAGGCTGATCGCCTTCTTCGCCATGGTCGTCGGCATGTTCATGGCCATCCTCGACATCCAGATCGTCTCGGCCTCGCTTGCCGAAATCCAGGCGGGCCTGTCGGCCGGCTCGGACGAGATCGGCTGGGTGCAGACCTCCTATCTCATCGCCGAAGTCATCATGATCCCGCTGTCGGGAACGCTGGCGCGCATCGTCTCGACGCGCGTGCTGTTCTCGGTTTCGGCCGCCGGCTTCACCGCGGCGAGCGCGCTTGCGGCAACGGCGACGAACATCGACCAGATGATCGTCTATCGCGCCATCCAGGGCTTCATCGGCGGCGGCATGATCCCATCGGTTTTTGCGGCCGCCTTCACCATCTTCCCGCCGTCCAAGCGCAACATCGTCTCGCCGATCATCGGCCTGATCGCGACGCTGGCGCCGACGATCGGCCCGACCGTCGGCGGCTATCTCAGCCACGCCTTCTCCTGGCACTGGTTGTTCCTCGTCAACGTCATTCCCGGCATCATCGTCGCCACGCTCACCTGGACCTTCATCGATTTCGACAAGCCGGAGCTCGGCCTGTTCAAGAAGTTCGACTGGTGGGGCCTGGCCTCGATGGCGATTTTCCTCGGCGCGCTGGAGTACGTGCTGGAAGAAGGCAACACCAACGACTGGTTCAATGACGAGCACATCGTGATGGGCGCAGTCGCTTCGGCAATCGCCGCCATCGTGTTCTTCTATCGGGCCTTCAAGGTGGAGTTCCCGGTCGTCGACCTCAGGGCCTTTGCCAACCGCAACTTCGCCTTCGGCTCGATGTTCTCCTTCGTCATGGGCATCGGGCTCTATGGCCTCACCTATCTCTATCCGCTCTATCTCGGTCGCATCCGCGGCTACGATTCGCTGATGATCGGCGAGACCATGTTCGTCTCGGGCCTTGCGATGTTCTTCACGGCGCCGGTCGCCGGCATCCTTTCGGGAAAGCTCGATCCGCGTGTGCTGATGACGATTGGTTTTACCAGCTTTGCCGCCGGCACCTGGATCATGGGCCATCTCACCGCCGACTGGGACTTCTACGAGCTGTTCATCCCGCAGATTCTGCGCGGCGTCGGGCTGATGCTCTGCATGGTGCCGATCAACAACATCGCGCTCGGCACCATGCCGCCGGCGCGCATGCGCGGCGCGTCCGGCCTGTTCAACCTCACGCGAAACCTCGGCGGTGCAGTCGGGCTCGCGGTCATCAACACGATCCTGACCCAGCGCCAGGACTTCCACTATGCGCGCCTCGCCGAGCATGTGCAGTGGGGCAATCCGGAGGCGATGGAGCGGTTCAACAACATGGCCGCCAACTTCAACGCCCATGGTCTCGACGGCACGACGATCGCCGTCAAGCAGCTTGCCGCCATGGCGCAGAAGCAGGCGGTCATCCTGTCCTTCGGCGATATCTTCGTGCTTTTGACGGTGCTGTTCCTGTCGCTGATCCTCGGTGTGATGATGATCAAGAAGCCGCAGGGCGCCGGCCCCAGCGGCGGCGGTCACTAGAACAAGAGGATGATGGGTCGAGGCGGCCCATCATACTTTCCCATGAGAGGTAGGTAGGCGGGCGAGCGCCCGTCTTTCCTCGTTTCCATCCTCAGACAAGTCCGCACGGTTTACGCGAGCCGAGCCTTGCTGCACACTCCCGTCGACTGATGGCGAGGGCGGCGGGATGAAGGAACGGGTTTCGGCGGCTATCTCACGGCGGTCTTTCATGACGGGCATTGCCGGCCTCGGGCTGGGGCTTGCCGCCTCCCGCAGTCGCGCTGCCCCTCCGGCCATCGATGCGACGTTCCTATTCTCCAACGACATCCATGCCTGCCTCGTCTCGATCGAGGGGCTTGCGCCGAACTGCGCGGCGGAAGGCAAGACCGACGCCAACCTGCTGCGCCATGTGGCGGCGCTCAACGCCGTGTATGCCGTGCGCTGGCCGGAAACGGTCGCGGGCAAGCCGAGCGGTCTCGCAAGTGCCGGACGGCAGATCGGCAAGCCACTCGGTCTGGTGCTTGGCGGCGACATCACCGACGACGGCGGCGGGCAGGTGCGCCAGCCGCGCGAAGGGCGGCAGCTGCAGCAGTTCTCCAGCCGCTATCAGGAAGGGGCGGGCAGCGATCGGGTCCACATGCCCGTCTTCGTCGGGCTCGGCAATCATGACCTCGACCAGGACGGCCCGCCGCCGCATGTCGACTGGTATCGCCGCGAGCTGCGCGACTATGTCGAGCTCAATCATCGCCAGACGGTCTTCTACAAGCCGCCGGTGCCGGTGACCAACTACGACCCGCTTTCGGACTGCTACTCCTGGGATTGGGGCGGGTTGCACCTTGTGCAGCTGCAGCGCTTCGGCGGCGATGAGACGAAGGGCGCGGTGAATGCGCTGCCCTGGCTGAAGCAGGATCTGGCGGCCTATGCGGGCGACGGCCGGCCCGTCATACTGTTCCAGCACTATGGCTGGGACGCGTTTTCGACCGAGGTCTGGGATGTGAAGGCCAAGACCTTCGATGATGAAGGCGATGGCGCGCCGCATTGGTGGAGTGTCGATCAGCGCCAGGCGCTGCTCGACTCGCTCAAGGGCTACAACGTCATCGGCCTGTTCCACGGACACCAGCACGAAACCGCAATGATCTACCGGCAGGGCGGGCTCGACCTCATTAAGCCGAAGGCTGCCTATATGGGCGGCTTTGCGGTTGTGCGCGTCACCGACGGCTTCATGGACGTAGTGTTGGCCGAGGCCGGTTCCGCGCACGGAGAGGTCGCGTTTACTACCGCTTTCAGCAAGCGGCTCGCCTAATATCTGGTAAGTGTCACAACATTCGTTAAATCGATCAGAATCAATCGTTTAAAGTGACGCGTGCCGTCCTTCCGCCGGCGCACGGACGCCTGTTTTCGCCGTTTTGAAGATTTCTGATTTACGTACATCAGAAATTCCTCTAAAGGCAGAACCCGGAGGAAAACATGCGTCCGACAGTTCACGATATCGCTGCTAAAGCCGGGGTCAGTCTCGCCACCGTCGACCGGGTTTTGAACAATCGTCCCGGCGTGCGTGGTGTCACCCGCGACAAGGTCGAGCGCGCCATAACGACGCTCGGCTATGTGCGCGACGTCGCCGCCGCCAATCTCGCCAAGAGCCGTATCTACCCGCTGATCTTCATCCTGCCCGAGGGCGACAACACCTTCATGCGCGGCCTTGCGGTCGAGGTGGAGGCGGCGAAAGTGCGGTCTGCGGTCGAGCGCACCGCGATCACCGTGCTCTCCGTCCCGGCCTTCGACAGAGCGGCTCTTGCCACGGCACTGGAAAAGGCGCGGGCACTCGCCCCTGCCGGTGTCGCGGTGGTTGCGATCGATGCGCTCGAGGTCGTTGCAGCTGTCGATCGGCTGCGCGAAGACGGCATCGCTGTGGTGACGCTGGTTTCCGATCTGCCGGGATCGTCGCGTGATCACTTTGCCGGCGTCGACAACATCGCCGCCGGCCGGACCGCGGGCACCTTGATGGGGCGTTTCCTCAGCGGTCGCGAAGGACCGGTCGCGATCGTCGCCGGCTCGATGCTGGTGCGCGACCATCGTGATCGCCTCGAAGGTTTCAGCGCGGCGATGGCCGAAAGTGCGCCGGGCCGCCGGCTTCTGCCCGTCATCGAGGGCCATGACGATCCCGCCGAAGTCGAGAACCTTGTGTCGGGACTTGTCGCCGATCATGCGGATCTCGCCGGCATCTACAGTCTCGGCGCCGGCAATCGCGGCCTGATCGCGGCACTCGAAAAGGCCGGTCGTCAGGCTGATATTTGCGCCATCGCGCACGAACTGACACCGCATAGCCGTGCGGCACTCGCCTCCGGCACCTTGGACGCGCTCCTCAATCAGGATGCCGGGCATGAGGTGCGCAGCGCCATCCGCGTGCTCAAGGCTCGTGCGGATGGACTCGCGGTGATCGGGGCGCAGGAGCGCATCCGCATCGAGATTTTCCTTAGGGATAACCTGCCGGTCGAGCCGGCGTAACGATTTGGAACTGCGCGGTTCCGGACGGCAAACCGGTCTGGAATTGTTCAATGGAGGCAAGCATGTATCTCGGACTGGATCTCGGCACCTCGGGCGTCAAGGCAATGCTCATCGATGGCGACCAGCGCATCATCGGTTCTGCCTCCGGCGCGCTCGACGTCTCGCGGCCGCATCCCGGCTGGTCGGAGCAGGACCCGGCCGAGTGGGTGCGGGCGACCGAGGAGGCGATTGCCGGGCTGAAAGCGACCCACCCGGCGGAGCTTGCGGCGGTGCGCGGCATTGGCCTCTCCGGCCAGATGCACGGCGCGACACTGCTGGATGCCGACGACCGGGTGCTTCGGCCCTGCATCCTCTGGAACGACACCCGCAGTTTTCGCGAGGCGGCAGCGCTCGACGCCGACCCGCAGTTCCGGGCGATCACCGGCAACATCGTCTTTCCTGGCTTTACGGCGCCGAAGCTCGCCTGGGTGCGCGCCAACGAACCCGACATCTTCGCCAAAGTGCGCTGGGTGTTGCTGCCGAAGGATTATCTGCGCCTATGGCTGACCGGCGAACATGTGTCGGAAATGTCCGATTCCGCCGGCACCTCCTGGCTCGATACCGGCAAGCGGCGGTGGTCGGAGAGCCTGCTTGCCGCCACCGCGATGGATGAGAAGCAGATGCCCAGCCTGGTCGAAGGGACCGATCCGGCCGGAACGTTACGCCCGGAACTCGCTGGGCGCTGGGGTATCTCGGGCAATGTCGTGGTTGCCGGCGGCGCCGGTGACAATGCGGCGTCTGCCTGCGGCATGGGCACGGTCGGCGAAGGACATGCCTTCGTCTCGCTCGGCACCTCGGGGGTGCTCTTTGCCGCCAATGCGAGCTACCTGCCCAATCCGGAAAGCGCCGTACACGCCTTTTGCCATGCGCTGCCGAACACCTGGCACCAGATGGGCGTCATCCTGTCGGCGACCGATGCGCTCAACTGGTACTCGGGCATCGCCGGGCGCAGTGCTGTCGATTTGAGCGCCGAGCTTGGTGATGACCTGAAGGCGCCGACCGGCGTCACCTTCCTTCCCTATCTCTCGGGCGAGCGCACGCCGCACAACGATGCGGCGATCCGCGGCGCCTTCGTCGGGCTAGGGCATGAAAGCAGCCGCGTGGTGCTGGCCCAGGCGGTGATGGAAGGCGTGTCCTTCGCCATTCGCGATAGCCTGGAGGCCCTTCGCGCCGCCGGCACGACGCTGTCGCGGGTAACCGCGATCGGCGGCGGCTCGCGCTCACGCTACTGGCTGAAGTCGATCGCCACGGCACTCGACCTGCCGGTCGATCTGCCTGCCGACGGCGATTTCGGTGCCGCCTTCGGGGCAGCCCGCCTGGGCCTGATTGCCGCTACGGGTGCAGATCCCGTCGCCACCTGCTATGCGCCGCTCACTGCCGAAACCATCGCGCCGGAAGCGTCGCTGGTCTCAGTCTATGAGGCGAGCTACCAGCGCTACCGCGAGCTCTATCCGGCGATCAGGGGTGCGGCGTCGTGACGACGCTGCACCGCAGATCCGGTTCGGGTGCCGGCCGCTCAGCGGGCGGGGACCTTGTCGAGAAAGCCGGTGATCGTCTTCAGGCGGCCGTTCTCGATCTGGCAGACATCCGTGCCTTCGATAACCGAGGCAACGCCCTCCGGGCCGAGCGCCCAGGAAAAGCGGATCGTGTCGGCATAACCGTCCGCAGCCCCCTTCAGCGTGAAGCGGAAGCCGGGGAACTGGCCGTGGACGCCGGCGATCAGCGCATCGATGCCGGCGTGGCCGTCGCCTTGCATGATCGGGTCGCGGTAGGCGACATCGGCGGTGAACGCCTTCTCGATCAGCGCAGAGCGGGCGGCGGCGTCGGTTGTGTTCCAGGCGGCAATGTAGGCTTCGGCGATGGCGTTGAAGTCGTGCATCGAAGTGTTCCTTTCGTTTGGCGTTTCGATGCCCCAGCTATCGCCGGACGAGGGAATGAAACCAATTACCTTCCACGTAATGGCCGCGCCTATCGAACGGGCGACGCCGGCCGAAATCCATCCCATTCGCATCATCCTTGAGAGGAGCCAAACCCATGAGCACAGGATTTTTCGGCGATATCGCCAAGATCAAGTATGAAGGCCCTGATAGCGCCAACCCGCTTGCCTTCCGTCATTACAACAAGGACGAGGTTGTTCTCGGCAAGCGCATGGAAGATCACCTGCGCTTTGCCGTCGCCTACTGGCACACCTTCGTCTGGCCGGGCGGCGATCCCTTCGGCGGCCAGACCTTCGAGCGCCCCTGGTTCAAGGACACCATGGACGCGGCGAAGCTGAAGGCCGACGTCGCCTTCGAATTCTTCGACCTGCTCGGCGTGCCCTTCTACTGCTTCCATGACGCCGACGTGCGCCCGGAAGGCAGGAGCTTTGCGGAGAACACGAAGAACCTCAACGATATCGTCGATCACTTCGAGAAGAAGCAGGCCGAGACCGGCGTCAATCTGCTCTGGGGCACCGCCAACCTTTTCTCCAACCGGCGCTACATGTCGGGTGCCGCGACAAATCCGGACCCGGATGTCTTTGCCTTTGGCGCGGCAACGGTGAAGACCTGCCTCGACGCAACCAAGCGCCTCGGCGGCCAGAACTATGTGCTGTGGGGCGGGCGCGAAGGCTACGAGACGCTGCTCAACACCGACATGAAGCGCGAACTCGACCAGCTCGGCCGCTTCGTCAATCTCGTCGTCGAGTACAAGCACAAGATCGGCTTCAAGGGCGCGATCCTGATCGAGCCGAAGCCGCAGGAGCCAACAAAGCACCAGTACGACTACGACGTCGCGACCGTCTACGGCTTCCTGAAGAACTACGGTCTGGAAAACGAGGTCAAGGTCAATATCGAACAGGGCCACGCGATCCTCGCCGGCCACTCCTTCGAGCACGAGCTGGCGCTTGCCAATGCGCTTGGCATCTTCGGTTCGATCGACATGAACCGCAACGACTACCAGTCCGGCTGGGACACCGATCAGTTCCCGAACAATGTGCCGGAAATGGCGCTTGCCTATTACCAGGTTCTCGCCGGCGGCGGGTTCGTGACCGGCGGTACCAATTTCGATGCTAAGCTGCGCCGGCAGTCGATCGATCCCGAGGACCTGCTGATCGGTCACATCGGCGGCATGGATTGCTGCGCCCGTGGTCTGAAGGCGGCAGCAAAGATGATCGAGGACAAGGCGCTCTCGGCACCGCTTAATCAGCGCTATGCCGGCTGGCAGGTGCCGGAAGCCAAGAAGATGCTCGACGGCGGCTTCTCGCTGGAGGAGATCGAGGCCTGGGTGCTGAAATCGGATCTCAACCCGCAGCCGAAGTCCGGCAAGCAGGAACTGCTCGAAAACGTCGTCAACCGCTACGTCTAAGCACTCTCGCGAGTTTGCGCACGCGGCGGCCCGGTCTCTCCGGGCCGCCGGTTTGCGGCGACTGCGGGTGTCGGCGACGCAGGTGGGCTGCAATATGAAATCGATTACAAATCTCTCGGGAATCTGTGCCCTCGCCAGTTGCCCCCGGTTGAAAATCTGCTAGCTTTGGCGCCTGCAACGTTTCAGGTCCGCCAGTTGTGGCGAAAACAAGGTGCCATTGTACCTCCTTGTCGCCGACTGACCGGACAGGCCGACATCATCAATGGCCGTTTCATCGGGAGGAAAATCGGGATGAAGACCATCAAGGGGCCAGGGCTCTTTCTTGCGCAATTTGCCGGCGATGCGGCACCGTTCAATTCCTGGGACGCGATCACCAAATGGGCGGCCGATTGCGGCTACAAAGGCGTGCAGGTCCCGAGCTGGGACGCGCGGCTGATCGATCTTCAGAAGGCAGCGACCTCGAAGACCTATTGCGACGAATTCGCCGGCACGGCCCGCGACAACGGTGTCGAGGTGACCGAGCTTTCGACCCATCTGCAGGGCCAGCTCGTCGCCGTGCACCCGGCCTATGACGAGGCCTTCGACGGCTTTGCCGCACCCGAGGTGCGCGGCAATGCGAAAGCGCGGCAGGCCTGGGCGGTGGAACAGGTGAAGCTGGCGCTGACCGCCTCGAAGAACCTCGGGCTGAATGCGATGGCGAGCTTTTCCGGTGCGCTCGCCTGGCCCTTCGTGTATCCTTGGCCGCAGCGCCCGGCCGGCCTCGTCGAAACCGCGTTTGACGAACTGGCGAAGCGCTGGAAACCGATCCTCGACCATGCCGAGGAAAACGGCGTCGACATCTGCTATGAGATCCATCCGGGCGAGGACCTGCACGACGGCATCACCTACGAGATGTTTCTGGAGCGCACCGGCAACCACGCCCGCGCCTGCATGCTCTATGACCCCTCGCACTATGTGCTGCAGTGCCTCGATTATCTCGACAACATCGACATCTACAAGGACCGCATCCGGATGTTCCACGTCAAGGATGCGGAGTTCAATCCGACCGGACGCCAGGGCGTCTATGGCGGCTATCAGGGCTGGGTCAACCGGGCCGGACGGTTCCGCTCGCTCGGCGACGGCCAGGTGGATTTCGGCGCGGTGTTTTCCAGGATGGCGGCCAATGATTTCTCCGGCTGGGCGNCGACCGGACGCCAGGGCGTCTATGGCGGCTATCAGGGCTGGGTCAACCGGGCCGGACGGTTCCGCTCGCTCGGCGACGGCCAGGTGGATTTCGGCGCGGTGTTTTCCAGGATGGCGGCCAATGATTTCTCCGGCTGGGCCGTGGTCGAATGGGAATGCGCGCTGAAGCATCCCGAGGATGGTGCGCGCGAGGGTGCCGACTTCGTCAAGCACCACATCATCCGCGTCACCGAAAAAGCCTTCGACGATTTCGCCGGAGCGGGCACGGACGAGGCCGCCAACCGGCGCATGCTGGGGATCTGAGGTAGCGTTTGCCCCTCACCCTAACCCTCTCCCCGCTTGCAGGGAGAGGGGACGCGGACTGTGGCCGCGGTTGAGCCTGCAGCGCTCTCAGAGAGAGTTGCTTGGGGCCTGGCGGGCGCATCCAGTCCCTTCTCCCCGCCTGCGGGGAGAAGGTGCCGGCAGGCGGATGAGGGGCGCTTCCCTCACCGCGCGGACGGGGGGCGAAAGCCGCGACAAACAACACAACACACGAACGGAAACAGGGGAGAATCCAAATGGCAATCGAAGGAACGAGCGAGAAGCGCGAGCGCCGCATCCGGCTCGGCATGGTGGGTGGCGGCTCCGGCGCCTTTATCGGCGCGGTGCATCGCATGGCGGCACGGCTCGACGATCACTTTGAACTGGTGGCAGGCGCCTTGTCGTCGACGCCGGAAAAGGCGGAAAGCTCGGGCCGCGAGCTCGGGCTCGACCCGTCGCGCGTCTATTCCGACTTCAAGCAGATGGCGATCCGCGAAGCCAAGCTGAAGGACGGCATCGAGGCGGTGGCGATCGTCACGCCGAACCACGTTCACTACGCCGCTGCCAAGGAGTTTCTGAAGCGCGGCATCCACGTGATCTGCGACAAGCCGCTGACCTCGACGCTTGCCGACGCCAAGAAGCTGAAGAAGGCGGCCGAGGACAGCGATGCCTTGTTCGTGCTGACGCACAACTACACCGGCTATCCGATGGTCCGCCAGGCGCGCGAGATGGTCGCCAATGGCGAGATCGGCGCGGTGCGGCTGGTGCAGATGGAATATCCGCAGGACTGGCTGACCGAAAATATCGAGCAGTCCGGCCAGAAGCAGGCGGCCTGGCGCACCGATCCGGCGCGCTCGGGCGCCGGCGGCTCGACCGGCGATATCGGCACGCACGCCTATAATCTCGGCGCCTTCGTCTCCGGTCTCGAACTGGAGGAGCTTTCGGCCGATCTCGACAGCTTCGTTCCTGGTCGTCAGCTCGACGACAATGCGCATGTGATGATGCGCTTCAAGGCGAAGGACGGTGAGCGGGCCAAGGGGCTGCTCTGGTGCAGCCAGGTCGCGCCCGGCCACGAGAACGGCCTGATGGTGCGCGTCTACGGCACCAAGGGCGGGCTCGAATGGACGCAGAAGGACCCGAACTATCTCTGGCACACGCCGTTCGGCGAGCCGAAGCGACTGCTCACCCGGGCGGGTGCCGGGGCGGGTGCTGCGGCAAACCGCGTCAGCCGGATTCCGTCCGGTCATCCGGAAGGTTACCTCGAAGGCTTTGCCAATATCTACACGGAAGCGGCGCGCGCCATCTTCGCCAAGCGCAAGGGCGAGAAGGTCGATGCCGCCGTCACCTACCCGACCATCGATGACGGCATGAAGGGCATGGTCTTCGTCGACGCTTGCGTCCAGTCATCCAAACGAAATGGTGCGTGGGTAAAGGTGTAGCGGAGCACAAGAACCGGCGAAAGGGCGGGGCATTCCCGCCCTTTTTCGCGAGTTGACATTTGCCAACACGGCTTTAGGTCGGCCGCGAAACAAAAGAAAGCAACATGGTCCCGTTTCCGGCGGGGCCGGAACAAGACGAGGCAGAGAGATGACCGATCCCAAGATCCTGGCCCAGCGCTTCCCGGGCGACTTCGTATTCGGGGTGGCGACCGCCTCCTTCCAGATCGAAGGTGCCACCAAGGCCGATGGGCGGAAGCCGTCGATCTGGGACGCGTTTTCCAACATGCCGGGCCGTGTCTTCGGGCGGCACAATGGCGATGTCGCCTGCGACCACTACAACCGGCTGGACGAGGATCTGGACCTGATCAAGAGCCTCGGCGTCGAGGCTTACCGCTTCTCGATCGCCTGGCCGCGCATCATTCCGGAAGGCACCGGCCCGATCAACGAAAAGGGGCTCGATTTCTACGACCGTCTCGTCGACGGGCTTAAGGCCCGCAACATTAGGGCATTCGCCACGCTCTACCATTGGGATCTGCCGCTGGCGCTGATGGGCGAGGGAGGCTGGACGGCGCGCACGACGGCCTACGCCTTCCAGCGTTACGCCAAGACGGTGATCGCCCGTCTCGGCGATCGTCTCGACGCGGTTGCGACCTTCAACGAGCCGTGGTGTTCGGTGTGGCTGAGCCATCTCTACGGCATCCATGCGCCGGGCGAGCGCAACATGGATGCAGCCCTTCACGCGCTGCACTTCACCAATCTGGCGCACGGGCTCGGCGTCGATGCCATCCGCTCGGAGCGGCCGAACCTGCCTGCCGGCATCGTCATCAATGCGCACTCCGTGTATCCCGGCAGCGACCGCAAGGCCGACATGGCAGCGGCCGAACGGGCCTTCGACTTCCACAATGGTGTCTTCTTCGGCCCCATCTTTAGAGGCGAATACCCCGAGAGCTTCATGAGCGCGCTCGGCCACCGCATGCCCACGATCGAAGACGGCGACATGGAGACGATCTCCCGGCCGCTCGACTGGTGGGGGCTCAACTACTACACGCCGATGCGGGTCAGCGCCGACCCGGCGAAGAGTGCGGAGTACCCGGCGACGATCAACGCCAAGGCGGTGAGCGAGACCAAGACGGATATCGGCTGGGAGGTCTACGCACCGGCGCTCGGTAGCCTGGTCAGGACGCTCAACGCGACCTACCAGCTGCCCGACTGCTACATCACCGAGAGCGGCGCCTGCTACAACATGGGTGTCGAAAACGGCATCGTCGACGACCAGCCGCGACTCGACTACATCGCCGACCATCTGTCTGTCACGGCCGACCTGATTGCCGAGGGTTACCCGATGCGCGGCTACTTCGCCTGGAGCCTGATGGACAATTTCGAATGGGCCGAAGGCTACAAGATGCGTTTCGGCATCGTCCATGTCGACTACGATACCCAGGTGCGCACCATCAAGAAGAGCGGTCACTGGTACCAGGCGCTCGCCGAAGAGTTCCCGAAGGGCAACCACGCCTGACAATTGGGCGCGTGGTTTCAGCCGACCCGCATCAAGCATAACTCCGGGACGAACGCGAAACGGTTCTCCCGGATTTGCGTTACCCCAAGATCACCACCGGACCGGCAGGACCTCGAGGCTCTGCCGGTCGAGCTGGGCCAGCACTTCCTTGAAACCGTAGCGCGGCTTCCAATCGAGCTTCTCGATTGCGGCGCTCGGGTCGTAGACCCGGTCGATCGTGGCGGGCAGCGGCCAGCCGCGATCCGCAAAAGCCTGCGACAGTTTTGGCGCGCGTTCGCGCAACAGGCTTGCGGCGTCCTCTGCCAGACGGCGGCAATCGGTCGGAAGCAGCGGCGTTTCGCCAGAGATGATGTAACGCTGGAAGAAAGGGCCGCCGTTGTCGAGTGCCGCCGCATGCGCCGCCGCAACGTCGCGCACATCGATGCCACGGTGCAAGCGATAGCTCGCGACGCGGTCGGCCGCCTCCGGGAAACAGCGCGACATGCGCAATACCCGCACATGCAGGGCACGGTCGGCGGCATTTTCAAGTAGGGCTTCGGCCGCAAGCTTGGTGTGGTGATAAATGGTGTGCGGCTTTGGCGGTGTCTCCTCGGTGATCCAGGCGCAGCCTCCGGCGGTGACCGCGTGGCCGTAAAGAGCCGTCGTGCTGGTAAAGACGATACGGCCGACACCCGTCGCCTGGGCGGCAGCGATCACCAGATGCGTGCCCATCACATTGACGCGTTCGAATTCCTGGTCGGCGAGCATGTCCACATGCGGCGCATGCAGTGCTGCCGTATGGATCACGGCATCCGCCCCCTCCATGGCCCGCTCCAGCAATTCGCCGTCGACGAGATCGCCAACTATCGCGGTCGTGCCGAAAGGCGTGCGGTCGATGCCGATGACATCATGGTCTGCGGCGAGCGCGTTATAGATCGCCCGGCCGATGCGGCCCGAGCTTCCGGTCAAGACGATGCGCATTTCTTACCTCGTAACCCTGTTCCTGCCCGTTAGCATGAAATGCGGTCGGGTGCAGTCCGTTCAAACAAGGATTTCCAAGATGGCGATCTGCGGGATGCGGCACCCAGTGCAGCAAAAGAGCATGGTTTTGCCGATCTCATTCCTATTGCGGAAAATCATGTCTGTGAAATCCAGCGGCAGTTCTCCATAAGAGCGGTAGATTATGTCGCATGCGGGCCATGCGGCGCCAAAGTTGAACTGACTGGTTTCTTGATGCTAGAGAAGTGCTCCCTGTTCCGAATGCGTTGTCGAATGTCGGCCTGACCGGACGCGCCTTCCATCCCGACTTTGCCGGGATCACGAGTTTTGAACATCCGAGAGCACCTAATGTATCCGCACATTCCGACTGCGCCTCTTTCGGGGATCTCCGAACGATGAGCGTTTCCGCCTTGAAAGCCACGTCACCGGCTGACGCAGCCGTCGTCTTCGACGGCGTTTCCAAGCATTTCCCCGCCTCCGGCCAAAGCGGCGCCTTCACCGCGCTCGACAACGTCTCGCTGACGGTCGATCGCGGTTCAATCACCGGCATTATCGGTCGTTCCGGCGCCGGCAAATCGACGCTGATCCGGCTGGTCAACGGGTTGGAGAAGCCGAGCAGCGGCAAGGTGCTGGTCGACGGCGTCGATGTCGGCGGGCTCGACGAGGCGGCGCTGCGCACGCTTCGCCGCAACGTCGGCATGATTTTCCAGCACTTCAACCTGCTCTCCTCGCGCACCGTGTTCGGCAATATCGCGCTGCCGCTCGAGATATCAGGCATGGACAAACGCGCCATTGAACAGCGCGTCCGGCCGCTGCTCGATCTCGTCGGCCTTGCCGACAAACACGGGCGTTACCCGGCCGAACTTTCCGGCGGGCAGAAGCAGCGCATCGGCATCGCCCGCGCGCTTGCGACGGAGCCGAAGCTGCTACTTTCCGACGAGGCGACCTCCGCCCTCGACCCGGAGACGACACAGTCGATCCTCGAATTGTTGAAGCGCATCAACGCCGAGCTTGGCCTGACCGTGCTGCTCATCACCCATGAGATGGAAGTGGTGAAGGCGGTGACCTCGGACGTCGCCGTCATCGACCACGGCCGCATCGTCGAGCGCGGTCATACCTTCGACGTCTTCACCCATCCGAAGCACGAGACGACGCGGGCGCTGCTTTCGGGCCTGCCGGGCTCCAAGCTTCCGGACGCGGTGGCCCGGGCGCTCAAAGCCCAGCCCGCACCTGGAGACCGTGCCGTCGTGCGGCTCACCTTCTTTGGTGCGGCGGCCGAAAGGCCGCTGATCTCACAGCTGATCAAGTCTGTCGGCGCCGAGGTCAACATCATCGCCGGAACGATCGACGAAATCGGCGGCGCGCCCTATGGCTCGCTGGTCGTCGCCTATGGCGCGGATGCCGAGACGTCCGGGCGCGCCGAACGCTTCTTTGCCGAAAACGGTCTGGTCACGGAGGTGCTCGGTTATGTCGCCTGATATTCTCCTGCGCATTGGCGGCGCCACCGTCGACACCATCTACATGGTCGCCGTCGCCGGCCTGATCGGCTCGCTGATCGGCCTGCCGATCGGCATCTTTCTCGCGACCAGCGGCAAGGGCGAACTCTTCCCGGCGCCGACGCTGAACCGCATCGTCGGGCTGATCGTCAACGCCACGCGCTCGACGCCGTTCATCATCCTGGTCGTCGCCATCATTCCCTTCACTCGGCTTCTCACAGGCACTTCGATCGGTACCAAGGCGGCGATCGTGCCCTTGACCATTGCGACGATCCCCTTCGTCGCGCGTCTGGTGGAGGCGGCGATCCGCGAGATCGACAAGGGTCTGATCGAGGCGGCGCGCGCCATGGGCGCGACCCCGATGCAGATCGTCTTCAAGGTGCTGCTGGCGGAGGCGCGGCCGGCGCTGACCTTGGCACTGACGATGACCGCCGTCAGTCTCATCGGCTATTCGGCGATGGTCGGCGCCGTCGGCGGTGGCGGGCTCGGCGACCTCGGCATTCGCTACGGCTACCAGCGCTTCATGCCCGACGTGATGCTGGTCGTCGTCATCGTGCTGATCGTGCTGGTGCAGCTCGTCCAGAGCGCCGGCGACGGCCTGGCGCGGCGCTTCGACAAGAAAAACCGCAAGACCTGATTTCCTCCCAAGACTTGAACGTGAACAAGGAGACATCCATGAAGAAGCTCATCATCGCGGCAGCGATTGCCGTTCTCACCGCCGGCACGGCGCTTGCCGAAACCATCAAGGTCGGCGTCACGCCGGGCGAACATGCCCAGATCATGGAGAAGGTGAAGGAAGTCGCGGCACCCAAGGGCCTCGACATCGAGATTCTCGAATTCTCCGACTACGTCGTTCCGAACCAGGCTCTGGCCGATGGCGATCTCAACGCCAACTCGTTCCAGCACCAGCCCTATCTCGACAACCAGATCGCCGATCGCGGCTTCGAGATCGTCAGCGTCGGCACCACGATTACCACGCCGATGGGTGTCTATTCGCAGAAGGTGAAGAGCCTCGACGAACTCCAGGACGGCGCGACGATCGCCATCCCGAACGACCCGACCAATGGCGGCCGCGCGCTGCTGGTTCTCGCCTCCAAGGGCCTGATCAAGGTCAAGGAAGAGGCCGGCCTGAAGGTCACGCCTGCCGACATCACCGAGAACCCGAAGAACATCACCTTCGCCGAGCTTGATGCCGCCCAGCTGCCGCGCTCGCTGCAGGACGTCGATGCGGCCGTCATCAACACCAACTACGCGATGGAAGCCGGCCTGCACCCGAAGAAAGACGCGATCGCGATCGAAGGCGAGAAGTCGCCCTATGCCAACGTCATCGCCGTGCGCAAGGCCGACAAGGATGCGCCGTGGGTGAAGACGCTGGTCGAATCCTACCACGACGAAAAGGTGAAGGCCTTCATCAACGACACCTTCAAGGGCGCGCTGATCCCGAGCTGGTAAGCTTCTCTATCTGATCGAAACAGCAACCGCGCGCCGCATTCCGGCGCGCGGTTTTGCTTTGATCGTGCGTTCCGCGCGGTTATCCTCCCGACGCTTCGAGGAGGAGACGACATGAGTGTGATGAAAGGCGGCTGTCTCTGCGGCGCAATCCGCTACGAGGCGAAGGGGCAACCCCTCTATTCCGGGTTCTGCCATTGCCGCGATTGCCAGCGCACCACCGGAACCGGCCATTGCTGCTACATGATCTTCGATCGCGCGAACGTGGTAATGTCAGGCACCTGCCGCGGTTACGAGACACGCGCCGAAAACGGCAATGTGTCGGTCCGCTATTTCTGCGAAACCTGCGGCAGCCAGGTCTTCGGCTCAGGCCCGCCAGGGGATCCACGCGTGTCGATCTATGCCGGCACGCTCGACGATCCCTCAGTGTTCCAGCCGACCGATGCGATATTCACCCGCAGCCGGCATGAATGGGACCGCAGCGCGTTGGCGCTGGATGAATGCGAGGCGCTGCCGGGGTAGCTGCAGCAGCAGGTTTGCCCCTCACCCTAGCCCTCTCCCCGCAGGCGGGGCGAGGGGACGTGCCCGACAGCGGCCGTCGTGCTGGAACCTTCGCTGCCGGTCGGGACCTGCTTGAAAGCGGCGGCCCAAATGCCGGAGCCTGATCTGTGATGAGACGGCGCCAGATCTCCCTTCGCCCGCTTGCGGGGAGAAGGTGCCGGCAGGCGGATGAGGGGCCTCCCTCACCGCGCGGATGAGGGGCGAAACCGCCGTTCAGCTTCCGAGGTGGCGTTCGCCGCGCTTCTTCGCAAGCTCGATCTGCTTCTGGCGCTGGCGGTAGCGTTCGCGGTCCTCGTCTGTGCGGACCTCGTAGCAATGAATGCAGGAAACGCCGTCCTCGTGGTGCGGCGAGAGGAGATCGGCCTTGGTCAGCGGCTGGCGGCAGGCATGGCAGAGCGTGTGCTCGCCTTCTTCCAGACCATGGGTAACGGAGACGCGATCGTCGAAGACGAAGCAGGCGCCCTCCCAGAGGCTCTCTTCCTGCGGCACTTCCTCGAGATACTTCAGGATGCCGCCCTTGAGGTGGTAGACCTCGTCGAAGCCCTGTTCCTTCATGAAGGCGGTCGCCTTCTCGCAGCGGATGCCGCCGGTGCAGTACATGGCGATCTTCGGCTTGTTGTGCAGGCCGGTGTGGTTGCGCACCCAGTCCGGGAACTCGCGGAAGGTCTTGGTCTGCGGATCGACCGCGCCCTTGAAGATGCCGATCGCCGTCTCGTAGTCGTTTCGCGTGTCGATGACGATCGTCTCGGGATCGGAGATCAGCGCGTTCCAGTCTTTCGCATCGACGTAGGTACCAACGATCTTGTTGGGGTCGATGTTCTCGACACCCATGGTGACGATTTCCTTTTTCAGCCGCACCTTCATGCGCAGAAACGGCATCGAGGACGCGCGGCTTTCCTTGTGCTCCAATGCGACAAGCTCCGGCTGCGCGCGCAGGAAGGCAAGCACCGTGGCGATGCCGGCATCCGTGCCGGCGATCGTGCCGTTGATGCCCTCATGGGCGATGAGCAATGTGCCCTTGACGCCGTTCTCGTCGCAGACGGCCTGCAGCGGTTCGCGGAATTCGGCGAAGCGCGGGAAGCTTGCGAAATGATAGAGCGCGGCGACCAGAAACTGGCCGTGGGTCTCACCATGGGTCTCAGGGCGCGGGGTGGTGGAAATGTCGGTCATGGCCGGTGCAAATACAGCTTTCGCGCCGCAAGCGCAATCGTGGCGGGCGAGAGGGGGCACTCTGTCGCTGCAGGTCACGATGAAACGAGTTGAATGAACCGGCGGGAAACCGCAGGCGGGATCGCATCGCGTCTTGGTTCCGCATCATGTTCAAGAAACAATTGGATGCTAATATGCAACTCAAAAGGGTGGAGGCGCGATTTAGGAATTGCGCGAGCGCCGCTGCTGTTTGCGAGATCAATGCGCGAGAGAGCGGGACCGCCAGCTGGGAGGAGACGCAGATCACTTGGGGCCCTGAGCCATGCAAACCTAAGGTGCGTAACAATGAAGACTCCTGCGCCAGGGTACACGCAGGCAGATCCCCCGATCCTATCCGAATGCCGCTGGCATGGACCTGAGCGCCGTCCTTAGCACGCTCTATGTGTGGTTAGCCGAGGACTTTCGCTTGGTCCGTCTGCTTTTCTCGGTCGTCGGCGTGGGACTTGCGTTGGATATCGCATGGAAGCTGCGGCGTGACGCGCTGCTTCGGCGTCGTGGAACATCGACCAAGGGACGGATCGTCCAAGTGTCGAGTGGGGAGGACTACGACACCGCCATCATTCGGTTCACAGACGGGGCGGGACGCACACACGAATTCGACTCCGAGCTTCCTCATTCAGGCGAGCCCGTCGGGACAAGCGTCGACGTACGCTATGACCCTCAGACCCCAGGGCGTGCCCATCTCGCCGGCAGACCCCTAAGGCGCATGTTGCTGTACGTGGTGTCTCTGATCGTCGCCGCGGGTTTTGTCTTCCTGGCGGTGGTGCTCGACGGCCGAATACAGCGGGGAGCCCCAGCTAGCGCGCGGCGTCGAGCCAGAGCAGACGGATCGTCCGGCTCTCTTCGTCGGGCTGCTCCTGGAAGACCGTTGCTGCCAGTGTCAACGCGTCGTCTCGCAAGGTTTCCTGCCGGGCAATGACGGCGGCGATGAGATGGGCCTGGTCCTGGCTGTTGCCGGCCAGCGCCGGATCTTCGTTAATCAACTGGATCATGACGGAGAGATCGTTGAGGTGGCCGAGCGTGTCGACCAGCATCTTGGCCTCGCTGCGCTTGGCCTGGATAGCAGACGGCCAGGTGTCGCGCATAAGTCCCAGATGCATGCGGTAGTCCTGCGCCCGCTTGCGCAACTCGTGGAAGGCGCCGGCATCGGTGCTCGAGCCGCAGGCTTCCTTGGCGCGGGCGGCGCGCTTGAGCGTCTGCTGCCAGCCTTTCGTCAGTCGGGCGGCGGTTCTACGGCGACGATCGTCAAAAGAGACATGGGCCAGTGCTTGCAGGGCGTGTTCACAAGTGACGATGGTTGCGGCAACGCGGTCCTCGATGTCGGTCTCGCAGGCAGCGATGCGGTCGCGACGTTTCTCCAGCCGCTTGCAAATGTGGGTGAGAGCCTTCTCCTGTTCGACGCTGGCAGCCGATGCCCTCAGGTATTGAGCGTTTTCCACCAGCGCTGCCGCATCGCGGACGGTTGAGAGATTGCGGGCCATGTCGCGTATGCGCGCGTTTTCGTGCTTCTGGAATTGCGGCGCGTCGGCGGCGACGAGCCGATAGAGCGAACGCAGACGCTTGAAGTTCTTGCGGGCCTCATGGATGGCTTCGTGGAGGCCATCAGGGCGGTCTTCGAGGGTCATGACCGCCTGCGTGAATTGCTCGGCGGCAATGGCGCGGAAATCGTCGGTGAACGGCCGTCCGGGCCGGAAGGCGTAGGTCATGATTGGGGTTCCATCAGCCCCTCTGTGGCAAGCGCCTGGTTGGAATAACGGCGGTCGCCGGTGACTTCGCGGCCGATCCAATTGGGCAGCGCCGGCAAGTCGGTCTCGCGCTTCATCTCCACTTCGGCGACGACCAGGCCCTTGAGCGCGCCTTCGTAGACATCCACTTCCCAGATGAAGCCCTTGTACGGGATGCGATATCGTCGTTTCTCAATGACGATGCCGACCGCCTGCGTCAGCATCTCACGGGCGTCGTCCATAGGTACATCGTATTCATATTCGTTTCTGACCAGCGCCGACTTGCCGATCTTGATGGTGAGGCGCGCCCACTTGTTGCCGTGGATGCGCACGCGCAGCGAGCGGTCGTCCATGGTGACGACATAGGCTTGCCTGAGGTCGATGCCCTTGTCCGCATGCTCTCGCCACCCGTCGGACGCGACCAGAAACTTGCGTTCTATTTCCTTCGCCATGGATAATCCGCCATTTCGATAGGCTCGCCGTCATCAAACTATCGCTTTCGTGCGAAGGCTCAAGTCATCTCTTTGTTGTAGGTAATATTTTATCTTCAGCTTACATGAGAATGCCGCACACTTGCGCCCTTAGGTCTCGACAACCGGTGGCCGGCGGAGTATGCGGAGGGCATATTCAATCGTTTTAAAAAGGACGATCGGCATGAGCGCGAAAACCGACAGGCTTCTTTCCATCCTCAAATTGCAGCCGGTCGTTCCGGTCCTCGTGATCGACGACGTCGCGACCGCCGTGCCGCTGGCGCGCGCTCTGGTTGCCGGCGGGTTGAGGGCGATCGAGATCACGCTGCGCACGCCGGCAGCGCTCGAAGCGATCAGCGCGGTTGCCAACGAAGTGGAAGGTGCTGTTGCCGGCGCCGGCACGATCCTCAATGCCGCGCAATTCGAAGCGGCGGTCGAAGCCGGCTCCAAGTTCATCGTCAGCCCCGGCACGACGCAGGAACTGATCGATGTCGCGAACGACCACGACGTGCCACTGCTGCCGGGTGCCGCGACGGCGAGCGAAGTCATGGGCCTGCGTGAAGAAGGCTACGACGTCATGAAGTTCTTCCCGGCGGAACAGGCCGGTGGTGCCGCCTATCTCAAGTCGCTGTCTTCGCCGCTGGCCGGCACGATGTTCTGCCCGACCGGCGGGATCTCGCTTTCCAACGCGCGCGACTATCTGACGCTTCCGAACGTCGTCTGCGTTGGCGGCTCCTGGGTTGCACCGAAGGATCTGGTCGCCAAGGGCGATTGGGCCGGAATCACCAAGCTTGCGGCCGAAGCCTTCGCCCTCAAGGGCTGAGCGGGAAGCACTGCGTTCTACATTTGCAGGCCGGGCGAAAGCCCGGCCTTTTTCGTTGGTCGCGGTGTTCTTCGTCACACGCGCCTGGCGCGAATTTGTATTTCCCCTGCAACGTTCCTATGTCTCAATCCATTCGACGGCGCGAGCGCGGGCGGCGCTCCGTTTCGGTTGACCTTAACCGCCCGGAACCGACAAGGAGCGAAACCCGATGTTCGACGCGAAGAAATTGCTGGATCAGTTTCTGGGATCGCAGGTGCCCGGTGCCGGCGGCACGGTGCGCGATCGCGCGACCCAGGCGACGCAGCTTGCCAAGGACAATCCGCTGGCGACGGGCGCCATCGCCGCGGTCCTGCTCGGCACCAAGTCGGGTCGCCAGCTGGCCGGCAATGCCGCCGTGCTCGGCGGCCTCGCGGCCATCGCGGGTCTCGGTTACCAGGCCTACAAAAACTATCAGGCCGGCAACACGCCGGGAGGCGCAAACGTTGCCAAGGGGGAACCGGAACTCCTGCCGCCGCCGGCCGATTCCGGCTTCCCTTCTGCGCCGGAGGCCGTCAGCCACGATTTCGCGCTGACCCTGGTGCGGGCGATGATCGCGGCCTCGCGCGCTGACGGGCACATCGACGAGGCCGAGCGTCAGCACATCATGGACAAACTGTCGGTCTCCGGCCTTTCGGCCGATGCCGCCGCCTTCCTCGACAACGAGCTTGCCAACCCTGTCGATATCGACGCGATCGTCGGTGCGGCCAAGACGGAAGAAGAGCGCGTCGAGGTCTATACCGCATCGCGCCTGACGATCGAGCCGGAGACGCGTGCGGAGCGTGGCTATCTCGACCTCCTGGCCGGCCGCCTCGGCCTTCCGGATGCGCTGGTCGATCACATCGAGGCGACCGTATCGGCCGCCAAGGTGCCGGCTACGGCCTAGCATTCTGGGCTGTCCCGCATGGGTGCATCACCAGTTTGAACAGGGTTCATAACCAGTTTGAACAGAGTTCATAACCAGTTTGAATTTGTATCGGTCGCCACTCTGGCCTATTGCGAAGTGCAAGGGGTAACGGAGGAGCGGCCGATGCGTGATCTCAAGAACTGGAAAGGATGCCCGGCGCCGAAGGGCGTCGCGCTCGAAGGGCGCTTTGTCAAGCTCGAGCCCTATGAGCGTGACCGGCATATTCAGGACCTCTGGGACGGTCTCGGCGGCATGGCGATCAATCCGCTGCTCAAGTATTTCACGCAGCCGGATTTCAGGGATATCGAGGGTTTCGACGCCTGGCTGACGGCGGCGCAGGAGAAATCCGGCTGGGTCACCGAAGTGTTTCGCGACAAGGCGACGGGTATCGTCGTCGGCATGGCCAACTACATGCGCGCCGATCCCGCCAACGGCGTCGTTGAAGTCGGCTCTGTCGCCCATGGCGCGCCCATGGCCCGCTCACCGCTCTCGACCGAAGTCCATTACCTGATGGCGAAGCACGTCTTCGAGGATCTCGGCTATCGCCGTTACGAATGGAAATGCCACAGCGAGAACATGGCAAGCCGCAACACGGCGGCGCGCCTCGGCTTTACGTTCGAGGGCATCTTCCGCCAGCACATGATCTCCAAGGGCGAAAACCGCGACACGGCCTGGTTCTCGATGATCGACAGCGAATGGCCGCTGCTCAATGCCGCATTCGAAACCTGGCTCGCAGCTGATAATTTCGATGAGGATGGTCGCCAGAAGCGGCGGCTTGAAGATATACGTGCGGACTTGGAGCGGAAGGCGTCCAAGTAGGCGCCTGACGCTCGGTCGCATCAGACAACAGCAGGGAAGTCATGCAGAACAAGGAAAAGTCACCGGCGATCGCCGCTGCGATCATTCTCGTCGTCGCCGGCCTCGGCTTCTTCGTGCTGCCGTCGATCATGCTGAAGCTTGGCGACATCTCGCCCTGGCTTGCCGCTGCCTTCGGCGTGATCTTCGTGCTCGGCTTCTTCCTGCTGTTCTGGTTGAGAGCCCGCTACCAGCGCAAGCGCGGGCTTTGACGATCGCTTCTGCTTAAGCCGCAGAGCGTCAGCTCTGCAGTGCCGCGCCGAGAAGAACCAATCCAAGCAACAGAACCAAGGCTGCACCGGCGATCTCGATGCCGTTCGAGATCCGGGCTGCGGCAGAGCTGCTTGAGGCGTAGCGCAGCGCAACGCCCTTGGCCGTGACGGCCATGGTCGCGAGGATCGAGACGGTGATCGCGGTGCCGATCGACATGGCGAAGACCGAGAGCACGCCGCCGAGATAGAGCCCGTTCAGGAGCGCGAACGACAGCACGATCAGCGCGCCGGAGCAGGGCCGCAGCCCGACGGCGATAACGGCCGACCAGGCTTCCCGGAGCGCAAAACGATCGCCCTTCAGCATCGACGGATCGGGGGCGTGCGCATGCCCGCAGCTCGCGCAGACTTCGCCAGGGCCATGGCTGTGCCCATGGTGACCGCCGTGTTCGTGATGATGGTGATCGTGGTGATGATGGTCGTGATCGTGCGCGAGATGGATATGCCCGCCGCCGGCGATTGAGGCCACGGCGACCGGACGCAGCATCGACCGCAGCTTGCGCAGAAGCAGCCATCCGCCGAAAGCGGCAATGAGCGCGTAGCTGGCGATTTCCAGCCACCGCGTCGCCGTGGTCATGTTGATCGACGAACCGCGCAGCAGCAGATAGACGGCGCCGATCAAAAGGATCGCGACGATCCCCTGCAGGATCGAGGAAAGGAACGACAGCATTACGCCGCGCTTCAGCTCGGTCTCGTTGGCGATCATGTAGGAGGAGATCACCGCCTTGCCGTGGCCGGGGCCGGCGGCATGAAGGACACCATAGGTGAAGGAGAGCCCGACCAGCGACCAGAGCTGCCAGGGGTTTTCCCGCATGCCCTTCAACGCGTTGGTCATCAACCGGTAGAAGCCCTGCTGCTCCATATTCACCCAGGCGAAGAAACCGCCGAGGAAACCGGTCGTTTTGAATGCAGGCTCGGCCGTGCCGATGCCGAGCGGCGACTGGGCCGCCGCAAGCGTTGCGGACAGCGCCGTGACGATGAGCGCTGCCGTGACCAGACGTCCGATCCTGCGGGTGTTCAGCATGTGATCTCTATCCTGGTTGCAAAGAGCTTCGACATGTCCGTGCCGGTCGGATCACTCCAAAAGGCATCGGTCAGCGTGTCCTTGTTCTCGGCGAGAACCTCGTCGGGATCAGGGCGGACGACCTTGTGTTCGCAGGCGTTGATCTTGTCGCCGACGACGGTCAGGTCGTTGTCGGTCGCGAAATCCATCGCGGTATACATGGTCGGATCATAGACGCCGAAGGAAAGTTTGCCCTTGAGCGGCATCGGCTCGGCCGGCTTGACGGCGAACATCATCATGAGCTGCCCGTCCTTGTAGTCGACGGTGATGCTGTCCGGCTTGTTGACCTTGATGGTTTTGCCGTTGTCGAGGATCGTCGTGTAGTAATTGTACTCAGACAGCGACTCCAGCACGGTCTGGCCGACTTCCGCCAGTTCGTCCGGATCGAGCATCGCATTCGAGTTCTTGTCGAAATCGAGCACCACGCTCGACGAAAACAGCTCGTCGAAACGCCAGACGTTTCGCAGTTCACTGACTTCGGCCTTGTCGTCGGAGACCACCTCGAGGCGCGCTTCCGCGAAGATGTGCGGATGGGTAAGGGCCAGCGACGGCGCAAGCAGGGTGGCAAGGCCGGCCATGATGAGGCGTTTGGTTCTCATGAAACGGCAATCCTTTCGGCGGGGCGATCTCCCGCGATTCGTTTCCGGGAATGTACCGGAAATGGGACGGAATTGGGACTTGGCCGATCACATGCGCCGGCGGCAGCTTCGGTGGTGCAGAGGCGGTCAGCGTGGCTTGCGGAACCAGGCATGCAGGAAATCGACCAGCGTCCTGACCTTGGCCGGCAAATAGCGGCGATGCGGATAGATCGCATAGATGCCGCGGTCGCGCGGCAGGAAATCGTCAAACATCGTCACGAGTTCGCCCGCCGCGATCTTCGGCCGGGCAATGAAATCGGGAATGACCGCGACGCCCATGCCGGAGACGGCGGCCCTCAGAGCGGCAAGCGGACTGTTGACCTCGATCGGGCCGCTGACCGGAACGGTGAAGGCCGAGCCGTCGGGCTCGACGAAGCGCCAGTTGGAATAGGAGCGGCCATTGGTGTCGAGAATACAGGGGAGCTTGGAAAGATCGGTCGGGTGTTCGATCGGGCCGGATTTCTCAAGAAACTCCGGCGCGGCGCAGATCAGCACCTGGAAATCGTCGAGCTTGCGGGCGATAAGCGTGGAATCCTCCAGTCGCGTTATGCGGATGGCAGCGTCGAAGCCTTCCTCGACGAGATCGACGAAGCGGTCGTCCGAGACGATCTCCAGCGAGAGCTCAGGATGCTGCTTGCCGAAGTCGATGAGCGACTGGCCGATCTCGGCATCGACGAAAGTGCGCGGCGCCGTGATGCGCAGCCGTCCCTTCAGGTCGGAGTTGTTGGCGCGCACGAGATCGGCAAGGTTGTCGATCTCCTTCAGGATTTCCGAGGCGGTGCGGTAGTAGGTATGGCCGGCTTCGGTCAGCGAGAATTGCCGGGTGGTGCGGTTGAGCAGCAGCGCGCCGAGCTCGTCCTCGAGTTCGCGCACATATTTCGAAAGTAGCGCCTTCGACTTGCCGACGCGCCTGGCGGCGGCCGAGAACCCCTCGGCGTCCACGACGTCGATGAAGGCGCGGATGCGGGTGAGTGTGTCCATGGCAATCTTTCTTTCGTGCTCTCAATCGCGTTGCGCCGATTCGATGCGAACGCCTCTTTTCGCGCCGAGGATGCCGACGGCAGATTGTCCGTCGCTTGCGCCTGATGCACCGGTTTCGGCGGATACCGGCGCATGCTGAAAATAATGACCCTTTTCAATAATTTACAGCAGTGATCGATCCGGCGCAGTTCGTTCAATGTTTGTGAACACCGCCAGTTTTGCCTGCTTGGAAAAAAATTCAACTGCCAGTGCGAAAAAACTCTTGATTGCGACAGGCTTTTTTCTTACCTACGCCCTTGCCCAAAGTCGCACGTGCCTGTGGGTGTCCGCCGACCCTCGATTAGGTGAGGGTATCGGTAAGGTACCTGGAACTAACCCCTCCAGTCGCTATTCCGGCCAACCGGGAAATGCGAGGACATCTTGAAGCAACGACGGTGCGGGCCTTTCTGGTGTCTGCCGGCTTTCCAACAGCCGGGGTTACTGAAGAGGCACACCTTCATTGCCGGAAGTGCGGTTGGGTTATCCCCTCCAATCCATGGCAGACAAAGCCGAATTGAAGCCTAGGCGGGCTTTGATTCACCGTTCGCGCATCGAGCGCATGCATGGTTCCGGGGTCTCCACCGGCTGGTTCCAGCGCATGTGCGCGTATGCCCTTTGTCCTCCGCGAAAGCGGAGCATTTTGGATCAGGGGAATATGGCCATGACCACGGCACGCATCATCGACTTCATCAACACCCGACGACCCGAAGGCCCATGCCTCGTTGTCGACCTCGACGTCGTGCGCGACAACTTCAAGGCCTTCCGCCACGCGCTGCCCGACAGCTCGATCTATTACGCCGTCAAGGCCAACCCGGCGCCGGAAATCCTGCGCCTTCTCGCCGGTCTCGGCTCCTCCTTCGATTGCGCGTCCGTCGCTGAAATCGAAATGGCGCTCGATGCCGGTGCGACCCCGAGCCGCATTTCCTATGGCAACACCATCAAGAAGGAGCGCGACATTGCCCGCGCCCATGCGCTTGGAATCAACTTGTTTGCGGTCGACAGCCACGAGGAAGTCGAGAAGGTCGCCCGTGCGGCCCCCGGCGCCCGCGTGTTCTGCCGCGTGCTGACCGATGGCGAAGGTGCCGAATGGCCGCTGTCGCGCAAGTTCGGCTGCGTCCCGCAGATGGCCGTCGACGTGCTCGTCTACGCCCATCAGCACGGCCTCGTCTCCTACGGCGTCTCGTTCCATGTCGGTTCGCAGATGACGAAGCTCGATGCCTGGGATGCGGCTCTCTCGGATGCCAAGCGCGTCTTCGTGCAGCTGGCCAAGCGCGGCATCGAGCTGAAGATGGTCAACATGGGTGGTGGCTTCCCGACGAAGTACCTGAAGGACGTCCCGACGGCGGAAGCCTACGGCCAGGCGATCTTCGGTGCGCTGAAGAAGCACTTCGGCAACAACATCCCGGAGACCATCATCGAGCCGGGTCGCGGCATGGTCGGCAACGCCGGCGTGATCAAGGCGGAAGTCGTTCTCGTGTCGAAAAAGTCGGACAACGACGCCCATCGCTGGGTGTTCCTCGACATCGGCAAGTTCGGCGGTCTAGCCGAAACCATGGACGAGGCGATCCGCTACCCGATCCGCACGGCGCGCGATGCCGACGAAATGGAGCCTTGCGTTCTCGCCGGCCCGACCTGCGATTCGGCCGACGTGCTCTATGAGAAGAACATGTACCCGCTGCCGATCACGCTTTCGATCGGTGACGAGGTTCTGATCGAGGGCACCGGCGCCTACACGACGACCTACTCGGCCGTCGCCTTCAACGGCTTCGAGCCGCTGAAGGCCTACGTGATCTGATCCGGTTTGCTCCCGTCTTCGGGCGGGAGCGCCATTTCACAATTTTTGTTCGGTCCGCCTGAAGCGGTTTTGATGACGGGAGGCCCCGATGGCCGCTGTTGTTGACGCCCTGCGCGCATTCTTTGCGCCCACTACATTTGTAATCGATGCCGAAAATCCGGGCGACGTCGTCGCGCGCGAGAACCTGCTCGACCGTGCCATGGGGCCGGAGCGGCGCCGCAAGTCGTCGGAAAAGCTGCGCAGTGGCCGGCTGCCGGCCGAGGGCCTCGCCTTCGTCGCGCGTGATATCGACGGTCATGTGATTGGTACCGTTCGCCTGTGGAACGTCGAAGCCGGTGTCAACCGCGAAGGCCATGCCCTGCCGGCATTGCTGCTCGGTCCGCTCGCGGTCGATCCTGATCATGAGGGCAAGGGCATCGGCGCCATGCTGATGCGGGCGGCGATCGAAGAGGCCAAGAACCGCGGCCATGGCGCGATCCTGCTCGTGGGCGACGCCGCCTATTACGAGCGCTTCGGCTTCTTCGCGAGCCGCACGCAGCACCTCGTCATGCCCGGCCCGTTTGAGCGCAGCCGGTTCCTGGCGCTCGAGCTTCGGGACAACTGGCTTGAGGGCGCTGCCGGCCTGATCGTCGCCAGCGGCCGTAAGCTGACGATGCCGCCGGTCCGCCGCGTGGCTTGAGACCCCTTTCCGCCTCCAACCCTGCGGAGGCGGATTTTTCGCTGCTCCCTCGCTGGTCCGATGCGACCGGTGAGGGGGCAGACGCCTCATGGGCCGCGCGCTCTCTCCCGATGATTTCCTGATCTTCCTTGACAACGCGGTGTCGCTGACCTGTCCTTGCGGACAAGGACTCGTTGCAAGTACATGGAAATCTCCCGCATGGATCCGTTCATTCTCGGGGCAGCGACCCTGCTGCCCTTTCTGCTGACATCCTTCATCATCGAACTGACGCCCGGGCCGAACATGGCCTACCTCGCCATGGTTGCGGCTTCGGAGGGGCGTCGGCCCGGCATGGCGACCGTTGCCGGCGTCGCGCTCGGCCTGGCACTCGTGGGCTTCGCCGCCTCCTTCGGGGTTGCCGAGTTTGTCGGTCAGTCGGACATGCTCTACGGCGCACTTCGCTGGGCTGGGGTCGGCTTCCTGCTCTATCTTGCCTTCGACGCCTGGAACGGCGACGGCGAGGAGGCCGGTCCGAGCGGCAAGCCGGCATCCTTCTATTTTCAACGTGGCCTGATCACCAATCTGCTCAATCCGAAGGCGGCCCTGTTCTTCGTCACCGTCCTGCCGACCTTCGTTGACGACGCGCGGCCGCTGTTGCCACAGAACCTGACGCTTGCTGCGATCTATGTGGGCGTTGCGACTGCGGTGCATGCCGCGATCGTGCTTCTGGCAGGTGCATTGGAGCCGGTCCTCAACTCGCCGTCACGCGAACGCCTGGTGCGGCGCGTGCTCGCACTGATGCTCGCGGCCGTGGCGCTCTGGTTCGGCTGGTCGACGCGACGCTAGGTGCCCGGCAAAAGGACCGACTAGGCGGCGTTTTTTTCCGTGCGGGCGTCGTAGCAGACAAAGGCAAGCTTGTTGCCGTCCGGGCAGCGCACATAGGCTGCGTAGAAGCCTTCTCCGTATTGCGGGCGGAAGCCCGGCTTTCCCTCTTCGCTACCGCCGCGCTCCATAGCGGTTTCGAACAACCGGTCGATCAGCTCGGCGCTTTCCACCAGGAAGGCCGTCATCGCGCCGTTGCCGACCGAGGCGGGGCGCGTGTCGAAGGGGTAGCAGGCGAAGAAGCGCGGCGCCTTGTCGTCGTCCTTTCGGCCCCATGAGGAAACCTGCTCGTCGCAATAGCAGCGTTCCTGGCCGATCAGCGTCATCAGCGGATCATAGAAACGCTCTGCGCGTTTCAGGTCCGTCGTCCCGACCATGGTGTAGCCGATCATGCCTGTCTCCTCGCCTTGCCCGTCTCGGTGGCAAGTCGTCTCACACCTGCTCCAGGCACGCAACAGTGGCAATCGGGATTAGAAGGAGCCACCGATACGCGCAACGATGGTGTTCGCGCTGTGTTGCCGTGGATCGCATGTGCCTCAAGACGAGAAGCGGATGGTGTCCTCGGCGCCGTCCGCCTTTTTGTGCGTTACTGCCCCCTTGAGAAAGGCGCGGCCGCGTTCGGACAGGCGATAGCCGACGGCTAGGCTTTCGGTGAGGCCGAGTTCCTTCAGTTTGCGGATGCGCGTCTTGAGTTTCAGTTTTTCCATGCCGATGGCGGCGCTCAATTCCGTGGCGGTGGTTCCGTCGCAGGCAGCGATCAGCGTGAGCACCGGTATCGTCCAGGCCATGCCCGCGCTGCGGTCGAAGTCATCGAGCTTGCGGCCGATCTCTGCCCGTTCTTCGCTGCCGAAGTCGGACATTTCCCGCAGCGTGATGCGCGGATCGTCGCCGGCTCGGTGGAAGGCGATGCGATAGCAGCGGCCCTCGCGGCGAGCGGCAAGCTCTTTCAAGAGAGCGCCGAGGTCGGCAAAGCCGGCCTTGCGCGCGTCGCCGTCGGTGATTGCGCCTTCCTCGATCTCGTCGATGGCATCGATGGCGAGAACGCCGACTGCGGTGCGCAGCGTACCACCGGCCCTGACCGTCGGCTTCGTCCAGCGTCGGAAGGCCAAGGTCACGTCGCCGCTGGCGATGGCTGCGAGCACGTGCTGACGAAACAGCATTTCAGGCGGTGGCGCGGCGATAGAGGGCGAGCGAGCCGGCGAGCGCCAGTAGCGCGCCGCCACAGAGTCTATCGAGCCAGACGGCGCCGGAGTGCTTGAGGAAGGCCGCGGCCTGTGCACCGAGCAGCGCGTAACCGAACATCACGGCAAGATCGACCGAGGCGAAGACGAATGTCAGGGTGGCATATTGTTGTGCTTGCGGCGCCGCGGCGTCGATGAACTGCGGCAGGAAGGCGGTGAAGAACAGGTAGCCCTTCGGGTTGGTGACGGCGACGAGGAAGCTCTTGACGAAGATGGCGACAGCGGAAACGGGATGACCGGAGCCGCTTGCCTCGGTTGCGACCTGGATCGTTCCTTTCGACCGCAACAGCATGATGCCGAGAAAGGCGAGGTAGGCGGCGCCCAGCCATTTGACGACGGTAAACCAGAATTCGGAGGCGGCGAGCAGGGCGCCGAGACCGAGTGCGACGGCGCCGATCAGCACGAAATCGGAGAGCACGGCGCCGAGCATGCCGGCGATTGCGCGCTTCACGCCATAACGCGAGCCGTTGGTGAGCGCGAGCAGAACCGTCGGGCCCGGTGTCGCGATGCCGATGAAGGCAACCAGCGCGAATGCGAGTATCGTCATGTCGGTCATGATGTCCTCCCTCGTCGTCTCCCGCGCCGTAGTCGTCCCACAGCTTTTGCGCGTGCGCAATCGTCTTTTGCGCCTGCACGATCGCCGCTCTTCCGGGCCAAGTTTGACAGTCGAGACGGCATCCCCTATGGAAACGGCAGGGTGAAGGTCCCTGCCGTCCGCGAGCGTCATGCTTTGGTGAAGTCCTTCTTCGAGACACGGTCAGCCGAAACGGCATGCGAACCGGTGGCAATGCGGGCTCCCATCTCCAAGGAATGCATGCCGCTGCAGGAGACCCTCTCATGACGCGCGGAACAACCACGCTTCCCTCACTCGATGCCCTGAAAGATCAGGCCAGGCGCCTGCGTACCCGCCTTGCTGCCGAAGGCGAAACCATCGGCCATTCCCGCTCGCTTGAATTGATCGCCGCGCAATACGGCTTTCGCGACTGGAACACGCTGCATGCCTCCGTCGGCAACCGGCCGCCCTTCAATCCCTGGATGCTGGGCTCGCGGGTGAAGGGGCGCTATCTCGGCCAGGCTTTCGAAGGCGAGATCCTGTCGGTGCAGGCGCTGACGGCGCAGCCGGGGCGCTATCGCCTGACGATGAAATTCGACGAACCGATCGACGTCGTCACCTTCGAAAGCTTCTCGGCCTTCCGTCAACGGGTCACTGCGACGGTGGATGAGACGGGTCGGACGATCGAAAAAACCTCGAACGGGCTTCCTCAACTCGAACTCGAATGGTGAAACTGGCGCCGGTCGGGCTTTGCGATGCGGATGAGCCCGCTTCCGGTCCGTGCAACGGCTTCCGATCAACGTCCCCGAAGCGCTGCTTCCGGGGACGTTTTCGTTCCAGGGCAGATGGGAGTTGCGGCGTTAAGCGATCGGTCCCTTGGGTCCCTGCGCAAGAGCGCTCGATTCGAGGTTAGTTGCGAATGAGTTGCATTTGCATTATTGATGTAGCTGCAAATGATTTGCAAAAGCATGTGGCGCATTGCTGACCTATGCCATCGCAGCGCGGCGCGTGGCTTATCCAATCGAGAGAGGGGCCAAAAATGGACAAGCCGACGAGACCAGACCTGCTCCGAAGGCGGAGCCTTCTGATGGGCGGGCTGGCGGCGGCGGGCGGGACCGCGATCTGCACCAGCGCCACCTTGGGCCAACAGCAGGCGAGCCATGCCGGTCATGCTGCGCCGGCGGGGGCGGCCGCCCAGGATCCGATGCCCGCCATGGGGCATGGGGCGATGATGACGATCGGCGATGTCGACAGCACCGTCAACGGTTTCGACCCGACCGACATGCTGACCGATTGGGAGACCGGTACGGTCTCGATGCTGCCGGATGGACGAACGCTCAGGACCTTCGAGATGACCGCGCAGGATCGCGACATCGAAATCGCGCCCGGCATCACCTTTCCGGCCTGGACCTATAATGGCCGCGTGCCGGGGCCAGCACTTCGGGCAAAGGAGGGCGAGCGTCTGCGGATCGTCTTTCGCAACTACGCATCTCATCCCCACTCGATCCACTTTCATGGCATTCATGCCGCGCGCATGGATGGCGTGCCGGGTGCCGGCATGGTCGATCCCGGCGATGAGTTCATTTACGAGTTCGACGCCAAGCCGTTTGGCTGCCACCTCTATCATTGCCATGCGATGCCGCTGCGCCGACATATCCACAAGGGCATGTATGGCGCCTTCGTCATCGACCCCGATCCCGAGCGCCGGCCGGAACATGTGGACGTCGCCCGCTCCCGACTGCTCGGCACGCCGGAGAATGCCGGCTGGCAGGAACTGGTGATGGTGATGAACGCCTTCGACACCAATTTCGATGCCGAAAACGAGTTCTACGCGGTCAACACCGTCGCTCACGCCTACATGAAGCGGCCGATCCGGATCGTGAAGGGCAAACCGGTGCGCATCTATCTGGTCAATGTCATCGAGTTCGACCCAATCAACTCGTTCCACCTGCACGCCAATTTCTTCGACTATTACGATCAGGGCACGACGCTGACGCCGACATTGAAAACCGTCGATCTCATCACCCAGTGCCAGGCACAGCGCGGCATTCTCGAATTCACCTTCGCCGAGCATGAGCCCGGTCTTTACATGTTCCACCCGCATCAGACCGAGTTTACCGAACTCGGCTGGGTCGGCATGTTCGATGTGGTGGAGGCGCTGGCATGAACGAGACCCTGCCGAGAGCTGCGATCCGCGCGGCAAAGACCAACCTGGTGTGGCTGGCGCTGCCTCTCATCGCCTTTGCCATTGCCGTTGCCTGGATTCTATCGACCGATCCGTTGTCGGGATTCCGCAACGGTGCGCCGCCTATCGAAAACCTGACCTTCGAAAGGACCGTGCTCGACGACAGCGGCCTTCGTCTCCTTGTTCGCGCCGGTGGATCGGAACCGATGACAGTGGCGCAGGTTCAGGTGGATGACGCCTATTGGCAATTCACCCAGGATCCGTCGGGGCCGATCGCGCGGGGCAGGGCAGCGTGGCTGAACCTGCCGTTCCCATGGATGCTGGGCGAGGCGCATGCCGTGAAGGTGGTGAGCAATACCGGGGCCACGTTTGCTCACGACATTGCCGTCGCCGTGCCGACGCCGCAGGCAACGACAGGCCAACTGCGACTGCAGGCGCTGGTCGGCATCATCGTCGGTATCGTGCCGGTGGCCGTCGGCCTGATGTTCTACCCGGTGCTGCGCGGCGTCGGTCGCGACGGCATGGCCTTCCTGCTGTCGCTGACGATCGGCCTGCTAGGCTTCCTGCTTGTCGATGCGAGTGCAGAAGCGCTCGAACTTGCCGGCGAGGCGGCCGCGATCTTCCAAGGGCCGGTCATGGTGGTGCTGGCGGCCCTAAGCAGTTTCCTCCTGTTGATGGCGATCGGGCGGCGAAGCGGTGCGCCGGCCGGGCTTGCGCTTTCCACTTACATCGCGCTCGGGATCGGCCTGCACAATCTCGGCGAGGGGCTGGCGATTGGTGCCGCCTTTGCCGCCGGGTCGGCTGGGCTCGGTACCTTCCTGGTGCTGGGATTTGCGCTCCACAACGTCACCGAGGGCATCGGCATTGCCGCTCCGATCCTGAAAAAGCGGCCGTCCATCTGGGTGTTCATCGGGCTGACGCTGCTTGCCGGCGGTCCGGCTGTCATCGGCATGTGGCTCGGAAGCCTTGCGACCTCGGCGCAGTGGTCGGCGTTGGCGCTAGCGGTTGGTGCAGGGGCGATCCTGCAGGTGATCATCGAAGTCGGTGCCTATCTGATGCGGCAAAGCGAGCGCGGGCGCGACGTGTTCCTGACGCCGCCTGTTCTGGCCGGTCTCGCGACCGGCGCCGCCTTCATGTATGTTACCGCCGCGCTGGTGAAGATCTGAAGCGGGAGCGGGCCTGACGCGGGCGCAGATGGATCAGACGATCGTCTGGTCCATCTCTGCCGCTGGCACCTCGTCGACACGGTGAATGCGCACCACCGTTGCCGGCACGCCCGCTACCGTGGTGCGCGGCGGCACGGGTTTCAGCACCACGCTGCCGGCCGCGACCTTGCTGTAGGCTCCGACCTCGATATTGCCGAGGATCTTGGCGCCGGCGCCGATCATGACGCCTTGGCGAATTTTTGGATGCCGATTGCCGGTTTCCTTACCGGTGCCACCGAGCGTGACATCCTGCAGGATCGAAACCTGGTCTTCGATGACGGAGGTCTCGCCGATGACGATGCCGGAGCCATGGTCGAGCATCACGGCCTTGCCGATGCAGGCGGCCGGGTGGATATCGGGACCGAAGACAAGCGAGGCGAGGTTCGAGAGCCAGTTGGCGATGTCCTCGCGGCCATCGGTCCACAGCCGGTGAGCCGCGCGATAGGTCTGCAGCGCCTGGAAGCCCTTGAGATTGAGGAGGACATGCAAGAGGCCCGGGCAGGCGGGGTCACGTTCCATCACCGCCTGGAGGTCCGCCTCGGCAGCGCGCAGAGCTTCTGCATCGGCGTCGAAGATGTCCGAAAGCAGCTGCGCCAGCGATCGTTCGTCGACGCGGGCAACGGAAAGGCGGGAGGCGAGAACACCTGCGAGCACCGCCGCATCCGGCCGCACCTCGGTGATCAGCTGCAGCGTTTGCTCCATGACCGGCTCGCGCATGGCGAGCGCCCGGGCTTCCGCACGGATGCGGTTCCAGACTTCGCCGTCCACCAGAGGCACAACGGCCGAGCCAGCATAGAGTGGAGCTTCTGCGCCTGCGGTCATTGTTTGCCTGTTATCCCGCGATATCGACGACACCGCAGTCGCCCTCGGCGGAGCCGAAGACGAGCTGCCGGCCGTCCTTGTTCCAGGCCATGGCGGTGATGGCGCCCTTGCCGGGGCGGCGCAGCAGCACTTCCTTGCTGTCGGCAAAGCGCGCGCCGAGGATCATGCCGTCCTGATAGCCGATCGCGACGATGTCTTCGGCCGGATGGCAGCAGACCGAGGTCACCATGATGTCGGCGCGGGTGCCGAGTTCCAGCGGCGCCTTGCCCATCGGGCCGTCCTTGCCCTGGAAGGGCCAGACGATGGCGGCCGGGGCGCCTGAGGAGGCGAGCCATTTGCCCTTGGCCGACCAGGAGACCGACTTCACCTTGGCGGGATAGCCGGTCATGCGCATGTGGCGGGCTTCGGCGCCGGGCTTGGCGTCGAGTTTCCAGCCGTGCAGCGCGTTTTCCTGCATCGTGGTGACGAGGAAGCGGCCGTCGGGCGAGAAGGTGACGCCGGTGTGGGCGCCCTTCCATTCGAGGTCGATCGGCTGGCCCGATGTGCCGACCCAGTGCAACGACACGCCGTTGTAGCGCGCTGCGGCGACGCGAAGGCCTTTCGGTGCAAAGGCGAGGCCCTCGACGGTGCGTTCCTCGGTAAATTCCTTCGTCGTGCCGGCGGCGAGCCGCACATGGGTGGTCTTGCCATAGGCATAGGCGACGGCGCCTTGCGGGCCTGCTGCAACTTGCGCGATCCACTTGCGTGGCGCTTCGGCGACCAGCGAGGTGGTGCCGTCGGCGGCCGTACGCATGACCTTGCCGTCCTCGCCGCCGGTCAGCAGCGTGTCGTTGGCGTCGTCCACCACGAGCGACAGCAGGCCCTCGTGGACCTCCGTCGTCTTGCGGCCGAGGTCGAGGCGATGGATCGCACCAGTGGCTTCGGCGAAGAAGGGGACGCCTTTGAGAAAGGCCACGCCGACGACGTGACCTTCGAGATCGAGGGGAGCGACAGTCGGCATCAGTTCGGCTGCGCCTCGCAGGCTTTGAACGTGCGCTCGAGCTTCTCGCGGTCGAGATCACGGCCGATGAAGACGAGGCGGCTTTCGCGCTTCTCGCCATCCTTCCAGGGGCGCTGGTGGTCGCCCTCGATGATCATGTGCACGCCCTGGACGACGTAACGCTCGGCGTCACCGGCAAAGGCGATGATGCCCTTCAGGCGCAGGATGTTCGGGCCGTCCGTCTGGGTGATCTTCTGGATCCAGGGGAAGAAGCGATCCGGGTTCATCTCGCCGCCGCGCAGCGAGATCGACTGCACCGTCACGTCATGGATCGGCGAGGGCGCGTGATCGTGGTGGTGGTGATGGTCGTGATCGTGGTCGTGATCATGATGATCGTGATCATGGTGGTGATGGTGGTCGTGGCCGCAGTCCGGGCCGCAGGTGTGATCGTGTTCGTGATCGTCCTGGTCGAGGAAATGCGGATCGTTTTCCAGCGCCCTTTCCAGGTTGAAGGCGCCCTGATCGAGGACCTTGGCAAGATCGATGTCGGAGCGCTGGGTGCGGTAGATGCGGGCCGACGGATTGATGACGCGCACGGTCGCTTCGATGCGCTCCAGTTCCTCAGGCGTGACCAAGTCGGTCTTGTTGAGAAGCACGACGTCGGCAAAGGCGATCTGGTCTTCGGCCTCGCGGCTGTCCTTCAGCCGCAGCGGCAGGTGCTTGGCATCGACCAGTGCGACGACCGCGTCGAGCTCGGTCTTGGCGCGCACGTCATCGTCCATGAAGAAGGTCTGGGCGACCGGCACCGGATCGGCAAGGCCGGTCGTCTCGACGATGATCGCGTCGAAGCGGCCGGGGCGGCGCATTAGGCCCTCGACCACGCGGATCAGGTCGCCGCGCACGGTGCAGCAGACGCAGCCGTTGTTCATCTCGTAGATTTCCTCGTCGGATTCCACGATCAGGTCGTTGTCGATGCCGATCTCGCCGAACTCGTTGACGATGACCGCGTATTTGCGACCATGGTTCTCGCTGAGGATGCGGTTCAAAAGCGTCGTCTTGCCGGCGCCGAGATAGCCGGTGAGCACAGTGACGGGGATCGGCTTCTGCGGGGATGTTTCGGTCATGGGAACCTCTAGGATTTCCGGATGCGGCGGGCAGGCATCCAAGTCGGGTTTCATATAGGAGATGCGGCGGCGATGCGCAAATGGCGCGGGCGATTTTGGCGGGCGCGGGCGGATCGCCTCAGCGGTCTGCGATAACCCTCCTTTCATCAAAATCGGAGAGAGTGCGCGGCAGATCCTAGGGGTGCGCGCGTGAAGACGATTTCCATCAACGGCCGGTTCCTGACCCAGCCGCTCACCGGCGTGCAGCGCTTCGCCCGTGAGATGACCCGAGCGCTGGATGTGCGCATCGCTTCCGGGCAGGTGCCGCATGCGCTGAAGGACGCGCGCTGGCGGCTGCTTACTCCGGGCAAGGCTGTCGACGATCTCGGGCTCAAGGCGATTTCGGTCGAGCGGTTCGGCTCCGGACCGGGCCATGTCTGGGAGCAGGGCGCGCTCTATTGGCGCGCGCGCCGCGATACGCTGATCGGCTTCGGCGGCAGCGGCCCGGTGCTGCACGGCGACCAGGTGGTGGTGATCCACGACGTCACCCTGTTTCGCCATCCGGCCTCGTTCGGGCGCGGCTACCGGCTGTTTCATGGGGCGCTCGGTTTCATCCTTGCAAGGCGGGCAAAGCTCGGCACCGTCTCGAACTTTTCGCGCCAGGAGCTTGCCGATGTCTTCCGCGTGCCGGCTGCTGGCATCGACGTCATCTACAACGCGACGGATCACTTCGCGCGACTTCAGCCGGACGAGGGCGTCATCCAGCGGCTCGGGCTTGCCGATACGCCCTTCTTCCTGCTGGTCGGCACGCTGAAGCCCAACAAGAATGTCGAGTTTGCGGTGCGCGCCTTCGAGGCACTTGGTGCCGGCGACCACAAGCTCGTGGTCGTGGGTGGCACCGACCCGACCGTGTTCCGCGATATCGCGCCCACGTCGAAGGGCAACCTGATCTTTCCGGGCCGCCTGACCGATGACGAGATCGCCGGGCTGCAGCGGCGCGCTGTCGCCTTCGTCTTTCCCAGCCTCTATGAAGGTTTCGGCATCCCGCCGCTGGAAGCGATGACGCAGGGGTGCCCGGTGCTCGCCGCCGATATTCCGCCGGTTCGCGAGGCCTGCGGCGATGCCGTTTGCTACTTCGATCCGTTGAAGACGGAGGCTTTGGTCGACGCGATGCGGACGATCTCCGCCGACGAGGCCGTTCGCCGAGATTTGCGGCGTTCCGGCTTTGACAATGCGAAGCGCTTTTCCTGGGACGGGAGTGCGGTCGTGCTGCTCAACATGCTGGCGGCGCAGCACATCTGATCCATTCTGCGCGATTTTGGAGCGTCAAAGGTCGAGAACCCGCATCGGGTCCAGTCGACCCCGGACAAAATCACCAAATGCAATCAGATTGCCCTTGAGCCGACCGCGTCGATCGACGAGGCCTTGCGGTTTGAGGCTGCCGAGGATGTTGGCGGCGAAGTTGCCGCCCATGAGGCGAAGTGCCCATTTCAGTCCGACCGTGCCCTTGTTGCGCAGATAGAGCGGATTTGCGACCTGCGAGTAACCGAAGCGCAGGCCCGAGGTGCGGCCGCGCTTGTTGCCGAGGTGGACGCCGCGCAGCGCCGGCGATTTCACGATGCGCCCGTGCGCGGCCAGACGCCGGCAGAAATCGACATCCTCCTGCCAGCCATAGAGCGGCAGCCGCTCGTCGAAACGGGTGCGTTCGGCGGCAATCGCCGATACGCGGAAGGCCATGTTGCAGCCATAGGCGTTGAAGGCCGGCTGTGTGACATCGTGCGGCTGAGCGCCGGGATCCGTCTCGAGGATCGCCTTGGCATCGGCAATCGATATGCCCGGGCCATGAATGCCGTCGGCCAGAACCAGGCCGGTTGCCACGACGAGATCAGCCTCGCGATCGAACAGCCTTTCAGCCTCGGTAAGAAAATCGCTGCGCGGCAGGAAATCGTCGTCGAAAAAGACGATCAGATCGGCGGTTGTCGCCTGGTCGAGGATGGCGTTGCGCTGTGCGCTGGAACCCTTGTTGCCCGCGACGATACGGGCCTTCAAGGGAAGCGAGCCGATTCTGGCTTCGTCGACGTCCTCCGGCGTGCTTGGGCAGATGACGACGGCGTCCGGTAGTCGCGTCTGCCGCGTCAGATGCAGCAGGGTTTCGGAGAGGACCTCGCGGCGGCCCGCGGTCGCTATGCCGACGACGATGTTCATGGGGCGCTCTCCGCTCTTTCGGCGCGATCTAACCGGAAATTCGTGCAGTTTTTCTTAGCGCCTAGGCCGTGCTGGGTCTCGGCGACCGCATCATCAGCCGCAACTGGTTGAGCGAGAGCAAGCAGAACAGACCACCGACAACAATACCGGTACCGATCGTAACGTAGCTGGTTTCACCGGAGAGGGAGAAGGCCAGCACGGCCGCGCCAAGTCCGGCGGCGGCGAAGAGCACGGGCGGCCAGGAGAAATCGAAGGCGAGCGAGGACATCAGGCGAAGGCCGATGAGGGCGGCGAGGATCGCGCCGATGGCGCTGCCCCAGGCTAACGCCGCATCGTTCGCCCCAGCCAAGGCCAGGACTGCCAATGCTCCAAGGCTTAGAAGCACGCAGTCGGCCACGGCGAGCAGCAGGATCAACGCAAGGCGTTGCCTCAGGTGCAGCGGCGTCGGCAGCATGATCTGTGTCAGCGTGCGAACGAGCGAGAGGACGATGATGGCAGGCGCGGTTGCGAGGAAACCTTGCTGCAGGTCCGGGCTGATGACGAGCCAGGTGGCCGGGAGAAGTGCAGCGAAGATACCGGCGGCCATCATCAGCGCAAAGCTCGTCAGCAGCGCGTAGTATTGCCCGAGTTGGCGGGGAAGAGCGGCGCGATCGCCGGTCCGGTCATGCGCGGCAACGATCTCCGGATATTGGATCGCCTGAAGGGCCGAAACGATGAGCACGAACGGGCGTTGCAGCAGGTCGAGCGCAAGCAGGGCGCCGGCAGCACCCGTCGCGCCGAGCGCCGAGGTGAAGATCGCCTTCAGTGCCAAGGGCGCGAACATGGCGGCAGTGGCGGCCCCGGCCGAGACGCTGCCATAGATGAGATGCTTGCGGATACGGACATTGTCGAGCGCGGCGGCTGGGCGCGTGTCGGCGCGGCGGGAAAGAAGGAATGCAAGCAGGCCATAGGCAACGTAACCGGCGAGCAGGCCCGTGACGGTCGACAGAAAGCTTGGCGAAATGAGCGCACCGAGGAGCGTGCCCGCGGCGAGAATGGTGGCGCGGGAGCCCTGCAGCACCGAGAAGGCGCGAAAATCCTGGCGGAAACGCAGCATCGTCAGATGCAGGTCGCTGCCGCCTTGTGCAATCGACACCAGGCCGCCGACAAGCGCCACGACCGGCGGCACGCCGAAGATCAAGGACACGCCCGCCGCGATCAGGCACAGCACGGCGCAGGCGAGGGCTTCGGTCAGGATCGCCCGCCGCTCCGCCGCTTCACTGTCCGCATCCGCCCCAGGGTAGAAACGCATGCAGGCGAAACGCACCCATTCGAAGGCGGCGATCGCAGCGAACTGGCAGATGGAGATGAACAGTGAATAGCTGGCATAGTCGGCCGGCGCCAGCCAGTGGGCGACGACGATCAGCAGGCCAAAGGCGATGACGGCCTGGTAGAAATAGGCGCCGAGCGCAATGATCTTCGCCATGGTTTTTCTGCCCTACGCCCGCGGGGAACTGCGCATCTGATAGCGCAAAAGCGCAAAGAAAGTGTTTGCCGCCCCGCTTCAGGTCAGATCGTCGGGATCGAAATCCCTGACATCTTCAAGGAGTTCGATAAACCCTCGGACGGCATGGGCGATCAAAATCTCACCCCGTGCCGCCGTGGCAACCGAGGCATTGCCGGCGACACCTTCGCCATTCAGGTCGTGCATCTTCCAGCCGAAGGCGTGGGGACCGTAAGCGCGCAGATGCTTGAAGCGTTCAGAAAATTCGCCTTGGCGGGAGGTGAAATTTTCGGCCTTGGCCATGTCGACCCTGTCCGGATGGAGCGCCAGCATCACCGATGTCTCGATGTCGCCGCCGTGGATGTCCAAGGCTTTATCCTCCGGCTTGATCCAGCCGTCCGGTTGGCCGAAGCGGGTCCAACTCGTCGCGACGGCCAGCATGTTGAAGCGTACGCGCGCTTCGGTCGCGATGATCGTCATCAACGGCGAGTTGCCGCCGTGGGCGTTCAGCATCACGAACTTGCGGATACCTTGGTTGTGAAGATCACCGGCAATGCCGAGCCAGCGCTCGACCGCCTCGCCATAGGCAAGGGTTCGGCTGCCGGCGACATCCATGTGCTCGATGGAGTAACCGACCGGCTCGGCCGGCAGGAAGGTTACCGGCAGGCCGGCGGGCATGGCGGCGATCGTGCGGGAGACGATGCCCTCGGCGATCAGCGTGTCGGTTTCGAAGGGCAGATGCGGACCGTGCTGTTCATGGGCGCCGAGCGGCAGCACGGCGATCCAGTCACGGCGAGCGTCGGCCGGAAGGTCGGTCCGATTGTCCTGCCATCGCGGCTCAGGCATCGACATTTCTCTTCGATCCTCCACGTCAATTGTCGTAAAATTGTTATTTGAGTCATACAGTTCGTAATCGCAAGCTGTATTGTTATAAGTGTTCGACTCGGGGATTCGGCAGGAGGTCCAATGGGCAAGAAGAACAAGGCCGAAAAGAAAGGCAAGAACGGCAAGAAGAAGGACGAGTTCCTGAATGAGCCGCACGATCTTGCCGCTATCCTTGTCCAGGCAGCGCGTTCCATGCGCACCGTACTCTCCCGCAATCTTCTTGAAAGTGGTCTTTACGCCGGGCAAGACGGCGTAATGCTGGCGCTGGCCGAAGCCGACGGCATGACCGCGGGTGGGCTTGCCGCCAGGCTTGGGGTCAAGGCGCCGACCATGACCCGCACGATCGGGCGGATGGAAGCGCAGGGCTTCCTCGAGCGCCGTCCGGACGAGGACGATGCGCGGCTCACCAAGGTCTATCTTACTGAGCCCGGCCGCAACCGGCTGCAGATCATCGCCGAGGCGGGGCAGCATTCGGAAAAGCTCGCGACACGCGGCCTGACCGACAAGCAGGTGCGCACTCTGATGAAACTGCTGCGCGCCGTCGACAGTAATCTCCAGGCCGCACGGGCCGCCGACTGAGCCTTGTTCGCCGCATATTGCCGTGGCGATTTAAACAGTTTAAAAGGGATTTAAATTTATGGCACGCGTACGTCCGTTGGGATGTACGAAAAGTGCCGTGAGGCATGCTGCAAGAACCTCACTCGGATTGGATTGTGGGGCTGCGGCCGAGGGCGGAACAAGGCTACAGGGGGCATCGTGGCGCAAAAGGTCAAGCTTTCGACGATTGCGGAAACACTCGGTCTTTCGACGGCAACGGTATCCCTGGCTCTACGCGACAGTCCTTTGGTGGCGACCGTCACCCGCGATAAAATCAAGGAGCAGGCCCGCGCGCTCGGCTATATCTACAACCGCCGCGCTGCCAGTCTCAGAACATCCCGCTCCGGCATCATCGGCGTCGTCGTGCACGACATCATGAACCCGTTCTACGGGGAAATCCTGAAGGCGATCGAAGCGGAGCTCGACCGCGACAAGCAGACCTTCATTCTCTCCAACCACTACGATTCGGTCGACAAGCAGCGCGATTTCATCGAGACGCTGCTGCAGCTCGGCGGTGATGGCGTGATCATGTCGCCGGCGATCGGTACGCCGCTGGAGGACATCCAGCTTGCCGAGGACAACGGCATGCCGGCGATCCTAATCGCCCGTTCGATCGAGGGCGTGGACGTGCCGATCTTCCGCGGCGACGACGCCTACGGCATCTCGCTTGCCACCAACCACCTGATCGGCCTTGGCCATCGCTGCATCGCCATGGTCGGCGGCACCGACCAGACGTCGACCGGGCGCGACCGCTATCAGGGCTATGTCAACGCGTTGCGCAAGGCCAATATCGAGGTCGATCCGGAGCTGCGCATCCCCGGTCCCCGCACGAAGCAGGGCGGCTTCGAGGCGGCGGTGCATCTGCTCTCCCTGCCGCAGAAGCCGACGGCAGTCGTCTGCTGGAACGACCTGGTGGCGATCGGCATGATGAACGGCATCGCCCGCGCCGGTCTGGTGCCCGGCGTCGATATCTCTGTCACCGGCTACGACGACCTCGAAGAGGCGTCGATCGCCACGCCGGCATTGACCACCGTCTGGAATGGCCAGGCCGATGTCGGCCGCAGTGCTGCCCGCGCGCTCCTCGACAAGCTTTCCGGCAGCCACGAACCCGACGGTATCCATCTGATCAAGCCGGAAATGCGCATCCGCCAATCAACGGGCCCGTTGCGCGTCATCGCCTGAGATCTCCCTCCCGACAGGAGCTGCCCATGTCTGTGAACCGCACGCGCGTTCTCGTGCCCGGAAAGATCAATCAACGGGTCATCGATCGACTGGTCGGGCAATTCGAAGTCGTCAGGATCGAGAGTGCCGATCCAGCATTGGTGACGCCGGATATGCAGGACGTGAAAGCGGTTGCAGTAGCCGGCCGGCTGCCCGGTGCCCTGATGGATGTCCTGCCGCAGCTCGAGATCATCGCCAATTTCGGCGTCGGCTATGACGGCGTCGAGGTCGCACATGCCGCCGCCAAGGGCGTTGCCGTCAGCAATACACCGGATGTTCTGACCGAAGAGGTGGCCGACACGGCGGTTGGTCTTCTGCTGAATACACTCCGGCAATTGCCTCAGGCAGAACAATGGCTGCGCCAGGGACGCTGGAGCCGCGAGGGCGCGTTTTCTCTGTCGCCGCTGTCCCTGCGCGGCCGAAGCGTCGGTCTTTACGGCCTCGGTCGCATCGGGCTTTCGATCGCCAGGCGGCTGGAAGCCTTCGGGGTGTCGATCGCCTATCACACGCGCAGCCCGCGCGAGGGCCTGCCCTATGCCTACCATCCGACGCTCGTCGGCCTCGCGGCGGCGGTCGATACGCTCATTGTCATCGTGCCCGGCACCGAGGCGACGCGGCATACGGTGAATGCGGAGGTTCTCGTGGCGCTCGGCGGAAACGGCGTGCTGATCAATGTCGGGCGTGGTTCGACGGTCGATGAGGCGGCGCTGATCGCGGCGCTTCAGAAGGGCGTGATCGCCGGCGCCGGGCTCGATGTTTTCGAAAACGAGCCGCAGGTGCCGGACGCGCTGATGGCTTTGCCGAACGTGTCGCTCCTGCCGCATGTGGCCTCGGCCTCGGTGGTCACACGCAACGCCATGGCCGATCTCGTCGTCGACAATATCGCAGCCTGGTTTGCGACCGGAAGGGCTTTGACGCCGGTGCCGGAAACGCCGTTCAGCCGACGCGCGATTTGACACCCGGCGTCGTTGCCTCAGGCGGCGATGCGGAAGCCGTGATGTCAGGCGGCCAAACGGCCGGCGGCGTAAGTCCGCACCGCGTCGCCGAAGGCCCTAAACAGGCTGGCGGAGGGGGTGTCGGTGCGCACCCAGTATTCCGGATGCCATTGTACGCCGACGGCAAAGGCCTTGGCGCCGATCACCGAAACCGCTTCGATCGTGCCGTCGTCAGCCACCGCTTCGACAGCCAGGCGCGGAGCAGCGGCGCCGATCGCCTGTCGGTGCAACGAGTTGACGCGGATGCGGCCGGCGCCAAGCACGGGCGCGAGGCAGCTCCCTTCCTTGACGATGACGTCCTGGCGGATGCCATAGGCAACGTCGAGTTCCTTCACGTCAGGCTTGCGGTGATCCCAGATCCCCGGCTGATCCTGGATTTCGCTCGCCAGCGTGCCGCCGAGTGCGACGTTCAGTTCCTGGATGCCACGGCAGATGGCAAACAACGGCACACCGCGCTCGATCGCGCGCCGGATCAGGGGCAGGCTGGTCGCATCGCGGCCGGGATCGAAAGGTCCGTCACTGTCCTTGGCCTCGCGGCCATAGAGCGAGGGATGAACATTGGAGCGGGCGCCGCTTGCAAGCACGCCGTCGACGCGGTCGAGGATTTCGTCAATGTCGTTGCCGGTTTCGAGCGCCGGGATGAGGAAGGGCATAACGCCGGCGCCTTCGACGGCGGCGCGCACATATTGATGGGCAACGACATGCCAGACATTGCCGTCGAATTCGCGGAAATCGCAGGGGATGGCAACGACAGGTTTCGACATCATCAGGCTCCGTAATACGCTTAAGAAAAGCCTTGCCTTCAGATGCTGATGAAAGTCAACTGAGAACGTAGTGAGCGTGATCACCGCGCTGATCCAAGGCGGATCGGTAGCGAACACGAACTAAAAACGGCAGGAAATCGCAGGTAATTCTTTAAGATCGAGTAACCATCGCGCACGCAAATTCTGGATCGTCCGCCAGCATAGCTGAATTGTCGAAGTTGCAGTCGGGCCTTTTGTGTCGTGGATACCTATGTTTGGTTGCAGAAACCGAGTACTGTTCAGCGCGGTTCGCACTATTGAGTTGAACTCTTGGGTCTTGCCGGCACGGCCCTGTGGTTATTCTGGGATTCGGTACTTTTTTCGGGGCGTTAGACGAAATCATTCGTTAAGTCATCACCCCTAACAATCCGGTAAACCGGAGCTTGGTTCATGATGCGACTTGGACAGAGCGCTCTTCCGACTGACGTGTATCTGTCATCCGTGAGCTCGCTCTACGAACATCGCAAGACGTTGCTGATCGGCATGTTGTCGCATGTCGTGACGTTTCTGCTCGTCTATCTCAAGACCAGTGATCCGCTTTATCTCGCCTGCTCCGGCGTGATCTTCGTGCTCTGGGCGCTGCGCAATGTCGATATGGCGCGGTTCGACCGGCAGGATTTCTCCAATGCCGACCGGGCGATGGTCCGCAAATGGGAGAACCGCTATATCGTCGGCGGTGTCAGCGTCACGCTCACCTGCGGCATCGCTTGCGGTTATGCCATTGCCGTCAGTCAGGATTCCTTTTCAGAGCTTGCGACCATATCGGTGACGCTGGCCTCGATGATCTCGCTCGTTGGGCGCAACTACGGCTCGGAGCGGGCCGTGCTTCTCCTGTCCTCGTCCGCATGCCTGCCGATCGTGATCGGCCTGATGACGCTGCAGGACGTGTTCATGCTGGCGCTTGCCTTCCTCATCCTGCCGTTCATCCTTTCCACCTGGATGATGGCCAACAATGTGCGCGCCTTTCTCTATGAGAATGTTTTGGCGGCGCGCGAGATCGCGACGATTGCCGGCCAGTTCGACGCGGCGCTCAACAATATGACGCATGGCTTGTTCATGCTGGATGGCGACGGCCGCGTGGTGGTGGCCAATGAGCGTGCCAGCGAGTTGCTGGCGCTTGGCGACAGGACCGAACTCAAGGATTGGCTGCTCGATGACGTGATCCGGCGCGGCGCGCGGCGCATGCGGCTCGATGCCGAAAAGACCAAGGCGATCTCGCGTCAGCTCGATCTTCTGCTCAAGGGCAAGCGCCCGCAGGTATTGATCCCGGTCAGCGAGGAACTGCACCTCGAGTTTTCCGCCAGCCGCCGCGACAATGGCGATATCGTGCTGATCTTCGAGGACGTGACGGCACGCGTACAGGCGGACAAGCAGATTCTGCACATGGTGCGCTTCGACAAGCTGACCGAGCTGCCGAGCCGCGACTACTTCGGAGAGCTGGTTGTGGCCGCCGCAAGCGGCGACGAGAAGGAGGACCGGCTCGTCGGCCTGATGGTCCTCGACGTCACCGAGTTCAAGCATGTCAACGACATGCGCGGCCACATCGTCGGCGACAAGCTGCTGCAGGCGATCGCCGGCCGGTTGAAGGCGCTCGCCGGTGATGATGCGATCGCGGCGCGGCTGATGGGCGACGAGTTTGTCGTGTTCTTTCCGAACAGGGCTGACGTGGCCGATCTGGAAGAGCGGATGCGGGGGCTGCACACGGAACTGCGCGGCACCTATGTTGCCAGCGGCTTCACCTTCAACATGACCATGAGCGCGGGCTTCGTCATCGCGTCGAACGTGGATCTAAAACTCGAAGACCTGCAGATCAAGGCGGATCTCGCGCTTTCGGAAACCAAGCTGCGCAACCGCGGCGGCTGCACTGCGTTCGAAGTCGAGATGGACGCCCGCTATGTCGACCGCCAGAAGCTCAAGGCGGATTTGCGCGAGGCGATCAATGCGCGCAGCCTGACGCTTTCCTACCAGCCGATGTTCGCGCCGAGCGGCGGCCGGGTCGAATGCTGCGAAGCGCTGGCCCGCTGGACGCATCCGGAGCGCGGGCCGGTGCCGCCGAACGTGTTCATTCAGCTCGCCGAGGAACTGGGGCTGGTCACGGAGATCACGCGTTTCGTGCTCGACCATGCATGCCGGGATTGCATGGACTGGCCGAGCGATGTGTCCGTCTCCGTCAACCTCTCGGTGCTCGATCTACGCAGCAGCGAAATCGTCACGATGGTCACGGATGCGCTTCAGGCAACCGGCCTCGATGCTTCGCGGCTGCATCTGGAGGTCACCGAAAGCTGCCTGATGGACGAGCCGCTCAAGGTGCAGGCGATCCTGCGCGAGCTGCGGGGTCTCGGCATCACCATTGCCATCGACGATTTCGGCACCGGATACTCCAGCCTCAGTTATCTCGATGCCCTGCCGGTAGACATCATCAAGATCGATCGGTCCTTCGTGCGCAACATCCGTGAGGATTCGCGCCGCTTCAAGCTCCTGCGCGGGACGGCAAATCTTGCCCGTGCCCTCGGCCTGCGCATCGTCGTCGAAGGCGTCGAGACGACGGATCAGTTGCAGCTCATCACCGAGCATAATTGTGCCGATTTGATACAGGGCTTCGTCTTCGCCGCCCCCATGCCAGCTTCTGCTATTGCAACGCTTTGCAAGAACGGTGTGCCAAAACGAGGCACTAAACCCAGCAGCAAGCGCATCGCCTGACGCTGCGACCCCAAATTTCGTTCCGTTTTGATGCTGCGCATTCGGCAGCAAGCCCTTGATTAGTTGGGGTAAATTCATCCAGATTTGGTGCGTTTTGCTCCAAATCAACCGAATTAATTTACGAATTTTTAGGGTTAACAAAAAGTTAACAGTGAACTGTTCCGTTTTGCGGTTGCCGCCCCATTTTCCGTCAATAGGTTAACGATTTGTTAACCATGAGGTCTGGAATATGGGTGAGACGATTCACCAGGCGGAGCCTGGGCGTTTTTCTGAAAAGCTGATGCAATTGCTCGATCGTGTCGAATATCGGCGGGTCGAAACCGGCGAGGACATGGAGGACATCGCGCGGCTGCGTTACAAGTCCTACAAGTCCGTCAATCTGATGGAATTGACGGGCTCCACGCTGATCGACGATCTCGACTTCGACAGCCACGCCTATGTCTTCGGCATCTATCTCGATGAGAGCCTCGTCAGCACCGTGCGCGTACATCACGTAACGCCGGAGCACCGCGCCAGTACATCGGGCCTGATCTTCGGCTCCGAGATCGACGCGTTCCTCGATGCCGGCATGGTGCTCGTCGATCCGGGCCGATTGGCCGTCGACCCTGATGTCATCGGTGACGATATGCGGGCGCTTCCCTACCTCACGCTCCGCCCGGTCGCCATGGCCTGCGAATACTTTTCCGCCGACCGTTGCCTGACGGCCTGCCGGCCGCGCCACACCGCCTTCTACAAGCGCATTTTCGCCTCCGAGACCGTGGTCGCCAAGCGCGATAACCTGGGGGTCTACAATGCCGATGGCGCCCTGCTCGTGGCGCAGGTGAGGGGGCAGCGGCCCTCGATCCTCGACCGCTACCCGATTTTCGATTCGGAGCCTTTCGAACGCCGCATGATGTTTGCCGATCGCAGCGAGGTGCCGTTCGCCCCGCTGACGATCCTGCCGACCGCGCGCATGGCGCAAACCGGTTATGGACGTTCTTATCGAACCTCCGTCTTCCGCTAGCAGTCTTCGATGTCGACATCAGATGGTGAGGCGCGCCCGTGCGCGCCACCCTTGCTGCCGGCCGCGACATATCGCCCCATCAGGTACTGCTAAAGGACGGGTTTTCGTTGCACCCGGCCTAAGCATTGTGTAAGGGCAGCTATAAGGGTTTTCGCGACTTTTCGCGGGAGCCATGCTTCGATTAGGAGCGGCGGCGATCAAGGGTCGCGCCGTGGCATTCAGGGAGAATTTGAACGATGGCTGAGCATCATTCTGGACCGGTCGATGTGGGCGCTTCGATGGATTATCCGGAGCACGAGAAGACCTATCTCATGTTCCTGAGCGCATCGAAGTACGGCACGCTGTTTTGCGTGGCCCTGTTGATTGCCATGGCTGCCGCATTCTTCACGACGATGGGCTTCTTCTCCTCGCTCGTGCTCTTCATTCTGCTCAACGTCGCAGGTTTCTTCTTCCTGCGCTAATCAGCGTCATCGGACCGATTGCCGAGGGGCTTGACGTTTCCTCGGCAACCGGGCGCGAGCCCGGACGAAGGTGCATGCCGTCGACTGGAGGCGTCGACGCTGCGCAGCACTTCAAAATGCTACAGCGACCTTTGTGCAGCCAATAGGGTGTGCAGTGCTGTAGAGCCTAGAGATCTCCACGCCCGGGCATTCACTGCAATGGGACGTGTTTCCTCACTGCGTGAGGGGGGAGTGGAATGCAGACCCGCGATGCCGAGCACGGTTCGGCGTCGATCGGCGCCGGACCGCCTGCGGTTCGAACACCTGAGGTGTCTGTTTCCAGAATATATGTGCCTGGCACCCCAGTGCCTGGCATATGGGGGCGTGCAGGCTCGATTGGCCGCACGCTTTGCAGTCGGAGAGAATGCCCGCATTCCGGCCTTGGCTCGATTGCGGCCAAGGAGGGGGATTTGTGAGCGAGATTGTCTTTGTCGCCAAGGAAACGGACCCGAACGAGGGTCGCGTTGCCGCATCACCGGACACCGTGAAGAAACTGAAAAGCCTCGGCTTCGACGTCGTCATCGAGGCGGGCGCCGGGTTTTTGTCGCGCATTCCGGACGCTGAGTTCGAAAAGGTCGGGGCCCGGATCGGGACGATCGCCGACGCCAAGACGGCCGATGTCGTGTTGAAAGTGCGCCGGCCGACGACCGCCGAAATTGGCGGCTACAAGTCGGGCGCTATCGTGCTCGCCATCATGGATCCCTATGGCAACGAGGCGGCGATCGCCGAGATGGCCAAGGCCGGGCTTACTGCCTTTGCGATGGAACTGATGCCGCGCATCACCCGTGCGCAGTCGATGGACGTGCTGTCGAGCCAGGCGAACCTCGCCGGTTATCAGGCCGTGATCGACGCCGCCTGCGAATATGATCGGGCGTTGCCGATGATGATGACGGCGGCCGGGACGGTTCCTGCCGCCAAGGTCTTCGTCATGGGCGCGGGCGTTGCCGGCCTGCAGGCAATCGCGACGGCCCGCCGTCTCGGTGCCGTGGTCTCGGCGACGGACGTGCGTCCGGCAGCCAAGGAGCAGGTCGCCTCGCTCGGCGCCAAGTTCATCGCCGTCGAGGACGAGGAATTCAAGGCGGCCGAAACGGCCGGCGGCTACGCCAAGGAGATGTCCAAGGAGTATCAGGCCAAGCAGGCCGCACTCGTTGCCGAGCATATCGCCAAGCAGGACATCGTCATCACCACTGCACTCATCCCCGGCCGTCCGGCGCCGCGGCTCGTCACCCGTGACATGCTGAAAAGCATGAAACCCGGCTCGATCGCGGTCGATCTTGCGGTCGAACGCGGCGGCAACGTCGAGGGTGCTGAGCCCGGCAAGGTCGCCGAGGTCGAAGGCGTCAAGGTCATCGGCCATCTCAACGTGCCGGGCCGCATCGCGGCCTCCGCGTCCGGTCTCTACGCCAAGAACCTCGTCACCTTCCTGGAAACGATGGTGTCCAAGGAAACCAAGGCGCTCGCGCTCAACATGGAGGACGAGCTCGTCAAGGCGACGGCGCTCACCCATGGCGGTGAGGTCGTGCATCCGAACTTCGGCGCCAGCAAGGGGGACAAGTGATGGCGAATGAACTTCTCGACAAGGCGCTCGCCGATCTCGACCGGGCGGTGGAAGCGGTCCGCACCGCTGCAGAATACGTGCCGGACGCGGCTGGTGCTGTCGCCCATGGCGCGACCGGCGGCGCGATCGATCCTTTCGTCTTCCGCCTGGCGATCTTCGTGCTGGCGATCTTCGTCGGCTATTACGTCGTCTGGTCGGTGACGCCGGCGCTGCACACGCCGCTGATGGCGGTCACCAACGCGATTTCCTCGGTCATCGTCGTCGGTGCTCTGCTTGCCGTCGGCATCTCCGCCTCTGGGCTTGCCACCGGCTTCGGTTTTGTGGCGCTGGTGCTTGCCGCCGTCAACATCTTCGGCGGCTTCCTCGTCACCCAGCGCATGCTCGCCATGTACAAGAAAAAAGACAAGTGAGGCCGGCCCGATGAACGCTAACTTCGCAGCCTTCCTCTACCTCGTCTCCGGCGTCCTGTTCGTCATGGCGCTGCGTGGACTTTCGCATCCGACCACCAGCCGCAAGGGCAATACCTACGGCATGGTCGGCATGGGCATTGCCATCGTCACGACGTTGTTTTTGGCAAAGCCCAGCTTCGGTGGCCTGATGCTGATCGTGCTCGGCCTCGCCATCGGCGGCGGCGCCGGTGCTGTCATTGCCCGTCGCATCGCCATGACCTCGATGCCGCAGCTCGTTGCCGCTTTCCACTCGCTGGTCGGTCTTGCCGCCGTCATGGTGGCGGCTGCCGCCATGTACGCGCCGGAAAGCTTCGGCATCGGCACCCTCGGCGACATCCACGCCCAGGCGCTGGTCGAAATGTCGCTTGGCGTCGCCATCGGCGCCATCACCTTTACCGGTTCGGTCATCGCCTTCCTGAAGCTCGACGGGCGCATGTCCGGCAAGCCGATCATGCTTGCGGGACGTCACGCCATCAATGCAGGTCTGGCAATCGCGCTGGTCGTGCTGGTGGTCATGCTCGTGCTGACGCAGAGCACGACGGTGTTCTGGCTGATCGTCGCGCTGTCGCTCGTACTCGGCGTGCTGATCATCATCCCGATCGGCGGCGCCGACATGCCGGTGGTGGTGTCGATGCTCAACTCCTACTCGGGTTGGGCCGCAGCCGGCATCGGCTTCACGCTCGGTAACCTGGCGCTGATCATCACCGGTGCGCTCGTCGGCTCCTCCGGTGCGATCCTCTCCTACATCATGTGCAAGGGCATGAACCGCTCGTTCATCTCGGTCATCCTCGGCGGCTTCGGCGGCGAGACCGCGGCGGCCGTCAGCGACGATGGCATTCAGCGCACGGTCAAGCAGGGCTCTGCCGACGATGCGGCCTTCCTGATGGCGAACGCCTCCAAGGTGATTATCGTGCCGGGCTACGGCATGGCCGTTGCCCAGGCACAGCATGCGCTGCGCGAAATGGGCGACCAGCTGAAGGCCGCGGGCGTTGAGGTCAAGTACGCGATCCATCCGGTCGCGGGCCGCATGCCCGGCCACATGAACGTGCTGCTCGCGGAAGCGAACGTGCCCTATGACGAAGTGTTCGAGCTCGAGGACATCAACTCCGAGTTCGCTCAGGCCGATGTCGCCTATGTCATCGGCGCCAATGACGTCACCAATCCGGCCGCGCGTGACGACAAGTCCTCGCCGATCTACGGCATGCCGATCCTCGACGTCGACAAGGCCAAGACCTGCCTTTTCGTCAAGCGTTCGCTCGGCTCCGGCTATGCCGGCATCGACAACACGCTGTTCTACAAGGACGGCACGATGATGCTGCTCGGCGACGCCAAGAAGGTGACGGAAGATATCGTCAAGGCGCTGCACGCTTAACGCTGTTCGCATCGATCGACAATGAAACGCCCGCCTTTCGGCGGGCGTTTTGCGTTGGAAGGCATTGTGGGGCATGCGACGCATTCCGCAACAAGGCGTCATGCGTCTTCGAGGCCGATCTAACCGGCCGGTGCCAGCGTCAGTTGGTCGATGCCGACCGCGACGTTCAGCCCCTCCTGGACCTGAACGTTGACCGGCTGCAGCATGAAGGCCTTGTTCGTGCCGCCGCCGATCACCTTGGCGCCGCCGCCGACCGCGAGGCTCGCATCGGCGCCGACGCCGTAGTATTCGCCGGCAAGCGCGAACGCGCTAACCGGCGTTCCGGTCTTGGCAAAGACGTCCCAGACCATCGTGCTCTTGCCCGTCTTGCCGATGTCGATGCCGATCTTGCGAATCGTGCCGGCATAAACGGCCTTCGGTCCGCCATTGGTGGGCGTGAACGTGCACATCAGGTTCTTCGTCGAGGTCACGATCATGCCGGTGCCGCCTTCCGAACCGCAGACGAGACGGCCGAGTGCGACATAGTTCTGCGCGGCGGCCGGACCGGTGGCAAGCGCGGCCAGTGCCAGCGCAGTGACGAGGGTTCGTTTGATCATGGCTTGGTCTCCGTTCTTACTGCGCCGCGCGTCCCTTGGGGCGCTTGGTCGCGGTAGTACTTCGAATAGCTGCATGTCTTCCTTTGAATCGGAGCCGATCCGAGGAAACAGGCAGTGACGCCTTTGGCAAACGAACGATGGCCGGGAAGGTTCCGCCTTGGCGGAGAGGGCAGGGTGGCAAGCGGCACAAACGAAAACGCCCGCGAACTGTCGCGGGCGTTTCGAGGAACATGCTCGGGGAAGGACTTACGATGCCTTGACGCGGGCAAGGCCGGCGCGCGCCGGCTCGTATTTCGGGTCGAGCTGCAATGCGTGCGAATAGGACTTCGATGCCTTGGCCTTGTCGCCCTTGCGCTCGTAGATCAGCGCCTGGTTGGCCCAGGATTCGGCGACCTTGCCGTTGAGATTGATCGCGGTGTTGAAATCCGAGAAGGCGTTGTCGTCGTCGCCCTGGGCGACATAGGAAATGCCGCGGCCGTTGTAGGGCTCCGGCGAGCTCGGCGACAGCGAGATCGCGGTCGAGAAGTCTTCGATCGCCTGACCGTGCTGGTTGCGTGCCTGGTAGATCAGGCCGCGATTGTGATAGGCGCGGGGATCGGTCGTGTCGAGCTGGATCGCCTTGTTGAAATCGTTGAAGGCGGAATCGAGCTGGCCGGCCTGGCGATAGAGGTTGCCGCGGCCGATATAGGCGACGTCGTAGTTGGCGTTGAGCTGCAGCGCCATGTTGTAGTCGGCAAGTGCGGCCTGGGTGTTGCCCATGTTGCGGTGAACCAGCGCCCGGTTGGCATAGGCCTGGTAGAAGCGTGGGTTCAGCTGGATCGCCTGGTCGAAATCGGCAATGGCGCGGCGGTATTCGCCGGCGCGGCCATAGGACGAGCCGCGGACATTGTAGCCTTCGGGATCGCTCGGGTTCGAGGCGATGACGCTCGAGAGCGAGGCGATGTTTTCCTGCGAGCCCTGTTCGCGCTCGACCTTGTTGGTCATCGAGTCCGGGCCGTCGGTCGTGCAGCCTGCGAGAAGAAGGGCCGAACCAAGGAGCAGCATCGCGGCAAGCCTCGGCTTGCGCTGGTGGCGGCGAGACGCCTCATGGACAGTAAAACCGGAGACGTCCGCAGTCATGGCAGCAAGTGTCAAAGGTTGATCCCTCAAATCGACAAGGTCTCGAAAGCTATCGGCTTCCGTTCCTACAGCGCCGCGTGTCGTCATGACGCGCCAAGATCGCTGTAACACGTTGAGTTTCTGCATAATTCTGCCCTTAAATCGAACCCGATTTAAGGAACTATGCAGTAGAGCCGCTGAAACTCCCCGCGGGCTCCGCAGCCGGGCTTCATCGTGCCTCGGCAAGCCGTCCGGTTAAACGCTCCGGCCGGCCATCCGTCACCGGCAGCGTCGATCACGCTAGCCTGTCGGCGGAAAAGATGTCCATACCAAAAAAAGGCGGTGGCGATATTTCGCCCCCGCCACGACTTACATCGGAAAGCGTCGAAAAAACGACAAATCAGCGGGCCAGGAGGCCTTCGCGCTGTGCACGCTTGCGTGCCAGCTTGCGGACGCGGCGAACGGCTTCAGCCTTTTCGCGGGCGCGCTTCTGGGACGGCTTTTCATAGAAATCGCGCATCTTCATTTCGCGGAAAATGCCTTCGCGCTGCATCTTCTTCTTGAGAGCGCGGAGCGCCTGATCGACATTGTTATCGCGGACAAGTACCTGCACGTGAAATCCCGTTCCTTTGGTTCGAGTTGTTTGTGACTCCGTCAGGTGCCGGAGGCAAAAGAATGACATTCGCTAAGCTGGAAGCTTTACGATTAGAGGAGCGGATACCAGATCATCAGGCGAAAGTCCAGCGACGACATGAGCAAGCGCTGAAAAATCCTGGGATGCGGGGAGGCACCTGTTCCCGCCCCGGAAGTAGCTGATCGGCGACCATGTCGCAACTGCGCGCAAGTCCACGCAATTGCGTCGCAAAAGAAACGTTGCGCGGGCGTCGGATTTGCGATCTCTAACGCCAATGAGAACGGGGTTCATGGAGTGAGGCCGATGCGCAAATATTCAGTTTTCGCCGTGGCGCGCGAGGCGTTGCGCGGCCACAAGGGGTGGGCCCCGCAATGGGCGTCGCCGGAGCCGCGCAAAGAGTATGATGCGATCATCATCGGCGGCGGTGGCCATGGCCTCGGTGCGGCCTATTACCTCGCCAAGGAGCACGGCATCACCAATGTCGCGGTGCTCGAAAAGGGTTGGATCGGCGGCGGCAATACCGGCCGCAACACCACGATCATCCGGTCCAACTATCTCTATGAAGAGAGCATGGACATCTACGAGCATTCGCTGAAGCTCTGGGAAAACCTGTCGCAGGATCTGAACTACAACGTCATGTATTCGCCGCGCGGCGTCATGATGCTGTCGCACAACATCCACGACCAGCAGTCGTTCAAGCGCCATATCAATGCCAACCGCCTCTACGGCATCGACAATGAATGGCTGACGCCGGAACAGGCCAAGGCCTATTGTCCGCCGCTCGATATCGCCAAGACGGCGCGTTACCCGATCAACGGCGCGGCCCTTCAGCGCCGCGGCGGCACCGCCCGCCACGATGCGGTTGCCTGGGGGTACGCACGCGCCGCCTCTGACCGCGGCGTGCACATCATCCAGAACTGCGAAGTGACCGGCATCCGCCGTGACGAGACCGGCCGGGTCGTCGGCGTCGACACCAACCGCGGTTACATCGGCGCCAAGAAGGTCGGCGTCTCCGCCGCCGGCCATTCCTCGGTGCTGATGCAGATGGCCGACGTGCGTGTGCCGCTGCAGAGCCAGCCGCTGCAGGCATTGGTCTCCGAGCCGCTGAAACCGATCTTCCCCTGCGTCGTCATGTCGAACTCGGTGCATGCCTACATCTCGCAGTCCGACAAGGGCGAGTTCGTCATCGGCGCCGGCACCGACCAGTACAATTCCTATTCGCAGACCGGCGGCCTGCAGATCATCACCCACACGCTGGATGCGATCTGCGAGCTCTTTCCGATGTTCCGCCGCGTCAAGATGATGCGGCAGTGGGGCGGCATCGTCGACGTCACCCAGGACCGCTCGCCGATCCAGGGGGTCACGCCGGTTCCGGGCCTGTTCCTGAATGCCGGCTGGGGGACGGGCGGCTTCAAGGCGACGCCGGGCTCGGCCAATCTCTTCGCCCATCTGATCGCCAAGGGCGAGCCGCATCGTCTCTCCGCCGGGCTGACGCTGGATCGCTTCCGCACCGGCCGGCTCATCGACGAGGCGGCTGCCGCTGCCGTTGCGCACTGAGGATTTCGAGATGCTTCTGATCTACTGCCCCTATTGCGAAGAAGAGCGCTCCGAGCTCGAATTCCGCGGCGCCGGCGACGCCCATATCGCCCGTCCGACCAACATCGCCGACATCACCGACGAGGAATTCGAGGAATATTTCTTCCTGCGTCAGAACCCGAAGGGTCTGATCTTCGAACGCTGGCGCCATATCCATGGCTGCGGCCGTTTCTTCAACGCCGCGCGCGACACGGTCAGCGACCGCTTCTACACCACTTACAAGGCTGGCGAGCCGAAGCCTGACATCGCCGCCATTCTTCAGAGCGAGCAGGATAAGGGAGCTGCGAAATGATGGGGGCCAATCGCATTCCAGGCGTGGGCCGCCTGACACCGGCGCGCACCGCACGCTTCACCTTCGACGGCCGCACGCTGACGGCGCTCGAGGGCGATACGGTCGCCTCGGCGTTGCTTGCCAACGGCATTCACCTTGTCGGCCGTTCGTTCAAGTATCACCGCCCGCGCGGCATTCTGTCGGCCGGTGCGGAAGAGCCGAACGCGCTGCTTGATGTCTCGCGTGATGCCGCCCGACGGCAGCCGAACGTGCGCGCCACGGTGCAGGAAGTCTTCGACGGCATGAAGGTGGAATCACAGAACCGCTGGCCGTCGCTCGCCTTCGACGTCGGCGGTCTCAACGATCTCATGTCGCCGTTCTTCGCCGCCGGCTTCTACTACAAGACCTTCATGTGGCCGAAGGCCGCCTGGCACGCGATCTATGAACCCTTCATCCGCCGCGCGGCCGGTCTCGGCGTCGCCCCGACGGAAGCCGATCCGGATCACTATGCGAGCCGCTACGCCCATTGCGACGTGCTCGTCATCGGGGCCGGGGTTGCCGGACTTTCGGCAGCACTTGCCGCCGCCAAGGCGGGCGCCAAGGTAATCATCTGCGACGAGCAGCCGGAAGTGGGCGGTGCGCTGCGCTATGAAAGCGGCACGACGATCGACGGCAAGGACGGCTGGGACTGGGCGCAGGAGACTGCCAAGGCGCTTGCCGCCATGGACAACGTCACGCTTTTGACCCGCACCACCGGGTTCGGTTACTACAACCACAATTTCGTCGGCCTGGTCGAACGGGTGACCGATCATCTGGCGGCGCTCGACAAGTCGCTGCCGCGCGAGCGGCTGTGGCAGGTGCGCGCCAAGAAAGTGATCCTCGCCAACGGCCAGATCGAACGGCACATGGTGTTTGCCAACAACGACCGGCCGGGCATCATGCTCGCTTCGGCCGGCCGCACCTATCTCAACCATTTCGGCGTCGCCGTCGGCTCGAAGGTCGGCGTCTACACCGCCCATGACTCGGCCTATGAAGCGGCCTTCGACCTGAAGCGCGCCGGTGTTACCGTGGCGGCCATCGTCGATTGCCGCGAGAATCCCGGCGAGGCGGTTCTCGCCGAGGCACGCCGTCTCGGCATCGAAGTGCTGACCGGGCATTCGGTGATCAAGGCCGGCGGCAAGCTACGTGTGAACTCGATCAGCGTCGCCCGCAACGGTGGCGGTGCGGCCCGCAAGATCACCGTCGACGCGCTGCTGGTCTCGGCCGGCTGGACGCCGTCGGTGCACCTCTTCTCGCAGTCGCGCGGCAAGGTGAAGTTCGATGCGGCAACGCAGCGCTTCCTGCCCGGCACCTATCTGCAGGATTGCCTGTCGATCGGCGCCTGCAACGGCACCGACGATCTTCAGGCAACGATCGACGAGGCGCTTGCCGCCGGCGAACTGACCGCGCGTGCGGCCGGTGCCGAAGGCGGAGCGCAGGTGGCGCTTTCGGGTGAAAATCGCTTCGGCTGGACCGGCGGCATGATCGGCGCTGCAGAAGGCGCCGGGCCGGACACGACGGTCAAGGCCTTCATCGACTTCCAGCACGACGTCTGCGCCAAGGACATCCGTCTGGCGGTGCGCGAAGGCATGCACTCGATCGAGCATATCAAGCGCTTCACCACCAACGGCATGGCGTCCGACCAGGGCAAGCTGTCCAACATGCACGGTCTGGCGATCGCCGCCGAAGCGCTTGGCAAGGACATCCCTCAGGTGGGCCTCACCACCTTCCGCCAGCCCTATACGCCGATAACCTTCGGCGCGATCGTCAACCATTCGCGTGGGCCCCTCTTCGATCCGGCGCGCAAGACGCCCATGCATGCCTGGGAGGAGGCGCATGGCGCCGAGTTCGAGGACGTTGGCAACTGGAAGCGCGCCTGGTTCTATCCGCGCGCCGGCGAAGACATGCACGAGGCGGTCGGGCGCGAATGCAAGACCGTGCGTGACGTCGCCGGTGTCTTCGACGCCTCGACGCTCGGCAAGATCGAGGTCGTCGGCCCGGATGCCGCGCAGTTCCTCAATCTCATGTACACCAATGCCTGGGACAACCTGAAGCCGGGCCGCTGCCGCTACGGGATCATGCTGCGCGACGACGGCTTCGTCTATGACGACGGCGTGGTCGGCCGCCTGGCAGAGGACCGCTTCCACGTGACGACGACGACCGGCGGTGCGCCGCGCGTCATGAACCACATGGAAGACTATCTGCAGACCGAGTTCCCGCATCTGAAGGTGTGGCTGACCTCGACGACGGAACAGTGGGCCGTCATCGCCGTCCAGGGGCCGAAGGCACGCGAGATCATCGCGCCGCTGGTTGAAGGCATCGACCTTTCCAACGAGGCCTTCCCGCATATGAGCGTTGCCGAAGGCAAGATCTGCGGCGTCCCGACCCGGCTCTTCCGCATGTCGTTCACTGGCGAGCTCGGCTTCGAAGTCAACGTTCCGGCTGACTATGGCCAGGCGGTCTGGGAAGCGATCTGGGCGCGGGCCGAGCCAATGGGCGCCTGCGCCTACGGCACGGAAACCATGCACGTGCTGCGCGCCGAGAAGGGTTACATCATCGTCGGCCAGGATACCGACGGTACGCTGACGCCCGACGATGCCGGCCTCTCCTGGGCGGTGTCGAAGAAGAAGCCCGACTTCGTCGGTATCCGCGGCCTCAAGCGCCCGGATCTCGTCAAGGATGGCCGCAAACAGCTCGTCGGCCTGCTCACCAAGGATCCGAAGGTGGTGCTGGAGGAGGGCGCGCAGATCGTGGCCGATCCGAACCAGCCGAAGCCGATGACCATGCTTGGCCATGTGACGTCGTCCTACTGGTCGGAAAACTGCGGTCGTTCGATCGCGCTGGCGATGGTTGCCGGCGGGCGCGAGCGCCTCGGCCAGACACTCTACGTGCCGATGGCCGATCGCACGATCGCCGTCGAGGTGAGCGACATGGTGTTCTTTGACAAGGAAGGGGGTCGCCTCCATGGTTGATCAGGCAATTGCAAGCCGCAAGGCGGCGCTCACCTCGCGCGGCGGCTCGGCCGAAGCGATCCTGACGCCGGCACCGGCGGCGACACGCATCTCGTTGCGCGCCGGTGCCGATGCACTGCCGGCGCTCTCGGCAGCGCTCGGCGTCACCCTGCCGACGCGGCCGAAGACCTCGGCCTCATCAGGCCAGCGTCATGCCCTGTGGATCGGGCCGGACGAGTGGCTGGTGTTCGATGAAGGCGAAGCCGACCTGATGGCGGCGGCTGCTTCGAGCGGGACACTACATTCGGCGGTCGACATTTCGCATCGCAACGTTGCCGTCATCGTCAGCGGTGCGGGCGCGGACGTGGCTGTTAACAGCGGCTGCCCGCAGGATCTGTCGCTGCCGATCTTCCCTGTCGGCGCCTGCTCGCGCACCATCTTCGGCAAGGCGGAGATCATTCTCCTCCGCACCGGTGAGGACCAGTTCCGGGTCGAGTGCTGGCGGTCGTTCTCGCCCTTCGTCTTCGGTCTGCTGTCCGAAGGTGCTGCCGACGCGGGGCATTGAATAGAAGAGCCGGGAAGTGCCTGCAAGCGCTTCCCGGCTTTCTCAGACCGTCTGAAATTGTCCGCTCTCATTGTGCTGGCAGGACGCGTGGGCCATGCCGCCTCACGCATCCGCTGGCCGGTCCTTCGGATCGAACTGGATGATCGTCTGCCAGGTGGCCGTCAACGCCGGCTTGCGCTCGCCCTCGATTTCGACGCTGACGTCGTAGGTGATCATCAGCATGCTGGCGCCGCGGAAGCGGGCATCGGCCATCACGAAGTGGCCGCGCACCTTGGCGCCGCTCTTCACCGGAGCGATGAAGCGCACTTTTTCGAAGCCGTAATTGATGCCCATGGTCTGTTCGCGGATCTTCGGCAGGCAATTGTAGTTCATGGCCGAAAGCAGCGAGAGCGACAGGAAGCCGTGTGCAATCGTGCCGCCAAAGGGTGTTTCGGCGGCGGCGCGGACCGGATCGACGTGGATATACTGGTAGTCGCTGGTCGCTTCGGCGAACTTGTCGATCGTTTCCTGAGTGACCGTGATCCAGTCGGAAACGCCGACCTCCTTGCCGACCAGTACCTTGATCTCAGAAAGTGATATGTCCTGCAGCATGTAAACGCCCCGAAACAAGCCCCCCGAACGATCTATAGGCCCGCCCGGTGCAACCTGCAAGCGGTGGAAAAGCTTTAGAAAACTTCGACAAGGAAGGTGACGGACCGCGGCGCGACATGGTCTGGAATGGCAGGTCTTGCCAGCACGTTCTGCCACTTTCCGTCGATGCTGTCGGGGAGCCTGACGGGGTGGGGCGCGTGGCTGCGGTTGATGACGACGGCAAGGCGCGTCGCCCGCTTCTGCGTGCGGTCACGGGTGGCGAGCACCATCATCAGATTGTCCGTCGCCGGATGCTCCCAGTCGCCGACGGCCATGGGCTGTCCGTCCAGCCGCCGCCAATCGACATCGCCGTTTCCGGTCAGGAACGCCGTTTGGTCAAATACGTCGAAGCGTCGGCGCATCGCCGACAAGGCCGCTGTGTGGGCGACGATATCGTCGTCCATCGCGGTCCAGTCGAGCCAGGTAATCGCGTTGTCCTGACAATAGGCGTTGTTGTTGCCGTTCTGGCTGCGCCCGCCTTCGTCGCCGGCCGTCAGCATGATCGTCCCGCGGGAGGAAAACAGCGTGCCGATGAGCGCCATCACGTCATGACGTCGGGCCGTCAGGATTTCCGGATCTCCGGTGGCGCCTTCCGCGCCGTTGTTCCAGGAGTGGTTTTCGTTGTGGCCGTCGCGGTTCTCTTCGCCGTTCGCCTCGTTGTGTTTGCCGGCGTAGGAGACGATGTCGGCGAGCGTGAAGCCGTCATGGGCGGCGATGAAGTTGACGGTCCGTGTCCCGCACTCGCCCCAGCGGGCAAAACTGCCAGACGAGCCGGCGAGCGCCGTCGCCAGAGCGCCGATCGCGTGGCGGTCGCCGCGCCAGTAGATGCGGATGTCGTCGCGAGCGCGGTCGTTCCATTCAAGGAAGGGGGAGGGGAAGTTGCCGAGTTGGTAGCCGCCCGGGCCGATGTCCCAGGGTTCGGCGATCAGCACGCGGTCGGCAAGCAGCGGATCGGCCGAGATCGCCTGGAAGAGCCGCGCCTCGCGATGGAAACCACCCATGTCGCGGCCGAGGATCGAGGCGAGGTCGAAGCGGAAGCCGTCGACACCGGCGGCATGCACGAAATGGCGCAGGCTGTCGAGGATCAGCGCTTCGACCACCGGGTGGTCGCAGGCAATGGTATTGCCGCAGCCGGTGTCGTTGATGAGTTCGCCTGGGCGATCGGTGACATGACGATAATAGGTCAGGTTGTCGAGGCCGCGCATCGACAACGTGGTGCCGAAGCGGTCGCTTTCGCCGGAATGGTTGAAGACGAGATCGAGGATGACGCCGATGCCGGCCTTGCGCAGCGCCTCGACCGTCTTGCGCAGTTCCTTGATGCCGCCCGGCACCAGCCGCGGGTCGAGCGCCATCGGCGCGATCGGATTGTAGCCCCAGCCGTTCTTCAGGCCGAGGGACGGCAGGTGGCGTTCGTCGATCCAGGCGACGATCGGCATCAGCTCGACGGCCGAGACGCCGAGGCGCTTGAGATGCTCGATGATCACGGGCTCGGCCAGGGCCGCCACGGTGCCACGCTTGGCTTCCGGGATATCCGGATGGAGGATCGTGAAGGGCTTGACGGCGATCTCGTAGATAAGGCCGCCAGCACGGAAGAGTGGCGCCTTCGGCTTGACGATCTTCGCCTCGGTGACAATGGCTTTTGGCACCAGATCAGCGGTGTCTTCGCCAAAAATCATCAGGCGCGGATCATGCTGGAATGGTCGGTCGAGTTCGACGGCATAGGGATCGACCAGGAGCTTGGAGGGGTCGAACCAGAGCCCGTGGTCGGGGGAATAGACGCCATCGGCGCGAAAGCCGTAGCGCGTGCCCTTCGGGGCGTCGGCGACCGTCAGGCTGTGCAGGTCGCCGTTGCGGACCATCGGTAGCTGCCGCAATTGCTTGGAGCCGGTCTTGTCGAAGAGGCAGAGATCGATGCGGGCGGAGTTGCGCGACCAGACCGAAAACGCGGTGCCCTCAGGCGTGACGGTGGCGCCGAGGGGTGGATTTCCGGTGGTCGGCATGAAGGCGGCCCTCTTGTTCCAGATGTGCCCGAACACCCCCTCTGCCCTTCCGGGCAAAGGGGGTGTTCGGTCGACAGAAAAAGGGCCGCATAAAGCGGCCCAGTATCTCAGGTGATGACGCTCGGCTCGGTGCGGCCGGTGCGGGTCTTGATGCCGGCGATCTCGTCGGCAACGGCGATGAGATCGGCAAGCGCTGTCTGCGTTTCGATGTCGTGGCGCGCCGCATCGGGCTCGAAGCGCTCGATGTAGACGCGCAAAGTCGCGCCCGAGGTGCCGGTGCCTGACAGGCGGAAGACGACGCGCGAGCCGCCCTCGAACAGGATGCGGATGCCCTGGTTCTTGCTGATGGAATGATCGACTGGGTCGTTGTAGGCGAAGTCGTCTGATGTCGCCACCTTGAGCGCGCCGAAGGACATGCCGGGAAGCGTGGCAAGCTGGTCGCGCAGGTTGGCGATCAGGCCGTTGGCGGCGTCGCTATCCACTTCCTCGTAGTCGTGGCGCGAGTAGTAGTTGCGGCCGTAGGTCGCCCAGTGCTTCTGAGCGATGTCGAGGGCACTTTCCTTGCGCACGGCGAGAATGTTGAGCCAGAGCAAGACGGCCCAGAGGCCGTCCTTTTCGCGCACATGGTTTGAGCCGGTGCCGGCGCTTTCCTCGCCGCAGATCGTCGCCATGCCCTCGTCGAGCAGGTTGCCGAAGAACTTCCAGCCGGTCGGCGTCTCGTAGATGCCGATGCCGAGCTTCTCGGCGACGCGGTCGGCCGCGCCGCTGGTCGGCATCGAACGGGCAATGCCGGCAAGGCCCTTGGCGTAGCCGGGCGCCAGATGCGCGTTGGCGGCAAGCATCGCGAGGCTGTCGGAGGGCGTGATAAAGATGCCGCGGCCGATGACGAGGTTGCGGTCGCCGTCACCGTCGGAGGCGGCGCCGAAATCCGGCGCGTCGGGCGCCATCATCGTCTCGTAGAGCGCGCGGGCGTGCACCAGGTTCGGGTCCGGGTGGTGGCCGCCGAAGTCCGGCAGCGGAATGAAGTTCATCACCGAGCCCTTGGGTGCGCCCAAGCGTTTCTCGATGATCTCCTTGGCGTAAGGCCCGGTGACGGCGCTCATGGCGTCGAAGACGACGCGGAAGCCGCCCGAGATCAGCTTGCGGATGGCTGCGAAGTCGAACAGGCTTTCCATCAGCTCGGCGTAGTCGGCCACCGGATCGATGACGGTCACCGTCATGCCGTCGATCTCTTGCGTACCTTCGGCATCGAGGTTGATGTCGGCGACGTCAGACGTCTTGTAGCTGTCGATCACCTTGCTGCGGGCATAGATCGCGTCGGTGACCTTTTCCGGTGCCGGGCCGCCATTGCCGATATTGTATTTGATGCCGAAATCTTCCGTTGGGCCGCCGGGATTGTGGCTGGCCGAGAGCACAATACCGCCAAAGGCCTTGTATTTGCGGATGACGTTGGAGGCGGCCGGCGTCGACAGAATGCCGCCACGGCCGACGAGTACGCGGCCGAAGCCGTTCGCCGCCGCCATCTTGATGGCGATCTGGATGACTTCGCGGTTGTAGTAGCGGCCGTCGCCGCCGATCACCAGTGTTTCGCCCTGAAAGCCCTCGAGCGAATCGAAGATCGACTGGATGAAGTTCTCGGCATAGTTCTTCTGCTGGAAGACCGGGACCTTCTTGCGCAGCCCCGACGTGCCAGGCTTCTGGTCGCCATAGGGGGTTGTGGTAACCGTTCTTATCATGCTGACTTAACCTTTCCCGAGAAGACCGGAATATAGAGAGACGTAACGATCGGCACTTGTGGCCCAGGAAACGTCCGATTTCATGCCCTGGGTCTGAATTTTCGCCCAGACCTTGGGTTCGCTGTATGCACGCAGTACGCGCCGGATCGCAAGACGCAGCCCGTCGGCGTTCACTGGCGTGAACTGGAAGCCTGTGGCGACCTTGGCCGCAAGCCCGGCTTCGTTCGCGTCGATGATGGTATCGGCAAGCCCGCCGGTCCGGGCGACAACCGGCACGCAACCGTAGCGCAGGCCATAGAGTTGGGTCAGCCCGCAGGGCTCAAATCGCGACGGGATGAGGATCGCGTCGGACCCCGCCTGCATCAGATGCGACAGCGGCTCGTTGTAGCCGGTGACCATGCCGATATGGCCACGATGGCGGGAGGCGGCGGCCAGCAGCGCGCCTTCGAGCGCCGCATCGCCGGAACCGAGCACGATGAGCTTTCCACCCATGGCGACGATTTCGTCCGCGACTTCCGCGACGAGGTCCATGCCTTTCTGCCAGGTGAGCCGGCTGACGACGCAGAAGATCGGACCGTTGCCCTTTTCGAGGCCGAAGCGTTCTTCGAGCGCTCGGCGGTTGCCGGCGCGCTGCTTCAAGGTCGTCGCGCTGAAATGCTGGGCGATGTGCGGGTCGGTCTGCGGATCCCAGATATCGGCGTCGATGCCGTTGACGATGCCCGAGAGATCGGCGACGCGGCTCTTCAACAGGCCTTCGAGGCCCATGCCGAATTCCGGCGTCAGGATCTCCTGTGCATAGGACGGGCTGACCGTGGTGACCGCGTTTGCGGTCTGCAGACCGCCCTTCAGGAAGCCGACATCGCCGTAGTATTCGACGAACTGCATCGAGAAGGCTTCCGGCGGCAGCGCAAGCTCGGGGAAGACCGAGGCGCCGAACTGGCCCTGGAAGGCGATGTTGTGGATCGTCATGACCGTCGGGGTCGCGGCAGCGGAGCCGAAATGCATGTAAACCGGCGTCAACGCCGTCTGCCAGTCATGAGCGTGGACGATATCGGGCTTCCAGCCGGAAGCGACATCGCCGCCGGCGATCTCGGCCGCCGCAAGCGAGAGTGCTGCGAAGCGGCGGAAATTATCGACATAGTCGCGGCCGGTCGCATCGACGTAAGGCCCGCCGTCGCGCGCGTAGAGTGCGGCCTGATCAAGGACCAGCAGGTCGAGCCCGTCGACCTCGGCGGCGAGAATTGTCGCCGGATTGCCGAACAGGTTGGCGAAACTGCCGACCTTCTTTTTCTTCTTCAGCTTCTGCAGCACGGCAGGATAGCCGGGCACCAGGGTGCGGGTCTTGACGCCGTGCGGCACAAGCGCTGCCGGGAGCGCGCCGACGACATCGGCGAGCCCCCCGGTCTTGATCAGCGGATAGACTTCGGACGCAACGGACAGGACGTTCATGGAGTGCCTACATTCCCAGCTTGTCGATCATCGTTTGCGTGATCAGGCAGACGCCGTTCTCCGAACGCCGGAAACGCTTGGCATCGAGCTCCGGATCGTCACCGACAACGAGCCCCTCCGGGATCACGACACGGCTGTCGATGACCACGTTGCTCAAGAGCGCATGGCGACCGATCTTCACATCGGGAAGAACTACGGCATTCTCCAGACGGGAATATGAATTAACTCTGACGCCTGTGAATAACAGGCTGCGGTTGAGCGCAGCACCGGAGATGATGCAGTCGCCTGATATAAGCGACGACGTCGCCGAGCCGCGCCGGTTCTCGTCGTCATGCACGAATTTCGCCGGCGGCTTGATCTCGGCAAAAGTCCAGATCGGCCAGGTGCTGTCGTAGATGTCGAGCTCGGGCGTCACATGGGTCAGGTCGATATTGGCCTGCCAGTAGGCATCGATCGTGCCGACGTCGCGCCAATAGGCCTCGCGCTCGAAATCGGACCGCACGCAGGACTGAGCAAAGCGGTGGGCGACGGCTTTGCCGTTGTCGACGATGTAGGGAATGATGTCCTTGCCGAAGTCGCGGCTCGATTTCGGATCGGCGGCGTCGCGGCGCAGAAGATCCATCAGGAACTTCGTGTGGAAAACATAGATGCCCATCGAGGCAAGCGCCATGTCCGGATTGCCGGGGATTCCCGGCGGATCGGCCGGCTTCTCGACGAAGGCGATGATGCGGTCCTTGTCGTCGACATGCATGACGCCGAAGCCGGTCGCTTCCATGCGTGGCACTTCGAGGCAGCCGATGGTGACGTCGGCGCCGGAATCGACGTGCTGCTGCAGCATCAATTCGTAGTCCATCTTGTAAATATGGTCGCCGGCAAGGATCACCATGTACTCGACGCCGTGGTCCTCGATGATGTCAATGTTCTGATAGACGGCATCGGCGGTGCCCTCGTACCACTGCGTTTCGGAAACGCGTTGGCTGGCGGGCAGGATGTCGAAGCTTTCGTTTCGCTCGGGGCGGAAGAAGTTCCAGCCGCGCTGCAGGTGTCGGATCAGGGAATGCGCCTTGTACTGGGTGGCGACGCCGATGCGGCGGATACCGGAGTTCAGCGCATTCGATAGCGCGAAGTCGATGATGCGGGCCTTGCCGCCGAAATAGACCGCCGGCTTCGCCCGTCGGTCCGTCAGTTCTTTCAGACGACTGCCGCGACCGCCAGCGAGAACATAGGCCATGGCATCACGTGCCAGAGGTTGCGAACGCTTTTCCACCATTTGTCCTCCCCAATCATTGACTTCCGGGGTCGTCACGGCGGCTTTTGGCGACGCCTTGCGGCCCTCGAATTTTACAGTCTCGTTCCGCCTGCCGATTTCGGCGGGCGGACCGGATGAAGTTTACTCCTGCTCCAGCATCAGTGTCGCCAGCGGCGGCAGCGTGATGTTGGCCATGATCGCTCCCGTGGTGCTCTTCCCGGCATAGACGGCGCCGCCGTTGCCCTTGCCGCTTCCTCCGTAGATTTCCGCGTCAGAGTTGAGGATCTCCTTCCAGCGACCTTCAACCGGCAGCGGGATGGCGTAGCTCTCCCGGTACACGGGCGTGAAATTGGTGATGACGGCGACGAGTTTTTCACCGGGCGCCTTGCGCAGCCAGGCAAAGACCGAATTGTCGCGGTCGTCGGCAAGCAGCCACTCAAAGCCGTCGCCTTCGCAGTCGCGGGCATGAAGGGCGGGCTTGGCGCGGTAGGTGCCGTTGAGGTCACGCACGAGGCGCCGCATGCCCTCGTGCAGGTGATATTCGAGCAGGTTCCAGTCGAGCGCGCGCTCCTCGGACCATTCGCGCCATTGCGCGAATTCCTGTCCCATGAACAGGAGCTTCTTGCCGGGATAACCCCACATGAAGGCGTAATAGGCCCTGAGATTGGCAAACTTCTGCCAGTCGTCGCCGGCCATCTTGGCGATCAGCGATCCCTTGCCGTGCACGACTTCGTCATGGGACAGCGGCAAAACGAAGTTTTCGCTGAAGGCGTAGAGCAGGCCGAAGGTCAGGTCATTGTGGTGGAACTTGCGGTGCACCGGCTCGCGCGACAGATATTGCAGCGTGTCGTGCATGAAGCCCATGTTCCACTTGAAGCCGAAGCCGAGACCCCCGGCATGGACCGGATGCGATACATTCGGCCAGGAGGTCGATTCCTCGGCGATCGTCAGGATGCCCTTATGGGATCCGTAGATTTCCGTGTTCAGCGTCTGCAGGAAGCGAACCGCCTCGAGGTTCTCGTTGCCGCCATACTCGTTCGGCACCCACTCGCCGTGCTTGCGCGAGTAGTCGAGGTAGAGCATCGAGGCGACCGCATCGACGCGCAAGCCGTCGACGTGGAACTTCTCCGCCCAATAGAGCGCGTTGTTGACGAGGAACGACAGGACTTCCTGGCGGCCGAAATTGTAGATTGCTGTGTTCCAGTCCGGGTGAAAGCCCTGGCGCGGGTCCTCGTGCTCGTAAAGTGCCGTGCCGTCGAACCAGCGCAGCCCGTGCTCGTCGGTCGGGAAATGTGCCGGCACCCAATCGAGGATGACGCCGATGCCCACCTTGTGGCAGCCGTTGACGAAACGGGCAAAACCTTCCGGCTCGCCGAAGCGGGCGGTGGGCGCATAGAGCCCGGTCGTCTGGTAGCCCCAGGACGGATCGAAGGGAAATTCGGAGATCGGCAGGAACTCGATATGGGTGAAGCCCATGTCGACGCAATAGGGAATCAGCCGGTCCGCCAGTTCGTCCCAGGAGAGCATCTCGCCATTGTCGCGGCGCTGCCAGGATCCGGCATGGACCTCGTAGATCGAGATCGGCTGGCGACGGGCATCGACCGTTGCCCAATGCTTGCGATGTGCCTCGTCGTCCCAGGTTTGCGCAATCTCCGGCGTCGTCACGGAAGCGGTATTGGGGCGAAGCTCGGAGCGCCGGGCAAAGGGATCGGCTTTCAGCGGCAGCCGCGTGCCGTTGCGATCGAGGATCTCGTATTTATAGGCAAGGCCGCTCTCGACGCCGGGAATGAAGATTTCCCAGATGCCGGTGTCGGTGCGCAGCCGCATGACGTGTCGCCGGCCGTCCCAGTCGTTGAACTGGCCGACGACGGAAACGCGCTTGGCATTGGGTGCCCAGACGGCGAAGTGGTAGCCGTCGGCGCCGTCATGGTGGATCGGGTGCGCGCCCATCTTGTCAAAGAGCCGGAGGTGCGAACCTTCGCGGATGTAGTAGTCGTCCATCGGGCCGAGCACCGGACCGAAGCTATAGGGATCGACGACGATCCATTCGCCGCCCTCATTGCGGGCGCGGTAGCGCACCGGCTGGGGTTTCTTCAGCGACACGGACCCTTCGAAGAAGCCGGAGTCGTGACGCCGCTCGAGCGCTCCGAGTTCCTTGCCCGAGAGCGTTTCAACCGTCACGGTCTCGGCATCGGGGATGAAGCAGCGGGCAAGGACGGCCTTGCCGGCGGGGTGCACGCCGAGGACTGCGAAGGGGTCTTCGTGCGTGCCCGAAAGAATGGCCGCGATATCCGGCGCTGACAGCAGACCTGAAGCTGCGGGTTCCGGGTCCTTGCCGGCCGAAGGCGTCATCCAGCTCTCCAGATTTCCCCGGCATATTGCCGGATGGTGCGATCGGATGAGAACCAGCCCATCCGTGCGGTGTTGCGGATCGCTTGCGCATACCAGTCGGACGGTGTCGTCCAGAGCTGGTCGATCTCGCGCTGCGCCTTGGCATAGGCCTCGAAATCGGCCGCAACCATGAACCAGTCGTGATTGTAGATGCCGTCGATAAGACCGGAGAAGCGGTTGCGGTCGTCCGGCGAGAAGACGCCGGAGGCGATCGCCTGCAGTGCCTGCGACAGCTCGCGCGATCCTTCGATGATGGCGCGCGGATTGTGGCCCTCGGCGCGGGCCTTCGTCACCTCTTCGGCGGTCATGCCGAAGATCTTGATGTTTTCCTCGCCGATCCAGTCGCGCATCTCGACATTGGCGCCGTCAAGCGTGCCGATCGTCAGCGCGCCGTTCAGCGCGAACTTCATGTTGCCAGTGCCGGACGCTTCCATGCCGGCGGTCGAGATCTGCTCGGAGAGGTCGGCGGCCGGAACCATGATCTCGGCGAGCGAGACGTTGTAGTTCGGCACGAAGACGATCTTCAGGAGGCCGCGCACCGCCGGGTCGTTGTTGACGACGCGAGCGACGTCGTTGGCGAGTTTGATGATCAGCTTGGCATTGTGATAGCTGGGCGCCGCCTTGCCGGCGAAGAGCTTGACGCGCGGGACCCAATCGAGTTCCGGATGCGAGCGGATCTGGTCGTAGAGCGCCACCGCCTCGATGATATTCAGAAGCTGGCGCTTGTATTCGTGGATGCGCTTGATCTGGATGTCGAACATCGCCGACGGATCGAGCCTGATGCCGAGCCGGCTCTGAACGAGCTGGGCGAGGCGGACCTTGTTGGCGCGCTTGACGGCGGCGAAATGCTCCTGGAAATCCGCCTTGTCCGCAAAGGCATCGAGTGCCTGCAGCGCCTCGGTATTGTCCATGAACTCGTCGCCGATCGCGTCGCGGATCAGGCCGAAAAGACCGGGATTGCACTGCATAAGCCAGCGGCGCGGGGTGATGCCGTTGGTCTTGTTGTTGATGCGATCGGGATAGAGCCTGTGCAGGTTGGCAAAGACCGTTTCCTTCATCAGCTCCGTATGCAGTGCCGAAACGCCATTGATCGAATGCGAACCGACGAAGGCAAGGTTGCCCATGCGCACGCGACGTTCGCCGCTCTCGTCGATCAGCGAGATGTTGCGGATCTCGTCGTCCGTTGCGCCCTTCTGCCGGCGAGCCTCGATCAGGATCTTGGCGTTGATCGCGTAGACGATCTGCATGTGGCGTGGCAGCAGCCGCTCGATGAGCGGCACCGGCCAGCTTTCGAGCGCCTCCGGCAGAAGCGTGTGGTTGGTGTAGGAGATCGTGCGGCGGGTGATGTCCCAGGCCTGCTCGAAATCGAGGCCGTGCAGATCCGTCAGGAGGCGCACCAGTTCGGCAACGGAGATGGCCGGGTGGGTGTCGTTCAACTGAATGGCGACGGCGTCCGGCAGCGAGGTGAAGTCCGGATATTGCTGCAGATGCCGGCGCAGGATGTCCTGCAGAGAGGCGGAGGAGAAGAAATATTCCTGGCGCAGCCGCAGTTCCTGGCCGGCAGGCGTCGCGTCGGCGGGGTAGAGAACGCGGGTCAGGCTTTCCGCCTTGTTGCTCTCCCGCAGCGCGCCGATGTGGTCGCCGGCGTTGAAGGCGGCAAGCAGGATCGGGTCGATCGGCTGCGCCGTCCAGAGGCGAAGCGTGTTGACACGCTTTGCCCGCCAGCCGACGGCGGGCGTATCGAAGGCCGTGGCGATGACGCGTTCGGCCGGCTTCCAGACGAAACGTTGGATTTCCTCATCGACATTGGCGGTTTCGACGACGCCGCCGAAGCCGATTTCGTAGGAGCTTTCGCGCCGCTCGAACTCCCAGGGATTGCCGTGGGCAAGCCAGGTTTCCGGCAGTTCCACCTGCCAGCCATCGGCCATCTGCTGGCGGAAGAGGCCGTGCATGTAGCGGATGCCGTAGCCGTAGGCGGGCACGTCGACGGTCGCCATCGATTCCATGAAACAGGCGGCGAGACGGCCGAGACCGCCATTGCCGAGCGCCGCATCCGGCTCGAGTTCGGCAACGACATCGATATCGACACCGAGCGAAGCGAGCGCATCACGCATCTCGTCCATCAGGCCGATATTGGTCATGGCGTCGCGCATCAGCCGGCCGATGAGAAATTCGAGCGAGAGGTAGTAAACGCGCTTGGCACCGGTCGCATAGGTCTTGCGGGTGGAATCCATCCACTTGTCGGTGATGCGGTCGCGGGCGACCAGGATCGCGGCCGTCAGCCAGTCGTGCGGCTTGGCAACCTTCGGATCCTTGCCGATGCGATACTTCAGGCGTTCGAGGATTTCGACGGCGAGCTGGCCGGGTTCGGACGACCTCAGGGCGGGCTGCGGCACGTCGTTGGTGGAGAGCCTGTTCATCATGAAACTGTCTTTACCCTTTTGCGTTGGGAGGTCGCAGGCCGGACCCGACCGGGGATAAAGGCAATTTATGCATCGATCCGAAGCGCTTGCAACAGATGTTTTTAAATGGATTAGAACTGTCTCAAACGGTGGGAAGTCGTTGGTGGAGCAGGCCGGCGATACCGAAAGCAAATGCCGCCCGGCAGGACCGGGCGGCAAGAAGGGCACAGTTTTGGTGTTTTATTTCGTCAGGCGCGTAGCCATGGCCGAGGCTTTTTCGCCGATCGCCTTGAAGGCTGCGATCAGATCGGCGGCTTCTTCCGCCTGGAAGTAATTCGCTTCGGTCGTAGCGCAGGCCTTGAGCAACGCCTTGCCGCGATCCGGCGCCATGAATGCGACGGTATAGACCTGAACTTTGTTCTTTCGTGCGGTGTCGCACCACGTCAGGGTTGTCGTGTCGTCGCTCGTGTTGTTGTTGTCGCCGTCGGTCATGAAGACGATGTACTTTGTGGGAACCTGGCCGTTCTTAGCCTTGTGGGCGTCATCCTCGGTCGTCGCGGCAACGCGGTTGTAGGCTGTCTTGAACGCGTTGCCCGATGCCGTGCCACCTGTTGCGACAAGGGCGTTCACATAAGTCGAGGTGCCCGTTGTACCCCATGCGAGGTTCCCTGCCGTGTCCTGCGCGGAATTGTAGGAGACGGCCGCCGTGCGGACATACAGAGTGTTCGGGTCGGCGGTGTTCAGCTGCTTGACCAAATCGCCGACAGCGCTTTTCAGCGCGTCGATCTTCGTCACATAGCAGGGGTTGCTTGCCTTCAGGTTCGGATACTTGCTCCAGTTCGATTCCGTGTAGTTCGGGCACGACGTCTTGGTCGTGTCCTTGGTATTGGTCTTCCAGGCCATGGAGCCGGAGCGGTCGAGCACCAGATACATCGAGAGCGCATTCTTGCTCTCTGTCGCGCTTTCGGCGGTGGCACGGGTTTCGATGTTGATTGATGTCTTCCCGAGCAGGCGTGTCATCGCGTTGAACTGGAACGTCTGCTTGTTCAGGACCGTGACGTTGTAGGCCTTACCGGTAGGGCCATTGCTGTTTTCAATGATCTCGATGACCGGCTGGCCGGCCGTCGACGCTTCCGCCGAAGCGGTTTTGGCCAGCGATCCCGTGCCGCCTGGATCCTGCCCGCCAGGAACGTCGACGGCGGTGCCGCCCGACTGGTTCTTGAGGAAGGCCGCAGCTATTTCCTTTGCTTTCGCAATCGTCGGTGGATCCTTCGCAACCAGAGAAGAGGCCGCCGCAAGCGCTGCGGCATCCGCTGCATCCTGCATTTGGTTCTTGGCCGTCATCATGCCGGCCATATCTATGGCGACGCCGCCGGCTGCCAATATCAATGGCGCTGCGAGTGCGGCCATAATGCCGAAATTGCCACCCCGGTCCTTGAGCATCGCTACGAAGGACCGGCCTACAGTGTATCGTCTTCCCATCTTTGCACACCCCAAAGGAACACGTTGCAAGCTTGCGGGCATCAATAGCGTCGATGGCTTACGATTTCGTTCCGGCGATCGCTGCAATTTTAACGGAATGCAGGAAAACCAGTGCTTACAGCGGGTTCCGCGGCATATGCCGTGTATGAAAATGAGAATTGTGGTGTGTCAATTCGGGTCAGGGCACGGGAATGACGTCGACGGCCTGTTTCGTCGTCTGGCTGCCATAGCTCTTCAGGACCCCGATGACGGGCGCAACGTCGCCATAGTCCCGCCCGTGACCGACGACGATATGGTCGGTTCCTGCCGGAATATTGTTGGTCGGGTCGAGTTCGAGCCAGCCGCCTGTGGTGCCGCACCAGATCCGCACCCAGGCGTGCATGGCGTCGGCACCCTCGAGGCGTTCCTTGCCGGGCGGAGGGATTGTCCGCAGGAAGCCGCTGACATAGCCGGCGGGGATGCCGAGGCTTCGCAGCGCCACGATCATTACATGGGTGAAATCCTGGCAGACGCCGCGCTTCAGTTTGAACGCCTCGGCCGGTGTCGTGTTCACCGTCGTGGCCTCGCCGTCATAGGTGAAATCGTGGTGGATGCGCTCGCAAACTGCCGCGGCGATCTGTCGGACCGTCATGGTGTCCGTGACGATTGCCCGCGCATAGGCGGCAATGTCAGGTGCTTCCGGCAGGAGCGGGCTTGGTCCCGTGAAGTGGTGCGGTGCGTCGGCGTCGACGGACCAGCAAGCGGAGAGCTCGGCCGGCAGGCCGGCGAGGTCAGGCGAAAAATCCGCGGTCAAAAGCTGCGACTCCACTTGTACCCGCGCTTGCATGCGGATCGTCAGGTCGTCGTGAGAGGACCGAAACAGGATCGAGGTGAACGGGTTGGCGAAGAAGTCGATGCTTTCGGCGCGCTCGGCCGGCATTGGCTGGCAGCTCAGCGAACCGACGATGAGCCGTTGGCGACCAGGGAGCGTTGCAGGCATCACGCGCACGAGATGGCGCCCGCCGGAAACCGGTACTTCATAGTCATAGGTGATCTTCAGGCTGATATCGTAGAGCATGTCCGTCCCTTCGCCCGCTAGCCGAGATAGGTTCGCGCGAGCAGATCGGACAGGCTTTCGAGATCCCGCTCCAGGCGATTGTAGACACCGAGGTTCATCGCTTCCGGCGTCATCACCGCGAGGCCCGAATGCAGGCGCATCGCCTCGCGGTAGAAGGATGACATTTGCCCGTTGACGAAGGCGTTCGGCAGCAGTTCCACCTCGGTCTTGATCTCGTTCAACTGGTAGAGCACCGAGCGCGGGTTGAGCGGGTCGAGCGCCAAAAGGTCGGTCACGGTCAAGGCGGCGGTGCTGACATTGTAGCGCCGGCGGTGGGTCATGACGCTGTCGCCGATCTCGAGCAGCATGTCATAGGCGCCGTCGGGCGCATCCGGGCCCGACATATGGCCGAGCAGCCGCGTCATGTGAAGGCCGCGCTCCAGGTATCGGCCGATCGACAGAAAGCGCCACCCGGTGAAACGGTACATGTTTTCATGCACGAGACCGGCAAAGCCGGCGAGCTTGCGGAGCAGCACCGTCATCGCGCGGGTCGCATCGTCGCCGGCCTGCACCGTCGCGTGAAACTTGCGCGCCGTCTGCGACAGGTCGTTGAGCGCCAACCACCCGTCCGGGGAGAACCGGTCGCGAATGTTGCCGGCGCTGAAAAGGGCGCTGGAGATGTTGGCAAGCAGGCTGTCGGGCACCGCCTGGCGCGTGTCGATGTCCAGCGCGCCGAGATAGTCGCTGACATCCCTCAGGAGCGGCAGGTCCGGGTCCGCAGTTTCGGCGAAGCGGCCATGCCAGGCGCGCAGGATGCGCAGCGCCCCTTCCGAACGCTCGATGTAGCGGCCGAGCCAGAAGAGATTGTCGGCTGCCCGGCTCGGCAGGCTCCCCGGCATGTTGCGGGTGAAGCTCTCTTCGGCCGGAAGCAGCGTAGTGCGTTCCACCGGCCGGTCGCTGACGATCCAGACGTCGGCGGCGGTGCCGCCTGCCTGCATGGCGATTGCCGCGACATCGTCGCCGGAGCCGATGCGGGCGAAACCGCCGGGCATGATCTGCCAGCCGTCACGGGTGCGTGCTGCAAAGACGCGCAGGCTCATGGGCCGTGGCGTCAGCCGGCCGCGAACCCAGGCGGGGGTGGTCGAGAGCGTGACGACCTCCTGGCCGACGAGATTGCCGCCCTCGGCGCCGAGCCAATCGGCGATCGAGGCGCGGGCATTCTCGTCGAGCGTGGCGCCGAGCACCGACTGGCCGTTGTCATCAAAAAAGGGGCGCGTCGCATAGGCCGGGCCGATGACCATGCGATCGAGGTTGGCAGCGACCTGTTCGCGCTCGGCCGGCTGTCCGCACCACCAGGTGGCGATCGAGGGCAGCTTCTGCTCTTCGCCGAGCAAATGGTGGCAGATCGCCGGCAGGAAGGCGAGGAAGGCGCGTGTCTCGACGATGCCGGTGCCGAGTGCGTTGACGATCGAGACGGAGCCGGCGCGAAGCGCCTCGACGATGCCGGGTGTGCCGATATGCGAGGACTGGTTGAGCTCGAGGGGATCTGCAAAGGCGGCATCAAGGCGGCGCCAGAGCACGCCCACCGGCTTGAGGCCTGCGACGGTTCGCACCATCACCCGGCCGCCCAGGACCGTCAGGTCTTCACCTTCAAGCAGCATGAAGCCCAGGTAGCGGGCGATATAGGCGTGTTCGAAATAGGTCTCGTTGGCGATGCCGGGCGAAAGCACGGCGATGCGGTCATCCGGATGCAGCTTGCGGCTCTGAAGCGCGTCTCGGAACTCACCGAAGAAGCCCGCCAGTCGGTGGACATGGGATTCGGCGTAGAGATTGGAGAAGGCGCGCGTGGTCGCGACCCGGTTCTCCAATGCGAAGCCGGCGCCGGAGGGCGCTTCCGTGCGGTCCGAAAGCACCCACCAATTGCCGTCGGGGCCGCGGCCGATCTCGAAGGATACGAAATGCAGGAAATGACCATCGGCCGGCTTCACGCCGACGAGCGGCCGCAGGAACTCCGGGTTTGAGGCGACCAGTGCCGGCGGCAGGAGGCCCTCGCGCACCAGCCGGTTCTCGCCGTAGACATCGGCGACCACCTTCTCCAGGAGTTCGGCACGCTGCACGAGCCCTTGCGAAACCGTTGCCCATTCCTTCTCGTCTATCAGGACGGGGATATGCGACAGCGGCCAGTTCCGGTCAGAAGCCTCCTTGGCACCGTAGACACGATAGAAGACGCCAGCATCGCGCAGGTAGCGGTCGGCGCGGGCGAAGCGGTTGGCAAGTTCCGTTTCGTCGAGCCGCCCCAGGGTCGCGAGTAGCCGCTGCCAGACGGGGCGGACATTGCCTTCCCGGTCGAGCATCTCGTCGGCGATATCAGGAAGGGCGCGGTAACCGAAGACCGGATCGTCCTCGGTGCCCCGATGGCTCTCGGCGGCTGTTTGCTTTTTCGCCATTTACGCTCCTGGCGGACGCCTGAGATCAAGCGTCATCGGGAATTCCATCGACGGGCTTTCCGGGCGTAGCGGATATCCTCCTGGCGTATGACCCCAGGGCTCGAACCGCGACAGGCGCCGCGCCTCCGCCTCGTTGCCGTTGACCGGAAACGTGTCGTAGCTGCGCCCACCCGGATGGGCGACGTGGTAGATGCATCCGCCAATCGCCCGATTCGACCATGTATCATAGATATCGAATGTAAGGGGAGTGTTGACCGGCAGGACCGGGTGCAGGCCCGAGGCCGGCTGCCAGGCCTTGTAGCGGACGCCGGCAACAGCCGAGCCGTTGGAGCCGGTGCGCGTCAGCGGCACGGGCCGGCCGTTGCAGGCGACCGCGTAACGCTCGGGGTTGGCGGTATCGAGCTTGACCTGGAGGCGCTCGACCGAGCTGTCGACATAGCGCACTGTGCCGCCGATCGCGCCCTGTTCGCCCATCACGTGCCAGGGTTCGAGCGCCTGACGGATTTCGAGCCTGGCGTCCTGGTATTCGACCTCGCCGCAGAAGGGGAAACGGAACTCGAGCTGGGCCTCGAACCATTCGGGCTTCAAGTCGAAGCCGTGGGCGCGAAGATCGGCGAGCACTTCGAGAAAATCCTGCCAGACATGATGCGGCAGCATGAAGCGATCATGCAGCGTCGTCCCCCAGCGCACGAAGCGGCCATCAACAGGGTGCTTCCAGAAGCGGGCGATGAGCGCGCGCACCAGCAATTGCTGGGCAAGCGACATGCGGGCGTTCGGCGGCATCTCGAAGCCGCGGAACTCGACGAGGCCGAGACGCCCGGTCGGACCATCCGGCGAGAACAGCTTGTCGATGCAGATCTCGGCACGGTGGGTGTTGCCGGTGACATCGACGAGCAGATTGCGGAACAGCCGGTCGATCAGCCAGGGCAGGGGTGGCGGAGTCGCCGAACCCGGCATCGGCACCTGAGCGAGCGCGATTTCAAGCTCATAGAGCTGATCGTGCCGGGCCTCGTCGATGCGCGGCGCCTGCGACGTCGGGCCGATGAAGAGGCCGGAGAACAGATAGGAAAGCGACGGGTGGCGCTGCCAGTGCAGGACGACGCTCTTCAGGAGGTCCGGACGACGCAGGAACGGGCTGTCATTGGGATTGGCGCCGCCGACGACCACATGGTTGCCGCCGCCGGTACCGGTGTGGCGCCCGTCGATCATGAACTTGTCGGCGCCAAGCCGGCTCTGCCGCGCCTCTTCGTAGACCGCCGTGGTGATATCGACGCAATCCTGCCAGCTGGCAGCCGGATGGATATTGACCTCGATCACGCCCGGATCCGGCGCAACGCGGATGACGTTGATGCGCTCGTCCTGCGGCGGGGCGTAGCCCTCGATGTGCACGGGCAGTCCGATCGCGGCTGCAGCGCGTTCCGCGGACGCGATCAGGTCGAGATATTCCTCGACGCTGGCCATCGGCGGCATGAAGACGCAGAGCCTGCCGTCGCGCGGCTCGACGCTGATGGCGGTGCGCACCAGCCCGGCTATTTCGTCGCGTGGCTGTGCCTGCGGGGTTTCCGGTACTTCCGCGGCTTGAAAGCGGGAATGCTGCGGGCGGGCGCTGCTTTCGGCGAAATCAGGCAGATCGTTCCGGGGAACGGTCGGGTCGACCGGATGGATATAGGGATAGGCGGAGGGCGCGACATAGGGCAAGGCGCCGAGCGGCAGGCGATAACCGACGGGGCTGTCGCCGGGAACGAGGAAGATGCGGCCGCGGCGCGTCTGCCATTTCTCGCTCATCCACCGCACGCCAGTGGCACGCGCATTCCAGGCCTGCACAGGCAGCACGTAGCCGGTCGGTGCCGTCAGGCCGCGTTCGAAGACGCGGGCCATGCGGCTGCGCTCTTCGGGGTCCTTCAGCTTGGAATTGGAGGGATCGACGTTCTCGGGGAGGTTTGCCTCCTTCAGCAGCCAGTCGGCGGGATCTTCGAAGGCCGGTTGGACCATCTCGGTCGGCACGCTCAATTCGCCTGCCATCAGATGCAACAGACGTTCGGCGTCCTTCGCGGTGACGTCGTGATGGCCTGCCTCCTCGGCGATGAGGTCGGGGCGGCGCCAGATCGGCACGCCGTCCTTGCGCCAGTAGAGCGAGAAGGTCCAGCGCGGCAGGCTTTCGCCGGGATACCACTTGCCCTGGCCATAGTGCAGGAAACCGCCGGGCGCGAAGCGTTCGCGCAGGCGGCGGATCAACGCGTCCGCCTTCTCGCGCTTGGTCGGGCCGACCGCGTCAGTGTTCCACTCCTCGGACTCGAAGTCGTCGATCGAAACGAAGGTCGGCTCGCCGCCCATCGTCAGCCGTATGTCGTTTTCCTGGAGCACGCGATCGACCTGTTCACCGAGCGCGTTCAAGGCTTCCCAGCTTTCGTCGGAGAACGGCTTGGTGATGCGCGGATGTTCCGCGACACGTGTCACCTTCATGTCGAAGGCGAAATCGGTTCGGGTGTCGGGATCGCCGAAGAAGCCGCCGGAGATCGGCGCGGCGTTGCGATAATGGGGCGTTGCGGCAAGCGGAATGTGGCTTTCGCCGGTCAAGAGGCCCGAGGTGGGGTCGAGCCCGACCCAGCCGGCGCCGGGCAGGTAGACCTCGGCCCAGGCATGCAGGTCGGTAAAGTCGTGGTCGGTGCCCGAGGGGCCGTCGAGCGCCTTGAGATCCGGCGTGAGCTGGATGAGATAGCCAGAGACGAAACGGGCGGCGAAGCCGAGATTGCGCAGGATCTGGACCAGCAGCCAGCTCGAATCGCGACAGGAACCGCGGGCCGACGTCAAGGTGTCCTCCGGCGTCTGGACCCCGGGCTCCATGCGGATGACGTAGCCGATTTCGTTTTGCAGGCGCGCATTGAGCCCGACGACCATGTCGATGGTGCGTTGCCGCGAGCGGTCGACTGTCGCGAGGAAAGCACCAAGCGCCGGGCCGACCGGTTCCGGCGTCATATAGATCTCAAGATCATCGCTGAGATCTGCAGGATAGGGGAAGGGCCAGTGCTCGGCCTCTTCTTCGACGAAGAAGTCGAAGGGATTGTAGACGGTCATGTCGGCGACGAGATCGACCTCGATCTTCAACTCGCTGACCGGATCGGGAAAGACGAAACGGGCAAGGTAGTTGCCGTAGGGATCCTGCTGCAGGTTGACGAAATGATTGGCGGGCGAAACCTTCAGCGAGTGGCTGATGACCTTCGTCTTGGAATGCGCCGCGGGCTTTAGGCGAATGATCTGCGGCGACAGCCTTATGGGACGGTCATAGGTGTAGTGGGTCAGGTGATAGATACTGGCCTTGATCGACATGCCGAATTTGATCCCCTTTGTGGTAGGTCTTGCGCCCCCATCTCCGGGAAGTTTGTGCAATGCAAAGTAAGAAAGCAAGCGCGAAAGTGGCTGAGGAAAATCAAGGCGCTGCAGCGCTTTCGCACGCCCGTTCAGGCGTGCGAAAGACTGGCTCCATTGCGGTTAGACGAGCGGCGGGTTGATCCGCGCAAATCCTTCCTGGCGGTAATAGGGGAAGTAGGGATAGGCCGGCGTCGTCTTGCTCGCTTCATCGAGTCGGGCGATCTGTTCCGGCGACAGCGACCAGCCGACGGCACCAAGGTTCTGGCGGAGCTGCTCCTCGTTGCGGGCGCCGATGATGACGCTCGAAACGGTCGGGCGCCGCAGGAGCCAGTTGATGGCGATCTGCGGAACCGTCTTGCCGGTCTCCTCGGTCAACTGGTCGAGCACGTCGATGACATCGTAGAGCTTGTCGTCGTCGACGGGCGGGCCGTAAGCGGCCGTATCGTGCAAGCGGCTTCCTTCCGGCCAGGGCTGGCCGCGGCGGATCTTGCCGGTGAGGCGGCCCCAGCCGAGCGGGCTCCAGACCAGCGCGCCGACGCCCTGGTCGGCGCCGAGCGGCATCAGTTCCCATTCGTAGTCGCGGCCGACGAGCGAATAGTAGACCTGGTGGGCGACATGGCGCACGAGGCCGTGCTTCTCCGAGACGGCCAGAGATTTCATCAACTGCCAGCCGGCGAAGTTGGAGGCGCCGATGTAGCGTAGCTTGCCGGCGGTAACGAGGTTATCGAGAGTCGATAGCACCTCATCGACCGGCGTGCCGGCGTCGAAGGCGTGCAGTTGCAGGAGGTCGATGTAATCGGTGCCGAGCCGCTTGAGGGCGTCGTCGACGCCTTTGATCAGGCGCGCTCGCGACGTGCCGGCATCATTCGGCCCGTCGCCCATCGGCAGCGCGATCTTGGTCGAAATCAGCACGGCATCGCGCCGTCCCTTGATCGCGGCGCCGAGCACGCTCTCGGAGGCGCCGTCCGAGTAGACGTCGGCCGTGTCGAAGAGGTTGACGCCGGCTTCCAGCGAAATGTCGATCAGTCGTCGCGCTTCGGCTGCGTCGCTGTTGCCCCAGGCGCTGAAAAGCGGCCCCTTGCCGCCGAAGGTCCCAGCGCCGAAGCTCAAGGCCGGCACCTTCAGTCCCGATGATCCAAGCCGTCTGTATTCCATGTCTTCAATCTCCTCGTTGGCTTTGTTCGCGCGAGACACCGGCCGTCGATGCTCGCTTCAAGGAGAAGGTGGTGTTGGGGTCATTTGCGATGTAGACCTCATGAAGGAACATCATTTGTGAGTTGAAGTCACATGTCGCGCTTGACGATCAATCGTTCTGGGGAGATGGCGGTTTTTGCCAAGGTGGTGGAGCTTGGCGGCTTCTCGGCTGCGGCAAAAGTCTGCTGCATGACGCCCTCGGCTGTCAGCAAACTCGTCCAGCGACTGGAGGAAAGGCTTGGTGTCCGGCTCGTCAACCGGTCGACGCGGCGGCTGCAACTGACGGCGGAAGGCTGCGTCTTCTATGAGCGGGTCGTACGCATCCTCGCCGACATTGATGAAGCGGAGCGCTTGGCCGGCGCCGGCGAAACGCCGGAGGGCCGGGTGCGCCTCAATGTCAGCGCGTCCTATGCGACGCATGCGTTGATGCCGGTGCTGCCCGAATTCCTGGCGGCGTTTCCGTCGGTCTCCCTCGATATCCTGCAGACGGATGCCGTGGTCGACCTGATGGCGGAGCGGGTCGATATCGCCGTGCGCGCCGGACCGCTCAAGACATCGAGCCTGATCGCACGCAAGCTCGGCACCACATCGATGACGATCGTCGGTGCCCCATCCTATCTCGATCGTTTTGGCGTGCCTCAGACCATCGAGGATATCGAGGTGCACAACCGGCTGAGCCATAGCTACACACGGGCGTTCGATGGCTGGCCGTTGCTGTCGAATGAAAAGCAGATCGTTCTGCCGCCGACGGAACGGGTGCGGGTCAGCGATGGCGAGGGCTTGCGCCAGCTTGCGCTTGCGGGTGTGGGCCTTGCCCGGCTTCCGACCTTCACGGTCAGGGAAGATATCCAGGCCGGCCGGCTGCTGCCGCTGGTCGAGCATCTCAATCCCGGTGATATCGAGACTTTTCATGCCGTGTTTCTCGGCCAAGGCGGAGCCTTGCCGTCGCGTGTGCGGGTCGTGCTCGATTTTCTGGCTACGCGCGCGCGGATTTCGTCTTTGTGAAGCGGGAAAGGGTCGCCTCTGCCGGGTGGCCGCAGACGCGGTTGCGGCCTTCGGATTTGGCGCGATAGAGCTCCGTGTCGGCGCACTCGATCAGGTGCTTCCAGCCGCCGTTTGCGGTTCGGCCCTCCGCCACGCCGAAGCTGGCGGTGACCTTCAGTTGCTGTCCATCCGCAACGACGATCGGCTCGCGCGCAAGGTTGGCCCGGATCCGCTCCGCCAGCGCAAGGGCCGACTCGATGTTGTCGCCGGGCGTGATGACCGCGAACTCCTCGCCGCCGAAACGGGCGACGAGATCGGAGTTGCGCACGGAGTTGCGGATGACGCGGGCGATTTCCTTGATCACGATGTCGCCGACCAGATGGCCGTGGGTATCGTTGATCTGCTTGAAATGGTCGATGTCCATCAGGATCAGGCAGGCGTCCTGGCTGCTGTCGGCCGTGTCTTCCGCGCCGCCGATGAGCTCCAGCGCCCGGCGGTTGAGCAGGCCGGTCAGCTCATCGGTTTCAGCCTGATGTTCAAGGTGCTGCATCAACAGCGCGCGTTCGTCGAGGCGTTTGCGCAGCACGTCGATCGCGTCGAACAGGCGCCCCATCTCGCCTTCACCGCCCTTGCCCTGAAGGCGGGCGATCGGCCGGTCGTTGGCGAGCTCGATGATGCTGTGGCGTGCGATGAGCAGCGGTTCGAAGACCAGCGAGCGGGCGCGGCGCATCAAAACCAGCAAGACCAGGAACAGGGCGAAGGTCGCAAGGCTGGCGACCGCTAGCTTGACCGAGGCCCTCGTCTTGTTTGCCGCAAGCCGCTCGACGGTCGCATCCATGAAGGCGCGGCGAAGATCCTCGAGCGGCTTCATCTTCGGGACGAAGCGGTCGGTCAATTGCTCGGCGGTCATTGGATAGGCGCCCGATTGTCTGCCGATGGCGACGATGCTGTCGATGATCGCAAATCCTTCGCCGAAGAATTCGCGGTCGATCCTGGCGAGATCTGCGATATTGGCCGGTTTCAGACCGGGAAGGGCGCCGGGCTTGCCGACGATGGACCAGATTTCCTGCAGCCTGCCGCGTGTGCGCTCGCTATCGGCGATGTTCTTTGCTTCGAGCGGCTGGCCGACAGCAACCGGGGCCATGACCTGCGAGCCGAGGCGACCGCCGTCCTCGCGCAGATTGGCGAGCATCTGTGCCGCAAGTGCGATGCCGGCAAGGTTCGCGTCGGTGTTGGTCAGGCGTTGGATGTTCCAGTCGATCGCCGGGCGAAGCGCGTCGATGACGCCGAACATTGCCTCGATCGTAGCCTGGATCTCCGTCAGGTCCCGCTGTTCGGGCGGAAGCGCGGCAATGCGGTCGATCTCGGCGCGCGCCAGCATCAGGCGGCGGCGAACTTCGACGAGAATGGGGGAGAGGGCGCCGGCAGGTTCGGTGCGGCTGGCACCGTCGATGTCCTCGGTGAGCTTGGCGAGCGCCGCGTCGCTGCGGGTACGAAACTCGGCAAGCCGGGCCTGGACCGGCGAACCGGGTGCCACGCCGATGCCGAGCACGCCATTGGACGGGCCGCGCTCGGCCGAGAGGTAGTTTGCAGCGTCGAGCACGCGGCAGAAGGCCATGACTTCGGTCAGGTTGCGGCGAGCGATGACGAAATCGCTATAGGAGGCGGCGATGATCTCGGTGGCGAGCACGCCGGTGCAGGCAACGACGATGGCGAGCAGCCATTGGAGCTTGCGGCGCAGCGCCTTCGCCGTGCGCGCTTCTGCAACGCCCGTTTCCGGGGGCGTATAGCTGCCGCCTTTGTTCTTCATTTACGCGAAGTTGCTCCACTCATGTCGCCGCTCATCGCTTGGGCTGTCGCGACAATTCTTGTCGTGTGACAAGAAACCCATCCGAAATCAGTGTGCTCGTTGCCCCTGTTATCGTATAAGGTGTTAAATAGCCTTGAAATACCCTGAAATACTAGGGGTCGCGCCGCAACCGAGGGATGCGCATGGTGCAGGGCAGCGGCTTGCATTCCGTCACCGCACAGCGCCCATCGGATAGAAAAGAGGCCCGCCTCCTGATGGCGGGCCCTGTCTCATGCGCGTGCTTGTCGGTTGACGCGACCGTTCAGCGCTTCGGCGCGACCAGCGCGAAAAGGGCGCCTTGCGGGTCGAGCGCCTGGACGATCCAGGCGCCGCCGGGCACCTCCATCGGCTCGAGCACGACCTTGCCGCCACCGGCCTTGATACGCTCGATCGATGCGTCGAGCGCAGGCACGTTGATGTAGTAGAGCCAGTAGGGCGCGGGCACTTCCTTCGGCTTGGTCATCATCCCGCCGATCGGAGCGCCGCCATGGGCAAAGATCTGGTAGGTGCCCATCTCGCCCATGTCCATGCCCTGGTCCTTCGTCCAGCCGAAGAGCTCGGCGTAGAAGGGGAAGGCGATGTCGAGGTCGCCGGACGCGAGTTCGTGCCAGCCGACAAGACCGGGCGACATCGGATCGGTGACCGGCGGCGGATCGCCCGTACCCTTGAAGATCGCGAACACGGCGCCGTGCGGGTCGGTGACAACGGCAAAGCGCCCGATGCCCGGAATATCGTCCGGCGCCCGATGAACCTTGCCGCCCTTGGCGGCGATCTTGGCGGCGGTCGCATCGACATCGTCGACGCCGACATAGCCGAGCCAGGCGGGTGGTACCTTCATTTCGAGCGCACCTTCCGGCATCGTCATCAGTCCGGCAACCGGCAGCTCGCCGATACTGAACAGCGTGTAGCTCATGCCGGGCATGCCGGAATCGCGGGCATTCCAGCCGACGACGTCCTTATAGAAGGTCTCCGCCGCGGCCATGTCCGTCGTCATCAGTTCATACCAAACAAATTTGCCGTGATCTGCCATTGCCTTCCTCCAGTTTGCTTGGCGCGGCGCATTTCGTGCCGCTTGGTTGCATGTTCGAATGGGCCGACGTCGGAGCGGGTTGAAGCGGGACGCGGCCGGGAACCGGGCATCATCGCCGATCCCGCGGTCAATCCCGGCGCCGGTATTCCGCCGTCATCATGTCTTTCCAGCTTCCGTCCGGCGCCTGCACTTGCGCCGTCAGCAAGCGCCGGGAGTGATCGAGGAGCGTTATGACGTCCCGGTACCGCGCGGTTCTGCCGGGGTTTTCGAAATCCGGTCCATCGCAGTAGAGAGATAGGGATCTGCCTTCCGCATCCAGTTCGCCGTCATAGACCCACATATGGGTCAGCATGGAGCCGACCCAGGTACCGATGTAGCGTTTCGTCTCGGGATTGTAGCCGAGCGTCATGAGCGTTTCGCCGAAGCTGCCGCCCGGCATCGTTCCCTGACCTTCGCAGACGATCCAAAGGCCCTGGAGCGAGCGAACGTGTTCGGTCCAGGGGCCGCTCCCGTCGGCCTCGCCATCGGATCCGGTCGTGCGAACGTGCCAGTCGCCCAGCATTTGTTCGAGCCAGCGGTGCGCTTCTTCCGGTTCTGCTTTCACGGGATTTCCTTCTTGGTCCGGGCGCAGGTTATCGACCCGGCACGCGAGCGTTCTGGAAACGATTTCGCAGGCGAAAGGTTCCGCCCGCGAAGGACGAGGAGGATCAGCCTGCCTTGCGCCCGCGCACCTTTTCGTACTCGTCGTGGCGGCGGACGAAGCTCATGGTGTGGTCTTTGTTGCGGCCCTTCGGCGCGCGGTCGAGCAGCATCAGCGTGCCGACCAGTTCCTCAAGACCGCGGGCATAGGACGAATAGGTGTGATAGATCGCGCCGTCCTCGCCTTTCTGGAAGGCGCTCAGTCCTGGCAGTTCCTCATGCGCGTTGGCGCTTTCGATCTCGGTGAAATTGTAGGCGACCTTGCCGCTTGCCAGTTCGTCAGGAGAAAAGGCGACGTGGTAATCATGGTTGAAGCCGTTGCCCTCCGCAGAGACCCAGGGGAAGTGCCAATCCATGCGCTTCCTGTAGGCTTCGATCTTCGCCAGCGGCGCATTCGATGCGGCGATCAGCGTCACGTCGTGGTGGTTGAGGTGTGGCAGCATGCCGGCGAAGTGGTCGACCAGGAAGGAGCAGCCGGGGCAGCCGGCCTCCCAGGTGGGGCCGAACATGAAATGGTAGACAATGAGCTGACTGCGACCGTCGAACAGTTCGGACAGCGACTTGCGTCCGGTCACCGTGTCGAAAACGTAGGTCTTTTCCATCTTCACCCAGGGCAGAGCCAGCCGGGCGGCATTGACCTTGTCGCGTGCGTGGGTGTGTTCCTTTTCCAGCGCGAGCAGAGTTTTGCGCGCTTCCAACCACTCCTGAGGCGATACGACTGCGTGGTCCTGTCTCATGCCCGTTCCTCCTTCCAACGTTGCACTTGACTAATTACGTTGATATCAACATTAATCAGCCATGTCAAAGATGCCTTTAATTCCGTTCGAGACCACCCTGCATGTGAAGGATACCTGCCTCTGCCTGCATGTGCAGCGTGCCGCGCGTGCCATAGCCCGCCGGTTCGATGAGGCGCTGCGGTCCCTCGATATCACCAATGGGCAGTTCTCCCTGCTGATGTCGCTCAATCGTCCTGCGCCTCCGAACATGGGATCGGTTGCGTCGCTGCTCGCCATGGACCGGACGACGCTGACTGCGGCGCTGAAGCCCTTGGAACGGCGCGGCCTGATCGAGAGCTTTCCCGACCCGGAGGACCGAAGGTCGCGGCGGCTGCGGCTGACGCAGGAGGGCGCAGCGCTGCTGGCGCGTGCCATACCCATCTGGAAGGCATTGCATGAGGCGCTCGATCCGGTACTTGGCGAAGGTGGACCGGACCGCCTGCGCGCGGATCTCCTGACACTGGCTTGAACGGCGGTTGCTTAGAGCGCCGTGCGTTCAAGTGAACGCACAAAGGACGCTCTAGCACTTTGAATCTAGAGCATCTTTCCGCCTCCAGTGATTCCACTTGAGAGCGGGATGCTCTAGGGGGCGGGATCTTCCGGTGAGGATCGTTCCTTGAGGACTTCGATGATCTCCGCCATCAAGGCCGAGGCCTGTCGCAGGCGTCTTTCACCCAATTCGGCACCGAGCCTGTCGGCCCAAGCCGCCTGCCGCTCTTTGATTTCGTGCAGCGCCGTTTCGCCGGCCGCCGTCAGGACCATGAGTTTTGCCCTTTGGTGGGTCGGATTGTCTCTGTAGGCGATCAGGCCTTCCGCTTCCAACAGGTCGGCGATGCGCTGCACGCCCTGGCGCGCGAGGCCGAGGGCGCGCGCGGCATCGGCGACCGACATGGGGGCGTGGTTTGCCGCTGCCAGTACCTGCCAGCGGGCGCTCGTCTGTCCGGAAGGTTTGGCGAGTGCGTCGCCGGCCTGCGTCAGCGGACCGGCAAGCCGCAACGCGGTTATCGCAAATTCCGCAAAGGCGTCGCCGGCGTGCGTGCGTTCAGGGTCTTTCATGTTGACAGTGCCACCCGTTGTGTGAAAATTTTTGCATGACATCATGTTGTCATGATGCTCTCGTTTCAGCAAGCCCTTTCAGCAAGGGAGAGGAGAGCATGGCGAAGAGGACTTACAAGGGCAGCTGCCATTGCGGCAAGGTGCGATACGAGGCGACTTTCGATCTCGATGCCGGGACGGCCAAGTGCAATTGCGCCTTCTGTATCAATGTTGCCGCTTGGATGATGTCGATCCGTCCGTCCTCGCCCAGGTGTCGGTGGAATATCTGGATGGCCGCAACGACCGATGGGATGAAAGACCTGCCGAGGTTCGTCATCTCTGACGGACGCACCGCGTAACTGCTTTCAGTTGACAATATGTTGTCAATGTGCAAATGAACTGTATGGGCCGTAATCTGACAGCGTGTTGTCAAATTGGTGGGCGGCAAAGCGGGGTCTGCCTGGGCCCGGAAAGCAGGAGTGACGGTTATGAAACTGACCTATAAGGGAAGCTGCCATTGCGGAAATATCCGCTATGAGGCCGATGTCGACCTCGATGCCGGCACCGGCAAGTGCAATTGCTCGATCTGCTGGAAGCGGCGCTATTGGGGGGCAATCGTAAAGCCCGACGGTTTCCGCTTGCAGTGTGACGAAGCCAACATCGCCGACTACCAGTTTAGCAGCAACAGCGTGCATCACCGTTTCTGCAAGATCTGTGGCGTCGCGGCCTTCGGCCACGGCTACATCGAGGAGATCGGCGGTGCCTATTATTCGGTCAACGTCGCCTGCCTCGACGATCTCGATCCGGCGGTGCTCGCCGACGCGCCGGTGCAATATATGGACGGACGCAACAACAACTGGTTCCACGCGCCGGCCGAGACGCGTCATCTCTGACGTCTGGAAATGGCGGCTGGTCACATCCGACGAAACTCGAGATTGTATGTGACCTCTTCTCCAGTCCGGGGGTCGATGGCTGGTGCGCCGTAGATCACCAGCCTGTCGCCTTCCACGTAGAACGGGCGGATCAGATCGGACATGCCCCAGGCCGGGTTCCAGCTCGCATCCAGCTGGTGGATTACCCGGCCATCCTCAAGCCTGTAGGATCCGGCATAGGCGAGCATCGAATCGAAGAGCGCCGCCTTTTCGTCGCTCGTCGGTACGGCGCCTTTCAATGCGGGGCGATCACGCCTCACCACGACGGCGCTGACGCGGCCATCGGGATAGTAGGAGAGGTAGCCGATAGGATCGGCCCCCATGGCATCGCTGGTTTCGCCGGTGGCGACAACCTTGCGTTTCCAGGAGAGCATCTTCCAGGTGCCGAGCAGTTCGGAAGCGTTCGCCATGACCCACCTGTTTTAATCTTAGGGTAGCCTAAAATAACAGATGCACGCGGCCGGGCAAAGAAGGCAGCGGTGCGGAACGGGCCAGAGCCTGACATCCGGCCAAAGAAAAAAAGGCCCCCGAACATCGGGAGCCTTCGGACTATCTCTGTTTTTTTTCGTCTCAGCGGTCGCCGAGGTCGCGCACTGCTCCGCGGTCGGCCGAGGTGGCGAATGCGGCATAGGCCTTGAGCGCCGTCGTCACCTTGCGCTTGCGCTGCTCGGCCGGCTTCCAGCCCTTGGCGTCCTGCTCGGCGCGGCGGCTCGCAAGCTCCGCCTCGTCGACGCGCAGGCTGATCGTGCGGTTCGGGATGTCGATGTCGATCATGTCGCCTTCGCGCACGAGACCGATCGTGCCGCCATTGGCCGCTTCTGGAGAAACGTGGCCGATCGAGAGGCCGGAGGTGCCGCCGGAGAAGCGGCCGTCGGTGATCAGCGCGCAAGCTTTGCCGAGTCCCTTCGACTTCAGGTAGCTCGTCGGATAGAGCATTTCCTGCATGCCCGGGCCGCCCTTCGGGCCTTCATAGCGGATGACGACCACGTCGCCGGCCTTGATCTCGTTGCCGAGGATCGCCTTGACCGATGCATCCTGGCTTTCGAACACGCGGGCCGGGCCGGAGAACTTCAGGATGCTCTCGTCGACGCCGGCGGTCTTCACGATGCAGCCGTCGATGGCGATGTTGCCCTTAAGCACAGCGAGGCCGCCGTCCTTGGAGAAGGGGTGTTCGACCGAGCGGATGACGCCCTTTTCGCGGTCGGTGTCGAGCTCGTCCCAGCGCGACTCCTGGCTGAAGGCAACTTGCGTCGGGATGCCGCCCGGCGCCGCGCGGAAGAAGTTGCGCACCGTTTCGCTCGATGTGCGAGTGATGTCCCATCGGTCGATGGCGTCGCCGATCGTGGCGCTGTGGACGGTCGGGCAATCGCGGTTGATGAGGCCGCCTTTCTCGAGTTCGCCGAGGATCGACATGATACCGCCGGCGCGGTGCACGTCTTCCATGTGCACGTCGCTTTTCGCAGGCGCCACCTTTGACAGGCACGGAACCTTGCGCGACAGCCGGTCGATGTCGGCCATGGTGAAATCGACTTCACCCTCATGGGCGGCGGCGAGAATGTGCAGCACGGTGTTGGTCGAACCGCCCATGGCGATGTCGAGCGCCATGGCGTTTTCGAAAGCCTGCTTGGAGGCGACGTTGCGCGGCAGGACGCTTTCGTCCTCCTGCTCGTAGTAGCGGCGGGCAATATCGACGACCAGATGGCCGGCCTCGACGAAGAGGCGCTTGCGGTCGGCGTGGGTCGCGAGCGTCGAGCCGTTGCCGGGCAGCGACAGGCCGAGGGCCTCGGTCAGACAGTTCATCGAATTGGCGGTGAACATGCCGGAGCAGGAACCGCAGGTCGGGCAGGCGGAGCGCTCGATGACCTTGACGTCCTCGTCGGAAACATTGTCGTCGGCGGCTGCGACCATGGCGTCGACCAGATCGAGCGCATGCGTCTTGCCGTGCAGCACGACCTTGCCGGCTTCCATCGGGCCGCCGGAGACGAAGACGGCGGGGATATTGAGGCGGAGCGCCGCCATCAGCATGCCGGGCGTGATCTTGTCGCAGTTCGAGATGCAGACCATGGCGTCGGCGCAGTGGGCATTGACCATGTACTCGACCGAGTCGGCGATGATCTCGCGCGACGGCAGCGAATAGAGCATGCCGTCATGGCCCATGGCGATGCCGTCGTCGACGGCGATGGTGTTGAATTCCTTGGCGACGCCGCCGGCCGCCTCGATCTCGCGGGCGACGAGCTGGCCGAGATCCTTGAGGTGCACGTGGCCCGGCACGAACTGGGTGAATGAGTTCACCACTGCAATAATCGGCTTGCCAAAATCGCTGTCCTTCATGCCCGTCGCGCGCCAGAGGCCGCGGGCACCGGCCATGTTACGGCCATGGGTGGTGGTACGTGAGCGATAGGCAGGCATGGGCATGTTCCTTCACGGACAGGGCATTGCGCGAAATATGGCGATCCTTATCGCCACAGAAGGGGCTACCTAGCGCAAAATTGCGTGCACGTCATCTTTTGCGTCAGATTATTTCGACGCCGCGCGCCTGCATTTCGCGGGGTTTTCTGTCCCTTCGAGTGTCAATCTAGCCGCGCATGAATGCCTTGGACAGCACCAATCGGGAGGCTTTACGGAAATCTTATGCCGGGCGCGCGAAGTCGGAATCGAATCCGGACGCCTGATGGAGCTAGGTTCCCCTCATCGAATACGGATCAGTTCCATGTCTCTTCACGATTTCAGCTTGCGTCATCATGTCCGGAGCCTTCTGCCCGATATGGGTTTGCGCCAGCGGCCCGTTACTGTCGAGGCGAATGCAGATCCCCTGGATGTGCTACTGCTTCGGCTGAGCGCGGTTCGCCGCCTGCGTGAGCATCATGTCTGGGAGGCTGTCCGCGTGATCCGGGAACTGCCCGGTCTCGCCGTGGACGAGTGGCCGTCGCGTCGGTTCCGCGATCTGATGGCGGCCGATGCCCTGGTCGATGCGGTCATCCACCTGACGTCTACGACTGAGGCAAAGCTCTGTCTCAGAACACTCAGCCACGAACTCGGGCTTTGGACCTGTGCGCTGCGCTATCAGCCGCCAGGTGCGGGTCGGCTCACGTTCAAGGCGCGGCATGCCGATCTGGCCGCCGCGATCCTCGGCGCCTTCCTGCGCTCCTGCCGCGGCTATCAGCTTGCCATCGCGGCCACCGACCGCGGCCAGTTTCCCACCTGAAGGATATTTCCATGAACATGCACTCGCTGCGCCTCGACGGGGCGATCACGGCGCTCGTCACACCGTTTCGCGACGGCAAGGTCGATGTCGTCGGTCTGATGTCGCTGGTCGAATGGCAGATACGCCACGGCATCTCCGGCATCGTCGCTTGCGGTACCACCGGCGAGGCGCCGACGCTGTCGCGTACCGAGCGGACAATGGTGATCGAGCGCTGCGTCGAGGTCGCCGAGCGGAAGATCCCCGTTATCGCCGGAACCGGCACCAACAGTACCGAGACGACGATCGAGCTGACGGCGGAAGCCAAGGCGCTCGGCGCCGATGCGGTGCTCATTGTCGCGCCCTATTACAGCAAGCCGTCGCAGGAGGGGCTTTATCGGCACTTCGAGGCGGTCACCAGGGCGGTCGATTTGCCGGTCATCCTCTACAACGTGCCCGCCCGCACCGGCGTCGATCTGACACCGCGAACGCTCGAGCGGCTGGCGGAGCTTCCCGGCATCGTCGGCATCAAGGATGCGACCGGCGACATCGGCCGGCTTCTTTCGATGTCGGCTGCGCTGAAGAACCGCCTTCGTCCGTTTTCCGGCCATGACCAGACGGCGCTGCCGTTCAATCTTTGCGGTGGACACGGCACCATATCGGTGGCGTCCAATGTCGTTCCGCGGCTGGTGGTGGCGATGCATCAGGCAATCACGACCGGCAATACAGGGGCGGCGCTTGCCATCCATGAACGGATAAGGCCGTTGCTGGTGGCGCTCGAGCGCGAGACCAATCCGGGACCGATCAAATATGCGCTGCATCTGGCGCGCGCCCTCAGCCCCGAACTGCGCTTGCCATTGACGCCGGTTGCGGCGGAAACGGCGGCCGAGATTCGTGCGGCACTCGAGCCGCTCACCGAACTTCCGTCCTCCACCCATATCGGCCGCGGCGTCCGCATCGCGCTCGCGAGCTGAGTTCCCTCAACAATTCCCGTCCTGCCAGCATCCCCTCATTCGTTGAGCTCGGCGCGCGGGACCTTATGCCAAAAAGGAGACAGATCATGTCACGCTTGCCGCATCTTGCCGCTCAAGCCGAACAGCGCCGACGCGCCCAGGGCAACATCGAGAACCGCCACGATAACGACAGCGCGGTTCGCGACGCCTTTCTCGGCATCGGCGTCCGCCTCGGTATCGTTCTCGGCCTTGCCTATGGCATCCAGGCCGCCATTCCGTGGATTGCCGGTTAAGCCTTTTTCCGATCAACGAGGATCATTCCATCATGGGCAGTACGCAGCAGATTCGGCGTGGTTTTCGCGCGCGCGCACGTTTCGTCGTTGGCCGCGATAGGCACGGCTGGTGGGTCGTTTCCGACCGCAAGGGCGTCGTTGGCGGCCTCTTCACCAACGAGACGGCGGCGATCCACTTCGCCGTCGAGGCCAGCGATCGGCATCCGGAGGAGGTGTGCCGCGCGCCGGAAGGTGCAGCCATCGATCTCGATACGTTTTCCCGTCCACCGAAGCCGCGCCGTGCCCACTCCTGACAGCGCTTGAGGCCGACATTGCCGACGAACCATTGCCGGACTGTTCGATCGGGAAACCGTCGGGAGGCCCTGGAGGAGGCCGCATTCGCGGTCTCCCATCGAGATTGTTGCTGTTGCTTGCAAAGCAGGTGACGCGGGTCCATTCTTGCGAAGCCATCATGTCCCGGCTGGCTCCGCATTCGCCGTGCCAGCCTGGTTCGTTCGAAGGTTCGTCGTCGATGAACTGCCACGAGTGCGGTTGCGAGATCCAAGGCGGGTTTGCGTTTTGCCCGAATTGCGGTGCCAAGCAGCATAGCCCGTGTCCCGGTTGCGGCGCACTCTGCCCGCCACACTTCTCCTTTTGTCCCACCTGCGGCACCCGGCTTGGAAGCCCGGCACCAATAAAGCCGACGGTTTCGCCACCTGCGACGGCACAGACGCCTCGGGCGCGACCTTCTGGCGGAGAGGAGGCGGGCGCCGACCGCCGCACAGCCACCATTCTCTTTGCCGACCTCTGCGGCTTTACTGGTCTCAGCGAGCAGGTGGATCCGGAAGTCCTCAGGGCTTTCCAGAACGAACTCTTCGAAGAACTGACCGAGGCGGTCGAGGCTTACGGTGGCTTCGTCGACAAATTCATCGGCGACGCGTTGCTGGCCCTCTTCGGCGCGCCGGTGGCGCACGAAGACGACTCCGAGAGAGCGCTTCGTGCTGCGCTCGACATGACCGTTCGGGCAAGGCGGGTCGGCGAACGCTGGCAGCGGCGGATCGGCGAGCCACTGAACCTCCATATCGGGCTCAACACCGGAACCGTCGTGGCGGGGCGTTTGGGCGCTGGCGACGGCAAGGCCTATTCGGTGACCGGCGACGCAGTCAACACGGCGCAGCGGCTGCAAACGCTGGCAGGGCCTGGGGAGATCCTCGTCGGGCCGGTGACCTATCGGTTGACCTGCCACGCCTTTGCCTACGAGGCGCTTGGCGCGATGACGCTGCGCGGCAAAGCGGAAAGCGTCGAGGTCTACAGGCTGACGCAGTCTCTGGAGGCACCGCGCACGGCACGCGGTCTCGAAGCGCTGGGGCTCGGTGCGCCGCTGATCGGACGTGAGGCGGAGATGAAGCGCCTCATTGATTGCCTCGAGCTTGCCTGCGGCGGGACGGCGCAACTGGTGCGTCTGACGGGAGAGGCAGGGCTCGGAAAATCGCGGCTGATCAAAGAATTCCTCGAACGGGTGGCCGCGGATCCGCGCTTTTCGAACGTCGTCGTTCGCCGCGCCGGCAGTTCGTCGCTCGGAGAACCGTCCTATGGCGTTCTCGCGGCGGTGCTGCGCGGTGCCTACGGGATTTCGATAAGCGACAGCCTGCAGCGGACGACAGAGCTACTCGCCGCGGGACTGGCCGAGATCGGATTTGCGCAAGACAAGCTCGAACAGCTCGTACCGCTGTTTTTGCGGATCCTGGGCTTGGGTTCCCAGGATGAGCTGTTGCGCCATGTGGAGCCGGAACAGATGCGCCGGCAGCTTTTCGCAGGGGTGAGGGCGATTTTTGAACGACGCCTGTCACGAACGCCCTTACTGCTCGTGATCGAGGATTTGCACTGGGCCGATGCTGCCTCGCTCGAGGCCATATCCTTCGTCCTCGAGCGGACGGAAGGCAGCCCGTTGATGCTGCTGACCACCCAGCGGCCCGACGCCGATGCCGATCAGCTGAAGCCCGGACACACAAACTTGACGGCGTTGCGCCTCGCACCGCTTTCGGAGGCCGACAGGCGTCGCTTGCTTGCGGCATTCTTCGGTAGGGATGGGCTGCCTCAGGCGCTCGCCGAGCGCATCTTGGCACGGGCCGGGGGCAATCCCCTGTTCATCGAGGAAATCGTGCGCGGCCTGATCGATGTATCCGCAGTGCAGCGGGTCGGCTCGACCTGGCGGGTGGTGGAGCGCGAAGCGGCCGCCGACATTCCGGTGACCATCGAGGCGATACTGCTCGGCCGCGTCGATCGGCTACCGCCGGACGCCCGCCGAATGCTGCACCACGCTGCGATGATCGGGCCGCGATTCGATGCGGATCTGCTGCAAGCGGTTTCGGGGCGGACACCGGTGGATACGATTCTTGATCTGCTCTGCGATGCGGAGATCATCGAAGAAGCCAGGGACGGCGGCGGGTTCCTGGGCACACAGACCTATCGGTTTACCCAGACGTTGCTGCAGGAGGTGGTCTACAACAATCTGCTGCTCAGTCGGCGCACGGACGGGCATGCATTAATCGGCAAGGTGCTGGAGCGCCGGTTCGGCGAGGATACCGACCGGCCCGAGGAAATGGCGCTGCTCGGCCACCATTTCGGCCTCTCCGAACAGAAGGCCAAGGGCGCACATTACCTGGTCGCGGCCGGAGACCGGGCGCGGGCGCTCTATGCCAATGATGATGCCATCCGGCTTTATGAACAGGCGATGGCGGCACTGGCGGCCACCGGCGAACAGGGCCCCGAATGGCTTGCCGCACGCGAACGCGTCGCTGATCTCCTGGGCCCGACCGGCCAGCGTGAGGCGGCGGTTCAGCACTACGGCGCACTGTTGGAGATTTACAGCGCCATGGACGACCGGATTGCCGCGGCACGAATCCGGCGCAAGTTCGGCCATCATCTCTGGGAAACCGGGCGGCGTGACGAGGCGTTGGCTTCCTTCGCGGCAGCCGCCGAGCTGCTCGAAGGCGTGAGCGCGCCGATTGAAGGTGCGCATCTTTCGCAGGAATGCGGCCACCTCGCCTTCCGCATGGGAGACTATGCCGGCGCCCTCAAGGCGGCGGACGACGCCCTGGATCGCATTGCGACATATACGCCGGAGACCCCAGAGACTGAGCGGGAGGCGATGCGGGTCATGGCCGAAGCGCTGAACACCAAGGCCGTGACGCTTGCCCGCCTTGGCCGCAGCGCCGAAGCGATCGGTATCGTCGAGCGAAGCGTCGCGGCAGCGGAAGGCGCGAACCTGTTGAATGCCGCCTGCCGCGGCTATACCAATCTGGCGGTGTTCTACGCGGTCACCGATCCGAGACGTGCGATTGAGGTTTGCCGCTGCGGTTTCGACATGGCAAGGCGTATCGGCGACCTCGGTTTTCAGGCGCGCCTGCTCGCCAACCTTGCCGTCGCCTATTGCACCTTCACCGATCGCTGTGCGCCGGACGGCGTGCCGGCAGCCGAGCGCGCGATTGCGATTGACCGGGAACTCGACCAGCGCGACCACTTGCCGGTGTCGCTGCTGGTGCTCGGCCAGATCCATCAGTGTCATGGCCGGGCAGATGTCGCCCGCGGCCTTTATCAGGAGGCGCTCGACCTTTGCGGAGAAACGCAAGAGGCGCAGCTCCTGTTTCCGTGTTATGATGGCTTGGCGACGCTTTGCCTGGACGCCGGCGATCTCGATGCAGCGGAAAGGTACTTCGCCTTGGCGAGAGACATATGTGCGCAACATGGTCTCGATCCCGAGGCGTTGATGATTTTGCCGTTTCTCGACTGATACTTCCGATCGTCGCCTGGGGCGCGGCGTCTGCGCTTTGATTGCTGCACACAGTTTGCCGGAGAAAAAGCGCCTGCCTTGCCACAAGGCGTAGCTGGAGCGTTCCGGCCGGGATGAGGAGACGAAACATGGTTGAGCCGCTGAGTGGACGGCCGTTGCAGCCGGGGGACCGAGCGCCGAACGTGGTGCTCGACGCAATCACGCAGGAAGGTCAGATCGCCCTTGATGATTTTCGCGGCCGCAAACCGGTCCTGGTCGGCCTGTTCCGCGGCCTGCATTGTCCGTTCTGCAGACGGCAGATCGCCGCCATGGCGCAACTCGACGGCGCCTTGCGGGAGCGGGGCATCGAGAGCCTGACGGTGGTCAATACGCCGATCGATCGAGCGCGCCTCTATTTCCGTTATCATCCTGTGCCGAATTTGCTGGCCGCCGCCGATCCGGAACGGGTCTCGCATCGGGCGTTCGGGCTGCCCAACCTCGAATTCACCGAGGACGAGGACGCCTGGCCGTACAAGATCGCCCAGAAGACGATCATGGCGATGAAGGTGAATATGCCGGGCGAATTGCCGGAACCGATGGACCCGATCGCAGCTATGGCCTATCTCGACAAGGCGGAAGACTACCAGATCACCGAGGCTGACGAACGGATGATAGCGACCGGGGCCGGGCAACTCGTCGGCGAGTTCCTGCTCGATCGTGATGGCGTTGTGCGCTGGAGTTTCACGGAAGTCCCGGACGGCGGCCAGAACATGTTCGGCGCCCCGCGTCGCGACGAATTGATGTCCGCCGCCTCCGCCATGGTGCATTAAGGCGTCGACTTTGGATGGTTGGCCGTCGACGGCGGTTGGCGGTGATCCTGGAACAAGGCCCCGTCGGTCCGGTGATCGACGGGGTTTTTCGTCGCGATGTTATCGCAAAACCGCTGCGCACTTTTGCGCGACATACTTTAGCCGAGTGAAGCGATCGCCTCGTCGATCAGCGCGACGATCTCCTTTGGATGCGATGCAAGCGAGGCGTGGCTGGCGTCGAGGGTGATGATCTTCTTTGCCTTGATGCGTTCAGCCATCCACTGTTCGGTTTCCGGCGGGATCATGTTGTCGTGGCGCGATACCTGGTACCAGCTCGGCTTTTCCTTCCAGGCCGGGGGGCCGGCCTCGTCTTCAAAGCAACGCCCGGCAATCGGCTTCTGCGTCACCGCCATGACCAGCGCGTCGGTCTCGTTCAAATCCTGGCCGAAGCTCTGGCGGAAGGTGTCTTGCGCCAACCAGAGGAAGCCATCCTTGTCGGGGCGGATACTGGCAGCACCGGAGGGTGGATTACGCCGCGCAAAAATGCTGCCGAGGCTGTCGCCCTCATCCGGCGCGAAGGCCGCGACATAGACGAGGCCAACGACATTGGCTGCATGGCCGGCGCCGCTGATCACCGCGCCGCCATAGGAGTGGCCGACAAGCAGGGTCGGGCCATCAAGCGATTCCGCCAGTTTGCGCGTGCGCTCGATGTCGTCGGCAAGCGAGGTCAGTGGGTTCTGCACTGCAGCGATCCTGTAGCCCTTGGCGTGGAGTGGCGGGATCACGTGACGCCAATGGGAAGCATCGCCCCAGGCGCCGTGTACGAGCAGGATGTTCTTGACGGCAGGCATTGTCCGTTCCTTTCTCATTCAGAGAAGATGTGGTCGGCACGACGTCGCGTTCGCGTATCGAGACGCGAGATGGGTGGCCGGCCGTTGGTCACGGATGCGATTAAAGGTCTGCGGGTGCGATCGGATTGCGAATGCAAACTAGGGCGCGGAACGGGGCGCTTCCATGGCGCAAGACATTAAACTTCGTACAGAATTGGGATGGGTGGAGGGTGTCGCCAACCGGCGCGTCCCGGGACAAACGAAAAGGGCCTCTCGATTTCTCGAAAGGCCCTTGGAATTCGAATGGTGGGCGTGACAAGGATCGAACTTGTGACCCCTACGATGTCAACGTAGTGCTCTCCCGCTGAGCTACACGCCCATCCGATGTCGGCGCATAGACCACAAAACCCGTTGTCGCGTCAATAGGGTTTTCGAAGGTTTTTTGACAGAAATTTCGAAGGCATGTTTTTTCCCATCCGGGGGTCGGTCGCGGCGGCGTGGCGAGGGCCCGGATTTGCGGGATTCCTGCTAAGGCCTTGAAACGAAAAGACCGCCGGAGATCCTTGTGGATCGCGGCGGTCGATCGGAAATCGTCTTGGCTTGTCGCCACAGTGTGCCGCAAGCGGCAGCGACTGTGGAAAACTAGTCGCTTAAGCCGCGGCCAGCATCTTGTTGACCTCGTCGACGAGGTCGCGGAGGTGGAAGGGCTTCGAAAGCACCTTGGCATCTTTCGGCGCCTTGGAGTCGGGATTGAGCGCAACGGCGGCAAAGCCGGTGATGAACATGACCTTGAGGTCCGGATCGAGTTCGGTCGCGCGGCGCGCCAGCTCGATGCCGTCCATCTCGGGCATGACGATGTCGGTGAGGAGAAGCGAGAATGGCTCCTCGCGAAGCCGGTCATAGGCGCTGGCGCCGTTGTCGTAGGACATGACCTTGTAGCCGGCCTTTTCGAGCGCCTTGACCAGGAACCGGCGCATATCGTTGTCGTCTTCGGCAAGAAGGATTTTCGCAGTCATGAATTCGGCCGTGCTTCTCTTTTTTCAGTTTATTGCGCGTAGATTGCGGCGTTTTATCCAAACCCCAACGCGGTAAATATCTCGTGAACGCGGGACGTCAATTCCCCGGGAGCTATGATTGGTCACTATGGACACAGAGCGGACCAACTGGCAACATGATGACAATTGTAAGAACCGCATATGGTAAAAAAGGGTTCAGATGGGGGAAATTGCGGAGAGGGAACTGTTTGAGGTCCTGGAACCTCCGATCCAGCGCATTCCCTTTGTGTTCAATTCACCGCATAGCGGTCGGTCCTATCCCCAGCGCTTTCTCGATCAGTCGCGGCTCGACGCTGTTTCGATTCGCCGGTCGGAAGACCACTATGTCGATGAGCTGTTCCAGAACGCGACTTTTCTCGGAGCGCCGATGCTGCTGGCGCATTTCCCGCGCGCCTTCCTCGACGTCAACCGTGAGCCCTATGAGCTTGACCCGCGCATGTTCGACGGCCCGCTGCCGCCGCACGCCAATATCAGCTCGATGCGCGTCGCCGGCGGCCTCGGCACGATACCGCGGCTGGTCGCCGAGAACATGGAGATCTACCGCGGACGTTTCCCGGTGGAAGACGCGCTGACGCGGATCGAGACGATCTACAAGCCCTACCATGCCACCCTGCGCAAACTGATCGCGCGCACCCACGTGCAGTTCGGCCTGTCGGTGCTGATCGATTGTCACTCGATGCCCGGGAACGTGCATCTGCCCGGCAGCGCCCAGCGTCCCGACTTCATCATCGGCGACCGCTACGGCACCAGTGCCGCGGGTGAACTGTCGCGCGCCGCCGTCGATCTGCTGCAGCAGCTCGGCTACAGTGTCGTGCGCAACAAGCCCTATGCTGGCGGCTTCATCACCGAGCATTACGGTCGCCCGACACGCGGGCTGCATGCGCTGCAGATCGAGATCAACCGGGCGCTCTATGTCGATGAGACGACACTGGTGCGCAAGCCCGGCTTCGGCTCGCTGGTCGCAGATCTCACGACCTTCGTCGCGTCGCTTGCCCGCCATGTCGAAGACTACGGCGCCTACCTCCCGCTCGCAGCGGAGTGACTTTAGGATTTTCTGTCGTGGACCTTCAAAAAAAACCGCGCCAACGGCGCGGTCAAGTCTAGGGAGGAAACACCCAAGGAGGGTATTTACAGTCACAGGTGACTGTACCCAAACCTTAATATTGCACTGCACAAATGTCAAGTTGAAGCAGTGAGAACTTTTGCAGTGCATCAAACGTTTTTTAGGCGAAAGCGGTATCTGAACCGATTGAAACGCTAGAAATCTGAAAACACAGGTGATTTGGTCGCCGCTGCCATCGCATCAGTTCGTTTGCCTTTCGGTAAATTTCGTCTATGCAAGACGAACCTTCCTTCGTCCATGCTTCCCTGAGAGAGAGCCATGCTGCCCGACCGCGCCTTCTTCGATCGCCTTGCCGAAGCTGCCAAGGCAGAGACCCTGCCGCGATTCCGGATCGGCACCAGCGTGGTCAACAAGATCGAAGGCGGCTTCGATCCGGTAACGGAGGCGGACCAGTCGGCGGAAGCGGCGATCCGTGCGCTGATCGAGAAGCATTTTCCGGAGCACGGCATCCTTGGCGAAGAGCATGGCAATGTCGGGCTCGACCGCGAATATGTCTGGGTCATCGACCCGATCGACGGCACACGCGCCTTCATTTCCGGCCTGCCGGTCTGGGGCACGCTGATCGGCCTCTATCGCAATGGCGAAGCGGTCATGGGCCTGATGGATCAGCCGTTCACCGGTGAGCGCTATTTCGCCGATGGTGAGAAGACGACCTACCGGGGTCCCGGTGGCGAAAAGGTGCTTTCGACCCGTGCCTGCAATTCGCTTTCGGATGCGGTGCTGTTCACCACATCGCCGCACCTCTACACGGGTGACTTCAAGACCAAGTACGAGGCGGTGCAGAACAAGGTGCGACTCTTCCGCTACGGCTGCGATTGCTACGCCTTCGCGCTGCTCGCCGCCGGTCATATCGACCTGGTGATCGAATGCGGACTGAAACCCTACGACGTCGGCGGTCTGATCCCCCTGATCGAGCAGGCCGGCGGTATCGTCACCAATTGGCAGGGCGGACCGGCGGAAATGGGTGGCGAGGTCATCGCTGCGGGCAGCGCCGAACTGCATGCTCAGGCGCTGGAAATCCTCAAAGGCTGAGGACGCCACGCTCCGGCGCTGATATCGAAGCGAGATGCAAAATCAAATTATTGCCGAGTGTGCCCGCCTGTATCAGGCGGCGCTGTTTTCGCGTTCGTCACCCTCTTCGGGGATGACGAAGGCAAGGATCGCGGCCATCGCCTGGGCGCGATAGCGGTCTGCTTCGTGAAGCAGTTCGTGGCGGGCGCCATCGATCGGGATCATCTGGGCGGCGCGGAAGTTGCGCGCCAACCACTCGACGGCGAGATGCGGCACCAGACGGTCAGCGGTTGGCGCCAGGATGATCGTCGGCAGGGTGATGCGCGTCAGATGCTCGCGGCGGATGACGCGGCGCATGGCGCGGAAGGCCTCGCTCAGCCAGCGCGCGGTGGGCGGGCCAAGCCTCAGTTCCGGATGCGTGTCGGTCAGTGCGATGTTGCGCAGGTAGCGGCGGCGGTCCGCCGTCAGCACGTTGCTTTCGAACGGGCGGTTGCCCTTGTCGGGATGGGCCGGCAGGGTGCCGAGGCCGATGCAGCGCATGAGGGTCGCAATCGCCGCAATGCTGGGCTCGCCGAGCGCCTGTCCGCCAAGGCCGACGAAGGGTGCCAGCACCACCAGTCGGTCGATCCGGCTTGCTAGCATCGGTGCCAGCGACAGGGCAACGAGCGCACCCATGGAATGGGCGACGATCGAGAAGGGCAGGCGCGTATCCGGCAACACGATCTGTTCGAGGAAGGTGCTGAGGTCGCGTTCATAGTCGGAGAAGTGGTCGACGTAGCCGCGTCCCGGGTGTGGCAGCAGCCGCTCGGAGCCCGCCTGGCCGCGCCAGTCGAAGGTCGCGACCCAAAGACCTGCTGCCGTGAGATCAGCGATTGTCTCGAAGTATTTCTCGATCGATTCGTTGCGGCCCTGCAGCAGGACGACCGTGCCGCGCGCAACAGGCTGCTTCGTCCTGAAGATCGCGTAGCGAATCTTGCGCCCGCCGACGCCATCGAAGAACCCAGCCACGTAGTTTTCCGGGGTCGGATTGTCCGGTGTCGAGTGGAGGATCGAGGTCATGACGTGGTGACGGCCAAGAAGAGCGGGTTGATCGGTATCATCAAGGGATAGGCGGCAGGGTCTCAGTCGTCAAAGAAAAAAGCCGGAAACGGTGGGTGAAATCCGGACGATCACCGTTTCCGGCTGCTGAAGAGGAAGGGACGTATCACTTCAGCCTGGGAGTTGCCGCCCAGAGTTTTCTTCTAGCCCACCGGGGCTGAACGGAAGCCGAAGCGGCCGTTCATGTCGGGTTCACGGGAAAATCGTGAGTGCTCGCGTCTTGAAGTCGCGAATTTGCCTCCCCAAATCAGGGTCACGGGCGCCGAAGACGGGTCCGTTCACCGGTCTTGCCGCTGCCAGAATGGGGTGGCCGACCAGACATCGCAAACCGTTGCTCCGAGGAGGACACAATGCGTCACTTTGATTTCTCTCCCCTTTACCGTTCCACCGTTGGCTTTGATCGCCTGTTCACGATGCTCGACAGCCTCGGTCAGCCGGGTGAAGCCCAGACCTATCCGCCCTACAACATCGAACGCACCGGCGAAAACGCCTACCGCATCACCATGGCCGTTGCTGGCTTTGACGAGAGCGAGCTTTCGATCGAGGCCCGTGAGCACACGCTGACGGTCAAGGGCGAAAAAGCCGAGGAAAAGGGCGACGAAAGCCAGTTTCTCCATCGTGGCATTGCCAAGCGTGCCTTCGAGCGTCGCTTCCAGCTCGCCGATCACGTGGAGATCAAGTCCGCTTCGCTGAAGAACGGCTTGCTGCACATCGACCTCACCCGCGAGATTCCGGAAGCAGCCAAGCCCCGCCGGATCGAGATTTCGTCCGTTGCCTCGCAGCCGAAGCAGATCGAGGCCCAGACCCTCTAACCGCGAAGACAATCTCCCAAGACAGGCGGCGTCCCCCAGGGGCGCCGCTTTTTTATTGGTTCATTGAAATCACGCAGTTCCGAAGAGAGACCGCTTCGGACTTTCCTGACTTTCTAAAGCGCGTCACGATCTTTCAGATTCGCTCCTTGCGCTTCAAGTTTTTGATGTTTCGCATGTCGTTGTCGCAAAACCGCTGCGCACTTTTGCGCGACAGGCTTTAGGATCTGGCCGGCGCGGGCACGGCGGAGGCCTGCTTCTTGGCGGCGTAGCGCTGTGCGATGACGGCGCAGGCCATCAGCTGGATCTGGTGGAACAGCATCACCGGCAGCACGATCGCGCCGATGTTCTGCCCGGCGAAGATGGCGCTCGCCATCGGAACGCCGCTCGCAAGGCTCTTCTTCGAGCCGCAGAAGGTGATGGCGATCTCATCCGCCTTGTCGAAGCCGAGCAGGCGGCTGCCGAACATGGTGACGGCAAGCACGAGCGCCAGCATGACGATCTCGATGACGACCAGGACGCCGAGATCTGCCAGCGAATAGGTCTGCCAAAGGCCCGATGTCACCGCCTGGCTGAAGGCGAGATAGACGACCATCAGGATCGAGCCGCGATCGACGGGCGCCAAGAGCCCCTTGCGCGCCCGGATCCAGTTGCCGATCAAGGGCTGCAACAGCTGGCCAATGACGAAGGGAGCAAGCAATTGCAGCAGGATCTGCTTCAGCGCGTCGAGCGTCACGCCGCCGTGGCCGCCGGCGGTAAACAGCAGCCCGACCAGCAGCGGCGTCAGGAACATGCCGAATATGTTGGACGCAGACGCCGAGCAGATCGCCGCCGGCACATTGCCGCCGGCCATCGAGGTGAAGGCGATCGAAGACTGCACCGTCGAGGGCAGCACGCAGAGGAACAGGATGCCGGTGTAGAGCGACTGCGGAAGGATCGAGGTCGGGACGAAGCCGATTGCAAGACCGATCAGCGGGAAGAGCACGAAGGTGGAGGCGAGGATCGTCAGGTGCAGCCGCCAGTGCAGGATGCCGGCGATCACCACGTCGCGCGAGAGGCGGGCGCCGTGCAGGAAGAAGACCATGCCGACCGCCACCTTGGTCGCCAATCCGAACCAGGCGGTCGCCTCACCATGGATCGGCAGGACGGATGCCAAGAGCACCGTCGCCAGAAGCAGGATGGTGAAGGTATCGGGAAGGTAGCGGCGCATATCCGGTCACTTGCTGGTGATGAAACGTCTTGCCGGGATCACTCATTATGAAGCAGGATGCAAGGAATAACAGTTATCGCGATTTGGGATGAGCCATGTTGGATCTCGTGCAGTTGCGCAGCTTCGTCGCGCTCGAACAGATGGGCAGTTTCACGCTGGCGGCGGAGAAACTGTCGCTTGGGCAATCGACCGTCAGCCAGCATATTCAAAGGCTTGAGGCCTCGCTCGGGCGAACCCTGGTCGCCCGCGATACCCACCGCGTGTCGCTGACGGCGGATGGGCTGGCACTGCTTGCCCATGCGCGTTCGATGCTGGCGATCGACGGCGAGGTGCGTGCGCTTTTTGCCGAAAGCAGTCTGCGTGGTCGCCTGCGGCTTGGTGTTTCCGAGGATTTCGTCATGAGCCGGCTGCCGGCGGTTCTCGAAGATTTCGTCCGTGCTCATCCGTCGGTCGATCTCGAACTGACCGTCGCCTTGAGCGGCGTGCTTTACCAGATGCAGGACAACGGCGAGATCGACCTCGTGCTCGCCAAGCGCAGGCTCGGCGACGTGAGAGGCGAGCTCGTCTATCGCGAGCCGCTCGTCTGGCTCGCCCGCGACCCCGAAAGGATCAGGCGTGACAAGGTGCTGCCGCTGATCGCCTTTCCGCCGCCGAGCATCACCCGCAGCGTCGCGCTCGAAGTGCTCGACCGGCATCGCCTGCCGTGGCGCATCGTCTGCACCTGCGGCAGCCTCAGCGGGCTGACGGCGGCCGCGCGCGCCGGAATGGGCGTGCTCGTGCAGCCGCGCAGCATGGTGCCGCAGGGGTTGAAGGAGATACCCGCCGGCGCCCTGCCGCCGCTTGAAGACGTCGAGTTCGTGCTGGTGCCGAGCAAGGGCGTCGACCGAAAGCTGAGTGCAGCACTTTCGGCCGAGATCCTCTCCAATGTGAGGACGCTGCAGGGACAGGCTTGATGCAGGGGATCACCCCGCTCAGGTCGCGGGATGGTCGTCCGGATGGAAAAGCTGGCCGTTTTCCTGGAACTGCTTCAGCACGCGGCGACGAACCGGTCGACGTCGTCGGCCTTCGTCGCAAAGCTGGTCACGAGGCGGTAGAGACCCTGATCCGGCGCAAGACTTCCATCGAGGTCGTGGGGCACGGGCCAGTCGTAGAAGACGGCGCCATCCTGCCTGAGCTTCGTGGCCACGTCTTTCCTGATGATGGGGAAAACCTCGTTGGCGTCCGCCTGCCAGGCGAGGCGGCTCGTCTTCGAGGCGGCGATGCCCTCGGCGAGGCGTGCAGCCATCGCGTTGGCATGGCGCGCGAGGTTCAGCCAGAGATCGCCGGCGAAGTAGGCGTCGAACTGTGCGGAGACGAAACGCGACTTGGAGAAGAGTTGGGCCGAGCGCTTGCGCAGGAAATGCATTTCGTGCGCCTTCGCGAGATCGAAGAGCACCAGCGCTTCGGCGCACCAGCAGCCGTTCTTGGTGCCGCCGAAGGAGACGAGATCGACACCGCGCTTCCAGGTCATTTCAGCGGGCGTTGCGCCAAGGCCGACGAGCGCATTGGCGAAGCGGGCACCATCCATATGCAGCGGCAACTTGTGCGCCTTGGCAACGGCCGCGATCGCCTCGATCTCCGAGGGCGAATAGACCGTGCCGCTTTCCGTTGCCTGGGTCAGCGAGACCGCTGTCGGCTGGCCACCGTGGACATTGTCGAGCGGAAAGCGCCGGATCTCGGCTTCGAGGCGCGCGGCCTCCATCTTGCCCCGCGGTCCATCGACAGGCTTCAGCCTGGCGCCGTGCGAGAAGAATTCCGGCGCGCCGCATTCATCGGCGATGACATGCGCTTCGCGATGGCAGAAGGCGATGCCGCCTGCGCGATTGGCTGTCGCAAGTGCCAGCGAATTGGCAGCCGTTCCGGTGCCGACGAAGAAGACTGCGACATCCCTTTCGAAGATTTCCGCGAACTTCTTCTCCACCTTCCGGTCAAGCTCGCTGGTGCCATAGGCGGACGCATATCCGCCGGCATGCGCCATCAGGCTTTCGGCAATCGCGGGATGGGCGCCAGCCCAGTTGTCAGACGAAAAAATCATCACATTCCACCCTGTATTACAGTCTTTTCGACGGATTTGGCCGACCTTAGCCGAGTTCTCGGCCGGATCAATCACGGTCGGCGGCCGAAAGGCCAACTGGAGACCAGTTTGAAACCAAAAGGAAGAAAACGCCGGAAAGCCGTAATTAAATTATAAAAGCCGGAAACTTCCGGCAATGTTCGGCAAAATCTTCTCTATTATTTGCTGATATGCCTCTTGCGGAGGGGGGTAGTTTCTGGCATAGAGCACATGAAATAGGACAGGTTTGCTGTCCTATTTCGGTCTAGGGACCGGAACAATCGCCGCGAGTGCCTAAAAAAATGGCACCCGGCGTGCGAAGCGGGGGGATTTGCCGGATTTCATCCGGTTGTTATCGCCTGCCGTCAGGATGGTCGCAGACATCAGTGCCTGATGATGCCGTGCTTATTTGCGACCTGATCAGGATCATGAGACGATAGTGCCCCGGCTTTTTGGCGTGCCTTTGCGCGCAACGAAGAGCCATGCGCGGGCGGTGCCATGCCCGGCGGTGCCGGGTTTAACAGGAGGGAAAACGATGACGGATCATTCGCCATCACAGCAATCTGGGCTCAACCTCGCACACAGCGTTGCGACGGCTGAAAAAACGCCCGCATTCCCGACTGGCCTGCCGCGAAAACAGGGTCTCTACGATCCGCGCAACGAACATGACGCCTGCGGCGTCGGTTTCGTCGCGCATATGAAGGGTCAGAAGTCGCACCAGATCGTGCGCGACGGCCTGTTCATGCTCGAAAACCTGACGCACCGCGGTGCCGTCGGTGCCGACCCGCTGATGGGCGACGGCGCGGGCATTCTCGTGCAGATTCCCGACCGCTTCTTCCGCGAGGAGATGGCCAAGCAGGGCATCACCCTGCCGAAGGCGGGCGAGTACGCCGTCGGCCATATCTTCATGCCGCAGGACGATGCGCTCGTCGAACACTTCAAGCAGGTGATCAAGGACGTCGTCGCCGAAGAGGGCCAGGTGCTCATCGGCTACCGCGACGTGCCGGTCGACAACGCGTCGCTGTCGAAGGCGCCCGAGATTGCCGCGACCGAGCCGCGCCATGTCCAGATCTTCATCGGTGCCGGCCGCGACGCCGCCACGAACCCCGAGTTCGAGCGTCGTCTCTTCACGCTGCGCAAGGTGATCTCCAACCGCATCTATGACGAATACAAGGGCGAGGAGAGCAATTTCTACCCGGTATCGCTGTCGTCCTCGACGATCGTCTACAAGGGCATGTTCCTCGCCTATCAGGTCGGCGCCTATTACAAGGACCTGTCCGATCCGCGGTTTGAGAGCGCGGTGGCGCTCGTGCACCAGCGCTTCTCGACCAACACCTTCCCGTCGTGGAAGCTCGCGCATCCCTACCGCATGGTCGCGCATAACGGCGAAATCAACACGCTGCGCGGCAACGTCAACTGGATGGCGGCGCGTCAGGCGTCGGTATCTTCGCCGCTCTTCGGCGAGGATATCTCCAAGCTCTGGCCGATCTCCTATGAAGGCCAGTCGGACACCGCCTGTTTCGACAACGCGCTCGAGTTCCTGGTGCAGGGCGGCTACTCGCTGTCGCATGCTGTCATGATGCTGATCCCGGAAGCCTGGGCCGGCAACCAGCTGATGTCGCCCGAGCGCAAGGCTTTCTACGAATACCATGCGGCGCTGATGGAGCCGTGGGACGGACCGGCGGCAGTCGCCTTCACCGATGGCCGCCAGATCGGCGCGACGCTCGACCGCAACGGCCTGCGTCCGGCCCGCTACATCGTCACCTCTGATGATCGCGTCATCCTTGCTTCGGAATCCGGCGTGCTGCCGGTCGACGAGGACAAGATCGTCAAGAAGTGGCGCCTGCAGCCGGGCAAGATGCTGCTGATCGATATGGAGCAGGGCCGCATCATCTCCGACGAGGAGGTGAAGTCCTCGCTCGCCCAGAAGCACCCCTATAGCAAGTGGCTTGAAGACACCCAGCTCATCCTCGAAGAGCTGAAGCCGGTGGAGCCGCGCGCGCTGCGTCGCGACGTCTCGCTCATCGACCGCCAGCAGGCCTTCGGCTACACGCTCGAAGACACCAAGATCCTGATGTCGCCGATGGCGACGACCGGCCAGGAGGCGATCGGCTCGATGGGCACCGATACGCCGATCTCGGCGATGTCGGACAAGCGCAAGCTGCTCTATACCTATTTCAAGCAGAACTTCGCGCAGGTTACCAACCCGCCGATCGACCCGATCCGCGAAGAGCTGGTGATGAGCCTCGTCTCCTTCATCGGACCGCGCCCGAACATCCTCGATCACGAGGGCATGGCCCATGCCAAGCGGCTCGAGGTGCGCCAGCCGATCCTGACCAATGGCGATCTCGAAAAGATCCGCTCGATCGGTCACACCGAGGATCGCTTCGACACCAAGACGCTCGACTTCACCTATGACATTTCGCGCGGTGCCGAAGGCATGCCCGATATGCTCGACCGTCTCTGCGAACGCGCGGAAGCGGCGGTGAAGGGCGGCTACAACATCATCGTGCTCTCTGATCGTCAGGTCGGTCCGGACCGCGTGGCGATCCCGGCATTGCTTGCGACCGCCGCCGTGCACCACCACCTGATCCGCAAGGGCCTGCGCACCTCGGTCGGCATCGTGCTCGAGTCCGGCGAACCACGCGAAGTGCACCACTTCTGCCTGCTCGCCGGCTACGGCGCCGAGGCGATCAACCCCTATCTCGCCTTCGATACGCTGATCGACATGCACAAGCGCGGCGAGTTCCCGAAGGAGGTCGATGCGAGCGAGGTCGTCTATCGCTACATCAAGGCCGTCGGCAAGGGCATCCTCAAGGTCATGTCCAAGATGGGCATTTCAACCTACCAGTCCTATTGCGGCGCGCAGATCTTCGACGCCGTCGGTCTGTCGTCGAAGCTGGTCAACCAGTTCTTCTTCGGCACGGCGACGACGATCGAAGGCATCGGCCTCGAAGAGATCGCGGCCGAGACCGTCGCCCGCCACAAGGCGGCGTTCGGTGCCGACCCGGTTCTTGCCAACACGCTCGACATCGGCGGCGAATATGCCTTCCGCATGCGCGGTGAAAGCCACGCCTGGACCCCGGACGCGATCGCATCTCTGCAGCATGCCGTGCGCGGCAACGCGCAGGACCGCTATCGCGAATTCTCCGAGATGGTGAACAACTCGGCGCTACGCATGAACACCATTCGCGGCCTGTTCACGGTGAAGAGCGCCGAGGCTCTCGGCCGCAAGCCGATCTCGGTCGACGAGGTCGAGCCGGCTACCGACATCGTCAAGCGCTTCTCGACCGGTGCCATGTCCTTCGGCTCGATCAGCCGCGAGGCGCATACGACGCTCGCAATCGCCATGAACCGGATCGGCGGCAAGTCGAATACCGGCGAGGGCGGTGAGGAGAGCGACCGTTACCTGCCGCTGCCGGACGGTTCGATGAACCCCGAGCGCTCGGCGATCAAGCAGATCGCCTCCGGCCGCTTCGGCGTGACCACGGAATACCTGGTCAATGCCGACATGCTGCAGATCAAGGTGGCGCAGGGCGCCAAGCCCGGCGAAGGCGGTCAGCTGCCCGGCCACAAGGTCGATGCGACAGTTGCCAAGACCCGTCACTCGACCCCGGGCGTCGGCCTGATCTCGCCGCCGCCGCACCACGACATCTATTCGATCGAAGATCTGGCGCAGCTGATCTACGATCTGAAGAACGTCAATCCGGAAGCGGACGTCTCGGTCAAGCTCGTCTCGGAAGTCGGCGTCGGCACGGTTGCCGCCGGCGTCGCCAAGGCGCGCGCCGACCACATCACCGTCGCCGGCTTCGACGGCGGCACCGGCGCCTCGCCGCTGACATCGCTGAAGCACGCCGGCAGCCCGTGGGAAATCGGTCTTGCCGAAACCCAGCAGACGCTGGTCTTGAACGGCCTGCGTTCGCGCGTCGCCCTTCAGGTCGACGGCGGTCTCAAGACCGGCCGTGACGTCATCATCGGGGCGCTGCTCGGTGCCGATGAGTTCGGCTTTGCCACCGCGCCGCTGATCGCTGCCGGCTGCATCATGATGCGCAAGTGCCATCTCAACACCTGTCCCGTCGGTGTCGCCACCCAGGACCCGGTTCTGCGCAAGCGCTTCAAGGGCACGGCCGAGCACGTCATCAACTACTTCTTCTTCGTCGCCGAGGAAGTGCGCGAGATCCTGGCTTCGCTTGGTGTGCGCAAGCTTGACGAGATCATCGGTGCCTCCGAGCTGCTCGAAAAGGACGGTGCGCTTGCCCACTGGAAGGCGAACGGCCTCGACTTCTCGAAGATCTTCCACAAGGTGGAAGCCGCCAAGGAAGAGACCTACTGGACCACACGCCAGAAGCACCCGATCGACGACATTCTCGACCGCAAGCTGATCGAGGAAGCCAAGGTCGCGCTCGAAACCAAGGCGCCGGTCAAGATCGAAGCTGCGATCAAGAACGTCGACCGCTCGGCCGGTGCGATGCTCGCCGGTGCGCTTGCCAAGCGCTGGGGCCACAAGGGCCTGAAGGACGACACCATCCACGTGACCCTGAGGGGCACGGCCGGCCAGTCCTTCGCCGCGTTCCTGGCACGCGGTATCACCTTCGACCTGGTGGGCGACGGCAACGACTATGTCGGCAAGGGTCTTTCGGGCGGACGCATCATCGTCCGGCCGCCGGAAAACGCGACGATCGTTCCGCAGGAATCGATCGTCGTCGGCAACACCGTGCTTTATGGCGCGATCTCGGGCGAGTGCTACTTCAACGGCGTTGCCGGCGAGCGCTTCGCCGTGCGCAACTCCGGTGCGGTCGCGGTCGTCGAGGGCGTGGGTGACCATGGCTGCGAATACATGACCGGCGGCGTCGTCGTCGTTCTCGGCACGACGGGCCGCAACTTCGCGGCCGGCATGTCCGGCGGCGTTGCCTACGTGCTGGACGAGGAAGGCGATTTCGCCCGTCGTTGCAACATGGCGATGGTCGAGTTGCAGCCGGTTCCGGAAGAGGACGACATGCTCGAGAAGCTGCATCACCACGGCGGCGACATCATGCACAAGGGCATGGTCGACGTCTCCGGCGACATGACGCGCCACGATGAAGAGCGGCTCTATCAGCTGATATCCAACCACCTTCACCACACGGGTTCGCCCCGGGCGAAGGAGATTCTCGATCACTGGACGGATTACCGGCCGAAATTCCGCAAGGTCATGCCGGTCGAATACCGCCGTGCGCTCGAGGATATGGAACGCATGAAAATGGCAGAGGCGGCTGAGTAGGAGGCCCCGGTGACCAAGGCTCCCGGTTCATCACAGACTGGTTCGGGGGTCCCTCACGCGCGCTTGTCAAAAGCGCCTGTTCAGACGCAAAGCTTTCAGGATAGTACGATGGGTAAGGTAACTGGATTTCTCGAGATCGACCGGCAAGTGGCAAAGTACCAGCCGGCATCCGACCGCATTCGCCATTTCCGTGAATTCACCATTCCGATGTCAGAACCGGAAGTGCAGAAGCAGGCTGCTCGCTGCATGGACTGTGGCATCCCCTATTGCCATGGGCCGACCGGCTGCCCGGTGCACAACCAGATCCCGGACTGGAACGACCTCGTCTACAACGGCAACTGGGATGAGGCGATCCGCAACCTGCATTCGACCAACAACTTCCCGGAATTCACCGGCCGCGTCTGCCCGGCGCCGTGCGAGGAAGCCTGCACGCTGAACCTCGAAGACACGCCGGTGGCGATCAAGACGATCGAACAGGCGATCGCCGACAAGGCCTATGAGATGGGCTACATCGTGCCGCAGCCGGCCGTCACCAAGACCGGCAAGAAGGTCGCGGTCATCGGCTCAGGCCCGGCCGGCATGGCGGCAGGCCAGCAGCTTGCCCGCGCCGGCCACGAAGTTCACGTCTACGAGCGCGAGACCAAGGCCGGCGGCCTGCTGCGCTACGGCATTCCGGACTTCAAGATGGAGAAGAACTTCATCGACCGCCGCGTCGAACAGATGAAGGGCGAAGGCGTCACCTTCCACTGCGGCATCAATGTCGGCGTTGACGTGCCGATGCAGCGCCTGCTCGACGACCACGATGCCGTGCTTTACTGCGGCGGTTCGGAGACGCCGCGTGATGCGGGCATCCCCGGTGTCGAATTCGCTGGCGTGCATGATGCGATGCCCTATCTCGTGCAGCAGAACCGCCGCGTCGGCCGCGAGAACATCGACAGCGTCGGCTGGCCGTCGCAGCCGATCCTCGCCGGCGGCAAGCACATCGTGGTCGTCGGCGGTGGCGATACCGCGTCGGACTGCGTCGGCACCGCCTTCCGCCAGGGCGCGGTCAAAGTGACCCAGCTCGACATCCGCCCGCAGCCACCGGAAAAGGAAGACAAGCTTGCCGTCTGGCCGTTCTGGGCAACGAAGATGCGCACCTCGTCCAGCCAGGCCGAAGGGGCTATCCGCGAGTTCCAGGTGGCAACGCTCGAATTCATCGGCGACGAGGATGGCACCCTCACCGGCGTGAAGTGCTGCCAGGTGGACGATCGCCGCAAGCCGGTCGCCGGCACGGAGTTCATCATCAAGGCGGATCTTGCCTTCATCGCCATCGGCTTCCGCGGTCCGTTTACCAGCAGCGTGCTGAAGGATCTCGGCGACAAGCTGACGCTCAACACCGACCGCCGCGGCTCGACCAACGTGGTTGCCAACGAGCGCGACTACAAGACCTCGGTCGAGAAGCTCTGGACCGCCGGCGACGTGCGCCGCGGCCAGTCTCTGGTCGTCTGGGCGATCCGCGAAGGCCGCCAGGCCGCCCGTGCGATCGACGAGGCGCTGATGGGCTCAACCACCCTGCCGCGATAAACGGTTTACTCCCAAGCATGAAAAAAGCCCCGCAGCGATGCGGGGCTTTTTTGTGGGCTGTTGCCGGAGGCTCGACAGCCTTGGGCGCGGCTGGTTCTAGATGATTTCATTTTTTCGTCGAAACGGTGAAATGATCTAAGTCTTTGAAATAGCGCAATTCCGGACGGAAAACCGCTTCACACTTTTCCTGGAATTGCTCTTAAGCGCGTCGCGATCTTTCAGATTCGCTCCTTGCGCTTTAAGTTTTTGATATATCGCATACCGCAAAACCGCTGCGCACTTTTGCGCGACAGGCTTTAGTTGCGGATCACCGGATTGCTGATGACAGTGCTTGGCTTCGACAGGCGGAAGTCATCGACGCGGCCGGTCGGTGCGGCGGCGACATCCCCCTTGTCAACCAAAAGGTCGCGCGGGCTCTTGCCGTTGCCCTTGTCCGGTGCGGCGTTGCCAAGCAGGGAGCCGGCGCCATCCAGGGCCGGATCGGTCAAGCCGATCGGCTGGGTCTTGACGATATCCTCGTTGCCAAGCGGCGCCGTCACCACCAGGTCCTTGAGTTCGCCTGCCCCGGGCACGTTCTTGTCCGTCGCGGCGGCATCGCCGAGCAACCGCCGAATGTCCTTCTCGACGTAGAAAGCCAGCTTGCGCTTGCCGGCCTTGGTGAGGTTGATGCCATCGGCGCCGCGCAGACGAACCTGCTGGCCGTTGATGTCGGAGCCGGTCAGGACGAATTTGCCGCCCTCGTCGACGAAGCCATCCCAGATGTCGACAAACTGGCCGCCGACCTTCTCGATTTCCTCGCGATAGATGCCGTTGAAGGTCACCATGTCGGCGGTCATTGCGGCGGACTGGAACGGCGGCATGCCGACCCAGAGAACCGGCAGCTTCTCCTTGCGGGCAAGGGCCGCCAGCGCATTGACGCGCTTGCGATACTCCTCGTTCCAGATATCGCTGCGGAACTTCTCCTTGACGTCGCCCATCTGCATCTGCTGCCGGTCGTTGGCACCGAGGCTGATGATGATCACGGATGGCTTTAATTCGCCGACGTAGCCGGGAAGGGTACCCGGCCAGTTGAAGTAATCTTCGCGCACCAGGCCGGACGAGCCGTTCGCCCGTGTCTCGACGGCGATGCCGGGCGTCATCTCGAAGGCGGTCTTCAGGCCGTCGCCGAGGCTGCCGGCCATGAAGTCGCCGACGACCAGAACCTTCTTGGCGTCGGGCGCTTTCTCCACCACCACCGGCGCGACTGCCGGTGCATCGGCGATCTTCGGCTTCTGCTTCTGTTGCCCCTGGCCCTTCTGGCGCTGCTGTTGCTGCTGGCGTTGGCGTTTCGGGCGCGGCTGCTCAGGGAAATAGGAGCGGTCTTCAAGAACCGGCCGCTCGCGCGACAAGCCGCCGAAGAGCATCTGGAACAGGGTGCGCCGCTGGGCGCGCTCCTGCGCCTCGGCAAAGCTTGCAAAGAGGCTGACGGCGACCATCGCCATTGCGGCGATGCAGATCGTCGCAATCCCGAAGGGCGTTCGGCGCGGTTGGTTGCGGCGCTTGCTCGTCATCTGCTCTTCTGCCCCGTTGATCGCGTGTTCGCCGGTTTTCAACCGCCCTCACGTTTCAGCGCGCCGCGCGGGGTGCAGCGCGCTACTCGTCATTTATCTCACGGATGTGGCGATCGTGAAACCGTTTCGAGCCGCTAGTTGCGAAGGGCGCGCAGCAGCATCTGGGTCGGCTCTCCGTCCGGCGCCAGGCCGTTCTTCGACTGGAACGCCTGGATCGCGGCCTTCGAGCCGGAACCGAAATTGCCGTCGACTTCGCCGCTGTAGTAGCCGAGCTCCTTCAGGCGGTTCTGCAGTTCGAACTTTTCGCTGATGTCGAGCGATCCGTCCGGACGCGGCCAGCGCTGCTGCATGCCCTGATAGCCGGCGATCTGGTCGGCAAGAAGGCCGACGCCGAGAGCGTAGCTGTCGGAGGCGTTGTAGCGCTTGATGACGAAGAAGTTCTTGGTCATCAGGAAGCCGGGACCCTCGCCACCGCTCGGCAGCTTGAGTTCGGCGCGTATGCTGCCGTTGCGGAAGCCCTTGCCGTTGGGTCGGCCGAAGCCGAGCGACGCCCATTCGGCGAGCGTCTTCGTCTGGCCGGAATATTTCGCGGCATTTGCCGGCGGCGCGACTTCGTAGCCCCAGGTTTCGCCCGGCTGCCAGCCGTTCTTCTTCAAAAGGTTGGCGGCGGTCGCCAGCGCATCGGGCACCGAGTTCCAGATGTCGCGGTGACCGTTGCCGTCGGCGTCAACCGCATAGAGCAGGTAGCTCGTCGGGATGAACTGGGTGTGGCCCATGGCGCCCGCCCAGGACCCGGTCAGCTCGCGCGGCGTGATGTCGCCGCTCTGGAGGATCTTCAGCGCGGCGATCAGCTGCTTCTTGGCGTAGTTCGAGCGCTTCGGATCGGCATAGGCAAGGGTGGCGAGCGCGCGCGGCACATAGTGCAGGCGGTCATCCTTCTCGAGCACGGCGCCGTAGTTGGATTCCATCGACCAGATCGCCAGCAGGATGGTCTTGTCGACGCCGAAGTGCTTTTCCAGCGCGTTCAGCGTGCGGGCGTGCTTCGTCGCCATCTCCTGGCCGACGCGCTTGGTGTACGGGTTCACGCGGGAATCGATGTATTCCCAGATCTTGTGCTTGAACTCCGGCTGGTAGTTCGCCTTCTCGATCACCGTCTGGTCAGGCGACTTCACGCCGGCGAAGGCCTGGCGATAGGTCGACTTGCTGATGCCGGCCTTGGCGGCCGTCGTGTAGAATTCGTTGATCCAGTTCTGGAATCCGGCATCGGCGCGCGCGGGCGAGGTGCCGAGTGTTGCGGCGGATAGGACGAGGGCGGCTGCGATATGACGGAAAAACGTCCTGCGGTTTCTGATCATCAGCTGTCGGTTCCGTTTCTCTGCGGGGGCTTCGGCCGTCATGGCCCGAATCACTCCGCAAGGTGGCAGTCTGGGGCCAGCCTCGACGGTGGGGGCAGTCGTCGGCGGCTCCTGTTTCGGATCCGGCCGCGATTGTTGCATTGCCGGATTGCAACGAATCTACAGAAACGTGGTCAACAAACCCTTTACCATGAAATTGTGGTGGCGTCTTCCGCTGTAGAAAATGTCAAGCCATGGTCGTGGAGTTCGCATATGCATTTGTTCCGTCGGTTCAGGCTGTGTTCAGCTGACGGCATAGAGATTGCGGCTCCATTACGGAGCGCTGTATGGTTTCAGACGGATTGTAGTCCGGGACCATCCGGTAAGACTTATGAGTGAGTTCCTATCAAGGAGGTATCGATGACCGACAAGCGTAAAGTCCGCAAAGCCGTGTTCCCAGTCGCAGGGCTGGGCACACGTTTCCTGCCGGCTACCAAGGCCGTGCCGAAGGAAATGCTGACGGTGGTGGACAAGCCGGTCATTCAATATGTGGTCGATGAGGCGCTGGAAGCCGGCATCGAGCATCTGATCTTCGTCACGGGCCGCAGCAAGGCGGTGATCGAGGATTATTTCGACATTCAGGTCGAGCTCGATCAGACGCTGCGCGAGCGCAACAAGAAGGCCGAGATCGCCCTGCTCGACAGCATTCTGCCGAAGGCCGGCACGACCAGCTTTACCCGCCAGCAGGCCCCGCTCGGCCTCGGCCACGCGGTCTGGTGCGCCCGTGACCTCGTCGGCAACGAGCCGTTTGCGCTGCTCTTGCCGGACATGATCATGAAGGGCGAAAAGGGCTGCCTCAAGGGCATGGTCGAGCTCTATGAGCAGAGCGGCGGCAACGTCATCGCCGTCGAGGAATGTGCACCGGACCAGGCCCACAAATACGGCATCGTCGGCGTCGGCGACAAGGTGGGCGATGGTTTCAAGATCACCAAGATGGTCGAGAAGCCCGCACCGGGCACAGCCCCGTCCAACTTCTTCATCAACGGCCGCTACATCCTGCAGCCGGAGATCTTCCCGATCCTCGAAAAGCAGGAACGCGGCGCCGGCAACGAAATCCAGCTGACCGATGGCATGCTCAAGCTCTCCGACAGCCAGCAGTTCGCCGCCTATCACTTCCGTGGCGACACCTATGACTGTGGCGCCAAGGACGGCTTCATCCTGGCAAACGTTGCCTTTGCTCTGGAACGCGGCGACATCCGCCCGAGCGTCGAGGGGCCGCTGAAGACGCTGCTCGGCAGCCTGAGGTAATTTCGGTTCCACCGAAACGAGAAGGCCGCGTTCCCCGAGGAATGCGGCCTTTTTCATTGGCTGCTGGCAATGAGTGTTGTTACCGCTCTAGCTTTGCCGGCGGCTGACCTTTGGCTCAACGCCGCAGGACGAGGCCGACGCCGACACGGGTGATGTCGGTCGGATCGCCGACGTCGGGCGTGGTGCGCTCGTAGCTGACGTCGCCGGTCAATGCGAGGTAACGGTTCATATCCCAGGTGAGGCCTGCGCCCGTGCGCCAGGTCGTCTCGTCGGAGGAGCGGGAGTCCGACGGATATTTGCGGATGATCAGAGTGTTGGACAATCGTGCGACCAGATCGGAGCGCATCTGGTGGGTGATGATGTTGGTCAAGGTATAGTCGATCGATCCGGAAACGCCCGCCGTCGTCGACGGATCGAGATCCGTCAAAACCGCGAAGAGCACATCGGTGCCGCGCTGCGGCGACCAGTTGAGGCGGCCGTCGACGGACAGGCCGCTGACGTCTTCGAGCCTGTCATCATCGAAGCGATAGGTCTCGTAGCCGAGGCCGAGCTCACCATAGAGTTTCTCGCCGAGATCGACCTCGATACCGCCGCGTCCGGCATAGATCTGGTAGGAACGCTCGAAGCCGGACGTGTCCTCGCGCAGGTCGTAAAGCGACTTGCCGACGGAGGCTTCGAGGAACGGGATCAGCGCCGGCGACAGTTCGTAGCCGACGCGGGCAATCAAGTTTCCGGTGTTGCGGTTGCGGTCCTTCTCGGACAGTGTCGTGCCGTTTTCGAGTTCGACATCGCCATAGGTTTGGCGGTCGAAATCGATTCCGACCGAACCGCGGATCAGACCGAAATCGCGCTCGATGGCGGCACCGAGGCGGTAGGTGTTGACCGCGGACTGGGTCTTGGCGTTCGAAATCGCGTTCGGGTCGTCGGCGTCTTCTCGGTAGAAACTGTATCCGGCCCGGAGTCGTGCAATCGTTTCGTCCCAGAGATCGAGGCGCAGTTCCGCGTCTACATCGGCGCGCGGCTCTTCCTCCCCTTCGCCTGAGATGTTGTTTTGCAGGATGCCTTCGCCGGTGACGGTCAACTGGTGACGCGACCAGTCGGAGGTCAGGGTGCCGCGGATGCCGGTTTCGAGATAGCCGCGGTTCGTCTTGGTGTCACCGTCGTTGCGCCATTCATGGTTGATGGTCTCGCTGACGCTGGGGCGCAGCGTGAAGGTCCCGATGCGAACGCCCGGCGTGGTACGATACCCCTCCGTATCGGTTCGAAGCCTCAGGCCATCGATCGTCGGCTCCCGCTGGTTGAGGCGGAGGAAATCCTCGTTCTGCGCCGGCGGAAGATCGTCGCCGCTGACGGCGCCGGTGGTTTGCGGATCGGCGATTGCGGGCGTGGTGGCCGGGACTGTTGCCGGGGTGGTGGTGACGCCATAGGAGGTCGTCGGGGCCGTGGCCGTTTGCGCGCGCAATGACGATGGTGCGAACAGGGCAGTGCCGGCCAATAGCAACGCCAGCGAGGTCGAACGCCGCGCGTCTCCTTTGGTCGAGCGAGATGAGCCTGGCACCATATGCCGTTTGTCCACGAAGCCTGATTGCAATCCTTTCGCAATCGTAAAGCGACGTGGTTAAGCAATCGTTTCCAAATGGGAAAAACGTCGTGGCATCAGCCGCTTGCCGATCAGGCGCTTTCGACGGTCAGGTTTCGGCCATGGCTGGAAACGACGCGGACCCGGGTGCCGGCCGGCAGGTCCGGTCCCTCGATGATCCAGAACGTATCGTCGAGCCGGATACGGCCGCGTCCCTCGGCGATCGGTTTCTCCAGTACCGCGGTACGACCGACGAGACTTTCCGCTCTCTGGTTCAGCAAGGGTTCGTCGGTGGTTTCGGCTGAGGACAGAACGAAGCGGCGGCCGAGCAGCACAGCGACCACCGAGAGGACGGCGAAGAGGACGAACTGCACCTGCCACGTCCAGAAGCCGGTCTCCCAGAGCATAAGGGAGAGAATTCCGATAATGAGCGCGGCGATGCCGATCCAGATCAGGAACACGCCGGGTGCCACGAGTTCGGCTGCCAGCAGCACGAAGCCGAGAACCCACCAGCTCCAGGGCCCGAGTTCTTGAATGGCGCGTTCGATCATCGCCTACGTCCCTTGCGAGGGATCTGCCGGGAAGGCGGGCGTGGTCCGAGGAGTCGATGGGCGCGGGCGTGTCGCCGGTGCCGTCTGTCCATCGCCAAAAACCTCCTTGGCGATGGCGCCGATACCGCCGAGCGAGCCGATCAGTGCGGAGGCTTCCATCGGCATCAGCACGATCTTCTGGTTGTTGGCGGTGCCGATCGAGGCGAGCGCCTCGGTGTACTTCTGCGCGACGAAGTAGTTGATCGCCTGGATGTCGCCGGCGGCAATCGCGGCAGAGACCATCTGAGTCGCCTTGGCTTCGGCCTCGGCCAGACGTTCGCGGGCTTCCGCATCGCGGAAGGCCGCTTCGCGCTGACCTTCGGCCTGAAGGATCGCCGACTGCTTGGCGCCCTCGGCGCGCAGGATCTGCGCGTTTCTCGAGCCTTCCGCTTCCAATACCTGGGCGCGCTTTTCGCGTTCGGCCTTCATCTGTCTTGCCATGGCGTCGACAAGGTCCTTCGGCGGTGCGATGTCCTTGATCTCGATGCGGGTGATCTTGATGCCCCAGGGACTGGCAGCCTCGTCGACAACGTGCAGCAATCGGTCGTTGATCGTATCGCGGTTGGAAAGCAGTTCGTCGAGATCCATCGAGCCCATGACCGAGCGGATATTGGTCATCGTCAGGTTGAGGATGGCGTTTTCCAGATTGGCGACCTGATAGGCGGCCTGAGCTGCGTTCAGCACCTGGTAGAAGGCAACGGCGTCGGCCGAGACGCTGGCATTGTCCTTGGTGATGACCTCCTGGGTCGGAACGTCGAGCACCTGCTCCATCACGTTCATCTTGGCGCCGATCCGATCGATGAAGGGAAGGATGACGTTCAGACCCGGCTCCATCGTCTTCGTATAGCGACCGAAGCGTTCGACCGTATAGCGATAGCCTTGCGGTACCGTCTTAACCATCGCGATGATCACAATGATCATCAGCACCACCAATGCGATGACCGCATAATCCAACCCGCCCAAGAGAAGCCCCCCTAAATTTGCAATCCCGACCCGAGACAGCACTTTAGCGCAATAGTTGTCGGTCCGGAATCGGTTTCCGCGGATTGCGCGTAGATTCAAAATGTTAGGGACGCGCACTCGCCGGTGAGCGCGTGCGTGTTCCATTCATCCAGAAGTGGTGATCGGGGCACCGTTTTCAAGCGGCGCGGCAAGGAATGGGAGCTAGAGCCAGCCGGCGAGTTCGCGGCGCACGACGTGTTCGAGGACCGCCATGCCTTCGGCGCTGTCGTTGAGACAGGGAATGTGGGTGAACTTGTCGCCGCCATTGTGGTGGAAGCTCTCGGCCGCCTGCTCGGCGATCTCCTCCAGCGTTTCCAGACAGTCGGACACGAAACCGGGATTGATGACGGCAATACGCTTGACGCCTTCCTGTGCGAGTTTCTCGACCGTCTTGTCGGTGTAGGGCTGCAGCCATTCCTCGGGCCCGAAGCGCGACTGGAAGGTGACCTGCAGCTTCTCCTTGGACCAGCCGAGCTTTTCGCGCAGCAGCCGCGCGGTCTTCTGGCATTGGCAATAATAGGGGTCGCCCTTGTCGAAATAGCTCTTCGGAATCCCGTGGAAGGAGGTCAGAACCACTTCCGGTTCCCAGTCGAGCGTCGCCAGATGGCGCTCGATCGAGGTCGCGAGCGCGTCGATATAGACCGGATCGTCGTGGTAGGGCGGAACCGTGCGCAGCGCCGGTTGCCAGCGCATCTTCAAAAGCGCCTCGAAGGCCTTGTCGTTGACGGTGGCGGTCGTGGCTGCCGCATATTGCGGATAGAGCGGGAAGACGAGGATGCGTTCGCAACCGGCCTTCTGCAGCGCCTCCATGCGCGAGGCAATCGATGGCTGGCCGTAGCGCATGCCCCAGTCGACGATCACCTCAGGGCGATCGGCGAACGTTTTGGCGATCAGTTGCGCCTGGTTGCGGGTGTAGGTCCTGAGGTAGCTTTCGTTCAGCTCCTTGTTCCAGATCGTCTCATAGGCCTTGCCCACCTTGCCGGGACGGGTGTTGAGCACGATGCCGAACAGGATCGGGTACCAGAACAGCCGCGACCATTCGATCACCCGGCGGTCCGTCAGGAACTCCTTCAGGTAGCGGCGCATCGAGGTATAGTCGGTGCCGTCGGGCGTGCCGAGATTGACCAGCAGAATGCCGACCTTTCCGGATTTGACGGAAGGGTGGTCGGCAGGGGCGGTCACGTCAAGCTGTTCGGTCATCTCGGTCCTCGTCGGTCCCGTTCAATCGGGACACTGCTTTCGGTTTCAAATCCTTCTAAAAAGAAAAGCCGGCGCGGGGAAGCCCGCGCCGGCTCTGAAGGTAGAGGCAAATTGTCTTACTTTGCCGGAATTTCCAGTTCCGTGCCGACATGCAGCGCGCGCGGCGCCGGCTTGCCGTTGGCTTCGGAGATCTTCTTCCACAGCGAGCCTTCGCCGTAGTACGACTTGGCGAGGTCCCAGAGCGTGTCGCCCTTGGCGATCACGTGCTTCTGAGGGCCGCTTGCCGCGGGCGCTGATGCATCGCCGGAGGTTGCTGCCGGTTGGGTTGCCGTGGTGTCGGTGCCCGTCGCCGGCTTCGTTTCCGTTGCCGGTTCCGCCGGTGCAGCACCTGCTGCCGAAGCGACCTCGGTGATGCGGCCATCGGTATAGGGCTTGAACGGCTGGTGGGCAGCGAGATAGTCGGCGAGCACGGTTTCGAGGCCCGGACCGTAGTCGTAGGCGTTTTCACCCTTCTCCTTGAAGATGTCGTAGCCGTCGCCGCCATTGCGCATGTAGTTGTTGGTGACGAGCGAATAGGTCTTGGCCGGATCGAGGGCGACGTAGCCTTCGCCTTCCTTCACCTCGACCGAGACGACACGGCTGCCGACCGGCTTCGACTTGTCGAAGGAGAACTTCATGCCGGCCACCTGCGGGAAGCGGCCGCCGCCTTCCTCGAGCTTGCTGAGGCCGTTTTCCAGCGCTTCACGGATGCCGTCGCCCTTGATCTGGAAGGTCGCGACGGTGTTCTGGAACGGCAGAACGGTGATCGCTTCGCCCATCGAAACGTCGCCGGCGTCGATCGAGGCGCGCAGGCCGCCGCCGTTGGTGATGGCGATGGTGACACCCTGGCCCTTGACGCGGTCGAGCATGGCGTCGGTGAGCAGGCTGCCCATTTCGCATTCCTTGGTGCGGCAATTCTCACGAGAGCCGTCGATCGGCGCTTCGGTCTTGGCGATGATCTTCGAGCGCAATTCCTCGATCGGTTTGCCGAGTTCGGCGACGCGCGCCAGCACGGCCTCATCCGGCTTGACGGACGAGTCGACCAGGATCGGATCGCCCTTGGCGGCTTTGACGACGCCCTTGTCGTCGAAGGTGACGACGAGATCGCCGAGATACTTGGTGTAGGATGCGGCCTGGACGACCGGAACCTTGTAGCCACCGGGATTGTCGACCATCGTCGGGTAAGGACCCTCGGCTTTCGGGTCGGTGTTGGACAAGAGGCTGTGCGAGTGGCCGCCGACGACGATATCGACGTCCGGGATCTTGGCAATCGCTGCGAGATCGCGCGGATAGCCGACATGGGTCAGCGCAATAATCTTGTCGACGCCCTGCTTCTTCAGTTCTTCGACGGCGGCCGTGGTGGTGGCAACGTCATCGCCGATCAGGATGTCTGGGCCGGGCGAGGACAGTTCCGGCGTGTCGTTGGCGACGGCGCCGACGATGCCAACCTTCTGGCCGCCGACGTCGAGCACGATCGACGGCTTGATGCGGTCGCCGATCTTCGACTTGTGGCTCGGCAGGACGTTGGCGGTGACGACAGGGAAGGTAATCTTATCGAGGAAGCCGGCCAGGCCGTCTTCGCTCTCGTCGAATTCGTGGTTGCCCACGGTCATCGCGTCGAACTTCATCAGGTTGAGGAACTCGGCTTCGGCCAGGCCCTTATAGGTGGTGAAGAACAGCGAGCCCTGGAAATTGTCGCCGGCATTGAGCAGCAGCACGTTCTTGCCGGAGAGTTCCTGGCGCTTCGTGTCGATCAGGGCCTTCAGACGGGCGACGCCGCCGAAGCACTCGTTCTTGCCTTCCTCTTCCGCCGAGCAGGTCGAGTCGAACTTGTTGATCGACTCGATGCGGGAATGGAGGTCGTTGATGTGCAGGATGTTCAGCTCATAATCGGCGAAGGCTGCGCCCGAGGAGAGGGCAAGAATGGACGCGGTCATCAGGCCGGTCCGCATGTGTCTGATCATGATGTTCTCCTGTTTGCCGGTTGTCAGCCGACCGTTTCCGGAGCCGTCAAGACGGAACCGTTCCCCACGGTCGGAGTGGCTTTGCCGGGCCGGATGTTTTCATCACTTGAAGGTGACTTCAAGCGCTAAAACCAAGCTCGCTTTGTCAATTTATAACGAGGTTAAGCTGCGATCCTGCAACAAAAAAAGCCCCCGATCGGGGGCTTCGATACTTGCGTATGCGCTGTTTTAGCCGCGCCGCGCCAGCGAGAACTGCGCGCCGGCATCGGTGGTGCAATTGAGCTGGTTCTGCGTGACCAGGGCGCAAGCGACCTTGGACTGGGTATTGCGCACGAGCGAGGTCATGTTGATCTCGACGAGCGTCGGGCTCGTCTTGACGTAGTTGCCCGAAGCAAGCAGCTGGTTGGTGTCGGTCGTGCGGGTCGAGAAGGTGCCGCCCGCAAAAGTCGAGACGATGCCGTTCGGGTCCACCCAGGAGCCTTCGACGCCGGTCGCCTGGCGCGACGGCCCGCCCTCATCGATGATCCGGGGCGACGACTGGCAGGACGCCAAGGCCGCAGCGGTTGCGATTAGGGTCAGAACTGCGAATGGCTTCATAGGCGATTTCCCCGCATTGGGCCGAGCGGACTGTTTCATTCCGGCATGACCATGCCGCGATCATGAGTTGAAAGCAAGAGCGGCAGGGGGCGGCCGGCGCCTTTTCCCGCACAGATGAAAAGGCCCGGGACACGGTCGTGCCCCGGGCCGGATGACGTTTTACGTCAAAAGCTTAGCGAACGAGGATGTTCTTGAACTGCCAGGGATCCTTGGTGTCGATGTCTTCCGGGAACAGGCCCGGACGACCGTCGAGCGGGGTCCAGTCGGTGTAGTGGCCTTCAACCGGACCGAGATAGGGAAGCTGTACTTCCAGGCAGCGCTTGTAGTCCATCTCGTCGGCTTCGACGATGCCGGCCTTCGGGTTTTCAATCGCCCAGACCATGCCGGCGAGAACCGCAGAGGTTACCTGCATGCCGGTGGCGTTCTGGTAGGGAGCGATGCGGCGGGTCTCTTCCAGAGACAGGCGCGAGCCGAACCAATAGGCATTCTTGTCGTGGCCGTAGAGCAGGACGCCCAGTTCGTCGAGGCCCTCAACCAGTTCCTTCTCGTCGAGAACGTGATGGACCGGCTGGGCGTTGCCGCCGTTGCCGAACATCTCGTGCAGCGACAGGACCGCGTCGTTGGCCGGATGGTAGGCGTAGTGGCAGGTCGGACGGTACGTCACTTCGCCGTCCTTATCGCGAACGGTGAAGAAGTCCGAGATCGAGATCGCCTCGTTGTGGGTGACAAGGAAGCCGTACTGCGGGCCAGGCGTCGGGCACCAGGTGCGTACGCGGGTGTTGGCGCCCGGCTGCTCCAGGTAGATCGCAGCCTTGCAGCCCTTCTTGTGCTTCTTGGCGTTCTTCGGCATCCAGTTTTCATGGGTGCCCCAGCCGAGTTCGGCCGGCTGCAGACCTTCGGAGATGAAGCCCTCGACCGACCACGTGTTCCAGAACACGTCGAGCGGCTTCGGCTTCTTCGTCAGCTGCGTGTCGCGCTCGGCAATGTGCACGCCCTTGACGCCGACCTTCTTCATCAGCTTCGCCCAGCCTTCGCGGTCGTCCTGATGCGGCTCTTCAAACTTCACGCCGAGGTCGTTGGCGAGGTTCAAGAGGCCCTGCTTGACGAACCAGGAGACCATGCCGGGGTTGGCGCCGCAGGTGGAAACGGCCGTGGTGCCGCCCGGGTTCTTTTCCTTTTCCTTGCGAACGGTTTCGCGCAGCGCATAGTTGGTGCGCTCGGAATTGTCCATTTCGGCGTCGAAATAGAAACCGAGCCACGGCTCAACGACCGTGTCGATGTAGAGAACGTCGAGCTTGCGGCACATCTTGATCAGGTCGAGCGAGCCGGTATCGACCGACAGGTTGACGCAGAAGCCCTGGCCTTCGCCTTCGGTGAGCAGCGGCTTCAGCAGTTCCTTGTAGTTGTCCTTCGTCACATGAGCGCGAACGTGACGTACGCCATGCCGTTCGAAAATCTCGTTGTCGGCGGCGTCCTCACGGGGTTCGACCACGATCAACCGGTTCTTGTCGTATTTGAAGTGGCGCTCGATCAGCGGCAGGGTGCCGCGACCGATCGAACCGAAACCGATCATGACGATCGGACCGGTGATCTCGCCGTAAACCGGGTAGGTGGTATCTGCCATTTTTGTCTTACTCCTGAGGAAACTTTCCTGTGACGGTGGGTGACTAAGCATGAGGAAGCGGCTGGTGCCGCTGTTCCAGCTTGACGGGTGTGCCGCAGCGGCTTCGGTGCCGAATGCGGCACGCGGGCGCTGTAGAGCATAGATCGCTGTCACAATAAAGAGCCGGCGGGTCAACCGCTATCTGAGATAGTGCTTAACCGGCGATCGAAAGCAGGGCCGCGACTGCCTCACGCTTCCGCAAGAAGGCACTTCTTTTCTGAGAGATAGTGCTGTAGCTGTTCGTCAGGCTCGATCCAGCGATCGGGATCGAGCTGGGCAAGGCCGATGGTGAGGGGCTTGGAGGAACCGTCGTAGGGCGTATGCTTCATGCACTTCGGCCGGTCCAAGACGGTGATTTAACCATATCCCCATCGTTTCACACGCGTAAACGCTTGTCACAAGCACTTCGTGCTATAGCTTCGTCTGAAGCATCCGCTTCGCGCCATGATTGATATTGTCCGACCCGGAGGCGTGACAGACCGTGACCGGTAGTCATCTCAAGGCTCTTGCGGCCTTACAGAGCAAAACACCCGTACTGATCGCGCTCTACGATCAGCACGATCGATTGCGGTTTGCCAACACGGCATTTCGCGCGGCCTATCACGTCGGTCCAGACGAGAGCCCGACCTGGGCGGAGATCATGCGCCGCAACTACGCGGCCGGTCAGGGGACCGTCCTGAAAACCGACGACGTCAACGCCTGGATTGCCTCGACGGCTCACCGGCGCGGCAAAGTGCCTTTTCGTGCCATGGAAACCGACTTGCATGACGGCCGCTGGCTGTGGATGACGGAGACGGTGGATTCCGACGGCTATATGCTTTGCATTGCCGTCGATGTCACCACTATCCATGCGGGCGAGCGCGAGCTCCGGCAGGACCGCGATTTCGCGCTTCGGGCGGCCCAGGTCGACGAGCTGACCAGTGTGCCCAACCGTCGCTACACGATGGGGCGGTTGACTGAATTCATCGCCAATTGTGCCGAAAATCCGCATATGTGGGGTTGCGTCGCGATCATCGACATCGATTATTTCAAGGCGATCAACGACCGCCACGGGCACCAGCGCGGCGACGAGGTTCTGCTCGACTTCGCGCGTCAAATGCAGGAATTCGTGCGCCGCTCGGATTGCTTCGGCCGGATCGGCGGTGAGGAATTCATGCTCATCCTGCCTGATACCACCATCAGCGAAGGCAATCGCATTCTCGACCGTCTGCTCGAAAGGGTCAGAAGCTCCCGGCCGCTCGAGAATATTCCGGAGTTCTTCTACACCTGTTCGGTCGGGCTCGCGGAATATCGTGATGGCGATTCCGTCAGCGATCTCTATGCGCGCGCCGACCAGGCGCTCTACCTCGCCAAGCGCGATGGGCGGGATCGGGTCAGACGCTACACGCTACCCGGTTCAGACCAGGAGTCTCACCCGGATCATACCGCGTAGCGAATTGCCGACATAGAGCGTTCCACTTGTAAGATCCGCCGGCGAAAGGCGCGCTACCCGCGCGCGTCGTTGGCAGATGAGTTCGGTACGAAGCACACCGGCGAGCAGCCCGCAGGCGATCGGCGGTGTCTTCAGGACACCGCTACCGTCGTCGAGGAAAACCGAGGTGATCGTGCCTTCGCAGACCTCGCCCTTCTCGTTGAGCAGAAGAACCTCGTCAGCCTCGCTCGCTGCATATTCGCTGCGGGCCGTTTCATAGGCCGCCCGGCGGCTGGTCTTGTAGCGCAGCAGCGGATCGCGCGAGTTGAGCCGGGTGGCGGCGATCCGCACCCGCCAGATCGTATCGTCCGACAACGGTACGAACGGTGCGGCCTTTACCTCGATGCGTCCGTCGGGGAAAAGCTCGAGCCGTACCCGGTGTGCGAGCTTGTCGTCGCCGCTCTTCACCGCGGCCAGCAAGGCCGCTTCTGCCCCTTCCGCTCCGGAAAAACCGAGACGTCGCGCCGATCGCTTCAGCCGCGCCAGATGCAGGCGCGATCGGACGAAGCCGTTTTCGGGCTCGTAGCGCAGCGTTTCGATCAGCGAGAAGTCCGTCATCGTGCGATCTCGTCATCGCCCAGCGCGATCTTGTCGTCGCCGAGCGCGATCTTGTCGTCGCCAATGGCGAAGCGGGCCTTCAGCAGGCATTCGTCATATTCGGACCGGGCGTTGCTGTCGAAGACGATGCCGCCGCCGACATTGAAGATAGCCTCGCCGTTGGGGAAAAGCGAAATCGTGCGGATGGCGACGCTGAAGCGCATGATCCCGCTCGGGGCGATGAAGCCGATGGCGCCGCAATAGGCGTCGCGCGGTCCGTCTTCGAGGTCGTGCAGGATTTCCATGGCCCGCATCTTCGGCGCGCCGGTGATCGAGCCGCAGGGGAACAGGGCGGCGAAGATGTCCTCGATACCGATCTCGGGTAGGAGCTTTGCCCGAACATGGCTCACCATCTGGTGCACGGTCGGGTAGGTCTCGATTTCGAAGAGCTTGGGGACGCTGAGTGTGCCGACTTCGGTGATACGCGAGATGTCGTTGCGCAGGAGATCGACGATCATCCGGTTTTCAGCCTGGGTCTTTTCGTCGGCGCGCATGGTCGCGATGATCTCGGCGTCTTCGGCCGCAGAGGCGCCGCGCTTGGCCGTACCCTTCATCGGGTGCGTCTCGATCCAGCCGTCCGCATCGACGCGGAAGAAGAGTTCCGGCGAACGCGACAGGAGGACCGGCCCGTCAAGCGCAACCAGCGCCCCGTATTTCACCGGCTGGCGGTCGATCAGCGACCAGAAGGCGGCGCGCGGATCGCCAGACCAGCGGGCACGGATCGGCATCGTCAGGTTGGCCTGGTAGCAATCACCCTGGCGCAGATGCTGGTGCAGACGATCGAAGCGCTCGCGGTAGGTGCCGAAGTCCCAGCCGGCGCGTGGCTCAGCGAGGAAGGGTTCGTTCTCGGTCCGGCGCTGCGGCTCGGCGAGGGGATGGTCTTCCGAGGGCGCGTCGAAGATGCCGAAGGACATCAACGGCGTTTCGCGGCCCTCCTCGGCAAACCTTGCGAGTTTCTGCTCGAAGAGGTGGCCGGCCTCGTAGGACATGAAGCCGGCGAGCCACTTGCCCGCCTTGTGGGCGCGCTCGAGCTCGGCAAGGCCGCGGGTGAATTCGGCTTTCGTGCGCGCGGTGACGATGCGCGAAGGCTCAGCGAAAACCGTGGTGCGGTTTTCGCTGTCGTCCCGGAACAGCACATAGGGTGCGGTGTCGCTCATAAAGTCGTCTTGTCGATCGCGCCGTGATCCGGACCTGTGCCCGGATCAGGCCTTATCAAGCGCCTCGAGTTCGTCGATGAGCCCTTCGATCATCGACAGTCCCTGTGCCCAGAACGACGGATCGGTGGCATCGAGGCCAAAGGGCGCGAGCAACTCGGAATGGTGCTTGGTGCCGCCGGCCTTCAACAGTTCGAAGTACTTCTCCTGGAAGCCTTTTTCGGCGTTCTGGTAGACGGCGTAGAGCGAGTTCACCAGGCAGTCGCCGAAGGCATAGGCGTAGACGTAGAAAGGCGAGTGGACGAAGTGGGGGATATAGGCCCAATAGGTCTCGTAGCCTTCGGAGATTCGGATCGCCGGCCCGAGGCTCTCGTTCTGCACCGACAGCCACAGCTTGCCGATGTCGTCAGCCGTCAGTTCGCCTTCCTTGCGGGCAGTGTGGACCTTGCGCTCGAACTCGTAGAAGGCGATCTGGCGCACGACCGTGTTGATCATGTCCTCGACCTTCTGGGAAAGCATGGCCTTGCGCTCGCGCTTGTCCTTCGTCCGGTCGAGCAGCGCGCGGAAGGTCAGCATCTCGCCGAACACGGACGCGGTTTCAGCCAGGGTCAGCGGAGTAGACGCCATCAGCGCGCCCTGTCCCCCGGCCAGCACCTGGTGCACGCCGTGGCCGAGTTCGTGTGCAAGCGTCATGACGTCGCGCGGCTTGCCCATGTAATTGACGAGCACGTAGGGGTGCGCGGATGGTACCGTCGGATGGGCGAAGGCGCCGGGTGCCTTGCCCGGCCGCACCGGCGCGTCGATCCAGCTCTCGTCGAAGAAGCGGCGGGCGATCGCGGCCATTTCCGGATCGAAGGCATTGTAGGCGGAGAGAACCGTGTCCTTGGCTTCGTTCCAGGAAATCAGCGCGTTCGGCGTTTCCGGCAACGGCGCATTGCGATCCCAGAAATCCATCTCCTGCATGCCGAGCCATTTTGCCTTCATCGTGTAGTAGCGATGCGACAGGCGCGGATAGGCGGATTTGACGGCTTCGGCCAGCGCATCGACAACTTCGCGCTCGACGCGGTTCGCCAGATGGCGGCTGTCGGCGATGTCCTGAAAACCGCGCCAGCGGTCGGAGATTTCCTTGTCCTTGGCCAACGTGTTGGTGATCAGCGTGAAGGTGCGGATATTGGCCTTGAAGGTTTCGGCAAGCGCCATCGCCGCCTTCTTGCGGACCTCTGTCGCCGGATCCTGCAACAGGTTCAGGGCGACTTCCAGCGGCAGGGCTTCGCCATCGACGCTGAAGGTGAGGCTCGTCATCGTCTCGTCGAACAGCCGGTTGAAGGCGGCAGCACCCGTCATCGATTTTTCCAGGAAAAGCTGCTCCAGCTTGTCGTCGAGCTGATAGGGCTTGTCCATGCGCAGGTCGGTCAGCCAGGGCCTGTAGTGCGCGGCAAGCGCATCGTTTTCCAGCGCCTTGTCGAGGATCGCGTCATCGATCCGATTGAGCTCCAGCGAGAAGAACAGCAAATGCGCCGACATGTCGGTGAGCTTCGACTGTACGTCGCCATAAAGCTTGCCGTTCTCGGGCTTGGACGTGTCCGAGAAATAGGTGAGGCCGGCAAAGGAAGCGATGCGGCCCATGACATCTTCGAGCGCTTCGAACTCCCGGACGGCGGCGCCGATGCCGTCGTCACCACGCTTCGTCGCGGCCTCGGCCAGCTTGCCCTTCCACTTGGTTTCGAAGGCGGTCGCTTCGGTCTCGGCCTTTTTCAGGTCGTTGCGAAAGGCATCCGATGCGGCCGACGGATAGAGATCTTCGAGCCGCCAGGAGGGCAGGTCGCCGAGATCCGCGGTAGCGCCATGGGATTGCCCGGCGGCGGCGCGGACAGCGGATTGCTCGGGAGCGAAGGGGCGGAAGGTCATCGTCGGATTTCTCTCGTTCGTGACAGGAAGAGGGCAAGCGATATGGGTTCCATTGCTATCGCCGGCAATGGATAAAATGCAAGCATTTCTCAAAACATGATGTTCAGCCCTTTATGGCACAGATGCCTGACGTCATTTGGCACATGAGGTTGGCCAAATAGTACTGCGTGTCCAAAGCAGGAGGCTTCCGTGACATCACATATTCTGGTCATTGATGACGATCCGGTGCAGCGCCGGTTGTTGACGAACATGATCGAGCGTCTCGGCCATGTAGCGCATCTCGCCGACAATGGCCGCAGCGGTCTGGAGCTCCTGGAGCGCAAGGGCGGCATGATCAACGTCATTCTGCTCGACCTGTTGATGCCGGAGATGAACGGGCACGGCTTCCTTGAAGCGCTGGCCGAGCGCGGCGTCGATATGCCTGTCATCGTACAGACCGGCCAGGGCGGCATCGAAACCGTGGTTCACGCGATGCAGGCGGGTGCCTTCGACTTCCTGGTGAAGCCCGTCTCTCCGGAGCGGCTGTCGGTCGCGATCAGCAATGCGCTGAAGATGGCGAGCCGCGACGGCAAGGTCAAAACCTCGCGCCGTCCGCGCGGCGGCGCCGTCGGCTTCGAGGACATCGTTTCGGCAAGCCCGGCGATGATCCGGGTGATCGACCTGGCGCGCCGTGCCGCCCAGTCCAATATTCCGATCGTGCTCGAAGGCGAGTCCGGCGTCGGCAAGGAAATGGTGGCCCGCGCCATCCAGTCGGCGAGCGACCGGGTCGGCAAGCCCTTCGTCACCGTCAATTGTGGCGCGATCCCGCATAACCTGGTCGAGAGCATTCTCTTCGGCCACGAAAAGGGCGCCTTTACCGGCGCGACGGAAAAACACACCGGCAAGTTCGTCGATGCCGACGGCGGCACCCTGTTCCTCGACGAGATCGGCGACCTGCCGCTCGAAGTCCAGGTGAAGCTGTTGCGTGCCGTGCAGCAGGGCGAGATCGAGACGATCGGCGCGCGCCATCCGCACCGGGTCAATGTGCGGCTGATCTCGGCCACCAACAAGGACCTGATCAACGAAGTGCGCGAGGGCCGGTTCCGCGAGGACCTCTATTACCGCCTCAACGTCTTCCCGATCACCATCCCGGCGCTGCGTCGGCGCAAGGAAGACATCCCGGTTCTGGTGCGTTCCTTCGTCGAGCGTTTTGCCGCCGAGCAGCGCCTGCACACACCGCTCGCCATTTCGAGCGGCGCCTTGGCGCTGCTGACTGCCTATGACTGGCCAGGCAACATCCGGCAGCTCGAAAACGCGATCTTCCGGGCTGTTGTGCTTGCCGAAGGCAACGAGCTGACGGTGAAGGATTTTCCGCAGATCGCCACCCAGATCCCGGGCTACGTCGTTTCCGACCGCTCCGGCTTCTCCTGGGGCGAAGCCGGTCCGGAACGGGAAAGCGGGCCGGCGGAACAGGTGCCGAATGTCTATCCGGACTTCGCGAGTGCGGCGAAATCGATGGAAGGCGATGCCGGGCACGACCCGCGGATGGACAACGCGATCGCCAGCGTCGACGAGGGTGGTGACGTCCGCAAACTCGCCGAAGTGGAAGAGGAACTGATTCGTTTTGCGCTCAAATTCTACCGCGGACAGATGAGCCAGGTGGCTCGCAAGCTCGGCATCGGCCGGTCTACTCTCTACCGCAAGCTGAAGGATTATGGCATCGATCCCGAGAACCCATTGAGGGAGGCGGCATAAAATCGACGCATTCACAATTCATTAGCCCTGCTATTCAGTCACCGCCGTTTAGACCTTGTTAGTGAAGTGTTCACTATATTATAAGGGGCGGTGACGACTGTGGCATATTTGCCATGCTGTCACCTTATTTGACAGTCATCTGAGACAGCGAAGCACGGTTGTCCGTCGGACGGGGATTGAATGCCAAATTTGTTCGGTTTTAAGAAGCCGCTCGGCTCCTTAGCGAGAGTCTGCGCGGCCTTTACCCGTAAGGTGCCGCAGGTTCTTACATCCGTTGCTATTGCGGCTTCCCTCGTGACTCCAGGTTTCGCGCCTCCCGTAGAGGCCGCGGGCCAGACCCGGACACTGAAACTCTATTTCATTCATACCCAGGAAAAGGCGCAGATCACCTTCAAGCGCAATGGCCGTTACGACACCAAGGGCCTTCAGGAGATCAACCGATTCCTTCGCGACTGGCGTCGCAACGAACCCACCAAGATGGACCCGCGCCTGCTCGACCTCGTCTGGGAAGTCTACCAGAAGAGCGGTTCGCGCGATTATATTCACGTCGTCTCGGCCTATCGTTCGCCGGCAACCAACGGCATGCTGCGTTCTCGCTCGAAGGGTGTCGCCAAGAAGAGCCAGCACATGCTCGGCAAGGCAATGGACTTCTACCTTCCCGACGTGAAGCTGAAGACGCTGCGCGAAATCGGCGTGAAGTTCCAGGTGGGTGGCGTCGGCTATTACCCGACCTCCGGCTCGCCTTTCGTTCACATGGATGTTGGCGGCGTTCGCGCCTGGCCGCGCATGAGCCGCGCCGAACTCGCTCGCCTCTTCCCTGATGGCAAGACCATGCATCTGCCGTCCGATGGCAAGCCGCTTCCGGGTTATGACCAGGCGGTCGCCGACTACAAACGTCGCGTCGGTGCCTCGGCGATCGAAGTCGCCGGTGGCGGTGCAACCGGTCCTGGCGATAGCGCAAGCGGCAAGCGTCGCGGCAACCTGTTCGCCATGCTCTTTGGCGGTGGCGGCGACGAGGATGAAGAACCCTCGGCGATCGCAGCCGGTCCTGGCGCTGACGATGAAGGCGGCGCTGCGCCGGCCAAGGTACAGACGGCTTCCGCTCCTGCTGCCCAGGAAGCGCTTCCAGGTGTCGCCGGCTCGGTTGCTGCCGAACCGACAGCTGCTGCCACTGCAACAGCCGAACAGAACATCAACGCGCCGGTCCCGGCTGTCCGTCCTGCCTTCAAGGATGCACCTGCCGATGGCGGCGTAGCCGTTGCGCTGGTGGCGCCGCAGAAGAACGCGGCCCAGGATGCGCTTGCTGCTGCCCTGCCGCAGACCTCGGAAATGCCGAGCGAATTCGCCGATCTCGGCTCGATGAAGGTGCCGGTGCCGCAGATGCTTGACCGTCGCGACATGAATACGCTTGTCGCTTCGGCCGATCCTTCCGCGGATGTGCAGGCGCTTGGTTTCGTTCCGGTTCCGGCCATGCGGCCCGCGGGTGATGCGGCCCTTGCCGCCGTTGCCGATGCGCAGGTCGTGGTTCCGTCCTTCGCGGAGCGCCCGGTCGTTGCGTCCGCAGAGCCGCCGCGTGACGTTGCCGCCGAGGCTGCGACCCGTGTGGCGCTTGCTGCTCCGACGCCGGCCCAGCGCGAGCCGGTATCGCAACAGCCGATCGAAATGGCGGCCTATGCGCCGCAGTCGAACACGAACGCCCGTGCGGCCGTCTTCGACAACGCCTTCGACACGCAGGCCGAAGCGCCGGCAAAGGGCGGTCGACCGAAGAAGAACGACGCCGACGCAGCGACCCGCTCGTCGGTCCGCACCGAGCCGAAGCTGACCCAGAAGATCATTTCCGAATGGGCGCTGACGACGGGTCGTGTGGCGACGCTCTCCAAGCCGGTCAAGGCGCCGCGCTTCGTCAGCAAGTCGCTCCGCACCGCACCGACCACGGTCTATGCCGCCGGCTTCTCGAACGGCGCTGGCACGGTGGACACGGCCCGCTTCAGCGGCAATGCGGTCAACTTCATGGAAGTGAAGAAGTTCAGCACGAACTGAGCTTCGGCCGAACAGCAGACACGAAAAAGCCCGCCGAACCGGCGGGCTTTTTGATTCTGTATCGTGCTTTCGAGTGCTGTCGTCTCTGGTCGGGTCGGGGGCAGCCTGCTCCCCATCGCTGTCCGGACGAGGCCGCCTGTCGGCGGCCCTGCAAGCCTGCTTATTCTTCGGCGGCTGCCGGCACCATGCCGAGCGCCTGGAGGTAGGTGTCGAGGATCGCTTCCTGTTCCATGCGCTCGTCGTGGTCCTGCTTGCGGATCGAGATGACCTTGCGCAGGATCTTGGTGTCGAAGCCCATGGACTTGGCTTCGCCGTAGACGTCCTTGATGTCGTCCGCGATGGTCTTCTTTTCTTCTTCCAGGCGTTCGATCCGCTCGATGAAAGCGCGAAGCTGATCGCGTGCGACGCCGTGAGCATCCGACATGGTCTTCTCCTTGATACGGGGAATTGAATTTCGTGGGTGCCGTGACGTGCCGAAAACGGCCGCCAAGGTCAAGGGTCAATGCGCAACAACGCGGTCAATTCCGTGGCAAGCGCCGCCGAAACGCCCTTATTCCTTCGGCCTGTTGATCTCGAAGGCTGCCTTCTGCTCGGCGGTCGCTTCCCTTTGATGGAGCTCGCGCCATTCCTCATAGGGCATGCCGTAGATGATCTCGCGCGATTCCTCCTTGGCGAGAGCAACGCCTGCCTCTTCGGCGGCTTCTCGGTACCAGTTGGAAAGACAATTGCGGCAGAAGCCGGCGAGGTTCATCAGGTCGATGTTCTGGACATCGGCGCGTTCGCGCAGATGGGTGACGAGACGGCGAAAGGCGGCTGCCTCGAATGCCGTCTGCTGCTCCGGGGTCAGTTCGGTCATGGACGTTGATCCTCTTCGGTTACTGCGTACTTCCGGACCCAAGCTCTAATAGGCGCCGGTGCGGGAGGCGTGGCGCTCGTAGCGATGCAATTCGGTCATGGCGTTGAGACCCGCAAGGATTGGCGCCAGCCGCTCGGCCCAGCCAGCAACGCCCGTCTCGTCGGCGATCAGGTCCTGGCGCACCTCGATCAGGGCGTGGGGAATACCCGGCATCATGCAGTGCCGGAACATGGTATCCCCGCGCAGCGCACCGTCATAGGGTTCGTTGTTGCCGACGACGATATCGCCCGACGCCTCGAGCTTCTCGATCAGCGGCAGGACGGCACGCGGATCGTTGTCCCAAAGCACGGCGGCGTGCCAGGGGCGGGCCACACCCTTCCAGGCCGGTGTGTAGGAGTGGATCGAAATGACCAGCGGTGCCGCGCCATGCGCCTCGGCGCTTCGGCCGATCGTCTCGGAAACGGCGCGATGATAGGGGCGGTGGAACCGGTTCAGCCGGTTCTCCCATTCCTCTGCGCTGATCGGGTGGTTGCCGGGCACGATCGCGCCGTCGGAGATCTTCATGACCAGCGTCGGGTCGTCCTCGCCGCGATTGGGATCGATCAGCAGGCGGGAGAAGCAACCGAGCACGGCCGGCGCATCGAGTATTCGCGAGAGCCGCCGCACCAACGCCTCGACACCGATGTCATAGGCGATATGCCGCTCGAATGCCGAGGCGGGCAGGCCGAGACTGCCGTATTCCGGCGGCAACCGGTTCATCGCGTGGTCGGCAAGCAAAACGAGCCCGGTTGCAGGCTTGGCTTCGATAATCTCATAGGGAGAATAGTGTTGCATGCCGGTCCAGTCTCTTGTCTAGCCTCGTCCTCGCTGATCGCACGCACGCGCGTCAATCGCAAGAAACGCGCAACTGTTTAGCGCAATTTGAACGCAATTTGCCGATTGTAATCGATTAGAGTTACGTTGACTTTCGGGGCTGGCCGTCGCAAGAAAGTGCCACGCAAATCAAAACGGAGTTCCATCGGAAACCGTGTCCAGAAATCCTTTTTCCAAAGCGAAGCCGGGGCTGACGACACTGGGAGGCATCCTCCTGTTTTTCCTGGCAACCTCAAGCTCATTTCTCTTTGCCGATGAAGCGCGCGCCGATTTTCGCGTCTGCAACGGCACACAAAATCTCGTCGGCGTGGCGATCGGTTACCGGGCCAAGGAAGGCTGGGTAACGGAGGGCTGGTGGCAGGTTCCGGCCACCACCTGCGCGACCCTGATCGAGGGCGAGCTTGAGTCACGATACTATTATCTCTACGCGGAAGATGCGGCCCGCGGCGGCCGCTGGACCGGTGACGTCAACATGTGCGTCGCCGAGAACGAGTTCAAGATCGCGGGCGTTCAGGACTGCTTCGCCCGCGGCTTCCAGCGCATGGGATTCAAGGAATACGACACGGGGCGGCAAGGGAGCTGGATGGTTCAGCTCTCCGAAACGCCCGGCACGCAGGAAAGCCAGAATTGATGAAGCGGAACAGAAAAGTCAAAATCCTCGCCACGCTCGGACCGGCGTCTTCCGATGAGCAGATGATCCAGAAGCTGCACGAGGCCGGGGCTGATCTGTTCCGTATCAACATGAGCCATGCGAGCCACGACGTGATGCGCACGCTGGTTCAGCGCATCCGCACGGTGGAAAGCCACTGTGGTCGGCCGATCGGCATTCTCGCCGATCTTCAGGGCCCGAAGCTGCGCGTCGGCAAGTTCGCAGAAGGCAAGGTGGATCTCAAGGTCGGCCAGACCTTCACGCTCGACAACAAGGACGTGCCCGGCGACAACACGCGCGTCTACCTGCCGCACCCGGAAATCCTCGAAGCGGTCAAGCCCGGCCATCGCCTGTTGATCGACGACGGCAAGCTGCATCTGCGCGCTGAGAAGACCGACGGCAAGAGCATCGTGGCCACGGTCGTCGCGGGAACGAAGATTTCGGACCGCAAGGGCGTCAGCCTGCCGGACACGCTGCTCGCGGTCGGTGTTCTGACCGACAAGGACCGCGCTGACCTCGACGCCGTTCTCGCCACCGGCGAGATCGACTGGGTGGCGCTCTCCTTCGTGCAGCGGCCGGAAGACCTGGCCGAAGTCCGCAAGATCGCCCGCGGCCGCGTCGGCCTGATGTCGAAGATCGAGAAGCCGCAGGCACTCGACCGCATTGATGAGATCATCGAGCTTTCGGACGCGCTGATGGTCGCGCGCGGCGACCTCGGCGTCGAAATGCCGCTGGAATCGGTGCCGGGCCTGCAGAAGCAGCTGACGCGCGCATGTCGCCGCGCTGGCAAGCCGGTGGTTGTTGCCACGCAGATGCTGGAATCGATGATCTCCGCACCCGTTCCGACGCGCGCCGAAGTTTCCGACGTTGCGACGGCCGTCTTCGAAGGCGCCGATGCCGTCATGCTGTCGGCAGAATCGGCCTCGGGCGAGTATCCGGTGGAGGCCGTGTCGACCATGGCGTCGATCGCCAGCAACGTCGAGCGCGACCCGCACTATTCCAGCATCATCTACGCGCAGCGCACGCCGCCGGAGGCAACCGGTGCCGACGCGATTTCGCTCGCTGCCCACCAGATCGCCGAGACGCTCCGTCTTGCCGCGATCGTCTGCTACACCTCGTCCGGCACCACCGGTCTTCGCGCCGCCCGCGAACGGCCACAGGTTCCGATCATCGCTCTCTCGCCGATCGTCCAGACGGCACGCCGTCTCTCGGTCGTCTGGGGCCTGCATTGCGTCGTCACCGAGGACGCGACGGACCTCGACGATATGGTCAACCGTGCCTGCCGCATCGTTGCGGCCGAAGGCTTCGGCAAGCCCGGCGAACGCGTCATCATCTCTGCCGGCGTGCCCTTGGGTACGCCTGGCGCCACCAACATGCTGCGCATCGCCTATATCGGTTCGGACGGCATGAGCGGCATCTGATGCAGCCTTGGCAAAGTGCGAAGCGGGTCAGACTTGGCCGATGGCTTCGGACGACATGATAAGGCGGGCTTCGGCCCGCCTTTTTATTTGCTCGAGATCCGTCGGCTGGCCCGCCATCTTTTCGAGCGCAGCCACGACCACGTCCGTGACCACATAGTCGGGCTTGTGGCCGAGATTGCCGATCCACAGCAGTTCCGCGCCGGGGATATCGCGCGCCAGCCCGCGGGAATGGATGTCGGCCAGCACGATGCCGTCGCTATCGCCGGTGATGATCACGGTCTGTGCCGTGATCTCGCGGTAGCGGGGTGCCGTCGCGGTCAGATAGGCATGGAGATTGGCTATGTCGCGCGCATTGTTGCGGAAGGTCGCCGGACGCAGCACCAGATGCGGGCCGGTCTTGTCGATGTAGTCGTCGGGCCGCGGATTGGGTGAAAAAATCGAGTGTGTGCCGCCTTCGATGCGGCGCTGCCCCAGGGGCGTCACCAGCGTATGGGCGAAGAGCCAGCCGACGAGGGGGAGCGCCGTGAGGCGATAGTACCATTCGATGCCGCCTGGCCAGGGGTGCGTCGCGGGCGCCAGCAGGATGAGGCCGGCCGTCTTTTCCGGGTGATGCAGGGCGAAGCTCGCAGCGATGGCGCCGCCGAAGGAATGGCCGACGATGACCGCGCGACGGATGCCGCGCTTTTCCATCAGCTTTGCGATCGCCGTCGCCTGGCCGTCCGGAAGGTCGTTTTCCGCTCCGCCCCGCTCGGAGTAGCCGTGACCCGGACGATCGACGAACAGCATCTCGGCGCGGCCATCAAGGGCTGGGGCGAAGGCATGCAACTGATCGAGCAGATTGCCACTGGCACCATGGATGAAGATGACGGGCAGGAGATCGGCCTGCTCGCCTGCCGGCAGGTGCACGCTGTTCATGCGATAACCGCCGATGTCGATCAGTTCGCCGGCATTCGGAAACCGCCGGGTGAAGGCTCGCGCGTGCCAGAGGCTGTAGGCAATGCCGACGAGCGCTAGTCCAATGAGCAGGAATGTGGCTGGTACCATTGTCTCAATCTGTCTTCCGGCGTCCGTAGGCCCGTCAAGGCGTCTGCGTTGGAGAGGCTTCAGGGGCAGGGGAGCCCATCGACTGCCATCGTGGCCAGATGGCGTCAACGGCGCGCTGGCGGGCAAGCACGAACTCAGGCAGCGCGGTATCCCGGTCGCCCTTGTTGTAGCGGGTGTCCGTGCTGTCGACAACGAGCACCGGAGGGGCGCCGAACTGATCGGCGGTGATGTCGACGATGTAATCGCCGCATTCGACCCAGGCATGGCTTTGCTAGCGTTCCCCGCAGAAGAAGCCGTAGGGGCCGATGTCAGGCCCGGAAGGCGCACTCCGCGGCGCTCCAGAGGCCCAATGGGCATCGAGGCCTTGGGCAATCAAGACACGTGCCAGGAACAGGCTCGAGCGGCCGCAGGTCCATTGTGAAGCGATCGCGGGGAGATCGCCACCCCAAGCCCGGTGCCATTCCAGCCAGATCGGCTCAATGAAACGCCGAGCGGCTGTCGCTACTTCGAGAAGAGTGCTTTCATTGGTGCAGAGGGGCATTGAAGGCTAGGGTCGAGTGTGTCGCGTTCAGTCAGGTCTTGCTGCCGGCGAGCTTCTCGGCGAGCTCGCCCAGCTGCTCCTGCGCCTTGCGATCGGCGGGATAGATGTCCAGGAACTGCTCCCATGCCCGCATGGCGAGCTCGTCCTTGCCGGAGGCGCCGAGGATCGCTGCCATGCCGGCAAGCGCGCCGAAATGACGAGGCTCGATCGTCAGCACGCGGTTGATGTCCGACATCGATTTCCGATAGTTGCCCATCGTGTAATGCAGGGTCGCGCGACGGTTCCAGCCTTCGACATAGTTGGGCGCAAGCGTGATCACCTGATCGAGGATGTCGAGCGCCGCCGCCTGCTTGTTGTCGGTGATGGCCTTGTCGGCCCACTGCATCAGGAGATTGACGGTGGCGCTGCCGGAATCCTGCCATTCCACACGGATCTGGTTGGCGAGTTCACGCGCCTTGTCGGCATCGCGTTCCTTCTTGAGGTCCGCGAACAGGCCGTCCAGTCGTTGCTTGGGTGTGGTGAGGCTGGCCGATTCCGTTTGGGTCGATGCTTCCGCCGCGAAGGAGAAACTGCCAGCTCCGATGGAGGTGGCGAGCAGGGCGGAACACGCCAGAATCAGGGGTACAAAAACTCGCATGGCGAGCATGTTAGCCCGCCATGGATCAACTTCATAATCAATTTTGGGACATCGCCGAAGCGATGTCTGCCACCCGGCTTAGATCAGCCCTGACGAGCCTTGAAGCGCGGGTTCGACTTGTTGATGATGTAGATGCGGCCCTTGCGACGAACCAGACGGTTTTCGCGGTGACGGGTCTTCAGCGACTTGAGCGAATTCTTGATCTTCATTTTCCTGATCCGCAGGTTTCGGGGAACGAAAATTCGCCCGGTATCTTCTAACAATCAAAAGCGCGCCGTTCAGCGCGCTCCTTTAAGGTGGGATGGCACATACCGTGTCCCCCCTAAGGTGTCAACCACAAGACGCCCCATTTTGGCGTCTTGCCCCGCATTTCTGCGGTCTTCAGCCGCGGACGAGCCGTGTGACGTGGCCCATTTTGCGGCCGGCGCGCGCTTCGGTCTTGCCATAGAGGTGCACCAGAACATCGTCCTTGGCAAGCCATGCCGGGACATCGTTGAGGTCGTCGCCGATCAGGTTCTGCATGACGCAGTCAGAATGGCGGCGGGGATTGCCGAGCGGCAATCCCGAGACGGCACGAATATGCTGCTCGAACTGCGAGACGACGCAGGCCGCCTCCGTCCAATGGCCGGAGTTGTGCACGCGCGGCGCCATCTCGTTGGCGATCAGGCTGCCGTCGGCAAGTACGAAGAATTCGACGCCGATGACGCCGACATAACCAAGTGCATCGAGGATCGCCTTGGCGGCCTTGCGGGCCGCGTCCGCCGTGCCGTCGCCGACTGCTGCCGGTACCGTCGAGGTGTGGAGGATGCCGTTGCGATGCACGTTCTCGGCCGGATCGAAGCAGGCGACCGTGCCATCGGTGGAGCGGGCGGCGATGATCGAGATCTCCCGTTCGAAGGGTACGAAGCTCTCCAGGATCAGGGGCACGCCGCCCAGCTCCGCGAAGGCGCCGGCAGGACTGTCGGCTGCGGAGCGGAACACGCGCTGTCCCTTGCCGTCATAGCCAAGGCGACGGGTCTTGAGCACGCCCGATCCGCCGAAATCGGCGAGTGCTGCTTCGAGATCGGCCTGGCTGTCGACGGCGTGAAAACGCGCCGTCGCAATGCCGCAGTCATTGATGAAGCGTTTTTCGACGAGGCGGTCCTGCGCGACTTCCAGCGCCTTCGGCGGCGGGAAGACAGGTCGTTTCGCGGCGAGCCGTTCGGCGGCCGCGACCGGCACATTCTCGAATTCGTAGGTGATGATGTCGCTCACGGTCGCGAGCTGGCTGAGCGCGGCTTCGTCGTCATAGGCAGCAATGATCTGCTCATTCGCCACCTGTGCCGCCGGACAGTCGACCTGCGGCTCGAGGATCACGGTGCGGAAGTTCAATCGGGCAGCTGCCATCGCCAGCATGCGGCCGAGCTGGCCGCCGCCGATAATGCCGATGGTGGTCATGCCTGGTCCACCGGGTATTCGGCGACCGAAATCGTCTGCTGTTCGCGCCAGTCGTCGAGCCTGTCGGCGAGATCGTCGTCGCTGAGCGCGAGCACGGCTGCAGCAAGCAACGCGGCATTGACGGCGCCGGCGCGGCCGATCGCCAGCGTCCCGACGGGGATGCCGGCGGGCATCTGCACGATCGAGAGCAGGCTGTCCTGGCCGGAAAGCGCCTTCGACTGCACCGGCACGCCGAAGACCGGCAGCGGCGTCATTGAGGCGCACATGCCCGGCAGATGGGCAGCGCCGCCGGCGCCGGCGATGATCACCTTGAAGCCCTCGTCGCGAGCGCCCTTGGCGAAATTGACCAGCCGATCGGGCGTGCGATGGGCGGAAACGATGCGAGCCTCATAGGCAATGTCGAGCGCGTCGAGCGTGTCGGCGGCGTTCTTCATCGTCTCCCAGTCCGACTGGCTTCCCATGATGATGGCGACGGGTGGGGTCGTGGTGTCGATCACGTCTGTCCTGTTCCGCGTTCAGGCGATGATGTCGGGGATGATCTGGTCTTCGATCTTGCTGATCTTGTCCTTGATCGCCAGCTTCTTCTTCTTCATGCGCTGGATTCTCAGCGCGTCGCAGCCGGTCTCGATCATAGCGTTGATGGCAGCGTCGTAGTCTTCATGTTCCTGCCTCAGCCGCGCGGCGGTCAGTCTGAGTTCGGCCTGGTCCTGGTCCGGCATGCAAAGCGATCCCCATCAGCCCGGTTGCGAAGTCCTCCTCGAACCGGAATTCCATGCGTCGCTCTATCACATCTTGGGCGGTAACGGGAAGTTATCCGACGTCATCATTTCGCCTTCGACAAATGAAAAATGGCATGGCACAGTAGTAAGGTTACAAACCATGGAACATCCGGCATTCGCATGCCGGATGCAAGCAAAAGGAAGGGACTGCCAAATGACTGTTGAGGCTCATCTTGCAACGCTTGAGAAAAAACATGGCGTCCTGGAGCAGGAGCTCCATGCGGCATTGAATCAGCCGTCGGTGGAAGACGAACTGATCAACGACATCAAGCGGAGGAAGCTGCGCATCAAGGACGAAATCGAAAGGCTTCGTTCCTCGACTCACTGATTATCAACGGTATTTCCCAGGACTATCGGGAGGCGCCATCTCCCCTCTGAGTAGGCGCAACAAGGTTTAGAACCAATCCCCCCACAGTGGAATATACGGAATTTTGGACCGGGCTTGACGCCCGGTCTGTTTCTTTCGGGCGCAGCGTTCGCGCCGCCGGGCTCAGGACCAGAACTGGTCGAGCCACAGATTGAGACGGTCGAAACCCGGCCGGTTGATCGCATAGATCCGCCGGGTGCCGCTCGCCGAAACCGAGACCAGATTGCAATCCAGCAAGGCCTTCAGGTGCTGCGATACGGCCGGGCGGCTGATCGGCAGGCCCTCCGCCAGTTCGTTCACGGTTCTCGGCGCGCGCCGCAGTTCCTCCAGCAGGTGGCGCCGGTTCGGGTCCGCAATGGCATCGAAAGGGTCCGCGATCGTCATGCGCGGACGTTAGGCGAAATTTTGCGAAGCAGCAAGAAATTTGTGCGATGCGAAATGCTAATTTTGCTTTGCAATATTTCCGTAATACTTGGGTCCGCGGCTCACCCGCCTGCGACCAGGCTGTTGATACCGTCCCAAAGCAGTTTCGAGCCCGCGATGAAGGCCATGGTATACATGAAGGGGTAGAAGATCTGCGGCTTCATGCGGCGAACGATCCAGGCGCCGCACATGGTTGCGACAATGGCGAGCGGAAATAGCGTCGCCGAGATTTTCAGGTTGCTCAGATCCAGTTGCCCGAGCGCGAAATAGGGGATGAGCTTCACCGCATTCAGGATCGCGAAGAAGCGCACGATGGTGCCGGTGTATTCGCGCGGGTCGAGCTGCAGCGGCAGCGCGTAGATCTGGAAAGGCGGGCCCCCGGCATGGGCGACGAAGCTGCCATAACCGGCAAAGGAACCCCAGAGTGCTGCGGGACCGGCCCGCTGCTTCTTCGGCGCGATGGTGATGCCAAGGCGCGTGCGCCAGACATTGTAGACGTATCGCAGCACGAAGAGCACGGTGATCAGGCCGATGATCAGGCGAAGGAGGTCCCGCGAGACGTAGGCCGAGGTCGCCCAGCCGATGAAGATGCCGGCGATGGCGCCGGGCAACAGCATGAAGAGGGTGGTGCGATCGCCGTGCTTGCGCCACATCCAAAGCGAGACGAGATCCATCGCGATCAGGATCGGGAGGAGGAGGGCGGCCGCCTGGACGGGTGACACCGCCATCGACAGGATCGGAACGCCCATCAGCGAAAGCGCTTCCCCCATGCCACCCTTGCTGAGGCCAACGAGCAGAACTGCCGGAATGGCGATAAGATAGAAGTCGAGATCAGGAAGCATGGGGGGCGGTTGATCCTTTTGCAGTCTCCGTCTATCGGTTTTCCCAAATGAAATCGAGCGCTGGTTTCGCCATCCTGGCGGATGCAGCCGGAAATGGATGTCTTGATATGACAACAGAACGTTGCCGCCTGGTGCTGATCGCGCCCGACATGCCCGATGCGGCGGAACGCGCAAACGTGCTCGCCGATGCCCTGAAGGGCGGCGACGTCGCCTCGGTGATCGTGCCGCAATACGCACTTGATGACTCCGAGTTCCAGAAGCACGCCGAGCGTCTGGTGCCGGTGATCCAGGAGGCCGGCGCCGCCGCGCTCATCGAGGGTGACTCCCGCGTGGCCGGACGTGCCAAGGCCGACGGCCTGCACGTTGCCGGCAATGCGGAAGTGCTGGGCGAGGCGGTCGAGAAGCACACGCCGAAGCTGATCGTCGGCGGGGGCAATGCGGCCGACCGTCACCACGCGCTGGAGATCGGCGAAGTGCGCCCGGACTACGTGTTCTTCGGCAAGACCGATGGCGACATCAAGCCGGAGGCGCATCCGAAGAACCTGGCGCTGGCCGAATGGTGGGCGTCGATGATCGAGATTCCCTGCATCGTCATGGGCGGCACGGACCCGCAATCGGCGCTGGCGGTGGCGGAGACCGGTGCTGAGTTCGTGGCGCTTCGCCTTGCCGTCTTCGGCGAACCCGGCCAGGCGCCTTCCGTCGTTGCTGCGGTCAACGCACTTCTCGACGAAAAAGCGCCACGGTTTGAAGATTAAGACGTTTCGATGTTGAGCCGTCTGCCTTCCAGATTGAGTCGAGGTCTTTCCCTTGTTGCCATGGCCGTCGCCCTGGCAATGCCTGCGCATGCGCAGGAGCAGAAGAGTGGCGAGGACGCCGGCGTCGAAAAGCGCGGCCGCATCACGCCCTTCAACGGGGCGGCGATGCCGGAGGGCGCGACGCCGACCGACCAGAAAGACGACAAGTCCGCTGTCGGCCCCAATAAGAAGCCGGCCGACGGCTCTGTCCCATCGTCCGGCGTCACTGTTTTCGATCGCATGGGTGCCGAATTGCCGGCACTGCCAGCGGAAAAGCCCTTTACCGGCAAGGTCGACGATGCCTATGGCGCGTTCCAGCGCGGCTACTATCTGACCGCGATGGATCTGGCGCTGCCGCGCGCGCAGCTTGGCGACCCGGCGGCGCAGACCCTGATCGCCGAGATCCTTCAGCAGGGACTGGGCGTCGTGCGCAATCCCCAGCAGGCTGCCTTCTGGTACGGTCAGGCCGCGGAAAAAGGCGATCCGGCCGCGATGTTCAAATACGCGCTGATCCTGATGGAGGGCCGTTACGTCAAGCGCGACCGGAAGAAATCCGAAGAGCTGATGAAGAAGGCGGCCGATCTCGGCAATGGCTCGGCGCAATTCAACTACGGCCAGACGCTCGTCGCCGACAATCCCGGACCCAAGGGTTTGAAACTGGCGATGCCCTATTACGAAAAGTCGGCCGAACAGGGCATCGCGGATGCGCAATATGCGCTGTCGCAGATCCTGGTCAATGTCGATGGCATCGAGGAAAGCAAGCGGACGCGGGCGCGCGAATGGCTGATCCGCGCGGCGCGGGCGGGGTACGACACCGCTCAACTCGACATCGCGATCTGGATGATCGAGGGCATTGCCGGCGAGCGTAATCTCGAAGTGGGTTTCGGCTGGATGCGGCGGGCGGCCGAGGGCGGCAACGTGGTTGCACAGAACCGGCTTTCGCATCTCTACGTCAACGCCATCGGCACCCGGCCCAATCCGGTCGAGGCGGCGAAATGGTATGTGCTTTCGCGTCGCGCCGGTCTGAAAGACGACGCGCTCGAAGACTTCTATCTCGGTCTCAACGAAGAGCAGCAGAAGCAGGCACTCAGCGCCGCCAACAAATATCGCCGGAGCTGAACGGCGCCGCTCGCGGTCGAATCTTTGGCGGTCGTTCGGCGGAAATGCTATTTCGCTTGAACTTGCGGGCCATTTGTGGTTCTGAGGCCGCGGTTTTGCTCGTGGTGCCGCGACAGTTTGCGGCGACGGCGAGCGGAGTGATTATTCACTCGGTTTTTTGACGACGGAGCTCAATCTGCGGCTTGCCCTGCGTCCTTGGATCGGTTCCGATCAAGGGAATTTGCAATTAGGGCCGGCATTGCGGCCGTGTTCCGTCAAGCAGGTTCAACGTCCGATCGATTGCTTTCGATCGGCCTTCGTTTTCAAGGGATCGCCAGATGGCCCGTTCAGCACTTCTCAATGTCATGGTTCAGGCCGCCTTCAAGGCCGGCAAGTCGTTGGCCCGCGATTTCGGCGAAGTCCAGAACCTGCAGGTCTCGCTCAAGGGACCGGGCGACTATGTTTCGCAGGCCGACCGCAAGGCCGAAAAGCTCATCCGCGAGGAACTCCTCAAGGCCCGTCCGACCTACGGCTTCCTTGGCGAGGAAGGTGAAGAGATCGTCGGCACCGACGGCGCGCATCGCTGGATTGTCGACCCGCTCGATGGCACCACCAATTTCCTGCACGGTATCCCGCACTTCGCCGTTTCGATCGCACTCGAGCGCCAGGGCGAGATCGTCGGCGCCGTCATCTTCAACCCGGCGACCGATGAACTCTACACCGCCGAGCGTGGCGGTGGCGCCTTCCTCAACGACCGTCGCCTGCGTGTCGCCTCGCGCAAGCATCTTTCCGATGCCGTGATCGCCACCGGCACGCCGCATCTCGGCCGCGGCAACCACGGCAAGTACCTGATCGAACTGCGCCACGTGATGGGCGAAGTGGCCGGTATCCGCCGCATGGGTGCCGCCTCGCTTGACCTCGCCTATGTGGCCGCCGGCCGCTACGACGGTTACTGGGAACGCGACCTCGCCGCCTGGGACATCGCGGCTGGCGTGCTTCTCATCCGGGAAGCCGGCGGCTGGGCGCACGATATCAACGGCGGCGCCAAGCCGGTCGACGACGGTTCGGTCGTCTGCGGCAACGAATATATCGTCAAGGCGCTGAACGACGTCGTGCACCGCCCGGTGCCGACGAAGTAATCAGCGACCCTATTCCTATGCTCGGCCTCCGGCGCTCACCCGCCGGAGGCTTTGTTTTTCCGCTTGATCCGGAATGGGGCAACACGACAGTGCCACATGCCTGTGCCTATCTACGCGCGTCGCGGCCGTCGCCCCACTTTGGGAACGGCTGAATTTCGTCCTTGAATCGATTTCGGTTTCGGGAATTATGCAGTAGTCTCCGGGCCGGCGCCGCGCCGTTCCGACAAGTAAAAACCGGGAGATACTTACACCCATGACGAAACTGCATCTGTCCGGATGGAACGGTCGGGAAGGCATGGAAGAAGGCTATAATCCGCACAAGCTTTCGAGCCCCATGCACTATTTCTGGACCATGGTGGTCTTCCTGATCATCGTCGGTTTCGTGGGCGCAATCCTCTTTCGGCAGGCACACAACGCCTTTCTGGCCAACCCCGGCCTCAACGGCTTGATCCTTGGGGTGCTGCTGATCGGCATCCTGCTCGTATTCACCCATGTGCTGGGCTTGCGTCCCGAAGTGCGCTGGTTCAACTCCTTTCGCGCCGCCGGCAGTGCCGACAAGGTGGGCCGCGATCCGGTGCTGCTGGCGCCGATGCGGGCACTGATCGGTGCCCGTCAGACGGCGATCTCGACGACGGCGCTGCGCTCCATTCTGGATTCGATTGCGACCCGCCTCGATGAATCCCGCGACATCTCGCGCTATCTGACCGGCCTTCTCGTGTTTCTCGGTCTGCTCGGCACCTTCTGGGGTCTTTTGGGCACCATCGGCTCGATCAACACGGTCATCCAATCGCTGGATGCCGGTTCGGGAACCACCGAAGACATTCTGGCGGCCTTGAAGAGCGGCCTGTCGGCGCCGCTGACCGGCATGGGTACGGCGTTCTCGACATCGCTGTTCGGTCTTTCCGGTTCGCTGATCCTCGGCTTCCTCGATCTGCAGGCCGGCCGCGCCCAGAACCGTTTCTATACCGAGCTTGAAAACTGGCTTTCTTCCGTGACCGATGTCGGCTCCGAGCTGACTTCTGCGCTCGATGCGCCGTCGGGTGCGCCGGTCGAGGAGTTGAAAAAGCTTACGGATCAGCTGGTCCGCCTCAACCAGGAGGGCGGTTCGAGCCAGCGCACGACCGCCGCCATGGCAAGCCTTGCCGAGGGTATCCAGGGCCTGGTGAAAAATATGCGCGGCGAGCAGCAGATGCTCCGGGACTGGATCGAAGCCCAGCAGGAAGAGGCCAAGGCGATGCGCAGGACGCTCGACAAATTGTCGTCGCGCATCGGAGGCGAGCGGATCGCCGTGACAAGCGAGAGGTCGTCATTGCCGGCCAAGCTCGGACAGTTGGACGAGACCGGAGGAGAGTAATCCATGGCGCTCGCCCGCAAAGGCCGCACGCAGCGCACGATCGATTATTGGCCGGGCTTCGTCGACGCGCTGTCGACGCTCCTGCTTTCGATCATGTTCCTGCTCACCGTCTTCGTTCTCGGGCAGTTTCTGCTGAGCCGCGAAATCAGCGGCAAGGACGAAGTGCTGACCCGGCTGAACAGCCAGATCAACGAGCTCACGCAGCTCCTGGCGCTCGAAAAGAGCGGCAAGCAGGATCTCGAGGATTCGCTCGCCAATCTCCAGGCTTCCCTGTCCCAGTCGGAAGGCGAGCGCTCGCGGCTGCAGGCGCTGCTCGATCAGGGCGCCGGCAGTACCGATGTCGCCAACCAGAAGATCGGGCGCCTCGGCTCGGAGCTTGAGAACGAGCGTGAGATCAGCGCCCGGGCGATGAGCCAGATCGAGCTCCTGAACCAGCAGATCGCCGCGCTGCGCAACCAGATCGCCGCCATCGAGGTCGCGCTTCAGGCATCGGAGGCGAAGGACCAGGCGTCGCAGACGAAGATCGCCGACCTCGGCCGCCGCCTGAACGTGGCGCTTGCCCAGCGCGTGCAGGAGCTCAACCGCTACCGCTCCGATTTCTTCGGACGCTTGAGGGAAATCCTCTCCGACCGCGAAAACATCCGCATCGTCGGCGACCGATTCGTGTTCCAGTCGGAAGTGCTGTTCCCATCCGGCGGCAACGAACTCAATCCCGAGGGGCAGGCGGAGATGGGCAAGCTCGCCTCGGCGCTGCTTGATCTCGCCAAGGAGATTCCGGCGGAGATCAACTGGGTGCTGCGCGTCGACGGCCATACCGATAATGTCCAGCTTTCCGGAACAGGCCGCTATGCGGACAACTGGGAACTTTCCTCGGCGCGTGCCACCTCGGTGGTCAAATTTCTGATCTCGAAGGGGGTGCCTGCCGATCGCCTGGTCGCGGCCGGCTTCGGTGAGTATCAGCCGATTGCGCCGGGCGAGACCCCGGAGGCCCGGGCCCAGAACCGCCGCATCGAACTCAAGCTGACCGAAAAATAGGCCGCGGCCGCGAAACATACCGCGGCCAACGCCCGACCCTTGAATTGACCTTGACGTACGCGTAACAGTTGCTGCAGCCATTCGTATGGCGGCGCTGTATGGGGTGCAGGGGAGGGCATTTCGTGGATTGCGATGTATTGGTCATCGGTGCGGGCCTTGCCGGCCTGGTTGCCGCCTCGGAAGCGGCCGCCCTTGGCCGCAAGGTCATCGTTCTCGATCAGGAAGGCGAACAAAACCTTGGCGGTCAGGCTTTCTGGTCGCTGGGCGGTCTGTTCTTCGTCGATAGCCCCGAGCAGCGGCGCATGGGCATTCGTGACACGCGTGAGCTTGCCTGGCAGGACTGGCTGGGGTCTTCGCAGTTCGACCGTCCGGAGGACCACTGGCCGCGGCTTTGGGCGGAAGCCTATCTCGACTTTGCCGCAGGCGAAAAGCGCCGCTGGCTGCATTCCCTCGGCATGCGCTGGTTTCCGGTCGTCGGCTGGGCCGAGCGCGGCGGCGGCCTTGCCCATGGCCACGGCAATTCGGTGCCGCGCTTCCATGTCACCTGGGGCACGGGGCCAGCGGTACTCGATCCGTTCGTGCGGCTGACGCGGGAGGCGGAAAGCCGCGGTCTGGTGCGCTTCCGATTCCGCCATCGGGTCGATGAGCTCATCATCACGGATGGAACGGTGACGGGCGCCCGCGGTGCCTTGCTGAAGGAGGATCCGGTCGGGCGGGGCGAGCGCAGTTCACGCGACGTCTCCGGCGATTTCGAGATATCGGCGGGTGCGATCGTCGTCACCTCGGGCGGTATCGGCGGCAACCATGATCTCGTTCGCCGCAATTGGCCGCGCAAGCGCCTTGGCCAACCGCCGGCAACCATGGTCTCGGGCGTGCCGCATCACGTCGACGGACGCATGCTGGAGATCAGCAGCCGGGCGCGCGGCTCGGTCATCAACTCAGACCGCATGTGGCACTACACCGAGGGGCTCAGGAACTTCGACCCGATCTGGCCGGATCATGGCATCCGCATCCTGCCCGGCCCATCATCCTTCTGGTGCGACGCCGACGGCAACCGTTTTTCCGCGCCAGCGATGCCGGGCTTCGATACGCTCGGCACATTGCAGGCGATCCGCGACAGTGGTCACGACTACAGCTGGTTCATCCTGACGCGGGCGATCATCAAGAAGGAGTTTGCGCTTTCCGGTTCGGAACAGAACCCGGATCTGACCGGCAAGAGCATCTCTCTGCTCCTGAAGCGGCTCGGCAAGAACCCGCCAGCGCCGGTCCAGGCCTTCATGGACAAGGGTGAGGATTTCATCGTCCGGGACCGGCTCGAGGACCTTGTGCCGGCGATGAATGCACTGACGGGCGAGAACCGGCTGTCGCTCGACCATCTACGCCGACAGATCGAGGCGCGCGATCGCGAGATCACCAACCCGTTCTCCAAGGATGCGCAGGTCACCGCGATCCGCGGCGCCCGCGCCTATCGCGGCGATCGGCTGCTGCGTACTGCCAAGCCGCACCGGCTGCTCGATCCGAAAGCCGGGCCGCTGATTGCCGTTCGCCTGCATATCCTGACCCGCAAGACGCTGGGCGGCCTGCAGACCAACCTCTCGGGCCAGGTGCTCGAACAATCGGGTGAGCCGGTGCCGGGCCTCTATGCCGCCGGCGAAGTCGCCGGTTTCGGCGGCGGCGGCATGCATGGCTACAATGCGCTCGAAGGCACCTTCCTCGGCGGTTGCATCTTTTCCGGCCGGGTGGCGGGGCGGGGTGCTGCTGGGGTGTGATCGCTTCCCGCCGCTCGCTTTTGGGCTGCCCCTCACCCTAGCCCTCTCCCCGCACGCGGGGAGAGGGGACGGCCGAGCGTGCAGCTAAACTTGGCAAATGCTTCGAATGTCTGGACAAGTCGGCTGACGATCAATCCATCTGCACGTTGGCGTCGCGGACGACCGGCGTCCACTTCGCCAGTTCTGCCGTCACATGCGCACTGAGCTCTTCCGGCGTCGAGCCGACGATCTTGGCGCTGAATTCCTTCATGCGTTCGATGACGGCGGGATCCTTCAGGGCCTTGTTTGCTGCCTCGTTGAGGCGGGCGACCACAGGCTGCGGCGTGTTCGCCGGGGCGAAGAGCGCGTTCCAGGTATAGGTCTCATAGCCTGGGATGCCGGATTCAGCGACCGTCGGAACATCGGGGAAGGAGGGCGCGCGTTCCGCCGTGGTGACGGCAAGTGCCCTCAGCGTGCCTGCCTTGATGTGCCCGGAGGACGAGGGCAGGTTGTCGAACATGATCGGCACCTGGTTGCCGATGACGTCGTTCAGCGCCGGACCGGCGCCCTTGTAGGGGATATGCTGCATGCTGACGCCGGCCATTTTCTTGAAAAGCTCGCCGGAGAGATGCAGCGGCGTGCCGTTGCCGGAGGAGGCATAGCTGTATTCGTCGGGCTTGGCTTTCAAGAGCGCCAGCAGTTCCTCGACGTTCTTGGCTGGAAGCTCCGGATTGACGACCAGCACGTTGGGCACGATGACCAGCAGCGAGATCGGAGCGAAGTCCTTCTGCGGATCATAGGGCTTGGTCTTGAGGATCAGCGGGTTGAGCGCGTGGGTGGCGACGGTTCCCATCAGGATCGTGTAGCCGTCCGCATCGGCGCGCGCGACATTGGCCGCGCCGAGATTGCCGCCGGCGCCGGCGACGTTCTGGACGATCACCTGCTCGCCGAGGTCTTCAGACATTTTCTGCGCGACGATGCGGGCGACCACGTCGGTCGACCCGCCGGCGGCGAAGGGAACGACCAGTGTTATCGGTCGGTCCGGGAAGCCCTGGGCGAGGGCCGGGGTGCTAAAGGGCAGCGCCGATAGCGCCATCAGGCCCAGCATCAGCGTTGCGCGCCGGGTCAGTTGCGAAAATGCCATGCGAATTTCCTCCCGATCATGTCTGCGAACCGCAGAGAACGGCCTTTGGCAGGCCGGCCCCATAACAATAGGGCTCGCTTCTCAGCCGGCAACTGCCAGGTGTGAAATCGGGAGGGTCGTCGTCGCAACGCCTCAGTTTTTCGTGGCGACGAACAGGGCCTCGGCGCCGTGGTCGAACTGCAGCCGCGCAAGCTTGGCGTAGAGGCCACCCTGGCGGATGAGGGAGACGTGCGTTCCCTCCTCGACGATCCGGCCATGATCCATAACCAGGATGCGGTCCGCCTTCAGAACCGTTGCGAGCCGGTGGGCGATGATGATCGTCGTGCGCTCGCGCAACAGGCCATCGAGGGCTTTCTGCACCAGCGTCTCGCTTTCGGCATCGAGCGCCGAGGTGGCCTCGTCGAGGAGCAGGATCGGTGCGTTCCTGAGGATCGCGCGGGCAATGGCGATGCGTTGCCGCTGGCCGCCGGATAGCGTGATGCCGCGTTCGCCGACGAGCGTGTCGTAGCCGTTGTCGAGGCGGTTGATGAACTCGTCTGCCTGGGCGGCGACGGCCGCAGCGCGCACCGCCTCACGGGTCGCGCCAGGCACGCCGAAGGCGATGTTGTCATGAACCGAGGAGGCGAAGATGGTGACATCCTGCGGCACGATCGCCAGCCGGTCGCGCAGTTCCTTCGGATCGACCGTGCGGACATCGAGCCCGTCGACGGTTACAGCACCCTTGGCGGGATCGTAGAAGCGGAGGAGCAGGGAGAAGACCGTGCTCTTGCCGGCGCCGGAAGGGCCGACGATGGCGACAGTCTCGCCGGGGTTGATCGCAAAGCTGAGGCCGTTCAGGCTCTTGTAGTCGGGTCGCGCCGGATAGGCGAAATAAACGTCGTCAAAGGCAATGGCGCCGGCGGCCGGTGCGGGCATGGCGACGGGGTTTGCCGGCGCCTGGATCTCTGGGATCTCCGTCAGCAGTTCGTTGAGCCGTTCGGCGGCACCGGCGGCCTGAGAGAGCTCGCCCCAGACTTCGGAGAGCGAGCCGAGGCTGCCTGCGGCAAAGACCGAGTAGAGCAGGAACTGGCTGAGGGTGCCGGCGGAAAGATTGCCCGACAGCACATCATGCGCGCCGAACCACAACACCGCAACGACGCTGCCGAAAACCATGGTGATGGCGAAGGCAGTGAGCACCGAGCGCGCCTTGATCGCGGCGCGCGCAGCGCCATAGGCATCTTCTACAGCGGATCCGAAATGGTTGTTGGCGAGTGCCTCGCCATTGAAGGCCTGCACGGTGCGGGATGCGGCGATTGCCTCGCCGGCATAGGCGGACGCCTTGGCGAGTGTGTCCTGAGCCTCGCGCGATCGGCGGCGGACGGAGCGGCCGAAGCCGACAAGCGGGAAGACGATGATCGGGATCGCGATCAGCACCAGGCTCGAGAGCTTAGGGCTGGTATAGACCATCATGCCGATGGCGCCGAGACACAGGATCAGGTTGCGCAGCGCCACCGAGGCGGTGGCGCCGACCGCCGACTTGACCTGGGTCGTATCGGCCGTCAGCCGCGAGACGATCTCGCCGGACTGGTTGACGTCGAAGAAGGAGGCGGAAAGCCGGGTGACGCGATCGAAGACGTTGCGCCTGAGGTCGGCGACGATGCGCTCGCCGAGTGTGATGACGAAGTAGTAGCGCGCCGCACTTGCCAGAGCGAGCACGATGGCGAGCATCATCAACATCGAGAAGTAGGTGTTGATGAAACCGGAATCGGGACTGGAGAAGCCGTTGTCGACCATGCGCCTGACGGCGAGCGGCAGCGCCAGCGTCGTGACCGCGGCGAGGATCAGCGAGATACTTGCGCCGACGACCAGATGGCGGTAGCGGGCGAGATAAGGTAGGAGCGTGGCCAGCGGGCGGATGGATTTACGCGCTGGCGCCTGGATTTCTCGTTCGGACACTTGACCCCTTTCGCCAACCACGGAGGAAAGGCTTTGCCCATGAGTCTTCCGCGCGGCACTTGTTATCCCGCAGACCTTGATGTATAGGCACGGCATCGAATTGGGAAGCCGTGGCCCTTCAGCCGGTCCGCGGCTTCATTTACGTGTTCGGTCTCGAAGTCGCAATGCCTTGCGACAATTGGACCCTGGAACTCTAGGAAGATCGTTATGAAGGCAGACATCCATCCCGATTACCACGTCATCAAAGTAGTCATGACCGACGGCACCGAATACGAAACCCGCTCGACCTGGGGTTCTGAAGGCGCCACCATGAACCTGGAAATCGACCCCAAGTCGCACCCGGCCTGGACGGGCGGCAACCAGCAGCTCATGGACCGCGGCGGTCGCGTCTCCAAGTTCAAGAAGCGCTTCGAAGGCCTCGGCCTCTAATCGAACGCCTCTCGGCATTCTTAAAGCCCGGCCATCGCGCCGGGCTTTTTGTTGGCCGATCAGGATGCCGCCGGCTCGCCCGTCACTCGGGAAGGCCGGCCTTGCGAAAGCCGTCGACGAAATGCGCAAGCATGGCGTCGTTACGGAACGGCTCGGTCGCCGCCCAGTGGCGGATCGTGAAGCCGGGGTTGGCGACGAGAAACAGGTCCGCTTCCGTATGCGCCTCGTCGAGGCGGCACAGCTGGGCGAGGCTTGCCGCCAGGAACCGGCGTGAGCTCGTGCGATAGGTCTCGTCCCTGCGCAGCGTCTCGACAGCGGCCTCGTAATCGCCGGCCGCATATTGCGCCTGGCCGAGCGTCAGATAGTACCAGCTTGCCGGAAACGGGTTCAGCCGGAACGCCTTGCGGATATGCGCGAGGCCCTCTTCGACCCGCCCGGCGAGAACGTCGATGTCGGACAACGCCGCCCAGGTGTCGGCCTCGTTCGGGTCGAGTTCGATCGCCTTGGCGAATTCCGCCTCCGCCTCGGTAAAGCTGCGCTCATAGGCGAGCAGGTAGGCCAGGATCCAGCGGCTGCCGGCATCGTTTGGATCGATCGTGACCGCTTTGCGCGCCAGCTCCAGGGCAAGGCTGCGGGCGGCCTCTGTCGGTCCGCCGGAGTGCACCCGTCCCATCCAGTGGTTCATCGCCAGCCAGCGGTAGGCTTCGGCATAATCGGGGTCGAGCGAAACCGCACGCGTCAGCATCAGGTGCGCTTCCTGGGCGGCCTGCGGCGTATCATCCATCAACCTGCGGGCGTGCACGCAGAGATCGTAGGCCTCGATGTTGCCGGGCCGGTTGCGTGGCGGCGGCGGCGGGCGCAATTTTCCGAGCAACGCTTCCACGATCTTGGCCGTAACCTCGTCCTGAACGGCGAAGATGTCTTCCAGGCTGCGGTCGAAGCGCTCCGCCCAGAGATGGTCGCCGCTCAGTGCGTCGACCAGTTGGGCATTGATACGCACGCGTCCTGCTGCGCGCCTGGCGCTGCCTTCCAGCAGGTAACGCACGCCAAGGTCTTCCGCGATCGCGCGCACATCCACCGCCTTGCCCTTGTAGACGAAGGACGAGTTCCGCGCGATGACGAACAGGCCGGGGATCCTCGAAAGGTCGGTGATCAGGTCCTCGGTCAGCCCATCCGTGAAGGGCTCCTGCTCGGGATCGTTGCTGACGTTGACGAAGGGCAGAACGGCGACCGACGGCTTGTCCGGCAGGGGGAGGCGCCGCTTTGCCGCACCGAGCGTCCTCGAACTTCCCGTGAAGCGATAGCCGACGCGCGGGATCGTCGAGATCCACTCGCCACCATCGGCGGCGGGGCCAAGCAGCTTTCTGAGCTGCGCGATCTGGACGGTCAGATTGCCTTCCTCGACAGCCGTTTCCGGCCAGGCCGCATCCATCAGTTCGGCTTTGCCCAGGATTTCGCCGGGCCGCCCGACGAGCGCCGCAAGCAGCCTCAGTCCACGGTAGCCGATCGCGACAGGATCATCGTCCCGGAGGAGCGTTCCCGCACCCGGATCAAGTACGAAGGGACCAAAGGCGAAGCGCGTTTCCTGCATGGGCGCATCTATAGTTCGTTTGGAGGTTTTTGAGAACTTTTTGGACGCGCTTAATTACGCCCCGGTTCGTGTCCTGCAGAATTCGTCGGTCTTTCGGGCCGATATGGAGGCTGCCATGAACCACATTCCCATTCCTTTATTCCGGCATCAGGCACGCGTGCGCGAAGAAAACCCGATGCCTTTGCGCGCCGGCCTCGCAACGCTCAGAGGCGTTATCGCGACCTGGGACAGGAGGGCCCGTTTTCGCCGGGACCTCAAACGGGTCTCGAGGAGCGACCCGCATTTGATCGACGATATCGGCCTCGCAAGGCGACAGGTCGAGATCGAAATCGCCAAACATCTCTGGCAGGCATGAGGGGCGTGTCGAAATGATATCGGACCAAGAGTCTCTGCGTGCGACGCAGCGTCGTCAATTACGCGACATGACCTTACCGCGCGAACAGCCAATCCTGTGGGCGGCGATAGCCGGCACCATCGCAACGGTCACGGTGTTTGCGGTCGCCCAGGGGCTGACCTATCCGCTGCTCAGCTTCATTCTGGAGCGGCAGGGAACGACACCGGGACTGATCGGCCTGTCGGCGGCGATGACGCCGCTGGGTTTCATCGTTTCCGCTCCCCTCATTCCGGCGCTGGTTCGGCGCTTCGGCGCGGCGTGGCTTGCTATTCTTTGCTCGTTGTTTGCCGCGCTAACGCTGATCGCGATCGCCTGGACCCAGGAGCTCTGGGCCTGGATGCCGCTGCGTTTCCTGCTCGGCTTCTTTGCCAATCCGCTTTCCGTGATCAGCGAAACCTGGCTGATCACGATCACCCCGCCGTCGCGCCGGGGCCGCATCATGGGGCTCTATTCTTCGATTGTTTCGGGCGGCTTCGCCATCGGTCCGCTGTCGCTCGGCCTCGTCGGCACGGAGGGCTGGTCGCCCTTCCTCATCGGCATCGTGGCTTTCCTTCTCTGCGGCATGATCTTGCTCGCAGTCGTGCCGCGCCTGCCTGATATGCCGCAGGATGGCGAGGCAACTTCCGTCGGCGGCTTCCTGGCGCTGGCACCTCTTCTTCTGTTTGCGGTTTTCACCGCTGCCGCTTTCGAGCAGATCCTGCTTTCGATGCTTGCCACCTATGGTGCCACGCTCGGAAGCACCGTGGAGCGTATCGCCTCTCTCATTACCTGTTTCATCGCCGGCAATGCGCTGCTTCAGATATTTCTCGGGCGCATGGCCGAGCAGATGGGCTCGATGCGGGCGATGTTGTTCTGTGTGCTGGTCTCGCTGGTCGGGTGCCTGCTGCTGCCATGGGCCTTCAATTCCTGGCTCGTCTGGCCGCTCGTCTTCCTCTGGGGCGGGGTCTCGTTCGGCATCTACACGATGTCGTTGATCCAGCTCGGCGAACGTTTCACCGGCCAGGCCCTGATCGCCGGCAATGCGGCTTTCGCGGTTGCGTGGGGTCTCGGCGGCATCGTGGGGTCGCCCGCGACAGGACTAGCCATGCAGTGGCTTGGCCATCGGGGACTGCCGCTGGCTCTTGGTTTCCTTAGTTGCGTGCTGGTGCTGCTTCTGCTGGCGAAGATGCGGCGCGCGCGATAGTGACACCAGCGACGCGAGAAACAAAAAACCCGGCGATGGCCGGGTTCTGTTTTCCGCACGCTGAAGCGAAGAGCTCTCAGTTGGTGCCGAAGGCCGTCTGCAGCAGCTTGATCTGCGCCTTGACGCCGTTCTGGTTGTCCGGAACGATGGCGGCGGCTTCGTGCGGGCGGTAGATTTCGCGGTCGAGCAGGGCGACGCGGTTCTGCAGGCGCAGCGAGCGCTCGATAAGGTCGCGGAAGGATTCCGGCAGTTCGGCCCAGCCGGGAGCGGACTTGTCGACGTTGAAGCTGTCGAGGCGCACCTTGCTCTTTTCCGACATCACCTGGTCACGGCTCATCTCACCGTTGTTGACGGCGCGCTGCAGCAGCAGCCACGACGCCATCTGCATCAGGCGGGTGGTAAGCCGCATGGACTCGGCTGCATAGAGCACCGACGCCATGCGCGGCAGAACCTTCGAGGCGGCGCGGCCGGGACCATCGAGGTATGTCGCCGTTTCCTCGACCAGACCCATGCCTTCCGAATAGAGCGTCTTGAATTGTGCCGAGGACGCTGCGTGTCCTGCGAAACTGACCGTATTCAATCCTCTCTCGGACATGACCTGTTTTCCCTGGTTCAAACGCATCACGACAGTCAGGTAGTGGACAGTTATAGGAAATAAATCCTTGCCCGTCTCTATGCTCGAAGAATGATCCGATAGCGCATTTCGCGCAAGGGTATTCTTAAGAAAGGGTTAATCTCCACAGTTCTTTAGCGAAAGCTATGCCAAAACAAAAAAAGAGCCGCGAAAAGCGGCTCTCAAGGTAAAACAGGGAGAAAAATCAGACCCATTCGCCAGTCGGAGAAATTGTCTGAAACCGGAAAGCTCCGGATACCCCGACAATCGCAGATAATGCTTAATTTGCGGTTAAACGCGCCTCGTTTTGCTGCGCTGCGGCCGCTCCCGCAAGGTCTCAGCGAAACAGGCCTTCGGCGGCTGAGCGGCTCGCGGATTTGCGCGTCCGCTCGGCTTCGAGCCGGGCGATTTCCTCCGTCAACAGGGCGATACGCTGGGTGAGTTCATCGACTGAAAGCAGTGAAAGATCGCTGCCGATTTCGTGCACCAGCTTCTTTTGTGGTCGGTCGTCGTCAAACAGGCTCATCCGTCTGATCCTCCCATTTCTGGTTGTTGTCCGGTTCGCTATGCGCTTCCTCGAACGGGGCAGCGCGCGGCGAAAGCTGCAGGCTTTCCGGTGTCGTCGGCGCGCCGGCATTGACCGGCGAGAAGGCGTCGCGGTCGGCGACCGGCACGGGCGCGCGCATCCGGCTGCGGATGATGGCATAGGCTGTGATCAAAATGTGGGCGCAGGCGGTAATCATGAACAAACCGTACGGACCGGTTGCCGTCATGACCGGACCGCCGATCGTCGGGCCGATGATCGTGCCGATGCCATAGAGCAGCAGCAGGCCACCGGAGACCTTCACGAAGTCTTCGGCGGTTGCAAAGTCGTTGGCGTGGGAAACGGCGATCGGATAGAGCGCGTTGGCGGCGGCGCCATAGATTGCGATCAGCGTCAGCACGATCCAGACCTGACTCGGCTCGATCAGGAAGATGAGCAGGCCGGCGACGGCGCCGACGCCGGCAAGGGTAGCCAGGACATAGCGACGGTCGATGCGGTCGGAGAGGCGGCCTGCCGGAAGCTGCATCACCGCGCCCGCGAAGATCGCCACGCTCATCATTGCCGCAACCGTGCTGTCGGAAAGGCCGGCCTGTCGCCCGAAGACGGCGCCAAGCGTGCCGAAGGCGCCATTGGCGATGCCGACGAGCAGGATGCCGAGGAACGAAACCGGCGAGTTCCGGTAGAGGCCGCGCAGGTCGAGGCTGACCTTCTTCAGCGGTTGCGGCGAGGCGGCCTTGGACATCAAGGTCGGCAGCATGGCGACACAATAGAGGATGCCGCAGATCATGAAGAAGATGCTGGTCGAGGTGTCGCCAAAGGGGATCATCATCTGGCCGCCGACGACGCCGAAAAGCGTGATGGCGATATAGAGCGAGAAGATGACGCCGCGGCTCTCATTGGTGGCGCGCTCGTTCAGCCAGCTTTCGATGATCATCGACGTGCCGGCGGTGGAGAAGCCGGTGAGCGCGCGCAGGATCAGCCACCAGGTCGGATCGATCATGATGCCGGTCAACAGCGCGACGATGGCGATGAGAGAAGCAAAGACGCTGAAGGCGCGCACATGGCCGATGCGCTTGACGACATTCGGGGCGAAGAAGCACCCGAGGACGAAGCCGGCCGCCCAGGACGTACCGATCAGACCGAGGATGGTGGTCGGGTATCCCTCAGCAGTACCGCGAACGGGAAGAAGCAGTCCCTGAAGACCATTGCCCAGAAAGAGAAACAAGGTGCCGAGCAGGAGGGCAGCGACCGGGAGCAGGTTCTTTCTCATCATCCATCCGAAATTCGTTCTGCCGTCAGCAAGTTAGGGCGGTGCCTGGTGAATTGCCAGCCGGTTTCTCTCTACAGCGCTTTGATTACAGTGCCTTGATTTGCCGCTTGTTTCCTTTGACCGGAGAGATTGAAGGAAACAAGCGGTTGCCGGTCATTGCAAATCGTCCGCGAAAACACTAGCCCTTTTTGCCAAGCGCAGCGTATCGCTAGCCCTTGGGGGAAGCGGTGCTCCGTGCGACGAAGTGTGCCGGCGTTGTGAACGCTTGGCCGGTTGAGGCAGCCTCCCGGAAGACGAGGGCAATATGCAGAAGGCGCTCGCCCTTATCCTGCTCCTGGCAATGATTATCCAGCTTCTGTGGCCACTCGGGATCCCGGGCCTGCGCCGCCGCCGCGACTTCTGGAAGATCGCGGTCTTCGCCATCGTCATGATGATGGTGACCGTGCTGATCCGGCCTTAACCGGGCCATCTTGCCTCTAACTACCCGTTTCTTTGGAAACTCCGGGGCCGATTGCGCGATGCTATTGGGTTGTACGTATATTCGCTACAACTACAAAAGGGCGCAGGACAGATGGGGAATAACGCGCTAGATTACCTCTTTCACTCCGGAAGTGAATTCGAGGGTTTCTTGGAACGCCGTCTCGCTGCCATTCTCGCCGCCGATGTCGTGGGATACAGCCGCCTGATCGGCGCTGACGAGACCGGCACACTGGCCGCGATGAAGCGACACAAGAATGAACTCGTCGATCCCAAGATCCACCGCCACAAGGGCCGCATCGTCAAGCTGACCGGCGACGGCATTCTCGTCGAGTTTGCGAGCGTGGTGAATGCGGTCGCCTGCGCCGTCGATATTCAGCGCGGCATGCTGATCCGCAATGAAAGCGTGCCGCAGCTAAAGCGCATCGAGCTACGCATCGGCGTGCATCTCGGCGATATCATCGTCGAGGATGGAGATATCTTCGGCGATGGCGTCAATGTCGCCGCCCGTCTCGAAGGGCTGGCGGAACCATCCGGCGTTGCCGTTTCCGCCACGGTGCGCGATCACGTCGGTACGCGCCTCGATATCGGCTTCATCGACAAGGGTGAGCACACGCTGAAGAACATTGCCGCGTGCGTGCATGTCTATTCGGTGGCGCTCGGTGCGCCGACGAAAGTTGCGGCGGCGCCAAGCGGGGTCGGCCCCATCGTGCTTGATGACGGCTACGGGCTCTCGGTCGGCGTGCTTCCGTTCACCAACATGAGCCATGATCCCGAGCAGGAATATTTCTCCGACGGCATCACCGAAGACATCATCACGGATCTGTCGAAAATTTCGAAGCTGCATGTCGTCGCCCGCAACACGGTATTCACCTACAAGGGGCGGTCGGTGAAGGTGAAGCAGGTGGCCCAGGAACTGGGCGTCCGCTACATCCTCGAGGGCAGCGTGCGCAAGGCGGGTTCGCGGGTGCGCATCACCGGCCAGCTGATCGATGCCTTGACCGGTACCCATCTCTGGGCCGACCGCTACGACCGCGACCTGACCGATATCTTCGCCATTCAGGACGAGATCACCCACGCCATCGTCGATCAGCTCAAGATCAAGCTTTTGCCGGCGGAGAGACAAGCGATCGAGAACGACCCGACCACGAGCGTCGAAGCTTATACCTACTACCTGCGCGGCCGGCAGTTTTCGCATGCCTGGACCCGGTCCTATCTGCTCTTGGCCCGGCGCATGTTCCTGAAGGCGGTGGAACTCGACCCAAACTTTGCCCGCGCCTATGCCGGCATCGCCGATTGCGAGTCGGCGCTGCGCGACTGGCACGAGGACGAGTTCCCGCTGCAAAGCATTCTTTCCACAACCGCGAAAGCGCTGGAGATCGATCCGAACCTTGCGGAGGCTCATGCCTCACGCGGCCTGGTGCTGCACCAGGACGGCCAGGACGATGAGGCGGTCGCCGAATTCGAGCGGGCGTTGACGCTCGATGCCGGCCTCTATGAGGCGAATTTCCATTACGCCCGTTTCCTGTTTATGCAGGGTGCCTTCGAAACGGCGATCCAGTTCTTCAAGCGCGCTGCTGACATTCGGCCGGACGACTATCTGTCGCCGATCCATCTCATGAGCGCCTATAAATCGCTCGGCCGTGACGTCGAACGTGCGCAATGGGCAAGGATCGGGATATCTCGGGCGGAGCGGGCGCTGGAGCTCAATCCGGAAAACTCCGGCCCCGCGCATCGCGGCGCGTTGGCCCTCGCTCATATGGGCGAAGCCCAGCGCGCCCGGGAATGGGCGGCGCGCGCTCTGGCAATCGATCCCGACGACGTGGTCGCGCGGTACAATACGGCCTGCGTTTATTCCATCCTCGGCGATACCGATGCGGCGCTCGACCTGCTCGAAACCTTGCTGCCACAGAGTTCATGCTACCAGCTGCTCTGGTTCAAGCAGGATTCCGACCTCGACGCGGTTCGCCACCATGTCCGCTTCCAGGCGATGGTCGAGGCGATCGCGCAATGCGAGGCGGGGTTGCGCTAACCGCCGGAGGGTGCCGGCGGTTGCTTTCAGTGGTGGCTTGCCTGACGGGATTCCGCCGGCGCAGTGCTGCGGCCACCCGTCAACCACCAGATGGCCGCGCCGGTGACAAAGAGCATGGCCGTCGCCACGATCACGACTGCGGTAAAGGCCTGCTCGAAGGCGAGCCGGGCGCGGGTTACCAGTTCGCCAGCCACATCCGCCGGCAGTTTCTCGGCGAGAAGCAGGGCTTCGTCGAGGCTGTCGCGGGCCATCGGCGAAATGGCTGCACCCTCCGGCAGCACGAGGAAGGCGGTGTAGACGACCGACATGACGGTGCCGAGAACGGCAATGCCGATCGCGCCGCCGAGCTCGAACGAGACCTCCTCGATCGATGCCGCCATGCCTGCCCGCTCCGGCGGGGCGTTGAACATGATGGCGCTGGAGGCGGCGGTCATCGAGGCGCCGATGCCGAGGCCGAGGACGACGAGGGTGACGATCTGGGTCAGCGCGCCGGCCTCATGGGCCAGCAGGTATCCGCCGAGACCGAGGGCCGCGAGAATGAGGCCGGAGCGCAGCACCACTTCCGCGCCGAGACGCGGCAGCAGGGTGCCGGTCAGCGGACCGGCGACGAACGCCGCGAGTGGGATTGGCAGAATGAAGAGGCCGGCCTGAAGCGGCGAAAGACCATCCACGAGCTGCAACTGCTGGCTCAGGACCAGCTCGATGCCGACGATCGAGGCGGATGCGACCAGCGCGGCAGCGACGCCGGAGGAAAACGCCGCATTGCGGAAGAGGCTGAAATCGATCAACGGATGCGGGCTCCGGCGCTGGCGGCGCACGAAAAGAATGAGCGCGATGGCGCCGATCACGACGGCGGCGAGGCCAGCTTCCAGCGATGGTTCGCGCTTGCTCGTTTCCTTGACGGCATAGGCGAGACCGACGAGACCGACCATGATCTGGAACGATCCGAGTGCATCCCACGGATGTTTCGGATTGCCTGATGTGTTCGGCAGCACGACGAGGCCGAGCAGGAGGGCAATGACGACGATCGGCACGTTGATGAGGAAGACCGAGCCCCACCAGAAATATTCGAGCAGGAAGCCGCCAAGCACCGGTCCGATGGCGGCACCACCGGAGGCGATCGCGGCCCAGACTCCGATCGCCAGCGCCCGCTCGCGCTCGTCGGTGAAGGTGAGGCGGATGATCGACAGCGTGGCCGGCATCATCAGCGCGGCGCCGACTGCAAGCAGCACACGCCCGCCGATCAGGATCGCAGGGGTGGGCGCGTAGGCGGCAATCAGCGACGCGACGCCGAAGACCGCGAGACCGACGATGAAGGGCGTCTTGTGCCCGAGCCGATCGCCGAGCGTGCCGAGGCCAGGCAGAAGGCCGGCGACGACGAGGGCGTAGGCGTTGACGATCCAGAGCTTCTCGGATGCGCTCGCGCCGAGGTCATGGGTCAGGCGGGGAAGGGCAGTATAGAGCACCGTCATATCGACGACGATCAAAAGGAGTGCGCTCGATACGATGGCCAGAATGAGCCAGCGATTTTGCGGATGCATAGTACACCTCAATTGGCCACCCACAGGGAATTGGGGGCTAGGTCTTGTTAACGTCAGGGTCATTATTTAAATACGTACGTATGGATTTGAAATAGGAAGTCAAGATGGGACGACGTCGAACAATCGATCGTAACAAGGTTCTGGATGCGGCGGAGGCGATCGTGAACGCCGTCGGCGCTGCCGGCCTGACGATCGATGCCGTCGCCAAGGCGGCCGGCATCACCAAGGGCGGCGTGCAATATTGCTTTGGCAACAAGGACGGTCTGATCGACGCGATGATGGAGCGTTGGTTCAACGAGTTCGACACCGCGGTTGCGGCCGAGGGCGGCGACGATCCTGATCCGGTCAAGGCGATGCGCGCCCATGCGTCGGTGACTGCGCGAATGAACACGGCCGACAATGCCCGCACATCCGGCATGATGGCAGCCCTTTTGCAGCGGGAAGAGCATATGGCGAAGAACCGCGCCTGGTACCGCGCGCGCCTCGATGGCATCGACCTGTCGACGGAGGCTGGGCGCCGGGCGCGGCTTGCCTTCCTCGCCACCGAGGGCGTCTTCCTGTTGCGCGGTTTCGGTTTCGCCGAGATGGACGACGCCGAATGGCAGGATATGTTCGCCGATATTCTGAAGCTGTTGCCGGAGCCCGGCGAGGCCGCCTAGAGCAATTCGAGGAAAAGTGTGAAACGGTTTTCCGTCCGGAATTGCGCAATTTCAAACAGTTAGAGCATTTCACTGTTTCATTGAAACAGTGAAATGCTCTAACGGTCGCCGCGGGAAAGCGCTACAGGTCGATCAGACCGCGCATCGCACTGATGCAATTGCCGGAAAGGCTGACTTGGCGAACGATGCCGCCCTGCTTGCGGACATGCGCCCCGATGAGGCTCCGCCGGCCCATCTCCACGCCCTGCTCGATCGCGATTTCGACATCGATATCCTGGTTCGGCAGCAGCGAGACGAGATAGGCCGAAAGGGCGGCCGAGGCGCTGCCGGTGGCGGGGTCTTCGTTGACATTGTCGAGTGGCGCGAACATGCGCGCCCGGATCTGCCACGGCGTTTGCGGCGATCGTGCATAAAGGAACAGACTGAAGCTGTCTTCCTCGGGCTTGTAGCGCGCATTCGCTGCATGGAAGGCCGTAACATTCGGCCGCGCCGTCGAAAGTGACGCGATATCACTGATTTCCGCGACCGCGAAGGGCAGGCCGACGGAAAGCCGGATAGGCGTATGGATGCGCGTGCTGATGGCTTCCGATGTGAGCGATGCGCAGGCAGCGATCGTCCCGGCGTCGATTTCCGGGCCGGCCGTCAGACCGCGCGGAACGACGATGCGGGCACCGATGACCTCGCCCTTCTCCCGCGACAATGTTGCCTCGACGAGCCCCGCCTTTTCCTCGAAGCGCAGGATGCCGCCGGGCACACGGCCGAAGATTTCCTTCTGTCGGCCGAGCACGAAGGCGGTGCCGACATTCGGGTGACCGGCAAAGGGAATCTCCATCGTCGGCGTGAAGATCCGGACCTCCGCCGTGTTGGCGGGGTCGCGCGGCGGCAGCACGAAGGTGACTTCGGAGTAGCCGAACTCGGTCGCGATCGCCTGCATCTGCTGGTCGCTCAGGCCCCGGGCATCCGGGATGACCGCGAGTTGGTTGCCGGCGAAACGCTCAGCGGTAAAGACGTCGACAGTGACGTAGGCGATGGATTGTGGCGAGGCGGCGGAGGTCATGGCACCGGCTTTCTCTACGGTTGGCTGTGAAGCCAAGACTTAAGCCAGCGTTCGCACGCGTCAAAGGCGCCAACTTGTTCCGGTGACAAGTTCCATCCGGCACGGGCAGCCAGCTCTTGGCTGGCCCTGCTGTCCAGGCGCTCCGCGATGTTGACGACGCATTCCTGCTGCGGATGTAGCCGAAGCAAAGAGGGGCCGACTTGCGGCCCCTCGGATCTCATCTCTCGACCATGCCTTATGCGGCCTTCTCGAGATCCTTCTTCCAGGTGCCCTTGGCCGCAAGGCTGCACATCTCAGCGCGATGCGAGAAGGCACGCTGGCCATCGCCGATGTTGTCGGCCTTGCCGTGCCAGGCGTTGAGTGCCTCCTGCTGCAGGGCTCGGCCATAGGAAAAGGTGAGTTTCCACGGCAGGTCGTGGGTGGCGTTCATCGCCGAAAGATGGGCCGTCGCCTCTTCGGTCGACTGACCGCCGGAAAGGAAAGCGATGCCAGGCACGGCCGAAGGCACCGTGCGTTTCAGCACCCTTATCGTGCGCTCGGCCACCTCGGCGACGGAAGCCTTGCGGGCCTTCTTGCCGTCGATGACCATGCTCGGTTTCAGGATCATGCCTTCGAGTCTGACGCGCATGGCGGCCAGTTCCTCGAAGGTGGTGCGCAGCGCCCACTCCGTCACTTCCTCCGCGCGGTCGATCGAATGGTCGCCTGGCGCTCCATCCATCAGCACCTCCGGCTCGACGATCGGCACGATGCCGGCTTCCTGGCAAAGGGCGGCATAACGGGCGAGCGCATGAGCGTTGGCACGAACGGCGCCCGGGCTCGGCAGGGTATCGGAGACGGCGATCACGCCACGCCATTTGGCAAAGCGCGCGCCGGCTTCGTAATATTTCGCCAGCCGCTGCGCGAGGCCATCGAGGCCTTCGGTGATCGTCTCTGCCGGGAAATTGGTCATCGGCTTGGCGCCGGCGTCGACCTTGATGCCGGGGATCGCGCCGGCGGCACGGATGATTTCGACCAGCGGCGTGCCGTCGACGGCATGCTGAAACAGGGTTTCCTCATAGAGAATGACACCGGAGATGTACTTGCGCATCGCCTTGTCGGCGCGCAGCAGCATCTCGCGGTAATCGCGCCTGGAGGTCTCGGTGGATTCGAGGCCGATCGTATCGAAACGCTTCTTGATCGTGGCCGTAGACTCGTCGGCGGCGAGCAGCCCCCGGCCGTTGGCGACCATGGCAATTGCGATGTCTTCCAGTCTTTCGCTCATGTTTTTCTCCCTAGACAGCGCTGATCACCAGGGACCAGGCAGGTACTGAAACAAACAGTTTCGGACCGACGGCGCACAGGGCAGCCGCCACGCTCCAAACGAGGCGCGAGTAACAGGCGAAATTGTCCAGGAAAATGGCGAGAAAAGCGACTAAAACGATTTAAAATTTTTTAATCGATTGAACAATCAAGATTTTTTCTTGATTGACCGGCGCGCGGCGGTTGTGTCCGCGCGCCGATTGGATGCGTTACTTCTGCTTGAGGATGTCGACGCCCGGGAGCGGCTTACCTTCCATCCACTCCAGGAATGCGCCGCCGGCGGTCGAGACATAGCTGAAATCGTCGGCGACTTCGGCATGGTTCAGTGCTGCGACGGTATCACCACCGCCGGCAACCGAGACCAGCGATCCCTGGCGGGTGCGGGCGGCCGCGTGCTTGGCAACGGCAACCGTCGCCCTGTCAAAGGGGGCGATCTCGAAGGCGCCGAGCGGACCGTTCCAGACGAGCGTTTCGGCCTTGGAGATCCAGTCGTTGACGGCGGCGATCGACTTCGGACCGACGTCGAGAACCATGGCATCGGCGGGAATGGCGTTGATATCGACCACTTCGTTGTCGGCGCCGGCCTTGAACTCGCGGGCGATGACGCCGTCGTCCGGCAGAACGATGGCGCAGCCGGCCTTGTCGGCGGCAGCAATGATCGCCTTGGCGGTGTCGGCGAGGTCATGCTCGCAGAGCGACTTGCCGACATTGATGCCCTTGGCGGCGATGAAGGTGTTGGCCATGCCGCCGCCGATGACGAGCGCGTCGACCTTGGTCACGAGGTTCTGGAGGAGGTCGATCTTGGTCGAGACCTTGGCGCCGCCGACGATCGCGACGACCGGCCGCTTCGGCTGGCCGAGGCCCTTTTCGAGCGCTTCGAGTTCGGCCTGCATGGTGCGGCCGGCATAGGCCGGCAGGTGATGGGCAAGGCCCTCGGTCGAGGCATGAGCGCGGTGGGCGGCGGAGAAGGCATCGTTGACGTAGATGTCGCCGTTGGCGGCAAGCGCTTCGACGAAGGCCGGCTCGTTCTTTTCCTCGCCCTTGTGGAAGCGGGTGTTTTCGAGCAGCAGCACGTCGCCGTCGCTCATTTCGGCAATGGCGTTCTTCGCCTTGTCGCCGATGCAGTCGGCGCCGAAGTGGACGCGCTGGTCGAGCACGTCCTCGACCGCCGGCGCAATCGTCTTCAGCGACATGTCGGCGACCGGTTCACCCTTCGGGCGACCGAAATGGGCGAGCAGGATGACCTTGGCGCCCTTTTCGGCCAGTTCGCGGATGGTCGGCGCCACACGCTCGATGCGGGTCGCGTCCGTCACCACGCCGTCCTTGACCGGCACGTTGAGATCGACGCGCACCAGCACGCGCTTGCCGGCGATGTCGGTCAGATCGTCGAGGGTCTTGAAAGTCATCAGATAGTCTCCGGTGATAGTCTTTGGAAAAGGGTGGGATAGTGGATGACGAGGCCGTCCTCGTCCACGGGCAGGTCCGCGGCAAAGCTGCGATCCTCGGCCTCGTAGCGGTAGAGCCTGAAATCATCGAGGCAGGTGTAGTGCTGGCCGTCCACGACGGGCTCGAACGTGTCGAACGGCACGTAGAGCATCTTGAGCTTTACAGTGCCGGACTGGCGACCGAGGTCGAGCCGGCGGATCGGCAGCGTGTTGGTGAAGGGTGTACCGGCGAGGTCGATATCGATGCAACCATCGAACTCGGAGAGGGGAGCGCCTCGCGCCGTCATCCATTGGCCCGGGACGTCCGAGCGCAGATGCAGGCTCCGGCCGTCCGTCGTGTCGACCATGAGCTTGCGAACGTGCCAAGTGTCGTCGCAATCGATCCGGTAGCGCACGCCATAGGGCGTGCCGCCGCGGTTGCCGATCAGAACGCCGACGGCGCGGATGACCGCGCCGTCGGCTGTTTCGGTTTGCGTCAGCGTCAGGTGTTCGAGCCCTTCCCCTTCCAGCGGACGCCAGCGGACCGTCTTTGGAGAAAGGGCGCGAAACATCTGACTTAGATGAGCTTGGCGAACGCGACCGCCGTGTCGGCCATGCGGTTCGAGAAGCCCCACTCGTTGTCGTACCAGGTGAGGATACGCACGAAGTTGCCTTCGACGACCTTGGTCTGGTCGATCGCGAAGATCGAGGAGTGGCTGTCATGGTTGAAGTCGCGCGAAACGAGAGGCTCTTCCGTGTAGCCGAGAACGCCCTTGAGCGCGCCGTTGGAGGCGGCCTTGATGGCGTTGGTGATTTCCTCGACCGAGGTGTTGCGCTTGGCGACGAACTTGAAGTCGACGACCGAGACGTTCGGGGTCGGAACGCGGATCGACGTGCCGTCGAGCTTGCCCTTCAGTTCCGGCAGAACCAGGCCAACGGCCTTGGCAGCACCGGTCGAGGTCGGGATCATCGACAGAGCGGCAGCGCGGGCGCGGTAGAGGTCCTTGTGCATCTGGTCGAGCGACGGCTGGTCGTTCGTGTAGGAGTGGATCGTGGTCATGAAGCCGTGGCTGATGCCGATGGTATCGTTCAGGACCTTGACGACCGGAACCAGGCAGTTCGTGGTGCACGATGCGTTGGAGATGACCAGGTGGTCCTTGGTCAGCTGGTCGTGGTTGACGCCGTAGACGACCGTCAGGTCAGCGCCGTCGGCCGGAGCCGAAACGATGACGCGTTTGGCGCCGGCGGTCAGGTGCGCTGCAGCCTTGTCGCGGGCGGTGAAGATGCCGGTGCACTCCATGGCGATGTCGACGCCGAGTTCCTTGTGCGGAAGCGTTGCCGGATCCTTGATCGCCGTGACCTTGATCGGCTTGCGGCCGCCGACGGTGATCGTGTCGCCTTCGACCTTCACCTCGGCCGGGAAACGACCGTGGATGGAGTCATAGCGCAGCAGGTGGGCGTTGGTTTCAACGGGGCCGAGATCGTTGATGGCAACGACTTCGATGTCGGTGCGGCCGGATTCGACGATCGCGCGGAGCACGTTGCGGCCGATGCGGCCAAAACCGTTGATGGCGACTTTTACTGTCATATCGGGTCTCTCCCTGTCTGGATGACGTAGTACGAAAAAATCGGGGCGCGCCTTTCGGCGCGCCCCGCAACTTGATCAGGAAAGCTTTGCTTCCGCAGCGGCGACCACCGCCTCGGGCGTGATGCCGAAGTGCTTGTAAAGGTCCTTGTAGGGACCGGAGGCACCGAAGGACGACATGCCGATGAAGGCGCCGTCGCTGCCGATGAAATGATCCCAGCCCTGGCGGATGCCGGCTTCGACGGCGATCTTGACCGGCGAGTTGCCGATGATCGCCTGCTGGTAGTCTTCGCTCTGTTCGGCAAAGAGCTCGAAGCAGGGAACGGAGACGACGCGCGTCGAGATGCCCTTGGCGGTCAGTGCCTGGCAGGCCTTGACGGCGATTTCGATTTCCGAGCCGGTGGCGAAGATCGTCACCTTGGCGTCGGCGGCCGAGATCAGGTCATAGGCGCCGTGAGCGCAGAGGTTTTCTTCCTCATACTCGGTGCGAACGGCCATCAGGTTCTGGCGGGTGAGCGCAATGCCGGACGGCCGGTTGTGGCTTTCGAGCGCCAGCTGCCAGCATTCCGCCGTTTCCGTGGCGTCCGCCGGGCGGAACATCAGGAGGTTCGGAATGGCGCGAAGTGCTGCCATGTGCTCGACCGGCTGGTGCGTCGGGCCGTCTTCGCCGAGGCCGATGGAATCGTGCGTCAGCACGTGGATGACGCGGATGCCCATCAGCGCGGCGAGGCGGATCGACGGACGGCAATAGTCCGAGAAGATCAGGAAGCCGCCGGAATAGGGAATGACGCCGCCATGCAGCGCCATGCCGTTCATGGCAGCGGCCATGCCGTGCTCGCGCACACCCCAGTGGATGTAGCGGCCGGAGAAATCGTCAGGCGTGATCGACTTGGTCTGGCTCGTCTTGGTGTTGTTCGAGCCGGTCAGGTCGGCCGAGCCGCCGATGGTTTCGGCGAGAACGCCGTTGATGACTTCGAGCGCGTCTTCGGAAGCCTTGCGGGTTGCCGGCGACGGCTTGGTTTCAGCGAGCTTCTTCTTGTAGTCGTCGATGGCGGAGGACAGACGGCCTTCGAGCTCGCCGGAGAAGCGGCGAACGAACTGGGCCTTCTTCTCGGCATCGCTCTTTTCGAGGCGCTCTTCCCATTCCTTGCGCGTCTTGGTCGAGCGCAGGCCGGCCAGACGCCAGGCGTCGAGCACGTCGGAGGGAACGACGAAGGCTTCGGCTTCCCAGCCGAGTGCCTTGCGGGTGGCGGCGATTTCCTCGGCGCCGAGCGGCGAGCCGTGGACCTTGTGGGTGCCGGCCTTGTTCGGCGCACCGAAGCCGATCGTCGTCTTGCAGGCGATCATCGTCGGCTTGTCGGACTTCTGGGCCTCATCGATCGCGGCGGCGATCGCTTCCGGGTCATGGCCGTCGACGGCGATGGTGTTCCAGTGGCAGGCGCGGAAGCGGGCGTGCTGGTCGGTCGAGTCGGCGATCGAGATCGGGCCGTCGATCGAGATGTTGTTGTCGTCCCAGAAGACGATCAGCTTGTTGAGTTTCAGGTGGCCGGCGAGCGAAATCGCTTCCTGGCTGATGCCTTCCATCAGGCAGCCGTCACCGGCGAGCACATAGGTATAGTGCTCCATCAGGTCGGAACCGAATTCGTCGCGAAGCTTGCGTTCGGCGATCGCCATGCCGACGGAATTGGCAAGGCCCTGGCCGAGCGGACCGGTGGTCGTCTCGATGCCGGCGGCGTGGCCGTATTCCGGGTGGCCGGCGGTGCGGGCGCCGAGCTGGCGGAAGTTCTTGATCTCGTCGATGGTGATGTCTTCGTAGCCGGTCAAATAGAGCAGCGAATAGAGCAGCATCGAGCCATGGCCGGCCGACAGCACGAAGCGGTCGCGGTTCGGCCAGGAGGGGTTCTTGGGGTCAAAGCTCAGATAGCGCGTGAAGAGGACTGTCGCTATGTCGGCTGCACCCATGGGCAGGCCTGGGTGGCCGGAATTTGCCTTCTCGACGGCATCCATGGAAAGGAAACGGATCGCATTTGCCATCCGGTCGTGTTTTTCGCGAGAGATCATGACTGTTCCGTTTTGCGTTCGGTGGTCAGGGAACGGTCTCTATCCTCCAAAGACCGCGCAAGAAGCGGCTGACACATAGCAGGTGCGCCGTGCGAGTCAATAAATACGGGCCTTCCGCGGCCATTTGACGGCAGGTCGTTCCGGTCCTTGTCTCGCAATGCAACAGAGCTTTCGCACTGCCGTTGAAGAAAGCCGGCTACGCAATCCATCCACAGCTTCCGTAGTTGTTTGCGGAGCTTGGCATTGTTGAGACTTACGTAATAGGTTTAAAAAAGATCGAGCCGAAGCGGCGGACGGGATTCGGGCGATTCGGCCTCACGGGCGAGGTATTCGGAACACATGCCGGCAAAGACTGTCAAAGCGGCGATCGATGAACTGCGGAACGCAGTGCAATCCCTGGAGAATGCGATCGACGGTCGGTTTGACAGGGAACGGGATTTCGGCGAGTTCGAAGGCGAGGTTCGGCGTGTCAACACCGACCGGTCGCGACTGGCACAGGAACTCGACCAGTCGCAGTTCCGGGCGAACCGGCTCGAGGAGGTTAACCGCGAGGTTTCCCGCCGCCTCGTGACGGCGATGGAAACCATTCGGGCGGTGCTCGACCGCTAGGATAAAGCGACATGGCGCAGGTCACAGTATCGATCGACGGCAAGGCCTACCGGATGGCCTGCGAGGAAGGGCAGGAAGGTCACCTGACCGAGCTTGCCACGAAATTCGATCAGTATGTCGGACATCTCAAGAGCCAGTTTGGCGAGATCGGCGATCTGCGCCTCACCGTCATGGCCGGCATCATGGTCATGGACGAGCTCAGCGAGGTCAACCGCCGGCTGAAGAGCCTCGAGGCCGAGGTCGGCAATCTGACTGATGGTCGCGATGCCGCACTTTCCGACCAGATGAAGAGCGAGGAGGCGCTGGCCTCTGCGCTCAGCGAAGTCACCGCGCAGATCCACAGCATTGCCGCCAAGCTGAACGGCCGCACCACGACACCAGCAAGCTAAAGGTTTCGGTGGCGAGCCTCTGGCGCGAAGCACCGAGACACTTTATATATCGACTGCGGTCTGCGCTTCCCGACAGGAACCACAATCCCCGGGGCCATACTCGATCTCAAGGGAGCCGTCCCTGTCCGGGCTCGTGGGTCTGGACACATGGCGCCCACCTACTTTGTAGGTACCCGGGATCGTAAACTATCCATCGGTTGTGTGGATCGCACCTTCTCCCCCCCTTCAGGCAGCCGTTCAATCTCCGGCAAAGGCCCGGCGAATGGCGTCGGCCATGGCCTCGACGATCCGGTCCTTGCCGTTCCCCGCTTTCGATACCCGCAACACGACGTTGGAGTGGTCGATCACTTCATAGCCGTCATCGGCCGTCAGTTCGCGGCACCCGGCCGGAATGCTGCTGCGGGCGAGCGGCGCAATGGCAAGGCCCGACACCACTGCAGCCATCAAGCCGCCGCTCGTGCGGCTGACATAGGCCACGCGGCTTTCCAGGCGGCATTTCCTGAGATTGCGCTGGGCGAGGTCGTCGCACCAACCGCCTTCCAGATAGGTATAGGTGGCGATCGGGAGCGGTCGCCGCTCGTCGGTGCGGTGCTGCTCCGAGGTCACCCAGACGGTCGGGTCCATCATGAGCACTTCGTTCTTCGTGCGCCCGCCGGGTTCAAAGACGACAGTGAGATCGAGCTCGCCGGCTTCCAGTGCCGCGATGTTGGTCATCGAAGCGCCCTGCTGAACGGTCACTTCGACGCCGGGGTGGATGGCGGCGAAGGTTCCGAGCGCTTTCGGCAGGGTAGAGTTGATGTATTCCTCGGGTATGCCGATCCGGACCGCGCCGTCGAGAGCGGGCTGGCGCATCGCGGTGGCCGTGTCGTCGAGCAGCGTGACGATGCGTCTGGCATTGTCGAGCAGCCGCAATCCCTGCGGCGTCAGCACGACGCCACGCGAGTGGCGCTCGAACAGCGCGTCGCCGAGCATGTCCTCGAGCTTCTTGATCTGCATGCTGACGGCGGATTGCGTGCGCCCGACAATATTGGCGGCGCGTGTGACATTGCCGGTGTCGACGACCGCAAGAAAGGTTCTGAGCAATTCGCTGTCGAGGGGGAGGGACATGGTTGTATCCATCAGAAATTCTGATAGCAGCCATGCTCGCAATTCGTTTGTCAGATGTCAACGCGAGGACGAAGATTGGCTGGTTCGATCATCTTGCGCAGGGTCATTCTCCATGAGCGTGCTTGCCCTCTTCGCGTTTTCCGAAGCCTCCATCGCGCTCCGGCGTCGAGCGATGCAATGGTCTTGCGACGTCCTGTTTCCCGAGGTGCCGGTGGACGTGCCATCAGGCAAGCCGGCGCTCCTGCGCGATGCGGGGATCTATCATGAGGCAGCCGACATGATGCAGCGGGAAAAGCTGGCGATCGCCTACCGGTCGCACTGGCTGTTGTGAGCGTATCTGCCGGCAGATACGGGACTAGAGCGCCGTGCGTTCAGGTGAACGCACAAAGACGCTTTAGCACTTTGATTCTAGAGCATCTTTCCGCCTCCAGTGATTCCACTTGAGAGCGGGATGCTCTAGGAGATGAGGTCCAGCCTGGCGGCGCGAAACACCGCTTCGGCGAGATTGCCCGCCTGCAACTTACGCATGGCATCCGTTAGTGCCCGATCGATCCGATCGAGCGGAATGTCGGTCTCGCGCACCATGTCCTGGCGCGTGCGGCCGCGTGCGGCAAGCGTCAGGCAACGCAGTTCCAACGGGTCGAGTTCGTTCATCTGGTCCTTCATGGACGTCGGCTTTTCCACTGCTGCCTGCAGGAGCGCGTCCATACATCGAACACGGGCATTAGTTCCTGCTAATTATTTGAAATCGTGTCCTTATTTGCACGCGGCTCCTGTTTCGCGAAAGCGGAACCCTTGCCCATGATGAATGGAAAGCTAATGCTGTGCCGAACCGGGAAGGGGGTGGCATGATTGTCGCAATCTGCTGCAAATGCGGCGATGTCGGTGGGTGGGCGAAAGATACCATTGCGTAAACAGGCTGGTGGCCGGCCCGGGAATCGGCGAGAGATGGGGAACTTGTGCCATTTCGGGAAGTGATTTTTCTCCGGCGACGATGGCGGGCGGCGGGTTGGCAGGAGAGGATGCGATGTCACCGAGGGATTTGAAGGCAGCACTGCGCAAGGAGAGGCTGGCATTGCGCGATGCAATGTCGGCGGAGATGCGGATCGAAGCGAGCCTGACCATGGCCGATCACGCTGGCGACGTCATCGCGCTCGATCCCGGACATATCGTCTCCGGCTTCTGGCCGATCCGCTCCGAGGTCGACATCCGGCCGCTGATGGCGCGGCTGAAGCAGCGTGGTGCCAGGCTCTGCCTTCCCGTGATCATGGACAAGCAGACGATCATCTTCCGCGAATTGCTCGATGGCATCGACGTCATCGCCACCGGATTCGGAACGACAGGTCCGGGACCGGACGCACCGGAACTCGATCCGGATATCATGCTCGTACCGCTTTCCGCGTTCGATTCGACCGGCCACCGGATCGGCTATGGCGCCGGCTATTACGACCGCGCCATCGACCGGCTGCGCAACAAGGGCCACCTGCCAAAGCTGATCGGCATCGCCTTCGATTGCCAGGAAGTGACATCCGTGCCGGCCGAACCGCACGATGTCGCGCTCGACGCCGTGCTCACCGAGAGCGGGTTTCGGCATTTCTGAGTTCATTTCGCCGAGACGGTGGAGTGGGCTAAAGCCTTGAGATCGCAAAGGTCGGGGGCGGCAGGTCGTTGCGCGGTTTTCGCTGATTTCATCTAAGGCGTTTCCTGCGCGGCCGGGATCGTGTAGACGCTCTATCTCTTTGTTTTATGCAGTTCCGGACGCAACAACCGCTGACGCGCTTCCGCCGGGGCTGCCCTGGTGGGATTTGAGCGAGCATGAGGCTTCTGTTTCTGGGAGATATGGTGGGCAAGACGGGCCGTACGGCGGTCTGGGAGCGGCTTCCAGGGCTGGTTGGTGACCTCAAGCTCGATTTCGTCATCGTCAACGGCGAGAATGCCGCCGGCGGTTTCGGCATCACCGAAGACATCTTTCTCGAGACGATCAATGCCGGCGCCGATGTGGTGACGACCGGCAATCACGTCTGGGACCAGAAGGAAGCGGTCGTCTTCTGCGAGCGGCACGACCAGTTCCTGCGCCCTGCCAACTATCCGGCCGGCACGCCCGGCCGCGGCTCCAACCTGTATTTCGCCCGCAACGGCGCCCGCGTGCTGGTCGCCAACGTCATGGGCCGCGTCTTCATGCATCCGGAGCTCGACGATCCCTTCAAGACGGCGGAAGCCATCCTCGACGCTTGCCCGCTCGGCGAGCAGGCGGATGCGATTGTCTTCGACTTCCATGCGGAAGCCACCAGCGAGAAGCAGTGCTTCGGCCATTTCGTCGATGGCCGCGCCAGCCTCGTCGTCGGCACCCATACGCACGTGCCGACCGCCGACCACCAGATCCTCAATGGCGGTACGGCCTATATGAGCGACGCCGGCATGTGCGGCGACTACGATTCTTCGCTCGGCATGGACAAGGAAGAGCCGCTCAACCGGTTCATTTCGAAGATGCCGAAGGGGCGTTTCGAGGCCGCCTCCGGTCCCGCGACCATCTGCGGGCTTGGCGTCGAGATCTCCGACCGCACCGGGCTTGCCGAAAAGATCGCGCCGCTGCGGCTCGGCCCGAGGCTGGCCGAGACGATCCCGGATTTCTGGTCCTAAAAAACGAAGCCAGCAGCACCGCCTGCTTGTCGAACGCGCTTCCGGTTGAAGCGCGCGCTGCCACGTATCGCCTTCCGGGAATTGATTTTTTTCAAGGTGACAACCCCATCAAATGATGGCAGGTTATCGCGAAATCACGCCGGGCCGGGGCGTGATGTATTCGAGTGTTTTCCAGTAATGAATACCGTCCGCAGTCCTGAATTGCGGGCTTGTGCTGCCGTCACCGGACAATAGGGAGCAGGCGCTCTCTGCCCGGCGATCTCGATCCAACAGTGTTCGCCGGCCCAGAGCGGGGACCGCTGTATCATTTAATTGCTTGTGTGACTTTGCCTCTTGGGTCGCTGCCGATCCGAGTATTTGTGCGGAGCGGGAGAGTGATGCGGCGATTTTCCGCTCATGTCCTGTTCTGAAGTATTCAAAGCGATTGCGGTGGTTGGTCGGTCGGGCTGCCCATCGTCGTCCCGAGTGCATTCGGAGGGCATGCATGTTGTCTAAATGGCATTTGCCGATGATCGTCGGCGCTTCTCTTTCCCTTCTTTCCGCTGTTGGTGCCCAATCACAGGACGCGCAATTGCCTGTCGTGACCGTCGCCAAGCCGGTCGTGCGTGACGTGATCGACAGCGACGAGTTCATCGGCCGCTTCGAGCCGGTCGACGAGGTGCAGGTTCGCGCCCGCATCGGCGGCTATCTCGACGAGGTCAATTTCACTGACGGCGCCCTGGTGAAGAAGGGCGACAAGCTTTTCGTCATCGACCAGCGTCCCTACCGCACGGCCCTCTCCCAGGCCGAGTCGACCCTGGAATCGGCGCGCTCAACGCTGGAATTCGCCGAGTCCCAGTTCAAGCGCACGCAATCGCTGACGGGCACCGGCACGCTGTCGGTTTCGACGCTTGACGATCATCGTCGTGCGCTGCTTTCGGCGCAGGCGCTGGTGCGCGGTTCGGAAGCGGCGGTCGAGCGCGCCAAGCTCGACCTCGACTACACGACCATAACCGCGCCGCTCAGCGGCCGCGTCGACCGGCGCTTGCTGTCGACGGGCAACCTGGTGCAGGCGGACCAGACCGTCCTGACGACGATCGTCTCGCTCGATCCGATCGACTTCTACTTCGACGTCGACGAACGGCGGCTCTTGTCCTATGCGCGGGTCGCGCGCGAACGCGGCAGTGCGTTGCAGGAAGGCGGCGGTGCGCTCGAGGTACTCGTCACAATCGCCGACTCGCAGGAGGAACCGTTCAAGGGCAAGCTCGACTTCGCCGAAAACCGTGTGGACCCGCAGAGCGGCACCATGCGCGTGCGCGCCCGTCTCGACAACCCGAAGCTGGTGCTGCAGCCTGGTCTCTTCGGCCGTGTGCAGATCGAAGGCTCGAACACCTACAAGGCCGTGCTCATTCCGGATGAGGCGATCGGCGCCGACCAGAACGAGCGGATCGTCTATGAGGTGACAGCCGATGGATCGGTGGTGACCAAGCCCGTGCGGCTCGGACCGAAACTGCATGGCTATCGGGTCATCCGCAGCGGCATGACGGGCGACGAGACCATTGTCGTCAACGGCCTGATGCGGGCGCGCCCCGGCACCAAGGTAAAGCCCGAGATGATTCAGCTTCCCCCTGAGGCGCAAGCGGCGGGGACGACGCAATGAGGTTCGCTCACTTCTTCGTCGATCGACCGATCTTCGCGTCGGTGCTTTCGATCGTCCTTTTGATCGTCGGCAGCATTGCCTATTTCCAGCTTCCGGTGGCGCAGTACCCGGAAATCGCGCCGCCGACCATTGTCGTGCGGGCGGCCTATCCCGGCGCCGACGCCAATACGGTCGCCAACACCGTGGCGACGCCGCTCGAACAGGAAATCAACGGCGTCGAGAACATGCTCTACATGTCCTCCTATTCAACCGCTGACGGCTCGATGGCGCTGACGATTACCTTCAAGCTCGGCACCGATCTCGACCAGGCACAGGTGCTGGTGCAGAACCGCGTGTCGATCGCCGAACCGCGCCTGCCGGAAGAGGTCCGACGCATCGGCATCACCACGGCCAAGAGCTCGCCCGACCTGATGATGGTCGTGCATCTGCTCTCGCCGACCGAACGTTATGACCAGCTCTACGTCTCGAACTATGCCCGCACGCGCATCCGCGATCTGTTGGTGCGGCTCGACGGCGTCGGCGACGTCATCCTGTTCGGCGAGCGCGAATATGCGCTGCGTGTCTGGCTCGATCCGGAAAAACTGTCCGCCTATGGCATGACGGCCGGTGACGTGGTGCAAGCGTTGCGCGAGCAGAACGTGCAGGTCTCCGGCGGTTCGATCGGCGGTCCGCCGGCGCCGGGCGACAGCGCCTTCCAGTACACCGTCACCACCGACGGTCGCTTCAGCGATGCGCGGCAGTTTCGCTACGTCATCGTCAAGGCGACGGAAACCGGTCGCCTCGTGCAGTTGCAGGATGTCGCCCGCGTCGAGCTCGGTGCCCGCGAATACGTCAACAACAGCTATCTCGACGGCAGCCCGGCGGTGGCGCTCGGCATCTTCTCGCGGCCGGGCACCAATGCGCTCGACGCTGCCGAGCAGATCCAGAAGGTGATGACCGACGTCGCGCGTGATTTCCCGGAAGGGCTCGAATACCGGATCGTCTACAATCCGACCGAGTTCATTTCGGAATCGATCAACGAGGTCTACAAGACGATCGGCGAAGCGGCGTTGCTCGTCGCCATCGTCGTTCTCGTCTTCCTGCAGTCCTGGCGCACGGCGATCATCCCGATCGTCGCCATCCCCGTGTCGCTGGTCGGCACCTTCGCCTTCCTCTACGCCTTCGGCTTCTCGCTGAACATGCTGACGCTGTTCGGCCTGGTGCTGGCGATCGGTATCGTCGTCGACGATGCGATCGTGGTCGTCGAGAACGTCGAGCGAAACCTCGCGCGCGGCATGACCCCGCGCGAAGCCTCGCATGTGACCATGGACGAAGTGGGTGCCGCTGTTATCGCGATCTCGCTGGTGTTGACCGCCGTCTTCGTGCCCACGGCCTTCATCCCCGGCATCGCCGGCCAGTTCTATCTGCAGTTCGCCGTGACGATCTCGGTGGCGACAGTGATCTCTGCCTTCAATTCGCTGACGCTGTCGCCGGCACTGGCGGCGATCCTCTTGAAGCCGCACGAAAACGGCCATCACGAGAGCCGCAACCCGCTGACGCGCTTCGGCCGGGCACTGGCCAACGGCTTCAACAACGGTTTCGACCGCATGGCCGAAGGCTATGCCTGGATCGTGCGCAAACTGGTGTCGACGAAGACGGCAGTGGCCGCGGCGCTCCTCGTCTTTGTGGGCCTGCTCGGGGCCACATGGTACATGGCACAGATCGTGCCGAGCGGCTTCGTGCCGACCATGGACCAGGGTTACGCAATCGTCGTCATCCAGCTTCCAGACGGTGCCTCGCTCGACCGCACCGATGCGGTGGTCAAGCGGGCGTCGAAGATCATCCAGGACGTCCCTGGAGTGAAGAGTGCCGTCGCCTTTGCCGGCTTCAACGGTGCGACGTTCACCAACGCGTCCAATTCGGGCGTGGTCTTCGCCCCCTTCGAGAGTTTCGAAGAACGGTTGAAGCACGGCCAGAGTGCCAACCAGATCATCGGCCAGCTCTATGGCAGCCTGCAGAGCATCCAGGAAGCCTTCATCATTGCCGTACCGCCACCGTCGGTGCGCGGCATCGGCAACTCCGGCGGCTTCAAGATGCAGATCATGGATCGGCAGGGCGCCGACATGCGGCGCGCGCTGGGGCTTGCCTATCAGATGATGGGTACGGCCAACCAGACGGAAGGGCTGACCGGGGTCTTCACCACCTTCTCAGCCTCCAGCCCGCAATACTTCCTGGCGATCGACCGCGACAAGGCGCGCACGCTCAACGTGCCGATCCCCAACATCTTCGAGGCGCTGTCGATCAACCTCGGCACCTCCTACGTCAACGACTTCAACGCCTTCGGCCGTGTCTACCAGGTGCGGGCGCAGGCCGATCAGCAGTACCGTATCGAGCGCGACGATATTCTGGCGCTGAAGGTTCGCTCCGCAACCGGGGCGCTGGTGCCGATGGGCACGCTCGTCGAAATCCGCGACACCGCCGGTCCGACGCTCGTGCAGCGTTACAACATGTACGTATCGGTTCCGGTGCAGGGCAACCCTGCGCCGGGCGTCTCGACCGGCACAGCCCTCGACAAGATGGAGGCGCTCGCCGCCCAGATCCTGCCGCAGGGCACGACCTTTGAGTGGACGGAACTCGCTTTCCAGGAACGCCAGACGGGCAACACCGCGGTGTTCATCTTCGCACTGTCGGTGGTCTTCGTGTTCCTGGCGCTGGCGGCCCAGTATGAAAGCTGGGTGCTGCCGCTGGCGATTATCCTGATCGTGCCGCTTGGCGTGCTCTCGGCGCTGGTCGGCGTGTCCATCCGCGGTCTCGACAACAACGTGCTGACGCAGATCGGGTTGATCGTTCTGATCGGCCTTGCGGCCAAGAACGCGATCCTGATCGTCGAGTTCGCACGCCAAGGTGAGGACGAGGGCAAGACCCCGATCGAGGCGGCGGTGGAGGCGAGCCAACTCCGCCTCAGGCCCATCCTGATGACGGCCTTTGCCTTCATCCTCGGCGTGGTGCCTCTGATGATCGCCACCGGTCCCGGCGCGGAAATGCGCCAGTCGCTCGGCACCGCGGTGTTCTCGGGAATGCTCGGCGTGACCTTCCTCGGCCTGTTCCTGACGCCGGTTTTTTACGTCGCGCTCAGGTCCTTCCGGCGGCGCAAGCCGGCGACGATGACCGAACCGGCGCCCCATCCAGCAGAGTAGCGGGACGCAATCGCAAGGTTGCAACGCCCCGGCAGCAATGCCGGGGCGTTGTCGTTGGACGAGTCAGGTTTCCTTGTTCCTGCCGAGGGCGGTGACGCAAATGTGAGCACGGGCAGCCGTTTGTAACTGGACGCAGACAGGCCCTTGAACAATTCTCTCCCTGCCCGTGACGCCATCATCAGGCCGAGCGAAGGCAAAGGCTTCCATTCGCTGTGCAACGGCTATCTGCCACGTGCCCTTCGGGCCCGAGGTCAGAAAAGCAAGTGAGAGAGGTGAAGGCTGATGCTCCGGTACCTTGTCTACACGTTCGCCGCCATCTGGCTCATTCACGCGTTCTGGCCGTCGGTCGCGCATGCGCAGCAACCACCCCGCCATGTCAGTCAGTGCCAGGCGATTGCAGAAGCCATACCGCAGGCGACCTTCGCCAGCTTCACGCCCGTTGCTGCCACCAAGGGAAAGGCCGTGGTCGGTGAGGTAACGATCACCTATCTCGGCCATTCCACCTTTCTGATCGAGACGCCAGACGGCGTGTCGATCGCGACCGATTACAATGGCTGGTTCGCGCCCTCGTCGCCTCCGACGGTCGCGACGATGAACAAGGCGCATTCGAGCCACTATACGCTGGCGCCTGACCCGGCGATCAAGAATGTGCTGCATGGCTGGGGCGAGAACGGCGTACCCGCCCGTCACGACCTCGTGGTGGGCGACACCTATATCCGTAACGTCACGACGGATATCCGTGCGGGTGGCGCAATGGAGCACGATGGCAACTCGATCTTCATCTTCGAGGTAGCGGATCTTTGCATTGGTCACCTCGGCCATCTTCATCACGAGCTCGACGACAGCCACTACCGCCAGATCGGCCGGCTCGATGTGCTCATGGTGCCTGTCGATGGCGGCCTGACCATGGGTGCCGAGAGCATGAGCCGGGTGGTCAGCCGGCTGCGCGCCTCGCTGATCCTGCCGATGCACCGCCGTGGCCCGCCGATCGACGCCTTTCTGGACATGTTCGGCGACGACTACGACAAACGCTTCGCTGACAGCGCCAGCATCAAAGTATCGTTGCGTTCCTTGCCAAGCAAACCATTGATTTATATTCTCAAGGGCGTCTGAACACTCAGGATCGCCCAATGAAGTTGCTTGTGGTCGGCGTTTCGATTTTTCTCTCCCTTTCGACCCTTGCCGCGGCGGGCGGCGCACCGCCACCGCGCATGCCCTCTCCCGAAGGACAACAGCAGCAAAGTCTACCCGAGACGGCAGCACAGCCCGTGGGCGAACAGGAGATGTTCATGATGCCGTCGGGCAATATCGGCTGCGTCTACACGCCGGCCGGCGGCACCGCGGTGTACCAGCCTCAGGACGGTGGGCCTGAGCTTGCCTGCGATATCGTCGCGCCGCGCTATGTGCGCGCCACGCTCGGCCGTGCAGGGGCCGCCACACTCAATCACGCCGTTGGCGATCCGAGCTGCTGCTCGGCAGCTCAGGTGCTCGACTATGGGCAAAGCTGGTCACGGGGGCCGTTCGCGTGTGCTTCCGAACGCACCGGCCTTTCCTGTCGCCGCGACGACGGACACAGCTTTCTGCTCAGCCGTGCGCAGGTCTCTGCCGACTGAAAAGCCGCGCCCCGGCTGGACGGAAAGCAGCAATAAAACTATAAGGCGCCCCATTCCATTCAAATTCATGCATGCAGAGGGTGCCATGGCTGGCCATTCACAGTTCAAGAACATCATGCACCGCAAGGGCCGTCAGGATGCGGTGCGCTCGAAAATGTTTTCCAAGCTCGCGCGCGAAATCACGGTTGCCGCCAAGTCCGGCATGGCCGATCCGGCCATGAACGCGCGTCTGCGTCTGGCGATCCAGAACGCCAAGGCACAGTCGATGCCGAAGGACAACATCGAACGGGCGATCAAGAAGGCCTCCGGCGGCGACGCGGAAAACTACGAAGAAGTCCGCTACGAGGGCTACGGCCCGGGCGGCGTTGCCGTTATCGTCGAGGCGCTGACCGACAACCGCAACCGTACCGCCTCCAACGTGCGCTCGACCTTCACCAAGGCCGGCGGCGCGCTTGGCGAAACCGGTTCGGTTTCGTTCTCCTTCGATCGTGTCGGCGAAATCACCTACAAGCTCTCCGCCGGTGACGCCGACAAGGTGATGGAAGCGGCGATCGAGGCCGGAGCCGACGACGTGACCACCGACGAGGACGGCCACACCATCATCTGCGGTTTCGAAGCGATCGGCGACGTTTCCAAGGCGCTCGAAGACACGCTCGGCGAAGCCGAGACTGTCAATGCGATCTGGAAGGCGCAGAACACCGTGCCGGTCGATGAAGAAAAGGCGCAGTCGCTGATGAAGCTCATCGACACGCTCGAAGACGACGACGACGTCCAGAACGTCTATTCGAACTTCGAAGTGTCGGACGAGATCCTGGCGAAGCTGTCGGCCTGATCGGACGGCCTATCGTTACCGGAATATGCACCCGTGTCCGAAAGGGCACGGGTTTTTCTTTGGATGGCCCGATGACCTATGACTTCGCGATCTTCGATTTCGATGGCACGCTTGCCGACACGGCGGCGAGCTTCATGGCCGCGTGCAACAGTGCTGCACGGCGCTACGGCTTCCGCGAGCTTTCCGTCGAGGAATTCCAGTCACTGAGGACGATGGGCAATCGCGAGATCATCGCGCATCTCGGCGTGCCAATGTGGAAGCTGCCGCAGATTGCCGGCTTCATGCGCCGGGCCATGGCGTCCGAGGCCGCGTCCGTGCGGCTGTTTCCAGGTGCGGCCGATCTGCTTTTGCGATTGAAGGCGGCAGGCATCGGCATTGCGATTGTCAGTTCGAACGCGGAGGAGGGCATTCGCGCCGCGCTCGGCGACGTGGCGGCGACCGTCGATCTCTATGAGTGTGGCGCGGCGCTTTTCGGCAAGGCGCAGCACTTCAAGCGGGCGATCCGTCACTCCGGTCTTGATCCGGCGCGCGTGCTGGCGATCGGCGACGAGGCGCGCGACATCGAGGCTGCGCGCAAGGTTGGCGTGGCGGCTGGCGCCGTTTCTTGGGGCTATGCCGATCCGAACTTTCTGCAGGGGCTCGGACCGGATCGGTTCTTTTCACGCATGGATGAAATCGCACCGGCCTTCGGAGCGATCTGATTGCGGCTTCATGCGGCCTTGACGAGTTCCTTCTGCGCGTCGGCGAAGAGGCGAAGCGAATGCAGGCGCGCCTCCATGTCGAAGATCGGCATGGAAATGATCAGTTCATCGGCCTTCGTCTGATCGAGGAAGGTTCCGATTTTCCGGCGGATCGTCTCGGGCCCGCCGACGACGGCATACATCATCGAATGGTCGACGAAGATCTTTTCGTCATAGCTCCAGAGCCCATCCATCGATTGAACCGGCGGCGGGAACTGTCCGCGCGCATTGCGCCGCAGCGCCACGAAGGATTGCTGCATCGAGGTGAAGAGATAGTTGGCCTCTTCGTCCGTATCGGCGGCGACGCCCATGACACCGACCATGACATGCGGCTTGTCGAGCGTCTCGGACGGCGTGAAGCGCTCGCGATAGATCTCCAGCGCCGAAAGCAGCATGTCTGGCGCGAAATGCGATGCGAAGGCGAAGGGAAGGCCGAGCATGCCGGCGAGGTGAGCGCTGAAATGGCTTGAGCCCAACAGCCAGATCGGCACGTTGGTATCGGCGCCCGGAACGGCGATGATCTTCTGATCCTCTGCGACAGGGCCGAGCAGGGCCTGCAGTTCCACGACGTCGTTCGGGAAGTTGTTGCCGCTTGCTTCCATGTTGCGCCGCAGCGCCTGGGCGGTGCGCATGTCGGTGCCGGGTGCGCGGCCGAGGCCGAGGTCGATGCGGCCGGGATAGAGTGCGGCCAGCGTGCCGAACTGTTCTGCGATCACCAGCGGCGAATGGTTAGGCAGCATGATGCCGCCGGAGCCGACGCGGATCGTCTTCGTGGCTGCGGCCACATGCGAGATCACCAGCGAGGTCGCCGCACTGGCAATGCCTTTCATGCCGTGATGCTCAGCGAGCCAGAAGCGCTGGTAGCCGTTTTCCTCGGCAGCCTGGGCCAGACGGCGCGAGTTTTCGAGTGATTGGGCGATGCTGCCTCCTTGCGTGATCGGGGAAAGATCGAGGACGGAGAAAGTCGCCATGGCATGGAGCCCTTTATTGAGGGAAATTGATGAAAGGCTATGTAAGCTCAATTTTCCTCAATCCAAGGGCAGTGGCGAAGAAATCCTGAAGCCCGTCTCACCTGTGCGTATGTTTTTGTTTTGTTCACTTTTTGCTGGCAGCGTCCGGGCGAGCATCATAGGGTGAATTTCATGCAGAACACGATTCGCATCATCGGCATCGATCCGGGCCTCCGCCGTACCGGCTGGGGCATCATCGAGACGCTCGGCAACTCGCTGCGCTTCGTGGCCTCCGGCACGGTGACCTCCGATGGCGAGATGGATCTCGCCTCGCGACTCTGCCAGCTGCACGACGGGCTTGCCGAGGTGGTGCACAGCTACCAGCCGCACGAGGCGGCGGTCGAACAGACCTTCGTCAACAAGGATGCAACCGCGACGCTGAAACTCGGCCAGGCGCGTGGCATTGCGATGCTTGTGCCGGCGCGCGCGGGCCTCAGGGTCGCCGAATATGCACCGAACGCGGTCAAGAAGGCTGTGATCGGCGTCGGCCACGGCGAGAAGCAGCAGATCCACATGATGATCAAGGTTCTGATGCCGAAGGTCGAATTCAAGGGCAACGATGCGGCGGACGCATTGGCCATCGCCATTTGTCATGCTCACAACCGCCAATCGGTGACAAGCCGGCTCGCCGCATTGATGGCGTAGTTGCAGCAGATCTAAAGTGTTAAAGCGACCTTAGCGAGTCTTGTAGACGCGCGGCACTGTAGACAAGAAATTTTCCGATGGTCTGAGCGACCATCCCAGCCCACCGCGAGAGACGCCATATGATCGGCAAATTGAAGGGTACCATCGACGAGATCGGCGAGGATCATGTCGTGCTCGACGTGCATGGCGTCGGCTATGTCGCCTTTTGTTCGGCGCGCACGCTGTCCAAGCTCGGATCGGCCGGCGAGGCGGCGATGCTCTTCATCGAGACCTATGTGCGCGAGGACCAGTTGAAGCTCTTCGGCTTTCTGACTGCGCTGGAGCGGGAATGGTTCCGCCTCCTGCAAAGCGTGCAGGGCGTCGGCTCGAAAGTGGCACTCGCGGTACTTTCGACCTTGACGCCGGGCGAACTGGCAAATGCAATTGCGTTGCAGGACAAGACCTCGGTCTCGCGTGCGCCGGGCGTCGGGCCCAAGGTGGCGGTTCGTATCGTCACCGAGCTCAAGAACAAGGCACCGTCCTTTGCCGGCGAGATGTCGGGCTCGATCGGCCTCAAGCAGGAACTCGGCGAAGGGGTCGCGTCCGCGCCGGTATCGGATGCGGTTTCGGCGCTCACCAATCTCGGCTATTCACGCGACCAGGCGGCCAATGCGGTGGCCGCCGCGTTGAAGAATGGCGGTGAGGGGGGCGACAGTGCCAAGCTCATTCGCCTCGGCCTCAAGGAACTGGCGCGATGATCGCTTGCCTTGGCGGGGCGCTCAAGGCAGAACGGAAGAGGGCCGGACGCAGGTGAGTACCTGCGCCATGACGACTGACCAATTGGAACGAATGCATGACTGACGCGGCACGTCTGATAACGCCGGAAAAGCGCGGTGAAGATCTCGATGCGACCATGCGCCCGCAGTCGCTGGACGAATTCACCGGCCAGGCGGAAGCGCGCGCCAACCTGAAGATTTTCATCGAAGCGGCCAAGAACCGCGGCGAGGCGCTGGACCATGTGCTCTTCGTTGGCCCGCCCGGCCTCGGCAAGACGACGCTTGCGCAGATCATGGCCAAGGAACTCGGCGTCAACTTTCGCTCGACCTCCGGTCCGGTTATCGCCAAGGCTGGCGACCTTGCGGCTTTGCTTACCAATCTCGAAGAACGCGACGTGCTCTTCATCGACGAGATCCACCGGCTCAATCCGGCGGTCGAGGAAATTCTTTATCCTGCGATGGAAGATTTCCAGCTCGACCTGATCATCGGCGAAGGCCCGGCGGCGCGTTCGGTAAAGATCGATCTGTCGAAGTTCACGCTGGTCGCGGCGACGACCCGCCTCGGCCTCTTGACCACGCCGCTGCGTGACCGTTTCGGCATTCCCGTGCGTCTCAACTTCTACACGGTCGAGGAACTGGAATCGATCGTGCGCCGAGGTTCCCGGCTGATGGGCCTCGGCATGACAGACGATGGCGCGCGCGAGATCGCCCGCCGCGCCCGCGGTACGCCGCGTATTGCCGGCCGGCTGTTGCGGCGGGTGCGCGATTTCGCCGAAGTGGCGCGCGCCGAAGCCGTGACCAGGAAGATCGCTGACGAGGCGCTGACGCGGCTGCTGGTCGACAATATGGGGCTCGACCAGCTCGACCGCCGCTATCTCTTCATGATCGCACAGAATTTCGCCGGCGGGCCTGTCGGCATCGAAACCATCGCCGCCGGTCTCTCGGAACCGCGTGATGCGATCGAAGACATCATCGAGCCCTACCTGATCCAGCAGGGCTTCATACAGCGTACGCCGCGCGGTCGTATCTTGACCGCAAATGCCTGGAAACATATCGGCCTCAACCCGCCGAAAGAGGTCGAGGCGACGCAGTTCCGGCTGACACTCGAGGACGAATAGATGATTACCCGCCGCGGATTATTGAAAGTGATCGGCGGCGGTATCGCCAGCATGGCGGCGCTCGGCGGTTACGCCTTCGCCGTCGAGCCGTTGGCCCGGCTGAACGTGACCCGCTACACCCTGACGCCGCCCGGCTGGACGCCCGGGTTGAAGCTGCGCGTCGTCGCGCTCGCCGATATCCATGCCTGCGAGCCCTGGATGCCGGCAGGTCGCATCGCTTCGATCTGCCGTCAGGCCAACGCGCTGGGCGGCGACGTGACGGTGCTGCTCGGGGATTATGCGGCCGGCATGAACTTCGTGACCCGCTACGTGCATTCCAGCGAATGGGCGAAGGCGCTTGCGACCCTCTCGGCGCCGCTCGGCGTGCATGCCGTCATGGGCAATCACGACTGGTGGGAGGACAAGACCGCGCAGAAAAATGGCGGCGGTCCGACCTTCGGGCACAAGGCGCTGCAGGATGTCGGCATCAACGTTTACAGCAACCGGGCAATCCGGCTGGAAAAGGACGGGCAGGGCTTCTGGATCGCCGGTCTCGAAGACCAGCTTGCATTGGTGCCGGGCAAGAAGTGGCAGCGCCAGCGCATGGCGGGTCTCGACGATCTCGACGGCACGCTCGCACAGGTGAATGACGGTGATCCGGTCGTTCTGCTGGCACATGAGCCGGACATCTTCCCGAGCGTTCCCCCACGGGTCGCATTGACACTGTCGGGTCATACCCATGGCGGGCAGGTGCGGCTTCTCGGCTTCGCGCCCGTGGTGCCTTCGCGTTTCGGCGATCGCTATGCCTATGGGCACATGGTCGAGGACGACCGCAACCTGATCGTCTCCGGCGGTCTCGGCTGCTCGCTTGCACCGGTCCGTTTCGGCGTGCCGCCGGAGATCGTCGTCATCGACCTCGGTTAGCCCGGTCAGGCGTCGGGGGTTTTACGCCGACTTGCTGTCTGTGACCAACTCCCTGATCGTCGTCGCCAACAGCTCGGATCCGCCGGGTTGCCAGCCAAGCCGGCGCAACTTTTCGGTCGACATGACGAGATAGCCATCCGCTGAAGCGGCCTCCGGCAATGGGTGCCGAGACCCGGTCAGCGTCTGCACCACCGACAGGATTTGCCTGACATCGAGCAGCAGGTCCGAAACGTTGAAGACCTCACCGCGCACGGTGTCGCTATCCGCTTCCAGCATGAGCCGTACTGCGGCGCCGACGTCGTCGCCGTGAACTTCGGTGCCGATCCGAGGCTGGATCGGTTTTCCATCAAGATAGTTCGCAAACAGCTCGGCCCATTTGTGCTGCCTGCCAGGAGCGGCCGCGCCGTAAACGCCGGTGACGCGCAGGCTTGCCACGCTGAAATCCTCGGTCGCAAGCAGGCGTAGGTGATCTTCCACGGCGACCTTCACCGCGCCATAGAGCGTGTCCGGATCGGGTGCGAATGTCTCGTCGATGGGGCCTGGGCGCCTGCTGCCGTAGACGGCGCGGCTCGACAGGAAGACGCAGCGTTTGACGCCGGCAGCGCGAGCGGTCTCGAACAGGCGGATCGAGCCATCGATGTTCGCACGGCGAAAGCCCTCCGGATCATCGCCTTCACCGCCGCGATATTTGCCCTCGACATGGTCGAAGGCGGCATGAACAAAGCCGTCAATGCCATCGAACGCGGCGGACTGATCGCGATCCAGATCGAGGACGAGCGGAACGAAGGGGAGGTTGCGCGAGAAAAAGCTGTTATCGGGGGGATGGCGGCCGCTAACGATCACCTCGTAGCGATGGGCGATCAAATGCTCGACGATGAAGCGGCCGACGAAGCCGGTGCCGCCGGAGACCAGCACCCTGCTCATCGGTGCGCCGGATTGGGGAGGGAGGCGATCTCCGGAATGTCGTCCCCGGTCAGGTAGGCGAACCAGAGGTCGATCAGTGGCCGCAGGGCCCCGGCACGCGGATGGTCTTTTTCCCAGGGCTTTTCATACTGGTAGTGCAGCACGCCGATCGAGCGCCAGTCCCAGAGCGCGGGCATGTTGAACCAGACATATTGCAGCATGTTCATCGTCACCGGCAGGCCGTGCCAATCCGGGAAGAAGCTTTGTAGGAAGGTCTGGTCGGTGCGTGGCCAGAAGGCATCGGGTGCGTCGAGCCGGTCGAGCATCCTGTCGAATGTCGCCAACGACGGTTCGGCGACGAAGACGCCGGAATTCAGCCGGTGAAAGTCGGCGAGGCTTTCATAGACATTCGGGGCCGCGGAGAATTCCGGATAGGCAAACAGCCGGTCGATGTTGCGGAGCACAACCGCGTCGGCATCAATGAAGACGCAGCGGCAGTATTCGGTTAATTGCCAGAGCCTGAGCTTGCAGAAGTTGTCGAGCGGCGAGTGGAAGGCCGGTTTGCGGCCCTTGGTGAAGGGTGCCTTCTCATGCACGTTCCGGCGCTGATGACGCTCGTTGAAGGCATCGGAAAGCGGCAAGAGATCGGTCTCGATCAGGCGACAGCCGAACTCGGCCAGCGGCGCCAGTGCTTCGAGCGCTACCCCGCCCGTATGGAGCACGACGATATCCGCCTTGGTGCTCGTGAGCCGGATGGAGCGTGCGAGCGCGCGGGCACCGAGCGCATAGTCGGCATTAGTGACGAGCGTCACGAAGGCATGATCGGCCAAGGGTGGCGAGGAGGGGCGCAGCCCCTCCGAAGGGTCGTTTGATGTCATGAAACGGATTTCAGCCGCTTGCCCTCTGGGTCGTGGTTGATCAGCGGCGCGATGTCCTTGGTCCAGGCGGAGACGGCAGGCACGCGCGTTCTATCGACACGATAGGCGAATTTCTTCGCGACATCGACGATTTCCGACAGCAGCCCGTCCTGCAGCCGCGTCGGGTTGAGGCCGAGGCCTAAGAACTTCTCATTGTGCACGACGAGTTCGTTCTCGGCCGCTTCCTTGCGCGGGTTCGGCAGCCAGGCGATCTGCGATCCTGAAATCGCTGCGATCATCACGGCGAGGTCGCGCACCCGGTGGGTCTCGGTCATCTGGTTGAATATCTCGACGCGGCTGCCGCGGGCGGGCGGGTTCTTCAGCGCCAGCTCGATGCAGCGGACAGAATCCTGGATGTGGATGAAGGCGCGCGTCTGGCCGCCGGTGCCATGTACCGTCAGCGGATATCCGATCGCCGCCTGAATGAGGAAACGGTTCAAGACGGTGCCATAGTCGCCGTCATAGTCGAAGCGGTTGATGAGCTGGGCGTGGCGGCGCGTCTGCTCGGTATGGGTGCCCCAGACGATGCCCTGGTGCAGGTCGGTAATCCTGAGGCCGTCGTTCTTGGCGTAGAACTGGAAGAGCAACTGATCCAGGCACTTGGTCATGTGGTAGATCGAGCCGGGATTGGACGGATAGAGAATTTCCTGGCTGACGGTCTCGCCGCCCATCGTTTCGATACCGACAGGCAGATAGCCTTCGGGGATCGCAGCACCAATGGTCGAATAGCCATAGACGCCCATGGTGCCGAGATGCACGAGATGGGCGTCGAGCCCGAGTTCGACCAGCGCGTTCAGGAGATTGTGCGTGGCGTTGACGTTGTTGTTGACCGTGTAGTTCTTGTGGCGGTCGCTCTTCATCGAATAGGGCGCGGCGCGCTGCTCGGCGAAATGCACGATCGCATCCGGGCGGTGCTCGGCGAGCCAGTTCTTGAGGAGTTCGTAGTCGCGGGCAAGATCGATGAGATTGAAATGGATGCGCCGGCCGGTTTCGGCATGCCAGATGCGGGTGCGTTCCTGGATCGAATCCATCGGCGTCAGCGATTGCACGCCGAGTTCCGTATCGATCCAGCGGCGGGAGAGATTGTCGAGGATATGGACATCGTGGCCCGTATCGGACAGGTGAAGAGCCGTAGGCCAACCGACGAAACCGTCGCCGCCGAGAATCGCAATCTTCATGCACGTTCTCCTGATCGATGGAAGGAAGTCCGTCACGTGATAGGATAGGATTGTGACAACGCTGCAATGCTTGCAAATGGCTTTTTGTTCCTGCACAGGAAACGGGATGTACTTGCGGAGAAAAGCATGTCCCTGATTTCGCTCGCAGGCGAACTGACCGAAAACGGCCATCGGCTGATCCAGCGCGTCTATTACGAAGACACCGATTTTTCCGGCGTCGTCTATCACGCCCGCTACCTGCACTTCATGGAGCGCGCCCGCACCGATTTCCTGCGCCTGCTCGGCGTCGAACAGGCGACGCTTGCGATCGAGGGCGACAGCGAAGGTCTGGTCTTCGTGGTGCATCGCATGGAGATCGACTTCAAGCTGCCTGCGCGCATGGACGATATCCTGACGATCACCACGGTTACGGAGAAGGCCGGCGGCGCCAAGATGGTGCTGCTGCAGGAAATCCGTCGCGGCGAGCAACTGCTGATCGCCGCCAGGGTGATCATCGCCGTCATCAACGGCCAGGGCCGGCCGCGGCGGCTGCCGGAGGCGCTGGCCTACAAGTTCCAGCACGCCAAGGAGAGCGCGGGATAGCCCGGCACGTCCTCGACAAACGCGGTTTAGTCGACGTCCTCGACTCCGAGCTTGTCCAGGATCTTCCTGGTCAGGGATTGCCTGACCTTCGCCAGGTCCCGCCAGGGATCTATGCCGCTTTCAATCCGTTCGAGAATGTCGGGGATCCGGAAGCCGTTGGCGGCTTCAAGCGCGGAAAGCTCGTCCCAGCTGATGGGTGTTGCCACCGGTCCGCCGGATCGTGCTCTCGTGGAATAGGGGGCGATCGCGGTCGCGCCGCGCTCGTTCCTCAGCCAGTCGATGAAGATGCGGCCCTTGCGCTTCTCCTTCGACATGGTGGCGACGAAATTGTCCGGTTCGCGCTCGGCAAAACCCTGGGCAAAGGTCTTGGCGAAGCCCTTGGCTTCTGGCCAGGTGGCCCGCGCTACCAATGGCACGATGACATGGACGCCTTTGCCGCCCGTGACCATGGGGATCGATTTCAGCCCGATCTCGTCGAGCGCGTCGTGCAGCGCCACGGCCGCCGTCTTGACCACCGCGAAGTCGAGGCCCTCGTCGGGGTCGAGGTCGAAGATCAGCCGATCGGGGGTCTCGAGCTTGTCGAAGCGCGAGCCCCAGATGTGGAACTCCAGCGTGCCCATCTGCACGGCGGCGACCAGGCCTTTGGCGTCGCGCACATACATGTAGTTCTCGGTCTCGCCGGAGCTCTCCGTGACGGGAACTTCCTTGATCTCGTCCGGGAAGCCTTCACTCGCATGCTTCTGGTAAAAACGTGGTCCCTTGACGCCTTGCGGGGCGCGGACAAGCGACAGCAGATGCTCGGCGGCGTATGGCAACATCCGATCCGCGACGACGGCATAGTAGCGGGCGAGATCGAGTTTGCTGATGCTCTGACCTTCGAACAGGATCCGCTCCGGATGGGTGATCCGTACGCCGAGGACCGTTTCCTCTGCTGCGCTCGAGCTGCCTTTCGTGCTCGACGCCTTCGCGGCTTTCACCTGGGATTTGCCCCCGGACTTCGTTGCCGATTTCGGCGTTTCGGGTGTCACGGCACTTACCTCCTTGCGCTTCCGTTGCCCCTCGGAAATCGTCCTGGTCGAGAGTGTGGGCGATTTGCTCTGTTTCGTCGACGGCGGATCGACTGCGCCGGCCCTGAGGTTCTCTGATGTGCTCCCGTTGGAAGCCCAGACATGTTTCTTCCGTTCGCCCTTGCCCGCGGCGATCTCGTCCATACTGCGGCCGGTGGTGACGCTCGTCTGATAATCCTCCAAGAGAATTTCGCCATCTTCGGTGGCGATGTCGTCACCCTCCTTGATGAGCAGCCAGTTCTCCCGCTTCTCGCCTGGGCGTGGCCGCATGCGGACCAGCGCCCAGCCACCTTGCAGGCGCTCTCCGTGCAGATGAAACGTCAGCTTGCCTTCACGCAATCCTTCATCCGGATCGTTTTCCGGTTCCCACCAACCGGTGTCCCACAACATGACGGTGCCGCCGCCATATTGCTTCTCGGGGATTGTTCCTTCGAAATCGCCATAGGCAAGCGGGTGGTCTTCGGTGCGAACGGCGAGACGCTTGTCCTGCGGGTTGAGGCTCGGTCCCCGGGTCACGGCCCAGCTTTTCAGCACGCCGTCCCATTCCAGCCGGAAATCGTAATGCAGGCGCGTGGCGTCATGTTTCTGCACCAGGAAGCGCTTGCGGTTCGACCGGCTGTGGCTGCGGCTGCCTCTGGGCTCGCGGGTCTCGCTGAAATCGCGGCGCTTATTGTATTCGGCGAGCGGATCACGGCGTGCAGCCATTACCCGCCTCCACTCAATCGTCGGAGGGTTGGCGTCCCATCAGGGGATTCAGCCGGTCGGGTCTCGTGGGCGAGGGCCCGTTCGATGTGGGCGATCTCCTCGCTTGTGACCACCGGAACTGGATCGGAGATGATTGCCTGAAGGACATCGGACGACAGGACGCCGTGGGCAAGCGCGTCCTCCAACGCCGCGCGGGTTTCGCGCTCGGCCTTGAGTTGGGCGTAAAGCGCCAGGATCAGCCGGTCCCGCGGATCAAAATGCGGTGAGGAGGGCCGTTTGTCGCGCTGTCGTGTCGTCTGCTGAGCCATGGCGAAGAAACGTGCCCGGCGAACGTAAGTTCCGGCGGCCAGGTGATACTGCAAAGACACAGTTCGGTAACGGTTGCTTAACCATAATGGTGTCTTAATCACTGCATCAGGATTTGTGCAGTGCACGTCATCCTTTGACCAAAATTGACGGCAAGAAGGCAACCTAAAGCTAATAAAGGTCGCGATGGTGCGATCTACGGCGGTGCCGGGCATTCTTGCAAACAGGACGTTTGGGCTACCCGGTCACGAGCATGAGCAGCTCTTGCCGGGTGTTTGGATTCGGGGACTGAAGACGATGGAACAGGTTGGATTGGCCGCTGCGACGCACGATGTGACCCTCTGGTCGCTGTTCATGCAGGCGGGCTTTGTCGTGAAGCTGGTCATGCTGGGGCTGATTGCCGCCTCGGTCTGGACCTGGGCGATCGTCGTCGACAAGACGCTGAACTACGGCCGTGTGCGCCGTCAGCTCGATAGCTTCGAGCAGGTGTTCTGGTCCGGACAGTCGCTGGAAGAGCTCTACCGCACGCTTGCCGACCGGCAGACCGCCGGCATGGGGGCGATCTTCGTTTCCGCCATGCGCGAATGGAAGAAGAGCTTCGAACGCGGCGCCCGCTCGCCGATCGGCCTGCAGATGCGTATCGACCGCGCCATGGACGTGACGCTTTCACGGGAATCGGAATCGCTCGAAGCCCGCCTCGGCTCGCTCGCGACGATCGGTTCGGCCGCACCCTTCATCGGCCTCTTCGGTACGGTCGTCGGTATCATGACCTCGTTCCAGGCGATCGCCGGTTCGAAGTCGACCAACCTTGCGGTCGTGGCGCCCGGTATCGCCGAAGCGCTGCTCGCCACCGCAATCGGCCTTCTCGCCGCTATCCCGGCGGTTATCGCCTACAACAAGTTTTCGGCCGACGCCGGCAAGCTCTCGGCGCGCATGGAAGCTTTTGCCGACGAGTTCTCTGCCATCCTGTCGCGGCAGATCGACGAGAAGCTGCAGAGCCCGCGTCAGGCCGCGCAATAATCGCCAGAGAGCACGGAGACCACGCTGATGGGTATGTCGGTTGGCGGAGCCAAAGGTTCGGGCGGCGGTCGTCGTCGCCGCGGCGGCAAGAAAGCGATCATGAGCGAAATCAACGTCACGCCCTTCGTGGACGTGATGCTGGTGCTGCTCATCATCTTCATGGTGGCAGCACCGATGATGACGGTCGGCGTGCCGATCGACCTGCCGGAAACGCAGGCCAAGGCGCTCAACTCCGATACGCAGCCGATCACCGTTTCGGTCAATCCGGCCGGCGAGATCTTCCTGCAGGAAACGCCGATCGCGATCGAAGAGGTCGTGCCGAAGCTCGAGGCGATTGCCACCACCGGTTACAACGAGCGCATCTATGTGCGCGGCGACACCAATGCTGACTACGGCACGGTGATGAAGGTCATGGCTCGCATCTCGGCCGCAGGGTTCAAGAACCTCGGCCTCGTCACGCTGCAAGAACAGGAAAAGTGATCGTCCACGATGAAGGGCAGTCTTGCTACATCTGCTGTCCTCCACGCCCTGGTTCTGACCTGGGCGCTGGTGTCGCTCGGCAGCCCGGCTGACTTCCAGGTCGCCGACGTCGAGGCTCTGCCCGTCGACATCGTTCCCTATTCGGAAATGACGCAGGTTCAGCAGGGCGACAAGAAGGCGCCGAAGAAGGAGACGTCGTCGCCGGTTCCGACCAAGCGTCCGGAAACGAACCAACCTGCCGAGAATGTCGGCGACAACGATACCGATCTGAAGACGCCGCCGACGCCGAATGCCAAGCCGTCGAAGAGCGAAGCCACGGCCTCACCGGAAAAGAACGAAAAGCCCGAGCCGACGCCTGATCCGGTCGAGCAGGAAATCAAGAAGGTCGAGGAGACGAAGCCCGCCTCCGAGCCTGCGACCGAAGTTGCGGCATTGCCGGAACCGAAGCAGGAAGTGAAACCGGAAACCAAGCCGGAACCGGCGCCAGCCGAAGAAAAGCCGGCGGAGAACCCGGAAGCCGAAGCGTTGCCCGAAAAGGTGCCGACGCCGGCCGCAAAGCCCAAGGTCGAAAAGCCGGCCCAGAGCGCCAAGACGCCTGAGCGCAAGAACGAGGCAACGCCGAAGGAACAGAAGAAGGCAGCCTCCACCGAGGAAAGCAAGTTCAACGCCGACGAGATTGCAGCGCTGCTCAACCGGCAGGATCCGTCCGCCGGTGGCGCCAAGCGCTCGACGCAAGAGGCGGCGCTCGGCGGCAAGAAGACCGTCGGCGTGGGCCTCAGCGCCAACGAGATCGACGGCGTGAAGGGCCAGATCCAGAGCAATTGGGCGCTGACCGCGGGCTTGACTGGTGTCGCGGAGGTTCGCGTCACGATCCGCGTACAGCTCGATCCGGCCGGCAACATCGTCGGCGAGCCTGAGGTCACTGCAACTGGCGGGCCTGAGGGTACGCGCCGCGCCGTTGAAAGCAGCACCATGCGCGCGCTCCGCCGCTCAGCTCCGCTACAAAACCTGCCGCCTGAAAAATATGAAGGCGAAAAAGGATGGAATACCCTCGTGCTGAATTTCGACCCCTCGGAATTCGCGCTTTAACGCTGCCGGGATTGGAACCCATGCCGGATAGCAAACCAACCCTGCAAACCCTTCATACTAAGCTGAAAGGCTTGTCTCTATGATCAAGGTCTCTCTTTTCCGTGCCCTGATGGTGGCTGCGGGCATGTTGGTCGCCGTCGTGGCGGCAGCGCCCGCAAACGCGGAAGTTGTCATCGACATCAACAAGGGCAAGGTCGAGCCCCTGCCGATCGCGGTTACCGACTTCCTCCAGGGTGAACTCGGCCAGAAGATCTCCGACGTGGTCGCAGCGGACCTCAAGCGGTCCGGCCTATTCGCACCGATCAACAAGGGCGCCTTCATCGAGAAGATCAGCAATCCTGACGCCACGCCGCGCTTCGAGGACTGGAAGGTCATCAATGCGCAGGCGCTTGTCACCGGCCGCGTGACGCAGGAAGGCGACGGCAGGCTGAAGGCCGAGTTCCGCCTGTGGGATACGTTCGGTAGCAAGCAGATGACCGGCCAGCAGTTCTTCACCCAGCCGGAAAACTGGCGCCGCGTCGCCCACATCATCGCCGATGCCATCTATGAGAGCGTCACCGGTGAAAAGGGCTATTTCGACACCCGCATCGTCTATGTCGCCGAAAGCGGGCCGAAGACGGCGCGCAAGCGTCAGCTGGCGATCATGGACCAGGACGGTTTCAATGCCCGTGCGCTCACCAATTCCAACGACATCGTTCTGACGCCGCGCTTCTCGCCGAACCGCCAGGAAGTCACCTACATGTCGTTCGAAAACCAGCAGCCGCGCGTCTACCTGCTACAACTCGAAACCGGACAGCGCGAAGTCGTCGGCAACTTCCCCGGCATGACGTTTTCGCCGCGCTTCTCGCCTGATGGCCAGCGCGTGATCATGAGCCTTCAGCAGGACGGTAACGCGAACATCTATACGATGGACCTGCGCTCGCGCACGACGACACGCCTAACCAACACGGCCGCGATCGACACGGCACCGTCCTATTCGCCTGACGGCAGCCAGATCGCTTTTGAAAGCGATCGTGGCGGCGGCCAGCAGATCTATGTGATGGGTGCCGACGGCTCGGGCCAGCGCCGTATCTCCTTCGGAGACGGTCGCTATTCGACGCCGGTCTGGTCGCCGCGCGGGGACCTCATCGCCTTCACCAAGCAGTCGGGCGGCAAGTTCTCGATCGGCGTGATGAAGCCCGACGGTTCGGGCGAACGCATCCTGACCACCGGCTTCCACAACGAGGGGCCGACCTGGGCGCCGAACGGCCGCGTGCTGATGTTCTTCCGTCAGGGCGCCGGTGCCGGCGGACCGCAGCTCTATTCGATCGATATTTCCGGCTACAACGAGCAGCCGATCCAGACGCAGGGCTTCGCATCCGACCCGGCCTGGTCGCCGCTGCTTGAGTAGATCACGGTGAGGAGCGGGATGCGGGCGGAAAACCGCACACAGTTTTCCTCATCCCGCTCTGGCCTGACCCGATTTGCGGCGGGAAAATGTGGCAGCGATGCCGCTTTCTCGCCGCAAAGTGCTGGTCTAGCAGGCCCCGAGCTAAAATTATCGATTTGTTAACCATAACTGTTGAAAAGCGATTAACCGCTTCCGGTTACAGTCTGGCAACCGTGAATTCAGACACTTCCCAAGGAGACCGGCGCATGAGCCGAATTGACACCCCGGCCGTAGGCCGCATGCAGACCATCGCTCGCAACCCGGTCATGATCGCCCTGGTCATGACGCTTGCTATCGCTGGCTGTGCATCGAAGAAGAACATGCCGAACAATGCCAACGAGCTCGGCCTCGGCGGCGCGGGCGCCGCAACGCCGGGTTCGCAGCAGGACTTCACCGTCAACGTCGGCGACCGCATCTTCTTCGACACCGACTCCACCTCGATCCGTGCCGACGCGCAGCAGACGCTCGCCCGCCAGGCTCAGTGGCTCGCCAAGTACCCGAACTACGCAATCACGATCGAAGGCCATGCCGACGAACGCGGCACGCGCGAATACAACCTTGCGCTCGGCGCCCGCCGTGCGGCCTCCACCCGCGACTACCTCGTTAGCCAGGGCGTTCCGGCAAACCGCATGAAGACGATCTCCTACGGCAAGGAAAAGCCGGTTGCCGTCTGCGACGACATCTCGTGCTGGTCGCAGAACCGCCGCGCGGTTACCGTCCTCGGTGGCGCTGGCATGTAATCTCACGGCCGAGCCTGGCTCGGTCGGGTAGCATGACGTGTTCGGGGGAATGCTCGTGTTCCTAAGATCACAGACTTCTAAATTAAAAGGGCGGCTCTCAGCCGCCCTTTGCTTTTTTACCACACTTTGGCCGAACTCCGTTGCTTTTTCAGGGCAATTGGAAAACTGTGCGGCAATCACCCAGTTGACTCGGCGAGATGTATTGCGGGGCCTGGTCAAGGGTGGGACAACCGGTATTCGAACAGGACAAATGAAATGAAGAAATTTGTCGTGGCGGGGCTGATCGGTCTTGCGGCCCTTGCGGGCCTGGGCCAGACGGCGAACGCCATGCCGCTTTCAGGGCTGCTGGCCCGAACGACTGAAACTCAAGCCGGCGCGCAGAACCTGCCCGTGGTGAAGGTGCAGTCGGCCGAGACCGCACGGCTTGGCCAGCTTGAGGAACAGATCCGCTCCCTCAACGGGCGTATCGAGGAAATGAGCTTCCAGCTGCTGCAGATGCAGGAGCAGATCCGGAAGTTCCAGGAGGACAACGAGTTCCGCTTCCAGGACCTGGAAAGCGGCAAGGCCTCCCCGAAGAAGAGCGGCGCATTGCAGACGCCGAAGACCAGCGATCAGGCGTCCGTCACCCCCGGGGTGACGGATAGCCAGACGATGGCACCGGCAGGSGGCGGCAGCGACATGGCTGCCTCCGGTCTTCCTTCGGCTGGTAGCCAGGGTTCCAATGGCGCGGCTGCGCCGACCACGCTTGGCCAGATCGTCTTCGACCAGAGCGGCAATCCGGTTTCGGCGACAACCGATGCTCAACCTGGCGCGAACGCGACGCCTCCGGGTGTCGAAGCCGGTGCGGGTCTGCCCGCCGACGATGGTGGCCTGAACGCTAACCCGGGCAATCAGCAGACCGCCTCGCTCGACAATCCCGGCGATCTCTACCAGTCGGCCTACGGCCACGTTCTCTCCGGTGACTACAGCATGGCGGAACAGGAATTCGGCGACTATCTGGCCGCGTTCCCGCAGGGCGACAAGGCGGCCGATGCCAGCTTCTGGCTGGGCGAGGCGCAATATTCGCAGGGCAAATACAGTGACGCGGCCAAGACCTTCCTGAACGCGCACCAGGCCCACGGCAAGTCGCCGAAGGCGCCGGAAATGCTGCTGAAGCTCGGCATGTCGCTGGGCGCGCTCGACAACAAGGAAACTGCCTGCGCGACGCTGCGCGAGGTCAACAAGCGCTACCCGAAGGCTTCGCCGGCGGTAAAGGCAAAGGTGACGAGCGAGCAGAGCCGTTTTGGCTGCTGAGGCCCACCCGCCAATGGCCGTTGTCGAAACGGCAAAACGATTTCTTGCCTCCTTCGACGGACCAGCACGTATTCTCGTGGCCGTCTCCGGCGGGAGCGACTCGAAAGGACTGCTTCTCGCTCTCAACGAGGCGATCGAGGCAACCAAGCCCACACAGTTTTCTCTGGCCGCCTGCACGGTCGATCATGCGCTGAGGCCGGAATCGGCCGATGAGGCGCGCGGTGTCGCGGCCTTTTGCGAGAGCCTGGGTGTACCGCATATCATCACCCGATGGGACGGGCCGAAGCCCAGGACCGGCATTCAGGCGGCGGCGCGCGAGGCGCGCTATGCATTGCTGGCCGACGCTGCGCAGTGCTTCGAAACGTCCTCAATCGTCACCGGTCACACGCTCGACGACCAGCGAGAGACGATCCTGATGCGCGCACAGCGCGGGGAGGGACCCGGTGCCGCGGGCATGGCGGAGGCCACGCTCTATGACCGGCGCATCTGGGTGCTGCGACCGTTCCTCACGCTCGACCGCACAGCCATTCGCGCCTTTCTCACCGACCGCAAAGTCGGCTGGTTCGATGATCCGAGCAACCTGAACACGCGCTTCGAGCGGGTACGTGCGCGGACCGCGTTGGCATCTTCGCTGGAGACCGGTGCCGGCGCCTGGGACGCCCGGTCCCGGGCGCGATCGTCGGCAGCTGCCGCCGCCCTGCTCGAACGGCACGTGCGGGTGCATGCGGGGTTGGTCGCGGAAATCCCTTCTTCGATGGCCGGCCAATGCCGCGACATCGATTGGCAACGGGCGCTGCTTGCGCTGGCGACCGTCCTCGGCGGCCGTGCACATCTGCCTGCGGCCGAGACGGTGGAACGGCTGGCAAATTTCCTGGAGCAGGGGACACCGGGGCGGCTGACCGCGGGACGCGTCGTCTTCGACCGGCGCTCGACCGGGCTCTATCTCTATCGGGAGGCGCGCGGTATCGAGGATCTGACGTTGCAGGCTGGGCAAACCGGCGTCTGGGATGACCGCCTTCTGATCCGCAATGGTGGCGACGGTCCTCTTGCGCTGACGGTGGAAGGCGGTCGCGGACCACAACAGCAGAGACTTATTGCCGCAGGCCTGCCACCGGGCGTTGCCGGTCGTGTGTCGTTGTCGGCGCCCCGCATCGTGTCCGACGACGTCAAAAATGTCGCATCTGCCACAATCGAGCCGAGGATCGGCCTCTACGACACCTTTTTGCCGAGTTTCGACAGGATCATGGCAGACAGGATCGCCGGATTGTTCGGACGAGAGCGTTATCTTCCGCCACCGGTTCACGATCTATTGACAGAAATGGAACGGTAGAAGCCGGTTTGCCTTGGCAATGCGTCGCCAGAACCCTATGTTAGGGAGCAAGACAGCGGCCCGGCGAAATGCGCGGGCCGTGACAGGTTCCGGGGAGTTCGATGAACCCTAATTTTCGTAATCTTGCCCTTTGGGCAATCATAGCGCTTCTGCTGATCGCGTTGTTCAGCATGTTCCAGCAGCCGACGGAGCGCACCGGCTCGCGCGAGATCCCGTTCTCGCAATTCCTCAAGGACGTGGATGCGAGCCGCGTCAAGGAAGTCGTGATCACCGGCTCGAAAGTGATCGGCAGCTATTCCGAAAGCGGCGCAACGTTCCAGACCTATGCGCCTTCAGTCGATACGGCGCTGACCGAGCGCCTTGAAGCCAAGGACGTGACGGTCACGGTTCGCCCGGAAACCGACGGCTCGTCCGGCTTCCTGAGCTACATCGGCACGCTTCTTCCGATGCTTCTGATCCTCGGCGTCTGGCTGTTCTTCATGCGCCAGATGCAGGGCGGGTCGCGCGGCGCCATGGGCTTTGGCAAGTCCAAGGCCAAGCTTCTGACGGAAGCGCATGGCCGCGTCACCTTTGACGACGTCGCCGGCGTCGACGAAGCCAAGCAGGACCTCGAAGAAATCGTCGAATTCCTGCGCGACCCGCAGAAGTTCCAGCGCCTCGGCGGACGCATTCCGCGCGGTGTGCTGCTCGTCGGCCCTCCCGGTACCGGTAAGACGCTGCTTGCACGCTCCGTAGCCGGCGAAGCCAACGTGCCGTTCTTCACGATCTCCGGTTCCGACTTCGTCGAAATGTTCGTCGGCGTTGGCGCCAGCCGTGTGCGTGACATGTTCGAGCAGGCAAAGAAGAATGCGCCCTGCATCATCTTCATCGACGAAATCGACGCTGTCGGTCGCCATCGTGGCGCCGGTCTCGGCGGCGGCAATGACGAGCGCGAACAGACGCTCAACCAGTTGCTGGTCGAGATGGACGGGTTCGAGGCAAACGAAGGCATCATCCTGATCGCGGCGACTAACCGTCCTGATGTTCTCGATCCGGCACTGCTGCGTCCCGGCCGCTTCGACCGCCAGGTCGTCGTGCCGAACCCGGATATCAACGGCCGCGAACGCATCCTCAAGGTGCATGTGCGCAACGTGCCGCTGGCGCCGAACGTCGACCTCAAGGTGCTTGCACGCGGTACGCCCGGCTTCTCCGGTGCTGACCTCATGAACCTCGTCAACGAGGCGGCGCTGATGGCCGCCCGCCGAAACAAGCGTCTTGTCACCATGCTCGAATTCGAGGATGCCAAGGACAAGATCATGATGGGTGCGGAGCGTCGCTCGTCGGCCATGACCGAAGCCGAGAAGAAGCTGACCGCCTATCACGAAGCCGGTCACGCGATCCTGGCGCTCAACGTTCCCTCGGCCGATCCGCTGCACAAGGCGACGATCATTCCGCGTGGACGGGCGCTTGGCATGGTCATGCAGCTGCCGGAAGGCGACCGCTATTCGATGAGCTACAAGTGGATGGTCTCGCGCCTTGCCATCATGATGGGCGGACGCGTTGCCGAGGAACTGACCTTCGGCAAGGAGAACATCACCTCGGGCGCATCGTCGGATATCGAGCAGGCGACCAAGCTTGCCCGTGCGATGGTGACGCAGTGGGGCTTCTCCGACCAGCTCGGCCAGGTTTCCTATGGTGAGAACCAGCAGGAAGTCTTCCTTGGCCACTCCGTTGCCCAGCAGAAGAACGTTTCTGAGGCGACCGCGCAGAAGATCGACAACGAAATCCGTCGTCTGATCGATGAGGCCTACGAGACCGCCCGCAAGATCCTCACCGAGAAGAACCACGAATTCGTGGCGCTGGCGGAAGGGCTGCTGGAATACGAAACCTTGACGGGCGAAGAGATCAAGGCGCTGATCCGCGGCGAAAAGCCGGCGCGCGACCTTGGCGACGACACGCCGCCGCATCGCGGCTCGGCCGTTCCTTCGGCAGGTTCCAAGAAGGAAGGTCCGGCGGGCAAGGGCGAAGAATCCGAAGGTGGGTTCGAGCCACAGCCGCAATAATTGCCACGGTTGGCAGTATATCCGAGCCGCCGCTCCTCAAGTGGAGCGGCGGCTTTTCGTTGCCACGCGGCCTCTGGCATTTGGTAACGGGATGTAACGATTTCTGATGTTAGGCTCGCTGCCGTTTGCTGCGCTTTTGTGTCAAAGAAGACATGACGTGTTTGCGATGGCTGTCCTTGAACGGAATGCTGATCGCCAGGCAGACGGCATTCAAGAAGTATGAATGAGGTCCGGTCAATGAAACCCAGTCGCGGAAAACGCAGACAGGCGGAGGTGGCCAAGCCAGCCCTGACCCGGCAGAACGATGGAGTTCTTATGAAGCGAAAGTATTTCGGCACCGACGGTATCCGCGGCCAGTCCAACTTGTTTCCGATGACACCGGATCTGGCGATGCGGGTCGGCATTGCGGTCGGTACGATCTTTCGCAACGGCGCTCACCGCCACCGCGTGGTGATCGGCAAGGATACGCGCCTTTCGGGCTATATGCTCGAGAACGCCATGGTGGCGGGCTTTACGGCCGCTGGTCTTGACGTCTTCCTGCTCGGGCCGATTCCGACGCCGGGTGTTGCCATGCTTACCCGCTCGCTGCGGGCCGATATCGGCGTGATGATCTCCGCCTCGCACAATCCCTTCCAGGACAACGGCATCAAGCTTTTCGGCCCAGACGGCTACAAGCTTTCCGACGATATCGAGGCGAAGATCGAGGCGTTGCTCGACCAGGATCTCTCGGGGCAGCTGGCGAAGTCGGAAGACATCGGTCGCGCGAAGCGCGTCGATGGCGACATCTATCGCTATCTGGAACATGCCAAGCGCACCTTGCCGCGCGACGTCACGCTTCAAGGTCTCAGGATCGCCGTCGACTGCGCCAATGGTGCAGCCTACAAGGTGGCGCCGACGGCGCTTTGGGAGCTTGGTGCGGAAGTCGTCACCATCGGCACCGAACCGAACGGTCTCAACATTAATCTCGATTGCGGCTCCACCCATCCCGCCACATTGTCGAAAAAGGTCCACGAAGTGCGCGCCGACATCGGCATTGCGCTCGATGGTGATGCCGACCGTGTGCTGATCGTCGATGAGAACGGCACAGTCATCGATGGCGACCAGCTGATGGCTGTGATCGCCGATAGCTGGGCCGAAGACGGCATGCTGCGCGGGGGTGCTGTTGCCGCCACCGTCATGTCGAACCTCGGCCTCGAGCGCTATCTCAAGGGACGCGGCATCGATCTGCGGCGCACGAAGGTCGGCGACCGCTATGTCGTCGAGCAGATGCGCCAGGACGGCCTGAACGTCGGCGGCGAACAGTCCGGCCATATCGTACTCTCCGATTTTGGCACAACCGGTGATGGCCTTGTTGCTGCTCTGCAGATCCTCGCGGTGATCAAGCGCCAGGGCAAGACGGTGAGCGAGGTGTGCCACCGCTTCGAGCCGGTGCCGCAGGTGCTGAAGAACGTTCGTGTTTCCGCCGGCAAGCCGCTCGAAGACGCCACTGTGCGCCAGGCGATCGCCGATGCCGAAGCGGAGCTCGCCAAGTCCGGCCGCCTGCTGATCCGGCCCTCCGGCACCGAGCCGCTCATTCGCGTGATGGCGGAAGGCGACGATCGTGGCCAGGTCGAGCGCATCGTCGACGAGCTGATCAATGTCATCGGCAGCGTTCGCAACGCCGCCTGAGACACCCAGAGACTGATTTCCCTCCAGGGCCGGTGCGACGCATCGGCCTCTTTTTTTGTCCTGCTGTGGCTTGAAAGCGGTGCCCGGGACGAGATCGTTCCATCCTTGGAATTCCGATCTGAAAGCGTTGCTGGCTTTGAGAGCGCGTTGTCCTGACGATTATTTAGCTGCACCTTAAGGGAACAGTATCGCCGACAGTAAAGCGGCACAACAACCGCAAGAATAGGCTGCTTTCTTAACAATCTCGGTAAACGTTTGTAGTTAATTGGAACTTAACCTTTCCTCCTCATTATCCATAACCAACATCGGGATTTGGGCACCGGTTTCATGGTGAACCAAGCAACGGAATGTATTGGAGTGGGCCATGAAGAGAATTTTGAGTGGCGTTGTTGCTATGTTGCTCAGCGGCACAGCAGCTTTTGCTGCGGATGTCTACCAACCGCCTATGGAGCCGGTGCCGGAGCAGCCCGTCGAGGTCGTCCAGACCAGCGGCTGGTACCTGCGCGGAGACGTCGGTTACGCCTGGAACCATCTGCGCGGCGCAAATTTCTACCAGGGGGGGCCGAGCGGCTCGATCGCGGATTTCGATTCCGCTGATATCGATGATTCCTGGGTAATCGGCGGCGGTGTCGGTTATCAGTTCAACAACTACCTGCGCGCCGACATCACGGCCGACTACTGGGGCAACGGCGACTTTGCCGGCTCGACCAGCGGCGGCTGCGGGCTCTTCCCGGGCGAGCCTTGCGTTTCGCGAGACATTAGCTCGGTTTCTGCGTGGAGCCTCATGGCCAACGCCTATGTGGACATCGGCACCTACGGTGCTTTCACCCCTTACGTCGGCGCCGGTATCGGTGCGACGCGCGTGAGCTGGGACGGGCTGCGCAACACGAGCTGCGTAGATGGCGACCCCACCCGATGCGACCCGACGACCAATCATGGCGGCAAGGACAGCTGGCGCTTCACCTACGCCCTCATGGCCGGCACCGCGATCGACCTGACCTGCAACCTGAAGGCGGATATCGGTTATCGCTTCCGCCAGGTCGATGATGGCGACATGTTCGGCTACGCCAACGGCGGCGGTCCGGGCTTCGACGATGGCTTCTATATCCACGAGGCGCGCGCTGGTCTGCGCTACTCCTTCGGCAATGTCTGCGAAGTGCCTTACGAGCCGCCGCCGATCGTCTACAAGTAATCGGACAGTATCCGACACGTACCAAGGCCACCTTCGGGTGGCCTTTTTCGTTGCCCCCAACCTTTGCCCGTTTCCTAACAGGCATGGTTAACCGGGGGTTAACCAGTCGCTGCAATAGTTAACGCTGAACGAAGCGGCGACGGCATGGCTCCATCCCGCACGGATAGTAGCGGTGAAAGGGCATGGCATGGATTGGCGAAACGGGTTCTGCGGAGCCGCTTTTGGTGCCGGCCTGCTTCTCTCTGGCGCCGCGCTGGCTGCTGACGAGGATCTCCTGAATGCCCCGGAGATCACCATCGAGAAAGAAACTGTCGGCACAAGCGCGATCTATCTGCGCGGCGATATCGGCTATGCACCCTGGCGCGGTGAGGGCGATCCCTATTACCGGACCTTCGATGCGGGCACACTGACCTATGACAGCGTCTCCTTCGACAATGCCCGCTTTGACAAGCCCTTCTCCGGTTCGCTCGGCGTCGGTTACCAGTTTACCGATACATTCCGCGCCGATCTGACGGCCGACTATTTCGAGGGTCGGTTCAGCGGTTCATCTTCTTCTGCCGGTCCTTGTGCCGGGCAGGGGGCGGGCACGTCCTGCGCTTTCTCGACCGGCGCCGATTACTCCGCCCTTGGATTGATGGCGAACGCCTATGTGGATTTCGGCACACTCGCAGGCTTCACGCCCTATGTCGGCGGCGGCATCGGCGCAACGCGCCTCAACTGGGACACGGCAATCGAACGCGCCACTTGTGTGGCCAGCGTTGGTGCTTGTGGCGGTTCGCCCACCTCGACCTCCTATGAGGGGCGCGACAGCTGGCGCTTCACCTATGCGCTGATGGCGGGCGTTTCCTATGATCTTAGCGAGCAGCTGAAGCTCGATGTCGGCTATCGTTACTCCCATATCGCCGATGGCGAGATGTTCGGCTTCGGCGCCGAGGCGCTGGTGGGGGCTGCCGGCGACAAGGGCTTCGACGACGGACTGTCCCGTCACGAGATCCGCGCCGGCCTGCGCTTCTCCTTCTAACGCCTTGAAGCGCCACAGTTTCGGCGACAACCGGGTCATATCGTTCCGCCGATCGCCTCAGCCTATTGCCAGGACGAAAGTGCCGGCCGGCAACAATCAGTCGGCAGGCATCGTTCTGCTTTTGCAGATCTTGCCCGCGGCGCCATAAATTTTCTCGATTGCGACAAAGCGCTTGACTTCCGGTCCCGTCCACAATATCGACGACGGCGGGACACCCTTCCCCAACGAAGGGCTATCTATCTGGAAGGATAGCACATGGCAAAGCCTGCACAGCCGGACCTCCGTCCGAACAATACCCATTTCTCTTCTGGTCCTTGCTCGAAGCGCCCCGGTTGGACGCTCGACGCTCTCTCCGATGCTCCGCTCGGTCGTTCGCACCGCGCCAAGATCGGCAAGACGAAGCTGAAGCAGGCCATTGATCTTACCCGTGACATTCTTGAAGTGCCGGCCGATTATCGCATCGGCATCGTGCCCGCTTCCGATACTGGCGCCGTCGAAATGGCGCTGTGGTCGCTGCTCGGTCAGCGTGGCGTCGACATGGTCGCCTGGGAAAGCTTTGGCGCCGGCTGGGTGACCGATGTGGTCAAGCAGCTGAAGCTTGCCGACGTGCGCAAGTTCGAAGCCGGCTACGGCGAACTTCCCGATCTTGCCAAGGTCGATTTCGACCGCGACGTGGTCTTCACCTGGAACGGTACGACCTCCGGCGTGCGTGTCCCGAACGCCGACTTCATTCCGGCCGACCGCAAGGGTCTGACCATCTGCGACGCGACGTCGGCCGCCTTTGCGCAGAACCTTGATTTCGCCAAGCTCGATGTCGTCACCTTCTCCTGGCAGAAGGTTCTCGGCGGTGAGGGCGCACACGGCGTCATCATCCTGTCGCCGCGTGCCGTCGAGCGTCTCTTGACCTACGTTCCGGCCTGGCCGCTGCCGAAGATCTTCCGCATGACCTCGGGCGGCAAGCTGATCGAGGGCATCTTCACCGGCGAGACGATCAACACGCCGTCGATGCTCTGCGTCGAGGACTATATCGATGCGCTCCTCTGGGCGCAGCAGGTCGGCGGGCTCAAGGGCCTGATGGCCCGCGCTGACGCCAACGCGCAAGCGATCTTCGACTTCGTCGCCGCCAATGACTGGATCGCCAACCTCGCGGTCAAGGACGAGACCCGCTCCAACACCTCGGTCTGCCTGAAGATCGTCGACAAGGACGTATTGGCGCTCGACGCCGACGGACAGGCGGCCTTCGCCAAGGGCGTGGTTGCGCTTCTCGAAAAGGAAGGCGTCGCCTTCGACATCGGCCACTATCGCGATGCGCCGTCGGGCCTTCGCATCTGGGCGGGTGCCACCATTGAGACCGCCGACATGAAAGCGTTGATGCCGTGGCTGACCTGGGCCTTCGAGACCCAGAAGGCAACGCTGACGCAGGCCGCGGCCTGATCAGACAAGGGGTGAGGAACAATGGACTTCGCCCGCATCTCACACTGATTTGAGTGATCCGCTTCGCTCCCCATGGGAGCGAGGCTTGGCTAACCGCATTCCCATTCAGACCTGATCTTTAAGGAGGCCCTCATGGCACCTCGCGTTCTCGTATCCGACGAACTGTCGGAAACCGCCGTCCAGATCTTCCGCGATCGCGGCGTCGAAGTCGATTTCCAGCCGAAGCTCGGCAAGGACAAGGACAAGCTCGCCGAAATCATCGGCAACTATGACGGCCTTGCCATCCGCTCGGCCACCAAGGCGACGGAAAAGCTGATCGCGGCTGCGACCAATCTCAAGGTCATCGGCCGCGCCGGCATCGGCGTCGACAATGTCGATATCCCGGCTGCCTCGCGTCGCGGTATCATCGTGATGAACACGCCCTTCGGCAACTCGATCACGACCGCCGAACACGCGATCGCGCTGCTCTTTGCCGTTGCCCGCCAGCTTCCGGCCGCCGATAACTCGACGCAGGCCGGCAAGTGGGAGAAGTCGCGCTTCATGGGTGTCGAGATCACCGGCAAGACGCTCGGCGTCATCGGTGCCGGCAACATCGGCTCGATCGTCTGCTCGCGCGCCATCGGCCTGAAGATGCACGTTCTCGCCTACGACCCGTTCCTGTCCAAGGAGCGCGCCGAGGAAATGGGCGTCACCAAGGTCGAACTCGACGAGCTGCTCGCCCACGCCGACTTCATCACCCTGCACGTGCCGCTGACCGACAAGACCCGCAACATCCTGAGTGCCGAAGCGCTGGCCAAGACGAAGCCGGGCGTGCGCATCGTCAACTGCGCTCGTGGCGGTCTCGTCGACGAGAAGGCGCTCGCCGAAGCGATCAAGTCCGGCCATGTTGCCGGCGCCGGCTTCGACGTCTTCGAGGTCGAGCCCGCCACCGAAAGCCCGCTCTTCGGCCTGCCGAACGTCGTCTGCACGCCGCATCTCGGCGCTTCGACCACGGAAGCCCAGGAGAACGTCGCCCTGCAGGTGGCCGAGCAGATGTCGGACTACCTGGTCAAGGGTGCCGTCTCCAACGCCATCAACATGCCGTCGATCACGGCTGAGGAAGCCCCGATCCTGAAGCCGTTCATCCGGCTTGCCGACGTTCTCGGCGCCTTCGTCGGCCAGGTGACCGAGAGCGCGATCAAGGAAATCGAGATCCTCTATGACGGCTCGACCGCCGGCATGAACACCAAGGCGCTGACGAGCGCGGTTCTCGCCGGTCTGATCCGCCCGCAGGTCGCCGACGTCAACATGGTTTCGGCGCCGGTGATGATCAAGGAAAAGGGCATCATCCTGTCCGAGGTCAAGCGCGACAAGACCGGCGTCTTCGACGGCTACATCAAGCTGACGGTGAAGACCGCCAACCAGACCCGCTCTGTGGCCGGCACGGTGTTTTCGGACGGCAAGCCGCGCTTCATCCAGATCAAGGGCATCAACCTTGATGCGGATGTCGGCAGCCACATGGTCTACATCACCAACACCGACGTTCCCGGCATGATCGGCTTCATCGGCATGACGCTCGGTGACGCCGGCGTCAACATCGCCAACTTCCAGCTCGGCCGCGAGAAGGAAGGCGGCGACGCGATTGCGCTGCTTTACGTTGACGGCGCCGTTTCCGAGGCTGTTCTTGACAAGCTGCGGGCCAATCAGGCAATCCGCCAGGCAAAGCCGCTGGTCTTCAACATCGATTGACGCCGGCACTGCAAGCGGCGGTGTGATCCGCCGCTGTGCCGACCCAATCACGGGACATATCGAAGACGCACCGGTGGCCGCCGGTGCGTTTTCCTGTTTCGAACGCATGTGACGAGAAATGACCGAAATGACATTCCGCTGGCGCGAGGCAAGCCTGCCCGATCTCGCCTCCGTATCGGAGATCCAGCTTGTGGTTCACCAGGCCTTTCCCGAGGACGATGCCGTACTTGCTGACCGCATCGCCTTGAGCCCTGCCGGGTGCTTCATGCTGGACGCGGCCGGGCAGTCGCGTGGCTACGTGTTGAGCCATCCTTGGCTTCGTGGCGCGCCGCCGTCGCTGAACAGCATGCTTGGCGAAATTCCTGATGCCGCCGACACCTGGTACATCCACGATCTCGCCCTTCTGCCCGAGATGCGTGGTTCCGGAGCGGGCGGCGGAATTCTTCCTGTTCTGGAGGATGCCGCCAGAACGGAAGCGTTGCGGTCGATGTCGCTCGTCTCCGTCAACGGATCCCGCAGTTTCTGGGAGAGGCAGGGTTTTGAAGTCCGGATGGACGAGCGGCTGGCACTGAAGCTCTCAAGCTACGGCGAGGAAGCGCTCTATATGGAGCGGCTTCTTGCCTGATAAATGAAAATGGCGCCGGAAACGGCGCCATTCAGGCTGCTGACAACCCCTAAAGATGGCTTTCTGCCGCGAGGGGTGTCCCGTTCCCCCTCATCCTCGCCCTTGTGGCGGGAATCCAGCAACCCGACGTCCGTCGGGTCCAAGGACTTGGGCTGATGCCGCAGGTCCAGCGGAACTGCTAGAGATTCCTGTGACGAGCACAGGAATGAGCGAGGTTTTGGGTGGCGCCAAGCCTCCCCAGCGAGCCTTCAATGAAAAGAGATATCTTTGCGCGACGCCTGCTCGGCAGACGCGAGGGGTCGTCAGCGCGGACGGCCCCTTTCGGCGATCGCGATGCCGCCAAGCACCAGCAGGAGCGCGACGAGATGGAAGAGATGGAAGGTCTCGCCGATCAGGAGCACCGAAAGGAGCGTCCCGAAGACCGGAATGGCATTGATGAACAGGCCGGCGCGGTTGGCGCCGATCATCTCGACGCCGCGGACATAGAGCACCTGCGACATCAGCGAGGGGAAGATCGCCGCATAGAGAACGATGATCCAGCCGGTGGGATCCGGCGCGATCGCCGTGCCGGTGCCGATTTCCCAGAAGAGCAGCGGCAGGGCGCTTAGAAGCGCGCCGAAGGCAGGCGCCGCGATGAAGCTTTGCCAGTGCATCGTCGGCTTGTAGCGCAGTGCGACGGTATAGCCGGCATAGACGACGCAGGCGATGATCATCAACGCGTCGCCGAAATTGAACTCGAGCGTCAACAGGCTCGAAATGTCGCCATGGGCTGCAGTCACCAATACGCCGATCAGGGTGACGGTAAAGCCGATCACCTGGGCGATCGACGCCCGCGTGCGAAACAGCACGAAGTTGAACAGGAAGATCAACATCGGAATGCCGGCCTGGAGAATAACGGCGTTGATGGCACTCGTATATTTCAGCGCCGAATAGAGCAGCGCGTTGAAGGTGGTGAAGCCGATCGCGCCGTAGGCGAGAAGCTGCAGCCAGTGCTTGCGGATCTTGTCCCAGTCGCGTCGGATCTGCGGCGTCATCAGCACCAGGATGACGACCAGCGCGAAGACCCAGCGCAAGGTCGTCAGCATCATCGGGCTTACGTGTCCGACCGCCATCTTGCCGGCGACGGAATTGCCGCCCCAGAAGAGTGCGGTGACGCAGAGATAGAAGTAGGCCCTGGAATTCACGATGCTCAGACCTGTGCGGGGATGGGCGACCTGTTGCCGCGATGGCGGGAGAGACGAAGATATAGGCGCTAAATCCCGCCCTTGTCATGCAAAAAGGGCGGAACGCCGGATATAACGGGGTCGCTTTCCAGATGACAACACAGTATAGATGCGCGGGTTTGAGAACAGCGCAGCTTCGTTTGCGCGCCTGCACAGGAAGAGAATTATGACGAATGTCGTAGTGGTCGGCTCCCAATGGGGTGACGAAGGCAAAGGCAAGATTGTGGATTGGCTCTCCGAGCGCGCGGATATCGTCGTGCGCTTTCAGGGCGGACACAATGCCGGCCATACGCTGGTAATCGACGGCGTCAGCTACAAGCTGTCGCTCCTGCCTTCCGGCGTCGTGCGTCCCGGCAAGCTCGCCGTCATCGGCAATGGCGTCGTCATCGACCCGCACGCGCTGATCGCCGAAATCGACAAGCTCGGCAAGCAGGGCATCGCGATCACGCCGGACAACCTGCGCATCGCCGACAATGCCACGCTGATCCTGTCGCTGCACCGCGAGCTCGATGGCATCCGCGAAGATGCGGCCTCCAACAGCGGCACGAAGATCGGCACCACGCGCCGCGGCATCGGCCCGGCCTACGAAGACAAGGTCGGCCGCCGCGCGATCCGTGTGATGGACCTCGCCGATCTCGATACCCTGCCGGCCAAGGTCGATCGCCTGCTGACCCACCACAATGCGCTGCGCCGTGGTCTCGGTGAAGCGGAGATCAGCCACGAGGCGATCATGCAGGAGCTTTCTTCTGTTGCCGCCAAGGTGCTGCCGTTCATGGACACCGTCTGGGTGCTGCTCGACAAGGCCCGCCGCAAGGGCGCGCGAATCCTGTTCGAAGGCGCGCAGGGCACGCTGCTCGACATCGACCACGGCACCTATCCGTTCGTCACCTCGTCGAACACGGTTGCCGGCCAGGCTGCTGCCGGCTCGGGAATGGGCCCGGGTTCTCTCGGCTATATCCTCGGCATCACCAAGGCCTATACGACGCGCGTCGGTGAGGGCCCGTTCCCGACCGAACTCACCGATGAAATCGGCCAGTTCCTCGGCGAAAAGGGCCATGAGTTCGGCACGGTCACGGGCCGCAAGCGCCGCTGCGGCTGGTTCGACGCGGCGCTGGTGCGCCAGTCCGTTGCCGCCAATGGCATCACCGGCATCGCGCTCACCAAGCTCGACGTGCTCGATGGTCTCGACGAACTGAAGATCTGCGTCGGTTATACTCTGGACGGACAGCAGATCGACCATCTGCCGGCAAGCCAAGCGCAGCAAGCTTCGGCAAAGCCAGTCTATATTACACTCGAAGGCTGGAAGGAATCGACGGTCGGCGCACGCAGCTGGGCGGAGCTTCCGGCGCAAGCGATCAAATACGTTCGCCAGGTGGAAGAACTGATCGGTGCGCCGGTTGCTCTTCTTTCGACCAGCCCCGAGCGGGACGACACAATACTTGTGACGGACCCCTTTGAGGACTAGTGTCGGCGAAATGACATTGCGTCGCGATCGCAACGACATACCTGGGCGTATGAGAAAGTACTAATGGCGGATTTTGTTGCAGTTATTCGCAGGACCGTTGACGGCCTGTCGGAAAACACCCCTGAAATGCGGGACAGGGTATACGAGAAGGCGCGCGCGGCCGTGCGCCGCCAACTCGAAAACATGAACCCGCGTCCGTCGGACGACATGATCAATCGCCAGTTGGCGAAACTCGAAAACGCCATCGTCGAGGTCGACAGCGAATATGCCGAAGCCTTGCCCGCGCTCGAAGAGACGGAGGTGGTGGAGGAAGCGACCGAAGCCGTAGCCGCCGAGTCGCCTGTCGAGGACGTCGTTTCTGAGCCCGAAGCGCAGCCCGAGCCGGTTGGTGAAAGCCAGCCGATTGCGGTTGCCGAGGAAGCGGCTCCGGAGGCGGAAAGCACTGCGGCACCTGACCACGATGCTGCGGTTCACGAAGTACCGGCACCGTATACGGAACACTACGTCGAAGCCGCAGAGGTAGCGCCGGCAGAGCGGGTTGCGGAAGAGCCGGTTGCCGAACATGTCGAAGCGACCGAGGCTCCGGTAGAGGAGCCGAGCGCCCCCGTCGTCGAAGAGCCGCAGGCGGATGCCCCGGTTTACGAGGCTGCGGAATATTCGGAGCCAGCTCCGGTCGAGAGCTATGAAGAGACCGTCGCTCCCCCGTCGATAGACGAGGAAGCCCGGTCTGTCGAAGAACCGACATGGGATGATGTTCCGGCAGTGGCCGCCGAAGAAAAGTCGGCCGCCTCGGAATGGGAGCTGCCGGAATGGGAGACCGCCTCTCCCGTAGCAAAGCACGCCGCTCCCACGGACCAGCAGGTCGGCGAAGAAGAGCCGGCCCATACCCCCGAGCTTCTTGGCATGCATCCGGTGGAAGAGCTGCAGCAGCATGCGCCGGCGGAGACCCCGAGGGCCGAAGCAGAGCTTCCCAAGGTTGACACCGCGCGCAACTGGTCGTTCGACGACAACGATCCCTTTGCGCCTTTGGAGGAACGGCGAACCGAAAAGAGCGCTGAGCCGGAGATTGCCGATTGGTCCTGGCCGGTCGAGAAGACCGGACAGACGGCCTCGACCGATACCCCTCAGAGCCAGCAAGATCGTGCAGGCACGGCTTGGGATCACATCGACGACCTGCTCGGTTTCGAAGGTGCCACTGCTGCGGCGACGGCGGGTGCAGCAGCATCGACGGCTGCGCGTGAGCCGGAGCGTGGCGCTGAGGCACCGGCGCCCGCGGCATCGCGGCCGGCATCTTACCGGGCCACCCCGAAGCCATCGCGCTTCAGCATCAAGCGCCTCGCCGTCGCTGCAGTCATTTTGCTGGCGCTTGGTGGCGGCGGCTTCGCCTACTGGCAGAACCGGGAAGCCGGCAATGCCTGGCTTTCGGGCATCGTGGCATCGGTCACCTCGGCCGTTTCAAACATCGGTGGATCGCCGGCACAAGAGGGCGCTCCGCCGGCGGAAACCCAGGGAGAATCGACGCAGCAGGAACCGGCACGGCACGACGACACGGCGGTCCCGGACAACAGCTCGACCAAGTTCACCCAACGCCTTCTTGGTGACGGCTCGGAAGTCGACAATGGACCTGCCACCGCAAGCGGCGAGAGCGCCGCGCAGGAAGGCAAGTCCGTGGCACAGCAGACAGAGGCGAGCAAGCCCGTCGAAACGGCCACTGCCCAAGGTGGAACGGCCGGACAGGCTGCAGGCACGCCGCCTGCGGGCCAGCAGACCGGTGGTCAGCCGACGACGCCGGAGATTGCGATCGCCAATGGCGAGAAGATGTTCCTCTACGAAGAGCGTCTCGGCCAGTCTTCGCCGACGGCCATTCCGGGAACCGTTGCGTGGTCGGTAAAGGAAGAATCGCCTGGTGGCGACGCCAAGCCTGAACCGGCCATCCAGGCGCAGATCACCATTCCGGACCGGGGTCTGACCGCGTTGATGACGATCAAGCGCAACGCCGACGAGTCCTTGCCGGCCAGCCATGTCGTCGAATTCGTCTTCTCGCTGCCGCCGAACTTCGAAGGCGGCGCGATCGACAGCGTTCAGCGCGTTTCGATGAAGCGTACGGAGCAGGATCGCGGCGATGCGCTGATTGCGGTTCCGGCCAAGATCACCGACGATTTCCATATGATCGCGCTCAACGATTCGAAGGACGCGATCGGCAACAACACCGAACTGCTGCGCAGCCGGAGTTGGATCGACATTCCGCTGACCTACAGGAACGGGCGCCGCGCACTGCTGACGCTGGAGAAGGGGCCGAGCGGAACCGACGCCTTCAACCAGGCGATGCGCGCTTGGACGGCCGCACCGGCAACGGACGCGGCGACCAACAGCCAGTAAGCAAGCGCGGTCGGACAGGACAAAGAAAACCCGGCAGGAGCGATCCGCCGGGTTTTTCATTTGGCTTTTATCGATGACGGGCAACCGTAGCGCCCGGAAACCGCGAAGAGCGTTTATTATGCGCCCTCGACGACCCGCAATGCATTGGCGCGCTCGAGAGCGGCCTTGCGCACGGCGTCCTGGACCTTCTCGAAGGCACGGACCTCGATCTGCCGCACGCGCTCGCGGCTGATGTCGAACTCGGCCGAAAGATCCTCGAGCGTCAGCGGCTCTTCGGTCAGGCGGCGTGCCTCGAAGATGCGGCGCTCGCGGTCGTTCAGCACTTTCATCGCATTGGCGAGCAACGCCCTGCGGTTTTCAAGCTCGTCCTGTTCGATCAGGATTTCTTCCTGGTTGTCGTGATCGTCGACAAGCCAATCCTGCCACTGGCCGGAGTCGCCTTCGCTCGCCTTGATGGGCGCGTTGAGGGAAGCGTCGCCGGAGAGGCGGCGGTTCATCGAAACCACTTCATCCTCGCTCACCTTGAGCGTGGTGGCGATTTCCTTGACTTGTTCGGGCTTCAGATCGCCCTCGTCGAGCGCCTGGATCTTGCCCTTGAGGCGACGCAGGTTGAAGAACAGCCGCTTCTGGTTGGCGGTCGTGCCCATTTTCACCAGCGACCACGAGCGCAGGATATATTCCTGGATCGCCGCCTTGATCCACCACATCGCGTAGGTGGCAAGGCGGAAGCCGCGATCGGGCTCGAACTTCTTGACGGCCTGCATCAAGCCGACATTGCCTTCGGATACGACTTCGCCGATCGGCAGGCCGTAGCCGCGATAGCCCATCGCGATCTTGGCGACGAGGCGAAGGTGGCTGGTGACCAGCTTGTGCGCTGCTTTGCGGTCGTCATGCTCCTGGTACCGCTTGGCGAGCATGTACTCTTCCTGCGGTTCCAGCATCGGAAACTTGCGGATTTCGTCGAGATAGCGATTGAGGCCGCCTTCTCCAGCGGCAATGGTCGGCAAATTGTTTCGGGCCATATGAAGCACCCCCCTTTGTCGTCTCCGGCCTCCGGTCGGCAAGCCGGGCATGTGGGTCTTCGTCAAGACCCCACGAGCCTAGAAAATAAGTACGGCGAAAGCATGATTCAAGGAGTCCGGTTTCACCAATCTGTGACGCCGGGCGACAGAAATGTCACGAACAAAGACTGAGCCTTAAATTGGAATCCCGACACCGGAATTCAAGGGCACGATCACTCTTCGCTCCGCAGGGCCTCGATCAGTTGCTCCATGTCGACAGGCACCGGTGATTCGAAATGCATGGTCTCGCCGGTCGCCGGATGTTCGAACTGCAGCATGAAGGCGTGCAGGGCCTGGCGGTGAAATTGATTGACGACGACCCTGGCCGCATCCGGCAACAAGTTCGCCTTGGTGCGGAAGGCGGCGCCGTATTCCGGATCGCCGATCAGCGGATGGCCGATATGGGCCATGTGCACGCGGATCTGGTGCGTGCGCCCCGTTTCGAGGTGGCATTCCACCGTCGACGCCAGGCAGGTGCCATCGGGCTTTTCGAGATAACGCTCGACGACCTCGTAGTGGGTGATGGCTTCGCGGGCGTCGTCGCTGTCTTCGCGCTTGACCGCGCGTTTCGTCCGGTCGACGGCACGCCCGAGTGGGGCGTCGATCGTTCCCTTCAGCTGCCGCGGGCGGCCCCAGACGACGGCCCGATAGGCGCGTTCGAGCGGGCCGGTGCGGCCGTGGTCGGCAAACTGCTCCGAGAGGTGGCGGTGCGCGGCATCGTTCTTGGCGACAACCATGACGCCGCTCGTCTCCTTGTCGAGGCGATGGACGATGCCCGGGCGCTTGACGCCGCCGATGCCCGACAGGCTGCTGCCGCAATGATGGATGAGCGCATTGACCAGCGTACCGGTCCAGTTGCCGGCGCCGGGATGAACGACGAGGCCGGCTGGCTTGCAAAGCACGATCAGGTCGTCGTCTTCGTAGAGCACGTCGAGCGAGATGTCTTCGCCCTTCGGCTCCGGATCTTCCGGTTCGGGCAGGTCGATCTCGAAGACATCGCCGGGATGGACCTTCTTCTTCGCTTCGGTCACCGCCTTGCCGTTGATCGACACCGCTCCCTGTGCGATCAGGCCCTTGATCCGGTTGCGGGAGAATTCACCCGAAAGTGCGTCCGTCAGGAAGGAATCCAGGCGTCCCGCGGCATCCTCGCCCGCCGTCAGGACTTTCCTATTGGCCGTCGCTTGTTTAAAGGGGTCGTTCATTCCGTTCAAATCCGAAAAAAGGCCAACCATGACCGCAATCGAGCCCGATGACCAGGAAGACAAGCCGCTAGATCCGGCCATGGAAAATGTCCGCCGCAAGATGGTGAAGCTTCAGCTCGTCTCGGCCGGCGTCATGTTGGTCATGCTTATGGCCGTCCTTGGGACGATTGTCTACAAGCTGACGCGCACGGACGCGAAGGCGCCCGTTCAGGCCGCCACTGCCGTCGTTCCGAGCGAAGCGCCGGTCAATGCGGTCGCAGCACTGCCCGCCGGCTTCACCGTCACGAACGTGGCGCTCTCCGGCTCCCAGGTGCTCTTCTACGGCAACCTGCCGGGATCGGAGCCGCGCGCCATCGTGTTCGATATCGGCGCCGGCCGCATCGTCGCCGACATCACCGTCAGGACCAACTGACGGCATGGCGAGCGCCCTCCCGCCCGTCCAGCGCATCGACGACGCCGCCGATCCCAGGATTGCCGGCTTCGTTTCGATCAAGGAGCGCGACCTGACGGGACGGCAGGGCCGCTTCATCGCCGAAGGCACGGTCGTGCTGCGCATGCTGGCGGCTGCGCATCAAAGCGGGCGCGGCTTTGCCGCCGAGGCGATCCTGCTGCTCGAAAACCGTCTCGCCGGCGTTCAGGAAATCCTCGAACGATTTCCGTCGACGGTGCCCGTCTATGTGGCGAACGCGCAGGTGTTCGATGCGATCGCCGGCTTCAACATGCACCGGGGCGTGCTTGCGCTCGGTCGCCGCGAAGGCGCGCCCGGCCGCGACGCCTTGATCGCGTCGCTGCCGGCGTCGAGCCTCGTGCTGGCGGCCTGCGGCATCTCCAATCACGACAACATGGGGGCGCTTTTCCGCAACGCTGCGGCCTTCGGGGTCGATGCCGTGCTGATGGACGAGACGAGCTGCGACCCGATGTATCGCAAGGCGATCCGCGTCTCCGTGGGCTCGGTGCTGACGGTGCCCTTTGTGCGCGAAGGCTCGGTGGCCGCGATGCTGGAGCGGCTGCAGCAGACGGGCTTTGCGATCTGGGGGCTCTCTCCCGCCGGAGAAACCGATCTTGGCGCGATCCCCCCGGCGGCGCGTACGGCACTTCTCATGGGGACCGAAGGGGAGGGGTTGCCGCAATCCGTGCTGACCTCGATCCGCACGGCGCGAATCCGCCAGCGTCCGGGCCTCGATAGCCTCAACGTCTCGACGGCGGCCGGCATTGCCCTGCACCAGGTGGCGCTGATCAACGGCCGCATCTGACACTCAAGGTTCCCAGGCTTTCCGGTGACAGCAGGAAATGGCTCGATCCCGTGACCTGGTGACCGGCGCGTGCGCCAAAGGCGTCAATGGTCTGCCCGGCCAACGGCTCTATTCGCGCGGCAGAATGTCCTTCGCCCGCTTCGCCAAACTCTCCCGCTTGGCTGCGCCTTGCTCTTGCTCTTCACCTGCCAGCAGATTGAGGATGGGGGAGGAGGGGCCTTCGTTCGTCGCCGTCAACGCAACCATGCCGGCGGCAATTGCCGCAACCTCGTCGCGCAGAGCGTCGTCATGGGCGGCGGATTTCGAATTGGTCAGGCGTTCCGAAAGCGCGGTGGCGCGGTTGCGCAGATCATCGGCGGCTGCAGAACCAGCAATCTCGCTGGCCGGCTGATCGGGCGGGGATACGGAACCGTTGGCAGCCTGTTCGGTGGCCGGCCGGCGTTCCTTCCTCAGCGGGAAGGCGATGCCCGCGGCGCGCAGGGCCTTGGCTGCATCGCGCATTTCCTGATTGGTATCCTTCACCTTGGTCTTCAACCGTTCGATTTCTCCCGCGCGCCGCTCGAGTGCGCTTTCGCGGTCGGCGCTGGTTGCCATCTCGCGCGCCAGCTTGTCTTCCAGCCGGTGTAGCCGCGTTTCGTCGCGAGAGAGGCGAATCTCCATTTCCTTGGCATGGGTCGTCTCGGCCTTGAGATCGCCACGCAGGGCTTCGCGCTCGTCGCGCAGCGTGGCTATCCGGCTCTTCAGATGCTCGACCTCGGTCTCGCGCGCCACCAGGGTGATCCTGAGATTGTCGATTTCGGCGGCATGCTGGGCGAGGTGGACGCCGAGCTTCTGTATCTCGTCGGATTTTCCGGCATTGTCGCGCTCGACGCTGTCGAGCGTTGCCTTCATCCGTTCCAGGCGCTGCTCGAATTGCCGGATGGCAGAGCGCATGTCCGCCGCTTCGACGTTCATGTCGGCAAGCTGCGCATGCAGGTCGGCATTCTCGCCGCCAAGGCGCCGCGCCTCGTGCAAACTCTTCTCGTTGGCAAGCATCAGCGACACGCCCTTGTCGCGTTCGCGCTTCAGGGCTTGCTGCGTGCGGGCGTTTTCAGCGGCGTAAGCGGCCCGGGCAGCGTCCTTCTGTGCGCGCACCTCCTGCGGGCTGAGCGGCATGGTCGCCTTCAGTCGGTCTTCGGCAAAGCGCACGATGCGGCGGTGGATCGCCGGTGCGACCAGCAGACCGATGATGATCGCCGTCAGAAAGCCCAGGGCAAAGAGAAGCGCGAATTGGATCACGAGCTGGCCGTTTCAAAACTGTACCGGAACCGGAGTGGCTGCCGGACCTCGCGGTGCGGCAGGCACTCCTTAATTCCGCATTCTTGCACTAAACATGACGTTTCGTGCGCTGCAAGTCTCCGGCGCGGGATTTTGCCTGCGCCGACCCGACTACAGCGACCTTCGCGCGCTCTTTAGACGCGCGAAGGTCGCTGTAGCATTTTAGATCTGCTGCATAATTTTGCCCTTATATCGATGCCGATTTAAGGAATAATGCAGCTGACCTCAGAAGGGGTTCCAGGTGGGTGTTTGGGTCATCTTGAGGTAGCCGACATTGACGCCGAGCCGCGCGCCGATGCCGGTGCGGATCGGAACGACGACGATCTGTTCGTCGGTCAGCACCGTCATGCCGACGCCAGCGACGACGTAGGCCGAACCGGAGACGCCGCCGAAGCGCTTGTAGAGTGCCGGCACGCTCGGCAGATTGTAGACGAGCATCATGGCGCGGCTGCCCTGGCCGCCCCAGTCGATGCCGAGTGACGGACCCTGCCAGAAGACGCTGTGCTGGCCGGCGTTCTTGGTGTTGAGTTCGCCTTCGCCATAGGTGAGACCGGCGATGAATGCGCCGGAGCCTTCCTGGCCGAGAATGTAGCCGTTCGGCAGGCCGTAGCGCTCGAAGGCGCGTTCGACGACCTTCGCCAAGCCGCCCGAAGTTTCGCCGAAGAAACCGTGACCGGCATCGACGATTTCCTGCATCGTGTATTGGCTGTTGTTCGCAGACTGGGCATGCGCCGTCGTTTGGGCAGCAGCGACCAGGAACAGCGTGGCCAGGACAACACGGCAGGCCTGTGTGGCTGCCTTCATGATCTGATGCATCGTTTCCTCCGTCAGGCGCGAAAATTGCTCGCTTGCGGGTTTGCAGCGGCCGCCAGTCAGACCACTGTGCGACCAGTGAGGGGGCTGGACCATTTCCATGCAATTTGAACCGATGGTCTTAACAATCGGTTTACCAAATGTGGTGTCATTATGATCCACTGATGAACGGCTGCGCCGGGCAGCCCATGACTTGCGTCTTTTCGCGTGAGGCTTTACCGGCGTCACGATGGCGCGTGCCCCCAAGCGGCGGGCCGGCGGAACCAACAAGGATACACGATGGCAACGAATCCGAACCTGACACTGACGGGACCCGATCTGGCCGCGCTTCTGTGCAGCCGGGTTTGCCACGACATCATCTCGCCGGTCGGTGCCATCAACAACGGCCTGGAACTGCTGGATGAGGGCGGCGCCGACGCCGATGCGATGGACCTGATCCGGACGAGCGCGCTCAACGCCTCGGTCCGCCTGAAATTCGCCCGCCTCGCATTCGGCGCATCCGGCTCGGTCGGTGCCTCGATCGACACCGGTGAAGCGGAGAAGGCGGCCAAGGATTTCGCGGCTGCCGAAAAGAAGACCGAGGTCAACTGGCACGGCCCGCGCGCGATCATCGCCAAGAACCGGGTCAAGCTGCTCCTGAACCTCTTCCTCATCGCCTATGGGGCGATCCCGCGCGGCGGTTCGATCGACGTCACGCTGGAGAACCCGGAATTCGACGCCGTCTTCACCCTGGTCGCGAAGGGCCGCATGATGCGCGTACCGCCGAGGCTGACGGAATTGCTGTCCGGTACGCCGGAGGAAGCGGTCGACGCGCATTCGATCCAGCCTTACTACACTGTGCTGCTCGGCGAGGAAGCCGGCATGACGATCGAGGTTGCATCGACCGGTGAAGAGATCATCTTCACCACCCGCGTTGCAGCCTGAGGTTTCATTTCCCGCCTGCAATCATTCTATTCAAAGTCCTTAAAACGTGCGGTCCCGCGCTTCGGCGTGGGGCCGCACATGTGCGTCATGTTTCTTTCTGCTTGCGTCCATTTCTGGAAAACTTAATGTTTTCAGATGGTTGATGCGGCGAAGAAAGGCGCTATTAAGCAAACTCCGTAACGAATTCTTTCCCAAATTTGTATAGAGTTGTTTCAAGCCTGCGAGTACGCGTATAGGTAAGTTGCGAAGGGAGTTGGACATGCGGCGCTTGATGATTGCCGACGGCTCGGATGTCGTCCGGAAAGTTGGGAAACGTATCCTGTCCGGCATGGGCTTCATGGTTTACGAGGCATCGAACAGCCTCGAGGCGCTTGTCCGCTGCGAAGCCGAACTCCCGAACATCCTGGTCATCGACGCCGGGCTGGAAGGCGCGCTCGAACTCATCGGCAACATCCGGCGGCTCCCGAACGGCCCTTCGGTGCGGATCTATTACTGCGTCGTCGAGGCGGATCTGAAGAAGATGATGGCCGGCAAGCGGGCCGGCGCCGACGACTTCCTGCTGAAGCCTTTCGACCGCAAGATCCTGACCAGTGTTTTCGCAAGCCAGTCGATGGCGGCCTGAGCACTCACGCGCACATATTCCGGATGAGATGAAAGCCGTGGCCACTGCCGCGGCTTTTGCGTGTTTGCCGCCGGCCGTTGGTTCTTCATGCGCGCGAAGGGGCTGCGCCTTTTGAGGGGGAGCGGCGTGAGATATGGCTACTTGCATCTTTCCTTTAATCGTAGCCGATTAAAGGAAAGATGCAGTGAATTAAATTGCTACAGCGACCTTTGCGCGCCTGATAAGACGCGCGGCGCTGTAGAAGCGACAAAACCCGCTCGTGGCGGGTTTTGTGAACACTCTGGGCCCGCATCATGCGGGGGGCATGCAGGCCCTTGCGGGTATCAGGCGGTTTCGGCGTACTCGGCGCCATCCGGCTCGCGCAGCACGTAGCCGCGGCCCCAGACGGTCTCGATGTAGTTGGCGCCGCCGGCAGCGTTTGCAAGCTTCTTGCGCAGCTTGCAGATGAAGACGTCGATGATCTTCAGTTCCGGCTCGTCCATGCCGCCATAAAGGTGGTTCAGGAACATTTCCTTGGTCAGCGTCGTGCCCTTGCGCAGCGAAAGCAGCTCGAGCATCTGGTATTCCTTGCCGGTCAGGTGGACGCGCTGTCCGCCGACTTCGACCGTCTTGGCATCCAGGTTGACGATCAGCTCGCCGGTGGAGATGACCGACTGGGCATGACCCTTGGAACGACGGACGATGGCGTGAATACGGGCGACCAGCTCATCCTTGTGGAAGGGCTTGGTCATGTAGTCGTCGGCGCCGAAGCCTAGGCCGCGGACCTTGTCTTCGATGCCGGCCATGCCCGAGAGAATCAGGATCGGGGTCTTCACCTTGGAAAGGCGCAGCGTTCTCAAGACTTCATAGCCGGACATATCCGGCAGGTTGAGGTCGAGAAGGATGATGTCATAGTCATAAAGTTTGCCGAGATCGACGCCTTCTTCACCGAGGTCGGTGGTGTAGACATTGAAACTCTCGGACTTGAGCATCAGCTCAATGCTCTGAGCCGTTGCACTATCGTCTTCGATTAATAGAACCCGCATATTCTTCCCCTTTTCCGCCGCCCAAGGTCGTCGTGGCACCCTTACGCGATACGGATCCAGTCGTTGCCTGATTTGGAGGCTGCCACCAAATGGTTAACAAATTCTGATTCCCTCTGGCAAGGTGTATCGAGTTTGTTAAATATTTTTACCAGTCTCCTGATTTCCAACGTGAATCCAGAACGGCTAATCTCATGTGAAACATGAGGAAATGCCACTATCTGACTCTTCCGACTCGTTAATGCCAGGGCGGTCACATTTCGTGCCTCAGCATTTACGGAGCCTTAAATCATCACGCCTATGATTAACGATGCCCGTAAACGAAAGGTTACCAGCGGTAGGCTTTTGTTAATATCGCTGAAGATTTTTCGTTTCCGGCCCCGTTCGGGCCGGCTCGCGGGCAAATCAGTAACCGGGGTCTCGTTATCCACGGGAGTATTGCGTATGAAAGCACGTGAGAGCCTTGTCCGCCTGAAGGAATTTCAGGTCCGCGAGAAGCAGCGTCAACTGAACCAGCTTCAGATGATGATGGCTGAGTTCGAACGGATGACCAAGGATCTGGAAAATCAGATTATTTTCGAGGAAAAGAAGTCGGGCATCTCCGATCCCCAGCACTTCGCCTATCCCACCTTCGCCAAGGCCGCACGTCAGAGAGCCGACAATCTTCAGGTTTCCATTCGCGAACTGAAGGCGCAGCAGGATGCTGCCGAGCTCGCGCTCGAAGAAGTGCAGGCTGAATACGCGAAGGCGGCGGCCCTCGAAGAGCGGGACACATCGACCCGCCTGCGGGCATAAGCTGCGGCTCTTGCGCCCCGATCGGGCGCAGCCGAACCGCAAGCCTTTGATCTAGCGGACGATTTGATCTCCAGGTCGATTCCGGTCCGGGGAATTTGTGCGCTGGTCAGGCGGGTAGCCCGTTTCGGGGCAGATATTTCCAGCCTTGTCGGGGCATGCGTCTGGCATGACCCGATCCGGCACGATCGTGACAAGACGAAGAGACCCGCCCGATGCCTTGGCGTTCGGGCGGGTCTTCTCATTTTGAGATCAGCGCAAGTCTGTTGAGATCAGGAGAGGCTTGCCGGCGCGCAGCCGTGTCTCATGCCTGGATGACATCCTGCCATTCGGGGTGCCGCATCGTCTGCGCCTTCATGAAAGGGCAGAGCGGAATGATCTTCCAGCCGCCTTTGCGGGCTTCCTCGATAGCGTGTTTGGCGAGCGCCTGGCCGACGCCCTTGCCGCGCAAGGCATCCGGAACAAGGGTGTGATCGACGATGATCAATTGCGGCGACGTGCGCGAATAGGTCATTTCCCCGGTATGCCCCTCGACAACGGTCGAGTAGCGGCCGTGCGATCCAGTTTCCTCGTGTAAGATTTCCATGACAGCCTTCCTTGGCGAACCGGGTTTCCTTGTCCGAAAGCTAGCGCAGAAATCCGGAAATCGAAATCCACCAAACCCGTGCCGCGGTACACAGACTGTTCCCGAAACAGCACCAATCCGCCTTTCACCGCGAGGCTGAAACGACGGCGGCGGCTCCGGGGAACCCGAAGCCGCCGCTCGACCTATGGCCCTGTAATGGGCGAACTAGTGGCGATACTGCTGGATGCGAGTGGTGCGCAGGCCGGCAAGACCATGATCGTTGATCGAGGACTGCCAGGACAGGAATTCTTCGACCGTGAGGGTATAGCGTTCGCACGCCTCCTCAAGGCTCAAAAGGCCACCGCGCACGGCGGCAACAACCTCTGCCTTGCGGCGTATCACCCAGCGCCGGGTATTCGCCGGCGGCAGATCCGCAATCGTCAGAGGGCTGCCATCGGGGCCGATGACATATTTTACACGTGGTCGCATCATTTCGGTCATGGGACTCTCTACACAAACTCAAGACCATATGACCGTGACCTTAGCCTGCCACATTTAACATTTGCCTAAGCAGGAAGTAACAATTTACTCATAATTTGAGACACTTCGGCGGGGCGCCATTTCGACCGCCCGCCCCACTCAATTCATGGGGCTGCGCGCCCTATGCTTGTGAATTGCTTTGAGAAGAGCCTGGATTATCCCGGAATTGTCATGGGAGCCATGCAATTACCACATTTCACTTTAACTAAAATTCTTGGTAACGAGGCGCCGAAATAAGGATGAGCGTCGTATGCGCGCTCCCGCAATCATTCTTGGTGCATCGTCATAGTTTTCACAACCGGACGCGTTTCTTGCGCGGACAGGCCGGTAGCGGCGGCTGTATTTGTTCGCCGGGGTGAACTTCATGCCTCAGGTGATCTGAGGCGTTTTTTGTATTCTCTCGACCGGGCGCGGTGGCGCCTGGGGATGTGGTGATCGCAGATGAAGGAATCGAATGAACCGGCCTTGCTGCGCGAGGCTGAAGCGGCGGATATTTTTTCGGACGTCGATACGGCTGCCGTCCGCACCGAATACGAACTTCTGCATCTCATGCGGCGACTGATCGCCCGCTATGGTTTTGGCCATTTCATGATCGCGCGCATGCCGCTCGCCGAACAGCAGCGCTTCTCCGAGCGGCTGGTGCTCAGCAACTGGCCGTCGGAGCTCGTCCGCCAATACGACGCCTGCGAAAGCTTCCAGTCGAGCACATTGGTCGAGCGGCTGCGGTTTACGAAGCTGCCGGTAACCGGCGGACCCGAGCTCCTCGATATCGCCGCAAAGCCGGTGGACGAGGCCATGGTGCACCGGCTGCTCGCTCACCCGGAGATGGCCCGCCATTTCGCCGTGCTCCTTCACACGAGCAATGGTGATCCCTTCATCGCCATGCTGTCCGGCCGCCGCGAGGCACCGGTCGGCGTCGAATGCGCGACACTCTATCTGACGCTGGTCCAGCTTTTCGAATGCCTCGAGCGTACCTTCGACACCGGCAATTCGGCGCGCGAGAAGCTCTCGAGCCGCGAGGTAGAATGCCTGCGCTGGGCGGCTGCGGGCAAAAGCAGCGACGAGATCGCCATCATCTTGGGCATCTCGACCTACACCGTCAGCAGCTACTTCAAGAGCGCGACCCGCAAGCTCGACGCCGTCAACCGCATGCAGGCGATCGCCCGCGCCATGCGGCTGAAGCTGATCTGAGCTGGCATGACGCGTCCCAATGGACGCGCGGCGCTGTCGGGTATGGCGGCCGGCCTTGCCGCCGGACGGACAAGTTTCTATATGTCGCGGAAATGAAAGTGCTGCGGCGACCTTTGCGCGTCTCATTGGACGCGCGGCGCCTACCGCATGTTTCCTTTAATCGTAGCCGATTAAAGGACAAAAACATGCAGCAACAAAGTGCTACAGCGACCCTTGCGCGTCTGATCAGACGCGCAAGGGTCGCTGTAGAAGCCGAGCATACCGTGAGCCGAGAGTTCCTCGGCCAAGCATCGCATGAAGCGTGAAACAGGGCCGGCGCATGGATTGCCGCCCGAAGGCCGGATTGGATCCCGTGAACAGTCTCGATTTTGACCGCAAGCCCGAAGATACGCGTGTCGTCGTCGCCATGTCCGGCGGCGTCGACAGTTCCGTCGTTGCTGGCCTGCTCAAACGCGAGGGCTACGACGTTCTCGGCATCACGCTGCAGCTTTACGATCACGGCGCTGCCGTGCACCGCGCCGGCTCTTGCTGCGCCGGCCAGGACATCGACGATGCCCGCCGCGTCTGCGAAACCCTCGGCATTCCGCACTATGTGCTCGACTACGAAGCGCGCTTCCGTGAAACGGTGATCAATCCGTTTGCCGAAAGCTATATCGCCGGCGAGACGCCGATCCCCTGCGTTGCCTGCAACCAGACGGTCAAGTTCGCCGACCTGCTTGCGACCGCCAAGGAGCTCGGCGCCGATGCGCTGGCGACCGGCCACTATATCCGCTCGCGCCCGAGCCCAAGCCCGCGCTATGCCGGCCAGCGGGCGCTTTACCGGCCGACCGATGCCGAGCGCGACCAGAGCTACTTCCTGTTTGCCACGACCCAGGAACAGATCGACTATCTGCGCTTTCCGCTCGGCGGCTATTCCAAGGCCGAAACGCGCAAGTTCGCCGAGGAGATGGGCCTCGTCGTCGCCCAGAAGGCCGACAGCCAGGACATCTGTTTCGTGCCGCAGGGCAAATACAGCGACATCGTCTCCAAGCTGAAGCCGAATGCAGCCCTTTCCGGCGAGATCGTTCATCTCGATGGCCGCGTGCTCGGCACGCACGAAGGTATCCTGCACTTCACCATCGGCCAGCGCCGCGGCATCGGCATCGCCACCGGCGAGCCGCTTTACGTGGTCTATCTCGACGCGCGCTCGCGCCGCGTCATCGTCGGCCCCAAGGAGGCGCTCGAAACCCGCCGCGTCTATCTGCGCGACGTCAACTGGCTGGGCGACGAGGACGTCGAAGTGGCGGCTGCGCGCGGCTTTGACTGTTTCGCCAAGGTGCGCTCCACCCGCCAGCCGGCGCCTGCCGTGCTGGCGACGGACGAGGAGGGCATCTATGTGGAGCTCGCCGAAGGCGAAGCCGGCATCGCGCCCGGCCAGGCCTGCGCGCTCTATTCCGGCGTCGGCGAGGATGCACGCGTCTATGGCGGCGGTTTCATTCGCAAATCGGAGCGCGAAGCGAGTGCCGAAGCGGCGTTGAAGGTGCTTCTTTCGGCGCCTGCGGCCGCCTGAAGCCCTTGATTTCCGGGCTGTTGTGAAAACTTCACATTTTCCCGGAGACTTGGCTTGACACTGCCCGGAAGCGGGCCGTATAAGCCGCCCGTCCAGTCAAGACGGCTTCTCCTTCGAAGCCCTGACGCGGTACCCGGCGGAGTAGCTCAGTAGGTTAGAGCAGAGGAATCATAATCCTTGTGTCGGGGGTTCGAATCCCTCCTCCGCTACCATTTCTCCAATTGTCCATACCTGAGACATAGGTAATCCCAGCGCGGAAAACGCACCCCCTGTGGCGGAGTTTTCGGGCTAGATTGGCGCGGCCGCCGCTTGCCGCCTTTTCTATTCTCCTTGTTGAAGCAAGGCCACGGCATTCGCCACGTGGTGCGATATACAGTGGTTTTCGTATGTAACGGAGCCCTGTCAGGGAGGGAACGCCGCCCTCAATGACGCGTTGGATTCAATGGCAACGTCAGTGCCGGCCCGCTTCTGACACCGAACTGCCTTCTGAATTGCCTCGACGCGCTGCCGTCGAAAAGCGACTGCGGCAGCGGTGAACCGATAGCCCATTTGTACTTCGCGTCCGAATCGTTGCTCAGCTTCTGGTGCATGATCGCGCTCAAGGGCAGGACATATTCCGGCTTGCGCAGGCCCTTCTCGGAGTTGCCCAGCCATGTCAGGACGACGAGGATTTCGCCGCCGAGTTCGAGTGCGTCCAATGCCAGCTGCTTCCCGCCGACGGATGCGCGGACCGCCTGTTCGTGCAGCTTGAAGGTGCTGAGCTTCAGCTCGTTTTGCGGATCTGCCATATTTGCCTCGGCCCCTTTGGGAACATTGATAGACGTCTGTTTCGAGCGTTCGATTCGCTCGATCGGCGTTGCCTATCATAATCTCTCCGGCCGTTCATGGGGCGGCTGATCGATGCAAAAAGGCGCCGCCATCATCGATGGTAGCGCCTACAGATCGTTTTGCTCGAAGGAGGTGCAGACGGAGGAAAGCCAGTTCGACACGCTGCCTGACTTTCGCGGCCGGAACGAGGGCCTTAGTAGTGGATCGACGAAGTGATGGTCGAGTAGTCAGGCAGGTTGATATCGGCGATTTCGGCCGCCCGATATTGGGACAGGGCGAAGTGCATGATGGCGATCACGGTGATCGAGAAGACCAGTACGGTGACGTTGACGCCGAAAGCGGTTTTGATCATGTCCGTGTCCTCCAAGCCCTGCGTTTGTTGACGTGTGTCGGTAGAAACCGTGACATAGAGACTATCGTGTGGCGTCAGCTGCGCTGTTCCCCGGGGAACATGAGATATGGTTACTGGAAACTTAATCGTCGTTGCCTGAAAAGCGCACCTGGCCGAACGGCTTGCGATCGGGGCGCCCTCAACTAGAGTGCGCGCGTCGTGCCGGATCGGATTCGGGACCGGACATCTTCACCATCTGGCGTCCTGTGCGCTGCTTTGGCCCGGGCCTGAGCGCGGCAATCCCATCGGCGCCTCGTTTTTCAAAGTGATTGTTGCATGACCATTTCCATTCGCCCCTCCCGTCCTGACGATTATCCGCGCACCTTCGAGATCTGGCGCGGCGCCGTGGTCGCCACGCACGACTTCCTGACGCCGGAGGACTTCGCTGCCATTGAGAGGATGGTTCGCGACCAGTATCTGCCGGCAGCCGAGTTCTGGATTGCGGCTGACGAAAACGATCAGGCGCTCGCCTTCATGGGCATGAGCGGGGCGCAGATCGACTCGCTCTTCGTTCACGCGGAGGCGCGCAGCAGTGGCGTCGGCCGGCGGCTCGTCGAGCATGCGATGACGCTGCATCCGGTGTTGACGGTAGACGTCAACGAGCAGAATGCCTCTGGGGCCGGGTTCTATCAGCGCCTGGGGTTCGAAGTGATTGGGCGTTCGCCGGTCGACGATGCCGGCCGGCCCTATCCCTTGCTGCATTTGCGCCGGGGTTGATTGGCGCAAGCCGGCGCCCGATCAGGCGGCCGGCTTGTCGATAGTGATCACGAACACAACGGCTGAGGTCGTCGGCTCGATCGTGACAGTGGCTGAGCCTTTGAGGATCGCCGTGTCGCCTGCTGCGAGGTCGGCTTGTCCCTCTGCCGCTGCCAAGCGCACGGCACCGCCATGGCAAAGGACGATGGTCGTGTCGGTTGTGCCGTCCACTGTCTGCGGATGGCCGATCGACAGGCGCTGGACCGTATGCGTAAGCTTGCCGCGCCGGGTCATGACGTTGAGGTCGACGATCGGACCGTCCACGAGCGTTGCTGATGTTGCGACATCGGCCGGGAAAGGCAGTGGTGCCGTCTCGCCGGTCATCAAAGCGGGCTCGCGCCCTTCGATCGTCAGCCGCATGCCTTTGCCCTGAAGGATCGAAAGCGTGCGGTCGATGCCGGGGAAGCTGGAGAAGGGGCCGTCGCTGGCCACAGTCGCCATGCTTACGCGCCAGTCGAAATCGGCGAGCGAGGCGTTATCCGGGAAGACGGCGATCTCCACCGTCTCGCCGCCGCCGTTCTTCCACGGCATGCGCTTGTAGTTCTCCGCGCGCAGAATCTTCATGGCGTGCTCTCTTCCATGAGTGCGCGCATGCGCGCGAAATCGCCATTCAGTGGCCGGTCGTCGGCATAGGTCGGGATCGCCGCGCGGATACGGCGGTAGAGCCCGTCGGTGCGGGCGGCACGGCCGCGCGGCTGAAGGTCGTAGGCCTGGGATGCGGCCAGCAGTTCGATCGCGAGGATCGTCTCGAGGTTGTCGGCAATCGACAGCGCCTTCCAGGCGGCCGGCGTCGCATGGGTGAGGATGTCTTCCTGCAGCGCCGAGGTGATGCCGCCATCGAGGCTGGCGGGGGCGGCGAGGCGTCGGTTTTCGGCGGCAAGAGCTGCAGCCGTATACTGCGCGATCATGAAGCCGGAGGAGACGCCGCTGTCGCCGGCGAGAAACGCCGGCAGACGGCTCACGAGCGGATTGACGAGCCGGTCGATGCGGCGCTCGGAAATGGCGGCGACTTCGGCGACCGCGACCGCCAGGCTGTCCATGGCAAGCCCGAGGGCAGCACCAACCGCATGGGCCTGCGAATGCACTTCCGGCGCCTCAGGGGTACCGGAAACGGCCGGGTTGTCGGTGAGGCTTGCAAGCTCCCGGTCGACGACTTCGGCAACCTGCTTCAGCACATCGCGGGCAGCGCCATGCACATGCGGCACGGCGCGAAGGCTCAAGGGGTCCTGCGTGCGGGTGCCTGCGGTTTCCGCAAGCATCGGGCTATCGGCAAGATAGGTGCGCAGCGACGCGCCGACCTCTTCGAGACCCTTGGAGCGGCGAAGCGCAAGCGGCACGGCGGCAAAGGCATTGGCCTGGCTGCCGAGGTTTTCATAGGTCATGGCGGCAGCCGCATCCGCCCAGTCGAACAGGCGGGCGGCACGGGAAAGCGTCAGCGCCGCGAGACCGGTGGCGCAGGGCGTGCCGTTGACGAGGCTCAGGCCCTCCTTGGCTTCCAATCGCAATGGCTTGAGGCCGACGCGGGCGAGGGCTTCTGCACCGCCGATCTTGCCCTTGCCGTCGTCGACGCTTCCGTGGCCGATCAGCGCGAGGCCGATTGCGGCTGCATGGGTGAGATAACCGACCGAACCGCGCGAGGGGATGGCGGGGATAAGGTTGGCGTTGAGCAGACCCAAAAGCGCCTCGACAGTTTCGACGCGCACGCCGGAATAGCCGTGGGCGAAGTTGGCGATCTGGGCCGCCATGACCGCGCGCGCTTCCGGGCGGGGAAGCGGGTCCCCGACGCCGCAGGCGTGGCTGAGGATGATGTTGCGCGAGAGCGCTTGCTGGTTTTCGCGGTCGATGATGACATCGCAGAGCGCGCCGACGCCGGTGTTGATGCCGTAACCGCGGATACCGCGCTCGACCAGCGCATCGACAATGCGGCGCCCATTGACGATGCGCCGCCGCGCGGCATCGGAAAGCGCGAGCGGTGCGCCATTGGCGACCGCCGCGATTTCCTGCCAGGTCAAAGGCGCGTCGAGGATTATGCTCTCACTCATGGGCTTCCGGCCGTCCCTGTCGGCGATGCACGAACCGGGCAACATAGTCGTTGGCCGGCCGCTCCAGGATATCGTCCGGCGTGCCGACCTGCACCACCTGTCCGTCCTTGAGGATGGCGATTTCCGAACCGATGCGCAGCGCCTCGTCGAGATCGTGGGTGATGAAGACGATGGTTTTCGACAGGTTCTGCTGCAGTTGCAGCAGCTGGTCCTGCATGTCGGCGCGGATCAGCGGGTCGAGGGCCGAGAAGGCCTCGTCCATCAGGATCACGTCGGTGTCGGCGGCGAGCGCCCGGGCAAGACCAACGCGCTGTTTCATGCCGCCAGAGAGCTGATGCGGGAACTTGGCGTCGTAGCCGGCAAGGCCGACCGTCTCGATCCACTTCATGCCGATGTCGCGGGCCTCAGCCTTCGGCAGGCCGCGCACGCGCTGACCGTAGACGACGTTCTGCAGCACGGTGCGGTGCGGCATCAGCGCAAAACTCTGGAACACCATGCTGACGCGGTGCATGCGGAAGGTGCGCAGCGCCTTGGCGTCAAGCGTCAGGATATTGCTGCCGTCGAACATCACCTCGCCGCTGGTCGGTTCGATCAGCCGGTTGATGTGGCGCACCAGCGTCGACTTGCCGGAGCCCGAAAGCCCCATGATCACGAAGATCTTGCCGGCGCCGATCGTCAGGCTGACATTGTTGAGGCCGACGCTGCAGCCGGAGCGGGCGAGGATTTCGGACTTGTTGAGCCCTTCCTTGGCCATGGCGAGCGCGGCCTTGGAGTCCTGTCCGAAGATCTTGTAGACGTTGCGGATCTCGATATCAGCCATTGCGGGGATCCTCCGTCTGGCTCTTGCCGAAGCCTTGTGTGATGCGGTCGAGTACGATCGCGAGAATGACGATGCCGATGCCGGCTTCCAGGCCCTTGCCGACGTCGAGCGTCTGAATGCCGTTCAGCACCTGCTCGCCGAGGCCGCGGGCGCCGATCATCGAGGCGACGACCACCATCGACAGCGCCATCATGATTGTCTGGTTGAGGCCGGCCATGATCGTCGGGGTGGCGAGCGGCAGCTCGACGCCGAAGAGGATCTGGTTGGGGCTGCCGCCAAAGGCGGTCGCCGCTTCCACCACCTCATGGTCAACCTGGCGGATGCCGAGATCGGTAAGGCGAATGAGCGGCGGCACGGCATAGATGATGGTGGCGAGGATCGCCGGCACCTTGCCGAGGCCGAAGAGCATCAGCGCCGGGATCAGGTAGACGAAGCTCGGCATCGTCTGCATGACGTCGAGCACCGGCAGGGTGATGTTGCGCATCACCCGGCTCTTGGCGACGAGAATGCCCATGGGCACGCCGATGACGACCGAGACGATCGTTGCCATCAGCATCAGCGCCAGCGTCTGCATCGTCAGGTCCCAGAGGCCGAGCACGCCGACGAAGAAGAGCAGGATACCGACGGCCACCGTCAGGGTCCAGCGCTTGGAGCTCTGCCAGGCAAGCGCCATGAAAATCAGGATGACGACCCACCAGGGCAGGCCGCGCAGGATCCATTCGATGAACAGAACGGCTTTTAGAATGACGGCGCTGATCGCCTTGAAGACCCAGCCATAGCCGCTGACCAGCGCCTGGATGAAATCATTCACGGGTCCGCGAATGGAGAGATTGAGAGAATCCGGAAACATCGGACGCGTTCCTTGCTCGGGCTGCCAGCGGACACGGTGAGCCGCCGACGGCGCTTGCCTCGGGTATTGTGGCCAACCGCCAGCTCAAGCTCACGCGCGCATTGGATGCAGCGACAAGCCCGAGCTGGCGATGGGTCGCGATTACTTCAGGCTGGCTTCGATCTTGCCGCGGGCTTCGTCCGAAACCCACTTGCCCCAGACGTCGGCCTTGGTCTTCAGGAATTCGGCGGCGGCTGCCGTCGCGTCGACCTTGTTGTCGGCCATGTAGGCGAGGCTGCCGTTGACGGCTTCGAGCGGGAAGGTCGCCTTTTCGAGGATCGCGACGATCTCCGGCGCTTCCTGAGCGAAGGTGCTGTTGACGCCGTAGGAGACGTCGACCGACGGGAAGGCGCAGCCCTCATCGCGCTTGCCGTTGGCGCTCGAAAGCTCCTTCCAGCAGGCTTCGCTATAGGCCGGCTCTTCGAGCTGGACGAGCTTGAACTTGCCCATGATCGCGGTCGGCGACCAGTAGTAGAAGAGGATCGGCTCGCCCTGGAGATAGGCGGACGTGATGGCGGAATCGAGCGCAGTGCCGGTGCCCGGACGGAAGTTCACATAGGTCTCGCCGAGCTTGTAGGCTTCAAGCTTGGCGGAGCTCACGCCCTCGCAGGTCCAGCCCGATGGGCAATTCAGGAAGCGGCCCTTGGTCGGCTCTTCCGGATCGGCGAAGAGCTCGACGATCTTGGGGTCGGAAAGCTGCGACACGTTCTTCAGGTCCGGAGCCTTGGCTTCGAGATTGCGGGAGGCATCGCCCTTGACCACGTATTCCGGCACGAACCAGCCTTCGCTGGCGCCGACGAAGGTCTTGCCGACGGCGACGACCTTCTTTTCTTCCACGGCCTTGTTCCAGACGTCCGAACGGCCGAGCCATTCCTCGGCGAAGATCTGCACGTCGTTGTTGGCGGTCGCCTGTTCCAGCGTCACCGAGTTGCCGGGGATCGAATCCACCTGGCAGTCGTAGCCCTTGGCAAGAATGGTCTTCATCACTTCGGTGATGAAGGCGCCGCTTTCCCAGTCGATGCCGGCGAACATGACGGTCTTGCCGTCGCCGCAATAGGAGGCGCTGGCGCTGCCGGTGGAAGCCGCGAGCACGAGGCCGGTGGCGGCAAGGGTGAGTTTCAATTTGCTGATCGACATTAAGCTGTTCCCTGTTTTGATTTTGGCTTCTGTTACTATTTCAGTTTCATCAGCACCCGCGCGAAGGCGCGGTCGATATCGTCCTCCCGGTCGTGGCGTCCGTTCCGGATCTTCCACTCGCCCGCGACCATGACGTCGCGGACGCTCTCGCCGCCGAGCGCAAAGAGCCAGCGGTCGAGGATCTGGTTGTCGCTGGCGGCGGCGATGTAGGGATTGTCGCCGTCGAGCACGACGAAATCGGCGCGTGCGCCGACAGCGATGCCTGACGTCTTCTGGCCGGCCGCCTGGGCGCCGCCCTTGTGGGCAGCGTCGAAGATGGTCCGGCCGATCGAGGCGCCGGGGCCGGAGGCCAGCCGGTTGCGGCGGCGGTCGCGCAGGCGCTGGCCGTATTCGAGCAGGCGCAGTTCCTCGGCGACGCTGGTCGCCACATGGCTATCGGTGCCGACGCCGAAGATGCCGCCTTCGGCCATGAAGTCGACCGCCGGGAAGATGCCGTCGCCGAGATTGGCTTCGGTCGCGGGGCAGAGACCGGCGACCGCACCGGAGCGCGCCAGACGCTGCCGTTCGTCGTCGGTCAGATGCGTGGCGTGGATTGCGCACCAGCGCTCGTTGACGGGCATTTCGTCAAGCAGCCACTGAACCGGACGACGGCCACTCCAGGCGAGGCTGTCGTCGACTTCCTTGGTCTGCTCGGCAACATGGATATGGATCGGCCCTCTTACGGGCGCTGCATCGAGGATCGTGCGCATTTCTTCGGGCGTCGCCGCACGCAGCGAATGAATGGCGTAGCCGAGCGTATGGCCGGCCTCGCGGCAAAGAGGCTCAAGGCGCTGGAGCAGGGCCAGGAAACGATCCGGATCATGCAGGAACGGCCGCTGGCCGGGATTGGGGTCGACGCCGCCGAAATTGGCGTGCGCGTAAAAGACCGGCAGATGGGTGAGGCCGATGCCGGTCGTGCGGGCCGCGGCGAGAATACGCAGCGACATCTCGGCCGGATCGGCATAGGGCGTGCCGTCGGCCTGATGGTGCAGGTAGTGGAACTCGGCGACGTGGCCGAAGCCGCCCTTCAGCATCTCCATGTAGAGCTTGGCGGCGATCGCCTCGACATCATCAGGGTTCACCAGCCCGACGGTACGGTACATTTCTTCCCGCCAGGTCCAGAAGCTGTCGTCGCCGCTGCCGGCGACCTCGGCGAGGCCCGCCATGGCGCGCTGGAAGGCGTGGGAATGCAGGTTGGCGACGGCGGGAACCAGCGGACCAGCGACGCGTTCGTCGCCATCGGCGATCGACTGATCGATCTCGATGGAGACGATCCCGCCTGATGCGTCAAGCGCAATGGCGACATTCTGCGCCCAGCCTGTCGGCAGAAGCGCATGGTCGGCGAAGAGCCGGTTGACGGGAAAAGTTGCCATGGTGCGATTTTCCTGTACGTAGTTGTATATGGAACTATAGATATTTTACGGTGGCGCGCAAGCGCGAAATGAACGAAAAGAATCATTGTCGAATACGCATGATTTGTTCGGCATCCTGGAAAGGCGGGGTTTGAGTTGATGACAGCGCTTGGAAGAAGGAACGAAATGACCGCATTCGAAGACGGACCGGTGCCGCGCTACGAAGCGGTCAAGCAGTTCATCCGCAGCCGCATCGAGAGCGGCGAGTGGCCGGCTCACCATCGCATTCCCTCGGAAAACGAGATCGTCGCCGATCTCCGCGTCAGCCGCATGACCGCCAACCGGGCGCTTCGAGAGTTGGCAAGCGAGGGCGCGATCACCCGTGTTCAGGGCGTAGGGTCGTTCGTTGCGGCTCACAAGGGCAGTACCGCGCTGCTTGAAGTGCGCAATATCGCCGACGAAATCCGCGAGCGCGGCCACGCGCACACCTCGCGCATGACGCTGATGCAGGAAGAGGTCGCGCCGTCGGACATTGGCTATGCGCTCGGGCTCGTGACCGGTGCGCGCGTCTTCCATTCGATCATGGTGCATTCGGAAAACGGGCTGCCGATCCAGATCGAAGATCGTTTCGTCAATCCGGCGATCTGCCCACGTTATATGGAGCAGGATTTCCAGACGATGACGCCGAACGCCTATCTGACTGCGGTCGCGCCCATCACGCGCACCGAACAGATCGTCGAGGCGGTGTCGCCGCAGCCGTGGGAATGCAAGCTGCTCGGCATCGACCGCAACGAACCATGCCTGATGATCCGGCGCCGTACCTGGTCGGAGACAGCCAATGTGACGACGGCGCGCCTGCTTTATCCCGGCACGCGCTATCGCCTTGAGGGCATGTCGCAGTAGATCGGGATTGGGGCTTCCGCAGAAAACCGCACATCTTTTCCTCATCCCGCTCTAATCTCGACAATATTCCGGTCGATTCGGAGGATCGACCGCCGAGTGGGAGGATGACGAGACCATGGTTGAGGACGCGCTGAAGCTTCGCACCGAGTTGCCCAGGCCCGATGTCAGTGCCGAGGAGGCGCAGGCGTTGCTGGCGGAGCACTACGGTCTCTCAGGCACGATCAGCGAACTCGGCAGCCAGCAGGACCGCAACTATCGCATCGATACCGGCGAGCGACGCTATGTGCTGAAGATCTGCCGCGCGGAATATGGGGCGCTCGAACTGGAGGCCCAGAATGCGGCCTTGCGGCATCTTTCCGAGCGTCTGACTTTGGCGCGTGTTGCGGAAGTGGTGCCCTCGCTCAAGGGCGAGGCGATCGAGAGCGTTGCCGTCCGCGACCAGGACTACCGGATTCGCCTGCTGAATTTTCTCGATGGCGAGCCGCTGACCCGGCGCAAGCATCTCTCGCGTGAAGCCGTTTCCGCGCTCGGCGCGCTGGCCGGGCGGCTGGCCGCGGCGCTGCAGGACTTCGAACATCCCGGGCTTGAACGGGAACTGCAATGGGACCTGCGCCGCGCCGGTCCCGTCGTGCTTCATCTTCTCGCCGACATGCCGGACCAGCAGCGCAAGAAGCGGATCGCCGAGATCATGGTCGGAGCCATGCGGCGTCTGCAGCCCATCACGGCGGAACTGCGCATCCAGGCGATCCATCATGATGTCACAGACGACAATGTGGTGAGCCAGCCCGATGCATCCGGCCGGCCGATCCCTGACGGAGTCATCGATTTCGGCGATATCCTCAAGGGGTGGCTGGTCGCCGAGCTTGCCGTGACCTGCGCCTCTTTGCTGCATCATGCTGACGGCGACCCCTGGTTCATCCTGCCGGCGGTCATGGCGTTTCACGCCGCGTGCCCGCTGACCGAGGTGGAGCTGAAGGCGCTCTGGCCGCTGATCGTCGCCCGCGCCGCCGTGCTGGTCGCAAGCTCAGAGCACCAGCTTTCGCGCGAACCTGACAACACTTACGTCGAGGGCAATGCCGCGCATGAGCGGGAGATCTTCGACGTGGCGACTTCGGTCCCTTCGGCGCTGATGGAGCACGCCATCCTGGCGGCGGCGGGGCTTGCGCCGGCATCGCAGCCGGTGACCGGGGAGAGCCTGATCCAGGGGCTCGGGCCGACCGACGTGCGCCAGATCGACCTGTCGATCCTGAGCCCGCTGTTGCCGGAGGAGCGCTGGCAGCACCAGGGGCTGCCGATTTCGCTGTTGCAGCACGCGGCGCACGCGATCGGTGTCGCGACCACGCGCTACGGCGAGTACCGGATGACCGAGACGCAACTGCGTTCGCCGAAGCCCGACGCGACGCTGGCGCTGCATGTCGACATCTGCCTGGAAGCGGGCCGCGAGATCGTTGCCCCGTTTGCGGGGCGCGTCATCCGGCAGGACGGGCTGCTGGTTCTGGAGGGAGCCGAGGGGAGTCTTTTCCTTGAAGGGGTGGAAGTCAGCGGCGATCTTGAGGAGACGGCCGCCGCCGGCGCGGTGCTGGGCGTCGTCTCCGGCGAACAGCAGTCCTATGGCCTGATCCGCGTCCAGCTTTGCCGCGAGCATGGCCTCGTTCCGCCGCTCTTTGCCATGCCGCATCAGGCAGAGGCCTGGAAGCATCTGTGCCCGTCACCGGCCGGCGTCCTCGGCTTCGAATGCGATGCGCCGGAACTGCACAGCGAAGCGTTGCTAAGCCGACGACAGCAGCACTTCGCCAAGCCGCAGAAGAACTACTACAAGCACCCGCCGCAGATCGAGCGCGGCTGGAAGGAATATCTGTTCGATGTCGAGGGCCGCAGCTATCTCGACATGGTCAACAACGTGACCATCCTCGGCCACGGGCACCCCCGACTGGCGTCCGCCGTCGGGCGGCAATGGTCGCTGCTCAACACCAATTCGCGCTTCCACTATGCCTCCGTCGCCGAGTTCTCGACGCGGCTGGCGGCGCTTGCGCCTGACGGGCTCGACACGGTGTTCCTGGTCAATAGCGGCTCGGAGGCGAACGACCTGGCGCTCAGGCTCGCCTGGGCCTATTCCGGTGCGCGTAATGTCGTGACCCTGCTCGAAGCCTATCATGGCTGGACCGTCGCCAGTGACGCGATCTCCACCTCGATCGCCGACAATCCGCAGGCGCTGGAGACCCGCCCTGGCTGGGTGCATCCGGTGCCGGCGCCCAACACCTATCGCGGCGAGTTCCGTGGCGCCGATACGGCGGACAGCTATGTCCGCTCCGTCGTCAAGAAGCTTACCGAACTGGACGCCGCGGACGAGAAGCTTGCCGGATTCATTTGCGAACCAGTCTACGGCAATGCCGGCGGCATTCCCCTGCCGAAGGGCTATCTCGACGCAGTCTATGCCATGGTGCGGTCGCGCGGCGGTGTCTGCATCGCCGACGAGGTGCAGGTCGGTTATGGCCGTCTCGGCGACTATTTCTGGGGCTTCGAAGAGCAGGGTGTCGTGCCTGACATCATCACCGTCGCCAAGGGTATGGGCAACGGCCACCCGCTCGGCGCCGTCATCACGCGGCGCGAGATTGCCGACGCGCTGGAGAAGGAAGGGTATTTCTTCTCATCCGCCGGCGGCAGTCCCGTCAGCTCGGTCGTCGGCCAGACCGTGCTCGATATCCTGACGGAAGAACGATTGCCGGAGAATGCGCGTGTCGTCGGCGGTTATCTGAAGGCGCGGCTCGAAGCGCTGGGTGAACGCTTTCCGCTGATCGGCGCGGTGCACGGCATGGGGCTCTATCTCGGCGTCGAATTCGTGCGCGACCGGGAGAGCCTGTTGCCGGCGACGGAGGAGACGGTGGCGATCTGCGACCGCCTGCTCGATCTCGGCGTCATCATGCAGCCGACGGGCGATCACCTGAACGTGCTGAAGATCAAGCCGCCGCTCTGCCTGAGCCGGGAGAGCGCCGACTTTTTCGCTGACATGCTGGCGCGGGTGCTGGAGGAAGGCTGGTAGGCTGGCTGGCACCTTCTCAAAACGAAAACGCCGCGGGGAGGGCCGCGGCGTTTTCGTTGGCGCTTTTCCTTGGTCGAGCAATTCCGAACGGAGACCTTTGCCGGAATTGCTGGGGGGATCAGCGTGCCGGCGGGGCGTACATCAGGCCGCCCTGGCTCCAGAGTTTGTTGAGGCCGCGCTCGATCTTCAGCGGGCTGTCCTTGCCGAGGTGGCGCTCGAAGACCTCGCCATAGTTGCCGACGGCGGAGACCGCCTGATAGGCCCACTTCGGATCAAGGCCGAGCGACTTGCCGGCTTCGTTTTCGATGCCGAGGAAACGCTTCTGGCCGGTCGTGCCGCTTTCGAGAAGCTTGGCGGCATTGTCCTTGGTGATGCCGAGTTCTTCGGCCTCGGTCAGCGCAAACAGTGTCCAGCGCACGATCTTGAACCACTGATCGTCGCCCTGGCGGACGGCCGGGCCGAGCGGCTCCTTGGAGATCACTTCTGGCAGCACGACGAAACGATCCGGATCGTTGAGCGTCAGGCGCTGGGCGTAGAGCGCCGAGGCATCGGTCGAATAGACGTCGCAGCGTGCGGTGTTGAACGCCTGGATCGTCTGGTCGGCCTTTTCGAAGGCGACCACCTGGTACTGGATGTTGTTGGCGCCGAAATAGTCGGCCATGTTCTGCTCGGTCGTGGTGCCGGTCTCGGTGCAGACGGAGGCGCCCGAGAGTTCCTTGACGCTCTTCACGCCGAGATCGTTGCGCACCATGAAGGCCTGGCCGTCATAGTAGTTGACGCCGACGAAGCTCATGCCGAGATCGGTGTCACGCGACAGGGTCCAGGTGGTTTGGCGCGAGAGGAGATCGGCCTCGCCCGACTGCAGGGCGGTGAAGCGCTCCTTGGTCGAGAGCGGTACGTATTTCACCTTGTCGGGATTGCCGAGGGCAACGGCTGCGACTGCGCGGCAGAAATCGATGTCGAAGCCGGTCCATTCACCCTTGTCGTTGGGGGCGGAAAAGCCGAGCACGCCCTGGCTGACGCCGCAGCGAAGTTCGCCGCGCTCCTTGATAACATCGAGCATGCCGGCGTTGGCGGCGGTGCCGGCGAGAAACGCCGCGCTCGCCAGTGCTAGAACTTCAAGTTTCATTGTCCTGTTCTCCTCTTTTTCATGTTTTAGGGCATGCGTCTTCGCCGCCGGGATGCGCGTCGCATCCCGGCCGATTGGTTCTGGTTTCGGCGGTATTGCGCCCGGCCTTAGCCGAACGTTTTCGATACGTCTGCGAAAGTCTCTTCGAGCACGGCGATCAAATGATCGGCATCGCGTTTCGAGAAGATCATCGGCGGGCGCATTTTCAGGATGTTGTCATGCGGACCTTCGGTGCCCATCAGCACGCCCCGGCGGCGCGCACCGTTGGAAACGGCCCGGGCAAACTCGGTCGCCGGTGCCTTGGTCTTGCGATCGGTCACAAGCTCGATACCGAGGAACAGGCCCATGCCGCGCACGTCGCCGATCACCTCGTAGCGGGCCTGCATGGCGCGGAAGGCGTCGATCAGATAGTTGCCGATCGAAAGGGCGTTGCCGCGCAGATCCCGACCCTCGATCACGTCGAGCACCGCGAGACCGACGGCGCAGGAGACCGGGTTGCCGCCGAAGGTGTTGAAATACTCCATGCCGTTGTTGAAGCTGTCGGTGACTTCGCGGGTCGTCACGACCGCCGCCAGCGGATGACCGTCGCCGATCGGCTTGCCCATGGTGACGATATCGGGCACGACCCCTTGCATCTCGAAGGCCCACCAATGGCTGCCGACGCGGCCGAAACCGACCTGCACCTCGTCGGCAATGCAGACGCCGCCCGCCTCGCGCACGAGCCGATAGACTTCCTTCAGATAACCTTCAGGCAGGAACACCTGGCCGGCGACACTCGGGATCGATTCCGCAATGAAGAAGCCCGGGCCTTCGCCCTTGGCCTTCATCGTCGCGATGAGTTCGGCGACGCTTTCGGCAAAACGTTTGCCGTGTTCCTCGACCGGCCAGTCGGCGGGTGCATGGTAGCTGTCGGGAATGGTCGCCACATGGACATGCGGCTTCGGACCCTTGCCGCCCTTGCGGCGGAACTTGTAGGGGCTGATGTCGATCAGTTCCTGTGTCGTGCCGTGATAGGACCAGTCGAGCGTGATCGCGTTCTCGCGGCCGGTATGGGCGCGCATCAGCCGCAGGGCCAGGCTGTTCGCCTCCGAGCCGCTGTTTACGAAGCCGGCAACCGTCAACTCTTTCGGCAGCGTCGCGGTGAGCCGCTCGGCATAGGCGACGATGTTGTCGTGCAGGTAGCGCGTATTGGTGTTGAGGATCGCCGCCTGCTTCGCCATCGCCTCGACCACCGCCGGATGGGCGTGGCCGATGTGGCAGACATTGTTGAAGCAGTCGAGATAGGCGCGGCCGCTGTCGTCGATCAGCCAGACGCCTTCGCCGCGCACGAACTTGATCGGCTTGTCGTAGGAGATCGAGAGGTTCGGCAGCAGCAGTTCCTTGCGCCGCCTGACGATCTCTTCGTGCGAGCGGCCCTTCTTCTCGTAGAACTCTTCCGCGATGCCGGCAAAGGTGCGGGCATCCGGAAACAGTTCGGCCCAGACGTCGAGAAACTGCGGCTCGCCGACGCCGAGGATCTCGGTCGCGGTCAGGCTGGTGTCGGTCGAAAGCTGCAGATGCAGATGCGGCGCCCAGCCGCCGTTTTCCTTTGGAGCCCCCATTTCGCCGACGAGCGCCCCGGCCTCAAGCTGGTCGCCGGCCCTGATCCGTCCCACCGCTTCATGTGCCAGGTGACCCCAGAGTGTGACGAAGGGCGGGCAGCCGTCGGGCTCGTGGCGAAGCGCGATCAGGCAGCCATAGCCCAGCGGATCTTCTTCGATCTCGACGCTGACGACGGTGGCGGCAAGGGGGGTATAGAGTTTGGTGCCGGCGGCCATGAACAGGTCGAGGCCGAGATGGCGGGTGCGGCGGGTGTGGTCGATGAAGCGCGAGACGAACATCTCGCCGGCATAGACGGTGCGCTCCTCGCCGAAGGGACCGATGCCGAGTTCAACGCCATGCTCGCGGCAATAGACTTCCCAGATCGCCTGGGCTTCGTCCGGCTGTTCACCGGCCGATTTCACGGTCATCGGATGTAAGGGGTCGCCATAGGGCACGAGCGCCGCCGGGTAGGTCGCAGCCGGGCGCGCGAGCAAGGGCTTCAACGTCTTGCGGTTGGCGTTGATCCAGGTGGTGACGCGGCTGGCGCCGGGGCTTGCTTCGAAGCCGCAGGCCTTGCGCAGGATGGCGGTGGCGAAACGCGGGTTCATCCGGTCGAGCTTGCGCAGCAGCGTCCAGGCCGGCCGCTCGCTGATCGCGAGATAGGGGTTGTCGTCGGTGTGAGCCCGGCGCGAGGCCGAGATGGTGACTGAAGTGACGAGGCGCATGGCGATGAGATCGAACAGAAGGTCGACCTCTTCTTCCGCCAGCGGATATTCCTGATGGAAGCCGCGGACGATTGCAGCGGCGGCGCCGATCGGATCGGGATGATCGAGCCCGGCATAGGCGGCGGCGATCGCCACTTCGGCAATGACGGGCGCGTGCAGTGCATCACCGAAATCGATCAGGCCGGAGATCTGGTCGTGGTCGGCCTTGGCGACCAGCACGTTCCAGTCGTTGGCGTCGTTGTGAATGACGGCGGCGCGAAGGGTCGCGAGCCGCGGCGCGACGGATTTTTCGAAGCGGGTGAGGAACCGCTCGAGCAAAGCGCGGTCTTCAGCGGAGGCGACGTGGTGCAGCCGGTCGGCCGAGCGGCCGGCGTGACGGATGTCCCAGTCGAGATCGCGCAGCGCCCCCGGATGCATGAAGCCTTTAAGCGATGCGTCGAAGCGGCCGAGCATCTGCCCGAGCGACTGAAGTGCTGCGTCGCTGCGCCCCGTCTCGGCAAGCGGCAGGCCCTCGACCCAGCTGACGAGGCGCAGGCTGTGGGTGACGCCGCGCGCACTCGTGGTCGAACCGAGGCTCGCGCCTTTAAGCGTCGGGCGGATATGCGGCACCGGCAGATCGACGGCATGGGCTCCGACGTGGCCGAGTAGCGCCGTCTGGAAATCGCTTTCGACTGCGGGTTCGGCACCGTTGATGATCTTGAGGATGTAGGTGTCGCCACCCTTTGTCTCGACCTTGAAGTTCTGGTCGCGTTCGCTGGCAAGCAGCGAGAGCAAGCCTTCGAGGCCATAGTGCTCCTTCAGCAGCGCCGCTGCCGCATCGGTCGAAAAGTCAGGCGTCGTCGTCAGCATATCGTTCATGGGGACCCTCATCTGTCGGCGAGAGTTACATGAGCCGTGCCGTGATGCATCCGGCAATATGCCGGTTGCACCGGCACTATGTTTATAATAACCGTCATCTTGTCGGCGGACCGCGGAGGAGCAGAGATGCAGGACATAGACGCGATCGACCGCACGATCCTCAGCATCCTGTCGCAAGAGGCGCGCATCCCGATGAAGTCGCTGGCGGGCCGCATCGGCCTCTCCAGAAGTGCGACCACCGAGCGGGTCAGCCGGCTTGAAAAGGCCGGTGTCATTCGCGGCTATCGCGCCGATATCGGGCAATTGGAGGAGGGCACGATCCAGGCTTTCCTGCTGGTGACTTTGAAGCGCACGCCGTCGATCGGCGTGCTCGACCGGCTCGCCGGCTTTTCCTCGGTGCGCAAGGTGTCATCCGTCAGCGGCCAGCTCGATCTCGTCGTCGAGGTCGAGGTCGGCTCGATCAATGCGCTCAACGAGTTGCGCAACGAGGTGGCGACGATGGACAATGTCGAGGATTTGACGACGTCGATCGTGCTGCGAAGGGATATCGAGCGGAGTTGAGGCGTGCTCCTCAGCCCTCGCTCAACATCTCCGCCTGCGGAGCCAGCCGTTCGAGCAGCGAGCGGCGCACCCGGCCGATGTCGCGCATCGGTGGCTCGCCGAAGTGGCGGGCATACTCGCGGCTGAACTGCGACTGGCTTTCGTAGCCCACCTGATGGCCGGCGTCGCCGGCGTCGAGCTGCTCCTCCAGCATCAGCCGTCGCGCCTCCTGCAGCCGGAGCTGCTTCTGGTATTGCAGCGGGCTCATCGCGGTGATCGCCTTAAAATGATGGTGCAGCGACGACACGCTCATGGAGACACGGTTGGCGAGATCGTCGATCCGCAGCGGCCGCGAATAGTGCTCTTTCAGCCAGGCGACGGCGCGGCCGACCTGATGAGGCTGGCTGTCGGTCGTCGCCATCTGCCGCAGGCGGTGGCCATGCGGGCCGGTCAAAAGCCGGTAGAGGATCTCCTGTTCGATCAGTGGCAAGAGGGCGGGGATATCGTCCGGCCGTTCGAGCAGGCGCAGCAGGCGCAGGGCCGCGTCTTCGAGATCGACAGTGATCTTGCTGACGCTCATGCCGCGCGCCGAAGCGGCCGGCTGCGGCAATTGCGACAAGGACGCAAGCAGCGCCTGGATCTTGCCGGGATCGAGCGTGAAGGCCATGCTGAGATAAGGTTCTTCTGCGGAGGCCTTGCAGACCTGGGAGAGAACGGGCAGGTCGATTGACGTCAGCAGATAGTCCGACGCGCCGTAGATCAGTGTCTCGTCGCCGAGAACCACACGTTTGGCCCCTTGCACGATGATTGCCAGGCTTGGCCGATAGGCCGAGCAATTGACCGGAGCGTCGCCGCCATGGCGATGCAGGGTCAGGCCGGAAATCCCGGTCAGGTGGTCGCCGTCCCGCTCGGCAAACCGGGCAATGACATCGATCATCTGGTGGCGGGCAGTCTGTCTTGTGGCTGTCATAATCTGCGGTCTTTCCAGCGGCTTAGCATTGTGTGAGGCAACGCTCAGGTAGGGCATCGACGTGCCATCTCCAGGATCTCACTGTCAATCTTGTAGGATCGTGCAAGAATTTTGCAGGATCGCTCTAACGCTCACCGTGTCTGCGCCCCCATAGTTCGAGGTGCGTCAGGCCGGGTTCCCTCCGGACCTGCACCCTTTCCCAAAATGAGGACAGACTGATGGCCATTGCAAGAGGATATGCGGCGACCGATGCGTCGAAGCCGCTGACGCCCTTCACCTTCGAGCGCCGCGAACCGCGCGACGACGACGTGGTGATCGAGATCAAATATTGCGGCGTCTGCCACTCCGACATCCACCAGGCCCGCAACGAATGGGGCAATTCGGCCTTCCCGATGGTTCCCGGCCACGAGATCGTCGGCATCGTGACGGCGGTTGGCTCCAAGGTCACCAAGTTCAAAGTCGGTGACCGCGCCGGCGTCGGCTGCTTCGTCGATTCCTGCACCACCTGCGCCACGCGCGATGTGGATCTGGAACATTACATGCCCGGTCTGATCGTGACCTATAACGGCGTGGAAGCCGACGGTAAGACGCCGACCCAGGGCGGCTATTCCGACAGTATCGTCGTCAAGGAAGGCTATGTGCTGTCGATCCCGGAGAACCTGCCGCTCGACGCCGCAGCACCGCTGCTTTGCGCCGGCATCACGCTTTATTCGCCGCTGCGCCACTGGAAGGCCGGTCCCGGCAAGAAGGTCGCGATCGTCGGCATGGGCGGCCTCGGCCACATGGGCGTCAAGCTGGCGCACGCCATGGGCGCGGAGGTGACGGTTCTCAGCCAGACGCTTTCCAAGAAGGAAGACGGTCTGAAGCTCGGCGCCGACCACTACTATGCCACCAACGATCCGGAGACCTTCAAGGCACTGGCAGGCACATTCGACCTGATCATCTGCACCGTCGCTGCCGAGATCGACTGGAATGCCTACGTCAACCTTCTGAAGGTCGACGGCGATTTCGTGCTGGTCGGCATTCCTGAGAATGCGGTGCCGGTACACGCCTTCTCGCTGGTGCCCGCCCGCCGGAGCATTTCCGGTTCGATGATCGGCTCGATCAAGGAAACCCAGGAGATGCTCGACTTCTGCGGCGAGCACAATATCGTCTCGGAAATCGAAACGATCCGGATCCAACAGATCAACGAAGCCTATGAACGCGTCGTCAAGAGCGACGTGCGCTATCGCTTCGTCATCGACATGGCGTCGCTGCAGGACGCCGCCTAAACTGAAATGGAACGGCCCGGAATCCGATGGGGTTTCCGGGCCTTTTTTCTGACTGCGGCTCAAACGAGCGGCAGCGGTCCGTCGTTCTTGATCTCTTCCATCACTGCGTAAGTTCGGGTCTCCTTGACGCCCGGAAGCGTCCAGAGCACCTGGCCGAGGAAGTTGCGGTAGGCCGCCATGTCCTCGAACCGCGTCTTGACGAGATAGTCGAAGCCCCCCGCCACCATGTGACATTCGAGCACGGCCGGCGCCTGTTTGACGGCGGCGGCGAACTGGTCGAAGACGTCGGGCGTCGTCTTGTCGAGCATGACCTCGATGAAAACCAGCAGGCCGAAGCCGAGCTTGTGCGGGTCAAGCCGCGCGCCGAAGCCCGAGACGTAGCCTTCCTTCAACAGCCGGCGCAGCCGCTCGCTGGTCGCCGTCGGCGACAGGCCGATGCGATCGGCAAGCTCCAGATTGGTGATGCGCCCATCCGCCTGGAGAATGTTGAGAATTCTACGGTCAATCTTGTCGATCTGATGCATGGTGCCTCCCGCCGATGCCTCAGGCGGCAAGTCGCGTTTCCGCGAGCTTCACCCAGTAGGAGATGCCGTGCGGGATCGCCTCGTCATTGAAATCGTATGCCGGGTGATGCAGCCCGGCGGTCTCGCCGTTACCCATGAACACGAAGGCGCCGGGACGGGCAATCAGCATGTAGGAGAAATCCTCTCCGCCCATCATCGGGTCGAGCGACGGCTTGACGTTGCTTGTCCCGGCGATCTCGGCCGCGGCCCTCAAAGCGTAGCCGGTCTCTTCCGCATGGTTCACGGTCACCGGATAGTTGCGATTGTAGGCGACGTTGACGGTCGCGCCGTATAGGGCCGCCACTCCTTCGGCGATCGTGCGGATGCGGCCCTCGCCGATATCGCGTACCTCGGGCACGAGAGTGCGCACCGTGCCGCCGAGCACGGCTTCTTCCGGGATGACATTGTGGGCGAAGCCGGCGTTGAACTTTGTGACGGAGACGACGACCGAGGCGAGCGGATCGACCGTGCGCGAGGCGATCGTCTGCAGAGCGGTGACAATCTGGGTGCCGACGATGATCGGGTCGATCGTCTTATGCGGCTGGGCCGCATGGCCGCCGCGGCCCTTGATGGTGATGGTGAACTCGTCGGTCGAAGCCATGATGGGGCCGACACGGCTGCCGAAGTGGCCAATGGGCATGCCCGGCATGTTGTGCATGCCATAGACTTCCTCGATGGCAAAACGCTCCATCATGCCGTCCTTGACCATCTCGTTACCGCCGCCGCCGCCTTCTTCGGCCGGCTGGAAGATGACGGCGACACTGCCGGCGAAGTTGCGGGTCTCGGCGAGATATTTGGCCGCGCCGAGAAGCATGGCGGTATGGCCGTCGTGACCGCAGGCATGCATCTTGCCAGACGTTTGCGAAGCCCAGGGCTTGCCGCTCGTCTCGGTAATCGGCAGCGCATCCATGTCGGCGCGCAGGCCGATGGTGCGGCCCGAGCCGAGATTGCCGCGGATCAGGCCGACGACGCCGGTGCGGCCGAGCCCCGTCACGACTTCGTCAACGCCGAACTCCTTGAGTTTCTTTTCGACGAAGGATGCCGTATTTTCAACCGCGAACAGGAGTTCCGGGTTCCTGTGCAGATGGCGCCGCCATTCGGCGACTTCGTTCTGGAGCTCGGCGGCACGGTTGAGTATCGGCATCGGTTCGTCCTGTCGGTCTGTTCGATCACTGTGTATCTGCGGTGGATTGGCAGGGGTGCCCGTGAATGGGCTTTGCCATCTCCTCGCCATATAGGCTAAATAGCCGGACGAGACGAGGCAACAGCGGAATTTCGAGGTTCTATTGTGGTGACAGCAGGATTTTTCACGCGTGGCAAGATGAAGGCGCTGGGAGTGACGGTGGCAACCTGCGCGACGCTTCTTGCAGCGCTGCCGGCTGCGGCCAATCCGCGGCTCGTCGTCGACGTCAATTCGCTGAAGGTCTACGAGCACCAGGACATCTTCCAGAAATGGTATCCGGCTTCGCTGACCAAGCTGATGACGGCCTATACGGCCTTCCGCGCCATCAAGTCGGGGCAGCTCACGCTCGAGAGCCCGGTCATCATGACCAAGAATGCGGCCTCCGAGCCGCCGAGCAAGATGTTCTACAAGCCCGGGCAGGCGATGACGCTCGACAGCGCGCTGAAGATGATGCTGGTCAAGTCCGCGAACGACGTCGCAGTCGCGATCGCCGAGACGGTCGGCGGTTCGGAGCCCGCCTTCATCGAGCGGATGAACGCCGAGGCGCGCCGCATCGGCATGACCTCGTCCAACTTCATCAATCCCAACGGCCTGCCGGGTCCGGGCCAGTATACGACGGCGCGCGACCTTGCGGTGCTGGCGATTACGCTCAAGCGCGAGTTCCCGCAGTATGCCTCCTATTTCTCGCTGGAAGGCTTCACCACCGGCAAGAAGAACTATCCGAACTACAACATGCTGATCGGACGCTTCGAAGGCGCCGATGGCATGAAGACCGGCTTCATCTGCGCCTCCGGTTTCAACCAGGTTTCGTCTGCCACCCGTGACGGGCGTAGCGTCGTCTCTGTCGTACTCGGCGAGGATAGCCTCGGCGCGCGTGCCGACGAATCTGCGCGGCTCATGCAGATGGCGCTGACGACGAGCGGCAATGGCAAACCTTCCCTGGTGCAGATCCCGCCCTATGGCGAGACGCGCGACATGGTGGCCGATGTCAGCAAGCAGATCTGCTCGAAGGCAGCGGCCAAGGTCCGCAGCGAAGGCCGCGACGAGGGCGGCCGCCAGAAGCTGCTCTCGCCCTATATCCACGAAATCAACCGGCCGCTGAATCTCGCCTTCGCCGGTCTTATCGCCGGCAGCGGTGAGAAGGCGCCGAAAGTCGTCGCCGACCAAGCTGGCCAGGGCGATGCCGCCAATGTGCCGATCCCCGTGCCGCGGCCGACCTTCTGATCGGAGTTCATGATGGCTAGTCCCTTGCCGGCGGTGCCGGTCTCCATCCTCACCGGCTTTCTCGGTGCGGGCAAGACAACGTTGCTCAACCGGTTGCTGAAGGATCCCGATCTCTCGGACACGGCCGTCATCATCAACGAATTCGGCGACGTCTCGATCGACCACCTGCTGGTGGAGGCCTCCAGCGACGGGGTTATCGAGCTTTCCGACGGCTGCCTTTGCTGCACGGTGCGTGGCGAACTGGTCGACACGCTCGCCGATCTCATGGACCGGATGCAGACCGGCAAGATCAGGCCGCTGAAGCGCATCGTCATCGAAACGACCGGCCTTGCCGACCCCGCGCCGGTGCTGCAATCGGTGATCGGCAATCCCATCATCGCGCAGAACTTCCGGCTGGACGGCGTCGTCACCGTCGTCGATGCCGTCAACGGCCTGCAGACGATCGCCAACCACGAGGAAGCCCTGAAGCAGATCGCGGTCGCCGACCGCATCGTCGTCAGCAAGACCGGTCTAGCCGATGCTTCCACGCGCGACGCCCTGACGGTTCGTATCCGGGCGCTCAATCCGCGTGCGCCGCTCATCGATGGCGACAGCGACGAGGCGGGACGCTCAGCGCTTTTCGCCTGCGGCCTTTATGATCCATCCTCGAAGATCGCCGATGTCGGCCGCTGGCTGCAGGATGAAGCCCATCACGACCACAACCATCATCACCACGATCATGGTGACCACCATCACGATCATGATCACCACCATGACCACGATCATCATCATGATGTGAACCGGCATGGCGGCGACATCCGCTCGTTCAGCATTGTGCACGACCGGCCGATCGAGCCGATGGCACTCGATATGTTCATCGACCTCCTGCGTTCGGCTCATGGCGAGAAGCTGCTCAGGATGAAGGCAATCGTAGCGGTGGCCGACAGACCGGACCGGCCGCTGGTGTTGCATGGCGTGCAGAATGTCTTCCATACGCCGGAGCGTCTGACGGCATGGCCGGACCCGAACGACCGGCGCACCCGCATGGTGCTGATCACCAAGGGATTGACGGAAGACTTCGTCCGCGACCTGTTCGACGCCTTCACCGGCCAGCCGCGCATCGACCGGCCGGACGCGCAGGCGCTTTCCGACAACCCGCTCTCCGTTCCCGGCATGCGGTTTTAATCATCATTCAGATAGCATTGTGATGCCGCGGCCCGTCGCGGCGTCTCAGGCGCCCTTGCGGATCAGAAACCGGTGGCCGCCGTCGGCAGCAGCGGACTCTTCGAGCGTGTGGCCGTCTTCGTTGCAGAAGTGCGGGATATCGATCACTGCCAGAGGATCGGTCGTCTCGATCTCCAGCAATGCGCCCGGGGCTAGTGAGGACATGCGCTTGCGCGTCTTCAAAACGGGAAGGGGGCATTTAAGCCCCCTGAGGTCGTAGACGATCTTGGTCTCACTCGGCATCAATTGCCCCAGATTTTCCAGAAGGGGCGCTTCTTCGGCGGCTCTTCGGTGAGCACAGGCGTTTCCGCCACCGCCTCGGGGGCAGGTGCCGTTGCAACGGCGGCCGTCTGCTGCTCAGTCGCAGCTGGCGCCGTCGTGCGTGCCTGCTTGGTCGTCTTCGCCGGTTCCTGCGCCTGCGGTGCGACGGCTGCCTGCTGTTCGGGTGTCTGAACGGCCGGAGCGGGTGCTTCTGCCTCCGGCTCGCTCTTCGAGAACAGGCTCCAGAAGGATTTCTTCGCCGGCTGCTCGACGGCTGCCTGCATCACCGGCTGCGGTACGGGGTTGGCGGCTGGAACCGGGACGTGCTTGCCGCCGTCGGTCGCCTTTTCGAGTTCCTTCTTCTGGATCTCGACGGCCTGCTTGGTCTCTTCCGCTTCCTTCTGGTCGGCGAGCTTCTTCTCGAGGTCGCTGGCCTTCATCAGCTTGCCGGCGTCGAAGGAGTTGCCGGTTGGCGCATAGGCGAGTTCGCGGCCGACGCGCTGCTTGGCGACGATCGCCTTGCGCTCGGCTTCGCTCGGCTCGTACCAGACCATGCCGTCATACTTCTTCATGGCCTTGTCGTAGTCGGTCTGGTAGGTCTTCTCGAAGCCTGCCATCGCCACTTGCAGCGCCGGCGGGGTCGACATGGCCGGGCACTGGCCGCTCGGATTGAACGGGCCGGAGGCCTGCTGGTTGAAGACGTACTTCTTCTCGCAGACGTTCACTTCAGGCGGACGCTTGGTGATCTCGAACTGGTCGTAGCCGACCTTCAGCATCTTCCAGAAATCGATGTTCGGGTTGTTGCGATGGCGCGCCATGTTTTCCGCGGTCATGCGGAAGGGGAAGGCCTGGAGCTGAACACTTTCCTGGCCGCCCTTGAAGGAATCCCGGGCGAGGGCGAAGATCTCGATCATCTGCTCGTCGGTCATCGAGTAGCAGCCCGACGACGAGCAGGCGCCGTGGATCATCAGGTGCGTTCCCTGACGGCCGTTCGCCTTGTCGTAGGTGTTGGGATAGCCGGTGTTGATCGCCAGGTAATAATTCGAGTTGGGGTTCATCTGGTGCGGGAAGAGCGGATAGAAGCCCTCCGGCGCCTGACGATCGCCTTCCTTTACCTTCGGGCCCAATTTGCCGGACCAGGCGCAGATCTTATAGGTTTTCAGCAGCTGGAAGCGATTGGCCGTATTGGCCTTCCAGACCTCGAGCGTGCCTTCTTCCTTGAAGATGCGCAGCGAGATCGGGGCCTGCTTCTGCATCCCGAGTTCGGTCATCTTTTTGACCATGGGTCCGGAGACCTGGTACTCGGTTTTGTTCTTGACGGACTTGAGGTCGACCGATGTCGTCGTGTCCAGCGTTTCATTGGTGCAGCCGGCAAGCGCGGCGACGATGGCGGCGGAGGCTACAAGGTTTCTGAAACGCATCAGCAGAGGCCCGTTCAAACCCAACTCGAATAGGAAAGCCCAGGTCCGCGACGGGTGGGCTCTTCAGAGAATCACTAAGCGATTATACTTCACGAATTCTTAACCCTGCAGGGTGGCCCTGCCGATGCGCTGTTCATGACCTCATGAATATGGCCAAGATTTGGCCATACTCCGCTTTGCAGTTGCGAAATCCGCTTGCGCAATCGCGAACCACCAGGACCAGATCGGATAGAGGGCGTGGGATTTCCGCCCGCATCCCGGTCCAGCTTAGAGGTTGCGGCCGATATTGAGGTACTTCTGTCGGCGATCCGTGCGCAACTGGTCGCCATTGCGTCCGGACAATTCCTTCAACGCGTCGGCGATCACGGTTCCGGTGCGGCCGATGACCGCGTTCGGGTCGCGGTGTGCGCCGCCGACCGGCTCCTGAATGATGCCGTCGATGACGCCGAGTGCCTTCAGGTCCTCGGAGGTGATCTTCATGTTGCTGGCGGCTTCCTTGGCGCGGGTGGAATCGCGCCACAGGATCGAGGCAGCGCCTTCCGGCGAGATGACGCTGTAGATCGCATGCTCCAGCATGTAGACGCGGTTGCCGGTAGCGATCGCGATGGCGCCGCCGGAGCCGCCTTCGCCGATGACGACGGTGACGATCGGTACGCGAACATTGAGGCACATCTCAGTGGAGCGGGCGATGGCTTCCGCCTGGCCGCGTTCTTCTGCGCCGACGCCCGGATAGGCACCGGCGGTATCGACCAGCGTGATCAGGGGCAGGCCGAAGCGATCGGCCATTTCCATGACGCGGATCGCCTTGCGGTAGCCTTCAGGACGGGGGCTACCGAAGTTGTGCTTGATGCGCGACTTCGTGTCGTTGCCCTTCTCCTGGCCGAGAACGGCGACCGGCATGCCGCGGAAACGCGCAAGGCCGGCCTGGATGGCATCGTCGTTGGCATAGTTGCGGTCGCCCGCAAGCGGCGTGAACTCGGTGAAGAGCTCGGCGGCGTAATCCAGGAAGTGCGGACGCGAGGGGTGACGGGCGACCTGGGTCTTCTGCCAGGGCGTCAGCTTGGAATAGATCTCGATCATCGCGTCGCGGACGCGCGTCTCCAGGCGTTCGATCTCATCCGAAGTGTTCACGCTCTCGTCTTCGCCGGCGAGCTTCTTCAGTTCGAGAATCTTGCCTTCGAGGTCGGAGATGGGCTTTTCGAAATCGAGATAGTTGTGCATGAGATGCGTTTCCGATCATTTTGCGACAAGGACCAGCGGGCCGAAACCAGCGTGCCCGGCCGTCCTAATCCTGTTTTTTCGCCTGTTTGGCAAGAGGGTGATGGTTTTGCACGAGGTTGTGCAGCCGTTCTTCCAGCACATGTGTATAGATTTGTGTCGTTGAAATGTCCGAATGGCCGAGCAGTTCCTGCACGGCGCGAAGGTCCGCGCCATTGGCGAGCAGGTGGCTGGCGAAGGCGTGCCGCAGCACGTGCGGCGAGATCGTGGCGACCCTTATGCCAGCGCGTGCCGCGAGCGATTTCAGATCGCGCGCAAAAACCTGGCGCGGCAGGAAGCCCTGCTTGCCGGAGGAGGGGAAGAGCCACGGGCTCTCGCGGTTGCCCGCTTCCTCCCTGGCCATTTCCTCGGCGAGCGCCTCGCCATAGGCCCGCATCGCCCGGATTGCCGCTTGCGAGAGCGGCACGAGCCGGTCCTTGTTGCCCTTGCCGCGGATCACGAGGAAGCGGCCGTTCTGCGCCAGCACGCTTGCCGGCAGGGAGACCAGCTCGCTGACGCGCATGCCGGTCGCGTACAGAAGCTCAATCAGCGCATGCATGCGCAACTTCGCAAGGTGGTCCGGACCTCCTGATGCGGCCTCGCTCTCGGCCTGCCCGATCAGCCGCGAGACGTCCTCGACGCTCAGCGTCTTCGGCAGGCTGCGCCCCTTCTTCGGGGCGTCGAGAATGCCTGTCGGATCGTCGCCGCGCATACCCTCGGCGTAGAGGAATTTGTAGAACTGCCGGAGTGCGGAGAGGCGCCGTGCCTGCGAGGAGGGCTTGAAGCCCTGGCCCGAGAGATGGGCGAGGTAGGTGCGAAGATCGTCCGGGGTTGCCGCCGTCAGCCCGGTTCCGAGCGTGCGCAGGTGCGAGGAAGCATCCTCCAGGTCGCGCTCGTAAGATTGCAGCGTGTTGACCGCAGCGCCGCGCTCGGCACTCATCATTTCGAGGAAGGCCTCGACATGGGCGGCAGAGAGGTCGCTCATTGGGGCTTGTTCACCCGCTCGGACGGGATTTTCACGGTCACGTCGCGCTCAACCGGTTCGACAAAGGTGACGAGAGAGACCATCGTGCCGTAGACTAATCCGGCGGCGACGGCACAAAAGAACAGGAACCGGAACAGGGTCGGCATTTCAATCTCCTCTGCATGAAGCGTTCGGTCGAAGCGGACCAAAGGCTATGCATGCAGGCGTTCAAACGGCCATCGTCATCTCGCGTTCGGATGAATGCGCGGCACGAAGGCGGGTGCCAGACCTATATGAACGCCGCTTCGGCCGAGTTCAAGAACCGTGAGCGGACGCGCGCGACGACTTGACGCTACACCCCGATTTGTCGATACCGAAAGGGAATGGGGAATAAGAAGTCCAATGAACGACGTGATCGAACCGGTTTCCGCAACGCTTGCCGAGCGGGCGAAGCTTGTACTCGGTAAACGCAATCTCGTGTTCATCGGTCTCATGGGCGCCGGCAAGTCGGCAATCGGAAGATTGACCGCCCAGGCGCTCGGAATTCCCTTCGTCGATTCCGACCACGAGATCGAACGCGTCTCGCGCATGACGATCAGCGATCTCTTTGCCCGTTACGGCGAGGAGGAGTTCCGCGCGCTGGAAACGCGGGTGCTGAAACGGCTTCTGAGAAGTGGTCCGCGTGTGGTCTCGACTGGCGGCGGCGCCTACATCAACGAGCGCTCGCGCCGACAGATCAGGAAGGGCGGCCTGACGGTCTGGCTCAATGCCGAGCTCGACGTGCTCTGGGAGCGGGTTAACAAGCGCGATACCCGGCCGCTGCTGAAGACCGAAAATCCCAAGCAGACGCTCGAAAACCTGATGAACGCGCGCTACCCGATCTATTCGGAAGCCGACCTGACGGTGCTGTCGCGCGATGTGAAGAAAGAGACGATGGTGGAGGACGTTCTCACCGCCGTTATCGAATACCAGGACAAGAAGAACCATGAATAGCCATGTTGCGCCCGCTGCCGAACGCAAGGTCCGCGTCGACCTCGGCGACCGTTCCTACGATATCCTGATCGGTCCCGGGCTGATTGCCGCCGCCGGCCAGGAGATCGCGGCCCGCCTCAAGGGGCGCAAGATGGCCGTGATCACTGACGAGAACGTAGCGCCGCGCTACCTCGAGCCCCTGATGGCGAGCCTGAAGGAGCGTGACATCGACGCAGTGTCGCTCGTGCTTCCCGCCGGCGAGAAGACCAAGAGCTTCGAGCAACTGATCCCGGTCTGTGAAACCGTGCTTGGCGCCCGGATCGAGCGCAACGATGCGGTGATCGCGCTCGGCGGGGGCGTCATCGGCGATCTTACCGGCTTTGCCGCCGGCATCGTGCGCCGTGGCTCGCGTTTCATCCAGATCCCGACCTCGCTCTTGGCACAGGTCGATTCCTCCGTCGGCGGCAAGACCGGCATCAATTCCCCCCACGGCAAGAACCTGATCGGCGTTTTCCATCAACCGGATCTGGTGCTCGCCGATACCGACGTGCTCGACACGCTGAGCCCACGCGAGTTTCGCGCCGGCTATGCCGAGGTCGCGAAGTATGGGCTGATCGACAAGCCGGACTTCTTCGCCTGGCTCGAAAAGAACTGGCAGGCGGTCTTTGCCGGCGGCGCGGCGCGCATCGAGGCGATCGCGATCAGCTGCCAGGCCAAGGCCGACGTCGTGGCTGCGGACGAGCGCGAGAACGGCTTGCGTGCGCTGCTGAACCTCGGCCATACCTTCGGCCACGCGCTGGAGGCTGCGACCGAGTATGACAGCGCCCGGCTGGTGCATGGCGAGGGCGTTTCGATCGGCATGGTGCTGGCGCATCAGTTCTCGGCACGCATGAACCTTGCGAGCCCGGACGATGCGTCCCGTGTCGAGGCGCATCTGAAGACTGTGGGCTTGCCGACCCGCATGTCGGAAATCCCGGGCACCTTGCCTCCGGCCGAGAGGCTGATGGACGCGATCGCCCAGGACAAGAAGGTCAAGGGCGGCAAGCTCACTTTCATCCTGACGCGCGGCGTCGGACAATCCTTTGTCGCCGATGACGTTCCGGCATCGGAGGTCCTAAGCTTCCTGAGGGAAAAACATCCGCAATGACAGGCGAAGCCTTTATTGCTTTTCTGGCGGAATACTGGCTGTCGATCCTCTCGGTCCTCTGCCTGCTCGTGCTGTCGGCGTTCTTCTCGGGCTCTGAGACGGCGCTGACGGCAGCCTCGCGCTCGCGCATGCACACGCTCGAAAACAACGGCGAGGAGCGTGCCGGCATCGTCAACCGGCTGATCGAACGCCGTGACCGGCTGATCGGCACGCTGCTGATCGGCAACAATCTCGTCAACATTCTCGCGTCGTCGCTGACGACGAGCCTTTTGATCGGTCTCTTCGGCGATTCCGGCGTCGCCATCGCGACGCTCGCCATGACCGTGCTGCTCGTTATTTTCTCGGAAGTGCTGCCGAAGAGCTGGGCGATCGCTTCGCCAGACCGCTTCGCGATTGCCGTTGCGCCGCTCGTCCGCCCCTTCGTCGCGGTCGTCGGGCCGGTCTCCAGCCTCGTCAACGGCATCGTCCGGCGCCTGCTCAATCTCTTCGGCGTCAATCTTGCCGCCGATATGTCGATGCTTTCGGCGCATGAGGAACTGCGCGGCGCAGTGGACTTCTTGCACCGAGAGGGTTCGGTGATCAAGGCCGACCGCGACCGGCTGGGCGGCGTGCTCGATCTCGGCGAACTCGAAGTCTCCGACATCATGATCCACCGCACCGCCATGCGGGCGATCAATGCCGACGAGCCGCCGGAGACCTGCGTTCGTGACATCCTCGAAAGCCCGTTCACGCGACTGCCGCTCTGGCGCGGTTCGACCGACAACATCATCGGCCTCGTGCACTCCAAGGATCTGTTGCGGGCGTTAGCGGAGCCCAATGTCGAGCCGGAGAACCTCGATATCGTCAAGATCGCGCAGAAGCCCTGGTTCGTGCCGGACACCACCAACCTCAAGGACCAGCTCAACGCTTTCCTGCGCCGCAAGCTGCATCTGGCGATCGTCGTTGACGAATACGGCCAGGTTCAGGGCCTGGTGACGCTGGAAGACATCCTGGAGGAGATTGTCGGCGATATTGCCGACGAGCACGACCTCGACATTCAGGGTGTGCGCCAGGAGGCCGATGGTTCGATCGTCGTTGACGGCTCGGTACCGATCCGCGACCTCAATCGCGCGCTCGACTGGTCGCTGCCGGACGAAGAAGCGACGACGGTGGCGGGGCTCGTCATCCACGAATCCAAGAGCATCCCGGAGGAGCGCCAGGCCTTCACCTTCCACGGCAAGCGCTTCATCGTGATGAAACGGGTGAAGAACCGGATCACCAAGCTGCGCATCCGCCCGGCGGAAGACGGTGCCGCTCCGACGTCTTGATTGCTACCAGCGGGTCGCTTCGCCGGGAGCCGCGGGCTCTACGGCAAGCGCGTGCAGGCCGGCATCGAGTTCCGGTTTCAGGAGATCATTGATGGCGCGGTGACGGGCGACGCGGCTCATGCCAGTAAAGGCGCTGGAAACGATGCGCACCCGCAGGTGGGTTTCGCCGCCGCCATCGAAACCCGGCTGATGACCGGCATGCATGTGGCTCTCGTTGATGACCGCCAATCTCTCAGGATGGAAGGCCTCGATCAGCTTCTTTTCGATCGTGTCCGTGAGCGACATTCTTCCGTCCCATTTCCTTGGTTGCTTGACGCCCCCTCGCGGATCTGCAGTACCCGGTAATCGCTGGCTTGGCGGCGCAAAATGCCCGCACAAAGCCAGCAACATTCCGTTTTGTCAATTCTTGTTGTGGCCCCAGCCAAGCCCCATAATGAGCACCATGAGACTCGATTCAAAATACTTCGATCGCATTCGCACCCGGCGCAAGGTTGAGCCCCGGGCGGAGCCGGCTGCGCCCGTCTGTCAGTGGGACGGCTGCGATCAGAAGGGCGTGCATAAAGCGCCCGTCGGCCGCAATGCCGAGGGCCAGTACTTCATGTTCTGCTTCGAACATGTGAAGGAATACAACAAGGGCTACAATTACTTCTCCGGCCTTTCCGACAGCGAGGTCGCCCGCTACCAGAAGGAAGCGGTGACCGGCCACCGGCCGACCTGGACCGTCGGCGTCAACAAGAATGCCAAGAACGGTCCGACGCAGTCGCAGACGCGGTCGGGCTCGGCCGGCGCCCAGGCCCGGATGCGCGACCCCTTCGGTTTCGTCAGCGAAGCGCGCGCCCGTCGCCCGGAGCCGCGCCAGCGCAAGTTGAAGACGCTCGAGGCAAAGGCGTTCGAAACACTCGGCCTCGGGGCCTCGGCCACTGCTGCCGATATCAAGGCTGCCTACAAGGATCTCGTCAAGAAGCATCACCCCGATGCCAATGGCGGAGATAGGGGATCCGAAGAGCGTTTTCGCGCGGTTATTCAAGCCTACCAATTGTTAAAACAGGCTGGTTTCTGCTAACAACGCGGATTATTACAGAAGCACTTTTGCAGGCGAATGCGCGGGTGCCGTCCGGTGGCCGCTCTGGAGACATGATGAGCAAGATTGACCTCGACATTTCCAACCTCCCCGATACGACGATCTCGGTCCGGGAGGTTTTCGGCATTGATACGGATTTGCGCGTTCCTGCCTATTCGAAGGGCGACGCCTATGTGCCGGACCTCGACCCGGATTACCTCTTCGATCGCGAAACCACGCTCGCTATTCTCGCAGGCTTCGCCCACAACCGACGCGTGATGGTCTCGGGCTATCACGGTACCGGTAAGTCCACCCATATCGAGCAGGTCGCTGCCCGCCTCAACTGGCCGTGCGTGCGCGTCAACCTCGATAGCCATGTCAGCCGTATCGATCTCGTCGGCAAGGACGCGATCGTCGTCAAGGACGGCCTGCAGGTCACCGAGTTCAAGGACGGCATCCTGCCCTGGGCCTACCAGCACAATGTCGCGCTCGTCTTCGACGAATACGATGCCGGCCGTCCGGACGTCATGTTCGTCATCCAGCGGGTTCTCGAATCCTCCGGCCGCCTGACGCTGCTCGACCAGAGCCGCGTCATCCGTCCCCACCCGGCCTTCCGCCTGTTTGCGACCGCCAACACCATCGGCCTCGGCGACACCACCGGACTCTACCACGGCACGCAGCAGATCAACCAGGCGCAGATGGACCGTTGGTCGATCGTCACGACGCTGAACTACCTGGCGCATGACAAGGAAGTCGACATCGTCGCCGCCAAGGTGAAGGGCTTCACCGCCGACAAGGGCCGCGAGACCGTTTCCAAGATGGTGCGTGTTGCCGACCTCACGCGCGCAGCCTTCATCAACGGCGACCTGTCGACCGTCATGAGCCCGCGTACGGTCATCACCTGGGCCGAGAACGCCTATATCTTCGGCGACATCGCCTTTGCCTTCCGCGTGACCTTCCTCAACAAGTGCGACGAGCTGGAGCGGGCGCTGGTCGCCGAGCACTACCAGCGCGCCTTCGGGATCGAGCTCAAGGAAAGCGCTGCCAACATCGTGCTGGAAGCCACCGCCTGAGCCATGGCGGAGGCGGAGGGCGCACGGGCGCTTCGCTTCGTTGAGGAGAAGAGCGTCGCGAAGACCGCCAACGCGGTCTTCAAGGGCCTCAAGGCCTTCAACCTCGAAAAGGCGGGAAGCGCCAAATACAAGCGCTTCGCCATTTCGGTGCGCAACGACGGCGACGAGATCGTAGGCGGCATCGTCGCCTACACGGCGTGGAACTGGTGCTTCATCGAACTGCTCTGGGTAGACGAGGCGCTGAGAGGGTCGGGCAGCGGGCGTGAGCTCGTTGCGCGTGTCGAAGCGGTCGCCGCAAGCCGCGGCGCCCGCTACATCTATGTCGACACATTCAGTTTCCAGGGCGACGGCTTCTATCAGAAGCTGGGTTATGACGTTTATGGCAAACTCGATGATTTCCCGCCGGGATTTCACCGCATCTGGCTGAAGAAGGAACTCTCGTGAGCTCGAACTCGAAGGCAAAGCCAACCACGCGCGAGAATGCTGCCGAACCGTTCAAGCGGGCGCTTTCCGGCTGCATCCGATCGATCGCGGGCGATGCCGAGGTGGAAGTCGCCTTCGCCAATGAGCGGCCGGGCATGACCGGCGAGCGCATTCGTCTGCCCGAGCTTTCCAAGCGCCCGACGCTGCAGGAACTCAGCGTCACCCGCGGGCTGGGTGACAGCATGGCGCTGCGCAAGGCCTGTCATGACGCGCGCATCCACGCGACGATGTCGCCGCAAGGGGCCGACGCTCGCGCGATTTTCGACGCGGTGGAGCAGGCGCGTGTCGAGGCGATCGGTGCGCTCAGCATGGCGGGCGTCGCCAAGAACCTGAACGTCATGCTCGAAGAGAAATACGCCAAGGCGAATTTCGCAACGATCGAGCGGCAGGCCGACGCGCCGCTCGGCGAAGCCGTGGCGCTTCTGGTGCGCGAGAAGCTGACCGGCGAGAAGCCGCCGGCCTCCGCCGGTAAGGTACTCGACCTCTGGCGCGAGTTCATCGAAGGCAAGGCTGCGGGCGACATCCAGAACCTGTCGTCGACGATCAATGACCAGCAGGCCTTTGCCCGGGTCGTGCGCGACATGCTGACCTCGATGGAGGTCGCCGAGAAATATGGCGACGACGACGTCGAGCCGGACGAGCAGGAGAGCGAGACCGACGAAGACCAGCCGCGCAGCCAGGAGCAGGACGAAAACGCCAGCGACGAGGAAGCCGGCGACGACGCCGCCCCCGCCGATGAAAACCAGGCTGCCGAAGAGCAGATGGAAGAAGGCGAGATGGACGGCGCGGAGATTTCCGACGACGATCTTCAGGACGAGGGCGACGAGGACAGCGAGACGCCGGGCGAGGTCAAGCGCCCGAACCAGCCCTTTGCCGACTTCAACGAGAAGGTCGACTACGCCGTCTTCACCCGCGAGTTCGATGAGACGATCGCTTCGGAAGAGCTGTGCGACGAGGCCGAGCTCGACCGGTTGCGCGCCTTCCTCGACAAGCAGCTTTCCCATCTCCAGGGTGCTGTGGGTCGCCTTGCCAACCGCCTGCAGCGCCGCCTGATGGCGCAGCAGAACCGCTCCTGGGAATTCGACCTCGAAGAGGGTTACCTCGACACGGCGCGCCTGCAGCGCATCATCATCGACCCGATGCAGCCGCTTTCCTTCAAGCGAGAGAAGGACACCAACTTCCGCGACACGGTAGTGACGCTGCTGATCGACAACTCCGGCTCGATGCGTGGCCGCCCGATCACCGTTGCCGCCACTTGCGCTGACATCCTGGCGCGCACGCTGGAACGCTGCGGCGTCAAGGTCGAGATCCTCGGCTTCACCACCAAGGCGTGGAAGGGCGGACAGTCGCGCGAAAAGTGGCTTGCCGGCGGCAAGCCGCAGGCGCCGGGCCGGCTCAACGATCTGCGCCACATCATCTACAAGTCCGCCGATGCGCCCTGGCGCCGGGCGCGCCGCAATCTCGGCCTGATGATGCGCGAAGGCCTGCTGAAAGAAAACATCGACGGCGAGGCGCTGATGTGGGCGCACGAGCGACTGATGGCACGGCGCGAGCAGCGCCGCATCCTGATGATGATCTCCGACGGTGCGCCGGTCGACGATTCGACGCTGTCGGTCAATCCCGGAAACTATCTGGAACGGCATCTGCGCGCGGTCATCGAGCAGATCGAAACGCGCTCGCCTGTCGAGCTTCTGGCGATCGGTATCGGTCACGACGTGACGCGCTACTACCGTCGTGCCGTGACCATTGTCGACGCCGACGAGCTTGCCGGTGCGATGACCGAGCAGCTGGCCGCGCTCTTCGAGGATGAAAGCAAGCGCCGCGGTTCCTCGCGTCTTCGTCGCGCCGGATAATTTGTTTCGTTCGGAGGTGGTGTTTGCCGCTTCCGAACGCCAATCGGCGACAGCCCGTTCCGGCCTTGAGCCGAAGTCAATTTACGGACAAAATTTTACAGTCTACCAAGCTGCAGCGATGATCTCAGTGCGCCGTGGCAGGTGTCTCTCGTCGTCGTACTCCGTTTCATTCCTGATGTTCTTCCCCTGAAGGTACTTCCCCATGCTCGGTCGCGGACTTCTAGCCCTCCTGCTTTTCGCGTCGACCGGCTCGGCATGGGCCGCCTCGAGCGGCGAAACTCTGCCGATCCGCAGTCGTCAGATCAGCAGTTTCGCGGTTGGATCGAGCGCCACCCGGTTCGGCGCGCTGGAGTTCGTTGGCGGACTGGAAATGACCTCTGCGAATTCCCTGTTCGGCGCCGTGTCGGCAATCCGTTTTCGACCGGATGGCACTTCCTTCATCGCGATCATGGACACCGGACACTGGCTCGAAGGCGCCGTGACCCGTGATGCGGACGGCCGGCTTTCCGGTCTTACGGACCTTACCGCCACGCCGATGGCCGACCGCAACGGCGACGTCGGGCTGGCGAAGTGGAAGGTGGATTCGGAAGGATTGGCGCTGCGGTCGGGGCAGGTGGTCGTCAGCTACGAGCAGGCACACCGCATCGACATCTACCCGGACCCGGGATTTGCTGCATCGACGCCGATCGGGAGCCTGGCGTTGCCGTTCCCGATCAAGGAATTGCGCAACAATGGCGGCATCGAGACCATCGCAGTGGCGCCAAAGGACGGCCCCCTGGCTGGCGCGACGATCGCCGTTGCGGAGCGCAGCGTCGACAGGGCGGATAACCTGCTGGCGGGCATTCTCGACGGGCCGCAGCGTGGCGCGTTTGCCGTCGTGCGCAAGGATCCCTATGCGGTAACCGACGGCGCGTTCCTGCCGAACGGCGACCTGCTGCTCCTGGAGCGGCGCTTCTCGTTCGGTTCGGGCCTCGGTATGCAGATCCGGCGTATTGCCGGCGACACGATCAAGCCCGGCGCCGTGGTCGATGGCGACGTCATCTTCGAAGCCGACATGCGCCACCAGATCGACAATATGGAAGGGCTCGACGTCGTCGTACGGCCGGACGGCGAAGTTCGTGTCATCGTCGTTTCGGATGACAACCACTCCATCCTCGAGCGCAATCTGATGCTGGAGTTCCGCCTCACGACCGCGGTGACGCAGTAGGCAATGCTTGTTTCGCCCAAGGGGCGAGTGATCCAAGCTCTGAAACGACAGAGCCGACGGTTGCGGCCGTTTGACCGCAATCATCGGCTCGATCCTTTTCGGCAGGCCATGTTTAGATCATTTCATTGTTTAATCGAAACACTGAAATGATCTAAGTCTTTGAAATTACGCAATTCCAGACGGAAAACCGTTTCACACTTTTCCTGGAACTGCTCTAGGCGGATGCCTTGGCTTCCGCTGCCGGCATCGGCTTGACGACGCTCATCAGCGCGCCATAGGGCAGCAGCATGACGAGGCCGCAGAGGATCTTGACGCTCAAGTCACCGATCGCCCAGGAGATCCAGCGCGGTGCTTCGGCCGTGAGCACGCCGAGCAGGGGCGCGGTTTCCAGCGCGAAGCTGTCGTTCGGTCCGAAGAACACGAAGAACGGGGCAAAGGCGAAGGAGAAGAACATCGCGGTGTCGAGCGCCGAGCCGATCAGCGAACCTGCGAGCGGCGCATGCCACCAGCTCTGACGGCGCAGGCGGTTGAACACCGAGATGTCGAGAAGCTGGCCGAACAGGAAGGCAGAGCCCGAGGCAATCGCGATCCGCGGCGTGGCGGCGACGAAGGAGAGCAGGATGGCGACGATGAAGCCTGCGACCACCACGCGGCGCGCGATGCGCGGCCCGAACTGTCGGTTGGTGAGATCCGTCACCAGGAAAGCGAAGGGATAGCTGAAGGCGCCCCAGGTGAGAAGATCGCCAAGCTGCATGCCGGCAATCGAGCCCGGCAGCGGGTACTGTACGAGGATGTTCGAAGCCACGACCACGAGGGTCATGAGCGCGATATAGACGAAGAAAGTGCGGTTGATCAGCATTTTTTTATCCTGGGAGATGCCACCAGCTAGAGGGATGAAAGCCGGATCGAGCATCCGGCCGATGAAGGCAGAAACACGCGCACGAGAAAAAGGCTTGCTGGATGAACCCGCAAGCCTTTTAAACGCGTGTCAAAGACAGGACGCTGGCGCCGATTAGGCGGCTTCAGCAACCTTCTTGACGATCTGGCGGCGCAGCAGGCGAGCGCGCATGCTCAGCTCGTTCTCGTCCGACTTCAGCAGGAAGGCGTCGAGGCCGCCACGGTGTTCAACCGAGCGGAGAGCTGCAGCGGAAACGCGCAGACGGTAGCGCTGGCCGAGAGCATCGGAAATCAGCGTGACGTTGCACAGGTTCGGCAGGAACCGGCGCTTGGTCTTGTTGTTGGCGTGGCTTACATTGTTGCCCGACTGGACGCCCTTGCCGGTCAATTCGCAACTACGGGACATGGTACACCTATTCTCTTTATCGCCGCCGGACAATGCGGTAGCGGGCCCAGAGCCCAGGCCGCGTTCCTAGGCCATTATTGGAAAGTCGCGGTTCTATAGTCAGAGACGGCCCGCCCGTCAAGCCAAACCTCTTGCATTCTCGGAAAACCCGCGGTTTTTCCCGTCCGTTCTTCAGATGTGAGGCGTAGTTCTCGCAAGAATAATGCCTTGCGAGACCCATTCCAAGCGGTTTTGCTATGCGTTATTTCTTGCATGAGGACGGGTGGCGGCCACGGGGCCGGCCCGACGGCCGGCTGCAGCGTACTGGGCGTAGAAAAGCCGCAAAGAGCCTGCATTTCAGGGTATTACGGCGATATTCAAGCGATGGATTTTTCAGGGCATGAAGTTGCGAAATGGCTTTCGCGTGGCGGCGCTGCTGTCCGCGGTCTCGTTTTCCACAGCATCGTCGGCCGCCGATGTCGAACATCTGACGGATTACAGCATCTCGCTCGCCGGTCTGCCGGTTGCGCGCGCCTCCTTCCATACCGAGCTTCAGAAGAATCGCTACACGATATCCGGAACGCTGAAATCCGCCGGGCTGCTCGACATCCTCAGCCACACCTCGGGCCAGACGCAGGTTTCGGGTGTGATCGGCAGGGATTACCTGCGCGCCTCGCACTATTCGATGTCCTATCGCAGTGGATCGAAGAGCAGGGCGATCAACGTCACCTATCGCAACGGCAATGTGGTGCAAGCCAGCATGACGCCCAAGCGCACGCCGTTGCCGAAGAACTGGGTGCCCGTCACCTCGCGCGACATGCGCAACGTGCTCGACCCGCTCTCGGGCCTCATCATTCCCGCCGAGGCGCGCGTGTGCCCCAACACGCTGCCGATCTTTGATGGCGAGTCGCGGCTCGACATCAAGCTCTCACCGAAGGGGACCAAGCCTTTCAAGACCAAGGGCTTCGAAGGGGAGGTGATCGTCTGCGGTATCCGTTTCGTGCCGAAGGCCGGCTACAAGAAGGGCCGCGAGGATGTCGAGTATCTGCGTCGTCTGCAGACGATGGAAATCTGGTTTGCCAAGGCGCCCAACGTGAACGTCTACGCCCCCGTCTATGTCCGCATCCCCACCAAGCTCGGACCGGTCACGGTCTCGGCGACGCGATTTGGTGGTTGACGCGCGGTCGTGTGCAACTAAAAGGTTAAATACCACGAAGCACGAAGATTTTATCGGCGCAGGTTTCCGTGAGAGAAATCGCGCGAGGGGACGACTATGACATTCAAGGCAACGCTGATCGGTTTTTCCGCCATTCTGATGTGGTCGCTGCTCGCGCTGTTCACGGCAGCATCCGGCAAGATGCCTCCGTTCCAGCTTTCGGCGATCTGCTTCCTGATCGGCAGCCTGCCCGGCCTGGTGGTGCTGGGGATGAGGCCTGAGCGCATAGCGCTGCTCAAGCAACCGGCCAAGGTCTGGATCACGGGTATCGCCGGCCTCTTCGGCTACCACTTTCTCTACTTCACCGCCCTGCGCAACGCCCCGGCAGTGGAAGCCGGGTTGATCGCCTATCTCTGGCCGCTGCTGATCGTCGTCGGCTCGGCGCTGCTGCCGGGCGAGCGCTTGCGCTGGTATCATCTCGCCGGCGCACTCGCCGGCCTCGTCGGCACGATCCTGATCGTGGCGCGCAATGGCGTTGCCTTCGACGATGCCTATCTGCTTGGCTACGGCGCCGCCTTTCTCTGCGCCTTCACCTGGTCGGGCTATTCGCTCATCACCCGCCGCTTCGAAGCGGTCTCGACGGATGTCGTGACAGGATTTTGTCTTGCGACCTCGATCCTGTCTTTCGTCTGCCATCTGGCGCTCGAAACGACCGTCTGGCCGGCGACGACCTTCGAGTGGCTGGCGGTCGTCGGCCTCGGGCTGCTGCCGGTCGGAGCGGCGTTCTATGCCTGGGACTTTGGGGTGAAGAACGGCAATATCCAGCTTCTCGGCGTCGCGAGTTATGCGGCGCCGGTGCTTTCGACGCTGATCCTGATCCTGTTCGGTTTTGCCGAGCCGTCCTGGCGCATCGCGCTCGCCTGCCTGTTCGTGACCGGCGGCGCAGTGCTTGCTGCAAAGGACATGATCTTCCGCAATCGTGCGACGGTGGCCCAGCCGGCGGAATAACCGGGCTTGTTATCGCTTGGGCGGCTGCCAGTCGGGGGCCGCCATTTCGAAGGCGGCGAAATCAAATGCTGGCGCGACGGTGCAGCCGACCAGCGTCCATTCGCCAAGCGAGGCGGCGGACTGCCACCAATCGGCCGGGACCACGCCCTGCGGTCGTTCTCCGCTCAGAATGTCGGACCCGAGCCGCAGCGTCTCGGCGGATTTTCCATCTTCGGCGATGCTGAGTTCGAGCGGCGCACCGGCGTGATAGTGCCAAATCTCGACCGCGTCGCGGACACGGTGCCAGTGCGAGCGCTCGCCGCGCTCCAACAGATAATAGATTGCCGTCGAATGCCCGCGTGGGCCACCAGCCGTATCGCGGAAGGTCTCGAAGTACCAGCCGCCGATGGCGCGCCAAACCGAGTGCCTTGATGATCTCCGCCGCCGATTGCGTCTCAGCCACTAGAAATTATCTTTCCGCTTGCGGATTTCGGCAAAGACCGTGGCATCGTCGGCGTTCTGCATTCCAAGATGGGCGCGGATGCCCGGGTCGGTGGCGCGCAGGAACGGGTTCGTGCGCTTCTCCAGGCCGATCGTCGTCGGTGCGGTGAAGCCGCCGTCGCAGCGCGTCTCCTCGATCTCGGCGGCGCGCGCCTTGAGCTCGGCATTCTCGGGGTCGACCGTGACCGCGAAGCGGGCGTTGGACAGCGTGTATTCGTGGCCGAAATAGACCGTCGTGTCATCCGGCAACGCCATCAGCCGGCTGAGAGACTGCCACATGGTCGCTGCCGTCCCCTCGAACAGACGACCGCAGCCCAGCGCAAACAGGGTGTCGGCGGCAAACAGCAGCCTGTCCTGCGGGAAGTGGAAGCAGATGTGACCGGCCGTGTGGCCCGGGGTCTCGATCACCTCGACGGAACGACCGGCAAAATCGAAGCGCTCACCATGGCGCACGGCCTTGTCGAGCCCCGGAATTTTCGAGGCTTCCCCGAAAGGCCCGATGATCGTGACGCCGAAGCGTTCCTTCAGGGCGTCATTTGCCGCCACGTGATCGCCGTGATGATGGGTCGTCAGGATGTGGGTAAGCCTCCAGCCGCGCCGCTCCAGCGCTTCCAGGATGGGCGCCTCTTCCGGCGCGTCGATAGAGGCGGTCAGGCCGCTTTCGGGATCGTGGATCAGCACGCCGAAATTATCGGTGCGGCAGAGGAAGAGGTCGAGTTCGAGCGCGGCCATGGCACGTCCTCCGGTCAGAAGAGAGGGAATGCTGCCGAATGTAGCGAGCCTTACCTTGAAGTCTACCGCTTCGAAGCTAACATGTTGCGAATGCACACCGATATCGTCGACCTGCGAGAATTCTATCACTCCGAGCTCGGCCGGATGGCGGAGCAATCCGTCACCATGGCGCTTTCGTCCGTCTGGGCGCGGCTCCCGGACGAGCGGCTGGTCGGCCTCGGCTATGCCGTTCCCTATCTCGAACGGTTCCGCAAGGACACGGAGCGCACCTTCGCCTTCATGCCGGCGGGGCAGGGGGCGGTGAACTGGCCGGTTGCCGAGCTCTCCTCGACGGCGCTGGTGTTCGATGAGGAGTTGCCGCTGCCCGACGCCTCGATCGACCGGGTGCTGATGGTGCATTCGCTGGAATTCGCCGAAAGCCCGCGGGAGACCATGAAGGAGATCTGGCGGGTGCTGGCGCCAGGCGGTCGCCTTATCATCGTCGTGCCCAACCGGCGCGGCGTCTGGGCGCGCATGGAACACACGCCCTTCGGTTCCGGGCGACCCTATTCGCGTGGGCAGCTGACGGCGCTGCTGCGCGAGACCAACTTCACGCCAGGTGCCACGGCGGATGCGCTCTTCTTCCCGCCGTCGAAACTCAGGGCGATCCTGCGGCTGCGTCGGGGCTTCGAGCGGCTCGGCCGTTCGCTCTGGCCGGTCTTCTCCGGCGTCATCGTCGTCGAGGCGCAGAAGCGGCTTTACCAGGGGCTGCCGGTCGCCGCACGCGCATCGCGCCGCGTCTTCGTGCCGGTGCTGGCGCCGCAGGGCGTGCCGAGCACGCGCGAGAGGCCGCGTCCCACCCGCTAACCTGCCTGGGAACCGCGGCGGACCCTCGACAAAAGCCGCTTGCGCCGCTAATGGCTTGACCTCTTTTCCTGCCTGCAGCGCCGCGCGCCTCCCATGGCACGTATCGGTTGCTGCAGCACTTTGATGGCCAAAGAAAGCTGACCCGATGAGCCTTGCTTCGAAGAGCCCTGAGCCGCGTTCCGGCATCCTGGATATTGCCGCTTATGTGCCGGGCAAGGAGCATGCGCCGGGTGTCGCCAAGGTGCATAAACTCTCGTCCAACGAGACGCCGCTTGGCGCAAGCCCGAAAGCGATCGAAGCCTTCCAGTCGGCTGCCTTCAACCTCGAACGTTATCCGGATGGCCAGGCGCGGGCGCTGCGAGAGGCGATCGGTGCCGTGCACGGCCTCAACCCGGCAAACATCATGTGCGGCAATGGGTCGGACGAACTGCTCGGGCTTCTCTGCCACACTTATCTCGGGCCCGGCGACGAAGGCATCATCACCGAGCATGGCTTCCTCGTCTACAAGATCCAGATCCTGGCGGCGGGCGCGACGCCCATTACCGTCAAGGAGAAGGATGCGCGCGTCGATGTCGATGCCATTCTCGCGGCGGTCACCGAGCGCACCAAGGTCGTCTTCCTGGCCAATCCGGCCAATCCGACCGGCACCTACATCCCCGTCGATGAAGTCCGCCGGCTGCATGCGGGGCTGCCCGAGGGTGTGCTGCTGGTGCTCGACGCGGCCTATGCCGAATATGTGCGCCGCAACGACTATGCCGCCGGGCTGGAGCTCGTCTCGGCCAGCCGCAATGTGGTGATGACCCGCACCTTCTCGAAGATCTACGGCCTTGCGGGTTTGCGCATCGGCTGGATGTACGCACCGCCGGAGGTGATCGACGCGGTCGACCGTGTCCGCGGGCCCTTCAACCTCAGTGCGCCCTCTATCGCGGCGGGTGCTGCGGCGATCCGTGATCAGGCTTTCGTGGCAACGGCGGTTGATCACAATCTCACCTGGCTTGCGCGTGTCAGCGAAGCGCTCGAAGCGATCGGGCTGCGCATCACGCCCTCGGTCACGAATTTCGTGCTGATCCACTTTCCGGAAGAAAACGGCAAGCGGGCCGAGGAAGCCGATGATTTCCTGACCAGCCGCGGCTATATCCTGCGGGCGGTCAGCAGCTACGGCTTCCCCAATGCGCTGCGCATGACCATCGGCTCGGAAGAAGCCAACGAAGGCGTCATCGCGGCGCTGATCGAATTCATGGGACGGAAATAATGGCTCAGCAGTTTGAAACGATCGCCCTCATCGGCATTGGTCTCATCGGCTCGTCGATCGCGCGCGATATCCGCGAGAAGCAGCTTGCCGGTACGCTCGTCGTCTCCACGCGCAGCGAGGCGACGCTGAAGCGTACGCAGGAGCTCGGGCTCGGCGATCGCTATACGCTGTCTGCGGCCGACGCCGTTCGCGACGCGGACCTCGTGATCGTCTCGGTCCCGGTCGGCGCGTCCGGTGCCGTGGCGGCCGAGATTGCTGCGCATCTGAAGCCCGGTGCGATCGTCACCGATGTCGGCTCGACCAAAGGCTCAGTGATTGCGCAGATGGCGCCGCATCTGCCCGAGACCGTTCATTTCGTGCCGGGGCATCCGATCGCCGGTACCGAGCACTCGGGCCCGGATGCCGGCTTCGTCGGCCTCTTCCGCGGCCGCTGGTGCATCCTGACGCCGCCGGAGGGCGCTGATGGGGAAGCGGTCGCGCGGCTCCGGCGTTTCTGGGAAACGCTCGGCTCGATGGTCGAGGAGATGGACGCCGAGCACCACGACAAGGTGCTGGCGATCGTTTCGCACTTGCCGCACATCATCGCCTACAACATCGTCGGAACCGCCGATGATCTCGAGACCGTCACCGAATCCGAAGTCATCAAGTATTCGGCCTCGGGTTTCCGCGACTTCACCCGTCTCGCGGCATCCGATCCCACCATGTGGCGTGACGTCTGCCTGCACAACAAGGACGCGATCCTGGAGATGCTGGCGCGGTTTTCGGAGGATCTCGCCTATCTGCAGCGGGCGATCCGCTGGGGCGACGGCGAGAAGCTCTTCGACCTCTTCACCCGCACCCGCGCCATCCGCCGCTCGATCATCCAGGCGGGCCAGGATACGGCGATGCCGGACTTCGGCCGGCATGCCATGGATCAGAAATAAGCTGAGCAAGTCGAGGAAGACCGAGGAACGGTCTTCCGTCCGGAAGCGGGTGTTCGACGATCTAGAGCGTCGGCAGGACGCCGATCGGGATGAAGGCGAGAAACGCCGTGCCGTCGCGCACGTTGAGCTTCACGGTCGCCTCGTCCTTGCCGTTGGCGAGCGCCTTCAGCATGTTCGCGGTGTTGTCGACGAGGTTGGCGTCGTCGGGAATCAGCTTGACCAGATTGGCCCGCCAGGCCTCGATATTCGTCATCGTCAGCGAGAACTCGCCGGAAATCAGTCCCTGATCGTTGACCGAGAAGGGGCCGGAAAGCTTGGCGTTCATGCCGGAGCCGAGATCGAGGGTGAGCTGTCGGAGTTCGCCCTTGCTGCCGCGAAACATCTCCGGTGTCGGTGTGGTTGCCATCCACCCGGCCTTGTCGGTGAAGGTCAGGTCCGCAGCCACCGTGGCCGGCGGCGCGTAGCTCGGGCCTTCCTCCGGACGAAGGTCGAGCTTGTCGACGCTCAAAGCGGCATCAAGATCCGCGCCGTTCTGGCGCAGGTGCAGTTCGCCGTGGCTGGCGCCGAAGCCAAGACCGTCGCCCGCAAGCGGCAGGCGCACCCGACCGGTGAGGTTGTCATAGGTGAGCGAGGTGCGGTCGACACCGGACAAGGTCGCACGCACGCTCGCATGCAGCAGCGTCCAGTCGGCGAAGACGTTGAGGCCGGGCGACGCCCGGATTTCGGCCGGGCCGTCGAGCTCGATCACGGCGTGGCCGGGCTGGTAGACCTGGGCGGCTGTGCGCAGCGCCCCGAAGGAGGCGGATGTGCCATGGCGGGTGTCGTCGAGGTGGACCTTGTCGCAGAAGAGGCCGATTCGGAACGGAAAGCCGCGCACGTCCATGTTCGTGCATTCGCCGCCGAGGCCGGCTGCCTGTCCATCGGCAAGACGGGCCGTGAGGCGTTTCTCGATCTGATCGGCGGCGAGGAACCAGCCGGTCGAATAGATGCCGGCGACAAGCACGATGCCTGCCGTCAGCCAGCGGAACTTCCGGCTGACCGGCGAGGGATTGGAAACTGCGGTTGCCGACATGGGCGCGGATACCTCACTCTAAACTGGACTGCGGCTGCCTTTCGGGTGGCGCCGCCGATCCGCAAAACTATTCTTGTCTTCGGGTGCACGAGGACGAGCTTGTCTCTTTCGTGCCGAGATGCTGTGCCGTAGAAACCGACATGGCTGACCATTCCTACAAGCCGATGGTGATTCGGTGGCGAGAGCAGACAGCGCGGGTTGAATGACAGTGGATATGGACGAATTTTGGGTCTTTGGCTACGGGTCGCTGATGTGGAACCCCGGCTTTGCCTTCGAGGAGAAGCTGACGGCACGCGCATTCGGCTATCGCCGGTCGCTCTGCGTGCATTCCTGGGTTCACCGCGGCACCGAACAGCGGCCGGGACTGGTGCTTGGGCTCGACCGAGGCGGCTCCTGCATCGGCACGGCTTTTCGTGTCGAGCGTGGGCAGCGGGAGAGTGTTACCGATTATCTGCGCGAGCGTGAACTGGTGACGCATGTCTACAAGGAGCGCACGATGCCGGTGCTGCTTGCCGATGGACGGCGGGTGCCGGCGCTTGCCTATGTCATCGACCGCGACCACGTCCAGTATGCCGGAACGCTCAGCACCGGTGAGGCGGCCGATATCGTCGCCGTTTCGACCGGAAAATCCGGGCCGAACAGCGAGTATGTGTTCAACACGCTTGCCCATCTCAAGGAAATGGGCATCCGCGATCACTGGCTGGAAGAGGTGGTGGGCCTGCTCGAGCAGACACGCCAGCGTGCGCGGGCCTGATCGCTCAGGCCCTGCCGGCGGCCTTCAGTTCCTTCAGCCTTTGCTCGGCGGTTGGCGGCAGCGGCAGGTGCGGATTGTTCTGCACCGTTTCGACAAGCAGTTCGTCACTGGCCTTCTCCGTGACTTCCATGAGCTTGGCAAGGAATGCATCCGGATCCATGCCCGCCTCGACCGGCGGCAGGATGCGGACCTTGAAGTGGCCGGGAAAGCGCAGGAACTTGCGGCGCGGCCAGAAGAGGCCGGGATGCATGGCGACCGGCACGACAGGCACGTTCAGGTCGCGGTAGAGGCGGGCGATGCCGTACTTGTACTCCGGCGGAGCGCCCGGCGGGCGGCGCGTGCCTTCCGGGTAGATGATGAGTTCGCGGCCGGTTGCCATTTCCTGCTTGGTGCGATCCATGACGCTGGTCATCGCCTTGCCGCGTGCGGCCCGGTTTACCGGAACCATGCGCTGCTTGAGGATGTACCAACCGAACAGCGGGATCCAGGTGAGCTCACGCTTCAGAATGTAGAAGGGATCGTCGAGCCAGGGGAGCAGCGCATAGGCATCCCAGAAGGACTGGTGCTTGGGAGCGAAGATGTAGGGGACCTTCGGGAGGTTCTCCAAGCCTTCGATCTCAAAGGTCGTCCCGACCATCTTGTCGAGCAGCCAGTGATTGCTGCGCACCCAGTTCTTGGGAACGAACCAGGCCTTCTTGCGCGGCAGCAGGAAATAGATCGGCGTCAGCACGATCATCTGCACGATCAGATTGGCGTAGAACACCATGTTGAAAAGGATCGAACGCAAGACGATCATCAGGCACGCTCTCGTAGGCGAGTTCTTAAGGGGCTCGGCGTCAGGCCGATTGATCGCTGCCTACACGAAACCGTGCCGAAGGAAAACTGCCCTCTCTCACTTTAGGCCATCGACGTTCTCGAGGGCCTCTATTCTTCCGCCGGCGTGGCGCGTGAGGAATCGGTGCGCAGGCCGCTCGTCGGCCGGGCGCCGGCGAGATCGCGAACCGATGCGATCGTATACTTCCCGAACTCCAGGAGGATCGATTTCAGTACCATCGGGTTGCGCAGCCAGTTCGTCGTCTTGAGATCCGAATTGACCACCGGGTAGGGGATGAATTCCGTCTCCGGGCGGGTACGCCGAAGCTCCAGCAGGCTGCGTGGCATATGGTAGTTGTTGGTAACGACGAGCACGCTCGTATAGCCGCGATCACGGATCCATTGTGCCGTCTCGGTGGCGTTGCCGATGGTATCGATCGCCTCATGACCGATATCGACGCAGCATTTGAAGAGATCGGCGGAGCTCTGGGTGTTGCGGCGGATCTGGCTGCCGGTGGTCGTCGGGTGGACGCCGGAGATGAGCAGGCGCTTTCCGGCGCCGCCCTTCAAGAGATCGACCGCTTGGTCGATGCGCTGGAAACCACCGGTCAGGACGACGATCGCATCCGCCTTGGGATGCACGGGTGGCTGCAGCGATGCGACGGTGTCGGCGAAATTGAGGAAGGCGCCGATCAGGAGCGCGAGCGGTAACAGGAGGACGAAGAACGTTCGCCGGAGAATTTTGCGCAAGAGGCTGCGGGGCCGCCGGCCATCGTCGGCTTTCCCCTGCCATTTGCCTCCTCCGGCCATCCCGTTCCCGCGTAATTCTCGCGCCATCATGATTCTCTTCACATAGCCACAGATTACGGCAAGGAATAGATCGAGGCACGGCGAAACATCGGGCGGTTCAGCTCTGGTAGAGATCCGTGCGGCCGGGGTCCGAACGGATGAGGTCGATCTCGTGGATCGTGCGCATGACCGTGAGGCGAGCGGTCACGGTCGTCAGGATGGCGATGACGACGATGATGGCGGCGATACCGAGATAGCCACCATAGCCAATGGTAAAGGTTCCGAAGAGGGCGGTCGCCTGATCGGTCTGCGGTGTTGCCAATGTCTGCGACTGCCAGAAGCCGGCAAGCGCAAAGGACAGCGCGGCAAGCAGGCCGCCGGTGCCGGCACCCTTGAGGCTGATTCTCAGAAAATGCTTCTGGAATTCGGAGGCGACGAAACCGGCCTCGGCACCGACGAAATGCAGCACCTCGACGATGTGGCGGTTGCCGGAAAGGGCGCCGCGGGTGGCGAAGATCACCGTCAGCACCATGGCGGAGAACACGAGGGCCAGCACGCCGGTGCCGATCATCGCCGTGGTATTGGCCATCGCGACGAGCCGGTCGACCCAGGTGCGGTGATCGTCGAGGAAGGCCTGCGGGATCGTCTCGGTCAGCGCCTTGCGCATAGCGGCGAAATCGGGCGGGTTGTTTTCGTCGATGGTGATGATGATCAGCCGCGGCACCGGCAATTCGTCGAGATCGAGGCCTTCGCCGAGCCAGGGTTCCAGGAGGCGCGCGGTGGCGGCGCGATCGACGATCTTGCCATCGGTCGTGCCGCTGAAGGTCAGTGCCAGATCGCGGGCATCGGCGAGCGCCTTCTCCATGTCGAGGCTATCGTCCGGCTTGATCTGGACGGTGATCTCGCGGGAGATCTGCGACTGCCAGCTCTGGGCCGTTGCCCTGACCATGCTGACGCCGCCGAGTGTCAGGCAGGCAAGGAACGACATGATGGCGATCACGCACATCAGCGCATGCCCGGAGACATTGGTCGAAGGCACGATCGGGCCGGTCGGCCGCACGCGCATTTCCGTCCGGCGTTGTTGCGGCTCCGACGCCTGCTCGGGCGCATCCTTCTGGCGTTTCGTGCGGCTGTCACTCATAGATGTCGAGCCGCCCCTGCGAAAGGATCATGCGTCGCGCCTCCACCTGATCCATCAGCGACAGATCGTGGGTGGCGATCACCACCGCGGTGCCGAGCCGGTTCAGCTCGAGGAAGAGATTGAGGAGGCGCCTGGCCATCGGCGGATCGACGTTGCCGGTCGGTTCGTCGGCAAGCAGGATCTCCGGCCTGTCGATCAGCGCCCGCGCGATCGCCGCGCGTTGCTTCTCACCGCCTGAAAGAACCGGCGGCAGGACATTGATGCGCTCGCCGAGGCCGACCCATTTCAACAGTTCCAGCACGTCGGCGCGATAGCTCGATTCCTCCTTGCCGCGGACGCGCAGCGGCAGAGCGACGTTCTCATAGGTGGTGAGATGGTCGAGCAGGCGAAAATCCTGGAAGACGATGCCGACGCGCCGGCGCAGCATCGGGAACTCCTCGCGCGGGATCGACGAGATGTTGCGGTCGAACATCCGGATCAGGCCGCGCGTCGGCTGCAGCGAGAGGAACAGCAGTCTCAAAAGGGTGGTCTTGCCGGCGCCCGACGGACCGGTCAGGAACTGGAACGAACGGCGCGGAATATCGAAGGTCAGGTCCCGGAGGATTTCCGGTCCCATGCCATAGCGCAGTCCGACGTTCTCAAAGTGAATCAAGCGGCAGCCCAGTCTCTCTCACGGCCCTGCAACCGACGGCCGGTTCCGGTCCTCCGCGCATAGGACGACCAGCCTCGAAAGGCAAAACCGCCAGCGGAATCATGGTTAAGCAGCGGTTAATTTTTCATGAAAAGGTGCCGCTTTCGCGACGTCTTTCCGAAACATTAACCATTCCGGTTTACGTGTCGGAAAGATTTGATGCAATGCCTAGATTCTTGCATGCCAAGGGTTCGCGCATTGCCCGATGGTTTCGCAGTCGAGGCGGTAGGTCGAGTGGCCGCACCGGGCCCCTGTGGGACAGGAGGAACTGGTCATGCATGCATTCCGGACCAAAACCGCCGGCGCTTCGGCGGACTTCCTGCCGCCCGAACGGGGCGGTCGTGAGGCAGCCGCGATGCCGCGACGCGTCGACTATGTCGATGCCGAGTTCGAGGTGATTGCTCCCTCGTCGCGCCGAACGCCCTATCCGGTGTTCAACGACAACGCCAAGATGGGAAATCAGAAACGGCCGACCTTGACGGTCGTGGCCGACGAAACATCGCTTGCCGGCCGACTGTTGAGCCTCGCCGAAGCGCGGCTGCGCGACATGCCGGCGCGCCGCTTCGCCGGCCTGGTCGCGGGTTTCGCACTCGCATCCTTTCTGGTGATCGTCGGTTTCGCGGGCGACGGGCAGGCCGATATCCAGCCGCTTGCGATATCAGGGGTCACGAGCTCGCTCGACTATTCCGGCGGCATGCGGGTGCTTTCCGTCTACGGCTCGATCGACAACCGCTCCGATGTCGAACAGCGCCTGCCGCTCGTCGTGGTGGGGGTGGCAGCCAACGGGCGCCAGGTTACGACCACGCGCGTGATGCCCGAAGGCGCGGCAATCGCGCCGGGCGAGAGCCGCCATTTCAGGACGCGGCTGCCCTATGCAGGTGGAAAAATGCCCGATGTGACGGTTTCCTTCGCTGAAAACGGTGTTTCAGCCCGCTGATTGTGCTAAGCGGCGCGGATGGGAAGGCTTTGGTCTTCCGGATGAAACGCTGGAGAAGCCTTGATGCCCGTTGTTCGCGGTAAGAATATCGAACCTCTCTACACGGCCGAAACGATTGCCGCGCGCAACAGCGAGTTGGCCGGGATGATCGTCAACGGTCCGCACAAGGATCTGCTGGTGATCGCGGTGCTCAAGGGATCGTTCATCTTTGCTGCAGACCTGATCCGCGCCATGCACAACACCGGCCTTGCACCGGAAGTCGAGTTCATCACGCTGTCGAGCTACGGGCTCGGTACGGTCTCTCAGGGCGTGAAGATCATCAAGGATATCGACAGCGACGTGCATGGGCGTGACGTGCTTTTGATCGACGACATTCTCGAATCCGGCCGGACACTGCGTTTCGCCAAGGAGCTGATGTACGAGCGCGGCGCGCGCAACGTGACGATCGCCGTGCTGCTCGACAAGCGCGTCAAGCGGAAGGTCGAGCTCGAAGCCGATTATGTCGGTTTCGAATGCCCCGATCACTTCGTTGTCGGCTATGGCATGGATGTCGCCTATGCCTTCCGCGAGCTGCCTTTTGTAGGTGTCGTCACCGGCGATGCCGAGTAAGGCGTGTCAAAACGGCACGCCGACCCTGAAATCCGGTCGCCGCGCGTTTACCGAACACAAACGAAAAACTGGTTGGTTGGGGATGTACCGCGTGGTGATTCCCTATCGGATTGGCGGTGCTGCACCGCCGTCGTGTCCGGTCGATGACCGACGCCCGCTGTAACCTTTTGGATCAGGTGCGGGCGTCGGCGTGAAAGCCGCGCCTCGGAAACGCGGAGGCCATGATGGCGAAAATCCTGATTACCGAGGACGAGGATGCGTTGCGTTCCTTCGTCGCGCGGGCACTGAAGCTCGACGGCCATGAGACGGTCGAGGCGGGCGACGGTGCCGACGGCCTTGCCTGCCTCCAGAGCGAGGCTTTCGATCTCCTGCTTTCCGACATTCGCATGCCCGTCATGGACGGCATCGAGCTGACGCATCAGGCGTCGGCTGCCTTTCCGGCAATGAAGATCCTGCTGATGACCGGCTATGCCGAACAGCGCGAGCGGGCCGACGATCTGGCCGACAAGATCGTCGACGTCATCTCCAAGCCGTTTTCCCTTCCCGATATCCGCAAGGCCGTTGCGCTCGCGCTGGCTGCCTGACGAATCCCAATCCGACAACTGATTGCTGCCGAGGTCGTGGGCTTGAGGCTAGATCATTTCATTGTTTCATCGAAACACTGAAATGACCTAAGTCTTTGAAATTACGCAATTCCGCACGGAAAACCGTTTCGCACTTTTCCTGGAATTGCTCTAGGCGCCGCAACGCTGCGCCTCGCGAGGACCGGAATATCGGATCGGCTGGCCCGAACCAGCTACGGGCTCATTGCATGTCGAGCAGGCGCTCGAGATATTGCCGCTCGGCCTCCGGCGACAGGTTATCCCCGAGCCGGCGGCGGATCTCTTCGAGGATCTGACGGGCGCGTTGCGTGTCAAATTCCTCGGGCACCTTCACGTGGTCGCCAAATTCCGGACCGCGGTTGTTCTGGGGCCTGCCAAGCGGGTCGCGGCCGTTCTGGCCGAATTGCGGGACGCCCATGCCGGGGCCCTGACCCTGGCTCTGCATCTGGTTCATCATGTCCTGGGCGCCTTGGCGCAGCGCCTGTAGCGCACGGCCTTGATTGCCCACCGCCTGTTCGCCCTGGCCCTTGCCAAGCGCGCCGGAGGCTCCGTCCATTTCCCGCTGGGCTTCGCCGAAACCCTTGCCCGGCTTGATGCCCATGTTTTCGAGGCTCTTGTTGAGTTCTCCGAGCTGCTTGCCAAGCGCGTCTTGCTGCTGCTTCAACTGCTTGAGCGCATCCTTCAGCTGTTCGGCGGTCATCTCGTCAAGCGGGTTGGGCTGGCCATTCGGATCGCCGCGCTGTTCCGGATCCTGCGGCATCTCCTGACCGAAGAGCTCGTTATCCTCGCCCTGCAACGGGTCGCCGCGCTGCATCCGGTCGCGCTGCGCCTGGTCGAGCTTGAAGGTCTCGTCCATGAGCTTTTGTTGATCCTGCAGCAATTTGCCGAGCTTCTCGATCTGCTGACTCATGGCATCGTTCTGCTGGCCCATCTGCTGCTGGCCGCGGCCGGCCTGCAGATTGTTCATCATCCGCTGCAGTTCCGACAGCAGCTGGCGTGCCTGATCGCGCGCGCCGGAGCGCGCCAGGTTCTCGATCTGGTTCATCATCCTTTCGAGGTCCTGCTGGCGCAGGATGTTGTTCGGGTTCATCTTGCCGGCCATGCGCGGGTCTTTCGCCGCCTGCTGGGCGAGGGCCTGCATGTACTCCTGCATGGCCTGGCGCAGCTCCTGCATCAGCTTGGCGATTTCCTGGTCGGACGCATTGCGCTCCAGCGCGTCCGAGAGCGCCTGCTGTGCGTCGCGCAGGCGCCGCTCGGCGAGTGACAGGTCGCCATCTTCGATGCCGAGCGCGATCTCCCATAGGTATCCGGCGGCGTCACGCAGCATGTCTTCGTTGTAGGCAAGGGCCATGCGCGTGCGAGCCGATTTCAGCAGCAGGAAATGCGTGAGGTTGGGGATCCAGTCCTCGGCAAGCGAAGCAACGGCATCGTTGAGGTCGAGCGCGCGCGGCAGGTCGTTGGCATTGAGGGTGAAGACCTGGCGTTGCTCGGCGACCGCGCCGGCGAGCGGCTGGATGAACTGGCGGGCGGGCAGGATCATTTCATGCGGCGGGCTGCGGCCCTCCTGGCCTGCGGCGTCGCGGGCGACGAGTGTGACCTTCACGCGCTTGCCGGCAAGCGGATGTTCGCTGAGGTTTCGGCTGGTCGTGCCCTTGGCTTCGCGCGCGTTGCGGCGCGGCAGGTCGAGCCGGTATTCCGGCAACGGATAGAGCGGGCGGGCTCCCTCTGCGGCTTCGTCGAGCGGCTGGATCTCGGCCCAGGCCTGGGCGATGCCGTAATCGTCCGTTGCAGCGAAGGTGATTTCCAGCGCCGCATTGACGGTTGGACGAGGAATGCCGTCGAAGGAGATCTGCGGCACACCATCCGGAATGATCTTGAAAGCCCAGCGCCGATCCCCGACGACGAGCTCGCCGTCCTTGACAATCTTGTAGACATGGTTGCGCACGGCATTCGGGTTGCGGGCAGGCGAGGGCGCAGCCATTTCGGCGACCTTGGGCCCGGCCTCGCCCACCTTCGGCTTGGGCTTCGTTTCCCCGGCTTTCTCGCCGACCGCCGGAATGGCGATTGCCTTGGCCGCGCCGCTTTCCGCAAACCGGACGATCTGGTCCGGTCCGGCCCCGGTGACACGGACCGTCAGGTCGCTGAATTGCGGGATGGTAATGGCCCCGGTGTCCTCCGCAGCCGATACGGCCTCCGGCTTTCCGGTGAGGAAAATCGGGGCACGGCCGGTATAGGCGGGTGGCGTCACCCAGGCATCGATGCGGATATCGGCCGTTTCGACCGCAGCCTGCGGCAGGCGCAGCGCGTCGCTGAGCAGGCCGGCGCGGTTGGAGTAGGAATAGGCGAAGGCGACACAGGCGAGAAGCACCGGTACGGCACGCAGGGCAAAAGGATCGTGTCGGGCGATATCAGGACGCGGAAGCCCCGTCTCGAGCGCGCCGATCATCCGTGCCATGCGGGCCTGGTGCTCGCGCCACAGCGCTTCGCCCAGTGGATTGTCGGTTGCCGGCCGATCGTCCTGGACGCGGATCGCCTGGTGGGGCAGGGCGTTGCGCTCTTCCAGCATGCGGTCCGCGTCGACATTTCCGGGCAAACGGATCCGCGTCAGCGGAAACAGCGATGCGAGAAAACCGATGGCGAAGGCAAAGAGGGCTGCGGCATGCAGCCAGAACGGTGCCACGCGGAAGAAGCCGAGCCAAGCGAAGGCGAGAAATAGAAGAACGATAGAACCGGGCAGGAGGGTGCGCGGCAGAAGCTGTTCGGCGACCAGCACCCAGCGCGCCAGCCATCTCTTCAGTGCCAGGGTTCTCGAAAACGGCTTCGGTTGTGGCGTTTCATCCTGCCGGAATTGCGTCATCCGCCCAAGTTTCCTTTCGGTCGCCCGTCTACGCTCGTGGCTGACCCTATATCGTAAAGCGAGATGCGGCCGGAGACGGCGCAGCTTAGCTTATTCCGCTGGCCTTCAGGATACCATCGTTTGTGGCGAAGACGAGGGCGCAAACAGAATCGTGATCGCCCGGGTGGCCGATCCACATATTGTCGTCGTTGGTGCGGATCGCCTCAGGCGAGCCAGTCCGGAACCGAATCGAGGCCGATCAGGGCATCATAGTCCTGACGCGGACGAACGACGTGGAAGCGGTCGCCCTTGACCAGAACTTCAGGGATCAGCAGACGGGAATTGTAGGTGCTGGCCTGGACGGCGCCATAGGCACCTGCCGAGCTTATGGCGAAGAGATCGCCGGGCTTCGGCATCGCCATCTCGCGATCGAGCGCCAGGTAGTCGCCGGTTTCGCAGACGGGCCCGACGACGTCGGCACGGATGCGCGGCGCGTTGGCGGCGGAGATGCGAACAGGGCGGATCTCGTGATAGGCCTCATAAAGCGTCGGGCGGATGAGGTCGTTCATCGCGCCGTCGACGATGACGAAGGTCTTGTCGCCACCATCCTTCACGTAGATCACTTCGGTCACGAGGATGCCGGCATTGCCGACGATCAGCCGGCCCGGTTCGGTGACGATCTTGCAGCCGAGCGACTGCAGCTGGCTCTTGACGATTTCCGCATAGGCATCCGGCAGCGGCGGCGGGTTGTTGTCGTCCTTGTAGGGAATGCCCAAGCCGCCGCCGATATCGACGTGGTCGATCGAGTGGCCGTCGGAGCGCAGCGTGTCGACCAGCTCGCGCAGCAGCTTGAAGGCGTCGTCGAAGGGCTGCAGTTCGGTGATCTGGCTGCCGATATGCATATCGATGCCCGTGACCTGGATGCCGGGCAGCGTGGCCGCATGTGCATAGACGGCGCGGGCGCGCTCCCAGGAAATGCCGAACTTGTTTTCCTTCTTGCCCGTGGAAATCTTGGCGTGGGTCTTCGCGTCGACGTCAGGGTTGATGCGGAAGGAGACATGGGCGCGCTTGCCGGCGCGCACGGCGCGCTGATTCAAGACTTCGAGTTCCGGCTCGGACTCGACGTTGAAGCAATAGATGCCGGCGTCCAGCGCCAGGTCCATTTCCTGCGGCGTCTTGCCGACGCCGGAGAACATGATCCGGCTTGCGGGAATGCCGGCTGCAAGGGCGCGGCGCAGTTCGCCGCCCGAGACGACGTCGACGCCGGCGCCCAGGCGACCGAGCGTCTTCAGCACCGCCTGGTTCGAGTTGGCCTTCATCGCATAGCAGACCATCGCGTCCACATCGGCGAAGGCCTTGGAAAAGACCGTGTAGTGGCGCTCGAGCGTGGCGGTCGAATAGCAATAGAAAGGCGTGCCGACGGCGCGCGCGATGTCGGTGACCGGCACGTCTTCAGCGTAGAGGATTCCGTCGCGGTACTGGAAGTGGTTCACGGGCTGCAGCTCGGCTTTTGCGCAATTCCAGGAGAGTATGAAGCGGTTTTTCGTCCGGAATTGCGTAATTTCAAAGAGTTAGATCAATTCAATGCTTCGTTGGAAACGATGAGCGGATCTAGAGGAGGGGATCGAGCAGGAAAGGACGGTCGTCCGGTTTTTCCTTCTGCTCGACGGTTCCGGCGGGCGCCTTGGTGTTGATCGGCGCCGTCGAACCGGGGCGGTCGAGATCGCCCTTGCGTCCGCAACCGACAAGAACCAGCCCGGGGATCGCCAGCAGGAGCGCAAGCCGGGCCGCCTTCGTGAATGTCATCGTTATTTTCCTTCGCGGGACTGATGCTGGTGCGATGTCTTATCGATTTTTCCGGCGCTTGTGCACCCTGAATTTGCGGGCGGAGGCCGCCCACACCTTCGCTCATCCCTTAGTTTCGGGCGCGCCACCAGGCGATCTGTTTGCGAACCTCGTTGGGCGCAGTGCCACCGAAGGAGGTGCGGCTGGCAACCGAAGCCTCGACCGTCAGAACGTCGAAGACCTTCTCGGTGATGTCGGCATGGATCGATTGCAGGTCGGCAAGCGAGAGATCCGCCAGATCGCAGGCCTTCTGTTCGGCAAGTGCTACGGCGCGGCCGGTGACGTGGTGGGCGTCGCGGAAGGGCAGGCCCGCCTCGCGCACCAGCCAATCGGCAAGATCGGTCGCGGTCGAATAGCCGGAGCCGGCGGCCGCCTTCATGCGGTCGGTGCGAACAGTCATGTCGCGCACCATGCCGGTCATGGCGGCAATCGCCAGCTCGAGGCTCTCGGCGGCGTCGAAGACCTGTTCCTTGTCTTCCTGCATGTCCTTGGAATAGGCGAGCGGCAGGCCCTTCATGACCGTCAGAAGTGCGACCAGCGAACCGTTGATGCGGCCGGTCTTGGCGCGCACCAGTTCGGCAGCATCCGGGTTCTTCTTCTGCGGCATGATCGAGGAGCCGGTCGAAAACGCATCCGACAGGCGGATGAAGCCGAATTGCGGCGTCGACCAGATGACGATCTCTTCGGCGAGGCGCGACAGGTGCGTGGCCGTGATCGATGCCATCGACAGGAATTCGAGCGCGAAGTCGCGGTCGGACACGGTGTCGATCGAGTTGCGGGTCGGGCCGGCGAAGCCGAGCGCCTTGGCGGTCATGTGCCGGTCGATCGGGAAACCGGTGCCGGCGAGTGCGGCAGCACCAATCGGGCTTTCGTCCATATGCTCGATGGCATGGCGCACGCGCGAACGGTCGCGGCCGAACATTTCCACGTAGGCCATGCAATGGTGGCCGAAGGTGACCGGCTGCGCGGTCTGCAGGTGTGTGAAGCCCGGCATGACGGTATCGGCATGTTCCTCGGCACGGTCGAGGAAGGCGGCGATCAGCGCCGTCAGCGCCTTCTCGGTGCGCTGCAGCTCTTCCTTGACCCAGAGGCGGAAGTCGAGCGCCACCTGGTCGTTGCGCGAGCGGGCGGTGTGCAGGCGTCCGGCCGAGGGGCCGATCAGCGTCGCAAGCCGCGCTTCGATGTTCATGTGGATGTCTTCGAGGCGGCGCGAGAACTCGAACTGGCCGCTTTCGATCTCTGACAGGATCGTGTTGAGGCCGTGAACGATTTTGTCTTTGTCTTCAGTCGAAATGATGCCTTGATGCGCCAGCATCGTCGCATGCGCTATTGAGCCGCGGATGTCCTGGGCATAGAGCTTCTTGTCGAAGCCGATCGAGGCATTTATCTCCTCCATGATCGCGTCCGGACCCGAGGCAAAGCGACCGCCCCACATTTGGTTGGAGGATTTCGTCTCGGAATTGCCGTCAGCCATGAAGAATGCCCGCCTTGGAGAATGAAATGCCCGACCAGAAGAAATCCCCCCCGGCCGTGAAACTGTTCGCGCTCGCCGCCCTGTTTGGCGTGATCGTCGGTGCGGCAGCGGTATACGTGAAGGAGACGGGGTCTGGCAATGGCGAGGCGACTGAAACGGCCAGCACCAGCTGCCCGCTGACATCAGCCAAGGTCGCGTCGCTGACGCCGTTCATGAAGGGTCATGTCGCCGCCATGTCGCCGGCTTCGTCGCCGCGGCCGATCGCGCTCGACTTCAACGGTCCGGACGGCAAGCCGACCAATGTTTCGGCCTTTGCCGGCAAGACCCTGCTGGTCAACCTCTGGGCAACCTGGTGCGTGCCCTGCCGCGAGGAAATGCCGGCGCTCAACGCGCTGCAGAAGTCGCTCGGCAGCGACAAGTTCGAGGTGGTGGCGATTAATATCGACGTCGGCGACGACGAAAAGCCGAAGGCTTTCCTCGACGAGACCGCCGTGCATGAGCTTGGCTACTACCGCGACGCCTCCATGGGCGTCTTCAACAACATGAAGAAGGAAGGCCTTGCCTTCGGACTGCCGGCGACCTTGCTGCTCGACGACAAGGGCTGCCTCATCGGCTCGATGAACGGCCCGGCCGCCTGGGACAGCGACGATGCCAAGGCGTTGATCAGCGCCGCTGTCGCCCCGGCAGTCGGTAGCTGAGGCGGGATCGGTAGGTGCACAAAACAAAAACCCGGCGGATTGCCGGGTTTTTCTTTGCCTTTGACGACAAGTTAGCGGGTCGGAACCGGAATCTCGCCGCGGTAGTCGTAGAAGCCGCGGCCGGATTTGCGGCCGAGCCAGCCTGCCTCGACGTATTTCACCAGCAGCGGGCAGGGGCGATACTTCGAGTCCGCCAGGCCGTCATAGAGCACCTGCATGATCGACAGGCAGGTGTCGAGGCCGATGAAGTCGGCAAGCTGCAGCGGACCCATCGGATGGTTGGCGCCAAGCTTCATGGCCGTGTCGATGGCCTCGACGCTGCCGACGCCTTCGTAAAGCGTGTAGATTGCCTCGTTGATCATCGGCAGCAGGATGCGGTTGACGATGAAGGCCGGGAAATCTTCGGCGACCGTTACGGTCTTGTCGAGCGTCGCAACGAACTCCTTGGCGGTCTTGAAGGTCAGCTCGTCAGTGGCGATGCCACGCACGAGCTCGACCAGCTTCATGACCGGAACCGGGTTCATGAAGTGGATGCCCATGAAATGCTCGGGACGATCGGTGGCCGAGGCCAGGCGCGTGATCGACAGAGAAGAGGTGTTGGTCGCCAGGATCGCTTCCGGCTTCAGGATCGGACAAACCTGGCCGTAAATCTTGCGCTTGATCGTCTCGTCTTCGGTGACGGCTTCGATGACGAGGTCGGCCTGCGACAGGTCGTTGATGTCGGATGAGCCCTTGATCAGGGCCAAGGCGGCTTTGCGGGCCTCGTCGGTCATCTTGCCGGACGATACCTGGCGGGCGAGGTTGCCGTTGATGGTGGCAAGGCCCGCTTCGATCCGTTCAGCGGCAAGATCGTAGATCTGCACCTTGTATCCGGCGATTGCCGAAACATGCGCGATGCCACAGCCCATTTGCCCGGCACCAATAATTCCGACAGTCTTGATCATCGCGGCGAACATCCATCTTCAAAGGTTTGGCGGTGAGGCCGCCATCAGACACGCAAACCGGGCCGGTTTGGCCGGCCCGGTAGATTGTTAATGCCAAGTCCACGCTTTTGCCAGCCCTTTTCATGGGTGGCGGCGGGCGGCTCTTGCCGCGGTTACAGGGCCTTCTGCAACTCAGGCAGCGCTTCGAAGAGATCGGCAACCAGGCCGTAGTCGGCGACCTGGAAAATCGGTGCCTCTTCGTCCTTGTTGATCGCGACGATGACCTTCGAGTCCTTCATGCCGGCGAGGTGCTGGATGGCACCGGAGATGCCGCAGGCGATATAGAGATCAGGTGCGACCACCTTGCCGGTCTGACCGACCTGCCAGTCGTTCGGCGCGTAGCCGGCATCGACAGCGGCGCGCGAGGCGCCGACGGCAGCACCGAGCTTGTCGGCAACCGGCAGGATGACTTCCTGGAACTTCTCCGAGGAACCGAGCGCACGACCACCGGAGATGATGATCTTGGCCGAGGTCAGCTCCGGACGGTCGGACGACGACAGGGCGTCGGCGACGAAGCTGGAGACACCCGGGTTGGCGGCAGCCGCGACACTTTCGATCGCAGCCGAACCGCCTTCTGCGGCAGAGGCGAAGGAGGCGGTGCGCACGGTGATGACGCGCTTGGCTTCCGTCGTCTGCACCGTCTGGATGGCGTTGCCGGCATAGATCGGGCGCTTGAAGGTGTCGGAAGAGACGACCTCGATGATTTCCGAGACCTGGGCGACGTCGAGCAGCGCTGCGACGCGCGGCATGACGTTCTTGCCGACCGAGGTCGCCGCTGCGACGATCGTGTCGTAGTTGCCGGCGAGCGAAACGATCAGGGCTGCCAGCGGCTCTGCGAGGTTGTTGGCAAGCGAGGCATCGTCGGCGACGAGCACCTTGGATACCCCGGCAAGCTTCGATGCCTGTTCGGCCGCTGCCTTGGCGCCGCTACCGGCGACCAGCACATGCACATCGCCGCCGATCTTGGAGGCGGCGGTCAGCGCCTTGGCGGTCTGGTCGGAAAGGTGGTTGCTGTCGTGGTCAGCCAGAAGAAGAATGGCCATGATGATATCTCCCTTCCTTAAATCAGAGCACGCCGGCTTCGGTCTTGAGCTTTTCGACGAGCTCGGCGACCGACTTGACCTTGATGCCGGCCTTGCGGCCCGACGGCTCCTCGGTCTTCAGCACCTTGAGGCGGGCAGCGGTGTCGACGCCGAAGTCCGCAGGGGTCTTCTTGTCGAGCGGCTTCTTCTTCGCCTTCATGATGTTGGGCAGCGAGGCGTAGCGCGGTTCGTTGAGGCGCAGGTCGGTGGTGACAACTGCCGGCAGCTTGATGTCGATGGTCTGCAGACCGCCGTCGACTTCGCGGGTCACGGTTGCCTTGCCATCGCCGATCTCGACCTTGGAGGCAAAGGTGCCCTGGGCCCAGCCGAGCAGAGCCGACAGCATCTGGCCGGTCTGGTTCGAATCGTCGTCGATCGCCTGCTTGCCGACGATGATCAGGCCCGGCTGTTCGGCTTCGGCGACGCCCTTGACGATCTTGGCCACAGTGAGCGGCTCGACCTGGTCTTCGGTCTCAACCAGGATGGCGCGGTCGGCGCCCATGGCAAGGGCCGTGCGTAGCGTCTCTTCGGCCTTGGCCGGACCAACGGAAACGACGACGACTTCCTCCGCCTTGCCGGCTTCCTTCAGCCGCAGCGCTTCTTCGACCGAGATTTCGTCGAAGGGGTTCATCGACATCTTCACGTTCGCGAGCTCGACGCCCGAACCGTCTGCCTTCACGCGAATTTTGACGTTGTAGTCAACCACCCGCTTCACCGTCACAAGTATTTTCATGGATTCTTCCCTCCAAGAGCTTTCGCAGGAAAATGCGCCTTAACGGAGCCGCCTGATTGTCGGTTGGCGACATCGATACGCGTTTTTTCTCCAATTACAATCGCTGTGCATGGCGCTAAATCGATATAATCCCGAGAATTGGAATGACGTTTACGTACACGTAAGATAAGCGGATGGCAAGCGGGTTCCGAGGCCAGTCTTTTACAGGTCGTCAATGCGGGGCCGGGGGCAGGCAAGTCCTTGAAAAACCGCCCGATCCGCGTTCATTGGGCGGAAAAGGCCGGGCTCCGCTCAGGTCTGGCGTCCCCAGGGCATCGGCGGTTTTGTCGCATCCGGAGCCGGCTGCTGCCCGGCCGTGACCGGTTCCGCCTTGTGGCGGACGGCGCGCGGCGTAACGATGGTGCGGTCGAAAAGCGGTACGTCGCGGCGTCGCAAAATGACCACCAGGATGAGGCCGGCGACGATGCCGCCGACATGGGCGCTCCAGGAAACGCCGCTGCCAGGATCGACGACCAGCATGAAGAATTGCTGGCCAATCCAGAGGGCCAGCGGAATGGCCGCGGGAAGCGGCAGCGGGATGCGGAAGAACACCAGAACCCAGACGCGCACCTTCGGATGCAGCAGGAAGTAGGCGGCAACGACGCCGGAGATCGCGCCGGATGCGCCGATCAGCGGTGCCTCTGAGGCCGGATCGAGAAGCCCATGTGCAAGCGCCCCCGCGGCGGCGCAGAGCAGATAGAAGGCGAGGTAGCGGAAGTGCCCGAGCGCGTCTTCGACATTGTCGCCGAACACCCAGAGGAACAGCATGTTCATCGCCAGATGCATGAAGTCGCCATGCAGGAAGGAATAGGTGATGAAGGTGAAGCCGTCGGGAACGATGATCAGTGACGGATCGAGTTGGGCATAGTCGAAGATGAGCGCCGGGATATAGCCGAAGCCGAGGATTGCGGCATTGGCGAACTCTTCCGAGGCGATCGGCCCGGTGATCAGCCAGACGACGATGTTGACGACGATCAGGCTGATCGTGACGTACTGGACCTTGATGTGCTTCAGGGTGTTCGTATCGTGAAGCGGTATGAACATGCTCTCTCCCGAAGCGTCGTTCCATGCCACGGTTCCTCAATCCGAATCCGGCTTGGGAACGATGCGGAAGCGGACGTTATCTGTTTTTTCCGGGAATCCAAAGGACGTCGGCTTGACCTTTGTCATTTGCCGAACGCGCCGCGACAAACAGGAAATCGGAGAGCCGGTTGATATAGGCGATCGCCTCTTTGCTGACGATCTCTCCTTCGACATTGGCGAGCGCTACCATCTGCCGCTCGGCCCGCCGCGCGACGGTGCGGGCGACATGCAACATCGCTGAGGCAGGACTGCCGGCTGGAAGCACGAAGGAGCGCAAGGGTTCGAGCTCGGCATTCAGCCGGTCGATTTCGATCTCCAGCCAGGTTACCTGCGCTGTGACGATCCGGAGCGGTTCGTATTGCGGCGGTTCGCCGGTGTCGGGCGTCGCGAGATCGGCGCCAAGATCGAAGAGATCGTTCTGGATCCGCATCAGCGCGTCGTCGAGCGCCGGGATGTCGGCCGTGTGCTGCCGCGCCAAGCCGACGAAGGCGTTGGATTCATCCACCGCGCCATAGGCATCGACCCGAAGGTCGCTCTTGAGGCGGCGCGGACCTGCAACAAGCCCGGTGGTGCCGTTGTCACCCGTCCGGGTGTAGATCTTGTTGAGCTTCACCATCTGTCGTCACGGTCCTCTAGAGCAATTCCAGGAAAGGTGTGAAACGGCTTTCCGTCCGGAATTGCGTCATCTAGGTCGGGCAATTCCAGGAAAGGTGTGGAACGGCTTTGCGTCCGGAATTGCGTCATCTAGGTCGGGCGGCCGCCGCCGGTGACCCACAGCGTTACCATGATCAGGACGATCGCGATCGCTTGCAGCAGCACGCGGGCCTGCATCAGCTTGTTGGATTTGCTGGCGCTGCCGCCCCTCATCATGTTCAAGAGGCCGCGGAGCAAAACAATGGCGACCAAGCCCATGACGAACAGGGTCAGGCCGGTGAAGAAACTAGACATCGTATTCTTCCTTGCATTTCTACTCAGCCAAGTCGGCCGATGATGCGATAAAACAATGCAGCCGGCAGGAGCTTTTTCAGAAGCGCGCCCTGCCTGGCGGGCCTTGTTACAATATAGTGCGGTTTTGGTTTCTTTGCTGTCAGCGCGTGCTTCAAAACCGCATAAACCGCATCCGGGCCGAGCTTGCCGGGCGCGGGTTTGCCTTCGCCCTTCAGGCGCCGCATCTGTCGTTCGTATTCGACACGGTGCACCGAATTCTTGAGGTCGATGAAACGCTCGATATAGGCAACGGCATTGGTCGTGAACTTGGACGCGATCGGTCCGGGCTCAATGAGGCTCACCTCGATGCCGCTGCCGGCAAGCTCCATCTTGAGCGTGAGCGACAGGCCCTCGATCGCAAACTTGGATGCGTTGTAGGCGCCGCGCCAGCGATAGGGAACGATGCCGAGGATGGAGGAGCACTGCACGATGCGGCCGCTGCCACGCGCCCGCATCGACGGAATCACCCGCCGCGTCAGGTCATGCCAGCCGATGACGTTGGTCTCGAGCTGAAGCCTAAGCGCTTCGGTCGGCAGGTCCTCGACGGCACCGGCCTGGCCATAGGCGCCGTTGTTGAACAGCGCGTCGATGCGTCCGCTGGAAAGCGCCAGCACCGTGTCTGCCAGGGCGGCGATGGTTTCCGGCTTGGTATAGTCCATCAGGAAGGTCTCGATGCCCTCAGCTTCAAGGGACTGGCGGTCTTCTTCCCGGCGCACGGTGGCAAAGACACGCCAGCCGTCGGCATGGAGCGCGCGCGCACAGTAGGCGCCGATCCCGGACGAACATCCGGTGACAATGATTGTGGGGCGATCAGTCATCCGATCGATTCCTGTAGAAATCCTGCCTCCGTTTCCCATATTCATCGGCGGGATACAATTGAATTGCGCAAGCCGGAACCCGCCAGCGTTGTCGCCGTTGGGATCGTGTGAAGCCAAGGAAACGGCACCGGGACGACAGCGCGGGAGTACGCGGTCGTGGAGCCCTGTAGGATTGGAATGGAATGCCAGCATTCATACGCATCACCTGGAAAGTCGTATTCGATGCGCTCTGGCATTTCAGCCTCGATGACGGTTGGGCGATGGCGAGCCATGTGGCTCTGTCGTCGCTGCTTGCCGTCTTTCCCTTTCTAATCTTCGGCACAGCACTCGGCAGCTTTCTCGGCGCTGATCAATTTGCCGAAACGGCCGTACACCTGATCTTCGACGCCTGGCCCGAATCGATCGCCAAGCCTGTCGCCGACGAGATCGTGCGGGTGCTGACGATCCCGCGCGGCGGGCTTTTGACCATTTCCGTTCTTGCCGCGGCCTATTTTGCCTCCAACGGCGTGGAAGCGCTGCGCGTCTCGCTGAACCGCGCCTATCGCGTCAGCGAGAGCCGTTACTGGTACATGACCCGGTTAGCGAGCCTCGGCTTCGTGCTCGCCGGCGTGCTGATCCTTGCGGCGCTCAGCATCCTGCTGGTCGCGGTGCCGCTGGCGGTGCGTTACACCGGGGAATGGTGGCCGTGGCTCGGCGGTGTGCTGGCGACAGTCGACAACTGGAGCCTGCCGCTCGCCCTGATCATGTTGACCGGTGGGCTGCTCGTGTCGCATCTCTGGCTGCCGGACGGTCACCGCAAGGTGGTCGACGTGCTCCCCGGCATCGTGCTGACGCTCGTCTGCTGGACGATCGGCGCCTATGCCTTCGCCTCCTATCTCGCGACCTTCGCCACCTATGTCTCGACCTATGCGGGCCTGGCGTCGATCATGATCGTGCTCGTGTTCCTCTACATGATCGCGGCGATCTTCATCATCGGCGCCGAGATCAACGCGGCAATCCTGAAATACCGGGTCAAACGCATGGTGCGGCGCAGCTTCCAGTTCCGCAGCGGCACCGATGCGGGCCGCGAAGACGAGGACCTAAACGACTAGGGCCCGGACCTCTTCCGGGGTGCGGCCGGCGGCACGGAATGCCGCAATGCCGGTATCCTGGTTGCTCTTGGAGAGCTTGCGGCCATCCGGCCCAAGGATTAGCCGGTGGTGATGATAGAGCGGCTCCGGCAGGTCGAGAAGCCGCTGCAGCAGCCGGTGCACGGAGGTTGCGTGATAGAGATCGCGGCCGCGCACCACGTGGGTAATGCCCTGCAGCGCATCATCTGTCACGACGGACAGATGGTAGCTTGACGGTGCATCGGAACGCGACAGGATGACGTCGCCCCAGGCGGCGGGGTTGGCAGCAATGATGCCGGCTTCGCCCGCCGGCCCGGCACCGCTCTCGCTCCAGGTGAGGCGGGCGTTGCCGAAGAGGCTGATCGCTTTCTGCATGTCGAGCCGCAAGGCATAGGCTCTGCCACTCTCAAGCATGGCCGTTCGCTCACCGGTCGAATAGGTGCGCTCGCGTCCGGGATAGAGCGGACTGCCATCCGGATCGCGCGGCCAGGTCCGGCCGCCGGCTTCGGCTTCTGCGACGGCGGCCTTGATCTCGCCGCGGGTCATGATCGAGGGGTAGACCACGCCGAGTTCATTCAACCGTTCAAGCGCCGACGCATAGGCGCCGAAATGGTCCGACTGGCGGCGCACGGGGCGCTCCCAGTCCAAGCCGAGCCAGGCGAGATCCCTGGAGATCGCTGCCTCGAATTCCGGGCGGCAACGGGTCTGGTCGATATCCTCGATGCGCAGCAGGAAACGGCCGTTCGCGGCCTTCGCCATGTCGTGGTTCAGCACCGCGGAAAGCGCATGGCCGAGGTGAAGCAGGCCGTTCGGGCTGGGGGCAAAGCGGAAAACGGGTGGCGTGTCTGGCATCCTTTCCCTTTGCCATGGAAGGCGTATAAAAATCATCCGCTTTGTGGAGGCGTCATGCGGATCATCCGGACACATGAGGATATCGAAGCCGGGCTTTCCGGTCTGGTGATGCTCGATGCGCGTCTGGAGTACGTGGTCGCCAGGGCCGGGCCCGTGCCGCTCCGCCGAACCAATCCCGGTTACCGAGGCCTCGCCAGCATCATCGTCTCGCAGATGGTCTCGAAGGCAAGCGCTGCGGCGATCTGGCGGCGGATGGAAGAGAGGCTCGGCGAGGTGACGGCATCAGGGGTGATTTCGCTCAGCGATGAGGACTGCCGCGTCATCGGCCTCTCCCGCGCCAAGGCGGATGCGTTGCGTCGCGTCGCCGATGTGGTGGTGGGCGGCGAGATCGATCTCGATGCGATCTGCGACGCCGAAGCGACCGAGGCGATCCGGGACCTGACGGCGGTCAAGGGCGTGGGACGCTGGACGGCGGAGGTCTATCTGCTGTTTTGCGCCGGCCACCCGGATGTCTTCCCCTCTGGCGACGTCGCCTTGCAGAACGCGATCGGCCACGGGCTGGGCCTCGAATTGCGCCCGACCGCACGCGAAATTGATTCGCTTGCCGCCTCCTGGTCGCCCTGGCGCAGTGTCGCTGCGCGGCTCTTCTGGGCCTATTATGCACAGGAAATGCGCCGAGATGCTGTTCCTGTGACACCTTGAAGGAAAAAGCGAATCCAGCGCATGCATTTTTGTTTCCGGCTTCACAATCCTGTTGCAACGGGCCTAATATAGAAGGTGCAGATGCCGAATCGATCAGGAGAATACGCTTGACGATTGCAGTCTCACCTCAGGCCTTACCAGCGCTCGTCTTGAACGCTGACTATCGGCCGCTTAGTTACTACCCCTTGTCGCTTTGGTCCTGGCAGGACGCGATCAAGGCCGTCTTCCTTGACCGTGTAAACATCCTTGCCGAGTACGAACATTCGGTGTCGTCTCCGAGTTTCTCGATGCGACTGCCGAGCGTCGTTTGCCTCAAGAGCTACGTGCAGCCCTCGCGCCACCCGGCCTTCACCCGGTTCAACGTGTTCCTGCGCGATAAATTCGAATGCCAGTATTGCGGTTCGCCCGACGATCTCACCTTCGATCACGTGGTGCCCCGCGCTCACGGCGGCCAGACGACCTGGGACAACGTCGTCGCAGCCTGCTCCCCCTGCAATCTGCGCAAGGGCAGCAAGCTGCCGAAGCAGGCCGGCATGTTCCCGCACCAGAGGCCCTTCCAGCCGACGGTACAGGACCTGCACAACAACGGCCGGCTCTTTCCGCCGAACCATCTGCATGAAAGCTGGATGGACTATCTCTACTGGGACGTCGAACTGCAGCCCTGACGCTGTTCGTGCCTTCTTGCCGGATCAAGCCCCAGAGCGGGATCAGGACAGGTGCGTGCCTTCGCCAACCCGTGTCGGGTGGTTACGGCGCGAAAGTGTCCGCATTCCTGAGTCCGCCCAGGGAGATCAGCGCGCCTTTGTAGCGCCGCGCAGGGCGATCGCTGCGAGGATGAGGCTGGCGATCACGTTCCACCCGGCGAAGGAAAGGCCGAGCACCCGCAATGCGGCCTCCGTGCAGGACGGAGCGTGCTTCGAATCGAGATCGCCGAGCAGATCGCCGACATTCGACGACACGCCCTGTGCCGTCGTCGCGCAGGTGGAGGGGCCTTCCCAGAAGTGCCATTCGGCGCCCGAGTGATAGACGCCCATGCCGGCGCCGACGAGCATCAGAATTCCGACGATGGCGAGCAGCGTGCGGGTCAGCCACACCGGCAGCTTCAGCGCACTGGTGATGATGGCGAGAATGCCGACCGGAATGCCCCAGTAGTAGGGATCGCGCTGCAAAAGGCAGAGCGCGCAGGGGATGTAGCCACCGATATGCTCGAAGCCGAGCGCCCCGCCGACAGTTGCCGCCATGCCAAGTGTCACGACAATGGCGATCAGCAGGTGCTGGCGGGATTGGGTGGCGGCGTCGATCATCTATACCTCGCGGGCGGCAGCTCGGAACCGACACATGCCGCAGTGCAAACTGGATGGCGCCTTCTTAGGCAGGATCGCGCGCCCTGTAAATCGCGGTAGCCGCGACAGGTCCGCACGCTTTCGTGATTGTCATCGGGGCATGCTGAAAATGATGGTTGACCGCAGTGAAAACCTTCGTGTAAATCCGAGCCGCTGATATCGCACTTCCCTGAGCCCCATTGGCGGAATTGGTAGACGCGCTCGACTCAAAATCGAGTTCCGAAAGGAGTGCTGGTTCGACCCCGGCATGGGGCACCACCACACCACCCGAATTCACAGACATCATCCCCGACCGATGTTTCCGGCTTGGACGCGCCTTGGCCAGTGCTTGCCGCGCCGGTCATTGAACTGTCGCTTGCGAAGGTGTTAGGTGCGCTGCAGCAGAAATCTGTCATGGCAGTGTCATGTTACCGAGAATCGAGACTTACGACGAACTCTACCGCGCCTTCCAATGGCAGATCCCGGAGAGGTTCAATATTGGCGTTGCCGTCAGCGACGCCTGGGCGGCGCGTGAGCCGGAGCGCGTCTGTCTCCAGCACTTCGATTCCGATGGCGCGCATCGGGCGCTGACCTATGGCGAATTTGCCCGACAATCCTCTGCCTTCGCGCAAGGGCTCGTGGGCGAGGGCATTGCGCCGGGCGAACGTGTCGCAATTCTCCTGCCGCAGGGCTTCGAAACGGCGATTGCCCATGCGGCGATCTACAAGCATGGCGCGATCGCCTTGCCGCTTGCATTGCTCTTCGGCGTCGAAGCGCTCGAGTACCGGCTGCGTGACGCCGGCGTCGCGGCGGTTGTTACCAACGGTTTCGGCTTCGAGCGCATCGCCGCGATTCGGGACCGGCTGCCGGAACTGCGCCTCGTCGTGCTGGCGGAAGATCAGCCGCAGCCGGGGACGATCGCCTTTTCATCACTCGCATCCGGCGACCCCGAAGGCTTTGTGCCGGTGGATACGGGCCCGGACGATCCGGCGCTGATGATCTACACCTCGGGCACCACGGGGCCGCCGAAGGGGGCGCTGCACGGGCACCGGGTGCTGCTCGGCCATCTGCCGGGCTTCGAGTTTCATCATCATTTCCTGCCGCAACCCGGCGACCGCATGTGGACGCCGGCGGACTGGGCCTGGGCGGGAGGGCTGCTCAACGCGCTCTTGCCGTCGCTGCTTAACGGTGTGCCTGTCGTGTCATCGCCGGCGCAGAAGTTCGATCCGCATACCGCCTTTCGCATCCTGGAGGAGATGGACGTTCGCAACGCCTTCATTCCGCCAACGGCGCTCCGGCTGATGAAGGCGGTTGAGAAGCCGCGCGAGCGCTATCGCCTCAACCTCCGGACCATCGGTTCTGCCGGGGAATCTCTCGGTCGCGAGACCTATGAATGGGCAAAGGCGGCGCTCGGCCTCGAAGTGAGTGAGTTCTACGGCCAGACCGAGTGCAACATCGTCATCTCCTCGGCCGCCGATCTCGGCGTCGTCAAGCCTGGATCGATGGGCAAGGCGGCACCGGGCCACCGGGTGGCGATCATCGACGCCGAAGGTCATGAACTGCCGGCCGGAAGCGTCGGCCAGGTGGCGGTCAAGCGCCCGGATCCGGTGATGTTCCTCGGCTATTGGGGCAACGAGGCGGCGACGGAGAAGAAGTTCATCGGTGACTGGATGACGACGGGCGACCAGGGCGTGATGGACGAGGAGGGCTATTTCACCTTCTTCGGCCGGGACGATGACGTCATCACCTCGTCGGGTTACCGCATCGGCCCCGGCGAGATCGAGGATTGCCTTGCCGGTCATCCGGATGTGCAACTCGCCGCTGCCGTCGGCAAGCCGGATCCCGTCCGCACCGAGATCGTCAAGGCCTATGTCGTCCTGCGGCCCGGCGTGGTTGGTGACGAGCGTGTCGCCACGTCCGTTCGCGAGTGGGTGAAGACGCGGCTGTCGATGCACGAATATCCGCGCGAGATCGCCTTCGTCGATAGCCTGCCGCTGACGACTTCGGGCAAGGTTATCAGACGGTTCCTGCGCGAACAGGCAATAGCGGAGGCGCGCGGCAAGTGATGTCGCGAACGTCCCGCGGTGCCCAAGCGGACCTCTCTAGCGCCCGGCCAGCGCCTTGATCTTGTCACGCAGGATCCGCGCCATGTTGCGGGTGTTGCGGTAGAGGTGGAGCTGGGCTGCGACCTGGCGCACTTCGCGGTCGCGGGTTTGCTGCAGGCCGATCACCAGCGTGCCCATTTCCTCGCGCTCCTGCCAGAACCGGCTCATGACCGGGTGATCCGGCACGGCGCAGGAATCGGAGCGGGCGATGTTGGCATCGTCGAGGTGCCATTCCGTCAGTTCCGCCAGCAGCAGCTTGCCCGGGGAGAACTTGGCATAGCGCTCGTCGTACGCGGTCTTCCAGGTGTAGGCCTCGCCCGACATCAGGAACACCACCATGGATGCGATCGCCCTTCCGTCGAGGTCGAGCGTGTGGATGCGCACACTGTCGCCGTCGGCAAGATTGGTGATCGCCTCGCGGGCAAAGGCCGCACGGAAGCGATCGAGCACCATGGCGCTGCGGCCCTTTCCCTTCCATCCCGATGCTTCGAGCGCCAGGAATTCCTCCATGCGCAAGCGGACTTCGGCGGGTTGGCGGGCGACCGAATAGGTGAGCGCGCCTTCTTTTGCGAGGTTGTTCCACTGCCGCCGCAGCTCGCGGAAATGCGCTGGGCTGATGGCGTTGCGCAGATAGGTCGGACCGTCGAGCAGGCTTTCGAGCATGGGGCGGCTGAAGGTGTCGGTCACCGTCAGTGGCAGGTTGCGGCCGATGGCGACGGCGCGGGTGAGGCGGGCCACCTTGCCGTTGAGGCGCATGTCGGGAAGGACGAGCACTGAGGGCAGGCCGGTCGAGGGCGCGGTAAAGGCTTCGAACAGGTTGTCGATGGTTTCTGCCGCGTCTTCAGCGTCAAGCAGCGGGACGCCGAGCGGACCGAAGGGGTTCGACCAGGCGCGGATGATCGGCGCACCGATTGAGAAGCCGGGCTTTTCGATCGAGAACGGCATCAGGAACCGCAAGCGGCTGCGACGCTCGTCGTTGTCGCGCATGATGGCGAGCCGGATCACCCGTTCTTCGAGGCGGGGCATCGCCGGTGCAAGGAAGCGGCCGGTGAAGAAGACGTTCGGCTCCAGTGCCCGGTTCGACAGGAAGTCGAGCTCACGCTGCAACTCGTAGCCGGCCTTCGCCGGATAGATGGCGAGATGGCGTCCAGGGCGGCCGACCTCGATCAAATGCTCCGCAGTCGGGCCTGCATCGCCAGGCTGTGCCAGCCCGCCAAGGACCCGGGCGGCCCGACTGTTTGCATCGCTCGGAAGATTGGTATTGCCGATCATGGATGGACAGCCCCGTTGTTATCATTGCCGGCCCGCACGCTCGCGAAGGCGAAGAGCGCGAAGCCGAAGGTACGCCGGACGGCGATATGCAGCAACATCGCCTCGACGAACATTGCACCTGCGGTTGCAAGAGCAGCGCCGGTCAGTCCGAGGAGAGGGATGAGGCTCAGGTTGAGTGCGATGTTGGCCACCAGCGCGCCGGCGTAGAGGATCACGCAGAGCGTCTGCTGGCCCGCCATCGTCAGAAGCGTTTCCGCCGGGCCGACGAAGGCCTTGGCGAGAATGCCGCCAAAGAGGATCATCATCAAGGGCATGCCGGTGACGAAGGCCGGCCCGAAAAGCGAAAGCAGGAAGGGGCCCGCCAGCAGCACCAGCGCGCCGACCAGGAGCGACGGCCAGAAGGCCCAACGCGCGCTTTCGATCGCGATGCCCGCGAGCTGCCTGCGGTCACGGGCCATGGCGTTCGAAACGCGTGGGCCCGTTGCCGCCTTGACGGCGAACATGACGAAGTGCACCAGCGCCATGGTCTTGGCGGCTGCGAAGTAGATCGCGACGTCCTCGGGATCGAGATAGAGGCCGACGATCACGACGTCGGAATTGGTCAGCAGGAAGCCGAAGCCATCGACCAGGAAGATGGGGATCGAAACCCGGAGCCAGCGGCCAAGCTCGATCCGCCGCGGCCCTTCCACATAGCGCGAGCGGAGACGATAGGTCAGCACGAGGAACTGCGAGACGGTTGTGACATAGGCGGCCGCCATGGCCGCGACCATGGCCGTTTGCGCCGTGTGGGGCGCGCCTGCCGTGACTGCCAGCACCATGAATGCCAGCACCAGCAGGGGGCGGATGATGAAAGTGGGGCTCAGGGCGGAGAGCGCCCAGCCATGGGCCCGCGAGGTTCCGTCCATCACGTCGCCAAGGGCGATCATCGGCAGGGTGAAGAGGCCGAGATAGAGCGGCACGAGGTAATAGGCGTCGATGTGCGCCGAAAAGAGCCAGAGGCCGAGCAGACCGACGACGGCGACCGTGGTGGCGGAGGTGAGGGCGAAAACGCGCACTGTCGTCGTTACGCCACGAATCTCGTCGAGCGCCGCAGTCGCCTGATACTCCGGCAGGAAACGGATCACGACGGAATGGAAACCGACGCAGGAGAGGCTGCCGAAGAGGATCACCAGCACCCAGACGAAGACGAAGATGCCGTATTCGAACTCGCCCATCATCCGGGCGAGGATGATCTGCGACAGAAAGGCGATGGCGGCGCTGAAAATGCGAACCGCGAAGGCGACGAGCGCCATCCGGCGGGCCGTGTTCTTCATGTCGGTGCCGGTCAGAATAGCGGCAACTGCGCCGATCAGCGCGGACAGGCGGTGTCTCAGCGCCGACGGCAGCATTCGTCCGGCCGTTTGACATACCGCCATGAACACGAGAACACCCTGAGATTACGCAATACAGGGCTTCAGTACTGCCAGAACAGCGTTAACAAACGGTTCAGCGCGGTTGTATTGGCGGGACGAGGCAATGCCGAAAAGCGACAGTGAGCGAGAACGGATGATGCGGGCGAAATCCATCGGCTGGCGCATGGTCGGCTGTCTCGAGGAGACCGGCATTGAACGGCTCGCTGATCTGAAGGCGGCGAATGCGGAAGACATCGCCTTCCGCATCGACACCACGCTCGGCCGCCGCCACATCAACAACACGGGCATTCGCGCGCTCGAAAACCTGATCACCTACGCCAAGTCGTTCGATCGCTAGAGCATCCCGCGCGCTCCAGGAAGCGCGCTACCGGAAACGAAAATGCCGCCCGAAGGCGGCATTTCCTGTAAGGAACCCGGGAGCGGAGAAACCCGCACTTTTATCCTGCGTCTCTTATGCCTCGTAGATGCCGTGGCAGTGCTTGTACTTCTTGCCGGAGCCGCAGGGGCAGAGTTCGTTGCGCGAGACCTTGCCCCAGCTCGACGGATCGCTCGCATCGCGCTGCACGGGGGCCGTGGCCAGAAGCGTTCCACCGTCGCCACCAAAGTCGTCTTCGCCCGTCAACGGGTCGATATGGTGGCCGTGCATGACCGGCGGTGCCGGCTGCGGCGCTTCGGCTGCTTCGCGCACCAGTTCGACGCGCATGAGTTGTGCGGTTACCGCCTGGCGCAGGTTGCCGAGCAGGGCCTGGAACAGTTCGAAAGCCTCGGACTTGTATTCCTGCAGCGGGTCACGCTGTGCGTAGCCGCGGAAGCCGATGACCGAGCGCAGGTGATCGAGGTTGACGATATGCTCGCGCCAGAGATGGTCGAGCGTCTGCAGCACGACGGAGCGCTCGACATATTGCATGATCTCCGGACCGAAACGTTCGGCGCGATCTGCGGCTTCCTTCTCGGCGGCGGTGGTGACGCGTTCGAGGATATCGGCCTCGTCGATGCCTTCTTCGGCCGCCCATTCGACGACCGGCAGATCGAGATTGAGGTATTGCTGCACGTCGGCCCTGAGGCCCTCGACGTCCCACTGCTCGGCATAGGCCTTCGCTGGAATGCGCTTGCCGACCATGTCCTCGATGACCTCGGTGCGCATGTCGGTCACGGTTTCCGTGACGCTCTCGGCATCCATCAGCTCGATGCGCTGCTCGAAGATCACCTTGCGCTGGTCGTTGAGCACGTCGTCGTACTTGAGGAGGTTCTTACGGATATCGAAGTTGCGCGCTTCGACCTTCTTCTGGGCGCGCTCGAGCGCCTTGTTGATCCAGGGATGGACGATCGCTTCGCCGTCCTTGAGGCCCAGCTTCTGCAGCATGCTGTCCATGCGGTCGGAGCCGAAGATGCGCATCAGGTCGTCCTGAAGCGACAGGTAGAACTTGGAGCGGCCCGGGTCGCCCTGACGGCCGGAACGGCCGCGCAGCTGGTTGTCGATGCGGCGGCTTTCGTGACGTTCGGTCGCGAGAACGTAGAGGCCGCCGGCAGCGAGCGCCTGCTCTTTCAGCTTCTGCACTTCGGCGCGGATCGCCTCGATGCGCTGGTCGCGTTCCGGACCCGGTTCGACTTCCGAGAGCTCCTGCTGGATGCGCATGTCGATGTTGCCGCCGAGCTGGATGTCTGTACCGCGGCCGGCCATGTTGGTGGCGATCGTGACCGCGCCCGGCACGCCGGCCTGGGCGACGATGAAGGCTTCCTGCTCGTGATAACGGGCGTTCAGCACCTGGAAGTTCGCAAAGCCGGACTTCTTCAGGAGGTCGGCAAGCTGTTCGGACTTTTCGATCGAGGTCGTTCCGACCAGCATCGGCTGGCCACGCTCGTGCGCCGACTTGATCTCGTCGATGATCGCCTTCAGCTTTTCGCCCTGCGTACGATAGACCTCGTCGTCCTCGTCGATACGTTTGATCGGCAGGTTGGTCGGCACTTCGATCACTTCGAGGCCGTAGATGTTGCCGAACTCTTCCGCTTCGGTGGAGGCCGTACCGGTCATACCGCCAAGCTTGGAATACATGCGGAAGTAGTTCTGGAAGGTGATCGAGGCGAGCGTCTGGTTCTCAGGCTGGATCTGCACCTTTTCCTTGGCTTCGAGCGCCTGGTGCTGGCCTTCGGAATAGCGCCGTCCCGGCATCATGCGGCCGGTGAATTCGTCGATGATGACGATCTCGCCGTTGCGGACGATATAGTCCTTGTCGCGCTGGAACAGCTTGTGGGCCTTGAGCGCGTTGTTGACGTGGTGGACGATCGCGACGTTTTCGATGTCGTAGAGCGATTCACCCTTGAGAAGACCCGCCTCGCGCAACAGGTTCTCGAGCTTCTCCGTGCCGTCTTCCGAAAAGTTGGCCGAGCGCTGCTTCTCGTCGATTTCGTAATCCTCGGCCGAAAGCAGCGGAATGAACTCGTTGATCGTGTTGTAGAGATCCGAGCGGTCGTCGAGCGGGCCGGAGATGATCAGCGGCGTGCGCGCTTCGTCGACGAGGATCGAGTCCACTTCGTCGACGATCGCGAAGAAGTGGCCGCGCTGGACCATCTGGCCGCGCTCGTACTTCATGTTGTCGCGCAGATAGTCGAAGCCGAGTTCGTTGTTGGTCGCGTAGGTGATGTCGCAGGCGTAGGCGTCGCGGCGCTGCTCGTCGGTGAGACCGTGGACGATGACGCCCGTCGTCATGCCGAGGAAGCTGTAGACGCGGCCCATGGTGCCGGCGTCGCGCTGGGCGAGGTAGTCGTTGACGGTAACGACATGTACGCCTTTGCTGGCGAGTGCATTCAGATAGACCGGAAGCGTCGCGACGAGGGTTTTGCCTTCACCGGTTTTCATTTCGGCGATCGCGCGCTCGTGCAGGATCATGCCGCCGATGAGCTGAACGTCGAAGGGACGCAGGCCGAGCACGCGGCGGGCGGCTTCGCGAACAACAGCAAAAGCCGGTACCAGCAGGTCATCGAGCGTCTTGCCGTCGGCGAATTGCTGGCGGAATTCCACGGTCTTGGCGGCGAGTGCCTCATCCGACAAAGCCTTCGTTTCGGCTTCAAGTGCGTTGATGGCATCCACCCGAGCCTTGTAGCCGCGCACGCGACGTTCATTGGCGGAACCAAACAACTTGCGGGCTAGGCCGCCGAGACTGACCATACGAATGGTCCTTTCTTTTTTGTTGCCTTAGGTCTCATGGCCGCGCCGCGAAAACCGCGCAATGCCGTGAAACGCCCGGAAACTGTTCTGGACGCGAGGTTGCGTGACAGATAAGAGGGGGGTCGAATTATGTCAACGCACTTGCACTGCCGGACGGCTACAGAACCGCCACATTCTGGTGGTGTGCAGCCGCTACAAGTCGCAGGTAATTGCGCCGAAGGCTAATGTGAAAGGTTAGTGAGCATGTCCAAGTTGAAAACCCTGGCCGCCGCGGCACTGGTTGCGGCGATGGCCGTTCATGGTGGCGCGCGCGCGGAAGACGCCGATCCGGTGATCGCCAAGGTTGGCGGCGAGGAAGTGCGCCAGTCCGAGCTCACGCTGGCGCTGGGTGGTCTCGACCCGCAGCTTCAGCAGATGCCGGACGAGCAGAAGCGTGCCGCCGCCCTCTCGGCGATCATCGACGTCAAGCTCCTTTCGAAGACTGCCGAAAAGGAAGGCCTGCAGGATGATGCGGCCTTCAAGCAGCGCGTCGCCTACCTGACCGAGCGCGAACTGCACAATGCCTATTTCAAGAAGCATGTCGTCGACGCCATCACCAAGGAAGAGGTGAAGGCGCGCTACGACAAGGAGATCGCCGCGATCCCGGTGCAGGAAGAGGTGAAGGCACGCCACATCCTGGTCAAGACCGAGGATGAGGCCAAGGAAATCATCAAGGAACTCGACGCCGGCAAGAGCTTCGTCGATCTCGCCAAGGCGAAGTCGACCGATCCGAACAAGGACGACGGCGGCGACCTCGGCTACTTCACCAAGGGCCGCATGGTGCCGGAATTCGATACGGCGGTCTTCGCGCTCGACAAGGGTGCCTACACCAAGGCTCCGGTCAAGACCCAGTTCGGCTTCCACGTGATCCTCGTTGAAGACAAGCGCCCGCAGGCCCCGCCGCCGCTGGAGCAGGTCGAGCCGCAGGTTCGTCAGCTTGTCATGCGTGACAAATACGTTGAGCTGCTTGCTGCCGCCAAAAAGGACGCAGGCGTCGAGATTTCCGATCCCGCTTTGAAGAAGGCCTATGACGAGGCCAACAAGGCGCAGGAAGCCAAGTAATTTCGATTGGCAGGCCCTACCGCTGGCGGGACCTGCCATCACCGCTTTTTGTCGATGCCCGGCGGTGAAAACCGTTCGGGCATTTGTCGCAAGATAGATCTGGAGCAGCTTCGGTTGTAAACCGCTCCAGGTCTTTGTTCTTACGCATTTCCTGACGGAAAACCGCTACGCACTTTTCCTGGAAATGCTTTGGCCCCAACACGTCACAGCAGGTTTCCCATGTCCGGCTCCGTTTCTCCGCTTGCTCCGAAAACCTTCGCCGAAATGCCTTCCGTCCGCGGTGTCCGCATGGCGACCGCTGCCGCCGGCATCAAGTACAAGAACCGTACCGACGTGCTGATGATGGTGTTCGACAAGCCGGCCGCTGCAGCCGGCGTTTTCACCCGCTCCAAGTGCCCGTCTGCTCCTGTTGATTTCTGCCGCCAGAACCTTGCCGGCGGCATCGCGCGCGCTGTCGTCGTCAACTCCGGCAACGCCAATGCCTTCACCGGCAAGAAGGGACGCGAAGCCACGGAATTGACCGCGAAGTCGGCGGCTAAGGCAGTCGGCTGTGCGGAAAGCGAAGTGTTCCTCGCTTCGACCGGCGTCATCGGCGAACCGCTGGATGCGACCAAGTTTGCGGGCGTACTCGACGATCTGGCCGTTGCCGGCACGGAAGATTTCTGGTTCGAAGCCGCCAAGGCGATCATGACGACGGATACCTATCCGAAGGTTGCGACCCGCATGGCCGAAATCGGTGGCGTCAAGGTCACGATCAACGGTATTGCCAAGGGCGCCGGCATGATCGCGCCCGACATGGCAACGATGCTCTCCTTCGTGGTCACCGATGCAGACATCGCGCCGGCCGCACTGCAGGCTCTGCTTTCCGCGGGCGTCGGCCCGACCTTCAATTCGGTCACGGTCGACAGCGACACGTCGACCTCCGACACGCTGATGCTTTTTGCAACGGGTGCGGCGGCAGCCGACGGGCAGCCGGCAATCTCCGACGCGGCCGATGCGCGCCTCGACGCCTTCCGCGTCGCGCTCAACGACCTGCTGCGCGATCTGGCGCTCCAGGTGGTGCGCGATGGTGAAGGCGCGCGCAAGATGGTCGAAGTCACCGTCGAAGGTGCTGAAAACGACGCAGCCGCCAAGCGCATCGCGCTCTCGATCGCCAATTCGCCGCTGGTGAAGACGGCGGTTGCTGGCGAAGACGCCAATTGGGGCCGCGTGGTCATGGCCGTCGGCAAATCAGGCGAGATGGCGGAACGCGATCGGTTGGCGATCTGGTTCGGCGATGTGCGGGTGGCCGTCGAAGGCGAGCGCGATCCGACCTATTCGGAAGCGGCTGCCACTGCCGTCATGAAGGCCGAGGACATCACGATCCGCGTCGATATCGGCCTCTGCTCCGGTCGCGCCACGGTCTATACCTGCGACCTTACGAAGGAATATGTCGAGATCAACGGCGATTACCGCAGCTGAGGCTCCGGTCGAGCGATCGTAAGCAGTCTGGTATCCCGGACTGGCGAGAGGTAGCAAAATGACATCGAGTGATGCTCGGCCGGCGGGCAACGTCGCGGCCGAAGGTGGGGAAGTGGTAATGGTGGATCTTCCGAGCGTGCGCCGTCTCGAGGCCGTGGGCTTCCGGGCCTGGCCGGCAGCATCGGTGCACTATGACGGCAGCTGGCTGATCCGGCTCAACGCGGGCCATGATTCCAAGCGTCTCAACTCCGTCAACCCGCTCGATCCATCCGACTATCGCGATATTCCAGTGCGCCTTGAAAAGGCGGCCAGGCGCTTTGCGGACTATGGCCGGCCCCTGACCGTGCGCCAGACGCCGCTGACGCCGCCGCAACTCGTTGCCCATATGGATGCCGAAGGCTGGACGGCATTCAGCCGCAGCCTGGTGATGACGGCCGATCTTGCCGAGCGTGAATTCGGCGACGGCATCGATCACCTGCCGATCAAGGACGTCGGTCGCTTCGTCGATGCCTGTATCGGCATCGCCAAGGGCGATCCGAAGAGGAAGGCGGCGCTTACCGAGATCATCAATGCGATCAAGCCGGAAAGCGGCCTCTTCCTGTTTGAAGATGCCGAGACCGGGCCGACCGCCGTGGCACTCGTCGTGCAGGACAACGACCTCGCCGGCATCATGCAGTTTGCCGTGGACGAGCGGGTTCGCGGGAAGGGTGTCGGCAAGGCGATGCTCGATGTCTGCCTGCGCTGGGCGCGGCTGCGGGGAGCAAAAAAGGCCTGGCTGCAGGTCGAGGCGGAAAACAGCGCGGCGCTGGCGCTTTATCGCGGTGCCGGTTTCTCCGAGGTCTACAGCTACATCTACAGAACGCCGGGGGCTTGAGGCCATGAACGTCAGCGGAAAGAAGATCGTCCTCGTCGCCGCCTGCGCCCTGGTCGACAGCGACGGCCGCATTCTGCTGGCGCAACGGCCGGAAGGAAAGTCGCTTGCGGGTCTTTGGGAGTTTCCGGGCGGCAAGGTTGAAGCCGGCGAGACGCCCGAGGAAACCCTGATCCGTGAGTTGGACGAGGAACTCGGCATCCGCACCAAGGTCGCGTGCCTCGCGCCACTGACCTTCGCCAGCCACACCTATGAGGACTTCCATCTGCTGATGCCGCTCTATGTCTGCCGGCGCTACGAAGGGGTGGCGACCGGACGCGAGGGCCAAGCGATCAAATGGGTCAGGCCAAAGGCCCTGCGCGACTACCCGATGCCGCCGGCTGACGAGCCGTTGATACCATTTCTTATGGATTTGCTCTGAACCTACCCGAAATCTGATTGATTATTAATCGATCGTTTATCTCCCTCGCGCAAAGATAGCTCAATTCATTTTCGGTACGCATTGTTGGTGAACGGCGTACTGATTTCAGGCAGTGCGGTGGAACCAAGCTTGGGAAGGGCGCTTGCGTTCGCCGTGCTTTGTGCGTTTGTGAGGCTGGGATGGTGGACGACGATTTCTGGAGCACGGTTCAGGAAAAGGATCTGGTGACTAATCAGTCCCGCCGGACGGGTGTGCTCAATCTGTCCCTGCTGTTTGGAACGGCAGTGATCGCGCTGACGCTGATCCTGACGCCGATGCTGTCTTCGAAGAACGACAGGCGCATCATGGCCAATACGCCCGTCGACTACGACAATATTTCCACCGGCTCCATCCCCTCGAGCGGGACCACCAAGCGCTATACGGTACGGCGTAGCGTGCTGCAGGAGATGCCCGGTGCGGTCTGCATCATCGATGCGGACGGTCGCAAGAGCGGGTGCTGACCCGAACGCCTCCGGTTTTCGGCTGCTGCCGCACGTTTCGGACTGAACACGAACCGGACTGGGGAGCATGGAAAAGCTGAAACGCCTGTTTCGCGATAGAAGCGCTGGTATCGCAATCGAGTACGCGCTCATCGCCGCCATCGTCTCCCTGAGCGTGATCCTCGGGGCCGAACAGATCGGCAACGTCCTCTCAGCCGTCTACAACTCCGTCGCGACGGCTTTTCAGGGGGCCTGAGTTCGGGGCAAGCACGACCGCCCTTGTTAAAGCGGTTGTTCCTTGGTGCCGAGCGCTGTCGACAGCCGCTGCTTCGCGGAGCCCGGTTTCAACGGCTTCTGCTGGCTTTCATGCGGCGCCCATCCGGACAGATAGATCACCGAGAATGTCGCGCGGACGCGGCCGTCCGGATCGGAGAAGCGTTCGGCATAGATTTCCGCGGCCCGCAGGAAGAAGCGACGCGAAACGGGCAGGCGGCTTCGGGCAGTGAGCGGGCTGGCCATGCCCATGGCGCGCAAGTCGCGCATCAGCGCAAACAGTGAATCGTAACGCACCGTATAGGTTTCGGTGTCCGTGACCGGCAGCGCGAAGCCGGCGCGTTGCAGCAGCGCGCCCACATCGCGGACATCGGCGAAGGGGATGACCCGCGGACTGGCTCCGCCCGTCAATTCCGCCTCGGCGGCTAGGAGCGCTTCGCGCAGTTCCTGCAGCGTACCGCTGCCCGGGATGGCGGCGAGAAAAAGCCCGTCGGGCTTCAGCGCCCGACGAACCTGGATGAAGGCGCCCGGCGTGTCGTTGGTCAGGTGTAGGGAGAGTGGCGAAACCACCAGGTTAAAGCTTTCCGGTTCGCCCGGAACCTCTTCAAGCGAGGCGATCGTTACCGGTGCTTGCGCAGAACCAAATCGCGCATCCGTTTCCACGCGCTCGACGGCACCGACCTTGCCCGTTGCCATGAGATGGTGGGCCGTTTGCCCGGTGTAGCCGTGCAACTCCAGCGCGCGATCGAAGTGACGTTCGACCACGCTGACGCGTTCGGCGAGTTCCTGGGCGACGATATCGAGAAGGAAACCGGCCTTCGGATCGGCGTTTCTGAGCGCCCTTGCCCGATGTGCCTCGACGAGGCTCTGGTCAAAGATTTTTTCCACGATACTGTCTCCGCAAGCTGGCCAGCAAAAAGACCTTCGGAGGTTCAAAGTCAACAGCATGGCATGGGAGAGACCGCTGTTTCCGGAGGAAGGGTGGGGGCGGGTGCTGCGGGGGCTCGTCTCCGGGGCGGTCGATCTCGTCTATCCGCCGGTCTGTTGCGGTTGCGGCCGGATGGTGGGCAGTCATCGCGCGGTTTGCGCGCCTTGCTGGTCGACGCTGCCGCTGATCGAGCGCCCTTTTTGCGATATTCTCGGGACGCCGTTCTCGGTCGACCATGGGCCGGGCTCGGTTTCGCCCGAAGCCATTGCCAATCCGCCGGCCTTCGACCGTCTGCGGTCGGTGGCAATCCATGAGGGCATTGCCCGCGATCTGGTGCACGGGCTCAAATATCGCGATCGCACCGATCTTGCGCCGATGATGGCGGAATGGATGATCCGGGCGAGTGACGGTGCGGTCGCCTCGGCCGATGCGATCATCCCGGTGCCATTGCATGCCTTTCGGCTCTGGAGGCGTCGGTTCAACCAATCGGCGGAACTGGCACGGGCCATCGCGCAGCTCTCCGGCAGGCCTTATCAACCCGATGTGCTCAAGCGTATCCGACGCACAAGCCGACAGGTGGGCCTTGCTAGGCAAGCACGTGAGGACAATGTGCGCGGTGCCTTCGCGGTCTCGGAAGGCGGCAAGGCGGGTCTCCGTGGGAACAGCGTGGTTCTCGTCGACGATGTATATACGACCGGTGCAACCGTCTCCGCAGCGACCCGTGCGCTGAAGCGGGCGGGAGCCGGGCCGGTCACGGTTTTGACCTTTGCAAGAGCCATATCCGGTCTTATATGACAATCAGTTATCCGGCACGGTGGCCGGTGAAGGAGCGATTGAGGATCATGGCTTCAGTGGTCATTTATACGCGTCAGTTCTGCGGTTATTGTTCGGCGGCCAAGAAACTATTGGAAACCAAGGGCGTGCCCTTTCTCGAACATGACGCAACCTATGATCCGAAGGTGCGGCAGGTGATGATCGAAAAGGCGCATGGCGGCTCGACCTTCCCGCAGATCTTCATCAACGACATTCATGTCGGCGGCTGTGACGATCTGCACGCGCTGGAACGCGCCGGCAAACTCGATGCTTTGCTGGCTGCCTGAGGCGGATCTGACGTTTCGCACATCGCCAACGCGAGGCTGTGTTGGTCGCGTGCACCAGGAGTAGAACGACGATGACCTTCAAGGCTGCAGCCATTCAGATGTGCTCCGGCGTCGATCCGCTAGACAACGCGGAGACGATGGTTCGGCTGGTGCGCGAGGCGGCGGCTCAAGGGGCGATTTATGTCCAGACGCCGGAAATGACCGGCGCGCTCCAGCGGGACCGGGCGGCTCTGCGCGCGATCCTGAAAGATGAGGCGAACGACATCATTGTCGGTGCAGCGGCAAAGCTCGCCGGTGAACTCGGGATCTATCTCCATGTCGGCTCGACGCCGATCGCGCTTGCCGACGGCAGGATCGCCAATCGCGGCCTCTTGTTCGGACCCGACGGTCACAAGATCTGCGACTATGACAAGATCCACATGTTCGATGTTGACCTCGACAATGGCGAAAGCTGGCGGGAAAGTGCTGCCTATCAGCCCGGCAGCACGGCACGCATTGCCGATCTCGAGTTTGGCAAGCTTGGTTTCACCATCTGCTACGACGTGCGCTTCCCGGAGCTCTTCCGGCAACAGGCGGTCGCCGGCGCCGAGATCATGTCGGTTCCCGCCGCCTTCACGCGCCAGACCGGCGAGGCGCATTGGGAAATCCTCCTTCGCGCCCGTGCGATCGAGAACGGTCTCTTCGTCATCGCCGCGGCGCAAGGTGGCACGCATGAGGACGGGCGCGAGACCTTCGGCCATTCGATGATCGTCGATCCCTGGGGCAGGGTGCTTGCTTCGGCCGGACTGAGCGGCGAGGCGATCGTGCTTGCCGAAATTGATGTCGCCGCCGTGCATGCGGCACGCGCCAAGATACCGAACCTGAAGAACGCCCGCAGTTTCGTGCTCGATGAAGTGGTGCCAACCGGGAAGGGAGGCGTTGCCGCTTGATCCGCTATACAATTTCCTGCGACAACTGCCACGCCTTCGAAGGCTGGTTTTCGTCGAGTGACGATTTCGACCGCCAGGTCGACCGCAAGCTGGTTTCCTGTCCCACCTGCAATTCAACATCCGTTGCCAAGCAACTGATGGCGCCTTCGGTCGCGACCGCGCGCAAGAAGGAAGCAACACGGGCGGTGATTATGGATCAGGCGCAGAAGGAAACGGTCGCCAAGATCCGCGAACTGGTGAAGACCGTGCGCGAGAACGCCGAAGATGTCGGCGAGCGTTTCCCAGAAGAGGCGCGCAAGATCCACTACGGCGAAGCGGAGGAACGTGGCCTGATCGGCAAGGCGACGGCGGAAGAGGCCGTGGCGCTGCTTGAGGAAGGAATTGCGGTCGCGCCGCTGCCGATCTTGCCTGACGAGGTCAACTGACGCGCGGTCTATTGGCGCCTCGGGTTCGCGTTATTTGTTGCCGGCCCCTTAAAAACAACGTCTTGCTTCCCACTTCGCGGCTTCGCAATGGGAGATTTTTCAGCCATGACATTGTCCGAGCTTCGCATTTCCACCGATCGCCTCGTCATCCGGCCATTCGTGCCCGACGATTTTGCCGCCTTCTTCGCCTATCACCGGCTGCCGGACGTCTATCGCTATCTCTATCAAGAACCGCTGGACGAGACGGCTGCGCGGGTGAAGTTCGCCAAGGCTTCAGCGCCGCAACTTGCTGACGACGGGGATGTCGCGGTGTTCGCGGTCGAACGCCAGGAGGATGGCGCTCTGATTGGCGAGGTGCTGCTGAAGCTCGCAAGCCGGGCGGCCGAGCAGGCGGAGACCGGCTACATCTTCAATCCGGCATTCGCCGGCAAGGGCTATGCCACCGAGGCGATGCGCGCCATTCTCGATCTCGGCTTTTCGACGCTGCACTTCCACCGGATTTTTGCCCGGCTCGATGCGCTGAACAAGGGATCGGTCGGTGTCGTCGAACGTCTCGGCATGCGCCGCGAAGCGCATCTGATCGAGAATGACCGGTTCAACGGCGCCTGGGGCGACGAACTCGTCTATGCGCTGCTGAAACGAGAATGGCAGGCCAAGTCTGAGATCGGCTGAGTCCGCAGACGAGCCGGCCAGCGGCGTTACAGCGGACGCTTGGCGACGAGCATGTAGTTGACGTCCATATCCTTGGACAGGTTCCACTGATTGGCGAGCGGATTGAAGAAGACGCCGGTGCGTTCAGTGACTTCGAGACCGCTCGCTGAGAGCGGCTTTTCCAGTTCTTCCGGGCGCACCAGCTTTTCATACTGGTGGGTGCCGCGCGGCAGCCAACGCAGCACGTTTTCGGCGGCGAAGATGGCAAGGGCTGCTGCCTTCATGGTGCGGTTGATCGTGGCGACGAACATCAGACCGCCAGGTCGAACCATATGGGCACAGGTGGTCATGAAGAAATCGACGTCGGCGACGTGCTCGACCACTTCCATGTTGAGCACGATGTCAAAACTCTCGCCGGCTTCGGCCAGCGCCTCAGCGGTCACGGCGCGATAGTCGACCGCCACGCCGCTTCCGGCCGCATGCGTCTTGGCGATGCCGATGTTTTTCTCCGAAGCATCGGCGCCGAGGACGTCTGCACCCATGCGCGCCATCGGCTCGGACAGGAGGCCGCCGCCGCAGCCGATATCGAGCAGCCGCAGACCTTTCAGCGGTTGCAGGCCCTTGGGATCGCGACCGAAATGTTCGGCCACCTTGTCGCGAATGTAGGCAAGGCGAACGGGATTGAACTTGTGCAGCGGCCGGAACTTGCCGGTCGGGTCCCACCACTCCGCAGCCATGGCGGAGAACCGGTCTACCTCGCTCTGGTCGATCGTCGTGCGTGCGGTCTCGCTCATGTCGCCGTCTCCTTGCATCGTCTCTCGTGAAGTCGGACGATCAGGCAGGGAAGTCAAGAGCCGGTGATGGGCCAGATGGGCGCAGGCCAGGCGGGCGCGTTGTTCTACCTGCTCTATTGCGCATCCGCCTGCGGCTGGTAGTGCAGGATGACCACGCCCGATTTCAGTGGGCGAGCGTGGGTCAATTTGAGTTCCGTTCGCTTCAACCCTGGCTTGAACAGGGGCACGCCGTTGCCCAGAAGCACCGGATTGATGCCGAGACGATACTCATCGACGAGGCCCTTCGCGATCAGCCCTGCTGCGAAGTCCGCACTGCCGAAAACGAAGATCGTGCCGCCATCGCGTTGCTTCAGCCGTTCGACTTCCTTGGCGGCGTCGCCGGTCACGAGTGTCGTCCTGTGCCAATCGGCGGATGTCAGCGTGCGCGAGAAGACGAACTTCTCGACGCCGTTCATGAAGGTGGCGATGTTACCTTCGGCGGACGGCCAGTAGGCCGCCATCATTTCATAGGTCACGCGGCCGAAGAGCAAAGTGTCCGCTTCGAGTTGCGTTTCGCCGATATAGGCGGCGAGTTCGTCCTCGAAGACGAACCAACCGATGTCATGCCCCGGTGCTTCGAAGAAGCCGTCGACGCTGACCATGTCCCACATGATGACCCTGCGCATTGTCTCTCTCCCGTTGCTGCATGTCCTGGCATGGGGAAGATTTGCAAAACTGATATAGTTTTGCGATTGGGCAGTCGCTGTCGTTGCGCCGAAGCCTTCTGATCAGCTGCTCGAAATCGGCTGCGGTCACGGCGTTGCAGTGACCAACGTTTGCGAGCGGCTTGTCGACGGGGGGATTGTAGCCATCGATCGATCGGCCACCATGGTCGCGGCGGCAATGCGCCGAAATGCTGTACACCTTGCTGCCGGGCGGGCCATCGTGCAGGTCGCGGACCTTCGCTCACTCGATCTGGATCATCGCCGCTTCGACAAGGTGTTTGCGATCCGCGTCGGCGTCTTTAGGCGGGGCGATCCCACGCGTGAGTTTGCTGCGCTGGTACGGCTGTTGAAGCCGGAAGGGCGCCTCTTTCTCTTTCACGACGAGCCGTCCACGGGTGCGGATGAGGTTGGCGCGCGGATCGAAGCGGCAGTTCTTCGCCATCGGTGGAACGTCGAGGCTCGGTCGACGCACGTCTTCGACGGCGGCGAGGTCGCCTGCGTGATCGCCCGGCCACCTTCCTACAGCGCCGCGCGTCTTATCAGACGCGCAAAGGTCGCTGTAGCACTTTGAATTGCTGCATGTTTTTGTCCTTTAATCGGGTACGATTAAAGGAAACATGCAGTAGCTACGATGCAGAAGGTGACGCCCGCTCATCGCGGGCGTCACGGGTGCCATCGGGTTCGCTTGCGCGATCGCTAGCCAAGTTCGCTCGCCGCAGCTGCGGCGAAGAAGTCTTCCGGGTCTTCGACTTCGACCAGCCGGCGCTTTTCGATTAGCCAGAAGCGGTTGCCGACATTGCGCACGAAGCTGCGGTCGTGGGAGACCAGAAGGCAGCTCGTCTCGTGTTTCAGCAACTCCGCCTCGAGCGCCTCCTGGCCCTCGATGTCCAGATGGTTGGTCGGCTCGTCGAGCAGGTAGAAATTCGGCTCCTTCAGGCGCAGCACCAGCATGGCGAGGCGGGCCTTCTGACCGCCGGAGAGCCTGGCGATTGCTTTTTCCTGCATGTCGATGCCGACACCGGCGCCAACGAGCAGTGTGCGAGCCCGTTGATCGCCCAGCGAGAAGCGACGGGAAAGGGCGGCAAGCGGCGTCTCGTCGTCCGAAAGCCCGGCAAGCGCCTGGTCGCTGTAGCCGAGCACCAGCGAAGGCGTCGCCTTCAGCGCTTCCGGCGCGCGGCCGGGCTCCTCGATCGCGGCACGGATCAGGTTGACGAGCCGCGTCTTGCCGGCGCCGTTTTCGCCCAAGAGCACGATGCGGTCGCCCTGGCAGATCCAGCGCTTGCCGGTGCGGAAGAGCGCCGTGCCGTCCGGCGTTTCGACCGGGACGTCGTCCAGTGTCACCAGGATCTTGGCGTGGGTGCCGCGGTTGGCGAGCCGGATCGCGCCGGCGGAGCGCTCCTGATGCGCAGGTTTCGCCGCGTCCTCCAGCCGTTCGGCTCGCTGCTTCAACTGTTTCGTCTTCACGGTCAGCAAATCGCTGCCGGAATTGATGCCGATGTTGTTGAGCTTGGCGGCCTGGCGGCGAAGCTGTTGCGCCACCTTCATGTCACGCTGATAGCGCCGCTCCTCGGAGGCGTCCACTTCATCGAGGGTAGCGCGCGCCCGCGAATAGGGGAGCGCGAAGATTGGCGATTGCTCGGGTCTGAGGAACAGCGTCCGGTTGGTGGTGGCGTCCAGGAAGGCGCGGTCGTGGCTGGCGACGAGCACCGGCACGTCGCGCGGCAGGGCGTTCAGCCAGGCTTCGAGCCGGGCGATCTTGGCGAGATCGAGGTGGTTGGTCGGCTCGTCCAGGAGCAGGGCGTCCGGATCGCTGACCCAGACGCGGGCGAGAAGCATGAGCCGCTGCCAGCCGCCGCTCAGTTCCGAGACCGCACGCTGGCGCAGCACTTCCGGCACGTCGAGCGAATCGAGCACGATGTCGACGCGCCAGCTCTCATTTTCCGCCTGGTCGGCCGGAAGGGCCGAAAGAACGGCGTCGTGGAAGGAGAGGGGCAGCAAGGCGGCCGCAACGTTCTGCTCGACATGGCCGATGGTCAGGCTGCGTGAGCGCGTGATTTCCCCGGCCGTCGGATCGAAGCTGCCTGCGATCGATTTCAGCAGGGTCGTCTTTCCGCGGCCATTCGCGGCGACGATGCCGATACGGTCACCGGCGGCGACGGAGAGGTTGAGGTTGGAAAAAAGCGGTGCGCTCAGGCTGACGCCGAGGTTGCGGATATTGATCAAGGCCATGGTCGATCTCTGGACTGCGCGAGCGACGATGAGACATCCGTGGCGGCACTTCAGGCCGGGTTTTCTGATGATTGGACCCGGAACAGCACGCATGCTGTCAACGGGCAGTCAGCTCGGTATTGGAAGACGATGCAGGCGCTTAAACCGAAACGGTTCCGCACTGCATCACTCTGGGCAGACCAGGGATAGGATCGCGATTTTCGCGAAAGGATGTCTGGTCAGCCCTGCAAACGCATCTGCAGGGCTTGGACGGGGCCACGCTGGCGGTGGTGCCGGAAAAATGTCATCACGTGCAGCCCCCCTTTCTCGAATTCAAGTTGCGAGCCACCTTTAGCATCGAAGCCGGTAATTTTCAACGTGGCATTGCGGGGTCTATCGGTACGGATATTTCCGTGAATTCCTGTCCTGGGCAATATTGTTGCGAAATGCGGGGTCGTGGTGCGCGGCGAGCCCCGAATCTGTGTCCGCGTGCCATTGCGTGCCGCCCCCTGATCCGCTAAGAGACGCCGCGACTTTCCGCTCCCCGAAGCGGTGACTGCCGATGTCCGAGAAGTCTCCCAAGCTTTTTGACCGTCGGGCGCCGGCGGGGGCTTTCCTGTCACGCGCGCCTACGCGCGCTAAATTGGGTACCGGTAGAGGCACATGGCACGCATCGTGATGAAATTCGGCGGAACCTCCGTCGCTGATTTGGACCGCATCCACAATGTCGCCCGCCATGTGAAACGCGAGGTCGATGCCGGCCACGAAGTCGCCGTCGTCGTTTCCGCCATGTCCGGCAAGACCAATGAGCTGGTCGGCTGGGTGCAGAACATGCCGAAGGCAACCGGCGCCAACTCGCCGTTCTACGACGCGCGCGAATACGATGCGATCGTTGCTTCCGGCGAACAGGTGACGTCCGGTCTGCTTTCGATCGCGCTGCAGTCGATGGGCATCAACGCCCGCTCCTGGCAGGGTTGGCAGATCCCGATCCGCACCGACAACGCCCATGGCGCTGCCCGCATCCTCGATATCGACGGCGCCGAGATCATTCGCCGCATGGGCGAGGGCCAGGTAGCTGTCGTTGCCGGCTTCCAGGGTCTCGGTCCCGATAATCGCCTCGCCACACTCGGCCGCGGCGGTTCCGACACCTCGGCCGTTGCTATCGCCGCTGCCGTCAAGGCCGACCGTTGCGACATCTATACCGACGTCGATGGCGTCTATACGACCGACCCGCGCATCGAGCCGAAGGCGCGGCGGCTGAAGAAAATCGCGTTCGAGGAAATGCTGGAAATGGCATCGCTCGGCGCCAAGGTGCTGCAGGTGCGCTCGGTCGAGCTTGCCATGGTGCACAAGGTCCGCACCTTCGTGCGGTCGTCTTTCGAAGATCCCGATGCGCCGGGCATGGGTGACCTTCTCAATCCGCCCGGTACGCTGATTTGTGATGAGGATGAGATCGTGGAACAGGAAGTCGTAACCGGCATTGCCTATGCCAAGGATGAAGCCCAGATTTCGCTGCGCCGTCTCGCCGACCGGCCGGGCGTCTCCGCTGCGATCTTCGGCCCGCTTGCTGAAGCCCATATCAACGTCGACATGATCGTTCAGAACATCTCCGAGGACGGTTCGAAGACCGACATGACCTTCACGGTTCCGTCGGGCGATGTCGACAAGGCACTGAAGGTGCTCGGCGACAACAAGGAAAAGATCGGCTACGACGTCGTCCAGTCCGAGGCCGGCCTCGTCAAGGTATCGGTCATCGGCATCGGCATGCGCAGCCATGCCGGCGTCGCCGCGTCCGCATTCCGCGCGCTTGCCGACAAGGGCATCAACATCAAGGCGATCACCACTTCCGAGATCAAGATTTCGATCCTGATCGACGGTCCCTATGCGGAATTGGCGGTTCGCACTTTGCATTCCGCTTACGGTCTCGATAAGAGTTAATCGACAGACGACCGATTTGGGATTCGCGGCGGTTTTGCCCGCGTATCCCCTTGCCGCCGTCACCTCTATTTCGGGAGACCCCACGCGATGAGAGACCTTTCCGCAGGTCCGCGCGTTCTCCTCAAGCGGTTGCGCGAGTTGATGGCGGAACCGCTGGAGCCGCAGGAGCGCCTTGACCGTATCGTGCGCCAGATCGCGCAGAACATGGTTGCGGAAGTGTGTTCGGTCTATGTGCTACGTTCCGACGGCGTGCTCGAACTCTACGCGACGGAAGGTCTGAACAAGGCGGCCGTCCACCTGGCGCAATTGAAGATGGGGCAGGGCCTCGTCGGCACCATCGCCGCCTCGGCGCGGCCTCTCAATCTTTCCGACGCCCAGTCGCACCCGGCCTTTACCTACCTGCCGGAAACCGGTGAAGAGATCTACCATTCCTTCCTCGGCGTGCCGATCCTGCGCACGGGCCGCGCGCTTGGCGTTCTCGTCGTCCAGAACAAGGCGATGCGCAACTATCGCGAGGACGAGGTCGAGGCGCTCGAGACGACCGCCATGGTTCTCGCCGAGATGGTGGCGACCGGTGAACTCAAGAAGATCACCAAGCCGGGCCTCGAGCTCGACCTCTCGCGTCCCGTCTCGATCGAGGGCAACAGCTATGGCGAAGGCATTGGCCTTGGCTATGTCGTCCTGCACGAACCGAGGATCGTCGTCACCAACCTCCTCAACGAGGACACCGACCAGGAATTGCAGCGACTTGCCGAAGCGCTGGGGTCGCTGCGCATCTCGATCGACGACATGCTGTCGCGCCGCGAGGTGTCGATGGAGGGCGAGCATCGGGCAGTGCTCGAAACCTACCGGATGTTCGCCCATGATCGCGGCTGGGTGCGCAAGCTCGAAGAGGCGATCCGCAACGGCCTGACGGCGGAGGCGGCAGTCGAGCGCGTCCAGAGCGAAACCAAGGCGCGGATGATCCGGCTGACGGACCCGTACTTGCGCGAGCGCATGCATGATTTCGACGATCTGGCCAACCGCCTGCTGCGCCAGCTTTCCGGCTATGGCGCCAAGCTTTCGGCCAGCGACTTCCCGACCGATGCGGTGATCGTCGCGCGTGCCATGGGCGCTGCCGAACTGCTCGACTATCCGCGCGAAAACGTGCGCGGTCTGGTGCTCGAAGAGGGCGCCGTCACCAGCCACGTGGTGATCGTCGCCCGTGCCATGGGCATTCCGGTCATTGGCCAGGCGACGGGCGCGGTGGCGCTTGCGGAAAACCGCGATGCGATCATCATCGACGGCGACGATGCCAAGGTGCACTTGCGGCCGCTCGCCGACCTGCAGCGCGCCTACGAGGAAAAGGTTCGCTTCCGGGCACGGCGCCAGGCGCAGTTCCGGGCGCTGAAGGACGTCGAGCCGCTGACCAGAGACGGCAAGCGCATCACGCTGCAAATGAATGCAGGCCTGCTCGTGGACCTGCCGCATCTGAACGAGGCGGGGGCAGAAGGCATCGGCCTGTTCCGCACCGAACTTCAGTTCATGATCGCCTCGACCATGCCGAAGGCGGAAGAACAGGAAGCGTTTTACCGCAGTGTGCTGAAGCAGACGGGCGGAAAGCCCGTGACCTTCCGCACCCTCGACATCGGCGGCGACAAGGTCGTCCCCTATTTCCGCGCCGCGGAAGAGGAAAATCCGGCGCTCGGCTGGCGCGCGATCCGGCTTTCGCTTGATCGCCCAGGTCTGCTGCGGACCCAGCTTCGCGCGATGCTGCGCGCGGCGGCCGGTGCCGAGCTCAAGCTGATGCTGCCGATGGTCACCGAAGTTTCCGAACTCAGGATTGCACGCGACCTGCTGCAGAAGGAAATCGAGCGGCAGTCGAAACTTGGCGAACAGTTGCCGCGCAAGCTGCAGTTCGGCGCCATGCTGGAGGTGCCGGCGCTCTTGTGGCAGCTCGACGAACTGATGATGGAAGTGGACTTCGTCTCGGTCGGCTCGAATGATCTCTTCCAGTTCGCGATGGCGGTCGATCGGGGCAATGCCCGCGTATCCGATCGCTTCGACGTGCTCGGGCGGCCGTTCCTCAGGATCCTGCGCGACATCGTGCGCGCCGGCGACCGGCACGAAACCCCGGTGACGCTCTGCGGCGAGATGGCGAGCAAGCCGCTCTCGGCCATGGCGTTGCTGGGCTTAGGTTTCCGTTCGGTTTCGATGTCGCCGACGGCCGTAGGGCCGATCAAGGCGATGCTGCTGGCGCTCGACGCGGGCAAGCTTGGTGCCGCGCTCAATGCGGCGCTGGACGACACACGCGACCAGACGTCCGTTCGCCAGATGCTGGTGGATTTCGCCGCGGAAAACGGCATTCCGGTTTAGATTGAATTGACGCGTCGCGACCCTCGTCCGGACCATGATCCGGGCGAGGGGAGATGCATTTGGAGTGAGACTTGGCAAAGCTTCCCGTTGAAAAGATGCGCGAACTGGAACGGCGGTTCGGTGAGATCGAGGCCCGCATGTCGGCCGGCCCGGCCGCGGACGTTTATGTCAAGCTCGCCTCGGAATATTCCGAACTGCAGCCGGTCGTGACGAAGATCCGCGCCTACGAGAAGGCGATGACCGAGCTTGCCGACATCACTGCCATGCTCGCGGACAAATCGACCGATCGGGAGATGCGCGATCTCGCCGAAATGGAAAAGCCCGAGGTCGAAGCGACGATCGAGGCACTGGAGCAGGAAATCCAGATCCTGCTTCTGCCGAAGGATGCGGCCGACGAGAAGAGTGCGATCCTCGAAATTCGCGCCGGTACCGGCGGATCGGAAGCGGCGCTTTTTGCCGGCGATCTCTTCCGCATGTACGAGCGCTACGCGGCCGGCAAGGGCTGGCGCGTCGAGGTGCTTTCGGCGAGCGACGGCGAGGCCGGCGGGTTCAAGGAAATCATCGCAACAGTTTCCGGGCGCGGGGTGTTCTCGCGGCTGAAATTCGAATCCGGCGTGCACCGGGTGCAGCGTGTACCGGAAACCGAGGCGAGCGGCCGTATTCATACATCGGCGGCAACCGTCGCCGTGCTGCCTGAGGCCGAAGACATCGACATCGAGATCCGGCCCGAGGATATCCGCATCGACACCATGCGTTCGTCGGGTGCCGGCGGTCAGCACGTCAACACGACGGACTCGGCCGTGCGCATCACCCACCTTCCGACCGGTCTCGTCGTCACCAGTTCGGAAAAGTCGCAGCACCAGAACCGGGCAAAGGCGATGCAGGTCCTGCGCTCGCGCCTCTACGATATGGAGCGCCAGCGCGCCGACAGCGAACGCTCGGCCGACCGCAAGAGCCAAGTGGGCTCGGGCGACCGCTCCGAGCGCATTCGCACCTATAATTTCCCGCAGGGCCGCCTCACCGATCACCGCATCAACCTGACGCTCTACAAGCTCGATCGGATGATGATGGGCGAGATCGACGAGGTCGTCGATGCGCTGCTTGCCGACTACCAGGCGAGCCAGCTGGCGCTGCTTGGCGAACAGCGGGGCTGAGCCATGGCGGAAACGCTCGCGAGCCTCGTTGCCGAAAGCCGCGACCGCCTGCAAGCGGGCGGCATAGAGAATGCGGCGCTCGATGTGCGGCATCTGATCTCCGGCCTGCTCTACATGTCGCTGAGCGCGGTCGTGTCTCGGGGCAGGGACCCGATTTCGGATGAGGACGCTACCCGGATCCGGGTGGCGGTGGCGCGGCGACTGGCACGCGAACCGGTCTACCGTATTCTTGGTGAACGCGAATTTTTCGGCCTGCCGCTGAAACTTTCGAAGGAAACGCTGGAGCCTCGCCCGGACACCGAGACGCTCGTCGATCGGATGATCCCTTATCTGCGTGCGGTGGTAGCGCGAAAGGGCGGTTGCGCGCTTATCGATCTCGGCACCGGTACTGGGGCGATTTGTATCGCGCTGCTGTCGCAAGTTCTTGAAGCAGGGGGCACGGCTACCGATATATCCAAGGACGCACTGGCAACGGCGACGGCGAATGCAGCTGCGCTCGGTCTTGCGGATCGGTTCCGGCCGCTTCTCAGCAACTGGTACGAAAAGGTGGATGGTCGCTACGATGTGATCGTCTCAAATCCGCCGTATATCCGGTCCAGTGTCGTCCATGAGCTTGAGCCGGAGGTGAGACTTCACGACCCGGCCGCAGCGCTTGATGGCGGAGAAGACGGGCTTGATGCCTATCGCGCCATCGCTTCTCAGGCTGGTCATCATCTTGAGACAAACGGCGTGATAGGCTTGGAAATCGGTTTCGACCAGAAAGAGGCGGTGACGGCGTTGTTTAGCGCCGAAAATTTCCGTCTGCGTGAAGAGGCGAAGGATCTCGGCGGTAATGACCGCGTCCTGATCTTCGAACGCGACACAAACCGTTGAAAAAATGCTGCACTGACGCATCTTCTTTCTTGCACAGGCAAAGAAAGGGCTTGGAATCCCAGAGGAAGCGGGCTAGTTTGCCCGCGCACTGGGCAGAAGGTCATGGACCTAAGATTCGTTCCGGTATGACCTGGCCACGGGGATTGCTCTCAAGAAAGAGTTGCTAGGGTTCAACAAGTGCCTTGTGCGGGTACCTGTTAATTTGACGCCAGTCGGCGCCGAAGCCGCCATTGTGCGAGCGCAACGGCGCGTGTTCTGTCGGGCGTGAACGGATCCGGCCGGAAGACGAAACCACATGATCATCATTATCAAGAGAATTCGGGTGAATGCACTATGAGGCCAGGACAGCAAAACAAGCGCGGCCGCGGGCGGAATAACAATAGCAACAACAATAACAATGGAAATAACAACAACCACAACCGCAAGGGCTCGAACCCGCTGACGCGGACCTATGACAGCTCCGGCCCGGATGTGAAGATTCGCGGTACTGCTCAGCACATCGCCGAGAAGTACTCAGCGCTTGCGCGCGATGCACAGAGCTCCGGCGACCGCGTCATCGCAGAAAACTACCTTCAGCACGCCGAACACTACAACCGCATCATTGCTGCCGCACAGGCGCAGATGCAGGACCGGTTCCAGCGTGATGACCGTCAGGATTTCCGCGGCCACGACGGGTCCGATCAGGACCAGGACGATCTGGATCAGGGCTACAGCGACGACATGCCGACCCCGGTTGCCGCAGCTCAGGCACCTGCTCCCGAGCCGCAGCCTGTCGTCATCGACGGCACGGGCCCGCAGCCGGTGATCGAAGGCACACCGGCGGAAGTCGCGATGGAAGAGGAAGCCCCGGCTGCCTCCGGCCGCGCCGCATCCCGCCGCCGCAACGCGCCGCGTCCACGCCGTCCGCGCCGCAGCGCACAGGAAGGTGCCGCTGACGAAGCCCAGGCTTCGGGCGATGCCGCTCCGGAAGCACCGGCGCTCGCCGCTTCCGAATAAGCGGCGGTCTATCAGCGTTGCCCATTCTCAGGGCACGACAAAAACCCGGCCTGTCACGGCCGGGTTTTTCTTTGTCTGGTCATCGGTGATCAAACGTCGACGCTGTCGACGATCAGTGCGGCAAGATTGGCGCTGGCGGCCGTCTCGTTCGTCCGGCCGCGGATCAGCTCGCGGCCGATCGCCTCGGCTGCTCCTGCGATACCGGTGCAGCGCAGGCGCAAATCGTCGGAGGGAATTTTCGCGAAGGGTCCGAGTGCCGCCTGGATCGCGGCGACATAGTCGTCGACCTGTTGCTGCTGCGTCGCGATCATGTCCGCGTTGCCGCGTAGCGCTCCTGAGATGGCCTGCCATTCCTCACCACTGTCGACGGCACAGTCGATGTAAACCGAGCTGATGATGTCGGCGACCGCATCGAGCTCTTTCGGTGCCCCCGTAAGCGCGGCCTGCAGTTTGGTTGCGTGGCGGTCTTCGATTTCCTGGGAAAGCGCGATCAAAAGCCCCTCGCGCGTGCCGAAATGCTCGTAGGCGATCGGCTTGCTGACGCCGGCGCGTTCGGCGAGGTGGCCGAGCGTCAGGGCGTCGGCGCCGCACTCGCGCAGGATCTCCTTGGCGGTCTCGATCAACTGGGCACGCCGTTCGGGCTTGGCGAGCTTTCGGCTTTTGGTCGGGGCCATCGATCGCAATCCTTTTCGCGTCGGCTCGTGGCTCTTGAAATCGGCGTTCGGCAACCTATCTACCAATAGTAAGTTACTAATGGTAGGTTCGGCAATCAGCCGGACACCTTTCGTTTAGGAGATAGGAAGATGTCGAGCAAGTTTCAGCCTGTTTTGATCATCGGCGGTTCCGGGGTTGTCGGATCGCAGGCGGCGAAAATCATCCGCCGGCTCCACCCTACACTGCCGATCGCCATCGGTGGCCGTGATCTCGGCAAGGCCGAAGCGGTTGCGCGCGAAGTGGGCGGGGCAATCGGTGTCAGTATCGACTTGGAGCGGGCCGATCTTGGTGTCGGCGATGAGCCGCGTTTCAGCGCCGTCGTCATTTTCCTGAAGGACGAGAAGCTGAGCTCGATGCGCTTTGCCCAGCGCCATGGCGTCCCCTATATCAGCCTTTCCAGCGGCACCTTCGAAGTGGGGCCGGAAATGGCGCAATATATCCACGCGCCGGAGAAGGCGCCGATCCTGCTCGCCAGCCACTGGCTTGCCGGGGCCGCCATCTTCCCGATCCTCGAATTCGCCAAGGCATATGAGGCAATCGACATGATCCGCATCGGGGTCCTGCTTGACGAACAGGACATGGGCGGGCCGGCAGCACTTGCCGATTACAATCGCATCACCGGCCTCGCGCCGGCGGCCTTGACCGTCAAGGCCGGCAGGCTCCACTGGGCCGGCGGCGAGGATTCGAAGGCGCGCTACGTCAGCGTCGACGGTGTCGAACTCGATGCGGTCGCCTATTCGCCCTTCGATGTCATGGCGCTTGCGGCTCGGACCAATGCAGCCAACATCCGGCTGGACCTTGCCTTTAGCGAATCCGCGAGCCGGCGCCGCGGCGAGCTGTTTTCGACTGAGATCGTCATCGAGATCGCGGGGCGGGGGAAGGATGGCCAGCCTCTCGACCATCGCCATGAGATCGTGCACCCCGAAGGCCAGGCGCCGCTAACCGCCCTTGGTGTCGCGCTGGCGGTGGAACGTATGCTCGGCCTTGAAGGTGGCGAAGCGTCAGCCCCTGGCCTCTACCTCCCGGAGGTTTTGATCGACCCCGCCTACTACGTTCGGCGCATGAAAGAGTTCGGTGCTTCATTCGCCGAACGGTCGCTGATGGCGGCTTAGCGAACCAACCGGCTTCTCGCCTCCTTGAGTATAAATGCGGCCGCGCTGCAATCCGTCGGGCGGTCGCATTTTTCGGTTGCAGATTTCCGGCCGGAGACCAGCGACGGCTCTTTAATTTCCAAAATCGGTGCCCCATATTCGCTTCGGATGCGTTGATCCGGCGCAAGGCGGTGATCGCTCCACACTGACAGGCTTGCCGAATGCGGGAGCCTGATCCTGAACCACCGACGGGTGCCACGCGATGGGCCTGCCGGGTTATGGAGGTAGAGTATGAACATTGAAAAATATTCCGAGCGCGTGCGCGGTTTTCTGCAGTCGGCGCAGACCTATGCGCTGGCGCAAGGACATCAGCAGTTCACGCCCGAGCATGTGCTGAAAGTGCTGCTCGACGACGATCAAGGCATGGCCGCTTCGCTGATCGAGCGCGCCGGGGGCGACGCCCGCGAGGCGCGCGCTGGCAATGATGCAGCACTTGCCAAGCTTCCCAAAGTTTCCGGTGGCAATGGCTCCGTTTACCTGTCGCAGCCGCTCGCCCGGGTCTTTTCGAGTGCCGAAGAGGCCGCGAAGAAAGCTGGCGACAGCTTTGTCACCGTCGAACGGCTGCTGCTGGCGCTTGCGATCGAGAGCTCGGCCGCGACATCAGGCATTCTCGCCAAGGCCGGCGTGACCCCGACCAAGCTCAACCAGGTGATCAACGACATCCGCAAGGGCCGCACCGCCGATAGCGCAAATGCAGAGCAAGGGTTCGACAGCCTCAAGAAATATGCGCGCGACCTGACGGCCGATGCCCGTGAAGGCAAACTTGACCCGGTGATCGGCCGTGACGACGAGATTCGCCGCACCATCCAGGTGCTGTCGCGCCGCACCAAGAACAACCCGGTGCTGATCGGTGAGCCCGGCGTCGGCAAGACCGCGATCGCCGAGGGCCTTGCCCTGCGCATCGTCAATGGCGACGTGCCGGAAAGCCTCAAGGACAAGCGGCTGATGGCGCTCGACATGGGCGCGCTGATTGCCGGTGCGAAGTATCGCGGCGAGTTCGAGGAGCGGCTGAAGGCCGTTCTCAACGAGGTGCAGGCCGAAAACGGCGAGATCATCCTGTTCATCGACGAGATGCACACGCTGGTCGGTGCCGGCAAGGCGGAAGGAGCAATGGATGCCTCCAACCTCTTGAAGCCGGCGCTTGCGCGCGGCGAGCTGCATTGCGTTGGCGCCACTACGCTTGATGAATATCGCAAGCACGTGGAGAAGGACGCGGCGCTCGCCCGCCGGTTCCAGCCTGTCATGGTCGAGGAGCCGACGGTCGAGGACACGATCTCGATCCTGCGCGGCCTGAAGGAGAAGTACGAGCAGCACCACAAGGTCCGGATCTCGGATTCGGCGCTGGTTGCCGCCGCGACGCTCTCCAACCGCTACATTACGGACCGGTTCCTACCGGACAAGGCGATCGACCTCATGGACGAAGCGGCGTCGCGTCTGCGGATGCAGGTGGACTCCAAGCCTGAAGAGCTCGATGAGCTCGACCGACGCATCATCCAGCTGAAGATCGAGCGCGAGGCCCTGAAGAAGGAAACCGATGCATCGTCGAAGGATCGGCTGGAGAAGCTCGAGTTTGACCTCGCTTCGCTCGAAGAGCAGGCATCGGCCCTGACGGCCCGCTGGCAGGCCGAGAAGCAGAAGCTCGGCCGGGCTGCCGATCTCAAGAAGCAGCTTGACGAAGCCCGCAACGAACTGGCGATCGTCCAGCGCAAGGGCGAGTTCCAGCGCGCCGGCGAATTGACCTACGGTGTCATTCCGAAGCTCGAGAAGGAGCTTTCCGATGCCGAAAGCCAGGAAAACGCCAATGCCAACCCGATGGTGCAGGAGGTCGTGACCCCCGACAACATCGCGCATGTCGTCTCGCGCTGGACCGGCATCCCTGTTGACAAGATGCTGGAAGGCGAACGCGACAAGTTGCTCAGGATGGAGGACGAACTGGCGAAGTGGGTCGTTGGCCAGGGCGACGCCGTGCAGGCGGTCTCCCGTGCGGTCAGGCGCTCGCGTGCCGGGCTTCAGGATCCGAACCGGCCGATCGGCTCGTTCATCTTCCTTGGGCCCACTGGCGTCGGCAAGACGGAGCTCACCAAGGCGCTTGCCCGTTTCCTCTTCGACGACGAGACCGCGCTGATGCGTATCGACATGTCGGAATACATGGAGAAGCACTCCGTGGCCCGGCTGATCGGTGCACCTCCCGGCTATGTCGGCTACGAGGAAGGCGGAGCCCTGACCGAGTCCGTCCGTCGCCGGCCCTACCAGGTCGTACTGTTCGATGAGATCGAGAAGGCGCATCCGGATGTCTTCAACGTGCTCCTGCAGGTGCTCGATGACGGTCGCCTGACCGATGGTCAGGGCCGCACCGTCGACTTCCGCAACACGATGATCATCATGACCTCGAACCTCGGGGCTGAGTATCTGGTCGGACTTGGCGAAAACGAAGACAGCGATGTCGTTCGCGACCAGGTGATGGATGTCGTCAAGTCGGCCTTCCGGCCGGAGTTCCTCAACCGCGTCGACGAGATCATCCTGTTCCACAGGCTGCGTCGCTCGGAGATGGGTGCGATCGTCGATATCCAGCTCGAAAGGCTGCGCAAGCTGCTTACCGAGCGCAAGATCACGCTGGAGCTTGAGGATGACGCTCGAGCCTTCCTTGCCGACAAGGGATACGACCCGGCCTATGGTGCACGTCCGCTGAAGCGGGCGATCCAGAAATACCTGCAGGATCCGCTCGCCGAGAAGATCCTGCAGGGCGAGTTCCCGGATGGTTCGTCCGTCAAGGTGCTTGCCGGCTCCGACCGCCTCAACTTCAAGCGCGGAGCGACGGCGGACAAGGAAGCCGCCTGACAAGGCATCAAACACAGAGGCCGCCCTTCGGGGCGGCCTTTTTTGCTTGTGCAGACTTTGGAAGAGGGGAGGGGTGCCTAGTTGCTTGCGACTTCGGCGCCATCCTTGTTCAGCAACTCGTCGATGCGATCGCGCTCCTTCTCGAACTTCGCCAGCGCGTCGCCGGAAAGCGACTTGCCGCCGGGAAGGCGGATGCGCAGTGGATCGACCTTGTTGCCGTTGACGATCAACTCGTAATGCAGGTGCGGACCGGTCGAAAGGCCCGTTGTGCCAACCCAGCCGATCACCTGGCCCTGGACGACCTTGTTGCCGACTTTGACGTTCTTGGCGATGGCGCTCTGGTGGTTGTACGACGACACGTAGCCGTTGGCGTGGCGGATCAGAGTCTGGTTGCCATAGCCGCCGGAATCCCAGCCGGCCTTTTCCACGACGCCGCTGCCGGCAGCAATGATCGGTGTTCCGCGCGGCGCGGCCCAGTCGACGCCGGTATGCATGCGCGAGAAGCCGAGGATCGGGTGGCGGCGCATGCCGAAGCCGGAGCGGAAATGGCCGTTCGGCACGGGGTTGCGCAGCAGGAACTGGCGGATGCTTTTGCCTTCGGTATCGAAGTAGTCGATCGAATTGTCTTCCGGATCCTGGAACCGGTAGAAGGCGGTGACCGCATCGCCGAATTTGGCGCGGACATAGAGAAGCTCGGATTCTTCCGTCGCCATGCCGCGTTCGTCGGTCACGGAGAAGAAGGCTTCAAGCGAGTCCGTCGGCTTCAGCTGCGCCTGGAAATCGACGTTGCTGGCGAGCAGCTTGACGACGAGGCTGACCATGTCGGCGCTCATGCCATAGGAAAGAGCGGCGCGGTAGATGCCATCATAGACGCGCGGCAGATCGTGGCTGCTGGTCATGACCGGCGCGCCGTTGTCATCGAAGGCGGTGGCGACCGCGTCGAGCTTCGGCGGTTCCGCACCCGGAACGAAGCGGCCCTTGTCGTCGACCGCCATCGTCAGCACATGGCGGTTGCGCGAATAGATGGTGGCGCGCACGATGCGGGCCTCGTCGCCCTTCTGCGCTTCGCCGTTCTGAATGATGCCGATGCGCAGAACATCGCCCTCGCTCAGTTCGTTCGCACCGAGCGCGTCGCCGATATAGCCGGCGGCGTCGTCGGCCTGCGCCTTGGCATAACCGGCATTGACCATGACGGTCGCGATGTCGGTCTGACGCCGCACCGGAATGATGTCGTCGGCGTATTCGGTGCTTTCTTCGTCGATGGTCTCGTAGGCGGCATCGCTCTTGTTCTGCTCGACGATACGGGCGGTCAGGCCCTGAAGCAGGTCAAGCCCGTCGCTCTCCGACGCGAAGCGCTGCGGATCGACGTAATAGAGTGACGCGACCTGGGTGCTGCCCTCGGTCAGGACCGAACCGTTGGTGCGGACATTTTCCTCGACCTCTTCGAGCGACATCGAGCTGTCGAAGGCAACGCCACCTTTCAGCGGGAAATCGACGGTCTTCAGCGCCACTTCGGAATCGACGTTCGAGCCATAGAGCGTACCGGTGCGGGCGACCGGGGATTCCTCGTCCGCCTTGTCCGTGGAAAAGATCGCCAGCGGATCGAAGTCCGGATAGTTTTCCGAGGGCTGATGGTTGGCGGCAAGCGCCATCTTGACGTGAACGAAAGGCTGCTTGCGCACCACTTCCTTCTCGCCGTCATGGGTCATGGTGGAAACTTCCATGACGGTCTTGTCGGCCGGCTTGGCGACGAGTTTGGGCGAAAGGATGCGACCGCCGCGCACCGCGCGTGCCTGCTCGTCTCCGTTCGGCGCGCTGTCGAGCGCCGCATAGGCTTCGGCGGGGATGGCCAACTGTTGGCGCCCGTCGAGTGCTGCAAAAAGAGCAACGCCCATAAGAAGGCTTGAGGTGATGCCGGTCAGAAAGGTGCCGGAAAGCCAGCGGAGGGAGATCTCACGCCTGTCGGGCGCGCGGCGGCCATGCGCAAGGATCGGCGGCTGATCGCCGAGCGACCTGACCATGTTCTTGTCGGTGTTCATGCCGAACTGAGTGTCCCCGATTTCTCTAAACCGTATTCTTGCCTGCGATACGTTGCGCGAAGATGTGCATCTTTCGCGTAACGGAGTCAAATCGCGGGGGAGGGGAGAGGGCGGATATCCAAGAGATCCCACGCCTACCCGCGCGAAAGCATCCGCGAAGCATCGTCGTTCTCGCTTAGATCGGCGGATTGTGAAAAAGTGAGGGCCAAAATGTGTCTCCACAGGCCCGGGAGAGAGGGTAAAACTTTTTTGGGGGCTCAAAGCCCTGCGTTTCCGGCCTTTGTCAGAAATCTGTCATTTTTTTCCAAAAAGCCTGTTGACGTCTGTGAGGCTGGGGGTCTATAAGCCCGATCACTGACGAGGGCGGCGGCGCTGCTGGCGACGACGACCTTCGCTCTAGAGTTTCCCTGGTTGGCTGAGGCTGATTTTGGGGTCTGGGACGCGAGTTTCGGGCTTTGAGGAAACGGTTTGACGGACGGTGAGTTCGTCGGTTTTTTGACAATTGAATATAGAGAAAGAGAAACGTGGGCGGCGG
>NZ_LMJJ01000042.1 GCF_001429285.1 Ensifer sp. Root278
CCTTCGACCAGCTCGGGCTTCAGCGACGAGGCGGCGGCCAGTGCCGGATAGCAGATCGCCGGGCGCAGGTTGGCGAACAGTTCGAGATCCTTGCGCAGACGCAGCAACCCGGCTTCCGGACGCACCTCGTAGGGCACCGCATCCCACTTCGGACCGCCGACGGCGCCGAACAGCACCGCATCGGCGGTCAGCGCCTTCTTCATGTCCGCTTCCGAGATCGCCTGGCCATGGGCGTCATAGGCCGAACCGCCGACCAGGCCCTCGTCGGTCACGAAGCCGGCACCAAGCTCGGCATTCATGTAGGCGATGATTTTGCGGACTTCCGCCATGGCTTCCGGGCCGATGCCGTCGCCGGGCAGAAGGAAGAGGTTGCGCACAGTCATGGATAGTCCTTCTCGCGGGGGAAAACTCGGCCGCGTTCTAGCGCAACTTCGTATCGAGGGAAATCGCCGCGACGAAAGATTTGTGCGCGGCTGCGAGCGGCACGTTCCCGGCGGAACAGCTGCTCTACCGAGGAAGTGGGATGCTCTTTTCGAGGCCGCGCATCTTGCCCGGCCATCGATCCTCCTAGGAGAAAAGCATGCGCAAGTTCGTCCATGCAGTCGCCACACATATCCGCGCCACGGCCAAGAATTTAACCTTTGCTGGCAAGCGGTCACCCGCGTCGTCATATAGCTGGCTTAGCTTTCCTCTTGACTGAATCGGTGCCTCCGGATCGAATGCGGGCAACACAACCGGGAACCCGCCATGTCCGAGACGCTGCTGATCGGAGCCTTTCTCGCCGCCCTTTCCTATGTCCTTATTCCCGGACCGGCGTTTCTGGCGTTGCTCGGTATCGGCGCCGGACAGGGGCGCAAGGCAGGCGCCTTGTTCATGGGCGGGCACCTGGCGGGTGACGTTCTCTGGTCGACCCTGGCGCTGGTTGCCATCGTTGGCGCGCGTTCGGTCGGTAGCACGATCTTCGATATTCTCGGCCTCTTTTGCGGCGTCTATCTCGGCTGGATCGGCTGGACGGCACTCCGTGCGAGGCCGGCGGGCGAGAACCGGGCACTCCTGACCGTCGAGCGTCCGCTGCGGCGCGGCCTGATCTTTGGGCTCACCAATCCCAAGGGATATCCGGTGGCGCTCGCAACTTTCACGGCGCTGCTTGCCAGCTCGGCGAACGCGCTTGAGTTCAACGCGCTTCCGGCGCTGCTTGGCGTCTCGCTCATCGGCTTTCTTGTTGCCGACCTGATCCTGATCGTCATCATCGGCACCTCTGTGGTGCGGCGTTTCTACCGACGGCACGAATTGGCAATCGTCAGGCTCTCCGGTCTCCTGTTCATGGGCTTCGCCGCTCAAGCCGTCTGGCACGCAGCGCCGGGACTTCTCGGGCTGCGCAAACCTTGACGGTATCCCTGCCGGCAACCACCTTCATTTTCGCCGCTTCCTCATGTCGGAGGTAGCCGGCCCCCTCCCCGGACCTAAGCCGGACCGCATGCGAAAGGATTTCTGATGACCACCAGCACCCCGCTCAACCCCGCGCTCACATCATGGTCAGGCCACGAGGGCCTGCCGCGTTTCGATCTGGTGAAGGACGAGGATTTCGCGCCGGCGTTCGAAGCGGCCTTCCGGGAGCACGAAGCGGAGATTGACGCGATTGCCGAAAATTCGGCCGCTCCGACCTTCGAGAATACCATCGTTGCACTCGAAATCGCTGGCGATGCACTTTCGCGCGTGTCCTCCATCTTCTGGAATAAGGCCGGGGCCGACACCAACGAAACGATTCAGGCGCTGGAGCGCGACATCGCCCCAAAGATGTCGCGGCACTATTCCAAGATCGGCATGAATGCCGCGCTGTTCAGGCGCATCGACACGCTGTGGGAAGGCCGCCAGTCCCTGGGGCTTGATCTTGAAGCGACCCGTGTGCTCGAGCGGCACTGGAAGGGTTTCGTCAAATCCGGCGCCAAGCTCGCAAAACCCGAGCAGGAGCGGCTGGCCGCGATCAACGAAAAGCTCGCCGGCATCGGCGCGAAGTTCGGGCAGAACGTGCTTGCCGACGAGAAGATCTGGGTTCTGTTCCTCGAAAGCGAGGAACAGCTCGCCGGTGTGCCGGACTTCCTTCGCGACGCCATGGCGGCAGTGGCCGAGGACCGTGGCCAGAAGGGAAAATACGCGGTTACCCTGTCGCGCTCGATCATCGAACCGTTCCTGACCTTCTCGGAAAATCGCGAGCTCCGTGAACAGGCCTTCCGCGCCTGGGTCGCGCGAGGCGAAAACGGCGGCGACACCGACAATCGCGGGCTGATCGCCGAGATGCTGGCGCTGCGCGCGGAAAAGGCGAAGCTGCTCGGCTATGAAAACTTCGCGTCGCTGAAGCTCGACGACACCATGGCGAAGACGCCGGCCGCAGTGAACGGTCTCCTGATGCAGGTCTGGGAAAAGGCCGTTGCCCGCGCCCACGAGGAAGAGGCGGAGCTTGCCCGGCTCGTTGCCGGCGAGGGTCGCAATCACGACGTCATGCCCTGGGACTGGCGCCATTATGCCGAAAAGCTCCGGGCCGAGAAGTTCAATTTCTCCGAAGGCGAACTCAAGCCTTACCTGCAGCTCGAAAAGATCATCGAAGCTTGCTTCGACGTTGCCAAGCGCCTGTTCGGCATCACCGCGACGGAGAAGAAAGGCATCGCCGCCTATCATCCTGACGTGCGGGTCTTCGAGATCAAGGACGCGTCCGGCAAGCTGGTGGCCCTCTTCCTCGGCGATTATTTCGCCCGGTCGTCGAAGCGTTCCGGCGCCTGGATGAGCTCGTTCCAGTCGCAGCACAAGCTGAAACTGAAGAGCGGCGCCGAAGGCGAACTGCCGATCATTTATAACGTCTGCAATTTTGCCAAACCCGCCGAGGGCAAGCCGGCACTGCTGTCGCTCGACGATGCCCGCACGCTCTTCCACGAGTTTGGCCATGCCTTGCATGGCATGCTATCCAACGTCACCTATCCGTCCGTTTCGGGTACCGGTGTGTCGCGCGATTTCGTCGAGCTGCCGTCGCAGCTCTACGAACATTGGCTGACGGTGCCGGAGATCCTCAAGCGCTACGCAGTGCATTACCAGACCGGCGAGCCGATGCCGCAGGCGCTGCTTGACAAGGTGCTCGCCGCCCGGACGTTTAACTCCGGCTTCGCCACCGTCGAGTTCACTTCTTCTGCTCTGGTCGACATGGCCTACCACACGGCCGAGGAGACGGCGGAGCCGATGGCGCTCGAAGCAAAGAAGCTCGATGAGATCGGCATGCCGAAATCCATCGTCATGCGCCACCGCAGCCCACATTTCCTGCACGTCTTCTCGGGCGACGGCTATTCGGCAGGCTACTATTCCTACATGTGGTCGGAAGTGCTCGACGCCGACGCCTTCGCGGCCTTCGAGGAAACCGGCAATGCCTTCGATCCGGCGATGGCCGCCCGCCTCAAGGACAATATCTATTCGGTCGGCGGCTCGATCGATCCGGAGGATGCTTACAAGGCGTTCCGCGGCAAGCTGCCGAGCCCGGATGCGATGCTGGCAAAGAAGGGCCTGGCGGCCTGAGGTGTCCTGAAACCTGCCCGGTTGGCTGGATATTGGAACGGCGCCCTCGGGCGCCGTTTTAGCATTCTGCTCAAGCGCTCTGCTCGACGCCAAATGTCGATAGCAGGCTTTGCATCCGTTGCGCCGCCAGTTCCGGCCGATCGAGCACATTGGCGCGGTCGGCGAGACGGAAGATGTCGGCATAGTGCAGCGCCCCGCGGGCGGACTGCATGCCGGCGGGCATGGTGAAGTGGCGCTGGTGCCCGTTCAGCCAGGCAAGGAAAACGACCCCGGCCTTGTAGTATTGCGTAGGCGCCTCGAAGATCTTGCGTGACAACGGCACGGTCGGCTCGATCACGCCGCGGAAGGTGGCGAGGTCACTCTTGGCGAGTGCTGCGAGCGCCTTGGAGGCGGAGGGTGCCACCGCATCGAAAATGCCGAGCAGGGCGTGGCTAAACTTCGTGCCGTCGCCTTCGATCAGTTCCGCATAGTTGAAATCGTCGCCGGTAAAGCAGAGCACGCCGTCCGGCAGGCGGTTGCGTAGCGCCACTTCCCTGGCGTTGTCGAGCAGCGAGATCTTGATGCCTTCGACCTTGTCGCGGTTGGCTTCGATGATCGAGAGCACGGTATCGAGCGCCTGGTCGAAGTCCTCAGAGCCCCAGTAACCCCGAAGTTGCGGGTCGAACATGTCGCCGAGCCAGTGCAGCACGACCTTGTGTCGGGTCTGGCCGAGGATGCGCCCATAGACATGGCGATAGTCGTCGGCGGAGCGGGCAACGCGGGCGAGTGCGCGGCTTGCCATCATGATCGCCCTGCCCCCCTCGCCTTCGACGAAGCCGACCTGCTCTTCGTAGGCGGCAATCACGTCGTCCAGCGATCGCGCATCGGTCGGCGCCAGGTGGTCGGTGCCGGCACCGCAGGCAAGATCGGCGCCCGGAACCTGCCGCGCGTCCGCAAGCGAGCGGCGGATCAGTTCCTGCGCGCCCGGCCAGGCAAGGCCCATACCGCGTTGGGCGGTGTCCATCGCCTCGGCGATCTTGAAGCCAAGGCTCCAGAGATGGTGGCGAAACGCCATCGTCGCCCCCCAGTCGATCGCCGGATTGCCCCAGGGATCGAGATCCCGGAGAGGATCCGAGACCACATGGGCGGCCGCATAGGCGATGCGGTTGAAGGTCGGCGGCGTCTGCGGCCGTTCGATCGGGGTTCCCGTCAGGCGGTAGTGTTCGAGCGAGCCGTCTTGGTGCGGCAGCGTCAGGCTTGTCATCGGGGTAGGTCTCCTCCGCGGAAGTTTGTGTTGAAATACTTTGGATCGTTCCAAATGGCAAGTGGCATTGTTTTTGGGAATTCGCCAACAGTGTTATCGGTAGCGGCTCACGTGTGATTACATCGTTGTTTTGTATGGATTTATGTCATCAGGAAGGCGCCAGTATCACTGGCATTTAATGCCGATTGATCGCTAGAAGAGTCGTTGGTCCAGAAAAAAGTGATCAATCATCTCTTGACGAAATTGGAACGTTCCAATTATGAAAGAGAAAAGCAGGTACGAGAATTCGGGAGGATGCTGTGGTCAAGGAAAGGGTGACGGTCATCGATATTGCGCACGCCGCCGGCGTGTCCAAGTCGACCGTGTCGCTCGTTCTGCAGGGCAGCTCGCTCGTCAACGAGGCGACGCGCGCCAAGGTGAATGCCGCGATCCGCGATCTCGGCTACGTCTACAACCGTGGAGCTGCCAATCTTCGCCAGGCGAAGTCCAAGATCATCGGCATCGTCGTCAACGATCTCACCAACAGCTTCTTTGCGGAGCTGGCCGTCGGTGTCGATGCCGTCGTGCAGTCGGCTGGCTTCGTGCAGTTCCTTGCCAACACCGGTGAAAAGATCGAGCGTCAGCGCGAAGTGGTGGCGTCGATGCGTGAGCACGGCGTCTCCGGCCTGATCGTCTCTCCGGCGCGCGGCACGGAAGTTGCCGATCTCGCGCCTCTGGTCGATAGCGGCATTCCCGTCGTGCTTGTCGTGCGCGACATTGCCGGCGCCGACGTTTCTTCATTGATATCCGACAATCACGCCGGTGCCATGGCGGCCGTGCGTCACCTGATCGAGCGTGGCCACCAGCGCATCGCCTTTCTCGGCGGCTTTCCCGATACTGCCGTCTTCGAGGCGCGCATGCGCGGCTACCGCGATGCTCTCATCGAGACCGGTATTGCAGGCTCCGATGCGTTGATCATCGGTTCGGCGCCGTCGCGCGCCGGCGGGGTAACGGCGGTGGAACAGGCAATGATGCTCGCCGACCGGCCGACGGCGGCGCTCTGCTTCAACGATGCGGTCGCCTTTGGCGTCTGCGATGGCCTCAGGGCGCGGCGGCTGGAGCCAGGCGCCGATTTCGCCGTCATCGGCTTCGACGACGTGATCGAGGCGAAGACCGCCGTGCCGGCACTGACGACGGTTTCCGTCGATCCGCAGGGCATGGGTCAGCGGGCCGCCGAACTGCTGCTGAAGCAGATCAAGGCCGGCAAGGCGGAACCCGAAGCGATCGTCAGTTCGGTGCGCCTCGTCGTTCGCCAGAGCTGCGGCGCTGCGGTGGAGAGAAAAAGGGAGGTTTTGGCATGACGCGGTGGGGTCTGATCGGCGCAAGCACGATTGCGCGCGAATGGGTGATTGGCGCGATCCGCGCCGCCGGTGGCGAGGTCGTCTCGGTCATGAGCACCAATGCCGAGCGCGGCGCTGCCTATGCCGAGGAAAACGGCATTCCGAAGTCGGTGACGTCAGTTGCTGAACTGGTCGGTGATCCCGACGTCGATGCGGTCTATGTCTCGACCACCAACGAATTGCATCGCGAACAGACGCTGGCGGCGATCGCTGCCGGCAAACACGTGCTTTGCGAAAAGCCGCTGGCGATGAACCTCAATGATGGCTGCGAGATGGTGCTGAAGGCGTGTGAGGCGGGCGTCGTGCTCGCCACCAACCACCATCTGCGCAATGCCGCCCCCCATCGCGTCATGCGTGAAGCGATCGCCGCGGGCCGAATCGGCAGGCCGATTGCGGCACGCGTCTTCCATGCCGTCTATCTGCCACCGCACCTCCAGGGCTGGCGGCTCGACAGGCCGGAAGCCGGCGGCGGCGTCATTCTCGACATCACCGTGCATGATGTCGATACGCTGCGCTACGTGCTCGACGACGACCCGATCGAAGCGGTCGCCATCAGCCACAGCGCCGGCATGGGCAAGGAAGGCCTGGAAGACGGCGTCATGGGCGTGCTGCACTTCCGCTCCGGCGTCATCGCCCAGTTCCATGACGCCTTTACCACCAGGTTCGCCGATACCGGCCTCGAGGTGCATGGAACCGAGGGCTCGCTGATCGGCCGCAAGGTCATGACCCAGCGACCGGTCGGAACCGTGACGCTGCGCAATGCCGATGGTGAGACCGAGCTGTCGCTCGACCATCGCAACCTCTACGAAACCGCACTTTCCGCCTTCCACGCCGCAGTCAAGGGCGAAGGCCGTCCTTCGGCCACGGGTGAAGACGGCGTGTGGTCGCTGGCGACGGGTCTTGCCGTGGTCAAGGCGGCTGCGACCGGCCAGGCGGTGGCGATCGAAACGGGACTTTGAACTCATGTCGATGAACAAGCATATCTCGCCGGCCGAAGCGGCCGCCCTGATCCCGGATGGTGCGGTGGTTTCCGTCTCGTCGTCCAGCGGACTCGGCTGCCCCGACCTGATGCTGAAGGCGATCGGTGAGCGCTTCGAGGCGACCGGTCATCCGCGCGATCTCACGACACTGCACCCGATCGCCGCCGGCGACATGAGCGGCATCAAAGGTGTCGACTACATCGCGAAGAAGGGCCTCCTGAAGAAGATCATCGGCGGCTCCTATCCCTCCGGCCCGTCGAGTGCGGAACCGCCGCTGATCTGGCAGATGATTGGTGCCAACGAGGTGGCCGCCTACAACATTCCCTCCGGCATCCTCTTCGATATGCACCGCGAGGCGGCCGCCAAGCGGCCGGGCGTCATGACCAAGGTCGGCCTCGACACCTTTGTCGACCCGTCGCGCGAGGGCTGCGCGATGAATGCTTCGGCGGCCGCCAAGCCGGTGGTCAAGAAGGTCTCGTTCGAGGGCGAGGACTGGCTGTATTTCAAGGCGATTGCGCCGCAGGTGGCCATCATCCGCGCGACGACCGCGGACGAGCGCGGCAACCTCACCTATGAACACGAGGGCGCTTATCTCGGCGGCCTCGATCAGGCGCTCGCCGCCCGCAACAATGGCGGCATTGTTATTGCCCAGGTCAAGCGCATCACCAAGGAAGGCTCGTTGAAGCCGCACGACGTGCGGGTGCCGGGTGTCCTCGTGGACTATGTCATCGTCGACCCGGACCAGAAGCAGACGACCCAGACGCTTTACGATCCGGCGATCTCGGGCGAGATCTTCCGGCCGCTCGACAGTTTCCGCGTGCCGGAATTCAATATCCAGAAGGTGATCGCCCGCCGCGTGGCGCAGGAGCTTGAGGTCGGCAGCGCCGTCAATCTCGGTTTCGGCATCTCGGCCAACGTGCCGCGCATCCTGCTTGAAGAAGGCTTGCATGGCGCGGTCACCTGGGTGATCGAGCAGGGCGCCGTCGGCGGCGTGCCGCTTCTCGATTTCGCTTTCGGCTGCGCCTCGAACGCTGATGCCTTCATGCCTTCGCCCTACCAGTTCACCTATTTCCAGGGTGCCGGCTTCGACGCGTCGCTGCTCTCCTTCCTCGAGATCGACCGTCACGGCTCGGTCAATGTCTCAAAGCTCTCGTTCCGTCCGCATGTGACGGCCGGCGCCGGCGGCTTCGTCGACATCACGGCGCGGGCGAAGAAGATCGTCTTTTCCGGCATGTTCAATGCCGGCGCCAAGCTTTCGATCGGCGATGGCAAGCTGGTGATCGAGAAGGAAGGCAAGCTGAAGAAGCTGGTCAACGAGGTCGAACACGTCACCTTCTCCGGCCGTCGCGGCATCGAGCAAGGCCAGGACATCACCTATGTGACCGAGCGCTGCGTGATGAAGCTGACGCCTGAGGGCGTCATGCTGACGGAGATCGCGCCGGGCGTCGATCTGCAGACCCATATTCTTGATCAGTCGGAGTTTCCGCTGATCGTGTCCAATCAGCTGAAAACGATGGATGCTGCCCTCTTCCAGGACGCACTGATCGGGCTTGAGCTGCCGAAAAAGGCGCAGCGTCGGCTCGACGGAGGCCACCATGGCTGAGGGGCGCATCCGAATTGAGATAGAAGGCGCGATCGCGACCATGACGGTCGCCCGCCCGGAAAAGCTCAACGCCTTCGACATCGACATGCTGAAGGCCCTGGCCGCCGCCTGCGATACGGTAGAGGCCGACCGCAACATCCGCGTTGTCATCCTCACCGGTGAGGGCAAGGCGTTTTCGGCCGGCGGCGACATCAAGGCCTGGGGCGGCATGGATGCGCCCGCATTCGGTCATGACTGGGTGCGCTTCGGCCATCGTGTGTTCGAGCGGCTGGCGACGTTGCGCATGCCTGTGATCGCCGCGCTCAACGGCCACGCGCTCGGAGGCGGGCTGGAGCTTGCGGCCGCGGCCGACATCCGCCTGGCCGAGGCGCAGATCAAGATCGGTCTGCCGGAAACGAGCCTCGGCATGGTTCCCGGTTGGTCGGGCACGCAGCGCCTGGTCTCGCGCTTCGGTGCCCAGATCGTGCGGCGCATGGTGCTGGGTGGCGAGATGTTCACTGCCGAGACTGCGCTCAAGGAAGGTTTGGTCGATGCCGTCGTCGAGACCGGCACGGTCCTTGCCGCCGCCCGCGACTACGCGGCGCGTGTTGCGAAGCGCGGCCCGGCGGCGCTCGAAATCTCGAAACTGATGATCGCTTCGGCGAATGGCGAAGACAATGGCTCGGCGGTCGAGGCTCTCGGCTCGATCCTCGTCGCCAAGACCGGTGATCTCAAGGAAGGCGTTGCCGCCTTTTCCGAAAAGCGTGAAGCCCAATTCAAGGGAGAATGGTAATGACCGTGCTCGTGAAACCCAAGGCGCTTGGCGACCACAAGGTCCGCGCCTTCCAGATGCTGATCGACGGCAAATGGGTGGACAGCGCCGAGCGGCGCATGATCGAGCGCGTGTCGCCGGGCCATGGCGTCGTCGTCAGCCGCTACCAAGCGGGCACCAAGGCCGACGCCGAAAAGGCGATCGCCGCGGCTCGCCGTGCTTTCGACGAAGGCGCCTGGCCGCGCATGACCGCTTCCCAGCGCTCGCTGGTGTTGCTGCGGGCCGCCGACATCATCGCGGAACGGGCCGATGAACTCGCCTATCTCGACGCGATCGAATCCGGCAAGCCGATCAGCCAGGCCAAGGGCGAGCTTGGCGGCGCGGCCGATATCTGGCGCTATGCCGCGGCCCTTGCCCGCGATCTGCATGGCGAAAGCTACAACACGCTCGGCGATGGCACGCTTGGTGTCGTGCTGCGCGAAGCGATTGGCGTCGTCTCGATCATCACGCCCTGGAACTTCCCGTTCCTGATCGTCAGCCAGAAGCTGCCCTTCGCCTTGGCGGCGGGCTGCACCACGGTGGTCAAGCCGTCCGAACTGACCTCGGCTTCGACGCTGCTGCTCGGCGAAATCCTCGAAGCGGCTGGCGTCCCTGCTGGCGTCGTCAACATCATCACCGGCACGGGGCCGGAGGTCGGCGCGCCGATGACGACGCATCCGGATGTGGACATGGTGTCCTTCACCGGTTCGACCGGCGTTGGTCGCCTGACCATGGCCAATGCCGCACAGACGCTGAAGAAGGTGTCGCTGGAACTCGGCGGCAAGAACCCGCAGATCGTCTTCCCCGACGCCAATCTCGACGAATTCATCGATGCGGCCGTCTTCGGCGCCTATTTCAATGCCGGCGAATGCTGCAATGCCGGCTCGCGTCTGATCCTGCATCGCGATATCGCCGACGAGGTGACGCGGCGGATCGCCGAGCTTTCGGCCAAGGTCAAGGTCGGCGATCCGCTGGATCCGGAAACCCAGGTCGGCGCGATCATCACGCCGCAGCATCTGGAAAAGATTGCCGGCTATGTTTCTGCTGCATCCAAGGATGGCGCTGCGGTCGCGCATGGCGGCACGGCCCTCGATCTCGGCATGGGTCAGTTCATGGCGCCGACGATCCTCTCGGCCGTGCGCCCCGACATGGCGGTGGCGCGCGAGGAAGTGTTCGGCCCGGTTCTTTCGGTATTGACCTTCGAGACGACCGAGGAAGCGATCAGCATCGCCAATGCGATCGACTACGGTCTTTCGGCCGGCGTCTGGAGCCGCGACTTCGACACCTGCCTGATGATCGGCCGCCGCGTGCGCGCCGGCACCATCTGGATGAATACCTTCATGGATGGCGCGTCCGAGCTGCCCTTCGGCGGTTACCGCCAGTCCGGCCTCGGCCGCGAGCTCGGCCGACATTCGGTCGAGGATTACACCGAGACCAAGACGCTCAACATGCATATGGGGCCGCGCACCGGCTGGTGGATGCCGCGTTAAGGCGCTGCTGAGGGAGGAGAAGACATGCGGATCGAGGGCGGAGATCAGAGGCGGCAGGAGGCAGCGTCACGCGACGCGGCCTTGCGCATCTTTTCCGCCCGCTCAGCCCGCCGTGCTGAAACTCGCGGGGATCTGCGGACAGAGCAACAGTTGCAGCTTACTGACGTCGCTTTCGCCGCCGATCTTCTGCAGGAGCACCTGGCCCATGTCCTCGCCGGTTGCCGTCAGGTCTTCGTAGATCGTCTCGACCTGCGGCTGGATGGCGCTCAGCAGATGCGAGGTCTGCTTGGCGACGATGTCGTATTCGCGGCCAAGCGTCAGCCCGCAATCGCTCATGCCGGTGATGGTTGCGAGCGCGCAGACCTCCCCGCCGCACATGAAACTGTCCGGCGGACCGGGCTCGGCGTAGCGCTGCCGGATACGGTCGCGGATCGCGCCGGCGGGGCTATCAAGGTCGATGCCGGTGAGGATCTCATAGGCGCAGCCGGCCTCGCGCACGGCGGTCATGAAGCCATGCTGCAGATGACCGGCGAAGGTGAAACCGGCGGGACCGCTGATGAGAGCCGGCTTGCGCCTGCCCTTGGCGATCAGGCGTTTCGTCGCCTGGTAGGAAAAGGTGAAGTTGTCGTAGTCGACATAGGGATGCGGGGTGGAAAGCTCAGTGCGCCCATGGGTGACGAAGGGAAAGCCGAGATCCGACAGCAGCCGGACGCGGGGATCGAGCGGTTCCGTGCGCGAGAAGATCAGGCCGTCGGCCATGCCGTTGCGGGTGATGTAGTTGACCGCCTCGACATTGGTCGAATTCAGGAAGTTCGGCATGACGATCAGGTGAAACGCCGTGCCCTGCAGCGCCTTGGCGATGCCGCTCATGATCGACGTGCCGTAGCCCAGGATTTCCTCATGCGGGTCGAGCAGCACGCCGATGACATTGGTGCGGCCGGTCTTCAGGCGCTGGGCGGCGCGGTCGGGCGAGTAGCCGATCTCATCGGCGACCTCGCGCACCCGCTTGCGGGTATCGAGCGAAATCTGCGGCGCATCGGAAAGCGCGCGGGATACGGTGGTGACCGCAAGGCCGGTGATTTCCGCGATCGTGCGAAGGGTCGGCTTGCCGCGCTTGGCGGTGGAGCCACCGTCTTCGCGATGGGCGGGCTTGGAGGGATCGGCCAATGCAAGTCATCCTGAGAGCGGGCGAGAGCGGGTTTTGTAACGTGGTGCGAACGCTTAGGCAATCGAATCATGAAAACGTTTTAAATCTCGCATCGCGGCATGGTTTGCTGCACTGCAAAAGCCAATATGTGCTATATAATTCAGCAAATTCAATCGGTTCTGAAGGTGCTAAAATACAAAATGGCGCAATGCTTGACTTGCTGAATTTATAACGTTTTAAATGGCCAGCCGCTGGCTAGAGCGGCGCGAATTCCGGGGTGGAAGGAGGTTCCACTTCGAAAACTTGCAAACGGGAGGATAACGATGCGCAAGTTGATGACGACGACGGCCGTTGTGGCGCTGATGATGGCGGCCACCGCCGCGCGCGCAGCCGAGAATGTGGAAGTTCTGCACTGGTGGACATCCGGTGGCGAAGCTGCCGCGCTCGACGTTCTGAAGAAGGATCTGGAAAGCAAGGGCATCACCTGGACCGACATGCCGGTTGCCGGCGGTGGCGGCACGGAAGCCATGACCGTCCTGCGCGCTCGCGTCACCGCGGGCAACGCTCCGACCGCCGTGCAGATGCTCGGCTTCGACATTCTCGACTGGGCCAAGGAAGGCGCGCTCGGCAACCTCGACGAGACGGCTGCCAAGGAAGGCTGGGACAAGGTCGTTCCGACCGCCCTGCAGCAGTTCTCGAAGTATGACGGCCACTGGATCGCAGCTCCGGTCAACGTGCATTCGACCAACTGGGTCTGGATCAACAAGGCCGCACTCGACAAGGCTGGCGGCAAGGAGCCGGCCAATTGGGACGAGCTGATCGCTCTGCTCGACAACTTCAAGGCTCAAGGGATCACCCCGATTGCTCATGGCGGCCAGCCCTGGCAGGATGCGACGATTTTCGACGCCGTCGTGCTTTCGCTCGGCACCGACTTCTACAAGCAGGCCTTCATCGATCTCGACCCGGCAGCGCTCGGCGGCGACAAGATGAAGGAAGCCTTCGATCGCATGACGAAGCTGCGCTCCTATGTCGACGACAACTTCTCCGGTCGCGACTGGAACCTCGCTTCCGCCATGGTCATCGAGAACAAGGCCGGCCTGCAGTTCATGGGCGACTGGGCGAAGGGCGAGTTCCTGAAGGCCAAGAAGGTGCCTGGCACCGATTTCGTCTGCATGCGCTTCCCGGGCACGCAAGGCTCGGTCACCTTCAACTCCGACCAGTTCGCGATGTTCAAGGTTGCTGACGACAAGGTTCCGGCGCAGCTCGCCATGGCTTCGGCCATCGAAAGCCCGACCTTCCAGTCGGCCTTCAACGTCGTCAAGGGTTCGGTCCCGGCCCGCACCGACGTTCCGGACACGGACTTCGACGCTTGCGGCAAGAAGGGCATCAAGGACCTCGCCGAAGCCAACAGCAACGGCAAGCTTTTCGGTTCCATGGCGCATGGCCATGCCAACCCGGCTGCCGTCAAGAACGCGATCTACGACGTCGTGACGCGTGAGTTCAACGGCGAACTGACGTCCGAAGAGGCCGTCAAGGAACTGGTCACAGCGGTCGAGGCCGCGAAGTAACGGGCTCGTTCCGGGGCGCTCAAAGCGCCCCGGACACCCATTCCGACATGCAAGCGTCGTCGTACCGCCGTGGCCAATAGGACGCGGGGAAGGGCGCTTCGATACCCAGAACCTCGCGCGGATGCCGATATCAGGGATTTCCCGACGGCCGCGCCAGAAGTGGTGAACGTTCATGGATAGCCGCAGCCGCCTGCAGGACCTGATACCGAAGCTGGTCCTTGCCCCGAGCTTCCTTATCGTCCTGATCTTTGTCTATGGCTTCATTGCCTATACCGGCTTCTTGTCGATGACGGACAGCAAGATGCTGCCGTCCTACAATTTCGTCGGGTTCAGCAATTACGCGAAACTGTGGGCGCTGCCGCACTGGTGGCGGGCGGTGAGCAACCTGGCGATCTTCGCCGCGCTCTATATCGCCATCTGCTCCGTGCTCGGTCTCGGGCTGGCAATCCTGCTCGACCAGAAGATCCGGGCCGAAGGTTTCCTGCGGCCGATCTACCTCTATCCGATGGCGCTCTCGTTCATCGTGACGGGAACGGCCTGGAAGTGGTTCCTCGATCCTGGCATCGGTCTTGAAAACACCATGCATCTCTGGGGCTGGGAGAGCTTCTCCTTCAACTGGATCAAGGACCGCAACTACGCGATCTACTGCGTCGTGATTGCCGCGGTCTGGCAGTCGACCGGCTTCATCATGGCGATGTTCCTGGCCGGCCTTCGCGGCGTCGACAACGAGATTATCAAGGCAGCACAGATCGACGGCGCCAAGACCTCGACGATCTATCGCCGGATCATCATTCCCTTGATGCGGCCGGTGTTCCTGTCGGCCTTCGTGGTGCTCGCGCACCTGGCGATCAAGGCCTACGACCTGATCATCGCCTTGACCGGCGGCGGCCCGGGGCAGGCGACCGAACTGCCGGCGACCTTCATGTATTCCTACACCTTCACCCGCAACCAGATGGGCATCGGCGCGTCCTCGGCGATCATCATGCTGGTGATGATCTTCTCGATCATCGTGCCGTACCTCTATTCCGAAATCCGGGGAGCAAAACGCTGATGAGCGCTCCGAGCCCAGACAACATCATCTCGCACAACCGCCTCACCCGTGCGCTGATCTATACCGCACTGATCCTTTTCGCGCTCTATTCGCTGCTGCCGCTCTATGTGATGCTGGTGAATTCGGTGAAGCCGCTCGATGAGATCCGCCAGGGCGGCATGCTCAACCTGCCGCAAACCTTTACCATCGAGCCCTGGCTTCAGGCCTGGTCGACGGCGCAGATCGGTGTGCAGCCGACCGGCCTGAAACCCTTCTTCATCAACTCGATCCTGATGGTGGTGCCGGCCGTGGCGATCTCGACGATCATCGGCGCGCTCAATGGCTACGTGCTGACGAAGTGGCGCTTTCCCGGTGCCAACATCTTCTTCGGCATGCTGCTCTTGTCCTGCTTCATCCCGTTCCAGATCGTGCTGATCCCGATGGCGCGCATCCTCGGTATCCTGGGGCTCGCCGGTTCGATCTGGGGCCTGATCTTCGTCCATGTGATCTACGGCCTGGGCTTCACGACGCTTTACTTCCGCAACTACTACGAGGCGTTTCCGACGGAACTGGTGCGCGCGGCGCAGATCGATGGCGCCAGCTTCTTCCAGATCTTCTGGCGCATCCTCCTGCCGTCGTCCGGCCCAATCATCGTCGTTTCGGTCATCTGGCAGTTCACCAACATCTGGAACGACTTCCTGTTCGGTGCGTCTTTCTCCGGCCCCTATTCGACGCCGATGACGGTCGCGCTCAACAACCTCGTTTCGTCCTCGACCGGGGTCAAGGAATACAACGTTCACTTCGCAGGCGCGATCCTTGCCGCCCTGCCAACGCTCATCGTCTACATCGTGTCCGGCCGCTACTTCGTTCGCGGGCTGATGTCGGGCGCCGTGAAAGGATAAGCTCATGTCTTTCTTGAAAATCAGCAACCTGCGCAAATCCTATGGCTCGCTCGAGATCCTGAAGGACATCAACCTGGAGATTGAAAAGGGTGGTTTCCTCGTGCTCGTCGGCCCCTCGGGCTGCGGCAAGTCCACGCTTCTCAACACGATTGCCGGCCTTGAGCCGATCACGTCGGGGGAGATCGCCATCAACGGCCGGTCGGTCGCCGATCTGCATCCGTCGAAGCGTGACATCGCCATGGTGTTCCAGTCCTACGCGCTCTATCCGAACATGACTGTCGCCGGAAACATCGCCTTCGGCATGGAAATCCGCGGCGTGCCGAAGGACGAGCGCGAGAAGGCGATCAAGCAGGTCGCCGACATGCTGCAGATCGGCCATCTGCTCGACCGCAAGCCGAGCCAGCTTTCCGGCGGCCAGCGCCAGCGCGTCGCCATGGGCCGTGCGCTGGTGCGCAACCCGCAGGTCTTCCTGTTCGACGAGCCGCTCTCCAACCTCGACGCCAAGCTGCGCGTCGACATGCGCACCGAGATCAAGCGCCTGCACCATCGCATGAAGACGACGATCGTCTACGTCACGCACGACCAGATCGAGGCGATGACGCTAGCGACCAAGATCGCGGTCTTGAAGGACGGCGTGCTGCAGCAGTTCGGAACGCCGGCGGAGATCTACAACAATCCGGCCAACATGTTCGTCGCCGACTTCATGGGCTCGCCGGCGATGAACCTGTTGACGGCGCGCATCGAAAAGAGCGGTTCCGACGTTGCCGTCACGCTCGCGCGCCCGAACGCTGAGCCGATGAAGCTGGCGGTGCCGCATAACGGCGCGCTCGCCGCCTATGCCGGCAAGGACGTCGTCTTCGGCATCCGTCCGGAAGCGCTGACCGATCCTGACGGGGCCGACCGCAATGCCAAGGCGATCGTCGAAGGCGAATGCCTGATCGAGGTGGTTGAGCCCGCGGGTTCGGACACCTTCGCGGTGACCCGTCTCGGCGGCAAGGAGGTCGTTGCCCGCCTGCGCGCCGATGCGCGCATCGCCCCAGGCCAGACCTCGCGCCTTGCCTTCAACCTCGACAAGGCGGTGTTCTTCGACCCGCAGAGCCAACAGCGGATCGTGTAACGAACGATGCAGGAGCAGCCGGACATCGTCATCATCGGGTCGGGTATCGGCGGCTCCACCATTGCGGCGGGGCTTGCCGGCTCCGGTGCCCGCATCGCCATCCTCGAGCGCGGCGAGCGCCTGCCCGATACGCCGGAGGCGCGCAGCTACAGCTCGATCTTCGTCAAGGGCCATTTCCGGCCCAGGGAGATGTGGCGCGAGCCCGATGGTACCGAATTCAATCCGGGAAATTTCTACTTCGTCGGCGGCAATTCCAAGCTCTTCGGCGCGGTGCTCCTGCGCTACCGGGCCGAAGATTTCACCGAGATGCAGCACCTTGGCGGCGTCTCGCCGGCCTGGCCCTTTCCCTATGAGGAACTGGAGCCATGGTACGGCAAGGCCGAGCAATTGTTCGAGGTGCGCGGCGAGCTGGGCCAGGACCCGACCGAGCCGTTCCACGCTTCGCCCTATCCTCACGGCCCGGTACCGGACGAGCCGGCGATTGCCCGCGCGCGCGCCGAGTTGAAGGCGCAGGGACTGCACCCGGCGACGCTGCCGCTCGGTGTCGATATCGAGACGTGGCTCGCCGGCGGGCGCACGCCATGGGATGGATTTCCCAATACCGGCAAGGGCAAGAAGGATGCCGAGACCGCATCGCTCGCGGCCGCTCTGAAGGACCCGAATATCGAGCTGATCACCTCAGCCCATGTCGACACGCTGGAGGCAGGCCCGGGCGGGCGGATCGAGGCGATCCACTACACCCACAGGGGCGAGAGGAAGCGCCTGTCGCCGAAGCTGGTGATCCTGTCGGCGGGCGCGATCAATTCGGCGGCCATCCTGCTGCGCTCCGGCGACGGCAAGGGGCTGGCAAACGCTTCCGACCAGGTCGGCCGCAACTTCATGAACCACAATTGCAGCGCCATGCTGGCGATCAATCCGTTCAGGCGCAACGACAGCATCTACCAGAAGACGCTGATGCTGAACGACTATTACCTGACCGGCGGTAGGGATGGCCTGCCACTCGGCAATGTCCAGCTGCTCGGCAAGATCAATGCCGACATCCTCAAGGCCAATGCGCCGATCTGGGGGCCACGCTTCGCCTTCGACTTCATGGCCGGTCATGCGGTCGACTGGTACATGATGACCGAGGACCTGCCGAACCCGGAAAGTCGTATCATGGTCGACGGCAAGGGCATCATCATGCAGTGGCGGCGCTCGAACATGGAGGCACTTTCCGGGCTCGAAGCGAAGATGCGCGCGCACTTCAAGGCCGCCGGCTATCCGATCGTGCTTTCCCAGGCCTTCGACAAGCGCACGCCGTCGCACCAATGCGGCACGGTGCGAATCGGCACCGACCCGAAGGACGCGCCGCTCGACGTCTATTGCCGTGCCTTCGACCACCCCAATCTCTTCGTCGTCGACGCCGCCTTTCTGCCCACGTCCGCCGCCGTCAATCCGGCGCTGACGGTTGCCGCCCAGGCGCTGCGCGTCGCCGACCATATCGTTGCGAAGGAGTTCCGATCATGACGTCATCGACGCGTCCCGTCGCCATCGTCACCGGCGGCCGCCGCGGCATCGGGCTCGGCGTTGCCCGCGCGCTTGCGCGCGACGGTTTCGACATCGCCATCACCGGTCTCGGCGCTCCAGACACTGCCACGGACCAGACGCTTGCCGAACTTGCGGGCGACAGCGGCCGGGCCATCTACATCGAGGCCAATCTTGCCGATGTCGGCGGGCATGGCGCCACCGTTGAGCGCGTTCGCGCCGAGCTCGGCCCGATCCGCTGCCTCGTCAACAATGCCGGCATCGCCTCGGTCGTCAGGGGTGACTTTCTCGACCTGCTGCCGGAGAATTTCGACACGATCGTCGCCACCAACCTGCGCGGCACGGTGTTTTTCACCCAGGCCGTTCTGGTGTCGATGCTGACCGATCCGGCCGATGTGACGCCGCGATCGATCATCAACATCACCTCGGTTTCGGCGACGATGAGTTCGCCGGAGCGGCTCGACTATTGCATGACCAAGGCCGGGCTTGCCGCCTTCAGCCAGGGTCTGGCGCTCCGGCTCGCCAATACCGGAATCTCGGTCTTCGAGATCCGGCCGGGCATCATCCGCTCCGACATGACCGCGGGCGTCTCGGCGAAATACGACACACTGATCGATGGCGGGCTGGTGCCGATGCGCCGTTGGGGCGAGCCGGAGGATATCGGCAACATGGTGGCCGGTCTCGCCGGCGGCACTTTCGGCTTTGCCACGGGTTCCGTCATCCAGGCGGATGGCGGCCTTTCGATCGGCCGACTCTAGGAAACAGGCAGGACTTACGGACGCTCGCAAGCGGGCAGGGTTTGGAGTTATCACGTCGAAAATTTGGAACGTTCCAAATGGCGGCGGCGGAGGAAAACAGGGAATGAGCTACGACTACATCATCACCGGTGCCGGCCCGGCCGGCTGCGTTCTTGCCAACCGGCTCTCCGAGGATCCGTCGGTTCGCGTGCTGCTGCTGGAAGCCGGTGGCGGCGACTGGAATCCGCTGTTCCACATGCCGGCCGGCTTTGCCAAGATGACCAAGGGTGTTGCCAGCTGGGGCTGGGAGACCGTCCCGCAGAAGCACATGAAGGGCAGGGTGCTGCGCTATACCCAGGCCAAGGTCATTGGCGGCGGCTCCTCGATCAACGCCCAGCTCTACACCCGCGGCAACGCCGCCGACTACGATCTCTGGGCTTCCGAGGACGGCTGCGCCGGCTGGGACTATCGCAGCGTGCTTCCCTATTTCAAACGCTGCGAAGACAACCAGCGCTTTGCCGACGACTATCACGCCTATGGCGGCCCGCTCGGCGTCTCAATGCCGGTCTCGGCGCTGCCGATCTGTGACGCCTATATCCGCGCCGGCCAGGAACTCGGCATTCCCTATAACCACGATTTCAACGGCCGCCAGCAGGCGGGCGTCGGCTTCTACCAGCTCACCCAGCGCAACCGTCGCCGCTCGAGCGCATCGCTTGCCTATCTTTCGCCGATCAAGGACCGCCGCAACCTCACGGTCCGGACCGGCGCGCGCGTCGCGCGGATCGTGCTTGAGGGCACCCGCGCCGTCGGCGTCGAAGTCGTCACCGGCAAGGGTAGCGAGATCATCCGGGCGGAGCGTGAAGTGCTTGTCTCCTCCGGCGCCATCGGTTCGCCAAAGCTCTTGCTACAGTCCGGCATCGGCCCGGCCGATCACCTGAAGTCGGTCGGCGTCGCGGTGAAGCACGACCTGCCCGGGGTCGGCGGCAACCTGCAGGACCACCTCGATCTCTTCGTCATTTCTGAATGCACCGGCGACCACACCTATGACGGTGTGGCGAAACTTCATCGTACGCTATGGGCCGGGCTGCAATATGTGCTGTTCCGTTCCGGTCCGGTCGCGTCCTCGCTCTTTGAAACCGGGGGCTTCTGGTATGCCGATCCCAATGCGCGCTCGCCGGATATCCAGTTCCATCTGGGGCTTGGCTCCGGCATCGAGGCCGGCGTCGAAAAGCTGAAGAACGCCGGCGTGACGCTCAATTCCGCCTATCTGCATCCGCGCTCACGCGGCACGGTCCGGCTTTCGTCCTCGGATCCGGCGGCAGCGCCGCTCATCGACCCCAACTATTGGGAGGATCCGCACGATCGCAAGATGTCGATCGAGGGGCTAAAGATCGCCCGCGAGATCATGCAGCAGGCGGCGCTGAAGCCTTTCGTGATGGCGGAACGTCTTCCCGGCAATTCGGTCATCAGCGATGAACAGTTCTTCGACTACGGCTGCGCCAATGCCAAGACGGATCACCACCCCGTCGGAACCTGCAAGATGGGGACGGACGCCATGGCGGTGGTCGACCTCGATCTCAAGGTGCGGGGGCTGGAGGGACTGCGCGTCTGCGACAGCTCGGTGATGCCGCGCGTTCCCTCTTGCAACACCAACGGGCCGACGATCATGATGGGGGAGAAGGGCGCCGACATCATTCGCGAGCGCCAGCCCCTGCCGCCTGCCATCTTTTCCCACGAACGTAACGACAGCCGCCCGCGCGCCCGCGCCGATATCCGTTGAGGTCCCCATGATCCGCCATTGCGTCTTCATCCGCTTCCGCCCCGAAATCTCCGAGGAGGAGAAAGCAACGATCTTCGACGAGATCGTCGCGCTGAAATCACGGTTGCCGGGTTTCATGGCAGCCCATATCGGTGGCAATGTCAGCCCGGAAGTGGGCATGGACAAGGGCCATGGCCTAGGTTTCATCGTCGACTTCACCGATGCGGCGGCCCGCGACGCCTACCTGGAAGACGAGGCGCACCGCAAGACCGGCGCCAAGATCGTCGCTGCGGCCGAAGGCGGCGTTGCCGGTATCTTCGTCTACGACCTCGAAATTGCCGATTGAGTGACGATCATGCTCGAAGCGCGCCCGTTCCTGACCCGGCTATTCGAGGAAGCCGTAAGAGCCGCCGACCCCTATGAGGCAATCAAGGCGCATCTGCCCGATCCGCCAAAGGGGCGGACCGTGGTCGTCGGCGCCGGCAAGGCGGCGAGCCAGATGGCGGCCGCCTTTGAGCGGCTCTGGAAGCATCCGTTGAGCGGGACGGTGGTGGCACGACACGGCCCGATCGAACATTGCGAGCGGATCACGGTGCTGCAATCGGCCCACCCTGTGCCGGACGAAGCCGGCCTCGCGGCCTCGAGCGTGCTGCTTTACGCCGTCTCCAACCTGACAGCCGACGATCTCGTGGTTGCGCTGGTTTCCGGCGGCGGCTCGGCCCTGCTGCCGGCGCCGCCTGAAGGCTTGACGCTTGCCGACGAGATTGCGGTCAACAAGGCGCTCCTTGCTTCCGGTGCACCGATCTCAGCAATGAATGTTGTCCGCAAGCACGTGTCGCGCATCAAGGGCGGTCGGCTCGCTGCGGCGGCTTTCCCGGCGCGTGTCGTCAGCCTGGTGGTCTCCGACGTGCCCGGCGACAATCCGGCGTTCGTCGCCTCCGGCCCGACCGTTCCGGATCGCACTACGGCGGCGGAGGCACTTGATATCGTTGCCCGTTACCGCATGGCGCTGCCCGATGGGGTGATGGCGCATCTGCGCTCGGAAGCGGCAAGAGCGCCCGATCCGGACGATCTGCGTTTTGCCGGACATGAATGCCACGTGATCGCTTCGGCGAGCGTGTCTCTCGAAGCGGCCGCGGCCAAGGCGCGCGAACTCGGCATCGAGGCGCGCATTCTATCCGATGCGATCGAGGGAGAGGCGCGTGATATCGGCCGTATGCATGCGGCGCTCGCTCGTGAGGTGGCGCTCAGGAGCCGCCCCTTCGAAAAGCCGGTGGTGCTGCTTTCCGGCGGCGAGACGACCGTGACGATCTCAGGCAAGGACTACGGAAAGGGTGGGCGCAACAGCGAATTGCTGCTGTCGCTGGCGCTCGACATCGACGGCGTGGATGGCATCGATGCGCTTGCCGCCGATACGGATGGAATCGACGGTTCCGAGGATAATGCCGGCGCCTTTGCCGACGGTGAGAGCATAACCCGCATGCGGGCGGCCGGCATCGATCCGCGCCTGCACCTCGCCCGCCATGATGCCTGGTCGGCCTTTGCCGCGAGTGGTGATCTCTTCGCGCCCGGACCGACCGGAACGAACGTCAACGATTTCCGGGCGCTGCTGATCCGCTAGGACGCGGCTTTCTCGCAGAGATGTTAGCCGGATTCGGCGCCGCATGTGAAATGCAAACGCCGCCGCCGATATCCGCGGCGGCGGCGCTGTTTTGACTTGCTTCGCTTTGACTTACTTGGCGCGCTTCAGCGCATCGCCAAGGATCGAAACGATCTCGGCGAAATGCTTCTCTTCGGCGATCAGCGGCGGCGAGAAGGCGATGATGTCGCCGGTGACGCGGATCAGCAGACCCTTTTCGAAGCAATCGACGAAGACGTCATAGGCGCGGGCGCCGACAGCGCCGTCGCGCGACTGCAGCTCGATGCCGGCAATCAGGCCGATCGTGCGGATGTCGATGACGTTTGGCAGGCCCTTCATGGAATGCATGGCATCGTGCCAGGCGTCCTGCAGCTCGACAGCGCGGGTCATCAGGCCCTCGTCGCGGTAGATGTCGAGCGTGGCGATGCCGGCGGCGCAAGCGGCCGGGTGGCCGGAGTACGTGTAGCCGTGGAAGAGCTCGATCGCGTTTTCCGGACCATGCATCAGAGCATCGTGCACCTTGCGGCTGGCAAAGACAGCGCCCATCGGGATCGCGCCGTTGGTAAGCCCCTTGGCGGTCGTCACCAGATCGGGCGTGACGCCGAAGAAATCCGTCGCAAAGGGGGCGCCCAAGCGGCCGAAGCCGGTGATGACTTCGTCGAAGATCAGGAGGATGCCGTGCTTGTCGCAGATGGCGCGCAGGCGTTCCAGGTAACCCTTCGGCGGGATGAGCACGCCGGTCGAGCCGGCGACCGGTTCGACGATGCAGGCGGCGATGGTTTCGGCGCCGTGCAGCGCCACCAGCCGCTCGAGATCATCGGCAAGTTCGGCGCCGTGCTCCGGCTGGCCCTTGACGAAGGCGTTCTTGGCGAGGTCGTGGGTGTGGCGAAGGTGGTCCGAACCGGGAAGCTGCGGGAAGACGCGGCGGTTGTTGAGGATGCCGCCGACCGAAATGCCGCCAAAGCCGACACCGTGATATCCACGCTCACGGCCGATCAGGCGGGTGCGGGTGCCCTGGCCAATCGCGCGCTGATAGGCGATCGCGATCTTCAGGGCGGTGTCGACCGATTCCGAGCCGGAGCCGGTGAAGAACACGCGGTCAAGCTTCTGGCCCTCAGGACCCGGAGCGATCTCGGCGAGACGTTCGGCGAAATCGAAGGCGATCGGGTGGCCCATCTGGAAGGAGGGCGCGAAATCCATGGTCGACAGCTGGCGCTCGACGGCAGCGGCAATCTGGCGGCGACCATGGCCGGCATTGACGCACCAGAGGCCGGCGGTGCCGTCGAGGATCGTGCGGCCATCGGTGCTGGTGTAGTGCATGCCCTCGGCCGAGGCGAGCAGGCGCGGTGCCTGTTTGAATTGCCGGTTGGCGGTAAAGGGCATCCAATAGCTGTCGAGTACGGGAGCGTTGGGTTTGGTGTGCTGGTTCATGGCATCCTCCTGAAGTCGGCGATTGACGCCATGATTTGATTTGCCAAACAAGTCCTTTTCTGCTGTCACTTAACTCATTGAATTTCATCGGGTCGATGCAGTGTGTTTGCGCTATTTCGAACAACCTGAACACCAAGGTTTGATCTGCATGACAGTCGACATCGGAAACCGGCTTCGCCATCTGAGGCTCATGCACAATCTGTCGCAACGCGAACTCGCCAAGCGCGCCGGCGTCACCAACTCGACGATCTCGCTGATCGAATCGAACGCCTCCAATCCGTCCGTCGGCGCGCTGAAGCGCATTCTCGACGGCATACCGATCGGGCTTGCGGAGTTCTTCTCCTTCGAGCCGGAGAAGCCGCGCAAGGCGTTTTATGCAGCGGAGGAACTGGTCGAAATCGGCAAGGGGCCGATTTCCTACCGGCAGATCGGCGAAAACCTCTTTGGCCGCAGCCTGCAGATCCTGAAGGAATGTTACCAGCCGGGCGCCGACACCGGAAAGGTGCCGCTGGTGCATGATGGCGAGGAGGGAGGCATCGTACTCTCGGGCCGCATCGAGGTCACCGTCGATGACGAGCGGCGGATACTGGGGCCGGGGGATGCGTATTACTTTGAGAGCCGGCGGCCGCATCGCTTTCGCTGCGTCGGGCCGGTGCCTTGCGAGGTGATCAGCGCCTGTACGCCGCCGACGTTTTGAGGACGGACGGCGCCGGGGCGCCGTCCGCAGTACGTTACGAAAGCCGCGCGCAGGCGTCGGCGATGCGCGTCAACGCTAACTTCAGTTCCGCTTCCGAGGTCGCATAGGAGATGCGGAAGAACGGCGAAAGGCCGAAGGCCGAGCCGGGAACGACGGCGACGTGGGCATCGTCGAGCAGGTAGGCGCAGAAGTCCGTATCCGTCTCGATCCTCTTGCCCGAGGGCGTGACCTTGCCGAGCATGCCGGCGCAGCCGGAGAAGGTGTAGAAGGCACCTTCCGGAACGCGGCAGTCGAGACCGTCGATGGCGTTGAGGCCATGGACGACCAGGTCGCGGCGACGCTGGAAGCTGGCCGTGCGTTCCTTCAAGAATTCCTGCGGCCCGGTGAGCGCGGCGACGGAAGCGGCCTGGCTGACGGAGGAGGGGCAGGAGGTTGCCTGGCTCTGGACCACGGCCATAGCCTTGATCAGGTCACGCGGTCCGCCAGCATAACCGATGCGCCAGCCGGTCATGGCATAGGCCTTGGAGACGCCGTTGACCGTCAGAGTGCGGTCTTTCAGGCGCGGCTCGAGCTGGGCCGGGGTGACGAAGCGAAAGCCGTCATAGACGATGTGCTCGTACATGTCGTCGACCAGCAGCCACACATGTGGATGCTTCAGGAGCACGTCGAGCAGCGGCCGGTAGTCGGCAGCGCTGTAGGCGGCACCCGAGGGGTTCGACGGCGAATTCAGGAGCACCCAACGCGTCCTCGGCGTGATTGCCGCTTCGAGCTTGTCGGCTGTCAGCCGGAAGCCCGAGGAGGCGTCGCAGGGGATCAGAACCGGCTTGCCTTCGCAGATCTGGACGATATCCGAATAGGAGGTCCAGTAGGGCGTCGGGATGATCACCTCGTCGCCGGGATTGATCGACGCCATCATGGCGTTGAACAGGATCTGCTTGGCGCCGGTTGCCACCGTGATCTCGTCTTGCTCGTAGGCAATGCCGTTTTCACGCTGGAACTTTTCGCGGATCGCCTTCTTGAGGTCCGGCGTGCCGTCGAGTGCGGTGTACTTGGTTTCGCCGCGCTTGATCGCCTCGCAGGCGGCGTCCTTGACGTAGTCGGGCGTGTCGAAGTCCGGCTCGCCAGCGCCGAGAATGATGACCGGCTTGCCTTCGCGCTTCATGGCTTGCGCGCGGGCGCCGATTTTCAGGATTTCGGAGACTCCGATCGAGGAGATCCGCGAGGCGGGCTGAAAGCCCGCCTCCTTGACCGTTTGGTTGATGGTCATGGTCGAATCCTACTTAAGTGCGCCGATTATTCGATGTCGAACGACACGCCCTGCGCCAGCGGCAGAGCCTTCGAATAGTTCACCGTGTTGGTGGCGCGGCGCATGTAGGCCTTCCACGAGTCCGAGCCGGATTCGCGACCGCCGCCGGTTTCCTTCTCACCGCCGAAGGCGCCGCCGATTTCAGCACCCGAGGTGCCGATGTTGACGTTGGCGATGCCGCAATCCGAGCCGTCGACCGCCAGGAAGCGTTCGGATTCCTGCATGTCGCGGGTGAAGATCGAGGACGACAGGCCGGCCGCGACCGCATTGTGGTCGGCAACGACGGCGTCGAAGTCGCTGTACTTCATGACGTAGAGGATCGGCGCGAAGGTCTCTTCGAGCACCGGGCCAGCCTGCTTCGGCATTTCGACGAGGGCCGGCTTGGCATAGTAGCCGTTATCATAGCCGAGTTCGACGCGTTCGCCGCCGGTGACGGTGCCGCCATGGGTCTTGGCTTCGCCGATTGCCTTCTGCATGCTGTCGAAAGCAGCCTTGTCGACGAGCGGGCCGACGAGGGCGGTCGATTCCAGCGGGTTGCCGACCGAGACCGAGCCATAGGCCTTCTTCAGACGCGGAACGAGCTGGTCATAGACGCTCTCGTGCACGAAGAGACGACGCATGGTGGTGCAACGCTGGCCGGCGGTGCCCATGGCGCCGAAGGCGATGGCGCGCAAGGCCATGTCGAGATCGGCCGAGGGGCAGACGATGCCGGCATTGTTGCCGCCGAGTTCGAGGATGGCGCGGGCAAAACGCTTGGCAAGGCGCGGGCCGACGTCGCGGCCCATGCGGGTGGAACCGGTCGCCGAAACGAGCGGAACCTTCGGGTTGTCGACGAGGACTTCGCCGACGGTGCGGTCGCCGATGAGAACCTGCGACAGGCCTTCCGGCGCATCGCCGAAGCGGGCGAGTGCACGCTCGAAGATTGCCTGCGAGGCAAGCGCCGTGAGCGGGGTCTTTTCGGACGGCTTCCAGACGACGGAGTTGCCGCAGACGAGCGCCAGCGCCGTGTTCCACGACCAGACGGCGACCGGGAAGTTGAAGGCCGAGATGACGCCGACGACGCCCAGCGGATGCCAGGTTTCCATCATGCGGTGGCCGGGGCGCTCGGTGGCGATCGTCAGGCCGTATAGCTGGCGGGAAAGACCGACGGCGAAATCGCAGATGTCGATCATTTCCTGGACTTCGCCGAGGCCTTCGGAGGTGATCTTGCCGGCTTCGATCGAAACCAGGCGGCCGAGGTCGGCCTTGAAGGCGCGCAGTTCTTCGCCGAGCAGGCGGATCAGTTCGCCGCGCTTCGGTGCCGGAACCAGGCGCCAGGCCTTGAAGGCTTCATGAGCCTTTTCGATCTTGGCGGCGGCTTCCGCAGCCGAAACCGTCTTGAGGTTGCCGATCTTCTCGCCGGTGACCGGGCTGTAGGACGGCATGTCGCCGCCGGTGTAGAGTTCCTTGGCGACGCCCATCTTTTCGAGAAGCGCTGCGGCTTCCTTGGTCACGTCGACTTTTTTGGTTGCGATGTTCATGGTCTGACTCCCGTTTTCCTGGCTTGACCTATCCGAAGCGCACGCTGCCGAGCTTTCCCGGCGAGGTGAGCGTCTTCAGGCCTGCGGCCATGTCCTTGAGTTTGTCTGGTGTATAAATGTCGTAATAGGCCTGGTTGCGGCGGCCGATCGCATGTTCCGCGCTGAAGCTGCCGTGATACTCCTCAACGGCGACCGCGAAAACCCATTCGCGAAGCCGGGATTCGAAGGTCTCGTCGTTGAGAAGGTCGCTGTCCTTCGGCACGACGAGGTTGAAGTGCACGCCGCCGTCGCCGATATGGCCGAAGTCGCAGACGGTCACATCAGGGAATTTCGCCGGCATTTCGGCCTTCATATGGTCGCAGAAGGCCATGATGTCACCCCTGCGGAAGGAGACGTCGAAGGCGATCAGCTTGCCGAGATGCTTGACGCCCTCGGACAGAGCGTGGCGCAGCGCCCAGATCTCATGCGGCGGGCCGACGAAAGCATCGGCGAGCGGCGCCTCTTCCATTTCCCAGATCTCGGCAAGTGCCGATTCCAATACCGCGTCGAGCGACTGTTCGCCGTCGCGCGGTGCCCAGGTGCGGCTGATCTCGGCGAGGATGACATAGTCAGGAACGTTGCCGCCCTGGAAGGGGTTCTTCAGTGACGGCACATGGGCGAAGGCGGCCTTGACGGCGTTCTTCGACATGCCCTCGAAGGCCGAGAGATAGGCGCCGAGCCGCTCTTCCATGGCGCGGAGCAACGGCAGTACATGGGCGCCGCTTGCCGGAACGAGCAGCGCGGTTGCCGTCTGTTGCGGCAGGCGCTCTAGGTTCAGCACGCATTCGGTGACGATGCCGAAGGCGCCCGAAGTGCCGACGAAGATCTGCTTCCAATCGACGCCGGTGTTGTTCTTGCGCAGGTCGCATTGCAGGTCGAGCACGGTGCCGTCCTCGTCTGCGAGAACGACCTTGAGCCCGAGCGTGTTGCGGCGCACGTCGCCATATTTCAGAAAGCGTGAACCGCCGGTGTTGGTGGCGATCATGCCGCCGATGCGCGGGTCGGCACCAAGGTCGATCGGGAAGAATAGGCCGTGCTCTTCCAGCCGCCGGTTGAGATCGGACAGCCGAAAGCCGGCGTCGAGCCGCACCGAGCGATTGTCGAGGTCGAGCTCGAAGCGCTTCGTCAGCCGGTCGAGGCTGAGCACGGCCTCGTCGCCCGACTGATCCGGGGTCGAGCCGGAAACGAGGCCGGTGTTGCCGGATTGCGGGATCAGCGCGATGCCGTTCGTGACGCAATAGGCGACCGCAGCAGAGACTTCTTCCGTCGTTGCCGGCCGCAGCACGAGCGAAGTCCGGCCGCGATCGTAGCGCGCGCCGGTCTCGTAGGCTTCCAGGTCTTCAGGACGCGTAACGACACCCTTGTTTCCAAGGATCCCGCTCAGCGCGTCGATGTGCCGTTTGTCGATCATCAGAAAAGCATCATTCCGCAGCGATCGCGCCGGTCAAGGCCCGGATGCAGCTTTCGATCGAAGCCTGCTCGATGCCGGCATAGTGGTCGAATTCGTTGAGCACGGTGGCGCCGAGATCGCTTTCGAAGCGCTTCTGGTTCGGGCTGGCGACGAAGTCCTGCTGGGCGCCGTCGCCGAGGTTCGACTGGAAGATACCCGCGGCGCTGACCGGCAAGAAGTCTTCGTAGACGATCGCGTCGAACTGGACGAGACCGCTCGCGATCAGCGCTTCGATGTCACGCGCCGGGGAGACGCCGGCCTTGCGGCCCTTCTCCGTTAGCGAGTAGCTGAAATAGCCGAGGCCGGCTTCGCGGATGCCTGCCCAAGTGTCCGGGAAGGGCTCAAAAGCCTTGGCGAGGGCTGCTTCGTATTCGCGGGCATTGGAGCCGTCGGCGGCTGGGCGGACGATCTTGCGCGAGGCGTCGAGCAGGTCGTCGTAGAGCGCGCGGCCTTTCGGGGTCAGCGCGATGCCGCGCTGTTCGATCTCGCCGAAGCGAGCGGTGTGGGAGCCGGCCTTCCAGGCGCCGTCGGCATCCTTGAAGGAAACAGGCTCTTCCAGCGCCTTGAACGAGGTCTGGCGCAAAAGGATCGGGCACTTGCGGGTCGGCGGGCCCTCGACGACGGCCTTCGGCGCGATTTCGTATTCCGGCATCAGCGCCTGCACCATGTCGATGTCGAGCGTACGCGGCGTCAGGTGGTTGATGTGCGGACCCTTGAAGGAGACGACGTCGGCGATCAGACGATGGGCGTCGTGCAGACGCTTGTACATGTCGGCGCTGACATTGGCCTTGTCGTGCCAGCGGAAGGTTTCGAGCACTTCCGAGACGAAACGCTCAGCGTCGGCTTTGTCGAGACCGCCGTCACGTTCAGCCTTTTCGGTCAGTTCGACAGCGACGGGCGTAAAGATCCGGCGCTCGGCGAGGATCGCCTGTGACTCGGCGCGCAGGCTCTCGTCAGCGATCAAGTCCAGGCGCAGCAGCGAGGTGAAAACGCGGAAGGGATTGCGCTTCAGAGCGGCGTCACCAACGGGGCGGAAAGCCGTCGAGTGCACCGGGACACCGGCAGTCGACAGGTCGTAGTAGCCGACCGGGTACATGCCCATGACGGCAAAGACGCGACGCATCATCGATAGCTCGGCGGGTGTGCCGAGGCGGATCGCACCGTGGCGTTCCTCGGAGATGCGATCGAGCGAATCCGTGGCGTCCAGACGCTCCTTCAGGACCGGATCGGCGGCGAGCGTATCGTCGTTTACCTTGGCGACCAGTTCCATCAGCGTGCCGTAGGCCGGCACCTCTTCGCGGTACATAACCGACATGGCTGCGGAAAAGGCCGAACGGATGTCGTCGGCCGATACGAAACTATTCTCTTTCACTGGGGCTCGCCTCGCGCTATGGGTGAAGGACAAGGTCATTCTCATTTCGGATCATATCCGATCGAACTGGCCATTGATCGCGTTGCTTCTGACTATGTTGATGCGAGGCTGGAATGAAGTTAAGCCGCAGGCTGGTTCCCGACGTGACGACGCTGCAGGCGTTCGAATGCGCGGCGCGACATGGCAGCTTCACGCAGGCCGCCGCCGAGCTGAACCTTACCCAAAGCGCCGTCAGCCGGCAGATCAAGGATCTCGAAAACCAGCTCGGCGTGCTTTTGTTCGAGCGCGTGCGCCAGCGGGTGATCCTGTCGGATGCCGGCCAGAAGTTCCTGCCCGAGGTTCGCCGTCTCCTCAATCAGACCGAGGAACTGATGGTGCGCGCCATGGCTTCGGCCCGGGCGGACTCGACGCTCTCGATCGCGTCGCTCCCGACTTTCGGCAGCCGCTGGCTGGTGCCGCGCCTTCCCGACTTCCTCAAGCGCCATCCGGATACGGTGCTGAACATCGCCTCCCGTTCCGCGCCCTTCGATTTCGACGAGCAGAACTTCGATCTCGCCATTCATTACGGCCAACCGGTCTGGGCGCGCGCCACCTGCAGCTATCTGTGCAGCGAGATCATCGTGCCCGCTGCGAGCCCTGCCCTGTTGGCGAACCATCCGATCGAGACCCCCGAGGATCTCGTCGCCGGCCCGTTGCTGCATCTCGCCACGCGGCCGAAGCTCTGGGCACAATGGTTCGAGGCAAACGACATGGACGGCCGCGGCGCCTATCGCGGCAACCGTTTTGACCAGTTCTCCATGGTGATCGAAGCGGCGACGGCGGGGCTCGGTTTCGCGCTGCTGCCACGTTACCTGATCGAGCAGGAAATTGCCGCCGGCACGCTGAGCATCGTGCTCGACCGGCCGATGAAGACGGAAAACAGCTATTATCTCGCCGTGCCCGAGGGTAAGCTCGAAAACCCCATCAGCCTGGCCTTCCGGGAGTGGATCACCGAGCAAGTGGGCTGAGCGGATCGACGCTTTTCTACAAATCGAGGGAACCTTCCTCGCCGCTTCACGTTTCGCCTCGTCTGCCATTCGCGATGAAGCTTGAGAAGAGGGCAATTGAGAGAGCTGTATCGAAGTGCCATTGGGGGCGCGCGCAGCGGCCGGTTTCGGCTTGATTCGTTTGTGCGCAAATCGTCCGAACTTGTATGAGCAATCCTTGCAAGCTGTTGGCACCACGGCTAAAAAATGCCATTTTCATGCATCACCGCGGCCTTGAAAACCAATGCGCCGCCGGCTTTGCGATCTCCGATGCCCAGTCGAGGGCGGTGCCTGTTACCGCCAATTCCCCACATGCGGGAATTGACGGTGGATGGGAGGACACATGACCGTGTCTAGCAATGCGCCGGCTCAGCCTGACTTCTCAGGTCCGCAGCCAACCCGGCAACCCAACGAGGACCGGGCCGATCAACCCCGGTTGGATTCAGAACCCGTACCCATGCAGCTTCAAACAACGCCGCCCACCTCTCCGCGCGAACCGGAAGCAAAGCAGATCGATTACAACGATTCGATCCGCGCCACCTTCTTCTCGATGGAGGACCTCCGGCAATGCGGCGAGGATCTCGCAGTGAAGGGTGCCTCCTCGCTGCCGGGATTCTTCCCGTTCGAGTTCCGGCCGCGGCATCGCGAAAACGAGAGCGAGATCCTGCGTGTCTACCGGGCGACCGCTGCGGACGTGGAAGCCGGGGCGACGATCACGCCGGCCGCCGAATGGCTGCTCGACAACCACCACGTCGTCGAAGAGGCGATCCAGGAAGTCCGGCGCGATTTCCCGCGCCGGTTCTATCGGCAGCTGCCGACGCTTTCGGTTTCCGGCACGGTGATCCCGCGCACCATGGCGCTCGCCTGGCTCTATGTCGCCCACACCCACAGCACGGTGACGCGCGAAAGCATCACGGCGATGGTCGAAGGCTTCCAGAAGCACGACACCTTCAAGATCGGCGAACTCTGGGCGCTGCCGTCGATCCTGCGCTTCGTGCTGATCGAGAACCTCCGCCGGATCGCCATCCGCGTCGAGCGCTCGCGCGGCATGCGCCGAAAGGCGAACGACATTGCCGACCAGATCATCCGCCTGAACGATCCGGAGAAATATCGGGCGCTGCTTGCGGAATCGGAAGCGCTGGCTGCCGACAACACCTTCGTCGCGCAACTGCTCTACCGCACGCGTGACGGCTCGCAGACCTCCGGTGCCGTTATCGGCTGGATCGAGGAACAGCTTGAGAGGCGCGGCAGCGACGTCGAAAACGCGCTGGTCGCCGAACAGAACCGCCTGTCGTCCGGCAATGCGACGATGAGCAACATCATCCGCAGCCTGCGTGAGATCGACGACACCGACTGGGCTGTCTGGTTCGAAAGCGTCAGCAAGATCGACGCGGCGCTACGCGAGGGCTCCGACTATGCGGCGCTCGATTTCGGCTCGCGCAACAAGTATCGCGACACGATCGAGAAGCTCGCGCGTCGTTCCGGTCACAGCGAATACGAGGTGACGCAGATCGCCATCGAGATGGTGCGCGAGGCGGAGACTGCGGCCGAGACCGAAGTGCCGCTCCAGGAGCCGAACGTCGGATCCTTCCTCGTCGGCAAGCAGCGCAAGGTGCTCGAGAAGAAGATCGGCTATCGACCGTCGCTGCTGCAGACCATCATCCGTATCAGCCGCAAGCTCGACTGGTTCGCGATCGCCGGCCCGAACATCCTCTTGACGATCCTGGCGATGATCGCCGTCTATTCCTTCGTCAGTCCGATGGATATTCCGAACGGCGCGAAGCTGATCATGCTGCTTCTGTTCGCGCTGCCGGCATCCGAAGGCGCGATGGGCCTGTTCAACACGCTGGTGACGCTGTTCGTCAGACCATCGCGACTTGTCGGCTATGAATTCCTCGACGGAATTCCCGAGCATGCCCGCACCCTCGTCGTCGTACCTTGCCTGATTGCCAAGCGCGACCATGTCGACGAACTCGTGCGCAATCTCGAGGTGCACTACCTCGCCAACCCGCGCGGCGAGATTTATTTCGCGCTGCTCAGCGACTGGGCCGATAGCAAGGTTGAGGAGTCGAGCACCGATTCCGACGTGCTCGACTACGCCAAGCGCGAGATCGCCCAGCTTTCGGCGCGCTACGCCTATGACGGCAAGACGCGCTTCCATCTCCTGCATCGCCGCCGCCTGTTCAACGAGCAGGAAGGCGTATGGATGGGCTGGGAGCGCAAGCGCGGCAAGCTGCACGAACTGAACATGCTGCTTCGCGGCGATCGCGACACCTCGTTCCTGCAGGGCGCCAACACGGTGCCGGACAACGTGCAGTACGTGATGACGCTCGATTCCGACACGCGCCTGATGCGCGATGCGGTGACGAAGCTCGTCGGCAAGATCTACCATCCGATCAACCGTCCGGTGGTCGACCCTAAGACACAGGACGTGATCGCCGGCTACAGCCTGCTGCAGCCGCGCGTGACGCCGTCGCTGACAACGGGCAGCGAAGCTTCCGCCTTCCAGCGTATCTTCTCGGCCAACCGCGGCATCGACCCCTATGTCTTCACCGTTTCCGACGTCTACCAGGACATCGCCGGCGAAGGTAGCTTCACCGGCAAGGGCCTCTACCATGTCGACGCCTTCGAGGCGGCGCTGAAAGGCCGGATCCAGGAGAATGCCGTTCTCAGCCACGATCTGCTCGAAGGCTCCTATGTGCGTTGCGCGCTGGTCACCGACGTCGAGCTCGTCGAGGACTTCCCGACCCGCTACGAGGTCGAGATGTCGCGCCAGCATCGCTGGGCACGTGGCGATTGGCAGCTGCTGCCCTACATCTTCAATTTCTCGAACGGGCTGTCGATGCTCGGGCGCTGGAAGATGTACGACAACCTGCGTCGCTCGCTGATCCCGCTTGCCTGGCTCGTCGCCTCGGTGATGGGCTGGTACTACATGGAGCCGACCGAGGCGCTGATCTGGCAGATCGTCCTGATCTTCAGCTTGTTCGTGGCTCCGACCCTGTCGCTGATCAACGGCCTCCTGCCGCGCCGCAACGACATCGTCGCCCGCGCCCACCTTCACGCGGTGCTGACGGAAGTCCGCGCCGCCAATGCACAAGTGGCGCTCCGCATCGTCTTCATCGCCCACAATGCGGCGATGATGGGCGACGCGATCGCGCGCTCGCTCTACCGCACCTTCGTCAGCCGCAAGCTGATGCTCGAATGGCGCACGGCCGCGCAGGTGCAGAGTGCCGGCCACGGCACGATTGGCGATTACTACCGCGCGATGTGGATCGCGCCGGCGCTTTCGGCGCTTTCGCTGGCGCTTGCCGCGATCTCCGACACCGGCCTGCCGTTCATCGGCATTCCCTTCGCGCTGCTCTGGGCGCTTTCGCCTGCCGTCGCCTGGTTCGTCAGCCAATCGGCCGAAACCGAGGACCAGCTCGTCGTCTCCGATGAAGCGATCGACGAGATGCGCCTGATTGCCCGGCGCACCTGGCGTTATTTCGAGACCTTCGTGACCGCCGAGCAGCACTTCCTGCCGCCGGACAACTTCCAGGAAACGCCGCAGCCGGTCCTGGCCGAGCGCACCTCGCCGACGAATATCGGCGTCTACCTGCTGTCGGTGATGTCGGCGCGCGATTTCGGCTGGATCGGCTTCGAGGAGACGATCAACCGGCTGGAGCAGACGATCGCCACCATCGACCGCCTGCCGAAGTATCGCGGCCACCTGTTCAACTGGTATCGGACGAACACGCTCGACACCATGGAGCCGCGCTACATCTCGTCGGTCGACAGCGGCAACCTTGCCGGTCACCTGATTGCCGTATCGTCGATGTGCCGCGACTGGGCCGAGGCGCCGTCGGCGCATGTGCAGGGCAGCCTGGACGGCATCGGCGACGTGGTGGCGATCCTCCAGGAGGTGTTGCGCGATCTGCCCGACGACCGCAAGACGGTCCGGCCGCTGCGTCGCCTGATCGAGGAACGCATCGTCGGCTTCCAGAACGCGCTTGCCGCGGTCAAGCGCGAGCGCGAGTTCGCGTCGATCCGGGTGATCAACCTCGCGGTGCTGGCGCGCGACATGCACAAGCTCACCGTCAACCTCGATCACGAGGTGCGCACGCCGCAGAGCACCGAAGTGACGAAGTGGGCAAATGCGCTCGTCAGCACCTGCGAAGCCCATATTTCCGACGGTGTCTTCGATCTCGGTGCGATCGAATCGCTGCGTCAGCGCCTGCTGGTGCTGAAGGATCGCGCCCGCGACATCGCCTTCTCGATGGATTTCGGCTTCCTGTTCCGGCCGGAGCGGCGCCTGCTGTCCATCGGCTTCCGGGTCAACGCCAACGAGCTCGACGAAGCCTGCTACGACCTTCTCGCCTCGGAAGCACGGCTCACCAGTCTGTTTGCCATCGCCAAGGGCGACTTGCCGACGGAGCACTGGTACAAGCTCGGCCGTCCGATCGTGCCGATCGGCGCGCGCGGCGCGCTGATCTCCTGGTCGGGCTCGATGTTCGAGTATCTTATGCCGCCGCTGGTGATGCAGGAACGGCAGGGCGGCATCCTCAACCAGACCAACAATCTGATTGTGAAGGAGCAGATCAACCACGGCCGCCGTCTGGGCACGCCCTGGGGCATTTCGGAAGCCGCGTTCAACGCGCGCGACCACGAGCTCACCTACCAGTACACCAACTTCGGCGTGCCGACGCTCGGGCTCAAGCGCGGCCTCGGCCAGAACGCGGTCATCGCGCCCTACGCCTCGATCCTCGCCTGCATGTACGATCCGAAATCGGCGCTCGCCAACCTCGGACGCCTGCGCGAGGTCGGCGCACTCGGTGTCTACGGCTTCCATGATGCCGTAGACTTCACTCCGACGCGTGTGCCCGAGGGCCAGAAATGCGCGGTCGTGCGCAACTACTATGCGCACCACCATGGCATGTCGATCGCGGCTGTCGCCAACGTCGTCTTCAATGGCCGCCTGCGGGAGTGGTTCCACGCCGATCCGGTGATCGAGGCCGCCGAACTGCTGCTGCAGGAAAAGGCGCCGCGCGACATCCCGATCATGAATGCCAAGCGCGAGCCGGAATCGGTCGGCAAGGGCCAGGACGATCTCCTGCGTCCGGAAGTCCGCATCATCGAGAACCCGCTGGCACAGGACCGGGAGACCGTGTTTCTCTCCAACGGCCATTACTCAGTCATGCTGACGGCCAACGGCGCCGGCTATGCCCGCTGGAACGGCCAGTCCGTCACCCGCTGGAAGCCGGATCCGGTCGAGGACCGCACCGGCACCTTCATCTTCCTGCGCGACACGACGACCGGCGATTGGTGGTCCGCGACATCGGAGCCGCGCCGTGCGGCCGGCGAGAAGGTGCTGACCCGCTTCGGCGACGACAAGGCCGAATTCGTCAAGACCGTCGGCGACCTCACCAGCGAGGTCGAGTGCATCGTCGCCACCGAACACGACGCCGAAGGGCGCCGGGTCATCCTGCTCAACACCGGCACCCAGGATCGCTTCATCGAAGTGACCTCCTATGCCGAGCCGGTGCTTTCGATCGACGAGGCCGACAGCGCGCACCCGGCCTTTTCGAAGATGTTCGTGCGCACGGAAATCAGCCGCCGCGGCGACGTCATTCGCGTCAGCCGCAACAAGCGCAGCTCCAGCGACCCGGACATGGAAGTGGCGCATCTCGTCACCGACAATGCCGGCAGCGATCGCCATACGGAAGCGGAGGCCGACCGTCGCCGCTTCATCGGCCCGGGCCGGACGCTTGCCGAAGCTGCCGCGTTCGACACGGACGCAGTGCTTTCGGGCACGGACGGCTTTACGCTCGATCCGATCATGTCGCTGCGCCGCGTCGTTCGCGTGCCCGCCGGCAAGAAGGTCAGCGTCGTCTTCTGGACAATCGCTGCGCCGAGCCGCGAGGAGGTCGATCGCGCGATCGACCGCTATCGCCATCCGGAGACCTTCAACCAGGAACTCATCCACGCCTGGACCCGCAGCCAGGTGCAGATGCGCCATGTCGGCGTGACATCGCAGGAGGCCGCGAGCTTCCAGATGCTCGGCCGCTACCTCGTCTATCCGGACATGCATCTGCGTGCCGACACGGCGACGGTGCAGGCAGGCCTCGACTCCCAGTCGAAGCTCTGGCCGCTGGCGATCTCGGGCGACTACCCGATCTTCTGCCTCCGCATCAACGACGACGGCGATCTCGGCATCGCACGTGAAGCGCTGCGCGCCCAGGAATATATGCGCGCCCGCGGCATCACCGCCGACCTCGTCATCATCAACGAGCGGGCCTCGTCCTATGCGCAGGATATGCAGCATGCGCTGGATTCCATGTGCGAGAACCTGAGGCTTCGCGGCCTTTCGGACGGCCCGCGCCAGCATATCTTCTCGGTGCGCCGCGACCTGATGGAACCGGAGACCTGGTCGACACTGTTGTCGGCCTCGCGCGCCGTGTTCCATGCCCGCAACGGCACGATCTCCGACCAGATCGCCCGCGCCAACTCGCTCTATTCGCCGGCGCCGGCGAAGGGTGCGGAGAAGAGCGGCGAGTTCGTGGGACCGCTTTTGGCGGCGCCGCAGGAGAAGGCAGACGTTGCCCCGGCCGAGATCAAGGGCGATCGTCTTTCCTTCTGGAACGGCTTCGGTGGTTTTGCCGAAGGTGGTCGCGAATATGTCGTGCGTCTTCGTGGCGGCGAAGCGACGCCGCAGCCCTGGATCAACGTCATCTCCAACGAGCAGTTCGGCTTCCACGTTTCGGCGGAAGGCGCGGCCTTCTCCTGGAGCCGCAATTCGCGCGACTACCAGTTGACGCCGTGGACGAACGACACGGTCATCAACCGTCCGGGCGAGGCGATCTTCATCCGCGACATGGAGAGTGGTTCGGTATCGACGCCCTATGCGTCGCTCTCGCGTCGCCGCTCCGTCGTCTTCGAAACGGCGCATGGGCTCGGCTATTCAAGCTTCCGCAGCACCCAGGACGACCTCGAGATTGAGGCGACCCATACGGTGCACCGCAGCCTGCCGGCAAAGCTCATCCGCGTCTCGATCCGCAACCGCGCGACGACGGCACGGCGGTTGAGGCTCTACGGCTATAACGAGTGGGTGCTCGGCAACAACCGCGCCCGCTCGGCGCCATTCATCCTCTCGAAGTGGGATGAGGAGACAGCGGCGCTGGTCGCGACCAACCCCTACAGCATCGACTATGCCGGTCGTTCGGCGTTCTTCACCGCCGATGGCGGCCAGGCTGCCGGCTACACCGCGAGCCGGCGGGAGTTCCTGGGCTCGCTCGGCGGCATCCTCGTGCCGCAGGCGGTGCTTTCGGGTGCCGATCTCTCGGGTTCGGTCGACGTAGACGGCGACCCTTGCGCGGTCATTGCGTCCGATCTGACCATCGAACCCGGTGCCGAGCAGCAGGTCACCTTCATTCTCGGCGATGCCGACAATGAGGATCAGCTTCGTGCCGTACTCGGTGAGTTGCGTGAGACTGCATTCGACACGGTGCTCGGGGCGGCCAAGACGTTCTGGCGCGATTTCACCGATATCGTGAAGGTGGAAACGCCGGATCCGGCCTTCGACGCCATGATCAACAACTGGCTGCCCTACCAGAGCCTCGGTTGCCGCATCATGGCGCGCTCCGCCTTCTACCAGGCGAGCGGTGCCTTCGGCTTCCGCGACCAACTGCAGGACACGCTGGCTTTCCTGATCCACAGGCCGGAGCTTGCCCGGGCGCAGATCCTGAATGCTGCGGCTCGTCAGTTCGTCGAGGGCGACGTGCAGCACTGGTGGCTGCCGGGAACCGGCGCCGGCGTGCGCACGATGATATCCGACGACGTCGTCTGGCTCGCCCATGCCGTTACGCATTACTGCTCGGTGACCGGTACCTCCGACATCCTGAGAGAACAGATCGCCTTCATCAGCGGTCCGGCTCTCGAAGAGGGCCAGCACGACGCCTTCTACAAGCCTGAGATTTCCGAGGAGGTCGGCGACGTCTACGAGCATTGCGCCCGTGCGCTCGACCTCGCGATCAAGCGGACCGGCGAGAACGGCCTGCCGTTGATCCTCGGCGGTGACTGGAACGATGGCATGAACCGTGTCGGTGCTGCCGGAAAGGGCACCAGCACCTGGCTTGGATGGTTCCTCGCAGGCACGCTCCGCGGCTTCCTGCCTTACGCTCGCGAGCGTAAGGACCAGGCACGCGTCACCCGTTGGGAGGCGCATCTCGAAGCCCTGAAGAAGGCGCTCGACACCGCCGGCTGGGACGGCGACTACTATCGTCGCGGCTATTACGACGACGGCACGCCGCTCGGCACCAGCGAGGCGCTCGAGTGCCGGATCGATTCGATCGGCCAGTCCTGGAGCGTCCTCTCAGGCGAAGGCGACGAGCAGCGTTCGCTCAAGGCGATGGATGCGGTCATGGCCGAACTGGTCGATCCGGACCAGCACATCGTGCGGCTGTTCACGCCGCCGCTCGAGCGGACGTCGCAGGATCCAGGCTACATCAAGGCCTATCCGCCCGGCGTGCGCGAAAATGGCGGGCAATATACCCATGCGGCCACCTGGGTGGCGCTGGCCTTCGCCGAACAGGGCAGGGCGGAAGAAGCCTGGCGCGTCTTCCAGATGCTGAACCCGGTCTCGCATGCGCAGAGCCGCGAGGCGGCGGAACACTACCGCGTCGAGCCCTATGTCGTCGCCGCCGATATCTATGGCGAAGGCGATCTGGCGGGACGCGGCGGCTGGACCTGGTACACCGGTTCGGCTGGCTGGCTCTACCGCGTCGGCGTCGAAGGTATTCTCGGGATCCGCAGACAGGGCGACAAGCTGGTCATTCGGCCGGTGCTGCCGGCGGCCTGGGACGGCTACTCCGCAGAAGTGACGCTCAACGGCGCGCGGCACAAGATTTCGGTGCAGCGCGACCAGAAAAGTGGCGAGCCGATTGTCAGCATAAACAATAGTGTCACAAAAAACGCGCATGAAGGCATTTTGCTGTAACGGCCGGCATTGAAGACAGGATGAGACCGGCTTTGTTCCCGCAAGGGCAAGGCCGGTTTTTCTTTGCGGAAATGCGGGCGGCATGACCCCGACGGCCGGGTGTCGTGTCTTGGAGCGCCAGGCGTTCAGACGAACGCACAAAGGGCGCTCTAACACTTTGAAGCCAGAGCATCTTATCCGCTTCCAGTGACTTCACTTGAAAGCGGGATGCTCTAGATCATCGGAGCGGGATGGGGCGGAGAACTGCAACATGTTCCTCATCCCACCTAGTTCATGGTGCCGGGCATCTCGCGCGTTTGAATGACGGCGCGGGCTGTCGGTGCCCGTTTCAACAGGGATGGGGCAGGGGCGCCAAATCCTGGAAAACGGACCGCATGCTGCAAAAGACTTTTCAGGGTGGTGTCAACCCGACGTCCGCCCGAATGGTTCCCAACGAGCGTGACACACGCCTCGACGTGTTCAGGGCGCTGTGCCTGCTGACGATCTTCGTCAACCACGTTCCGGGACAGTACCTCGAATATCTGACGCACAAGAACTTCGGCTTTTCCGATTCCGCCGAAGCCTTCGTGCTGATCTCCGGCCTGTCGGTCGGGATCGCCTATGGCGGCAAGTTCGCCGCCGGAGAACGGCTGGCGATGACGCTGAAAATCTGGCGCCGGGCGCTGGCGCTTTATGTCGCCCACATCATGACCAGCATCGTGACGCTGGCGATTTTTGCGGCCGGGGCGATCTATTTCGGCCGGCAGGATCTGATCGGCGAGATTAACATTCGGCCGATGGTGGAACAGACGGAACAGGGCATCGTCGCCATGGTGCTTCTGGGGTATCAGCTCGGCTACAACAACATCCTGTCGATGTATGCGGCGCTGTTCCTGATGCTGCCGGGTATTCTCTGGCTGAACGGCGTCAGCAAGAAACTGCTGCTGTCGCTGTCGGCCGCCCTGTGGCTCGCCGCAGGCATCTTCAAGTTCGTGCCGTCGAATTTCCTCGACGAGGGCTATTGGTTCCTCAATCCCTGGTCCTGGCAGTTCCTGTTCGTCATCGGCATCGTCATGATGACCTTCGTTCGCAATGGTGGATCACTCCCCCGATGGCCCTGGCTGATCGTCCTGTCGGGCGCTTATCTTGCGGTCTCCGCTGTCTGGGTGCTCTTCTCCTTCTGGAGCATCGACCTTTCCTTCGGTCTTCCAGCGGTCTTGACCGGCTTTGACAAGACCTTCCTGTCGGGCCCCCGGCTGCTCCATGTGCTGGCGCTTGCCTACATCGTCGCCGTGACGCCTCGCATCAGCAACCTCGCCAAACTCGACAGCGATCATCCGCTCGCGGTTGTCGGGCGACACTCGCTGCCGATCTTCATCTTCGGCACGATCCTGGCGATGTCCGGCCAGGTGCTGCTGTTCGTCACCGGGAGAAACCCGATCTTCGGCAGCCTCTTCGTGCTCGTCGGCATCGGGCTGCATTTCGCCTATGCCTATTATCTCGAATGGTTGCGCGGCATTGCTACTGCAAAGCCGCTGCGGGCGGCGTAAGAGAACGCCGCCCCTGCTGGGCGACTAATTTCTGGAACCAAGGGCAAGGCGGCAGGCGAGCCCCGTGAATACGCCGGCGAGAAGATACTGCGGCAGCTTCGGGAAACGCCTGATGCCAGCGAGCCGCGCGCGCAGATGGCTGCCGACCAGGATGACCGAGCCGTTCACGAGGAAGCCGACCCCGTTCAACACGGTCGCCAGCAGAAGCATCTGCGTGACCATCGACCCGCTCTTTGGGTCTACGAACTGTGGGAGCAGCGCCAGTACGAAGAGCGCCATCTTCGGATTGAGCAGGTTCGTCATCAGCCCCTCGCCGAAGATCCGCCAGTTCGAAAGTCGCTTGAGCGTCGAAACCGGTGACGCGCTCGATGCGTTCGAGCGGACTGTCTTGTAGGCGAGGTACAGCAGATAGGCGCAGCCCGCCCAGCGCACGATCTCATAGGCAACCGGCAAGGTGACGAAGAGCTGGGAAAGACCGAGTGCTGCGGCCAGCGCGTGGCAATAGGTGCCGACTGCGATCCCGGCATAGGTGAGGAACCCGGCTGCGCCCCCCTGGCTCACGCTCCGAGAAGCGATGAGCAGCATGTCAGGGCCGGGCGTGGCGGTGAGCACGAGGCTTGCTGTGGCGAAAACTGCGATTGTGGAGATGTCCGGCATGATGATTCCTTTGGAATTGGGGCCGGAATTCCCGTCTACCAACAATCTCGAGAATGGCAAGGCTGGTCGACGCGACGTTGTCAGAAAGCCGAAAAGCAAAAAACCACCCGCGTTTGACCGCGGGTGGTTCGGTTCGTTCGCTTGACTTCAAGCGCGTGTCTTATGCCGCCGTGTGGCTCATGCGGACGTCTTCGTCCGTCAGGATGCCGCTGGCGCGCAAGAGGGCTGCGAAGCGGCCATTGCTCTGGCTGAGCTCGTTGAAACCGCCCATTTCGACGACACGGCCCTGATCCATGAAGATCACCAGGTCGGCCTCGCGCACCGTCGACAGGCGGTGTGCGATGATGAAGGTCGTGCGGTTCTTGCGCAGGGCATCGATCGCATCCTTCACGCGGGCCTCGGTTTCGACGTCGAGCGCGCTGGTCGCCTCGTCGAGCACCAGGATCGGCGCATTCTTGAGGATGGCGCGGGCGATGGCCACACGCTGGCGTTCGCCGCCCGACAGACGGTTGCCGCGTTCGCCGACCACCGTGTCGTAGCCGCCCGTCCGGCCCTCGATGAAGTCGCAGGCGGCGGCCGCTTCGGCGGCAGCCATGACTTCCTCGATCGTCGCATCGTCACGGCCGAGGCGGATGTTGTCCGAGATCGAACGGTTCATCAGGCCCGCATCCTGGAAGACGGTGGCGATCGAGCGGCGCAGCGACTTGCGCGTTACCTTCGAGATATCGTTGCCATCGATCAGGATCTGGCCGTCACGCGGATCGTGAACACGCTGCAGCAGGTTGACGAGCGTCGTCTTGCCGGCACCCGTCGGGCCGACGATCGCGATCGTCTGGCCGGCCTTGGCCGTGAACGAGACGTTGTGCACGCCCTGGTTCGTGTTGGCAAAATCGAAGGAGACGTTGCGGAACTCGACTTCGCCGACAGCTGGCGGCAGTTCAGTCGCGCCTGCCGGCTCGTCACGTTCGCGCACGGCGTCCTCGAGCTGGAAGAAGTCTTCGAGCTTGGCGCGGGCTTCGAAAATCTGCGTCACGAAGGCCTTCATCTGGTCGAGACGGCCGATCAGCAGGTTGGCAAAACCGATGAAGGCGATGACTTCGCCGACGCCGAGCTCGCCGCGCTGCACCAGCACGGTGCCGATGACGAGGATCGCCATCATCGAAATGGTGGAGGCGACGCGGTTCAGCGCGCTCGCCAGTGCCCACCAGTCGAGCACCGGGAACTGGGCGGAGATCAGCCGCTCGGTGAACTTCTTCAGCTCGCGGGTTTCAGCCTCGATGCGGTTGTAGCTGTGCACGACCGAGACGTTGCTGATGGCGTCGGAAACGTGGGAGAAAACCGTATGATAGTGGTTCTCGACCGAGGCCTGACCTTCCTTGGTGCGGCTCATCACCGCCTTGCTGATCATGACATAGGCCGCGCCGAGCACGAGAAGGACGAGCGAGAGGCGCACGTCCATGGCAAAGGCGGTCGGAATGAGCAGCATCAGCGCGACGGCCGTAGCCAGGTGCTGGCGCATGAATTCGAGCCAGAGACCGAATAGGGTTTCGCAGGCGCGCAACAGCGTGTGCAGCGCGTTGGACGTGCCGCGCTGGCTATGCCAGGCGAGCGGCATGGAAACGATCCGTCCAAAGGCTTCCGTCAGGAGCGTGGCGCGGCGGCCATGCGCCAGCCGGTCCGCCTCGCGGGCAACGAGCACGAAGGCGACGGTGTTGAAGACGCCGAGGCCAGCCCACATCAAAAGCATCGGCGTGACCTCGCCCTTCGACGAGATGGCGTCGATGATGCGCCCGAACAGGATCGGTTCGGCAATCGAGATGGCTGCCAGAACGACGTTGGCGAGGACGATCGCCGAGACACGAAACTTGTGAACCGCAAGATACTGGAGCGCTCTTGCATACACTTGGAACAATGACACTGTCTCACCCCTTCCGGGTACCGGATTTGACGCGCCGCAGTCCTTCTGCGGCGGATGCACCCGCGTCCTCGAGCTACGGTTGGCGGGCTTGGGCTCCGCCCCCATACACTCGGGGCCGCGCTGAGACGGTCTTTTGCGGCAAAGGGAAGCCGTAGCCGGACGCATGGACAGCCACTCGTTTTCCCGTTTCGCTCGCATGCGAGCTTGGCGAGAATATTCATAGTCTGCTATCTGTCGTGCCAACTCCGATTTCTTGCATATTTCGCATAAGACCGGGCGTGGTATGAGGGATTATCGCGGGTGCAACATGAATGGTCGCTGAACGGTGCCTTTATGTCCGGATTCGGAAATGCGACCATATGCATCTACCTGGAAGGTGATCCATGAACATTACGCTGCTCGTACAGTTTCTCGCGCTTCTGGAGGAGATGAAGACACGCGAGGAAATCGTCCCGGAATTCGAGCGCCTGCTCGATCGCTGCGGCTTCGACTTCTACGGTGTCGTTCGGCAGCCGAAACCGCATGACAATCCGCTGCGGCTGCTGCTCGCCGGCCGCTGGCCGGAAGGCTGGCCGCAGATCTACATCCGCAAGAAGTTCGTGGTGATCGATCCGACCATCCGCTATCTCGGCCATGCGCAGCGCGGCTTCCGCTGGCGTGACACGCTGTTTGCCTTCCGCTCCGATCCACATCGCAAGCGCATGGAAAGCATGATGATCGAGGCCAGAAACCACGGTCTCTACGATGGCTACATCTTTCCGGTGCACGGCCGGCGCGGCCTGCTCGGCAACCTGACGGTCGGCGGTCGCGTCGTCGACTTGAGCCCGGTCGAGATCAGCCTCTTCGACGCCATCGCCAAGCGGCTGTTCTGGAAGCTTCTGGAGCTGACCGATCCCGAGGTTTCGGCCGAACTCGGCTCGCGCGTCGAGGTGCAGATGACGCGGCGCGAAATGGAAGCGCTCAACTATCTCGCCGACGGCATGACTTCGAACGACATAGGCAAGGTGCTCGATATCTCGAGCCATACGGTCGACTGGTATATGAACGGCATCCAGGAGAAATTGAAGGGCAAGAACCGCCATCACGTCGTGGCGATCGCCTTCCGGCTCGGGCTGATCTCCTAGAGTCGAAGGCTTTCGGTTTCCTGTCGCATCTGAAATTGCGCTCTGCTCGGTGACTCGCTAATACTTTATTTCGCGGGTGCAGCATTTCCCGCAATATCAAGTCATTGAGGAGACCGACTTGCCTATCTCGAAGATCCTTGTTGCCAACCGTTCTGAAATTGCCATCCGCGTTTTCCGCGCTGCAAACGAACTCGGTCTGAAAACGGTCGCGATATGGGCTGAAGAGGACAAACTGGCGCTGCACCGCTTCAAGGCGGACGAAAGTTATCAGATCGGCCGCGGGCAGCACCTTGCCCGCGACCTCGGTCCGATCGAGAGCTACCTGTCGATCGAAGAAGTGATCCGCGTCGCCAAGCTTTCGGGCGCCGACGCGATCCACCCGGGCTACGGCCTGCTTTCGGAAAGCCCTGAATTCGTCGATGCCTGTGATGCCGCCGGCATCATCTTCATCGGTCCGCGGCCGGCGACGATGCGCCAGCTCGGCAACAAGGTTGCCGCGCGCAACCTCGCGATTTCCGTCGGCGTGCCGGTCGTTCCGGCCACCGATCCTCTGCCGGACGACGAAAAGGAAATCCACCGCCTTGCGGCCGAGATCGGCTATCCGGTCATGCTCAAGGCCTCCTGGGGCGGCGGCGGACGCGGCATGCGCGCCATTCGCGACCCGAAGGACCTGATCCGCGAGGTGACGGAAGGCAAGCGCGAAGCCAAGGCCGCCTTCGGCAAGGATGAGGTTTATCTTGAAAAGCTGGTCGAGCGCGCCCGCCACGTCGAAAGCCAGATCCTCGGCGATACCCACGGCAATGTCGTGCATCTCTTCGAGCGCGACTGCTCGATCCAGCGCCGCAACCAGAAGGTCGTCGAGCGCGCGCCGGCGCCCTACCTCTCGGATGCGCAGCGCCAGGAGCTTGCCGACTATTCGCTGATGATCGCCCGTGCGACGAGCTATGTCGGCGCCGGCACGGTCGAGTATCTGATGGATGCCAACACCGGCAAGTTCTACTTCATCGAGGTCAACCCGCGCATTCAGGTGGAGCACACCGTCACGGAAGTCGTGACTGGCATCGACATCGTCAAGGCGCAGATCCACATCCTCGACGGCGAGGCGATCGGCACGCCGGAATCGGGCGTGCCGAAGCAGGAGGACATCCGCCTCAACGGTCACGCGCTGCAGTGCCGCATCACCACCGAAGACCCGGAGCAGAACTTCATTCCGGACTATGGCCGCATCACCGGTTATCGCTCGGCGTCCGGCTTCGGCATCCGTCTCGATGGCGGCACCGCCTATCCGGGTGCAGTCATTACCCGCTTCTACGACCCACTGCTCGTCAAGGTTACCGCCTGGGCGCCGAACCCCCTCGAAGCGATCAGCCGCATGGACCGCGCGCTGCGGGAGTTCCGCATCCGCGGTGTGGCAACCAACCTGACCTTTCTCGAGGCGATCATCAGCCATCCGAAGTTCCAGGATAACAGCTATACGACGCGCTTCATCGACACGACTCCGGAACTGTTCCAGCAGGTGAAGCGCCTGGACCGCGCGACGAAGCTCCTCACCTATCTCGCCGACGTCACGGTCAATGGCCACCCGGAGACGAAGGGCCGCCCGAAGCCGCCGGCGGATGCGGCAAAGCCCGTCGTCCCGTTCATCGACGGCGACATCAAATCCGGTACCAAGCAGAAGCTCGACGAACTCGGCCCGAAGAAGTTCGCCGAGTGGGTGCGTGGCGAACGCCAAGTGTTCCTGACCGATACGACGATGCGCGACGGCCATCAGTCGCTGCTTGCGACCCGCATGCGCACCCATGATATCGCCCGCGTCGCCGGCACCTATGCCCGCGCGCTTCCCCAGCTCTTCTCGCTCGAATGCTGGGGTGGCGCGACCTTCGACGTGTCCATGCGCTTCCTCACCGAAGACCCGTGGGATCGCCTGGCCCGCATTCGCGAAGATGCCCCGAACCTGCTGCTGCAGATGCTTCTGCGCGGCGCCAATGGCGTCGGCTACAAAAACTACCCCGACAACGTGGTCAAATACTTCGTGCGCCAGGCGGCAAAAGGCGGCATCGACGTGTTCCGCGTCTTCGACTGCCTCAATTGGGTCGACAACATGCGGGTGTCGATGGAGGCCGTTGCCGAGGAGAATCGCATCTGCGAGGCGGCGATCTGCTATACCGGCGACATCCTGAATTCGGCCCGGCCGAAATACGATCTCAAATACTACACAGCCCTTGCCGCCGACCTCGAAAAGGCCGGCGCGCACATGATCGCCGTCAAGGACATGGCGGGCCTGTTGAAGCCGGCGGCCGCACGCGTGTTGTTCAAGGCGCTGCGTGAGGCGACCGACTTGCCGATCCATTTCCACACCCACGACACCTCGGGCATTGCGGCCGCGACCGTGCTTGCCGCCGTGGAGACCGGCGTCGATGTCATCGATGCGGCGATGGACGCGCTTTCCGGCAATACCTCGCAGCCCTGCCTCGGCTCGATCGTCGAGGCGCTCCGGGGGTCGGACCGCGATCCGGGTCTCGATCCCGAGTGGATTCGTCGCATCTCCTTCTATTGGGAAGCGGTGCGCCACCAGTATGCCGCCTTCGAAAGCGACCTCAAGGGACCGGCGTCCGAAGTCTACCTGCACGAAATGCCGGGCGGACAGTTCACAAACCTTAAGGAACAGGCGCGTTCGCTCGGTCTCGAAACCAAGTGGCACCGCGTCGCCCAGGCCTATGCCGACGCCAACCAGATGTTCGGCGATATCGTCAAGGTGACGCCATCGTCCAAGGTCGTCGGCGACATGGCGCTGATGATGGTGAGCCAGGACCTGACCGTCGCCGACGTCGAAAATCCTGCGAAGGACATCGCTTTCCCGGATTCGGTCGTCTCGATGCTCAAGGGCGATCTCGGCCAGCCCCCGGGCGGCTGGCCGGAAGCGCTGCAGAAGAAGGCGCTGAAGGGCGAAAAGGCCTATACCGCCGTTCCGGGCTCGCTGCTGCCGCCGGCCGACCTCGATGCTGAGCGCAAGGCAATCGAGGACAAGCTTGAGCGCAAGGTCGACGACTTCGAGTTCGCCTCCTATCTGATGTATCCGAAGGTCTTCACCGACTATGCGGTTGCTGCCGACACCTATGGCCCGGTCAGCGTCTTGCCGACGCCGGCCTATTTCTACGGGCTTGCGCCGGGCGAGGAGCTGCAGCCGGAGATCGAGCGGGGCAAGTCGCTCGTGATCCTGCACCAGGCCAAGAGCGAGCCGGACGAGAAGGGCATGGTCAAGGTGTTCTTTGAGCTCAACGGCCAGCCGCGCCTGATCAAAGTGCCGGACCGCAACCGCAGCGCTCAGAGCGCGGTGCGCCGCAAGGCCGAGGTCGGTAACGCCGCCCATCTCGGCGCGCCGATGCCGGGTGTCATCTCGACGGTCTTTGTCTCGCCAGGACAGGCGGTCAAGGCGGGCGACGTGCTGCTTTCGATCGAGGCGATGAAGATGGAAACGGCGCTGCATGCGGAGAAGGACGGCACGATTGCCGAAGTGCTGGTGCGCGCCGGCGACCAGATCGACGCCAAGGATCTGCTGATGGTCTTCGGCGCCTGAGGGTAAGTTCAAACAAACAGAAACGGCCGGATGCGAATCCGGCCGTTTTGTTTTCTGGAAGTAGAGGGGGCGTCTAGCCTGCTGGGGTCGTCCGTCCTGCTCCCCGGACTGAACATCAAGCCCGAGGATGACGGTAGAGATAGACAAGGCTGGCGCAAAGGGTGCCCGACCCACACCCGCCGGATCGTCCTGTGATCCGTCGTCCCCTCCGCTCAGATTTCGTAGTCGTGCGGGGCGCTCAGCGAGGCGATGAACTTCTTGGTACGCTCACGCTCGGGCGCCGAGAAGATCGTCTTCGGGGCACCGCTTTCGACGATGAGACCACCGTCGAGGAAAATCACCTTGTCGGCGACGCGGGATGCGAGGCGCAGGTCATGGGTCGCCATGACCATGGTCGTGCCTTCACGAGCAAGCCGGCTCAGGACTTCGACCACTTCTTCCGCCAGTTCCGGGTCGAGGGCAGAGGTCGGCTCGTCGCAGAGAAGCACGCGGGGCGACGGGGCAAGCGCGCGGGCGATCGCCACGCGCTGTTGCTGGCCGCCGGAAAGGGTCGCCGGCCAGGCGTCGGCCTTGTGCGCCATGCCGACCTTTTCCAAGAGTTCCATCGCGCGCGTCTTCGCCCTGTCGGCCGGCCATTTCAGCACCGTGACGAGACCTTCCATGACATTGCCGAGGGCGGTCTGGTGGGGGAAGAGCTGGAAGTTCTGGAACACCATGCCGGTCTGCCGGCGCAGGCGCTGGATCGCCGCCCAGCCGACCTTGCGGCCGGGCGAAAATTCGAGCGTCTCGTCGCCAAGCCGGATTGCGCCGGACGTTGGGATCTCCAGCAGATTGATGCAGCGCAGCAGCGTGCTCTTGCCGCCGCCGGATGGGCCGACCAAAGCCGTCACCGTGCCCTCGGCGAGCGTGACGGAGATGTCCTTGAGGACAAGATTGTCGCCGAAGCGCTTTTCGATGTGGGAGAGCTCGATCATGCGCGTGCCTCCAGGAAGCCGCCATAGCGGGCGAAGCGCCGCTCCAGCCTGACCTGCAGAGCCGACAGCACGGAGCTCATGGCGAGGTAGATCAGCGCCGCCAGGATATAGAGGATCAGCGGCTCGTAGGTGGTGGCAACGATGCGCTGGGCGGTCTGGAACATCTCTGGCACGGTGATGGCGGCGGCAAGCGAAGTGTCCTTCACCAGCGAGATGAAGGTGTTCGACAGCGGCGGCACGGCGACGCGGGTCGCCTGCGGCAGGATGGTGCGGCGCATCGCCTGGCTCCAGCTCATGCCGATGGAGTAGGCCGCTTCCCACTGTCCGCGTGGCACTGACGAGATGACGGCACGGATGATCTCGGAGGTGTAGGCGCCGACGTTCAGCGAGAAGCCGATGAGCGCGGCGGTGAAGGCGTCGAGCAGGATGCCGGCGCTCGGCAGCCCGTAGAAGATCACGAAAAGCTGGACGAGCAGCGGTGTGCCGCGGATCACCCAGACGTAAAATCGCGCGATGGCGACCACCGGCGCCGGTCCGAACAGACGGGCGACGGCGGTTGCGAGCCCGAGGATCAGGCCGAAGATGAAGGAAAGCAGCGTCAGCGGGATGGTGAAGGTGAGGCCGGCCCAGAGCAGGGACGGCAGCGAATCCAGCATCAGTTGGAGCCAGGTGGGCAAGGGGCGGGCCTTTCAAAAAGCGCGATCCGCCCCGGTGTCCGGAACGGATCGCGATTCATAACCGAGAATGGCCGGCGGAGAAACCGACCCGGCGCTCGGGACAGGGGTTACTTCGAGACGTCGGCGCCGAAGTACTTCTGCGAGATCTTGTCGTAGGTACCGTCGGCCTTGATCTCGCCGAGCGCCTTGTTGATCGCTTCCAAGAGTTCCGGCTCGTCCTTGCGGATGATGATGCCGGAGAAGTCGGCGTCAGCCTGTTCGGCCGCGATCTTTACCGGCGCGTCGGGCTTCTTCTTCTTGAAATCGAGGAAGGAGAGGCTGTCGTTTATCGTGGCATCGGCGCGGCCGGTGAGCACGAGCTGGATCGACTGGTCGAAGCCGTCGGTGCCGACGAGTTCGGCGCCGGAGGCGGTTGCGAGCTTGCCGAAGTTGCTGGTCAGCGACTGAGCCGACTTCTTGCCCTTGAGATCGGCGAAGCCCTTGATCTCCTCGTTGTCGGTCTTGACGATCAGCACGGCCTTCGAGGCGATGTAGGGCTCGGAGAAGTCGTACTTCTTCTTGCGCTCTTCGGTGATGCCGACCTGGTTGATGACCGTGTCGTAGCGGTTGGCGTCGAGGCCGGCGATCAGGCCGTCCCACTTGCCTTCGAGGAATTCGGCCTTGACGCCGAGCTTCTCGGCGACGGCCTGGCCGATCTCAACGTCGAAGCCGACAAGAGCGCCGGAGGCATCGTGATAGGTGAAGGGCGCATAGGTGCCCTCGGTGCCGATCTTCAGGACGCCGGCGGATTTGACCGCGTCGAGATTCTCGCCGGCTTCAGCGGAGGCGAGGGCGGCAACCTGCATCAGAGCGGCGGCGAACAGCGTGGGGAGGAGCTTCATCGTGATTTTCCATCTTCTTTGTGGTCCGGCCCGTCGTCCGGATTGAGCGGACAATCGCACAAAAGATTGGCGATCTGAGCGTATAAAACACCAATTCCCGAGCGTTTTGATGAAGAATTTTCCTCGAAATGGCGTCGGTCACGCGCAAAAGGCACGGTTTGCTCGAATTGCTGGCCCGCGGTGATTTGGCTTATTCCGCGACTTGAAATCGGTTTCAAAAGTCGTTATGCACATTCATAGCGATTTATGCACGTTTATGCACGATTGGCAAAAATGTCGAGCGATCTCTTACTTCGTGAGCGAAAGACGCTGATCCAGGAGCGGCTGAAGGCCAACGGCCGGGTGCTGGCTGCGGATCTCGCTGCCGAGCTCAATGTTTCCGAAGACACGATCCGCCGTGACCTGCGCGAAATGGCGGCAGCGGGGCTTTGCGAGCGGGTCTATGGTGGCGCGCTCCCGGTCGTTCCCGCGGCACACAGCAGTTTGAGCGAGCGGGTGGCGATGGCGCCGGAGCGCAAGGCAGCACTTGCCCGCACGGCGGTCGGACTGATCAAGCCGGGCATGACCGTGTTTCTTGATGCCGGTTCCACAAACCTCGCCATCGCGCAATTGATCGAGCCGGAGCTCCAGGTCACGATTGTCACCAATACGCCGCTGATCGCTGCAGCGCTGATGGAGAAGCCTGGCGTCGATCTCATCCTGCTTGGCGGGCCACTCAACCGTGCGGTCGGTGCGGCCATCAGCGCGCGGGCGCAGCGCGACGCCGAACTGCTCAGGCCCGATCTCTGCTTTCTCGGCACCTGCGGCGCCGATGCCGAAGCGGGCCTGACGGCGATCTATTTCGAGGACGCCGAATTCAAGCGGCTCGTCGCCTTGCGCAGCCGGCGTCTCGTTGTTGCCATCACCAGCGACAAGCTCGGGACGGCGGCGGCCCACGCGATCGTCGGTATTGACGAAAGGGCGGTGCTGGTCCTGGAGGCTGATGCCCCGGCAGCGCATCGTACTGCATTCGAGGCGGCCGGGGCGGAAGTCTTGATGGCGGGAGGGCCCGAACGATGACGATTACCCACGTGGCGCAGTGGACCCGAGACCTTGAGGCGATTGCCGGCTTTTGGTCGACGTTCTTCGGTGCTGAAGTCGGCGAGGTCTATCAAAGCCGGCGGCGGCCGGGCTTCCGCTCACGCTTCCTGAGGCTTGGCGACGGACCAGCGATTGAGATCATGGAGGGCCCTTGGGTTGCTCCGGGCGATCCGGCGCAAGAGCGCACGGGCCTTGCCCATGTGGCGCTGTCGCTCGGCAGCGAGCAGGCGGTCGATGCCATGGCTGCGCGCGCCGAGGCTGAAGGCATTCTGGTCGCGAAGGCGCGCTGGACCGGCGACGGCTTCTACGAGGCGGTCCTACGCGACCCCGATGGAAATCTGATCGAAATCACTGTTTGAGCCGGCCCGATCCGGCACAGAGGCAATACCATGGACCAACGTTCTCCCACTGCAACCGTCCGCCAGGGCTATATGACCCGCAACCGGCTGGCGGTTTCCCTGCTCTTTCTGATGAATGGCTTCGTCACCGGCAGCTGGGCGCCGAAGATCCCCGAGTTCAAGGACCGGCTCGGCATCAGCGAAAGCGTACTCGGCCTCCTGATCCTGATGTTTGGCATCGGCTCCCTGGTGCTGATGCCGATTGCCGGCGGCTATATCGCCCGCGTCGGTTCGCAGAAGGTGGTCAAGGTCACAGCCATCATCCTGTCGCCGCTGCTTCTGCTTTTGACATTGGTGCCAAACGTCTGGGCGGCAGCGATCGGCATGTTCGTGCTCGGCGGTTTCGTCGGCGCGATGGATGTCGCCATGAACGCCAATGCGGTCGAGGTCGAGAAATCGATGCGGCGGGCAATCATGTCCTCCTGCCACGCCTATTGGAGCCTCGGCGGCCTGATCGGCGCCGGCATCGGCGGATTCCTCATGGCGCGCGTCGGCGTGCTGCCGCATGTCTTCGTCGTCACCGTGATCTGCCTGACGTTGATTGCGATTGCCTGGCCGATGATCCTTGCCGACAAGCCACATCCGGCCGCCGCCAAGGAAAAGCTCCGCCTGCCGATGACGCCGCTACCCTGGCTGATCGGCATCATGGCGCTGTTTTCGATGGTGCCGGAGGGCACGGTGCTCGATTGGGGCGCGCTCTACCTGCGCAACGAGCTTGGTGCCTCGGTGGAACTGTCCGGCTTCGGCTTTGCCGCTTTCTCCGCCACCATGGCGACCATGCGCTTTGCTGGCGACCTCGTGCGCGACCGCTTCGGTGCCAAGAAGACGCTGCGCATCTGCACGGTCACCGCGCTCATCGGCATGATCATCGCGGGCACGGCGCCGAATGCCTATATCGCCATCCTCGGCTTTGCGATTGCCGGCGTCGGCATCTCCAACATGGTGCCGATCGCCTTTTCGGCGGCCGGCAACATGCCGGGCCTGCAGCCTGGCATCGGCCTTTCGGTCGCGACCTTCATGGGCTATTCGGGAATGCTGTTTGCGCCATCGGTGATCGGCTTCGTCGCCGAGCATACGGGCTTTGCCATCGTCTTTGCCTCGGTGCCGGTGCTGTTCATCGTGGTGCTGATGCTGTCGCATCATGCTCATCATGCCGACCACGCAAAGGGACACTGATGCCGGCCGCCTGCCATCAAATCGCCGTCAGGGCATGATGTCGCCGTTGACAACGGTGCTTTCCTCATCCACCTGATGGACGAAAAGCAAGAGCGGGACGGCAGAAGTCCATGCGGTTTCCGCCCGCATCCCGCGCTGAAACGATGAGACCAGGTCACTGGCGTGACCTGGGGACCAAGAGGCCTTTATGTCTGCCGCCTTCGATTTTGATCCGCAGCCCCGCCGTGCGTCCGTCGCCGTCGATGTCGGCGGGGTCATAGTGGGCGGTGGCGCGCCGGTGGTCGTCCAGTCGATGACCAACACCGATACCGCTGATATCGACGGAACGGTGGCGCAGGTTGCCGCCCTTCACAAGGCCGGCTCGGAACTGGTGCGCATCACCGTCGACCGCGACGAGAGTGCCGCCGCCGTGCCGAAGATCCGCGAGCGGCTCGAGCGCCTCGGTCTGGACGTGCCGCTCGTCGGCGACTTCCACTATATCGGCCACAAGCTGCTCGCCGATCATCCGGCCTGCGCCGAAGCGCTCGCCAAGTACCGCATCAACCCGGGCAATGTCGGCTTCAAGGACAAGAAGGACAAGCAGTTCGCCGAGATCGTCGAAATGGCGATCCGCTACGACAAGCCGGTGCGCATCGGCGTCAATTGGGGCTCGCTCGACCAGGAACTGCTGACGCGGCTGATGGACGAGAACCAGGCGAACGGCTTTCCGCTGACGGCCCAGCAGGTGACGCGCGAGACCATCGTGCAGTCGGCGCTCTTGTCGGCGGATCTCGCAGAAGAGATCGGCCTGCCACGCAACCGCATCATTCTCTCCGCCAAGGTTTCGGGTGTCCAGGACCTGATCGCCGTCTACGCCATGCTGTCGGCACGCTCCGACCATGCGCTGCATCTCGGGCTGACGGAAGCCGGCATGGGCACCAAGGGCATCGTCGCCTCCTCGGCCTCGCTCGGCATCCTGATGCAGCAGGGCATCGGCGACACGATCCGCATTTCGCTAACGCCGGAGCCCGGTGGCGACCGCACCCGCGAGGTGCAGGTGGCGCAGGAACTGCTACAGGTCATGGGCTTCCGCCAGTTCATTCCGGTGGTTGCAGCGTGTCCCGGCTGCGGGCGCACGACGTCCACCGTGTTCCAGGAGCTCGCGCAGAAGATCCAGGACGACATCCGCCGCAACATGCCGGTCTGGCGCGAGAAATATCCCGGTGTCGAAGGCCTGAAGGTCGCGGTGATGGGCTGCATCGTCAACGGCCCGGGCGAAAGCAAACATGCGGACATCGGCATCTCGCTTCCGGGCACCGGTGAAATGCCGGCCGCCCCAGTTTTCGTTGACGGCCAGAAGGCGATGACCCTGCGCGGCCCGAACATCGCCGCGGACTTCGAGACGCTGGTTTCCGATTATATCGAGAAGCGTTATGGCCGCGGCCAGGCGGCTGCCGAATAGGCGGTTTCTTCCGGGCAGTTCCAAGCGACGTACAAGGCTCCTGCCGCCCGGAAGCGCGCGGCTTGGGGCCTATCGCCGCGACGTCAGCCCGCTCTCAGGTGGAATCACTCGAAGCGGAAAGACGCTCTAGAGGATCTCGTCCAGCGCTTCGATCAGTCGCGCGCATTCCTGATCGGTGCCGATCGTGATGCGCAGGAAATCGGAAATGCGGGGCTTGGCGAAATGGCGGACCAGCACGGCCCGCTCGCGCAGCGCCTTCATCAATGCCTCGCCGTCATGGCCCGGATGCCGGGCGAACACAAAGTTGGCCTGAGATGGCAATACCTCGAAGCCGCGTTGAGTGAGGTCCGCCGCAAGCAGTTCGCGGGAGTCGATGATTTTTGCGCGCGTTTCCTCGAACCAGGCCTCGTCCTCGATCGCGGCGATGGCGCCTGCTTGCGCCGGACGGCCGAGCGGATAGGAGTTGAAGCTGTCCTTCACCCGCTCCAGCGCCTCGATCAGCGGCCGCTGGCCGATGGCGAAGCCGACACGAAGGCCTGCAAGCGCGCGCGACTTGGAGAAGGTCTGGACGACCAGCAGGTTCTCGTATTTCGAAACGAGTTCTGCTGCCGACTGGCCGCCGAAGTCGACATAGGCCTCGTCGATGACGACGGGCTGGTCCGGGTGGCTTGCGACGAGCCGCTCGATTTCGGCGAGCGGCAGGCCGATGCCTGTCGGAGCGTTCGGGTTCGGCAGGATGATCGCGCCGCAGGGGCGATCATAGTCGGCGATGTCGATCTCGAAGGCGTCGTTGAGCGGGACCTCGACCGTGTCGATCTCGAAGAGCCGCGCGTAGGTCGAATAGAAGCTGTAGGAAATATCCGGATAGAGCAGCGGCGAGTCGTGCTTCAGGAGGCCGGCGAAGATATGGGCCAGCACCTCGTCCGAGCCGTTGCCGACGAAGACTTCCTCCGCCGTCACGCCATAGCGCGCGGCGATCGCCTGGCGAAGCTTGAGCGCCAGCGGGTCGGGATAAAGGCGGAGATCGCTGCTTGCTGCAGCGCCGATCGCGTCGAGCACTTTTTGCGAGGGACCGTAGGGGCATTCGTTGGTGTTAAGCTTCACCAGATTGGCGATGCGCGGCTGCTCGCCCGGCACATAGGGCTTGAGCTTCGAGACGATCGGCGACCAGTATTTGCTCACGGGGCTAATTCCTGCGGTTGGCGACGAAGCGGGCGGTTTCGATGAGGATGGCCGAGCGCTCACCATAGGGCGCGAGCAGGGATTCGGCTTCTGCGACCAGTTGCTCCAGCCGCTCCTCTGCCCAGGCCTGGCCGTGCAGCGCGACCAGCGTGCCTTTGCCGCGGGCGGCGTCCTTGCCGGTCGCCTTGCCCATGGTCTCCGCGTCAGCAGTGAGGTCGAGCAGGTCGTCAGCGAGCTGGAAGGCAAGGCCGATCTTTTCGCCGAAGTGGCGAAGCCGGGCGCGGTCGTCTTTCGATGCGGCAGCGACGATGGCGCCCGCTTCGCAGGCGAAGCGGATGAGGGCGCCGGTTTTCATGGCCTGCAGCGTCACGATGCCGGCCTCGTCGGGCGGCGACTTCTCTGCTGCCAGATCGAGCGCCTGTCCGCCGGCCATGCCACCGTGGCCGGCGGCGCGTCCGAGCGCCAGGATCAGCTCCACTTTCTGGCCGTCCGTCAGCAGCGTTTCGGGGGCCGCGATGATGTCGAAGGCGAAGGTCAGCAGGCTGTCGCCGGCGAGGATCGCGGTTGCCTCGTCGAAGGCCTTGTGCACCGTCGGCTGGCCGCGGCGGATATCGTCGTCGTCCATCGCCGGCAGGTCGTCATGGACGAGGGAATAGCAATGGACGCATTCGAGCGCCGCCCCGACGCGCAAGGATGCATCCAAGCTGCCGCCGAGAAGATCCGCACATTCGATCACCAGAAAGGGGCGCAGCCGCTTGCCGCCGTTCAGCACGCCGTGCCGCATGGCCGCGAGCAGGTTTGCTGGTCGCGCAATCTCGTCGACCGCCGTCGCCGAGCCGAGCAGGCGCTCGAGCAGAGCTTCGACGGCGCGGGCATTGCCGGTGAGGCGGCGGGTGAAGGGCGATGTGTCCTGGCTCATGCGCGCTCTTTGGCACGGGCGAAGAGGGCTTTCAACGGGGATTCGTGTCGCAGCGGCGCGCTTTCCCTGGGACAGCCGCCTGGGCGCCTTGCCTTTTACCAGAAAGCCCGTTCAACTTTGCCGGACCATACACTAAGAGAAGCGGATGGACAGCGAGGTGAACAGTCAGGCCGTGAACGTCGTTCCGGAAGCGCGCGAGGAGGGCGAAGTGCCTTCCAGTCGCTGGTCTTCGCTTCGCCGGACGTTGCGCAAGAAACGCCGCCAGATCATCCTGGCTGTCCTGGGTTTCGTTGCCCTGCCCTATGTGCTGATCGTTCTCTATCTCGTCGAGTTCGTCCACCCGGTCTCCACCTTGATGCTGCGCGATCTCGTTCTGCTTCGCGGCTACGACCGCCAATGGGTCGATTTCGAGAACATCTCGCCGGTGCTCGTCCAATCGGTGATGATGTCGGAGGACGGTCAGTTCTGCGCCCATGACGGCGTCGACTGGGGCCAGATGCGCGGCGTGGTCGAGGATGCGCTTGAAGGGGAATCGACCCGTGGCGCCAGCACCATCCCGATGCAGACGGTCAAGAACCTCTACCTCTGGAACGGCCGCTCCTTCCTGCGCAAGGGCATGGAGCTGCCGCTGGCGGTCGCTGCCGATTTCGTCTGGAGCAAGCGGCGGATGATGGAGATCTATTTGAACGTCGCCGAATGGGGTGATGGGATCTACGGTATCGAGGCGGCGGCCCGCCACCATTTCGGCGTTTCCGCGGCGAAGCTCTCGCGCCGGCAGGCCGCACTGCTTGCGGTTTCGCTGCCCAACCCGAAAGAGCGCAATGCCGGCAAACCCGGCCGTGGGCTCAAGCGTCTGGCGAATTTGATCGAGCGTCGCGCCAGCCGCTCCGGCGGCTACATCACCTGCCTTTATGATTGAGATCAGACCTTTTCATTGGATGCGGTTGCCGGGGGATGTCATCCTGGCTTCGTAGAGTTCTGCCATCTGGGCCCTCTCTCCATTCAAAAGGCCCGATCGCTCCCATGACCTCGATTTCCCCTTCGCTTCTCGCCTTTGGCCGCAACGCGGACACCATTCCGCCGAAGCATATCGGAACCCGCTACGCCACGGACGGCCGCTTCCTGCGTGAGCCGGGCAACACGGTCGTCTCCCACGTCACCGCCGGATCGCCGTCCGAGACGGCCGTGCTTGCCGTGCGCGAGCGTCTGATGGCGATGCCCGAGGCGGGGCAGTTCGCCTTCACGCATCCGTCCAGCCTGCACATGACGATCTTCCAGGGCATCATCGAATATCGTCGCAGGCTACCCTATTGGCCCGTCGATATGGCGCTCGATACACCGATCGATGTGATGACCGAACACTACTGTGCGCGGCTGAGGCACTTTGCGCCGTTGCAGCCCTTCCGTGCCCGCGTGACCGAGATCACGCCAACCGGTCTCGCGCTTGAAGGCGACAGCGTCGCCGATCGGGCTTGCCTCAAGGCCTGGCGCGATGCTTTCGCCGAAGTCTTCGGCTATCGCCATCCTGATCATGACGACTATGCGTTTCACATCACCTTCGCCTATGTCATCGACTGGCTCGATGACGCGGCACTGCCGCGCTGGCAGGAAATGTTGAGCGAACAACTCGCCTGCCTCAGGGAGCGGGCGCCGGTGATCGAGCTCGATCCGCCGGCCTTCTGCTCGTTCGAGGACATGAACCATTTCGAGGAACTGATCGTTTTCTCGGACAGATCAGCAATCACGGCCAGCAATTAAGGCCAGCATCAAGGAATGTAGATGACCGGACTTACCCTTTACGTCGGCAACAAGAACTATTCGTCCTGGTCGATGCGGCCCTGGATGGCGATGACCGCCGCGGGCATCGCCTTCGAGGACGTGGTCATTCCCTTCGATTTCGCGGCCGGCAATCCTGATATCCGCGCGATCTCGCCGACCGGAAAGGTGCCGCTGCTGCGCCACGGCGATCTGCTCGTCTGGGAATCGCTGGCGATCATCGAATATGTCGCCGAGCTCTTTCCCGACGCCGGGCTTTGGCCGTCCGATCGCCAGGCCCGCGCCCGGGCCCGCAGCTATTCCATGGAGATGCTCTCCGGTTTCAGGGCGCTGCGCGGTGCCTGCCCGATGAACATCCGCCGGGAGAGGCGGGCGCTTCAGGTGGATGCCGACGTTCGCGCTGATGTCGTGCGCATCGAGCAGATCTGGAAGGAGGCGCTTGCCCACTCCGGCGGGCCGTTCCTCTTCGGATCCTTCAGCGCGGCCGATGCAATGTACGCGCCTGTGGTCAACCGCTTCGACGTCTACGATCTCGTTGCGGATCAAGAAACGCTCGGCTACATGCAACGGGTGAAGGCACATTTCGCTTTCCGGAAGTGGGAAGAGGCTGCCCGCGCCGAGCCGTGGGTCGTTCCCGATGACGAGGTCTGAATCGGCGCCGCCAGATCTTGAGTCGAAAAATTGCGGCTGGGGACTGGTCAAACAGCAGTTGCCCATGTATAAGCGCGCCAAATTTCCGTGATTGACATCTGTTTAACACGGCCATTTCGGCTGCTGAACAGTGTTTGCCCGATAAGTGGAGAATGAAATGGCTGTACCTAAAAGAAAAACGAGCCCGTCCAAGCGTGGCATGCGCCGTTCCGCTGACGCTCTCAAGACGCCGACCTACGTCGAAGACAAGAACTCCGGCGAACTGCGTCGCCCGCACCACATCGACCTGAAGACCGGCATGTACCGTGGCCGTCAGGTTCTGACCCCGAAGGAAAACGCATAAGCGTTTCCGTTCGTGGAATGGTTCAAAGGGCTGGCTCTGCCGGCCCTTTTGTTTTGCGTCTGACATTTTCTCGCTTGGACCCTGTGTTATCCGCAGGAGCTAGAGCATCACGCGCCAAGGTGAAGTCACTGGAAGCGGAGAGATGCTCTAGACCCTAAGTGCTGGAGCGTCCTTGGTGCGTTCATGCGAACGCACAGCGCTCTACAGCGCCGCGCGTCTTATCAGACGCGCAAAGGTCGCTGTAGCACTTTGAATTGCTGCATGTTTTTGTCCTTTAACCGGCTACGATTAAAGGAAACATGCAGTAGGCCTGAAGACGCCGCAAGACGCGGCAAAGGAGTTCGTGCCCGATGCTCGCTGCCGTTCCGCTGCTGATCCTGCCGTTCGTTGTCTACAATCTCGCGATGATCGGAATGTTCGGCGGTATTGCCGGCTTGAACGCCGAGATGCTGTCGCTGTCCATGCTGTCGGGCGCGACCTGGACGATGCGCTTCGGCGACCTCCTGATCGTCGTCGCACTGCTGTTGCTCTTCGTCGAATTGCTGAAGGCGACCCGCACGAGCACGCGTGCGCTGATGGATCACCTGTTGTCGATGATTCTGTTCATCGCCTTCCTGATCGAATTCCTGCTGCTGGCGCCGGCGGCAACCCAGCTCTTCTTCATCCTGATGACGATCAGCTTCATCGACGTCATCGCCGGCTTCGCCGTCTCGATGCGCTCGGCCGGACGGGACGTGTCGATCGGCCTTTAAAGCCTGTAGCGCAAAAGTGCGCAGCGGTTTTGCGACAACGACATGCGAAATATCAAGAACTTAAAGCGCAAGGCGCGAATCTGAAAGATCGCGACGCGCTTTAGGTCACGATCGATCCCGGGGCGTTGGCCCAATTCAAAACATGGTTTGCTGGACGGGAATTGGGCGGGTGACTCACACCCGCCTTTGCAAGGAGAATGCGCTCAGCCGAGATTGTCGAGCTTGGTCTGGAGCGCGCGAAGCTGTTCCTTGAGCTCGTCGATATCCTTGGCTTCGGCCTTCTTGGTTTCCTTCACCGGCGGGGCGGTGATGAACGGCGAGAACATCTGCATCGCCTGATGGAACATCTCGGTATTGCGGCGGACCTGCTCTTCGACAAGTTGCAGCGGAACCTGCAGGTTCTTGCCGAGCGGCGTGTCACCGAAGGCCTTGTTGATCTGCTCGCGCATCTGCGACTGCTGCTCGGTGAAAGCCTGCATCGAATGCTCGAGATAGCTCGGCACCACCATCTGCATCTGGTCGCCGTAGAACGAGATCAGCTGGCGCAGGAAGGAGATCGGCAGCAGCGTGTTGCCGGTCTTGGACTCCTGCTCGAAGATGATCTGCGTCAGCACGGAATGGGTGATGTCCTCTCCGGACTTTGCGTCCTGGACGATGAAATCGTCGCCCTTCTTCACCATGACAGCCAGGTCGTCGAGCGTGACATAGGTGCTGGTCCCGGTGTTGTAGAGCCGCCGGTTCGCATATTTTTTTATAACGATCTGGCCTTCGTGCTTCGCCATCAGGGTCTCCTCTCACCCATCATCCCGTCTTTATTGCGTTTTTCAGAGTATCCGCAAAAGAGCGCCGCTGACAATGTCTTTGTGCGTTGCGGCGACGCAAGTGCGAAATCTTGCGGTTGCGTCTTGAGTGACGGTTTTGTGGCACCGCATCAAGGCGTTTGACTTGCGCCGCGCGCTTTGCCAGTCTGCTTCCATTAGGCAAGAAAGATCTGAGGAAACGTCCCATGAGCAATCCCTCCATCGTGATCGCCAGCGCCGCCCGTACCGCGGTCGGATCCTTCAACGGTGCATTCGCCAACACACCGGCGCACGAACTCGGCGCCGCCGTCATCAAGGGCGTGCTCGAGCGCGCAGGCGTCGAGGCAGGCGAGGTCGACGAGGTGATCCTCGGCCAGGTCCTGCAGGCCGGCGAGGGCCAGAACCCGGCGCGTCAGGCGGCGATGAAGGCGGGTCTTCCGCAGGAGAAAACCGCCTGGGGCATGAACCAGCTCTGCGGTTCCGGTCTTCGTGCCGTGGCGCTCGGCATGCAGCAGATTGCAACCGGTGATGCGGATATCATCGTCGCCGGCGGCATGGAGTCCATGTCGATGGCGCCGCATTGCTCGCATCTTCGCGGCGGCGTGAAGATGGGCGATTTCAAGATGATCGACACGATGATCAAGGACGGTCTGACCGACGCCTTCTACGGCTATCACATGGGCATCACTGCCGAAAACGTCGCCCGCCAGTGGCAGCTCAGCCGTGAAGAGCAGGATACTTTCGCGCTCGCCTCGCAGAACAAGGCCGAAGCGGCCCAGAAGGCCGGGCGGTTCGCCGACGAGATCATTCCCTTCATCGTCAAAGGCCGCAAGGGCGACGTCACCGTCGACCAGGACGAATATATCCGCCATGGCGCAACGCTCGACCAGATGACGAAGCTGCGTCCGGCCTTCGACAAGGAAGGCACGGTCACCGCCGGCAACGCCTCCGGCCTCAATGACGGCGCCGCGGCCACTCTGCTGATGACCGAAGCGCAGGCTTCCAAGCGCGGCATCCAGCCGCTCGCCCGTATCGTTTCCTGGGCAACGGCCGGCGTCGATCCGCAGGTCATGGGCACCGGCCCGATCCCGGCTTCGCGCAAGGCGTTGGCGAAAGCCGGCTGGGCGATCGGCGACGTCGAACTGGTCGAGGCCAACGAGGCTTTCGCGGCACAGGCCTGCGCGGTCAACAAGGACCTCGGCTGGGATCCGTCGATCGTCAACGTCAATGGCGGCGCGATCGCCATCGGCCATCCGATCGGCGCTTCCGGCGCCCGCGTGCTCAACACGCTGCTCTTCGAAATGAAGCGCCGCGGCGTTTCCAAGGGGCTTGCAACGCTCTGCATCGGCGGCGGCATGGGCGTCGCCATGTGCGTCGAACGGCTCTAATCGGTTTGGCGGCATGAACAGCGCCAGGTGGGTTCCGTTTTCCCTTCTTCTGGCCGGTTCGCCGATCGTTTCCGCACATGCCAATCCCGCGCCTCTCGACGAGGCGCGGTTGGTTCAGTGCATGCTGGAACATACGACCTCGGACGACGAGGCCGTTTTCAAGGACATGATGGTTGCGGCCCCGAACGATGACAGTGGCGCTTTGAAAGCGTCGCTCGTTCAGCTCTCCAGTCTGATGATGAACCTCGCGCTCACCAAGTGCGAGGTGGGTATGTCTATGCTCGCGACGCCTCAGTTCCAGGCTGCCGCCGAGCTCTACGGACGACAGGTCGGCGAAAAGCTGATGAAGAAGGCCTTTGAGAAACTGAACTGATCAAGTGGGAGGCGTGCATGAGCAGGGTAGCATTGGTCACAGGTGGGTCGCGCGGCATCGGCGCGGCAATCTCCGTCGCACTCAAGAATGCCGGCTACAAGGTGGCCGCAAACTATGCCGGCAATGACGAAAAGGCTGAGGCCTTCAAGCAGGAAACCGGCATCCCCGTCTACAAGTGGGATGTTTCCAGCTATCAGTCCTGCGCCGAAGGCATCGCCAAGGTCGAGGCCGATCTCGGCCCGGTCGAAGTGCTGGTCAACAATGCGGGCATCACCCGCGACGCGATGTTCCACAAGATGACGCCCGAGCAATGGGGCGAGGTGGTCGGCACCAACCTCACCGGTCTCTTCAACATGACGCATCCGATCTGGTCCGCCATGCGCGACCGCGGTTTCGGCCGCGTCATCAACATCTCGTCGATCAACGGCCAGAAGGGCCAGATGGGCCAGGCCAACTATTCGGCGGCCAAAGCCGGTGATCTCGGCTTCACCAAGGCGCTTGCCCAGGAAGGTGCGGCGAAGGGGATCACGGTCAACGCCATCTGCCCGGGTTATATCGGCACGGAAATGGTGCGGGCGGTGCCGGAGAAAGTGCTGAACGAGCGGATCATCCCGCAGATCCCGGTTGGCCGCCTCGGCGAGCCGGAAGAAATCGCCCGCTGCGTTGTGTTCCTGGCCTCCGACGACGCCGGCTTCATCACCGGCTCGACGATTTCGGCGAATGGCGGACAGTTCTTCGTCTGACCTTTTGATCTCATCATTGCTTTGAACGGCGCCCTTCGGGGCGCCGTCTTTGTGTAGGGCGGAGAGAAGAGACGCCTGTTGCCCCGGCATTTGAATCCCGAAATCGCGCACGTGAATCTGCTGCCGGCGCGCGGCGCAGACACTATATCTTGTGGAGAACAAAAGCGGAATGATGCCCGTACCACGAGTCGCCATCGGATCCTCCCGTATTGGTCGAGGGTGCTCGGTGCGATTCTCATTCTCTCTGCCCAGCGAATCTCCGATGAATTTCGTTAAAAATTTTCTAGGCTTTCCAGAGTCTTGGATTCGGAATCCTTTGACCTGTCTGGCAATGGGACAGCCAGGATTGAGGCGAGTCGTGGGCTCTAACACACGCGCGCGGCGTCAGATTCAGCATGTGGTGCAACGTTTGGTGTTGAAATCTATATGTAGTCGTGAACATACAGTGAATCGCGATGAGTCTTCGATTCGTCGCCGATTCGTTCCATGGCTGTTCCCGTTCTCGATTGCGCCAACCACAACAGGTGGTGCAATGGGCTGAGAGACGCCGAACGATGGTTTTAGTTGTCGGCGCCCCTTGCGTTTGGCTCGGTGCGTGGGCATGTGTTTGCCGCCAGCGTGAAAAGACGCTGTCGTAATTTCTGAATGCCCGGGATCGATGACGTGTCCGTTCACCCCATGATCCTGAGCGGCCGCGGCGTAACCGCGGTGCTCGGGCCAACCAATACCGGCAAGACGCACTACGCGATCGAGCGCATGATCGCGCATGACAGCGGCGTCATAGGCCTGCCGCTGCGCCTCCTGGCGCGCGAGGTCTATACGCGCCTGGTCGAAAGGGTCGGCCATCACAATGTCGCGCTGATCACTGGCGAGGAGAAGATTACTCCGCATCGCGCCCGCTATTCGGTCTGCACCGTCGAAGCGATGCCGAGGGAGACGACCGCGTCCTTCGTGGCGATCGACGAAGTGCAGCTTGCAGGCGATCTCGAGCGCGGTCACATCTTCACCGACCGGATCCTGCATCTGAGGGGGCGTGGCGAGACGCTGCTTCTGGGGGCTGCAACGATGCGGCCGATCCTGGAGCACCTCCTGCCCGGCATTACCGTCGTCGAGCGGCCGCGCATGTCGCAACTGCTCTATGCCGGTTCGAAGAAAATCACCCGCCTGCCGCATCGCTCGGCGATCGTCGCCTTCTCGGCCGACGAAGTCTATGCGATCGCCGAACTGATCCGTCGCCAGCGCGGCGGCGCCGCCGTCGTGCTCGGCGCGCTTTCGCCGCGCACGCGCAATGCGCAGGTGGCGCTCTATCAGGAAGGCGACGTCGAATACATGGTGGCGACCGACGCGATCGGCATGGGTCTCAACCTCGACGTCGATCACGTCGCCTTCGCGCAGGACCGCAAGTTCGACGGCTACCAGTTTCGCAACCTGAACCCGGCGGAACTGGCGCAGGTCGCCGGGCGCGCCGGGCGACATCTGCGTGACGGAACGTTCGGCGTCACGGGTCGCGTCGATCCTTTCGACAACGAGCTCGTTCATCGCATCGAGTCGCACGAGTTCGATGCGGTCAAGGTGCTGCAATGGCGCTCGAAGGCGTTCGACTATTCCTCGCTTACCGCCTTGAAGAAGAGCCTCGATGCCGCGCCGAAAGTTCCCGGCCTTGCCCGGGCGCTACCTGCGGTAGACCAGCAGGCGTTCGAGCATCTGGCCCGCTACCCGGAGGTCGTCGACATTACGACCAATGCCGAGCGCGTCGAAAAATTATGGGAAGCCTGCGCGCTGCCGGACTATCGGCGCATCACGCCCGCCCAGCACGCCGATCTGATCTCGACGATCTACGCGGATCTCGTTCGCCGGGGTACGGTGAACGAGGACTTCATGGCCGAACAGGTCAGGCGTGCCGATCACACCGACGGTGAGATCGACACACTTTCGGCGCGAATCGCGCAGATCAGAACCTGGACCTATGTGTCGAACCGGCCGGGATGGCTGGCCGATCCGACACACTGGCAAGAAAAGACGCGGGAAATTGAAGATCGATTATCCGACGCACTACATGAACGGTTGACGAAACGCTTTGTTGATCGCAGGACATCTGTGCTCATGAAGCGCCTGAGAGAGAATGCTATGCTGGAAGCTGAAATCAGTGTGAATGGTGATGTCTTCGTCGAAGGACACCACGTAGGACAACTAACCGGTTTCCGGTTTACGCTGGCGACCGGCGGCGACGGCCCGGATGCCAAGGCCGTGCAGGGCGCTGCCCAGAAGGCGCTGGCGCTCGAGTTCGAGGCGCGGGCCGCACGTCTGCACGCCTCGGGCAACAACGACCTGGCGCTTTCGTCGGATGGTCTCGTGCGCTGGCTCGGCGATCCCGTCGCCCGTCTGGCAGCGAGCGACCATGTCATGCGTCCGCGCGTCATCCTGCTTGCCGACGATCAGCTGCAGGCGAACGCCCGCGAGCATGTCGTGGCGCGCATCGAGCGTTTCGTGAACCATCACATCGGTACGGTGCTGAAGCCGCTCGACGATATCTCGCGCGCTGAAGACCTCGAAGGCCTCGCCAAGGGCCTTGCCTTCCAGCTCGTCGAGAACCTCGGCGTGCTCTTCCGCCGCGATGTCGCCGACGACGTGAAGTCGCTGGACCAGGACGGTCGCGCTTCGATCCGCAAATACGGCGTGCGCTTCGGCGCGTATCACATCTTCCTTCCGGCACTCTTGAAGCCGGCTCCGGCCGAGCTGATCACGCTGCTCTGGGCGCTGAAGAACGACGGTCTCGACAAGCCCGGCTATGGTGACCTCATCCCGATGCTCGCTGCCGGCCGTACGTCGGTCGTCACCGATCCATCCTTCGAGCGCACCTTCTACAAGCTTGCCGGCTTCCGCTTCCTCGGAAAGCGCGCCGTGCGCATCGACATCCTCGAGCGCCTGGCCGATCTCATCCGGCCGCTGCTGCAGTGGAAGCCCGGTGCACAGCCGCGTCCTGAAGGCGCCTATGACGGCCGTCGTTTCACCGCCACCACCTCGATGCTTTCGATCCTCGGCGCAACGCCTGATGATATGGAAGAGATCCTGAAGGGCCTTGGCTATCGGGCCGACAGCGTCAAGGCCGAGGAGGCTGCGGCCTTCCTCGCCAGCCAGGACGGTGCGCCCGCCTCTGCTGCCGCCGCCTCCGAGCCGGTTGCCGCCGTCGATGACGCGGACGCTGCTGACAGCGCGACGGATGCCGAGACCGCAGCCATTGAGGCACCTGCCGCCGAGGCCGAGAACGCTGAGGGCAAAGTCGCCACCAGCGACGTGCAACCAGCCGAAGCTCAAGTCGCCGAGACCGGAGAACCGGTCGAAGCCAAGCCCGTGCTGCTGTGGCGTCCCGGCACCCGCCAGGATAACCAGCGCCAGGGCGGCGGTCGCCACCAGGGCGACCAGCGTCGCGGCGGCCAGCGCCATGGCCAAGGCCAAGGGCAGAGCGAGGGACGTGAGGGCGGACGCAAGGGCGGCCAGCCGGTGCGCGGCAAGCGCCATGACGGCGGCAAGTCGGAAGGCGGTCCGCGCCAGGACCGTGGTGATCGTCATGATCGTCACGACCGCGGCGGCAAGCCCGGCCAGGGCAAGTTCGAGGCGCGCCCGCCGCGTCGCGAGAAGCCGGTGGATCCGGATTCGCCCTTCGCCAAGCTCGCGGCGCTCAAGGAGCAGATGAAGAAGTAAGGCAGGTCATGGAAAAACAGCCCACGTCCAACCCGGCATCGCGCCAGCGTCTCGACAAGTGGCTGTTTTTCACGCGGCTGATCAAATCGCGCTCGCTTGCGCAAAAAGCGATCGAGGACGGCCGCGTGGCCGTCAACGAGCAGCGCGTGACGCAGTCGTCGTTTCAGGTCAAGACGGGGGACCTGCTTGAGCTCGTCCTCGACCGCCGCAGCGTGACCGTGCGCGTGCTTGCTCCAGGGGAACGACGTGGCCCCTACGAGGAAGCGCGGCTTCTTTATGATGATCTCACGCCGGAATTGCCTAAGGAGAAACTCTCGGCATTTGATCTCGCCACACGCGACCGTGGGGCGGGACGCCCGACCAAGAAAGAGCGGCGGGATACCGATCGGCTAAAACCCGATTTCGATCCGCGCGAGGATTAGAAAACTCTGCCTTTGCCGCGGCGTTTCGCGCATTGAATATTCTTGCAAAGGGTCCATAAAGCCTTTACCTGACAGACCCACGTTGGGTGCATCGGTCTTGCTTCGGCAGCTATGCGCGCCGGACATTCCTAGCATGCGCGGACGATGAGCATCACCATTGATTGCCGTCTGCCATCAAACGTGAGCATTGGCTGGAGTACCTCATGACGTATGTCGTGACCGACAATTGCATTCGCTGCAAGTATATGGACTGTGTCGAAGTCTGCCCCGTGGACTGCTTCTATGAGGGCGAGAATTTCCTCGTCATCCATCCCGACGAGTGCATCGATTGCGGCGTTTGCGAGCCGGAATGTCCTGCCGAGGCGATCAAGCCGGACACCGAGCCGGGCCTTGATATGTGGTTGAAAGTGAACGCTGATTTTGCCACGAAGTGGCCGAACGTCACGGTCAAGCGCGACCCGATGCCGGAAGCCAAGGAGATGGACGGCGTCGAAGGCAAGTACGAGAAGTTCTTCTCCGCCGAGCCGGGACAGGGCGACTGAGACGGACGATCTCTATCGTTCGTCGAGGCTGACGCAGCGAGCGCGACCCAGCGCGCCAAACCTGGGGAAAAACACGCACTGCGCTCGCAGGTGCGAGAATGGTGGCTTGATGGCTGCCATGCAGCAAATTATTGATTTCGGCACTTTTTTGTGATAGGTTCCTTCTACTGATCCACAGAGGGTGTTTTTGCGCGCCCGAAAACCATCACGAAAGCAAACGATCTCCAAAAGGCGGTTTCTCCCTATTACGCAACATGGCTTTGCTCTGTTGCGACCGCATTTCATGAGGCTGTTTGCGTTCCGTGGACGGACCAGGATGTACCCACCCGGCGGTATCCCCGTCTATCCCGGGCCTCACTGACCCGGCCCCGGCCAGAATGGCCGGCGCGAAACAGGGAGTTTTTGAAACGAATGACGACCCAGCAGAAAAAATCTTCGACACGCCAGGGCTTCAAGACCGGTGAATCGATCGTCTATCCGGCCCACGGCGTTGGCCAGATCGTGGCGATCGAAGAGCAGGAAGTCGCGGGCATGAAGCTTGAGCTTTTTGTCATCGATTTCGAGAAGGACAAGATGCGGTTGAAGGTGCCGGTGGCCAAGGCTGTCAGCATCGGCATGCGCAAGCTGTCTGAAACCGATTTCGTCGATCGTGCGTTGAAGGTTGTGCAGGGCAAGGCTCGCGTGAAGCGCACCATGTGGTCGCGCCGCGCCCAGGAATACGATGCCAAGATCAACTCCGGCGACCTGATTTCCATCGCGGAAGTCGTTCGCGATCTCTATCGCGCCGAAAACCAGCCGGAACAGTCCTATTCCGAACGCCAGCTCTATGAAGCTGCCCTCGACCGCATGGCGCGCGAAATCGCTGCCGTGAACAAAATGTCGGAGACCGAAGCTGTGCGCCTCGTCGAGGCAAACCTCAGCAAGGGCCCGAAGCGCGGCAAGGCGATCGACGAAGACGACGCCCAGGACGAAGCAGCATAAGCTTCCAACCCGCAGTGAGACTGCAAAAAAGCCCGGCCATCGCGCCGGGCTTTTTCTTTGATCTGATGGAACTTTTGCCCGCCACGCGCATTTACATTAGCCGGCAGGAACGCGCCGCTTTCGCGCCGGGCGATCTTGGTTCTGTGATCCGTCACCGTTCAGGTTCGTGATTTTGAAGTTAGGGCGCCGCGTCGTTTCTTCAAGTTCGGCGCCGGGGCTCTTGAGCGGGGAAGGAAAAGATCATGCGGTTTTCCGCGCCCATCCCGCTCTGACTTAAAGGAACCGATCACGATGATTTGGATCGATCCGATCCAAATCATCGTGATCTAGACGCCCCTGCTGCCGGACGCGCCATCTGTCCGGCCTTTTAGACTTCACACGCAATGGCGCCCGGGCGCCAGTCACGGAGTGATCGATGAAGACTCTCACTGCAGACCGGCGGATGATCAAGATCGCAATGGAGGCGCCCTATCTCGAGCGCGACGAGGAGCACGCGCTGGCACAGGCCTGGCGGAACGACCATGATCAGGAAGCCCGCAACAAGATCGCCATGTCGCATATGCGGCTCGTGATCTCGATGGCAGCGAAGTTCCGCAACTTCGGCCTGCCCATGGGCGACTTGGTGCAGGAAGGCCATATCGGCCTCCTGGAAGCGGCGGCCCGCTTCGAACCCAGCCGTGAGGTCAGGTTTTCGACCTATGCGACCTGGTGGATCCGGGCATCGATGCAGGACTATGTCCTGCGCAATTGGTCGATCGTCAGGGGCGGCACGAGTTCGGCTCAGAAGGCGCTGTTCTTCAATCTGCGGCGGTTGCGTGCACGTCTGGCGCAAGGCGACAGGCAACTTACATCGCAGGCTATGCATGAGGAAATTGCCGCGGCGCTCGGCGTCAGCATCGCCGATGTGCAGACCATGGATGCGCGGCTTTCCGGCAGCGACACTTCCTTGCAGGCCCCCGTTGGCGGCGCCGATTCCGATGGCGGCGAGCGGCTGGATTTCCTGGCCAGCGATGCGCCGCTTCCGGACGAACAGGTCAGCGACATGATCGACGGCGAGCGGGCCCGTGTGTGGCTCCGCGATGCGCTGGGTGCCTTGACCGAAAGGGAGATGCGGATCATCCGTGCACGACGACTGTCGGAGGACGGTGCGACGCTGGAAGAGCTCGGCCTCGATCTCGGCATTTCCAAGGAACGGGTGCGACAGATCGAAACTCGGGCGCTCGAAAAGCTCAGAGTGGCGCTCGCGACCAAAGCGCCGGCCCTGACTGCGGGCATTCACTAAAGCTTGTCGCGCAAAGGTGCGCAGCGGTTTTGTGATAACGACCTGCGAAATGTCGAGCGCTTAAAGCGCAAGGAGTGAATCTGAAAGATCGCGACGCGCTTTAGAGCAATTCCAGGAAAAGTGCGAAACGGTTTTCCGTCCGGAATTGCGCAATTTCAAACAGTTGGAGCAATTCGCTGTTTTAATGAAACAGTGAAATGCTCTAGCCGTGCATGTTTTCTTTGGCCGTAGCCGGTCAAAGGACAAAACCATGCAGCACTTCAAAGTGCCTTTGCGTGTCTGACAGGACGCGCGGCGCTGTAGGCCTCAGGGGCATAGTCGTACGGGCTTGGACCTCAATCCGAGGCACTGCCCTGTGTTCGAACATCGAGGTCTGGCGCAGCAGCGAAGGCCGGAGCCTTCAGCAGCATATGCGCCTTGGTGCCGTGCTTACTCGGAAACGATCTTGACCTTGTCGCCCGGCTTCACTGTCGAGGTGACCTGCATCGCATTGATCACCCGGAACAGGTCCAGCTTGCGATCCGTCCCCATCATGCGGGCGGAAAGCGTTGCGATCGTCTCGCCGGGCCTTACCGTTACGACGCGGATGCGCAGAGGCTTCAGCGATTGGGCCTCGCCCTGCGTCATGCGGCGGAACGAGCTGCGCAGCTGGTTCGCTGTCGGCTCGAGCGCGTTCGAACCCTTGGGAACGGCGGTCAGGAAGCGGTAGATGCGGGTGTCGATGCGGATGACCGTGACATCGAAATCCCAGCGATCGGCCGAGGCACGCGCGGTCGCGGCTTCCAGACCGTTGATGTTGATCGGCCTGATCGTGTCGGGCTGCAGGCCGGTGACCCAGCCGCTGGCGATATAGTCGGTCAGGCTGCGACCGCCCGTATCCGCCACGCCGTCGAAGCGCACAGCGATGTCACCGGGCCCGGTCGCAAGGACCGCTTCTGCCTTGTTGTCGATCTGGAAGCCGGTCGGCACGTCGAAACGGATTCCGAGCTGGCCGTGCAGGAAGGTCTGGCCGCGGACATAGCCTTCCTGGGGGCTGTCGCCGTAGAGCAGGCCGTCGATACCGGCGAGGTAATAGTCGCGGCCGCGATCGCCGCTGGTGCCCTCCGGCCCGAAGGCGCGGGCATGCCGGCGCGCAAGGTCCACACGCTGCGGTGCATTCGGGTGGCTCGACAGGAAGTCGAGGCTCTGGTCGGATTCCGGATCGACGGCGGTAAAGCGGCTATAGGCTGCCATCGAGTCCAGGAAGCGTGCGGCGGCGTAAGGATCGTAGCCGGCTTCGCCGAGCATGCGCACACCGATGACGTCGGCCTGGAGCTCCTGGTTGCGCGAGAAGGCCGCAAGCCGCAGCTTGCCGCGGGCGAGCGCCTGCTTGCCGGCGAGATCGGACGACAGCACCTCGGAGACCACGCGGCTGGCGATGACTTCCGCTTCCTCGCGTTGCTGACGTTCGATGCCGTGGTTGGCGGTGACGTGCGCCATCTCGTGCGAGAGTACGGCGGCGACTTCGGAGGCATCATTGGCAAGGGCCAGCAGGCCGCGGGTGACATAGAGATAGCCGCCCGGCAGTGCAAAGGCGTTGATCGCCGGCGAATTGAGGATGGTGATGCGGTAGGACTGCTGCGGGTTCTCCGAGACGGCGGTCAGCGCTCCGGCGATGCGGGCGACCAGCCGTTCGGTCTTCGCGTCCTTGTATTCGCCGCCATAGCTTGCGACGATGCGCGGATGTTCGCGTGCGCCCATCTTCGCGCGCGGATCGTTCTTCTGGACCTCGTCGACAATCTGCGGATTGGACGAGGGCGAAACTGTCGGCTCGTAGGATTGCTCGATCACCGACTGGCATGCGGAGAGAAGCGCGGTCGCGATCAGTGCAACCACGGCGCGTGCACGCAGCCGTCCGCGTTTCGGCGGGAACCGGTCGTGTGTGACTGTATGCCTCTCCATGCCTCAGCCCGTTTCCCGTCTGTCGCTCCACCCGCATGCAGCGGGGCAATGGAACGACAGCGTTGAAAGTCCTACTTTTTCAGTCCGGCAGCGTTGCTCCGCCGCGACTGTTCAGCCCTGGTCTTGCTGTATCTGATTTCAGCGCCACCTGCCTAGTTTGTCTCGGTAGAAATAGTTGCCCCGTGGTATCACGGCAACGGATGCGCGAATATTCGCGCTCCCGGCCGGATATTTCGCGCGTCGCACGGCGCCGCGGTCAAATTGTGGCGATCGGCTGAGGGCGAGGAGAAACCGGCCCCACCGTCACGCGTTGCCAAGAAAGCGGTCGATTGCCGCATTGTCGCGCCGCTCCAGGAAGCGGTCGAGCGTATCGTGTGCAATGATACGCCCCTGGTCGAGAAAAAGCACGCTATCGGCCAACGCCTTCACGTCTTCGGGATGGTGCGTGATCATCAGAATGGTGTTGCCTTCTTCCGCGTGCAGTTCGCCAAGAAGCGTGCGCATGCCGGTGCGCATCCCGGGGTCGAGGGCCGCAAATGGTTCATCCAGCAACAGGAGGGGGCGGTGCCGCACAAGTGCGCGGGCGAGCGCGACCCGCTGGCGTTCGCCGCCGGAAAGCGTAGGCGGCAGCCTTCGTCCGAAGCCTTCAAGCCCAACGCGGCGAAGCGCGTCCTCGATCCTCTTCCGATCTTCGTCCGTCAGGCGAAGTGCCGGGTCGATACCGAGGCCGACATTGGTCGCGACATCGAGATGGGCGAAGAGATTGTTGTCCTGGAAGATCATCGAGACCGGACGCTCCGAAGGTGCCTGGTTGGCAGCGTTCTGGCCGAGGACACGGATCTCGCCGTGGTCGGCATCTTCAAAGCCTGCGATGAGGTGAAAGAGCGTCGACTTGCCGGAACCGGAGGCGCCGGCAACGGCGACGATGCCGCCGGCAGCGATAGTGCAATCGAAGTGCAGCGTGGTCGTTTCGAAACGAATCTCGACATTGCGCAGTTCTATGGCAGCGTTGGGCTCGGTCATGCTTTGCGTCCTTCCCGCCGGCGGACGTCTTCCGTTGTGCCGAGGATGGTGAAGATCAGGCAGAGAAGCCCGAGGAAGAGGGCGAGGCCGGCCGCATCGGCGGTGCGGTAGCTGCCCATGCGGCTATAGAGCAGCCAGGGAAGCGTCACCATGTCCTGCGAGCCGAACAGGGCGACGGCGCCGAGATCGCCGAGCGATAGCGCCATGGCGAAGGAGAGCGCCATCAGCAGTGGCCTTCGGAGCGCCGGAAGGTCGATCCATCGCAGGCGATGAAAACCGCGGATGCCGAGGCTCGCTGTCAGCCGCTCGGAACGCGCCGCGTGCGTCGCCATGGCCGGCGCCAGGATGCGGTGGACGAAAGGAAGCGCCATCAGGGCGTTGATTGCCACGACGATGGCAGGCGCAAAGCGCGCGACATCGCCGAAGGGGCGAAGGAGCAGAAACCAGCCGGCGCCGAGCACGACAGGCGGCACCAGCAGGATCAGCGAGGTACTGGCGCCGATCGCACCGGCAAGGCCGTGTGCCGGCGCGCCCGCATGGCGTGGCGCGGTGACCGTCGCCGCGGCGCGGATCATCACGGCCGCCATGGCGACGGAGGCGAGTGCCGAGGCGAGCGCGATCGCCGCACTCGTCATCAGTGCCCGGTGCACGCTCGGATCGCGCGCGAGCTTCAGAAGATCGGCCTGCAGGCCGGAGACGACCACCGCAATCAACGGGGCGATGAGGAAGAGCAATGCCAGGATGATCCAGGCGCCATCGTTGAACAGCGCCGCTGTCGTTGTGCCATCGAAGCGTCGAACGGTTCGGCCGCCGGTCATGCCCTCTTCCGGATCCGTTGCCAGACGTCTGAGGATGAGAAGCAGGACGCCGGTCATGGCGATCTGCAGGCCGGACAGCGCGATGGCGCGTGGCGGATCGAAATCGAAGCGCAGCGCCTGATAGATCGCGACCTCGATGGTGCTGGCAGCGGGCCCGCCGCCAAGCGTCAGCACGAGCGTGAAGCTGGTGGCGCAGAGCATGAAGACGAGGCCGGCCGCGCCTGGCAACAGGCCGCGCAGGACGGGCCATTCGATGAAGCGGAAGAGCGCTCGGGAGGGCATGCCGAGATTGGCAGCGCTGCGCCAGTATTCGGCGGGAATGCGCTCGAGGCCGGCCAGGAACAGGCGCGCCGCAAGCGGCATGTTGAAGAAGACATGGGCAAGCAGGATGCCGAACAGGCCATAGATGCTGATCGGTTGCTCGAGGCCGAGCCAGCGCAGGCCGGAATTGAGGAAGCCCTGGCGTCCCCAGATCTCGATCAGCCCGAGTGCGCCGACGAGAACGGGCAGGCCGAGCGGCAGCGCCATCAGCCGCAACAGCCAGATCCGGCCGAAGAAACGCGGCCGCCGCGCCAGCGCCCGCGCCACCGGTATCGCGAAGAGCACGGATAGCAGAGTGGAAAGGCTTGCCTGCAGCAGCGTGAAGCGGGTGACGCGCCAGATATAGGCGTCGAACAGAGTGCCTTCGTCCGTGCCGCCGGTTTGGGCGAGCAAGGCGGCGATCGCCAGGCCGACGAAGAGCAGGAAGGCGCCGAGGCAAATCGCCCCGGCGACAACAGTCATGCGGTTTTCGCGAAGTGCGAACAATCCGGCCTCAGTTCTTGCTCATGGCAGCAAGCCACTCGTCGATCCAGGCCTTGCGGTTCTTCGCGACCTCTTCCGATGGCAGCAGGAAGGTCTTCTCCGGGTTGACCAGCTTGTTGAAGGCGTCCGGCAGCGGCTCCTTGGTTGCTGCGACCGGCATCATCCAGTTGGTTGTCGGAATGATCGACTGGAATTCCGGACCGGTCATGAACGCGAGGAACTGCTTTGCCAGTTCCGGCTCCTTGGCACTCTTGGTCATGCCGGCGACTTCGATCTGGATGTAGTGACCTTCCGAGAAGGTGGCCGCCTGGTAGCGCTCGGTGTTCTCAGCGACCATGTGGTAGGCGGGCGAGGTGGTGTAGGAGAGCACCATCGGCGCTTCGCCCTTGGTGAAGAGGCCATAGGCTTCCGACCAGCCGGGGGTGACGGTCAGAACACGGTCCTTGAGCTTCGCCCAGGCAGCACCCGCCTCGTCGCCATAGACCGCCTTGACCCAAAGCAGCAATCCGAGGCCCGGCGTCGAGGTGCGCGGGTCCTCGATGACGATCTTCTGCGACGCGTCGCCTTCGACCAGTTCCTTGAGGCTCTTCGGCGGTGTCTTCAGGGTCTCGGTGTCGTAGACGACGGCGAAATGGCCGTAGTCATAGGGCAGGAAGGTGTCGTCGGAGAAGTTGCCGGGCACCTTCAGGTCCTTCGCTTCGATGCCATGCGGTGCGAAGAAGCCCGTTGCCTTTGCTTCCGCCACGAGGTTGGTGTCGAGACCGAGCACGATGTCGGCCTTCGAGGCAGCACCCTCGAGCTTTAGGCGCGTCAAGAGTTCGACGCCATCGGCAACACCGACATAGTTGACCTTACATTCGCAGGTCTTTTCGAAGGCTTCCGCCACCTTGGCGCCCGGCCCCCATTCGGTGATGAAGCTTTCATAGGTGTAGACGGTCAGCGTCTTGTCGGCAGCGGCGGCATAACCGGTGAAAACAAGGCTTGCGCTTGCGGCCAGCGCTAGCCGGCTAAGTATTTTGAGCTGTGATGAATTGAACATGCGAAGCACCTCTCCCAAAGTTCGTTGTTGCACGGGAAAAGGGCGTATCGGTGCGATCGCGTCTAATCCCTCCGCCGGTATGAGCCGGATCAGGTTCCGCGGGTTGGCGTTTTGACGCCTCTCAGCCTCCGGCCGCCATGTGGTCGGGAGGCACCCCGTTAGAGCGGCAAGAGATTTACCGCTGCGGCGGCTCCATGGCAAGCGGTGTTTGGAATGGGCGACGCATGGGGCGAGCCCATTTTCTGTCGGGCGTTTTCGCCAACCGGCAACTGCGCTATGACACCATCACGCTTGGCCGCAAGGAGGAAATCCCATGCCAGATATGCTAGTTCGACTTTATGCCCTTCCGGCAGAGCCCCAGTCGCGGCTTGGTTCAGGCATCAGCATCCGTCGCGCCATGGCGCCGGAACGCCGTCTGGTGGTCTCCTGGATCGAAAAGACGTTTGGCGCCGGCTGGGCAGGCGAAGCGGAAGCTGCCTTCTCCTCGACCCCGACACGCATGCACGTCGCGGTGCACGACGAAAAGATCGTCGGCTTTGCCTGCCACGACGTGACAGCGCTCGGCTTCTTCGGCCCAACCGGCGTCGATGAAGGTATGCGTGGGCAGGGCATCGGCGAGGCGCTGCTGCTTGCAAGCCTGACGGCGATGCGCGAGGCGGGCTACGGCTATGCGGTCATCGGTGGCGTCGGTCCGGCGAAGTTCTACGAGCGCGTGGCCGGCGCGATCGAAATTCCCGATTCAACACCCGGGATCTATGCCGGCATGCTATTCCCGGAACCGGTGCCGGAAGGACACTGACGGCTTCGGCAAATTGCTGCGATCGCAGCGGTTTGCGGTTTTCTTCGTTTTCCTTCCGCGATCCTTTGCGCTATGGGCATTGCCATGGCTCGATCGACCTTCACCATATTGCTTGGCGGCGCCCTCTCGGTGACCAGCCGGCTGACAGAGCAGCTCAGCGGCAGCCGCTTCGTTGCCGCTGACGGCGGCATGCGCCATGCCCGCTTGCTCGGCGTCGTGCCGGATGTCTGGGTCGGCGATTTCGATTCGACCGAAGACGCCCTGCTGTCCGAGTTCGCCTCCGTTCCACGCGAGCCCTACCCGGCGGCAAAGGCTGCGACGGATGGCGAGATCGCGGTCGAGGCTGCGTTGTCCCGCGGCGCTGATCGGCTGATCTTTGCCGGCGCGCTTGGCGGCAGCCGCAGCGACCATGCCTTCCTGCACCTGCTGCAGGCCGCAGCGCTTGCCGAGCGCGGGCTTTCGGTGCTGATGACCTCGGGCGAGGAAGAAGCCTACCCGCTGCTGGCAGGCACGCTCGATCTCGACCTGCCGAAAGGTTGTCTCTTTTCCGTGCTGGGATTGACCGAGCTGACCGGCCTTTCGATCGTCAATGCGCGCTATCCGCTTGACGATTTCACCCTGCCGTTCGGATCGTCCCGAACCGTATCCAACGTCGCGGAGGGTCCCCTTCGCTTCAGCCTCAAGAGCGGACGCGCCATCGTGCTTGCCCGCCCCTATGATCTTTCCGGAGCCTGAGCCTTGGCGCCCCCAATTCTGAAACTCGACGATATCTTCTTGACCTTCGGCGGCGCGCCGCTGCTTGCCGGTGCCAATCTGCAAGTGGAACCGGGCGATCGCATCTGCCTTGTCGGGCGCAATGGCTCGGGCAAGTCGACCTTGATGAAGATCGCCGCGGGCCTTTCAGAGGCACAGTCGGGCGAGGTGTTCCGCCATCCCTCAGCGACCATCCGCTATCTCCACCAGGCGCCGGATTTCGACGGCTACGACACGGTGCAGGCCTATGCCGAAGCCGGCCTCGGACCGAGCGACGATCCCTATCGCGTCGCCTACCTGCTGCAGCATCTGGGCCTGACCGGCGAAGAAGACCCGACGCGCCTTTCGGGCGGTGAGGCGCGCCGTGCCGCACTGGCGCGCGTCATGGCGCCGGAACCTGACATCTTGCTGCTTGACGAACCGACCAACCATCTCGACCTGCCGACGATCGAATGGCTGGAAGAGGAGCTTACCCGCAGCCGTTCGGCGCTGGTGTTGATCTCGCACGACCGGCGCTTCCTGGAGAAGGTCTCGACGGCGACCGTTTGGCTCGACCGTGGCCAGTCGCGCCGGCTCGATCGCGGCTTTGGCCATTTCGAAGCCTGGCGCGACGAGGTGCTGGAGGCCGAGGAACTGGAGCAGCACAAGCTCGGCAAGGCGATCGAGCGCGAGGAGCACTGGCTGCGCTACGGCGTGACGGCGCGGCGCAAGCGCAACATGCGGCGCCTCGGCGAGTTGCAGACCATGCGCGCGGTCTATCGCGGCCACAAGGGGCCTCAAGGCACCGTGCAGGCAACGGCAGCTGACGCCAAGGAGTCCGGCAAGCTGGTGATCGAGGCCGAAAAGGTCAGCAAGGCCTATGGTGACCGCACCATCGTCGCGCCCTTCTCGATCCGCGTCCATCGCGGTGACCGCATCGGTCTCGTCGGTCCGAACGGTGCCGGCAAGACGACGCTCCTCAAGATGTTGACCGGTCAGATCGAGCCGGACGCTGGCACGGTCAAGCTCGGCACCAACCTCGAAATGGCGACGCTCGACCAGAAGCGCGAAGACCTCAACCTGGACGACACGCTGGCCCATTACCTGACCGACGGGCGCGGCGACAACCTGCTTGTCAACGGTGAGCAGCGCCACGTTACCGGCTACATGAAGGATTTCCTGTTCCAGCCGGAACAGGCGCGCACGCCGATCCGCGAGCTCTCGGGTGGCGAGCGCGCTCGGCTGATGCTGGCGCGCATCCTTTCGCGGGCGACCAATCTTCTGATCCTCGACGAGCCGACCAACGACCTCGACATCGAGACGCTGGACCTCTTGCAGGAGATCGTCGCCGGCTTTGCCGGAACGGTCATCCTCGTCAGCCACGACCGCGACTTTCTCGATCGTACGGTCACCTCGACGATCGCGCCGGCAAACCCGGAGGAGCCGGATGGCCGCTGGATCGAGTATGCCGGCGGCTATTCCGACATGATGGCGCAGCGCAAGGGCGCGATTGAAGAGAAGCGCAAGGCAGAGAAGGCGGAAAAGGCCAAAGCCGACGCCGCTGCACCCGCCGCCGATGCGCCGAAGGCCGCCAAGGGCAAGCTTTCCTACAAGCAGAAATTCGCGCTCGAAAACCTGCCGAAGGAGATCGCCAAGGCAGAGGCCGATGCCGCCAAGCGCGAAGAAAAGATGGCTGATCCCAAGCTTTTCACAAAAGATCCAAACGCCTTTGCGAAGCTCGCGCAGGAACTGGAGAAGCTTCGTGCGGATCTCGCCCGCATGGAGGAGGAATGGCTGGAGCTCGAAATGCTGCGCGAGGAGCTAGAAGGCTAGCCGCAACCAGGGGCGTGTTGAACGGCGTCAGGGGATATGATAAGAAAAACTTATTATATCATTTGTGAACGATCCTGATGCCCTTCAAACTTGAATCCGAAACCATCGGAATGCTGCTCACGGACGTCTCGCGCCTTTTGCGCGGGGCTTTCGACCGCAAGGTCAATGCCATGGATCTGGGCATCACGCCCGGCGAGGCGCGCACGCTGATCCAGGTGGTGCTGAAAGAGGGCATCAAGCAGGCCGAGATCGCCACCCGCATGGGCATCGAGCCGATGACGCTTTCGGCCTATCTCGACCGGCTGGAGGCGATGGGCCTTGTTGCCCGCGTGCCGGATCCGGCGGATCGCCGCGCCAAAAACGTCGCCATCACCGAGAAGGCAGGTCCGCTGCTCACCGAGCTGATGACGGGGCTCAGGGAGATGATGAACGCCTATACCGCGGGGCTCGACGAGGCGACGCGCGAGGTTCTCTGCGCCAACTTGCGCATCCTGCGCGACAACTTGCGTGAGCTTGATCCGTGTCTCGCCGGCAAGGAAGCTGGCGAGAAGTCAGAGGGCGAGTCCGGAGCCTCGCAATGACGCGTCGCATGAGCGAGCGGCGCACGAGTATCATCGGGGCCTTCCTGGTGGCGCTCGGGCCTGTATCCATGGCGCTCTATACGCCGGCCATGCCGGACCTGGTGCGGGCGTTTTCGTCGAGCGAGGCGGCGATCAAGATGACGCTGTCGCTCTATTTCGCCGGCTTCGCCTTTGCCCAGCTCGTTTCCGGCACGCTGTCCGACGTCATCGGGCGCCGCCGCGCGACGCTGATCTTCATGGCGATCTATCTCGTCGGCAGCCTGATGGCGGCCTTTGCGCCTTCCGTTGCGGTGCTGCTTGCCGGGCGCCTGGTACAGGGTATCGGTGCTTCCGTCGGCATGACGGTGGCGCGCGCGATCGTGCGCGACCAGTTCACCGGCACCGAAGCGGCGCGGATCATGAACATGATCGGCATGATGCTAGCGCTGGGGCCAGCCTTGTCGCCGACCCTCGGCGGCCTGGCGCTCGGCCTTTTCGGCTGGCAGTCGATCTTCTTGCTGATGGTCGGCTTTGCCGCGATGGCTTGCATCACCGTGCAGTTCTTCATGGCCGAGACGGCGACGCCCGATCCGAGCAAGGGCCACCTAAGGCCGATCCTTGCGGCCTATCGCAGGCTGGTGAGCGACAGCCGTTTCATCTCCTCGACGCTCGTCATCGGCGGAGCTGTCGGCGCGCTCTATGCCTGGGCGACGATGCTGCCTTTCGTGCTGATCAACGAAGTCGGCCTGACGCCCACCGAGTTCGGCGTCGGCATGCTGATGCAGTCAGGCCTGTTCTTCTCGGGAACGGTGGTTGTGCGGCTCTTGATGCGTCGTTTCACACCGCAGGCGCTGGTACCGGCCGGCCTCGTCTTCATCGGTCTCGCCAGCCTGATCCTTGCTTACAGCATGCATGCACTTGCGCCGAGTTTCCTCTCGGTCATGCTGCCGATTGGCATCTATGCCTTCGGCATCGCCTTCGTCATGCCCTACATGATGACGGCGGCGATGGCGCCCTTTCCCGATATCGCCGGCACGGCATCCGCGATGATGGGCTTCGTCCAGATGGGCTCAGGCCTGCTCGGTGGGGCGATCGCCGCTGCCGTCGGTGTCCCGGTGCTTGCGCTTGGCACGATCATTCCGAGCTTTGGCGTCGTCTCTATCCTCAGCTATCTCTGGTATCGCCGGACGGTTCGGTTGAAGCTGCTGGCCCCGGCCGTTGACCGCGAGGATCCGCTGCCGGAGGCGGCGGAGTAACGGAAAAAAAAGCCTCCGCGAACGGATCGCGGAGGTTTTGTCTTTCGGCGCTTACCGACTTAGCGGTTGCGCGCAGCCAACGTGCGCAGGCGCAGCGCGTTGAGCTTGATGAAGCCGGCCGCATCCTTCTGGTCGTAGGCGCCCTGGTCGTCCTCGAAGGTAACGAGTTTGTCGGAATAGAGCGACTTGTCGCTTTCGCGGCCGATGGTCATGACGTTGCCCTTGTAGAGCTTCAGCGTCACTTCGCCTTCGACATGCTCTTGGCTCTTGTCGATCGCTGCCTGCAGCATCTCGCGCTCCGGCGAGAACCAGAAGCCGTAGTAGATCAGCTCGGCATAACGCGGCATCAGCTCGTCCTTGAGGTGGGCAGCACCCCGGTCGAGCGTGATCGATTCGATCGCGCGGTGAGCGGCAAGCAGGATCGTGCCGCCGGGGGTCTCATAGACGCCGCGCGACTTCATGCCGACGAAGCGGTTTTCGACGAGGTCGAGGCGGCCGATGCCGTTGTCGCGGCCGTACTCGTTGAGCTTGGCAAGCAGAGAGGCGGGCGACAGGCGCACGCCGTTGATCGAGACGGCGTCACCACGCTCGAACCCGATCTTGATGACGGTCGCCTGGTCCGGGGCCGCTTCCGGCGAGATCGTGCGCATATGCACGTACTCGGGAGCTTCCTGGGCCGGATCTTCGAGAACCTTGCCCTCGGACGAGGAGTGCAAAAGGTTGGCGTCGACGGAGAACGGCGCCTCGCCCTTTTTGTCCTTGGCAACCGGGATCTGGTGCTTCTCTGCGAATTCGAGCAGGTCGGTGCGGCTCTTGAACGACCAGTCGCGCCAGGGAGCGATGATCTTGATGTCGGGGTTCAGAGCATAGGCCGAAAGCTCGAAGCGAACCTGGTCGTTGCCCTTGCCGGTGGCGCCATGGGCGATGGCATCGGCGCCTGTCTTCTTGGCGATGTCGATCAGGTGCTTGGAAATCAGCGGGCGGGCGATCGAGGTGCCGAGCAGGTAGACGCCTTCATAGACGGCGTTGGCGCGGAACATCGGGAAGACGAAATCCTTGACGAATTCCTCGCGGACGTCCTCGATGTAGATCTCCTTGATGCCGAGCATTTCGGCCTTCTTGCGCGCCGGCTCGAGCTCTTCGCCCTGGCCGAGGTCAGCGGTGAAGGTGACGACTTCCGCGCCGAGTTCGGTCTGCAGCCACTTCAGGATAATCGAGGTGTCGAGACCGCCCGAATAGGCGAGAACGACCTTTTTCACGTCTTTATGCGATGCCATGGTTTCCGTCCGTCTGGTCTTGGGGAGGGCGGCGATGCCGCGTGCAAATCTGCGGCACTTTAGCCAGAACCTGCGGCGATACAAGCGCTAGAACGCGCCATGGCGCGAATCCGCTGGCAAAAGCGAAGGCGTGGCGTTAGAGGGGGCGATCTTGCCCCGAGGTGACTGACGATGGACTTCATTCCTGGCCTGCCGACCCTCGCCACCTTCGCCGCCGCAACGCTGCTTCTGGCGGCGACGCCCGGCCCGGACATGACGCTTTCGATCAGCCGGGCTCTGGCTCAGGGCAAGAAGGCGGCACTCTTCGTGGTGCTCGGCACCAGCTTCGGCATCGTCGTGCATACGCTTCTCGTCGCCTTCGGCATTTCGGCGCTGATCACCGCTTCGCCCACCGCCTTCACCATCCTCAAGACCGGTGGTGCCGCCTATCTTCTGTGGCTTGCGGTGCAGGCGATCCGCTTTGGTTCGAGCATTTCCGTTCAGAAGGTCGAGGTCACGGAGGGCACCGCGCTTGCCAACATTTCGGCCGGCTTCTGGGTGAATCTGCTCAATCCCAAGGTCATCATCTTCTTCATGACCTTCCTGCCGCAATTCGTCAGCGCTGACGACCCGTCGGTCACCGGAAAACTCTTGTTCCTCGGGCTGTTCTTCATCACCATCGGCATGCCGGTCAACATGCTGGTAGTCTTCACCGCCGACTGGCTGGCCTCCTGGCTGCAGCGCAACAAAGGCGTGATGCGGGCGCTCGATTTCAGCTTCGCCGGCGTCTTCTCGGTCTTCGCGGTGAAGATCTTCATGACGACGGCGCGGTAAGCGGACAGTTTCGCCCCTCATCTGCCTGCCGGCATCTTCTCCCCGCATGCGGGGAGAAGAGACCAGGCGGTTATCGCTCGGCCCGCTCACCCGTCGAGGTAAGAGATAACATGTCTTCGCAAAGGCTGGCGTAGTTTGCCCACGGTGCAGCACGCGTTCTTCTCCCCGTCCTTACGGGGAGAAGATGCCGGCAGGCAGATGAGGGGCAGGCTGAGCGGATCAGCCGATCAGCAGGGCGTCATCGTCGAGCGTCTGGCCGCGGATGCGGCGGAACATGGCGATGAGGTCCTCGACCTGCAACTCCTTGCGGCTGTCGCCGGCGACGTCGAGCACGATCTCGCCGCCATGCAGCATGATGGTGCGGTGGCCGTAATCGAGCGCCTGGCGCATCGAGTGGGTGACCATCATCGTCGTCAGCTTGCGCTCCGAGACGATCTTCTGGGTGAGGTTCATCACGAATTCGGCCATGCCCGGGTCGAGCGCTGCGGTGTGCTCATCGAGCAGCAGCACTTCGGAACCCGCGAGCGTCGCCATGACCAGTGAAACCGCCTGGCGCTGGCCGCCGGAGAGCAGATCCATGCGATCGCCCATGCGGTTTTCGAGGCCGAGATTGAGCTCGGCGATGCGCTCGCGGAAATGCTCACGGCGCTTGGGGCCGAGTGCTGCGGCAAGACCGCGCGCCTCGCCACGCTTGGCGGCAAGCGCCAGGTTTTCCTCGATGGAGAGAGCGCCGCAGCTGCCGGTCAGCGGATCCTGAAAGACACGGGCGACGAGGCCGGCGCGGGCGGCGGTGCCCTTGCGGCTGACATCGGTCTTCCCGATCATCACCTGGCCTTCGCTCGGCAGCACGTCGCCGGCGAGCACGCCGAGCAACGTCGACTTGCCGGCGCCGTTGGAGCCGATGACGGTGACGAAGGAGCCTTGTTCGATCGTCAGGCTGACGCCGTTCAGCGCCTGCTTCTGCAGCGGGGTTCCCTTGCCGAAGATGACCTGGATGTTGTTGACGCTGATCATGCCGCACCTCCACGACGCAGGCGGGGAAGGACGAGGGCGAAGGTGACGAGCGCGGCGGTGACGAAGTTAAGGTCGGAGGCCTGCAGCCCGAGCATGTCGGTCGACAGCGCCAGCTGGATGGCGATGCGGTAGAGGATCGAGCCGAGCACGCAGCCGATCAGTGCGATCAGGATGCCGCGCGCGCCGAGCAGCGTCTCGCCGATAATGACGGCGGCAAGGCCGACGACGATGGTGCCGACGCCCGAGGTGACATCGGCGAAACCGTTGGTCTGGGCAAAGAGCGCACCGCCGAAGGCGACGAGTGCGTTGGAGATCGCCATGCCGAGATAGATCTGGCGGTTGGTGTCGACCCCTTGTGCGCGGGCCATGCGGGCATTGGCGCCGGTGGCGCGCATCGCGAGACCGGCATCGCTCTCAAGGAAGCGCCAGACGACAATGACGGCGATGACGACGAGCACGCCGATGAACAGCGGCCGGACGTAGAAATCACGAAGACCGAGACCGTAGAAGGGCGACAGCATCGTGTCGGCATTGATCAGCGCGACGTTCGGCTTGCCCATCACGCGAAGGTTGACCGAGAAGAGCGCGATCATCGTCAGGATCGAGGCGAGCAGGTTGAGGATCTTGAAGCGCACGTTGAGCATCGCCGTGACGATGCCGGCGGCAGCCCCCGCGACCATCGCCACGCACGCGGCAAGCCACGGGTTGACGCCGGCAATGATCAGCACGGCGGTGACGGCGGCGCCCAGCGGAAACGATCCGTCGACGGTCAGGTCGGGGAAATCGAGTACCCGGAATGCAAGAAAGACGCCGACGGCAACAAAGGCGTAGACCAGCCCCAGTTCCACGGCTCCCCAGAAAGCGATTAGACTCAACCCCAGACCCTCTTTTCTACGTGTCGCGCGTGGTTGTCCTTATGGGCGCGACGCTCCCGCCTGGCACATGGGGCCATCTGTGGCCGGGCGCATGTGCGGCTTAGAACTTCGGAGCGGCCCCTCAATCCCAAGGATGCAGGCCCCTCATAGCGAACCGCCCCCGTATGGAACGGAGGCGGGCAAAACGCAACAAACTTGAACCTGAAAAGGCCGAAAGCCTTATTCAACGACGCGCGTTGCGCGCTTTACGACACTTTCCGGAAGGGTGACGCCCATTTTCTCGGCGGCCTTCTTGTTGATCACCAGGTCGGAACCGGCGGCGACCTTCACGGCGATGTCACCCGGGTTTTCGCCCTTGAGGATGCGCACGACCACGTCGCCGGTCTGCTTGCCGACGTCGTAGTAGTTGAAGCCGAGGGCTGCGAGCGAGCCGCGGGCAACCGAATCCGTGTCGGCGGTGAAGAGCGGCAGCTTGGCTTCTTCAGCCACAGCCACGGCGCCTTCCAGCGCGGAGATGATCGTGTTGTCGGTGGGCACGTAGATCGCGTCGGCGCGGCCGACGAGGGCGCGGGCAGCACCCTGGACTTCGGCCGACTTGGTGGCGGCGGATTCGACGACGGTCAGGCCGGCCTTTTCGGCTTCGGTCTTGAGAACTGCAAGCAGCGAAACGGAGTTGGCTTCACCGGAATTGTAGAGATAGCCGATCGACTTGGCGTTCGGCAGGATCTCCTTGATCAGCGCCACGTGTTCGGCAACCGGCGACATGTCCGAGAGGCCGGTGACGTTGCCGCCGGGCTTTTCCATGTCCTTGACGAGCTGGGCGCCGAGCGGGTCGGAAACGGCGGTGAAGACGACCGGGATGTCGCGGGTCGAGGAAACGACCGCCTGGGCGGACGGCGTCGAGATCGGCACGATCACGTTCGGTGCCTCGCCGGCGAACTGGCGGGCGATCTGCGCAGCGGTTGCCGGGTTGCCCTGGGCCGACTCGTAGATGAACTTGAGGTTCTCGCCTTCCTTGTAGCCGGCGGAGGCCAGCGCATCCTTCACGCCGTCGCGGGCGGCATCGAGCGCCGGATGCTCGACGATCGCGGTTACGGCGACGGTCACCTCATCGGCACGGGCGGGCAGGGTGAATGCCACCGTGGCGGCAAGGGCGATGAGAAGTGAGCGCATGGGTTGTCCTCCAATTGATTTCCCGCTTTCTTAGGAAACCGGTGACATGAAATCAATCGATAGGAACTGCATCACCCATCAAAGTTCTTCATCGATCCCGGCGAGCCGGGACCGGAAAACCGCCGCGGGGCAGGCGGTTCGTCTCAGTCCTCGCCGTGATTGGCGATCATCATCGCCTCGAAGGCAAGGCGGTCGACCTTGCGCATGCGCTCGGATTCCGACTTCAGCTGGCCGCAGGCGGCGAGAATGTCGCGACCGCGCGGGGTGCGGATCGGAGAGGCATAGCCGGCCTGGTTGATGAAGTCAGCAAACTTCTCGATGTGTTCCCAGTCGGAGCACTGGTAGTTGGTGCCAGGCCACGGGTTGAAGGGGATGAGGTTGATCTTCGCCGGTACCCCCTTCAGGAGCTTCACCAGTTGCTTGGCGTCTTCGAGGCTGTCGTTGACATCCTTCAGCATCACATATTCGAAGGTGATGCGGCGGGCGTTCGAGAGACCCGGATAGGCGCGGCAGGCGTCCATCAGTTCCTTCAGGGGGTACTTCTTGTTGATCGGCACCAGCATGTCGCGCAGGTCGTCGCGCACCGCGTGCAGCGAGATCGCCAGCATGACGCCGATCTCCTCGCCGGTGCGGTAGATTTCCGGCACGATGCCGGAGGTCGAGAGCGTGATGCGGCGCTTGGAGAGCGACAGGCCCTCGCCGTCAGACGCGATCAGCAGTGCGGTCTTGACGTGTTCGAAATTGTAGAGCGGCTCGCCCATGCCCATCATGACGATGTTGGTGATCTTGCGGCCCTCGGCCGGCACGATCGCGCCCTGTGGCGTGTCGCGCTCCGGGAAATCGCCGAGCCGGTCGCGGGCAAGCAGCAGCTGCGCGAGGATTTCCTCGGCCGTCAGATTGCGCACCAGCTTCTGCGTGCCGGTGTGACAGAAGGAACAGGTGAGCGTGCAGCCGACCTGGCTCGAAATGCAGAGCGTGCCGCGGCCTTCTTCGGGGATGTAAACGGTCTCGATCTCGACCGGGCGGCCGGCACCGCGTGCCGGGAAGCGCAGCAGCCACTTGCGGGTGCCGTCGCCGGAGATCTGCTCCTCGACGATTTCGGGCCGGGCAATGGTGAAATGCTGCTTCAGCATCTCGCGCATGTCCTTCGACACGTTCGTCATGTGGTCGAAGTCGGAGACGCCGCGCACGTAGAGCCAGTGCCAGAGCTGACTGACGCGCATCTTGACCTGGCGCTCCGGCACGCCCTTTTCGACGAGGGCCTTCGCCATGTCCTCGCGCAGGAGGCCGATCAGCGACGGCTTCTCCGCTTCGGGCGCTGCGCGCACCTGCGGTGCCCTAGCGATCTCCACCCGGTTCAGAATTTCAGTGGCTGCCATGCTCTTGATGTCCTGTCGTACAGCGTGAGGCCGTCCGGAGAGCGGGTCCGGAATTCGTCCTGATGCGCGAATTGAAATCGGTCGAGCCATCGAAAGCGGCCAATCAGGGCGCGGAGGCTCTCAAGTTGGGCCGGGCTTTAGCATTGTTTTGGCCCGGAGTCACGAGGCAGACCCTTTGAATGCAAAAGGCCGGCTTCGCAGCCGGCCCAATGTCTGGTTCTTCGCCATGGCTTTCACGCCTGTTGTGCCGCAAGACCGCTGCACACTGCGTGACATGCCTGGATTACTTGCAGGCTTCGATCTGCTTCAGCGCAGCCGAGATGCCCGAGAGCGAATAGGAGTAGGAGGTGGCCGTGCCCTTGCGCGACTTGGCGTTGACCGACATGGCCTTGCCGGTCTTCATCGCGGCGACGAGCGCCGGTTCTTCCGCCGCGTTTTCCACCCAGGCGGAGTTGCCCTTGGTAAACATCACGAAAGTGCGGCCGTCGATGACGACGTTGACCTTGGAGTTTTCCTGAAGGGGGTAGCCCATCATCGCCTGCGGCTCATAGCTGATGTTCTGGCCCGGGCGCTGGGATACGAGGAAGAAGATGTCGCCGTGGTCGACGCCGGCCGGGCTCTTTTCCTTCGGAACCGAGAGGACGTAGCAGACCTTGCCGCCGCCGGCGTTGTAGGAATAGGCGCCCCAGGCGTTGAACTGCTGGATGCGCGTCGGAGACTGAGCGGCAGCCATGCTGGCGGTTGCCAGAACGAGTGCGATTGCGGTTGCGATCTTTCTTACAAACATGAGGTCCTGCCGCTTTTCTTGCTTTTCGATCACCCGAAACAGGTCAGACGGGCGACGCGTAGTCATGATTTGATTTGTTTTGACTTAATTCAGGTTACCAAACCGTCAACGAAGGCTGAAAACCGCGGGTTTAGCCCCGAAATGGGGCGGTTTGCCCCATCTGCCCCAGCGTCTTTCACCCGATGATTCGCGGTGAGCGAACCAAGGGTCGATGCCGGATGCGCGTCGCCTCGGAATGCTGTTCCAGAAGGTTTCCTGCCCCAAGCCATTACATGGCGCCAGCCGCGCCTAACCGTGCGACCAGCGTCATTTGCAAGTCTATGCCACAAAGATTCGGGCAAGAGTTTGACTTTCGGGCAGGAATGGGGCGCCACAACCTGGCGGCCGGCTTTCAACATCAGCCCTCGGGCGTGTCGGCCAGCGTCTCGTCGGCCTTGGTATAGTGCGTTTCCTTGATCTGTCCGCTGATGGCGGCGAAGGCCGCGGTCAGCACCGCCACGTCGTCGGAGAAACCGACCACTGCCAGCACGTCGGGCAGGAAGTCGAGCGGCAGCACGAAATAAGCGAGCGCTGCGAGCAGAATGCCGCGGGTGCGTGTCGGCGTCTTCGGGTCAATCGCGCAGTAATAGGCGGCGACGAGATCGCGGCTGAACGGGATCTGCCGGGCAGCGCGCCGAAAGGTCGGCCAGAAGCGTCGCTTCACGCGCTTTTCCCGGCGCTCCTGCTCGGATTCTTCGCCTGGCAAGAGAATTTCACCGATCTTGATGTCGTCCATCGTCCCGCTTCCGGCGCTCTAGCATTTTGATTCCAGAGCATCTTATCCGCTTTCCGCTTGAAAGCGGGATGCTCTGGCGTTTCTCAATATGGGGATCGGCCGTGCTATTTCAAATGATCCGGCATCCGGCCGGCCGCCGCTTTGTCCATGCGCGCCGCCAATTTGAAGTCGAGTTCCGTCAGCCCACCGGCATCATGGGTGGTCAGGGTTACGTCGACGCGATTGTAGACGTTGAACCATTCGGGATGATGGTTGAATTTTTCGGCGACGATCGCGCACTCGGTCATGAAACCGAAGGCTTCGACGAAGTTCTTGAAGCGGAACGCCTTCCAGATCGAGTTGCCGTCTTCGGCTCGCACCCAGCCTTCCATCTTGTGCAGGTTTTCGGCAATCGTTGCCTCGTCGAGCTTTTCCGCAGTCATCGTCTCTCTCCCACACATCGACCTGTTCGAAGGCCGAGCTGCTGCGTATAAATGCGCATCAATCTCCAGTCCTGTCGAAATTGAATAGCATGAAACCGGTCAGAGTTCTTTTCGTTTGTCTCGGCAATATCTGCCGGTCGCCGCTGGCCGAGGGTGTGCTGCGCGCATTGGCCGAGCAAAAGGGATTGGCACCAGCGCTGCAGGTGGATTCGGCCGGAACCGGTGCCTGGCACATCGGCGATCCGCCCGACAACCGCTCGATCCAGGCGGCGCGGCGGCGCGGGATCGACATCTCTGCGCTGCGCGGGCGCCAGGTTCGGCCGGACGATTTCCGGGATTTCGACCTGATCCTCGGCATGGACGAAAACAATGTCCGCACGCTCAAGCGCTTGGCGCCCGCCGATGCGGCCGAGAAGGTGCATCTCTTCCTCGACTATGCGTCCGCCCGCAATCAGGATGTCCCGGACCCCTATTACGAAGGGCCAGAAGCCTTCGAGGCGCTCTACCAGATGCTCGAAGCCGGGTGCTCGTCGTTGCTCGAAAGGTTCGGTGACCGCGCCTCGTGAAGCGGGAAGACCTCTTCCGTGAGGTATGGCCCGCCACCGACCGAGTCGCGCGATGACAGAAGCACGAAGCGCGAGACGGTGAAGAGCGAAGTCATGAAATTACCGCGTCCGGAGAGGTACTCGACCACATCCTCGACGCGGCTTGAGCGCAGCCGGGCGAGCGTCACATGCGGCGTGAATTTTCGCGGATCCGGCCCGAGCCCGAGCCGCTGGCAGATGCGCTCGATCTCGGCCTGAAGGGCGTACATTTCCGGGTGGTTGCTGACGCCGGCCCAGACGGAATGCGGCTTCTTCGAGCCGAAAGCGCCGGTGCCGGTCAGCTGCAGTTGGAATTCCGGTCTTTCGATCCGATCGAGCTTGTCGATGATCTCGTCGGCGGTGCGCCAGTCGACGTCACCGATGAAGCGCAAGGTGATGTGGTAGTTCTCCACATCTATCCAGCGAGCTCCGGGAAGTCCTCCGCGCAGCAACGAAAGACTCATTGCTGCATTGCGCGGAATTTCGAGGGCGGTGAATAGTCTCGGCATGGCGAGCTCCCCGAATCTCTTGCAGATGTCTCAGCGAATCACGCATCGAGTCTGCACGCAACTAGTATTTGACACTTACGAATATTAACGTTCCCTTAACTGTGGACGATGTCATCACTCCGTCTTATTCAAGGTTGCCAGAAAGCGTTCGACGATAGGCAGTGCCTTCTCGACCATTACGCCGACGCCGTCGCCATTGGGATGCATGCCGTCTTCCAGCTTGAGCTTCGCCTCGGTCACTACGCCGTCGAGGAAGAACGGGTAGAGTTCCAGCCCATATTTTTCGGCAAGCTCCGGAAAGATCGGGTTGAAGCGGGCGGCATAGTCGGCGCCCATGTTCGGCGGTGCCATCATGCCCGCGAGCAGCACCGGGATGCCGCGGTCCTTGAGACGTGTAATCATCGCCTCGATGTTCTTGCGAGTCTCTTCCGGCGGGATACCGCGCAGCGCATCGTTGGCGCCAAGTTCGAGGATCACGCCCTTCGTGCCATCGGGCACGGACCAGTCGATGCGGGCAAGGCCGCCGGATGAGGTGTCGCCGGAAACGCCGGCGTTCGCGATCGTCACGTCCAGGCCCTTTTCCTTCAGCGCCTTTTCGAGCCGAGCGGGGAAGGCGTCCTGCGGCGGGAGCTGATAGCCCGCCATCAGGCTGTCGCCGAACCCCACGAGGCTGATCGTCTCGGCGCGTGCTGCCGATGATAACGCAATTGTCATCGTCAGTGCCAAGAAAACCCGTTGAAATCCTTTTAATGCCATGGGCCTGTTCCTAAATCCCGAATGCCGTTTCTGTTCCCCATTTCGTTCATATAGGGTTGTTTCGCTTGGCCAGCACCATCATCGAACTCAAAAACGCGGATCTGACGCTCGGGGAGGCGGCGGCCTCGGTGCACGTGCTGAAGGGCATGAGCCTCACGATCGATGCCGGCGAGTCCGTCGGGATCGTTGGTCCGTCGGGTTCGGGGAAGTCGACGTTGCTGATGGTGCTTGCCGGGCTCGAGCGGCTGGATAGCGGTGAGATCGTCATCGACGGTACGCCGTTGCATCGGCTTGACGAGGACCGGGTGGCGGACTTCCGCGGGCGCAACATCGGCATCGTCTTCCAGTCCTTCCACCTCATCCCCAACATGACCGCGCTCGAAAACGTCGCGGTGCCGCTCGAACTCGCCAATGTGGCCGGCGCCTTCGAGATCGCGCGCAAGGAACTCGTCGCCGTCGGTCTCGGCGAGCGGCTCAGCCACTATCCCGGCCAGCTTTCCGGCGGCGAACAGCAGCGCGTGGCGATCGCTCGCGCCTTGGCGCCTTCGCCGAAACTGCTAATCGCCGACGAGCCGACGGGCAACCTCGACGCCGAAACCGGACGCCAGATCGCCGATCTGCTTTTCGCCGAACAGCGTGACCGCGGCATGACACTCGTTCTCGTGACGCATGATGCGGCTCTTGCCGCACGTTGCGTGCGGCAAGTCCGCGTCCGCTCCGGCGAGATTGTCGCCGGCGGCGAGGCGGGGCCGCTTGCGGTGACGCCGCGCCAGGAGGCGGCCTCGGCATGAGCGGCGCGTCATCGGTTCGGCTGCGGCCGCTGCTTGCCCTTCGCCTGGCACTGCGCGAAATGCGCGGCGGGCTTAGAGGTTTCTACATTTTCCTCGCCTGCATCGCGCTCGGGACCGCGGCGATTGCCGGCGTCAATTCGCTGTCGCAATCGATCACCGCGACGATCGCGACGCAGGGGCAGGAACTGCTCGCCGGCGACATCCGCTTCGAGCTCAACAATCGCGTGGCGACCGCGGACGAGCGCGCCTATCTCGACAGTCTCGGAACCGTCGCGGTTTCCGCCGGCTTGCGGTCGATGGCGCGGTTGCCCGACGGATCCAACCAGGCGCTGGTCGAACTGAAGGCGATCGATGCCGCCTACCCGCTCTACGGCGCGCTGGAAAGCGAGCCGAGCCGTCCGCTGCATGAGCTTTTGGCGCGCGATGGCGAGACCTTTGGCGCCGTCGTGGCGCCGCTGCTGCTCGACCGTCTTGGCGTGCAGGTGGGAGATGAGATCCTTCTCGGCAACGCCAGGATCCGGATCTCCGGCACGATCGTGCGCGAGCCGGACGCCTTGTCCGACGGCTTCGGCTTTGCCCCCCGCCTGATGGTCTCGGCCGAGGCGCTGGCCGTGAGCGGCCTGGTGCAGACAGGAAGCCTTGTCGAGCACAGCTACAAGGTAAAGGTCGCGGGCCCGGCGCAGCTCGCGGCCATTCGCACCGACGCCGAGAAGCGCTTTCCGGCGGCCGGCTGGTCGATCCGCACCAGCGCCAACGCCGCGCCGTCATTGACGGCGAACATCACCCGCTTTTCGCAGTTCCTGACGCTTGTCGGGCTGACGGCGCTGATCGTCGGCGGCGTCGGCGTCGCCAACGCGGTGCGCGCCTATCTCGACCAGAAGCGCAGCGTGATCGCCACCTTCAAATGCCTGGGCGCTCCTGCCTCGCTGGTGGCGATGATCTATCTCGCGCAGATCCTGATGATCGCCTTGATCGGCATCGTGATCGGCCTCGCCCTCGGCATGCTGATCCCCTTCATCGCAGCGCAGTTCCTGGCAGATTTATTGCCGATCTCGACGGAGTTTCATCTCTATCCGGGGGCGCTCGGTCTTGCCGCGCTCTTCGGCGTGCTGACGGCGCTGACTTTTGCCATCCTGCCGCTCGGGCGGGCACGGGCCATTCCGGCAACCGCGCTCTTCCGCCAGCAGGGCTTCGACCCCTCCGGCTTTCCGGCATGGCCCTATTTGCTCGGCGCCGTCGCTTGTCTTGCCGCGCTCGCGGGGCTCGCGATCTGGACGGCCTACGACCGCTATATTTCGCTGGTGTTCCTGGGCGCGATCGCCTTTGCCTTCATTGTCCTGCGCGTCGTCGCGCTCGCGATCGCCTGGCTTGCGCGCCGCAGCCCGCGGGTCAACTCGCCGGCCCTCAGGCTGGCGATCGGCAACATCCATCGCCCCGGCGCACTCACGTCCTCGGTCGTGTTGTCGCTGGGTCTTGGGCTGGCGCTGCTTGTAACGTTGGCTCTGATCGACGGCAATCTGCGCCGCGAGCTTACCGGCAGCATGGCGGAGCGGGCGCCGAACTTCTTCTTCGTCGATATCCAGGGCAACGAGATCGAAGGCTTCCGCTCGGTGCTCAACCGGACGATCCCGAAGGGCAAGGTCATCGAGGTGCCGATGCTGCGTGGCCGGATCATTGCCTTCAACGGTGAGGACGTGAACAGCCGCAACGTGCCGCCCGGCGGCCAATGGGTGCTGCGCGGCGACCGCGGCATCACCTATGCCAAGAACAAGCCGGAGAACGCGACGCTTTCCGCGGGCACGTGGTGGCCGGCCGACTATAGTAGCGAGCCCTTGGTTTCCTTCTCGGCGGAAGAGGCCGGCGAACTCGGCCTGAAGATCGGCGACACCGTGACCGTCAACGTGCTTGGTCGCAACATCACCGCCAAGATCGCCAATTTCCGCAACGTCGAGTGGGAATCGCTTTCGATCAACTTCGTCATGGTGTTTTCGCCGAACACCTTTGCCGGTGCGCCGCATGCGTGGTTGGCAACGGTCATCGATCCGGCAGCGACGCCGGAAGAGGAGGCGGCGGTGCTGAAGGCCGTCACCAACGCCTATCCGACGATCACAAGCGTGCGGGTGAAGGATGCTCTCGACATCGTGAACGGGCTGCTTGGACAGTTGGCAACCGCCATCCGGGCAGCCGCCGCGGTGGCGCTCGTCGCCTCCGTCCTGGTGCTTGCCGGTGCGCTCGCCGCTGGCAACCGGGCGCGCGTCCATGATGCCGTGGTGCTGAAAACGCTGGGTGCGACGCGCGCGACCCTCATCCGGGCGTTCAGCTACGAATATGCCATTCTCGGCCTCGCAACTGCGGTTTTCGCGCTGTTTGCCGGCGGAGTTGCCGCTTGGTTCGTCGTCAGCCGCATCATGAAGTTGCCGTCAGACTTCCTGCCGGATGTCGCCATCCTGACCGTCGTCGGGGCGCTGGTGATGACCGTCGGCATCGGTCTTGCCGGTACCTGGCGTATTCTCGGGCAGAAGGCGGCGCCGGTCCTGCGGGAGCTTTGAGCGGTGAAGTTAACCGTAAATCCCTGTCGTGAATGCCGGAAACGGCCGGATGCGTTCGAATCCAGCGGCTTCGGGTCTTGTACGCAACGGGTTTCGGCATCATATTTATCCACAGGCATGCTGGAGCTCCGCAGCGGCGCCTGGGCGTGGAAGCCAGCCTTCCAAAGCGAGACTGTTCGCCGCCCGACACCGTAACTTCCACCGGAGCTTAAATGAGGAAACAATGGCTGATCTGAGAAACTACCAAACCCGAATGTCGCCCGCCGGCGCTCAGGCGGGTGCCGTGATCGATGAGGGCCTTCGCGCGTACATGCTGAAGGTCTACAACCTGATGGCCCTGGGCCTGGCGATCACCGGCGTGGCAGCTTACGGAACCTATGCGCTTGCCGCCTCCAATCCGGCATTCGCCCAGCTCATCTACGCTTCGCCCCTGAAGTGGGTCGTGATGCTGGCGCCGCTGGCGATGGTCTTCTTCATGAGCTTCCGCATTAATTCGATGAGCGTCTCCGCAGCACAGACGACGTTCTGGATCTACGCCGCCCTGATGGGCCTGTCGCTGTCGTCGATCTTCCTGGTTTTCACCGGCCAGAGCATCGTGCAGACGTTCTTCGTCACGGCCGCTTCGTTCGGCGCTCTGTCGCTCTACGGCTACACGACCAAGAAGGACCTGTCGGGCTTCGGCACGTTCCTGATCATGGGCCTCTTCGGCCTGATCATCGCGTCGATCGTCAACATCTTCCTTGCTTCGTCGGCCCTCGGCTTCGCGATCTCCGTGATCGGTGTTCTGATCTTCGCTGGCCTCACCGCCTACGACACGCAGAAGATCAAGGAAATGTACTACGAAGCCGATGACAGCACCGTTGCCGGCCGCAAGGCGATCATGGGCGCGCTGACGCTCTACCTCGACTTCATCAACCTGTTCATGTTCCTGCTGCAGTTCATGGGCAACCGGAACAACTAAGCTTGAAACGAATAGCGGAAAAGGCGGCCTCGGCCGCCTTTTTTGTTGCCGGAAGTAGTTGATCGCGTCCCGGCCCCCATGGGAGTAAAGGACGACGAAACCTCGAGATGCAGTTTACCGCCATGTCCCTGAGTCTGCGTGACGCCACCTTGGCCGACCTTCCTGCCATCGCAGCGATCTATCGCGAATCCGTACTGAACGGCGTCGCCACCTATGAGATCGAACCTCCTTCCGAAGCGGAGATGCGAAACCGCTTCGAGACGATCATCGGCAACGGCTACCCCTATGTGGTCGCATGCGATGGCAGCGGATCGATCGTCGGCTATGCCTATGCGTCCGCCTTCCGGACGCGCACGGCCTATCGCTTTCTGGTCGAGGATTCGATCTACCTGGCGCCGGAAGCGCGCGGCAAGGGTGCTGGCAAGGCGCTGCTCGTCGAACTCATTCGTCGTTGCACCGAGCTCGGCTTCCGGCAGATGGTTGCGGTGATCGGCGGTGCCCACCCGGCATCGATCGCCGTACACAGTTCGCTCGGCTTCGAGCATCAGGGCACGATGAAAGCGACTGGCTTCAAGCATGGCCGTTGGCTCGACACGGCGATCATGCAGCTCGCGCTTGGCGAGGGCCAGAAGAGCGATCCGCCGGAAGACATCTATCCAGACACGCTCTATCAGAACTGATCGTCGCCTCGCGGACGCCCGACATGCGCTGATTGCAGTCGGCCGTCCCGGGGCGGGTCAAAGCCCTGCGTCGGAAGAGGTCGCCGCGCATCTCACCGGGACGCCGGTGCGGATCAGGTCTTAAGGCGCGTCGCGATCTTGCAGGTCCGCTCCCAGCGCTTCAAGCTTCTGATATTTCGCATGTCGTTATCGCAAAACCGCTGCGCACCTTTGCGCGGCATGCTTCAGGTTTCCACCAGCTTCAGGACCTTGTCGAACACCTTGAGCACCTGGGCGAGCTCGTGGCCGCGTTTCAGGATCGTGCCGTGAATGTTCAGCACGCTATAGGCGCCCTGTTTCGTCGACAGCTTCGGGTTCTTCTCGATCCGGTAGAGCGGCATTTCTCCCGAACGCTTGAACACCGAGAAGACCGCGCGGTCCTTCAGGTGGTCGATGGCGTAGTCCCGCCATTCGCCTTCGCCGACCATTCGACCGTAGACCCAAAGGATTTGGTCCAACTCGCGGCGATGGAAAGTGATGGGGGGAGGGTTCTTGGCGTTCTTGTATTCGTGAAGATGGACGACCACTTCGGAAGTGATCTCGCGCTGATGGCGCGCCTCGCCTTGCGGCAAATCCGGCTCATCGGTCATCGGCAATCCGGCCTTCTGTTGTGACAGAACGATAACAGTGTGCCTGACGTGAGCCGAAAAGCAAGCCGGAAGCCGTTGGACGAAGAGGGCATTTCTTACCTCTGCCCCATTTCAGTCAAATCGCCGCCCCAATTCACCGCAAAACTCGCGAGCGCTGACGGACAGAGTCGTTGCCACCGTATGTCCGGTCAGGTCGTCATGCTGCGGGAGTTCACCGAACGCAGCCATGGCCGGTTCGGTCCGGTAACTTCGAACCCTCAGCCCCAGCCCCTCGATGCTGCCGGGCCGAACCACCCCCTTGCGCCGCGCCCGCTTACAATTTGCCTTGCGGGCCGGCGAGCACGGCCGTGGCGCCGATGATCGCGCCCGGCGTTTCCTTGTCCTTCATCGATTGCAAGAGAACGGCACAGCCGCTGTTGCCGGGCCGCTCGGTCAGAACCGTTGCGGGAAGGGTGAAGGTTGCCGGCTTTCCGTCCCACATGCCGATCGTCTGAATGTCGCGCACGGCATGCCAGTAGGGGATTTCCTTGCCGCTGTTCTCCCCCTTCTCCATCTTCACCACTTTCGCGCGGTCGAAATAGACGACGACGACGTTCGCCTTGCCGATGCCGCTACCGACGTTGATCTGGATTTCTTCGCCCTCAATCTTCGCCTCGACGGGAACGGCAAGCCCCTTGCCTTCGGCCTTCATCGTCTCCAGCCGCGTCTTGATCGCCTGAAGATTGCCGCCGTTGACATGGTCGCGCCCGTTCAGGATCGCCTGGGGCGTATAGACGCCATTGCGACCGAGCATCCGGGCATAGGCATATTGCCGTTCGGTATTTTCCTTGGAGGCCAGTGTGTCGGCCCAACCGAGATAGTTCCAGTAGTCGACATGGTAGGCGAGCGCCACGACATCACCGCCATCGACAAGCGCCTTCAGCGCCGCATCGGCCGGCGGGCAGGAGGAACAGCCCTGGCTGGTGAACAGTTCCACGACGCCTTTGATCACCTGTCCGTCCTGTGCCCCGGCCGGTGCACCAGCGGCTGCGAACAGCCCGAAAGCCAGTGCAAAAGGGCGAATGAAAGAACGGTCTGCGGATGTCATGGCGTCACTTCGTTGGGGGCCGTCGGCCTACTCCTTATGGGGGAGTTCATTACATACGCCGGCCACGCATCAACGGGAAGTCACGTTGGAGTGAGGTGGCGGGTGAGCACAGGCTTGTGTTGGGACGTTTTGGGATTTGACAACCAAAGAAAGAGCCGGGTCGCCTCTCGGCGTCCCGGCTCCAATGCTTCGCGATGGTCTGGCGATCAGGCGGCGAGGTCGCGCAGAACCGTCTGCAGGATGCCGCCGTTGTTGACGTAGGTCACTTCGTCCAGCGTATCGATCCGGCAGATCAGCGGAATTTCCTTCGCGCTGCCGTCGCCATAGGTGACCTTGGCAACGCGCTTTTCGCGAGGCTGGACATTGGCGAGGTTGTCGATGGTGACGATTTCATCGCCCTTGAGGCCCAGCGATTCCCAGGTCGTGCCTTCTTCGAAGACGAAGGGGATGACGCCCATGCCGACCAGGTTCGAGCGGTGGATACGCTCGAACGACTGCGCGATGACGGCCTTGACGCCGAGCAGATTGGTGCCCTTCGCAGCCCAGTCGCGCGACGAACCGTTGCCGTATTCGACGCCGGCGAAGATGACGAGCGGAACGCCCTCTTCCTTGTATTGCATGGCGGCGTCGTAGATCGACATCTCTTCCTTCGACGGATAGTGGATGGTGTAGCCACCTTCCTTGCCGTTCGGGCCGAGCATGTGGTTGCGGATGCGGATGTTGGCAAACGTGCCGCGCATCATCACCTCATGGTTGCCGCGACGCGTACCGTACTGGTTGAAGTCGGCAACGCCGACGCCATGACCGATGAGGTAGGCACCAGCCGGCGAGGCAGCCTTGATCGAACCGGCCGGCGAGATGTGGTCGGTGGTGATCTTGTCTCCGAATAGGCCGAGGACGCGCGCGCCCTTGATGTCGGAGATGCCCGAGCCGGACTTGCCCATGCCGACGAAGTAGGGTGGGTTCTGCACGTAGGTCGAGCCATCGTCCCAGGCGTAGGTCTGGCCCGGAGGAACCTGAACGGCCTGCCAGTTTTCGTCGCCCTTGAAGACGTCCGCGTACTTGGTCGCGTAGAGTTCGCGGGTGACGTACTTGAAGATGAACTCCTGGATTTCCTTGGAGGTCGGCCAGATGTCCTTGAGGAAGACCGGGTTGCCGTCCTTGTCTTCGCCGAGCGGTTCGTTGGTCAGGTCCTTCTGGACCGTACCGGCGAGTGCATAGGCGACGACGAGCGGCGGCGAGGCGAGGTAGTTTGCCTGGACGTCCGGCGAGATACGGCCTTCGAAGTTGCGGTTGCCGGAGAGAACGCCGGCGGCGATCAGGCCCTTGTCGTTGATCGTCTTCGAGATCGGCGCCGGCAGCGGACCGGAGTTGCCGATGCAGGTGGTGCAGCCGAAGCCGACGAGGTTGAAGCCGAGCGCGTCGAGGTCCTTCTGCAGGCCGGACTTGGCCAGGTACTCACCGACGACCTGCGATCCCGGTGCGAGCGAGGTCTTGACCCAGGGCTTGGACTTCAGGCCCTTGGCAACGGCGTTGCGGGCGAGCAGGCCGGCGGCGATCAGAACCGACGGGTTGGAGGTGTTGGTGCACGACGTGATCGCAGCGATGGCAACGTCGCCATGGCCGAGATCGAAATCGGTGCCTTCTACGGCGTAGCGGTTCGAAAGCTGGCCCGGCTTCTTGTAGTCGCCTTCGAGTGCGGTTGCGAAGCCCGACGCGATGCTTTCGAGCGGGATGCGGCCTTCCGGACGCTTCGGGCCGGCCATGGCAGGTACGACGTCGCCGAGGTCGAGTTCCAGCGTGTCGGTAAAGACAAGCTCCGAGCCGTCACCGTCGCGCCACATGCCCTGGGCCTTGGAATAGGCTTCGACGAGCGAAATGCGCTGCTCTTCGCGGCCGGACATGGTGAGGTAGTTGATGGTTTCGCTGTCGACCGGGAAGAAGCCGCAGGTCGCGCCGTATTCCGGACCCATGTTGCCGATGGTGGCGCGGTCGGCGAGCGTCATGTTGTCGAGGCCCGGGCCGAAGAATTCGACGAACTTCGAAACCACGCCCTTCTTGCGCAGCATCTGAACGACCATGAGCACGAGGTCGGTCGCGGTGACGCCCTCTTTCAGCTTGCCCGTCAGCTTGAAGCCGATGACCTCAGGCAGAAGCATGGAGACCGGCTGGCCGAGCATCGCGGCTTCAGCTTCGATACCGCCAACGCCCCAGCCGAGAACGCCAAGGCCGTTGATCATGGTGGTGTGGCTGTCGGTGCCGACGCAGGTATCCGGGTAGGCGGTGATTTCGCCGTCTTCTTCACGGGTCCAGACGGTCTGGCCCAGATATTCCAGATTGACCTGGTGACAGATGCCGGTGCCGGGCGGCACGACGCGGAAGTTCTTGAACGCCTGCTGGCCCCACTTCAGGAAGCGGTAGCGCTCGCCGTTGCGCTGGTATTCCAGCTCGACGTTGCGGGCAAAGGCGTTCGGCGTGCCGAATTCGTCGACGATGACGGAGTGGTCGATGACGAGGTCGACGGGAACGAGCGGGTTGATCTTTTCCGGGTCGCCGCCGAGCGAGACCATGGCGTCGCGCATTGCAGCGAGGTCGACTACGGCGGGAACGCCGGTGAAGTCCTGCATCAGCACGCGGGCCGGGCGGTAGGCGATTTCGTTTTCAGCGGTGCCCTTGTCGTCGAGCCAGGCGGCAACGTTCTCGATGTCCTTCTTGGTGACGGAGCGGCCGTCTTCATTGCGCAGCAGGTTCTCGAGCAGAACCTTCATCGAGTAGGGCAGCTTGGAAACGCCGGCGAGACCGTTCGCCTCCGCCTTCGGCAGGCTGTAATAGACGTAGTCCACACCGTTGACGGTGAGCGTGGAGCGACAATTGAAGCTGTCTAGGGATTTGGACACTGGATAATACCCCGTTCCGTCTGATCGCCAAAAACTGACGTACGAACGCCCGAGCGCAATGAAGCGCGAATTGGGATGCGGGTGCGGCCATTTCCGCTGTCCGTACGTGGAAATTCATTCCATGTTCGGCGCTAGGATGAAATTCACGCCGACCGCTGGCGTGTTGGCCGCCTTATAGATAATTTCTCCAAAACGTGCCAGAGCAACGAAGGTCCAATTGGAACTTTTTTTGCTCTGCGGAAGACACGCGAAGGGAAGTCTAATATTCATGCGCCTGCTGGCTGAAGGTTTGAGTGCGAAGCGCGGCGAGGATCTGATTTTTAACGATATTTCCTTTGCGCTCGATACCGGTGAGGCCCTTGTGGTGACGGGTCCGAACGGCTCGGGAAAGTCGACTTTGCTGCGGGTTCTGGCCGGGTTGCTGAGCCCCGAAAGCGGACATTTGAAACTTGAGAACGCCCCCCCAGAAATAGCTCACCCATCGGAGCTCAGCCACTATCTCGGGCATCGCAACGCGATGAAGCGCGAATTGACCGTCGCAGAAAATCTTTCCTTCTGGCAGCGTTTCATGGGCGATTCGCCCGGCGGCGTCGGAATCGCTCTTACCGAGGCGGTCGAAGCGGTCGGCCTGCCTGATATCGCGCATCTGCCCTTCGGATATCTCTCGGCCGGTCAGCAACGCCGCATGGCGATGGCGAAGCTGCTCGTCGCCCATCGCCCGATCTGGATTCTCGACGAGCCGACCGCGGCACTCGACGCCGGCGCCGATCGGCTGTTTGCCGACCTGGTAAAGGCGCATCTCGGGAAGGGCGGCATCGTGATCGCAGCGACGCATCAACCGCTGGGGCTCGATCAAACGAGGGAATTGCACATGAAGGGCTTCGAGCATTTCGCGGGAGGGCTCTGGCATGATGCGTAAAAGCGCGTCCGTGCTCGCTGCCGGGAGAGTGCCGGCATGATCGCGCTCTTCTTCCGCGATCTGAAGCTGTCGATACGCGCCGGCGGCGGCGCGATGATCGGCGTGCTCTTCTTCATGACCGTGGTCGCGGTCATTCCCTTCGGCGTCGGCCCGGATCTGAACCTGCTTTCGCGCATCGGCCCGGCGATCCTCTGGATCGGCGCGCTGCTCGCCTCGCTACTCGGTCTCGACCGCCTGTTCCAGGCGGAGCGGGACGACGGTTCGCTCGACCTGATGCTGATGCAGGAGACGCCGCTGCTTTTCACCGTCTTCGTCAAATGCGCGGCCCATTGGGCAGCGACCGGCCTGCCGCTGGTGATCGCCTCGCCCTTGCTCGGTCTCTTCATGAACATGAGCGAGATCGCGATCGGCGCCACCATGCTGACGCTTCTGATCGGCACGCCGGCGATCACCTTCATCGGTGCGGTCGGCGCTGCCGTCGCCGTGTCGCTGCCACGCGGCGGGCTGCTGGTGTCGATCTTGGTGCTGCCGCTTGCGATCCCGGTGCTGATCTTCGGCGTCAGCGCCGTCTATGCGGCGATCGAGGACCCGGCGCCGTTCCTGCCGCCCCTGATGATCCTCGCGGCGATCACCCTGTTCTTTGCCGTCATCGGGCCGGTTGCCGCCGCCGCAGCACTTCGGCACGCGTCCGATTGACGCAATAGGAGCGGAACGGCTGAAACAGTTTGCGGTTTTCCGTCGCAGCCGTCGCTAAGTCCTTCAGATCGATCACGTTTATGATTGAAGGCCCCAACTGATCGTGATCGGTCGATTGACGCGGATCAATTGCAGCAGGGGGACTTAAGCGCTAAAGAGCGATCATGAGCGAAAACAGCCTGGCCATCCGCAAATTCAGCGATCTCGCCAACCCGACACGGTTCCTGGCGCTGGCCGACCGTCTGCTGCCGTGGCTAGCCGGCCTGACCGCGGTGTTCTTCGTCGTCGGCCTCTGGCTGTCCTTCGCCACAGAAGGCGACTACCAGCAGGGCGAGACGGTGCGCATCATGTATGTGCACGTGCCCGCTGCCTGGCTGTCGATGATGTGTTATTCGGTGATGGCGCTGGCAGCGCTTGGCACGCTCGTTTGGCGCCATCCGCTGGCAGATGTTTCTTCGCGCGCGGCCGCGCCGATCGGCGCCTGTTTCACTTTCCTGGCGCTCGTCACCGGCTCGCTTTGGGGCAAGCCGATGTGGGGCACCTGGTGGGTCTGGGACGCGCGGCTGACGTCGGTCTTTGTGCTGTTCCTCATGTATCTGGGACTGATGGCGCTCAACCGCGCGATCGACGACCCCGCACGGTCTTCCAAGGTTTCCGCAGTGCTGGTGCTGGTCGGTTTCGTCAATATCCCGATCATCAAGTTCTCGGTCGAATGGTGGAACACGCTGCATCAACCGGCGAGCGTCATGCGGCTCGACGGGCCGACGATCGATCCCGAGTTCCTGTGGCCGCTGATCGTGATGGCGGTTGCCTTCACGCTTCTGTTCTTCACGCTGCACATCGCCGCCATGCGCAACGAAATCCTGCGCCGGCGGGTCACTGCGCTGCGCCGTCTGGCGGCGCGCAGCGCTGGCCGGGGAGCGCGCACGAAATGATGAGCCACGCCGCTTACGTCTTCACGAGTTATGGAATAGCGACGCTGACCGTCCTCGGCCTGATCGGCTGGGTGGTTCTGGATGGGCGCGCGCGCCGGCGCGAACTTGCCGAGCTCGAAGCATCCGGCATCCGCAGGCGCTCGGCCGAACCGGCGTCGGGAGAGACACGATGACCAGCACTCCTGCGCCCGGCAGCGACGAGCGCAAACCGGGGCCGATGCGTTTCGTGCTCGCGGCACTGCCGCTCATCATTTTCGCCGGGCTTGCGGCGATCTTCTGGAGCCAACTCAATTCCGGCAAGGACGTGAGCGAGATCCCGTCCGCACTGATCGGCACGAAGGCGCCGAAACTCGACCTTCCTGCACTCGAAGGGGCGACCCGCGATGGCCAGCCGATGCCGGCGCTGACCGACGTGGCGATCAAAGGCAAGCTGACGCTCGTCAACGTCTGGGCCTCCTGGTGCGTGCCCTGCCGTCAGGAGCATCCCTTCATTCTGGAACTGTCGAAGGACCCGCGGCTCACCGTCGTCGGCATCAATTACAAGGACCAGAACGAAAACGCGCTGCGTTTCCTCGGCGAGCTCGGCAATCCATTTTCCGCCGTCGGCGTCGATCCCCGCGGCAAGGCGGCGATCGATTGGGGTGTCTACGGTATTCCGGAATCCTATCTGGTCGGCGCCGATGGCACGATCCTCTACAAGCGTGTCGGCCCGTTCGACGAGAACAGCGTCAAGAATGGACTGCTGCCGGCCATCGAGAAGGCTACCGCCGGCTCGTGAGTGGTTCGGGCCATTTCGAGAGCAGTTGGGGCTGTAAAACCTGACCGAGAACCGGGGCAGTTTTTCGCCGGGGGCTACTTCACCCACCTCATCCCTGTGCTTGTCACAGGGATCCAGCCACGGTGCGTCTGCACCGTGAATGACATCCCGACCAGAAGCAGCCACAGCTCGCCTAGCGGCACATTTCTGAAAAGTTCGCTTCCGGCCGGAACTTTCCAGTCGGAACAGAGCTCCCCAGCGCCGCGGACGCGGCGCTGCTGGATCCCTGTGACAAGCACAGGGATGAGGGAGGCTGAGGGAACGGTTCGCTTCCGATAGATATCTGGATGTGAAAGGTTGGCCTATACGCCGAGCCCGACTAAATCCCCGCCTGCCAATCCCTGACGGCATCGAGCGGCCAGACCAGCATCAGCACGTTCAAAGTGAGGTTGTCGCGGATCAGCCAACCAGTGAAAAGCTCGAAGACGATGGCGATCGTGACCGTCAGCCAGACGGGCATGCGGGCCGCGAACATAAAGCCCGCGACCATCGCCAGGGTGTCCATGGTCGAATTCAGGATGCTGTCGCCGAAATAGTCGAGCGAGATCGTCGCCGATCGGTAGCGGTTGATCACCATGGGGGTGTTTTCGGCGATTTCCCAGGCGGATTCGATCGCCATCGCCAGGAAGAGCTTTGCCGTCAGCGGCTTGCGGCGCAAAAGCAGGTGGCCGAGGCCGTAGAACAGGAAGCCGTGGATGATGTGGGAGGGTGTGTACCAGTCGGCGATGTGCTGCGAGTTGCCGCTGGATTTGACGACGGGTTCGAAGAGTTTGACGTAGCCGCAGTCGCAGATCCAGATGCGACCCATCAGATGCTGGGTGACGATCTGTATCAGCAGAACCGCGAAACAGGCGGCGAGCCAGAGGAGTGCGTGCCGGTTGCGGCTGTCATTCTCCTCAAGCGCGGTGCTCACTCGGCGTTCTCCTGGTCAAGCGAATGTTTCATGATCAAGGGCATCTGGGCGAGCGTGAAGAGGATGGTGATCGGCATCGTGCCCCAGACCTTGAAGGCGACCCAGAAATCGGTCGAGAACGAACGCCAGACCACTTCGTTGAGCACGGCCAGGAACAGGAAGAACAGGCCCCAGCGCAGCGTGAGCTTGCGCCAGCCGTCCTCGTCGAGCTTGAAGGCGGAGTGAAAGACGTAGCCGAGCAGCGACTTACCGAAGAGAAGACCGCCGAGCAGGATCGCGCCGAACAGCGTGTTGACGATCGTCGGCTTCATCTTGATGAAGGTGTCGTTCTGCAGCCACAGCGTCAGCGCACCGAAGACGAAGACGACGATGCCTGAGATCAGCGGCATCATCGGCAGGGTGCGGGTCAGCATCCAGGAGACGGCGAGCGCGATCGCGGTCGCGGCCATGAACAGGCCGGTGGCGATGAAGATCGGACCGCCGAGCTCGGCGAGCGCCGGGAAATGCCCGGCCAGCCATTCGCCGCGCGAATTGGCGAAGAAGAAGACCATCAGCGGTCCAAGCTCCAGCACCATCTTGAGCAAGGGGCTGACTTCCTTCTGCGGCTTGGTAGCCTCGATCGACGACATTTCCGGGTCCTGTTTCTGCATGTGCCTGCTGCTCATAACACCAGCTTTGCGGCAAAACCATATCAAGGCAACGGCCCCGCGCAAATGCGCGGGCGCAGAACGGCCTCGTCAGGCGGCAACGCCGGCGATCGCTTCGGCGAAATCCTTGGCCTCGAAAGGCTCCAGATCGTCGATGCCTTCACCGACGCCGATAAAATAGACTGGCAGCTTGTGCTTGGCGGAGATGGCAACGAGGATGCCGCCGCGCGCCGTGCCGTCGAGCTTGGTCATGATCAGACCGCTGACGCCGGCGATATTGCGGAAGATCTCGACCTGCTGCAACGCGTTCTGTCCCGTCGTGGCATCAAGCGTCTGCAGCACCGTGTGCGGCGCATCCGGATCGAGCTTGCCGAGCACGCGCACGATCTTCTCAAGTTCGGCCATCAGCTCCGCCTTGTTCTGCAGGCGGCCGGCGGTGTCGATGATCAGCACGTCGGACTTCTTCTCGCGCGCCTGCTGGAACGCTTCATAGGCGAGACCGGCGGCATCGGCGCCAAGCTTGGAGGAAACGATGTCGGACTTGGTGCGCTCCGCCCAGATCTTCAGCTGCTCGATCGCCGCGGCGCGGAAGGTGTCGCCGGCGGCAAGCATGACCTTGAGGCCCGCGCCCGAAAGCTTGGCGGCGAGCTTGCCGATCGTCGTGGTCTTGCCGGTGCCGTTGACGCCGACCACCAGAATGACATGCGGCTTGTGGCTGAGGTCGAGCTCCAGCGGCTTGGCGACGGGAGCGAGCACCTTGGTGATCTCGCCGGCCATGATGCGCGAGACGTCCTCGCCCGAGACATCCTTGCCATAGCGCTCGGAGGCGAGCGTATCGGTGATGCGCATTGCCGTCTCGACGCCGAGGTCGGCCTGGATCAGCAGGTCTTCAAGGTCCTGCAGCGTTGCTTCATCGAGCTTGCGCTTGGTGAAGAGGCTGGCGATCTGGCCGGTGAGCTGCGACGAGGTCCGGGCAAGGCCGCGGCGCAGGCGCTGGTACCAGGTGAGCTTTTCCTTCGGCGCGGCGAAGGGCTCGTCCTTGGGCTTGTTGTCGGTGGTCGCGAAGCCCTTGGGAAGGGCAGGGGCTGCGGCGGCTACCTCTGCTTCGCCGGCCTCGGTCGGCGCGACTTCGGCCACTGCTTCTGCCGCGTCGCTCTCTGTGGTTTCGAAGCTTTTGGGGAGGGCTGCGGCTTCACCCCTCTCTGCCTTGCCGGGCATCTCCCCCACAGGGGGGGAGATTGCGCTGGGCTCGCCCACGGCGTCAGCTACGGGCGTTTCGGCTGTCGTGATGTCGCGTAGTTCCGCTTCGGCATCGTCCGCAGTTGGCAAGGCTTCTGCGGTGCCCTCGATGGTCTCGGCCACGTGGGAGGTTACGATGATCTCAATGGAATCCGCTGGCTTCTCGTCGGCAACAGCTTCCGCGGTCTCGGTGGTTAGAGACGCATCGTCGATGGCTGCCTTGGTCTCCGTCTGATCTCCCTCCTTTTGGGGCAGATGTCCCGAAGGGACAGAAGGGGGTATCGCAACGCTGTCCTCAAACGGTGTGGCTCCGGCCTCGTCACGCGTCAGCTCTTCGGCATCGTCGGAAGCCGGACCGCCCGCAGTCTCGATCTCGGCTTCGAGCACCGGATCGTCCTCGGAGAGCGGCAGCGTCTCGATATCGACAGGCGGCTCGAAGGCGGCGTCCGGGGTCTCTTCGGCAATTTCAGCCGCGGCGACAGGCGCAGACGGTTCCACCGCCTCGGCACTTGGCTCCGCCTCGGGCGAAGAGACAATCGTCTCCTCGGGCACACCTTCCGGCGGCTTCGTCTCCTCCACCGCGCCCTTGCCGAAGGTGAAGATCCTCTTGATGAAACCCATTGCCATTCAGGAATTCCGCATAAATCAGGCCGCAGCCATCTGTTTTACCTGCATCGTCAGATGCTTGCCATTGTGGCCGGTGATTAAGACCGGGACAAGCGCGCGGGCTTTCAGGCCGGCGGCATCGACGAGCGTGAAGTTTTGTGTGTGGGCGAGCCCGTTGTTCTCGACCAGGATCGTCTGCTCGCTGCCGACCATGCCTTCGAGGTGGCGGGCGTAGAGCGTCGTGCCAACCGCGCGCAGACGCGCGGCGCGATCCTTGACGAGCGCCCGGTCGAGCTGCGGCATGCGCGCCGCCGGCGTGCCGGGACGCGGGCTATAGGGAAAGACGTGCAGAAGGGCGATGCCGCAATCCTCGGCGAGCTTCGCGGCATTCTCGAACATCTCCTCGGTCTCCGTCGGGAAACCGGCGATCATGTCGGCGCCAAGACTGATCTCGGGCCGCAGCCGCCGGACTTCATCGGCGAAGGCGCGGGCGTCGGCGCTCAAGTGGCGGCGTTTCATGCGCTTCAGGATCAGGTCGTCGCCGTGCTGCAGCGACAGGTGCAGATGCGGCATGAAGCGCGCTTCATCGGCGATCAGGTCGAAGAGGTGTTTGTCGGCCTCGATGCCGTCGATCGAGGAAAGGCGCAGGCGGCGGATCTCCGGCACCTGCTTCAAAAGCGTCTTGGCAAGCAGGCCGAGCGTCGGGGCACCCGGTAGGTCGGCGCCGTAGCTGGTGGCGTCGACGCCGGTGAGCACGATCTCGCAATAGCCTGTTTCAACGAGCTTGCGGGCCTGGTCGACGACAGCACCCATCGGCACGGAGCGGGAATTGCCGCGGCCATAGGGAATGATGCAGAAGGTGCAGCGATGATCGCAGCCGTTCTGCACCTGGATGAAGGCGCGCACGTGGCCGTCGATGTGCTTGACCATCTGCGGCGCCGTCGCACGCACGCTCATGATGTCGTTGACGCGCAGCTTCTCTTCCGCCGAAACGCCGAAATCGGGCAGCGAGCGATAGGAGGCGCTCTTCAGCTTTTCCTCGTTGCCGAGCACGGCGTCGACCTCGGCCATTTCGGCAAAGGTCTCTTTTTCGGTCTGCGCGGCGCAGCCGGTGACGATGATACGCGCATGCGGATTGTCGCGACGGGCACGACGGATTGCCTGGCGCGCCTGGCGCACCGCCTCGCCGGTGACGGCGCAGGTGTTGACGAGGATGGCGTTGTTCAGCCCTGCTTTCTCGGCTTCGGCCCGCATCACTTCGGATTCGTAGGTATTGAGACGGCAGCCGAAGGTTATGACCTCGACGCCGCTCAAAGCGCCCGCGCTCCGCTGCCCGCGCTCTCCGCCTCGTCGCGCTGCCAGGTGCCGGTGGTCGGGTTCAGTGTGCCGGACCATTCCCATTCGGCCGGGCCGGTCATGATCACGTGATCATCGCGCTCGCGCCATTCGATCGTCAGCGGCCCGCCGGGCACGTTGACGATGACATTGCGGTCGGTGCGCTCGGTGCGGGCGGCACTGACGGCGGCGGCGCAGGCGGCCGAGCCGCAGGCGAGCGTCAGCCCGGCGCCGCGCTCCCAGGTCCGAAGATCCAGTTCGCCGCGCGAAAGCACGCGGGCAATCGAGATGTTGGCGCGCTCGGGGAAGATCGGATGGTTTTCGAGCAACGGGCCGAAGCGCTCGAGATCGTAGGACCAGACGTCGTTGTCGACCCAGAAGATCGCGTGCGGATTGCCCATGGAGGCGACCGAGGGCGAATGCAGCACGGGATTGTCGATCGGGCCGATCTGCAACTCGATGCGGCGCGTGTCGTGAAACTCTTCGGAGAGCGGGATTTCGTTCCAGGCAAAGCGCGGGGTTCCCATGTCGACGGATATGGTGCCGTCGTCGTGTTCCTTGGCTTCGAGCAGGCCGGCGACCGTATGGAATAGGAAGGCCTTCTTGCCGGTTTCGGCGGCGAGCGCCTGGACGACGCAGCGGGTGCCGTTGCCACAGGCCTGGGCCATGGAGCCATCGGAATTGACGATGTCGATCCAGGCATCGGTGCCGGCGGCCTTCGGGTCGTGGATCGCCATGATCTGGTCGAAGGCAGTTGCCGGGTCGGCATTGAGCGCGATCGCGGCCGCCGGCGTCACTCGATCTTTCCGACCGCGCATGTCGACGACAAGGATCTTGTTTCCAAGCCCGTTCATTCTGGCGAATTGCACGTTGTCGGTCATGTAGCGATGGTCCAAACTGGCCCGCGTCAAGCAGGGCACCCTTCATTCGGGCTGTATATGGCGGAAAAGCCCGGAAATTACCAGTGCCGCCTTCATTCCGCGGCGGATGCAGCGGCAGGCACGTCGAAGACCTCGCCGGGGCGCAGCGGCCGGAAGCGGGCGCGGGCGATACCGGCCGCATCAAGCGCCCGTTCCAGCGCCAGCCGCGGCTCGTCGACGCCCTCGTCGGTCAGGCGGAACGTGCCCCAGTGGTGGCCGGCGACATGGGTGGCGGCGCAATCGATCATCCCGCGCACTGCCTCTTCCGGATTCTGGTGCTGGTCCTGCATAAACCAGCGCGGTTCGTAGGAACCGAACGGCAGGTTGGCGAGGCGGAACGGCCCGTGTTTTTCGCGGGCGGCCCGATAGTTTATGCCGTCGTGAAAGCCCGTGTCGCCGACATGGTAGATCTTGCCTGCCGGAGTCTCCAGAACGAAGGCGGCCCAGAGCGCCATGCGGCGGTCGCGCGAGCCGCGGGCCGACCAGTGATGGCAGGGCTCCGCGTGGATCACGATGTCATCACCGCAATCGACCTGGTCGTTCCAGTCGACCACCGTTATCTCGGCATCGGGAACGGCGTGGCGGATGATCGTGTCGTTGCCGAGCGGGGTGATGATCCGGGGGGCGTGCTCCTCGTGCAGTGCGGCCAGCGTTTCGATATCGAGATGGTCGTAGTGGTTGTGGGTGACGAGCACGATGTCGATCGGCGGCAGATCGTCGAGCTCGATGCCGGGGGCGTTGTAGCGCTGCGGTCCGGCAAAGGCGAAGGGGCTGGCGCGACGCGCCCAGACGGGGTCGGTGAGAATGTTCACGCCGTGCACCTGGATGAGCAGCGTCGCGTGGCCGATCATCGTCACGCGCAGGCGTTCGCCTTCGACGGCCAGTTCAGGCTTGGTCTGTGCAAATGGGCTTGGATTGTGCGCCGGCCAGCGGATCTTGCCGCCGCCGAGCTGCCAGCGCAGCAAATCAGCCATGCCCTTGGGCGGCCTGCCGCCGGGATTGAAGAAGCGCGTCCCGTCGAAATGGTCGGAGACGGGGCCTCGATAGTATGGATTCTGCGATTTCTTCATCCCGAGCCTTTCGGCATGTCTTGTGATTGCATGAGATGGTGCGCCGGCGCATCCGATGGAAGATCGGGCTTTAATAAATTCTTGAAAACAGCAACTGGATTGCTATCGTGCTTTCATGCTCGTTCGATTCGACCCGCATGAACGCCTCTACAAGACCCTTCGGCTGGTCCGCTCCGTCCACCTCAATATGCAACGAGCGTCGGAGCATATGCTCGATGGCGCGGGTATATCCGTGGCGGAGCGCGCGGTTCTCGAACTTTTTTACGAAGTGCAGCTGACTGTGCCGGAAGCGGCGCGACGCCTGTCGATGAAACGGCAGTTCGTGCTGCGCATCGTCACCGGGCTGATGGACAAGCAATTGCTGGAACGGCAGCCGAATCCAGAGCACCGACGCGCCTATCTTTGCGTCCCGACCGCCGCCGGACGCGATCTGTTCGAGGAAATCCATCGCCGTGAAGTCGAGATGCTGCACGCCTTGCTCGGCGATATCAATCAGACCGAAGTGGTGGCTACGCTCCGGGTGATGACGCGGGTGGCGACGGCCTTTGAGCATCTGGCGGGCGAACTGGATGCAGCCGTCGAGGGCGAGGCGCTCTGAGCCAAAAAAGCCGTCATTGCCCTGCCGTCCTTGACTTTTGCCGCGCTTTCCTGTTTATCCGCCGCAATTCCTTCGCAAGCTCAAGTCTTCGAAGCCGCCGACCGGGTCCCGTAAAGGTGTAAAGAGAACCCGGAGGTCAACATCCGACAGCGCGTTGCGCCCTCGGGTGGTTTTTGGCTTTGCGCCTTGTTTTCTGCGCGAAGGAACCCACGTTTCCGGCGAGTTGATCGCCACCGGAAACCAGAAGGAAGTGAGAATGTTCGAGAGCCTCCAGGACCGCCTTGGTTCCATATTGAATGGACTGACCGGCCGCGGCGCATTGTCGGAAGCCGATGTTTCCGCTGCGCTTCGCGAGGTTCGCCGTGCGCTGCTCGAAGCCGACGTCGCGCTCGATGTCGTGCGCTCCTTCACTGAAAAGGTTCGCGAAAAGGCCGTCGGCGCCGAGATCCTGAAATCGATCAAGCCTGGCCAGATGGTCGTCAAGATCGTCCATGATCAGCTGATCGAGATGCTCGGCTCCGAGGGAGTCACCATCGACCTCAACGCTCCGGCGCCTGTTGTCATCATGATGGTCGGTCTGCAGGGCTCGGGTAAGACGACCACCACCGGCAAGATCGCCAGCCGGATGAAGACCAGGGACAAGAAAAAGGTCCTGATGGCTTCGCTCGACACGCGCCGCCCGGCTGCCCAGGAGCAGCTGCGTCAGCTCGGCGTGCAGACCGGCGTCGATACGCTGCCTGTTATTACCGGCCAGTCGCCGACCGATATCGCCGCGCGCGCGGTCCAGGCCGCCAAGCTCGGCGGTCATGACGTCGTCATCCTCGACACCGCCGGCCGTACCCATATCGACGAGCCGCTGATGATCGAGATGGCGGAGATCAAGCGGAAGTCCAATCCGCATGAAATCCTGCTCGTCGCCGATGCGCTGACCGGTCAGGACGCCGTCAATCTTGCCCGCAACTTCGACGAACGCGTCGGCATCACCGGCCTGGTGCTCACCCGTATGGACGGTGACGGCCGAGGCGGTGCAGCGCTCTCGATGCGTGCCGTCACCGGCAAGCCGATCAAGCTCATCGGCGTCGGCGAAAAGATGGGCGAACTCGAAGAGTTCCATCCGCGCCGCGTCGCCGACCGCATTCTCGGCATGGGCGACATTGTCTCGCTGGTCGAAAAGGCGGCCGAGAACATCGACGCCGAGAAAGCGGCCGCCATGGCCGCGAAGATGGCCAAGGGCAAGTTCGACCTGAACGACCTCGCCGACCAGCTTGGCCAGATGCAGAAGATGGGCGGCATGGGCGGCATCATGGGCCTGATGCCCGGCATGTCCGGCATGAAGGACAAGATGGCCGCCGCCGGTCTCGACGATAAGCTGTTCGGACGCCAGATCGCCATCATCTCCTCGATGACCAAGGCGGAGCGCGCCAACCCGGACCTGCTCAAGCATTCGCGCAAGAAGCGCATTGCCGCCGGTTCCGGCACCGATGCCGCCGACATCAACAAGCTTCTGAAGATGCACCGCCAGATGGCGGACATGATGAAGATGATGGGTGGCAAGGGCAAAGGCGGCATGATGAAGCAGATGATGGGCGGCCTTGCCAACAAGATGGGGCTTGGTGGCCTCGGCGGCGGCGGTGTGCCCGACCTGTCGAAGCTCGACCCGAAGCAGCTCGAGGCCCTGCAGAAGCAGGCGGAAGCAGCCGGCCTCAAGCCGGGCGGCATGCCGGGTCTTGGCGGCGGTGGCCTGCCGGGTCTCGGCGGCGCCAAGCTTCCGGGCCTCGGTGGCGGTTTCCCCGGCCTTCCCGGCCTGCCGAAGAAGAAGTGAGGATCGGTGAGAGATGATTGATCCCGAAATCAAACAGGAATTGGCGGGTTACCGGCAGTCGATCGACAACATCGATGCCGCACTCGTCCACATGCTGGCCGAACGCTTCCGCTGCACCCAGGCAGTCGGCGTTCTCAAGGCCAAGCATGATCTGCCGCCGGCCGACCCGGCGCGCGAAGAATACCAGATCGAACGCCTGCGCCGCCTGGCCAAGGATGCCAATCTGGATCCGGATTTCGCCGAGAAGTTCCTGAACTTCATCATCAAGGAAGTCATCCGGCATCATGAAGCCATCGCCGCCGATCGCTCGCATTCCGCGGGTAACGCCGGCACAAACCATTCCGCTTGAACGAAGCGGTCAAGAAAGCCTGCAAGGAGTAACTGAAATGGCACTGAAAATTCGTCTCGCCCGTGGCGGTTCCAAGAAGCGTCCGTACTACCAGATCGTCGTTGCTGACGCCCGCAGCCCGCGTGACGGCCGCTTCCTCGAGAAGATCGGCTCCTGGAACCCGATGCTCGGCAAGGACGACGAAAAGCGCGTCGAGCTCGACGCCGAGCGCATCGCTCACTGGATCGCCCAGGGCGCCCAGCCGACCGACCGCGTTCTGCGCTTCCTCGACCAGGCTGGCCTCGCAAAGCGTCCGGCTCGCAGCAACCCGACCAAGGCCGTTCCGGGCAAGAAGGCTCAGGAGCGCGCTGCTGAAGCCAAGCAGAAGGCTGAAGACGCCGCTGCTGCCGCTGCAGAAGCTGCCGCAGAATAATAGCCGGCAAATGGTTTGAAGCAGGATGCACGGGCTTCCGTCCGCGTCCGCTTCCAACCTGTCGTGACTTTAAGGAAACGGGTGGCATTTCCATGCCGCCCGTTTTCCGTTATGTGCACCCTGAACTCCCGAAATGGACGCGGACGATGAGCAAACTCGAAAACCCGGTTCTGATGGCGACGATCGGCGCGGCGCAAGGCTTGCGCGGCGAGGTCAGGGTCAAATCCTTTACCGACGACCCGACGGCGCTCGGCGACTACGGCAATTTGCACAGCGCCGACGGACGTGTTTTCGAGGTGCTGGAAATCCGCGAGGCGAAGAACGTCGTCATCGTGCGCTTCCGTGGTGTCAACGATCGCAACGCCGCCGAGGCGCTCAATGGTCTTGAGCTGTTCATCGAGCGGGACAACCTGCCCGACGACGACCTCGACGAGGACGAGTTCTTCTATGCCGATCTCGAAGGGCTGGAAGCGATCGACGGCAATGGCACCAGCTATGGCAAGGTCAGCGGCGTTTACGATTTCGGCGCCGGCGATCTTCTGGAGCTGAAGGGTCCTGGCCGGCGCCCGGTGCTGATCCCCTTCACCGAATGGTCAGTGCTGGAGATCGACCTGGAAGCGGGCAAGCTGCTGGTCGATCCGGTGGCTGCCGGTCTTTCCGAGGACAAGGACCAGGATTCGGGCAATCCGTTTTCCGCCAAGCGCAAGTGAGCGATGCGGTGATGACTTTTCGCGCGACTGTCCTGACGCTCTATCCCGAAATGTTTCCGGGCCATCTCGGCGCGTCCCTTTCGGGTAAGGCGCTGGAGCGCGGCCAATGGTCGATCGAGCCGGTGCAGATCCGCGATTTCGCCGAGGACAAGCACCGCACCGTCGACGACACGCCGGCCGGCGGCGGAGCCGGCATGGTGCTGAAGCCGGACGTGCTCGCCCGCGCGATCGACCATGTCTCTGAGGGTGACGACCGTCCACGGTTGTTGATGAGCCCGCGCGGTCGCCCGCTGACGCAAGAGCGGGTGCGTCAGCTCGCTGATGGTCCTGGTGTCGTCATCGTCTGCGGACGCTTCGAAGGCGTCGACCAGCGGGTGATCGATGCCCGCGGCCTCGAAGAGGTTTCCATAGGCGACTATATTCTTTCGGGCGGCGAGCCGGCAGCGCTGACGCTTCTCGATGCCGTGGTGCGCATCCTGCCGGGTGTCATGGGCAACGAGCTTTCAGGCGTGCATGAAAGCTTCGAAGGCGGTCTGCTCGAACATCCGCACTATACCCGCCCTCAGATCTTCGAGGGCCGCGAGATCCCGCCGGTGCTGACCTCGGGCAATCACGGCGCCATTGCCAAATGGCGCGAGGCAGAGGCGCGGCGTCTGACGGCCGAGCGCAGGCCCGACCTTCTCGATCAGCCCGTGAAGAAATAATAGGCGGCAAGCAGCAGGCCGACGGCGACCACCAGCGCGCGGATGACGGCTTGGGGTACCCTCCGGGCCGCCCAGACGCCGCTGTAGCCGCCAAGTGCCGCCCCCGGCACCATGATTGCCGCATGCAGCCAGGAGACGACGCCGCCGGCGGCGAAGACGACGATGGCGATGGCCGCAATCACGATCGAGATGAAGTTCTTGAGCGCGTTCAGCCGGTGATAGCCGCCACCGGTCGCCAGCCCCAGTACCGCCAGCATCATGATGCCCATGCCGGCGCCGAAGAAGCCGCCATAGATTGATGTGACGAACTGGGCGCCGATGCCGGCCGGATTGATCGCATGCTCGTCGACGCGCGCCTTGGGCTTCAAGAGCGGCCCGGCGGCGAAGATCGCCGTCGCGGCGAGCAGCAGCCAGGGCACCAGAGTACGAAAGGAGGCGTTGGAAAGCGAGATGAGAAGCAGTGCGCCGGCAAGGCCGCCGAGCGCCGAGATCACGCCGAGCAGGACGGCGTATCGTCTGTCGGCGCGGATCTCCTTGGCATAGGCGAGTGCCGAGGTGATGTAGCCCGGGAACTGGATGATCGACGAGGTCGCGTTGGCGACGATCGGCGACAGGCCGCCAAGCGTCATCGCCCCGAAGGTCAGGAACGTTCCGCCGCCGGCGATGGCATTGACGACGCCGGACAGGAAGCCGGCCGCAAACAGCATGAGCACTTCAAAGATATGCATGGTCTCCCCCGACCCACCACGCTCGGGATAGCCGGTGGCAGGGATGGCCGCAAGCCCGTCCGCTCGGACAATCGAGCATGCATCCATCCGGGTTTTCTGATAGAAAGGCGTTTCTTGCCGCGGATCGCCGAGAAAATATGGCCTCCGGGGATGACAAGGCGGATCGATTGGTGTATGTGCCGGCCCGGTTCGGGTTCTGTGCCCGTCGACCAAAACAAAGAATGGCGAATCCGCTCCTGCCGGTTTCCGGCAAGACCTGAAGGCAAGCCCGACAGGTTCATCGAGAGCGCTCTGGCTGTTTCAGAAGAACTTGAAAGGTTAGACCGATGAACATCATCCAGCAGCTGGAAGCCGAACAGGCCGCCAAGATTGCCGCCAAGCGCACGCTCCCCGAATTCTCCGCCGGCGACACGCTGCGCGTCAACGTCCGCGTTGTCGAAGGCAGCCGTACCCGCGTTCAGGCCTATGAAGGCGTCTGCATCGCTCGTTCGGGCGGCGGCATCAACGAAAGCTTCACCGTTCGCAAGATCTCCTACGGCGAAGGCGTCGAGCGCGTATTCCCGGTTTACTCTCCGCTCGTCGAAAGCGTCGAAGTTGTTCGCCGCGGTAAGGTCCGTCGCGCCAAGCTCTACTACCTGCGCGATCGTCGCGGCAAGTCGGCTCGTATCGTCGAGAACACCGGTACGCGCGCCCGCAAGCTGAACGACGCCGAGCGCCAGGCCGTTGCCGAGGAAAAGGCACGCATCGAAGCTGAAAAGATCGCAGCAGCTCAGGCTCTCGCCGCCGAAAAGGCAGCAGCCGAAGCAGCAGAAGCCAAGGCCGCTGCAGAAGCCGCCGAAGCCAAGGCAGCAGAAGCTGCAGCGGAATAAGATTTCAATCCATTCGGATTGTTGGAAAGGCGGCCTCGGGCCGCCTTTCTTTTTTGGTACTATGCGCTTGTCTTTCCGACGGAATTTGTGACATTTTCCGCTGCCACACTTTTCGGGAGCCCTCCAATGACAATCCGTCGCCACGTGCTTGCGGGCATCGCAGCTGCACTTGCCGTTCCTTTCGCATTTTCTGCACCGGCTGTTGCCAGCGATCTGCCCGATCTCGGCGGCAAGACGGTTGTCGTCGTCACGGAGAACGCTTACCCGCCGCTGCAGTTCGTCGACCCCAAGACCGGCGAGGCCAAAGGCTGGGAATACGACGCCATGAACGAGATCGCCAAGCGGTTGAATTTCAAGGTCGAATACCAGAACACCAGCTGGGACGCGATGATCCAGGCAGTGCATGACGGCCAGTACCAGATCGGCATGACCGGCATCACCATCAAGGACGACCGCAAGGAGAAGGTCGACTTCTCGGACCCCTACATGCGCTCGCAGCAGTTCATGCTGGTGCGCAGCGATGAAAACCGTTTCAACGACGGCAAGAGCTTCGGCGCCTTTGCCGACGGTCTCGTCGGCGCACAGCCGGGCACCTCGCCGTTCTACACCGCCGTCTACGAAATGCTCGACGGCAACGAGCAGAACCCACGCATCAAGCTGTTCGAGACCTTCGGTGCGACTGTCCAGGCGCTGAAGGCCGGCGACGTCGACGTGGTTCTGACCGACAGCGTCGCCGCCAAGGGTTATGTCGATTCCTCCGAAGGCAAGCTCAAGGTCGTCGGCGGTCCGCTCGGCACCGAGGATTTCGGCTTCATCTTCCCGAAGGGCTCGGACCTCGTCGCTCCGGTCAACGCCGCGATCAAGGCGTTGAAGGAAGACGGCACCTTCGATGCCCTCGATAAGAAGTGGTTCCTCGAATACAAAATGGGCGGCTGATCCGAGGCTATGGCCGCTCCGCAATCTCCTGACATGTCCGGCAAGGGCGACTATCCCTGGTGGTTGGTCGCCCTTCTTGTGATCGCGGTGGCGCTTGCCGCCGTGATCGTCAGCAATGACATCTTCTCCGAGGTCTTCACCGTCGTCTTCAAAGGCCTTGGCGTCACCGTCTTCGTAACGCTCATGGGCTTTGTGCTGGCGACGACGCTCGGCCTCGGTATTGCGCTGATGGCGCTGTCCGAGCACTCGTCGCTCCGGCAGATCGCGCGCTTCTACACCGAGATCATTCGCGGTGTGCCGATCCTTGTGCTTCTCTTCTATATCGCCTTCGTCGGGGCGCCGGCGCTTGTCGTCGCCGCCAATTTCATCTGCGCGCCGTTGATCGGCGCCGGCTGGATCGAGCCCTTCGTCGTTCGCGACATATCGCTGATGTGGCGGGCGATCATCGCCTTGATGATCGGCTATTCCGCCTTCATTGCCGAAGTGTTCCGGGCCGGCATCCTCTCGGTCGACAAGGGACAGATCGAGGCGGCCAAGGCGCTCGGGCTCTCGCGCTACCAGCGCTTTCGCCTGGTCGTCTTTCCGCAGGCAATCCGGGTGATCCTGCCGCCTCTTGGCAACGACTTCATCGCCATGGTCAAGGATTCCTCGCTCGTCTCGGTGCTCGGCGTCGCCGACATTACGCAGATGGGCAAGGTCTATGCTTCCGGTTCCTTTCGCTTCTTCGAGACCTATTCGATCGTCGCCTATGTCTATCTGGTGCTGACTATTGGTCTGTCGCTGGGATTGCGGGGTCTGGAGCGGCGGCTGCGGCGCGCGGAGGCCCGCTGAGCGCGATCACGCCAATTGCCGACCTGTCAAAAAATTGATATGAACGCGCTCATGGAATCCAAATTCGGATGTCGCGAACAGAAAATCGTCGTGCTGCAGGATCACAAGCGCCTGCCGGCACGCTTCTTTGCGCGCGTCCACGGGGCGCTCACAAGCCGCCTATCCTGATCTGCTGATCAGTGTTTCCGGCCGCCCTGCCGCCGGCTTTCCCTACCTTTTGAAAAACTCGATGGATATACCGCCATGAGCGCACCGCGTACCCTCTATGACAAAATCTGGGACGACCACCTGGTCAACGAACAGGAAGACGGCACCTGTCTTCTCTACATCGACCGTCACCTCGTTCACGAAGTGACGAGCCCGCAGGCCTTCGAAGGCCTGCGCATGGCCGGCCGCCAGGTCCGCGCCCCGGAAAAGACGCTTGCCGTCGTCGACCACAACGTTCCGACCTCGCCTGACCGCCACCTCGGCATCAAGAACGAGGAAAGCCGCATCCAGGTCGAGGCGCTGGCCAAGAACGCCGCCGAGTTCGGCGTCGAATACTACTCCGAGAACGACAAGCGCCAGGGCATCGTGCACATCGTCGGCCCGGAGCAGGGCTTCACCCTGCCGGGTATGACCATCGTCTGCGGTGACAGCCACACTTCGACGCACGGCGCCTTCGGTTCGCTGGCGCACGGCATCGGCACGTCCGAGGTCGAGCACGTGCTCGCCACCCAGACGCTGATCCAGAAGAAGGCGAAGAACATGCTGGTGCGCGTCGACGGCCAGCTTCCGCCCGGCGTCACCGCCAAGGACATCATTCTTGCCATCATCGGCGAGATCGGCACGGCCGGCGGTACCGGCCACGTCATCGAATTTGCCGGCGAAGCGATCCGCTCGCTGTCGATGGAAGGTCGCATGACCATCTGCAACATGACGATCGAAGGCGGCGCCCGCGCCGGCCTGATCGCGCCGGACGAGACGACGTTTGCCTATATCAAGGACAAGCCGCGCGCGCCGAAGGGCAAGGCCTGGGACATGGCGCTCGACTACTGGAAGACGCTGCACACGGACGAGGGCGCCCATTATGATCGCGTCGTCGTGCTCGATGCTGCCAACCTGCCGCCGATCGTTTCCTGGGGTTCCTCTCCGGAAGACGTGATTTCGGTTCAGGGTATCGTTCCCAACCCGGACGAGATCCAGGAAGAAACCAAGCGCGCCTCCAAGTGGCGTGCGCTCGACTATATGGGCCTGAAGCCGGGTACCAAGATCACCGACATCGGTATCGACCGCGTCTTCATCGGCTCCTGCACCAACGGCCGCATCGAGGACCTGCGTGAAGTTGCCAAGGTGGTGGAAGGCCGCAAGGTTGCTTCGACGGTTTCGGCAATGATCGTTCCGGGCTCGGGCCTCGTCAAGGAACAGGCGGAAGCCGAAGGCCTCGACAAGATCTTCAAGGAAGCCGGCTTCGACTGGCGCGAGCCGGGCTGCTCCATGTGCCTGGCGATGAACGACGACCGGCTGAAGCCGGGCGAGCGTTGCGCGTCCACGTCGAACCGCAACTTCGAGGGACGTCAGGGCTTCAAGGGGCGCACGCATCTGGTCTCGCCGGCAATGGCGGCGGCCGCTGCGGTTTCGGGTCACTTCGTCGACATCCGCGAATGGAAATAAGCCGGATTTGAGCTTTTCCGGCGCAAATGGCCGCCCTTCGGGGCGGCCTTTTTTGTTTGTCCGCACGTCAGCGCTCCGCGCGGATCGGCGAATTGCGCTAAGCTGCCTGCTCACAAGTCTACAGCGCCGGGCGTCTTATCAGACGCGCAAAGGTCGCTGTAGCACTTTGAATTGCTGCATGTTTTTGTCCTTAAATCGGCTACGATTAAAGGAAACATGCAGTAGGAACGGTTGGCCGAAGGGCGTTTGGGAGGACGACGGATGAGCGACGATCTGCCTGTACAAAGCTACTGCCTGATGCTGTTGCGCCATGCCAAGTCCGCCTGGCCGGATGGTGTTGCCGACATCAATCGTCCGCTCGGCGAGCGCGGCCGCAAGGCGGCGCCGCTGATGGGAAAGTACATAGCCCGGCATAAGCTCGTGCCGGATCTTGCACTGGTTTCGACCGCCAAGCGCGCGCAAGAGACCTGGCAATTGGTGGCGTCCGCCCTGTCGTCCGAGGTCGCGGTCGAGAATACCCGTGCGATCTACGAGGTGGGCGCCTCGCAGATCCTGAGCGTTCTGCGCGCGACGGATCCGGCTGTCAGGACTTTGCTGATCGTCGGCCATAATCCCGGCATGGAAGATCTGGCGCACGAACTCGTCGGCTCCGGCGATGCGGATCTGCGCATACGCATGGCGGACAAGTTTCCGACGGCCGCCCTTGCGGTGCTCGAGTTCGAAGCTGTGGGCTGGCGTGAGCTTATGCCCGGCGGCGCCAAACTCGCGCGTTTTGTGACCCCGCGCTCGCTCGACTGAGTTGTTTGCAGGCCTGGATCAAAGCACCCGCACGACGGTGCCGCGCCGCATATGAGGCATCAGCCGCGACATGGCGGGCAGGCTGACCGCGACGCAGCCCTGCGTCGGTTCATAACCCGGCCGGATCAGGTGGAAGAAGATCGCCGAACCGGCATTTCGACGGCGTGCGAGGAGGTTCCAGTCCATCACCAGGCAGATGTCGTAGAGCCCGTCTTCGCGCATCATCTCTTCGTGGCTCGGTGAGAAAGGTGCCATGACCGGACGATTGTATTGGGCGTGACCTGGGGCGTCGCACCAGAGCATGTCCTTGCGCGTCGCTCGCGTCGGCAGTGGTGTCGGCGGCAGAAAGAGACGATCGCGCCTGACATAGCCGCCGATCACCTTCATGGCGGCACGCGGCGTCGCGCCGTCGCCTTCACGCTTCAGGCTGGTAATGCCGCTTCGTCCGATCGCCGCCTGCTCGACGCGGCCATCGAAACACACCAGGGCCCGCTTTCGATCGCGCGGCGCCGGGCGGACTGTGATGATGGACTGGGCTGGTCTTTTTCCCGACGTTTTCTTGCGCATCATTCTCACGGATTTTTGCTTTGCCCGTGATTTGGGCGGCACCATAAGCACGGTTGCAGGTATAAGGACTTACCGACGCTGGCTCGCTTGCCAACATGGGCATTTGAGCTAGTTTGAAAACGGAAGCAAACAGGAATTGTCCCATGGCGACCCGTACCATTCTTCTTGTCGATGACGACAATGACCTGCGCGAAACATTGGTCGAGCAACTCTCGCTCTACGAAGAGTTCGATCTCATCCAGGAAGCGACCGCCGGCAAGGGCATCCAGACCGCGCGGGCGCAGCAGGTGGACCTCTTGATCATGGATGTCGGCTTGCCCGACATGGATGGCCGAGAGGCGGTGAAGCTTCTGCGCAAGGGCGGCTTCAAGGCGCCGATCATCATGCTGACCGGGCACGACACCGATTCGGATACGATCCTCGGTCTCGAGGCCGGCGCCAACGACTATGTCACGAAGCCGTTCCGCTTCGCCGTGCTGCTTGCCCGTATCCGTGCGCAGTTGCGCCAGCATGAACAGAGCGAGGATGCGACCTTCAGCGTCGGGCCCTATACGTTCAAGCCCAGCCAGAAGCTGCTGACGCTGGAAAACGGCCAGAAGATCCGCCTCACCGAGAAGGAAGCGGCGATCATCCGCTACCTCTACCGCGCCGACCAGAAAGTGGTGACGCGCGACGTGCTCTTGGAAGAGGTCTGGGGCTACAATTCCGGCGTCACGACACACACGCTCGAAACCCACGTCTACCGGCTGCGCCAGAAAATCGAGCGGGACCCTTCCAATGCCGAGATTTTGGTGACAGAGAACGGCGGCTACAAGATCGTACCGTAGCCGGGGTGGGGAAGGTGCGAAGCGGTTTGCCGCCCGAATCCTGCTCCATGTCATCTAGACTGATCGTGCGCGATCCGGCTCGCTTGGGGTCGGGTGCCGTGATTTCGGGAGGTTAGCCGTTTGGCGCTCAACGACGATATCGTGCTTCTGTCCAACGTCCCGCTGTTTGCCGATATCAGCGAGGACAAGCTGCGGCTGATCGCCTTTGGAGCGGAGCGACGTCGGATCTTCAAGGGGCAGGAACTGTTTCGCGAAGGGGCGCCGGCGGATTGCGCCTTTGCGATTGCGAGCGGCAGCCTCTCCTTGTCGAAAGTTGGTGTCGATGGTTCCGAGGCGACGGTTTCGACGGTCGGCCGCGGGGCGCTGCTGTCGGAACTGGCGCTGATCTCGATGGTCGAACGGAAGTTCACGGCGACCGCCGAGGAGGATAGCGAGGTCATCCGCATCAACCGGCCGCTCTTCCGTCGCATGCTGGAAGAGTACCCGGAAGTGGCAGAGCTCGTCGAAGCCCGCATCCGCGAGAATCTGCAGGCGATGATCCGCCGGGCCGGCGCGCTCGCCGGCCGCTTTGCTTGAAGTAAGCAACGGCTTCCGGCCGCTACCACCGATATTTGAGCGAACCGAGCACCGTGCGGCCCTGGCCGAAATAGCAATAGCCATCGGTGCAGACCTCTTCGCGGCGATCGCCGAGATTGGTGGCGCTGACGGCGAGCGACAGTCCGTCAAGCTCCGGATTCTTGACGCCGAAGTCGTAGGCGATCGAGGCGTCGAAATAGACGGCACCACCGTTCTTGGCGGTATTAGCATCGGATGTGTAGGAGCTTGATGCCAGGCGCACCCCGCCGCCGAGGCTCAAACCCGCAAGCTGCGTGTCGTCGGGCAGCAGATAGTTCACCCACAGCGATGCGACATGGCGCGGCTTCGTCGACGGCACGTTGCCGATCAGCGACGGGTCGACATTTCCGGTGATTTCGGCGTCGTTGTAGGTGTAGGCGGCGATGAAGCTCAGGCCGTTATCGAATTCCCGGCGTCCTTCCAGCTCGAAGCCGTTGGTCGTCACCTCGCCTGCCGATTTGTAGTAGTAGCCGGCGGGTAGCGAAGCGTCCGATACATATTGCGCAGCACCGGTCTCGACGATCCGGTAGTAGGCCGCACTCAGCGAATAGGTCTCGCCCTCCGGCTGGTACTTCACGCCAAGCTCGATCTGCTCGCCGGTCGTCGGATCAAGCACTCTGCCGTCGGCCGAAAGTTCGGTGCGCGGCACGAAGGAGGTGCTGTAGCTGGCATAGGGTGCGATGCCACTGTCGAAGAGATAGAGAAGACCAGCCTGGCCGGTGAGTTCGCCATCGTCCTTGCGGTCGACGACGCCGATGTTCTTGTCGGTGCTCGTCTGGTCGACCCAGTCATAACGAAGGCCGCCGACGGCGCGCCAGTTGCCGAACTCCGCCTGGTCCTGGATGTAGATGCCGGTCTGCCGAAGATCCCGCCCGCTGAAGCTGGTGAGCGCAGGCGTCGGGCCGCTGATCCCAAAGGTGGGGTTGTTGAGATCGAAACGATAGGCCGGATCGACGGCTTCGAAGCCGAGACCGAAATCGGAGGTGATCCACGTATAGTCGAGGCCGGTCAGGAGCGTGTGCGAGACTGCGCCGGTATCGAAGATGGCCTCGAGCTGATTGTCGATCTGGTAGGCGCGCTGGTCGTCCTTGATGGCGACGGGCGAGCGATCGAAGACGTCGGGTGCCACCTCAGTCCCGAACTGCAGGTAACGGGCTCTCAGATCGAGATCGCTGACGCGGCCGTGCTGGCGGAAGGTCAGGCCATTGTCGAATTCGTGCTCGAATTTGTAGCCGGCCTGATACTGCCGAACCTTCTGATAGTCGTAGTCCGGGTCGCTGTAGCGCAGCAGCCGGCCATCATGTTCAAGCACCCGCGGGCTGGCATCGCTCTCACCCTTCTGCCCGAGGCCATAGACGGTCAGCGACGTGCCTTCGTCCGGCTTCCAGGTAAAGGAGGGCTGCAGCAGGTAGCGGTCGTCGGCGACGTCGTAGCTGGTCTCGCCGTTCCTCAGGAGCCCGACGATGCGATAGAGAAAATCGCCATCGGCCATTGCCGGCCCGCCGATGTCGAAGGCGGCCTGGGTGCGTCCGATCGTGCCATATTGCAGCTCGACCTCGCGGTGCGTCTCCTCCTCGGGCATCTTCGATATGCGATTGACGATGCCGCCGACGCCGGCCGCACCGTACATGACCGAGACCGGGCCCTTGACGATCTCGATCCGCTCGAGGCCATAGACCTCCGTCGGGAAGGTGCCGTAGTTCATGTAGGGCTGGCGCAGGCCATCGCGGAAGTCACCGGTCGTCGTCGTCTCGAAGCCGCGGATGTAGATCTGGTCGAAGCGCGGATCGAAGCCGAAGGCGCCGGTCGTGACGCCGGCGGCATAACGCGTCGCCTGGATCATGTCCTGCACGCCGCGCTCTTCGAGTTCCTTGCGCGTGACCACCGAGACGGAGCGGGGCGTTTCAATCAGCGGCGTATCGGTCTTCAGCGCCGAGACGTTGCGCGTCGGCACGATTGTGTCGTTATCCTCAGCGATCGTCGCGGCTGTCTTGCCGGCGGTCACCTCGATCTTTTCCAGCCGTGTCGTCTTCTGGCTTTCGGCCGACTGCGCGTAGGCCGCAGTCGGCGAAAGGAATACGGCGGCAGTGCTTGCGGCCAGGACGGTGGTTACGGAGAGCGCGTGGCGCGACGCGCGCATGACGTGGATCGGCAAGGTCTTTCGCATGTCTGGCCCTCTTGCGGGCGCACGAAAGCCCTCCGGCAAACGCCAGAGCAAAGCGCCCCAATATCCGAGCGAGATGAGGAAAAGTGCGTGCGGTTTTCCGCCCGCCTCTCGCTCTCATTTCTGAGAATCGATCACGTTTATGATTGTGGGTCGAACGACCCACAATCATCGTGATCTAGTGAAAACGACGGCTGATCTGCCGTCGGAGGCGGTGTCCCCGCCGCCCGAAAAGAGGGATAGTCCGTTTGGAAATGGGCATCAAGAAAAATATGATTCTTTTAGTCATGTTTTTCTTGATGAAAACGTCAAGCGCGCAAGGCGCGTGCCGCCGCTTGGTGAAAAGCGGTTAGATATCGAAATGCGCGATGACGGGCACGTGGTCGGAGGGGCGTTCCCAGCCGCGCGCTTCGCGCAGGATGTCGACGTTCTTGAGCGCCGGCGCCAGGTCCGCGGAGGACCAGATGTGGTCGAGCCGGCGGCCGCGGTCGGCCGCTTCCCAGTCCTTCGCCCGGTAACTCCACCAGGTGTAGAGCTTGGTCGGCGCCGGTGTGTGCTGGCGCATCAGATCGACCCAGCCGCCGCCGTTCATGACCGTGGTCAGCCCTTCGGTTTCGATCGGCGTGTGGCTGACGATCTTCAGGAGCTGCTTGTGCGACCAGACGTCGTCTTCCAGAGGCGCGATGTTGAGGTCGCCGACGAGGATCGAGGAAATGCCAGCCTCGGCTTCGGCATGCAGCAGCTTCATCTCTTCGACGAAATCGAGCTTGTGGCCGAATTTCGGGTTGATGCTGCGGTCCGGCTCGTCGCCGCCTGCCGGGACATAGAAATTGTGCAGGCGGATCTTCTTGCCGCCGGCCTCGAAAACAACCGAGAGGTGGCGGGCATCGCCGACGCCGCAATAGTCGCGGCGGTCGCTGAGCTCATGCAGGGGCAGGCGCGAGATCGTCGCCACGCCGTGATAGCCCTTCTGGCCGTGCATCTCGATATGATTGTAGCCGAGTGCCTTCAGTGGCTTGGACGGGAACTGGTCATTCGGGCACTTGGTTTCCTGCAGGCAGAGGATGTCCGGCTGCCAGGTCTTCAGCAGGTGTTCGACGAGCGGCATGCGCAGGCGAACGGAGTTGATGTTCCAAGTGGCGACGGAAAGGGCCATGCGTCATTCCCTGATCGGCTGGGGCCGGACGCTCGCGAAGGGAAGGCCGGCTCGGGATGGATGTTGACCCGAGCTTTAAGCAGGTCCGGCGCGCCGGGACAAGGAATGCATGAAGAAGGCCGCACTAAACCGCGCGTCTTGTGGGCGCGTATAGGTTCGTAGCGTTTGGATCGCTCAGCCGCCCCGCTTGTTACGGACCTCGTCGTAGGGGATCTGGAAGACCTTGTCGTCCAGCGCCATCCCGGTCTGGACATTGAAGATCATGACCGATGTGTCCTTCTTCTGCGCATCGGTGATCGTCCACTGGCGCAGATCATAGGTCTTCGGGTCGAACATCATGGTGATGGTCGAATCGCCGAAGATCGAGCGGTCGCCAAGCACGATGGTGATGAGGTCGGACTCTTCCTTGACGTCGCGCACCATCTTGCCGGTCAGGTCGATCTTCTCGCTGAGCAGCAGATTGAGCGGTGTCTTCGACAGCGGATAGATGTCCCAGGTCTTGAGCTTCATATTGCCGATGACCACCGACTTGCCGTCGGCAATGACACGCATCGGCGAGGGGGCCTCGTAGTTGAAGCGGATGCGGCCGGGGCGGCGGATGTAGAACTTGCCGCCGGTCTGCTCGCCGCGCGGGCCGAACTGCACGAACTCGCCGGCCATCGTCTTTACCGAGGAGAAGTGATCGGCGATCTTCTGGGCGGCCCTCGGCGCCTGGGCGAAGGCCTCAGCGATGTCGAGGCCGGTGCCGCCGATGCCGGCGAATGCCGCAAGCCCGCACACGAAGAGGCGGCGCGAAATTACCGGGTGGTTGCGCTCGCCGTTCTTGGTCTCTGTCATCTCAGTCTCCTTCATTTACGGATCATCTGGAGCGCAAGTGCGGCGCCTTCAAGGCGCTACTTTCGAGCTTTAAGGCTCGCGCTCTCACATGACCGTTACCAGTTCGGCCCCGCAATCCGGTGCGGGATTGCCGTGTTGATCTATCGGCATAAGTCCGGACGAAAAACGCCCCGAGATCCTGCCGAAATTGCTTTATTCCTCGGTCGGAACCAGTATTTCGCGTTTTCCGGCGTGGTTCGCCGGGCCGATGATGCCTTCCTGCTCCATGCGCTCGATCAGCGAGGCGGCACGATTGTAACCGATCCCGAGGCGCCGTTGAACGTAGGATGTGGATGCCTTGCCGTCACGCAGGACGACGGCGACCGCCTGGTCGTAAGGGTCGTCCGAATCGGCGAGGTTGGAGGTACCGGCAGGGCCGCCGCCTTCGCCATCCTCGTCGTCATCCTCGGTGATCGCGTCGAGATATTGCGGCACGCCCTGGGTCTTGAGATAGGCGACGACCTCTTCGACCTCGGTGTCGGAGACGAAGGGACCGTGGACGCGCTGGATGCGACCGCCACCGGCCATGTAGAGCATGTCGCCCATGCCGAGCAGCTGTTCGGCACCCTGTTCGCCAAGGATCGTACGGCTGTCGATTTTCGAGGTGACCTGGAACGAGATGCGGGTCGGGAAGTTGGCCTTGATCGTGCCGGTGATGACGTCGACCGAGGGGCGCTGCGTTGCCATGATGACATGGATGCCGGCGGCGCGCGCCATCTGGGCGAGACGCTGCACCGCGCCTTCGATGTCCTTGCCGGCGACCATCATCAGGTCGGCCATTTCGTCGATGATGACGACAATGTAGGGCAGCGGCGTGAGATCGAATTCCTCGGTCTCGTACATGGCTTCGCCCGTCTGGCGGTCGAAGCCGGTCTGCACCGTGCGGGTGATCTGCTCGCCCTTGGCAAGCGCCTGCTCGACGCGGCTGTTGAAGCCGTCGATGTTGCGCACGCCGATTTTCGACATCTTCTTGTAGCGCTCTTCCATCTCGCGCACCGTCCACTTCAGCGCGACCACCGCCTTCTTCGGGTCAGTGACGACGGGCGAAAGCAGGTGCGGAATGCCGTCATAGACGGATAGTTCGAGCATCTTCGGGTCGATCATGATCAGGCGGCACTGATCCGGGCGCAGGCGATAGAGCAGCGACAGGATCATGGTGTTGATCGCGACCGATTTACCCGAACCGGTGGTGCCGGCAACGAGCAGATGCGGCATCTTGGCGAGATCGGCGACCACGGGTTCGCCGCCGATCGTCTTGCCGAGCGCCATGGCAAGGCGCGCCTTGGAGGTCTCGAAGTCACGCGAGCCGATGAGCTCGCGCAGGTAGACGGTCTCGCGCCGCTGGTTCGGCAGTTCGATGCCGATGGCGTTGCGGCCGGGAACGACGGCGACGCGGGCAGCGATCGCGCTCATCGAGCGGGCGATGTCATCGGCAAGGCCGATGACGCGGGACGACTTGATGCCGGGTGCCGGTTCCAGTTCATAGAGGGTTACGACCGGGCCGGGGCGGACGTGGATGATCTCGCCCTTGACGCCGAAGTCCTCAAGCACACCCTCGAGCATGCGGGCATTCTGTTCGAGCGCGTCCGGTGAGAGCGATGCATCGCGGCCGACGTTCTTCGGTTCCGCAAGGAAATGCATCGGAGGCAGCGTGAAGTCGCCATCGTCCTCGACGAAGGAGCGTTGGGCTTCGCGCTCGATCCGCTGACCGGTCTTCGGACGCGGAGCCGGCGTTGCCACGCGCGAGCCCGACTTCAGCAGACCCTGCTTCGGCGGCGCTGCCCGCGGCGCCCAGTCGGCTGCCGGATCGTCGTCTTCGTCGTCGGGCAGGATGCCCGCAGGGCGACGCTCGTCGATGTCGAAGGGCATGTCGTCGTCCTCGTCATCGGCCATGATTGGCGGCGGCGTGACGATGCGGCGTTCGGAGCGATCGAGCGAGGGTTCGATGCGGTCACCGGCGGCCATCGGCTTCGGCCGAACCGGCTCGTTCAGCGTGCCGAACTCGTCGTTGTTGAAATCGTAAGGCTCGTCATACTGGCGCTTGGGCGAACTGCGCGTGCCGCTCATGCCGAAAATGCGGCGCACGCGTGCGTGCATGGTGTAGCGCATATGGGCGAAGGAGCCCATCAGCAGGGTGAAGGGGCCCTCGCTGTCGTCCTCGTCCAGCTCGTCGCGAACGGTGCGCGCCTTGCTCGGCGTCGGCTCGACAACCTCTTCGTCTTCCTCTTCATCGCTGACACCGATGAGGCCGGCGCTGTAGATCAGGCACCAGGCGGCCGGTGCGGCGAAGATGCAGGCGAGTACGGTTGCGAGCGTGCCGGTCGGGAAGGCGCCGGTGAAGAGTGCCGGGAAGCGGAGAATCATATCGCCGAAGACGCCGCCGAGGCCGTTGGGCAGCGGCCAAGTGATTGGGGCGGGGACGCAGCTCAGCGCCGCGCCGGCAAGCACGGAGCCGATGAACCAGACGCCAAGGCGCTTGAAGGTCTTGTCGAAGCGCTTGCCGCTGATCAGCACGAGCGCCCAGGCGACAGCCGGCAGAAGGGCGACGACGCTGGCAAGGCCGAAGAACTGCATGAAGATATCGGCAAAGGCCGCACCCGGATAACCAAGCACGTTGGTCGGTGCTTCCGATGTGGCGTAGGAGAAGCTCGGGTCGGCGACGTTCCATGTCGATAGCGCCGCGACGGCCAGCGCCAATGCGCCGAACAGCGCAAAGCCCGCCAGCGACGCGATCTGTCGCCAAACGAAGGTGGTTAGCACGAACCGGTTGGAACGGCTGTCAAGCGTTGCCGGATTGCTTCTGCTCATGTTGCCTGCTGCCCGTCTCGATCTCTAGGGCGCATTGCGCGCCATGGAATCAACCTAAGCGGAGTACGGTTAATGCGACATTAACCATGCGTAGTTGCCGCTAAAATAGCGGTGGTTGACCTGAAGATCGGCATGAAAAAGGCCCGGACCTTTCGATCCGGGCCAAGGGCGATCCGCATCAGACGGATCGCGACGGGACTATGAGCGGCGCCAGATTCGACGCTGCAATCCGCTTAGATGTGGTAGGCGGCTTCGCCGTGGGACGAGAGGTCGAGGCCTTCGCGCTCGGCTTCGACGGAGACACGCAGGCCGACGATCGCGTCCACGATCTTGAAGATGATGAGCGAACCGATGCCGGACCAGACGACGGTGACGAGTACGCCCTTGAGCTGCGCCAGGACCTGGGTTGCCACGCCGGGATAGCCCGCCGCGAAATCCGCGGTCGAGTAGTCGACGATGCCGGCACCGCCGAGCGCCGGATTGACAAGAATGCCCGTGGCGATCGCGCCGAGGATGCCGCCGACGCCATGAACGCCGAAGACGTCAAGGCTGTCGTCGTAGTTGAACTTGTTCTTCACGACGTCGACGAAGAAGTAGCAGACGGGGGAGACGATGAGACCGAGCACGATCGCGCCCATCGGGCCGGCAAAGCCAGCGGCCGGCGTGATCGCGACGAGACCGGCGACGGCACCGGAGGCCGCACCAAGCATCGAAGCCTTGCTGCGGACGAGCGTTTCGACGACCGCCCAGGAGATGATGGCAGCGGCAGTTGCGAGGAATGTATTGATCATCGCGAGGCCGGCATAGGCGTTGGCTTCAAGGTTGGAGCCGGCGTTGAAGCCGAACCAGCCGACCCAGAGCAGCGATGCGCCGACCATCGTGAGCGTCATCGAATGCGGAGCCATGATTTCCCTCTTAAAGCCCGTACGCTTGCCGAGCAGAATGGCGCCGACGAGGCCGGCAATACCGGCATTGATGTGGACCACGGTACCGCCGGCAAAGTCGATAGCGCCGAAGGAGAAAATCAGGCCGGTCGGAGCCGTGTAGGCGCTCGGGCCGCCCCAGAACCAGACCATGTGGGCGATCGGGAAGTAGACGAAAGTGACCCAGAGAATGACGAACAGGACGACGGCCGAAAACCGGATGCGCTCGGCAAAGGCGCCGACGATCAGCGCCGGCGTGATGCAGGCGAAGGTCATCTGGAACACCACGAAGACATATTCGGGGATGAACACGCCCTTGGAGAAGCTCTCGGCGAGCGTTGTCGTATCAACGCCGGCAAGGAACATCTTCGAAAAGCCGCCGACGAACGGGTTGAGCGAGCCGCCGTCAGTGAAGGCCAGCGAGTAGCCGTAGGTGACCCAGATAATCATGACGATCGCGGTGATCATCAGTACCTGCATCAGAACCGACAGCATGTTCTTGGCGCGCACCAGGCCGCCGTAGAAGAGCGCAAGGCCCGGAACGGTCATGAGGAGCACGAGAATGGTGGACAAGAGCATCCAGGTGGTATCGCCCTTGTCGGGAACCGGGACGGCGGCAACAGCCTCCGTTGCAGCCGGGGCTGTTTCCTGTGCGAAGGCGACAACCGGCGCAAGCAAGGCGGCCGTCAGCGCGCCGAGGCGTCCAAGAGAGGTGGAAAGTTTCGTAGATGACATCGAGTAGTGCTCCCTGAACGGCGTGATTTACAACGCTTCTGAATCGGTTTCGCCGGTGCGGATGCGCACGGCATGGTCAATGGCGTAGACGAAGATCTTGCCGTCGCCGATCTGGCCGGTCTTGGCGGCTGCGGCGATCGCTTCCACCGCCATGTCGACGAGCTCCGAGGGAACGGCGATTTCGATCTTCAGTTTCGGCAGGAAGCTGACGGCATATTCGGTGCCGCGGTAGATTTCGGTGTGTCCCTTCTGGCGGCCGTAGCCTTTGACTTCGGTCACGGTCAGGCCCTGGATGCCGACAGCAGTGAGGGCTTCGCGAACCTCATCGAGCTTGAACGGCTTGATAATGGCCATCACAATTTTCATCTGGTTTCATCCTTGTTCGCCTCCGGAGGAGGCCATCTCTCCTTGCTGCGGAGCGCCAGTGCGCCGTGCAACCGGATAATGACATTCAAGGGGCGTGCCAGATTCGGATGTCTGTTCTAAGTCTATGAAAAACAATGGGAAAAGCGGACGCCGCAGCGACAATGCTGCGGCGCATCAAAAAATCGTCAATTTAGAAGATTAAAAAATAGGCAGATTGAAAAAACTGCCCGTTTTCTATTCAGTTGCCTTTTTCCGGATCAGCCCTTCCTGGGCGACGGAGGCGATCAGCACGCCGGAACGCGTAAAAAGGCTGCCTCTGGTCATCCCGCGGGCACCATGTGCACTCGGACTGTCCTGGGTATAGAGCAGCCAGTCGTCCATCTTGCAGGGGCGGTGGAACCACATGGCGTGATCGAGGCTCGCGACCTGCAGGTTCCGATCGAAGACCGAGGTGCCGTGCGCATAGAGCGAGGTGTCGAGCAGGGTCATGTCGGAGAGATAGGCAAGGATGGCCGCCTGGATATGGCGCTCGTCCGGAACCGTGCCGACCGCCTTGACCCAGACGTCCTGGATCGGCTTGCCGTCGTTACGGGTGAAATAGTGGTGCAGCGAGGCCGGGCGGATCTCGATCGGTCGCGGCCGCTCCCAGTAGCGCCGGATCGCTTCCGGCGCATGCACGAGGAATTTCTCCTTCAGCTCCTGTTCGCCCGGCAGGGTTTCCGGCATGGCGAGTTTCGGCATTTCGATCTGGTGGTCGAAACCGTCCTCGTCGTACTGGAAAGAGGCGGACATCGAGAAGATCGCCTTGCCGTGCTGGATGGCGACGACGCGCCTTGTGGCGAAGCTCGAACCGTCGCGGATACGGTCTACCTCGTAGATGATCGGCACGGATGGATCGCCCGGCCGCATGAAATAGGCATGCAGCGAATGGACGAAGCGGTCCGCGTCGACGGTGCGCTGGGCCGCCACCAGTGCTTGGCCGATGACCTGGCCGCCGAAGACCCGCTGCCAGCCGACCTGCGGGCTCAAGCCGCGGAACAGGTTTTCCTCCAGCTTCTCGATATCGAGAATGGCGAGCAGCGCATCCATGGGTGTGGCGGTCTCGGTAGGGCGCGACATTTCGGCTGTCTCCGATGGTAGGAACGTCGATGGCATTGATCTATATAGACATAAAACGATGCTCAAGTGCGACGGAGAAAGCCGATGCTCGATGTCTTGATTGCCGGTGGCGGCTATGTCGGCCTTTCGCTCGCCGTTTCCCTGAAAAAGGCGGCGCCGCATCTCAGCGTCATGGTGATCGACGGCGCGCCGGAAGGCGCCTGGAAGAAGGACCAGCGCGCCTCGGCGGTTGCGTCGGCTGCCGAACGCATGCTCGACGTGCTTGGCGTCTGGGATCAGATCGTGCCGGAGGCGGAGCCGATCCGCCGCATGGTGATTACCGATTCAAAGGCGGCCGATCCGGTGCGCCCTGTGTTCCTGACCTTCGATGGCGACAGCGGCGATGGCCGGCCCTTTGCCCATATGGTGCCGAACACGGCAATGGTCGGCGCGCTGCGCGGGGCGTGCGAGGACCTTGGCGTCGTCAATCGTCAGTCGACGATGGTCGAAACCTTTAAAAGCGGCGACCATGCGGTCGCCATCACGCTCGCCGACGGCGAAGAACTGGAAGCGCGCCTGCTCGTCGCCTGTGACGGCGTACGCTCCAAGCTGCGCGATGCTGCCGGCATCAAGACGGTCGAATTCGACTACGGCCAGTCCGGCATCGTCACGACGGTCGAACACGAACGGCCGCACGAAGGCACGGCGGAGGAGCATTTCCTGCCGGCCGGTCCGTTTGCGACCCTGCCGCTCAAGAACAACCGCTCGTCGCTGGTCTGGACCGAGCGTACCGAGGACGCCGAACGCCTGGTCGCCGGCGACGATTTCCTGTTCGAGGAAGAGTTGGAGCGCCGCTTCGGCCACAAGCTCGGGCACCTGAAGGTGGTCGGCGGACGGCGGGCCTTTCCGCTGGGGCTGACGCTTGCGCGCGATTTTGTCAAACCACGTTTCGCGCTTGCCGGGGACGCGGCCCACGGCATTCATCCGATCTCGGGGCAGGGGCTCAATCTCGGCTTCAAGGACGTGGCGGCGTTGGCGGAAACGATCGTCGAGGCGGATCGCCTCGGGCTCGACATCGGCTCGCTCGCCGTGCTCGAGCGCTACCAGAGCTGGCGGCGGTTCGACACCTTCCGCATGGGGGTGACGACCGACGTGCTCAACCGGCTGTTTTCCAACGATATCACTCCGGTTCGCATCGCCCGCGACTTCGGCCTCGGTCTGGTCGACCGGCTGCCGTCTCTCAAGAATTTCTTCATTCGCCAGGCGGCCGGGATTGCCAGCGAGGCGGATCCGCGGCTCTTGTCGGGCGAGCCGATCTGAACATCGACCTGAGGATTGCCCCTCACCCTAGCCCTCTCCCCGCAAGCGGGGCGAGGGGACTCGGTCGAATGCGTGGCACTGTCTTGATGTCGAAGAGAAGAGGTTGGCGCCGAGTGCGCCACGAGGTTCCTTCTCCCCGCCTGCGGGGAGAAGGTGGCCGGCAGGCCGGATGAGGGGCAACTACCTCTCAACGAGGTGGCGGCCGCGCCCTCAATCCTCGATCTTGCGGGCTTCCGAGACCAGCATGATCGGCACGCCGTCGCGTATCGGATAGGCGAGGCGGGCCTTTTCCGAGATAAGTTCGTTGGCTTCGGCGTGGTAACTCAGCCGCCCCTTGGTCAGCGGGCAGACGAGCAGTTCAAGCAGTTTCGGATCGACCTTGCTGGCGTTGATATCCATTATCCGTCGCTCACTGCAGGATGCTGTCCATATCGCCGAAGTCGCGCGCGAGCACGATCTCGGTGATGGCGATCAGGGTTTCCGCGCGTGTCTTGAGATCGGGCGCTTCGAGCAGCGCCTGTTTTTCTGCCGGGCCGTAGGGCGACATCATCGCCATGGAATTGACCAGGGTGCGGTTGCTCGCCCGTTCGACGCTTTCCCAATCGGCCTTGAGCTTGTTGGCTTCGAGATAGGCCTTGAAGGCGGCAAGCAGAGCTGCCCGGTCGACGAGAGTTTCATCGTCACGGTTTTCGAGATCGGCGGCAAAGGGGCCGATGCGGAAACGGCGGTAACCGCGCGTCGCTGAAACTTCCGAAAACAGCCGGTAGCGGCAGACGCCGGTGAGCGAGGTGATGTAGCGGCCATCGCCGGTCTCGGCGAAGGAGGTGATGCGGCCGATGCAGCCGACCTCGCAGAGCGCCTGCATCGGGCCGGTGGCAGTCTCGCTGCGGCCTTCGCAGAAGGAGGGCTGCACGATGCCGATCAGGCGGTTGCCGGAGAGCGCGTCATCGAGCATGGCAAGGTAGCGCGGTTCGAAGATGTTGAGCGGAAGCTGGGCGCCGGGAAGCAGCAGGGCACCGGTCAGCGGAAACACCGGAATGATCTCCGGCAAGTCCTTCGGACCGAGATAGCGTGCATTTCCGACGTGCATTTTCCGATAGACCTTGCAGATGTCCGCTCTTGCCCCGCCAAGGAAGCGTGGTCAACCAGACCAAAAGATGGTGCATTCCTTGAAAATCTCAAGGGACGAGCACACCGATCTTCATGGGTGAATGTGGATCGTGATCAGACGCACTTACGAAAAAGGGGCGCAAACAGCGCCCCTCCTCGAAAAAAATGCCTGACGGCTCAGGAGAACAGGATCGACGAGAGCTTGCGCCGTGCGGCGATCGTTGCCGGATCCTTCGGTCCCCAGACCTCGAAGAAGGAGAGCAACTCGCGCCGCGCGCCGTCGTCGTCGAAAGTTCGATCGCGCTTCATGACCGTCAGCAGGTGATCGGCCGCAGCCGTCCGGTCGCCTTCGACATTGCGGATCTTGGCGAGCAGCACGCGCGCCTCATGATCATCGGGATTTGCGGCAAGGCGCCGCTCGAACTCGTTGGGATCGCCGAGCTTGCGGGCTTCCTCGATCTGGTCGAGCTTCTTGCCGATGGCCGCAATGCCTGCGTCCTTGGCAAGGTCTTCCGGCAGCCCGGAGAGCGCTTCGCGGGCTTCGGCGACCTGGCCGAGCGCGATCATGCAATCGACCATGCCGGCGATCGCCACGACGTTTTCGGGGTCGGCCTGAAGCACGGCGCCGTAGAGGCCGGCGGCGTTCTGGGCGTCACCGGCGTCGAGCAGCGCCTTGGCATCGGCGAGAACCGCTTCGATCTCGGCCTTGCTGTCGTCGACGGCCGGACCGGCGATCTTTTCGATGAATTGCTTGATCTGGCTTTCCGGCACCGCGCCCATGAAGCCATCGACCGGACGCCCGCCGACGAAGGCGATGACGGCGGGGATCGACTGGATGCCGAGCTGTCCGGCGATCGAGGGATGATCGTCGATGTTCATCTTCACGAGTTTGACGCGGCCTGCGGCTTCCGTGACCACCTTTTCGATGACGGGGGTCAGCTGCTTGCAGGGGCCGCACCAGGGCGCCCAGAAATCGACGAGAACCGGCTGCTGCCTGGAGGCGTCGAGCACGTCCTTGGTGAAGTTGGCAGTGGTGGTTTCCTTGATCAGGTCACCGTCCGACGCGGCCGCCGGCGCCGGCTGACCGAAAGAGGCCGAAGCCGTCATCTGAGTGCCGAAAGACCCTGCATAGGGATTGTCGCTGCCCGTCATTCTTCTCTCCTCGCCGGCTCGTCTGCCAGCTTACTGCATTCGCGCCAAAGATCGTATGTCAGGCCGTGACTTTCAAGACAAGCGGTTCGTGTCCGGTCGCTTCCATGAAGCGCAGCAGATCGCTGGATGCGATCGAGGTCGTCGCGTCATTGGAGAGCGGATGGCAGTTGACGACGTCGAACTTCATCAGCTCCTCGTCGAGGATCATCTTGACGTTGCCCTCGGTGTCGTTGATCGCGCCGAAGGCGGTCACGGCACCTGGGATGACGCCCAGATACTCCATCAGCTTCTCCGGCTTGCCGAAGGACACCTTGCTTGCCGCGCCGATCACCTGGTGAACGGTCTTCAGGTCCACCGTCGCGTGTTCCTCGACGGTTAGCAGGAAATAGTTGTCCTTCTTGTCCTTCACGAAAAGGTTTTTCGTATGGCCGCCGGGGATCTCGTCGCGCAGCGCTACCGATTCGGCGACGGTGAACACCGGCTCGTGGCTCTTGGTTTTATGCTCGATCCCAAGTCCGTCGAGAAAATGAAAGAGGTCTTCGGCGGTCTTCGGCTGTGATTCACTCATGATTCTCATCCCTTGGGCATTCGTTTCGCCTCTGCTTTAGGGGAGAAGGCGGTGGCCGCGCAATCTCACAGGCGGCGGCAGCGGCCAAAAACGCGGCATTTCCGGGCTTCGCGAAGGGTCTCCAAAAAAATATTCGATTTCTCGTCATTTCCCTGTTGCATTCCAAAATCGCTTAGGCCATATACCGCCCGTCGCCGCAAGACAGCGACGCCACGGCCCACCGACTACCCCCGGGCCGCGGTTTATGAGCGGGTGTAGCTCAGGGGTAGAGCACAACCTTGCCAAGGTTGGGGTCGGGCGTTCGAATCGCCTCACCCGCTCCAATTTCTCCCAACCACTTCATTTCACTGTTATTTTGGAAATGAACGGCATCCGCCGTCAGGCGCATTGCGCTTCGCAACCGGATGCTTCGCCATGCGAACACCTGTCGGCGATCGGACAGCACGACGGTCCTTTGGAACGTTCGCCGTCCCTTCCCTTGTCGCTAGAGATCGTCGACACCCGCGCGCCACTCAGCTCTTCATGAAGACGTAGTCCGTCTCCTGCCGGCGGATCTCACCGGTGCGCAGTACCGCGTTCGGGAAGCCGGCATGGTTGATGGCGTCCGGCCAGATCTGCGTTTCCAGGCAGAAACCGGCAAATGCGCCGTAGCGGCGTCCCTCGAGGCCGGGGACGGGGATGTCGAGCTTTGCGCCGGTATAGAGCTGCACACCAGGCTCGGTCGTCAGCACTTCGAGCGTGACGCCGGAATTGATGCTGCGGGCAAGCGCCACCGAATGTTTCGCCATGGGCTCGTTCGAAAGGCAGAAATTGTGGTCGTAGCTGATGCGTTCACCTTCGGTCTGGCGACGCATCGACGTCATTTCGCGGAGATCGAAGGCGGTGCCCTCGACCGCACGGATCTCGCCCGTCGGCACCTGGCGTTCGTTGGTCGGCAGGTAGTGGTCGGCGGCGATCATGATGTCGTGTCCGAGCGCGTCGACAGTGCCGTCGAGATTGAAGTAGCTGTGCTGGCAGACATTGGCGAGCGTCGGCCGGTCGGTCTCGCTCTCGTAGACGACGCTCAAGACGCCGCCGGGCTTCAGCGCGTAGGTGCAAGTGACCTTGCAGTTGCCGGGATAGCCGGCGCGTCCATCCGGATCGGTAATGGTGAGCGTCACGCTATCAGGCGTCTGGCGGACGATCGTCCAGTTGCGCTTGCCGATATTGTCGCTGCCGCCGTGCAGGTGGGTGACACCCTTCTCGTTCAGTTCGAGCTGGTAGGTCTCACCGTCGAGCGTGAAGCGCCCGTCGGCGATCCGGTTGGCGCAGCGCCCCGGTGTCGCGCCGAGATAGGGCGAATGGGCGAGATAGCTTTCGAGATCGGCGAAACCGAGCACCAATGGCGGCTCATGGCCTTCCAGGCGCAGGTCCTGGATCACCGAGCCCCAGGTCAAGACATGGGCGGTGAGGCCGCCACCGGAGAGCACCATACGATGGACCGGCTCGCCGGACGGCAGATGGCCGAAGATTTCCGTGTTCTGATGCATGTTCACCGCTGGCTCCCTCTTCGCGACCGCAGCAACCTGCGTCATTTCCAAAGGCACGGCAACCGGAAAATCATACTAAATGGGGCCTTGCTTCGTCTCTGGCCTGAGGGCAAAAACGTCTAGCTATTCAAGGTGCTACAGCGACCTCTCTGCGGTCATGTCAGCGCGATAGCTGCTTGGTGGCATCCTGCAGGCCGGCGAGCGTCAAAGGGAACATCCGCCCCTCGAACAGGCTCTTCACCATGCCGATCGACTGGGTGTAGCCCCAGTGCTGTTCGGGCACGGGATTGATCCAGATCGAACGCGGAAAATGCGCTGTCATGCGCGAAAGCCAGAGTGCGCCTGCCTCGTCGTTCCAATGTTCGACCGAGCCGCCGGGATGGCTGATCTCATAGGGGCTCATCGACGCGTCGCCGACGAAGATGGCGCGATAGTCGCCGCCATAGGTGCGCAGCACTTCGGTGGTGCGGGTGATGTCGACGCGGCGGCGACGATTGTCCTTCCACAGACCCTCATAGACACAGTTGTGGAAGTAGAAATGCTCCATATGGCGGAACTCGCCGCGGGCGGCTGAAAACAGTTCCTCGACGATGCGGATGTGATCGTCCATCGAGCCGCCGATATCGAAGAACATCAGCAGCTTGACCGCATTGCGGCGTTCGGGCCGCGTCACCACGTCGAGATAGCCGTGCTCGGCGGTGGCACGGATCGTGCCGGAAAGGTCGAGTTCGTCAGCCGCCCCCTGGCGCACCCAGCGCCTGAGCCTTTTCAGCGCCACCTTGATGTTGCGGGTGCCGAGTTCGACCGTGTCATCATAATCCCTGAACTCGCGCCGGTCCCAGACCTTGACGGCGCGGCGGTGGCGCGACTGGTCCTGGCCGATCCTGACCCCTTCGGGATTGTAGCCATAGGCGCCGAAGGGGGAGGTGCCGGCGGTGCCGATCCATTTCGAGCCGCCCTGATGCCGGCCTTGCTGCTCCCGAAGCCGTTGGCGCAGGGTCTCCATCAGCTTGTCGAAGCCCCCGAGGGATTCGATCAGGCGCTTTTCTTCCTCGGTCAGGTGTTTTTCGGCGAGCTTGCGCAGCCAGTCCTCGGGGATGACGGCCTCTTCGCCCGTCTCCATGGGATTGACCGCCTCGAGCCCGGAGAAGCAGTGCTGGAACACCCGGTCGAAGCGGTCGATATGGCGCTCGTCCTTCACCAGCGCCGTGCGCGCCAGGAAGTAGAAGGCTTCGACATCGAATGTGGCGATGCCCGCCTCCATCCCCTCGATCAGCGACAGGAATTCCCGGAGCGTCACCGGAACTTTCGCCGCTTTGAGTTCGAGGAAGAAGGGGATGAACATCGGTCAGTCCTGGCTTTCTCCGGTGCCGATCTCTGCGAGATCATAGGGCGTCGTCTGGTACATCTCGTTGATCCAGTTGCCGAAGAAGAGGTGCGCATGGCTGCGCCAGCGGTTCTGCGGCGGCAGGGTCGAATCGTTGTGCGGGAAATAGTCGTGCGGCATCTTGATCGGCACGCCTGCGTCCACGTCGCGAAAATATTCGTCCGACAGCGAGGTCGAATCATACTCCACGTGGTTGAACATGTAGAGCCGGTTGCCCTTTTTCTCGTGCACGAGGCAGACGCCCATCTCCTTCGATTCCATCAGGATTTCGAGGCTGGGCACCTTGTCGATGTCGGCACGCCTGACCTCGGTCCAACGCGAGACGGGGACGGCGAAGTCGTCGGAGAAGCCGTTGAGATAGACCGACGAGCGATTGAGGTTCTGGTGGCGGTAGACGCCGAAGGCCTTCTCGTTCAGCGGATACTTCGGCACGTCGTGGAAATGGTAGATCGCCGCCATCGCCCCCCAGCAGACGTTGAGCGTCGAATGCACGTTGGTCTCCGTCCAGTCGAGGATGCGCTTCAATTCGTCCCAATAGGTGACGTCCTCGTATTCGAGCGTCTCGACCGGCGCGCCGGTGATGATGAAGCCGTCGAACTTGCGGCCCTTCACCTCGTCCCAGGTCTCGTAGAAAGAAAGCAGGTGATCTTCCGAGGTGTTCTTCGCCCGGTGGGCGCCGATGCGTACCAGCGACAATTCCACCTGCAGCGGCGAGGCGCCGATCAGGCGCGCCATCTGGATCTCGGTCTTGATCTTGTTCGGCATGAGGTTCAGGAGCCCGATCTGGAGCGGGCGGATATCCTGACGGATCGCCACGGTCTCGGTCATCACCCGCACACCCTCATGCACGAGGGTTTCGAAAGCGGGCAGCGTATCGGGAATCTTGATGGGCATGGGCTTCCACTCGATCAATACAAAAAAACCGGCGGCGATTGATCGCGACCGGTCCTCGGAAATCCAACTTTCCTCGGCCCTTTAGCGACTTGTTTAACGTGGCTGCAAGCCGGCCGGCCAAATCACCACGAGGAATTTGATAGCGCGACTGGGGCGCGGGGGTCAAGAAAAACGATTCGGGCGGTCGGGCGGCCTCTCATCCCGCTGCCGCGACCTTCTCCCCGCAGGCGGGGAGAAGGGAGCTTGTGGCACCCGCTCGCGCCTCCCAGGGGCCGATCATTTCCGTTCCAGAAAGAAGCCCGGACATCATTGTCTCGCGGCGACCGTCGCCATTTCCGTCCCCTCTCCCCGGCTGCGGGGAGAGGGCTAGGGTGAGGGGCAACTTCCGTGCGTGTGAAGATAATCTAGGCCGTCCTGCATGCCGTATCCGAGCCGACGGCTAGCCTCGTCTAAGCCGAGCCAGAAGAAGCGAAAGCGGATCGGCGCACCACCGCCAAAGGGCGTCATTTCATGGTGCAGCCAGGTTTTCTGTTGCTCGCCGGCAAGGGCGATATGAAAATAGTGCCGGCGATGGCAGATGGTCTGGCCTTCCTTCCGGAAGGAGTAGTCCTTCGTGACGAGATGGGTGAGGGCCCGCGATGGCGTCAGCCCGGTCTCTTCCACGAATTCCCGCAAGGCGGCAGCTTCAGGGCTTTCGCCCGGCTCCATCGTGCCGCCGGGTACCTGCAACTCGATTTCGGGAAAGTCCGGCTCGTCGAAGACCAGCAGGTGGTCCTGCCAGGTGGCGTAGATCAGGACCTTGTGGGCGTCCGGCCTCATCCGTCGCGGCGCGCCATGAAGGCCAGGCGCTCGAAGAGATGCACGTCCTGCTCGTTCTTCAACAGCGCCCCGTGCAGCTTCGGCAGCATGGTCTTGGCGTCGACGCGGAGGTCGGCCGGATCGACCTCGTCGGCGACAAGCAGGCGGATCCAGTCGAGCGCTTCGGAGGTGGACGGCTTCTTCTTGAGGCCCGGCACCTGGCGGATGTCGTAGAAGGCGGCAAGGGCCGCAGATAGCAGCGTTTTGCGGATGCCGGGATAGTGCACCTCGACGATGCGCGCGAGCGTTTCGGCATCGGGGAAGCGGATATAGTGGAAGAAGCAGCGACGCAGGAAGGCGTCCGGCAGTTCCTTCTCGTTGTTGGAGGTGATGATGACGATCGGCCGGTGACGGGCGCCGATCATCTCGCCGGTCTCGTAGACATGGAATTCCATGCGGTCGAGTTCCTGCAAGAGGTCGTTCGGAAACTCGATGTCGGCCTTGTCGATCTCGTCGATCAGAAGCACCACGCGACGGTCGGCCTCGAAGGCCTGCCAGAGCTTGCCCTTGCGGATATAGTTCCTGACCTCGTTGACGCGCTCGTCGCCGAGTTGGCTGTCGCGCAGGCGCGACACGGCATCATACTCGTAAAGGCCCTGCTGCGCCTTGGTCGTCGACTTGACGCTCCATTCGATCAGATCGAGGCCAAGGGCAGCGGCAATCTGGCGGGCAAGCTCGGTCTTGCCGGTGCCGGGTTCACCCTTGACGAGCAGCGGCCGCTCCAGCCGGATCGCAGCATTGACGGCGATCATCAGGTCCTTGTCGGCGATGTAATCTGCGGTGCCTTCGAATTGCATAATCGTCTTCCGGTTCAGCATAGGTCTAGCAGGCGGTGTCCATGGACTATCGCATATTGGCCAAAATCGGAATCGATTTGAGAAGAGATGGCGTTAGCAGAAAAGCTCGGTCTCAGCCGCGGAGGGCGGTGACTTCGATCTCGATCAGCATTTCCGGGCGGATCAGATCGCAGACGATCATGGTTGCGGCCGGACGGATCTCGCCGAAGACTTCGCCGAAGATCGGGAACACCCGGTCGGCGAAGCTGGCATCGGTGACGTAGTAGTGATTGCGCACCACGTCTTTAAGCGAGAAGCCCGCTTCCTTCAGTGCGCCCTCGATCGTCTTCAGGCAATTGCGCGCCTGCTCTTCCACCGTTTCGGGCATGGTCATGGTGGCATAGTCGTAGCCGGTCGTGCCGGAGACGAAGCACCAGTCGCCCATCGCGACGGCACGCGAATAGCCTGCCGTCTTTTCGAAGGGCGAACCCGAAGAGATGAGCTTGCGCGCCATGTCTCGCTTTAAGCCCAGGGGCGCGAGGCGCCGACCGTCTTCTCGAAGCTGTCGATCGCGGTTGCCTTTTCCAGCGTCAGGCCGATATCGTCGAGGCCGTTCAGCAGGCAGTGGCGCTTGAAGGCATCGACCTCGAACTTGACCGAGCCGCCGTCCGGGCCGGTGATTTCCTGGGATTCCAGGTCGACCGAGAGGATGGCGTTGGAGCCGCGCGAAGCGTCGTCCATCAGCTTGTCGAGGTCGGCCTGGCTGACGACGATCGGCAGAATGCCGTTCTTAAAACAGTTGTTGTAGAAGATGTCGGCAAAGGACGTGGAGATCACGCAGCGGATGCCGAAGTCGAGCAGCGCCCAGGGGGCATGCTCGCGCGAGGAGCCGCAGCCGAAGTTGTCGCCGGCAACCAGGATCTTGGCGTTCTGGTAGGCGGGTTTGTTGAGCACGAAGTCCGGGTTGACCGAGCCATCCTCATTGTAGCGGGCTTCGGCGAAAAGACCCTTGCCTAGGCCGGTGCGCTTGATCGTCTTCAGGTAATCCTTCGGAATGATCATGTCCGTGTCGATGTTGACGACGGGGAGGGGGGCGGCGACACCGGTGAGCTTGACGAATTTTTCCATAACTTCAGGCCTTCGATTTCAGAAGAATGTTGCGCTAGCGTTTAGATGAGTTTTGCGCCGAAATGAAGGAAAATCTATCCAAACACGCTTCGCCGGGCGGGTGAAAATGCCCGCCCGGTGAAAGCTTCGCCCGGATTTCGATTGTCGGGAAGCCTCAGCCTGCCTTCACCGGGCTGTTCATGGCCCAGAGAACGCCGAAGGGATCGCGGAGCTGGCCGTAGCGGTCGCCCCAGAACATCACCTCGATCGGCATCACCACCTCGGCGCCGGCGGCAACGGCGCGGTCCCACCAGGCATCGATGTCCTCGACGGTGAGCGTCAAGGTAAAGGCCTGCGGCTTTTCCAGCGGATGGCCATATTCCGGATAGGCATCCGCCAGCATCAGCGAGCTGCCGTTGACGTAGAGATGGATGTGCATCGTCCGGCCCTGCTCGTCGAGCGGATGCCGGTTGACCTCCTTGGCGCCGAAGGCGCGCTGGTAGAATTCGGATGCCTTGGCGGCGCCATCGACCTGAAGATAGGGCAGAAGCCCGTTCAGGACCGGTGCCGGCTGCTTCGTTTCGGTTTGCTGCGTCTCAGTGTCCATGTCGTTCTCCATCCTGTTCGAAGAGCCAGGACCGTGCTGGCCTGCCTCAAGGACGGACATGGAGCGATGGATCCGACACGGGGATGGAAAAATTTCGCAGCCGGCTGAATGGCAGCTCTCGAGAAACAGCAAAAGGCTTCGAGCCGATTACGGATCGGCCCGATTGCGGATCACTACGATCGCCGGGATCAGAGGTCGATGATCGTGCCGCGACCGTCGTTCCAGATGCGCATCTCGCGCTGGCCGTGGGCGGCAGCGGCGGCGGCCGGACGGGCGGTGGCGCGGGCCGGCCTGAGGTTCAGCCGGGCGGCAATCGCGCTGCCGATCACGACGACGGCGGCGATGCCGGCCAGTGCCAGCGCCAGCGAGGCGGTCAGAACGAAGGCCGCAAACGTGATGGTCAGGGCTGCGGCCGTGAAGAGAACAGAGCGAATGCTTTGCATAATCGTCACCTTTCTGATGGCGATGTGGGGGCTCCTCCCCGCACTTGCAAGAGGCGGCTTTGCGAAAGGGGTGCGGCGGTTCGCCTCGTCTTGCGGAACGAGGCAAAGGCGGGCACAACTGAAACATGAGCAAATCGATCGAACATCACCCGGTGCGCCTGCGTCGCTCGGTGCTATCGGTGCCGGCCGACAATGCCCGCGCGCTTGCCAAGGTCGCTGAACTCGCGACCGATGCCGCGATCTTCGATCTCGAGGATGCGGTTGCGCCTGAGCGCAAGATGGAAGCACGCGAGGCGCTGGTTCGGCATCTGACGACGAACCGGCCGGATTGTGAGATCGTCATCCGCATCAATGCGCTCGGTTCCGGCTTTGGCCAGGACGATCTCGCCGCGGTGCTTGCGGCGAAGCCCGACGCCATTCTTCTGCCGAAGGTCGAAAGCCCGGCGGATATCCAGGCGGCGGCCGACTGGCTGGCCGAAAACGATGCGCCGGAGACGCTGCGTCTCTGGGCGATGATCGAGACGCCGCGCGGTGTCATCAACGCGCCTCTTATCGCCGAGACCGGCCGCACCTTCGGCGGCCGGCTCGATTGTTTCGTCGTTGGTCTCAACGACCTGCGCAAGGACACCGGCGTTCCGGATCGCCCCGGCCGTCCCTATCTGATCCCCTGGCTGATGCAGATCCTGCTGGCGGCGCGCGGCGGCGGGCTCGACGTCATCGACGCCGTGTTCAACGATTTTCGCGACGCTGATGGATTCGACGAGGAATGCCGGCAGGGCCGCGACATGGGCTATGACGGCAAGATGCTGATCCACCCGGCCCAGATCGGCCCGGCGAACGAACGTTTCGGCGTCGAGCAGATCGCCGTCGACGAGGCGCGCGCGATCATCGCTGCCTTTGCGCTCTCGGAAAACGCCGGCAAGGGCGTCATCAATCTCAACGGACGGATGGTCGAGCGGCTGCACCTCGATCAGGCCGTGATGCTCGCCGCCAAGGCGGATCTCATCGAAAAACGAAAGACAAGATCTTGAAACTCTATCGCTTCCTGACCGGTCCCGACGACGCTTCCTTCTGTCACAAGGTGACGGCAGCGCTGAACCAGGGCTGGAGCCTGCACGGCTCGCCCACCTATGCCTTCAATGCCGATACGCAGCACATGCAGTGCGGCCAGGCGGTGTTCAAGGAGGTCGAGGGCAAGGATTACACCCCGGATATCAAGCTGTCGGAACAGTAGTCGAGGCTGTTTGCCGTCGTGCAAGTTTGCCCCTCACCCTAACCCTCTCCCCGCAGGCGGGGCGAGGGGACGCGGTTGATGCTCGCAATCGGCGTGTGAGGCCTGTTTTCTGGTATCGGTTAACCCGTGCTCCGATTGGGATGCGAACGGTACCGCGAGTCTCCTTCGCCCCGCTTGCGGGGAGAAGGTGCCGGCAGGCGGATGAGGGGCAGATAAAACGGGTTAGCCGCCGACGTGCTCGACGCTGGCTTCGATCCGCTCCATGTCGTCGTCGGAAAGGCCGAAGTGATGGCCGATCTCATGGATCAGGACATGGGTGATGATGTCACCCAGCGTCTCCTCGTTCTCAGCCCAATAGTCGATGATCGGGCGGCGATAGAGGGTGATGCGGTTTGGAAACTGGCCGGTTTCCATGGTGAAGCGCTCGCTGATGCCACGGCCCTCGAAAAGGCCGAGCAGGTCGAAAGGCGTTTCCAGTGCCATGTCCTCGAAAATGTCGTCGCTCGGGAAGTCGGCAACTTCGATGATGAGGTCGGTCGTCAGCTGGCGGAATTCCTGCGGCAGGTGGCCGTAGGCTTCCAGTGCGAGCTGTTCAAAAGTGGTAAGCGTCGGTGCGTGGCGTTCCCGCCAATCATCGGTCTGGTCAATGCGGGCCATAGGCACTCCTTGTTGCCCTCCATATAGCGATTTTGCCAGTGTTTTTCGAGTGTTGAATTCCGCGGGCATGGGGACAGGAATAAATTCTTAGAATTGGCTGTTGACTCATTTAGGAAGCTCTGGAATCTAATAGAACATAACATGAACATTTATGATGGGAGTTGACCGTCATGGCCGACAAAGCCGTGGAGCGGGAGACGGTACTTTCGCTCCGAGAGACCATAGCCAGGATCGAAAACCGTCGGCTTCCGGGCGTCGTGCGCGCCGCCAAGGCGGCCGATCCCGGCGGCTTCCGTCAGCGCGAGGAAGATGAGCCTGGCCGTCGGGCGCTTGCGCTCGGGGTTGCGGATCTGGACACGCTTCTCGAAGGCGGCCTACCGCTCGAAGGCATGACGGAAATCCGCAATGCCGAGACGCGCGATGCCGGCGCTGCCGCCGGTTTTGCCGCGGCACTCAGCGTGCTCTGCCAGCAGGCGCGCCTGGAAAAAGGCGAGCCGGCAGCTCCGGTTCTCTGGATCAGCCAGTCGATGGCTTCCAACGAGGCGGGCCTGCCCTATGGATTGGGTCTCAAGGCCTATGGGCTCGATGTCCGCGGCCTCGTCTTCAGCCTGCCGCGCACGGTGAAGGACGCGCTCTGGATCGCCGAGGCGGCGCTTTCCGTCCCGAGCTTCTGTGCCGTCATCCTGGAAATTCGCGGCAATCCCGCAGCTCTTGCGCTCAGCGAGAGCCGGCGCCTGCATGTTCGCTCACGCGCGGGCCATGTTCCCCTTCTGCTCCTGCGCCAGTCCGGGCACGAGGAGGCGAGCAGCGCCTTCTTCCGCTTCCTCGTCGAGCCGGCGCCGGCGCGCGAGCGTCCCCTACCGGATGGATCGATGCTTCGCGGCAGCATCGGCCATCCCGTCTTTCATGTCATCGCCGAGAAGAGCAGGGCTCCTGCGCCGCTCGGCTTCCTGCTGGAGTGGAACCCCCATGACCGCCGCCTTTACCCCGTCGAGCCCCTACCAGCCGCTGCTGCGGCAGATCCAGAACCAGCGCATTCTGTCGCTCGCCTTTCCGCATCTCCCGGCCGATCGGGTCGCCCGCAAACGCTGGGGGAACTCGTGGCTTTCCCGCGGGCGTCCTGAGCATCCGCCTGTCGTCTTCGCTGACAAGGTGAAGAGCGCGATGCGCCTCGTCGCGCTCGACGGTTACGCCGAAAAAGCGGGTTTTCACATCGGCCAGGGTGTTGCCGAAGCCCGGGCCATGTGTCCCGAGATCGACGTGCTGCCGGCCGATCCCGCCGCCGATCGGGCCCTGCTCGAAGGGCTTGCGGATTGGTGTTGCCGCTATACGCCGCTCGTCGCGCTCGATGGCGACAGCGGCCTCTTTCTCGACATCACCGGCTGCGCCCATCTTCTCGGCGGGGAAAAGGCGCTGTTCGACGATCTGCTCGCCCGCCTCTTTCATCTGGGGGTCGAGGCCCGCGCGGCGATCTCCTCGTCCGCCGGGCTCTCCTGGGCGGTGGCGCGGTTCGGCTCCGACGGCATTCTTGCCCCGGACGAGGCGGCGCGGGTGCTGGCGCCGCTGCCGATGGCGGCGCTCCGGCTGCCGCGGGAGACGATCGAAACGCTTGGCCGGGTCGGGCTCAAGCAGGTCGGCGACATCGTCGAGGCGCCGCGCGCGCCGCTTGCCCGCCGGTTCGGCGCGACCCTGCTTCTGCGCCTCGATCAGGCGCTCGGGCGGGAGGATGAGCCACTGTCGCCGCGGTTGCCCGTCGCCGCCCTCTCAGTGGAGCGCCGTCTCGGCGAACCGGTCCAGGGCGAAGACGATATTCTCGGCTTGACGGAAGAGCTGGCGATGCGGCTGAAGCCGGAACTGGAAAAGCGTGGGCAGGGCGGGCGTCTGTTCGAGCTTCTGCTTTTCCGCGTCGATGGCGCGGTCTTCCGCATCGCCGCCGGCACGTCCTCGCCGCTCAACGAGCCGCGGCGCGTCGCCGGTCTCTTCCGTGAACGGCTGCAGGCGGTGCACGAGGATCTCGATGCCGGCTTCGGCTTCGAAATCCTCAGGCTCTCGGTGCCGAAGAGCGAAAAATACGAGGTGATGCAGGAGGATTTCTCCGGCACGCCGGATCGCGAGCGCCCGCTTGCGGCCTTTGCCGACCGGGTGATGGCAAGGTTCGGGGCGGAGAGCCTGCTGGTGCCGGCTCTTTCGGAAAGCCACGTGCCGGAGCGGGCGGCAAGCTTCCGCCCACTCACGGATCTCGCGCTCATGGGCAAGGCCGAGGCGCCTGCGCAAAACATTCCCGCGATCCTGCTTGCCGCGGCGGCTCGGCCGCAGCGGCTCTTTCCAAGCCCCGAGCCGGTGGAGGCGGTGGCCGAGGTGCCGGAGGGGCCGCCGAGAAGCTTCCGCTGGCGGCGCACGCTGCACCGCATCGCACGGGCCGAGGGGCCGGAGCGGATCGCCGGCGAGTGGTGGCTCGACGGCGAGCCGGCGATGGAGCGCGATTATTTTCGGGTGGAAGACGAACGCGGCCGGCGGTTCTGGCTGTTTCGCGAGGGGCATTATGGTGCGAGCGCCCCGCCGCGCTGGTTCATGCATGGAGTCTTCGCATGAGCGACGCTGTCCCCTATTTCGAGATCGGCGCCTGGTCGAATTTCTCCTTCCTCGAAGGCGCGTCTCATCCGGGCGAGATGGTGGTTGCGGCGAGCCGTCTTAACATTGGCGGCCTTGGCATTGCTGACCGCAATACGGTTGCCGGCGTGGTGCGCGCGCATGCGCAGGCCAAGGTGGAGAAATACGCCTTTCAGCCCGGCGCGCGGCTCTCCTTTGCGGAGGACCTGCCCGACGTGCTCGCCTATCCCTGCAATCGCCGCGGCTGGGGCAATCTCTGCCGGATGCTGAGTGCTGGAAACCTGCGCGCCAAGAAGGGCACCTGCACGCTCTATGAAGCCGATCTCGTCGAGTGGGGCGAGGACCTGTTGCTCGTCGTGCTGCCGGATCCGGTGATCGGCGCGCCGGAGGCAACCCTGCTTGCCGATTTCCTCAGGCGGCTGAAGCCGCATTTTGCCGACCGGCTCTATCTGGCGCTGGTGCCGCGCTATGACGGCTTCGACCAGCTTGCCTTCGCCGGACTTGCGACCATTGCCCGCCATGCCGCGATCAAGCTCGTCGCCACCAACAGTCCGCTGTTTCATGTCGCCGCGCGACGGCCGCTCGCCGATGTCGTCACCGCCATCCGCGAGCATGTGACGATCGCGACCGCAGGCTACCGGTTGCATGCCAATGCCGAGCGGCATCTGAAGACGCCCGCCGAAATGGCGCGCATCTTCCGCGACTATCCGGAAGCGATCGCCAATACCGGGCATTTCTTCGGGAGGCTGAAGTTCTCGCTGTCGGATCTCGAATATCAGTATCCGGATGAAAGCATTCCGGGCGAGACGCCGACGCAGACCCTTAGGCGGCTGACGATGCAAGGCGCGCACGAGCGCTATCCCGAGGGCATTTCGCAGAAGGTTTCGACGCAGATCGAGTACGAGCTCGAGCTGATCGCCAGCAAGCGTTACGAGCCCTATTTCCTGACGGTGCGCAATATCATGCAGTTTGCGCGCAAGGCCGAAATCCTCTGCCAGGGCCGCGGCTCGGCGGCGAATTCCACCGTCTGTTACTGTCTGAGGATCACCGAAGTCGATCCGCTTTCGACCACCCTGCTCTTCGACCGCTTCCTCTCGACCGAGCGCGACGAGCCGCCGGATATCGACGTCGATTTCGAGCACGAGAAGCGGGAAGAGGTGATCCAGCATATCTACCGCACCTACGGCAAGGAGCATGCGGGGCTGACGGCCGCCGTCATCAGCTATCGGGCGCGCTCGGCCGGCCGCGAGACTGCCAAGGCTTTCGGGTTCTCAGAAGACGTGCAATCGGCGCTTGCCGGTTCGGTCTGGGGCTGGTCGGTCGCCGATCTCTCGGAGCGTGAGGCGCAGGCTGCCGGGCTCGATACGAAGGATCCGACGACGGTGAAGGTGCTCGACTATGCCACCGAACTGATGAGCTTCCCGCGCCATCTTTCGCAGCATGTCGGGGGCTTCGTTATTACCCGCGACCGGCTCGACGAGGTCGTGCCGATCATGAACACGGCAATGCCCGACCGCTACATGATCGAGTGGGACAAGGACGATCTCGACACGCTGAAGATCCTGAAGATCGACGTGTTGGCGCTCGGCATGCTCACCTGCATCGCCCGCGCCTTCGAGCTTCTCGACCGGCATTACGGCGAGCGGAAAAACCTGCACCAGCTCTTCAAGGATGAGCAGAAAGCCGTCTACGACATGATATGCCGCGCCGATACGATCGGCGTCTTCCAGATCGAAAGCCGGGCGCAGATGAGCATGCTGCCACGGCTGAAGCCGCGCATCTTCTATGATCTCGTCATCGAGGTGGCGATCGTCCGGCCCGGGCCGATCCAGGGCAACATGGTGCATCCCTATCTGAAGCGGCGCGAGCAGCGCGCACGCAATATCCCCATCGAATATCCAAGCCCTGAGCTGAAGGTCGTGCTGGAGCGGACGCTCGGCGTGCCGCTGTTCCAGGAGCAGGCGATGCAGATCGCCATCACCGCCGCCGGTTTCTCACCCAGTGAGGCCGATCGGCTGCGTCGCGCCATGGCGACCTTCAAGCGCACCGGCACCATCCATACCTTCCACGAGAAGATGATCGAAGGCATGGTCAAGAACAAATATCCGCGCGATTTCGCCGAGCGCTGCTTCAAGCAGATCGAAGGTTTCGGCGAATATGGCTTTCCCGAAAGTCATGCCGCGTCCTTCGCGCTCTTGGTCTATGTCTCGTCCTGGCTGAAGACCTATTATCCGGATGTCTTCTGTGCCGCCCTTCTGAACTCGCAGCCGATGGGCTTTTACGCGCCCGGGCAACTGGTGCGCGACGCGCGCGAGCATGGGGTCCGGGTGCGACCCGTCGACATCAATCATTCGGTCTGGGATGCCGATCTCGAAGACGGCGGCCTCGATAAGGGTGCCATCGAGCCGCGTCATCGCGAAATGGAGGACGTGATCAAGACTGACAAGGCGATGCGCCTCGGCTTCAATTCGATCAAGGGGCTGAACCAAGAAGAGATCGAGAAGAAACTCGTCGCCAACCGGGGTACCGGTTACGGGACGGTCCGTGACCTCTGGCTGCGCTCGGGTCTCTCCCGCTCCGCGCTCGAAAGGCTCGCCGATGCGGACGCTTTCCGTTCGATCGGGCTCGATCGCCGCAAGGCGCTCTGGGCGGTAAAGGCGCTGGACGAAAAGAGTGCTGCCGAAAGGCTGCCGCTCTTCGAAGGCGCGGCGAGGGCGGAATTGCGGCCGGAGCCAGCCATGATCCTGCCGGAGATGTTGCCGGGCGAGCAGGTGATCAACGATTATCGTTATCTCTCCTTCTCGCTCAAGGCGCATCCGGTCTCCTTCCTGCGAGAGACGCTTTCCGAACAGGGCATCGTCACCAGCCGCACGCTTGCGACCGCCCCGGTCGGGCGGCGGATAACCGTCGCCGGGTTGGTGCTCGTTCGCCAGCGTCCGGGCTCCGCCAAGGGCGTCATCTTCATGACGATCGAGGACGAAACCGGCGTTGCCAATGCGATCGTCTGGCCGAAGGTGTTTGCGACCTATCGCCCGGTGGTCATGGGCGCGCGGTTGGTCAAGATCCGCGGCCGGCTGCAGCGCGAAAGCAGCGTCATCCACGTGGTCGCCGAACACATCGAGGACATCACGCCGATGCTGGGACTGTTGCGCACGGAGGCGCGGCGGTTCGGCGCAAGCGACCGTGCCGATGAAGCGCTGAGGCCCACCGGCGACGCGCGCGAGAAGAAGGCGCAGGGCGATCTGCGCCTGGCCACGGTGCGGCGTTCCGGTGGCAGCCCGGAACAGACGACGGCCGAGGTGGCAGACGTGATGCCGAAGGGGCGCAATTTCCATTGAAGGGAGGGTCCGACCCTCGCTGCTTCAACGGGCAGCCGGGTGGGCCTTTCGAGGAAAAAGCAGATCAACTTACCTAGGTCCGGAACGGTCCGGATCATCATGTGTGAGGCCACAGTCGGGCTCTTCATAGTAGGGTAGCGCCTGCGGTGTGTAAAAATGTCGCAGGAAACGCGCGGCATGATCGACCTCTGGTTTACAAGAATAGTCGTTCACGTTTCTCTAAAATTCTGAAAAGACGAAGTTTTTTGTCAAGTTTAGAGTCGTTCTAATCGACCTGCAACTTCCGCTCGCGGAGTTTTTAGTTGACACTAAATGTCCTGTTTTGCTTTATGCGCTGATACAGGGCGTTGCGTACGACAGGCGAGACGACATGCTGGTTTGCAGCTGCAATTTCATCACGGAAAAAGAGATCGAGGATACGATCATCGGCCTCCTCGACGAGGACTGTTGGCAGCTGATCGTGCCGGCGAAAGTCTATCACGCGATGGAAAAGCGCGGCCGTTGCTGCGGTTGCTTCCCCAATGTCGTCGACATCATCATCCGCACCACCGAGCAATATCACGCGCACCGCGACTCGACGGACGCCGAGATATTTGATTTCATGACCCGCCTCAAACAATTCCATGAGGATAATCGGAGGGCGGATCTTGAAAGGCGACAAAAAAGTCATCGAGCAGCTTAACGAAGCGCTCTATCTCGAACTCGGTGCCGTCAACCAGTATTGGCTGCATTACCGCCTCCTCGAAGACTGGGGTTACACGCTTCTCGCCAAGAAGGAGCGCGCAGAATCCATCGAGGAGATGCAGCATGCCGACAAGCTCGTTGCGCGCATCATCTTCCTTGAAGGCCACCCCAACCTGCAGACGGTTGCGCCGTTGCGCATCGGCCAGAACGTCAAGGAAGTGCTGAAGGCCGACCTCGCCGGCGAATACGACGCCCGCACCGCCTACAAGAAATCACGCGACATCTGTCACGCCGCTGGAGACTATGTCTCCATGAAGCTCTTCGAAGAACTGCTCGCCGACGAAGAGGGCCACATCGACTTCCTGGAAACCCAGCTCGAGCTGCTCGACAAGATCGGCGAAGAGAAATACGGCCAGCTCAACGCTGCCCCGGCCAACGAGGCCGAAGCCGACTGAGTTCGGCGCAATATTTGAAAGAAAGGCCGGCGATCTCGCCGGCTTTTTTGTCAGTGAGAACTGCTGCGCACTTTTGCGCCACACGCCTTACGGCGCGAGATGCGCGAAGGCCGTGACGACCTCCTCGTAGACCTTGCGCTTGAACGGCACGATCAGTTCCGGCAGTTCGCGCATCGGTTTCCACTCCCAGGCGTCGAACTCCGGCTCATGCCCGCCCGGCGGCGGGTTGATGGCGATTTCGTTCTCCTCGCCCTCGAAGCGGAAGGCATACCAGCGTTGTGTCTGGCCGCGATACTTGCCCTTGAGACCGATGCCGATCAGGTGCTCGGGCAGATCGTAGTTGATCCAGCCGGGCGCTTCGGCGAGCAGCGACACTGTGCTCATGCCGGTTTCTTCGTAGAGTTCGCGATAGGCGGCCTTCAGCGGATCCTCACCCTTGTCGATGCCGCCCTGCGGCATCTGCCATTGCTGCGGCGAGCCATCATATTCGGAATTGCCGACGGCGATGCGATGTCCAGCCCAGACGAGACCCGCGCGGTTCAGCACCATGACCCCTACGCAAGGACGATAGGGAAGGTCCTCCGCTCTGAGTTGTTTGTCCTTGTCTTTGCTCATCGGCTGCCTCTTCTTTACAATCGTCAAATCATCCTGTCGGGATGGCTGTAACCTAGTTCTGTTGCGGATCCTTGACGAGCGCGGAAACGCCGACGATCTCGATGCCGCGCCCCTGTGCCTCGCCGATCCAGGAGGCAATCGCGCCGACGCTTTCGTCGAAGGCGGAGGCGACGCCGATGGCGGTGCCATTGCGGCGCGCAATGCGCTCGAGCTCGTCGAGCTTCTTCAGGATCGCGCTGCGGCTGAGCTCCGTGTCGAGTGTCAGGTCGGCAAAGCCATGCGGCACATCGAAGGCATCGGCGAGCTTGCCCGAGAGCGATTGCGCCGAGGTACCGTCGTCGAGGAACAGCAGGCCGCGCTTGCCGAGATCGCGCATGACCGGCTCCAGCGCATCGGCATCCGACAGGAAGCGGCCGCCGAGATAATTCATGATGCCGGTATAATTGGTGATCTCGGCGAGGTTGCGGTGCAGTTCGGTCAGGTTCTTCTTGGCGCCGAGACCGATGCGCAAGGCGTTGGGACCGGGATCATTGGCCGGATAGTCGAACGGCTCCATCGGCACCTGCAGCAGGATCTCATGGCCGCTTCGGCGTGCCTCCTGCATCCAGCGCTGCAGGCTGTTTCCGGCGGTAGCAAAGCCCAGCGTCACTTCGCCCGGCAGGTCGCGGATCGCCCTCTGCGTTCCGGTCTGGCTGAGGCCGAGACCGCCGACGACCAGCGCGATGCGGGTGCCGCGCGCGCCGGACCAGGGCCGCGCATATTGATCCATCGGGCGCAGCCCGTCCGGACCGGTGATCGGCAGGCGCCCGGCGGGGCTCTCTTCCAGGAGATCGTCATTGGGCATGGCCGCCATGCGCGGATCCTGGCCGCGGATCGGACCGACATTGATGAGGGCAGGGCCCTTGCCGTCGCGGCCGCGCGGCGAAAACGTGGTAACGGTGGAACCGTCATCGGTGAGCGTATGTTCGACGTCGGCGCCGGAATAGGCGGTCCCCGGCTTCATCGTTCCGCCTACGCCCGATTGGCCATTATCTGCCTTCGCTGGTTTCTCGTCGGTGCCCTTCGCACTCTCGCTCGCCGCTGTTTCGGTCTGACCGCGCTTCAGCCCATCAGGCGCAAGGGTGCCCCACAGCGACAGTCCGACGACCGACGCAATACAGAGACCGAGTAGAGAGAACCCGAGCATGCGTCGGGGATTGCGCTTCGCCGCTGGCTTTACCCGCCGGTTCTGGCCCAGGGGGGCATTGAGATCAGTTCCCAAACGGAGCCTCGGTCGATCTGTGCGATGTTGCCGCTTCTGCACGCCTGCCTATGATCATAGTCGATCAAAGGACAAAACACGCAGCAATTCAAAGTGCTGCAGCGACCTTCGCGCATCGAGCAGGACGCGCGGCGCTGCAGTGCGAGGCGGCGCTGAGACGCTTCGCCTGTTCTTCCCTTAGCGCGCCGGTGGTCTGAGAATCAGTGGCCGCGACAGCGCCTGTACCCCTATAATTTAGCGGTGTCGCGTTGACCAGTGCATCTGCCTAGGGCGGAGGATGCGCCTTACTGAAATGCAGAGCGCCGCGTGTTCTTTCGAACACGCGGCGCTCTCAATTGCATACCCTGCAGGCTTACTTCTTGAGCTGCGCCTGTTCCGGGTTGGCCGGGAAGGTCGGATCCGTCTTCTTGCCACGCAACAGGTCGAGTGCGTAGTTGAGCTGCAGGTCGTCCTTTGTTTCCGGCGGCACATAGGCGACCGAGCCCGAACCTTCGTCGGTCTCGCTCTGACCCTGGATGTGACCGCGCAGGTCGGATTCGCCCTGAGCCTCGACCTTGCCGAGCAGTTCCGGCGGCAGCGGCTGTTCGACCTTGATGTCGGGCGAGATGCCCGTGCCCTGGATCGATTTTCCCGACGGCGTGTAGTAGAGCGCCGTCGTCAGACGCAGCGCACCAGCTTCGCCGAGCGGGATGATCGTCTGGACCGAACCCTTGCCGAAGGAGCGCGTGCCGAGAACGGTTGCGCGCTTCAGATCCTGCAGGGCGCCGGCGACGATTTCCGAAGCGGAAGCCGAGCCGCCGTTGACGAGCACGATCACCGGCTTGCCATCGGTCAGGTCGCCCGGCGTCGCGTTGAAGCGGCGGGTTTCGTCCGGGTTGCGGCCGCGGGTCGAAACGACCTCGCCACGCTCCAGGAAGGCGTCGGAGACGTTGATCGCCTGGTCGAGCAGGCCACCCGGATTGAGGCGCAGGTCGAGCACATAGCCCTTGAGCTTGTCGGCCGGCACTTCCGCCTTGATCTTCTCGATGCCCTTCTTCAGGTCGTCATAGGTCTTCTCGGTGAAGGAGATGACGCGCAGGTAGCCGACGTCGCCTTCGGTGCGAACCTTGACGGCGCGAACGGCGATGACGTCGCGAACGATCGTCAGTTCGATCGGCTTGTCCGCACCCTTGCGCAGGATCGTCAGCTTGATCGGGGTGCCGACGGCGCCGCGCATCTTTTCAACGGCGTCTTCGAGCTTCAGGCCACGAACGTCCGCACCGTCAATCTTCGATATGAAGTCGCCGGCAAGCACGCCGGCGCGAGCCGCAGGCGTGTCGTCGATCGGGCTCGTCACCTTGACGAGGTCGTCTTCCATCGTGACTTCGATGCCGAGACCGCCGAACTCACCGCGGGTCTGGGTGCGCATGTCCTCGGCGTCGGCCGAGTTCATGTAGCTCGAATGCGGATCAAGCGAGGAGAGCATGCCATTGATGGCGTTCTCGATCAGCTTGTCGTCCTGCGGCGGCGTCACATATTGCGCGCGCACGCGTTCGAATACGTCGCCGAAAATTGCCAGTTCGCGATAGGTCGAGGTGTTGGCAGCGACGGCCGGAACGACAGCCGAATAAACCACGCCCATCGCGGTCGCGCCCATGAGCGCTCCGACCAGAACAAGTGAAGCCCTACGTATCATTTCGCGCCTTTCCAACCTCTGCTGCGGTCCACCACGGTCGGGAATCAACCGGTTTTCCGTCTTTTCGGAATTCAATGTAAAGCGTCGGCCGGTCCGTTTCCAGCGCCAAGGCCGCAGCACTTGCGACTCTTTTTGCGCCCATCGTCGCCAGCGGTTCACCCGCCACGACGAATTGTCCGGTCTGCACGCTCACCGTCTCCATGCCGGACAGCACCACATGGTAGCCGTCACCAGGATTGAGAATGATCATCTGCCCATAACTGCGGAAATTGCCTGCATAGACGATCCAGCCATCTGACGGCGCAGTCACCAGCGCGCCGGGATTGGTTTCCAGCATGATCCCTTGCAGGGAGTGCCCCGTGCCATCGGCATCACCAAACTTTCGCAAAAGCGATCCCGCGGCCGGATAGGCAAGCTTATTCCTCAGCTCCGAAAACACGTATGCTGGCGCAATGCGGTTTTTGTCGGGCACGGCATTGCGGGCCAACTCGCGTGCCGCTTCGCGCTCGGCCTCGCTCATGCGCAGGCGCTCTTGCTCCTGGGCGCGGGCTGCTTCTGCGGCCTCTCGAACAGAGGCGATCTGGCTTTCGAGCGAGCCGATCAGGCCCTGGAGATTGGTGGCCTGGCTGGCAAGTTCTTGCGCCTTGCGCTGCTCGGCGGCGAGCTCGCTGGCGCGCGACTGGCGCAGCTTCTCCTTTTCGGCGACCAGCATCGACATGCGGCGCTCTTCTTCGACATTGGCCGTCATCGTCGCGGTCAGCTCTTCACGCTGCCGGTCGATGCCAGCGCGAATGTCGGCCAATGCCTTGAGGTCGGCCACCAGGTTTTCGGTTTCCTTGCGAAGACCGGGTACGACGGCGCCGAGCAGAATGGCGCTTCGCACCGAGGACAGCGCATCCTCCGGCGTCACCAGGATCGCTGGCGGCGGGTTGCGTCCCATCCGCTGCAGCGCGGCGAGAACCTCAGCAAGTACCCCGCGGCGCGAGTGCAGGGACTTTCGGACGGCGTCCTCCTTGGTTCGCAGATCGCTCAGTTTCTTCTCGCCGTCGACGATCTGTTGCTCAAGACCCTGGCGCTTCTTGGCGGAATCGACGATCGCAGCGCGCAGCGTCTCGTTGGTCTTGTCGATCTCGGCGATGGTCTCGGTCAGCGCGTTGGCGCGCTCCTGCGACAGCGTGATGGTCTTCGAAAGCGCGTCGAGTTCGCTGCGCGTGTTGTTGCGGCGAAGGGTGAGGTCGGCGGCAGGATCGGGCGGCCCCTGTTCCTGGCCGGCCATCGAGGCGCCGGGCGGCGTGACCTCCTGGGCGCCGGCCGGCAGGCCGATCGCCAGCGCGAGCGCAAAGGCCGCCGCTTTACGGGCAAGCCGTCCTGCGTCGTCTCTTCCCATGCTGAAAGCGCTGGTCCTGCCTCGGCGCGTCATCGGTTCGCGTGCGTCCATCCGGAATTATGAAGAAAAAACCTAATCTGATTTGTCGCGCACGACCAAGCATATTCTCGTTATCGGTGCGTGTTGCCGGGTGAAGTATCCCGCGGAAAACGGCCCACCTGGCCTAGACCCGATGATAGGGGTGGCCGGAGAGAATGGTGACGGCGCGGTAAAGCTGCTCGGCAATCAGGATGCGCACGAGCTGGTGCGGCCAGGTCATCTTTCCAAGGTTGAGCACCGCATCGGCGCGGGCGTGAAGGCTCGGGTCGAGGCCGTCGGCGCCGCCGATCGCAATCATCAGGTCGCGCTTGCCGCTGTCGCGGAACGTACCGAGGAGCGATGCAAAGCCTTCGGAATCGAGCGCCTTGCCACGTTCGTCGAGAAGCACGAGCAGGCTGCCTTCGGCAAGCGCCTTCTCAAGCTGGGAGGCTTCTTCCCGCTTGCGCGTGTCGGCATTGGAGGCACGGCTTTCGTTGACTTCGACGACGCGGGAAAGTTCCAGACCGATCGCCGGACCGGCCTTGGAAAAGCGATCGAGATAACGGGCCGCGAGATCCTTTTCCGGCCCCGCCTTGAGGCGGCCGACTGCGAAAAGTCCGATACGCATGACCTTACCCGTCCTCGCTTGCGCTGCAACGCACACTGCATAGTTCCTGAAATCGGATCGATTCAAGGAGAATCTTATGCCGCGTCCATGGAGCCTTGCAGCGTCGTTCGCGCCTGGTCCGGATAACGAGCCCAAAAGGTTACGATCAGTCGCAACAAACTTCCGGCTGACAACGCCGCGAGCGGCGCCAGCCCTTCAAATTCATGCATGACCGCATCTCGGCTCGTCCGGCACTCAGCTGCGCGGCGACCCGGTCGGTCTCAATGCAAGGTGCCGTCCTCGATCTCAGGAGCCGCCCACATCCTCTCGATGTTGTAGAACTCCCGGATCTCCGGCCGGAAGATGTGAACGATCACATCGCCGGTGTCGATCAGCACCCAGTCACCGCCTTCCAGACCTTCGACACGGGCATTGCCAAAGCCCCCGTCTTTCAGGTCGGTCGTCAGGTGATCGGCAATGGCCATCACATGCCTCGTCGATCGCCCGGAGACAACGACCATGAAGTCTCCCAGCGCCGATTTTCCGGCAATGTTGATGCTGACGATATCTTCTGCCTTCGAGTCCTCTAGGCTTTCGAGGACCAGTTGAAGCGCACGGACAGCGGCTTCGTCGCTAGATCCCGTGCTGCGCGGGAACGCGGAGACCGCATATCCCTTGGCGTGTGCTGTTGTCAGGGTCTTTCCTTTCCACATGAACAGAACAGGCACTATCGATTCGAACAAAGATCGAACCGTTAGTGAATGTAGGCATCAAACCGTAGCGGTTTCAAGACAGGAGAAGTGAATCATGGGAATTCACGTAGGCTTCACCGCCCGAAGCGCGGTCGAGCTCATCGATGAGCGAGGCCCATGGATGAAGGTCCAGGCGGGGGCTGCGTGATAGGCCAGACGGCGGGCGTCGTCCTCGTCGATGCGGGCATAGTCGAAGGTCCTGGCCATGCGCGAGGAGAGATAGGCGAGCGTCGAGCCCGGCCGATCGATGACGGCGATCGGGAAGGTGCGGGCGATCTTCTGCCAGTTCTGCCAGCGGTGAAAGCTCTTCAGGTTGTCGGCGCCCATGATCCAGACGAAGTGGATATCGCGGTTGCGGGCGCGCACCGTCTCCAGCGTGCGAGCGGTGTAGCTTTGGCCGAGCGCCTGTTCGAAGGCGGTCACCTTGATGCGCGGGTTGGGTGCGATCTTCTCGCTCATGGCGATGCGGTCTGCGAGCGGCGCCAGGTTGTTGTGGTCTTTCAGCGGATTGCCGGGCGTCACCATCCACCAGAGCTGGTCGAGCCCCAACCGCTGGATCGCCGTGTCGGCGACCAGCACATGGCCCTCGTGCGGCGGATTGAAGGATCCGCCGAAGAGGCCGACCACCATGCCGCTCTCGACATGGGGCATGCGCAGGTAGCGGGCGTTCACCTTGCCCGCGGTCACTTCAGGGCCTGACCTGTCCAGCACCACGCACCCGATACTTGAAGGAGGTCAGTTGCTCGACACCGACTGGTCCGCGCGCGTGCATCTTGCCCGTCGCGATGCCGATCTCGCCGCCCATGCCGAACTCACCGCCATCGGCAAACTGGGTCGAGGCGTTGTGCAGGAGGATCGCGGAATCGATCTCCGCAAAGAAACGCTCGACCACCGCAGCATCCTCGGCGATGACGGCCTCAGTATGGGCCGACGACCAGGTGGCGATGTGCTCGATGGCGCCCGAGATGCCGTCCACTAGCTTCACCGAGATGATGGCGTCGAGGTATTCCGTTGCCCAGTCTTCGTCGGTCGCGGCCTTCAGTCCGTCGACTGAGCCTGCGAGCTCATCCGACACACGCACTTCGCAGCCGGTCGCAAGTAGGGCGCTCAACAGTGGCTTGACCAGCCGCTCGGCGTCGTTGCGGTCGATCAGCAGCGTTTCGGCCGCGCCACAGATGCCGGTACGCCGCATCTTGGCGTTGACGACGATCTTTTCCGCCATGGCAAGGTCGGCCGAAGCGTCGACATAGATGTGGCAGAGACCTTCGAGATGAGCAAAGACCGGCACGCGCGCTTCATTCTGGACGCGGGCAACCAGGCTCTTTCCGCCGCGTGGCACGATGACGTCGATTGCGCCGCCAAGACCAGCAAGCATGGCGCCGACGGCGGCGCGGTCGGCGACCGGCACCATCTGGATCGCGTGCTCGGGCAGGCCCGCGGCCCTGAGGCCCTCGACGAGGCAGGCGTGGATGGCGCCCGAGGAATGGAAACTGTCGGAGCCGCCGCGCAGGATCACGGCATTGCCGGCCTTGAGGCAGAGCGCGCCGGCGTCTGCCGTCACGTTGGGCCGGCTTTCATAGATGACGCCGATGACGCCGAGCGGGGTGCGCACGCGCTCGATGTGTAGGCCGTTCGGCCGGTCCCATTCGGCAATCACGTCGCCGACCGGGTCCTTGAACTCGGCGATGGCGCGGATGCCGTTCGCCATGTCGCGGATGCGGCCTTCGGTGAGCGTCAGGCGGTCGATGAAGGCGCTGGCGACGCCGGTCTCGCGGGCATTTTCCAGGTCGATGGCATTGGCCGCCAGAATCTCGCCCATGCGCGCGACGATCGCGTCGGCCATGGCGATCAAGGCGGCATGCTTGCGCTCGGCGCCGGCGACGGCAAGCGGTCGGCTGGCGGCCTTGGCCCTGCGGCCGATTTCCAGCATGACGCTCTCGACGTCGTCCTTGTTCTTCACCTCGTCAAGCATGGACCTCATCCTTCCGGCTGCCCTCTTCTTGGGCGCGTTTTCCGGTCATCACCATATCGTCGCGATGCACCATGGCGGCGCGGCCGGCATAGCCGAGGATCGCAGCGATCTCGGCCGACTTCTTGCCGGCGATCTGGCGCGCTTCGTCGGCGTCGTAGCCGGCGAGACCGCGGGCGATCTCGCGGCCCGATGTGCCGAGAATAGCGATGGTATCGCCGCGGCTGAAGCTGCCGGTGACGTCGCGAACGCCGGCCGGCAGCAGGCTCTTGCCAGAGCGCAGCGCCTCTTCGGCGCCGGCGTCGACGCTGAGCGTTCCGGCGGGCAGCAATTGCCCGGCAATCCAGGTCTTGCGCGCGGTCACCGGTGAACCCGAGGGGGCAAACCAGGAGGAGCGGGCGCCTTCTTCGATTGCTGCGAGCGGATGGTTGGGCTTGCCGGAGGCGATGATCATGGCGCAGCCGGCGGTCGTCGCGATCTTGCCGGCATCGATCTTGGTGCGCATGCCGCCACGCGAAAGCTCGGACGCGGCACCACCGGCCATGGCCTCGATCTCCGGCGTGATCTCGGCGATCGTTTCGAGGAAGCGGGCATTCGGGTCGAGATGCGGCGGGGCGGTATAGAGCCCGTCGATGTCGGAGAGCAGCACCAGAAGGTCGGCGCCGACCATGGTGGCGACTCGGGCGGCGAGGCGATCATTGTCGCCATAGCGGATTTCGGTCGTTGCGACCGTGTCGTTCTCGTTGATGATCGGCACGGCACCGAGCTTCAGCAGCTGGTTGATGGTGGCGCGGGCATTGAGATAACGGCGGCGCTCCTCGGTGTCGCCGAGCGTCAGCAGCACCTGGCCAGCGACGATCGCATCGGTCGAGAGGCTCTCCGACCAGGCGCGCGCCAGCGCGATCTGGCCGACGGCGGCGGCGGCCTGGCTTTCTTCCAGTTTGAGCGCGCCCGCCGGCACGTTGAGCACGCTGCGGCCGAGCGCGATCGCGCCCGAGGAGACGACCAGCACTTCGACGCCCTTGGCCTTGAGATTGGCGATATCGGTGCACATCGCGTCGAGCCAGGCTTTCTTCAGCCCGGTGGCGCGGTCGACCAGCAATGCCGACCCGATCTTGATGACGACCCGGCGATACTTCAAAAGCGGCTTGCGGGTCTTGGTCATCTTAGAGGTTCTCCTCGCCGAAGCCTTCGCCGGCCTTGGCGGCGACGATGACGCTGCGCAGCGCCCTCAGCGCCTCGGTCATGCCCTTGCCGACTGCGGCGGAAAGCAGAAGGGGCTGTTCGCCACAGGCCTTTGCCAGCGCCTTGGCCTTCACCTTCAATTCGTCCTCGTCGAGCACGTCGATCTGCGACAGCGCGACGATCTGCGGCTTGTCCTCGAGGCCGCCGCCATAGGCTTCGAGCTCGTACTTCACCGTCTTATAGGCCTTGGCGACATCTTCTTCCTGGGCGGAAACCAGATGCAGCAGCACGCGGGTGCGCTCGACATGGCCGAGGAAGCGGTCGCCGATGCCCACACCCTCATGCGCGCCTTCGATCAGACCCGGGATATCGGCGATGATGAATTCGTTGCCGTCGATGGTCGCGACGCCGAGATTGGGATGGAGCGTCGTGAACGGGTAGTTGGCGATCTTCGGACGCGCACGGGTGCAGGCGGCGAGGAAGGTCGACTTGCCGGCATTCGGCAGGCCGACCAGACCGGCGTCGGCGATCAGCTTCAGCCGCAGCCAGAGGGTCTTCTCATCGCCTTCGAGGCCTGGATTGGCCCAGTTCGGCGCCTGGTTGGTGGACGACTTGAAGCGGGCGTTGCCGAAGCCGCCATTGCCGCCGGCGGCCAGCCGGTAGCGCTGGCCTTCGGCCACCATGTCGACGATCAGCGTCTCGTTGTCTTCCTCGAAGATCTGGGTGCCGACCGGCACCTTCAGCGTCACGTCGTCGCCGCCGGCGCCGGTGCGGTTGCGACCCATGCCGTGCTGGCCGGTCTTGGCCTTGAAGTGCTGCTGGTAGCGGAAGTCGATCAGGGTGTTGAGACCGTTGACGGCCTCCACCCAGACATCGCCGCCGCGACCGCCATCGCCGCCGTCCGGTCCGCCGAACTCGATGAACTTCTCGCGCCGGAACGAGACGGCGCCTGCGCCGCCGTCGCCGGAGCGGATATAGACTTTCGTTTCGTCGAGAAATTTCATTGGGCTGCCATCTGTTCGGTGTAGGTGCGCGGTCTTAATTTGCCGCCATCGATATAGGCGGTTTATTCGGAGGTCAAAGAATATCGTGCGGTTCGTCAGCTACAACATCCAATACGGCATCGGTCTCGACGGCCGCTTCGACCCCGAACGCATCGCGGCCTCGGTCGGGGACGCCGACATCATTGCGTTGCAGGAAGTAACGCGCGGTTTTCATCGCAACGATCACGTCGATCTCGTCGCCCGCTTCGAAAAGTTGTTCCCGGGTCATTTCGCGGCCTTTCACGCGCCCTGCGATATCGACGTCGGCTCGACGATCGAAGATGGCCGCCCCGTCAGCCGCCGCTTCCAGTTCGGCAACATGATCCTGTCGCGCTGGCCGATCCTTGCGACGCGGCTGATCCCCCTGCCACGCACCCGCACGATCAGCCCGATGAACCTGCAGCGCGGTGCGACCGAAGCGTTGATCGCGACGCCCGGCGGTCCGCTCCGGGTCTATTCCGTGCATCTCGATCATGTGCTTCCCGCCGAGCGCATCGCCCAGATCCGCTACCTGAAGGACCGGTTGCTCGGCTATCCGCTCGAAGGTGGCGCGATCACCGGGGCGGTCGATTTCGGCCTTGCCGAGCCGCCGCATCCGGAGGACTTCGTCGTCATGGGCGATTTCAACATGGAGCCGGAGACGCCGGAATATTGTGCCATGGTGGGTGCGCGCGATGCCTACTATGGCCGTTCGCTGCGGCTTGAGAATCCGGTCGACGTGCTTGCCCATCTCGGTCGACTGACGCCGGAAAGCTATAGCTGGATTCATCCCGAAAACCCCGAAAAACGCATGCACCTCGACTATTGTTTCTTAAGCGCCGGCCTCGTTCCGCGGTTGACGGACGCCTGGACGGAATATGACGCCAAGGGCTCCGATCACCTGCCAGTCGGCTTCACGCTTTCATGAAAAATCCCCCGCAAAGGCGAGCTTCGCGGGGGATGTCGTTCAATGCGGTCGGTGCAGATCGGCAGCGGTCAGCCGGGTTTCGATATGCGCGACCATGGCGTTGCGGGCGAGCGCATAGACCTGGGTGCAGCCGGTGATCTGAAAGCCGATCTTTTCCTGCACCTTCAGCGAGCCCGGATTGTCGGCAAAGACGCCGGAATGCAGCATCGTTTCCGGCATGCGGCGGAAGAAGCGCTCGACCGCGGCATAGACCGCCTCGGAGGCAATACCCTTGCCCCAGTAGAAGCGGTTCAGCCAGTAGCCGACATTCCATTGGCCGTGCCTGAGCTCGATGCCGACGCAACCGATATGCACGTCGTCGCCAGTGGTGACGGCGAATGTCCAGTCGGGCGTCAGGCCTGAGGTCTGCGCCGTCAGCCAGTCGAGCGCATCCTGCAGGTCGTAGGGCGCCGGAACGCGCGCAAGCATGCGCGCCACCTGGAAATCGCCGAGCGACTGGGCGATCGCCTCGGCGTCATTTCGCCGGTGCGGGCGCAGGACAAGACGCTTCGTCTCGATGACCGGGCAGGGCCCGGGACCGGGGCGGGCGACGACCCGCTGGCGTTCGGAAACGAGCGCGTTCATCGCATGCCTCCCCAGCTTCTCAAGGAGACCCAGGTCTTGCGGTCGAGCCGGTACCATTCGACAGCGATCGAGCCGCCGAGCGCCAGGCTGCCGACCATGCCGCTTCCCTGGAACTGGAAGCCGCACTTCTGGATGACCCGGCGGGATGCGAGGTTCATGACCCGGCAGCGCGCATCGATCTGGTCGATATCGCGGGTGCGGAAGGCCATGTCGGTCAGGACCTGGGCCGCCTCGGTGGCATAGCCCTGGTTCCAGTATGGTTCGCCCAGCCAATAGCCAAGTTCCGCCGTCTTGCCGTCGGGATGCGGCTCGATACCGCAGCAACCGAGAAATGCGCCATTGTCCGCCTTGGTAATCGCGTAGACGCACTTGCCAATCGTGCCGGCTTTCGCGCGTCGCACGAAGTCGGCGGCATCGGCCGTCGTATACGGGTGCGGCATGCGCGAGACCATGGTCGCGACATTGGCATTGTTGGCAAGATGGGCAAGGGCGTCGATATCGTCTTCATGGGGCGCGCGCAGAACGAGCCTGGGTGACAACAATATCGGGCAATCGGTCCTTGACCGTTGGGGCCTCAGCCTCTGCTCGGGAGACCGGGATTGGTCTTCCCTCAACAACTCGGTTTGCATGGTTTCCTCCAGAAACGAAAAAGGGGAGTTGGGTATTGCCCCATCTCCCCTTTGAAGTCTGGCTTGGAACCATCAGGTGCGTCAGCCGGGTCGATGAGACGCCGGCTGTTTTAGAGCGCTACCGGCTTATTCCGCTGCTTCGGCTTTCGGCATTACAGACACGTACACGCGGCCATTGGCCTTCGTACGGAAGTCCACATTGCCGGCCGTAAGTGCAAAAATCGTGTGGTCCTTACCGAGGCCGACATTGGCGCCCGGATGCCACTTCGTGCCGCGCTGGCGCACGATGATGTTGCCTGCAACGACGTTTTCGCCGCCGAACTTCTTCACGCCAAGGCGCTTGGACTCAGAATCGCGACCGTTACGCGACGAACCGCCAGCTTTTTTGTGTGCCATTGGTGTTCTCCTTTAAACCTTAGATCCCTGAACTCAGTTTGCAGCGGCTTCGGCGGCAGCTTCGGTCTTCTTCGAAGCCTTCTTCGCCTTGCCACCGGCAGCAGCGATGTCCAGGATGCGGACGGTCGTCTGGTGCTGGCGGTGACCGCGCGAGCGCTTGGAGTTCTGGCGGCGACGCTTCTTGAAGGCGATGACCTTCTTGGCGCGACCCTGTTCCACAACTTCAGCGCTGACAACGGCGCCTTCGACAAACGGAGCACCGATGGTTGCATCGGCGCCAACGCCGACCATCAGGATCTCGGTGAATTCGATCTTGTCGCCTGCAACGCCTTCCAGCTTTTCGATGGTGAGGACGTCGTTGGCGGCCACGCGGTACTGCTTACCGCCGGTCTTGATGACTGCGAACATTTTTTATCCTTTCATGTTCGATCCGGCTCTCTGCCCGAGGACAAGGCCGTCTTTTTGTCAGTCGACAGTTGAGTGGAATGCCCAAAAGGATATCCACCGGTGAAAGGGCGCAAATCACACCCGATGCGGAATGGCCAGGCCACACCACTTCATTGCGCGGATTACAAGGAATCGCGCGTGTGTGTCAAGGCGAAAGCAACAGAGCCGTTACATATTCTTCAAACAGGCACTTGCCAGCACCCGAATCTGCCGCTATGAACCCGACCGCGCTAACCAAGCGCCGACCAGCAAAGCGGAGAGGTGGCTGAGTGGTCGAAAGCACCGCACTCGAAATGCGGCGTACGGGCAACCGTACCGTGGGTTCGAATCCCACCCTCTCCGCCATATTTTCTTCGACTCAATCGTCGCAATCATGCCGCAGTTCGTCAAACGGCCAGAGATGGCGGCGCGAATCTCGTAGTTCCGTCAAAGGCCCGTTGCACGACGTGACCTGCTCCGGCAGGGCCTGCGTCAGGCGACTTTCAGAGCTACCGATATTTCCGACAAGGTAGCTTTCTCCGCGTCGCTCACCGCAACGCCGCCAAAGCCCATGAAGCCACCTTCCTTGGCGGCCTCTGCCACCCGTTGGCTGATCTGGTACAGCCATGCGGCGAATGCCCCGGCGTCGCCGGGCGCCTTGGTCTCGACGGTGGTTCGGGCCTGCCGCAGCGTTTCAATGCAACGAGTCTTCATTTCTTGGGGCTTGGTACCTTTGAGTTTTGCCTGCAGGCCGTCGCGGGCGGCGGTCCGTCCTTCCGAGGTTTCGAAGTCGGCGACAAGCGCTTTGACAAGAGGATTTGCGGCATCCGATTTTGCCTGCAGAAGCGCGCTGCTATTGGCGATGCCCTCCTTCAGCATACCCCAGAGGCCGCTCGGCTCTGCCGCCGTCACGGCAATGCCGGCCATCATCACGCTCTCCAAGAGCAGCGTCCATTCTTCCGAGGTGAATGTCGATTTGTCAGCCATGGCTGATCCTCCTTCGTTCGATTTTGTCGATGACAATTGCCGCCGGTCCGCGCAGCGCGCAAAAGGCCGGCGGTCTCTCTCTCTCTCTCTCTCTCTCTCTCTCTCTCTCTCTCTCTCTCTCTCTCTCTCTCTCTCTAGCCGCTCTGTCAGGCCGACAGGCCGGCGAGCTTGGCCTTCAATGCGTCGATCGTCGGCTTTAGGATGTCTGAAACGCCGGGGATGGCCAACACCTTGTCGAACAGCCCGTTGAGCGTCGGCATCATCGGCCCGACCAGTGCCGAAAGGGCTGCCTTTTGCTCGGCAGACAGTTGCCCGGCCGTGCTGCCTACCTTGTCGAACCCGCCTGAGATCTCCTCCAGGCCATTGGCTTTTCCTCCACGTTGATGTCGTCGGACATCGACAGCACTCATGGAGCGGTCGCCCGACGGCGCGGCAATTGGCTGCAAACAATTCGCGTTTGTCTGATTATCGGCTGCGAGACCGGTTCGTCTGGAACCCTCGGCGCGAAAATATTAGCACTTGTGGATGTATTTGCCCAGTTCTCGGCAACTTGCGGAAACAGCGGCGCTCGGGGCAAGCAACACGCGCCACGGTGCGCCCGCATTTTGACCGACCCATGGCCTGTCGCTAAAAAGGGAGCGAGGCGGGCGGACGTTCTCCAGCTCGTAGGCCGGATTTCCCGGTCGGAGCGGCAGCGTCGGTGACTGCTCACAGTCGGATCCCCGGCCCCACGAGGGGTCAGGGATCTTGTCAGTCTTGCCTTACTTCTTCGGTGCTTTCTCCGCAGGTGCCGGGGCCTGTAGGTCGCCGAGCAGCGAGGAAATGGCGTTCTCGCCGTTGAAGCCGGCCTCCTTCAGCAGCTGGTCGAGGACCGGCTTGTTGGCCTGGTAGGCGAGTAGCTGGCCCGCAAGGCCGTCGCCGAGGCCGATGCCGTTCTTGGCGCCTTCGCCGCCTGCACCGCGGCCGAGCATGCCGCCGGTGTCGAAGATGCGGATGTCGGAGATCTTCTCGATCGGCTTGACCGCTTCAGCCAGCGCTTCGGGAATGATGCGGATGCGCTCGCGTAGGATCTCGAACTCGATGATGGCGGAGCTCAGCTTGTTGCGGGCTTCGTTGAGCAGGGCCTCGCTTTCGGCCGCGGCCTTGCCGGTTTCGAGCACGCCCTTGGCCTTGATGATGGCCGCTTCGGCTTCGGCGGTGGCGAGCGTCTTGATCGCATCGGCCTGGTCGAGGGCCGCCTGCTTTTCGGCTTCGGCGCCAACGGTCACGGCCGTTGCTTCGGTTTCGGCGTTCTTGCGGGCGTCGATGACGGCGATCTGGCGTTCGCGTTCGGCGATTTCCACGGCCTTTGCGGTTTCGACCTTTTCTTCTGCGGCAATCGCCAGGGCGCGGGCGTTTTCGGCCTTGGCCTTGGCTTCCGATTCCTCGCGGCTTTTGTTGGCGACGGCGATGGCGCTTTCCTGAGAGACGATCTGCAGGTCGCGCTTGGCTTCCGTGTCGCGCTGCTGAACAGACCGGGTCGCGTCGATGTTGGCGTTTTCACGAACCTGCTTGGCGGTCGCCTCGCGCTCGGCAATCGCCTGTTCGGTGGCAATGCGGGCTTCTTCTTCCGCGCGCTTGGCGGCCTGCTCCTGCTGCGCGGTTTCGGCCCGGGTGGCGGCCGACTTGTTGGCGATGTCGCGCTCCTGGTTCAGTTCCGCCTCGCGCTTGGTGCGCTCGATCGCCAGCGATTGCTGGCGCGCTTCCAGGTCCTTCTGGGCGATGGCGACTTCGGTGTCGCGGACGATCTCGTTGCGCTCCTTCTTGCGGCCCTCGGTGATGCGGGTCAGCGCCGCCAGACCATGGGCGTCGAAGAAGTTGTTGGCGTTGAAATGCTTGATATCCGTCTGGTCGAGGCGGGTCAGCGAGACCGATTCGAGCTCGAGGCCGTTCGACTGCAGGTCGGCGCCGACTGCTTCCTGCACCGCCTTGACGAAATCCATGCGCTGCTCCTGCAGCGCGTCGAGGCTCATGGTGGCGGCAACCGAGCGCAGGCCGTCGACGAACTTCGCCTCGATCAGCACGCGCAGTTGCTCCGCGTCATTGGTGCGGTCGCCGAGCGTCTGGGCCGCAAGCGCGATCGAGGAGGCATCGGGTTTCACGCGGACATAGAATTCCGCGCCGATATCGACGCGCATACGATCCTTGGTGATCAGCGCGTCGCCTTCGCCGCGGCGGACCTCGAGGCGGAGCGTCTTCAAGTTGACGCGGGCGATCGAGTGGAAGATAGGCAGCACGATGGAGCCTCCGTCGAGGACCACCTTCTGGCCGCCGAGGCCGGTGCGCACATAGGCTTCATCCCGGCTCGAGCGGGTATAGAGCGATGCAAGAACAAAGCCGATGCCGAGGATCAGGACGATGCCGATGCCGGCCGGCACCAAGAGTTCGTAAAACATGGTTGCTCCGATGAGGAAGGATTAAGGATTGGGCGGCGTCAGCAGGTCCGACGGCGCGGATATCGCAATAAAAATGTCTGATGCGCGATCAACGATCAGTACCTGTGCGCCGATGGCGATCGGCTGCTCGTTGCGGGCGGCCCGTGCGCGCAGTACGTGCCAGTTGCCGTGGCGATCCTTGAGGCGGATGCGTCCCGGCAGGCCCTGGTCCAGCGGACCGACGGTGACTTCGCCGCTGCGGCCGACGAAATCGCCGAGGTCGACGACATAGCTTTCGTCACGCGGGACGATCTTCGCCACCCACCGGCTCGACGCGCGAACTGCGGGTAGCGAGAAGGCGAGCGCCGGCAGGGCCGCGGCAAGCGTCGGCAGCGGCGCCCACAGGGCTCCTGCCACCGCCTGAATGACAAACCCGGTCATGGCGAAGAGGCCGAGGAAAAGCATCAGCAGAACAAGCAGCGGCACGCCGCCGACATTGAACCAGGACATCAGTCCGCCGAGCGCGTTGTGGTCGTCCAGCCAGGCCTTGTCGATCGCCTCGCCCAGCGAAAAGCCGAGCAGCAGGCAGAGGATCTCGATGCCGGTGAAGGCGGCCAGCATCACCGCCGCAATCGCGAATGGCAGGGATTCCGGGGCGAGGAAGAACAGCATGGGCGTTAGTGCTGCTTTGCCTTGAACTCGGCCAGCCTTGCCTCGATCGCCCGGTCGCGATGCAGGCGGTCGAGTTCGTCCAGTTCTACACTGTCGCTGTGATTTCCGCCCGGAACCCCGGTGGCGCGGGAGACGGCGGCGGCGGCACGGGCTGCACCATCAACGGGGCTGGCCTTTGCCAGGCCTGAAGCCTTGCTCTCGGGGAACTGGGCGATGCTGCGCTTGAGATCGGCGAGCCGCGCTTCGGCTTCGCGGCGGGTGGCGAGGACCGCCTGGAGCGCCTGCTGGCCCTCTTCGAGATCGGTGCGGGCGCCGGCCAGCGCCTTGTCCAGAGCGGCAAGCTGCGATTCCAGATCGATCTGGCGTGCGACGCCGGCTTTGGCGAGGTCCTCTCGGGCGGCGGAGATCGCGGTCCGGATCTTTTCGTCCAGTTTCGTGAGATCGGCGCCGATTTCGTCGCGGCGGCTGAGGATGCGGTATTCCTCGGCACGCGCCTGTCCGATATCGACCCGGGCTTCTTCGGCGGCGGCGTCGATTTCGCGGAGCGCCTGTTCGACGATCACGATCTTGTTGCTGCCTTCCGCCTTGTCGACGGCGGCATTGGCGAGACCGGCGATCAAGCGGCCCATGCGCGATAGGATGCCTTCATTCGTCATCATTTTCTTCTCCGTTCGGTCGGAATGCGTGGTGACGCCGATGTGGATCTGATAGCCGCCGTCTTGTGCAACGAGCTGGGCGGCGAAGATATTCAAGGTGCCGGGCGAATAGCCGGCGACATCGTAGGGGATGGCGACGCGACCGCGCACGGTGGCGACGGTCAGATCCGACGGTCCCTTGATTGCAAAAAGCTTGTCGTCCAGCGGCAGCCTTTCGGCGTTGGCCGCCTGTCCCCGGTTCGCCGCGAAGTCGCGCAGTCCGAGCGTGACCATCCGTGCCGGAAGCCCCGTACGCTCGCGGACCGTTTCGTAGGCAAGCTCGTGCAGTGTTACGAGGTTGGCCCCCGCCTTTTCTCCGGCGAGTTCATCGAGCATTGCGAGCATATTGGCGTAGGCGACGAAGGTTTCCTCCAGCGCGTGTCTGGCCTCCTCGTCAGGCGCGAGGTCGTAGCACAAGATCGACGTGTGGTTGCTCTGAGCCATAATCCATTACATAAAGCACCGCTTTTGTGCTTTCAAGGATCGGCTCAGTTTTAGGTTGTAATTTTCTTACATTGAACGCGGCCACGACCGTTGCGCTCGAAAAGCGGGTCGGGACCGGCGGAGGAGGGTGACGCCGGAGGTGCGAAATCGCCCGGCGGACTCAATCCACCGCGTTGTTGCGGAGCCAGGTTTCCAGCGCGGCGATGACGGACAGTCGCAGGCTTGCGCCCTTGGACAAAGCGCGGGTGAGGGACATGTCGTCGCCTGCAAAACCCATCTCGGCCATGATGTCGTTCGCGCGCATCCGCCGGCGGTTCATGATGGTGCGGATTTCGGCGATCGTTTCAGGAAGCAGATAGCGACCGCTGGCAATCGCCGCGGCTTGGTGCGCCACGAGCGGCGGATCGTTTTCTGCTTGTGCGGAGGCCATTTCCACGGCGCCATTGCTGCTCAGCCACTTCAGGAAAGTCTCACGCTCGGCGGGGCTTGCCTTGGTCCAGGAATTCTTGAGTTTGTCGAGGCGGGTGCGCTCGTCCTTGAGCCCTGCCGCAACAAGCGCCTTGCGCAGAGACGGAATGCGGCCGGCCATGAGATCGGCGTGGATATCGGGAAAATCGAGCTTCAGGCGCTGCACGTCAGCGGTTTCGTCGCTCTTGGTTTTCTTCGACATGCTCATTCCCGCGCCGTTCGTCCGCGCCATGCTCTAGCGTGCCCGCGCGCCCGGCGCGAGCGAAATAGGTCGCTATCCTCTATCCTTTGTCGGTCGATCCCGTTAGGGAGCACATGGAGAATAACGCGAGGCTGCATGCTGTGCCCTTCGCCGGACGTCATGCATCCAGCTTTACGCAAGTCCCTTCGCCTATCGTCACCGCAATGGCCGGGATGTGACACGGCGAATGAAGGACAATGATATGTCAAACGATATCGAGCATTACCGCGACCCATCCGATTCGATGGTTGCCCTCTATCTCGCGAACAATGACGGCGACGAACTGACCGATGTCCTGGTCGCCGCGCTTGAAGATGCCTTCCGCATCCTCCGCGACGAGATCTCCGGCGAAACGATGCATTGAGCGGAGCGTGTCTCCTCCACGAAGTATTCTTGGAACGTAATCCAGCATCGGTTGCGAATCGAATCATGGATATCCTATTCTGGCCGGGTTCCAATCGGCGACGCGTCGGATTTCGGGAGAGTTCGCGGCCGCTTATCGCCAGCGCTAGGGGAGGCGTATGAGCATGACATTTTCTATCTGGCATATGGTCATGGCGCTGCTGATCATCGGCGTACCCGTCTGGCTGATCCTTCGGGCCTTGAAGCGCTCACGCTAAAGCGCGCCGCGATCAATTCTGCTTCATCGCATATCGCTGTCGCAAAATCGGCGCGCACTTCACTCGGCATGCTTGGCGCATCAAGGCGCGAGCGATCGGCCGTAGAGAACAGGGCGTTGCGGGGTCCGATTTCGACGGGATTCGTGCCCGCTCGATGTCCTTATCGACAGCGACTGCTGAACCGGCCTGTTTACAGGCCGGTGTTTCATTCGATGACCATCGGGCGACGCTCAATTTTCCTGAAGCAGCGCCTCGGCCGAAAGGGCTGAGGCCAGTACGGTCGCATCGGTTCCGTTTCGCCCAACCAGCATCAGTCCGGCCGGCCGCACGAGACCCGGCATCGGCAGGGTGATGGCGTTGAGATCGAACTGGTTGGCAACCTGGCAATTGCGTAGGAGCAGTCCCTCGACGCGGTTGTATTCCGCCACGTCCGTTTCGACGCTGGCGATCGGCACGGCGGCGATCGGTGTCGTCGGCAGTGCGATGAGATCGAAGGGCGAAAGCCGCTCGTCCATGGCGGCGGCGAGTGCGCGCCGAGTTTCCAACAGGGCCGAGATGGCTGCATCCCGTACGGTGAGGCGGCGGCGAAGCGGGAGCTTGACCCTGTCATCGACGGGAGCACCATCGTCATTTAGCCAGCCGGCATGGATGCGGCTTGCTTCCAGGCCGGCGATCGAGCCGATTCGCGTTGCTTCGGCAAGCCGCTCAATCAAGTCATCGAGTGTACAGTCGACGATCTCGGCGCCCGCCTTGGCCAGCCGGTCGAGGCTTGCGGCAAAGGCATTGGCGATTTCGGGCGAGAGCTCTTCGAGCAGCCTTCCCCGGGGAATACCGATGCGAAGTCCTGCAATCGGGCGGGCGACAGGCGGTATCGGTTGCTCACCGGCCATCACGGCGTCTGTTATCGCGCAATCGGCAACGGTTCGGGCGAGCGGCCCGAGCGAATCGAGGCTCGGCGACAGCGGAAAGGAACCATCGAGCGGAACGCGGCTGGCCGTCGGTTTGAAGCCGACGATGCCGTTGAGCGCTGCGGGGATTCGTATCGAGCCGCCGGTGTCGGAACCGATGGCGATGTCGCAGGTGTCTTCGGCCGCCGAAACCCCGGCACCGGAAGACGAGCCGCCGGGGATGAGCCGCTGGTCGGTGGCGTTTCCGGGCACCGGATAGTGCGGGTTGAGGCCGACCGCGGTGAAGGCGAACTCGGTCATGTGGGTCTTGCCGATGATTACGGCACCCGCGGCGCGCAGCCGCTGGACGACGAGCGCGTCTCTTTGGGCCGGTGCCGCATCGCGACGGATGATGGAACCGGCAAGCGTTTGCTCGCCCGCCACGTCGAAGAGATCCTTGATCGAAACGATCTTGCCGTCGAGCGCACCAAGGCTCGCGCCGTCTTGCCGCCGGCGGTCGGCGGCATCAGCTTCCGCGCGGGCACGTTCCGCATAGAGGCGCACGAAGGCCTTTTCTTCGTGCCGGCGATCGTTGACCCGGCTCAGGATCTGTTCCAGGCGATCGCGGGCGGGCGTGTTGGCGAAGTGAGACACGATGATGACCTGTCGATATCGGTGTCGCCGCGCGGCGGCATGAGGCGGGATCATTGCCCGGATTCGCGAAAGCTGCCGGGCTATCTACTTTGATAGCAGCATTGGCAGCGAAAGCCATTGCTCCGATGCAGAGCGAAGTGCCCCAACCTTCACTGAACTGTCGCCAAACCGTTCAAATAGTTTCATGCCGTTGTTACGTCGCTGACATCGGCATGACCAAAGGTCCGGCACGCGCGGTCGCGCTGCCGAATCGGAGGTCTGTTTGGCCGATATCCTCAAGACGCTTTCCCGGCGTTCTTTCCTGCTTTCCGCCGGTGCCGCGGGCTTCGTGGCCTCGTCCGGTCTTGCGACACCCTTCTATGCGAGAGGCTACGGCCGGCCGGAGTTCATACATGGCGTGCAATCGGGCGATGTCGATACGTCCTCCGGCATGATCTGGACGCGGGTGGATCGACCGTCGAAGGTGTCGGTCGAGTATTCGACCACCGAGAGCTTCTCCAATCCGGTTCGCCTTGCCGATCTCACAGCGACGCCGCAGACGGATTGTGCGATCAAGTGTTCGCTCGACGGATTGCTGCCGGACCACGACATCTTCTACCGGTTCACCGCCACCGATCTTTATGATGTCAACCGGGTCTCCGAACCGGTCACCGGCCGGTTTCGCACAGCACCCTTGCGCAAGCGCTCGGTCCGCTTCGTCTGGTCCGGCGATACCGCCGGCCAGGGCTGGGGAATCGATGATGTCGGCATGAAGACCTATTCGACCATGCGGCTGCATGAGCCGGATTTTTTCATCCATTCCGGCGATACGATCTATGCCGACAATCCTATTCCTGACGAGATCCAGCTGCGCGACGGCGGCGTCTGGAAGAACCGGGTGGTGACCCATGAAAAGCGTGACGTGGCGCGAACGCTCGAGGAATATCGCGGGCAATGGAAATACAATCTGCTCGACGATCATGTGCGGCAGCTGAATGCCGTCTGTCCCACCTTTTATCAATGGGACGATCATGAGGTCTTGAACAACTGGTCGGCTTCGACCGACCTTCGCGACGATGCCCGCTATCCGGAAAAGGACGTCGCCGTCTACGCGGAACGGGCAGCCCGCGCGTTCCACGAGATGACGCCGATACGCAACGTCGCGACGCAGCCCGGCCGCATCTTCCGCAAGGTCGGCTATGGGCCGCTGCTAGATGTGTTCTTCGTCGACCTGCGCTCCTATCGCGGCGCCAACCAGGGCAAAGACGGTGGCGGCGCGCTGTTCGGCTGGCGGCAGGCGGACTGGCTGAAGCGGGAGCTTGCCGCCTCGCGTGCCGTGTGGAAGGTGATTGCCTGCGACATGCCGATCGGCCTCGTCGTCTGGGACGACTATGCCAACCGGCGCGGATCCGATGCGATCGCCAACGGCGACGATGGCCCGCCCATGGGCCGGGAGACCGAGTTTGCGGATCTGCTGCGCTTCATCAGGGACAATGCGATCGACAACCTCGTCTGGCTGACGGCTGATGTCCATTACACGGCGGCGCATCACTACGATCCGTCACGGGCGGCGTTCAAGGATTTCCTCCCGTTCTGGGAGTTCGTCTCCGGTCCCCTGCATTCCGGCACCTATGGGCCGAAGGAGCTGGACATGACGTTCGGCCCCGATGTCCGCTTCATCAAGGCGTCTGGCGGCGGCGTCGACAGCAACCTGCCGCCTTCGGCCGGCCTGCAGTTCTTCGGCATCGTCGATATCAACGGCCAGACGAAGCAGATGACGGTGCGGCTGATGGATCGGCAGGACCAGGAACTGTGGCGGGTGACGCTCGATCCGGCTGCCGTCGCATGAGCGTTCGGGCCCTCACAGATCCCTTTCCAAACCCTGCTGGCAAGGCCCTTTCCAGTGGCAAACCCATGGCCTGCCGGGACTTCGGGGTCAGGCTCTTGCGCGCGCCCCCCTTTCGCAATCGCAAAAAAACCTGTATGAGCCCGACCATTGAAAAAGCGGCGTGGCCCATCGGGGCGTGCCCTAAACCTTCCGAGACGAAAAATGAGCATTCGTAACATCGCGATTATCGCGCACGTTGACCATGGGAAAACGACCCTTGTTGACGAGCTCCTGAAGCAGTCGGGCTCGTTCCGCGAAAACCAGCGCGTTGCCGAACGCGTCATGGACTCCAACGACATCGAAAAAGAGCGCGGCATCACCATTCTTGCCAAGGCGACCTCGGTCGAGTGGAAGGGCGTGCGCATCAACATCGTCGACACCCCCGGCCACGCCGACTTCGGCGGTGAAGTCGAGCGCATCCTGTCGATGGTGGATGGTGCCATCGTTCTCGTCGACGCTTCCGAAGGCCCGATGCCGCAGACGAAGTTCGTCGTCGGCAAGGCGCTGAAGGTCGGCCTGAAGCCGATCGTCGCGATCAACAAGATCGACCGTCCGGATGGTCGCCACGAAGAAGTCATCAACGAAGTCTTCGACCTCTTCGCCAACCTCGACGCCTCCGACGAGCAGCTCGACTTCCCGATCCTCTACGGTTCGGGCCGCGATGGCTGGATGAACGTCGCCCCGGAAGGTCCGAAGGACCAGGGCATGGCGCCGCTGCTCGATCTCGTGCTGAAGCACGTTCCCGAGCCGACGGTTGCCGAAGGCCCGTTCCGCATGATCGGCACGATCCTCGAAGCCAACCCCTTCCTCGGCCGCATCATCACCGGCCGCGTTCATTCGGGTTCGCTGAAGCCGAACCAGGCCGTCAAGGTTCTGGGCCAGGACGGCAAGCTGCTGGAAAATGGCCGTATCTCGAAGATCCTCGCCTTCCGCGGCATCGAGCGTCAGCCGATCGAAGAAGCGCATGCCGGTGACATCGTTGCGATCGCCGGTCTCACCAAGGGCACCGTCGCCGACACGTTCTGTGATCCGTCCGTTGCCGAAGCGCTGACCGCCCAGCCGATCGACCCGCCGACCGTCACCATGTCGTTCATCGTCAACGACAGCCCGCTTGCCGGCACCGAAGGCGACAAGGTCACCAGCCGCGTCATCCGCGACCGCCTGTTCAAGGAAGCCGAAGGCAACGTTGCGCTGAAGATCGAAGAATCCTCCGAGAAGGATTCGTTCTTCGTGTCCGGCCGCGGCGAACTGCAGCTCGCCGTTCTGATCGAAACCATGCGCCGCGAAGGCTTCGAGCTTGCCGTGTCGCGTCCGCGCGTCGTCATGCACAAGGACGACAACGGCCAGATGCTCGAGCCGATCGAAGAAGTCGTCATCGACGTTGACGAAGAGCATTCCGGCGTCGTCGTGCAGAAGATGTCGGAGCGCAAGGCCGAGATGGTCGAGCTGCGTCCGTCCGGCGGCAACCGCGTCCGCCTGGTGTTCTTCGCTCCGACCCGCGGCCTCATCGGCTACCAGTCGGAACTTCTGACCGACACCCGCGGCACGGCGATCATGAACCGCCTGTTCCACGCCTACCAGCCTTACAAGGGCGAGATCGGTGGCCGCGTCAACGGCGTTCTCTTGTCGAACGATGCCGGTGAATCGGTTGCCTATGCGATGTTCAACCTGGAAGACCGCGGCCCGATGATCATCGATGCTGGCGAGAAGGTCTATGCCGGCATGATCATCGGCATCCACACCCGCGACAACGATCTGGAAGTGAACGTGCTGAAGGGCAAGAAGCTCACCAACATGCGCGCCGCCGGCAAGGACGAAGCCGTTCGCCTGACGCCGCCGATCCGCATGACGCTGGAGCGCGCGCTCTCCTGGATCCAGGACGACGAGCTCGTCGAAGTGACGCCGAAGTCGATCCGTCTGCGCAAGATGCATCTCGACCCGAACGACCGCAAGCGCTTCGAAAAGGCCCGCACTGCCGGCGCGGCTTAAGCTTCTGACATTACCGAGCCTGAAAAAACCCCGGAGCGATCCGGGGTTTTTTGCTGTGTGTGCCACGGATGGGCGACTTGCGGATAAAGTTAAAAAGGCGTTAACCTTCCATAGGGTGCCGTTAAAGTTGCCTGTGGGTTAACGCTGGCCGGCAACCGGGCGGGATTCCTGTTCGCCTTGTGTGCGTTTAGAGTCGCGAGTCATGAAGACTGTTTCGATAGAGATTCGGCCCGGAGAGCCGCAGGAAGCGTCGGCAATTGCCGATGTGCACCGCGTTTCGTGGCTGCAAGCCTATGGCGGTCTCATCCCCCACCGTCCCCTGGTTCAGATGGTCAACCGCCGCGACGAGGTCTGGTGGCGCAAGGCGACGCGCGGGCCTGCCACGCTGCTCGTCGTCGACGTGGCCGGAACCATTGCCGGTTACGCCACGCTCGGCCTCAGCCGCGCCAAGGCCCTGCCGCAGGAGGGCGAGATCTACGAGATCTATCTCCGGCCGGAATATCAGGGCATCGGTCTCGGGCGCATTCTCTTCGGCGAAGCCAAGAGCCTGTTGCGTTCGCTCGGCTGCCGCGGCCTCGTCGTCTGGTGCCTCGAGGATAGCGAACACGCCTACCAGTTCTTCCAGGGCGCCGGCGGCACGGATATCGCCGAAGGCATGGAAGATTTCGGCGACAAGCACCTGAAGAAGGTCGGCTTCGCCTGGAACTAGAGCATCCCGCTCTCAAGTGGAATCACTGGAGGCGGAAAGATGCTCTAGAATCAAAGTGCTAGAGCGTCCTTTGTGCGTTCATTTGAACGCACGGCGCTCTAGGCTTTCCCGCTTCCGCTTGAGATCAGCCGCTATTCCGGCAGTTCGTTGCGCGGTGCGCTTGCCTTGTCGCCTTGCGTGCCATGGTAGACCGCCTTGTCGACGCCACAGCGGAAGGTCGGCGCCACCTCGTCGGCGATCTTGCGGGCGAGCGCGTTGGGATCGGGATTGGCGAGCGCATCGACATAGCCGGCGACGCAGCCCTTGCCGTCGTCCTTCTGGGCTACCGTGGAGACGACGAGAACCTGCCCTTCAAGCGCCGGTGCCGATGCTCCCGTCGCCGGGTCGGGGTTCTCGATGAACCAGCGCAGGATCGTCGCGACCGGGGTGCCGCCTTTGACAATGCGCCATTCCACTGTGGCGCCGGCGTGGTTGAAGGGGATGAAGGTTTCGAACGCCTCGTTGCGGTAGCGCTCGTTGAGGTGACCGAAGGAGAAGCTCTGGCGGATATCCATCTCCTTGAAATGAGCCGGATAATCGCCATGGCCCGGGCAGGTCATCAGGGAGTACCTGCCCGGCTCCTCTTTAATCGTCTTGCACTTTTCGCGGCTGACGTTGACATAGACGCTCTCATTGGCCACCGCGGGTCCGGCGGACAACAGGACCAGCGACAGGCATGCAACCTTTCCGTTCATCGTGATCTCCCTCGAACGAGATTTTGACGATCATGCGGGTCGTTCGGTGATGACAAAACGACCGGTTGAATCTGCATTTCGGACGAAAGTTATGTTGCATCGCGGCATGTTTCCCTTTATCCGACGGGGCAAACTTCTCAAACTGACCCTGGAGTAGATCCATGCGCATCGACGCGATTTCCATCGGAAAGAATCCACCAGAAGATGTCAACGTCATCGTTGAAGTTCCCGTCGGCGGCCATCCGATCAAGTACGAGATGGACAAGGAAGCCGGCACGCTGGTCGTCGACCGCTTCCTCTACACGCCGATGACCTATCCGGGTAACTACGGCTTTGTGCCGCACACGCTCTCGGACGACGGCGATCCGATCGACGTTCTGATCTGCAACACCCGCCCGCTCGTTCCGGGCTGCGTCATCAATGTCCGCCCGATCGGCGTGATGATGATGGAAGACAATTCCGGCCAGGACGAAAAGATCATCGCGGTTCCGTCGGCTCACCTGACGCAGCGCTACGACAAGGTGCACGAATACACCGACCTGCCGGAAATCACGCTCAAGCAGATCGAGCACTTCTTCGAGCACTACAAGGATCTGGAGCCCGGCAAGTGGGTGAAGATTTTTGGTTGGAAGGATGCTTCCGTCGCAAGGCAGCTGATCAAGGAAGCCGTCGAGCGCGCCAAGGGCGCCAAGTAAGTTTACTTGCCGACCAACTGTGCAAGTCGCTCTATCAAATCCTCCGGGTCGCCATCGATCCGGAGGATTTTTTTGCGCTGCGTTTCGCCTGAGATGAGGGAAAGCTTGCTCTTGGCAAGCCCGAGCTTCTTCGAAAGAAAGGCAATCAGCGCCTGGTTGGCCTTGCCTTTTTCCGGAACCGCGCTGACGCGCACTTTCAAATGTTCTTCCCCGTCGGCAGCCGCTTCCAAGCCATCAATGGCATCGCGGCCGCCGTTCGGCGTCAAGCGTACCGTCAGGCGAACGTGGTCGCCATGCGCGGTGAAGGCCGGATTGGCCATCGTCAGCCAAGCAGCGCCTGCGCGACCGTCGTGTTCAGGAAGAGCTGGATGAAATAGAGGATCACCAGCACCACCAGGGGCGACAGGTCCACGCCGCCCATGTCGGGCAGCACGCGGCGGATCGGGCGATAGAGCGGCTCCGTCAGCTGATAGAGCGAGCGGCCGATCATGTTGATCGCCTGGTTGTTCACGTTGATGACGTTGAACGCGTAGAGCCAGGAAAAGATGGCCGACGCGATGACCAGAAACCACGCGATGTTGATGATGAAGTTCAAGGTGCCGATGACAGCAAGCATGCCGGTCTCCAAATCGTTATTGACAGACATGTAGACATTGAGACCTAAACGAGCAAGTACGCCGGTTTATCGGGCGCGATCATGTTTAACATGGGACCGCACGATAACCGAGCCTCAGCAGGAGCCCCTTCCGCATGTCCGCCGTTCATGCCTCGCATCGTTTTGCCGCCTTTCGGCATGTCGGCTATCGCCGCTATTTCTTCTCGCGCTTCCTGGCGTACTTCGCGATCCAGATCATTTCTGTCGCAGTCGGCTGGCAGATCTATGACCTTACGCGTGACCCGTTCGATCTCGGCCTGATCGGCCTCTTCCAGTTTCTGCCGTCACTGGTGCTGATCCTCGTCACTGGCGCGGCTGCGGACCGCTACAACCGGCGCATGATCATGGGGATCTGCATGGTCATCAGCACGCTCTGCGCGACGGCATTGCTGCTTCTGACGGTATCCGGATTGTTTTCACCCTGGCCGGTCTATGCGATCCTGGTCGTCTTCGGCATCGAACGCGCCTTCCTGGCGCCCGCGTCCCAGTCACTGGCGCCCAATCTCGTGCCGCCCGAAGATCTGCCCAATGCGATCGCCTGGAATTCGACGTCCTGGCAGACGGCGATGATCGTTGGCCCCGTTGCCGGCGGCTTGATCTATGCGCTCGGCGCCGTCGTTCCCTATGCCGTCGGCGTCTGCTTCTTCCTGGCATCCGCGCTCATGGTCTTTGCCATCCCGAAGCCCGCGACCCGCACGCAAGCCTCCGCCCAGAGCTGGGAGACGATCACCGCCGGTTTCCGCTACATCAAGGCCGAAAAGGTGGTTCTGGGCGCGATATCGCTCGATCTCTTCGCGGTACTGCTCGGCGGCGCGGTCGCACTGATGCCGGTCTTTGCCCGCGACATCCTCGATCTCGGTCCTTGGGGTCTCGGCCTCTTGCGCGCCGCTCCGGGTATCGGTGCCGTCAGTATGGCGGTCTGGCTCGCGGCGCATCCGATCCGCCACCGCGCCGGTTTCTACATGTTCACCGGTGTCGCGCTCTTCGGGCTCGGTACCGTTGTCTTCGGTCTTTCGGCGACGCCGTGGATCTCGATCGCCGCGCTCGTCGTCATGGGCGCTGCCGATATGATCTCGGTTTATGTGCGCGAAATCCTGATCACGCTCTGGACGCCGGACGAGCTGCGCGGCCGGGTCAACGCCGTCAACATGGTCTTCATCGGCGCGTCGAACGAACTTGGCGAGTTTCGCGCCGGCATGATGGCATCCGGCTTCGGCGCCGTCTTTGCGGTGGTCTTCGGCGGCATGGGCACGTTGCTCGTGTCAGGGCTCTGGGCGCTCGGCTTCCCGCAATTGCGCAAGATCGACACGCTCGACGTGCCCGACCACCACAAGTAGGCGGGCTGCGCGTCGTCAGGCTGCTCCTTTGAGCCAGGCAATTCCGGACGGAAAACCGCTCTACACTTTTCCTGGAATTGCTTCCGGCCGCTCATCGCGCAGGAAGATCAGTTCCAGGAAGTTTTCCATCCAGGTGCGCAGCGGTCCGTCGTGCTGCATGCGGCCGTCGAGATGCGCCTTGCCCACCTGGGCGCCCGGCATCTCGAACCGGTGCGCGCCGTGCACGACCCAGCGGTGCATCATCGCGCGTGTCAGCTCGCCGTGGAACTGAATGCCCCAGGCATTGTCGCCATAGCGGAAGGCTTGGTTGGGGTAGGTGTTACCGGTTGCGAGCAACTCGGCCCCGGCAGGCAGGTCGAAACCTTCGCGGTGGAAATGGTAGACCATGTCAGGCCAGTCCATCAGCGCCTTGCCGGCATCGGTTGCGATCAGCGGATACCAGCCGATCTCGGTCATGCCTTCGTGATGCGGCGCCACGGAGCCGCCGAGATTGCGCGCCAGCATCTGCGCGCCGAGGCAGATGCCGAGATAGGGCTTGTTCTCCTTGAGCGGCACGGACAGCCAGTCGATCTCGCGGCGGACAAACTCTTCCTCGTCATTGGCGCTCATCGGACCGCCAAAAATGATCGTGCCGCTATGATGCTCCAGGGTCGGCGGCAGGTCATCGCCAAGGGCCGGCCGGCGGATGTCGAGCCGAAAGCCCTTCTGCTCCAGAATCTGGCCGACACGGCCGGCACTCGACCGCTCCTGATGCAGGATGATCAAGACTGGTTTTCGCGCGCTTGTGTCCGGCATCGGCATTTCAGGTTTCCTGTTGCGGCTCGGCGTCCTCGACGGTGTCGCTTCTCGCTGCGGCCTCCTGCCGCTGCAACACCCGGTCGCGCCCGGAGACGGCGAGCAGATCGGCGATGCGCCAGATCACGTGGTCTTCCATTTCGCTGCGTTTGCCGTCGGCATAGACGATATCCCAGAGCATGCCGACGAGTTCGATGCGCTGTTCCTCCGAGAGGTGGCGCTTGAGCTCGGCGGTGAACTGGTAGTAATCGATCGCCTCGCTTTCGGCAGTCTTGCCCGCTTCGATCAGCGCGGCAAGCGAGGCATCGTCGAGCTTGTAGTGTTGCTTGATGACCGATCGCATCTTGCGCCGTTCGGACGCAAGGATCCGGCCGTCGGCTTCCATGACCTGGAAACAGAGGGCGATGACCGCCACGCGTGGATCGCCGTGCTCTATCCGCGTCGCCGGGCCGGTCAGGCCGTCGAGAAACGTCCGTAAGCGTTCAAACATGTATTCTGCCACAGCCCCTTGAGAGTTCAGAACAGTCGGAAACTAGCCTTTTCCGGCGCCTTCTCGCCGGTAGCTGGATCGCGCACGCCGGGATCATCCGGCGGACGGCCGAAGAAGGGATCAGGCATGTGCTCGCCGTTGGTAACCTCTTCCTTCTCCGTCTTCTTGACCGGAGTCTTGTCGGCGATCGGCTCGGACGGTTTGCGCTCCGTGACCTTGATCGGTTGCGGTTCCCGTTCGGCCTCGAGGATGACGGGCGCTTCGCTGCGGCGGGCTACGGGGGCCGGTTCATGCGCACGCGGCTCCGCGGCCACCGGCGGCAGACTGCGGATCGCTTCGTCGGCATTCGATTGGTCGTGGTCGACGGTCGCCGAAAGCGTATGCGGCGGCGCTTTCCATTCGAACGCATCGAGCCGTCCGCTGACGGGCGAGACCGGCAGCCAGGTCGGCGACGTCACGCCGTCGGCAGTCCAGGCCGGATCCCGTGGGCTGCGCAGGGCCTGCGCCATCCAGTGGCGGATGCGGCCCTCGTCGCCGGTGTCGGCTTCTTCTATGTCAGCGAGCAACAGGAAGACGCTCTCGGTCGGATCGAGCCTGGCGGCGGCTTCCGCCTTGGTGCGGGCCAGAAGCAGTTCGCGCGCTTCGAGCGCGGCCTCGGCGACAGCTGCCATCGCCACGGCATTGTTGGGCCTGAGGGCTTCAAGCTTGCGCGCCCGCTTCAGACGGTCGACGGCGGTGTCGCCACCGCGGGCACGCACGTAAAGCCGCGCCACGTCCGGGTGAGGCTCGTGCTTCCAGTTTTTCTCCAGGATCGAGGTCCCCTTGCGCAGGTTGTCCTCGCGAAACAGCGCCTTGGCGGCCGTCAGCGCCGCCGGCACCAGATGTTCGTCGAGCTTCAGTGCGGCAAGCGCATCGTCGCGGGCACCCTTCACGTCGCCGTCGAGCTTTGTGATCGCCCGGGCGGTCAAGAGCACCGCCCTCTTACGGTCGGCCTCCTTGCGTTCGACCACATGGGCGGCGCGGCTCTTGTCGAGAAGACGCAGAGCATCGTCCCACTGTCCGGCCTGGCTCTGGCTGTCGAGCGTCGCGAGAGCCGCCCAGGGCAGATGCGGTGCTTTCTCGGCGGCGCGTTCGGCATATTGCCGGGCGGCCTCGTGGGCACCGAGGCGCTTGGCTTCGAGGTAGAGGCCGCGAAGCCCGAGTTCGCGGGTCTCCGGATCGTCGGCCATCAGCTCGAACTTGCGGCGCGCGTCATCGTACTTGCCTTCGATGAGGGCGGTTTGCGCTTCGAGCAGGTGGATCAGCGGCTCCTGGTCGGCGCTGATCAATCCGCGGGTGCGGGCGGTCATCTTGCGGGCAAGATTGGCATCGCCCGCGCCGGCAGCGATCAGGCCGGTCGAAAGCGCCTGGTAGCCACGGTCGCGCTTGCGGGCGCGGAAATAACGGGTGACGGTGTGAGGCGAGAGCCAGATGGTGCGTACCAGCCAGACGGCGATCAGCACGGCTGCGATCAGCGAGATCAGGAGCGATGCGGCGCGCATCAGGCTCATCTCGATGAGCTGACCTTGCCAGACGAGCGAAAGTTCACCCGGTCGGTCCGCGAGCCACGCGAAGCCGAGGCCGAGACCAAGCACGATCAGGATGAAAATCAGAATGCGGATCATATCTGGTTCCCTCAGATCACGATGATTTTGGGTCGCCGACCCAAAGTCATAAACGTGATCGTTTTCCATAAGTTAGAGCGGGATGCGGGCGGAAAACCGCATACACTTTTCCTCATCCCGCTCTAGCCCTCTGTGCCCGGCTTTGCCATCGTCGCGGCGACGGCGGCATCGATCGCGGCTTCGACACGCAGACGCTGGTCGAGCTTGGCCTTGAAGGCCTCGCCCGCCGGTTTGGCGGCATCCGGCAGGCCATCCCACTCCAGGGCAGCGCCCTTGAGATCGCCATTGTTCAGCTTGTCCTCGATGCGGGCAATGACGGCTTCGGGCGTTTCACCCTCGACGCTGCCGACAGGGCGTACGCGAATGCCGGACATGGCGCTGGACACCAGCCGGTCGAAGATGCCCTCGTTCGGATCGGGTTGATTGAGGGCGTCGAGCATGGCGTCGGCCGTCTTCGGGAACTCGCGCCGCAGATCGGAGCGGGTCGGCACGCCGACCTGAGCGTCCTGGGCCAGAGCGGCGACGGCCTGTTCGTCCGGTGCGATGCTGCGCAGCGCGTCGAGTTCGGCGAGGAAGGGGCCGCCGCGATCGATTGCCGACTTCAGCGCGGTGACCGCGACCGCCTTGGCCATCTGGATGTCGTTGACCGGCTCGTTGAGCTTCTGCTCGGCGGATTCGATGCGGCTCGTCAGTTCCGCCTTCTCCGTTGTCGCCGTCTGTTGGGCGTCGGCGAGTGTCGTCTTCAGCCCTGCTAGTTCCTTGGTAAGGTTGTCGATCTCCGCCTTCAGCGTTTCGACCTCGGCACTCGGCGCGCCGTTCGTGCCCGGTTGGGCGGCTGATTGTTCGAGGGCGGCGATGCGGCCTTCGAGCGCCGTGTTGTCGACGACTGCGGCGGTCGTGGGCAGTGCTGCGACCTGATCGCGCAGTGCCTGCAGTTCGCTGGAGATGTTCTGCTCGACGCCACGCTCAGGGCCAAGTCCGGGGACGATGCCGGCATATTGCAGGCCGCCAAAGCCTAGCAGCGTCACAAGGCCACCGAGGATACCGGCGGCGAGCGCGCCGGAGTTCGACACCGGTTTCTGTCGAGGGGCCGGTTCCGTCTCCTGTGCCGCGTGCGGCGGTTCTTCGGCGAAGACGGCTGCGGCCGCGTCGGCACGCTGCTCCTCGATCTCTTCTTCCAGGCGCGATCCAGCGGCGCTGTCGTCGCTGCTGTCTGTTGCCGTCTCATCCGCCTTGGCGTCGCTTGCCGGGCTTTCGCTTGCCACGTCCGTCACCGTCTCGCGGGTTGTTTCGGCCTCAGTCGGTTCCGCAACGGTTTTTTCCGCTTCGAGGTCGATCGTCAGCGGTTCCTTCTCGGACTTCGAGCGGCGCGGCGGGTTTTCCGATACCATGGTGACCTCTTACCGTTGGTTCCTGTCGGCTCTTCTCTCAAACCTAGTCAGCCCGAACGGTGAGGGAAAGCCCCTGCGTTTCGATTTTGGCTGAATCGGCCCTGGAGTGACGTGGAATGCGGGCGGAAAACCGCCAACATTTTTCTTCATCCCATTTTAGATCAAACTAAAAAGGTTTTCTTCGTCGGGCTTAGCGGCGATCTGCGCCATGACGTTGCTTGGCAGCGCCTCGGCGACGGCAGCGCTCAGGCAGAGATAGCGCGGGCTGAAGGACGCAGCGTCCAGACTGGCCTCCAGCAGCAATGCCGCCAGGCGTCGAGCCGTCTCCCGGGAATAGAGCAGAACGGCGTCGGGCCGGTCGGTTCGCGCGAGATCTTTCAGCGCACCGGGCGGCTGCACGGTCGGTTCCATGCGATAGCATTCGACCGTCCTATACTCGACGCCATGTTGCCGGAGCGTGCTTTCGAGGCCGTCGGAGCGCGGAGAGCCGGTCAGGTAGAGCAGCGGCTGTTTCGGCAAAGTGCCGACCGCCGAAACAATCAGCCCGGCCAGCGCTTCGCCGGTGCCATCGCCGATGCGGAGATCGGTGAAGCCAAGTTCTCGTGCTGCCCGCGCAGTCGCCTCGCCGACGCAGAAGCACGGGGTTTTCAGATGCTTTTCCAATTTGCCGCCCAGTGTCGCGAGGACCCGAACCGCTTCGGCGCTGGTCAAGACAATGGCTTCAAACGGTATGTCTAGCGCTGCTTCGGCAACGGCGGTCAGATGCATGGCCCGCATCAATGGCAGGAGGATCGGCTGGTGGCCCGCAGCCTCCAGCCGACGCGCCGTCGCCTCGGCGGCGGGAAGCGGCCGGGTGACGAGCACGCGCATCGGCTCAGGTCCAGCTTGCAAAGAAGCCCGGGCCGGCCTTGGCGCGGATTTCCTCGCCGGCCTTCTTGCCGAGCGCTTCGGCGTCGGTGGCCCTGCCTTCGATCGTGACGCGATGATGGGTCTGGCCGTCGGGCGTGAGGATCATGCCGGAAAAACGGAGATGGGTGCCATCCGAGGTGGCGAGGCCGGCGATCGGCGTGCGGCAGGAGCCGTCAAGCGTCGCAAGGAAACCGCGCTCGCAGGTAACGGCCTCGTGGGTGTGCTGGTCGTCGATGGCCGCGAGCAGATCGTTGATGCGGCTGTCGCCGATCCGGCTTTCGATGCAGATCGCGCCTTGCGCCGGGGCCGGGGGGAAATCCGTCGGGTCGAGCAGTTCGGTCGGAACGTCGGTCATGCCGAGCCGCTTCAGGCCGGCATAGGCGAGCAGCGTCGCATCCACCTGGCCCTCGGCGAGCTTCCTTAGCCGCGTTTCCACCTGGCCGCGATAGGTGATGACGTTGATATCCGGGCGCAGCCGGCGGATCAGCGCCTGGCGGCGCAGCGACGAGGAACCGACAGTGGCGCCTTCAGGCAGTTCCATCAGTTTCGGTGCCGTGCGGCCGATGAAGGCGTCGCGAATGTCCTCGCGCGGCAGGAAGGCGGAAAGACAGAGCCCGTCCGGCAGCTTCGTCGGCATGTCCTTGGACGAATGCACGGCGAAATCGAGTTCGCCCGACAGCAATTGCTGCTCGATCTCCTCGGTGAACAGGCCCTTGCCGCCGATCTCGGCGAGCGAGCGGTCGGTGATCCGGTCGCCCTTGGTCGAGAGAATGACGACCTCGAACATTTCCGGCGCCAGACCATGCGCCGCTGCGAGGCGATCGCGCGTTTCATGGGCTTGTGCGAGCGCCAGCGGACTGCCGCGCGTGCCGATCCGGAAAGGTTTTGTTTGCATCAAAGGCTATCCATTGTTACCGGAGTTCCGTGTACCCACCTTTCGGTGCGACCGCAATCTTTGAGTATACTCTGATGTCTCCGCCCCTGCGCATCCTCGGCATAGAAACAAGCTGCGACGAAACCGCCGCTTCCGTTATTTTGCGCGATTCCGACGGCAAGGGTCACATTCTCGGCGACGTCGTTCTGAGCCAGCTGGAAGAGCATAGCGCCTATGGCGGCGTGGTTCCGGAGATCGCCGCGCGCGCCCATGTGGAAGCGCTCGACACGCTGATCGAGGAGGCGCTGCTGCGCGCCGGCGTCACGCTTGCCGACATCGATGCGATCGCTGCGACAAGTGGTCCCGGTCTGATTGGCGGCCTGATCGTCGGGCTGATGACCGGCAAGGCGATCGCGCGCGCGACAGGCAAGCCGCTCTACGCCGTCAACCATCTCGAAGGCCACGCGCTGACGGCGCGGCTGACGGACGGACTTTCCTTTCCCTATCTGATGTTGCTCGTCTCCGGCGGCCATACGCAGCTTATCCTCGTCAAGGGCGTCGGCGAATACGAGCGCTGGGGCACGACGATCGACGATGCGCTTGGCGAGGCCTTCGACAAGACGGCGAAACTGCTCGGTCTTGCCTATCCGGGTGGTCCGGCGGTCGAGCGTGCGGCGCTCGCCGGCAATCCCCAGCGTTTCGATTTTCCGCGCCCGCTCGTCGGTGACGCCCGGCTCGATTTCTCCTTCTCGGGACTGAAAACGGCGGTGCGCCAGGCGGCGCAATCGCTGGAGCCGGTGACGGAGCAGGACATCGCCGATATCTGCGCTTCCTTCCAGCGGGCGATCTCGCGCACGCTCAAGGATCGCGTCGGGCGCGGGCTGAAGCGCTTCAAGGCGGAGCATGCCGGCGTGGTGCGCCCGGCCCTGGTGGTCGCCGGCGGCGTTGCTGCTAACCAGGTGCTGCGTTCGACGCTGCAGAGCTTGTGCGCGCAATCCGGTTTCGACTTTATTGCGCCGCCGCTTTCGCTCTGCACTGACAATGCGGCGATGATCGCCTGGGCCGGTGCGGAGCGCCTGGCGGCGGGCATGGTGGCCGATGGCCTCGACGTTGCGCCGCGCTCGCGCTGGCCGCTCGACGCCCAAGCGCAGGCACTGCTCGGCTCCGGCAAACGCGGCGCCAAGGCATGATGCCAGAATGTGACGGATAAAGAATGAGCGAAACCTCCAAGATCGGGCCGAAAATCGTCGTGGTTGGCGCTGGCGCCTTTGGCACTGCCTTGGCTGCGGTTGCGGCCTCGGCGGCAGGCAGCGACGTGACGTTGCTCGCCCGTCGGCAGGAGATTGCTGAAGCGTGCGGCAATACCGGCCGCAACGAGGATGCCCTGCCGGGCATCGATCTGCCGCCGGCGCTGAAACATACGGCGGATGTCTCCGTTCTCGCCGAAGCCGAAGTCGTGCTGTTCGCCATGCCGTCCCAGGCGCACCGTGATGCGGCGCGGCAATATGGCCCGCAGATCAATGCAGCCGCTACGATCGTCACCTGTGCCAAGGGCATGGAGCAAGCGACCGGCCGGTTGCTGACCGACGTTCTGGCGGAGGAATTGCCCGGTCGTTCGATCGGCGTGCTCTCGGGTCCCGGTTTCGCCGCAGATATCGCCAAGGGCCTGCCGACTGCGATGGTAATCGCTGCCGCCGATGCTCAAACGGCGACGATGCTGGCAGAGGTGCTTTCAGGCCCGACCTTCCGGCTCTACCCGTCGCAGGATCGCATCGGGGTGCAGCTCGGCGGCGCGCTCAAGAACGTGCTGGCGATTGCCTGCGGCATCGTCGAGGGTGCGGGTCTCGGCGATTCCGCCCGCGCAGCGCTGATCTCGCGCGGCCTTGCCGAGATGTCGCGCTTCATCGCCGCCGAGGGTGGCGAAGCCGACACGGTGCGCGGCCTCTCCGGTCTCGGCGATCTCGTGCTGACGGCCACCAGCCACCAGTCGCGCAATCTGCGCTTCGGCATCGCGCTCGGCCAGAACGGCCGCGCCGATGGGGGCAAGGGCGAGCTGGTCGAAGGCGCCTTTGCCGCGTCGGTCGCCGCGCGCGTCGCCCATGATCTCGGTGTCGAGATGCCGATCACCGAAGCGGTGGCGGCGATCATCGACGGCAAGCTCGATGTCCGCACCGCACTCGAACAATTGATGACACGCCCGATCACCCAGGAATAATCCGGCAGTGGGATGCGGAAAAGTGTAAAGCGGTTTTCCGCTCGCATCCCGCGCCAAACGACAACTTCAGGAGGAAGCATGCTCTTCGCACTTCATTGCACCGACAAACCCGGCGCGCTGCAGCTTCGGCTCGATACCCGCCCCGATCATGTCGCCTATCTCAATGATCTCAATGCCAAGGGCATTCTGAAGATGGCGGGCCCGTTCCTGGGTGACGACGGCAAGCCGACCGGCAGCCTGGTGATCGTCAAGGCCGAGACCATCGCGGAAGCCCGCGCCATTGCCGAAGCGGATCCCTATGCCAAGGCGGGCCTCTTCTCCAATGTCGAGATCAAGGCCTTCAACTGGGTCTTCAACAATCCGGAGGCCTGAGACGCGATGGCGCATTGGCTCTACAAATCCGAACCGGTCAAGTGGTCCTGGCAGATGCAGAAGGATGCGGGCGCCAAGGGCACCGAATGGACCGGCGTGCGCAACTATCTGGCGCGCAACAACATGCGGGCGATGCAGATCGGCGACAAAGGCTTCTTCTACCACTCGAACGAGGGTCTGGAGATCGTCGGCATTACCGAGGTCTGCGCGCTGTCGCATCCGGATTCGACCGCCGAGGGTGACGCCCGCTGGGATTGCGTCGATATCCGCGCCGTGGCCGACATGCCGCGTCCGGTGACATTGAAAGAGATCAAGGACAATCCGAAGCTCGCCAAGATGTCGCTCGTCACCTCCATGCGCCTGTCGGTGCAGCCGGTGACCGAGGACGAATGGATTGAGGTCTGCCGCATGGGCGGGCTCGACAATCCTCCGCGGTAATCTTGTTTTTCCGCCTATCCGGAAACCGCTTTCGCCTTTCGGATAGGCTCGGAGAGTTTTCGTGAAGACCGATCCGGAAAGTTTCATCCTCGCCAATACCGGCGTGCTTTCGCCGCCTCACGTGCCGGAGGTGCGCCTGCATCTGGCAACAGAGGCGCATGAACTCTGGCTGAAGACCGAGGAGGAATTGCAGGAAATCGGCCTGCCGCCGCCGTTCTGGGCCTTTGCCTGGGCCGGCGGGCAGGGGCTTGCCCGCTACATCCTTGATCATCCCGAAACGGTCCGCGGCAGGCAGGTCGTCGACTTCGCCTCCGGTTCGGGCCTGGTGGCAATCGCCGCGATGAAGGCGGGGGCGGCTTCGGTTCTTGCCGCCGATATTGATCCCTGGGCGAAAACGGCCGTCCGTCTCAATGCCGAACTCAACGGCGTCGCCCTTTCCTATACGGACGAGGACGTGACCGGTCGCGAACTTGGCGCCGATGTCTACCTCGCCGGCGACGTCTTCTACGACAAGGCTTTTGCCGACCGGCTGAAACCGTGGTTTTCGGATCTGACGGCGAAAGGGGCGACAGTGATCGTCGGCGACCCCGGCCGTTCCTATTGCCCGCGCGAGATGATGACGGCCCTTGCCACCTACGAGGTTCCCGTGACCCGCGCGCTGGAGGACAGCGAGGTCAAGTGCACGACGGTCTGGCGCTTCGGGGGCACTGCGAACACGGACAGTTGACAGCCCAAAGGCCTTCGATTCCAATCCCCGCAAAAACGGGGGAACGAACATGGTATTTGCGGGCATGAACTATCTGGCGGTGCTGATCGCCGCCATTGCGGCCTTCGTCATCGGCGCGATCTACTACGGCGTTCTCGGCAAACCCTGGATGAAGGCGGCGCGCATCGATCCCGCGGCTGCGCAAATGTCGCCGGTTCTCTTTGCCATTTCCTTCGTCTCGGAACTGGTGATGGCGACCATGGTCGCCGGCGTCGTCGGCCACCTCGGGCCGGGCGAGGTCACGCTCGTCAATGGCGTCGTCTCGGCCTTCTTCCTCTGGCTCGGCTTCGTCGCGACGACGCTCATCGTCAACCATCGCTACCAGGGCTTCGGTTGGGACCTGTCGCTGATCGACGGCGGACACTGGCTGCTGGTGCTTCTGGCAATGGGCACGATCATCGGCGCCATGGGTGTGTGATGGCGCTGAGCCGGCTGGCAGGGCCGTGACTAACGCCGGATCACGCAGACGCCGTGTTCATAGGCGCAGGAGCCGTTCATCGTCTGCGGCGTGACATTGATGATCTTGCCGCGTCTGGTCTGCGGCGGCGATTCGGACTGCCCGTCGTCGGCATAGCCATAGTCGCCTTCCTGGTTGAAATAGATGCCGTTGCCGAGATCCACATAGGCGGAAATGCCGCCGACATAGGTGCCGATGCCCGGGATGGTGTCTGGATATTCATCGCCGCCATAGTAGCCCTGGCGATAGTCGCGGCGCTGGCCACCGGACGTCCAGATCTCGCGGCCGGCCCTGTCGCGAACCCATCCGCCGCCGCTTCCCCAGTGCTCGGCATAGCGGCCGGGATATGGGCGATACTGCGGGAGGCGAACATGCCGCGTGCGTGTCTCGACTTCCGGCAGTCCATTGGCGATGCGTGGTCGACCATCGTGGCGACGGCCTCCGGACGTCCAGATGTCGTTGCCTGCCCTGTCACGAACCCATCCGCCGCGATGCTCCCAGCGCCCGGTGTAGGGGCCGGGATAGGGGCGATATCGGGGAAGGCGAACGTGCCGGGTGCGGGTGTTCACGTCCGGCAACCCATCGTTGGCCATCCAGTCGCGACGGTGCATGCGATTGCGGTTCCAGCCGTTGCGGTAGCCCATGCCGCCAAACTCGTAGCGCGGACCGGGGCGACCTTGATACATGCGGACATGGTTGGTTCGTGTCTGAACGCCGCGTGCTCCGCCCCAGTCGCGGGCCTCCAAGGGGATGCAGGTGGTGACGATGACCAGGCCGGCGAGCGCTAGCACTTTGGTCGCATGGATTGCCTTGAACAGAGTCATTCTGTTCGCCCTCCGGAGGACACTTAACAATTGGTTAAGATCACTCTCGCCCACTTTCGCGGGAAAGTCACGGAATTGCTTGGCTTTTTGCGGCTATCGTTAACGGATGCCCATGTCTCCGGCAGGCTGGAAAATGGCGCAATTCGTCTAATCGATTAAATTGATTTTGCACCGCAAACACACTTGTCGTTAAGCATTATGGTGATTAAAGGTCCGAATGACTGAATTGCGCACAATCAGGTGCGATACCGGACTAAATTCGTCCAGTTTTTTGGGCGAAAATCCGGGCATTCCGTGAGGTTCCGATGACGAATGTCACAAGAAGCCGGCCACTCTCGCCGCATCTTCAAATCTATAAGCCGATCCCGACGATGGTCATGTCCATTGTGCACCGCATCACCGGCGGCGCGCTCTACTTCGGCACCATCCTCGTTGCCTGGTGGCTGATCGCCGCCGCGTCGGGTGCGGCCTACTACGACTGGGTCAGCTGGCTGTTCGGCACGCTGATCGGCAAGCTGGTGCTCTTCGGCTATACCTGGGCGTTGGTGCACCACATGCTCGGAGGCTTGCGCCACTTTGCCTGGGATCTCGGCTACGGTTACGAGAAGCACTTCGCCACCAAGATGGCCAAGGCGACGATCATCGGTTCGGTGGCTCTGACGCTGCTGATCTGGGTTGTCGGCTATCTCGTCCGCTAACTGAGAGGAAAGACACCCATGGATATGCGCACACCTCTCGGCAAGGTCCGCGGCCTCGGTTCGGCCAAGGAAGGCACCGATCACTTCTGGCGCCAGCGCCTGACGGCGGTCGCCAACGTTCCGCTGTTGATCTTCTTCGTCATCTTCCTCGTTCGCTACGCCGGTGCGCCCCACGCGGACGTCGTCGCCGCGCTTGCGAACCCCTTCGTCGCCGTCGTCATGGCTCTTGTCGTGCTCTCGGGCCTCATCCACATGCGGCTCGGCATGCAGGTGATCATCGAAGACTACGTGCATGGCGAAGGCACGAAGATCGTCCTTCTCATGCTCAATACATTTTTCACGATCGCGGTTGGTGGGCTCTGTCTCTTCGCCATCCTGAAGATCGCTTTTGCAGGGTAATTTCGCCATGGCATCGAACAGTTCACCCGCTGCAAACGGCAAGGCCTATGAATATGTCGATCACGCCTTCGACGTCGTCGTCGTCGGCGCCGGCGGCGCCGGTCTGCGTGCCACCCTCGGCATGGCAGAGCAGGGTCTGAAGACCGCCTGCATCACCAAGGTCTTCCCGACCCGCTCGCACACGGTTGCCGCCCAGGGCGGCATCGCTGCCTCGCTGCAGAACATGACGCCGGACAGCTGGCAGTGGCACCTCTACGACACCGTCAAGGGTTCCGATTGGCTCGGCGACGTCGACGCCATGCAGTATCTCGCCATGGAAGCGCCGAAGGCGGTCTATGAGCTCGAGCACTACGGCGTGCCTTTCTCGCGCAATGCCGAAGGCAAGATCTACCAGCGGCCCTTCGGCGGCCACATGCAGAACTACGGCGAAGGCCCGCCGGTTCAGCGCACCTGTGCTGCTGCCGACCGTACCGGCCACGCGATCCTGCACACGCTCTATGGCCAGTCGCTCAAGAACAATGCCGAGTTCTTCATCGAGTATTTCGCGCTCGACCTGATCATGTCGGATGACGGCCGCTGCACCGGCGTCGTCGCCTGGAACCTCGACGACGGTACGATCCATCGCTTTTCCGCCAAGATGGTGGTGCTGGCGACCGGCGGCTACGGCCGCGCCTATTTCTCGGCGACCTCTGCGCACACCTGCACCGGTGACGGCGGTGGTATGATCGCGCGCGCCGGCCTGCCGCTGCAGGACATGGAATTCGTCCAGTTCCACCCGACCGGCATCTACGGCGCGGGCTGCCTGATCACCGAAGGCGCACGCGGCGAAGGCGGTTACCTCGTCAACTCCGAAGGCGAGCGCTTCATGGAGCGCTACGCGCCCTCGGCCAAGGACCTTGCCTCGCGTGACGTCGTATCGCGCTGCATGACGATGGAAATCCGCGAAGGCCGCGGCGTCGGCAAGAACAAGGACCACATCTTCCTGCACCTCGACCACCTGGATCCGGCGGTCCTGCACGAGCGCCTGCCGGGCATCTCGGAATCGGCGAAGATCTTTGCCGGCGTCGATGTGACGCGCGAGCCGATCCCGGTTCTGCCGACGGTGCACTACAACATGGGCGGCGTGCCGACCAACTACTGGGGCGAAGTCCTGAACGCCGATGCCCAAAACCCGGAGCGCATCGCGCCCGGCCTGATGGCCGTCGGCGAAGCCGGCTGCGCCTCGGTGCACGGTGCCAACCGTCTCGGTTCCAACTCGCTGATCGACCTCGTGGTCTTCGGCCGCGCCGCTGCCATCCGCGCCGGCCAGGTGATCGACCGCAACGAGGCGGTGCCGGAGCTCAACAAGGCCGCCTGCGACCGGATCATGGACCGCTTCGACCGTCTGCGTAACGCCAATGGCAGCACGCCGACGGCGGTGCTGCGCGAAAAGATGCAGCGCGCCATGCAGGAAGACGCGGCCGTGTTCCGCACCCAGGAATCGCTGGAATCGGGCTGCAAGCGCATCTCGGCGATCTGGAAGGAGCTGCCTGATATCAAGGTCACCGACCGCTCGATGATCTGGAACTCCGACCTCGTCGAGACGCTGGAACTCGAAAACCTCATGGCCAACGCCATCACGACGATCTACGGCGCCGAAGCGCGCAAGGAGAGCCGTGGGTCGCACGCCCGCGAGGACTTCACCGAAGGCGCTCTCGGCGGCCGCGACGACGTCAACTGGCGCAAGCACACGCTTGCCTGGGTCAACGAAGCCGGCGACGTCAAGCTCGACTACCGCCCCGTTCATACCGACCTGATTGCCGACGGCATCGATCCCAAGAAGATCGAGCCGAAGGCGCGCGTCTACTGATCTTGAGGAATAAGCCACATGGTTGAACTCGCTCTCCCCAAGAACTCGCAGATGACGGAAGGCAAGGTCTGGCCGAAGCCGCAGGGCGCGACCAACGTTCGCGAATACCGCATCTACCGCTGGAACCCGGATGACGGCGCCAATCCGCGCATCGACACCTTCTACATTGATGTCGACGATTGCGGCCCGATGGTGCTCGACGGTCTGCTCTACATCAAGAACAAGATCGACCCGACGCTGACGCTGCGCCGCTCCTGCCGCGAAGGCATCTGCGGCTCCTGCGCCATGAACATCGACGGCACCAACACGCTCGCCTGCACCAAGGGCATGGACGAGGTGAAGGGCACGGTGAAGGTTTATCCGCTGCCGCACATGCCTGTCGTCAAGGACCTTGTGCCGGACCTCACCAACTTCTACGCCCAGCACCGCTCGATCGAGCCCTGGCTGAAGACGGTGTCGCCGACGCCGGCCAAGGAATGGAAGCAGAGCCACGAGGACCGCCTGAAACTCGACGGCCTCTACGAGTGCATTCTGTGCGCCTGCTGCTCGACCTCCTGTCCGAGCTATTGGTGGAACGGCGACCGCTACCTCGGTCCGGCCGTGCTGCTGCAGGCCTATCGCTGGCTGATCGACAGCCGCGACGAAGCGACCGGCGAGCGTCTCGACAATCTCGAGGACCCCTTCCGCCTCTACCGCTGCCACACGATCATGAACTGCGCCCAGGCCTGTCCGAAGGGCCTGAACCCGGCGAAGGCGATCGGCGAAATCAAGAAGATGCTGGTCGAGCGCCGCGTCTGACCGGCCGGATTGGAAACGAAGTTCAGGAGACGGCGAGCCTTGGCTCGCCGTTTTCTTTTTGATGTCATCGGTGAAACGGCGATCGACAATTCGTGATTGTGCCGCGGCGACAGGGGATCGGTGATTGGCAATGTGGCGATAACCGTGCCGAGCATGCGTCTTGCAGCCGGGCTGTCAGGACGTTTCAATCCTGCAACAGGTCGCAAGGAATCGTCGTCGCTTGATTTGTCAGGTGGATTTGCTGTATTTCGGCCTATATTGTCGCGTTGCATCATGGTTCGCGGACACGAACAGGAGTAGGGATATGCGGGTTATTCATGCGGCGGCGGGGCTGGCAGTTGTGCTTGCGCTGACCGGATGCCAAAGAACATCGATGGGCGGTTTCGGTTCCCAGGATGTTTCACCCGCTCCCATCCAGGCCGCACCGGTTCCCTCGGTTTCGTCCAATCAGCTTCCGGCGCCGAGCGGCAACACCTCGCAATTCCCGGCTGCACCGGCGAGCGGCACGGCGATCGCCGGCGGCGGTGTTCAGCAGCCCGGCACGCAGGTCGCCGCGGCTGCAGGAGGCGGGCTCGACGTCACCAAGGAATCGATGGTTGGCAACTGGCGCGTCTCGAGCGCCGGCTCCTCCTGTGACATGTTCCTGACACTCACCAATCTCGGCTCCGGCTCGCGCGGCGGCACCCGTGGCTGCGCCGGTGAGCTGACGACCATGGGCTCCTGGGAAGTGGCCGGCAAGCAGGTGGTTCTGAAGGACCGCAGCGGCAACGCCATCGCCCGTCTCTACAAGACGGCCGACGCCCGGTTCGACGGCTCGACCAATGGCGGCCAGCCGGTCAGCCTCAGCCGCTGACGCTTTTCCAGCCCGGTCTCGCGCCGGGCTTTTGTTTTCCGGCTCCTCTCGGGTGAGACGTGCTCAATCCTGACGACAGTATCTACCGCAAGCTCGAAGCGCTCGTTACGAGTGGCGAGCGTAAGCGCGACCCCGCACAGTTTACGATTGCGCGGCGTTTCGATCATCTTTCCGCAGAGCTGCTCGCCAGCCGCCCGTCGCGCAAGACCAATGCGCTCGGCTGGCTGTTCGCCTCGCGCAAGAAGGACCATCCGCCGGTAAAGGGTCTCTACATCCATGGCGGCGTCGGGCGTGGCAAGACCATGCTGATGGACCTGTTCTTCGATACCGTGCCGATCCAGCGCAAGCGTCGGGCGCATTTCCACGAGTTCATGGCCGATGTGCACGAGCGCATCTACAAGCACCGCCAGAAGCTGAAGAACGGCGAGACGAAACAGGCCGATCCGATCCCGCCCGTCGCCTCGGAGCTTTTCGGCGAGGCCCGGCTGCTCTGCTTCGATGAGTTTTCGGTGACCGATATTGCCGACGCGATGATCCTTGGGCGGCTCTTCGGCGAGCTTTTCGCAAAGGGCTGCGTGCTGATCGCGACGTCGAACGTGGCGCCTGACGATCTCTATCGTGACGGCCTCAATCGCGGCCTGTTCCTGCCCTTCATCGATCTGCTCAAGGCGAATGCCGAGGTCATTTCCTTGGACACGGATACCGACTATCGCCTCACGAAGACGGACGGAAGTCCGGTGTGGCTTTCGCCGCTCGGCCCGGAGGCGGATGCGGCGATGGCGCGCGCCTGGATGCGGGAAACCCGCAACGAGGCTGTTGCTCCGGCCGAAGTGCCGCGCAAGGGCCGCAAGATCCATGTGCCGGCTGCCGCCGGGCAGAGCGCCCGCTTTGCGTTCGCCGATCTCTGCCAGCAGCCACTGGGTGCTGCCGATTATCTGGCAATCCTCGAGCGTTACTCGACGATCTTCGTCGACCACGTGCCGCATCTGGGACCCCATATGCGCAACGAGACCAAGCGCTTCATCCTTCTGGTCGACACGCTCTACGACAATGGCGCCCGATTGTTCGCGTCGGCCGCGGCCGAGCCACAGGATCTCCTGACCCAGAAGAAGGGTACGGAAGGCTTCGAGTTCGACCGCACGGTTTCGCGTCTGATCGAGATGCAAAGCGAGGAATATGCCGCCGAACACCCCGCCAATCGGACCGTTTCGTGACGCGGTTGTGACGGAAAGTCTTACGTTTACGTAAGACTTTTATGATCTAACCGATTGAAATTGCTTCATCCAAAAGTATCGTTTGATATTTTACCATTTGCCGTTTAATGGCTTTCGGCGAAGGTTTGGCGTTTGCCGCGTTTCAGGCCTTGATCATATTGGGATCACAAAGGAAGCACTTTCATGGCTCGCAACAAGATCGCACTTATCGGTTCAGGGATGATTGGTGGCACGCTGGCGCATCTCGCCGGCCTGAAGGAACTGGGCGACATCGTCCTCTTCGACATTGCCGACGGCATCCCCCAGGGCAAGGGTCTCGACATCGGCCAGTCCTCCCCGGTCGAAGGTTTCGACGCGAACCTGACGGGTGCCAGCGACTACGCCGCCATCGAAGGCGCCGATGTCTGCATCGTCACCGCCGGCGTTGCCCGCAAGCCCGGCATGAGCCGCGACGATCTGCTCGGCATCAACCTCAAGGTCATGGAACAGGTCGGCGCCGGCATCAAAAAGTACGCTCCGAACGCCTTCGTCATCTGCATCACTAACCCGCTCGACGCCATGGTCTGGGCGCTGCAGAAGTTCTCGGGCCTGCCGAAGAACAAGGTCGTCGGCATGGCCGGCGTTCTCGACAGCGCGCGCTTCCGCCTGTTCCTTTCCCAGGAATTCAACGTTTCGGTCCAGGACGTCACCGCCTTCGTTCTCGGCGGCCACGGCGACACCATGGTGCCGCTCGCCCGCTACTCGACCGTTGCCGGCATCCCGCTGACCGACCTCGTGCAGATGGGCTGGCTCACCAAGGAGCGCCTCGAAGAAATCGTCCAGCGCACCCGTGACGGCGGCGCTGAAATCGTCGGCCTGCTCAAGACCGGCTCGGCCTACTACGCTCCGGCCGCTTCGGCGATCGAGATGGCGGAAGCCTACCTCAAGGACAAGAAGCGCGTGCTGCCCTGCGCCGCGCATCTGACCGGCCAGTACGGCGTCAAGGACATGTATGTCGGCGTTCCGACGGTCATCGGCGCCGGCGGCGTCGAGCGCATCATCGAGATCGATCTCAACAAGGCCGAGAAGGAAGCGTTCGACAAGTCGGTCGCTTCGGTCGCTGGCCTTTGCGAAGCCTGCATCGGCATTGCGCCGAGCCTGAAGCAGTAATCGCGTCCCGTTGAGCGGATGCTGGCATCCGCTCAACCTCTTTGTTTTTGCCGCATTTGTGCGACGGCAGGTGTTTCACCTGTCTGCAGAATGCTCCAGACAGGAAAAACACCATGAACATTCATGAATATCAGGCCAAGGCTCTCCTGAAGAGCTATGGCGCGCCGGTCGCGGAAGGTGTCGCGATCTTCTCCGCAGAAGAGGCAGAAGCCGCTGCCAAGAAGCTCCCGGGCCCGCTCTACGTGGTCAAGAGCCAGATCCATGCTGGCGGCCGCGGCAAGGGCAAGTTCAAGGAACTTTCCGCCGACGCCAAGGGCGGCGTTCGTCTTGCCTTCTCGATCGATGAAGCCAAGGCTCATGCCAAGGACATGCTCGGCAACACGCTCGTCACTGCGCAGACCGGCCCTGCCGGCAAGCAGGTGAACCGCCTCTATATCGAGGATGGCGCCGACATCGACCGCGAACTCTATCTGTCGCTGCTCGTCGACCGCTCGGTCGGCCAGGTTGCCTTCGTCGTTTCGACCGAAGGCGGCATGGACATCGAGGCTGTTGCGCACGACACGCCGGAAAAGATCGTCAACGTCGCGATCAACCCGGAAGCCGGCGTTACCGCCGCTGATCTCGCCAAGCTCACCTCGGCCCTGAAGCTCGAAGGCGAAGCCAAGGCTGATGCCGAAAAGCTCTTCCCGATCCTCTACAAGGCCTTTGTCGAGAAGGACATGAGCCTGCTCGAGATCAACCCGCTGATCGTCATGAAGAACGGCCGCGTGCGCGTTCTCGACGCCAAGGTCTCGTTCGACGGCAACGCGCTCTTCCGCCACGACGACATCAAGGCACTGCGCGACGAAACCGAAGAAGACGCCAAGGAAATCGAGGCCTCCAAGTGGGACCTCGCCTATGTCGCGCTCGACGGCAACATCGGCTGCATGGTCAACGGCGCCGGCCTTGCGATGGCGACGATGGACATCATCAAGCTCTACGGCAAGGAGCCGGCGAACTTCTGTGACGTCGGCGGCGGCGCCGGCAAGGAGAAGGTTGCGGCAGCCTTCAAGATCATCACCGCCGACCCGAAGGTCGAGGGTATCCTCGTCAACATCTTCGGCGGCATCATGAAGTGCGATGTCATCGCTGAAGGTGTCGTTGCGGCCGTGCAGGAAGTCGGCCTCAAGGTTCCGCTGGTCGTTCGTCTCGAAGGCACGAATGTCGAGCTTGGCAAGAAGATCCTGAACGAATCCGGCCTGGCGATCACCGCCGCCGACGATCTGGATGACGCTGCCAAGAAGATCGTCGCCGCGATCAACGGCTAACTGAAGGACCAGACCTCATGTCGATTCTCGTCAATAAGAACACCAAGGTCCTCGTTCAGGGCCTGACCGGCAAGACCGGCACCTTCCATACCGAACAGGCGCTTGCCTATTACGGCACGCAGATGGTCGGCGGCATTCACCCGAAGAAGGGCGGCGAAACCTGGACCGGCTCCAAGGGCGAAACCCTGCCGATCTTCGCGTCGGTTGCCGAAGGCCGTGAAAAGACCGGTGCGGACGCATCCGTGATCTATGTTCCGCCGGCAGGCGCCGCGGACGCGATCATCGAGGCGATCGATGCGGAAATCCCGTTCATCACCTGCATTACCGAAGGCATCCCGGTTGCCGACATGGTGCGCGTCAAGGCTCGTCTCGACCGCTCCAAGTCGCGCCTGCTCGGCCCGAACTGCCCCGGTATCCTGACGCCGGAAGAATGCAAGATCGGCATCATGCCGGGCTCGATGTTCCGCAAGGGTTCGGTCGGCATCGTTTCGCGCTCCGGTACGTTGACCTATGAAGCCGTGTTCCAGACCTCCAACGAAGGCCTCGGCCAGACGACGGCCGTCGGCATCGGCGGCGACCCGGTCAAGGGCACCGAGTTCATCGACGTGCTGGAGATGTTCCTGGCGGACGAAGCCACGACCTCGATCATCATGATCGGCGAGATCGGCGGCTCGGCCGAAGAGGATGCGGCGCAGTTCCTCATCGACGAAGCCAAGAAGGGCCGCAAGAAGCCGATGGCCGGCTTCATCGCGGGCCGTACCGCGCCGAAGGGCCGCACCATGGGTCACGCCGGCGCCGTCGTTTCCGGCGGCAAGGGCGATGCGGAATCCAAGATCGCTGCGATGGAGCAGGCAGGCATCCGCGTGTCGCCGTCGCCGGCCCGTCTCGGCAAGACGCTGGTCGAAGTCCTCAAGGGCTGATCTCAAGACTTCTGTCCGGGCCGGACCATTCCGGTCCGGACAGCGTGCCTGCCGCGTGTTTCCTTGGCTGATTGAAGATCAGGATGCGCGGCAACCTTAGTGCCACGGATCCCGGCGCGTCCTTTCGATGCGCGGCGCCGTAGGAACACCAGGCGCCAACGCGCCGAACGAACATGAACGACCGGGATACCCGGCAACCCAACTTCAGTCAGGAGGCGGACAGAACAGTCCGCGTGAGACCATGACAAGGCAAGAGGCCAACGAGCAATTCCAGCTCACTTCGTTTCTGGACGGCGCCAACGCCGCCTATATCGAGCAGCTCCAAGCACGCTATGAAACGGACCCGGCGTCCGTCTCGGCCGAATGGCAGGCCTTCTTCAAGGCGCTCGCCGACCGGCCGGAAGATGTGGTGAAGGCAGCCAAGGGCGCCTCCTGGAAAAAGAACAACTGGCCGATCGCGGCCAATGGCGAACTCGTCTCTGCGCTCGACGGCGATTGGGGCACGGTCGAAAAGGTCATCGAGAAGAAGGTCAAGGCGAAGGCTGAGGAAGCCGCCGTCGCCACCGGCACTGCCGTGAGCGAGGCAGATATCCTTCAGGCGACGCGCGATTCCGTCCGCGCCATCATGATGATCCGCGCCTATCGTGCCCGTGGCCACCTGCATGCCAAGCTCGATCCGCTCGGCCTTGCTGCCCCGGTCGAGGACTACAACGAGCTTTCGCCCTCGAACTACGGGTTTGAGGAGAAGGATCTCGACCGCAAGATCTTCATCGACAACGTGCTCGGCCTCGAATACGCGAGCATTCGCGAAATGGTCGAAATCCTCGAGCGCACCTACTGCTCGACGATCGGCGTCGAATTCATGCACATGTCCAACCCGGAAGAGAAGGCCTGGATCCAGGAGCGCATCGAAGGACCGGACAAGGGCGTCGAGTTCACGCCCGAGGGCAAGAAGGCGATCCTCCAGAAGCTGATCGAGTCGGAAGGCTTCGAGCAGTTCATCGACGTCAAGTACAAGGGCACCAAGCGCTTTGGTCTCGACGGTGGCGAATCGCTGATCCCGGCACTCGAGCAGATCATCAAGCGCGGCGGCCAGGAAGGCCTCAAGGAAATCGTGCTCGGCATGGCCCACCGCGGCCGCTTGAACGTGCTGTCTCAGGTGATGGCCAAGCCGCATCGCGCCATCTTCCACGAGTTCAAGGGCGGCTCCTACGCGCCTGACGACGTCGAAGGTTCGGGCGACGTGAAGTACCACCTCGGCGCTTCCTCGGACCGCGAATTCGATGGCAACAAGGTTCACCTGTCGCTGACGGCGAACCCCTCGCACCTCGAAATCGTCAACCCTGTCGTCATGGGCAAGGCCCGTGCCAAGCAGGACCAGATGGCGACCGTGTTTGAAGGCGACATCATTCCGTTGCGCGAACGCTCGAAGGTCATGCCGCTCTTGCTGCATGGCGACGCCGCCTTTGCCGGCCAGGGCGTGATTGCTGAAATCCTCGGCCTTTCCGGCCTGCGCGGCCACCGCGTTGCCGGTACCGTCCATTTCATCATCAACAACCAGATTGGCTTCACCACCAATCCGGCCTTCTCGCGTTCGTCGCCCTATCCGTCCGACGTCGCCAAGATGATCGAGGCGCCGATCTTCCACGTTAACGGCGACGATCCGGAAGCGGTTGTCTACGCGGCCAAGATCGCCACCGAATTCCGGATGAAGTTCCACAAGCCTGTCGTCATCGACATGTTCTGCTACCGCCGCTTCGGCCACAACGAAGGCGACGAGCCTGCGTTCACGCAGCCGAAGATGTACAAGGTCATCCGCGCCCACAAGACCGTCGTCCAGCTCTACTCCGACCGTCTGGTCGCCGAGGGCCTGATGTCGGAAGGCGAAGTCGAGAAGATGAAGGCCGACTGGCGCGCTCACCTCGAGCAGGAGTTCGAGGCTGGCCAGTCCTACAAGCCCAACAAGGCCGACTGGCTGGATGGTGTCTGGTCGGGCTTGCGCTCGGCCGACAACCAGGACGAACAGCGCCGCGGCAAGACCTCGGTGCCGATGAAGCAGCTCAAGGAAGTCGGTCGCAAGATCTCGGAGATCCCGGCCGGTTTCAATGCACACCGCACGATCCAGCGCTTCATGGAAAACCGCGCTCAGATGATCCAGACCGGCGAAGGCGTCGACTGGGCGATGGCCGAGGCACTCGCCTTCGGCACGCTCGTCACCGAAGGCACCAAGATCCGCCTTTCGGGCCAGGATTGCGAACGCGGCACCTTCTCGCAGCGTCATTCCGTGCTCTACGATCAGCAGAGCGAAGAGCGCTACATTCCGCTTGCGAACCTGTCGCCGACCCAGGCCCGCTACGAAGTCATCAACTCGATGCTCTCGGAAGAAGCGGTCCTCGGCTTCGAATACGGTTACTCGCTCGCCCGTCCGAACGCGTTGACGCTTTGGGAAGCCCAGTTCGGCGACTTCGCCAACGGTGCACAGGTCGTCTTCGACCAGTTCATCTCGTCGGGCGAACGCAAGTGGCTGCGCATGTCTGGTCTCGTCTGCCTGCTGCCGCACGGTTATGAGGGCCAGGGTCCGGAGCACTCGTCCGCCCGCCTCGAACGCTTCCTGCAGCTCTGCGCCGAAGACAACATGCAGGTCGCCAACGTCACGACGCCGGCGAACTACTTCCACATCCTGCGCCGGCAGGTGAAGCGCGACTTCCGCAAGCCGCTGGTCCTGATGACGCCGAAGTCGCTGCTGCGCCACAAGCGGGCGGTTTCGAGTCTGTCGGAAATGGCCGGCGAGAGCTCGTTCCACCGCCTGCTGTGGGACGATGCCGAGGTGATCAAGGATGGTCCGATCAAGCTGCAGAAGGACTCGAAGATCCGTCGCGTCGTGCTCTGCTCGGGCAAGGTCTACTACGACCTGCTCGAAGAGCGCGAGAAGCGCGGCATCGACGACGTCTACCTGCTGCGCGTCGAACAGCTCTATCCGTTCCCGGCCAAGGCGCTGATCAACGAGCTCAGCCGCTTCCGCAACGCGGAGATGGTCTGGTGCCAGGAAGAGCCGAAGAACATGGGCGCCTGGTCGTTCATCGACCCCTATCTCGAATGGGTTCTCGCCCATATCGACGCCAAGTATCAGCGCGTGCGCTACACCGGCCGTCCGGCTGCCGCCTCGCCGGCAACGGGCCTGATGTCGAAGCACCAGGCGCAGCTTGCCGCCTTCCTCGAGGACGCGCTGGGGGGCTGACGCTCCCCACGCTCTGAGCCAATAGAAACAGATATCTGATCAACGGAACAAAAATCATGGCAACAGAAATCCGCGTTCCCACCCTCGGCGAATCCGTCAGCGAAGCGACCGTCGGCACCTGGTTCAAGAAGGTCGGCGATGCCATCAAGGCCGATGAGCCCCTGCTCGAACTCGAAACCGACAAGGTGACGATCGAAGTGCCGGCGCCAGCCGCTGGCACGCTTTCCGAAATCGTTGCGCAGGCCGGCGAGACCGTCGGTCTCGGCGCGCTGCTCGGCCAGATCGCTGCCGGCGCTGCTGCTGCCGCTCCGGCGGCTGCTGCCGAAAAGAAGGCCGAGCCGGCCGCTGCCGCTCCGGCTGCCCCGGCTGCCGCTGCAGCACCCGCTGCCTCGTCGATGCCGCCGGCACCGGCTGCCGCGAAGCTGCTCGCCGAAAACAACCTGTCGGCCGATCAGCTCGATGGCTCCGGCAAGCGTGGCCAGGTGCTGAAGGGTGACGTGCTTGCAGCCGTCGCCAAGGGCATCTCGACCCCTGCTGTCGCAGAGCCCGCAAAGGTCCAGGCCCGTGCGCCGTCGACGGCAGAAGATGTCGTGCGCGAAGAGCGCGTCAAGATGACCCGCCTGCGCCAGACGATCGCCAAGCGCCTCAAGGATGCGCAGAACACCGCCGCCATGCTCACCACCTACAACGAGGTGGACATGAGCGCCGTCATGTCGCTGCGCAACAAGTACAAGGACATCTTCGAGAAGAAGCATGGCGTGAAGCTCGGCTTCATGGGCTTTTTCACCAAGGCCGTGACCCACGCGCTGAAGGAAATCCCGGCTGTTAACGCCGAGATCGACGGCACCGACATCATCTACAAGAACTACTGCCACATCGGCGTCGCCGTCGGCACCGACAAGGGCCTTGTCGTTCCGATCGTGCGCGATGCCGACCAGATGTCGATCGCCGAGATCGAGAAGGACATCGGCCGTCTCGGCAAGGCTGCGCGTGATGGCGCGCTGTCGATGGCCGACATGCAGGGCGGTACCTTCACCATCTCCAACGGCGGCGTCTACGGTTCGCTGATGTCCTCGCCGATCCTCAACGCGCCGCAGTCGGGCATTCTCGGCATGCACAAGATCCAGGACCGTCCGGTCGCCATCGGCGGCCAGGTCGTCATCCGCCCGATGATGTACCTCGCGCTCTCGTACGATCACCGCATCGTCGACGGCAAGGAAGCCGTGACCTTCCTCGTCCGCGTCAAGGAAAGCCTCGAGGATCCGGAGCGTCTGGTTCTCGATCTCTAAGAGTTGGGCGGGGGCGATTGCAGCCCCCGCTTCTTTCTGCGCCGCGCTTCTCCGGATCGCATCGATGTCGTTCGAACTGACCTACCTGCTCTGGAGTGCCGTTCTCGCCTTCGCCTATATGATGGCGCAGGCGGGCGCCTATCGCCTGCAGCACGGCGTCATCGAAGCTGATACCAATCGCGACGTCGTGCCGGAGCCCAATGTCTTTACCGGGCGGGCGGGACGGGCGCTGCGCAATTTTCACGAGACCTATCCGGTCTTCATCGCCCTTGCGGTCGTGATAGAATTCTCCGGACGGAGCGGACCGCTCACCCAATGGGGCGTGGGGATCTGGTTCTGGGCAAGAGCCGCCTACCTGCCGATTTATATTGGCGGCCTCGGATTGGTTCGCTCCGCCGTCTGGACCGTTTCGGCGGTCGGGCTCCTGCTGATGATTGCGGGTATTCTGATCTGAACGGAGGAACTCGCATGGCATCCGAACCAAACGTTCCGCCGATCCAGGTGCATCTCTGCGTCAAGGACGGCATCGCGGCGATCGCCTTTTACGAGAAGGCCTTTGGTGCCCAACACACCTTTTGCCAGCTGGCGGAGGATCGCAAGCGCGTGATGCATTCCAATCTCGCGCTCTTCGGCGGCGAGATCATGCTGCACGACGAATTTCCCGAATTCGGCTCGAACGTTCTTTCGCCGAAGACGGTCGGTGGTGCGAGCGTCGCCATCAACATCAATCTGCCTGATGCCGCCGACGTCGATGCAGCCTATGACCGGGCGATCGCCGCCGGGGCATCGACAGTTCTGGAGCCGCAGGATACCTTCTGGCACGCACGTTACGCGCGCATCCAGGATCCCTTCGGCCACGTCTGGGCCTTCAACGCACCGGTCGCACAACCATGAGCCAATATCTCCTAGAACTCGCATCGCTGATGGCGATCTTCGCCTTTGCGATCGTCTCTCCCGGCGCCGATCTGGCCATGGTCATGCGCCAGTCGATCGTGCATGGCCGGCGCCCGGCCATCATCACGTCCTTCGGCATCGGCACCTCGCTGATGTTCCATGTGACTTACACGATCCTCGGTCTGGGGCTGATCATTTCGCAGTCGATCTACCTCTTCAACATCGTCAAATGGTGCGGCGTCGCTTACCTGATCTATATCGGCATCAAGGCGCTCCGTGCCGGCCAGACGGAGATCAAGGTCGAGCGCGCGGAAGGCAATGAGCCGGCCAAGGGCCAGTCGACCGCCAAGGCTTTCGGCCTCGGCTTTGCCGCCAATGCGCTCAATCCGAAGCCGGTATTCTTCTTCCTGTCGATCTTCTCGACCGTCGTCAGCGCCCACACGCCGATCCTCGTCAAGTTCGGCTATGGGCTGGTCATGGCCACCTGCCTGATCCTCTGGTTCGTCGGCGTCAGCCTGTTCATGACGACGCCGCGGATGCGCGCCGCCTTCACCCGCGCCAGCAAGTGGATCGACCGCGCCAGCGGCGTGGTCTTCATTGCGCTTGGTCTCAGGCTCGCGACGGAGAAGGCAGCGTGATCATGATCTCCGGTCGCTTCATCTTGATGCTGTTCTGCACCGCGCTTGCAGCGCCGGCTGCCGCTGCCGATTGCAAGCAGTCGCACGCGATCTACGCCGATCGTGACGGCGGCTATGAGCTGCGCTTCGAGCCGGTCGGCTCGGCAAGTGCGGCGACCAGCAACCACTTCAAGGTGGCGGTGCTCAAACCCGGGCTTCTGCTCGACGGCGTCGTGATGCCGGCGGGAGAGCCGGAACGCGCCACGGGGCTGATCATGCACAATTGCCCGGAGGGTGACGCGACCGGCGAGGAACTGCGCGCCTGCACGGTATGGCAGGGCGTCGTCTATGCGCTCGACAAGGCCGGTGCGATCAGCGAGATCCCTGGTGAAGCCGAACAGGCGGCCGAGCAGTTGCTGCTTCCCGATTTCGGGCCTTCCCTCAGAGCATCGAGCGCCTGGGGCAAGGGCAAGGCCGAGGCCGACAGCTGGGATTCTTTCACCCTCAAGGGATGCGCCGCATGAGCGCAGGCCCCGTTCTTCTCGTGACAGGCGGTAGCCGCGGTATCGGCGCGGCGGTTTGTGTCGCCGCGGCGAAAGCCGGCTGGCGTGTCGCAGTCAACTACGCGACGAACCGTGATGCGGCAGATGCGGTTGTCGGCGCGATCGAAGCGGCCGGCGGCTCGGCGATTGCGGTTCAGGGCGATGTCGGCTCGGAGGCGGATATCCAGGCGATGTTCGCTGCCGTCGATGCGGCCTTCGGCCGGCTGGATGGCCTCGTCAACAATGCCGGCATCGTTGGGCCGACCGCGCGGATCGACGAGATGTCGGTCGAGCGGCTGGAGCGGATGTTCCGCATTAACGTCACCGGCTCCATTCGCTGCGCGGCGGAAGCGGTTCGGCGCATGTCGACGCGCTACGGCGGCAAGGGTGGCGCCATCGTCAACATCTCCTCGGCCGCAGCCGTGCTCGGCTCGCCGGCGCAATATGTCGACTACGCCGCCTCGAAGGGTGCGATCGACACCTTCACCATCGGCCTTGCGCGCGAGGTTGCGACCGAGGGCATTCGCGTCAATGCGATCCGTCCCGGCGTCATCGATACCGAGATCCATGCCTCCGGCGGCCTGCCGGACCGGGCGCGCGATCTTGCTCCCACCATTCCCGTTCAGCGACCCGGCACCGCCGAGGAAGTCGCTGACGCGGTTCTCTACCTCCTGTCAGACAAGGCGACTTATGTGACGGGGGCAATTCTCAATGTCAGCGGCGGGCGGTAACCGCCCTGAAGGAAGGATATTCTAATGGCTTATGATCTCATCGTTATCGGCAGCGGCCCCGGCGGCTATGTCTGCGCCATCAAGGCGGCTCAGCTCGGCCTGAAGGTGGCCGTCGTCGAGAAGCGCGCCACCTATGGCGGCACCTGCCTCAACATCGGCTGCATCCCGTCGAAGGCGCTACTGCATGCTTCGGAGGTGTTCCATCAGGTCGCCCATGGCGTCGACGCGCTTGGCGTCGAAGTCGCAGCACCGAAGCTGAACCTCGAAAAGATGTTGGCCCACAAGGACGCGACCGTTAAGTCCAACGTCGAGGGCGTCTCGTTCCTGTTCAAGAAGAACAAGATCGACGGCATCCAGGGCACCGGCAAGGTTCTCGGTCAGGGCAAGGTTTCGGTCACCAACGACAAGGGCGAGGAGCAGATCCTCGAAACCAAGAACATCGTGATCGCCACCGGCTCCGACGTCGCCGGCATTCCGGGCGTTCAGGTCGATATCGACGAGAAGGTGATCATCTCCTCGACCGGCGGCATCGCGCTCGAAAAGGTCCCGGCCAACATGATCGTCGTCGGCGGCGGCGTCATCGGCCTCGAGCTCGGCTCGGTCTGGGCGCGCCTCGGCGCCAAGGTTACGGTTGTCGAATATCTCGATACCATCCTCGGCGGCATGGACGGCGAAGTTGCCAAGCAGTTCCAGCGCATGCTCGCGAAGCAGGGCATGGACTTCAAGCTGGGCGCCAAGGTGACCGGCGTCGTCAAGGACGGCAAGGGCGCCAAGGTGACCTTCGAGCCGGTCAAGGGCGGCGACGCCGTGACGCTCGATGCCGACGTGGTGCTGATTGCCACCGGCCGCAAGCCTTACACCGATGGTCTTGGCCTCGATAAGGCCGGCGTCGTCATGGACCAGCGCGGTCGTGTCGAGATCGACCATCACTACCAGACGAGCGTTACCGGCATCTACGCGATCGGTGACGTCGTGCGCGGCCCGATGCTCGCCCACAAGGCGGAAGACGAAGGCGTCGCCGTTGCCGAGATCCTCGCCGGACAGGCCGGCCACGTGAACTATGACGTCATCCCGAGCGTCGTCTACACCCAGCCGGAAGTCGCCTCCGTCGGCAAGACCGAGGAAGAGCTGAAGGCTGCAGGCGTCGCCTACAAGATCGGCAAGTTCCCCTTCACAGCCAATGGCCGCGCGCGCGCCATGCTTGCCACCGACGGCTTCGTGAAGATTCTCGCCGACAAGGAAACCGACCGGGTTCTCGGCGGCCACATCGTCGGCTTCGGCGCCGGCGAGATGATCCACGAAATCGCCGTGCTGATGGAATTCGGCGGTTCGTCGGAAGACCTCGGCCGCACCTGCCATGCGCATCCGACCATGTCGGAAGCGGTCAAGGAAGCGGCTCTTTCGACCTTCTTCAAGCCGATTCACATGTAATGATCCAGCGAGGGGGCTGCAGCAAGCGGCCCCCTTGTTCCAGCCGCGCGCTTTCAACATGCCGGCTGTTGTTGCGGTGCTTTCGCCAGTGCCGCGTCAGCGTTCGCTGACATCCCCCCGGATATTTCGTGGCGGATGGCGATTATCTCTCACTCTTCAGAAGCAGATCGGAGCGCGTGGAAGCGCTCCTCGAACTCCCGCCTGAGGCTGCGTCGTGCTTCGGCCGCGCGCTGCCGGCGCTTGCGGTCAGCGGTGTCAGTGTTCAGCGGAGGTACGGGCGTCGGCGCGCCGTCGGCGTCGACCGCGACCATCGTGAAGTAACAGGAGTTGGTGTGTCGCCGCTCGCCACTCCTGATGTTCTCGGCCTCGACGCGGATGCCGATTTCCATCGAGGTTCGGCCGGCATTGTTGACCGCGGCACGGAAGGTGACGAGCTCGCCGACATGGATCGGCTGGCGGAAGGTCACCTGGTCGACCGAAAGCGTCACCGCATATTGCTGCGAATAGCGCGAGGCGCATGAGAAAGCCACGCGATCCAGGAGATTGAGCAGCGCGCCGCCATGGACCTTGCCGCTGAAATTGGCCATGTCCGGCGTCATCAGCACGACCATTTCGAGTTCGCGTGTGTCGTGGCTGGTTTCCATTGTCCATCTCCAGAATTTGCAACGTTCAGCTTGAGTTATGCAGCTTGTCGGCGCGAAGGGAAGGCCCCACCGCATCGGCGTAGGACGGCCCCGGCGGCAGACTGGGTGTGACGATTGGACCGAGGGCTGCGACAAGCGGTCTCCTGTCCAGGCACGACGGAGGGCGCAATCATGTTTCAAAGGACAAACGACGCCGTGGCGTCAGGAGGAAACATGAAACCGAGAGCCGTGGCCACCTCGTTGCCGAACCGGCATCTACCGCACGCCGATTGGGCCGACCGTTTCGAGCTCGCCCTCGACGGCAAGGGCGTGACCGCCGCGGAAGCGGCCGAACGTTCGCTTGGCCGTTCGCCGCGATGGATTCGCGAACTGCTGCGCCTGCGCAACCGCGTGGTCTCGCTCATTGGCCTGAAATCGGCGGCGCCGAAACCGGGTCGCTTCGGGCTGGTCGGGGCGTTTCCGGTGCTGTCGAAAAGCGATGACGAAGTGGTGCTCGGTTTTGACGACAAGCATCTCGATTTTCGCATCGTCGTCGATGTCAGGGCGGGATCCGCGGTCAACCAGATCGTCGGCGTCACCACGCTCGTCCGGCGGCACAATGCGCTCGGGCGGGTTTACCTCGCGGCGGTCACGCCGTTTCACAAGGTGATCGTGCCGACGCTTCTGGCCCGGGTGGCGGGTCCGGGCGGTCAGATTGGCTGATCAGTCTCCGGCTTGAACGCCCGCCAGTCAGTTGGCGCGCGTGACCGTGAAGCCCTGGGCGCGGAGCAGTTCGACCAGGCCTTCCTTGCCCGGAAGGTGCAGCGCTCCGACGGCCATGAAAGCGCCGCCGTCCTTCAGGATCGGTTCGGCACGTGTCGCCATCGTCTTGTTGCGGTCGACGATGATGCGCTGCTCGAAATCGGCATAGCCGAAATCCTCCGCTGTGCCCTTGTCGGAAACGGATCTCATCATCGGCATGATCATGCCGGTGTCGCCGGAAAGGTAGAGGTCGGTCATTGTCGCGAAGACGTCGTCGATCGTCTTGCCGAGCGCCAGCGTCTCGATGAGCGCGCGCAGGTGCAGTTCGGTCGGAAGCGAATCCATCGCTGCGAGCTGTTCGATCAGCGTCTCCAGGCCCTTGAGCGTCTTGCCCTGGCTGACCGCATCCTCGGCAATCTTCTTGTCGAGGAAGGAGGCGCCGGTCGCCTTGCGGCTGATCTCGCAGGCGGGCAATGCGACGAAGCTCGCGATCATCCAGGGTTTCATGCGCGCAACGAGCGTCAGCGGAATGCCGCGGGCTTTGAGGCCCGCTTCGAGCTGTTCGCGATCGCCGGGCTTCAGGAAATCGGCGATCGTCTTGTTATCCGGGAACATGGTGAGGTCGGGCCGCATCAGGATCGCGGCGGCCGATTTCTTCTCGTCGACGATCTCGTCCGATTCGACGATGACGGTTGAGGCTGCTTCGAAAGCGGCCGGCGCCTCGGCAGGCAATGCCAGTACGCGCGGATCGGTCACGTGCATGGTGCCGAGCAGCCAGGAGGCCGCGATGCCTTCCTTCTCGATCTTCCAGAAGATGCCTTTGCCGTTCGGCACGGCGGCGGCTTCCGCTTCAAGTGCGGCGAATTTGGTCGGATCCGACTGGGCAAGGGCGGTAAGCACATTCGAACCGCCGCATTCGGCTTCCTGTGCATCGGCTTCCGCGACGAAGAAGAGTGCAACGACGAGGCTGGCGGCAAGAACGACATGCAAGAGGGCAATGAGCCAAAGTGTACCGTCGGCGACCAACGCAAGCAGGTCGCGGGGCAGATTTCGATCAGGTCTCGCAAAGGCGGTCATCGTTGTTCCCCGACGGTCGGACGGTCGTTGCTGAACCCTAGGGCCGGGCCGGTCACGGCTTCCTTAAAGGGCATGGTTAATCCATCGTTTCGCCGAAAATCAGGCGCGCGGATGGGCGCGATCGTAGATTTCCAGAAGCCGCGCGGAATCGACACCGGTATAGACCTGCGTGGTCGACAGGCTGGCGTGGCCGAGCAGTTCCTGGATGGTCCTGAGATCGCCGCCGCCGGCCAGCAGATGGGTGGCGAAGGAGTGTCGCAGCGCATGCGGCGTTGCCGTGTCCGGCAGGCCGAGGGCGCCGCGCAGCTTTTGCATTTCCCGCTGGATGATTGCCGGCTGCAGCTTGGCGCCACGGGCACCCCGAAACAACGGTTCATCAGCAGGCGGCTGATAGGGGCAGAGTTTGATATAGGCTGCGACGGCTTCACGTGCGGCCTGTATCAGCGGCACGAGCCGCGTCTTGCCGCCTTTGCCGATGATGCGCAGCGACGAGGGCGTGCCGGCGAAATCGCCCGATGTCAGCCCGAGCGCTTCGGAAATGCGCAGGCCGCAGCCATAGAGCAGGGTCAGCACCGCGGCATTGCGCGCGGCGATCCAGGGCTCCTCGGCAAGCTGCGCCTCCGAGGTCACGACGTTCAGCGCCTCTCGGTCGGTCAGCGGCTTCGGAAGCGATTTCGGCTGCTTCGGCGAGCGCACGGCGGCGGCACCTGCTGCGTTCGCAAGGCCATTGCGTTCGAGAAAGCGCAGGAAGGAGCGCAAGCCGGCGAGGCCACGGCCGAGCGTGCGTGCACCGGCGCCACCCTTGCGGCGCTGGGCGAGGAAGCCGCGCAGATCCGCCGGCCGCAGCGTCCGGATGTCGGAAAGGCGCGGCGGCCCGGCCAGATGGCCGGTCAGGAATGTCAGGAATTGACGGGTGTCGCGCTCATAGGCCTCGACGGTGTTGTCGGAGAGGCGCCGCTCCCGCATGAGCCCATTGAGCCAACGTTGGCGTTCGGCAAGGAGTTCCGGATGGCCGATGACGAGGAGCTCGTTCATTGTCGCTTCCCAAGTTGGTCCATCGGCGACAATGCCCTGACGCATCTTATGTTTTTGCTAATGCGCCCTTGGAATCTGTCATTCTTCGATCATATAGAATTGCGATGGTCAGCCGGAAAGAATCGGATCGGACTATGGTGGGACGGGATTCGGTGAACGGATTCGCGCATTTTGCTGAAGTACTCGCCCTGGTCTCACAGGGAAAACCTGGTCACATCGTTGACACCCTGATTGCCGAGCGCGGGCAGCGCATCGTCAAGAGCCCGATGTGGCCGTTGATGCGACCTTTTCTCTACGCGTTGCTGAACTACCGCAAGGCGCACGAGTTCGCCGATGCGGTCGCCAACATGCCCGGCTTCCAGGCCTTCGAACATCTGAGTTCGCTTCTCTCGCTGGAGGTGCGGGTCGACCGGGCCGAGCGCATTCCGGCCAAGGGCGGCTTCCTGCTCGTCAGCAACCACCCGACCGGCATAGCCGACGGTATCGCTGTTTTCGACCTGCTCAAGACACGGCGGCCGGACATGATGTTCTTCGCCAACCGCGACGCCATCCGCGTCAATCCACGCTTTGTCGAGATGGTCATCCCGGTCGAATGGCGCGAGGAGCACAAGAGCAAGCTGAAGGCCCGCGAGACGCTGCAGGTGACCAACCGGGCGATCGGCGAGGGCAAGGCGACGGTGCTCTTCCCTTCCGGGCGCATCGCCTATTGGGCGGACGGCTGCCTCAACGAGCGGCCGTGGAAGACGTCTGCGGTGGGCTTTGCGCGCAAATACGGCCTGCCGATCCTGCCGGTGCACATGAGCGCCCGCAATTCCGGCCTGTTCTACTGGTTCGCCAAATGGTCGACGGAACTGCGCGACATGACCGTGTTCCACGAGCTGCTCAACAAGAAGGGCGACTTCTTCGATTTCCGCATCGGCAACCTGATCCCGCCGGAGGCGCTGGAAGGCGAGCCTGGCGAGGTGACGAAGGCGCTCGAGCGGCACACGGTGTTCGATCTGGCCATGGACGCGGACGTGGCGTTCCAGCCCCGGTTGCAAGCAGAGGTCGCGCTCTAGCGATCAGCCGCGCCATGCCTGCCGGGCTTCACGCCGTGCGGCGGATCGGCTAGGTCTTGGGCATGCAGCTTCAATCCATGTTTGCCGAAAACTACCGTTCGTTGAAGTCGATCCGCATGGATCTGACCGGCGTCAACCTGTTCATCGGCGAGAACGGCGTCGGCAAGTCCAATCTCTATCGTGCGCTTCAACTCGTGCAGTCGGCGACGCGCGGCACTCTGGCGCGCGAGATCGCGGAGGAGGGCGGCATGTCGTCGGCGCTCTGGAGTGGCCGCCGCCGCGCCGACAAGCCGGCGCGCATCCGGCTCGAAACGGAGCTTTTGGACGAGGAACGGGCGATCACCTTCCGCTACCGCATCGAGGCGGGACTGCGCCCGCCCACGGCTGCCGCCGGCTTTGCCTATGAGCCTCAGGTCAAGGAAGAGGAGTTGACGGTCGAAACCGGCCGCCGGCCGGTGACGATGATGAAGCGGTCTGGCCCCGGCATCTTCGTGCGCGGCGAGCGCGGGCGGATGGAGGACTATCCGGAAACGGCTCTGACTTCGGAAACGGCGATCTCGCTGCTCGGCGATGCCGGTCACTATCCGGAGGTCGGCACCTTTCGCCGCGCGGTCGACCAATGGCGGTTCTTCCATGGCTTCCGCACCGATCGCGATTCGCCGTTGCGGTTGCCTTGCCTCGCCGTCACGGCGCCGATGCTTGACGAGACGGGTGTCAACATGGCTGCGGTGTTTGCGACGCTCAGGCACACACGTGAGGATACGGTTGATCTCGATCGAGCGGTCGCCGACGCCTTCGGCGGCGCCTATCTCGACGTTCCCGAACCGGGACAGTTTGCCGAGTTTTCGCTGGTCTTTCCGGATTTCCCCAACCGGCCGTTCTCGCCGCGCGAGCTGTCGGATGGGCAGATGCGGTTCCTGGCGCTGGCGGCAGCGCTGCTTTCCTATCGCCGGCCCCGGTTCATTGCGCTCAACGAGCCGGAGACGAGCCTGCATCCGGACATGCTGCCGGCGCTCGCCGACATGGTCGCCAGCGCTTCGCGCGAAAGCCAGATCTGGATCGTCACCCATTCTGAGCGGTTGGCGGAGGAAGTGCGCCAGCGTTGCGGCATCCGTCCGCGCCGGGTGATCCGCAAGGACAGCGCCACCTGGATCGAGGGCATGCGGCTGACGGGGCTGATGGACGGCGACGAGTAGCAACAAAAAACCCCGCATCGCTGCGGGGTTTTCCATTCATTCCTGAAGCAATCAGGCGATCTTCTGGCCGGTCTTGGCCCAGTCGGCCAGGAACATCTCGAGGCCCTTGTCGGTCAGCGGGTGCTTGACCAGAGCCTTCAGCGTTGCCGGCGGCGCGGTGATGACGTCGGCGCCGATGAGGGCGGCTTCCTTGACGTGGTTCACGGTGCGGATCGAGGCGGCAAGGATCTCGGTCTCATAGCCGTAGTTGTCGAAGATGTGGCGGATCTCGCGGATCAGGTCCATGCCATCGAAGGCGATGTCGTCGAGGCGGCCGACGAAGGGCGAAACGAAGGTCGCGCCGGCCTTGGCGGCGAGCAGGGCCTGGTTGGCCGAGAAGCACAGCGTCACGTTGGTCTGGTGGCCGTCCGAGGTCAGCGCCTTACATGCCTTGAGACCGTCAAGCGTCAGCGGCAGCTTGATGCAGATGTTGTCGGCGATCTTCGAAAGAACGGCCGCTTCCTTCATCATCTCGGCGTATTCGGTGGCGGTCACTTCAGCCGAAACCGGGCCTTCGACGATCGAGCAGATTTCCTTGGTGACTTCCGTGATGTCGCGGCCCGACTTCAGGATCAGCGACGGGTTGGTGGTGACGCCATCGAGAAGGCCGAGATCGTTCAGCTCGCGGATTTCCTTGACGTCGGCGGTATCAACGAAAAATTTCATGGAGTCACTCCTTGGGCACGATTGCCGCTCGGGCGCATCTCTACCGGGGAGGAATTCCGTTGGCAGAGATCGCGCGCGTTGAAACTCTGGTGGAACCGTGACAAACCCTGCGCCGGCAAGGCTGCGGTTCGCAGCGCAGTTTTCTTTAACCGAAACACGTGGCAAGGTCACGGCAAAATGACTCGCGATTCAACCGATTTATTCGGCGATTTGCTCGGGCCGATTTCTGCCCGTCGCGTCGTGCCGGTCCTGGTGCCCATGCCGGCGCCGAAAGCCTATTCCTATGCGGTTCCCGACGGCATGGCGGTCGAGCCGGGCTCGATCGTGCAGGTGCCGCTCGGCCCCCGGCTCGTCGTCGGCGTGGTCTGGGATGGAGACGATGACGGCAATGTCGATCCGAAGAAACTCAAGACAATCGAGAAGGTTTTTGACTGCCCGCCGCTGACGAGGGACATGCGAACTTTTCTCGACTGGGTTGCTGCCTACACCGTGACGCCGCCGGGGCTCGTCGCGCGCATGGCGCTCCGGGCACCGGCCGCCTTCGATCCCGAGCCGATGGTGGAAGCGCTGCGCCTCACGGAGATGCGACCGGAGCGCATGACGGCGGCTCGTGAGCGCGTCATCGCGACCGCGAGCGACGGCCTCTCCTGGACGCGCTCCGGGCTTGCGCATGCGGCCGGCACATCGTCGAGCGTGATCGAGGGGCTGACGCAGCAAGGCGTCTTAGAAACCGTATTCATGGCGCCGCCGCCGGTGGTTGCCTTGCCTGATCCCGATTTTGTCGCGCCCCGGCTCGAAGGGCCCCAGAAGGATGCGGCAGCCGATCTCCTGGCGGCGGTGGAGGAGGGCGGCTTCTCTGTGTCGCTGATCGACGGCATCACCGGCTCCGGCAAGACCGAGGTTTATTTCGAGGCGATTGCCGCGACGCTTCGGGCAGGCAAGCAAGTGCTGATACTCTTGCCGGAGATCGCGCTGACATCGAGTTTCCTCGAGCGCTTCCAGGATCGTTTCGGGGCGAAGCCGGCGGAGTGGCACTCGGACCTTGCGCCGCGGACGCGCGAAAAGGTCTGGCGCCAGGTGACGACCGGCACGGTGCGTGTCGTTGCCGGCGCGCGGTCCGCGCTGTTCCTGCCGTTCGAAGAGCTCGGTCTCATCATCGTCGACGAAGAGCACGACCCGGCCTACAAGCAGGAAGACCGCGTCTTCTACAATGCGCGCGACATGGCGGTCGTGCGCGGTCGGATCACCGGCTTTCCCGTCGTGCTCGTCTCGGCGACGCCATCGGTCGAAAGCCGAGTCAATGGCGAAGTCGGCCGTTACAAGCCGATCCACCTGCCGACGCGTTTCGGCGATGCGGCGCTGCCGCGGCTCGGCGTGGTCGATATGCGCCAGCATCCGCCGGCGCGCGGCGGCTTCCTTTCGCCGGTTCTCATCAACCAGATCGGCAAGGCCGTTGAGCGCGGCGAACAGGCGCTGCTTTTCCTCAACCGCCGCGGTTATGCGCCGCTGACGCTCTGCCGCGTCTGCGGCCATCGCTTCCAGTGCCCGGACTGTTCAAGCTGGCTCGTCGAACACCGCTTCCGCGGGCAGATCCAGTGCCACCATTGCGGCTATACGGAGAAGACGCCGGAGGCCTGCCCCGAATGCGGCACGCTCGATCACCTCGTTGCCTGCGGCCCGGGGGTCGAACGCATTGCCGAGGAGGTGGAGCGGCATTTCCCCGAGGCGCGCACGATCGTGCTGTCCTCCGACCTCATGGGCGTCAAGCGGCTGCGGCTGGAACTCGACGCCATTGCGCGCGGCGAAGCGGACATCGTCATCGGCACCCAGCTTGTCGCCAAGGGGCATAACTTTCCGCTGATGACGCTGGTCGGCATCGTCGATGCCGACCTCGGCTTGGCCAATGGCGATCCGCGGGCAGCCGAGCGGACGTTCCAGCTTCTTTCGCAGGTGACCGGCCGCGCCGGGCGAACCGGCCTCAAGAGTCTCGGCCTGTTGCAGACCTACCAGCCGCAGCATCCGGTGATGCGGGCCATCGTCTCCGGCGATGCGGATGCCTTCTACGACCGCGAGATCGCCGAGCGCGAAAAGGCCTTGCTGCCGCCCTTCGGCCGGCTCGCCTCGCTGATCGTTTCGGCCGATACCCGTCAGGATGCCGAGGGCCATGCGCGGGGCTTGCGCATGGCTGCGCCGCGGACCGACGGCATCACCATTCTCGGCCCGGCGGAGGCGCCGCTGGCGCTGATCCGTGGACGGCATCGCTTCCGCCTGCTGGTGCATGGCCGGCGCAACAGCGACATGCAGGCTTTCGTCAAGGCGATGATCGCCGCCGGCCCCAAGGAGCGCGGCTCGATCAGCGTCCAGCTCGACATCGATCCCCAAAGCTTCCTGTAAATTCAAGTTTCCTGTGATCGTCGCGTTGAACAGGCCGCGGGCGATTCACAACCGGGGCGACATGCGCTAGAGGTCAAGGACGCGCCGCTTCGGCCGAAGACGAAACGGCATGACAAGGGCTCATCTGCAGGAACGGGCATGGAATTCTACATTCCGACGGAAACCGGCGAATTCCTCGCCTTCTGCGCGGCCGTGGCTGCGGCGCTGATCGGCGTCGTCATGCTGTTTGCGCCGCGGCTTACCTTTCGTGCGGCTGGCATCGGCATTGCCGAGGGGCGGCGCGGCGGCTATGCCGAGGCTCGCTCCACCATGGGCGGCATGCATGTGGGGCTCGGCCTTGCCGCGATCCTCCTGGCGCAGCCGATGGTCTATCTTGCCGTCGGAGCGGCGTTCGCGCTTGCCGCCTTCGGCCGAATCCTCTCGATGATGAGCGACAACGGCGGCACGGTCTACAACTGGCTGGCGCTCTTCGTTCAGGCGGCACTCGCCATCCTTCCGCTCGCATACGTCTTCGGCATGATCTGATCGTGCCGCGGGCCATTCCGCGATTCACAACGCAGGAAACGAATTTACGGCAAAATTCGGCCAAGGTGGCCGACTTATGCCGCATTCCTGCCGTTCGCGTGTTGCGAGTCCAAACATCCTATGCTAGACGAACCGCGAATTGCGGGGGAAGTGGGTCGCCAGGCCTCGATATCCTGCAAATTATTGCAGCAAATTCAAGAATTTAAGTTGACGGCCCACCGCCAGCTCGGTTCTTGGATGAAAATGAGAGAAGCTTGTGCCCGTGGCAGACACATCCCAGCTTATTTCCGGTGTTGCAGAAAGATACGCGTCCTCGCTTTTTGAACTCGCGCTCGGCGCCGGTTCCGTCGAGGCAGTCGGCGCGGATCTGACCCGCGTCCAGGCCCTGATCGACGGCAGCGATGATCTGAAGCGGCTGATCGTAAGCCCGGTCTTTTCTGCAGACGACCAGTTCAAGGCCATTTCGGCAGTTGCCGAGAAGGCTGGCATCTCCGGGCTCGTCGGCAACTTCCTCAAGGTCGTTGCCCGCAATCGCCGCCTCTTCGCGCTGCCGGGCATGATCAAGGCGTTCCGCCTGATCGCCGCACGCCATCGTGGCGAAGTCTCCGCCGACGTCACGTCGGCCCATGCGCTCTCTGCAGCGCAGGAAAATGAATTGAAGGCGACGCTGAAAAGCGTCACCGGCAAAGACGTGACGGTCAACGTCACCGTCGACCCGTCTATTCTTGGAGGTCTGATCGTCAAGGTCGGGTCCCGCCAGATTGACACCTCCCTTCGCACCAAACTCTCTACCCTTAAGCTTGCACTGAAAGAGGTCGGCTGATGGATATCCGCGCCGCGGAAATTTCCGCAATTCTCAAAGATCAGATCAAAAATTTCGGCCAGGAAGCAGAAGTCTCCGAAGTCGGTCAGGTGCTTTCCGTCGGTGACGGTATTGCCCGCGTCTACGGCCTCGACAATGTTCAGGCAGGCGAGATGGTCGAATTCCCGGGTGGAATTCGCGGCATGGCGCTGAACCTCGAAGCCGACAACGTCGGTGTCGTTATTTTCGGTTCCGACCGTGACATCAAGGAAGGCGACACCGTTAAGCGGACCGGCGCCATCGTGGACGTTCCTGTTGGTCCGGAACTGCTCGGCCGCGTCGTCGACGCGCTCGGCAACCCGATCGACGGCAAGGGCCCGATCAACGCCAAGCAGCGCTCGCGCGTTGACGTCAAGGCTCCGGGTATCATTCCGCGCAAGTCGGTTCATGAGCCGATGTCGACCGGCCTCAAGGCCATCGACGCTCTGATCCCGGTTGGTCGTGGCCAGCGCGAGCTCGTCATCGGCGACCGCCAGACCGGCAAGACCGCGATCATCCTTGACACGATCCTCAACCAGAAGGCCATTCACGACAATGGTCCGGAAGGTGACAAGCTGTATTGCGTCTACGTCGCAATCGGCCAGAAGCGTTCGACGGTTGCGCAGTTCGTGAAGGTTCTGGAAGAGCGTGGCGCTCTGCAGTACTCGATCATCGTTGCTGCGACCGCGTCCGACCCGGCTCCGATGCAGTACCTCGCACCGTTCGCCGGTTGCGCGATGGGCGAATACTTCCGTGACAACGGCAAGCATGCCCTCATCGGCTACGACGACCTGTCGAAGCAGGCTGTTTCCTACCGTCAGATGTCGCTCCTGCTGCGCCGCCCGCCGGGCCGCGAAGCTTACCCGGGCGACGTTTTCTACCTGCACTCCCGCCTGCTCGAGCGCGCTGCAAAGCTCTCGGACGACAACGGCGCCGGTTCGCTGACGGCTCTGCCGGTCATCGAAACGCAGGGCAACGACGTTTCGGCGTTCATCCCGACCAACGTGATCTCGATCACCGACGGCCAGATCTTCCTTGAAACCGACCTGTTCTACCAGGGCATCCGTCCGGCCGTTAACGTCGGTCTGTCGGTTTCGCGCGTCGGCTCCGCCGCGCAGATCAAGGCGATGAAGCAGGTTGCCGGCTCGATCAAGGGCGAACTCGCTCAGTATCGTGAAATGGCCGCCTTCGCGCAGTTCGGCTCGGACCTCGATGCCGCTACGCAGCGCCTGCTGAACCGCGGTGCGCGCCTGACCGAACTCCTGAAGCAGCCGCAGTTCTCGCCGCTGAAGACGGAAGAGCAGGTCGCTGTCATCTTCGCAGGTGTCAACGGTTACCTCGACAAGCTGCCGGTCAACCAGGTTGGCAAGTTCGAGCAGGGCCTGCTTTCGTACATGCGTTCGGAAGGCAAGGACATCCTGGAAACCATCCGCAAGGACAAGGCGATCTCCGACGACGTCAAGGGCAAGCTGAAGGCTGCAATCGACAGCTTCGCCAAGTCTTTCGCCTGAGCGGATTTCATTTAGGACGGATAACGGATGCCTTCACTTAAGGATCTGAAGAACCGGATCGCCTCCGTCAAGGCGACGCAGAAGATCACCAAGGCGATGAAAATGGTCGCCGCGGCGAAGCTTCGGCGTGCGCAGGAGGCGGCCGAGGCCGCCCGGCCTTACTCGCAGCGCATGGCTACCGTTCTCGCCAACATCGCCCAGGCGGTTGGTGCGGACGACAGCGCGCCTGCCCTGATGACCGGAACCGGCAAGGACGATACGCACCTTCTGGTCGTCTGCACGGCTGAACGCGGCCTTTGCGGCGGCTTCAACTCGCAGATCGCCCGTCATGCCCGCGACCACGTTCGCAAGCTGCTCGCAGCCGGCAAGACGGTCAAGATCATCTGCGTGGGCAAGAAGGGCTTCGATATTCTGCGTCGCGAATTCGCGTCGCTGATCATCGATCGTGTCGACCTGCGTGAAGTCAAGAAGATCGGCTTCGAAAACGCCGACCAGATTGGCCACAAGGTCATCGCGCTCTTCGAAAAGGGCGAGTTCGATGTCTGCACGCTGTTCTACTCCGAGTTCAAGTCCGTTATCGCCCAGATTCCGACGGCTCAGCAGCTGATCCCCGCTTCGGCCGGCCCGGTCGCAGCGCAAGCATCGGATGCTTCGGCCGTCTATGAATATGAGCCGGACGCGGGCGCGATCCTGAGCGACCTCATTCCGCGCAACATTTCCGTGCAGATCTTCCGGGCCCTGCTCGAGAACGTCGCCGGCGAAATGGGCGCGAAGATGAGCGCGATGGACAATGCGACGCGCAATGCTGGTGAGATGATCAACAAGTTGACGCTGAACTATAACCGTCAGCGCCAGGCTCAGATCACCAAGGAACTCATTGAAATCATCTCGGGCGCGGAAGCGCTCTAAGGTTACGGAAAGAGGGTAAGGATTATGGCTAAGGCAGCTACCCCGAAAGAAACCGCAGTGGAGAAGAAGCCCGCTGCACCGAGGAAGGCAGCTTCCGCCAAGACCGCAGCAGTTGCCGCAACCGGCGCTGTCGGTCGCGTAACGCAGGTCATCGGCGCCGTCGTTGACGTCGTGTTCGAAGAAGGCCAGCTTCCGCAGATCCTGAACGCGCTGGAGACCGACAACCACGGTAACCGCCTCGTTCTCGAAGTCGCTCAGCACCTCGGCGAAAACTCCGTCCGCACGATCGCCATGGACTCGACCGAAGGTCTCGTGCGCGGCCAGCCGGTCACCGACACCGGTGCGCCGATCACGGTTCCGGTTGGCGACGAAACGCTCGGCCGCATCATGAACGTCATCGGCGAGCCGGTCGACGAAGCCGGTCCGCTCGTTACCTCGGGCAAGCGCGCGATCCACCAGGATGCGCCGTCCTACGTCGAGCAGTCGACGGAAGCACAGATCCTTGTCACCGGCATCAAGGTCGTCGACCTTCTCGCGCCTTACGCAAAGGGCGGCAAGATCGGCCTCTTCGGTGGTGCAGGCGTCGGCAAGACCGTTCTCATCATGGAACTGATCAACAACGTCGCCAAGGCGCACGGTGGTTACTCGGTGTTTGCAGGCGTGGGTGAACGCACCCGCGAAGGCAACGACCTCTACCACGAAATGATCGAGTCCGGCGTTAACAAGCATGGCGGCGGCGCAGGCTCCAAGGCTGCGCTCGTTTACGGCCAGATGAACGAACCGCCGGGCGCCCGCGCTCGCGTCGCTCTGACGGGCCTCACGATCGCTGAAGACTTCCGCGACAAGGGCCAGGACGTTCTGTTCTTCGTCGACAACATCTTCCGCTTCACCCAGGCAGGTTCCGAAGTGTCGGCTCTGCTCGGCCGTATTCCTTCGGCCGTGGGTTACCAGCCGACGCTGGCGACCGACATGGGTCAGATGCAGGAACGCATCACCACGACGACCAAGGGTTCGATCACCTCGGTTCAGGCCATTTACGTTCCGGCCGACGACTTGACCGACCCGGCGCCGGCTACCTCGTTCGCCCACCTGGACGCAACGACGGTTCTGTCGCGCTCGATCGCCGAAAAGGGCATCTACCCGGCCGTTGACCCGCTCGACTCCACGTCGCGCATGCTGGACCCGATGATCGTCGGCGAGGAGCACTACGAAGTGTCGCGTAAGGTGCAGACGACCCTGCAGCGCTACAAGTCGCTCCAGGACATCATCGCCATCCTCGGCATGGACGAACTGTCTGAAGAAGACAAGATCGCCGTTGCCCGCGCTCGTAAGATCGAACGCTTCCTGTCGCAGCCGTTCTTCGTCGCCGAAGTCTTCACGGGTTCGCCGGGCAAGCTCGTCGCTCTCGAAGACACGATCAAGGGCTTCAAGGGCCTGGTCAACGGCGAATACGACCACCTGCCGGAAGCTGCCTTCTACATGGTCGGCTCGATCGAAGAAGCGGTCGAAAAGGCCAAGAAGCTGGCTGCTGAAGCCGCTTGATTGCACTGTTAAGCCTCGGCGCGATCCAAGCGCCGAGGCTTTCATCCTGCCTTATCAGAAGGCAGGGAAGACATGCACAGCCGCCTTTTAGGTGGCGCGCCCACGAGAAGTGAATGGTCATGGCCGATTTCAACTTTGAGCTTGTTTCCCCCGAGCGCCTGCTCCTCTCCGAAAAGGTGACGGAAGTCGTCATTCCGGCGACCGAGGGCGAGATGACCGTGATGGCCAATCACGCTCCGACGATGACGACGGTCAAGCCCGGCGTGGTCACGGTGAAGACGGCTGACGGCAAGACCGAGCGCTTTGCTGTGTTCGGCGGCTTTGCCGACATCCTGCCGACCGGCTGCACGCTTTTGGCCGAGTCCGCCGTCCACGTCGACGAACTCGACCGTACGGTTCTTGAAAACCGCATCGATGCGGTTCGTGCCGAGCTGGAAGGCGCCGGCGACGAGAAGAAGACCCGTCTCGAGCAGTTCGTCGCCGAACTGACGAAGCTCGGCGAGATCGTGATCCCGGCCTGAAAGGGACACCCGGAAGGGTAATGCAAATCCGAAAGCCCCGCCTTCGTGCGGGGTTTTTTGTTGATCGCGAGTTCTTTGCCGTGACGCTTCGCTTAAGTGGAGCGGGATGCGGGCGGACAACCGTATACCCTTCCTCATCAGTATTAGCCTTCGCGTCGGTGAATGGCTTGCCCGGATCGGCGCTTTAGCTATTCTTCATCAGAAGCCCTTTATTGGTCCCTGAAAGTTCAGCTCAAAGAAGAAGAGGCGCCGGCATGACGTCAAAGATTGTTCCGGTGATCATGGCGGGCGGGCGCGGCACCCGTTTGTGGCCGCTCTCTCGCGCCGCCGCTCCGAAGCAATTCCTGCAGATCCTTTCCGATCGTTCACTGTTCCAGCAGACGCTGGAGCGCGTGCGCGACGCCGGCCAGTTCGAGCCGGCCATCATCGTCACCAACAGCGACTTTCGCTTCATCGTCGCGGAGCAGGCGCGGGCGATCGACGTACATCTGGGCGACATCCTCCTTGAGCCGGTTGCACGCAACACAGCGCCGGCGCTGACTGCCGCGGCTTTCCAGGTACTCAGCCGTTACGGCAAGGGTGCGGTCATGCAGGTGCTTGCTTCTGACCATGAGATCGATGCCGGCGAGGTCTACAGGGATTGCATACTCAGGGCGCACCAGGCCGCCCGCCACGGAGAACTGGTGACCTTCGGCATCACGCCGACGGAACCGGCGACCGGCTACGGCTACATCGAGCGCGGCGAAGAACTGACGGCTGGCACGAACCGTGTGGCGCGGTTCGTCGAGAAGCCGGACCGCGCCAAAGCCGAGGCAATGCTCGAGACCGGGCGCTACCTCTGGAACTCCGGCATGTTCATGCTGCCGGTAAAGCACTTTCTTGATGAGATGAAGCGCCACGCGCCCCAGGTCTGGGAAGCGACGAAGCTCGCGGTGGAAGGGGCTCAGAAGGATCTCGACTTCACCCGGCTGCACGCGGCGAGCTTTGCCGCTGCGCCTGATATCTCCGTCGATTATGCGGTCTTTGAAAAGACTGAGCGGGCGGCCGTGGTGCCGTCTTCCTTCCTCTGGTCCGATCTCGGCAGCTGGGACGCGGTCTGGAAGACGGGAGAAAAGGACGGCGACGGCAATGTCGTCACCGACAAGGCCACGGTGTCGAACACGCGCAATTCGCTGGTCCTGTCGCGCGACATTCACCTTGCAGTTCAAGGGCTGGACGATGTCGCCGTCATTGCCGGCGAGGATGCCGTCTATGTCGGACGGCTGGCCGACAGCCAGAGCGTCGGTTCCATCGTCAAGACGCTGGCGAAGTCGCCACAGACGGCGGTGCTGACCGAGATCCACCCGACGTCCTATCGCCCCTGGGGGGCGGTCGCGGCCATTTCGGACGGAGAACGCTTTGCCGTCAAACGTCTGCGCGTGAACCCCGGCAAGAAGATCTCACTGCAGAAGCATCATCATCGGGCGGAACATTGGATCGTGGTGCGCGGCACTGCGGAGATCACGATGTCCGGGGAAACGCGAATGCTGCACGAGAATGAGTCGGTCTATATTCCGCCGGGGATCGTGCACCGGCTTCACAACCCGGGCAAAATCCCGCTGGAACTGATCGAGGTGCGCACCGGCTCCTATCTCGGCGAAGATGACATCATCCGTATCGAGGACGAATTCGGCCGAAGCTAAGGGGTATCCGTCAAAGTGCTACGGCGACCTTTGTGCGCGTCTGATACGACGCGGCGCCGCAGGCCCGAATGATCGGACGACACGAAAAAAGCCCGGGCCAAGACCCGGGCTTTGCGTAGGTGAGAGCGGGACGTCTGTCCCGCTCCAAATTCGGCACGCTTATAGCTGAAGGATCAGCCGGCGACGCGCTCGGTTTCGCCCTTCTGAGCGTAGTAGTGGCCGAAGCGGTTTGCGAGGAAGGTGTCGAGGCTGATGTCTTCCTGGCGAACGAAGCCCTTGGAGGCGATCTTGCCTTCGGCGAGCAGGTCGAGCACGGCGCAGATGCTGCCTGCCGTGGTGATCTGGATACCGCTCTGCATGCGGCCGGCAACGACGCCGCTATAGACCTTGTTGGCGTAGGTTTCCTGGATCAGGCGGCCGCTGCGGAAGCCCGAAACCGTAACGAAGATCACGACGACGTCCTGGGTGGTGGTCGGCAGGGCGTTCTCGAAGATGTCCTTGAGGACTTCGCGGCGGTGGCGCAGGCCGAGGTCGTTGAGGAGCGCCTTCATGATGGCGGCATGGCCCGGATAGCGGATCGTCTTGTAGTTAAGCGTGCGAACCTTGCCCTTCAGCGTTTCGCAGAGGGTGCCGAGACCGCCCGAGGTGTTGAAGGCTTCATAGGTGACGCCGTCGAGCGAGAATTCTTCGCGCTCTTCCATGGCCGGCACTTCGATGAGGTTGTTTTCGACGATCGCTTCGCAGGGCTCGATATATTCGTTGATAACGCCGTCGGTGCTCCAGGTGAGATTGTAGTTGAGCGCGTTCGACGGGTACTGCGGCAGGGCGCCAACGCGCATGCGCACGCTTTCCAGCGTCTCAAAGTGGCTGGCGAGATCGTTGGCGACGATCGAGATGAAGCCCGGTGCGAGGCCGCACTGCGGGATGAAGGCGGTGTTGGCCTTGGCGGCGATCGCCTTGACCTGGCGGGTGGATTCGACGTCTTCGGTCAGGTCCAGGTAGTGGATGCCGGCTTCAGCAGCGGCTTCGGCGATTGCGACCGTCAGGTGGAACGGAGCGGCGCTGAGGACGGCGAACTTGCCCGAGAGAAGAGCGACGAGCTGCTTCTTGTCGGCGATATCGACCGTCGCGGTCGTGATGGCAGCGTGCTTTTCCACCTGCTCCAGCTGTTCGGCGCTGCGGTCGGCGACGCAGACGCTGTAGTCGCCGGTATGGGCGAGCATGCGAGCGATGGTGGAGCCGATCTTGCCTGCTCCGATGACGACGATATTCTTCATTCTTTCCCCCAGGGCATGAGAACTGTGTGTGCCCCTATTGTCGTGGGAGGGGTGGTTGATTTGAAGCGCCGAAACGACTAAATCGCCTATAGATATTCGGCAGATTGCCCAACAGGACCGACGAAATGCAAATCACGGACAAGGATCGAGAGCTCCTCGCCGTCCTCAGCGAAAATGCCCGCATGCCGACGGCGACGATCGCGCGCCGGCTCGGCCTGTCGCGCACGACAGTGCAGGCGAGGATCGAGCGGTTGGAGCGCGAGGGAATCATCGCCGGCTACGGCGTGCGCCTGTCGGAGAGCTACGAGAAGGGGCTGGTCAAGGCGCATGTGCTGATCACCATCGCGCCGCGGGCGCTGAGCCGCGTGACCCCTGAACTCAGTGCCATCCGTGAAATCCAGACGCTGCATTCTGTCAGCGGCAGTTTCGATCTTATCGCCGTGGTCGCGGCGACGTCGATCAGCGAACTTGATCTTCTGATCGACCGCATCGGCGAGATCGACGGCGTCGACCGGACGCTTTCTTCGATTATCCTTTCGACCCGGATCGATCGGTAGGCCGTTGCTTTCCTAAGTCAGCGAGCGACGGAATCGTCATGGCGCATGACCCGCGGAGGGCTTCTCGCCGAGCGTGGCGTCCGTCGCTGGCTCCTTCCCATTCGGCACTTTTGCCGGCACGTTCCAGTCTGTCGGGCCCTTGACGAAGCTACGCAGTCCGGCATCGCCATAGGCGAGCCATTTGCTCCGGTCGAAGTAAAGCTCGGCAATGCTCTTCGGCCGCGCGCGCGGCTGGTTGGCAAGGAAGTTAAAGCGCGGCGTCACCTCGTCGGACTCGCGCTTGAACTGGATGCGGCTGCCGAAACGCTTGAGATCGAATTCCTTCAGCGCCTGGATTTGCAGGGTGACGCTTGCGGCATCGGCCCAGCGCACGTGGTCGAGGAACACCGCCGCTGCCCGCGCCGCTGCCGTGGTCACGGCCTGGCGGTCCTCCGGTCGCTCGATGTTGAGCTTGACGCGGAAGGAGGTGATTTCCTCCTCGCCGCTGCCTTTGACGAAGATGAAGATCGATGAGGGCTTGTCCTCGCCCGGACGCGGGAAGGAGACGAGTGACGAACATTCCCATTGGGCACGCTCACCGGCACCGGCTTTCCATTCGAGTTCGCGAAAGCCGGCGTCGCGCAACTCGTCGCAGAGCGCCTTGGGATCGCTGCGGATGACGCGCAGGAACTGCTGCTCCGGCGTCTGCAGATCCTGGAAGGTCCAGGCGGGCAGGGCGATGCGTGGCGGTTCGCGCCTTGCCGGCTTCTCGGCCGTCGATTCGGAGGGCTTGCTCTTCGCCAGGAAGGTCGTCGGCAGACCCAATGCCACGAGAACTTTCTTGAGGTTGCGCTGTTCGTTGGCAAGCAGGGCCGTCGCGAGAATGGCGGTGACGATCAGGATGAGAGCGACGAGAAAGAAGCGCAGTCCCGTCCGACCGGCAGGCTTTGGAGCCGGCGTCTTGCCACGGGGCGTGCTCATGCGGTCCCGCCTGCCCGGCGGGGTGCGATGAGGCGCGGGACCTCCAGCAAAAGATGATCGGTCGGCCGGGCTTCCATGATCTCAAGCTATCAACGGGTCTAGGCCTTCTTCATCCTCGAAATCCGTCGCGGCGGCAATATGCAACCGCCGATATCGGCAAGCGACTGTCACGTCTCAACACAACGCGCCGCTGAGCGAGTGTTACGGTGAACTAGGAAGTTGAAATTCGGGGACGATCCCATAGCTTGCTGGACGCAAACATCGAATGGAATACGTCATGGCAAACCCGAATTCAGCCGAGCTTGCGATCGATGCGTCGCTGGTACGGCGGCTGATCGCGACACAGTTTCCGCGATGGTCGGATCTTGCGGTGCGCCCGATCGAGCCCGGCGGCTGGGACAACAGAAGCTTCCGGCTCGGCGAGCAGATGACCGTGCGCCTTCCAAGCGCCGAGCGCTATGTGCTGCAAGTGGAAAAGGAGCACCGCTGGCTGCCGCGGCTGGCTCCCCAATTGCCGCTGCCCATTCCCGTGCCGCTTGCCAAGGGCACGCCGGGAGAAGGCTTTCCCTGGCCCTGGTCTGTCTACCGCTGGCTTCAGGGGGAAACATTGGTGGTGGAACGGGTCGCAGATCTCGGGCAAGTGGCGAAGGATCTCACGCGGTTTCTGCGCGCCTTGCGGCAGGCGGATGCTGCGAGTGGGCCTTTGCCCGGCGACCATAACTTCCACCGCGGCGGTCCGCCTGCCTTCTATGACGAGCAGACACGTCAGGCGCTCCCACTGCTTGAGGGACAGGTCGACACGGCGGCGGCCAGAGAGGTCTGGGAAGCGGCCCTTGCTGCGCCATTCGAGGGGACGCCCGTCTGGTTTCACGGCGATATCGCCTGGGGCAACCTGTTGGTCGCGCAGGGTCGCTTGAGCGCGGTCATCGATTTCGGCACTTCGGGTGTCGGCGACCCCGCCTGCGATCTGGCGATCGCCTGGACGTTCTTCCATGGCGAGAGCCGCGAGGTCTTCCGTCATGGCATGGCACTCGATCGCGGTGCCTGGGCCCGCGGGCGTGGCTGGACCCTGTGGAAGGCGCTGATCGTGCTTGCCGGCATGACCGGCGCACCTGCAAGCGAGCAGGCAAAGCAGCGCACGGTGATCGAAGACGTGCTTGCGGATCATCGCCGCTTCGGCTAGCGCCCAAGCCACGATCGGGGGCAAGCCAGCTTGACCCCGCTGCAAATTGCCTCTAGGTCAGGCGCACGCGGGACGACCCGCGTCGGTGCTTCGCCTGGGGACGGCCCCAGTATCTCGACCGAGATACTTGGAGTCGATCGCATCATGCAGCCCCAAAGCTCGCGGCACGTCCGCGCGACCTTTCCCTTTATTGAACAGCCTAGTCATTCCATCGGAAGCAATCGCTTCGTGGAACGATCTCGGCCGCCGATCGCTTGTCCAACACATTGACGCGCCGGCGGCCGCCGACGCGCGCCGCCGATGCGTCTCCGCCAACACATGAGGTTGATGATGGCCGGACCCATCGAACAATTTGAGATCAAGTCACTCCTACCGATCGCCGAGATCGGCGGTCACCAGATCAGCTTTACCAACTCGGCCGCCTATATGGTGCTGACGGTGGCGATCGCCAGTCTGTTCCTGATCCTGTCAACGGGAAGACGCGGCCTCGTGCCGAACCGGGCGCAGTCGGCGGCCGAGATCCTCTATGAGTTTGCGGCAAAGACGCTGCGCGACAATGCCGGCGAGAAGGGCATGCGCTTCTTCCCGCTGGTCTTCTCGCTTTTCGTGTTCATCCTCACCGCCAACCTGATCGGCATGTTCCCCTATGCCTTCACGGTGACGAGCCATATCGCGGTCACCTTCGCGCTGGCCATGCTGGTGTTCCTGACGGTCACGCTCTATGGCCTTTACCGGCACGGCTTCGGCTTCCTCAGGCTGTTCATGCCGGCGGGCGTGCCGTTGATTCTGGCGCCGATCATCATCCCGATCGAGGTGGTCTCCTACCTCTCGCGTCCCGTCAGCCACTCGGTTCGTCTATTCGCGGTCATGCTGGCCGGCCACATCACGCTCAAGGTTTTCGCCGGTTTCGTCGTGGGCCTCAGCGGCTTTGGGGCGCTCGGGATCCTGGCCGCGGTCATGCCGCTGCTGATGACGGTGGCGCTGACCGCGCTCGAACTGCTGATGGCGCTCATCCAGGCCTATATCTTCACCATGCTGACCTGCATGTATCTCAACGACGCGCTCCATCCGAGCCACTGAGAACAGGCGATGAGGCTCCCTGCACCGGGAGCCTCTTTGTCATTCGATCGCCCGCCGCGCTTCGTTCCGGTAGGTCCGCCAGGAGGTCCAGGCAAAGGCGATGAGAAACATCACGGTCATCAGGAGCACGATGGTCGGCGCCGGCGCGCTGTCGATGAAGAAGGAGAGATAGACGCCGCAGAAGGAGGCCGTCATCGCGATGAGCACGGCGACGATGAGCATGGCGCCCATGGTGCGGGTGACCAGGAAGGCGATGGCGCCGGGTGCGATCAGCATGGCGATGGCAAGGATCAGCCCCACCGCCTTCAGCGCGCCGACGATCGTCAGCGACAGGATCGCGAGCAGCCCATAGTGCAACCAGTTAACCGGAAGACCGACGGCTTTGGCCTGGGCGGGATCGAAGGCGTGCAGCAGGAAATCGCGCCATTTGACGGCGAGAATACCGGTGGCGACCAAGGCGATCACGCCGGTCTCGGCGATGTCGCGCCAGCCGATGCCGAGCATGTCGCCGAAGAGGATGTGGTCGAGGTGCACGTCGCTCTGGATCTTGGTGTAGAGCACCAGCCCGAAGCCGAACATGCCGGAGAAGACCACGCCCATCACCGTATCCTGCTTGATGCGGCTGTTTTCCTTGAGATAGCCGGTCAAAAGCGCGCAGGACATGCCGGCGGCAAAGGCGCCGACGGCAAGCGGCAGGCCGACGATGTAGGAGATGACGATGCCGGGGAAGACCGCATGCGAGATCGCGTCGCCCATCAGCGACCAGCCCTTCAGCACCAGGAAACAGGAGAGCATGGCGGTCGGGATCGCCACCAGCACCGAGATCAGAAGCGCGTTGCGCATGAACTCGAATTCGAGGACCGCAAGCAGCATGTCGAGCGAGATCATCGGGCAGCCTCCATCGGTTCGGCGCTGCGCCTGCGCGCGGCGAGCAGCCCGTGCTTCGGGGCCAAGACGAAGGCCGTCAGGAAGATGAGTGTCTGCAGCACGATGATGATGCCGCCGGTGGCACCGTCGAGGAAGTAGCTGAAATAGGCGCCGAAGAAGCTCGTCAGCGCACCGATGGCGACGCTGATCAGGATCAGCCGCGGAAAGCGATCCGTGAGCAGGTAAGCGGTCGCGCCAGGCGTCACCACCATGGCGATGACAAGGAAAGCGCCGACGGTCTGCAGTGCTGCGACCGTACAGGCCGAGAGCAGGGTGAAGAACAGCACCTTGAGGAAGGTGGTGGGAATGCCGATCGAGCGGGCGTGGCTCTCATCGAAGAAGGTCACCATCAGGTCCTTCCACTTCGCTGTCAGAATGACCAGCGAGACGATGCCGATGATCGCGAGCTGCAGTGTGTCGGCGGGCGTGATCGCCAGGATGTTGCCGAGCACGATGGTCTGAATATTCACCGATGTCGGCGACAGCGAGACCATGAAAAGCCCGAGGCCGAAGAAGGAGGTGAAGATCAGGCCGATGATCGTGTCTTCCTTGAGCCTTGTGCGCTGATTGAGAAACAACATGGCGCCGGCGGCAAGCGAGCCGGAGAAGAAGGCGCCGAGCGAGAAGGGCAGGCCCAGCATATAGGCGCCGGCGACCCCCGGGACGATCGAATGCGAGAGGGCATCACCGATCAGCGACCAGCCCTTGAGCATCAGATAGGAGGAGAGGAAGGCGCAGACGGCGCCGACCAGCGCGCTCACCCACATGGCATTGACCATGTAGCCATAGGTGAAGGGTTCCAGGAGCGTGGCGATCATTTGCCGTTCGGTTCCCCGTTGGTCTCGGGTTTTGCCGGCTGCGCCACCATCCGATCCTTGTCGCCATACATGACGAGCGGGCGCTCGTCGTCGGTGATGACGGCGAGCTGCCGCGGATCGGCATCGTCATGCAGGTTTTCGCCGCCGAGCACGAAGTGCCGGAGAACGCCGCCGAAGGCGAGTTCCAGGTTTTCGCGGGTGAAGGTGGTTTCCGTCGGGCCATAGGCGAGCACGGTGTTCTTGAGGAGCACGGTGCGGTCGCAGAATTCCGGCACACTGCCGAGATTGTGGGTGGAAACCAGCATGACCCGGCCCTCGTCACGCAGGCCGATCAGGAGGCGAATGATCGCGTCCTCGGTCTTGACGTCGACGCCGGTGAACGGTTCGTCGAGCAGGATGACCTTGCCATCCTGGGCGAGCGCGCGCGCCAGGAAGACGCGCTTCTTCTGGCCGCCGGAGAGTTCACCGATCTGGCGCTTGCGATAGTCGCTCATGCCGACGCGCGCAAGCGCTGCCTCGACCGCCTCATGATCCGCCGTCTTCGGGATGCGCAGCATGTTCATGTGGCCGTAGCGGCCCATCATGACGACGTCCTCGACCAGGACCGGGAAGTTCCAGTCGACCTCCTCGGCCTGCGGCACATAGGCGACGAGGTTCTTCTTGAGCGCTTCCGGAACCGAACGGCCAAGGATCGAGATCTCGCCGCGCGAGAGCCGGGCAAAGCCCATGATCGCCTTGAAGAGTGTCGACTTGCCGCTGCCGTTGACGCCGACGAGCGCGGTGATCGTGCCCGTCGGGATCTCGAAGGTCGCGTCGCGCAGGGCCCGCAGGCCGTTGCGGTAGGTGACTGTCGCGCCAGAGACACGGATGCCGCTGCCCTGTTCGCCGGACGCCGGCGCGGGGCCGGAGCGGGGCTTCACCTGAAGGTTCATTGCGAAAGCCCCTTGGCGATGGTTTCCGATGTGACGCGCAGCAGATCGATATAGGTGGGAACCGGACCGTCCGCCTCGCTCAAGGAATCAACGTAGAGCACGCCACCGTATTTTGCACCGGTTTCGCGCGCCACCTGCTCAGCCGGATCGGGCGAGATCGTGCTTTCGGAAAAGACGACCGGAATGTGGTTGGCCCTGACGGCGTCGATGACCTTGCGGACCTGTTGCGGGGTACCCTGTTGGTCGGCATTGATCGGCCAGAGGTAGAGTTCCTTCATGCCGAAATCGCGGATCAGGTAGCTGAAGGCGCCTTCGCTCGAAACCAACCAGCGCTTGTCTTCGGGGATCTTGGCGATCTCGGCGCGGATCGGCGCGATGGTCGCCTCGATCTTCTGCTTATAGGCCTCGGCATTCGCCTTGTAGGTCTCGGCATTGGCGGGATCGTACTTCACGAAGGCGTCGCGAATGTTGTCGACATAGATGAGGGCTGCCGATGGCGACATCCAGGCATGCGGATTGGGCTTTCCGCTGTAGGGGCCTTCGGCAATGCCCATGGGCTCGACGCCGGTCGAGACGACGGCACCGGGGACGTCATCAAAGTTCTGGAAGAATTTCTCAAACCAGAGCTCCAGGTTCAGACCGTTCCACAGGATCAGCTTGGCGTCGTGCGCCTTCAGGATGTCGCGCGGGGTCGGCTGGTAGTTGTGGATCTCGGCACCCGGTTTGGTGATCGATTCGACGATTGCGGCGTCGCCCGCGACGTTCTTGGCCATGTCGGCAATGACCGTGAAGGTCGTCACTGCCTTGAATTTCTCCTGCGCTGAGCCGGCGCCGGGAAGGAGCGCGATGGCTGCCAGGGCAGCTGCCGCTGCCAGGATCGCGCGCTTCGTCTGATCGATCATTCGCTACTCCCAGATGTTGACATCACAGGAGTAGGGGAATGATTTGCATAAGTCAATGCAAATGCGAAGCATTCGCAACTAGCTATTTTCAAAACCAATGCCCTTGGCTAGTGTAACGACCATGAAACAGAACAAGAATCGTGTCGAAGAGCTGGAAGGCGTTTTGCGGGATGGCGGCGTGCGCGTTACGCGCCAGCGCTCCGCAATCCTGAAGATTCTCGCCACCGCCGAAGACCATCCGGATGCAAACGAACTGCATCGCCGGGCGAAGGAAATCGACGCCACCGTCTCGCTTTCGACGGTCTACCGGACGCTGTCAGCGCTCGAGCAGCAGGGCGTCGTGCAGCGCCATGCCTTCGAAAGCGCGACGGCGCGTTTCGAGACCGCCGACGCCCCGCATCACGATCATCTGATCGATATCGACACGGGGGCTGTGATCGAGTTCCGTTCCGACAAGATCGAGCAACTGCAAGCGGAGATTGCCGCCGAGCTCGGCTACGATCTCGTGCGCCACCGGCTCGAGCTCTACTGCCGCAAGCGCAAGGACTGAGCGAAGCTCGTCAGAGTCGTTGCGCTCGTGATGTCGCGCAACGTCTCCTCTTGCTTTCAAATGAAAGAGTGTCAGCCGCGGCGCGCGACGGCGGAGGTGTGCCGCCGTGCCGGTATGGTCATGGCCGCAACGCCGATGATGACGCAGCCAAGGCCGATCCAGGCGGTGTCCGACAGCCGTTCGCCGAGGAAGAGCGCGCCGATGGCGACACCGACCGGCACGCGCAGATAGGCCTGGGCCGTGGCGCCGACCGAACCCAGCGTCTGGATCAGCCGGAAGTAGATGGCGAAGGCAAGTGCTGTCGAAAAGACTGCGAGGCCAAGGAGCGCAAGCAGCGAATCCATGGATGGAGCCAGCGTCCAGGGCCTGTCGACGATGAGGCTGGTGGGAATCAGCAGCACCGTGCCTGATATCAGCGAGCCGGCAGCGGGCATCATTGGATCCAGGCCCTTGAAGCTGCGTCCAAAGATGGCGGCACCGGCATAACAGACGGTGGCGAGCACCACGGCCAGCTGTGGCAGCAATTGCGCGCCGAGACCGCCGAAGGCCTCCATGCCGATGATCAGGCTGATGCCGGTCATGCCGGCAATCACGCCGACGAGCTTGCGGGCGGTTACCGCCTCGTGGCGGGTAATCAGGGCCGTCATCAGGAAGGCGAAGATCGGTGTCGTCGCGTTGAGGATCGAAGCGATGCCGGCATCGATCGTCTGTTCCGCCCAGGCAATCAGCGTGAAGGGCACGACGCTGTTGAGGCAAGCCTGGAACAGGAACCGCCGCCAGGTTGCGAGGTCGCGCGGCATCTTCAGGCCACGCCAACGGAGAACCGCGAGAAGCAGGGCGCCGGCGATCAAGGTACGGGCGGCAATCAGCGTGACCGGCGGAATGGTTTCAACGCCGATCTTGATGAAGGTGTAGGAAGCGCCCCAGAGCGTCGCAAGCGCAAGCAGCAGGAGGAGTTCAAGGGTGAGATTGGTCTTGGCCATGGCAGAGAACCTTCGTGTCGTCGTCGTTGTCCTTCCTCTAGCGCGATGGAGACGACAGATGCTTCGGTGGCGATCGAAGTATCGAGATCTCTCCGCGGACGTGAGACGACAAAGCCCCGACCCACCTTTCGGGGGGGGCGGGGCAGATGCTTTCGTTTATGCTCAGTGGCTGTCGGCGAGCTTGGCCGCGTCGACGGACGCGGATCTTTCGAAGCTCAAGCCATTGAAGAAGGCATTGAGCACCACGGCCGAGATCGAGGCGAGCACGATGCCGGACTCGATGATCGGGTGGATCGCATGCGGCAGCCACATCAGGTAGTTCGGCGCGATCAAAGGGATCAGGCCGAAGCCGACCGAGACGGCGACAACGAAGAGGTTGTTGCGCGACGACTTGAAGTCGACGGTCGACAGGATGCGCACGCCGGTGGCCGCCACCATGCCGAACATCACCAGGCCGGCGCCGCCGAGCACGAAGGTCGGCACCGCTTCCACCAGCGCGCCCATCTTCGGGATCAGTCCGAGCGCGATCATGATGGCGCCCCCCATCACGCAGACATAGCGGCTCTTTACGCCGGTGACGCCGACGAGACCGACATTCTGCGAGAAGCTCGTATAGGGGAAGGTGTTGAACAGGCCGCCGATCATCGTGCCGAGGCCATCGACCCGCAGCCCCGCCGTCAGTTGCTGCTGCGATACTTCGCGGTTGGTCATTTCGCCGAGCGCCAGGAACATGCCGGTCGATTCGATCATGACGACGATCATCACGAGCGACATGGTGGCGATCAGCACCGGATCGAAGATCGGCATGCCGAAGCGCAGCGGCGTGACCACGGCAAACCAGCCGGCGTCGGCCACCCGGTCGAAGTGCATCATGCCGAGTGCGGCGGCGAGGACGCAGCCGAGGACGACGCCGGTCAGCACCGCGATGTTGCTGATCAATCCGCGGCCGAAGCGTGCGATGACGAGGATGGACACAAGCACGAAGGCGGCAAGCGCGATGTGGCTCGGCTCCGCATAGAGCGGGTTCGGCACCGTGGCGCCGAGCACCAGACCATCAGGAATAGCAGGCCCGCCGCCGGCGGCGGCCGCGGCCTTCATCGCGGCCAGCCATTCGGCATGGGCTGGGTCGACCAGTTTCGGCGCCGTTGGGCCGAAAGGATTGCCGAAGATCCAGTTGACGCCCACCCGCATCAGCGAAACGCCGATGACGAGAATGATGGTGCCAGTGACGATCGGCGGGAAGAACTTGAGCAATCTGCCCATCAACGGCGCGATCAGCAGGGCGACGAGGCCGGCGCCGATGATGGCGCCGAAAATCATGCGCGCGCCCTCCTGGTCCGGGGTCATCGCCGCCATCGAAACCATCGGGCCGACGGACGCGAACGTAACGCCCATCATGACGGGAAGGCGGATGCCGAAGCTGCGACCGAGGCCGAGCGACTGGATGATGGTGACGATGCCGCAGACGAACAGATCGGCCGAGATCAGGAAGGCAACATCCTGGGGGCTGAGCTGCAATGCCCGGCCGACGATCAGCGGTACCGCGACGGCGCCGCCATACATGACAAGAACGTGCTGGATCCCAAGCGTGGCGAGCCTGCCCACAGGCAGCTTCTCGTCCACCGGGTGTATGCTGGAAACGTCGCTCATGGTTCCTCCTCCCATCACGTCGACCAGTCCGGTTCCCCCGTCCTCCAACAGGGGAGCGCAATTTTTCCGTGCCGAGGCAGAATGTCGCAAGTATTGCGAAAGCGAAAACACTTTCCGGAATCCGGGGGAAATCAGTCACGATGCCCTGGTGGCGGGAACGGTTGCCGCCAAGGTCGCGAGCCTTGACGAAAAGCTACAGGCGAGCCTGACGAGGCGGGAGACCATGCAACGTAGCCGCAATGCGAAGCAGCGATGGTCTCTTACGCCGGTGCTCCGGCGCTGTTCGTTTGGGATCATGGTCGATGGTATCTTGGAGATTGGCCTTCTGGCGTTTGCTCGCTGTGCTGTTCGCGCTCGCCTTCGCGCTTCCACCGGTTGCCGCGCGCGCCAACGGCGCCACCTTTCCGGGGCAGTGGCAGCAGGTGGCGTCAGGAACGGACGCGTGCGAGGCCTGCTGGGTCGAAATCAGGCGGAACGGTCCGGTCCTGAAGGTGACGGGCAAGGACGGATGGTTCGCGGTGGTCCATCTCGGACGCGCTGGAGGCGGCCATAGCGCCGAGGGGATCGGTCGCTGGAGCGAGGACGGGGACAGCCACTATCGCGGCCAGCCATTCGATATCCGGATCGCTATCGTCGACAAGCATCTCTACATGGACATGACCGTGCAGATGGACGACGGCTCGACGCACGCCGTCCGAGCGATCTTCGACAAGCGCCGGTCCGAGAAGTCCGGACGCCTTCGGCTGGCCCGGATGTAGGCACGGCCATGCCCCCTCAGGGATTGCCGGCAAAGAAATACCGGGGCCGTTGCCGACCCCGGTGCCGCATCTCCTGAAAGAAAAAGGCCGCCCGGTGGGGGCGGCCTTCTTGTTATTTCTGCCAGCTCTTGACCAGATCGTCGTAGTTGACGGTCTGCGGCTTTTCTTTCTCGTTCTCGACCTTCAGCTGCGGAGCGAGGTTGCCAGCCTTGACGGCTTCGGCGTTCCAGTACTCAAGGTCATGCTCTTCGGCGAGCTTCGGGCCGATGTCGCCCTGAACGCCCGAACGTTCGAGACGGGAGAGAACCTTCTCCTGCTCGGCGCACAGCGAGTCCATGGCTTCCTGAGCGGTCTTGGCACCCGAGGATGCGTCGCCGATCGCCTGCCACCACAGCTGAGCCAGCTTCGGATAGTCAGGAACGTTCGTGCCGGTCGGCGACCACTGCAGGCGGGCCGGCGAACGGTAGAACTCGATCAGACCGCCGAGCTTCGGAGCACGGTCCGTGAAGCTCTTGTGGTCAAGCGTCGACTGGCGGATGAAGGTGAGGCCGACATGGCTCTTCTTCACGTCGACGGTCTTCGAAGTCACGAACTGCGCATAGAGCCAGGCGGCCTTGGCGCGATCGTCAGGGGTGGACTTCAAGAGCGTCCAGGAACCGGCGTCCTGGTAGCCGAGCTTCATGCCGTCCTTCCAGTAGACGCCGTGCGGGCTCGGAGCGAAACGCCACTTCGGCGAGCCGTCCTCGTTGACGACGGGCAGGCCCGGCTTGACGAAGTCGGCGGTAAAGGCCGTGTAGGTGAACATCTGCTGGGCGATTTCGCCCTGCGACGGAACCGGACCGGATTCCGAGAAGGTCATGCCCTGGGCAGCAGCCGGTGCATAGGCCTTCATCCAGTCGAGGTACTTCTGGATGGAGTAGACGGCCGCCGGGCCGTTGGTGTCGCCGCCGCGGGCAACGCACGAGCCGACCGGACGCGAGTTCTCGTCGACCTTGATACCCCATTCGTCGACCGGCTTGCCGTTCGGGATGCCCTTGTCGCCGTTGCCGGCCATCGACAGCCAGGCGTCGGTGAACCGCCAGCCGAGCGACGGGTCCTTCTTGCCGTAGTCCATGTGGCCATAGACCTTCTTGCCGTCGACTTCGCGGCCGGTGAAGAACTCGGCGATGTCCTCATAGGCCGACCAGTTGACCGGAACGCCGAGGTCGTAGCCGTACTTCGCCTTGAAGTCCGCCTTGTTCTTCTCGTCGTTGAACCAGTCGTAGCGGAACCAGTAGAGGTTCGCGAACTGCTGGTCGGGCAGCTGGTAGAGCTTGCCATCCGGCGCGGTCGTGAAGGACTTGCCGATGAAGTCGTCGATGTCGAGGTTCGGGTTGGTGACGTCCTTGCCTTCATTGGCCATGAAGTCCGTCAGGCTGCGCGCCTGCTGGTAACGCCAATGGGTGCCGATCAGGTCAGAGTCGTTGATGTAGGCGTCGTAGACGTTTTCGCCCGACTGCATCTGCGTCTGCAGCTTTTCGACGACGTCGCCTTCGCCGATCAGGTCGTGGGTGATCTTGATGCCGGTGATGTCGGCGAAGGCCTTGGCCAGCGTCTTCGATTCGTATTCATGGGTGGTGATCGTTTCGGAAACGACCTTGATTTCCATGCCGGCGAAGGGCTTGGCCGCATCGACGAACCACTGCATTTCGGCTTCCTGGGCCGCGCGGTCGAGCGAGGACATGTCGCCGATTTCGGTATCGAGGAACTTCTTTGCCTCGTCCATGCCGGCAAAAGCGGTGCCGGTGAAAGCCAGCAGCATAGCCGCCGTCGTAGTCAAAAGATGCCGTCGCATAATTCCCTCCCTTAGGTTTGCGAATGCGGTTCTTTAGCTTTTGAGGGGCCGCTCCCGCGGCCCCTCAAATCGGCTCGCCTCAGACATAGCGGAAGACGCCGACGGCATAGACCAGCGAGAGCGCGAGCGCCCACCACAGGTTCTGCCCGCCGACGAAACCGAGCCATGCGAGGTGAATGAAGGCGCTTCCGAGCAGCGACACGAAGAGGCGATCGCCCCGTGTCGTCTCGAAGCGCAGGATGCCGACGCGCGGGTTTCCGCCCGGCGCGGCATATTCCCAGACCGCCATCATCGACAGCAGCGCGAAGATGGTGAGGAAGAACATGGCCGACGGAAACGACCAGGCCATCCAGCCACCGGCGACCAGCGGCGCGAACCAGTCGCGCGCACCGTCCTTGATCGGCAGCATGCTCATGAGCAGCCCGGCGGCGGCGGCATAGACGATCAGAACGGCGGCGAAGGGCAGTTGCCAACGGGCCTTGCGAATGGGTTGAGCGGTCATCATACCCTCCCCAGGGCAAAGCCCTTGGCGATGTAGTTGCGGACGAAATAGATCACCAGCGCGCCCGGAATGATGGTGAGCACGCCGGCAGCGGCCAGCACGCCCCAGTCGAGGCCGGAAGCGGAAACGGTGCGGGTCATGGTGGCGGCGATCGGCTTGGCGTCCGTGGTCGTCAGCGTGCGGGCTAGCAGCAGTTCGACCCAGGAGAACATGAAGCAGAAGAAGGCGGCGACACCGATGCCCGAGGCGATCAGCGGCATGAAGATCTTCACGAAGAAGCGTGGGAACGAATAGCCGTCGATATACGCGGTTTCGTCGATTTCCTTCGGCACGCCCGACATGAAGCCTTCGAGGATCCAGACGGCGAGCGGCACGTTGAACAGGCAGTGGGCAAGTGCCACGGCGATGTGCGTGTCGATCAGGCCGAAGGCCGAATAGAGCTGGAAGAACGGCAGGGCGAAAACGGCCGGCGGCGCCATGCGGTTGGTCAAGAGCCAGAAGAACAGGTGCTTGTCGCCGAGGAAGCGGTAGCGCGAGAAGGCGTAGGCCGCCGGCAGCGCTGCCGATACCGAGATCACCGTGTTCATCACGACGTAGATGATCGAGTTGATGTAGCCGTTGTACCAGGATGGATCGGTGAAGATCACCTGATAGTTCCTGAGCGTCGGGTTCACCGGCCAGAGCGAGAAGGTGCTGAGGATCTCGCTCGTTTCCTTGAAGCTCATGTTGACGAGCCAATAGATCGGCAGGAGCAGGAAGACGATGTAGATCGTCGGCACCAGCCAGGAAAGGCGTTCGGTAAGCGGTTGTGTTTGCATGTTGGTTCTCCTCCCGCCTTTATCAGCCTTGCGCGTCGCTCGTGGTCATCACGGTGTAGAAGATCCACGAGAGCAGCAGGATGATGAGGAAGTAGATGATCGATAGCGCTGCCGCCGGACCGAGGTCGAACTGGCCAATGGCCGTCTTGACGAGGTCGATCGACAGGAAGGTGGTGGAGTTGCCGGGGCCGCCGCCGGTAACGACGAAGGGCTCGGTGTAGATCATGAAGCTATCCATGAAGCGCAGCAGGAAGGCGATCAGGAGCACACGCTTCATCTTCGGCAGCTGGATGTAGCGGAACACCGACCAGCGCGAGGCGCCGTCGATCTTGGCCGCCTGGTAATAGGCGTCCGGGATCGAGACGAGGCCGGCATAGCACAAGAGCACGACGAGGCTCGTCCAGTGCCAGACGTCCATGACGATCAGCGTCACCCAGGCAGCGACCGGGTTCTGCACGTAGTTGTAGTTGATGCCCATGCCTTCGAGCGTGCGGCCGAGCAGGCCGATATCGACGCGGCCGAAGACCTGCCAGATGGTGCCGACGACGTTCCACGGGATCAAGAGCGGCAGCGCCATCAGCACGAGGCAGACCGGGACGCCGAGACCCTTCTTCGGCATGTTGAGGGCGATGATGATGCCGAGCGGGATTTCGATGGCCAGAATGATCGCCGAGAAGATCAGGTTGCGGGTGAGCGCGTCCCAGAAGCGGTCGGAGGTCAGCACCTGCACGTACCAGTCGGTGCCGGCCCAGAAGAACGCGTTGTTGCCGAAGGTGTCCTGGACCGAATAGTTGACGACGGTCATCAGCGGGATGACGGCCGAGAAGGCGACCAGCACGAGAACCGGCAGCACCATGAACCAGGCCTTGTTGTTCCAGGTTTTTTCCATGGTCAGGCCTCCTCGCCGACGCGCCAGGAATCGGCGTAGATGTTGATGGCTTTCTGATCGAAGCGGACGCGCGGATCGGCGGGGATCTCGCCATCCTCGTCGACGATGATCGAGATCGGCTGATCGGCGAAGCGGGCACGCACGATCTTGTGGCGGCCGATGTCCTCTACCTTGGTGATCGCCACGGGCATGCCTTCGCGGCCGAGCGAGACGAATTCCGGGCGGATGCCGAGCTCGGTCTTGGCGCCGGCCTTGAACTTGGGCAGGAAGTTCAACGCCACGTGTTCGCCGCCGACCGTCGCGGTGTTGCCGTCGAGCTTGACCGGAAGCACGTTCATGCCCGGCGAACCGATGAAGTAGCCGACGAACGTGTGGCGCGGGCGCTCGAAGAGTTCGGCCGGGGTACCGATCTGAACGATCTGGCCGTCATACATGACGACGACCTTGTCGGCGAAAGTGAGCGCCTCGGTCTGGTCGTGGGTGACATAGACCATGGTGAAGCCGAACTGCTTGTGCAGCCGCTTGATCTGTGAGCGCAGCACCCACTTCATTTCCGGATCGATGACCGTCAGCGGCTCGTCGAACAGGATGGCGCTGACGTCGTTGCGCACGAGGCCGCGGCCAAGCGAGATCTTCTGCTTCTGGTCGGCGGTCAGCCCGCGGGCGGTCTTCTTCGCCCAGCCGCCGAGACCGATCATTTCGATCGTCTCCTTGACGCGGCGGTCAACCTCGGCTTCCGGCACATGCCGGTTGCGCAAGGGGAAGGCCAGATTGTCGTAGACCGTCATCGTGTCGTAGATCACCGGGAACTGAAACACCTGGGCGATGTTGCGTTCCTGGGTCGAGAGATGCGTCACGTCCTTGCCGTCGAAGAGGATGTGCCCTTCCGACGGGTTGATCAGGCCGGAGATGATGTTGAGCAGCGTGGTCTTGCCACAGCCGGAAGGGCCGAGCAGCGCATAGGCGCCGCCGTCGTTCCATTCGTGATGCACTTCCTTCAGCGCGTAGTCGTTTTCAGACTTCGGCTTGGCGCCATAGGCGTGGCGGATATGTTCGAGATCGATGCGTGCCATGTTTTCCTCCCAGCGCCCCCTTTAGGCCGCGCCGCCGATGGCGCGTCCATCAGGCCCGAAGGCCATGAGATGACGGGTGTCGACGAAGACCTCGAGGGTCGCGTCGGGTTCGATGTCGTGAATGCCTGGCGCGAGCATGACCCAGCGCGCATTGGCAAATCCGACGTGAATGAAGCTTTCCGAGCCTGCGATCTCGGAGATCGCGGTCTTGACGGTGAGTGCGTCGCCGCTGCCTTGCGGACGGTCGAACGAAATATGGTGCGGCTGGAAGCCGACGGTGCAGGGACCGTCGGCAATGCCAGCCAGATGCGAAGGCACCGCGAGCACAGATTTGCCCTCAAGCGTGAAGGCCGAACCTGATTTGACGAGTTCGATGCAGTTCAGCGGCGGATCGGCGAAGGTGCGGGCGGTGATGAGGTCGACTGGACGACGATAGACGTCGATGGTCTTGCCGAACTGGGTGATGCGGCCCTGGCTGAGGGCTGCCGTATTGCCGCCAAGCAACAACGCTTCCGAAGGCTCTGTCGTCGCATAGACGAAGATGGCACCGGAGGCGGAAAAGATCTTCGGCAGTTCCTCGCGCAGTTCCTCGCGCAGCTTGTAGTCGAGGTTGGCGAGTGGTTCGTCGAGCAGCACGAGATCGGCGTTCTTGACGATGGCGCGCGCCAGCGCCGTGCGCTGCTGCTGGCCACCCGAGAGATTGAGCGGCGTGCGGTCGAGATAGGGCGTCAGCTTCAGGAGATCGGCGGCCTTGCGCACTTCGCGGTCGATCGTCGCGGTGTCGGCGCCGCTGATGCGCATCGGCGAGGCGATGTTCTCATAGACGGTCATCGCCGGGTAGTTGATGAACTGCTGGTAGACCATGGCGACCGAGCGCTTTTGCACCGGCAGGCCCGTCACATCGATGCCGTCGAAGATCAGCGAACCGGAAGCCGGCTTGTCGAGACCGGCCATCAGCCGCATCAGCGACGTCTTGCCGGACAGGGTCGGGCCGAGCAGTACATTGAGCGACCCCCTCTCCAGCACCAGGTCGGTCGGGTAGATATGCGTCTCCCCGCCCACGACCTTGGATATCTTCTTCATTTCAAGCATTGAATTCTCCACCCAGCCTGTCGGCAGTCCTGAGCGTTTCCAAGCCGGCGTGGAAACGCTCCATCTCGTCGTTTTTCGCATTTCCGGACCCAGAACCGCAGCGCGCTTTGGCTGGAAATGCTTCGGAATGCGAGGATCCTCACGCGGCTGCGTCGGCCGCGCCTCGCATGTATTCCTCCAGTGCCGCCGCCTCGCCGGGCGTCAGCTTCAATCCCAGTTTCGTGCGGCGCCACAGCACGTCCTCAGCGCGCCGTGCCCATTCCTTGGCGATCAGCCACTTGACTTCCGCCTCGTAGAGATCGGCGCCGAAGCGGCGGCCGAGCGCCGCCTCGTTCGAGGCCGAACCCAGGAGGGTGGCTGCCTGCGTGCCGTAGAGGCGCACAAGGCGACGGGCATGCACAGGCGCAAGGAAGGGGTATTGCTTTTGCAGTCTTGCGACTTCGTCGGCATAACCCTGGGCGGGGAATTCTCCGCCCGGCAGCTTTGATCCTGCGGTCCATTTCGAACCCTTGACGCCGATCGCCTCGCCGATCTTTTCGAGCGCGGATTCACCGAGGCGGCGGTAGGTCGTGAGCTTGCCGCCGAAGACGTTGAGCAGCGGTGCCGCACCCTTGTCGCCCTCGACGCGCAGCACGTAGTCGCGGGTTGCTTCCTGCGCCTTGCTGGCGCCGTCATCATAGAGCGGGCGCACGGCCGAATAAGTCCAGACGATATCGTCCTTCGTCACCGGTTCCAGAAAATATTCGCTCGCCGCGCTGCAGAGATAGTCGACCTCGGCATCGCTGATGCGCACATCCGCCGGGTTGCCGGTGTAGTCGCGATCGGTGGTGCCGATCAGCGTGAAGTCTTCCTCGTAAGGGATGGCGAACATGATGCGGCCATCCGGGTTCTGGAAGAAATAGGCACGCGGATCGTCGAACTTCTTCTTCACGACGATGTGGCTGCCCTGGACGAGGCGGACATTGTGGACGTCGTTCTTGCCGAGCGCGCCCGAAAGCACCGCATCGACCCAGGGGCCGGCCGCATTGATGAGCATGCGCGCCTGCAGGGTCTTGCGTTCGCCGGTTGCCTGATTTTCGGTCTCGACGGTCCAGAGCCCGCCGTTACGCCGTGCCGAGACGACGCGGGTTCGGGCCATGATCACGGCGCCGCGATCGGCAGCATCGCGGGCATTGAGCACAACCAGGCGGGCGTCATTGACCCAGCCGTCGGAATATTCGAACGCCTTGTTGAACAGCCGCTTCAGCGGCTTGCCGGCCGGATCGCGGTTCATGTCCAGCGTCGCCGTCGCCGGCAACAGCTTGCGGCCGCCGATGTGATCGTAAAGGAAGAGGCCGAGGCGGATGAGCCAGGCCGGGCGCAGGCCGCCCTTATGATAGGGCAACACGAAGCGCATCGGCCAGATGACGTGCGGCGCCATTGCCCAGAGCACTTCACGCTCCATCAGCGCTTCGCGCACGAGGCGGAACTCGTAATGCTCGAGATAGCGCAGGCCGCCATGAATGAGCTTGGTGGAGCCGGAAGAGGTGCCGGAGGCGAAATCGTTCATTTCGGCCAAGGCGACCGAGTATCCGCGGCCGACCGCGTCGCGCGCGATGCCGCATCCGTTGATGCCGCCGCCGATGACGAAGACGTCGTAGATTGCCTGCTCTGACACTGCTGTTTCCCCTCCACTTTTCGCGATGCACAAATTGATGCATGAGCGAAAGTGAAATCAGTTAAAACGAAAACATACCGAATGTCAAACGAATGCGCCCCGAATCTTTAGGGGTGTCTAAACCTCCCGATTCAGACGTCGGTTTCGATCAGCCGAACATCCTGTTCGGCACAGATTTTCCTGACATTTTCAAGCGTACAGCGATCGGTGATGAAGGTCTGGACCTGGGAGATATGGCCGATGCGCACCGGCGCGGTTCTTTCGAACTTGGTGGAGTCGGAAACGAGGATGACATGGCGTGCATTGGCGATGATCGCCTGGGCGACTTTCACTTCTCGGAAATCGAAATCGAGTAGCGCGCCGTCATGGTCGATCGCCGAGGCGCCGATGACCGCGAAATCGACTTTGAACTGCTTGATGAAGTCGACGGCGGCCTCGCCGACGATACCGCCGTCGGAGCCACGCACGACGCCGCCGGTGATCACCACCTCGATCGAGGGGAACACTCGCAAGCGGTTGGCGACGTTGATGTTGTTGGTGATGACCATCAATTCCTTGTGGTCGAGCAGCGCTTCACCCACGGCCTCGGTCGTCGTGCCGATATTGATGAACAGCGAGGCGTTGTCGGGGATGAGTTCGGCGGCCGCCTTGCCGATCGCCTGCTTCTCCGGTGCTGCGATCTGGCGGCGGGCATCGTATTTGACGTTTTCCTTGCCGCTCGGGAAGATGGCGCCGCCATGAATGCGGTTCAAAACCTTGGCGTCGCAGAGGTCGTTCAGGTCCTTTCGGATGGTTTGCGGCGTAACGGAAAAGCGCTGCGCCAGTTCCTCCACGAGCACCCGGCCCTCGCTCTTTGCCAGCTCCAGGATCTCCGCCTGCCGACCTGTCAGGTACATTCCGTCCTCCCCATTTTCGTTTTGTTTCATAATATGCAAAAACGAAAGCCATGCAATTTCAGATTCGGCGGTTTCGATGAAATCGCTTTCGCTGCGAGCGAAAGGATCAGTGCGCGTTGCATTCGTTTCGCCGATGGGCGACTCTGCTTGAGGAATGAAGAGGGGAAGGACATGTTTCATCCGGCGTTGTTCAAGGGCATGACCGTTGTGGTCACCGGTGCCGGGCGCGGCATCGGGCTGGAGGTTGCCCGGCAGTTTCTGGATTGCGGCGCGCATGTGCTCGTCCATGCCGGCCGGTCGATCGGCGATCTGCCCGATTTTCTCGAATCGGCGGCGACGGAAGGCCGGGCGCATGTCGTCACCGCGGATTTTCTGGCGCCCGGCGGCGTCGAGGGGCTGGCCGAGGTGGTCAGAGGCCAGTTCGATAGCGTCGATATCCTCATCAACAATGCCGGCACCATGGTCGGTCGCTTTCCCGCGGCGGAGCTGACCGACGAGCAGTACCAGACCGTCGTGCAGCTCAACCAGACCGCAGTCGTCGAGATGACGCGGGCGATGCTGCCGCTTCTGCGCAAGGGCACGCACCCGGCGATCGTCAACACCGTATCGATTTCGGCCCTGACTGGGGGCAGCGCCGGCTCTTCGATCTATTCGGCCAGCAAGGCCTTCGTCGCCACCTATTCGAAGGCGTTGGCGCGCGAGCTCGCGCCCGAGGACATCCGGGTCAACTGCGTTTCGCCGGGCACGATCACCACCGACTTCCACGAGCGCTATTCGTCGCCGGAAAAACTGGAGGCGACCCGCAAGACCATCCCGCTCGGCCGGCTCGGGACGGCGGAAGATTGCGCGCCGGCCTATCTGTTCCTCGCTTCGCACGCGCTGTCGGGCTACATCACCGGGCAGGTGTTGGAGGTCAATGGCGGGCAATTGATTGCTTGAACATGTGTTTGCGTCGGCGTTCGCCCCTCATCCGCCTGCCGGCACCTTCTCCCCGCGCGCAGGGAGAAGGGACAGCGCTGCGCCGTATTCGTTCTGCCTTGACTGCAAGCGGGCTTGTCTCGCCGGGCACGTCCCCTCTCCCCGCGAGCGGGGAGAGGGTTAGGGTGAGGGGCAAGCCAGTCCAGTAGCGTGGCAGAATCAAGAACTCCAAAGGCATGACATGATCGACAAGCTGGAAATGTTCCTCGTTCTCGCACGCGAAAGACACTTCGGTCGCGCGGCGGAGGAGTGTGGCGTAGCGCAACCGACCTTGTCGGCCGCCATCCGCCAGCTCGAGGATCAGCTTGGCGTGATGCTCGTCAGCCGCGGGTCGCGCTTCCAGGGACTGACGCCGGAGGGGCAGCGCGTGCTCGAATGGGCGCGCCGTATCGTCGGCGATGCCCGCACCATGCGCGAGGAGATGCGGGCGGCGCGCAAGGGCCTTTCCGGCCATATCCGCCTGGCCGCGGTGCCGACGACGCTGGCGATGGTGCCGATGATTACCGCGCCATTCCAGGAGAAACATCCTGATGTCACCTTCTCGGTGCTGTCGACCACGTCGCTGCAGATTCTGGCGCTGCTCGAAAATCTCGAGATCGATGCAGGTCTCACCTATCTGGAGAACGAGCCGCTCGGCCGGGTAACCAGCGTTCCGCTGCAAGTCGAGCGCTATCACCTCGTCACCGCCGCCGGAACGCCGCTTTCAGAGCGGGAAAGCGTGACGTGGAAAGAGGTTAGCGACGTTCGGCTTTGTCTATTGACGGCCGACATGCAGAACCGCCGCATCGTCAACCAGCATTTTGCCGAGGCAGGCGTGGTCGCCAGGCCGACGCTCGAATCGAACTCGATGATCGTGCTTTTTTCGCATGTGCGGACCGGGCGCTGGGCCAGCATCATGCCGTTCAACGTCGCGAAATCATTCGGTTTTCATGAGGATATCCGGATGATCCCGATCGTCGAGCCGGATGCCCGTCACACGGTCGGCCTGGTTGCGACCCATCGTGAGCCGTTTACGCCGCTTGTCTCGGCTCTGTTGCACGAGGCGCGTATCCTGGGTGAGCGAAACCAGGTTCAATAGATTATTTCTATCGATCGACGGAACAGCCTTATTGACCCATCGGGCCATAAGCGCGAAGCTTTTTTGATCATGGCCGGAGACCGCCGAGGATCGGCCTTCGCCAGGTATTGAAATGTCGGCTGGACCGGTCGCCCGTTTGCGGGTGTCGCCGTCTAGCCCATGAGCCGGGAGGGCTCCCGTTGAACATCCATCAGCCGCGCGCCGACATCGCGGAAACCACCCTTGCCATCGTCGAGGAGCTCAAAGGGCTCGAAGGTCCGCTGTTGCCGATCCTGCACGAGCTTCAGGAAGAGTTCGGTTATGTGCCGCAGGAGTGCCTTCCGGTGATTGCGCGCGAGCTCAACCTGTCGCGCGCCGAAGTCTACGGTGTGATGACGTTTTACCATGACTTCCGCGAGCATCCGGCCGGACGCCATGTGCTGAAGCTCTGTCGCGCCGAGGCCTGCCAGTCGATGGGCGGTGATCAGCTCGCCGAGCGCGCCAAGCGGCTGCTCGGCATCGATTTCCATGAGACGACGCCGGATGGCGCGGTGACGCTGGAGCCGGTCTACTGTCTCGGGCTCTGTTCCTGCGCACCCTCGGCCATGCTTGACGGAGAGGTGCATGCCCGGGTCGATGCCGCCGATCTCGAGGCGCTCGTTCAGGAGGCGCGGCGATGACGGTGAAAATCTATATCCCGCGTGACGCCGCCGCCGTGGCGCTCGGTGCCGAGAAGGTCGCCAAGGCCGTGGCCGAGACGATCGCGGCCCGCGGTCTCGAGGCGACAATCATACGCAATGGCTCACGCGGAATGCACTGGCTGGAGCCGCTGGTCGAAGTGGAAACCGCTGAAGGTCGCGTCGCCTACGGTCCGGTCAAGGCACGCGATGTCGGTTCACTGCTTGATGCCGGGCTGCTCGATGGCGGCGACCACGCGCTCTGTCTCGGGAAGACCGAGGAGATCCCCTTCCTCAAGCAGCAGACGCGACTGACATTTGCGCGCTGCGGCATCACCGATCCCCTGTCGCTCGACGACTACCAGGCCCATGGCGGCCTTGCCGGTCTGCGCAACGCCATCGCCATGGCGCCGGAGGCGATCGTCGCGCAGGTGACCGAGAGCGGCCTTCGCGGCCGCGGCGGCGCCGGTTTCCCGACAGGCATCAAGTGGAAGACGGTTCTCGAGGCCGCGGGGACACGCAAATACATCGTTTGCAATGCCGACGAGGGCGACAGCGGCACCTTTGCCGACCGGATGATCATGGAGGGTGATCCCTTCGTGCTGATCGAGGGCATGGCGATCGCAGGCATCGCGACCGGCGCCACCAAGGGCTTCATTTATACCCGCTCCGAATATCCCCATGCGATCGCGGCGATGGCTGAGGCGATCGAGATCGCGCGCAAGGCCGGCGTGCTCGGCGCTTCGGTGCTCGGCTCCGGCAAGGCCTTCGACATGGAGGTGCGCACCGGCGCCGGCGCCTATGTCTGCGGCGAGGAAACGGCGCTGCTCAACAGCCTCGAAGGCAAGCGTGGCATCGTTCGCGCCAAGCCGCCGCTCCCGGCCCACAAGGGCCTCTTCGACTGTCCGACCGTGATCAACAACGTGATCTCGCTCGCCTCCGTCCCTGTTATCATGGACAAGGGGGCTACCTTCTATCGCGACTTCGGCATGGGCCGCTCGCGCGGTACGATCCCGATCCAGATCGCCGGCAACGTCAAGCATGCCGGCCTGTTCGAAACCGCCTTCGGCCTCGCGCTCGGTGAGATCATCGATCACATCGGCGGCGGTACGGCGAGTGGCCGGCCGGTGAAGGCCGTGCAGGTGGGCGGCCCGCTCGGCGCCTATTTCCCTCGCGCTCTGTTCGACACGCCGTTCGACTATGAGGCCTTTGCCGCGCGCGACGGCCTCATCGGCCATGCCGGCATCGTCGTTTTCGACGATACCGTCGACATGCTGCACCAGGCGCGTTTCGCCATGGAGTTCTGCGCCGTCGAGAGCTGCGGCAAGTGCACGCCCTGCCGCATCGGTTCGACGCGCGGCGTCGAGGTGGCGGACAAGATCGCCGCCGGCATCGAGCCGGAGAAAAACCGCGAACTGCTCGCCGATCTCTGCAACACGATGAAGTTCGGTTCGCTCTGCGCGCTTGGCGGGTTCACGCCCTATCCCGTCATGAGCGCCATGACCCATTTCCCGGATGACTTTCAGCCGGCACCGCGCGTTGAAGCGGCGGAGTGAGGAGGAAGACCATGTCTCTCATACATGAAATCGACTACGGCACTCCCGCTTCCAAGTCCGAAAAACTGGTGACGCTGACGATCGACGGGTGCGAAGTCACGGTACCTGAGGGAACCTCGATCATGCGCGCGGCGATGGATGCTGGCATCGAGGTGCCGAAGCTCTGCGCCTCCGACATGATGGATGCCTTCGGCTCCTGCCGGCTCTGTCTCGTCGAGATCAAGGGACGCGCCGGCATGCCGGCCTCGTGCACGACGCCGGTGGCGGCGGGTATCGAAGTCTCCACCCAGACGCCGCGGCTGAAGGACGTGCGCCGGGGGGTGATGGAGCTTTACATCTCCGACCACCCGCTCGACTGTCTGACCTGCGCGGCCAATGGCGATTGCGAGCTGCAGGACATGGCCGGCGCCGTCGGCCTGCGCGACGTGCGCTACGGGTATGAGGGCGAGAACCACGTCACGGCCCGCAACAATGGCGAAATCAATGCCAAGTGGCTGCCGAAGGACGAGTCCAATCCATACTTCACCTATGATCCGGCCAAGTGCATCGTCTGCTCGCGCTGCGTGCGGGCCTGCGAGGAAGTGCAGGGCACCTTCGCGCTAACGATCGGCGGTCGGGGTTTCGACAGTCGCGTTTCGGCCGGCATGGCGGAAGACTTCATGTCGTCCGAATGCGTCTCCTGCGGCGCCTGCGTGCAGGCCTGCCCGACGGCGACGCTCACAGAGAAATCGGTCATCGAGATCGGCCAGCCGGAACATTCCGTCGTCACCACCTGCGCCTATTGCGGCGTCGGCTGCTCGTTCAAGGCGGAAATGCGCGGCGAGGAGCTGGTGCGCATGGTGCCGTGGAAGGATGGCCAGGCCAACCGCGGCCATTCCTGCGTCAAGGGTCGCTTTGCCTATGGCTATTCCAACCACAAGGACCGCATCCTCAACCCGATGATCCGCGAGAAGATCTCCGATCCCTGGCGCGAGGTCACCTGGGAGGAGGCCTATGCGCATGTGGCCTCCGAGTTCCGGCGGATCCAGTATCAGTACGGCCGTGATTCCGTCGGCGGCATCACCTCGTCGCGCTGCACCAATGAAGAGACCTATCTGGTGCAGAAGCTGGTGCGTGCCGGCTTCGGCAACAACAATGTCGATACCTGCGCCCGCGTCTGCCACTCGCCGACCGGCTACGGACTCGGCCAGGCTTTCGGCACATCGGCCGGCACGCAGAATTTCGATTCGGTCGAGTTCACTGACGTTGCCGTCATCATCGGCGCCAACCCGACGGACGGCCATCCGGTCTTCGCGTCACGACTGAAGAAGCGGCTGCGCGAGGGCGCCAAACTGATCGTCATCGATCCCAGGCGCACCGACATCGTGCGCTCGCCGCATATCGAAGCCTCCTATCACCTGCCGCTGCAGCCAGGCACCAATGTCGCGATCCTGACGTCGATGGCGCATGTGATCGTCACCGAAGGCCTCGCCGACGAGAAATTCATCCGCGAGCGCTGCGACTGGTCGGAATACGAGGACTGGGCGGCTTTCGTCGCCGAGCCCTATCACAGCCCGGAAGCGACCGAAGCCTATACCGGCGTGCCGGCCGAACTCGTGCGCGGTGCAGCAAGGCTCTATGCCACCGGCGGCAATGGCGCGATCTACTATGGTCTTGGCGTCACCGAGCACAGCCAGGGCTCAACGACGGTCATGGCGATCGCCAACCTCTCGATGGTCACCGGCAATATCGGTCGGCCGGGCGTCGGCGTGAACCCTTTGCGCGGTCAGAACAACGTGCAGGGCTCCTGCGACATGGGCTCGTTCCCGCACGAGCTGCCGGGTTACCGCCATATCTCCGACGACGCGACGCGCGAGACGTTCGAGAAACTCTGGGGCGTCGAGATTTCCAACGAGCCTGGCCTGCGCATCCCGAACATGCTCGATGCCGCGGTCGATGGCACCTTCAAGGGCATCTACATTCAGGGTGAAGACATCCTGCAGTCCGACCCGGATACCAAGCATGTGGCCGCCGGGCTTGCCGCGATGGAGTGCGTCGTCGTGCACGACCTCTTCCTCAACGAGACGGCGAATTACGCCCACGTCTTCCTGCCGGGTTCGACATTCCTGGAAAAGGACGGCACCTTCACCAATGCCGAGCGCCGCATCAACCGGGTGCGCAAGGTGATGACGCCGAAAAACGGCTATCCCGACTGGGAGGTCACGCAGAAGCTTGCCCAGGCCATGGGCCTCAACTGGAACTATCGTCATCCGTCCGAGATCATGGACGAGATCGCTGCCACGACGCCGAGCTTCGCGCTCGTCTCCTACGACTATCTCGACAAGTTGGGCTCGGTGCAGTGGCCATGTAACGAGAAGCATCCCGAGGGCTCGCCGATCATGCATGTCGACGGCTTCGTGCGTGGCAAGGGCAAGTTCATCCGCACCGAATATGTCGCGACCGACGAACGCACAGGCCCGCGCTTCCCGCTGCTTTTGACCACCGGCCGTATCCTCAGCCAGTACAATGTCGGCGCCCAGACGCGGCGCACCGACAACGTTGTCTGGCACGCGGAAGATCGACTGGAGATCCACCCGCACGACGCAGAGCAGCGTGGCATTCGCGACGGCGACTGGATCAGGCTTGCCAGCCGCGCCGGCGAAACGACCCTGCGTTCGCTGATCACCGATCGCGTGGCGCCGGGCGTCGTCTACACCACCTTCCACCACCCGACGACGCAGGCAAACGTCATCACCACCGACTTCTCCGACTGGGCGACGAACTGCCCGGAATACAAGGTGACGGCGGTGCAGGTGATGCCCTCGAACGGGCCTTCGGATTGGCAGGTGGACTATGACGAGCAGGCCCGCCAGTCGCGCCGGATTTCCGGCAAGCTGGAGGCGGCGGAATGATGTTTTGCGCCGCGACCGACCATGGCGACGTTTAGGACATCCGAGACCGTTCCCGAGGCTGCCCGCCGCGGCGGCGTGCTTCGGGACGGCTCGCGCACCGTGCCGGAGGAGACGCCGGTCGCCTTCAGCTATGGCGGCTCGACCCATGCAGTGATGATGGCGACGCCTGGCGATCTCGAAGACTTCGCCGTCGGCTTCAGCCTGACCGAAGGCATCATCACGGATCCCGGCCAGATCGAAACGGTCGAGATCGTCGCCGAGACGGTGGCCGGCAATCTCGGCATCGACCTGCAGATTGTGCTTGAGGACGAAGAGAACGACATGCTCCGCCAGCGTCGCCGGCACATGGCGGGTCCGGTCGGGTGTGGGCTTTGCGGCATCGAATCGATCGAGCAGGCGGTGCGGCCGACGCCTGATGTTTCCGGGTCGAAGTTGACGCTGTCGCAGGAGGATGTCGTCTCGGCCGTGGCACTGCTCAACGGCCAGCAGCCGCTGCATTTCGAGACGCGCGCCGTGCACGGTGCCGCCTTCTATGTGCCTGGACGCGGCCTGATCGCAGTCCGAGAGGATGTCGGCCGCCACAATGCGCTCGACAAGCTGGTGGGTGCTGCGGCGCGCGCCGGCTTTAGGGGTAGCGAGGGCGCCGTCGTCGTTACCAGCCGCGTTTCCGTCGAGATGGTGCAGAAGACGGCGGTCGTCGGCAGCCCCGTGATCATCGCCATTTCGGCGCCGACGGCGCTGGCCATCCGTACGGCCGAGGCTGCGGGCATGACGCTGATTGCGCTGGTGCGCGGCGACGAATTCGAGATATTCACCCATACCGAACGCATCAAGTCCGGAGCTGTCGCCGATGTCGCATGACAACACCAACGCCAAGCTGATCTACATGGCGAACCAGATCGCCACCTTCTTCAAGAGCCAGCCGCAGAACGAGGCGGCCCAGGGCGTTGCCACTCATATCAACAAATATTGGGAACCACGCATGCGGCGGAAATTGTTCGAGCACATCGACAATGGCGGCGAGGGGCTGACGCCGCTGGTGCTGGAAGCGGCGGCGAAGATCAAGCGTCCGGAAGCCGCCTAGCTAGCCTGCGCTCATCATCGACCGCAGGTTCTCCGCTCTCCGCGGACGGGGCGTTTTCCAAGCAATTGCCGTGTCTGAAAAGATTGAAGGGAAGGCGGCTACCGGTAGCCGCCTTCCCCATTCCCGAGCGCGGGGTGCAGGGATGTGCGCTCAGAAATTCTGCCAGCCATCCGCGGCCGGTGCCGCAGCAAGGCTTGTTCGTTGGCCGCTGCGCATGGCGCGGGCGGTTGCGTGGAGCCGGGTCGGTTGCGCGCGGTCGTCAAAGTGGCGGTTCGCGTCGATGATCTGGGCTTGCTCGCCGTAGCGGAACTGTCGGAGCAGTTCGTGCAGGGCGTCTGCCTCGCGGGCCATGGCGTGGCTTGCGGCCGTGCTTTCCTCGACCATCGCTGCATTTTTCTGGGTCGCCTGGTCCATCGAGTTGACCGCCTGGTTGATCTCCTTGAGGCCGGTCGACTGTTCGCGGGCGGCCTCGACGATCGCCGAGACGTTGGCGTTGATCTCCTGGACCTGGGAAAGGATCTCTTCGAGCGCAGCACCCGTCTGGCCGACCAGCGACACGCCGTTCTTGACATGTTCGGTGGAGGTGCCGATCAGCGCCTTGATATCCTTGGCCGCACTTGCGGAGCGTTGCGCCAGTTCGCGCACTTCCTGGGCGACGACGGCGAAGCCCTTGCCGGCTTCACCGGCGCGTGCCGCCTCGACGCCGGCGTTGAGCGCCAGCAGGTTCGTCTGGAAGGCGATGTCGTCGATGACGCCGATGATGTTGGAGATTTCGCGTGACGACTGTTCGATCTGGCCCATCGCGCCGATGGCGCTCTTGACCACATTGCCGGAGCGTTCGGCGCCGGCCTTGGTCTTGGCCACCAGTCCGCCCGCCTCTTCGGCCCGGCGGCTGGAGTCGGCAACCGTCGTGGTGATCTCGTCGAGCGCGGCTGCGGTTTCCTCGACGGAGGCCGCCTGCTGTTCCGTGCGCTTCGACAGGTCGTCGGCCGCTGAGCGGATTTCCCGGGCGCCGGAGGCAATCGCGCTGGCATTGTCGCCGACGGTGCGCATCGCCTCGCGCAGCTTGGCGGTCGCCCCGTTGAAGTCGGTCCGCACCGCTTCCATGCTGGGCACGAAGGGCGTGTCGAGGTTGCGGGTCAGGTCGCCCTCGGCGAGCGCCCTCAGGCCGGCGCCGAGGCTATTGATCGCGCTCATGCGCTCGCTGACGTCGGTCGCGAACTTGACGACCTTGTAGACCTTGCCGCTGAAGTCGCGGATCGGGTTGTAGGCCGCCTGGATCCAGATCTCCTTGCCGCCCTTGCCGTAGCGCACGAACTCGTTGGAGAAGAATTCGCCGGCGGCGAGACGTTTCCAGAAGTCGGCATATTCGGCGGTGCGGGCGTAATTCGGTTCGCAGAACATGCTGTGATGCTTGCCCTGGATTTCCGAGAGGCTGTAGCCGAGTGCGGCGCAGAAATTCTCGTTGGCCGTCAGGATTTCGCCTGTCGGTGTGAACTCGATGACCGCCTGCGAACGCGAGATCGCGTCGAGCTTGCCGGCATCCTCGGTTGCCCGCGCCTTGGCGGCGGTGATGTCGGTTGCGAACTTCACCACCTTGTACGGCTTGCCGCCGCGGAACACAGGATTGTAGGTCGCCTGGATCCAGATTTCGCGGCCGCCCTTGGCGATGCGCTTGTAGGCATTGGCGTCGAACTCGCCGCGCCCGAGGCGGGCCCAGAAGTCGCGGTATTCCTGCGTCTGGGTGTAGTCGGCCGGGCAGAACATGCGATGGTGCTGGCCGACGATTTCCGAAAGGCCGTAGCCGAGCGCCTGGCAGAAGTTCTCATTGGCGGTCAGGATCTTGCCGGTCAGGTCGAACTGAATGATGGCCTGCGACTTCGAAAGCGCGGCGACGATCTGGCGCGCATCTGCAATTTTACCGAGAGCGAACATTGTAACCCTCTGATCTCGTTTGTTGGCTCAAGCCGGGGCTTCGTGCCTTCTTTGACAGGGTTTGCGGGGCCAAAGCGGCGCAACTCCCGGACTAAGACAAATACCGGCCTGCCGAAAATTGTCTGGTCGTCCTACGCCGGCCCACCGGGTCAGCGGCTTCGTGCTTCGTGAGGGGAGTTCGAACTACCGGGCTTCATGCCCAAGGCGCCGTGTTTCTACAATCTAGGTTAGTAACAGGACTATTAAGCAGGTGTTAAAATAGCAACTATCAAATTTCAGTTGTAAAAACTCGTATATCCAATTTTAGTTGAATTAGTTAATCCTGCTTTTCTAATCTACTGCCGTGCAATCTGGGTCTGCCGTCAATAAGAAAGGCCGCCCCACGGCACGTAGGGCGGCCTTCATGTCGTTCGTCTGCTACCTCAGGGTTACCTCAGGCGGCCAGTTCTTCGACTTCACGTTCCTTGAACATTCGCGCCAGGTTGAGGAAGCAGATCATGCCGTTCTCGTTGGCGATGATGCCTTCGGCAAAGCTCTTGTCGAAGGACGCTGTCACTTCCGGCACCGGCTGCACCTGGCTGCCCTGAACAGTGAGGATGTCGGAGACGCGATCGACGACGAGGCCGATCACCATGTTGTGCACTTCGGCGACGACGATGGCGCTGCGTTCGTTGGCCGTCGTCGATTTCATGCCGAGCTTGTGGGCAAGATCGATGATCGGGATCACTGTGCCGCGCAGGTTCATGACACCGATCACTTCCGGCGGCGAATGGGGAATGGGGGTGGAGGGCGCCCAGCCGCGGATTTCGCGGATCGTCGTCGTCTTGACGCAGAATTCCTGATCGTGGAGGCGGAACGCAATGATCTCCAGCGTCTCGCCGTCAAACCCGGCCGTCCTGAGTGTGCTTGTCATCGAAGGTCCTTCCAGCTTTCCGGTCGACGCCCATGGCGCGACACCGCCAAACTCGAGATATCTCCGCATGGCTGCCGGCGCATGGGAGCGCGGCGATGGTCCGTTGGGGAGAGATCCTTACAGTCCGCCGATCACATCCGGCGGGGCGCAGCTGCATCATGCGCGGAAGAACCGCTTTGCGCTTTGGGAAGGGACTATAGGCCGGGATTCGTTAAGACTTGCTTTTGCAAGTGCTTAGAGCAGTTCCAGGAAAAGTGTGAAACGGTTTTCCGTCCGGAATTGCGTCGCTTCAATTGATGATCCGCCCTGAGCCTGGCTCGGGGCGGATCGGATCTTGGGGTCAGGCGGAGGCGAGAACCTTTGCGAACTGTTCCACGGCCCAGTCGACCTGTTCAGCGTTGATCACTAGCGGCGGCGCAATGCGGATCGTGTCGCCATGGGTGTCCTTAGCAAGGATACCCAGCTGCTTCAGTGCTTCGCAGTGCTTGCGGGCGCCACCGGCTTCCGGCACCAGCTCGACCGCCAGCATCAGGCCGCGACCGCGAACTTCCTTGATGATGTTGGAGCGGATGTCGGTGAGGCCCTTCTGGAAGCGCTCGCCCATGCGGGCTGAGTTCTCGATCATGCCTTCTTCCGTCAGCGCCTTCAGCGCCGCCCGGGCGATGGCACAGGCGAGCGGGTTGCCGCCGAAGGTCGAACCGTGCTGGCCCGGCTTCAGAACACCCAATACTTCGGAGTTCGAAAGCACGGCGGAGACCGGGTAGAAGCCGCCAGAGAGCGCCTTGCCGATCAGCGTCACGTCGGCTTCGATGGCTTCGTGCTCTTCGGCGAGCAGCTTGCCGGTGCGGCCAAGGCCGGTCTGGATTTCGTCGAGGATCAGCGTGATGCCATGCTTGGTGCAGAGCTCGCGAACGGTCGTGAAATAGCCAACCGGCGGAACGATAACGCCCGCTTCGCCCTGGATCGGCTCGACGAGGAAGGCGACGGTGTTCTCGTTGATCGCAGCGCGGAAGGCGTCGATGTCGCCGAAGGGCACGACCTTGAAGCCCGGTGCGAAAGGACCGAAGCCGGTGCGGGCATCCGGGTCGGTGGAGAAGCCGACGATGCCCATGGTGCGGCCATGGAAGTTGTTGGAGCAGACGATGATCTCGGCCTGGTTCTCGGCCACGCCCTTGACCTCGTAACCCCACTTACGCACCGCCTTGACGGCGGTTTCGACGGCTTCGGCGCCGGAGTTCATCGGCAGCACCTTGTGCGAGCCGGTGAGGGCTGCGATCTCTTCATAGAAATGCGCGAGCTGGTCGTTGCGGAAGGCGCGGGAGGTGAGCGTCAGCTTCTGCGCCTGCTCCATCATCGCCTTCAGGATCTTCGGATGGCAGTGGCCCTGGTTGACGGCCGAATAGGCCGAGAGGCAATCGAGGTAGCGATTGCCCTCCATGTCCCAGACATAGACGCCTTCGCCGCGCGAGAGCACCACGTCGAGCGGTTTGTAGTTATGCGCGCCAAGCCGGTATTCGGTTTCGATCAGGGCTGCCGTCGTATTCATACATTGTCCTCCGTTTGTTATCTCAGGCGCTGCGGGTCGGCCGGTCGAGCACACGGCGGCCGAAGAGGCTCGCCGTCAATTCGACCAGGATACGCGCGCTCTTGCCGCGGTCATCGAGGAAGGGGTTGAGCTCGACGACGTCGAGCGAGGAAACGAGTTCGCTTTCCCAGAGCATTTCCATGATCAGGTGCGCCTCGCGGAAGGTCGCGCCGCCGGGAACGGTGGTGCCGACGCCGGGGGCGAGTTCCGGATCCATGAAATCGACATCGAGGCTGACATGCAGCAGGCCGTTGGCGGCGCGAACCTCACTGAGGATCTGGCGCATGATGTGGGCCATGCCGAGTTCGTCGACGGCGCGCATGTCATAGACGCGTACGCCGTGCTCGGTGATCTCTTCGCGCTCGCGATCGTCGACGGAGCGGATGCCGACCTGGAAGACCTTCTTCGGATCGACGAACGGCCGGTCGGCCGGCAGAATCGGAGCGAATTCCGCTTCGCCACAGAAATACGCGACCGGCATGCCGTGCATGTTGCCGGAGGGGGAGGTTGACGGCGAATTGAAGTCGGCGTGGGCGTCGAGCCAGAGCACGAAGAGCGGCCGGCCGACTTCGGCGGCGTAACGCGCCATGCCGGAGACGCTGCCCATGGAGAGCGCGTGGTCACCGCCGAGGATGATCGGGAAGTGGCCCTTGCGAACCGTGTCGTGCACGGAATCGTGCAGCGCGCGGGCAAAGGCTGCGACGATCTGCAGATTGTTGGCGCCCGGGTGGTTGGCGAGGTCGCGGGCCGGCAGCGGCTTGACGTCGCCTTCGTCGTGAACCGTGTGGCCGAGGTCGCGCAGCACCGTGTCGATGCCGGCTATGCGCAGGGCCGTCGGCCCCATGGCTGCGCCGCGCCGTCCAGAACCTTCTTCGATGGGTGCGCCGATCAGCGTGATGGTCGTCATATCCGCCCGATTCCTTCTCAAGATAATTCCGTGTGTACCCGGTTGGGATCGCGCGGATTATGGCCAAAATGCATGTCAGCAAAAAGATGGAAAACTGCCGATTAGTGAGATAAAATCGACAGATTGATAAGCACCATGTTACAAAGTGATAGCAATGGATGATCTCGATCAGGCTCTCATCAGCGCCTTGCGCCAGAATGCGCGCATCCCCGTTTCAACGCTATCGGAAATGACAGGCGTATCGCGCGCGACCGTTGCTGCCCGCATCGACAGGCTCGTCGCTAATGGCACGATCGCCGCCTTTACCATCCGAACCGGCGCGGAAATCCCGGCTTCCGGGGTCCGCGCCGTGGTGATGATCGAGGTGCATGGAAAGATGGCCGACCGCGTTGCCGAACAGTTGCGCGGCCTGCCGCAGGTCCGGGCGCTGCACAGCACCAATGGCCGCTGGGACTTCATCGCCGAGCTGCAGGATCGCGATCTCGTCTCCTTCGACGAGACGCTGCGGCGCATCCGCCTGATCGACGGGATCACCGTCACCGAGACGAATATCCTGTTGAAAACCAGCAAGATGACCGGTGCATTCTGAGCATTTTTCGCCGCCCAAAGCGGTGAGGAAATTGCGTCTCTGAGTCGAATTGTTCTTGCTTTGTTCTCATGTTTCGCTATGATGTGCGCCTCACCCAAGATGGAGGATGTCATGGTTGCCAATGGCGGCAGGCTTGCCGATCGGCAGATCTGTGTGAAGCTGTTTGTCAGGCATGGCGACGAGGATCGCGCCATCGCCTTTTATCGCGAGGCGCTCGGCGCCGAGCTCCTGCAGCGGCACGAATGGCCGAGCGGCATTCTGACGAGTGCGGATCTGAGGATCGGGGAATCGGTCTTCCGGATTGCCGGGGCCAACCCGCGCCGCGATGCGGAGCCCAAGCTCGGGGGACCGCGCTCTCCGCATGCGCTGGGCACGACGGCGGTGATCCTGGAACTGCATGTTCGCGATGTCGATCGTGTGATCGGCCGGGCGATCGGCGCGGGGGCAAGCCTGCGCAATCCGGCCGAGACTTTGTCGACCGGTGACCGCGTCGGTGCCTTTATCGATCCTTTCGGCCATATCTGGGCGCTGTTCAACGCCATTGAGGATGCCGAAATCGTCGATCTGAACATCGAGGCCCGCAACGCCGCCTGAGGCGTTGCGGGCCTCTCGCTGTATGGCCGTGCACTTTGGCGGGATATGTTGCCCGCCGCGTGGCAATCAGAAGAACTCGTCGAGCAGGCAGTAGAGGTCGCGTTTCTCCGGATCGTCCCTGTCGATGCCATAGCGCGCCAGAAACGGCTGCACCCATTCCTCGCCGAGATTGTGGGCGATGCTGTGACAGGCAAGTGCAATGTCCTGATAGGGATCGGCGACGCCCAACCGGCTGCAATCGATGAAACCGGAGAACCGGCCATTCTTCTCGATGATGTTCGGCAGGCAGGCGTCGCCGTGGGTAATGACGAGCTTGCTGATCGAAGGTACGCGGGCTCGGAGTTCTGCAAAAAGATCTGCCGCCGTGCGGCCGAGTCGCGTTTCGTCGAAATCGTCTTCATCGATAAGGCCGGCTTCGGTGCGCGCTCCCGCGATGGCGATGCGCTTTTCGATCCGGTGATCGAAGGGGCAGTCGGCGACGTCCAGCCCATGCAAGCGTTTCAGGGCGTCCACCAAGATGACGATCCGGTCCTTTGGCGACAGCGTCGTGGAGGCGAGGTCCGTGCCCTCGACAGCCTGCAGCAGCAGCCAGTTCGTTTCCGCGTCGAAGGCGCGGGCGATCGCCCGCGGACAGGGCATGCCCTGAGACGCCAGCCAATCAAGCCGCTCCGCCTCGTCAACGAATTCGCTGAAGGGGCCGGCAGCCTCGACTTTCAGCACCAGCATCGGGCGATCCGGCGCCTTCAGCAGATAGATGCTCGAGTCCGACTGTCCGAGCGTGTCATGATTCCAGTCATAGCCTGCAACGAGCGGCAGGAGATTCTCGGGCAATTCGAGATGCGGTTTTCGGGAAGACAATACAATCACCTGAAAAATGAATGCAGCAAATTGGCCGTGACGGCGGCTGATGCCGATGTGGGTTCGCTGTGGCGGTGATTCCACACGTGACGTGCACGCATTCGCGCGGCTGCGGATCGTATTCGGTCCGCAGGCCGTGCCTTGATCTGATCAAAATGTCGTCGAGGAGCGCGACGCCAGACAAACCGCCCCTCAATACTCCTTCTCGAAGAAGATACCGCCCGATGCCGAGCCGTCGCCCGCAGCCGACCCCTTGAGCTTCACGCCCTTGCCGACATCGAGATTGATGACCGCCTTGCTGGAGGCAGAATCAGAGCCCTGCTGCAGCTCGATATAGGTCCGGTCGTTGAGATACTTGCCGGCGCGCACCGAAGCGCCGCCGTTCTCGTCGGTGGTGACGTCGAGGTCGTCGACGCCGAGCTTGTTGCGCAGGCCATCAAGCAGCGACGTCGAGCCTCCGCCGGCAAGCTGGCTGACGGCGGAGGCGAGCTGGGCGATCTGGAAGGCCGAGAGGTTCGACAGCGACCGGTTGAAGATCAGCTGTGCCAGGATCTCGTCCTGCGGCAGCGCCGGCGATGACGAGAAGGCGATCTGCGGATTGTTAGCGAGGCCCGCAACCGAGACTGTGATGGTCGTCGAGCCGACGCTGGAGGTCGCCTTGAGGTCAAGCGTCGGGATCAGGTCGCCACCGAAGCCGATATTGCCGTCGGTGAAGGTCAGGCGCTTGCCGAGGATTTCGAGGCGCCCGCGGCGCATTTCGAAGCCGCCGGAAACGATCGGCTGCACGGCCGTGCCCCGGATCGTCAGGTTGCCACCGAGTTCGGCGTCGATGCCGCGGCCGCGCACGAAGACCTGGTTGGCGGCAACTGCCAGATCGAAGGCGATGCCGCCGCTGGCATTGGCGCCGGCTGCCGGCACCTCGTCCTTGCGCAGGTCCTTGACCATTTTCTGCACCTTAGGCGGCGCATTCTTGTGCTTGATGTCGATTGCCGAGAGCGAGGTGGGCAGCTTCTCGGGAATGGTGATCGATGCCTTGCGGATCGTAACCTTGCCGCCGAGCGTCGGGGTCGCGACCAGCGGACCGGTCAGCGTCATTTCGCCATTGAGATTGGCGTTGAACAGCGTGCCGTCGACATAGGTGGCATTGTTCAGGCGGATCGTCAGATTGGCCGGGAAGCCGGAGCCGGGGACCGTGCCGACGGTGCCGGTCGCCTCGATCGAGCCGCCGGTCGCGAGATTGGCCGAGAGCTTGGAGATCGTCGCCTGCTTTCCGTCGAGCGCGACATTGGCGGTCAGATCGTTCAGTGCCAGGTTGCGGCGCACGTCGACGAGCCGCCCGCCGGATGTCGTGACGGTGCCGGCGATCTGCGGCGCCTTGGCGGAGCCGGAAATCGCGAGGTTGATGCCGGCCTGGCCCGTGAGCGTGAAGCCTTTTTCCGCCATCAGGTTGGCAATGAGGGCAAAGGGTAGGTTGCCGTTGAACTTCATTGCGATCGGCATGTTGCCGCCGATATCGACATTGCCGCCGCCCTTGAAGGAAAGGCCGCTGGCGCCCGAAAGCGTCGTGTCGAGCGTTACCTTGTTGTTGGCGAACTTGCCGTTGGCGGCGATGTCGAAGGCGGCGACCCCGGCCGTGCGTGCGGCGGCCAGCGACGCGCCAGACCATTTGAGGTTGTAGGCGACGACAGGTGCGGACGTTGCGCCAGCGACGTCGACGGTGCCGGCGATCGTGCCCTCGGCGCCGAGGTCCGGGACAAAAGCGTTGACCAGCGCTGCGGGCAGCGCATTGAGCTTGGCGGTGATGTCGAGTTTTTCGCCGGCCGTTCCGTTGACCGCGATGGTGCCCTTCGATGCCTGGATCGTCAGCGCGTTGAGGCGGACGGTGCCGTTTTCGATGGCGATGACCGTCGGCTGCGCGAGCTTCAGCGGGATGCCCTTTGGCGTCGCGCCGAAGGAGGCGAGGCGAATTTCCGTGCGTCCCTTCGCACTCGTGAGATCGCCCTTAGCCGTGAGCGGGCCACCATCATATTTGCCGTCGATCGAAAAGCCGGTGCGTCCCGCCTGCTGCTGGAAATCGACGGCGAGGCCGGCAACGCGGTTGGCGCCTTGAGCGATGGTCTCGGCGCGCACGCTGCCCTTGATGGCGAGGGCCGCGACATCGGAGATCGTGATATCGGCAGTCGGCTTGGCGATCGTCAGGGCATCACGCTTGATGCCGCTGCCGCCGGCCTTGACGACGACGGAGGTGATGCCGTTTGCGGTCTTGATTGCGGCCGACCCGTTGAGATCGCCAGAGGCTTTCTGCCCGGCCATGGCGGCAAGCAGGCCGAGATCGGGCAGGTTGAAATCGATCTTGCCGTCCGGTTTGAAGTCCGGGGTGAAACTGATCGCACCGGTCAGCTTGTTTTCACCGATCCTGGCTTCGAGCACGGGGATCGCGGTGCGTCCGTCCTTGGAGACGACGTCGGCCTTGACGTCGATCGCCTGGCCGTCGAGCGCACCGGTTGCGGTCAGGCTCGCCTGCGGGCTCGAGGGGTTGGCCTTCGCGTCGGCCTTGATCGTGAGGTCGCTGAGGGTGCGTCCGGCGAGCGTGGCGCCGCTCGAGGTCAGTTCGGCCTTGATGCCGAGTTCGGCGAGCGGGCCGGTCACGGCTGCGGTAAACTCAGCCTCGCCCTTGGCGTCAGCCAGAAGCTTGCCGAGATTGGGCAGCTTTCCCTTGAGATCGGTGGTCAGTTGTCCCTGGGCCAAGGCTATCGTGCCGGCCGCCTCGATCGTGCTCGATTTGAGCTCGAGGCCCTCGACGGTCACGCTGCCGTCGGTCGCCGTCTTCACTTCGCCGGCAAGCGCGATGGTCCCGTCGAACTTCGCTGCCGCAGCCGGCGGCAGAGCCTCCGGAACGGTAAAGAGCTTGAACGCGGCGGCAACTGTGTTTTCCTCACGTGAGACGGCACCGGTGACCGAACCGCCAATGCCGGGGCTTTCGATCGTCACCGGATCGAAGACGATGTTCTCCTTCGTCACCGACAGGCTGGCGTCGATCTTCATTGGCGCCTGGACCAGCCGGGTGACGTTGGCGTCGACGAAGCCTGCCTCACCGACTTCGATCACCGTTTTTAGCGGGCCTGATTGTGTAGCGAGGTTGAAGCCGTCGCTGCGCGCCGACAGCTTGACGGCGCCAAGTGCCGCGTCCGGCAGCGTCACGGAGGCGACGTCGGCGGCGAGATCGAGGATTGCGGCCTGCGCGTCGCCGATCAGCGACAGGTTGACGGCGTTGATCTTTGCCTGGGCCTCGCCCTTCTGCAGCGGCCAGCGGAAGTCGATCGCGCCGTTGGTGCCGGCAAGCCGGGCCTGCAGATTGTTGTCGCCCTTGCTGTCGAAGGTGCCGAAGGCGCCAAAGGTCAGCGCGCCGGTCGCGATCTGCCCCTTGTCGACGCGCACCATGCCCTGGCCGTTGAACGCGGCTGCGACGTCGATGCTGGTCTCGCCCTCGAACATCGCACGCAGTGCCGGCGGCATCAGCGAACCGAAGCCGCCGCCGCCAGTGACGGTGAGCCGATGCATGCCGTCGGGTGTCTGGACGTGGCGACCGTCGAGCTTGAGGATCTCGCTGCCGTCGAGCGCGGCCGTGGCAGTGCCGGCCCAGTCGGAAAGAGGACCTTCGCCGGTCAGCTTGATGTTGACCGCGGGCTCGTTGGGCAGGCGAAGGAGTTTTGCGAGCACGCCGTTGTTGGGCTCGTCGACGGTTGCCTCCAGCTTCAGCTCGTTGCCCGCCGGATTGAAGACGATATCGGCGACGGCGCGCGCTTCCGGCCGGTCACGCTGGGCGGCGGTCAGGCTGAGGGCAATGCTCTCGTTGGTCGCATTGATCTTGCCGCTGGCGGTCAGGAACTGATCTTCGCCGGCGATTGCCTTGCCGATGACGATCTCCTTGAGATCGATCGCGTCGATCTTGACGTCGACGGGAAGCGCGAAGGTCGCGCGCACTTCCTTGGTCTCGGTCGAGGGGATCGGCAGGCGTTCGACACGCACCGAGCCGGCGGACAACGCCGCGGCGTCGAAGCGGAAGGAGAGGAGGGCCGCCGGCGACCAGTTGAGCTTGAGGTCGCGGACCTCCGCATAGACGCCTTGGCCGTCGAAAAGCGTGATGCTTCCTGCCGCAAACTCACCTGTCAGCAGCGCACTCGGATCAGCGATCCGCACGATCTGGTCAGGCGTTGCCGCATATTTCTCGATTGCCCAGGCGACGAGGCGGGCGCCTGGAGTCGTGAAGCCCACGAAGGCGACGAGAAGGAGGGCAACGACCGCAATCACGCCAAGCACACGAAGGCCATAGCGCAGCGTCGCGCGAAGGAAGCGGACGACCTGATTCATGCTCTACCCTTAGCGCAAGTTGCGCTGCAGCGGAATCGCCGCAGGGCGAAACTATCGCGCAATGACGGCAATTTGCCGGTTCTTGCTGGAGAATCGGCCCTACTCAGAACGATTGGCCGATACCGGCATAGATGCCGTACTTGGTGCCACCGGGATATTTGTTGAGCGGCACGGCGAAGTCGAGACGGATGGGGCCGAAGGGCGTGGCATAACGCAGGCCGATGCCGGCGCCGGCGCGAATGTCGGAGAAATCGGGCGTCGTTTTCGCCGACACCGTGCCGGCATCGATAAACGGCACCACGCCGATCGTGTCGGTGATCGCGATGCGGGCTTCAAGCGAGGCGTTGACATAGGAACGCCCGCCGGTCTCCTCGTTGTCGGCGTTGCGCGGGCCGATCTCCTGGTAGGAGTAGCCGCGCACGGAACCGCCACCGCCAAGATAGAAGCGACGGTTCGCCGGGATATCCTCAAGCCCGCTGCCGCCGACGAGCACGCCGGCGCCGATCTTGCCGGCGAGAACGAAACGCTTCTCGTCGCCGAGCGCATGGTAGCCCGATGCCGACGCTTCGAAGGACGAGAAGAAGGTCTGGCCTTTGATCTCGTAGCTCGGCTTGGCGTTGATCATCGCCCGGTAGCCGTCGGTCGCGTTCAGCTTGTCGTCGCGAGTGTCGCGCACATATTCGAGCGGAATGGCGGCAGTCAGGTAGGAGTTCGAGCCGAAGGCGTCGTCGATGTTGGCCCAGCTCAGCTCGCCGCCACCGGACACGGTGTCGGTCGGCGAGAGTTCGAATGTGGCGCCGGCAGCACCCGTCAGGATCTTGGCGCGGTAGGCGTCCGGATCCTGGATGTTGGCCTTGAGGCTGGCGGTAAAGGTCGAGGCGGGGCCGAAGGCGCCGGGCTTGGCGAAGAGGATGCCGACCGAATAGTCGAGCTTGTCCAGTTCCTTCGTCTCGCCGATGCGGTCGACCGAGCCTTCTATGCGCAGCGATTCCGCCCGCCCGAAGAGATTACGGTGTCCCCAATAACCCGAGACACCCAGACCATCGGTGGTCGAAACCTGCGCACCGAAGCCGAAATATTTATGCTTGCCTTCCGAGACCTCGATCTTCATTGGGATCGATCCGTCAGGCGACAGCGTGTTGGCTTCCTTGATCGTCACGCTTGAGAACACGCCGAGCTGGCGCAGGCGCTCGGATGCCTTGCGGATATCCTCGGGCGAATAGGGGCGCCCTTCGTTGAGGCGCGAATAGTCGCGCACGAAACCGGGATCGACGGTCTTGGTTCCCGATACGCTGACATCGCCGACAGGCGCGACCGGCCCGCCGCTTGCGCCGATGACGACGTCGACGGTGGAATTGGCGTGGTTGGCGACGGCGCTGCGTTCGGTGAGCTTGGCGAGTGGCCGGCCCTGCTCGCGCAGGTCGTTCACGACCTTTTCGCCAGCCTTGATGATCAGGGTCGAATCGGCGCGTGCGCCGGCAGGCAGGCCATAGTTATCAGGATTGAAGCCGGCCGCATCACCTTCGAACCTGACGGAACCGACCGTAAAGGCGGGGCCGGGCGTGACGGTGACCGTTACCGGGATCGCCTGCCCGTCGGGGAAGGCGGGATCCGGCGGCAGGCTGTCGATGTCCTGGCCGTTGACGCGAATTGCCACGGTGCCGCCGTAGCGGGCCTTTTCGTAGAGGGCGGCGAGCAGCCGGTCGCGATCGTCGCGCGCGCGGATGGCAAGACCGAGATCGCCGGACACGGGCTTTTCCTGACCCTGGACGAGCTGCGAGCTGTTTTCCAGCGCTTCCTTCAGTTCCTTGTCTTCGGTGCCGGCGTCGAAGGTAAGCGTATAGTTGACCGGGTCGATGACCGGCGCTTCCTCTTCGTCGCTCTCGAAGAACTTCATGCCGAAGAGCTTGAAGGCATGGGCGTTTTTGGCGGAAATCGGGCCGAGCGCAAACGAGAAGGCGACTGCAAGCGCAGTTGCGGCCTTCCAGTACGCAATACTCGACCGTGGTGGGGACATTCGCTTCCGCATCCCGTCTTCAGGCGACCCAATACAAACTGCCTGCTTATGCGGCCGGGTCACTATTGCATGCCTAAGGTTTTCCATCTGTTAACGATGACAGCCGGCTGCATCCACCCCTGATACCGATTTTCGGTGCCGTTTTCCGGGAAAAAGCTCCGAAATGTTGTCGGCGCAGCACAACCATAGGCTCCGGACGGACGGTTGCCAGCCAGGCGCGCCGGCATTTTGCTGGGTGTTTGGCTGGTTTTGTCCGCGGATCGTCGAGCCTATGCGGCTTCCGGCAGTGCCCGCAACTGCGGCACGCGAGAGGCTATGATAACGAGAAACTGGACCAGGAAACCCGTCGCGGCAACGGCCAGGCATGCCTCGACGCCGAAACGCGTGGCGACGACGGCACCCAGCGCTGCGCCGATCGGCCGCGCGCCGAACGTGGCTGTGGTGATGAAGGCGGAAACTCGACCCAGCATCGCATTCGGCGTGACGGCCTGGCGCAAGGTGAGGGTGGCGATCGACCAGAGCACAGGCCCTGCGCCAAAGAGGAAGAAGCTCAAGCCGGCAAGAACGCCGGATGGCATCCAGATCGTCGAGAGCATCACGGCGGCCGCCGCCAACCCGCCGAGCGGACCAAGCGCAATCATCACGCCGAAGGGGACACGGCGCGCAATGGCGGGCGCGGCGAATGCGCCGATCATCATGCCGGCGCCATAGATGCCGAGCGTGATGCCGACGCCTGTCGCCGTCATGCCGAGGGTTTGAATGGCATAAGCGACATAGACCGCCTGCAGCACGAACCAGGCGGTGTTGAAGACTATCGCCGTGACGAGGATCGGCCTGAGCAGCGTGTGGCCGGCAAGGAACCGTGCGCCTTCGGTCAGATCCTGCAGAAGTTTGCGTTTTGCCGCGGCGGGTTGGTGATGCTCGCCAAGGCCGGCAAGCAGGACGACGGAGAGAAGAGAAAGGCATGTGGCAGCGACATAGGCCAGGGATGCGCCCGTTCATGCGACGATCGCGCCGCCGATCGCCGGCCCGCCCGAATAGGCAAGGCTGCGGGCGAGTTCCAGCCAGCGGTTGGCATCGGCCAGTTGGGCGCGGGGAACGATCACCGGAATAAGGGCAGGGGCAGCGACATTGTAACAAACGGTGCCGATGGCACCGACGAACCCCATCGCAGCCAGAAGCGGCAGGGTCAAAAGGCCGCTGACCATCAGGAGCAGCGTGGCGACCAGCGACAGCGCGCGCAGCATTTCCGAGGAGACCATCAGCCTCAGTCGCGAGGCGCGATCGGCGACGAGCCCGGCCGGAATGGCGAGCAGGAGAAACGGAAGTGTCTGGGCCATCTGCAGCCATCCGGTTTCCGCCGGACCGGCGGCGAGCAGCAGCACCGCGGCGAGCGGAGCGGCAGCCAGCGCCATCTGCTCCGAGAATTGCGCAAAAAGATTGGACCAGCCGATCCGCTTGAAGGCTGGCGGCAGTGGATTGCCTGGTGATTTCGACATGTGACGGCCTCGATGGATGATACTTCGAGGACAGCAGACGGATTTGCGCGGCCGATAACCACCCGGTTTGCGCGCGTCGGATCATTTCTTGGGGGTATGCCTAGCTTCGCCGGCGCGTCCGGAACGAAAAACCCCCTCAGGCTTTGCGCCATGAGGGGGGTAATTGGATCCTACGGAGAGCTTGCGCTACGCCGAAGGATGACCGTCTTCGCTACGCCTTAGCGCGGGCAAGAGTCGATGTAGCGGCGGCCATAGCGGTCGCGGTAGTAGCACTGGCCCGGCTGCTCGGTGACGTTGCCGATGACTGCGCCGGAAACGCCGCCGATGGCCGCGCCGACCGCTGCGCCACGGACGTCGCCGGTGACAGCGCCGCCGATGATCGCGCCGGAAACGGCACCGATGCCGGCGCCTTTTTCCGTCTGGGTGCAGCTTGCGACCGCCAGGGCGACCAGCACAAGTGCGATGGCTTTCTTCATGTTGTTCTCTCCGATCTCTACGGATCTTAAGCCTAGCGCTCAGTCCGTCCCGTGGATGATGGCGAAGCCGGGAACATCCCGCTCCACCTGAACTTGCAGTTCGGAAAATACGCGGTCCCTATTGAAAGTCTACGGGGACCTGCGGCTTCTTCCGGCGCGCAAGATAATGATATCGTTCCTGAACGGGACATGAAGGCTCAGTTCCGCGAGATACAACCCGCGTGGAAAAATATTGTCGTCCGGCGGGCGGTAGCGGTTGCGGCATTCCCAAAAAAGACAAATGATACAAACAAGCCTGCGACATCCGGAGGAGCGGATCCGTGGGCGACGGGCATCGATATCAGTTGGCGCGTACCCTAGTCGCGTGAACCATCTCACCCGACTTTTCGGCCGCGCTCGTGTTGGCATTGACCGACCCCGGAGGAGCGAAATGGCGAAAGTAACAATGACGGTCAACGGCCGTCAGGTGAGCGGTCATTGCGACGACCGCACACTGCTGGTGCAGTTCATACGCGAAAATCTCGGACTGACCGGCACCCATGTCGGCTGCGACACGTCGCAGTGCGGCGCCTGCGTCATCCATATGGACGGAAAATCGGTCAAGAGCTGTTCCATCCTCGCCGCACAGGCGGCCGGATCCACGATCACCACCATCGAAGGGTTGGCGGCGGACGGCGAACTCCATCCGGTGCAGGCGGCGTTCAAGGCCAATCACGGCCTGCAATGCGGCTTCTGCACACCCGGCATGGTGATGACGGCCGTCGACATGATCCGAAGGCACCAGGGCCAACTGGACGAGGCGACGGTGCGCGCCGAGCTCGAAGGCAACATCTGTCGCTGCACCGGCTACCACAATATCGTCAAGGCGATCCTTGCTGCCGCCGCCGAGATGAGTGGCGCCCGCGTGGCCGCAGAATAGCGGTAGATTTGGGGGCGGGACCGCGCCCCGAAGGCATGTCATCGAAGGACTGTCGCTGGATATCTCGGGAGGAGATAGGCAATGGGCGTTGAAGGCATTGGCGCGCGGGTGGCGCGCAAAGAAGACAAACGGTTCCTGACCGGAAAGGGCCGCTATACGGACGACATGTCCGTGCCGGGCATGAAATATGCGGTGTTCGTGCGCAGCCCGCATGCGCATGCGAAGATTCTGAAGGTGGACGCGTCTGCGGCCAAGGACATGCCCGGCGTGATCGACGTGCTCGACGGCAAGCAGATCCTCGCCGACGGTATCGGCAACCTGATCTGCGGCTGGATGATCCACTCCAAGGACGGATCGCCGATGAAGATGGGCGCCTGGCGGCCGCTTGCGCACGAGACCGTGCGTTATGTAGGTGATGCCGTGGCGATCGTCGTTGCCGATAGCGTGGCCGAGGCACGCGATGCGGCCGAGGCGGTCGTCGTCGATTATCAGGAACTTCCCGTCGTGATCGATGCGTCGAAAGCGCTCGAGGCGGGACAGCCACAGCTTCATCCGGAAGCGCCCAACAACCTGATCTTCGACTGGCAGATCGGCGACGAATCGGAGACTGACAAGGCGATCGCAACGGCCGCGCATGTCACCGAGGTCACGATTCATAACAACCGGCTCTCGCCCAATCCGATGGAGCCGCGGGCCGCACTTGGCATCTATGACGCCGGCGACGACCACTACACCTGCTACACCACCAGCCAGAACCCGCATGTGGCGCGGCTGGTGATGAGCGCCTTCTATAATGTCGCTCCGGAAAACAAGCTCAGGGTGATCGCGCCCGATGTCGGCGGTGGCTTCGGCTCGAAGATCTATATCTATCCGGAGGAGATCGTCTGTCTCTGGGCGTCGAAGCGCACCGGCGTGCCGGTCAAATGGACCTCCGACAGAACCGAGGCGTTCCTGACCGACGCCCATGGCCGCGACCACGTGTCGACGGTGAAGATGGCCTTCGATGCGAACAATCGCATCATCGGGCTGAAGGTCGACACGATCGCCAATCTCGGCGCCTATATGTCGCTCTTCTCCTCGGCGGTGCCGACCTATCTCTATGCGACGCTGCTTTCCGGCCAGTACGACATCCCGGCGATCCACGCGAATGTGCGCACGGTCTACACTAACACCGCACCGGTGGATGCCTATCGCGGCGCCGGGCGGCCGGAGGCGACCTATCTGCTCGAACGCACCATGGAGACGGCGGCGCGCGAACTCGGGGTCTCACCGGCGGAACTGAGGCGGGTCAACTTCATCCGCTCCTTCCCGCACCAGACGCCCGTGATCATGAACTATGACGCGGGCGACTACGAAGCGTCGCTGAACGCAGCGATGCAGGCGGCTGACTGGAACGGCTTTGCCGCCCGCAAGGCGGAAGCCGATCGCCGCGGCATGAAGCGCGGCATCGGCATGAGTTGCTACATCGAGGCCTGCGGCATCGCGCCGTCGGCGGCGGTGGGCTCCCTCGGGGCCGGCGTCGGTCTGTGGGAATCGGCCGAGGTGCGGGTCAATGCGGTCGGCACGATCGAGGTCTTGACCGGCTCGCACAGCCACGGCCAGGGCCACGAGACCACCTTTGCACAGCTCGTCGCCGACCGCTTCGGCGTTCCGATTGACAGCGTCAACATCGTGCATGGCGATACCGACAAGGTGCAGATGGGCATGGGCACCTACGGCTCGCGCTCCGGCGCCGTCGGCATGTCCGCCGTCGTCAAGGCACTCGACAAGGTGGAGGCCAAGGCGAAGAAGATCGCCGCGCATCTGATGGAAGCGGACGAAAGCGACATCGTGATTGAGAACGGCGAACTGAAGGTTGCCGGCACCGACAAGGCGGTGCCCTGGTTCCAGATGGCGCTTGCCGCCTACACCGCCCATAACCTGCCCGCGGGCATGGAGCCGGGCCTGAAGGAGGGCGCCTTCTACGATCCGGCCAACTTCACCTTCCCGGCCGGTTGCTACATCTGCGAGGTGGAGGTCGATCCCGATACGGGGCGGACCAAGATCGTCCAGTTCGTCGCCGCCGACGACTTCGGCAATATCATCAACCCGATGATCGTCGAGGGGCAGGTTCATGGCGGCATTGCCCAGGGCATCGGCCAGGCGCTGCTCGAAGGGGTACACTACGACCCCTCGGGCCAGCTGCTGACGGCAAGCTACATGGACTACGCCATGCCGCGTGCCGACGATCTGCCGTCGTTCCAGGTCTCGACCTCGAACACGCCCTGCCCGAACAATCCCTTGGGGATCAAGGGTTGCGGTGAGGCGGGCGCGATCGGCTCGCCGCCGGCGCTGATCAACGCCATTACGGATGCCATCGGCAACAACGCGCTCACCATGCCGGCAACACCGCAGAAGGTGTGGGCGGCGGCGCACGCGGCCAAGTGAACGGGAGGACACCGCATGTACGAGACCCAATATCACCGGGCGTCCTCGGTTCAGGATGCCGTCAGCCGAATGGAAGCGGCCGGCGAAGGCAAGTATGTCTCCGGCGGCATGACGCTGATCCCGACGATGAAGCAGCGGCTGGCGGCACCGAGCGATCTCATTGACCTCCGGCATATCGCCGAGATGCAAGGCATCACGGTTTCCGGCCGGTCAGTGCGGATCGGCGCCGCCACGACACATTATGACGTGGCGTCGGCGGCGGCGCTCAAAGCCGTCTGTCCGGCGATCTGCAGCCTTGCCAGCCATATCGGCGACCCGCATGTGCGGCACATGGGCACGATCGGCGGTTCCATCGCCAACAACGACCCGGCGGCCGATTATCCGGCGGCGATGCTGGCGCTCGGTGCGACGATCGTGACCAACAAGCGCGAGATTGCGGCAGATGATTTCTTCACCGGCCTGTTCGAAACAGCGCTGGAGGACAGCGAGATCGTCACCGCCATCAGCTTCGAAGCGCCTGCCAAGGCTGCCTATCAGAAGTTCGCCAATCCGGCATCGCGCTACGCGATGACCGGTGTGTTCGTCGCGCGACGGGACAATGGCGACGTCCGGGTGGCCGTTACCGGAGCGGGAGCGAACGGGGTGTTCCGGCATGGCGATATGGAGGCGGCGCTGGTTGCCAACTGGTCGCCGGACGCGCTCAGCAATGTCAGCGTCGATGCCTCGGAACTGCTCTCCGACATTCACGCCGACGCGGCCTACCGCGCCAATCTGGTGAAGGTCATGGCCAAGCGCGCCGTGGCGGCGGCCTGACCGGCATGGGGTATCGCCAAACAGCAAAAAAAGGGGGCGGCTTCGGCCGTCCTTTTTTCATCCTTGCTTGACTTCGATCAAGCTTGAAGAGATGAACATGCGCTAGGGCTTTCTTTGGAATGTTTCAAAACTAGGGCTCTCCAGGTTGAAACGGTTTCAGTGAAAGCAGTGAAGATGCTTCGGTCCGAAAATGCTAGATCATTCCGGATGCATTCATTGGACACGCAGCGCTTCAGGGGCCTTTTGCCGCAGTTGGCAGATGCCGAGCATTCCGAGGTTGACCCCAGGTCGCTTTGATTGAAGAAAAGCGACCGGGCACTGGAGAAAATGATGGATTTCGAGAATTTCTTTAAGAACGAGCTGGACGGGCTGCATCAGGAAGGCCGCTACCGGGTTTTCGCAGACCTCGCCCGTCATCGCGGCAACTTCCCGAAGGCAGCGCGCCACACGGCTGCGGGCGTTCAGGAAGTCACCGTCTGGTGTTCGAACGACTATCTCGGCATGGGCCAGCATTCCATCGTCACCGAGGCGATGAAGCGCGCCATCGACGAATGCGGCGCCGGCGCCGGCGGCACCCGCAACATCTCCGGTACCAACCATTACCACGTCCTGCTTGAGCGCGAGCTCGCGGACCTGCACGGCAAGGAATCGGCGCTGCTGTTCACCTCGGGCTACGTGTCCAACTGGGCCGCACTCGGGACGCTCTGTTCGAAGATTCCTGGCGTCATCGTCTTCTCGGACGCCGGGAATCACGCTTCGATGATCGAGGGGATCCGTCACTCCAAGTGCGAACGCGTCATCTTCAAGCACAATTCGGTCGCTGACCTCGAAGCCAAGCTCGCCGCCGCCGATCCGCGCGCGCCGAAGATCATTGCGTTTGAGTCGGTTTATTCGATGGACGGCGACATCGCGCCGATCAAGGAATTCTGCGACCTCGCCGACAAGTACGGCGCCATGACCTATCTCGACGAAGTGCATGCCGTCGGCATGTACGGTCCGCGCGGTGGCGGTATTGCCGAGCGCGAAGGCCTGATGCATCGCCTGACGGTGATCGAAGGCACGCTCGGCAAGGCCTTCGGCGTCATGGGTGGCTATATCACCGGTTCTGCGGCGCTCTGCGACTTCATCCGCTCGTTTGCCTCCGGCTTCATCTTCACCACGGCGCTGCCGCCAACGCTTGCCGCCGGTGCGCTCGCCTCGATCCGCCACCTGAAGGAAAGCCAGGTCGAACGCTTCGCACACCAGGAGCGCGTCCGTCGTCTGCGTTCGCTGCTCGACCAGCGCGGCATTCCGCATATGCCGAACCCGAGCCATATCGTGCCGGTCATGGTTGGCGACGCTGCCAAGTGCAAGTGGATCTCCGACCTGCTGCTCGACAATTTCGGCGTCTATGTGCAGCCGATCAACTATCCGACGGTGCCCAAGAAGACCGAGCGCCTGCGCATCACCCCGACGCCGCTGCATTCGGATGCCGATATCGACCATCTCGTCAACGCGCTGCATTCGCTGTGGTCGCGCTGTGCGCTGGCCCGCGCGGTCGCGTAAGCGGCGGCTTAGCTTCCGAGAAGTATGCCCCTCACCCTAACCCTCTCCCCGCTCGCGGGGAGAGGGAACGAGGACAACGGCTGAACTCTGTGTCCGTTCAATGCTGAAACACCGCCTCTCTCCATTCAGAGAAGCAGGAACTTCGAGCGTTAGGGGCGGATCAGGCGGTGCTGCAACGTCCCTTCGCCCCGCTTGCGGGGAGAAGGTGCCGGCAGGCGGATGAGGGGCGGGATGCCCGACCAGACCAGTTATTGAAGCAGCCCGGCCGCCAGTTGCCGGGCTTTTTCGTCTGCGGCGAAGACATCGTCCATGGTTGCGGCGGCCGGCAGGTCGGCGAGCTTGTCCATGACCTTTTCGACGATCTCGGCCATCGCGAGAAAGCCGGTTCGTCCGGCGATGAAGGCGTCGAGCGCCGTTTCCTTGGCGCCGTTGAGCACGGCCCCCTGCACGCCGCCCTCGACCATGGCGCGGCGCGCCAGGCTGATCGCCGGGAAGCGCACTTCGTCCGGCGCTTCGAAATCGAGGCGCGACAGCTTGGCGAAATCGAGCCGCTCGATCGGCAGGCTGCAGCGGCTCGGATAGGACAGCGCGTAGCCGATGGCGGTGCGCATGTCCGGGCAGCCAAGCTGCGCCAGCACTGAGCCATCGGTGTAGCCGACCATCGAGTGGATGACCGACTGCGGATGCACGATCACCTCGACTTGCTCCGGCTTGAGTGCAAAGAGGTGTTTCGCCTCGATCATCTCCAGCGCCTTGTTGAACATGGAGGCGCTGTCGATCGAGATCTTGAGGCCCATCGACCAGTTGGGATGGGCGCGGGCGACATCGGCGGTTACATGCCGCATCTCCTCGAGCGACTTGGTGCGGAAGGGGCCACCCGAAGCCGTCAGGATGATGCGCTCGACCGCGTGGCGCTGCTGTTCCTCGAGCACCTGGAAGATGGCGTTGTGTTCGCTGTCGACCGGCAGCAATCGGCCGCCGCCCGTCTTCACCGCGTCGATGAACAGGCTTCCGGCGGAAACCAGGCACTCCTTGTTGGCAAGCGCGATGTCGGCGCCGCGGCGGGCGGCTGCGAGCGTGGGAGCAAGACCGGCATTGCCGACGATCGCCGCCATCACCCAGTCGGCATCGCGTTCGGCTGCCTCGATCAGACCGCTTCGGCCGGCGGCGACGGCAATGCCGGTGCCGGCAAGGGCTGCCTTCAGGTTTTCGAATTGGTTTTCGTTGGCGGTGACGGCGAGTTCTGCGCCAACCTTCAAGGCCTGTTCTGCGAGCAGGGGGATGTTGCCGTTGCCGGTGACGGCGACGACGTCGAAGCGCTCGCGACCGCCAAGGCGCTCGATGACGTCGAGCGTGTTGGTGCCGATCGAACCGGTTGATCCGAGGATCGTCAGTCGGCGCTTCGCACTGTCGCGGGATGCCATGCCAATACCCATGTTCTTCTTTTCGGACGGGATGCCCGGCGCAGCCTGCGCTGCGGACACGTGATCTTCGCGAGATCGATCCGAGTTTTTTATGTTGTTTGCTAGGCTCTACAGGCGAATTCCGCCGGCAACAAGGGCGCGGTCTTCAATCCGTGTCGTCCACGGGCTAAGAATCGGACTGCTTTGAGTCGGAGCCCGAAGGAGTTCGCGATGCTGAAGATCATTACCGCCGTTTCCTGCGCCTGCGTGACCATCGAGATGGCCTCGATGCAGCCGGTTGCAGCCGAAAACGTTCCGCCGCAGCTCGTCGGTACCTGGCTTGCCGAGGACATCGGTGGCGGCGGCGTCATCGACGATCTGCAATCGACGCTGGAAATCCGCGAGGACGGCACTTACGGCGGCATGGCCGGCTGCAACCATTTCACCGGCACCTTCAGTCTGTCGGGCACGAAGATCACCTTCGGCCCGGCCGCATCGACACGCAAGATGTGCGTGCCGGCGGCGATGACCCAGGAACAGAAATTCCTGGAGGCGCTTGGCAGCGAACTCTCCTGGGCAGTCGAGGGATCGAAACTCGTGCTCAACAAGGCGGAGGGCAGGACCGCGATCAAACTGGCGTCGATGACGGTGGGTTCCGAAGGGATCGACGTGACGTTCCGTGCTCCGGGAGCCGGTACGGTGGATCGGCGATCGGTGCGCTATGACTGCGGCGGCAAGCCCGTCGAAGCGGAGTACATCAATGCCGGCCCGGTTTCATTGGTGACTTTCACGATCGACGATACCTTTGTCGTCGCCGCCAATGTGGTTGCCGCTTCGGGCGCCAAATATGCCGGCGGCCAGTATATCTGGTGGACCAAGGGTGACGAAGCGACGCTTTTCGACGCGACGAAGGGCGAACAGGACCAGGGCATCGCCTGCAAGCCTGCGCCTTGACGCGGAGGCTGCCCCGCAACTTCTCCAACCGCGCTTTCCAACCCGGCTAAAGAAGTTTCCGGGAGAATCGGAACTTTTACCCTCGCTCCATAGTTACAATCCCGGCGCTATCGCGCTGTCGTTGTGAAAAGGGAGTTGATCCATGGGGCTGCTTATCGGAATCCTGATTACGTTCCTTGTCATCGTGTTGGTGCTTTATCTCGTCCAGCGGCTGCCGCTCGACGCGCGCGCCAAACAGATCGTCCAGATCATCGTCATCATCATCGGCATCATCTCTCTGTTGAAATACTTGGCCGTCTTCTGACGCGCCTCGTTCCCAACCAATGTGAAAGCCGCCGGCTCCGATGTGCCTGCGGTTTTTCTGCGCGGTCGGTCGATGCTGACGGAAGCTGACAGTCATTATGCCCAGGGTCGCGTTGTCGAAACGGGAGACCCGACCATGCTGTCACCAAACCTCATCCTGCTTTATGTCGAAGACCCGCTGGCGAGCGCACGCTTCTACACCGACCTGCTCGATCGCGAGCCCGCCGCCGCCTTTCCAAGCTATGTCGCCTTCGAACTGAAAAACGGCCTGACGTTCAGTCTCTGGTCCACGGCGGCGAAGGATTTCATGTCCTCCGGCACGGGCCATCGCTCGGAAATCGCCTTCATGGTGAAGGACGATGCCGAGGTCGAGCGGCTCTATACCGCTTGGCGGGAGCGGGGGCTTACGATCGAGCAGGAGCTGAAAACGGCCGTCTTCGGCCGCACCTTCGTCGCACTCGACCCGGATGGCCATCGCCTGCGCGTCTGCCGGCCGGATGATTGAAGTGCTGCGAACGCTGTGATTCCGGGCCGATTTTGCCTAAGCCTGCAGGTGGTCGATCCCTGTTCGGGAAAGCAGTGACGCGGCCCTTGCTCGAGTTGAACCAAGTATTGCCGGTACTGGCAAAGAATGGTTCTATGTCGATATGGGGGCTAATCGTCGTTTGGTTTCGATCATCGTTGTGTGACTGTCTTGTTCGCGGCGATCGATGTTGTGTGGCTGCCATTTTCAGTGATCAGCCTTGATCCTCGAAACTTTGGTCACCTTGCGAAGGCGGCGTCGGCCGCTTTGGCTGCCTATCTGATCGGCAGGCTTGTTCTCTACCGCCTGCGCGATGAAAGATCGTGGGCGGCCGGTGCGATGCGATGGGCTGCGGACCGCCTGATTGTACTGGTCGCGGTTTCCACGATCTTTCTACCACTCGGCTTCGTCAGTGCCATCTTCATGTATTTGGCCTCGGCAACCCAGGTTCCCCTGGTCGATGGCAAACTGGCCGCACTCGACGCGGCGCTAGGCTTCGATTGGCGTTCGTTTCTGGAGACGACGAACGGGTCTCCGCCGGTCGCATGGGCATTGGTAATCGCCTATCACAGCCTGACGCCTCAGGTGATTGCGCTGTTTCTCTTGTACAGTGCGGCTCGGCGAGCGGACAAAGCCTTGGAGTTCGTCGCGCTGCTTGCGGTTTCCTCGGTGTTTACCGGCCTGTTGATGGCGATGTTTCCGGCCGCGGGCGCCTATGCCTATTTCGATCCGCCGCCCGAAACCTTCGACGCGTTTACGGCACAAGCCGGGATGTGGCACTACTCCGAACTGCTGAGGCTGAGGTCGGGGGACAACTTCAACCTGTTCGTTGGGAACGCGCAAGGCCTTGTGACTTTCCCCTCCTACCACACGGCCCTTGGAATCATGGTCGTGTATTCCCTGCGCAGCGTTCGCTGGGCCGCCGGCCCGATCGCTGTTTTGAACGCAGTGATGATCATCGGTACGCTGCCGGAAGGTGGACATCATTTGAGTGATGTGATTGCCGGCGCAATGGTCGCTGTGGTTTCAATCCTGGTGGTTAGAGCGGTCATGGGGCTGGGAAGGGAACGGTACCGGCCAGAGCAGGCTGCGACGACACTGTAGGCAATGACCGAAACAAAAAAGGCCGGGGCAAACCCGACCTTCCTCATCACCTTCGATCGACGCCAGTTCATCCGTGGTCATCAAGAAGGTGTGACTGTTCAAATAGCTTCTGTTCGTGACAGGCGAATGACGAACTGACTTCCGTCCCGAAAGTCGGCGGCGTGGATCGCCGCCGACCGATGGTCTCAATCTGCCACTTCGACCAAAAGCTCGATTTCGACCGACAATCCCAGCGGAAGGCTGGCGACGCCGAGGACGATACGGCCCGAGAGAAGCTCGGGACCGAAGACATCGGCCAGCAGGTCGGATGCGCCATCGGCGACCGCGGGGTGGTCGCGGAAATCGCCTGATGTTGCGATGTAGACGCCGAGCTTGGCGATGGCAGCGACCTTGTCGAGCGAACCGAGCTCAGCGTTGATTGCCGACAATGCACTCAGGGTAGCGATTTCCGCCGCGCGACGTCCCTCATCGACCGTTAATTCGACCCCAAGTCGGCCGACGACCTGCGGCTTGCGGTCGATGACCGGCAGCATGCCGCTCAGATAGAGCAGCTTGCCGATCCTGACCCCTTCGACATAGTTGCCGAACGGTGTCGGTGGAGGAGGCAGCGCGATGCCGAGTTCATTCAGCCGCTGTTCTGCGCCAGCGGCGGTCGCTTGCCCGCGGCTTACCATTTGCCCAAATGCGCGCCGCCGTCGACGTTCAGCACCTCCCCGGTGACGCGCGGCGCCCTGGTCAGGAACAGGACGGCATCCACGATCTCATCGACGCTGGAAATGCTGTGCATCGGCGAGAGCGTGTTGAGGAAATCCTTCGGGTTGTCCTTGTGGAGCGGGGTGTCGACGACGCCGGGGGCAACGACGTTGACGCGAATTCCGTCCCTTGCGTATTCCATGGCGATATTCTTCGAGATCGCATTGATGCCGCCCTTGGTCAGCATCGCGACCGAGGCGTTCATGCCCGCGATCGGGCGATCGGCCAGCGGCGTCGTGATGCTGACGATGCTGCCGCCTCTCTTCTGCGCCAGCATCTGCCTGACGACCAGTTGGGTCGTGTGGAGGAAGCCTTCGATATTCGTCGCGCTCAGCTGGCGGTAGTCCTCAGCGGTGTAGTCGACGAAGCGCTTGGTGAAGAAGATGCCGGCATTGTTGACGAGCGCGTCGATCGAGCCAAACCGGTCGATCGCGGTTTCGACCACGCGTTTCGCCGTGGCCGGATCGGCGATATCGCCGTCGACGCGGGCCAGCCGGTCCGATTCGACGATGTCCCGGGACTGGCTGACGCTTCGCGAGGTTGCGATGACACTGTAGCCCTGAGCGAGGAAGGCGTTTGTAAGGCCCGCGCCGATACCCTGGGACGCGCCGGTGATGATGGCGACCTTGTTGGTCATTTGATCTCTCCACGGTTGGATTGCGTTCGTGGGATCAATATGGTCGAGGTGCGATTGCACGATTAGATGAAATTATCTGGAATTACTTTTCCATCAGTGCAAAAATCGTTGCCATGGTCGATCTGAACGATATCGCGGTCTTCGCTGCCGTTGCGCAATTCGAGAGTTTCAGCCGGGCGGCGCGCGCGCTCGGCATGCCGGTTTCAACGGTTAGCCGCAAAGTGACGGCCCTTGAGGAGCAACTGGGCGTCACTCTGTTGCAGCGGACGACGCGCAAACTGAACCTCACGCTTCAGGGGCGCGCTTACTACGCGGAGTGCAGCGAACCGCTGAAGCAGCTTCACGACGCGGAACGGGTCCTGAGCGAAGCGCAAAGAAAACCCGAAGGGCTTTTGCGCATCACAGTCCCCATGACTCTCGGGCAGCCGCCGTTCTTTGATTTCCTGTCTGGTTTCCTGAAGAAATACCCCGAGATCGAGGTCGACCTGCTGGTCACAAACATGTTCATGGATCTCGTTGCCGAAAACATCGACGTGGCGGTCCGATTTGGCGAATTGCGCGATTCGTCGCTCGTCGCACAGCGCATCGGCAGGAGCACCCACTTCCTCGTGGCTGCTCCCGAATACGTGCACGAACACGGCATGCCTTCCGTGCCGGAAGATCTGCGCGACCACCGTTGTGTGCTGGTCAATGCCCGGAGCAACGAAACCGAATGGCATCTCGTCAACGGGGACGAATCGATCAGGCTTCACGTGACCGGAGCCGTCTCGGTCCACGATATCCAGTCGGCCAGCGCCATCACCGAGCGCGGCCATGGCATCGGCCGGCTTCCGCCGATCTTCTGCGACAGCCTGCTTGGGAGCGGCAAGCTCGTGCGCGTGCTTCCCGGATGGTCGGCGCCGGATGTCTTTGTGCATGCGGTCTGTCCGACGCGGCGGTTTTTGCCGTCGCGACTTCAGGTCTTCTTGCAGGCGTTGAGAGCCTGGCGCGGCCCGGCATGGCAGCCGCTTCGCTAGCCATCGACCTCTTCGAGCTTCTGCGCGAAAACGCTGAAGCCGGCGCGGCGATAGGTGTCCTGCGCCTTTGGGTGATCCCATTCGTCCGTGTGCAGCCAGATGCGGTTCGGTCCGCCGCTCCAGACAGCGCGCAGCGCGCTGTCGAGCAGGAACGGTCCGAGCTTCCTGCCGTACGCCTCGGGGACCAAGCCGAAATGGGTGAGCTCGATGTCGGGTGTCCCGACGCGGTCGAATTCGCAGAGCCCGACCGCTCGCTCGTCCACCCGCAGGATGTAGAGGCCAGTCGATTCGCTGCGAAGAAAACCGTCGAGATCGGCTGCGCTCATGCGCAGGCGCTGATCCCAGCGCAACGGATCGCCGACGGCGCGGTAGAGCGATAGGAACGTGGCGGCATCGGGCAACTCGGGCAGGACCCGCGCACCCTCGACCGGAGATGGAGGCGCTTCGCCCGCGCGTTGTCCACGCATTTCCATATAGGTCACGAGCAACTGAACCATGAGTGCACCAGTGTAATGCGTTTGGCTGGAATCTCACATTTTGGCCGGGGGCATAGAGCGCTGCGTAAACGCGAGTGGGGAACGGCCCGGGGAATGTGTCGGAGGGTTGGAATTCTATCTATTTGATTTTTATGGTGATCCCGGCGCGATTCGAACGCGCGACCCCCAGATTAGGAATCTGGTGCTCTATCCTGCTGAGCTACGGGACCACTTGGATAGCACCCATACAAAAGCAAGGCGTCTTAGCCAAGTGTTTTTGCGCGTGTGTCCGCGGAAATGCCGGCGCCGCCGAGCCTGGGTTATCTCGTCAGAGCGACGCATTGGCGCCATCTCCCGCGTGTTTAAATCGATTGCGAAACGGGGCTGGTCTTTCCGGTCGCTCGAATGCTAAGCAAGGCGGGCGTCGGCTTGAGGAGGCTGGCGTTCCCCGTGAGACCTTCATCAGAGACCTGATCCACATATGTTCATCGGAATAGATTGGGGCGGCACGAAAATGGAAGTCATCGCGCTCGGGCGCGATGGCGAAACGCGCGCCCGGCATCGCGTCGCGACCCCGAACAGCGGCTACGACGACTGCATTCGCGCCGTTCTCGATCTTGTCACTGCTGCCGAACAGACGGCGGGCGAAAAGGGCTCGATCGGCATCGGTATTCCCGGTAGCCCCAATCCGCGCACGGGCATCGTGCGCAATTCCAATGCGGTGCTGATCAACGGCAAGCCGCTCGGACGTGACCTGGAGGCGGCACTCGGCCGTGCGGTCAGGCTCGCCAACGACGCCAACTGCCTGGCGGTTTCGGAGGCGGTCGACGGTGCGGGCAGGGACGCGCATGTGGTTTTCGGCGTCATCGTCGGCACAGGCCATGGCGGCGGTCTTGCGATCGACAAGAAGGTGCATGCCGGCTATCAGGGCGTTGCCGCCGAGATCGGCCACTATCCGCTGCCGTGGATGACGAAGGACGAATATCCCGGGCATAAGTGCTGGTGCGGCAAACACGGCTGCCTCGACATGTATGCCTGCGGTACCGGCGTCGAGCTCGACTACCGGATCACAACAGGCGCGGAGCGCCGCGGCCGCGACATCATCGAGGCAAAGCGGGCGGGCGACCCGGTTGCAACGGGCGTCTACGAGCGCTTCGTCGACCGGCTGGCGCGCAGCCTGGCGCTGCTCACCAACATCGTCGACCCCGACGTTTTCGTGCTCGGCGGTGGCATGTCGAATGTCGACGAGATCTATAACGACGTGCCGCCGCGGGTGGTCAACTATCTCTTCGGCGACACGTTCGAAACCCCCATCCGCAAGGCCCTGCATGGCGACAGTTCCGGTGTGCGCGGTGCGGCCTGGCTCTGGAAGGACTGAACCCATGAATATCGACAAGGACTTGGGCCGCATCGCGCGGCAGGAACAGGAATTGCAGTTCGAGCGCTTCGACCTCGAAACGGCCTGGGAGCTCGGCGCGCTGCTGCGCAAGATGGCGGTCGAGCGCAAGCTCGGCGTCGTCATCGACATCACGCTGTTTTCGATGCCGGTGTTCTACGCCGCGCTCGAAGGGGCGACGCCCGACAATCCGAACTGGGTGCGCCGCAAGCGCAACACGGTCTTCCGGCTGTTCAAGAGCAGCTATGCCACGGGCCGCGAGCTCGCCAAGGCACAGACGAATCTGCAGGCAAAGCTCGGGCTTGCCGATGCTGATTACGCCGCGCATGGCGGCAGCTTCCCGATCGTCGTCAAAGGCACCGGCTGCATCGGTGCGGTCACGGTTTCCGGCCTGCCGCAGCGCGAGGACCACAACATGGTCGTCGAAGCGCTTTCGTCCTTGCTCGGCAAGGATCATGACGCGTTGAAGCTTGAGGGCTGAGTGTTGTCAGGCGATATTTTGTCTCAGTCCCAGGCTCTTTCGCAATGGCTCGCCGACAAGGCCCTGCCGCTATGGCGCGACAAGGGTGTCGATTCCCCAGGCGGCTTCGTCGAGACGATCGACATGGCGGGTGAACCGACGCGCGCCAACAGGCGCGCGCGCGTCCAGCCGCGGCAGGTCTATTGCTTTGCCGAAGCCGGCCGACGCGGCTGGTCCGGCGATTGGTGCGGCGCTGCCGAAGGCGGGCTTGCCTATTTCGATCGCGTCTTCAAGCAGCCGAGCGGCTTCTACGGCGCGCTCGCCGATGCGGATGGCAATTTGCTCGACGGATCCTTCGATCTCTACAACCAGGCCTTCGCGCTGCTCGCCTTCGCCTATCTCGCTGAGGTCGTGCCGGCACGGAAGGCCGAAATGATCGAACGCAGCAATGATCTTCGGTCTCGGATCGAGGCGCATGTCAAGCATCCGGTTGCGGGTTTCGAGGAAGACAATCCCCCACGGCTGCCGCTTTGCTCCAACCCGCACATGCATCTCTTCGAGGCGTGCCTCGCCAGCGAGGCGGTCGAGGGCTTCGATCAGGTCGCCTGGGCCAATCTCGCTGACGAGATTGCGGATCTGGCGATGGATCATTTCATCGACGCTGAGACCGGCGTCCTGCGTGAGTTCTTCGATCACGACTGGGCGCCGATTGCCGGCGACAAGGGCCGCATCGTCGAGCCCGGTCATCTCTTCGAATGGGCCTGGCTGCTGTTGCGCTGGGCGGAACGCCGCGGCAGCGCCGAGGCGATCGTGAAAGCGCGGCGGCTCTTCGATATCGGCGAGGCGCACGGCATCTGCGCGAACCGCAACGTTGCGATCATGACGCTTCTCGACGATCTCTCGGTGGCCGACCCGATCGCGCGGCTCTGGCCGCAGACCGAGTGGCTGAAGGCCGCGGTTCGTTTCGCGGCGCTGACCGGCGGCGCCGAGCGGGAGCGTTATCTCGCTTCGGCTGCGCGGGCGGCGGCAGCGCTTCAGACTTTCCTGGAGACCCCGGTCGCGGGTCTCTGGCGCGACAAGCAGAAGGCCGATGGCAGCTTCGTTGACGAGCCTGCACCGGCCAGCAGCTTCTATCACATCCTCTGCGCCATATACGAAACCGAGGATTGCCTGGCACGGCTTTGATTTGCCGTCCGGAGCAGGTCCTTTCATAATGGCCCGTCGCAATCGCGGCGGGCCATTTTCTTTGTCCAGATGGCCAAATGTGATCGCGCCATATGTTGACATAAAGATATCTTTATGTGATTGACTCGATTATTGTTTGTCGTTTTCAGAACGGGAGATTTCCCATGTCCGCCATCGGCGCCCTTTTCGGTGACGTTTCCTCCAAGCCGGACGGCTCCGAGCTCAAAGAGGCGCTGCGTCGGGCGGCGAGTGAACGCATCCTGATCATGGACGGCGCGATGGGCACGGAGATCCAGCAGCTCGGCTTTATCGAGCAGCATTTCCGTGGTGACCGGTTCGGCGGCTGCGCGTGTCATCAGCAGGGCAACAACGATCTTCTGACGCTGACGCAGCCGAAGGCGATCGAGGACATTCACTACGCCTATGCGATCGCCGGCGCCGACATCCTCGAGACCAACACCTTCTCCTCGACCCGCATCGCCCAGGCCGACTATGGCATGGAGGACATGGTCTATGAGCTCAACCGCGACGGCGCCCGGCTGGCGCGCCGTGCCGCCAAGCGTGCCGAGGCCGAGGACGGCCGCCGGCGCTTCGTCGCCGGCGCGCTCGGACCGACCAACCGCACGGCGTCGATCTCGCCTGACGTCAACAATCCCGGTTATCGCGCCGTCACCTTCGACGACCTCAGGATCGCCTATGCCGAACAGATCCGCGGGCTGATCGACGGCGGCGCCGATATCATCCTGATCGAGACGATTTTCGATACGCTGAACGCCAAGGCCGCGATCTTCGCCACCAAGGAAGTCTTCGCCGAAAAGGGCATCGAGCTGCCTGTGATGATCTCAGGCACGATCACCGACCTTTCGGGCCGCACGCTTTCCGGCCAGACGCCGACCGCCTTCTGGCATTCCGTTCGCCATGCCGATCCGTTCACCATCGGGCTCAATTGCGCGCTCGGCGCCAATGCCATGCGCGCCCATATCGACGAGCTCTCGGGCGTTGCCGATACCCTTGTCTGCGCCTATCCGAATGCCGGTCTGCCGAACGAGTTCGGCCAGTATGACGAAACACCCGAGCAGATGGCCGCCCAAGTGGAAGCCTTCGCGCGCGATGGCCTCCTCAACATCGTCGGCGGCTGCTGCGGCTCGACGCCGGCTCATATCAGCGCGATTGCGAGAGCGGTTGCCAAGCATCCGCCGCGCGAGATCCCCAAGGTCGAACCGCTGATGCGGCTCTCCGGCCTGGAACCGTTCACGCTGACCGCGGACATTCCCTTCGTCAACGTCGGCGAGCGCACCAACGTCACCGGTTCGGCCAAGTTCCGCAAACTGATCACCGCCGGCGACTATTCGGCCGCACTCGATGTCGCGCGCGACCAGGTGGCGAACGGTGCCCAGATCATCGACATCAACATGGACGAGGGCCTGATCGATTCGAAGCAGGCGATGATCGAGTTCCTGAACCTCGTCGCCTCCGAGCCGGATATCGCCCGCGTGCCCGTGATGATCGACTCGTCGAAATGGGAAGTGATCGAGGCGGGCCTAAAATGCGTTCAGGGCAAGCCGCTGGTCAATTCCATTTCCATGAAGGAAGGCGAAGAGGCTTTCCTGCACCACGCGAAACTCTGCCGCGCCTATGGCGCCGCCGTCGTCATCATGGCCTTCGACGAGGTCGGTCAGGCCGATACCAAGGCGCGCAAGGTCGAGATCTGCAGCCGCGCCTACAAGCTCCTGACGGAAGAGGCCGGCTTCCCGCCCGAGGACATCATCTTCGACCCGAACATCTTTGCGGTGGCGACCGGCATCGAGGAGCACAACAATTACGGCGTCGACTTCATCGAGGCGACGCGCGAAATCATCGCCACGCTGCCGCATGTGCATATCTCCGGCGGTGTCTCCAACCTTTCCTTCTCCTTCCGCGGTAACGAGCCGGTGCGGGAGGCGATGCATGCCGTTTTCCTCTATCACGCCATCCAGGCGGGCATGGACATGGGCATCGTCAATGCCGGCCAGCTTGCCGTTTACGATGCAATCGATCCGGAGCTGCGCGAGGCCTGCGAGGACGTGGTGCTCAACCGCCGCGCCGATTCGACCGAGCGCATGCTTGAAATCGCCGAGCGTTATCGCGGCCAGGGCGGCTCACAGGCGCGCGAGAAGGATCTCTCCTGGCGTGAATGGTCGGTCGAAAAACGTCTTGAGCACGCGCTGGTCAACGGCATCACCGAGTATATCGAGATCGACACCGAAGAGGCCCGGCTAACCGCCGCGCGGCCGCTGCACGTCATTGAAGGCCCGCTGATGGCCGGCATGAATGTCGTCGGCGACCTCTTCGGTTCCGGCAAGATGTTCCTGCCGCAGGTGGTGAAATCCGCACGCGTGATGAAGCAGGCGGTTGCCGTGCTCTTGCCGCACATGGAGGCGGAGAAGCTTGCCAATGGCGGCGAAGCGCGCGAAAGCGCCGGCAAGATCCTGATGGCGACGGTCAAGGGCGACGTGCACGACATCGGCAAGAACATCGTCGGCGTCGTGCTCGCCTGCAACAATTACGAGATCATCGATCTTGGCGTCATGGTGCCTTCGGCGAAGATCCTCGACGTGGCGCGCGAGCGGAAGGTCGATATCATCGGCCTTTCGGGGCTCATCACCCCGTCGCTCGACGAAATGGTGCATGTCGCCTCCGAACTCGAGCGCGAAGGCTTCGACATTCCGCTTTTGATCGGCGGCGCGACGACCAGCCGCGTCCATACGGCGGTCAAGATCAATCCGCGCTACGATCGTGGCCAGACTGTCTATGTCACCGATGCCAGCCGCGCCGTCGGCGTCGTTTCGAGCCTCCTGTCGCCGGAGGCGCGGGGCAACTACATCGAGACGGTCCGGGCGGAGTACCGCAAGGTTGCCGACGCACATGCACGCAACGAAGCGGAAAAGCGTCGGCTGCCGCTGTCGCAGGCGCGCGCCAACCAGCACAAGGTCGACTGGTCTGTCTATCAGGCGAAGACGCCGTCCTTCCTCGGCACGCGGGTCTTCGAGAGCTGGGACCTGGCGGAACTCGCCCGCTATATCGACTGGACGCCGTTCTTCCAGACCTGGGAACTGAAGGGCGTCTATCCGAAGATCCTGGAGGACGAGGCGCAAGGTGCCGCCGCCCGGCAACTGTTCGACGACGCCCAGGCGATGCTTGCGCAGATCATCGAAGAGAAGTGGTTTGCGCCGAAGGCGGTGGTCGGCTTCTGGCCGGCCGGCACGGTCGGCGACGACATCCGGCTCTTCACTGGAGAAGACCGGTCGTCTGAGCTTGCGACCTTCTTCACGCTGCGCCAACAGCTGACGAAGCGCGACGGTCGCCCGAATGTGGCCCTTTCCGACTTCGTCGCCCCTGCCGACAGCAGCTCCAACGACTATGTTGGTGGCTTTGTCGTCACCGCCGGCATCGAGGAGGTTGCGATTGCCGAGCGTTTCGAACGCGCCAACGACGACTATTCCTCGATCCTGGTCAAGGCGCTGGCCGACCGCTTTGCCGAAGCCTTCGCCGAGCGCATGCATGAATATGTGCGCAAGGAGCTCTGGGGCTATGCGGCCGACGAGGTTTTCACGCCGCAGGATCTGATCGGCGAGCCCTATGCCGGCATCCGTCCGGCGCCGGGCTATCCGGCGCAGCCCGACCATACGGAAAAGGCGACGCTCTTCCGGCTGCTCGATGCGGAAGCTGCGATTGGCGTCAGCCTCACCGAGAGTTATGCGATGTGGCCGGGTTCGTCAGTGTCAGGCCTCTATATCGGCCACCCCGAGGCCTATTACTTCGGTGTCGCCAAGGTGGAGCGCGACCAGATCGAGGATTACGCGACACGCAAGCGCATGCCGGTGCGCGAGGTCGAGCGCTGGCTGTCGCCGATCCTCAACTACGTGCCGATGCCGGAGAGTGAGGCGGCCGAGTAATCTCGTTCGAACGGCAGGCAGACGGGCCGGTCTTGGCCCGTCCATTCGCACGGAGGCCGTCGCACCCGGGGCATGCAGTCAGTCGGGAAGGCTTGCCAGAAAGCCGATGAGCGCGACGTTGAAGCGCTCTGGCCGCTGCAGCGGGGCGAAGTGGCTGACGTCGGGGAGCAGGATGAATTTGGCGCCGGGAATGCTGCGCGCCAGATAGTCGGCGTGCTCGCGCTTGATGAACTCGTCGTTTTCGCTCTGGACGATCGCGACCGGTACGCGGATCCGGCCGAGTTCTTCGGCGGTGTAGTTCGGCTCAGTCTTCTGCATCTCGCTGACGGCATCGACGAAGGCGCCGAAATCATCCGGCGTTGCCGACAGCTGTCTGTAGTCGCTCGAATGGCGGCCGAAGCATCGGTCGAGCACCGGGCTCGGCTCGATTTCCATGGTTCCGCTCGGGTCCATGTTGCAGGCGAAGAAGAAGACGCCGGCGGCACGCTCCGGTTCCATCGAGGCGAGGACGAGCGCAATGCAGGCGCCGTCGCTCCAGCCGGCAAAGGCTGCTTTTTGAAGCTCGAGCCTGTCCATAACGGCGAGCACGTCCGACGCCATCAGTTCGTAGGTGTAGGGCCTGGCATCGCGGGTGCTGCGGCCGTGACCTCGGCTATCGATCAGGATGACGCGGTGCCCGGCCTCCAGCAGTGCCGGCACCTGGTAGCCCCAGTTGCCGCTATGGCCGAGGCCGCCATGCAGCAGGATCACCGGCGTACCCGATCCATAGGTCGCATACCAGATGCGCGCACCATCGCGCTCGACATGGCCCTCGACGGTTGCGGCGGGCAGGGGCGCTGCGCCATGCCCGGCAAACGCGACAAGACCATCGTCCCGGAACTCCATGCGCTCAGTCTCCCGTGCCTGATTCATCACGCGGGAAGCTTAGTTCACCGGTTGCGGCTCGGGAAAGTGCCAGGACCCGTCGAGGATTTCCTTGCGGGGCCGGTAGAGCCGCACGGTATAGTTCCAGCCGTCGACCACAGGCAGGCAGTTGGGGATCTTGCCGTCGCAGCCGCCGAACTGGATCGAGACGCTGCCATCGTCGCCCTTCTTTGCGGTGATGTTGTTGATGGTATAGGCATCATACCGGTTCTTCTCGTAGAAGCCTTGCGCATCGTAGACGCTGACCGACCAGAAGGCATCGACCGGCACGTTCTTGACGGTAAGCTTGTAGATCGTCTTGCCGTCATTCTTAGTGGGCGTGATGTTGAGATAGGTCGCATCCTTGTCCGGATTGCCGCCCCAGCCGGTGGCCGTGCCGATCAGATGGCGGATCGGATCAACCTCTTGCCTGGTGCCGAAGGCCTTCTTGAAGTCCGGCATGGTGGCGCCGAGCGCGAGCAGCGCCTCGCGCACCTTCTTCTGGCTGGCCGGATCCCAGGCCGGGACCTCGAACTTGCCTTCCTTTTGCTGGCTGGCCTTGATCGCGTCCTGCAGGGTGTGAACCTCGGCGATGTCCTTCGGGTCGGCCGGATCGACGAGCGTGCGGATGCCGACGACGACGTAGCGCGTGCCGACCTTTTCCTTCGTCAGCGTCGTCTCGCCGGCGCCGTAGACGACCTCGGGCACGTAGTGATCCTCGTTGATCACCTGCAGCGACATGAAGCGTTTTCCCGCGTCCGGCATGGTGATGGTAACCGGCCCGGCATCGAGATCGAACACGGCCGACGAATAGAGCGTGTCGCGGTTGAGGCGAATGACGGTCTGGTTGTCGATCGAAGCCGGTTCGCGGCGGTGCAGGAATTTGCCGAAGGCGCCGTCCTTGACCATGCTGGCCGCATACATGTCGCTCTCGGCGCGGACGAAGTTGTCGACGCCGACCGTGACGGGGTCGGCGGCGGTTGATTGTGTGGCGACGGCCATCACCAGTGCGCCGGCCATGAAGAGCGAACGACAATACATCATGCTCGGATCCTTCTCAGTCAGTTGCCGCGCTGCATCGGCGGTGCTCGCTTCGTCACCTAGCGTGGCAAACTCCATCCGATGGTAGCCCAAAATCGTGCCAGTTCGACGGGGAACCGCAAGTACGTAACGGTTACGACGCACGCGGGGCGCCATCGCCGGACCGCGCCGATGGCGCCGTCTGCCAAGCTGCGGTAACATCTGTGTTGGAGTACATCGTACGTTGAGAGCTCGTCGATGGAGCGCCGTCTCGCTGCCGTCCTGATCGCGGATGTCGTCGGTTACAGCCGCCTGAGTCGGCTGGACGAGGAAGGGACGCGCCTGCGATTCCAGTCGGACCTTTCCAACATCCTGGAGCCGTTTTTTATCGAGCATCACGGGCGTCTGGTGAAGACGATGGGCGACGGGCTGCTCGTTGAATTCCGCAGCGTTGTCGATGCGACGCAGTGCGCAATCGAAATCCAGAGGCGCAAGGCGGCAGAAGCCGACAAGGGGCCAGATGGCGAGAGGCTGGATTTCCGCATCGGTATCAATCTCGGCGATATCATCGTCGAGGGCGACGACATCCATGGCGATGGCGTCAATATCGCCGACCGGGTGCAGGGATTGGCCGAGCCTGGCGGCATTGCGATATCCGGCACGGCCTATGACCAGGTCAGCTCGAAGCTTAAGGCCGGTTTCGTGTCGCTCGGGCAGCAGCCGGTCAAGGGGCTCGGCGATCCGATACGGGTCTACCGCGTGCTCCTGGACCCGGAAGCCGCGGGCAGGACGGTTGTTGAGAAAAACCGGCGAAAGACTGTCTGGGTAAAGGGGCTGGTGGCCGGGCTTGCGGCGATCGCAATTTCAGCCGCGCTCGCCTGGTGGCAGCCGTGGACATGGATCGGGCAGGACGGCCCGGCGCAGCGTTTCGCCTATCCCCTGCCGGACCAGCCTTCCGTCGCGGTGCTGCCCTTCATCAATGTCAGCGGCGACAGCGACCACGACCACTTGGCCGAGGGACTGACCGACGATCTCATCACCGAATTGTCCAAAGTGTCCGGCCTCTTCGTCATCGCCCGGCACTCGGTGTTTGCGCTCAAAGGGAGCGCCACCAAGATCCAGGACGTGGCGGCCGAACTCGGCGTGCATTATGTGCTGGAGGGCACGCTGCAGCGGGCCGACCAGCGGCTGCGCATCAACGTCAAGCTCTTCGACGCGGTGAGCGGGTTGTCGCTCTGGGCGGAGCGCTACGACCGCCAATATGCCGATCTCTTCGCCGTTCAGGATGACGTCATCGGCAAGATCATTGCCGCGCTTGAGGTCAAGCTCAGCGAGGGCGAGCGCGACCGGTTGGCACGGATCCCCACCGATAATCTCGAAGCCTATGACAACTACATGCGCGCCGAGCAGCAGGGCCTTATCTGGCGCGATGTCGAGACCAATCGTCAGACACTCGCCTTTTACCAGCGGGCGATCGATCTCGATCCCGATTTCGCCGATGCTCATGCCGGCATAGCCCGCATCGCGGTCGACGTCTGGCGCAACGACTACAACTATCTCTGGTCGGCGGCGGTGGCGCGCAAGATCGCCTATGATGCGGCCGGGCAGGCGCTGAAACTCGACGCCAACAATGCGCGCGCCCATACGGTGCTGGCGTTGCTGCAGCTCGTCGATGGACGCGCTTCGGAGGCAAAGGAATCGGCGCTCAGGGCCGTCTCCATGCAGCCTAACGATGCCGAGGCGCTCGCCAATCTGGCGCTGATCCTTGCCCAGACCGGGGAGCACGAGCAGGCCTTAGACGATATCGAACGGGCACTCAGGCTCGATCCGTCGCCCTCATCGAGCCTGCAGCTTCTGGCGGGCATCGTCTACTACACGGCGCGCCGCCTCGAAAAGGCGATCCCATTGATCGAAGCGGCGCGCGAGACGCTGCCGAAGGCGGAAGCCGTGAAGGAGTATCTCGCCTCGGCCTATGCCCAGCGCGGCGATCAGCAGAGCGCAGCGGCAGTAGCCGCGGAACTGCTAAAACTCTTTCCGGACACCAACCTGACCTATTATAGCTATCTCTATGACTACTGGCGCGAAGAGGACCTCTATCGTCACCTTTTCGGCCTGCGTGTCGCTGGCATTCCGGAATGGCCCTTCGGCTTTGTTGGTGCTGCCAGCGACCGGCTTGGCCCGGCGGAACTCAAGCAACTGACCGATGACAAGACCTGGGTTGGCGTGCACAAGAACGGCACGAGCTTCGCGCAGTTCTTCGACAAGGACGGAAACACCGCCTACCGCACCAGCAATACGAACATCACCGGCCGCATCGAGGTGAAGGGCAACCAGCTCTGCGAGAAGTATGACGGATATTTCCTCGACCGCATGGTTTGCGGCTATGTCTACCGCAACACGGCAAAGGGCGAGCGCACGGCGGACTACATCAACGTCACGCCGCAGGCGCTGAAGTTCTTCTCGATCGAGCGGTGACGGCAGTCACCCGGCATCGAAGGCACTCCGATTCACTCAATTGACGCTGTTCTGGACGGAAAACCGCTACACACTTTTCTGGAACTGCTTTAGGGCGAGGGCTTCGTCCAGTTGATCGACGCCTTTTCAGTGAGCAGCGTCTGCTCGACCTCGGACCAGTGCTTGCGCGAATCGACCACCTTGTTCGGATTCTTCACAAGGCCGTCAGCAGCGCCCGGATCGTAGCTGAGGTACAGCTTGTCCTCGATGATGCGCCAGGCCTTGGGGTCGATGTTGGTCGTCACCGTGCCAAAGGAGACGCCGTCGGCGCAGTAGCCGCCATATTGCGGCGCATAGCGGGTGGGTTCCTTGATGAACTGGTCACGGTGCTCGGCGCTGGCGAACTGCCAGGTGGCGCCGAGCCAGCGATAGCTGAATTCTGGCGATCCTTCGACCGCCTTGTTCTCTGTAAAGTAGGCGACCGGATCATAACCCTTGATCGCCACGTCGCCGAAATAGCCGGTGTTGACGGGTTCTTCCGCCAACGCCGGACTGGCGAATGCGAGCAGCACCGCCGTCGCCGCGGTCGCAAATGGTATGGAGTGTCGAGACATGCCATGTCCTCCGTTTCCGGATGTGCTTGTTATTGTCGCTTGGTGCATTCGCCGTAGAGCCAGTCGCCGACGAGGTCGGCCTTCTGGCAGGTGGCTCCAGCCTTCAGCAACAGCTCGGCGGCCGGCCAGTGGGAGCGCCACCCCGCTTGCGTCAGCGGCGTGTAGCCGTTGCGTTCCTTGGCCTCGATGTCGGCCTTGTTGGTCAGCAGGAAAGCCACGATCTCGGCGTGGCCCTCTTCGGCTGCCGCATGCAGTGGCGACATCTTGTAGAAGTTGGCGACGTCGTTGACAGCAGCACCCTTGGCGACGAGCAGTTTGACGGTTTCGAGATTGCCGCCATAGGCGGCGGCGTGCAGGGCCGTCAGGCCGCCCTTGTTGCGGATCTCGATGTCGCCGCCGCGCTCGATGAGGAGCGCGACAACCTCGGTGCGTCCTTTCAGAGCGGCAATCAACAGCGCCGGCTCGCCGGCCGCATCGGGCTCGGTTATGTCGGTTCCCTGATCGAGCAACTGCTTGACGCGCTCCGTGTCGCCGTCCCGTGCCGCGTCATGCAAAGGGCCGGCCATGGCCACCGCAGCAAAGGACGCCACCGCGACGAATGCTGCCAGGATAGATTTCATCGCGCAACCTCCGCCCCAGCTTCGGTCTTGCCCAATTGGAAAGAGCGAAAATACCACAGGGCGACCGGTGGAAACAGGCGTTACCGTTGCCTGATCCATACTCCTTTTGGGTGGCTGCGATGATGAATGCCTGTCAGGCGGCGACCTGCATCAGGTCGAGCATGCGGTCGATCGCGCTCGGAATGGGCGCGATGATCGGCGTCGGGAACAGCGGCTGGAGCTGTTCGGCCGCCTGGCCGAGCGGGCCGCCACCGATGATGACGGCCTCGGCGCCATCCAATTCAACACACTGACGGACGGCGTCGCCGAGGGCTTCCAGCAGGCGCTCGGGGTGGGCGGAGAGCGCGAGCGGGTCGCCTGACGTGCAGCGGATGCCGGTATACTGGTCCCAGACGCCGAGATCGCGGGCGCGGTCGTCGATCGCCTGGATCAATTCCGGCGTCGTGGTGGCGACGCCGAACTTGCGGCCGCCCTGCGAGGCCTCGATCATCGAGGCCTCGCAGATGCCGATCACGGGGATCGCGAGGCGGCGTTTGAGGGCGGCAAGGCCGGGATCGCCGAAGGCGCTGACGACAATACCGAGGCATCCAGCCTCATGCCTTTCGCCGATCTCGACGACCTCGGCAGCGGCCGCATCCAACTGCTCGGGCGTCACGATCATCGGCGGGTTCCGCATGGCCGTGGCGACTGCCACGGCCATGCGTCCTGATGCAGCCCGGCGTGCGATGGAGACCATCATGTCGCTGGTGGCAAGCGAGCTGTTCGGGTTAATCAGAAGGATATGTGCACTCACGTTCTCAGTTCCGCGCCGACTTTGATTTCAGAAGTGTCAGCCTTTGCGAGGTCGGCATCGGCAGGCTGGGTCAGGTCTTCCATCGACATGCCATAGGTCTCGGGCCCGAGCTGGATGCAGAAGGCGAAGACCGCATACATGCCGGCGGCGAGACCGAAGACCCCGACCATGCCGTAGACGTCGAAGAGCGCGCCGGCGATGGTTGGGATGAAGGAGCCCGCGGCCGAGCCGGTTGCCAGGATCAGCGCCACGCCGAAGGCGCGGACGCGGGTCGGGAAGAGTTCGGGCGCATAGATCCAGATCGAGGTGTTGAGCAAGAGCACGAAGAACTGGAAGATCGCGCCGAACATCAGCACCAGATAGATGTTGGTGCCGAGATAGGCGATCGAGACCGCCGCAAGGCAGGCGAAGACGGCACCCAGGGTCAGCACCCTCTTGCGCGGGAAGTAATAGCCGAACATCGAGGCGGCGATAGCACCGAGCACACTGCCGCTCTGGATGATCATGCTGTAGAGCAGGCTTCCCTGGAGCGTGTAGCCCATGGACACGAAGATGATCGGCATCAAGGTGAGCACCGAGAGCTGGGCGCCGTAGCTCATCAGGATGGCGATGGCGACCGGGACGGTGCGGCCGATGAAGGGCGCGCGGAAGAGTTCCTTCCAGTCGCTCTTGGCCGGTTCTTGGTCCTTGAGGTGGTCCTTGGTCAGATATTCCTGGACCTTGAGGTTGCGCGGGCGCAGCGACCCGGAGGCGAGGATCGAAAGCACCTTATTGGCCTCGTCGATCTTGCCCTGTGATGCCAGGAAACGCGGTGTTTCCGGCACGAAACGGCGATAGAAGACGACAAGCAGGGCCGGCAGAGCAAGCGAGGCGAAAAGCCAGCGCCAGCTGTTTTCACCCGGGAAGAGGGTGAAGATCATCAGGCCGAAGGCAGGTGCCAGGAAGTTGCCGAAACCGCCAGCACCGACATTGACGAGGCCGGCTGCCGTGCCGCGGAATTTTGGCGAGCAGAATTCCGACAGCATCGTGACCGCCGTGGAGATCTCGCCGCCGACCCCGAAGCCGACGATGGCGCGGGCAAAGCAGAGGGTGGCGAAGTTCGGCGCCATGGCGCAGGCGGCCGAACCGATGGTGAAAAGCAGGAGGTTGATGGTCAGCATCACGCGGCGGCCGTAGCGGTCGCCAAGGATACCGGAGAGCAGGCGGCCGATGGCGGCGCTGCCGAAGGTGATGGTGTTGAGGAAGCCGATGTCGGTGCCGGTGAGCCCCCAATGTTCCTTCAGGATCGGGCCGGCGACGCCGATGGTGTTCTGCTCGAAGCTGTCGAACAGGCAGCCGATGAGCACGAGGGCGAGGATCTGCTTGTGGGCGCCGGTGACGCCAATTTTGGTGAAGGCTGATTCCAACTGTCTGATGACCGGCGATGACCTGCCGGACGGCACCATATTTTCCGCTGCCATGGTTCGTTCCCCTTTATGGCTTAACAACGTGAAAATGTGAAAACTCAGTTTCATGAAATCTACATCATGAAACTGAGGTTTCATAGAAGATTCTGTGATGCACTGCGAAAGGAAGGAGCCCTTCGCTGCATAAAATTCGTGGAATGCAGGTTTCGTGCCATCTCAAGAGAAACCACAGTTTCTCTTTTGCAGTCAGCGGCTTGGAGGCTGGCTGTCGTGTCGCAAGCGAACGAAACTGAGATTTCTTATGTGCAAAAAATAATCTGGCGTTTCAGGCCGCTGCCCAATCTACGCTCACAATTCCTCGAGCGCATCGTTGATGGCTTCGATGCCACGCAGCCGATTTCGACCGGCAGTGCCGGCGATTTCGATGCATCGTGTCGTCAAGAGATGGCAGAGCGCCATGACCGAGACGTGGTTGAAGAGGGGGCCTGGCGCCAGTGTCTGGCAGCGGAAATGCCATTCCGCCTGGTTGAGGAAGGGCACGCCCTCGTCGGTGATGTAGAGCAGCCGCGCGCCGGATTTTTCCAGCTGTCCGAGAATCGGCTCCATGAGGGAGACGCGCCGGCGCAGCCCGAAGAGGATCACGACATCGTCGCGGCCGATGCTGACCAGATGTTCGCCGAGCGTCTGGCCGCCGCCGGGGATGGCGGCGATGTGCTCGACCACCTGGGTCATCTGCCATTGCAGATAGGTGGCGAAGGAATGACTGGCGCGGAAGCCGATGACCCAGACCTTGCGGGCGCCGAGAATGGCGTTTGCCGCCGCCGTCACCTGGGTCTCGGAGATGGCGAGAAAGGTCGCCTCGATGTTGGCCACGCCTTGCGCCACATGTGAGGAGAGCGACTGTTCGCCGCCGCTGTCGGTGGCAGTCGCAAGGAACAGCCGCGAGCCCGTCTGCTTGTCGGCGCGAGCATGACGGCGCGCCTCCTCGTAGTTGTCGTAGCCCAAGCGCTGGATGAAGCGGGAGACGGTCGCCTTCGACACATGCGCCAGCGCCGCCAGCTCCTGGGCCGAGTAGCTCGCGACCTCGCCGGGAAAATCGCAAAGGAAATCCCCCAGCCGCCGCTCGGCCGGATGCAGCTCCGGCAGCACCTGGCGGACGCGCGTGAGGAAGGAGCGTTCTTTGGGGCTCATGTCGATTCCATGAAACTGTCGTTTCACGGCAATCTCTGATTTTCGAGAGGATATTGCAAGCGAGGCGGGCGGGTGCCGCCTCGCTTTCAACTGGGAACGGGGGAAGGTCCTACAGCGCCGCGCGTCTTATCAGACGCGCGAAGGTCGCTGTAGCACTTTGATTTGCTGCATGTCTTCGTCCTTAAATCGAGGTCGATTTAAGGAGACATGCAGTAGCCCCGCCGTCAGTACTTCGACGGCACGTAGAGTTCCGGCGGCAGCACCTTGCGCTCGTAATCCGGGTTGAAGACGCGTTCCGGCAGCGAGATTTCCTCGTGCGGCACCTCCTCGTAGGGGAACTGCGTCAGAAGATGATCGATGCAGTTGAGCCGGGCACGCTTCTTGTCGTTTCCTTCGACGATATGCCAGGGCGCTTCCGGAATGTTGGTGCGGGCGAAGGTCTCTTCCTTGGCCTTGGTATAGCCCTCCCAGCGCACCCGCGATTGCAGGTCCATGGGCGACAGCTTCCACTGCTTCAGCGGATCATGGATGCGCACAAGGAAGCGCATCTGCTGTTCTTCATCGGTGATCGAGAACCAGTACTTGACCAGCCGAATGCCCGAACGCACCAGCATGCGCTCGAATTCAGGGACGTCGTTGAAGAACTGCTCGACCTGATCTTCGGCGGCAAAGCCCATGACCCGCTCGACGCCGGAGCGGTTGTACCAGGAGCGGTCGAAGAGCACGATCTCGCCGCCGGCCGGCAAATGCGGCACGTAGCGCTGGAAATACCATTGCGTCTTTTCACGGTCGGAGGGTGCCGGCAGCGCGACGACGCGCACGACGCGCGGATTGAGCCTCTGGGTGATGCGCTTGATGACGCCGCCCTTGCCGGCGGAGTCACGCCCCTCGAAGATCACCACCACTTTTTCCTTGTGGTAGACCACCCAGTCCTGCAGCTTGATCAGCTCCGACTGCAGCTTCAGCAGCGCGCGGAAGTAATCGATGCGCGGGATCGTCGGCGGGTGGCTCTTGCGATAGATCTTGCGGATCTCCTCAGAGAGCGCCGGTTCTGAAAGCTCGAGTTCGTAGTCTTCGTCGAGCGTGTCGGCCAGTTCCGCTTCCAGCCAGTCCTGCGTCTCGATCTCGTCGTTCGACCTGTTCATCTGACCCTCCGATACGATGTGTCCACCGACAGCTTTGCAAATTCTATCGTTAGTCGGCTTATTTCACAGACGCATGAAAGGAATTTGACGCCGGGCGCTTCTGCGCCCCTGATCGTCCCTATCCCTTCATATACCAGCCCCAGGGTTCGTCGGTGTCGAAGCTGGTGATCTGCTTGGTCTCGAGATAGTTCGAAAGGCCCCAGCGGCCGAGTTCGCGGCCGATGCCCGATTGCTTGTAGCCGCCCCAGGGAGCCTCGGGGAAGGTGGGCTGCGAGCAGTTGATCCAGACGATACCGGCGCGAAAAGCCCGGGCGACGCGTTCGCAACGCTCGCGGTCAGCCGACATGACAGCCGCCGCGAGACCGAAGCGGCTGTCATTGGCCATGCGGATCGCGTCCGCCTCTTCGCGGAACGGCTTGACGCAGACGACTGGGCCGAAGATCTCCTCGCGCCAGACGAAGCTGTCTTCGCGCATGTCGGTCAGCACGGTCGGCTCGAGGAAGTAACCGCTGTTGAGGCCGGCCGGGCGGCCACCGCCTGCAGCGACCGTGGCCCCGTCCTGCCGGGCGCGATCGATGGCGCCGACAACCTTGTCATATTGGCCGCGGGAGACGATCGGCCCGAGCAGCGTGCCGTCCTCCAAGCCATTGCCGATCTTGATCTTCGCGGCCTCTTCGCAAAGACGGCTGACGACGGTCTCGTAAATCTCCTCCTCGACCAGCACCCGCGAGGTTGCCGAACAAACCTGGCCCTGGTTCCAGAAGATGCCGAACATGATCCATTCGACGGCCTTGTCGATGTCGCTGTCGGCAAAGACGACGAAGGGCGACTTGCCGCCGAGTTCGAGGCTGACATTCTTGATGTCCTGAGCGCCGGCCATCATCACCTTGCGGCCGGTCACGACAGAGCCGGTGAAGGCGAGCTTGTCGATCAGCGGATGCTCGGTGAGCGGCTGGCCGGCATCCTGGCCGGTGCCGGTGAGGATATTGAGCACGCCGGGCGGCAGCCCGACTTCCTCGGCAATGACGCCAAGCTCAAGCGCCGTCAGCGGCGTCAGTTCCGAGGGTTTGAGCACGATGGTGCAGCCGGCGGCAAGCGCCGGTGCTACCTTCCAGGAGACCATCAGCAGCGGATAGTTCCAGGGGGTGATGGCACCGACCACGCCGAGCGGCTCGCGCACGGCGCGTGCGGTGAAGCGGCTGTCGCCGACGGGGATCGTCTCCTCCGGATCGGCGTCCAGTTCCTCGGCGAGGCCGGCATAGAAGCGGAAGCAACCGGCGGCGTCGTCGATGTCCCAGAGCGCCTCAGGCAGCGGCTTGCCGTTGTCGGCGACTTCGAGCCGCGCCAGCGAGTGGCGCTTCTCTTCGATCTTCGCCGCGATCGCCCGGAGATAGACGGCACGCTCAGTGCCTGACAGTTTCGGCCAGGAACCGCTGTCGAAGGCGATGCGGGCGGCCTTTGCGGCCCTGTCCACGTCTTCATAGGTCGCGGCCGGCGCCCGGTGGATGACCTCTTCCGTTGCCGGGTCGACCACGTCGAGCGTGCCGCCGCGCCGCGGTTTTTCCCATTTGCCGCCAATGAACAGCCGATCCTGCATGCCATAACCCCTTTTTAGCCCGGAGCAAGTATGGCCAGACTATGCGAAGCGCGCCAGTCGCAAGTTACGGCTGGCGTTGATCTTTTTGGTTCGGGGACGTCGCTCAGAGGTCGGTAACGCGCCCGCGCCATGCGAGGAACGGCAGAACCGGCAGCACGGCACAGGCACTGGCATACAGCCAGAATTGTCCAAAGCGACATGAGCCCACTCGTAAACATCGCTCCCGACAGCACCCCTGCGGCAAGGCCAAGATCCATCAGGGGCAAGGTAAGGGCGTAGAAAGCCGTCTGGCGTTCCAGGGGCAGGCCGCGCTGCACGAGGGTGAAATAGGCCGCGAAAGCGACCATCTCCGGTATGCCGCCGAGGATCAGCAGCGCCGTGGCTGTGCCGTGGTTGGGCGCGAATATCAGCGCGAAGGTCGAGACGCCCTCGAAGAGGCTTGCGACGAGATAGGCAAGCAGTAGTGCGCGCGTATCGGTGAAGACCCTTGCCAGCCGGTTCGAGACGAGGGCGCCGCTCAGCGCGCCCAGCCCTTGGGCTCCGAGCAGCACGGTCCACATCTCGGGTCCCAGGTGAAACTGGTCACGGTTGAGCCAGAACAGGAAGGGCTGCAGCGCGCCGAGCGAAACCATGTAGCCGAGGGCAGGGAGCAGCAGAGCCCAGAGCAGCGGATTGTCGCGCATGATCGCGATCGCCTCCTGCCGGAAGCTCGGCGTGCAGGAGACAAATGGCTCGCGCGGCCGCCGGTTGCCGGAATGGCGCAAAAGGAGAGTTGCCGCGACGACGTGGCCGAGCGCCAAGGCGATAAGTGTAATCGCGATCGAAGTCGCAGCCGCTGTGAGGCCTGCCGCTGGCGGGCCGAAGATCTTGGCGCAGCGGTCGATCGCCTGAAAGGTCGTATTGGCCTCCATGTTGCGGCCGGGCGGAACGGAGGCGGCGCGGAGCGTCAGGAGGCCCGGCGTGATCACCGTATCCGCAAGGCCGATGAGGAAGACGATGGCTTGCAACGTCGTCGCATCGGGCGCCACCGCCAGGCCCGGGATCGCAGTGGCGACGCCAAGGATTGCGCAGAACACGGGAATACGCGGGCCGGTCCGCCGGAGGAGCGCGGTGGCGAGCGGCGCAAACACGATGCGCGGCAAAAGGCCAAACGCCAGGCTGCCGACGAGTTCCGCCCCGGTGCCGAAGCGTGCGGCGACGATGAGCGGCAGCGCGGCAACGAACATCCAGGAGCAGAAGGAATGAACGACGAGAACGAAGCTGATGCGCCGGAAGGCGGCGCAGCCCCAGAGATTGGATGTGGTCATGACGAGCCCGATGGCAGGCAGTCGATCCGGGTGCCCCGTTAAAACGGGGTGGGCGGATCGATGCGAACGAGATTTGTCCGCTCAACAGGCGGACGGTTCTGGGCTCACAGGTGCAAGCCCCGCCTTGCGGGGCAGATCAGGCCATCAAATGCGGTTCGCTCGACATGGTCGCCATCTACCATGCGTGCTTCTCATGTGACAAGCGGCAGCCAGGCTGGTCTCGGCTGCCGCGTCGGGTTGCGGCGATCCGCTATCGCGTTGCATTGGCGAGCGCCGGAGCAACATTGGCGATCTGTGTGATCACCATGCCGCCGACGATGAAGAGTAGGCCGGTCAGTCGCGCCGCATTGACCGGCTTTGCGGGGAAACCCATCAGGCCGAAGTGATCGATGAGCAGGGAGACCGCCATCTGGCCGGCGATGACGGCGACGATGAAGCTTGCCGCGCCGAGCTTCGGCGCAAGGAGGAGAGCAGCGGTGATATAGATCACGCCGGCGGCGCCGCCGATCCAGATCCACCACGGACCCTTGAATGCCGTCGCAAGGCTGGGCAACGGCGCCCGCAACGCGATCAGCATCGGCAGGATGAGCGCGAGACTGACGCCGAGCGAGACGACCGTCGCCCAGAGCGGATGGCCGAGGAGGCGGCCAAGGTTGGCATTGGCGCCGGCCTGGAGGGGGACGACGGCGCCGGCGAAGATCGCCGTGGCAAGCATGAGGAGGGAGGAGAGAGTGGGCATTGTTTTTTCCTTCTTGATTGCCTCATCCTCACGCATCGATGGGAGGAATGGAAATTCAAATTTCGTACGTGTTACATTCGCCTCATGAATAATCTCGGCGGAATCGACCTGAACTTGTTGGTGGTGCTCGATGCCCTGCTGGCGGAACGCCATGTATCGCGTGCGGCCCTGCGGCTGAACAAGAGCCAGCCGGCGGTCAGTCATGCGCTTGCGCGCTTGCGGGCTCTTTTCGACGATCCCTTGCTCGTCCGCCATGGCGGACAGCTTGAACCGACGGTGCGGGCGCTGGAGATCGCGCCACAGCTTGCCGAGGCCCTGGCGCACATGCGCCAGCTCATGGGGTCTCAGCCGTTCGATCCGGCAATGGAGCGCCATATCTTTCGGCTCGCGATGTCCGACTATGCCGCCCTCGTTCTGCTGCCGCGCTTGATGGCGGTGCTGCGCCGGCAAGCGCCGTACGTCGATCTCATCGTTAGCCAGGCGAGCCGTGAAGTGATGATGTCGCAAATTGTCGACGGCGAGATCGATCTGGCGCTCGGGGTGTTTCCGACGCTGACCGAGGATCTGAGGACATCGCTCCTGTTTAAGGAACACTTCGCCTGCCTGGCAGATGGCGCGAGCCTTGGTGGCGAAAAGGCGATGGATCTGACGGCCTATCTGGAGCGGCCGCATATTCTCGTTTCGCTGCGCGGCGACACCGGCAACGAGATCGACCTGGCGCTGGCGGCCGCGGGGCACAAGCGCCGCATCGTGCTGGCGCTGCCCCATTGGAGTGCTGCGCCCGGCCTGGTTCTCGGCACGGACATGGTGCTTACGGTGGCACACCGCATCCTGCCGCGTGATGCTGAGGCCGGGTCACTGACCGTCTTCGATCCGCCCTTCGCCATCCCGCCTTTTTCGTTCCGTCAGATCTGGCATCGGCGGCGCGACGGCGATCCCGCCCACCGCTGGCTCCGGGATCTGATCACCCACATTCTCGCGCCATCGGAGTCGGTTCCGGCCATCGTTTGATCGTGGGAAAATGTGATCCTGAAAATGAAAAGGCCCGGTGCGGCGATGCCGACCGGGCCTTTCTCATAGACTCTGTTTCGCGTCAGTCGTGGCTGACGCCCTGGATCGCCGAAACCTGCCATTCCGCGCCCGGCTTGCGGACGAAGGTCCAGAGCTCGACCGCTTCGGTCAGCTTGTCCGGATCACCGCTGATGACCTTGCCCGTGGCGCGGTCTCGCATCACGTCGATGCTTTCGTAACGCATGGCAACGGTCGCGTAGTCGGTCCCGTTTTCGGACCAGGCCTCGGCCACGTCGCCCTGGACAAGGTGCACGTCGCGCACATCGTTCTTGACGCCGCTCGTCGCGTTGTCGCTCAGCTCTTCGGCGAGGTAGGACATGGCTTCCGGCGTCGTCAGGCGACGCAACGTGCCGTAGTCTTCAGCGGCGTAGGCCGCCTGCACGTCCTTCAGCATCTTTTCGAACTGTTCGAGGTCGGCCTGCTGGACGCCGATTTCGTCAGCCGGGCCGTCGGTGACGGGGGCCGGTGCAGGTGCTGCCGTCGGGCGCGCGTTCGCCTGACCGCCGGCCTGGGCGCCACCGATGCTCGGAATCTTGAACGACGGCATGCCGTTCGGCTGAGCCGACGACCGCTCGGACGGGCCCGCATAGGCCGTCTGCTGGCGGTTGCGGCCGAAGAAGCGCATGGCAAGCATGATCAGACCGCCGATGAGGAGCATCTGCACGATCAGGCCGAGGAAACCGGCCGCACCGCCGAAGCCGCCGCCCATCAGCATGCCGATCAGGCCGCCGACCATGAGGCCGCCGAGCAGCGAGCCGCCAAAGCCGCTGAAGAAGCCCGGACGGGCGTTCGGCTGGGTAGCGTTCGGGCGCGTCTGGCCGGCCGCCGGATTGGTGGCGGTGGGGCCGGCGTCCTGGCGCGGCGTCATCGAGCGGTCGATCGGTGCCGCGTTGGTCGGCGCCGTGCGGGTAACGGGCGGCTGCGAGAAGGTGCGGGTGCCGCGGCTGCCGAAGCCGCCGCCCGAACGCCGCGCTTCGGCGACGTCCACAACTGTCAGCGCGACGGTCAAGCCGATCGCCATCATTGCCAGAGCTCGTCCAAAACGCCCAAATCGCTGCATTGCCATCACAACCCCTAATCTTGCTTGGGCTCAAAACTGAGCCATCAGGGCCCGATATAGGGGTTCAAGGCCCGTGATTTAAGCGTTTCGCGTCGCTTTTCGGACAGTTTACCGTTATCCGCTGCCCCTCTCCGGGCCGAATCCGGCGTCGAATCAGCACCTTCGATCACACTGGATGTCGCATTCGCTGACACAAAACCACCCCGCATTTTCGCTAGCGATTGGCTGCCAGGATCAGGCTTGCCGCCTTTTCGGCGATCATGATCGTCGGCGAATTGGTGTTGCCCGAGGTGATCGTCGGCATGATCGAGGCGTCGGCGATGCGCAACCCCTTGAGGCCGCGAAGGCGCAGTTCAGGATCGACGACGCTTTCAGCGTCAGCGCCCATGCGGCAGGTGCCGACCGGATGAAAGATCGTCGTGCCGATATCGCCAGCGGCGCGCTTCAGGTCGTCCTCCGTCTCGTAGGATGGGCCCGGCTTGAACTCGACCGGGTTGAAGCGGGCGAAGGAAGGCTGTTTGACGATTTGCCGCGTCAGGCGGATGGCGCTGACGGCGACGTTGCGATCGGCCTCTGCGGTCAGGTAGCGCGGCCGGATGTCCGGTGCCGCGGCAAAATCCGGCCCCTTCAGGTGTACCGAGCCTCGGCTTTCCGGACGCAGGTTACAGACGCTGGCGGTGATTGCCGGGAAGGAATGAACAGGCTCGCCGAACTTGTCGAGCGAGACCGGCTGCACGTGATATTGCAGGTCGGGCGTTTCCTTCTCCGGGCCGGACCGGGTGAAGATCCCGAGCTGGCTTGGCGCCATCGCCATGGGACCGGAGCGCCGCAGCAGATATTCCAGCCCGATCGACGCCTTGCCGAAGAGTGAATTGGCCTTTTCGTTGAGCGTCGGCACGCCCGTCACCTTGTAGGCCATGCGCAGCTGCAGATGATCCTGCAAGTTCTCGCCGACACCTGCGCGTTCGTGGCGAAGCTCGATGCCGTTGGCCTGAAGCACGTCACCGCGGCCGATGCCTGAGAGCTCGAGGATATGCGGCGAGCCGATCGCGCCGGCGGAAAGCACGGTCTCACGGGCTGCGCGGGCACGTTTGACCGTGCCATCGTGCTGAAACTCGACGCCGGCGATGCGATCGCCTTCGATGATCAGCTTGCGCACATGCGCTTTGGTCAGAACCGTGAGGTTGCCGCGCTTCTGCGCCGGGCGCAGGAACGCCTTCGCCGTGTTCCAGCGGATGCCGGAGCGCTGGTTGACGTCGAAATAGCCGGAGCCTTCGTTGCTGCCGCGGTTGAAATCCGGCGTTTCTGGAATGCCGGCTTCGGTGGCGGCCTTCTGGAAAGCGTCGAGCACGTCCCAGCGCACGCGGGCCTTTTCCACCCGCCATTCGCCGCCAGCGCCGTGCATGTCGTTGGCACCCTTATAGTGGTCCTCCGACTTCTTGAAGAGCGGCAGCACGTCGTCCCAGGCCCAGCCGGTGCAGCCGAGCTGGCGCCAATGGTCGTAGTCCTGCGCCTGGCCGCGCATGTAGATCATGCCGTTGATCGACGAGCAGCCGCCCAGCACCTTGCCGCGGGGATAGCCGAGCGAGCGGCCGTTGAGGCCCTCTTCGGCGGCCGTCGTAAAGCACCAGTCGGTGCGCGGATTGTTGATGCAGTAGAGATAGCCGACCGGAATGTGGATCCAGTGGTAGTTGTCGCGGCCACCGGCCTCCAGCAAGAGCACGCGATGGCTCAAGTTTTCGGAAAGGCGATTGGCAAGCACGCAGCCGGCGCTACCCGCCCCGACGACGATATAGTCGAACGTGTCCATTGGGTTCTCTTGGTGTTCGGGAACCGCCGCGAAACGCGCGCGTAGGAATGTACGCGGGCTCCTCTGCGCGGATGGCGGTGCCGTTTCGTTCTGTTCATAATTGGCCAGACATGCTCCTCAGATGTCGGCTCCGGCGACTACAATCCGGAAAAAACCGCTTGGATGCAAGCGGCCTGGACCGTAAATTGCGAAACAGGATCTGTTCATTTTCGAACAGATGGGGGTGGCGATGAATCCGAATTTCACCTGGGACGATCTGCAGTTCTTTCTCGCGGTTGCCCGTACCGGACAATTGTCGACGGCGGCCCGACGCCTGAGGACCAGCCATGCCACGGTCTCGCGTCGCATCGATCGGCTGGAGTTCGCGCTCAAGGTCAAGCTGTTCGAGCGCAATCCGCGCGGCTACGTGTTGACCGGCATGGGCAAGCGTTTCATCGAAACCGCCGAGCGGGTCGAGCGCGAGACCGAACAATTGCAGCTCGACATCAATGATGGCCTGACGGCGCAGCGCGGCGTCGTGAGGTTGAGCACGCTTGAAGGCTTCGGCAATTTCTTCCTGGCCGATCGGTTGGCGGATTTTGCCGAAAACTATCCGAACGTCTCGCTGGAACTGGTGGCGATCCAGCAGATCATGTCGCTATCGCGCAAGGAAGCGGATATCCAGGTGGCGCTGACGGCGCCGAAAGCCGGACCTTACCAATCCGAGGTGCTGACGCCCTATACGCTGCATGTCTATGGCGCGCGCAGCTATCTCTCGAAACATCCGCCGATCACCGGACGCAACGACCTCGCCGCGCACCGCTTCGTCGGGTATATCGAAGACATGATCTTTGCGCCGGGCCTCGATTATCTGGGAGAACTCCAGCCGGGCCTGCATGCTCATTTCCAGAGTTCGAGCATCCTGACGCAGCTAAAGGCTGTGCGGCAGGGGCTGGGACTATGCGTGCTGCCGTACTTCATCGCGCAGCAGGAAGAAGACTTGGAGATCGTCCTGCCTGAAGAGATTGAGCTCAAGCGCACCTATTGGCTGGTTTGCCACCGGGATCTGGTCGCGGTGCCGCGGGTAAGGGCGGTGCGCGAATTCCTGATGCAGATCGTTCGGGAACACCGGGCGGATTTCACCCGGGAAACTGCGTCGCTGATGACGGGCATGCGGCGCATATCGCGATCGTAATCCGTGTCGGGTGATGCCGGGATGGGTCTCTTCGTGGCCAAGGGGTGATTTGCGCCGCAAACGCCCGTGTTTCCGCTCCTCAAAATCGAGCGAGTTTATCAACAGTCGAAATAGTCATTTAGATTCAATGGCTTGTTCTTTTTTGAAGTTTTTTTGAAGATCGCTGTTGACGTCTGTGAGG
>NZ_LMJJ01000043.1:0-416734 GCF_001429285.1 Ensifer sp. Root278
CCTTGTCATTGGTCATGGCGATCACCTGGGCCCCTTTGCCGACCGCGCCGCCACCGCCTACCGCACCGTAGACCCCCGTCACATCTCGGGCGCGGCGAATGTGGCGAACGGTACCATGGAAATAGGTCTTAGAAGCCCCGAAGGCGAGGCCGCCCGAGATGCCGCCGACAGAGATGGGATAGCGGCGACCATGGAAGGTCAGCGTGCCCTCGCCGCCAGAACCACCCACAAAGAAGGCAGCCTTGTAGACTGAGAAGCTGATCGTACCGCTGTCGGCATGCGCGGAGCCGGCAAAGCTGATTCCTGCTGCAGCGATAACCGCAGCCGCGACTGAACGAAATCTGGACGAAATCTTCATGATGCGAGTCTCCTCATAATCGAGGCTTACCCAGCCAGGAGGGCGCGTCAGCGTCATGCCAAAGTCACAGCTGAAACAGYCTTGCCCGTCATTAGTTCCAAGCACGCGGCCCGAATCCGGCTGCGAGAAGGCCGCCGGCTCCTGTCGACGGTGAAGAGAACGTCGCCCTTGCGAACCACGGCATTGTCGGCGACCGCAACGCGATCGACGAGCCCGGTGACGTCGGGCGCAAGCGAAACGATGATGCAGCGGAACTATCGCGCTCGCCAGCTATTGTTGCGCGAAAGGAGCGCACCGATGACAGACATCCGAAACGCCACATTCTACGTGTTGGAACAGGACTCACGGCGAGCGGCCGCGCGGTTCACGTCCTTTACACCGAGGATGCAACCCAGATTCAGCTCACCCGCTTTGCCGCGGCTGGCATCAGAACGAGCCTTACTCCGCAAGGGTAGGGTGGATTGGCCGCGCAGGGCGCGAACCTCGGATCACAAAAACCACGGAATAATAACGGCGAGGTTCGTGTCTAAGTTACAAGCGGCGAAAAATGCATTCCGTTCGGAGGACATCCGATGAATACCGGGATCCCGCGACTCTCGATCATTGTCTCCATCATAGGTGTCCTCGCCACCGGTTGTGTCGCCGTTTCGGATCAGAAGACGGGGGCAATTGCCTCCAACGGCGGCTATGGGCCGAACCCGACGCTGCCAAAGCCGCGACCGACGCTTATCCCCACGATCCGGATCGCCGAAGCGAAAGGTTGGCGGGACGGCACGGCGCCGACGCCCGCAAAAGGCTTAAGGGTCAATGCCTTCGCCACAGGTCTCGACCACCCCCGTTGGCTGCACGTCCTGCCCAATGGCGATGTGCTGGTTGCTGAAAGTAACGCGCCGGAAAAGAAGGGCGGCGGCTTCAGCCTCCGCAAGCTGGTCATGGGCGCCGCAATGAAGCGTGCCGGCGCGGCAACCAAAAGCGCCAATCGGATCACGCTCCTGCGCGACACCGATGGAGATGGCGCCGCCGACATGCGCCGGAGGTTTCTGGAGGGACTGAATTCGCCCTTCGGCATGACTCTTTCGAACGGCACGATCTACGTCGCCAACACCGATGCCCTCGTCGCCTTCCCCTACAGGAGCGGCCGCACCCGTATAACTGCTCCGGCGCAAAAGATTGTCGATCTGCCGGCGGGCGATCTCAACCACCATTGGACCAAGGACGTCACCGCCAGCCCTGACGGGCGCAAACTGTACGTTACAGTCGGCTCGAACAGCAATGTCGGGGAAAACGGCATGGCAGCGGAGGCGAACCGGGCCGCTGTTCTCGAGATCGACCGCGCAAGCCGCCGCACGCGCGTCTTCGCCTCGGGCCTGCGCAACCCGAACGGCCTCTCCTGGAATCCGCAGAGCGGCGAACTCTGGGTCGCCGTCAACGAACGGGATGAGATCGGTAACGATCTCGTCCCCGACTACATGACCTCCGTCCGCGATGGAGGCTTCTACGGCTGGCCCTACAGCTATTTCGGCGGGAACGTCGACGCCCGCGTCAAGCCACAGCGTCCCGATCTCGTCGCCAAGGCTATCAAGCCGGACTATGCGCTGGGCTCGCACACCGCCTCGCTGGGTCTTACGTTCTCAAAGGGCGCTTCAATCGGCCCACTCTATCGCAACGGAGCTTTCGTTGGTCAGCACGGCTCCTGGAACCGGAGCGTCTACAGCGGCTACAAGGTTGTCTTCGTGCCTTTCCGAAATGGCAAACCCAGTGGCCGGCCACAGGATATTCTCACGGGCTTTATCGGCCCCGACAACAAGGCAATGGGTCGTCCGGTCGGCGTAGCGATCGACAAAAGCGGCGCATTGCTTGTGGCAGATGACGTCGGCAACGTCATTTGGCGCGTAAGCCGACGCAATTGAGAACCGAGCGCAGGTATAGAACTCATTTTGGCGAAGGGGAGGGGCGTGAGTTCGTCTCCGAAAGCCGACAAAGCGCCTGACGGCGAGCCTAAGCGCAGTATCAGCACAGCCTCAGCTTGTTGCTCAGAATAGGCGCCTTTCGAGAATGACTGCATGTCTCGCGACCCATCGGCGACGCATACTGTCCGATCCCACGACGCGGTAGATCAACCGCCAAGGCTTGTGCGATAGCCCATATTCTATCGTGGCCAACCGCATCGAAAGGAATAACGACGCCAGCAGGCGTGTCATACGCTTCGACAACAAAAAAGATGGAGTTATTGCAATGAGGATCGTTACCTTGATTACCGCCTCGGCGGCCTTGCTGATCTCCTCCGGTGCGATCGCCCAAGCGGACGACCATCTATTCCAAGCGCAACAGAACGGATTGGCGGCTGGCGGCACAGCATCTTCCAACACACACGCTTTCACGACAAACAGTGCAGGCCATAGTGGTACCTTGGCGCCCGGTCAGGGCAGTCCCTTCACCGGCCATGACACCCAGACGCCCGCTACTGATACCGATGCCGCCAACCAGCACGCCAACGTGAAAGTCCGCTAAGGCTGAAGGAATGGCAAGGGCTCCGCGTCTCCCTGCTCTTCGACGGCCCCGTTACATAGGCGATCGAGGCAGCGGCGCCGGCTCCGAATCTGAGGCGAGGCCGGCTGGCTGGCGGAAGGCGAGGAGGTAACGCTCTTGCTGGCTGGCTTGGCGTGGTCGTACTGGCCTGACGGCATTCCTTGATCTGAAGCCGGGCGAAACGTTGCGAGTGTCACCGGAGCGGCAGCATGCGGGCGACAATGGAGTGGAGCACACAGCACAGCACGCCCGCCAAAATCAGGGCTATGCGATGTAAGCTTCGTGATGGCTTCACTAGAACATTGCGATGCCTGCGCGCCCTCGAAGTGGTAGGATAAAGTTGGCCATTGGAGTGTGGGCGGGAAAATGGAGAGGCGGCTCACCGCAATACTCTCTGCTGATGTTGTCGGCTATAGCCGCCTGATGGGAGAGGACGAGGTTGGCACCCTAGAGCGGCTGAAGGCCTGCCGCCGGGAGTTGGTTGATCCCGCCATAGCCGACTTCCATGGCCGCATCATCAAGCTCATGGGCGATGGTGCGCTCGTTGAATTCGCGAGCGTTGTGGACGCGGTTCAATGTGCCGCCGTGATCCAGCGGAGAATGGCCGGCCGCTGCGAGGCTGTTACCGCGGCACAGCGAATTCAGTTCCGTATTGGCATCAATCTCGGTGACGTCATCGTCGAAGGCGATGACATCTACGGCGACGGCGTGAACATAGCCGCGCGACTGCAAAGTGTGGCCCAGCCTGGCGGGATATGTATATCCGGAACCGCGTTCGATCACGCCGTGCACAAGGCCAATGTCGGCTTTTCGGCCCTCGGTGAGCAGCACCTGAAAAATATAGCCGACCCGGTCCGTGTCTATCGCGTTCTGCTCGACCCATCCGAGGGGGGAAAGGTCTTGACGGTCGGCCGCAGGCACGGCCGTCGGGCTATTATCTTGGTAGTGGGCCTCGCCGCGATGCTGATCGGAACCTTGGCGATCGTCTTCGCATGGCAATGGTCGTTTGCCCCGCAGCATACATCGGTTGCGGTGCTGCCATTCGCCAATCTGAGCGGCGACCCGGCCGAGGATTATTTCACCGATGGCATCACCGACGATCTGATTACCGATCTCGCAAGTCTATCGGACGTGGAGGTCACCGCCCGGAATTCGGTGTTCGCTTACAAAGGCAAAGCCGAAGCTGCGGCGGACATCGGACGCAAACTCGGCGTGCATTTTGTCGTCGAGGGCAGCGTTCGTCGAACGGGGGATCAAATCCGCATCAATGCCCAACTGATCGATATCGCAAGCGGCGACCATGTTTGGGCCAAGAGGTTCGACCGCGACGAAGCGGAGGTATTCGTGCTGCAAGACGAGATGAGCAGGCAGATCGCTAAGGCACTCGGGTTAGAGTTGACCCGGTCGCAGACCGAACGGATTGCCCGACCGCCGACCGCGAACCTTGAAGCATATGACAATTATCTGCGGGCCGAGCAGGCGACGAGGACCGGACGCCCTTCCGAGTTGCTGGAGGCCCTAGCCCTGTTTGACAAGGCGGAGGCGCTCGACCCCGGTTTTGCTGAGGCCTTCGCGGCCGACGCGCGCACCACCGCTTACGTCTGGCGAAACGCATTTGACGACGTTCTCCAGAGCGCATTGGCGCGAAAAAGGGCCTACGACAAGGCAAGCCGTGCCTTGGCGCTCGACCCCGCCCTTTCATCGCCGTACGCGGTCCTTGCCGTCATTCAGGTCGTGGAGCGACGCTATGAAGAGGCCATCGCCTCAGCACGGCAGGCGATAGCCCTCGGGTCCGCCGATGCCGAAGCGCAGATGGCCGTCGCATACGTTCAACTGTTCTCCGGAAACCTTGCCGAAGCCGCTGCGGCCGTCGAGACGGCGCTCAAGCTCGATCCGAACCTGTCGGCCATCGACCGGTATACCGCTGGGCTGATTTTCTATCTACAACGCGACTACGTGAAGGCCATCGAAAATTTTGCGCTTGCGCGCGATGGTTCGCCCGGAAACGGCTATTTCGTTACCCCTCTCGCTATGGCCTACGTCCAGGTCGCCCGGCTTGAGGATGCCCGTGCGGCTGTCGCCGAAGGAATCCGGCTGCTCGGCGGTAGCAAATCTGCGGAGTCCCTGGCGGGCTGGCGGATGAGTCATGCCCACTTTCGAAACGAGCAGGACTTGGCGTTTATCCTCGATGCCCTGCGCGAGGCCGGTATGCCGGAGTGGCCATTCGGATTCCAAGGCGACGCGCACGACCGGTTGAACAGTGACGAAATAGCGAGCACGGTCATGGGGAAACTTCTGCGGGGTAAGATCGGCCCCTCCGGAAGCCCGGCACTCCTGCAGGTTAACCGCGATGGCAAGGCGGCATTCCGCTCAGCAACGCAGATGATGACCGAAACGGTTTTCGTCAAGGGGGACTTGCTCTGTGAGCAGAGTGAAAACGCATTTGGTCAAGCCGATTGCGGCCCGGTCTACAAACGTGCAAGTTCGCCCGATGAAGGCGGCTATGCTTACGTGAACTCGAGCAAGGTCTTCTACTTCTCGCCAGTCAAATAGATACGCGCATCCGTGGCGGTTCAGTGATATTGATCCAGCTTGAGGTCGGCCGCGATCTTCGGCCAATTGTCATCGGCTTTGGCCACTGCTTCCACCGCGTGGGTCGCAAACCAGTTCGCACCGCCCTGATCGTAGGTCAAGTAAAGCTTGCCGTCGATAATCTTGAACGCTTCTGGATCGATGTTTACCGTGACTGACCCGAATGCGACCTCGCCCGCGCAGTAGCCGCCATACTGCGGCGCATACTTCATCGGCTCGCTGATAAACATTTCGCGGTGTTTGGCATTGGCGAAATGCCAGGGCGTCCCCAGCCATTCGTAGGAGAATTTTTCGGAACCTTTCATTGCCTTGCCGCGGGTGAAGTAGGCGACCGGGTCGTATCCCATGATCGCTACGCCGCCGAAGTAGCCTGTGTTCACCGAGTCATCGGCGAAAGCTGATGGTCCACCAACATTGGCTGCGATCGCAAGGATAACCATCGCCACAGATCCGCGAAGCCCCCGAGTCGGAGCGCGTTTGCTCATCGCATGCATCGTTCCCTCCTGCTCAATCGTGGATTCCCAAACACTTCATGTAATCGTCGTCGCCCAAAACGCTGGCCGGAGGACAGGTCGCGCCATGCCGCTTCAACAGCCGGACAATGTCGGTATTGCCTTTCCAAAACGCCCGTGTGATGGGCGTGTAGCCGTGAACCTCCACACGGCCGACATCGGCTCCCCTGGCGAGAAGAAACGTAGCGAGAGCGACGTGGTTTTCCTCCCCGGCAACCATCAGCGGCGTCACACCCGCCTTATTGGCCGCATCGTCGAGCGTCGCGCCGTGGGCGAGCAGTAGTTTGGTGATCGGCAGGCTGCCAGAAAAGGCCGCGGCATGAAGCGGGGTAAAGCCGCCAGAGTTTCGCGCCATAACGTCGGCACCTTTATGTATCAGCAACTCGGCGATTGCGAGCTGGTCGGCCAAAGCAGCGTTTATCAGAGGCGTTGCTTGATCGTGCGCCCGGCTGTTGACATCGGCGCCCGAGGCCAGAGCCTTCTCGACAGCGGCGGAATCTCGGGCTGTTACGGCATCGAACACGGAATTCCCCGCGGCGGCGATTGTCGCCGTGAAGATCAGCGTTTCCAATGCCAATAACCCGCGCATGGCTGGCCTTTCTAGGTTTCTAAAATAGCATGGACCCTGTTTTTTGGGTAGGCGGCGACGCGCCTAGTCTCGTGTAAGCCCCTCCTTGTGGGCGATCACAATCATAAGGAGAGTAGTAGGTTTCAAAGCGGGCACGCGGGTCTTTGTCAAACACTGTGCGGCATAGCACCGGCCCTGACTGCACAGCGTATCTAACGCGGATTGTGCCGCGGTGAGGTCCACCAAAGGGGTGCTTGGTGTCAAACGCGTGAATCTGTCCGGCCGGCATTGCCTCAGGCAAAATGGTGCGCTGGCTTTAACTGCGTGGGGGAGGGCGATGCCGGGGCACAGTCGATTGGGGCCCCGACCAGCTGCGCGCGAGAGCCTCGTCAGCACGTCGCGTGTCGTCGCCTTGCCCGAAGCGAGATCGGCGTGGAGGATCTGAAGGGCGAGAAGATCATCTCGTTCTCACGGCAGAACCTCTCTGACACTGAGCGATATTTCACTAAAAAGTTCGAGGAGCACGATCTGTCGAAGAGTTTCGCCTATACTGCGACGACACCTTCTCGCTGGTGTCGTTGGTCTCCGCAGGTCTTGGCATCGATCTGCCCAACAGCAAGTTCGAGCCCATGGAGGTGAGGGGCATCGACTTCCCTGGCCTTCCCGCGGCGCGGCGTGCCGGGTAGTCGGCCCCGGTCCCCGGCTGATGGCTTGGCTCTCCTAATTCTCTTGGCAGACGGCACTTTTAAGCGATTAAGGCCCGCGCGGACGGACTCTCCAACATGCTTTTGCTATCTTCTAGCTCGGCAACCTTTGCCGCTGCCTCCTTCAGCGACGACTTTCTCTGCTCGGAACTTACGTTGACCCCATCTGCAGTGATAACCTCAGGACTGGCGATTCCGATGAAAGTCAGCACGCTCTTCAGATAGCTCAGCGTGTGCTCCAATTTCTCTGCTGGTGAACCCGGTCCGTAGAAGCCGCCGCGCGCCAACGCTATGATGACGCGCTTGTTGAACACCAAGCCTTCGGGTCCCTTTTCGGTGTACCGAAACGTCTTGCCCGGGACGGCGATTCGATCAATCCACGCTTTCAGTTGGCTGGGCACGCTGAAATTATACTGGGCTACGCCGAGAACGACGGTGTCGGCTGCCAGGAACTCTTCCAGAACAGCTTGGCCAAGCGCAAGGTCGGCCTGAAGCGCGGCATCATGGCTCGCTTCCAAGCCTCCCCTGACCACGGCTACGTAGTTGCCTGAGAGGTGTGGGATCGGCTGGGCTGCAAGGTCGCGATACACCACGTCAAAGCCAGGATTGAGATCCTTAAGGCGTGTGACCACAGCCGCCGAAAGCGCTCGGCTGACGGAGTTTCCGCCGAGAATGCTGGAATCGAGATGCAGGAGGGATGGCATCGATGAACCTCACACACGGAATTGAGCGGGGATGGGGCTGAGCAAGATGGAAGTCTCGATCAACAGAAATGATTATAAAGTCATTTCGACGATATAGTCAATATGAAAGTTCACTGATCATCTGGAAATTAGAAATGGGTCACGCCAGCTTTCGATCGCCTCTGTCGCGATTTTGCGGTTGCCCTTTCAGGATGGCTTGGCCTGCTGCATCCGTCGATCGGGCGCGGCGCCGGGAAGCGAAAGCTCCAATACAATTGAACGCAATAGTCAAAACGACTATATGCTCATAGCGAGCCACGGGATTTGCGGAGCAGGTTGACGAATGGCAAAGATAAATATGGAGCGCCGGGCGAAGATCGGGCGCGAAAGGCGGGCCAGGACGCACGCGCAAATCGTCGAAGCGGGGACGATGTTGCTCGCGCAAGGGCCCGCCAAGGCCCTCACAGTGGAAGCTGTTGCAGAGGCAGCGGGCCTCGCCAAGGGCACCTTCTACTATCACTTCCAGAATATCGAGGAGTTGGTTTCTGAGGTAACCGGGCAACTCGGCCGGAGTTTCGACGACGTGCTGTCGCCTGATCGGTTCGAGATGAGCGACCCTATCGCCCGTATTTCTTTCGCCTTCACGCAATCACTGGAAAAAGCGATTTCAGACACTGGCTGGGCGCGGTTGGTCGTTCAGAGCGCGCAAACCCGCGGCGAGTTCGCCCGCAGTGTTCGCGACAATCTCAAAACCGAGATTGCTGAGGCGATTGCCCAAGGGCATATGACAGTGAGGGACCCGGAACTGGCTGTCGACATCCTCGTTGGAATTTGGCTGCAGGTGACCCGTGGCATTCTCCAACGAGTCGCCCCCCCTGAATTGTCCAGCCAGGCCCTGGAAGCGGCACTTCGGGCCATCGGGAGCGCCCGACCCAAGAGCCCGAGTCCTTGATGGGTTCTGGCGAAGCTTCCGTGTCGGCATTATAGAGCATGTACCATGCCCCCGGGGTGTGCCGCTCGCAAAGCAGTCCGAAATCGCGAAGCTTGCTCCGCCCCGCATGTTCGCTACTTGGTCGCGCTTCGCGAGGAATTGTCCGACATGGGAGTTGCCGGTAAGCGCATAAGGACAGACTTGGCCTCCTGGGCATTGAGGCCGATCGCGCGCAGAATCGCGCTGATGGCAGCGTCACGGTCGATCGAGGACAACCTTCCTTCGCCGAGCGCGCGTAAGATCTGGAGCATGATTCCGACGACAATCTCCAGTTTCAGCTCTGCAGACACCCCGTCGTCCGGCAATGCCTTCGAGAACTGCTGTAGGTCTTCGAAGAGGCGGCGGCGGGCAATCTCGCCGCCCTTCGGCGCCGCTGCCGCCAGTCTTGCGACAACGCTGGCCCATAGAGGGTCTTTGAGAGCCTTGTCGATGAATGAGTAGCACCCGAAGGCAATCTTTAGAGCAGGGTCGGTGAGGGAGCCTCGGCCCGGCTGCAGCAGTTCGTCGAAGGACCGCACCAGCTCCTCCGCGACCGCTGCGGTCACTGCCTCCAGGCTGTCGAAATGAACGTAGAAGGTTCCCTTGGCGACGCCGGCCTCCTTGACCACGTCATCCACTGTGACAGATTCCACCGCCTGCCTAGCAAACAGCGAATTGGCGGCAGCAACAAGCTGCGCTCGAGTTCTCGCGCGCTTTTCACGCCCGATTTCGGCGCGTCGGATCGGATCGATTTTGGCCACGTACAGACAACCTGAAAACTTTTCATGCAAATAGGTCATATTGACCAGAATGTCCAGTTATCAGCCCTAACCAGATGCGACGACCTTTCTAAGTCGCGGAGGGGCAGCACCGGCTAGTTCTGTTCGATCGTGCCGCTGCAGCCGTCGTAAAGCTACCGGCAAACCCAGTGCGCAAGAAGTACTATCATCGCGCCCCCGTATTCCCGGCGCTAGGCTCGGCGAGGAGAGAACTCCTGCATCGTACAAAAGCGTAATTCTCATATTGACGTGAAGGTCGAATTGACATATTAGTCAAGTCGAAGGTCAAATTTGATCATGCGTAGGCCTTCTCATCGTCAAACCCTTACAACCTCGAACCTTTCGAGCGGAGGCTTTCATGCGCCCGTCGTCCGGTCAGTTTCTTTGTGTCTGTGTTGCTAGCCTTTATCTCTCTGGCAGTTGCGAAGTCCTCGGACTCGCAGTCGCGACCATGCTGACGCTGGTCTCCTATATCGCCGTCAACCAATTTCGGGAGACGGACGAGCCGGCGATAGATCCGCGTGCACTCGCGGCGCCTGCTGCCGTACGGCTGCACTGAGGCGGAACAGCCATGCCGGAGACCCCAGCCTCGCTCCTTGAGCGCTCTCTTCGATCGGATACCCCGATGTACGTCTCGCCGAGTGAGAACAAGCAGGATTATGTAGACAGGATGCTCCTTGCCGCGTTGCAGGAAACGCAAGTGACGGCGCGCTCCTATGACACCAAGGCGCAGATCGTTGGCGCCGGCTACATCCTGGCACTCAATCTGGTGCTGCATTTCGGCGATCTCCTGCCGACGCGTGCACCGCTTGGCCCGCTGTTCTTCGCCGTGGTCTGGGGCGTTGTCATCCTGCCGATCCTGCAGTTCGGGCAAGTGCTCTATCCGAGCCGAACCCGCGCAGAAAAGGACCTGCTCGGGAAAACGTCCGCTGCTTCCGATCAGCGCGTCTACTATGTCGAACCCGACACATTTGCCGATCTCAAAGACTTCGTCCGAGAGGCGCTGAGATCCGACTGGACCTCGGTGCTCGGCGCCGAGCTGCTCAAGACGTCTCGCGTCAGGATCATCAAACAGGTGCGCTTCCGGCGGGGCCTTATGATGGCCGTCGTGTCTTTCATCGTGCTCGGAGGCGAGCAGTTTATTCGAAGTCTCGCCATCCCCTGATAAGGAACATTCGGTAGGCGGGGACGATCCGGCCCGGTTCGAGTTCCACACCGGAAAAGATAGGAGATTCTATGCGACTTTAGAGGTGCACAGAGATCGGCAAGATCCACCTGGGGCTATGAACGCGGTAACAGTCCGTTTAGGGCCAGGTCGAAATGCGCCTCGATGAAGGCAGGCCCATCAATCGGCTTTCGATCCGCAAACATCAGGCGCCACACGGCAACGTGAAGGATCGAACTGGCGACGACGTCGGGAAACTTTGACGCGGCCCCCTCGCGGAATTCTCCCGATGCCACGCCTTCATCGACGAGCGTACGGACGGCAGCGATCAACGGAGCGATGAACTCGTCATGGTGTCGGTCCACAATGTCGGGGAAGCGCGTCCCCTCGGACAATGACAAGCGCAGGAGTTCTCTTGTTTTCCGGTCGTCGGCGATCTTTTCGTATGCCAGGAGCAGAAGGGCCCGTAGCTGGTCCGCCGTCGAACCTTCGAGTGTGCCGACAGACGCCAGCAGGTCCGCGAACGGGGTCGACATATGGCGGAACATTTCCTCGAAGAGAACGTCCTTCGTCGGAAAATAGAGATAGACGGTGCCCTTCGTCACCCCGAGGCGGGCAGCAACGTCTTCCACCCGCGTCGCCGCGTATCCCTTGACGGTAAATTCTTCGAACGCGGCCTCGAGGATCTCCTGAGGGCGCCTGGCTTTTTGTTCCGCCCGAGAGGTCTTCTTTTCGGTCTTTGTCATCACACTTCCATTTCCTGCTGGATTGGACCGGTTGTTCGGGTCGCCTGGTTGCAAGCAATCCTAGCAGGTTAGCCCGGGTACAGACGGTTCGCCGCTTTGGCAACTGTGATCATCCCGGCGCCTTGCTCAACTAATTGACTAACTCGTTAGTCAGTGATACTAGCGCACCACCCTTTTGATTGCAAACCGCTGTGGAGAAAAACATGAAGCCCTTTCGTTTGATTGGAATTGGTCTCGCCTGCGCCTATCTCGCCGCTTGCGAAGACAAAGCCGAAGTGGCCGCGCCACCACAGCAGGTTCGGGCGGTTCGCGCGTCTGCGGCCGAGTATCAACCGGCCGCAGAGATTACCGGCGAAGTCAAGGCACGGATCCAATCCGATCTGTCCTTCCGCGTCAGCGGCAGGGTTATCGAGCGTCTCGTCGACGTTGGATCGCATGTGGACGCCGGCGACGTCCTCGCTCGTCTCAACGATACCGAACAACGGGCCGATGTGGAGGTAGCCCGCGCTGGGCTCGAATCGGCACAGGCGATCGTCAAGCAAAAGGCCCTGACGTTCGAACGGTATGACGCGCTATTGCGCTCACGCTCGATTGCTCAGGCGACCTTCGATCAGGCTGACAAGGAACTGCGAACGGCACGAGCGTCACTGGATGCTGCGGAAGCGGCGTTGGCAACGGCGAAGGACGCATTGTCGCATACCGAGTTGAAGGCCGGCTCGGGAGGGATCATCACCGCGCGCGAGATCGAAGTCGGCCAGGTGGTTTCCGCGGCGCAGCCTGCCTTCACTCTCGCCCATGACGGCCCCCGCGACGCCGTTTTCGACGTCTTCGAGGCTTTCTTTCTCGAAGGACGGCCATTGGCGCAGGTCGGTGTCGCACCGGTCGGGGATCGCGCGCTCGAAACTCAAGCGACCGTCAGGGAGATCGCTCCTTTCATCGACACGAGAACCGGAACGATCCGCATCAAGGTGGCGCTTGCGGAAGATGCGCAATGGCCGCTTGGCACGCCGGTTGTCGGTGAATTCCGTTCGCCGTCACGCAAGGGGATTGTCCTGCCCGCCGGCGCGATCGCCTCCGCGATGGGCGAGCCCGCCGTGTGGCGCATCAACCCCGTGAAGAACTCCGTCTCGCTGCAAAAGATCGCAGTCGCTAAGTACCGGCAAAGCGATCTGATCGTGGAGGGCGGGATCGCTCCGCAAGACCTGATCGTCACAGAGGGCGGAAAGTTCCTCAAGCAAGGCCAAGTGGTGGCCTGGGAGGGCAAGTAAGATGGTTGCTTATCGTCCCCAAGTCTCGTTTTCACTCCTGGCAGCGCTGGCGATTCTTGCCGGCTGTAGTCAGGATGCCGGCGCAGGTGAGACCGCCAGGCCGCGGCCGGTCAAGTCCGTTGCGGTGAGTGCAGCGCACGTGCAGCTAGTGCGCCTCCCCGGGATCGTCCAGGCCAGGGTTGAGACCGATCTTGCATTCCGAACCTTGGGACGCGTCGTGTCGCGCAAGGTAAATGTTGGCGACCTCGTGCGTGCCGGCGATGTCGTGGCTGAAATCGATCCGTTTGCTCTTCAGCTTGCGGTCCGCAGCGCCGAAGCCGATCTGCGCAACGCTGAAGCGCAGTTCGAGAATGCCTTGTTGACGCAGGACCGCAAGCGGAGGCTTGCCTCGACGAGCGCCGCGAGCACCGCGGATCTGGACCTCGCCGATCAGGCGCTGAAATCGGCCTGGGCGGGCGTCGGCAAGGCAAATGCCAGCCTGGAGAAGGTACGCGAGCAGCTTGGCTATGCTGTGTTGAAGGCCGAGTTCGATGGTGTTGTGACTGCGACCTGGGTCGAAGTCGGACAGACGGTAACTGCCGGGCAGCCTGTCCTGAAGCTTGCGCGTCTTGATCAGCGCGACGTAGTCGTCGACGTTCCCGAAACGTATCTACGATCGTTGCGTCTGGGGGACCGAGCGGACATTGCCCTCCAACTCGATGACGCGCTGCAGACCTCCGGCGTCCTGCGCGAAATTGGCCCGCAGGCGGATGCCGGTACTCGTACTCATCGGCTGAAAATCGCCATCGATGAGGCGCCGGAGGTCTTCCGGCTGGGATCGGTAGTGACCGCGGCACCAGCCGGCGTTCGGCAAGGGGCGGCGATCGACGTACCGGCAACGGCCGTCGTCAAGAAGGACGGCGCCGACCGTGTCTGGGTGGTTGACCCGGAGACACACACCGTCTCGCTCAAAGCCGTGCGGCTCGACGGCTCCTCCACGGACATCCGTTCTGTCCAAGTCCTCTCCGGGCTCAAGGATGGCGAAGAGATCGTCGTCGCCGGCGTGAATGAACTTGCCGAGGGGCAGAGTGTGAGAACTGAACAGGATAATCGCCCGTGAACAAATTCAATCTTTCAGACTGGGCGCTCGAGCACCGCTCGCTCGTCTGGTATTTCATGATCATCTTCGCAGTGGCGGGAGCGTTTGCCTATCTAAGCCTTGGCCGTGAAGAGGATCCATCCTTCACGATCAAGACGATGGTGATCCAGGCCCAATGGCCCGGCGCCTCTGCCCAGGAAGTGACGCAGCAGGTTACCGACCGCATCGAAAAGAAGCTGCAGGAACTCAACAATCTCGAACACACCCGCAGTATCACAACCGCCGGCCAGACGATCGTCTTCGTCGATCTGTTGCCGGATACGAATGCGCAGGATGTAAAGCCCACCTGGTCGCGGGTGCGCAACCTGATCGACGACATCAAACACGAGTTCCCTCAGGGCGTCATCGGTCCGTTGTTCGATGACCAGTTCGGCGATGTCTACGGCAATATATTTGCCTTAACCAGCGACGGGCTAAGTCACCGGGAACTGCGGGACTTCGCGGAAGATGCCCGTACCCAGATCCTCAAGATTGCGGACGTCGGCAAGGTCGACATCGTCGGCGCGCAGGACGAGGTCATCTATCTTGAGTTCTCCACCCGCAAGATCGCGGCCCTCGGCCTTAACCGCGCCGACATTATTTCCACGCTGCAGGCGCAGAACGCCGTCACCCAGTCGGGTTTCATTCAGACGGGACCAGAACGCGTCGCATTGCGGGTCGGAGGACGCTTTATCTCCGAAGACACCTTGCGTGGGATCAACCTACGGGTAAACGACCGATTCTTCCCGCTGACAGACGTTGCCAACATCACGCGTGGCTATGTCGACCCGCCGACCTCGCTCTTCCGATTCAAGGGAAAACCGGCCATCGGGCTCGCAATTGGCATGAAGACCGGCGGTAACCTGCTTGCCTTTGGCGAAGCGCTCGAAAAGACGATGGCCGGGATCGTTCAGGATCTTCCCGTCGGCGTCTCGGTCGAACAGGTATCCGACCAACCGAAAGTCGTTCACGAGGCCGTGGGAGGCTTCACGAAGGCCCTGTTCGAGGCGGTGGCCATCGTGCTCGCGATCAGTTTTATCAGTCTCGGTTTCCGGGCAGGCCTGGTCGTGGCGATCGCGATCCCGTTGGTTCTCGCTATCACCTTTATGGTGATGCTCTATTCGGGCATTTCACTGCAGCGAATCTCGCTCGGTGCGCTCATTATCGCACTCGGTCTTCTCGTCGACGACGCAATGATCGCGGTCGAAATGATGGTGGCACGGCTGGAAATGGGTGACAGTCTCAGGAAGGCCGCCACCTACGTCTACACGTCCACGGCCTTTCCGATGCTGACCGGCACGCTCGTGACCGTCGCGGGCTTCATCCCGGTCGCCTTCAACAAGAGCAGCGCCGGCGAATTCACTTTCACCCTCTTCGTCGTGATCGCCGTATCGCTCGTCGTCTCCTGGATCGTTGCCGTCCTGTTCACGCCTCTCATCGGCGTTACCTTGCTGCCGAAGACTATGAAGAAGCATGCTGAACACAAGGGCCGGTTCGCGAGGGCATTCTCGAGCATGCTGCAGTTCTGCTTGCGCTGGCGCTGGATGACGATCCTCGCGACCGTTCTCCTCTTCGCAGGTTCGCTCGCGGGGCTGACATTGGTGCCGCAGCAGTTCTTCCCAAGCTCTGACAGGCCGGAACTGATCGTTGACTGGAACCTGCCGCAGAACAGCTCGATTGCCGAAACGAGCCGTCAAATGGCTCAGTTCGAGCGCGAGATGCTGGCCGGAAACCCTGCGGTCGATCACTGGTCGACATATGTCGGAAGGGGCGCGCCGCGCTTCATCCTTTCCTTCGACGTGCAGCCGGCAGACGTTTCCTTCGGTCAGACCGTTATCGTCGCCAAGGAGCTCGACGCCCGCGACAAGCTGAAGCAAGAAGCGGAAGCTTACCTCCAGAAGACCTTTCCCGGCACTGACGCCTATGTGAAGCTGCTGGAAATCGGACCGCCGGTCGGCAAGCCGATTCAGTACCGCGTGTCCGGCGAAGACCTCCAGACGGTGCGCGACCTGGCACAGAAACTGGGGTCTGTCATCGGTGCCCATCCTTCCCTCAAGAATCTCGCCTTCAACTGGAATGAACCGGCACGTGTCGTAAAGATCGACGTGCTGCAGGACAAGGCGCGGCAGCTCGGTGTCTCGTCCCAAGACATCGCGATGGCGCTCAACACCGTCGTACAAGGTGACGCCGCAACGCAGGTCCGGGACGACATCTATCTGGTCAATGTCGTCGGTCGTGCCTCGGAAAAGGAGCGCGGCTCGATCGACACGCTGCTCGACCTGCAACTGCAGAGCAGCAGCGGTCAGTCGGTTCCGCTCTCATCGGTCGCAACGTTCCGTTACGAGCTCGAACAGCCGACGATCTGGCGGCGCGACAGGGTCCCGACCATCACGATCAAGGCCGGGATCAGTGGTACGACGCAGCCGGCGACCATCGTGAAGGCGCTCGCCGACAAGGTTGCGGCGTTCGAAAAGACGCTGCCGGTTGGCTATTCCGTTGCAGTCGGCGGCGCGGTCGAAGAAAGCGCCAAGTCGCAGGGGCCAATCGCCACGGTGGCGCCGGCCATGCTCCTTATCATGGCGACCCTGCTGATGATCCAGCTCCAGAGCTTCCACAGGCTCTTCCTGGTCTTCTCGGTTGCCCCTTTGGCGCTGATTGGTGTCGTCGCGGCGCTGTTCATGAGCAATGCCCCGCTCGGCTTCGTCGCTCTTCTGGGGGTGCTCGCACTCGTTGGCATTCTCATCCGCAACTCGGTGATCCTGATCGTGGAGATCGAGGAATTGCGAGCCGCGGGAAAGTCGCCCTGGACGGCGGTGGTGGAGGCGACCGAACACCGAATGCGACCAATTATGCTGACGGCCGCAGCCGCGACCCTGGCGCTGATCCCGATCTCGCACGAGATATTCTGGGGACCCATGGCCTATGCAATGATGGGCGGTATCGTCGTGGGCACGGCACTAACGCTCCTCTTCCTGCCGGCGCTCTATGTCGCCTGGTTCCGGATACCGCGTGAGATCGAGGAGGGCTGACATGACCGGTTCAACGCCTCCCGACCGCCCGCGCAGCATTTGCGCTTTGCAATGGATCGGCCGCAAGCGGCCGATCCTCACGACACATCGAACAAAGCCTCGACAGGTGCTCCCCGCGCTAGTGATAGTGTCCGTCGTCATAACCGGCTGCGCGACCCGGGTGGAGAACGTCCTTCAGCCTCATCAGGTGGCAGCCAACGACGCCAGCCGGGTGAGCATGCTGGTGGCAACGACGCGAAGGCCATCCGACGATCCCGGCCGCCTCTATTCGGGCGAGCGTGGAACGGCGATCTCGCTGAATAACCTCACCGTCTCCATTCCTCCGGATCGAAACCGCAAGATCGGCGAGGTGCAGTGGCCCTCACGCGTTCCGCCGAATCCGGAAAAGGAGTTTGCAGTCCTTGAAGTCGGCAAGGTTGCGACGGAAGGGCAGGCTCTCGCATGGTTTCGCAAGAATCGGAACGCCAAGCGGCAGGTGCTCATCTTTGTTCATGGCTTTAACAACACTTATGCCGACGCCGTCTTTCGCTTCGCCCAGATCGTACACGACTCGGGCACCGATGCGGCACCTATACTCTTCGCCTGGCCATCGCGGGCTCGCGTTTTCGACTACCTCTATGACAAGGAGAGTGCCAACTACTCGCGGCGAGCCTTGGAGGACCTGATCCTTCAGGCCACCCGAAGCCCCGATGTCGACGAAGTGACGATTCTCGCGCATTCGATGGGGACCTGGCTCGCGGCGGAGGCACTGCGCGGTGTTGCCATGCGCGAAAAATCGATCCCGGCCAAAATCAAGAATGTCATCCTTGCATCGCCGGACATCGACATCGATGTGTTTCGCCGGCAGTTTATCGAAATGGGACCAAAGCGGCCGCATTTTGCGATTCTGACATCCACACGTGACAAGGCGCTCGAGGTTTCGGGCTTTCTGTCGGGCGGAGTTGACCGCGTCGGAGGATCCGATCTCAGACCCTATGCCGCTGCGCTCGAGGAGTTGGGCGTGTCAGTCATCGACACAAGCGCCATTGCGTCAAACGACCCGCTTGGCCACAATGCCTTTGCTGACAGTCCCGAGATCGTGCGTCTGCTCGGCCGGCGTCTGGCCGGCCAATCGATTTCGGGCGGCGAGGAGACGTTCGCGGATCGCGTGGGAGTAGCCGCCGCCAATTTCGCCGGGTCGGCAGCCCGCGTGGCCGTTGCGGCTCCGGTATCGGTCATCAGCGGCGATGCGCGCGAAGTCTTGAAACGCGAACTTTCTTCCTCGAGCGGGCAGATCGTGGATGGAAGGATCGCGTATTGACGACAGGTCTGCCTGGCAGACCTGTTTTCTGCCTAGCTGCCTCCATTCATGTTTGGCGCCCCTTAGCGCGCACCGTCGAGATCATCCAGTCGATCTGCGGCATAGAAGCCTGCAGAAACTCGCTCCCAGCAGAAGGTGACGTCGATCTGCGACGCCGTTTCCGGCGGCGAGGATCAAAACGAATACCCCACTTTGACGGCGGCGCTGACGAGATCGTTGTCCGTAAAATTTCCGAATGAACCCGACGCATCACCGAACTGGTGGTAGCTGATAGCGGTGGTTATTTTCATCCCGTCCTTCGTATAGATCGCCCCAAGCGTGGCGCCCCACAAACCGTCGGTTGCGTCGAGCGGCCCTTCAGCCGATACGTCGGTCGAGGGTTCATATGTCAGAGTTGTGAAACCCGACCATTGTTCACTGAACATCTGTGCCACGCCGAGCGTGTAGGTCGTCGTGTCGTTGAAGTGGACGAGTGATCCCAAAGGGTAGCCCGGCGGATTGATCGTGTGTTCGCTCCAATCGGCCCAGCGAACTGTCGCGAAGAGCAACGTGGAAAGGCTGATCGGCGCCTGGAGATGGACGTTGACCGATTGCGGGGTCTCGACATCCGTGGTCCCTTGATAGGCACCGGACGTGTCGAAATCGTAGTCGATCGCGGAATTGTACGTGACTGCGATCCGGACATGGCTTTCCGGGATTTCAAAGGCCGCCCCAACCACGTAGCCCGCCGCCCAGGTGTCGTCAAAGGTGACGTTGCCAATACCGGCGGGCACGCCGCCTGCGAAAACTGAGATATCGGTGTCGCCACCCATACGTTGCAGTCTGGGTCCGCCGAAGACGCTGAAACGATCCGTGAGCTTGTAACGCAGCAAACCTGTGACTGCGATCGACTCGACTTTTCCCGACAGGCCGGACAGCGGCCCGCTATCGTACTCGACTCTGCGCCCATACGGATTGTCTACGATGACCGCTCCTGAGAATTGTTCGTTGATATCGGCCTTGAAGGCGCCATTGTAGAATGGGACCGAGGGCGCCGTATCGCCGGAAGCAAACGGGGGCCCGACGGCAATGATTTGTCCCCCCACGTTCGGACTGCCAAAGCCGATCCCGAATTCGACGTAGCGTCCCGTCTCGAAAAGGGCTTCATTCGGCTGCCCCAGGAGATCGAAGCCTCCTCCCATCGCCGGTGTGACCAAAAGACAGCTGAACAATCCGGTCGACAAATTAATAGCTTTCATGCGGGTCTCCCTCCTCCGAGACGTGTCGCTTTTCCGCAAAGCCAAGGAAATGCGCATTGCTCTCTTTGCCTGCAGCCCTGCGTGTTGCCGGCTGCTCCAGGTCAAGGGGCTAGACCAGAAGGTGACACCCGAGCCCTTCACACCTCCGCCGATTAGACTGTGGTGCGGGCGGCCACGGCGTGCGCGTCCTGGTCTCGCCGAGATCACGCGTCCACGATTGCGAGCAATTGCCCGCCAAAATCGACCGCGCTGTCATCGGTGCGCATTTCGGCACGCATTATGTCGCCCGGTGCGAGGTAACGTGCGTGCGCGGTCGCCTCCTGGATGATCGCTTCCTTCCGCTCCGAATCCTTGAAGAGCTTGGTCGTCAGGATTTGGGCGAGGGGGGCGCTCGCTTGCAGGATCACGCCGCCCGGCGTCCCGGTCAGGACCAGATCGCCCGCAGCCAGGTCCATTAGAGACGCAATGTCGTTGAGGCAGGTTTCCGGGCGAAAGACGAAGTCCCGGGAATGGGCCGACTGCCGCAGTTCGTCGTTCAGCCAGAGACGGATCTCAATCCTGTCGAGCAGATCCGCCACCTCGTCCGCTTCGGGAATGACCAGCCACGGACCACAAGGGCAGAAGGTCCGGGCGCTTTTGCCGCGGAACCACTGCAAGAAGGCTTCACCGAACATGACGTCGCGGGCTGATATGTCGTTGCACAAGACGAGTCCGCCGATGAAATCGCCGAGGGTCTCTCGGGTGACGTGGTCGCCCGCAGTTAGTGGTCGCTTCAGGACAAGCCCAAGTTCCACTTCGTAGTCGAGCATCTGACATCCTGTCGGCCGGATGACGGGATCGAACGCTCCGGATAGCGAGGAGGCGGCCTTCATGAAGAGCAGGTTCTTCTGGCGTGACGCATGCCCCGATTGATCCGCGTGATCTGCATAATTCAGACCCTGGCAAACGATCTGCGCCGGCGCTGTGACGGGGCTCAGAATGGTTGCCGAGTTGATCGGGAAACGTTCAGCGCCTGCCCGCGCCTTGAGCTCAGTGGGAGGAAGGCGCAGGATGTCGGCAGTCGAGACGAAGGTGCCTTCGAGGGGTGCGATCTCTTCTCCATCCAAAATTCCCCACAAGGGTTCTCCACCGATCGCAAATCGGGTCACTTTAACAACCATTTCATTTCCTTTTTTGAGGGGGCCGCTTGGAAAGCGGCTCGAATCTCCGCTCACAGCACTTTGAAGGTCGGCGCGGCGTTAGGCGCGGTCCTTGCCCTTGAGCTCCCCGTATCGCTCGCGATAGTTCTCGATCGTGTCCATTGCCCCGCAGAATTCGACATTGTGCCAGTCGGGGTCGTAGAGATAGCAGGCCACGTTTCCGCCGGTCTCGCCGTCGCCCAAAGGCGGTTCGCTGTTGTGGCGGACTGGACCGTAGTTCAACTGGAATCCGTCGGCCTGCTGTTGCTTGGCAAAGGCCAGGACATCCTCCAGTTGGTTTCCTTTCACCTCGAGCGCGAAATGGAAGAAGCTCATGCCCGAAGGTACGGTAATCCTGCCTGAAGGATCGTATTCCTCGACGAGCACGAGGCATTCCTCGTGGTCAGTTGCACTCATGTAGCAGCAGCGAATGCGCCACCCTTCCTTGAACGGATGCGGCTCCAGCTCGCAGGTGCGGCTATGGATCATGCCGGCAACTTTCTCGTACCAGGCCCGGCTTCGCGCGATGTCGCGCACATAGATGGAGAGCTGTCCGATATGAGAAACGAGCGAAGGCTTGAAGACGCCGTAGTCCTCAGTCTTGTTGGAGAACCGCCGCTTCGTCAGCGTCGGCCACAACAGCACCATTTCGCGAAACCATTTCCGCTTCAGGAGGCCTGCGAAGCGTAGCTTGAATGGGGGCAGGACGTTCGGGGGAACGAATGCGGTATTGCTCATCTGCTGGGCTCCTCAATGATCTCGATCCAGTGCCTGTCTGGGTCCTGGAGGCAAAAAGCACGCGATACAGGGCGCGCGGAGGCGAGCATGCGCCCCTCGCGGATCGGTAAGTCCATGTCTCGTGCGCGGCGTCTGATCTCGTCGAATGCCTCTGCGTCCTTCACGGCTAGCGTGAAGTGGAGCATGGAATTGTTGTCCATCTTCAGCTTGTGATGCTTCACCAGGCAGATGTCGTGATGGTGGAAGCCGAATGAGAAGAAATGCATTTCCTGCTGCGACAAACGCATCGCGGCGCTGCTGTCGGGATGGTTGAGAGCGGAGAACTGCAGGTCGAAGACCTTGATATAGAAAGCCTTTGAGCGTTCCAGGTCGGTAACGTAGAAGACGTGGTGTTGAAGGTGGGTGACGAGGATTCGAGTTGGAGCGTTCATGACTGGTTTCCTGACTGCTGGTTTGCCCATGAGAGTGCTGGCGCCCCGATCTCGGAAAGGGCAAAATTGATCGCCATGACTGGCTTCCTTTTCTTCTCGCGAGTGTTCAGAGGAATTGCGCCTTAAAGGCGTAGTGGCCCAGTTTTTCGCGCAATAGGCGTGGATCGCCCTCTGCTGTAATTCTTGCAAGCAGCCCGAGCCGGGCGTCTTGAATGACCGAAAGCGATTCGAGCTTCACGCCGGACGACGCCGCCTCCTGAAGGACGACATCCTCGATCTCCAGCATCGACAACGCTGGCTTGAAGAGCTTGCCGACGGGTGTGACGGGGAGCGTGGGCAGAATCCGGACGGATTTGGGGTGCGCAGCGCGCTCGGGAATACGGCCGACGGCATGGGCAAGCAGATCCGCCTCCGTTGCGGTCGTCCCGGGCTTCAATTGGACGTAGAGCACCGGCAGTTCTCCCGCGCGCTCATCGGGTCTTCCCACCGCTGCGGCAAGCTGTACCGCCGGGTGATCTTGCACGGCATTTTCGATCAGCTTCGGATCGATGTTATGCCCGCCCCGGATAATGAGCTCCTTCTTGCGACCGGTCAGCCAGAAGTAGCCGTCAGTGTCCTGGCGGGCGAGATCGCCGGTGTTCAGCCAGCGCTCGCCGTCAATCTCAAGCCAGAGGCCCTTGTTGTGTTCGGCATTGATGTAACCGGCAAAGACATTCGGCCCGCGGATCGCGAGCACGCCGACCTCGTCCGTCCCGGCGAACCCGGTGAAGCCCGAATCGTCGAGTCTGACCACTGCCATTTGCTGGTAGGGGAGGCGTAGGCCGATCGAACCGACACGCCGCTCGCCTTCCGGCGGGTTGACGCTGGAAACACAGGCGCCTTCCGTCAGGCCGTAGGCCTCCAGAATGCGGATTCCAATCGTCTCTTCGAAAGTGCGGAACAGTTCCACGGGCATCGGAGCCGCGCCGCAAAAACCGTAGCCGACGCTCGAAATGTCGCGGCCGCCGACCGGCACCTGCATCAGTGCCGAGTATACAGTCGGAACGCCCGAGAAGGCCACGACACGATAGTGTTCGACGATCTCCCAAAAGGACGGAATAACTCCCTCTCCGCGATAGCCGTGCGGCGTGCCCATGACGACATGCCCGCCTTGCGACCACGGGATGAGGCCTGTCACCAACTGTCCATTGACGTGGAAGAGCGGCAGGCCGCAGAAGATCGCCTTGCCCGGTGCGAACACACTCCCGATAAAGGCTTGGGTGGACCAGGCGTCGAACACCTCCGACAAATGGGTGCGCGCGGCGATCTTGGGCAGTCCGGTTGTGCCGCCCGTGCAGAAGTATGAAGAGATATCTCCGGGATTGGGCATCTCGAAGGTCAACCCGTCGCCGCGTTCCCCGGCAATTTCCTGACGCAGGCTGAGAACGGGGATAGAAAGGCCGCCGACATCCCGAGCCTGTGAGCGTACCTCCGTGGCTTCCTCGGTGGTGCCGCGGAAATACGGTTCAAAACTGACGGTCAGAATTCCCTGCAAATCCGGTACATTCGCCGCGGCCTTGATCGCCTTCTGCCAGATGTCTGTTCCCGGAAAGGGGGCCAGTGTGACGAGCCATTTTGCTTTCCCGGCAATGAGGAGCTCGCAGATCTGTCCCGATTCAAGCAGCGGATTGATCGCGAAGGTGATGCCCGCCGCCTCGCCACCCCAGATCACGAAATGCGCTTCGGGCAGATTGGGCAGCACGAAGGCCACGACGTCGTCGCGACCGATGCCCAGCCGCCGCAGGGCATTGGCTGTCCTCGTGATGTCAGCGAGGAGCTCGGCGTGCGTCCAGACGACGGGATCACGGAAGTTTTCAGAGCGCAGAAAGAAGGACAGGGCAAGCTGATCCGGCGCGACAGCGGCGCCGTGCGCAAGCATCTCATAGGTGCTTGCCGGGAGGTTACGCTCCGGCAAAGGGATTTGCTCGAATGCCTCAACATCGGGCAATGTGGCAATGGGGCGACTGACGCCGCCATGGGTTTTTGCGAGCATAGTGATCTTCCTCCCTGTAGGTCTGCGCCGGCTCACTTGGACACCGGCGGCAACTCCCAATTAGCGATGCGACGAGCTTCCTCCGGCTCGATCTCAAGTGCCTGGAGCACGAACTCCGCAGCGTCGGAGCCGCCATCCGCCCAGGTCCTATGGCCCTGCAGCACCAATGGCACTGCAGCGAGACTGGTGCCGGCAATCATCGCCAGCCTTAAGAAGGACCCTTCCGGAGGGCCGCAACACTGAAGGAAATCAGGACTTCGGGCGTGATGAGCGGGTGCCTGAGATTGAAATTCTTTATCGCTTTGGGCTCCCAGAGTGCCGCAGTTGACGCGCAAAGGCATTCAGCGGCCCGAACACTGTCCTGTTGTCGAAATTCCTGTGCATCAACACCCTGTTCGACAAGTTCAGCGACGATGCCCTTAACGCGTTGTGCGTGTGCCTCGAAAGCGGGCCAGCGCTCATCATCGGCGATCGTGAGCAGCTCGAATATTTTGTCCTCATCCCGCATGAGAGCAAGGGCCCCTCCATGCAGCCCCAGAATGAACTCTCGGAGCGTTTCGGCACTCGTAAGGGTTCCGGAGCCGAGTTGGATGACGGGAAAATTGTCTTCGAGCACCCGCGTAACAAGCCTGTCATATATCGCCACTTTGGAAGAGAAAAAACGATAGACGTTTGCTGGCGACATCTTGAGGTAGCTGGCGATGTCGCACACGTTCGTTTTCCTGGAACCATAGAGAGCGCACAATTTCTCTGCCGCGCTTAGAATACGGGCAACATTCGTTTCCCGGTTCTCCTGCCGGCTTGTTCGCCGGTGGGGCATGCCCGAGCGGCAGTTATCACTCTCAAGCATCGGCGCCCCCCCGCGAATCTGCGGCGCCGGGACGGGCCAACCTCAGTTCGCCCAGATAGACGCTCTCGGACAGGACGCAGTCGCGCCAGACGCTGCCATGGGCATGGGACACTTCGACACGATATGTGCTTCCGTCACCCCGCAAACCGTCGAAGCCAAAATCGCCGAAGCTGTTCGTCGTGGCTCTCGCGAGACACTTGCCTGCCTGGGATAGGGTTACCTCCGCCCCTTCGAGACATTCCACCGCCCCGGCGATGTCGGCGCTGACGCTGCCGCCTATGAAGCATGTCTCCCACCGTTCCAGACCCCGGTACCAGATGCGGGGTTTGGTTCCGAGCTCGGGCTTTTGCACCTTGAGCCCCTCGGTGGCCGCCTTTAGCTCCATAGCGGCGTCATCTAGTTTCACCGCCTCGAAGACGTCCGTCGGACAACTCTGCTGGCAGCGAGGCCGCTGCCAGCCCTGATCGAGCAGGTGGGCATCAAAGATCCAGGTCTGCGGCACCTGCTGCTCCTCGTTCCAGACGATTGCCCGGTACGGGCACGAGCCGAGAATGTCCTTGCGGCCCTTAGCCTTCTCTGGATCAATGATAACGATACCGTCGTCGCGTTTGCGGATGGCGTCGCCCGCATATCGCATGCAGGGCGCGTCATCGCAGTGGTTGCACATCACTGGCAAATAGGTGGTCTCCACCATCGGCGCACTGCCCTGTACGCGGCGCAGGATGCGGATCGGACTCTCTCCCACTGCAGCAGCCGGCGCCGCGTAGCCCGGAAAGTCGTTGCCGACATGTTCGTCCCGGTCCGCGATCACGCAATTGTGGCAGTTCTCGCAGCGGCCGACGTTGATGATCAGATTCCATTTGCTCAAGACTTCCTCCTACGCCGCGCAGCCATCTTGAAGGCGTCCGCGTTCTGCCACTTCTCGATTTGCACAAGGCAGGAATTGGGAGCCATGCTGCTGGTTCCGCGGGTCTGCGACCGGTCCGGGGTAAGGATGTTCAAGCAGCCGCCGACCTCTACGGTCTCTCCTTCAACTTCGATAAGCTGGAACTCGGCGCTGGCCTCATAGGACTTGACGACGCCCGGGGTCACCAGGGCCGAAATGTCGGCGGCGCAGATCACGGCTCCGCGATCGTTGAAGATTTTCACCAGGTCACGATGACCAATGCCGCGGGTGGCGGCATCGGCCGGGTTGATCCGCAGCAACCAGAAGCGATGGCCTGCAACCAAGGCACGATGGTCCTCCACCTGATTAACCGCGCTGTTCTTGCCATCCATGCTGGTGTGGAAGCTGTAGCGGCTATGTGTGGCGATCATCTGCAGCGGATAGCGCTCCGTCAGCTCGGTGGTGCTCCGCCCTTCCCAGGAGGGAATGTAGTGATTGATCGGTGGCCGATCCGGATTGTCCGCCGTGTTCCGCTTGAGGATCTCGGGCACGAATTCGAGTTTGCCGCTCGGCGTTTGCAGGCCCATGCCGAACTCTTCGGCATACTGGGATGGCATCGGAAGTGGTTCCGGCAGATCCTTGCGCCTGCCCTCGGCGAACCAGCGCATGTCGACGGGCTGGCGCAGTTCCGGCTTTTCGGGCGGCACGACGTAGTAACCTTTGCGACAGAATTTCTTCCAGGAAATTTCGCCGGGCAGATCTGACGAATCGAACACCCGCTTGACCCAGTCGAGTTCGCTGCAGCCTTCGCTGAAGACGGCGCCCAGGCCCAGCCGGGTCAGGATGGCTGTGAATATGTCGTAGTCGGACTTCGACTCGCCCAAGGGCTCGATGCACTTATGCTGGAGGGTGATGACGCGATGGTTGACCACGTTGACGCCGTGATGGGCGTAGCCTCCGGAATTCGCCCATTCGCCGATGTCCCAGCGCTCCAGCGAAGTGCAGGCCGGCAGGATGACATCGGCAAACTGGGCCTCGCCCTCCATCCAGATGGACTGGTTCACCACAAACTCGATGCTCTCGTGCCGATAGGCGTCCACCCAGCGTCCCGATCGAGTTACGGTGCTGAGGGACGATCCGCCGTAGCGGTAGATCATGTGTATCGGCGAGTAGCCCGGCATAGGATAGCTGAAAGGCGCAAACTGGGCCTCTTGGGCCATGCCGTCCCAGAGATAGCCGGTGGCGTGACCGGTGATGATCGCGTCGGGCAGTTGCTGGCGCGGCACCATCTGCTTGACGGGATTCATCGTCAGGATGTGGGGCATGCGCTGATAATTGTTGACCGCATTGCCGGTCCACGCCAGGTCGCCGGAAATCCCTCCATCCGCATAGCCCGGAAAATAGAAATGCAGGTCGTGCGGGACCCCGATCTGGAGACCGCCGAAATTGACGCCCGGCTTGCCCCAGCCCTGCATGGCCATCATCATGATCATGCAGCGAGCCCACTGGGCTCCGGTCGCGCCGCGGCCTGCGCCGCCGAACCCCGTGCCGGTCATGCCAACAGCTAGATAGACCTTCCTGCCGCCCCACTTGCGGGCCAGGGCGCGCACGTCCCTGGCAGGTATGCCGGTCTCGGCCTCCTGCCATTCAGGAGTCTTCGGAACGCCATCGGTTTCGCCCAGCAGGTACGCCTTCCATTCGTCGAAGCCGGTGGTGCGGGTCGCGACGTATTCCTCGTCATAGAGGCGTTCCGTGACCCAAACATACATGATGGCCTGGGCCAGGGCCGCGTCGGTCTGCGGCCGGACGGGAAACCAGCGTCCGCCCAGCAACTGGGCTGTCGGATTGCAATGCGGGTCGATATGCACGAACTCAATGCCGAGTTCCTTGGCCCATAGACGACGTGTCGTGCCCTCAAACCCCGCATAGGCTCCATTGGTGCTTTCGGGATCGCAGGACCAGAAGACGATCATCTCGGCTTCCTTCAGGCAATCCTCGACCCCGCCATAGCCCGCAGGCACGCCGACCCGCATTGAATTGCCGAAATGATGCATTGCGCCCCAGTACCAGCCTTCCCAACTGTCCGGATTGGCCGCGACCCGGGTGAATCCGTTCAAGTTGGCGAAGCGCATCAGCGAGCTCAGGTAATAGCCCACATTGCCCCACTGGTGGTGGGACGACATCGGGAACGTGATGGAACCGGGCCCGTGGACGCGCTTCTGCCGATTGATCTCCGTGGCAACGATGTCCAGCGCCTCATCCCAACTGATCCGCACGTAGCCGGATTTGCCGCGGTTCTGGGGATTGCGTTCGCCATTGGGATCGAAATCCACCCGCTTCATCGGGTAGAGGATACGCTTGTCCGAATAGACGAGGGATTTCATCGTCAAGGCGTGCGGCGCTACCAGCGCCCGCCGAGGCGGACTGAATTTGCGGCCGCGAGCCTCGATCACCCAGGTGGCCGGGTCGGTATCGTCGAACTCGATCGGCGTAACCCGCAGAATGCGTCCATCCTTGACATAGACGAACAGGGGACCGCCGTTGGTGCAGGTGGTGAAGCGATGGCTGCCATCGGGCATGGGCATCCCCATGGCCACGCCGGCGGTCTCGCTCATGTTGAGAGTCTGCGTGAACCAGACAATCAGTTCATCGGGCCCGGTGGTCACCACCTTAAAGTTCTTGGCCGCGTGGATGATCTCACCCTGATCGCGATTGGGTAGCAAGAGTTTCAAGGCGGTCGCCACGTCCTTGAAGGACATGACCACTTCGCCCTCGGCCGCCGTGCCCGGACGGGAGCGGAATTTGCCGCCTCGGATTTCCACGATGCGGCCGATGCTGCCGTCCTGCAGGCCGATCCACGCGGTGACGTCGTGCTGTTTCAGCCGCTCCGCAAATGCGGGAGCCCGGGACGCCGTGTGGTTGAGCACCTTCGGCAGGGCAAAGAGGATAGTTCGGAGAACCTGCCGGTTCACTCTGGATCTTATGGCTACCATATCGATGCGGTCCGCCAGTCGAAATGTTCGGTTTCGACGGCATGGAAAAACGGCCTGATCGCGACATCGCGCGAGGCTTGCACGTCCATTGATCGCTCTCCTCCAACTCCCATTCCTCAATATTGACTATAAAATCACAATGACTAATTAGTCAATTCCAAAATGAGGGTCGAGCGGCGGTGGAGGGATGAAGGCGTGAGCAGGCCAAAGATACGCCCGCGTCGCTACAGCCCGAGCCCAGCAATCGACGGTTCCAATTCATGGCATTGGAGGAGGGTCGGGGGATGCGCACAAAGTGCTGGAAGTTTGCCGCCGCATTGAAGGGCGGGTCGAGGAAACCCTCTACGAATCCGAGCGGCGCCCTGTGATCGTCCTGTGTTCCGCGGTGCGGTAAGGGGATTCCTGTTCTCGTTGTATGCCTCTAGGATCGCATAACGTATCGTCGGGAACCGCGTGGGCCAGACCCAAGCCCCCCGGGGACCCAGATAGCTCAAGTGCCTTCCGGTTCTGCCGACAAACCGCTGGAGCCCAGCGCGGGAAGGATCGCCCTGACGTTTCGAGGCCGTGACGCCGAGCTGACGGGACCTAAGTCCCCATGGAGGAACATTTTGTCGGCCCTATGTTGAGAATAGGTGCTCGGTCCCCGTGATCGAGACGCCTGTAGGGCCCACCTGCCATCAGTGTCCCCGCTAGAGGTGGGCCTACCGAGGTCCCTGATGCTCGCAATTCTCGACCGGCTAGCGAAAGCCGGGCGCTGTTCACCTCACCGGTACCGCTTCGGCGGGGCGTTTTTTTACCCAGCATGGATGAGCTGGGCGTTCGCCTATGTTCCTCATCCACTTGGGTTAGGGAAAGCTGCGTGGACCTCTTTCGTGCCGCGAGCGTTCCACAACCGTTCGCGCATATTTCAGAAGTTGTAGTTATTCGGAGCGCCGCTGGAATGTGTTCCCGCAAGTTGCAATAGAAGAGCCCCACCTCCGCCCGAACGTCGATGGAGCTCTACCTTGATCCGGAGGGATTTTGGATCATTGGCGAGCCTAACAACGCGCGTGTTCTCGGAATGGTTCCTTAAAAGAAATGGCCCCGTCGGGGTGACGAGGCCAGAGGCTACCTTCGGACTTCACTCCGGGGATTTGGTGAAGCCTGCCATGTGATCCCGAGCGGGGGTGTCGGGACCAAGACACGCGAGAAACGCGCATACGGCGGAAAGGTTCCTGCCGGCAGGGAGCGAGCCAAAAAGAATGGCCCCGAAAGGGCAAGCGTGTACCTGGCAGGCTCCGTGGACATAGGCTGCTCCTCGGAGCCCGGTCGATCATCCGGCGTCGTGGATCATCGGCAAAGCAAAGAACGGTCACCGATGCGAATGTTCCCTATGCGTCCGGCCGATACTGAGCAACGTCGGAGTGCTGCTCCTGCCACATGGCGCTCTCGAACAGCGCAGCCTCATCGCTCACCCCGTTGCGGAATTGCTCGATGATATTCCGGGCCAACATTTGAGCGCGCTTTCCGTAGCGTGGAATGCTGCACCAGATGCACACCCGATCGAATGTTCGTTGAAGCATATCAACATCGTCCGGACTTATCTGGACGGATGGCTCTCCTGCGATCTCCTGCATCGAGACTTCCGGATTACCGTGGATGAGCGCTTCAGCGTTCGCTGGCGCCACCGATCTTTTGTCGAAACCGGTCATGTATTTCAGGGCGCCGCTCTCTCGAATGCCTCTCTGGTAACAACTGAGAATGCGTCTTGCGATCACTTCTGCCGTCTCACAATCTCGCGACAGCCCGCGTTCGCGCAGGATGTCTTGGAAGATCCGATCGATCTCGTTCATTTCGTGAGGGAGAAGCGCCATCGATCTAGGCAGGGAATGCATGCGCGACCTCCTTTCCCAGGGGCGGCGCGAGGTTCCCTTCGCCGGAGCCCCGTAGTTTCGAAAATCGAGTGTGAAGAAAAAATAATATCGGCTAATCAATCCGACAAGATAGCCAAAAAGGGTGATTGAGGCCGCTCATAACGGATCGGAGCGGTCGTTATTGTGGCGCGTCAGTTACTCGACGGCGGGGCTGCTCGAGTACGCGCGAGTGTCGCGTTTTCGGCCAAGTGGTATCCACAAACCTCCCGATCGACCGCAAATGGGCGTCAATCTCCAGTTTCTGTAGATTGCGGTTGCCGTACTTCTCTCCAATGCAGTTGAGCTCTTCGATCGCGACGTCCTGTTCGTCGTCATCGCCAATCACATACTTATCGTGCCTCACAGCGCTGGTGTCACACCCAGCCTCGATCACGTCCGACGAATGCAGGAATTTCGCCCTCGCTCATCAGGCGCGTCAGAGGGCTTTGCTCATGCTGGTTTCCTCCCGATGTGGGATCTGAAGTGAGGTAGGCCGAGGCGCCGAGTGGTCGCTGGGCGCAAAAGTGCTAGCAAGATTTCGGGGCATGGGCCACGTGTGGGATGGACCCTGGAGCGCGGAGTTGATTGGGACGGGGACTTGCTAGAATTTTGCCAGTTCAGCTCCTGTGGTCTGGTCCACAACGGCGGAGAAGTCAGCCAAGATAGCAAGAGAGCAGAGGTGCTCGTCAGCGATTTGGATCAACGCTATGGCGACGTCATCATCAGACCAGCCCGCTGCCGTACAATAATCGACGAACACCCCGAACGCCTCTCTGAGGGCTTCTTGGCATTCATCGCTGCTCTGTTCGTATTTGGTTCGGCGGGTTGGAGGGGCGATTATCGGTAGAGTTACGTTCTTCATTGCTTCACCCAAGCAGCCTCATTGATTTTCCAGTGGCCCACAGCGGCCCGGACGGGCGGGCGGCTCTGGAGCCGCTTAAGAGACCTTGGCGCTGAGGCGAAGACGCCCTGGTTGAATCAGAATATGCCGTAATCGAAATACGCGACAATTGACCTCAGACCATTGGCGGACCGGCTGGGACTTAGGTCGTTACAGCAAATGGGTGGTCACGGAGTAGCTCCTTAACTCGAAGTGGCTATCCGGAATCCAAAGGGATTAACTGCCATGGCCGCGAGGGGCGGGAACCTCTGCGTCAACCACTTGTTTCCGTGTCCTGCGAGCCCACCTTTGAACGCAAGATCGACCCAATCAACCTCGCTGCCAACGGCCTCGCACCGAACTGGACAGCAACAGTGTCGGCTACATCGGGCGTATCAGGAAGGAGACCGGCGGCAGGTCAGATCACGACCATGTGTTCTCGCCCCGAGGAACGTCACTTTCGCTCGATGGTTGGCCCGACGCCAAAGCGATTGACCACCTCAGGGCACGGTTGCAGCTCTTCGGATTTATTGCTGGTTGCTCACTGTACATTCCAGACTCAGCTCTTTGATGTTCCAGACTCGTGCTCTTAAGCTGCGGGGTCGGTAGATGGGGACGCCACCCCGCCCAAGAGCCTTGCCGGACCGGCTGCTATCGCGAAGTGGCCACGGAGAGCTTCGGAAGGACAGTGGCGATCGGACGGCCGCCGTCGCTCAAAGCGCCCCCGACCAGCAGGTAAGCAGCGATTACCGCCATTGATAGAAGCATTACTCCGATTGGGAGGGCCGTCGTAAACTTCCTCTGTGGCGTTCCGTAAGTGTGTCGTTCGTACATTCGCAAATCCTCAATCCTTCAATTGGGCAACGACATCAAAGCTGGTCCCTGCTGACTGCAAGGGGCGCTCCGGCGCCGTTGCCCGCCCAAGGCAGTTAAGGGCTGTGCTGCTTGGGCTAAGAAGAAAACTAACGCGACGGTAGGGTGCGACAACGAACCTAAGACCTTTGCGCTGGCCGTCTGGGACTGAGGTCCCATGGCGGAACCTTTTCCGCCGCCCTAGGTTTGGATATGTTCTCGATCTTCGACCCGATCGAGGCGCCTCTGGGCCCCGCCTGCCATTAGTGTCCCCGTTAGATGTGGGGCCCACCGAGGTCGTTAATGCTCGCAATTCTCGACCGGCTAGCGAAAGCCGGGCGCTGGTTCACCTCAGGTCCCGCTTCATCGGGGCCTTTTTTTACCCAGAATGGATGAGTTGTGGGCTGATCTTGTAGTCGCACACAGCCCCGGGGAGCTTCCACCCCCGGAGGAGGCTCCCCCATCTTCCATTCGGGAAGGGACAGCCGACCGCCGCCCGAACCTACCTTGGCTGCAGCGGTCACACCCAAGCAGGCAGAAAGACTGGCGCCACCCGGTAGCGCCCTCACGCAACAACGAGTCAAGTAGCCACTCGTTGGCAATTCCTGCCCACCGCGAGACGTAGGGCAGCGTCCCGGTTGGTAGGTGCGGGCGGACCCTCCTCGCTCCACGCCAAGCTCCCGCAGGCGGGTACCACATTGAAGCTATCGCGCCTGTTCAAGTCACTAGGAACCGAGGGTTTACAGCTCCTTGAAGTCTGGTTCGTCGAGCAATCCGGACTGCGCCGATATCAAAGGAACAAGGATCAAATTCGCTGGTTTGAAGCTCAATGGATCGGGCTCGCGCCTGACCAAGAGGAGGCGCAAATGATCGACGACCCAAAGGACCGCAGACCCCAGCAACAACAAAGTTTCTCACCGTCCGAGGAGCGCGGTCGATACCGGGAAGGTCTTGGAAATCGTTCTGCCGAGTGGCTGGATGAAAGCCAGGCTGATGAAAGCTCACCCGGTGATGATCAAGTCAATCAAGCGAAAAGAGCCGCAATGCGGGCCGTGGATGACGAAAAGAGCGCGCTGGCCCGCCAACTGCGCGGTTTAGCAAGCGCCGTGGAAAAGGTCGGATCCGAACTTCGCCAGTCGGAGCAACCGGCGCTTGGGCGCTACACACAGCAAATTGGGAATTCAATCGGACGGCTGGCGCGCGATTGTGAAAACCGAGAACTGGGCGAAATAGCGGCTATGGCAGAAGATTTCGGGAGAAAGCAGCCTCTCGCCTTTCTCGGAATCGCAGCAATTGCTGGACTGGCGGCAAGCCGATTCCTGTCTGCCTCGGCCGAACGGTCCCACATCACCCCGAATGTTGCCCAACCGAATTCCGCTGCGACACACCGCAAGGAAGGCGACTGGGACTTTGAAAAGGAATTGCGCGATGCTTGACCCTCGTGATGACCGCTCCTTATCCGACCTCATGACAGGATTGGTGACAGACATATCCGGGCTTTTCCGAAAGGAAATCGATCTCGCGAAGGCCGAGGCAGGCGAGAACCTAAATCGGGCTATCGGCAGCATCGAGACGTTTGTCGTTGGGCTTATCTTCGCAATAGCGGCCGTTGGTGTACTCTTGGGCGCGGTCGTGCAAGGGCTCGGCGCCTTCCTCATTGCGCAAGGAATGCAGGAGGCGAACGCTGATGCCCTATCAGCGGTCGTCGTCGGTCTCGTCGTGGGTCTTCTCGCATGGGTGATGATCTCGCGTAGCCTCGCCGGGCTCGGAAACCGCAGCGTGCGCTTCGACAAAACGACGGCGTCCCTCCACCGTGACCTCGAAGTGGCGAAGGAGACAGTACGATGACCGTGGACACGCATTCGTCTGCTCAGTTGCAGCGCGAGATCGAAGCCGATCGCCAAAGGATCGAAGAAAAGCTTCACGCTATCCAGGAACGGATGTCGCCTGGCGAACTGATGGATGAGTTTCTTGCCTATGCGAGGAGGAGCGGAGGAGCAGAATTTCTCAAGAATCTCGGCGGCGCGATGAAGTCGAACCCCATTCCGGTAGCCCTGACGGGCATCGGCCTTGCGTGGCTGCTGGCGGATCCTGCGTCCCGTGCACCTCAAGCTTCGGCCCCCGATAACGGTGTAGACAACTATCCACTCGCTTTCGTGAACGGCAGTCTTCGGCGTGTTGGGCCGGTCGAGGCAAGTTTTGGCGAACGATACAGCCATTTCGAAGATCAGGGAGGCAGTCGCTTTCGCGCCCGAACCGATGCGGCCGGCCACAGGGCCGGTCATTTCGTGGATCCGAGTGGCGCCGTCTATCGCGGCTTCACCGACGCATCCGGATCACCGATCGAGGACATCCGTGATGAAACGGGAAGGTTGTTCGACGAAGCCTCCGGCTGGGGGTCGGCTACCTGGCGAGAGATGAAGAGCGCAGCAAGCGGCATTTCCGATACGATTGCAGAAGCCGGCCGATCGGCGGCGGACAGTGCTCGCGGCGTCCGCCAGATTGCTCAGACTCAAGGAGCACAGCTGAACGCTGCCATCCTCAAGAACTTTCGCGACCAGCCTCTCGTTGGCGGCGCGCTTGCGTTTGCGATCGGTGCAGCCATTGGAGCAGCGCTGCCTGCAACGGCGCTGGAGGATGTTACCGCCGGCGCGGCCTCGGACCGCGTGCGCGACCATCTCGCGGCTACGGCCGATGCCGCCGCAGAAGGAGCGATCGAAGGTGCCAAAGGAGCCTTGGACGAGACCCGCAGAACGACACCAGGCGAGACGCCTAATGGATGACGCCCGACCGGGTCATCCGGCCGGCCCATTTCGATGATGACGAGATAGGTGCTGCTGCAAGCGGCCGCCGTGGTCAGGAGACATGACCGAAGCGACCATGGAAGCGAAGAAGCGCCGACATTCGAACCGGCAACGCTCAACTCGTACTGCTCACACTCCTGGGGCAACCGTCGCCGGAGTGCACAGGCGGCCCAAATATTCCTCAGATCCAAACGGGCCAGGATACCATTTTCGTAGCCATGGCGTTCTCATACCGTTCGATGAGCATTAGAGAATAAACCCTATTTCCCGTGTCGTTGCTGCCCGTCGTAGATCGCCAACGACCACCGGAACAGCCGCATGCGTATAGTCGTGATTGCAATTGTCGCCTCGATCATGAGCATACTTGTTTTCAAGTATGTCGAGGGCACGTTCGGTAATTCCGAGGTCGCAGCGACGGCAGAGCAACTTTCGGAAGATTAAACGCCCAACAAAAAGGCCGAAGCGATCGCTTGCGACGCGGACTTCGCCCTCGCCCAGTTTACCTGTTCATCTCCGGTTTTGGTTGCCGTGATACAATTCGCGAGTCGGATGCATCCAAGAGGAGCCAAGCATGAGCCGAAATACCGTCCTTGGAATAATTCTTGCCGTGGTGGTCATCATCCTCGTCGTCCTTCTAATGCCAAAGAAGGAAACGACCCCGGAGACCGCAACACCGCCTGCGACCACGACTGAGCCGACGACATCTCAACCGTCGACGACCACGCCATCTACAACAGCACCGTCGACCGCTGAGCCGTCAACCACCCAACCGTCGACGACCACACCGTCCACTACGGAGCCGTCAACAACGACACCGTCGACTGCGCAGCCGTCTACGACGCAACCTTCAACTACGACGCCTGCTCAGTAGAGCTTTTACGTGTCGCGACCACCCCTAGACCGCGGTCCCTGGGTGGTCGCGCTTACCCAGTCGGTACTCTTCTGCTCATCGTTCGCAATGTTGAGGGCCTGTCGCGCGTGTTGTTCTTGAACTTGGAGTGCCGTCCAACCCGCAGAGATCTCGTCCATGCCGGCATCGACACGCAAGCGCGATCTCTTCCGCCGGCGCGCCGGCCTCGGCATCTTGCGAAACAGTTCGGCGTTGCTCACTTGACCATCTCGACTTCCAAGCCGTGGCAGGCCTTCATGAGCTTCTGTTTAATACGGAGTAGCGGGGTGACGACGCCCTTCGATGACGCGGCGGCGCCTCATGACGACATCAGAGGTTGCGCTTGCGGCCTCTCTGTTCCCAGCCTGTCGACGGGTGGGAGACGGAGCTTAATCATGCGGCCACCTCGATCGAATCTTGGAACAAACACAGTCCGGTATCGGTTGACCTCCTAAACAGGAGTCGAAAACGATGCCGACTGAACCGATCCCGAGGCCCCCCGATCCCGAATTTCCAGGCATGCCGTCGGACGTGCCGCAGCCGCCCATCGAGGAACCAGAGCCCGACGTCCTTCCGGACGAGGTTCCCAATCCGAACCCGGATGAGAATGACAAGCCACCGAAGCTGAAAGCGTGAATCCAGCCAGCACAACCCTGACGGAACGAAGGTTGCATCCCGCGGTTAATTCAGTAAGGAAACGGAGGCGCCGATGATCGAAACTTGGAACGAATGCGTGATCATCCAGCTTCCGGAACTCGACGGAGTTCAAATGGTGTGGACTCCCGCCAGGGCAGCTATGCTGCTTAGCGAGAGTTGGCCTGTCGACTATGGCGTCGCCTATTTGGCCGCCCTGAACAAATGCACGGACGCCATGCTTGGCACCTACCCGTGGGAGCAAGCGCGAGATGCGTTCGCGGCGGCCATTGCCGAGGCTAGGGTCACAAAGCTGCATTGACTTCATGCGGCTTTCGCCGGGACCGGGGAACTTGCTCGCGATTATGCTGCCGCCCCGCGCTTTTCGAGGGTTGCCAGAGACCGATTAAACCGGTCACGAAGGCGGGTGATCACCGCGAGCTTCTGCAGCTTCACGCCGTTATCGGCTTTGTTCATGCTGTTCTTGATGCGGAGGATCTGGGCTTCGAGCTCGGCAATTTCTTCGCGAAGGAGGTCTACCTCGCTCATGCTGCCTCCATCATCCGTACAAGGCGAGTTGCGCCGGCGGAGCCTCGTGCGCAAGCCGAGTTGCAAGAGTGCGGATACAGCGCGAATTTCGTGTCAAGGGGCCCAAATGAGCAGTTGATGCGGAATTCTCCTTCAACACGCATCCCAAGTGCTTTGCAGGGCCTTCCGACTGCTGTCACCTCATCACCACTGAACAAATGAAGTGCCCCGCGCGGTGATGGGAGGGAAAGAGGTCGAGTGATAAAATGGTGGTCTCCCTTAGAGGTGTGTGGACGCATTCTGGTGCGGGGGTACTTCAATGATTGTACGAATTTTCCGTGTTCGCGTTCTGCCAGGCAGGCTGGCGGATTGGAAGAACAAGGTTGAGGGAATTTCGATACCGTGGCTCCGCCAGCAGGAAGGTCTCATCGCATTTTATCCCGGCAAGCCGATCGACCCACGGGATCGGGAATTCTGGATGATCTCGATTTGGAAAGATGTTGAGTCAATTAAGAAGGCTGCTGGACATGAATGGCAGTGCCGATTCTACTAGAGGACGAGGCGGACCTCGTTGAGACCGTCGAAATTCATCACTTCGAAATCTTTGGAAACAAACACACCTGAAGCTCTTAAAATCGAGCGGCTGAAGAAGCTTTGCCCCCGCTTGGGGTCGGCTCCGGTATTATCCCCTTACCCTACGCTGAGAGCGACTCGGATGCTTCCGTTCTGGATAAAAAAAGCGGAACGTTCGAGAGGCGGCCCGCGCCGCTGCTTTACGGCTTCAACGGCGCGCGCACACCACCGAGGTCTAGATATTGTCGATCCGGTACTCGGGCAGGGCACCCAACTTCGGCCTGGGACCAAATAGTTAGATGCGAACCTTTGGGCTTGATGAGCTTACCGGTTCGCCGGTACTCGTCAGAGAGAAAGAGCGCCTGATGCAGTCGGCGAAAGGTCTGTCAGTCATTGCTGCCTTGCGCCAGAAATTGTACGAGCGCCGAAACAAGGGCTTCTGCGCTGTAGTAATCCAAAGGGACTTCGATGTTCGCGCCCGTGAATGAGGTCAGTTCAAGTGTCCCAAGAAGCGGCTCCCGTGAGACAATACTGATTTCGAAACCCTGAAACTCCGCGGTTATTGTGGTCCGATCGTCTTCCATCTCTATCCCCCTCCAGGCAAGTAGCTGGCAATAGAGCGCTGAAAGGTTGGCACATCTCACCGCACTCCCTTGTATATAAGCGATGCGTAATATAACTCACCTTCAAGGCCGACGAAAGCCGTCCCCCGGCCAGAAGAGCCGCGTCTCATTAAAGGCGGAGATTGCGGGTGCGATTGTGGGGTTGTTCCGGAACTCCCCCAATCAAGCTTCTATATAGGGGCCCCGCGGAAGCGAACGCCGCTCGCCCATGCGATATATTTTAGGGGAAATCTGGTTCCAGCATTCGCGCAAGGGGTAGGGGTGGCGGATGCTCGAAAGTCGGGCCATCAATCGACGACAACCGACGAACCTTCGGGTCGCAAGAAACGTCTCTCCGAGTATGGACTCGTACTGTGCTGCAAATCCATCCTCGAACAATGAGAGTGCCGCCAGGCCCCCAGGGAGATGGCGTGCGGCCGACCGCATGCACCATAACGTTGGCGTCGCACGAACGAGTCCCTGCCTGGATCATGGGCTTGACGGTATTGTCCGTAAGGGCACCCTGACGTCTCCTAATCCAGACACTAAAGCTTGTAGCCGATCTTTCGCAGCAGGTCTTTCCGCCACGTAATGTCCGCGTCGGTTTCGACACCCAGCGGTGAGGCGCCATCCACCACGCCGAGCACGCCGCGGCCCAGCTCCGTTTCAGCGACTATCACCTGCGTCGGGTTGGCCGTCGCGCAATAGATGCGGCAGACCTCTGGCACCGCGCGCACCGCAGCCAGCACGTTGACGGGAAAGAATCCATCGCCCAGAAAGATCAGGAAAGTGTGGCCGGCGCCAATGGCCAATGCGTTGTCACGTGCGAGGGTGAGCATGGCTTCTTCATTACCCGACCAGCGCACCAGCCGCTTACCGGAGGCCTCGCAGAAGGCCAGCCCGAAGCGGATGCCAGGAACCGCGCCCACCAGCGCCTCGTGGAGGTCTTCCACAGTCTTGATGAAATGCGACTGGCCAAAGATGAAGTTGGCGGCGTCCGGCTTGACGATGGGCACCACGGTGAGTTCCATGGCTGCGCTCCTTCAAGGTGGGCAACGCAATGGTAGGTAGGACCACGGAAGGCGATTTCAAGCCGCCATATGCGACCGCTTTGGCCCCCCAGCGCTGTCACCTTCACTTCTTCGCGGATCGACCAACACAAGGGAGCCGAAGACCAAGCGTGAGGTCAGTTTTCAAATGCTGGGGATCGTCGTTTTATGGGTGAATTCGGTATCCGATATCGGGAATATCCGACGGCTCCCTCCCCGCCAGACGGGGTCTGTTGGCCGCTTACTTGAAATCAGTGAATTTCCAGCGATAGATGGCGCGTCTGTGAATTCGAACGCTCAGACGGAAGGCTCCAGATCATCCTCGTGGCGTTCTGGGCCCTTTTTCAATCTCAGATCGCATTGCTCACAACGTGAGCTGCGACAACGCCAGTAGGGCCGCGCCAGTACGATGGCCGTTCTGTATCGCGCCAGAGAAGCGCTAACCCTTCCGGATTTCGCCGGCGCGCTCGTCGTAGCATGACTGAGCCTCTGCTCGTGGACGGCATTCGCGGCACTGCATCCGTCCGCAAGCCAAAGGTCCAGTAACCCGATGGTTGGGTCCTCAAACGTTAAGCCACGCAAGCAGTAAGAGAAGGACCAGCCCGGCGCTCACGACTCGGACCCAATGATTGTGAGTGATTTGGCTCAGTAGGCTAGGGGAACCAGGCTTACCGTTGACATAGCTGGTGGTGACGTCTTTGCCGGCATAGGCAATGTCGTCATCGTCCCATCCATAGCCGGCTGACGTCATGGATGCCCACTTTCGCTGTCGCCTAAACTCCTCTATCCGCCACAAACTGCGTTCTTGCACCGCCTTGAGAGCTTCGTCCTTCACATTCGGCGTTTCGATGATCCTGACCGCCGTGAGCTCCGTGGCTTTCAGAACTTTCTGCTGCGCAAAGATGTTCCCGCCGGTGTGATAGGGATTGAGAAATTGCCTTTTGAGCTGCTTTTCACTCAGGTCCCCGAACAGAAAAATCGGTTCGTCACCACTCTGAGCGGTCCAAACGACGACGTGGAAATAGTGCTGTTGCTCCATCGTCTGCCTCTAGCGTTCGAGGGTGAAGCAAACAGTGCGAAGGGAAGCAGTGTCAGATCGCCGAGAAAGTCACAGGCGAAGAGGCGGGCACCCAATTAACAAAGCGGGCACTGATATTGGTGAGCAATCTCACCACTTTGTCTTCGATCGCCTGACAGTTGCTTTCGTATTGGGCGATCAGAGATTCGCCTGAGATCGTGTGTCCTTGGAGTTCATCCCGGGTGATCACCGCGATGCCACAAGCCTCTAACAGGGTACTCAGCGAAAGGAGCCTTAGCTTCGCAAGCTGTTGCCGATGCCTCGGCAGCCGCACCATAAGGCGTGTCCGTCCGATCTTCTCGAAATCCATCGTTTCCGCCTTCAGGCGACGCCTGAAAGCCAGTGTCCTCCACAATCCGATAGGTAGCAACATGAATATGACGCACAGGCTCTGCAGCGACGACATGTTTTTGCCCGAAGGCTCAACAGTCGCCTCGAGTAACCGGCGCTGTATCTGGCGATTGACCACATCTCTTTGGATATCGAGGAAACCCCTGGCTCTCGCGGTTTCAGGCGGTGATGCTGGCACACCTGTCGCGCCGGTCGCGCATGACGAGAGTGGCGATAATAAAACCCTGGACTAAGAGCAGCGCGTAGCCTCCGAGTATGATCTCGCACGGCACCACAAAATTCAGTTGCGGCGCGGCGCCGAGGATGACCGGCACGCTCCAGGAGACAATCGAAATTACGCCGCATCCTATCAGAGCGGTCTTCGTGGCGGGTCTGATTTCCGAGAGGAGCGTGGAGCCGATTTGGCGGCGGATGAACGGTATCACGAAGCGATGGATAGCGAAGCCGTTGACAGTGAGGATGCTGACGATCGTCACCTTGGCCCAGATCTTCGGGTTGAGCAGCTTCTCGGGTTCGGTCACTTGATAGAGAAGGAGAAATCCCAGGCCCGAGGCCCAGAGCAGCAAGAGTCCGGCCGCGATAAACCGGCTGATCCATTCGACGTGTTCGACGAGTTCCGAGCTGACGATCATCCGACGGTAGCGTGACAACATCAGATCAAGAAACACCGCGCCGCCGAGCCCGAGAACCAATCCCGAGAAATGGACTAGCCGTAGCGTTGTACGGATGTATGAGGCCAGCTGCGGCGCTGACGACAAAGAAAGATCCAGAACACCCATTTCCCAACTCCCCCAAGAAAACGCGCAAATGCATTCGCACCCCGAAACAGGGCACGTCCGATGCTTCGGACTGTTGTGATTTGCTGCTCCGAAACGCGATCGGGACCCGGTCTCGGAGCGAGCCCGTTCTATGAAATGGTGAGTTCCATTGTCAAGTATGATGCCGCGCTAATTCAGCAATTTGTAGATTGAAGGTGCGGCTAGCCGCCTTTGCTGCTTCGGGCTTGATGGCGGCTGATCCTGGCGATCGCCACCAGGATCAGGAAGCTCGCAATGCGGCTCGTGCTTCAGATTTTGACGAGTATTCCAGTGGTTTACACAAAGGCAGCACCGGATGCCAAACCAGCGAAGGAGGCGGCGTAAGGACTGCCTTGATGCCTTGTCTGTTCGAGCGCCCGATCAGGCCGCACACCTCCACGACGACCTGGTGCGATCGCGCCGGCTCCGACGGCAAGCTCGAGTCCACTGCAGCGAGTAGGCGAGGCGTCCGGTCCAGATCCCGATGACGGCCGGGCCGCCCGCAAGCAGAGCCAGGCCGACAAACGACAGCGGGCCCGTCGTATGGCAGATAGCGCTTACAGCGCGGGTCCGCTGACGAGGCCATAGGCTACATCCCGACAGCCGAAGGCGCGGAGCAGTCTTACTGCAGGCCGATCGAGCCAGCCATGGTCGGAGCTTCACCCACCCGGTCTCCGGCAAAGCTAGGGCGGTCAGTCCAAGCCGATCCAGACAGAGCCGTCCTGTACGCGGCACGGGTAAACAACCAGCTTGGCGCGGTTTTTCGAAATGTCGCCCGCGTATTCATAGCCAGGCGCGGTGCCATCCTGCTGCAACTGCGCCCACTGCCTGATTTCGCCTGTGAGCAGATCAAAACAGCTGTGATGCCATCGGCAAACCAGGCCAAGATCGCTGGTAATCGCACTTTCGGTGTGTGGGAGTTGCAGCCCTTTTGTCTGGGCTGGACTGCGACGCTCGTATAAAGGCAGGTGAAGATGTGGGCAGGCGTTGTTGAAGGCACAATAGCCATCCGCTTCGCGAACGATGACGATGTCGTAGTCCTCGAAGTCGAGGATCCGTCTTTCGTGGAGCTGAAGGTCTTGTTCAGCAAGAGCGCAAACCCACCTTCTGCCGCCATGTCGGATGGTTTCGCGGGAGGGCTTGGCGTTGAGTTCGGCGTCGATTTCGGGCCTTAGCCTATCGACTTCGAATAGCGTCGTGCGCTCGCTCGTACCGCGAAGGCGCACCCTGACAAAGTCAGCGATTTCAACTTTATCGGCAAGTGCGTTACGGAGCGGTTCGGATATCAGCAGCCGCGTACCGGCATCCTTGTTGGCGGCCTCGATCCGGCTCGCCACATTCACAACGTCACCAACGGCGGTCAGTCGTCCATGTCCGGAAAAACCCAATGTCCCGATGACAGCCTCGCCGTAGTTGAGGCCGATGCGGATCTCGAAGTCGATGCCATACATCGAGGCAAAGAACGGCTTCAATCGATCCACGGTGCCGAGAGTCTGGAGGGCTGCATTGACGGCACGGAGCGGTGCGTCAGGTTGACCATCAATGCCGAATATGGCCATGAGCCCGTCACCAATGAAACTGTCGATGAACCCGCCATTCTTCTCGATGATGTCGCCGACCTGGGCGAAGTAGCGATTGAGTAGATACATCACGTCGTAGGCAGAGAGCTTCTCCGACAGCGCCGTGAAATCGACAATGTCGCTGAAGAACACCGCGACGTGCTTCGCTTCCCCAGAACGTGTCGCGGCTGTTGCGCCAAGTTGGTTGGTGATCATCAGGTCGGTTTCGTCCAACACCAGTCGCCGGATACGAAGGTCGCCTTGAGGTTTAAGCTGGCAAGCCAACCGAACTTCGTCCGTCAAACTCAATCGGTCCGCCATCGAAGCCTCAGCGGCATTCCGATTTGGGCAGGCCTCCAAGCCAGAGAGGATCCAGACACGGCAGGTCGAGCATTTCGCCCGCCCGCCGCATGCATGCGCGAACGGCACGCCCGATCTCAAGGCCGCCTCCAGCAAGGTCTCGCTGGCGGTCACGTCGAAGTCCGTCTGATCAGGCAGGGCGGTTACTCTGGTCGTCATCTTCGACTCCGCGGGTTGGTCCCAATTCTAACACCAAGGGAGCAGGCGATCGAATCCTGTACGGGGCCGGGAGGCCGCAAAGTCCATCGGTGGTCTCGGAGGTGTCGGCTTAACGATTGGCGCTGATCGCGAAAGTATCGCAAGAGGGAAGTGCCCTGCACAAAGGCAGCGCCTCTTGCATTGTTCAATAGCGGAAGTGGCTTAAGCGACGCGACAAAACGCCATCGGTTCGATTCCGTTCACATCAGGATTTTTGTCAATGGTTCATTCACGTGGCATCGAATTGTTCCTTCGTAAGCGGATCCACGGTCTGAGCCCATAGCATTTACCGGCCCGTCCCCGGACCTGTACAATCTCACATCCGGTCGCCGCTTGTTACGGCTGCACCACTAACCCGCTTTCGACGGGAACGGGCTCAGGAGAACGGGACCAATCTCAAGGTCGGCGGGTAAAGCCAAACGGAATCCCGGTCCGTCCACCTGGATCCGTCAGGGCTGATCAAGCCCTGAGGATTGGAATTTAGGTCTATTGGCTGGTTTGATGGCTTAAGCGCTTTTCATGATCGCGCCCTCGATGACGACGCCAGAGCTCACGTATTTCCAAAGTGCAACCAGCAACTTGCGAGCCAAAGCCACGATCATCGGCTGTTTGAGACGGCCGCTGTTGCGGGCAATGCGCTCCTTGAACCAGAGAGCGAGCGCCGAATTTGGTTGGTGACGCAGCCACAACCAGGCAAGCTCGACCATCGTCGCTCGCAAACGCGGATTTCCTGCCTTCGAGACACCTTGCTCACGATTAACGTTGCCGCTTTGCCAAGGCGAGGGAGCTAGTCCCGCGTAGGCAGCGACTTGGCGCCGATTGTCGAAGTGTCTGAACAGACCTTCCGAGTAGAGGATCGTCGCGAACTCAGGACCTATTCCCCGGATTCCTAAGAGCGCGGCGGCTCTTGGCGGTGTCTCGGCTGTCTCGCGAGCGATCAAAGCATCCCGGTCTGCTTCCACAGCCTTGATCGGTGTAAGTAGCAATTCAAGGCGATCGAGTTCTCGGCAGATTTCGGCTTTCAGGTGCTTTGATAGCATCCGGCCATCGCCAGTACGAGCTTCCTCCAGTCGCTGACGGCGATCGCGACGCAATGGCTCGTACTCTCGTATTCCTTGCGTAAACAGCAGCCCCTTTATGCGATTGACGTGGAAAACACGCTCCGCAATCAGGGTTTTTCGCTCCCGTCCAAGCCTGCGGATGTCTTCCTCATCCGGGCGTAAGCAACTTGACCATTGAACAAGCACGCGGCTCGCCGCGTTTCCAGGCCATCAAGGCGCGTATCAAGGTTTCGCCATCGATGCGGTCCGTCTTTGCGCGGCGATGACGGCGCGGCATGGCAATGGATGCGGCTTCCACAATATGGCTCTCGATCCAGGTTTCCTTGCTGAGCACTCGCCCCAGCCAGAAGCCATCAAGCCCGGCTTCTTGGATCACGACCAGCGGGTAGAGCCTGTCCTTGCGCCGCTGGACTTTCTGGCGCAGGGAGGCAAAACATGAGAACAAGCCGGTGATGTCGCCTCCAGCAACAGCAAAACGAGACATCTTTTCGCTCCCCGGCGAAAGCGCCGTCACGAGCCATGTGGATTTGCGCAATTCCAACGAGACGAAAATTGCGCCAAGATCGATGTGGGTAGCGGCCCGTGCTTGAGTTTGATCTGCTGTCATCGGCATGGTTGGCCTCCAGAGAGTTTTCTAGCGACCTCACTCTGCCACGGTGCAGGCCGCTATCCACCCCTGATGGGATCTCAAGGCGAGGGAATCGTCGGTCGTGGGGCGTGCAGGTTTCAACTGGATGATAGGCAAGTGGGCAGCCGTTTCCTCCCCCCAAAGAGGCCTCAAGCGTAGCGAGGCCGAGGCGACTCCAACAACGTCGTGTGTGTGTGTGTGTGTGTGTCCCCGTGGAACTTTTTGGCATCAGATCTGATTTAACAGTTACTTTCACGGGAGGAGCGAATTAATGGCGAGACCCCAAGTGCAGTGATGCATCGACGAGTGCCACAGCTGCTATTCCGTCTGTTTCTGGACCCAGTGCACAGACTGCTGGCGCGTGGCCGACATGAGCGCTTATGTCGAGGCTTGCCGCAGCATGGAAGTCCGTCGCCAGCGTTGGACAGATGGTCATTGAGGTAAATACGCCTGCGAAAGGTGTGCGATGGTTGGCGATTACGGTGATCTGCGCCTGCTGTGCTACCTGTACGACCACGCAAGCGCCCAACACGAACCGCAGCAAAGCATACATCTCCGAAAAGGTATACGGAGCGAAGGCTAACCCGTGGGTCGCCCACCGCAAGAATGTCGCCAAGGGCGGTGGCCGCTATGTGGTTGGCAAGCCCTATGTAGTGAAAGGCAAGAGCTATTTTCCGAAGGAGGACCCGAACTACGACAGGAAGGGGGTGGCTTCCTGGTACGGCTCAGCTTTTCGGGGGAGGCGGACCGCAAACGGCGAAGATTATGACCCGAAACACCTGTCCGCCGCACATCCGACCCTTCCCTTGCCCAGCTATGTGCGGGTGACCAATCTTGAAAACGGTTCTTCGCTCATCCTGCGCGTCAACGATCGCGGTCCTTATCGAAAGGGTCGCATCATCGACGTTTCCAGCAAAGCAGCAGACATGCTGGACCTGAAGCACCGTGGCACGGCATCCGTTCGGGTGCAGTATGTGGGGCGCGCCCGCTTGGGTGGGGACGACATGCCCTACCTCCTAGCCTCCTACATCAAGAAGAGTGACCGTTTCCCAGCCGACAATTCGGAGCCTCAAATCGCAACCGGCGTGATGGTGGCCTCGAATCAGTCGATTGGCGACCAGTTGCGAAGCGACAGTCAGTCTTTCTCTCCAACGCGGACGAACCTTGCCGGAAAAACGCCGGGCGCCTCCTACCAGATCGCGTCACACACATCCAACCAACTCGGGATGTTGCCTGATTGGCTGTCCGAATACACACCATCGGTGTCACGAAGCGCCAAGATCGCACCACAGACTCACGAAATGCGCTTCCTGGCGACGCTTGGTGTCAAATATTGCTTGGACGAGGACGGCGATGACGGTCTGCGCGACATGTGTGGAGTTCAAGTTCCCCCTCTGGCGGCCGGCAGCGGCACCAAGCGTCTTGCCGGGGTAATCTTCATAAGGCGACGCCGCTCTTGCCAAAGCGGCTGCCGCTGGCGGGGCACAACATTAGGTCTTACCTAGCGTCGTTGACGGTCGTCATCGCCCGGCGCGGCTCGATGAAAATCCCTCCATTGACCTCCGTGGCAAGCCCCGTTCATCGGATACTATAGTCGGCTGAGCAACTCCGACTTCGTGGCCTCGAATTCCTGATCCGTGAGAATGCCTTTCGCATGAAGTGCCGCGAGGCGTTCGATCTTGTCGAAGATGTCCTCATCCGACCGAACCGCCTCCGGCGCTGGATGTGCCCCCTGTTGTGGCTCGGCGGATTCCGACGCGGACGATGCGAATATCGACGGCGCAGCCGTGGCGGCGGATGCTTCGGTAGTCGGCGTGTCTGCCGGTTCCTTGCCGCCCTGCCGTATCACATCCAGTTCCGAAATTTTCACCCATACTGGGAGGTAAAGCTCAGCGACTGGTCGCCGCTTTGCTGTTGCGAGAACCCGCCAATGCGATGGTCCTTCGTGTCATAGACCATAACCCGGCCGCCGATATCGATCGCTAGCCGTCGGGTTGTCGGGAAAAAGGCATAGCGCAGGTCATTCTGCGCCCCGGTCGAGGCAGGATGCCCTAACTCCTCGGGCCACCAGTTCCCAGCAGACAGCGCGCCAGGCACGAACAGGCTGACGCCGCCGCCCTGACCTTGATATTGGGACTGGGACGGCGTCTGCGGGCCCGGTAAATCCATGCCGCGCACCAAGGCAGAAAGCTCGGAACAAACTCCGGCCACGTTCGCCTTCAGCGCATTGTTGAACATGTCGCCGACCATGATCATCCCGCCCTCCGACCATTGCCCCATTCCACCTAGATCGGGATGGTTGAACTGGGCCTGTGTCGCCTGCCCGGCGATAATCGCCATCAGAAGGTGCTCCACCGCGCCGAGGCTGACCCCGTACCGCTCTGCAATCCCTCCCAGGGTTCGTCGGCCCTCTTCACTGAGTTGTCTCATCGCGATCGCTTCCTTACTCCTCTCCGCTGAGGTCGCCTGTCTGTTCCGTTTGAAGGTCTGCAAATCCGATTTTAGCCGTCGTGGTGAAATCCAGTACGCCGATAATACCCGCGCGTTGCCCTGCCTTTCAATGCAGTCTAGGCGTTTCTCGATTTGAAATGGGCGAAGAGCTTCTCATAGCGTGTTGCGAATGTGCTTCGTCAAACTCGCTATCGCCCTATCGACCAGATAGTAATTCGTCACTCCTAGGCCTCGCCCCGCTCCATCGCCAGTTCTGCCTCGAGGCTCTCGGTGTCGCGGAAGATCGTGGCGACCGCCAGCACACGTCCGCCGCGCTTGAAGCGCAGGAGGCAGTCCTTGGCGGGAATGTCGCCCTCGACCTCGATCTCGTCCCATCCCTCGGCATGGCCGACATAGTTGATCGGAACGTTGTAATGCTGGCTCCAAAAGAACGGCACATCCGTGAACTTCTTCTGGCGTCCGAGCATGTTGAGTGCGGCCGCAGCGCCTTGCCGCTGCGCCACCACCCAGTGCTCCACTCTGATGTTCTCGCCGCTATGGGGATCGGGCCACCGGGCAATATCGCCCGCCGCATATATGCCCGGCACGCTGGTCTCAAGATAGGCATCGACCAGGACGCCCCGATCGGTGGCGAGCCCGGCCGCTTCGGCGACACCGACCCGCGGCCGCACGCCGATGCCGGCAACGACCATGTCTGCGGCCAAGATGCCGCCGCTGCTCAGCTGGATCTCCGTTGCGCCGATGCTCGCCGCGGTATCCCCAAGGTGGAAGATGACGCCATTCTCCTCATGCAGGGCGCGGATGAAATTGCCGATCTGCGGCCCCAGTATCCGTTCCATCGGCCGTTCCTCGGGCGCCACCACATGCACTTTGACACCGCGGCCTCGAAGGGCGGCGGCAACTTCGAGGCCGATGAAGCTGGCGCCCAGGACGACGGCGCCGCGTGCGGTGCCGGCTTGCGCGATGATCTTCCGACTGTCGGCAAGCGAGCGCAGCGTGTGGACATGAGGCTGGTCGGCGCCGGGTATGGTCAGGCGAACCGGTTCGGCGCCCATCGCCAGCAACAGTCTGTCGAAGGCGACCCGCGCCCCATCGGCGAGCAAGATTTCGCTGGCGCGGACATCTATGCCGGCAACCCTGGTTCCGAGGCGCAAGTCGATGCCGTTCTTGGCATAGAAGCCCTCCTTGCGCAGTGGGATCCAGTCCTCCGGCGCCTTTCCGGCAAGATAGTCCTTCGACAGGTTAGGGCGGTCGACGGGCAGCGCCTCGTCATCGCTGATCATGACGATGGCGCCCTGAAATTGTTCGCGCCGCAGTCTTTCGGCGGCAGCAAAGCCGGCGGCGCCGCCACCGACGATGACGATCTTTTCTGGAGCCGCTCCGGCATCGCCTTCGCGTGAGACCGGCGACTGCTTCTTGCGCTTCTCGCCGACGATTATTTTGTCGCCGTGCTGTTCAACCGACCAGCAGGCGAGCGGCGATAACGCTGGAGCACGCAGGGCCTCTCCGGTGCGCAGATCAAAGCAGGCGTGATGCCAAGGGCAGCGAACGGTGTCGTAGGCGACGAGGCCGTCGACCAGCGGCCCACCGTAGTGCGAGCAGCTGGCGGCTATCGCGAAGATCTCGGATCCGCGGCGCACCAGAAGCACCGGCTCGCCATCGCGATGACCGACCACCTTTCCGCCATCGGGGAGATCGGCGAGCGCAATGCCGAAGGCGAGGTCGGGTCCGCTCGGGTCTGAATGGTTACCGGCCATCTTCTCCTCCGTCGAAGGGCAGCTGCCGGTGTCGCCCACTGCGACGCTGGGCTTGTCTACCCAACAGGCAACTCGTCTGGAATTGTCCGCCATTCTGGCTCCCAGGCAAGCGAATTTGACCTGCAGTTGCGCGCAATTTTCGCAATATGCCCCATAGGAGCAACCCGGGCACCGGCGCTGTGCCAATCGCGATTTTCCGAACCATTTTCGACTTCAAGCCGGCGGAGTTGGCCCCGCTCGCAGCTGAACGAGGCGGCGTGTCTTGCGCAGCTGGAAAGGATCAGTGAGGCAAGTAGGGCGGTGAGCGAACTGCCCGACGACTTCGATGCCGCCTTATACGCCCGCATTACCGCCGAGATCTGCAGCTTGAAAGAGGACGCGGCTCTTTGGCTTGATGGTTATCGTAATGCCGGAGTTGCGGTCTGAGGCTGCGGCAAACTATGCGACCGATGGTTCGAATCCGTTCGAGAGCGTCAAGTTTTGACTTCGCTCGGCTTTAACTCATGCATCCGCTGATCTTACTTCAGCCTTTCGATTTCTCCGGCGCTGATGCCTAAGCGGCCGCTCGTGTTGTGGAGCAAGGTAGATTTCCAACAAACGCAACCCGAGGATCAGTGCCGAATTGATGACCAAATATATGGCGGCTACCATGCAGAATACCTGGATGACAGCGAAGGTCTCGCTCATCAGATCCTTTGCTACACCGGTCAGTTCCATCACCGTGATGGTGCTGGCAAGCGACGTCGCCTTGAGCGTCACGACGATCTCGTTGCTGTAGGCCGCCAAAGCGCGTCTCACAGCTATCGGAGCGGTGACGAGAAAAAAGACCTTGATTGACGACAGTCCCAGCGCGCGGGCTGCCTCGATCGCGCCTTTGGGCACGGCGGCCAGACCGCCGCGCATCACCTCGGCCGTATACGCGCCCGAGCAAAGGCTCATGGCGATCACCGCACAGGCGAAAGGCTCCCTCAACAGGATCCAGGCTGGACTTTCGCGCAGCCATGCGAACTGGCTGAGGCCATAGTAAAGGACGAAGATCTGAACCAGCAGCGGCGTGGAGCGGAACGCTAGAACATAGGCTGATGCGATAGCCCGAAGAGACCCATGACGCGAAGCACGCGCCCAAGTGGCAATACCCGCCAGGACGAAACCAAGTGGGAGGGTTGCTGCCGCCAGTGCCAATGTGACCCAGATTGCGCCAGCCAGCTCGCTAGCAACGTGTAGTGTCGTTTCGAAATCCATGATCAGCCCCAGCGCATTCTGTTCTCGACGGCGACGAACACCCGCGAGGATACCGCGACAAGCACGAAATAGATGACAGCCGCGGCGCCGTAAAAGACGAAGGGTTGTCCGGTCGTGCGCCCGGCGAGGCCGACGACCCGCATAAGCTCGGCCACAGAGATCACGGAAAGCAGTGTCGTTTCCTTGATGGCCATGATCCAGACATTGCCCAGGCCCGGCAGGGCCTGCCGGAACATTTGCGGCATGATGACCAAATAGAGTCCCAGAAACGGACGAAGGCCGAGCGCGGCGAAAGCCTCGAACTGCCCGGCTGGAATTGTGCCGTGCGCGCCGCGGAACACTTCGGAGCTATAGGATGCCGAGACGAGCGTGACGGCCATCACGCCGACCGAAAACGCGTCTATTTCGATGTAGCCGGTGTAACCGAAACCGCGCGCGACCCACATCAGCGCCCCGTTGGTTCCGAAAAAGAGAAGGAATATGACGAGCAAGGGCGGCACTCCTCGCATCACCGTCGTATAGAGATTGGCTGCGCCCGCGATCCAGCGATTGCTTCCGAGCTTCGCCAGTGCAATCGCAAACCCAAGGGCGACACCGAGAACGTAGCCGAGGCTCGCGCAGGTTACGGTGACGCCGAGCCCGAATAGGAGCGGCCTGGACCAGCCCTGATCGCCCCAGGCCAGCATTTGAAGAATGGACGCGTCCGCAGCCATCAAAAATCATTCCCCGCAGATTTTCGGGTCGGCCTTGGTCGAGATATCGAAACCAAACCATTGCTGCGAAATCCGTGTGATTTCGCCGTCTTTCTTCAGTTGGCAAAGGGCCACGTCCCATGCTTTGCGAAGCTCCTCGGTATCCTTGCGCATCAGTCCGCCGACACCGACGCCGAGATAGTCGAACTGCTCGAAATCAAGATTGGGCGACAGGATCTCGATCGTTTCGCCTTGTGACGAACCCGTGAGAGCTATCCACGGGGAACGCCCCGCAAGCGCGGCGTCAATCCTTCCAGCCAATAGGTCGAGATTGAGGCTGTCCTGATTGTCGTAGAGGCGGACGTTGACTTCGCCCTTCAGTTCATTGTCCATGAACTTTTGACTTTGCGTGCCGGATTGGACGCCGACCGTCTTGCCTACCAGCGCATTCTTGAGCTCTGCCCAGGAGCTTTTCCCGTTCAGGCCGGAATTCTTGGCGGCCGCAAAATTGATCGGCAGGTTGCCGTAGCTCTGCGTGAAGGCAAGGCGTTTCTGCCGCTCTGGGGTGATCGATATCCCACCGACGAGGATGTCATATTTGCCCTGCTCAAGAGCGGGAATCTGTCCTTCCCAGGGTTGGGCGGTGAAGCGGCAGCTGCGCTGCATCCGCTGACACACGAGCCTTGCCAGTTCAATATCGAAACCGGTCAGCTCTCCCGCAGGCGTCATCGAGGTCCAGGGAAGATAGCCGCCATCCGTTCCGATGCGCACTTCAGGTAAGTCCTCAGCCAAGACTGGCGTCGCGCATAATGCTGCAAGCGTCAACGCTGCGACCAGTTCCGTCCATTTTGCATTCATGATTGTCCCCCTCTTTGTATTTGTGTTGGTAGGCTCAAAAGCGTTCGGGTCGGTCGTCCGTGCCGAGGTCCCAGAACAGGCCTGCCATGATTGCAAGACCCTCTGCGACAAGTGGCGCCAGCAGATGTTCGTCCGGCGCATGCTGACAGCATCCCGAATAGGAGTGCGGCACCCAGACCGTTGGAATTCCTAACAGATCTGCGAAGCAATCGTTCGGTAGAGAGCCTCCGGCATTCGGCAGAATTGTCGGTTCCACCGCCGTCGTCCTTTGAACGGACGCGGCCGCCCAGCGCATCAAGGGATGCTCGGGATCGAGGCGTGTGGCGCCCCATTCCAGTTCCGTTGCCTTTGGGACCACTGCGACATTGCCAAAGCCGTTTTCGTCGAGGTAGGCGCGAATTGTCTGCATGAAGCCCGCCGGATCGGTATCGACGGTGTAACGGATCTGCAGTCGTGCAGATGCGCGGGGCGGAATGGCATTGATCGGTAAAGCCGGCGTGCCTGCCGTCATCGCCAAAACTTCGAGCGCCGTCCAGCCGAAGACGCGTTGCGATGGCGTCAATCCCGGCTCGCCCCACCAGCCGTCAAGCTCCGGGCCGCCGCTCTCGGCTTGAAGCTCTATTCGACCGAGCGCGGCCATGACGCCTTGAGGAACTTCAGTCGGAAGAATTCCTCGAACATTGATTTGACCGGTCGCCGACACCAGGCTGGAGATGGCGTTGGCGAGGATCACGGCCGGGTTGGCAAGCAGACCGCCCCAATTGCCGGAATGATGTGCGCCAGCCCTGAGATCGCAGATCAGATCGAAATCAACGGTTCCACGGGTGCCACCATCAAGTGTCGCGCGATCGCGGGCCAGGCGAGGTCCGTCCGATGAGATCAGCCAATCGGCCTTGAGCTTCGAACGATGTTCCGAACAAATCTGGTGAAGTCCGGCCGAACCGGTCTCCTCAGATGTTTCGATAAGCACCACGACGTTAAAGCCGAGGGATCCGCGCGTCGCCAGAACCGCTTCCAGAGCCAGCATCACGATTGTGTGTTGGCCCTTGTTGTCGGCGGTACCGCGACCGTAGAGGCGGTCGCCCTCGACACTCACTTCCCAGGGATCACGGCCATTCGACCATGCGCCTTCCATGCCAGCCACCACGTCCGCATGTCCGTAAACGAGCAGTGTCGGCAGATGTCCGGCTTCGTCGCGCCGCGCGATCAGCAGCGGGCCGCCTATGGGATCCGGGTTGTCCAGAATGTCGCCAGTAAAGCCGAGGCTTGCGAGATCCTGCCTGAACTCGTTTAAATAACGCACGCATTCCGGGCGCCGTGCGGGATTCTGGCTTTCCGTCGCGATTGCGACCCGGCGTGTCAGATCGGCCAGAAAGCGCCCGTTGGCCAGATAGGCGACGGCGGTGGCTATAGATTGATCCCTAGACATAATCCTGCTCATTCATTGCGTTGACAGCACGATGTCACGGGGACGAATATGCAAGCAAACCAAAAGTTCTCTCGGTTACCCTTAGCTGGATTGAGTCTCGACATGGCCCGTCATTTGCCACCGCTGCCCGCACTGCGCGCTTTCGAAGCTGCGGCGCGCCACCTGAGCTTCGCCAGGGCGGCTGGTGAGCTGAGCGTGACCCCGGGCGCAGTCAGTCATCACATGAAACAGCTCGAAGAGTGGGTCGGTGGACCGCTGTTTGAACGGCGCGCCAATGGCGTGGGGTTGACGGAGACCGGCCGGGTCTTTGCAACGCGCCTCGGTGCGATCTTCGATCAACTCACCGCCGTCGGCGCTGCGGCGCGAGTGCCCGGTGGGCTCAGCACCGTCACCGTTCGTTGCCAGTTTTCACTCGCAACGAAGTGGCTTGCACCCCGCATTGGCAAGTTTCGCAAGGCTCATCCCGACATCTCCGTGGCTGTCATGGCTCTGCCGCACCGATGGAGCGCCAGGGAGCCGGATCCGGATCTTGCAATCTATCATGGCCGTGGAACGATTCCGGGCGTCCGACAGGATACGCTGATCAATGGCAGCCTGGTTGTCGTCGGTTCGCCCGACTTGGCGGCCACCCTCCCGCCTGCGTCGACACCTGCTGACTTGTTGTCCCGGCCCCTGATCAAGGTGGATTATGCCGAACCGGGCTGGCACGATGAAGGGTGGGAAGCATGGTTTGCTGCAACTGGGTTTGGGCATCTCGAACTGCGGTCAACCTTGTCGTTCAATCTGGTGCACCTTGCGATCGATGCCTGTCTGTCGGGCGCCGGCTTCGCTCTGGTTCCAGATTTCCTGGTCGAGACCGAGCTTTGCACCGGGCGGCTGGTCGATGCCTTCGGGATATCGCTGCCGATTAGGCAGCCCTATGTCATCATGACACCCGACGCTAATCTTGCGCGACCAGAGGTTGCGATCCTAAGAAGCTGGCTCTTGGATCAAGGTATTGCGACGGCGAAACTGGGGTAACCGGTCCCGCACGGCTTTCAGTCCGAGTACTGTTTTCGCCGACCCCGTTCGAGCAAGAGACGCATGGCATTGGGCAGAACGCGCCATTCACCGCGCTTGTGGCGGATGACAGCAACGGGTCAAAGGGAGCCGTTCTCCTCGATCCCCGTGCACGGCTTGCTGCGAGGTTGTTCACGTTCTGGGCTAAGAAGATCGCATAATTTATCGACGGGAAGGGACTGTCGTGATCCTTCGATCCCCTACGCACTCAGCGCGGAAGGCTTTCACGCCACCACAATCGGGACTTTGGTCGGCGAAGCCTTGACCCGGTTGTAGAGGTCGATGACGTCCTGATTGATCATGCGCACGCAACCGGAAGATGCTTGAGTGCCAATGGTCCACCATTCCGGTGAGCCGTGCACGCGATAGCCAGTGTCGTGGCCGTCCTTGTAGATATAGTGCGCGCGGGCGCCGAGCGGGTTGTCGAGCCCGCCTGGCTGACCGCCCGTCCATTTCACCAGTTCCGGCTTGCGCGCGATCATCTCTCTGGGCGGCGTCCAGGTGGGCCACTCCTTTGTGTACTGGATCTCCGCGCGGCCGTTCCATTCGAAGCCGGCCTTGCCGATGCCGACGCCGTAACGGATCGCTTCGCCGCCTTCCTGCACCCAATAGAGATGCCGCTCGTTGAGCCGCACCACGATCGTACCCGGCGCCTCGCCGGTCGGATCGATAACAATCTGACGCCGGAATTCCGGCCTGACCTTCTGGAATGGGATTTCCGGGATCACGAAACCATTGTCGACCAGCGAGGCATACATCGTGCTATTGTCGGTGATGTTGCTGTCGACGCTGATCGGTGGGATCGGGCGGATGGACCCGGTCGGCATGTGGTCAACGCCCACAGGCGGCATACCACCAGACGGCTCGATTGGTCCCAGCGAAGGGAGTTCCAGCGTCTGCGAGCAGCCGGAAGCGCCAAGCAGGGTCATGACACCGAGGCCCGAAAGTACGGCGCGGCGGGAGACGATGTACCCGGACTCCGGTATGGGAGCGTCAGAGGATAGCTTCTGATCTTGCGGCTTACGCATGCACTTTTCACCCCAAACGAACGGTCGGCATCATACCCACCGGATGGGCACATTTTCACAATTCATGGTTAAGAAGGCGTGAAACCGGCCGCCCGGCTGCTTGCCATTTGCAAGTGCAGGGTAATTCAAGCTCGAACTAAATATGGCTCTGGTTGCCAGCGATAGGCGAGATATCACTGGCAATTCCAATGTAGTGATAATTTTGAATGGCGTGTTTCTGACGGCCCCGAATTCGTACGAGGGGATGCGACGTTTCACGTAGGAAGCTCGATGCTTCCTATGGAAGTTCGATCTCGCCGGTCACCACGTGGTCGAGGTCGGTGCCTTCCGCCGTCAGCGTCATGCGGACCTTCAGCTTTTGGCCGCCGGTTTGCCCTTCGCGCACCGTCTCCTCGATCTTGCGCTGCGAGGTGATGCCGACTTCCTTCAGGAACTTGCGGATCGACATGTTAAAGGCGTCTTCGCTCATGGCAGAACTCCACTGTGTTCAGAAGGGATTGTAAGGGAAGGGGAGTGGTCAAGGAAGCAGGACGGTGAGGCGCGGTGTGCTACAAACAGACTGCGACCGAAGAAGAGGCGCCGAGGCCCTTTGAACTTAACCGACTCTGGGAGGAGGCGTGAAACCGATCCACGTTATGCGCGGCGGGGGGAGCTCGAAAATCGCATAATGTTTCGTGCTGAACTTGAGTTTCGCGTTGCGCTCGGAGGAGCAATTCGACTTGCTCGGAAGTTTGGTGGGGGATGGTGTCCGGCTCCACACCCGGAAGGGCGACGATCGGTTCGTAGCGGCTATTTTGCGAGCAACCTTGTAGGTTTCGTCCGGCACGCCTGTCGGGACGTAGCCAGAGACGCCGCTGAGGGCTTTGACGACGGACGACCGTGATTGCTGCCCCTGCTTGCTCTCCACCCCGAGAATCCGGCACCACTGTCACGCGGCGCCGTTACGCTCGTCTATCTCGGTAAGTTCTCTGTATGCACTGATGCGAGGAGATCCGGGCGTCCCGCGTCTCCCAGACATCACGGAGGCTGATACTCGTCCACCACTTCGGCGCGACCCTCGTTCGACGGATATGCATGCGAACCACGGGTCTTCGGTTCCGATCCCATCAAGGCAACGGATGCACAGTTCAACTCCCAAGGTCGGTGTCTCTTTGGCCCAGAGCTCAGCTCAGAGCTGGTATCGTCCAGGAAGCGGAGCGGATGCTATCCACGAGAGTGCAGGTCTCCCTCACGACCGAACCGGTATCGGGAAGGCCGAAAGCGCCTCCTTGATGCGGCTGTAATACGCCTGTCACGCTGAGTTTCTATCGCAAGAAGGGTAACCACCGCTCAAGAGAGGCTCTCCCATGCGTAAACTTCTCCTCGCCCTGGCATCGGCAACGATCCTTTCCGGCGCAGCACAGGCCGCGACTGTTTATCCCATCGATCGCGCGACGATCCTCGTCGGTTCGCCGTTCGACTTCAAGGTAGAGTTCGATACTGTCGTGAAACCGGAAGACGTGAAGGTCACCGTCAACGGCCAGGACTACGAAACCGTTTTCGGCAAGAAGGCCGAATTCGTCGTCGAGGAAAAGGGCGCGGAAGACAAGGTACTCGGTTCCGCCCTCGTCCTGCGCGGCCTGACGATCGGCACGGCCGGCGCCTACAAGGTTGAGGTTTCAGCCGGCAGCGAAACGCAGTCGGTGGGCTGGGATGTCTACGGCACCGCCGCCGAGCCGAAGGCGAAAAACGTCATCTTCCTGATCGCCGACGGCCTCTCCGTCGCCCACCGCACGGGCGCGCGCATCATGTCGAAGGGTATGACGGGCGGCAAGGCGAATGGCCGCCTCGCCATGGACGACATCCCGCCGGTCGCCTTCATCGGCACGTCCTCGACGCATTCGATCGCAACGGACAGCGCCAATACCATGTCGGCCTACATGACCGGCCACAAGTCGCGCGTCAACGCGCTCGGCGTCTATGCCGACCGCACGCCGGCAAGCCTCGACGACCCGAAGATCGAGACGATTGCCGAGGCACTGCGCCGTACCACCAAAAAGTCCGTCGGTATCGTGACGACCGCCGAAGTTGAGGACGCCACGCCGGCAGCCGTCGTCTCGCACACCCGCAAGCGCGGCGACAAGGCGGAGATTGTCGGCATGCTGTTCGATGTCAAGCCGGACGTGCTTCTCGGCGGCGGCTCCGCCTATTTCCTCGGCAAGGACGTACCGGGCTCCAAGCGCAAGGACGACAAGGACTACATCGCGGAATTCAAGAACGCCGGCTACGCGCTCGCGACCGACAAGACGGAACTGGCCGCTGCCACCGGCTCCAACCAGGACAAGCTGCTTGGTCTCTTCCACACCGGCAACATGGACGTGACGCTCGACCGTGAATTCCTCAAGAAGGGCACCGTCGAGAAATTCCCGAACCAGCCCGGTCTTGTCGAGATGACCAAGGTCGCGCTCGACAAGCTCTCCAAGAACCCGGAAGGCTTCTTCCTGATGGTCGAAGCCGCTTCGGTCGACAAGATGAGCCATCCGCTCGACTGGGACCGCGCACTCGTCGAAACGATCGAGTTCGACAAGGCCGTGGGCGTGGCCCGCGAATTCGCTGCTGCCAATCCCGACACGATGATCGTCGTCACCGGTGACCACACCCACGGCGTCGCCATCATCGGCACCGTCGACGACGAGAAGCCGGGCGAGGACATGCGCGCGAAGGTCGGCACCTATGACGACGCCGGCTTCCCGAACTACGAGGACAAGGACGGCGACGGTTATCCGGATCGCATCGACGTCACGCGTCGTCTCTTCCTGGCCGCCAACAACGGTCCGGATCACTACGAAACCTTCCGTCCGAAGCTGGATGGTCCGTTCGTTCCGGCCGTGCAAAACGAGGCGAAGGAATATGTCGCCAACGAAGCCTATAAGGACGTTCCCGGCGCCGTCTTCGTCCAGGGCAACATCCCGAAGGATGGCGACAGCGGCGTTCATGCTGTCGACGACGTCGTGCTTCAGGCGGCCGGTCCTGGTTCGGAAGGCTTCCGCGGTTACATGGAACAGAGCGACGTCTACCGCGTGCTTGCCGACGCCTTCGCCCTCGGCACCGCGAAGGACTAAGGGCTTACATCCCTTTGACGGACAGGCGGTCCCGCGCCGCCTGTCCGCATGATTGCGAATGAAGAGGGAAAGCACGGCCATGACCGAAGAAACCCGTAGGTTTTTCAACAGACGGCGGGTGCTCGGCGCGCTCGCGGCCCTGCCCATCCTGTCCCTCTCCCGCCCGGCGCTGGCGGCGGAGACGCTTGGCTTCGGCGAGCTCTACAAGAGCTTTGGCGTGCTGGGCCTCGAGTTTTCCGACAAGGTGAAGCGGCTGAATGGCCAGGACGTCACCGTAAAAGGCTTCATGGCGCCGCCTTTAAAGGCCGAAGCGAATTTCTTCGTGCTCACCGAAATTCCGATGTCGCTCTGCCCCTTCTGCTCTTCCGACGCGGACTGGCCGGACAATATCGTTGTCGTCTATCTCGCCCGCAAGCAGACCTTCGTGCAATTCAACGCACCGATCGAGGCGCAGGGCGTACTGGAATATGGTTCATGGATCGATCCGGAAACCGGATTCGTCAGCCAGCTTCGCCTGCGCGAAGCCGCATTCAATACGGTCTGACGATGCTGGCGCTCGCTATTTCCGGCCTCACGATGCGGTTTCCCGGCCTCGACGCGCCGGTGCTCGCCATCGACCGGCTCCACATTCCGGCCGGTGGTCGGCTTGCAGTCACCGGCGCTTCGGGCTCCGGCAAAAGCACGCTGGTCAACGCCATCACGGGGCTTGAAATCGCAACCAGCGGTTCCGTTTCCTGGGGTGGGACGGACATCGCCCGCCTTTCGGCCGGACGCCGCGATGCCTTCCGCGCAGCGCATATCGGCCTCGTCATGCAGGATTTTCATCTTTTCCCCGGCCTTTCGGCCTTCGAGAATGTCGTGCTGCCGGTCCGGCTCTCCCGCCGCCTGACGCCGGTCGAGCGCGAGCGGGCGCTGCATCTTCTCGAAACCACCGGCATCGCTCGCCCGAACCAACCCATCGAGACCCTGTCGCGCGGCGAAATGCAGCGCATCGCGGTGGCACGGGCACTGTTGTCAAAACCTGGCGTGATCGTCGCTGACGAGCCGACCGCCAGCCTCGACCGACGCACAGGCAACGAGGTGGCCGAGCTGATCGTCCGGCTCGCCCGCGAGCAGGGCGCCACACTCGTCGTCGTCACCCACGATCCGGCCCTGGTGGATAGGCTTGACCGTCGGATCGGCCTCGACGGCGGCCGCATCGTCGAAGACAGCGCGGAGGCGCGCGCTGCGTGATCCGTTTCATCCTCGCCGATCTTCGCCGGTTCAAGGGTGGTGCGCTTGCCGTCATCGTGCTGATAGCGCTCTCCGTCGCGCTCAGCGTCACCGTTACCTTGCAGGAGCGCGCCGTCAGGCTCGGCAGCGCCCGGGCGGCGGAAAATTTCGATCTGCTGGTCGGCGCCGCCGGCAGCGAAACCCAGCTTACCCTCTCGGCCGTCTTCCTCCAGCCCTCGCCGCTGCCGCTGATGTCCGGCAGCGTGCTGGCCAAACTCTCCGAGGACCCGCGCGTCGATTTCGCCGCCCCGGTTGGCTTCGGCGATTCCGCCGATGGTTATCCGGTGGTCGGCACAACCGTCCAACTCGTATCGGCTCTCTCGCCAACGCTCGCTGAGGGTGCGATCTTCGCTCGCCTCGGCGATGCGGTGATCGGCTCGGACGTGCCGAAGCGGTTGGGCGCACAGATCAAGCCGATGCATGGTGCAGCCGACGAAGGCGGTCATGCCCACACCGAGCTCGTCTACGAGGTCACCGGCCGCATGGCCCCGACCGGCACCGCCTGGGACCGGGCGATCCTCGTGCCGATCCGCGCTGTCTGGCAACTGCACGGTATGGCTGGGGACGGCGGACACGCCCATGACCACGTGACCGAAGGTACCGCGGCGACCGATCATCATCATGCCGGCGAAGCATCCGAACGCTCGGCCGCAGACGAGCGCGACCGCGAAACGCATGTCGAGGGCGATGCGGCGCTCGACGAGCATTTCGATACCGATACGCCCCGCATTCCCGCCGTTCTCGTCAAGCCGAAGACGGTCGCCGATGCCTATCGCCTGCGCCAGGAGTATCGCGGTGAGACCACGCTCGCCGTCTTCCCCGCCGAAGTGCTGACCCGTCTCTACGCCACGCTCGGTGATGTGCGCAGCCTGCTGCTGGCGATCGCCATCGGCACGCAAGTCATCGTCATCGCCGCCATCCTTCTGGTCACGATCATGCATGTCGGCGCCCGCCAGCGGCAGATCGGCGCTCTCAGGGCCTTCGGCGCGCCAGGACGCGCGGTCGTCGCCATCGTCTGGGGCGAACTCTTCCTGCTCTTCCTCGCCGGTTTCGGGCTCGGCATTCTCATCGGCTATGGCGCGGCGCAATTGATCTCGGCCACCGTCACCGCCACGACGGCCATCCGCATGCCCGTGGAGTTCGCCCGCGAGGATGTTTCGCTGGCCGCCTGGTTCGGGGTTCTGGCTGTGCTGGTATCGATCGTGCCGGCGCTCTCGGCCCTGCGTCTCAGCCCGGCAACGGCGCTGAGGGCCTGACGCCGCCTCGTAATCATTGCCGCGTTCGAACTACCAGTGCTGCCGTTTGCCACCCTGAGCAGCGATGCGGCGCAGGGGTATTTCGCCGACGGCCTCGCGGAAGGCCTCATCACCGATTTTCCAAAGTTCAAGGCCTCCTGGTGATCGCCCGTCATTCGAGTTTTGCCTATCGCGCGCTGGATTTGCGCGATCGCCAACGTCCGCTATCTGGGGCTTTCCGCCGCAAGCCCAGAAACTGCGAAGTTGAAACCGTTGACTACGACAAGTCCGCACATTGGATGACTCGCGTTTTCCTCGCCTTGAGCGTTAACTGTGTTGTTCTGGCGGAGGAGACAAATCATGGCCATTTATCTCACGCGCTTCAGCTACACGCCCGAAACGTGGGCGCGAATGATCGAAAACCCCGAGGATCGCCGAGAGGCGGCGCGCACTTACATTGAATCCGTTGGCGGAAAGCTCCATGGGTTCTGGTACGCCTTTGGCGAGCATGATGGTTGGAATCTGTGGGAGGCGCCTGATAATATATCGATGGCGGCAGTCGCCCTTTCTATTGGCGCAGGAGGCGCGCTCAGTTCTATTGAGACCACTGTTCTGCTCAGCGTCGACGATACGATCGAAGCCTTGGAAAAGGCAAAGTCAATTCGGTATCGTCCACCGGCAGCGTAGGCGGCGACCCACTGCTTGCCATCATGTTGAGATGCGTGCTTCGTGCGTATCTCCGTCGCCGGCGCAAGCTGTCTTTGAATAACGCTGGAGGCAAGAAGAGTCGAGAATGGGTCGACAGTGGCCGCTGATCGCAAATTATCCGATGTTCATGCACGAAGTTGACTCGTAGACGAGCGATGACCCCGTTATGTGCTTCTAGCATCGCATAATGTATCGACCGGAACTGGTCACCAATTGCCTGTCTGCGCCGGTCAGCCGATCGGGCGATAAAACCAAGCCAACAACAGGCTATAGCGGCCGGTAGATTTACTCGGCCCGTGGCTCGCGTTGGCAGAGATAATTTGCAGGGTTACCAGCCACTTGCCTTGCCAATCACGATGACCGCCCGGTGGCGAGGAAAGTAGTTGCAAGCGGGGTCGCCTCAGATGCATCCGCGGGAGCGACGTCCAGGCCATGCGCCGCTCGGTTCATGGCGGTGGCGTCACTAAATGGGGTTGGATCATTCGGAACACCGAACGCGCAAGCTATTCTCCATTCGGAAATCCGAACATTGCCCAACGGCTCGGCAAACCGCAACGTTTGACTTCAATGACTTAGCGGCACGGCTCGGGCCCGCTCGAATTGGCACGCCTGTTGCTCTCTTCAGGTGACACTCGCTCGGCAGCGGGTGGATGGAGAGGAGTAAAACGCCCGATGACTGTTGCCTTGAGCCGTACAGAGCATGATCTGCTCGGGGACCGTGAGGTCCCCACGGACGCCTATTACGGCGTTCACACGCTGCGCGCCGTCGAAAACTTTGCGGTGACCGGCATCCCGATTTCACACTATCCGGATCTGATCCGCGCGCTCGCGCAGATCAAGATGGCGGCGGCGCGGGCGAACATGGAGCTGGGACAGCTCGATGCCGAGAGGGCCGAGGCGATTGTTGCCGCCTGCCACGAAATCGAGGCCGGCGCGCTCAACGAACAGTTCGTGGTGGACGTGATCCAGGGAGGAGCCGGTACGTCCACCAACATGAATGCCAACGAGGTCATCGCCAATCGGGCGCTTGAGCTCCTGGGCCACGCCCGCGGCGACTACCGGCGCCTGCACCCGAACGAACATGTCAACCTCGGCCAGTCAACCAATGACGTCTATCCGACGGCGCTGAAGCTTGCGACCTACAGCGGGATCTTCCGCCTGATCGATGCAATGGCCTATCTCCGCGCAGCCTTCGAACGCAAGGCAGACGAATTCCACGACATCCTCAAGATGGGGCGGACCCAACTGCAGGATGCAGTGCCGATGACGTTGGGGCAGGAGTTCTCCACCTACGCGGTGATGCTTGGCGAGGACGAGCAGCGGCTGCGCGAAGCCGCACTACTGATCCGCGAGATCAATCTCGGCGCGACTGCCATCGGCACGGGCATCACCGCCCATCCCGATTATGCGGCTCTGGTTTGCCAGTTGCTCGCGGAGGATAGCGGCGTGCCCGTGATCACTGCGCCCAATCTCATCGAAGCCACACAGGATTGCGGTAGCTTCGTCCAGCTGTCGGGCGTCTTGAAGCGCGTGGCGGTCAAGCTTTCCAAAGTCTGCAACGATCTTCGCCTGCTTTCCAGCGGACCGCGGGCGGGCTTCGGGGAGATCAACCTGCCGCCGCGCCAGGCTGGCTCCTCAATCATGCCCGGCAAGGTCAATCCGGTGATCCCTGAACTCGTCAACCAGATCGCCTACGAGGTGATCGGCAACGACCTGACGGTGACCTTTGCGGCCGAGGCGGGCCAATTGCAGCTCAACGCCTTCGAGCCGATCATCGCCCACAGCCTGTTCAAGAGCATCGGCCACCTCAGCCGGGGATGCCTGATCCTCGCCGACAAGTGCGTCGACGGCATCACCGCGAACCGCGAGCGCCTGGAGGCGAGCGTGCTGGGTTCGATCGGCATCGTCACCGCGCTCAACCCCATCATCGGCTACGCCAATGCGACCGAAGTCGCGGCGGAGGCGCACCGAACCGGAAAGGGTGTCGCCGAACTCGTGGAGGCGCGCGGGCTGATGACCGCCGAAGCGCTCGCCGAAGTCCTGCGCCCCGAGGCGCTGACCCAGCCGCGCCCGATCACGGCGCGCAGCTGAACCACCCATCTGTTGACTGAAAAACCGCCCGGATGGACCGGGCGGGGGAGGAAGGAGATTATCATGAAGATAAACAAGCAGACGACCTGGATCGTCATCGCAATGATCCTGGGGGTTGTCGTCGGCTACGGCTGCAACGTGCTCTCGGGCAGCCCGGCCGTGGCGAAGGATATCGCCGGCTATTTCGCGATGGTGACCGACATTTTCCTGCGGCTGATCAAGATGATCATAGCGCCGCTTATTTTCACGACCCTCGTCGCCGGCATGGCTGGCATGGGCGATGCCCGGACCGTCGGCCGTATCGGCGGCAAGGCGCTCGGCTGGTTCCTGATGGCGTCGCTCGCATCGCTGGCAATCGGCCTCGTCTTCGCCAATCTTTTCCAGCCCGGCGCCAATGTTGGCGTGCCGTTGCCCGATGTCTCGGCCTCTGCTGACCTGAAGACCTCCTCGCTCAATCTCAAGGACTTCATCACCCACGTCTTCCCCCGCAACATCTTCGAGGCGATGGCGAATAACGAGATCCTCCAGATTCTCGTCTTCTCGGTATTCTTCGGTCTCGCCCTCGGCAGCTTGAAGGACACGAAGGCTCGAGCCCTGATCGAGGTCATCGAAGGCGCCGTCCCGGTCATGCTGAAGGTGACGGATTATGTGATGCGTTTCGCACCGGTCGGCGTCTTTGCTGCCGTCGCCAACGTCGTCACCGTCCAGGGTCTCGGCATCCTGATGGTCTACGGCAAGTTCGTCGGCAGCTTCTACGCAACGCTCGTCGTGCTTTGGGCCGTGCTAGTCGGCGCAGGATTCCTGGTGCTCGGCGCGAACGTGTTCCGACTGGTCAGGGAAGTGCGCCAGCCGATGCTTGTCGGTTTTTCCACCGCTTCCAGCGAAGCGGCCTACCCGCGCGTCATGGAGAAGCTGGAAGACTTCGGCGTGAAGGAGCGTGTCATCGGCTTCGTCCTGCCGCTCGGCTATTCGTTCAACCTCGACGGCTCGATGATCTATACAGCCTTTGCCGCTCTTTTCATCTCGCAGGCCTACGGCCTGCCGCTCACAATGGAACAGCAGATCGTCATGCTGCTGGTCCTCATGGTTTCGAGCAAGGGCATCGCCGGTGTGCCGCGCTCCGCGCTGGTCGTTGTCGCCGCCGTTCTGCCGATGTTCAACCTGCCGGAGGCGGGCGTGCTGTTGATTATGGGTATCGACCATTTCCTCGACATGGGGCGCACCGCCACCAACGTGCTCGGAAATGCGATTGCCACCACAGTTGTCGCCAAGTGGGAAAACGCGCTCGACATTCCTGACGGAACGGAAGAGCGCACACGCGGAAGACTGGCCGCAGCCGAATAGCAGGACGCCCAAGGACAGTCTGCCCGCTTTCCCTTGAGAAGGCGGGCAGTTTCCCGCACGCTCGCTCGGTCTCATCGGATGTGGTAGGGAGCCGGATCAACAACAACACCGTTGCGGCGTGTGCATCCGCTTCCATTCGTTCCCATGTCGATCGCCTCTTTCATTCGCAAATACGGTTTGCTGCTGCCCGGCCTCGTCGCTATTGCGCTTGCCGCCGGCATTGCCGGCTTTCGCGTCAGCGAGAACCTGGGGCTCGCTGAGTTGCAAAGAACGGGAACCCAACGCCTCGAAGTCTACGCCACCAGCCTGAACAGGCAGATCGACAAATACGCCTACTTCCCTGCGACGCTTGGACTGGAGCGGGACGTAATCGACCTGGTCGCGCGCGGAAAACCGCTCACCGACACCGTCAACCGCTACCTCGAACAGCTCAACCACCGGGCGGGCACGCTGTCTATCTATCTGCTCGACCGGCAAGGACATGTGGTTGCTACCAGCAACTGGAACCGACCTGACAGCTTTATCGGAGAGGACCTGTCCTACCGCTCCTACTTCACAGATGGCATGCGGGGCCGGCCCGGCCGGCTCTTCGGCATCGGTATCACCCGCGGCGAGCCGGGCTACTATCTCTCTTCGCCGTTGCTCGCGAATGGCGAGGTTGTAGGCGTTGCCGTGGTCAAGGTCAGTCTTGAACAATTGGAGCAGTCCTGGGCGACCGTCGAAGTGCCCGTCATCGTCACTGATCAGAACGGTGTCGTCATCCTCGCGTCAGTGTCATCCTGGAAATTCACGACGCTGCGCCCGTTGCCGGATCAAGAAAGGCGGCGGCTGGAGCGCAGCCTGCAATATAACGCCCGCCCGCTTCCCTCGCTCGGCCTGACGCGTGAGGAGGCTTTCGATGAAAATGCTGTCCTCGTGCGGCTTGCTCTGCCGTCGGACGTCGACGGCGGCTCCAAGTTGTCCGGCAATTTTCTGGCGCAGACTGCTCCCATGGGCGACACTGGCTGGTCGCTGACCGTGCTCTCGCCCGCCGGCGAGGTCAGGGCTATCGCCTGGACACGCGCCGCGCTGGCGGCGATCGCCAGTGCCTTCGTCGGCATCTTGCTGGTGCTGCTCGACCAGCGGCGGCGGCATCTGCGCGACCGGCTGCGGGCGCGAGAGGCGTTGCAGCGCGCCCATGACGAACTCGAACGCAAGGTGGAGGAGCGGACACGGACGCTACGCGCGGCGCAGGACGAGCTCGTCCATGCTGCCAAGCTGGCAACGATCGGTCAGATTTCCGCAGGCCTTGCCCATGAATTAAATCAGCCTCTGGCAGCGCTACGCACGCTTTCCGGCAATGCGGTCAAATTCCTCCGTCGCGGCGACATCGCGACCGCCGAAAGCAATCTGGACCGCATCGGCAGCATCGTCGATGGCATGGGCACGCTCACCAACCAGCTCAAGTCCTTCGCCCGCAAATCCTCCGGCATGCCGGGCCCGGTCGATGTCCGACGCGCCGTCGACAACGCGCTGTTCCTGCTCGCCCAGCGCCTGCGCCGCGCAAACGTGACCATAACCACCGAGATTGGGGCGGAAATGACGGCGCTCTGCGACGCCAACCGCCTGGAGCAGGTCATGGTCAACCTGATTGCCAATGCGCTGGATGCGATCGAGGGCATTGCGGCACCCATGTTGCGCATTCGCGGCCGGCGCGAGGCGACGCGCGTGATCGTGGAGGTCCATGACAATGGGCCGGGTCTGCCGGAAGACGTGCGCGAGCACCTCTTTGAGCCATTCTTCACGACCAAGGAAAGCAACAGGGGATTGGGGCTCGGCTTGGCCATTTCATTGGAAATCGTGCACCATTTCAGTGGAACGCTGTCGGGGGCGAACCATCCCGAGGGCGGCGCGGTTTTCACCGTCGCTCTTCCCGCAGCCGATATCGGAGAAACGCCATGGGCGACCACCTCAAGGTCCTGATCGTCGAGGACGAACCGAACGTCCGGCTCGGCTGTCAGCAGACGCTCGAGCTCGAAGGCATGGCGGTCTTGGCGGTCGAAAGTGCCGAAAAGGCACGGCAGCTCGTTGCTGCGGATTTTCCGGGTGTCGTCGTCACCGACATCCGCCTGCCGGGCGATGACGGCATGGCTCTCATGCATGACCTCCTACGGCAGGATCGCGACCTGCCGGTGGTCCTGATGACTGGCCATGGCGATGTTTCTCTGGCGGTCCAGGCGATGAAGGACGGAGCGCACGACTTCATCGAGAAGCCGTTCTCGCCCGACTATTTCGTTGAGATTGTGCGGCGGGCGCTGGAAAAACGCACGCTGACGCTGGAGGTGCGCGAATTGCGCGCGCGACTTGAGAACAGGCAATCGACCGCCAGCCGCATCATCGGAGATTCTGCTGCCATCGAGCGCGTACGCCATCTCATCGGCGAGCTTGGAAATAGCGCAGCCGACGTGCTGATTCAGGGCGAGACCGGGACCGGAAAGGAGCTCGTCGCGCGCTGCCTGCATGATGCGAGCCCAAGGCGTAGCGGCAATTTCGTCGCCATCAATTGCGGCGGCGTGCCTGAGAACCTGTTCGACAGCGAAATCTTCGGCCATGAGCCTGGAGCCTTCACCGGCGCCGCCAAGCGCCGGATCGGCAAGATCGAACACGCCAATGGCGGCACGCTGTTTCTCGACGAGATAGAAAGCATGCCGATGGCCATGCAGGTCAAGCTGCTCCGGGTGCTGCAGGAACGCACGCTCGAGCGTCTCGGGTCAAACACCCCGATCCTCGTCGACTGCCGTGTCATCGCTGCGACCAAAGTCGATCTGGCAGTACTTGCCGAAAAAGGCGAATTCCGCGCTGATCTCTATTATCGCCTGAACGTCGCGACACTGCCCTTGCCGCCCTTGCGCGAAAGGCGCGAGGACATCGGTCTCCTGTTCGAGCATTTTGCTCTGCAGGCTGCATCACGCCACGAGCGCCCCGTGCTCGCGCCTGACGCCGAACGCACGCGATGTCTGCTCGCTTACAACTGGCCCGGCAACGTGCGCGAGTTGCGCAATGTCGCCGAGCGCTGCGTGCTGGGGATCGCAGCCGGCTTCCCGCCCTTTGGTGGGGCGACAGGCACCGCCCCTCGGCCGCTGGCGCGAACCGTCGAAGCCTTCGAGCGTGCCCTTATCGCCGAAGCCCTCGGCCGCAACGGCAACAGCCTAGCCCGCGTCAGCGAGGAATTGCTAGTGCCGAAGGCGACCCTGCATGACAAGATCCGTAAGTATGGCTTGTCGTGATGCTGGTCCATCCGCGTTGGGTTGCGGTGTGGTTATATCCTTAAGATCGAATGTTGCTCAATCGCTTTCGCCGGGGACGAGAGCCATGGGCCAGAGAAATCGCTCAGACCTCGCCGGGTAGTAATCTGCAAAGGCTGGCATCGTTGCAAGCAGGGACTCGGCAAGCGCAATCCCGAGGTCGCGCAGCGACAGACTGAAGGATGTCAGACGGGGCGACAGGAATTGCGAATGCGGGCTTTGGCGTCCGATGATCGCCATGTCTCGCCCGGGCTTTATCCCGGCTTCGACAAGCCCCCGATAAAGGCCGACAGTGATTGCTTCGTTGATGAGCACGATTGCCGTTGGCCGGTCCTCAAGCGCGCTCAGTTCGCGGGCGATCTGGTATCCTCCCGCCTCGTTCGGGGTTGAACGAAAAACGTGACGCTCGTCGAGGTGAAGCCCGTGTCGGGCGAGGGTCGCCCGGCACTGATCCGCGAAAACGTAGCCGAGATTCATGTCGTCGTGAGGTCGTGTAACGGCGATGTGCTTGTGGCCGCGGGAGACGAGCCGATCGATGGACGCCTCGGCCATGCCCTCGAAATCGAGATCAAGCCAGGGCTGACCGACATCCGTCAAGCTTCGTCCAAGCGTGATGAACGGGATCTTGCGTTTGGCCAACAGTTCGAAACGAGCGTCGTGGCGCCGGGTCGCCGAAAGAATGATGCCGTCGGCAAACCCACGCGCAACCACGCGTTTCAAATAGTCGTTGGGATCCTCCTCGGAGGAGCAGAGCAGGGCAACAAGATCGAGCTTGTGACGGGCAAAGACGGTCTGAACACCGTCGAAGACGCTCATGAAGAAGGTGTCACCCTGACCGGTAATTTCGGAGCCGGTCTGCATCATGAAGCCGATGACGCCGGTCGCGCCCTTCCTGAGCGCACGGCCTGATTGATTGGCGACATAACCAAGGGATTCTGCTGCTTCAAGAACCCTTTTTCTGGTTTCCTCGTTGACGTCGGGCTTGCCGTTCAGCGCGCGCGATACCGTGCCGATAGAAATATCGAGGTGTTCGGCAAGTTCGCGAATCCCCTTCATTTTTCCGCGTTCCTCCCCAGACCCGCGATTGGTCATTTTCTCACCTCTTGACATAAAAACCCGTTGCCGCATAGTATCGTAAACGTTTACGGAAGCCAATTGAGGAGTTGCCGCTTCCGTTTCTTGGAGGAAATCACGTGAGACACAGGGCCGTTTTGTGCGGGTGCGGAGCTATGGCCAAAGGGTGGCTAAGAGCTCTGACGCAGAGCAAAGTTCTTCGAGAGAAGGTAGAGATTGTCGGCCTTGTCGATCTTAATCAGGCGACCGCAGACGCGCTCGCCGCAGAATTCCACCTTGGCCACATCCTGATCGGTACGGACCTGACGGAGGTTCTTCGCGGAAGCCGGGCGGACCTGCTCTTCGACATCGTCGTTCCTGCGGCGCGGCGCGCGGTGGTCGCTGCCGGTCTTGCGCATGGTTGCCACGTTTTGAGCGAGAAGCCGATGGCCGCCACGCTCGATGAGGCGCGCGAATTGCGCCGGCTTGCGACCGCGGCCTCGCGCGTTCACGCCATCGTGCAGAACCGCCGCTTCATCGGTGGTGTCCGTCGCATCCGTCGCCTCATCCAGTCCGGCGCCTTGGGCGAGCTGACGGCGTTGCATTGCGACTTCTTCCTCGGTCCGCATTTCGGGGGATTTCGCGAGCAGATGGACAATGTCCTGCTTCTGGACATGGCCATTCACACCTTCGACGCAGCGCGCTTCATGTCCGGCAAGGAACCGCTCGCGGTCTATTGCCACGAATACAATCCTGAGGGTTCCTGGTATCGCCATGGCGCCGCCGCCAATGCGATCTTCGAGTTTTCCGACAACGTTGCCTTCACCTATCGCGGTTCCTGGTGTGCTGAAGGCGCGAACACGAGCTGGGAAAGCGCGTGGCGCATAACAGGTTCGAAGGGCACGTTGCTTTGGGATGGCGGCGAGCGCTTTGAGGCCAATGTCGTCACAGGCAGCGAAGGTTTCCTGCGTGCCGTAGAGGCGATCGCAGTGCCTGAGGCCGAAGACAGTGCCGACACCAACGGCCACACGAGCGTCATCGAGCGTTTCATCCGCGCGATCGATGCGGGAACCGTGCCGGAAACCGACGGCAGCGACAACATCAAGAGCCTTGCCATGGTCTTCGGCGCGATCGACAGCGCGCGCGAGGGCAAACGCGTTACCATTGCAGCCTAGGGAGCCCATTTTGACCAACCCCAGCAAATCCATTCGCATCGGCACGATGATCTCGGCCACCAAGGGCGGCGCCGACAGGCGCATCGGCCAGATCGCCGACATGGGCTTTGAGAGTTTCGAGCCCTTCTTCTGGCAGACGACCAACGGCCAGGATCTTGCCGAACTTGGCAAACGTTGCGTGGCGGCAATCGGCGACCGCGACATCACCATGTCTACCCTTGGCATGTTCGGCAATCCGCTGGAGACGACAGAGATTGACGAACAGACTCTCCAGGGCTGGCGAGACTGCATCGACAACGCCCACCACTTCGGCGCCACCTGCGTCGCCGGTTTCACCGGCCGTCTTCGCGGCAAGCCGCTGACCGACAGTCTGCCGCGCTACCGGAAAATCTGGTCAGAGCTATCAAAGCGCGCAGGCGACAGGGGCGTGAAGATCGCCTTTGAAAACTGCGCCATGGACGGCAACTGGCAGAGCGGTGACTGGAACATCGCGCACAATCCGGACGCCTGGGAGCTGATCTTCAATGAGACGCCGGACGATCATATCGGGCTCGAATGGGAACCATGCCATCAGATGGTCTATCTGATCGATCCGCTGCCGCAGATCCGCAAATGGGCAAAGAAGATCTTTCACGTGCATGGCAAGGACGCCACGATCCGTTGGGACGTCATCCGCGAACACGGGATCTTCGGCAAGGAGAAATTCGTCTTCATGCGCACGCCCGGCTTCGGCGACACCAATTGGACCGACGTGATTTCCGAACTTCGGCTGGCCGGCTGGTCCGGCTCGATCGATATCGAAGGCTGGCATGACCCGGTCTATCGCGACGAACTGGAGATGACCGGCCAGGTCCATGGCCTGAATTACCTTAAGACCTGCCGGGGTGGCGACTTCGTCATCGACCCGGCCTGAGACGTGCATGTCGGCCGGCATGGAGGATGCCGGCATCGGGATAACCAAAGGAGGAGAAAATGGCTATCCGCGGATCCGCAATCCTGGGCGCTCTCGCCCTTGCAGGTGTCTCTCTGTTTGGACTTTCAGCCAAGGCGGAAGATGTCACGATCAACGTCTGGTCGCTCGATCGCGACATCCAGCCCGCACCGAACCTGATATCGGACTTCAACAAGCTGAACACGGGCATCAAGGTCGAATATCGCCAGATCCAGTTCGACGATGTCGTCAGTGAGGCGATGCGTGCCTATTCGACCGGGCAGGCACCCGATATCATCGCCATCGACAATCCGGAACATGCGCTCTTTTCGTCACGCGGCGCCTTCCTCGATCTAACCGACATGATCGCAAAGTCGACCGTGGTGAAGACCTCGAACTATTTTCCGGGACCTCTTGCCTCCACCATGTGGGACGGCAAGAACTATGGCCTTCCCAAAGCGACGAACACGATTGCGCTCTACTACAACAAGGACATGTTCAAGGCGAAGGGGCTCGATCCGAGCAAGCCGCCGCAGACCTGGGATGAACTGGTCGATGCGGCTCGCAAGCTGACGGATCCTTCGGCGAACGTCTACGGGCTCGCCTTCTCGGCCAAGGCCAATGAAGAGGGGACATTCCAGTTCCTGCCCTGGGTCCAGATGGCCGGCGGCAGCTACGAGCACATCAACTCGGAAGGTGCCGTCAAGGCGCTCGACATCTGGAAAACCATCATAACCGAGAAACTGGCCTCGCCGGATACGTTGACCCGCGGACAGTGGGATTCGACCGGCACCTTTAACTCCGGCAATGCCGCCATGGCGATCTCCGGTCCGTGGGAGCTCGACCGAATGGTGAGCGAAGCGAAGTTCGACTGGGGTGTGGCGCTGCTGCCGGTGCCCGAGGCCAGTGCGGAGCGTTCGTCGGCCATGGGCGATTTCAACTGGGCGATCTTCTCCAACACGCAGCACCCCGCCGAGGCGTTCAAGGTGCTCGAATACTTCGCCTCCCAGGACGTCCGCATGTTCAAGGACTTCGGGCAGCTGCCCGCTCGATCCGATATTGCCATCCCTGAGACTGGTGTGCCGCTGAAGGACGCGGCCCTCAAGGTCTTCATCGAGCAGCTCAAATTCGCAAAGCCCCGTGGACCCCATCCGGAATGGCCGAAGATCTCCAAGGCCATCCAGGACGCAATCCAGGCGGCCTTGACCGGGCAGATGACGTCGAAAGATGCCCTCGACCAGGCGGCTGAAAAGATAAAGGCAGTCCTTGGCTAAAGCCTCTGGCAAGGCGGCCTGCAGGCTTCCGGACGGACCGGAACAGCCGGCCGCCTTTCACAAGCGCTTAATCCGCTTGAGGCGCTCGGGCGGAAAAACCGCAAAACCATGCCGGCGAGGCCGGCGTGCTTCTGGTCGTTCTAGTTTGCAGGCCGAGTTGTGCGAGCGGTATATGCTGGCGCCTTGGCGGCGGAGGAGCTCATGAAACGCTTTCTATCCAGCATGATCGATGGTCGCGGCTTCGATATCGGCCTTGTCGGCCTGCCGCTCGCGTTCCTGCTCACGCTCTCCGGTCTTCCGCTACTCTACAATATCGCCATGAGCCTCCAGGAGGTCGACATGTTCAGCCTCGGGAGCTTCTGGCGCCCTTTCGTCGGCCTCAAGAACTACCGTGATCTGTTCGCTCAGCCGGAAACGTGGCCGATCCTGGTCAATACCGCGACCTTCGTCGTCGCCTCGATCGCGGGTCAGTTTCTTGTAGGTTTTGGCCTGGCATTGTTCTTCTGGACGAATTTTCCGGGCGCCTCGTGGCTGCGGGGTCTGTTCCTAGTGTCCTGGGTGATGCCCGGTCTTGTGGTCGGTGCGATCTGGAACTGGATCCTCTCGGGCGACTTTGGCGTGCTCAACTTTATCCTGCGTGAAACCGGCCTCATCGACGGCAATATCTTCTGGCGCTCGGACCCCGGCTTTTCGCTCTGGGCCGTCATCATCGCAAATATCTGGCTCGGCACATCTTTCAACATGATCCTTCTGTCCGTTGGCCTGTCGTCGATCCCACGGGATCTTTATGAGGCATCCGAACTGGACGGCGCCAATGTCTGGCAGCGCTTCTGGACGATCACCTTGCCGATGATGCGCTCATCCATCGGGGCCATCATCGCGCTCGGTCTGATCTTCACGCTGCAGCAATTCGATCTTTTCGCCGCCATCACCTCGGGAGGACCGAACAATGCTTCGAACGTCACACAATACTGGGCCTGGGATTTGTCGTTCCGACAGTACGATTTCGCCAAGGGCGCGACGATTTCGGTGATCATGATCGTCTTCGTGATGATCGCCTCAGTCGTCTACGTGCGCTCCACACGGCACGAGGTGCGCGGATGAGCCATCAAACCCGCGACCGTCTGCTGCTCGCAATCGCGATCATCCTCGCCGGCATTTATCTGTTTCCCCTCTACTGGATGTACATAACCACGATCAAATCGGGATCGGAGATGTTTGCCACTCCGCCGACCTTCTGGCCGACCGATCCCCAATGGCAGATCTTCGGCAACGTCTGGCAAGGCCGCAACATGGGCCGGTACATCTGGAATTCTCTGGTCATCGCTTGCGGAGCGGTCAGTGTCATCACCGTACTCGGTGTCGGCTGCGCCTATGTGCTGGCGCGCTATCGTAACATTTGGGTCGATATCGGGCTCTTCCTCATTCTCATGTTGCAGGTGCTTCCGGCCTCACTGATGGTCACGCCGATCTTCGTGGGTTTCTCTCAGATCGGGCTGCTCAATTATCCCCGCCTTGCGGTGATCCTTGCGATCGCGGCGAAAAGCATGCCGTTCTTCGTGGTTCTGGTGCGCGCGACCTTCATGAGCGTGCCGCAGGAATTGGAGGAAGCCGCCCTCGTTGACGGCAACTCGAGGGTTGGCGCCTTCTTCAACATCGTCCTGCCGCTGGCACGAAACGGCATCCTTGTCAGCGCCATCCTGATCTTCATGCAGGCGTTCGGAGAGTTCGTCTATTCGAAGTCGATGATCCAGGCGGTGGAGCTGCAGCCGGCAAGTGTCGGACTGAATTCCTTCATGGGACCGAACACCAACGAATGGAACAATATCATGGCCTATGCGGCGATCTACGTGACGCCAATCCTCGCCATCTTCGTCCTCCTGCAACGCCGCATCGTCTCTGGCCTTACCTCGGGAGCGCTCAAATGACCGCCCAGATCGAACTGACCAACGTCAACAAGTATTATGGTGCCTATCATGCATTGAAGGACATCGAGCTCTCGATCCGCAAAGGCAGCTTCACGGCGCTTGTCGGCCCTTCCGGTTGCGGGAAGTCGACACTGCTGCGGTCGCTGGCCGGCCTGGAGAGCATATCGTCCGGCACCCTGAAAATCGCCGGCGAGGTCATGAACGCGATGCCGCCGCGCAAGCGTGACGTGGCGATGGTTTTCCAATCCTATGCGCTCTATCCGCACATGACGGTCGAGGAGAACCTCACCTACAGCCTGCGGATCAAGGGCGTTGCCAAGGCTGACCGCAAGAAGGCGGCCAATGAAGTCGCTGCAGTGACCGGGCTTACGAACCTGCTCGGACGCTATCCGCGTGAGCTTTCCGGCGGTCAGCGCCAGCGGGTGGCGATGAGCCGGGCGATCATCCGCCATCCCAAGGCGTTTCTGTTCGACGAACCGCTTTCCAATCTTGATGCAGCGCTTCGCGTTCATATGCGCAAGGAAATCCGCGCGTTGCACGACCGTTTGGGTGCCACTTCGGTCTATGTCACCCACGACCAGGTCGAGGCAATGACGATGGCGGACCATGTCGTCATCATGCGCGATGGCGTCATCGAACAACAGGGCAGCCCGCTTGAGCTCTATGACCGGCCGGACAACAAGTTTGTGGCCGGGTTCATCGGATCTCCGGCCATGAATTTTCTGCCAGCAGTCGGCGGTCCGGATGGCCGGTCGATCATTCTCGATCTCGGTATGAAGCAAACGGTCTCTCTCGAACGCGCCGTGCAGCCGGGGCGGGCCTTGGTCGTTGGCTTGCGCCCGGAGAACATCGAGCTTGCCCCGGCGGATGAGGGCGTTGTCTCGGTACAGGTGGCGCTGGTCGAATCGACCGGGGCGACATGCTTCTTGACCATGGCAACGACGCCTGAGCTTTCGGTAGTCTTCAACGGGCGATCGCAGGCGCAAGCCGGCGATCGGGTCGGACTGAACTTTGCACCCGCCAGCATTCATCTTTTCGACGCAGATACCGAACGGCGTTTGCCGGACTGAGGGCAGATACTGACCGCCCTATAGCGCGTGGGTTGCTTCGATATGCGACTTTCCGGCTGGCCCTTGCCAGTGGCTCAGGGACGCACCAGCGCATTCCCGTCCGCTTCTTTGAGATAGCTAACAACGGCGTCGGCGATCATGGTCCGATGCCTGCCGATCGTATGTGGCTCTGAGAGGTCACGGCGAAAGATCGTGCCGAACGTATAGCGGTTGGAGACCCGGAAGAAGCAGAAGGCACTGATCAGCATGTGCACGTCGATCGGGTCGGCCTTTCGCTTGAATACGCCTTCAGCGATACCGCGCTCCAGAATGCCGGCAATCGTCTCGATGACCGAGACATTCAGATCGCGGATCGCTTCCGAACGCAGCATATGTGCGGCGTGGTGGATGTTTTCGATGCTGACCAATCGCACGAAATCGGGATTGGCCTCGTCGTGGTCGAACGTACTGGAGATGAGGGTGCGCAGCGCCTCTTCCGGCGCAAGGCTTGCAAGCTTCAAATCCTCCTCAAGTGTGCGGATCTTGCGATAGGCGCGCTCCAGCACGGAGAGGTAAAGTCCCTCCTTGCCTCCGAAATAATAGTAGATCATGCGTTTGGAGGTGCGGGTCCGCTCCGCGATGGCATCGACCCGCGCGCCAGCCAGACCATGCGTCGAGAACTCCTCCGTGGCGACGACAAGGATGTCTTCCTTGGTCCGTTCCGGATCGTTCTTCCGACTTGCCTCAGCCCGCCCCGCCATTCTTTCGTCGTCACTCCCCCGGCGTTAACCGAAATTTTCTCAATAAAACCAATTCGAAACGGGCGGGCCACAGGGACTCGTCATCTCGCCTCCGTTGAAAGTCATATTGAGGTTGCAGGGGTCTTTCAAGAGACTCCTCTTGACATACGTACTAGTTCGTACATTTTGTTATGAGCGATTACGCCTGGAGGAGGGCGTGGTCGCCCCGTGCCCCTGATGCGCATCCCGAAGCCGATACAACGCTCGGGCGCAAAGACGGCACTCTGCTTTGGGAGGAGCGCATGACCCGCATCATCGATTTCTATTTCTTCGCGCTGAAGGTGGCGATTGCCGTGCTGCTCGCCGGCATGGTTGTCCTCGTCTTCGGCAATGTCGTTCTGCGTTATGCCTTCAATCAGGGGATTACGGTTTCCGAAGAGCTGTCACGCATCTTCTTCGTCTGGCTGACATTCCTTGGCGCCGTCGTCGCCATGCGCGAACACGGTCATCTCGGCGTTGATACGGTCATCAAACGTCTGCCACCCGTCGCGGCAAAGATTGCTGTGCTCCTGGGCCATGCGCTGATGCTTTATGCGACCTGGCTGATGATCAGCGGCAGTTGGGCGCAGACGCTGATCAATCTCCACGTCGGTGCACCGGCGACCGGGCTTTCGATGGGCTTCTTCTACGGCGCCGGTCTCGCCTTCGGCATTCCTGCCTTCCTGATCCTACTTGCCGACGCGTTGGCGATCGCCACCGGCCGCATCGACGTGACAACGGCCGAACTCGTGCGCGAGAGCGAGGACGAGTTGGCCCTCGACGATCTTCCCGAGCCGGTGCTCGATCCCGTTTCCGCGAAACGCTGAGGAGCTGGCCATGACCGTTACGATCTTCCTCGGTGCACTCCTTGGACCCATGGCGCTCGGTGTGCCGATCGCCTTTGCACTCATCCTCAGCGGTGTGGCGCTGATGCTTTACCTCGGTCTTTTCGACGCACAAATCGTGGCGCAGAACGTCTTGAATGGTGCTGACAGTTTTCCGCTGATGGCCGTGCCCTTCTTCCTGCTCGCAGGCGAAGTCATGAACACAGGCGGGCTTTCCAGGCGCATCGTCGCGCTGGCGCTGGCGATGGTCGGCCATATTCGTGGTGGTCTCGGCTTTGTGGCGATCTTCGCCGCCTGTATTCTTTCAAGCCTCTCTGGCTCGGCCGTCGCGGACGCGGCTGCCCTCGGAGCGCTACTCCTGCCGATGATGCTGAAGAGCGGTCATGACGCAGCGCGCGCTGGCGGGCTGCTCGCCTCCGCCTCGGTGATCGGACCGATCATACCGCCGTCGATCGGCTTCATCCTCTATGGCGTCGTTGGTGGCGTCTCGATCACCAAGCTTTTTCTCGCCGGCATCTTCCCGGGGCTGATGATCGCTGCGGCCCTTTGCATCACCTGGCTGATCGTTGCCCGCAAGGAGCAGTTCGAGTTGCCGCCAAGGCAGAGCGGCACCGTGCGGCTCAAGGCGCTCGTCGACAGCATCTGGGCGCTGATGCTGCCGGTGATCATCATCGTCGGCCTGAAGTTCGGGGTCTTTACACCAACCGAGGCCGGCGTTGTTGCTGCCGTCTACTCGCTTTTCGTCGCCATGGTCGTCTATCGCGAACTGCCGCCAGCACAGCTCTTTCACGTCTTCGTGTCGGCGGCAAAAATCACCTCCGTCGTCATGTTCCTGGTCGCTTGTGCCGCGGTCTCCGCCTGGCTGATCACGGTGGCCGACGTCCCCGGTGCGCTTGCCTCGCTGATCGAGCCGCTGATGGACAACCAGACGCTTCTCTTGATTGCAATCATGGTCCTGATCGTGCTCGTCGGCACTGCGATGGACATGACGCCGACCATCCTCGTGATGACGCCGGTGCTGATGCCCATCATCAAGCAGGCGGGAATCGATCCGGTCTACTTCGGTGTCCTGTTCATCATCAACAACTCGATCGGTCTGATCACGCCGCCCGTCGGCACGGTTCTGAACGTCATCTGTGGCGTCTCGAAACTGTCGATGGAAGACCTTATGAAGGGCGTGCTGCCCTTCCTGGTCGCCGAGTTGATCGTCCTGTTCCTGCTTGTCCTGTTCCCCGCGCTGGTGACCGTTCCGGTTACCTGGTTCGGGCACTGACCGAAACTTCAAGCTTCAACACGGCCGGCGGAACTACCGGCCAAATCTGGGAGGAGAACATGTTGAAATTGACGAAACTGGCCTTGGGCCTTGCTCTGCCGCTCGCTTTGCTGACGGCCGGACCGACGCTTGCCGAGATCCGCGATCAGACGATCAAGTTCGCTTCGGCCAACAACAAGGGTCACCCGCAGGTGACCGGCATGGAGAAGTTTGCCGAACTCGTGAAGGACAAGAGCGGCGGCAAGATCGAGGTAAAGCTCTTCCCGGGCGGCACGCTCGGCGGCGACGTCCAGACTGTCTCGGCCCTGCAGGGCGGCGTCATCGAGATGACGGTGCTGAACGCCGGCATCCTCGCCAACAACGTCAAGCAGTTCGGCGCCGTCGACCTTCCCTTCCTCTTCGACAGTGGTGCGGAGGCGGACAAGGTCATGGACGGTGCTTTCGGCGACAGTCTCCTCAAGCTTCTGCCCGATACCGGCCTTATCGGTCTCGGCTATTGGGAACTCGGCTTTCGCAATCTCACCAACAATCGCCATCCGGTGACGAAGCTCGAGGACATCAAGGGTCTGAAGATCCGCACGATCCAGTCGCCCATCCCGATCGAACTCTTCAACACGCTCGGCGCCAATGCCGTGCCGCTGCCCTACACGGAACTCTATACCGCGCTCGAGACAGGGACGGTCGACGGGCAGGAGAACCCGGCCGCAAACATCCTGAACGCCAAGTTCTACGAAGTGCAGAAGTACATGACGCTGACCCGTCACCAATACAATCCGCAGATCGTGCTCGTCAGTAAGAAGTTCTGGGATGGGCTGAATGACGAGGAAAAGGCCGTCCTTGAGGCGGCCGCGACCGAAGCGCGCGACTACCAGCGCAAGGTGTCACGCGACGCGGACGCCGCAGCTCTCGACGAAATTCGCAAGACCGGCATGGAAGTCAGCGAATTCAGTCCGGAGGAAACGCAGAAGCTGCGTGATGCCGTCAAGCCGGTGATCGAGAAGTTCAGTGCCGAGATTGGCGCTGAGACGGTTCAGGCGCTGTTCAAGGAGATTGGTGCCGCACGGGGCCAGTAACAGGGTGCGAAGTCTTCGGCCCGCCCGCAAGTCACGGCGGGCCGGAAGCTGGCTGCCCGTACTTGCGGGCTTTGAGGATGGAAACGCAAATCATGACCGAAACGCTTGTAAGACCCTTGAAGGCCGGTCTGATCGGCGCAGGCATTCAAGCGTCGCTGACCCCAGCGATGCACATGGCCGAAGGCGCGGCTCAAGGGCTCCGCTATGTGTACGAACTGATCGATCTTCGCGAAATCGACGCGACGGAAAACGACCTGCCGCGTCTGCTTGCCGATGCTGAACGGCAGGGATTTGCGGGCCTCAATATCACCCATCCATGCAAGCAGGCGGTCATTGCGCATCTTGACGATCTCGCACCTGACGCGCAGCGGCTTGGCGCCGTCAATACTGTCGTGCTCAAGGGAGGGCGGCGACATGGCCACAATACCGACTGGTGGGGTTTTGCCGAAGGTTTCAGGCGGGGGCTGCCGGATGCCGACCTTTCCTTCGCCGTGCAGCTTGGAGCAGGCGGCGCCGGCGTTGCAACGGCCTATGCCGCACTTTCGCTCGGCCTGAAACGTCTAGCGGTTTTCGACCGCGAGCCGGAGCGGGCACAGTCGCTTGCCGAGATGCTGACCGCCCTGTTCCCCGAGGCGGATATCTCAGCCGGCACGGACCTTGCGGCTGCAATGCGGTCGGCGTCGGGGTTGATTCACGCCACGCCGACAGGGATGGCGAACTATCCGGGGCTGCCGCTCGACGGTGACCTTCTCGATCCGCGCCACTGGGTCGCCGAGATCGTCTACTTCCCGCTCGAAACGGCGCTGCTCAAGGAGGCGAGACGGCGCGGCTGCCGCACGCTCGATGGGGGAGGAATGGCCGTCTTCCAGGCGGTCGGCGCTTTTCGACTGTTTACCGGGCTCGAGCCGGACGCAGCGCGGATGCTCAACCATTTCAAGGCCATGACCGGCTGACACTGACGCCGGAAGTTCCAGCAAGGACAGAAACATGAAGACCTCGATAGCAACGGTTTCGCTGAGCGGCGATCTCAAGGACAAGCTGCGCGCCATCGCCAAGGCGGGCTTTGCCGGTGTCGAAATATTCGAGAACGACTTCCTTGCCTTCGACGAAAGCCCGCGCGAGGTCGGCCGAATGGTGCGCGACTTTGGCCTGGAGATCAGTCTGTTCCAGCCGTTCCGTGATTTCGAGGGTATGCCGGAGCCACTCAGAGCCCGGACTTTCGACAGGGCCGAGCGCAAGTTTGACCTGATGCAGGAGTTGGGCACCGACTTGGTGCTCGTCTGCTCGAACGTGTCGCCGGCGGCAGTGGCTGGCATCGACAGGGCAGCCGCCGACTTTTGCGAACTCGGCGAGCGGGCGGCGAAGCGGAACTTGCGCGTCGGTTACGAGGCGCTCGCCTGGGGGCGCCATATCAGCGACCATCGCGATGCCTGGGAGATCGTCCGGCGCGCCGATCACCCGAGCATAGGCCTGATCCTCGACAGCTTTCATACCCTGTCGCGCAAGATCGAGATCAATTCGATCCGCTCGATCCCGAAGGAGAAAATCTTCATCGTCCAGCTTGCGGATGCTCCGCTGATCGACATGGATCTGCTCTATTGGAGCCGGCACTTTCGCAATATGCCGGGCGAGGGCGACCTGCCGGTGACCGACTTTACCCGCGCGGTGGCGGCGACCGGCTATGATGGATATCTGTCGCTTGAAATCTTCAACGACCAGTTTCGCGGCGGTAACGCCAATGCCATCGCGGTCGACGGCTACCGCTCGCTGATCTATCTCGGGGACCAGGTGAAGCGCGCCGAGCCGGACGTCCGCCTGTCGGTTCCTGAGATGCCCCCGCGCGTCGACGTCAAGGGAGTGGCCTTCGTGGAGTTCAGCGCCTCGGAGGACGAGGCGGGCGAGCTCGAAGCGCTGCTCGTCACCATCGGCTTCAGGAAAGCGGCGCAGCACCGGACCAAGCAGGTGGTGGTCTACCGCCAAGGCTCCATCAATCTGGTGATCAACACCGAGCGGGAAGGCTTCGCCAACGCTTCCTATCTGGTTCACGGCACGTCCGCCTATGCGTTCGGCCTCGTGGTCGACGATGCCAAAGCGACTGCTGAGCGAGCCCGGGCGCTTGGCGCTGAACCCTTCGAACAGCCAGTCGGCCCAGGAGAATTGCTGGTTCCGGCGATCCACGGTGTTGGCGGCGGGATCATCTACTTCCTCGACGAGCGATCCGACCTCGCCAGGATCTGGGAGATTGAGTTCGATCCGGTGCCGGACAAGGGAGCGGCGATACCAGCTGGCCTGACGACCATCGATCACATTGCCCAGACCGTCAAATATGAGGAGATGCTGACCTGGCTGCTGTTCTACACATCGCTGCTCGATGTGCGAAAGACGCCGATGATCGACATCGTCGATCCGGCCGGCATTGTTCGCAGCCAGGTCGTTGAGAATGATGCCGGGACGCTGCGCCTGACGTTGAACGGCGCGGAGAACCGCAACACGCTTGCGGGCCACTTCATCGCCGAGACCTTCGGCTCCGGTGTGCAGCATATTGCCTTTGCCACCTGCGACATCTTCGCAACGGCTGAGGCGCTGCGTGCAAACGGCTTCAAGGCGCTGCCGATCTCGCCGAACTACTACGATGACGTCGAGGCGCGCTTCGGGCTCGACGCGGAACTTGTCGAGCGGCTGAGGGCCGAGAACATCCTTTATGACCGGGACGAGAACGGTGAATATTTCCAGCTCTACAGTCCGACCTACGGCGAAGGATTCTTCTTTGAAATCATCGAGCGGCGCGGGTATCGCGGATACGGAGCCGCCAATGCAATCTTTCGCATTGCGGCGCTGAAAAAATACCTGAGGCCAGAGGGTGTGCCTAAAAACTGATCTTCCAACGTCAGCTTTGCGTCGGTAACTGGCACGGCTCAGGCAAGTGCTCATTCCGATCGTTGAGGCGTCCTAGACGACCCAGCGTCACGCACGCACTTGCTATTGATGCTCTTTCCTTCGCGACCGAGGGGTCCGGCGTCGATGGAATGGGCGCCGAACGCTCTCTCGGCGCCCACATAATCAAGCTGGGGGCTAGGTTGTCAGAAGTAGCGAACCTCTTCGGCCTTTATGCTGAGCGGGTCTTTGCCGCGTTTGGACAGCCAGGAGTAGACGGGCGGCGATCGACTCCACGTGGATGTCGAGATCATGCATGGGCCGTCAGTATAGGCGAAGGCCGCAAGGGCTGCGTCCAATTCCCTTCCGTTTTTTCGCCGTTCATGCCTTCACAGGCAAATTCCGGATGTTTCCGATAGATACGGAAGTTCCATAATTAGTCGTACGCCTCAGCGGCCGTCAGATGTTCGATCCGAGGGGAACTTTACTTATGTCGACCGGTTTTGCAGTGGAAAGCGCGAGCAACGAGTTTATGACTGAGAAAATTGTTCCTCCGCCCAAGAAGGGCGATCCCAAACCACGGCCCGTCCGCCGTCCCGAGCCCCAGGACTCGACGCCGAAGTCCGAAGAACGGATACATCCGCCTCGGGACACGAGAGAGGCGCCGGCGCCAAACCCGAATGGCGAGGATGCCACTCAACCGTGACGGCGCGCCGTCGTGCGCCGAAGGCTAGCTGATCTGCCGCCCTTCGCCCGGCGCAGCCCCGACACGCCAAAAGGGGTTCGAGGGCGGGGAAGAACATAGGGCTCGACAGAACCGGCGTCGTGGGTGAGCCATAAAGCTGCCGTTCAATGGTCAGCAAATTGCCCCGGTACCGCCGCACCGAGCCCTTCCCAGCGTTTCATCGTCACTGACGCGTTCGGTATCCAGCCGACGTGAGTGACGATCGAAAGGCCCTATCGCTGCCGATTACGTCATGAACATCATAGAGGAATGAATATGATCACTCGTTACACGCCAATTTCATCGCTGACGGCTGCAATCTTCAGTTTCATGATCTTCAGTCCAGCATCTGCCTTTGAAATTGCTCAGGCGCAAGAGACGCAGCCGACGCAGGGACAGGCCGACAACAAGGGTACGGACGCCGCCATCAGCGAACAAAAGATCGAAGCCTTTGCTGTTGCCTATCTTCAGGTCGACAAGGTCAGGCAGGAATATTCCGCAAAGATAGAAGCAACATCGGACGAGGCGGCGAAGAAGAAGCTGGAGACCGAAGGCAGCAAGAAAATGGTCGAAGCCGTCAAAGCATCGCCGGCCATTTCGGTCGAAGAATATTCGGCAATTCTTACAGCGGCACAGAGCGATCCGGCAGTCGCCAAGAAGGTTCAGGCAGAACTTCAAAAGACCGCTCCGGCACAGCAGTAGGTGGCCTCGGCAGCAATCGGATTGCCGGACACTTGCGTGCGGCCCGCGAACTCATTTTGCGGGCTTCCGCTCCCGAGTGCTAAATACGCAAGGAGGCTTGCTGGCAGGCCCCGTGGAACTGTCGGCTACTAGCGGCCACTTGCCAAATTTTGGCGGCCATTTCCAGCGACCTTTCGAATGCCTGCACCGGCAAACGCGAAACGCGTGTGGAAGTTGTAGGCGCCGGTGAAGACGTTGGGCGTCGGAATGCCGCGGGCCGAGAGCACCGCGCCATCGGTGCCGCCGCACATCGGGATCAGCTTCTTGTCGATCCCGAGTTCGATGCGCCGCGATCACCACGCCATCCTCGAAGAGGGGATGTGTTTCCACGTCACCCCCTGCCACAAGTTCACGAGGAACCCAGTTCTCTTGCTTCCGCGGCATCGCCCGCGCGACAGGAAGGGTGCTTCAACGATCGCATAATGTATCGTCCGGAACGGTCGCTCGGGCAGGCGGATCGCGCATGGCCAGCCCTCCATGCTTTCCACTACGATTTCAGCGACGATCTCCTGACCGTCGGCGCGCGGTTCTGAGCTTGATCGCCATCGCCTCGGAGCCGATAAGAGCGGGAAGCCATAGGGAGAATCGTTGCCATGAGAGCACTTATCCAGCGCGTTTCATCTGCGCGTGTCACCGTCGACGAAACGGTGACGGGGGAAATCGGCAATGGTCTGTTGGTCTTCGTTTGTGCGATGAAGGGTGACTCTGAAAAGGAAAGCGAATGGCTGGCGCGCAAGATTGTCAACCTGCGCATCTTCAGGGACGATGCGGATCGCATGAACCGTTCGCTTGTCGATGTCGGCGGCTCAGCTCTCATCGTCAGCCAGTTCACATTGGCCGCCGAGACGAAAGGAAACCGGCCGGGCTTTTCTACGGCAGCGCCGCCGGAGGAGGGCAAACGCCTATATGAGACTTTCTCTGCCAATTTCTCGGCCCTTGGCGTTGCCGTTGCGAATGGCGTCTTCGGTGCGGACATGCGGGTGGAATTGGCCAACGACGGTCCAGTTACGATCTGGCTGGACACGACGTCCGGCTAACCGCTTCAGGGTCGCATATTAAGCGGAACGAGCTTGAGGCGATGATCACCTATACTCGCGATCGGATCGCCTGGATGAATGACTGTCGGGCCGGGTCAGAGCCCAGGTTGAATAGCATCGACATGCGATCGGAGGTGCCGGGCTTTGAGTTGAATTACTACGAGCGTCGGTGCCCTTTGTTTGCGTCCACCCGCACGGCCGACGGCGCGATCCCTTCCACAAGGTCTGTGCTGAAAAGGTCGCGTCATCTATCGAACGGAACTGCCAGGCTGGCGCCGAGTACGTCAGCTCCGGCTCCTGGCGAGAATTCCTGCGAGCACTGTAATCTCACGTTCGAGCACTTCGGGCGTTATGCCGACGAACCGTCCTTCAAGGCTGAGAGAGATCACGCCATGAACGGCCGCGAAGAACGTCCGGGCACGAATTGCCACGTCTTGGCGAGAAGCATCAGGCATATGTCGCGCGAGTGGTGCTGCGATGAGCCCGATCAGGAAAGCGTGTTCGGCAAGGTGCCACTCCGGAACGGAGACGCCCTCCGGCATCCTATGTTCGAAAAGGGCGGACCACAGGTTTCGCTCTGCTAGCGCGAAGCGCAGGTATGCCAGAGACAGGCTGAGGAAAGTCTCCTCAATGGCCGCTGATGGCGAAATCGCGGTGTTGAGGGTGTTCTCCAACTGTTTCAGCGTCCCCGAGTTGACGTGGAGAATCAGCCCGTCGAGATCATCGAAGACCGTGTAAAGACCACCGAGCGCCGCGCCGGCGCGTTCGGCGATATCCCGCGCGCGCAGGTTCTTCAGCCCTTGTTCGCGAATGAGCTCCGTGCAGGCGACTATCAGCCTTGCCTTCAGGTCTTCCTTCTTCGTTTGACGCTTTCCGACCACCGGTAACCTCATTTTTGAACGTTGTTCATTTTTAACTTGAACATCGTTCATCTTTGTGACAAAAGATTATTGAACATTGTTCATACATGGAGGTGAGGAAATGTTCAAACAAATCGCAACGCTGATACGAGGTCGCGCCCACGAGGCGGAGGAGGCCTTCGGCGATCGGCATGCGCTACCGATACTTGCGCAGCAGATCCGTGATGCCGCGCGCGGCGTCGAAAGCGCACGTCGGGCGGTCGCTCTGGCGATCGCGCAAAATCGCCTGGAAAAAGAAAATGCCGAGAGGCTCTCTGCCCGCATCGATGATCTCGAAGCGCGCGCTATCGCAGCCCTTGAAAAGGGGCGAGAGGATCTGGCTACCGAGGCTGCAGCCTCGATTGCTCGGCTGGAAACCGAACTGCAGAACGCACGTCAGGTTCAGGCGGAATTTACAGATGGAATAGATCGGTTGAGGCAAGCGGTGCGGCAGAGCGAAACGCGCCTGGCTGCGCTGCGCCGCGGCGAGCGCCTGGCCGAGGCACGTGACCGGACGCGGCGCCTTTCCCGAGACGTGCCTGGCAACGATCTGGCTACGCTCAGCGATGCCGAGGCAACACTTGCGCGGCTCGAAACGCGCCAGCGCGAGGCTGAGTTGACGGCCGAGGCGCTAGTTGAGCTGGAAGACCGGCCTGATCCGACCGCGCTTGCAGAGAAACTGGCCGCTGCCGGTTGCGGCCGCCCGCTCATAACGAGCGCTGAAGACGTGCTCGAGCGTCTGCGTGCCAAGGCAAACCCTACTCTTTGAACCCACTATCTCTCAAAGGAAAACGACGATGAACGACAGTCTGATGAAACACTCCCCGGCCTGGACCTCCTTCTCCTATGTGAGCTTCGGCGTGGCCGCCTTCATGGTGGTGATCGGCCTTTACATGATGCCGATCGATCTCTGGGGAAAGGGCTATCTCGCCATGGGCATCCTGATGCTCCTGCAGACGGCGGTAAACGTCACCAAGACGCTGCGCGACAATCTGGAAGCTGAAAAGCTCATCCGCAGGATCGATGATGCAAAGACCGAGAAGCTGCTGCTCGGCATCAAGGCCGACGACGTTTAATTCATCGTTAGCCCTGTCGCCACAAAGCACAACCTGTGAACGAGAGTGAAACGACTTTCATCTAGAACGCTCAAAAAAAGGGGAGACGTTCCGTGAAAAACAATCTCATGACTTCTCGGCGGTTTGCGCCACTCTTCTGGACGCAGTTCCTGTCGGCGTTCAACGATAATTTCCTCAAGAACACGCTCGTCTTCCTCATCCTCGCCACCGTGGCGGCAAATGATGCCGGATCGCTCGTTACGCTGGCCGGCGCCGTCTTCATGGCGCCGTTCCTGCTCTTTTCCGCACTCGGCGGCCAACTTGCCGACAAGTTCGACAAGGCGGTCGTCGCCGAGAGGCTGAAGCGGTGGGAGCTCGCTGCCGCAGCCGTTGCGGTCGTCGGTATTGCGTTCTCCTCCATTGCCGTTCTGCTGGTTGCGCTCTTCCTGTTCGGTGCCATCTCCGCGCTCTTTGGGCCTGTCAAATACGGCATCCTGCCGGACCACCTGGAGCGCAAGGAACTGCCGCGCGCGAACGCCTGGATCGAGGGGGCGACGTTCATCGCCATCCTCGGCGGCACAGTCGTCGCAGGGCTTGCCGCGGCCGATGGCGTCGATCCCTGGCTGTTTGGCCCCATGATGCTCGGCCTCGCGCTCGCCTGCTGGCTTTCCAGCCGCTACATTCCTCGCCTGGGCGCCAAGGCGCCGGACCTTGTCGTCGATCGCAACGTCCTCCGTTCCACGGGGCGGCTCCTCGCTTCACTGCGCAGCGACAAACGGCTCTGGCGCACCGCGCTGATGGCGGCGTGGTTCTGGCTGGTGGGCGCGATCGTACTGTCGTTGCTGCCGCCCATGGTGAAGAACTATCTCGGCGGCGACGAGACTGTGATCACTGCCTATCTCGCCGTCTTCGCCGTGGCGATCGGCGTTGGCTCGGCAATCGCTGCCTGGATGTCCGCAGGACGTATCGTGCTCCTGCCGGCACCGCTCGGCACCCTGATCATGGCGCTGTTCGGCCTCGATCTCGCCTGGTGCGTCGGACATGCCGGTGCGGCCGCAGCGGCCGAGACGCTCTCCGCCTTTTTCGCCGGTCCCTACACTCTGCGCATCGCCATCGATCTGGCCGGCATGGCCATCGCCGGCGCCTTCCTGGCCGTACCCACGCTTGCGGCCCTTCAGGCCTGGGCGCAAGAGGACGAACGATCGCGTGTCATCGGCGCGTCGAATGTATTGTCCGCGGCCTTCATCACCGCCGGCGGCGGCCTTGTCGCCGTCCTGCAGGCGTCCGGCGTGTCGACAGCGGTACTTTTCGCCGGCCTTGCGCTCGCCAATGCCGTGGCGGCCTGGGTCATGCTGCGCACGTTGCCGACCAATGCTTTCCGTGATTTCGTATCCATCCTCTTCCGCGCCTTCCTTCGGCTGGAAGTGGAGGGCCTCGACAATCTGAAAAAGGCGGGGCGTGCGCCGATCATCGCGCTCAACCATGTTTCCTTTCTCGATGGCGCACTGGCCCTGGCGCTGACGGACGAGGAACCGACCTTCGCGGTCGACTACACTATCGCCAAGGCGTGGTGGGTGAAACCGTTCCTGAAGATGTGCAACTTCCTGCCGTTGGATCCTTCGAAGCCGATGGCAACGCGTACGCTCATCAAGACGGTCAACAATGGTGAGCCGCTCGTGATCTTCCCCGAGGGCCGCATCACGGTCACCGGCGCGCTGATGAAGGTCTATGACGGCGCCGCGATGGTGGCCGACAAGACCGGCTCCATGGTCGTACCGGTTCGTATCGACGGGCTGGAGAAGAGCTACTTCTCGCGCCTCAGTTCCTTGCACGTTCGCCGCCGCCTGTTTCCGAAGGTGAAGGTCACCATTCTAGAGCCCGTTCGCCTCTCTGTTCCGGAAGAGCTGAAAGGTCGCAAGCGCCGCATGGCCGCGGGTGCTGCTCTCTACCAGGTCATGTCGATGTTGATGTTCCGCACCACGGATACCAACACCACCGTGCTCGAAAAGGTGATCAAGACGGCCAAGGAGCGCGGATTCAACCGGCTCGCTGTGCAGGACCCGGTCACCGGTTCCCTGTCGTATGGCAAGCTGCTGACGGGCGCGGCCGTGATTGGCGCGAAGTTCAAGTCGCTCTTCCCGGCTGAGAAGGCGCTCGGCGTTCTCTTGCCCAACGCCAACGGTGCGGTCGCAACCATCCTCGGCGTGATGTCCGCCGGCAAGGTGCCGGCAATGCTCAATTTCACGGCGGGCGCGGCCAACATCATTTCGGCCTGCAAGGCGGCGCAGGTCCGCTACGTGCTGACGTCGCGTGCCTTCGTCACCCAGGCGAAACTTGGCCCCGTCGTCGAGGAGTTGGCGAAGACGGTGGAAATTATCTGGCTCGATGATCTGCGCCAGACGATCGGCCTTGCCGACAAGCTGCGCGGTCTCCTGCAGAAGGCACGTCCGCTTGTTCGACGCACAGCCGACGATCCGGCAGTCATACTCTATACCTCCGGTTCGGAAGGAACGCCGAAGGGCGTGGTGCTGACACACCGCAACATCCTCTCCAATGCGGCTCAAGCAGCGTCCCGCATCGATTTCCACTCGGGCGACAAGGTGTTCAACATCCTGCCGGTGTTCCATTCCTTCGGGCTCACCGCTGGTACTGTGCTGCCGCTCATCTCCGGCGTCCCCGTCTATTTCTATCCGTCGCCGTTGCACTACCGGATCATTCCGGAACTGATCTACGCCTCCAACGCAACGATCATCTTCGGGACCGACACCTTCCTGAACGGATATGCACGGACGGCTCATCCCTATGACTTCCGGTCGATCCGCTATTGCTTCGCCGGCGCCGAACCGGTCAGGGCGGCTACCCGTGCGCTCTACATGGAGAAGTTCGGCGTCCGCATCCTCGAAGGCTACGGTGTGACCGAGGCGGCGCCAGTGATTGCGCTGAACACGCCAATGTTCAACAAGGCCGGTAGCGTCGGCAAGATCATGCCGGGCATGGAGTATAGGCTCGATGCCGTGCCGGGTGTCATGGAGGGCGGACGGCTTTTCATCCGCGGCGCCAACGTCATGGCCGGATATCTCCGCGTAGAAGCGCCCGGCGTAATCGAGCCGACGCCGGACGGCTGGCATGACACCGGCGACATCGTCACTGTCGATGAAGATGGTTTCATCGTCATCCGGGGTCGGGCCAAACGATTTGCCAAGATCGGCGGCGAGATGGTTTCGCTTGGCGCTGTGGAGGCGCTGGCGGGAGAGCTGTGGCCGGGTCAGTTGACGGTTGTCGTGTCGCTGCCTGATGCCAAAAAAGGCGAGCGCCTGGTCATGCTCACTGACGCTCCGGGTGCGACACGCGCCGCATTCCTTCGCTTCGCCAAGGAAAAGGGGGCGATGGACATGATGGTTCCCTCGGATGTGAGGGTGGGAGCCGTGCCTGTGCTTGGAACCGGAAAGGTGGACTTCGTCAGTGCTCAGAAGCTTCTCGCCGAGACTGCAAGGACCGAGGACGCCGCCTGATATGGAAAAGGGAGCCGGCTTCAGTCCGGCTTTCCGTCCAGCACGAGAGCATGGGCCGGAAGGCGATACTTCGGAACGGTCGACGGCGCCGGCCCCACGCGCAGGACATTGATCAGCCGGTGGCCGGGTGGCAACGGGAAGCGCTGCCGCATCGCCTCTGCAGCGGACGGTAGATCAGCCAGCACCGCCATCGGCCAACCGGCGAAGCCGAGACGCGTGAAACCCAGCCAGAAACGATAGAAGGCTTGTCCGGAGACGATTGGGCTCTCGTCTTCCGGCCGATGGAACAGGAGGCAAGCCGCGGCGGTTATCGTCTTTCCCGCTTCGGCGACGAGACTTTTGCCGAGGCCCAGCCGATCGGCAATGTCGAAAAGTGGTGAAGCGAGCACATGCTCCGCCAGTGCGCCTTCCAGCCGCCCCATCTGCAGCGCGGCAATATTGAGCCCATCGAAGGCATAGGCCGGATGGGTTGGAGAAAACCGCATCCACGCCACGAGTTCATTGCGGAACGATCTATCGCGCATGATCGACAGACTTGCGCGGTCGTTAAGTGCGGCAATGAAGGCGAGATCCTCGTGGCCGCTGGCGAGCTTTACATCAGCCGTCTCAGCCACCCAGTGCTCGAGCCTTTCGATCTGTTCGGGCGCCGCGGGCAAGAAGCGGGCACGCCATGTGAAGCGCTTGGTGCTCCAGCCGGCAAGCTCCGTGGGCATCGCCGCGCGCGCAAGGGTCAGCCGCGCGGCCAATCGGTAGTCGGGCCTCCAGTCGAGAATGTTATCGCCCCAGAGATCTTCGATGGCCACACCGATCCCGCGCGCGGCGAGCGCCATCACCATGCCCTCGAGCGCCGCTCCACAGGAGAGCCCCATATCGCGACCGGTCGGATCGCCGATGCCGAGGTGCCGGGAGAGGTCGGCAGCAAGCAGAATGCATCCGTCTTCGTCCAGTATCCAGCGGGCCGGCTGGGTATTGTGGACGGAGGGGGCGAGATTGGCCTCAGCCGCCAGATCGACGAGCATGGCGGTGTCAATGCGGCTCATAATGTCTTTCCGAAGAGATGCAGACGATGCAGGGGCCTTGCGCCGGCTTTTTCCACCTGCCTCAGGCTGGCCGCATTGACGTCCGCGATCCAGGTGCCGCCGGCAGTCTCGTAGCCGGCGCGGCGCATTTCTTTGAGCACACGGGCAAGAAGGAGCGGATTGAGGCCGCGCCCCTGATGCTCCGGTTTCACACCCTGGAATATGATCACGGCACGGCGGCGCTTGAGGCGGTGCTTGAGCAGATGCCAGGGCGCACTCAACCCGAGCCGCGAGCCCATCGCCTTCAGCATCGGATTGACGTCGGGTATGGCAATCACCGCACCGGCTGGCGCGCCGTCTTTCTCCGCGACCGCCGAGATGCGTGGATCCATGATCCACTTCATCTCCTTTGCCTGAAAGTCGTATTCCGCACGGCTGACGGGCACGAACATCGGATTGTCGGCGAAGCTCTCGTTGAGGATCAGCCGGGAATCCTCCAATCTCCGTTCGAGCGTTGCCCGCCGGATCGGTGAAAAACGGAAGCCGTCGTCGAAAAGCGCGCGCATTTGCGCACTGGCGAGCAGACCGTCGACTGCCACAGTGCGGACGTCGATTTCGAAGGTGGTCATCGGGAAGCATGGGGCGTACCCCCGGCGTTCCAGCAGGCGGGGCAGATGCGGTGGCCCCCAGATCTGATCCGTATAGGGCGCGTTCTCGAAACCGCCGGTCATGATGCCGACTTGCTGCATGGCAGTCAGGTTGAAGTTTCCGAGGATTTCCCCAAAGCCCTTCGCGCGCGCCCAATCCTCTGCCCGCTCCAACAGGGCGGCCGCGACGCGCTCGTCGTCGGCACAGTCGAAGTAGCCGAAATAGCAGCGATCGAGGCCAAACTTCGCGTTCGATGCGCGGTGCACGTGGGCTGTTATGCGCCCGCGCACGGCGCCGCCTTCATGGGCCGTGAAGATGGCGAAGTCTTCTGCCGTATCGAAGAGAGGGTTCTTTTCAGCTGAAAGGAAACGCCTGAGGTCGCTGAACATCGGCGAGACATAGGGCGTGCGTGCACCGTAGATCTGAAGGGGCGCAGTGAAGAAGGCGTCGATATCCCCCTCGCGGATCTCAATCATGGAGCGGGTTCCTCTCGGAGATCAGCATGGCCATGCGCTGGACGACCTTCAACTCTGTCTCCGCACCCGGTGTGGCAGTGACGGAGGGCATGTTGAGCGCAATGAGCCGGAACGGCCGGTTCGACACCAGCATGACATGGGTGGCCTCGTATTTTTCGAGCAGCCAGGCAAGCTGCTCGGCATCCGATTGGGAAAGGCTGCCCGTTTCGGTAGTGCGCATCAACGGCCGGGCAGCAAAGAGCGCCTTGATCACCGGCAAGTCGAGGTCTGAAAGTTCATTCTCGCCAAGCAAAAGTGCGCCATCCACCAACGGATGGTTCTGTAATTCCTTGAGGAAGCCGAGCGTGTCGTCGATGCGGTCCTCGGCCAGATGCCGGATCAGGCTCTGCCGCCTTTGCTCCGTGCGAAGGCTTAGGCTGTCTTTCCAGATCACGCCAAGCAAGGCGGCGCTGAGGATGACGCTGGCCGCTCGCACCAGCGCTGCCGGTTCGAGCCCGTTTTCGAAGCCGACGACAAGGGCTGCGAGCAGAGCGACCGAAAGCAGGATGGCGAAGGAAACGACCGTGTCACGATGCCCCGCGGCGCGCTGGCCAAGGCTGATCAGCAGCCAGCACAGGAACAGGATCGCGACCCCGCCGAGCCGCACCGGCTGGTCGATGTAGGCCGAGCGGAAATCGGTGACGAGGAGTGGCAGGATCAGAAGCAGCGAGAGGGCCATGCGGTCAACCGCCTGGTTCTCCGCCTTTGACAGGCTCGCCCGGTCGCGCGTTACCGTCATATGCCCGGCGAGAGCGAAGGTGACGAGTTGATAGACGAACAGCAGCGCGACACGCCAGGGCTCGGCGATCGATGCCGGAAGGAAGGCGAGCGCGAAGAAGGTGGCCGCGCCGCCGGCTGCGATCCATTTCGTCGTCCTCGGTGCATGGCGGCGCAACAGACCCTCGGCGAGGAGAACTGTCGAGAGCGGAACGAGGCCCGCAGTTATGATCGTTGCGGCTTTGAAGATGAAGAGGTCCGTCCACCAGGCGAGCACCCGGCTCGCCATCAATGCCGCCAGCACCTGCAATCCAAAGAGGAAGCGGCGGTTCAGCGGGCTTTCCGTATCGAAGCTACGGATGGTGCCGATCAGCACAAGGAGGCCGCCAAGCGCCGCCAGCGAAACGAAACTATCGGCAACGAGCGGCGTGTTCATGGCGCTGCCGGAGCCGCAAGGCGCTTGAGGTAGCGACGTACCAGCGGACGCAGCAGCGCAGCGACGATTGCATTGCGGGGCCGTTCGATGCGCCCGGCATGGAGGTTGAAGAACCAGCCGCGGCAATCGGCGGACTGTGGACGGCCGAGGACCACGTGGATCGCCTCGTAGGCCATCAATGTGCCGGTGGAGATCACCATTGGCGCGAAGGACATGCGACTGCGGGTGCCGGCAATCACTTCGCCGGCGAGCGAAAGATCGACATGGTGGCGTGACGACGAATGGACCATCACGTATTCCGCCTCGCGCAGGAAAGCTTCCGTCCGCTGGTCGGCCGTCAGTGCGTTCCAGGCGGTTCCGGCAGTCGGATAACCGAGCCGCTCTTCCGGCATCGGATCTTGCGGTCGCGTCACGTACACGGAGGGCAAAGGAGACGCATAGGCGTCGATCACCGTCCGGCCGAGGTTTCGCGAGACGCGATAGAGCAGGAGGCTGGCGCCGAGATCGTCCGTCCCGTTGATGACGACGTCCGCGTCGGCAATGAGCGTCTCGGCATGATCGGTCCAATCCGGGCCGAAGACGGTCACGTCCAAGTCGGGATTGATCTTTAGGCAGAGGTCTCGGGTCGCTTCTGCCTTGGGGGTGCCAATAGTGTCGGCAAAACAGAAGACCTGGCGATTGAGGTTCGACAGCTCGAAGCGGTCGATATCGGCGAGGATGAGACGACCGATGCCGGCCCGCGCCAGCGCCTGGATGCAGGCGCCGCCCATACCGCCGGTTCCGCAGACGAAGACGGTCGCCAGTCTCAAGCGTCGTTGCTCCGCCTCCGTGACGAAGCCGATGTTGCGCGTGGTGAAGGCCTCATAGGAGAAGACGCTGCTCATTGGTTTGAAGGCCTCAATATGCCCCACTGCCGACGGCTGTCCGCCCAATGCAAGACCGGTAGAGCCAGCCTTTGGACGAGGATGACGAAACTTGCGACGGCAAGACGACCGAGCGCGTTGCGCGGCACGCTTTCCATGAGGTAACGCTGCGCCGCGTTGAGGTCGAGCTGTCCGATTTGAAGCAGGTCGTCGCCGCGATCGTAGTCGAGTTCGGCCGCGCAGAAATCGTTGTACTCAGCCTTGCGGTGCTTCGGCGCCGCCTCGAAGGTCTTTTTCAGGTTGTCGGAACCGCCCGTATAGGCGTTGGTGATCACGAAGCGATCGGCGTCGAAACCGGCATCAGGACCGACGCCGAAGACATGCCGATGGGAGCCCATGATCGCCGTGGCGATCAGTTGCTGATGCAACGATCGGCGCGCGCCGCGCGTGGGCGCAGGGAAGACGCCACTGAAGGTCTCGGCCACCATGCCGGCAACGGCCGGCACCTGGGTGACATTTGAAATCCAGAGCGGACGAAGCTGGTTGCGCAGGAAAAGAAGAAAGCAGGTGAGACCGTAGAGCACCCAGGAAAGCCCCTGGCTGCGAACTGCGGGATCGATCATCACCAGCCCCAGGTGGAGAACGTCGACGGGTTTGCCCGAGAGAGAGACCTGGATGACCGGCAAGGCGTTGAAGGCGACCGGCTCGCCGTCGGAAACCCGATAGACGACCGTCACGATCGTCCGGGCGAGGGCGTCTTCACGCTCGGAGAAGACGCCGTAGTCCAGCTCTCCATCGGCAACCGATCGCTGCGCGACCTTTCGCAGATCGTGCCGCAGTCTGGCGACTTCCCGCTCGCTCATCCACAGCCCGGGAGCTTCCACGATCCTCGCGCGGAAATCTGGTGAAGTCTTGAATGAGAGGTCGAGGCGCTTCTTCAGCACGACCGATATCAGATTGTACAATGGCCCGGCCCGGCAGCTTCAATTCTAGAATGGAGGTTTGTGCAAGCTTGGGTCGCATCTTCGCGGGAGAGAGCAAACATTTGGTTTAATTTTTGCCTGAGAGCAAGCGCCAACGGTTTGGTGTCAGGCAGTGATGCCGTGATTGTCCTCGCCGACGCCTCTTTTTCTCACAAGAAGCGCAGATCGTCATAAGACAAGCGCCGTGCGTTCAGATGAACGCACAAAAGTACGCTCCAGCACTTTGATTCTAGGGTATCTTTTCGCTTCTAGTTATTCCACTTGAAAGCGGGAGCTCTAGTCGAGCATGACCATATGAGCGGTCAGTTGTTCCTCGAAGAATTTCGAGAACGTCGCGATGCGCGGCGGTAGGGCCTGGTACGGCGGATAGTAGAGTGTCAACCAAAGGTCTGGTGGCGACCAGCCACGCAGAACATGGACGAGCCGTCCGCTGCGAATATGCTCGGCGATATGAAATCCCGGCAGCATCGCCACGCCCCCGCCGTCTGCGGCCATGTCGGCAAGTACCTCGCCATTGTTGGCGCTGAATGCCCTTCCGGCGACGATGGTGATGCTCGAGCCTCCGTCCGAAAGCAGCCAGTTCTCCCGTCGGCTTTCGCCGCTATAGGCGAGACAATCGTCCGGGGTCAGCTCGCTCGGGTGTTGCATCTCAGCGAACCTGCTGCCTGGTGCGGCCACCAATATCCTCGGCACCACCTTGATCTTGCGCCATATCGTGAACTTGTCCGACGGCGCCGACGAGATGCGGATCGCGAGATCGTAGTCGTCGTCAACGATATCGACCAAGCCGTCCGACAGCGAGATCTCGAAGCACATTTTCGGGTAGAGCTCCCGGAAGCCGGAGAGGATCGGCGGCAGCACCGTCTTGCCGAGCCAAGTCGGCGCGCTGATCCTTAAGCGTCCCTGGTCAGCCTTGTGGGCATTCTTGACGTCGCGCCGCGCGTTTTCGAGCGTTTCGACCGCCGGCTGGATCTGGGCGGCAAAAACGGCGCCGTCCGTCGTCAGCGATACCTGGCGGGTCGTGCGAACAAACAACTGGACCCCGAGATCATCTTCAAGCGCGGCAATGGCCCGCGTGACGGCAGCGGGCGTCATATCGAGCTCGCGGGCAACCTGAGCGAAGTTGCGCTTCTCGGCGGCCATCAGGAAGATTTTCAGGGCTTTATGATCGTTCATCTCTATTGTTTCAAAAATCGCAACTCACTCGAAAGAAATATTGCAATTCTGCGACCTAATCAACCCGAGTACATCTCTTCGCATCGACGGACAAGTCAACGAAGAAAGGCACGGGCCATGATCAAGGATATCAAGGGACTGCATCACGTCACCTCCATGGCGTCGGATGCGCAGCAGAACAACAGGTTTTTCACCGACACGCTCGGCCTTCGCCGCGTGAAGAAGACAGTCAATTTCGATGATCCGAGTGTGTATCACCTTTATTATGGCGATGAGAACGGTACGCCTGGTACCGTCATGACGTACTTTCCGTTCCCGCACATGATGATCGGGCGGCCGGGCGTCGGCGAAGTCGGCGAAACCCAGTTCTCCATTCCAAAGGGGGCGCTGGCCTTTTGGAAAGACCGTCTCATTGCGCAAGGTGTGGGTGGTATTCAGACCGATACGGTCTTCGGCGCCAATCGCCTGCGTTTCACGGGCCCCGATGGTGACGGCCTCGCCCTGGTCGAAGCGGCCGACGACGTCCGCGCCCCCTGGCTTGCCGAGGGCATTTCCGAGGCCAACGCCATCCGCGGCTTCAGCGGTGCCCGCTTCAACCTTCACGACACTGCGGCGACCGAAGAACTCCTCCGTTTCATGGGCTATGAGCGTTCTGAAATCGAAGGGGACGTCACGCGGTTCATCATTCCCGGCGGCAACGGTGCAGACACGATCGACTTGGCGGCGCTCCCGAAGACACCGTTTGCCCGCCAGGGGGCAGGTTCGGTCCATCACATCGCCTTTGCGGTCGAGAACCGTGAAAAGCAGCTCGAAGTGCGCAAGGTATTGATGGACACCGGCTACCAGGTAACCCCCGTCATCGATCGCGACTATTTCTGGGCGATCTACTTCCGGACACCGGGCGGGATCCTGTTCGAGATCGCAACGAACGAACCCGGCTTCGACCGCGACGAGGATACCGCTCATCTCGGCGAGGCGCTGAAGCTGCCGAACCGATACGAGCCTTTCCGCAACAAGATCGAGGCAAATCTGGCTCCGCTTGCTGCATGAGGTCAGCGCCTGACCGGCGCCACCCGCAAGCAGCGCGTCCACCCTGGAAAACGCATCGGATACGATAGGCAAAGCCACTCTGGGCCGACCCGCTCGGAGTGGCAGCTACACCAATCAAGGATCACCGTCATGAAACTCTATCTCCTGTCACTCGGCGCCGGACTGCTCGTCGGCATTGTCTATAGCCTCCTCAATGTCCGCTCGCCGGCACCGCCGGTTATCGCCCTGGTCGGTCTTCTTGGAATTCTCGTCGGCGAACAGATCGTTCCTTTTGCCAAAACTCTGTGGGGCAAGGAGCCGGCGGTGATTTCCTGGATCAACCAGATCAAACCCCACATGTTCGGTCACATGCCGAAGGGAGAAAACCGGAGCGATGTCGCTGCGGCCCAGCGGGTTCGGATCAAGTCTGATAGCTGAGCCCGCGCCGAAAGCCTTTCCGCGTCCAGCACGAGCCCAATCGAAATGGCAGAGCCGGAACGGCAAGTTCTGAAGCCCCTTCGATACCGAGAGATTGCAACCTCGCTGCCAAACGGCGAAACATTGGCAGGGCCGATCCGACAGGCCCTGTCGACCTCTGGAGAACGATCATGAGCGGAACCAGGCTTTTCTCGCCCTTCGAAATGGGATCGCTTAATCTGCGAAACCGCATCGTCATCGCGCCAATGTGCCAATATTCGGCCACGGACGGGCAGATGACCGACTGGCATCTTATTCATCTCGGTAATCTGGCCATGTCGGGTGCGGCTGTGCTCACCATCGAGGCGACCGCAGTCCTGCCTGAGGGCCGTATTTCCTATGGCGATGTCGGGCTTTATTCGGATGCCTGCGAGCGCGCGATGGGCCGGGTTCTGGACGGGGTGCGTCGGTGGTCCGACATGCCCATCGCCATTCAGCTCGGCCATGCCGGACGGAAAGCTTCCAGCGAAGTCCCATGGAAAGGCGGCCGCCAGATCAACCCGAAGGACGAAGGCGGCTGGAAAACCGTCGCACCGAGCCCTGTCCCGTTCCACGATGACTATGACCATCCGGTTGCGCTCGATCGCGCCGGCCTTGCGCAGGTCCGCTCGGCCTTCGCCGACGCCGCCCGTCGCGCCGCCGCTCTCGGGCTGGACGCTGTCCAGATTCATGGAGCTCACGGCTATCTCCTGCATCAGTTCCTGTCGCCCCTCTCCAACCGTCGCACGGACGACTATGGTGGAACGCTGGAAAACCGCATGCGCTTCCCCCTTGAAGTCTTCGAGGCCGTTCGCGCGGCATTTCCGGCGGACCGGCCGGTGACGATGCGGGTCTCGGCGACCGACTGGGCCCAGAACGGCTGGGATATCGAGCAAACCATTACCTTTTGCCAGGCGCTTGAAGCACGTGGCTGCTCGGCTATTCATGTCTCGTCGGGCGGCCTTGCATCCCACCAGCAAATTGCGATCGGCCCAAGCTATCAGGTACCCTTTGCGCGCGCCGTCAAAGAGAATGTGGCGATACCAGTCATCGCCGTCGGCCTCATTACCGAGTTCGAACAGGCCGAAGCAATCCTGACGACGGGTGATGCCGACCTCATCGCGATTGCCCGCGCCATTCTCTACGATCCCCGCTGGCCCTGGCATGCCGCCGCGCATTTCGGCGAGCGGGTGTGGGCGCCCGATCAGTATCTGCGATCGCAACCCCGACAACTCCGTCATCTCTTCGACCGCTAAAGCCTGTCGCGCAAAAGTGCGCAGCGGTTTTGCGACAACGACATGCGAAACATCAAAAACTTAGAGCGCAAGGAGCGAATCTGAAAGATCGCGACGCGCTTTAGGCAGACGTAAGAACCGGCGCCCCCGCCATACCGATGTCGGATCGCGCCCTGGTTCATTCCGGCGCAGAAAGAAGACCGTCTCCTGCGGCAGGAGACGGTCTCAGCGGCCCGGGGCGGCCCGGGGGTTTCGAAAGGTAGACCTGCGCGGTGCGCCACGTAACTACACTTAGGTATCGGTGCGCCTGGACAAGAAGCTTGTTTTGTCCGGCGAAAACGGCGGGAGCGCAAACGGATCGTCGCCTCCTATCCATCAGTTTCTGCAACAGGCCGTTTGAAGCCCGGCCGGAGAAGGGAAAGCGTCCCATGAACCAATCCGAAAACAATGTGGTTATCGAGCGCCCGGAGCTGCACCGCTTCGAACTGGCGGTCGACGGGGGCATCGCCGCCGTCTACTACCGTCAGGAGGATGGGCGCCTAGTGTTGATCCATACGGAGGTTCCTGAGGAATTGTCCGGCCGCGGGATCGGGTCGCGGCTGGTGACCGGCGTTTTCGACCTCGTGAGAGCGAGCCACCGGAAAGTCGTCATCCGTTGCCCGTTCGTGGCCGCCTGGTACGCTCGCCATCTGGACTATGGCGACGTCGTCGACGGTTGACCGGCGCGACCGACCGTCAAAGCTTGGCGTCACCGCGCGCCGCATCAAGGCCGACGGGTCCGCCGCCTGCGGCAGCGAGGTAGAGGAACACGAAACAGAAGATGATGGCGGCCGTACCGCCGTTCTGAGCCGGATAGAAACCCTGCGGCGCATGGCGCAGGAAATAGGCCGACGCCATGAGGCCGGAAAGAATGAAGGCGGAAAGCCGGCTCTTGAAGCCGACCAGCAGCGTGAAGCCGAGGACGAGTTCGAACAATCCGGCAATCCAGGGCAAGGAGCCGACGGGCGGTCCGCCGCCGTCACTTGCGGGAAAGCCGGTGACCTTCTGCGTTCCGTAGCTGAAGAGGACGAGGGCGGAGACGATGCGCAAAAGGCTGAGCAGATAAGGGGCCAGCTGGTTGGATAAAGCGTGCATGCGTGTTTCCTTTGCAAGCGACCCGGTGAGGTCAATGTGGGCGTGATCTGAAACATTCAAAATAATGACCGGCTTCATGCGAAGCCGGTCTTATTGTGGGTCTGGGGTGTTGCGCGGTGGGCAGATCGCCCCGTTATTTTGCCGGGTTGGGGCCGATCGTCTTGCCGTGGCTGACGCGTTCGTCGCCCTTGTGAACCATGGTGACGGCGTAATCGATGCCCATGCCGTAGGCGCCGGAATGCTCCTTCACCAGCGTGGTGACGGCATTGTAGGTTTCCTTAGGACCTGCTGCCAGGTCACCGGGATGACGCCGGCCTGGACCATGCGGTCCATGGCGTATTTGTGCGCATCGGCCGAGGTGCCGCCGGAGGCGTCGGCRACCATGTAGATCTCGTAGTCGGTGTCATGCATGCACGACAGCGCGAAGGTGGTGTTGCAGACTTCGGTCCACAGCCCGGAGACGACGATTTTCTTGCGGCCGTTGGCGGCATTTTTGGCCAGGGCATCGCGGACGTTCTGATCGTCCCAGGAATTCATCGAGGTGCGTTCGAGAATGTCGTTTTCCGGGAAGACGGCGAGCAGTTCGGGATAGGTGTGGCCGGAGAAGGACCCGGTTTCGACGGTGGTGATGGTGGTTGGAATGTTGAAGACCTTTGCCGCCTTGGCGAGACCGACGACGTTGTTCTTCAGCACCTGCCGATCGATCGACTGAACGCCGAAGGCCATCTGCGGCTGCTGGTCGATGAAGATCAGCTGGCTGTTTGCGGGGGTCAGGACTTCGAGTTTGCTGGACATGGANCCTGCCGATCGATCGACTGAACGCCGAAGGCCATCTGCGGCTGCTGGTCGATGAAGATCAGCTGGCTGTTTGCGGGGGTCAGGACTTCGAGTTTGCTGGACATGGGCTTTCTCCTCTTTGAGCTGGTTGGCAAGCGGGGCGTCGGTGCCCGGCCTTGGCCGGTCTGGGGTGAACTGGTTTGGTGAGAACAGGTGTAGCCGACCGGGTTGCGCTGCTGAATTGCAATAATGATTTCGATTGAATTGCGGATAATGAAATAATTGGTGATGACTCGCGGGTTTGTGTATCCGCCACGGTCAAGGCGGCAGCCGGCGGGGCGTGGGGATGCCGGCGACCCGATCCGTCGTGTGCGGCCAAGCGGATGCCGCGTGCGGTTGTTCGAAAGAGGCGCGTCGGGTTGCGCGCCATACCCGGCGTCGCGCACCGTCAAAACGCAGTGCTTCTGCGCCTTTTCCGATGTATACTTCAGGACAAGCGGGGAAAATGGAGGTAAGCCAATGAATAGGCTAACGATCATTGCCTTGTCCATGGCGTCGGCGCTGACCAGCGTTTCGCCAGCCATGGCATTTCCCACAGCAGCGGACGTCCCGAAGATCGAAACGACGCAAGCGCAACTGGTTCAGTACAGACGATACGGTGGCGGTTACCGCGGCGGTTACCGCGGCGGTTACCGCGGTGGTTACCGAGGTGGTTACGGTGGCGGTTACCATCACGGGCACCACAACGGTGGCGACGACGATTGGGCCTGGGCGCTCGGCGGACTGGCCCTCGGTACGATCATCGGTGGAGCGCTGGCGCAGCCCTATTATGGCTCGGGCTACTACGATCAGGGCTATTATAACCAAGGCTATTACGGCGGCCCGACCTACTATCGCCCGCGTTACTATGCGCCACGCTATTACCGGCAGACCTATTATGGCGGCAACGCGCATACGAGCTGGTGCTATGCCCGCTACCGGTCCTACAGGGCTTACGACGACACGTTCCAGCCCTATTACGGTCCGCGGCAGATTTGCATCTCGCCCTACTGACGGGTCAAAGGCCTTCGAGCGAAGGCCAATATTTGACGAACATAGGCCTATATCCTAGATCTACACCCAACGTCAGGTTTAGGTGGGTGCCATTTGTCGTCCCTCATGCAGATTGGAGAACTGTCGGAACGTGCAGGCGTCAGCCACCGCACGATCCACTATTACGAGCGCCTCGGGCTGGTGAAGCCAGCCGAGCGTGAGGGCACGGGCTATCGCTACTATGACGAAGTGGCCGTCAAGCGGCTGGAAAAGATCGCCGCACTCAAGCGACTCGGCTTGCGCCTCGACGAAATCGCCGCCGTCATCGACCTCTATTTCGAGGATGCAAACGGCATCAAGGGCAAGGAAAGGGTACTGGAAATCCTGGAGGCCCAGCTCGTCAACGCCGATGCCCAGCTTGATGAACTCACTGCATTCAAGCGCGACCTGGAATCCAACATTACCCGTATGCAAGAGCTGATCGCGCAAGCGAGGCGGACCTAGAGCAAGGCCGGCGGGGACAATTGCGTCCACGATCTACACTTAACGTCAAGTTACATATTGCCTCACCCGGTCTCCAAGCCAACCGAAGGAGTTTTGACATGCCTCGCATACGCCCCCTCATTGCGCTCGCTGCTCTCGGTCTCGTCTTCTCGCCAACCACAGCCAGCATTGCGCTTGCGGAAACTCAGAAGGGAACGTCCATGAAATCGGCAACGCTTTCGGCGCAGTCCGTGGCGACCGTCATCAGAACAGTCATGCCGGTTGGCTACGATGAGGTCGCTCGACGCCCTGCCACTCTGGACGGTCAGGGCGCCGAGCTTGTGCGCTATGAGCGAACGGATGGCCGCAACGCGGCGCTTGGTGGCGAGCATTTCAGCACCGTCATCGCCGCGGATGGCCGGCTCAAGGGGTTCGCTCGCATCGACCTTGCTCTGGTTGGCGGTCAACTGCCGACGCGCGAGGAGACGCAGGCGATCGCCATCGATTTCCTGCGCGACGCGGCACCTGATCTCCTGCCGGTGCTGAAGATCAGCTGGATCGACCCCTATGACGAGCCGCTGCGGGTCGCCCGCAATGGGCGCACGGAAGATCTGACCCTGACGGGCATGAAAGTCAAAATGCGGAATACGGCCGATGGCCTCTGGATGTGGGTCATCGTCGGCGCGGACCGCAAGGTCATGGTGTTCGAGCGCGATATCAACTGGATCACATTCCCGGGCCATCGCGGCACGGAAAAGTGGCTTCACGACTCGTGGCTCGTCGAAAACGGACACGATGTTGACCGAGGCTGACCGTCGTCCTCCGATCGGCCGGGACGCCGCCTCTATGCGCTCGCGACCAAGATGCCGGCTGACGACCTCATCCTCCAGTTAAGAGCGCGAAACCGGTCTCTGATGACGATCTTTCCGTGTGTGATGTCCGCGCGGATACCACTTCGGATTTCTTCCGAAAGAATCCTTGCAAGGCGGCGCGAACCGTTTTTGGCGCGGTACAGCCGATCCGATGCCGCTTCGAGGGCCGCTGTTCAAGTTCGATCTGCCGACGTAGTGTCCGCGCATTGATTTCTAAGGCAGGACGGAATGACGACGATCACGATGAACGAAGCGCTCGACCGTGCCGGCACGGGACCCTATCAGTACCGCTTGATTGGCATCTTCGGTTTGGTCTGGGCGGCTGATGCCATGCAGGTTCTTGCCGTTGGTTTCACGGCAGCCTCCATCGCCGCGACGTTCGGTCTGACGCTTCCGCAGGCACTGCAGACCGGTACCCTGTTCTTTCTCGGCATGCTGATCGGAGCGGTTGGTTTTGGTCGGCTTGCCGATCGCATCGGTCGGCGGCGGGTGCTGATTGTCACCGTGGCCTGCGATGCCATCTTCGGCATGCTATCGATCTTCGCACCCAGCTTCGGCGTCCTTTTGTTCCTGCGGTTCCTCACGGGTGCTGCAGTCGGCGGTACCCTGCCGGTCGACTACGCCATGATGTCGGAGTTCCTGCCCGCCCGAAGCCGCGGTCGCTGGCTCGTCATGCTCGAAGGGTTCTGGGCCGTGGGAACGTTGATCGTGGCGGTGGCGGCATGGCTCGTCGCGCTCGCGGAACTCACGGACGCATGGCGCTATATTTTCGCGATCACGGCCATCCCGGCGGTGCTCGGCCTCGGCCTGCGCTTCCTCGTTCCGGAGTCGCCGCTCTATCTGCTTCGTGCGGGCAAGGCTGCCGAGGCAAAAGCCATCGTCAACCAGATGCTCGTCACCAATCGTCACCCTCAGCTCGAAACGACCGTATCGATCGCACTTCCTGCGGCCTCACCGAGTGCCGGCATCTTCTCTGGGGATCTGCGCCGCCGCAGTCTTCTGATCTTGGCCGTGTGGTTCCTCGTTTCGGTATCCTACTACGGCGTCTTCACCTGGATGCCGCCGCGGCTCGCGGGAGAAGGCTTCGGCTTCGTCCGCGGTTATGGTTTTCTCGTTCTGATCGCTTTGGCGCAAATCCCAGGCTACGCGCTCGCCGCCTATGGCGTCGAGACATGGGGACGCCGGCCGACGCTGGTCGGCTTTTGTCTTCTCTCCGCCTTGAGCTGCCTGCTTTTCGTCGTGGCAGATGGGGCGACGATCATCGCAGCGTCGCTGCTCATCATGAGTTTTGCGCTGCTCGGCACCTGGGGCGCGCTCTACGCCTATACGCCGGAGCTCTATCCAACGGAGTCTCGAGCAACCGGAATGGGTGCGGCGGGCGGCATGGCGCGCCTCGGCGGTCTGCTCGCTCCTTCCTTGATCGGCATCCTGGTGACCCAGAGCTTCGGGCTTGCAATCGGCACCTTTGCCGGTTTGTTGCTGGTGGCTGCGATCGCGGCCTGCCTGATCGATGCGGAAACCCGGCTTGCATCGCTGGCGTGAGGTCACGGACGAATACGCCCATTGCTCCCGGTGAAAAGGGCACTAATCACAGAGGTGCGGAAATGGCAGATCTGCCAAGGTGTTGGGACACGATCGGCCTGTGCACAACCGGTGGATAGAATGCGGACAACTCGGGGAGCAATGACGTCGGGCTTTCTGATCGAGAAAACCGTTCTAGCATGCACATGCGGCCGATCCCACGGTCGCTAGTGTAGCAGCTATATCATCGGGACCGGTGCATTGCGCCGGTCCCGATCCTCTATCCAGATCTTTCTTCGGCAGCAGGCGCCGTTCCGCCACGGTTCTGCAACACGCCGCGCCGAGTGCCCGGAGTCAACCGGGTATCACGTGCGCCTCCTCATGTGCGGTGCACGCATAGCTGCATTGCACAATAATTGTTTTCCAGGTGGTCAAAAATCAGGCATAAAGCACACAGCTGATGCATATGGCGGTTCTCCTCCCAATGCCGCCGCAGCAGCTGTTCCCCTCTGGAGGTTTATTGACCTTCACACCTTATGGGCCGCGGTCTTCCGTCGGCCCTTTTTTCTTTTCTGGCCGCGCCTGTTTTCTCCGCTCAAACCGCCCGCGCCAATTGCGTTTCGGCAAAGCGCGTTCTGTAATGCCCTCATCCTGGAGGGGTGGAGGCAGAGCGCGTGGAACCGACACATTTGTTCGAGCTGGTGATTGGCATGTTTGTGGCGATCATCGCCCTGCACTATGTCGCCGACAGGTTCGGGTCACCGCCTTCCGTCGCACTGCTGGCCGGCGGCGCATGGACGATCGCCGTTGGCCGACTGCGCCGGCATCTGATCGGCATCGCCTCGCTGGCGATCGGCGCGGTGTTCTTCACCTGTGCCGTGGTCGCCGTGGTCACGCATCTGCTTTTCCCCTCGCTCCCCTGGGCCGCCTGCGCGGCGCTAGGGGCGATCGTGTCGCCGCCCGACGCGGTTTCGGCCCGTGCCGTGCTGCAGCGTGTGCGGCTGCCTCGGCGGCTGCAGATCCTGCTCGAGGGAGAAAGCCTGCTCAACGACGCGAGCGGCCTAGTCCTCTTCCGCTTCGCGATTGCCGCCGGCGTCACCGGGGCCTTCAGCGCGAGCGAAGCGGTCGGCAGCTTTTTCGTGCTGGCGATCGGCGGCGCCCTTGTCGGTACCGCCATCGGCACGGCCTGGGTCCTGCTTGCGCGCCGTCTTGGCGACGAATACCTGATCATCGCGGCCACGGCCCTGCTGTCCTGGACCTCCTACCTGCTCGGCGAGTTCCTGCATGTTTCAGGCGTCATTGCCACCGTCACCACCGGCCTGATCGCAAGCTGGCACCAGCACACCGTGCTCACGGCGGCAACGCGCATGCGCGGCTCGTCGTTCTGGACCGTCATCGTCTTCCTGATGGAGGCTGCCGTCTTCATTCTGATCGGCCTGTCGCTTCGCGGCGTCGTCGAGCGCGGAGGCGGCTTCGATGTCGTCGCCGCCACCATGTGGTGGCCAATCCTAGCAATTCTCGTGGCGCTCTCCGTCGCGCGCTTTGCCTGGGTGTTTGGCTCGGATTTCGCCATCCGCCTCGGAAACGCCCTTGGGATGGAGCGCTATCGGCCGCTTGGGGCACGCGCGGCAACGGTGGTCTCCTGGGCAGGTGTGCGCGGTGTTGTCACGCTGGCCTTGGCCCTCAGCATACCGGAGGGCTTTCCCGGTCGCGACTTCATCCTGGTGACATCCTTTGCCGTCATCTTGGGGACCGTGCTCGTCCAGGGCACCACGCTCGGGCGGGTGATCGCATGGGCGGGGCTCGTCGAGCCGCCATCGGAAAAGGCGCGCCTCAGCATGAGCCAGGCCGAGGCGGCCATGGCGCAGGCGCAACTCGTGACCATTCAGAGCCACGCTTATGATGGCGGAGGCACCCTCATCCATCCGCAACTGCTCGATAGGTATCAGCGCCGGGCGGTGTCGATCGTCGATTACGCCGAGCGCACGGAGCACTACGCGCCCATTCTTCATGCCCATTTCGACGTCGTGCTCGAAGCGGTCGCAACCGGACGGCGCGAACTCATCCGGCTTCATCGCGCCGGCGAGATCGACGACGAGACGCTGCACGAATTGGAACGGGACCTCGACCTTGAAGAATTGAGCGCGCTCGCCGCCAAGGCGTGAGGAGCGCTCCCAGTGGATAGGGAACAAAGCGCGTCGGCTATTGCCGGCGCCGTTTTATCTCAGGCAAACCGGATCGCGTTTCGGGCGCGGGCCTTGGCCGCTTCTTCTTCGCGGTTGCGCGGCGGCTGCGACGTTTCGAGTGAATAGAGCAATTCCCGGGCGCAGGCCGCGATCGAATTGACGGCGTGCTCGAAGGCCGCCTCGTTGCGCTTGGCCGGTTTGGTTGTTCCGCTCAGTTTGCGCACGAACTGCAACGCGGCGTCATGGATCTCCGCGTCCGTCGCCGGCGGCTCGAAATTGAACAGGGGTTTTATGTTTCGGCACATGACGGGCTCCCGGTCCTCTTCGTTCTCGCTCCTGTAGAGGCCCGGATCTTAATGCTCGTTCCCCATTGGCGAAAGACCTTTGCCGTCTCTCTCCTGCAATCCGACTGTTCGGCGCCTCCTGTCAGGAGCTCCTGCCGTTCGATGCCAAGCGCGTGCCGGCCGCGCGTCCGCCGCTCGGCACCACGACGATCTGCTTGACCTTGCCTTGTTTGAAGGCGGTCAGGAAACGCGGATAGTCGGCGAAGGCGACGCAGCCATGGGATTCGGCGCGCTTGCCGCGCAGCAGATAGCTGTGGGTCAGGAAGCCGTCGCGGCCGTGTTTGTTCTTTCCGTCGATCGGCAGCATGCGGATCGCCTCGACCCCATGGAAGCGCGTCTCGCGCATCTTGAGATTATAGATGTGCGGCGGGGTCGGCCCGGTCATCTTGACACCCACGTAGCGCGGATTATCGGCCATCTTGCCGATGCCGGAATGGGCCTCGAGCACGCTGCCATCGGGCATGTAAACCTTGGCCGCGGTGATGTCGTAGACGGCGACGCCATTTCCTGCCTTCGCTCCGCTGCCGAAAATGTTGCGCAGCGCCTGGCCGAAGCCGGTGCCGGAACTGTTTTCCGTCGGATCTTCCGGCCGGGCATAGGCGAGCTTCGGCTTTGCCGGCGCTTCGCGTTCGCCGGTCTTCCCGGTCTCTTCGGTCTTTGGCGCAGCCTCGACTTCGGCCTGCTCGGCCTCAGGTTTCTCGGTTTCCGCAACAGGCTTCTGCACTTGTTCTGTGCGCGGGCGGAACTGCGGCATGGGACCGACAGACGGCGTGTCCTCATGGCTCGGCAGTGTGGCCGTGTCGTCAGCTGCGTCCGGTTCCGGCTGTTCGGCGAGATCGTCCTCGACGGGCGCGGTCAGCACGGCGGAAAACGCGCTGCCTTCCACATGGCTCTGAGAGGGGGTGGCATAGGCGAGCTGGACTGCCGGCTTGTCAGCGAAACCGCCGGTCATCGGGGCGAAGCGTTCCGACGCAGGCACGCTCAGCGTTGCGGCCTGGTGGCGAGATTGCGCGGAAGCGGAGGGGGCGGAATTGCTGGCGAGCTTTTCCGACGCCAATACCGCTTGCTTCACCGCCGCCGCCAGGCGCGCGCTCTTGCCGAGCATTTCGGCATCTTTCGGAAATTCAAGATCGCGCGCGAATCTCGCTTCGCTGGGCGTCAGGCTTGCGACCACGGCCGGCTGCGTCGCAGCGGCCGCGACGAGCCGCGTCGCCTGGTTGACCCTGGCGTGTTTGTCCCAGGCGCGCTCCTTTGTCTTCTCGGCCAAATGGAGCTGCGGTTTGGGCAGCAGGCGGCCCGAACCATGCGTGAAGGAACTGTTCATCGCGACCATACCGACGAGCGACCACGCAGCCGCGCCGACAAGAGCGGTGCCGCAGCAAGTGATCAGCAATGGACGCAACAGACGATTCAAAGACTGTGGGCGAATGATCTTACTCAACAACGCAAATCAAGCCAGAAATTCACGCAAAAGGCCCTCAGGCCGGCGAGCGACCACCGCTGCGCGACTTCCGGATTGTCCCCTTCTTGACGACTGATGGACAAAAGATGGAGAAGTATGGTTAAATTTTGCTTTCCAAGCGGCGAAAATCAGCATTTTTTCGACGCTCGCCTCAAATCGGCGAGCGAGCCTGCTCGTAGAGGTGGCTAAGGCGCTTCAGGGCCGTCCACTGCGTGCGAGATGCTCGAACAGGCTAAGCGCGGGCGGCGTCAATTGTCCGTCACTGCGGATGCACACCGACAGCCGCCGCACGGCCCATTTTTCCTGAAGGTGAATGACAGCGATCTGAGCGGGCCGGCGGCATCGGCGAGCCGCTTTTTCCGGCACGATGCCGATCCCCACGCCAGCGCCGGCCATGCGGCAGATATCATCGAAGGTGCGCAGTTTCACGCGCAGCTTGAGCCTGGCGCCGAGCTTGGCCGCCTGCCCCTCGATGTGATCCTGCAAGGCGCCGCCCGCCAGGCCGATGAAGCGTTCGTCGAGAAGGTCGGCGAAGCGGACCTGCGTTCTCTCGACGATCGGATGGTCGTGCCGGGCCACCACGACGAGCCGGTCGGTTGCGAAGGGGCTGAGCGTCAAGCCGCTTGTCTCCACCGCATCAGAAAGAATGCCGATCTCGGCGAAGCCGGCAGCGATGCTCCTGGCAATCTCGATGCTTTGCCGCTCCTTCAGGTCGATGTCGATCTGCGGGTTGGCTGCCATCCAGGCCGCGAGCCTTTCAGGAATGAACTCGGTCATCGCTGCGGTGTTGGCGAGGACGCGAACGGTGGCGCGCAGCCCCTTCGCATAGCTTCCCAGTTCACTGCGCATCTGCACCGTCTGGCGGATGATCATGCGCGCATGGTGGACGAGCGCCTCGCCCGCCTCCGTCGGAGTGACACCGCGTCGCCCCCGCGTGAGCAGGGCAACGTCGCCCGCCACCTCCATGGCGCGCAGCCGTTCGCTTGCCGCCGGAAGGGAAAGCCCAACCTCCAGCGCGCCATGGGTGATGCTGCCGGCATCCACGACGGCGAGAAACAGGCGAAGATCATTGAGGTCGAAGGACATTCAGCAAGGATAATCGATAAACAGCCTTCGGGCCAGCCGAAGTCTGGGATCGGGACTTCCGCATTGTCTATGCCGCCGAACCGGCTATGCCGTTCACATGTTCGATGCGTCGTTTTCTTTTCTGTTAGCCGTGGCCGCGACATTTTTCGTCGCCGGTCTCGTCAAGGGCGTGACCGGAATGGGCCTGCCGACCGTGGCGATGGGCGTGCTGGGTGCGCTGATTTCACCGGTCGCGGCGGCAAGTCAGCTGGTTGTTCCGTCCTTCGTGACCAATGTCTGGCAGCTTCTGGCGGGACCCGGCATCCTGTCGCTCGCGCGAAGGTTCTGGTCGATGATGCTGGCGATTGTCGTCGGAACGCTGCTCGGCTCCGCATGGCTGGTGAGTGGGGATACACGGCTGACCACCGCCGCGCTCGGGGCCGCGCTCGTCATCTATTCCGGCTACGCGCTGCTTGCGCGGCCGTTCCGTATAGCTGAACGACAGGAACGGTGGCTCTCGCCGATTGTCGGAACGCTGACCGGCGTGGTGACCGGCTGCACCGGGGTCTTCGTCATTCCCGCCGTGCCCTATCTGCAGGCCCTCGGCCTTGCGAAAGACGACCTCGTGCAGGCGCTGGGACTTTCCTTCACCGTTTCGACTGTCGCATTGGCGGCCGGGCTTGGCGCCCAGGGTATCTTTCAGGCCGAAACCCTTGCACTTTCCGTGATTGCAGTCGTGCCCGCGCTTCTCGGAATGTGGGTGGGGCAACGGTTGCGCGGCAGAGTGGGCGCGCAGGCGTTCCGCCGCGGTTTCCTGTTCTGCCTGTTCCTCTTGGGCGCGGAGATGGCTCTGAGACCCGTGTTTTGAAACCGAGGCATGGATAAACTTGGCAGCCGCTTATCCCGCTGTAGTCGGCAACCGGTAGATTTCGGTCTGTTCCGTCCGACCGGAAAGGCAGTGTTTGCCAAGCGGCGTGAGGTCGGAGCGGCCTTCGGTCAGGAAATCGACGGTTTCACCGCTCAGGAGCACGACGATCTCTTCGCTCGGCGCCACCGACTTGCCGAGCTGCTCGATGCGGTTGCAGACATTCACCGCATCGCCGACGATCGTATAGGCGGACCGCCCGCTCATGCCGATATTGCCCGAGACGACCGGACCGGAATGGACGCCGATGCGCACTCTGAGGGGAGCTAGCCCCTGCCGGCGCCGATCCGCGTTGTCCTTAGCGACCGCAAGCGCAATGGCGCGGGCCGCGCGCATGGCGCGATCGGCATGATCCGGCTGGTCGTCCGGAGCACCCCAAAACGCCATCACGCAATCGCCGATGAACTTGTCGATCGTGCCGCCCTCGTCCTCGATGCATTGGCCGAGTAGATCGAAATGCCTGTTCAGGAGTGCGGCGACTTCGGCAGCGGTGGTCTTTTCGGCCGTGGCGGTGAAATCGACCACGTCGGTAAACATGATGGTCACCGTTCGCTGCGTCGAGACGAGATCTCCGCTTCCCAGCAGATGGCGCACCAGTTTCTTCGGCACGTAGGTTTCGAGCCAGCGCAGCCCGGTCAACATCGTATTGTAGGCGCGCGCCTGTTCGTTCAGCTCCGTGAACAGGCTGCCGGGCAGGGGGCGAAGAGCCGCGAAGTCGAGCATGCCAACGGCGCGGACCTCACGCGCCATGCTGGTGACTGGGCGAACAATCAGACGGCTGACGACCCATGCAATGACGATCGCCGCGAGAAGCACTACGAGACCGGCGACGCCGGCGCGCAGCAGGTCGGAAATCGGTTTCTCCAGGGCTTCGATCGGCACCTCGACGCCGACGATGAGAGGAGCGGGTGCGTAACCGCTGACCTCGCGGGTGAGAATGACACGACCCTTGTCCCCCACTTCCACGACACGAGCCTCCAGCGCCGAGTCGTGGAAGGTCTCGGGTTCCCCATCCCACAATGCGGCAAGGAACGGATCGCCAAGTTCGCTAAGCTTCGGCAGCCGGTGCTCTGCGGACAGGAGCGGATGGCCCGATGCCATCATCGGATGCGCGAGCACCTGATCGCGGCCGTAAAGGACGAAGGGTGTCGTCCCGGGATTCGAGACGGCGATCTGGCGCAGGAAGTCCGAAATGGCATCGACCGTGATCGTTGCCCTGAAGACGCCGGCAAACTGGTCGCCGGCGCTTGCCGGTTGCTGCAGGTTTGTGACCGACGTGCGTATCGCCGGATCTGGAACGAAGTAGACCGGCCCCCATTCGGCCTTGCCGCTACGGCGCGCCTCGTCGATCTCCGTTCGCTCGTTGTCGGTCCTGATCGTGTCGGCGAAGGAAAAGACGCCCTTGGGGCCCTGGGTCACGCCGAAGATTTCGCCATTTGGCTTGACGAAGGAGAGCACGCGCACCTGCGGGGTCGCCGCGAGCGCGCCCGTCATCACCCGCTCCAGGGCCAGCGTGTCCGCCGGATCGAGGCGCCCGGCCCCGACTTCCTTTGCCAGGAACGCCAGCTGGTCCTCAACCGGGGCGAACCGGCTGCCGATTTTCGTCTGGACGGCGTCGAGGCCAAGATGGGCCGATTGGGCGAGCAATTCGCGCGTAGCACCGGCCGACATGTACCAGACGACGGAGAGGATGACGGCGGCTGTCAGAGCCACCAGTGCCGCCATCACGATCGCCAGCGTGCGCGACAGGGATATGGTTCGCTTTCGTGTGTCGGCGTCGACCGCCCCGGTTGTCTGCAAAGACATGCCCCAAGTTGGAAACGGCGCCACATACGTCATGGCGCTCGTAAGGATGATAGTTCTTCTAACGATTCCTGCCCTTTTTTCAAACAGACCGGGGTCCGCTTGGGTAGGCGAAGGCTGCGACGTGATGTGCATCGCAATCGAGCGCTTTTGTGACGCCCGCGCGGAAACTAGTCACGCCTGACGGCCGGTACGCCCCGGTTCCCGGGCGTACCGGCGGGACGCGGTCACTGATCCTCGGCGAGCCGCCGGCTGATGGGCGCAAACTCCGGCGTCGACTTGCGCGGCGTCGTGTCGCGCTCATTGGCTTCCATCTGCTGCCAATATTTCCAGCCGACGGTCTTCGAGCCGAGCTCGTAGTCCATGCCATCCCAGGCATCTTCCCGGAAGCTGTAGAAGGCCCAGTGCAGATCGTCCTCGTCGAGGGCGGTCAACACGTCCTCGAGATAGGTCTTGCAACCCGACCAGCGTCGCATGCAGCCAAATTCGCCGGCGACGAGGCGGTTGAGCGGCACGCCCTTGTCCTTGGCCCATTGTACAGGCCTTGCGAGGTAAGCGGCCGCCCTTGCCCGGTCCCAGGTCTCTTCGCCTTCGCCAAAGGGCACCTTGCCAGGATAGGCATAGGGCTTGTCGCGCTTGATGTTCGGCGCACTGGTCGCCGCATAGGGTTCGTACATATGAAAGCTGTAGAGCACCTTCTGGTCCGTGAGCCCCGATGGCCAGTAGGAAAACGCATCGGCCGCCGCATACCAGCCGGCATCCGCCATGATGGGGGTCGCTGGATCGACCTCGCGGATCGCGGCGATGACGGTCTCATAGAAGGCTTTGAGATCCGAAGCGCTGCCTTGCTTACCGTCGTACCAGGCCTGCATCGCCTGCGGATCGGCGTGCTCGGCAAGGCCATTGTTCTTTTCCGGTGCCGGTTCGTTGACGATGTTGTAGGCGGCGACCGCCGGGTGGTCCTTCAGTTCGCGCGCCAGATCCTGCCAGAAGCTTGCCGCCTGGTCCCACCAGGCCTTGTCTCGCCAAAGCCGGCCGTCGAACTTGTTGCCATTGTTCTGGGCCCAGCGCATGCCCGGCAGTGACAGCGGCGCGATGACCACCTTGAGGCCCGCCTTGTCGGCGTCGTCGAGCGTCTGTCTGAGCGTCTTCAGATCGGCGGCAGGAATACCGTCGTATTTGTCCGCGTCGCCGATCAGGTAGTCGCGTTTTGCCGGTTTCCACTTGTCGTAGGAAAGGCGCACCCAGGTGGCGCCGTAGCCTGCCAGCGCCTTGAAATAGGCCTCGTCCGGCGGCAGCCGGTTGAAGCTGTTGCCGCCATGCTGGGGCTTGTCCCAGAACGTCATGAGATCGGCGGCATCGGCCGAGCCGGCGAGGCTGAATGCGAAGAGGGTGGCGGCAATCAGGCGCATGAATCGGTCCTTCGGGCTCTGGTTTAAGTGCCGCTAACCTACTGGCGGATCGCATCGCCGGTGTTCCCCAGGGAACAGTGCCAGATTTTGTCGGCTTGCAACGGTTCGATCGTATGCTCGTCCCGCGGCGTGACATGGGTGGGGCGCGAGATTACGGGCGGCTGAATGTTTCGGCGAGAAAATCAAGAAACGCCCGGATCTTTGGCGCGACGTGCTGCCGGGACGGATAGATGGCGTAGAGCGTGGTTTCGACCGTCTCCCAGTCGGAGAGTACGCGCTGCAGTCGACCGCTCTTCAGGTCGTCTTCGACATAGGGACGGGGTATCAGGCTCAGCCCGAAGCCGGCGCGCAGTGCGTCCGGGCGAATTGCCGGCAATGCTTCTCGCGGTTGGCCGTGCCGTTCCCGGAAACTGGCCGCAAAAGCCCCGCAGGCCGCTTGGCGAGGTTCTTCACTTCTCATGAAAACAGGCGTTTCCGATATCGCCCTGACGGCGATTGCTCCCGTCATCTGGGGCAGCACCTATATCGTTGCCACCGAGTTTCTGCAGGGCTTCTCGCCGCTGACGGTCGCCCTGTTGCGGGCATTGCCGGCCGGGATGCTACTCCTCCTGATCGTCCGGCGATTGCCGCACGGCATCTGGTGGTTTCGCGCCATTGCACTCGGCGCGCTCAACATCTCGATGTTTCTGAGCATGTTGTTCGTCGCGGCCTATCGCCTTCCCGGCGGCGTCGCGGCAACAGTCGCGGCGGTCCAGCCCTTGATCGTCGTTTTCATCGCAGCGCTTCTCATGAAGGCGCCGATCCGTCCCATGTCCCTCGTCGCGGCCATTGTCGGCATTGTCGGCGTCGCGCTGCTGGTGTTGACGCCGCAAGCGGCGCTCGACGAAATCGGCATTGCCGCAGGCCTCGTCGGTGCCGTTTCCATGGCCTTCGGCAACGTCCTGGCGCGAAAGTGGAAGTCGCCGGAATCGTTGCTCACATCCACCGCATGGCAACTGACGGCCGGTGGCTTGCTTCTCGTCCCCGTGGCCCTTGCCTTTGAACCGGCGGTGCCATTCCCGACCGGTCTCAACCTGCTTGCTCTCGCCTGGTTGAGCCTGATCGGCGCGGCGTTGACCTATGTTCTCTGGTTTCGTGGCATCGCGCGGCTGGAATCGGCGGCGGTGTCGGCACTTCTCTTTCTGAGCCCGCTGACGGCGGTTTTGCTCGGATGGGTGTACCTGGGGCAGTCTTTGAGTGTGGTTCAGATTGTCGGCGTCCTTTTGGTCATCGGCAGCATCTGGCTCAGCCAACGCGTTTCCGCTCGATCGTAAACGGCGCGTTGGAAAGCGACGATCCCGGCCTATACTCCCTGGCGTGCGGAGGGGGCGGGTGTCGTGAAAATCGGAGTGTTCGGTGCCGGCGCGGTCGGCGGTTTTGTCGGCGGATGCCTTTTGGCCGGTGGCGCAGAGGTGATCTTTGTCGGCCGGGCGGCGCGCGGTGCCGCTTGGCGAAAGGACGGGTTGCGCCTGACCGACCTGGATGGGCGTGACGATTTCGTCGCGCCCGAGCGGATCGTTTACTCCGACACGGCTTCCTCCCTGGCGGATTGCGATCTCGTCCTCCTGACGGTCAAATCCGGGCAGACGGGCGGTGCCGCGACCGAGCTCTCTTCGGTGCTGCGCTCCGGCATCCCGGTCCTCAGTCTGCAGAACGGTGTGAGCAACAGCGTCACCCTGCAGACCTTGCTGCCGTCCGCAAAGATCCTGCGGGGCATGGTTCCCTTCAACGTGACGCCCCCCGGCCCCGCCCATCTGCATCGTGCGACGGAAGGCAATATAGCCGTCGCGGATGACCCGGTTACGGCCGCCGCCGCACCGTTCTTCACGGCTACGGGACTGCCTCTCGACCTGCGTCGTGACATGGAAGAGGTGCAATGGGCGAAGCTGCTGATGAACCTCAACAACGCAATCAATGCGCTCTCCGGATTGCCCTTGCGCGCGCAGCTCCAGACACGGGGCTTTCGTCTTTGCCTGGCGCTCGCCCAGCGGGAGGCATTGGAGCTGCTCGCCGCTGAGGGACGCCTTCGGCCGGCGCGCCTGACACCGCTGCCACCGGGTTGGTTGCCGTCCGTTCTCAGCCTGCCGGATGCCCTGTTCCGTGCCATTGCCGGTCGCATGCTGAAGATCGACGCCACCGCACGCTCCTCGATGGCAGACGACCTTGCCGCCGGCCGCTTCCCCGAAGTGGATTGGATCAACGGCGCCGTCGTCGCACTCGCCACCAAGCTTGGCCGTCGGGGGCCGGTCAATGAACGGCTTTGCACGCTGGTCAAAGATGCGGCGACCTCCGGGCGCAAGACGTGGGCGGCGGATGCGCTGCTTGCCGAGCTCAGGCAGAACGTGCGCTCAGGATAGAAGGGTACCGGCTTGCGTCTCGTGGGCGCCGGATGTTTTCACACAAAGCCGCTTGTCGCGCGTTAAAACTTGAGAGCGCCGCCCGGGAACCGGCCCCGTCAATTCAGCAGGCGGACCAGCGCCAGCGCAACGCCCGGGGAAACGGTAACGATGACCAGCCTGATGAGGTCTGCGATCACGAACGGCATCACGCCTCGGTAAGTCTGCGCGATCGGCACGTCGGTCGCCAACTTGTTGATGATGAAGACATTGAGGCCGATCGGCGGGGCGGAGAGGCCAATGCCGACGACGATCAGGACGAGAATGCCGAACCAGATGGCGACGTCGTCCGGCGGCATGCCGAGGTCGAGCGTCATGACGATCGGGATGAAGACGGGAAGGGTGAGCAGGATCATCGCCAGTTCGTCCATCACGGCGCCGAGCACGATATAGATCAGCAGCATGCCGCAAACGACAGCGTAGGGCGGCAGCCCGGACTCCCCGATCATCGATGCGAGCATCATGGGCATCTGGGTCAGCGCCAGGAATGCGCCGAAGACTTCCGCCCCAAGCAGAATCAGGAAGATCATCCCGCTGGTTTCGGCTGTCTGCAGCAGCGCGTTCTTCAAGGCTGCAGGGCTCAGCGTCCGTTGCAGCAGGCCGATCGCGAGCGTCACCGCGGCACCGACCGCAGCACCTTCCGTCGGCGTGAACACCTCGCCATAGATTCCTCCGACGACCGTGACCGCAACGGCGGCGGCGGGTACGACGGCGAAATCCGCGGCGAGCAGAAGCAGGCCGAAGATTGCCAGCAATATCGCACCGACGGTGCTGAGCGAACCCAACAACCAGCCGACGGTACCGCCGACAAGCAAGACCAGCCCCGCCGGCCGCGCCCAGAACGGACGCTGCGTCTTTGCGACTTCGACGACCGTCACTGGTGGCGCGAGATGGGGCTTGCGCCGCACTACCACGGCAATCGCGATCAGATAGAACGCCGCTGCCAGCAACCCCGGCACCAGGGCGGCCTGGAACAGCTTGGCGATGTTCTGCTCGGCGGTGATTGCATAGATCACCAGGATGACCGAGGGCGGAATGAGGATGCCGAGCGTACCGCCGGCGGCGATGGTGCCGGTTCCAAGCCCGGCATCGACCCGCGCGCGGCGCAGTTCCGGCAGTGCCGCGCGTCCGAAGGTTGCGGTGGTTGCGACCGACGAGCCGCAGATCGCGCCGAAGCCGGTGCAAGCCGCAATCACCGCCATCGGCATTCCGCCCCTGAACCGTCCGAGCCTCCGCTCGGCCACCCGGAACATGGTCGCGGCGATGCCCGATTGTTCGGCAAGCGCGCCCATCAGGATGAAGAGGGGAATGACGGATAGCGTATAGCTGGCAAACTGGCTGTAGGTGTTGGTCTGCAGGTAATAGACCAGCGCGTGCGGGCCGGAGAGATAGGCATAGCCGGCGGCGCCGACTGCGAGCATGGCGAGCGCGATCGGCATTCTGATGGCGATCAGGACCAGCATCGCAGCGAAGCCCAGGCAAGCGATGGCAAAGCCGCTCATCGAGGGCCTCCGATCTTGAGAATGGCGACGGACAAGCCGATGACGGATGCGAGCGCTGCCAGCGCGGCGCAGGTCAGATAGACCGGCCAGATCGGCCAGGGCAGCTGGATCAGCGTCGTTCCGTACAGACGCGCCTCCAGGCCGCCGGTGAGAAGGCCCCAGGCGAAGAATGCCAGGCAGGCGGCCAGCACGAGGTCCCAGGCACCGTCGATGACCCGTGTGACACGTGACGGAAGGGCGAGCGTAAAGGTATCAACGGCAATGTGTCCGTTGCGCGCCTGGGTGTAGCCGAGGAATGAGAAGACGGCGACACCGATCGCGACCTCCACCAGTTCGTAGTCGGCCGGCACCGGCCGATTGAAGAGCCAGCGACCGAGGACGCTGATCGTCACCAATGCGGCTGCGAGGCAGACGAGCGTTCCACCTATGAGTGCCAATCCGGCCGCGAGGCGCTCGACCCCGCGGCGGCGCGGCACATTCACCACGCCCTCGTGCATTGCTTGTTCCGTCATCCTGGCCTCGAGCTCTTGAACGGTCCGATGCGCCCGAGTGCAGGCGCCTACTGCATAATTCCTCAAATTGGCATCGACTTAAGGACAAAATTATGCAGCAAAACTAAAGTGTTACAGCGACCTTAGCGCGCCTAAAAAGACGCGCGGCGCTGTAAGGCTGGCAGCGCCTTTCAGGCGTTCGCGTATTTCTGAACGAGCCCCTGGGCGGCATCGATCAGCGCCTGGCCGTCGAGGTCCTTGGCCTTCATGTCCTCGATCCACTTGTCGTGGACGGGCTTGGTCGCCGCGACCCACTTCGCCTTTTCGTCCTCGCTGATGGCACTGATCGTTCCGCTTCTGGATGCTTCGATCGCGGCCCGCACTTCGACGCCGACGCTATCCCACATCTCGCCGGCTTTTCTGGCGAAGGTCATGCCGCTGTTGGCGTCCAGCACCGCCCTCAGGTCGGCCGGCAGCGCCTCATACTTGCCCTTGTTCATCGCCAGGAAGAACGTTGCCGTATAGAGCGTCGGGGAACCCGGGATTTCGGTATGGAACTTGGTAAGCTCGTTCACCTTGATGGACGGCACCACTTCCCAGGGGATGACGCAGCCGTCGATCGCGCGCTGGGCCAGCGCTTCCGGCACCTGCGGGATGGGCATCCCGACCGGGGTCGCGCCCAGGGCTGCCAATGCCCCACCGGCAAGACGGGTCGGATTCCGCAGTTTCAGGCCGACCAGATCGGCACCGGACTTCACTTCCCTGTTGGTGTGGATCAATCCGTGGTCGTGGGCCCAGAAGCACAGCAATTGCGTGTCGGCGGTTTCCTTCAGGACATGCGTCTGCCCGTATTCCTGGCACGCCTGGGCGTTGACGATCGCTTCCTTCGCCGCAACGAAAGGAAGTTCGAACACCTCGGTGGAGGGGAAGCGCCCAGGCGTGTTGCCAGGTAGGGTCCAGACGATATCGACGACGCCGTTGGCCGCCTGATCGTAAAGCTGCGGCGGCTTTCCGCCGAGCTGCATAGCCGGAAAGATATCGACCTTGATCGCGCCCTTGCTCTGCTCCTCCAGGGTTTTCGCCCATGGCAGCAGGAGCCGTTGATGGACGTTTGACGCCGGCGGCAGGAAATGGTGCAGCTTCAGCGTGACTGCGCTCTGGGCGCGCGCAGCACCTGTTCGCAAGATGAGAGGGGCCGCAAGCATGGCTCCGCCGGTCTTAATCAGGCTCCGTCTGTTCAGTATCATAGATCCCTCCCATTGATCTGTTTCGATCCACCCGGAAACAGGGCACGCCTGTGTCGCTTCACGTCAACTCAAATGACGGCGATCCGACGGTGATGCAGGCCCTCCTCGATGGCTTGAACCTTCCTCGCTCCTCATCGGGAACATTCAATCCATTAACATGTTAAGTTTATTTTGAACCGGCTGTCAAGCGACGTCGCGCGATGGGTCCGGGCGCCGATCGGGCAGCCCATGTTCTGGCTCTGGGCTTGCGCCTTGCCAATCGAAAGGCAGCCGACCGCAGCTTGATCGAGGACGTGAATTGTCCCCCACGCCGCTCGGCGTGGAGGACAATTCTCTGTGGGATTGACCCGTTGCTCTGCCTCTCAAGAGAGCGTCTCAATCATCATCGGAAGACGAGTTCGACGACGAATTGGAGGACGAGTTCGAGGAGGAGTTGCTGGAGCTGTTCGAGCTGGAGTTGCTCGACGAATTGGAACTGCTGTTCGAGCTGGAGTTCCGCGAGGCGTTCGACGAGCTATTGGAACTGCGGTTGGAGCTCCAGCTCCCACGTCCATCGTCGTCCCGGCCATAGCGCGCGTGGCTTGTTTTGCCGTTGCCGGTGGCTTTCTGCAGGAAGCGGGTGACCGAATCGTCGGCGACGGCAGGTGCGGGTGCTGCCGCGCCGACCACCAGAAATGCACTCAGAATTGCGAGGACCTTCTTCATGACGTTTCTCCTTTGCGGGGACAGCCTCGTTGACTGCAAGGGAGGAACGTCGGCCGAACGTGGTTATTAGCCCGGCAGTGGGGGCCACAGGACGTCCAGAAATTCTTGAAAAAATTGCAGTCCCGCGCTTGAACCGCGAAAATCGAGATCCCATTTCTCCGCCAACCCGCTGGTCCGGGCCCCTCTGGCGAGAGCTTCGGCACTCTTGCGATGTCGGACCTTATTCCGACAACATGTGCCTAATGGGGACCCGTCTGTGGACTTTTCCTTCATGTCTGAAGTGTGGCTGGGAACGCCGCTCTGGATGTGGGCGAGCTTCTTCGCCCTCGTCATTACCATCCTGTCCTTCGACCTCGGCATTCTCCATAAGGAGAACAAGGAGATCGGCGTCCGTGAAAGCGTCAAGCTTTCGGCCTTCTACATCGCGCTCGGCCTGACCTTCGGCGGCTGGGTGTGGTGGTACCTCGGTTCCGAGTCCGGCCTCGCCTATATGACGGGCTTCGTGGTCGAAAAAACGCTGGCGCTCGATAACGTCTTCGTCATCGCCCTGATCTTCTCCTTCTTCGCCGTGCCCCGCATCTATCAGCACCGGGTCCTCTTCTGGGGTATTCTCGGCGTCATCGTGCTGCGCGCAATCATGATCGGCGTCGGCGCGACCCTTGTCGCTGAGTTCGCCTGGATCCTCTATATCTTCGCGGCGTTCCTCATCATCACTGGTATCAAGATGCTGGTCATGAAGGAGGCCGAGCCCGACGTTTCGAACAACATGCTCGTCCGCTTCATGCGCAGTCGCTTCAACGTCACCGAAGAGCATCATGGCGAACGCTTCTTCGCGAAGCTCGTAAACCCGAAGACGGGCAAGATGACCTGGTTTATCACGCCGCTCTTCATGGCGCTGGTGATGGTCGAGGTGGCCGATGTGATCTTCGCAGTCGACTCGGTTCCCGCGATCTTCGCGATCACCACGGACCCCTTCATCGTCTATACGTCGAACATCTTCGCTATCCTCGGCCTGCGCGCCCTCTATTTTGCCCTTGCCGCGATGATCCATCGCTTCCGCTACCTGAAGCCTGCGCTCGCCGTCGTCCTGATCTTCATCGGCTCGAAGATCTTCGTTGCCGATCTCCTGGGGCTTGAGAAATTCCCGGCGGCTCTCTCGCTCGGCGTCACCTTCGCGATCATTGCCGCTGGCGTGGTCTGGAGCCTCGTGAAGGAAGAACAACAGCCCGCATAACACCGCGTCGTTGGGTTCAAGGATAGCGAAGGCGGCGCTCCGCGAGGGGCGCCGCCTTCGTCTATTGGGAAGAACGACAGCCGCACCAGGGCGATCACAGCCCGAGTAGTTGGAACCGCAGGGCGACTGTGCCTTCCAGAGTTTCGCCGGGCGCCAGTCTGACGAGGCCACCGTTTTCGGGCTGCCGGTGCGCGTTCGGTCGATGGCTCATCGGTTCGAAGCAGAAGAAGTCGGCGTCGGTGGAAGGAGAATAAAGGACGAAGAAACGAAAGTTCCCGTCGGCGTCGAGCGAAAGCGCAAGGCCGGTTTCCGGCCACTCGATGCGCATCTTTCCATCCCAGCCGTCGAAGGCATTGTTCAGCCAGCCGGGCGGCAGTGGCGCGCCGGAGGTAAAGTCCAAATCCTGCGGAATTGACTGCGCCGCACCCGGCAGGTGGTTCTCCCGTTCCGTCCAGTAGTGATCGGCGTGGGCAAAAAGGCGGGTTCCCGGCGTGCGCGGAAAATGGGGATGAAAGCCCAGTCCGTAGGGGAGCGCCTGCGCGGCCCGGTTGGTGACGGTGAGCGAAAGGGTCAGGTTCGCACCATCGATCGTCATGGTCTGCACCGCCTCATAGGCGAAGGGCGTGGATGCGTTTGCCTCGTGCCGGTAGTGCAACGCAAGGGAATGACGGTCCTGGTGAAGGATCGACCAGCGCCGAAGCCAGCCGTCGCCGTGGAGCACCAGCGGGTCGGACGTATTGGATGCGAGCGTGTAATCGCGACCTTCGAAGTGGAAGCCATTGTCCTCGATGCGGTTGCCGAAGGGCACCAACGGAAAACACGCTTCGGCGCAGAGCACCTGAGAGGCGAGACCTGGCGCCGGCGTCGGCGCGAGCACGGGAATACCGTGCCAGCGGGTCGAAAGGATGGCGCCGCCGAGCGGACTCACCTCGACGGTGAGCCCTTCGTCATTTTCGAGGACGAGGATGTCTTCCGCCATTCGCTAGCTGCGGCGGCCGGCGGCGGCCGAGCGCAGATTGTCGAGCAGCACGGCGAGCAGAAGGATCAGGCCGCGCACGACATACTGGTAGAAGGCCTGGATGTTGAGCAGGTTCATGACGTTTTCGGCAATGCCCATAATCAGCACGCCGACGATAACGCCGGTCATCGCCGCACGGCCGCCGGCAAGCGAGACGCCGCCGAGCACGCAGGCCGAGATGACCGAGAGTTCGAGACCGGTCGCTGCGTTCGGCTGGCCGGAGGTGATGCGGGAAGCAAGCAGGACGCCGGCAACGGCGCAGACGAGGCCCTGCAGCGCGAAGATCCAGATGCGCATATTCGAGACGTTGACGCCGGCAAGGCGCGAAGCCTCGGGGTTGCCGCCGATCGCCAGTGTGTTCTTGCCGAAGACGGTGCGGTTGAGCACGAAGCCGAAGACGACGAAGAACGCGCCCATCACCCAGATCGGCGTCGGGATACCCAGGAACTTCGACAGCGCCAGCTGATAGAAGCTCGGATCGTTGATGCCGACCGCGCGGCCGTCGGACGCGATCAGCGCGAAACCGCGCACGATCTGCATGGTGGCAAGCGTGGTGATCAGAGCGTTGATGCGGAAATGGGCGATGACGACACCGTTGACGAGGCCGACGAAACCGCCGCACAGGAGCGCGGCAACGAGGCCGATAAGGATCGAGCCCGAAGCGTTCGACGCCATGACGGCGGCCATGCCGGAAAAGGCGACGGTGGAGCCGACCGAGAGATCGAAGTCGCGCGAGGCAAGGCAGAACATCATCGTGCAGGCGACGATGCCGATGGTGACGACCGATTGCAGCAGGCCCAGCATGTTGCGTTCGGTCAGGAAGTTTGGAACCGTCAGCGCGACGATGGCGAAGGCGACGGCAAAAATGACGACCAGACCCTGTTCGCCGAGAAGAAGTTTTTTCAAGGAAGTCATGACGGCTGAACCTGCTCGGTTGGAACATCGGGAAGGGCGGCGGCGAGGATGCGGCGCTCGTCGAAATCGGCGCGCGCAATATCGGCGGCAATCCGGCCCTGGCACATAACGAGGATGCGATCGGTGATGCCCATCACCTCGGGCAGCTCGCTGGAAATGACGACGATCGCCATGCCCTGAGCCGCGAGTTCGTAGAGAATCTCGTAGATTTCCGATTTCGCGCCGACGTCGATGCCGCGCGTTGGCTCGTCGATGATGAGGACCCTTACGCCCTGTTCGGACAGCCAGCGGCCAAGGATCACCTTCTGCTGGTTGCCACCGGAGAGATTGATGATGTCCTGCTTGCGCGATGGCGTGCGCACCCGAAGCTTGGCGATGAAACGATCCGCAAGCTCGGCTTCCTTTTTCAGGTCGAGGATGCCGAAGGGCGAGAAGTGCCGGCGGGACGAGATCGCCATGTTTTCTTCGATGCTGCGCCCCTGGACGATGCCGTCGAACTTGCGGTCCTCCGGACACAACACCATGCCGGCCCTGATCGATTGTGGCGGACTGTCGGCCGGCACGGTCGTGCCGTCGATTGTCACCGTTCCCTGGTGGCGTCTGTCTGCACCATAGACCAGCCGGGTCATCTCGCTGCGGCCGGCGCCGATCAGGCCGAAGAAGCCGAGAATCTCGCCGCGCCGGACGGAAAAGCTCAAGGGCGTTTTCAGTTTCGGACCGGAGATGGTGTCGACGCGCAACCGTTCGGTTCCGAGGTCGCGTGTCCGCCAGCCCCAGATGTTGGAGATCTCTCGCCCGACCATCTCGGCAATGATCTGGTCGCGCGTCACTTTGGAAATATCAGGATGATGGGCCGCAAGCTTGCCGTCGCGCAGTACTGTCAGGCTGTCGCAGAGCCGGAAGATTTCGTCGAGACGGTGCGACACGTAAAGGATCACGGTGCCGTTCGAACGCAGGCGCTCGATGAGCGCAAAGAGGATTTCGCTTTCCCGCGACGACAGCGACGATGTCGGCTCGTCGAGCGCGATGACCCGCGCATCGAGCATGACCGCCTTGGCGATCTCGACCATCTGGCGCTCGCCGATCGAGAGCGAGGCGATCTTGGCTGAGGGATCGACGTCGATGCCGATTTCGGAGAGCTTCTCGCCGACAATGCGGATCAGCCGGCGGCGATCGATCACCCCGCCCTTGCCGGGAAAGTGGCCGAGCCAGAGGTTTTCGGCGACCGTCAGCTCCGGAACGAGCTGCAATTCCTGATGGATGACGATCACGCCGGCGCGAAAGGCGTCACGCACGGAACGATAGCTCTGCGCTTCGCCATCGATCAGGATCTCGCCCTCATCGGCCGACTGGTCGCCGGAAAGCAGGCGGATGAGCGTCGACTTGCCCGCGCCGTTCTCGCCCATGAGCCCATGGACGGCGCCCTTGCGCACGGAAAACGAGACGTCCGACAGCGCCTGGACGCCCGGATAGCCCTTTGAGATGGAACGGAATTCAAGAAAGTCTTGCATGCGCGGCTCCGAGGTGGAACGCCCGGCGGCCAAGCCGCCGGGCTGATAGTGTCGCGAGCAGCGACTACTCGATTCCGAGGTCCTTGCGCACGGCTTCGTAGTTGTCGCGCAGGGCAAGCTGGCCTGCGGTCAGGGTCAGCTTTTCCGGCTCCTTGCCGTTGGCGATCCACTCATACATGTTGAGTGCGGTCTCGTAACCGTGACGCTTCGGCGAGATGATGACGGTGCCGAAGAAGCCGGTGGCCGAGGGCTTCTTGAATTCGTTGATCGCCGAATCCGCGCCGCCGATGCCGACGCCGATCATGCTGTCGGCGGGAATGCCAACCGTCTCGGTCGCGCGCACAGCGCCGAGCACCGCTTCGTCATTGAGGCCGATGGCGACCCACTTCTTGATGCCGGCATTCTTGTTCAGAACGATCGTCGAGGCGTTCAGTGCTGCCTCGGTGTCGGTCTTTGCCTGCGGGGCGTCGAAGATGTTGGCTTCGGGAAGGCCGTTGGCTTTGAGCACCGAGAGGGCGCCCTCGACACGGTCGACGGCGGTCGGGAGCTGGTCGTAAGAAACGCGGATGGCGCCGACGTCCTTCATGTCCCAGCCACGCTTCTTGACCTCGTCGACGATCGCCTGGCCGACGGCTTCGCCGATTTTCGTTGCCGAGATGCCCATATGCGGAACGTCCTCGATCGGGCTGCCATCGGCGTTGACCAGCCGGTCGTCGACCGTCATCAGTTTGAGCTCATTGGCGGCCGCCTTGGCGACGATGCCGGGGCCGAGCTTGACATCAGGCGTGCAGACGATGAAGCCCTGTGCGCCCTGGGCGCCGAGGTTGTCGATCGCCGACTGAACCTTCTCGCCGTCTTCAGCGCCGATCTTCACCAGCGTGAAGCCCTTTTCCTTGGCGGCGACGTCGGCGAACTTCCACTCGTCCTGGAACCACGGCTCTTCCGGCTGCTTGACGATGAAACCGATCTTGACGTCGGCAGCGAACGCTGAGGTTGCCGTGAGCACGGCGACGGTACCAGCCAGAATGGCTGCCTTGATAAAGCGCATGATCTCTCTCCCTGGTGAACTGCCTCCTGCAGTGGACATTTGTGTATGATGAATCATCATATTCGTCAATTGCCTTTGTATGATGAATGAGATAGTGGTGTATAACGATAGCAGCGTGCTTCGGTGCGTTGTCGCGTTCGGGCGTCTGCGCTAAGCAGCAGCTGGGAGACGCGAGCGGGAGGAGATGGCGGTGGAAGAACAGCAGCACCAGAGTGCCATTGAGGAACGCGGCCAGCGCCGCCCACGCGTCCAGAAGAACGTGACGCGCGCAATCGCTTCGGACATCTGCGCCGACGTTTTTCCGGTCGGCTCCTATCTGCCGCGTGAGAACGATCTTTGCGAACGCTATGGCGTCAGCCGAACCGTCATTCGCGAAACGCTGAAGGTGCTTGAATCAAAGGGAATGGTCCGTGGACGTTCCCGGGTCGGCACCGTCGTCTGCAACAAGGACGAATGGAACATTCTTGATTCGCAGGTGCTTGAATGGATCGGCGAGCGCATCTTCGAGTTCGACCTCTTGAACTGCATTCTGGAAGCCCGCCGGGCGATCGAGCCAGCGGCGGCGGAGTTTGCCGCCGAACGCGCCACCGTTCAGGAAATCGCCGATCTCGAACGCGCCTGGCAGGCGATGCGTGACGGCGAGCGCGATCTCGTTGGTTTCACCGATGCCGACGTCGCCTTTCACACATGCCTGCTCAAGGCCAGCCACAACCAGGTCTTCTTGCAACTCGTCGGCATTATCCAGGCGGCGCTGAAGTTCTCGCTGCACGCCTCCAACGAAGTCGCCGATCGCCGTGACGAAGCCGTCGACATTCACGGCGAACTGGTCGAGGCGCTGCGCCTGCGCGACAAGGCGCGGGCGCGCGACTGTTCGATGCGCATGCTCGACCTTGCGGCGCGCGACCTCAAGCTTGCCGTCGAACGTCACCGACCCGCCCATACGGCGGGCTGAAATCCTCTCTGAAGCGGCCATCGCCGCCTCGTTGCACCCAGCGGATATCGCACCATGAAAATCACCAAGCTCACCACCTATATCGTTCCGCCACGCTGGCTGTTTCTGAAGATCGAGACGGACGAGGGCATCGTCGGCTGGGGCGAGCCGGTCGTCGAAGGTCGAGCCCTGACGGTGGAAGCCGCGGTTAACGAGCTCTCGGACTACCTGATCGGCAAGGATCCGCTGCTGATCGAAGACCATTGGCAGGTCATGTATCGCGGCGGCTTCTATCGCGGGGGGGCGGTCCATATGTCGGCACTTGCCGGCATCGACCAGGCGCTCTGGGACATCAAGGGCAAGGCCTACGGCCAGCCAATCCACGCGCTGCTCGGCGGACAGGTGCGTGACCGCATCAAGGTCTATTCCTGGATCGGCGGCGACCGTCCGTCCGACGTCGCCAACAATGCGCGCGATGTCGTTGCCCGCGGCTTCAAGGCGATCAAGCTCAATGGTTGCGAGGAGATGCAGATCGTCGACACCTGGGAGAAGGTGGAGAAGGCGGTCGAGACCATCGCAACGATCCGCGAGGCGATCGGCCCGCATATCGGCATCGGCGTCGATTTCCACGGTCGCGTGCATCGGCCGATGGCCAAGGTGCTGGCGAAGGAACTGCAGCCCTTCAACCTGATGTTCATCGAAGAACCGGTGCTTTCGGAAAACCGCGAGGCACTGAAGGAAATCGCCAACCATTGCTCGACGCCGATCGCGCTCGGCGAAAGGCTCTATTCGCGCTGGGATTTCAAGTCGGTGCTTTCAGACGGCTATGTCGACATCCTGCAGCCGGATCTGTCGCATGCCGGCGGCATCACCGAGTGCCGCAAGATCGCGTCGATGGCGGAAGCCTACGACGTGGCACTGGCGCCGCATTGCCCGCTCGGACCGATCGCGCTCGCCGCCTGCCTTCAGGTCGACGCCGTCAGCTACAACGCCTTCATCCAGGAGCAGAGCCTGGGCATCCATTACAATACGGGCAACGACATCCTCGACTACATCTCCAACAAGGAAGTCTTCCATTACGCAGACGGCTTCGTGTCGATCCCGCAGGGACCGGGCCTCGGCATTGAGGTGGACGAGCAATATGTCATCGAACGCGCGAAGGAAGGCCATCGCTGGCGCAACCCGATCTGGCGCCATGCCGACGGCAGCGTCGCCGAGTGGTGAGGAGCGCGGACATGGCGGGTCGTCTCGAAGGAAAGCGCGTCGTCATCACTGGGGCGGCTCAAGGCATCGGCCTTGCTATTGCCGACACCTTCCTTGCGGAAGGCGCGAGCCTCTACCTCATCGATCGTGATGGCGGTCTGCTGGCGACCGAGGCCGAACGGCTCCGTGCGACCGGCGGAAAGATCGGCTACACCACGACCGACATCACGGATGCGGATGCCATCGAACACGCGATTGCCACGGCCAGCCGCGAGATCGGCCAGCCGAACGCGCTGGTCAACAATGCCGGCGTCAACGTCTTCTTCGAGCCGCTGAAACTCTCGGATGCCGACTGGCAGCGCTGCTTCAACATCAACCTCAAGGGCGCATGGAACTGCAGCAAGGCCGTGCTGCCGGGCATGATCGCTGCGGGTGGCGGCGTCATCCTCAACATCGCCTCGACCCACGCCTTCACCATCATCCCGCACACCTTCCCCTATCCCGTCGCCAAACATGCGCTTCTCGGCATGACCAAGGCGCTGGGGCTGGAATATGCCGGGCAGGGCTTGCGGGTGAATGCGCTGGCACCCGGCTACGTGCGCACGCAGAAAGCCGTGGAATACTGGAACTCATTTCCCGACCCGGCCGCGGCGGAAGCCGAAACGATGAAGCTTCATCCCGGCGGTCGCATTGCGACGCCGGAGGAAATCGCCAAAGCCGCCCTCTTCATGATTTCGGACGAATGTCCCTTCATGAACGCCACCTGCCTGACGGTCGATGGCGGGGTGAGCGTGCTGCATCATCCCTAAACCGTCGGCTGATGCGCGCGCCTGTATGGCGATCTCTGCTACAGCAGACGGGTAGAGCATCCTTTTTCATTGGAACGGCGCTGGGCACCAGGCGGTTCGGAGACCGAAGCATCACGGCCGCGACCCATCCTCACTTCCACATGGAACGCATCCGGGCGCCGACATCGATGCGGATCTGCTTGGCGCTGCGTTCGCCGACGGCCGCCGAAATCTTCGGCCAGTTCGTCGTCTCGAAGAACTGCAGCAGCGTCGCCGGAATGAAGCGGGTCCGCGATGCGTAGACATGCCGGTCGCCTTGGCTGTTCTGGCCGTAGGTGAAGAACCTTTGCGGCGTCACCAGCGCCAGGTGGTCGCGCGCCCGGGTCATGCCGACATAAAGCAGTCGCCGCTCCTCTTCGAGTTCGGCGGTTGTGCCGACACCAAGATCGGACGGGATGCAGCCGTCGACGACATTGAGCATGAAGACCGAGCGCCATTCCTGTCCCTTGGCAGAATGAATGGTCGACAGGATCAGGTAGTCCTCGTCGAGCAGGGGCACGCCTGCCTGGTCGCTGGTGGCATCCGGCGGATCGAGCGTCAGTTCGGTCAGGAAACGCTCGCGGTTCTGGTAGCCGCCGGCGATCTGCTCGAGTTGCACGAGGTCGGCCTTGCGCGTTTCGGCGTCTTCGTGGATGCGGTCGAGATGCGGTTCGTACCAGGCGCGCGCCGTCGCGATTTCTCCCGGCCATCCCGCGTCCGCTTTCCGCAGAGCGGAAACGAGATCAACGAAGCTCGCCCAATCCTCCCCGGTCTTGGGTGGCGCTGGAATTTCCGCGAGCGCTGCGAGCGGTTCCGGATCGGCGGCGATCGCGTCTAGGATTTTGCCTGCCGTCTGCGGGCCGATCCCGGGCAGCATCTGCAACAGCCGGAAGCCGGCGACGCGGTCACGCGGGTTCTGCGCGAAACGCAAGGTTGCCAGCAGATCCTTGACATGGGCGCTGTCAAGGAACTTGAGACCGCCGAATTTCACGAAGGGAATGTTGCGACGGGTGAGCTCGACTTCGAGCGTGCCGCTGTGGTTGGCGGAGCGAAACAGCACCGCCTGCTGCTTCAGGGCTATGCCGACCTCGCGGTTGGCGAGAACCTGCTCCACGATATAGGCGGCCTGGTCCGCCTCGTCCTTGACGGTGACAAGCTGCGGGCGCTGCTCGGACTGCCTGTCCGTCCAGAGGTTCTTGGTGAACCGTTCCCGCGCAAGCCCGATGACGCCGTTGGCGGCAGCGAGGATCGGCTGCGTCGAGCGATAGTTTTGATCGAGCGTGATGACGTCGGCGGGTTCCGGCGAAAACGCATTCGGGAAATCGAGGATATTGCGGACCGTCGCGGCCCGGAAGGAATAGATCGACTGGGCGTCGTCTCCAACGACGGTCAGGCCTTGGCCCTCGGGCTTGAGCGATAGCAGGATCGAGGCCTGAAGGCGGTTCGTGTCCTGATATTCGTCGACCAGGATATGATCGAAACGACTGCTGATATCCTGCGCCAGCTCCGCGTCGGAAACCATCTGGGCCCAGTAGAGAAGGAGATCGTCGTAATCGAGCACGCTTTGCGCCTGCTTTGCCTCGACATAGCCGGCAAACAGTTCCTTCAATTGCTGTTCCCAGCTCACAGCCCAGGGATACGCGGTCTTCAAGACGTCGATGATCGAGCTTTCCGAGTTCACGACGCGCGAATAGATCGCAAGGCACGTGCCCTTTGTCGGGAAGCGGCTTTCCATCTTGGAGAAGCCGAGCTCGTGGCGGACGAGGTTCATGAGATCGGCGCTGTCTTCGCGATCATGGATGGTGAAATCCGCGCCAAGGCCGATCTGTTCGGCATAGATCCTAAGGATCCGCGCGCCGATCCCGTGGAACGTGCCGGCCCAGGAAAGTGCATCCGTCATGACGGCGGCATTGTCGCCGAGCACCTGGCGGCAGATGCGTCCGACCCGGCGCGTCATTTCAGCGGCGGCACGGCGGGAAAAGGTCATCAGCAGAATGCGACGCGGATCGGCACCATTGACGATCAGATGCCCCACCCTGTGGGCGAGCGTGTTCGTCTTGCCCGACCCGGCGCCGGCAATAATCAGCAAAGGGCCGCCGACCTGGCCTTGCGGCAATCCCACACCATGCACCACCGCCTGGCGCTGGCGGTCATTCAGTTTTTCGAGATAGGCGGCGCTCATACGTGTCCAAGCGTTGTCAGCAAGATTCCCAAAATCTTCGTTCCGTTTCATCTCCTTGAAAGAGTTCACGGATTCCGCTTCACGGCGTCAAACTCTTCGCCCGAAGCAGATGACTCGGAACAAAAATGGAACGTATCAGCTTCGATTGCCGCTGGAAACCCGGCTGGCCGGGCTTTCACAGGCTGCTATGCCGCAGAATATCCGGAACATCGAGGAGCGGAGCCGTGGACGGCCGAATTTTCGATCTCGAGAAGCAGATCCGGGGGCTATTGGTCACCGTGTTCGGAAACCTTCGACCTGGCCTTCGGTGCGCCGAACAAGCCAACCCGTCGGTGTTTAGATTGCCCGGGCCACGACCTGCGCAGCGACCGACACCAACAAGGTTGCCAGAGCGACGGCCGTGCCAAATCGTGCGATCTTCATGCGGCGCCCGCGTGCGCCATCCCAATCGTAACCCATCGTGCTCTCCCATAGGCATCATGCCATGGGTCCGATGGTGGGCAAACTTCGTAACAGGGGAGTAAATTTGCGATTGCTACTTCTGCGGGTCGAGCTGGTGCCCTTGGTGAGTGACAAGCAGCATCTCCCGCGCGCGCCGGGCGCGCGCGGGAGTGGAATGAGCGGTTACACGCTCTTGCGCGTGACGAAGCGGGTTTCCAGATAGGCTTCGATCGCCTCGGAGCCGCCTTCCGTGCCGTAGCCGGAATCCTTGATACCGCCGAAGGGCACCTCCGGTAGCGCCAGGCCGAGATGGTTGATGGAGATCATTCCGCTCTCGACTTCGCTTGCGAGGCGATGGGCGCTTCGCTCGGAGCCGGTGAAGGCGTAAGCCGCAAGCCCGAACGGCAGGCGGTTGGCCTCATTGATCGCCTCATCGAGCTCGTTGAAGCGGTTGATGATGGAGACGGGACCGAAGGGTTCGTCATTCATGATACCGGCGCTGACCGGCACGTCGGCAAGCACCGTCGGCTCGAAGAAATAGCCCCGGTTGCCGATACGATGACCGCCGATTGCGAGCCGGCCGCCATGCTCCACGGCATCGGCGACCAGGCTTTCGATCGCGGGGATGCGCCGCTCATTGGCCAGCGGCCCCATGTCGATGCCAGTCTCGAGGCCGTTACCGACCTTGATCTTCCGCGATGCGGCGACAAAACCTTCAAGGAACTGGTCTGCCACCCGTTCCTGGACCAGGAAGCGGGTCGGCGACACGCAGACCTGACCGGCGTTGCGATACTTGCTACCGGACATGATCGCGACGGCCTGCTCGATGTCGGCGTCCTCGGTGACGATGACAGGGGCATGGCCGCCGAGTTCCATCGTCGCGCGCTTCATGTGCTGGCCGGCGAGTGCCGCCAGCATCTTGCCGACCGGGGTCGAGCCGGTGAAGGACATCTTGCGGATTACCGGATGCGAGATCAGATACTCCGAGATGACCGCCGGCACGCCATAGACGAGGTTGACGACGCCTGCGGGAATACCAGCATCGACGAAGCACCGGATCAGTTCGGCCGGCGATGCCGGTGTTTCCTCGGGTGCCTTCACGATGATCGAGCACCCGGTGGTCAGCGCGGCGGACAGCTTGCGTACGACCTGGTTGATCGGGAAATTCCAGGGCGTGAAAGCGGCGACCGGGCCGACGGGCAGCTTGACGGTCATCTGGGTGACATCGGGCGTGCGCGGCGGAATGATCTGGCCATAGGCGCGCTTTCCCTCCTCGGCAAACCACTCGATGATTTCGGCGGCGCTGAGGATTTCGCCCTTGGACTGGGCCAGCGGCTTGCCCTGTTCCCGCGTCATCAGCCAGGCGATGTCGCCGGCACGCTCGCGCAGCAGCGCCGCTGCCGTTCGCATGACCTTTGCCCGGTCGAAAGCCGAGGTCGCACGCCAGACTTGGAAACCTTTTTGGGCGGCGTTCAGCGCTTCATCCAGATCCGCCACTTCTGCCCAGGCCACTTGGCCAATCGTTTCCTCGGTGGCAGGGTCGATGACGGGAATGGTCTTGCCCGCGCGCGCCGGCCGCCAGGTGCCGTCGATATGAAGGAGGATATCGGGATACTGGGTCATGGGGGAACCTTTGAAGATTGACGTCTATCGCTTCGAGTGCAGGACGCGCCGGTGAGGAAAGTGCGAAGGAGCGCGATGCCGATCAGTTGGGCGCTTCCGCCGGCAATATCAAGACGCGATTTGTCAGGAATAGGCGTGTCGGGTTTGAAGCCCGATGGCGATGGGGGATGGGGGCTACCCGCGATGATGTGCTCTGGCGATCGCGCCAGACCTTGAACATTGATCCTTCCAGCAGGCGGAATTCACGGCCGCGTCAGCAGCATCGAGATGCCCTGTCCGACGCCGATGCACATGGTGGCGATCGCACGCTTCGCACCGTGCTCCTCAAGCTCCAATGCTGCCGTCAGCGCCAGGCGTGCTCCTGACATGCCAAGCGGATGGCCGAGCGCGATGGCGCCGCCATTCGGATTGACGTGGGACGCATCGTCGGCAAGTCCGAGCTGCCGCATGCAGGCGAGCGCCTGTGCCGCGAAGGCTTCGTTCAGTTCGACGATATCGATGTCGCCGATATCAAGACGGAGGCGCTCCAGGAGCTTGCGGGTCGAAAACACAGGGCCGATGCCCATGATGCGTGGCGGAACACCCGCCGTTGCCATTCCGTCGACCCGGGCGAGAGGCTTTAGACCGTAGCGTTCGACCGCTTGGCCGGAGGCAAGGATGAGGGCAGCCGCGCCGTCGTTGACGCCGGAGGCGTTGCCGGCCGTTACCGTGCCGTTGGCGCGGAACGGTGTCGGCAGACTGGCGAGCTTCTCGATGGTCGTTTCGCGCGGGTGCTCGTCTTGCTCGACGCATGTCGTCTCGCCCTTGCGTGCCTTGATCGCATAAGGGGCGATTTCGCGGGCGAAACGCCCGCTCTTTTGCGCAGTGGCCGCCCGGGCCTGGCTGCGCAGTGCAAAGCCGTCCTGGTCTTCGCGCGAGATGGAAAACTCGGTCGCGACGTTTTCGGCGGTCTCCGGCATGGAGTCGATGCCGTATTGGGTTTTCATGACAGGATTGACGAAGCGCCAGCCGATCGTCGTGTCATGGATTTCAGTGCTGCGCTGGAACGGGCTTTCGGCCTTGGGCATGACGAAGGGCGCGCGCGACATGCTCTCGACGCCGCCGGCGACGATAATCTCGGCTTCACCCAGTCGGATCGCGCGGGCGGCGTAGCCGACGGCGTCCAGCCCGGAACCGCAGAGCCGGTTGATCGTCGTTCCGGCTGCCGTCTCGGGCAACCCGGCGAGCAAGGCGGCCATGCGCGCGACGTTGCGGTTGTCTTCGCCCGCCTGGTTGGCGCAGCCAAGAACAACCTCATCGATCGCCTCAGTCGGAACGGACGAAACGCGCGCCAGCGCCTCGCGGATCACGTGGGCGGCAAGATCGTCCGGGCGCGCGCTCGACAGCGCGCCGCCATAGCGACCGATGGGCGTGCGGACGCCGCCGACGATATAGGCTTCACCCATGGGATTTGTCCTTGCTTTGCTCGGCTGTAAACATCGGCCCGCCCTTATGCGCGGGAAAGCCGTAGCCGTTGATCAGCACCAGATCGATGTCGCCGGGACGTGCGGCAATGCCTTCCGCCAGCAGGGCCGTTCCTTCGTCGGCCATCGCTTTCAGAAGCCGGCTCATGATCTCGTCCGCGGTGAAATCGCGCGGCGTGATGTTCTTCACCGCCCTTGCGGTGTCGATGATCGCAGTGACCTCGGGATCGACGGTCCGCTTGCCATCGGGATAGGCGTACCAGCCGCGGCCGCTCTTGCGCCCGAGACGCCCCGCTTCGCAAAGCCTGTCGGCGATTTCGACATAACGGGCAGCGGGATCCCGCGTCGCAGCCTGTCGCTTGCGGCGCGCCCAGGCGATATCGAGCCCGGCCATGTCATTGACGGCGAAGATACCCATCGGAAAACCATAGGCCTCGAGCACGGCGTCGATCTGCTCAGGCAGTGCCCCATCCTCCAGCATGAACTCCGCCTCGCGGCGATAGGCGGAGAAAACTCGGTTGCCGATGAAGCCTTCGGTGACGCCTGAGACGACGGGCAGCTTGCCGAGACGTTTGACGAAGGCAAGCGCGCTCGCCAGCACGTCAGGTGTGGTCTTGGCGCAGTTGACGACTTCGACAAGCCGCATGACGTTGGCGGGCGAGAAGAAATGCAAGCCTACGACCCGCGACGGATCGGCTGCCGCGGCTGCAATCGCATCGGGATCGAGGTAGCTCGTATTGGTCGCGAGGATGGCGCCGGGTGCGACGATGCCGTCGAGCCTCTGAAACAGCTGCGTCTTGACCTGAAGGTCATCGAAGACCGCTTCGATGACGAGGTCGGCTTTCGCGAGGTCTCCGGCCTCCGCGGTCGTCTGCAGTCGCGCGAGGCAGTCGTCGCGGCCGGCCGCAGTCAGCCGTCCGGAGCGCAGGGTCTTGTCGAGGGTCTCGGCGATACGTGCCCGCCCGCTGGCGGCGGCTTCTTCCGTCTGCTCCAGCGCGACCACGCGATAGCCGGAGGTCAAGGCGGAGACGGCGATGCCGGAACCCATCAACCCGGTGCCGACGACACCGACGGTCTCGATCCTGCGCGGCGATACCTTGTCGAGCCCCTCGACCTTGCCGGCGGCACGCTCGGCAAAAAACACGTGTCTGAGCGCAGCGGACTCGGTGGAATCGCGCAAACGCAGGAAGGCCGCGCGTTCCTCGCTCAGGCCTTGTTTCAAATCGAGTTCGCCAGCTGCCTTGACGAGGCGAACGGCCTCTGCGGGGGCGGCTTGGCCGCGGGCTTTCGCCAGAACCTTGGCTGCAGCGACGTCCACGGCTGCGGCGTCCGCCGGCGGAACGGCGATCATGCCGGTCCGGTGGAGCGGTTTGGCAGCGCGTTCCTGCACGAAAGCCAGTGCGGCACCTACGGGATCGGCGGCAACGCTGTCGGCAAGGCCAAGCGTCACAGCTTCGGCGGCCTTAACGGCACGCCCGGTTCCGATGAGGTCTATCGCCACGACGATACCGGTCAGACGCGGCAGGCGCTGCGTCCCGCCTGCGCCCGGGACGAGGCCGAGTTTGACTTCGGGGAGGCCGAATGATGCCTTCTCGCCGGCGACGCGGCCATGGCAGGCGAGCGCGAGTTCGCAGCCGCCGCCAAGGGCGGCGCCATTCACTGCGGAGATGACAGGCTTGTCGAAGGTCTCGATGCGCTCGATCACGTCCGGAAGCGTCGGTTCGACCGGTGGTTTGCCGAACTCCCTGATGTCGGCGCCACCGATAAAGGTGCTGCCGGCGCCCGTGATGACCACGCCGCTAATCGTCGGGAGACTGGCCGCATCGTCGAGCGCCGCCATCAGGCGGGAGCGGACATGGGCAGAGAGCGCGTTCACGGGCGGATTGTCGATGGTGACGACCAGAACGCCGCCTTCAATACGAGCGGATACGCTCTCAGAAAATCGGACCTCGGACATGGTGGCAGCCTCAGTCGGGGATGACGGCCGTGGCCTGGATCTCGATCTTTGCGCGGTCCTCGACCAGCGCCACGACCTGCATCGCCGCCATGGCCGGGAAATGCCGGCCGATGATCTCGCGATAGGCCTGGCCGATGCCGCGCAGATTACCGATATATTCCTGCTTGTCGGTGAAGTACCAGGTCATCGTGGTGATGTGTTGCGGCTCCGCGCCGCCGGCAGCGAGCACAGCGACGACGTTCTTCAGCGTCTGGCGCACCTGCTCGACGAAATCGTCGGTCTCAAACTCGGATTGCGCATTCCAGCCGATCTGGCCGCCGACAAAAACGGTGCGGCCCGTTGCAGCCACGCCGTTGGCGTAGCCGATGGGCTTTGCCCAGCCTTCAGGTTGCAGGATGGTGTGCATCGGTCGTCTCCAGATGTTGTGTCAGCGCAGCGCGGATGTCGTCCGGCCATGCCAGTGAAGCGTGATTGTCGAGCGAGGTGGCGACGACGCGCTGTTTCGCCGTCCAGAGCACCGTGTCCCTTGCCGAGACCGTATGCTCCATGTCGAGCGACGACCGACCGATGCCGTGGACCTTGAGCGTGAAATCAAGTTCGTCGCCCTGAAAGCCCGGGCGAGTGAAGGTGAGATCGAGGCGCACGGTCGGCACGCCGATCCGCAGCCCGTCGTTCATCGTCCTCCAGGGAAAGCCGAGCGACGCGAAGAAGTCCTCCGTCACCCCGACGAGAATGTTGAGGTAGGACGGGAAATAGGCGATGCCCGAGGGGTCGCAGTCTCCAAAGCGCAGCGGTCTATTGGCCCTAAACATGATCTCGATCTCAGTTCGCGAAGGCGGCGATGCCGGTGATGGCACGACCGAGGATCAGAGCGTGGATGTCGTGCGTGCCTTCGTAGGTGTTGACCACTTCGAGGTTGACGAGATGGCGGGCCACCGGAAACTCGTCCGAAATGCCGTTGCCGCCGAGCATGTCACGGGCAGTCCGGGCGATTTCCAGTGCCTTGCCGCAGGAATTCCGCTTGAGGATCGAGGTCAGCTCGACCGGCGGGTTGCCTTCGTCCTTCATGCGTCCGAGGCGCAGGCATCCCTGCAGGCCAAGGGCAATTTCCGTCGCCATGTCCGCCAGTTTCTTTTGGATCAGCTGGTTGGCGGCGAGCGGCCGGCCGAACTGCTTGCGGTCGATGACGTATTGCCGTGCCGTCTCGTAGCAGGACTCAGCCGCACCGAGGGCGCCCCAGGCGATGCCGAAGCGCGCGGAGTTGAGGCAGGTGAAGGGGCCCTTCAGCCCGGTCACATCGGGCAGCATGTTTTCTTCCGGCACGAACACCTCGTCCATGACGATCTGGCCGGTAATCGATGCCCTGAGACCCACCTTGCCGTGGATCGCCGGCGCGCTGAGCCCCTTCCATCCCTTTTCGAGGATGAAGCCGCGGATCAGACCATCCGCGGTCTTCGCCCAGACGACGAAGACGTCGGCGATCGGCGCATTGGAGATCCAGGTCTTGGAGCCGGAAAGCAGATAGCCGCCATCGACCTTGGTGGCCTTGGTGATCATCGAGCCGGGATCGGAACCATGATCGGGCTCGGTGAGACCGAAGCAGCCGATTTTCGTGCCGGCAATCAGTCCCGGCAGGTATTTGCGTTTCTGGTCCTCGCTGCCGAAGGTATAGATCGGCACGATCACCAGGGAAGACTGGACGCTCATCATCGAGCGGTAGCCGCTGTCGATGCGTTCTACTTCGCGGGCGATCAGACCGTAGGAGACGTAGTTGAGGCCCGCGCCGCCGTATTCCTCGGAGACCATCGGTCCGAGCAGGCCGAGTTCGCCCATCTCGGCGAAAATCGACGGATCGGTCTTCTCGTGGCGGAAGGCCTCCTGCACGCGCGGCGCCAGTCGGTCTTCGGCAAAACCTTGCGCGGTGCGCCGCACCATGCGTTCTTCTTCGGTCAACTGCGCATCCAGGTTGAATGGATCCTGCCAGTCGAATGACGCCTTCGAACCATGCATGTTCGACATCCCCCTCGTTATCGTCCCGTACCTTTCATCAGCTCGCGGCCGATGATGAGCTTTTGAACCTCGGTCGCGCCCTCGTAGATCCGCAGTGCCCGGATCTCACGATAGAGCCGTTCGGTGATTTCGCCGACGCGCACGCCGCGGCCGCCGAAGAGCTGCAGCGCCTGGTCGATGACCCATTGTGCATTCTCGGTCGCCGTCATCTTGGCCATGGCCGCTTCCCGCGTGGTCGGCCGCTTCTGCACGTCGCGCTGCCATGCCGTGCGGCAGGTCAGAAGGGCGGCGGCGTCGATCGCAGTCGCCATCTCGCCGAGCGTGCTTTGCGCTGTCGGCAAATCGGCAAGGGTTGCGCCGAACATCTTGCGGTTCTTTGCATGCGCCACTGCCTCGTCGAGCGCCCGGCGGGCAAAGCCTGTTGCGGCGGCCGCGACGGAGGGGCGGAAGATGTCGAGCGTGCGCATGGCGATCTTGAAGCCTTCGCCGGGGCTTCCGAGAAGCTGCGACGCCGGGATGCGGCAATTGTCGAAGCGAAGCCGGGCAAGCGGATGCGGCGCAATGGTCTCGATGCGCTCGGCGATCGTGAAACCCGGCGTGTCGGCGAAGACCACAAAGGCGGAAATGCCGCGCGTGCCGGGCGCTTCGCCGGTGCGGGCAAAGACGGTGTAGACGTCGGCGATGCCGCCGTTCGAGATCCAGGTTTTCTCGCCATCGAGCACGAAATGATCGCCCTCGCGTCGCGCACTACAGGCCATCGCTGCGACATCCGAGCCAGCCTCGGGTTCGGAAAGCGCAAAGGCGGAAATCCACTCGCCGCGGCTGACCTTGGGCAGGACGGCCTGCTTCAGTGCCTCGGAACCGGAAAGGCTGATCGCGCCGGTGCCAAGCCCCTGCATGGCGAAGGCGAAATCGGCAAGACCGTCGGTATAGGCAAGCGTTTCGCGGATGAGGCAGAGCGACCGGCTATCGATCTCCTCGCTTGCGCCGCCAAATGCTTTCGGCACGCAATGGCGAAGCACGCCTGCGGCGCCAAGGGCGCTGACGAGGTGTTTGCACGCGGCATCGGCATTTGCGTGATCGATCTCGCCGAGGCCGCCACGGGATACGAAGTCATCCAGCTCCGTAGCAAACGCACGATGACCATCGTCGAAGAACGGCCAGTCGAGATGGTCGCGGGTTGGTGGGCGCAAAGCCGTGTCACGGGAACTCATGCTCAATTCCCTTTGAATTCCGGCTTCGCCTTGGCGGCAAAGGCCTCGAAGGCGCGGCGGAAATCGCCGGTCGCCATGCAGATCGCCTGGGCCTGGGCTTCCGATTCGATCAGCTGGTCGATGCCCATCGCCCATTCCTGGTCGAGCATCTTCTTTGTCATCGCATGGGCGAACCAGGGGCCATCGGCGATGGTGCGTGCGAATTTCTGCGCCTCGGCAAGCAGCGACGCACGCTCGTGCAGGGCGTTGTAGAAGCCCCAGGCATGACCCTCGGGCGCGGTCATGACCCGGCCGGTGAAGAGCAGTTCGGCGGCGCGGCCTTGGCCGATGATGCGGGGAAGAATGCCGCAGGCGCCCATGTCTGCACCCGCGAGCCCAACGCGCGTGAAGAGAAAGGCGGTCTTCGCTTCCGGCGTCGCGACGCGGAAATCGGAAGCCATCGCCAAGATAGCCCCGGCGCCGGCGCAAATTCCGTCCACGGCCGCGATCACGGGTTGGGGGCAGGCGCGGATCTGGCGCACCAGTTCGCCGGTCATGCGGGTGAAATCCAAGAGGTCCGGCATCGACATGCGCGTCAGCGGCTCGATGATTTCGAAGACGTCGCCGCCGGAGGAGAAGTTGTCGCTGGCGCCGGTCAGCACCACGGCGCGCACGTCGCTGGCGCGGGCAAGCGACCGGAAGAGGTCGCAAAGCTCCTCGTAGCTCTCGAAGGTCAGCGGGTTCTTCTTTTCCGGACGGTTGAGCGTGATCGTCGCGACCCGGCCGTCCGCGTCCGTTTCGAACAGGAAGTGCTTGGCCTTGTAGTCCTTAAAGGCGCGCTTCTTGGCCTGCATCGGGTTTGTCATCTCTATCCTCCGAGAACTTCGCCACCGGCAACGGCGATCGCCTGGCCGGTGATTGCGGTCGCTCTTTCCGACACCAGCCAGGAGACCGTGTCTGCCACCTCATCCGGGGTCACCAGGCGCCCTTGCGGATTGGAACGGGCAAGGCTGGCACGTGCCTCCTCGCGCGAACGACCGGTCTTCTCGCTGATCGTGTCGAGTGCGCCATCGATCAGCGGCGTGTCGGTGAAACCCGGGCAGACGGCATTGACGGTCACGTCGGTTCGCGCCAGCTCGAGTGCCAGAGCGCGCGTCAGCCCGACGACGCCGTGCTTCGATGCGCAATAGGCAGATACATAGGCATAGCCGGTGAGGCCCGCCGTGCTTGCGACATTGACGATGCGGCCGTTGCCGGCCCGGCGCACGGAGGCAAGGGCTGCCTGCGTTACGAGAAAGACGCCGGTGAGGTTGATCGAGATTACCCGCTGCCAGAGCGCGAGATCGGTCTTCTCGAACGGCGCCGAGGGCGCTTCGCCGGCGCAGTTGACGAGAACGGCGATCTCTCCGCTCTTGGCAATCGCAGCCGCAATGCCTTGCTCGATGGCGGACGGGTCGGTCACGTCAAACCCATGGTGGACGTGGGCTTCGCCGCCCGATGAGAGAATCTCTGCTCGCACGGCTTCCAGCGGTGCTGCGCGTCGCCCGGCAAGGCTGACGATATGGCCGTCGGCGGCAAGCGCAAGCGCGATCGCCTTGCCGATCCCGCTGCCCGCGCCTGTGACAAGGGCGTGCCTCTTGCTCATGGCTTGCCCGCCGTCGTTGCCGCACGCGTTAGATTGTTCACATATTGCGCGCGGGCGGAGTGGTACTGCTTGGGCCAGGGCTGATCGTCATAGCCGATCTTTGCCGCCTCATGCATGACGAAGGATGGGTCGGCCAGATGCGGGCGGGCAATCGCGCAGAGGTCGGCGCGACCGGCAGCGATGATGGAATTGGCGTGGTCGGCCTCGGATATCGCCCCGACGGCAATCGTCGCGACCTGGATCTCGTTGCGGATCTTGTCGGAAAAGGGTGTCTGGAACAGGCGGCCGTAGACCGGCTTTTCCTCTTTCACCACCTGACCGGAGGAGCAGTCGATCATGTCGGCGCCGGCCTCCTTGAACAGGCGGGCAAAGATCGCCGCGTCCTCGGGCGTGTTGCCGCCTTCGTGCCAGTCATGCGTCGAAAGGCGCACCGACATCGGCCGATCCTCGGGCCAGGCCTTGCGGACCGCATGGAACACCTCGAGTGGGAAGCGGGCGCGAGCCGCATGGTCGCCGCCATATTCGTCCGTGCGAAGGTTGGTGAGCGGCGACAGGAAGCTCGACAGCAGGTAGCCGTGCGCCACGTGCAGTTCGAGGATGTCGAAGCCGAGATCGCGGGCCCGTTCGGTAGCGTGCACGAAGTCCGCGATGACGCGGTCCATGTCGGCACGCGTCATTTCGCGCGGCATGTCCGAATGCTTGAGATAGGGCAGGGCAGACGCCGAGATGAGCGGCCAGGCGCCTTCGCTCAAGGGCTGGTCGATGCCCTCCCAGGCGAGCTTGGTTGCGCCCTTGCGTCCGGCGTGGCCGAGCTGGATGCCGATCTTGGCGGGTGTCTGCTGGTGCACGAAATCGACGATCCGCTTGAAGGCATGCGCCTGCTCGTCGTTCCAGAGACCGAGGCATCCGGGCGTGATGCGGGCATCGGCCGATACGCAGGTCATTTCCGGGAAAACGAGAGCGGCGCCCCCCATGGCGCGCGCGCCGAGATGCACCAAGTGGAAATCGTTCGGCACGCCATCGGTCGCCGAATACATCGCCATCGGCGAAACGACGATGCGGTTCTTCAGCGTCAGGCCGCGGAGCTTGAACGGCGTGAACATCGGCGGCGGGACCGTGCCGTTTGCGGCCGGCTCGACGCCGGCGCGTTCGGCAAACCAGCGCTCGAAGCCTTCAAGCCAGTCCTTGTCGCGGAGGCGAAGGTTCTCGTGGCTGATGCGCTGCGAGCGGGTCAGCATCGAATACATGAACTGCTCGGGCTCCAGCGTATCGGCATAACGCGTGCCGGCGACTTCGAACCACTCCATGGCATTGCGGGCCGCATTCTGGATGCGGGCGACATCGACCCGGCGTACCTCCTCGTAAGCAGCGAGAACGGCGGGGATATTGGCCTTGTCGTGGCCGAGAATGTCGAACTGCCGGGTGAGCTCGATGGCGTCGTCGATCGCAAGCTTGGTGCCTGAGCCGATGGCGAAATGGGCTGTATGGGCGCTATCGCCCATCAGAACGACGTGGCTGCGGCCGTTGAAATGGCTCCACTTCTCGCAGATCAGCCGACCGAAATTCAGCCAGGCCGAGCCACGCAAATGGCGTGCATTGGTCATCAGCTTGTGGCCGTCGAGGGTCCCGGCAAAGAGCTTTTCGCAGAATTCGATCGACTGCTGCTGGTCCATCTGGTCGAGACCATGGGCCCTAAAGACGTCATCGGTGGTCTCGACGATGAAGGTCGAGGTGTTTTCGTCGAAGCGGTAGATGTGCGCCTGGAACCAGCCATGTTCGGTGCGCTGGAAATCGAAGGTGAAGGCGTCGAACTGTTTGTTCGTGCCGAGCCAGACATAGCGGTTCGGCCGAACGACCATATCGGGCCGGAAGACGTCGGCGTATCTGTTGCGGATGCGCGAATTGACGCCGTCGGAGGCGATGATCAGATCCGCGTCGGCGAACTGCTCGTCGCTCTCGACATCCTGCTCGAACACCAGTTCGACGCCGAGTTCGAGGCAGCGCTCCTGAAGGATGTTGAGCATCTTCTTGCGGCCGATGCCGACGAAGCCGTGGCCGGTCGTCCTGATCTTGCGGCCCTTGAAGACCAGCTCGATATCGTCCCAATGGTTGAAGGAGATCTCGATCGCCTCGGCTGTCTCCGGATCCCATTGGCGCATCGATTGCATGGTGGCATCCGAGAAGACGACGCCCCAGCCGAAGGTGTCGAAGGCGCGGTTCCGCTCGACCACGGTTACGTGGTGTTCCGGGTGCTGGCGCTTCATCAGCAGCGCGAAATAGAGCCCGGCTGGCCCGCCACCGATACAGACGATCCGCATGTCGTTCTCCTCCCGAGTTCCGGCTGCGTGGGTCGCTGTCGAGATGCCGTTGGCCGTCATCCCGGACTGCTGGGAACAAGGTGGACTCGTTCGGGAGAAATTTCAAGCTTAAAATTGTTTTGGGTCGACGTGATGCCTATACGCGCGTTCAGACGACGGCGCGTGGTCATCACGCCGCTCTATGCTCTTGGGAAAAGGGAAGAGTGTTGCCCTCAGGAGTTGCGGGCCAGGGAAGCGATAACGGACCGCTTGAGCTTGGCAAGCTCGTCCATCAGCACGCCACCGTCCTGCGGTGAAACACCCGCGAACAGGTCGGAGATCCAATCGGCATGGGTTGCTGCCATCTTCTCGAATTCGGCGCGGCCGAAGGGGGTCAACGCGATGACCTGCACGCGGCGATCCGTCGGGAGCGTCGTGCGGCTGATGTGGCCGCTCTCGGTCAAGCGCTCCACCAGCACCGTAATGTTGCCGGGCGAAACCATCATGCGCTTCGAAACTTCGCCCAGCACCATGCCGTCAGGGGCGCGTTCGAGCTGGGCCATCAGGTCGAAGCGCGGCAAGGTCGAATCGAATTCTTCCCGAAGCCGGCGACGAATCTCGCTCTCGACCAGCGTCGAGCAGGTCAGCAGGCGCAGCCAGAGCCTGAGCTCGGCGCGGTGATCGCCTGGAGCTTCGAGCGCCTTGGTCTCGCCATCCACCCATTCCGGCGAAGTATCGAACTTGTCTTCACCCATCATTGCAAACGCCCGCTTCTTTTCCTGCGCCTTGGCAGGCACTTCCCTGTCTCTTTGCTTTTAGAGACGTTTCCGGCTCTTGGACAGGCTGTCACGCGCCGTCATTTGGACGCATGCCGCGGCAACAGCGCTGCAGGGCGGCCGCCATCTTCGGACTGGTCGTAGACATTGACCGTAAAGCCGATGTGGTCGGTCATCAGCTTTCGGGCGCGGTCGACGTCGCGGTCGAGTGCGGCCTCCATCAATTCCGTATGATGCTCTATCGCCATCGCGTCCTGCAAGGCGGCAACCGCTTCCTCGTAGCCCTCGCTCATCCCTGCCGCAGCGCGCAGTGTGGGGGCAAGGCTCAGGAAACGGTGGTGGCGGCGGAGCTGGTCGGAGATCGTCGCCTGGAAGCGGGAAAGCCAGCTCGATCTCGCCGCACCGATCAGCGCGGTGTGAAAGGCGGCATGCTTCTCGTCCCACTCGTCGATCTCGCTTTCGGAGACGTTTTCGACGGCAATCTTGCAGCGCGACAAGCGATAGTGGGCGGTGACGACGGCGGACTCCCATGCGCTGTCACCATTTTCGATCGACTCGATGAGCAGCGGAATTTCGACGACCTGCCGCGCTCGGGTGAGGTCGTCGAGCGCCTCTCGCGAGACCGGCGCGACGGCAAAGCCGCGATTGCTGATGGCCGTGACAAGACCCTCCGCTTCCAGCCGCGACAGCGCTTCGCGCAGAGGCGTCCAGCCGATCCCGTAGCTTTCGCGCAGCGCGCTCAGCTTCATCGGTGCGCCGGGCTGCAGCCGCGTCGCCAGAATGTCGCGGCGGAGCAACCGGTAGGCCGATTCGGTTTTGGTCGACTGTTCGTGGTCTTGCATCAAGTTCCCTTAACGCCCACATCGGATCGACACAATTATATATAGTTCTGCGGCTCAGATGAAAATATATATATTTATTTGACAAGACCTCCGACCGTCGCCATCATCCACGCACGCCGCCGAGGAGGGCGGTAACGCTCGTCAAATTCTGGGAGGGATGTATGAGCAGGCTTAAGAGCACTTGGCTTTCGGGGTTGGTCGTCGCCGGCGCAATGGCGTGGGGGCTGGGAACGGCTGCCGCTGATCCGATCCGCATCGGCATCGCCAACTTCGGCGAACATCCACAACTGAGCGCGTCGATCGCCGGCTTCAAGAAGGCGCTGGCTGAAAACGGCTTCGTCGAAGGCAGCGACGTCGTCTACACCGAGAGCCACACCAATTTCGACGCCTCGCTGGTTCCGCAGATGATTGCCAAGCTGCAGGCCGAACAGCCGAAACTGATCTACACCATCACGACGCCGGTCTCGCAGATCGCCAAGAAGGCGCTCGCCGGCTCCGGCATCCCGGTTGTCTTTTCTGCCGTCACCGATCCGGTGGCCGCCAAGCTCGTTCCGTCCTGGGAGGCCGGTGACGAGGGGATGACCGGTGCGACGGACCTTCAGGACGTTGGCGCCGTGATGGCCTTTACCCGCAAGCTGCTGCCCGAAGCCAAGCGCTTCGGCGTGCCCTATAACCCGGGCGAGGCGAACGACACGGCGCTGCTCGACAAGATCAAGGAAGCCGCACCTGCCGCCGGCTTCGAAGTCGTCGCTGTCGGCGTCGACAACGTCAACGACATTCAGCAGCGCATCGCCTCCTTCGCCGGCAAGGCCGACGTGATCTACACGCCCGCATCCAACCTGCTGCAGCCGGCAATCGGTGCCGTTTCTGCGGCGGCACGCCAGGCAGAGATCCCGATCGTCAATTCCGACGATGGCGCCGTCCGCGATGGCGTCGTGCCGGCAAGCTTTGCCGTCAACTACGAGCAGGTCGGCGTCAATGCCGGCAAGATCGCTGCGGAAATCCTCAAAGGCAAGGACCCGAAGACCATCGCGCCGTCGCGCCCGAGCTATGAAGACCACGCGCCGCTGATCTCGAAAAAGGCGACGGCCGCCTTCGGCATCGAAGTGCCGGCAGCGCTCGCCACCGACTGCAGCTGCGTCGTCGACTGATCTCCAATTGGTCTCAACAGTGGCGGCGCCGGGAGCGCCGTCACTCCACGGATAGGGGGAGCCAATGCTGGAAATCAGATCGGCCCGCAAGGTTTTCTACAAGGGGCAGGCAGACGAGAAGGTCGCGCTCGACGGCCTCAAACTCAGCCTCGCCACAGGCGAATTCGGTGTCGTCATCGGCTCGAACGGCGCCGGCAAGAGCAGCATGCTCAACGCCATCTCCGGCGCGCTCGTGCTCGATAGCGGCCAGGTCGTCATCAATGGCGACGACGTGACGGCCATGCCCGTGCACAAGCGTGCCATGCGGCTTGCCCGCGTTTTCCAGGACCCGATGCGCGGCACCGCCGCCAGCATGACGGTGGCGGAAAACATGTTGCTCGCCGAACTGCGCAGCAACAAGCGCACCCTGCGTCGCGGGCTGAATACGACGCGGCTCGCCACCTACAAGGAACGGCTGTCGCTGCTAGGCCTTGGCCTCGAAAACCGTCTCGATACGCGGGTGGAGCTTCTGTCCGGCGGACAGCGGCAGTCGCTGTCGCTGATCATGGCGGTCGGCGGTGAGCCGGAACTGCTGCTGCTCGACGAGCATACCGCAGCACTTGATCCCCGCACCGCCGATATCGTCATGCAGGCAACGATCCGCGCGGTCGAGGCGCTGAAGCTGACGACGCTGATGGTGACACACAACATGCAGCATGCGGTGGACTTCGGCCACAAGGTGATCATGCTCGATGCCGGGCGCGTCCGCCTCGAGATCGACGGCAAGGAAAAGGCCCAGACGACCGTGCCTGAGCTGATCGGCCATTTCTCCGTCAAAACCGACCGCATGTTCCTGGCGAGCTGACGATCATGGATATTCTTCAAAACACCATCGCGAGCTTCGTCTCGCTCGTTCCCGTCACTCTGGCGCAGAGCCTGATCCTCGCCTTCGTGGTGCTCGGGATCATGATCCCGTTCCGCATGTTGAGCTTCCCGGATCTGACCAGCGAAGGCGCGTTTCCGCTCGGCGGCTGCGTCTGCGGCGTGCTGATGGCGGCGGGGATGTCGCCGCTGGCCGCGATCGCCATCGCGCTCGTCGCCGGCTTCGTTGCCGGCTGCTGCACGGCTTTCATCCACCTGCGGTTCCGGATCCACACCCTGCTCGCCGGCATCCTGATGATGACGATGCTCTATTCGATCAATCTGCGCATCATGGGCCGGTCGAACCTCTCGGTCTTCGGCGCAACGACGGTGTTCGACTGGGCGCCGGGGCTGCAGCCGGGCTTCCCGGCAAGCAAGATTGTCGTTGCCGGTTTGATCGCGCTCGTTGTCTTCTTCGTGCTCTATCATTTCTTCCGCACCGAGAAGGGCACCGCCGTCCGTGCCGTCGGCGCCAACCCTGATATGGCCGAAGCGCAAGGCATCAACGTCTGGCTGGCGACGATCGGCGGTGTCGGGCTTGCCGGCGCGTTTTCCGCAGGCAGCGGCGCGCTGATGGTGCAGTCGCAGGGCTTCGCCGACGTCAACATGGGCCTCGGCATCCTGATCAACGGCCTTGCGGCGCTCATGATCGGCGAGGCGATCGTCGGCAAGCAAAGCGTGCTGCGCCAGCTCGCGGCCCCCTTTGTCGGTGCGATCGTCTACTATCAGCTCGTCTCCTTCTGCCTGGCAGCCGGTATGCCCCCGCCGGACCTGAAACTTGCGACCGGCCTGTTCGTTCTCGCCATGCTGGCTCTTCCGAGCCTCAAGCGAAGCCGCGGACCGGCACCTGCCCGCGAAACCGTTCGCGAATAGATGAGGACCACCTTCATGAATGCAGTTCCTGATTTTGTTGCGATCGAGGCGATGGATGCGGCCGATGTGCTGCGTCCGATGCGCGAGCGTTTCATCTTGCCGCAGAACCTGATCTACCTGGACGGCAACTCGCTTGGCGTCGCCTCGACCGCCGCTTTCGACGAACTTCGCAAGGCCGCGACCGAGGAATGGGGGCAGGATCTCATCCGCAGCTGGAACACGGCCGGGTGGTTCGAGATGCCGCTTGCGCTCGGTGACCGGGTCGGGCGGCTGATCGGGGCGGCCGCCGGCCAGACTGTCGTTTGCGATACGACGTCGATCAACATCTACAAGGCCCTGCACGCGGCCATGGCGCTGCGGCCCGATCGCTCTGTCATCGTCAGCGAAGGCGGCAGTTTCCCGACGGACCTCTACATGGCCGAGGGCGTGGTTTCGACGCGCTCGGGCGCTTCGTTGCGGCTCGAAGGGGTCGATGCGCACGATATCGAGGACCTGATCAACAGCGACGTTGCCGTGGTTCTGGTCAACCATGTCAACTACAAGTCCGGTGAACTGCGCGACATGGCGGCGCTGACACGCAAGGCGCATGAGCATGGCGCGCTGGTCATCTGGGATCTCTGCCATACCGCCGGCGCCCTGCCTGTCGATCTCGATGGCGCCAATGTCGATTTTGCCGTCGGCTGCACCTACAAGTACCTGAACGGCGGTCCTGGCGCGCCTGCCTTCATCTATGCCGCGACCCGTCATCACGGCGATATCCGCCAACCGCTCACCGGCTGGTGGGGCCATGCCCGCCCCTTCGCCTTCGAGAAGCACTATGCGGCCGGCGAGGGCATCCGTCGTTTCCTCTGCGGCACGCAGCCGATCCTGTCGCTGCGGGCGCTGAAGGGCGCGCTCGACGTCTGGGACGAAGTCGACATGAACCAGTTGCGCGAGAAGAGCATCCGGCTCACCGATCTCTTCATCACGCTCGTCGAGGCGAAATGCGCTGCCTACGGCCTGGAACTCGAGAGCCCGCGCGACGGGACAAAACGCGGAAGCCAGGTTTCGTTCAGCCATCCGAACAGCTACGAGATCATGCAGGCGCTCATTGCCCGTGGCGTCATCGGCGATTTCCGCGCCCCCACGACGATGCGCTTCGGCTTCACGCCGCTCTATGTGAGCTATGCCGATGTTTGGCGGGCGGTCGGAATCCTTGAAGAGATCCTTCTCACGGGCGCATGGCAGGACGCGCGCTTTGCGGTCCGCGCAGCCGTGACCTGATCTCGATGGTGGACTGCGGGCGGTCTGCCGTCCGCAGTCGAAAGCCGAGTCATAGGTCGCGATCCGCACGCCCGAACGCGTGAGGCAGACAGGAGACTTCGCAATGACTGCGCCGCAGCGCCCGACACCGGACGAAATCGCGGACGCTCGCGGCCGCATCGCTCCCCACTTCGCGCGAACCCCGCTGGTGCGGCTCGACCTTGGGTTCCCGGACCGCCAGATCTTTCTGAAACTGGAGACGCTCTCTCCGATCGGCGCCTTCAAGCTTCGCCCGGCGCTGAACGCACTCTTGTCGCGTGATCCGGCCGATCTGCAAAACGGCATGGCCGTCACCAGTTCCGGCAACATGGCCTATGGCATGGCCTGGGCCGCCCGCCTCATCGGTGTGCCGATGGTGGCCTACATGTATCGCGGCGCGCCGCAGACGAAGATCGACGGCGTGCGCGAGCTTGGCGGCGAGGTGCGCTTCGTCAGTACCGCGACCTGGTGGGACTACATTACCGATGCGGCCCGTCCGGATGCGCCGGAACTGCTGATCAATCCGGTGACCGATCAGGCGGTGCTTGCCGGCAACGGCTCCATCGGCATGGAAATCATCGAGGACTTGCCCGATGTCGACGTGGTGCTCACCCCCTATGGTGGCGGCAGCATGACGACCGGGGTCGCAAGCGCTGTCAAGGCCACTTCCGACCGTTGCCGTGTCTTCGCCGTCGAGGATGACAGCGCCGCTCCGGTTTCGGCGGCACTTGCGGCGGGACGGATCGTGACGATCGAGACCCGCCCGTCGTTCATCAAGAGCATCGGCGCGCCATCGCTTGTGCCGCAGCTTTGGCCAGTGGCACGGGAACTCATCGACGGGGCGATTGCCGTCAGCCCGGCCCAGGTGACCGATGCGATGCGGCTTCTGTTCAAAAAGGCCAAAGTCGTCGCCGAGGGGGCAGGGGCCGCCTCGCTCGCCGCCGCGATCTCGCGGCCCGACCTGACCGGAAACATCGTCTGCGTCATCTCGGGCGGCAACATCGACGCGGCTGCCTATTCCGTGGTCCTTGGCGGCGGCATTCCCTCGGCCTGAACGGCAAGCTCAGACGCCGAGATAGCGGTCCTGAAGTGCCGGTGTCAGCGCTGCCGGCGATCCTTCGAACACCGTCGCACCCTTTTCCAGGACGAAGCAGCGGTCGGCCACCGGAAGCAATTCCGAAAGCGTCTTGTCGACGACGAGGATCGATTGGCCGGCGACCTTCAGCGTGCGGATCGCCGACCAGATGTCCTGCCGGATCACCGGCGCAAGCCCCTCGGTTGCCTCGTCGAGAATGATCAGGCTGGGATTGGTCATCAGCGCCCGGCCGATGGCAAGCATCTGCTGCTCGCCGCCCGAAAGCGTGTTGGCATATTGGTCACGCCGTTCGCCGAGACGGGGGAAGAGCGCGACCACTTTCTCGAAGGTCCACTCGCTGCCGCGGGCCGTGGCAACCAGGTTCTCCATGACTGTGAGATTGGGAAAGCAGCGCCGTCCTTCGGGCACGAGGCCCAGGCCGAGTCTCGCTATCCGGTGCGGTCGCATGCCCGAGATCGCCTTGCCGGCGAAGCTGATCGCGCCGGAGCGCGGCCGCACGAGGCCGAGGATCGAGTTGATCGTCGTCGTTTTGCCCATGCCGTTGCGGCCCATGAGCGCGACCACCTCGCCCTCCCGCACATCGAGATTGACGCCGAAGAGTGCCTGCGATGCGCCGTAGAAGGTTTCGAGACCTTTCAGTTCGAGCAGGCTCACGCGGCTTCTCCCAAATAGGCGCGGCGAACGTCCGGATCGCTGCGGATTTCATCGACCGTACCTGTTGCGATGATGCGGCCATAAACGAGCACGGAAATGCGATCCGCAAGCGCAAAGACCGCGTCCATGTCGTGTTCCACCAGCAGCATCGGCGCTTCATGGCGCAAGCCGTCGAGAAACGACGTCAGCCGCTTCGAGCCCTCCGGCCCCATGCCGGCCATCGGTTCATCGAAGAGAAACGCCTTCGGCGAAAGCGCCAGCGCGATGGCGATTTCGAGCTGTCGGCGCTCGCCGTGGGAAAGCTCTGCCGCCGGCACATGGGCGCGCGCGGCGAGGTCCACACGCTCGAGCATCGCCATTGCCGGCTCGGTCAGGTCCCTATCGCTCGTAACCTGGCGGAAGAAGCGGAAGCTGCTGCCTTGCCGCGCCTGCACCGCCAGCATGACGTTGCGAAGCGCTGAGAACTCCTGCGCCAGCGACGAAATCTGGAAGCTGCGCGCAAGGCCGAGCCTCGCGCGGGCTGCCATGTCGAGCCCGCTGATATCCTCGCCGAGAAAGCGGATGCTGCCGCTGTCGGCCTTGAGCGAACCGGCGATCTGGTGGATCAGCGTGCTTTTTCCGGCACCGTTCGGACCGATCAGCGCATGGATCTGTCCCGGACGAAGCTCAAGGCTGACCCCGTCGGTCGCCTTGAGGGCGCCGAAGGATTTGCGGAGATCGCGGATTTCGAGAACAGGCTCAGACATGGCGCGGCTTTCCGGAGAGAAGGCCCAGCAGCCCGCCGCGTGCAAAAAGCACGATGCCGAGCAGGATGAGGCCGAGGAAGAACTGCCAGCGCTCGGTGATACCGCCGAGCACATATTCGAAGACGACGAAGATCATCGCGCCGGCGACGGGGCCGAACAGGCGGCCCTTGCCGCCGAGGATGATCAGCACGATCAGTTCGCCCGACATGTGCCAGGAGAGCATGGAGGGCCCGACGAAGCGATTGAGGTCGGCATAGAGCGCGCCGGCAAATCCGGTGATCATGGCCGAGGCGGCAAACGCGACGAGCCGGATATTGAAGGGCGCGATGCCGACGGCGGCAAGGCGGATTCCATTCTGTCTCGCCGCCTGCAGGGCGCTGCCGAAGCGCGAACCCTCGACCACGCGGAACAGGAGAAGTGCGGCCATGAGTGCCGCATAGCAGATCAGGAAATAGGGCAGGGGCTTGGCGGTGTTGACGCCGGGAAAGGCGTTGCGCACCGACATCGAGAGACCATCTTCGCCGCCATAGGCCGGCCAGGAGATCGCGAAATAGTAGATCATCTGCGCGAAAGCGAGCGTGATCATGATGAAATAGACGCCTGATGTGCGCAGGCTGATCGCGCCGATCGGCAGCGCGATGAGGCCGGCAACCGCCACGGCCGCTATCCAGATGAGCGGCATCGACGTTGTCGCCGGAATGCCGGCAAACAGCGGCTCGCCATTGAAGGCGTGGGTGGCGAGGATGCCGGCGACATAACCGCCAAGGCCGAAGAAGGCTGCGTGGCCGAAGGACAGCAGCCCGCCGGACCCGAGCGCCAGGTTGAGGCCGACGGCGGCAAGCGCCAGGACGACGACGCGGGTCGCGAGCGTCACATAGAAGGGTTCGCCCATGCCGGCGGCGACAAGCGGTGCGCCGAGAAGCAGAAGGGCAAGCAGCAGGTTGACGGTGGTTTCGCGGCTCATCTTGACCTCACGACTGTGCCGAAAACAGGCCGCTCGGCCGGAAAGCGAGGATGAGGGCCATGACCACATAGATCAGCATCGAAGCGAGCGCCGCGCCAATCGTAGTCGCCTGCGATGCGGGCATGGTGAGCGCCAGGACCGATGGGAGCAGGAAGCGGCCCATCGTGTCGACGACGCCGACGATGACAGCGCCGACAAGCGCGCCCTTGATGGAGCCGATGCCGCCGATGACGATGACGACGAAAGCGAGGATGAGCACCGGCTCGCCCATGCCGACCTGCACCGACTGCAGCGCGCCGACCAGGGCGCCGGCAAGACCCGCGAGTGCCGCGCCGAGCGCAAAGACGACCGTGTAGAGCGTGCCGATGTCGACGCCGAGCGCGCCGATCATCTCGCGGTCGGATTCGCCCGCGCGGATGCGCATGCCGAGCCGCGTCCTGGCGATCAGCAGATAGAGACCGATGGCAACCGCGATGCCGACACCGATGATCGCCAGCCGATAGAGCTGGTACTGGCCGCCGCCGGGCAGAGGCACCGCGCCCTGCAGCATGGGCGGTATGTCGAGATAGAGCGGGAAGGAGCCGAAGAGCCAGCGCGCGCCCTCGGACAGGATCAGGATCAGTGCGAAGGTGGCGAGCACCTGGTCGAGATGGTCACGATCATAGAGCCTGCGGATGACGGCAACCTCGATGATTGCACCGACGCCCGCGGCTGCCGCAAGACTGGCGATCAGGCCGATCCAGAAGGAGCCGGTGGCGGCGGCGACCGTGGCGCAGGCGAAGGCGCCGATCATGTAGAGCGAGCCGTGGGCAAGGTTGATCAGGCCCATGACCCCGAAAATCAGGGTCAGGCCGGCGGCCATTAGAAACAGCATGACGCCGAGCTGTAGCCCGTTGAGCAGTTGTTCGATCAGGAGTGCGGTGAACAAGAGGTCGGTCCAAGCTTGATGTCGGGATGACGGGGGTCATCGACCGGATGGCGGCGTCAGGGCCGCGCATCCGGGCAACGACGGGTGCGAGCGTTACATGCTGCACTTGTCGGCGTAGGCGTCCTTGTGGTCTTCGAAGGCGGTGGCGATGATCTTGTTGGTCAGGACGCCATCGTCTTCCTTCACCACCTCACGAACGTAGATGTTCTGGATCGGGTGGTTGTTGTTGTTGAAGGTGAACTTGCCGCGCACCGACTTGAAGTCCGCCGCCTTGAGCGCCGCGCGGAAGGCGTCCTTGTCCTTGACGCTTGCCTTCGATAGCGCGGCGAGGATCAGGTTTGCTGTATCCCAGCTTTGTGCGGCGTAGATCGAGGGCAGGCGCTTGTACTCGGCCTTGAAGGCCTCCACGAACTTCTTGTTGGCTTCGTTGTCGAGGTCCTTGGACCAGGTCGCTGAGTTCTTGACGCCAAGGGCAGCGTCGCCGATCGCCGGCAGGACGTCCTGGCTGAAGGAGAAGCCCGGGCCCATGACCGGGATGTTCACGCCCGACTGCGCATATTGCTTCATGAAGGCGATGCCCATGCCGCCGGGCAGGAAGAAGTAGACGGTATCGGCGCCGGAGGCGCGGATCTGGGCGATTTCGGCGGCATAATCCGTCTGGCCGACCTGCGTGTAGATCTCGCCGGCAAGAGCGCCCTTGTAGTAGCGCTTGAAGCCGGTCAGCGCGTCTTTGCCGGCCGGATAGTTGGGCGCCAGGATGAAGGCGTTCTTGTAGTCCTTGTTGGCGTATTGCCCCATCGCCTCATGGAAATTGTCGTTCTGGTAGGCGACGTTGAAATAGTTCGGGTTGCAGTTCGCACCGGCCAGTGCCGAAGGACCGGCATTCGGTGAGAGATAGATCACGTCCTGCGCGACCGCGTTCGGCACGACCGCCATGGCGAGATTCGACCAGATGATGCCCGTCATCAGGTCGACCTTGTCGCCCTGGATCATCTTCTCGGCGATCTGAACCGCAAGTTCCGGCTTCTGGGCATCGTCCTCGATCACCAGCTCCACGTCCTTGTTGCCCGACTGTTTGATTGCCAGCGTGAAGGCGTCGCGCATGTCGATGCCGAGGCCGGCGCCGCCGCCCGAAAGCGTGGTGATGACGCCGATCTTCACCGGCTCGGCATGGGCAAGGCTCGACGTCGCAAGCGAGAGGCCAAGAAGGCTCGCTGCCAGAATGCGGTTCATGCTGTTCTCCTCCTAATAGGTTCCCTTATGAGTTGTGTTCTATCAGAGACCCGTGCGCACGTGCCAGAGCTCTGGGAAGAGTTCCACTTCGAGCATCTTCTTCAGATAGGACGCGCCGGATGTACCCCCGGTTCCGCGCTTCAGGCCGATGATGCGCTCGACCGTCGTGACGTGATTGAAGCGCCATCGGCGGAAATAGTCCTCGAAATCGACCAGCTTCTCGGCGAGTTCATAGAGCATCCAGTAGCGCTCCGGGGCGCGGTAGACGGTCTGCCACGCCGCAAAGACCTTGTCGCTTTCCACGCGCGTTTCGCGCCAATCGGTCTTGCTCGCTTCGTCCCCGACGTCGAAGCCGTTGCGCGAAAGCAGCCGGATCGCTTCGTCGTAGAGCGACGGCGCGGCCAGGATCGCCTCGAGCTTTTCCATGATGTCGGGACGGTGCGCGTGCGGGCCGAGCATGGCGACGTTGCGGTTGCCGGCGAGAAATTCGATCGCCCGGTATTGCCACGACTGGAAGCCGGAGGATTGGCCGAGCGATTCGCGGAACGTGGTGTATTCGCTGGGCGTCATCGTGCGCAGCACGTCCCAGGCGCTGTTCAACTGTTCGAAGATGCGCGCCACGCGCGTCAGCATCTTGAAGGCGGGTTCCAGCCGGTCGTCGCGGATCGAGCGGACTGCGGCGTTGATCTCGTGCAGCGCGAGCTTCATCCAGAGCTCCGACGTCTGATGCTGGATGATAAACAGCATCTCGTCATGGGCCTTGGAAAGCGGCTCCTGTGCGTCCAGCACCTTCTCCAGCATGAGATAGTCGCTGTAGGACATGCGTCCCTTGAACGACATCTGGGCGCCTTCTTTCGAAGGATCGTATGATTTGCTCATGGTTTTAGTTCTCCGAGCGCAATCGGAACCGCTGGATCTTGCCCGTGGCTGTCTTCGGCAGGCTCTCCAGGAATTTGACCGATCGCGGATATTTGTAAGGCGCGATCGTCGCCTTGACATGATCCTGCAGGCGCTTGATCGTCGCGTCGTCGGCCGAGACGCCTGAAATCAACACGACATAGGCTTCGACGATCTGGCCGCGTTCGGCATCGGGGGCACCGACGACGGCGCATTCCGCGACTTCCGGGTGCGAGATCAACGCCGCCTCGACCTCGGGGCCGGCGATGTTGTAGCCGGCGGTAACGATCATGTCGTCCGAGCGGGCGGCGAAATGGAAGAAGCCGTCTTCGTCCTGGTAGAAGGCGTCGCCGGTCAGGTTCCAGCCGTCGCGGACATAATCGCGCTGGCGGGCGTCCGCCATATAGCGGCAGCCGGTCGGGCCGCGCACCGCGAGCTTGCCGACCGTACCGCGAGGGACCTCCCGCATCTCGTCATCGACGATCCGGGCTTCGTAGCCACCGACCGGCTTGCCGGTCGAGGCGGCCTTGCGGTCTTCGAAGCGGTTGGAAATGAAGATATGCAGCATCTCTGTCGCGCCGATCCCGTCGAGGATCGGCTTGCCGGTTTTTTCCGTCCACTCCTCGAAGACAGGCCCCGGCAGCGTTTCGCCCGCCGAGATCGCTACCCGGAGCGACGAAAGGTCGGCACCGTTGTCCATCGCCTTCATCATCGCCCGATAGGCGGTCGGAGCGGTAAACGAGATCGTTGCTTTGTACTTCTCGATGATCTCCACCATGTTGGCGGGCGTCGCGTGCTCGAGCAGCGTTGCCGCCGCGCCGAAACGCAAGGGGAAGATGGCAAGGCCGCCGAGACCGAAGGTGAAGGCGAGCGGCGGTGAGCCGACGAAGACATCGTCGGGTGTCACCCCGAGCACCTCCCTGGCATAGCCGTCGGCAATAACAAGGAGATCGCGATGGAAGTGCATGGTTGCCTTCGGGACCCCTGTCGTGCCCGAGGTGAAACCGAGAAGGGCGACGTCGTCACGACCGGTGTGTACCGCTTCGAAGACCACAGACTTGTCGAGCGCAATGCGGTCGAGTTCGGCGTCGTGGTTTGCTGTCCCGTCGAAGCCGACGACCTGCTTCAGGTAGCGACTGTCCTTGGCGCAGGCGATCATCTCGTCCATCAGGCGGGTATCGCAAAGCGTCAGGCTGACCTCTGCCTTGTCGACGATCTTGGTCAGTTCGCCGGCTCTGAGCATCGGCATGGTGTTGACGACCACGGCGCCGGCCTTGGTGGCCGCCAGCCAACAGGCGACCATGGCCGGATTGTTGGCCGAGCGGATGAGCACACGGTGTCCAGGCTTCACGCCGTAGTTTTCGACGAGGGCATGGGCGAGCCTGTTCGTCCAGTCGGACAGCTCCTTGTAGGTTCGCCGGCGCCCGTTGCCGATCAGCGCGGTATGGTCGCCAAAACCCTTGGCGACCATGGCATCCGTCAATTCGACGGCGGCGTTGAGATGGTCCGGGTAGTCGAAGTCTTCGAGACGGAATTCCGGCCATTCTTCCGGTGGCGGCAGATGGTCGCGTGTGAACGTATCGACGTGCGAAGTCGGTCCAAGCATATGGCGGCTGTTCCCTTGTTCAGTTTCTGCCCGTTGTCCAGGCATTTTCAAAGCCGGCTAAAGTTCTGGTCGTCGCGCGGAGCCCTGCCGTGCGAACAGACGCCAAGCCTCGCCGCATCGTCGTCGATGGGCGCATGCCGTCGCTAGGGCGGCTCCAGTGATCGTGATGGGCACAGCGAGACCTCCACTTCTCGGCTGAACATGGGGCAGCATCGCACCAGTCCAAAATTATTTCAAGCCTAAAGTTTTTTTGAATGACGCATTGCGTTTCTTGATGGGGCAGGCGATTTCTATGCGTGGGGAGACATCGAAGGGAGGATTGCATCGATGCTGGAACACCGTGTTTCCGATTGGAACGACGCCTATGCCAATGGCGTGAACATTGCGCGGGGCGACCGGTGGCCGCAGGCATGGGTTGGGCCGGCGGAGGCATTCCGCAATGCGCTTTCGGCATCAGGGCTGGCGAAACTCGACCTTGCCTATGGCGAGCGATCCAGAAATCGCATGGACCTTTTCTTCCCCGATGGCGCGGCGAAAGGCCTGGTCGTCTTCGTGCACGGTGGATTCTGGCTGCAGCTCGACAAGAGCTTCTGGTCGCATCTCGCCGCAGGCGCTGTCGCCAGCGGTTACGCCGTCGCCATGCCGTCCTACACGCTCTGCCCGGAGATCCGTATCACCGGGATCGTCGAGGAAGTCGCCGCGGCAATCGGTGAGGCAGCAAAGCTGGTCGAAGGGCCGCTGATGCTGACAGGCCATTCGGCTGGCGGCCATCTCGTCAGCCGAATGATCACGGCGACCGCGCCGCTCTCGCCGGATGTCCAGGGACGCGTCCGCAACGTCGTCTCGATCTCGGGTGTGCATGACCTGCGGCCGATCATGTCGACCGGGATGAACGAGAAGCTTGCGATCGATGAGGCGGAGGCTCTTTCGCAAAGCCCGGCGCTGCTGCGGCCGATGCGGGATACCCGCATCACCTGCTGGGTCGGCGGCGGCGAGCGCGCCGAGTTCCTGCGCCAGAATGCCCTGCTTGCCAATATCTGGACGGGACTGGGTGCAACCACGGCCGCCATCGTCGAACCGGACAGGCACCACTTCAACGTCATCGACGGCCTTGCCGACGCCGGGCATCCGCTGACGCGAACCCTGCTTTCGGTGTGAAGCGCTGTGCCGGACCAAGGGCGGGTGGTTGCGAAATCCGGGTCGCCCTTCTGGCTCGCCCTCGAAATGTCATCGAGAGGTGCCATAACACCCTAGGGTTATTGGCATAGCCCTCGGTTTCCCCGACGCTTCCAGTCTGTTCGTTGGAGGAGGGGAACATGACACAAAACATTAAACTCGATCGAACCCTTGGTCTGTGGTCCGTGGTGCTGTTCGGGCTTGCCTACATGACGCCGATGATCGTGTTCGGCACGTTCGGGGCGCTGGCCTCGGCAAGCCAGGGCACGACGGCGATGGCCTATTTCATCGCGGCGCTTGCAATTTTCCTGACGGCCGCGAGCTACGGGATCATGGCGAAGGTCTATCCGGTCGCCGGATCCGCCTACACCTACGCCCGCAAGTCGCTGAATTCCGGTGCAGGCTTCCTCGTCGGTTGGGCCGTGCTGCTCGACTATTTCTTCCTGCCGATGGTGATCTGGCTGATCGGCGCCGCCTATCTGGGTTCCGCCTTCCCGGCCGTACCGGCCTGGCTGTGGATCGTCGGCTTCATTGTGCTGACGACGGCGGTAAACGTCATCGGCATCGCTTTCGCCAACCGGGTGAACGTTGTGCTGATGCTGGTGCAGCTCACCGTGCTGATCGCCTTCGTCGCGCTGGCAGCACGCTATGTCGTTGCCATCAATGGCGTCGGTGGGCTTGCGTCGGTGCGGCCATTCTTCGAAGCGAATGTGCCGTTCAGCGCCTCGGTCGCCGGTGCGGCAATCGCGGCCTATTCTTTCCTGGGCTTCGACGCCGTCTCAACCCTGACGGAAGAGACGCGTGACCCAACCCGCACGATGCCGAAGGCGATTATGATCATCGCGGTGATCGGCGGGATCATCTTCACCGGTTCGGCCTATGTGACGCAGCTCGCCCATCCCGGCGGCGAATTTACCTCTGTGGATTCCGCTGCGTCGGAAATCGCTCTGATGATCGGCGGCGATATCTTCGTGACCCTGTTCCTCGCCACGCTCGTGGTTGCCCAGTTCACCTCGGGGCTTGCGGCACAGGCGAGCGTCGGTCGGCTGCTTTTCGCCATGGGCCGCGACGGCGTGTTGCCGATGGGGATCTTCGGCAAGCTGCATGAGAAATGGCGCACGCCGGTGTTCAACCTCGTGCTCGTCGGCATCGTCGGCCTGCTTGCGCTCACACTCGACGTGACGACCTCGACGTCCTTCATCAATTTCGGCGCATTCCTCGCCTTCACCGCCGTCAATGTCTCGGTGATCGCGCTCTATCTGCAGGGCAACGCAATCGTCCGGCCGCTTGGCGCGCTGCTGGGGCTTGTCGTTCCGGCTGTCGGCGCGGTCTGCGACCTGTTCCTGCTGTGGAATCTCGATGGCCACGCCAAGCTCCTGGGTATCATCTGGCTGGCCATTGGGGTGTGTTATCTCGCCTACCTCACCCGGTTCTTCCAGTCAGCGCCGCCGGAAGTGGAGTTCGTCGAATGATCAGCGGCGGCTGAGGAAGAGATGGAAGAGCTCCGCCTGGCTGGAAATGGAGAGCTTGGCATAAGCCTGGCGACGATGGACCTTGACCGTATTCGGCGAGAGGCCGAGCGTCGCTGCGATGGAGTAGGTCGAGTGACCCTTGAGGATCAGGGTCACGATCTCCAGCTCCCGTTTCGAGAGCAACGGGTGGCTGATCGTCGCCGCGGCGTCATCCTCCTCGCGGGGCGGGTCGAACCGCGCGCGCCAGTGCCGTTCGGCGAGTGCCCGCACGATCGGCGCAGCACTTTCCAGCCGGGCGATGTCACGGCGGGAGAAGCCGGGCACGTCGCCGATGCGCGAGAGCGACAGCACGGCATCGACATGCGGAAGCTTCAAAATGAAGCCGATCTCATCGACGATGCCGGTCGCCTGGTAGTGGCGGCGGAAGTATTCCGTCTCGGTGAAGCGGTCCGGCGCCAACCGTCGCATCACCAGGACGCCGCCGTCGAGTTTTGCGTTGCGGACAGCATCGTAGAACGGGTCGAGGATATAGGCGCCGGCAAGGTAGTGATCGACGATGGTGACGCGGTCGCCGACGATGCGCTCGTTATGGAGATCGAAGGCCTTGCCGCCTGGCGAATAGGCAAAGCCGTTCATCATTTCGAAGGCGACGAGTTGCCGAAGCGCGCGCTCCAGGGTTTCCGGGAAGCCGGGCTCGCCGAGGTTCGATATGGCCTCTGCGAGCCCGGCGTTCCAGGCATCGATATAGGCGCTCGCTCCGCCGGATGTTGCTGCCACGTCCATTCCCCACCTGTCGAAGACAAGACCTAGCACGGAGTCCGCAGTCATGCAGACGGTTTCTCGCACCCTTGCGCCCACGCATCCGCTCGACCTGCCCGCAACGGAGATCGCTGCCGGCATCCGCGCCCGCCATTTTTCGGCTGAAGCGGTCGTTGTCGAATCGCTGCGCCGCGCGAAAGTCGTCAATCAGACGCTGAACGCATTCACGCTGCTGCGGGAGGAGGCGGCAATCGCATCGGCGCGGGCGGCTGACGAACGCGTCGCAACCGGCGGTGACACGCCCGCTCTTCTCGGCGTCCCCTTCGCCGCCAAGGACCTGACACCGACCAAAGGCGATCTCACCACGCTCGGCTCCTGGACGCGTGGAAATTGGATTCCAACGGAGACGGCGCTGTGCATCGAGCGGCTGGAGGCTGCCGGCGCGATCCTGATCGGCAAGACGACGACGCCGGAATTCGCCCATTCCAGTTTCACGTCGAGCCCACGCTGGGGCGTGACCCGCAATCCCTGGAATCCGGAGCGAACCTCCGGCGGCTCCTCGGGCGGATCAGCGGTCGCTGTCGCGACCGGCGTGGTTCCCTTCGCCGAAGGCACGGACATGGGCGGGTCGGTGCGCATTCCTGCAGCACTTTCGGGCGTCGTTGGCCTCAAGCCCAGCCTGGGGCGAATTCCGATGACCATCCTGCCGAGCGTCTTCGACAACATATCCCATTTCGGCCCGCTGGCGCGCACCGTCAGCGATGCTGTCGCTTTCATGGCAGCGGCTGCCGGCCCCGATGATGCGGATATCGCCTCGTTGCCGCTCTCCTTCGCGGCCGACCGGGCAAGAGCAGGCTCACTTGCGGGCCGGCGCTTCGCCCTTTCGCTGGACCTTGGCTACTACAGCGTCGATGCCTCCGTGCAAGCCGCGATCCTTGCGGCGGTCGAGCAGCTTCGTGCGGCTGGCGCCACGGTGGAACCCGTGGACATCGGCTGGTCCCGCGCCGTCAACGACCAGTGGTACGATCTCTGGTGCGTGTTCATGGCCGCATTTTTCGGCGACGCGATCGATGGCTACCGCGAGCGCATGGACCCGATCGTCGTCGAGCTCATCGAACGCGGGCTTGGTATGAATGCTACAGTCTACAAACGGGTGGAACTGCTCCGGACTGCGATGTGGCGTGATCTCGCCATGATCCTCGCCCGCTACGATGCGCTGCTCTGCCCGACTTGCGCGGTCACGGCCCCCTCGGCTGACGCGGACGACAACGACTACATTGCCGATACGCCGGACGGGCGCTTTCGCGGGCTGGACATGACCTGCCCGTTCAACCTGCTGCCGCAGTGTCCAGCCCTGTCGGTGCCTGTCGGCCTCGCCAATGATGGCCTCCCAGTCGGCCTGCAGATCGTCGGTCGCCGCTACGCCGATGAAGACGTGCTGTCGCTCGGCGGTGCCATCGAGAGCGTGTTGCAGGCTTCGGGTCTTGCCGTCGGCCGGGCGGAGCGGTGGCGCTGGTAACGTGCGCGCCGCCGACGATCGGCCGGCTCCGACCCCTCAAAGCAGCAGGAGCTTCCTCAGCACCGAAACGACTTCCACGGCTTGCTTTTCGGCGATGTCACATCGGGCGATGAACTGGAATTAATTAAATCAATTGCTTGATTGTTGTTGTACCGGCGTGTTCCGCGAATGCGAAGCTCGGTATCGAAGAATCCGCCGATCGCGCGAGGGGCGGTCACCTCGCACTGACCGGCTAGTGAGCCACGCCATGACTTGGTGTCAGCGAATGAAGATCAGCGCCATGCCGAGGACGACGAGGGCAGCACCGGCCCAGGCGCCGGCGGCAGGCCGTTCGCCCGTCCTCAGCCACAGCATCGGCAGGATCATGACCGGCGAGGTCGCGGACAAAGTCGATACGATGCCCACCTTGCCGCCCGAGAGCGCGAAGAGCAGCAGCGTCATCCCCATGCCAAGAGCGAGGACCCCGGTCAGTGCGGTCATTGCGGCAACCTTCAAGGTCAGCGGCGCCCTCGGCTTGACCGATGGAATGGGCAGCTGGATCAGGATGCTCAGGCAGAAGGCGGCAATGCCGACACGCAGCATGGAGGCGACAAAAGGATCGATGCCGGCGGCCATGACCGGTCGTACGATGATCGAGCCGATCGCCTGGCCGGTGGCGGCGCCAAGACCGAGCAGGACGCCGATCCAAAGCGGCCCCTTGACCTTTTCCCATTCGTGCATCTGCGCCCGGCGCTTGCCGAAGAGAATGGCGAGGAACACGCCGGTGGCCGTCAGCGCGATGCCTCCAATCGCGGTTGGTGACAGCGCTTCGCCAAGCACCAGCCAGCCGAGCAAGGCGGCGATCGGCGCGTTGAGGGCGAAGAGGATGCCGGAGCGGCGCGGACCGAGCCGGTTGAGCGCGGCAAAGAGCAGCGTGTCGCCGATGAAAATGCCGATCAAGCCGGACAAAAGCAGCGGCGTGAGGCTTGTCGCATCCAGCCCACGCCACGCCCCGGTGGCGAGCACATAGATTGCCAGAAGTCCCGTGACGAAGATCTGCCGAAGGCGGTTGAAGGCGGGTGCGCCGAGGTGGCCGGCCGGTCCGGCCGAGATCAACCCCGTCAGGGCCCAGCAGGTCGCGGCCCCCAGCGCGGCGAGTTCATGAATTGGCATGATATTCCGATCGGTAGACTGCGGCCCCGAAGGAGCTCTCCTCGGCCTCCGTTAAAGCTTGAGCGAACGGCATTCGTCCAGCGCTTTTTCAGCCGCATCAACAGGGCGCTTCGTGCCGGGCGGCAGACGCTGCAACAGCGCTCATCATGGTCGTCTTGTGCCCACAGGCGATATGTCCAAGGGCCCACGCGCCGACGTTGATTCCGAATGAATTTTTCAGCACTTTTCGCCAGGCGATTGGAACGCCTGAAGCCGGCTGCCGTTAGGTTGGACATCAAAGGAATCCGCCATGAAAAAGCTCCTGATTGCCCTTCTGGTCTTCGGAGCGCTCGCGGCCGCGGGCGGCCTGAGCCTCGGCTATCTGTCGCGACGGGAGGCTACGGTGCCGATTGAAAAGACCTACGGTCCCGATCCGGTCCTGGTCGAACCAAAGGTGGAGCTCGTGCCATCCGTCGCTGTCGCGGAAGCCACGCCCTGGCCTGCAGGCATGATGCCATCGGCCGCGCCGGGCCTTGCCGCCAAGGAATTTGCGGGCGGCTTCGATCATCCCCGCTGGCTGCACGTGCTGCCGAATGGCGATGTGCTGGTCGCAGAAAGCAATGCGCCACCCCAACCCGACCCCGGCTTTTCGGTGCGGGCCTTTGCTGCTCAGCTCATCCAGGGCAGGGCCGGCGCCCGAAGTAAGAGCGCCAATCGCATATCGTTGTTGCGCGACGCGGACGGTGACGGCGTGGCGGAAACGAAAACGCCCTTCATCACCGGGCTCAATTCACCGTTCGGTATGACATTGCTCGACGGTAAGCTCTTCGTAGCCAATGCCGATGCGATCGTGGCCTTTCCCTATCAGGAAGGCGCGACCGAGATTACGGCGCCCGCAGAGAAGATTGTCGACCTACCCGCGGGCCGCAACCATCACTGGACGAAGGACGTCATCGCCAGCCCGGACGGGACCAAGCTTTACGTCACGGTCGGCTCCAATTCCAACGTCGGCGAAAACGGCATGGAGGAGGAAAGGGGACGCGCCGCGGTGCACGAGATCGACCTTTCCACCCGGCAGATGCGGCCGTTCGCATCCGGACTTCGCAATCCCAACGGCCTCTCATGGCAGCCGGATAGCGGTGAGCTATGGGTTGCCGTCAACGAGCGCGACGAACTCGGGCCCGATCTCGTTCCCGATTACATGACCTCGGTCAAGGACGGCGCCTTCTACGGCTGGCCCTATAGCTGGTACGGGCAGCATGTCGACGAGCGGGTGAAGCCGCAGAAACCCGAACTGGTGGCGCGCGCGATCAAGCCGGACTATGCGCTCGGCCCCCACACCGCCTCGCTCGGCCTGACCTTCAACACCGGCGACGTGTTCGGCCCGGAGATGAAGAATGGCGCCTTCGTAGGCCAGCATGGCTCGTGGAACCGGATCCCGCGCAGCGGCTACAAGGTCATCTTCGTGCCTTTCAGCAACGGCAAGCCTTCCGGCCCGCCGCGGGATATCCTGACGGGTTTCCTGACCGACGACGGCAAGGCGCTCGGCCGTCCGGTCGGCGTCGCAATCGCCCGTGATGGCGCGCTGCTTGTTGCCGACGATGCCGGCAACAAGGTGTGGCGGGTCGCCCCCATGCGGTGAGCGATCTCGCGGCTTAGGGGGCACTGGGGCATTTGTGCAACTATTTGGTTGCGCATCTGTCTGCGATCCCTATACTTGCAACCAAATCGTTGCACGAAAGGAAAGCGTCATGAGCTCGTTCGATCGTATCGAGAAGGCAATCCTGTTGCGCGCGCCCATCGAGCGCGTCTGGCGGGCGATAACCGATGTCTCGGAATTCGGGCAGTGGTTCGGCGTAAAGCTGAACGAGCCTTTTGCTCCGGGGCGGGCGATAGCCGGCTCTTTTAAGGGAGAGTTCAAAGCGGAGGACATTGCGAAATATCAGGCTTCGATCGGGATCGAGCCGACACCGATCCGCCAGCCCGAGCCGAATGCCGTTTTTTGCACCGTCGAGGAAATGGATGCGCCGCGGCTTTTCAGTTTTCGCTGGATACCCTATGGCCTCGATGCCGAATGCGATCCCGCGCGGGAACCGACGACACTCGTGGAATTCCGGCTGGAAGCCGTTGCCGGGGACACACGGCTGACCGTCACGGAATCCGGCTTCGAAGGCGTGCCGGCGCATCGGCGCAAGCGCGCATTTCTCATGAATGACGGTGGCTGGAGCGCCCAGATTGAAAACATCAAGCGCCATGTCGAACACGCCTGAGCGAGAACTGGCGGGCGTCTTCGCCGCCCTGGGCGATACGACCCGCCTTGCGCTGATCACGCGGCTTTTGGCTGCCGGTGCCCTGACGGCAACCGCGCTGTCCGAGGGGCAGGCGATCACCCGGCAGGCGATCGTGAAGCACCTGCAGGTGTTGGTAGCGGCTAGGCTGGTGGTGCACGAGCGTCACGGCAAGGAGGTCCTCTACGCGGTCGATCCGCGCCGTCTCGAAGAGGCGCGCGCGTTCCTGACGGCAATCGCTGAGGGTTGGGACAAGGCGCTTGGCCGGCTCAAGTCGCTTGTCGAGGCGCCCTGACGCGAGACACCCAACCGCGCTGGGCCGCTCGGAGCAAAGTGCGTGCCCGCCGGCAACCTGGGTGACCTGGCCGGTGATCCAATCGGACGCGTCGCTGCGAAGAAACAGCACTGCGGCTGCAATTCGATGGTTGCCGACGGCCTTAGCCGTGGATGCTTTTTCGCCGACGGACCGCCTGCCGACACGCGCGGCGAGCGCCTTGCCTAGGTTCGCGAAGCCTATATCGCGCCGATCAAGGTCGAGAGCCCCCACCCGGTCGCTCCCCGCACTTGCCCGTGATCGGTCCAATCGACTGCTCCAGCAGGCTTGAAATCGAAACGCCCCGCTACAGTTGTCTCCTTTTGGTCACCGGGCGTGGGACCAATTTCACAAGCGGATTCGTGATCGCAGTCTTTAGCGGTGGTCCCCGTAGATCGCTGGCCGGGACCCGGAGTGCAGACATGAGGCAGAGTTCGTCCGGCGTCGATAGCTCCTGGATCAAGAAGGCGGATGAACTGGCGGCTCTGTTTCAGTTCACGGATGCGCTCTATCGTGCCAATTCGCTGGCCGACATTTTCGATGCCACGTTCGATGCGATCGAGCGAGCCTTGCGCTGCCGCCGCGCCTCCATCCTACTTTTCGACTCTGCGGGGGTGATGCGTTTCGTCGCTTCACGCGGGCTCTCCGAAGGCTATCGCCGGGCGGTCGACGGTCACTCACCGTGGAGGCCCGGTGACCGCGAAGCCACCCCGATTTTCGTCAGCGACATAGAGCTTGCCGAAGAGCCTCAGGCGCTCAAGGACACCATAAGGGGCGAGGGGATTCGCGCGCTCGCCTTCATTCCCTTGACCGCCAACGGCGTGGTCATTGGAAAGTTCATGACCTATCGCGAAGTGGTGCATGTCTTCACGGAGGAGGAGGCCGTCCTCTCCCTGACGATCGCTCGGCAACTGGGCTTCAGCATCGAGCGCAGACGGACCGAGGAGGCGCACCAGCGTGCCGAGGAGGGACTTCGCCGCAGCAACGAGCGGCTGCGGATCATCCTCGACAGCGCCAGCGAGTATGCGATCATCACGCTCGACGGTGCCGGACGGATCGCAAGCTGGAACAGTGGCGCCGAACGGCTGCTCGGCTATCGCGACACCGAGATCCTCGGTCAGCCGGGTGACATTTTCTTCAGCCCGCAGGACCGAGCATCGGATGTCCCCGAGCAGGAGATGCGAACGGCGCGCGAGGAGGGGCGCGCGACCAACGAACGCTGGCACTATCGCGAGGATGGATCCCGTTTCTGGGGCTCCGGCGTCATGCTTCCCGTCGAGGAGAGCGGACCGGATCGCTATCTCAAGATCTTCAGGGATCGAACCGAGGAGCGCAGAGCACAAAAGCGCCAGAAGCTGCTGATCGGTGAGCTCAACCATCGTGTGAAGAACACGCTTGCAACCGTGCAGTCCCTTGCCGAACAGACGTTGAAGAGTGCCGATAAGCCGGAAGCCTTTGCCGAAGCGTTCAACGGCCGACTGCTTGCTCTTGCCGGGGCACACGACCTGCTGACCCGCGAGGCATGGCAGGCGGTGTACCTGAACGACATCGCCCGGGCGGTTCTCGCAGCCTGGATCGAAGACGGGCGCGTGGCTCTCCACGGGCCTGCGATCCGCATCAGCCCGAAACAGGCCCTGCCGCTTTCGATGGCGTTCAACGAATTGCTGACCAATGCGATCAAATACGGTTCTCTATCGAGCCCCGGTGGCCGTGTTGCGCTGTCATGGCAATGTAGAGACGTGTGCACGGTCCGGTGGGAAGAGCGCGGAGGACCACTGGCATCGCCCCCTCAGCGGCAGGGTTTCGGGCTGCGCGTTCTCAACCGCGGCCTCGCCAACGAACTGGGACACCCCGTCGATCTCCGGTTCGAGCCGGAAGGTGTCACCTGCACGATCGCGATGGACTTCGTCGACGGTGAGCGTGCCGGCATGGACGACAAGGGGGAATGACCATGTCTGGGATATTGACGGGACGCCGGATACTTGTCGTCGAAGACGAGATGCTGGTGGCCATGTCGATCGAGGACACCTTGGTCGATGCCGGCGGCGAAGTGATTGGTCCTGCGCCAACCGTCGGGCGGGCATTGGGGTTGCTGCAGGAGGAGACGAAAATCGACGCCGTCGTGCTGGACATGAATCTCCAGGGGCACAGCGGGCTCCCGGTCGCCGACGCATGCGATGAAAGATCGATCCCGTTTCTCATATTGAGCGGCTATGGCGACACGGCCCTGAACGGCACGCACCATGCGGCCCCGATCCTTTCCAAGCCCTTCGCGAGTGCGGTGCTGGTGGAGACGCTCAAGACGCTTTTCGGAGGCAACCGCGCGTGACGGGCCCGGGTCGTACCCGGTTGCTGACACCAGCACCGATTGCGTACAGCCGGGATGAGGAACCGCATTTCATCCCGCGGAGTTTGTTCGTTGGACCCAAATGCGTTGGGTGGCCCAATGTGTCGGGTGGATTGTGATCATGAACGCGGAACGCTGGATTCATATTTGCGTCGACATGCAGCGAATGTTCAACGAGGAGACGCCGTGGCAGGTGGATTGGATGGCGACGATCTCCGACCAGGTGGTGGAGGTCGCTAGCCGCTTTCCGGATCGCACCATTTTCACCCGGTTCGTCCCGCCACATTCGCCGGCGGAAATGCCGGGCATGTGGCGGCCCTACTATGAAAAATGGCCGATGATGACCGCGACACGGCTCGATCCGGGCCTGATCAATCTCCTTCCTCCCTTGCAGCGTCTGGTGCCGCCCGCCCGTGTTCTCGACAAGCGCACCTATTCCCCCTGGTTAAGCGGCAAGCTGGAAAGCCTGCTCGCTCACCAGGATATCGGAACGATCGTGGTGACCGGCGGTGAGACGGATGTCTGCGTCCTGGCGACCGCGCTCGGAGCGATCGATCTTGGCTACCGGGTGATCCTGTTGAAGGATGCGGTCTGCAGCTCGGTCGATCAGACGCACAATGCCGCGCTCGAGCTTCTCGGCAATCGCTTTTCGGTTCAGCTGGAGATCGCAACGACCGATGAGTGGCTTGCGCAGGCGCGGGCTTAGGCGCGGCCCATTCGGGAACCTTTGCGCGCCACCCTGTTCGCCGCCCTTCAAGCCATGCTTGGTTCCCTCTCTGGCGATGCCCGGCTGGCCATCAGCCCCATGAGCCCGACACCGATGATCGCTGCCGCATAGATGTCGGTCGTAAGCTGGTAGCCCACCGCCTTCGCCAGGAAGCCGGCCAGAATTGCCGGCAGGCTGAACGCCAGATAGCTCTGGATGTAGATGGTAGACAGCAGCCCGGCGCGCTCCTCGGCTTTTGCCAGCGGCATGACCGAGCCGAGCGTGGCGAGGAAGCTCGTGCCGAAACCCATACCGGTGAGAAGCGTGCCGACGATCAGGATGGGCACATAGGCGAGATGGGTTCCGGCGACCACGGTCAGCATGCCGAATGTCGTGCTCAAGACACCGAAGGTCAGGTTTGCCTTGGGGTTGCGGGCGCGGCGAAGGAAGACGCCCAACGCGCCGGCGGCCATCAGCGCCGCGACCACGGCGCCTCCGGTGAGCGGGTTCTTGCTTCCCGTGGTGGCGGCGACAAGCGAGGGGACGAGTGAGAGGTAAAAACCCCCAAGCGCCCAGTTCGCGATATTTACGGGGGTGACGAGCGCCAGCGGCCGCTTGGCGCGCTGCGGAACGGCGATCCGCGGCATGAGCGAGGACAGCGCTCCGGGACGACGCGCGCCGGTTTCAGGGATCAGCCAGATCGCCGCCGCCTGGACTATGAAGCCGACGAACAGCAGCACATAGATGAGATGCAGCGGAAGGGGGCCGTACTGGATCAGCGCGCTGGTGCCGAGCGCCCCGACCGCCAGGCCGATCAAAGGTGCGAGCGAGTTGACCAGCTGTCCCCTGACGTGATCGACATCGACGAGCGCCGCGCCGATCGAAGCGCCGGCAACGCCGGTCGCAAGACCCTGCACGATGCGTGCTGCGATCAGCCAGCCGGTTCCGTCGGCAAGGACGAACAGAGCCATCGCTGCCATCTCGACGAGCAGCGCTGCGAAAATCACCGGCTTGCGCCCGAGATGATCCGAGATCGAACCGGCGATCAGCAATGCCACGAGAAGTGCGAAGGCATAGACCGCGAAAATAACGGTCATCTCCACCGGGCTGGCGGCGAAGTTCTCCTGGTAGAAGCGGTAAAGCGGGGTTGGGGCCGAGGAGGCGCCGAAGAATGTCGCGAGCGTGACGGCGTAGAAGGCAATGGGATTTGCCGCGCGAGTGCTCTCTCTGGATTCGGAGGATGAAGACATCTATATAACCCTTAAAGCTAAATCGTTGCGTTTCGCAGATTTAGGTATGCTTCGCGCTAAAAGCAAATAATTTGCTTTTATGTTGTTGTGAGAATTTCTGAAGCATCGGCCGCACGGCCGAAGAAAGACGGGGTTGGAGCGAATGGCGACAAAGGAAAGCCCGCGGCCGGGCGGACGAAGCGCCCGGGTTCAGGCATCGGTTCACAAGGCCGTGCAGACCTTGCTGGCGACGCTCGAGCGCACCGAGGTCACAGTTCCGCTGATCGCAGCGGAAGCGGGCGTCACGCCTTCGACCATCTATCGCCGCTGGGGCGACCTGCAGGAATTGCTCGCCGACGTCGCGGTCGAGCGGCTGCGTCCCGACATGGTGCCGGTCGACACCGGAAGTTTTGGCAGTGATCTGATGGCCTGGGCCGAGCAATATGCCGAGGAAATGTCCTCGGGGCCGGGTCGCGAAATGATCCGTGACGTGCTTGCGGCGCAGGATGGCAGCGGTGCCTACCAGTGCTGCAACTTCACCAGGCAGCAGATCGAAGTGATCGCCGAACGCGCCGAGGAGCGTGGTGAAGTCTTTACGGATGTCGAGGCCGTTATGGACGGCGTCGTCGCGCCGATCATGTACCGGATCCTCTTCGGCGGTGCGCCGGACGCGGCGCATGTCGAGCGTCTGGTGACGGCATCGCTGGCATCAAAGCCGGCGCCTTGAGGCGTAGTTGCTTCCAAGAAGCATAACACCCGCATCCCGCGTAGGTCTGGTGAGGATCCCGCAACCGGAACCTAAACCCGTTCCCGGGGTTGGAACGCCTGCTCAACACCTGTTCTGGAGGATGCGAGATGAGACCGTTCCACAAGAGTTCCCTTCTGGCTGGCCTTGCGACTATTGTGATCTTGGCCGCCGGCGGCGTTTCGGCCGAAACCCTGAAGTTCAAGGCGGACATGACGGGATCGGGTGAGGTGCCGCCGAACGAAAGCGCGGGCAAGGGCACAGGCGAGATCACCCTCGATACGACGACGAAGAAGGTGACCTGGACGGTGACCGCCGATGGCCTGTCGGGGGATGCGACCGCCGCCCATTTCCACGGTCCGGCAGCCGCGGGCGAAAATGCCGATCCGGTCGTCGACATCTCGACCTCGATGAAATCTGGTTCTGCCGAGCTTACCGATCAGCAGCTCGCAGATCTGCAAGGCGGAAAGTGGTACCTCAACATCCACACGGCGAAATTCCCCGACGGCGAGATTCGCGGCCAGGTGGAGAAGGCACAGTAGACGCTGGCGGTCTTCTACTTCACTGCGCCATGGGCCAGTCCGCTGACCAGATAGCGCTGCATGAACAGCGCGATCAGGTAGACCGGGGCGATGCCCGCGAGCGAGGCTGCGGCCATCTGGCCGAAATTCACCAGCCTGTCGCCCTGGAAAAGAGAAATGCCGACCGGCAGCGTTCGCGTGGCATCGGAGAAGGTGAAGGCCGAGGCGAAGAGGAACTCGTTGTAGGCGAGCACCGTGACGATGATGAAGGTCGCCACGATGCCGGGCGCAATGATCGGCACCACGATCTGCAGCAGAATGCGCAGCGGCCCCGCTCCGTCGATGGCGGCCGCCTGCTCGATCTCGAGCGGCATCCGGCGCAGGAACGGTGTCAGCAGCCAGAAGGCGACGGGCACGTTGGCAAGCCCGTAGATCAGAACCAGGCCGGCGCGCGTGTCGAGCAGGCCGCTCGTCCTCAGCAGGAAGAACAGCGGGATGAGTGCGACGATCGGCGGCGCCATGTAGCTCGAGAGCGTCACGTCCGAAAGCCATTGGCCACCGATCTTCAACCGCAGGACCGCGTAGGCCGACGGCAGCGTGAGCGCGATGGTGAGCAGCCCCGCCAGCAGCGACACGGTTACGGAATTCACGATGAAGCCGATGACATTGGCCGCCTCGAAGGCCGCCGGCCAGTTGGCAAGGGTCGGCGCCGTCGGCCAGAACGAGCCGTTCAGCACGTCGTCCTTCGTCTTCAGGGAAACGGCGATCAGATAGAGGATGGGCAGGGCGAAAAAGCCGACGATCGGTGCCGTTGCCAGACCCAGCCAGAGATGGTGTCCGACGCGCCTCATAGTTCGCGCCTTTCGAAACGCTGATGCAGGCGCACGACCGGCAGCGTCGCCAGACCGATGACCAGCGCATAGACGATCGTCTCGGCGGCCGCCCGACCGACATCGAACTGCTCTATCGCCCGGCGATAGATGGAAAATCCTGCCGAGGTCGTCGCAAACCCCGGACCGCCGAAGGTGAGGATGTAGACCAGGTCGAACAGCTTGAACGAGAGGATCAGCTTCAGGAGGTAGATGGACGAGAGCGGGGCGGCGACGAGCGGCAGCGTGATATGCCAGAAGCGCTGCCAGCCATTCGCGCCATCGACGAGCGCAGCCTCGCGCACACCCTCCGGGATGGTCGAAAGCGCTGCGAAGCAGAGGATGACGATGAAGGGCGTCCATTGCCAGAGATCGGCGACGGCGATCGCCAACCAGGCCAATAGGGGGTGGCCGAGGAAAGAGATCGGCTGGGAGATCACGCCGTAGTTGATTAATGCGCCGTTCAAGAGCCCGCCTGCGGGCGCGAAGATCAGCTTCCAGGCGATCCCGACCATGACGGGCGGCGTCATCAATGGCAGCAACACAAGGCTCATTAGGAAGCGGCCGCCTTTCAGCAGCGACGTGAAAAGCAGCGCGATCAGGAAACCCAGTGCGAGCTGCAGCAGCGACGTCGACAGCGCGTAGGCGACGCTTCTGCCGATTGCCGAAAGGAAGATCGGATCCTGAAGCGCCGTTGCGAAGTGCTTGACGCCGACGAAGCCGCGAAACGGTTTTCCAAGCGTGCTCTTGCTGAAGGCAAGCCCCAGCAGGAAGACTGTCGGGTAGAGCGTCGTGACGGCCAGTGCGAACACGACGGGAGCGATCCACAAGGCGCGGCCGAGACGCGCTGCAAGGATGCCTCGTCGCGCGGAATGGCGCTCGGCGCCCGGCTCGAGAGCGTCGAGGGTGAAGGCGGTCATGCCGCCTCTGCCAGAACCGGCCGCGTCGGCCCGCTGCCGGCCCGCGTGGCAACCAGCATGTCCTCGATGTCATCGAGGTCACCGGGCGTGAGCGCGACGGTTGCCGCTTCGATCCAGCCGTCGATATGCGTTGGCTGACGTGCCCCAATGATCGCCCCGGTCACACCGGGCCAGGAGAGCGCCCAGGCGGCAGCGATCGCGGCAATGGTCGTCTCGTGCCGCGCGGCGATGGGCCTCAGTCCCTCGGCGAAAGCGAGATTGCGGTGGAGCGCCTCGCCGGAAAATTCCTCGTCGCGCGACCGCCAGTCGTTCGTCGGAAGCGCCCGGGCGCGGGCCGGCGTGAAAGCGCCAGTAAGCAGGCCCGACTGCAGCGGACTATAGGCGATGACGCCGCTGCCATGCGCGCGCACCCAGGGCAGGTCGTTCTCGGCGAACCTGCGTTTGATCGCGGAAAAAGGTGGCTGCACCACGTCGACGGGAGCGACCGTGGCAGCGCGCTCCAGCAGTTCCCGGTCGTGGTTCGAAAGACCGATGGCCCGGACCTTGCCCTCTTTCTTGAGGTCGGCAAAGGTTGCCCAATAGTCTTCGACCGGTGTGCCGTCGTTGGTCGGCCAATGCATCTGGTAAAGGTCGATGACCTCGACGCCGAGCCGCTTCAGCGAAGCCTCCACCTCGCGGCGCAGCGATTTGGCATTGCCGATGCGGGCCGGAAGGGCGTTGCGATTGTCCGGATCCCATACCAGCCCGGCCTTGGTGAAGATCAGCGGGCGCTCGGATTTCGGCAACGTCGAGAGCGCTTCACGAACGATCGCCTCGGAATGACCGAGACCGTAGACCGGTGCCGTGTCGATCCAGTTGATGCCGCGCTCGACCGCATGACGGATAGCTGCAATGGACTGGCTGTCGTCCTGGCTTCCCCAGCCCCATCCCCAATCGGGGCCGCCGATCGCCCAGGCGCCGAAGCCGACGGGAGTGATGTCGAAGCCGGTACGGCCGAGCCTGCGCTTCGGCAAGATTTCCGTGGTCATGATCTTTCACCTCTAAAGAGAAGAGGGGGCGCTGCCGGGAGGAAGCGAGCGCCCCCAGGGAGCAATCAGCCGTTGGTCTCGATGATCTCGGTCCAGGCCTGGTGGGCATCGGCGATCGCCTGTTCTGCGCTCTTGGTGCCGGCCAGCGCCAGCGCCAGCTCGTCGGTCAGCGCGTTTTCGAGCTTCGGCGCATAGACGGCGGTCGGCCAGGCAAGGCTGTTTTCCAAGGCGCCGTCGTCGAGCAGCGGCTGCACGAGCGGCTGGAACGCCCTAAACTTCTCCGACTTCAGGCCCGACTGGCGGTCCGGGTCGATGCCGGATCCGGTCAGCGCCAGCAGCTGCTCGTGATAGTCCTTACTGGTGGCGAGCTTGATCAGGTCCCAGGCGACATTCTTGTTCTTGGATCCGCTGGTGATCGCAAAGCCGAAGCCGGCGTTGAAGGCGAGGCGCGGCGTCTTGTTGCTGCCGCCGGTCGGAATACGGGCCACGCCCCATTTGTCGACGATCTTCGAGCCCTTGGGATCCTGGGCGTAGCCGCCAAGATCGGTCCAGAAATCGATCTGCGCCGCCTTGCCGTTGAGAAAGGCGGGCAGGCCTTCCTCAAAGCGCGTTTCGAGCGGGGTCGGCAGCGCGTGGGGTGCGGAGGCGAGCAGCGACTTCAAGGCCTCGACGGCCTCGGTGCTGTCAAGCGCGGAGGTGCCGTCCGGCTTCAGGAAGTTGCCGCCGAAGCCGGTCAGGCGGTTGGCATAGGTCGAGAGGATGATGACCGGGATCTTGGCGCCCAGGACGGCCGCGCCATAGATGCCGTTCTTCGATTCGGCCTCGGTGATCACCTTGGCGTTCTCGTTGTATTCGTCCCAGGTGGAGGGCGCCTTCAGGCCGTAACGGTCGAAGAGTTCGCGGTTGTAGAACAACAGGTGGCTGTCGCCGTCATAGGGCAGGCCATAGCGGCGGCCGTCGTGCAGCGTGTACTGGTCGTAGATGGTCTGGATGAAATCTTCCGGCTGGATCTCGACCTTGTCGCGCTCGATAAGGTCGGTCACGTCCTCGATCACGCCGTCCTCGGCAAGCTGACCCTTGTAGGTGTAGAAATAGTCGATGACGTCGAACTGGTTGGCGCCCGATTGCACGTCCAGCGTCGCCTTGACGCTGACCTGGTCATAAGGCACCGCCGTGACGTTGACCTTGGCGCCGGTCAGCTTCTCGAAGTCCTCGGCAATCTTCTTGCCGGTGACGACATGCGGCTGGATGATCAGCAGATTGATCGTGCGCCCGGCGTACTTGTTGCCGGAAGCAAGGGCCGTCGACGAGGCAAGTGGGGCGATGAAGGGCAGGGTGCCCGCGGCGGCAAGCGATTTCAGCACGCTGCGGCGGCGATAGGCCTGGCCGAAAATGGAAATGGACATGGAATCCTCCGTCGAGATCTGAGTTCTGGCGGTCGGCGATGGCGTACGCCAATCCGTTGGCCGGCGGTCTGCGCCGTGCGACTTTGCTTCAGCATCATGGGGGAGAAGAGGATTCTGATACACAGATAATACATATATTTTATGGATTATATGAGAACGATTTTCCTGCGGCGAGCCGCCGGTCGGGGTAGGAATTTCTCAGGCGACCCGATCGCCGCATGAATGCCGTTGGAGGCGGAAGACGCTCCCGTCGGCGCTGTTGCGGGAACGAGCCGCGCCAGACCGTAGAGACGGCAGAGGAAGCCGATTGGGCCTACTGCATGTTTCCTTTAATCGTAGCCGGTTAAAGGACAAAAACATGCAGCAAATCAAAGTGCTACAGCGACCTTTGCGCGTCTGATAAGACGCGCGGCGCTGTAGGCGCTCAGACGCTCAGGGCCCAATCGCTGTGGTCATACCTCGAAGACGTCCTCGAACGATTCCGGGAAGCTCTGGCGGGCAACCTTCTCGTTGATGATGAGCAACGCTTCATAGGACACGGGATCGAAATCCTTGTCGACCGGCAGCACCTCGCGTCCGAACAGGAGGTTCAGCCGGGCGGCATCGAGATTGCCGCGCTCGAAAGGTTCCGCACCGAAATGATGCCAGAGGGCGTGGAGGAAGGCCGCATCGATGCGGTGCGCCCCAGATCCCGGCCGGGCATGGCGAGGCAGCGCCTTGATCGGCGTTGCCCCCTTGGGATTGGCCCGACGGATGACGAACTGGATGCCCGTGCCCGGCATGGCGTAGGGAAAACCCCGATGTTTCGTCATATCAGCCAGCTTGGCCATTCTGTTCTCCTTACGCGGTCTGCTTCTCGACGATCTTGTCCTCAGTCTTCGTGTCGAAGTCGGAGGCGTCGTGACGCTCATGCAATTGCTCGGCCGGATCGCCGCTCAGCCGGTTGACCATGCGGCCGCGCTTGACCGCCGGGCGAGCGGCAATTTCGGCCGTCCAGCGCTGGACGTGCTCGTAGCTCTGAACCTCGAGGAAGGTGCCAGCGTCGCCATAGGCCTGGCCAAGTGCCAGGTTGCCATACCAGGGCCAGGTCGCCATGTCGGCGATGGTGTATTCGGAGCCGGCGAGGAACCGGTGGTTGGCAAGATGGCGGTCGAGCACATCGAGCTGGCGCTTCACTTCCATGGCGTAGCGGTCGATGGCGTATTTGATCTGCATCGGCGCATAGGCGTAGAAATGACCGAAGCCGCCGCCCAGGAACGGTGCCGAGCCCATCTGCCAGAACAGCCAGTTCAAGGTATCGGTGCGGGCGCGAAGCTCGCTCGGCAGGAAGGCGCCGAATTTCTCAGCGAGATAGGTGAGGATGGAGGCCGACTCGAAGACGCGGACCGGCTCGCCGCCGCCCTTCGGCTGATGGTCCGTCAGCGCCGGGATCTTGGAGTTGGGGTTGACGTCGACGAAGCCGGAACCGAACTGGTCGCCATCGCCGATCCGGATCGGCCAGGCGTCATATTCGGCGCCCGAATGGCCCGCCGCCAGAAGCTCTTCGAGCATGATCGTGACTTTCACGCCATTCGGAGTCGCGAGCGAATAAAGCTGCAGCGGGTGCTTGCCGACCGGCAGGTCCTTGTCGTGTGTCGGTCCGGCGATCGGGCGGTTGATGCTGGCAAACGCGCCGCCGTTGCCTTTGTCCCAGGTCCAGACCTTGGGAACTTGGTAGCCGGCAGGGAAATTGTCAGCGGGGGATTTTTCGGTCATGAAATCTGTCCTTGTCGTCTAAAGGCATATCCAACGGGCAAGCAACGTCACAAAACATGCGATGTCGGCCAGCTGCTTCGCGCAGTTCTATACCGTCCTTTCGGTACCTGCCAGAAAAACGGTTTCTCTTCGTGCCCGCGCGCTAGCAAGCAAGTTTCGGAGACGTGCGACTTTTTCGACATGCGCATGTCCGCTTTGGCCAGCGGGAACACCAGCGGCAGATCGCCCGCCGCGGTGCAGCATCAACCGCGCCGTGCCGCCTCGATCGCGGCCACGTCGATTTTGCGCATGTCCATCATGGCCTCGAATGCGCGCTTCGCCTCGCCGCCGCCGGCCGCCAGCGCTTCCATCAGGACCCCGGGCGTGATCTGCCAGGAGATCCCCCATTTGTCCTTGCACCAGCCGCACGCGCTTTCCTCGCCGCCATTGTTGACGATGGCGTTCCAGTAGCGGTCGGTCTCTTCCTGATCGTCGGTGGCGATCTGGAACGAGAAGGCCTCGTTGTGCTTGAACATCGGCCCCCCGTTGAGGCCGAGACAGGCGACGCCCGCAACGGTGAACTCGACCGTCAACACATCGCCCTCCTTGCCGGACGGATAGTCGCCGGGCGCCCGGTGCACTGCGGTCAGACGGCTGTCCGGGAAGACCTCGGCGTAGAACCGCGCAGCGGCTTCGGCGTCCTTGTCATACCAGAGGCAGATCGTGTTCTTTGCCATAGCCTTGTTCCTTTCGCGTTGAAGGCTTGCGGCCCTCTCCATGGGGTCTCATACGAAATAGGTAGCAGCCCGGTTATCTCCAGCCCGAAAGTGCTAGTGCGCTTTGCTGAGCGCAGATGATGACGACGCCACCGCTTGCGGCTTCTACGCGTCGGTTCGATCGCGTACGATCTGATTTCCGTTCGTCGCAAGATCAATCGTCTACATATGTGAACGATAAGTCTATTTTCGGCAGTCTACAGAGGTAGCGTCCACGCGAATATATCCATGGCATCAACCATGGAGAAACCGACATGCACACTATCGCTGAACCGATCTTCACCGCGGGCTTTCCGCTCGGCAGTTCCGCCGGACTGGTCACCGCGTTTGAATGGCTCGGCCAACCCTACCGCCTCACCCGCGTCGACATGCTCGGTGAAATGCGCACCGAGGCCTATCAGCGGCTGAACGGCCGGGTCGAAACGCCCGTGTTGGTCACCGACGAAGGGCGTGTCCATACGGAAACGATGGCGATCGCGCTGTGGCTCGAGGGGCGGGACCATGAGCGCCGCATCAGCTTCGCGCCCGGAACCTACGAAGCCGACCGGATGCATCAGTTCATCGCTTTCCTCAACACCGGCTTCACCGGTGCCTTCTTCCCGATGTGGGTGGCGCTGGAGGCGGAAGAGGCTACGGAAGAATATCGCCAAACGCTCCGCGTCTTCGGCCGTGAGTTTGTCGCTAAGCGCCATGCGCAGCTCGAGGCGATGATGGGGGACAGCGACTACCTGCTGGGCGGCCGGCCGACACTGGCCGATGCGGTTTTCGTCGGCGTCGCCCGCTGGGTGGATTTTCACGAGGCGATCGAGCCCGAGGACTATGAACGGAACTACCCGCGCATCCATGCGCTGCGCAAACGCATCGAGGCTGATCCCGCATTCCGCTTCGCATTGGCGATCGAAGACGGCGAACCTGCCGCCGGCAACGGTTCGATGAAAGGTCTCGTTCCGCTTGAGGACGTGTTGCGTTTGACGGGCGCGATTGCGGTCTGAGCCGCCGGAGTGTTGCGCGCCGATGGTCGCGGCGCGCGACCTGCCACGCTGTCAGAGGCGCCGCGCGAAATCGATGATCGCGTCGCTCACGAGGTCCGGACGCTCCTGCGGGAGCCAATGTCCGCTGCCGGGCACGACGATCTTGCCCTTGAGTTGGGGGACGAGGCCGGGCATTGCATCGATGATATCGAGCATCCCCGGTATGCTGAGCCCGGTGTCCCGCTCGCCGATCATGAACAGGGCCGGTACATCGACCATGACGCCGGCGAGCGCCGCTTGCAGTTGCCAGTTGCGATCCAGGTTGCGGTAGTAGTTCAGGCCACCGCGAAAACCGGAGCGAGCGAAAGCCGCCGCATAGGCGTCGAGGTCGGCAGCGGTCAGCCAGTCCGGCATTTGCTGCGGATCGGGAAGGGCTGCGAGCAGCCCGTCGCGCCGCGAGACCATTCCGAACGGATTTGGCGTCTGGTCTCCGGCTTGCCGCGGGCCGGCCTCTCCCGAAGCCGCGAAGAGGATTTTCCGCAGCGCCTGTCGAATGTCCCGCTCCAGTTTTTCCTCGGCGATGCCGGGTTCCTGGAAGTAGAGTGTGTAGAGTTGTGCCTCATCGGTCTGCGGGAAGATGCGGGTTGGCGGCACGGGTGGCTGGGCCATCATCGGAACGCTGATCGCGACCACGCCGCGGAAGCGGTCGGGCCGCATCTGCGCCGCCTGCCACGCGACCGTCGCGCCCCAGTCGTTGCCGACGATGAGGGCGGTCTCTGCGCCGAGGGCGTCCAAGAGCGCGACCATATCCCCGACAAGGTGAAACAGGGTGTATTCGTCGATCGCCGAGGGGCATTCCGTATGCCCATATCCGCGCATGTCCGGCGCCACCGCACGAAATCCGGCCTTGGCCAGCGCCGCGATTTGATGACGCCAGGCGTGGGCCGTTTCCGGAAAGCCGTGGCAGAAGAGGACAAGTGGCCCTTCTCCCTGTTCGACGACATTCATCCGGATCGTTCTCGTCTCGATGGTGCGAGCAGGCATTTTCGGTCCTTCCGCTCTTGATGTCGTACCGCAGATGGCGCTCGGCGCGGCGCTACACGGCCATGCGGCCGCCAACAGACAGGCCAACATCGTTCGTCTTCGCATCCCTGGGCCCTTGATTCCGTAATTATCTAAGTTACAGAATTGGGTGAGGTCAAGTATGCGTAACAATAAAAGTTACGCTTTAGGGGTGGCATATGAAACGAGACAGCCGGCTGGCGCGCATGATCCACGTGCTCATCCATATGGGGCTTTTGGGCGGGCGCGAGACCTCGGAAACCATCTCAAAGATGCTGAACACCAATCCCGTGGTCGTGCGCCGCACGATGGCGGCGTTGAAGCGCAAGGGCGTGGTGGGTTCAGAGGGAGGGCGCGGTGGCGGATGGGTGCTGCTGCGGTCTCTGGACGACTTGACGGTCCTGGACATCCAGAAAGCGCTCGACGAAGGCGAGGTTTTGTCCGCCGGCGTTTCGGAAGATCATCCAACCTGTCCGGTGGAGCGGGCGGCGAACGCCGCCCTGGTGCAGGCCTTCGACAAGGCGGAGAGCACTCTGCTGGACGAGTTCGCAAAGCTCAGGCTATCGATCATCGCGGAGCATGCCCTGTCGGCGGACAGGCAGCTGACACGGCACCAAGACGGAAGAAATGATGGCTGACAACAGCGCTGACCATCCGCGTTTCGTATGGCGCGGCGACTTCGCGAATGCCGAGTTGAATGCGCTGCATGCCGAGTGTTTCGAACACGCGCTTGCCGGTGACGATTGGTGGAAACAGGTGAACACCTTCAGCCTCGGCTGGGTTTGCTTGCGTCTCTCGGGCAAGCTTGCCGGTTTCGTCAATGTCGCCTGGGATGGCGGTGTGCACGCTTTTCTGCTCGACACCATGGTCTCAGCGCCCTGGCGGCGAAAGGGTTACGCGCGCCGGCTCGTCGAAGAGGCGGTGGCAAATGCAAGGCTGTCGGGTTGCGAGTGGCTGCATGTCGACTTTGATGCGCATCTTCGCGACTTTTACCTTGAAGTCTGCGGGTTCGTTCCCACGGATGCCGGCCTGATCCGCCTTCGCCAGGACTAGCGAATGCGAGCCCCGATCGGGGCTTCCGTTGCGAATTAAAGATGAGTAAAGAAGGAAGGAATTAGATCGAGGCGCGGCCTCTGATTCCCCGAGCATTGGGCAATTGATGACGTTCCAGCCACGGATGCAGAACAAGATCTCCGGCTTCAAGGTCCTCGGCGGTTTGCGCCGCCGGGAATGGAACGGGATCATCGCCGACGTCTGGGATGTCGAATGCGAGGCGCGGGCGGGCGGTCACTATGTGTCGGATGATCCGCGCATGTTCATCGTGCTCGATGCCCAAGGCGGGAGCCGCTGCAACGTCAAGCTTTCGCCCGGCGGCCCCGGGACGGTGCAGAACTATCGCGAACAAGGTCTTTCCTACATCCCGGCGGGCATGGAAATCTGGGCCGATGTCGTCGATGTGCAATACATCCGCCATCTCGATCTGCACTTCAATCTCGATGTCCTCAGCCGACGGCTGATGGAAGACCTCGACGCCAGCCGTTGCAACGCGCCCCGGCTGATGTTTCATGATGAGCGTTTCCTGCAACTCGCACGGCTCATCGCTGCGGAGTGCCTCAATCCGCAGCCATTGCATGATCTCTACGGGGACGGCCTCACGGTCGCGCTGTTCATCGACCTGATGAAGCTCAACCGTGCCGATCCGCGCAAGCGCAGTCCGCTTGCTGCCTGGCAGATGCGCCGCGTGGCCGATTACATCGAGGAGAACTTCGGCCGCAACATCCGGCTTGAGGAATTGGCAACGCTTGCCGGGTTGTCGCAATCGCATTTCAGTCATGCCTTCAAGGCCTCGACCGGCATGCCGCCGCATCAGTGGCAGACGAAAACGCGCGTCGAACGGGCCAAGCAACTCCTGCTCAAGAATGACGCGTCGCTGACGGCGATTGCCGTCGAGACCGGGTTTTCGGACCAGGCGCATTTCACCCGGGTCTTCCGCAAGGTTGTCGGCACAACGCCGGCGCAATGGAAGCGGAGCCGATTGGCCTGAGCAAATCGCCGCGCGCACGGGCGATTGTTCGCCGCAAATTGCCCAGGATCGTTCAATTGTCGCGGATCGCTCCAAGCGTCGGCATAATAGTTGATATAAACACTCATCTTATAGGGATTACTTTCTAACGCCGCATATCGCTCCGGGGATTGGCGCGATGGGCGGCTCGGGGCGATGAAGAGATGATGGTGAGTGGCAGGGCGGCAGGTTTCGCCGAATGGCTGGCAGATGGGGTAGCCGGCATTGCAATTCTGGCAGCGGGTGCCGCGATCGCGCAGGACGCGCCGGCGACCCGGCTGGAAAAGATCGAGGTCCAGGCTGGAGCGACCGCAGACGACGCAACCGGTCCGGTCGAGGGCTATGTCGCCAAAGCGACGACCACCGGCTCGAAGTCTGCCACCCCGATCAACGAAATTCCCCAATCCGTATCGGTCATCGGCCGCGACGAGCTGGACGATCGCGGCGTCGTCAACAAGATCGACGAGGCGCTTCGCTATACGCCCGGCGTGATGGCCGAGCCCTTCGGCGTCGATCCGGATACCGACTGGTTCTACATCCGCGGCTTCGATGCCACGCAGACCGGCGTCTTCCTCGATGGCCTCAATCTTTTCTCCTACGGTTTCGGGGGTTTTCAGATCGATCCGTTCATGCTGGAGCGCGTCGAGGTGCTGAAAGGGCCGGCGTCTGTGCTCTATGGCGGCGCCAATCCGGGCGGCATAGTCAGCCTCATCAGCAAGCGGCCAAGTGATGGGAGCTCCACCTATGTGGAGACCGGCATCAACAACAATGGCAATGCCTTCCTTGGCATCGACGTGAACCGCCCGTTGGACGATGCGATCAACTACCGCGTCACCGGCAAGGTCTCCGGCGGCAACAACTACACCGACCACTCGGAAGACATGCGCGGGTTCATCCTGCCGCAGATCACCTATCAGCCCGACGATGCGACCAGCCTGACGGTCTACGGCCTGCTGCAGGGCCTTGATCAGGTCCATACCGGTGGCGGCTTCCTGCCCTATGTCGGGACGGTCGTCGATGCGCCGTTCGGCAAGATCGATCGCAAGGCCTTCTTCGGCGAACCGGCTATCGATACCGGCACCTATGTGCAGCAGATGCTCGGCTACGAGATCAAGCACGAGTTCGATAGCGGTTGGCAGTTCAGCCAGAACCTGCGCTACGGTCACCTCTACAAGCATGAGAACGGCCCGTATACCTACGGCTATTACGATCCGAGCCTGCCGTTCCCGGTTTCGCCGACGCCGGCCACACCTGACAATCTGCTCTATCGCCTGGGCTTTGAGGCGACCTCCAAGGTCGATACGTTCGGCGTCGACAATCGTCTTGAGGGCGAATTCGAGACCGGCGCGCTCGATCATACGCTGCTGGTCGGACTCGACTACAAGCTCTTCCGCCTGGATCACGTCCAGGCATCGTCGGCGGCAACGCCGATCAGCGCCACGGATCCGGTCTACGGCGCACCGCAGCCGGCCAACGCCATCTATATCAACCAGGTGATCACCCAGCAGCAGCTCGGCGTCTACGCGCAGGACCAGATTCGATTCGGCGACGGTTGGCTCGTCACGCTCAATGGCCGTTACGACTATGTCGACACCAAAACTGACAATGGCCCCACCTTCTGGGCTCCGACGCAGAACTCGAGCTTTGATTACAGCGAGGGCGCCGTCAGCGGCCGCGCCGGACTTGCCTATGAATTCGACAATGGGCTGACCCCCTATGTCAGCGTTGCCACCTTCTTCAATCCGATCGTGGCGGTAACGGCAACCGGCAACACCAAACCCGAGGAGGGCGAGCAGTTCGAGGCCGGCGTCAAGTACGAGCCATACTTCTTTGATGGCGTGTTGACGGCGTCCATCTACCAGCTGACCAAACGCAATGCTTTCGTGACCGACCCGTTGACGAGCATTTCCACCCAGACGGGCGAGGTGCGTTCCCGCGGCATCGAGCTCGAAGGCAAGGTCAATCTCAACGAAAGCTGGAAGGTGATCGCCGGCCTCGACTTCATGGATATCGAGGTGACCGAGGACGCGAACCGCGCGCTGGTCGGCAAGTCGCCCTATCTCGCTCCCGATGCGCAGGCCTCGTTGTGGGTCGATTACACCGTGCAGCAGGGCGCGCTCGAGGGCGTCAGCCTCGGTGCCGGTGTTCGCTACCGCGGCGAAAGCTGGGCGGACAAGGAGAACACGGCGAAGGTGCCTTCCTCGACGGTGTTCGATGCCGGGCTGCGCTATGAAAAGGACGGATGGGGTGCCGCTCTCAACGTCACCAACCTTTTCGACAAGGAATATGTGAGCGGTTGCAGCGGCGTGCTCGTCTGCGGTTACGGCGACGCCCGAACCGTCACGCTCAAGCTCAGCAAGACATGGTAGACTGAGCCCATGGGCGGGGCCGGAGTGTACCGGCCCTGCGCCACTTCGCGTACAGGTTGAGCGTCGTTTCTGCGCCACAACCACTGTCTGGCGAGCCGCCCGGCTGCTATGTCGCGGGCGGGCATTTCCGCGCGATCGGTGAGGCGATCGACGTCTCCTCGAAGTCGCTGGTCTCTCGCCTACCTGTTCCAATTCCGCGGACGAACCGACCTGGCAAACGGGTTTCCGCAGAGCGTTTGACAAACACATAGCCAATTGGCTATACGTCATCCCATAGCCAATCGGGTATGAGACATGTCGCAGTTACAAGATGCGGTATTTCGGGCACTTGCAGATCCCACACGTCGCGGGCTCTTCGAACACCTCTGCCGCCAAGGAGATACGACGGTCGTCGGATTGCTGGCCGATGCCGGGGTTTCGCAGCCGGTCGTGTCCAAGCATCTGAAGATCCTGAAGGCGGCAGGGCTCGTGCACGATCGGCATGAAGGCCGTTACACCTATTACAGCGCCAAGCGCGAAGCTCTTGCCACCCTGGTCGATTGGACGACCGAGATGGCCGGCTTCTGGCAGGAGCGCTTCGATGATCTCGATGATTTACTAAAGAGAATGGACCAATGAACGAAACAACCGAAACAACACGCTCTGTCGTGGTCGAACGCGAATTTTCTCATGCGCCGGAAAAGATCTGGCGCGCGCTGACCCAGCCCCATCTGATTGCCGAATGGCTGATGCGGAACGATTTCGTGCCCGAAGTGGGCCGTCGCTTCACGCTTTCGGCCGACTGGGGACAGTCGATTGCGAAGTCGAAACGATTGAGAAGGACCGCTCGCTCGCCTATCGCTGGGACACAAAAGATCTCACCAGCGTCGTCACCTGGACACTCGTTCCCACCAACGGCGGCACCAACTTGCGTATGGAACAGCGCGGCTTCAAGGCGGATCAGAAGTCTTACTACCAGGGCGCAACCGTCGGGTGGCGACGCTTCATCGACCAGCTGGCCGAAGTTGTCGCAAAGCTCGACTGACCATCTCCCGGCTTCAGGACCCTTTCTCAAACAACGAGGTGCCAGAAATGACCGCTCTCATCCGAACAATCCATCGCTGGACGTCGGTGCTTTTCTCGCTGGCCGTTGCGGCGATCTTTGCCGGCATGGCTCTGACGACGCTTCCCGAATGGGTCTATCTCATGCCACTGCCGCCGCTTGCCGTGCTTGTGCCGACCGGCCTCTATCTCTTCGCGCTGCCCTATCTGAGCAAGCCGCGAGAGAGGATTCAGGCGGCCGAGTAGGGGCGGCAGCCTGCCAGTTTATCCGGCCGGAAGAGCCGGGCTGGCGAAGCGCTTTCGGTACTCTGCCGGCGTCACGCCGACATGGCGCATGAAGGCACGGCGCAGCGTATCGGCATCGGAAAAGCCGCATTGAGCCGCGACCTGCTTGGGGGCTTCGTGTCCCTGCTCGAGAAGGCGGCGGGCAGCGTTGACCCGCGCCTCCTCGACCCAGGTTGCCGGCGTGATGCCGACCTCGCTGCGGAAGAGCCGGGAGAAACGGCGCGGGCTGAGATCCATCCGGCTGGCGAGTCTTGCAACGCTGTGATCGTGCGCGGATTGGCCGCGATCCAGCGCTGCAATTCCTGAAGCGCGGACCGGCCCGCTGGCATGGCCTCGCCCTTGCGGCTGAACTGCATCTGCCCGCCGGGCCTTTTGAAGAACATCACCAGCTGGCTCGCCACGCGTTTGGCGATCTCATGCCCGAGGTCCTCCTCGACCAGTGCCAGCGCCAGGTCGAGCCCCGCCGTCACGCCGGCCGCCGTGCGCGCCGGCCCGTCGCTGACATGGATCGCGTCCTCGTCGACGGTGACCTCAGGAAAGCGCCGCGCGAGATCTTCGGCGACGGCCCAGTGCGTAGTCTCGCGCCGCGGCAATTTCTGCTGCGTGATCCGCTGCTCGCACTGGCACGGCTGAGGCGTCCTGTGCGCGGGGATGCCACATGTCCTGAGGCAGCCCCGCGCCTGTCAGCCTATTCCAAAAGACACTCAATCAACGCTCGTGTTGCGGAAGAGAGATGACGATGCGGCGGGTAGATGAGGGAGAAGGGCCGCGATCGGCCGCCAAAATCCGGCAGGAGTTCGACCAGGCTTCCCTGCGCCAGGCGATCGCGCACGACGAAGTCATAGGTCTGACATATGCCAAGGCCCGCCTCTGCCAGGGATACGGTGCCGAGCACATCATCCTCGACATGGACAGGACCCTGCGGCACCCAGTCGATGTCATGCCCATCGACCCGGAACAACCACGGACCGGGACGGCCGGTTCTCGGCATGATGAACAGCAGGCACGTATGTGCCGTAAGATCGTCGATCGAGCGTGGCAGCCCGTGCCGCGCCACATAGGCGGGAGATGCCACCAACCTTAGCGGTGCGTCCTCGAGTTTTCGCCCGATCATGCCGCTATCGGGAAGTTGGCCGAGTCGTATGACCAGGTCGTAGCCTTCCGCGACCAGATCGACGTTGCGGTTGGCCACTGACAGTTCGACGATGACCGACGGGTGCTTCAGCGCGAAGCGTGTCAGCTTTTCCGGCAGGCGGAAATGACCGTAGGTGGTGGAAACGCTGAGGCGGACCCGACCGGCCAGAATGCCTGTGCCTTGAACGGCCCGCTCCGCCTGATCGATCGTCTCGAACGCCGAGCGGACCTGTTCCAGATAGGTGCGTCCCGCTTCCGTAAGGCTGATGCGCCGCGTCGTTCGCCGCATCAGTTGGGTCCCGAGCTTCGTTTCCAGCCGGGTGATCGCCCGGCTCAGCACCGAAGGCGTCGTACCGAGCGCCACGGCGCCGGCCGTCATCGAACCCCTGTCCATGACCGTGATGAAAGCCTCGACGTCGGCGAGGTGATCGAAGCGGCGCATCTTTGCCTTTCAAGACCAAATCATTTCCTTCTAAGCGAATTTATCGCCGAAATCGGAGATAATAAATAGACGCCATCAGCAACGCCCGCGACGTCGGGCCCATTCCAAAAAGGGAAGTGATGATGACGGAGACAGCCCCGTTAGCCGGAAAACCCGTGCTTTTCGTTCTCACCAGCCACGGCACCAAGGGCGACGGCGGCCAGCCGACCGGCTTCTATCTCGGTGAGGTCACGCACCCGCTGGCCGTGCTCGAAGCGGCTGGGATCTCCGTCGAATTCGCGTCGATCAAAGGGGGTGAACCGCCGATCGACGGTCTCGATCTCGAAGACACGATCAACCAGCGCTATTGGAACGACGAGGCGTTTCGCGCCGCGATCCGCACGACCGCCAAGCTCGATGAGGTCGACCCCTCGCGCTACGCTGCGATCTTTTTCGCCGGCGGCCACGGCGCCATGTGGGACCTGCCGCAAAGCGGCGCGGTCGACCGGGTGACCCGTTCGATCTTCGAGGCCGGCGGTGCTGTCGCGGCGGTGTGCCATGGCCCGGCGGCGCTCGTAAACGTCAAGCTTTCCGGCGGCAGCTACCTGGTGTCCGGTCGTAATGTCAGCGCCTTCACCGATTCAGAAGAACGCGCCGTCGGTCTCGACAAGACCGTGCCCTTCCTGCTCGCCAGCACGCTCGTAGAGCGCGGCGCGCGGCATCACCCGGCGCCGGACTGGACGTCGAAGGTGGTCGTCGATGGCCGATTGATCACCGGCCAGAATCCGCAGTCCGCCACAGGCGTCGGCGAGGCCCTTCGTGACGTTCTTGTCGCCTGAAAACCCAGTTGCAGGAGGTCGTGAGACTTCCATTTGGAGATATAAAAATGAAAATGCTGATGACCCTGACGGCGACGATGGCAATCGTCCTCGGCGCCACGCACGCGCATGCCGGCAATATCCTGGTCGTGCTTTCGGATGAAAACAGCCTGGACCTCAAGGATGGCAAGGTTTTCGAGACCGGCTTCTACCTCAACGAATTGATGCAGCCGGTGAAGGCGTTCCTGGACGCCGGCCACGAGTTAACCTTCGCGACGCCGAAAGGCATGGCGCCCAGCGTCGACCGTACGTCGATCGACAGGATGTATTTCGGCGGCGATGAAACGGCGATGCGGGAAAGCGAAGCGCTGCTCGGCAAGCTCAAGATCACCTCGCCGGCGGAGACACCGGTTGTCAGTCTGTCGCGGGTGGAACAGATCGGCTACGACCATTTCGATGCCGTCTATGTTCCGGGCGGGCATGCGCCGATGCAGGATTTGCTTGTCGACGCGGACCTCGGCGAGTTGCTTCGGCATTTTCACGCGAGCGGCAAGACGACCGCCCTGATGTGCCACGGGCCGATCGCGCTTCTGTCGACACTGTCCGAGTCGGTTGCGTTTACCGGCGAACTGGCAGCGGGCCGTCAGGCTGCCGCCGATGCCGGCTGGATCTATGCCGGCTATCGGATGACGGTCTTCAGCAATGGCGAGGAAGAAATGGCCAAGCCGCTGCTGAAGGGCGGCGAGATGAAGTTCTATCCGCAGGATGCGCTAACCTTGGCTGGCGGCGCAATCGCCAACGGTGATACGCCCTTCCAGCCGAACATGATCGTCGACCGCGAACTGATCACCGGCCAGAACCCGGCGAGCGCCACGGAGGTCGCGGCAGAGATCCTGAAGCGCGTCCAATAGACTCTTATTGTCGCGGTGGCCCTCGGGGCTCGCTTAGATTTCGTTTGCGAATTAAGTCTATGCAATGCATAGGTTTTTGATCGCCTTCACGAGGTTGCTCCGAGGTCGCTCATGCCCATCGCAAGTCTTGCCATGTATGTCAGTCCGGCGCCGCTGAAGGATGCGACGCGGCAGTTCTGGGAGGCGCTGGCGGACCGCCTTCGTGCCGTGGGGGTCGATGCGCCCACGGCTCTGCAAGAGGATATGCGCTATGACGAGGCCTGGCTTCGTCCCGACCTCCTGTTCGGCCAGACCTGCGGCTATCCCTATGTCCAGCGTCTGCGCGGTCAGGTGCAACTGGTGGCGACGCCGGTCTACGGACTGCCGGGCTGCGACGGTCCGCTCAAATGCAGCTTCATCATCGTCAGCGCCAAGTCCGCCGCGCGCTCGATCGAAGATCTGCGGGGGGCACGCGCGGCGATCAACGATCCCGGCAGCAATTCCGGCTACAACCTGTTCCGCGCCTCTGTGGCGCCCCATGCGATCGACGGACGGTTCTTCTCGTCGGTGCTTCAGACCGGCGGCCATGTGGCGAGCATCGACGCGGTTTCGAGCGGGGTCGCCGACATCGCGGCGATCGACTGCGTGACCTTCGGCAACACCTTGCGCTTCGACCCCGATCGCGTCGCAGGCGTGCGCATTCTGGCGGAGACAAAAAAGGGTCCGGGTCTGCCTTTCATCACCGCGGCATCGACGCCGGCAAAGGATCTCGTGCTGCTGCGCCGCGTGCTTGCGGAAACCATCGCAGATCCGGCGCTTGCTGAGATCTGCGATACGCTATCGCTGCGCGGTATCAGCCTGCTCGGAGACAGTGATTACGAGGCCCTGGCGGCGCTTGATCGCGATGCTGCCGGTCAAGGATACCCGACGATCGCCTGACGGTTCATCGGCACATGGCGACCTGTCGCGAACACAACGACCGAAATAGAATATAAATTACATAGAATAAATATTTTACCGCTGCGGCGTTTGGCGCAAGCAGTATTCCCGTTTGCGCCGCTTCGCCGCAAAGCCATGCGGCGCGTTCCCATTGGCCGGCTTTTTATATTGGCGATTGAAATCTATCGCTTTTCCGGCCGGACACCGCATGTCGACTGATGCACTGCCCCCACAATCGAACCTAACTGCCATCGCCCGCGTCGAATGGCAGACCATAGCGCTGGTCGTGGCCATTTATGGTGGCTTTCTCGCTCTGACCTGGTTCTGGCAGTCGCTTCCGATTGTCCTCGTGATCGGTCTTGGCGGCTGGCTGATTGCCTGGCACGGCTCGCTGCAGCATGAGGTCATTCACGGGCACCCGACGCGCAATCAGCGTATCAACGATGCGATCGGATGGCCGCCGCTGTCTCTCTGGCTGCCCTATGCGATCTATCTGGAAGGCCACCTCGTCCACCATCGCGACGAACATCTGACGGATCCGATCGAGGATCCGGAGTCCTCCTATTTCACCCGGGCCGCCTGGGAAGGCATGGGCAAGGTGGGGCGGAAGCTTGCAGAGTGGAACACGACTTTGCTCGGTCGGCTGACGCTCGGGCCGCTGGTCATGATCCTGAGCTTCCTCGCACAGGAACTGGTGCTGATCGTGCGGGGTGACAGGGAGCGGGCAAGGACCTGGCTCTCGCACGGGGCAGGCGTCGCCATCGTGCTCGCCTGGGTCGTCGCGGTCTGCGGCATGCCGCTCTGGCTCTACCTTTTCGGCTTCGTCTATGTCGGTGCCGCACTGACGCGGCTTCGCTCCTATGCGGAACATCGTTATGCCGGCCATCACGAGGAACGGACGGCGATCGTCGAAGACACGCCGCTTTTCGGTCTCTTGTTTCTCTACAACAACCTGCATGTGCTGCATCACCAGCGGCCGGGTATTCCCTGGTACCAGATCCCGGCACTTTATCGCCGGCACAGACGTGCGCTGCTGGCGATCAACGGCGGCCTCGTCTATCGCGGTTATCGCGATGTGGCCCGTCGCTTCCTTCTGAAGCCGCATGATGATCCGCGCCATCCGCAGCATCTCTGATGTTACGGACGCGCGCCGCCATCCGCGAAGGCCTGCGCGAAGCCCTAGGCGCCTCGCGTGTGGCGCGCCCGGTGGTGGGCGACGAAGGCGCGCACGGCCGCCGAGCCTTCGACCTTGCGAGAGGCGACCGCGAGGTCCGACGTGACGCGGTTTCGCGCCAGTGAAACATAGCGCACGCCGGGCAGCTGCAGGCATTGCAGCGACTGCGGCACGAGCGCGATGCCGAGCCCCACCGCGACCATGCTCATGATGGTGGTAAAATCTCGGCCTGTTGCACTGACCTTTGGCGCCAGCCCGGCGTCCTTGCAGGCGTCGAGCGTATTGGAGTGGAAGCCGACATCGGCGGGTTGGCGCGGCGTTATGAAGGTCTGGTCCGAGAGCGCTGCGAGATCGATCGCATGCTGGGCGGCGAGCGGATGCGCCTCCGGCAGCGCCACCACCAGCGGCTCGCGCAACACGGTGGTCGTCGTCAGGCCGGCCGGGATCGGCGCTGGCGGGCGGATGTAGCCGAAGTCGAGTTCGCCTTCCGAGATCATCGTGAGTTGCTGGCGCATTTCGATCTCGACAAGCTGAAGCTCGATGTCGGGAAATTCTTGTCGGAAGGTAGTCAGCGATTCCGTCAGCACGCCCGAATAGGCGGCCGAGGCGACATAGCCGATCGATATTCTGCCCGTCTGGCCGCGGCCGACCCGCTGCAGTTCGGACAGCGCGAGGTCGGCCTGGGCGACGATCTTTCGGGCCTCATCAAACAGCAATTGCCCCGACAGTGTCAGCTGCACGGAACGTTTCGCGCGGTTCAGCAGCGGGATGCCGACCAGGCTTTCCAGATTGAGGATCTGCTGGCTGAGGCCGGGCTGGGCAATGCCGAGCCGGGCGGCGGCGCGCTCGAAATTCTTTTCCTCCACGAGAGCGATGAAATAGCGCAGATGGCGAAGTTCGAAGGTCGCGGCGCGTGGCGATTTTGGAGCCGACATGGGGCCTCGCAATGCAATAACTGAAAACGATGCTGTGCGCGCATATCATAATCGATAGTTCTGAAAAATCCTGTGCCGAGTTATTGGAAAGCCGGAAAATTTGACTATAGAAAGATGACAAAATTACTCCAGATTGAGCGCGCAGATGCCGCGCGCGCAGAGGCTTTCGTCATCCCATGTCACGCATTCATTGGCTGCTGTTAACGTCCGTCGCCTTCGTGGGGTCCGCCGGACAGAGCGCACTGGCGCAGCAGCAAGCCGAGACCAAGCTTGAGGCGATCGTCGCGAAAGGCGACAGGGAGGCCGGCGGCCCGGTTGAGGGCTATGTGGCGAAGTCGAGCCGCACCGCTTCGAAGTCCGGCGCGCCCCTGCTCGAGACGCAGCAGTCGGTGTCCGTCATCACCCATGACCAGATCGAGGCGCAGGGTGCCCAGACCGTGGGGCAGGCGCTGAATTACACGCCCGGCGTTTTCGGACAGCCCTTCGGCGCCGACCCCCGCTTCGACGCGCCGATCATCCGCGGCTTCGACGGTCGCCAGGTCCAGTTCCTGAACGGGCTCAGGATGATGCGCACCGCCGGCGCACCGGCCGTTGAAATCTACGGGCTTGAAAACATCGACGTCCTTCGCGGACCCGCTTCGGTCATGTATGGCCAGGGCAATCCGGGCGGCATCATCAACATGATCAGCAAACGGCCGGTCTTCGAGAATTTCGGCGAAGTCGGCGTGCAGGGCGGAAGCTACGAGACCTTTGGTGGCTTCTTCGATTTCGGCGGTACGCTTCGCGAGGAGTCGGATTTTGCATACCGGCTGACCGGTCTTGGCAAGAACGCCGCTGCCCAGGTCGACGAACTGGACAACGATCGCTACTTCATTGCGCCGGCGCTGACCTGGCAGCCGGACGAGGACACCAAGCTGACGATCCTTGCGAGCGTCCAGCACGACAATCCCGGCACGCCCTCGGGCCTGCCGCCGCAATATACGCTGAACGCCACCGACTTTCGCCTGCCGCGCGACTTTTATGTCGGCGACGAATCCTTCGACCGCTCCAGCCGCACGCTGACAAACCTCGGATACGAACTCGAGCATCGCCTGAGCGAGAACTGGATCTTCCGGCAGAACTTCCGCTACACCGACTTCGACTGGGACTACCAGTCGCTTGGCATGTCGACGCTTGGTCTTGCCGCTGACGGCCGGACACTCCGCCGAAACGCGACCTTCCAGGACGAGGCGCTCAACACCGTCAATATCGACAACAATCTGCAGGGCGAATTCTCGACCGGCGAGGTCGACCATACGCTGCTTGTGGGCCTCGACTATCGCTACTTCGACAACAATGTGCGCACCCGCTTCTTCCAGGCAACGCCGCTCGACGTGCGCTCGCCAAGCTATGGCGGACCGATCCGGCTGATCGCGCCGACGCTCGATACGACCGTCGATAGCGAGCTTTTGCAGCTTGGCGTCTACGTGCAGGACGAACTGGCGCTCGGAGGCTGGCGCGCAACGTTGGGCCTCAGGCAGGATTGGACCAGCAGCTCGGGAACGTCGCTCAATGGGCTCTCGCGCGTTTCCCGTCCGCTCGACCAGGACGATCATGAGCTGACCGGCAGGGCCGGCCTCAGCTATATCTTCGACAATGGCATTGCGCCCTATGTCAGCTACTCGACGTCCTTCGAGCCGGTGATCGGCGCTGCTCCGGACGGCAGGCCTTTCGAGCCGACTTCGGGCGAGCAGGTCGAGCTCGGCGTGAAATACGAACCCACGGATTGGAACGGCTTCTTCACGGCGGCCGTCTACGACCTCAAGCAGAAGAATGTGCTGCGCACCATCGCCGGCATTTCGTCGCAGATCGGCGAGGTCAATGTCCGCGGCCTGGAACTCGAAGGTGTCGCGAGCATAACACAAGGGCTCGATTTGCGGGCGGCCTACACCTACACGGATGCCCGGATCGCAGCGGGCGCCGACGACGGCAATCGCGTCGAAAACGTGCCGGAGCATATGGCGAGCCTCTGGGCGAACTACACCTTCCAGGAAGACACGGCACTCGAAGGTCTCGGCATTGGGGCGGGCGTGCGTTATGTCGGCCAGCGCTACGGCAACAGCGCCAACACCTTCGAACTAGATTCGGTCGTGCTCGCCGATTTCGCGCTCTCCTATAAGAAGAATGGTTACAAGGCGTCGCTCAACGTTCAAAATCTCTTCGACAAGGACTATGTCGCAAGCTGCAGCTCGTTCGGCTGCTACTACGGCGACGGCCGCACGTTTATGGGGAAGCTGACCTATAGCTGGTAGCGAATTGAGAGAGCGGGCATTGGGTCCTTTTGTCAGTCGCCGGGAGCTGCTTCTCGGCGCGGCGCTTTTGCTCGCCGCGCCGATGGCCAGGGCCGGCGCGCCCTTGCGCATAGCCGCGATCGACTGGGCGATGCTGGAGACGCTGTGCGCGCTCGGCCTTACCCCGGTCGCCGCGACGGAGCTCATTCAGTTTCGAAGCGATGCCGTCGAGCCCGACTTACCTGCAGATGTCGTCGATCTCGGTCTGCGCGGCTCGCCCAATTTCGAACTGCTTCACCTGCTCAGGCCGGACCTGATCCTGATCTCGCCGTTCTATGTACGCCACGAGGCGGCGCTCGGCCGGATCGCGCCGCTTTTCTCCCTGCCATTCTACGTGCGGGGCGAGCCGCCTTTCGAAAAGGCGCTCGCAGCGGTGAAGGCGCTCGGCGAGCGTCTCGGACGCTCCGACAGGGCGGAGGCGCTGCTGAAGGAGATAGTCGGCGAAATCGAAGGCTTTAGGCAGACGCTCGCTCCCTTCGCGAACAGGTCCACCTATATCGTCAATATCGGCGACGCGCGGCATGTCCGCGTCTTTGGTTTCGACAGCATGTTCGGCGACATGCTCGCCCGGCTCGGCCTGCCGAATGCCTGGACGGATCGTTCGCGCTTCACCTTTGCGGCACCCGTCTCGATCGAAAACCTGGCGGCAGATCCCGACGCACGCATCGTCATCGTTTCCGAGGTGCCGGTCGAGGCGCGCAGTGGCCTTCGAAACAGCATCATCTGGAATTCGTTGGAGCCGGTCCGCAAGGGGCGGGTCATCCAGCTCGCCAACGTCAATCCCTACGGCGGTGTTACTGCGGGCCTGCGGTTTGCGCGCCTCTTTGCCGAGGCGATGCTTGCAGGAGACCGGCGCGGATGACGATGCGGGCATGGTCCTTCCTGTCGGCCAGCCTGCTCGCCAGCCTCATGCTCTTCGCGCTGGCCGCATCGAGCCAGGTCCCGTTTTCGCAATGGGGAGACCTGTTGGCCCCTCCCGCCGAGCTCACGCTCGACAAGATCATCCTGGCCTATAGCCTGTTCCCGAGGGCAGCGGTCGCTCTGGTCGCGGGCGCCGCACTCGGACTATCCGGGGCGCTTCTCCAGCAATTTCTGCGCAATCCGCTTGCCGATCCCTCGACCCTCGGCATCTCGGCCGGCGCTCAGCTCGCGATCGTAGCGGCGACGCTCTATGTGCCTGAGATCGTCGACGGCCACCGAACTTTGGTCGCGCTCGCCGGCGCCGCCGGGGCAGCGGCGATCGTCTTCGCGCTCGGTTGGCGTCGGGCTTTCGAGCCGGTGACGATGGTGGTCTGCGGCCTGCTTGTGGGGGTGACAGCCGCAGCCCTGTCCGCAGCGATGACGCTCGCGCGGGGTGAGTACCTCATGTCGCTTGTGACCTGGAACGGCGGATCCCTCAGTCAGCAGGACTGGTCAGTGTTCCAAAGCCTTGGCCTGGAGTTGGTGCTCCTCGGCCTGTTTGCCGGCCTGTTGATCCGCCCGATGTTGGTGTTGGGGCTTGGCGACACGAGCGCGCGCAGCCTGGGTGTCAATCTCGGTGGCATTCGCTTCGCAATCGCCGCGATCGCCACGGCACTTGCCGGCTTCGTCGCCTCAGCGGTTGGCCTGGTGAGCTTCGTCGGCCTTGCCGCCCCAGCCTTCGTGCGCGCCTGCGGTGCCCGCCGCCCAGCGGCGATCGTCGCGCTGTCGCCACTTGCGGGGGCGCTTTTCCTCTGGCTCTGCGACAGCATCGTGCAAACCGTCGCGCGTGCCTCCAGCGAGAATTTTCCGACGGGCGCGGTCACCGCACTTGTTGGCGGTCCTTTGCTGCTCTGGCTTCTGCCCAAGGTGCGAAGCATGGAAGTGCCGCACGAGGCGCGGGAAAGCGTCCACCGCGGCAATCTGAAAATAGCATTTGCCGCCTTTCTGGTTCTCGTGCCGGTCCTTGTCGCGATCGCATTCGTCGTCGGGCCGTCCGGACATGGCTGGAAGATCCTGAGTTGGGCGGAGACGCTCGACTTGGCACCGCTCAGATGGCCTCGGCTCCTGGCGTCTGCCGCGGCCGGCGGCCTGCTGGCCGTGACCGGCGCGATCCTGCAGCGCATGACCGGCAATGCAATGGCCAGCCCCGAGGTCGTCGGCGTCAGCGGCGGTGCCGGCCTTGGCTTTGCCGCAGCGCTCACATTCGCGCCGGATGGCGGCACAGTCGTGGTCTTCACTGGCGCAGGGCTCGGCGCGCTCATTGCCATGCTGGCGGTGCTGGTCTTTGCCAGCCGCCGGCATCTGCCGCCGGAAAAGCTGTTGCTTGCGGGCGTGGCGGTCGGTTCCTTCAGTTCGGCCGTCCTGTCGGCGCTGCTGGCGATCGGTGATCAGCGGTCGTGGCAAATTCTCTCCTGGCTCGGTGGTTCGGCATCCACGGCAACGCCGGCGACTGCGATTTTCCTCGGCATTCTTTCTCTGCTCGTCGTTGCCGCGGCACTGCTGTTGAGCCGCTGGTTGACGATCCTGCCCTTCGGACCGTCGATCGCCCTGTCGCTTGGCCTGTCGGTGCGGTTGAGCCGCGTGCTTCTTCTGCTTCTTTCGGGTGCTGCGACCGGTGCGGCGTCCCTGCTTGTCGGGCCCTTGAGCTTTGTCGGGCTCGTCGCGCCGCATATCGTCCTGCGCGCCGGTCTCGTCACGGCGCCGCAGCACCTGGCAGGCTCGTTCCTGCTCGGCTCGATCCTGATGGCCCTTGCCGATTTCGGCGCCCGCACGGCGACCTTCCCCTACGAGCTGCCGCTCGGCCTCTTCGCGGCACTCGTCGGCGCGCCCTACCTCATCTGGCTTCTGGGACGGCACAGATGATGGTGAACCAGCTTCCGGTGCTTCCGATTCCGTTCGCGGATGCAGCCCTGAGCCACGCAGTGCCGGCTGAAGACGATGATCTCGTCAGCCTGGACAGCATTCTCGAGCCAGGGCCGGTTGCGAACGCACTGGATGGACTGTTGCGGCGGTGGGGGCCGGGCGATCGCCGGGCCGCGGCGTCGCTATGGACGCAGGGTTACTTCGGCCGGCTGCTCAGACCCGTTATCGCCTATGGCCTCGTTCACGACATCTGGTTTTCGATGACGTTACCGGACGTTCAGGTCGGCCTATCCGATATGGCGACGCCCGTCCGGTTCGTGCTGAAACGCGCGGCTCCCGCTCCGTTGAGCGCGCGCCTGCGGGGGATTGTCGAAGACAATGTGCGACCTTTGATCGTCCGGATGGCGAACGTGACGGCCACGTCCGAACGGGTGCACTGGAGCAATGCGTCCTTCGCGTTTTGCCGCGCCTGCCGTCATGTTGATGATCTTTGGTCACAGGAGGCCATGCCGGTAGATGTCGCGGCGCGCTTGCGCGAGATGGAGACGCTGATCGCTGCGGACCATCCCCTTTTTCGGCTGACGCAGACGATCCCGGGTGTCGCGGGCGGTGCCTGTCTCCAGCGCAAGGTCTGCTGCATCCGCTACAAGCTCGACGGCCTGAAGAAATGCGGCACAGCCTGCCCGATCAATGCTTCGACCTTTTGCAGTCAATGATATCTATCGATGAGACCAACAGCAGGTCCAGCAATCCTGTCCGGAACGAAAAGATGCAGAACCACGCGACTGAAACTCCACCCATCGCCCGCGACCAGGCCGTTCTGTCGCTCCATGATGTGAGCTTTGCGATCGATGGGCGCAACCTGCTGCACCCTCTGACGTTGGAGATCCCGGCCGGGCATTCCATCGCGCTGATCGGCCATAATGGTTCCGGCAAATCGACGCTGCTCAAGCTGATCGGGCGACAGCTCGCGCCGACGACTGGGCGTATCGATTTCGAGGGAAAGCCGCTTGCTGGCTGGGGAACGCGGGCCTTCGCCCGGCGGCTCGGCTATCTGCCGCAGAATACGCCGCCAGCACCCGGCATGCTGGCACGGGAACTGATCGCACTTGGCCGCTATCCCTGGCACGGCGCGCTCGGCCGCTTCGGGGCGGCCGACAAGGCGAAGGTCGAAGAGGCGATCGAGGTCACCGGCATCGAGCCGTTTGTCAACCGGGAGGTCGACAGTCTGTCGGGCGGGGAACGCCAGCGCGTTTGGCTTGCCATGCTCGTCGCCCAGGATGCCACCTGCCTGCTGCTCGACGAGCCGATCTCCGCCCTCGACATCGGCCACCAGCTCGAGGTGCTGGCACTGACCCGCGACCTTTGCCGGGACAAGGGCATCACCATCATCTCGGTACTGCACGAGATCAATATGGCCGCGCGTTTCTGCGACCGCATCGTGGCGCTCCATTCCGGCCGCCTTATCGCGGAGGGCACGCCTTCCGACATCATGACGCCGGAAGAACTGGCGCGGATTTACGACGTGCAGATGGATGTTCTGGAACAGCCCGTCAGCGGACGCCGCGTCGCGCTGGCGCGGTAGGCCACACGGCCACGGATCTGGCCGATAGTCCGACCGAGCGCGTACTGAACAGAGGTCCCGTTTGCTCGAACGGCGAGGACGGGCTTCGCCGTCCCAAGCGATCAAGAGCCACAGATCCCAATAACAACCCGGCATTTGGCACCAAGGCGCCTGACCCGCAATTGACATGAGTCAATGCGGCAGCCTCGTCCTTCGGGCCTATTCCCGGTTGTGTTTGAGTGGTCGCGGGCTATTCTCGTGGTCCGTTTTGATGGTGGGACGCTGAAATGGAAAAAGCCCGGAAGAATTGGCTCCTGGTTGGTCTGGTCATTCTGGCGCTCGCGGGCGGCTACTATGCCTGGCAGAACATGGATCGCAATGCGCTACCCGCCGGGATCGCGAGCGGCAACGGACGCATCGAAGCAGTTGAGATCGACATCTCGACCAAGACGGCAGGCCGGATAAAGGAAATCCTGGTGGATGAGGGCGATTTCGTCACTGCCGGCCAGGTGCTCGCCCAGATGGATACCGTGCAATTGGAAGCGCACAAGCGGCAGGCCGAAGCGCAGCAGCAGCGTGCGATCATCAGCGTCGAAGCGGCGAAGAACCTGGTCACGCAGCGCGAAGCGGAAAAGGCGGCGGCGGAGGCTGTCCTCGCGCAGCGGCGCGCACAACTGGACGCTGCCGAACGGCGGCTCGCCCGGTCCGAACAACTCGTGAAGACGAGCACCGTTTCGCAACAGGTGCTCGACGACGACAGGGCCACCGCCGAGGGCGCGCGCGCTGCCGCCAGCGCCGCGGAAGCATCGCTCGCCGCGTCAAATGCGGCGATCAATTCGGCGAAGTCCCAGGTCGTCGATGCCGAAGCCTCGGTCGAGGCGGCCAAGGCGTCGGTCGAAAGCATCATCGCCGACATCAACGACAGTACCCTGGTCTCGCCGCGCGACGGCCGTATTCAGTATCGTGTGGTCCAGCCGGGCGAAGTGCTGGCGGCCGGCGGCCGCGTGCTTAATCTCGTCGATCTCGGCGATGTCTACATGACGTTCTTCCTGCCGACGGATCAGGCCGGACGCCTGTCGATCGGCAGCGAAGTCCGGCTCGTGCTGGACGCCGCACCGCAATACATCATTCCCGCCAAGGTTTCCTATGTCGCCGACGTCGCGCAGTTCACGCCGAAGACGGTCGAGACGGCAGAGGAGCGGCAGAAGCTGACCTTCCGCATCAAGGCGCAAATTCCGAAGGAACTGCTGAAGAAGTACATCCGCATGGTGAAAACCGGTCTTCCGGGCGTCGCCTATGTGAAAGTCGATCCGAATGCAGAGTGGCCGGCGAGCCAGACCGGCACGCTGGTGCAGTGATGGCAGCCCCTGATCGGGCCGGCCTGCCGCCGGCAGAGCCCGTGGTTCGTCTGAGCGCCGTCACGCTTTCCTATGGCAAGACCAAGGCGCTGGATGACGTGACGCTCGACATACCCTCGGGCTGCATGGCCGGGCTGATCGGGCCCGACGGCGTTGGGAAATCGAGCCTGCTGTCACTCGTCGCCGGCGCACGCGCCGTACAGGCGGGGCGCGTCGAGGTGCTTGGCGGCGACATTGCCGATGCCGGCCATCGGCGCCGGACCTGCCCGCGTATTGCCTACATGCCGCAGGGTCTTGGGAAGAACCTCTATCCAACGCTTTCCGTCTTCGAGAATGTCGACTTTTTTGGCCGGCTCTTCGGCCACGATCGCGAGGAACGCGAGAGGCGGATTGCCAGCCTGCTCGAAAGCACCGGGCTTGCCCCCTTTGCGGAGCGCCCTGCCGGCAAGCTCTCCGGCGGCATGAAACAGAAGCTCGGGCTTTGCTGCGCGTTGATCCACGATCCCGATCTCCTGATTCTCGACGAGCCGACGACCGGCGTGGACCCCCTGTCGCGACGGCAGTTCTGGGAGCTGATCGACGACATCCGCTCTGAGCGGCCGGGCATGAGTGTCATCGTCGCGACCGCCTATATGGAAGAAGCGGCGCGCTTCGATTGGCTGGTGGCAATGGATGCGGGCCGGGTGCTGGCAACGGGCACGCCCGATCAACTGCTTGAAAAGACCGGCGTCGACACGCTTGACGCCGCCTTCATCGCGCTGCTTCCCGAGGAGATCAGGGGCGAACATCACGACGTCGTCATTCCGCCGCGCCCCGAAGGCGCGAGCGACGACATCGCCATCGAGGCGAACAACCTCACCATGCGTTTTGGCGATTTCGTTGCCGTCGACAATGTGAGCTTCCGCATCGGCCGCGGCGAGATCTTCGGCTTCCTCGGCTCCAACGGCTGCGGCAAGACGACGACGATGAAGATGCTGACGGGCCTGCTTGCCGCCAGCGAAGGGAAGGCAAAGCTCTTCGGGCGTGAGGTCGACCCGCGCGACATGGACGTGCGTCATCGTGTCGGTTACATGTCGCAGGCCTTCTCGCTCTATACCGAGCTCACGGTCCTGCAGAACCTGGAACTGCATGCCAAGCTGTTCGGCATGGCGGCGGACAGCATTCCCAAGCGGATCGAGGAACTGGCGAAGCGCTTCGATCTCTCGGATGTGATGGAGGCCTTGCCGGACGCCTTGCCGCTCGGCGTGCGCCAACGGCTCTCGCTTGCGGTCGCGCTGATCCATTCACCCGATATCCTCATCCTCGATGAACCGACATCCGGCGTCGATCCCGTGGCGCGCGACAGTTTCTGGCAGATCCTCGTCGATCTCTCCCGCAACGATCAGGTGACGATCTTCATCTCCACCCACTTCATGAACGAGGCGATGCGCTGCGATCGCATGTCGCTGATGCACGCGGGCAAGGTGCTCGTCAGCGATACGCCGGCCGGCATAATGAAAAGCCGTTCGGCCTCGACGCTGGAGGAGGCTTTCATCGCCTATCTGGAAGAGGCGATCGCCGGGGCAAAGCAACCGGCGCCCGCAGTGGTCAGGGCCAAGGCGCCGTTGGAGCCCGTCGAGACCAAACGGCCTCCGAAGTCAGGGTTTTTCGACGTCGGGCGGATGTTCAGCTATACCCGCCGCGAAGCGCTGGAACTGGTGCGCGATCCCATCCGCGCGACGCTTGCCACCATCGGCACGGTCATCCTGATGTTCGTCATCGGCTACGGCATCAACATGGATGTCGAGGACCTGACCTTCGCGGTGCTCGACCGCGACCAGACGACGACCAGCCGCGACTACATCCTCGAGATCGCCGGTTCGCGCTACTTCATCGAGAAGGATCCGATCACCGACTATGCCGATCTCGACCGGCGTATGCGCAACGGCGAACTGAGTCTCGCAATCGAGATCCCGCCGGGCTTTGCCCGCGATGCGGCGCGCGGCGACACGGTGGAGATCGCCGCCTGGATCGATGGCGCGATGGCGAGCCGTGCCGAAACGGTCAAGGGCTATGTGCAGGGACTGCACGCCCATTGGCTGACCGGCAAGATCCGCGAACGCTATGGGGCGGCTGCGACCACCGGCAGCTTCAAGATCGAGACGCGTTTCCGCTACAACCCGGATGTCAAGAGCATCGTTGCCATGGTGCCGGCGGTCATCCCGCTCCTGCTGATGCTGATCCCGGCCATGCTCTCGGCGCTCAGCGTCGTGCGCGAGAAGGAGCTGGGGTCGATCGTCAATCTCTATGTCTCGCCGGTGACGCGGCTCGAATTCCTGATCGGCAAACAGATCCCGTACATTGCCCTGGCGATGCTCAATTTCGTGCTGCTGACGGCATTCGCAATCTTCGTGTTCCGGGTGCCGTTTACCGGCAGTCTGCTCGCCTGGACGGTCGCAGGGCTGATCTACGTCTCGGCGGCAACGGCCATGGGGCTCGTCATCTCGACCTTCATGTCGAGCCAGATCGCCGCGATCTTCGGCACGGCGATCCTGACGCTCATTCCGGCAATCCAGTATTCCGGGATGATCGATCCGGTCTCCTCGCTCGAAGGGGCGGGCGCCTTCATCGGCCAGATCTACCCGACCACACATTTCATGACGATCGCCCGCGGTACCTTTTCCAAGGCTCTGGGCTTCGGTGACCTCGGCGGCGCCTTCGTGCCGATGCTGATCGCGGTGCCGGTGCTGCTCGCGGTGGGCACGCTATCCCTCAAGAAACAGGCGAGGTGACGATGCGCCTGTCCCATATCTACCATCTCGGCATCAAGGAACTCTGGGGGCTCTGGCGCGATCCGATCCTGCTGATCCTGATCGTCTATTCCTTCACGCTGTCGGTCTATACCGGCTCGACCGCGATGCCGGAAACGCTGAACCGTGCGGCAATCGCCATCGTCGACGAGGACCGCTCGCCGGTTTCGACGCGGATCTCGACGGCTTTCTATCCGCCCTATTTCGTGCCGCCGCAGATGATCACGCCGGCGGAAATGGACCGCCGCATGGACCAGGGGCTCGATACCTTCGCGCTCGACATTCCGCCGAATTTCCAGACGGATCTATTGGCCGGCCGCTCCCCGACGATCCAGCTCAATGTCGACGCAACGCGCATGAGCCAGGCCTTTTCCGGCAATGGCTACATCCAGCAGATCGTCACCGGCGAGGTCTCGGGCTTCCTCGATCGTCACCGCAGCGAGCAGAAACTGCCGGTCGATCTGGTTCTGCGGGCGCGGTTCAATGCCGAGCTCAACAAGGGCTGGTTCGGCGCGGTGATGAACGTCATCACCAACATCACCATCCTGTCAATCGTGCTCACGGGTGCCGCCCTCATCCGCGAGCGCGAACACGGGACGGTGGAGCACCTCCTGGTCATGCCCGTGACCCCGTTCGAAATCATGGTCAGCAAGGTCTGGTCGATGGGGCTGGTGGTGCTGCTCGCCTCGGCGGTCTCGCTGATCGTCGTCGTCAAGGGCGCGCTTGCGGTTCCGGTGCAGGGCTCGTTCGCGCTGTTCCTGCTGGCAACGGCCCTGCAACTCTTTGCGACCACCTCGATGGGCATCCTGCTTGCCACGATTGCCGGCTCCATGCCACAGTTCGGTCTGCTGCTGATGCTCGTACTCTTGCCGCTACAGGCCCTGTCCGGGGGCATGACGCCGCGCGAAAGCATGCCCGAGATCATCCAGAACATCATGCTGGCGGCGCCGAACACACACTTCGTCATTCTGGCGCAGGCGGTTCTCTTTCGCGATGCCGGTCTGGACGTGGTCTGGCCTCAGCTTCTTGCCTTGCTGCTGATCGGCGCCATCCTCTTCGCCTTTGCCATGCGGCGCTTCCGGGTGTTCCTGAAGTAGGCATCCCATACATGGCTGATCGGTTGACGTGACGTGCCGACCGACCAGCGCTTTGTCGGAAAAACGCTATTGTCGGCACCGTGCGCGAGGCGTCAGGCGGGAATGAACTTTCCGTCGTAGCGCACGCGAAAATTCCGGCGTTGGGCGTCTTCCTGGAAGCAGACAAACACCAGTTCGAGATCGTGCGTGCTGCTGCGTCTGCCAAGCAGGCTCAACGTGATCACGATGACGCCGCCATAGGTGCGCGTCAGATTGATGGCGGCGCGCCGGATTTCATTGGTTCCGGCATCGTCCCGGTCTTCGCGCCGCTCGTATACCTGCCAGAAACGCGCGCTCTCCCAGGCGGACCGCAGGGCTTCGGTTATCTCGGCCTTGAACTCGTCCACCGACCTGCCCTTGCTCCATGAAACGGTCCGCTCGGTGTGATCGCCAAAGATATCGAGATAGCCGTCATAGTCGTCCGGATCGGAAAAACACCGCTCGATCATTCCGAATGCTACGTCGTCGGAAATTGCTGCCTTAAAGAAAATCGTCATCGAATCGCAATCCTGCCTTGAGCGCCTATGTTGTCAAAGCGTCGACGGTGTATCCAGCCCCTCGGCGTCTGATCGCCGCCGCGCGAACAACTATCGTCTCGCTGCAATGGCTTAGGTGGGTCGATCGCATCGCGCCGGCGGCCGATTCCGCGTCCATGATCGTTGCCTTATGTTCGGGCTCCATGCTATCTTTGGTTTCATTATTGACTGACGCAACTTTCATTTCTCTTTCGCCATCCCGCGCACGTTCGCAGCAATGGATGCGAAAGAACTGTTTGTTTTGATAGTCATATTTGCAGAATGAAATTTGCGGGGGGCCGCGCACCACGCTGATGCGAAAAGGGATCGGGCGAGATCCCTGGACCGCCGGCGCAGGGACAGTCGGGAGAGGGACAGTTTTTTGATCGGCATGGCATTTCCACGAGAAGTTTTCTCGCGTTCAGTGGTCATTGTCTGTCTGTTGGTTGGGCTCCTGGCCTCGGCCGCGACGGTTCGAGCGGCGCCGGCTGGCGGCGCTGACATGCAGTTCTTCGTGGTTCGCAGCGGTCAGCCAGGGTGCGAGCCAACCTGTCCGGAGTGGATATCGGCGGAGGGGACGATCGTTCGCGAAAGCCCGGCGCAGTTCAAGAAGCTGCTCAAAACCATCGGCAAGCGCCGCCTGCCGGTCGTGGTGACGTCACCTGGGGGAGACGTCGACGCTGCGCTGGCGCTAGGGCGGCTCATCAGAGCGCGAAGGCTTGAAGTGGCGGTCGGCAAAACCCGCTTCATCGGTTGCCAGCCGCAGCAGAAGGATTGCCGCGAAAACGACGGCAAGGGCGCCCGCTATATCGGTATCGCCTATTCGGGCGGAGCCTACTGCAATTCGGCCTGTCCGCTGATGTTCGCCGGCGGAACCCGCCGAGTGGCCGGGGAATGGGCCTATCTCGGCGTTCACCAGATCACCACTGTCTTCGTTCAGACCCAGACGCGGTATCGGGAGGAGTACCGTATCGTCAACGGCAAGAAGAAGGTGACCAGCAAGAAGGTCGTCAGCCGCAAGAATGTCGGCAGCCGCAAGATCTACGAGATGACCAAGGCGCAGGAGCGCGAGTTGACCGCCTACCTCGCGGAAATGGGCATCGGCCGCACGGTTATCGATCTGATGAAGATCACGCCCGCCTCCGATATGCGCAAGATCGAACCCGTCGCGATGACCGAGATGAAATTGATCACGCAGCTGGGCGGGGTCGAATTGCTGACCTCGGTCGAGACCTGCAGAACGGTACCGGCGTCCGCCAATTGTCGGGTTTTCGTCATGTCGGACCTGAAGCGTTAGACCAGGGGATTTGGGTTGGAGACCGGAATGCGAATATGGAGTTCTCCCGTCGGCGCAGCCACGCCCCGCCTGCTACGGGTTGCGCTGGTAATCTGTCTGCTGGCCGCAAGCCTGTTGATGGAGCGGCCGGCAATGGCGGCTGAGCAGGAGATGCGGTTTGTCGTCGTGCGCTCCAACCAGGCCGGGTGCGAGCCGACATGTCCGGAGTGGATTTCCGCCGCGGGCACCATCGGGCCGAAGACACCGGCCCTGCTGAAGGCAACCTTGAAGACGCTCGCAGGCCGCAAGCTGCCATTGGTCCTGCGATCGCCCGGTGGCGACATGGCGGCTGCGATGGCACTCGGCCGCCTCATCCGCAAAAGCAAACTGAGCGTGGCGGTGGGCACGACCGTTTTCTTCGGGTGTCAGCGCGATCAGAAGAACTGTACCGCAAACGACCAAAAGGGAGCCGCCTATATCGGCAAGGCCGTTTCGCTCGGAGCCTGCTCACAGGCATGTACGCTCGTCCTTGCGTCAGGCAGTCGACGGCTCGCGGGAGAAGGGACGATCGTCGAAGAGATTCCGATGGTGACTGGAAACGAAGCCAGCAGCAAAAAGCTGGCGGCCTACTATGATGAAATGGGCGTGCGCTACCAGATGCTGGCCGAGGGCCCGCGCGATGCGGCTGGCAATCCCGGTCTCTGGCAATTGTTCAAGGCCCTTCTGCTGACGAACACGCTGGCAGTGGACCAACTGGTCGATGCGCAGATTTGCAAAAGCACGCCTGCGCCCGACAATTGCCGCGTCTTCACCACGATGGATCTGGAGTAGCTGCGCCCAAATAATTGTCGGCCAGTCTCGGCCGTCGATCCGTCTCCCGCCAAGATCTCCGGGCGACGCACGCGGGTCTCCAGGCGGGCAAGGAGCGATGGTGGGTTGAGGTGGCAGCAAGCAATGGCTATGTGGTGCGTTCCGTACTCAACGAACCATAAGGCCAATCGGGATGATCCCAGCGTTTCTCGTTACCCATTCCGGTGGCTTCCATGCCGACGAGCTGTTGTCCACCGTCATTCTCACGCGGCTTTTCCCGCAGGCTCGCCTGATCCGCAGTCGGGCTCCGGAATGGATCAGGCCCGGTGCAGACCGTATCGTCTACGATGTGGGTGGCCAATATGACGCCGCGGCCGGTATCTTCGATCATCACCAGCGCGGCGCGCCGCTGAGAGAGGACGGCCAGCCCTACAGTTCGTTCGGGCTGATCTGGAAGCACTACGGCCGCGACTATCTCGCCGCTTCAGGCGTTCCTGAAGACCATATCGAGGCGGTCCATGCGGCCTTTGATGCACGCTTCGTGCTTCCGGTCGACCTGGTGGATAATGGTGCGCTCGACCCTTCCGTTGCCGGGCCGCTCGCAGGGCTCACCCTGCCGGCGCTTTTGGAAACCTTGAAGCCGGTTTTCGACGAGGCCGGCCAGGAGGCTGACGATCGCGGCTTTCAGGCGGCCCTGGCGGTTGCCCGTGCGCTCGTCGAGGCCAGCGTCGCCCAGCGCGCCGCCAAGCTCAGAGCCGAGGCACTCGTTCTTCAGCAAATCGCCCGTGCCGGGGATGGTCGCGTTCTCGAGCTGCCGATGGGCATGCCCTTCCGTCCGGCCGTCGTGAAGTCCGGTGCCGATCACCTGTTGTTCGTCGTTCACCCGCGTGACAAAGACTGGTGCCTGACGGGCATCCGCAAGGCCGATGAGGGCTTTGAGCTTCGCGCAGACCTGCCCGCAGCCTGGGCCGGCCTGACCAACGGAGAACTGGAAGCGGCCTGCGGGGTCGCGGGCGCAAGCTTCTGCCACAATGGCCGCTTCATCGCGGCTGCCGCAACGCGCGAAGCTGCCCTTGCCATGGCCGCGTTGGCCGTCGCAGAGGCCACGTCGCTTGCAAGTGAAACCAAGGCGTAAGCCAGGACATGCCCTGCTTCGGGCCGGCGCTGCCCGGAATCGGCTGCACATGGTCCGACCGCGGCGCGGTCGGCCACAAGACGCAGCTTCGCGCTAGCTTTTGGCGAGCCCGCTACCCGCAGTCCTGATGAAATCGACGAAGGCGCGTAGCGCCGCCGGCATTTGCCGTCGGCTCGGATAGTATAGATAGAGGCCGCCGTAGTAGGGGCACCAGTCCTCGAGCACCCGAACAAGTTTTCCTTCGTCTATCAGCGACAGCACCTGATCCTCGAAGGTGAAGGTCACGCCGGCTCCGGCAAGGGCAGCGTCCACCATCATGTCCTGGTCGTCGACGATCAGGGGGCCGCTCACTTCGACCTGAAGTTCCACGCCGCCGCGCTCGAATTCCCATGCGTAAAGCCGGCCGCTGCCGAAGCGCAGTCCGACACAGGGGAGTTCCCTCAGGTGATCGGGAGCGGTCGGTTTTGGAAAGCGCTCGAAGAAGGAACGCGTTGCCACAATCGCCGTGCGCTGGCGCGGCCCGATCGGTACGGCAATCATGTCCTGCGCGATGACCTCGCCGAAACGAACGCCGGCGTCGAAACCCTCCGACACCATGTCGACGAGGTCGTTGTCGGTGACGATCTCGATGCTGATTTTCGGGTAGGCTTCGAGAAAGCGTGCGACCAAAGGCAGAAGCACCATCTTCGCGGAGGCGCGCGCCGCATTGAGTTTCAAGCGCCCGACAGGTGTGCCCCGGAAGTTGTTGAGGTCGTCAAGCGCATCCTCGATGTCGCGGAAGGCGGGGGCGACGCGCGCGAGCAGAAGTTCGCCCGCTTCCGTCAACGCGACGCTGCGGGTCGTTCGGTTGAAGAGGCGGAGATCGAGCCGCTCCTCAAGTGCCTTCAGGGCATGGCTGAGTGCCGATGGCGTGCAGCCGACCTCGTCAGCGGCGCGGCGGAAGCTTCGGTGCCGGGCCAAAGCCAGGAAGGAGGACAGGTCGGAAGGCGATACGGTTCTCATTGATGAATTTTACTCATTAGCTCAAGGAGAATCCAGTCGATTTTCTCAGCAGATGGAGCGCGGTAAAACCTTCTCAGCCGCCGACGATGGAGCGGCGAAACAAACAGGAGGTTCACATGCATACATGGTTCGTTACCGGAGCATCCCGTGGATTTGGTGCTCTCATCGTTGAGAAGGCACTCGCCAAGGGCGATCAGGTCGTCGCGACGGCGCGCAATCCGAAGGCGATCGCCGAGCGTTTCGGCAAACAGCCCAACCTTCTGGCCGTAGCGCTCGATGTTACCGACGAGTCCCAGGCGCATCAGGCCGTCGGGCAGGCGATCGCCCGCTTTGGCCGGATCGATGTTCTGGTCAACAATGCCGGCTACGGACTGCTCGGTGCGGTCGAAGAGGCAAGCGGTGCCGAGATCGAGGCCCTGTATCGCACCAACGTCTTCGGCCTGCTGGCCGTCACCCGTGCCGTGCTGCCGCACATGCGCCGCCAGCGTTCGGGACGCATCCTGAACTTCTCGTCGATCGGCGGCTATCGCAGCGGCCCTGGCTTCGGGGTCTATTGCTCGACGAAGTTTGCCGTTGAAGGCCTGACCGAAGCGCTCGCAGCAGAGCTTGCCCCGCTCGGTATCCATGCGACGGCGATCGAACCCGGTTACTTCCGCACCGACTTTCTCGACTCGACCTCACTCGGCATCAGCCCGATCGAGATCGAGGACTATGCCGAGACGGCCGGCTTCGTTCGCAGCAAGGCGAAGGAGATCAGCCATAACCAGCCGGGCAATCCCGACAGGCTGGCAGAGGTCTTGATCTCGTTCGCTGATGCCGAAAATCCGCCGGTGCGGTTGCCGCTTGGCAGCGACACGGTGGCCACGATCGAAGCCAAGCACGCATCGGACGCAGAAATCCTTGCCCAATGGCGTGCCGTGTCCCTCTCGACCGACTTTGAACCGGCCGCATAAGCGTCGAGGAGCGGCGGTCGACCGTTCCCTCAGAGGCCCCGCCATCGTGCGGGGCCTTCTCGTTGGCTGAGCCAACCTCGGTCCGCGCTGTCGCAGCTCACTCAACCGTTCAACGCTGCGCGTCTTCCGCATGCTTGGATCCCGTAGGTCTTGTCGCCAGCCAGAAGAGCAGCGAGGTAAGGCTGATCGCCGCGCCCATCAGGCAGACGCCGTTCCATCCCGCATGCGTATAGGCGACCGTGGAGAGAGAGGATCCGATCGCGCTGCCGAGCGAATAGAAGAGCATGTAGGCTGCCGTCAGTCGGTTCTGCGCTTCCGGACGGACGCGATAGATCAGGGCCTGGTTGGTCACGTGGACCGCCTGGAGCCCGAAGTCGAGGACGAGCACACCGGCGATCAGCCACAGGATCGAGTGATGCAGCAATGAGATCGGCAGCCATGCGATGAGCATAAGCGCGAGTGCAATCCCCGTCGTCGCCTGGCCAAATCCGCGATCGGCCCAATGGCCCGCACGAGAAGCGGCCAAAGCCCCGGCGATCCCTGCCAGACCGAAGAGGCCGACCTCGGTATGCGACATGGAGAAGGGCGGTGCGCTCAGCGGCAGGACAAGCGGGGTGAGCAGGGTCGTCACGTTCGCGAAGATCAGCATGGCGATCACGCCGCGGGTGCGCAGCACCGGCTCTTCCCAGATCAGCTTGAAGGTGGAGCCGACAAGGCGGGGGTAGCTGAGCTTGCTCGTTTCCCGTCTCTGGTGCGGCAACAACCTGTACAGCAGGCCGGCGATCAAGAGCGTTGCGACACATGATGCAAGATAGACCGATCGCCAGCCGGAGAGATCCGTCAGAAGGCCCGCGACGGTGCGTGCGGAGAGGATGCCGATCACGATGCCGCTGGTGACAAACCCCACCACCCGGCCGCGTTCTGACGGTTGGGCCAGGCTGGCCGCATAGGCGACCAGCGCCTGTGTCAGGACGGCCAGCATGCCGACCGCCGCGATCGCGGCCATCAGCATTTCGGCGTTGGCCGAAAGGGCGACGAAGCCGAGCGCGACCACTGAAAGCAGGGATTGAATGATGATGACCTTGCGGCGATCGAAAAGGTCGCCAAGAGGAACAAGCAGGACCAGGCCGAGCGCGTAGCCGATCTGCGTCGCGCCGACGATCAAGCCGGCGCTGGTCTGCGAAAGGTCGAGATCCGCGGCCATCACATCCAGCAGGGGGTGGGCAAAATAGGCGTTGGCGACCGCAAGGCCAGAGGCGAGGGCAAAGAGTGTCATCATCGGGCGCGTCAACAGTGATGCCGTGGCATCTCCGGCATTTGGGCGCGCAGCGTCGTTTGCGGCGTCGATCGACGCCGCAGCAGCTCCACCATCCATTGGACTTCTTCCTTATTTCGGTTTAATAATGAAACCAAATTTATGGATACCGATTTGGTTTCATAATGCAACCAAAATCTCGTGGCCGCGAGAGAGGAGAGTTCGTATGGTGGCGCGCAGAAGCCTCAAGGGAGACTACTGCCCCAGCGCGCGATCTCTGGACGCGATTGGCGACTGGTGGTCGCTGCTGATCGTGCGCGATGCGTTCGACGGGCTCCGGCGTTTTAGCGATTTTCAAAAGAGCCTCGGCATTGCCAAGAACATCCTGACGGAGCGCCTACGCACGCTCGTCGATCGCGGCATTCTGGAGACGGTTCCCGTCGGAGAGGCGAAAGCGCGGGTCGAGTATCAATTGACGGCGATGGGCCGGGACCTCTTTCCTGTGATGGTCGCCTTGCGCCAGTTCGGCGAAAGGCACCTCTTTCAGCCCGGCGAGGAGCATTCCCTGCTGGTCGAAAAAGAAACAGGACTGCCTGTGAAGCTCGACATCCGCACACAGGATGGCAGGCCGATCGAGGCCGACGAGACGGTCCTGATCAAGGTGCCCGAAGACTGACCGTGCCTGCAACGCCCGGCGCAGGCGAACCGATCTAACTTTAGACGAATATTCAGTTTTCTCTGCTAGCTTGCTGGAGTCCTTCCGCAGCCGGGGAAATTGGTAATGGGCGTTGTCACGCTAGACCAGGTAGAGAACCAGATCGCGCGCGGCTTTCGTTATCTGCAATTCTCGCCGGAGATCGAGGCGCTGTTCCGCAAGGAATATGCGGCCGAGCGTGTGCGGCTCGCGGTGATCTGGGGCGTGATCGGCGTTTTCATCTACGATCTGGTCTATTTCGGCGATCGTACGATGCTGCCCGACGTGTTCAACGAGCTGCTCGTTGTCCGCTTCCTGGTGTTCACGCCTTTCGTCATCGGCTGTATCCTGGCCGTGCGCCGCTGGCCGGATGCGCTTCTCTACGACGTTCTGGCGGTGGCGATCGCCGTGCTGGGCGTCACCTTGCCGATGGCTGCGGCCACGCAGAGCGCCAGTTCCTACCTGTTCGTCTATCAGAACGGCAACTCCGCCGCCTTCCTGTTCTTCGTCATTGCCTTGCGGCCACGCTTCTTTGCCGTCGTGATCGGGCTCGCGCTGCTGTGCGCTTCCCATTTCACCACCACGCGCCTGACCGGCGCCTTCGACGATGTCACCTATTCCGGCATCATCACCTTCTATTTGACGCTGTCGATCTTCCTGGCGGTCAGCGCCTATTTTCTGGAGCAGAAGGACAGGCAGAATTTTCTCAACCAGTTGAGAGGAATCCTTCTCTATCGTCAGCTTGAGCGTAATGCCGAACGGGATGAACTGACGGGACTGTTGAACCGCCGCTCGCTGGCGCGGGTTGGCGAGATGCTGTGGAACGACGCGCCTCGCCTGGCGCCGGTTTCGGCGATCCTGCTGGATATCGACCACTTCAAGCGGTTCAACGACGTTCACGGCCATATCGAGGGCGACGCCTGCATCCGCGACACGGTGGATGATGCCTCCTTCGTCTTCCGTTTCGGCGGGGAGGAGATGCTGGTGCTCGTGGCGGATCGGGAGCCGCTGCAGGCGTTGGCGATGGCCGAGCGTATCCGCACGGCGATCGAACGGCTCGCCATTGCCCATCGCGGACTTGGCAATGGGTGCGTGACGGCAAGCCTGGGCGTCGCCTCTGCGCTTGCGACTGAGACGACGCTTGAAAAGCTGCTGCAAAAAGCAGACGCGGCTCTCTACGAGGCAAAGCACATGGGCCGCAATACGGTCGCTTTGGCAAGCGCGCCGAAGGCCGGCGCGCAGGTCGCCTGAAACACGGGGATTGCCGCTCAGCCAATGATCGCCTTCGGCTCGAGGAAGGCTTCGAGGCCGAAGGGCCCGAATTCGCGACCGATGCCGGAATGCTTGAAGCCACCGAAGGGAGCCTGGGCATCTGCCGGCGCCTCGTTGAGGACCACGCGACCGGCCTCGAGCCGGCTGGCCACGCGGCGCATGCGTTCCACATTGGTGCCGAGAACGTAGGACTGCAGGCCATAGTCCGTGTCGTTGGCGATGGCGATCGCCTCGTCTTCGTTGCGATAGGAAAGAACGCTGAGGACGGGGCCGAAGATTTCTTCCCGCGCGATCCGCATGCCGTTGGTGACATCGGTGAAAACGGTGGGGCGAACGAACCAGCCACGTTCGAGCCCTTGCGGGCGACCTTCGCCGCCGGCAAGCAGCTTTGCTCCGTCCTCCTGACCGAGACGAATATAGGACTGGACGCGCTGCCATTGTCTGGCGCTGACCATCGGGCCGATATCCGAGGTCGGGTCGCTCGAAGGGCCGATCTTCAATGCCGAGACGGCGGTGGCGAGACGCGAGGTCACTTCCGCTAGTCTCCGCTCCGACACCAGAAGCCGGGTGCCGGCAATGCAGGCCTGGCCGCTGTTGCGGAAGGCGGAAGCAAGCACGCGCGGGATGGCGTGGTCGAGATCGGCATCGTCGAGCAGGATCTGCGGCCCCTTGCCGCCGAGCTCCAATGTTACGCGCTTGAAGCTCTCCGCCGCGGTTCGAAGGATCGTCCGTCCGGTCGTGGTCGAGCCGGTGAAGGTGATCTTGGCGATGCCAGGGTTCTGGCTGAGCTCGGCGCCGACGACATGGCCGTAGCCATTGACGACGTTGAGCACGCCGCGCGGCAGACCGGCTTCGTGCAGCGCTTCCAGCAGAGTCTGGGTCTGGATGGCGCTCATTTCCGACGGCTTGATCACGATCGTCGTGCCGGCCGCGATTGCGGTGGCGAGCTTGGTGCAGATGAAGCCGATGTTGCTGTTCCAGGGGGTGATGGCGGCGGCAACCCCAACCGGTTCCATGACGACCGCGGCGTTGCCGATCTGCCGGGTAAAGGCATAGCCAGCCACGGTCTTCGCGGCGACCTCGAAAACGTGCGAAGCATGCGGCACTGAGAAAGCGAGGAAGGACTGCGGTGCGCCGTATTCGGTCGCCATGGCCTCATGCAAGGCATCGGCGTGCGCAGCGACGGCGTCGCGCAGCGCCTGCAGCATGGCAATGCGCTCGGCCGGTGTCGTGCGCCGCATCGCGGGGAAGGCGCGCCTGGCGGCTGAGATCGCGGCGCGGGCGTCTTCCGCATCGCCGAGACGAACCTCGCCGATCTTCTCCTCGGTGGCGGGATTGAAAAGCTCGAAGCGCTCGCTGCCCTCAGGGGTAACGAAAGCGCCATCGACATAGATCTGCTCGATCATCTTCATCGTTCGGTTTCCTGTTGCGATGAAGGGGATATGCGCCGGAAGCATCGCTAGGATAAGATCATCAATCATAGACAGGTTGATGAGGAAAATAGCGCAATGAGACCCAGTCTGTCCGAACTAGAGGCGGTGACGACGATCGCGCGGCTCGGCGGCTTCCGGGCCGCTGCCCGTGAACTCGGCGTTTCGTCCTCCGCGCTCAGCCATGCCGTGTCGGCGCTGGAGGAGCGGCTGGACGTCCGCCTGTTCAACCGGACGACCCGGTCGGTGGCGCTCACAGCGGCGGGCGAGGCCTTCGTCGCCGAGGTCCTGCCGGCTCTCGCCGCGATCGACGGTGCCGTCGAGAGGGTGACGGAATCCCGGTCGCGGCCGACCGGGACGCTTCGGCTGAACACCTCGCCCGGAGCGGCACGCATGGTGCTGCAGCCGCTGCTGATGGAATATCTCCGGCGCTTTCCGGAAATGGCGGTGGAGGTGGCGACCGACAATGCGCTGGTGGACATCGTCGCCCTCGGCTTCGATGCCGGCTTCCGGCTGGTTGAGGCGGTGCCGCCGGACATGATCGCAGTGCCGGTCACGCGCCAGTCGCGCATGATCGTCGTCGGATCGCCGGATTATTTCCGGGAGAGGGCGGCGCCTCAGCGACCGGCCGATCTCGTGAATCACACTTGCATTCGGGCGCGCATGGCGAGCGGCCGGATTTATCACTGGGAGTTCTCGCGTCATGGCGAGAGCGTGGAGATCGATGTGCCCGGACGGCTCATTCTGGACGAGAGCGGGCTGATGCTCGAGGCGGTACTGTGTGGCGCAGGGCTGGCCTATCTCTCCGACTATGCGGTCCAGGAGCACGTCGCTGCCGGACGGCTGGTGCAGGTTCTCGAGGATTGGACGCCACCCTATGACGGCCTTTGCCTCTATTTCTCCGGCCGGCGACACGTACCGGCAAAGCTCCGGGCGTTGATCGAGCTCGTCAGAGAGCTGCGTGTCGAGGGCGGGGGCGCGGATGTTGCGCCTTGAATCTCGATGAGAAAGTGAGACGAACCGGACAGGTTGGGCGCTCGACTGCCGTTTCGTTGGCCATGGCGAGAAACCGGAAAAACCGCCATGTTCGCCATCCCTGCCGCGTCCGGTTGACACGGTTCGCGCTCAGATAGGTAATCCGCCCTCGGAGCGAAAAGTTCCGCTTCTGCAACGGGATACGGTCTCCGGCCAAGGACGCTCAGGCTCGGCGGCGAGGCGTCGAGGCAATTGGCTGGAAAAATAACATGACTATTACAGACAAGTTTATTTACGCGTGCTAAGAGACGTCGCGTTCGTTTGGCCACCCGGTCCACCGATCGCGTCGCGGCAAGCAGTGCGAACGACGCTGGACGCCACATCAAAGTTGTTTTGTTCGGATCAGACGCCTTGGTCGACATGGAAACGCGCCATCAGGTCTATTTCACCAATCGTACCGCTTTGGTCGCCTATGCCACGCGCATCGTCGGGTCGCGTGAGACTGCCGAAGACATCGTGCAGGAGGCATTCATCCGCTTCGCGCCGGCCAACACCGACAATGGTTCCCAGGGCCTCTCGCCTGCCTATCTCTACAGGATCGTCCGCAATCTGTGCCTCGATCTTCTCAAGCGTCGGAAGATAGAGGCGCGGGAGGAACAGGACGAGCCGCCGTTCTGGTCGATGCCGATCGAGATGCCGACGCCCGAAGACATTGCCGTGGTGGCCGACGAGATCCGGCGCATTTCCGGCGTCCTCGACGATCTTCCCACGGACGTTCGTGTTGCCCTTGAGATGCACCGCTTCGGTGGATACACCCTGGAAGAAATCGCCGCCCACCTGAATATCTCGGTCGCAACCGCACATCGCCATGTTCGCACCGCCATGATGCGGGTGGCGACAACTCTGGCGGGCGATGCCTCATAGAATTTTGGGCCGGCGTGAAAAAAAATCCGAAGCAATTCGTCTTTGTGACAGACCGAATGATTCCGCTACTGCATGTTGCCTTTAGTCGTACCCGACTAAAGGACAAAAACATGCAGCAATTCAAGGTGCTACAGCGACCTTTGCGCGTCTGATAAGACGCGCGGCGCTATAGTGTCTCGTCGAACACGTAACCAGCAGGCAGAACTTTGACAAAGGACAACCAGATACCGGAGGCGTTGCTCGAAGAGGCCATGGACTGGTTTCTCGAACTGAAGGCGCGTCCGAACTGTCGGGAGACGGAAGTCGCATTCCGGACCTGGTTAGGCAGGTCGGAGCTGCATGCCCGATCCTGGGAGACGGCGTTGAAAACCTGGCAGCTGCTCGGAGAAACGCCGCCGGTTCATGAGCACCTTTGGCGCGGCGCCACGCCATTGGTTTCATCTGCGGCAACCACCGGCCAACCGAAGCGCTGGGCGGCCAGAACCTTGGTTGCCGGCACCGCAGTCATGGCGCTTGCCGCCTGCCTGGTGCTGTTCGTCGCGCTCCCGTCGCTGCTGGTGTGGTGGCAGGCCGATCATGTGACCGAGACCGCTGAGAGCAGGACGATCACGCTGGAGGACGGCACAACTATCCAAATGGGCGGCGGCAGCGCCATCGCAACCGAGATCAACACCGCGGCCCGGCACGTCCGCCTTCTCAAGGGCGAGGCCTATTTCGATGTTGCACGCGACCCGTCGCGTCCGTTCGTCGTCGATGCCGGCGGCGTGGAGGTTTCGGTTCTCGGCACCTCTTTTGACGTGCAGCTTGCGAGTACGGAGACAACGGTCGAGCTCGCCCACGGCACGGTGGCCGTTTCGTACAGCGGGGAAAACCATAAGCAGAATTTCGAACTCGCGCCGGGAGAAATGGCGACGGTGGCGCATGCGACGGGTGCTGTCACCCGAAGCGCGATCGCGGCCGAAGAGATCGGCGCCTGGCGCAGCGGCAAGATGTTCGTCAACAACGTCACCGTTGCCGCTGCCACCGAGCGGCTGCAACGTTACCATTCCGCCTGGATCTCCATCCCGCAATCCGACCTCGCGGCGCGACGGGTAACGGGCGTCTATGATCTCACGGATCCCGATCACGCTCTTCAGGCGTTGGTGCAGCCGTTTGGTGGCAAGGTGCGCGAGGTGACATCCTATGGCCGCGTTCTGACGCAATTTTAATTTGGACTCAAAAATTCAAGAAAAAATCGCGGACCGGTGAAAAAAAATCCGGAGCCCGTCGTCTTTGGTCCGAAGCGCCTGCCCGAGAGGCAGCGCGCTGATCATCGAGACGGGGGTAAAATGAGTTCGCCGAAATGCCGCAAGGGACATCTTTCCTTCAATGCAGGATATAGCCATGCAGGACTGCGCCTGCTGACAACGACGGCGATCGTCGGGCTTTCCTCCCTTGCCTTCATGCCCCTTTCCGTCGCCTCCGCCCAAGAGACGACGTCGCGCATCAGCACCGCCCGCACGTTCAACATTCCGTCGCAACCGCTGGCGAGGGCATTGAATGCCTTTGGCCGGCAATCCAGCCTGCAGGTGACCCTGGCTGCAGCGACGTCCGAGGGCATTCGTTCGACCGCCGTCAGCGGCACGCTGGAGCCGCAGCAGGCCCTGGCGCAGCTGCTCTCAGGCACGGGCATCTCCTACAGGGTATCGGGCGGAACGGCGCTGATCGGCTCGGCGACGGCGGCCGGCAGCGGTGACGGCGTGGATGCTTCCGGCGCCACCGTCCTCGACCCGATTTCCGCCTTTGGCAGTGGACCGCTCGGCGCCGGCGAGCTCGTCATCTCGTCGGAGGACCTGAAGCTGAAGAACCCCGCCAACATTGCCGACGTCTTTTCAGGGGAGCCGGGCATAGCCGTCGGCAGTTCGCTGCCGATGTCGCAGAAGGTCTATGTCCACGGGATCGAGGAAACGAGCCTTGCCGTGACCATGGACGGCGGCCGCCAGAACAACAAGGTCTTCCATCACAATGGCACGAACCTCATCGATCCGGGCCTCCTGAAGGCCGTCAGCGTCGATGCCGGTGTTGCCCCGGCCGATGCAGGCCCGGGAGCGCTCGCCGGTGCGATCGCCTATGAAACGATTGATCCGCGCGACCTGTTGGATGCCGATAGCTTCGGTGGCTTCGTCACGTCGAGCTACAATTTCAACAGCGACACGGTGACCACGGGCCTCTCTGCCTATGGCATGCATGAAGGGCTCGAGTTCCTGGGCTATTTCAACTTCGGCAAGGGCAACGATTTCACCGCCGGCAACGGCAAGGAGGTCGAAGGCACGAGCACCAATCTGCTGAGCGGCCTCGGCAAGCTCGCCTACGAGTTCGACAGTGGCGACCGTTTCGAGATCAGCCACGACCGTATCAATGACGATGCACCCCGGCCGTTCCGCGCCAATGTGGGTTCGATTTCGAACCCCAAGCCGTGGGAGCCACGCATCCGCGACTATACGCTCGACCGGCAGAACACCGTGTTCACCTATACCGACAGCACGCCGGAAGGGTGGTGGGACCCGAAGCTCCTGCTTGCCTACAGCAAGACAGAGGTCGATCTGCCGATCTTCCCGAAGCCGGCACCGGGCGTTCCGAAGACCTATGACGCCACCGGCACGTCGGATAGTTTTAACGGCAAGTTCGAGAACAAGTTCCCTTTCGACATTGGCAATGTGATTGCCGGCATCGACTTCTACAGCGACAAGGCGGAGCTTGAGGATCTCTACGATCCCGGTACCGAGAAGGCGCGCAATGTCGGCATTTACGCGCAGGCGAGGCTAGAACCCTGGGAGAGGACACGCCTTTCCTTTGGCGCGAGAGGGGATAACCAGCACTTTACCGGAACGACGGGGGAGAAATGGACCAGCTCGGGCTTCAGCGGTAACGTCTCGGGCGAATACGATCTCATCGAGGATCTCTTGATCGCCAAGGCCGGCTACTCGCATGTCTGGGCGGGTATTCCGCTTGCCGAGAACTTCATCATCAATCCCAATTGGGACTATGGCAACGGTCCGAAGCCGGTAACGGCCGACAATTACATCTTGGGACTGGAGGCCAACTACAACGGCTTCATAGTCGAGGGCAGTGTCTTCCAGACCGATCTCGATGATGCGCGCGCACCGCGCTTCCGGGCAGACCTCGGCATCGCCGCCCATGATGTTCGCTCTCGCGGATTCGAAATCGGTGGCGGCTACAATTGGGGTGATGGCTATTTCAAGGTGAAATACGCCAATATCGACGTCGAGATCGACGGCAAGCCTGCCGATTCCGACCTCGGCACCTATCTCGCAGCACCCGCTGGCCAGATCATCACGCTCCAAGCGATCCACACGCTGGCCGACTGGGGCGTCACCTTCGGTGCCGACGCCGAGATTGCGCTCGACTACGACGACGTCGCTGCCGGCAGCAAGCCCCTCGAGGGCTACGAGGTCTTCAACGCCTTTGTCGAATATGTACCGCCGCAACGGCCAAACCTGACACTGCGGGCCGAGCTCAAGAACATCTTCGACGAAACCTATTCGGACCGGGCGACCTACGGCCAGGAGTTCGGGAACGTGACGCCGCTCTACGAACCCGGCCGTTCCTTCATCCTGACCGCCCGAGCGACCTTCTAGGCCGACGGTCCGCAATCGTGGCTGCCGCGTCCTCCCCGCGGCAGTCGCCTCAAGACGCGACGGCGGCCACCCAAGGGCCGCCCGAGCCAGTGAAAGCCGAAACAGGAGTTCCAGATGCAAGAAGCGACCACCCATTTTGCAACGGACGACGGCCAGAAATACCTGACGCAACTCTGCAAGCACTTCGCCCACAAGATCGACGTCGAACAGGCTGGCGATCGCGCCGAGCTCCGGTTCTCCTGCGGGACCGGTTATCTCCAGGCGACACCGGATGGCCTGAGCATCCGCGCCCGATCGCCCGGCGAGGCCGATCTCGCCGACACGAAGTCGGTCATCGAAAGCCACCTTCTGCGCTTCGCATTTCGCGAGGAGCCGGGATCGCTCCACTGGCAGGCTGCCGGCTGAGCGCCACGGGCTGACAACGCTCTCACTAAGAAAATTCAATGTGTTGGTCGAAAACGCCCAACGCCATTGCGCGGCTATGCGTGTCGCGTGCCGAGGATCGACAGGATGCAATCGTCTAGGCAAATCGCAGAAATCGCCACCTTTCAAAGCTTCGCCAACTGCTACCTGCGCGAAGTGAATCCGGGTATCCGGGTCATGCACCGAACCGCCGCCGGCGCTTTCGACTGCGTGGAATGGTCCCTTCCGAGGCAGCACATGATCGTGCGCGTCGAGGTGACGTCGCCGTCCCTTTGCGGCCCGCATCACTTCGGCCGGGTCTGGGGCAGGGGCGTTTCCGACGGGACATGGCGCCAGATCGAACTGATCTCGGCGCTGCATATCCTCATCCACGAGTGCTACCGCCAGGGCGATGAAAACCAGGCGGATACCTTGCGCGGCTTTGAACTCGAACTGCTGATGCGGGTGCTCGAAAGCTATCAGCAGACTGCACTCTACATCGATAAGGCGGAGCCCGAGCCGGCGAGCGGCGGCCATTTCATCGAAGCGGAGCAGTCGCTCGTCTTTGGACACTGGCAGCATCCGACGCCGAAGAGCCGGCAGGGCATGACCTACTGGCAGCAGGAATCCTATGCGCCGGAACTGCGCGGTGGGTTCAGATTGCACTATTTTGCCGCCAGGGCGGAGTGTGTGCGACACGCGTCCGCCCGTTCGGCGGCGGCCCATGAGATCGTCCGTTCGCTGATGGGGCCGGACGCAGAGAGCATCGCGCTCGGGAGCGACGAGCACCTGCTGCCGATGCACCCGCTCCAGGCGGAAGCGCTGCTGCTCGATCCCGATATTCAGGCTATGTTTGCCGAAGGGAAGCTGCGCCCCCTCGGTCCAGCGGGCCCCGTTTTCACGGCGACCTCATCGGTGCGCACGGTCTACGCCTCCGATGCGGATTGGATGCTCAAGTTCTCCCTGCCTGTCCGCATCACCAACTCGGTGCGTCTCAATCGGCGCCAGGAGCTCGAGGCGGGCGTCGCCATGGCGAAGTTCATCGATTGCATCGGCTTTGCCGCGCGGTCCCGCAACTTCCGGATCATCCAGGACCCGGCCTACATCACGCTCGACCTGCCCGGCCGGAGCGAAAGCGGCTTCGAAGTCATCCTGCGGGAGAACCCGTTTTCGGGCGTAAAGGGCCGTGGCGTTGTGACCGTTGCCGCCCTGACGGCCGATCCGCTTCCGGGACAGATTTCCCGCCTGGAGCGCCTCGTCCGAGCTCTCGCCGCGCGCACGGGTGAAAGCCTGCTGGGCGCGGTCCTCCTGTGGTTCCGACGTTATCTCGATTGCGCGGTCGAGCCTTTGATCCGCCTTTATGACGACTATGGCATCGCGCTCGAGGCGCATCAGCAGAACAGCCTGCTGGACATCGCCGACGGTTATCCCTCTGCCAGCTATTATCGCGACAACCAGGGCTTCTATCTCTCCGAACGCTATCGCAGCCTGATCGTCAGCCATGTTCCCGAGACGCAAACGATCGCCTCACTCTATTTTGCCGACAGCGAAATCCGCGACCGCTTCGCCTACTACCTGATCGTCAACCAGGTCTTCTCGGTCATCAGTCGCATGGGCCATGACGGCGTCTGCGACGAGAGCCTGCTCTTGCGCGAACTGCGCCTGCATCTCGAAGGTTATGCCGCCCGCATGAGCGGAGCCGGCCGCGAATTCGCGCGTCATGTCCTCGACCTGCCGACGATCGCCTCCAAGGCCAATCTGACGACCCGCCTCTATGACGTGGACGAGCTGCAATCCAATCACGCACCGACGCTGTACCGCCCCGTGCCGAACCCGCTCAGGGCGCCGGCCGTCCTGACAGTGCCGAGGACCGATCATGCCATTGCCTCTTGATCTCAAGGGACGGCCGGAGGAGCGGGTGCTTCGCCAGCTCGTTGTTGCGCTGCTGTTCGAGGGCATCGTCGATGCCAGTGAGCGAGTCCACGGGGATGCGGTCGACTTTTCTTGGTCGCTCGGCGGCCGGGACTACCGTTGCCGCGGCGCGATTGGCCCCTTCGGACGGCTTCGCCTGGTGCCGGATTCTGTAGAGATGCGCCAAGACACGGACAGCTGGGTCGCGCCGCCGCTGGCGCAACTGGTTGCCGCTTTGCCGGGCAGCGGTCCGACACGCGGAAAGCTGCTCGACGAGCTCACGCAGACGATCGCCTTCTGCCAGTGGAACGAACGTCACCTCCCTGCGCGGTCGCGGCGCACGATGTCCTTCGCCGAACTCGAAGGCGCACTTGATGAAGGGCATCCGTACCATCCCTGCTTCAAGGCGCGCACCGGCTTTTCCTTCGCCGACCATGCGGCCTACGGACCGGAAACGGGCCGGGCATTCCAGCTCGTCTGGCTGCTGGTGGCACGCAAACATCTTCACCAGGCAATGCCCGGCGGCGAGGATGCCTTCTGGCGCGTGGAACTCGGACATGAGGTGTGGGCCGAGCTGCTCGCGAAGCAGCAGCAACGCGGCGTCTCGCCGGAAGATTTCGGGCTTGTCCCGCTGCACCCCTGGCAGTGGCGCGAACTGCGCGAAACTGAGCTTGCCGGTTGGATCGCATCGGGGGACATCCATTATCTGGGGCCGGCCGGCGACCGCTACACGGCGACGCAGTCGGTGCGCTCGCTGCTGAACCAGGACCGGCCTCATGCCGCGGGCATCAAGCTGCCGCTCAACATCGTCAACACCTCGTCGCGGCGGACGCTCGAGCCGCATTCGGTCTGCACGGCGCCGGTGATCTCGCGCTGGATTGCCGGGATCGTCGGGAACGATCCGGCCTTTGGCGAACGCTACCCGCTCACGATCCTGCAGGAATATGCCGGGATTATCGCCGATCGCGACGGACCTTTGGCGGGCCAGGTAGCGGCGATCTGGCGCGAGAGCGCTGAAGCCACCCTTGCAACGGGCGAGGCTGTCGTTCCCTTCAATGCCCTGATGATGGTCGAGGCGGACGGACGCCCGTTCGCCGACGACTGGATCCGCCGCTTCGGCCTCATGCCGTGGATCAACCGGTTGATCGAGATCGCCGTCCTTCCGGTCTGGCATCTGCTCGTCCATCATGGCCTGGCGGTCGAGGCGCACGGGCAGAATATGCTGCTCGTTCATCGCGACGGCTGGCCGGTCAGGCTCATCCTGCGCGATTTCCACGAGAGCATCGAGTTCTCGCCGGGCTTTCTGCGCGAGCCGGAAAAGGCGCCGGACTTCCTGGCACTGAACCCGGCCTACCGTGATGCTGAGCCGGACCAGTTCTATTGGACGGACAATCTGGATTCGCTGCGCGAATTGGTGATGGACACGCTGTTCGTCTACAATCTCAGCGAGATCTCCCATTTGCTCGACCACTGCTACGACCTGCCGGAGCCACTGTTCTGGCAGCGGGTCCAAAACGTGCTCGCGTCCTATGAGAGCGAGCATGGGGCGACCGAGCGGCTGAGCCAGCTCGGCTGTGGCCAACCCCGCATTCTCACCGAGTCCCTGATGACGAGGAAGCTCCTCGCGGCGAAGCCCGAATACCACCACACGGTGCCGAACAGCTTGGCCGCGAAAGCGCTTCAACGAAGGAGAAAGTCATGATACGCATCGATGACAGGCTCTACGACGAGTCCTATTTCGGCGAAACATCGGCACGATTGGCCGCCGAAGTCGGCCTTCGCGAACGCGATACCGGCCGCTATGCCGTTTGTTTTGCCGAGACGGTCGACTGGCTGTCGCTGTTCTTCGCCATCCGCAAGGCGGGCGCGAGCGTGCTGCCGATCCACCCCGGAACACCCTATCCGGCCGCACGCAAGCTCGCGATCGGCGCCGGTTGCGATCGGCTGTTCTATAACAGCCTGACGGCCGAAGTTCTCGGGGAAGCCGAGGACGCTTCGCCGCAGGGAACGCTGCTGCAGATGAGTTCCGGCACGACAGGCGCGCCGAAGTGCATCGCGCGCAGCTGGCAGGAGATCGGCGCCGAAATCGAAAGCTATGTTCGCACGTTCCGCGAGCCGGAGGACATGACGCCGGTCATCGCCTGCCCGACCACCCATTCCTACGGGCTGATCTGCGGCATTCTGGTGGCGTTGAGGCGCGGCCAGACGCCCGTGATCGTCAACACCGGGAACCCGAAATATCTGCTGAAGGTGCTGCGCGAAACGGAGCGGCCGTTGCTCTATTCGTCGCCGGCGATCCTGCACACCTTGGCGCGGCTTCTGCCCCAGGGCGAACAGATCCACGCGACGATGACGTCCGGCACCCTGCTCCCCGATCCATGGTTTGCCGATATCCGCGCCAAGAGCCAGTTCATGTTCCAGCAATATGGCTGCTCCGAATCCGGCTGCATCGCCATCAATCCGGATGTCGCCGCCGCTGGCGACATGGGCTTCGTGCTGCCGCATCTTTCCGCGGAAACGGGCAGCAGTTTCGAAGACGCCGGAGAGATTGTCGTCAGGAATGGCGATGGCGCGCCGATCCACACGCGTGATCTCGGCTATCGCCGCGCCGACGGCATGCTGGTCTTCGTCTCGCGTCTGGACGACATGATCAATGTTTCCGGCCTCAACGTCTATCCGAAGGACGTGGAGGATGCCGTCATGGCCATGCCCGCGATCACCGATGCGGTCGCCTTCCGCAAGAGCGACCGTTTTGCCGGGGAGCGCGTCGCTCTGCTCTTCAGCGCCGAGGTCCAGGTGGCGCCGCAGGCGGTACGCGAATGGTGCAGCCGCCATCTCGCGGGCCACCAGTTGCCGATGGAGATCCTGCAGGTCGACGCGGTCCCGCGTCAGGCGAACGGCAAGATCAGCCGTCGCGATGTCGCGGCCCGCCATATGGCAGGGGAGTTCAACAGGCCGATGGCGGGAGCTGCATCATGAGCGAGAACGAAATCCTGGCGGCGATCGAGACCGTTCTCATCGAAAAGATGGCACATGGGCACATGGAGGGGTTCGGCCCGGATGCCCGCCTCAACGAAGACCTCTATCTCGATTCCGTCCTGATCCTGGAGATCTTCCTCAATCTCGAGCTCGAATACGGACTTTCCGTGCCGGAAGAGGCGATCGCAAAACAGGAGATCGTGACGGTCGGCGATCTCGTCTCGCTCTATCTGCCGAGGACAACGGGTACCGTCGTTCCCGCCTTTCCGCTCACAGGCGGGACGACCGACGAGGGTGTCCATGGCGAAGCCTATTATGACATCAAGGTGCATTGCTTCGTCAGTTGCGTCTCCGATGGCTTGAAGCGAAACGGGCTGGACCAGCGGCCGTTCTATTTCGGTGTCTGGGATGCGAAGTTCGCGGTCAGCGACCGCTTCGAGCTTCTCTATCACGCACCCGACATTACCCAGGAATTCTTCCGCGGCTGGTTCGAGCGGCTCTACGGTGTCTCCTTCGTCGAATGGTACGATCCGGAGCGCACCAAGCTCGACAACCTCGCAGTGCTCACCGGTCTTCTCAAACAGCGCAGCGAAACCGGCTCGGTCATGGTCATGCTCGATATGTTCCATCTGCCGGAGCGCGAGAACAAGTTTAATCAGAACCCGTTTCCGCACTATCTCATGCTGCAGGAGACCGCCGATCCCGAGACCTGGTTCGTGCATGATCCGGACTATCGCTGGGAAGGCGAGATCGCCAAGGAAAAGGTCATTCACGCGATCCTGCAGCCGACGGTCGGCGGCGGCTACGTCTTCGATAATGCCGAAGCGCGCGCGCCGCACGCGGAAGACCTGAAGGCCTATTTCGAGGCATGCTTCGTCAGAGACCGTAATCCGCTTGTCGACGCCGTCCGCGAAATCGTCGCCGCGCACCTCGACGAACGAGACGGGCTTATGCTCTCGAATCTTGGCGCCGCGGTGCGCGAATTGCCCGTCATCACCATCCGCAAATACGCCTATGAACACGGCTTTGCCTTCTACTGGCGGGCGCTGAAACTACCGGCGGCGGAATTCGAGGGGTGGTGCGCGGAAATCGAGGCGCTGGTTCAGGCGCTGAAGACCCTGCACTACGCCGTGATGAAACTCGCTCAGACCGGCGATCGGTCCCTGGCGGGACCAGTCCTTGAGCGTCTCGACGAAGCGGACCGGCTGGAAACAAAGCTTAAAGCCAGGCTCGCTGAGGTCTTCGATCTCTGGTGCGACCTCGTCCTTCCCGCAGAAGTTCCCCATTGAAGAGAGTTGCACGATGAGAGTTTCGCTCTGCACCATCACCTTCCGGCATCATCTCATCTCGCTCGATGAGATCGCCGCCTGGGCGGAGGCCAACGATTTCCAGGGCATCGAGCTCTGGGGCGCGCATGCGCGCAACCTGGCGCCGCGCTCGGATCGCAACGCCGAATGGCTCGACGGCTACGGCCTGTCCGTGCCGATGATCAGCGACTACTTGCCGCTTGATGGCGATACGGAAGCGTTGCGGCACAAGACAGTGGAGCTTTGCAGGCTTGCCCGCCGCTGGCGCACCCGCAAGATCCGCACCTTCGCCGGAAGCCGCGGCAGTCTGGCCGTCGGGGCGGACGAGCGGCAACGGATCGTCGCTCGGCTGAAGGAGATCTGCGAGATCACCGCCAGCTACGGCATTCAGCTGCTTGTCGAGACGCACCCGAAGACACTGGCCGACACGGCGGCCTCGACCATGCAACTGATCGAAGAGGTCGACCATTCCCATTTCGCAGTTAATTTCGACACGCTGCATGTCTGGGAGGGCGGTGACGATCCGGTTGCGGTCCATCGGGCCATGAAGCCGCACATCCGCCACTACCACCTGAAGAACATCGTTAGCCGGGCGGATCTCACCGTCTTCGAACCGGCCAATGTCTATGCCGCCGCCGGCAACAGGCGCGGCATGACACCCTTGTTCGAGGGAACCGTCGACTACGATCGATTCCTCCGGGAGATTTCCGGCGATCCGCTGGCCGATGCGTCGCTGGAGTGGTTCGGCAATGATTGCCTGGACACCCTAAGGCGCGACCGCAGGCAGGTGCGCCAGGCGATCGAAGGCGGCGAGCGCCCGTTGCTGACGGCAAACGTCTAGGAACGTGTGCAGAAAAGCCTTCGCGGCGGACTCGGCAGTCCGGCACGAAAGTGAGTAGAACACCGCGCTTTAATCGAACAGCGCGGTGTTCGATGGAGAAGGGCGAAAGTCGGCTGTGTCAGCCGTCCTTGTAGTAGTAGCTGTAGCCGTTGAGCGCCGGCGCGCCGCCAAGATGAGCGTAGAGGACGCGGGATCCTTCGGGGAAGAAGCCCTTGCGGGTGAGATCGATCATCCCCTGCATGGATTTACCCTCATAGACCGGATCGGTGATCATCGCTTCGGTGCGGGCCGCAAGCCGGATCGCCGCGTTCGTTTCCTCGGATGGTACGCCATAGGCGGGGTAGGCGTAATCGGGATTGATGACGATCTCGTTTTCGCGGATCGCCCGGTTGAGCCCGACCAATTCGGCTGTGGAATCGACGATGTTGCGGACCTGGGCGCGGGTTTGCTCGAGCGTGCCCGATGCGTCGATGCCGATCACCCGCTCGGCCCGGTCCTGCGCCGCAAAACCGACGATCATGCCGCCCTGGGTCGAACCGGTGACCACGCAGACGACGATGTAATCGAAGGTGAAGCCGAGTTCCTTCTCCTGTTCCGCGACCTCTTCGGCAAAACCGACATAGCCGAGCGCGCCATATTTGTGCACCGAGGCGCCGGCCGGAATCGGATAGGGTTTGCCGCCCGCATCCTTCACCGACTGGATCGCGTCCTCCCAGCTCTTGCGGATGCCGATGTCGAAGCCGTCATCGACCAGCCGGCTGTCCGCCCCCATCAGCCGCGTCATCAGGATGTTGCCGACACGATCATAAACAGCATCATAGTGCGGCACCCATTTTTCCTGGATCACCACGCATTTCATGCCGATCTTCGCTGCGGTCGCAGCGACCATGCGGGTGTGGTTCGACTGCACGCCGCCGATCGAGACCAGGGTGTCAGCGCCGGAGGCGATCGCATCCGGAACGATGTATTCGAGTTTCCGGAGTTTGTTGCCGCCCATGGCAAGACCGGAATTGCAGTCTTCGCGCTTGGCATAGATCTCGACTTTTCCGCCAAGTGCTGCCGTCAGCCGCGGCAGATGCTCGATCGGCGTCGGGCCGAAGGTGAGCGGGTAGCGTTCGAACTTTTCGAGCAGTGACATTGATCCAGGCCTCCGTGTGGAAATTGTAGGCAAAGGATAGGGGAAGATGCGTGAAAGGTGCTCTCTAATTTCCTGTTCTGGTTTTTTGCAGATGAGATAGAGTTCTCAAACGATTTCGTTGTTCTTCAAGATTGTGGCTCAGAAATGAAAGATTCTTCCAACGAAGATTTCGACAGGATCGACATCAAGATCCTGCGCGCCCTGCAATCAGAGGGCCGGCTGACAAATGCTGACCTGGCCGAGCGGGTGAATGTCAGTCCGGCCACCTGCCACCGGCGGACGCAAAGGCTGTTCGACGAGGGTTACATTACCGGCGTTCGGGCGGAAATCGCACCCGCTGCCGTCGGTCTCGGCGCTTTGGTGATGGTCGGCGTGGTGCTCGACCGTTCGACGCCCGAAAGTTTTGCGGCCTTCGAAGGCGCGGTGATGGAGATGAAGGAAGTGCTCGACTGCAACCTGGTCGCCGGCGATTTCGACTATCTCCTGAAGATCCGCGTCCGCGACATGGCCGATTTCAACAAACTGCACGGCCTGAAGCTGATCGCCTTGCCCGGAGTGCGCCAGACCCGGACGTTCTTCGTGATGAAGGAAGTCAAGGAGAACGCGCGGCTGCCGTTCTGACGGCCGTCATACGGTTGGCCGCCCGCGCAGGAAGGTGCGCGCGGCTCACCTGTCTCGATCGAGAAGGATGCGGCCGGCTTGACGCAGTCCGCCTAGACCTGGACGAAATGGTCCTCGGCGACCTGTTGATAGCGCCGCTCGACCGGAACGTAGTCGGGCGCGCGCAAGGGGCTTTTGAGCTCGTCGCTCGCAACGCCACGGCGCGTGTGGCGGCGGGTCGGGTCGGCGATCGGGACGGCGGCGATCAGCTTCCCGGTATAGGGGTGCTGCGGGTTTTCGAACACCTGTGCGCGTGAACCGATCTCGACGATTTCGCCGAGATGCATGACCGCCACACGGTGGCTGACGCGCTCGACGACCGCCATGTCGTGCGAGATGAACAGGTAGGCGAGGCCGAGGCTCGCCTGCAGGTCGAGCAGCAGGTTGATGACCTGCGCCTTGATCGAGACGTCGAGTGCGGAAACGGATTCGTCGGCGACGATCACCTTCGGGTCGAGCGCCAAGGCGCGCGCGATGCAGACGCGCTGGCGCTGGCCGCCGGAGAATTCATGCGGGTAGCGCGCCGCCATGTCGGGTTGCAGGCCGACGCGTTCGAGCAGGTCGGCAATCCTCTCGCGGGCCTGGCGTGGCGTGCCGAGCTTGTGTTCGAGATAGGGCTCGGCAATGGCCGCCCCCACCGTCATGCGCGGATTGAGGCTCGCGAAGGGATCCTGGAAGATCATCTGCATGGTGCGGCGCATTTCGCGCAAGCTCTTGCGGTCCATCGCCAGCACGTCCTTTCCGTCAAGCATCACCGAGCCGCTTTCCGGTTCGATCAGCCGCATGATCGCGCGGCCGGTCGTCGATTTGCCGCAGCCGGATTCGCCGACGAGCGACAGCGTCTCGCCCGGCTGCAGGCTGAACGAGACGTCTTCGATCGCGTGCACGCGGCCCTTGAGCTTGCCGAGCAGGCCCGCATGGATGTCGAAGCGCTTGACGAGGTTCTTCACCTCAAGGATCGGCTTGCGGTCGGATTGAACCGTGTCGGTCGCTTCAGCCACGGTACCCGGAAGACCGGTTGCCGCATCGATGACCGGAAAGCGCATAGGCTGGGGCTCGCCCTTCATCGCCCCGAGCATCGGCACTGCCGAAAGAAGCGCGCGGGTATAGGGATGTTTCGCCCTGAGGAAGATGTCTTCCGTCTTGCCGGTCTCGACCGCGTCACCGCGGAACATCACCACGGTGCGATCGGCGATCTCGGCGACGACGCCCATGTCGTGGGTGATGAACAGCACCGAGGTGCCTTCCTCCTCCTGCAGCACTTTGATCAGGTCGAGGATCTGGCCCTGGATGGTGACGTCGAGCGCCGTCGTCGGCTCGTCGGCGATCAGGAGCTTCGGACGGCTTGCAAGCGCCATGGCGATCATCACGCGCTGGCGCATGCCGCCGGAGAAGCGATGCGGATACTCGTCGAAGCGCGAGGCGGCCGAAGGGATACGGACCTTTTCCAGAAGGCGAATGGTTTCTGCTCTCGCCTCCGCCTTCGACATCGGGCTGTGGCAAAGCAGGGCTTCGGAGATCTGGTCGCCGATGGTGAACAGCGGATTGAGGCTGGTCATCGGCTCTTGGAAGATCATCGCGACGTCGTTCCCGCGCACATGACGCATCTCGGATTCGGGCAGGTCGAGGATGTTGCGGCCGCCCATCATCACCCGGCCCTCGACGCGGCTCGTTTCCTTCTGCAAGAGCCGCATGATCGAGAGCGAGGTGACGCTCTTGCCCGAACCGGATTCGCCGACAATCGCGACGGTCTCTCCCGGCGCCACCTGGAAGGAGATGTCGCGCACGACGGGCTTCCATGCGCCATCGACCAGGAACGAAGTCGTCAGGTTCTCGACGGAAAGAACAGGCGTCGTCGAGCGGGCCTCTGCGATTGCGGTGTCGGTCATGTCGGCTCCTCCGCCTGTTGCTATGCGTCTTGTCGTTTTCGGTGTCCGGTCAGTCGGGCCAGCGCAGCAGGCCGGCGAAGCGCCGGGCGTTGCGCTCGCTGAGCGAGGTGGCGATGATCTCGTTCGAGGCGCGCGCCTTGTCGAGTTCCTCGGCAAGGCGGCTTGCGACCACCTTCTCCTGGCCGGGGTGCAGGTTGCACGGGTCGAGATAGAAGTAATTGTGCTCGGCCTCGTGGTCCCGCACGATGATCGGCGGTGTGCCGCGGGCGAGCGCGTCGGCGAGATCCCAGGCGGTGATGTGGGCTTCCTGCGGGTCGATGTTGACGCGCAGGCGGTCGAGCGGGTTGTTGGTCGGATCGGCCTCGACCACCGGCTTGATGCCGGGGCGGCCGCTCAGCGTCTCGTGCCAGAGGTTCAGGTAACCGGTTTCACGCTCACGGATGCCGGCGTGGTCGCGCTTTTCCCAGGCTTCGAGTGCCGCCATCACGCCCAGCATGCTTTCCTTGCCGACCTTCATGCCGCGGCCGATGCCGAGGTTCTGCAGGAAGGTGTTGCGCACCAGGTCCTTTTTTCCGGCGACGATGCCCGAAGTCGGGCCACCCAGGAACTTGTGGCCGGAATAGAGCACGATGTCGGCGCCCTCATCGAGGAAGATGCGCAGATCATATTCCGAGGCCGCGTCGACGATGACCGGCACCCCCTTCGAATGGCAGACCTCGGCAAATTCCTTGAGCCCCAGGAGGCCGTATTGCACCACATGGTGCGAGACGACGTAGACGGCGCAGGCCGTACGCTCGTTGATCGCGCCCTCCAGATGGTAGCGATAGGCCGATGTCGCCTGGCCGACCAGCACCGGCTTGGCGCCGGCGATGCGGATTGCCTGGTCGACGGGCGCGCCGTAGCTCACCACATGGCCCATTTGGATGACGACCTCGTTCTTGAGGCCGCTGGTGTCGGGCAGGCGCTCGATCGCGGCAAGGTCGCTGCCGGTCATGGTTCCCGAGACGGCAAGGCTGATGCCGGCGGAGCAGGACGCCGTGACGAAGCCGGCTTCGGCACCCGTCAGCCGCGCGATCACGGGGCTCACCTTGCGCTGCAGGTCGTTGATCTCGACGAATTGCGGCAGTATGCCTGTCATCGCGGCGATCGCTTCCGGGACCACGATCGATGCGCCGAGCCCGGTCATCGTGCCGGAGACGTTGATAACGGGACGAAGTCCGAGAGCTTCGCGAATGTCACGGTCAGGCATAGTGGTCTCCATGTGATTTTTTGGCAGGCGATTTTCTGGCAGGCGAAACGGATAGACTATTCCGTTTTCGCGGAATATCTACCATAGTAATGAAGTATGGGTGAGGCCTTCCGCCATCTGTCGCGGCCGCCATCGAGGGCGCGGCAGCAGCGGGACCCGACACTTTCCCGGCAGGCGCAATTCGAGCCGCGCAGGAGTTGAGCAGTGGACAAGACGATGACCGGCGTCGAGCCGAACGAGGACATAGAAACGACCGGCAAGCCGCGCCGTTCGCGCGTGAGCGGTATGGACCGCGCCTTGCAGGTGCTCGATTTCCTTTACGAGACGGGTTCCCCGAGCGGCGTCTACGCGATTGCCAAGGCAGTCGGCGCGCCGCTGTCGACGGCCTATGTGATTGTCGACGACATGGTCGAGAAGAACCTGCTCAGCCGCGATGCCGATGGGCTCGTCTGGCTTGGCGACCGGCTCTATCATTATGGCCTCGCCTATGCCCGTTCGCTCGATTTCCTCGGCGTTGCCACCCGCGAGATGCATGACCTTGGTCGGGAAGTGTCCGAAACGATCCAGCTTTGCGGTCGCGACGGCGACTACATGCAGGTGCTCGCCATGGCCGACGGTCCCGGCCATTTCCAGGTGACCTCGCGCGTCGGTACCCGTGTGCCGCTCAACTGGACGGCATCCGGTCGCCTGCTCGTCGGCCATCTGCCGGCCGACGAAAGGCTCGAGCTCTTCCGCCGCTGCGCCCGCACCTCGCCGACCGGCCGCGCCGACATCGATCCGGCGGCACTTTCCGATCAGGCCGGCAGCGCGCTTGCAGCAAGGCTGTCTATCCAGGCCGGCGAATCCGATTACGCGGTCGCCTGCGTCGCCGCTCCCATTCTCGACGACAAGGGCAATTGCGCCGCGACGATCTCCATCGTTCTGCCCGAGCAGAAGATCGTCGACGACCGGGCGTTCTACGCCGATCACGTCAGGGTATCCGCCGAGCGGATCGAGAAGATGATGGGCTGGCGCAGCCATTGATCCAACCTCCCGTCGTTAATCGTGCAGAGCGACGATCGCTTCGATCTCGACGGTGATGTTGCCGGGTAGCGACCCGAAACCCACCGCCGAGCGCGCATGGCTGCCGGCCTCGCCGAAGACATCCATCATCAGGTCCGAGCAGCCGTTGATGACGCGCGGGTGCTCGGCGAAATCCGGAACGGCATTGACCATGCCGAGGATCTTGACGATGCGCTTGACCCGCCCGAGGTCGCCCAGTGCATCGTGCATGACGGCAAGCAGGTTGATGCCGGTCAGCCGGGCGTGATCATAGGCGCTGTCGATATCGACATCGGCGCCCACCTTGCCGGCGTGCAGATGGCCATCGACTTCACGCGGGCCCTGGCCTGAGAGGTAGAGGATATTGCCTTCGCGCACATGCGTCACGAAATTGGCGATCGGCGGCGGCGCCGGCGGCAGGTTGATGCCGAGGGCCTGAAGCCGTTGATAGGGCGAGACGGCGGCAGGGCTGTCTTTTTTCTGATCCAGACTGTTCACGCGATGTCCTGTCATTTCTGTATTCTGTCGTCTCGAGTCAGCGGTAGCCGAAGCCATGGCTGTGATCGGGGCACTCGATATGCGGCGGCTGGTAGCGGTTGGCCGCGACCACCTCAGCGCCCATGACCGCGTAGCGTGGCTCGAAGAGGCGGTTGAGGTGCGCCTCCGCCCCAAGGGAATCGAAGACCCGCAGTTCCGAGTCGACGAGGTCGAAGAGGGTGAACTCGGCGCGGGCGCCGACGCTCAGGAGATTGTCCATCGGCAGGCGGATCACCGAGGCCGGCGCCTGGGTCACGGCCTCGACCACCTTTTCAAAGGGCATGCCGACGCTGAGCAGCTTCGACATGGTGGTGCCGAGATCCCAGACGGACTGGTTCATGCTGCGCAGATGTACGTCGGTGGAGATTGAGAAGGGCAGCAGTCCGCGGGCGATCGCGACTTCCGCGACGCGGAAGGAGAAGGAGGCGCCGCCATGGCCGATGTCGAGGCGGATGCCTTCGCCGGCGCAACGTTCTGCAAGCTCGAACAGGTCCTCGTCCTCGATGATGCTGGAGCCGGCCTTGCCGTTGAAGCAGTGGGTGACGATGTCGCCGGGGCCGAGGATCTCCAGCACCTCGTCATAGAGCGCCGGGGGTTCGCCGACATGCACCATCATGGGGACCTTCAGGATCTTGGCGATCTTCTTACCGAGCTTGACCGGCGTCACGCCCCAGGACCCGGTGATCATATGGCTGGCACGAACCTTCAGCCCGACGATGTGCTCGCGGTTTTCCTGGTAGCAGGCGATGATGCGGTCGATGTCGATCGAGCGGATGTCGGAGAGTTCACTGACGCGGTTGCAGGCGACAAGGCCGATCGAGCCGAGATTGAGAAACGCCTTGATGCGCTCGCGCGACGGCTCGATGATGTATTCGCGAAAGCCGTGGAAATTGGCTTCGCCGGCGGAACCCGCATCGACGATGGTGGTGACGCCGCGCTCCATGCCGCAAAGCTGCGGGCGCACGGAGATGTCGGTGCCGCCATGCCAGACATGGGCGTGCAGGTCGATCCAGCCGGGCGAGATCCAGGCGCCGTGACCCTCGACGCGACGCACGCTGCCGGATGCGTCCAGGTTCGGGCCGAGGGCCGAGATGCGGCCTCTGCCATCGACGAGTATATCGATCGTTTCGGCCGGCGCGTCCACGCCGAAGGCGACGGGTTTCACCTGCCGGATCAGGACCGGACCGGCGTCCTTGGTTGCGTTCGTCATGACTTACAGATCCTTTCTGAGGCGGGGGTCAAGCATGTCGCGCAGGCCGTCTCCGACCATCTGCAGCGACAGCACCGAAAGCACGATGGCGATGCCGGGGAAGAGCGTCACCCAGTCGGCCTGACCGATATATTGGCGACCCGAGGCGATCATCGTGCCCCAGGTGGGAATTTCCGGGCTGACGCCGACGCCGAGGAAGGAGAGGCCGGCCTCGGCCAGCATGGCATGGGCAAAGAGGAAGGTGCCCTGCACCAGCACCGGAGACAGAAGATTGCGCAGCACATGCCGCGTCATGATGTGCGGCGTCGAGATGCCGAGCGCGCGCGCCGCCTCGACGTAAGGAAGCTCGCGGATCACCAGCGTCGAGGCGCGCACCACGCGGGCGAGCCTCGGTGCATAGACGATGCTGAGCGCAATGATGACGGTGGTCAGCGATGGCCCAAGCGCGGCGACAAGCGCAATCGCAAGGAGGATGTCCGGGAAGGCCATCATCGCGTCGATGACGCGGGCGATCGGCGTGTCGAGCTTCGGGAAGAAACCGGCGAGCAACCCGAGCACGACGCCGATCACGGTCGCGAGCGTGACGACGGCAGCACCGACGAGGAGCGACAGCCGGCCGGCATAGATAGTGCGGGAGAAGACGTCGCGGCCGAATTCGTCGGTGCCGAAGAACCATTGCAGGCTCGGCGGCTGCAGCCGGTTGACGATCGACAGCTTGCCGGGCGCATAGGGCGCGATGAGCGGCGCGAAGACGGCGAGCAGCACGAAGACGGTCAGCACGATCAGGCCGAAGGCCACCGTCTTGCGCTTCAGCAGGCGGCGGACGAACTTGCGGCCCTCGCTCTCGGCGGGGACTGATACGGTGACGGTCATCAGTAGCGTACCCTTGGATCAACGAGGAGATAGAGCATGTCGATCGCGAAATTGATCAGCACGTAGAGGGCGGCGATCACCAGCAAGGCCCCCTGGATCACCGGATAGTCGCGGCGAAGCACGGCGGAGACGACGAGGTTGCCGACACCCGGCAGGCCGAAGACCGTCTCGGTGACGACGGCGCCGGAAATCAGCACGGCGGCGGTCAGGCCGATAATGGTGAGGATCGGGATCAACGCGTTCTTGAGAGCATGTTTCATCACCACCTTGCGCTCGCCAAGCCCTTTGGCTCGGGCGGTGCGGATGAAATCGTCGCCGAGCACATCGAGCATCGAAGCGCGGGTGAAGCGCAGGATCAGCGCGGAGGAAACGACGCCGAGCGCGATCGCCGGCAAGGTCAGGTGATACATGCGCTCGGTAAAGGAGGAGCCAGGCCCGCCATAGCCGGAAACCGGGAACCAGCCAAAGCGCACCGCAAACACCTGGATGAGAATCAGGCCGAGCCAGAAGCTCGGTATGCTGGCGGCGAGCATCGCAAGCGTGGTTGCCGCCTGGTCGACGAAGGAGCCGCGCTTATAGGCGGCGTAGATGCCGATCGGCAGCGCGATGGCGCAGGCGATCACGATCGAGAACAGCGTCAGGAAGAAGGTCGGCTCGGCGCGTTCGGCCAGCGCTGAGGTCACCGGCTGATTGAGGAAGATCGACTGCCCGAGGTCGCCCCGCAGCAACTGGCCGATATAATAGACATATTGCAGGCCGAGCGACTGGTCGAGGCCGAGCCGGGTGCGCAGCGCCGCAATGTCCTCCTGGGTCGCTTCCGGACCGAGCATCACGGCGGCCGGATCGCCCGGTGTCACGCGGACGATGACGAAAACGATTGTGACGACGATCGCCATGACGACGATCATGCCCATCAGCCGCTGGAAGATGTAGCGTAACATGGTGGCCTCGAACCTTTCCTGTGCGCCGCAACCGCCGGAGCGGGCAACGGCGCGCCCTTCCGGCGGGCGCCAGGCTTGTAGCCGGGCGCCCGCCGAAGTCCCTGGGAGGGTGGGAGCTTACTTCTTGATCGAAGCGTTCCAGAAATACGGCCATGGCGCCGGGGACACGCCTTCAAGCGTCTTCGACTTTGCCGAGAGCGCGTTGAAGTCGCCGATCTTGATGAAAGGCACTTCTTCGAAGATCACCTTCTGCACATCGGCCCAGAGTGCTACGCGCTTGGCCGGATCGGATTCGGCGTTGAAGGCATCGACGGCCTTGGCGCGGGCGGGTGTGTCCCAGTTGCCGGGGGCCTTGGTTGACATCATGCCGATCAGCGCCGGCTCCGGCAGGAAGGGGCTGTGGGTGATGTAGATGTCCCAGAGCGTCGGGTCGGCGCGGCGCTGCGTCAGCGTCGCCCAGTCGACCACCTGCAGATCGACCGTGAAGCCGGCGAGCTTCAGATACTCGGCGGCGACCTGCGCCATCTTGTAGTGGAACTCGTACTGGCGGCTCGTCAGGATGCGCAGCGGTTCACCCTTGTAGCCGGCGGCCTTCAAGAGTTCGCCAGCCTTTTCCGGGTCGGCGATGTTGTAGGCGCCTTCGGTGCCGGCATCCGTCCGCCAGGTGAATTGCGACGGATAAAGTGCTGCATGGAGCGCATAGAAGTCGGTGCTGCCGAAGGCGGCGGCCATCATGTCTTCCATGCTGAGCGAGGCGCGGATCGCCTTGCGCAGATCGAGGTTCTTGGTCATGCCGTTGCCGGAGTTCAAGACGAAGACCGGCCAGCCGAACGGCTGGAGCATGACGGGATCGGAGGCGCTCGAACCCTTCACGCGATCGAAGGATTCGACCGGCAGGGAGTCGACATAATCATACTGGCCGGAGACGGCCGCCTCGACGCGGGTGTTCGGGTCCGGAACCGGCACGAAACGGATTTCGTCGGCATACTGGTGGCGGGCGCCGCCATAGCCATTGGCCTCGCCTTCCGGCGACGTGTAGGCATCGTAGCGGGTCAGCTGGATATACTGGTCCGCCTTGCGCTCCTTCAACTGGTAGGGGCCGGTGCCGACGAAATCGGTCATCGGCTCGGCCTGCTTTTCCGAGGGAAGCACGATCGCCGCGGAGTTGTTGAAGGCGAGCAGCGAGACGAGCGGTGCGTAAGGGGTGTTGAGCGAGATCTTGACCGTCAGCGGGTCGACCGCCTCGATGCCGGCAATCGTGGTTGCCGTCTGCTTGCCGCGCGAGGCGACCTTCGTCCAGCGCTCGAGCGAGGCGACGACGTCCTTGCTGTCGAGATCGCTGCCATCATGGAACTTGACGTTCGCGCGCAGCTTGATCGTGTAGGTTTTGCCGTCGGCGCTGATCTCGGGCAGGCTGGCAGCAAGCAACGGCGTTGGCTTCCAGTCCTTGTCGAAGGTGTAGAGCGTCTCGAAGATGTGCTGCGAGATGATGCCGACGAGGTCGGCGGTCGATGCCATCGGGTCGAGCGTCGGGGGCTCCCCGACCGTCGCGACGTTGATGACGCCGCCCTTTTCCTGTGCAAAGGCAAGGGTTGCCGATGCCACGAGCGCGGTTCCGATAAGCAATGCAAGTTTGGTCGATTTCATATTTGTTCCTCCTCATATTCCATAGTTATGCTATGTCGTTCTTTATTTTGGAATATAAAAGTCCACGAAACCGGAAATGTCAACCGATCGTCGTCGTCACGTCACGCAGCTTTGCGGAAAAGTCCGTTGATGGGGGCGGGAAAGGCGCTCGGCGGAGACCGGCGTTGAGCCCCGCAATTGCGTTCTGCGCCGGTCGCTGGAGCTATCGCGATGGCTCGCGATTTGTTAGCTCAGAGTCCGGTTCGAAAATGGAGCGCGCAAAGTGAAGGTCATCGGCCTGATTGGCGGCATGAGCTGGGAGAGCTCGGCCGAGTACTACCGCATCATCAACGAGACGGTTCGCGGCCGCCTGGGTGGCGTGCATTCGGCAAAATCGCTGATGTGGTCGATGGATTTCGGCGAAATCGAACGGCTTCAGCATCATGGCGACTGGCCGGCGCTGACGGAGGAGATGATTGCGGCGGCGCGGCGCCTGGAAGCTGGCGGCGCCGATTTCCTGATGATCTGCACCAACACGATGCACAAGATGGCAGCCGACGTTTCGGCGGCCGTTTCCATTCCGCTGCTCCATATCGCTGACCCGACGGCGCAGAAGATCAAGGCCGCGGGCCTGAGCAAGGTCGGTCTGCTTGGAACCGCCTTCACGATGGAGCAGGATTTCTACAAGGGCAGGCTGAAGGACACCTTCGGTCTCGATGTTCTGGTGCCGGAGGCGGACGACCGCGCCAAGGTGCACGAGATCATCTATCGAGAACTCGTCGCCGGCATCGTCAAGGACAGCTCGCGCGACGCCTATCGCGCCGTCATCGCGCGCCTGGTCGATGCGGGGGCCGAGGCGATCATCATGGGCTGCACCGAGATCATGCTGTTGATTTCGCAGGCCGACAGCCCGGTTCCGGTGTTCGATACGACTGAAATTCATGCGCTGGCTGCGGTCGACCTCGCGCTCGAAGGCGCGTGAGACGCCTAATGGCCCGCTGAGCAGCCGCCGCGGCCGGTCGAGGATAGTCATCATCGACCGGTGCAAAGTGGCAACGGCCGGCTGGTCGCCGGCCGTGGTCGTGAGCTTTAGTGCAAGGTGAACTCTCGGGGCTCGCCCTGAAACAGGCTGATCAACGCGATACCTTGCTGCAACAGAAGTTCGGCCGCCGGCAGATCGCCAACGACCAGGTCGTCAGCACAGCTGATGATGATGTTGGCGAGGCTGATCGAATTCTCTGCAAACCGGTCATCGCCGATCTCGTAGGCCTTCTCGGCCGTTGCTTCGAGTGCGTCTGCGACGAGCGCCATCATGTCCGAGCGCTCGTGGAGCGTCATCTTGTCCAGTGTCTTGGCGTCAAGCGTCTTGGCAGAAGTCTGCATGATTACCTTCCCTATTGTTCAAGCCGGAATTGGCCGCGCCGGCCGGGGGCCGGGGGAAAAGTCTACGACTGGGATGGAGTGCTGAAGGGAGCCGGCGTCGAACGCGGCTTCATCATTAAGATCGTGAATAGCGGCGCGGGATGCAAGGAATGGCTACTATGCGCCCTGCGCATGGGTCGGCGGATCGAAAGTGAAGAGGTGCCTTCGAGACGCTCATATGGGTGGTGTTCGTCGGTTATGCCAGACTCTCGTCGACCGTCAGGCGATCGGCAGCGCATTCCCGGGCGAGAAAGTCGATCAAGGTGCGAACCGACGGCAGAAGCCCGCGCCTTGAGGGATTGCCTTGGCTGTTACGCGCGGCCCACGGCTTGCTGGGCGTCCTGCGCGCTCACGCGAGCGGCCGGCTTCAAACGGCCGGTCAAAAGCAGGCTGACGGCGAGGAAGGGTACGAGCACGCCGAGACCGAAGCGCATGTCGCTGTGCTCGGCGATCAGGCCGATAAGTGGTGGTCCGAGCAGGAAGCCGAGCAGAGCGATGAAGGACAGGATGGCGACGCTGGCTGCGGCCGGTCGGTCCTTCTGGTCGGCGGCCGCCGTGACGGCGAGCGGGAAGCCGACGGAGACCCCGAAGCCCATGGCGGCAAAGCCGAACAGCGCTGCCCAGGCGGCGGGGCTTGCAACGACCAGAAACAACCCGGCAATGCTGGCGATGCCACAGGCGCGCGCAACCGCCACCGGACCGTAACTCGCCTTCAGCCGGTCACCGGCAAAACGGCCGGCTGCCACCATGAAGGCGAAGATCGAATAGCCGAAGCCGGCGCTGGCGCTGAAGAGCCCGAAGACATCGCGCAGGAAAACGGCCGACCAGTCTGCCACAGCGCCCTCGGTCATGGTGATGCCGAAGACGAAGAAGCAGACGCCGAGAAGCGCAAAGCTCGGTAGCCGCCCCCTGGACGGCGCCGCCTCTGCAGCCGCGGCCTCGCCGGTTTGGAGGAGCGGCAGCTTTCTGGCGAAAAAGACGCTGATCGGCAGCATGACCGCGGCCGCCAGCGGCACTGCCCATTCCGGCGCGACGTGGAGCGCGGCGAAGCCGACGCCGATCAGGCTGCCGGTCATGATGCCGAGACTCCAGAAGCCGTGACAGGTGCTCATGATCAACTGTCCGGAGTGCTTCTCGATCGCATCTGCCTCGACGTTGAGGCCGAGCTCGAGGGTTGCCAGCGCCACACCGACGATGGCAAGAGCGACGAAGAGCACTTCGATGCTCGAGGCCCATGTCGGCAGCCAGACCAGCGCCAGGAAAACGACGAAGCCATAGAGGATCGTGGCGCGGCCGCCGATCCAGGCGACGAAACGTCCGGCGAAAGGCAGCGTCAGCAAAATGCCGACGGGCATGCCGAGAAGCGCGATCGCCAGTTCGGCCGGTCCAAGGCCGAGCTTCTGCTGCACATCGGGGATGCGCGGCAGCCAAGCGCCGAAGGCGATCGGCTGAAGGAAGAAGATCAGCATGATGAGCCGTTGATTGGTCATGCGCATTGGTCCCCAACAGGTATCGCATCGCACGATCAACCACGGCAGCGGCGGCCGGGGTGATGTGGTCTATGAAGCAATTCTGATATTCTGAAAATCGTTTTCAGAGCTTGTCGCGCACGACAGGGGCCGTCAAGGCTAGAAAAAGTTGCCAAGCCGGAAAGCTATGTCTTTTCGGTCGAATGGGCGGGAAGTGTTGCGGATGTGTCGCCACCAATTCCGCCATTGGTCTGGTCGCGATGAAAAAAATGTACACGCCGGGCAAGGAGGCGGGGTCTAACGCCTCCCGCGCCGTTGCGGGACTTTCGCTTCATCGCAGCAATTTCAGGGATCCCGTCAGCGATTTGACCCACTTGGTGGCACCGGCCAGTCCAATGCCGTCGATCGTTTCCTCCGAGAGATCACGCTCGGGGAATTGCGTTTCATAGTCCGCATAGCTGTGCAGAGAGCGCGCAAAAGCCGGAAACGGCACGATGATGCGGTCTTCCTCTTTCGGCAGCGCCTTCAGGAGCAACGCGCCGATCGTCCTGCTGTCGGCCTGCAGGATCGGGATGGGTCGGTTGGAACTGATGTCGATCGTATTTTGATTGCTGTCGGTAAGGTGCTGATTGCCGAGAACGGGCATGGCCGCGCCGATGCCGATGGAAATCGCCGCGATGGTGTTGGCGAGATGACCCGGCGGCAGCTCCGGATTGACGATAATGGCGAGGCGGATGTCCTGAAGCACGGTGGTCTATTCCTTCTCTGTTTCTCGACGGGGAGAATAGACCGGGCCTTGAGGTAAGTTCTTTCGGATGTTGCGGAGATTTACGAATATGGGGTAGTTTCTACCTGCATTGACAAAGCATGAGGTAGGATGTGCCTACAATCTTGACGCCCGCCGATGTGAAGATTTTGACCGCGCTGCAGAATGACGGGCGCCTGAGCAACCAGGCGCTTTCGGAGGAAGTGGGCATGTCGACATCGCCCTGCTGGCGGCGCGTGCGCCAGCTTGAGGATGATGGCGTCATTCAGGGCTATATGGCTGTCCTGAACCGGAAGGAAATCGGCTTGGGAGTGCTCGCCTTCATCCGGGTGAAGATCGACAGCCATACCGAGGCGGAAGCCGATGCTTTCGCCGATGAAGTGATGAAGCTCGACAGCGTTGTCGCCTGCTACAGCATAGCCGGTGATGCGGACTTCCTTCTGCAGGTCGTTTCATCCGACCTCGATTCCTATTCGGATTTCGCCATGAAAGTGGTGCGACGGCTGCCCTGCATCAAGGAAATGCAGACGACCTTCGTGCTGAAGGAGATCAAGGCGTTCAACGGACTCCCGCTGCGCGCAACGATCGGTCAACGCTGAGCGGCGTTCCGCTGTCAGGAGGCGGACGCCATCAACGGATCTTCCTTCACTGCCTCGACAAGAAAATCGAGAACGGTTCGCACACGCAGCGGCATGTTCCGGCGCGACGGATAGACGACGCTGATCGGCAGACGCGCTGGCGGAAAGTCCGGCATCAGGTTCACCAGCCTGCCAGCTTCGATGTCGGGGCAGGCGAGGATGTGCGACAGGATCGCCAGGCCGCTTCCCGCAAGCACCGCACGGTGCACGGCCACCGCATTGTTGGCGACGAGACGCGCTGCAATGCGCACGAAGATGTCGTCGGAACCATCGGAAAAGGTCCAGGAGCGTCCGTCACCGGCACGACTGTAGCAGATGCACTCGTGGCCCCCGATCTCGTCAGGCGTTTTCGGTGTGCTCCTTCCGTCCAAATAGCCGGGTGCTGCAACGAGGAAGGCGGTCGTCCAGCCGATGCGCCGGCACATCAGGCTATTGTCCGTCACAGGCCCGAGGCGCACTTCGAGATCAATGCCTTCGCCGACCAGATCCGACGACTCTTCACGGAAGATCAACTCGACCGACAGGCCGGGATGCCGCTCGAGAAAGCCGGCGAGCCGATCGCTGACATAAAGGCCGAGGGGTGCGGGCAGGGTGAGCCGGACTCGACCGGAGACCGAGGCAGTCTCGGCACACGAGGCTTCGTTCAGGGCGTCGACCGCTTCCACCACCCGGAGCGCCATCGGGATCATGTGCTCGCCCTCGGCGGTAAGCGCCAATGCGCTCGTCGTCCGGTGAAGAAGGCGCGTGTTCAGGTGCTCCTCGAGAGCCGATACCTGCCGCGAGACCGCCGGCTGCGTCAGGTTGAGATCGAGTGCGGCGGCGGAAAACGAGCCCGTCTCCGCCACGCGCAGGAAGGCTCTCAGCGCTGAGACAATATCCATCCGGTCCCTCAAACGTTTCGGCATAAGCCTTATGCGCCGAGTGTATGACCATCGCGCTTTACTGTCCAGTAATTACGGATATCTTGTATCCATAAGGATAGATAATATCCTTAATTACGGAGCGAACCCATGACACAGCGCCTGAACTACGCACAGCATTCCCCCGAGTTCTTCAAGAAGATCTCCGACCTCAGCCTCAGCCTGAGGGACAGCGTCATCGAACAGAAGATCCGCGACCTCGTGAACATAAGGGCCTCGCAGATCAATGGCTGCGCCTTCTGCGTTGACATGCATGTGAAGGAGGCAAAGATTCACGGCGAGAGCGAACTGCGTCTCTACCACGTCGCGATCTGGCGTGAATCGAACCTCTTCATCCCGCGCGAACGCGCAGCGCTTGCCTGGGCCGAGGCGGTTACGAAACTGCCCGAAGGCGGCATTCCGGACGAACTTTACGAGCGTGTACGCGGCCAGCTTTCGGAGAAGGAGATCTCCGATCTCACCTTCTCCATCATGGTCATCAATGCCTGGAACCGCGTCAGTGTCGCCTTCAAGGCCGTGCCCGGTTCGGCCGACAAGCTCTATGGCCTCGACAAGGCCGGACTGAACTAAACCCTGTTCCTGAGTGATCGAACAACGCGGCCAGCCGCCGCAACGATTGGAGGATCCCATGAAAATCGTCATTATCGGCGGAACGGGCCTGATCGGCTCCAAGACGGTCGAACGCCTGCGCAAGCAAGGCCATGAGGTGGTTGCCGCCTCTCCGAATACGGGCGTCAACACCATCACCGGCGAAGGTCTCGCCGAGGCGCTTTCCGGTTGCGAGGTGGTCATCGACCTCGCCAACTCGCCCTCCTTCGAGGACAAGGCGGTGCTCGAGTTCTTCGAGACCTCCGGCCGCAACCTGCTTGCGGCGGAAAAGGCTGCCGGCGTCAAACACCATATCGCGCTTTCGGTCGTCGGGACCGAGCGTCTGCAGGAAAGCGGCTATTTCCGCGGCAAGCTCGCCCAGGAAAAACTGATCAAGGCCGGCGGTATCCCCTATACGATCGTGCATTCGACCCAGTTCATGGAGTTTTTGGGCGGCATCGCCCAATCCGGGACTGTCGGCGACACCGTGCACCTCTCGCCGGCCTATGTGCAGCCGATCGCGTCCGATGACGTCGCCGATGCCATGGCCGCGGTCGCGCTTGCCGCCCCGGTCAACGGCACGATCGAGATTGCCGGACCGGAGCGCTCACGCCTCAGCGATCTCGTCGCCCGCTACCTCAAGGCAAGCGGCGACAACCGCAAGGTCGAGGCCGATCGGGAGGCTCGCTACTTCGGCGCGCTGCTGCAAGACGGCTCGCTGGTCTCCGACAACAATCCCCGCCTCGGCCGGATCACCTTCGAAGAATGGTTCGCCACGGCTCCTCGCAAGTGACCACATACGGGTGCGCCGGCGGCGCACCTCCAGCCCCCTGAAAGGACTTCCGACATGATCAAGTCTCTCATCGCCGCCACTGCGGTCGCCACCGCATTGTTCGGCACGGCCGCTGCGGGCGATGCTGCCAAAGTCACCCTGGTCTATGAGCACGAGTTGCCGAACGCGCCGGGCAAGAGCATCAAGGGCGTTCTGGTGGAATATGGGCCCGGCGGCTCTTCGGAGGCGCACACCCATCCGAGCACCGCCTTCATCTATGCGACGGTGCTGGAAGGCTCGATCCGAAGCCAGGTCAACGATGGACCGGTCAAGGTCTACAAGGCCGGCGAGAACTTTTCGGAAATGCCCGGCGACCGTCACGGCGTCAGCGCCAACGGCAGCGAGACAGAGCCCGCCAAGCTGCTCGCGGTCTTCGTCGTCGATACCGCCGAAAAGGAACTGACCTATCCGATGAAGTGATCCCTGCAGGACCGGCCGCACAAGCGCCCGGTCCTGCAATTTGTCTGCAATCGTTGGAGCCCAAGATGTTCGCCGACCAATTACCGTTGCCGCTCGTGCTGATCAATCTTCTTGGCATCACCGGCATCGTTGTCTGGCATGTGCAGGGGCGCCGTCGCCCGCTCGCCAGGCTGATTGTCCAGATCCTCTTCTTCTGCGTGATGACGGCGGTTCTCCTCCTTTCCGGCATCATGCCGCATCGGAGCGACGATCAGCATCTTCAGGGAGCGCTCGCCTTTCTGGCGACGTCGGCACGGGTGCTGTGGTGGACGCACCTCGCCTGGTCGCTTATCGGCTTCGTGCGTCTCTACATCGTCCTTGAAAGGCGGCCGCAGGAGGCCCGCCTGCTGCAGGACCTCATCGTCGCCATTGTCTATCTCGGCGTGGCACTGTCGATACTGGGCTTCGTCTTCCGGGCGCCGATCGGCACGCTGGTTGCGACCTCCGGGGTGGTTGCCATCATCTTCGGTCTCGCGCTTCAAAATACGCTCGGCGACGTGTTCTCGGGTATCGCGCTGACGCTGGGGCGGCCCTTTGCCATCGGCGACTGGATAGTGCTTGGCGACGGCACCGAAGGCCGTGTCATCGAGAACAACTGGCGTTCCACGTTTCTGCTCACCGGAGCGCACAATGTCGTCGTGCTGCCGAACAGCGCGCTCGCCAAGGTCGGGCTCACCAATCTCAGCCGTCCGGACGAGACCCATCAGATCGCTTTGTCGATCCGTCTTGCCGCGGATCATCCGCCACGCCGGATCGAAGAAACGATGCAGAGAGCTCTGCAAGGGTGCGGCCTGATCGTGCGCGAGCCGCCGCCGGTCGTCGCCCTCAAGGCGATCGACGCCGTGGCCGTCGAGGTCGAACTGCAGTTTCGCGTCAAGAACCCGGCTGAGCGGACGCCGGCACGCAACGAGGTGATCGACCGCGTTCATGAACAATGCCGTCTAGAGGGTCTCTCGCTTGCGCCGCCGCCTCAGGCCTATTTCTACGTGCCGCCTGCCGGCACAGACGCCGGTTTTCGCTCAGCCGGCGCGCTCTAGAACCCACGCGAAACTCCGTTTCAAGAGATCCGAGGGAATTTCCTGCGAGAGGATCTCGATCAGGTCGGATAGGCGCACGCTGCGCAGCTTGTCGCGCCAGGCTTCGTCGGCCTCCCACATGATGCGCGCCACCGCGCACGGCGTCTCTTCGCAGTAGCCGGGTGCGCGACAGGGATTGTTGGCCCTGATATTGGTGCAGACGAAGGTTCTCGATCTGCCTTCGACCGCCTCGACGATTTCGAGAAAGGTCAGCTCGGCCGGCGCTTTTGCCAGCCGGTATCCGCCCGATGGACCGAGGGTCGTGTGGACGAGACCGGCCTGCGAAAGGCTCTGCAGCGCCTTCGACAGATACTCCTTGGGCAGCCCGTGAAATTCCGCCAGCGCCTTGGTTGAGAGGTAGCGGCCTTCAGGCAGGCCGGCGAGAATGGCACAACAGTGCAACGCCCATTCGACTTGGCTTTTGAGGATCATGTCTTCGTCCGGCGGATGCCAAGGTGCATATTAAGGATAACAAATATCCCTATTTTTCTGCTGTGTAAACAGTGTCAAACCGATGCGGCCGGTCCCGTCTTCATGGTGCGGCACGCACGACGCGGAAAATCAGGAGAGGTTCGGCGATCTCGGCGCTGAGCCGCCCCTTGAGGATTTCAGCGAAAACAGCGCCGCCGCTGGAGTGCCGCCGGTGGCAGGCCCGGCGGACGAAAGCGCGCAGGCCGAGCCAGATCATCGCGAGCGCCAGTACCGCAAGCGCATTACCGAGCGAAATGGTGACAAAGTTGTAGCCATCACCGCGCAGCGTCAGCAGGACGAAGCCGACCGCGCCGATGGAGAAGGCCGAGGACCACAGAAGCAGTTCGAGGCTCTTGCGCTCCTGTCGCCAGGCAAGGCCGAAGAAAACGGCGAAGACCACCAGCGTCGCGAACGAACTGAGCATGATCGTCGGGGTATGCAGGATGTCCGCCGTCGTCTCCTGATGTTGGTGCGGAACCTTGCCCGACAACCGTAAAGCTTTCGCAAATGGCTGCGCTTTCGACCTGCGCTTGATGTCGAGCAGCCCGTAAGCGGCGGCCACCGAGGCAGGAAACGGGTTGAATTCGTCGCCCTCCGGCACGATTTTGATAGTAGAGACACAGGGAGGCTATACGGATGGGGCAGGCAGGACATCGCTATTTCATCTTCGAGACTGCGGCCGGCTTCTGCGGCATCGCCTGGAACGATGTGGGCATCACGCGATTCCAACTGCCGACCCGGGCGGCAGAGGCAACCCAGCGGCTGCTGTTGCGGCGTCTGTCGGCCGCCGAGGCTTCCCAGCCGACACCCGAAATCCGGGAGGCAGTGGAGGCCGTCCAACGCTACTTTGATGGCAAGGAGGTCGATTTCTCCGGCTTTGCGGTCGATCTGGAAGGGCAGGATGAGCTTTTCCAGCGCATCTATGCTGCGACCCGCCAGCTGCGCTGGGGGCAGACGACCACGTATGGCGCGCTGGCAAAGGAACTGGGCGCAGGCCCGGAAGCCGCGCGCGACGTTGGTCAGGCGATGGCCAAGAACCCGGTGTCCCTGATCATCCCCTGTCACCGGGTACTTGCCGCCGGCGGCAAGATCGGTGGGTTCTCGGCGCCTGGCGGTTCCACCACCAAGACCCGCATGCTGGAGCTGGAAGGCATACATCTGGGGCAAGCGCCCGAACCGACGCAACAGTCCTTCGGTTTTTAAAGATATCGACAATCGTCAGGCCGACCGGACACTCAAAGCGCTTTTGCTCAAACAATTGTGCGCGGCCCGCGTGCGCAAGCGCGTGAATATTGACTGAGGGTTGCGCGTTGCTACCTTCTTTCCGAGAGGTTCTCAGGCTCGCTGCTCAATATATGTTACAAGCTTTATCGGCGCTTCGAGAAATATATAGTATTTTCAATCTGTTGCTGATGCAGCCCGATCGGATTAATTCTGATTTTCTCATGACAGACTATCAGAACGGAAATATTTTAGGCACCGCAACTTGTCGCGAACGAATCCTGGGGGTGACGCATGTCCATCAGTTCAGGAACGCCGTGCCGCAAGGACCGTACGCCGACCGGGATTGTGATAGAACACCAGACGCTCGTGCGCAGCGTCATCGTTGCCGTTCTCGAATACGAACTCTCCGGTTGGAATTTTATCGATATGGTCTCGACCGACAGCCTGGACCAGGCGCTCGGGTACGATGTGCGTTTAATCGTGCTGGACCTGAGCGCTCGAAACGACGGCGGGTGCAACTTGCATGATGAGCTTGCGGAAATCCGCAAGCGCTTTCCGGACGTGCCGGTTGCGGTGCTCTCGGACACGGACGACAGGACGACCGCTGCCGATGTCCTCAAGCTTGGAGTTCGCGGCTTCTTCACGACGTCCTTGCGGATCGAGCTTGCGCTTGCCGGCTTGCGGCTGGTCCTTGCCGGCGGCATCTTCTGTCCAGACCCGCTTGCCGCGCTCACCGAATGCGCGGCTGCCGCTCGTCATATCGAAAGGGTGCCGATCAGCGCTTATCGAAGCGAGTTTGCGCTCGCCGACTTCACGCCGCGCGAGGCGGACGTGCTCGCGGAATTGCGATGCGGCTCTTCGAACAAAGTGATCGCTGGAAAGCTCAATCTTTCCGACCATACGGTGAAAATGCATCTGCAGCACATCATGCGCAAATTGCAGGTGCAGAACCGCACCGAGGTCGTCGCCTTGCTTGCAGACCGGGGAACCGCCGGCAACGGTCATGGCGTCGCCACCAACGGCAGCAGCATCGTCAACGTGATGTCTTTTCGAGCATCTCGCTGAGCGTTGCGGCCGTCAGCATGGCTTCGGCCAATAGCCTCTTGAGCTTCTGATTTTCCAGTTCGAGCGCCTTTACGCGCTCCGCATCGAAATTGGGGCCCCTGCTTTGCAGCGATTGCCAGCGATAGAAAGTCGGCTGGCTGATGCCATGCCGGTGGCAGACATCGGCTACGGTCGCACCGTACTGATGCTCCTTGAGGATCTCCAGGACTTCGTCGTCATTGAACTTACGTTTGCCCATCGCAGCTGTCCTTCCGGGAACCGACTGGCACATATGATCGCGGGGCCGGATAACAGAGCCCATGTGGTACGCCCACGGCGTTCCGCGCGGCACGCCTCAGTTCTCGCGAAATGCGGTGTTGAAACTGTCAAGCAACGGACGCAGCGCGTAAAGCGCCACGCTGCTCGTACCGGTCTCTATCATGGCCCGCACCGGCATGCCCGGTACCATCTCCACGCCCGGCATATGGCTTAGCCGCTCATCGGTAACGCGGATTGTTGCCGCGTAGTAGGTGTGGCCGGTTTGCCGGTCGACCAGATGGTCGGCGGACACATAGGCGACCGTGCCCTTCAGCAGCGGTACCCGCCGCTGGTTGTAAGGAATGAGATGAACCTGTGCCTCGAGCCCGGCATGGACCTGGGCGATATCTTCCGGCTTCACCCGCGCCGCGACGACCAGTGCGCCGGCGTCCGGCACGAGGTCGGCCAACGGCTCTCCAGCGCCGATGACGCCGCCTGTCGTGTGGACACGTAGATCCATGATCACTCCGTCGTCGGGCGCTCTGATCTCGGTTCTCGCCAATTGATCATCGATGGCGTTCAAACGCTCACGCAGCTGCGCCAGCTGGTTTTCCGTATCGCGCAGTGTGAGCGCGACTTCATTCAGCCGGTCGCTGCGCAGCTTGACGATATAGGACTGTGACTCGCTGATAACCTGGTGGGCGCGGGATATGCGCGCGGAGACTTCGCCGATCTGACCGCCGATGTCGGCCCTTTCCCGCGCCAGGATGAGAACCCGGCTCTTTCGTTCGAGACCCTTCGCGGTGAGCGCCGAAACCGTCTCAAGCTCCTGGCGCGAAATGGCACTCCTCTCCATCAGGGACGCCTTCTGGGCGCTCAGTCCGGCGACTTCCTCCAGCACTTCCTTGATCTTCTGCTGCGTGATCACGATGTCGGACTGCATCACCTGGCGACGGGCATCGAATATATTCTGCTGACCGTCGAGAATGTCGTGGATCACCCGGTAGTTGCCGGCTTGCTCCACGAGATCGGGGGGAAAGGCGACCTGATCCCAGCCGTTCTGCTCAGCGGTGAGCCGCGCCTGTCGCGCCTCCGCATCCCAAAGTTGGCCGCGAAGGCTGTCCCGTTCCGAACGCGGCTTCGTATCGTCGAGCTTGATCAGCACCTGGCCGGCGGACACGGCATCGCCGTTGCGCACAAGGATCCGCCTGACGATTCCGCCTTCGAGATGCTGGATGGTCTTGCGGTTCGCCTCGGTTTCAACGACGCCGGACGCGATCGCGGCGCTGCTGAGCGGTGCGAGAACCGACCAGATGCCCAGGCCGAAAACAAAGACGCCGATCAGCAGGTTTCCCGTCCAGGCGACATGCCGCAGCCGCGACATCGGTGAGGCTTCGGCAAGCGTCACCGGAAGGCGGGTGGAGACCGCTGTGGAGGGCTGGGGCCCGGCTATCCCATTGGCGTCGCAGGCATAGCCTACAATTTCAGGGCCGCGTCGGGTCAGGTCGGATTTGATGAGCTCCATCGTTCTCGCGCCTCCCTTCTCACGTGCCCGCTCGGGCCGGTGGCTGCAGATAGGTATCGAAGACCCAGTCGCTGTCGCCGAAGGCTTCGATCGTGCCATTGCGCATGATCGCGATCTTGTTGGTCACCGGGAGAATGCCCATGCGGTGCGTGATGATGATGATCATCATCCCCATGGCGCGCATGCGGGCGATTGCTGCAAACAATCGGCGTTCGCCGTCGTAATCCAGACTGGAATTGGGATCGTCGAGGACGACGAGGGCGGGATTGCCGTAAACCGCGCGCGCCAGTCCCAGCTGCTGGCGTTGGGCCCGAAGCAGGGTCGCGCCGCCATCGCCGACATCCGTCTCGTAGCCCTGAGGCAGTTGCATGATCGCATCGTGCAGCCCGACAAGCTTTGCCGCTTCGATGACCTTGCCGACGTCGGTTCCGTCGAGCCGGCCGACGACGTCCTTCACCGCGCCGCCGAAGAGTTCGATGTCCTGCGGCAGGTAGCCGACATGACGCATGCCGCCGCCGAGCCGGAGGGTGGCAATATCGACGCCGCCGAGCAGGGCGCTGCCGCAGGTCGTCGGCTGAACGCCCGCTATGATGCGGCCAAGCGTCGACTTTCCGGAACCGGATGGACCGATCAGCGCAAGACAATCGCCCGGCGCCAGCCGCAAAGTAACGGCATTCAGTATCTGACGGTTGCCCGAAGGAAGCATGTAACCGACGCGGTCGAGCACGAGCCCGCCCGCTTCGGGCATCGGTATCGTGCGTGCGCTCTCCTGCGACGCGATCGATATCAACATCGCGTTGATGCGATTGAATGCGGCATAGGCGAAGGCCACGGCGCGCCACCCGCCGATCGCGCCCTCGATCGGGGCAAGCCCGCGACCGAGAAGCAGGCTGGAGACGAAGATGATGCCGGGGTTTCCGCTTTCCTCCAGGACGAGCCAGGCTGCGGATCCCATCATCAGGATCTGCGCCAGCATGCGCACCGATTTCGAGAGCCCGAGAATGGTTTCGGTGCGCTTCATCGCATCGTCTTGCGCCTGTCGTGCGGTCTCGGCGTCGCGATAGACGAGTTGGGCGGCGCCATTCTGCATGTTCATCGCGCGGATGACCTGGATATACCGCAACGCCGTCGCGAAACGCATGTGGCTGCGGGAGAGCGCCAGGTTCGCTTTCATTAACGGCTGCCGGGTCGCGAATTCCGTCGCGATGGCGAGCAGCAGCAAGGTGAGCGCGGTGAATAGCCCGATGGTTCCGAGCAACGGATGGACTAGGAACAGAAGCAGCAGGAAGATCGGCGCCCAGGGAACGTCGAAAAGCAGCGAGCTGGCCGGGGCGTCGAGGAACTGGCGCAGGATCGATAGGTCGCGGTAGCAATCGTTGGCGAGGTTCGTTTCGGTGCGGGCGCCATATTCGAAGCAGGCCGTCAGCACGACGGGCCGCAAGCGGTGATCGAGCCAGCTGCCGATCCGCGACAGCGCGGCGCGGCGAACGATATCCAGGATCGAGCCGACCAACACCGCTGCCGCGATGATGAGCGTCAGCATCAACAGCGTGTCGGCGCTGCGGCTCGACAGGACGCGATCGTAGATCTGCAACAGGTAGATGGAAGGCGCCAGCAGGAACAGGTTGTAGGCGCAGCTATAGAGGAAGACCAGCAGGAACGCTCCCGTGCAGGCCTTGAGAGCCAGGACCAGATGGGTTGGAGAGTGCTGCGCCCCTGTCGGATTCGTCGTCATTATCGGATCTCGATCGGATCGGCATGATCGATGCTGATGCGGTCGGCTTGGCTGCTTCAGGCTTCTTTTGCTCGGGCTCGATCCGTGGCCAAATGCAACTCAAAGGTCCCGTAGCGTTCTTGCACGCCGCGACACAGGTGAAAGGAGGATCGCCGGCCATGGCCGGCGATCCTTGTCGAGCGACTCAGATACCGATGTCGCTGATGTTGCCTAATGTGTTGTCGAAATTGTCGAGAACGTTCGAGACCGCCGTGGTGGTAGTCGTCGTGGTGGTTTCCGAGATCGGGTTCGAATGAACCAGAGCGGCGGAAATATCGCCACCGAGCGCCGTTGCGCCGCTGCCGCCAGCCCCGCCCATGCCCGAGATGATCGTCGCACCTTGGTCGGCGAGCAGGGTCGTGGTTTGCGTAGCGGTGGTGTTAGCACCTACCGTTGCCGTGTTGCCGCCGCTGGTGTTGCTCTGGTCGCCACTCGAGGTCGGATTGCCGCCTGCGCCGCCTGCACCGCTGTTGGTAAGCGAAGCAAGGACGGCGATCGGTACCTGGATGAAGCCACCGCCATCAGCGCTGCCGGTGCCCCAGGCCGCAGCCTGGCCGACGTCATCGCCGTTGTCGACGGTGGGGACTGAGCCGACGACGGTCTGCGTCGGGGCAACCGTGACAACTGGGGTGTAGTTGATATCGCCGTTGTTGGTGCCGTCGCCGCCGTTGCCGGCGCTCGCGTCGCCCGCGACGGGATTGGTGAAGTTGATCGTGTCGGTGGTTAGTTGCGAGATAGGCATAGCGTCGCTCCTCTACTTGTTGCCCCGTAGTCTTGGACGGTTCGATGCCACAGCACACCGCCGCAGCGGGGGACAGCGCGAAGATATGGTGCGCGTGATCATCGGGGGGAACCAGCCGGACATTCGGGGACGTTCCTTTGGGTAGGGTCCGCCCGCGCTTCAGGCTTCGGCCGGCGTCAAGCGCTCCGGCGGCGCGCGGTTTCAAGTATATTGGCCGTGGGTGATGGTGGCAGAACGCCATGTCTCCGTGGCGCCAGAGCCGCTTGTTGGGCTTGATCTGGAATGCGGCGGGTCAGCCGTGCAGGACGTCGTCGATCAGCGCGGCATTGGTCTCGGCGATGTTGCCTTCGCCGCCCGCTCCCCCGATGCCGCCGATCTGCAGTGTATGCTGGTCGACGAGCAGGTGGTTGAGCTGGTCCGCCTCGGCGGTGCCGCCGGCGGGCACGGCGATGTTGAGCGGGTGGAAGTAGCCGATGTTGACGTCGACTGCGCTGCCGTTCGAATAGCCGTCACCGCCGCCGCCGGCGACCCCGCTTCCGGTGAAGATCGTGTCCGATGAGAGGTTGAAACCACCGCCCTTGCCGCCGATGCCGGCGATCTGCACGCCGCCCTGGTCGAAGATCACGTTGTTCGACTGCGTGGCGTGGGCATCGCCGCCGGCCGCGCCGACAGCAATGTTGATGGGCGAGAACACAGCGACGTTCACGTCGACCATGCTGCCGATGAAAGTGCCGTCACCACCATGGCCCGCGTAGGCGTCGCCATTGAAAATGAACGTCGCGCCCTGCGGCTGGGCCGGCGCGGTATTGCCGGCAACGTTATGATCCCCGCCGGAGCCGCCAACACCGCCGATCTGGGTGGCGCCTTGAAGGAAGGCGGCATTGTTTGTTTGTCCGGCCGTGGAGGTCGAACCCTGACCGGCCGCGACAGCCAGGTTCAAAGGCGCAAACACCGCGGTGTCGGTGCTGACGAGGCCGCCAAAAAAGCTGCCGTCGCCGCCACCGCCGGCCACGCTGCCGCCGCCGTGGCCGCCGGCAACATTACCATTCCCGCCTTCACCGCCGATGCCCGCCATCTCGGTGACGTGCTGATTCATCAGTGCGGTATTGCCTTGGTGCGCATCGGCGTCCGTGTGCGAGCCGGCGATTGCCGCGTTCGACGGTGTGAACATTGCCAGCGTGTTGCTGCCGATCGTACCCAGGCTTGTGCCGTCGCCGCCGCTTCCGGCGGAGTTCTGCGCCGGCGCTATGTCGAGTGGAAGCCACGTCGGGACCAGTGCGAGATGTCCGCCGGCAACTGTGCTCTGATTGGAGTTCGCGTTCGGTGCCTCTTCCGACAAAAGACGAGTTTCCGCCATCGCCATCACTCCCATAGACTTCATCCCTCGCAGCACGATCATGCGACGTGTACGAGCGCGCATCGCGAGCTATTTTGAAGGCGGTTGCGGCAAAAGGTGAGCCTGCAATTCGGCTACGTCCGTTCGGGGAGGTCATTAGCCAATCGGCTATCGTGGCCAGGCACCCCGAGTGGTAATGCAAGGCTCACTTCGGCAGTGTCGCGCGCATTTGGCGCGGCGACTGGCCGAAGGTCTTGGCAAATGTCCTGGAGAAATGCCCCGCGCTTTCGAAGCCGACTTCGAGGGCGATCTCGATGAGCGAGGCATCGGTCTGGGCGAGAAGGTGCTTGGCGCGTTCCAGCCGGAATTTCCTGTAGACGTGCGCGGGCGACATCTTGGCTTTTTCCATGAACAGGCGCTCGAGTTGCCTGCGTGACAGACCGACGGAGGCCGCCAGCTCAGGGATCGAGAGCGTGTTCTCGGTATTCTGCTCCATGATGATAAGCGCAGCGTTGAGGCGGGGGTCGTTGCTCTCGATCGCGAGCGGCTTCCTCGGCTGGACATGAAGATGCGAGCGGGCCTTGTCGATCTGCAGGACTTCCAGCGCATTGCGCTCCGCCTCCCTGCTGATGTGGAGGCGCACGATGTGGGCGGCCATGTCGGCCGCGCTGCTGCCGCCGGCGCAAGAGCCGCGGGTGCGGTCGAGATTGAAGAGGCGGTCCGAGCGCACCTTCAAGTCCGGGAAGCGTTCGCGGAACGCCTGATAGTGGAGCCAGCTGACGCAAACGACGTGCCCCGCCATGAGCCCGGCTTCCGCCAGGATGAAGGTGCCGGTGCACAGGCCGATCAACGGCACTTTCTTCGCGGCTGCCTTCTTCAGGAAAGCGATCGTCTCGTTGTCGATCGGGTGCTCGTTCTTGAGCAGGCCGCCGACCATCACGATGTAGTCGAACTGGCCGGGATCGACGAGGTCAGACGTGGGCGCCACCTGTACCCCGCAACTGGATGCGATCAGATGGCGGGTGTTGCCAAGCACCTGCCAATCGGCACGCACGCGGCCCGATTTATCGAGCTCGTCGCTCGCCAGCCGAAGCGTGTCGATGAAGAGAGCGAAGGCCGAGAGTGTGAACGACCGGGCGAGCACGAAACCTATCTTGAGGCGATTGGCTGCAGCATCGTTGGATTTCGTGTTCATCGTCATTGCGAACCCACTTTAAACTCGTCATGCCCATTGGTTGGCGCGCAGGTCACTTGTCGCGGCCCGACGGTCGTCGCGCGACTTTGCAAGCGCCGATAACAGGAACCGCAAGCCTCCGGTTCCGCCGAACCTGGTCCCGATCCGTTATCCTATCTGAAATCTGCGTGCTAGGGGATCACAATCATCCACGAAGATCAGCCGGCGCCCGATGCGCTCTACTCTTTCAGTTCCCTGCTGGCTGTTGCTCATCGCGGGATGAAGCAGACCTGCAACGGGCACCATGTCGCATGACGACAGCCTGCGATCAGAATGGTCTAGAGTTGTAATATTAGAACAAAAAAAGTTTGACATTTCAATCGAAAGAATAGTTATAAAGATAACAACAAATCGTTTGGATCTATCAGATGCTCGCCATTGTCGCTGATGACCTGACCGGCGCACTGGATGCCGCGGCGCCGTTTGCTGCGAGGGGCTTCCATGTCGAAGTCGCATTGGCGATCGAAGCGATCGGCGATGCTCTGGGGGCAGGTCCGGACGTGCTCTCGATCAATCTCGGCTCGCGCGAACTGAGCGCCGAAAGTGCCAGGCAACGTGCCGCAGCCGCTCTCGGCGCGCTCCCTTCCAGTTGGCGGATCTTCAAGAAGATCGACTCTCGTCTGAAAGGCAACATTGCCGCCGAACTCGATGCGATGTTCTTCCATTCTGCCTTAGTGGCGCCGGCCATTCCTGCCTTTGGCCGGGTGGTGACATCCGGCCGCGTTCAAGGCTTTGGGGTGGATGCGCCCATTTCCGTTGCCGAGAGGCTCGGCCGGCATGCGGCAAGAGCCTTGATCCCGGATGCATCCACCGAGGCCGAAATGCGCGCTCTGCTCGAAGAGGCGGAGCGAAGCGGCACCGATCTGCTGATCGGAGCGCGTGGCCTGGCCGAAGCGCTTGCCGAGCGGATGAGTGACGGAGAGGAAGCAAGCGCTGCCGAAATGTCGGGTGGCCCGGCCTTGTTCGTTATCGGGTCCCGCGACCCGATTACCCTTGCCCAGATCGACGCGCTTCGCAGTGTCCTTGCTCTTTCCTACCTGCCGGCGCCGAATGGGCGGCTTGTCGGGTCAAGCGACGCTGGCGGCGCGATCACCCTCGTTCAGGCGGTGCCGGGCGAAGGGGAGGTGACGCCGGAGGCGGTTTCCGAGGCGCTTGCTGAAAGCGTTTGTCAGGGCCTTGTCGAAGCGGCAGGAACGCTGCTTCTGTCCGGTGGCGCCACCGCAGAGGCGGTTCTGAAGAAAATGGGCGTTCAGCGCTTTCGCCTGCTTGGTGAGTGCCTGCCGGGCCTGGGCTTGGCTGAGGTCGATGGACGTTGCATCATCGCCAAGTCCGGCGGATTCGGCGTGCCGGACACGCTGAAGGAAATCGCGGAGGCTGTCCTCCGCAAGATGGGATGACGGATGGGACTGGAGAACGGAACAGCACGCAAGAGCCTCGGCGATCTCGTCTTTGAGCGCATGCACCGAGCGATCAAATCCGGCGCCTACAAGCCGGACGAGCGCTTGCCGACTGAGCACGATCTGGCAAGCGAGTTCGAGGTTTCCCGCCCGATCATTCGCGAAGCGCTGCGCCGGCTGCGCGAGCAGGGTTTCATCTATTCGCGGCGCGGCGCTGGCAGCTTCGTTCGCGCTGTCGGCATGCGTGAGCCGCTTGGCTTCGGGCAGTTGGAGAACGTCGCCGATCTTCTGAACTGCTACGAGTTCCGCCTGACGGTCGAGCCGGCTGCAGCTGCAGCTGCGGCCGAGCGGCACGACGCTGCCACCTTGGCCGCCATCCGTCAGGCACTGGAACTGATGCGGGACGCCACCAACCGGCAATCGCACCGGGAGGATGCGGACTTCCAGTTTCATCTCGCGATCGCGCGCGCCGCCCAGAACAGTTATTTCTTCACGGCGATGGAAGCGCTGAAGGACCATATCGCCGTCGGCATGCGGTTTCACGGTGCTTCGGTCAAGCGGGAGACCACCGGGCTGACGCGCGTCTTCGCGGAGCACGAGGCGATTGCCGAAGCCATTGCCGCGCGCGAAGCCGCAAAGGCGAGACAACTCATGCAAGACCACCTCGCCGGGTCCCGCGAGCGCCTGTTCCAGGCGACCAAATAGTGATCTCGAATGCGAAAACCCCGGCTGCTGCCGGGGTTTGATTTTTGCAGTGGCCGGTGGGTCAGAAGGCTGCCCTGTAGACGGCGAGCACGTCTTCGACGCTCATATCGACGGGATTGTTGTCCATCAGCCGGCGGTTGGCATGGGCCTCGCTGGCATAAAGCGGCAAGTCGTCGGCATTTGCGCCGTGGGCGGCAAGCGACATTTCGATGCCGAGATCGCGGCAGAAGCCGCATGCTGCATCCAGGAGTTCCCGGGGGGACAGATTTTCGCCAAGACCTAAGGCCTGGGCGACTTCCGCCGTCTTGCTCACGGCTACCGGCTGGTTGAAGGCGAGCACGTGCGGAAAGATGATGGCATTTGCCAGGCCATGGGGCAGGCGAAGCCTCGTGCCGAGCGGATAGGCGATGGCATGTCCGGCAGCGGTGTTGACCGGGCCAAGGCAGATGCCGCCGTAGTAGGAGGCAAGCATCATCCCTTCACGTGCCTCGGTATCGGCACCATCCCTGACTGCGCGCGCGAGATACTTGCCGGCGAGCTTGAAGCCCATACGGGCAAAGCCGTCGATCATCGGATGGGCGCGCCGATTGGTGAAGGCTTCCACGCAATGGGCCATGGCGTCGACGCCGGTGGCCGCGGTTACCGCCGACGGCACCGAATAGGTGAGTTCCGGATCGAGAACGGCGAAGTCAGCGATCATGTGTGGGCTTTCGACCGCGATCTTGTTCCCCTTGGCGGGATCAGTGATCAGCGAGCGGATACCGGCCTCCGAGCCGGTGCCGGCGGTCGTGGCGACCTGGGCAAGGCGCGTTTTGCGGCCAAGAACCCGGTTTGGCCCGGCGACATCGGCAAGCGTCTGCTCCGAGTCCCAAAGCACGGCAACCAGCTTGGCGACGTCGAGTACCGATCCGCCGCCAAGGCCGACGATGAGGTCCGGCTTGCTTTGACGCGCAGCGTCGAGCGCGGCGTTGAGCGTATCGACATCGGGTTCGCCCGGGATGGCGTCAAACACCGTGACGCGGCCCGAAAGCGTCAGGCGATCGACGAAGCCGGCGGTGATCGGCGTTGCGATGACGAGCACCGAACCGGCGTCGGCCGCCCAGGTGCCGACGTCTGCGATCGTGCCGGCGCCGACGGCGAGGCGACGCGGCTGGTGAAGGGTAAGGGGAGCGATGGTCATCGTGTCATCCTCGCTTGGCGTCACCCGCGACGAGCTTGCGGGCATAGGCGATGGCGGAATTCATGTTGCCGTGGTTGGCGATGCCCTGGCCGGCGATGTCGAAAGCGGTGCCGTGATCGACCGAGGTTCGGTCGATCGGCAGGTCAACCGACACGTTCACGGCGGTATCGAAGGCGACGAGTTTCACCGGGATGTGCCCCTGGTCGTGATACTGCGCGACCACGAGGTCGAAGGCGCCGGAATAGGCGCGGTGGAACACCGTGTCGGCGGAGATCGGGCCATAGGCATCGATCCCTTCTGCCCGCGCCGCCGTGACGGCCGGCGCGATCTGGTCGTCATCCTCGGTGCCGAAAAGGCCGTTCTCGCCGCAATGGGGATTGATGCCGGCGACTGCGATTTTGGGTGCCGCGTAGCCGATGCGTTTCAGATGGGCGTCGCCGGCGCGGATGGTGGCGAGAACCCGTTCGGTCGTCGAGCGCCGGATTGCTTCCTGCAGCGCCACATGGGTCGAAACGTGGATGACCTTGAGGCGCTCGGAGGCAAGCAGCATGTAGGCAGCCTTCGATCCCGTGAGGCTGCGCAACATGCCGGTGTGGCCGTCATAGTGATGACCGGCAAGGTTGAGGGCTTCCTTGTTGATCGGCGCCGTCACGATGCAGCCGATGACGCCGGCTTCGGCGTCGCGCACCGCCATTTCGATGAAGCGGAAGGCGGCGTCGCCGGCGACCGGGCTCAACTGTCCCCAGGGAAGCGGCGCGCCCTCGATCGGCAGATCCACGACATGTGCGGTGAGATCAATCTCGAGGCCAAGGGCCGCACGGGCCGCCTCGAGCGTGGCGAGATTGCCGTAGATCCGGATCGTGTCGCGCTCTTGCTGCGACATGTCGGCGAGGGCACGCACCGAAATCTCGGGGCCGACGCCGCACGGGTCGCCCATGGTTATGCCGATGATGTTGCTCATGAAGGTCTCCGTTGGTCGGCGTGGTCCCAGCCAGGGGCCAGGCGAACATATTTGATGGCGCGCCGGTGGTAGGTGTAGGCGAGATGCACGGCCCCGTCCGGTCCCTCAAGCAGCCAGGGATAGGACATCTCCTTGTTGCGGCCGTCGGTCGAGTCGTTGGAAAGGCACGTGCCGGGGCCGTCTTCGATCAGCAGCCGGACGGGAAAGGTCTTGCCGCCATCCTCGGAGAGGCAGAGGGCGACCGGCGCGCGCCGGACACCCCAGATTGGAACGCAGCCGCCCGTGGGGTCTGCGTCGGGGCGGCTGTCGTTCTCGCCGATTTCGTCGTAAAGCGAGGTGCGCCGCTCGGCGGTGTCGGCCGCGCTGACGGGATTGCAGATCATCGCGATCCGACCATCGGCAAGGCGCAGGGCGGCGATCGAGGAATTGTTGTTCGGGACGTCGCTTGCCTCGGGCGCGGACCAGGTTCGGCCCTCGTCGAGGCTCTCGGTCCTATAGACCCAGTCGGCCTGCCGCCGGCGGAAGAGGGCGGTAAGGCGGCCATCGCCGAGTGATACCGGCGACATGTGCACGCAGCCAATGGAACGCTCCAGTTCTTCGAGCTGCCATGTTTCCCCTTGGTCGAGCGAGATGCCGATGGCCGCGGTATCGTGGCTTCCGTTCCACTTCTGACCGGGGCGCTGAACGCAGCGGAAGATCGGCAGCATCCATGCGCCGTCGCCGCGGACCACGAGGGGCGCGCGGATGAAGCATCCACGCGGGAGGTCGAGATAGCGGCCCTCGGTCGTCGTCAGTGCCAGCGGGTCGGATGCATCGCGGCGGATCTCTGCCATCCGGATCCGGCACTCATCCTGATTGCCGGAGGGTTGGGACGTGTGGAAGAGCCACAGCCTGCCGTCGGGTGCGGTGAAGAGCACCGGGTTCTGCTCCGAATGCGCAGGGTCAAAGCTCAGGCGCTGTGGCGGACCCCATTGCGTAGCGTCCTTTGGCAGGACGGAAGCAAAGATCGAGATATCCGACTTGCCCTCGAGCGTACCGCCGAACCAGGCGCAGGCGAGCGCGCCATCTGAAAGCAGATGCAGAAAGGCAGCATGGTTCTGGATCATCGGCGAAGGCAAGAGCGCTTCCATGCGCCCGGGGGAGGCGGATTGAAGCAGGCCATTCATGCCGCGGGCGATTTCTTCAGGGTTCATGGGCTCCTCCTGTGTGCTTCGAAAATCGCTGAATTTTCAAAGTTGTCAAGTTTGATAAAGTTACAAATTGACCTGTGTTTGCTCGTTTATGTCATTAATATATTGAATTTACGTAATTATTTATTGTGAGAATTCTAGAATGAATTTTACATCGCAAATTAATTTGACAAACTTGAGCGAAAAGTGGATTGTCTGGACAAGCCGGCGAGAGGATGCCGGGGAGGAGGATCTCATGCCGGAAGCCAGCCCCCAGGGGGCCAAGATTGCTGTCACCTTCGCGGTCGGTGCCGCGATTCTGGCGGCAGTCGACGCGGTGATCGTGCGGGTGCTGAACGGTGCCGTGCATCCCTTCGTCATTGGCTTCTTCCGTGCCTTTTTCGGTGCGGTCATCCTTTTGCCCTTTGTTGTCCTGCGCCCATCCGTGCTCAAGTCGAGCCACCCCTTGCGTCAGCATGCGGTGCGTGCCGGCTTCAAGCTGCTCGCCATGGTCGCCTTCTTCGCCGCCTTCAGCTGGGGTCCGCTTGCCGACGTGACGGCCATCGCCTTCACCTCGCCGATCTTCCTGTTGCTCGGCGCCGCGCTGGCGCTGGGCGAAAAGCCCGGCGCGGCGATGATCGGTGCGGTGGCGCTTGGTTTCGTGGGTGCGATGCTGATCATTGGCCCCTCGGGCGCCGGCTTCAGCTTTGCCATCCTTCTTGGGCTTACGGGCGCGGTGCTCCAGTCGACCATTCAGTTGATCCTGAAGTCGATGTCGAAGGGCGACTCGACATCGACGCTTGTCGTCTGGAACCTCCTCTTGACCGTTCCGATCGCGCTTTTTTTCGCTCTACCGTTCTGGGTTATGCCGGGGGCGAGGGAGATGACGCTTCTGGCGCTGCAAGGCGTCGTCGGAACTGCCTGCATGGGGATGATGACTCACGCCTTTTCGCTCGCACCCGCCACGATCGTCGCGCCGGTCGATTTCCTGCGCCTGCCGCTCGTGGCGCTCGGCGGCTTCGCGCTGTTTGGGGAACACATTGCCCTCACCACCCTTTGCGGTGGCGGGCTCATCGGTTGTGCGGCGCTGATCGCTGCGCGATCCGGAAAAGCAACATCCGGCTGAACGAATTTCACCAGGGAGGAAATGCCGTGAAGAAACTGTTTGTCTTGAGTGCGCTCATGCTGAGCTCCGCTCTTTCGCCCGCCTTTGCCGGGTCCGGCCCGATCAAGATCGTGCTGGCCGAGGAAGCGGACCTGCTCGAGCCCTGCATGGCGACGCGTTCGAACATCGGTCGCGTCATCATGCAGAACGTCAGCGAAACACTGACCGAACTCGATGTTCGCGGCGACAAGGGCGTCATGCCGCGGCTTGCCGAAAAATGGGAACAGAATGAAGACGGCAGCTGGCGCTTTCACCTGCGTCAGGGCGTCAAGTTCTCGGATGGCACGACCTTCGACGCCAAGGATGTCAAGCACAGCTTTGACCGTATCATGAGCGACAAGAACACCTGCGAGTCGCGTCGCTATTTCGGCGGCATTACGGTGACCCCCACTGTGGTCGACGATTACACGATCGACTTCAGCGCCGATCCGGTCCAGCCGATCCTGCCGCTCTTGATGTCTCTCGTCACGATCGTGCCCGAAGAAACGCCGCTTGAGTTCATCCGCGAGCCGGTCGGTACCGGTCCCTACAAGCTCACCAACTGGACGCCGGGGCAGCAGATCGTGCTGACGAGCCGCGACGACTATTGGGGCACGAAACCCGAGGTCACGGAAGCCACATATCTGTTCCGCGCCGACCCATCGGTGCGCGCCGCCATGGTGCAGACCGGCGAGGCCGATCTCTCGCCGTCGATCTCGCAACTCGACGCCACCAATCCGGCCACGGACTTCTCCTACCTCGACAGTGAAACCGTCTACCTGCGCATCGATCACAACATCGAGCCATTGAACGACGTTCGCGTTCGCCGCGCGCTCAACATCGCCATCGACCGCCAGGCCTTCCTCGGCACCCTGGTTCCCGAAAGCGCACTGCTCGCGACCGCAATCGTGCCGCCGCCGACGCTTGGCTGGAACCCTGACGTAAAGGTCTTCCCCTATGACCCGGAAGGCGCGAAGAAGCTGCTCGAGGAAGCCAAGGCCGATGGCGTGAAGGTCGATACGCCTATCACCATCATCGCCCGTTCAGCAAACTTCCCGAACGTGACCGAGATCATGGAAGCCATTCAGGCACAGCTTCAGGAAGCGGGCTTCAAGGTCGAGCTGAAATTCGTCGAGGTTGCCGAGCACGAACAGTACTATTCGAAGCCCTTCAAGGAAGGCCGCGGTCCGCAGATCGTCGCTGCCATGCACGACAATTCCAAGGGCGATCCGTCATTCTCGATGTTCTTCAAGTATGCGACCGACGGTACGCAGTCCGGCTTTTCCGATCCGAAGGTTGACGACTTGATAAAGCGTGCATCGGCTGCCGTCGGCGAGGAACGTGCCAAGCTCTGGTCCGAACTGATCGCCTATGTGCATGACGATGTCGTCGCCGACGTCCTGCTCTTCCACATGGTCGGTTTCTCGCGCGTTTCCGAGCGGCTTGATTTCAAGCCGACGATGGCGACCAACGGGACGCTGCAACTCTCGGAGATCAAGATCAAGTAATCTGCCCTGGCGGACGATCGGTTCGCCAGTCACAACAGAAATCAAGGCGGTGGGATGATCCCGCCGCCGGATTCCTTCGAGGGCGCCATGCTGAAATTCGTTCGAAAACGCGCCGTGGCCAGTCTGATCTCGCTCGTCGGGCTGCTCGTCATGGTCTTCTTCCTGTCGCGGTTGACGGGTGATCCGGCCGCCTTGTTCCTGCCGGTCGAAGCCTCCGCGGAGATGAAGGCGCAGTTCCGCGAACTGCATGGCCTGAACGATCCCATGCTGATGCAATTCGCGCGTTACGTCGGCGACGTCGTGACCGGCGATTTTGGCGAATCCCTGCGCAAGGCCCGCCCCGCTCTGGAGGTCGTGCTCGAGGCCTTCACATGGACGCTCTGGCTTGCCGTCATCACCATGACGCTCGTCGCCGGTGCTGCGATCGTCGTCGGCTCGCTTGCCGCCTTCCGCGCCGGCGGTTTTTTCGACCGGCTATCTTCGCTGATCTCGCTGGTCGGCGCTTCCGTTCCCGATTTCTGGATCGCCATCGTCGCGATCGTCGTGTTTTCGGTAAACCTCGCCTGGCTGCCGACTTCGGGCACGGGGTCTCTGCTTCATTGGATCCTGCCGATCTCGGTTCTGTTCATCCGGCCTTTCGGCATCATCGTGCAGGTAGTGCGCGGCTCTATGATCGGGGCACTGTCCTCGGCCTATGTGAAGACGGCGCGCGCCAAGGGCGTCAAATCCGGGCCGATCATCTTTGTGCATGCACTGCGCAATGCCATGCTGCCGGTCATCACCGTCATCGGCGACCAGGCGGCGAGCCTTCTGAATGGCGCAGTGATCGTCGAGACCATCTTCGGATTTCCGGGGGTCGGCAAGTTGATGATCGATTCCATTTTGCAGCGCGATTTCAACGTCGTGCTTGCCGCCATCCTCGTCACGGCTCTGGCGATCTTCCTCATGAACCTGCTCATCGACCTCGCCTATGCGCTGCTCGATCCGCGAATTCGACACTGAGGAGGCGACCATGACCCTCCAGACTGCCGATACCGTCATTGCCGAAGAACCGCGCTTCGCGATGCGCATGTTCCGCATGCTGCTTGCCGACAAGTTCGCGCTATGCGCTGCGATCTTCCTGATTTTCGTGCTGATCCTGGCGATCGTGGGGCCGAGCTGGCTCGGCGATCTCGCGACCAAGCAGAACCTCAGAGGGCGCAACGCCGTGCCTTTCGACTGGGAGCGCGGATGGGTCTGGTGGATGGGGGCCGATGCTCTCGGGCGACCGTTGCTTGCCCGCATGATCGTTGCCACCCAGAACACGCTGATGGTGGCCGCAGGTGCCGTCGCGCTTTCGGCAACCGTCGGCACCTTCCTCGGCCTTGTCGCCGGCTTTGCCTCGCCGCGCGTCAATCAGGTCATCATGCGGCTCGCGGACGTCATCATGTCCTTCCCGTCGCTGCTGATCGCCGTCATCGTGCTCTATATTCTCGGCTCGTCGATCCTCAACCTGATGCTGGTGCTGGCGATCACGCGCATCCCGGTCTACTTGAGGACGACGCGCGCCGAAGTGCTGGAAATCCGCGAGCGCATGTTCGTGCAGGCGGCGCGCGTGATGGGCGCATCCAGCAAGCGCATCCTCTTCCGCCACATCCTGCCGGTGGTGCTGCCGACACTGACGACGCTTGCCACGCTGGATTTCGCCTATGTGATGCTGGCGGAAAGTGCGCTCTCATTCCTCGGTATCGGCATCCAGCCGCCGGAAATCACCTGGGGGCTGATGATCTCTCAGGGCCGCCAATACCTCACCAACGCTTGGTGGCTTTCCTTCTGGCCCGGGCTTGCGATCATCCTCACCACCATGTCGCTGAACCTCCTGTCGAACTGGCTGCGCATCGCGCTCGATCCGGTGCAGCGCTGGCGCCTCGAAATGAAAGGTCGCAAGAATGGCTGACCATCTCCTGGAAGTCCGCGACCTTTCGGTCGAGTTCCACACCGCAGTCGGCGTGGTGAAGGCGGTCCGCAACATTTCCTACCACCTCGACCGTGGCGAGACCCTAGCGATCCTCGGTGAGAGCGGGTCCGGAAAGTCGGTCTCCTCCTCGGCGATCATGAACCTGATCGACATGCCGCCGGGACGCATCAGCTCCGGAGAAATCCTGCTCGACGGTGCCGACCTGCTGACGATGCCGGCGCATGAAAGGCGCAAGGTCAACGGGCGTCGAATCGCCATGATCTTCCAAGATCCGCTGAGCCACCTCAATCCGGTCTATACGGTCGGCTGGCAGATCCGCGAGGCGCTCACCACCCACGGAACCGATGCTGCCAAGGCTGCGTCTGAGGCGTTGCGACTTCTGACGCGAGTCGGCATCCCCGACCCCGAGCGCTCACTGGACAAGTATCCGCACGAATTCTCGGGCGGCCAGCGTCAGCGCGTCATGATCGCCATGGCGCTAGCGCTCCGCCCGGACCTCCTGATTGCCGATGAGCCCACGACGGCGCTCGACGTCACGGTGCAGGCCGAGGTGCTCGCTTTGCTCGAGGAATTGCAGCAGGAGACCGGAATGGCGGTTCTCATCATCACCCATGATCTCGGTGTCGTCGCCGAGATCGCCGACCGCGTCGTCGTGATGGAGAAAGGCGTCCTGGTCGAGGCCGGCACGGTGAGCGAGGTTTACAAGAACCCGCAGCATCCCTATACGAAAAAGCTCATTGCCGCCGCCCCCGGCAAGGGCGAGATGCACGCACCTGCGGCTCGCGCCGAGCCTGTTCTCTCGGTCCGTGACGTGCGCAAGCGCTACGGCTCCTTCGAGGCGTTGAAGGGCTTGTCCTTCGATCTCATGCCCGGCGAGACCATGGCCGTCGTCGGCGAGAGCGGCTCGGGCAAGTCGACGCTGGCGCGTATCCTGCTGCGCCTCGACGAACCGGATAGCGGTAGTGCCTTGTGGAAGGGCCGCGACCTATTCACCATGTCGCCCGCCGAACTCTATAAGCTGCGCCGCGACCTGCAGATGGTGTTCCAGGACCCTACGCAATCGCTCAATCCGCGCATGACGGTCTATCAGCTCATCTCCGAGGCCTGGGTCATCCATCCGGATATCCTGCCCAAGGCGAAATGGCGCGAGCGCGTGGCTGAACTTCTGGTGCAGGTCGGTCTCGGTCCGGAACACATGGGTCGCTACCCGCATCAGTTCTCCGGCGGCCAGCGCCAACGCATCGCAATCGCCCGCGCACTTGCGCTCGAGCCGCAGCTCATCATCTGCGACGAGGCGGTCTCGGCACTCGACGTCTCGGTTCAGGCCCAGGTGATCGCGTTGCTCGACAGGCTGCGCAAGGAAATGGGCATCGCCTTCATCTTCATCGCCCATGACCTGCCAGTCGTGCGCGACTTTGCCGACCACGTCATGGTCATGCAGAAAGGCAACATCGTCGAGCTCGGCACGGTGCGCGAGGTGTTTGATACGCCGCGGCAAGACTATACGCGCGCGCTACTCGCCGCAGGCCTCGACCCCGATCCCGACGTCCAGGCCGCTCATCGCGCCGCCCGTCTTCAGCGCGCGTCTTGAGACGCGCCCATTCAAAGGAATGCCCGCATGACCAAGCAAGCCTTCGTCGCCCTCGTGACCTGCTTCAACGAGGACGAGACCATCAACTACCAGGCCACGCGCGCCCAGGTCCGCCGCCAGGTGGCGGCGGGCAACAACATCATGTGCGCCGGTACCAATGGGGACTTCACCGCGCTGACCTTCGAGGAGAAGGTGCGCCTGACGGAAGAGGTGGTCGATGAGGTCGGCGGCCGGGTCAAGGTGATTGTCAATGCCGGCATGCCGGCGACCTTCGAGACGGTGAAGCTTGCCCGCGAATTCGACCGTATCGGCGTCGATGGGATCGCTGTCATCACACCGTTCTTCATCGCCTGTACGCAGGATGGCCTTGTCCGCCACTTCTCGACCGTTGCCGACGCCGTGAAGACACCCGTCTACCTCTACGACATCCCGGCCCGCACGCAGAACCACATCGAACCCGACACCGCGCGCACGCTTGCCGGCCACGGCAACATTGCCGGCATCAAGGATTCCGGCGGCGCAAAGGAGACGCTGGAGGCCTATCTGCAGGTTGCTAGGGAGGTCGAAAGTTTCGAGGTCTATTCCGGCCCAGACCACCTCGTGCTTTGGGCACTGCTGAACGGTGCGGCCGGCTGCATTTCGGGCCTCGGCAACGCCATGCCGCATGTGCTTGCCGGCATCCTGAAGGCGTTCAATGCAGGCGAGATCGGCGAAGCCGAAAAGCAGCAGGCGATCTTTACCGCTTTTCGCACCGACCTCTACGCGCTGGGTTTCGCCCCGGCCATGGTCAAGCGCGCGCTCTTCCTGCAGGACGCCTCCGTCGGCGCCAGCCGCCAGCCGGCCCTGCTTCCGAACGCAGAGCAGGACGACCAGATCGCGGAAATCCTCCGCAGATACGAACTTCTGGGGTGATGCCGCCAGTGCCGGCGACCACACGGCAGCCGGATCGGCGATGGAAGGCTATTCACGCGCCGGCTTCTGCAGAAGCTGGTTGAACAGTTTTCCCAGGGTGCCGCTTTCCTCCGCAGGCTGCTCCGTTTCAGCAGCCGGTTGCTGGTCGGGCTGCTGCCCCTCCGGTGCCGGTTGCTCGGTGGCAACGTCCGGCGTCACGGGTTGTTCTTCAGCCGGTGGCGCGGGTGGCGTCTCGCTGCCTTCTGTCGCCTTGCCACCGATGATCTCTTCGATGGAGAGTTGATCGCCTCCGTCTTTCGCTGGCTTGCCGATAGCGCCACCAATGATGTCGCGGATCGATCCGGCCTTTCCTTCGCCGGAGAGCAGCTCGTCGAGCTTCAGCTTCCCGGTCGGCAAGCCCAGCTTCTGCAGCGCCGAGAGTGCGGCGTCCGGGTTCTTCAGCAGGCCTGAGAGATCGGGATAGATGCGCGGGGCAGCAAAGGAACCCTCGATCATCACAGGCACGCCGATGCCTTCGGTCGCGATAGCGGCGCCCTGGCCTTCGAGTGAGGCGACGACGCGTGGATCCAGGCGGAAGTTCAGCTGGTCGTTTGGAAGGTTTGCCTCACCGCTGCCGCTCATACGCACCAGCGGGCCGATGAGTTTGATATCTTCGGTGCGCGCGACGCCGTTTTCGATGGCAAAGGATGCCCCAAGCTCGGTGAAGCCGGTCGCCTTGTTTTCGTTCTGCTTGAAGCCCGACGACATCAGGCCGACAAGGTTGTTGTAGACATCGGCGACGTCGATGCCGCGGATGGCGCCGTCGAAAAAGCGGACATTCGCCGACCCCTGAAGCGCGCGCTTGAGCGCGCCGGCCGTAGCGCCTGCGCCGGTGATGTCGAACTGGGCTTGCAATGCGCCTTCGAGATACTTGAAATTTGCAAGGTCGATCAGCAGCGGGGCGGCCGAAGCGCCGGCGATCGAGGCCTTCAGGGCGATCGAAGCGTCCTCTCCCGTGCCGTCAGCTCTAAGGTTTGCGGCCATCCGCCCGCCATAGAACGGGCTTTCGGGAAGGTCGAGGCTGGCCACACCCTGGGAGATCACCAGGGTGGTTGCTACCGGTCCGGCAAAGACGCGGCCATAGCCGAGCTTCTCCGCGTCGACCTTGATGGATGCATCGATCGTTCGAAGCGACGACAGGTCCAGCGGCGCGTCGGGGGTGGGGCTGCCTGCTTTGCCCTTCGCTTGCGACGGTGCGGGGCGTGCACCGGCAAGCCGCGCGAGGTCGAGTTCGGCGAAATGGAGCGCGCTGGATATCTTGAGGGGCGTGCCCAGCTCTACGGAACCGTTGCCGGTTCCTTCGACCCCGTTGACGGACAAGGTGGCTTTTTGAAACGCAACGCCGGTGGGGCTTGCGTTGACATCGCCCTTGAAGGCGAATTGCTCGACGCTGTCGCCGCCGCCCTGGCCGAACCAGGCAAGAAGCGCGCGCAGATCCGTGGCCGCGAAGTTCACCTTGCCGGCATAGCTGCCCGCGAGCGCCGCCTTGCCGTCAAGGGAGAGTGTCGCTTCTGGCATGCGCAGATCGAGTGTCAGGGGCAGCTCACTCGAACCCGAGAGCAGTTCGCGGACCGGTAGTCGCAAATCGATATCGGCTGCTTTCCCGCGCCAGACCAGGTTGCCGGATAGGAGCACGGGCTTGGTAAGATCGTCGATCTGGACCGCCAGCTTCTTGATCGTCACTTCGCCCATCGATGGGTCGGTGACACCGGGTGCTACGAAGGTGGCGTCGCGCAGGCTCGCAGTGCCGCTCAGGTTGACGGTCTTTCGGAACGCATCTCCGCCGAGCCCGCGGAACGCAAACCCGGTATCCATCGCAAGCGTTCCCGACAGTGAAACCGATTGGCCGGCGAGGCTCGCGAGCTTGGAGATGTCGAGCCCTTTGCTTGCGACGCGTCCCTTGAACGTCGGCTCGCTCTTGCGGACGTCGGCGGTGATTTCGGCCGAAATGCCGCCGGCGTCTATGCCGAGATGTTCAAGCCGGGTCCTGAGCAGCCCATCCTTCAGCGTTGCCGTCAATGCCGCATCGGAGGCGGAAATATCGTTGACGGTAATGGCGCCCACAGTGACGCTGACATCGGCATCGAAGCCGGCGAGTGCCTGCAAGCCGGCCGAGGCCGACTGCCTTTCCGATTGCCCTGCCGGTTGTGACGACCCCGAGGCGCTGGTTCCGACAAACGCGCTGAAATCCAGCTGATCGGCACTGAGGTCGGCCAGGAACCGCGGCCGGTCACCGGGAATGAACAGCGCATCGAGGCTGAGCTCTTCGTCCCCCGCTAGCAGCTTGCCGCCGCGGATCTGGTAGCTGCCGTTGCTGTTGAGCGCCACCTGCCCGCTGGCCTTGAGCTCGGTCAGGCCCGGCGCAAGCAGGGGGTCGGCTTCCACCGAGAGGCTGAGGTCAGCGGGCTTGCGCTCAAGGAGAGGGCGAAGCGGGGAGACGGAGAGAGCGACCTGGTAGCGCCGGTCTTCAAGCCGAGCACCGGCCGAAAGCGAAAGCTCGCCGTCGATGTCAGGGGCCTGGAGTGTAAGGTCGAGATCGCTGACAACGTCAGCTGTCCCGGCGGCGTTCTCTTGTCTCAGCGTGCCCCCGGTGATCGAAATCGTATCGATGGCGCTTCGTTCGAGGAAGGCGACCAGGGCTGCGAGCGGGTCGTTCTGCTTGGCCTCGCCATTGCCGCCCCCGCCGTCTTCCACCGTCGATGCGTTCTCCGGTTTCTGCCGTATCACCACGACCGGCCGGGTGAGCCTGACCTCCTTGACGTGCAGGCGGTTCGACCACAGCGAGGAGAGCGTCACGGAGCCTGCGACTTCGCCAATCTCTGCCGTCACGCCATCGCTTTGCGCATCGAGCGAAACATCCTCGGCCACAACAGCCAGATGGGGGATGACGGAGAGCCGGACGGGACCCTTCAGCGCGATCGAACTGCCCGTCGCGCTCGAGAGCTGACGGCTGAGCTCGGCGCGCATCCAGTCGCTGGAAACAAAGCTCGGCAGGACAATGAGAGAGACGACTGCGAGAACCCCGAGCGCCAGCAGGCCGAGAAAGAAACGCCGCATGTGTCTCTCCGTTGCGATAGCAATTGATTCGGTATCGTTTTCCACGGAGGCGTGTTTTGCAACTCTTGCGGTGTGTTCACCTGGACGCCGCGGGACTTCCCGCATCTGCAGTGATGTCCGTCGTCGTCTGTGCTTCGATGTTCGTAGTCGATACGTTTCCGGCTGCCGGCGCGTAGTTTCGCGGGCGATGGACGAGCGTGACCAGCACGAAAGACAGGATCATCAGCAGGTACCAGGCGCCGAGCTTCTGGAGCGAGACCGGGGTCCAGCCGTTGTGCTGCGAGGGATAGATCCAGGCGCGTGACCAGGTGCCGATGTTCTCGGCAAACCAAATGAACAGGGCGACGAGTAGAAAGCCGAGAAGCAACGGCATGCGGTGCCGAAACCGGAAGACGCGATAGTGCACTGTCGTGCGCAGAAACAGGACCGCCGTGATCGCAAACAGCGCGTAGCGCAGGTCGATGACGAAGTGGTGCGTAAAGAAATTGGCATAGATCGCCAAGGCGAGCAGCATCGTCGCCCAAAGCGGCGGATAGTTGCTGTAGCGCATGTCGAGGATACGGGTCACGCGGGCGAGATAGGAGCCGACGGCGGCATACATGAAGCCCGAGAATAGCGGAACGCCGCCGATGCGGAAGATGCTTGGCTCCGGGTAGATCCAGGACCCGACCGACGTCTTGAAGATCTCCATCACCGTGCCGACGATGTGGAAGATCAGAATGACCTTGGCTTCGGCGACGGTCTCAAGCTTGAAGACGAGCAACGAAATCTGGATGACAAGGGCCGCGACGAAAAGGAAATCATAGCGGGCAAAGCCCATGTCCTCCGGCCAGAACAATTTTGTCGCGAGCATCAGGGCGAGCATGGCGCCGCCGAAAAGGCAGGCGAAGGCCTGCTTGATGCCGAATACCAGGAACTCCGTCAGGCCGCCGAGGAGGCCGGCCGCCGGCAGCCGATCGAGCAGGCGGTGCGCCGCAGCGTCGATACGCGCTTCCCGGCTCGTGAAACGCCTATCGTCCGCCATTCGAGCCATCAGTACCGCCTCCGCTTCGCCGTTGGGGACGCGATGCCGGGACAATGCGGTTGAATTAAGGGTGGACAACAACTGCCGGGTGGGCGGACAGGCAGCCGCCCCTGCGGGTTGCCCGCCTCACCGGGGGAAGGAATAGCGCTCGACGATCGACCAGATTTCCCTGTTGACCACCTGCAACTGCTCGATGACTTCGTTGATCCGCAAAATCTCCGCATCGTTGATCTGCTCGATCTTGCCGTATTTGATCGTGTCCTTGCTGTCGAAGATCGCCATCAGCTGGGTGCTTGCCTGGTCTCCGGTCTCGTCGAAGGAATAGATGCAGTGGCTGTATTTGTTGCGAAGCTTCGCTTGCCGGCCCAGCTGCTGGGTCAGCGCGAGGATTTCCTGCCGTTGGTTCAGAGGTGTCTTGTTTGTTTTGGCCAATCGCTCGACCAGCTCGATCCGAGCCCGCGTCGTGTTCAGCGTCAGGAAGATGATGATCGCGGTTTCCTTGTCCACGCGCGCAAGACCGGCGATCAGATAGATGAGCAGGCTTTCCGTGTTGGTCCAAGTGTAGTTTAGCTGTCCGATCAGGAGAAGGATGTCGTGAAATCTCGCCATGGGCACCTGCCGAGCTTCTGTTCAAGAACAATAGTGTTTCAGAATAGCGCATTCCCGTCGTCAGTACATTCTCCCAATACGGCTATGCGGCGCACGCATTCGGTGCCGTTGAGCTTTGTGCAAGGAATCCGTTTAAAAGCAATTTCTAATAGGTACTACATTGGGCGGACCGGCGGCTAAGTCAATGCTACCCCGGCAAGGCTAGCCCGAAGTGGCAGCTTACAACGCATGTCTGTTTGCGACAGACTTGCCTCCGTAATCGGCGAGCAGGACGTGTTCAGGCCTTTGAGGGCTAGTACTGCAGCGAATTGGAGAATGCCCTTTTCAGAACCTGAAACCGCTGCTCTCCACCAAGTAAAGGGAGAGTCAGCCCAATATTAAATTGATTGCATATTAGAGCATATAGGCGCGCAAGCGCCTCGGAGGATCCAAACTTTCATCAAATCCAACCGCAGCCCGCCAATGGCCCAAATCCGCGTAAGAGAAGAATGCGGTTCGGCTATGGCGGCCTCAACTTGAGGTGATCGTCATGAGCAAGGACAAGAATATTCTGTTCCCATGGGACCCGAGCCAGGATCAAAGCCAGGACCAGGACCAGGGTCAAGGCCAGGGTCAAGGGCAACTGCAAGCTGAGCTCCAGGCCCAGCTCCAAGGCCAGGGACAAGGTCAGGGCCAGGGACAAGGCCAGGATCAGGGTCAAGACCAGGGCCAAGGCCAGGGTCAGGATCAGTCGCAATACAGCGAATCCTACAATGGCAACCTGAACGGTAACGGCAACCTGAACGGCAACGGCAACGGCAACCTGAACGGCAACGGCAACCTGAACGGTAACGGCAACGCCAACCTGAACGGTAACGGCAACCTGAACGCCAACGGCAACCTGAACGCCAACTTCAACGAAAACAAGACCGACGTTGACGTCGACAGTAAGACCAAAGTCGACGTGGATGTGGACATCGACCTCGACGGCTACAAGCCGTCGGACGACGACTTCAACGACATCGACCATTCCAAGATCGACGGTATGGCCAGCACGAGCTTCAAGGACATCTTGAATGACTCGCTCAACGGCAACAACAACGTTGCCAATGTCTTCAGCCAAAACGCCATCATGTCGGACGACGACAAGGCTGAAAACATCCACAACAGCGGAACGCTGAACCAGAACGGCAGCGCCTGGGGTGGTATCGCCAAGTCGGGTGACGGCATCCAGTCCGGAGCAGACGGTGGCGAGGGCGGAAGCAAAGCTTATGCCGATGGTGGCGCCGGTGGTGACGGCGGTCACACGGTCGGCGGCTTTGCCGCCGGCGGTAAGGGTGAGGGCGGTGATTCCGACAACGACGGCGACGCAACTGGCGGGCACGGCCTTGGTGGTATTGCAGCCAGCGTTGGCGTCGGCGCCGATGGCACAAGCGGTGACGCGAACGGTGGTGCCGCCACAGGTGGTGCCGGTGGTCAGGGTGCTGCTGGTCTCGGCGTAGGTCTTGGCCTCGGTCTTGGCCTCGGTGTCGGCGCAGCAGGCGGCGGTGATGGTGGCGACAACACAGCCGGCGCCGGCGGTCAGTCTGGCAACGTCCAAAGTGGGGATGGTGACGGCGGTGACGGCGGTGATGCTGGTGACGGCGGCGACGCTGGCGGCTTCATCCTGCCGATTCTGAACTTCGCTGGAGACGGCGGCGACGGCGGCGACGGCGGCGATGGCAACAGTGTTGCACTCGGCAGGACCGGCAGCGCTGACGGTGGCGAATCGGGCGATGCCGGCGACGGCGGCAATGCTTTCGGCGCAGGCCTCGGGGCTGGTGGCGGCTACGGCGCAGGCGTTGGCTACGGCGGTGACGGCGGTGCCGGCGGCGGTGCCAGCGCCAACGGTGGAGCCACGGGTGATGCCTATGGCGGTGACGGAACCGGTGGCGCGGCGGCCGGTGGCCATGGCCTCGGCGGTCTTGCTCTCACGGGCTCGTGGGCCAGTGGCGGTGAAGGCGGTGCTGCCTATGGCGGCGACGCCTGGGGCGGAGACGGTGGTGCCGGCGGCAACGGCGGCTTTGCCACGAATGGCGACGGTGGTGCAGGTGGCAATGCCGGCACTTGGGGCTCCTTCAATGGCGGCGACTCTGTGGTCGAGGGGCTCTCCCAGGCGACGGCAGATGCCGTGATCGACACCAACGCCTTCAACCAGCAGATCGTGCTCGGCGCGAACCTGCAGGGCAACACGATCGACATGACAGTCGTCGGTGGCGACTACCATGCCGACGTAATCGGTCACGACGACAACGCTTGATTGTAAGCGACGCGGCCGGTTGCGATCATTCGCAATCGGCTTCGAACCGGGCTGCGCGGGTCTCCCGCGCAGCCCGTCATGACCCGATGCGCTTAGGGGCACTACCCGCTACCAAAAGGAGGCCCTGACCTTGTATTCCGCAAAAATCACCGAAACCATCGCCCATTTCATAGGTCTCTTCCAACTCTCGATCGAGGACGCCCGCCTACGCGAAGCGCACGAGAAGTTCGACCCCAACCGAGAGATTCACAAGGACCCGAAGGACCTTGAAACCGCCCCGGTCAAAGTGCAGGCGCCGTACGATCTCGACGACTTCAATCCCGACGTTCCCTACCGGCCGCTCGATACGGACATTTATACGCCCGTTCCATACGGCTATGCCGGCTTGCCTTTCCCGCAGTACCCACACTCTGAAGGGACGTACGGTCGTCCGGAAGCCGATGGCGCCGTGCAGAACTCGTCGTTCAAGTCGACCTATTTCAGCACCCCGCACATCAATCCCCCGGGTTCGGTCGTGGTCTACAGTCAGCAGACCGCCGAGCTCTCGGACAACGACTATGTCAACATGGGCGGACACGGCCTGAAATCCGTCCTGCACATCGATAGCAGTGCGGTCATGGCGGAACTCATCGAAGGCTCGCTGCAGATTTCGCCGCTAGGCCTCGAGGATCCCGCAGGCTCTGCCGAAACCGTCGCCAGCCTGGTGACGACCACCGCCGCGACGCTCGATGCCTACTCTGCCGGCGATGAAAGCCAGGTGGGCGGGCTGGCCGCCAGCACATTCGTCGCGAAGGCAGCAACGCTTGAAGGCGTTTATGTCAACGGCGATCTGGTGGAGACCGCGCCCGTTCTCAAGGACCATCTGCCGAACCAGGACGAAACCGAGGAAACGCCGGAACCTGAACTGACGGAGGGCCCGAAGGAGGCGAGTGGTGCCGTTGCGCATGGCGAAGGGGAGGTTGCGATCTCGGCCTCGGTAGAGCTGGAGGCCGGCAGCAATACGCTGGTGAACGAGGTTGTCATCACAAACAATTGGCTGCAGTCGAACGTCCTCGCCGTTGCCGGCGACCATGTTCAGCTCAACGCCATCGTCCAGACCAATGCCTACTACGACAGCGATCTGGTAAGCTCCGCGCTTTGCGGCGGCAGTCTGGCGGCGGACAAGGCGACCGAAGCGCTCAACATCGCGTCATTCAAGCACGTCGCTTCCACGGAAACGACACATAACGAGTCGGGTGTTTTCCCAAAGGCATGGGCGATCACCGAGGTCAAGGGCGACCTGATGATGGTGAACTGGCTCCAGCAGTTCACGTTCATGTCCGACAACGACACCGCTATCCTGGCGGCCTCCGGCTCCAAGCTTTCGATCATCGCCGGCGACAACACCTCCGCCAATCAGGTGTCGCTGCTTGAACTGGGGTTCCGCTACGACCTGATATTCGTCGGCGGAAACGTCTTCGACGCCAACATCATCCACCAGACGAACATCCTGCTCGACAACGATTTTATCGGCGCCGTCGGCGGATTCCAGATGAGTGGAAACGGATCCGTTTCGACCGGCGGAAACCTGTTGTGGAACTATGCCAATATCGTCGAGGCCGGTGGCGCCAGCGCCGTGAACCCGATGTCGGAAGGATATCTCTCGGCCTTGCAAGACCTTGCGGAAGGCAAGGACCCTTCGTCGAAGGACTTCATGCACGACGCCGCATTTGCCGGACTGCTGGGCCTGCGTGTGCTCTATATTTCCGGCGATCTGCTCAGTCTCAACTACATTTCGCAGACCAACATCCTCGGCGACAGCGACCAGGTGACGCTGGCAATGAACGCGCTGACGGCGCTTCCGGATGCGGATTGGACCATCTCGACGGGCTCGAACGCCCTGCTCAACTATGCCGGGATCGTCGATGTCGATACTGGCGGGACGATCTATGCCGGCGGTGACGTCTATTCGGACGAAGTCCTTTTCCAGGCCGAACTGATCAAGGATGAACCCTATCTTGGAAGCGAGGATCCCGACGCGCTCGTCAGTGAAGCGGTGGTATTTCTCGGCGATGACATGTTGGCGCCGGATCCCGGGCCCCAGTCGCCCGATCACGAACCGCCTGGCCACCAGAAAAACGGGCACAAGAACCACGAAGCAAAGGATAACGGACATTCCGACCATGGGTCGGCGCATAACGGGTCGCACTCGATCGATTCGGCAGACGCCGATCCGATGCAAAGCGTATTGGCCTGATCGGGACGCGGGAGGAAGACATGACCGACCGTGGCAACCCCTGGCAAGCGTCTACAGAGGGCGGTGGCGTGGCTTCGCCCGGCGCCGCAGAAGGGGGACGGCAACCGGAAAAGCCCGATGCAGAGGCCGTCCGGCGGCAATTGATCCGCCAGCTTGACCAACAGGAATACAGTCTGGATCGCGCTGTAAAGGAGATCGACGGGGTGGCGGACCAACTTCGAAGAGCGGCAGCAAACGGCTCCAACGAAAACGAGAACTGGGCCAATAAGGCAGCAGTCCCGCTTCCGGGACCGGGCGCCAGGGTCGCGAGCGTCACGCCCGCGCCCATCGACATTACCCCCCCGCCGACAAATACCGCATCCGCGACAGCAAAGTCCCCGCCCGCGCCAACGGGCACCGCAGAGGCTGCCAGCTTTACGCCGCGGCCCTGGCCCCCCAGAGCCGAGACCCCTTCCAAGGTCGAGACGCATCCGAAAAACGAGACACCGGCGAAGACGGAGACCCTGTCCGCCTTGCGCGATCGGATGTCGGTGGAACGGCAGCCGTCTCAGGACGAGCAAAAGCCGGAACCGCGTGCCGAGCGGCCGGTTATCTGGCCGACGGCCGAGATGAAGGAGAGGAGCTCGCCGCCCGGCATGGTCGTGATCGATGGCGATCGCGGACCCATCAAGGCCGAGGCGCGATCGCCCGGCAAGGGCGGTGGCTCGTCCAGCGGCAATGGTGGCGGCGGCGGTGGTGGCGTCTTTCATAAACGCCTCGGACCCGTCGATTTTTCCGCGAGCCTCAAGGCTGGCCTCAAGGCGATCCGTCAGAATCTGATGATCGTGATGGTGTTCACAATCGCGACCAACGTGCTCGTTCTGGCGATACCGGTCTATCTGTTCCAGATCTCGGACCGGGTGCTGACCAGCCGGTCGCTCGACACGCTGGTGATGCTGACGGCCCTGATCGTCGGCGCCGTGGTGCTGCAGACGATCTTCGACGGTATTCGCCGCATGATCCTCATGCGGACGGCGGTCGAAGTCGCCGCTCAGCTCGGCGCACCGATCCTGAGCGCGGCCGCGAGGGCATCCCTTCATAGCAATGGGCGCGAGTATCAGACGCTCGGGGATTTGCAGCAGCTGCGCTCCTTCCTGGTTTCGGGCACGCTGCTTTCCTTTCTCGATGCGCCGATCGCCCCTTTCTTCGTGCTGGCGGTGTTCCTCATCCACCCCCATCTCGGCGCGATCGTGCTCACATCGGCCTTTCTGCTTCTGATCATCACGCTGATAAACCAGAAGGCGACCGCGCGAGGCTTCGGTGAAGCCACCAACTACCAGACGAAAGCCAACCTGCATCTCGATTCGATGTCGCGTAATTCGCAGATCATCAATGCGCTGGCGATGATCCCGGAGGCCGTGCAAATCTGGGGCAAGGACATGGCCGGTTCGCTCAAGGCCCAGGTGCTGGCGCAGGACCGCAACATCGCCTTTGCGTCGCTTTCCAAGGCTGTGCGCCTTCTCACCCAGGTGACGATGCTCGGCTGGGGCGCCAATCTCGCGCTCCACGGTCATCTGACCGGCGGTATGGTCATCTGCGCCTCGATCATCGCCGGCCGCGCGCTCGGTCCGATCGAGGCGGCGATCGAAGGTTGGCACCAGGTCATCCAGGCCCGCGCCGCCTATGGACGCATCTCCTCGCTGCTGCAGACGTCGCCGTTGAACTTCGAACGGCTGAAGCTGCCGCGGCCAGAGGGGCGGCTCGATGTCGAACGCCTGCTCTTCGTCCCGCAGGGCACCAAGCGTGTCGTGCTGAACGGCATCACCTTCGCGCTCGAACCGGGCGATTCCCTCGCGGTGATTGGCAGTTCCGGCGCCGGCAAGACGACGCTCGGTAAGATGCTCGTCGGTTCGATCCTGCCGACCTCCGGCAACGTCCGGCTCGACCTGATGGATCTGAGGAACTGGGATCAGCGTCAGTTTGGTGAGAGCATCGGCTATCTGCCGCAGGATGTGCAGCTCTTCCCGGGCACGATCAAGGCCAACATTGCCCGCATGCGCGAGGATGCCACGGACGCGGACATCTATGCCGCCGCCAAGCTCGCTGACGTGCACGACATGATCGCCATGCTGCCGCATGGATATGAGACGGTCGTTGCCGCTGACGGTTCGCCCTTGTCGGGTGGCCAGAAGCAGCGCGTGGCGCTTGCCCGTGCCTTCTTCGGCAATCCGCGCATAGTGGTGCTGGATGAGCCGAATTCCAATCTGGACACGTCGGGCGAGGCGGCGCTGACCCGAGCACTCACGCATGCAAAGCGCGAGAAGATCACCGTCGTCACCATCACCCAGCGGCCCGCCCTTCTCAACAGCGTGGACAAGGTGCTGCTCCTGGTGAACGGCACGGTCGCGCTCTTCGGCCACCGGCAGGACGTCCTCAAGGCGCTCGCTGCCCGTGGGGTGAACACCGAAGGCAACCCGCTCGACCAAACGCAGCTTCCGTAAGCGACCAGGACGGACATAGCTCTATGACGGACATAGCCAAAGTACAGGACCTGACGTGGTACGCGGAGGTTCCGCGCTCGATCTGGCAACACACACTGATCGGCGTCGTGCTGATAGCGATCACATTCGGCGGGTTCGGCTTTTGGGCCGTTACTGCGCCGCTGGCCGCGGCCATCATCGCTCAAGGGAGCTTTGTCGCAACCGGCCAAAACAAGGTGATCCAGCATTTCGAAGGGGGGATCATCAAGGACATCCTGGTCAGCGAGGGCGATCACGTGACTGTCGACCAGCCGTTGGTGCTGCTGGACGAAACGGCGGCGCTCGCCAATGAGCGCCAGTTCTTTCTGCGGCGGGCACGGCTGGAGGCGATCGTCGCCCGCCTCAATGCGCAGACGCACGGTCTGAAAGAGATCGTCTTGCCCGATATCCTGACCCCGCACCTGAAAAATGACCCGGAGATCGGCCCGATCGTGCAAAGCCAGCAACTCAGCTTCCAGACCTGGAGAAGCAAGCTGGAAAGCGATCTCGGCTTGCTGAAACGCAACATCGAGAGCCTGGAATTCCGGTCGCAAGGCTTCTCGGAGCAGCTGAAGTCGGTTCGGGAGCAGCGCCGGCTGCTGCAGGAGGAATATGAAGGCAAGAAGACGCTGCTTGCGAAAGACCTGATCCGCAAGACGGAGATCAAGACCATCCAGCGGGCAATCGCCGACGCAGAAGGTCAGATCGGCAGGCTGATGTCCGAAGTCTCCGAAACGGGCTCCCAGATGCTCAAGCAGGAACAGCAGGTCAACCAGACCGAACAGAGTTACCGCGAGGCGGCGCAGGACGACTTGCAGAAGGCAGAGGCTGAACTGGACACGGTGCGCGAACAGCTGCGCGGGGCCACCAACGTTCTTCGCCGCGCCACGATCAACGCGCCGGTGACCGGTACGGTGATCAGGATGCACTACCACACGTCCGGCGGCGTTATCGAAAGCGGCAAGCCGATCATGGAGATCCTGCCGGCTGACGTGCCGCTGATCATCGAGGCCCAGGTGCTGCGCACCGAGATCGACAACATCAAGGTCGGCGAGAAGGCAACCGTACGGTTGACGGCTCTCAACCAGCGCACGACGCCCGTGCTGAACGGCCAGGTCTTCTATGTATCGGCCGATGCCCTGCCGGTGCAGACTCAGGAGGGGACGCGCGAGGTCTACGTCGCCCGCATCAGCCTGCCGACGAGCGAGCTTGCAAGGGTGCATAACTTTGCCGTGACGCCGGGCATGCCGGCGGAAATCCTGATCCAGACCGCTGAACGGACCTTCTTCGACTATCTTACCAAGCCGATCCGCGACAGCATGGCCCGCGCCTTCATGGAAAACTGACCGAGGCCTTCGCGTTCTGCCTTGCCGACTGCCCGAGATCTGAAATGATCTGGGAGGGAAGGTTACATTGGTTCTCCCGCAAGGCTTCAGTTCGCGGCGAAGCAATAGAAGAGGCCTTCGCCGCCCGTACCCTTGAAAGCTTCGATGGTGCAGCCTCCCCGCGTCGTGTGCGACGAGTTCCAGGATTTGGCTTCGGCGGAATCGTTCGGGCCCGTGCGGTCGCTGTGGCCGACGATCGCCGCGCCGTCGGCGCCGCCCATCGTCCAGTTGCCGCAGGTATCGGGTGCCGCAGTGCCATCCGCCTTCGAGCCGGTCAGGATGTCATGACGGTTGGGTGTGTCGCCACGCCCGTTGATGACCTCGCCTTTTTCATTGAGCGCGGTCTGTTTGGTGAGGTTGTTCTTGTCGCTATGGAGCGAGGCCACGTCGTCGGCGATCTTCTCGCCCTTGGCGTTGTACCATGGCCCCTTGCCGATCCGGTCCTTGGCATTTTCGGCGTCGGTGGACAGATAGGCTTTCCACGTCTTGCCGGTCGAGCCGGCCGCCTTTGCCAGGGTGTCGCAATAGGCGTCTGCGCCCGTAAGCCCGCCAAGATCGCCGCCCTTTCCTGGGTTCACGCTGGTGACGAAGAAACTCATGCTGGTGTCCTGGGCATGGGCCGCTCCGGAGCAGGCCAGGACGAATGCGAGAGCTGCAAGTCCGCTTTTCATTGGTCTCTCTCCCATCAGGTTTCGGGGAAGCCTAATGGTCGCGCTTGGCGGAGTAAAATCGAAATGGCGTGATGAACGAGGGGAAGTGTCCCTCTGAGGCGCGGGGGCCAGGCATCGTGTTGCGCGCCGGACGCATGGCTGGCTTGCGAAATCCCATCTACGATTTCGGCGCGATCGCTGTATATTCAGATCATCGAAGCGATGCACCTCCTCCCGCAAAGCTTCGACAGGTAAACGACCTTCTCCTCCTCCCAAAGGTCGTTTGCGAGATCAGCGCCACTCCTCCTCCCAAGGTTGCTGATCGGTTTTCTAAGAGCCTGCCGCTCCTCCCGCGGCGGGCTCTTTTGTTTTCACCGGATGGGACGCCAGCTTGCGCAGCATGGACCTGACGCGACGGCGGATGATGACACGCCCCAACTCTGCGGAACAAAGTGCCGGCTAGATAGTTGAACCTCCGGGAGGTTCCAATGTCGATCCGGCACTTGAAATCCAATGTGGAGCAGAAATCGCCGCGGTGGGCGTTCCACCATGGCGCGGGACGTCTCCGCCGGGCGGAAAGTGACGATACAGGCAGCCGACTGGTCGCTGAAGTGCAGCGTGAGCAGATCGTCGACGCGGGCGACGGCGGCCTGGTAGCGCCGGACCTTGCAGCCACCCCTGTACCCGATCGCAGCCGCCAACCGCCTCCACACGACTACAGCCGTCCCGCGACGAAGATCGGCAAGCTGCTTTCCGCCCAGGCCATGCGCGACGAAGATGGCGCCGGCGGGCCGGTCTGGTTGGCCGTGCTCGGCGATAATACCAGCGAAGCCATGCGACAGTTCATGGGGCTGGTGTTTGCCTTTATCTTCCTGTCGGCAGTCTTCTTCTGGTTTCTTACGTAGCGCGGCAACGAGTGTTGTGTGACTGGAAGTCACCCTATCTCTGCAACGCCGCCACGGTTGACGACCAAAGGCCGAACCCTAGATTACCGGCGACATCCCGCCTCATTCCAACGCCAGCGAGATCATCATGCACTACAGAACCTTCGGCCGTAGCGGCCTTCGCGTATCCGAAATCGGTTATGGTGCCTGGGGCATCGGCAAGAGCCATTGGCGGGGAGCGACCGATGACGAGTCCGCCCGCGCCCTCAATCGCGCCGTCGATCTCGGCCTCAACTTCATCGATACCGCGCTTGGCTACGGCCAGGGCCACAGCGAGAAGCTGATCGGGGCTTTGCTGCGCGAGCGGTCGGAGACGATCCATGTCGCCACCAAGATCCCGCCGAAGAACATGCAATGGCCTGCCCACGCCGGCACGCCGGCCGAGCAGACCTTTCCGGCCGATCATGTGATCGCCTGTACCGAGACGAGCCTGCGCAATCTCGGCGTCGAGACGATCGACGTGCAGCAGTTCCATGTCTGGTCGGATGAGTGGGTCGGTCGCGGCGACTGGCTGGAGGCGGTCGAGCGACTGAAGCGCGACGGCAAGATCCGTTTCTTCGGCGTCTCGATCAACGACTACGAACCGGACAACGCACTGAGGCTGATCGAAAGCGGCGTGGTCGACAGCGTGCAGGTGATCTACAATATCTTCGAACAGGCGCCAGAGGAAAAGCTGCTGCCTGCCTGCCTCGAGCACAATGTCGGCGTCATCGTCCGCGTGGCCCTGGACGAAGGCGGCCTGACCGGCCAGATTCGCGCTGACACCGTCTTCCCCGAGGGCGATTTTCGCGAGACCTATTTCCGCGGCGAGCGCAAGCGCGAGGTCGAGGAACGCACGCAGAAGATCGTCGAAGACCTGGAGATCGCGCCCGACGCGCTTGCCGAAACGGCACTGCGCTTCGTTCTTAGCCACCCAGCCGTATCGACCGTCATTCCCGGCATGCGCTCGGTCCGCAATGTCGAGCGCAACTGCGCTATCGGCGACGGCCTCGGCTTGCCGGACGCTCAACGTGCAAAGCTGAGCGCCCACCACTGGCGGCGCAACTTCTACCGGGATTGAGCGGCCCGGCGGCCTGGCGGTTAAGACACTCCCCCAAGGGATCATTGCCGTCGGGCGACTGCTCTATCGGTGCCCCGGGCGCCCGGATGTGCTATCCATATGGTTGCAGGAGCCGGGGGCGCCGATGGAACAAAAGCTATCCGTCATCATGGCCGCGGACGTGGCCGGCTATAGCCGGCTGATGGAGCTCGACGAGAAGGGTACGCTTGCGGCCCTGATGGCTCATCGACGGGAGCTTTGGGACGTCGAGGTCGCCGCGCATCATGGGCGCATCGTCAAGCTCATCGGCGACGGTATGCTGGTGGAGTTCCGTGCTGTGGAAGACGCAGTTCTCTGCGCGGTCGAGATCCAGCGGGGAATGCGGAGCAGAAACGCCGGCATACGCCCGGATCGCCGGATGGAATTTCGCATCGGGATCAATATCGGTGACATGCTGTTTGAAGATGGCGACGTCTATGGCGACGGCGTCAATGTGGCGGCGCGCATCGAGGGCCTCGCCAAACCGGGTGGGGTATCCGTCTCCTCCTCGGTCTACGACACCTTGGGCGGTCGCCTGGGCATCCGCTTCGAAGATACGGGCGCGCAGGCATTGAAGAACATCGGCCGCCCCGTCCACATCTACAATGTCTTCATCGACGACGCCGGGTCCGGGCCCGCCGTGCTGATGGCGCCGCCATCACAAGAGGTTCGAGAAAATCCCCCGGTCAAATCGGGCCGGACTCTTCTCCATGTGTCGCGCTTTGCGAATCTGAGCGGCAATCCCGACCGGGAGTATTTCGCTGCCGGCATAACGCAGGATGTCGTCGCGGCATTGTCGCGCTTCTCCGGCTTGAACGTGATTGTTCGGGCGCCACGTGTCGAACCGCAACACCATGCAGCCGCCTGCTACTCGCTTGAAGGCAGCGTCAGGCGCGTTGGCGACCGCGTCAGGGTCAATGCCAACCTGACGAACGCCACTGGCGAACACATCTGGGCGGAGAAATACGATTTCGACCTGATCGACATGTTCGACGTCCAGGACGAACTGTCCCGTTCCATTCCGGCGGCCCTGAACGTCAAGATCGAAGAAGCCGAACGATACAGGGTTCTCGCCGAACCGCTCAAAGGTTCGAGCGCTTACGATTTCTATCTGCGCGGCCGGCACATTGAAAAGAGCCTGAAACCGGATGAGATCAGGTTGGCGAAGGAGATGTTCCTGGCAGCGATTGACGCCGATCCGGCTTATGCGCGCGGATATCTCGGGCTCGCCTGGCTGGAGATACGCAAGCTGAAGTGGAACGAGCGCGTTGATATGGAGGCGACGCTCGCCAGCGCTTTCGCCTCGGCAAGCAAGGCTCTGGAGCTCAGCCCCTATGACGCCGACATTCACTGGGCGCTTGGCGTCGTCCATCTGTGGAGGGGAGAGGCCGATCGGGCAATCGGTTGTTATGAACGCGGCCGCGAATTGGCACCCAACAACTGCGATCTCCTCGCAGAATATTGCGATGCCCTCGGCTATCTCGGTCTTCTTGAAGACGCGATCAGGATCGGCGAACTGGCATTGCGGCTGAACCCCAGTCGCCCGGACTGGTATTTCTGGAATATCGCGGCCAGCAAATACCTCTCCGGGCAATATAGCGAAGCGCTGGCGCTGCTGGAAAAGATGGCCGAGCTTGGATCGGCCTACCGATTGCTCGCGGCGACCTACGCGCAACTCGGCCGTTTGGAGGAAGCGCGCCGCGCCGCGGCCGAACTCTTAAAACTCAATCCGGAATTCTCGATCGAGCGATACAGTTCTCGCACTCCCTATCGGGACAAGGCGCTGCTCGCGCGATACGTTGAAGGGCTGCGGCTGGCGGAACTGCCGGAATGAGGTCTGGTTGTCGCGAGGGCGCCGCCTCGGCCGTGTTCAGTTGGAGGATACGCAATGTCGGAAACAGTCAACGTCCGCTACATGGTCGACGACGTCGAGGCGGCGATCGCCTGGTACACCACCCATCTCGGCTTTTCGGTTCTGTCGAACTATGCGCCGGCCTTCGCGGATGTCCAGCGCGGAGCGTTGCGGCTCCTGCTCAGCGGGCCGACGAGCTCGGCGGGCAGGCCGATGCCGGATGGCGAGACGCCGGGGCCTGGCGGCTGGAACCGCATCCATCTCATCGTCGATGACCTCAACGCCGAGGTAGAGCGGCTGCGCGGCGCCGGCGTCAGGTTTCGCAACGACATCGTCACCGGTCCCGGAGGGGCGCAGATCCTTTTGATCGACCCCTCCGGAAATGTCGTCGAACTGTTTCAGCCGGCGCGCCGATAACGATCGCGCCCTGAGCACGTTCGTTGACGCCGCGCGCACCGTTGGAGATGCGAGAGGCGGATCTGGTCTCAGCCGGCGCTGGTGTCGACCACTTCGAAATCATGCGTGATCGTCGCGGTCTTGGCGAGCATGGCCGAGGCCGAGCAGTATTTTTCGATCGAGAGCGAGATGGCGCGTTCGACTTTGTTGACCGCCAGTCCGCGTCCCTTGACGATGAAATGCATGTGGATGCGGGTAAAGACGCGCGGTTCCGTCTCGGCGCGGTCCGCATCGAGTTCGACGACGCAATCCTCGACCGGCTCGCGACCCTTTTCCAGGATGTGCACGACATCAAAGGCCGAGCAGCCGCCGGTGCCGATCAGCACCAATTCCATCGGGCTCGGACCCGGCGTGCGGCCTTCCTCACCGAAGGCGGTTCCCAAAACGACCTTGTGGCCGCTTCCGGACTCTCCGACGAAGGTCCGGTCTTCCACCCATTTGACGCGTGCTTTCATGTGTTTCGTCCTGTTACAGCAATGTCCGGATCATAGACCCGCGCGGCCGATGACCTCCAGTTCACATACCGTTTCGAACGATTTTCGCAAATGCCTCGCTTCCGGTAAAATGCCAAGCCCGCGCCATGTGCGCGCGAAACAGGCAAGGATTGATCGGATGAACGAGACGACCGGAAATGCGCCTGACAGCTCCGGCGCGGTGGTGCACCCGCCGATCGCGTGGGTGCTGGCCGTCGGTGGCGGCCTCGTGCTCGACCGGCTTTACCCGTTGCCGTTCGTGCCGGAGATGGTGCCTGACGCGTTGGTTGGCGGCCTCGTGTTTCTGGCCGGCCTCGCGCTGCTCGTCTGGGCAGCGATGACCTTCGGCCGTGCAGGAACCGACATACCGGTCAACCGCCCGACGTCAACGATCGTCGAAGCGGGTCCCTACCGCTTCACCCGCAATCCCATCTATACCGGGATGTTCCTCGGCCTGATCGGCTTTTCCATCGCCTTCGACAGCCTGTGGCTGCTGATCCTGCTGGTCCCCTTCTACCTCGTCATCCGCTATGGCGTGGTGGCGCGTGAGGAGGCCTATCTCGAGCGCAAGTTCGGTGACGTCTATCGGGCCTACAAGACGCGCGTCAGGCGCTGGCTTTAGCGGCGCGGACGAAGGACGGAGAGCTTGAAACTGCCCGGAGCGCATCGGCCAGGCGCTCGACGTCGCGCGGCAGTAGACCGGCGATGTTGATGCGTCCGTTCGCCGTTCCGTAGACGCCGAAGTCCTCGCGGAGCCGGTTCATCTGGCGCTGGTCGAGCGGTAGCAGCGAGAACATGCCTTTTTGCCGGCGCAACACCTGGAATTTCTCCGGGGCGCCGCATCCTGCGAGCGCATCGGCGAGGCCGCTGCGGATCTCGGCTACGCGGCGGCGGCTCGCCTCCAGTTCGGCAAGCCACATCCCGGGGTTTTCGAAGAGGCGCGCGGCAATCGCGGCGCCGTGCTCCGGCGGCATGGAGTAGTTGGCCCGGGTGATCCGCTCCAGCGTGGCGCGAATGTTGGCGAGCAGGTCCCGGTCAGGCGCGATCACCATCGCCGCGCCGGTACGTTCGCAATAGAGACCCATGTTCTTGGAGCAGCTTGCCGCGACGAGCACCGTGTCGAGTTCTTGAGCGAAATGCCGCAGGCCCACGGCGTCCTCTTCGATCCCGTCGCCGAAGCCCTGGTAGGCCATGTCGATCAGCGGTATCAGCCCCTTGTCTTTGCAGAGTTTGGCAAGCAGCCGCCACCGCTCCGGCGTCGGATCGATGCCGGTCGGATTGTGGCAGCAGCCGTGGAGGAGAACGACGTCTCCCTGGCGGGCCTCCCCAAAATCCGCGACGACGGCGTCGAGATCGAGGCCAGCCTCGTTCTCCTGCCAGCGGAAAGCCCGTACGGCGAGGCCCGCGGCCGTCATGATCGGGCGGTGGTTCACATAGCCGGGATTGGTGTTCCAGATCGTCGCGTGCGGCGAGACGAGCGCGATGAAATCCGCGAGGATCCGGAGCGCGCCAGTGCCGCCAACCGTCTGGATCGTACACTGGCGGTTGAGCGCCTCGGCGCCTTCACCGAGAAGGAGCCTGGACATCCCGTCGTTGAATGCCGGGTTCCCGGAGAGTGCCCTGTAGGACTTGGACGCGGCGGCGGCGGCGAGACTCGCTTCCGCATCCTGCACGGCCTGCATCACCGGTGTTTGGCCCGAAGCATCGCGATAGACGCCGACGACGAGGTCGATCTTGTCGGTGCGACGATCCTGCCGGAACGAGCTGATGAGTGCCCACAACGGATCGGGTTCGGCGATTGGCAGAGCGGCGAGCATACTGGGTTCCCTATCGTTCTTGAAACTAGTGGCGGTTTGCCAGGATCACGCCCGTGGTGATGACGAGGATGCCGATGGCGGTCGCTAACGCGAGCGCCTCGCCAAGGATCGGAATGGCCATCAGGCTTGCGAGCGCCGGCGCGAGCGAGCCGATCGTCGCGCTCCTAGCAGCGCCGAGCCGCGAGATCGCGAAGGCGTAGCCGACGGTCGAGACGAGGCCGACACCGAGCCCCTGCACCAGAATGAAGGGCAACGCCTGGTGCCAGGAAAATTGCCCGATATGCGTGGTGACGGCGCCGGTCAGGAGCAGGGGGAGGAGGATGACGAGCGAGCCGATGGAGAGCAGCAGTCCGTTGCTGATCGCATCCACTCCGGTGCGGCGCAGCCCGATCGTATAGGCGCCCCAGATGAGGCTCGCGACAAGCAGCAGGCCGACGCCGCGGAGGGTTTCGGTCGTCACCGCATACTGCTGTCCGGCAACGATGCCGATGACGCCGGCAAGGATCAGGGCGAGCGGCAGCCAGCGCTTCCTCGGCACGCCCTTTCGCTCAAGCAGAAGGACGAGCAAGGCAACGGATAGCGGCGTCGTTCCGGCAACGAGTGCGCCAACATAGGCCGCGGAGGTTGCTTTGGCACCTTCCGAGACGATGAAGAAGAACGGTACGCCGCCGAGCAAGACGAGGGCCGCATCCATTGGCCTGACCTTGCGAAGTGCGGAAAGGCGCTGGGGGATGGCCGGCAGCAGGGCGAGGATCGGGATCGCGAAGCGAATGAGGGCGACGTCGACGGTGGCAAGCGGCGAGGCCCCGATCGCCCGCATGGTCAGCGCGAAGCCCGCCCAGACCAGCACGACGATGGACAGCACGATGTAGCCGACTGTCGCCGGTGTCAGCCATCCGCTTCTCGATTGCTGAAAATCTGACGTCACGTCGGTCATGCGGGGCCTCATCGCTAGGATGGCTCACATGATATGCTTCTCGCGCAGTCGATATCTTGCTATTTCACTCGCCGTTTGCATAGAGTTTGGCAGAATCTGCCATCGGGGAGGGGCGAATGGACGAAAAGGACATGCAGATCATCTGGGCGCTGCAGAAGGACGGCCGCCTTTCCAATCAGGATCTCTCCGAGAAGGTCGCGCTGTCTCCGTCTCCGTGCCTCAGACGGCTGCGCCTGCTTGAGGAGGCGAAGATCATCAAGGGCTATACGGCGATCGTCGACGAGGAAGCCTATGGTCTGCCGATCACGGCTTTCGTCCGCATCCGGCTTGAGCGCCATTCCGAGGCTTCCGTCGCTGCCTTCGAGCGCAAGGTGAGAACGATCGACAACATCCAGGATTGTTACGTCATGACCGGCGAAGCCGACTACCTGCTGCGGGTCCTGGTGACGAGCCTCAAGGACTACGAGCAGTTCGTCCGCACGCAACTGCACAATATCGAGGGCATTGCTGCGATCGATACCAGCTTTGCCTATGGCACGGTCAAGCGCGCGACCGTCTTTCCGCGTCTGTGAGCGGCCAGCGAATGCCGCGCCTCGTCACTCCGCCCAACGCCGGAAGACAACGCTGGCATTGACGCCACCGAACCCGAAGCCGTTGGAGATGGCATAGTCGAGCGACAGCTTCCGTGCCGCGCCCGAGACAAAGTCGATACCGTCCGCAGCCGGATCCGGCGTTTCGAGATTGAGCGTCGGCGGCGCGATCTGGTCGCGCAGGGCGAGCACGGTAAAGATCGCCTCCAGACCGCCCGCTGCACCCAGCAAATGCCCGGTTGCGGATTTCGTCGCGCTGACGGCGATTTCGCCGTTGCGGCCAAAGACCGACTTGATCGCCTCGATTTCGCCCTTGTCGCCGACCGGCGTTGAGGTCGCATGAGCATTGAGATGGCGAATATCGCTTGGCCGAATGTCGGCCTGGGCGATGGCGATTTCCATCGCCCGCCGGGCGCCTGCACCATCCTCCGGGCCTGAGGTGATGTGGTGGGCATCGGCCGTGGTGCCATATCCGACGAGTTCGGCGATCGGTGTGGCGCCGCGCGCCAATGCATGCTCGAGCGCCTCGATCACGACGATGCCTGCGCCCTCCCCCATGACGAAGCCGTCACGATCGACATCGAAGGGCCGTGAAGCGCGATCGGGCGTCTCGTTGAAACCCGTCGACAGGGAACGGGCAGCGGCAAAACCGCCGAGGCTGATGGTGTTGATGCAGGCTTCCGCCCCGCCGCAGATCGCAATATCCGCCTCTTGCGCGCGGATCAGCCGGGCCGCGTCGCCGATCGCCTGGACGCCTGCGGCGCAAGCGGTCACCGGCGCGCCGATCGGCCCCTTGAAACCGTGACGGATCGAAACCTGGCCGGCGGCGAGGTTCACGAGAAAGGATGGCACCGTGAAGGGCGAGAGCCGCCGTACGCCGCGCTGATCGACCGTGCGGACCGCCTCCGAGATTGCCGGGAAGCCGCCAATGCCGGACGCGATCACCGTGGCCGTGCGCTGCTGTTCGATCGCGGTCGCGGGATTCCAACCCGCTTGCTCAATTGCCTCTTCCGCCGCGGCCAACGCCAACAGGATGAAGCGATCCATCTTGCGCTGGTCCTTCGGCGGGATGATCCGGTCGGGATCGAAGCCAGCCGTTGCGTCGTCCGCAGGGGTAGGCACCGTCCCGCCGATCTTGCTGCCGAGTTCGGCGACGACCTCTTCCGGCAGACGGCGAAGCCCCGAGTTTCCGGCAAGAAGCCGCGACCAGCTTGCCTCTACGCCCGCTGCCAAAGGGCTGATCGCCCCCATTCCCGTTACGACGATGCGACGCATCGGTTCTCCTGACCTGGGTTACGCAATCCGAACGGAAAGCCGCTCGTGTTGTTCCTGCCATTGCTCGCGGATCCGAGCCGCAAGGCGCGAACGGCCGCAGCACGGATGACCTCTCTCCTGTGCATGGTCCTCAGCGAGGACGCTCGATGGCGATCGCGGTGGCTTCGCCGCCGCCGATGCACAGGGCAGCGACGCCGCGCGAAAGACCCCGCCGCGCCAAGGCGTGAAGCAGGGTCACGATCAGCCGCGCGCCGGTCGCACCGATCGGATGGCCGAGCGCGCAGGCGCCGCCGTTGACGTTCAGCCGGTCGCGGGCGATGCTGAGATCCTTGGCGGCGGCCATAGCCACCACGGCGAAGGCTTCGTTGATTTCGAAGAGATCAACGTCATCGACACTCCAGCCGGTCTTTTCCAGCAGCTTGCGGATCGCAGGAATAGGTGCCGTCGTGTACCAGGCGGGTTCCTGACTGTGCGTCGCATGCGCCTTGATTTCGGCGAGGATCGGCATGCCTTCGCGCTCGGCAATCGAGCGGCGGGTCAGGACGAGCGCCGCCGCACCATCCGCATTGGCCGACGCGCTAGCGGCCGTGATCGTGCCATTGGCGCGAAAGGCGGGCTTCAGGTTCGGGATCTTTTCGGGCGACACCTTCCGCGGGTGCTCGTCGGTATCGATGACCGTGTCTCCGCCCCTGGCCGCGACGGTGATCGGCGCGATCTCGTCGGCAAAGGCCCCAGTTTCGATCGCGGTGCGGGCGCGTGTCAGCGTTTCGACCGCATAGGAGTCCTGATCGGCACGGGTAAACCCATAGGCTTCGGCCGCTGCCTCGCCGAAATCGCCCATCGGTCGGCCGGGCTCATAGGCATCTTCCAACCCGTCGAGCATCATGTGGTCGAAGATCCGGTCATGCCCGACGCGATAGCCGGCTCGTGCCTTGGGGAGCAGATAGGGCGCGTTCGACATCGACTCCATGCCGCCGGCGACCGCGACATCGATCGATCCGGCAAGAATGAGATCATGCGCCAGCATGGTCGCCTTCATGCCGGAACCGCAGACCTTGTTGATCGTGGTGGCGCCGACGGCATCGGGCAGACCCGCGCCGCGGGCTGCCTGCCGGGCCGGGGCCTGTCCCTGGCCAGCGGGAAGCACGCAGCCCATCAGCACCTCGTCCGGGCGATCGGGTGAGAGGTGTGCCCGTTCAAGTGCGGCACGGATGACGTGGGCGCCGAGCGCGCTCGCCTGGGCCGGCGCAAGATCGCCGAGGAAGCGGCCAAGCGGCGTGCGCACCGCCGATACGATGACGATGGGGTCGGATGTGCTGGACATGGTCCGGTCCTTTCCGGCTGGAGGGAAACCCTGAACGTTTCGTGGGGGATCTTTGCCTGCTACTGCAGTGGCGACGCCTGCGACGCCCCTTCGTCGGCAAGCAAGCTCTCGGCCGCCGCCTTCAGGAACCGGTTCGAGAGTTGCTCGTCATCGACTGCGCGCGAAAGCACCAGCGCACCGACCATGGTCGAGAGCGCGACGATCGATTGGTCACGCACTTCCTTGCCTGGTTCGGGTGGAACCACCCCATCGAGAATGTCGAGATGACTGTTGATGCCGGCCTCGAAAGCCTGGCGCAAAGCTGGGCTGCGGCGGGCGGCTTCCGGTGCGAGCGCGGCCAGCGCGCATCCGTCGGCCTTTTCGTGGCGATGCGCATCCGACAGGTAAAAGCGGAGCAGGGCGCGAAGCGGCTTACCGGCCGCCTTGGAGACGACCCTAGCCCAGTTCGCCACGCCGCTCTCCAGCGCCTTGGAAGAAGCCTGAGCGATGAGGTCGTCCTTGGATTCGAATTGCTTGTAGAAACCGCCTTGGGTCAGGCCGGCGCCCTTCATCAGGTCGTTCAGACCGATGCCGTCGAAGCCTCTCTCGCGAAAGAGGCGACTTGCGACCTCGATGACCGTTCGGCGGTTTTCCTCCGCCTGTGCCCGGCTTACTCTCATTGTCTGCTCCCATCAGGCAAATGCGACAAAGAGAATATATGTCGATCACCATCTATCCGTCAAGTATAGATGGTGACCGAAATCTTAATGGAGGCTTGAGCGGCTGCGACGAGGAGGCTCAGGCGCCTAGCCGAACGCCGGTCATCTCCTCACTGACGGCCCAAAGCCGCTCGGCGGCCTCCCGGTCGACGGCATAGGCCTCGACGCCGGCAATGCGGGCGGACGACGTATTGCGTGCGATCGACCAGGGCGTGTCGCTGGGAAGCAGTGGGGCAATTTCGCAGTCCATGCAGAACACGCCGCCCTTGCCGTCGAGCTGTGGGCTGGTGGCGCACCAGACCTGGGTGGCCGCCCCTTGCTCCGGGGTTTTCAGGTCACGCGACGGGTCGAGGATCGGTTCGCCCTTATCGTCCAGCGCGCCGTGCGCCTGCAGCGTCTCGACCGACATGTGGCGGGTGAGCCCGGTTCCGACGATGCCGCCCGGGTGCACGGAGAGGGCACGGATGCCATCCTCCTTGCCGCGCGCGTCGAGCGCGGTGGCAAAGATCATATTCGCCGTCTTCGACTGGCCATAGGCCAGCCACGGATCGTAGGCGCGGCGCTCGAAATTGATGTCGTCGAACACCACGGGCGAGAAGCGGTGCCCGGCCGACGAGACGGAAACGACGCGGGCGCCCTGCGCGCGCTTCAGCGCCGGCCAGAGCCGCGCAACCAGCCGGAAATGGCCGAGATGGTTGGTGGAGAACTGCAGCTCGTTGCCGCGAGCGTCGCGTTTCAATTCTTCGACGGCCATGATGCCGGCGCTGTTGACGAGGATATGGAGCGGCAGCCCGGAGGCCAGGAAATCATCGGCGAAGGCGTCGATCGAGGCGGGGTCGACAAGGTTCATTGGCCGGACTTCGACGCCCGCGGCCACCGCGCCGATGGCCTTGCGGGCGCGGTCGACGTCGCGGGCCGGCACGATCACCTTGGCGCCTGCCTGCGCAAATGTGCGTACCGTTTCAAGGCCGAGGCCGGAATAGCCGCCGGTGACGATGGCGATCTTGTCCTTGAGGTCGATGCCGCGGACGACATCCGCTGTGGTCGAGGCAGCGGTGAAGCCGGAGTTGATGGGCTGTTGCAAAGTGGACATGGTGGGGTCTCCAGTTGATGCCCCCTGGAGATATCCATCATCAACTGAATTATGAATGCTTGATAATCCGTAGTCCTTTCGCCATAGTTCAGAAATGGACCAGGATCCGCTTTCCTCCATCCTGTCGCTGATCGAAGCCCGCGCGGTTTATGCCGGCGGCTTCAGTGCCGGCGGCGATTGGGCAATCCGCTTTCCGCCGCCGGAGAAGATCAAGTTCTTCGCCATTGCCCGCGGCGCCTGCCTGCTTGCTGTCGATGGCCTCGGCGATCCGCTTCAGCTTGATTGTGGCGATGTCGTGCTGCTGTCGGCGCCGGCTCCGTTCACGATCGCCAGCGCAGATGGAATTTCTCCCGTTGATGCCTATGAGCTCTATACCGAAGGCAAGCGCATGGCGTCCCTCGGGCAGGGGGACGACTTCCTGTTCATGGGTGGCCATATCGACCTCGGCACCACAAGCAGCCGCCTGCTCATCGACAATCTGCCGCCGGTCATTCACCTGCGCCGCGATGATGCCGGGGTGGATCAGTTGCAATGGCTCATCCGCGAGCTGGTGCAGGAAACCATGGCCGCAGCGCCCGGTGCAGATGCCGCGTGCTCGGGCCTTGCCCATCTGATGTTCCTGCAGATCCTCAGGGGCTATCTGTCACGGGAGCGTGGCGTCGATGTCGGCTGGCTGCGCGCCGCATGCGATCCGAAGCTGGCGCCGGCGCTCTCACTGATGCATGGCGACCCGACACGCAACTGGCATCTGCCGGAACTGGCCCGCGCTGCGGCCATGTCGCGCACTGCCTTTGCCACCTATTTCAAGGCCGTCGCGGGCATTGCTCCGCTCAGCTATCTCGCCGAATGGCGCATGCGGCTGGCGGAGCGAAAGCTACAGGATGGTGGCCAGTCTGTGGCGACGGTCGCGCAATCCGTCGGCTACGCCTCCGAAGCCGCCTTCAGCACCGCGTTCAAGCGCATCATGGGCCGCTCGCCACGGCAGCGCGCCAAGACTGGACGTCAGGTCTCGCCGGATCAGCTGTTGCCGGTCACGCTCTGACCTTTGGCCGGAGTGCCCTCAGGCATCCGGCAGGGTGAAGACGGTGCAGGGCGCTGCGATCCCACGCAATTTATGATCGCCGAGGGGTAGGAGCGGCGTCGTCGTGACGTTGGCGACGGCGCCTGAGATCAATACGGACCGGCCAAGCGGCCGACACAGGCCTTCCAGGCGGCTGACGAGGTTCACCGCCGCGCCGATGGCGGTGAAATCGAGCCGGTCGGCTGCGCCGATATTGCCCCAGAGAATGTCGCCGAGATGCAGCGCCACGCCGAAGGAGAGCGGCGGCAGACCCTCGGCCTGCCTTGCAGCATCGAGATGCGCCATGCCGGCGCGGGCGGCGGTCACCGCGCGCAAGGCCGCGTCACACGCCTCGGTCGGCGAACCACTGACCGGAAAGATCGCCAGGACGCCGTCGCCGATGAATTTCAGCACCTCGCCGCCGAAGGCGTGGATCGCGCCGGCCACCCGATCGAACCAGGCGTCGAGGGCCGCAATCACCAAAGCGGGCTCCGTTGTTTCGGACAAACCCGTGAAATTGCGAAGATCGGCGTAGAACAATGCGGCGCGAATGGTCTCGCCGGTGCCGCGGGTCAGCTCCCCGGCTCGGACGCGGGCGGCACTGCGACGGCCGAGATAGGCTTCGAGCAGGGCGGCGAGCGCTGCCCGCTCGGCGAGTGCCACCAAGGGAGCGACGGCGAAGCGTGCGACCTGACGAAGCCTAGCGGTTTCTGCCGGGTCGAAAGGCCGGGTTCCGGCCCAGCCGAGCCTCGCCCGGTCCGTCCCCGAACTGGTCGATTGTTCAAGCACCGGCCCGAGACCGGCCAGCCAGTCATGTCCTGCCCGATCGGATACCGCGCCCGCGAAGCCCAGGCTCTCGATCACGACGCCAGTCTCGGCCCGCCATAGCCAGGTGCGGCGGGCGATGATCGGATGCGGCACGGCCAGAGTGAGCGCACCGCCGGCAAGCGGCAGGTCGTCGGCGACAAGCAGGCGTCCAAGCCCGGACAGGAACCGGTCCGGATCGGGCGAGGCGCTCGCTTCATCCACGAGCCAGGCGAGGGGTGCGGACAAATCCATGGCGAAGAGGATAGAGCCGGGGCTCGTTCCGGCAAGGGGCTGGCCTGCAAGGTGGCGCCAAACGGCACGCGGGTCTATGATCGCGGCAGCCCGGGTTCCGTGCTTCACCTCTCCTGAACCGGCGGGCAGGCCAAACAGCAAAGGGAAGACCGATGCAAGAAGCCCTCGTCGTCCGCCGCGAAACGCGTATTCAGGCGCCGCCCGCCGCGGTGTTCGCTCTCCTGACCGATCCGGAAAAGATCCTCCGCTGGATGGGAACGGAGGCCGACACCAAGGCGGAGCCCGGCGGTCTCTATCTCGTCAACGTAACCGGAGCGCGTTTCGCCCGTGGGTCTTTTCGTGAGGTGGTGCCGGTGCATCGGCTCGCCTACAGCTTCGGCTGGGAGGGCAGTGACATCGTCCCGCCCGGCTCCAGCCTGATCGAGATCGACCTGATCGAACAGCCGGATGGAACCTTGCTGCGTCTCACCCACACGGGATTGCCCAATTCCGAGCAATGCGCCGGCCATGCGGAAGGCTGGGCGCATTATCTGGAACGGTTGGGGCAAGTCGCGTCCGGGCGCGATCCCGGGCCCGATCCCTGGCTCGGCCGTGACGGCAGCAGCAGCTGACGACCTCTCCTGATTGCTTAGATCGGCAGGAGCGCATCCGGCTTCACGTCCCCGACCGACGCGTAGGTGTGCGTCTCTCTGACGCCGGGAAGCGGCAATATCACCCGTTCGAGAAAGTCCTGGAATAGCGACATGTCGCCAATCCGCGCCTTTACGAGATAGTCGAAGCCGCCGATCACCATGTGGCATTCGAGAACCTCCGGTGCCTTTGCGATGGCCTCGGAGAACCGCTCGAAGATATGCGGCGCCGTGTGGTCGAGGCGCACCTGAATGAAGACGACGGTTCCCCGGCCGATCTTCTTCGGATCGAGGATTGCTCGCACCGCTTTCACATAACCCTCGCGGAAGAGGCGCTTGACGCGCTGGCTGGTGCCGGTCGGCGAGAGCCCCACCCGGTTCGCCAGTTCAAGCGTCGTGCGCCGGCCGTCTTCCTGGAGCAGCCTCAGCAGGTTGCGATCGATGGTGTCGAGACCTGCAATTTCCTGATTCACGCAAACTGATCCTCGATAGAGTGCATTTCACTCAGATTCTGCGAAATTAATATATTTAGACACGCTCATTCGAGCAATAGCATGCCGCTTCCGCAGTCCGATAACCGTTTCTGGCCGGACCGATCTCGTCGTCATGGAGGCAAGCGTGCGTGTTCTGTTGGTCGAGCAAGAGGCCGGAAGCAAGAGGTTGGCGATCCTGGCGGGCGTGGTCTTCGTTGCGATCACCACTATCCAGTTCGTTGCCGCCCGCTTCAGCCTGCGCGAACATCTGACCGCCGCCGATATCGTCAGTTTGCGGTTTGCGGGCGCTGCTTTCGCCTTCCTGCCGGTGGTTTGGAAGACCGGGGCTGCGAGGCTGAGGGCACTCGGCTGGCGGAAGGCTGGTTTGCTGGCCCTGCTGACGGGGCTACCCTATCCACTGATCATCAATCAGGGGCTCACCCAGGCGCCGGCCGCCCATGCCGCGGCCCTCTCTCCCGCCTTTATCGTCTTCTTTTCGTTCCTGTTCTCGCGCATCGCGTTCAGGGACAGGGTTTCCGGCCAACGGGTGATCGGCATTGCCGTGATCATGGCGGGGCTCGCGCTGTTCGTCTTTCACGCAGGCATCGGTTCCGGCGACACCTTGCGCGGCGATCTTCTTTTTGCAGGTTCGGGCATCATGTTCGCGGTTTATGCGGTGCTAGTGAGGCTCTGGTCGGTCGATGCGGTCACGGCGACCATCGCCGTGGTCTTCTTTTCCTGTCTGCCTCTGCCGCTGCTGCACATCCTGGCGCCGAGCGGGCTCGGGGCCACGTCGCTGGCGGAAATCGCAACGCAGCTGGTGATCCAGGGGTTCCTTGCCGGTGCCGCTGCCGTCGTCCTCTACACCTTCGTGGTGCGCCAGCTTGGGCCGCAGCCGGCTTCGCTGTTCATGCCGTTCATTCCGGTGACCACCGCCTTGGTCGGCATGGTGGCGCTCGGCGAAATACCGGCGCCTCTGCAATTTGCGGCAATCGCGGTCATCGCGTTTGGAATGATCTTCCCGATCCTGATGCGAGCGTAGCGATCTTTTTGGAAGGATGCTCCGGGGTTGCTAGAGAACGCCTACTTCTGTGCCTGCTCGGCGGGCATCGGCTTGACCGGCGCGCCGGGGAAAATCTTCTGCAGGTTTCCCGCGATCACCTGATCGCCCTCCGCAACGCCTGACGTCAGGCCGATGAGGTCGCCGCTTGTCGGGCCGAGGGTGACCAGCCGCTGCTCGACCGTGTCGCCCTTGCCGACGACATAGATGTATTTGCCGAGCTGGCTCGAGCCGAGTGCCGTTTCCGGCACCATCAGCACATTTGGTTCGTCGCGGACTTTCAGCCGCACGCGGACATATTGGCCAGGTAGCAGGGTCAGATCGGTATTGTCGATCGTCACGCGCGCGATGACCGTTCCGGTATTGCCCTCGACCGTATTGTTGATGAAGCTGAGGTCGCCCCGATAGCGCGGCTCCTCGTCGCCGGGAAGAAGCACTTCGGCCTCCACCTTGCCCTTTGCCCGAGCCTTTTGGATGTCGGCGAGTTCCGTTTCGCTCGGGTTGAACGAGACATAGATCGGCGAAAGCTGCACGAGGTTATTGAGGGGCGTTCCGGTGGTATTGCTGACGAGCGTTCCCTCAGAAGCCTGGTTGCGGCCAAGCCGGCCGGCGAAGGGCGCTCGTATTTCGGTGTAGTCGAAGTTGATCTCGGCCGTGCGCACCGCCGCTCGCGACATCGCCAGCGCCGCTTCCGCCTGATGCACGGCGCTCTGGCGCTGGTCGAAACTGTCCTTGTCCAGATAGCCCGTGGTCGCGAGCTCGTTGCCGCGCGTGAGGTTGGACTGAAGATAGGCAAGCGATGCCTGGTCGCGCTCGACCTGGGCCTTCGCCTGATCGAGTTCTGCGCGATAGTCGCGGGCGTCGATCCGGTAGAGAAGGTCGCCTTCCTTCACATCCGAACCGTCGGGAGCCGCCTGCGATTCGATGTAGCCGGTGATCTTGGCGCGAAGCGTGACGTTGCGGATCGCCTCGGTGCGCGCCGAATAGTCGAGATAGATCGGGATCGTCTTCTTGACCACCGCCGCGACCGGAACGGGCATCGCCTGCTGCGGCGGACCCACCGCCGCGCCGGCGTCTCCGCCTTTCAGCTCAAAGCCGCCGTTCTTGTAGTGATAGGCTGCAGCGAGGGCGGCGATCGCGACCGCTGCGGCAAGGACCAGTCTCGAACCACGCATGTCAGGCTCCAATTCCTATTCCGCCGCCTCCGGCTCGCGGCTCTGGCCGAACGGCTTCGAGGACGTACGCTCGCGCCATTGCTCGATGACCGCGTAGAACACCGGGACGAAGATGAGTGTGAGAATGGTCGCTGCCAACATGCCGCCGAAGACGGTGGTGCCGATCGACTGGCGGCTCGCCGCACCCGCGCCTCTGGCATACATCAGCGGCAGCACACCGAGGATGAAGGCAAAGGCTGTCATCAGGATCGGCCGCAGGCGCAGGCGCGCCGCTTCCGCTGCGGCCGCGACCACGTCGAGACCCTCCTCGCGTCGTCGTCTTGCGAACTCGACGATCAGGATGGCGTTCTTGGCGGCAAGTCCTACCAGCATCACGAAACCGATCTGCGAATAGACGTCGATCTGCAGTCCGCGCAGCCATAGCGCCGAAAGCGCCCCCAAAAGCGCGAGCGGCACCGAAAGCAGCACCATAAACGGCATCGACCAGCTTTCGTACTGGGCGGCCAGGATCAGGAAGCAGAAAACGAGCGCGAGCGCAAAGACGAGCGCGGCGATCGAGCCTGCGCGGATCTCCTGATAGGTAATGCCGGTCCACTCGAATGTGTAGTCCCGCGGCAGCGTCGTGCGGGCGACGCGCTCCATCGCCGCCACCGCCTGGCTCGAGCTGAAGCCGGGCGCTGCCGCGCCGTTGATCAGCGCCGAGGGGTAATTGTTGTAGTGCGTGATGGTCTCGGGGCCGACCGTCGGCTTGAAGGTTCCGAGCGTGTTGAGCGGCACCATTTCGCCTTCGGTGTTGCGCACATAGAGGCGGGAAAGATCCGTCGCCGAGGCCCGCGCACCCTGGTCGGCCTGCAGCGTCACGCGGAAGGTGCGGCCGAAGATGTTGAAGTCGTTGACATAGAGCGAGCCGAAATAGATCTGCAGCGTGCTGAAGATGTCCGGCAGGCTCAGGCCCAGCAGCTTCGCCTTGTCGCGGTCGAGGTCATAGTCGAATTGCGGGCTCGAGGTGCTGAAGGTGGTGAAGAGCTGGTAGGGATTGATCTCCGGCTGCTTGCGCGCCTCGGCAATCAGTGCCTGGGTCGCGTCGCTCAGCGCCTGCGCACTGCGCCCGCCGAGATCCTCGACCTGGAATTCGAAGCCGCCTGTCGCGCCGAGCCCCTGGATCGACGGCGGATCGAAGGCAAGCACCAGCGCATCCGGGATCTGCAGCAGTTGCGGCATTACGGCCTCGCGTAGCGCCGAGGCGCCCTGTTCGGGGGGACGTTCGTCCCATGGCTTCAAGACGGCGAACTGCACGGCGGAATTCGACTGGGCGGCAAAGGACAGGAAATTGAAGCCGACGACGGAGCCGACGAAATCGACGCCGGCGGTGCCGCGCAGGATCTCCTCCGATCGCCGCGCAACGGCCTCGGTTCTTTCAAGCGAGGCGCCGTCCGGCAGCTGGATGACGACGAAGAAATAGCCCTGGTCCTCGACCGGCAGGAAGGTCGACGGAATGCGCTGCCACAAGGCATAGGTGGACCCGATCGCGACGAGGAAAAGGGCAAACAGCGCCCAGCGCCAGCGCACGAGCCCCGCGACGCTGCGCGCATAACCGTGCGACAACGCATGGAAGCCCGAATTGAACCAGCGGAAGAGGGCGAAGCGCGGCTCGCCGCGATAGCGAAGGAACGCGGCGCTCAAGGCCGGGCTGAGCGTCAGCGAATTGAAGGCGGAGAACGCGACGGAGATCGCAACCGTCAGAGCGAACTGGTTATAAAGGCTGCCGGCGACGCCCGGAATGAAGGCGACCGGGATGAACACGGCGAGCAGCACGGCTGTCGTGGCAATGATCGGGCCGGTCACCTCCTGCATGGCCTTTTTGGTGGCGGCAAGCGGCGGCAAGCCGGCCTCGAGCTGGCGTTCGACGTTCTCGACGACGACGATCGCGTCGTCGACCACCAGCCCGATGGCAAGCACCATGCCGAGCAGGCTCAGCATGTTGAGCGAGAAGCCGAAGAGATACATGACGACGAGCGTCGCGATCAGCGAGACCGGAATGGCGATCGTCGGGATGATGGTGGTGCGCAGGTTCTGCAGGAAGATGAAGACGACGAAAACGACGAGGGCAAGCGCCTCGAGCAGGGTGAAGACCACATCCTTCATCGCCGCCGAGACGAAACGCGTGGTGTCGTAGAACATGTGATAGGCGATGCCGGCGGGGAAGCGCTGCGACAGCTCGTCCATTTTCGCCTGCACGCGGCTCTGCAGGTCGAGCGCGTTGGAGCCCGGCGCCTGGAAGACGGCAAGCACGACGCTCTCCTTGCCGTTGAAGGTGACCGATGACGAGTAGAGAAGGGCGCCGAGTTCGATGCGTGCGATGTCGCGCAATCTGGTTGTCGCGCCGGTCGTCTGGTCGGCCCGAAGCACGATGTCACCGAACTGCGAGGGATCGCTCAAGCGCCCGAGCGCGTTGATCTGCATCTCGAAGGGCGTGCCTGCTGGCGCCGGCGACTGCCCGATCTTGCCGCCTGCGACCTGGATATTCTGCTCGGCGATGACGTTCTGGACGTCGACGGCGGTGATGCCGAGATTGGCCATGCGATCCGGATCGAGCCAGACGCGCATCGAATAGCGGCGCTCACCGAAAAGCTGCACGTCCCCGACGCCCGGCAGGCGCTTCAGCGGATCGAGAATCTGCAGGTAGGCGTAATTGCTGACCGAGGCGAAATCGACCGAATTGTCCGGCGAATCCAGGCTGACGAGCACGGTGAAATTGGGGATCTGCTTGGCGATGGTGACGCCGGTCTGGTTGACGAGCGCGGGAAGCGACGAGGCCGCCTGGGAGACGCGGTTCTGGACGTCGAGCGCCGCGGCGTCGATCGGATAACCCACTTCGAAGGAAATGATGATGCGCGACGAGCCGTCGTTCGAACTCGTCGAGGTCATGTAGAGCATGCCCGGCACGCCGTTGATCTGCTGTTCGAGCGGTGTCGTCACCGTGTCGGCGACCACCTGGGCGCTGGCACCCGGATAATTGGCGGCCACCACGATCTGCGGCGGCGTCACATCGGGAAACTGTGAGATCGGCAGCAGGAAATAGCAAATGCCGCCGGCAAGCGTCATGATGATCGCGATGGCCGATGCGAAGATCGGCCGGTGAATGAAGAAGTCGATCATGGCGGGATCGATCCTTTGCAGGCGCTGCCATCCTGGCGGGCGGCATAACGGAGCATTTCGAACCTGTGCATGCGCACGCCCGCCGCGCCGACCTTCCGGTCCGCGACGTTCTCCTCAGCTTTCGGCCCATCCAGCATGCGCATCGTAAGGCTCCAGCACGAGATCCTGATGGGCCGGATCGACCCAAAACACGAGCGTTATCGAATCTTAAAAGTCTCTGCGGTGTGCGCTCTGGCTAAAAGACGCCTGACGACCGCGCTCACCGACACTGGGCTAGAAATTATTCTGCGGTTACCGCCGTCTCCAGAAGGCCTTCGCGGCAAGCGGCCACTCTTCTGTGCCGCGTTGGCGAAAATGTTACTGGTCGGTAACAGCGTTGCATGTTATCGACCAATAACAGGGCGTCAAGGGCAAGATTTTTCACGCCGACCACGCCGGGCCAATGCGATGACAACGGATTTCTGCAAGCCATCACGTCGTTCGCCGCGCGATCGCATCGTCGAGGCTGCGCGAGACCTCTTTCGCCGGCACGGCATTCGCGGAACCGGCGTCGATGCGATCGCCGATGCCGCCGACAGCAACAAGATGACGCTCTACCGCCATTTCAATTCGAAGGATGAGCTGATCGTCGAATGCCTGCGGCGTGCGGGAATGGAGATGGACGGCTTCTGGCAAGAGCTGGAAGACGCGTACCCGGGCGACGGGCTAGGGCAGCTCAGGGCCTGGGTTCGGCGGATCGCCGACCATCTCGGTGACGACAAGTGCCAATGCGAAATGATGAGCGCCGCCGTGCAACTGACCGACGAGGATCATCCCGGGCGCTCGGTGATCCGCATGTTCAAGGATGCGCAACGCGACCGCGTCGTGGAACTCTGCCGCAGGGCCGGCGTCGCGCATGCGGAACTGCTTTGCGACACGTTGCTGCTGTTGATCGAGGGCGCGCGCGCCGCTCAGCAAAGCAGCGGTGCCGAAGGGCCGAGCGCCCGTTTTGCGGAGATCGCCGACGCGGCGATCCTGTCCTTTGCCGGCAGCGGTGACGCTTTCAAGTAGCCGTCGTTTGCCTATCGCTCGGCCGGCCAGTCTGGGTGATGGCTGTCGATCACAAACACATGGGTGTGCCGGTGACCGCTGCCGACGCGCGTGGCACCTGCAAGATGAGGGTGGCCGTCGGCAAGCTCGTGATGAACGTGCTCGATTTCGTCCGGATCCTGCGCCGGCCAGAGCCGGGCCGCCGCGACGATGGCGCCTGCAGCGATGAGGCCAAGCGCTGCAAAGGTTGGCGTGAGCCCGGCCGTCGCACCGAGCCAGCCGGCAAGCGGATAGGTGATCAGCCAGCAGGCATGCGAAAGGGCAAACTGCGCGGCAAAGAGCGCGGGCCTGTCTTCCGGTTGCGCCGAGCGGCGCAGCAGCCGGCCGGATGGTGTCTGTGCCAGCGAATAGCCGAGACCGATGGCGAGCCACAGCGGCAGCAGCGAAACGAAACTTGGGACAAGAGCGCCGATGAACAGGCCGGCGGTGAGGGCCGCTGCACCCGAAAACATGGCGACGCGATCCGGTGTCCTGTCGAGCAGGCGGGGCAACAGCAGCGCCGCGATCATCGAGCCGCCGCCAAAGGCAGCGAGTGCGATGGCTGTGTCAGTCTGGGTGAGCCCGAATTTGGCCTGGACCAAGACCACCGTGTTGACGATGACCATCGATCCGGCAGCCGAGACCGCGAGGTTGAGCGCGAGCAGTCCCCTGAGCCGCGGCGTTGCCAGATAGATGCGCAAGCCCCGCGTCGTCCGGTTGTAGATGCCGCGCCGTTCCGTCGCCTTCGGACTTGGAAGCGCGACCGAGACGACGAGTGCAGCGGAGGCGAGGAAGCCAATGACCGTGCCGGCAAACAGGTTGTGGAAATTGACGACGGTGAGCAGCGCTGCGGCGAGCATCGGGCTTGCGACGCTCTCGAGGTCATAGGCAAGCCGCGAGAGCGACAGGGCGCGCGTATATTCCCTTTCATCCGGCAGCACATCCGGAATCGTTGCCTGGAAGGTGGGGGTAAAGGCGGCCGACGCCGACTGCAGCACGAAGATCAGCACATAGACCTGCCAGATCTCGGTCACGAACGGCAGGAAGAGCGCAACGGCAGCGCGCACCAGATCGAGGCAGACGAGCATCGTGCGACGCGGAAGCCGCTCCGCAAAGGCGGCGGCGATCGGCGCCACGCCGACATAGGCGATCATCTTGATCGCGAGTGCCGTGCCCAGGACGGCGCCCGCCTCGGCGCCTGCCAGATCATAGGCGAGAAGCCCGAGCGCGACAGTCGCAAGACCGGTTCCGACCAGCGCGATCACCTGCGCCAGAAACAGATGGCGGTACGTGCGGTTTGCGAGGATCTGCAGCATGATGTTTGGGCTCGCTCGTTCGGTGGCGGTTGCAGTCGGGCCGGGCGTGGTCGTTCAGAGATACTTTGTGATCGCCTTGAACTCGTCGATGGAGTGGCGCTGATCACGCGGAAGCGCACCGATCGTGTCTTCCAGGCAATGGTCCAGATGATCCTGGATCAGGGTTCGTTTCGCCTGGCTGATCGCCTTCTCAACCGCGTGGAGCTGCTGGGCGATGTCGAGGCAGGGGCGGCCGCCCTCGATCATGGCAATGACGCTCTTCAGGTGCCCTTCGGCGCGCTTCAGCCGCTTGACGATCTCGGAGTGGGTATCGTGTCTGTGTTCGCTCATGCTCGTAACCTATCCCCCTGGAGGGGATATATCAAGGGATGCTTGCGGAGATAGCGCTGCCCCTCAGGCGCGGGTATCGCCTTGGCGCTATTCAACTCGCGCGAACGCAACGACAAGTGAAGTAGCTGTCTTCATATTGCATACAATTTGAATCCGGCAATCTTCGGAGATTTCAAGCCGAGGAAGGTCGATTTGACTGATAAATCCCCGTTTCCGAATCCATTTTTGATCAAATGAGCCGAGAAGCGGGAGAGTTCTTGCCAACTTCGATGCGCCAGACCTGGTCGCTTTTCACTCAAGGTTCAAAATGCCTACAATCGAAAATACGATATTGACGCAAGATTGCATACATGAGACAGTTCTTTTGTCTATACAAAACGGTGTGGAGGCCGCTTGTATCGACGGCGCGAGGAGCGCCCACAAGGAGGAGAAAATTCATGTCAGTGAAGAGACGTACGTTCCTGCAAGGGGCTGTCGGCGCTATCGGCTTGGCCATCGCACAGGGTGCCTTGTCGAAAATCGCCTATGCGCAGGGTGCAGCCGGCACGCTTCGGGTCGCCATCGCCAAGCCTGCCGGCAATCTCGATCCGCAGAGCCACTATGCCATCTGGGCGATCCAGGATTTGATGTTCGAACCGCTCGTGAAATACGGCAAGGGCGGCCAGATCGAACCGTGCCTGGCGACCGACTGGAAGATCGAGGACGGTGGAAAAACGCTGCATCTGACGTTGCGTCAGGGCGTCACGTTTCAGGACGGCACCAAGTTCGATGCTGCCTCGTGCAAATGGAATCTCGAGCGCTGGATGGGGCTCGACCAGTTCAGCTGGATGAATTGCTCAAAACACTTCCAGTCGCTTGAGGTGGTCGACGACTACCACGTCACCCTGCATTTCAAGGAGCCGGTTCTCGCGCTGATGCAGGAGCTTTCCTACACCCGGCCGACGCGCTTTCTTTCGCCCAAATCGGTTGGCGCTGATGGCAAGTTCAAGGAGCCTGTGGGCACCGGGCCGTGGCGTCAGATCAGCGCCGACGATACGCAGAGCGTCTTCGAGCATCACGAAGGTTACTGGGGCGAGTTGCCATCCTATGAACGCCTTGAAGCCAAGGTCGTCCCCGATGCACGGTCGCGGGTTGCAGCGCTGCGTGCCGGCGAGCTTGACCTGATCGGCGGCTTCTGGATCGCGCCGCTCACCCCGGAAGAAGGCAAGCAGCTCGAGGCGGCCGGCTTCAATGTCGTCGTCGATCCGGGCAATGTCACGCTGGTGATGGCCTATAATCCGGACCGCGCCGAGGCGCTCAAGGATCCGGCGGTGCGAAGGGCCGTCAGCATCGGCATCGATCGCGCGGCGATCTCCAAGGTGCTCTACCACGGCTACGCCAAGCCCGCCGGCAACATGTTCTCCAGCGCTTTGCCCTATGCTGGAACGCAGAGTGATGCACCGGTTCGCGATGCGGCGGCCGCCTCGGCCCTGCTCGAAAAGGCCGGCTGGACGGGAAGCCCCATAAGGTCCAAGGACGGCAAGCCGCTGACGCTCGAACTGGTCGTCAGCCCGGACGCCGTCCCGGGATCGCGCGTCATTGCCGAAGTCATCCAGTCCGAGATGAAGGAGATCGGCATCGACCTGGTGATCCGTTCGGTCGACCATGCCTCCAAGCACACCGACATGCTGGAGCAGAAGTATGACCTCGGCTTCTTCCTGACCTACGGCGCGCCATACGATCCTTTCGGCTCGATCGTGGGGCTGTGCCTGTCGACCTTCCACAATGACGTCGAGGGCAAGCTGGTCACCGATCCGGTTAATCTGGATCCATTGATCAACGCGGCGATGGCGGCAACGGGGGACCAGATTCAGCCGACTATCCAGAAGGTCTACGACTGGCTCAGGGACAACGACGCGATTGCGCCGCTGGTCTACGTGCCGAGCATCTGGGCGCATTCCAAGCGGGTCCACGGCTTTTCGAGCCCGGTCACCGAATACGACATGCCCTACGAAAACGTTCTGCTGGCCGAGTAAGAGGAGGGTACCTTGATCCACTTCATCAGCAAGCGGCTGAAGCATTCCCTGGTCCTTTTGTTCATGGCGTCCCTTGTTTGCTTCACCCTCGTGGTTTCGGCACCCGGTAATGTTGCAGTCTTGATTGCCGAGCTTCGCGGGGCGGTCGCAACACCGGGTTACGTCGAACAGGTTGCCGAAGAGATAGGACTGCATAAGCCATTGCTGATGCGCTACGTGGATTGGCTGGGCGATGCGGTTCGCGGAGATTTCGGCATCTCCTACAGAACGGGAACGAACGTCAGCGCGGACCTCGCGAACCGTATGTTCGTGACGGGAACGCTGATTGCGGGCTCGGCCGTGATCGCCACCCTCATCAGCCTGGCCTTGGGGTTCCTCGGTGCCTTCTGGCCCTACAAATTGCCGGATCGCGTTTCGCGCGGTCTGGCGCTCCTCGGCGCATCGACCCCGACGTTCTTCGTCGGCGCGCTGATGATCTACGCCTTCTCCGTCACCTTCCAGCTCCTGCCATCGTTCGGTTTCAATGGTCCGAAAAGCTGGATCCTGCCATGGCTCACCGTCGCCGTTCTGCCGGCTGCCGTTCTCAGTCGTGTCGTGCGGGTGGGTCTGGAAGAGGCGATGACGAGTCCCTTCGTTCTGACCGCGAAAAGCAAGGGCCTCGGCCGCACCGCCATCTTGTTCCGTGAGGCGTTGCCCAACATCACACCCCTCTTCATCAACGCGCTCGGCACCCAGGTCGGTTTGATGACCGCGACCGCCATCATCGTCGAACCGCTGTTCGCCTGGCAGGGCCTGGGAGATTATTTCCTCGCCGGCGTGCGCTTCCGCGATTTCATGGTGGTGCAGGCGTGCCTGCTCATCTTCCTCACTTTCTTCATCGTGGTGAACCTGATCGTCGATCTGGCCGTCCTGCTGACCGATCCGCGCATTCGTCGCCAATGGAGCTGACCATGAACATGCTCAATCCCATTTTTGCCCGATTGAACAAGATGCCGCGCGCGGCACTGATCACCATCGGCCTATTCGTTGCTCTCGGCACCTTCGCGCCCTGGCTTGCACCCCAGGATCCGAGCACCCAGAGCCTGCTCGATGCCGGACTTGGTCCGTCCGCCGCTCACTGGCTCGGAACCGACCACCTCGGACGCGATACCTTCAGCCGGTTGATCATCGCCGCAAACACTTCGCTCGTCAGCGTGGGCTCGGTTCTCGGCGTCGCCATGACCATCGGCATCCTGCTCGGAACGATCGCCGGCTATCATCGCGGCTGGGTCGATGACCTCTTGATGCGCGTCGTCGATGTCGGTCTCTCCATTCCGAGCCTGATCATCTCGCTCGCCGTCATCGGCATCGTCGGCCCCGGATACTGGACCATGGTGCTGGCACTGGCGCTTGCCTGGTGGCCGATGAGCGGCCGCATCAGCCGGGCCGTCGCAGTCAGCATCATGAGCAAGCCGCATATCGAGGCCTTGCGGGTGCTGGGCGCCAGCCCCTGGCGCATCTACTTCGGTCACCTTCTGCCAGGGACGATCGGTGCGGTGATGGTCTATGCGACGGCAGACGCCGGCACGGCTGCGCTCGCGGTCGCGACGCTGAGCTTCCTCGGCCTCGGCATCCAGCCGCCGACGCCGGAATGGGGGCAGATGCTCGTGGATGCGCTGCCCTATCTCGAATCCGACCCGCGCCAGGTGCTGCTGCCGGGCCTCGCCCTCACAGCCGCCGTCATCGGCTTCAACACGCTCGGGGAATCCATCGCGCTCAACCGCATTCCGAAACCGCTGACACGGCGCATGCTCGCAATCCGTCGGGCCGAGGTCGCAAGCTGGGGCAAGGAGAATTCCGATGCATGACGAACCGCTCCTTGAGGTCAGGAACCTGACGGTCAACCTGCTGACCGCGAAATCGGCAGTACGCCCGGTCGACGGCGTCAGCTATTCGGTCCGGCAAGGCGAATGTCTTGCCATCGTCGGCGAAAGCGGTAGCGGCAAGACGGTGATGAATTTCGCGCCGCTCGGGCTGATGCCAACAGGCGTGACGACTATGCTCTCCGGCTCCGTCAAGCTCGAGGGTCGCGAGCTGATCGGCCTGCCCGAGGCTGAGATCCAGAAACTGCGCGGCAAGTCCGTCGGTTTCATCTTTCAGGACCCGATGAGCGCGCTCAATCCGGTACGCCGGATCGGGCGGCAGATCGCCGAGATGGCCGAACTGCATCTCGACGTGACGCCGAGGGCCGCGGAAGCGCGTGCGTTGGAACTTGTAAAACTCGTCGGCATCTCCGACCCGGTGGCACGGCTTCGGCAGTATCCGCACGAGCTCTCCGGCGGCTTGCGGCAACGCATCGTCATTGCCATTGCGCTTGCCGGCGAGCCGAAGCTCCTGATTGCCGACGAGCCGACGACCGCACTCGACGTGACGGTTCAGGCGCAGATCCTGCGGCTGCTCAAGGACGTGCAGCGTCGGCTGAACATGGCGATGGTGCTGATTACCCACGACATGGGCGTGGTCGCGGGTGCAGCCGACAACATCGTCGTCATGTATGCGGCGCGCGCTGCCGAATGCGGTCCGGTGGACAAGGTGCTGGTGAGCCCGCGTCACCCCTACACGCAGGGCCTGATCAACGCGATACCGCGGCGAGAGGACCCAATCGGATCGGAGTTCCGGGGGCTTCCCGGCATTCCGCCGACGCTCGGTGCACCGATCAAAGGCTGCGCTCTTGCGCCGCGCTGCGAACTCGCCGTCCCTGCATGCAGCAACAGCCGCCCTCCGTTGGTCCGGTCGGACGACAGCGCGGTTCTCGTGGCTTGCCCTGTCGTCAATCAAGGAAAGGCTGCCGCATGACACAAGCACCTGTTCTTAAAGTTGAAGACCTGCAGACGCGCTTCAAGAGCGTTCAGCGGGGCAAATTTGTCCATGCCGTCGACGATGTCTCGATCGAACTCTATCCGGGCGAGATCGTCGGGTTGGTCGGCGAATCCGGCTGCGGCAAGTCGACCCTCGGGCGCACCATCGTCGGGCTCGAGAAGGCAAGCAGCGGCCGCGTGCTTCTCGACGGCGTCGATCTCAGCGCTCTCTCCGGGGCCGCCCTGCGCGACAGCCGCCGGGCGCTGCAATACGTCTTCCAGGATCCCTATTCGTCTCTGAACGATCGACAGACCGTGGGCGAGGCGATCGACGAAGCGCTGGTGATCGCCGGCACCCGATCGCCGGAGGAGCGGGATCGCCGCACCAAGGAGCTCCTGGATCAGGTGGGCCTCGCATCCGCGGTCAGGGACCGTCACACGCGCGAGCTCTCGGGCGGTCAGCGCCAGCGCGTGGCGATTGCCAGATCGCTTGCCGTGAACCCGCGCGTGTTGATCTGCGATGAACCGGTGAGCGCGCTCGATCTCTCGATCCGTGCACAGGTGATGAACCTCTTCCTGCGGCTGCAGAAGGATCTGGGCGTGGCATGCCTGTTCATTGCCCATGATCTTGCGCTGGTGCGGCAGGCGGCGTCGCGTGTCTACGTCATGTATCTCGGCAGGATCGTCGAGCATGGCTCGTCAAAGGAGCTTTATGACCGTCCGAGCCACCCCTATTCGCAGATGCTGCTGGCATCGGCGCCCGAGGTGGATCCGCGGATCGAGAAGCACCGCAGGGGACCGTTGATGATCGGCGAAGTTCCCAGTCCGACAAACCCGCCGTCGGGCTGCCGGTTCCGAACCCGTTGCCCTCTTGCCGTCGACGATTGCGCTAAGGCGCTGCCGCCATCCCGGGTGCTTTCGCCGGGGCATACGGCGGCCTGCACTTTCGCCGCGGATCTCCACCGCGGCAATCGAACGGCTCTCGTTCAACAGGAGATGTCGGCGCCATAGAGCCGGGAGCGGCTCGCCTCAGAGCCACCGGTCCGGACGTTGCCTGCTTCGAATCCCAAGTTCCCTCGCATCCTTAAGCTGGGGATGCGCGCCTGCCCCGCCATCGAGCGGGGCCTTTTTTTGTTCGGATAGACGTGTGGACCGCACCGCGGTGTCGCGGACGCGATCAACATGGACGCACTAGCACTTTGATTCTAGAGGATCTTATCCGCGTTCTGTGCTTCCACTTGAAGGCGGGATGCTCTAGAGGCGGACAAGCATCTTGTCGGTGTAGCAGCGTCATGACCAAGGTTTTGCCACCGAACCGATTTTGACAATGAGCGCGGCAAGCGTCGCAACGAACAGCACGTAGGCGAGCGCCGCCTGCCAGGCCCCTGCGGGCAGACCAATCAGCAGCAGCGTGTCGTTCCCACCGGGAATGAGTAGTGCACCCAGTCCCATAAGGATGCCCGCAAGCGTTCTCTTGACTATGGTCTTCACTGTCGGCCGCTTCAGCATGAATCCATGCTTCCGAAGTCTTGCGGAAACGAGGCTGCCGCCGAACATGCAGACCGAAATCACGGCTCCCGCGACAGGTATCGAAGCGATCGCTCCGACCGATGCGGTGATTGAGAACCCGGGCGCAAGAAGCGTCAGGACCGTAGAGGTGATGCCGATCGCTCCCATCGCTATCGTCAGCCGCCGGAAGTTTGACTCGGATCTGCGTGAAACGCCGAGCCTCAGAGCCATGATCGCCAACAATGCAAGCGCGAGAAGCGCCGCCTCCAGCGGCGGGGGAGCACTTATCGGCGGCTGATCCGAAAGCAGATCAAACAAGGATTCAATGTAGAGGACCGCATAGATCCCGAGAAACGTGAATGCGAATCCGATTTCGCCATTTCCGATATGCCCAACGGACCCGAACACACAAGCGCCGTTCACATAGCTGCCGATCCCAAGCAAAATGGCTGCGGGAACGAGGTAGCCGAGTGGCGACCAGCCCTCCTGCATCATCGGTGCCGTTTCGAGGATTGCGTAGACGAGGGCCGCCCAGACGGCGCATTCGACCAGAGCGATGAAACGTGCCGGCCTCTTGTCCGATACCAACTCCTTCGTGGCGATGACGGTGCAGATCGATCCACGATTCATGGCGAAGCCGAGAACAAATCCGAGCGCCCCGATCAAGGCCATACTTACCCAGATCTCCAAGCTAGTGGCGACAGGGCCCGTGCCTGATATGTTAAGGAGAAATTCACTCATTCGGCAAACGGACTCGCGTCCTGCTCCAGTTTCGGACACATCCAGCGATTCATATTGATCGCCGTCGCTGACATTTCAGCGACCCCAGCAGTGAGGTTCTCCCGCTCCGGCGGGCGCGCAATTGTGCCTCAAATCTTTTTGGGCGGACAGCACTTCGGTGGTTTCGATGCGAACGATCGCTTCGGAAGAGCGGGCGATCCCCCCGGGCGACTTCAAGCCAGACTATTGCCGTTTAGCCAGGTGCCTCCGCCCCGACCTTGGCGTCGCCCGGGCGGGCTGTGCTCTTCCTGTCTTTGGGAAAAGGTGTGCTCAAAATAGCGTTTAGACGCGGGCGAGGCGACGCACGAGACCGCGCCGGCCACGCTCCATGACCACCCCATGGTTCCAACGGAAGATGGGCTTCAGGATGAATGAGAGCGTGATCATCCAGGGCTTGGTGACCTGGACGATCCAGTCGTAGCGCACCCGGCAGCGGGGGCCTTCGCGCTCAAGCGTCCATCGGCCGATGCCGTCAAGCTCCCCTGAGGCCCTGCCTTCGATGAGCGACAGCGGCTCGACCCGCACCGTCTCCACGTTGAAGATCAGTTCATAGGGCAGGGCCGTCACCCATTCCAGCCGGCGAACCGCGCCCACGCCGTGTTCGTCTCCCTCGCGCAGCAGGGAAACCCGCTTGACCGATGGCCACCATTCCGGCCAGGCCTCCGGGGTGCTCAGCTCCCGCCACACGTCTTCGACCGGAGCATCGATGGTCCATTGGGTGATGAGATGAAACTCGGTGAGAGACATCGCCGGTCCTCTTCATAGCCAGAGGACGCAGCACGCCGGCGGCGATGCCTGAGCAAAGCGCAGGGCCCGCCAGCGTACGCGATCCGGCCAAGCACTCAATAAGTCTCGATAGAAGAGACACTGCTCGGCTCGCTTGTGCAAGCTCTGCTTGATCGGCGAAAGGGGGATTTTGCGGCCCGCTGCAAATAGGTGTCTCGCAGGTCGGGTACGTTTGAGTTGATGGTAGTTGCGCACCTTGCCGAGCGGGCACATGCGGGCCGTCGTAGCCCGCATGGTCAATTTTTGGAGCGCTAGGCCGCGCGTGCCGCAGCCACGAGCGGCTCAAGGTCATCGACGACCTTGTCGCCGTTGTAGACGGTCTCGTCGAGAATGCCCTCGCGCTTGGAGACGATCGTCGGCACCAGTGCCTGGCCGGCGACGTTGACCGCCGTGCGGCCCATGTCGAGGATCGGGTCGATGGCGAGTAGCAGGCCGACGCCTTCGAGCGGCAGACCGAGCGTCGAGAGCGTCAGCGTCAGCATGACGGTCGCGCCGGTGAGGCCGGCGGTGGCGGCGGAGCCGAGTACAGAGACGAAGACGATCAGCACATATTCCTGGATGCCGAGTGGCAGCCCGAAGAACTGCGCGATGAAGATCGCCGAGATGGCCGGGTAGATCGCGGCGCAGCCGTCCATTTTGGTGGTCGCGCCGAGCGGTACGGCGAAGGCGGCGTATTCGCGGGGAACGCCGAGGCTCTTTTCGGTCACCGTTTCGGTGACGGGCAGGGTGCCTACGGAAGAACGGGAGACGAAGGCGAGCTGGATCGCCGGCCAGGCGCCGGCAAAGAAGCGCGACGGCTTCAGGCCGTGGCCGATGAGCAGCGCCGGGTAGACGACGAAGAGCACGATCGCAAGGCCGATATAGACAGCCGCGGCATACCAGCCGAGTTGCGCCAGCGTTTCCCAGCCATATTGGGCGACGGCGCGGCCGAGCAGGCCGATCGTGCCGATCGGAGTCAGGCGGATGACCCACCAGAGGATCTTGCGGACGATGGCGAGCAGCGACTGGTTGAAGGCGAGGAACGGCTTGGCGGCATCACCGACCTTCAGCGCAGCGGCACCGACGGCGATCGAAACGACGAGGATCTGCAAGACGTTGAAATTGAGCGAGGTGGTAGCACCCGTGTCGGTGACCTTGGTGCTGGCTTCGAGGCCGAGCACGTTGGCGGGCACCAGGCCCTTCAGGAAATCAAGCCACGAGCCGGAGTAGGAGGGCGCCTTGGCGGCTTCCTGCGAAACGGCAGAGCCGACGCCCGGCTGAAGGATCAGTCCGAGGGCGATGCCGATGACGACGGCAATCAGCGATGTGATCGCGAACCAGAGCAGCGTCTGCCAGACGAGTTTCGCGGCATTCTGCAGCGTCGCCAGATTGGCGATCGAGGCGACGATGGCGGTGAAGACGAGCGGCGGCACGAGGGCGCGCAAAAGCTGGACGAAGATCGAACCGATCGTCTGCAGGGTTACCGTCAGCCAGTTGGCGTTGCCGCTGGCATCGACGCCCATGTTGCGGGCGACGAGGCCGAGCAGCAGGCCGATCACCATGGCCGCGAGGACTTGAAAGCCGAAGGAGGCGTAAATCGATTTCGGGGGAGATTTGATGGTTGCTTGGGACACGTCTTCTACTCTCATTGGATGGCGGTGGCCGCATTTTTGGCAAAGGCCGCCGCAAGTGCCCAAAAAATAGTCGAGTGCCCGATTCAGGATAAGAAACCCTTTGGCTCGAAAACCACTCAGAGTAGAATAATTTCCCCGGTGCGATTGGCTGATTGTCCAGGCACCGCCCGGGTCTCGCGGAGCGACGGTATTTCGGCCGAAGCGGTATGCGCTGCGGCGATATCGCGCGTTCCAGGCTGTGGCCACAGCCGTGGAGAGTCCTCAGGATTGCTCGGCTCACCGCGCTCGCCTCGCAACAAGTCACGGCGCAACCAGCCTTTCTCTCCCAAGCTCTCAGTCCCCCGGTACACGGCGATTGATCTCGCTTTCTGCGCCTGCGTCGAAAATCTTTTCACTTGCCTCGGGCGCACGGGAAATACTCTTTCTCTATAAACATTATGGATAATGTAGCCTGTCTTTCTGGCAGCCAAGGTCGTGGGTCTGGTCGCAGACAGCCCTTCATCCGTGACTTGACGCCCAAGAATTTGCAGCGAGAAGAGGAGAGGATTGAGATGACACGCAGGATCAGGCTTGGAGCATTTCTTCCCGGTGGCGGACAGCATATCGCCGCCTGGCGCCACCCCGACCAGCCGGCCGACGGGGCGACCAGTTTCGAATTTCACAAGCAACTGGCGCTGACGGCGGAACGCGGTCTGTTCGACGCCTATTTCCTGGCAGATGGGCTGGCGATCGGCTTCGGCGGGGCGCGCGAGGGCGGAAACGCCCGGGTGGCGGGCTTCGAGCCGGTGACCCTGTTTTCGGCGCTGGCGCCGCTCACCACCCATCTCGGCTTCATCGCGACCTCGTCGACGACCTATGAAGAGCCCTACACCACGGCACGCAAATTCGCTTCGCTCGATCTCATTTCCGGCGGCCGCGCCGGATGGAATGTGGTGACGACAACGGGCGATGCGACGGCGCAGAACTTCAACCGCGAGACGCAGCTTCCGCATGCCGAACGCTATCGGCGCGCGGCCGAGCATGTCGACGTGGTCACGAAGCTCTGGGACAGCTTCGAGGACGATGCGTTCATTCGCGACAAGCAAACGGGCATCTTCTACGACCCGGCGAAGCTGCACGATACCGACCATCGCGGCGAACATTTCAAGGTGCGCGGCCCGCTCAACATCTCGCGCTCTCCGCAAGGGCATCCTGTCATCGTCCAGGCGGGCCAGTCCGACGACGGTCGCGGGCTGGCGGCCGCGACGGCTGAGGTGATCTTCACTGCGCACCAGCACATTGAGACGGCGCAGGAATTTTATCGCGACATCAAGGCACGTGCGCGCGGTCTCGGCCGCAACCCGGACCACATTCTGGTCATGCCCGGGGTCTCCCCCTTCGTCGGCAGAACGGAGGCCGAAGCGCGCGAAAAGTACGATCGCCTGACCTCGCTCATCGTCGAGGAGGATGGCATCGGCCTGCTCAATGGCCTGACCGGCGGCACGCTCGATCTCCATGGCTACGATCTCGATGGGCCGCTGCCGCCGGCACCGCCAACCGAGGGCATGAAGAGCCGGCAGGCGCTGATCCGCCAGATCGCCGACGAAAACAACTTCAGCATTCGCCAGCTCTATCAATGGATTGCGTCAGCGCGCGGCCACTACACGATCGTCGGAACGGCAGAACAGATCGCCGACACCCTGCAGGAGTGGTTCGAAAACGAAGCGGCCGATGGCTTCAACATCCTGCCGCCCTGGTTTCCGACGGCGCTTGACGACTTTGTCGAGCTGGTGGTCCCGGAACTGCAGCGTCGCGGCCTTTTCCGCACGGCCTATGAGGGTCGGACGCTCCGGGAAAATCTCGGTCTGCCCATTCCCGTCAACCGCTGGGCCGACGTGCGATCGGCCGTTCAGGCAGCAGAGTGAGGTGCGATCATGTCCTACGAACACGTCAACACGTCGCTTGCAGCGAGCTTTGGTCTCGGCCGCGCTGACGGTCAGGTCTCTACAGCCGTCCCGGCCATCGTTTCCCGCTGGCGCGCCCTGCTTGGCTCGATCGTCGCACGCTATGGTGTCGTACTCGGGTTTCTCGCCTTCTGGCAACTTTCCAGCACGCTTGGCTGGGTCAATCCAGCGGTCTTTCCGCCTCTCGATGTGATCCTGTCCACGCTGTGGGGCGGTCTTGCCAGCGGCGCGCTACTGGACGATATCGCCATCAGCCTGCAGCGATCGGGCATCGCCTTTGCGGCCGCTGTCGTAGTCGGCATCCCGCTCGGCCTGTTCATGGGCCAGGTACGGCTTGTCGAACAGGCGCTCGACCCGATCCTGCAGCTCTTTCGCCAGACCTCGGCCCTGGCGCTCTATCCGGTCTTCATCCTGCTGCTCGGCCTCGGCGAGACCTCAAAGGTTTTCGTGATCTTCTGGGCGACGCTGTTTCCGGTCCTGCTTTCGACGATCGGCGGCGTCAAAGAGGTCGACAAGAAGCTGATCGAGATGGCCCGAACCTACGGTGCCGGACCGCGCACCGTGTTCCGCCGCGTGGTGCTGCCTGCCTCGGTGCCGGCGATTTTCGTAGGCCTGCGCCTCTCGGCCACCACGGCGCTTCTGCTGTTGATCGCCGCCGAGATGATCGGCGCCAACAAGGGCATCGGCTTCCAGGTCATGAACGCCCAATACAACTTCCAGATCCCGCTGATGTTCGCGGCGATCCTGTTGCTCGCCCTGCTCGGGCTCGCCGCCAACGCGCTGCTCGTTCTGCTCCAGCGCAACCTCTGCCGCTGGTCGCAACCCAACGCCTGATCGTTTCTTTGCCAGATTTCTCCTTCGAAAGGATATCGATATGACCTTCCATGCCCGCAACCTTCTTCTGTCTGCTGCAATCACCCTCGGCCTTGTCGCACCGGCGGCCGCGGCCGATGACGTGAAGCTGCGCTATCTCGCGAGCCAGGGTGGCCTGTCGGCGCACGAGCTTGCCCAGGAACTCGGATACTTCGAGGGCACCGGCATCACGATCGAGAGCGTCGGCTACGCCACGGGCGGCCCGGCCTCGCTGATCGCGCTGGCCTCGGGCGACGTCGAGATCGGCGGTGCCGCGACGTCCGCCGTCCTGAATTCGATCATCAGCGGCAACGACTTCGTCGCCGCCTATCCCTCGAACGGCATCAATGACGAGGTGCAGTCGATCTTCTACGTGCTCGAAGACAGCCCCATCAAGAGCATCAAGGACATCGCCGGCAAGAGCATTGCCGTCAACACGCTGGGCGCCCATCTCGACTATACGATCCGCGAAGCCCTGCATTCGGTCGGGTTGCCGACAGACGCCGCCAACCAGGTTGTCGTCCCCGGTCCGCAGCTGGAGCAGGTTCTGCGCTCCGGCCAGGTGGATATTTCCGCTTTCGGCTACTGGCAGACGACCTTCGAAGGGGCAGCCCGCAAGAAGGGTGGCCTGCGTGCGATCTTCGACGACACCGATGTGCTCGGCGAGATTGCCGGAGGCTTCGTCGTGCTGCGCCGGGATTTCATCAAGGAACATCCGGAAGCCGCCAAGACCTTCGTCCTGCAGTCGGCCCGTGCGCTGGACTACGCGCGTGAGCATCCCGAGGAAACCAAGGAAATCCTCGCAAAGGCATTGCAGGCGCGTGGCGAAAATCCTGACATCGCCCAGTATTTCCGTGGCTACGGCGTGCGTGCGGGCGGCCTGCCCGTCGAGCGTGACCTTCAGTTCTGGATCGACGTTCTGGTGCGTGAAGGCAAGCTCAAGGAAGGCCAGCTGACGCCAAAGGACGTGCTCTTCGCCGTCGACGGCGCATCGGCCAGCAACTGAGGACCGGCCATGAGCGTTGCCCAGAACCTTCGTCGTGGAGAGGTGGCGATCCGCCATCTCTCCAAGTCCTACCGCCTGAACGGCGCGCCATTGCCCGTCCTCAGGGATATCAACCTCAACATCCGCTCAGGTGAGACGCTCGCGATCGTCGGCGCCAGCGGTTCCGGCAAGACGACCTTGCTGCGGGTTCTGGCAGGGCTCGAGGATCCGGATGCCGGAGAGGTGCTGATCGACGGCAAGCTGACGAAAGGCGTCGGCACCGACCGCGCGGTGATCTTCCAGGAGCCGAGGTTGCTGCCTTGGCTGACGGTGCTCGACAATGTCGGCTTCGGGCTGGAGACGCAGGGGCTCTCGCGCGGCGAGGCGAGGCACCGGGCACGACGCTATGTCCAGCTCGTCGGCCTGCAGCAGTTTGAAAGCGCCTATCCCCGGCAACTCTCCGGCGGCATGGCGCAGCGCGTCGGCATTGCTCGTGCGCTGGCGGTCCAGCCCGAAATCCTGCTGCTCGACGAGCCGCTCGGCGCGCTCGACGCCATGACAAAGATCAGCATGCAGCAGGAACTGGCACGGATCTGGCGGGATGAGGATGTGACGACCGTTCTCGTCACCCATGATCTCGAGGAGGCGATCTACCTCGCCGACCGTATCCTGATCCTGCCACGCGAGAAGGGTGGCGAACCAAGGCTGATCGAGATCGATCTGCCGCGACCCCGCGATCGCAGCGCGCCCGAATTTGTCCGCCACCGCGAAGAACTGCTCAATCTCTTCGGTCTGCATTGAGGCTGCGGCGGAACGGTTGCAGCGATCAGGCGTTTATCTCTCGGGCAGCATCCGACAGGAGGCGCAGCCTGCTGGGCCTCCTGCGCGGGGCCGGATGCGAAGCCGAGACAGGAGCAACGCTATGAGAGTTTCCAAGAGGATGTCATTCGCCGCAATCGTCTTTGCCTTGAGTGGGGCAGCTGGTCCGGTGCTGGCCAACGGCTTTTATACTGGTATCGATCCGCACAATCCGCCAGGCACCCAGAATAGGTTGATGTCGACGGGTCCGTATTATCTCGAGCCCGCACCTGGGCCTGTCTATGTGGAGCCGGCGCCAGGGGCGGTCTATGTCGATCCGATGCCAACAGGCAGTATCTATATGGATCCAGCGCCAGGCTACGTCTATCGCCCGCCGGCACGCACATTGGGCGACGCCCGCCAGCGCTACACGGGTGAGTATCAGAGCGGCGGCGAGGGCGACTACTATCTCGGTGTCGCGCATCCGCCACAGGTTCCTTAAGCCCGCTGCCGCGGATCCAACCGACAATGCTTAGAGGCGACGCGTGGTATAGCGATCTCACGCGTCTGTCGGTTGGCGCGTCTCCCGAATGGGCCGCCTATTCGGGCAGGTCCAGCAGGCGGTAGCCTTCCACGAAGTGCTGCCGCATCGTCTCGTCCCGGAACGGTTGCGATGCGGCCCATTGGCCGATCGTGAAGTTCGGATTGTTCATCAAAAACAATTGCGCTTCGGTCCGTGCCTCGTCCAGGCGACCGAGCCGCGCCAGACTGGCAGCAAGCAGGCGGCGCGATGTCGCCCGGTAGGTTTCCGGGTGGCGCAAGGTCTGGACCGCGGCCTCGTAGTCGCGAATGGCGTATTGCGCTTGCCCAAGCATCCAGTAGTACCAGCCCGGCGGATGCGGGTTGAGTCGGAGCGCTTTGTGAACGTGTTCGATCGCTTGTGCCGGTCGACCACAAAGGACGATAAGGTCGGAGCGCATCGCCCAGGCGTCGGCATGGTTCGGATCAAGCGTCAGCGCCAGGTCGAATTCGGCGTCGGATTCCTCCCAGCGGCACTCGTGACCGAGAATGATGCCCAGGACCCAGCGGTTCCCGGCGTCGTTGGGGTCGAGCGCTACCGCATTCTGCGCCTCGCTGACGGCGCGTTGCCGATAGGGAACGATCGGCTGGTCCCAGAATTCCCAGCTCAGCCAGAGGTTCAGTGCCAGGAGCCGGTGCGCCTCAGCATAGTCCTGATCGAATGCGAGCGCCCGCTCGAGAAGAAAGATCGCCTCTCTGGCTGCCCCAGCGGTCTGCAGACCGAGCGTGCGCGCCCGGACGCAATAGTCATAGGCTTTCAGGTTCGATGGGCGGTTCCGGGCCGGTGCGTCAGTTAGGCGCCCGACCAGGGCCTCGACGATCCTGCTCGTCACTTCGTCCTGAACGGCGAACATATCCTCCAGGCTGCGATCAAACCTCTCCGCCCACAGGTGATCGCCCTGCAAGGCGTCGATCAGTTGGGCGTTGATGCGAACACGCCCGGCCGCCCGTCGGGCACTGCCTTCCAGCACGTAGCGAACGCCGAGTTCGCGCGCGATGCGGCGCACATCCTCATGCCGGCCCTTGTAGGCGAAAACCGAATTGCTGGCGATGACGAACAGCCCGCCGGCCCTGGAGAGGTCGGTGATCAGGTCTTCGGTCAAGCCGTCGACGAAGACCTCCTGCTCCGGCTCGTTGCTCATATTGGTGAAGGGAAGGACGGCGATGGAGGGCTTGATGGGCAACGGCAAGGAGGCCCTGGCGCCGCTGCCTTGGCTCAAGGTCGCCGTGCTGATGCGATAAAGAGAAACCGGCTCGACTATGTTCTTGATCGCGTGGGGGCCAAGCGCGTCGAAATCGCAAAAGAGGCGCCGCCGCACCTGGTCGTAAATGTTGCCGGAGACGTAGATTTCGCCGGGACCAGCCATGGTCTGAAGCCGCGCGGCGACAATGACGCCGTCGCCGTAGAGATCGCCGCTTTCGACGACGACATCGCCGAGATTGATGCCGACGCGCAGAAGAATTCGGCGGTCGTCGGCAAGGCCCTGATTGGCTGTTGCCATGCCCTTCTGAATGTCGATCGCACAGCTGACTGCATTCACGGCACTGGCAAACTCCACCAACACACCATCGCCCATCGTCTTGACGATGCGGCCGTTGTGCTCGCGGACAAGGGGATCGAGAATCTGCTTACGGCGTTCTTTCAACGCCGCAAGTGTACCGCCTTCGTCCAGTTCGACGAGGCGGCTGTAACCGACGACATCGGCAGCCACGATAGCGGCGAGACGCCGTTGAGCGCGTTCTTCAGCCATATCGCGCCCTTCCGCAGAATGGGGTGCACGGAATTGTAGGACGTCCGCCGGAAATGTCTATGAGGGAATGCTTATGGGCTCGATCGTCGGCAATCGGAGCTCCAATCGCGACAATCCTGCCTGCTTCCGCCGAGGCGGGCTGCCGGCCCTAGCGCCAGCCGAGAGCGGGTGCGACGTGCTTCAGGATCGCCTCGATCACATGGGCGTTGTAGTCGACGCCGAGCTGGTTCGGAACGGTCAACAGCAGCGTGTCGGCTTCCGCTATCGCTTCGTCCTTGGCCAATTGCTCTATGAGAACATGCGGTTCGGCGGCGTAGCTGCGTCCGAAGATCGCCCGCGTCTTGTCGTCGATGAAACCGATCTTGTCCTCGTGCTGGTTTCCGCCGCCGAAGTAGACGCGGTCGCGATCATCCACTAGCGCGAAGATGCTGCGGCTGACCGAAACGCGCGGCTCGCGCGTGTGACCAGCCGCCTTCCACGCTTCCCGGTAGGCGCGAATCTGGTCCGCCTGCTGGACATGGAACGGCAGGCCGGTCTCATCGTCCTTCAGCGTCGAGCTCTGCAGGTTCATGCCGAGTTTCGCAGCCCAGACAGCGGTGGCGTTTGAGCTGGCGCCCCACCAGATGCGCTCCCTAAGCCCTGCGGAGTGTGGTTCGACGCGCAGCAGGCCGGGAGGATTGGGGAACATCGGCCGCGGGTTGGGCGCAGCGAAACCTTCGCCGCGCAGGACGTCGAGCAGAACCTCTGCATGCCGTCTTGCCATGTCGCTTTCGGTTTCGCCTTCGGCCGGCTGGTAGCCGAAGTGGCGCCAGCCGTCGATTACCTGTTCCGGCGAGCCGCGGCTGATGCCAAGCTGCAGGCGTCCGCCGGCGATGAGGTCGGCGGCACCCGCATCCTCGGCCATGTAGAGCGGGTTTTCGTAGCGCATGTCGATGACGGCGGTGCCGATCTCGATCCGGCTGGTCTTGGCGCCGACCGCCGCCAGCAGCGGGAACGGCGAGGCGAGTTGGCGGGCGAAGTGATGGACGCGGAAATAGGCGCCGTCAGCGCCCAGTTCCTCGGCCGCGACGGCGAGATCGATCGACTGCAGCAATGCGTCGGCCGCGGATCGCGTCTGCGACTGGGGCGAAGGTGTCCAGTGTCCGAAGGAAAGAAAACCGATCTTCTTCATGCTCGTGCCGCCTGTCGAATGAAACCGACGGCTTCATCGCATGATTCCGGCTTTGGATACAGACGGCGTTCGGTGACTTCACCGTGAACGGCGACGCGCTCTGATGATGTTGCGCCGCCGTCGTGGTCGGGAGTGGGGGCCCCTCATCCCAACCGTAAAAGAGCGGTCTTCCGCTTTCACCGCACTTGCAGGCGCGCCTTCATGTTCGGGTGAAAGCGGCAGTAATAGTCGAAAGTGCCGGCCCTGGTGACGGTGAGCGTCGCCGTTTTTCCGGGTGGGATCACCACGTCGAAACCGTCCTTGGCCGTTGCCGTGTGCGCCATGACGTCCTTGTTCTGCCATTCGATCACGTCGCCGACGACAGCGCTGATCTCGGCGGGCGAAAAGACGAGCTTTTCGACCGTGACCCGGATGGTTTCGGCCCGCACCGGCGGTCCGGCCAGAATCAGGACCAGACCGCAAAGAGCACCAAGGCTCAGTTTCGAGATCACGGCGCAACCTACTTCATCATGGCAGCGACATGCTCGGCATGTTGCTGGTGGCCCTGAAACAGCTTGAGGCCGGTCTCCAGCAGATCCTTGAGTTCGGCGTTCTTCGCTGACGGGATCAGCAGGGTTTCGAGCGCGCCGTTGACCTGCTTGTGGTAGGCAACCTCGTTGGCAACATAGGCCTTGTCGAAGTCGGTGCCGCTCAGTTTCGCCAGCTTTTCGCGCTCTTGCGTGGCGGCCTTCGTCAGCGCGCGGCTGGTGTCGTTGTCCTCGGGCTTCACGTTGAGCTTCTTGACGAGATCGAGGGCCTGTTTGTTCACAGCCTCGTGGTCACGCAGCATGTCGTTGGCGAAGGCGATGACGTCCTTGTCCTTGGAAATCTTGAGAGCCTGCTTGGCCGCCTCGATGTCGATGACGCCGGCGGTGTAGGCAATATGGGCGATCTGGGGATCGGTGATCCCGCTGCCCGCCGCAAGGCTGGCGCCACTGATGAGGCAGGCGAGGGCGAGGGCGGAGGTCAGGCGGGCATACATCGGGAACTCCTCTCCGGCGGAGCGTTGCCGCCGGTCTCTGTGGATGACACCCATTGGATGCGCGCCACGGACGAAGGTTCCCGAAAATTTCACCCGACGAACCCGAGCCGGCTCATGACGGCCGCCGTCAGCCGTTCGCAGCGGCGACCGGCAAAGGGGAACGCATTCATCAGAACGGGTCCGATCTTGCGGTCGATATGCTGGCGCAGGAGCTGGCGGGCGCGGTGCAGGCGGCTTCTGACCGTCTCCGGCTTGATGCCAAGCAGGGCGGCGGTTTCCTCGACGCTCATGGCTTCAATGACGCGCGCGGTGAAGATCAGGCGAAACGCTTCCGGCAAAGCGTCCGTCGCCTCTTCCACCAGGCGCAGAATCTGCCGTTGGGCAAGGGCTCGCTCCGGATCCTCCGAGCTTGCCGCATTGGGAAAAGGCACGATGTCGGCGCTCGCCTGCTCGGTTGCCAGCGGAACTTCTCGTCGGGTGGACGACTTTCGCAGACGTCCGAGCGCCTCATTGAGCACCACGCGATGAAGCCAGGTGGCGAGGCTGGCGTCGCCGCGAAACGTTTCCAAGTGTTCGAAGGCGCGAAGATAGGCCTCCTGCACCACATCCTCGGCGACGCTGTCGTTGCGCACCACGGCGCGTGCGATGCGGAAGAGCCGCTGATTATACCGGCGCATGATGGTGCGGAACGCTTCGGGATCATTGGCGAGCGCACCCTGGGCGAGATCGTGGTCCGTCAAATGATCGGGGTCGAGCGCGAGCGGTGTTGTTTGCAAGAGAACATCCTTCATCATCCACCTCCAAACCACCGTTTGATGCGGATCCGGCAAAATCGTTCCCGATCGGTTGAAGGAAAGAATACCCGCTGCTGAGGGGGACGGATATTGAAAACGAGCGCCCGCTGTTTTCGGCACCTGCCGCGCGTAGTTTCGCCGGGTGAGGGCGAAGAATTCGGGCACTTTTGCCAGCGAAAGTTGGGGGCAAAGCCGCGCTTCGCGCGGAGGTACGCGTCGACGATATTTTTTTTATTGGCAAGGGAACTGTGGTTCCCGCTGGCGAGTTGGTGAAGCGGCGACCTGCGTGTGGAGGGGCGCACACCGAGGTCGCATCTTCGGACCAGGAGAGACGACTATGAAGCATCAATCGATTGAACAATTGCAAGCGCTCGCCGAAATCCGTCCCGCTCCCGTCATGACGAGAACGGAACGGCTCCAACGTTGGGCCGAACTCTTGGAAAGCAATCCCGATCGCCGGCTGGGCACGCTTTCCGGTACCGAACGTGCGACCGCTGCCGTTCGGCAAGCCATGCAGGTCAACGGTTCCCCCATGACCGTCGCATTCGAGGATCCGCAATTGCGGCTCGTGGGCCTTGCCGATGACAGCTACGGCGAAGCAAAACGGTTCTTTGAAATATCGGACCACCAACTGCACGACATCGTCTGCGATTGCAATTTCGGCAGCTCGGTACGTGCTGCCTATGCCGCCCGGCGGGTTCGCTCGGCCATCGGCCTCTGGCCGCGACTGAAGGCGCTCTTTAGCTGAGCTAGATCGGCCTCACCCCAGGGAAGCCAGGGCGCCAGCCGGAAGCTTCCCTCACCTCCCGTCTTTAATGCCGGCGACAGGACATGATCGTCGGAGGGGGTCGGTTGCGGTGAAATCGGGCAGCCAGTTATGGCGACCTTCGACCACCGGATTTGGCGCGAAACCGATCGAGTTGTCGATTGAATATGACAAAATGCTACCATAAGCTGTCCCTGTCCAATGACGGGGGCGCTCATGCGATATCTTGATGATGACGTCGTAAATCTCCGCCGTGCCGATGGCAGTCAAGGGCAGTATTACTGGGGCGACCGCTGCAACGTGCTCTCGACCGAAGGCAGTCGTATGCGTGTCGAAATCCTCGGCGCACGCGGAAAAATCGACGAAGGCTTCATCCGGGCCGAGACCAGGCTGCGCGACACGGGCTTGCTGCGGCTGTCGATGGTGGACGTGCAACAGGGCGATGGTCTCATTCTGGAGACCCCTGAAGGCAAGGTGATTTTCATCGATGGCGGTGACAACCAGCTCTTTGCCCGTCACGCCAACGCCCGCTTCCCGAATACGAGCGACACCGATCCACTGGTGGTCGATCTGATCCTGATCACCCATGGGGATGCCGACCATTTCGAGGGGTTGGTGGAACTGCGTAAGTCGGAGGCCGACAGCCGCCCGAGCAAGCGGATCTTCATCGCGCCGAGGCGGGTTTATCACAACGGTATCGTCAAACGGCCGAGCGAAGACGGCAATCAGAAACGGCGCAAGGATACTGAGCTGCTCGGGCAGACCGTAGCGGTGGACGAGCGTGTATTCATCGTCGGCCTCGTCGACGACCAGGCGGCCGTGCCGCGCGAAGAGAGGAATCGTCCCTTCAACAAATGGGTCGACACGCTTGCCGCCTGGGAGGGGCGGGTTCAGACGGTTACCGGCAACGGCATCGAGCGTCGACGGATCGACCACCTTTCCGCCGGCGCCTTCGACTTTCTTCAGGATGAGTCGATCGCCGTCGATATTCTCGGGCCAATCGTCGAGACTGTCGGCGGCCAGCCTGCGTTGCGCTTTCTGCGGTCGCCGCCCGACGACGCCAACTTGATGCTCGGCACTGTGGCGGCGAGCGGCCAGGGCGCCTATTCTGCGTCGCACACGATCAACGGCCACTCCATCAATTTTCGGCTGCGGTTCGGCAATGTGCGGTTCATGTTCACCGGGGACATGAACCAGGAAGCAAGCCAGCGCTTGCGCGAGGCCTTGCCGTCGGCCGCCCTGCGATCGGAAATCCTCAAGGCGCCTCATCATGGCTCTGCCGATTTCGACATGGAATTTCTCAAGGAAATCGGCGCCGTCGTTTCGCTGATTTCATCGGGAGATGAGAGTGAAGCCAAGGAATACATCCACCCTCGCGCAACGCTGATGGCGGCGCTTGGGAAAGCTGCGCGCACCACGCCGGCGATCATTTTCTGCACGGAGCTGGCCGCATTCTTCAAAACGCTGGTTTACGTGCAGGATCCGACTGACGCCAGCAAGAAAGTCTTCGCGTTCGAGCGCACGAATTTCGGGATTTCGCATGTGCGGACCGACGGCGAGCGGGTTCTCGCCTTTACCCATTCCGGCAAGAGGTTCATGAACGAGGCCTATCGCTTCAACGTATCGCCCACGGGCGATGTCGTTTTCGAAAAGAGCGTGGTCAAACGATCGGCGCCTGCAGCGCCGTAGGAGCGATCGTGTGCCTCTTCGCAAGGTGCGCTCGGAGTGGGTGACTCACGTCAGGTGCGACCCGGCGCGCAACGGACTATGTTATGATGCCTGCGCATCCGCTTTGATGGAGGTATCCATGAGCGTGACCTTTCCGAACGAAAGCCCCAGCTACCGCGATGCGCGCAACAGGTTGTTGCAACGGGAGGCAGCACTCAGGCGCGAAATGGAAAGCGTCGCCGCGGAAATCCGTGCACTCCCGCCGGGCGGGCATGTCCTTGAGGATTATGAATTCGACCATATTGATGAGACGGGCTCTGCGGCCAAGGTTCGGCTCTCCGAGCTGTTTCGACCGGGCACCAACACCCTGATCCTCTATCACTACATGTTTCCGCGCCATCGCTCCGATAGGCGCGCCGGACCGCGGAGCGGCCCGATCGCAGGTTGTGCTCTGGAGGATGGGCCGTGCCCCTCCTGTACCGCCCTGCTCGACAATTGGGAGGGCGCTGTGCGGCATGTCGAAGGCTTCGGCGTCAACATCGCCGCCGTCGCGAAGGCGCCGATCGAAAGGGTTTCCGCCTTCGCTGCCGACCGCGGCTGGCGGGATTTGAAGCTGCTTTCGGCCGCCAACAACAGCTTCAAGCGCGACTATCACGGTGAGAGCGAGGATGGGCAGCAGGTGCCGATCCTGACCATATTCCACAAGGATGACGACGGGCTGATCAGTCTGAGTTGGGCTTCCGAACTGTTGTTCGAGCCAGCCGATCCCGGGCAGGATCCGCGGCATCTCGGCACTGTCGAACCGATGTGGACCCTGCTCGACCTGACACCAGGCGGTCGGCCCGACGTCAACGAACAATTCGATGCCGAAACCTATCGGGCGGAGATGGACGAACGGCAAACCTAGCCCGAGGGAGTATATCGCTGCCTTCCCGACTTGCAGCATCATCCATTCAACGCCGGTGTCGCGCGGCTCGCCGGGGGTGGAGGGATGCAGTCGCGGGAGGAGAATTTCATGACATTGGCAGCAGTAACCCGGGCGCTGAGCGCGACCTCGGTCCTGGCGATCATGGTTTGCGCAGCGCAGCCGGTTTGGGCGGCGCCGGATCTGATCGTGCTGAACGGCGACGTGCGCACGGTCGATCAGAGTACGCCCAACGCTCAGGCCTTCGCGGTCGAGAACGGCAAGTTCACTGCGATCGGCAGCAATGACGAGATCAAGGGGCTGGCCGACGCCGAAACAAAGGTGATTGACGCCGGCGGCAAGACCGTCACCCCGGGCTTCATCGACGGCCATACGCATCTCACGTCCGGCATGGACATGGTGACCGGTGTCGATCTCTCCTACATTCCGGACAAGAAGACCTGGCTCGAAAAGATCAAGGAAGCCGATGCGCGCCTGCCCAAGGGCGTCTGGCTGATGGGCGGCGGTTGGGATTACACGCTCGGCGAAGGCAAGCTACCGACCAAGGAGGATCTCGATGCCGTGGTGCCGGATCGCGTCGTCATCCTGCGCGACATCGATTTCCATTCCTACTGGGTCAATTCCAAGGCGCTCGAAGTGGGCGGCGTGACCGCGACGTCCAAGGTCGAGGAGGGCGGCGAAGTCGTGCTCAACGACAAGGGCGAGCCGAGCGGCATTCTGCTCGAGAGCGCTGGCGACCTCGTCGAGAAACATCGGCCGGCGGTCGCCGATGCGGAACGGCGCGGGGCCCTGCTGCAGACGATGAAATTTGCCAACAGCCTCGGCATCACCGGCGTCAACGACATGTCCGATCTCGCCGCCGTGCACGACTATGCCGCGATCCTCGCCGAAAAGAAGATGCCGCTTCGCGTCTGGTACGGCTTCTTCGAGGGTGACCCGAAGAAGATCGCCGCCGCCGTGAAGGATCGCGACGAGGTCGACAAGGTCGCCGCGGATTCCGGCGAGCAGGAGAAGAAGGGGCCGATGCTCAAGCTCGGTTACACCAAGTCGGTGATCGACGGCGTGCTCTCGACGCGTACCGCCTACATGCATGAGGACTATTCCGACCAGCACGGCTGGAAGGGCAAGCCGTTCGAAACCAAGGAGCAGCTTGCAGCCGCGATCAAGGCCTCCAACGAAAACGGCTTCCCGACGGCGGTGCATGCGATCGGCGACGGTGGCGTCAGCCTCGTGCTCGATGCCTTTGCCGAAGCCTCCGTGCCGCGACCGCAGCCGAACCGCATCGAACATATCGAGGTCGTCGAGACCAAGGACATCCAGCGCTTCAAGGAGCTGGGCGTCGTTGCCTCGATGCAGCCGAACCATGCGACCGGCACGATCGGCAAATACATCACCGAGCGCATCGGTACCGAACGCGAGCCGCGGGCCTATGTCTGGCATTCGATGCTCGACGCCGGTGTGCCGCTGGTGTTCGGCTCGGACTGGCCGACCTCGCCCTTGAGCCCTCTGACCCAGATCAACGACGCCGTCTTCCGCGAGAGCCCGTTCGGGCTCGGTGATGGTCCGTGGCACCCGGAACAGGCTGTCAGCTTCGACCAGGCGCTGCACGGCCTCACGCAAGCCGGTGCCGACATGACGCCCTGGGGCGCTCAGATCGGCTCGATCAGTGTCGGCAAATGGGCGGATTTCGTGGTGATCGACGGCACGCTACCGGATCCGCTCGATCGTTCCATCCGGGAGCGCAAGGTTGAGGCGACCTATCTCGCCGGAAGCGAGGTCTATCGCCAGCCGTAAGTCTCGAGCGGAGGAACCCATTGCCATTGTCGATCGCCTACGGGAAGCGACAACTGCCTGTCTTCCGGTAATCTAGATCACTATCGGCCGGTGCCTGTGGCGCCGGCCGATTTGGCATGAACGGTGCCGGTCCATGCCGTGTTTTGAGGGAGCCTGCCCTTCCTTCCGGCCACGCCGCCTCCCTTTTCTGATCCGATTACCGGCTCCCACGAAAACGAGTTTTCGGGGCCTTTCGGTGTCGATTACGGATCTTTTCACGCAGTCGCGTGCTTATGGCGTGTTGCTCCATAATATTGATTTTAAATCATAAATCGTCTCTTGTTTCGCTTCGCAACCAAAATTCAGCACTCGCAAATATAATTCCTATTGCGTGATCTGAGATCACACTATACGTTCCAAAAAAATGTCGGAGGACGGACGGTTGCGGCATCGCCATGCTGCGGCGAGCGCTCGACTTCGTCGGGAGGAAACATGAAAAACACCACGATATCCGATGACTGTGCGGTCGATATCCGCGCCGTACGCAAAGCCTACGGGGCGGGGGAGAGCGCCTTCGTCGCGCTCGACAACGCAACCGTCTCGGTTCGGGAAAACGAGTTCTTCACGCTTCTCGGTCCATCCGGCTGCGGCAAGACGACGCTGCTGCGCATGATCGCCGGTTTCGACTATCCGACGAGCGGCGAAATCCTGCTCAATGGTTCGGATATCACCAGCCTGCCGCCATTCCAGCGGCCGGTAAACACCGTCTTCCAGAACTATGCGCTGTTTCCGCATATGACGGTGGCCGAGAACGTGGCTTTCGGCCTGGAAGCGCTCGGCAAGCCCCGCACCGAGGTCAAGGCGCGGGTGGCGGAAATGCTGCGGCTCGTGCAACTGGAGCATCTGGCCGGGCGCCGCACAAACCAGATGTCGGGCGGCCAGCAGCAGCGTGTCGCGCTGGCAAGGGCGCTGGCGCCGCAGCCGAAGGTGCTGCTGCTCGACGAGCCGCTATCGGCGCTGGACTACAAGCTGCGCAAGGAGATGCAGTCCGAGTTGAAGCGGTTGCAGTACGAGACCGGCATCACCTTCATCTTTGTCACCCACGACCAGGAGGAGGCGCTGACCATGTCCGATCGCATCGCGGTGATGTCGGCCGGTCGCATCCTGCAGATCGGCACCCCGCGCGAGATCTACAACAGGCCGGCGGATCGCTTCGTCGCAAGCTTCATCGGCGAGACGAACTTCCTCACCGGAGCGCTTCACGGTGTCGCCAACGGTAAGGCAAAGATTACGTTGAAATCCGGCCAATCGGTCGTCGTCAACGCTGCGTCGGACGCGCCGGCATCCGGCGACGTGACCTTCATCGTCCGGCCCGAGCACGCCAGCGTCGTCGAAGGCTCAGGTGATCTTAGGGGCATAGTCGAGAAGGTCGTTTATTTCGGCACCGATACGCATCTCCATCTGCGCCTGAGTGGTGGAGAAGCCTTTACGGTGCGGCAACAGAACGGTTCCGTTTCAGGCAGCGCTGTCGAGGCGGGCCAAGCGGTGGCCGTGGCGATTGCCGAGGGAGCAGCACAGGTCGTGAGGGCTTGAGACCCATGACCAGCGCCAACGATCTCACGACGAAACTGGAAGCCGTCGACGCGCGCAGACGCTGGCTTCTTGCCTCGCCCGCATTGCTGACGATCTTTCTCGCGGCCATCGGCCCGCTGTTCATCGTGCTCGCCTATTCGTTCCTGACGCCGGGCGATTACGGCGACGTCAAATGGCAGTTCTCACCCGACGCCTGGATCGGCGTGTTCTTCGAGCGCGACATCTTCGATGACACGTTGTCGCTCGCGACCGCCCATGTCGATATCTTCTGGCGCTCGGTGAAGCTCGCCTTGATCACGACGGTGGCAACGCTCTTCTTCGGCTTTCCGACCGCCTATTTCATGGCGACGCGCAACGAGCGAAGCCGCGATCTCTGGCAGTTCCTGATCACCATTCCGTTCTGGACCAACCTTCTGATCCGGACGCTCGCGATCCTGCAGATCATCCGCAACGAAGGCATCCTGAATACGGCTCTGATCAAGCTCGGCATGATCCAGGAACCCATCCAGATCCTCTTCACCGACACGGCCATCCTGATCGGCATGGTCTATGTCTACCTGCCGCTGATGGTGCTGCCGATCTATGCCAGCCTCGAGCGGCTCGATTTCCGCCTGGTCGAAGCGGGCTACGATCTCTACGCCACACGCTGGCGCGTGTTGCGCAAGATCATCCTGCCGCTCGCCAAGCCGGGCATCATCGCCGGCTCGATCCTCGTCTTCATCCCGGCGATCGGCGCCTTCGTTTCGCCGAGCGTTCTCGGCGGCGGCAAGAACATGATGTTCTCCAACCTGATCGAACTGCAGTTCGGCCAGGGGCGGAACTGGCCGCTCGGCTCGGCGCTTTCGATTACCGTGATGATCATCGTGATGGCGGCGCTGCTCGTCTACGTGCGCAATAACTCGGCGAAGGATGAACGCCATGCGTAAGGGCTTTTCCGTCCGCCATCAGCCCGGCTTCACGGCCATTGCAATCGCCTGCTTTGCGCTGCTCTACCTGCCGGTCGTCACCTTGGTGGTCTACGCCTTCAACAGCGCGCCTTCGGTGGCGGCCTGGGGTGGCTTCTCGCTGCACTGGTTTGAGGTCGCCCTGACGAACAGCGACGTCATCGACGCGTCGGTCCGCTCCTTCCAGATCGCGACTGTCGCGGCGACTTTGGCCACCGTCTTCGCCACCATGGCGGCGCTGGCGACGACGCGGACGCGGCGCTACCGGGGTCAGACCTTCATCTATGCCTTCATCAACCAGCCTCTGATGGTTCCGGAAATCGTCACGGCGGTTGCGTTGCTCATCATCGTCGCGCAACTGAAGGCCGTCACCGGCTATTCCGGGCTCGGCTACCTGATCGCCGCACATACGGCGTTCTGCATCCCCTTTGCCTATCTGCCGATCCGTGCCCGGCTCGAGAACATGGATCTGAGCCTCGAGCGGGCGGCGGCCGATCTCTACGCCAAGCCGCTCTACACGTTCCGCCGGGTGACGCTGCCCCTGCTCTGGCCGGGCATCCTCGGCGCCTTCATGCTCGCCTTCGTGCTCTCGCTCGACGACGTCGTCATCACCGAATTCGTGAAGTCCGGCGGCCAGGACACGCTGCCCACCTACATGCTCGGCCAGATCCGCCGCGGCATCACGCCTGAAATGAATGCGATTTCGACGGCCTTCCTGCTGCTGTCGGTCGTCATCGTCACGCTGTTTTTCGTCGTCAGCCGAAAATGCACCTGATCAAAATGGGAGGAACCAAATGATACGTGCAAACCGCATGACCCTTCTGCTTGCCGCACTCATCGCCTCGACGGGCATTGCGCATGCCGAAGGCGAACTGAACATCTACAACTGGGGCAACTACACCAGCCCGGAGATGGTCAAGAAGTTCGAGCAGGCGTTCGACGTCAAGGTCACCGTCACCGACTATGACTCGAGTGACACCGCGCTTGCCAAGGCAAGGCAGGGCGGCTCCGGCTATGACGTCGTCGTCGTCAACCAGGTCTATGTGCCGATCTGGGTGAAGGAAGGGCTCTTGATGGAGCTCGACCCAGGCCAGATGGAGAACTTCAAGAACGTTGCGCCCGAATGGGTGAATGCCGACTTCGACCCCGGCCGTAAATATACGGTTCCGTGGGCCGTCGGCACCACCGGCGTCGTGGTCAATGGTGACGCCTACAAGGGCGATGCCGACAGCTGGAGCATCGTCTTCAATCCGCCGGAAGAACTGAAGGGCAAGGTCAATGTCGTGCCGGAGCTGAACGACGTGATGGCTGCCGCCATCCAGTATGTCGGCGGCGAACAGTGCACGGCCGACAAGGCGGTGCTGAAGAAGGTCCGCGATGTGCTTGTCAATGCCAAGGCGGACTGGATCGCCATGGAATACAACACCATCGAGAAAATGGCGGCCGGCGACTTCAAGGCCACCCTTGCCTGGAACGGCGCCGGCTTCCGCGCGCGGATGAAAAACCCGGCGATCAGCTTCCACTACCCCAGGGAAGGCTACGGTGTCTGGAGTGACAACGCGGCGGTGCTGAAGGACGCCAAAAACGTCGACAACGCCAAGCTGTTCATCAACTTCGTCATGGATCCCGAGAACGCCGCGATGAACTCGGCCTTCCATGGCTATGCCAACGGCATCGCAGGCTCCGAAAAGTTCATGCCCGACACCATGAAGAACGCGCCGGAAATCGTGATCCCGGCGGAGCGCCGGGAAGGTGGGCAATTGCAGCGCCTCTGCTCGCCGGAGGCGCAAGACCTCTACAAGCGGATCTGGACCGATCTTCGCAAGTAGGCGCGCTTCAGCCTCTGATTTCAGTGCCGGCGGCCCTGTCGCCGGCGCTGCTCGCCAGCGCCGCCATCGCTCCCGCCTGACGGTTCGTCCGGTGCAGGTGCCGTGCGCTGCGTCGATCCATTCAAGAAAGGACATATCCATGACCGGCAAGACCGCGTTCAGCGAAAGATACGGCTTCCGCCGCGACCAGGTAACGCTCGCCAATTGGCGCACGGCGCCCTTCAGCCGTTGGGCGTTCCAGAACGTCGGCGAGCTGGTGCCGAGCGCCCCGGTCGTGGCCGCCTCTACCGCTCCCACGGAAGAGCTGCGTGATTTGTCGTGGCTGCTTTCGGAGACGGTGTCGCTGCCAAGTGGCGAGAAGCGGATCGGCGACTTTCTTGACGGCTCCTATGCGGACGCGCTGACGATCATGAAGCGCGGCAAATTCATCGGCGACTGGGTGGCGCCGACCATGAACTTCGGCGAGAAGCACATCGCCTTTTCCATCAGCAAGTCGATGGTCGCGATCGTCGCCGGCATCCTTGAGGACGAGGGCCTGCTGGACCCGAACGCACCCATTATCGACTACCTTCCGGAAACCGCGGGCTCGGCCTATGCGGATGCCACCGTCCGGCATGTGCTCGACATGACGGTCAGTCTCGACATCGAGGAAGCCTATCTCGATCCGGAAAGCGCTTTCGGCCGCTACAGGCGCGCGATGCTCTGGAACCCTGGTGGCGGCGACGAGGGGCTGTTCGAATTCCTCTGCACGCTGAAGCGGCTGCCGACGCCGCACGGCGAGGTTTTCCGCTATCGCTCGCCCAACACCGACCTGCTCGGCATCCTGCTCGAGCGCGTGTCCGGCAGGCGCATCGCCGATCTGATGCGGGAAAAGCTTTGGACGCCGCTTGGCACCACCGACGAAATCGCGATCACGGTCGATCGCGAGGGAACCAGTCGCGCTTCGGCTGGAATATCCCTGACGCCACGGGATCTTGCGCGCGTCGGCGAGATGATGCGCAACGGCGGCATGGCGCGCGGTCGGCGCGTCCTTTCGGAAAGCTGGGTCGAAGACACGCTCACCAAGGGCAGCCATGAGGCGTGGCAACGCAGCGATTTTGCGCCGCTGTTCCCGAAGGGGCGCTACCGCAACAAATGGTATCAGACCGGCGAGGGCAGCTTCTGCGGCATCGGCATCCATGGCCAATGGCTCTTCGTTGATCCCAAAAACGAACTGGTCGTTGTCAGAATGTCGTGCCAGCCGGATCCGGTGATGGAGGCATTTGACTACGACAACATCGCGTTCATGAAGGCTTTGGGAAAGCTGCTCTGACGCGCCTCGAGCATCCGGAAGGTCTTGCGCTGATGTCGCGGAATCTCCTACCAAGATAAACTCTCTCTTTTAGCGCTGCGCTCCCAATGCAGCCCCAGGTTTCGAGCATGGCGACGAAGAAGACACCAAAAATCACCAGCATCGAAACACCGGTTCCGATGTATGAGCAGGTCTATCAGCAGATCGTGCAGGCGTTGATGGCCGGGCATTTCGAACCGGGCCAGAAGCTCACCTATCGCAAGGTTGCCGAGCAGTTCGGGACGAGCCCGATGCCGGTGCGCACCGCCTTTCAGCGGCTGCAGGCATTGAAGGGCCTCGAACTTCTGCCGAACGGCAGCGTCGAGGTGCCGCTCTTGACCGTCAAATCCTTCGTCAGCCTGACGGAGGCGCGCATCGCCATCGAAGGCACGGCAACGGAACTCGCGGCGAGCCGCCTCAACGGCAACAACCTGCGCACCGTGCGCCACCACTGCAATCAGCGTACTGCAGCGGCGAAGGCGGGTGACATCGACCGCTATCTGCAGGCGAACTTCGACTTCAAGTTCTCGATCTACCGCCACTGCGGCAACGAGCACCTGATCTACATCATCGAAATGCTCTGGCTCCAGGCGGGACCGTTTTTGCGCAAGCTCGTCGAGGGAACGCCGTTTACCGCGACCGAAGTGCTGGACGTCGATTTTCACGACAAGATCGTAGCGGCTCTCGAGGCGAAAGACCCGCAGCGGGCACGCGAGGCCGTTGCCCACGATATCCGCGATGCCGCAGACTACATGCTCAAATACGCGAGGTTCCTCTCGGACGAGGACGTACGGCCGGCCACATAAACGGACTGGATTTCGTTCACGCCTGCCCTAGCTTAGTGCATGAAAATGCATAATAATCGCGCTTCACTTGGATCTTTATCAAGGTAAGGGCGGACCTTGCATGGCTTTGGACTCGTTGGATGTGAGGCTGCTGCGCATCTACGTCACGATCGTGGAGGCGGGCGGTTTTGCGGCTGCGCAGGGAGAGCTCAATCTCTCGCTCTCGACGATTTCCAACCATATCTCCGCGCTGGAGAGCCGGCTCGGCCTAACGCTCTGCCAGCGCGGCCGGTCCGGCTTTCGCCTCACGGAAGAAGGGCGCGCCGTCTACGAGGAGGCCAAGCGCCTCTTCGGCTCGATCGACCAGTTCGACATCCGCATGAAGGGGTTGCAGCATCAGTTGAACGGTACGCTCTCCGTCGGCCTCATCGACAACACGCTGTCTGACCCGTCTTCCCGTCTCAACCGCGTCTTTGCCCGGATGACGGACGAGGCACCGGAAGTGGCGCTTTCGATCGTCACGCGGCCGCCGCATGAACTGCTGCGCGATGTGATAACAGGAGAGCTCCACATCGCGATCGCCAGTTTTCCGCGCACGACGCTGGGGCTGGAATATGTCGATCTCTACGAGGAGACGCAACGCTTCTATTGCGGCGCGGAGCACCCGTTGTTTTCCCGTGACGACAGCGAGATCGAGATCGACGATATCCGGTCCTACAATCTGATCGGCCGCTCCTACTGGAACGCCCGTGACCTCAAGATTTTCTCGATCGCCAATCCGCGCGCGACGGTCAGCGACATGGAAGCAGAGGCGCGGCTGATCCTCTCCGGTCGCTACCTCGGCTATCTGCCCGACCATTTCGCCAGCCGTTATGTGAACGAGGGTTTGCTGCGGCCGATCCGCCCGGATCTCTTCAGCTACAAGGCGCCGTTCCAGGCGGCCTTCGACAAGACGCGTGCAAAGTCGGGTCTGATCCCGTTTTTCGTGAAGCTGCTCGTTAGTGAATTCGGCGTTTCGCAGACCGGACGAGGCGCGTCTCGTTTGCGTGCAGGTCGATAAGCCCTTCAATCCTGACCGGCCCAGTGCCAGCTCGCGAAAACAAAGGCAGGGCCGGTATCTCGGCTCTGCCTTTGTCAAACGATAGGTGCCTTTTGGCGAGAGGCGTCAGCTTAGAGGGAAACCCATCGCCGAAACCATTTTCAGCCAGGGCTTGCGCCAGCCGCCGGACTTGTCCGCCGTATCGAGCGCATACATGGTGACCTGCGCACCGAGCCAGCGGAACGGTTCCGGCGGAATAGCGTTCGGCAGGCTGGTGGCGAAATCCAGCCGGCTCTCCGGCGTCTTCGAACCGTCGAGAATGTCGAGCGCGATACGCGCGCCGAAGCGGGAGGCCGAAACGCCGAAACCGGAATAGCCGCCTGCATAGACGACCTTCTCGCCGTAGTAGCGCTGGAAGTGCACCGCCATGCGGGTACTGAGATCGATCGGCCCGCTCCAGGCATGGGTGAAGCGCAGGCCTTCGAGCTGCGGGAACGTGTCGAAGAAGGCGGATGCCAGGGGCTTGTAGGTTTCGAGTTCCTTGTCGACCGAAGGGAAGGGGTTGCCGGCAAAGGCGTAAGCCAGACGACCGCCGAAGATGATCCGGTTGTCCTTGGTGAGCCGCATGTAGTTCATCTGCGTGCGGGTGTCGTAGACGCCCTGACGGTGGCTCCAGCCGATCGACGCCATACGCTCTGCTGACAGGGGCTCCGTTGCCAGCACCCGGTCGCGAACGGCGACGACCCGGTGCTTGATCTTTTTGTGGCCCGAGGCAAAGGCATTGGTGGCGAGAAGAACCTTGGGCGCGGTGACGCTGCCCGAAGGCGTCGTAGCCTTCATCCGGTCGCCAAGATCTTCAAGGCCGGTCAGTTCGGTGTTCTCGAAGATCTCAACGCCGAGGGTGAGCGCAACCCGCTTCAGCCCGAAGGCAAGCAGCGCCGGATGCACCGTGCCGCAGATGTGCTTCGACCAGACACCGGCCTTGTAGCGTGGCGAATTGATTTCGCTGCGGACGGCGCCCTGGTCGAGGAAGACGGCCTGGTGGCCATATTTGAGATGGAGTTCGTGCTCTTCGTGCAGCGCTTCGATATGGGCATCGTCGACGGCTACTGTCAGCTCTCCACCCCATTCGGCGTGACAGTCGACGGCGTGTTCCTCGAGGGTCTGCAGGAAGCCGTGCATGTTTTCCTGGCCAAGCCGCTCGAGCGCGGCGATGTCCTTGGGGAAGATGCGCACGGCATTCGAAAGTCCGTGCATGACCGACGTCGAGACGACGCCGCCCGGCCGGCCCGAAGCGCCGTTGGCGACCGAACCCTTTTCGATCAGCACGACGTCGATTTCGGGCTGGCGCTGTTTCGCCTGGATGGCTCCCCACAACCCGGTAAAGCCGCCGCCGACGACGAGCAGGTCAGCCTTCAGATGGCGCGTCAGTCGCTCTCGCGGCTCGGGCGCGTCCGGCCGGTCGAGCCAGAAGGGCGTCATCGTCACATCTGCAAGGGCTTTGCTTCTTACCTTGGTCATGGAGACGCCTCACATCACTTCGCGGCTGGTGCGGTGTAGAGGACGTAGACCTTGCGCATCGTCTCGAGCACTTCGAAACGCACCTCGACGCCGGCAGGCAGGACATAGCTTTCGCCGGCCTCGAAGGTCTCGATGGAACCGTCCGGGTTGGTGATTGCGACCTTGCCCGAGAGGATCACACTGTATTCGCTGCCATCGGGGTAGGAGAGCATTTCCGCGTAGGGCGTCGACTGCCAGGTGCCGATCACGACGGCTTTGTCGGGGCTTTCGAAATGAACATCGCCGAGTTCGTCTGCAAAACCGGACAGGATCGCCTCCGGCGGGACGACGCTGCATTTTTCAAGCTCGCGCAGGCCGACACCGTTGCGCCCGAGTTTGATGACCTTCGACATGTTCACTCCAGTTCAGAAAGACGAGCGGCAAGTACATCGGCCGCCCTTCAAGGTTTCGTTGCTTTATTTTCGCGCAAAGCAGCCTGGTGCCTGAGACCAATGTGTCGTCTCGACAGTCACATGCCGTCTTGCGTGCCGCCGATCTACTATGGGGCTTGCCCCATTTTTCTAGGCGCCCGGGTCAATGTCCGGAATACGCCTTAGGGCTAGGTTTGGAGGACGAGAGCCCGGCTCAGGGGCGGCGTCAGCCCTTGCGGAGCCTGGCTTTCGCTGCCGATGTCGTTGTTTTGGTTGCTCAAATGATAGTTTTGGATTTCCCGTAGTGAAAATCCGTTACTTGCGACGCACTAAACCTTCGCCTAATCTGCGCCTGGAGGAGAACAACATGAACAACGATACGATCGTCAAAGTCTGCGCGGCGACGCAGCGGGTGCCCGGTGTGGGTGATCTGGCGCTATCTCTGATGGAGGGGGTCGGCCGTTCGGATTTCCAGGATCGTCTGGCGCAGTCGCTCAAGCGACACATCGCAATCGATGCCGGTCTGATGCTCCTGTATCGGCGAAACGCAGCGCCGAAGATCCTGTTCAACGACTGGCGTACGGACAGGGGCCTGTCCGATATTCGAGCCTACCTGCAGGGCCCGTATCGGCTCGACCCGTTCTACCGGCTGGCGCTCGACAACGGCGACGATGGTCTTTATCGCCTGAGGCAGATCGATCCGTCCTTCGACCGGTCGCAATATTACCGCGACTACTACCGCCACTCGGGCCTGCACGACGAATTCAACGTCTTCATCGGAATCGATGCCGACACGAAGATCGCGATCTCGCTGGCGCGACGCCACTCCCACGCGGCCTTCAGCGGAGAAGACCAGGATTTCCTGCAGAGCGCGGCGCCGCTGCTCAGCATGGCCGTGCTCCGGCATTATCGCGACCTCAGGCCCGAGAGCCTCGGCGATGACGGCTCGCCGCTCCAGAGCGCATTGGCGCAGGCAATCCGGAACTTTGGCCGCAGCCTGCTCACCGATCGCGAATGCCAGGTCGCGCAGATGATCCTGCGCGGATATTCGGTCAAGGGGGCCGCTGAAAAGCTCGGCATCTCACCGGCGACCGTCAAGCTGCACCGCCGCAACCTCTATGCCAAGCTCGACATCAGCTCGCAAACCGCGCTGTTCTCGCTATTCATCGATGCGGTATCGTCGGCGAGCAATGCCTTCGAAGATCCGCTGGCGACCTATCTCGCGCCGGGTGGCGCGCTTCTGCCACACTGATCCAAGGCGTTGAAACGGCGCAATTCCAGGAGAGACGTTTCCTGGAATTGCCCTTTCTGGTCAGGCTGTGGTGGCTCGCTGTTCCGAGCGTCGCGAGACCAGTTGTGCGGCCACCAGTCCCAAAACCACGATGCCGAGAATGATCGTCGAGATCGCATTGATTTCCGGCGTCACGCCGAACTTGATTTGCGAATAGATCTTCATCGGCAGGGTCGATGCGCCCGGGCCGGTCGTGAAGCTTGAGATGACCAGATCATCCAGCGACAGGGTGAAGGACAGTAGCCAGGCGGAGACGATTGCCGGGACCATGTTCGGTAAGGCAACGCTGACGAATGCTTTGGCCGGCGGGCAGCCGAGATCGCGGGCCGCTTCTTCCAGCGACGGGTCGAGCTCGACCAGCCGCGATTGCAGCACGACGGTCGCAAAGCAGAGCGTGAAGGTCGTGTGCGCCAGCGTGATGGTGAGCGGCCCGCGATCAATCCCGAGCGTTACGAACATCAAGAGCATCGAGACGGCCATCACCACTTCCGGCATGACCATGGGCGCAAGCAGCATGCCGTTGAACAGTGCCCGGCCGCGGAAACGACGCAGCCGCACCATCACAACGGCCGCGAGCGTCCCGAGAATGGTTGCTGCCGTTGCCGAGACCGCAGCGACCAGGAAGCTGACTTTCGCACCTTCAATGATCGAGGGGTTGTTGAGAACGGTTGCATACCATTGAGTCGAGAAGCCGCCCCAGACCGTCACGAGCTTCGAGCCGTTGAAGCTGTAGATGACGAGAACGACGATCGGCAGATAGAGGAAGGCGAGGCCGAACAGGATCGAGAGCCGATTGAACCAGCTTGGTTTTGTCATGGCCAGCTCCTCAGGTTCGTTCGCGCGACTGGCGCGATTGGAAATAGACGATCGGCACGACCAGCAACGCGAGGAGCACGATCGTCACGGCGGCGGCCATCGGCCAGTCGCGATTGTTGAAGAATTCGAGCCAGATGGCGCGGCCGATCATCTGGGTATCGGCGCCACCTAAGAGATCCGGGATGACGAACTCGCCGACGACGGGGATGAAGACCAGCGCGCAGCCGGCCAAGACACCGGGCAGGCTCAAGGGGAAGGTGACCCGCCAGAAGGCCGAGATGCGGGAGCAGCCGAGATCGCGCGCCGCCTCGATCAGGGTGCGGTCCGCGCTGCTCAAAGTTGAGTAGATCGGAAGCACCATGAAGGGCAGGTAGGTGTAGATGATGCCGATATAGATCGCCGTCTCGGTGTTGAGGATGCGCAGCGGTTCGCTGATCAGGCCGACCTTCAAAAGCAACGCGTTCAGGAGACCGTCGTTCCTGAGGATGCTCATCCAGGAATAGACTCGGATCAGCATCGAGCTCCAGAACGGAACGATCACCAGGAAGACCAGGAGAGAGCGGGAGGATGGCGAACAGGACGCAATGCCATAGGCGAGCGGATAGGCGATGAAGAGCATGGCGGCGGTCGAAATCGCCGCAACCTTGAGGCTCGTCAGATAGGCCAGAAGATAGGTGTCGTCGGTGAGAACATAGAGGAAGTTCTCGAAGTTGAGGCGGAGGTTCAGGATCGAGCCGTCCCATGCCGTCAGCGGCTCGAAGGGCGGCATGCCGAGCCGCACGGTCGAGAGGCTGATGCCCGCAACCAGCGCGAAGGGTGCCAGGAAGAGCACCAGAAGCCAGGCATAGGGGATGGCGATCAGAAGACGCTTGCCCCAGTTCGTCTTTGTGGAAGGTGTCGCTGCCGTGAGCATGGGAACCTCCTATTCGGCCAAGAGCCGGCTTGCCTGCGGCGACCAGCTCGCAAACACCCGATCGCCGACGCCGAGATCGCTCTCGGCTCCGAGATTGACCCGGCGTGCGTCGAGCGTCGCACCAGACTTCAGCCGGACGCGGTAGTGCCGCTCGACACCGGTATAGGTGAGCTGTTCAACCGTGCCTTCGAGACCACTGCCCGAAGTCGCGAGTTCCACCCGCTCGGGGCGGACCGAGACCCAGAACGGCGCATCGAGCGCGACGCGGTCGGTAAAGGCCGCATGCAGTCGGCCGCCGGCTTCGTCGCTGTCGATCTGCAGCTCGCTGCCACTGCGATCCGCTCGGCTACCGGCAAACACGTTCGTTTCGCCAAGGAACTTGGCGACATAGCGGGACTGCGGCGTTTCGTAGACTTCCGAAGGCGAGCCGACCTGCAGCACCTGCCCCTGCTTCATGATGGCGATGCGGGTGGAGACCGTCATCGCCTCGTGCTGATCGTGGGTGACGATGATGAAGGTGAGGCCGAGCTCCCGTTGCAGGCGAACGAGTTCGAGTTGCGTTTCGGTGCGCAGGTTTTTGTCGAGCGCCCCGAGCGGCTCGTCGAGCAGCAGAACCTTCGGCCGTTTGACCAGCGCACGGGCGAGCGCCACGCGCTGACGCTGGCCGCCGGAAAGCTGCGCCGGCTTGCGGTCGAGCAGCGCCGTCAGCTGCAGCTTCTCCGCCACCTCGTCGATACGCTTCCTGATCTCGCTCTTGGCAAGACCATCCTGCTGCAATCCGAAGGCGATGTTTTTGCCGACCGTCAGATGCGGGAACAGCGCATAGGACTGGAACATCATGTTGGTCGGGCGTTTATGCGCCGGCACGTCGGTGACATCGGCCCCTTCCAGTTTGATGGCGCCGGATGTCGGCGTCTCGAAGCCGGCGATCATCCGGAGCAGCGTCGACTTTCCGCAGCCCGAGGGGCCAAGAAGCGAGAAGAACTCGCCCTTCTCGATGCCCAGGCTGATGTTGTTGACGGCCGTGACGACGCCATAGGACTTCGCCAGGTTCTCGATCGAAATATAGGATTGCACGGGGTCTGGTCCTGCTGTTGACGGTGCGCGCTATTGGCCGGCCCTGAAAGCCGACCAGACGCGGGTGCGCTCGCGCGTCTGGCGCGGTGGCAGCGACTTGTCGACGAAGAGCTTGGAGCGGACTTCGGCAGGAGGATAGATGTTCGGGTTGTCGCGGATCCCGGCATCGACCTCGGCGGTCGCCGCGGCATTGGCGTTAGCGTAGAAGACGTGGTTGCTGATCGCAGCAACCGTCTTCGGCTCGAGGATATAGTCGATGAAGGAGAGCGCCTGCTCCGGATCCGGCGCATCGGCCGGGATCGCCATCGTGTCGAAAGAGATGATCGTTCCTTCCTTCGGGATCGAATAGTCGACCTTGACGCCGGTCTCGGCTTCCTCGGCGCGGGCCGCGGCAATGCCGGCGTCGCCGCTCCACATCAGCGCCAGGCAGAGCTGGCCCGACGCCATGTCGGCCACAAGCTGGCCGCTCTGCATATGGCGAATGAATGGACGCAGCTTCAGCAGCAGCTCCTTCGCCTTGTCGAGGTCGTCCTGTTTGGTGGAGTATGGGTCGAGGCCGAGATAGTTGAGCGCGATCGGGATCACTTCGTTCGGCGCATCGACGATGCCGATGCCGCAATCCTGGAATTTCTGGGCGACCTCGGGTTTGAAGAACATGTCGAGGCTGTTCGTCGGCGCATCGGGAAGGCGCTCGCCGACGAGCTTGGCGTTGTAGGCGACGCCCGTCGTCAGCCACATGTAAGGAACCAGATACTTGTTCTCCGGGTCATGCTCGGCGACGAGCTTCAGCAGGTCCTTGTCGAGATTGCCGTAGTTCTTGAGCGCCGTGACGTCGATCGGCTTCAGCGCGCCGGATTGAATGAGGCGTTCACCGACCGTGGCGCTTGGAAAGGCGACGTCGAAGCCGCTGCCGCCGGCGAGCAGCCGGGTTTCGAGCACTTCGAGCGAATCGTAGAAGTCGACCCGCGTTTCGACACCGGTGCGGGCCTGGAAGTTCGAGACCGTGTCTTCGGCGAAGTAGTCGGAGAAGTTGTAGATGAACAGCTTGTCCTGCGCCTGGGCGGTCGTTGAGACCGCGATAGCGGCGAGCGATGCCGCAAACATGGAGCGCAGTGCGGTGCGGGTCAAGTTTTGCATGGTTCCTCCCAAGGACATCGTATTTTTGTTTTCACCAAAGTGATTGGCGGGTCCTAAGAGGGCAACACTCCCTTTGGCTAGGTGCGGGAGGCGGGGCACCGTCGTACATGGCAGTCGACGCCTGGATTTGCTCTGTCAGACATGTTGGTTTGATCGCGATCGAAGTAACATTCGATCAATCCCGCATTTCTCGGCCAGCAGCGCCTGATAGGTTCCGGCGACATCAAAAGGGAGAGCTTCCATGGAAGAGAAATTCAACCAGCCGCTCGGCGGCAACGACATGCCCCGCTTCGGCGGTCCGGGTACGATGATGCGCCTGCCGGCGGCAGCGTCGGCCGCGGGCCTCGACGCCTGTTTCGTCGGCATTCCCATGGATATCGGCGCATCCAACCGTTCCGGAACGCGCTACGGGCCGCGGCAGATCCGCGCTGAATCCGTGATGATCCGCCCCTACAACATGGCGACCGGTGCAGCGCCGTTTGAAAGCCTGCAGGTGGCGGACATCGGCGACATCGCCATCAACACCTTCAACCTGCCGGCCAACATGGAGATCATCACCCGCAACATCGGCGAGATCCTCAAGCACGACTGCATTCCGCTGACGCTCGGCGGCGATCACACGATCAGCTATCCGATCCTGAAGGCGATTGCCGAGAAGCACGGTCCGGTCGCTCTCATCCATGTCGACGCGCACGCGGATATCAACGACACGATGTTCGGCGAAAAGATCGCGCATGGCACGCCGTTCCGGCGCGCTTTCGAGGATGGCTGCCTCAATCCCAATCTCGTGTTCCAGATCGGTCTGCGCGGCACCGGCTATGCGTCCGATGACTTCGACTGGTCGCGCGACAAGGGCTTCACCGTCGTGCCGGCCGAGGAATGCTGGCACAAGTCGCTCGTGCCGCTGATCGAAGGCATTCGCGCCAAGATCGGCAACCACAAGACCTACCTGACCTTCGATATCGACAGCCTCGACCCGGCCTATGCGCCGGGCACCGGCACGCCCGAGATCGGCGGCCTGACGGTCATTCAGGCGATCGAAATCATCCGCGGCTGTCGCGGTCTCAATCTCGTCGGCGCCGATCTCGTCGAGGTCAGCCCGCCTTTCGATACGACCGGCACCACGGCGATCACCGCGGCGAATCTGCTTTACGAAATGCTCTGCGTGCTGCCGGGCGTGAAGTACAAGCGGTAGGCCGCCGAAGAGATCGGAAATCAATTATCAGGAGGCCGCGGGCGGCCTCCTTCCCGATCCATGTTTGCGAAAGTATCTAGCTCTTTGCCGGCCGCAGGCGGCTCCAGATCGGCGCGACGACGTTGCCCATGACGACGATGGTTGCGGCGCCGACGGCGATGGCAAGCAGGGCCTGGAGCGCCGAGGTCGTGAACCAGCCGACGACCGCCGGGGCGACCGTCAGCGTGTGGGCAACGCTTTCGGAGACATCGTGGATGAAGTGTTCCGGCCCGGCCTGGCCCAGTTGCGCCATGCCATGCACGAGGATGCTGCCGCCGACCCAGAGCATGGCCGCAGTGCCGATCGCAGCAAGAACTTTCAGGAATGCGGGCATGCCGAGAACGAGGCCGCGGCCGAAAACGCGTACGGCGGACAGCGGGTTCTTCGCCAGCGCGACGCCGGCATCGTCGGCTTTGACGATGAGCGCGACGACCCCATAGACGGCGAGCGTAATCAGGATGCCGACGCCGGCGAGTACAGCGCCCTGCATGTAGATGTCGGCATCGGCGACGGTCGACAGGGTCAGCGCCATGATCTCGGCCGAGAGAATGAAGTCGGTACGGATGGCGCCGGCAACCCTCTCGTTTTCAAGCGCCAGCGGATCGCTCTTTTCCCCGAGAACCGCTTCCTCGTGCGCGTGGGCCGCATGCGGAAAGATTGCGCCGTAAAGCTTCTCGGCCCCCTCGTAGCAGAGATAGATGCCGCCGAGCATCAGCAGCGGCGTGATCGCCCAGGGCGCGAAATAGCCGAGCAGCAGTGCGCCGGGCAAAAGGAAGAGCAACTTGTTCTTCAGTGAACCAAGGGCGATCCGCGCAATGATCGGCAGTTCCCGTTCAGGCGTCAGCCCCACCACGTAGCGCGGCGTCACCGCAGCGTCGTCGATCACGACGCCGGCTGCCTTGGCGCTGGCCTTCGCGGTCTGGGCCGCGACGTCGTCCAGCGAAGCGGCCGCCATCTTGGCAATGGCCGCGATGTCGTCGAGGAGGGCGATGAGACCTGTGGCCATAAGTTGCTAACCCCTTGAGAAGAATCCGAGAAACGCGGCTCCAGAAGCGCCAGTAACCACCATAGCGTGTCGAGTCAACGACAGCCGGGTGACATTGGGAGGCGTTCGGCCGCGCGCGGCGAGCTCAATGTTGGTTATCAAATCGTGAACGTGCGAGCGTATTCTTTCATTGACGAGTGTCTCATTTCGATTTACGACTGACGAAATACAAAATTCGTCAGTCGTAAATCGAAAGGCAAGCGATGCAGGTGAGCAGCGATAACGTCGTGGATCAGACGCGTCAGGACAACATCACGCGGATCCTCGACGCAGCGGAGCGGTTGTTCCGGCATTTCGGCTACAGCAAGACCAATGTCGCCGACATTGCCAAGGAACTCGGCATGTCGCCGGCGAACATCTACCGCTTCTTCGCCTCGAAGACGGAGATCCATCAGGCGATCTGCGGCCGCATGCTGGCGGCCAGCTACCAGATGGCCCAGGAGATCTGCGCCTTGCCATTGAGTGCGAGCGAGCGGCTGCGGCGTTACGTCCACGCGCAGCATCAGATGACCGTTGAGCTCATGCTCGACGATACGAAGGTGCATGAAATGGTGGTCGTTGCCATCGAACGCGAGTGGCACGTCATCGACAAGCATATCGACAGGCTCGACGCGCTTCTCGCCGACGTAATTCGCGAAGGCATCGCCGCCGGCGAGTTCCCGGAACAGGACGCCGATGCGGCGTCGCGCTGTTTCGGTGCGGCGACCGTCACGCTCTGTCATCCGCAAATGGTTGCGCAGTGTCTCAGCAAGACAAACCGCGCGGCACCGGAAGAGCTGGTCGAATTCGCGATCAAGGGACTGAAGGTTTAGCCGGACTGCTTCCGGCGCCAATGCGGCGTCGGCCTATTTTTCAGGAGTGCGACTATGTTTATGCCGATTGAATTTCGCCGCCGTATTTCATTCATTGCCACCGTTGCGCTGATTTCGACCCTCTCGGCGGCGCTTGCCGGCTGCTCGGAAGAAAAGTCCGAAACCGCTGAAGTCGTGCGCCCGGTCAAGGTCGTCGAGATCGCCCAGGCCGACAATGTACGCCAGCTCAGCTATTCCGGCGCCGTGCGGGCACGGACCGAGATGAATCTCGGCTTCCGCGTCAGTGGCAAGATCGTCGAGCGCGTCGTCAATGTCGGTGACCGCGTCAAGGTTGGCGATCTTCTCGCCCGCATCGACCCGACCGACTACGAGCTCGCGGTGCGCAGCGCGTCCGCCAATCTGGATGCGGCCGAGCGTCAGGTCGAAACAGTCGAGCTGGTGCGCGACCGCGCCAAGCAGCTGCTTGCCAGGAAATTCGCCTCGCAGGCCCAGTTCGACCAGGCGGTGCTGAGTTACAACCAGGCTGTCGCCACGCGCGATGCAGCGAAGTCGGCACTGTCACAGGCGAAAAACCAGGTGGTCTATACCAGCCTCGTCGCCGATCGGCCGGGCATCGTGACCTCGATCAACGCCGATGTCGGCCAGGTCGTCGGTTCTGGCACGCCGGTCGCCACCGTTGCCGTCGAAGGCGAAAAGGAAGTCCAGGTCGCAGTACCCGAAACGGAAATCAGCAATTTCAAGGCTGGCTTGCCGGTGAAGGTCGGGATCTGGTCCGATGCGGGCCTGTCGCTCGATGGCACGGTGCGCGAGGTTGCCGGCAGCGCCGACCAGCAATCGCGCACCTTCTCGGTGCGTGTCAGTCTGCCAAACGACCAACGCGTCCTGCTCGGCATGACCGCGACCATCGAAGCTTCTGCCGGCAATGGCGTGTCGTTCGTCTCGGTACCCTTGAGCGCGCTGGCTGAGAAGGATGGCTATCCGATCGTCTGGGTCGTCGACCGCGGTACGGAAACCGTCCGCAGCCGCCCGGTCACGCTTGCAGACTTCACCACCAATGGTGTGCGGGTCACCGAAGGCCTCAAAGTCGGCGATCTCGTTGTTGCCGCCGGAACGCAGTTCATGACGGACGATCTCAAGGTGACGATCTCCAACGATACGACGCACCAGGCTGCTGCCGCAGCCGAAACCGTCGTGCGCTGACGTCACCAAGATAGCGGAACCGAGCCGATGATGACCTCCTCTTCCGAAGAAAAGCGGCCTTTCAACCTTTCGCGCTGGGCGATCGCGCATCCGAGCATGGCGCGGTTCCTGTTCGGCCTCATCATTCTCGCCGGTGCCTTCGGCCTGATGCGCATGGGGCAGAAGGAGGATCCGGACTTCACCTTCCGCGTCATGGTGGTGCAAGCCTTCTGGCCAGGCGCCTCGATCGAGGAAATGCAGGACCAGGTCGTCAACAAGATCGAGCGCAAGTTGCAGGAAACGCCGCACCTCGATTTCGTGCGCTCCTATACCCGCGCCGGCAGTGCGATCATCACGCTGCAGGTTGAAGGCGATACCAATGCCGAGCAAGTGGCGGACGCATTCTACCAGGTGCGCAAGAAGGTCGGCGACATCTCCAACGAACTGCCCGAAAGCTTGCTCGGCCCCTATTTCAACGATGAGTTCGGCGACACCTTCATCACGCTCAATTCACTAAGCGGCGAGGGCTACAGCTATCCGGAGCTGAAGAAATTCGCGATCCAGGCGCGCGATATGCTGCTGACGACGCCGGGCGTCGAGAAGGCTGTGATCATCGGCGACCAGCCGGAGAAGATCTATATCGACGTTTCCTCCAAGGTGCTCGCCGAACGCGGCCTGACGCTCAACGACCTACGCAGCACGATTGCCGGTCAGAACAATATCGACCCGGCCGGTTCCGTCGATACCGGTTCCCTCTCGGTGCGCATCTCGGTCGAAGGCAGCCTCGACAAGGTCGAGGACCTGAAGAACCTCAGGCTTCGCGCCGGCGGCCAGGTCACGCGCCTTGGCGAAATCGCCACGGTAAGCTCCGGGCTCGAGGATCCCTATTCGCGCAAATTCCGCTTCAACGGCCAGGACAGCGTCCAGATCGGCGTCGTCATGGCCAAGGGCTTCAAGGTGACGGATGTCGGCAAGGCGGTCGAAGAGACCTATCAGCGCTTCGAGACGTCGCTGCCCTATGGGGTCAGTGTCGACCAGGTCTCCAACCAGCCTGAGGTCGTCAAGGAAGCAGTCGGCGAGTTCATGAAGGCGCTCGGCGAAGCGCTGGCGATCGTGCTCATCGTATCGTTCCTGTCGATCGGCTGGCGCTCGGGCCTGGTGATCGCGATCACCATCCCGCTGGTGCTCGCCGCGACCTTCGCCATCATGTACGAGCTTGGCATCGATCTGCAGCGCATCTCGCTCGGCGCCCTCATCATTGCGCTCGGCCTCCTGGTCGACGACGCCATGATCGTCGTCGAGATGATGGAAAGAAAACTGGAGGAGGGACTGGTCAAGGTCGAAGCCGCGAGCTTCGCCTATACCTCCACCGCCTTCCCGATGCTGACCGGCACGCTGATCACCACCGCCGGCTTCATTCCTGTTGGCTTTGCCGCCTCGACCGCCGGCGAATATGTACGTTCGCTGTTTTATGTGGTCGGCATCGCGCTGGTCGTCTCCTGGTTCGTTGCGGTCTATTTCACGCCCTGGCTCGGCAACATGCTCTTGAAGCAGCGCAGCCACGCCGGAAACCATCACGACGTCTTCGACACGCGCTTCTATCGTCATCTGCGTTCGACGGTTGCCTGGGCGGTGCGCCATCGCATCATCGTGCTTTCGACCACGCTCGCCATCTTCTTCGTCAGCCTCTGGGCCTTCCAGTTCATTCCGAAGAACTTCTTCCCGCAGTCGTCGCGGCCGGAAATCCTGGTCGATCTGTGGCTGCCCGAGGGCACGAGCATTAAGGAGGTCGAAAAGCAGGCCAAGGCGCTTGAAGCCCGGATGATGGATGATGAGGACAAGCGCTTCATCGCCACCTATATCGGCGAGGGAGCCCCGCGCTTCTTCCTGCCGCTCGACCAGCAACTGCGTAATCCGAACTTCGCCCAGCTTCTTGTCATGGCCAAGGACGAACCGGCGCGCGAGCGGCTGATTGCCAAGATGCGTGCGATCCTTGCCGCCGACTTCCCGTCGATCCGTTCCAAGGTCGACCGCCTGTTCCTGGGGCCGCCGACCGGCTGGCCGGTACAGATGCGCGTCATGGGTCCGGACCGCGAAGAGGTCAGGCGCATTGCCGACCGGGTAACGGCGAAGTTCCACGAGAACCCACTTCTGGGCGCCGTTCACGACGATTGGCTGGAGCCGGTAGCGGGCATGAAGCTGGTCATCGACCAGGATCGCGCCCGCGCGCTTGGCGTCACATCCCAGCGCATCCGCCAGATGCTGCAGGCGAGCGTCACCGGTGCGCCGCTCGACAACTTCCGCGACGGCGAGGAGACGGTGGCGATCGTCGCCCGCGAGCCGGCCGAAAGCCGCAAACTGCTGAGCTCTGTCGACTCGATCTACATCCCGACCGACTTTGGCGGCTTCGTTCCGCTCTCGCAAGTCGCCAAGGTCGTGCCGGTGCTCGAGCAGGGCATCGAATGGCGCCGCGACCGCCTGCCGACGATCACCGTGCGAGGAACCTTGCCGGACGGCGTGCAGCCGAACGACGTGGCGATGAAGATGTTCGGTGAGATGCAGCCGCTGCGCGACAGCCTGCCCGCTGGCTATTCGATCGCCATTCAGGGCGGGGCCGAAGATTCAGCCGAAAGCCAGGCCTCGATCGCCGCCAAGGCGCCGATCATGCTCGGGGTCATCGTCGTGCTGTTGATGATCCAGCTCCAGCATTTCGGCAAGGCGATGCTGGTTCTCGCCACCGGGCCGCTCGGCATCATCGGTGCGGCGGCGGCACTGCTCATCAGCGGTGCCCCTTTCGGCTTCGTCGCGATCCTCGGCGTCATCGCGCTGCTCGGCATCATCATGCGCAACTCGATCATCCTGGTCGACCAGATCGACCAGGATATCGCCGCCGGCATGGACCGCGCCGAGGCGATCATCGGATCGGCCGTGCGACGCTTCCGCCCGATCACGCTGACGGCGCTGACGGCGGTGCTGGCGCTGATCCCGATCTCCCGCGGGGTCTTCTGGGGACCGCTCGCCTACGCCATGATGGGCGGTATCCTCGTCGCGACGGTGCTGACCATTCTGGTATTGCCCGCTGGCTACGCGCTCTTCTTCGGCCGGGAGCCAAAGAAGAGCACCGCGGAACCGGAGAAGGCGGACGAGGTCAATGCGGATGCCGAACTTGATGAGCCGCTCGCTTATCCGCCGGCCGTGGCGGCGGAATAACGCCACGGCCCTTTCAAAGCCAATTCGGGCTAGAACTGTCTGGGGTCAGGCCGTGACATACATGGCCTGGCCCTGAGCCAGATATTGGAACAGCTCATAGCTCATCCAGATGTAGCCGCGACGTCCGTTCCACTCGCAGCCCCAGTTCTGTCCGAAGCTGTTTTGGATGAGGATCGCCTGCTGCTCGTCGTCGTAGCCGATAATCAGCATGCAATGGCCGACATTCGGGACCTTGTTGAGGGGGCCGGTCATCGGGCCGGGGCCTTCGTATTTCATGAAGCCTTCGTTGAGCGACGTGCCGTAACAAAGCGCACCGCCGGCGGCGATGACCGCCTTGATCGCGTCGAGATCGCTGGTTTCGACGATGGCCCAGTCGGGAATCTGGAAGCTGCCATCGGTGGCGGCGTTGGGATCGTAGCTCGACCAGAGCTCGGGGCAGTTCGCATAATAGGGGGCGGTCTGCCAGTTCGGCGTTCCGCTCTGCTTGAGCAGATTGAGGTAGGATGCAAGCCGCGATCCCGCACAGCCCTTTTGCCCGTAGCTCTTCATGACTTCGATATAAATATGGGCTGGGCTTGCCTGCAGCGCCGTGCTCGATGGGGACTGGCTCGCCGCTGCGGCCGCCGTGTAGGTGGCGAGCCCATAGGTCGAAGCCCATGCGGCGCAGCTCCCGGGACTGCCGACATGGCGTGGCGTCCCCTGCGCCTTCGGGGGCGGGAGGTATTGCGGGTCGACGGTCGCCGCGGTCGGCAGCGCCGCGGGCACCTGAGGCCGGATGAGTGGGCCATCCTCTCGGATGGTGGGATCATAGCCGAGATCGAGAATTGCTTCATGCACCGACATGTAGGCCTCCTGTCAGCAGCTCCAGCTGCGTAGGTTGAAGGAATGATGTCACTGGGCAGGTTCCGGCAGTCCGCCGGTATTTCGAGGCGTGCTCAGGCTAAACCACGCTCCGGCCAAGGATCGCAGTTTGCCATGTTTCGAATTGATACACGCAGGGGTAGAGTATATCATGATCGTGCACGTTAGGTATCCTGAGTTTTAACGGGGTAACTCCGGAAGTTCTCCAGTTTCGCGGGCAGCAGATGATCTCGGCGGCGAGGGCGTCGGTCATCATGTGCTGCGAACCGGTCTGGGTGCTGCTTTTCACGCTGGCATTTCTCGGGACGCCGTTGAGCCTTTCGCAGATCCTGGGCTACGCCGTGATTCTCTTTGCGATGCTGAGCCAGGTTGTTCTGCGATCAAAATCGGGCGGCTGAACCGATCCCCGAGGCTCGATTTCCGCAATTGGTATTGCAATGAGAAATACCACTCACCCTCTTTTCCCGAAACTTTAGGCGGGGCGAATTAGCCCGATTGACAGCGCCTCTTTGGCAGACTTATCGTTAAGTCAAATTACTTGACTTAATAGATCGATCAACGAAACCTGAGGGGGAATTCGTCATGACGGCAGTCGAGGAAATGCGGCTTTTGGGTAACGCTCCGGAGGCCGGGAGGAAGAGGGTGACAGCGGCGCGATGGCGTCTTGGACCGGTCGCCGCAGCGCTGATGATGGTCGCGGCCGCCGAGGCCCGGGCCGAAGCGGTGCTCACCATGCACATCGAGGAACAAACGAGCTGGGTGCAGAACTTCAACCCGTTCGACCTCGGCGGCCGGCGGCAGAGCACCATGGATTTCGTCTACGAACCGCTGGTGATCTTCAACGACTATGACAGCGGCAAGCCGGTCTGGCGGCTGGCAACAGGTTACAAGTTCGCCGACGATCTGAAGTCGATCACCTATACCCTGCGTGACGGTGTGAAATGGTCGGACGGCAAGCCGCTGACCTCGGCCGACATGAAGTTTACCCTCGAGATGATGTTGAAGAACCCGGCCGTCGATACCGTTGGCGTCGGCGAGACCGTCGCCTCGGTGGAGGCGCCATCACCGACCGAAGTGAAGATCAATCTCAAGGGCGTCGACACGCATTTCCCGGAATCGCTCGCCGACTTTCCCGTGGTGCCCGAGCACATCTGGAAAGACGTGAAGGATCCGCTGGCCTTCAAGAACGAAACGCCTGTCGGCTCCGGCCCGATGACCGAGATCCGCCGCTTCACGCCGCAGGTCTACGAACAATGCCGCAACCCCAACTACTGGGACGCCGCGTCGCTCAAGGTCGATTGCCTGAAGTTGCCGCAGATCTCCGGCAACGACCAGATGCTGGCGCTTTTGCCGGAAGGCTCGATCGACTGGTTTGGATCGTTCCTGCCGCAGATCGACAAGACCTATGTCGGCCTTGACGCCGAACACAACGGCTACTGGCAGCCGCCGGCGGAAACCGTTGCCTTCCAGATGAACTTCAAGTCGTCGAACCCCGGCAATGCCGAGGCCTTCAACGACATGACCTTCCGGCGCGCCTTCAGCCTGGCGATGGACCGCACCGCGATGGTCGATATTGCCGGCTTTGGCTATCCCGTCGTCAACACCCTTGCGAGCGGCCTGCCGCCGCGCTTCGACAGTTGGCGCAACAAGGCAGCCGAGGGCGCGCAGGACGAGTGGCTGGCCTATGACATCGACAAGGCCAACAAGCTGCTCGACGATGCCGGTTACAAGAAGGACGGCGAAGGCTTCCGCACCACGCCGAGCGGCAAGCCGATCGCTTTCCCAATCATCGTTCCGAACGGTTGGACCGACTGGATCGACGCGGTGCAGATCGCGACCGAAGGCCTGCGCAAGATCGGCGTCAATGCGTCGGTTGCCACGCCCGAATACGAGCAGTGGCAGAAGCAGATCCTCGACGGCAGCTTCGAAGCGGTGATGAATTCGCGCGCCGACGGACCGACGCCCTTCCGCGGCTACTTCCAGTCGCTGTCGACCGGCTTCGGCGGGCGCATCACCAGCGCGCCGTCGCGTTACTCCAACCCTGAACTCGACAAGGTCTTCGACGAGTACCGCCGCGCCGCGACGGACGAAGAGCGCAAGAAGCTGTTTGACCAGGTGCAGGTGATCGTTGCCGACAACCTGCCTGTCGTTCCCGTCTTCAACGGCCCGACCTGGTACCAATTCTCGACCAAGCGCTTTACCGGCTGGGTCACCAAGGACGAACCTGTCATGAACCCCGAGGATCACGATAACAACCGGATGCGGCTGGTGCACCTGCTCCGCCTCAAGCCCGTGCAATAAGCGACAACAGGCCCCAACGATGCGACTTTCCCGTCGACGGCTTGCCGTCTATTGCGTGGCGTTCCTATTCGCGATCGTCATGAATTTCGCGGTTCCCCGGCTGATGCCGGGGAGCCCCGTCGACAGCATGATCGCCCAGCTCGGACCGCGGGCGACGCCCGCGGCCATCGAGGCGATCAAGGCGCGCTTCGGCGCGATCGAGCACCCGATCTGGCGGCAGTTCGTCGACTACGTCGTCGGGTTGGCCCATTTCGATCTCGGTGTTTCGGTCAAGTATTACCCGCAGACCGTCGTCGAGGTTCTCGGCCGCTCGGCCGGCTGGACCGCGTTCCTGGTCGTCACGGCGATTGCCTTTTCGCTCTCAATCGGCGTGCTCTTAGGCGCCATTGCCGCCTGGCGTCGTGGTGGCCGTTTCGACAGCTTCGTCTCGCCGTTCTCGGTCGTGCTAATCGCCGTGCCGCCTGTCATCATCGCGCTCGCGACGTTGTTCACCTTTGGCGTCACGCTCCGGCTGCTGCCGGTTGGCTACGCCTATGACCCGAGCCTTGATCCGGGGCTGGATTTCACCTTTTTCGGCAGCGTCTTCCTGCATGCGATCATGCCGGTGCTGACGCTCTCGCCCTATCTCATCGGCGAGTTCCAGACGACGATGCGCTCCAGCATGATCTCGGTGCTTGGCGAAGACTACGTCACCATGGGACGCGCCAAGGGCCTGTCCGAAGCGGCCGTGATGTTCGGCTATGCGGCGCGCAATGCCATGCTGCCGGTTTTGACCAACCTGGCGCTGATGCTGGGGGCGGTCTTCGGCGGTTCGATCGTCACCGAGATCGTCTTCAACTATCCCGGCCTCGGCCTGACGCTTTATACCGCGAGCGTCGCCCGCGATTATCCGGTCATCCAGGGACAGTTGCTCTTGATGACGATCGCCACGCTCGGGGCCAATCTCCTGGTCGATATCATCTATGGCGTGGTCGATCCGCGCATAAGGGAGGGCAGGGCATGAATGCGGGCGTCTCCTTGTTCTGGCGGCAGAAGAAAGCCGTTGCCGGACTTGTCATCATTCTCACGCTTTGCCTGATGGCGCTGTTTGCGCCGGTGCTGGCGCCCGGCGACCCGAGCGAACGCGTCGGCCGCTCGCACCAGCCGCCGACGGTCGAGCACTATTTCGGCACGACGAAGATGGGGCGCGACGTCTTTTCGCAATTTGTCTGGGGCGCTCGGCCGTCGCTTGCCGTCGGCTTTGCCACCGGCCTTGCCATTACCGCGCTCGGCACCATCGTCGGCCTCGTTGCTGGCTATTTCGGCGGGCGCACCGACGCGACGCTCGACCTCGCGACCAATGCCGTGCTGGTCATCCCCAACATCCCGTTGCTGATCCTGCTGGCGTCCTTTGCCGGCACGGTCGGGCCGCTTGCGATCATGGCGATCATCGCGCTCACCTCCTGGCCCTGGGGCGCGCGCATGACCCGGTCGCAGACCATGGCGCTTCGGCAGCGCGAATTCGTAGTGGCGGCGCGTATGGTCGGCGAGCCGCATTGGCGAGTGATCTTCGTGGAAATCCTGCCCAATCTGGTGCCGCTGATCGGCATCAACGTTGTCGGCAGCATCATCTACGCGATCGTCGCCCAGACGACGCTCGAATATCTCGGCTTCGGCGATCCGCTGCGGGTGACCTGGGGCACCATGCTCTACAACGCCCAGAATTCCTCGGCGATCATCGTCGGCGCCTGGTGGGACATCGCCGTACCGGCCGCAGGCATTGCCCTTGTCGGTCTCGGTCTTGCGCTCATCAACTTCACCTTCGACGAGATCGCCAATCCGCAACTTCGCTCCGGTCCGGCCTTGAGCCGCTGGCTGCGTCTCACGCGGATGCGCCGCCGCGAACTGGAGGCTGCCCGATGAGCGACGCACTGCTTGAAATCCGTAACCTCAATGTCGATTACCTGCTCGATGACGGTGCTTTCCGCGCCGTCAATGAGGTCTCTTTCGAGGTCAGGCGCGGCGAGCTCTTCGGCCTTGCCGGCGAGTCCGGCTGCGGCAAGAGCACGATCGCCTACGCGATCACCCGGTTGTCGAAAGCCCCGGCCTGGGTCGCCGGCGGCGAAATCCTGCTCGATGGGCAAGACCTTCTCAAGATGCCGGAATCCGCCTTGCAGAATGTCCGCTGGCGGCGGATCGGCATGGTGTTCCAAAGCGCGATGAATTCGCTGAACCCGCTGATGCGGGTCGAGGCGCAATTCTTCGACGTGCTGCGCAAGCACACCGGCGCGACGCGGCCACAGGCGCGGACGCGGGCGGAAGAAATGTTCCGGCTCGTCGGCATTCCGGCGGGTCGTCTCGACGACTATCCGCACCAGTTCAGCGGCGGCATGCGCCAGCGCATCGTCATCGCGATCTGCCTGGCGCTGAAGCCGGAGCTCATCATCATGGACGAGCCGACGACGGCGCTCGATGTGGTGGTGCAGCGGGAAATCCTGGAGCAACTCGTCGATCTGCAGCGCAGCCTTGGCTTCTCCGTGTTGTTCATCACCCACGACCTGCATCTGATGGCGCAACTCTGCCACCGGATCGGTGTTATGCTGAAGGGGCAATTGGTCGAGGTCGGCGACACCCAACAGATCAGCAGTGCACCGCAACACGATTACACGCGCAAACTCTGGGGCGCGATCCCGCAACTGCCACCCACCGTCCGCAGCCTGGGGGTCGTCGAATGAATGTGATGCCGGTAGCGACGACAATACCGCAGCAGCAGGACGCGATCGTCCGGCTGAAGGACATCAGACGCAGCTTCGGCGCCGTCGAGGCGCTGCGAGGAATATCCCTGTCTTTGAAGCCTGGCCGGGCTCTGGCCCTCGTCGGCGAATCCGGTTGCGGCAAGACGACCTGCGCACGCATCGTCGCGCGGCTCGATACGCCGAGTGCCGGAACGATGCAGTTTCGCGGCGCCGATGTTACCGAGGCGGGTGACCGCGCCGCCGAGAAGCTGCGCCGCCGCGCGATCCAGATGGTTTTTCAGGACCCCTTCGCGTCACTCAACCCGGTGTTCTCCGTCTACCATCACCTCGCGCGGCCGCTGCTTTTGCATGGCCATGCAAAGAACGTCGGCGAAGCGAAGGCCGCGGTCGCGCGGCTGCTAGCCGATGTCGGCCTTGATCCAAACATCACGGCGCGGAAGTTTCCGCATGAGCTCTCCGGTGGCCAGCGCCAGCGCGTCAACATCGCCCGGGCGCTTGCTGTTGCGCCGGACGTGCTCGTCGCCGACGAGCCGACGTCGATGCTCGACGTTTCGATCAGGCTCGATATCCTGGAGCTTCTCGCGCGCATCAAACGCGAACGGAATCTCGCAATGCTCTACATCACCCATGATATCGCCACGGCCGCCCACATCGCCGAGGAGGTTGTGGTGATGTTTGCCGGCCAGATGGTCGAATGGGGAGAGACGGCCGACGTCATCGGCAACCCTCGCCATCCCTATACCCAGCTTCTTCTTTCGGCCGTGCCCGATCCGGATCGCCCGTTCGTGCCGGGGCAGAGTGCCCGCTTCCTTGCCCATGCCGAAGAGGTGCGGCGCCTCAGCCGGCCGGCATCGGACGTGATGGAGGAGGTCGCCGAAAACCATTTCGTCCGCGCCCTTGGCCAAGCCCCGACGTGAGCTATGTGAACCCAGGTCAAGCCCCCGAGTACTCCGCCGGCCTTCGGCCGGCTGCAGAAACTAACATTCATGGAGCCGTTTGATGACGTTTGCCGCTAAATCTGAATTCCTGCTGGAAACCCTCTGGGTGCCGGTCGGCACAGCTGACAGGTCGGTCTATGCACTGACCTTGACCAACAACTCGGATCGAGTGCTCAAGGGTTTTCGCCTCGGCGTTTCCGGCCCGGCTCGTATCGACCCAGCTGCCGAGATTGAAGGTGGCCGGCTCCTGATCCGCCTCTCCAACTATGCGGAGTTCGCACCGCCGGAAGGCCTCGAAGTGCCGCCGGGCGCCACCTGGACGCTGAAGGCACACGGGATGAGCTATGAGCCGCGCCATTGGACCGATGGCGCCAACGCTGCCTTCCTGGTGCTTTCCGATGGCGCAATGGCGCCGGTCGCGGTGCTTGCTTCGCGGGCGCACGGTGACAATTCCGAACTGAAGCGTGGTGCTGCCGTCTATCCGGTGCCGAAGGTGGCGCCGGTCCCGGTCTCGATTGTGCCGTGGCCGCAGGCCGTTTCCGTTTCCGGGCAACTGGTGGCGCCTCCGGGGCTCGACCTCAAACCCGAGGGCGAGGAAGCTCAGAGCGCTGCAAAGGCGTTTGCCGATCTCACCGCAAGTCTGTTCCCGGTCGAGGGTATCGTCCGCCCGGCATCGGAAGGCGGCTTTCCGGTTTCGCTGTCGCAGGCCGGCGACCTCGGCCCGGAAGCCTATGTCATCCGCTTCTCTCCCGCTGGCGTCGCCGTTTCCGGCAGCACGCAGACCGGCCTCCTCTATGGCCTGATCACGCTCGGGCAGATCCTGCGCGGCGCGCGGCTGCATCCGGGCACCTTCGTGTTTCCGACCGGCGGCGAGATCGGGGACGAGCCGGCGCTCGGATGGCGCGGCACCCATCTCGACGTCGCGCGACAGTTCTACAGCACCGCCGAAGTCGAGCGTTTCCTGCGGCTGATGGCCTGGAACAAGCTCAATCGCTTCCACTGGCACCTGACCGACGACGAGGCCTGGCGCGTCGAGATCGATGCCTATCCGGCCTTGACGGAAATCGGCGCCTGGCGTGGCCATGGCCGCAAGATCCCGCCGCTGCTCGGCTCCGGTCCGCAGCCGACCGGCGGCTACTACACGAAGGCCGCGATCCGGCAGATCGTGACACTTGCCGCAAGCCTTGGTGTCGAGGTGATGCCGGAAATCGACATTCCCGGGCATTCCTTCGCGATGCTGCAGGCAATCCCCGAACTGCGCGATCCCGAGGAACAAGGCAGCTACTTTTCGGTTCAGGGCTTCCCCAACAATTGCCTCAACCCGGCGCGCGAAGAGACCTACCGCGTCTTGGAGATCATCTTCGACGAACTGATCGAACTCTTCCCGATGCGGGCCATCCACGTCGGCGCCGATGAAGTGCCACTCGGCGCCTGGTCGGGCTCGCCTGAGGCGCTCGCACGGCTTCGGGCGCTTGCCGGAGACGAGGTTGCCGGAACCCATGCCAAGCGCCTGAACGTCGTCACCAACACCCACGGCGCCGACGAAATCGATGGATCGGGTGCTGCGGTACTGCAGGGTGAATTCCTGGCGCGCGTGCAGGCGTTCCTCGCCAGCCGCAACTGCGTGACCGGCGGCTGGCAGGAGGCCGCGCATGGCAACGTCATCGACAAGGCGAAGTCGCTACTTTTTGGCTGGCGCACGGTCGAGGCGTCGGCAGCCCTTGCCGAGGAGGGCTACGACATCGTCGTCTGCCCCGGTCAGGTCTACTATCTCGACATGGCCAACAGCCCGGCCTGGTCGGAGCCTGGCGCCAGCTGGGCCGGTTGGTCGGATCCGGAAAGGCTCTACACATTCGATCCGGTTGAGGGCTGGACCGACGCGCAGAAGAAACACCTGCTCGGCGTGCAATGCTGCATATGGTCGGAGCCGATGACCGACCGGGCTGTCTTCGATCGGCTGGTGTTCCCGCGGCTTTCCGCGCTCGCCGAAACCGGCTGGACGCGGCCGGAGCGCAAGTCCTTCAAGCGTTTTGAAGCGCTGGTCGGGCTGATGCCGGTGCTCTACGGCTTTTATGCTGCGGAGTAGGAGCGAGTGAGTTTCCAGTTTTCGTCTGGGCTTGGCCAGGCGATTGATTGGATAGGCAAGCGGCGGCGTAAGCCGCCGTTTGTCGTTCGGAGATAGCCGGGCGCGTGCTTGCGGTCAGCCTGGAGCGATTTGGATTTTCGTGCTTGTACGCTGGAGCGTGGCACGCAAAAGTGCGCATCGATCCCGCGACGACAGTCGCGGAGATGTGTGTGCAAAGCTTTCTGAGGCCAAAATCTCGATGCGAAGACTTCCTGGATTGTCGGCGATGAAAGTCTTCGAGGTGGTCGGGCAGACCCGCAGTTTCACGCGGGCGGCCGAGCGGCTCAACCTGACGCAGAGTGCCGTCAGCCGGCAGGTCCGCAACCTCGAGGACGCGCTCGGCGAAGACCTTCTCATCCGCCGCCACCATCACCTTGAACTGACGCCCGCCGGCGCCGAACTGCTGGCGACGATCCAGGAGGCGTTTCACAGCATCGAGGTTTCGCTGCGCAGCATCACCGAGAAGAGCAACCAGAACCGGCTCAGGATCAACGTGCCGCCGACCTTTGCCAAGCGCTGGCTACTGCCGCGTCTTGCCCGGTTGCGCGAGGCTCTGCCCGACGTCGATATCAGCCTCAGCACGGAAGCCACGGATACGCTTGCCGAGCGCGGGCTTCTGGACTGCGCGATCCGCTTCGGCGACGGCGAGTGGCCGATGCTCGATGCCAGCATTCTCATGACGGAGCGACATGTCGTCGTCTGCGCGCCGTCCTTGCTTGAGGGGGCGAAAGTCGAAGGTCCGTCCGACCTGCAGCGCTTCACTTTCCTGCATGTGCTTGCCTCGCCCGACCGGCGTTATCTGACCTGGCGGCACTGGCTGGATGCGGCGGGTTTTCAGGACGTCGATACCCGCGGCGGACTGGAATTCGACCTGCTCGATCTGGCGATCGAGGCAGCCTGCGCCGGGCTCGGTGTCACCGTTGCCGACCGCTCGATGGTCCGCAACCAATTGCAGTCGGGTCAGTTGGTGCAGCTCTTCGACGTTGCAGTCGAGGGCCATGAATCCTACTGGTTCGTGACACGGCCGCAATCGGCAGGCAACCGCAAGGTCGATGCCTTCCGCGCCTGGTTGCTGGCGGAGGCCGCCGCCGACCGGGCCGAGTGAGCAAGCATTCCTTTTTGGAATGCTCTCACCGAAAATTACTCGCTTGTGCCCTTTTCCGCATCGTCGCATCAATTTTCCTGACGGTTGCGGTCAGGGAGAGAGGCCGGATCATCGCTCGTGAAGCTCTCTCCCGGCTAGTCCGCCTCCCGCACCGCCATCGGCGTGCGGATCGCGGCGAACAATTCCGAGATGCCATGAGCCCCTATCGCAACTTCTCCGGCGGCCGCTTCATCGAAAGCTCCTCTACGACTGTGATCGACGTGCGCAATCCGGCGACCGGCCAGGTGTTCACCTCCGTGCCGGCGGCAACGGATGACGAGGCGAAGGCAGCGGTCGATGCCGCGGTGAAGGCGCAGCGCGTCTGGGGTGCCTTGCCGGCAATCCAGCGCGGTGACGCGCTGCGCCGGCTGGCGGCGGTGTTGGAGAGCCGGGCCGAACGCATCGGTGCCGCGCTGGCGAAGGAGTCGGGCAAGAGCCTTGCCGATGCGACCGCCGAAGTGATCTACGGCGCCGAGCTGATGCGCTACCACGCTGAATGGGCCCGCCGCATCGAGGGCGAGGTGATCGAGAGCGACAATCCGGGCGAAACGCTGATCCTGAAGCGCGTGCCGATCGGCGTCGCCGCCTGCCTGATCCCGTTCAACTATCCGATCTACACGCTAGTGCGGAAGATCGCCCCGGCGTTGATTGCTGGCAACGCCGTCGTCGTCCGGCCGAGCAACAACACGCCGACCTCCGCGTTTGCCGTCGCCGAGGCAATCGTCGAAGCGGGTCTGCCCGACGGCCTCGTCAACATCCTCACCATGTCGCACAATGTCGCGAAGACGCTCTGCACCCATCCGGGCATCGGTATGATCACGCTGACAGGCAGCGTTTCGGCCGGCCGCGTCGTGCTCGAATATTGCAAGGAAAACATCGCCAAGCCGTCGCTCGAACTCGGTGGCAAGACGCCCGTCATCGTCGAACCGGGCGCGGATCTCGATGCCGTGGCGCAGATGATCATCGCCGCCAAGACCACCCATTGCGGCCAGGTCTGTACCAGCGCCGAGCGGCTCTACGTTCATGAAAGCGTCCATGATCGGCTGCTTGCCAAGCTGCGCGAAGGCTTTACCGCCCGCGCATTCGGCGACCGCGCCGAGGATGCTGGTCGTATGGGGCCGCTCACCAATGTCGCCGCCCAAAAGCGCGTGCACGAGATGGTCGAGCGGGCGAAGGCCGAAGGCGCCGTCGTTGAGACCGGCGGCTATCTGCCTGAGGGAGACGGCTATTTCTACCCGCCGACGCTGATTTCCGGCTGCCGGCAGGACATGGAGATCGTTCGCGAGGAAGTGTTCGGCCCGGTGCTCGCCGTTCTCCGCTACTCCACCTTCGAGGAAGCGTTGGCAAAGGCGAGCGACCATCAGTTCGGCCTGAGCTCGGTGCTCTTCACCGAGAATTACCGCACGGTGATGCGTGCCAGCGATGCGATCGAGGCCGGCGAACTCTACGTCAACCGCTTCCCGGCCGATCCCTATCAAGGCTTCCATGCCGGCTGGAAACGTTCGGGCCTCGGCGGCGACGACGGCAAGCACGGCATGCTGGAATTCACCCAGACGCGCCTCGTCGTCCTGAAACACTAGACCCTTTGAGATTCAGCAATTCCGGACCGAAGCCGGAATTGCTCTGACACCAACATCAATACCGGGCCGGTGGCAATGCTCTCGCTGTCGGCCAGGGAGGAGACTGCCCGTGAGCTCAATTGCCGAAACCGAAGTCGCGGCACCATCCGTGTCGGCCCGCAGCCGCTACCTTCAGCTGGCGCTGATCGTGATCGCCGCCGGTGCGATCTATCCGATCCTCTATCTTCGTCAGTCCTACCAGACGACGATGCTGGAGGTGCTGAAGCTGAGCAACACCGAGCTTGGCGTCCTCTATTCCATCCTCGGCACCAGCTTCCTCGTCGGCTACCTGCCGAGCGGGTGGCTTGCCGACCGCGTCCAACCGCGCATCCTGATCCTGCTGTCGATGGTGGGCACTGGCCTCCTTGGTCTCTGGTACGCGACGCTGCCCGGTTATTCGTCGCTCCTCGTCATCTATTGCGGCTTCGGCGTCACCACGGGTCTCACCTTCTGGGCAGCGACGCTCAAGCAGGTAAACCTGATCGCCGGTGCCAATGAGCAGGGACGCTTCTTCGGGATCCTCGACGGCGGACGTGGCCTGGTGGAAGCACTGCTCGCAAGCGTCGCCATCGCGCTCTTCGTCTTCACGACGGAAACGCGCGGCGCCGGACTTGCCACCGGCTTCCGCGACGTCGTGCTGCTCTACGCCATTTTCTGCATCGTCGTCGGCATCGCCTATTTCGCGGTGTCGCAACCGGTTGCCGCGGACAGGACGGCGCGCAAGCGCGAGGGCAGCTTTCTCGCCGACATCAAGACGCTGCTTCGCATTCCCGAGGTCTGGCTGGTCGCGGCCATCATCTTTTGCGGCTACCACGTCTTTCTCGCCACCTACAGCTTCTCGGCCTATCTGCAGGAGGGCGGCTTCGGCATTTCCGCCGCCATGGCCGGCCTGATCGTCACGGTCAAGCTGTGGCTGCGCCCGGTCGGCGGTATCGGCGGTGGCTTGCTCGGCGACCGCTACGGCAAGACCGGCATCCTGCTCCTGAGCTTCATAGTCACGGCCGCCAGTCTCGTGGTAATGATCGCCCTGCCTGGCATCGGCTCGACCGTCCTCTTCGTCGGGCTGGTGCTGCTCGTTGGCCTCATCACCTATACGATCCGCGGGCTCTACTGGGCGATCCTCGACGATTGCCATGTGCCGGCGAACATCACCGGTCTCGCCATCGGCATCATTTCGCTGGTCGGCTACGCGCCCGACACCTACCTGCCGCTGGTCAACGGATACCTCTCGGACCGCTATCCGGGCATCACCGGCTACCAGCTCTATTTCGGCTATATCGCCGCCGTCTGCGTCCTCGGCGCCATCGCCACCCTGGTTCTGATGGCCCGCCTCAAGAAAAAGGGATGACACCCATGAAGATCGCGTCTCTCAAGACCTATGCCGTCGCCGTCCCGCCACCGCATGTTGGCGGCATGTACTGGATCTTCGTGCGTCTCACGACCGCCTGCGGCATCGAAGGCATCGGCGAGATCTATGCGACCTCGTTCCATCCGAGCGCCATGACGCCGCTGATCGAGGACGTGTTCGAGGGGCACCTGCTCGGCCATGATCCGCACCAGATCGAGCGCTTCTGGCGCTCGGCCTATTCGAGCGGCTTCACCCAGCGCCCCGATCCGACGATGATGGGCATCGTCTCGGGTCTCGAGATCGCCTGCTGGGACATCATCGGCAAGGCCGCCGGCCGGCCGGTCTCGGATCTCCTCGGCGGAACGGTGCACGAGAAGCTCCGCGCCTATACCTACCTCTACCCGAAGAACGCCGCCGGCGAGTTCGATTTCAACGATCCGGATCTCGCCGCCGAATGCGCAGTCGAGATGGTCGAGATGGGTTTCACCGCCGTCAAGTTCGACCCGGCCGGTCCCTATACCAACTATTCCGGCCATCAGCTTTCGCTCGGCGTCATGGACCGCTGCGAGGAATTCTGCCGCAAGATCCGCGACGCGGTCGGAAGCAGTGCGGATCTGCTCTTCGGCACCCACGGCCAGATGGTTCCGTCCTCGGCCATCCGCCTTGCCAAGCGCCTGGAAAAATACGATCCGCTCTGGTTCGAAGAGCCGGTGCCGCCGGGACAGGAAGCGGCGATGGCCGAGGTGGCGCGCGCAACCTCCATTCCGGTTTCGACCGGAGAGCGCCTGACGACCAAATACGAGTTCCAGCGCGTGCTCGAACTCAAGGCCGCGTCGATCCTGCAAATGAACGTGGCGCGCGTCGGCGGCTTGCTCGAGGCGAAGAAGATCGCCGGCATGGCCGAGGCCTATTACGCCCAGATCGCGCCGCATCTCTACAACGGTCCGGTGGGGGCTGCGGCCAGTATCCAGCTTTCGGCTGCCACGCCGAACTTCCTCATCCACGAGGCGATCCTCGATTTCTCCGGGTTCCACGCCGACGTACTGAAGACCAAGCTTACCGTGGAGGACGGCTACCTCATCCCCTCGCGCGAGCCCGGCCTCGGCATCGAGCTCAACATGGACGTCGTCGAAAAGCACACGCCCTACACCGGCGAGCGTCTGCACCTCCAGATGGACAGCCGGCCGGCGGACGTGAAGGCCTTTGCCCCCGCGCGCGGGTGAATTCGGATATCAGGGACACGAGATGATCTACGATTACATCATCGTCGGCGCCGGGTCGGCGGGTTGCATCCTTGCGAGCCGGCTCAGCGAGAACGGTCACCACAAGGTGCTCTTGATCGAGGCCGGCGGCAACGACAATTCCTTCTGGTTCAAGATCCCGGTCGGTTACGCCCGCAGCTACTATAACCCTCAGGTGAACTGGATGTATTCGAGCGAGCCGGAAGCCGAGCTTCAGGATCGCAGCATCTACGTGCCGCGCGGCAAGGTCCAGGGCGGCTCCGGATCGATCAACGCGATGATCTACGTGCGCGGCGCGCGCGACGATTTCGACGACTGGAAAGCCGCCGGCAATGCGGGCTGGGGCTATGACGACGTGCTTCCCTATTTCCGCCGGCTCGAAACCCATGCGCGCGGATCGTCGCAATGGCATGGCGGCGAAGGCCCGATCCACATCACCCCGATGCGCGGCATGACGCATCCGATCACCGACGCCTTTCTCGAGAGCTGCGGATCGTTGCAACTGCCACTGAACGATGATTTCAACGGAGCCTCGCTCGAAGGCGCCGGCGTCTACGACGTCAACACCAACAACGGCCGCCGCTCGCATTCGAGCGCCGAGTATTTGCGCCCTGCGCTCAAACGGCCCAACCTGACGATCGAGCGCTACGCCCAGGCCGAGCGGCTGGTCTTTGCGGATGACGGGCGCGTGACCGGCGTCGATGTCGTCCAGAACGGTGCCCGCCGGCGCTTTACCGCCGGCCGCGAAGTCATCCTTGCCGCCGGGGCCGTCGGCAGCCCGCAGCTGCTGCAGGTCTCGGGCATCGGCGACGGCAAGACGCTGTCTTCGCTCGGGGTTAAGACACAGCGGCATTTGCCGGCGGTTGGCCAGAACCTGCAGGATCACCTCTGCGCCAGCTTCTACTATCGTGCCACCATCCCGACGCTCAACGACGAGTTCGGCAGCCTGTTCGGCCAGATGCGGCTCGGCCTGCAATATCTGCTCACCGGCAAGGGTCCGTTCTCGATGAGCGTCAATCAGGCCGGTGGCTTCTTCCGCGGCAAACCTGACGAAGAGCGGCCGAACATCCAGCTTTACTTCAATCCCCTGTCTTATCGGATCCCGAATGATCCGAAGGCCGGGCTGAAACCGGAGCCCTATCCGGGCTACCTGATCTGCTTCAACTCCTGCCGGCCGACCAGCCGCGGCAGCATCCAGATCGCATCCGGCGACCCCGCGCAAAAGCCCCTGATCCGGCCGAACTACCTGACGACCGACCGCGACATCGACGAAGTGCTGCAGGGAAGCCGGCTGGTGCGGCGGATCGCGTCGGCCACGGCGCTCTCCTCACTGACCGCGGAAGAAATCTCGCCCGCGCCGCGCGTTCAGAGCGACGACGCGCTGATGGATTATTTTCGCGAAAACTCAGGCTCGATCTACCATCTCTGCGGCACCTGCGCGATGGGGCCGGACCAGGCGAGCTCCGTCGTCGACAGCAGCCTGCGGGTTCATGGCGTTCCGGGTCTGCGCGTCGTCGACGCCTCCATCTTCCCGAACATTACGGCTGGCAACATCAACGCTCCGACGATGATGGTTGCGGAAAAGGGCGCGGCTCTCATCCTGGCGGATGCCGCCTGAAGAGAGCCGTATGGTTCCCCACGTTGCCTGCGGGGGGAGCCCGCCCCAAGACAGCCCCTCGCGTTCAAACGCTGCCATCGGTCAGGTGTGAATTGCCATCGCCGACCGGGCGTGGCTATACTCCGCTGACTTCATAGCTGCCCACAATCAGTGCTTGCCTGCCAAAAGATTGTTGCCGCCGCGTTGAACGCGGTGGCGGGCGTCCGCGTCGCGGCCGCCGGCAAGGCACTGCGAGCAACGCCTGCGAGGGAGAGACGCATGCTGAGTTTTCGCTTGAAGAGCCTGCCCGTCACCTTGTTTCTTGCGCTGAGCCTGGCTCCGCCGGAGGGCCGAGCCGCCTCGCCGGAACCGGTTAAGGCCGAGCATGGCATGGTGGTGACTGCCCAGCACCTGGCCTCGGATGTAGGTGTCGCGGTCCTGAAGAGCGGTGGCAACGCCGTCGACGCAGCCGTTGCCGTCGGCTACGCACTCGCCGTCACCTATCCGACCGCCGGCAATATCGGCGGTGGCGGGTTCATGACCATCCGCTTCAAGGACGGCAGGACGACCTTCCTCGATTTCCGCGAGCGGGCGCCGCAGGCGGCAACCAAGACCATGTATCTCGACGGGAAGGGAGATGTCATCAAAGGGTTGAGCACCGATGGTTATCTCGCCGTCGGTGTGCCGGGGCCCGTCATGGGTTTCGAGGTCGCGCGGAGCCGCTATGGCACGAAGCCGCTTGCCGAACTGATCGCGCCGGCGATCGCGCTAGCCAAGGATGGCTTCGTGCTGGAGGAGGGCGATGTCAGTACCTTCGAGGGCAGGGCCGAAAGGCTGGCGAAAGATCCGGCGGCGGCCGCAATCTTCCTGAAGCCCGACGGCAAGGCCTTTGCGGCCGGCGAAAAACTCGTCCAGACGGACCTTGCCGCATCGCTTTCGAGCATTGCCGAAAAAGGCCCGGACGCCTTCTACAAGGGCGCGATCGCCGATCAGATCGTCAAGGCGAGCTCGGAGAAGGGCGGCGTGCTCGCCAAGGCGGACTTCGAGCGCTATGCGGTGCGCGAACTGGAGCCGGTCAAGTGCAATTATCGCGGCTATGACATCGTCTCCTCGCCGCCGCCGTCTTCCGGTGGCGTGATCATCTGTGAAATCCTCAACGTGCTCGAAGGCTATCCGCTTTCCTACATGGGCTATGGCGCCGCGGACACGGTTCACGCGATGATCGAGGCGATGCGCCATGCCTATGTCGACCGTAACACGTCGCTCGGCGATCCCGATTTCGTCGAAAACCCAGTCGCCAAGCTCACCGACAAGGCCTATGCGAAGGAAGTCCGTGCCAAGATCGATCCCTTCCGCGCCGGTGTCTCCGCGACGCTGATCCCGAAGGGCTTCGGCGAAAGCAAGGAGACGACCCACTATTCGATCATCGACGACGAGGGCAACGCGGTCGCCGTCACCTATACGCTGAACGGCTCCTTCGGCGCCGGCGTGGTGGCGCCGGGAACCGGTATCCTGCTCAACAACGAGATGGACGATTTCACCTCGAAGCCGGGCGTTCCCAATCTCTATGGGCTGATCCAGGGCGAGGCCAATGCGATCGCGCCCGGCAAGACGCCGCTGTCGTCGATGAGCCCGACGATCATCTCCAAGGACGGCAAGCCGTTCATGGTGATCGGCAGCCCCGGTGGCGCCCGCATCATTACGATCACGCTCGAGGCGATCCTCAACGTCATCGATCACGGCATGAACATCCAGGAAGCCGTCGATGCGCCGCGCATCCATCACCAGTGGCTGCCGGACAAGGTGTTCATGGAGCCCTATGCGCTCTCGCCCGACACCCGCAAGCTGCTGTCGGCGATGGGCCATAACGTTCAGATCGACGAAAGCTGGACGATCTGGGGGCAGGCGACCGGCATCCTCGTCGGCGGCGAGAGCCTCTCCGACATCGAAGCCGGCGGCGGCGCCCGCTACAATGGCGCCGTCGACAGCCGCATCGGCGCAGGTGCTGCGCGCGGTTACTAGAGCAATTCCAGGAAAAGTGCGAAACGGTTTTCCGTCCGGAATTGCGTAATTTCAAAGACTTAGATCACTTCAGTGTTTCGATGAGTGAAATGATCTAGGGCCCGAGATAGCGGGTGGCCAGTCGGTGCTTTGACACCCTTTGAAAGCAGCGGATAGCCGGTTCGCTGCGCGCTTTCGCATGTGCGATCACCGGGTGCTCGCGCGAAAAAGATTTGAAAGCGTTTTCGGTTGAATTTATTATGGTTTCCAGAGCGTGCCCCGCACGCGGTCGTACGCTTTGGTCAAACTTCATTCGTGGAGGTTGTCATGGCACTGATGGAAGGAAAGAAAGCGCAGGACTGGATCAATCTGGTTCTCGCCGTCTGCCTGTTCATCTCCCCGTGGATCATGGGCTTCGTTGTCGAGAGCGTTCCGGCTTGGAACGCTTGGGCCGCCGGCGTCGTGCTCGGCGTTCTGGCGATCGCAACACTTGCCATGTTTGCGGAATGGGAGGAATGGGCAAGCCTCGTCGTCGGGCTCTGGCTGATCGCTTCCCCCTGGCTGCTCGGCTTCTCGACCAGCGCCAATCCCATGTGGACGCATGTCGTCCTCGGGGCACTGGTGACTGCGCTCGCGATCTGGTCGGTCTGGGACGAACGGCAGCACCCGCATGCGCATGCATGATGACGAGCAGTGAAGGTCGCGGCCCGGCGCCGCAGCTCCGGGCCGCGAACAGCTGGCGTAATGTCGATGCAATCTCGAGTTTGCAGCTTCACCCGGATTGAGAGCAAATCCTGAAACCGTATAGAACGATCCTCTTTCAGATTTGCGTGATTTCAAAAGCTAGATCCCTACGAACGTGTCCGAGCGAGCCTCGACGATGCACCGCGCATTCAAGCCAGCCCTATGGTGCCGCCGGTGAAAAAACTGTGGCCCCGATCTCTCAAACAGCGGCTGATCGCCCAGCTTCTCGTTCTCCAGTTGGCGATACTGCTGGCTTTCGGACTTTCGTTCGTAAGCCTCCTGGTCCTTGCCGACGAAGGTGGCGTGTTGGTCAGCCCAGCGCCGGTCGAGGCGGCATTCGACGCGATCCGGAGAGGTCCGGATGGCAAACTCGTGCTGGCAAAAACCGAGGAAATGGGGGACGTCCATGCCAGGCATCCGGATTTTTGGTTCATCGCGCGCAACGACCATGGAGAGACCGTTCAGGTGGGTGACATCCCCGCGATCTACCGGGGCATGAGCGAGAATCTCGGCAAGATGACCTATTCGGACATTCGCGATGCCGGTGATCCATCACCCTATCTTGCCGTTCTCCGGCGCCGGTCGAATGCGGACGGGGACTTCACGGTGTTTGGGCAAGGCGAGTTGATGAGCCAGTCAGCCCTTATCCTGCAGTTTTCGCGCTTTTGGCCCTGGTGACGCTCGCCGGCGTGCCATGGATCGTCAATCGGGCGAGCCGGGACATTTCACCGCTGGCGATCGATGAAGGCTACGAGTTTTCATATGAGCCGGCGGTGCAGCGCTCGCTCGTTCAGGCGGGCTCGCCTTCTCTCAAGCGTGCCATCATCAACCTGGTAAAAAATGCGATCGAGCATGCCGGAAACCGGGGAGCGATTGTCGTTCGGGTCGAGTGTAACGGCGTGATCGAGATCTGCGACGATGGTCCCGGCGTTCCCGAGGCAGAGCGCGAGCGAATATTCGAGCCATTTTACCGGCTGAAGCCGCGGCATCGAGGCGCGGGCCACGGTCTCAATCTCGTGCTGCAGATTACGCGAAGGCATGGTGCGCAAATGACCGTTCTGAATTCGTCAGGCTGCGGCGCATGCTTCCGCATGGACTTCGGTAGCGAGGCCGCCGAATAGGCTTTGCCTTCCCATAAGCCGTAGAACTCCCCGAAGGCAAAGGCTGATTGCCCATGACATTGGCGTTCACGGAACGACCGCGCACCGCCCGGTGCGCGCGTGCCGGCGCACAATTGGATAATACCAATATCATACCAACTAGCAACTGTCTCTGAATGCTGACGCAACTTGTGTACGCTATCTGTAAGAAATGTAATATGAATTATTCCGAATCTGGTCGCAGTCGCGGTCCGTTTTGACATCGCGCACTAGACAGGTGGTCATGTTTTGGTATTGCTAATGCTGGCCGCATAGAGATTGGGCCAGATCGGAAGTGATTACGGAACGCTTATCGGCCCGAGGGCGAGCAAGCCTGTGGGCACCGGAAAACTGGGAGATATCAAATGAAGCCGAGTTCCATTCTTGCCCTTTTGACGGGCTCGATCGTGTTTGCGTCGAATGTTCCACATCGGACGAAGGCGGGCGGCGCGAGACGCCGACTCCTGGCAGTGTTGACAGCAACAGCGTGTCTTATCTCGGTCGCTCCAGCCGTGGCCTTCGATCAGACCAACGCTGGCCGTATCAAGCAGCTGGTGGACACTGGCATGCAGTATTACTGGTCGGGAGGCGACGTCAAAAAAGCGGAAGCCGAAGTCTTCAAGGGCATTACCTTGCGCGGCAAGTACGATGTCGTGGAAGCGGCCTTCAAGGAAGCGTCGACGTTAGCACCAGAGCGGCTGGATTTTCAGTATGCCGTCGCCTCAACGCAGATCATCCAGAAGAAGCTCGACGAGGCGCAGACGACGTTTCAGGGTATCCTTGACAAGGAGCCGACCGCATTTGACGCTCAAACCTGGTTGGAAGCGATTGCCCACATCCGTGGCGATGAGACCGGCGCGGCACTCGCCCATCAAGCGCTCGCAGGGCTCGATCGCGAACGCGCGGAGGAGTATCGCAAGCGCTTTGTTCGCGCAGAACAGATCATGGCCGAAAAGCCCAACTTCGATGTCCCAACGGTGCCCGGCAAGGTCGTGGTCGTCGCCTTGGGCTACGCGCTGGCGGATGACGGCACGGCGCAGCAGACTTTGCTCGACCGCCTCGACGTGACGTTGAAGGCTGCAGAGGCGAACCCGACAGCACTGGTGATGGTGAGTGGCGGCGTGCCGAAGAATGGCGTTACTGAAGGCGACGTGATGTCCAAGTGGCTGGTCGACAAGGGTGTCAGCCGCGATCGCATCATCATTGAAGACAAGTCGAAAGACACGATCGGCAATGTGATCAATGCTGCCAATCTGTTGGTGCGGCATCAGGCCGACACTGTGATCCTGGTGACCAGCTCAAGCCACATGCGCCGAGCTCGCACAGTAATGGAAGACGCATTGAAACAGCGCGACCTGCTGACGGCAGTGGTGCCGCTGAATGCGCTGGACGCACCATCCCAGGATGAGGCGGCAAAGGTCGGGTCTGACGAGAGGTTGGTAATTTACCGCGATCTGATGCGTGTTTCGGGCGTATGGGCGTATCCGGGGCTTCAGCAGTAGCCACTGACGCATCTCAAGAATCATCGAAACCCGCGCGCCCAGTTCCGCCATTATGGGCGCGCGAGCTATTGACCAATGCATCGGCGACCTTCACGCCGCAACGCTTGCAGATGCTTCCCGTTCCCCTTGGTGATCGAAAATTTCTCTATGGCCTTATGCCACAGCGCCGATGTTCGGTCGTCGAAACAGTATTTGTTCGCCACAATCTCCGACATTAAGCTTCCCATCGCCCCTGCTTTGTCCTAGAAGGCACCCCGTAATCCGGTCGCAGCCTACCCGGTCAAAACAAGGACACCTATCATGAAGACGATTGTCATCTGCTCCGGCGGATTAGACTCGGTATCGCTTGCCCACAAGGTCGCGGCCGAGCAGGAGCTTATAGGCCTGCTCTCCTTCGACTATGGACAACGACACCGCAAGGAACTGGACTTTGCCGCCGCCTGTGCGAGGCGGCTTGGCGTTCCACATCAGATCATCGACATTCGCGCCATCGGCGCCCACCTCACCGGATCGGCGCTGACGGACGATGTCGACGTGCCCGACGGCCACTATGCCGAGGAAACCATGAAGGCGACGGTGGTTCCGAACCGCAACGCCATCATGCTCGCGATTGCCTTCGGGCTTGCGGCGGCGCAGAAGGCGGACGCGGTTGCGGTCGCCGTGCATGGCGGCGATCATTTCATCTATCCCGATTGCCGTCCCGGTTTCATCGATGCGTTTCAGGCGATGCAGAACCAGGCGCTCGACGGCTATGCCAACGTTGCACTCTACGCGCCCTATGTGACCGTATCGAAGGCGGATATCGTCACCGACGGCGCAAGCCATGCGACACCCTTCGAAGAGACCTGGTCCTGCTACAAGGGTGGCGCACGCCATTGCGGCCGCTGCGGCACCTGCGTCGAGCGGCGCGAGGCCTTTCATCTTGCCGGTGTTGCGGACCCGACCGATTATGAGGATCCGGATTTCTGGGTGGCGGCGACGTCGGCTTTTTCAGCCGAGGAGGTGAAGTGATGTTCCGGATCACCAAGGAGTTCCATTTCTCCGCCTCGCACCAGTTGAAGAGCCTGCCGGCAGAGCATCAATGCGCCCGGCTGCATGGCCACAACTACATCGTTGAAGTCGAGCTTGCCGGTGCGGAACTCAACGAACACGGCTTCGTGCGCGATTATCACGAACTGGCGCCGCTGAAGCGCTATATCGATGAAAACTTCGATCATCGCCATCTGAACGAGGTACTCGGCCACGACCGGGTGACTGCCGAATGTCTGGCGAAGCATTTCTACGACTGGTGCAAGACGCGGCTCCCTGAAACCTCGGCTGTGCGCGTTAGCGAGACGCCGAAGACCTGGGCGGAATACCGGCCATGACCGGGCCTGGCGAAACGCGCATCCGGGTCAGCGAAATCTTTGGGCCGACAATCCAGGGTGAGGGCATCCTGATCGGGCTGCCGACCGTGTTCGTCCGCACCGGCGGCTGCGATTATCGCTGCAGCTGGTGTGACACGCTGCATGCGGTCGACAGCGAATATCGCGACCAATGGCTGCCGATGACGGTGGAGGAGGTCTGGAGCGAAGTCAGCCGGCTATCCGGCAGCAAGCCGCTCACGGTCTCGCTATCCGGTGGCAATCCGGCGATCCAGCCGCTTGGACCTCTGATCGCGCGTGGGCGAGAGGAAGGCTACCGGTTTGCCCTGGAGACGCAGGGCAGCATCGCCAAGGACTGGTTTGCCGATCTCGACGTGCTGGTCTTGAGCCCGAAGCCGCCGTCGAGCGGCATGAAGACCGACTGGAACGCCTTCGACGACTGTCTTCGCATGGCGGCAGGCCGGCCCGAGGTGGCGCTGAAGATCGTCGTCTTCGACGAGCGCGATTATGCCTATGCCCGCGATGCGGCGGGCCGTTATCCGCATCTGCCGCTCTACCTGCAGCCCGGCAACCACACGCCGCCGCCCCCTGATGACGACGATGCCACCGTCGATATCGACGGCATTATCGACCGCATGCTCTGGCTTGTCGGCAAGGTGACGGAAGATCGCTGGTTCGAGGCTCGGGTGCTGCCGCAACTGCATGTTCTGCTCTGGGGCAACAGACGCGGGGTATAGCGGTCGCGCCCTTGGTGTCCGCCTGCAAATCCTCCGGACTTGGTTGGACAGCGGCGGGCGGCTATGTTCCAAGCAATGTGGTCAGGTGAGGGGCGTTCATGCAGCTGAAGACGAAACGTGTCTATGAGCCGAAGGCCGACGGCGACGGGATACGCATCCTGGTCGATCGCCTGTGGCCGCGCGGCCTGACCAAGGCGGAAGCCGCGGTCGACCTGTGGCTCAAGGAGATCGCACCGACGACGGAACTGCGCCGGTGGTTCCATGCGGATGAAGGCACCTGGGAAGAGTTTCGCGAGCGCTACCTTGCCGAGCTCGACAACAATCCGGCGGCAGTTGACGTATTGCGGCAGCACATTGGTGAGGCCCCGGTGACCTTGCTCTATAGCGTGAAGGATGAGGCTCGCAACCATGCAGAGATCCTCAAGGACTACATCCTGACACACCGATAGACGGGGGCGTCGGGCTCACGTCATGTCGTTGCGGTGGATGCCTCGAACGTGTTGCCGATGCGCGCAGTGATCCGGCACCAATCGTCCTGGAAGGGCAAACCGAAAACGTCGGTGAGGACAGCTTCGATTGCAGGCGCATCGAGTTCGTGGCGCGCGACGGTGCCGTTCCTGTCACGGATCGTCAACCGGTTTGCGAACAGGATCTTGCGGGCCTCCTCGGTGGTCAACGTCACCAACAGGGTCTGTCGGAAAAGCGACTGCGGATGGGTGGACGCCGCGATGTTCGCGATCCGATACGCGTCCTCTCCGCAAATCTTCGGCGACACTTCGTAGACAGGGACCCAATCGCGGCCAAGTTGGGCTTCAAGCAAGTAGCCATCGAGGGTCCGGCTGAGGCGGAACGGCTCATGCGGCGTCGGCTGTGGCGTGGTCCTGTCGAAGCGCAGCGGCGCGGTCGGCACGCAACTGCCAAAACCGACATCGACGAGATAGCCGACATCGTTCACGAAGACGCGAAGCGCCATATGCGACCATGCCGCCGGCGGCGCCTCGGGTTCGCGCATCCACAGGACGCGGGCCGTCAAGGGCTCCACCCGATAGCCGAGCGCACTGAGTACACGCTGCAAAAGGCTGTTCTGTTCGAAGCAGTAGCCGCCGCGTTTGCGGTCGATGAGCTTGCTGTCGATTGCCGCCGGCGACAACTCGACCGGATGGGCAAGCAGCACATCGATGGCCTCGAAGGGGATCGACGCCGCATGGCGAGCAATGATGCCGCCGAGCGTTGCCAGATCGGGCGATTGCGGCCCGGAGTAACCGATGCGGGCGAAGTAACGGCCGAGGTCGACGGGAAACGAGGCGTTCCGCATGGTTAGAGGCTCCGATAGATGGCGTCGCGGAGATCGACCGGGAAGCGTCCGTTCATGCCTTCAAAGGCGGTGTTGGTGAGCGCAACGACGGTCAAGCCGCGGACCGGGTCGATGAACCACTTGTGCCCGTAGGCGCCGTCCCATTGCAGCGTGCCGGGCGACTGCGGCGTTCCGGCCGTCTCGGGTTCGACGAGGACCGCACCGCCGAAACCGAACTCCCATCCGGCGCCCGCGGCCAATCCGCCGGTCCTTGCCTGAATGTCGAACATCGAGCGGCTGGTAGGGACGTCGACCGCCGGCGAATGCCCGGTTCTGAGGTTTTCGAGAAGGCGGATCACGTCGCCGGCCGTGCCTGCCATGCCGGCGCCGCCGGAGGGAAAGGCCCGCGGATTGAAGATTCGGCCGGGCGAGAGGCGCACGGGATTGCCGAAGAAGGGAACCGCATCGTCGCCAACAAGCCGCCGCGGCCGTGGCGACGCGTCGCCGTAATGGGCCACGAGCCTGCGTGGATCGGCCACGGAGAAGGCGGTGTCGTTCATCGCCATCGGGCCTGTGACGAGCGCAGCGATCGCCTGCGGCAGCTTCGATCCTGTCGCCTCTTCGATAACGGCGCCGAGCACGTCGAGGCTCATCGAATAGCCCCAGCCATGTCCGGGCGCATAGGACAGCAGGATGTCTTTGAGCTTGCCGATGAGGGCAGGGAGATCGTCGTCGGTGTCATCGAAGCCGCTGCTGATGGCGTGCCGGTGGTAGGGGCCGTCGCCTTGCTCCATGAACACGTAGCTCAAGCCGGCGCTGTGTGTCAGGAGATGGCGGACGGTGATCGCAGGTACGCTGCCGTCCGGTAGCCACGGCCTGAACGCGGGCAGCCATTCCGACACGGTATCGTCGAGACCGATGGTGCCGCTTTGCACCAGGCTAAGAGCGGCGACCGTGACGATCGGCTTTGCGACCGAGGAGAGCAGGAAGATGCTGTCCTCGGTCATTGGCCGGTCCGCTTCGCGGTCCGCGAGGCCGGCGGCCCGTTTGTAGGCGGGCTCGCCGTCGACGAGGACCTCCACGACCGTGCCGACGATACGCTGTTCATCCAGGGCCTCCGCAATCACCCGGTCGAGTTCGGCCTTCAGCCGGCTCCGGCGCTCCGATCTCCATTGCCTTGTCGCGATTGCATCCATGATCGCCTCCTGTGCTTCTCGAACGACGGCCCGCTCGACGCTTCAGGGCGACGATGGGCTGCGGGACAAAGGCAATCCGGTTCGCGTCGAAAGTCGATCGTCGATCCACGTATGGGAGGCATACGCGCCTGCACGAAGCAGCCGTCGCTGTCCGACGCTAGAAACGGTGCGACAGCGTCAGATGGAGTCGGGTTGATGAACACAAACAATCTTGGATTCGCAGGAAAGGTCGCCTTGGTCGCAGGCGCCAGCAAGGGTATCGGCGCGGCCACTGCCCGCGCCTTTGCGCAGGCCGGTGCATCCGTTGTCCTTCTTTCCCGTTCGCAGACGGCGCTCGAGGCGCTGGCGGTCTCCATCCGTGAGGCGGGCGGCAATGCACTGGCGATCGCCGCGGATGTCGGCGACGAGATTGCCATGAAGCAGGCGCTTGCGCGCGTGATGCAGCACTATGGCCGGCTCGACGCCGCCTTCAACAATGCGACGGATGGAACCGTACCGGCGCCGCTTGCCGATCTCGACATCGAAGGTTTCGATCGCGGTATCCGCACCAATATTCGCGGCACCTTTCTCGGCATGCGCTATCAGATCGAGGCGATGGCGAGGGGTGACGGTGGTGCGATCGTCAACATGGCCTCCGTCGCCGGGGTCAACGGCACTTCCGGGCTGGCTGCCTATGTCAGTGCAAAGGCCGGGATCATCGGGCTGACCAAGGCCGCGGCGCTCGATTACGCCGACCAGGGAATCCGGATCAATGTCGTCGCGCCCGGGCCGATCCTCACCCACCATCTCGAAGCTGCAGGCGCGGAAATCCAGCGGCACGCAGCACTTTCGACGCCGATGCGCCGGCTTGGCCGAGTGGAGGAGGTGGCCGCAAGCGTCCTCTGGCTCTGTTCCGATGAGGCGAGTTACATCACCGGTGTGGTGCTGCCGATCGACGGGGGCATGACGGCGGGCACGAAAGTGCCTATGAATTACCGTCGAGGCGAGCCGCCTCGGCCGGCTGAACCCTGAGGTGGCATGGACTGGGACGAACTCCATCTTGTTCAGCTGTTGGCACGCCACGGCTCGCTGAGCGCGGCGGCGCGGGCTCTGGGAACGACCCAGCCGACACTCAGCCGCCGCCTCGACGCGTTCGAGCAGAAGACGCAGCAGAAGCTGTTCGAACGGCAAACAAACGGCCTTGTGCCGACTGCGGCGTGCCTGTCCATCCTGTCGGCGCTCGAGCAGATGGAGGAGGCAGCACTTACGGTCGAGCGTCGCCTGGCCGCGCAGGACGATGCGCTGGCGGGCAACATCACCGTGACCAGCCTCGACTGGCCCGGAGACTACCTGCTCGCGCCGATCCTGACGAAATTTGCCACGGCCCATCCCGGCGCCATTCATCTGTTGAATGACGGCCGACGCTTCAACCTGTCCCGTCGGGATGCCGATATTGCCTTCCGCTTTGGCAGCTTCGACCAAAGCGATACCGTCGAGCGCAAGGTTGCCGATATCCGCTACGGCCTGTTTGCGATGCAGGCCTACCTCGATCGCTTCGGCCATCCAAGCGCGAAGGGTGGCAGCAGCAATCATGCCATTGTCGAACTGGCTGAGGTACCGGTGCGGGTGTCGCTCTCTACCTGGCTGAAGGACCTCTTGCCGGATGCGAGGGTGATGTTGCGCGCGAACTCGATCCGCTCGCAACTGAGTGCTGTCGAAACCGGCGCGGCGCTCGCGACGCTTCCGCACTTCCTTGCGGCCGGCCGGGACGGCCTTGTGTCGGTGGACCTCGGCGTTGCCGCACCAGTGCTGTCGTTGAAGCTCGGCGTGCACCAGGAGACGCGCAATCTCCCGCGGGTGCGAAAGCTCATAGACTTCGTCGTCTCGGAGTTCGCCGGCCTGCGGCCGAAACTCAATCCGCCGAGCTGAACGCCTGTAGCGGCGACTGACGCGCGAGACCCTTTCGGCGCGCCGCAGTGCAGGCCGAAATTTTCTTGATTGTCGACGTCGGGATGGGAAGGCGCCGCGCGTCTTAATCCCGAAGGCGGTTTTGGACCGCGCTGACAACAAGGAGATTATGCATGTTCCGTACCGCTTTGATCGCAGGCGCCCTGTTGATTTCCGGCACCGCATTTGCTGGGGCCGAGCCGGTGGGCAATCGCGTCGATGTCAACGGCATGAAGATGTATTACGAGGTCTCGGGCGAGGGCGAACCGCTGGTCGTGCTGCACGGCGCCTATATGAACATTCCGTCGATGGGCGCGATCATTCCGAAGCTGGCCGAGACCCACAAGGTCTATGCGATCGAGCTCCAGGGTCATGGTCGCACCAATGATATCGATCGCCCGATCACCTATCCGAACCTCGCGGACGACGTCGCCGCCTTCATGGATGCCGTCGATCTCAAGAAGGCCGATGTCTTCGGCTACTCGATGGGTGCGGCTGCCGGCCTGCAGCTGGCGATCCGTCATCCGGAGAAGGTGAACAAGCTTGCGGCCGCGTCCGTCGGCTACGATGCCGAGGGCTGGCAGCCGGAATTCAAAGCATTCATCCCGCAGATGACCGTCGAGATGTTCGTCGGCATGCCCTTTGCCGAAGACTACCGCAAGCTCGCCGCCAATCCGGATGGCTTTCCAGATTTGGTCAAGAAGCTGATCCAGCTCGAAAAAGAACCGATGGCCTGGGAGGCGGACGTCAAGGCGCTGAAGGCGCCGGTTCTTGTCATCGCCGGCGATGCCGATGTGGCGACGTTGGAGCACACGCTGGCATTGTTCCGCCTGCTCGGCGGCGGCGCGATGGGCGACATGGGCAAGCCTCTGGCTGCCTCGTGCCTCGCCATCCTGCCGGCAACGTCGCACACCGCAGTCATCAACCAGACGGACCTGCTCTACGCTTTCATCGAACCCTTCCTGAAGGGTGAGACGCCGAAGGGCATGTTCCAGTAGGATTCGACCGGCGCCATCTCCAGAGGGATGGCGCCGGCACAACAACACGCGCGGGCTGTCCAGATCATTTCATTGTTTCATCGAAACACTGAAGTGATCTATTTCTTTGAAATTACGCAATTCCGGACGGAAAACCGTTTCGCACTTTTCCTGGAATTGCTCTACCGCAGACGCCTTCCGTCTGCGTCGAACACCAAAACGGCGGCCGGATCGAAGCGGGCGGCGATGCTATCGCCGGACTTCAGGCCGCGACCATTCTTGGTCTCGATGATGATCAATTCGCCGTCGCCATGGCGGGCATAGGCGAAGGTCTCGCCGCCGAGGTGTTCCAGCATGTCGATCGTCAGATCGAGGCTTGCCGAGCCGCTGTCGCCGAAATGTTCGGGCCGGATGCCGATGGTCACGGAGCTCCCAGGCGTAGCTCCCTTGATGGCCACTGGAATAGTCGCGTTGCCGAAGTCGGGCAGACGTACCTGCGTTCCGCCAGCGTCGACGATCCCCTTCAAGAAGTTCATTTTCGGTGAGCCGATGAAGCCGGCGACGAACAGATTGGCGGGATCATCGTAGAGGTCGAGCGGCGAGCCGACCTGTTCGACCACGCCGTTGCGCATGACGACGATCTTGTCGGCAAGCGTCATCGCCTCGACCTGGTCATGGGTGACATAGACGATCGTGGTCGCGAGCTTCTTGTGCAGCCGCGCGATCTCGATGCGCATGTGCACGCGCAGTTCCGCATCGAGGTTGGACAGCGGCTCGTCGAAGAGGAAAATCTTCGGATGCCGCACGATCGCCCGGCCGATCGCCACGCGCTGGCGCTGGCCGCCGGAAAGCTGTTTCGGCTTGCGGTCGAGCAGCGGGCCGAGCTCGAGAATGATCGCAGCCTCACCGACCCGTTGTTCGATCTCAGCCTTCGGCACGCCGGCAAAGCGCAGCGCGAAGCCCATGTTTTCTCGAACCGTCATATGCGGATAGAGCGCGTAGGACTGGAAGACCATAGCGATGCCGCGCTTTGACGGATCGACATCGTTCATCCGCTCGTCGTCGATCGTGAGATCACCGGATGTGATCTCTTCGAGACCGGCGATCATCCGAAGCAGGGTCGACTTGCCGCAGCCGGACGGACCGACGAAGACGACGAACTCGCCGGTCTTGATGTCGAGGTCGACCCCCTTGATGACCTCGAAGTTGCCGTAGGACTTTCTGACGTCGCTGAGTTGGAGTTCGCTCATGCAGCCGCTGCCTCGCTTGCCACTGCCGAAAGTTCCAGTCTTACGGATCCAAGCCGTGTCGAGGTTACCGCGACGGCGATGCCGCCAGCAGCACCCGTCGTCTCCAGCCAGAAGCCGGTCGAACCACCCTGGAAGACGAGGCGCTCCGGCCCAAGCAATCGGGCAGGGCCGGTGACGGTGACGTCGACCGCATCGTTGAGGAACGGCAGGACGTTGCCGGCCTGGTCGAGCGCGCGCACGATCACGCGAACACTGTCACGCCCTTCGGCCCGCAGCGTCGCGTTGTCTGCCACGACCTCGAGCGTCGTCGGCACCGGGTCAGCGACCATGCGCAGGCTGGCTGCGGCCTTGCCGTCGATGAAGCCGGTGAACGCGGCGTCTTCCCACTTCATGCCCCAGACGCCGAGTTCGTCCTTGGTGAAGTGGCGATGGTCGATGACCACAGGCGGATGCGGCAGATGCGGGAAATTTTCGCGGTCCGGACCGACGCGCTTCACCAGCAAGCCGTATTTCAGCTCGACCTCGTCGCAATTGGTGAGCACGATCAAAGGCAGCACGCCGCCGATATTGCGCTCACCGCGCGCCCAGAAAGTGACCGGCTTCATCACCACTTCCTCCGACGGCTCGCATTGGCTGGCGTAGACATAGGCTGCAAACTTGGGCTGGCGGAACATGTCCATGACGCCGTGATAGCAGATCCGATCGCCGGAGCCGAAATCCTTGTGGGTGTTGTAGTCGAACATGCACCAGCCAATGGCGCCGGAGATGCCGGGGTCCCCATGCGCGGCGTTCAGCACCTCCAGGTGCCGGCGCACATGCTCGGCCTGGCGCTGCTCCTGATCGTAGATCTTCGTCGGGTACATGTGGCCGCCGAATTCGGTGATGAGGTAGGGCACCTTGCGATTGAGCCCGGTGCATTCCTGCTGTGGGCGCAGCGCCGTGCGCGGGCGGTTTGCCCCCGGCAGTTCCTCGTTGCCGAGGATGAAGTCGTTCATCGTGTAGACGTCTTCGAGGAACTCGCTGTCGGTGATGTAGCGCACGCCGCCGGTTTGCCGCGTCGGGTCGAGTTCGCGCGCCAGCCGGTTGGTCTCGACGTAGAAATCGTGGGAATCCTGCGACTCGTTGATGCGCACGCCCCAGATGATGATCGACGGATGGTTCCAGTCGCGCTCGATCATACGGCGGACGTTTTGGATCGCCTCCTGCTTCCAGGCCTCACCGCCGATATGCTGCCAGCCGGGGATTTCCTCGAAGACGAGCAGGCCGATGCGGTCGCAATGGTCGAGAAACCATTTGGATTGCGGATAGTGCGAGGTGCGGACAAGGTTGCAATGTAGCGTGTTCTTCAGGATCTCGGCATCGCGCTCCTGGGCCGTCCGGCCCATGGCATAGCCGACATAGGGGAAGGCCTGGTGGCGGTTGAGACCACGGATCTTCAGCGGCCGGCCGTTGAGCTTGAAACCTTCCGTGGTGAACTCTGCTGTACGGAAGCCAAAGCGCGACGAGAGCCGGTCGCTGCCGCGATCGCTGCGCAGTTGCACCTCCGCCTCGTAGAGGACGGGACTGTCGATATCCCAGAGCGAAAGCCCCTTGAGACCGGTAATCTCCAATGTGACGCTCTCACCGCGGGTCTCGCCGATGGCTTCCGCCAGCACCTTGCCGTTCGTGTCCTTGAGCAGTGCCGTGACAGTTCCGGCGAACGTCAAGCTTTGCGGATTGGCGAGATCGCAACGGACCGTGACGGACTTGGCGTCGCTGAGGACATCGCGGGTCTCGATCTTGATGTTGGCGATCGAAACCGCGTCGGTGACCTTCAGCCAGACGTCGCGATAGATGCCGGCATAGGTCAGATAATCGATGCGGCCGCCGAAGGGTGGGATCTCCGGGTTTTCGCTGCCGTCGATCTTGACAGTGATCAGGTTGTCGCCCTCCCGCAGCCTGTCGGTCAGGCGCGCTTCGAAGGGCGTATAGCCGTCCTTGTGGGCAACGATCTCTTCGCCGTTGAGATAGACGACGGCATCGGCCATCGCAGCGTCGAAGACGAGCGAGACCTCGCGGCCATGGAACTCCCGACGCCAGGCGAGCGGCTTTTGATAGGTGAAAGCGCGCTGATAGGAGGCCTCGTCGAAGTAATTGAACGGCAGTTCCACCGCATTGTGCGGCAGGCTCACGGGCCTGCCCGCCTGCAGGCGGCCGGCTTCAGTGGCGGCGGAGCCTTCGGAGAAGACCCAGGAATCGTTGAAAGAGGTAACAGAACGCATCATCATTCCTATTTGACTGAGCCCAGCATTCCCTGGACGAATTGGCGTTGCATGAAGAAAAAGACCGCGAGGGTGGGAAGCGTTGCGAGAATGGTGCCGACCATGACGACGCCGTAATCGGGGTAGTAGGCGGAGGCGAGCGAGGAGACGACGAGTGTGATTGTCTTCGTCTCGTTCGACTGCAGCACGATCAGCGGCCAGAGATAGTTGTTCCACGCCGTCATGAAGACGATGATGAAGGCCGCCGCGTAGGTCGAACGCATCACCGGCACGTAGATGTAGAGAAAAATCTGCCATTCCTTCAGGCCGTCGACCTTGGCGGCATCGCGCAGCTCCGAAGGGAACGCCTTGGTGCACTGGCGGAAGTAAAAGACGATAAAGGCCGAGCCGATCGTCGGCAAGACGACCGCGAGGTGGGTGTTGATCAGCCCCGCCTTGCCCATCATGATGAAGAGCGGGATCATCAGCGCCGCAAACGGGATCATCATCGTCAACAGCAAGGCGCTGTAGATCCGGTCACGATGGCGCGAGCGGAACATCTCGAAGCCATAGCCGGCAAGCGACGAGACGGCGAGCGTCAGCGCCGTTGCCAGTATGGCGATCTTGGCCGAGTTCCAGAAGACCAGCGGCGCATTCACCTGGGTGAAGAAGGTGGCGATGTTGGTGGCGAGCGCGCTGCCCGGCAGCATCTTGCCCTTGATGATGTCGATCGACGAATTGGTGGCGCCGAGCAGCATCCAGACGAAGGGGAAGATCGAGAGAAAGGCCATCAGCCCGACGAAGCCGTAGGTGACGATGGCGGTTGCGATGCGTGCGGATCCGTTGTTCATCGGTCGCGCTCCCGTGCCGCGAAGAACTGAAGGCAAGCGAGCAGGGCGACGAGCACGACGATCACGTAGGAGACCGTCGCCGCGTAGCCGAAGTTCGGCATGAAACGGAAGGTCAGGTTGTAGATGTAGAGCGACAGCGTCAGCGTCGCGTTGGACGGTCCGCCCTTGCCCTCGGTCAGGTTGTAGACCTCGTCGAAGAGCTGGATCGTGCCGATGGTCGAGATGATCGTGGTGAACAGGATGACGGGCTTCAGGAGCGGGATGGTGATGTGGGTGAAGCGCGCCCAGGCAGGCACCCCGTCTATCCGCGCGACCTCATAGATCGACTTGTCGATGTTCTGCATCGCCGCGAGGTAGAAGATCATGTTGTAGCCGGTCCAGCGCCAGGTGATGGCGATGATGACGAGCACCTTCGCCCAGAAGGGATGCGTCAGCCACGGGATCGGCGAGGCGATGATGCCGATCGCCTCAAGCGTCGAGTTGACGATGCCGTCGAGCGCGAACATGCCTTTGAACAGCACCGAATAGGCGACGAGCGAGGTGACGCAGGGCAGGAAGATGGCGGTGCGGAAGAAGCCGCGGCCGACGAGCCTCGGATTGTTGAGCAATGACGCCAGGATTAGCGCCAGCAAGATCATGATCGGCACCTGCACGACGAAATAGGTCAGCGTGTTGGTGAGCGCCTTGATGAAGACCGGGTCGTTCCAGAGACGGACGATGTTGGCGAAGCCGGCGAATTTCAGCATCATGCCGCGGCCGGACTGGAACGACATCCAGAGCGACCACACGATCGGATAGATCATGAAAAGGGCGATCAGCCCGAGCGCCGGCGCAACGAAGAGCCAGCCATTGACGTTGTAGTATCGGCCGATGCCGCCGCGGCGCGCGAGAGCCATCATCATCCCCATGGATAGCAGGAGCCGTTGACCGCGGCGCAATCGCCACGGCCAGGAGTGGTGCAGACAATCGCCGTAGCGATTACTGGACCTGTGCGCTGACCTCGGCGTCGATCGCCTTCAGCACGTCGTCGACAGGTGTTCCCTGCTGCAGCGCCGGCAATTGCGCGGTGACCGCGGTGTCCGCCTCGTTGGTGAAGACGCCGTAGTTGACCGAGGGAACCTTCGCGAGCCAGTCGGAGAAGTTCTGCCAGACCTTTTCACCGCCGAAGAAGGCATCGGCCTCGCCATAGGCGGCCCCGCCACGGGCAGCGAGCAGCGAGCCGACGGCGCCGCGGTCCTGCAGGATCGTCTGGTAGAAATCGACGTCCTTGGCGTAGACCGCGTTCAGGAAGTCGATCGCCTCGGCTTTCTCCGCCGAGCTTTCGAGCACGTACCAGCTCGATCCGCCGAGGTTCGAGGCGTGCGTCGCGCCGTCGATCGAAAGGGCCGGGATCGGCGCCACGCCCCACTTGCCCGACTGGTCCGGCTGCGCCTTGACGGTGCCGGTGATCCAGACGCCGGTGATGACGGTGGCGACGTCACCGGAAGTGAAGGTTCCGACCCAGTCGGCCCAGCCGGCGGCCGGCTTGTAGATGTTGGAAGACATGATCTTGCCGACCGTCTCCAGCGCTCCCTTCAGCGCGGCGTTGCCGGTGATGTTCGCCTTGCCTTCCTTGTCGAAGTACCATTGCCCGGCCGATTGCATGATGATGCGCACGAGGCCGGCGTCGGTCGGGTCGAGACCCATCATCTTCTTGCCGGTCTTGGCTTCGACCTGCTGGCCGATCTCGATGAAGCGGTCCCAGGTGATGCCCTGCATGTCCTCCGGCTTGAAGCCTGCCGCTTCGAGATAGTCCTTGCGGTAGTACATGCCTGTAACGCCGGAATCGAACGGCATGCCATAGACCTGGCCATCCAGCGTCATCAGCTCGACCTTGTAGGGAGCAAAGCCGGAGTAATCGACCGTGCCGGAGAGCGGCGCGAAGGCGCCGGGGAAGGATTGCAGATATTTCTGCGCGCCATAATCCTCGATCAGCACGATGTCGGGTAGCGCGTCTGCAGTGCCGGACGAAAGGCCGGTCTGCAGCTTCTGCTCAACGTCGGCCTTGGCGAAATCGACGATGTTGAAGGTGACGTCCGGATGCGTCTTGGTATAACGCGCGCCAGCCTCCTTCATGATCGCAACGTTGAAGTTGGGATCCCAGCACCAGACGGTGATTTCCTTGGCTTGCGCCGCAGTCACCGCCAAGAGGCTGGCGCCGGCAAGCACGATGGCGCTAAAGCGCGGCAGATAGATACGCATGTCCATTGTTTTCCTCCCTCGAATTTCGTTCCCCGAGACGTTCCTCCTAGTCTCGGCGCGGAGTATTTCGCAAAATTCTGAAGAAGGCAATATTTCAGTAAATTTTTACCACCGTGTTTTTTGCCGGCTGTATTACGGGCCAGCGACGGAGCCCGTCGTGGCCGTGCTGCCGCGCCAGACCATCTCTGTTCCGAGGATCACCTTCTTGGCGACGTCGCGTCCGGTCAGGCGCTCGATCAATAGGTCGACGGCCGTCTCGCCGATTACTTCGGCCGGGATCTTGACCGTCGAAAGCGGCGGCCCGAGAAACTGCGCGACGGGTATGTCGTTGAAGCTTGCCACGGCGACATCGTCAGGGATTCGAAGGCCCATCTCGTGAATGGCACGGTAGGCGCCGATCGCCATATTGTCGTTGCAGGTGACCAGGATTTTGGGCGGGTTGGGTTTCGACAGCATCGCCTTGGCGAGCGTATAGCCGCTGTCCGGCGTCAGCTTCTCGACCATGCAGAGTTCCGGATCGTAGAGGCCGGCTTTCGTCATCCAGTGGATGAAGGCGCGGCAGCGGCGCTCCGAATGGATGTCGTCCTTGTCGCGGAAGGCGTCGATCCAGCCGAGAAAGCCGATTCGGCGGTAACCCATGCCGTATATGCCTTGAAGCAGGCGGTTCATGGCCACGGACACGTCGCTCATCACGCTGTCGTCGACATCGTCGTCGGGGGCGAAATCCGCAAAGACCAGGTGGCGGCTGTGCCGCCGCAGCCAGTGGACCTCTTCGCCGTAATGGTGGCCGACGGCAACGACGCCGTTGGCGCCCTGCAGTATCGCCGCCTCCGGCAGGTTGCCGTTGTGGAAGACCTTGACCACCTCGATCTTCAGCGCCTGACAACGGTTTTCGATGCCGAGCCGGACGCCGACATAATAGGGATCGATCAGTTCCTGGGCGGGCTGGAGGAAATGCACCAGCGCGAATTTCAGGCCCTGCATCGGTCCCGCGCCGCGCCCGCGGTTGCGGGGCGTCGCATAGTTCAGCGCCTCGGCCGTTTCGATGATTGCCTGCCGCTTCTTGGTGGAGATCGAAAGCGTTGGATCGTAATTCAGCACCCGTGAGACGGTCGCCGAAGAGACCCCGACAGCCGAAGCGATTTCCTTGATTGTTACCATGTCCAACGTCCTGCCCGCCGCCACAACCCAGGCTTCGGGCGCGGCGCAATCTTTATTTAGTAAAATTTTGCTCGGGTTTTTTCAATCTCTGGGCGTTGTATTTTCGTTCGTCGAGCGTGACGCAACCGCGGTCGAGATCACGCAGCGCGGCCGGTTGCCAATGCCTGCGCCTGAAGCTCTTCGGAAAGGAACGCCCACAGTGCTGAGACCGGGCGTGATGAAAGTCCCTGGTGATCGGCCGCGAAAAGCCCGAGTTCGATCACCGGGGCGGGCGGCAGGCCCTCTTCGGTCCCGAGGACCCGCATCGTGTTGGCGCGGATATTGAGATCCAGCAAAACGGCGATGCCGAGCCCCGCCTCGATCATCGACTGGATCGAGGAGAGGCTGGCGCTCGTCAGTACCGTGCGCCAAGGCCGATCCCCGCCCTTCAGCGCTTCAATCATCTTGTGGCGCCAGGTGCAGACCCCGTCGAAGGTGACGAGCGGCAAAGGCCCTTCCTGCGGGAGCACGAAACCGCGCGCCGCGACCCAGCGCAGCGGCAGCCGCCAGGTGAGGATCGGCTCACCACGGATCAGGGCCGGATCGCCGATCGCGACATCGAGTTGACCCTGCGACAGCTTCTCCGACAACACGGTGCTTTCGGTGACCGTCAGTTCGAGCCCCACGTTCGGATGACATTCGGCGAAGCGCTGCAGTGCCCTTGGCAGCGAGCCGACGGCGATGTCCTCGATCATGCCGAAGCGGATCGGGCCCCGGAGCGCCTGCCCGGCGAGCGCTCGCCGGGCTCCTTCGCTCAGTCCCAGCATCTTCTGGGCATAGGGAAACAGCACATGCCCGGCTTCGGTCAGGTCCATGCCCCTGGTGCTGCGGTTCAAAAGCCTGGCGCCGACATCGTCCTCCAGCCGGCGCAACTGCATGCTGACGGCGGCTTGAGTCCGTGCCAGCCGCTGGGCAGCGCCGCTGACGCTGCCGCACTCGGCGGTCACGACGAAAGCGCGCAGCAGGCCGATGTCGAGGTCATGCATATAACGATCCTTTATGGCGACATCACAACTATCAGCGTTCCTTATTGTGCCGGAATTGCTATGTCGGTTCAAGCCCAACGGGAGAATGGACATGGCGGAAACGGAGACGACTGCGGATAGCGGATGGAGCGTGCAGGGTACGACGGACGATTCCACAGGGCGTGTCTCTGTCGCGATCGTTTTTTGTTTGCTCTCCATGTCGAGTGTGCAGTTCGGCGCTGCACTCTCCAAGCCGGCGATGGAAAGCGTCGGGGCTTTTGGCGCGACCTGGCTGCGGCTCTCCTGGGCGGCGGCATTTCTGCTGCTCCTCGTCCGCCCACCCTTCCTCAGCTACACCCGGTCGCAGTGGCTTTCGGCGCTTTCGCTCGGCGCCACGATGGCCGTGATGACGCTCTGCTTCTTCGCGGCGATCGCGCGCATCCCGCTCGGCCTTGCGGTTGCGATCGAGTTTCTCGGTCCGTTGACGGTCGCTGCGATTTTCGGCGGCCGTGGCTGGCGCCTGCTTTGCCCCGTTATCGCCGCCGCCGGCGTACTCTGCCTCTCCTGGGACGGTACCGCCTGGGTGGCGGATACGCGCGGGCTGCTTTTCGCCTTCGGCGCGGCGATCGGCTGGGGCGGTTACATCGTGTTGATGAAAAATGCCGGCCAACGCTTCAGGGGATTGGAGGGACTTGCTGTTTCGCTGCTGTTTGCAGCAGTCTTCGCGATGCCGTTCGGGCTGCATCAGGTTCAATCCGGTTTCTCCTTCGACATGGTGCTGATGACGGCTGGGCTCGCCATTCTGGTGCCGTTGCTCCCCTACGCGCTCGAGTTCATGGCGCTCCGTCGCATGCAGCCGTCGGCCTTCGGCATCCTGATGAGCCTTGAGCCGGCCATCGGCGCCGGCGCCGGCTTCCTCGTTCTCGGGCAGGCGCTCTCCCTCAACCAGATCTTCGGCGTGGTTCTCGTGATGACCGCCAGCGCCGCCGGCACATTGCTGGCGAGGGCCTAGCGCGTAGCGGAAGGCGCCTGTTTTCGCCCGCTAGTCCTCTGAACGTTCCGACGCTCCCGCGTCGGGGTCGGCCGGCCCGCGTTCAGCCTTCTGCGACCTCCGATGAATTTCATCGACGTCTTGCGCGTTAGATGAAAAGTGCCCGTTTACAAAAGTAATATTATATGATTTTTTCTCGATGGCTGCTTGGAGGCAGCTTTCTTTGGGAGGAAATCATGAAAATCGCCAAGGCACTTGCGAGTGCAACGATCCTTGCTGCCTGCACGCTCGGCAGTGCTTCCGCGGCCGATCTGGTCGTCGGCTTTTCGCAGATCGGCTCGGAGTCCGGCTGGCGCGCCGCCGAGACGACGCTGACCAAGCAGCAGGCAGAGCAGCGCGGCATCGACCTCAAATTCGCTGATGCGCAGCAGAAACAGGAAAACCAGATCAAGGCGATCCGCTCCTTCATCGCGCAGGGCGTGAACGCCATCCTCGTCGCCCCGGTCGTCGCTACCGGCTGGGACGAGGTGCTGCAGGAAGCAAAGGACGCGGAAATTCCGGTCATCCTGCTCGACCGCACCGTCGATGCCTCGAAGGATCTCTATCTGACCGCGGTAACTTCCGACCTCGTGCACGAAGGCAATGTTGCCGGCAAGTGGCTCGTCGACGCCACGGCAGGCAAGCCCTGCAACGTCGTCGAGCTTCAGGGCACGACCGGCTCCTCGCCGGCAATCGACCGCAAGAAGGGCTTTGAGCAGGCGCTTTCCGGCCACGACAACCTGAAAATCGTCCGCAGCCAGACCGGCGACTTCACCCGCACCAAGGGCAAGGAAGTCATGGAAAGCTTCCTCAAGGCGGAGGACGGCGGCAAGAACATCTGCGCGCTCTATGCCCACAACGACGACATGGCGGTCGGCGCCATCCAGGCGATCAAGGAAGCCGGCCTGAAGCCGGGCAAGGATATCCTTGTCGTCTCGATCGATGCGGTTCCGGACATCTTCCAGGCTATGGCCGCCGGTGAAGCCAATGCCACGGTCGAGCTGACGCCGAACATGGCCGGCCCCGCCTTCGATGCGCTTGCCGCGTACCAGAAGGATGGCACGGCACCGCCGAAGTGGATCCAGACGGAATCGAAACTTTACACTCAGGCCGACGAGCCGCTGAAGGTCTACGAGGAAAAGAAAGGCCTCGGCTACTGATGTCGGCCGTGGCCCGCGCTGCTTCTCGCGCGGGCCACGCTCTTTTCCAAGTTTCCGGCTGAAGAGCGCTGCTTGTCGCAGACAGGCCGTGCTTCTCGTCCGACAGATACCAGCATCGCGGAGACGGTACCGATGCAGACCAATGACCACATTCTCCAGGCGATCCGGATCGAAAAGACCTTCCCGGGCACAAGGGCCCTCGACAAGGTCGATTTTCACCTGCGGCGCGGAGAAGTTCATGCGCTGCTTGGCGAAAACGGCGCCGGCAAGTCTACTCTTATCAAATGCCTGACCGGCGCCTACCGCCGCGACGGCGGCGCCATCCTGCTCGATGACGCGGAGGTCGATCCGCGCGACACGTTCGAGGCCCAGACGCTCGGTATCGGCACGGTCTACCAGGAGGTCAACCTGCTGGCGAACCTGACCGTTGCCGAGAATCTCTTCCTCGGGCGCCAGCCCCGGCGCTTCGGCATGGTCGACGTTAGCGCCATGAACCGGCGTGCGCAGGAGCTGCTCGCCGACTATGAACTCGACATCGACGTCACCCGCGATCTTGCAAGCTATTCGGTCGCGATCCAGCAGGTCGTCGCCATCGCCCGCGCGGTCGATCTCTCAGGCAAGGTGTTGATTCTCGACGAGCCGACGGCAAGCCTCGACGCGCACGAGGTGGCGATGCTGTTTCGCATTGTCCGGCGCCTCAAGGCGCGTGGGCTCGGCATCATCTTCGTCACCCACTTCCTTGAACAGGTCTACGAGGTTTCAGACCGGATAACGGTGCTCAGGAACGGGCAACTCGTCGGAACCCGTGAAACTGCCAATCTTGATCGGCGCGAACTGATCGCGATGATGATCGGCCGTGAACTGGCGGCGGAAATCCACGCACCGCGCGCGCAGGCCCAGGAAGGACCGTTGCGCTACCGGTTTCGCAATTACGGTCGCAAGGGTCGCGTCCGTCCCTTCGACCTCGATGTCCGCGCTGGTGAAGTCGTCGGCATGGCGGGCCTGCTCGGCTCCGGTCGCACGGAAACGGCGGAGCTTCTCTTCGGGGCCCATCGTGCCGACAGCGGCGAGGCCGAGATCGACGGCCGCGCGGTCGACCTCTCATCACCGCGTGCCGCCATCCGCCATCGCTTCGGCTTCTGCCCGGAGGACCGCAAGACATCAGGCATCATCGGCGACCTCTCGGTACGCGAGAACATCGTGCTCGCCCTGCAGGCGCGCCGTGGCTGGACACGGCCGATCGCCCGGGCGGACCAGAACCGGCTGGCGGACCACTACATCCGCGCGCTCGATATCCGCACGGCCGATCGCGAAAAGCCAATCAAGCTCTTGTCCGGCGGCAACCAGCAGAAGGCGATCCTGGCGCGCTGGCTCGCGACCGAGCCCGAATTCCTGATTCTCGACGAGCCGACGCGCGGTATCGACGTCGGCGCCCATGCGGAGATCGTCAAGCTGATTGAGGCGCTGCGCGAGAAGGGGCTGTCGCTGATCGTCGTCTCGTCAGAGATCGAGGAACTGGTCGCCTACAGCACGCGGATCATCGTGCTTCGGGATCGCGCCCATGTCGCCGAACTCGACGGCAACCGGATTACCGCCCACCAGATCGTCGAAGCGATCGCCGCAACCAATGAAAGAAGGACGTCGTGATCGCGACCATCAGGCTCTACTTCAACCGGTTGCTACCGCAACTGATCGCGCTTGGCGTCATCATCGTGGCGGTTTCGCTCGTGTTTCCCGGCTTCCTCAACCTGGAAATCCAGAACGACCGGCTTTATGGCAGCCTCATCGACATCCTTAATCGCGGCGCCCCTGTGGTGCTGCTGGCAATCGGCATGACCGTCGTCATTGCCACCAAGGGCATCGACCTCTCGGTCGGCGCGGTCATGGCGATCTGCGGCGCTACCGCGGCTGCTTGTATCACGTCGGGACATTCGGTCGCCGCAACCCTGCTGATCACGCTTGCCGTCGGAATCCTTTGCGGTCTGTGGAACGGGGTGCTGGTGGCGGTGCTCGACATCCAGCCGATCATTGCGACACTGGTCCTGATGGTCGCCGGGCGCGGTATTGCCCAGCTCATCACCGAGGGCGCGATCCTGACCTTCAATGATCCCGGCCTCGCCTTCATCGGCAGCGGTTCCTTCGCGGGCCTGCCGATGCCGGTCGTGATCTGGCTGGTCTTCGGCGTGCTGATCGCCATGCTCGTCCGACGGACGGCGCTCGGCATGCTGATCGAAGCGATCGGCGTCAATCGTCAGGCGAGTACGCTGTCCGGCGTGCTAACGCCCGTGCTGCTGATCGCCGCCTATGTTCTTTCCGGCCTTTGTGCGGCCATCGCCGGCATCATTGCCGCCGCCGATATTCGTGGCGCTGATGCCAACAATGCCGGGCTCTGGCTGGAGCTCGACGCCATCCTCTCGGTCGTGGTCGGCGGCACATCCCTGCTCGGCGGCCGCTTCAGCATTGCCGCATCGGTGCTCGGTGCGATCATCATCCAGGCGATCAACACCGGCATTCTTCTTTCCGGCTTCCCGCCGGAGTTCAACCTGATCATCAAGGCCGCGATCATTGTCTTCATCCTGGTGCTTCAGTCGCCGCGGTTCCGCACCGCCTTTTCCTTCTTGGTGCCGGCGCGTGGCGCGAGCAAACCGAGCGAGCGAGCTGCAAAATGAAGCCGAAATATCTTCCGCTGATCGCGACGCTCGTGATCTTTCTTCTCGGCTATGCGCTTTGCGTCGCGCAGTATCCGAACATCCTCTCCACGCGGGTGATTGGAAACCTTTTGACCGACAATGCCTTCCTCGGCATCGCGGCCGTCGGGATGACCTTCGTCATCCTCTCGGGCGGCATTGATCTCTCCATCGGTTCGGTCATCGCGTTCACCGGCGTTTTCCTGGCCGTCGTGCTGGAACACACGAGCATCCACCCACTCGTCGCCTTCGCGATGGTTCTAACGATCGCGACGCTGTTCGGCGCGGCGATGGGGGCGATCATCCACTATCTGGAGATGCCCGCCTTCATCGTCACGCTTGCGGGCATGTTTCTCGCGCGCGGCGTTGCCTTCGTGCTGTCGATCGATTCCATTCCGATCAAGCATCCATTCTACGCGACGCTGAAAAGCCTCTACTTCAAGCTGCCTGGCGGCGGGCGCATCACGCTGATCGGCGGGTTGATGCTGTTCGTCTTCGCCATCGGCATCGTGCTGGCGCATCGCACCCGCTTCGGCACCAACGTCTACGCGCTCGGCGGTGGCACGGCGACCGCGCGGCTGATGGGCGTTCCGGTCGCGGCGACGACGATCCGCATCTACGCCTTTTCGGGCCTGCTGGCGGGGCTGTCCGGCATCGTCTTTTCGCTCTACACGTCGGCCGGCTACTCGCTGGCCGCCGTCGGCGTCGAACTGGACGCGATCACTGCGGTCGTCATCGGCGGGACGCTCCTGACCGGCGGTTCGGGGTTCGTCGCCGGCACGCTGGTGGGCATCCTCATCCAGGGTCTGATCCAGACCTACATCACTTTCGACGGATCGCTGTCGAGCTGGTGGACGAAGATCCTGATCGGCCTTCTGCTGTTTGCTTTCATCCTCTTGCAGAAGGGCATCATCTACGTCTCGCGTCATCGCCGACAGCCGGCGTGATCTGGCAAGGACCGTGCGATGTGGTCATTCTTCCAGCCGCCGCGCAAAAGGACGAGCCACCGGCTCGTCGTCGAAGAGCTCGGCCAGGCGGTTGTCGCAGGGGAATTCGCCGTCGGCGCCATCCTGCCCGGAGACGTGGAGCTTGCGGCACGATTCAACGTCTCCCGCACGGTTCTGCGGGAAGCAATGAAGACGCTCGCCGCCAAGGGGCTCGTCGTCGCGCGGGCCCGCATCGGCACACGCGTGATGCCGCGGGCGAGCTGGAACCTCTTCGACGGCGACGTGCTTACCTGGCATTTCCGGGCCGGTGTCGATGAGGAGTTCCTGCGCCATGTCACCGAGGTCCGTCTCGCTCTGGAACCCTATGCGGCTGGGCTGGCTGCGCGCCGCGCCACGGACGCCGATATCTCCCATATGATGCGGCTGGCGGTCGCCATGGGCGATGCCGGGCACAGCGCGCAAACGCTGGCGCGCGCCGATCTCGAATTCCACCTCCGCCTGCTCGAGGCTTCGCTCAATCCGTTCATGCAGACCGTCGGCAGCCTGATCGAGGCGGCGCTGATGGGCGTTTTCCGGTTGAGCAACGCGGCCGCCGATGGCGCCGAGATCGATCGTGTCGCCGTCGCGCATATCCGCATCGTCGAGGAAATCCGGCTTCGCAACGAGGAAGGTGCACGAAGCGCGATGGAGCATGTGATAGGCGTGGGGCAGCAACAGTTGATCGCACATTTGAGGGCGCGCGGCTGATCCGGAGGTGAGCGCCGGACGCTCCGCAGACGAGTTGTCACAAAGCATTTTCTGCGCAGCTTGGCTTTGTCCGTCGCGTGGGCGTAGGGTCGGCGAAGATGCTGGCGCAACTTTTGCCGCCGGCGAAGGCGAGCGGAGAGCAGGGTGACGGAACAGGACGTTCTGATCGTCGATGCGGGACCGACGGGGCTGGTGCTTGCTCTCTGGCTGACCGCCCAGGGGGTGAAGGTCCGCATCGTCGACAAGAATATCGGTCCTGGCCCGACGTCGCGGGCGATGGTGGTGCATGCGCGCACGCTTGAACTCTATCGCCAGCTCGATCTCGCGACAGCGGTGATCGCGGCCGGACACCGCAACCCGTCCGTCAACCTTTGGGCGAAAGGCAGGATCAGGGCGCATATCCCGTTTGGCCCCACCGGTGCGGAGCTGACGCCCTACCCCTTTGTCCTGGTCTATCCGCAGGATCATCATGAGCGCTTGCTGACCGAGCGATTGGAAACCATGGGCGTCACCGTCGAGCGGCAGACCGAGCTGGTCGACTTCGAAGACGCGGGCGGCGCGGTCCGCGCGTGCCTTCGGCTGCCTGACGGCAGCGAGGAGGTCTGTGCCGCGCGATACCTCGCCGGCTGCGACGGAGCCCGTTCAGCGGTGCGGCACAAGCTCGCGGTCGGGTTCGAGGGCGGCACCTATCATCAGACTTTCTACGTCGCCGACGTCGAGGTGAGCGGCCCGACGGCCAATGGTGAGGCGCATATTTCGCTCGAAAGCAGCGACTTCGTAGCGCTCCTTGCCTATGCCGAGGGGCGGGGACGCCTAATTGGCCTGGTCCGTGACGAGCGCGAAGACGTGAGCAAGCTCACCTTCAAGGACGTCGGGCACCGCGCCATCGAGGGGCTGCAGCTCACCATCGACAAGGTCAACTGGTTCTCGACCTATCGCGTCCATCATCGTGTGGCTGACCGCTTTCGGGAGGGGCGTGCCTTCCTGCTGGGGGACGCGGCGCATGTGCACAGCCCAGTCGGCGGCCAGGGCATGAACACCGGGATCGGCGATGCGATCAATCTTGCGTGGAAGCTCGCGGCGGTGCTGAGGGGACGAGCGCCCGATGGTCTTCTCGACAGCTATGAGCGCGAACGCGCCGGCTTCGCGCACCAGCTCGTGGAGACCACCGATCGCCTGTTCACCTTCGTGACGGCAGAGGGCCGCTTCGCGGACTTTTTGCGGGTCGAGATCGCGCCGGTTCTGGCAGGTGTCGCCTACCGCATCGGCGGCATCAGGGCATTTCTGTTCCGGATCCTCTCGCAAACCCAGCTGAACTATCGTGGCGGACCGTTAAGCCACGGCAAGGCCGGCAGGGTGGACGGCGGAGATCGGCTTCCCTGGGTCTTGGTCAATGGTCTCGACAACTACCCGCCCCTTGCCGCCATCACCTGGCAAGTTCATGTCTATGGAGCGGCGTCCGGGGAATTGAACCAATGGTGCGCGACGCGCCATGTGCCGCTCCATGTATTTCCCTGGACGGAGGAACACACGGCGGCAGGGCTGGCCATCGATGCCGCCTATCTCTTGCGCCCCGATACCTACGTGGCGGTTGCCGCTTTGGAGCAGGCGCCCGATGTGTTCGACGCCTATCTGGCGGACGTGGGGATCACCCTCTGCTGACGCGCGCCGTCGCAACAGGGGCCTGGCAACCCCGAAGGCAGTTCCTGTTGGGATTGCGGGGCAGGCGGATCCAACGCCGATTGGCGGAAAGGGTCGAATGGAAAAGGGGCCGGACCGGCCCCGTTGTCGATGTTGCCGTCGGGTCGTCAAGCCTATCCATGGCTGGTTGGTGTCTGGGCGCCGCTCTCCGCCGCGTCGCTTTCTGCCGACGCGCCGTGCGCTCCGACCGGGTGCATGGAAATGCCGGCGAGTTTGTGGCCGCGCTCGCGCAGCCACTGGAAGGCGACGTAGAGCGCCGGGATGACGAAGATGCCGACGAGTGCTGCGGCAAGCATGCCGCCGGCAACGCCGGTGCCGACCGCGCGACGGCTAAGTTCGCCGGCGCCCTTGGCGACCACCAGCGGCACCAGGCCGACGATGAAGGCGAAGCTCGTCATCATCACGGCGCGGAAGCGGGCGCGCGCCCCTTCGATCGCCGCATCGACGATCGAAGCGCCGGCTTCGCGGTGCGCCTTGGCGAACTCGACGATCAGGATCGCGTTCTTCGACGCAAGCGCGATCAAAACGACGAGGCCGATCTGGGCATAGATGTCGAAGGAAAGCCCGGCGACGAGCACCGACAGCAGCGCACCTGATACGCCGAAGGCGACCGACAGCAGCACCGGTACCGGGATCGTCCAGCTTTCATAAAGCGCCACGAGGAAGAGGTAGGCGAAGAGCACGGCCATCGCCAGGATGGCGGTGGTCTTGCCGGCCGCTTCCAGTTCCTGCAGCGCCGTTCCGGTCCATTCGTAGCTGTATCCGGGCGGCAATGTCGAAGCCGAGAGCGCCTCCATCGCGGCAAGCGCCTCACCGGACGAATGTCCCGCGGACGGCTGGCCGTTCAGCGTGATCGAGCGATAGTTGTTGTAGCGTACGATCGACTGCGGGCCGACGATATAGTCGACCTTGGCGACCGAAGCGACCGGCACCATGTCGCCGTTTGCGTTGCGCACGTGCAGACGCTGAATGTCGTCGACGGCGTTTCGGTCCGGCTGAGAAGCCTGCATCGTCACCTTCCAGGTGCGGCCGAAGAGGTTGAAGTCGTTGACATAGTAGCTGCCGAGCGTGCCCTGCAGCGTGGTGAACAGATCGCTCACCGAGACGCCGAGCGCTTGCAGACGGTCGCGGTCGATATCGAGATAGAGCTGCGGCGAGCTCGCCGAATAGGTGGTAAAGGTGGGGCCAAGCGCCGGGTTCTGGTTGGCGGCGATGATCAGTCCGCCGGCGGTGGCCGAAAGATCGGCGACAGAACGGCCCTGCAGGTCAAGCAACTGATATTCGAAGCCCGATCCGGTGCCGAGGCCCATGATCGGTGGCAGGTTGAAGGCGAAGATCTGTGCGCCGCGGATCGCCTGACCCTTGGCCATGGTCGTGCGGATCGCCGCTTCGACGCCGGCCGCATCACTCAGGCGCTCCGCGAAGGGCTTCATCGTGACGATCGCGAAGGCCGAGTTGGACTTCGACAGGCCATCGAGGAAGGAGTAGCCGGTGACGGTGATCACATTGGCGACCCCCTCGATGCCGCTAAGCATCGTCTCCACCTGCTTCACGACAGCGTCGGTACGGTTGTACGACGCGCCTTCCGGCAGGCGGATTTCTGTGAAGAAGGCGCCCTGGTCTTCCGCCGGCAGGAAGCCGGTCGGAACGACACGGAAGAGGAAGCCGGTCGCGACGAAGGCGACTGCCAGCAACGCAAGCCCGATGATCGCGCGGCGGGCGATGTGGCCGGCCACATAGGCATAACCGTCGCGCCCCTTGTCGATGGTGCGCGAAATGTAGCCGAGAATGCCGCGCTTCGGTCCGTGGTGCGGCTTCAGGAGCACGGCGCAGAGCGCCGGGCTCAGTGTCAGCGCGTTGATCGCCGAGATCACCATCGACACCGAGACCGCGACGGCGAACTGCTGGAACAGCTGGCCGCTCAAGCCCGGGATAAAGGCGACCGGCACGAAGACCGACAGAAGCACGAGCGTGATCGCGACGATGGCGCCGGTGATTTCACCCATCGCACGACGCGCGGCTTCCGCTGCTGAGAGGCCGGGATTTTCCTCCATCACCCGCTCGACGTTTTCGACGACCACGATGGCGTCGTCGACGACGATACCGATCGCCAGAACCAATGCCAGCAACGACACGGTGTTGAGCGAAAAGCCCATGGCGAGCAGCACCGCGAAAGTGCCGATCAGCGCGACCGGAACGGCGACGAGCGGGATCAGCGTTGCCCGCCAGTTCCCGAGGAACAGGAAGACGATGATAATGACGAGGACGAAGGCCTCGAACAACGTTTCTTCGACGTTGTCGACGCTCGCTTCGACGAACTGCGCCGTGTCATAGGAGACCGAATAGGTGAGGCCCGGCGGGAAGGATTTCGACAATCGCTCCATCGCCTCCTGCACGCCTTTGGCGGCGGCAAGCGCGTTGGCGCCCGGCGCCTGATAGGTGCCGATCATGGCAACAGGCTTGCCATTGATCCGGGCGTTGGAATCGGAACTGGCGGCGCCGAGCTCGACGCGCGCGACGTCACGAATGCGCACATAGGAGCCGTCGGGCCTTGCACGCAGCACCACGTCTTCGAACTGCTTGGGATCGGTGAGGCGCCCTTGCGTTTGAAGATTGAGCTGGAACAGCGGATCGTCGGTCATCGGCTGGGCGCCGATGCGGCCAATCGCTGCCTGAACGTTCTGCGCCTTCAACGCGTTGATCACGTCGGTTGGCGTCAGGTCCAGGCTCGTCATGCGGTCGATGTCGAGGACGACGCGCATCGAATAGTCCTGGGCGCCGAAGAGCTGAGCATCGCCGACGCCGGGCACGCGCTTGACCGTGTCGAGCACGTTGATCGTGGCGTAGTTGGACAGGAACAGGGAATCGAAGTTCTGCTTCTCGTCCGCAGCAAAGATGGTGATCACCTGCATCAGCGCCGACGACTTCTTGCGCACGCTGACGCCGCTCTGCTTGACCTCGGACGGTAGACCGGCCTCGGCCAGCGACACGCGGTTCTGCACGTTGACGGTGGCGATGTCAGGGTCGGTCCCGACGGCGAAGGTGACGGTCAATGTATAGGAGCCGTCGGCGCCGCTCGTCGATTTCATGTAGAGCATGTCGTCGACGCCGACGACCTTGCTCTCGATCGGCTGGGCAACGGTGGTTTCCACCACGTCGGCGCCGGCGCCTGGATAGCTTGCCGTGACGCTGACCTGCGGCGGCACGATGTCGGGGAACTGCGCGATCGGCAGACGGGTGAGCGCCAGCAGGCCTGCCAGCGTCAGCACGATGGATATGACCGTGGCGAAGCGCGGGCGATCGATGAAGATCTCTGAAATCATCGCTTAGCCACCTGCTGCCGTGGCGGCATCGACGGTGATGCCCGGCCGGACCTTGCCCGCCCCCTCGGTGATGACGTTCTCGCCCTCTTTCAGGCCCTTACTGATCACCGCCTGGCCGCGGGTGTTGCGCGCCACATCGACGCGGCGAAGCTCCACCTTGGAGCTGGCGTCGACCACCAGAACGAAGGCACCCTGCTGGTCGCGCTGGATCGCCTGCTGCGGCACGGCCAGAACATCCTGCTTGTCCGACTGCTCGAGCACGACGCGCACCAGGGCGCCGTCGAGCAATATGCTGTCCGGATTGGGGAATTCGGCGCGCACGGTCACCGTGTCGGTGCCTTGCGAGACGTTGCTGGCGATGAAGTTGATCGTGCCCTTCTGCTTGTATTCCGTGCCGTTCGGAAGCCCAAGCCCGACATTGGCGCCGCCGCTGATCTCGCCCTTCAGCACGCGCTCGCGATAGGTGAGGTAGAGCGCGGTCGCTACCGGAAACTGAACATAGATGGGATCAAGCCGGGTCAGCGTGACCAGCGACCCGCTGTCCGGGCCGACGAGCGCGCCGACATCGGCGGCGGTCAGGCCGACGATGCCGTCGAAGGGGGCCACGATCTTCGTGTAGGAAAGGTTGAGATCGGCATTGTCCTTGCTGCCCTTGAGCCGCACGAGATCGCCGTCTGCCTTGCGGACCGCGGCATTGGCCTCGTCCACCTTGGCCTGGGAGACGGTCTTGGTGGTGAGGAGCTGGTCGGCGCGATCGCGCTCAAGGACAGCGAGATCCTTGGAGGCTTCGGCCGCTTCGATCTGTCCCTGGATTTCCTGGACGGCAGCGCGATAGGCGCCGTCTTCGACCTGGTAGAGCACCGTGCCAGCGGTGACCTTCTGTCCCTCGGTGAAGTTGACGGCTTCGAGGAAGCCCGGCACGCGGGCGCGAATATCGACCTTCTGGATGGCGGTGACCTTGCCGGTCAGGTCGACGCTTTCGCGCAGGTCCATGATTGCTGCCGGCGCCACGACCACGGCCGGAGCCTGCTGGGCGAACGCGGTCTGCGCCGTAAGGCCGATTGCGATGAGAAGAGATGATGAAAATGAAGCGGCGAGCATTCTCGTATGACGCATGCAACGTTCCCCCTGAACGAAACAGCTTGAGATGACTTCAGCGCGCCTGGGCAGGCGCCCTCGTTGCGTTGAAAGCAGAACACGTTCTCTGCCTCAAGTCACGCAACTAATGGTTGATAAGATGTCGACCACATAAATGGGATGGGTTTGCCGGAGCTGGACCGGACGAAGGAGAACTTGTCACAAAAGCAATGGTTTGCACCCCTTGTCCCGTCCGAGGCGGAAGTGCTTGCTGGCGCGAGGTTCAGGATGGTTCGATTGAACCCGTCACCCGATGGCGACCGTTTAACGTGTGTTGCGCCGTGGCGGCCGCGGGGCCGGGATTGCAACCTTAGGTGACGCATTTCGCGTGGATGCTCTAAAAACAGGTCCCGGCTTTATGCCGGGACCTGCGGTCGATGGTGGCATCAGGCCGGAATGTCAGGTGAGATCGAAGCGATCGCCGTTCATCACCTTGTTCCAGGCGGCCACGAAGTCGCGCACGAACTTCTTCTTGGCATCCGTCTGTCCATAGACTTCCGCGATTGCCCGAAGCTGCGAGTTGGATCCGAAGACGAGATCGACGCGGGTGGCCGTCCACTTGACCTCGCCGGTCTTGCGGTCGCGACCTTCGAAGACGTCCTTGGCATCCGACGTCGCCGTCCACGCGGTGGCCATATCGAGCAGGTTGACGAAGAAGTCGTTGCTGAGCGTTTCCGGGCGATCGGTGAAGACGCCGTGCCTGGTCGCATCGTGGTTCGCGCCGAGGACACGAAGCCCGCCGACGAGAACGGTCATTTCCGGCGCGGTCAGCGTCAGCAACTGTGCCCTGTCGATCAGCAGCTCTTCCGGCGAAACCGCATATTGGGTCCTCTGGTAGTTGCGGAAACCATCGGCGATCGGCTCGAGCACTTCGAAGGAGTCGACATCGGTCTGCTCCTGGCTGGCATCTGCGCGACCTGGTGCGAAGGCAACCTCAACGTCGTGGCCCGCCGCTTTCGCTGCCTTCTCGATTGCGGCCGCACCGCCAAGCACGATCAGGTCGGCGAGCGATACCTTCTTGCCGCCGGACTGCGCGTCGTTGAAGGCGCGCTGGATGCCTTCGAGGGTTTCGAGCACCTTGGCCAGCTGTGCCGGCTGGTTGACCTGCCAGTCCTTCTGCGGGGCAAGACGGATGCGGGCACCGTTGGCACCGCCGCGCTTGTCCGAACCGCGGAAGGTCGAGGCGGACGCCCAGGCGGTGGAGACCAGTTCGGAGACCGAAAGGCCGGAAGCAAGGATCTTGGCCTTGAGGTCGGCGATATCCTTTGCGTCGACGAGCGGATGATCGACCGCGGGGATCGGATCCTGCCAGATCAGGTCTTCGGCCGGGACTTCCGGGCCGAGATAGCGGGCGCGTGGGCCCATGTCGCGGTGGGTCAGCTTGTACCAGGCGCGAGCGAAGGCGTCTGCGAAGGCGTCCGGGTTCTCGTAGAAGTGCCGTGCGATCTTTTCGTAGGCGGGGTCGACGCGTAGCGCGAGGTCGGTCGTCAGCATCGACGGGGCGTGACGCTTGGACTTGTCATGCGCATCCGGGACGGTGCCGGCGCCCATGCCATGCTTCGGCGTCCACTGGTGCGCACCGGCCGGGCTCTTCGTCAGTTCCCATTCGTAGCCGAAGAGGTTCCAGAAGAAGTTGTTGCTCCACTTGGTCGGCGTCGTCGTCCAGGTGACTTCGAGACCGCTGGTGATGGCGTCGCCACCACGGCCGCTGCCGTAGGTGCTTGCCCAGCCGAGGCCCTGTTCCTCGATGCCGGCGCCTTCCGGCTCGCGACCGACATTGGCGGCATCACCGGCGCCATGGGTCTTGCCGAAGGTGTGGCCGCCGGCGATGAGCGCGACAGTTTCCTCGTCGTTCATCGCCATGCGCGCGAAGGTCTCGCGGATGTCACGGGCCGCAGCGACCGGGTCCGGGTTGCCGTTCGGGCCTTCCGGATTGACATAGATCAGGCCCATCTGCACCGCTGCGAGCGGATTTTCGAGGTCGCGGTCGCCGGAATAGCGCTTGTCGTCAAGCCAGGTCTTTTCCGTACCCCAGTAGATGTCCTCTTCCGGTTCCCACACGTCCGGACGGCCGCCGGCGAAGCCGAAGGTCCTGAAGCCCATCGACTCGAGCGCACAGTTGCCCGCGAGGATCATCAGGTCGGCCCAGGAGATGCTGCTGCCGTACTTCTGCTTGATGGGCCAGAGGAGGCGGCGCGCCTTGTCGAGGTTGGCGTTGTCCGGCCAGCTGTTGAGTGGCGCAAAGCGCTGTTGCCCGGCGCCTGCGCCGCCGCGGCCGTCGCCGGTGCGGTAGGTGCCGGCGCTGTGCCAGGCCATGCGGATGAAGAGCGGGCCGTAGTGGCCGAAGTCGGCCGGCCACCAATCCTGCGAATCGGTCATCAGCGCGAAGAGGTCATTCTTCACCGCTGGCAGATCAAGCTTTTTGAATTCCTCGGCATAGTTGAAGGCTTCGCCCATCGGGTCGGAAAGGGAGGAATTCTGGTGCAGGATCTTCAGGTTGAGCTGGTTCGGCCACCAGTCACGGTTCGAGGTGCCGGCGGATTGAGCGCTCGTCTGAGCTCCGTGCATGACGGGACATTTGCCCGTTTTGTCGGCTTTCGCGTCCATTTCTATCTCCCTTTGCGATAACGTGAATTGTGCGGATCAGAGGAAAGGCAGGCTGTGCGGGCCAGCGATGCGCCGGGCCCGGCTTGCGGCATTCTTTGTGCCGTCGGTGGTTGTCGTTCCGCGAAGCGGTCTCGCCACTGGCTGCGTCTCCCTCATTGCACCGGCAACTCTATCAAAGTGGTTCCATTAATTTAAGTTGGATTTCCTGATGGTGACGATAAGACGATCCTATGGCTAATGGACGGCAGGGCAACAAGCGCATGCTTGCAGTCCTGTATGCATCTTTGATGACGCGCGAACGCTTTGCCGATTGCAGCCCACACAAGAATATTGGTGCACTGTACTCCCGCCAAACTTGCGTAAGAAAGCACCAATGGTTAGTCACATCCGCAAAGACTCAAAGAGCTTTTCCATTTTTCGCGTGGTGAAAGGACAGACATCGTGGCTGAGACAGAAACTGGGGCCGGCAAGGGCCGTCGCAAAGCACTTTGGGCGGCCGTCGCGGTGGTCGCGATCGCAGCCGCCGGCGTGGTCGGCGGCAAATTCATGCTCGAAAGGACGGTCGACAAGTTCATCGCCGAGCGTGGCGGCAAGGCGGGCTCCGTCGAGGCGGATTTCCTCGGGCGCATTCATTTGCGTGACGTGACGCTGCCCTTCGCCAATGGCGCCCGTGTGCAGGTCGCCGCGATCGATGGCCGGCCAAAGATCTTCTTCCTGAGCGGCAAGCTTGATGTGAAGGGCCTCGAGCTCGATATCGCCGCAGGCAAGTTCTCCGTGCCGCATGCGATCCTCGAAGAACCGGACTTCTTCGCTGGCGCGCTTTCCAAGGCAGGCGATCAGGGTGAGCTGACGACGCTGAAACGCATCGAGCGCTTTGCCGCAAAACGGATCTCGGCGCCGGAGGCGACGATCAGCCAGGATGTGGCCGGCACCGAGCAGAAGACGGTCTACAAGGACCTCGCGCTCGAGGACATCGCCGGCGGCCGCGTCGCCCGTTATTCGGCGAGCGGTGCAAGCTTCGCCTTCGCCATGGATGTTCCAGACGGAGAAGGCGCAACGAAGCGCGAGCAGATGAACGGCTCGATCGGGGCTGTCGCAGGCGAGAACTTCGACGCGGCCTATATGGTGCGGATCTACACGGAAAAGGCCGGCCCGGACGACAAGGAGCCGAAGCCGCTTTACGGTCCGATGTCGGCAAAGAACCTTTCCTTCTCCGACGGCGAGGCGCAGTTCGGTTATGACGAAGTGCGCAGCAAGGGCTTCAGCGCGCGCATGCCGGCCGAGCCGCTGCTGGAGACCTTGAAGAAGTTGCAAGGGGTGACGGACCCCGAAACGTTGCCGCCGGCTGAGCGGCAGGCGTTCTTCAAGCGCATCCTTTCAGTTGTCGACATGATCGGCAGCGGCGACATCGAATTGCTCGGTCTCAAGATGGAAGTGCCGGACAAAAGCAGCGAAGAGGAAGGCAAGACGATCAAGCTCGCCGTCGACAAAATGGCGATGCAGCTCAATGGCCGCAGCTTCGACGGTGCCCTGCACGGTCTTTCCGCCGGAGAAGGCGCAGACTACGTCAAGCTCGCCGAAGCAAGCATCAAGGGCTTCTCCTGGGCTCCGACCATGGACGCGCTCACGAAGCTGGCGGGCCTGAAAGAGGAAGAGTTTGAAACCTTCCCCTTCACCACCCTGATGCCGGAATTCGGAACGATCCGCATCGCCGGGCTGGACGTGGACATGCCCGGCAGCCCGCCGACAAGCGTGACCGAAGACGAAACTGTTGAAGACGACCAGAGCGTCACCGAAAGCGAAGCCGATCCGGCGGTCAGCGCCGAGCCGGCGCCGGATGAGGCAACCGATGGCGACGCCTCATCCGAGGCAGAGGTCCCCGGCGATGCCCAGGACGATCCGATGGCCGAAGCGCCGGCCGAGCAGGCGGCCGTGCCTTCCGTTCCGGAGCGCGTCCGTTTCACGCTCGACAACTACGAGCTGGCCCTGACCAAGCTGCACAACGGCATCCCGACGGATGTGCGCGTCAGCTATCGCGACCTCAGCGTGCCGATTCCTGCCGACACGCAGGAGGAAGGCTTCGCGACGCTGCGCAAGCTGGGCTTCGACAAGCTGGTGTTCTCTTCCAACGTCGAGCTGACCTGGGATGAGCCGAACGAGAACCTCGTCATCAAGGATATCTCCTTGAGTGGCAAGGACATGGGCAGCTTCTCCTTCTCCGGCTTGATGGGCGGCGCGAGCAAGGACTTCTTCTCCGGCGACATGACCGCTGCGCAGGTGGCGCTCTTCGGCCTCACGGCCCGGGAAGCCACGCTCAAGCTCGAAGACAAGGGCATCGTGGCCAAGGGCATCAAACTCTATGCCGAGGATAACCACATGACCGAGGACAGCGTTCGCGGTCTCCTCGTGCTGATGACGAGCGCTGGCGTGCAGCATTTTGCTGCCACACAGCCGAAGCTGCAGGACGTGGCAAGTGCGTTTACCCAGTTCATCAGCAAGCCCGGCGCCTTCACCCTGAAGGTCAAGGCCAAGGATGAAGCCGGGATTGGCGCACTCGAGCTGATGGGCGCCGCCGAAAATCCGGCGCTTCTGCTCGACAAGGTCGATCTCGAAGCTGCCTCACAGTAATCGATCGCGGGCCGCGTCAGCCGATGCGGCCCGCATCACTTCTGCCTGTGGGCTCCTGAAGGAATTCCCGCAGCACCTTCAATGCCTCCTGTCCGATTTCATGCCCGCCACGATTGTAGAGGGGCTCGGACATCGGCCCTTTGCCCCCAAAAGACAATCGACCAGGAGTCCCGCGAGCATTGCGCGATCGGTTCACGCACAACGGGCTTCCGTCAAAACAGAGTCGTTTGCGGCTAAATGTGAGCAAAGGATACAAGAAATTGGTGGCAGCACCCTGCATTTTCCCCTGACATGAACGGCAATAGCGAGTTGATCCCCTGTGCGTTCGTCATCGGAGCGATCATGCATCCAGGCAGGTTTCCACGCGAAGAATGAACTCCATCGCCAGGAGGCGAAGGTGGACGGCAGGCTATGAAACAACCGAATGGCATTGGAGCGTGTTTTGGCGAGCCGAAGGCGCCGTTTCTCAAGGTTCGGCCCGTTCGCGACGCCCGGTTTTCGGTCACGCGCCTTCAATGCCGGCTGAATGGAGCAATGAGCCGCGTCGTGTCCCTTCCCGCCGACGACGCCTATTTCCTGATGTTCTATTTCAAGGACGTCATGCACCGCGACGTGGTGCCGGGCGGAGGCGAGAGTGAAATTCGCCGCTACCGGCAGGGGTCGGTCTGCCTCGTCGATCTCGTTCAGGGCGCCAGTATCCGGCTTGTCAGCGATCTCGATTCACTCGCCTTCCACCTGCCGCGGGCCTTGTTCCGCGAAGTCTCCGAGTTCTCGCACGCTGCGGCCGCCACCGGTCTCAGGTGCCGCCGCGGCGAGATCGACGACGTCATACACAATCTTGCCTTGGCGCTGCTGCCGCTTCTCGCCAAGAGCGAGAAGGAACCGGGCCCCGTACTGCAGCACATCGCTGTCGCCATCTGCGCACATCTCCTGCACGCCTATCCGGATCGAGCCAATGCATCCGCCAGCCGCGATCTGTCCGTGTGGCAGGAGAAGGCGGCCAAGGACTTCATGATCGACCATTGGGCCGAGGACTTTTCGTTTGCGGCTGCGGCGTCGGCCGCAAACCTGTCTGAGGACGCTTTTGCCGCGGCCTTTGCATCCGTGACCGGGCAAACGCCGGAGGCGTGGCTGATGCGGTACAGGATCGGCCGAGCCAAACGCTATCTGATCGAGGAGGGGTGGTCGGTGGCCAAAACCGCCGCCAGTTGCGGTTATGCCGACGAAGCGCGGTTCATCGAAGCCTTTCGCGAGGTGACGGGAGTGGCGCCGGCCGTGTGGCGCGCGCGCTGGCGGCAGTGAGGGGAGCGTCCGTTGACCTGTGAAGCTCTGCGATGTCCCCTGAGATTTGCCTCTGTAATGCAGCCGCCAACCGTTGTAGCATCTGCCCCGCCGCCGAAGCAGGCGGCTGAGCTCGATACTGGGAGACCCTGACCGATGGCCTTACAAGCGGGACTGGGCGCAAGTGAGCGCACACTGCGCCCCACTGTCAAAAGGATCAGCGCGGGCGATATCACCGTGACGAGAACCTTTTCGGATCGCTTCGATCTGGACCTCGGGCCGCTGATCCCGGTCGCCGACGCCTTCAACGTCATCGTCCAGATGCGTGACTTCGAGGCACATCGCCTGTGGCGGCGCGGCGAACTCGTCTATGAGGGAGGGCACTCCAAGGCATCGCTCGCGATCACCGATCTTCGGGACCAATGGCAGTGCCACCATCTGTCGCCCTTCGACAATGTCCGCTTCCACATCCCATTCGCCTGCATGCGGGCCTTCACCGAAAGGGCGGGACGCGGCGAGTATGTGTCGTTGTCTTCCGTGCAGGGATGCGTGGATCCGGTGATGTTCGGCCTCGCCCAGGCGCTGCTGCCCTCGCTCGAAGAGCCGGACCGGGCCAATCTGCTTTTCGTCGAACAGATCAACCTTGCAGCACTGGCTCATCTCAGCCAGACCTATGGCGGTTTGCATTTCCCCGTCGACAAGAAGGGTACGCTCGCGCCATGGCAGGAGAGGCTGGCGACGGATTTTCTGGTCGCACACTTCAACAAGGCGTTTTCGATCGGCGATCTCGCCGCCCAGTGCGAGCTCTCGCGCAGCTATTTCAACAAGGCTTTCAAGGAGAGCTTCGGGCGCACGCCGTCCAGGTGGCTGACCGAATACCGGATTGCGCGGGTCAAGGAGTGTCTGCTTCAGGACACCCCCCTTGCCGAAGTCGCGATCCACTGCGGTTTTGCCGACCAGAGCCACATGACCCGGGTGTTCACCAGCCAGACGGCGGAAACGCCGGCGCGCTTCAGGAAAAAGAACCGCTCCGTCGGGGTGGCGGTAGATCAGTAATAGCGTGGAAAGAGGGCGCGCCCTCATGCAGATTGTTCAAAACACGTGAAAAGCGTGCAAGAATGACGCGGCGGCCGGGGCCATCATAGGCCGCTCCTGCAGATGATGATGAGAATGAACTGCGTGGCACGCGTCCCAGGCGCACAGCAATCCGGGCGTCGGTTGGTTCCGCGCGTTTCGTTTTCATTAGCGCTGCGGGAGTTTTTGGCGGGTGGTCTCGACAAACAGGAGCGAAGACGATGACGAATGCCTCCGCTGCCTCGGTCGGACTGCGCCCGCGCGACAGCCTCGGATGTTCGCTGGACCAGCTCGATGACGACAGGACGATCGAAGGCCGCGACATGGTCTTTTATCGCAAGCGATCGGCAGCGGGTCCGCCGGGCAGGGTCGCGACTCCTGGCAATGGGCGGGGATATCTGATCGGCCTGTCGCTCGCAGGCGGCCATAGCCGCCGGGTTTTCGGGGAGCATCACTCGGCGATCCAGGAGTTCGGCCAGAATTCCATTTACGTCAGGAACTTCGCCGACGACTACAAAGCGGATCTGGAAGGTTCCTTCGACTTCACTTTGCTTGAAATCGGCTACGGTGCGCTCCAGAGGATTGCGGATGCAGCAAATGCCACGGGAGTCAGCGAGCTGAGGTCCATTTCCGGCTCGCCCGATCCTGTTCTCGGCGGCATGCTCGGTGCCTTGTTTGCGTCGGTGGACGGTTACACCGATCGCAGCGCGCTGTTCGTCGATCAGCTTTCCGTCGCAATCGGCGTGCATATGGTGCGACAGTACGGCAACGGCCGCGGCGAAAGTTTGGCTGGAGGACGCAGGCTCTCGCAGCGCTGCCAGGCAAGTATTCGCGAACTCGTGCAAGCCCGTCTCGACGGCGAGCTTACCGTCGAAGAGCTGGCCTCGACCTGCAACCTGTCGCAGGCAGCTTTTCTCCGCGCCTTTCGGGAGACCATGGGCAGCACGCCCTTCCGCTGGCTGCTGCAGCAAAGGATCGAAAAGGCCAAGGACCTGCTGCAGTTCTCTCCCACATCGCTGAGCGAGATCGCCACCGCCTGCGGTTTTTCGGATCAGAGCCATTTTACCCGTGCCTTCGCGCAGGCGGTGGGGGCCACGCCGCGCCAATGGCGACGCAGCCGGCAGTCGTAGGGCTTACCGCAAATATAGTTGTGCGGCGAAGCGGCCCGGATCAGACTAACAGTCTCCGGTATGACGAGCGAAATTTTCAAAAATCCATCTTTGGCGACAAGAACGGGACCGCCGTCGGCGGCATAGTTGGGCCTCTCCAATCGGAGCCAGTTTCAATAGAAAGAGGCCACGACCATGCCCGCGACAGCGACCCCCGGCAAACTCCTCGTCTCGCCCAAGGACCACACCCTGATCATGATCGATTTCCAGTCGCAGATGTCGTTTGCGACCAAGTCGATCGATGCGGTGCTGCTGCGCAACAACGCCGCACTGGTCGCCCATGCGGCCGCCGGCTTCGGCGTTTCGACCATTCTCACCACCGTTGCCGAGAAGACCTTCTCCGGTCCGATGTTCTCCGAGATCACCGACGCCTTCCCGGGCCAGACGCTTTTGGACCGCACCTCGATGAACACCTGGGAAGACGCCGCCGTGATCGAAGAGGTCAACCGCCTCGGCAAGAAGCGCCTGGTGATGTGCGGGCTCTGGACCTCGGTCTGCATCGTCGGCCCGACGCTGTCGGCGCTCGACCAGGGTTTCGAAGTCTATGTCATTGCCGACGCCTGCGGCGACGTCTCCGACGAGGCGCATGAGCGGGCGATGGACCGCATGGTGCAGGCCGGTGTGCGGCCGATGACGGCGCTGCAGTACATGCTCGAGCTGCAGCGCGACTGGGCCCGTACCGAGACCTACGAGATGACCACCGGCATCGCCAAGAAGTTCGGTGGCGCCTATGGCCTCGGCATCATCTACGCCAAGTCGATGTTCGGCGCCTCCGAAGGGCACTGACACGGGACCGAGATGCCCTGGATTATCGCTCTGGCCGTGCTTGAGGCGGCCAGGGCGGCACTGTCATTCGTGATGGAGTTGGCGATGAAGTTGTATCTTCTCTCGCTCGGAGCCGGACTGCTTGTCGGCATCATCTATTCGCTCTTGAACGTCCGCTCGCCGGCGCCGCCGGTCATTGCGCTCATCGGCTTGCTCGGCATCCTGATCGGCGAGCAATCGGTGCCGCTGGTCAAGCGCGCCCTGTCGGGTGAGCCGGTCAATCTCAGCTGGTTCAATCTGCAGTGCATGCCGCACATGTTCGGCCACCTGCCCGGCGGCGCACCGGCCACCGCCGGCAAGGCGAAGGATGCGGCCATCAACGATGAAAGGGCCGGATGATGCCGACGCGACGCTCGTTCCTCGGTGCAACCGCCGCCGCCCTAGCCTTGGGCAGGGCAACCGCGACACACGCCCAGCAGACTGGAGACACCTCGATGACGCCCGACCTGATCCTGCACAACGGCCTTGTCACCACGCTCGACCGCAGCAACCCGACGGCAAGCGCCGTTGCCATCAAGGACGGAAAGTTCCTGGCCGTCGGCGACGACCGGACGATCATGGCGCTGGCCGGCCCGGGCACCCGGGTGATCGACCTCAAGGGCAAGCGCGTGCTGCCGGGCCTCAACGACAACCAYACCCACGTCGTGCGCGGCGGCCTCAACTTCAACATGGAACTGCGCTGGGACGGCGTGCGTTCGCTCGCCGATGCGATGGCGATGCTGAAGCGRCAGGTGGCGATCACSCCGGCGCCGCAATGGGTGCGSGTCGTCGGCGGCTTTACCGAACACCAGTTCGCCGAAAAGCGGCTGCCGACGATCGACGAGATCAATGCGGTCGCCCCGGATACGCCGGTGTTCCTGCTNGTCGTCGGCGGCTTTACCGAACACCAGTTCGCCGAAAAGCGGCTGCCGACGATCGACGAGATCAATGCGGTCGCCCCGGATACGCCGGTGTTCCTGCTGCATCTCTATGACCGGGCGCTCTTGAACGGCGCCGCCCTCAGGGCGGTCGGCTATGGCAAGGACACGCCYAACCCGCCGGGCGGCGAGATCACCCGTGATGCCGCCGGCAACCCGACCGGGCTGCTCCTGGCCAAGCCCAATGCCGGCATCCTCTATTCGACCTTGGCCAAGGGACCGAAGCTGCCCTTCGACTACCAGGTCAACTCCACCCGCCACTTCATGCGCGAGCTCAACCGGCTCGGCGTCACCAGCGTCATCGACGCCGGCGGCGGCTTCCAGAACTATCCGGACGACTACGCCGTCATCCAGAARCTGTCGGACGACGATCAGCTGACCGTYCGCCTGGCCTACAATCTCTTCACCCAGAARCCGAAGGAAGAGAARSARGACTTYCTSAACTGGACCTCRTCGGTCAAATACAAGCAGGGCAACGACTACTTCCGCCACAATGGCGCCGGCGAGATGCTGGTGTTTTCGGCCGCCGACTTCGAGGACTTCCGCCAGCCGCGCCCGGAGATGGCGCCGGAGATGGAGGGCGAACTCGAAGAGGTCGTCCGGGTGCTGGCCGAGAACCGCTGGCCCTGGCGGCTGCATGCGACCTATGACGAAACCATCAGCCGCGCGCTCGACG
>NZ_LMJJ01000043.1:416813-523830 GCF_001429285.1 Ensifer sp. Root278
AACCCTTGGGTCTCGCTGTCGTGGATGGTGACCGGCAAGACCATCGGCGGCCTGCAGCTCTATCCGCGCGCCAACTGCCTCGATCGCGAGACGGCGCTGMGGATGTGGACCGAGAAGGTGCAGTGGTTCTCSAACGAAGAAGGCAAGAAGGGCCGGATCGAGACGGGRCAGTTTGCCGACCTGATCGTGCCGAACAAGGAYTACTTCGCCTGCGCCGAGGACGAGATCTCGTTCCTGACCTCGGAGCTGACTGTTGTCGGCGGCAAGGTCGTCTATGCGGCCGGCGACTTCGCTTCCCACGACGAGAACCCGGTGCCGCCGGCGATGCCCGACTGGTCGCCGGTKCGCAGCTTCGGCGGTTATGCCGCCTGGGGCGAGCCCGATGGYGCCGGCAAGAACTCGCTCCGSCGCACGGCGATCACCGCGTGCGGCTGCGCCAGCAATTGCGGYSTGCATGGWCACGACCATGCCGGCGCCTGGACGTCAAAGCTGCCGATCGCCGATCTCAAGGGCTTCTTCGGCGCACTCGGCTGCTCCTGCTGGGCCGTGTGACGATAGCGGAAGGGCGCAAAATGAAAACGATCGTCGGCGCCGCCGCATTGGCAGCCTCCATCCTGATCACTTCGTCGGCNCTCCTGCTGGGCCGTGTGACGATAGCGGAAGGGCGCAAAATGAAAACGATCGTCGGCGCCGCCGCATTGGCAGCCTCCATCCTGATCACTTCGTCGGCSGCACTCGGCGACGATGGTGCACCCGCAAAAGATAACAAGCGACCCTCCTGGGCGAAGGTGGTGGTGAACCAATCGCCGGCGAAGGCGGGCGCCTACTACAAGGGCATTTCGCGGACCGCGTTCAGCAATTCGAAATGGCCGCAGACCCGATGAAGGCGGCCAAGCCGCCCGTTAAGTCGAAGACCGTCTAACAAGGAAACAAAATGCTGAGCCTGTCTTCTCTCGAAAAACATCTCGCTGCCCGCCTGTGGCCAAGCCACGCCGGGCGATGGATCGTCTTCGTCGGCCTGCTGGCGCTTTGCTCGGCCTATATCCAGGGGCCGCTGAAGAAGATCTTCGACTTTCCGGGTGCGCTTGCCGAGATGGATCATTTCGGCCTGCATCCGGCGCCGCTCTTTGCCGTCGGGGTCATCGTTTTCGAGCTTCTGATGTCGGCCCTCATTCTCATAGGTTTCTACCGCTGGGCGGCTGCCAGCGCGCTCGCGGCTTTCACGCTTGCCGCGACCTTCCTCGCGTTTCGCTTCTGGGAGCTTCCGCCCGGCATGGAGCGTGCGATGGCGACGAACGGCTTCTTCGAGCATATCGGCCTCAGCGGTGCCTTCCTGCTCGTCGCCTGCTACGATCTTCGTGAACGGGCATCCGCAGGAAAGGCTGGGCAATGACGGCAGCGAAGGAGGGCGCAGGGACGTTTGCGCCGTTGCGGCAGAAGGTCTTTGCGGTCCTGTGGGTGGCGACGATCATCGGCAATACCGGCAGTTTTATCCGTGATGTCGCCAGCTCCTGGCTCGTTACCGACCTGTCGGCGACGCCGGCCGCCGTTTCCATGGTCCAGGCGGCGGCGACGCTGCCGATCTTCCTGCTCGCCATTCCTGCCGGGGTTCTCTCGGATATTCTCGATCGGCGCAAATTCCTGATCCTGGTGCAGTTTCTGCTCGCATCCACGAGCCTCTGCCTGCTGTTTCTCTCCGCCACAGGTCTGCAGTCCGTGAGCTCGCTGATCGCGCTGACCTTCGTCGGCGGCATAGGGGCTGCACTGGTCGCCCCCACCTGGCAGGCGATCGTGCCTGAGCTCGTCTCGAGGCAGGACGTCAAGGGCGCCGTGGCGCTGAATTCGCTCGGCATCAACATCGCCCGCGCGATCGGTCCGGCGCTTGGCGGCCTGCTGCTCGCTTGGTCCGGCGCAGCCGTCACCTATGGCGTCGATGTCATCAGCTATGTCTTCGTGATCGCGGCGCTCCTGTGGTGGCGGCGCGGTGTATCGGAGGACGACGTTCTCGCGGAACGCTTCTTTGGCGCCTTCCGGGCGGGGTTGCGCTACGCACGCGCCAGTCGCGAGCTGCACGTGGTCCTGTTGCGTGCCGCCGTGTTCTTCGCATTTTCGAGCGCGATCTGGGCCCTGCTGCCGTTGGTTGCCCGCCAGCTTCTCGGCGGTGGCGCCAGCTTCTACGGCATCCTGCTCGGTGCCGTCGGCGCGGGTGCGATCGGCGGCGCGCTGGTGATGCCGCGCCTGCGCGCCCGGATGGATGCCGACGGGCTGCTTTTGCTTTCTGCGGTGCTCACGGCCGCGGTGATGGGCGTGCTCTCCTTCGCGCCGGCGCAATGGGTGGCGGTTGTCGCTTTGCTCGCTTGCGGTGCGGCCTGGATCACCGCACTGACGACGCTAAACAGCACCGCGCAGGCCATCCTTCCCAATTGGGTGCGCGGGCGTACGCTCGCCGTCTATCTTACCGTTTTCAACGGCGCCATGACCGGAGGCAGCCTGGCCTGGGGCGCCATCGCCGAAGCGATCGGCGTGCCCTTCACCCTCTCGGCGGCGGCTATCGGCCTTCTCTGCGTCGGCGTCGTCTTCCACGCCATGAAATTGCCGAAGGGAGAGGCGGACCTCATTCCCTCCAACCATTGGCCGGAGCCGCTGACCAGCGAGCCGGTCGAACACGACCGCGGCCCCGTCCTTGTGCTGATCGAATACATGGTCGACAGGGCGGACCGCTCCGAATTCCTGAAGGCGCTCGCCCGTCTGTCGCACGAGCGCCGCCGTGATGGCGCCTATGGCTGGGGCGTGACCGAGGACGCGGCTGATACCGGCCGCATGGTTGAGTGGTTCATGGTCGAATCCTGGGCCGAGCATCTGCGCCAGCACAAGCGCATGTCCAAGGCCGATGCCGACGTCCAGGAAGACGTTCGTCGTTTTCACAAAGGGCCGGCGGCGCCGGTCGTACACCACCTTCTCGCGATCAACCGGCCGCAGCTCGGTTGACGTGGGTTGCGTTCCATGGCGTCCATCCGGCGCCGCGGAACGTGCAGGAAGACACACACCCTAGAACCCAAGCAAAGGAACCGCTCCCATGACCGAGAACTTCGTCAGGACTGAAGACGGCGTCGATATCTTCTACAAGGATTGGGGCTCGGGCCAGCCAATCGTCTTTCACCATGGCTGGCCGCTGTCGGCAGACGATTGGGACGCGCAGATGCTCTATTTCGTCAGCAAGGGCTATCGCGTCATTGCCCATGACCGCCGCGGTCACGGGCGCTCGACACAGGTGAGCGAGGGCCACGATATCGCGCACTATGCAAGGGACGTTGCCGCACTCACCACCAAGCTCGGCCTTAGCGACGCCGTGCATATCGGCCATTCCACGGGCGGCGGCGAGGCCGTGGCTTATGTGGCTCGCCACGGTGCCGGCCGCGTCGCCAAGCTCATCATCGTCAGTGCCGTGCCGCCGATCATGGTCAAGACCGCGAACAACCCGGGCGGCCTGCCGATCGAGGTGTTCGACGGCTTGCGGGCTGGTCTCGCCGCCAACCGTGCGCAGTTCTTCCTCGATGTTCCGACTGGTCCCTTCTATGGCTTCAACCGGCCGGGTGCCGAGGTGTCTGAGGGCGTGATCCGGAACTGGTGGCGCCAGGGCATGATGGGCAGCGCCAAAGCCCATTACGAGGGCATCAAGGCCTTCTCGGAAACCGACTTCACCGAGGACCTCAAGGCGATCGACGTGCCGACGCTGGTCATGCATGGCGACGACGACCAGATCGTTCCGATCGACGACAGTGCGCGGCTTTCCGTCAAGCTCCTGAAAAACGGCACGCTCAAGGTCTATGAGGGTTATGCCCACGGCATGCTGACGACCCATGCCGATGTCATCAATCCTGACCTGCTTGCCTTCATCAAGGCCTAAAAGGCTGGCATGATCCGCGGCGTCTCGGTGCCGCGGACCGTGCCGGGACAAATCTTGGCGCCCGCACCGTGTTGATCGCGGTGCGGGTTCCGTCGTTCAAGCATTTGCCTTCGCGGTTTTGCCAAGTGCCCCCATCAACCGGTCGATGAAGACGCGTACCTTGGGTGCGACAAGCTTCGTCGTCGGGTAGACGGCCCAGATCGCCAATGTCTCGGGTGCCGCATCTTCGAGGCGAATGCGTATCAGCCGACCTGCATCGAGATCGTCGGCGATATTCCAGTCGGAGAGCAGGGTGATGCCGGCACCGGCGAGGCAGGCCGCATGGCATCCTTCGATGCTTGTCGACGAAAAGCGGCTCTGCAGCCGCACATGGCTCTCGACCCCGGCGCTCAGAAAGGTCCAATGGCTGACGCCGTGCAGCGGCAGGCATTGATGATTGATGAGATCGCCACTGGTCCGCGGGCTCCCATGCTTTTCGACATAGGATGGGGAGACGACGAGGGAACGCGGGTTTTCGGCCAGTTTCTTGGCGATCAGACTGCTATCCTTCAAACGCGCGACGCGGATCGCCAGATCGATGCCCGACGCCACCAGGTCAGGCATTGTGTCGCTCATATCGAGCGAGACCTTGAGCCCCGGGTGATCATCAAGCAGCGAAGGCATGAGCGGAGCAATCAGCTTGATCGAGAAGGCAACCGGCGCCGAGATGCGCAGGAGACCGGTCGCTCCGTCGCCGTCACCCCTCAGGAGCGTTCGCGCCTGCTGTTCGGTTTCGAGCAGATCCTGGGCATAGGGCAGAAAGGTTTCGCCCTCTGGCGTCAGCGACAGGGACCGGGTCGTGCGGTGCATCAGCCGGACGCCAAGCGCCTGCTCCAGGGAGGCGAGCCGCCGGGTTGCGATCATGGGGGTGATGCCAAGCCGTCGCGCGGCCTCGGCGAGGCTGCCGCCGCTTGCCGCTGCGGTGAAGACGAGGACTTCGTCGAGGTTCATTGTATCGAAATCCGATATTCTTCTATGTATAATGACGACACTACAGCGAATTTCGATAAGGCGATAGATCAAGCCCATCTCTCCAGTGAGAAGGGCAAGTGAAATGGTTACCCACGAAACGGAGCATTCCGACCTCGGTCGAACCCGCCTCTACGCCATGGCCGTCGCCAGCGGTATCGCGGTTGCAAACATCTACTACAATCAGCCATTGCTGGGGCTCATCGAGGCCGAGTTTCCTGGCGAGACGGCCGTCGGCCTGCTTCCGACGGCGACGCAACTCGGCTACGCGCTCGGGTTGCTGCTTCTGTTGCCGCTCGGCGATATCGTCCAGCGGAGACGTCTGATCGTCGGGCAATTCCTGGCGATCGCGATAGCAGCGACCGCCGCTGCTTTGGCCCCGTCGCCATTCTTGCTGATCGCCGCCTCGGTGCTGCTTGGGGCAAGCGCCACCGTCGCGCAGCAGATCGTCCCGATCGCTGCGATGCTGTCCACGCCTGACAAACGCGGGGCGGCGATCGGCACGGTCATGGCCGGCGTTTTGACCGGCATCCTGCTCAGCCGCACGGTCTCCGGATTTGTCGGGGCCCATGCCGGCTGGCGCGAGATGTTCTGGGCAAGTGTGCCGCTCGCACTAGCAGCTTCGTTCCTGATGTTTCGGACCTTGCCGGATCTGCGCCCGGCATTGCGTTTGCCCTATCGCGAAGCCCTGGCCTCGCTCGCCACGCTTTGGCGGCGCGAGCCTGCGCTCCGTCTCGCTTCGATGGTGCAGGCGGCGCTTTTTGCATCCTTCACTGCGTTCTGGACCGTGCTCGCGCTTTATCTTGCGACGCCGCGTTTCAACCTGGGTGCGGATGCCGCCGGTCTGTTCGGCGTTGTCGGGGCAATCGGCGTCTTTGCGGCACCGGTCGCCGGCAGGATGGCGGATCGGCGGGGTGCGCTGTCCGTCGTCTGGTTCGGGGCGGCTTTGACGCTCGCTGCCTGGGTCGTACTCGGAGCCTGGGCCTCGATCGCCGGATTGGCGGTTGGCGTCATCGTGCTTGATATCGGCATCCAGGTCGCGTTGATCGCCAACCAGCACATCATCTATGCGCTCGAGCCCGCGGCGCGCAGCCGCATCAATACGGTCTTCATGACCAGCATGTTTCTCGGGGGAGCGGCGGGCTCGGCTCTCTCCTTCGCCGCCTGGAGCTATGGCTCTTGGCCCGGGGTCAGCGCGCTTGGCCTGGCGCTTGCGGCACTGGCGCTGGCCGCCAAGCTGCTTGCTCGACGAGCGGTCAGGCTGGAGACCTTGCGTTGAGGGTTGAACCTAGGGAGCATGTTTCTTCGGCCGGCGGACGGCCCGGATCGTTCCGCTTCCGCCACCGCCGCAGTAGAAGCGTTCACCGCCATCGGATTCCAAACCCGAAACGCCGGTTCCCGGCGGCATCACGATCCGCTCGAGCACTGACCCCGTTTCAGGGTCGATGCGCCTGAGGTCGCTGTCGTCGCCTTCCCAGGTGCCGTGCCAGAGCTCTCCGTCGACCCAGGTGACGCCCGTCACGACGCGCTTGGATTCGATGGTGCGCAGGATTGCACCGGTTTCGGGATCGATCTGATGGATCCTGCGACCTCGGTGCTGCCCGACCCAAAGGGTTCCCTCCGCCCAGGCAAGGCCGGAATCGCCGCCGCCGCCCGGTGCCGGGATCGTTGCCAGCACGCGGCCGCTCTCGGGATCTATCTTCTGGATGCGGTCCTCGGCGATCTGGAACAGGTGCTTGCCGTCAAAGGCGGTACCGGCATGCGCCGCGACATCGATCGAGCGCACCGGGTTCCCGCTTTCGGGATCGAGGGCATTGATCTTGTCGCCGGAGGCAAACCAGACGTTCCGACCGTCGAATGTGACGCCATGGATGTGGTCGGCGCCAGGGAAGGGGCCATATTCGCGGAGGATTTCGGCTTCGGATCGTTTCATGGTCTCAATCCTAATCGCTTGGCAGTGGACCGGGGAGTAACAAGACTGTCGGGAATGTGGGCACAGGCGGGATCACCCAGCGTCGCGCCCGCCCGCGGCCGACCGGCAGAACCTTGCCTTCCGAGGAGAGTTCTTCGAGCGCCCGTTGCACCGTGCGCGGGCTGGCATCGAGCGCGATGGCGAGAGCGGAGCTCGACCATGCCTCGCCGTCGCCAAGAAGCGCCAGCATCGCCGCATGCCGATCGTCGACCGGCGGTGCAAGCACCACGACCGCGTGGTCGCCACGCGGAGCCAGCCGGAAGCCGTCGCTGGTCGCGCTGATATCCGCGAATGCGCGGAGTTCGTCGCGAAGCCGGCCGATCTCGACCCTCAATCGTGCCCGGTGAGATTCGTCGACATGTTTCGCGCCGAAGGCACGGGCGAGCAAGGCGCGCCGCGAGACATCGGCCGGCCACGCCTCTGCGAGAGCACGCGCCAGCGCGAAGAGCACCGGCCGCGTTGCAAGCGAAACGGCGGAGGCCTCGCGCCGGATGATGTTTCGGCACGCATCGACCACCAGGGTACCGGAGTTGAACAGGGCTTCGACGTCGTCGAGCAGCAGCAGGCGCTCGCCTCCCCTGGTCAGAAGCCGGGCCGCCGGCGTCTTCAGGACAAGCGCTGCGCCTTCGACTTCCGCGACCAGCGCCGCTATGCCGGTTGCTCGCGCCGCTTCAGCCGCCCGGGCGAAGGCGCTGGCCGCCGAAGCGGTTTGCAATCGTCGAACGGCGAGGCCGGCAATCGCGAGCTCGTGCGTGGCTCTCGCCGGTGGAGTCAGCCGGCCCAGATCGACACCGGCAAGCATCTGTTCGGCCTCGTCGAGACGGCCGATCAGCAGCAGGCGGCGGGCGCCGAGATTGCGGGCGTGAGCGGCATTGAGGTGGTCGCCATGGTCTTCGAGCGTCGCGCGGGCTGCGTCGAGCGCCTTCATCGGCCAGGAGAGATCGCGCGAGACGATGGCGATCTCCGCTTCGGCAACGATGCATCGCGCGCGGGCCACGGCCTCCTTCGGGCCGAAGCCGCGCGCGGCCGCCTTCAACAGCGTCTTGGCGCGGCCGAGATCTCCGAGCTGAGCCATCGCGATGCCGCGGAGCGCCAGCGCCGGCGGGTCGTCGCGCAAGGCGACCCGCTTCAGCACGCCGAGGAGGTCACCAGCGGCCAGCGCCTGGCCTGCCGCGGTAATCAGCGAATCCATAGAAATCCCGTCACACTTGTCACTCCCCCAACAGTGCTTCGGCCTCTATCTATTGCTCGAACGGCACGGGACAACAGAGAGGACCTTCGAGGCACAATCAAGTGGGTTGGATCCAGACGGGTTGAAGGCATGCCGCGAGCGACGCCCAGGCGAACCTGCAATAGTTACAAAATTCTGCAAATTTCGGTGTCGGCTTTCCGCTGGCGCCTGCGTCTTACAGGAACCAGCAAGAGGAGGTGCTCTGCACGTCCAAACCTGCTGCGCGATCAGTTTGCACGTTATCGGCGCTGCCGGCCGTCTAACCGGGCGCTGCCAAGGAGATTGCAATGAGCAATTCGATTTATCGTTGGGTGATCGTGGCGGCTGGCGGCCTGCTTGGCTGTTTGGCGATCGGCGCCATGTTCTCACTTCCTGTTTTCCTGCTGCCGATCTCGCGGGATACCGGCTGGTCCGTCACCGGGGTCTCCAGTGCCATGACCCTCGGCTTTCTGGCGATGGCTTTCGCCAGCATTGCCTGGGGCAGTCTCTCCGATCGCTGGGGTGCGCGGCCGATCGTGCTCATCGGCTCGGTGCTTCTGGCCGTGAGCCTGATGGCGGCCAGCTGGGTGACTTCGCTGATCGCCTTCCAGATCGTCTTTGGCGTCGTTGTCGGCACCGCCACGGCGGCGATCTTCGCGCCGATGATGGCCTGTGTTACCGGCTGGTTCGATACGCACCGGAGCCTCGCCGTTTCGCTCGTTTCGGCCGGCATGGGCATGGCGCCGATGACCATGTCGCCGTTTGCGGCATGGCTGGTTTCCGGCTATGACTGGAGAACTGCATTGCAGATCATCGCCGTCGTCGTCGCGGTCATCATGATCCCGGTGTCGCTTCTCGTTCGCCAGGCGCCGGCACTTGCTGTCGGTGCTGCGGCGGCCTCTCCCGAGGAAGAGGCGCAATCGACGATGACGACGAGCCAGGTGCTGAAATCGCCGCTCTTCATTATCCTGCTGCTCACCAACTTCTTCTGCTGCGCAACGCATTCCGGCCCGATCTTTCACACGGTGAGCTACGCCATCACTTGCGGTATCCCCGTGATGGCGGCCGTTTCGATCTACAGTGTCGAGGGGCTCGCTGGCATGGGCGGACGCGTCGTCTTCGGCCTGCTCGGCGACCGCTTCGGGGCAAAGCGCGTGCTGGTTCTCGGGCTGCTGGCGCAGGCTTTTGGGGCACTTGCCTATGTCTTCGCCGCGGGGCTCGGCTCATTCTACGCTGTCGCCGCCCTGTTCGGCTTCATCTATGCCGGCGTCATGCCGCTTTATGCCGTGCTTGCCCGCGAGAATTTCCCCCTGCGGATGATGGGAACGGTCATCGGCGGAACGGCCATGGCCGGCAGCCTCGGCATGGCGACGGGACCGATTGCCGGCGGCATGATCTATGATGCGATGGCCAGCTATACCTGGCTCTATGTCGGCTCCTGGGGCATCGGTCTCGGGGCGTTCCTGATCGCGCTCACCTTCAGGCCCGCACCGCGCTATCAGCAGGCGGTTGCAGCGGCGTGAAGCAGTGCACTGAGATCGACGAGAAAGGGCTCCACCGGAGAGGTGGAGCCCGATCGAGTTGAGCTTTCATTTCGAGACGGCTGCGCCCGTCTTAGCGATCGTCGATCCTGACCGTTCGTGCGCCGACATGGAGCGCCCGGCCGGCCCCCATGCCCATGATCGCCACGCCGATGCCAAGGGCGATGAAGAGTATGGAGCTGGCTGCGAAGTTGCCGGTCCAGCTGCGAATGAAGCCCACGAACAGCGGGCCGATGGCGGCGAGCACGTATCCGACGCCCTGGGCCATGCCGGAGAGGTGGGCTGCGACATGGGAATCGGGCGAGCGCAGCACGATGAGGGTCATCGCCGCGGCAATCAGGCCACCCTGTCCGATACCTTGAAGAACGGCCCAGACGAGCACCGTCGACAGCGGCGCAAAGAGGATGCCGATCAGGGCGATGACGGCAGCGGCCGCGAGCGTCACGCAGACGGCGCGCTGGTCCCGGCGGCGGACGGCAAAAGACGGCACGAGCAGGCAGGTGATGACCTGCATCATGATCGAGGCCGAGACGACCGCGCCGGCGGTTGCGGCATCAAGGCCGCGCTCGCGAAGGATCGGCGCCATCCAGCCGAAGACGCAATAGGCCAGTGCCGACTGCAACCCCATGAACAGGGTTACCTGCCAGGCGAGGCGATCGCGCCAGAGGCCGACAACGCGGAAGCCGCTGTGGCGGGCCTGCGCCTTGCCACGCAGCGCCTGTGGCGCCCAGATCAGGAGCACGATCAGAGCTGGCACCGCCCAGGCTGCGAGCGCGCCGGACCAGGAGCCGGCGACATGGTGCTCGATCGACAAAGTGAGGCCGGCGGCACTGGCCGCGCCGGCGCAGAGCGCCATAGTGTAGAGGCCCGTCATCATCGCGGCCCGGTCGGCGAAGTCACGCTTGACGAGGCCTGGGAGGAGGACGTTGCCGACCGCGATCGCCGCACCGGCGGTAAAGGTCGCGAGGAACAGCAGCGGCACGGATTGAACGCCGCGCAGGCCCGTGCCGAGCGTCAGAAGCAGCAGCACGCCAAGAAGCGTGCGCTCGGCGCCGAAACGTTGCGCGAGTTTTGGCGCAAGCGGCGCGAAGATGCCGAGGCAAAGCACCGGCAGGGTGGTGAGTACGCTGGCGCCTGCGGTCGACAGGCCGGTTGCCTGCATCACCTCGGGCAGCAGCACTGAGAGGCTCGAAAACAGTGGCCGCAGGTTGAAGGCGATCAGGACGAGGCTCACGCCAAGAAGAACACGGGCGCTGCGGCTCAAGACAGGCGGTTGCGGCGCCGGCAGGCTGTCGGCCTCGGCATCGATGAGCTGGTCTTCGAGGTCCAGTGGCTCGGCGGTCTCGGCCTTGTGGGGGTCACGAAAAGTCTGGTTCATTGGGTAAGAAGCCGATCAAGTTCAGCGAGGACGGGGGCCATGAACGCCCGGACGGAGGCCGCGGCCTGGTCCGGATCACCGGACGCGATGGCCTCGACGATCGCCGCATGCGCCCGGTCGTCCGGTTCGGGAAGGTCGCCACGAAGGGTCGAGTGGATGGTTTCGAGGATGGCCGAGGTGAAGAAATCATAGAGCTCGACGATCGCTTTGTTGCCCGATGCCTCGACGATCGATCTGTGGAAGGCGATGTCGCGTTGGCCAAAGGCATCGCGTCCTCCATCGGCCACCGTGCCGCGGGCGCCAAGCAGCTTGAACATGCGTTCGAGGTCTTCCGGCGTATGACGGAGTGCCGCCAGCCGCGCCGCCTCGACGTCGAGTGCCGCGCGTGCTTCCCACTGGTCGCGCAGACCGGTGCGCTTGACCCGGTCGAGCGCGCCCGAGGTGTCGACGGTTGAGCGGACATAGGTGCCGGAGCCCTGGCGGGCGTCGAGAAGGCCCTTCGAGATCAGGACCCGAACGGCTTCACGCACGGTGCCGCGGCTGACGGCGAGTAGTTCGGTGAGTGCCGTTTCGTTCGGAATGCGCTCGCCGACTGCCCAGCGGCCGCTGAGGATTTCCGTTCGCAGGCTTTCGGCTGCGCTCTCGGTGAGATTGGTACGATTGATCGGCTGCATCGTCTGCTCATCAAGTCATCAGATGATTTGATGCATAGGCCGAGTTGATGCGTGAGTCAACGCGGCCGGGCGGCACCAAGGGGCAGCGAACCGGCTCGAGTCTCTTTCCCTGAAGCGTGCCTCGTCGAGGACCTGCGAGCCAGCACAACCGGCAGAAGCCGGAAGTGCTGGCTGGAATGTCTAGAGCATCCCGCTCTCAGGTGAAGTCACTGGAGGCGGAAAGATGCGCTAGAATCAAAGTGCTAGAGCGTCCTTTGTGCGTTCAGTTGACCGCACGGCGCTCTGTCGTTGACCGGCCGCACTACAGCCGGACCGCCGACCTCAGTTGAGCCTGAGATCGAGGCCGGGATGCAGTTTCTTGAGGTTCGGCAAGGATTTTGATTGCCACGGGATTTCGGAGGTCCCGCGCACCGTCAATTGCACGTTCGGCCGGTTGCGCGCCTCGATCGTCAGTTTGGCGAGCAGGTTGATCCCGGACGAGTTCAGAAACTGCAATTCGGTCAAATCGATCGTGATGTGCTCAGGCTCGGTTTCGAGCACGCCCATGACGGTCGAGAAGATCGGGGCATAGGCTTCCGTTCCCGGCAGCCGCATCGTGCCTTCGAAATGGATGTCGTTGCCTTCGGACCAAACGCGATACTCTTCTACGTCCTTGTTTTCCATGTTCACCGGCTCATCAGTTCGAGAGGTCTGGGACCGCAATGGAGGCATAGGTCTCCAAGGAGGTTTCGCCGTCGTCACCCTGGGCGCCAAAAACCCAAGCGAAACGAACGCCATAATCGCTCATCAGCGTCAAAAGACCAAGCCCCGAGCCGCTCTTGCCGAGCCCGGTTGCGTTTGCCTCGATACGCTCGATGAGCAAGTCGCCGGGGTCGCCGTCGGCGATCTCGGAAAGCAGTTCCTGGAAGCGGGCGGCCGCTTCGTTGTCGATCACGTTCGACACCTTCGTGCGGAAGCTGTGGCCCTCGAGGGCAGCCTCGACGACGACAGAACCGGAGGCGCGGAACTTCACGGCATTCTCGACCAGTTCGTTGGTCAGGTAGCCGATATTGTGGCGCACTTCCCGATAGGTGTTGCGCGAAGCGCGGTAGCGCAGCGCGGCGAGTTCGGCGACGAAATCCGAAGCCATGGCGCAATGCTTCCAGCTGAGATCGAGCGGCCCGTCGTAGAGACGCAGCCGGGTCATCTTCTGGTGGGCACCGATCGTCAGGTCCGCCAGTCCGTAGAGCGTGGTCATCTGATCACCTGTGTCTCATGACGACGAGCGTGATGTCGTCATATATCTTCTGCTCGCCGATATGCGCCATCAGGTCCTCGAGAATACCCACCTTGGCGTCCTCGGCGCTGTGGCCGTAAAATTGCCGGGCGCTTTCGCACAGCCGTTCGATCCCGAAAAGCTCACCCTTGGCGTTCATCGCCTCAGTCACCCCGTCGGTGTGCAGGACGATCATGTCGCCGCGGCCGAAGGATATCTCGCGGGTGGCGACGAAGCGCGAAATATCCGATTCGAGACCGATCGGCAGGCCGAGGTCGAGCGTGTCGATCCGCTCGATTTCGGCACCCTTGCGCACCACGATCAGCTCCTCGTGCTGCCCCGACAGCGTCAGGCGGCCGTGGTCGTAGTCGAGGAAGGCCAGCGACAGATGCTTGTCGGTGTTGGTGCGCACGATGTTCTTGTAGATGGCGCGGTTGAGGCGGTTGAGGAACTGCTCCGGGTCCATGTCGCCGGCTTCCTGCAGGGCGCGGGCGACCGACTGCACCATCAGCATCAGCACACCGCTTTCAAGGCCATGACCGGTCACGTCGCCGATGCCGATCTTAAGGCGCTCGCCGTCACGCAGCACGTCGTAGTAGTCGCCTCCCACCTCGTCGGCCGGCCGCATATAGGCGGCGATCTCGAGGTCGGCGATTTCCGCGAGCTCGCCGGCCTTCGGCAGCACCATCATCTGGATCTGCTTGGCGACGGCGAGTTCGGCCCCAAGGCGCAGGTTCTCGCTGCGCAGTTGGGTATTCAGCGTCGAAATCTGGTGGTTGGCGTCCTCGAGCTGCTTGGTGCGTTCGGTCACCAGGTTTTCGAGGTTCTCGGTGTGGTAGCTGATCTCTTCGGCCATGCGGTTGAACGCGATGGCGGCTTCACCGACTTCGTCGCGCGTCGTAATGGGCACACGGACGGAATAGTCCTTCGCTTCGATGCGGGTCGCCGCTCCGGCGAGCGCGCTGATGCCGCGGGTAACGCGCTTGGAAATGCCGAACACGGCGAGCGTGACGAACAGCAGCGAAGCGAGCAGGGCCAGGATCTGATAGATGAGGATGCGGTTTGTCGCTTCAGAGATACTCGCCTGCGCCGCAAACAGTGAGGCATAGATTTCCCGCTCCGGCACGACGATGCCAATCGACATGGTCTCGCGGCGAACCGGACCGGACACCCAGAAGTTCTCAGGCGCGAGCTGCTTCAGGAGAATGAGGTAGGGGACCTTCTCACCGCTCTCGTCGAGTAGTACCCGCTGAATGGCGCCATCGGCGCCAAGCGGCAGCTCTGTGATCGCGGGCTGTACGCTGCGGCGTAGCGAGCGCTCCAACCCGGTGACGCCTTGTCCACCAGTGTCGCTCGACCGCTGCAGGCCGATTACCTTTTCGCCGACCGGATTGATGGCAAGCACATTGCCGTCGGACATCACCAGAAATCCGAAGCCACTGTCGCCGACTTTGACGCTTTCGACAACCTCGGCCAGTTGATCGAGCGTGATATCGGTTCCGGTCGCTCCGGCGACACCCTTGCGATCGGGCGTCCAGAGCGGCTGGAAGAAACTGACGATCAGTTTGCCCGAGGCGGCATCGGTGTAAGGTGCCGTTTGCGTGGTATCGGCTGCAACGGGCCTGAGGTTCGGATGCTTCGCCCATTCCTCCCAGGACTCGTAGAGGCCGGGGAAGAAGAAGCTCCAGAAGTTGGCTTCGTTGTGACCGGGGTAGAGACGGTCGAATGTCTGCGCCTGATCGGCATAGGGCGCCATCCGCAAGATCGGCCGTTCTTTTGGCCCGACATAGTACATCTGCAGTTTGGAGCGGCCGTGCGCAAGCAGGGCGGGAGCAACCAGATCGAGAACGGCGCTGTTCTCGATATCGGTCTGCACCTCGGGCAGCGGCCGGTGGTCGGGGCCAAGGAGATAGCTCCAAACGCTTACGCTCGAGAGCTGTCCTGGAAGGTTCTGCGCCCACCCACCTTTGGGATCGTAGGTGACTGTAACGGATTCCGGTGCGTGCCGGGCAAGTGCCTCCCCCACGTCGGACCTGCGCACGGGGCGGTCGATCTGCGCCTGCAGCACGCCCGCGAGCGTGGCGACGTCGGCGTGAACCTGGCCGAGCAGAAGATTAACCCGCGCGGCCGTCGAAACCGCGTAGGTGCGCATGTAATCTTCGTTGGCCTTTTGCAGGCCCTGTCCGACCTCCGTCGTCGCGTCACGCGACAATCTTTGAACGTTCCAGAGCGCCAGACCGCCTGTTAGCAGGAGGTCGAAGAGCACGGCGCTGCCGACGACCAGTACGAACTTGGCGCGAAAGGATCTCAAACCGAACCGGGGACGTTGGATATTGCTTGCGCTCATAGTGGTTTGCGCCCGGACGCTGCCCAGATCGGCCAGCCTGCATAGCCCTTCGGATGCAATGCAGCGAAGATGTGGTCCCGGAAGCCCTGGCGAAAACGGTCGATGAATTCGGGTGCTTCGCCGTGTCTCGCCGCCATTGCCGCAAACATCTTCTCCCAGCCGGCGATGATGTCGGCGAAATCCTGTGGGTCACCGTCCAGATTTGTGACCATGAAGGATTCAACCAGGATGTCGTCGAAGCCCGCGTCGGCGAGATAGCGCCGGCTCTTCGGCCCGAGCTCCACATCCATCTCGAAATGGCTCAAAAGCCTCGCGAGCTCGTTGTAGGTCCATTGGATGCTTTGCGCCCGCGGCTCGCCGAGGCAGTGCGAGTTCTTCTCGTTGGTGATGTAGACCCGGCCGCCCGGCTTCACGATCCGATAGAGTTCCTTGAGAAGCAGCTCCGGCTGATTGAAGATCTGCAGCGAGTGGCGGCAGGCCACGAAGTCGAACTGGTTGTCCTCCAGTAGCATCTCCGACGCATCGCCATAGGTATATTCGATACCCGTCACGCCGAACTCCGCCGCCACCGTGCGGGCATAGGCGAGGCTCGGCTTCGAGTGGTCGAGGGCGACGATCCGCGCCGGCTGAAACTCCTTCTGCGCGAGCACGGCGAAATCGCCGATGCCGCAGCAGATGTCGGCCACGGCGATTCCGGGCCGCATGCCGTGGCGCGGCAGGATGGTGCGCTCGTGGCGCCAGGTCAATTTCGTCTGCGCGCGGAGGATTGGAATGAAGCTCGTATCCTCGAAGTAGTCCTGGCCGGGATAGAACATCGAATCATAGACCTCGACGGAGATCTGCGGCTCGATCGTGCTCAGGTGCCGGAACATGCGCGTCGTCCAGCTGACGACGCTGGACGTGACGATGACCAGACGCAGGTCCGATCGCTCGCGGCAGGCGTCGAGGGCGACCCGGATGAAGGCCTGGAAGGCCGTGTTGTTCATCTGGATGAGGCGCTTCACATCAATATAGAGAACGCCGCGCACCGCATCGATCGCTTCTCTCAGCGCATGGATGCTCTCGGCGATTTCATCGATCGAACGCGGCCGAATCGTTCCAGCAAGCGAGAAGATCTGGCTGTTCGGGTCAAAACCGACCTTGAAACGCTGAGGAAGACCCGCCGCGATCAACTCACCATTCCTTCACCTTCAAGAGGAAGATCCACGATCAGGGTGATGGCCGGAGCCGCATCCTCGTCAAGCCGGAGGCGGGCGTCGTAGTTCACAGCGAGGTCCAGAAGCACCGATTCCCGGCTGGGGGCAAGGTCGTTGGAAATGGCGTCGAGGTAGCGGGCCTGGGCATCGCTCTCACGGGTTTTCGATACCGCTTCACGATAGAAGCGCGCCTGGCCCGGCGGGCAGGGGAAGCTCAGCTGAACCCGCTCCGTGGCGCCTTGGCGATAGATCGACAACCCGATCTTGCCGTCGGTGGTGCCGCCGCGAAATGAAACCTCGAGAAGCTCGTTGAGCGCGGAGGAAAAGAAGTTCGAATGCCGTACCGGATCGGTCCGGTTGTGGCTGATCATACGCGCGAGGTAGCTCGAAACATGATCGCAATGGTGCCAGTCCGAGAGGAAATCTTCCATCTCCATATCGAACTGAAGCAAGGGCTCGAAAGCCGTCTCCGTGGTCTTGTTGACACTAGCACCCATGCAGCAATGTCCTCCGCACCCCGAACTCTGCCACGGCCATACGGCACTTTCTATAATGATTTCTAACCACGCAACCCCCGGATTTTGCACGTAAACAACCCAGGTGATGCGCCGCGCGTCCCGCCGCGCAACGCACGGATGCGCCTAGAGCGTTGCCATTGCCGACGAGCGGCGAAGATAGGCGCCAATGGCGTCCGCCGGCATCGGCATGCCCAGGAAGTAACCCTGCAGCCGGTCGCATCCCTCTTTCCGCAGCCAGACCGCCTGTCCAACCGTTTCCACGCCTTCGGCGGTCACGCGCATACCAAGGCCGTGGGCAAGGCCGATGATCGACCGGACGATCGTCTGGCTCTTTTCGTCGCTCTCCAGATCCTTGATGAAGTAGCGGTCGATCTTGATCGTATCGAAGGGGAAGTTCTTGAGGTAGCTGAGCGACGAATAGAAGGTGCCGAAATCGTCGAGGGAGATCTGGATACCGAGCACGTTGAGCGTGTTCAGCGTGTCGAGGTTGTTGGTCGTGCGTTCAAGCAGCACCGATTCTGTGACCTCGAGCTCAAGCCGGTCGGCCCTCAAACCTGCCATGTCGATCGCCTGGGCGATCCGGTCTGTCAGGCCCTCGCGCAGGAACTCCGCCGGCGACAGGTTGACGGCGACGGTGAAGTGCGACGGCCAGGTGGCAGCCTGCCGGCAGGCCTCCTCCAGCACCCATTGGCCGATCTCGTTCATCAGGCCGTCCGCTTCCGCCATCGGGATGAAGACGTTGGGCGGGATCGTGCCGACCAGCGGATGGTGCCAGCGCACAAGCGCCTCGAAGCCGACGATCGAAAATGGCGGCTCGACGAGCGGCTGGTACTCGATCGAAAACTGCTTGTCCTGCAGCGCGGTGCGCAGACTGCGGCGCAGCATCTCGCGCTGTTCGAGCACGATCAGCATGGAGCGGCTGAAGGTCTTTGCCCGGCCCCGTCCGTCCTTCTTGGCGGCATAAAGCGCAATGTCCGCCGCCTTCATCAGTTGCTCGATGTCGTTTCCGTCATTCGGCGCAATGGCAATGCCGATGCTGGCGCCGACGAAGACGGAGATGCCGTCGATCGTGAAAGGTTCGCTGAACGCCTGGATCAGGGTTTCGGCGAGATACTCGGCGTCTGCCGGCTGGTCGCTGTGGCGCTGGATGACGGCGAACTCGTCGCCGGCGAGGCGATAGGCGACTTCGCCGTCGCGAAGGGTGCCGCGGATGCGCTCGGCGGCCATTTTCAAGACCGCGTCGCCGGCGCCGTGGCCGAGCGTGTCGTTGACCGGCTTGAAATCGTCGAGGTCGATCTGCATCAGCGCCAGCTTCTCGCCCGGCGTCGGCAGGATGCTTTGCAGATCGTCGCTGAACTGCCGCCGGTTGGGCAGGCCGGTCAGCACGTCGTGGGTCGCCTGGTGCAGAAGCAGCGCGCGCTCGCTTTCGCCATGGCTGCCCACCTCGCGGCGGGTCGAGCGGCCGCTCGTTTCGAGCACGCCGATGCCACGCATGGCGCGGAAGACGAGCAGCGTGCGCCGTGATTTGGTGGTGGCGTCGACGACTTCGACGCTGCGCGGCACGCCGTGAGCGATGACGGATTCAACCGCGGCCTTCGACACCGGCGCAAGCAACTCGGGATAGAGATGCCACAAGGTGGCATCGACGAGCGTGCCGACTTCGTAAGTTTCCTGCAGCGCCGGCGAGGCGCCGGTCAGATGAAAGGCTTCGTCATAGAACGAGAGGACTTCGTCCAGATGGGCCGCAACGGGATCTTGCACTGAAGCTGAAGCAGACAAGGTTGCGTCAGTGTCCGGCATGCTTGCCTTTCCCTCTCTATTTCGAACGCGCCGGAAGAATGTAAAAGCCCGCTCCAACGGCGCTCCGGTTCGGCTCGTCCTTCTGCAAAGCTACCGCGTCGCCCGCCCGGGTCAATGCCAATAGGCTGCTTGCGATCTTACCTGTGGAAACCTCGCTTCGGAGCATGGCGAGCGCTGCTCGATATCCTTTGCCCCACACGGTTGTATATAAGCTTCATCTTGTATCATTTGCCATCATTGCATGCAATTTGGGGCGGAACAGCTGTGGGCGTTTCGGTTCCGCCTGCACGCATGTTCCATTGGGGGACGCCATATCAACAGGAGTTTCGGGTGTCTACTGCGGCCGGTCGCGGTTAAGCAAACGGCAGATACGCCCGGGCAACGGGGCCGTCGGGCTCCGTTTAAGTATCGGTTAACCATAAAGGAAGTTTTCAGGGGATTATGTGGCTTTACCCATCCCGCGATCACCCGGAATTAAGAACCACGGGCGAGTTGGCCACCGGGTTGCCGGCGGCCAATCGCTATTAGGCTCAGTGCGTGCTCAAGATCACGTCGATCTTCTGGAAGGTCCGGACGTCGATCAAGCCCTTGTCCGAAATCCTGAGTTCCGGAATGACGACGAGGGCCAGCAGCGAGTGCTGCATGTAGGCGTTGTTCAACCGGCAGCCGCAGGCGCGCATCGCCTCGACGATGGCCGCGGCCTTCTCGGCAACGATCTCCGCCCGCTGATCCGACATCAGGCCGGCAACGGGAAGTTCGACCAGAGCGAGCTCGCGGCCTTGCTTGATGACGACGATGCCGCCGCCGACCTCGTGCAGTCGGTTGGCGGCCTTGGCCATGTCCGCCTTGTTCGTGCCGACGACGATCATGTGGTGGCTATCATGCGCGACCGTGCTGGCGATCGCGCAATCGCTGCCGTAGCCGAAGCCGGAGACGAAGGCGTTGACGACGTCGCCGGTGCCGCGGTGGCGTTCGACGAGCGCGATCTGGCAGATATCGTTGGCCCTATCCATCTGCACGAAGCCGTTTTCGATTGCGACCTCGGCCTCGAGCGCGCGCGTCGGCGCCTGGTTTTCGACGACGCCGATCACGTTCACCCGCGCCCTTGTAGCGCTTGCATTGGACGGGATGTCGAAATCCGCGGCGGCCAGCATCCGGCCGAGATGGACGGTGTTACGGGCGCTTTCCGGATAGACATAGGCCGGGATGTCGCGCACCAGCGTCCCGCCTTCGGCCATGAGTTCGCCGCGGGCAAACACCATCTCGATCGGTAGCCCCGCGAGATCCGAGGTGACGATCAGGTCCGCCTGGCGGCCGGGCGCAATCGATCCGATCTCGCGCTCCACGCCGAAATGCTGGGCGGTGTTGAGCGTTGCCATCTGGATGGCGGTGATCGGCTTCAGCCCCTGTGCGATCGCGTGGCGCACCACGCGGTTCATGTGTCCGTCATGAACTAGCGTGCCGGAATGGCTGTCGTCGGTGCAGAGCAGGAAATTGCGCGGATCGAGGCCGGATTCGGTGACGGCCTTGATCTGTGCGGCAACGTCGTACCAGGCCGAGCCGAGGCGCAGCATGGCGCGCATGCCCTGGCGAACGCGGGCGATCGCGTCGTCCACCGTCGTGCCTTCGTGGTCGTCGGCCGGGCCGCCGGCGGCATAAGCGTGGAATTCGCGGCCGAGATGCGGCGAGGCATAGTGCCCACCGACGGTCAGCCGCGCATCCTGGGTCGCGGCGATCTCGGCCATCATCTTCGGATCGTTGCCGGCGACACCGGGGAAGTTCATCATTTCGCCAAGGCCGATGACGTTCGGCCAGGCGAGCGCCTCGGCGACATCTTGAGCGGAAAGCTCGGCGCCGGCGGTCTCAAGGCCCGGCGCGCTCGGCACGCAGCTCGGCACCTGGACGAGCACGTTGACCGGCAGGCTCTGCGCTTCCTCGTTCATCAGCCGGACGCCATCGAGGCCGAGCACGTTGGCAATCTCGTGCGGGTCGATGAACATGGTGGTCGTTCCGTGCGGGATCACCGCGCGGGCAAATTCGGTGACGGTGACGAGACCGCTTTCGACATGCATGTGGGCGTCGCAAAGGCCGGGCACCAGGTAGCGGCCGTTCGCATCGACGACCTTGGTGTCGGCGCCGATCGTGTGGCCGGCGTCCGGGCCGACATAGGCGAAGCGGCCAGCTTTGACGGCGATATCGGTGCCGGGAATGATCTCGCCGGAATAGACGTTGACCCATTTTCCATTGCGGATCACGAGATCGGCCGGCTTGCGGCCCATGGCAACGTCGACCAGTTCGGGTGCGGTTCTCGACCAGGATTGAAGCATGACAGTTTCCTTCGAATGGGCGATGTCGGCGCCCTTCCATCAATGGGGGCGCCGAAGGATTTGCTGAGTTACTGGGTCTGGGCGACGAGCGCTGCGGCAAGCAGCGCGACGAACCACATGACCGGTCTTACATCGCCGGCCCGGCCGCAGACCAGCTTGATCAGCACATAGGCGATGATCGCAAGCGACAGACCGAGCGTGATCGAGAAGGTGAGCGGGATCAACACGATCGCGAGGAACGCCGGGATCGCCTCATCGAGCGCGTTCCAGCGGATGTTGCTGATCGGCTCGGACATGAAGAGCCCGGTCAGGATCAGGACAGGTGCTGTCGCAACCGCAGGCACCAGCGACAAGAGCGGCGACAGGAAGAGGAAGGGCAGGAAGAGCAAGCCCGCAACCAGCGCGACGAGGCCGGTCCGGCCGCCTTGCTGGATGCCGGCGCCGGATTCGAGATAGACCGTGGCCGGGCTGGTGCCGAGCGGCGCCGAGATCAGTGCTGCGATCGCATCGACATGCATCGATTCGCGGATGTTTCGCGGCATGCCGGTCTCGTCCTTGAGGTCGGCGGCTTCGGCAAGGCCGAGGAAGGTGGACAGCGCCTCGATGAAATTGGTGAACAGGAAGACGAAGATGAAGGGCAGGTAGATCAGGTTCAGCGCGCCCAGGAGATCGACCTGGCCAACGAAGCTGAAATCCGGTGCGGCGGAGAAACCGCTCCAATTGACCAGCGTGTGCACATCAGGCGCCTCCGGCCAAAACGCGCTGCCGTCGCCCCACCAGCGGCCGATCGGGATCGCGAGGATCGTGGTCAGGATCATGCCGGCCATCATCGCGCCAGGAACCCGCCGCACCACCAGCGCGACCGTCAACACAAAGCCGGCGATGAAGGTGAGCGTCACCGGGTTGAACTGCGTCAGGCCGACGATCGTATCGGGATTGGCGACGATGAACTTGGCGTTTTCCAGGCCGATCAGCGCGATGAAGAGGCCGATGCCGCAGGCGATGCCATAGCGCAGATCGACCGGGATCGCCTCGATGATCGTCTGGCGCAGATTGAAGAACGCCATGACGGTAAAGAGCACGCCGGCCCAGAAGACGCAGCCGAGTGCGACTTCGAGCGGCACCTTGGCGCCGACCACCATGGTGTAGGCAAAGAGCGCATTGATGCCCATGCCGGGCGCCACCAGAATGGGGCTGCGCGCATAAAGCCCCATGGCGCAGCTGCCGATGAAGCTGACGAGCACCGTCGCCGTCACCCCTGCCGAAAACGGAATGCCGGCATGCGCAAGGATCGATGGATTGACGACGATCACGTAGGAGGCTGCGAGAAACGTCGTAAGCCCTGCAAGGATTTCGGTACGGACGGTGGAGCCGAAGCGTGAGATCTGGAAGTAGCGGTGGAGAAGCGCGTGAAGCCAGGATCCCCCCGGGCTAGGTGCCGCCTCCACGGACTTGTTCTGAATGTTCATTTTGTTCCCCTTTTTTGAAACGACGGAGGGGGCCGGCATGACCGGCCCCCTCCTTGAGCATTATTCCGCAGCTTCCGCGCGCTCGTCTCCGCTTGCGGGCGAAAACGGCGAGATCACCTTCAAGCCCACGCAATCGACGACGCCAAGGTCGGTGATCGCGTATTCCGGAATTGCCGTGATCTGCAGCACGAACATGTACATGAAAGGCCAGGGCAGCGGGCACCCGAGGGCTCGGGCCGCATCGTCGAGTTGGTCTTCCAGCGCCGCCATCTCGGCCGGTTCGATGTCGGAGACGATGCCGCCGATCGGTAGGTGCAGGAAGGCCTCGACCTTGCCGTTCCTGACCACGACCTGGCCGCCATTGTTGGCGATCAGGTGGTTGATGGCGACGCGCATGTCTTCGAGGTCGGCGCCGATGCAGATGATGTTGTTGTCATCGGGCGCGGTCGAGCTGGCAATCGCGCCTTCGCGCAAGCCGAAGCCGGAGGTGAAGGCGACCGGGCGGTTGCGGGTCTTGCCGTAACGTTCGACCACGGTGACATACTGGACGTCCTTCTGGGGGTCGGCGAAGACCTGGCCGTCCTTGACGGCAAGGGTCACGTCGCGACGGGTGCGCACGAAGATCTTTTCCGGCGTGACGGCGATCGCCAACGCCTCGGCCGTGTCGCCGGCGCCGTCATAGGCGACCTTGAGGTCGCCGGGCTGAAGCTGTGCGACCTTGACGGAGTTGAGCAGGGCAACGCTGCGCACCGGCGGCGTCAGCTCGATCGCCATCTTGCCGTCACGGGCGACCACTTCGCCCTTGGCGACGACCGTCTCGATGTTGAAATCGCGCAGGTCGTTGACGAGCAGGATGTCGGCGGCGCGGCCGGGCGAGATCGAACCCACCTTGTCGTCGATCCTGAGCGCATCGGCCCCATTGATCGTTGCCATCTGGATTGCTGCCATCGGCGAAATGCCTATGGCGATCGCCATGCGCACCATGTTGTCGAGATGGCCGCGCTTGAGGATGTCGCTCGCGACCACGTCGTCGGTGCAGAAGCTGATGCGCCGCAGCGCCTTCACGCCCATTTCCGTGACGATGCGCAGGTTGTCGGCGAGGAAATGGGAGATCGAGGATTCACGCACAACGACATGCATGCCGGCCCGCAGCTTTTCGAGCATCTCTTCCGGCGTGTAGCTTTCGTGATCGGCGCGAACGCCGGATTGCTGGTAGCCGTTAAGCCGTGCGCCGCGCGTCATCGGGCAGCAGCCAAGCACCGGCAGTCGGCTCTTCTCGGCGAGTTCAAGCGCCGCCAGCACGTCGGCGTCTTCCTCCTGGATGAATTCGCGCACCGTCTCCCAGATGCCGACGCATTCCGGCCAGTGGTGTGTCGCCTGGTGGTCGGCCGGGCTGAAGTAGTGGCCGACGGTCGAGCGCGGCATGGTGTAGGGCGTCTTGCAGGGCGCGCCCCAGAAGACTTTCAGCGGCGTCTGCTTGGCTTCATCGAGGCACTCGCGTGCCGCAGCCGGCCCGCCGACGACGATGATCTGGTCGAGGCCGGTGACGATTGAGGTCGTGCCGAGCGGAACGACGGCCTTGGCAAAGCTCGTCAGCGACATCTTCGAGCATTCGACATGCAGATGTCCGTCGATCATGCCCGGCGCGAGATATTTGCCGGTGGCGTCGACGATCTTGGTCTCAGGGCCGATATAGTCGGAGATGTCGCCGACGGCGATGATGCGTTCGCCATATATGGCGACGTCGGCCTGATAGATTTCCTCCGAGACGACATTGACGAGGCGACCGCCCCGGATCGCCAGCGTTGCCTTGCCGCCGGTGCCTGATGCGGCGCGAATGAATTCTCTGATATCGCTCACTGGAACCTCTTCTCCCTTAGCTCCAGTGAATATTCCCAATTCCCATCCGTTTGCACAATGGGCCGAAATAGGCTAATTTCTGGACATATCATCCAAGATTTTGGACGAAATATGGATCTCTCGCTTATCGACTGCTTCGTAAAGGTTGCGGATTCCCGTTCGATTTCAGCGGCTTCCAGGCGGCATCGGCTGCCTAAGTCGACGCTCAGCCACAAGATCCGTCAGTTGGAGGACGAGTTCGGCATCGAGCTCTTCGTGCGCGAGGGGCACCAGCTGCATGTGACCGATGCGGGCGCCGAATTCCTGCGCTATGCACGGCTCATCCAGTCGAATTGTGACGATGCGGCAACCGCGATGGCGGAGATGCGCCAGGAGGTGGCAGGCACGCTGAGGGTCGGCTCGACAGGCGAATTCGGCACGACGATCACGTCGGAACTGCTCTACGCCTTTCGCCAGCAGTATCCCCAGGTCAATCTCGACGTCGTCTTTCTCTCCTCGCGTCGGCCGTTTTCCGATGTCACCGAACAGGCGCTCGACGGCATCTTCCACTGGGGCGAGCCGTCGGATGTGGATTACATCAGCCGGCGGCTTTCGGTCTCGTCCTATGGTCTCTTCGCCAGTCCGCAATACATCGCCCGCCACGGACAGCCGGAAAACCCGGACGAACTTGCCGGTCATCGCGGCCTCGTCTTCCGCCAGCCGACGCGGCTGCAATCCTGGTACCTGACGAGGCCTGGCGAGGACGAGGTGGACCTGCTACCAGCAGCCACCTGCACCACCAACGACTACTGGACGATCAAGTATTTCGCGGTGGCAGGCGAGGGCATCGCCTACCTGCCTGACTTCTTCGTCGAGACCGAGCGGCAGGCCGGCCTGCTGGAACCGGTGCTTCGCGACTGGCGCTCGCCGCAGACGGCGATCAACCTCATCTATTCGCGCCGCCGGCACGTGTCGAAACGCTTCAAGGCCTTCGTCGATTTCTGCATCGACTTCTATCGCGATCGGGATCGGGTGAAGATCCCGCGCTATTACGTCGAGCGGGTCAGCCTTTGACGCTGGTCGTCGCCTAGCGAAGCAATGTAGGTAGCATGCTCGCGCCATCGACATTGCCGCCGCAGAGCAGCACGACATTGGTCCGGCAGGCGTATTTTTCGGCGACCTGGCGGAAGCCGGCGAGCGCGAGGGCTGCAGCCCCTTCGACCAGCATATGCTCGTCCAGAAGCAGGTCGCGCATCGACGCTTCGATCTCCGCTTCCGTGCAGGTCACGACCTCATCGATGACGGCCATCGATAGCCCAAGCGTCACGCTGTCTTCATCGAGACCACCGGCGACCGCTTCGGCGAGCGTGTCGAGATGATCGGTTTCGACGACGCGGCCGGCTCTCATCGACACGGCGAGCGCCGCCGAGTTCGCGGCGGAAACGCCGATGACGCGCGTGTGCGGGCTGAAACTCTTCAGCACCGAGCCGATGCCGCTGATCAGCCCGCCGCCGCCCATGGCGACGAAGACATTGTCGATGCGTTCGGCCTGTTCCAGCAGTTCGAGCGCAATGGTTCCCTGTCCGGCGATGATCTCACGATCGTTGTAAGGCGAGACGTAGACACGCTTGTCCGATGCGGCCAGCCGCTGGGCTTCCTGTTCGGCGAGCCCTGTTTCGCCGCCGTGGAGAATGACATCGATGCCATAGGAGCGGATGCGTTCGAGCTTCGCCGCCTTGACGATCTCGGGCAAGACGACGGTCAGCTTCTGACCGATCGCGCTTGCCGCATGGGCAGCACCGATGCCGTGGTTGCCGGAGGAGGCGGTAATCACCCGCTGATCCCGCGGCAGCGACGTCATCTTGCTGATGGCACCTCGGATCTTGAAGGAGCCGGTCAGCTGCAGGTTCTCCGCCTTGAACAGCACAGTCGAGGATGTTTGCCGTCCGACTGCGCGCGAGGGGATCAGCGGCGTCTCATAGATGAACGGACGGATGCGCTGGCGCGCCTGGACGGAGCGAGCTGCTGTTTCGAAGATATTGGTGTTCACGGTGTTGTTCCTTCCATACGCCCGAGCAGGCCGAGTTCATCGAGGACGGTTCGGGCGATGGCGATGTCCTGCGTCGCGATCCCCGTCAGGTCGGCGATGGTGATGTCCTGGTCCGAGCCTCGGCCTTGTGTTGCACCGGAAAGCACTGCACCGAGCGCCACGCAGTGGCCTTCGCCGATCGATCCTGCCCGCGCAGCGGCGGAGAATTCGCCGTGATCTAGGCATTGCTCGGAGAGATCGACGAAAAGCCGATCGGCGCGGGCAACGAGCGCGATGTCGAGCTCCTGCTTGCCCGGCGCATCCGCACCCATGGCGGTGATGTGCGTGCCGGGAGCTATCCAGTCCGACCGGATCAGCGGCTCTTTCGAGGGTGTCGTCGTCACGATCGCATCGGATTGGCGGCACAGCGCTTCCAAGTCGGTTGTCGCCTCGATGGAAAGATCAAGGTCCGCAAGATCGGCTCGTACTGCGGCTATCTTTTCCGGTGACCGTCCCCAGACGGTGAAATGAAGTTTTCGATCCGAGAGCGCGGCGAGCGCGCGGATCTGATTACGCGCCTGCGTGCCGGTGCCGACGATCCCAACCGAGCGGGTGTCGCTGCGCCACAAGGCCATGGTCGCGATGGCACCGCCGATGCCGGTGCGCAGATCGGTCAGCAAGCCCTTGTCGTCGAGCACCGCGACCACGTCTCCGGTCTCGGCGGAGATTGCAACCATCATGCCGTTGCTGGATGGCAGCCCCCTGGTCGGGTTGTCATAGAAACCGGACGCGATCTTCACGACGAAGATCGGATCGCCTTCGATGTAGCCGTACTTGATATGGCAATCGGCATTGCGGCCGTTGAGCGGCAGGTAGCCGACCGGCGGCAGGTTGGCGCGCCCATCTGTCACAGCAATATAGGCGTCGCGGATGGCCGGGGCCGCGAGTGTCAGCAAGGGCAGGCCCGCGAGTTTTTCGCGGTCGATTACGATCATGACTCGCTGCCCTCGCTCAGATATTTGTAAACGGTCGCCCGTCCCATGCCGAGGATACGGGAGATGTAGGAGGCGGCGTTCTTGCCGCCGAAGGCTCCATCGGAGGAAAGAGCGATCACCAGCGCCTGCTTGTCGGTCCGGCTCATGGACGAAATCGTCAGCCCGCGCACCGTCGTCCATTGCTGGACATACTCGTTGACGCGCTCGTGCCAGTCTTCCTTGAACAGGCTCTCCGGCTTGTCGCTGCTTGCGGGCACGCGGACAAGCGCGTTGAGGGTCCTGAGTGCGGCGTGAAAGTCCGAGACATCGGCGTTGATGCAGAGCACGCCGATCGCCTTGCCGTCTGTACCTCGCAGCACGGCGCTGATCGACTTGATCGAGCGGCCGTCCCAATTGACCTTCTCATAGGGACCGATGACCCCGTCCGCTTCCTTGAAACCGATCTCGCTGAGCAGCGAGGGTTCGCCGATTTCCCGCTTGGAGAAATTCCCTGCGATATGGACGACGGTTTCGGTTGCGAGATCGTGCAGCACGACTTTGGCATAGGGTTGGAACAGCAAGGCAATCGCGTCGCAGACAAGCACGTGCGGGCGTAGTTCGGGGTTCACGGCCTTCCCTTTCTTCAAGGAACCGTCCTTAAATCACGTGTAGACTAAAATGTCTATATTGGACTTATTGTCTGCGCATCTCGAAAACCGCGACGGCGGCGTGCGATGATATTCGCACGCCGCCGTCAAAGCTGCCGTGGAGATCAGGTTTGGCGCACGCAGGTGATACGGGCGCCGGAATGGGCTCAGCCCTTGTTGGGGTCTCCGCGCCAGGCGCACAACATATGATCGAGTGACAGCTTGCCGGGACCGGAGGCTATGAGGCCGAGTGCCATCGCCGCCCAGGTGATGTGGATCGGCCAGCCGTCCGGCGCGGTCAGTTGCACGACTGCGGTCATCACCAGCAGCCCGAACGCGGCAAAGCGGGTTGCCAGACCGAACACCAGCAGGATCGGCAAAAGGATCTCGGCCGAGCCCGCGGCAAAGGCCATGGCGGCTGGCGCCGGGTAGGGGTAGGGACCACCGGGAAGATGCAACTGGAACTCCGAGCTGAAAAGCAGGACGGCGACGTCGTTCAACTGCAGGAAACCGTCCCACTTGCTCATGCCGGACCGGAAGAACGGCACCGCCAGCCCAAAGCGTAGCACGAGTTGCGCGAGCCAGAGGGGAGCGAGCGCGCCGACCGCCCGGTTCGCGCGGCGGGCCCATTGCGACAGGTCGGTGGCATTGACGCTGTTTCGGGAGCTGGATGCAGACATCATGGTTTCTCCCCGTAATGAATGGCCAAAAAGGCGCCGGCCTCGAGCGCCGTTGCGATGGCGGTGGCGAGGTCGAGTGAGGGATATCGGCTTGTCGCCTCCTCTGCCGCCGTGGCCAGGGGAACACCTGACAGCAGCCGGTCGAGCAGAATGTCCGCTCCGGGTGTGAGGTTGCGGATAGCCACCTCCAGTTCCGGGCGGGTGATCAGCGCGCTTTCCGATGCCGAGGTCTCGATGCGGCTGACCGGGCCGGTCGCCCGGTTGACGGCAAAGATTGTCACAGCAGGAAAATCGGAACGGACGATGCGGACCGCCGGGTGTGCCATGAAGACGGCGTCGCCGAGCCGGTTCGGCGGGACGGCGGCGAGTGCATCGGGCGTCAGGGCCGGCGCATCCGCCGCGTGATAGACGTCGAGCCAGGCACGTTCGATCCGCGCCACATCGGCGAGCCAGGGCATGGATTGCGCATACTCGTAGCGCGCGATGAAGTCGGGAAAGTCCCGGCCGTATTCGAAAAGAAGCGGCGAGGTCGAGGGCGTTTCCCGCACGTGAAAGCGGGCCATGGCACGAAAGAAGGTTTCCCCGGTGATGCGCTCAGTCGCCGGGAAGGTCGCCGCCAGCGCCTCGATCAGGCTGACGGTGACGTTGTTGCGGTAGACGTTGAAGCGTTTGACCGCCGCCTTGCCGTTCGGGCCAGAGACCAGCGCCGGCGTCTGCTGTTCCGGATCGAGAAGCGGCGGCACGAAGCGGGCGACATAACTGCCGGCGGCGCCAACGGGCGCGGTGGGTATTCTGCTAGACGCTTGCACGGAACTTCTCCCGTGACCCCACCTGCGCATGGCGGTCAAGGATCCGTTGTGCGGCCGTCGCCTCGCGCTTCAGCACCGGCCAGTCGGGAATGGCGCTGTCCCATTCGATCAGAGTCGGGATGGGGCCGGTCCGAGCGATGACCATTTCGTAGAGTTTCCAGACGGCATCGGCGACCGGCCCGTCGTGGCTGTCGATCAGCAGCAGTTCGCCCTCGTCGTCCTGCTGTTCCGCGTGCCCGGCAAGATGGATCTCGCCCACATGCTCCAGCGGAAAGTCGCCGAGATAGTCGAGCGCGGAATAGCCCTGGTTGGTGGCCGACACGAAGACGTTGTTGATATCGAGCAGCAGCCCGCAGCCGGTGCGTTTCACCAGTTCGCGGATGAAAGCCGTTTCGCTCATGGTCGATTCCACGAAGGTGACGTAGGTCGAGGGGTTCTCGAGCAAAAGCCGGCGGCCGATCGTCTCCTGGACTTCGTCGATGTGGTCAGCGACACGACCGACAGTCGCCTCGGTGTACGGCAGCGGCAGGAGGTCGTTGTAGAAGGTGGTGCCGTGGGTCGACCAGGCGAGGTGCTCGGAGACAAGGGCTGGCTCATAGCGGTCGACCAGATCCTTGAACCGGGTGAGATGCGTCCGGTCCAGCGGTTGCGGTCCGCCGATCGACATGCACACGCCGTGCAGCGAGACCGGAAAATCTTCACGGATTCTTGCAAGCGCCGCATGCGGCGGACCGCCCGCGCCCATGTAGTTTTCCGCGTGGACCTCGAAGAAACCGCCCGGGACGTCATCGGCAAGGATCGCCGGCAGATGCTGGTGCTTGAAGCTGGTGCCGGCCAGTCCGGCGATCTGATGTTGCGGGAGGCGCTGGCTCACCAATGCAAGCCGGCTGCCGTTTCCTGTTGAAGTGCTCATCGCCAATCCCGTTTGCTATTCGTGTGGTGTCCGGTGGCGGGCAGGAGCATCCTCGGCCCGCCACCGTCCGGTTGAACGTCGTGCGGAACGGGACGCGATTGCCCCGCATCCCGGTTCGCTCAGTGACGGATTAGGACGGCATGTCGCGGGAGAGCGGCTCCGGCGAGCCCATGCGGCCGTCGGGCAGCTTCATCGTCGTGCAGGTGCCGCCATCGACGAACTTCCAGGCGTTGCCCTGATAGTCGACCGTGGACGTGGCCTGGCACGTCGTGCCCGGTCCGGCGGCGCAATCGTTGTGGCCCTTGAGGGCGACGCCGAAGCATTTTTCCTTGCCCGCATCCATCGCGCTTTTGACCTGTGCTTCGGTGAGCGGGCCCGCAACGGCGAGAGACGACAGGGCGGCAGCAACCGCGCTTGCAAGCATTGCGCTGCTGATCGTGGACTTCATGGACATCATTCTATCTCCGTGTTGAACTCATCCCGTGCGTCCTGTCTCAGGCGCACATCAGGTCTTTCGTCGCGGAGACAGGGGGCGTTACATAACGTTGGCAACACGCTTTCGTGATGCGTTCGCGAGCGGTCACGATGATGTCAGCCGGCTTGACAGCGCTGCCCATGCGAATTTGGGATGAGTGTGTAACAAACGCCTGGAATCAGCGAATGGGGAGGAAAGGCGCGAGTGAGCGGCGCGGAGGACGAACATCTCGCAAGTTTGCTTCGCCAGGCCTTGGCCGGTGACGAGAAAGCCTATGGCGACTTCCTGCGTGATGCTGCGCTCGTAATCCGCGGTTGGGCGAGGCGGTGGACCGCGGGCGGCGGCGTCGATGCGGAGGATATCGTCCAGGAGGCGTTGCTGGCGGTGCACGTCAAGCGTCATACCTGGCGAGGCGATGCGCCTGTTATCCCTTGGCTCCATGCGATCGCCAGGCACAAATTCGTCGATGCCGTCCGGCGGCAGGCCCGCCGCCCGACGGTGGGCATCGAGGAATATGAAGAAACTCTTGCGAGCGCCGAATCCGAAAAGGCCCGCGATTGGGAGATCGGCCGGGCGCTGGAGGGCCTCGCGCCCGGGCAACGGGCAGTCGTCAACGCGATCTCGATCGAAGGCTGCACGATCGCCGAAACGGCGCAGAGACTGGATATGAACGAAACGGCGGTTCGCGTGGCGCTTCACCGCGGCCTGGCTGCAATCGCCCGCCGATTTGGACGAAACTGACATGGACACGAACGATCTCATCAAAGCTCTTGCAGCGGATACCCGGCGGCCCGGATTGTCTATGAATACTGTGTGGCTGGGCGCCGCAAGCGGGGCGCTCATGCTCGCCGGGCTCGTCTTCTTCATGATGCTTGGGCCGCGGCCTGATATCGCCGCCGCAGCCGAGACGGTGCGTTTCCTGTTCAAGTTCGCGGTCACCGGTGCCCTCGCGGCGGCAGCCTTCGCAGCCATGCGCGTTGCGGCCTGGCCCGAAGCCGAGTTGCGCAAGCTGCTTCCCTATCTCTGCGTCGCGCCGTTGCTGGTGCTCGTTGGTGTCGCGCTGGAACTTGTCGCTCTGCCGTCTGATATCTGGGCTGCAAAACTGATCGGCACCAACAGCCTGCTTTGCCTGACCTTCATTCCTCTGATCGGCTTGGCGCCGCTTGCGCTCTTCCTGCTGACGCTGCGCCACGGCGCGCCATCGCGCCCGGCACTTTCCGGCGCATTGGCGGGGCTTGCCGCCGGCGGCATCGCCGCCACCTTCTATGCGGCCCACTGCCCCGACGACTCGCCGCTCTTCGTCGCGACCTGGTACACGATCGCGGTCCTTGGCCTGACGCTACTTGGAGCCATTGGCGCGCGTTTGGCCGTCCGCTGGTAGCAGCGCCGGCCAGCCTCCGATCGGGCCGAAGCGGTGGCGCAAACAAAAAAGGCCGGCAAGGCCGACCTTTTCCCGTTCGCTGCGTCACACTGCCAGTACATCCGTGGTCAGCGTTTTCGCGCGAGCCGTGCCGGGAGCCTTCGGTTATCCCTCGGGCTCCACGGGCAATCCGTTGACGTCTATGTGTGGTGCCGCCGTAAGGGTTTCAAGCCCCCGTCTGGAAACCTGACAAGCTACGGGGCACGGCTAGCAGTGAATGCTGACACCATGTTCGCGCAGCAAGGCGACGAGACGCCCGTCCGGCAATTCATCGGTCACAAGCGCATCGATATCGGCAAGCGAGGCAAGGCGCACCGGCGCGCGCCGGCCGAACTTGCTGCTGTCGACCGCCAGGATCACGCGCGCGGCTTGCTGCATGGCGGCCGAGACGGCGGCGACTTCGGCATGGTCGTCGTCGCCGACGTCGCCGTCCTGGTCTATGCCGCTGACGGAGATGATCGCGACGTCGAACTGCCGCGACCTTCGGCGTCAACTACACCGGGCAGATTGCGTCGGGCGTCTCCGACCACGGCATCAACGCCAAGCTCAAGGTGAGCTTCTAAGGCTCACGCCGAGCATTACAAGGGCTGACCTTGCTCGAGGATTGGAACGCCGCGCGGCAGGGCGCGGCGTTCTCGACGTTCGCGATCTGCGTCCAGCGACTGTTGCAAACCGGCCGCAGCCGCGACGATTGGCGCCATGGCAAGATTTCTGCACTTGGCGGTTGCGCCCGATTCGCCTATAGGTCGTCATCCGGCAACCAATCAGGGAGGTTTCAAAAGATGCCAGCTTTTTCTTTCTCCCTACGGGGCGGCGTACAGTTCTGAGCTGGACGCAGAAGGGCACCTTCGCCTTTCCGTCTTTTCCAGGTCGGAGTTCGTTTCGCTGACCATGGCCCTTCCTCCCCGGAGGACGCTGCCAAACCAATGATGCCGCATCGGAAGCTGGGTTCCTTTTTTCGGCATACTCCGTTTTAAATCAGTTTTGAGGCCGATGCACCGGCATCGGGCAATCGTTATGGCTTTTACTCGTTTCGATCTGCGCGGCGGTGCGTTCCGCAGCGTTCTTGGTTTTACTTGGGTCCATTGGAAGCGGCAGCCGCTGCGGATCAGCGTCATCCTTGGCATGGTTCTGCTGTCGACGCTCGCCGACGTCCTGACGCCGCTCTATTCCGGCCGGCTTGTCGACGCCGTCGTCTCCGGTGGGGCAGCCGATCAGCTTGCCTGGAATGCGGCGATCGCGGCATTCTGGATGCTGATGGCGCTCTCGCTGGGCGCGATCATACTCAGGCACTTCACCTTCCTGGGCGTCACCGATCTGACGCTCAAAATGATGGCCGACATCGCGTCGGCAGCGTTCTACCGCATCCAGCGCTTTTCGACCGACTGGCACGCCAACAGCTTTGCCGGTTCGACGGTGCGCAAAGTGACGCGCGGCATGTGGGCACTCGACCTGTTGAACGACACGTTGCTGGTCGCGCTCTTCCCGTCCGTCGTGATGCTCGTCGGTTCGACGGTACTGATGTCGTTCTACTGGCCGATGATGGGCGTCATCATCGGCATCGGCTCGATCGTCTTCATCGTCGTGACGATCCTCCTGTCGCTTGGCTATGTCGCGCCGATGGCGAGCCTTGCCAACCGATGGGATACAAAACTCGGCGGTGCGCTGGCCGACGCGGTGAGCTGCAACATCGTCGTCAAGGGTTTCGGCGCCGAAGGCCGTGAGGACGCACGTCTTGCCAAGGTCCTTGCGAAGTGGCGGGACCGCACGCGCCGCACCTGGATACGCGGCACGACCAACGGCACGACGCAAGGGGCCATGCTGCTCATCCTGCGCGCGGCGGTGATCGGCTTTGCGCTGCTATTATGGTCGCGCGGGCAGGCAACGGCCGGTGACATCACCTTCGTGCTCACCTCGTTCTTCATCCTGCAGGGTTACCTGCGTGAAGTCGGGCAGCATATCCGCAACCTGCAGCGCTCGATCAACGACATGGAGGAGCTCGTCGACATCCATGGCCAGCCGCTCGGTATCGAGGACAAGGCGGACGCCAAGCCGATCCGGATCACCGATGGCCGCATCGAGTTCAAGGATGTGACGTTCCACTACGGTGCGCACCGCAAGCCGCTCTACGACCGGTTCTCGGTGACGATCCGGGAGGGCGAACGTGTCGGTCTCGTCGGGCATTCGGGCTCGGGCAAGACGACCTTCGTCAAGCTGATCCAGCGTCTGCACGACCTGAAATCCGGGCAGATCCGGATCGACGGTCAGGACATCGCTTCGGTGGCGCAGACGTCGCTGCGTCAGCAGATCGCGATCGTCCAGCAGGAGCCAATCCTGTTCCATCGCTCTCTGGCGGAGAATATCGCCTATGCGCGACCGGACGCCACGCAGAGCGAGATCGAGAAGGCGGCGAAGCTCGCGAGCGCCCACGACTTCATCACGTCCCTGCCGAAGGGCTACGGCACGTTGGTGGGCGAACGCGGGGTAAAGCTCTCGGGCGGCGAGCGGCAGCGCATCGCCATCGCCCGTGCGTTCCTGGCGGACGCACCGATCCTGATCCTCGACGAGGCGACCTCGAGCCTCGACTCGGAATCGGAAGTGCTGATCCAGCAGGCGATGGAGCGGCTGATGCTCGGACGCACGACGCTGGTGATCGCGCACCGGCTGTCGACGGTGCGGGCGCTCGACCGGCTGCTGGTGTTCGATCATGGGCGGATCGCCGAAGAGGGCACGCATGACGCGCTGATCCGCCTCGACGGCGGCATCTACCGCGGTCTCTTCGAGCGCCAGGCGCTGGAACTGACCAAGGGTCTGGTGCTGAACGACCAGTAAGCCGCCCCTGTTGAAGGCGCCTTCAAGTCCTTTCGCCGCGCGTCTTTACCGGGTGCGGCGAAAATCTATCGATCTATCGGCTGAGCCAGCGGTCGATGCCGCGGGCGGCGGCACGGCCTGTGGCGAAGCAGGCGGTCAGCAAATAGCCCCCGGTCGGCGCTTCCCAGTCGATCATCTCTCCCGCAACGAAGGTGCCGGGCAGTGCCTTCAGCATGTAGCTTTCGTCGATCGAATCCCACTGAACTCCGCCTGCCGAAGAGATAGCTTCGGCGATCGGCCGCGGGCGCAACAGCGGTATCGGCAGCGCCCTGATCAAGGCAGCGAGATCAGGTGGACCCATCCGGGCGGCTCCGGGCGCCAGTTCGCGCAACAGGGAGGCCTTCACGCCTTCGAGCCCGGCTCCCTTGCGCAGGCGGTTTGAGAAGCTGGTCTTGCTGTCGAGGCGGCCAAGGTCCTTTTCCAGTCTCGCAACGCTTCTTCCCGGCGTGAGATCGACCACCAGGTCGGCCTCTTCGCCGCGCGCCAGCCGATCTCTGAGGGCGGCCGCATGGGCGTAGACAAGGCTGCCTTCGATGCCGTTCCTCGAAACGACGAATTCACCAGGAACCGTCCCGGCCGCGGATGTGGCGGTGACACCCTTGAGGGCGGCACCCGAGAAGCGGTCGCGGAAGGTTTCGCTCCAGTTGACGTCGAAGCCGCTATTGGCGGGTTGGAAACTGGCGACGGCCACACCTTTCTCCTGCAGCCAAGGGAGCCAGCCGGCGTCCGATCCGAGGCGGGGATAGCTCGCGCCGCCGAGTGCGAGCAATGTCGCATCGGCACTCACAAGCTTTTTGCCATCAGGTGTGTCGAAGGCGAGCTCGTTGCCCTCAAAGCCTGTCCAACGATGTCGGGTCAGGGTCCGGACCCCACGACCTTCCAGCGATTTGAGCCAAGCGCGCAGCAACGGCGACGCCTTCATGACCTCCGGAAACACACGCCCCGACGAGCCGACGAAGGTTTCGGTTCCGAGATCTGCCGCCCATTGCCTTATCTCGTCGGGCGTGAAGGCATCGAGCGCCGCGCGCAGCCGCGGCGAGGCGTCACCGAAGCGTTCGGCAAAGACGGCGTAGGGTTCGGCATGGGTAATGTTCAGGCCGGATTTTCCGGCGAGCAGGAACTTGCGCGCGACCGTTGGCATGTTGTCGTAGACGGTGATCGCGTGGCCGCGCTCCGCCAACCCCTGCGCCGCCATCAGCCCGCTTGGCCCGCCGCCCACAATGGCGATGTTCTTTTGTCCCATGCGCTTGCCCGGTCACAGATTCCATGTCGCCGCACTCTTGGCCCGGCGGCGCGCGGCGCGCAACCCCGCGCGACGTGCGCTCAGCGGCGATTGGAAGCGTTGAGCTTCCGCTCGAGCCAGAGGCTGTAGCGCGAACCGGTGAAGCAGATTGCGAAATAGACCAGCGCCGCAAAGATATAGGCCTCGCTGTAGAAGCCGAGCCAGATCGGGTCGGTCGCCGAAGTCTTGGCGGCATTCAGGAGATCGTAGATGCCGATGACGGCGAGCAGCGAGGTGTTGAGCACGATGCCGATCGAGAGGTTGACGATTGCCGGGATGACGGCAATGAGCGCCTGCGGCAGCACGACCAGCCGCAGCATCTGGATCCGGCTGAGGCCAAGGGATAAGGCCGCCTCCTTCTGCCCGGAGGGGATCACCTGCAGGCCGGCGCGGATGACTTCGGCGAGATAAGCCGAGAAGAACAGGGTAACGCCGATCTGGGCGCGCAGCAGCTTGTCGATGGCAGCACCGCTTGGCAGCGCCATCGGCACGATCAGCATGGCGACATAGAGAACGGCGATCATCGGCACGCCGCGTAGCACCTCGATGAAGGCAATTGCCAGGCACCGCACGATGCCCATGTCCGATTGGCGGGCAAGCGCCAGCAGCAGCGCGATCGGGAAGGCGAAGGCGAGGCCGGCGATCGAGACGGTGAGCGTGATCGGCAATCCGCCCCAATGATTGGTCGACACCGGTTCCATGCCGGCTGTGCCCGCCATCAGCAGCCAGATCACGACAAGGGCCAGCAGCCAGACCGGTACCAGGCGGAAGCTCCAGAAGCGGGGAAGGGCAGAGACCGTGAGCAGCGCCGTGATGAGAGTGAGCACCAACGCCGGTCGCCATTGCAGCGGGGGCGGAAAGAAGGCGAAGAGCATGAATCGAAACTTGGCACCGACGAAGGCCCAGCAGGCGCCGGCCGTCTCTGTTGCGCAATCGGCCGACGTGCCGGACCACACGGCATCGACGACGGCCCAGCGGAAAAAGGGAAGTGCGAGCCAGAGCATCGCCGCGAGCGTGGCAAGCGTGACGAGGCCATTGGCCCAGCCGCTGAAGAGGCCGTCGCGCCAACGGTGCCAGTCGGGCGCGACGGGCGGCGCAAGTTCGATCTGGCTCATCGCTTTCCTTCCTCGCGCAGAACCACGCGGCGGTTGTAGAGGTTCATGACGGCCGAAACCGCAAGGCTGATGGTCAGGTAGACGGCGGCGATGATAATGATCGCCTCCAGCGCCTGTCCTGTCGTATTCGCCGTCGTGTTGGCGACGCTGACGAGGTCCGGGTAGCCGATCGCGACCGCGAGGCTTGAATTCTTGGTCAGATCCAGGAAGCTGGAAATCATTAGCGGCGTAATCACCCGAAGCGCCTGCGGCAGCACGACGAGGCGCAGGATCTGAGCGGGTTTCAGCCCGAGCGCCCGGGCCGCCTCCCATTGACCCGATTTTACCGACTGGATGCCGCTGCGCACGATCTCGGAGATCGAGGCCGAGGCATTGACGACGAGGCCGATCAGCAGGGCTGCGAACTCGGGTGTCAGCGACAGGCCGCCGCGAATGTTGAAGCCGCCCTTGGCGGGGATTTCGACAGAGGCCGCGAAACCTAGGGAGGTGAGGGTGAGGTAGCAGAGGGCAAGCGCCCCGAGCGCAGCACCGGCCGACTTCGGCAGATAGAAGGCTGAGCCTGCAAACAGGCGACGGCACAGGACGAGCGCGGCGAGGACAGCCAGCACCACCACCGAAAGCCAGACCACCGCTGGCAAGCCTTCGACCGAAAGCGAGGGAAGATAGACGCCACGATTGCTGAGATAGATGCTGCCGAGGAAAGAATAGGCGCCGCGCGGCGGCGGCAGCGCGTGGATGATGGCGCTCCAGAGAAAGAGTTGCAGCAACAACGGCGTGTTGCGCAAAAGCTCGACATAGGAGTGAACGAAGCTGGCCAGCAGCAGGTTGCCCGAGAGTCGCGCGATGCCGAGCGCAACGCCGAGCACGGTTGCAAGCAGGCAGCCGACGACCGCGACCTTGATCGTGTTGGCAATGCCGGCGCCAAGCGCGCGGGCATAGCTGTCGCCGGCGGAATAGGAGAGCAGACTCTCGCCGATCTCGAAGTTCGACTGGTGAGAGAGAAAGGCGAAGCCCGGCGTCAGCCCCATGCGGTGCATGCTGTCGGCGGTGTTCTGACCCAGGAATGCGAAGAGCAGGAGCACGACGACGAAAAGCAGGCCTTGCAGCAGTGGCAGCGGCCCGATCCAGGTGCGCAGCCGCGAGACAGGTCCGGGCCCCGAAGGGCCCGGTCGGCTATGGCGTGTCATGGGAAAAACCATGAAGCGGCTCAGCGGAACGGCGGCGAGTAGAGGAGGCCGCCCGCGGTCCAAGGCTGGTTGTAGCCGCGTTCGAAGTTAAGGGCCGTGCCCTTGCCGACGTTGCGCTCGAAGATTTCGCCGTAATTGCCGACGGTCTTGACGATGTTGTAGGCGAACTTCGGATCAAGGCCGATCGCTTCCCCAAGCGAGGGATCGACGCCGAGGAAGCGTTTGATCGCAGGGTCCTCGCTCTTCAGGAACGTATCGACATTGTCCTTGGTGATGCCGAATTCCTCGGCCTGGATCGTCGCATAGACGGTCCAGTTGACGATTTCGAGCCACTGGTCGTCACCGGCGCGAATTGCCGGCGCCAGCGGTTCCTTCGACAGACGCTCCGGCAGAAGCACGTAATCGTCGGGCTTCGAAAGCTGCGTGCGCTTAGCGGCAAGGTCGGTCGCGTCCTGGGTGAGCGCATCGACACGGCCGCTGTCGAGCGCCTTCAGGAACTCGCCGGTTTCTTCGATCGTGACCGGCGTGAAGGCCTTGCCCGTCTTGCGGAAGAAGTCGGCGATGTTGAGCTCGCCGGTCGTGCCGCTCTGGACGCCGATGGTCGCGCCGTCGAGTTCCTCGCCCTTGCTGACGCCAAGATCCTTGCGAACCAGCAGGCCCTGGCCATCGTAGAAAACGACGGGACCGAAATGGAAGCCAAGCTTGAAGGCGCGGCTGACGGTCTGGGTCACGCCCGAAAGCAGGATGTCGAACTCTCCGGACTGCAGCGCCGGCAGGCGCTGCTGCGGCGAGGAGTTGGTGAACTCGACCTTTTCGGCGTCGTTGAAGACGGTGATCGCGATGGCGCGGCCGAAATCGACGAAGAAGCCCTGCCAGCGGCCGCTGCTATCGGGCGAGAAGAAACCCGGCGTGGTACCGACGCCGACCTTGATCACGCCGCGCGCCTTGATCTTGTCGAGCGTTTCGCCGGCAAGCGCTGACGTGGCGATGAGGCCGGCCGCCAGCGCTGCCGTCGCGGCAAAGGCTTTTGTGAAAAGTTTTCGGTGAGTGAAATGTCGCTGCATGAAGGCCCCCAAGCCATAAAGGAATGTCACTGCGCATCCACGGCAGAAGCGCCCGATGCGTGCTGAAATAATTAAATCTATAGAAATTATATAATAGGTATTTTTGTGCGAAATTGACGCGCGGCCCGAAACAGATTTCGCCGCCTCGTTTTCGCCGGGAACGTTTTTGACAAGCGGGTGGTTGGCTTGCGCGCGTGGCGGCGCGGTCCGCTCGCCTGAAGCTGCGCGACCGGGCCTCCCGGTGCACTCCAGGGCTGTACCTCTTGTTGAGATCGGCGGAAGTTCCTAGGTTCCGCCGATCGATTGGTTTATCTCGTTGGCGATGCGGCTCTTTGCGGAAAAATGGTGGAAACGGGTAGGATGGGGCGCGCCGACATCGGTCGCCCTGCATCTCATCGTCGTTTTTCTGCTGTTGTTCGATCTGCCGCTCGAACTGCCGAAACCTCCGAAAGAGCAGACCGTCAACGTTGAGCTCGTTCCTCCCCCTGAGGCGAAGGAGGAGAAAAAGGCCGAACAGAAGAAGGCAGGGCCGAAAAAGGGCGAAGAGAAGAAGGCCGAGCAACCGAAGCCGCAAGCCAAGCCCAAGCCCCAACCGAAGCCAGAGCCGAAGTCGAAGCCGGAACCCAGGCCGGCGCAGCAGTTACCGCAGTCCTTCGCCTCCGCCATGGCCAAGACCAAGCAGGACAACAAGGAGGCCGAGCTGCCGCCGGCTGCACGGGACACGGTAAAAAAGACCGAAACGTCCGAGCCGGCAAAGGCGGTGGACGACAAGGCAAAGCCAGCGGACGAGCCGCCAAAGGTGCCCCCGGCGGAGAAGAAGGAACCGGTGAAAGAGCCGAAACCCCTGTCGGCTCTGGCTGTGCCCGCAAAGTCATCCGAGAACGCCACACAGAAGGCGGATGAAAAAGCCGCCTCGACGGTGGCCGAGGCGAAGCCTGAGCCAAAAGAAACGCCTCAGGCCAAGCCGCAGGAGGTCAAGTCGGAACAGGAGACCGCAAAGGCAAAGCCGGCCGATGCTGCGGCAAAGGTCGAACTCAAGCCGGTTCCGAGCAAGATGACCGAAGCAAAAGAACTGTACTCGGCAAAGTCGATTGCTGACCCGCGGGTGAAACAGGCGCTGATCAACCTGCCGGTCAAGAGGCGCATCCTGCAACTGTGCAATCTCGAGGCGCTGGAGCAGATCCGCAGCCAACGACCGGATACCCCGCCGGAAGGGCTGGTGCCCTTCGGACCGAAAGGCGGCTTCATCTCGAAGAACCGGATGGACGCGAGCGGCGGAGCCTATCAGAGCAAAGCGAATTGGTACGACGTCGATTTCAAATGCGTCGTCAATGAAGAGGCGACAGAAGTGACCTCCTTCAGCATCGCCATTGGCGACGCGGTGCCGAAGACAAGCTGGAGGGAGCGTCGTCTTCCCGGGAACTGATACTCCAGAGCGGATCCGGATGTTGACTTTTCTTGCCTGCCGAACCCCTTAAGGCCCGGCAGGCGCAGGTGCGAGTTGCCACTCCCGCCCTGATCTTGGTCGGCTACTCCGCAGCCTGCAGCGTCCGTTCGCGATAGACGGAGACCAGCGACGTGCCGAGCATTGCTGCGACCGCGGCGAAAAGGAAGACGCCTGCGGGTCCCTGAAGTTCGACGAGAAGGCCGCCGAGGATCGCGCCTGTGGAAATGGCGATCTGGAACGTCGTGAGCGTTGCTGCTCCCGCACCTTCGGCCTCGTCGCCGGCGGCGCGGCTCAGGAACGATTGCACACTGACCGGCAGCGCGCCGAACGCGAAGCCCCAGGCGGCCGTGGCAACAATGGCGACGGCGGGCAGTACGCCGGCAAGCGCCAGCGTCAGAGTGGTGACAGCGACGCCGGCTGCGGCCGACATCATCGACAGCCGCGTGCTGCGCTCGGCCAGGAACCCGCCGGCAATATTGCCGAAGAATCCGCCGATACCGAAGGCGAGCAGGATCGCCGTGATCGCCTCGACACCGAACTGCGGCACCTGCTCAAGGAACGGGCGAACATAGGTGAAGCCGGCAAAGTGACCCGTGACGACCAAGAGGATCGTCGCAAGGCCGAGCCGGATCGCCGGACGCTTCAGTACGTTGAGGATCGTGTTGAGGCCGGTCGTCCCGACAGGCGGAAGGCGGGGAACCGTCAGCGCCTGCACGATGAAGGTGACGATGCCGACGCCGGCAGCGAGCAGGAAGGCATAACGCCAGCCGAGCGTCGCGCCGATCCAGGCGCCGACCGGGGCCGCGCAGACCGTCGCGATCGACACACCCGACATGATGATCGCCATCGCCCGCGGCATCAGCCGGGCGGGAACGAGCCGCATGGCGAGCGCCAGCGACAGCGCCCAGAAGCCGCCGAGCCCGATGCCGAGCAGCAAGCGCGCGACAAGCAGCATCGGAAGACTTGAGGCAAAACCAGCGATCAGGCTCGAAATCACCAGAAGGGCGGTCAGGGTCAGAAGGACGTTCCGCCGGTCGAAGCGCCCGGTGTAGACGACGATCGCCGGACCGGCGATGGCCGCGACGACGGCCGTGGTGGTGACCGACTGACCGGCCGCGCCGACGGTGACGCCGAGATCGGCGGACATCGGCGTCAGAAGACTTGCCGGCAGAAATTCCGCCGTGACCAAGCCAAAAACCCCAAGCGACAGGGACACGACGGCCGCCCACAAGGGCTTTTCTCGCTCATCCGCATGTCCCGTGGGCTTGGCGACAATACCATCCATGACTTTCATCTCCATTGCATGTGGCGATGAAAATATGCATGGCGTGTTGGAGTTTCTATGCTAGAAAATCCAAAACACTGTGCCGATTATCCAAAGATGGGATGAGAGATGAGCGATGCGCTAACCGAGATTCTGCGCGGCCTGAGGCTCGACGGAGTGGAATATGGGCGTTGCCAGCCCTGTGCGCCATGGGCAACCTCCTATCCCGCGCAGGAACCTGCGCGTTTTCATTTTCTCGCATCCGGTTCCGCCCATCTGCAAACGCCCGACGGCGCCTGGATGGAGCTGACGCCGGGCGATGCCGTGTTGCTGCCGCGGGGCGACGCGCATGTGCTTGCCAGCAAGCCGGGGCTGCCGGCGATCTCGATCCGCGATCTGCCGAAACGGCAGCTTTGCGACGGCATCGTCGATGTGCAATGTCCCAATTCGGACAGCCAGAACCTTCTGTTCTTCGCGGTCATGCAGTTCAACGTCGACCGACTGCATCCTCTCCTCCAGCTGATGCCGTCCGTCATGCGCACGAGCGATCTCGCGTCGAGCGAACCGTCGATCCCATCGCTGCTCGACACCATGACGCGCGAGGCGGCGATGCAGCGCGTAGGTTCCGGCGGCATCCTGGCGCGGCTTGCCGACGTGCTGACCGCAACGATCATCCGTGCTTGGGTAGAACATGGCTGCGGCACCGCGACCGGCTGGCTGGCCGCGGTCCGCCATCCGGAGGTCGGTCGCGTTCTTGCCGCCATCCATCTCGATCCGACCAAGGACTGGTCGGTGCCGGAACTGGCAAAGCTCATGGGCGCATCGCGCTCGGGTTTTGCCCAGCGCTTTGCCGATACGGTCGGCGAGACGCCCGCCCGTTATGTGGCGCGCATGCGCATGCACCAGGCGCATCAGTGGCTGCGCGAAGGAAAGCGCGTGGCCCATGTCGCCAACCGGCTCGGCTATGATTCCGAGGCCTCGTTCAGCCGCGCCTTCCGCAAGATCATGGGTGCGCCGCCAAGTCATTCCCGGAGCCTGACGTCGCCTCCGGATCATCTGGCGTCCTGACCTGCCGGGCTGCATTGTCTCAGAACTTGACGGCGCGATCGGCCCTTGCGCCATGATCCGTCGATGTATCCGCCGGCGTTGCAGGCTACTCATGAAACTATTCCATTTTTGAGATGCCGTTTTGCCAACGATAAAGGTAGGGTGCCCCGCGACGAAACGTCTGTTTCGCGATCGGGTCGACGGGCAAGGAAATGACGGAAAAAATGGTAGATATCAAATGCTTGCGACTTCGGGACCTCGGCTTCCGGCCGGGCGTCTATGAACCCGGCCCGTTGAATGCCATTACCGATGTCGAGGGCGTCGCGGTCGGTCATGCCACCGTCGTCGAGGGGGATCGCATCCGCACCGGCGCGACCGCCATCCTGCCGCATGGCGGCAACCTGTTTCAGGACAAGGTGCCCGCAGCGCTTGCGGTGCTCAACGGCTTTGGCAAGTTCGCAGGATCCACCCAGGTCGAGGAGCTAGGTGAGCTGGAAACGCCCGTCGTTCTCACCAATACGCTCGCGACCGGCCGGGCCATCGAGGCAATCAACCGCTGGACCCTGGCGCAACCCGGCAACGAGAAGGTCGTGTCGCTGAACGCTGTCGTCGGCGAGACCAACGATTCCCGTCTCAACGACATTCGCGCCGGCCGCCCGACCATCGACGAGATCGGTGCAGCCCTCGCCGCCGCGAAGACTGGTGCCGTGGAGGAGGGGGCTGTCGGCGCCGGTGCCGGCACGGTGGCCTTTGGCCTCAAGGGTGGCATCGGGACCAGTTCGCGCCGCGTCAAGGCGGCCGGGGAAATCTTCACGCTCGGGGTGCTCGTTCAATCCAACTATGGCGGGCGGCTCACCGTCTGCGGTCGTGCCTATGATGCGCCGGCGGCACACGACCGGGATGGATCCATCGTCATCGTAATCGCCACCGACGCGCCGCTCTCCGCGCGCAATCTCAAGCGTCTCGCCGAGCGCGGCTTTGGCGGCCTTGCCCGCACTGGGGCAGCACTCAGCAACGGCTCCGGCGACTATGCGCTTGCCTTCTCGACGGCGCCATCCGTTCGTCGAACGAAGGCACGGCGGGCAGCGATTGCGGATTACCCGGACCTTCCGAACGACCTGATGTCGCCGCTCTTCGAGGCGGCCATCGGGGCAACCGAGGAGGCCATCCTCAATTCGCTGACCATGGCGCGAACGACGCACGGCTTCAACGCCGCGAACGGCAAGCCAAGCACGGTCGAAGCGATCTCGCTCGAAAGGCTTCGCGCCCTGAGCGAGCCGTGATCATTGCGCCTGGATCGCGAGCGGTGTGGCGATCCACGGCTGCACACCAAACCTAACTCTTACGGAGCCCCCATGCCCCAGCTGCCCATTCGTACAGTCTATCTCAACGGCGAGTTTCTGCCGGAGAACGAGGCGCGCCTCTCAATCTTCGATCGCGGCTTCCTCTTCGGCGATGGCATCTATGAGGTGACCGCTGTTCTTGACGGCAAGCTGATCGACAGCGCGCCGCATATGGCCCGGTTGGAACGCTCGGCGCGTGAAATCGATGTGCCGCTGCCGGTGTCGACCGAGGAGATCGTCGCGATTGAAAAGCGGCTGGTGCGAGACAACGATCTTGTCGAAGGCATCGTCTACCTCCAGCTCACCCGCGGCGCCGAAGACCGGAACTTCCTGTTCTCGGAGGATATCAAGCCGACGCTACTGCTCTTCACCCAGGAGAAGACACTGGTGGGCGTCGCTGCGACGGAGAAAGGCCTTTCGATCAAGACCGTGCCCGACCAGCGCTGGGCACGCCGCGACATCAAGAGCGTGTGCCTGCTGCCGCAGGTGATCGCCAAGCGCATCGCCAAGGCCGAAGGCTGCGACGAGGCCTGGATGATCGAAGACGGCTTTGTCACCGAAGGCGCTTCCTCCACCGCCTATATCATCACCGAGGACAATCGCATCGTCACCCGCGGCAACAGCCAGGCGACATTGCCCGGTTGCACGCGGCTTGCCGCACTGGCGCTGGCGCGCGAGCAGGGGCTGACGCTAGAAGAACGGCCCTTCACGCTCGACGAGGCGCTGAGCGCCCGCGAAGCCTGCCTGACCAGCGCCTCGAATTTCGTCGCACCGATCACCCGGATCGACGGCAAGCCTGTTGGCTCCGGCGCACCGGGCCCGATCGTCAAGCGCTTGCGTGAACTCTATCTGGAACACGCACGGCGGACGGCGATCTAGGTGGCGCGGTGCTGGGCTATCGCCTAGGCGGTGGCCTCAAGGCTCTGCCAGACACGCCCGACGATCGGGCGGCGGTTCTCCCTGGCGCGATAGAGGCGGATTTCGACGCTGACGTCCCAGCGAGGCTCGGCTGCCCGGACCAGGGAGCCGCTTGCCAATTCGTCCGTCATCAGGCTCTCGGGAACCCAGGCGATGCCCCAGCCGGCTTCGGCCATGGCTTTCAATCCCACGGACATGCTGCCTTCGTGCACCCTTTGCGCCGGCGGCAAATTGGGACTGATCAGCTCGTCGAGGAGTTGGCCGAAGAAGGACGACTTCTCGTAGCTCAGATGCGGGAAGGGTTTCGCCCCGCCTTCGAGCAGGTGCTTTGGCGCACCTGTTTTGTTTGCGGCCGAGACGGGAAGGATGCGCTCGTGTCCCAGCACACGATGCTCGAAGGCCTGTGGGTCGAGCAGGTGCGGAACCTGGGTGTGGGCGTAGGTGAGCAGGAAGTCGCATTCGCCGTCGACGAGCGAGTTGAGGTTTTCCTCCATGCTGCCGGAATCCGGACGAAGCCGCGAAAACAGCGGTCCGACCCTGGCATTGATGCGGGTCATCCACTGCGGAAAGAAGGTGAAGGAGAGCGTGTGCAACGCCGTCAGCGTAATCGTTCGGGCGTCGGACCCTTCCTCTAACCGCAGGTCGCGGCGGGTCTGGTAGAGTTGCTTCAGCGTCGCCTGTGCCACGGGAACGAATTTCGCACCCGCCTCAGTCAAACGCGAAGGATAGGTCGCCCGATCGACCAGCGTTGCCCCCAGCCACGCTTCCAATTGTCTTATGCGGCGGCTGAAGGCCGACTGCGTCACGTGGCGCTCGTCCGCCGCCTTGGAAAAATTCAGCGTGTTGGCGAGCGCCAGAAAGTCCTCAAGCCATTTGATTTCCACTGACGCGCTCCCGTAAAGCTCGGCTCCCGCCGTCATCTGCGGCGAGAAAGCCTCCTTTTAGGCGGTGCGGCAGCGCCATCAAGAAAAATCAGCCGCGCCGATGGTACTCGATCATCCGGGCGCGGCTTGTCACCAGTTCGAGACGGTCAGGCCCAAGCAGATGCAGGCAGATGCGCTTCACCCATGGACCGTCGTTCAATGTGAACAGGAAGCGGTCGTTTCCGAGTGCGGTCAGTGCAAGGGCCTGACGCGTCGGACCGATGCCCATCAACACCGTACCTTTATCGACCGTGAATTCCGCGTCTTCGTTCGAGCGCCAGACGCCGCAGAGCGAGGCGGGAACGGGCTCTTCGGTCTTTGCCGGGAGGAAACGTCTAGCAGCATGACCGACCTCGCCGACTAGAGCGGCACCATCACGGTGAATCCTTAGGGGTGACGAGGCAGAGCGCGACGAGACCCAGCCTTCGCCGTCGTCATGGAGCGTCTCGTCGGCATCGAGATAGGTGCAGGTGCTGCCCTTGATCTCGATCCACCAGGGGCCGGTCTCCGTCACATAGAGACCGTCGCCGAAATCGGTCACGGGAGCCGGCAGCGTGAGCCCGGTGAGCGCTGCCATGCTTTCGAGCGCGATCTTGTAACCGTTGGTATCTTCGCGGTTGGAAACGACGACGAAGCCGGCGCGCGTTTCGGGATCGAGCAGGAAATAGGTCTTGTAGCCGGGGTGTGAGCCGCCGTGGCCGACGAATTCACGCGGGCCGAGCCAGGACTTGCGCAGGCCCAGGCCGTAACCCGTCGGTCGCCCGTCGGCAAGAAACCGGGTCGCCTGCAATTTCTGCAGAAGACCGGCGAAGCGACCTTCGTCGCCGAGCAGGGCCTGTAGCCAGGTGGCGAGCGCCCGGGCGCTGCCGGTCAGGCTGCCCGACGCGGAAATGTGCAGACCGGCGGCGGAAAGCTGCCAGCTTTTGCCCGAATGCCAATAGCCGGGAACGAGGTCCTCCACCGGGTCGTTCCAGACGTCCGGCGCCTTCAGCGCGATGCCGAGCGGCGTTGAGATCTCGCGCTGGACGAAATCGTCGAAACCGAATCCCTTGCGCCCCAACGCCGCTTCGACGAGGCGGTAGCCGGTGTTCGAATAGGAGACCTCGGTGCCTGCCGCGAAGTTCAGCCGCTCAAGGCGCGAAATGTAATCGAGCAGCGCTCCGGCCTTGGTTTCCGTATAGACGGAAAGGCCAAGCAACGACAGGCATTCGCGGGTATCCGGCAGGCCGCCGCTCATGTCGAGCGCCTGTCCAACCGTCACTTCGGCAAGCGGCGAACGCAATTCCGGAAGGTGTTGGCCGAGCGGATCGTCGAGGCCTATCAGATCGCTGTGCGCGAGCACCATTGCCGAAAAGACGTGTTTGGTGAGGGATGCATAACGCACGACGCTGTCGACCGCGAACGGCGCAAACGTGGCGAGGCTCTCGACGCCGGCCGCATGCGAAAAGCAGATTCCGGATCCGTCGAAACCGATGACGGCGCCGCCCGGCTCGTCCGCCGCCCATTGTGCGGTCAGGCGTCTCGCTGTTGCTTCGGCGGCTTGCCAATCCAGCGATGCCGGCTTCGTCATGTCCATTCTCCGTCCTGTTCGCGGGGTGTTGCCGCGCGCGTTTTCTGACTAAGCACGACAGCCGCATGCGCTGCCAATTCCGATTCCGGCAGGGCCTATGCACGGTTTGCATTTGCCCGGCATGGCTGCATTGGGTTAGGGCGGCAGGGAAAAATGGTGCGGTTCCCGCACCCAATGTCTATGGTCCGTCCGCGACTATCTATGAGTCGCGCACAGGACAACAGGTTGAGAAGGCGATCCAGAATTGGCGACCCAAGCGAAAATCCCGGTCTTTGACGGACATAACGACGTGCTGTCGCGGCTTTGGCGTTCGCCGGGCGGTGCGCCGGAACGCCGCTTTCTCGACGGCGCCGATACCGGACACATCGATCTCGACAAGGCGGAGACGGGTGGCCTTGCCGGCGGTCTCTGTGCCGTCTACGTGGCTTCGCCGGGCCTGGCCAAGGACGGCAGCGGCGACTTTGCGACGCCCGATCAGCAAACCGCTCTCGAAGCTACTCTCGGTATGGCGAGCCTGTTGATGCGGATCGAGCGCCAGTCCGAGGGACGGCTGAAGATTTGCCGCAGTGCTGGCGATATTCGCGATGCCATGGCCAAGGGCACCTTTGCTGCGGTGTTGCATATCGAAGGCATCGAGGCTGTCGGCGCCGATCTCGATGCGCTCTATGTGCTCCATGCCGCCGGCCTGCGCACGCTTGGTCCCGTCTGGAGCCGGCCGAACATCTTTGCCTATGGCGTCCCTTTCCGTTTTCCCTCTTCGCCTGATATCGGTCCGGGCCTCAGCGAGGCCGGCAAGGATCTGGTGCGCGCCAGCAACGAGCTGAAGATCATGCTCGATCTTTCGCACATGAACGAGCAGGGCTTCTGGGATATCGCCGCGCTGTCGCAGGCGCCCCTGGTGGCGTCGCATTCCAACGTTCATGCGCTCTGCCCGCACAGCCGCAACCTGACGGACCGTCAGCTCGACGCGATCAAGGATACCGGCGGGCTCGCGGGTATCAATTTCGGCGTGCTGTTCCTGCGCGCCGACGGGACCAGGAACACGGACACGCCGCTCTCGCTCCTTGTCGACCACATCGACTATATCGTCGAGCGTATCGGTATTGACCATGTGGCACTCGGCTCTGACTTCGACGGTACGGCCATCCCTGCTGCGATGCGTAGCGCAGCCGACCTGCCTCTGCTTGTCGACCTTCTGCGGACACGCGGCTATGACGAGGCGGCGCTCGCCAAGATCTGCCACGGCAACTGGCTCCGCGTGCTGGAGACGACCTGGGGCGCGTGAGTTCCATTCGGAGCCACGTGTTCTCAAGCGGCCGAGCGTTTCAACGAAGGTCGCTAGGTTCTTGACGCTGCCGGCAGGGCTTCGAGCAGCACGCCGATCGCCGCATCGACGACGGCTGTGCGGCGATCCCTGGCGAAAAGCCCGTATTGGACGGCAAGCGGCTTCGGAACGCCTGACGAAGCGGGGAGCGCCCGCATCGTGCTCGCGCGCACGGCTTCTGGCGGAAGCAATCCAATGCCGAGCCCGTTCTCGATTGCGGCTTGAAGCGCCGTGATGCTCTGGCTCGTAAAGGTGATGCGGTGTTCCCGGCCCTGGTCCGCCAGCGTCTCGATCATGCGCCGGCGCCAGAGACAGGGCGCTGCGAATGCGACGAGGTCGACCGGTCGTGTCTCGTCGAACGCATAGTCCGTGGCGCAGACCCATTGCAGTTCGACGTTCCAGGTGGTGAGGGCGTCAGCCGTGACGACAGAGGTCGGCACGACCATGATGTCGAGTTCACCTTCGGGCCAGGTCCTTCCGAGCGCCACGCACTGCTCCACCACCACGTCGAGCCGGATCTCCGAATAGCCGCGCCGCAGCCGCCCGAGAGCCTCGGGCAGCGCCGTCGTCGCCACTTCCTCGGCAAGCCCGACCCGCACGCCACCGCTGAGATCGGCCTGTCGCAGCCGCGCGGCGGCTTCGTCGCCGAGCGCCAGCATGCGGGTCGCATATCCCAGGAACAGTTCGCCCTCGGGCGTCGGCACGACGCCGCGACCGCGCAAGAGCACAATGTGCCGGCCCATTCCCTCGTGCATCTACCTGACGATATCGACTTCGAGACGGGTGCGGCGATGATGCTGAAGGGCCTGACGGCGCAATATCTCCTGCGCCGCACCTTCCGTGTCGAAGCTGGCCACACCGTCCTCGTCCATGCCGCCGCCGGCGGCGTCGGCCTTATCCTAACGCAATGGGCGAAGCACCTCGGTGCCACGGTCATCGGCACCGTCGGCTCACCTGAAAAGGCCAGGCTGGCGCGGGCGAATGGCGCAGACCACGTGATCGACTACAGCAGTTCGGGTTTCGCCGACCATGTCCGTGAGATCACCAAAGGCGAGGGCGTCGATGTCGTCTACGACGGCATCGGCAAGACGACATTCGAAGGTTCGCTCGACAGCCTGCGCCCCTTCGGTCACTTCGTCAGTTTCGGCGCCGCCTCCGGCCCGATCCCGCCGTTCGACATCACGACGCTGGCGATAAAAGGGTCGCTTTACGCGACCTGGCCGCTGCTGCCGGCGCACTTGGCGCGGCGCGAGGACGTGCTTGCCATGAGCAAGGATCTCTTCGACGTCGTCGCGAGCGGCGCGGTCAAGATCCCCGTCCACGCGCGTCTGCCGCTTTCGGAGGCGGCCGAGGCGCATCGCCGGCTCGAGGGACGCCGGACGACGGGTGCCATGGTGCTGTTGCCTTAGCGTTTGGTGGCTCGACCTGTCGGGCCCCAGACGCTCCTAAAGGTCACGTCTTGCTGTCAGCCGGTTGTCGGCCCGCGTCACCGCAAGGCTTTCGGCGGGGCTTCCCGACGGATCTCCGTCGCCGAACACATCCATGGTGCAGGTGTGCAGAATGGTGGTGGGCTCTTTCGTGTGGTTCCACATCGTGTGGGTGCGCAGCGAAGGGAAGTGGGCGGAATCGCCGGCTTCCAGCACCATGCGTTCGCCGTCCACCTCCAGCGTCAAAGCCCCCTGGAGAATGAAGAAGATCTCTTCACCCTCGTGCGACATCGGCTCGCTGCGGTGGCCCGGCGGTTCGTGGATGATGGTGCTTCTGAGTACATTGCCGGGGAAGGACGCGGAGAGGCGTTCGTAGGAGACCGCGTTGCCGCGTTCTCCGCCGAGCCCATAGATCGGCCGGTGTTCGCGGCGGGTGAACGGTGTCGCCACCTTCGGTGGGTTGAGGAAGCTTCCCGCCTCGACCTTCAGCGTCCGGCAGACGGCGATCAGCGAGGTCAGTGACGGGACGGTGATGCCACGCTCGATCTGCGAAATGAAACCAACGGAAAAGCCTGCCTCGTCGGCGACCTCCTGAAGGGTCATCTTCAGCGTCTTGCGCCGTTGGCGCAGGCGATCGCCGAGCGACGGCGCCTCTGCCTCGCCGGTAGATGCGCCGCTGGCATGTTCCGTCGTCACTGTCTGTTCCCCTTATAGTCTCTCCTCAAGCTAGGGCGCGGCCCAATTTCCTGTCAATCGCTTTTAGGTATCCTAAAAATCATCCGCCGCAGCAGGAGGCCGGGAACGGCACAAGGCAAACTCCTCGCACATGATCGCCGAGGGCGCGAGGGGAGGGTTGCGCTGCACGCCTCAAGGGCTGCTGCGCGGTTGCTCCACCGTCGCCGCCACGATCCGGCGCACCACCGGAAGAACCACGAGCAGACTCGGGAACGCGACCAGCCAGGAGAAGGCCCAGGCCTTGAGCCATAGCGCCAAGAGATCCGGCTGCAGGCCGCTGCCGCTGGCCGTCGAGACAAAGGAGACGATGGCGGACATCAGCACGGAAAGGACCAGCGGCATGACGATCGCCTGGTATCGATGGGGGAGCTTCTTTGGCATAGGGATGACTCCAGGATTTCGAAAAAGAAAGGGAACGGCGCCGGACAGTCCTTGTTGCTAGGCTTGCGCCAACTCACAGATGAAGCCTTCGAGGCTGCGGGGGGCACGCTGAAGCGTCGCGCGGAGCGTCAGGCTGTTTCCACCGAGACCGACATCCGAGTAGTGGGCGTGGACCTTGGCCAGCAGGTCCAGTTGGTGGTCGGTGTACTTGGCGCGGATCGGTTTCGCCCAGTCGTGGAAGCCGATGTTTCCGGCGACGATCGGCCGCCCGAGCGCTTCGCTCATCATGCGGGCGATTTCCTCACGGTTGTGCCGTCCTTCGGCGCAGAGCTCGAGCGTTGCATAGGCGAGGCGATCCTCGGTCAGTGCAATTGCCGCGACCTCGGCGACGTCCCGGTAGTCGACCCGGGCGATGCGCGTCGTCGTCGGGAACGGCTCGGCGAAGGTGCCGGTTGCAAGCACACTTGGCCAGGCCGGGCGGAGGTTCTGCATGAAGTTTGCCGGATGCAGGATGGTGTATTCGAGCGGTGACGAATAGAGCGCGTCCTCCACCGGGATCTTGGCCGCATGGTTCTTCAGCCGGACATGGGTCGGCTGGATGACCGAGGAAAAGACGAACTTGCTGACGCCGGTACGCGCGGCGGCATCGACCATCGACACGCCCATCGCCGCTTCATCCGGGGCAAAGGCAGGCCCGATATGGAAGACGCCGGCAGCGCCTTCGAGTGCCCGGTCGAGGCTGCCGCGCTCACGCAGATCGCCGATCGCGATTTCGGATGCGCCCAGCGATTTCGCCAGCGCGCCATGCGTCTCATCGCGGATCAGGGCGCGAACCTTGGCGCCGCGCCGCGCCAGTTCCGGAACGACGAGACCGGCAAAGCGACCGGTGGCGCCGACAACGAGGATCGTATTGGAGCGCTGGTTCATCTGGGTCTGCCTTTCGTGCCGCCGAGAAGTGATGACTTCAAGCTAATGAGGCACAAGGCGGCGGACAATCGACGTGAAATGTGATTTATTCTCCCGGAAAACGGGATTATCGCATGAGCCGCATCGAAGATCTGGAAGCCTTTATGGCGATCGTCGAACAGGGTAGCCTGACGGCGGCTGCGAAACGGCTGGGGCGCCCGCTCCAGACCGTCAGCCGGTCGCTCGCCATGCTTGAGGACGACGTCGGTGTTGAACTGGTGCATCGCACGACCCGCCGCTCGATGCCGAGCGAGGCGGGCGAGAGCTTCTATCAGCGCATCAAGCCGGCGGTGGAGGAGATCCACGAGGCGCGCGAGGAGGCGGCGCAGCGCCGGTCCGAGCCGTCAGGCGTGCTGCGCCTCGGGGCGCCCAATCTGTTTGCGCCGCGGTTCCTGATGCCAATCATCGCCGAATACATGGCGAAGTATCCTGCGGTCGAGGTGGACCTCGACCTTTCCGATGCGTTCGTCGACCTCGCCGGGAGCGGGCTCGACCTCGTGGTGCGGATCGGGGATCTCGCGGATTCGGGACTGACAAGCAAACGCCTGGGTGCGCTTCGGCGGGTCGTCTTCGGTTCGCCCTCCTATTTCGCGCGCTTCGGTCGGCCTTCACATCCGCTGGAACTGGCCGAGCATCGTTGTGTCACGCGCACGGGCGACGAGCGACCTGGCGCCTGGATGTTCACCATCGACGGTCGGGCTCGTGCGGTCAAAGTCACCGGCGCGTTTCGCACGAATTCGATGAACACGATCTACTCGGCGGTGGAGGTAGGTCTCGGCCTTGGCTACTCCCCGCTCTGGCAGATCAAGCACCTGATCGACGCGGGCAAGGTCGAAATCGTCCTTGAAGACTTTGAGCCCGCTCCGGTGCCGATCCACGCGCTTTGGCTCGAGGGGCGGAGCCCTTCGGCAAAAATCCGTTACTTTCTCGATCTGCTCGGCGAGCGGCTGAAGCTCGACCGCCTTTAGAGCGGGCGAGGCCGTTTCTCTGCCGGCACCGCCCTTAACGTGTGAAGCTGCCTATTTCGCGAACTTCTTGGCGCCGGCGACGCAGAGCACGATGGCGCCGGTGGTTGCAAGCATGGCCCAGCTCACCGGCTCTCCCAGAAGCGTCGCTGCAAGTGCCAGGCCGAAGAAGGGCTGCAGAAGCTGCAGTTGGCCGACGCCGGCAACGCCGCCGAGCGCGAGGCCGCGATACCAGAAGACGAAGCCGACGAGCATGCTGAACACCGAGACATAAGCGAGGCCCGTCCAGGCGCCATGCGTGACCGTCGCGAAGGAGGAAGGCAGCGTGAAGAGCGTGAGCGCGAGCATGATCGGCAGCGACAGGACCAGCGCCCAGCAGATGACCTGCCAGCCGCCAAGCTTGCGCGAGAGGCTGGCGCCCTCGGCGTAGCCGAGGCCGCAGAGGATGATGGCGCCGAGCATCAGGAGGTCGCCGATGGGCGACGCGGCGAAGCCCTGGACCAGCGCGAAGCCCACCACTGCGGCGCTGCCGAGGGAGGAAAAAAGCCAGAAAGCCGGGCGTGGCCGCTCGCCGGCGCGCAACACGCCGAAGATCGCAGTCGCCAACGGCAGCAGGCCGACGAAGACGATCAGATGCGCCGAGGTCACGTGCTGCAAGGCCAGGGCGGTCAAAAGCGGGAAACCGAGCACGACGCCAAAGGCGACAATCGCCAGAGAAACGAGATCGGCCCGAGCTGGACGCGGCTGACGGAAGATCAGAAGCAGCGCGAGCGCGAGCAGGCCGGCGATCGCCGCGCGCGCCACCGTCAGAAACACCGGATCGAAATCCATCACTGCGACGCGTGTCGCAGGCAGTGACCCGCTGAAGATCAGCACCCCGAGAAAACCGCTCATCCAACCGTCTGCCGTCTTGTCCATCGCATGCTCCTTTTTCGCCTGTATCGGCCGAGGAGGGTGGTCTTGCCAGAGACAATGCGGTACAGTTTTGCCAAACTGTAATGGACGATTGGGCAGTACGGATGACAATGCTGGAGCTTGGGATCGGCAGCGAAACGCTGCTCGAAGGCGTGATGGCGACGATCCGGCAGCGGATCTCGGGGCGCGTTCTCACACCTGGCGCGAAGCTTCCGTCCATCCGCGCCTTCGCCAAGACCATGCGCGTTTCCAAATCGACCGTCGTCGAGGCCTATGAGCGGCTGGTGGCGGAAGGCGTCATTCGCTCGAAACCGGGCGCGGGTTTCTTTGTCTCGGCGCCGCTGGCGCCCTTGTCGCTGGCCGAGATTGGGCCGCGGCTCGACCGGGCCGTCGATCCGCTCTGGGTATCGCGCCAGGCGCTGGAAACGGGCGACAACGTGCTGAAACCGGGCTGCGGCTGGTTGCCGCCGAGCTGGATGCCGGAGACGGCAATCCGCCGCGCGCTCAAGTCCGCAGCCAGGCTGGAGGCGAGCGGGCTGACGGACTATGGAACGCCGCTTGGCCATCGGCCGCTGCGCCAGCTTCTGGCACGACGTCTCGGCGAACATGGGGTCGAGGCGTCACCCGATCAGATCATCCTGACGGAATCGGGAACGCAGGCGATCGACCTTCTCTGTCGCTTCCTGCTCGAGCCCGGCGATACGGTCGTGGTCGACGATCCCTGCTATTTCAATTTCCATGCCTTGCTGCGCGCCCACCGGGCTGAGGTGGTGAGCGTGCCCTATACGCCCTCGGGGCCCGATCTGGAAAAATTCGCCGAGGTGCTGGCGGCGCATCGGCCGCGGCTCTACATCACCAATTCCGCTCTCCATAACCCGACAGGCGCCACACTCTCTCCTGTCGTCGCCCATCGGCTGCTCAAGCTTGCCGAGCAGGCGGGGCTGACGATCATCGAGGATGATATCTTCGCGGATTTCGAGCATACGCCGGCGCCACGGCTCGCCGCCTTCGACGGGCTCGATCGTGTCGTACAGATCGGCAGCTTTTCCAAGACCCTCTCCGCCTCGATGCGCTGCGGCTTCATCGCCGCGCCGCGCGACTGGATCGAAGGGCTCATCGACCTGAAGATCGCCACCACCTTCGGCGGGCCGAGCCTTGCGGCGGAGCTGGTTTTTTCGATGCTCAAGGATGGCAGCTATCGCAAGCACATGGAGGCGCTGCGCCAGCGTCTGGCCCGCGTCATGAGCGAGACGGCGGCGCGGCTCGGTGTCATCGACATCAAGCCATGGATCGAGCCGCAGGCCGGGATGTTCCTCTGGTGCTGCTTGCCCGATGGTGTCGATGCGGCCGACGTGGCACAGAAGGCGCTGCAGCAGGAGATCGTGCTGGCGCCCGGCAACGTCTTTTCCCATGCCGGCACGGCCAACGGCTTCATGCGCTTCAACGTCTCCCAATGCGAGGATGAGCGGCTTTTCAAAATTCTGCCCCTGATCATGCGCCAATGCGGTGTCGGGCGCGCAGGCTGAGCAGACCGGCGTGCTGAAGGCGATTGCTCGTTTTAGAGGCAATCGCCGGCGATTGCTGGGGAAGGGCCGTTGATCTCAGCCTTGCCACTTTGCTTTGCCGCGGAGTTGGGCAGGTTTTGCCTATTTTTTGCGCAATGAGCTTCTTCCTTGCGCTGTAGCGTCTGCTCGCCGGGGCTCCTGCCTGCCGCCAAACGCAAGTTTCTCTGGATTCTCGGCGCTGAATTCTAGTTGGCACGATTAATGCTTCTTAACGGGCATCGGTCGTCGGGCAGCCGATCTGGATTGCCCAGCCGCTTCGGAACCCAGCCATTCCTGGCGTCATGTGAGAGAACGAAATGACAAAGTTTAAGCTCGAATACATCTGGCTCGACGGTTACAAGCCCACCCCGAACCTGCGCGGCAAGACCTTGATCAAGGAATTCGATGCTTTTCCGACGCTTGAGCAGCTGCCCTTCTGGGGCTTCGACGGTTCCTCGACGATGCAGGCCGAAGGCAGCAGCTCCGACTGCGTTCTGAAGCCGGTTGCCGTTTATCCGGATCCGGAGCGCAAGAACGGCGTTCTGGTTCTCTGCGAAGTCATGATGCCCGATGGCACGACGCCGCATCCGTCCAACACCCGCGCCCCGATCCTCGATGACGAAGGCGCCTGGTTCGGCTTCGAGCAGGAGTATTTCTTCTATCAGAACGGCCGCCCGCTCGGTTTCCCGGAAGCCGGCTTCCCCGCGCCGCAAGGCCCCTATTACTGCGGCGTCGGTTTCAGCAATGTCGGCGATGTTGCCCGCAAGGTCGTCGAAGAGCACCTCGACATCTGCCTGGCTGCCGGCATCAACCATGAAGGCATCAACGCAGAAGTCGCCAAGGGCCAGTGGGAATTCCAGGTGTTCGGCAAGGGCTCGCGCAAGGCCGCCGACGAAATCTGGCTCGCCCGCTACCTGCTGCAGCGCCTGACGGAAAAATACGGCATCGACGTCGAATACCACTGCAAGCCGCTCGGCGACACCGACTGGAACGGCTCGGGCATGCACGCCAACTTCTCGACCGAATACATGCGCACAGTCGGCGGCAAGGACTATTTCGAAAACCTGATGGCTGCCTTTGCCGAAGCCCGCGCCGACCACATCGCCGTCTACGGTCCTGATAACCACATGCGCCTGACCGGCAAGCACGAAACCGCTTCGATCCACCAGTTCAGCTACGGCGTTGCTGACCGTGGCGCTTCGATCCGCGTTCCGCATAGCTTCGTCAACAACGGTTACCGCGGTTACCTCGAAGATCGCCGCCCGAACTCCAAGGGCGACCCCTACCAGATCGCTTCGCAAATCCTGAAGACGATCTCGACAGTGCCGACCGACGTCGCAAAGCGCGAAGCCGCCTGATTTTCCCTTGCCCGGCGCATACGAGGGCGCCGGGCAAACTCGACTATGTCGCGCCTCTCGCGACGACAAACAAAAACGCCCTGCGGATTGCGGGGCGTTTTTTGTTTTGGAGCGATGCGCGCGTGGTTCCGAGCTTTAGACCGCGCGCACGAAATGATCGGGTTCCACTTCGCGAATCGACTCTTGCGTCGCTGCCGAGCGGCGGCGTGTCTCGTCTGCCTCGGAGGCGCTGACTTGCGCGTTCGGATCGTCGAAGCGGATGTCCGGGTCGGGAACGGCCGAGAGCAACAGCTTGGTATAGGGATGGGCCGGATTGTCGATGACCTTGCCGGTATTTCCCCATTCGACGATCTGGCCGGCATACATCACCGCGATATCCTCGGCCACATAGCGGGCGGTCGCGATGTCGTGGGTGATGTAGAGCAGGCCGAGGTTCATCTCGCGCTTCATTTCGCTGAGCAGATTGAGCACGCCGAGGCGCACGGAAACGTCGAGCATCGAGGTCGGCTCGTCGGCGACGATGACCTCGGGCTTTGCCGCGAGTGCGCGGGCGATGTTGACGCGCTGGCGCTGACCGCCCGAGAGTTCGTGCGGGTACTTCGGCGCGACGATATCGGGATCGAGCTTCACTTGCCGCAGGAGCGCCTTGATCTCCTCCGCGATTGCGGCGCCCTTGATGTCGGGGCGATGCAGCATCAGCGGCCGCTTCAGATGATAGGCGATCGTGTGGGCCGGGTTGAGCGAGGCGAACGGATCCTGGAAGATCATCTGCACCGATCGGCGATAGTGGGCGTTCTCCTTGCTTCCCGCTGAAACGATGGGCTTGCCCTTGAAGAGCAGCCGCCCTTCGCTCGGTTCGTATTCGCGCATGGCGATGCGGGCGCAGGTGGTCTTACCGCTGCCGGATTCGCCGACGACGGCGAGCGCCCGTCCCGTATGGAGCGAAAAAGAAATCGACCGCGCGGCTCGCACGGCGCCCGGTCCGTTGCCAAAGGTCTTGCTGACCTTGTCCAAGGTCAAAATGGGTGCGGATGTGCCGGTCATCGAAGAACGCCTCCATGCAGCGAGGGAAAGGAGGCCCAGAGCTTCTTCGTGTAGTCGTGTTCGGGCGTCCGGTAGATGGTGTCGGCGGTGCCCTGTTCGACCAGCTTGCCGGCAAGCATGATGCCGATGCGGTCGCAGAACTGCACCATCAGCCCGAGGTCGTGGGTGATGAAGAGCACGGCGAAGCCGAGCTTGCGCCGGAGCTCGTTGATGCGCTGCAGGATTTCGCGCTGAACGACGACGTCAAGCGCCGTCGTCGGTTCGTCCATGACGATGAGGCGCGGATCGAGCGCCAGGCAGATGGCAATCACGATGCGCTGGCGCATGCCGCCGGAAAACTGGTGCGGATAGTCGCGCATCCGGTCCGGCGAAATATCGACGAGCCGCAGCATTTCTGCAGTGCGGTCACGCGCAGCGGCCCGGCTTATGCCCTTATGTGTCTTCAAGACGTCGTAGAACTGCTGCTCGATGCGCAACACCGGGTTCAGCGAGTTCATCGCGCTCTGGAACACCATCGCCACCTCGCGCCAGCGGAAATCGGCAAGGCCCTTATGGTCGAGATCGAGCACGTTGCGGCCGTCGAGCAGGATGGCGCTCTCCTTGCGGATCAGCGCCGGCGGCCTGTGCAGCCGGCTAATGGCAAAGGCGATCGTGCTCTTGCCGCAGCCGGATTCTCCGGCAAGGCCGAAGACTTCCCCGGGCGCAACGTCGAAGCTGACGTCGTCGACGGCGCGGAAGTCGTTGGTCTCGCCGATATAGTCGATGGTCAGGTTTTTGACCGAAAGCAATGGCGCTGTCACAGGCGGCCCTCCCCGGAACGGATAAGGGCCGACCAGCGGCCGAGGCGGTTGCCGGTGCGCAGCCGCGGATTGGCGATCTCATCGACCGCGAAGTTGAGCAGCGACAGGCCAATGCCGAGGAAGGCGAGCGCGAAGCAGGGCGTCAGGATGTCCCACCAGGCGCCGACCGAAAGGGCAGAGGCCTTCTGGGCGCCATAGAGCATGGTGCCCCAGGAAACGACCTTGGGATCGCCAAGGCCGAGGAACTCGAGCGTTGCCTGGGTGATGATCGCAAAGATCACGCTGCCGATGAAGTTGATGCCGACAATCGAAATCAAGTTGGGGAAGATCTCGAAGGTCATGATGCGCCAGCGCGGCTCACCCATCATCTCGGCGGATTTCACATAGTCCTTCTGCTTGACCGAGAGCGTTTCGGCGCGGGTGACGCGTGCGCCCCAGGCCCAAGAGGTGCCGCCGAGAATAAGCGCGATGACCCACGGGCTCGCCTGGCCGATGAAGGCGGCGAGCACGAGCAGCAGCGGCAGGTTTGGGACGACGAGCACCATGTTGGTGAAGAAGCTGATGACTTCGTCGACCTTGCCGCCGCGGTAGCCGGCGATGATGCCGAGCGCGGTGCCGACGGCGGTGATCAAAAGGCCGGCGCCGAAACCGACCGCAAGCGAGGTACGAGCGCCATAGATCAGGCGTGCGAAGACGTCCTGGCCGATGCGGGTGGTTCCGAGCCAATGGTCGAGCGACGGCGCCTGGTGCGGCCGGCCGACGCGGGCGCTCGGGTCGTAGGTAGTCAGCAGCGGGGCGGCGATCGCCACAAGCAGAATGAAGGCGACGATCAGCGCGCCGACCATGGCCTTGCGATTGTGGATCAGCGGGAAGGAGGAGGTCTTCATGTCAAGCCCTCTTCAGTCGCGGGTCGAGCAGCACATAGCTGATGTCGACGACGAAGTTGGCGACGAGCATCGTGGCGGTCATGATCAGAAGCTGTCCCTGGATGACGGGGTAATCGCGGGCGAGGATAGCCTGGTAGAGAATGTTGCCGAGACCGGGGTAGTTGAACACGACCTCGGTCACCAGCGAGCCGCCAAGCACCGTGCCGATGGCAATAGCAAGGCTCGAAACGGTCGGCAGCAGCGCGTTGCGCGCGGCATACCAGAGCATCACGCGGGTGTCGGAAAGCCCCTTCGCGCGGGCCATGACGATATAGTCCTCGCCGAGCAGGTTGATCATGTTGTTGCGCATGGTCACGGCGAAGCCGCCTGTCAGAACGGCGCAGAGCGTCAGCATCGGCAGCAAGCCGTGATAGATGACGCTACCGAAATAGGTGAGCGAGAAAGCCGGATCGAGCGCCGGATCGGCGGCATAACCGGTCGGAAACCAGCCGAGGGTGAAGCCGAAGGTGAAGACGACGATCAGCGAGGTGACGACGGCCGGCACCGAGGTCGCGAAGATCGCGCCGACGGAAACGATGACGTCGAAGAGGCTTCCGCGTCGCCAGGCGGCAAGAATGCCGAGGAAGGTGCCGAGCGCGAAGCTTACCAGCGTCGCCGTGCCCATCAGCCCCACGGTCCAGACGAGCGCATTGCCGAGAACCGTCGTCACCGGCAGCGGGAAATACTTGATCGAGCGACCGAGATCGCCGCTGAAGATGCTGCCGAGATAGGTGAGGTACTGCTGCCAGAGCGGGCCGTCGACGAAGCCGAAGGTCAGTTTCAGAGCCTGCAGGCTTTCGGGCGGCAACTCGGCGCCGGCGCTCGAAAACATGATCTGCACCGGATCGCCGGGCATCAGCCGCGGCAGGAAGAAGTTGATCGTCGCCGCGGCGACGAAGGCCGCCAGGTAGAAGCACAGGCGGCGTAGCAGAAAGGCCATCGGGAACTCCATCGACTGCGGCCGCCGCATGTGGGCGTCAGGCGGCAGGGCTGTCTTTTTGTCGGACCGTCCGAACGAGCAAAAGCCAGGACGGTCGCGTGGCGGACGAAGGGCGTCCGCCACTGTTTCCGGATCAAGACAAGGCGCCCTCCCGGAGCATCGTCCGTGAGAGCGCCGCGGCTGCGATCGGGTTACTTCACCGGTTCAAGCGCCAGCAGGTGCAGGAGACGCGCCGGGTTGTTGCGGGTGATCGACGGGTTGACGAAGGGGTTTTCCGCCGTCGCCCAGCCCTTGAAGCGCTTAGTGTTGTACTGGTACCAGTTCGGGTTGTTGAATACCGGCATCATGGGCATGTTCTGGGCGACGATGCGTTGTGCCTTGTTCATCGCTTCCTTCTGCTTGATCGGGTCAGCGGTCTGGGTGAACTCCGTCAGCAGAGCCTCGACGTCCGGATTGAACCAGCGCTGCGCGGTGAAGCGGGTCTTGCCCTTGTCCGAAGCGCTGAAGGCGCGCTTGTAAGGGTAGTAGGGCGAGGCCGATGCCGGCAGGCTGTTGATCGCCGCGTCGAAGGTGCCGTTGATGAGGTTACCGGTCCAGACAGCCTCTTCCGGCGTCTCGATCTTGGCGTCGAGGCCGACCGCCTGCAGGCCTTCGACCGCGATCGTCACCGTGTCGATCCAGTCGGTCCAGGAGCTCGGCACAATGATCGAGAAGGCGATCTTGCTGCCATCCGGGTTGTCGCGGAAGCCGTCGCCGTCCTTGTCGGCATAGCCGGCTTCGTCGAGCAGCGCCTTGGCGGCGTCGGCATCGTACTTGCCGTATTTACCGAAGTCGGCCGCAACCGACGGATCGGCCCAGCTCTTGTAAAGTTCGCCCATGCCGGCCGGGTCTTCGTTGAGCGTCGGATAGCCGTAGCCGGCGACGTCAACCATGGTGCCGCGGTCGAGCGCCATCGAGGCGGCGCGGCGGAACTTCACGTCGTTGAAGGCCTTACGATTGTTCTCGTTCGCGGTTTCCTGGTTGAACAGGAAGGCGACCATGCTGCTTGGCGAGTACCAGAAGTGATAGTGCTCCGGGTCCTTGGCGACATAGACGTTCTCGATATCCGGGATGAAGGAAACGCCCCAGTCGAGCGTGCCGGAGGCCGTCGCCGTCAGGATCTGGTTGTTGTCGGCGAGCTGCGGGAAGCGCACGCAGTCGATCTTCAATGTTGCGGCATCCCAATAATGCGGGTTGCGGCACTGGTCGTAGGTCTGGCCGGTAAAGCGCGGGATCTCGGTCAGCGGGCCGCTGCCGACGGGCGTCTCGTTGGCGAAGGTCACCGGCTCGGCGATGTCCTTCCAGACATGCTCCGGAACGATCGGCAGCTGCGCCAGCTGCTCGGCTGCGAGCGAGCTCGGATTGGCGAGCATGAAGCGCACCGTCTCAGCATCCACGGCCTCGACGCCGGTGATGAAGGTCCAGATGCTGACGAAATCAAGCGCCGGGAACTTCTTCAGATAGTCGTAGGTGAACTTGACGTCGGTCGCCGTCAGCGGCTTGCCGTCCGACCACTTCAGGTTCGGCCGAAGCTTGAACTCGATCGACTTCAGGTCGTCGGCAAGCTTGAAGCTTTCAGCCAGGCGAAAGACCGGCTTGTTGCCGTCGAAGCGATTGAAGACGACGAGCGGCTCGTAGATGAAATCGAGCGTGCTCTGGCGCGCCGAGGTCTGATTGAACGGGTTGAAGTTGCGTACCCAGGTGGTCGCCGGCTCGATGTTGGCGGTGAGCACGGTCTGGGCGGCCGCCGGGCCGGCGAGGAGGGCAAGCGCGGTGGCTGCGCCGAGAATGGATTTTTTCACGGTAGTTCCCCTTTTGATTTTCGGATTGGTCAGGCGACGAGGGCGCTGTTGAACATGTCCTCGACTTCCGCATGGGCCGCGCGCACGTCGACCTTCAACGTGCCGAGACGGGCCTTGCCGGCGTCGATCCGCTTCTGGGCGGCGGCGGTCAGCGGACTTGCCGCCTTGGCTGCCGCTTCGCTTTCAGCGAGCGTGCCGTGGCTGTGGAGCGCAATGTCGAAACCGGCGTCGAGCACCTGGCGGACACGCTCTGGCAGCGTACCGCGAAGCGATTCCATGAAGATGCAATCGGAAACGAGAACGCCGTCGTAGCCCATGTTGTTGCGGATGACGTCGTGCATGACCGGCGAGATGGATGCCGGCAGCTCCTTGTCGAAAGCGGAATAGACGACATGGGCGACCATGGCCCAGGGCGTGTCGCGAAGTGCTACGAAGGGCTTGAAGTCGGTAGCGGTCAGCGTCTCGCGCGAAGCATCGACGATGGGCCGCTCCTTGTGCGAATCGAGCGTCGCCCGGCCGTGGCCCGGGATGTGCTTCATGACCGGCATGTTGCCGGTCTCAAGCAGGCCATCGACTACCTCACGGCCGAGCGCTGCGATGAAGTCCGGATCGGCGCCGAAGGAGCGGGCGCCGATCACCGAGCTGGTGGTTGCAAAAACGAGGTCGAGCACCGGCGAGCAGCCGCTCGTGAGACCAAGTTCGCTCATCATCGTGCCCATGGCCTGGCTCGAAAGGCGAAGCGCCTTCTTGCCGAGGGCGACATCGCGGCGGGCGAGCTCGGCGAACTCGCCGAAGGAGCGAAACAGCGGCCAGGGGCCGGCGTAGAGATGCTGGACGCGGCCGCCTTCCTGGTCGGTGAAGACGGGGCATCTTCGCGGCCAACCGCTTCGCGAAAGCGTTCGATCAGCGCCCTTGTCTGCGCGGGTTCGCGCTGGTTGCGGCGGCCGACGAACAGGCCGAGCGGATTGGTTTCGCGGAACAGAGCGAACTCGTCGTCGGAAAGTGTGGGATTGGGAATGCCGACAAAGAGGGCAAGCGGGGTCGAGGACATTGGGAGGCTCCGATAGTGGAAATTACTTGGAAGGGCGGCGCAGCATGCCCTGGTAGATCCCCTTGTCGGGGGCCGGGATCGGCACGGCGCCGACGGTCTTTGCGTAGAAATCGACGGGGCCGGCATCGCCGATGAAGGCATAGGCGTGGCCAAGGGTCTTCATGGTGTCGAGACAACTGGAGAGCAGCGCCACGCCGATACCCTTGCCACGGCTTGCGGGATCGACGCCCGTGGGGCCGAAAAAGCCCGGCGCCGTCGTGTCATAGCAGGCAAAGCCGACCAGCTTGCCGTCGTCCACGGCAATGAGGCATGCCACGGGGCGGCGCGTGAAGGCGACAGCCACCTCGCTTGCCCAGGTCTCGCTGAAATTCTCCCGCACCCAATCAATGACCAGGCGCATTTCCGGCGGCAAGGCGGGCCGAATGGTCGCCTTGTCGGTTTCGGTTCTTCGCTCGAGTTCGCCAAGGATCGGCGAATACAAGCTCACCAGCATGTCAGGCATGTGCTCCTCCACATATTCCGTTATTAAGGAATTGCTGCCTTTGTAATGCAATAGATGGAGCCAACCCGACCGGCTTGTCAATCGCCAATCGCCAGATTCGCGGTGCTATCCTCTTTTCGCGCCATCAGACGTCGACCGATGAAACGTTCCAGCGGTGCAGCCTAGGACCGCGTATCCCGGCCGGCCTCGGGTGCATGGCTGCGGTAGCGGTGCCGGAAAAATGGCGGCCAAAAGAGCCGAGCAAAGCGCTTCGCTCTGAAGATTGCACGTTTGTACAACTTTGTTCTTGGGTTGTTCGAAATATATCTTGATTTACAAAAAAACTAAGTATGAATATTCGCGCTCTCATGAAGTGCATGCTTAAGAAGAGCTCGCCATTTTCGATCGCGACCAAGTATTTCCTGAGAAGAAAAGTATTGTTTTTCTGCGTGGGCGGCGCAGGTTCTTGTCCCGCTGCCTTTATGGCTACTCCGCCGGACGCGTCAGGATGAACAGCGCAGGAAGCGCCATCGACGCCGCGACGATCGCGGCCAGCGTCAGGCTTGGATTGCCGAAGAAAACGAAGAGTCCGAAGCTAGCGGCCATCAGGCTGACCGCACCGGTTTTGGCGCGCTTGGAGATGGCGCCCTTTTCACGCCATAGCCGCAGCGAGGCCCCGAAGACGCGGTGATTGAGCAGCCATTGCTCCAATCGCGGCGAAGCGCGAGCGAAGAGGCCCGCCGCCAAAAGCAAGAACGGAGTCGTCGGCAGGACGGGGAGGAAGGCGCCGATGACACCCAACCCGACCATCAGCCATGCAATACCAAGACAGAGGATACGAAGGGCGGGGTTCATACGATGGCTCCGGTGAGCGTCATGCTTCGGATGTCTCAGACGATCGGCGTCGTGGCCGCCTCGCTCGGCGGCCAGCGGCGAAGCGCCTCGGCTCCCAGCTCCGTCAGGGCATAGATGCCGCGGTCGATCCGCTCGAACCAACCATAGACGTTGCTGAGCAGGATCTTGGCGGCATCCGGTGCGACCGGGCGAAGGTCGCGCGGGCGCTGCTGGCCGCTCTGCAGGGCGGCCGCACAGGCAAGCGCCTGCTGCCGATAGGCGGTCATGATCGGCGAACGGGTGGCACCGCCGGCGGTCGGGTCGCCCTTGCGGCGGCGGTGCTCGCTGATCAGGCGCGACCGCTTCCTGTTGTTCTTGCGAGGCATTACCGCGGAGGCTGCGAGAATGACGTCGACCATGCCATTGTCGGCGACCGCCAGCATGCCGAATCCGAGCCTGCGGCAGAGATCGCGGAACCGGCGATCGCTCTCCCGCCCCTTGCCTTTGGCCGAGACACGGGCGGCGATCCACACCTCGTCGCCGGCGGTGGCGCGGTCGACGGCCTGCAGGATCAGCTCGAGATTGAAGCTCAGCTTGAGCTCGCAGATGACGACAAGCGGCGGCTCGTCATCGCTGAGCGCCACCATGTCGCAGCCGCCGATCTCGCCCTTGACGCTGTAGCCGCGGGTTTCGAGAAAGCTCTTGATCGGCTGATAGAGGGTCGTCTCCAAACCCGGGAATCCTGTTCTGGTCGAAATCGGGGAGGCTCAAGCAGTGACGCATCATTGCGAAAGGAGACTAGCAGATAACCCCGATCGCCGGACTTGTCATCACGTCGCAGCAGGAAGGAGGGCTGACCTCGTTGCTCCGAGGATCCAACCGATGCAGTAGCAACCTCGCTTCGTCCTAACCTTGTGTTGTGCTATTATTCTCGAATGGACTCCTCTTCGGAGGCGTCGGGCATGCGAGGTTTTGACGACGGATGTTGCGAATCCTCACGCTGTTGTTTGTTTTGATCTCGTCATTCGCGTTTCCAGCTTCGCCGCAGGCCGAAAACGATCGGGTCGCCTTGGTGCTGCATGTCAACGGCGCCATCGGCCCGGCCACGGCCGAATATGTCAGGCGCGGCTTGACGAAGGCGGAACAGCGCCGCCTTCCGCTGGTGGTCTTGCAGATGGATACACCCGGAGGTCTCGACACGTCGATGCGCGAGATTATCCGCGCGATCCTCGCTTCCCCCGTGCCCGTTGCAAGCTACGTTGCGCCGAGCGGCGCGCGTGCGGCGAGCGCCGGCACCTATATCCTCTATGCCAGCCACATCGCGGCCATGGCGCCGGGAACGAACCTCGGGGCGGCGACGCCGATTGCGATCGGTGGTGACATGTTCGGTCAGGGGAAGGATGGCGATACCAGCAAGGACGGCGGCAAGCAGCCGGCGGCTCAGAACGCCGCCGAGGCGAAGCTCGTCAATGATGCCGTGGCCTATATCCGAGGACTGGCCGAACTGCGCGGGCGCAATGCCGACTGGGCCGAGAAGGCGGTGCGCGAGGCTGCAAGCCTCTCGGCCGAAGCGGCCGTCAGGGAGAAGGTCGTCGATTTCACCGCCGCCACCGTCGCCGATCTCTTGCAGCAGGCAAACGGGCGCTCCGTGCAAGCGGGGCAACAGGAGATCGTGCTCGATACGGCGGCGCTTGCCGTCGAGGACTTCGTGCCCGACTGGCGCACCAGGCTGCTTTCGGTCGTTACCGATCCCAATATCGCGGTCATCCTGATGATGATCGGCATTTACGGTTTGATCTTCGAGTTCCTGTCTCCGGGGTCGGTGGCGCCGGGCACCATCGGCGGCATCAGCCTGTTGCTTGGGCTCTATGCGCTTTCGGTGCTACCCGTCAGCTACGCCGGCATCGGACTGATCCTGCTTGGCATCGGCCTGATGGTTGCCGAGGCGCATTCGCCGTCTTTCGGCGTGCTCGGCGCCGGTGGCAGCGTTTCACTGGTTCTGGGCGCGGCAATCCTCTTCGACACGGATACGCCGGGCCTGCAGGTCTCCTGGTCCGTGCTGGCGGCGCTTGCCGTCGCAAGCTTCGGCTTCAGCCTGCTGGTCGCACGGCTGGCCTTCAGCTCACGCCACCACGCGGTGGTGACCGGCGGCGAACAGATGATCGGGATTGCGGGCAAGGTCGATAGTTGGACAGGCGCCGCCGGCTACGTCATCGCCCATGGCGAACGCTGGCAGGCGGTGAGCACGGAAACGCTGTCGAGAGGTGAAGATGTGAAGGTTGTCGGGCGGAACGGACTGACGCTCGAAGTGGTGCGCGAAGGTCAAAAGGCATAGCGCTCCGCGGGTCCTATGGGCGCAGGCGAAAGCGTCCGGAATGGAGGAATGGTCATGGACATGTTTGGGAGCCTCGCTCCTCTTGCCGCGTTGTTGGTGCTTGTCATTCTCGTTATCGCCTATTCGATCCGGATCCTGCGTGAATACGAGCGCGGGGTGATCTTCACGCTCGGGCGGTTCACCGGCGTCAAGGGACCGGGGCTGATCCTGCTGGTGCCCTATGTGCAGCAGATGGTGCGGGTCGATCTCAGGACCCGGGTGCTGGACGTGCCGAGCCAGGACGTGATCTCCCATGACAACGTTTCAGTTCGGGTCAGCGCCGTGATCTATTTCCGGGTCATCGATGCGGAAAAATCGACGATCCAGGTCGAAGACTTCATGATGGCGACCAGCCAGCTGGCGCAGACCACCCTGCGCTCGGTGCTCGGCAAACACGATCTCGACGAGATGCTGGCGGAGCGGGACCGGCTGAACGAAGACATCCAGAAGATCCTCGACAGTCAGACGGATGCCTGGGGCATCAAGGTCGCGACCGTGGAAATCAAACATGTCGACATCAACGAGAGCATGATCCGCGCGATCGCCCGCCAGGCCGAGGCCGAGCGCGAACGGCGCGCCAAGGTGATCAATGCCGAGGGCGAGCAGCAGGCTGCCGCCAAGCTGCTCGAGGCTGCCGAGATCCTGTCCAAGCAGCCTCAGGCGATGCAACTGCGCTATCTGAGCACGCTCAACGTCCTTGCGGGCGAGAAGAATTCAACTGTCATCTTCCCGTTCCCCATGGAGCTCGGCCGCCTGTTCGGGCTAAAGGCCGACAAGCCGCCCGGTCAAACGTGAGCGCCGCGAAGGCGCTCAGGCCGCCGCCGTTTCAAGATTGGCGACCTTCATGAGGTCGTCGACTGCGCCGGGCGCAGCCGCCAAGACCGGAGACCAATGCGTCAAAGCCTCGCCGCGCGTCGGGAAGGGCAATGTCCAGCCGCCGGCTTCGTTCACCAGGCAGTAGCCACCGAGGCAATCCCAGGCATGCATATAGGGCTCGTAGTAACCGACGAGGCGACCGGCGGCGACATAGGCGATCATCAGCGCACCGGAGCCGTTGCGCATGAAGTTGCCGCCATTCGAAAGCAGACGCTCGACGATGGCACCCATCTCGCCGGGTTTCACCTGATCGTTGGCGCCAAGCCCGGTGACGGCGTTGCGGATCGTGCGCGTGTCGTCGAGGCGAAGCGGCTTGCCGTTCAGCGTCGCGCCGCGGCCCGTTGCCGCCGCGTAGACTTCCTGATGGCAGGGCGCGTGGATCACGCCGATGACGGGCTTCTCCGCATGCACGACGGCGATCGAGACGCACCAGTTCGGCATGCCGTTGACGAAGGGCGTGGTACCGTCGATCGGATCGAGCACCCAGGTGAAGCCGGATGTGCCGTCGAGAAGACCATGCTCCTCGCCAAGCACGCCATCATCCGGAAACGCGGCGGCGATCTTGTCGCGGATCAGCGTCTCGACGTTGCGATCGGCGATCGAGACGACGTCGTGCGCGTCGCGCTTGGTTTCGATGACAAGCGTTTCCCGCTTCAGGAAATAGTCGTAGGCGAGCCGACCGGCCTCCTCGGCCATGGATTTGGCAAGCGCGAACCGGGCGTCGAGGCCGGCAATTTCAGCAGTCATGCAAGTGTCCTTCTCGTATCCAGTTGTAAAAAGTCATGCGTCAATCAAAGCGAGGCCCCGGTTGCGGAAACCGATCGCGACCTCCGTTGCCGGAGATAGCATGTCCTCGACCGCCTGATCGACAACAAACAGGAGGCCGGTAGCCGTTTCGACCTCGTATTCGACATGGCCGCCGAGATAGGCAGCGCTGCTGATCGTGCCGGAAAGTGCTGCGCCCTTGGCCGGCGTCAGGGTCACCGCATTGGGACGCACTGCAAGCTTCGACGGCCCTGGCCGAGCGGTCTTCGAGGGCAGCCGATGTTCGAGGCCGCCGATGCGGATCGTCGCCTGACCGGCTTCGGCGGCGGTGACCTCGCAAGGCAGCACATTGGCCTCGCCCATGAAGTCGGCGATGAAGGTGGAGGCGGGCGTCTCGTAGAGATCGCGTGGTGCTCCTTCCTGCGCGATCGCACCATCCTTCATGACGATGATGCGGTCGGAAACGGCAAGCGCCTCATCCTGGTCGTGGGTGACGTAGACGGCGGTGAAGCCGAGCCGCTGCTGCAACTCGCGGATTTCCGTGCGCACCTTGCGGCGCAGGCGCGCATCGAGGTTCGACAGCGGCTCGTCCAGCAGCAGCACTTGCGGTTCGAGCACGAGGGCGCGGGCGACGGCGACACGTTGCTGCTGTCCGCCGGAGAGCTCCGCCGGGAGCCTTTGTCCGAGGCCGCCCAGGCCGACGAGCTGCAGGCCTTCCTCGGCGCGCTCGCGCGCCTCCTTCTTCTTGATGCCGGAGGATTCAAGGCCATAGGCGACATTGTCGAGCGCCGACATGTGCGGGAAGAGCGCATAGGACTGGAACACCATCGAGACGTCGCGCTCGTTGGCCGGAAGCATGGTCACGTCCTTGCCACCGATCAGGATCTTGCCGGCGGAGGGGTGCTCGAGGCCGGCAAGCATGCGCAGCGTTGTCGTCTTGCCGCAGCCGGAAGGCCCAAGCAGGGTCACGAGTGTACCGGGCTCGATGGTGAGCGACAGGTCGTGGATTGCAGTGAAGGCGCCGAACTGCTTGCGCACGTTCTGAAAGACGACCGAGCCGGTGCGCGGGGTGCTCATGTGGGTGCTCATGCGGTTTTCTCCTGGGAGATGGTGGTGGCGGCTGGACGGGCGGGGGCGGCACCGAGGACGCGGTTTTCGCGCCTCAGTTTGCGTTCGCCGACGAGGAGTTGCAGGCTGGTGATGACGGTGATCATCACCAGGATGAGGGCCGAGGAATAGGCGATCGCAACACCGAACTCGCCGTTTTCGACAAGGCCGACGATATAGGCAGTGGCCATGTTGTATTCGGCGCTGACGAGGAAGACGACCGCGCTGATCGAGGTGATCGCCCGGACGAAGGAATAGACGAGCGCTGCGACGATCGCCGGCCGCAAGAGCGGCAGGATGACCTTGCGCAGCGTGCGGAAGCTGGTTGCCCGAAGCGTCAGCGACGCCTCGTCGAGGCTCTTGTCGAGCTGGCTCATCGCCGCTATGCCGCCGCGCACGCCAACCGGCATGTTGCGGAAGACGAAGCAGGCGACGAGGATCAGTGCCGTGCCGGTCATTTCGAGCGGCGGCAGGTTGAAGGCGATGATGTAGCTGATGCCGATGACGGTGCCGGGAATGGCAAAGCTCAGCATCAGCGCGAACTCGAAGACATCACGGCCGGCAAAGCGCTGGCGCACGATGAGGTAGGCCGTCAGCAGCCCGACGAGTGCCGTCAGCGGTGCGGCGAGCAGCGAAATCTCCATGGTCGTCCAGAAGGAATTCCAGGCAACACCGGTCCAGGCAATCGCGCCGTCTACGACGGAAATCGAGAAAGCCTTGGCGTAGTGGTCGAGGGTCAACGAGTTGTCGAGGCCCCAGGTCTTCACGAAACCGCCGAAGAGGATCATGCCGTAGACGACGACGGTGAAGATCATCCAGGGGATGACGATGGCGTGGACGCCGATCGACAGCGAGCGTGGAAGCGCGCTGTGGGCGCCGGAGTCGCCCTTGCCGGTGACGGTCGAATAGTTCTTGCCGGCGAGCCAGTAGCGCTGAGCCAGGAAGGCGGAAAGCGTGAAGCAGAGCAGAATGATTGCGAGAACCGCTGCGCGGGACGGATCGTTCTGGGCGCCGACGACGGCGAAGAAGATTTCGGTCGAGAGCACGCCGTGGCTACCGCCGAGCACGAGCGGGTTGCCAAAATCGGCCATGCTTTCGATGAAGCCGATGAGGAAGGCGTTGGCGAGGCCGGGCTTCATCAGCGGCAGCGAGACGTTCCAGAAGGTGCGCCAGCGATCGGCGCGGAGCGTCTGCGACGCCTCTTCCATCGATGGGCTGACGCCTTCGACGACGCCGATCAGCACGAGGAAGGAGATCGGCGTGAAGGAGAGGACCTGGGCGATCCAGATGCCGGTAAGGCCGTAGAGCCAGCGGCCGGGCTCGATGCCGAAGGCATCGGACAGAAACTCGGTGACGACGCCGGCGCGGCCGAAGAGCAGCGTCAGCGCCAGGCCGATGACGAAGGGCGGGGTAATGATCGGCAGGATAGTCAGGAGCCGCATGCCCTTCTTGAAGGGAAAGCGCGTGCGGGTGGCCACAAGCGCGAAGGCAAGGCCAAGGAGCGTCGAGCCTGATGCGGTCATCAGCGCCAGCCACAGGGTGCGCCAGGCGACGCCGCAGCGGCCTTCGCCGATGACGCAGCCCAGGCTCCAGATCGAGCCGTCCTGGATGTTGCGAATGAAACCGTCAGGCTTGAACGAGCCGTCGAAATCCTGGACGGAAGCTGCGAACATGCTGCCGACCGGATAGAAGACGAAGACGATGACCAGGGAAACGAGCAGCGAAATCGCCGCAACGATGAAGGCGTCCCCTTTGAGCACGCCACGCTCGGCGAGCCCGAAGGCGAACAGGAGAATGAAGGCGAGGGCAGACAGCACGGCGCCGGCGCCCATCGATGGCTGGCCGTCGGCAAGCGGCCCGAACAGGGTTTCGCTGATTGTCCAGGTCCAGCCGGTGAAGCCGATCGCCAGTCCCTGGAGGGCGAGATAAAGGACACCCGTTGCGCCGGCGACGGCAAGCAGAAGCCCGCGGCGCGCGGGATCGCTGACGAAACGCGCTGCCGCGCAGATGCCGAGCAATAGCAGTGCCACGACCAGCCACGACCGGCCATGGGCGAAGATCTGCATGAGGCCGGGGGCTACGGCCGGGTCCCCCGGGAAATCGGCGAGCCAGCCGAGCCCGAAGAAGCCACCTTCGATGCGATACCAGGGGACAGCCAAGAATGCGGCCAGTCCGAGCCCGAGGGTGAGGTCGAGCCTGCGGTTGCGATATTCCATGACGGTCCTCGCGTGATTTGAGATGAAAATGGTGCGCCGTTGGGCCCGATTCAGAGATCGGAGCCGACAAACGGGCGTCTATGCCAGGCGGTGCCGGCCGGATCGCTTTTCCGGCCGGCCGATCCTGCGATCAGTTGGCGCTTGCGCCCACTTCGCGATCCCAGCGCTCGAGCAGCGCCTTGCGCTTCTCGGCGTCGCCGAAGGTGGCGAAGTCGTAGTCGATCAGCTTGATGTCCTCGAACTTCGGTGCTTCCTTCGGCACTTCGGCCGATTTGTTGGACGGCAGCTGGAAGGACTTGGCGTCCTTCATGCGCGACTGCACTTCGGGCTTCAGCGCCCAGTCATACCAGGCCTTGGCATTGTCCAGGTTCTTGGCACCGCGAATGATCGACATCGAGCCGATCTCGTAGCCGGTGCCTTCGCAAGGCGCGATAGACTTGACCGGGAAACCTTCGGCGGTCTGGGCCACCGCGTCGTGCATGAAGACGATGCCGAGGCCGGCCTCACCGCGCGCGGCCGCCTTCACCGGTGCCGAGCCTGACTTGGTGTATTGCGCGATATTGCTGTTGAGCTTCTTCAGATAGTCGAAGGCCTGGTCCTCACCCATGATCTGCACCAGCGAGGCAAGCGCGGTATAGGCGGTGCCGGAAGAGTTCGGGTTCGCCATCTGGATTTCGCCCTTCAGCGAGGCGTCGAGTAGATCGGCCCAGCACTTCGGTTCCTTCAGGCCCTTCTTCGAGAAGATCTCGGTGTTGTAGCCCCAGCCGAGTGCGCCGGCATAGACGCCGACCGTGCGGTAACCCGAGCCCTCGGCCTGCTTCTTCGCCCAATCCTGAAGCTGATCGAGCATCGGTGACTTGTATTCGAGCGTCAGGCCATCGGAGGCGGCCTGCAGATGCGGGTCGCCGGTGCCGGCCCACCAGATATCGGTCTTCGGGTTGCGCGCCTCGGCGCGGATCTTGGCATAGGTCTCGCCCGAGGACAGGCGAACCATGTTGACCTTGATGCCGGTCTCTTTCTGGAAGTCGCCGGTCATCTGCTCGCAGATCACCACGTCTGCCGAGCAGATGAGGTTGAGGCTGCCTGAAGCCTGAGCCGGTAGCGCGGCGAGCGCCGTGCCGGTAAAGAGCATGAGGGAAACGGTCGTTGTTTTCATTGGGGCATCCTCCTGTTGCCTTGGTATATGTGGGCGCGAACGAGACACGGCGCGGCCATCGGCCTGCCCGCCGGGCAGCACGTTCACGGTTTCGGATTTGTGGTTTTCGAGAGCGGGTAAGGAAAAGTGCTTGCGGTTATCCGCGCCCATCCTGACCCAGTTTATGCGGCCCGGTCAGTTCGTCGCTGTGATCTCCGCGTCGAACCTTTCGAGCAATCGACTTCGTTCTTCCGGCGAGCCGAAGGTGGCGAAGTCGTAGTCCACCATTTTGATCATCGAGATATCGGGTGCGGCGAGCGGCAGGTTCGAGCGGGCGTTGGACGGCACCTGGTTCTGTCCGGAGGCCGCCCCCGTGCCCTGACCCTCCGGGCTCAAGGCGAAATCGACGAAGCTTTTCGCCACCCCCAGATGCCGAGCACCCTTGACGATGCTGACGGCGCCGATCTCGTAGCCGGTGCCCTCGCAGGGCGCGACGATAACGAGCGGCGAGCCCGCCTGCTTCTGCGTGACGGCGTCATGCATGAAGGAAATGCCGATCAGCGTTTCCCCGCGCGCGGCCGCCTTCACGGGGGCGGAGCCGGCGGTCGTGTACTGGTCGATGTTGCGATTGAGCGCTGCCAGGAAGCGGAAGGCTTCGTCTTCGCCGAAGAGCTGAACCAGGGTCGCAAGCGTCGTGAAGGCGGTGCCGGAGGAATTCGGGTTGCCGCTGCGGATGCGGCCGCGATAGGCGTTGTCCGCAAGATCCTTCCAGCAGGTCGGTGCTGGCAGCTTCAGCGCATGCAGAAGATCGGCATTGTAGGCAAAGCCAAGCGCCCCGGCATAGATACCCGCCGAACGGCCGCCGGAAATGGCGAAGAAGTTCTGCGCCCAGGGCAGCATGTCGCGTTCATGCGCCGGCTTGTAGGGTTCGAGCAGGTTCTCGGATCCGGCCTGCAGATGGGTGTCGCCCGTGCCGCCCCACCAGACATCGACGGTCGGCGCGTCTTTCTCGGCCCGCAGCTGGTTGAGGATGTCGCCGGTGCTCTTGCGGGTCATCGAGATTTCGAGGCCGGACTTCGTCTCGAACGCCGTCTTCATCGTCGCGCACCACGCTTCGTCGACACCGCACAGCACGGTGAGTGCCGGCGCCGTCATGCCTGTTGTGGCGGTGCACAGCCACAGGGCCACGCACCCGCCGATAGCGGTGATGCCTCTCACGATGTCCTCCCATTTGGAACGCTGCCGTTCCAATCTCCGCAGTCAGGATGTCGATATTCCCCGCCTGCCGCAATCGGAGAATGGTTACCGTTCTTACAGCCTTGGGCGCTCTCCGCGGTTTCAAAATTACAAAGATTACAAATATGACAAATCACATAATGTGAGCTGCTTTGAACATTGGGACGGCCCCGCCTATGATGGGGGCGGGAGGACGTGCATGCTGAGTGAGAGGATACGGATTCTGATCGTCGAGGACGATCCGGACATGGCGGAGCTTATTTCCGATCTGGTGGAGGCAGAAGGTTGGCTACCCCTGACCGCGCCGTCGGCGGAGGCGGCGGCCAATGTCCTGGCGCGCGAGGCGGTGCATCTCGTGCTTGTCGACCACAACTTGCCGGGCACTTCGGGCCGCACCTTTGCGCAGAGGCTGCGGGCACGCACCAATATCGGCATCGTCATGGTGACGGCGGCAGGCAGTGCTGCGGACCGGGTGCTGGGATTGGAGACGGCGGCGGACGATTATGTCGTCAAGCCGTTCGAGCCGATCGAGTTGACGGCGCGCATCAAGGCCGTCCTACGCCGCACCTATCCCTCGCTCAAGCCGGAGCGGGAAAGCGAGCGTGAGACCGAGCCGGCATCGATGAAGCTCGGCGACTGGTCGATCGATCTCAGGAGCCGCCGGGCGATTTGCCTGAACGATCCTTCGAGGTCGCTGACGAGCGCCGAGTTCGCTCTTCTGGAAATCCTCGCGGAAACACCGAACACGCCCGTCGGCCGCGCGCAGATACTCGACCGCCTCGGCGCCGAAAGCGACCGCTACATCGACCGCAACGTCGATGTGCTCGTGCTCCGGCTCCGGCGCAAGATCGAGCGCAATCCGGACCTGCCGCGCCACATCAAGACGAGACGCGGCAAGGGATACGTGCTCGATACCGACGACGGCGAGTCGAAGCCGTGATCGTTCGCCCTTTTCTTTCGTCGATTGCCTTCCGGCTCCCGTTCGCTATCGCCTTCATCTGCGTGCTCGTCTTCGGCCTTGCGACGGTCGCAGTTTTTGGTCTGCAACGGGCGCGCGACGAGATGGCGGCCTACGGGCTGCAGGCGTTCACCAGCCTTGCCAAGGCCTCGCTCGTGTCGCGCCAGGTTTCCGATCTTGTGTCGAGCGCGCCGTTTCTGATGAACGCCACTTCGCCCTACCGGGTTTCGAGCGAAAGCCGCTCGGTGGTCGCGCAGGTCGATGCGCTGTTGCGCGCCATGGCGCCGCAGAACGGCGATGCGGCGGTCAAAGGTTTTGCCAGCGGGCATATCGTCGAGCTTCTGGAGACCATCCGCACGCAGACGATGACGCTCGCCGGCGACGCGGAATCGGCGCAGCAGCACAAGGCCGAAGCGGCAGCCGCGCTTGGCGAGATCGCGACCGGCAGCGGCATGGCCGATGCCGATTTCCGCCGCCGCCTCAATGGGATTGTGCAATCGGCATCCAACTCCGACAGCCTGTTCCAGCTCGGCGAATTGCGCCGCCGCTATATTGCCGAAACGGTGCCGCGCCTTGAGCATGCGGCGCCGGATATCCGGGTTTCCGCTACCGAACTCGCGCCCTATGAACGGGTCTTCGAAGCGCAGACCCAATATCTCCTGGAGATGTTCGCCATTCGCGCGGCCGTCTCGCGATTGCACACCGTTTCGCGCGACCTCTCGCATGCGACAGAAACACAGAGCGAGGCCGTCGCCCGCGGCCTCAACGACGATCTCGTTTCGACCTCGAATGCTCTGAGCCGCCTGCTCGTCATCGTCGCCGTCGCTGCGCTGCTCGTGCTTGTCATGGCGATCTTCTCCATTCGCTCGGTCATGCGCGTGTCGCGAGGCATCGTGTCGCTGTCCAACGGCATGAACGCTCTTGCGGAGGGGCGCCGGGACGTCGATACGCCGACCTACAAGGGGACGGAGACCGAGCTCGTCCGGCTGCTCGAAGCCTTCAGTGCCTTTCGCGAAAGCGTCGAGCGTGTCTCGCGGCTCCGACGTACGGCCGAGGCCGCCGCACGCACCATCCGCTCTACCTTTCGCAACATGAACGAAGGCATCGCGCTCTTCGATCCCAGCGGCAAACCAATCACGATGAACCGTCGCGTCATGGAGCTCGTCGGCTGGCCGGGCTCGGCACGGAAGCTGCCGCTTCGCAATTTCGTGAGCCCGATGCCCGAGATCGACCCGGCAATGCTGCCCGCCGATCGGGAAACCGGCACGCTCGGCGACCGACTTGTGCTGCGGCATCGCTCCGACGCGGGCCGCGTGACAGAGGTTTCGCTGTCGCGGCAACCCGATCGCGGCATCGTGTTGCTGGCGCGGGACGTGACCGACATGGATCGGCAGGAGGCTGAAGCGGCAAAGGCCCAGCGGCTGGATGGCATCATGCGCATGACGCACCAGGTGAGCCACGAGGTCGGCAACATGATCGGCATCATCACCGGCAGCCTGGGGCTGCTGGAACGGGATACCGGTTTCAACGATCGGCAGAAGCGTCACATCGCCCGCATTCGCAAGGCGGCCGATCGCGGGCGTTCGCTTGCCAGCAGCATGTTGTCCGTTGGCAGCCAGCACCCGATCCAGCCGGGCGCACTCGAGGTCGGCGCGGTGTTGCGTGGCATGGCGGATGTGCTGGAAATCGCCGTCGGGGAAAGATGCCGTCTCGCCTTCGAAATCGCCGACGGCCTGCCCAATGTGCATCTCGATGCCGCCCTCTTCGAGCAGGCGATCCTCAATCTCTGCCTCAATGCCGCCGCCGCGATGCCTCAGGGCGGGACGATCCTGATCCGTGCTGCCAGCATTGACGCCGATGTCGTCGTCGCCGTCGCCGATGAGGGGATCGGCATGTCTCCGGAGGCCGTGGACAAGGCGTTCGAGCCGTATTTCACCACGCGCGACGAGGAGGGCGGTGCCGGTCTCGGGCTCGCCGTCGTCTATGGCTTCGTCCGGCAAAGCGGGGGCGACGCCCGTATCCTCTCCCAACCGGGGAGGGGAACGACCGTCGAGCTGGTCTTTCCGAGCTGAAACGGATGTAGAGCGTCGGCTGCGGGTCTACGGATTTCGCCGCCGCCCGAGCCGTTGGAAGGCGGCATCGATGCGTTCGCCATTGTCGGCGAAGACCGCCCAGAGCCACGTCATCAGCCACAGCATCAACAGCCAGGCGAGCACGACGTCGGAGAGGAAGTGAGCACCAAACACGATCCGGTTGAGCGAGAAGGCGAGGATCAGCGGGATGAGCGCGATGATCGCCAGGCGTCGCCACTGAAGGGGCAGAAGCAGCGCGAGTGCTATGAGGGCAATCGCCGTTGCGGATTCGCCGGACGCGAAGGAACAGCTGCGCGAACAGGCGCTTGAGACTTGCCAGGCGGGCGTGAACGGCAGGGTGCCACCGAAATCCGTGATGTCGTAGGGGCGGGCGCGGCCGATCAGCCGCTTCAGGGCCTGGATGAGCAGCCCGGGGCCCATGGCGTAGTAGGTGAGAAAGAACAGTGCCTTGTGCGGCCGCAGTAATCGGCGGCGCGGTGCAATCGCCTGCATGATTAACAGCGCCAGGACGCAGGGCAGAATGCAGAAGGGCAGGACGCGATTGAAGTCGCGAAGTGCCCTGAGCGCGGGCTCTCGGGAAAGCGGGAAATCACCTGCCGCGGACGCCGCCCAGCGCGAAACGACGAGATCGATACCGGGAAAGGCCATAAAGACAAAAGCCGCGCAAATGGTCAGCGCGCCAGCAACGGCGATGGGCTGATCGTTAACGCGGGCACGGGCTTGCCCAGTCCATTGACGTGGGCTCGCACGCAACCATCGGATGCTGTTTGAAGATACTACTGTGGAGGGAAAGAGGCTGGGCATGCCGGTCGCTCGCAGATTGTCGGTGTGTGCGGGCCGGACATTTGCTCTGCTTTGTCAAGGCTAAGTGGAGGATCAGGGAGAGCTTGACGCGCAGAGCCGGGCGGTTTTTGACTACACCTTTTGGTTGATGGCGGGCGGCGCCACCTATCAGTGTGCCGGACGCCTCGGTGCCGATTGTCAAGAAACAGCGGAGATTTGTCGGGGGCTCTATCCGGAAGGCCAGGTAAAGGGCGGCAGTGCTGTGCGGGCGAATTGCAACTCGAATCTATTCAGCCCATAAGCTGCTGATCACAACATCGGGCCAGGGAGTTGCTTTATGGTCGACAAGGGTCTCATCCTTTTGGCGGAGGACGAGCCGGAGATCGCGCAGATACTCGACGCCTATCTGGTGCGCGATGGTTTCCGGACGGTACGTGCCGCCGATGGCGAGACGGCGCTGACGCATCATGCGGTGCTGTCGCCCGACCTGGTATTGCTCGACGTGCGCATGCCGAAGCTCGACGGCTTCGAAGTCCTCGCCCGGCTTCGACGTGAGGGCAATACACCGGTCATCATGGTCACGGCGCTGGCCGAGGATCTCGACCGGCTGACCGGCCTGCGGCTCGGCGCCGACGACTATGTGGTCAAGCCGTTCAACCCCCAGGAGGTGGTGGCGCGCGTCAACGCGGTGCTCCGGCGCACCCGCAACGGCGCCGGCGCGACGGTGCTCCGCTTCGAGAACGTGGAAGTCGATCTCGATGCCCATGTCGCCTTCGTCGAGAAGAGCGGCCGCCGCCACTCGCTGCCGCTGACGCTCAGCGAATTCCGCATCCTCGCCCACATGATCCGCCGCCCGACGCATGCCTTCGAGCGCGCCGATATCCTCGACGCCTGCCTGCCGGACAGCGATGCGCTGGCCCGAACGGTCGATACCCATATCGCCAATCTCAGGCGCAAGCTCGAGGACCTGGGCGCCAGCGGTCTTTTCAGTGCCGTTCGCGGTGTCGGCTATCGCTTCGTGGAGCCAAGATGAAGATCAGCCTCTCGCGCTTGCCCCTCGGCATTCTCACGGCCCTGGTGACGATCGTCCTGCTCATCATCAGCGTGTTCATCATCTATGCCGGCGTCGACTACATGGAGCCGCGGCTGGAGGCGCGGCTCTTGGAGCGGATGCCGCCGGAAGCGGCTCAGGCCTATACCGATTTCAATTCCGGCAAGCTGCCGAGCCAGGAATCGCTGCAGAAACTGCTTTCGACCATGCCCGAACTCGAGGAGTGGGCAAACTGGGAGGTGGACAAAATCATCCTCGGCTTCGGGGCGACCGCGGTGACCTTTTGCGGTCTCGTCGGCTACTGGCTGGCGCGCAAGATCAGCCGGCCGCTCGAGGTGCTCGCCCAGGCGACGCAGAATCTCAGGGCGGGCGATTTCGCCGTGCGCGTCGGATCGATCCGCAAGGGTGCCAAGGAGGTGGCAACGCTCGTGAAGACCTTCGACGAACTGGCGGCCGAGCTCGAAAACATGGAAAGCCGACTGCGTTTCAACACGATGGCGGTCGCCCACGAGTTGCGCACGCCGCTGACGATCCTTCAGGGCAACCTTCAGGGCATGGCCGACGGCGTCTTTCCTCTCGAACAGGAGAGGATCCAGCAACTCTTGCTCCAGGTGGAGGGGCTTTCCGCCCTGGTCGAGGACTTGCGCACCCTTTCGCTCGCCGCCGGCCAGAAGCTGGTCACCCAGTGTCAATCGGTCGATCTCGCTGCCGAGGCCTCCCAGGTTCTCGGCGCGTCCTGCACCTTGCTGGGCTCCGCCGGAATGTCGGTCGAGACGGCGCTGGAACCGGTCCGGGTCTCGGGAGATTCGCAACGCCTGCGCCAGGCTCTGCTGGCGCTGATCGAGAACGCCACGCGTTACGCAGCCAGTGGCGGGGTATTGCGGTGCGAGACGGGCCGACGCGGCGCTGACGAGGCCTTCATCCGGTTGCTGGATCGCGGTCCAGGACTGCCGGACGATGTCTCGACCCATTCGATCGATCTTTTCTGGCGCGGCGATGCCTCGCGGTCGCGGGCAACGGGAGGCACCGGTCTCGGTCTCTCCGTGGTGCAGGCGATCGCCAAGGCGCATGGCGGGCGGCTGGAATTCGCGTCCCGCGCCGGCGGTGGCGCCGTGATCACGATCGTCCTGCCGCGCGCCATCCCAGCCTAAGGCCCGGCGCCGGCAGTGCCGCTTCCTGGCGCCGAGCGCGGAGGGCGTCAGCTCCTCCGGACGTCGCGCCCGGCCCGCAGGTACCGCGCTCAATTGCCGACCACTTCTCCGCAAATCCTTGACAGTCCACGGGCAAACCGAGGCTGGCCGAATAATCCGGCCGGCAGAGTTTGCTCTCAAGGATTGCACCATGTCCCTGGAAATCAGGCAGGAATACAGCGTCGATCTACGGTTGTCCTCTCAGGATAGTACAACGTTTGGCGGTGAGCCGCTATCGTCTTCCGGACGCTCGGTTTCTGGGCCGGTCGTCAGAGATCGGTCGCAAGCCAAGGTATCGATCCTGGGTCACGTCCTGAAGCTCGGCCTCCGGGTGAGCCTGAAACGCGCCGTCGTCTTTTCGATGCGATTTGTGCGCCACCCCTTGCTTACGGCGCGCTGGATCGCCTTTCTCGGCGAGTTCGGCGAACGCTATCGTCTGGGGCTGCCGCACGACGATCTCGTGCGCAAGTCGATCCCGACCTTCTTCCTGCACGGTGCATCCTCGCCAGAGCGGCTCGAATTGATGCTCAATCATTTCGACGTTGCAAGCGAAGTCCTCTCGCGCCGCTCGCTGATGGCGCTCTGGCGCGGTGGCACGCTGGAGATGGGAACGGTCTCCGGTCGCAGCGAAAACTATCGCATTCAGCTGCAATTGGCGGATCATTGCGGTGCCCGCCACGAAGGCGCCTTCGCAATCCGGCTTCGTCGTCAGAGTGACGAATACACGCTTTGCACGGTCGGTTTCGTCTTCGTCCGCTGTAACGACGATACATACAGCCTTGCGATGGGCGGCATGCAGGGGCCGAAGGGCGAAGACGCGAAACGAGCGCTGATAACGGCAACACGCGATCTTGGCGGTCTGCGCCCCAAGGATGCGGCACTGCTCGTCCTCCAGGGGCTGGTGGCGGAAGGCCACACGGCCTCAATCCATGCGGTTTCGAACGAAAGGCATGTGATCAATCGCCGTCGCCGCAAGCGACGGAAGATGATGATGGCTGATCTCGATGCCTATTGGTGCGATCGTGGTGGGGTGCCGTCCGAGCCCTTCGGTTTCCGTCTTCCCGTTGCCGACGGCAAGGCTGCGCCCGAGGGCAACCGACGCGACCAGAGCAAGCGGGCGTTTCGCGACATCGGCGCCTGGTTCTATTGAACCGGGCGCATTTCGCCCGCGACCCTCGGCTTTTCTTTAGCGGTTGACACAACGTACGGTGGCGCAAGTCGAATCACGGCTGGAGATTGGCCTATGTCGACCGTTGCCTCTGGGAAGAAAAAACCGCTTTTCACCGGAGGCTGCCTCTGCGGAGCGATCCGTTTCGAGGCCAAAGGAGCGCCCCGCAAGCCGCACACGTGTTCATGCATGACGTGCCAGCGCCATTCGGGCGCGCTGACGTTGGCGTGGGTCGAATTCGACAAGGACGTGATTGCGTGGACCGGTCCGGGCGGTACCCCTTCGGTCTACCGCTCGTCCGACTATTCCAGCCGCGCCTTCTGCCCGGCCTGTGGCAGCAGCATTGGGGCGATCGACGATGCACCGGTCGTTGCCTTACTACTCGGCATCTTCGACAAGATGAATTCCGCCGACTTGATCCCGGCCGTTCACAGCTACCGTTCCGCACGGCCCAAGTGGTGGCACGTGGAGGCCGTGAAGCCCGCGACTTGATGAGAAACGGCCAGGCTGCAAGTCGTTGGCGCGCCGGGTAGGCTGCGCCAATTGTTCTAGACCAACCCCTCGGCGGCGGCGGCGATGGCGATGATCCCAAAGGAAATTAGGACCAGGCCGGAGAGGCGCGACACCCAGGCGACGAAGCTGTCCGGCAGCCGTGTTCGGGCAATCGCCACCCCGCCGCTCAAGAAGAACCACCAGCCGAGCGAGCCTAGGAAGACGCCCACGACGACGATGGCGGCGCTCAACGCATCGCCTGCTTCGGCAAGGCCGAGGCCGGCAAAGATCGCAGCGAAGGAGAGGATTGTCGCCGGGCTGGTCATCGTCAGGAAAAAGGTGGCGATGGTCGTGCGGACCAGATCGCGTCCGCCGACGTCGGCCGCGGCCGTCACCGGTTTCGGCCGCAATCCGCTCCAGCCGAGCCAGATCATGAACAGTCCGCCGGCGAGGCCGAGCGGTGTTGCGATCATGGAAAGCACCGCCGCAAAGGCGGCGAAACCGATCGCGGCAAGCGCTGCATAGGTGGCATCGGCGGCGGCTGTTCCCAGCCCACCGGCGACGCCCGCCCAGAAGCCGCGCTCCAGCGTACGGTTGATGCAGAGCGCTCCGATGGGGCCGAGTGGGGCCGCGACCGCGAGACCGACCAGGAGGCTTTTTCCAAACAACAATGTAGACATGGGCATAGGGCTCCGGCCGCGGCATGGCTCAATCCATCCAGATCAAGGATGGAACATGTGCGGCAGTTCAAAAATGTTTCAGCAGTCTTTACGCGTCCGTTCAGGCGCGCGATGCAGTCGTTGCCAGGCTTTCCCGCACGGTCGACAGCGCGATCACCGTTTCGCTTCGCGCCAGGAACCGCTGGCGCTTCAGTTCGGCAAGGAACGGCTCAAGATCGCCGAGCGACGGCATCCGGACCTTGACGCAATAGGACCAGGCGCCAGTGACGTGATGGCATTCGGCCACGGCCGGATGACCGGCCATGAAGGCGCGGAACGCCGCCTCGTCCGCATCGGGCGCCAGGCCGACCCAGACGAAGGCAAGCACGTCGAGGCCAAGCGCGCGATGGTCGACTTCCAGCGTGAAGTTTCGGATCACGCCATTGGCGACGAGCCGACGAATGCGCTCGTTGACGGCGGAGGGCGAAAGCTCCACCGCAGCGCCGATGTCAGTCAGCGACCGCCTCGCATCTTCAGCGAGAATTTCGATGATTTTTCTGTCAATCGCATCCATTGCCAATTAATACGTGGAATTTAGTGGCCTGTACAGATGATTTTGTTGTTTAGAAGTGCTGTTGGCTGAGAAAGCACTGGTCGGGCGGCCTATTCGATGTCCTTTAGTGCATCGAGCGGGCCGGTCAGCGCCGTTCGCGGCTGCACCAGTTCGGGCTGGATGAGGTGGATCCGCGGCTGGGGCCGGGCCTCCTCGATGACGTCGAAGGCTTTGGTGATCATGCCCTCGACGTCCTGGCGGATCATGATGACGGGGAAGGGCAGGAAGGATGCGAAGGGATCGTAATCGTAGCAGCCCACGACGAGGTCGGCGAAGTTCTCGTGCGGATGTCCTGCCATGAAGCGCAGCAGGCCTTCGAAGTTGATCGACGAGTTGACGAAGAGGCCGCGCGGCAGTTTGCCGTGCTTTTCGTAGAAGGCCTCGAAGGCAAGCCTGGCATTGTTCGGCGCATAACCGGTCGGCTGGATGCATTCGTCCGGATCGGCGCCGAGCAGTTCGTTTTTGACGGCGCGGAACCCGCGAATACGCTCTCGGCTGGCATGGTCGTTGCGGCCGCCGAAGAGGTAGAGTTCATGCGGTTCCAGCGGGCCCGTTGCTTGGAAGTGACGGATGATCGCCTCCGTCAGCATCCGTCCGCCCTCGTAGTTGTCGCTGATGACCGAAGGAGCCTTGGTGCCGGGCAGGTCGATGTTGATGTGCTTGAGGCCGGCCGCCTCGCAGACCTCGTGCACGCCATCGGGATCCGTGGCGCCACAGATGAAGAGTTCATCGATCGAATAGGAGATCAGCGTCTCCGCGGTCTTGCGCTCCTCCTTCGGATCGCGGCTGGCGCTGACGACGATTGGGCACTGTCCCTTGCTTCTGACATGCGCCTCGAAGGTTTGCGCCATCGACGAGAAATAGCGGTTGTCGTGGATCGGTAAGAGCAGGCCGATCAGGCCCGAGCGCGAGCTGCGCAAACCACGCGCCTGGCGGTTGGCCGTATACTGATGCGTTTCAGCGAGGTTGCGGATCAGTTCCGCCGTGCTTTCCTTGATCCGGCGCTTCTGCCAGGTGCCGTTCAGGACTGCACTTACGGTTGAGGGTGAACTCCCCGACAACACCGACAGGTCGTAGATCGTCGCTTTCTTTTTGCTGCTGCTGGTCATCGTTTTCTCCCTTGATCGTTTTAGTGCCGATTTCCCCTTGACGAAAGATTAAGTCTGCACAATAGTTCTTGCACCATCGATTGTGCAAACAAGAAATATCGATTGTGCAATTTGTTGGTGCCGTCTGAGGAGGCGGCTGTCAGGGAGGCGAGGAAGCACTTCGCCAGTGATGGTTTGAAACTGGAGGCCGGCGCTTAGATGGCGACCGGGCGCGTTCCTTCTTGGGAACGAGTGGAGGAGAGACATGATCAGGAATATTCTCGTCGCCGCCCTGGCGACATCGATGGCGCTTGCCAGCTCTGCGGCTGCCTTTGCTCAAGATGCCGGCAAGGTCGGCGTCGTAGTCAAGATCGGTGGTATCCCCTGGTTCAACGCCATGGAAGCGGGCATCAAGGAGCGCGGCCAGAAGCTCGGCATCGACGCCTTCATGGTCGGCCCGACCAGCGCCGACCCGGCGCTGCAGGTGCGCGCCATCGAAGACCTCATTGCACAAGGCGTGAAGGTGATCGGCGTGGTGCCGAACGATGCCAAGGTGCTCGAGCCGGTGCTCACTAAGGCCAAGGAAAAAGGCATCATCGTCATCACCCATGAATCGCCGAGCCAGAAGGGTGCCGACTGGGACTTCGAACTGGCATCCTCGACCGGCTTCGGTGAGGCGCATGGCAAGCTGCTTGCCGAGAAGATGGGCAGCAAGGGCGAATATGCCGTCTTCGTCGGCTCGCTGACCGTGCCGTTGCACAATGCCTGGGCCGATGCGGCGATCGCCTACATCAAGAAGAACTATCCGGAGATGATGCTGGTCGGCGACCGCTACGGCGTTGCTGAAGACGTCGATAAGAGCCGGTCGACCGCACTCGACCTGATCTCCGCCCATCCAAACCTGAAAGGCTTCCTCGCCTTCGGCAGCCAGGGTCCGATCGGCGCTGGCCGCGCCGTCGAAGAACGCCGCAAGGTCGGCGAGATCTTCGTGCTCGGTCCCTTCTCACCCGGCCAGGGCCAGAAGCTGGTGAAGTCCGACGCGATTTCAGGCGGCTTCATGTGGAATCCGAAGCAGGCGGGCGAAGTTTTCGTCACCCTTGCCGACAAGTTGATGAAGGGCGAGGAGGTCAAGGACGGCGACGAGATCGAAGGTCTCGGCAAGGTCAAGCCCGACTTCGAGAACCGCAATATCATCGTCGACCAACTGGTGCCGATCAACAAGGAGACGGTCGCGGATCTCGCGGCCATGGGCCTCTGAGGTCCAAAGTTTAAGGGTTCTCCCGGCTGCTGGGCCGGCTCCGGCCGGCCTGGCAAGTCCCTTCAACGGTACAGGAGCGGGCTGAGGAAACGTGTTTGCGGTTTTCCGCCCGCATCCCGCTCCAACTTAACGTGATTTACGGGCACAGACACATGCACCAGCTTGCGACCGCGGGAGGAGGCGAAAGGCCGCTTTTGTCCCTGCGCGACATCAACATGACTTTCGGTGGCGTCCGAGCGCTCAAGAATGTGAGCTTCGACGTGCGCCCGGGCGAAGTTCATTGCCTTGCCGGCGAAAACGGCTGCGGCAAGAGCACGCTGATCAAGATCATCACCGGCGTCTATCGCCCCGCCGATGGCGCTTCGATCGAGTTCGATGGCGAAACCTACTCCCACATGTCGCCGGTGACGGCGCAGGACCGCGGCATCCAGGTGATCTGGCAGGATCTGGCGCTCTTCCCGGAGATGAGCGTTGCCGAGAATATCGCCTTCCAGACGGTGCTCGGTCGCTGGCCGAAGCTTGTCGACTACGGCCGCATGCGCCAGATCGCGAAGGATGCGCTCGCCCGCCTCGGCGTGACGCTCGACGTCGATCTGCCACTCAAGGAATACGCAATCGCCCAGCGCCAGATCGTGGCGATCGCCCGGGCTCTCGTCGGCGAAGCGAAGCTCGTCTTCATGGACGAGCCGACCGCATCGCTGACCCAATCGGAAACCGATCACCTGCTCGATATCGTTCGCGGTCTTTCCGCCTCCGGCGTCGCCGTCGTCTTCGTCAGCCATCGGCTTGCCGAAGTGCTGGAGATCTCAAGCCGGATTACGGTGCTGCGCGATGGCGCACTGGTCGGCGTCTACCCCGCCGCCAGCATGACCCAATCGCGCATCACCGAGCTGATGACCGGCAAGACCTTCGACCAGCAGGTGCGTGCGAAGTCGCGCGATGGGCAGCCGGCCGTGCTCGATGTGAAGGGACTGTCGCGCCCTGGCCAGTTCGAAGATATCTCGCTGACCGTGCGCCGTGGCGAGACACTCGGGATTACCGGGCTGCTTGGTTCCGGGCGCACGGAACTGGCGCTGACGCTCTTCGGTATGCTGAAGCCTGCATCGGGTTCGATTTCGATCGAGGGCAAGCCGATCCGCTTCTCCTCGAACCGCGACGCGATCGAGGCGGGCGTCGCCTATCTCTCGGAGGACCGGCTCTCGCTCGGTCTCATTCAGCCGCAGCCGATCGCCGACAATCTCGTCATCAGCTCGCTCGATAAGGTCCTCTCCGGCGGCCTGCTCTCGGAAGAGCGCAAGCGCAGCCTTGTCGGCCGCTGGATCGCCGATCTCGGCGTCAAGATCGGCCTCCAGCAGGATGCGATCTCGACCCTTTCGGGTGGCAACCAGCAGCGTGTGGCAATCGCCAAGTGGCTGGCAACCGATCCGAAGCTTTTGATCCTCGACGCTCCGACCGTCGGCGTCGACGTTGGCGCGCGCGCCGGCATCTTCGACATCGTCGCCCGATTGGCTGAGAGCGGGCTCGCGATCATCCTGATCTCCGACGAGGTGCCTGAGGTCTATTTCAACGCCGACCGCGTTCTGCACATGGCGCAGGGCCGCATCGTCGGCAGCTATGATCCGCGCACATCTTCGCTCGGTGATATCGAAGGAGCTGTCTATGCCTAGCTTCGTCCGTACCCATGCGACCGAAGTGTCCTTACTGGGCGTCATCATCGCGATCTGCGCCGTTCTATCGGTCACGACGGCCAACTTCTTCTCGCTCGGCAACGCCTTCGACCTGCTCAACATCAGCTCGGTCAACATCATCTTCGCCGTCGGGCTGCTCGTGGTGCTGATTGCCGGCGGCATCGATATTTCCTTCGCCGTCGCAGCGTCCGTGGTGCAGTACGGTACGGCGATCGCGCTCGGCTGGATCGGTGGCGGCGGCTGGGTCTCGGGGCTGTTGATCGCCGGGTCGATCGGCGTCCTGCTTGGTGCCGTCAACGCCTTCCTGATCCACCGCTTCCGGGTGATCTCGATCGTGGCGACGATCTCCACCTTCAACATCTATTTCGGCCTGTTGATGTTCTTCACCAAAGGCGTGTCGATCTATGACCTGCCGGACTGGCTGACGGACCGCGTCGTCCTGTTCGAACGCGAGATGCCTGATGGAACCTGGATCGAGATCACCCTGCCGGTGCTGGTGATGGCGATCTGCGTCATTGCCACCTGGGTACTGATCACCCGCACCACCACCGGCCGCCAACTCTACGCCTTCGGCGACAATCCAGAAGGCGCCCGCCGCTTCGGCATCAACATCGGCGCCATGCAGTTCATCGCCTTCGGCTGGCTTGGCCTGATGGCCGGCATCGGCGGCCTCATCCAGGCTCACTACGCGCAGGAGGTGGTACCGAATGCACTCTATGGTCGCGAACTCGATGTGCTCGCGGCAGTCGTCCTTGGAGGCGCTCGCCTTGGCGGCGGCAAGGGCTCGGTACTCGGCTGCGTGCTCGGCGTGCTCCTGATCTCGATCACGCAGAACGGCCTCAACCTGATGGGCGTCTCGCCTTTCGCCTTCAAGATGATCATCGGCGCCATCATCCTGGTCGCGATCACGCTCTCCAACACCAGCATCGAACGGCTGTTGCCCTTCCTCACCCAGAAGGGGACCGGACGATGAGCGCGGTTGTCGATCGCATAAAGAACCTGCTTGGGCCGGAAATGGCGGGACCAGGACTGGCTTTCCTCGCCGTCATGCTGGTCTTCGGCATTGCCTCGCCGCAGTTCCTCAGTGCCGCCACCTTCGGCTCAGTCGCCTTCCAGCTTCCCGAACTTGGGCTTCTGACGCTCGCCATGCTGCTGCCGATCCTGACTGGCGGCCTCAATCTTGCGATCACGTTTACCGCCAACATCGCCGGGCTGACGCTCGCCTGGGTCCTGCAAGCGAATGGCGGGGTGGATGCGGGTCTCGGCGCCTTCCTGCTCGGTTCGGTTCTGGCGATCCTCGTCGGGGCAGTGAGCGGCGTCGTCATGGGGTTGGTGATCGCCTTTACGCGCGCTCACCCGATCCTTGTTTCGCTGTCGATGATGATCTTCCTGCGCGGCCTCGGCGAGTTCCTGACGCGCGGCGGCGATGTCTCCGGCTTTCCAGCCTTCCTCGGCCCGCTTGGCCATGGCTCGTTCCTCGGGCTGCCGATCCCGCTCATCGCCTTCATCGTCTGCGTGCTCGCCTGGCACGTGCTGCTTTCCCGCACCAAGCTCGGATTCAACACCTACATGATCGGTTCCAACCTCGAGGCGACACGCTATTCCGGCATCAACACGCGCAAGGTGATCGTGCTCGTCTATGCGCTCTCGGGCGCCATGTGTGCGATCGCCGGCATCATCATGCTGGCGCGCTTCAACTCCGTGCGTATCGGCCACGGCGAAAGCTACCTGCTGATCACCGTGCTTGCCTGCTTCCTCGGTGGCGTCAATCCGTTCGGCGGCTTTGGCCGGGTCATTCCCGTCTTCGTCGCGCTGGTTGTGCTCCAGCTTCTTTCCTCCGGCCTCAACCTCATCGGTGCCAACCAGCATCTGGCGACCGCCGTCTGGGGGCTGCTGCTTGCCGGCGTCATGGTGCTGCGCTTCGTGGCCACCAAGTTCAAGATTTCATTTGTCAGAAAGGAAACGTGACCATGCAGGGTTTTGGCGTCCATACGAGCATGTGGACCATGAATTGGGATCGTCCCGGTGCCGAGCGCGCCGTCGCCGCGGCGGTGAAATACGGCGTCGATTTCATCGAGATCCCGATGCTCAATCCGCCGGTGGTCGACACCGCCCACACCAAGGCACTCTTGGTGAAGAACAAGCTGCGCGCCGTCTGCTCGCTTGGTCTGCCCGAGCACGCCTGGGCATCCGTCCGCCCCGATGCGGCGATCGAGCACCTGAAGGTGGCGATCGACAAGACGGCCGATCTTGGCGGCGAGGCGCTGTCAGGCGTCATCTATGGCGGCATCGGCGAGCGTACCGGCGTGCCGCCGACTGAGGCCGAATACGACAACATCGCTCGCGTACTGACGGTAGCCGCCAAGCATGCGAAGACGCGCGGCATCGAGCTCGGCGTCGAGGCGGTCAACCGGTACGAGAACCACCTGATCAACACCGGCTGGCAGGCAGTCGACATGATCAAGCGGGTCGGCGCCGATAACGTCTTCGTCCACCTCGACACCTATCACATGAACATCGAGGAGAAGGGCATCGGCACCGGCATTCTCGATGCGCGCGATTTTATCAAATACATCCATCTCTCCGAGAGCGATCGCGGCACGCCCGGCTACGGCAATTGCGCCTGGGACGAGATCTTCGCGACGCTTGCCGCCATCGGCTTCAAGGGCGGCCTCGCGATGGAGAGCTTCATCAACATGCCGCCGGAGGTGGCCTATGGCCTCGCCGTCTGGCGTCCTGTCGCAAAGGACGAGGAAGAGGTCATGGGCAACGGCCTGCCGTTCCTGCGCAACAAGGCCAAACAATACGGTTTGATCTAAAGCGCCTCCGCGTGCGTTTGGGTTAGGACGGGAGGGTCGCAGCATGTCAGTCGCGGCAGACGAGGAAGCCGGTACGGTGGCCGTGCTCGATGTCGGCAAGACCAATGTGAAGCTGAACGCGGTCACGGTCGATGGCGTCGTCCTGGAAACGCTGAGTGTGGCCAACCCGGTGCTGCCCGGTCCGCCCTGGCGACATCACGATCTCGCAAGCCTCTCCGAATGGATCTTCTCTAACCTTGAAGCGCTTGCCAGCCGTCATCCGCTGCAAACCTTCGTCGCCGCCGGTCATGGCTCTGGCGGCGTCCTCGTCGGCGATGACCCCGATGCGACGGCTGGTGCCGCCCTGCCGATGATCGATTACGAGCAGCCCTTGCCGGAGGCGATCCGGCAAGGCTACGCGCCGCTTGCCGGTTCCTTCTTCGACCGCGGCAGCGCGATGATGCACAGCGCCACCCATCAGGCGCGCCAGCTCTTTTGGATGCAGGAGCACGCGCCGGGTGCTGTCGATGCTGCGTGCTGGTATCTGGGCCTGCCGCAGTATTGGGCGTGGCGCCTGTCGGGCGTTGCGGTATCCGAGGCGAGCTTCCTCGGCGCACAGTCGCATCTCTGGAACGTTGCCGAACGCCGCTTTGCGCCCATTGTTACCACTCGCAGCTGGCAGCGGTTGATGCCGGATTTCGCCGACGCCTGGCAGGTCCTCGGCCCTGTGCGTCCGGAGCTTGCCCGCCGCCACGGGCTGCGGGACGGACTGCGGGTGCTGGCGGGCGGCCACGACAGCAGTCTCAATCACTATCGTTATCACGCGGCCGGCTTGACCGATTTCATCGTCGTTTCGACCGGGACCTGGATCGTCGGCTTTTGCGGCCGCACGGCCCTCGACCGGCTCGACGAGCACCGCGGCATGACGCTGAACAGCGACGTCTTCGGCAAACCGCTCGGCGGCGTGCTCACCATGGGCGGGCGCGAGTTTTCGCACGTGGCGGGCAGCGCACCTCCAGCGGCCCCGGTGCCCGACGATGTCGTGCTCGGCCTGATTGCCAGACGTACCATGGCGCTGCCGTCCTTCGGCGACGACGACGGTCTCTTTCCGGGAAGCGCCGGCCGCGGCCGCATCAACGGGCCACCGCCGGAGACGCCGGTCGAGCGCAAGGCGCTGGCGCTGCTTTACTGTTCCCTGCTGACCACGGAATGCGTCGAGGCGTTGGGGCCGGGGCCGCTGGTCGTGCTCGACGGAAGCTTCCTGCGCGATCCCCTCTATGCCCGCCTCGTTGCGGCGCTCATGCCAAACCGGCGGGTGCGCTTCAATCTCGATGCCTACGGCGTGGCCTCCGGCGCCGCACTGCTTGCAAGCGAAGGCCAGCGCCAGCGTCCGGCTCCGCTCTCGCTCGCCGATCCGGGCGACGTTTCGCATCTTTCGCCAGCTGTCGCCGTCTATGCGTCGCAATGGCGGGCCCGGGCGCGCACCGGGCACAACAACAGTTTCACTCGCGACTTCGAAAGGACATATCGATGACCAAGACAGACACGCTGTCGTTCCGCCGCGAGATGGTGGACATCTGCCGGCGGATGAATTCGAGCGGCATCAACCAGGGCACTGCGGGCAACATTTCGCTGCGCACCGATACGGGTTTCCTGATCACGCCCTCGTCGCTGCCCTATGAGACGATGCAGCCCGAAGATCTTGTCGAGATGGATTTCGACGGCACCTATGTTGGCCTTCGTCCTTCGTCGGAATGGCGCTTCCACCGTGATATCCTGAGGGAACGCACGGATATCAACGTCGTGCTGCATTGCCATTCGGTCTATGCGACGACGCTTGCCTGCCATCACAAGACCATTCCCAGTTTCCACTACATGACCGGCATTGCCGGTGGCACGACGATCCGCTGTGCCGAATATGCGACCTTCGGCACCCAGGCGCTCTCCGACAACGCGCTGGTGGCGCTCAAGGACCGCGTTGCCTGCCTGCTTGGCCAGCACGGCCAGATCTCACTCGGCAAAACGCTCGAATCCGCCCTGTGGCTGGCCATCGAGATCGAGACTCTGTCGCGCATGTATGTCCAGGCGTTGACGCTCGGCGAGCCGCCGGTCCTTCCCGATGACGAGATGGAGCGGGTCATCGCCCAGATGCGTCGCATGAGCTACGGCCAGGCACCGGATGGCGAGGGCGTCAACGACGTCGCCCGCCCCCGTGCTGCAGTTTGAGACATCGTCTGAGACTTGCATGAGCCGCCTTGTTCACCCGGTGCCGCGACGGTATCAGGGAGAGCGAGCGCGGCAGATGCAAGGAGCAAGGCCATGTCGAACGATCACGCGTCCGAGGCTGTTGTCCGCCTGGCATTTCCCGGTTCCATCGTGGTGATGGGTGTATCCGGTACCGGCAAGACCTCGGTCGGTGAGGCTATCGCAGCTGCCTGCGGTTACCGCTTCGTCGAGGGTGATGCGCTGCATCCGGAGGAAAACATCCGCAAGATGTCGGCGGGTATTCCGCTCGCCGATGCGGACCGCTGGCCGTGGCTGAAGGAGATCGGCCGACAGCTCGCGTCGAGTGATGCGCCGGTAGTCGTCTCCTGCTCGGCGCTGAAGCGCAGTTATCGCGATCTGCTGCGCGAGAGCGCCGGCAGGTCCATTGCTTTTGTCTATCTCCACGGCGATCGCGATGTTCTTGTCGGGCGGATGCAGCGCCGAACGGGACATTTCATGCCCGCCTCTCTGCTCGACACGCAGCTCGCGACGCTAGAAGACCCTGTCGGCGAGCCTTTGACCGTAACCGTGGACATCGAGCCTCCGACGCAGGCCGTGATCAATGAGGTGCTCGCTCAGCTTGTGGGACTTGCGAATTGGGGGGGCACCTGAGCGTGGTACGATCCAAAACGGACGTGGCGCGCGAGCGCCCGGTGACCGCCTCACGCACAGGATGCAATCGGTGGGCGCCTCCGGATTTTCATATCGTGCTTGGCTTCGCCCCTCTTTGGAAGGAAATTAGCGGAACGCGGTGCTATCGTCCGACCATGTCGCGGCGTTGATATCATTGCATTCGCCGCGATCCGCGTAGAGGATGGAGCGTTATCGTACGGCCGCTGTGGGAGGAGACCGCGCGGCAGGCACGATGGGAGGATAAACATGTTTCAGGGCGGATTGAGCTTCGCACTTGGCGAGGACATCGACGCATTGCGCGAGAGCGTGCGGCGCTTCGCAATGGACCGCATCGCGCCATTGGCGGATGAAACCGATCGCAACAACGCGTTTCCGATGCAGCTCTGGCGCGAGATGGGCGAACTCGGCCTGCTCGGCATCACCGCTGGCGAGGAGCATGGCGGTGCCGGCATGGGCTATCTCGCCCATTGTGTGGCGATGGAGGAGATCAGCCGCGCGTCGGCCTCGGTCGGCCTCAGCTACGGCGCCCACTCCAATCTTTGCGTCAACCAGATCAACCGCAACGGCAATGACGACCAGAAGGCGCGTTACCTGCCGAAGCTGATCTCCGGCGAATTTGTCGGCGCGCTTGCGATGTCGGAGCCCGGCGCCGGCTCGGACGTCGTCTCGATGACGCTGAGGGCCGACAAGCGCGGTGACCGCTATGTGCTCAACGGCAACAAGATGTGGATCACCAATGGCCCCGACGCCGACGTGCTCGTCGTCTATGCCAAGACCGATCCGGCGGCCGGTCCGCGCGGCATCACCGCATTCCTGGTCGAAAAAGGCTATGCCGGATTTTCCACCGGCCAGAAGCTCGACAAGCTCGGCATGCGCGGTTCCAACACCTGCGAGCTGATCTTTAAAGACTGCGAGGTGCCCGAGGAAAACGTGCTCGGCACCATCGGCGGCGGCGTCCGGGTTTTGATGTCCGGGCTCGACTACGAGCGCGTGGTGCTGTCGGCCGGTCCCCTCGGTATCATGGCCGCTTGCCTTGATGTCGTCGTCCCCTATCTGCATGAGCGCAAGCAGTTCGGCCAGGCGATCGGCGAATTCCAGCTGATGCAGGGCAAGCTCGCGGACATGTATGTGACGGCAAATGCGGCACGCGCCTATGTCTATGCGGTGGCAGCCGCCTGCGATCGTGGCGAGACGACGCGCAAGGATGCGGCGGGTTGCATCCTCTACGCGGCCGAGAAGGCGACGGCGCTCGCGCTCGAGGCGATCCAGGCGCTGGGCGGCAACGGTTATACCAACGACTACCCGGCGGGTCGTCTGCTGCGCGACGCCAAGCTCTACGAGATCGGTGCAGGCACCAGCGAGATCCGCCGCATGCTGATCGGCCGGGAACTGTTCACCGAGACGAGCTAGAGCGGGATGAGACGAAAGCGGCCGAACTCGATCCTATGAGGACCTCATGACCGTTCTGAAATCTCACATCTCACCGTCCTCCGAAACGTTCAGGGCCAATCAGGCGGCCATGGCCGAGGCGATCGTGACGGTCGAGGAGGCTGTGAAGCTTGCGGCCGGCGGCGGCGGCGAAACCGCGCGCGAGCGCCATGTCAGTCGAGGCAAGCTTCTGCCGCGCGACCGGGTGGCCAATCTCATCGATCCCGCAACGCCGTTCCTCGAAGTCGGCATGACGGCCGCGCACGGCATGTACAATGGCGATGCGCCGGCGGCCGGACTGATCACCGGCATCGGCCGGGTGTCGGGCCGCGAATGCATGATCGTCTGCAACGATCCGACGGTCAAAGGCGGTACCTACTATCCGCTGACGGTGAAGAAGCACCTGCGCGCGCAGGAGATCGCCGCGGAAAACCATCTGCCTTGCATCTATCTCGTTGACTCCGGCGGCGCCAATCTGCCGAACCAGGACGAGGTTTTCCCGGACAGGGATCACTTCGGCCGGATCTTCTACAACCAGGCCAACATGTCGGCTGCCGGCATTCCACAGATCGCTGTGGTGATGGGATCGTGCACAGCCGGCGGCGCCTACGTGCCGGCGATGTCCGACGAAACGATCATCGTCGAGGGCCAGGGTACGATCTTTCTCGCCGGCCCGCCGCTCGTCAGGGCGGCGACCGGCGAGGTGGTCTCGGCGGAGGATCTCGGCGGCGCCGATGTGCATACCCGCCTTTCCGGCGTGGCCGATCACTTGGCGCGTGACGACGCCCACGCGCTGGCGCTGGCGCGTCGGGCTGTCGCCGCGCTCAACCGGCACAAGCCGCTGTCGGTCGAACTCACGGCATCTGAACCGCCGCTCTACGATCCGCACGAAATTGCCGGCATCGTGCCTTCCGATCTGCGCACGCCCTACGATATCCGCGAGGTCATCGCCCGCGTCGTCGACGGCTCCCGTTTCGACGAGTTCAAGGCGCGCTACGGTACGACGCTCGTCTGCGGCTTCGCCCATGTCCATGGCATTCCGGTCGGCATCATCGCCAACAACGGCGTGCTGTTCTCCGAATCCGCACTGAAGGGCGCGCATTTCGTCGAGCTCTGTGCCCAGCGCAAAATTCCGCTCGTGTTCCTGCAGAACATCACCGGCTTCATGGTCGGGCGGAAGTACGAGACGGAAGGCATAGCCAAGCACGGCGCCAAGCTGGTGACGGCGGTGGCGACGGCGCGGGTACCGAAGGTGACCATGCTCGTCGGCGGCTCCTTCGGCGCGGGCAATTACGGCATGTGCGGCCGCGCCTTTTCGCCGCGCTTCCTCTGGACTTGGCCGAACAGCCGTATCTCTGTCATGGGCGGCGAACAGGCGGCCGGTGTGTTGACGACGGTGCGCAGCGAGGCGCTGAAGCGGGCGGGCACGCCCTGGAGCGAAGAGGAGGAGGCGCGTTTCCGCCAGCCGATCCTCGATCTCTTCGAGCGCCAGAGCCATCCGCTCTATGCCTCGGCAAGACTTTGGGACGACGGTGTCGTCGATCCGCGCAAGACGCGCGATGTGCTGGGCCTGTCGCTTTCGGCAGCGCTCAACGCGCCGATCGAAGACACGCGCTTCGGCCTCTTCAGGATGTAGGGATGAGCTGATGAAGCGCGAGAACATCAACGCCAAGAATGCACCTCAACCGCGCGGCGGCTATTCGCAGGCCGTGCGCCTTGAAGATTTCGAGCGCCTGCTCTTTGTCAGCGGCCAGGTGCCGCTGACGGCCGAAGACGCATTGCCGGAGGGTTTCGAGGCGCAGGCGCGCCAGGTCTGGGCGAACATTGACGCCCAGCTGACGGCGGCGGGTATGACGAAGTCCGACATCGTCAAGGTGACGGTCCTGCTTGCCGACCGCCAGTACACCATGGCCAACCGTGCTGCCCGCCAGGAATATCTGGGCGCGCTCGCACCCGCCATGACCGTGGCGATCGCCGGCATTTTCGATGCCGGCTGGTTGCTCGAAATCGATGTGATCGCTGCGCGATAGGGGCCGAGGATGCCGATGTTTTCCAAACTCCTGATTGCCAATCGCGGTGAGATCGCCTGCCGGGTGATGCGTACCGCCAAGCGCCTCGGCATTCGCACGGTCGCCGTCTATTCCGATGCTGATGTCGGCGCGCTGCACGTGGCACTTGCCGACGAAGCGATCCGCATCGGCTCAGCCCCGGCCCTCGAAAGCTATCTGTCGGCCGAGCGCATCATCGCTGCCGCACGCGCGGTCGGTGCGGATGCGATCCACCCGGGATATGGTTTCCTCTCGGAGAATGCCGATTTCGCCGACGCCGTCGAGGCGGCCGGGATCACCTTCGTCGGGCCATCCGCGCGGGCGATCCGCGCCATGGGTCTGAAGGATGCCGCCAAGGCGCTGATGGAGCAGTCCGGCGTGCCGGTCGTTCCCGGTTACCACGGCGAGCGGCAGGATGCCGACTTCCTCGCGGAAGAAGCCGTGAATGTCGGCTATCCGGTGCTGATCAAGGCGCGCGCCGGCGGCGGCGGCAAGGGCATGCGGCGCGTCGACAGCGCCACCGAGTTTCCGGCCGCGCTCGAGGCGGCGCGCCGTGAGGCGGAAGCCGCCTTCGGCGATGGTTCGGTGCTGATCGAGAAATACCTGACGAAACCCCGGCATATCGAAGTCCAGGTCTTCGGCGACCGGCACGGCAATATCCTGCACCTCTTCGAGCGCGACTGCTCGCTGCAGCGCCGCCACCAGAAAGTGATCGAGGAAGCGCCGGCCCCCGGCATGACCGCGGAAGTGCGGCGCGCCATGGGCGATGCTGCGGTTCGGGCAGCGCAGGCGATCGGCTATGTCGGCGCCGGCACCGTCGAATTCATCGCTGACGTGACGGACGGGCTCTGGCCGGACCAGTTCTATTTCATGGAGATGAACACCCGTTTGCAGGTGGAGCATCCGGTGACGGAGGCGATCACCGGTATCGATCTCGTCGAGTGGCAGTTGCGCGCCGCCGCCGGCGAAGCGCTGCCGAAACGGCAGAGCGAGATCGGCATCGACGGCTGGGCGTTCGAAGCCCGCATCTATGCGGAAGACCCATCTCGCGGCTTCCTGCCGGCGACCGGGCGGCTGACGACGCTGAGCTTTCCGGAAGATGGCGTGCGTGTCGATGCCGGTGTCCGGCAAGGCGACCGGATCACGCCATTCTATGATCCGCTGATCGCCAAGCTGATCGTTCATGGCCCGAACCGTTCGGCAGCGCTGGCAAAGCTCGAAAGCGCATTGAGGGCGTGCCGCATCGGCGGCACGGTCACCAATCTCGACTTTCTGGCGCGTCTTGCCGCCGAGCCGGATTTTCGCGCCGGGCATCCCGATACCGGCCTCATCGACCGTTCCATCGATCAGCTCACGGCAACGAAGGCGCCAAGCGATGCGGCGCTGGCGCTGGCGGCGATCGTCTCCACCGGCGCCCTGCTGCCGGATGGATCTGCCGATCCGTGGTCGTCACTCGGCCATTGGCAGATCTGGGGCGACGCCAGCAGGAACGTCACGATCGAGCACGCAGGCGGCCGGGCGATTGTGACGCTCGCCGCCCGCGGCCGCGACCAGTTTGCGGTCCACACCGGAACGGCGGCTCTGCCTGTGGTGATCCTCGACCGGTTTACCGACGGCGCCCGCGCCGAGATCTCCGGAGCGCAGCATGAGTTCCGCTTCCTGCGCGAAGGCGAGCAGATCACCCTGTTCCTCAACGGTGACACTTACGTCCTGCGCCTGCCCGACGCGCTTGGCACTGGTCATTCCAGCGAGGTGGCCGACGACGAGGTTTCGGCGCCGATGCCCGGTATCGTCAAGCTCGTCCGGGTCCGCCCCGGTGATACGGTCGAAAAGGGGCAGGCGCTCGCCGTCATGGAAGCGATGAAGATGGAGCTTACGCTGTCCGCCTCGCGTGCCGGCGTGGTCGAGAGCGTACTGGTCAGTGAAGGCGAACAGGTGAGCGCCGGCGCCGTGCTGGTGATGCTCCAGCCGGAGAGCGCAGAATGAGCGGAGCGGTGCCTGAGCACGTGACGATCGTCGAAATGGCGCCACGTGACGGGCTGCAGAATGAAAGCCGTATCGTTGCGACTGCCGACAAGATCCGCCTCGTCGATCTGCTATCCGACTGCGGCTATGAGCGGATCGAGGTGACGAGCTTCGTCAGCCCGAAATGGGTGCCGCAGATGGCCGACGCCGCCGAGGTGATGGCCGGCATTGTCAGGCGACCCGGTACGCGCTACGCCGTGCTGACTCCCAATATGCGCGGGCTTGAGGCAGCACTTGAAGCTGGCGCCGACGAGGTGGCGATCTTCGCCTCCGCTTCCGAAACCTTCTCGCAGAAGAACATCAATTGCTCGATCGCCGAAAGCATCGCGCGGTTTCGCCCGATTGCCGACGCCTGCCGTGAGCGCGGGCTTCTGCTGCGCGGCTATGTCAGTTGCGTGGTCGAATGCCCCTATGAGGGGGCGATCGCGCCGGCCAGTGCCGCCGATGTCGCCGGCCTGCTCGATGATCTCGGCTGCTATGAGATCAGTCTTGGCGACACGATCGGTCGCGGCAAACCGGAGGCGGTGGACGCGATGCTGGCTGCAGTGCTGGAGCGCATTCGGTCCGAGCGGCTTGCCGGACATTTCCATGATACGTGCGGCCGCGCGCTCGAAAATATCGCCGTGGCGCTCGACCGCGGTTTGCGGGTCTTCGATACCTCGGCCGGCGGTCTCGGCGGATGTCCCTATGCGCCGGGAGCGGCCGGCAATGTCGACACGCTCGCCGTCAACGCCTTCGTCACCGGCAAGGGGTTCTCGACTGGCCTCGACACGGCGAAGCTCGAACAGGCCGCCGCTTTCGCGCGGACCTTGAGGACAAGATCATGACCCTCGAAACGATCCGGATCGCGACCGACGCACGCGGGGTCGCGCGGCTGACTTTGGCACTACCGCAGAAGCACAATGCGCTTTCGGCGAAGATGATCGGCGAACTTACCGAAGCCGCTCATTCGCTTTCGGACGATCGCTCGGTCCGGGCCGTCATACTGGAAGCCGAAGGCCGCAGCTTCTGCGCCGGCGGCGATCTCGGCTGGATGCGTGAGCAGTTCGATGCCGATCGGGCGACGCGGGTCGCCGAGGCGACGCGTCTGGCGATGATGTTCAAGGCGCTGAACGAGATCGCCAAGCCGGTGATCGGCCGCCTGCATGGCAACGCCTTTGGCGGCGGCGTCGGCCTCATGAGCATCTGCGATGCGGCCGTCGCTTCGGCCGACGCCAAATTTGGTTTGACGGAGACGCGTCTCGGCCTGATCCCGGCCACCATCAGCCCCTATGTCGTCGCCCGGATCGGCGAGGGCAAGGCGCGGCCGTTGTTCATGTCCGCCCGCCTGTTCGGCGCTGAGGAGGCGCGCGCCCTGGGGCTGGCCACGGTCGTTGCTGCGGCAGATGCCCTGGATGCGGCGGTCGAAGCGGAGATCGAGCCCTATCTGGCAGTGGCGCCCGAGGCGACCGGTCGGGCCAAACGGTTGGCCCGTTCGCTTGGACCACCGATCACCGGGGACACCATTGCCGCGACCATCGAGCAGCTTGCTGATTGCTGGGAATCCGACGAGGCCCGCGAAGGTGTCGGCGCTTTCTTTGACAAGCGCGAGCCATCCTGGCGGCAATAGGCTTTCCTTGAAATGGGCGCCTTTTGAGCTTATTTTGATTACGTGATGATCAAAAAGAGCTCGGATTCTGCCATGACTGTCAGTTTCAATGTTTCTGCCGCCCACTACGGCGAGAGCCACTCGTCCTTCCTCTCCGCGAGGCTGGTTTCCGATCGCCTCGGCGTGACGCTTGCGGAGCTAGCGAAGCTGATCGGGGTCGCGCGCAACACGCTGACGGCGAAATCCAGCGCCCGCAAGGTCGATGCGGCGTTGAGCAACGTCGTGCGCATCCTCGCCATGGCCGGCGAGATGGCGGGGGACGACAGCCGCGCCGTGATCTGGTTCAAGCACCAGCCGATCCCAGGCTGGGCCGGAAAGACGGCCTATGACCTTGTCGGCGAAGGCAAGGCCGACAAGGTGCTCGCCTATCTCGAAGCCGTACGTTCCGGTGTCTACGCCTGATGGCAGGAAGCGAGCCGGTGCGCCTGTGGCGCGCCTACGTCCCGCGCTGGGCGCATGCGCCGCTCTCGGGCGACGGTGCTTCGCGCTTTGGCGGACGGTGGAATCCCCTGGGTGTGCCGACAATCTATGCGGCCCGCGAACTCTCGACCGCCTGGGCCGAGTACAATCAGGGTTTCGTCCAGCATCCGGCGCTGATCGCGCAGCTTGAGCTGCGCTTCGCTCGGCTCGCCGACCTGACGGTTGTCGAAACGCTTGCCGCGCTTGATCTCACCGAGGAGATTCACCGCTGCGAATGGCGCGATGCGCTTGATCGCGGCCTCCTGCCGGAGACGCATCGCCTGCAGCGGGAGCTGAGCGATCGAGGCTTCGATGGCCTGATCTACCCGTCCTTCATGTCACCTGGCGGTACTTGCGTCGCACTCTGGCGCTGGAATTCAGGCGAGGGGGCAGAGTTGAAGGTGATTGATCCCGATGGGCGCTTGCCGAAAACGCCCGCCTCCTGGCTCTGAACCGACTTATTGAGAGTTCTTCCCGGGAGCCGTTCTTCTCCAGTCGTACTCTCAGAGCACCTTACCCGGATTGAGGATGCCGTTCGGGTCGAGCGCCAGCTTGATCCGGCGCATGAGATCGAGCTCCGCCGGACTGCGCGAATGGTCGAGGAATTCCCGCTTCAACGTGCCGATGCCGTGTTCGGCCGAGATCGAGCCGCGATAGCGCCGCACGATCTCGTAGACGATGCCATCGACGATGTGCGGCGTTTCCGCGTCGCTGTCCGGTTGCGAGAAGGCGATGTGCAGGTTGCTGTCGGCGACATGGCCGAAGAAGGAGACGTGGGCGGCCGGGAACCGCGCAGAAAGAGCCTTGCCGCAGTCCTCGGCGAAGCGCCCGATATCGCCGATCGGCAGGCTGACATCGAGATTGATGAGCGACGGCAGCAACTGGTCCATCGCGTGGCCCTCGCGGATGCTCCAGAACGAGCGGCTTTCCTTCTCCGACTGGGCAATCAGCGCGTCGCTGATAATGCCGGCTTCGAGCGCTTCGCCGAGAAGGGCCTCGAACGCATCGCGCTCGCTGTCGTCACCCAGGAGATCCTGTTCGACGATCACGGCGAAAGGCGGAATTTCATCAAAGAGCCTTTGCTTTTCCGCCTCTGCGTTGAAGCGGAAATAGTTCTGCCACATGGCCTCGAAGGCCGAGAGCCCCGGCAGGCGGCGCTGGCAATGTGTGAGAAAGGCAACCACATTATCAAAGCTGTCGAGGGCACAGAGCGCCGTCAGCCGGCCGGCTGGCAGTGGCCGCAGACGGAGGACCGCGCGGGTGATCACGCCGAGCGTTCCCTCGGAGCCGATGAAATACTGTCGGAGATCGTAGCCGGTGTTGTTCTTGATCATCTTGTTGAGCGACGAGATGACAGTCCCATCGGCCAGCACGACTTCGAGGCCGAGCACGTTGTCACGGGTGACGCCGTAGCGAAGCACACGGATGCCGCCGGCATTGGTGGCGAGATTGCCGCCGATCTGGCAGGAGCCGCGGGCACCGAGATCGATGGGCAACAGGAATCCGGCGTCTTCTGCAGCGCGTTGCGCAACCTCGAGCGGCGTGCCGGCGCGCACCGTCATGGTTCCTGCCTGCGGGTCGATCTCCTCGATGCCGGTAAAACGTTCGAGCGAAATCACCACCGCGTCGCTGCCGGCATTGGCGCCGCCGGCAAGCCCGGTCAGGCCGCCCTGGACGACGACTGCCCGGCCGTTCTCGTTGCAGAGGCGGAGGACTTCGGCGATCTCTTCGCTGCTTGTCGGTCGGATAACGGCCTTCGGCAGTTCGCGGCCGGTCAGGCTGGCGTCACTGCGATGGCGTTCGCCAATCTCTGTTCCTGTCAGGACGATATCGCCGAAGGCTTGTTTCAGGTCGTCGACGATCGTCATGCGCTTCTCTCCGTTTCCGAGGCCATTGTCGGCCGCGGGCGTCCCTGCTTAGCGCATATCGAAGCAAACCGAAATCGGCCGGCGAAGCTCAAGCGCGCTTCGCCGGCGTATGGTCGGTGATGAAGTCAAGTGCCCGTGCGGGCAAGTTCGAAGGCTACGGTTTCACCGGCTTCCTCGGCCGCCCGCTGCCCCACATCTATTTCTGCCTCTACAGCCTGCTCTCTGTTGTCTCTGAAGAGTTTCCACTTTGTCGGCCGGAAGGCGATGCGGCTGTGGTCGCCGGCGGCGGCGCGTTCGGGCGACAGCTCGATCTCGACATGCGGATGGTTGCGGCCAAGGTCGAGTTCGAGATGGCGGGGNGAGGCCAAGGACGAACGGTTTCACCGGCTTCCTCGGCCGCCCGCTGCCCCACATCTATTTCTGCCTCTACAGCCTGCTCTCTGTTGTCTCTGAAGAGTTTCCACTTTGTCGGCCGGAAGGCGATGCGGCTGTGGTCGCCGGCGGCGGCGCGTTCGGGCGACAGCTCGATCTCGACATGCGGATGGTTGCGGCCAAGGTCGAGTTCGAGATGGCGGGTGCCGGCAACGCGGCGGCTGGCGGTGACGAGGCCGGCGAGACAGCCGCCGCAGCCGTCGATCAGCTCGATGTCGTGCGGGCGGAAGTGCAGATTGGCCGGCCCGTCCGGCTCGGCCGGAGCCCTGAGCCCGATCGGCCGGTCCTCGAACCAGATCTCGCCGTTCTGGAGCGTGACGGCGAGCGCGTTCGACTGGCCGATGAAGCCGAAGACGAAGGGCGAAACCGGATGGTCGTAGATCTCGTCGGGGGTGCCGACCTGTTCGATCGCGCCCTTGCTCATGACGACGACGCGGTCGGCCAGTTCCAGCGCCTCCTCCTGGTCGTGGGTGACGAAGATCGTCGTGTGGCCGGTGCGGTCATGGATCTCGCGCAGCCACTTGCGCAGTTCCTTGCGCACCTGGGCGTCGAGCGCGCCGAAGGGCTCGTCGAGCAGCAGCACGTTCGGCTCGACCGCCATGGCGCGGGCGAGCGCCACGCGCTGGCGCTGGCCGCCGGACAGCTGSGCCGGATASCGTTTGTCGAGACCGGAGAGCTGCACCAGATCGAGCAGGTCGAGCGCCCGCTTGCGGATCTCGGCGGCCGGCGGCCGGCGATTGCCCGGGCGCACCTTGAGGCCGAAGGCGACGTTGTCGAGCACCGTCATGTGGCGGAACAGGGCATAGTGCTGGAAGACGAAGCCGATGTTGCGCTGCTGCACCGTCTTTTGCGAGGCATCCTCGTCGCCGAAGAAGATCGTGCCGCCGGTCGGGCTTTCGAGCCCGGCAACGAGACGCAGCAAGGTCGTCTTGCCGGAGCCGGAGGGGCCAAGCAGCGCGATCAGCTCGCCGGAGCGGATGTCGAGCGAGACGTCGTCGAGCGCCGGGAAGCGGCCGAATTCCTTGCGGATGTTGTGAACGCGCACGTCCATAGCGTTTGACCTTTCAATGCCTGCGGCTGGCGGCGATCTCGGCGCTGTAGCGGATCTCCAGCGCCGTCTTCAAAATCAGGGTGATCAGCGCCAGCAGCGCCAGCAACGCCGCCACCGCAAAGGCGGCGACGAAGTTGTATTCATTATAGAGGATTTCGACCTGCAACGGCATGGTGTTGGTCTCGCCGCGGATATGGCCGGAGACCACCGAGACGGCGCCGAACTCGCCCATGGCGCGGGCGTTGCASARMAGCACGCCGTAAAGCAGCCCCCATTTGATGTTCGGCAGCGTCACGAACCAGAAGGTCTGCCAGCCCGACGCCCCCAAGGACAGGGCTGCCTCCTCGTCGCTACTGCCCTGTTCCTGCATCAGCGGGATCAGCTCGCGGGCGACGAAGGGGAAGGTGACGAAGACGGTGGCGAGCACCAGACCGGGCACGGCAAACAGGATCTGGATGCCGTGGCTCTGCAGCCAGGGACCGATCAGGCTGTGCGAGCCGAACAACAGCACGAAGACGAGGCCGGAGATGACCGGCGAGACCGAGAACGGCAGGTCGATCAGCGTCGTCAGGAACGCCTTGCCCTTGAACTCGAACTTGGCGATCGCCCAGGCGGCGGCGACGCCGAAGACGAGGTTGAGCGGCACGGCGATGGCAGCGACGGTCAGCGTCAGGCGGATGGCCGAGAAGGTCTCGGTGTCCCCGAGCGCGGCAACGAACTCGGCCGGTCCCTTGCGCAGCGCCTCGGTGAAGACGGCGGCGAGCGGCAAAAGCAAAAACAGCGCGACGAAGACAAGCGCCGTGATCGTCAGGGTCAGCCGGGCAAAGCGGCTTTCCGAGGTGGCGGCRGCCAGCGCCGGCAAGGCSCGTTGCGGSCCGGATGCGGTCAGATCATGCGACATAGACATATCTCCGCCGGCTCCAGGCCTGGATCGAGTTGATGAGGAGCAGCATGGCGAAGGAGATCGCCAGCATCACCGCGGCAATGGCGGTGGCGGCAGCATAGTTAAACTCTTCRAGCCKGATGACGATCAGAAGCGGSGCGATCTCCGAGACATAAGGCAGGTTGCCRGCGATGAAGATCACCGAGCCGTATTCGCCGACGCCGCGGGCAAAGGCGAGCGCAAAGCCGGTGAGGCCGGCCGGCAGCAGTCCCGGCAACAATACCCGGCTGATCGTCTGGAAACGGCTGGCGCCAAGGGTGGCTGCGGCTTCTTCCACCTCCTTGTCGATCTCCTCCATGATCGGCTGCACGGTCCTGACAACAAACGGCAGGCCGACGAAGATCAGCGCGACGACGATGCCGGATGGCGTAAAGGCGATCTTGAGCCCGAGCGGCTCGATGAACTGGCCGATCCAGCCGTTGCCGGCATAAAGCGTCGTCAAGGCAATGCCGGCGACCGCGGTCGGCAGCGCGAACGGCAGGTCGACCATGGCGTCGATCACCCGTTTGCCGGGGAAACGATAGCGCACCAGCACCCAGGCGAGGATGACGCCGAAGACGAGGTTGATGATCGCGGCGAGAAACGCCGTGCCGAACGAGATCTTCAGGGCATTGAGCGTGCGCGGATCGAGCGCCAGCTCAAAGAACTTGGCCCAGCCGAGCCCGCTTGCCCGCCACACCAGCCCCGACAGCGGGATCAACACGATCAGCACCAGCCA
>NZ_LMJJ01000044.1 GCF_001429285.1 Ensifer sp. Root278
GTCACCGTTGCCGTCGAGCTGATCGTTCCGGTCACCGTTGCCGTCGAGCTGATCGTTCCGATCGCGATGGAAGAAAAGCTGCGCTTCGCGATCCGCGAAGGCGGCCGTACCGTCGGCGCAGGCATCGTTGCCTCGATCGTCGAGTAATCGACGAGACTGAGGGCGGAGAAATTCGAGGCGCATGTGCTATGCGCCTCGAACATACCCGCCCCGAAAGAATTAGTTGGTCGCACGGCTTGCCGAAGACGACGAAATAGTGCAAATGGCGCCCACGCGTGATTTGCACGGTGCTTCGACGTTGTGCGCTCACAAAAAGACAGGCCGGCCACGGCCGCTCAAATAGGAAGGGGCAGGGGAAACTCTGTCCCTCCGATCTTTGAAAATTAGCGGACTGGCCGAACATTAAACGAAGTTCAATGCGTGTTTTTCCACGGAAACCGCAGACAACATGAACAAGGATAAGTCGTATGAACGGCCAGAACATCCGCATCCGCCTCAAGGCGTTTGATCACCGGATCCTCGACGCCTCGACGCGCGAAATCGTGTCGACGGCAAAGCGTACCGGTGCAAGCGTGCGCGGTCCCGTACCGCTGCCGACGCGCATTGAAAAGTTTACGGTCAACCGCTCGCCGCACGTCGACAAGAAGAGCCGTGAACAGTTCGAAATGCGCACCCATAAGCGCCTTCTCGATATCGTAGACCCGACCCCGCAGACCGTTGACGCGCTGATGAAGCTCGACCTGGCTGCCGGCGTCGACGTGGAAATCAAGCTTTAATAACAAGGAAGGTACGTGGACCCCGGTCCAACGGCTTCCGAAAACGGGCGACCTCAAGATCGGATGATCTCAAGGAAACCTTAAACCAGAGATGTGAGGGGGCTCGCCCCATCACTAACTCTCAAGAGGAATGAACCGATGCGTTCAGGTGTGATTGCACAGAAAGTGGGAATGACCCGCGTCTATAACGACGCCGGTGAGCATATCCCGGTTACAGTATTGAAGCTGGAGAACTGCCAGGTGGTAGCCCAGCGTACGGAAGAGAAGAACGGCTACGTGGCTGTCCAGCTGGGCGCCGGCCGTTCGAAGGTCAAGAACACGCCGAAGGCAATGCGCGGCCATTTTGCTGCTGCCAACGTCGAGCCGAAGGCGAAGCTCGTCGAGTTCCGCGTTTCCGCGGACAACCTGATCGACATCGGTGCAGAACTGACGGCCAACCATTTCGTTGCCGGCCAGCTCGTTGACGTCACCGGTACCACGATCGGTAAGGGTTTTGCTGGTGCGATCAAGCGCCACAACTTCGGTGGTCTGCGTGCAACGCACGGCGTTTCCGTATCGCACCGTTCGCATGGTTCGACCGGTTCCAACCAGGATCCGGGCCGCGTTTGGAAGGGCAAGCGCATGGCTGGTCACATGGGTCAGACCCGCGTCACCACCCAGAACCTCGAAGTCGTATCGACCGATGAAGACCGCGGTCTGATCCTGGTCAAGGGCGCAGTCCCCGGCTCCAAGGGTGCCTGGATCGTCGTTCGTGACGCCATCAAGTCGGGCACCCCGGAAGGCGCTCCGCGCCCGGCCGCTGTGCGCGCCGAAGCATCGAAGTAAGGGAGCCGAGTAATGGATCTCAACGTCAAAACCCTCGAGGGCAAGGACGCGGGAAAGGTTTCCCTTTCTGACGCCATTTTCGGCCTCGAACCCCGTGAAGACATCATTGCCCGCGTCGTTCGCTGGCAGCTCGCCAAGAAGCAGCAGGGCACGCACAAGGCCAAGGGCCGCGCAGAAGTTTCGCGCACCGGCGCCAAGATGTACAAGCAGAAGGGTACGGGCCGCGCCCGCCACCACTCCGCTCGCGCTCCGCAGTTCCGCGGCGGTGGCAAGGCCCATGGCCCGGTCGTCCGCAGCCACGAGCATGATCTGCCGAAGAAGGTTCGCGCCCTCGGCCTGCGTCATGCGCTGTCGGCCAAGCTGAAGGCTGAAGAGATCATCGTCATCGACGATCTCGTTGCCAAGGAAGCCAAGACCAAGGCTCTCGCCGGCGTATTTGCATCGCTCGGCCTCACCAACGCTCTCATCATCGGCGGCGCCGAGATCGAGAACAACTTCAAGCTCGCAGCCCAGAACATCCCGAACGTGGACGTTCTGCCGGTTCAGGGCATCAACGTTTACGACATTCTGCGCCGTGGCAAGCTCGTGCTTTCCAAGGCTGCCGTGGAAGCTCTGGAGGAGCGGTTCAAATGACGGATCTTCGCCACTACGACGTGATCGTGTCTCCCTCGATCACTGAAAAGTCGACGCTGGTTTCCGAGCAGAACCAGGTCGTCTTCAACGTCGCCAAGGACGCTTCGAAGCCTGAAATCAAGGCTGCTGTCGAAGCTCTGTTCGGCGTCAAGGTTACGGCCGTGAACACGCTCGTCCGCAAAGGCAAGACGAAGCGTTTCCGCGGCTTTGCCGGAAAGCAGAAGGACGTGAAGAAGGCGATCATTACGCTCGCCGACGGTCAGTCCATCGACGTCTCCACCGGTCTCTAACGGATAGGCCCATTAGGGTAAAAACCCAAAAGGGAACAAGAAAATGGCATTGAAAAGTTTCAATCCGACGACCCCGAGCCAGCGCCAGCTGGTCATCGTTGACCGGGCTGGCCTCTACAAGGGCAAGCCGGTCAAGGCGCTGACCGAGGGCCTGTCCTCCAAGGGCGGTCGCAACAACCTCGGTCGCATCACCGTTCGCTTCCAGGGCGGCGGTCACAAGCGTACCTACCGCCTGGTCGACTTCAAGCGTCGCAAGTTCGACGTTGAAGGCACGGTCGAGCGTCTGGAATACGACCCGAACCGCACCGCGTTCATCGCGCTCGTCAACTATGCCGATGGCGAAAAGGCCTACATCCTCGCTCCGCAGCGCCTCGCTGCCGGCGACAAGGTCATCGCTTCGGAGAAGGCCGTTGACGTCAAGCCCGGCAACACGATGCCGCTGCAGTACATCCCGGTCGGCTCCATCATCCACAACGTGGAAATGAAGCCGGGCAAGGGCGGCCAGATGGCCCGCTCGGCCGGTACCTACGCGCAGCTCGTCGGTCGCGACCAGGGCATGGCGATCCTTCGTCTGAACTCGGGCGAACAGCGTCTCGTGCACGGTTCCTGCCTCGCATCGATCGGCGCCGTATCGAACCCCGATCACGGCAACATCAATGACGGTAAGGCTGGTCGTTCGCGTTGGCGCGGCAAGCGTCCGCACGTTCGCGGCGTCGTCATGAACCCGGTTGACCACCCGCACGGCGGTGGTGAAGGCCGTACCTCGGGTGGTCGTCACCCGGTTACCCCGTGGGGCAAGCCCACGAAGGGCAAGCGTACGCGCTCGAACAAGTCGACCGACAAGTTCATCATGCGCTCGCGGCACCAGAAGAAGAAGTAAGAGAGGAAGTCTCGAATGACTCGTTCAGTATGGAAAGGTCCGTTCGTTGACGGTTATCTTCTCAAGAAGGCTGAGAAGGTCCGCGAAGGCGGTCGTAACGAAGTGATCAAGATTTGGAGCCGCCGCTCCACGATCCTTCCGCAGTTTGTCGGCCTCACCTTCGGCGTCTACAACGGCAGCAAGCACGTTCCGGTCAGCGTCAATGAAGACATGGTCGGTCACAAGTTTGGCGAATTCTCTCCGACCCGGACCTACTACGGTCATGGCGCGGACAAGAAGGCAAAGAGGAAGTAACAATGGGCAAGGCAAAAGCCGAACGCCGGCTGAAGGATAATGAGGCGCAGGCAATTGCGCGCACGATCCGCGTCAGCCCCCAGAAGCTCAACCTGGTTGCCGCGATGATCCGCGGCAAGAAGGTCGACCGCGCTCTGGCCGAACTGGAGTTCTCCCGCAAGCGCATTGCAGAAACGGTCAAGAAGACCCTTGAATCTGCCATCGCAAACGCAGAGAACAACCACGATCTCGACGTCGATTCGCTCGTCGTTGCAGAAGCTTACGTTGGCAAGTCGATCGTCATGAAGCGCTTCCACGCCCGTGGTCGCGGCCGTGCATCGCGCGTCGAAAAGCCGTTCTCGCACTTGACGATCGTCGTTCGCGAAGTGGAAGCCAAAGGGGAGGCCGCATAATGGGTCAGAAGATTAATCCGATCGGTTTCCGTCTCGGTATCAACCGGACCTGGGATAGCCGTTGGTTTGCAGACAACGCCGAATACGGCCAGCTGCTTCATGAAGACCTGAAGATCCGCGCTTACCTGATGGAAGAGCTGAAGGCTGCCGGCATCGCCAAGGTGGTCATCGAGCGTCCGCACAAGAAGTGCCGCGTCACGATCCACTCGGCTCGCCCGGGTCTCATCATCGGCAAGAAGGGCGCTGACATCGAAAAGCTCCGCAAGAAGCTTTCCGAGATGACCAACTCCGAAACGCACCTCAACATCGTTGAAGTGCGCAAGCCGGAAGTTGACGCAACGCTCGTTGCCCAGTCGATCGCCCAGCAGCTCGAGCGCCGCGTGGCTTTCCGCCGTGCGATGAAGCGCGCTGTTCAGTCGGCCATGCGTCTTGGCGCCGAAGGCATCAAGATCACCTGCGCCGGTCGTCTCGGTGGCGCCGAAATCGCTCGTACCGAATGGTACCGCGAAGGTCGCGTTCCGCTGCACACGCTGCGTGCGGACATCGACTACGGCACGGCCGAAGCGGAAACCGCTTTCGGTATCTGCGGCATCAAGGTCTGGATCTTCAAGGGCGAAATCCTTGAGCACGATCCGATGGCTTCCGAGCGCCGTGCGATCGAAAGTGACAACCAGGGCCCTGGCAGCCGTGATCGCGACCGTGGCGATCGTGACCGCCGTCGTGAAAACGCGTAACACTCGCGTTTGGCAGCCAATATCGGAGAAGTAAAAAAATGTTGCAGCCAAAGCGTACGAAGTATCGCAAGCAGTTCAAGGGCCGCATCAAGGGCGTAGCCAAGGGCGGTTCTGATCTTGCCTTCGGCGAATTCGGCCTGAAGGCTCAAGAGCCGAACCGCGTCAATGCGCGCGAGATCGAAGCGGCCCGCCGCGCGATCACGCGTCACATGAAGCGCGCCGGCCGCGTGTGGATCCGTGTGTTCCCCGACGTTCCCGTAACCGCCAAGCCGACGGAAGTCCGCATGGGTAAGGGTAAGGGTTCGGTCGAATACTGGGCATGCAAGGTCAAGCCCGGCCGTATGATGTTTGAGATCGATGGTGTCAGCGAAGAACTTGCCCGTGAGGCACTTCGTCTTGGCGCTGCCAAGCTCTCTGTCAAGACGCGCTTCGTGCAGCGTATCGCAGAGTAAGGAGTGAACTCATGAAAGCCGTAGAAGTTCGCGCTCTGAGCGCCGATCAACTCAACGAAGAGCTTGCCAAGCTGAAGAAGGAGCAGTTCAACCTGCGCTTCCAGAAGGCAACCGGCCAGCTCGAGAAGTCTTCGCGTATCAACGAAGTCCGCAAGGACATCGCACGCGTCAAAACCATTGCCCGCCAGAAGGCGGCAGAAGCCAAGGCCTAAGGACCAGAAAATATGCCGAAACGCATTCTGCAGGGCACTGTTGTCAGCGACAAGAACGACAAGACCGTCGTCGTCCGGGTCGAGCGCCGTTTTGCGCACCCGATCCTCCAGAAGACTGTCCGTCGCTCGAAGAAGTACAAGGCGCACGACGAAAACAACCAGTTCAAGGTTGGTGACGTCGTTTCCATTGAGGAATGTGCGCCGATCTCGAAGGATAAGCGCTGGACGGTTGTAGCCGTCCACGCTTGATTTCTGCAGGTTTTGACCTGAAGACCCTTGCGTCTTGGGCAAATACCTGTATGAAGCACGCAATTGAAGCAGGGGAACGCTCGAGTCCGGGCGTTCTTTTGCTTTGAGATGAGCACTATAAGCCAGGCGAGGGGGTTTCGACCCAACCGGCCGGGTAACAACAAGAAGGCGACCTGACATGATTCAGATGCAAACAAACCTCGACGTGGCGGATAATTCCGGCGCACGTCGTGTCATGTGCATCAAGGTGCTGGGCGGCTCCAAGCGCAAGTATGCGTCGGTCGGCGACATCATTGTCGTTTCGATCAAGGAAGCCATTCCGCGCGGCCGCGTAAAGAAGGGTGATGTCATGAAGGCTGTTGTCGTTCGCACTGCGAAGGACATCCGCCGTCCGGATGGCTCTGTCATCCGCTTTGACACCAACGCAGCCGTTCTTATCGATAACAAGAAAGAGCCGATCGGCACCCGTATCTTCGGACCGGTTCCGCGCGAACTTCGCGCCAAGAACCACATGAAGATCATCTCGCTGGCTCCAGAAGTACTCTAAAGGAGCGTAGAGAGATGCAAAAGATTCGCAAAGGCGACAAGGTTGTCGTTCTCACCGGTAAGGACAAGGGCCGTACCGGCGAAGTCGTCCAGGTTATGCCGAAGGAAGACCGGGCTGTTGTGCGTGGCGTCAACATGGTGAAGCGTCACCAGCGCCAGACCCAGAGCCAGGAAGCCGGCATCATCAACAAGGAAGCCTCGATCCATCTTTCGAACATCGCGATTGCCGATCCGAAGGACGGCAAGCCGACTCGCGTCGGTTTCAAGATCGACGGTGACAAGAAGGTCCGCGTGGCCAAGCGTTCGGGAGTAGTGATCGATGGCTAAGTCCGCTTACGAGCCGCGGCTCAAGAAGGAATACGTAGAGCGCATCCGCAAGGCGATGCAGGAGAAGTTCTCCTACGCCAACGAAATGCAGATCCCGCGCCTCGACAAGATCGTCATCAACATGGGTGTTGGCGAATCGACGGGCGACTCGAAGAAGCCGACCGTTGCTGCTGCCGACCTCGCTGCGATTGCTGGTCAGAAGCCGGTAATCACCCGCGCTCGCAACTCCATCGCAGGCTTCAAGCTTCGCGAAGGCATGCCGATTGGTGCCAAGGTTACCCTGCGCGGCGTTCGGATGTATGAGTTCCTGGATCGTCTCGTGAACATCGCTCTTCCGCGCGTTCGCGACTTCCGTGGCCTCAATCCGAAGTCCTTCGATGGCCGTGGCAACTTCGCCATGGGCGTCAAGGAGCACATTGTGTTCCCTGAGATCAACTACGACAAGGTTGATCAGATGTGGGGCATGGACATCATCGTTTGCACGACGGCTACTAACGACGACGAAGCACGCGCTCTGCTCACAGAGTTCAACTTCCCGTTCCGTCAGTAATCCGTAACGACAAGCGTAAAGAAGGATAACTGTTATGGCGAAAACGAGCGCAGTTGAAAAGAACAAGCGCCGCCGCAAACTGGTTGCCGGGCAAGCTTCAAAGCGTGCCGCGCTGAAGGCAATCATCATGAACCAGTCTCTGCCGATCGAAGAGCGGTTCAAGGCAACCATCAAGCTGGCAGGTCTGCCGCGCGATGGATCCAAGACCCGCATTCGCAACCGCTGCGAAGTCACCGGCCGTCCGCGCGCCTACTATCGTAAACTTCGTATGTCGCGTATTGCGCTTCGCGAACTGGGCAATCTCGGCAAGGTGCCGGGCATCGTCAAGTCGAGCTGGTAAGGAGACGGGCACATGGCAATGACTGATCCGCTGGGCGATATGCTCACCCGTATCCGTAACGGCGCGGCTCGCCGCAAGTCGAGCGTTTCCACGCCGGCTTCGAAGCTCCGCGCACGCGTTCTGGATGTCCTTCAGGCTGAAGGCTACATCCGTGGATACTCTGAAGTCGTGTTTGGCAACGGCAAGGCCGAGCTGAACATCGAACTGAAGTACTACGAAGGCGCTTCCGTAATCCGTGAGATCGGACGCGTTTCCAAGCCGGGCCGCCGAGTTTATGTCTCGGTTAAGTCCATTCCGCAGGTCGCGAACGGCCTCGGCATCACCATCCTTTCGACCCCGAAGGGTGTGATGGCCGATCACCAGGCACGCGAACAGAATGTTGGTGGCGAGATTCTTTGCTCCGTCTTCTAAGGCGTAGCAAGTTCTCCATAGCGAACAGACAGGTATAAAAATGTCTCGTATCGGTAAGAAGCCCGTTCAGGTTCCGGCAGGCGTCACGGCAAGCGTTGATGGCCAGAAGGTAACGGCGAAGGGCCCGAAGGGCGAACTGTTCTTTGTTGCAAACGACGAAGTTTCGGTAAAGCTCGAAGATAATGCGGTTGTCGTACAGCCGCTCAGCCAGAGCAAGGATGCTCGTTCGAAGTGGGGCATGTCCCGCACGATGATCGAGAACATCTTGAAGGGCGTCAAGGACGGTTACGAGCGCAAGCTCGAAATCAACGGCGTTGGTTATCGTGCGTCGCTGCAGGGCAAGAACCTGCAACTGGCGCTCGGTTTCAGCCACGACGTCGTCTACCAGACGCCGGAAGGCATCACGATTGCTGTTCCGAAGCCGACCGAAATCATCGTGTCCGGCATCAACAAGCAGCAGGTCGGCCAGGTTGCCGCGGAAATCCGCGAATACCGTGGCCCCGAGCCCTACAAGGGCAAGGGCGTCAAGTATGCCGAAGAGCGGATTGTCCGCAAAGAAGGCAAGAAGAAGTAAGGATCACGCGAAATGGCTAGCAGGAAAGATACTCTTGTGCGTCGCGCCAACCGCGTGCGCCGTCAAATCAAGGCGGTCGCCAATGGCCGTCCGCGCCTGTCGGTTCATCGCTCGTCGAAGAACATCTACGTACAGGTTATCGATGACGTTGCCGGCAAGACGCTTGCGTCTGCCTCCACGCTCGATACCGATCTGCGTTCGTCTTTGAAGACGGGCGCTGACGCGGCAGCTGCTGCTGCCGTCGGCAAGCTCATCGCTGAGCGCGCCGTAAAGGCTGGCGTCAAGGACGTTGTCTTTGATCGTGGCGCCTTCATCTATCACGGCCGCATCAAGGCTTTGGCCGAAGCTGCACGTGAAGGTGGTCTGAACTTCTGATCGATCACAGGGCGGGCCTCGAGTCCGCCCTGGACGATCAGTGGTTTCCGGTCGCTTCCAGTCGGAAAGACGGAGGCGACTTTTGTCAATCTGCCGATTGCACCCGGAAAAGAAAAAGGAAAAGGACAATGGCACAAGAAAGAAAGGGTTCTCGCGAAGATCGCCAGAACCGCGAAGAGCGCGACAGCGAATTTGTCGACAAGCTCGTAGCAATCAACCGCGTCGCCAAGGTGGTGAAGGGCGGTCGTCGTTTCGGTTTCGCCGCTCTCGTCGTCGTTGGCGACCAGAAGGGCCGCGTCGGCTTCGGCCATGGCAAGGCACGCGAAGTGCCGGAAGCCATCCGCAAGGCGACGGAAGCTGCCAAGCGCGACCTGATTTTCGTCCCGCTGCGTGGTGGTCGTACCCTGCATCACGACGTTCATGGCCGTCACGGCGCCGGCAAGGTGCTGCTGCGTTCGGCCAAGGCCGGTACCGGTATCATCGCCGGTGGCCCGATGCGCGCCGTCTTCGAAACGCTCGGCGTTCATGACGTCGTCGCCAAGTCGACCGGTTCGTCGAACCCCTACAACATGGTTCGCGCAACCTTCGACGCCCTCAAGAACCAGATGCACCCGAAGGACATCGCAGCTCAGCGCGGCATCAAGTACGCCACGCTCCAGGCTCGTCGTGTTTCCTCCGGCGCTGCTTCCGAAGAATAAGGGAGCTGACAGATGGCTAAGAAAGAAGTTGCCAAGAAGACGGTTACCGTCGAGCAGATCGGTAGCCCCATTCGCCGTCCGGCCGTGCAGCGTCAGACGCTCATCGGCCTGGGCCTCAACAAGATGCACCGGGTTCGCACGCTCGAAGACACTCCGTCTGTTCGCGGCATGATCCGGACCGTCCAGCACCTCGTTCGCGTCGTCGACGAGAAGTGAGGGGATAAGCTCATGAAACTGAATGAAATCAAGGACAACGAAGGCTCTACCCACAGCCGTAAGCGTCTCGGCCGTGGTATCGGTTCGGGCTCCGGCAAGACGGCCGGCCGCGGTGTCAAGGGTCAGAAGGCTCGTTCGGGCGTTGCTATCAACGGCTTCGAAGGCGGCCAGATGCCGATCTACCGTCGTCTGCCGAAGCGCGGCTTCAACAACATCTTCGCTTCGGAGTTTGTTGTCGTGTCGCTCGGCCGTATCCAGACGGCAATCGACGCCAAGAAGCTCGATGCTTCGAAGACCGTCGATGCGGCTGCCCTCAAGGCTGCCGGCGTCATCCGTCGCGAAAAGGACGGCGTCCGCGTTCTCGCTGACGGCGAACTGAAGGCGAAGGTTTCGATCGAAGTCGCTGGCGCTTCCAAGTCGGCGATCGAAAAGATCGAAAAGGCCGGCGGTTCGGTCAAGCTGCTCGCAGCTGCTGCTGAATAATATTATTGATGAACCGCCCGGGGTGCTTCACTCCGGGCGGTTTTGCTCCCATATGTGAGCCTCACGTCCGCAGCCGGCGAATCGCTTGCCGCAAGCGGACATAGCGGAAACCACGGTGAGGCATCCGATTGCAGACACAATCGCCTCGCGTCCGGTTTTCAATACGAAAAGTTACTCCTTCCGGAACGGACCGGGTGTTCCCGCTGATTCCGAGATTTGGTACGCGGAGAATTGCATGGCTTCTGCAGCGGAACAGCTCGCCTCGAACCTGAATTTCTCGACTTTCGCCAAGGCGGAAGATCTGAAGAAACGGCTTTGGTTCACGCTTGGTGCGCTTCTGGTTTACCGTCTTGGCACCTATATTCCGCTGCCCGGTCTTAACCCGGAAGCGTTTGCCCAGGCATTCCGCGGCCAGAGCGGCGGCATTCTCGGCCTTTTCAACATGTTTTCGGGCGGTGCAGTTGAGCGCATGGCGATCTTCGCGCTCGGCATCATGCCCTATATCTCTGCCTCGATCATCGTTCAACTGATGACCTCGGTCGTTCCGGCTCTGGAACAGCTGAAGAAGGAAGGCGAGCAGGGACGCAAGATCATCAACCAGTACACCCGCTACGGCACGGTGCTTCTCGGCACGGCGCAGGCTTACGCCATCGCCGTCGGCCTCGAGAGCGGCAATGGCCTTGTGAACGATCCGGGCTGGTTCTTCCGCATTTCGACGGTCATTTCTCTGCTCGGCGGCACCATGTTCCTGATGTGGCTCGGTGAGCAGATCACCTCGCGCGGTATCGGCAACGGCATTTCGCTGATCATCTTCGCTGGTATTGTCGCGCACCTGCCGACGGCTCTCGCCGGTACGCTCGAACTCGGCCGCACCGGCGCGCTTTCGACGCCGCTGATCCTTGCGATCATCATCATGGTCGTTGCCGTCATCGCCCTTATCGTCTTTGTCGAACGGGCGCAGCGCCGACTTCTGATCCAGTATCCGAAGCGCCAGGTCGGCAACCGCATGTTCCAGGGCGACACCTCGCACCTACCGTTGAAGCTCAACACTTCGGGCGTCATCCCGGCAATCTTCGCGTCCTCGCTGCTGCTCTTGCCGGCAACGCTCGCGGGCTTTGCCAACACGGCGGCGCTGCCGGGCTGGGCCACCACCATCGTTGGCGCACTTGCTCACGGCAAGCCGCTCTACATGATCCTCTACGGTGCGATGATTGCGTTCTTCGCCTTCTTCTACACGGCAATCGTCTTCAATCCGAAGGACACGGCCGACAATCTCAAGAAGCACGGCGGCTTCATTCCGGGCATTCGTCCGGGTGAGCGCACCGCGGAATACATCGATTACGTCCTGACGCGCATCACCGTCATCGGTGCGGTCTACCTGATCTTCGTCTGCATTCTGCCGGAAGTTCTGATTTCGCAGACCGGCGTGCCGTTCTACCTTGGTGGTACGTCGCTTTTGATTGTTGTCAGCGTGACCCTTGATACGGTAGCACAGATCCAGGGCCACCTCATCGCACAGCAATATGAGGGGCTGATCAAGAAGTCGAAGCTGCGCGGAGGAAAGAGGGGACGATGAGACTGATTTTTTTGGGACCGCCGGGCGCTGGCAAGGGGACGCAAGCCAAGCTTCTGACGGAGAGATACGGCATTCCGCAGCTTTCCACAGGCGATATGCTGCGGGCGGCCGTTGCCCAGGCGACTGAGGTCGGCAAGCGTGCCAAGGCCGTCATGGATGCCGGTCAGCTGGTATCCGATGAGATCGTCAACGAAATCGTGTCGGATCGCATCGACCAGCCGGATTGTGCAAAGGGTTTCATCCTTGATGGTTACCCGCGTACCGTTCCGCAGGCGATTGCGCTCGGTAAGATGCTCGAGGGCAAAGGTCTGAAGCTCGACGCAGTCATCGAGCTGAAGGTCGACGAGGCAGCCCTTGTAAAGCGGATGGAGAATCGCGTAGCGGAAACCATCGCTGCGGGAGGCACGGTCCGTTCGGACGACAATCCGGAGGCGTTCAAGCGCCGGCTGACCGAGTATCGTGAAAAGACCGCACCGTTGTCGGAGCATTATGCCGGTACGGGGCAGCTGAGAACGGTGGATGGCATGGCGGATGTGAACACCGTTACTGCCGAGATCGAGAAGATTCTGGCTTAGACACTGGTCTTTGCCGAAAAGGAACCGCCGGGGAGTTGACTTTTCCGGCCGATTCCGCCAAAGACAGCGCCAACTCGCGACATGAGAGCGATCGGCGCGGTCTTCAAAGAAAATGAAGTCCGAGTACGGTCGTTTTTGACGTGTCTCGAACCTCAATCAACGTGCGGCTCTTCGAGGTCGCGTAACGAAGCACCTATTGCCGGATGGCAACTGGAACGCAAGGAGAATAGACGTGGCACGTATCGCTGGCGTCAACATCCCGACGGCGAAGCGCGTAGTTATCGCGCTGACCTACATTCACGGGATCGGCCCGAAATTCGCACAGGAAATCATCGAGAAGGTCGGTATCCCGGCTGATCGTCGCGTGCATCAGCTGACGGACGCTGAAGTCCTGCAGATCCGCGAAACGATCGACCGTGACTACCAGGTCGAAGGTGACCTGCGTCGCGAGACCTCGATGAACATCAAGCGCCTGATGGACCTCGGCTGCTACCGCGGCCTGCGTCACCGTCGTGGCCTGCCGGTTCGCGGTCAGCGCACCCACACCAACGCTCGCACCCGCAAGGGTCCGGCGAAGGCGATTGCCGGTAAGAAGAAGTAATTTCCCGAAAAGGGAGATTGGGAGGCTGGCGTCAAGCGCCGGCCTCCTTTTGCAGTTTGGAAAGGCGCTTGCCTGACCGCCGTCCGGTCCAATGACCGGGTGTGAAGTCCGCGGAGTGGATATCCTCTCGGCGGGAGAATGAAGATGCAGGGCAGGGGACGACAAATCCTTTTCCCGGTGGAGCCGCTGGAATTACGGCGGTGCAGAGATCTAAGAAAGGGATCCTATGGCCAAGGAAGCCACCCGCGTTCGCCGTCGCGAACGCAAGAACATCACGTCTGGCGTTGCTCACGTCAATTCGTCGTTCAACAACACCATGATCACCATCACCGACGCACAGGGCAACGCGATTGCCTGGTCGTCTGCCGGTGCCAAGGGTTTCAAGGGTTCGCGTAAGTCGACCCCGTTTGCCGCTCAGATCGCCGCTGAAGACTGCGCCAAGAAGGCTCAGGAACACGGCATGAAGTCGCTGGAAGTCGAAGTTTGCGGCCCGGGTTCCGGCCGTGAATCCGCTCTTCGCGCGCTGCAGGCTGCGGGCTTCATGATCACCTCGATCCGCGATGTGACCCCGATCCCGCACAACGGTTGCCGCCCGCGCAAGAAGCGCCGCGTCTGATCATTTGCGTTCAACATGCCGGTGAGGGGGCATCCGCTCTCTCCCGGTCTTCGGGGCTCGGTTGTCACGATTGGATGGTGGCAACGAACGGAAGGCAGAAAACATGATCCAGAAGAATTGGCAGGAACTGATCAAGCCGAACAAGGTGGAGTTCGTCTCCTCCGGCCGCACCAAGGCAACGCTGGTTGCGGAACCGCTTGAGCGCGGCTTCGGTCTGACCCTCGGCAACGCGCTTCGCCGCGTGCTTCTGTCGTCGCTGCGTGGTGCTGCTGTCACCGCAGTGCAGATCGACGGCGTCCTGCACGAGTTCTCCTCTATCCCGGGCGTCCGGGAAGATGTGACGGACATCGTGCTCAACATCAAGGAAATCGCCATCAAGATGGATGGCGACGACGCAAAGCGCATGGTTGTGCGCAAGCAGGGTCCGGGCGTTGTAACCGCCGGTGACATCCAGACGGTTGGCGATATCGAAATCCTCAACCCGAACCATGTGATCTGCACCCTCGACGAGGGCGCCGAGATCCGCATGGAGTTCACCGTCAACAACGGCAAGGGCTACGTGCCGGCTGATCGCAACCGTTCGGAAGATGCTCCGATCGGCCTGATCCCGGTCGACAGCCTGTACTCGCCGGTCAAGAAGGTGTCCTACAAGGTGGAAAACACCCGTGAAGGCCAGGTTCTTGACTACGACAAGCTGACGATGTCCATCGAGACGGACGGTTCCGTCACCGGTGAAGATGCGATCGCTTTTGCGGCCCGCATCCTTCAGGACCAGCTGTCGGTTTTCGTCAACTTCGACGAGCCGCAGAAGGAAGCAGAGGAAGAGGCAGTCACCGAACTCGCCTTCAACCCGGCGCTTCTCAAGAAGGTCGACGAACTGGAACTTTCGGTCCGTTCGGCCAACTGCCTGAAGAACGACAACATCGTCTACATCGGCGACCTCATTCAGAAGACCGAAGCAGAAATGCTCCGCACGCCGAATTTTGGTCGCAAGTCGCTGAACGAAATCAAGGAAGTTCTCGCTTCCATGGGCCTGCACCTCGGCATGGAAGTGCCGTCTTGGCCGCCTGAGAACATCGAAGATCTCGCCAAGCGTTACGAAGACCAATACTAACCATTAGACTGCGGGCGGATGCCTGCAAGTGAAGGAGAATAGCCATGCGCCACGGTAAAGCCGGCCGCAAGCTGAATAGAACCGCCAGCCACCGCAAGGCGATGTTTGCCAACATGGCAGCTTCGCTGATCGAACACGAGCAGATCGTTACGACCCTGCCGAAGGCCAAGGAAATCCGCCCGATCGTCGAGAAGCTCGTCACGCTCGGCAAGCGCGGTGACCTGCACGCTCGCCGCCAGGCGATCTCGCAGATCCGCGACGCCGCTGTCGTTTCGAAGCTGTTCGACACGATCGCGTCGCGCTACGCCACCCGCAACGGCGGCTACCTGCGCATCATGAAGGCCGGCTTCCGTCACGGCGACAACGCCGCGCTCGCCGTCATCGAATTCGTTGACCGCGACGTCTCGGCAAAGGGTGCGAAGGATCTCGCCCGCGTTGCCGCTGAAGCTGAAGCTGCTGAAGCAGCCTAAGCCGATCGAAGGCAGTGAAATCGAAATGGCCGGGTGTTCATCACCCGGCCATTTTTCTATGGGCGGTGCTTTGCACCATTTCAATGCTTGGTCGAGCGCTTGAGCGACCGAGTATCCGGCTGCTCCGAGCGAATGGGAAAATTACACTTTTCCTGGGATCGCCCTGGCCGGCGCGCTCGCCGTCTGACGTTTGCGACGGAGATAGGGTTTGCGCGCCAACCGCCAGAGAAGCAACGCGGCGACCAAGCCTAGATAGAGCATCTGCTCGGGGCCAACGACCTTCACCGACATGGCAAAATGCAGGGCGCCGGCGGCAGCAATCACGTAGGCGAGCCTGTGCAACGTGTTCCAGCGGGTGCCGAGCCTGCGGATCGACCAGGTGTTGGATGTCAGCGCCAGCGGGATCAGCATGACCAGAGCGGCCATGCCGATGGTGATGAACGGACGGCGCGCGATGTCGGCGAGGATCGCCGGGACGTTCAGCACCTGATCGAGCAACATGTAGGCCAGGAAGTGCATCAGCACGTAGTAGAATGCCAGCAGTCCTAACGCCCGGCGGTAGCGTAGCCAGTTGATGCCGAAGAGATCGCGGACCGGGGTGATTGCCAACGTGGCCACGAGAAAGCGCAGCGCCCAGATCCCGAGCAGATGCTCGAATTCCTTGACCGGATTGCCGGGCAGTTGCCCGGTAGCGCCGAGATAGAAGGCAAACGCCGCCGGCATCAGGCCAAAGCCATAGAGCGCCCAGACCGAGGCCGAATGAAAGCGTTTCGGGAGTGTGGGCAGGCCGGCCATCGTCAGTAGTTCGCTCTCAGATCCATGCTGGCATAGAGGCTGGCAACCTCGTCGGCATAGCCGTTGAAGGGCAGAGTGTCGCGACGGTTGGAGCCGAAGAAGCCTCCGCCCCCGATGCGGTTCTCCGTCGCCTGGCTCCAGCGCGGGTGATCGACGGCCGGGTTGACGTTGGCATAGAAGCCGTACTCGTTGGGGGCCGAGAGGTTCCAGGTGGAGGGCGGCTGCGCCTCGGTGAGCGAGATCCGCACGATCGACTTGATCCCCTTGAAGCCGTACTTCCAGGGGGTGACGAGCCGAATCGGTGCGCCATTCTGGTTGGGAAGCGTTTTGCCGTAGACGCCGACGGACAGCAGAGTGAGCGGGTGACGGGCTTCATCGAGCCTCAGTCCTTCGCGATAGGGCCAGGGCAACGGCTGAAAGAAGCCGGATTGGCCCGACATCTCCGCCGGGCGAACGACCGTTTCGAACGAGACATATTTGGCGCTGCCAAGCGGCTCCACCTTGTCGAGCAGGGTCGAAAGCTGGAAGCCGGTCCAGGGGATCACCATCGACCACGCCTCGACGCAGCGCATGCGATAGACGCGTTCCTCGATGGGGAACTTCAGCAGTTCCTCCAGCCCAAACTCCTTCGGCTTGCCGACGAGGCCATCGACCTTCACCGTCCAGGGGGTCGGCTTGAAGCTGTTCGAATTGGCGGCCGGATCGCCCTTGCCGGTCCCGAATTCATAGAAGTTGTTGTAGCCCGTGACGTCAGCTTCGGGGGTCAGGTCCTCGTCGACGACGTATTTGCCTTTTGGTGCGCTAAGCGCCGCCGCCATACCTGTGCCGCTTCCGGCAAGAAGGACGCCGCCGACCGCGGCGCCCAGGAATGCGCGGCGATTGATGAAGATGTTCTCCGGCGTGATTTCGGAGGAAACGATTCGTGGTGGACGGTAGGATGGCATGGTCTTATCCGAGAGTGGTTTATGAGCCTTGTCTTGTACGAACTCAGCAGACTTTCGATCACCGTGAAAGGGGTGCGGAACCACGTTTTCGTGCGTAGCGCGTGAAGCCGGCAACTTTGCGTATCCTGCGCCAACATTTGCCTTTTTTCGCGCGAAATCCTATCTGAACGTAGCCGTGACGAATAGGAGAATGCTTCACATGATCGTTGGTCAAAGAGCGCTTGTTGCGCTCGTCATTGCTGTGTCTCTTGCCTGTCCGGCATGGGCTGAGGAGGCCAAGACGGTTCCGCAGTCGCGCACCGAAATGCAGCTTTCCTTCGCGCCGCTCGTCAAGCAGACGGCAAATGCGGTCGTCAACGTCTACGCCGAACGCGTGGTCGAGCGCCGCTCGATCTTTTCCGGCGATCCCTTCTTTGAGGAGTTCTTTGGCCAGCGCATGCCGAACCGCTCGGAAAAGCAATCGTCGCTCGGCTCCGGCGTGATCGTCGGCAAGAACGGCATCGTCGTGACCAACAATCACGTCATCGAGGGCGCCGACGACATCAAGGTGGCGCTGGCGGACGGGCGCGAGTTTCCCTGCAAGATCGTGCTCAAGGATGACCGACTCGACCTGGCGGTGCTGAAGATCCAGTCGGAAGGCCCGTTCGAGATCGTCCCGCTCGGCGACTCGGATGCGGTCGAAGTCGGCGATCTCGTGCTGGCGATCGGCAACCCGTTCGGCGTCGGCCAGACGGTCACGAGCGGCATCGTCTCGGCTCTCGCGCGCAACCAGGTTTCTTCAGGGGATTTCGGCTTCTTTATCCAGACGGATGCGGCGATCAATCCGGGCAATTCCGGCGGCGGCCTCATCGACATGAACGGTCAATTGATCGGCATCAACACCGCGATCTTCTCCAAGGGTGGCGGCTCGAACGGCGTCGGCTTTGCTATCCCCGCCAATCTGGTAAAGGTCTTCGTCGCGTCCGCTGACGGCGGCAATGGCGCCTTCGTCCGTCCCTTCATCGGCGCAAGCTTCGAACCGGTGACCTCGGAAGTGGCCGAAGCCCTTGGCCTCAACCGCGCCCGCGGTGCGCTGGTGACGGCTGTCGTGGCGGGTGGCCCGGCCGAACTGGCAGGCATCAAGCCGGGGCAAGTGATCACCGCCGTCAACGGCATTGAAGTCGAACATCCTGATGCGCTCGGCTACCGCTTGACGACGGTCGGCATCGGCCACGAGGCGCGCGTTACCGTGTCGGAAAACGGTAAGCCGCGTGAGGTGATGCTCAAGCTCGATCGGGCGCCGGAGACCTCGCCGCGTGACGAACGGCTGATCGAAGGTCGCAATCCCTTCGCCGGCGCGGTCGTCGCCAATCTGTCGCCACGTCTAGCCGAGGAACTGCGCGTGTCGACTTCGCTCCAGGGCGTCGTCGTCATGCAGGTCAACCGCGGTTCGCCGGCAGCACGCATCGGCCTTGAGCCGAAGGACATCGTGCGCTCTGTCAACGGCACGGCGATCGACACGTCCAAGACGCTGGAGCATGTGATGGGCGACGACGCCTCCTTCTGGCGCGTCGAAATCGAGCGGGACGGCCAACTTATCCGTCAGTTCTTCCGATGAGCGATCTGTTTACAGCACACGAGCCTCCTGAGATGGCGTCCGCAAGACCGCTTGCCGACCGGCTTCGCCCGCGTACGCTCGCCGACGTCACGGGCCAGGAGCACCTGACCGGGGATGATGGGGTGCTGTCGCGTATGATCGCGTCGGGTTCTCTCGGATCGATGATCTTCTGGGGACCGCCAGGCACCGGCAAGACGACCGTCGCGCGTCTGCTTTCGGGGGAGGCGGGACTCGCCTTCGAGCAGATCTCCGCCATCTTCTCCGGTGTTGCCGATCTCAAGAAGGTGTTCGAATCGGCCCGTGCGCGGCGCATGTCCGGCCGGCAGACCCTGCTGTTCGTCGACGAGATCCACCGTTTCAATCGTGCCCAGCAGGATAGTTTCCTGCCCGTGATGGAGGATGGCACCGTCATCCTCGTCGGCGCCACGACCGAAAATCCGTCCTTCGAGCTCAACGCCGCTCTGTTGTCCCGCGCTCGCGTGCTGACGTTCAAGCCACACGGTGAGGACAGCATCCAGGAGCTTCTGTCCCGTGCCGAGCAGGCAGAAGGCAAGGCGTTGCCGCTTGATGCGGATGCACGCGCGAGCCTGATCCGCATGGCCGATGGCGATGGCCGTGCGGCGCTGACGCTGGCGGAAGAAGTCTGGCGCGCCGCGCGGCGCGACGAGATCTTCGATGCTGCAGCGCTTCAGAACATCGTCCAGCGCCGGGCGCCGGTCTACGACAAGGGCCAGGACGGCCACTACAATCTGATCTCGGCGCTGCACAAGTCGGTACGCGGTTCCGATCCGGATGCCGCGCTCTATTATCTCTGCCGCATGTTCGATGCGGGCGAGGATCCTCTTTATCTCGGGCGACGGCTTGTACGCATGGCGGTTGAAGATATCGGCCTTGCCGACCCTCAGGCCCTGGTGATCTGCAATGCCGCCAAGGACGCCTATGATTATCTGGGCTCGCCGGAGGGGGAACTGGCGCTTGCCGAAGCCTGTGTCTATCTGGCGACCGCGCCGAAGTCGAACGGGGTCTACACCGCCTACAAGGCGGCGATGCGCGCTGCCAAGGAGAACGGCTCGCTGCTGCCGCCGAAGCACATTCTCAACGCCCCGACCAAGCTGATGAAGGGCGAAGGCTACGGCGACGGTTATCGCTACGATCACGACGAGCCGGATGCCTTTTCCGGCCAGGACTATTTTCCGGAAAAGATGGGGCGCCAGACTTACTATGATCCGCCGGAGCGTGGTTTCGAGCGAGAAATCCGCAAGCGGCTGGAATGGTGGGCGAAACTCCGCCGGGAGCGCAATGCTCCCTAGAATGCCCAGAAAACTGTAAGACGGCCTTTCCTTGTGCTTGGCCCGGACGAAAACCCCGTCGTTTTCAAGGCTTCAAGGAATGCGGCAGGTGGCTTAGCCTTGCCACCGGTGCAAGGCTGATCTGCCCGTGGCTGCCTTGCCGTCGGAACCGGAGTGTGAGATAGAACCGGCATTGCAGACGGCTGCACGGTTCGCGAATTCGAAACCGAACATCCGCGGGGACGGCCTCGCTCCAGTATTAGGAGTTTGACATGGCCTGGTTCCTTCTTCTGCTTGCCGGCATCCTCGAAATCGGCTGGGCAATCGGTCTCAAATACACGGACGGCTTCACGCGCGTTACGCCCACGATCCTGACCGTCGGGTCGATGATCCTCAGCATCGCGTTGCTGGGGCTCGCGGTCCGCACTCTGCCGCTCGGTACGGCTTATGCGGTTTGGACGGGTATCGGTACGGTCGGCACGGTGATCCTCGGGATCTTCCTGTTTGCTGAACCGGCGACCTTCGTTCGCCTCGGCTGCATCGCCTTGATCGTCAGCGGAATCGCCGGGCTGAAGTTAGCTGCCTAACGGGACGTGATCGCGCTGACGTAGCGTAAAGCACACCAGCGACCTTGCTTTGAAGCTGCTGCCACCGTCGAAAAAACGAAGCGGGCTGCGCGTTATGAAGGACGCGCAGCCCGCGATCGTATTCAGAGATGTTTCGCTGTCTCCGATTACCGCAAGGCGTCGAGAACCGCAGCAGCCGCCAGCATTTCCTGCCAGCGGTTTTCACGGCGACGAAAAGCTTCCTCGTCGGTTCCCCAGTGCTCAATCTGCCAGTCTTCGTCGACATGCGCGGCCGTCCAGGCTTCTTCGGCCGTGAGTCTGCCGGAGGCGAAGGCGAGCGCCAGCAGCGCCGAACCCGTCAGGCTCGTTACCGTATGAACGCAGGTGAGCCCGAGCGGAGTGGCGAAAGCGCGCAGGCCCTCGGCATAGGCCGAAAGGGCTTCCTCCGGCTGCTCCTGATGGATCACGCCTTCGGCGAGGATGAAGCGGGCGCCGAGCGTTTGCCGCGCCCAATCGAGCACCGGGTTCCAGATCTCGTTCTGGCGTGCGACCAAGCCTTCCGGGCTGTCGGCGCGATAGCAGATCATGTCGGTTCCGGCGAAGCGCAGGATGTCGTCGAACACCGAGCGCTGGTCTTTCGCAACACCATCGAGAGCCGTGTTGACGATGCGGGTGACCGGCATTCGGGCGGGATCGATAACCTCGGCCTGTGCCTCCCACTCGGCGGCCAGCATATCGGCAAGCTTGCGCGTCGGCACGGCAAGCGGTTGCTTTGCTGGCGTGCGCACCGTGCGGCCGTCGAGTAGCACGGCGTGGGTGTCGCCTTCCGCCGCAGCGACGCTGACCTCCTTGTAGAAGCGCTTCGGCAGCGGCTTCAGCATCTGAATTTGTGCGCGGCGGACCGGATCTTCGTGGCTCATCGCACCGCTGAGTTCGTCGCGAATATCAGGCATGATTGTGTTCCATCCATTCAATGATGTCTGCCGGCGTCTGGGCAACGAAATCCGCACCCGCCTCGATGAGATCGGGAACGGACGCATAGCCCCAGGCAACGCCGATGGCGGCGGCTCCCGCGGCCTTGGCCATTTGCATGTCGTAGATCGCGTCGCCGATGACGACCGTATCCTTCGCGTCGATGCCGGCTTCCGAGCAGCATTCCGTCACCATTGCCGGGTGCGGCTTGGAGGGGCAGTCGTCGGCGGTGCGCGAAACGAAGAAAATCCTGTCGAAACCGTGGGTTTCGGAGATGTGGGTGAGGCCGCGCCGAGACTTGCCGGTGACGGCGCCGATCAGCAGCGCGTCCCGCGACGAGAGCGTCTGCATCATGTCGGCGATGCCCGGAAACAAAAGCTCCTGGAAGCCGGCTTCGCTGCGCACGCCCGCGAAGATCGACTTGTAGTGCGCAGTCATCGCCAGCGCCAGGTCGTCGACGTGCTCGCGGCCAAGCAGGCGGGCAATGGCGATGTCGAGTGTCAGGCCGATGATGCCCTTGGTTGCTGAAAGCGGCGGGCGCTCGCGATCGAACGCCTCGAAGGTGCGGGCCATCACCTCATGGATCAGCCCGCCGCTATCGACCAGCGTCCCGTCGCAATCGAAAAGCGCCAGTTTCATCAGTCGTCCTCGCCCGGCTCGTTCTCTTCAAAGCCCAGTAGGTTCCAGCTTTGGACCATGTGCGGCGGCAGCGGCGCGGTCACGCGCAGGCGACCGCCGTCCGGATGCGGGATATCGATATGGCGCGCGTGCAGATGCAGACGGTTCTGCATGCCGCCGGGCAGGCTCCAGTTGATATCGGCGTCGAAATACTTCGGGTCGCCGAGGATCGGGTGACCGATATGCAAGGCATGCACGCGCAACTGATGGGTACGGCCGGTATAGGGCTCCATCTCGAGCCAGGCGAGGTTCTGTGCCGCTTGCTCACGAATTCGGTAGTAGGAAATCGCGTGGTCGGCACCGTCCTCGCCATGCTTGGCGATGCGCATGCGGTCGCCGTCCGGCGTCTGTTCTTTGACCAGCCAGGTCGAGATCCGGTCTTCGCGCTTGCGCGGCACGCCTTTCACCAGCGCCCAATAGGTCTTCTTGGTGTCGCGCTCTCGGAAGGCGGCCGTCAGCTTCTGGGCGGCGCCACGCGTACGGGCAATGACCAGAACACCTGAGGTGTCACGGTCGAGGCGGTGCACCAGACGGGGCTTTTCGCCACGCTGATTGGTCCAGGCCTCGAGCATCTTGTCGATGTGACGGTTGACGCCGGAGCCGCCTTGCACGGCAAGCCCGGCCGGCTTGTTCAGCACGATCACCTTCGCGTCCTCATGCAAAACCATGCGCGACAGCAATTCTCCGTCGGGCGAGTGGCGAAGGTCGCGGCCGGCGATCGGGCCTGTCTTCGTCTCCTTCGCATCGACGCCAAGGGGAGGGATGCGCACCGTCTGGCCCGGCTGTAGGCGCGTGTCGGACTTGACGCGGCCGCCGTCGACACGGATCTGGCCCGAACGCAAAAGCTTCTGCAGCGGACCGAAACCCAGCCCCGGAAAATGCACCTTGAACCAGCGGTCAAGGCGCATGCCTGCCTCGTCACCGTCCACTTGCCTGTGTTCTATGCCTGCCATTTGAGCGAACCTGCTTTCTGTTCCTGCAGCGTCGCGCGTCAATCTGAAGCTCTTACGTTGGGATGGACGCAAGAAAACGCTTCAGGTGCGCAAGGGCTGCCGCAATCCTTTAACGGCTGCATGACAATGCCCCTGAAGCGATGACGGTTGAAGAGCAATGCAGCAACGCACCGCGTTTCCCTCAGGCTACGCAGCGCTCGTAGAAGCAGCCTTTAGACTATTGCGCGCATCAGAGCCAGCCCGCTGAAGACCGCAAGGAGCGAAAGCGCGACGCTGGCAACGACATAGATGACGGAAAGCATGACATCACCACGCTCGAAGAGCGTGATCGCATCCAGCGAAAAGGCGGAAAAGGTGGTGTAGCCGCCGAGAACCCCGGTAATGAGGAACACGCGCATTTCAGGCGATGCGCCGAACTTGCGCATGATCACCTCTGCCAGCACGCCGATCAGGAACGAGCCGGTGATATTGACGCCGAGTGTGCCCCACGGGAAGCCCGCCCCGAAGCGATGGACGGTCCAGAGGCCGACAAGGTAGCGCAAGATCGAGCCGATCGCGCCGCCGGCTCCAACGAGAAGGAGGTGGGTCATCAATCGCTCCGGGACAAAATCGGCCTAGGCCAGCCGTTCGGCATGCCACTTCAGGTGATCGTCCATGAAGGTGGAGATGAAGTAGTAGGAGTGGTCGTAGCGCTCATGCATGCGGAGCGTCAGATCGATGCCGGTTCCCTTGACCGCATCCTCGAACAGCCACGGGCGCAGGCCGTTTTCGAGAAAGCTGTCCGCCTTGCCCTGGTCGATCAGAAATTCCGGGAAGCGCGCACCGTCCTTGACGAGGGCGCAGGCATCATATTGGCGCCAGGCGGCGCGGTCTGTGCCGAGATACTTTTCGAAGGCGCCGACCGACCAGTCGGCGGTCGAGGGCTCGACGATCGGCGCGAAAGCCGAGCAGCTCTTGAAGCGATCCGGGTGTTTGAGCGCAATGGTCATGGCGCCGTGGCCGCCCATGGAATGGCCGAAAATGCCCTGGCGGCTCATGTCCATGCGGAAGTGCTGGCTGACGAAAGCGGGCAGTTCTTCGGTGATGTAGCTGTACATCTGGTAGTGCTCGGCCCAGGGCTTCTCGGTGGCGTCGACATAGAAACCCGCGCCTTTGCCCATCTGCCAGTTTGTCAGTTCGTCCGGCACGTCGGCGCCGCGCGGGCTCGTGTCGGGGCAAACGATGATAAGCCCGAGCTCGGCGGCCATGCGCCGGTATTCGCCTTTCTCCATGACGTTCGCGTGCGTGCAGGTGAGGCCGGACAAGTACCAGAGCACTGGTTTCGGTTCCTTGATCGCCTGCGGCGGCACGAAGACGGCAAAGGTCATCTCGCCCTTGCAAGCCTCGGACTCGTGCGAAAAGACGCCCTGCATGCCGCCGAAAGCGGTGTTCTGCGAAAGGACTTTCATGGACTGCTCCTTGGATAATGCTGCTCAACCGGCAAGCTGCACGGCCGCGTTGACGGCGGCGGCGACGAGCACGGTGTTGAAGAAGAAAGAAACGATGGCGTGCATCAGATTGATGCGCCGCATGGCTGTTGTGGTGATGGCGACATCCGAGGTCTGCGCGGTCATGCCGATGACGAAGGAAAAGTAGAGGAAATCAAAACCGCCGGGCTCGGGTGTCTCGGGAAAGTCGAGGCCGCGTGCCGGCTCCGGCGTTTGCGCATCCGCGGAAGGCACCCAGTATATGTGCGCATAATGCATCGCGGCCATCATATGGATCGTCGCCCAGCCGAGCACGACCGAGGCAAAGGCGAGGCCGAGAGCCAGCGCTGATCCCGCCTTCTCGCCGTTGAGCGCAAAGAACAGCGAGATGAGCGAGCTCGCAGCCGCACCGAATGTCACGAGGAGGATAACGAACTCGGGCTCGTCGGTGTTTCTGGCATGGGTCTTCAGGTGCCGCCCGGTCATCATCCGCAATCGCCGCCAGCACATGACGAGATAGACGCAGAAGAAGGTGATCGCAGCGCCTTCAAGTGCGAAGCGTCGCGCAACGAACCAGAGGACGGGCACGCTTGCTAGCGCGCATAGAATGGCAGTGTAGAAGGGCCAGTGCCTGAGCCTCGTCGTCGTCGCTGTCATCCAGATACCCCTGCGATCTGCAGCGGAAGCGGCTGCCGCACCGTCACTTTTTCGCCTGCCGTGCGAGTCGGTCAAGCGTTTCGAGGAAGGCGGATCGATCGCGCGGCGTGAAGGCGGCGTTGTAGCCCTTGCTCTCGCCGGTTTCACGCAAATGCTGCCCAAGATCGCGCATCGCCGAAGCCATGCCGATATTGCCCTTGTCGAAGATGCGTCCGGAAGGGCCGGTAACCAACGCCCCGGCGGCAACGCAACGCACGGCCAGCGGTACGTCGGCGGTGACGACGATATCGCCCTCATGCGCCCGTTCCGCAATCCAGTTGTCGGCCGCATCGAAACCCGCCGAGACGATGACGTTGTGCACCATCGGATCGCGCGAGGGGCGCAGGCCGGAATTGGCGACGAAAGTCACCTCTATTCCATGGCGTTCGGCCACCTTCAGAATTTCCGACTTCACCGGGCAGGCATCGGCATCGACATAGATCATCTTGTATCAGTTTCTCAACGGGACTGAAAAGGCGCCGGAAATCAATCGACTCCGACGCCGTTCTGAATCGGATTGTGAAGCAATTCCAGGAAAAGTGCGAAGCGGTTTTCGGTCCGGAATTGCGTCGTTCAGGTTGTGAAGCAATTCCAGGAAAAGTGCGAAGCGATTTTCCCGGAATTGCGCCATTGCCAGCTTAGCTTAGTAAAGAACGACCGAACGGATGCTTTCGCCGGAATGCATCAGCTCGAAGCCCTTGTTGATGTCTTCGAGGGCCATGGTGTGGGTGATCATCGGATCGATCTCGATCTTGCCCTCCATGTACCAGTCGACAATCTTCGGCACGTCGGTGCGGCCACGCGCGCCGCCGAAGGCGGTGCCCATCCAGCTGCGGCCGGTGCAGCCGCGATGCGAGGCCTCGAGCGCCTGGCGCATCACCTTGGTGTTGCCGGTGCAGTCGAAGGTGTAGTCGGCGCCGCCGATCTGGTCGGCCCCACGTTTGGTCATGTTGACGAGATAGGGCACGATGTCGTCGCCGACCTCTTTCGGGTTGACGAAGTGGGTCATGCCGAAGCGCTCGCCCCAGGCCTTCTTGTCGTTGTTGAGGTCGACGCCGATGATCATGTCGGCGCCGGCAAGACGCAGSCCCTGGATGACGTTGAGGCCGATGCCGCCGAGACCGAAGACGATCGCGGTCGCGCCCATCTCSACCTTGGCTGTGTTGATGACCGCACCGATGCCGGTGGTGACGCCGCAGCCGATGTAGCAGATCTTGTCGAAGGGYGCGTCCGGGTTGACCTTGGCAACGGCGATCTCGGGCAGCACCGTATAATTGGCGAAGGTCGAGCAGCCCATGTAGTGGTGGATCTTGTCCTTGCCGATCGAGAAGCGCGAGGTGCCGTCGGGCATCAGGCCCTGGCCCTGGGTCGAGCGGATCGCGGTGCACAGGTTGGTCTTGCGCGACAGACACGACGGGCAGGAGCGGCATTCGGGCGTGTAGAGCGGAATGACGTGATCGCCCTTCTTCACCGAGGTGACGCCCGGGCCGACGTCGACGACGATGCCGGCGCCCTCATGGCCGAGGATGGCCGGGAAGCCCATGTAGTGGTGGATCTTGTCCTTGCCGATCGAGAAGCGCGAGGTGCCGTCCGGCATCAGACCCTGGCCCTGGGTCGAGCGGATCGCGGTGCACAGGTTGGTCTTGCGCGACAGGCACGACGGGCAGGAGCGGCAYTCGGGCGTGTAGAGCGGAATGACGTGATCGCCCTTCTTCACCGAGGTGACGCCCGGGCCGACGTCGACGACGATGCCGGCGCCCTCATGGCCGAGGATGGCCGGGAACAGGCCTTCCGGATCGGCGCCGGACAGCGTGAAGTCGTCCGTGTGGCAGATGCCGGTGGCCTTGACCTCGATCAGCACTTCGCCGGCCTTTGGGCCTTCGAGTTGAACCGTCATGACCTCGAGCGGCTTGCCTGCCTGAACTGGCTCTTATAGAGCGGAATGACGTGATCGCCCTTCTTCACCGAGGTGACGCCCGGGCCGACGTCGACGACGATGCCGGCGCCCTCATGGCCGAGGATGGCCGGGAACAGGCCTTCCGGATCGGCACCCGACAGCGTGAAGTCGTCCGTGTGGCAGATGCCGGTGGCCTTGACCTCGATCAGCACTTCGCCGGCCTTTGGGCCTTCGAGTTGAACCGTCATGACCTCGAGCGGCTTGCCTGCCTGAACGGCAACGGCGGCACGTACATCCATCTATTTTCTCCCTAGGACAAAAATGGTTTCGGGCCGCCAGGGCGGCGGCCCGTTGGAATCGACAATAAGCTAACGAATGTTCTGTTGAACGCGATTGAGTTCCATCTCAAGTGCGGCGATGGCCTTGCCGGTCTGTTCGTGCAGCTTCTTGACCAGGGCAAGCTGCTCGCGAAGGCCGTCGCGCTCGTCATCGACCGCGTCCGAATCCGGCGCCTTGCCGAGGCCGGCGATCAGCCAGGCCGGGGTAACGCCCAGCACGCCGGCAAGCATGAAGAGCCGGTTCGTCCGGGGTTCGGCGCGGTCGCGCTCCCAGGCGGCGACCGTTTCAGCGCGGACTCCGAGTTGGTCTGCCAGGTCCTTGGTGCTGATGTTGGCGGCGTCGCGCGCCCTCCAGATGCGTCCTCCCAGCGTATCACCGTCGCTGGTGTCGCGCAGGCGGGCAATCATCGTTTCGGTGGACAAGCGCATGGATATCTCCTTTGCCACGGTTACGTTCAAAGGTCCCGGAGAGACGGCAGGAAGCCGCTTTTGACTTCCGGGGCGGAAGATGGTCCTGAGCTTATAGGCATTCGGCCAGCGAGGGACCACCCCGAAGCGCCAAAAACACCGTCAATTGCGGCTAAGGCGCGGATAGTTCGGCCTCCGGCGCATCCTCGGCCGTTGAAAACCGTAGCCTAGGCTCTAATGTGCGGCGGCCAACCGGAGCTTGCCCGATGACCGATGCCCGAACCGCGGCTGCCGAGCCTGCCGATACCGTGATGCAAGGCGTCGCCATCATGCTCTTTGCGATGGTCATCCTGCCCGGCATGGACGTGATCGCGAAGTATATGGCCGTCTACGAAGGCATGTCGCCCGGCCAGGTGACCTTCTACCGGTTCTTCTTCCAGCTGGTGGCGACGCTGCCGATGCTGCTTGGCGCCGGCGGCCTGCGGGCGCTGAAGCCGAAGCGACCCTGGGCCAATCTGCTGCGCGGCGTGCTGCTGGCGACCGCGGCCCTGTTCTTCTTCATTTCCGTGAAGTACATGCCGCTGGCCGATACCTTTGCCATCTATTTCGTCGAGCCCTTCATCCTGACCTGCCTTTCGGCGGTGTTCCTGAAGGAAAGAGTCGGCTGGCGACGCTGGCTTGCCATCATCGTCGGCTTCGGTGGGGCGATGATCGTCATCCAGCCGAGTTTCGCGGCTTTCGGCGTGACGGCCTTGCTGCCGGTGGCCTGCGCCTTCGTGTTTGCCTGCTATCTGCTTCTCAATCGCGCGGTCGGTACGGGTGACTCGCCGCTGACGATGCAGACCATCGCTGGCATCGGCGGCACATTGATGATGGCGCTGGTGATCCTGGTCGGCAACGGCATGGGCAGCCCCGACTTCGTGCCGTCCTTGCCCAAATCGGCGCTTGGCTGGACGCTGGTGGTTATCCTCGGCGCGCTCTCCGGTTACGGCCATCTGCTGGTCGTCAAAGCCTTCCGGGCGGCACCTGTCTCCTTGTTGGCGCCATTCCACTATTTCGAGATCGTCACGGCGACGGCGCTCGGCTATCTCATCTTCGGAGACTTCCCGTCGCTCTCCAAATGGCTTGGCATCGCCATCATCGTCGGCTCGGGCCTCTTTATTATCTGGCGCGAGCGGTAGGCGGGACGTCGAGGTTCAGGCGCCGTCGGTCTTTGTCGGGCCGAACACCGTCTCGAAGGCCTCGCGCAGCCGGATATCGACATCCGGCATCATCACCGGCAGGCCGAGGTCGACGAGGCTTGTTACGCCGTAGCCGCGAATACCGCAGGGCACGATGCCGCCGAAATGGTCGAGATCCGGATCGACGTTCAGTGCGAAGCCGTGGAAGCTTACCCATTTGCGCAGGCGAATGCCGATCGCGGCAATCTTGTCTTCCGCCACCGAACCATCGGGCAGGGCGGGCTTTTCCGGGCGGCGAACCCAGACGCCGACCCGATCTTCGCGGCGCTCACCTCTCACATTCATCGAATCGAGCGTGGAGATCACGACGCTTTCCAGCGCAGCGACGAAGGCGCGCACGTCCTGCTTTCGGCGCTTGAGGTCGAGCATAACGTAAACGACGCGCTGGCCCGGCCCGTGATAGGTGTATTCACCGCCGCGACCCGTCGAGAACACCGGAAAGCGATCCGGCATCACCAGATCAGCAACATCGGCGCTGGTACCGGCTGTGTATAGCGGCGGATGTTCGACCAGCCAGACGAGTTCGTCCGCGGTGCCGGCGGCGATCGCGGCAGCTTCCTGTTCCATCAGTTCGACTGCCTGTGGATAATCCACCAGATCAGAGGCAATCCGCCAGCGAACCGGGGGTGATTCCGGGGGGGCGAACATGGTCTGGCTCAGATTCTCACGCTGCATTCGGTCTGCATTCCTGTTTTCAGAGCTTGTAAATGGGATGGCGCGTGACAAGAGTCCAGCGTTTCCAACGCTTCCCCAGCGGGCTGTTGAAATAGTTTCATTTCCCGTCAAATTTCTGTCGTCATCCCCTTGTGCCCCCCAGGGGCTTTTGCTACATGCAGCCCCGTCGACGCAGGTCGACACCTACCACGATGCGGTCGTGGCGGAATTGGTAGACGCGCAGCGTTGAGGTCGCTGTGGGGCAACCCGTGGAAGTTCGAGTCTTCTCGACCGCACCAAAAAAACCCGGCTTTGGCCGGGTTTTTTGTTTTTATCCTGCCTAGCGAACACGGCGAGCTGCGCGGAATCGCGTCGCTGACACATCCCTTTTCTGGACGTTTCCAATCAAGCGTAGGCGTTTGGCACGGTGGGAAGGAGCGCGCTCTCTTTGCTGGCGAATGGCCGAAGACGAACGGGATCCCGCGCCCAACAATCGGTCTCGGCGCGGTGGCCGACAAGGTGCGCGCGCTTGATGCGCGGAAAGGCGACCTGGCCGGTTCGCTCGCAATGCGACGGGCCGCTGAGTTCTGTCATGATCGCCCGAATTGTGCACAGCCATCTCTTGTGCACTGCGGGGGCTTTTGCTACATGCACCCCCGCCGGCGCAGGTCGGCATCTACCACGATGCGGTCGTGGCGGAATTGGTAGACGCGCAGCGTTGAGGTCGCTGTGGGGCAACCCGTGGAAGTTCGAGTCTTCTCGACCGCACCAAAACCGGCTTCGGCCGGTTTTTTCGTTTTTATCTCCAACGCTTAGGTCTTGAGCCCACCGCGCGGCTCAGCCTCGGGCCGACGCTGCAAGCCCGCAAACCTCAATACATCTTCCGACCGCACTTCGGCGTGCATAGCGCTTGCCGCCGCGGAAAAAGAGTGAACGAGCACCGCCACGTTGCAGGCGAAATGGCTTGGAATGTTATTTGGTGCTAACCTTGGCGCGGTATTCCAGAACGAGGGCCGGGCTGGAGCAGTTTTCTGGGCGCGGCGGTGGCTGGGCGACCTGCACCAATGACGAAGCCTGTTTGCTTGGGAGGTTCCTTTGGGCGGCGATCTCAGGGCTGTTGCCGATGCAATCCTCAATACCGTCGTCAGCGCCGCGGATGGCGTGCCCGGCGTCGTCGCGATTGCCACAGATAGACGGGGCGATATCTACACCGGTGCAGCCGGAAAGCGAGCATTGGGTGGCGATGCGGACATGACCGCCGACAGCGTCTTCGGGCTCTTCTCGATGACGAAAGCGATCACCGGCACTGCCTGCCTGCAACTGGTCGAAGAGGGCAGGCTCGATCTCGATGCTCCAGCCAGGCGATACGCTCCCGAGATCGGCAAGCTGCAGGTGATCGATGGCTTTGATTCCTCCGGGAACCCGAAGCTCCGCCCGCCCAAGCGGGATATCACGACGCGCATGCTGCTTTTGCATACGGCTGGCTTTGGATACGACTTCTTCAATGAGACCTACGCCAGGTTGGCCCGGCAGCATGGGCAGCCCAGCGTGATCACGAGCTCCTATGCGTCCATCCGCACCCCATTGCTGTTCGATCCAGGCGACGACTGGGAATATGGAAGCAACCTGGACTGGGCCGGACAGGTGGTGGAGGGCATAGCCGGTAAGCGATTGGGCGAGGTGATGACCGAGCGAATCCTTCAGCCGCTCGGCATGGACGATACCGGTTTTGCATTGACCCCAGCGATGGCCTCACGCGTGGTCACGCTGCATCAGCGGGACGATGCAGGGCGATTGCAGCCGGTGCCCGATTTCCGGTTCCCCCAGGAACCCGAGGTCCAAATGGGTGGGCATGGCCTCTACTCGACAGCTACCGATTACTCAAAATTTATTCGCATGTGGCTGAACGACGGGGTGGCACCCGGCGGCCGCGTGCTGAAACCCGAAACCGTCGCAATGGCGGAAAAGAATGGCCTCGGAGAAAAGAAGATCAAAAAGCTTCCCGGGGTGATACCGAGCCTTTCGCACGACGTCGAATTTTTCCCCGGAATGCCGAAATCCTGGGGGCTTAGCTTCATGATCAATGATGAAGCCGCGCCGACAGGCCGACCGGCCGGCGCGCTGGCCTGGGCTGGGCTTGCAAACCTCTATTACTGGATAGACCGCCAAAATGGTCTCGGCGGCCTCTGGGCGACGCAGATATTGCCCTTCGTCGACCCGGCCTCGATCGGGGGCTACCTTGACTTCGAAACGGCGGTCTACTCCGCCTTTCCAAGGTAGTCGGCCGAAACATTTGATTGCACACGCCAAGCCTGGGTCGCTTGCACCGCGCGCCGCGCGCTTGCCCCGCCCTGCGTCCACGTCGTCAGCTGTTGCCTTGCGGTCCGCTCTGGTCCATGCGGCGGCGGATAAGCTTGAAGCTGTGATCGGGCTGAACCTCATAGGTTTCGTAGACCATCTGCCCTTCATACATGAAACGGTGCTGAACCATGGTGCCGGGAGCGGCCTGCGTCTTTCTTTTGCTGGCGTTTTCGCCGTAGGTCAGGCTCTCGGGCAGGGGCTCAAGACTCTGTTGGGCACTGTTGCAACCGGCGAGGGCCAGGAGGCCGATGACTGCAAGATATGTTGGCTTCATTGTTCGATCCTTGGTGAACTGGGAGTCATTGGATGCTGTCCGCGGGAAGTCCTAGACGCGCGTCTGTTCCCTTGTCAGCTTTTCGAATTTCTTGATCGCCCGATCGCGTTTCAGGCGCGAGAGGCGTTGGGTCCAGAAAATACCGTCGAGCTGGTCGATCTCATGTTGCAGGCAAATGGCCATCAGCCCTTCGGCTTCCTCTTCGACCTTTTCGCCTGAAAGGCTTTGATAGCGAACGCGCACGGTTTGCGGTCGCTCGATGTCTTCCGAGACCCCTGGCATCGAAACACTGCCTTCCGCATGTTTCATGACTTCGGCGGAGTTCCAGACGATCTCAGGATTGATGTAAATCCTGACGCCGCTCTCCCGGTCGAGCTCGATCACCGTCACCCTTTGCAGCACGCCGAGATGCGGAGCGGTGATACCGATGCCCGGTGCCGCTCGCATCGTGTCCAGAAGGTCGTCCGCAAGGGCCTCGAGCGCCGCATCAAAGCGGGTAACGGTGTCCGCCTTCTGGCTCAGCAAGGGACTGGGAAAACGGACAATGGGACGGATCGCCATCAGATGTTCCTCGGCTGCAGCGTTTGCGGCGCCGTACGTCCCGTTGAGGAGCGCAAGAGGCGGCGTAAACCTTGGGCTGCTGTTTCGTCCTCTGAAATCGATTCCGGTTCCAGGGAACGAAGAGAAGTGCTAGCCGATCGCGCGATCGATGTCGACCGTGTCGAGATGCAGCCGGTTTCTCATGTATTTGCAACAGCTTGAATAAAACTGTTATCGCCGCGCACAGGGTGGTATCTGTGCTGTGGACCTCGGCGGGGCTTTGCGCTAGCAGGGCTGTAGGACCCAACTTCCGGAGCACGGCAGCGGAAGAGGGGCACCAACCGTCAGTGACGCATTCTTTCCGGCCCGTATGATGGAGCACCGGAAAGCAGCAATCGTTTCGAGGGCGCCCATGAGCAATATCGGCGACGACGACAGCGGTATCGAAGACGTCAAGACCTTTGACGGCTCGGACATCTATGCCGACGACGGTTCGGTCCGTTCCGATTTCCTCATGCATGTCGGGGCCGCGATCGCCGATCGCGATACGATCTATCTGCGCCAGCACGTCGCCGGCCTGCATTCGTCGGAACTCGGCGACCTGCTTGAAGCGATCCAGCCTGACCAGCGCCTGGCGCTGGTCTCACTGCTCGGCAAGGAATTCGACCTTTCGGCGCTGACGGAGGTCGACGAGGCCATCCGTCTCGATATCGTCGAGCATCTGCCGAACGAGCAGATCGCCGAGGCTATCGGCGAAATGGACTCGGACGACGCCGTCTACATTCTCGAGGACCTCGACCAGGAAGATCAGGACGAGATCCTGGCGAAGCTTCCCTTTACGGAACGGGTTCGCCTTCGCCGCTCGCTCGATTATCCGGAGAGCACCGCCGGCCGGCGCATGCAGACCGAGTTCGTGGCGGTGCCGCCATTCTGGACCGTTGGCCAGACGATCGACTACATGCGCGAAGACGAGGACCTGCCCGAGAGCTTCACGCAGATCTTTGTCATCGACCCGACCTTCAAGCTGCTCGGTGCCATGGACCTCGACCGCATTCTACGGACCAAGCGCTCGGTCAAGGTCGATGCGATCATGCACGACACGAGTCATGCGATTCCGGCCGAGATGGACCAGGAAGAGGCAGCGCAACTGTTTGAGCAATATGACCTTCTCTCCGCCGCGGTCGTCGATGACAACGGAAGGCTGGTCGGAGTGCTCACCATCGATGACGTCGTCGACGTCATTCAAGAAGAAGCGGAAGAAGACCTCTTGCGCTTGAGCGGTGTCGGCGATGAAGAGCTCTCGGACTCGGTTGCCGAGGCATCGCGCTCACGCGTGCCGTGGCTGTTCATCAATTCGATGACGGCGTGCATGTCCGCCTCGGTCATCGGGCTTTTCGATGCGACCATTCAGCAGATCGTCGCGCTCGCCATTCTGATGCCGATTGTCGCCGGCATGGGCGGCAATGCCGGTTCGCAGACCATGACCGTTACCGTCCGCGCGCTTGCGACCCGCGGCCTCGACATTCACAACGCGCCGCGCATTATCCGGCGCGAAGCCGGGGTCGGGCTGTTGAACGGCATGATCTTCGGCACGCTGATCGGCCTGCTCGCCGGTCTCTGGTTTCAGGACCCGAACATCGGCGGTATCATCGCCACGGCCATGCTGATCAATATGATGGCCGCAGCACTTGGCGGCATCCTCGTTCCGCTCTGCCTGGACCGCTTCGGTGCCGATCCGGCCGTGTCTTCCGCCGTTTTCGTGACGGCCATCACCGACATCACCGGTTTCTTCAGTTTTCTCGGCATCGCCACGTGGTGGTTTCACGTCACGTGAGGTGAACGCCGTTGTTTGACTTTTACGTCAAGGTCAACGATAGTGTATACGCATTACAGCGCGCGCGTCTTCCATGACACGCTGAGATCGCTGTAACACTTTGACCTGCTGCATAATTTTGACCTTAAATCGATACCGATTTTAGGAACGATGCAGTAAATCATGGAATGGCAGCGTGAATAAATATTATAGCATCACCGAATTGACGCGGGAATTCGGCATTTCCACCCGAACGCTGCGGTTCTATGAGGACGAGGGCCTCATTCATCCTGAACGCCGTGGACGCACGCGCCTGTTCCGGCCTGCGGATCGGCGGCTGATCCAGGAAATTCTGCGTGGCCGGCGCATCGGCTTCACGATTGCCGAAATCCGCGAAATCATCCAGGTCTACAAGGATCCACCCGGCGAGATGGGCCAGCTTCGGCTCTTGATGAACCGTGTCGAGGAAAAGCGCGAGGAGCTTCGGCAGAAGCGCAAGGATATCGAAGACACGCTGGCAGAGCTCGACAATGTCGAGGAGGCTTGCCTGACGCGTCTCGCGGAGATCGGCGTCGGTACCTGAGCAGGCGGGCGTATTCTTAAAGGCGAAAGTTTCGAAGGGTGGCGTCCGCGCTGCCCTTTTTGGTTTTGGGCTGTGCGGTCTTTTGGTCAGATCCAGCGGCTGGTGTGCCGGCAATAACGCTCGAACTCGAAGCCGAAGCGCGACAGCAGATGCCGCTCTTCGTTGCGAATGGCAAAGACGGTCGTCAGCATCACCGCTGCGATCGCCGTGATGAAGAACCAAGGATTGAGCGTCGCCAGACCGAAGCCGACCATCATCAGGGTGTAGCCGAGATAGATCGGGTTGCGTGTGAAGCGGAAGGGGCCGTAGGTGACGAGGCAGGTCGCCGACCGGTAGGGCATGACGGCCGTGTGCCGGTCGAGCAAGGTCTTGACTGCCCAGAGATCCAGCCAGATGGCGACGATGATCAGTGTGCCGCCGCTGATCCAGGGAAACCAGCTGTGTCCGTGTGCGACGGGGATGGGGGAATATCGCGCCAGAACAAGGGCCGCGAGCGTGGCGACGCCGTAGAGCAGGGCGGGCCACGGGAAATTCAGCGGCTTGGCACGATAGGCATTCATGTCCTAGTCCCCTGATTGCACGTCCATTGTGCACTGTCGCGCGATTCGCGCAATGCGTTCATCGGTGCTGACGTTGATCTCTCCCCTGTTCAGGCTATCGAACAGGTTCTGTTGTACCAGAAGGTCGAGCGTACAGCCGCAGAAGGCCTCGCACGGCACGGCCGGGTTCCCCTGGTTGCAGGCCGCGACGCAATTGCTGCGGTAGGCTTGCTTGGGATCCGGCAATGTCGGCGGTGAAATCAGCGAGAAGAGATAGACCAGTCCGATGAGCACGGGCTGGTGAATGAGGTATATGGCCAGACTGTGACGGCCGCCGAAGACGAGCGGGCTCATCCACAGTTTGCCCTTGCCACCTGTGGACGGACGGTTTGCGAGGACCGCGACGAGCCGCGCATGGAAGAGCTTGGCTGCGGCAAGGCCGAAGAGGAAAGGCCCGAGCCACGGCAGCAGCGGCACATAGTCGTTGGAGCGCGGGAAGGATTCCGACAGTCCGACCCACCAGAGCCAGGGTGCATCGAAGGCCGGCGAGCGCAAATAGAACGGTGCCGCGATGGCTGCTGCCGCCGCAACAAGGGAAACGACGGCGGGAAGCCGCAGGAAGACAAGGCCGATCACGCTTGCCGCGGCGATCGCATGCAGGATGCCGAAGAAGATGAAGGTGTCCGGGAACGCGAAATAGGTCGCGATCGTGATCAGCGCTGCCGCACCGGCGATTTTGGCAAAGCGCCGCATGAACGCGTCGAGGCGAAGCTTCGGCCATTGTCCGAGCACAAGGCTGTACCCGGCGAGAAACAGGAAGCTGCTGGCGATGAGCCGGGCAAAGATCTTCCAGCCGCCGGTGCCGGCGGTTCCCGCGGCAACGTAGCCGAAGAACTCGAGGTCCCAGACGAAATGATAGGTAGCCATGGCGAGCAGTGCCACGCCGCGTGCGACGTCGATGAAGGCGAGCCGCCCCCGTGCGGCAGATTGAGCCGGTATCTGTGTCGTCGGTGAAGTCACATTGCTGTCGGACATGGGCATTCGCCATCCTGTGGGCGTGAAGAAGAATGACATGTTTGGCTTGTGCCAAACACGCGTCGTTGGCTGATGGTGGAAGTGGTCAGGCCTGGTCTGTTTCCGTTCAGCGCGATGGGCGCGCGTGCTGTCAGGGCGTTGCGTCCGGCAGCAGCGCCGCGCGTGCCTCCGAGAAGAACTGCCTGCGGGTCAGCACGAAGATGACGAAGACGGTGAGCCCGACGAAGACATAGGGGCTGATGAACCAGCCGAGATATCCGATCGACAGGAAAATCGCCCGAAGCCCGGCGTTGAAGTGCTTGGCGGCCAGCACGTTCATGCGGATCGCCCGTTCGGCTGCCTTCTCCGCCGCCTGCAGGTCGCGTTGCATGTCGGCGGTCATTGGAATGCCGCCCATCAGGATTGAGCAATAGTTGAACAGCCGGTAGGACCAGCCGAACTTGAAGAAGGAATAGCCGAAGAGACAGGTGAGGCCACCGACCTTCAGCTCGAACGCGGTCCGACCGCCATGGAAGACATAGGGCATGTCCGCGAAGATCATTTGCACCTGTTCGGTTGCGCCGAGCAGAGCGAAGCAGCCACCGAGGGCGAAGATCGTCGTCGAGGCAAAGAAGGCGGTGCCGGCCTGCAGCCCCGCGATGATCTGCGTATCGATCATCTTCAGATCGCGGTTGAGCGAATTGCGGATCCAGCGGCCACGATGCTCGTTCATGAGGCGGGTGAGACTCACCCGCTTGAAGCCGCGCGTGCCGTCGGTCGCCCAGCTGAAACCCGCCCAAAGCAGGATAAACACGACAAGCGCTATGTAATCTTCGAAGGTCATACACGTGTTTTTGGCATGGCTTTTGGAAAATGCAAGGTGGCCGCGGCGGCGCGGGAATCGACGGCGCGTCAACTACTGTGATGAAATTGCGGCGGAATTTTTCTCCGCTCCCGCCGGCCAATTGCGCGGTTTTCACCAGCTTAGTGTACTGAGCGGCGAGGGCCTGACACCTTTCCGCCACATTTCCCCATTGCGCAGTAACACTTTCTTCAATATGCAAGGCCCCAGACGCGGGCACCCAATGTGCTGCTCGCGGCCGTTGAGAGTGTTTTCGGAGACATCATGGACAATACAATTCAGAAATCTTGCTGGGGCGTAACTGCACGCGCCGTGGCTGGTTTCGCTGGCGTTCTTGTTCTTGCTTATCTTTTCGGCGGCCTTTGATATCTGGTATCTAGAAAAGACCACTGATTGACGGCGCGGCTTCCCAAAAGCCGCGCCGTTTTTGATTCCAGGCAGCCAATCTCGACACCCCGGAGCCTTTGCGGGATGACAATGTCGCACGGATGGGATCGAATGTCGGTTGACCGCCTGACCGTCTGCTATGGGATCGCTTAGGCTTCGTTCCTATATTTGTTGCGGATTTCCTTAAATCGGTGCCGATCTGAGGATAAAATCGCGCAGTAAATATGAGGATAGCGCGCCGGTTCGCACAGACCGTGAAGCGTGATATCGAGGCAATCGTGAATGCGGTGCTCGGGCAATCATGCCGGTGCGCCGCGAGTCAGTCTCCGGGGCAGGCAAACTTATGTTTCTTTCCGTCTTCGACGTGTTCAAGATCGGTATCGGGCCTTCGAGCTCGCATACGATGGGGCCGATGTCGGCCGCCAACCGCTTTCTCGAACTCATTCTTTCCGACGACTGGCCGCGCCCGTCCCATGCTGCCGTTGCGGCGATCAAGGTCAGCCTGCACGGTTCGCTGGCCCATACCGGTATCGGCCACGGCACGGGCAGGGCGGTTGTCCTTGGTCTCGTCGGCGAACGCCCCGACCTGGTCGATCCTGATCGCATGGACGGCTTGATCGACGAGGTCGAGCGCAGCGGCCGCATTTCGCCGCCGGGACATCCGTCCTATGAATTCCAGCCGAAGACGGACCTGGTCTTCGACAAGAAGGTGCCGCTGCCCGGCCATGCCAACGGCATGTCCTTCTCCGCGTTCGACCGCGACGGCCGGCTCCTGCTGAAGCGGATCTATTATTCGATCGGCGGCGGCTTCGTCGTGACCGATACGGAACTCGAGGCGATGCGTGCCTCGAAGAACAAGGCGGCCGGCGTCAAGGTGCCATTCCCGTTCTCGTCGGCCCAGGAGATGCTGGACATGGCGGCCCGCTCCGGGATGACGATCGCCCAGATGAAACGGGCGAACGAAGAAGCGACCATGTCGCCGGATGAGCTGAATGCCGGGCTCGACCGCATCTGGGGCGCGATGAGCAACTGTATCGACCGTGGGCTGAGCCAGGAGGGCATCATGCCCGGTGGCTTGAAGGTCCGCCGCCGCGCACGCTCGATCCACGACAAGCTGCAGGAAGAATGGCGCTCCAACAAGACCAACCCGCTGCTCGCCAACGACTGGCTGAGCGTCTACGCGATGGCGGTCAATGAAGAGAATGCCGCCGGCGGCCGCGTCGTCACGTCGCCGACCAACGGTGCAGCAGGCGTCGTCCCCGCCACTATCCGCTACTACATGCATTTCCATGACGACGCGGATCAGGAGGGCATCCGCGACTATCTGCTGACGGCTGCCGCAATCGGTGGCATCATCAAGCACAACGCCTCGATCTCCGGTGCCGAGGTCGGCTGTCAGGGTGAGGTCGGCTCAGCGTCCGCCATGGCCGCTGCCGGCCTTGCTGCCGTCATGGGCGGTACGCCCGAGCAGATCGAAAATGCCGCCGAGATCGCACTCGAGCACCACCTCGGCATGACCTGTGATCCGGTCGCCGGCCTGGTTCAGGTTCCGTGCATCGAGCGCAACGCGCTCGGTGCGGTCAAGGCGGTGACGGCAGCCTCGCTGGCGCTCAAGGGCGACGGTAAGCATTTTGTGCCGCTCGATGCCTGCATCGAGACGATGCGCCAAACCGGCGTCGACATGAACGAGAAGTACAAGGAAACATCGACCGGCGGTCTCGCGGTCAACGTCGTCGAATGTTGAGCCGCCACGGTGATTGTGGATGAACAGCGTCCGGCCGCTTGACCGCAACGGCCGGACGGGTGTTCAAAACAGCTATGTCTCTGCATCTCATAAAGCTCTGCGTCGGAGCGGAATCGATCGAGGACCTGCGCGAATGGGTTTCGCGCAAGGCTATGGCCGCCATGGCCGCTGGCCTCGAGCCCCATTCCTTCCACACGACCCGCATGGTGCCGAAACGGGTGGAGGAACTGCTGAGCGGCGGTTCGCTCTACTGGGTGATCAAGGGGACCGTGCAGGCGCGACAGTCCTTGATCGGTATCGAAACCTTCACGGATGGCGAGGGTATCGGCCGCTGCAATCTGCTGCTTGGCCCTGAAGTGGTCGAGACGGAGTTGCAGCCGCGGCGTGCCTTCCAGGGCTGGCGCTATCTCACCGACAAGGATGCGCCGCGCGACCTTGCGTCGCTTTCCGGTGGCGGTGCCGAGATGCCGCTCGAGCTGCGCCGCGAATTGGCGGAACTCGGACTTCTCTAATCTTCAATATGGATGACCTGACGACCCATCACAGGGCAGGTTGCGATGCTGGCACGCGCATGGTTGCGGCGGTGTCGCAACAAGAAAAAAGGCGGCACAGGCCGCCTTTTGGAATTTCATGAACGTTCAGGTGATCCGCATTCTTAGGGGATGGCGCCGGTTCGGCCCCGTCACGTGAAGATGAATGCCGGCCCGCGGCTGCGTCGATCGCCAGGCGCGCGCTCCGTGCGTCAGGAGCATCCCGACCAGATCGCGCGTCTTCGCCTTCGACCGGTTCAGCCCGAGATCGGCAATGCGCATGGCCGCCTCGTGCAGGGGATGCAGGTTGATGCGCGACGGCTTAGCGCGCCGTCCCGGCAGCGGGGTGACACCCGGAACGTTTTCGTTCATCGCCATGATTTACCTCGTTACGCTGTACAAATCCGAGGAAGGCGGCCGGAAAACAAACACATCCGGCCACCAAAACTTTTGACCTTACTGCTGGCTTGCCCAGCAGGAGATGCCTTTCTTCTTCAGGGCCTTGCAGGCATTGACCGCTGCATTCTGGTCGTCGAAGCCGCCGAAACGGGCGCGATAGACCTGGCCGAAAGCGACAGTGAAGGGCATTGCGTTGCGCAGGGCCTTGCCGCCCTTGTCCTTGGCATTGCCAAGGAGGGTCATGGCCTGATCCTTGTCCGGCGTCGCGCCGATCTGGATTACCCAGCCTTGCGACTGAGCCGGCATCGGTTCAGCCTTTGCGACCTCGACCGGCTCTGCCTTTGCGGTGGCCTCTGCCGTGGTGGCGTCGGCCTTCTTCGGAACGGAGTTGGTGATCTGGGCGTCGACCATGCCGGCGGCAACAGGCTGACGGAGCTTCAGGCTCTGGGCGTCGAGCGTGTTGGGAACGATCTTCGGGGAAAGAACGGGGTTGTCCGACGCGCGCTTGTTGCCGGCATAGGCCATCTGCACGCTGCTCGCGCTTTCGCCGTTGTAGCGGATGCCAGGAACCGGGCCGGTGTTGGGCAGGTCGTGACCGCTGGCAGCGGCCGCGACCACAGGTGTCTCAGCAACGGGCGCTGCGGAAGCGACTTCGGTCTCTTCGGCTGGAACGGGAGTAGGCTTGGTCTCGGCGATCAGATTGCCGTCACCACGGCGCGATGCCGACGGCATGTACTTTGCGACGAGCCGGCGCATCTGCGCATCACGGCTGGCGCCGGAGGTGCCGCCCATGACCACGGCGACGATGCTGCGGCCCTCGAGTTGAGCCGAGGTCACGAGATTGAAGCCCGACGCACGGGTGTAACCGGTCTTGATCCCGTCGACGCCGCGGACATTGCCGAGCAGGCGGTTGTGATTGCCGATCGTCTGCTTGCCGAAACGGAAGCTGCGGGTGGAGAAGTAGTCGTAATACTGCGGAAAATGCTGGCGAAGCGCGAGGCCGAGACGAGCCTGGTCGCGCGCGGTCGTGCGCTGTTCCGGGTCGGGCAGGCCGTTGGCATTGCGATAGGTCGTGCGCGTCATGCCGAGCGCCCGGGCCTTGTTCGTCATCATGCGGGCAAAACGCTGCTCCGAACCGCCGAGATATTCACCGAGCGCCGTCGACGCATCGTTGGCCGAGCGGGTGACGAGCGAAAGGATCGCCTGTTCGACGGTGATCGACTGTCCGGCACGCACACCAAGCTTCGATGGCGGCTCGGCGGAAGCGTTCTTCGAGAAGGGGATGGAGGTGGACTTTGTGATCCGACCGGCTTCGAGCGCTTCGAAGGTCAGATAGAGCGTCATCATCTTGGTGAGAGACGCGGGATAGCGCAGTTCGTCGGCATCCTCGCCGTAAAGAATCTTGCCGGTCTTGGCATCGACGACGATGCCCGAATATTTCGGATTGGCATAGTTCGAGGCGGCGAAGGCCGGTGCGGCAAAGGCGGCCGATGCAATGGCGCCCGCAAGGACGACCCGTCCTACCATCTTTGAAAGAGCACCGAACGGGCGCTTCGCGAGATCAAAAAAACCGGATTGGGACACTACGCTACTCTTTATTCTCATGTCATGGGGTTGTCCGGACGCCGCCTCCGGGAACGACCGTTCTCGAGACAGTATCGGCATAGCGTTACCAATCGGTTTATGATGAATGATTGGTTTCCGGAATCGAACGCATTTGTACAAGGGCGATGCCGGTGTAGCGCAATGGTGCGGCAGGCTGCCTGCACCACACCAGTTAGACGAAATCAGGGCACGAGACGGTTTTTGACGAAGGCGGTGATCGCTTGGTCGATTTCGCGCCACCGCGGCAGCAGTTTGTTGGAGAATCTGTAGAGCACGGCGAGGTCCTTTCCGGCGTGAATGTCGCGCTGGCAATCGGCGCTGGTCGAGATGGATTGTGGGCCGAGGCAGCGCACCACGTAGGGCGCCTGGGTGCTCGTCTCAGCGGTAAAGAACACTTCGCCCGCATAGCTGGATGTCGGCTTGACTGCGTGCTCCGTCAGCCCGGCCGGGCCAGCCGTGGGCGCGCCGTCGAAGACCTGCGAATAGATCGGCTCCAGCCGCCCGGACATGTCGCGCGACATCGTGCTTTGGGAAATCTGCAGGAAAAGGAGGCTTTCGGGTGCGTCGACATTGTTGAAGAGTGCCCGGCTCCGGGCGCTGTAACCTTCGAGCCCCGGCCAGGTCAGGTAGAGATCGACGCGCTCGACGATCGAGGTGGCGCGTTGTGCCTCGAAGCGGATCATGTTGGCCGGCAGGCGCAAGTGATCCTGGCCGATGAAGATGTCGAAAAGCTCGTTGCTCGCGGTGTGGCCGGCAAGGGCGAGGTTTTCGCCGAACCAACGCCCTGCAAATGAGATGGCAGCCGTCAGCGCCGCAAGCACCGCGACCGCTGCCATCACCCGGTAGACGAAGCCGGGCGACAGCAGCGGTCGGAGCTCCGGTTCGTGAATGTCGTTTGAAGAGCTGCTCATCGTTGGGCTGTCCCATCGCGATGGCCGAACCCCGGCGGTCCGTTGTTCGGCTCACGCATTCCCGCGCATCGTAGGATGGACGACGTCGCTTGCCCGACGCTGGTCGAGGATGGTTAATTTTCTGTGAATTCCCCTTCGAGCTGCGAAAGCATGTCGCGCAAAAGTGCGCAGCGGTTTTGCGAAAACGACATGCGAAACATCAAAAACTTAAAGAAAGATCGCGACACGGTTTAGCGCCGGGAATGCCGGTCATAAAAACGGCCGGTTCCGAGGGACGCGGAACCGGCCGAGGCTCGGTCTGGACGGGGATGTTTATGACCGGTGCCCTGGAATGGTGGAGGCTGCTGCGAAAGGCGCGCCGCCTCCGATGTCTTCTGTGCTTACTGCGTCCGTACGCTGCCGACGGCGACGGTGCGGCCGTCCTGGAGCTTGACCCAGCGACCGGAGTGTTCGGTCGATTGGCGCTTGAGGTAGGTGTATTCGGTGTCCGACCACAGCAGCACCTTGTTGCGCATGTTGTCGAGAATGAAGTCGCCACGGTCAGTGCGCACGGTGAGAACGGCATGGCCATCACCGTTCGGTTGCAGAACGACGGTGATCAGGAGGTCCGACGGAGAGAAACCGTTCTCGATCAGTTTGCGACGCTTCAAGAGGACATAGTCTTCACAGTCGCCAACCGTGTCTGGATAGGACCACTTCTCCTCGACGCCATGAATTTCCATGTCGGTCATCGGGGTGACCGCCTGATTGACGTCGTAGTTGACCTCGAGAATCTTCTGCCAGCCTTCGCGCGTCAGCATCATCGGGCCGCGGACCTTACCGTTGGAGGTGCACTCCGACGGATAGATCTTGCAGAACTCGTAGTGACCGATCGGCGGGTTGGTTGCACCGGTGACGACCATGTTGGCCGGAAGCGCCAGCGCCGTTTCGATCAGGCCGCCGGTGAAAAGGACCGCAACCGCGATCATCTTGGTGATTGTCTTGAGCATGATTGTCTCCCCGTTGTGGTTCGACAATGGCACAGACGTTTTTATCGCTCGCGAACTTGCGAACTAAAAACAAGTACAAATGAAAGCAGTATAAGAATAAAACAAGAATAGAATTTGATTTTTATTTAAATCGAATTTGAGTCAAATTTTATCGATTTCTCGACGGAGCGATCTTCCATTCATGTTTCCTTGACGATGTAAGCGATTGTAATCAATAGGCCTATGCCGATCCGCAGAGCGACAGGAGCAGTGGCTGCCGGAAAATCGCGGTCGCGATGCGTCGCGCCAGGGGCGGATGACGTCGATCTTGTCGTCGCTTTTCGACTTCAAATAAGCGTCGCGCCTTGAATTTGTTCGAAAAAATATTTGCGGTCAGAAGTCGCGGTCGGATCGAGATGTACCGAAATGAAGCAGTCGTCGTCAGCGAGGCGATGCCGGTCGCCCAGTCCGCGCGGACAGCGTCGTCGCGGCCCGTGGGGCAGGTCTACTGTGAAAGCCAAGGTTGGTTTCGTGCCGCAGGATCGGGCCAGCGATTGGCTGGTCTGTCGTTGCGCATATCGGGGCGGCCCGCAATCACGCGTAAGAAGTGGCGCGGAGCCTCAGGGGGCTGGTGCGCGATCGGGGTGACAAGGCAACGATCTTGATCGGGGTAGGCCAGTGAGGGTCGCGCGGACACGCCCTTAGAGGAATTCCGTCAATGCTTCGCGCGACTGTACGCCCGAGAACTCGATGGCGCAGCCTTCCTGGAAATGGCGAACGATCTTGCCCTTCATGTTGCCGAGCAGGACCGGGGTGCCGATCGGCGGGCGGTTCTCGATATCGACGGCCGCGCCGGAGAGCGAGAGGTCGATGATGCGGCAAGGGAATTTTTCGCCGGTGTCCAGCGTCAGCTCGGTTGACGTCTTGCGCGGCGCAAGGCGGTCGTGGCGCCGATCCTCGGGCAGACCGAGTTCGTGTTTGTTGGCGATCCAGGTGAGCTGCGCAGCCAACTTCTCGCGCTTGCGTTCGGTGGCGTTGAGCTGAATCACGAAGGCATCGTCGGCGATGCGCGACACGGTGCCTTCAAGGCGGCCGACATGGTCGATATAGGCGATGATGCGCTCACCCGCCCGCGGCCGTGCCGGGGAGGAAAGCAGCACGTCACCCGGCGACATGTCGACGGCGGTGCAATCATATTCGTCGCGATTGGCCAGCATCAGCCGTCCAGCAAGGTTCACGGAAACGCGCTGGAACGCACCTTCGTGATGCGGCTTCGGAGCGGTATTCTGAGCGTGCTGGAATGAGAACATGATGACTCTGCATGACGTATTTTGGCAGGCGGAGTTTAGAACGTTCGGGTTAATAGAATGTTCGTCCTGCGGTTGGTCCGCGTGGCCAACCCGGGACAGCAGCAGCGATCATTCGCGTCGTCCGCCCTCCAGAATGCGAAGATGTCCGACGCGACGGGACTCTCCCAAAAACCCTTCGCCAGCGCGGGATTCTGCACGCGGGGAGACGTGTTCCACCGCCGGCTCTTCGCGAAACACGGCTGTGCGGTCGGGGTCGAGGATTTTCATGCCGGTGACGTCGAGGCCTTCCACCGATGTCGCATGCAACCAGTACGGGCGGGAAAGTGGCGAGAGCGCGCCAAGGATTCGGTCGCTTGCACCCTCGGTTGAGGCGAGCGGCAACAGCAGCATTTCGACCTCGACCTCGCGTGCATCGGCTGTGCGCCCTTTGGCGGACAGCATCACAGGCACCCGGTGCGTCATCACCTGGCCGGCGATGCGCTGCGTCTTGGCAGCCTGCGAGTTCAGCCACAGCATGCCGAATTGTCGCCCGCGCAGTTCAAGGCCGAAGAGTGCGCAGACATGGGTTCCCCCAAGACGAAACGAGATGCCGTTGCGATCACGCTCGAGAATGAACAGGTTGGGCAACAGTGCGCGGATGTCCCCCGGCTCGAGTTCGTCCCGACAGGGAAGGTCGCGCTTGCCGCGAATGGTGTTCCAGTATCGGAAAAGCTCCATGGTCGTCTTGCTGCGCATCTTGCGTTCATTCCATTTCTGCGGCCCGCTTGTGCCGGTCTGGCACATGTTTGGCCGATCATTGCGGTCTTGAGATCAATGGAGCGAAAAGCATGCCAGCTCGAAATTAAGGTTAACGAATGGTTTCGATTGCGCTGGAGCACTGCGACTGGCACTGAAAGACATGACTTCACGAAGCGTTGGCTTCGGCACTTGAACTGGAGCTCGGATCTGAGCTTGGCGACCGTTCAGTTTTTACTGGACGGTCTTTTTTTGTTTGCTTATGGCTGGTCGCCCCAGTCCGGTCCGAATCCCGCGATGTCATGCCATCGCCTCGATCGAATGCGATCGAACGGGCCAATCGATGGAGAAAGCAGCAACCATGGAACGAGATCAGACGGCAACGCCACCGGAGACGGACCGGGACAGCGCCGCCAGTCCGTCACGTGAGCCTGCCTTCAATCTGCCGGCCGGACTTACCGGCATTCTGCTGTTTCTGATCGCCATTCATGCCTTGCGCACCTATGTTCTGGCGCCTGCGATCGATCAGGAGATCATCTTCAACTTCGCCTTTCTGCCGGCGCGCTACGATCATCCCCTGGCCGAGCAGGGGCTCGCCTGGCTCTGGAGCCCCATTACCTATTCGTTCCTGCATGGCAGCTGGGAGCACCTGATCTTCAATATCTTCTGGATGGTCGCTTTCGGTGCGCCGGTCGTGCGCCGCATCGGCATGGGACGGCTTGCGGTATTCTGGTGCCTTTCGGCTGCGGCCGCAGTTGCGCTGCACACGGCATTTCACTGGGGCGAGATGATCGTGGTCGTCGGTGCCTCGGGCGTCGTTTCCGGTTTCATGGGCGCGGCGGCGCGCTTCGTCTTTTCGCCAAGCGGGCGGATCAGCCGGCAATTTGCCCATCTCAACCGGCGGCTGCCCGTCAGTGAGGCGCTGGCAAATCGCTCTGTCGTGATGTTCGCCGGGATCTGGTTCCTCACCAACTTTCTGATCGGGCTCGGCATGTTCACGCCTGGGGGGGCGGGTAGCATCGCCTGGGAAGCGCATATCGGCGGCTTCCTCTTCGGCTTCCTTCTCTTCGGCCTTTTCGACCCCCGCGACTGACGACGTCGAAAGATCGGCGGACGGCGCTTGTGAGCGCTTGATTTCCCCGGAGCGCTGGCGCACCATTTGTTACGGTCGCCGATTGTCGAAAGGCTAGGCGGCCCGTGAAGGCCGGGTATAGAAAGCCCGTCCGCGTCTGAGGAGCACGCGGGCAGGCGATCATAAGCGGCCAGGGTACAGGTTCCATCGCCCGACCGTACCGCACGAGAGACGGCTGGACCTTGCCCTGCCGACCCGGAGTTGTCGCAACGGGAGATGTGCGCATGTCAGTAAAAGCAATACTCGATGAAAAGGGTCGCAACGTCGTAACGGTCGGCCCGCAGATGACAGTCCAACAGGCTGCCATTCTCTTGCGTGACAATCATATCGGTGCGGTCATCATCGTCGATGCGGATGATCAGATCGCAGGCATCCTCACCGAGCGCGACATCGTCGCAGCGATCGCCAAGCAGGGAGCGACCTGTCTCGAAAGGTCGGTCGCGGCCGTCATGTGGCAAAATGTCTACTGCTGCACCGAGGAAATGTCCGTTCAGGCCCTGATGGAAATGATGAGCAAGCTCAGGGCCCGCCACCTGCCGGTCGAAAAAAATGGCCAGCTCGCCGGCATTGTTTCGATCGGCGACGTGATCAAACACCACATCCGTGCGATCGAGCACGAGACCGAGCAGATCAAGGCCTATATCGCCGGCTAAATGCTTTGCCCTGTTCGTGCCTACTGCATGTCTCCTTAAATCGACCTCGATTTAAGGACAAAGACATGCAGAAAATCAAAGTGCTGCAGCGACCTTTGCGTGTCTGATAAGGCGCGCGGCGCTGTAGCGATCGGGCGGCAAGGTCTTATGGCGCGATGCGGCCTGCTCGCGGTTCGCGACGCATTCCCCGTAATGGGACAACGACCCCGCGCACAATCGCTGCGCGGATAACCCGCAACAGATCGACGGAAGATCGCTCGTCAGCGCACGAGGGCGTCCTGCATCCGGCGGATCTCCACGAGCTTGGCCTTCGCTTCGTGGTAGCCTCGGTCGATCGCCTCACCTGCACGGTGAAACTCCGATAGGCCGATATCGTTGAGCTTGGGGTGCAAAGCCAGGTCCGGAGGGTCGCCGGCAAGACGAGCACGGGAAATACGATCCTGGATGATGTTGAAGGCCTGAACCATCACGCCGGTCATGCCGAGGCGGGAGTGAAGGGTCGCTTCCTTTTCCTGCGCCGGGGCATCCGGCGTCCCCATGCCGGCGCTGTGTTTGACGACGGCTGAGCGGCCATAGAGCTCGTAGTTGAGGTTCACGGCGACGACGAGCTGCTGCTCGTGAGCGCGGCAGACAGAGACCGGGACGGGGTTGACGAGCGCGCCGTCGATGAGCGTGCGTCCGTTCGCCTTGATCGGCTCGAAGATGCCGGGCAAGGCGTAGGAAGCGCGGATCGCGGTGATGAGCGATCCTTTTTCGAGCCAAACCTCATGCCCACTATGCACTTCGGTCGCAACGGCAATGAATGGCCTGTCGAGGCTTTCGATGCTAAGTCCCTGCAGATGCTCCTGCATGCGCTTGGTCAGCCTCAGTCCGCCAAAGAGACCGCCGCCGCCAATAGCGAAATCGAGCAGTCCCGCAATCCGCCGGACGGTGAGGGAGCGTGCGAAGGTCTCGAGTTCGTCGAGCTTGCCGGCAAGATAGCAACCGCCGACGAGCGCGCCGATCGAGGTGCCCGCAATCATGCCAACTTCGATGCCTTCTTCGTCGAGCGCTCGCAGCACGCCGATATGGGCCCAGCCGCGCGCGGCGCCGCCCCCAAGGGCAATTGCGATCTTCGGTCTCTGCGGAGGTGTCGCAGGTTCTGGTGGTGTTGTTGAAATCGATGTGCCGTCCGGGCCGGACAGATCTGCAATCTGGTTGCTACGCGTAAAAGTCCAATTCAACATCCGGCACCTCCAACACCGCCGAATACTCCGCAGCGCGACACGTCGATGAAGATGCGCGAAGGTCGCTGTGGTAATTCACGACTGACTTAACTTTCAGGGATCGGATTCGATCCTGAAGGAACGCAATTTCTTGCACGCGTCCTGGGGAGGCTCCGCCAAGCCGGCGCAGGTGCCGGCCTCGTCCTGTCCATTGCTGAAAGACTGGCACCGTTCTTAGGTATATCACCGATCCCGTCGCCGATTGCGGCAGGATCGATAAACATTGGATACAGTTTGCAATACAGCCGGGAACGTTGCCGTTCCCTCGTAGCGCCGCATCCTTGCCAAAGGATTAGGCGCTCGCTTGGTTTCCAAAAGATAAATATAGCATGTGCCCGCACCAAAAAGATGCGCGATGCTTAATTTTTATCATAGATTTCTGCGGGGTCGAAGTGCCTATGGTCGTCGGTGATTTCGACCATGGCCTTGCCGTTTTCGGCGCCGACCATGCGGTAGAAGCAGGACCGGCGGCCGGTATGGCAGGTGGCGTCGTGACCGGCGACGGACACTTTCAACCAGATCGCATCCTGGTCGCAATCGGTGCGGATCTCCTTGACCGTCTGCAGGTTGCCGGAGCTTTCGCCCTTCTTCCAGAGGCTCTTGCGCGAACGGCTGTAATAGTGCGCGACACCCGTCTCGATCGTCAAAGCCAGGGCCTCGGCGTTCATGTGGGCGACCATCAAAAGCTCACCGTCCCGCGCATCCGTGACGACAGCCGTGATCAGCCCCTTTTCATCGAAGCGCGGGGTGAAGGCCGGACCGGTTTCCAGTTCAGCCTTGTTGGAGGAGGGAGCGTCGAAGGTGAGCGTCATGGAAAGGCTCCGTCTGTCGGAGCCTTACTTGAAGCCCCTGAGCATCGTCATGAACCGGGCCTGTTCAGCCGGTTCCGTCTGGAACGTACCCGTAAATGTGGTGGTTAGCGTTGTCGAGCCTTGCTTCTGCACGCCACGCATCGCCATGCACATATGTTCGGCTTCGATCATCACCGCGACGCCGCGCGGGGCAAGCGTTTCGTCGATCGCCTTGGCGATCTGCGCCGTCATCGATTCCTGCGTCTGCAGCCGGCGGCCATAGATATCGACCACCCGGGCGATCTTGGAAAGGCCGAGCACGCGGCCATTCGGCAGATAGGCGACATGCGCCTTGCCGATGATCGGCACCATGTGATGCTCGCAATGCGAATAGAACGGGATGTCCTTGACGAGTACCATGTCGTCGTAGCCGGCGACTTCCTCGAAGGTCCGTCCGAGTACGTCTTCGGCAGCGAGATCATAGCCGCTGAAAAGCTCGCGGTAGGACTTGGCGACGCGCGCCGGCGTGTCCAGCAGCCCTTCGCGTTCCGGGTCTTCACCGGCCCAGCGCAGGAGAACGCGCACGGCTTCCTCGGCCTCCTTCTGGGTCGGGCGGCCGCTCGCATCGTCGAGCACGGGAAAATTCTTCACTATGGCGTCCATAATGGCCTCTTTTAGCAATACGGGATTGCTTGACGTTTTATCTTTCGGACAACTCGCCACTGGCCATTCGCCTAACCCTGCAGGCTTGGGTTCCGTCGGCGGGCTCCGGGGCTTTCCGGTCCTGGCTTAGCAGTGCACTGGACCTTCCGGCACGGTTTCCCAAACAACAGGCGACATTGTTCCTCTTGCGGAACTGTCGCCCCAACACGACATAGCATATAGTATGGTGCCACAGAGATGAAAGAGGCGGAGCGTGTCGCGTCGTGCTTTTTTCCTGCCTACCGGAGAAAATCATGCGTCGATCACTCAAAACCGCGAAAAATCAGCCGGATCGCGTCAAATGATGGATGACATCTACAACAGCCGAATTCTCGAATTTGCCGGCAATATTCCGCGCATCGGAACGATTGCCGACGCCGACGCGGACGCGACCGCGCACTCGAAGCTCTGTGGTTCGAAAGTGCATATCTGGCTGAAGATGGACGGCGACGTGGTCACCGATTTTGCCCATGACGTGAAGGCCTGCGCGCTCGGCCAAGCCTCGTCCTCGATCATGGCGCGCCATGTCGTCGGCGCCGGCGCGGAAGAAATCCGACAGGCGCGCGCGGACATGCTTGCCATGTTGAAGGCGGACGGCGAGGGCCCATCCGGGCGCTTCGAGGATATGCGCTTCCTGCGTCCGGTGAAGGATTACAAGGCGCGTCACGCGTCGACGATGCTGACCTTTGATGCCGTCGTCGATGCCATCGAGCAGATCGAGGCCAAGCGACTGCTCGCGGCCGTCTGACATGTGCGGCGAACCGAATTGTCGGCATACGCCGGACAACGGTGCGAAGCCTGCAGTGCGTGGCCGAAACTGGGATGGTCCGTTTCGCAAGACGCCAGGGCGGCTGATCGGGATGACGCTGATCCGCGTCTATCAGCTCACGCTTTCGAGCTTCATCGGCAATTCGTGCCGGCACCTGCCGACCTGTTCGGAATACGGCTATGAGGCAATCGCCCGCCATGGCTTCTGGGCCGGAGGGTGGATGACGCTGTTTCGCGTGGCGCGCTGCGGCCCGGGCGGGACGCACGGCTTCGATCCGGTGCCGGAGCGGCTTGAAGCTCGCCTGACCTGGTACGCGCCGTGGCGCTACTGGCGGCCGCGGCCGAAGGCTGGATGACCCCCATGACCATGCCGATGGAATACCGTCAGGCCTCCGCGGATTTCGAGCGTTTCATCGTCGACGCGCGCGACCTTGCCGGGCTGCAGACGACGAACCAGGCCTACACGATGGTGCAGGCCGTGCTGCAGACGTTTCGCCGGCGGCTGGAGCTGGAGGATGCCATCCTGTTCGCGGATGTCTTGCCGCCGGTGCTACGCGCGATCTTCGTGGCTGAATGGGACCTCGAAGAACCGAGGGTCCCGTTTTCGGGCCGCATCGCCATGACCCGCGAGGTGCAGTCGCTGCGGCCGGATCACAATATTTCCCCCGACAGCGCCATTGCCGACGTGGCTGGCGCCTTGCGTCGCAACCTCGATGAGGTGAAGCTCGACCGGGTTCTTGCCCGGCTTCCGGCAGGCGCTGCCGATTTCTGGCGAGCCTGAAGGGAGGGTGGATGAACAGCTACGTTGCCTTGCTTTACAGCATTGTTCTTGGTGCCGGGCGACGTGTCGTGATGGTCGATCTCAGAGAGATGGCCGAAGGCCTCGGCTATCGCTCGCCGCGAACCCTGGTTGCGACAGGCAATCTCGTGTTCGAGACCGGACAAACGTCCATCGGCGACTTAGAATCGCCGCTTGAGAAGGCCTTCTCCGAGACATTCGGTCGGCATGTCGACATCATTGTTCGTTCCGGTGCCGGTTGGCTGAAGCTCGCGGCATCCAATCCATTTCACGACGAAGGCGAAGAGGATGCCACGCGCGTGCATGTCCGCGTGATGCGCGACCCGCTCACCGAACCCGCGCTCGAAGGACTTCAGCGTTACTGCGTCGCTGGGGAACGTCTGGCAATCGTTGACGGCGATCTCTGGGTGCATTTTCCCGGCAAGGCCAGCAAATCGAAACTGCTGGGTGCAATGACGACCAAGCGTTTGGGCATCGGGACGTTTCGCAACTGGAACACCGTCAAGGGGCTCGCCGAGATGCTGCGCGGCTAGGCTCTGTCGCAGCCTTCGCCTTTACTCACTTTCGAAAACCCTTTATCAGGCTACGGCGTGTTTTCCTGGGTCGTCTCGGCCTAGGGCAAAACATGCGGCAATCCAAAGCACTACAGCGACCTTTGCGCGTCTGACGGATGCGACGCTGTATCGTCAATTCACCGGTCGTTTCCGGTCAACCATACCACCCGCATTCGTTGGCGGGACTGGATAGGAGATCATCATGTCGAATCCTGTTTCCCTTACATTTCCAGATGGCTCGGTGCGCGAATATCCTTTCGGCACGACCGGCCGCGACGTGGCAGAATCGATTTCGAAATCGCTCGCCAAGAAGGCGGTCGCGATTGCGCTCGACGACGAGCTGCGCGACCTGTCCGATCCGGTGACCAATGGCCGGCTCGAGATCGTCGTGCGCGACGACAAGCGTTCGCTTGAGCTTATCCGTCACGATGCCGCACACGTGATGGCCGAGGCCGTGCAGGAACTGTGGCCGGGAACGCAGGTGACTATCGGTCCGGTCATCGACAATGGCTTCTACTACGACTTCGCCCGCAACGAGCCCTTCACGCCGGATGATCTGCCGCTCATCGAAAAGCGGATGAAGGAGATCATCGCCCGCAACAAGCCTTTCACCAAGGAAGTCTGGTCGCGCGAAAAGGCACGGCAGGTCTTTGCCGACAAGGGCGAGGCCTACAAGGTCGAGCTCGTCGATGCGATCCCCGAGGGACAGGATCTCAAGATCTATTACCAGGGCGACTGGTTCGATCTTTGCCGCGGTCCGCACATGGCCTCGACCGGTCAAATCGGCACCGCCTTCAAGCTGATGAAGGTGGCCGGCGCCTATTGGCGCGGCGACAGCAACAACGCGATGCTGACCCGCATCTACGGCACCGCCTGGCACACCCAGGAAGAGCTGGACCAGTATCTCCACGTGCTCGCCGAGGCCGAGAAGCGCGATCACCGCCGCCTTGGCCGCGAAATGGACCTGTTCCATTTCCAGGAAGAGGGTCCGGGCGTCGTCTTCTGGCACGGCAAGGGCTGGCGCATGTTCCAGACGCTGACGGCCTATATGCGCCGTCGGCTTGCGAACACCTACCAGGAAGTCAATGCGCCGCAGGTGCTCGACAAGTCGCTGTGGGAAACCTCGGGTCACTGGGGTTGGTACCGCGACAACATGTTCAAGGTGACGGTTGCCGGCGATGAAACCGACGACGATCGCGTCTTCGCGCTGAAGCCGATGAACTGCCCGGGCCATATCCAGATCTTCAAGCATGGCCTGAAGTCCTACCGCGAGCTTCCGGTTCGCCTGGCCGAATTCGGCAACGTTCACCGCTACGAGCCCTCCGGTGCTCTACACGGCCTGATGCGCGTGCGCGGCTTTACCCAGGACGATGCCCACGTCTTCTGCACCGACGAGCAGATGGCGGCTGAATGCCTGCGCATCAACGACCTCATCCTCTCGGTCTACGAGGACTTCGGCTTCAAGGAAGTGGTGGTCAAACTCTCCACCCGTCCGGACAAGCGCGTCGGCTCCGACGAGCTGTGGGATCGCGCCGAAAGCGTGATGATGGACGTGTTGAAGACGATCGAGGCGCAGTCGGAAGGCCGCATCAAGACTGGCATCCTGCCGGGCGAGGGCGCTTTCTACGGTCCGAAGTTCGAATACACGCTGAAGGACGCGATCGGCCGCGAATGGCAGTGCGGCACGACCCAGGTCGACTTCAACCTGCCAGAGCGGTTCGGTGCCTTCTATATCGACAAGGAATCGGAAAAGCGCCAGCCGGTGATGATCCACCGCGCCATCTGCGGTTCGATGGAGCGCTTCCTCGGGATCTTGATCGAGAACTTCGCCGGCCACATGCCGCTTTGGGTTTCGCCGCTGCAAGTGGTGGTCGCAACGATCACCTCGGAAGCCGACGACTATGGTCGCGAGGTTGCCGAGCTCCTGCGTGACGCCGGCCTCACCGTCGAGACCGACTTCCGCAACGAGAAGATCAACTACAAGGTCCGCGAACATTCGGTGACCAAGGTTCCGGTCATCGTCGTTTGCGGCAAGCGCGAAGCCGAAGAGCGTTCGGTCAACATCCGCCGTCTCGGCTCCCAGGCCCAGACCGCGATGTCGCTCGACGAGGCAATTTCCTCGCTCGCCTTCGAGGCGATGGCGCCGGATCTCAAGCGCAAGGCGGAAAAGAAAGCCCGGGGTTGAACCCCCGGGCACTTGCTTTGTCAGCAAACTGTCATATTAGCGGAATATCCGGATAAGATTATATCCATCGGAGATGTCCGTGCAGTTCAAAGAGCTGTCCTACGCCAATGAAAACGACCGGCGCCTGAAGCGCTGGTTCATTCGCTCCATCGAAGGTCTGTCGGGTCGCAATCGCTACGCAAAGCTTTACACGCGCTGGCGGTCCGACATCGTCGGCAAGAGCGATCGGGTCTTCGGCGAGATGCTGCAGCTCATCGATGTGAAGCTGCGAACCCAGGGTGAGTGGCCGCCGCGGCACTTGCCCGACACGCCGATCGTCATCATCGCCAATCATCCCTTCGGCATCGGCGACGGCATCGCTGTGCTGGCGCTTGCCGAACAGCTCGGCCGCCCGTTCCGTGTGCTCATCAACAACGAACTGCTGAAGGTGCCAGAAATGGCGCCCTATTCCTTGCCCGTGTCGTTCGAGGAGACGAAGGAGGCGCTCGCGGTCAATATGGCGACACGCCATGAGGCGCTGCGCCTGCTGAAGGAAGGCGTGACGATCGTGATCTTTCCCGCCGGCGGTGTCGCGACCGCGCCGAAGGGCTTCGGTCGCGCCGAGGATCTGCCCTGGAAGATCTTTCCGGCGAAGCTGATCCAGGCCGCGCGGGCGAGCGTGATCCCGATCTACTTCGAGGGACAGAACGGTCCCTTTTTCCACCTGGCGAGCAAGATTTCACTGACGCTGAGGCTGTCGCTGCTGATCCGCGAGTTTCGCCGTCTGTCCGGTTCGACGATCGCGGCGCGCATCGGCCGTGTGCTGACGCCGGAGGACCTCGGTGCCTGTGGCGATCGCAAGGATTTGCTGGCCCGCATCTATGAAGCGGTCTTCTCCATGGCGCCGCCGCGCCGGCGGTTCATGAGACGGGTGGGTTGACGTAGCGTCAGCTGGTTGATGTTGGAAGGAAGATCCTAGTCGGCCGCGTCGGAGATTGCGCCCGGGTTGGAATTGGCGTCGTTGCCGCCGCTGCTGAGCAACACTTCCACATCCGTGTTGACGCCGGCCTTCACGGCGAAGTCGCGTTCGTAGATCTTGTCCTTGTAGCGTGCGACGGCGGAGTAGCTACCTTCGAGCAGAACCAGCGTCGGGAAGGCGCCGTTTTCTTCGTCCACCGTGTCGCCCGCGGACGTCAGGATCGTCCATGCGGTGTTGGCAATCGCTTCGCCGCCGGGCTCGGAGACGAGCTTGAGCGTCAGCTTGGCAGCGCGATGCTGGATGGTCGCTTCCGTCAGCTTGCCGGCTTCGACCTGGATGTCGGCGGCCGTCGAGGCGTTGGTGGCACCGTAGCTCGAGGTCACATGATAGGTTCCGGCGCCGAGCCGGATCACCGTATTCGGCTTCACATCCGACATGATGAGCGCCCGTTCGCCGTCGCTCTTGGTATCGGCAGAATAGACGGAGAAGCTGAGTTCGGCCGGTGGTATGCGCACATCGCTGCCGGAGACGGCGTTCAGCTTGATGCCGCCCGCATCCAGGACCAGAACCTGCTTTTCGAGCGTGCCTTCCTGGGGAACGCGGATCTTGCGTGTCGCGGACGCACGTCCGAAGGAAACGTTGACGAAATAATCGCCCGGCACGACGTTGAACGCCGTCGATCCACCTTCCGACGTTGCAAGAAGCGGCAGCTTGCCGTCGCTTCCGGGGATCGGGCTGAACACGCGCCAGGTCAGGCCGGCCTCGACGGGGGCGCCTTTCTCAGTGAGCAGCGCTTCGAGCTTGACATCCCTCAAGGTACCGTCGGCGATCGGATCCGTCGTCATTGGGCTGAAGCCCGTAAGCTTCGGCATCTTGCGCGGGCCGGCGATCGAAGGAAAGCTCTCGAAGGCCTGCGTTGCATCCTCAGCAAGCACGCTTCCTGCAGCAGCGCCGGCGACAAGGATCGCGAGTCCGGTTCTGAGGAAAATACGAGAGCATGCACGCATGAGAGCAGTTGACTTCCTGACTGAGTGACTCCACTTGGGACGCCGATATGGCATTTTCGTGGCTGCCGATGCTGCGGCAAATTAGTGGAATTCATCCGACATGAAAACCGAAATTAAGCTTGTTGATTATCTCGCGTCCCGTCGCTCGATCCCCGCATTCCAGATGGGCGAACCCGGCCCCAGCAAGGCCGAGGTCGAGGAGATGTTGAAGCTCGCCTCCCGCGTCCCGGACCACGGCAAGCTCGCACCCTGGCGCTTTATCGTCTACCGCGGTGAGGAGCGGGCGCGCATCAGCGCCGAGCTGAAGGCGATGGCGCTCGCAGTGAAGCCCGATCTCTCGGAAGAAATGATCAAGGTCGAGGAAACGCGGCTGACGCGGGCGCCGGTCGTGGTCGCCGTGGTCAGCACGGCTGCGCCGCACTTCAAGATTCCGGAATGGGAGCAACAGATGTCTGCCGGTGCCGTGTGCCTCAACCTGCTGATGGCCGCAAACGCACTTGGCTACGCCTCCAACTGGCTGACCGAATGGTTTGCCTTCGACGAGCGCGCCTATCCCTTGCTGGGCGTCAAGCCGGGTGAGAAGCCAGCCGGCTTCATTCATATCGGCACTGCGATGGTGCCGCCGACGGAGCGGCCGAGGCCCGAGCTTGAAGAGATCGTCACCTGGGTTGGCGAGGGCGCCTGATGTTCTACGATACGGCCTCGAATCGTCACGGCTTGCCGCATGACCCCTTCAAGGCCATCGTCTCGCCGCGGCCGATCGGTTGGATCGGCACGCGTGGGCGCGACGGTTCGCATAACCTCGCGCCCTATTCTTTCTTCAATGCCATCAGTGATCGGCCGAAGCTCGTGATGTTCTCATCGAGCGGCTACAAGGATTCGGTCCGCAACATCGAAGCAACCGGTGAGTTCACGGCGAGCTTCGCCAGCCGCAGTCTTGCCGAGGCTGTGAACAAGACGTCAATTCCCGCGCCGCACGGTGAGAGTGAATTCGAGATCGCCGGGCTCACGCCAGTCGACGGCACTCTGGTGAAGGCGCCGTTCGTCGGTGAGGCCTTTGCTGCGCTCGAGTGCCGGATGACGGAGATGTTTCAACCGAAGGGCCTGGATGGCGAAGTGTCCGACAACTATGTCGTCATCGGCCAGGTCGTCGGCATTCATATCCGCGAGGAAGCAATCCGCGATGGCCGCTTCGACATGGCGACGGTCAGGCCGCTCGCCCGTCTCGGCTACATGGACTATTGCGACGGCGGCGACGTCTTCCAGATGACACGCCCGACCCTCTGAGATCAGCGACTTTGCGCGCCTGATAGGTCACGTGTTGCTTACGATCGTTGCCTGTTCGATCGAGTTGCAAACGACCGAGGCAAAGCCGTTGTCCCGGCTCAGTGAATGCGCCCACCGTGTCGCGGCTTCGTCGGGGGTGGCAGCAGGTAGCACCTCATAGGCGGGCACACCAGCTTCGCACGCCCTCAGGACCACATATGCTCGTCCGGCAAGGATCGGCGCTGCGACGCGTTGATGGGGAGCGCTGGTCGGCTCCAGACAGCCAAGGGACTTGGCCAACGCTGCACCGTTGAAGATCAGCGCTTCCAGGCGGGACGACGAACCTGTCAGCGGATTGGGCGATAACAGGCCTCCCGGCGAGCCGCCGTATTCCGCATAGATCCGAATACGGTTGGGCGCGGTACCGTTGGCGGCTTCCGCAACCCGCAACATCACGTCGAGCCGTTGTATGTCGGCGCGCCCGCGGCATCCGGAAAGCACGATACCGTCGACACCGCTGTCGAGCAGCCGGTTCAATGCCTCTTCGTCCAGCCGCTCCAGCGGTTCGACGCGCGCAAGAAGGGCGAAGCTGCGGCCTGCCAAACGCGCCATGCTGCGCACTATTTCTGTGTCGCAACCGATATCCATGATGACACCGGCGAGCGCATTGAGCACAGCGACTTCCATCGCCGGAGCCGTACCCTTAACGATCAGCAACGGCTTCATGGTTTGGGAGCGGTTAACAGACATGGTGAACCAATCTTAAACCTTTGCCGGCTAGGGTTTGAACATCGGTGGCATTGGCGTGGTCTAGTGGGGCGTAGGTGATCATACAAGCATTTCTTCGCTGGGTGGAAACGGCGAGAACGGGTGAACGCACCCGCGCCGCCAGTGCGCTCGGTCGCGCCTATGTCGACGCGCAGATGAATGGCCTCGATCGCCGCGCCGCTGAGATGGCGATGACCTTCCTGCTCGACGATCCGTCGCCGAAGGTTCGGCGTGCACTCGCTGATGCGCTTTGTGGCTGCTCGTCCGTTCCGCGCGGCATCATTCTCGGCCTTGCCGAAGACCAGCCGGAAATTGCCTATGTCGTCATATCCCGCTCGCCTGTCCTGACCGATGAGGATCTGGTCGACCTTGCTGCTAGGGGAACGCTCGAAACGCGCGCTCTGATCGCGGCGCGCAGTTTCGTCTCCCGTGCCGTATCGGCCGCAATCGCTGAAATCGGCGGTGAGGAAGAAATTCTGATCCTCCTGGAAAACGCCGGCGCCAACCTGTCGCGCCGATCGTTGAAACGCATTGCCGAGCGTCTTGGCTGCTTCGCGGCCGTGCGCGACCTGTTGCTTGCCCGGCCGGACCTGCCAAGCGATGCCCGCCACGCGCTGGTGGAAGAGGTGGGAGCGGCGCTGGCAGCCTTCGGCCTGGTGCAGATGGCGATCGGCGAAGCCCGGGTCCAGCGGATCATGCGGGAAGCTTGCGATATTGCTGCCGTCGGCATGGCCGGGACGCTGGCTGTGGACGAGTTGCCTGGCCTCGTGGTGCATCTGCGTGAGACCGGCCGCCTGACCCCAGCCTTCCTGCTGCACGCGCTGGTGACCGGCCGTGCGGAGTTTTTCTCGGCCGCGATCGTCGATCTCTCCGGCGTTTGCGAGAAGCGCGTGCGCTCCATCCTGTCCGGCGGCCGCGTTCATTCGATCCGTGCTCTGTTCGAGAGCGCCGGCCTCGGCCACGATGTCAGCGAAACCTTTGCTGCGGCTGTGCTTTTCTGGCGCCAGGACACTTCAGCTGGAAACGACAGCACGGCTTCCGTCTCCACGGCGCTGCTCGCGCGGCTGCGGAATGAGAGCCCGTCCTCGGTCAATACTGCGATGATCGATCTGCTCGAACGCCTGGCATTTGCCGAGGAACGGCAGTCGGCTCGCAATTATGCGGAACTTGCGGCGCGGCAGGCCGCCTGACTTCTATTGCGGCGGATTGTATCCGCGACGTAATACTGCTGGCGGCCCGATGATTGCGGGTTCGCGGTCAATGAGGAACTGACGCATGAACGCGAGGGCCGACGCAACCGTTGCTGTAACCGGCATAGGCGGCTTTGTCGGGCGTCACGTCGCGCTCCTCTTGTTGCGGCGGGGCTATGACGTACGCGGCACCGTTCGGGACCTAGCGCGCGCAGAGGAGATCGAACGATCAATCCGCGCCGCCGGCGGCACGGAGGCGGCCAAACTGAGTTTTGCTGAAGCGGACCTGCTGGGTGAAAAAGGCTGGGCCGATGCCTTCGCTGGCGTTTCCTATGTCATGCACACGGCATCGCCGTTTCCGGCGCGTCTGCCTGCCGACGAGGCCGATCTGATCGGACCAGCGCTGGACGGCACGCTGCGCGTTCTGAAAGCCGCCCGGTCGGCCGGCGTTCGCCGTGTCGTTCTAACCTCTTCGATTGCCGCGGTCATCTACGGGGCCGGTCGTGCGCCATACACCGAGGACGACTGGACCGATCCGCAATCGCCGCTGGCGACGCCCTACTACCGCTCGAAGACCTTTGCGGAACACGCGGCATGGGACTATGCGGCTGGAAAAGGGCTTGAGTTGGTGGTCATCAATCCAGGCATGGTCCTCGGGCCGCTGCTCGGGCGCGAGATCGGCACCTCTGTTGCCGTGGTTCGAAACCTCCTGAAAGGCGGGTATCCCGCTCTGCCGAAGTTCGGCGTACCCGTCGTCGATGTTCGTGACGTCGCCGATGCCCATCTAAGGGCAATGACCGTTGCCGATGCGGCGGGCGAGCGGTTTCTGATCGCTGGAGAGACGTTGTCTATTGCCGACATCGCGTCCGTTCTGCGCCGTGCGTTTCCCGCGCATGCCGCCAAGCTGCCGAAGTTCATTCTGCCGAACTGGCTGGCAGGCTTGGCTGCTCCCTTCGATGCCGGTTTGCGCCTGATCGTCCGGGAGTTGGGACGCGACTCCCGCATTTCCAACGAGAAGGCGCGTCGCGTTCTGGGCTGGCAGCCGACGAACCAAAGAAGAGGCGGTCATGGCCAGCGCCGAAAGCCTGATCGGCACTGTCTGGTGTGAGCGTGCCCGCTAGTTGGTGAAGCGGCGAGCGACCCAGGAATAGCCGTCTTCGATGTAGTGCACCGGCTTTGTGACGATGGTCTTGAGCTTCTCCCGGTCCGGCATGGCGCCGGACAGGAAAGCCAGCGTCCGTTTCGGCAGGTTTTGTTCCGGCTCCGGTTCCGTCACCTGCGAGGGCGGCATCTGGCTCTGTTGCGAGCCGGCCGGTGGTGGGGTGAGGTCGGCAAGGGCTGGGCCGGAGGTTTCGCAAACCGCGACGACGACCGGATAGTTGGCGTTCGAGAACTTCGGCAGTTGCGCCTGCGAGTCCGTGTCGCATTGGGCGATCGACGGCCATGTGCCGTTGACCGTCGAGATGTATTGGCATTGGCTGACATCGTGGTCGCAGCCGAGAATGGTCATGACAATCAGCGCCGCTTGCATGGAGTTCCTGTCGGTCCCTGGAGGTTGTGATGCGATCAACCTATGCCTGTGCGATTCTCCCCGAAATAGGGCGGCGTTGCAGGTGATAGGGAACAAATTGTTTCAGCCCGTTAGCCGGATTGATAGGGTGGCACCGGGCGCGCCTGCGTCATTTGCCGTATTGGCTGGCGGTACGGGTGGCACTAACGTCCGGCCGCAAACAGTTAAAATCGACAAGGACGAAACAATTGCCTGCCGTAACCATAGCCCTGGAGTCGCCACGCCAAGCGCAGGTCGTGCGTCTGCTGAAACTCTCCGACGCCTATGCCGCTTCGCTCTATCCCGCCGAAAGCAACCACATGGTCGACCTTTCGAGCCTGGAGCAGCCGGGGGTTTCCTTCTTTGTGGCGCGGCGTGACGACAACATCGTCGGTTGCTGCGCCCTGGTAGAGGCCGGCGACGGTACGGCTGAGATCAAGCGTATGTTCGTCGATCCGGAGGCGAGGGGGCTGAGGCTCGGCAAGCTGCTGTTGCAGGCACTGGAAGCGCGCGCAGGTGAACTCGGCTACACGGCAATTCGCCTCGAAACCGGCATCTATCAGCCCGAGGCGATCGGACTTTACAAGGCGGCCGGCTATATCGAGCGTCCGCCCTTTGGTGACTATCAGCCGGATCCGCTCAGCCTGTTCATGGAAAAGCCTGTTCGCCAGGCGGCATGATCTCGCCACGCCGAGTGGTGCCGTGAGCTGAAAATCAAAACGGCGGCGCGAGGGCCGCCGTTCTCAAACTTGATTTCTCAGGGAGTGCGGCGCGCAAAAACGCCATGCGCCTTCGCATCCATCGCCCAATCAGATGTCCAGGTTTTCGGCGAACACGGCGCGCTCCTGGATGAAGCGGAAGCGGGCGTCAGCCTTCGTCCCCATCAGATTGTCCACCGCCTCGCGCGTGCCTTCGAAATCGATCTCGTCGATCTCGACCTTGAGCAACGTGCGAAACTTCGGGTCCATCGTCGTTTCCTTGAGCTGCGCCGGCAGCATCTCGCCGAGACCTTTGAACCTGCCGATCTCGACCTTGCCACGACCGGCGAATTCAGTCCGCATCAGTTCTTCGCGGTGCGCATCGTCGCGGGCGTAGAGCGTCTTCGAGCCTTGGCTGATGCGATAGAGCGGCGGTACGGCGAGATAGAGGTGACCGCCGCGAATGAGCTCTGGCATCTCCTGATAGAAGAAGGTGATGAGCAGCGAGGCGATATGCGCGCCGTCGACGTCGGCGTCGGTCATGACGACGATGCGTTCGTAGCGCAAATCCTCTTCGCGGTACTTGCTACGCGTGCCGCAGCCGAGTGCCTGAATGAGGTCGGTGATCTGCTGGTTGGCGCTGAGCTTTTCGCGGCCTGCGCTCGCGACGTTGAGGATCTTGCCGCGAAGCGGCAGGATCGCCTGGTTGGCGCGGTTGCGCGCCTGCTTTGCCGATCCGCCAGCCGAGTCCCCTTCGACGATGAAGAGTTCAGCGCCTTCGGCCGTGTTCTGCGAGCAGTCCGCAAGCTTGCCCGGCAAGCGCAGCTTGCGCACTGCCGTCTTGCGGTTGACTTCCTTTTCCTTGCGCCGGCGGACGCGCTCTTCGGCGCGCTCGACCACCCAGTCGAGCAGCTTGGCGGCTTCTCCGGGATTGTCGGCAAGGTAGTGATCGAAGGGGTCGCGGAGCGCGTTTTCGACGATGCGCTGTGCCTCGACCGTCGCGAGCTTGTCCTTCGTCTGGCCAACGAATTCCGGTTCGCGGATGAAGACCGACAGCATGCCCGCCGCCGAGATCATCACGTCGTCGGTGGTGACGATCGACGCGCGCTTGTTCTGCGTCAGCTCGGCGTAATTTTTCAGGCCCTTGGTCAGCGCGATGCGGAAGCCCGCTTCGTGCGTGCCACCCTCGGGCGTCGGGATGGTGTTGCAGTAGGAATGGACCTGCTGGTCGCCACCATACCAGGTGACGGCCCATTCGAGCGAGCCGTGGCCGTTGGCCTTCTCCGACTTGCCGGCGAAGATCTCGCGGGTGACGGTGAATTCCTTGCCGAGTGTGGCGGCAAGATAATCCTTCAGGCCGCCCGGGAAGTGGAAGACGGCCTTGTCCGGGATCTCCGAGCCTTCCTGCAGCAGCGACGGATCGCAGGACCAGCGGATTTCGACGCCGCCGAAGAGATAGGCCTTCGAGCGCGCCATGCGGAAAAGCCGTCCGGGCTCGAAATGCGCGTGCGGACCGAAAATATCCGGGTCCGGATGGAAACGAACGCGCGTGCCACGGCGATTGTGAACGTCGCCGAGTTCCTCGAGCCCGCCCTGCGGAATGCCGCGGGAGAAGCGCTGCCGGTAGAGCTTGCGGTTGCGGGCGACCTCGACCTCGAGCGCGTCGGAAAGCGCATTGACGACGGAAACGCCCACACCGTGAAGACCGCCCGACGTCTCGTAGGCCTTGCCGTCGAACTTGCCGCCGGCATGGAGCACGGTCATGACGACTTCAAGGCTCGACTTGCCGGGGAATTTCGGATGGTTCTCGACCGGGATACCACGGCCGTTGTCCGTGACCGTCAGGAAACCGTCGGCGTCGAGATGGACTTCGATGAAATTCGCATGACCGGCGACCGCTTCGTCCATCGAGTTGTCGATGACTTCGGCGAAGAGGTGGTGCAGCGCCTTCTCGTCGGTGCCGCCGATATACATGCCCGGACGACGACGGACTGGCTCCAGGCCTTCGAGCACCTCGATCGCCGAAGCATCGTAGTCGCTGCCATCGCTGCCGCGCGGGGCAGGGCGCGGTTCGTCACTGCCTGAAGCGGGCGCAGTCGGCGGCTTGCGCGGCGGAGCTCCAGCTTCAGCAGGCTTCGGCTGCAGGGGCGCGGAGGAGAAGAGGTCGCTGTTGTCGTCCATGGGGCCGTTCGGATCGTTCCTGTCACTTGGGGAGAGGCCATAGCAAGACCTCGACTTTGCCGCCATCCCCCGGCGGTCGAATCACCTGAATTCTGCCAGACTCCCGCCGAAAGAGCGAACAAAAGGAGAATGCTGGGCATCGCTTGCAGGTGAAATGCCGCCTTTGCGGCCCTGTTACGGAGCAAGTGTTGCTTTGGCGTCCGTGCGATGGCAAGGCTTCCGGCCAAAGAGGGAGCCCGTCATTGGCCGTGTCCACAACTGTTTTTCCGTTTCGCCGGCTTTTTCTGGCTGCGGCCTTCGCCGCAGGCGCTTCCGCGGCTCAAGCGCAGACGTTGAAACCCTTCAAGGATGAGCTTTTCTCCTATGCCAAGGTGCTGCAACAAAATGATGGCGGCGACGACCTGACGGTGGAATATCAGGAACTGCGCGACATCAACGAACGGGACGAAATTCCGGAACGCCGGGTGAAGCGCGCCTATGTTTCGCTGGGCGTGAAAAGCGAGCAGGTCAACGAGACGCTCGACATTGGCGGTCGCTCGCTTGACGTGACCCGCGTCGGTCCGGACCGCGGCGCTGCCTTTACGGTGATCTTCATCCACGGCCGCGGCGGTGATCGCCGGCTCGGCATCAACGATTTTTCCTTCGGCGGCAACTTCAACCGGCTGAAAAACCTCGCCGTCGCCAATGGCGGAGTCTACTACGCGCCGAGCGTCCGCTCCTTCGACACGGCAGGTGCTGCTGATATTGCCGGCCTGGTCAAACAGGTTTCCGAGCGTTCCGGCGGTCGCCCCGTGGTGCTGGCCTGCGCCTCGATGGGAAGCTTCATCTGCTGGGGCGTTTCGCGCGATGCCTCCGCGGTCGCGGCTCTCGGCGGCATGATGGTCATGGGGGGCGTAAGTGACCCCGATTTCACCAAGAGCGCCGCCTACAAGGCGAAGCTGCCCATGTTCTTCAGCCATGGCAGCCGCGACAGCGTTTATCCGGCCGAGAGCCAGAAAGCGCTCTATCGCACGCTGAAGGGCCAAGGCTACCCGACACGCTTCGTCCTCTTCGAAACCGGCTCGCACGGCACCCCGGTGCGCATGACCGACTGGCGGGATGCGTTGAACTGGATCGGTCGCCGCTGACCTTTGTCCGCGCCGCTGACTTTTGTTAACCAGCCCGACAGTTTCCGGGCGAGATTGTGGCCCGTGTTTCCACTCTGGAAAGTTGAAGACGTCATCATGCCCGGCAATTATTGCTGGGGTGGAAATCATGGACGCGCGCACCGAGACACGGCACATTCCGCTGTGTGTGGATCTGGACGGTACTTTGTTGGCCGCCGATACGCTGTGGGAAGGTGCGGCGATCATTCTCTTGCGCAATCCCCTGATGCTCTTTCCCATGCTGTTCTGGTTGGCGAAGGGCAAGGCGCGGCTGAAGCATGAGGTAGCCTTGCGTTCCGGCCGCAAGGCTCAGGACTGGCCCTACCGGCAGGCCGTCATCGATCGGCTCGCCGAGGAGAGAAAGGCGGGCCGCGAACTGGTGCTCGTCACCGGTGCTGCGCCGTCGGTCGCCAGAGACGTTGCCGATCATGTCGGACTTTTTTCCTCGGTCATGCATTCGACCGATGCGCTCAATCTGACGAGCAGCCGCAAGCGCCAGGCGTTGGTCGATCGTTTCGGCGACGGTGCCTTCGACTATATGGGCAACAGCCGTGACGATATCGCCGTTTTCGAGGTAGCGCGGCGTGCGATCGTGGTCGCCCCGGATGCTGCGGCGGAGAAGTGGCGCCGCAATCATGACGCGGAACGGCTGGAGACCGGCAAGGTGAGCGCGCTTGCGCCGTTGAAGTCCATCCGCGTGCATCAATGGGCGAAAAACGTACTCATCGGCGTGCCGATGATCCTCAATCATGAGGTGCTGCATTTCGACGCGATCATGAGCGTCATCGTCGCCTTCTTCGCCTTCAGCTTCCTCGCCTCGGCGGTCTATGTCATCAACGATCTTTCGGACCTCGCCAATGATCGCCGCCATGCAAAGAAGCGTCACAGGCCGCTCGCCAGCGGCCAGATGTCGGTGCCGACAGCGCTCATACTTGCCGGCTGCCTCGTCCTGGCATCGCTGTCGCTGACGCTGTTGCTGCCATGGAAATTTGCCGGTGTGCTGGCGTTCTATGCCTGCGCGACGACCGCCTATACCTTCGTGCTGAAGCGCAAGCTGCTGGTCGACGTCTTCACGCTCGCCGGCCTCTACACCACGCGCATCGTTGCCGGCGCCGCGGCAACAGGAACGGAGCTCTCTTTCTGGCTGGTCTCCTTCGCGATCTTCTTTTTCCTCAGCCTGGCGCTGGTGAAGCGCTATGTCGAGCTGCATGAATTCGACGACAAGCACGGCGGCAACGTTCCGGGGCGCGGCTATCTCGCTGTCGATTTCGAGATGGTGGGGCAGGCTGGCGTCGCTTCCGCTTTCACCTCGGCTCTGGTCCTTGCGCTCTACGTGCACAGCAAGGAACTCCAGGAAATGTACACCACGCCGTGGGCGCTGTGGCCGCTTTGCCCGCTCGTGCTCTATATGTTGTTGCGCATCTGGATGCTCGCGCGTCGCGGCATGCTGCATGAGGACCCTGTTGTCTTCATCATGCGTGACTGGCGCAGCCAATTGACCATGCTGGTCGGCGCGCTGTTGATCCTGTTTGGAGCCATCGGGCCGCAATGAGTTTGCAAGACCATGAAAGCTGGGGCCGCCTCGACAATCGCGCGCGGCCTGCCATTTCGCCTGACGACTATGAGGATCGCCTCGGCAAACTGGAGGCGGAAGGTTACTTGCCCTTCGGCAATGGCCGCAGCTACGGCGACAGTTGCCACAATGACCGAGGCACGCTGATCGAAAGCCGCCGGCATGGCCGGATCATCGCCTTCGATCCCGGCACCGGCATGATGACTTGCGAGGCCGGCGTGACGTTGCGCGAGGTGCTCGAGCGCGCGATCGAACATCGCTTCTTCCTGCCGGTCACCCCCGGCACGGCTTTAGTGACCGTCGGCGGCGCACTTGCCAACGACGTGCACGGCAAGAACCACCATGCGCGCGGCACCTTCGGCAATCACGTGACAGGTTTCACGCTTCTGCGCTCGAACGGGGATCGATTGACCTGTTCGCCGGGAGAGAACGCTGAACTCTACGCTGCGACGATCGGCGGCATGGGCCTGACGGGGCTGATCCTGACCGTGGATCTGCAGCTGATGAAGGTGCCGTCGCCGCACGTGCAACAGCATGCGATCCGCTTCGATAATCTCGACCAATACTTCGCCCTCGTCGATCGTGTCGACGAGGAGCACGAATATTCCGTTGCCTGGATCGACCAGCTCGCAACCGGAGCCCGCACGGGCAGGGGCGTACTGCTGGCCGGCGACCACGCCGACGGCTCCTGTGAACTGCCCGATATTCCCAAGGGATTGAAACTTTCGGTGCCCTTCACGCCGCCCTTCAATCTTCTGAACCGGGCAACGCTCAAGGCCTTCAACGAATACTACTTCCGCAAGGAAAAGTCCGGAGAAACCGTGGCCACGGTTCCCTGGACCTCCTATTTCTATCCGCTGGATGCGATCGGCGCCTGGAACAGGCTTTACGGTCCGCGCGGTCTCTACCAGCACCAGAGCGTTTATCCTGCCGAGCGCGCGCCCGAGATCACCGCACAACTCATGGAAACGGCCCGCAGGGCCGGCCACGCGTCGTTCCTGACGGTTCTCAAGCGTTTTGGCGATATCGGCTCGCGCGGCGTTCTGTCCTTCCCGCGACCCGGTTTTACTTTGACATTGGACTTCGCCAATCAAGGTGAACGAACAGTAAAGCTGCTGGATGCGCTCGATCGCATCGTGGTGGAGGCAGGCGGTGCGGTCAATCCGTACAAGGATGCTCGCATGAGCCCGCAAGTCTTTGAAATGTCTTTCCCTTCCTGGAGGAAGATCGAGGCATTGCGCGATCCTGCGCTCGTTTCCAACTTCTGGAAGCGCACGGCTCTGGCTTTGCCAGAATGAGAATGCAGACAATTTTATTCAAATAAACTTTCAAACTTCACGGAAAATCCGTCTCTTGCCCGTAAGTACATTTGCGGGACTGGGAGTAAAACAATGAAATATATTCCATTCATTCTCTTTACGGTGCTTACCAACGCTGCCGCTCAGCTCATGCTGAAACAGGGCATGCTGACGCTCGGGCCGATTTCGATGACCGCTGAAACGGCGATCGTCCGGCTGTTCCAGATCGTCTTCAACCCCTGGGTCTTTGCCGGCCTCGCGACCTTCGTCATTTCGATGGCGTCGCATCTCTATGTGCTGTCGAAGGTCGAGCTTTCCTTTGCCTATCCGTTCCTGAGCCTCGCTTACGTCGCGGTCGCGGTCTTTGCCTATTTCGTCTTTCGCGAAGACCTCAATGCCTGGCGCATCGCCGGCATCGCGCTGATCTGCGCCGGAACCGTTCTTATCGCCCAGTCGGGCATCTCATCCCACGCCGATGACAAGCCGGCGGATGCAGCCGGGGTGAGCACTGCAGAATTCGGGAGCAAGTCATGACACACATCATCTTTGGTGGCGACGGTTTCGTTGGCCGTCATCTGGCGGAACGTCTCGTCAAGGACGGCGAGGACGTGGTGATCGCCGATATCGTCAAGTCCGACCTGCCGCATTACGGCCGCGCCCGCTTCGTCCATTGCGACGTCACTGACCTGAAGGCTGTACAGAAGGTCGGCATCGGTCCCGATGACATGGTCTACAATATGGCGGCCAAGATGCTGTCGCCGCTGCAGATCCGCTCGAAGCGCTGGGAATTCTTCTGGCCCGTCAACTATTACGGCGCCGAAAACATCATGAAGGCCATGGACGCCGCCGGCGCATCGCGCCTGGTGCAGTTCACCACCGACATGATCTACGGCCACACGGTGCAATCGCCGCAGACCGAAACCCATCCGGCAAAGCCGCTCGGCGAATACGGCAAGTCGAAATGGGCGACCGAGCAGCTTGCGGTGCAATGGCGCAAGCAGGGCATGAACATTTCGATCTTCCGCCCGCGCCTGATTATCGGGCCCGGTCGTCTCGGCATTCTCGAGAAGCTGTTCAAGCTGATCGACATGAACCTGCCGGTGCCGATGATCGGCTCGGGCAAGGTGCCGTATCAGTTTATCTCGGTCTTCGATTGCGCCGAAGCTGCGCGCCTTGCCTGGAAGGGTGGCGTGCCGAATGAAGCTTACAATCTCGGCTCCGACAATCCGCCCTCGGTGCGCGACCTGCTCGGCAATCTCATCAAGCACGCCGGTTCCAAATCGTTCCTGCTGCCGACGCCCGCCTTCGCGGTCAAGCAGACGCTGGCCTTCTTCGATCTGATCAACAAGCCGATCATGGATCCGGAGCAGTATCTGATCGCCGACGAGATGTGCGTGCGTGAGACCGGCAAGCTGAAGCGCGAGCTCGGATGGCGTGCGGAATACAATGATGGCGACATGCTGGTCGCCGCCTATGACGAATATCGGGCAAAGAAAATGGGTGCCGCGGCCACCGCCGCCTTCGCCGTGCCGGCCGAATGAGGGGAGACACCATGCTGGACATACCGAACCGTATCGCCGTTGCCGCCCCTTCGCTCGATGGTGGTGTGACAAAGCCCGAACTGATCACCGTGGAACAGGCAAAGGCCATGTCGATCGGCGACATCACCACGGCTTTCAAGGAGCATCTGAACCCCGGACAGCTTCACTTCATGAAGCTTCTCGGCTTCCACAAGGTGAAGATCGAAAGCGCCGAGGGCATGTTCTACACCGACCAGAACGGCCGCAAGATCCTCGATTTCTTCGGTGGCTTCGGCTCGCTGGCCTTCGGCCATAACCATCCCCGCATTCTTGAAGCGCGGCAGAAGTTCCAGGACGAGAAGCGTCACGAGATCGCTATCGCCTTCATGTCGCAATACGCGGCGGCGCTGGCGAAGAATATCGCTGCCTGCTCGCCGGGTGACCTCGACATGGTCTTCCTCGGCTCGTCCGGCTCGGAAGCGATGGAGGCTGCCGTCAAGCTCGCCGAGCGCGCCGCCGGCTCAAAGCGGCCTAAGGTCGTCTATGCCGAGAATTCCTTCCACGGCAAGACCAAGGGTGTACTCGCCATCACCGACGGCCAGCTCTATCGCGCCGACTTCAAGCTCACCGACAATACGGTCCGCGTGCCATTCGCCGATATCGACGCGGTGGAAAACGCCTTCAAGTCCGATCCTGAAATCGGTGTCATCGTGCTCGAAACCATCCAGGGAGGCGGCGGCATCATCCAGGCGCCGGCCGAGTATTGGCAGAAGCTTCGCGCGCTCTGCGACAAGTACGGCGTGCTCTGGGTCGCCGACGAGGTGCAGTGCGGTTATGGTCGCTCCGGCCGCTTCTATGCGTTCGAGCACTATGGTGTCGTGCCTGACGTGACAGCGCTCGCCAAGTCGCTCGGCGCCGGCAAGGCAGCCGTCGGCGCGATGATCGCGCGTCGCGAAGTCTATATGAAGGCCTACGGCACGTCGAAGACCGCAATGATCCATGCCATGGCGACCTTTGGCGGCATGGGAGAGGCCTGCGTGACGGCAATCGAAGGCATCAATGTGCTCTATGACGAGCACCTGATCGACCGCGCCGCCGACAGCGGCAACTATCTCATCGATCGCCTGCAGGCGCTGAAGGAAAAATACCCGAAGATCATCAAGGACGTTCGTGGCCAGGGTCTGATGGTCGGCCTGGAGTTCCAGGACTTCAGCCAGACGCTGCCGATGGTGCTGCGCCCCGTCGTCTCCATGCTTGACGACAAACTCAAGGGTTCGCTGTCCGGCTTCATCGGCGCGCTGCTCCTACGCGACTACGATGTGCTGGTGGCCTTCACCGAATACAATCGCAACGTCATCCGGCTCGAGCCGCCGCTGATCTGCGAGCGCGCTCATGTCGACCAGTTCATCGCGGCGCTCGACGACCTGCTCGGCCGCGGTATCGTGCGCATCGTCAAGGATTTCGTCGGCAGCCAGATCGGCTGAGCCAAGGACTTGCGTTCAGAAAGGGGCAGGGGCGTTCACCGCCTCTGCCCTTTGATATTCATGTCGAACTCGACGACGTTGGAATAGATCGGCGTGCCGACATCCATGCCATAGGGCGAACGGTGGATGTTGCCGCGGATGTTGAAGGCGATCGAGCCGCGGTTCCAGTCAAGCAGCGTCACCGAGAAGCGTTCCTTTCGCGAGGTGCCGCGGGCGGTCAACGTTCCCTCGACCGCCGCGGTAGCGGGGCCGGTCTGCTTCACATTCGTCGAACGGAAGGTGACGGTGCTGTAGTTCGCGGTGTCGAAAACGGCGCTGGACTTCAGGAAATCCTCGGTCCGCTTCCCTCCCGTTTTCACACTTTCCGGATAGAGCGTGAACTCGACGGTCGAGTGGTCGACATCATTTCGGTCGATGCGGAAGCTGCCGGAAAATTTGCCGAAGTCGCCGGCGATTCCTCCGCCGCCTGCTTGTGCTACCGTGAAATGGATACGGGAAGCGGACGTGATGCCGTAGTTTCCGGCCGCATCGGCAAGGTTTGGCGCGGCGCCGACAGCGAGCGATGGGCTGACGGACATGGCAGCCAGCAAGGCGAGTGCAACTGCCCTGGGTGATGGTTGCAAGCGCAGTGTCATGGTTTCTTCCTTCCAGCGATGACCGGATTCGCGCCCGCCGTTTGGGAGCGTTTATGGCGGCGCGATCCGGTTGGCAGCATGCGGACGAGGACGTCGTCCCGCCGCGCAAAGTGGTGGTAGAGGGCGGCCAATACGTGAAGCGTCACAAAGGCGAGGAGCAGATAGGCGAGCGTCATATGGACGAGCGTCCAGAGGTTCTCAGCCGGTGCCGATTTCGCCATCGGCAGATGCGGTATGACGACCCAGTTGAAGTAAAAGCTTGGGATGTTCAGCGTCGAGGTGGATGCGACGGCCCAACCGGCAAGCGGGACAGCGAGCGCAAGCCCCATGAGCACGATATGAGTGACGCTGCCTGCGCTCTGCTCAAGGGGGCTGAGGCCTTCCGGCGGCTTCGGATGAAGCTCGACCACGTGCCAGAGGGCGCGCACCACCGCCAGGCCAAGCGCGGTGAAACCCAGCGACTTGTGCCACTGGTACAGCGAAAACTGCAGCACTGGGTCGATCGGAACCCGGCGCATGATGAAGCCGAGTGCGAGCAAGGCAAGGATGATCGCCGCAATCGTCCAGTGAAGGATGATGGTGACCCAGCCGAACCCGGCCTTGTCGTTGCGCAACATGTTCGTCTCCGTGGTCGCCAGCCCGGCCGCTACAACTCGGTTACGGCGGTGAGACCCATGAGCTCATGTTTTTATTCGCCGATAATACCGTAAAATTGCACTGCGATCTTGTTGACGTCGGCAAGCTGTGGTCCACTTGCGGTGGAAGGGGACACGGAGGGGTTGTTCCCGGAAGCAGTTGGGCTGGCGTACATGACGAAGAAAAAAACGACACCAATGAGTCCGCATGAGCGGGAGGCTTATGAACTGGCTCGCACGGGCATCCGCCTTGGAACCGAAGGCAAATATGGCGAGGCGATCGATGCCTGGCGTCTGGCATCCGACATAGCCGATGCCCACCTCGCTTTCACGGACATGTATTACTGGATCAAGAGTGGTTACGGCGCGGCACTTTGCGATGCCGGGCAGTACCGCGAGAGCATCGCCGTCTCGCTGCTGTCCCGCGAGTGGACCTTGGAGCGGCGCCAGCCGCTTTCGTCGCTTTCGATCGCACGCTCCTACCTCGCTCTTGGCGAAGGCGAGGCGGCTGCCCCTTACCTGCGCGAGGTTCACGGCTTGATCGGCGATGCGATCTTCGAGCAGTTCGACGAAGACGTGGAGGCGGACGTTCACGCGGCGATTGCCGGCCTGGAGAACGGCGGTACACATCCGTCAGCAGGCCGACCAAAGTGACGTTGGGTTTCTAGGCTAGACCAGGACCATCTGCGAACCGGAGTCCAGCGCCGTTCGCTATCGCGAACGGTCAGGCGTTTTCTCGCCATGATTTCATCATGCGTGCCGTTTGCCCCTTTAGCGGGTGATCCGAAGTCGACCGTTCTGGTTCCGGCTCTTTTTTAACATTTTGATTTTTCTTGGGAGTTTCCAATGGATGAGATCGTATTGCGGTCTGATGCCGAAATTACCCTCCGGCGCATTTCAGCCCTGACCGTCTGCGACGTCTGCGAGCTCAGCGAAACGCTAAGCGACGAACAGCGCAACATGGTGGCGGACAACGGCACCTCGATTGCCGAGGCGCATTTTTCCGAGAATGCCTGGTTCCGCGCTGTTTATGCCGAAGAGACGCTGGTCGGCTTCATCATGCTGCATGAAGGATCCGACTGGGACGACGGTATCGATTGCCCCGGCGTCTACCTCTGGCGCTTCATGATTGCCCGCCCGTTCCAGGGCAAGGGCTTTGGCAAGCAGGCGATCGCCCTTGTCGTTCGTGATCTGAAGGCGCGCGGTCTTCGCGAACTCTACACGAGTTACGGACAGGGTTCCGGCAGCCCTGAAGGATTTTATCGTGGTCTCGGCTTTGAGCTGACGGGCGAGCACTATGATGACGAGCTTGAGGCGGTGCTGAAATTCTAAAAACAGTGCAGCATGGGGCCCTGGCTCCGTGTCTGCCGCACGATTTTCATGAGTAGACTATGAGTAACGATCTACACGAGGCCAATCGCCTCTCCTGGAATGCGGCGACAGTCGCGCACAACAGCCATAAGGGCGACCAGGCGGCCTTTTTCCGTGCCGGGGGCTCCACGCTCTATCCGGAGGAAATCGAACTGCTCGGTGATATCGCCGGGCTGGACCTCCTCCATCTCCAATGCAACTCCGGCCAGGACAGCCTGAGCCTTGCGCGCCTCGGCGCGAATGTGACCGGCGTCGACATCTCGGATGAGGCGATCGCCTTCGCCACGCGGCTTTCCGAAGAATGCAGGATCGCGGCCAGATTCGAACGGTCCGACCTGTTCGAATGGTTCGAGCGTGCCCGCGCAGACGAACGGCGGTTCGATCGCGTCTTTGCGTCCTACGGCACCATCTGCTGGCTGTCGGACCTCGGGGTCTGGGCGCGCGGTATCGCCGATGTACTCAAGCCCGGCGGGCGCTTCGCCTTCATCGAGTTCCATCCCTTCGCGATGGTCTTCGACCCAAGCTGGAAGCCGCACTATGACTACGCGCCGAAGGAACCGGTCGCCGAAGCGGGCGTCGGCGACTATGTTGCGGATTCCGGTGCCGGTCTTGCGGCCGGAGGCTACCAGGAGGGTGTGGTGGGCTTTAGCAATCCCCACCCATCTTTCGAGTTCAACTGGGGCATCGCGGATGTGATCCAGGCGCTCATCGATGCCGGGCTCCGGATCGAGCGTCTGACGGAATATCCCTATTCCAACGGCTGGATCGGTTTCGAAGGCATGCGCGACCTTGGTGGCCGGCGTATGGCGCCGCCTGCAACCATGCCAAGCCTGCCGCTTATGTATGCGATTGCGGCATTGCAGCCGCAAGGGAAGCAGGGAGCGGGGGGCAGGGGCCGGGCGGTCGCTGGCGCCAAGCCCATCACCATCCGGCCCTGGCGCCCCGAGGAGGGCGAGCGGCTGTTGGCAATCTGGCTCGCGGCGTCGCGCTTCGGTCATCCGTTTCTCGGCGAGACGCGCCTTGTCGAGCAGCAGCAGGTGGTGCGCGACACCTACCTGCCGATGGCCGACAACTGGGTCGCCGAAATCGAAGGGAAGGTCGTGGGCTTCATCGGGCTGATCGGGAATTTCATCGGCGGGCTGTTCGTGGATCCGGACATTCGCGGTGCCGGTATCGGTCGCGCGCTTGTCGAGGATGCTACCGCCCGGCTCGGGCGACTGGATGTAAGCGTGTATGCCGACAACCAGGCGGCGGTCGCGTTCTATCTCCGCCTCGGTTTCGTCGAAACCGCACGCAAGGCGACCGACGACGAAGGGCTGCCGTTTGCCGTGGTCGAGATGACGCGCGCCGCATGAGGTGTCTTTGCGGCGGGGCAGGCAACCAGCCCTGCCGTCGGGAATAATCGCCGTCAGCGCTTTTATTTGCCGGCCGCATTTGCTAGGCCGCTTCGGGAGAAAAGCATCCGGAGGAAACTGCATGACGCCCGATATCCGCCCGCTCGTCGCCGGCAACTGGAAGATGAACGGAACCCGCGCCTCGCTCGATCAGATCAAGGCGATGGCCGAAGGGGTCAAGGGCGAACTCTCCGCCAAGGTCGAAACGCTGATCTGCCCGCCTGCGACCCTGCTCTACGTGGCGACGGCGCTTTGCGACGATAGCCCGTTGCTGATCGGCGCGCAGGATTGCCATCAGAAGCAGTCGGGCGCCCACACCGGCGACGTTTCCGCCGAAATGATCGCTGATTGTTTCGGCACCCACGTCATTGTCGGTCATTCCGAGCGCCGCACCGATCATGCCGAAAGCGATGCGCTGGTGCGTGCGAAGACGGAAGCCGCACACGCCGCCGAACTCGTGGCGATCGTCTGCATCGGCGAAACCGGTGACGAGCGCAAGTCCGGCAAGACCCTTGATGTCCTGAGGCGCCAGCTCGCCGAGAGCTTGCCGGATGCGGCGACCGCCGAAGACACCGTCATCGCCTACGAACCTGTCTGGGCGATCGGCACGGGCCTGACCCCGACCGCAGCCGATGTCGAGGAAGCGCACGCCTTCATGCGCAAGGAACTCGTTTCGCGCTTTGCCGACGCGGGAGCCAAGATGCGTATCCTCTATGGTGGCTCGGTCAAGCCTTCCAATGCGAAGGAGTTGATGGGCGTCGCCAATGTCGACGGCGCACTGATCGGCGGCGCGAGCTTGAAAGCCGAAGACTTCCTCGCCATCTACCGGGCTTATGAAGAATTGACGGCCTGATCGCCCGGGTTGCCGGGCAGGGGCTTGGAATGGCGTACGGCTTGGTATAAAGAGGCGAAAAATTGCGCCCGGCCAGGCCGAGTTTGCGCATGGTTTGATTCGTGTGCCCCAAGGGCAGGACTGGAAGCTGATGCAGACCGTACTACTCGTCATCTATCTCATGGTGGTCGTCGCCCTGATCGGCGTCGTTCTCATTCAGCGTTCCGAAGGCGGTGGTCTCGGCATCGGCGGCGGCTCGGGCTTCATGTCCGCCCGCGGCACGGCCAACGCGCTGACCCGCACGACGGCGATCCTCGCCGCGCTCTTCTTCGTTCTGGCGCTCGCGATGGGCATCCTCGCTCGCTATCAGCCGCAGGCGACCGACATCCTCGACCGTATCCCGGGCACCAGCTCGAACGGCGGCGGCGTTCTCGATTCGCTCGGTGGCGGCAACACCCAGGCTCCGGCCGGTGGCGCCACGCAGCAGCAGCCGGGAACGGCCCCGGCAACCGGTAACGGCGCTGCGACTGGCAACGGTGTCCCTTCGACGGCGCCGGCAACATCGGGCGAAGCTCCGGCAGGCGGCACAACGACTGAGACGCCCGCCAACAACAATTCGGGATCGCAAGTTCCCAGCGGCCAATAAGGCCGCAATTCAGAAGAACCCGCCGGCGGATGTTTCATCCGCCGGTTTTGTTTTGTGTGAAGTCTGCCTCCATCCCAAGACGAAAAGTTCTGGAACATGAATTTTTCGGTGGCGGAATCATTTGTTAAAAGGTATCCGGTGACTCCCATGGCGCGATATGTATTCATCACAGGCGGCGTGGTTTCCTCCCTCGGAAAAGGCATCGCTGCAGCGGCTCTCGGAGCACTGCTGCAGGCGCGTGGCTACCGGGTGAGACTGCGCAAGCTCGACCCCTACCTCAACGTTGATCCGGGCACCATGAGCCCGACCCAGCACGGTGAGGTTTTCGTAACCGATGATGGCGCGGAGACCGATCTCGATCTCGGCCACTATGAACGCTTCACAGGGCGTTCGGCGACGAAGACCGACAACATCACCACCGGCCGGATCTACAAGAACATCATCGACAAGGAACGGCGCGGCGACTATCTCGGCGCAACCGTTCAGGTGATCCCGCACGTTACCAACGAGATCAAGAACTTCGTTACCGAAGGCAACGACGACTATGATTTCGTGCTCTGCGAAATCGGCGGCACGGTCGGCGACATCGAAGCGATGCCGTTCATGGAGGCGATCCGCCAGCTCGGCAACGATCTGCCGCGTGGCACCGCCGTCTACGTCCATCTGACGCTGATGCCGTATATTCCGGCGGCCGGCGAGCTGAAGACCAAGCCGACGCAGCATTCGGTCAAGGAACTGCAGGCGCTCGGCATTCATCCCGATATCCTGCTCGTTCGTGCCGACCGTGAAATTCCGGAAGCCGAGCGTCGCAAGCTCTCGCTGTTCTGCAACGTCCGCCAGTCGGCCGTTATCCAGGCGCTCGACGTTGCCTCGATCTACGACGTTCCGATCGCCTACCACAAGGAAGGCCTCGACAACGAAGTGCTGGCCGCCTTCGGCATCGAGCCGGCGCCGAAGCCGCGCATGGAAGCCTGGGAGCGCGTTGCCGATCGTATCCGCACGCCGGAAGGCGAAGTCACGATCGCGATCGTCGGCAAGTACACCGGCCTCAAGGACGCCTACAAGTCGCTGATCGAAGCGCTGTATCACGGTGGTATCGCCAACCGGGTGAAGGTCAAGCTTGAGTGGATCGAATCGGAAGTCTTCGAGAAGGAAGACCCGGCACCCTATCTCGAGAAGGTACACGGCATCCTCGTTCCCGGCGGCTTCGGTGAACGCGGCTCCGAGGGCAAGATCAATGCGGCGCGTTTTGCCCGCGAGCGCAAGGTGCCCTATTTCGGCATCTGCTTCGGCATGCAGATGGCGGTCGTGGAAGCGGCACGCAATCTCGCAGGCATCGAGAAGGCGTCGTCCACGGAATTCGGCCCGACCAAGGAGCCGGTTGTCGGCCTGATGACCGAGTGGGTGAAGGGCAACGAGCTCGAGAAGCGTTCGGCCTCCGGCAATCTCGGCGGCACCATGCGCCTCGGCGCCTACCGCGCGTCGCTCAAGGGCAGCACCAAGATCGCCGAGATCTATGGTTCGACCGATATTTCCGAGCGCCACCGCCACCGCTACGAAGTCAATGTCGACTACAAGGATCGCCTTGAGGCTTGCGGCCTTGTCTTCTCCGGCATGTCGCCGGACGGCGTGCTGCCGGAAACGGTCGAATATCCGGATCATCCGTGGTTCATCGGCGTTCAGTACCATCCGGAACTGAAGTCGCGCCCGCTTGATCCGCATCCGCTGTTTGCGAGCTTCGTCGAAGCGGCGCTGGAACAGTCCCGCCTCGTCTAAGCCGGGATTGCATCGATCAGGAAAGGCCGGTCTCGCGACCGGCCTTTTTCATGTGCGCTGGTGGTTTTGGACTGCTCCCGCGGTCAGTCGGAGGTGTTGTCAGCGCGCGCCGACCGGTTTGCGCCATTGCGGCGCCCGCCAGATGGTGATGAAGCGCAGGACCCATTCGAGCGGGCCGTAGGCGAAATAGGTCATCCACCAGCGGCTGGTGAAAAGCTGCGCCGTGAAGATGCCAAGCGCGATCAGCACGGTTGTCAGTGGTGTGACCTGGCCGATGAGGCCAAGGCCGTAGCCATGGAAGATCAGGGCGGCGATCAATGATTGCGTGAGGTAGTTGGAGAGCGCCATGCGGCCGGCAGGCGCGAGCACGTTGCGCAGCCGTTGGCCAGCTTTCGTTCCGAAGAACAGCATCACGCCGCCAACATAGGCACCCGTCAGGAACGGACCGGTGATCAGCCCGATCGAGAGCCCGATGATGGCGACAGGCGAATCGATCATCTCGACACTGGCATAGGCATAGACGATGGCGCCGGGCAGGCCGATCCGCAGGCCGGCGCGCAGCAGGCGTTGGAACAGCGCCTTGTTTTCCTCCGGCCGCGCCAGCGTCTTGTGACGCCCGGCGATCAGCCCGAGTACGAACATCGCGAGTGCGGAGGGTGCCTGCAGTAGGCCCAGGATCACCCAGACGGACGAAAGCTCCGTCAAGTGTTGGCCGATGATTGCCTGCCAGTCGCCTCGGAAGGCAAGTTCGGTTGCCTTGGCGGCGGCAAGGATGCCAGGCCGATCAAGCGGTGTTGGTTCCAGGATGGCAGCAATCCCGAGTGCGCCCCAGGCGACGGCGACGAGAATGACCAGCCATTTCGCCAGGCGGAAGAGGGCACCGTCGCTGCGGTTGCGCAGCATCAGGAGGACAATGCCGAGCACGGCATAGGTGGTGAGAATATCGCCATGGAAGAGCAGAACCGCATGGGCGACACCGATCAGCCAGAGGCCGGCCTGCCGACGCAAGAGCCGCGGCACGAAGGCCTCGCCGGATTTTTCCGCCGAGCGCATCTGCAGGGTGAAGCTGTAGCCGAACAGAAATGAGAACAGCAGAAAGAACTTCATCTCGAAGAACAGCGCGATCACCAGATGAACGGAGCGATCGGTCATGCCGGTGAAGGCGGGGTCCGCAAGTTCCAGCCCATAGAAGGCGGAGGCGAAGGCCATGGTGTTGACGAGAAGGATTCCGAGCAGTGCAAAGCCGCGAAGTGCGTCGACATCGTCGATGCGGTCGGGGGTAGTCATTTGTGTTCTCCGCAGCGGCAGGCGCTGGAGGATCGCGCCATAACCTGTTGAAACAGAAGTCTTTTGCGACAAATGAATCTCTCGATCGCCAGCGGGTGCAGGCAACGCCGCTCCCCGTCGAGTGTTCAAATTTAATAAAGCGACTAATCAATCTAATAATTGATGCAACGAAGCGTCAAGGGGCGCCTGCGGGTTATCGCGCGGGCGCCCTTCAGTTGTTGCGGTAAGGAACGATCAGCCTTTCGGGGTGGCGTTGTGCCGGAGCCAGGCGATCTGGCGGCGGGCACGCAGGAGGGCGGTTAAGGCCGCGCCGATCGAGATCAACAGCAGCGCCGCCCAGAGGATTTCACCGTCGCCGAGCCAAAGACCTTCAAAGGCCGAGAGGACCGCAGCCAGCGTGATTGTCGCCATGCGGTGCTGTTTGGCCATGGGGCCGGAGAAGTCGCTCGGGGCGCCATTGGCGCGGCCGAGTTCGCGTACATAGGCGGTCAGCACGGCGAAGGCGGCTGCGGCAAGTCCGAGGGCGGGGGCGCCAATCCCGTATCCGGCGCCGACGAAGATGAGGACATCCGCGACCCGATCCGGAAACTCGTTCCAGAACGGACCGTCGGCCTCGCCCTTGCCGCCCTCGACGGCGACCATGCCGTCGAAGAGATTGCAGAGCAGGCGTAACTGGCAGAAGAGGGCGGCAGCGATGAACAGCGTAACCCTCGCGCCATCCTGGGTTTCGCCCGTCAGCCAGAAGGCAAGCCCGGCAAAGGCGGCGGCCAGCATGCTTGCCTGCGAGATCCGATTGGGCGTGACGTTCATCGATGCCAGGCGGCGGGCGATCGCCTGGGCCCAGCGAGTGTTGCGGCTTGCGAGCGGCCTGCGGTCACCGGTCATGCCCGGGCTCTCCTCGGTTGATGGAATAGTTGTAGATGGCGGCGTAGGTGGTCGACACCGCGAGCGGCAACGCGATCGTCCTCAGGACCTCCGGCGTGCCGCTCATCGTGTGGATTGCCACGAGCGCCGCCGACGAGCCGAGACAGGCGAGGAGCGGCGGCAGGAACAATCGCTTGGTTCCACGGAACCGCCGGGAAAGCGCGTCGACCGCTGTCTTGAGGTAAAGGGTCAGAAGCGCCGAGAGCGTACCCTGGATGACGGCGGCAAGAAGCGGCTTGGGCATCGGGTGATGGCGGTTGGCGAAAAGCGCCCAGCCGCCCATGGCGAAAAAGGCGAATGCCACGTGCACGACGCCGCTGCCCGCCAGTCCCTTCAGCTTCGCGGTCATGTCAGCGACCACCAATAGCGCGTCAGATGGAAGAAGATCGGCGCCGAGAAGACGACGGAATCCAGCCGGTCGATCAACCCGCCATGGCCCTCGATCAGATGGCCCCAGTCCTTGACGCCGCGGTCCCGCTTGATCGCCGACATGACGAGCCCTCCGAAGAAGCCCATCAGGGTGATGATGAAGGACATCAACGCCGCCTGGGCGGGCGTGAACGGTGTGATCCACCAGAGCGAGGCGCCGATCAGGGTGGCGCTTGCGACCCCGCCGACAAAACCCTCGACCGTCTTCGAGGGCGAAAGCGTTGGGGCGATCTTGGTCCTGCCGAATAGCTTGCCCCAGACATATTGCAGCACGTCGCTCGATTGGACGACGATGACCAGGAAGGCGATCAAGAGAACGTTGCGTCCCTCATAGCCCGGGATCTGCAGGGTCAGCAGCGCCGGCACATGCGAGGCGCAGAAGACACAGATCATCAGCGCCCATTGCACCTCCGAGATCCTGAGCAGGAAGTCGCGCGTGTCGCCGTGCAGAACCGCGATGATCGGCATCAGCAGAAAGGCATAGACCGGCACGAAGATCGAATAGATGCCGTATTGCTCGGCCCAGAGCAGGAAATAATTGATCGGCAGCACGACGAAGAAGGCCGCGGCGATCGCCCAGTGGTCACCGCGGCGGGTGTTGATGAGCGTGATGAATTCACGCAGCGCCGCGAAAGAACAAAATGCAAAGAGCAGCAGCACGCCGACCCGACCGGCAACGAAGGCGATGGCAATCAACACCACCATCGCCCACCAGGCCCTGATGCGGGCGTTGAGGTTCTCGATCGCGCCGTTCGATCCGTCCGGTGAAAGCTTCTGCTTGAGCACGTAGCCGATGCTCGATGCCAGGACGAGAATGCCGCCGACGCCGAGAAGCAGTTTGAGCATATCCAGGCTCGCCGCGCTCATGCATTGTCTTCCGTCGAGGAGGGGGCGAGCGAGAGCAGGGCGGCCTCGGCACGAGCGATGAACTCGTCCTTGGTCTCCTGTGCCTTGAGGCGCATCGGTTCGCCGAAACTTACGGTACAGATCAGCGGGATCGGCACGAACTCCCCCTTTGGCATCACGCGGTTGAGATTGTTGATCCAGACGGGCACGAGCGCCACGTCCGGCCGCTTGCAGGCGAGGTGGTAGAGCCCGCTCTTGAACGGCAGGAGCCGCGCCTCGGTCTGGTTGCGTGTTCCCTCGGGAAAGAGAATAAGCGACGAGCCGTCGTTAAGGACGGCCGTCATCTGCTCGACCGGGTCCTGGGTGCGGGCCGCCGCGTCGCGCTCGATCAATACGGCGTCGAAGACGTCGCGACCGATGAAGGCCGAGAGCTTCGATTTCAGCCAGTATTCCGCCCCGGCAACGGGCCGCGCGCGTTCCCGAAGCCATGGCGGCAACACCGCCCAGACCAGCACGAAATCGCCATGGCTGGAATGATTGGCGAAATAGATGCTCTGCTTTGGCGGCAGGCCGGTCTCATGCCAGATGGCGCGCGCCGCAGTCAGCGCGCGCGCAAACATCATGATGGCGATGGAAGCCAGCTTGGCCATCAAATCGCGGATCATGTGGGCTCACGTCCAGATGATAAACAGGCCGTCGTGCCGACGCGCTTTGCAGAGCGTACCGGTCGGCCCCGGATGTGTTCCATGCCTTGCAACAATAAGATCAAGCGCTGCCCCTCAGCCTGCGCCCGGCGTAACCCCAGGCTGCAATCGACCAACTTTACGCGATTGCGCCCGCTTCTCAAGCGGTTGAAATCACACGCAGGGTGATAACGGACCAGAAGCTCTGGATATTCGCTCCGGCTGAGAGGCGATCGAACGCAAACCGATGCGACGCCACGCCACAGCCATCGACTGCAAAGTCGTCGTCGCCGACATTGACCGCCTGCAACCCAGCCGCTAGCTTGCAGGCACAACAAGAGGAGCGTCGTCCAATGCGCCAGTAATGCCCGGTGAAAACCGAATTCGCCTCAACTTCGCTTGCGAAGGGGATGGACGATGGCATTGCTCGACCCGCATTGACGGACAGACGCCGAGGCATTCCTCGCCTGCGATCTCTTCTCCATCGTGAGCGGTCACATTTGGACAAGTTTCCAGGGACCGAACATGCAAGATAGACCCAGTCTCGATATCATTGATCACAACCGCCAGGCCTGGGACAGGCAGGCAAGTCAGCACTGCGAGTGGTCGCGGCCGGTGACGCCGGAAATGATCGCCGCGGCTCGTGCCGGGCAATGGCAGGCGCGGCTGACGCTCGGTGACCTACCGAAGGGGTGGCTGCCGGACATTCGCGGCCAGAAGATCCTGTGCCTGGCTTCGGCCGGCGGTCAGCAGGCGCCCATTCTGGCGGCCGCCGGTGCCGAGGTCACCGTCTTCGATATCTCCGAGGGGCAACTCGCGCAGGACCGGCTCGTTGCCGAACGCGAGGGGCTGTCGCTGACGGCCGTGCAGGGAGACATGCGCGACCTATCGGTGTTCGCTGATGATACCTTCGATTTCGTCTTTCATCCGATCTCCAATCTCTACATTCCGGACATTCAGCCGGTTTGGCGGGAATGCCACCGGGTGCTCAAGACGGGAGGTCGGCTGCTTGCCAGCTTTTTCAATCCGGTGGTTTTCGTTGGTGACCGGGATCCGAGCTATGCGGAAAACGGCCTCATTCGCCCGGCCTACGCGCTGCCCTTTGCCGAGGCTGAGCATCTCGCTGCCGGTGTGGTAAAATCCAAGATCGAACGCGGCGAGGCGCTGGTGTTCGGGCATGGCCTGGCCGAACAGATCGATGGTCAATTACGGGCCGGATTCGTGCTGGCGGGCTTCCACGAAGACTGGCAACCTGTGCCACGCTTCCTGATCGACAGGTTCGTGCCGACCTTCATCGCCACCTGCGCCATCAAGAGCGATCTGCATCTTTGATGGGATTGGCCCGAGCGTGTTGTTCAGGCCGAAAACATAGGCGGAACGAGAATAACCGCGGCGGCCGACACGACGCTGCGGTTGCGGATACCGGCCTCCTTTGCCGCCCTGTTACGTCGCGTTACTGTTACGTACTCGCCAAATCACCGGTTTCATTCTTTTCTGTTCGTCAGCGAAACTGGAAAGGGTCAATAGATATGCGCTTCATCGCTTCGTTGTTCGTACCGTTGGCGGTCGTTCTGGGGCTTGCGGGCTGTGCCACTACTTCCTCGACCAATACGACCTACGCGCAGCCCCAAATCTTCGCCCCCGGTCTCGGGGCGGGAAATACGGCCAACTCCACGGCGGCTCCGGGCTACTACTGAGGCCCTGGCAGCCCGGCACCATCAGGCAAGCATGACTCTGCGGCGGGCGCGGCCCGGCGCGGAGGGTTCCTGTTTGCGGCCTTTGTTTGGGCTCAAGCGGCCAATCGGCTCTGTGGCCGCCAGCCCGCTTGCATTCGCCGGCCAAAAGTTGCAAACAGCGGCGAACCATCAGGGAAAACGCCATGAGCCTCTCCAAGCGAACCACCCGCCCGCTCGATCACCTCGTGCTGCCGGTGGATACGCTTACGCAGGCACGGCGCCGCCTGTCTAATCTCGGCTTCACGGTCGCTGAGGATGCCCGCCACCCCTTCGGTACCGAAAACGCCTGCGTGTTCTTTTCTGATGGTACTTATCTCGAGCCGCTCGCCGTTGCTTCCCGCGAGGAATGCGAAGCCGCTGCACTTGAGGGCAATGCCTTTGTCGCGCGCGACCAGGCCTTCCGCTTCCGCCAGGGCCCGGAAGGTCTCTCGGCGCTGGTCTTCGGCACCGAGGATGCGGCGAGCGATCACATCCGCTTTCGGGCGCGCGGCATTTCCGGCGGCGACATGCTGGAGTTTTCCCGGCCGATGAAACTGCCGGATGGCCGTGAGGGATTGGGTTCCTTCCGCCTTGCCTTTGCCGCAGACCTGCGCTCGCCGGATCTCTTTCTCTTCAACTGTCAGCGCGTCCGGGCGCTGCCGACCGACCGGGCCGCGCTGGAGCAGCATGAAAACGGGGTGATCGGGATTGCCGAAGTGGTTCTGTCGGAAACCAATCCGACCGATTTCCAGTACCTGCTGCAGGAAGCGGTCGATGAGCGCGAGGTCGCGGCCCACTCCTTCGGCATGGATGTGTCGGCCACCAACGCCAAGATCTCGGTGCTGAACGCCGCCGGCATGGAAGCCTTCTTCGGCCGTTCGGTACGGGGTGCCGAGCGCGGCCTGCGTGGTCGCGCCATCGTCTTCCGCGTCGCCGACCTCGAGGCGACGCGTGCACTGTTTGCTGAGAACGATATCGAATTTGCAGAAATGGGCGGGCGCCTCATTGTTCCCGAAATGCCGGGGCAAGGGGTGATCTTTGCTTTTGGAGCTTGATGATGAAAACCAATGCCAGAGTAGTAGTCGGCAACGGCGGCCATGAGGTCGCCTTCGCGCAAACCGAGAAGCTGTCGCTGATCGCCGGCCCCTGCCAGATGGAGAGCCGCGAGCACGCCTTCATGATGGCGGGCGCGCTCTCGGAACTCTGCAAGAAGCTCGATCTCGGCCTCGTCTACAAGTCCTCCTTCGACAAGGCGAACCGCACATCGCTCTCCGGCAAGCGCGGCATCGGCCTGGATAAGGCGATGGAAATCTTTGCCGACCTCAAGAAGGAGTTCGGCTTTCCGGTCCTGACCGACGTGCACACCGAAGAGCAGTGCGCTCTCGTCGCCGAGACGGTCGACATCCTGCAGATCCCGGCTTTCCTGTCGCGCCAGACGGACCTCTTGGTCGCGGCGGCCAAGACCGGCCGGGCAATCAACGTCAAGAAGGGCCAGTTCCTCGCCCCCTGGGACATGAAGAACGTACTGGCGAAATTCACCGAGAGCGGCAACCCGAATGTCATGCTCTGCGAGCGCGGCGCCTCCTTCGGCTACAACACGCTGGTTTCCGACATGCGCTCGCTGCCGATCATGGCTTCCCTCGGCGCACCCATCGTTTTCGATGCGACCCATTCCGTGCAGCAGCCGGGCGGGCAGGGCGGCTCTTCGGGCGGTCAGCGTGAATTCGTCGAGACCTTGGCGCGCGCCGCCGTCGCGGTCGGTGTCGCCGGTGTGTTCGTCGAGACGCACGAAGATCCGGACAACGCGCCGTCGGACGGCCCGAACATGGTGCACCTGAAAGACATGCCGCGGCTGCTCGAAAAGCTGCTCGCCTTCGACGCGATCGCCAAGAGCTGAGCCATCAGCGGCGCTTCGTGAAATTTTCATGAACCGCAATGGCGCGAACGGTTTTGCATCTTGCGCGCCATTGAAATTTCGAGGCCTTGGCGTATGACAGGCCCCGACCATTCCACCGTCCTCAAGCAGGGAAGAGATCATGACTGCAATCATCGACATCATCGGCCGAGAAATTCTGGACAGCCGCGGCAACCCGACCGTCGAGGTCGACGTGTACCTGGAAGACGGAAGCTTCGGCCGTGCGGCGGTCCCGTCGGGCGCCTCGACCGGTGCGCATGAGGCTGTCGAGCTGCGCGATGGTGGTACGCGCTACCTCGGCAAGGGCGTCGAGCGCGCCGTAGAAGCCGTCAATGGCGAGATCTTCGAAGCGATCGGCGGTCTCGATGCCGAGAACCAGATCCAGATCGACAAGACCATGATCGAACTCGACGGCACGTCGAACAAGTCGCGCCTCGGCGCCAACGCCATCCTCGGCGTGTCGCTTGCGGTCGCCAAGGCTGCGGCCGAAGCGGCCGGCCTGCCGCTCTACCGTTACGTCGGCGGCCCGAACGCTCACGTGCTTCCGGTTCCGATGATGAACATCATCAACGGCGGCGCCCATGCCGACAATCCGATCGACTTCCAGGAATTCATGATCGTTCCGGTTGGTGCCGATACGATGCGCGATGCGGTCCGCATGGGCTCGGAAGTGTTCCACACGCTGAAGAAGCAGCTTGCAGCCGACGGCCACAACACCAATGTCGGTGACGAAGGCGGCTTCGCTCCGGGCCTCGCTTCCGCTCCGGCAGCGCTCGACTTCATCATGAAGTCAATCGAGAAGGCCGGCTACAAGCCGGGCGAAGACATGTTCGTCGCGCTTGATTGCGCTGCGACCGAATTCTTCAAAGACGGCAAGTACGTGCTCGAAGGCGAAGGCCGCACGCTGGAGCCGGGCGCAATGGCTGAATACCTGGCGGAACTCGCTGCCAAGTACCCGATCTTCTCGATCGAAGACGGCATGGCGGAAGACGACTGGGACGGCTGGAAGGCCGTGACCGACCTCATCGGCAACAAGTGCCAGCTCGTCGGCGACGACCTGTTTGTCACCAACTCGGCGCGCCTGCGCGACGGCATCAAGATGGGCGTCGCCAACTCGATCCTCGTCAAGGTCAACCAGATCGGCTCGCTTTCGGAGACACTCGACGCCGTCGAGACCGCGCACAAGGCGCGCTACACCGCCGTCATGTCGCACCGCTCGGGCGAAACCGAAGACGCCACGATCGCCGATCTCGCGGTTGCCACCAACTGCGGCCAGATCAAGACCGGTTCGCTCGCCCGTTCGGACCGGCTCGCCAAGTACAACCAGCTGATCCGCATCGAAGAGCAGCTCGGCCTGCAGGCCACGTACGCCGGCCGTTCGATCCTGCGCGGCTGATCCTGTAGCGCCGCGCGTCTTTTCAGACGCGCAAAGGTCGCTGTAGCTGACAAACGAAGCCCGCCCACGTTCCCACGTGGGCGGGTTTCTGTTTTCCTGCCATTCATGGTCAACGGTCGGTTAATCAATCGACGCTAGTCTCATTTCCGTAATGCGTATCAGGGCGTGAATGGATGTGGACACGGCATCATAAGAAACGGAAACTGGGCCGGCTGGTTATGCCGTTGATCGCGGTCGCCTTTCTCTCTTACTTCGGCTATCATTCCATCCACGGCGGCTATGGCTTGAAGGCGACGGAGCAATTCGATCGCCAGATCGTCGAGCGGCAGGCGCGGCTGGATAAGCTCACGAAGCAGCGGATGATCCTTGAAAAAGAGGTCCAACTGATGAGTGATGGGTCGCTGGAACGGGACATGCTGGATGAAAAAGCTCGCCTCGCGCTGAACATGTCGCGAAGTGACGAGATCGTTATTTTTCACCGCCCCGAAAATTAACTTGAATTCAGTTAATTGAAATTTGTGAAGCAAATTCAATTGTTTGCGTGGAATGCGAGCCATGCAAATATGGCATTGCTGTGGCGCTTTTCTTTCCCTATGGTAACCGCCAAAGGCTAACCATTGGGAGGAATGAATGGCTCCGCGAAAAACCGCGTCCGTCTCCAGCCGTAAGGCCGCCGCAAAGCCGGCCAAGAAGGACTTCAACGGCGGCACCATCGCCGATTTCACCAAAGAAGATGACCTGAAGGCTTACCGCGAAATGCTGCTCATCCGGCGTTTCGAGGAAAAGGCCGGCCAGCTCTATGGCATGGGTTTCATCGGCGGCTTCTGTCACCTCTACATCGGCCAGGAGGCTGTTGTCGTCGGCATGCAGATGGCACTGAAAGACGGTGATCAGGTCATCACCGCCTATCGTGACCATGGCCACATGCTGGCCTGCGGCATGAGCGCTCGTGGCGTCATGGCCGAACTTACCGGTCGTCGCAGCGGTCTTTCCAAGGGGAAGGGCGGCTCGATGCACATGTTCTCCAAGGAAAAGCACTTCTACGGCGGTCACGGCATCGTCGGCGCCCAGGTGTCGCTCGGTACAGGCCTTGCATTCGCAAACCGCTATCGCGGCAACGACAATGTCAGCGTCGCCTATTTCGGTGACGGCGCTGCCAACCAGGGTCAGGTCTACGAAAGCTTCAACATGGCGCAGCTGTGGAAGCTGCCGGTGATCTACGTGATCGAGAACAACCGCTACGCCATGGGTACGGCAGTATCGCGTGCCTCGGCCCAGACCGACTTTTCGCAGCGCGGCGTTTCCTTCAACATTCCGGGCTTCCAGGTCGACGGCATGGACGTTCGCGCCGTCAAGGCGGCCGCCGACGAGGCCGTCGAGTATTGCCGTTCCGGCAAGGGCCCGATCATCCTCGAAATGCAGACCTACCGTTATCGTGGTCACTCCATGTCCGACCCGGCGAAATACCGCTCGAAGGACGAAGTGCAGAAGATGCGGTCGGAACACGACCCGATTGAGCAGGTGAAAGCCCGTCTGACCGAAAAGGGCTGGGCGAGCGAAGACGAGCTGAAGCAGATCGACAAGGATGTCCGCGATATCGTTGCTGACAGCGCCGATTTCGCCCAGGCCGATCCGGAGCCGGATGCATCCGAGCTCTACACCGACATCCTGCTTTGATCCGGGGAGGGACAAACATGCCAGTAGAAATTCTTATGCCCGCCCTTTCCCCGACGATGGAGGAAGGCACGCTCTCGAAATGGCTGAAGAACGAGGGGGACAAGGTGTCCTCCGGCGACGTCATCGCTGAAATCGAGACGGACAAGGCGACGATGGAAGTCGAAGCCGTCGACGAAGGCACGATCGGCAAGCTCTTGATTGCCGCCGGCACCGAGGGCGTCAAGGTCAACACGCCGATCGCCGTGTTGCTGCAGGACGGCGAAGCGGCAGGCGATATCGCCGCTCCGAAGGCCGAAGCGCCGAAGGCGGCAGCCACTGAGGCTCCGGCTGCGTCCGCGCCGGCTCCGGTTGCAGCCCAGCCGAAGGTTGAAGTTGCCGCCGATCCGGCAATCCCGGCCGGCACCGAAATGGTGACGATGACCGTTCGCGAAGCGCTTCGCGACGCCATGGCCGAAGAAATGCGCTTGAGCGACGACGTTTTCGTCATGGGCGAAGAAGTCGCCGAGTACCAGGGCGCCTACAAGATCACCCAAGGCCTGTTGCAGGAATTCGGTTCGCGTCGCGTCATCGACACCCCGATCACCGAGCACGGTTTTGCCGGTGTCGGCGTCGGCGCTGCCATGACCGGTCTTCGCCCGATCGTCGAGTTCATGACCTTCAACTTCGCCATGCAGGCGATCGACCAGATCATCAACTCCGCCGCCAAGACGCTCTACATGTCCGGTGGCCAGATGGGCGCGCCGATCGTCTTCCGTGGCCCGAGCGGTGCCGCTGCCCGCGTGGCTGCCCAGCACTCGCAGTGCTACGCCGCCTGGTACAGCCATATCCCCGGCCTCAAGGTCGTCATGCCCTATACGGCAGCCGACGCCAAGGGTCTGCTGAAGGCCGCGATCCGCGACCCGAACCCGGTCATCTTCCTCGAAAACGAAATCCTCTACGGTCACTCCTTCGAAGTGCCGAAGCTTGACGATTTCGTGCTGCCGATCGGCAAGGCCCGCATCCACAAGGTCGGCAAGGACGCAACGATTGTCTCCTTCGGTATCGGCATGACCTATGCGGTCAAGGCGGTTGCCGAACTCGAAGCCCAGGGCATCGACGTCGAACTTATCGACCTGCGCACCATCCGTCCAATGGACCTGCCGACGGTCATCGAATCGGTCAAGAAGACCGGTCGCCTCGTCACCGTCGAAGAAGGCTACCCGCAGTCGTCCGTCGGTACCGAGATCGCGACCCGCGTCATGCAGCAGGCCTTCGACTACCTTGACGCCCCGATCCTGACGATCGCCGGCAAGGATGTGCCGATGCCTTACGCCGCGAACCTCGAGAAGCTCGCGCTTCCGAACGTCGCAGAGGTTGTCGATGCGGTGAAAGCCGTTTGCTACAAATAAGGGGAGGGTTCTTCGATGCCTATCAACATCACAATGCCGGCCCTCTCTCCGACGATGGAAGAAGGCAATCTGGCCAAGTGGCTGGTCAAGGAAGGCGACAAGGTCAAGTCCGGTGACGTGATTGCCGAGATCGAGACCGACAAGGCGACGATGGAAGTCGAAGCCGTCGACGAAGGCACCGTCGCCAAGATCGTCGTTCCCGCCGGCACCGATGGCGTCAAGGTCAATGCGCTGATCGCCGTCCTCGCCGCCGATGGCGAGGATGTTGCTGCCGCCGCCAAGGGTGGCAACGGCGCAGCCGCACCGGCTCCCGCGGCCAAGGCGGAAGCACCGGTAGCGCCGAGCGCACCGGCTGCGGCTCCTGCCGCTGCTCCGGCTCCGGTTGCAGCCCAGCCGGCGAAGTCCGAAGGCGCTCGCGTCTTCTCCTCGCCGCTCGCCCGTCGCCTGGCCAAGGACGCCGGCATCGACCTGTCGGCAATCGCCGGCACCGGCCCGCATGGCCGCGTCGTCAAGAAGGACGTTGAGACCGCCGTTGCCGGTGGCACGGCGAAGCCCGCAGCCGCACCGGCCGCCGGCGTCGCTGCTCCCGCGGCCGCACCGCTTGCCAAGGGCCCGTCGGACGACGCCGTTCTCAAGCTGTTCGAGCCGGGCTCCTACGAGCTCGTGCCGCATGACGGCATGCGCAAGACGATCGCCAAGCGCCTCGTCGAATCCAAGCAGACGATCCCGCACTTCTACGTGTCGATCGACTGCGAACTCGACGCGCTGCTGGCGCTACGCGCCCAGCTCAACGCCGCTGCTCCGGAGCAAGGTGGCAAGCCGGTCTACAAGCTCTCCGTCAACGACATGGTCATCAAGGCCCTGGCGCTGGCGCTGCGCGACGTTCCGAATGCGAACGTCTCCTGGACCGAAAGCAACATGGTCAAGCACAAGCACGCCGATGTCGGCGTTGCCGTGTCGATCCCGGGCGGCCTGATCACCCCGATCATTCGCCAGGCGGAGCTGAAGAGCCTGTCGGCCATCTCCAACGAGATGAAGGACCTCGGCCAGCGCGCCAAGGACCGCAAGCTGAAGCCCGAAGAGTATCAGGGCGGCACCACGGCGGTCTCCAACATGGGCATGATGGGCGTCAAGAACTTCGCCGCCGTCGTCAACCCGCCGCACGCCACGATCCTTGCGGTCGGTGCAGGCGAGGAGCGCGTCGTCGTCAAGAACAAGCAGATGGTCATCGCCAATGTCATGACCGTCACGCTCTCGACCGACCATCGCTGCGTCGACGGTGCGCTCGGCGCCGAACTGCTCGGAGCCTTCAGGCGCTACATCGAAAACCCGATGGGCATGCTGGTCTGAGTTGGATAGGGACCGGCCTTCGGGCCGGTCCGTTCCATTTCGCGCAGTCGAAGGCGGGCCCGGACGATGAAAACAGTTCTCTGCTATGGCGACAGTCTGACCTGGGGCTACGATGCCGCGGATGGCGGTCGTCATGCGTTTGCCGATCGCTGGCCGAGCGTCTTGCAGAAGGCGCTAGGTTCGGACGTTCAGGTCATCGCCGAGGGACTGAACGGTCGCACGACCGCCTATGACGATCATCTCGCCGATTGCGACCGCAACGGCGCAAAGGTGCTGCCGACGGTGCTGCACAGCCATGCGCCGCTCGATCTGATCATTCTTCTTCTCGGCGCCAACGATATGAAGCCGGTGATCCACGGAACCGCTTTCGGCGCGGTGAAGGGCATCCAGCGTCTCGTCACGCTCGTGCGCCGGCATGACTGGCCGGTCGAAGACGAGGGTGGGCCAGAAATCCTGATCGTCTCGCCGCCGATGCTCTGCGAAACGGCCAATGCCGCCTTCGGCGCGATGTACGCCGGCGGTGTCGAGCAGTCGGCGATGCTGGCACCGCTCTATCGCGATCTCGCCGACGAACTCGATTGCGGCTTCTTCGATGCCGGATCGGTCGCTCAGACCACGCCGCTCGATGGTGTGCATCTCGATGCCGAGAATACGCGTGCGATCGGCCGGGGTCTCGAACCGGTCGTGCGGATGATGCTTGGGGTCTAGGGATGGTGGGGGGCGTCACCATTCGTCCGGCGGAAAAGCGCGAGGCGGCCGAGCTCGCCATCCTCGTCGATATCGCCGCGCATGGCTTTGCCTCCTGGCTCTGGTACGGCGCCGTTCTTCATGGGGTGACGGATACGGCCTTCGAGCGTGGCCGCAACAAGCTGCGCGAAGAGCCCGGGCCTGGAAACTGGCGCGACGCTCTCGTTGCTGACGTTGATGATGAGGTTGCCGGCCTGACGGTCGGTTATTCGATCGGTCCGGAAGTGCTGGAGATCGTTCCCAAGCATCCGGTTCTGGAACCCTTGCTGGCACTGCAGAGGCAGATCGTCGGTCACTGGTTCATCGAGAGCCTCGGCGTCTATCGCCATCAGCGCCGCCGCGGAATCGGCAGCGCGCTCCTGGCAAAGGAATTCGAACGCGCCGGATCGGCGCCGGTGAGCCTGATCACCGAAAGCCACAACGACAGGGCCCAGGCATTATACAGAGCAAACGGTTTCGGCGAGGCAGCGCGCGCCGGGGCGGTTCCGCTCTTTGAGGAAAGCAAGAAACACGACTGGGTGCTGTTCACCCGCAAGGTCGCTTGAGACAAAGGCAGGAAACATATGGCTGAGAATTACGACGTCATCGTCATCGGTTCGGGTCCAGGGGGCTATATCGCCGCCATCCGTGCGGCGCAGTTGGGTCTCAAGACCGCGGTCGTCGAGCGCGAGCATCTGGCCGGCATCTGCTCCAACTGGGGCTGCATCCCGACCAAGGCGCTGCTGCGCTCCGCCGAAGTGCTGCACTACGCCCAGCATCCGGGTGCCTATGGCGTCAAGATCGAAGGCACGGTAACGCCGGACCTGAAGGCGATCGTCGCACGCTCGCGCGGCATTGCCGAACGCATGAACGGCGGCGTCGGCTTCCTGATGAAGAAAAACAAGGTCGACGTGATCTGGGGCGAGGCGAAGCTGACGAAGCCCGGCGAGATCGTCGTCGGTAAATCGACGAAGCCGGTCGTCCAGCCGCAGGCGCCGCTGCCGAAGAACACCAAGGGCGAGGGCACCTACACCGCCAAGCACATCATCATCGCGACCGGCGCCCGGCCGCGCGCGCTTCCGGGCATCGAGCCCGATGGCAAGCTGATCTGGACCTATTTCGAGGCGATGAAGCCTGAGGAAATGCCGAAGTCGCTGCTGGTCATGGGCTCGGGCGCGATCGGCATCGAGTTCGCCTCGTTCTACCGCACCATGGGCGTTGACGTAACGGTTGTCGAAGTTATGTCGACCGTGATGCCGGTCGAGGACGCCGAAATATCCGGCGTTGCCAAGAAGCAGTTCGAAAAGCAGGGCATGAAGATCCATCTCGAAGCCAAGGTGACGAAGGTCGAGAAGGGCGCGAACTCGATCACAGCCCATGTGGAGATGAAGGACGGCAAGGTCGAAAAGATCACCGCGGACCGGATGATCTCCGCCGTCGGCGTGCAGGCCAATGTCGAAAATATCGGTCTTGAGGCCCTCGGCGTGAAGACCGATCGCGGCTTCATCGCCATCGATGGTTACGGCAAGACCAACGTGCCGGGCATCTACGCCATCGGTGACGTCGCCGGCCCGCCGATGCTCGCCCACAAGGCCGAGCACGAGGCCGTGATCTGCGTCGAAAAGATCGCCGGCCTGCCGAATGTGCACCCGATGGACAAGCTGAAGATCCCGGGCTGCACCTATTGCCATCCGCAGGTCGCCTCCGTCGGCCTCACCGAAGCCAAGGCCAAGGAATTGGGCCGCGAGATCCGCGTCGGCCGCTTCCCCTTCGTTGCCAACGGCAAGGCAATCGCGCTCGGCGAGGACCAGGGTCTCGTCAAGACCATCTTCGATAAGAAGACCGGTGAGCTGCTCGGCGCCCATATGGTCGGGGCCGAAGTCACCGAGCTCATCCAGGGCTTCGTCGTCGCGATGAACCTCGAGACGACAGAAGAAGACCTGATGCACACGATCTTCCCGCATCCGACGATTTCGGAGACGATCAAGGAAAGCGTGCTCGACGCCTACGGCCGCGCGCTCAACGCCTAGAGCCCCGTATAATTCCTTAGATCGACATCGATTTAAGGACAAAATTATACGGCATTCAAAGGGTTACAGCGACCTTTGCGCGTCCTTCGAGACGCGCGGCGCTGTATCCTCGCCGGAACTTTTGATAGGCTTCGGCATTGAGAATGGCCTCGTTTTCAATGCACGGAGATCAAAATGAGCGTGAACGGCGTCGGCATTCTGGCTGCGATCATCATCGGCGGTTTGGCCGGGTGGCTCGCGGAGAGGTTCATGAGCAGCGAGATGGGTCTGTTCATGAACATACTGCTCGGCATCATCGGCGCGGTGGTGCTGAATTTCATCCTGGCGGCCTTCGGCATGGCTTTTGCCGGCTGGGTCGCCTATCTGGTCATCGGCTTTATCGGCGCCTGCCTGCTGATTGCCGTTGGTCGCGCCGTCAAACGATAGCCTGCCGGGCCATTTGCGCTTCCGTCGGGCGAGACGGCCTGACATTTCCCGTCGGGCCGTCTATATAGAGCGAAAATGGGTCATCCGGCCTGATGCCGGCCCGCCGCGACGAGGAAGACAGTATGGTAACGGTATTCGATGCCGTCTCTGACCGGGCGCAACGCGTCCGCCACCCGGAAAAGGCCCACAAGCCCGACACCGAAGTGATGCGCAAGCCGGAGTGGATCCGCGTCAAGGCGCCGATGTCCAAGGGATATCAGGAGACGCGTTCGATCGTGAAGAGCAACAAGCTCGTCACTGTTTGCGAAGAAGCGGGCTGCCCGAACATCGGCGAATGCTGGGACAAGAAGCACGCCACCTTCATGATCATGGGCGAGATCTGTACCCGCGCATGCGCCTTCTGCAATGTCGCGACCGGCAAACCAAATGCGCTCGATCTCGAAGAGCCGGCGAACATTGCCAAGGCCGTCAAGCAGATGGGCCTCAGCCACGTCGTCATCACCTCCGTCGACCGAGACGACCTGGAAGATGGCGGCGCCGAGCACTTCGAGAAGGTGATCTGGGCGATCCGCGAAGCGTCACCGGCGACGACCATCGAAATCCTGACGCCGGACTTCCTGAAGAAGCCGGGTGCACTGGAGCGCGTCGTCGCTGCCAAGCCTGACGTCTTCAACCACAATATGGAAACCGTACCGGGCAACTATCTGACGGTCCGTCCGGGTGCGCGCTACTTCCACTCCGTCCGCCTGTTGCAGCGCGTGAAGGAGCTGGATCCGACGATGTTCACCAAGTCCGGCATCATGGTCGGCCTCGGCGAAGAGCGCAACGAAGTGCTGCAGCTGATGGACGACCTGCGCACCGCGGATGTCGACTTCCTGACGATCGGCCAGTACCTGCAGCCGACGCGCAAGCACCACAAGGTCGAGAAGTTCGTGACCCCCGAGGAGTTCAAGTCCTACGAGACCGTCGCCTACACCAAGGGCTTCCTCATGGTCTCCTCGAGCCCGCTGACGCGCTCGTCGCACCATGCCGGCGACGACTTCGCCCGCCTCAGGGCAGCGCGTGAGAAGAAGCTGCAGGCTGCCGAGTAAGACGGAAACAGGTTCTCAAAAAACGATCGGCTCCGGCGCTTGCGCCGGAGTTTTTGTTTTGGGGAGGGCGTCGGAGCGACATCGGGCTGCGCGCGCAAAGCTTGCATCCTCCCGTTCAATCACCTAACGGCTGTCTCTGGAGGACGCGAGCCGATGCCGCGATACGTGAGCAACTGGGACGAGGCGGTGTCGCATCTCGAAAGCGCGCAACGCATTCTGGTAATAGGCTGTTCCGGCAGCGGCAAGAGCACGCTTTCCCGGCAACTGTCCGAGCAGTTCGGTTTGCCGCATCTGGCGATGGATCGGGAATTCTTCTGGTTGCCGGGGTGGAAGCTGCGGCCGAGGCAGGAAATGCTTGCCCTGATCTCGAAGGCTGCGGCTGGCGAACGCTGGATCATGGATGGTACCAGTCCGAAGACGCTGCCGCTCCGCTTGCCACGCACACACGTGGTGATCTGGATGCGGCCGCCGCGCTGGGTTTCGCTGCGCGGTGTGCTCTGGCGCTGGTTCGCCCATTGGAAAAAGACCCGCCCGGATATGGCCGATGATTGTCCGGAGAAGGTCGATCTCGATTTCCTTCGCTACATCTGGAACTTCGAGCGCAGGGATGCGGTTGAGATCGAGGCGCAGCTGGCCGGCCATGCCAACCTGCCGGTTCTCGTGTTGAAATCGCACGCGGAAACGGCGTTACTACTTGCGAAGATAAGGCGGGGCGACTAGCTCTCGATCATGCCGCATTTCGAAACCAACCATGTCGTCAAGCATACCGCGGACCAGATGTTCGATCTGGTTGCCGATGTCGAGCACTATCCCGCATTCCTGCCGCTCTGCGAGGCACTGACGGTGCGCACGCGCAAGGAGCGCGACGGCAAGGTGTTGCTGCTGGCCGACATGACCGTCGGCTACAAGGCGATCCGCGAGACTTTCACGACGCAGGTGCTGTTGAACAAGGCCGAGCGCGCGATCGAAGTCAAATACATCGACGGGCCGTTCAAATATCTCGACAACCGCTGGCGCTTCGAACCCGCGGGCGAGGGGCAGTCGATCGTGCATTTCTACATCGACTACGAGTTCAAGAGCCGCATTCTCGGCGCGTTGATGGGATCGATGTTCGACCGCGCCTTCCGCATGTTCTCCGACGCCTTCGAAAAGCGCGCCGACAGCATCTATACGGCCTGAGCGATTTCCATGAGCATGTCGAGCGCGGTGCGGACGGTCGCAAGCCGGATGCCGCTGCGGCCGATATCACCATAGCGCATCTCCCGGTGCAGCATCGCGCCGTTTCGCCCGGATGCCGCAAGGTGCACGAGCCCGACCGGCTTTTCAGCCGAACCGCCGCTGGGACCGGCAATGCCGGTGACGGCAACGGCGAAATCCGCTGCCGAATGCGAGAGGGCGCCACGCGCCATCTCAATTGCTGTCTCCCGCGAAACGGCGCCATGGGCCGCAAGTGTTGCGGTCTCGACGCCAAGCATCGCTACCTTCGCTTCGTTGGAGTAGGTGACGAAACCGCGATCGACGACCGCGGACGAACCGGAAATCTCGGTCAGCGCCCCGGCGATCAGGCCGCCGGTGCAGGATTCGGCGGTGGCGACTTTGAGGTCCCGCGCCGTGAACTTGGCGATGATCTCACCGGCTTTGACTTCGATATCGGCGGGCCACATTACGAAAGGCTCCCATAGACGACGGTCGCCGTGGCGATGGCGGCAATGCCTTCATCGCGGCCCACGAAGCCGAGGCGTTCGTTCGTCGTTGCCTTGACCGAGCAGCGGTCGAGCGAGATGCCGAGCATGTCTGCAAGGTTCTCGCGCATCGTCAGCCGATGCGGGCCGACCTTCGGCGCCTCGGCGATCAGCGAGATGTCCGCATTGGTGATGATGCCGCCGCGCTCGCGCACGATCCGTGCGGCATGTTCAAGGAAGATGCGCGACGGCGCGCCCTTCCATCGCGGGTCGGAAGGCGGGAAATGGTCGCCGATGTCGCCGGCGCCACAGGTGGCAAGCAGCGCGTCGGTGAGCGCATGCAGCGCCACATCGGCATCGGAGTGGCCAGAGAGTTTTTTCGTGTGCGGAATGAAGACGCCACAGAGCGTGACGCCGTCTCCTTCGATGAGCTGGTGTACGTCGTAGCCGTTGCCGGTGCGCACATCCGGCAGGGTGGTGCGCGTGAGTTTCTCGTCGGCCATGGCGATATCCCTTCTCAGCGTAAGCTTGACGTTGTCGACCGTGCCCTCGACGAGGACGACCTTGAGACCGGCCCATTCGGCGATCGAGGCATCGTCGGTAAAATCGGTGCGGCCGCTCTTGGCTGCATCCCGGTGGGCGGCAAGAATGGCCGGAAGATCAAAGGTCTGCGGTGTTTGCGCGCCATAGAGACCGTCGCGTGGCACCGTCTCCAGTACGACGCCATCCTTGCCTGCGCGCTTCAGCGTGTCGGCGACGGCGACCGCCGGCAACGCGGCTTTGACCTCGCCACCGAGCGCCGCTGCGCAGCGCGAAAGCAACGGGTGATCGGCAAAGGGACGGACCGCATCGTGGATCATCACATGACCGACGCCAGTTTCAGCCAGGGCTTCGAGGCCGGCGAGCACGGAGATCTGCCGGGTCGCGCCGCCATGGACGATGATCACATCGCCGGCCACCGAGCGTTTGCGTGCGGCGTCGAACAGGGCCTCGTCGTCCGGATGGATGACGACGACGATCGGGCCGGCGCCCGGCCATGTCGCGAAAGTGTCAAGCGTATGGGCGATAACGGGGCGGTCGCCGATGGTTCGATACTGCTTTGGGCCTTCGGCGGACTGCCCGGCACGTTCGCCGCGTCCGGCCGCAACGATCACCACGCCGCACTTAAGCTGTTCTTGAGGCTGCATCTTCTGTATGAGGTCCCGCATTCGCCGATCTTCGCGGTGATGTACCGCGAAGGGTCGCGCTTTGCCAGCAGTTCTCGTTTCTTACGGCCACCTTGGCGCGTCTTGAAAGACGCGCGGCGCTGTAAACCGGGAAATTTGCGCAAGGCGCCGAAATCGCTTGGCAAGCCCGAGAACAATGTCTAAAAATAGTGCAGGAACAACATGTGCCTGAAAGATATGCATTTGCCAATTCCGGCTCTTTCGTCTCCGCTCCGGATCGGGACTATCGAACTGCGCAATCGCGTTGCGCTCGCCCCTATGTCCGGCGTTACCGATCTGCCGTTCCGGCGGCTTGCATGGCGTTATGGTGCCGGCTTCGTCGTGACCGAGATGGTTGCGAGCCGCGAACTGGTCGGCAATGCGTCTGAATCGTGGGCGCGGCTCAAGAACTCCGGCATCAAGCCGCATATCGTTCAGCTTGCCGGCCGTGAGGCCCATTGGATGGCGGAAGCCGCCAAGATAGCTGCAGACAATGGTGCCGATATCATCGACATCAACATGGGATGCCCGGCCAAGAAGGTGACGGGTGGCTACTCCGGCTCGGCACTCATGCGCGATCCCGATCACGCGCTGTCGCTGGTTGAGGCGACAGTCGATGCCGTCGAAGTGCCGGTGACGTTGAAGATGCGGCTTGGCTGGGACGAGAACTCGATCAACGCGCCGCTGATTGCCAAGCGCGCCGAAGACGCCGGGGTTAAGGCGATTACCGTGCACGGCCGTACACGCATGCAGTTCTACAACGGCAAGGCGGATTGGGATGCCATTCGCCCGGTCCGCGAGGTCATTACCGTCCCCCTGGTCGCCAATGGCGACGTGGAGACGATCGCCGACGCGCAAGAGATTCTCCGCCGGTCGGGCGCTGATGCCGTCATGGCCGGGCGTTCGTCGCAGGGGCGCCCGTGGCACGTCGGCTTTCTTGCCGGTGCCGTTGAGCACCCGTCGCAGGCGGAGATCGCCGATATCTTTGCGGAGCACTACGAAATGATGCTCGAATTCTATGGTGTCGACGTGGCCGTGCGGCACGCGCGCAAACATGTCGCCTGGTATCTTGACCGCTTTGCCCCTGATATCGCAGGCACGGAAAAGGCAGCGATCCTGACATCGACTGATGCCCGTTTCGTCTGCGACAGGGCAAGCGCCGTGATACTCGACGCGGCTCCGGCCAAGCTGGACGGCGAGGCGGTCGCGGAAGGAATGGCCGCATGACCGAGAAACCGAGCATTCCCGATACGGCCGCAAACGGTCTGTCGATGGCGGTTCTGAACGCCATTCAGAATCCGGTGATTCTGGTCGATGCCAATGGTTTGGTCGCGTTTGCCAACTGGGAAGCCGAATCGTTTTTCGGCGCGAGCGCCAATCATCTGGCGCGCCACAACATCAGCGCCTTCATCCCCTTCGGCAGCCCGCTCTTGACCCTGATCGAACAGGTGCGCGAGCGCAAGGCGCCGGTCAACGAGTATCGCGTCGACCTGAGTTCGCCGCGTCTCGGCGCCGACAAGCTCGTCGATCTCTATGTCGCCCCGGTCCTTTCCGAGCCGGGCTCGGTCGTCGTCGTCTTCCAGGAGCGCTCGATGGCCGACAAGATCGACCGGCAGCTGACCCATCGTGGTGCTGCCCGTTCGGTGACCGGGCTTGCCTCGATGCTGGCGCACGAAATCAAGAACCCGCTTTCGGGCATCCGCGGTGCCGCCCAACTGCTGGAAACCTCCGCCAATGACGAAGACAGGGCGCTGACGCGTCTGATCTGCGATGAGACCGACCGCATCGTCTCGCTGGTCGATCGCATGGAGGTGTTTTCCGACGAGCGCCCCGTGGATCGCGTGCCGCTGAACATCCATTCGGTGCTCGACCATGTGAAGGCGATCGCCAAGGCAGGCTTTGCCCGATACATCAAGTTTGCGGAGAACTACGATCCGTCTCTGCCGCCCGTCTATGCCAACCGCGACCAACTGGTTCAGGTGTTCCTTAACCTGATCAAGAATGCGGCCGAAGCGATCGGCGACCGCAGCGATGGCGAGATCGTGCTGACGACGGCCTACAGGCCGGGTATCCGCCTGTCGGTCGCCGGGACTCGCGAGAAGATCTCGCTGCCGCTGGAATTCTGCGTGCACGACAATGGACCGGGCGTGCCGTCCGACCTGCTGCCGCTGCTCTTCGATCCTTTCATTACCACCAAGACCAACGGTTCCGGCCTGGGGCTGGCGCTGGTCGCCAAGATCATCGGTGCCCATGGCGGCATCGTCGAATGCGACAGCCAGCAGAACCGCACCACTTTCCGTGTCCTGATGCCGGCCTCCAAAGGCCAGGCAGCGGATGAAGACGACATGCCGATGACAAAAGGAAGCCTTGCATGACGGGTGCCACGATCCTCGTTGCGGATGACGATGCCGCCATTCGCACCGTGCTGAACCAGGCGCTGAGCCGCGCCGGCTACGATGTCCGCATCACCTCCAATGCGGCGACGCTCTGGCGCTGGATCGCGGCGGGCGACGGCGATCTTGTCGTGACCGACGTTGTCATGCCCGACGAGAATGCCTTCGATCTCCTGCCGCGCATCAAGAAGGCGCGCCCCGATCTGCCGGTGCTGGTCATGAGTGCCCAGAACACCTTCATGACGGCGATCAAGGCTTCGGAGAAGGGTGCCTACGACTATCTGCCGAAGCCCTTCGACCTGACCGAATTGATCGGCATCATCGGCCGGGCGCTGTCGGAGCCCAAGCGCCGGCCGGCCAAGCTCGACGACGACACCCAGGACGGCATGCCGCTGGTTGGCCGTTCGGCGGCGATGCAGGAAATCTACCGGGTGCTGGCGCGCCTGATGCAGACGGACCTGACGCTGATGATCACCGGCGAGTCCGGCACCGGCAAGGAGCTCGTCGCCCGCGCGCTGCACGATTATGGCAAACGCCGCAACGGTCCGTTCGTGGCGATCAACATGGCGGCGATCCCGCGCGATCTGATCGAATCGGAGCTTTTCGGCCACGAGAAGGGCGCCTTCACCGGTGCCCAGGTGCGCTCGACCGGTCGTTTCGAACAGGCCGAGGGCGGCACGCTCTTCCTCGATGAAATCGGCGACATGCCGATGGACGCACAGACCCGCCTGCTGCGCGTCCTGCAGCAGGGCGAATACACGACCGTTGGCGGCCGCACGCCGATCCGTTCGGACGTGCGCATCGTGGCGGCGACCAACAAGGACCTGAAGCAATCGATCAATCAGGGCCTGTTCCGCGAAGACCTCTATTACCGCCTCAACGTCGTGCCGCTGCGTCTGCCGCCGCTACGTGACCGGGCGGAGGATATTCCGGATCTCGTTCGTCACTTCGTCCAGCAGGCCGAAAAGGAAGGGCTCGACGTCAAGCGCTTCGATCATGAAGCGCTGGAACTGATGAAGGCGCATGCCTGGCCGGGCAACGTGCGCGAGTTGGAAAACCTGGTGCGGCGCCTGACGGCACTTTATCCACAGGACGTGATCACCCGCGAGATCATCGAAAACGAGTTGCGTTCCGAGATACCGGACAGCCCTATCGAAAAGACCGCGGCGCGGCCCGGATCGCTCACCATTTCGCAGGCCGTCGAAGAAAACATGCGCCAGTATTTCGCAAGCTTCGGCGAAGCTTTGCCTCCGGCCGGCCTTTACGATCGAGTGCTTGCCGAAATGGAGTATCCGCTGATCCTTGCGGCGCTCACCGCAACCCGTGGTAACCAGATCAAGGCGGCCGATTTGCTCGGCCTCAACCGTAACACGCTGCGCAAGAAAATCCGCGAACTCGGCGTTTCAGTCTATCGCAGCTCACGCAGCGCTTGACTTGGACACGGCCACCGTTGCATTTTCGCCACAATGCGTTGCTTGAACGTGTGACGATCGCCCAATCGCGTGTCGTTGCCGTCTCGTTCAATCGATTTGACCCAATTGATTGACTGGGGGGGCAACGCGGCAGCCCATTTGGGCGGCGAGGTCAACCTTTGACCAGAGAATGCTAGCAAGTGATGCCGTCGCCGGCTGGCGCCGGTTGGGGGAACGCTTTTCATGGTGGACGCAATGGCCTTGCCGCTGGGCACAGATGAGGGACTCGCGGCGCAGGACCGGCGCGCGTCCTTTGCCCTGCCGGGGCTGATGCTGGCGACCGGTGCCTTGATCTGCGCCACTGTCTCGCTGCTCGTCCTCCTCGGATTGACGCCGATACGGCTCGAGCGAAATGTCGTCATCGCCTGCGCTGCCATCAACAGCCTGTTCGTCGTTGGCCTGATCTATCTGATCGCCCGCGAAATCCTGCGGCTGCTACGCGCCCGACGCAAAGGCCGCGCCGCCGCGCGCCTTCACGTGCGCATCGTTGCGCTGTTTTCGATCGTGGCGATCACGCCTGCGGTTCTTGTCGCGATTTTTGCCAGCATCACGCTCGACGTCGGCCTCGATCGCTGGTTTTCGCTGCGGACGCAGGCGATCGTCCGCTCGTCGATCAACGTCGCCCAGGCCTATGTGCTCGAAAATGCGAGCTATCTGCAGGGCCAGACCGTGTCGATGGCGAACGACCTCGAACGCAACCGGCAGCTCTACAGCCTCGACCGCACCGGTTTCACGGAACTCATGACCCGCCAGGCGCGCGGTCGCGGCATGCTTGGCGCATTCCTGGTTCGTGCTGATGGCAGCGCGATAATTCAGGCCAACATCTCCACGGACCGTCCGCTGCCCTCCATTCCGCCGGACGCACTGAAAAGCTCGGTATCCGGTCAGCCGACGCTGATTCCGCCAGGGGTCACCAACCTTGTCGGGGCTGTCATTCCGCTCGACGACATTCCGGGCACCTATCTCTACACGGTTCGCAATGTCGATCCGGAAGTGATGCGCTCGCTGCGGCTGATGGAAGAGAACACGGCCGAGTACAAGATGCTTGAGGCCGGTCGAACCTTCACGCAGATCGCCTTCGGTGTTCTCTATATCGGGTTTGCGCTCATCGTTCTCCTGGCTGCGATCTGGACCGCAATCGCGGTTGCCGACCGGATCGTCCGGCCCATTCGCCAGTTGATCGGCGCTGCCGACAGTGTCGCCTCCGGCAATCTCGATGTCGTCGTGCCGGTCCGTGCCGTCGACGGCGACGTTGGTAACTTGTCGCGCACGTTCAACAAGATGGTCTCGGAAATCCGCAGCCAGCAGGAACAGATCCTGGAGGCCAAGGACGAAGTCGACCATCGCCGTCGTTTCATCGAGGCTGTTCTTTCAGGCGTGACGGCGGCGGTGATCGGTGTCGGGCGCGATCGACAGATCACCATCGTCAACTCGTTTTCCGAAGAGTTCCTGAAGAAGGCGGCGCCTGAGCTCCTCGGCGCGGACCTGCGCACGGTGGCGCCGGAAGTCGAAGAGGTTCTGGTGGAGGCCGAAAGCCGCCATCGCAACGACTACCGCAAGCAGATCAATATCATGCGCGGCGGAACCGAGCGGACGCTTAACGTTCAGGTGACGCGCGAAGAGGGTGGCGAAGCGAACGAATCCTACGTCATCACCATCGACGACATTACCGACCTCGTCATCGCCCAACGCTCGACGGCCTGGGCCGATGTGGCGCGCCGCATCGCGCACGAGATCAAGAACCCGCTGACGCCGATCCAGCTCTCCGCCGAACGCCTGAAGCGCCGTTATGGCAAGCAGATCAACCAGGAAGACAAGGCTATCTTCGACCAGTGCACCGATACGATCGTGCGCCAGGTGGAAGACATCGGCCGCATGGTCGACGAGTTCTCGGCTTTTGCGCGCATGCCGAAGCCGACCAAGGAGAAGGCGGATCTCCGCGCGATCCTGAAGGATGCCGTGTTCCTGCGCGAGATGGGCAACAATCACATCGAATTCGTGCGGGACCTCGGTGAAGAGCCGCTCGAGGGCATGTTCGACGGGCGAATGCTCGGCCAAGCCTTTGGCAATATCGTCAAGAACGCGGTCGAATCGATCGAAGCGGTGCCGGCCGATGCGGTGCGCGGCCATCCGAGGATTGTCGCACGAGCACGAACCGACGTGGCAACGGGTCGCTTTGTCGTCGATATCATCGACAACGGCAAGGGGCTGCCGACGGAGAACCGACACAGGATTCTGGAGCCATACATGACGATGCGCGAGAAGGGCACGGGCCTGGGACTCGCCATCGTCAAGAAGATCATTGAGGACCATGGCGGACAATTGGAGTTGCACGACGCGCCAGCCGATTTTGACGGCGGTGTCGGGGCGATGATCCGCGTGGTCCTGCCGCCTGCCGGAGAAACCGGGGGCGAAGACAGTTTGAAGGATAAGGGTGCGAGCGATGGCCGCTGATATTCTGGTTGTGGACGATGAGGAAGATATCCGCGAGATCGTCTCGGGTATCCTCTCTGACGAAGGGCACGAAACCCGCACCGCCTTCGACAGCGACAGTGCGCTGGCGGCGATCAGCGATCGCGTGCCGCGCCTGGTCTTCCTCGATATCTGGATGCAGGGAAGCCGGCTCGACGGCCTGGCGCTGCTCGATGAGATCAAGGGGCGCTATCCGGACCTCCCCGTCGTCATGATTTCCGGTCACGGCAATATCGAGACCGCCGTCAACGCCATCAAGCGTGGCGCCTACGATTTCATCGAGAAGCCCTTCAAGGCCGACCGGCTGATCCTGATTGCCGAGCGGGCGCTGGAAAACTCGAAGCTCAAGCGTGAAGTCTCGGAGCTGAAGAAGAAGTCCGGCGATCCGGTCGAACTGATCGGGACGTCGGTTGCCGTGTCGCAGCTTCGTCAGACGATCGAGAAGGTCGCGCCGACCAACAGCCGCATCATGATCCAGGGGCCGTCAGGATCGGGCAAGGAACTGGTCGCGCGGATGATCCACCGCAAGTCGACGCGGTCGACCGGTCCTTTCGTGGCGCTGAACGCGGCGGCAATCACGCCGGACCGCATGGAAATTGCGCTGTTCGGAACCGAGGGAACGCCGGGACAGCCACGCCGCACTGGTGCGCTCGAGGAAGCCCATGGCGGCATCCTCTATCTCGACGAAATCGGCGAGATGCCGCGCGAGACGCAGAACAAGATTCTGCGGGTGCTCGTCGACCAGCAGTTCGAGCGTGTCGGCGGTACCAAGCGCGTCAAGGTCGATGTCCGGATCATCTCCTCGACCGCCTACAATCTCGAAAACATGATCTCCGAGGGCCTGTTCCGCGAAGACCTGTTCCACCGGCTTGCCGTCATTCCGGTGCGCGTGCCGGCGCTCGCCGAGCGGCGCGAGGATATTCCGTTCCTCGTCGACATGTTCATGCGCCAGGTCAGCGAACAGGCCGGCATTCGTCCGCGCAAGATCGGCGACGATGCCCTGGCCGTGCTCCAGGCCCACGACTGGCCCGGCAACATCCGCCAGCTTCGCAACAACATCGAGCGCCTGATGATTCTTGCCCGCAGCGACGGTCCGGACACGCCGATTTCCGCAGACATGCTGCCGACGGAGGTGGGCGATACGCTGCCGAAGATCTCCGCGCAGGGCGACCAGCACATCATGACGTTGCCGTTGCGCGAGGCTCGCGAAATGTTCGAGCGTGATTATCTGATCGCGCAGATCAACCGATTCGGGGGTAATATTTCGCGCACGGCGGAATTTGTCGGAATGGAGCGGTCGGCGCTGCATCGCAAGCTCAAATCGCTGGGCGTCTGAGGCATTTTTCCGGCCATCGCGGCAGTGCTCCCAGCTGAAAGTACGACATGAAGGTAGTCATTTGTGGTGCGGGCCAGGTGGGGTACGGCATTGCCGAGCGGCTCGCGCAGGAAGATAACGACGTATCGGTGATCGATACCTCGGCGACGCTGATTGCCAACATCACCGAGAGCCTCGACGTGCGCGGCTATGTCGGCCACGGTGCGCATCCGGATGTGCTGGCCAGGGCCGGCGCCGACCAGGCCGACATGCTGATTGCCGTCACGCTCTCCGACGAGGTCAATATCGTCGCCTGTGAAGTGGCCCATGCGATCTTCAACGTGCCGACGAAGGTCGCGCGCATCCGGGCGCAAAGCTATCTCGCGCCCGAGTATTCGAACCTGTTTTCACGTGAGAACGTGCCGATCGACGTCACCATCTCGCCCGAAGTCGAGGTTGGGCGGCTGGTGCTGCGCCGTATTTCCTTTCCCGGCGCGATCGACGTCGTGCGTTTCGCCGAAGATCGTATCGCCATGGTCGCCTTCGAGTGCCTGGAAGATTGCCCGGTCGTCGGCACGCCGCTCCAGCAGCTGAGCGAACTGTTCCCCGATCTGCTTGCAACAGTTACCGGCATCTTCCGCAACGGCAAGGTCATGGCGCCGCATTCGGATGACCAGCTGCAGGCCGGCGATATCGCCTATGTCGTTTGCGACCGGGACCACGCCCGCCGGACCTTGGCGCTCTTTGGCCATGAGGAGCAGGAAGCGCGGCGCATCATCATCTTCGGTGGCGGCAATGTCGGCTACTTCGTTGCCAAGGCCATCGAGGAGCATCAGCCGCGGACCCGGGTGAAACTGATCGAAAGCGATCGCGACCGGGCGGTGGTGATGGCGGATAAGCTGAGCAACACGGTTGTGCTCAACGGTTCGGCGATGGATCAACGGATTCTGGCCCAGGCTGACGTTCAGGATGCCGATCTCGTGGTGGCGCTGACCAACAACGACCAGATCAACATTCTCGGCAGCATGATGGCGAAGCGGCTGGGCGCCAAGTCGACGCTGGTGCTGATCAACGAACCGTCCTATCAGGATTTTGCCGGCACGGCTGGCGTCGACGCCTATGTGAACCCACGTGCCGTTACCATCTCGCGCGTGCTGCAGCATGTCCGCAAGGGGCGCATTCGCGCGGTCTATGCGGTGCAGAAGGGCATGGCCGAGGTGATCGAGGCCGAAGCGTTGGAAACCTCGCCGCTGGTTGGCAGGGCCCTGCGTGACCTCGATCTTCCCGAAGGCATCCGCATCGGTGCACTCTATCGCGACAAGACGTTTATTCGTCCGGACGGCAATACAAAGATCAAGGCGAAGGACCGTGTCGTGCTCTTTGCCACCGCCGATGCCGTACGGCACGTCGAACAGCTTTTCCGCGTCAGCATCCAGTACTTCTAGGGCCGAGATCCATGCCGAGAATTGCCTATGTCAACGGTGCCTACGTGCCGCATGCCGACGCCGGCATCCATATCGAAGACCGCGGTTATCAATTTGCGGACGGCGTCTACGAAGTCTGCGAGATACGCCATGGTTACATCGTCGATCTCAACCGGCATCTCGATCGCCTCGACCGTTCGCTTCGTGAACTGCGCATCGACCGGCCGATGAGCCGGGCGGCGCTCGTGCATGTGATTCGAGAGGTGGTTCGGCGCAACCGGGTCCGGAATGGTCTGTTCTATATCCAGGTCACGCGCGGCGTGGCGCGCCGTGACCATGTGTTTCCGGCCAAGGAGACGATGCCGACGATCGTGGTGACGGCGAAGCGCATCGATGCCGAGGCCATCGCCAAAAAAGCGACGCATGGGATCGCCGCGATCACCGTACCGGAAAACCGCTGGGACCGGGTGGACATCAAGTCCGTCGGGCTCCTTCCCAACGTGCTCGCCCGCCAGAAGGCGAAGGAGGAGGGTGCCCAGGAGGCAATTTTCGTCGATGCCGATGGCACGGTGAAGGAGGGCGCCGCGACCAATGTCTGGATCGTCGATGGCGACGGAACCCTGCGCACGCGTCCGGCCGAGCACGGAATCCTGAAGGGTATCACCCGCACCACCCTGATGGATGTGGCGGGGCCACTTGGGCTCAAGGTCGAGGAGAGAGCGTTCTCGGTCGAGGAAATGCTCGCGGCGCGCGAGGTCTTCATTACCGCTGCCACCAGCATCTGCTTTCCGGTGATTTCGGTGGACGGCAGGCCGATCGGCAATGGGCATCCGGGAAGCATAGCACAGAATATTCGTGAAGCCTTTTTCGGCGTTGCGGAAAAGACATTGATTTGATACCAAACTTAAAGAGGTGTCGGGGAAGGTACTTGTGGCGCCTCTGATTGCAGATATCGACAAAAATGCACCGGCGCGAAACGCCGGCAAATAAGAAAGAAGCGGCGCGATGGCGGAACGTTCTCAAAACTTGCAGGATCTCTTTCTCAACACGGTCCGCAAGCAAAAGATTTCATTGACAATTTTTCTTATCAACGGTGTCAAGCTCACCGGCGTCGTGACGTCTTTTGATAATTTCTGCGTCCTGTTGCGTCGCGATGGCCACTCGCAACTGGTCTACAAGCACGCAATCTCGACCATCATGCCCGGCCAGCCGCTGCAGATGTTCGAGAACGAAGAAGCTGCATCCTGACGGGACGTTAGGCACATTACCAAGCGGGATTCAAAGTCGTCGTCGATCATTCCGGAGCTCGAGAAGCTCCGCGACGACATGCGCGCGGTTGTCATCGTTCCGGTCTTGAAGAAGACCGGAAGGCAGTCCGCAGACATCCTCTCGACTACAACGACGCGTACCGACGAAAGTCGCCTTGAAGAGGCGACCGGTCTGGCGATGGCGATCGATCTGGAAGTCGTGCATGGCGCCATCGTTCCGGTGTCGCAGCCCAAGCCAGGCACGCTGCTCGGCAGCGGCAAGATCGAGGAAATCGGTCACATCCTCGTCGAGCTCGATGCTGGCCTGGTGATCGTCGACCATCCCTTGACGCCGGTGCAGCAACGCAACCTCGAAAAGGAATGGAACGCCAAGGTCATCGACCGGACCGGCCTCATTCTGGAGATTTTCGGTCGCCGCGCCTCCACCAAGGAAGGCACGCTGCAGGTCGATCTCGCCCATCTCAATTACCAGAAAGGGCGCCTGGTTCGAAGCTGGACCCACCTTGAGCGTCAGCGCGGTGGTGGCGGCTTCATGGGCGGTCCGGGTGAAACCCAGATCGAGGCGGACCGGCGCTTGCTGCAGGACCGCATCGTCAAGCTCGAGCGCGAGCTGGAGCAGGTCCGCCGCACCCGGCAGTTGCACCGTTCCAAGCGCAAGAAGGTGCCGCATCCGATCGTCGCTCTCGTCGGCTATACCAACGCCGGCAAGTCCACGCTTTTCAATCGCATGACCGGGGCGGGCGTTCTGGCCGAGGACATGCTGTTTGCGACGCTCGATCCGACACTTCGGCGCTTGAAGCTGCCGCATGGCCGCATGGTCATCCTCTCCGACACGGTCGGGTTCATTTCCGATCTGCCGACGCACTTGGTCGCCGCCTTCCGTGCGACGCTTGAAGAGGTGCTGGAAGCGGACCTGATCCTGCATGTGCGCGATCTCTCCGACCCGGACAACCAGGCGCAGGCAAGTGATGTACTTCGCATTCTCGCCGATCTCGGCATCGACGAGAAGGAAGCCTCCGAACGGCTCATCGAGGTCTGGAACAAGATCGACCGGCTCGATACCGAATCGCGTGAGGCGCTGCAGAGCAAGGCGGCAACCTCGGGCAATACGGTCGCCGTTTCCGCCATCACCGGTGAGGGCGTCGATGAGCTGCTAGGCGAAATTGGTCGCCGCCTGTCAGGCGTGCTGACCGAATGCACCGTCGTGCTCGGCATCGATCAGCTGCAGCTTCTGCCCTGGGTCTATCAGCACGCCATCGTCGATGGCCGTGAGGACCTGGAGGACGGGCGTGTGAGCCTTGAACTCAGGCTGACCGAAAACGAGGCCGCCGATCTGGAACGCCGTCTCGGAAACGGGCCAAAGCCGGTTGAGGAAGACTGGTAAGCCTGCGCTTCCGATTCGCTCACTGTTGACCTCAGCTTTCGCGCGAGGGAACGCATAGGATATATGCGTTCCCGATTGCCTTAGCCGAGTTGCCGCTCGATCGCCTTCGCCGCCTGCCAAAGCTCTTCCATCCGCTCGAGCGTCGCGCCATCCAGCGTCTCGCCGGCGTCGCCGAGTTCGCGCTCGATATGGGCGAAGCGGCGGCGGAACTTGGTGTTGGTTCCGCGAAGGGCCATTTCCGGATCGGTCCCGACATGACGGCCGATATTAACCACCGCAAAAATCAGGTCGCCCAGTTCATCGCTGACCTTGGCGCGGTCCTTTTCGCGCAGCGCCTGGCGCAATTCGCCGATCTCTTCCTCGATCTTATCGAGAATAGGCTCGGGCTCCGACCAATCGAAACCGACCTTGGCAGCCCGTTCCTGCAGCTTTAGGGCCTCGACCAGTGCCGGAAACGAGCGCTGGACCGAGCCGAGATGGCTTGCGGCGGAGTCCGGAAGAAGGCCGCGCTTAGCGCGCTTTTCCTGCCGCTCAGCCTTTTCGGCCTGCTTGATCTCGTCCCACTGCAACTTGACCGCTTCAGGCGTATCGGCCTCGGAGCGGGCAAAGACATGCGGATGGCGGCGGATCATCTTGCGCGTCACCGCTTCGACGACGTCGCCAAAGGCAAAGTCGCCGGCTTCCTCCGCCATCCGGGCATGGAACACCACCTGCAGCAGCAGATCGCCGAGTTCGTCGCAGAGGTCGTGCATGTCGCCGCGCTCGATGGCATCGGCAACCTCATAGGCTTCCTCGATCGTGTAGGGTTTGATCGTCTCGAAGGTCTGGACGATGTCCCAGGGGCAACCGGTTTCCGGCTGCCGGAGCGCGGCCATGATATCGAGCAGGCGTTTTATATCGCGTGAAGGTTCCATGGATCTCAGTTCAGCGGAATGGCGTTGTGATCCTTGCCCGACTGGTAGTTGTCGGAAAGGCTCTGGTAGCGGGCGCGAATGCGCGAATCTTGTTCGGCGAGCCGCGCCTTGGTCACGGGGTCGGCATCCCTGACGAGCGCGGCGATCGAGGCCGAATGCCAGAAGGCGTTGTCCTGTGCATAGCCACCCGGCTCCAGCCGGAAGACTTCCTTCAGGATCTTGAGATCATGCGGGATCGCGAAGCTGTCGCGGGAATCCTCATGGCTGAAAAAGTAATAGAAATTGTCGAACCCGGCCCAGGTGATGGCCGAAAGACACATGGAGCAGGGCTCGTGCGTCGACAGAAAGATGAGGTCGCGGGTATCGGGCTTTTCCGCCATCTCGTAGAAACGCTTGAGCATGTGGACCTCGCCATGCCAGAGCGGATTTTCCGTCTCATTGTTGGTTTCGGCCAGCACCAACGACAGATCGGATTTGCGCAGAATCGCGGCGCCGAACACCTTGTTTCCGGCAGCGACACCCTTTTCGGTGAGCGGCAGGATATCCTGCTCGATTACGGTCAAAAGCCGTTCGGCGAGGTCCGATTGGGTCATGTCTTGCATCTCCGGCGGGTCAGTGACCGCATTTAACGGAGGTTGCCCCCGCCGCGCAATGGCTGCGGAAGGGCAGGCGTTTTGGTGACCTCGGAGATATTTGCTCAAAATGATGCACCGCCGAGCAAAACAATACGTGCCCGGAAAGGCAATGAAATTTCTGTTCCTTCAAATGTCGTGCCCCATGCGGGATATTCGGCGCAGCCTGTAGAAGGAACCGTTTGCCAGACCATGACGCAGCAGCTCGCCGTTTTCCCAGCATTCTTTCGCGTTGCGCAGAAGCGCGTGGCGGTGTTCGGCAATGGCGACGAGGCCTTTGCGAAGGTGCGGCTGCTGTTGAATACCGAAGCGTCTCTCGTCGTCTTTGCCGACGAGCCTGAAGCGGATTTTGCACAGTATCTGCGCGACCGCGGCGTTGAACATGTTCGGGCTGCCTTCGCAGCCGAGCAGCTTGACGGCGCCATCCTCGTCTTCGCTGCAACCGGCGACGCCGCGGAGGATCGCCGTATTGTCACTGCCGCGCGCGATCGCAAGATCCCGGCCAACGCCGTCGACCAGCCCGACTATTGCGATTTCTTCACCCCCGCGCTCGTCAACCGCGCGCCGGTCGCCGTTGCCATCGGTACGGAAGGTGCGGGCCCGGTGCTCGCGCAGATGATCCGCGCCCAGATCGATCAGCTTCTTTCGCCGTCGCTCGGAGTCGTCGCCTCGCTCGCGGCAAGCTACCGCGAGGCGGTTGATCGCCTGGTGCCGCGTGGCGTGGCGCGTCGGCTCTTCTGGCGCCGGTTCTTCCAGGGGCCGGTTGCCGATAAGGTCGCCGGCGGTGATCTGGCCGCTGCCCGCCGTGAGGTTTCACGTCTGCTCGATGCGCCCGAGAAGGCGCCGGGCCACGTGTGGCTCGTTGGCGCCGGTCCGGGTGCCGAAGACCTGTTGACCCTGCGCGCCCAGCGCGTGTTGATGGAAGCCGATGCGATCGTCTATGACGCGCTGGTACCGCAGGCGATCGTCGATATGGGCCGCCGTGACGCCGAGCGTCTCTCTGTTGGCAAGCGCAAGGGCTGCCACACTAAGTCTCAAGGTGAGATCAACCAGTTGCTCGTGACGCTCGCGGCCGAAGGCAAGCGCGTGGTTCGGCTGAAATCCGGGGATCCCCTGGTCTATGGCCGCGCTGGTGAGGAAATGGCTGCCCTCCGCGAAGCCGGTATCAGCTACGAGATCGTCCCGGGCATCACCTCCGCCTTCGCCGCTGCCGCTGATTTCGAACTGCCGCTGACGCTTCGGGGTGTCGCATCGTCGCTGGTCTTCACGACAGGTCACGATCTGACTGGCGAGGTCCTACCCGATTGGGCGCGGCTTGCCGTTTCTGGCGCGACGATCGCTGTCTATATGGGTCGCACGGTCGCGGCCTCCGTCGCCGAGCGTCTGATGCAGGCGGGTCTGCCTGCGGAAACCACGGTCGCGGTGATCGAGAATGCCAGCCGCGCGGATCGTCGCCTGCTGCATGGCACGCTCAAGGACCTTCCGGACCTGGAAAACCGGACTGAGCTTTCGGGTCCCGTCATGGTCATCATCGGCGACGCCGTCGCAGGCGCCAACTTCGAGCGGTCCGAGCCGCTGGTCGTCGGCAAGGCACGCGATGCCAAGAGAATCGTTGAAGTCGCCCTGGGGCGTAACGAACAGATTTTGAACTGAGGAAGAGGTCATGGTGAGCAAGGTTTTGACGGCAAACAGGCTTTCGGACGGCATTTCCGTCTGGCTGGATGCTGCGGGCAACTGGGTCGAATCGCTTCAGGATGCCTTCATCGCCCGCCATGCTGAGGCCGTGACGGCGCTCGAAGCCACCGGCAAACAGGCTTTCGACGACAACAAAGTCGTCGATGCCAATGTGGTCGACGTCGAAGAGGTCAACGGCACGCTTCGCCCGCTGCGCATGCGCGAGCGCATTCGTGCCGAAGGCCCGTCGATCCCCTATGCTGCCGGCTACAACGGCCTGGCCGGCCCGAAACACGCTGCCTGAGGAACCGATAACCGATGTACCGTTACGATGAATTCGATCATTCCTTCGTTTCCTCCCGCGTCGAGCAGTTTCGCGACCAGGTTGAGCGCCGCTTGAGCGGCGAGCTCGCCGAAGATGCCTTCAAGCCGTTGCGCCTGATGAACGGTGTCTACCTGCAGCTTCATGCCTATATGCTGCGCGTCGCCATTCCCTATGGCACGCTGTCGAGCCGCCAGATGCGCATGCTTGCCCATATCGCGCGCAAGTATGACCGCGGCTACGGCCACTTCACCACGCGCCAGAACATCCAGTACAACTGGCCGCGCCTGTCGGACACGCCGGATATCCTGCAGGAACTGGCAAGCGTCGAGATGCACGCGCTTCAGACCTCCGGCAATTGCATCCGCAATGTTACCGCCGATCACTTCGCGGGTGCGGCTGCCGATGAAGTTGCCGATCCAAGGCCTTACGCCGAGATCCTCAGACAATGGTCGAGCGTGCATCCGGAGTTTTCGTTCCTGCCGCGCAAGTTCAAGATTGCCGTGACCGGTGCCGAGCGCGACCGCGCCGCGATCCAGGTCCACGATATCGGCCTCCACCTGAAGAAGGACGAGAACGGCCGCATCGGCTTTGCCGTCTATGTCGGCGGTGGCCAGGGCCGCACGCCGATGATCGCCAAGAAGATCCGCGACTTCCTGCCGGAAGAGGACCTGCTGTCCTATACGACGGCGATCATGCGCGTGTACAACCTGCATGGCCGTCGCGATAACAAGTACAAGGCGCGCATCAAGATCCTCGTGCACGAAACCGGTGCCGAGGAGCTGTCGCGTCAGGTCGAAGTCGAGTTCGCGGCGTTGAAGGACACCGAGCTCAAGCTGCCGGAAACCGACATTCAGGCAATCTCCACCTACTTCGCGCCGCCCGCCCTCGAAAACCGCGCCGAGGGCTGGGAAAGCCTTGCACGCTGGAAGAAAACCGATACGGACTTTGCCCGCTGGGTGCAGCAGAACGTGCAGCCGCACAAGCACCCGGACTACGGCATGGTGACGATCTCGCTGAAGCCGATCGGCGGCATTCCGGGTGACGCCAGCGACGCGCAGATGGATGCCGTTGCCGATATCGCCGAGGAATATGCCTTCGACGAAATCCGCGTCAGCCATGAGCAGAACCTCATCCTGCCGCATGTGGCACTGGCCGATCTTGAACCGGTCTACCGTGCGCTCGTTGCCGCCGGTCTCGCCACCGCCAATGCCGGCCTGATCACGGACATCATCGCCTGTCCCGGGCTGGACTATTGCGCGCTCGCCAATGCGCGCTCCATTCCGGTGGCCCAGGAGATTTCGACCCGCTTCGGTTCGCCCGAGCGCCAGGCCGAGATCGGCGAGCTGAAGATCAAGATCTCCGGCTGCATCAACGCCTGCGGTCATCACCATGTCGGCCATATCGGCCTGCTCGGCGTCGAGAAAAAGGGTGCGGAACTTTATCAGATCACGCTCGGCGGCTCCGGCGACGAGAACACGTCCATCGGCGAGATCATCGGCCGCGGCTTTGAGCCGGAGAAGGTGACCGACGCGGTGGAGACGATCGTCGACACCTATCTGGGACTGCGCCGCGACAGGCAAGAGACCTTCCTCGAAGCCTATCGCCGCGTCGGCCCGCAACCCTTCAAGGACGCGCTCTACGGCAGTGCGCAGGAAGCTGCCTGAGGCGCAAGGAACGAACATGACGAAAATCTGGAAGGAAACCGGCTTCGTGGGCGATGATCCCTGGATCATCGAGACCGAGGAAACAAAGGCAGGCTCGAACGAGAAGGCGATCGTCGGCCTCGACGCATTCCTCGCCAAGGTGGAGACGAGCGACGAAACCGGCCTCGGCGTGGTGATAGCACCGGCGGACGACGTGACGAAGCTCGCGCCGCATCTCGATCGCATCGCCCTGGTGGCGGTGGCGTTCCCGGCCTTCAACGACGGCCGCGCCTTCAGCCATGCGTCGCTGCTGCGTTCGCGGCTCGGCTTCGGCGGTGAGGTGAGAGCGGTTGGCGACGTGTTGATCGACCAGATTCCGCTGATGCTGCGCTGTGGTGTCGACAGCTTTGCGGTCAGCAATGCGACGGCTCTTAAGCGCCTAGCAGAGGGACGCCTGCCGGGCATCGCCGTGCACTACCAGCCGACGGCAAAGCCTTCCGCCGACGCGAAATCCTATAGCTGGCGGCGGGTTTCTTAAGTCTCGATCAGCCGCGACAGTGTGAAGCACGCGGAAATCCCCGAAAGCGACTATATTTGGAAGGGATTTCCTTCCCATTGCGCGTGGCTTGGAATATCCGATCATTGTTGATAAACAGGGTCATCATTACAGGACTTTAGCCAGATGAATGCTCCGGCAAAAACGGAAGATTTCGCGATCCAGGCACCGGCAGGCGTTTACGTCGAGACGGTGACGAGCGTTGAGCACTATACGGATCGGCTCTTCCGCTTCCGCATGACCCGCCCTGCCGAATTCCGCTTCCGCTCGGGCGAATTCGCGATGATCGGCCTGATGGTCGGCGACAAGCCGGTCTATCGCGCCTATTCGATCGCCAGCCCTGCCTGGGACGAAGAGCTGGAGTTCTTCTCGATCAAGGTGCCGGATGGCCCGCTGACCTCGCATCTGCAGGGGATCAAGCCCGGCGATAAGGTGCTGATGCGCAAGAAGCCGACCGGCACGCTGGTGCTCGATGCGCTGGTTCCCGGCCGAAGGCTCTACATGTTCTCGACCGGCACCGGCATTGCGCCTTTCGCAAGCCTGATCCGTGATCCGGAAACCTATGAGAAATTCGAGGAAGTGATCCTCACCCATACCTGCCGCGACGTAGCCGAGCTGAAATACGGCTTCGACCTCGTCGAGGAGATCCGCAACCACGAGTTCCTGAACGAGATCGTCGGCGACAAGCTGCGCCACTATGCGACAGTCACGCGCGAGGACTATCCGTTCAAGGGCCGCGTCACTGACCTGATGGTCAACGGCAAGTTCTTCTCCGATCTCGGCCTGCCGCCGCTTGATCCGGCGATCGATCGCGGCATGATTTGCGGCTCGACGGCGATGCTGAAGGACACCAAGGAAATCCTCGAAGCTGCGGGCTTGACCGAAGGCGCCAACAACAAGCCGGCCGAATTCGTGATCGAGCGGGCCTTCGTCGGCTGATCCTTTTTTGTGCAGTCTTATCGTTTGAAGGGCGCGCCTTGGGTGCGCCCTTCGTCGATTGTGGCGATGCGTGGTGGAGCTATGCATTTGCGGTAGCTCGGCCCTGTCCATTCTGCGTATCGCGCAGCTTCGCCAAGGGCTATCGTGCCTCCGTAATACTTCATAACGTGTGCGTGCAGCCATGCAGATTTAGCGCACCAGAACCAAGCCCGCGCCGTCCTGATGTGAGCCCCGCGGGCTCTGCAGGGAGTGCCCGATGAGCGGCGATATTCGAACAAGCCTTGAGACCAGGATTCGCTGCAGGCCACTGCGTGATCGCATCGCCACGGCGGAAGAGGCGGCCGCGCTCATCAAAGATGGCATGACGATCGGCATGAGCGGCTTCACCAAGGCGGGCGATGCCAAGGCGGTTCCGCTCGCGATGGCCGAACGTGCGGCGCGCGAGAAGTTTCGCATCACGCTGCTGACCGGCGCTTCGCTCGGTCACGACATCGACAGGACGCTGACGGAAGCCGGTGTCCTTGCCCGGCGCCTGCCGTTTCAGTCCGATCCCGTTTTGAGGGCCGCGATCAACCGTGGCGAGGTGATGTTCATCGACCAGCATCTCTCGGAAACCGTCGAGCAGTTGCGCTCCGGACAGATCAGCCCGATCGACTATGCGGTGGTCGAGGCGGTGGCGATTACCGAGGATGGCGGCATCGTGCCGTCGACATCGGTCGGCAACTCCGCAAGCTTCGCGATCCTGGCGAAGAAGGTGATCGTCGAGCTCAATCTCAGCCATAGCCCCGAGCTCGAAGGCCTGCACGACATCTACATTCCAGCGAAGCGCCCGAGCCGCACGCCGATCCCGGTCGTTGCTTGCGACAGCCGCGCAGGTTCGCGCTATATCCCGGTCGATCCCGAAAAGATCGTCGCCATCGTTATCACCGAGAAAGAGGACAGCGCTGCGCGCATATCGCCGCCGGATGCCGAGACCATGGCGATTGCCGGCCACCTGATCGGCTTCCTGCAGGAAGAGGTGCGCAAAGGCCGCCTCGACATGACGCTCAATCCGCTGCAGGCCGGCATCGGCGTCATTGCCAATTCAGTGCTGAGCGGTCTCGTCGACAGTCCGTTCCATGATCTGCGCATGTACAGCGAGGTGCTTCAGGACAGCACGTTCGAGCTCTTCGAGGCAGGTAAGCTGAGTTTCGCCTCGGCATCGTCGATGACGCTTAGCAGCGCCTGGGCCGATCGGGTGTTCCGCAACATCGGCGCCTACAAGGACAAACTGGTCCTCAGGCCGCAGGAGGTGAGCAACCATCCGGAGATCATTCGCCGCCTGGGTGTTATCGGCATCAACACGGCGCTCGAATTCGATATCTATGGCAACGTCAATTCGACCCATGTCGGCGGCACCGACATGATGAACGGCATTGGCGGCTCTGGCGATTTCGCCCGCAACGCCTTCTTGTCCATCTTCGTCGCCAAGTCGGTTGCGAAGGGCGGCGCCATCTCGTCCGTCGTGCCGATGGTGTCCCATGTCGACCACACGGAGCACGACGTCGATATTCTTGTGACCGAGCATGGACTTGCCGATCTGCGCGGGCTGGCGCCACGGGAGCGTGCGCCCGCGGTCATCAGCAACTGTTGCCACCCGGCCTACCGCGAATTGCTCTCCGACTACTTCGAACGTGCGGGCGCGACCAGGGGTGGCCAGACGCCTCATATCCTTGAAGAGGCATTCGATTGGCATGTACGACGCCTGAAGACCGGAAGCATGATGCCAACTGCGTGATTTGACGGATTTGATGCGAAGAAATCATTGTGAAAGCAAGTGTTTGCGATGATTTCTTCGAGTTCATTCCAGCATCTTCAGGCGTCTGAGAGATAGTTCATCAACTCCGTCATGGCTGCAGACGCACCTGGAGCGTCAGCCCTCTCGACCGCATCGATCACGGTGAGATGGCGGCGGACGGATCCCACCATCTTCTCGGTAGAGGATGACGCAAACCAGATCCGGCGCGCATGCGTCTGCAAAGGCGCCAGCGCCGCAGTCAGGAAGCGGTTGGGACAGGCCTCCTCCATCAGTTCGTCAAAGACCTTGTCGGCCACGAGGAACCCCTCCATGTCGCCTGCGTCGAGGCGGGCGGCCATTTCCGCGCCGCAGGCTTTCATCGCACTTCTGTCATCGGCGCTCGCGTGTGTCGCTACCAGAGCGGCCGCAAGCGGCTCCAGCTTCTGCCGGGCCTGCATGACATGGACCTGATCGTCGGGGCGGATCGTGGTGATCTGCAGGCCGACGCGTGGTCGCACATCCATCAGGCCCTGCCAGGCAAGCTTCTGGATCGCCTCGCGAACCGGCGTCCGGCCAAGTCCCGCCAGTTCGATCAATTGCCTCTCGGTGACCAGCGCGCCGGGCTCGAGCTTCAGTGTAACGATGAGGCGTTCGAGCGCGAGGTAGGCGAGGTGAGCATGGGATTGCAGTGACATGCCGTTCCTTTGCTTCTGATATATCAGGAGCTTGCACAATTTTTGAGAAGGAGGCAAGCAAGGCGATCGTCGCATCTCTGTATCGCCTCTCAAGCTGATGCGAGCCTTGAGAAATATAATTAAGCGAGCGCTCAAATATCACAAATTTCAAAGGCATGAATAAAGGAAGCTCATAGGCCGTTTCCAAGGGGATTGATGTTGACGAATGGTAAGGGGCTTGTCAGTCTTCCCCTTGGCAACAACCGTCTGACGTCGGCGTTGAGGGGCGCAAGATGCAAGTGGGCGCGTTTCTGGTCTGGTCGCTGATGGTGCTCGCAGGGCTGCTGGCCGTACCGGCGGTCAGCCACACCAATGCATTGACGACATTCTCGCTGATGGCGTCGTCCGCTGCCTTCGTCGGCATGGCGATCGCCCAGTTCATGGCGACCCGCCCGCCTTTCGTCGAAGCCTTGTTCGGTGGGCTCGATCGCGTCTACCACTTCCACCGGAGGATCGGCATCTCGGTGCTGTGCCTTATCCTCATCCATTATTTCCTGAAACCGGACTTCAAGGGCCTGGCACTGACGAGCGGTTTGAACCAGCTGGCTGCTTCTGCCGGAAAATACGCGTTCTATGGTTTCGTCATCCTACTTGTTCTTAGCATTGTCAAAATCATCCCGAGGACGAAGATCGAGATTCCCTACCATCTCTGGCGCTACACGCACCGTCTGATCGGCCTGCTCTTCGTTCTCGTCGCCTTCCATCAGATGTTCATCAAACGTCCCTATGACGGCACGGCACTTCTGGCGGTTTATCTCAATGCCTTCGCCGCGCTCGGCATCCTGAGCTATGCCTACACCCAGCTTCTGCCGTGGCTCAGAACCCGCGGCTACGAAGTTTTCGAGGTGGCGAAGCATGACGGAGCGACGATGATCACGGCGCGACCGGTCGGACGGCCCATGCGAGCGAAGCCGGGCCAGTTCGGATTCCTGCGTGTCATGAAGCCGGGCCTGCGCGAGCCGCATCCGTTTACGATCGCGGGCATCGAGGCTGACGGTATCGTCCGCTTCGCGATCAAGCCGCTCGGCGACTACACGCAGGCGCTGCGCGATGGTGTCGCGGTCGGTGATCGGCTGAAGCTCGAAGGCGGCTATGGTCGCTTCAACCATCGCCGCGGCGGCAAGAAGCAGATCTGGCTCGCCGGCGGCATCGGCGTCACGCCGTTTCTGGCAATGGCCCGGCACTTGAAGGGCGATGAAGGCCAGGAGATTCACATGGTCTACTGCGTGCGCGACAGGCGCGAAGCGATTGGCCTGGAGACCTTCGAGGGGCAGGCGCAGAAGCTCGGAAACTTCAGTTTTGTCCTGCACGATTCTTCCGTGAACGGGCGCTTGGACGCTGCCAAGCTGGCGACCGGAAGCGCGATCGATCCGGCGGAGGCCGATCTCTGGTTCTGCGGCCCGGCGCCGCTGAGGGAGGCAATCGTCAAAGGCTTGAAAGATCTTGGCAAGAGGCCGCGACGGGTCGAATTCGAGCAATTTCAGTTTCGATAGACAGCAGATTTCAGTAGCGATTCTATTGTTTTAGGGAGAGGTTTTCATGCGCGGTCTGCAGGCAAAAGGAGAGAGTGCTTCGCCAAGAGCCGGCCGCGGCCGGGGACCACTGGCATTCTCGTTGGCGGCGTTGGCCGCCGCCCTCTTGCTCTGTCCCGCCCTTGCCGAAGCGCGCGACGCCTTCGCCGACGACGCGTTTTCGACCTACAAGGCCAATGTCGACAATGGCAAATACGTGTTCAATGCCGCGGGATGCGGCGCCTGCCACGGATCCGGCGACAATACCGAATTGCTTTCCGGCGGCATGGAGATGAACACGGCGATCGGCACATTCTACGCGCCGAACATTTCGCCCCACGCCAACGGCATCGGCGGCTGGACCAACGCCCAGTTCTTGAACGCTGTGCTGGTCGGTCTCGACCGGGAGGGCAACAATCTCTATCCGGTCATGCCCTATACATCCTATGGCGGGATGAAGCCGGAGGATGCGCTCGATATCAAGGCCTATATCGAGACACTGCCGCAGTCTGACGCCGCCTCGAAGGAACACGAGATCGCCTTCCCCTTCAGTCGTCAGACGACGATCACGCTGTGGAAGCGCAGTCACTTTACGGTGCCGGGCTATCAGCCGCGGGAGGAGACGCAAGCCGAGCGCGGCCGCTACCTTGTCGAGAACGTCGGCGGCTGCGGTGATTGTCATACCCCGCGCACCACCACCTACGGGCTCGATCTGGAGCGCGCTTACCAGGGCGAAAAGGATCTGACGGGTGCGGTCGCCCCGGACATCAGCAAAGCGAAGATGGCGGGGCTTGCCTCGCCGGAAGTCTTCACCAAGGGGCTAATTGACGAAGGCAAGAAACTCTCGGGCGCCCCGGTCAGCGATCCCGTGATGCGGCGCATCGCCAAGGGCCTGAGCGTTCTGACGGAGGAAGACCGCAGGGCGATCTACGCCTTCCTCTCCGACCGCGAGGTGAAGGCGCCGGCGCCGGTGGCGCAATCTGTGACCGCCGTCTGCAAGGAAAACACGGCAGCGGAAGCGCTCGGTGGCGACAATGCGGCACTGGCACAGCAGGCGGACGCCTTCATCGGCAAATACTGCCGCAACTGCCACGGACCGGGCGAAAGCTCGCAGGGGAGCTACCCCGCCGGCGACCTCGCTTCGATCGGCGCGGATGCCAATTTCGTGGCGCCGGGCGACGCATCGAAGTCACGCCTCTATACGACCGTCGTTAGCGGCCGCATGCCGCTCGGCAAGCGGCCCTCGGCCGAAGAGATCAAGGTGCTGGAGGACTGGATCAATTCCCTCAGCGAGAAGAGTCTGCCGCAAACGGCGGCGGCCAAGCCCGACCGTTCCCGCCCGATGCAGAGCTATGGCCAGTTCGTCGAGGCGGCGCTGAAGGACATCGATAAGGTCAACGAACTCGACCGTCCGTTCATGCGCTATTTCTCCTACCGCGACCAATATAACGGCATGATGGGCTGCGAGGACGACCAAACCTTCATGAAGCGCATGGATGTGCTCGCCGGCGGCTTCAAGAAGCTGCTGAATTCGCTCTCCTATGGGCCGAAACTGGTTCTGCCAGCCGAAGTCGATGGCACCAAAGGGCTGCTCGTGCGGGTCGATCTGCGCGAGCTGCAATGGGAGACCGCGGATTACGACTTCCTCGCCAAACGTTACTTCTATGGCATCGCCCCGGAGAGCGACGCGTCGCTGGCGGCGCTTTCTAAGGAGACTGCCACGTCACTGCCGATCATGCGGATCGACTGGTTCATGAGCAATGGCGCACGGCCCGAGATCTACAACCGGCTGATGCGGCTGCCGACTGAGATCAGCGAACTCGAAAAGCGCTTCAAGATCGACGTGGCCGACAACATTCGCCGGCGCAACGTCCTGCGCGCCGGTTTCGCCGACGGCTCATCCGGAGTGTCCGACCACAACCGCATGCTGGAACGGCATGACATGCCCTTTGGTGGTTACTACTGGAAGTCCTATGACTTCGGCGGCGAGCTGGGCAAGCAGGTATTGAAGCGTTTCCCACACGGGCCGAAGGAACTCGCTCCGCTCGACGCGGGCCTTGTGCCCTTCGAGCATGATGGCGGCGAGATGATCTTCTCGCTCCCGAACGGATTGCAGGGCTATTACCTCTCCACCTCGGCGGGCAAGCAACTCGATGTCGGACCGACGACGATCGTATCGTTCCGCAAGCGGCCGATCGGCAAGGGCGTCGAGATCATCAATGCACGGTCCTGCGTCGATTGCCACGCCGACGGCATTCTATCGAAGCGCGATCAATTGCGTGAACATATCGAGACATCGACGCTCTTCAGCAAGGATCAACAGGACGTTCTGCTCGCCATGTATGTGAAGCAGGAGGAATTGGACGAGGCCTATCGGAACGACCGCGAGCGTTTCGTCAATGCGCTGAAGGCGCTGGGTGTCACCGAGCCGACGCCGGATGGCGGTCTCCAGAGCAAGCACGCTCCGGGCGATGCAGAGATCATCACCTACTTCGCGGACAAATACGAAGACGAGCTCGACTTTGACGGTTTGGCGGCCGAGTTCGACATGACGCCGAAGCAATTCTCCGATGCGATCAAGCGCGTGACGAATACGGATGTTTTGCGCCTGGGGCTCGATTGGGTGACGACGCTTGAAGCCGGCGGAACGATCCCGCGCAATGAGGTCGAACAGCAATATGCCTTGCTGCTGGAGCCGTTGCTGCAGCGTCGTCCGCTGGATACCGCAGTGATCGTCGTTGCCGGTTCCGAGCACCCGGTGGGCGCCAAGCCGCAATCGATCGTGGCTGCCGTGCCCGAGTATCGCAAGGAGGATGCGGCGGCTGGCAACAAGCTCGAGCTCGCGCTCAACGTGAAGTCGACGACGGCGAAAGTTGGCGATCAGCTTTCTTTCGAGCTTAGCGCCAACCACGCCTGCGAGTTGCAGATCCTCTATGTCGAGGAGAATGGCAATGTCGAGGTCATCCCGGATGTGATGATCGGCAACATCACGCTGCAGCCGGGCGAACGGCGCCTTATCCCGCAGCCGGGGACGGGCACGCTGACCTTCGATACGCCAGCACCATCCGAGTCGATGTTGGCTTTCTGCCGTGTCGGCGGACTTGGCGATCAGAGGCTCACCGTGGAGAAGGCGCGCGACTACGTGGCGAAGTCGAGGTTGCCACCGACAAGGGGGCTGGCAATCAACCTGGCCAAACAGGCCCAGGGCGATGCTGGGGCCAGCAGCGTTCAGATGGTGACCTTCGAGATCAAGAACTGACGAGCGAACAATGGCAAAGGTGATCCGGTCTCTTATTCTCGCGTCGGCAATGGTGCTGCCAGTCGCCTTGCCCGCGATGGCCTGCGATGGTCTTCGCCAGGCGTCCGAAGCGCTGAACCGCGGCGACGAGGCGGCCGCGCGTGCTGCCGCTGCTCCGGAGAGTGTGGCGGGATGTTCGTCAACGGAGATCGCGCTGACGCGTCGCGTCGTGGCGCTGGTGACCTTCAACCGTGTCGCGGCTGCTGTGGGGCAGGGCGCCAAGCTCGAAAGCTTCGAAGGCGACCTGACGACAGCGAGCAGAGACGCCGGCGGCCCGTGGCAGATCCTTGATGCGCTCGGCGACATTAGCCGGGAGCACCGCGACTATGAGGCGGCGGCGACCTATTATCAGCAGGCGCTGGAAGATTCGGCGAACGAGGAACTGACGCCCGATTGGATGGCGCCGGACAAGGACTACATCCTGCGGCTGGACAGGTTGGGCTCGGAAATGCGGCTTGCGGCAACCAAGCCCGTCAAGCTCGCCGCGCGCGGCGCCTGCAAGTTCTCCTATCGCGGCGTCTCGATCAAGAAGAAGGCCACCCCGGTGCGCTACGTCTTCGGCACCGCCGAGTTCACGCCGGAGGGGCTGCAGTCGGCAAAGGATCTTTTCGAATGCCTGAAGTCGGCGAAACCGCCGGCAATCACGCTGATTGGTCATACCGATCCGGTTGGCACGACCGAGGCGAACAAGGCATTGTCGATCGCCCGCGCCGAGGCCTTGGCGCATTACCTTGTGGATGCCGGATATCCGGGTACCTGGATAGCCGTCGGCAAGGGCGAGGAAGAGCCGTTCAAGCCGGATGACCCGAGCGCCTACGACGAGGCGATGCTGCACCAACTCGACCGGCGGGTGGAAGTGGACGTGGGGAACTAGTTGTGTTGCACAGAATCCTGCTTTCGACGGTCCTGTTCGTCCTGCCCGTGCCCCCCGTCCTCGCGGCCACGTCGGCGCTGGTCGTCGGGGTGGATGCCTATCCGCATGAAGTGAGCCTCGACGGCGCAGTGAAGGACGCACGCGATGTCACGCAGGCGCTAAAGGCGGCCAATGTCGACACGATACGGCAGTTCATCAATGAGCAGGCGACGAAGGACGCCATCCGCTCCGCCTGGACCGAACTGGTCGCCGGCGCAGCCCGCGGCGATACGATCGTCTTCACCTATGCCGGGCACGGCGCGCAGATGCCGGAACTGATTGCGGGCAGCGAAGAAGACGGTCTGGACGAGTTCCTGGAACTACCCGGCTTCGACAGGAGCCGCGCGGAAGAAACCAGCAAGGAGATCATTGTCGACAACGAGCTGAACGCCTGGTTCGCGGAAGCGGAGGCCAAAGGTATTCAGGTTCTGTTCCTTTCCGACAGTTGCTTTTCCGGCGGCATGAACCGTTCCATTTCCGGTAAAACGCGGCTTGCACCGATCGTGCGTGCGAAGGTGCCGCCGCCGTCCGAAGAGGCGCTCAGGGGCGCGAAGGTGAAGGAAGCGGATCTGTCTCGCGTGACGATCCTGGCCGCGTCGCTCGAAAGCCAGCCGACGCCGGAAGTGGTGATCGGCGGCGAGCCGCGCGGGGCCCTGAGCTGGAGCTTTGCCCGCGCCATAGAGGGGGCTGCGGATCGCGACAGCGATGGCCGGATCTCGCGCATCGAGCTCGAGGACTATGTCTTCTCCAACGTCAAGCTTCAGTCGGAAGCGCTGCAGGTGCCGAACTTCACGCCGCAAGTGCCGCGCTCCGACAAGGAGATTGTCCTGTCCCTGCCGCGAAGCGCGACCATCGGCGCGGGCGCGACAGGCGACGCCGGAGCGAAATTGAAGTCGCCGCGTGAAATGGGCTGGACGGGGAAACTGGCACTCAGCGTGACCGGTACGGCGCCGCCGCTCAACAATCTCGGCGACAATGGTGTGCCCTATCGCTGGGATGCTGCCACCGGGGTGTTCTACACGCCGAACGGCGATGTCGCCGGCGAACACATCGCGCCGGACATGCTCCAGGGCGCCGTCGACAAGTTTATCCTGGTCGATTTCCTGAAGGTCCTGGCGACGCAGAGCCCCGGCAGCGTTTCGCTCACGCCGTTGAAGGACATCTACGCGGCAGGCGACAGGCTGAATTTCAAGGCGGCGCAGGGCGACTACGCCAACATGCTGGTTTTCAATCTGGCGAATACCGGCGAAGCACAGCTTCTCGATGCGCAGATTGCCGGTACCGGCAGCCACGCGTTTCAGCTTCAGGGCCTGGAGGTGGTGAAACCCTTCGGCGCCGATCACCTGGTCGCCATCTCGACGAATGCGCCGATCGACGCCATTGCGGCGGCCTTCTCCAACTCGAAGCTCGATGCCGCAGCGCTTCTGCGCCTCCTTGAAACACGGTTGGAAGGCAGCGAAAGCACCATCGCCATCCAACCGCTTTACACGAGGGACCGGGGCCAATGAGCGCGCGTGGCAAGTCGTGGTGTACCGCGGCGCTTTCTGTGGTGGCATGGCTCGCCTTGCTTGCGGCTCCGGCCGTGGCCGGCGACCGGGCCTTGCTCATCGGTGTCGGCAGCTACCCGAGCCTGTCGCCAAAATTCGCACTCAAAGGTCCGAAGAACGATCTCGTGGCAATGCAGGGCCTGCTGACGGGAAAACTTGGTTTCGACCCGTCCTCGATCCGCATTTTGAAGGAGGAGCAGGCGACGCGATCAGGGATACTCTCGGCCATGAACACGTGGCTGGTCGAAGCAACCGGACCCGGCGATCGCGTCTACATCTACTTTTCCGGTCACGGCCTTCAGGTGACGGATGCAGATGGCGACGAGCAGGATGGACTGGACGAGGCGCTGGCGCCCGTCGATATCGTCTCCGGTGAAACGGACTGGCAAGGCGCGATCCTCGACGATGAGATCGACCGGATCCTGGAACGGCTGCAGGGGCGGGCGGTGACGATGGTGATTGATGCCTGCCATTCAGGCACGATCTCTCGTTCGCTTTCCGACGACGTCTCGTCGGGCATCGAGGGCGCTCGTTTCCTGCCCCGCCCGCATGCCAAGCCGGTTGAGCAGGCATTGACCCGCGGCCTCAGGATCGATCTTGCCGTCGTCGATAAGCCGAAGCTGGTGGAATCGGGCGTGACCGCCTGGAGCGCGGCCGCTCCATACCAGGTGGCCTGGGACGATGTGCGGCTTCCCGTCGAAGATCGGCACGGCGTGTTCACCGCGGCTTTCGTCGCTGGCCAGACCGGCAATGCGGCGGACGCCAACGGCAACGGTTTGACGAGCAATGCCGAACTGCTCGAATTCGTAAAGGTGCAGTCGACCGCTTACTGCTCCTCGCAGGAAAAATGCGGCAATCTCGACCCGCAATTGGAAAGCAAGGCGCAGACGCTTGGCGAGAGTGCAATCGCACCCGAAAAGCTCGGTGCGGGTGGCAACGGGCAGGGGACTTACCAGCAATCCAGCGCTCCAAGTGGGACGCCGACGACCTATCAGGACTCCGATGCGGTCAACGCGATCGGTGACATCATCGGCAAGACCGAGACCGGCGAAGTGAAACTCGTCATAGACCGACCCACGACCATGAAGGCCGGCGACGTTTTCAAGCTGACAGTCACCAGCCGGACCGGCGGCGACCTGCTGCTCTTCGACGTGAACAGCCAGGGCAAGGCCACGCAGGTCTTCCCGAACGAGTTCGCGCAGAAGATCACGCCGCTTGCGCCGGACGTACCGCTGACATTACCGGACGACTATTATGGCTTCGATTTCGAAGCGTCGGGTGAGGGCGAGAGTGCCTTCGTTGCACTCGTGGTCAGCGATGCCGTCGATCTGAGCGACGTCGCGCCGAAATCCCGTGGTCTGAAGGTTGAGCTGAATACCCGGGAGACCTTGAGCGACATCGTCGCGCGGCTACAGAAGACCTGGGCCGATGATCTTGACAGGCGTAGTATCCGCTGGTCCGTCGGCACTTTGCGCTATCGCGTTGAATAGGACCGAGCCAAGCAATCCGAATAGAAAAAGCCCGCCTCGATGAGACGGGCTTCCTTGTGAAGGTGTCTGCCGATCCTAGTGCAGGATCTGGCTGAGGAAGAGCTTGGTGCGCTCGTGCTGCGGATTGTCGAAGAACTCGGCCGGCGAGTTCTGCTCGACGATCTGGCCCTGGTCCATGAAAATCACGCGGTTGGCGACCTGGCGGGCAAAGCCCATTTCGTGGGTCACGCAGAGCATGGTCATGCCTTCCTCGGCGAGGCCGACCATCGTGTCGAGCACTTCCTTGATCATTTCCGGGTCGAGCGCCGAAGTCGGCTCGTCGAACAGCATTATCTTCGGATTCATGCACAGCGAGCGGGCGATCGCCACGCGCTGCTGCTGACCGCCGGAGAGCTGGCCCGGATATTTGTTCGCCTGTTCGGGAATCTTGACGCGCTTCAGGAAGTGCATCGCGATTTCTTCCGCCTGCTTCTTCGGCATCTTGCGCACCCAGATCGGCGCAAGCGTGCAGTTTTCGAGGATCGTCAGGTGCGGGAAGAGGTTGAAGTGCTGGAACACCATGCCGACTTCGCGGCGCACTTCGTCGATCTTCTTGAGGTCGTTGGTCAGCTCGATGCCGTCAACGACGATCTTGCCCTTCTGGTGCTCTTCGAGGCGATTGATGCAGCGGATCATCGTCGACTTGCCGGAGCCCGACGGGCCGGCAATGACGATGCGCTCGCCTTTCATAACCTTCAGGTTGATGTCACGAAGGACGTGGAAGTCCCCGTACCACTTGTTCATTCCAGTGATTTCGACTGCGACATCCGTTGCGGAAACAGTCATTTTGGAAGCAGTGGCTGCGTTTGCCATGCGATCCTCCCCTCATTTTATCGTTTATGGGCCGTGTCGAGAACGCGTTCCATGAAGCCTGAATAGCGCGACATACTGAAGCAGAAAAGCCAGAATATGAAGCCAGCGAAAATAAGGCCCGAGATCGGCGTGACCGAAGAGGCCCAGTTGGCGTCGGTGAAGTTGAAGCGAACGATGCCGAGCAGGTCGAACATGCCGATAATCGACACCAGCGACGTATCCTTGAAGAGACCGATGAAGGTGTTGACGATGCCGGGAATCACAAGCTTCAGCGCCTGCGGCAGCACGATGAGGTTCATCTTCTGCCAGAAGCTGAGGCCGAGCGAATCTGCGCCTTCATACTGCCCCTTCGGAATGGCCTGCAGACCGCCGCGCACCACTTCGGCCATGTAGGCCGAGGCAAAGAACGACACGCCGATCAGTGCGCGCAGGAATTTGTCGAAGGTGACGCCCTGCGGCAGGAACAGGGGCAGCATGACGCTCGCCATGAACAGCACGGTGATCAGCGGAATGCCGCGCACCAGCTCGATGAAAGCGGTGCAGAGCATCTTGATCACGGGCATGTGTGATCGCCGGCCAAGTGCTAGCAGGATGCCGAGCGGCAATGACACGGCGATGCCGACGAAAGAGAGAATGAGCGTCACCATCAGGCCGCCCCAGAGCGGCGTCTCGACGAATGTCAGCCCAAACCAGCCGCCCGGAAGCAGGATCAAGGAGATGAGCGGCAGAACGGCGAAAAGCAGGATGGCGTTGATGCCCTTGTAAGGGACCTTCGGTATTGCCATCGGCACGAGGAAAAGAATGAAGAGGATGCCGACCAGCGTCGGTCTCCAGCGTTCATCGAGCGGATAGCGGCCGTAGACGAACTGGTCGAGCTTCGCGTTGACGAAGGCCCAGCACGCGCCGCTCCAGCCTTCCGGCTGGCTACCGCCCTGTGCAACCGTGGCGCAGACGCCACGGCCTCCACCGGTCCAGGCGGCGTCAAGGAACAGCCATTGGATTGCCGGCGGCAGGAACCACGCGAGCGCAAGTGCGCCGATGATGGTAAGCACCGTATCCTTCGGCGTGGCGAAAAGGTTCTCGCGCAGCCAGTGGACGACGCCGCCTTCTGCGATCGGCGGTGCGGAAGCCTCGATCATCGAGGCGCGGACGAAATTTGCCTGGGGTGTGGTCATGGTCTTATCTCTCCACCAGGGCCATTCGGGCATTGAACCAGTTCATGAATAGCGACGTCGCGAGGCTCAGCGACAGGTAGACGACGATCCAGATCGTAACGATCTCGATCGACTGCCCCGTCTGGTTGAGGATCGTGCCGCCGACGGCCACGAGATCGGCGTAGCCGATGGCGACGGCGAGCGAGGAGTTCTTGGTCAGGTTCAGATACTGGCTGGTGAGCGGCGGAATGATGATCCTCAGCGCCTGGGGAACAACCACGAGGCGCGTCGTCAGACCCGGGCGAATGCCGAGCGCGTGCGCGGCCTCCGTCTGCCCCTTGGAAACACCGCGAATACCGGCGCGCACGATCTCGGCGATGAAGGCCGCGGTATAGAACGAGAGCGCCAGGAACAGCGACAAGAATTCCGGCCCGATGACCGAGCCGCCGGTGAGGTTGAACTTGCCGGCAACGGGAACGTCGAAGGTGATCGGCGATCCCGTGGCGAGGAACGTCAAGAGTGGTAAGCCGATGATCAGGCCGAGAGCCGTCCAAAGAACCGGGAAGCGCTGTCCGGTGGCTTCCTGCTTCTTGCGCGCATACCGCGCCACGAAGAAGCTGGCGACGATCGCGATGAAGAAGGCAAGAACCGTGTACATCGAGCCGTCTTCAAAGATCGGTTTGGGAAAGGCGAGACCGCGGTTGTTGAGGAACATGTTGAGCGGCAGTGCCGCAGATTCACGTGGCTGCGGCAGGATCGCCAGAACGCCGCTGTACCAGAAGAAGATGACGAGCAGCGGCGGGATGTTGCGGAAGATCTCGACATAGGCGAGCGACAGCTTGGCAATTAGCCAGTTGTGCGACAGCCGTCCGATGCCGACCGCAAAGCCGATGATGGTGGCGGTGAAAATACCGCAGACAGCGACCAGCAGCGTGTTGAGCAGACCAACGACAAGCGCGCGCTGATAGGTCGAATCGCTGGTAAAGGCGATCAGCGACTGTCCAACGTCGAAACCGGCGCGCCCATTCAGGAAGCCGTAACCGGAAGCAATATTCGCTCGTTTGAGGTTCTCGATCGTATTGTCGGCGATCCAATAGACGAAGGCCGCGAGAACGACGAGGGTGAGTACCTGATAGAAGATCCCGCGCACTTGCGGGTCGTAGATGATCGACCCCGACGGTTTGCTTTTTTCAGGCGTAGTTGTGACGCCAATCGCCATGCAATGCCTCTTTCCCCTTTGTCACCCTTTGGGTGTTTTTATCGTTGGATGGGGAAGCGGTGACCCGCTTCCCCAGTCTTGGATAATCGCTTAGCGGACCGGCGGGGCGTACTGGATGCCGCCCTTGTTCCACAGGGCGTTGAGGCCGCGCTCGATCTTGAGCGGGCTGCCAGCGCCGATGTTACGGTCAAAGACTTCGCCGTAGTTGCCGACGGCCTTGATGATGTTCACGGCCCATTCGTTGGTCAGGCCAAGGTCGGTGCCGATCTTGCTGTCAGCTTCGACGCCGAGGAAGCGCTGAACGTCCGGGTTGGCGGACTTCTTCATTTCTTCGACGTTGGCCTGGGTGATGCCGAAATCTTCGGCCTGGATCAGCGCATAATGAACCCAGCTGACGATATCGAACCACTGGTCGTCACCCTGGCGCACGGCCGGGCCGAGGGGTTCCTTCGAGATGATTTCCGGCAGGATCATGTGGTCGTCGGGCTTCGACAGCGTCAGACGCAGCGAATAGAGGCCCGACTGGTCGGTGGTGTAGACGTCGCAACGACCGGCGTCATAGGCGGCGTTCACTTCTTCGAGCTTTTCGAAGACGACCGGATTGTACTGCAGGTTGTTGGACTTGAAGTAGTCGGCAAGGTTGAGTTCGGTGGTGGTACCGGTCTGCACGCAGACGGCTGCGCCCGAAAGCTCGAGAGCCGACTTGACGTTCAGGCTCTTGCGAACCATGAAGCCCTGGCCGTCATAGTAGTTGACCGGGCGGAAGTTGAAGCCGAGCGCGGTGTCGCGGTTGATCGTCCAGGTGGTGTTACGCGCGAGGACATCGACCTCGCCGGACTGCAGCGCCGGGAAGCGTTCCTTGGCCGAAGTGGGCGTGAACTTCACCTTGCTGGCATCCGCGAAGATCGCGGCGGCGATTGCCTTGCAGTAGTCGACGTCGAAACCGCTCCAGTTGCCCGAGGCATCCGGTGCCGCGAAGCCGGCGAGACCGGTGTTCACGCCGCACTGGACAAAGCCCTTGGCCTTCACGTCATCAAGGGTAGCGCCCGAAGCCGCCTGTGTGCCAATCCCCATGACAGCGGCGCCAACGAGAGCTGTCAGAATTCTTTTTGCCATTTTTAGAACCTTTTTCTGTTGTCGTTAGTTCCCGTCTGCACCAGCGCGTCTCCTGGCGCGTGCAGCCTCCGCCACCCTCCTGGCGCGAGTACAGGCTATCTCATGCTCAAATTCCATGAGGGTCAAGAGAGGCCGCCGATTTTCTGGTTTTGCATGTGAAAAACCCGAAACAAGCCAGAAAGTTAGGCAGTTTTTGGGGGCAATGGGCGGGCCCTGGGCGAAAAATCGCCAAATGCCGGCCGATGACGGCCAAAACGACGCTCCATGATTTTTGCCACTTGACCGCGGTTGTGGCTCATTCGAAGAGTTTCTCTTTCGAAATCAGAAGCGGAACATGCAATGGCAGACAGCGGCAATGTGAATGGCAAGGCGGGCATCAACACCCGTCTCGCTCATAGCGGCAACAATCCCTCCGACTATTTCGGCTTCGTCAACCCGCCCGTGGTACATGCGTCCACCGTGTTGTTTCCGAATGCGAAGGCGATGGAAACGCGCGCGCAGAAGTACACCTATGGAACGCGCGGAACGCCGACCACGGATGCGCTTTGCGACGCGATCAACGAACTTGAAGGTTCCGCCGGGACGATTCTTGTACCCTCGGGCCTGGCTGCCGTAACGGTGCCGTTCCTTACCTATCTCTCGGCGGGCGATCACGCGCTGATCGTCGATTCGGTTTATTTCCCGACGCGCCACTTCTGCGACACCATGCTGAAGCGTCTTGGCGTCACCGTCGAATACTACGATCCGATGATCGGTGCCGGAATCGAAAACCTGATCCGACCGAACACGCGCCTGGTGCATACCGAAGCGCCGGGTTCGAATACGTTCGAAATGCAGGACATTCGCGCCATCGCCGACGTTGCCCATCGCCACGGCTGCGTCGTCACCATGGACAACACCTGGGCGACGCCGGTTTACTTCAGGCCGCTCGATCACGGCGTCGATGTGTCGATCCATGCGTCCACCAAGTATCCGTCCGGTCATTCGGATGTTCTCCTGGGTACGGTGTCGGCGAACGCCGCCCACTGGCCGGCCTTGACCGAGGCGATGGTGACCCTCGGTGTCTGCGTTTCGCCCGACGACAGCTACCAGATCCTGCGTGGCCTGAGGACGATGGGCATTCGCCTCGAGCGGCACCAGGAGAGCGCACTTGCCCTGGCCCAGTGGCTGGAAGGGCGGGATGAGGTCGCCCGTGTCCTGCATCCGGCACTGCCGAGCTTCCCGGGACACGAACTCTGGAAACGCGATTTCGCCGGCGCAAGCGGCATCTTCTCCTTCGTCCTAAAAGCGGAAAGCGCCGATCGGTTCAAGGCCAAGGCGCACGCCTTCCTCGACGCGCTGAAACTGTTCGGGCTCGGCTATTCCTGGGGCGGCTTCGAGAGCTTGGCACTCCATGTCAGCCTGTCGGACCGCAAGGTGGCGCTGGCGCCGACAGAAGGTCCGGTCATCCGCCTGCAGATCGGGCTTGAGGATGTGCCGGATATCCGCCGCGACATCGAAGCGGGATTGGCCGCGGCCAACGCCGTTTGACGGCTTGAGGCGCCGCATTCATTCGCGGCGCCTCGTCACCACCGACTATGGAATCTGCGTGTTGCCCACTCGCCTGTCCGCAGTCAGCGCTGGGCGCCGTAGCCGTAGAGCCAATCAAGGTCGGCAGCGAGCGCATCCGGTCCCTTGAGTTTCAGGACGATGTCGCGGCCGAGGCGCAGCGGCCCACGGGCGTGGTAGGCAAAATGATTGAACGCCGCGCGGCGGCGGACCCGGGAGATGCGCGGTCGACGCCTCGCTTCGAATGCAGCCAGCGCCTTCGGGATATCGATGCCGGTGGCCAGGCAGTCGGAAAGCTCGAAGGCGTCCTCAATCGCCATGGCCGCGCCCTGCGCCGCAAAGGGCGTCATGGCATGGGCCGCGTCGCCGATCAGCACGGTCTTTCGCCCGTCTTGCCAGGCCCCGTCGTCGACTGTGCACAATGGCCAGTAGGTGGGGGCGGCAGCCTTTTCGAGCAGCGAGCGGATGCCCGCGTTCCAGCCGGAGAAAGCATTCAGGCAGTCCTGGCGGCGCTTATCCGAATCCTTGCCGACCCAGACGGCGTCGGTCTCCTTGCCCTCGATGATCGCGACAAGATTGAAACCGTCAACTTCCCGCAACGGGTAGGCGACGAGATGGGCGCGAGGGCCGAGGAACGCCGTGACCTGGTTCGGCTTGAGAAGGCCGGCGGCCGTGTCGCGCGCAAGCGTCATGCGCCAGGCGACGTTGCCTGAAAACCGTACACGACCGGCCCCGGGGACGCCGTTGCGCAACCGCGACCAGATGCCGTCGGCGCCGACGATGATGTCCGGGCGGCGCCCCGTCAGTGTTATGATGGTCTGCTCATCAGGGTTGTCGATATGGCAGCCGAGTTGCAGGCGGCAGCGCGGTTCTGCCTCCACGGCGGCAAGCAGGACTTTCTGCAGGCTCGCGCGGTGCATGACGGCATACGGCGCGTGCCAGCGGCGACGCGCGAAAGCGCCGGCCGATACGCTGGCAAGAGGGCTCAAGGATACGCCGTCAACCAGGCCGATGCGCTCGGGCTCGCTCCAGTAGGCTTCGAGTTCCGCAAGCAGGCCGAGTTCTATGAGGATGCGTGAGGCGTTCGGCGACAATTGCAGGCCGGCGCCGACCTCGGTCAGCGCCGTTGCCCGTTCGATGATGTCGACTTCGAAGCCTCGGCGGGCGAGGCACAAGGCGGCCGTAAGCCCGCCGATACCGGCGCCGATGATCGCGACAGGGCGCGACATCGTGGCCTATCAGGCGGCTTTGTGGGCGAAGAGGCAGCCGGGCGGGTTGGTTTCCGTCGCCTTCAGCTTCGGATTGTAGCGATAGAGTGTGGAGCAGTAGGAGCAGACCTTCTCGTTGTCGTCGCCCATATCGATGAAGATGTGCGGGTGATCGTACGGAATGGACGCGCCGGTGCACATGAATTCCTTGACGCCGATTTCGATTGCCTGATGTCCGCCGTCGTTCTGGAAGTGCGGGATGCTGTGGCCGGCCATGTCATGCTCCGATGAATGCAAGTCTCTAAAGTTGGCGGCACCATAGTGAGCTTTGCTGCAAAAGTGTAGCGGCAAACACGCCGCAGCTGTGGTTTTTGCCGGGGCGGGGTTTCACTCGCCAGAGCGACGAACTAGGTTGCGCCGGATCGATACCTCCCAGGATGATAAAGATGGATCTCAATCCGCCGCCGTTTTCCCGCTTTACCCATGAAGGCCTGGAGATCGCCTTCTTTGACGAAGGTGATCCAGCCGGCGCGCCCATTCTCCTCATTCATGGGTTTGCCTCGAGCGCCAACGTCAACTGGGTTTTCCCGGGGTGGCTGAAGACGCTGGGCGATGCCGGCTACCGTGTGATCGCGCTCGACAACCGCGGGCATGGCAAGAGCAGTAAACCCTACGATCCAGCGCTTTATCATCCGCAGCAGATGGCGGGCGACGCCGTAGCGCTTTTGGGTCATCTCGGCATCGCCGAAGCACATGTGATGGGCTACTCGATGGGCGCACGCATCTCGGCCTTCATGGCACTCGCCCATCCCCACCGCGTCCGTTCGCTGGTCTTTGGCGGGCTCGGCATCGGCATGGTGACGGGGGTAGGGGATTGGGACCCGATTGCCGATGCCTTGTCGGCGCCGTCTCTGGATGTCGTGACCCATGCACGCGGCCGCATGTTCCGCGCCTTTGCCGACCAGACCAAAAGCGACAGGCAGGCGCTTGCGGCCTGCATCTCGACGTCTCGCGATCTGCTGACGGCTGAGGACATGGGGCGCATCGACGTGCCGACCCTGATCGGTGTCGGGACCAAGGACGACATTGCCGGCTCACCGCAGGAGCTGGCGGAGTTGATGCCCAACGCGCGTGCGCTTGATATTCCGGGCAGGGATCATATGCTCGCCGTGGGTGACCGGGTTTTCAAGAAGGCCGTGCTCGAATTCCTCGAGGAAGTGGCGCGCGCCTAGACTGCCGAACAAGACGGAACGCGGGAAGCACCGCAAGCTTGCCCGCTTCTGAGCTGCTCGACCGAGGGTGGAACTGAGGCCGAGCCATTTAAGTCATACCGGATTTCCCCTATAGTGACTGTAGGACGGACAGGAAGGAGAGCGACGATGGTCGCCAAGACCGAACTTCGCCAGACGGAAGCTTTGAAGGTGATGGACCCGATCTGGAACAGCCTGCGTGAGGAAGCCCGCGTGGCAGCCGAGCAGGACCCGATGCTTGCGGCCTTCCTCTATTCGACGGTGGTCAATCAGCACTCGCTCGAAGAAAGCGTGATCTATCGCATCTGCGAAAGGCTCGATCATCCCGATCTTCAGGCAAACCTCTTGCGACAGACCTTCTCGGAGATGCTGGAGGATTGGCCGGAATGGGGCACCATTCTGCGTGTCGACATCCAGGCCGTTTATGACCGCGATCCCGCCTGCACCCGTTTCATCGAGCCGGTACTCTACTTCAAGGGCTTCCATGCCATCCAGACGCACCGCCTGGCCCATTGGCTGCTGAAGCGCGGCCGCAAGGATTTCGCGTTCTATCTGCAGAGCCGAGCGTCGAGCGTCTTCCAGACGGACATCAATCCGGCCGCCCGCATCGGGCGCGGCATCTTCCTTGATCACGCCACCGGCCTTGTCGTCGGCGAGACGGCGGTGATCGGAGACAACGTCTCTATCCTGCACGGCGTGACGCTCGGTGGCACGGGCAAGGAGGGCAGCGATCGCCATCCGAAGATCGCCGATGGCGTCCTGATCGGCGCCGGCGCCAAGATCCTTGGCAATATCCATATCGGCCATTGCTCGCGCATCGCCGCCGGCTCGGTCGTGTTGAAGCCGGTGCCGCCGAAAACGACGGTCGCAGGCGTGCCGGCGAAGGTGGTGGGCGAGGCCGGTTGCTCCGAGCCATCACGTCAGATGGACCAGATCCTGAGCAGCTTCGATATCTGAACATACGGGAACCGGTGCGTAAGCCTCTTTCGAGGGGTTTACACCCGGCGATGCAGCGTGCGAGAAGCGCCGCACAGATAAACGGCTACGGAGACGTGTTTTGAAGCCCGAAGAAATCCGCAAGCTTGAAGCCTATTTCAAGCGCACCTTCAATCAGCAGATGGTCGTCAAGGCGCGCCCGAAGAAGGACGAGTCCGCTGAAGTCTATCTCGGTGACGAGTTCCTCGGTGTCGTTTTCCGCGATGAGGAAGATGGCGAGCTTTCCTACAATTTCTCCATGGCAATCCTCGACATCGACCTCTAAGTCTGACGAGGACGTCCGAAAACAATAAACCCCGAAAATCCCCTGAGATTTTCGGGGTTTATTGTTTTAATGGGGATTTATGCATCGCGCTGAGCAATTGCTCGCGTCGCTCATCTTGGTTCTTCATCGCGCCGTAAGAATTTTTTTCGCGGGAGCGCATTTCTTCATCAAGTTGTTGCATCCGTTGTATTTTATTGCGTCGCACACTCGTCTTGACTTTTTGTGCAGTGCACATAAACTGAAGCCTCCAGATCAGGCCGTCACTAAGGAGACACCCGATGTTCAACTTCGACGATGCAAACAAGAAGAGCAAAGAAGCCATTGACGTGGCTGTAAAGAGCTATTCCGCTTGGACCAAGGGTCTCCAGGCTATCGCGACTGAAGCTGCGGACTACTCCAAGAAGTCCTTTGAAGATGGCGTTGCGCACGTCGAGAAGCTGTCGAGCACCAAGAGTGTGGAAGCTGTTTTCGAACTGCAGACCAATTTCATCAAGGCGAGCTACGAAGGCTTCGTCGCCGAGGCAACGAAGATCGGCGAAATGTACGCTGATCTCGCCAAGGACGCTTACAAGCCCTACGAAGCGCCGGTTGCCAAGGCAACGGCAGCAGTCAAGGCCGCCGCTGCCGCCGCCTGATCGTCAGGCAAAGAACCACTTTCCAAAAAAGGCCGGTCGCAGCGCTTGCGACCGGCCTTTTTGTTTCTCGCATTAGCTGTGCGCAGCCCGAAGAAAGTTGATCAATCTTACGCGCGGTCGTGCGATTATGATTGCAGTGCGTTGGTTCGGTCTTAAAATCTGAAAACGAACCATTAGATAAAGGGCAAGCACGCTGCGGCCAAGTTCAGTGGGGTCGCTGCTGTACAAGGAACTGACAAGAATGATCGCCATGCCGGTCCGGATGCAGCAAGGTAGCGATGACGAGGGAAACGGCAACAACCGCAGCACGTCCGTCATCACGCGTACCAAGCCGAAGACCAAAAAGCCGAGTTTGTATCGTGTTCTGCTTTTGAATGACGATTACACGCCGATGGAATTTGTCATCCATATCCTGGAGCGCTTCTTTCAGAAGAACCCGGAAGAGGCGACCCGCATCATGCTTCATGTCCACAATCATGGCGTGGGAGAGTGCGGCGTCTTCACCTATGAGGTCGCCGAAACCAAGGTGACGCAGGTGATGGATTTTGCCCGGCAGCATCAGCATCCGTTGCAATGCGTCATGGAAAAGAAATGAGGAACTAACGTGCCAACATTTTCGCCCAGTCTCGAAAAGGCGCTACACCAGGCACTGACTTTTGCCAACGAGCGCCACCATGAATACGCCACGCTCGAGCATCTGCTTCTGGCATTGATCGATGATGCCGACGCGGCGGCCGTGATGGGCGCCTGCAACGTCAATCTCGAGACGCTGCGCAAGACCGTGACGGATTATGTCGACAACGAGCTTTCCAATCTCGTGACCGGCTATGACGAAGATTCCAAGCCGACGGCGGGTTTCCAGCGTGTCATCCAGCGCGCGGTCATCCATGTCCAATCGTCCGGCCGTGAAGAAGTCACCGGTGCCAACGTGCTGGTTGCCATCTTCGCCGAGCGCGAAAGCCATGCCGCCTATTTCCTGCAGGAGCAGGAGATGACGCGTTACGACGCCGTCAATTTCATTTCACACGGCATCGGCAAGCGGCCCGGCACCTCCGAATCCCGGCCGGTGCGCGGCGCCGACGATCACGAATCCGAGCAGAAGCCTTCGCGCGACACCGAGGAAACTGGCGCCAAGAAGCAGCAGGACGCGCTTACGGCCTATTGCGTCAACCTCAATGAAAAGGCGAAGTCCGGCAAGATCGACCCGTTGATCGGGCGTCACGCCGAGGTGAACCGCACCATCCAGGTGCTGTGCCGCCGCTCGAAGAACAATCCGCTCTATGTCGGCGACCCCGGCGTCGGCAAGACGGCGATCGCCGAAGGCCTTGCCAAGCGGATCATTGAAAAGAAGGTACCGGAAGCGCTACAGGATGCGACGATCTTCTCGCTGGATATGGGCACCTTGCTCGCCGGCACGCGCTATCGCGGCGATTTCGAAGAGCGCCTGAAGCAGGTCGTCAAGGAGCTTGAGGACTATCCGGGTGCCGTGCTTTTCATTGACGAGATCCACACCGTCATCGGCGCTGGAGCCACCTCCGGTGGTGCCATGGATGCGTCCAATCTCCTGAAGCCGGCACTCTCCTCCGGCGCGATCCGCTGCATCGGTTCGACCACCTACAAGGAATACCGCCAGTTCTTCGAAAAGGACCGGGCGCTGGTTCGCCGCTTCCAGAAGATCGACGTGAACGAGCCGACGATTGCCGACGCGATCGAGATCATGAAGGGTCTGAAGCCTTACTTTGAGGAATATCACCACCTGAAATACTCGAACGAGGCGATTAAGGCCGCGGTTGAACTTTCCGCCCGTTACATCAACGACCGCAAGCTGCCTGACAAGGCGATCGACGTGATCGACGAATCCGGCGCGGCACAGATGCTGTTGCCCGCGAGCAAGCGCCGCAAGCTGATCACCGAGAAGGAGATCGAGGCGACGATTGCGACGATGGCGCGCATCCCGCCCAAGACCGTTTCGAAGGACGACGAGGCCGTTCTCGCCAACCTCGAGAAGGAACTGCGCTCGGTCGTCTATGGCCAGGACCTGGCGATCGAAGCGCTCGCGTCTTCGATCAAGCTGGCGCGTGCCGGCCTGCGGGAACCGAACAAGCCGATCGGCTGCTATGTCTTCTCCGGCCCGACCGGCGTCGGCAAGACGGAAGTCGCCAAGCAGCTTGCGACGTCGCTCGGCGTCGAACTTCTGCGCTTCGACATGTCGGAATACATGGAGCGGCACACGGTTTCGCGTCTGCTCGGTGCACCTCCCGGCTATGTCGGCTTCGACCAGGGCGGCCTGTTGACCGATGGCGTGGACCAGCATCCGCATTGCGTGCTGCTGCTCGACGAGATCGAGAAGGCGCATCCGGACCTGTTCAACATCCTGTTGCAGGTCATGGACCACGGCTCGCTGACCGATCACAACGGCAAGAAGATCGACTTCCGCAACGTCATCCTGATCATGACCACCAATGCCGGCGCATCGGAAATGGCCCGGGCCGCCATCGGCTTCGGTTCTTCCAAGCGTACCGGTGAAGACGAAGAGGCGCTGAACCGTCTGTTCACGCCGGAATTCCGCAACCGTCTGGATGCGGTCATTCCCTTCGCCTCGCTGCCGACCCCGGTCATCCACCAAGTCGTGCAGAAGTTCGTCATGCAGCTGGAGACCCAGCTCGCCGAGCGCAACGTCACCTTCGACCTCGCGCCGGAGGCAATCGCCTGGCTCGCCGAGAAGGGCTACGACGAGAAGATGGGTGCCCGGCCGCTGGCCCGCGTCATCCAGGAAAACATCAAGAAACCGCTCGCCGATGAGATCCTCTTCGGCAAGCTGAAGAAGGGCGGCGTCGTCAAGGTGACGATCGGTACCAAGGCCGATGGCACCAAGGGCTTGCTGCTCGATGCGGTTCCGGAAACGACGCCGATCAAGCCGAAGGCGGAGGTTTCCCGCCCGGCGATGAAGGCGACAAAGCCGAAGAAGGCCGACGACAAGGAAGAAGTGGGCGCCGAGCCCGCGCCGAAGTCCAAGCCGAAGAAGGCGGCCGCCAAGGCATCGACCGATGGCGAAGCCGGGGCCGGCGACGCGGCTCCGAGAAAGGGCCGCACGGTGCCGAAGGTGCCGCGCAAGAAATAGACCTCGCAAGAGATGTTCGACGGTGCCGGATGCAAGCCATCCGGCACCGTTTTCTTGAGAGCGGGATGAGGAAAAGTGTGCGCGGCTTTTCGCCCGCATCCCGCTCCAATAACTTATATTCGACCCGAGACCATCGTGATCGAAATCAAAGACAATCCGGAATTGCCAATGGATAGGGAAGAAGACGAGCAATCATCGCTCGCCTGGTTCGGAAGGGGTATGCGCGGCATCTTCAGCCTGCCGGCCTTCATCCTGATGCTGTCCTTCGTCGGCTTCTGTTCGCTGACAGCGCAAGCTGGGATCCCAGTGCAGCAGGTCGTCTTCATGGTCGGCATGGTCTGGGCACTTCCGGCCAAGGTCATTCTTGTCAGTTCGATGATGAGCGGCGCGAATTTGGCGGCGGCTTTCCTCGCGGTTTCGCTGTCTTCCGTCCGGCTGATGCCGATGGTTGCGGCGCTCGTCCCGGAACTGCGCGCATCGCGAACGCCGACCTGGCTGCTGCTCTTCCTTTCGCACTTCGTCGCGATCACCGCCTGGGTTTTCGCAATGGAGAAGGTGCCGCAGGTGCCGCGTGAACGGCGCGTCGCCTTCTTTGCCGGCTTCGGCATCACGCTCGTTGCGGCGAACATGCTGCTGGTTGCCGTCGTCTATCATTTCGTCGCGGACTTCCCGCCGATCATTGCCGGTTGCCTGTTCTTTCTGACGCCTGTCTATTTCCTCGCGTCGATCTGGCATTCGGCACGCCACCCCGTCGTCTACGTGGCGCTGCTCTTCGGCCTTGTCGGCGGGCCGCTGTTCTATTGGCTGTTTCCGGAATTCGACATCCTGCTCGCCGGTCTAGTCGGCGGCACGCTCGCCTGGCTGGTCGAGCGCCTCTGGCGCCAACGCAAGGAGGTGGGCGTATGACGTGGCAGGATGGTTGGTGGGCCTATGCCTTCATCGCGATCGCCGGCTGGCTCGCGACCGACATCTGGCGCTGGCTCGGCGTCGTTGCCGGCAACAAGTTGCGGGACGATTCCGAGGCGCTGAACTGGGTGAGGGCGGTCGCGACCGCTCTGGTCGCGGCGGTCATCGCGAAGCTCATCCTTTATCCGACAGGCGTGCTCGAACAATCCCCGCTCTGGCTGCGCGTGGGGGCCGTCGGACTTGGGGCGGTCGCTTTCTTTCTGTTCGGACGAAAGCCGGCGATCGGAATAGCGACAGCCATCGCGGCGCTCGCATTGGGGCTCTGGTGGCTGGGTTTTTAGGCGAAGCCTGAGCCGAGAGCCGACGGGGCGCCGGCTCAATCCGTTCATGGAGTGTCGGTTATCGAGTGCAGGCGAGACTACAGCGCTTGCCGAACCTTTTCGGCATTGGCCGCGAGCACGGCGCCGTCTTCGATCGTACCGGAATGCGGCTTCAGCGGCACGCCGGCCCGTCGCGGAATGACATGGAAGTGCAGGTGGAAGACCGATTGGCCGGCCGGTGTCTCGTTGAACTGCATGACCGTCACGCCATCGGCCTCGAAGGCCTCTTTCGCCGCGACCGCCAGTTTCTGCACGGTAGCGATGAGCGCCGGCAGCGTCGCTGCATCGGCATCGAGCAAGTTGCGCGAGGGTGCCTTCGGTACGACGAGCAAGTGGCCTTCGGCCTGCGGCATCACATCCATGAACGCGATCGTCGCGTCATCCTCGTAGACGCGGTGCGAGGGAATTTCGCCGCGCAGGATCTTGGCGAAGATGTTGTTGTCGTCGTAGCTCATTGTTCTTCCTCGTGAATTGTCGCGGGCCGACCTTGGCCGAAAGCCGTTCAGTCGTCTTGCCGCTCACCTTTGCGGAAAGGCCCGTGTTCTGCAAGAATCTCGCCCGTTTCCTCCACGTCTCTACGCTCGCGCTGGAGATAATCAGCGACAGCGCGGGCGAGCCCTGAATGCATGAAGAAATGCGCGGAGTGGGTGGTGACGGGCATGTAGCCGCGCGCGAGCTTGTGTTCACCCTGGGCACCGGCCTCGACCCTCTTCAGTCCCTTGGCGATCGCGAAATCGATCGCCTGGTGATAGCAGACCTCGAAATGCAGGAACGGATGGTCCTCGATGCAGCCCCAGTGACGGCCGTAGAGCGCGTCGCCGCCGATGAAGTTGATCGCGCCGGCGATGTAGCGGCCGTTGCGGCGCGCCATCACCAGCAGGATATCGTCGGCCATGCGCTCGCCGATCAGCGAATAGAAGGCGCGCGTCAGATAGGGACGACCCCACTTGCGACCGCCGGTGTCCATGTAGAAGGCAAAGAACTGGTCCCAGATCGCTTCCGTCAGATCGCTGCCGGTCAGCCAGTCGATCGAGATGCCGTTTTCGACCGCGGCCCTGCGTTCCTTCTTGAGTGCCTTGCGCTTGCGCGAGGCCAAGGTCTCCAGGAAATCGGCGTGCGATCCGTAGCCTTCGTTGGTGAAATGGAACTGCTGGTCGGTGCGGTGCAGGAACCCGGCGCGCTCTAGGGCAGGCATCTCGGCTTCCGGCACGAAGGTGACATGCGCCGACGAGACATCGTGTCTGCGTGCGAGCTCCTTCATGCCTGCGGCAAGCGCATCCTGAACTGCGCCCTGGTTTTCACCCGGCGCCGTAAGCAGTCTCGGTCCGGTGGCCGGCGTGAAGGGAATGGAGCTTTGCAGTTTAGGATAATAGCGCCCGCCGGCCCGCTCGAAAGCGTCGGCCCAGCCATGGTCGAAGACATATTCGCCCTGGCTGTGGTTCTTCAAGTAGCAGACTAGACCGCCGCGCAGATGGCCGTCCGATCCTTCGAGAAGCAGGTGTTGGCCGAGCCAGCCTGTTTTCGCAGTTGCGGATCCGGATTCCTCAAGAGCCGAAAGATAGGCATGCGAGAGGAAGGGATTGTAGACGCCGCCGGGATGCACCTTCGATGCACCGGAAAGCACATTCCAGCGTGCTGCCGGCACATCGGCGAAGGATTGGGCTATGCGGATGGTGACGGCGTCTGACATCAGATCAGGAAACCAGGGCCTCCCGCGGGTCGAAGCCCTCGAAGGTCATCTGATCCGCGTGAGCGAAGGTGTAGGTCTCTGCCTGGCGGTCGCGCACGGTCCAGGTGATGATCGTCTTGCCGAGCGTCCGCTCCTTGGTGATGAACGAGTTCGGCAGGTGGCCGTAATGGTAGGAGATGAAGTCGAGGCCGAGCTGCATGGCTTCCTCGTGCACGAAGAACGTCTCGGGATTGGCGCCTTCCGCAGTGAGGCCGAGCGGGTAGGGCGCATCGAGCGCCTTCAGGTCCTTGAGCAGCCAGTGATCGAAGCTCATCAAGGCGACGTGTCCCTTGTAGCCTTCGAGCGTCTCCAGCACAGCGGCGGCAAAGCCCTCGTCGTCGCCCTTGCGGCCCTTGAGTTCGATGACCAGCGGTACTTTGCCTGCGACCAGGCGCAGCATCTGCGTCAGCGTCGGCACCTTGTCCTTCGTTCCGCCGATCGCCATCAGGCCGAGCTCGCCGGCGGTTCGCGCGCGCACGTCGCCCTTGATGCCGCAGAGACGCTGGGTGTCGTCATCATGGAAGACGACCGGGATGCTGTCGGCGGTGTATTGCAGGTCGCACTCGATGGCGAAACCGGCATCGACGGCACGGGAGAAAGCCGAGAGCGTGTTCTCCCACACGTCTCTGTTCATGTCGTGATAGCCGCGATGGGCGATCGGTTGAGCCTTCAGCCAGGAAATATCAGCCATGGTGGGCACCCTAATCAGGCGATCTCGATGACGGCGTCGATCTCGACGGCGGCATTGAAGGGCAGGGAAGCCATGCCGACGGCGGCGCGGGCGTGTTTGCCCGCTTCACCGAGCACGGTGGCGAGCAGATTGGAGGCGCCGTTGATGACGAGGTGCTGCTCGACAAATTCCGGCGTCGAGGCGACGAAGCCGTTGATCTTCACCAGACGACGGATGCGTCCGAGGTCGCCGCCGAGCGCGGATTTTGCCTGTGCGAGGATGTTGATCGAGCAGAGTTCGGCGGCGCGTTGCGCGCGGGCGACGTCGACATCCTTGCCGACAATGCCTGTCACGGCGACCTTGCCGTCTTCCATCGGAAGCTGTCCGGAGATGTAGAGCATCGAGCCGCTGATCACGTACGGCACATAGTTCGCGACCGGGGTCGCAGCCTGGGGAAGGGTGACGCCGAGGTCCTTGAGGCGCGTTTCGATCTCTGCGGACATGGAAAGCTCCATTGTTGTCTTTTGTGTTAAAATCCTGCATTCAGGCCGGATCGCGGCGGGCGCCGGCATTTTCCTGCAAACACCGCCTCGCTTCTGCCGAACGCTTGTTTATAGCATTGCCGGCGAGTCCAATAGGAGGAAACGGATGTTTCATAAAGGCTTCGGTCTCGTCACTCTGGGCAGCGTTTGTTTCGCCGTCGTGACGGCGTCAGGTGCTACGGCGGCGAGTGCGAATGTCCTCGTGCCGCATCGCGCCGTCTATGATCTTGAGCTCAAGGATGCGTCGGATCGTTCGGGCATTGCCGGAATGTATGGTCGCATGGTCTATGAATTCAATGGTTCGTCCTGCGAGGGCTATACGGTCAGCTTCCGCTTCGTCACCCAGGTCGACACCGGCGAGGAAGTTCGCCTCACGGATCAGCAGACGACCACCTATGAGGATCTGAAGACGGGTAATTTCCGCTTCTTGACGCGCTCTTTCACCGACGAGAAGCTGGACAAGGAAGTGCGCGGAACGGCGCATGAGGAAAAGAGCGGTGTCAAGGTGGAGCTGACCGCGCCCGACAAGCGCGAAGTGGAACTTGCGGCCAGCCGTTTCCCGACCGCCCATATGATGGAAGTGATCTCGCGGGCGAAGAAGGGGGAAGGCTTGTTCGAGGCGCGCATCTTCGACGGCTCCGATTCGGGCGACAAGACGCTGATCACCTCGACCTTTGTCGGTAAATCGCGCAAGCCCACCGCTGATGAGCCGGATGCCGGCAAGGCTGGCAAGTTCGGCAGCGAAGCCTATTGGCCGGTGACGATCTCCTATTTCAACGACGACAAGAGCGGCGATGCGCTGCCAATCTACCGCATGTCGTTCAAGCTCTACGAAAACGGAATCACCCGGGACCTGACGATGGACTACGGCGATTTTGTCCTCAGCGGTAAGCTTGCCGATCTCGAAGTCTTCAAATCCGAGGACTGCAAATAGCCGATCGCGACGAAAATCGGCACTCGCGTCTTGATTTCTCGGGCAGTTGCGGTTAAGGGGCTGCCATTCCACACGTGAAGCAAGGGATGTTCCGGGAGAAATCCGGATCGTTCCGCCGGTGGGCTGTTCGAAAGACCATGCTCGACGCTTCGCGGAGGTTCAACCGGAAAAGGAGAAAAAGGCATGGCATTGCCTGATTTTAGCATGCGTCAGCTTCTGGAAGCTGGCGTTCACTTCGGTCACCAGACGCACCGCTGGAACCCGAAGATGAAGCCGTACATTTTCGGCGATCGTAACAACGTCCACATCATCGACCTCGCTCAGACCGTACCGATGCTGTCGCGCGCCCTGCAGATCGTCAGCGACACCGTTGCCAACGGCGGCCGCGTTCTGTTCGTCGGCACCAAGCGCCAGGCTTCGGAAATCATCGCTGACGCAGCCAAGCGTTCGGCCCAGTACTACGTCAACGCTCGCTGGCTCGGCGGCATGATGACGAACTGGAAGACGATTTCGAACTCCATCCAGCGCCTGCGCAAGCTCGACGAAATCCTTTCTTCGGAAGCTTCTGGCTTCACCAAGAAGGAACGCCTGAACCTCGAGCGCGAACGCGAAAAGCTGAACCGTGCACTCGGCGGTATCCGCGATATGGGCGGCACCCCGGACCTGATGTTCATCATCGACACCAACAAGGAATCGATCGCGATCGACGAAGCCAAGCGCCTCGGCATCCCGGTTGTTGCCGTGATCGACTCGAACTGCGATCCGGACCAGATCGACTATCCGATCCCGGGCAACGACGACGCTTCGCGCGCCATCGCTCTCTACTGCGACCTGATCGCCCGCGCAGCCATCGACGGCATTGCGCGCCAGCAGGGCGCATCTGGCCGTGACCTCGGCGCCTCTGCCGAAGTTCCGGTCGAGCCGGCGCTCGACGAGGCCTCCGACGCCTGATCGGCCCCAGGCGGCAGCCAACCCTGCCGCCCCCAATGAAATGTCGGGACAAGGCCGTTTGTGATGAAAGTCTGAACGGCCTTGTTCTTTTCAGCCGGGGATGGCGCGATCCGTTCGGGTCGTTGGATCCGGGCAGCGGCCACGATGACGCGTTCATCATGGTGTCACATTGAAAAGCCATTCCCTGCCAAACCTCCTGGCATCGCGCCACGCGCGGGCAACCCCCGCCAAACAGACAAAGAGGCAAAAAAGATGACTGTGACTGCAGCAATGGTGAAGGAACTGCGCGAAAAGAGCGGCGCAGGCATGATGGATTGCAAGAAGGCACTTGCTGAAACCAACGGCGACATGGAAGCAGCGATCGACTGGCTGCGCGCCAAGGGTATCGCGAAGGCCGACAAGAAGTCGGGTCGTACGGCTGCTGAAGGCCTCGTCGGCATCGTCAGCGGCGGCGTCAAGGCCGTCGTCGTCGAAATCAACTCCGAAACCGACTTCGTTGCCCGCAACGAAGCCTTCCAGGAACTCGTCCGCGGCGTTGCCAACGTAGCGCTCACCACCGACGGCTCCGTCGATGCGATCGCGGCTGCAACCTACCCGGCGACCGGCAAGTCGGTCGACGAGACGATCAAGGACGCGATTGCCACGATCGGCGAAAACATGACGCTGCGTCGCGCAGCTCTGCTGCAGGTCGAAGATGGCGTTGTCGCCACCTACATCCACAACGCTGCTGGCGACGGCATCGGCAAGCTCGGCGTTCTCGTCGCGCTGAAGTCGATCGGCGACAAGGAAGTGCTGTTCTCGGTCGGCCGTCAGGTTGCCATGCACATCGCTGCGACCAACCCGCTGGCGATCCGCGCTGAAGAAGTCGACGCCGCTGTTGCTGAGCGCGAACGCAACGTCTTCATCGAACAGTCGCGCGCTTCGGGCAAGCCGGACAACATCATCGAGAAGATGGTTGAAGGCCGTATGCGCAAGTTCTTCGAAGAAGTCGCACTGCTGTCGCAGGCCTTCGTCATGAACCCGGAAATCACCGTCGGCCAGGCCGTCAAGGACGCTGAAAAGCTCGCTGGCGCACCGATCGAAGTCACCGGGATGGCTCGCCTGCTGCTCGGCGAAGGCGTCGAGAAGGAAGAGTCCGACTTCGCCGCAGAAGTTGCAGCCGTCGCCAAGGGCTGATTTCTTCACCCATATTGGGAAAACCTCGGGGCATCGCGTGACAACGCGGTGCCCTTCGTGTATCGGGCTTCGTCAATGCGCCGGACCCGCCGGAAATCACTCCGCAGCGGTTGAAACCGGGTAGCGCAATATGTCCTTATGCGCTGTGCGCCGTCGTCGTGCGCACGCGCACCGATCTGATCAGGAGCGATGATGCCCGCCGAACCAATCTACAAGCGTGTTCTCCTTAAAGCCTCCGGTGAAGCCCTGATGGGTAGCCAGGGCTTCGGTATCGACGTGGCGGTCGCCGACCGCATTGCCGCCGACATCGCCGAAGCACGCGCGATGGGCGTCGAAGTCGGTGTCGTCGTCGGCGGCGGCAACATCTTCCGCGGCGTCGCGGTGGCCTCCAAGGGCGGAGACCGGGTGACCGGCGACCACATGGGCATGCTGGCAACGGTCATCAACGCGCTGGCGCTCGCAACCTCGCTGCGCAAGCTCGACATCGACACGGTCGTGCTTTCGGCAATCGCGATGCCGGAAATCTGCGAAAGCTTCTCGCAGCGCGCAACGCTTCATCATCTCTCGCTTGGCCGCGTCGTGATCTTCGCCGGTGGCACCGGCAACCCCTTCTTTACGACGGACTCGGCCGCAGCGCTCCGCGCGGCGGAAATGGGTGCGCAGGCCATTTTCAAGGGCACGCAGGTCGATGGTATCTATTCTGCCGATCCGAAGAAGGATCCGACCGCGACCCGCTTCGACCGCCTGACCCACAGCGAGGTGCTCGAAAGAGGCCTGGCCGTCATGGATGTTGCCGCCGTTGCGCTTGCACGCGAAAATACCATTCCGATCGTCGTCTTCTCGATCCACGAAAAGGGTGGCTTCGCGGAAATCTTGACCGGCGGCGGTCGCGCGACCATCGTCACAGACAACTAAAGAGCTGCAAAGCGGCCCCCTGCGGCCGGCGAATGTTAGAACGGGAGTTTTGACCATGAGTGAAGGTGTTGAACTGAAGGAACTGAAGCGTCGCATGGATGGCGCCATTTCCGCATTCAAGAGCGATATCGCATCGCTTCGTACCGGCCGGGCGTCGGCGAACGTTCTCGATCCGGTGACCGTTGAAGCCTACGGCTCGCGCGTGCCCCTCAACCAGGTCGCCAACATCACCGTTCCGGAGCCGCGCATGCTGTCCGTTTCGGTCTGGGACAAGCAGATGGTTGGCGCCGTCGACCGTGGCATTCGCGAATCGAACCTCGGCCTCAACCCGATCATCGACGGCCAGAACCTGCGCATTCCGCTGCCCGAGCTCAACGAAGAGCGCCGCAAGTCGTTGGTCAAGGTGGCACACGATTACGCGGAAAAAGCCAAGGTTGCCGTGCGCCACGTGCGCCGCGACGGCATGGATGACCTGAAAAAAGCCGAAAAGGATGGCGACATCGGTCAGGATATCAGCCGTTCTCAGTCCGAGCGCGTGCAAAAGATGACCGATGAAACGATTTCCGAGATCGACCGCTTGCTCGCCGAGAAGGAAAAGGAAATCATGCAGGTCTGATCTGCTCGTGATCTGAGTCTCCTTTCGCGGACGCCTTATGCAAAACCTCATCTCCACGACCGTTCCGGAACATGTTGCCATCATCATGGATGGCAACGGGCGTTGGGCGAATGCACGTGGGCTACCGCGTACCATGGGGCATCGCAAAGGCGTCGAGACCGTTCGCGATGCCGTCAAGACGGCGGCCCAGGTGGGTATCCGCTATCTCACGCTTTTTGCATTTTCTTCGGAAAATTGGAGCCGGCCGGAGTCGGAGGTGAGCGACCTCATGGGGTTGCTCAAGACCTTCATCCGCCGGGATCTCGCCGATCTGCACCGCGAGAATGTCCGCATCCGTGTCATTGGCGACCGCTCGAACCTGCGTGGCGACATCCTGCCGCTATTGATAGAGGCCGAGGAAACGACGCGGGCGAACACGGGAGTTACCCTGGTGATCGCCTTCAACTACGGCGCGCGTGACGAGTTGACCCGGGCGATGCGTCGCCTCGCGGTGGACGTCGCCGAAGGGCGTTTGCGCCCTGAGGACATCAATCAGGAACGCATTGCAGCCTCGCTGGACACCGCCGACATACCCGATCCGGACCTGATCATCCGCACGAGCGGTGAAGAGCGACTGTCGAATTTCCTGCTCTGGCAGGGCGCCTATTCCGAACTGATCTTCGTTCCCGAACTGTGGCCGGATTTCACGCGTGAGATTTTCCTGTCGGCGCTGGAGAAGTATGCATGCCGGGAGCGCCGTTTCGGCGGACTGGTCGAGCCGACGCGGGCGGTTGGTTCCTGATGCAAACTGAACTCAAGCTTCGCATCGCTTCGGGAGTGGTGCTCGCGGCGGTCGCTCTCGCTGCGACCTGGTTTGGCGGTTTCGCTTTCCAGCTACTTTCGGTCCTGATCGCGCTTCTCGTCTACTACGAATGGTCGACGATCACCGGCCTTGTCGAGCGCGATTTCCAGGGCAACGCCTTCGGTTGGCTCTCCATAGTTGTGATCGCAGGCCTCGTTGTCACCGGTTACATTGGCTACAGCCTTCCTTTCCTGGCGTTCGGCCTCGGAGCGGCATTGCTTTGGGTCCTTACTCAAAAGACAAGCTGGTGGCTGCCGGGCGGCATCGCCTATGCGGGCCTCACCGGCATATCGCTCGCAGCACTTCGTGGCGCCGACGATCTCGGCCTGATCGCAACGCTGTTCGTCTTCGCGGTGGTCTGGGCAACCGACATTTTCGCCTATTTCACCGGCCGTGCGATCGGGGGGCCCAAGCTTGCGCCGCGCATATCGCCCGGCAAGACCTGGTCCGGCGCCATCGGTGGCACGATTTGTGGCATTCTTGCTGGCGTCGCCGTCTTTATGGCTTATTTTTCGCTGCAAGATCTTCGGATCCCGATCATCGCCCTGGTGCTCTCGGTTGCCAGCCAGGTTGGGGACTTGTTCGAGTCCTTCATCAAGCGGCGCTTTGGCGTGAAGGATTCGAGCCGTCTCATTCCAGGGCACGGCGGAGTCATGGATCGGGTCGACGGTTTGATATTCGCCTGCGTGGCGGCGTTGATTCTGGTCATGGTTCAGTATTTCGTCAGCGATGGGCGCCAGATCGCCTTCGGTTCGGTCCTGCTTGGCCCTTGATGCCGACCGCAGGGACTTGAGGAACGTTCATGACATATCTGCTTGATGCCTTTCAGCTTCTGACCGGCTACATCATTCCCTTCCTCCTCGTGCTGACCCTTTTGGTCTTCGTGCACGAGATGGGGCACTATCTCGTAGGCCGCTGGTCGGGAATCCGTATCCTCGCCTTCTCGATCGGTTTCGGTCCCGAACTTTTCGGTTGGACCGATCGGCACGGAACACGTTGGAAACTGTCGGCGATCCCGCTTGGTGGCTACGTCAAGTTCTACGGTGACGAGGACGCGGCGAGCGTGCCGGACTACAAGCGTCTGGAGGCAATCGCGCCGGAAGAGCGCGGCAAGACCTTCCTCGGCGCCAGGCTCTGGAAGCGGGCAGCGACGGTTGCCGCAGGGCCGATCGCCAACTTCATCCTCGCGATTGCCATCTTCGCCGTTCTGTTCTCCGTCTACGGACGCCAGGTCGCAGATCCCGTGGTTGCGCGTGTGAATGAAAATAGCGCAGCCGCACAGGCAGGCGTTGTTCCGGGCGACCGCCTGATCTCGATCGACGGCTCGCCGGTGACGACCTTCGACGACGTTCGTCGCTACGTCAGCGTGCGCCCCGAGCTGAAGATCACCATCCGAATCGAACGCAACGGCGCGACACTCGATTTGCCGATGGTGCCCCAGCGGACGGAGCTCACCGACCAGTTCGGCAACAAGATGGAGATCGGCGTCATCGGTATCCTGACCGATCAGGAAGCCGGCAACTTCCGCACCGTCACCTATGGCCCGATCGAGGCCGTAGGGCAGGGCGTCCTGCAAAGCTGGCACGTCATTACGGGCACCTTCGACTACCTCGGCAATGTGCTGACCGGGCGGATGAAGGCGGACCAGATCGGTGGCCCGATCCGCGTCGCCAAGGTTTCCGGGCAGATGGCGACGCTCGGCATTCCATTCTTGCTGAATATCGCCGCGATCCTGTCAGTTTCCATAGGATTGCTTAACCTCATGCCCGTACCGGTGCTTGATGGCGGCCATCTGATGTTCTATGCGGTTGAGGCGTTGCGCGGGAAGCCTGTCGGTCCCGCCGCGCAGGATGTCGCCTATCGGATCGGCTTTGCCATGGTGCTGATGCTCATGGTCTTTGCCACCTGGAACGACATATCGATGTTCTTCGGCTAGCGTTCGGTCGGGGAAACGGCGAGGGGAATTCGGCGGATACTGTGAACGATTGGTTTTCAACGGCTTGCGAAGAAAGGTTTTGTTTACGATAACTCGAGGCTGTAGTGGCCGTTAAGCCACGGTTCGAATTGAAGTAAACAGAAATTAACGAGCTGGCTTGCTTGTATGGGAAAAGCGGTTAAAACGGCAACCGTGACCGGAGTCGGCACGAAACTGCCGCGCGACGTTTGGAAAAGGTAAGATTTGAACATGAAAGCTGGTTCAAGGTTTTTGAACGCGGTGTCGGCGGCTGCGCTGTCAACAAGCATTGTTGTTTCTGGCGCTGGTGTTGGGTTGCTCGCAGGCACGTCCGTCGCAGAAGCTGCGGTCATCAATCGTGTCGAAGTACGCGGGGCAACGCGCGTCAGCGCTGAGACGGTCCGTGCGAACATCACGATCGTTCCCGGCAAGGCCTTCAGCAACGCGGATATCGACGCTTCCGTGAAGCGCCTGTACTCCACGGGCTACTTCTCCGACGTCAGCATCAATGTCGCCGGCGGTACGCTGGTCGTCAGCGTGAACGAGAATCAGCTGGTCAATCAGGTCGTCTTCAACGGCAACCGCAAGATCAAGGACGACAAGCTGCAGGGCGTCGTGCGCACGCAGCCGCTCGGCCCGTACAGCGAAGCGACGGTCGAAACGGATATCCAGTCCATCAAGGACGCCTACGCTGCCATCGGTCGCAGCGACATCACGGTGACGACGCAGGTTGTTCCGGTTGCCGAAGGGCGCGTCAACCTTGCCTTCGTGATCAATGAAGGTGAGCGCACCAAGATCTCCCAGATCAATTTCGTCGGCAACGAAGCCTATAGCGACGGTCGTCTTCAATCGATCATCGCGACGAAGGAATCGGGCATCTTCTCGTTCATCACACGCAAGGATGTCTACAATCCGGACAAGCTTCGCGCCGACGAAGAGCTGCTGCGCCAGTTTTATTTCAACCGCGGCTACGCGGACTTCCAGGTCGTTTCCTCGGACGCGGCGCTCAATGAAGCGACGAACGAGTACACGGTGACGATCACCGTCGAAGAAGGTCCGCGTTATGACTTCGGCGCCGTCAATGTCGAATCGACCGTCGAGGGCGTCAATGCCGAAGAGCTGAAGGGGCTTATCCTCAGCCGCGAGGGCTCGGTCTACAAGGCCAAGGACGTTCAGGCGACGATGAGCGAGATTTCGCAGCGTGTCGCTTCGGCCGGATATCCTTTTGCGCGCGTCACGCCGCGCGGCAACCGCGACCTCGCCAATCACACGATCGCCGTCGACTACCTCGTCGACCAGGGCGAGCGTGCTTACGTCGAGCGCATCGAGATCCGCGGCAACACCCGTACGCGTGACTACGTCATCCGTCGCGAATTCGACATGGGTGAAGGCGACGCCTTCAACCAGGAAATGGTTGCCCGCGCCAAGCGTCGCCTGGAGGCACTCGGCTACTTCTCGACCGTCAACATCTCGACCGCGCCGGGCAGCGCTGCCGACCGCGTCGTCGTGATCGTCGACGTGCAGGATCAGTCGACCGGTTCGTTCGGTATCGGTGCTGGTTACTCTGCGGGTAGCGGCGGCGGCTTCCTCGTCGAAGCTTCGATCGAAGAAAAGAACTTCCTGGGTCGTGGTCAGTACATCCGCGTCGCCGCCGGTCGCGGTGACGAGAGCCGGACTTACAACGTTTCGTTCACCGAGCCGTACTTCCTTGGCTATCGTCTGGCTGCCGGCTTTGACGTCTTCAAGAACGAGAACGACTTCGACGACGAGGACTACAGCTACGAAGATCAGGGCTTCAGCCTGCGCGTAACGGCGCCGATCACCGAAAATCTGTCGACCACGCTGCGCTACAACTTCACGCAGTTCGACTATAGCGGTAACGTCGCGAAGCTGTCGTCGCCCTACGTTCGTGCAGTTGAGGGTGGAAACTGGGTCCGTTCGTCGGTATCGCAGTCGATCACCTACAACACGCTCGACGATCCCCAGCTGCCGCATGACGGCATCCTGGCGACCTTCACGCACGAGTTTGCAGGTCTTGGTGGCGACTCCGACTTCTACAAGATGACTGGTAAGGCCAAGTGGTACTACACGGTCAACGACGAGGCGGATATCATCGCGTCGCTTGCTGGTAGCGCCGGTCATGTCTTCGAAACCGGCAGCGATCTGCAGGTCTTCGACCAATTCCAGCTCGGCTCCAACGATATTCGTGGCTTCGAGCGCAACGGTATCGGTCCGCGCGATCAGGCGACGGGCGATGCGCTCGGCGGCACGACCTACTTTACGGCTTCGGCCGAAGCGTCGTTCCCGCTTCCGGGCATCCCGCGTGACAGCGGCTTCCGCGGTGCGGTCTTCGCCGATGCCGGTACGCTCTACAGCAACAAGGTCGCGACCCTTCCCTCTGAAACGGTGCAGGGCAACGACGCGTCGCTGCGTGCATCGGTCGGTATCGGCCTGATCTGGGCTTCGCCGTTCGGTCCGCTGCGTGTTGACTATGCTTGGCCGGTTGCCAAGGAAGACTTCGACCGGGTACAGAACCTGAAGTTCGGTATTTCCTCGTCGTTCTGATAAAAAGCAGTCCAGAACTGCCGGAAAAAGATCGTTCTGGAGTGTCCATGGAACAGAACTGGTTTTTTCCGCCCCATAAAGGGATTCGTCTGGGTGACCTGGCGAATCAAATTGGGGCGGAGTTGAGCAATGGTGCGGTCGCCGACTGCACCATTCATTCTGTAGCGCCAGTCTATCGGGCCAAGCCCGGCGACGTCTGCTACATGTTGTCTCGCAAGAGCCGAGCCGAGCTTGATACCTGTCAGGCATCCGCGATCATCTGCGACAAGACGATCTTCAGCCTTGTGCCTGCCCATATCCCAGTCCTGCTGGCGGCTCGCCCGCATACGGCCTTCGCCCTTGCCGGCACCTTGCTGCACGAGGCGGCGATGCGTCCTGCGCGCAACACCAGCCTCAAGGGCGTGGCACCGGGTGCTTTCGTGGATCCGACCGCGCGTCTGGAAGACGATGTCGAGGTCGAGCCGACGGCGGTCGTCGGGGCTGGCGCCGAAATCGGCCGCGGCACCCGCATCGCTGCCGGCGCCGTCATCGGGCCGGGCGTGCGCATCGGCCGTGACTGTACGATTGCCTCTGGCGCAAGCGTGCTCTGTGCTCTCGTCGGCAACAGCGTGATCATCCATCCCGGCGCCCGTATCGGGCAGGATGGTTTTGGTTATGCGCCCGGGCCGAAAGGCGGAATGATCAAGATCGTTCAGGTCGGGCGCGTGATCATTCAGGATCATGTCGAGATCGGCGCCAACACGACGATCGACCGCGGCACGATGGATGACACGGTGATCGGCGAGGGGACGAAGATCGACAATCTCGTCCAGGTCGGCCACAACGTGCGCATTGGCCGTTATTGTGGCATCGTCGCCCAAGTGGGCATTGCAGGCAGCACAAAGATCGGCGACGGCGTGATGATCGGCGGTGGCAGTGGCGTCAACGGCCACATCACGGTCGGTGATGGCGTACAGATCGCCGCGATGAGCGGCGTGGCGAGCGATGTTCCCGCCGGCGAACGTTATGGCGGTATTCCGGCGCGCCCGATGCGCGATTTCCTGCGCGATGTCGCGGAGATGGCGATGCGGGCAAGCGACAGACAGAAAAAGAAGAAGGGCGGCGCGAATGAGTGAGGCAGCAACGGTTCTCGGTACGGCGGACATTCAGGAAATTCTGAAACTGCTCCCGCATCGCTACCCATTTCTGCTCGTCGATCGGATCATCGAGATCGACGGCGACAATTCGGCGATCGGCATCAAGAACGTCTCGGCGAACGAACCGCATTTCACCGGTCACTTCCCCGAACAGCCGATCATGCCTGGCGTTTTGCTTGTCGAGGGCATGGCCCAGACGGCCGGTGCGATCTGTGCCCGCAAGGTGGGTAGCGGAACGAACCTCGTCTATTTCATGACCATCGACAATGCGCGCTTCCGCAAGCCGGTCGTTCCCGGCGATCGCGTCGAATTCCATGTCGTGAAGCAGAAGCAACGCGGCAATATCTGGAAATTTCACTGTGACGCAAAAGTTGACGGGCAACTGGTCGCAGAAGCTGATATCGGCGCGATGATCGTCAGCAAGGAAGACGCCTGAACATGATTGCAGCAACAGCGAAGATCCACCCGTCCTCGATTATCGAAGACGGCGCTGCGATCGGCGAGAACGTCAAGATCGGCCCTTTTTGCCACGTGGGGCCGAAAGTCGTTCTTGGCGACGATGTCGAGCTTCACAGTCATGTCGTGGTCACCGGCCGTACGACGATCGGCACGGGAACCAAAATTTTCCCGCAGGCGGTGATCGGCGCCGATTCGCAGAGCGTTCATCATAGCGCCGTCGATACGGAACTGTTGATCGGTGCGAATTGCACGATCCGCGAAGGCGTGACGATGAATACGGGCACCGTCGAACATGGCGGACAGACGGTCATTGGCGACAACAATCTCTTCCTGGCCTATTCGCACGTGGCGCATGATTGCCGGCTCGGCAACCATATCATCCTGTCGAACAACGTGATGTTGGCGGGCCATGTCACGGTCGAAGACCGCGCCATTCTTGGCGGCGGCTGCGCCGTGCATCAGTTTACCCGTGTCGGCCGTCAGGCGTTTGTCGGGGGCCTCTCCGCCGTCAGCTACGACGTCATTCCCTACGGTATGCTCAACGGCAATCCGGGCATACTGAGCGGGCTGAACGTCGTAGGTATGACGAGGGCCGGGATCGACCGCGCGACGATCCACGTCGTTCGCCGCGCCTACAAGCAGATCTTTGAAGGCCCGGAGTCGATCCGCGCCAATGCTGCGGCCATTCGCGAAGAATATGCCGACTGCGCACCGGTCGTCGAAATCCTCGATTTCATCGCGGCCGAGAGCGACCGGGCACTATCGTCGCCGTCTCGCGGCAAGGCGTGAGCGTGATGTCGGCTGCTGCGAGCCACGCAGCGACCGGCGGTCGGCTCGCAATCATCGCCGGCGGTGGCGCGCTACCGCACCACGTAGCCGAAGCTGTGCGCGCGCGCGGCGAAGATCCATTCATCATCGCATTGTCGCGAGAGGCGGAAGAAGCCGATTGGGTCGGCTTCGATCATTCCGTGCTGGGGATCGGCGACTTCGCCAATATCAGCCGAACCTTCAAGGAAGAGGGGATCGATCGGGTCGTCCTGTCGGGTTGGGTTCGCCGCCGGCCGGAATGGCGTGACATTCGCCCGACGCTGAGAACGCTGGCAAAGATCCCGGCCGTCTTGAAGACGCTGGTGTCCGGTGGAGACGACGCCGTCCTGCGCATGGCGATGGCACTGATCGAAGCAAGCGGCGCCCATGTCATCGGCGTTCATGAAGTGGTGCCCAATCTCCTGGCAGAACCGGGGCCGATCGGGGCGGTTACACCTGATGCCGACGATCGCCGCGACATCGAGGCGGGCATCGCTGCCGCCAACGCGCTCGGCGCGCTCGATGTGGGGCAGGGTGCTGTGGCCGTCGGTGGGCGCGTCGTGGCGCTGGAGGGCGCTGAGGGTACCGATTCTATGCTGGAGCGTGTCGTCGCCTTGAAGGCCGAGGGCCGTGTCTCTTCGCGCCGGCGAGGGGTCCTCGTCAAGCTTTGCAAGCCCGGGCAAGATTTGCGCGCCGACCTCCCGTCGATCGGACCGTCGACCGTTGCACTTGCAGAAAAGGCCGGTCTCGCCGGCATTGCGGTCGAAGCAGGCAGGGCTCTGGTCCTGGAGCGCGGCAACGTGATTGATGTCGCCAATCGCGCTGGTCTGTTTGTCGCCGGTGTCGAACGATCGGCCAAGGGAGCCGAGCGATGAGCGCATCCAGCTACAAGCTTGCAGTCATTGCAGGCGAGGTTTCCGGCGACCTCCTGGGCGCCGATCTCGTCCGGGCGATTCGAACGCAAAGCAGCAGCACGATAGAGCTCGTCGGTGTCGGCGGCGAGGCGCTGGAGGCGGAGGGCCTTCGATCGCTCTTCGACTATTCCGAACTATCGATCATGGGCTTCACCCAGGTCCTGGCACGATTGCCGAAGCTCATTATGCGCATTCGCCAGACGGCAAAGGCGATCATCGCCGCGTGTCCCGACGCGTTGCTGATCATCGACAGCCCGGACTTTACCCACCGCGTGGCACGGAAAGTCCGAGCGGCGCTGCCGGATGTGCCTGTCATCAACTATGTCTGCCCGAGCGTCTGGGCCTGGAAGCCGGAACGCGCGCCGCGCATGCGTGGCTATGTTGATCACGTCTTGGCCGTGTTGCCGTTCGAACCGCAGGCGATGGAGAAGCTGCAGGGCCCGCCGACGACCTATGTCGGCCACCGCCTCGCAAGCGATGCGAATGTGCTCGCGGTTCGGGCAAACCGCCAGCAGCGCCTTGTCGGCGCCATCGATGGGCGGGTCGCGACGTGCCTCCTTCTGCCGGGCTCCCGTTCGAGTGAGGTCGGCCGTCTGTTGCCGACCTTCGGCCGGGTGGTTGAGGAGCTTGCCGGCCGACATCCCGGCATTCGCTTCCTGTTGCCGACCGTTTCGCGGCAGGAAAAGCTGGTGCGCGAAATCACGGCATCCTGGCCCATCCAGCCGGAGATCACCGTAGGGGCGGCGGAAAAGTGGGCCGCTTTCGATCGGGCCGATGCGGCGATCGCTGCCTCGGGAACGGTTCTTCTGGAACTGGCGCTTGCCGGCGTTCCCGTCGTTTCAACCTACGATCCCGATTTCCTGGTGAAGCTCTTGCACAAGCGCATCCGCATCTGGAGCGGCGCGCTGCCGAATTTGATCGCAGACTTCCCCATCGTGCCGGAATACTTCGGCGAGTCCATCCGCCCTGGTGCCTTGACGCGTTGGATGGAGCGGCTTTCCGGTGCAACGGCGCAGCGCGCCTCGATGCTGGATGGCTATGCACTGGTGCAACAGCGCATGGCGACAATTCATCCGCCCGGTGAGAAAGCAGCCGAGATTGTTCTTGGCTATCTCACGAAGAATAACAGGTAAGCTTCATAGTTCCTTGAGCGAGCGCGATGCATCCCTCAATGCGTCGACGTCGTCGTAAGTGTGCGCAAGGGTCCCGCCGGGGGAGCAGGTTTGCGGCCGGCATTGCTTTGCGGCCAGCTGGATGGAAGACGGGGTTCGAACCGATGTTCCCGGACCGACAAAATAAAAGCCCGGTCATCGCTGACCGGGCTTCGTTTTTCTTGGCTGATAACGATCAGCGCTTGGAGACCGGCACGTAGTCGCGCTGCGGGGCGCCGACATAGAGCTGGCGCGGACGACCGATGCGCTGTTCCGGATCTTCGATCATCTCGTTCCACTGCGCGATCCAGCCGACGGTGCGGGCGAGCGCGAAGAGCACGGTGAACATGGTGGTGGGGAAGCCCAGCGCCTTCAGCGTGATGCCGGAGTAGAAGTCGATGTTCGGATAGAGCTTCTTCTCGATGAAGTACTCGTCGGTCAGCGCGATGCGCTCGAGTTCCATCGCGACTTCGAGCAGCGGATCGTCCTTGTGGCCGAGTTCCGCCAGCACTTCATGCGTGGTCTTCTGCATGATCTTGGCGCGCGGATCGTAGTTCTTGTAGACGCGGTGGCCGAAGCCCATGAGGCGGAACGGATCGTTCTTGTCCTTGGCGCGCGCAATGAACTCTGGAATGCGGTCGGCCGTGCCGATTTCGGCCAGCATGTTGAGCGCCGCTTCGTTGGCGCCGCCGTGAGCCGGGCCCCAGAGGCAGGCGATGCCGGCAGCAATGCAGGCGAACGGGTTAGCGCCCGACGAACCGGCCAGACGGACCGTCGAGGTCGACGCGTTCTGCTCGTGGTCGGCGTGCAGGATGAAGATACGGTCCATGGCGCGCGACAGAACCGGGTTGACGACATATTCCTCGCACGGAACGGCGAAGCACATGCGCAGGAAGTTCGAGGCGTAGTCCAGGTCGTTCTTCGGGTAAACGAAGGGCTGGCCGATGTGGTACTTGTAGGCCATTGCCGCGATCGTCGGCATCTTGGCGATCATGCGCAGCGAGGCAACCATGCGCTGATGCGGATCGGTGATGTCGGTCGAGTCGTGGTAGAAGGCCGAAAGTGCGCCGACGCAGCCGCACATGACGGCCATCGGATGCGCGTCGCGGCGGAAGCCGGTGAAGAAGCGCGACATCTGCTCATGCACCATGGTGTGGTGCGTGACCCGATAATCGAAGTCGGCCTTCTGTGCCTTCGTCGGCAGTTCGCCGTAGAGCAGCAGGTAGCAGACTTCGAGGAAGTCGCCATGTTCTGCAAGCTGCTCGATCGGGTAGCCGCGGTGCAGGAGCACGCCTTCGTCGCCGTCGATATAGGTGATCTTGGATTCGCACGACGCCGTTGACGTGAAGCCCGGGTCGTATGTGAACATTTTCGTCTGCTTGTAGAGCGAGCCGATGTCCACGACGTCAGGGCCGATGGACCCCGATCGCACCGGAAGATCCGCAGACTTTCCATCGAGTGTTACAACCGCGGTTTTTTCAGTCATCGGACCCTCCGTCTTATGGCAACGTGACATAGAGACATGCCACGACAATGAACGTTGCGAATTTGCTATATGATTTATTTTCGACTGCCAAGCTGTACGAAAGGCAAATTGTGCGATGCGAAAATGTGCATATGGCGACGCAACAATGGCATGTTACGGCAATAAGTCCAAGGAGATCAATAATCTCGTCGGATGATGGTGCGGTACCATTCTATATAGGTTTGCCGCTTTTTTCAGCAGATAGCGCGTCGGTTGCGGTTATGTGCCTTTGGTTGCATGATCGGCCGGGTATTCCGGGGAAAGAGCGCTGGCGCAATGAGCGATACTGAAAGGCGGCAGGCGTCGCAGGACGCTGAGCGCGGCAGCTTCATGTTGTCCGGTTCCGATGCCGCCACTGCCGTTACAGTCTTTGCTCCCAATCGCCGCGCGGCTTGCTTTCGACACAGGTGCGCCGCGGCATGTCGACGCTCTCGGCGCGTCTCGGCCGCGCGCGGTCAAGGCGTCGGTCGCCTCCGCAATCGAGGAAGAACGCGCATTCGGTCACGGTTTTGTGTTGATACCGGTGCTGCTGGTCTCAGGCGTCCTCACCTGGCTGTCGCTCCCTTTTGACGTCGGAATTGTCAAACTTGCACTGCTGCTTTGCGGTTTCGGCATGGCGGCGGTGGCATGCGTCGGAAAATTTGCACGGCTGCGGGTGCCGCTGACTGGGGCGACACTGTTTGTGGCGGGAATGGTGCTGGTCGCGGCCGAGACGGCGCGGATCGATACGATCGTCCTCGACGCACCGGTGACGACGAACGTGCGGGGTGTGGTGTTTTCGCGTGAGCAGGACGACCGGGGCCAGTGGCGCTACGGGGTCGAGATCCACGAGACGACCAGGCCGCGCCTGCGCCGTCAACCGACGAAAGTCACGCTGGTGGCGCGGGGCCGGGAAGATCCGCTGCCGATAGGTGCGACCATCGAGGGCAGGGCGCGGCTGTCTCCGCCCTCCGGTCCGGCATTGCGGGGTTTGAACGACTTCGCGTTTGACAGCTACTTCCGGGGTATCGGTGCAGTCGGGTTTTTCTACGGTTCGCCCACGGGCGGAAAAGCGCCTGCGACCGGAGAATCGGAAGCGGCCTCTTCCTTTGGTTCATCCCTGGCGACCAGCATCGCCGCGATGCGGGAGGCCGTCGGAGAGCGCATCCGTGCATCGATCGGCGGCGACACGGGAGCGCTTGCGGCAGCGCTGGTGACCGCGGAAGAGCGGGCAATCAGCCGTGAGACGGTCGAGGTGTTGCGGCAAGCCGGGCTTGCGCATGTGCTGGCGATCTCCGGCCTCAACATGGCGCTTGCCGCCGGGACCTTTCTGATTGGCGCCCGCACCGTTCTCAGCATGATCCCTGGCCTAGCGCATCGTGTGCCGATCAAGAAGGTTGCGGCGACCGGCGCACTGCTGATGGTTTGCCTCTACATTCTCATCTCCGGGGGAGCGGTGTCGGCATTGCGCGCCTGGATCATGATTTCCATCATGCTCGTGGCGGTGTTTTTCGATCGTATGTCGATCAGCCTGCGCAACGTTGCCCTCGCGGCGATCGTCATCGTCGCCACAACGCCGTCTGCGGTTGCTGGGCCGGGTTTCCAGATGTCGTTCGCTGCGACCCTTGCGCTCGTTGCCGGCTATGCGCGCTGGCGCGAGCGACGGGAGACGGAGGTACCGACGGCGGCGAGGCAGGGCAAGGGAAGGGGCCCGGTCACCAGCGTGATCGCCGGTGTCGTCATCACCTCTCTCATCGGCGGTTTGGCGACATCGGTCTATTCGATCGCCTATTTTCACCGGTTGCCGGCCTATGGCCTGCTTGCCAATGTTCTCACGATGCCGGTGATCAGCATTGTGATCATGCCGTTCGGCCTGTTCGCCATGCTTCTGATGCCACTGGGACTTGAACACTATCCATTGATGGCGATGGCATGGGGCCTCGACCGGATGCTCGACATCGCCCGCTTCGTAACCTCTCTCGACGGTGAGATCGTCACGGGTCGCATCGGGCATTTCGGCTTTGCGCTGATTGCCGCAGGCGGTGTTCTCGTCTGTGTGTTGCGGAGCTGGCTGGCCCTGTCGGGAGCGGTATTGATCAGCGTCGGTCTCGTCAGCCTCGCAGTCGAGCACGATCGTCTGCCCGATGTCGTGATTGCCGAGGATGGTCGCCTCGTCGGCCTCGTTGCGAACGGCGCGATAGCAACCAACAGGATGCGCCCGTCGGATTTCGTGTTTTCGCAATGGCAACGGGCCCTCGCGGTGGAAAACCACCTCAAGCCAGCGATGCTTCCGCCGCCGGCAGCTGCCGATCCTTACCCGGCTACGGAGCCGGCCGGGAAGGGCGCTCCGCCGCTCGACCAGGAAAAACAGGCCGCGATCCGCGCGGATCTGTCGTCGGCGATCGAGGCGAATGCTGCGGGTGTCTTCATCTGCCGGGAAAAGCAATGGTGTGCGGCGCGCAACGGCTACGGCTGGACGATCCTTGCCATCGAGAACCCGCGGCTCTTTCCGGCCTTGTGCGACCAGGCGGATCTTGTGGTGACTGCGGCGCGGGTCGATGGCGCGACGTGCCCGACCAACCGCGCCCGTATTGTGAATGCGCAGACGCTGCGTCGCACGGGCGCAATCGAAATTCGAGCGCAGTCGGATACGGAGCACGCGCCGCCCGCAATGCAGTTTCGAACGGCATTCACGGCCCTTGCCCGCCCATGGGAACGGCACCGCGCGTATGACTGGCGGACCGGTTCTTTCATGGACGTTTCGCCAGATTTCTGACCGCAGTCACCGGTCGCGCCCTGAGCGGGCGGGTTGCGAAATTATTCTTGATTAATAAACTCCACAAATCCTTGTCATTCCGCTCCCCTTTGCGTAAAGAGCCCGAAAGCACGCAAGGGATGTGACGGGTGGCGGCAATCCCTTCGCTCTGAAATGACGAAACGGACCAGTACGTGAGGAACAAGATGCCGAACCGAGCCCGATCGACGATCAATCTGCTGGCAGCCGCAATGCTGGGTCTGTCATCGGCTGCTATGCCCGTGGTTGCGTTCGCTCAGTCAGCGAGTGAAGGGGCATCGTCAGCCCCGGCTACGAACGGCACTCAGGGCACTGTCGCACAATCTCCCACGCCGACGCCGGTCGTAGAGGGCCAGACGGCAACCGGCAGCGCACCGGTAAACCAGGCGACGCCGATCACTCAGGTGCAGCCCGCACCACAAGCCGCGTCGCCGGAGACTGCCCCCCTTGCTGTCGAGGGCACTGCCGTTGCGACCGAAGGTGCGGCGAACCCGGTGCTGCCGCACGATCTGTCGCCGATCGGTATGTTCATGGCGGCGGACCTTGTCGTCAAAAGCGTTATGGTCGGCCTGGCAGTGGCGTCCATTGCCACCTGGGCGATCTTCCTGGTCAAGGCACTCGAGCTTTTCAGCGCCAAGGCGCGCCTCAAGCGGGCGGTGCGTCTCCTGTCAGCCGCTAACGGTCTGGCTGATGTCAATACTGCATTCGACGGGAAGTCGGGCCCAGCACCTGAGATGGTGGCTGCGGCGATCGACGAGATGGTGCGTTCGGAAGCGGTTGTCGACCATGCGCCTGCGAGCGGTATCAAGGAACGCGTCTCTTCGCTGCTGACCCGCATCGAGGTTCGCGCCGGCAAGCGCATGACGAGCGGCACCGGTATTCTGGCCTCGATCGGCTCGGTCGGACCGTTCGTCGGCCTCTTCGGCACGGTTTGGGGGATCATGAATTCCTTCATCGGCATCAGCAAGGCGCAGACGACCAATCTCGCGATCGTCGCACCCGGCATTGCCGAAGCGCTGCTCGCCACTGCTATCGGCCTTGTTGCGGCAATTCCAGCGGTGGTGATCTACAACTATTTCGCACGTGCAGTGGGTGGCTACAAGGTGATCCTTGCCGATGCTACGGCCGCCGTTGAACGGCTCGTCAGCCGCGACCTCGACCACCGCATGGTCCGCAAGGCGCAGCCCCGCCGGCAGGAAGGCTTCGTCCATGCCGAAACGACCATCGCACGGATCGGGTGACCCATGGCCGGAAAAGTAAGCCAGGACGGCGGCGATCTGGACGAGAACAGCGAAATCAACGTCACGCCCTTCATCGACGTCATGCTCGTGCTGCTGATCATCTTCATGGTGGCGGCGCCGCTTGCCACGGTGGATATGAAGGTGGATCTGCCTCAATCGGCGGCAAAGCCAGCGCCGCGCGACGACAAGCCGGTCTTCGTGACCTTGAAGGCCGATCTGGCGCTGGCCATAGGCAACGAGGAAACGGCGCGTGAGACCTTCGCCGACGAGCTGAAGCGCCTGACGGAGGGCAACACCGAGACGCGTGTCCTGCTCCGGGCCGACAAGGCCGTGGACTACGGCGAGCTGATGACGGTCATGAACCTCATCCAGAACGCCGGCTACACCAAGATCGCCCTCGTGGGCCTGGAAGGCGCACCCGGGCGCTGAGTTTGCCCGCGGTCCACGTGCCAGCAATGCGTCGCGCCCATGTCCGCGCGTCGCCGCCATGATCGATCAGGGCTCTTCTTCCCCGTTTTTCCGGCGCAATTTGCCGCTGTCGCTTGAATCCCGCGGGGCGGCGATTTAAGAGCTTACGTCAAAGGCTTTCCGTTGAGAGCCACAAGACGATCGCGCGGGCTTCTCCGAAAAGCGGCGCCGCGCCTATCCGGATACGAGGGCACCAGCATGAATTTCGAAGCAGCGCGCACCAAGATGGTGGACAACCAGATCCGGACCACGGATGTGACGTCTCACTCGGTCTTGTCCGCCTTCCTCACCGTGCCGCGCGAGGAGTTCGTGCCCGCGAAGATGAAGGAGCTCGCGTATATCGACACCGACATCGCGCTTGACGCCGCCAACGGCGGAGGGCCGCGCTTCCTGATGGAGCCGTCGCCGCTTGCCAAGCTTCTGCAGCTCGCCGAGATCGCCAAGTCCGACGTCGTGCTCGAGATCGGTTGCGGTACCGGCTATGCCTCGGCACTGCTTTCCCTGATTGCTGGTTCCGTCGTCGCGCTCGAAAGCGATCAGGGTCTTGCCGCCACCGCGACCGAAACGCTGGCACGTCTCGGCTATGACAATATCGCCGTCGTCACCGGCGAACTCGAGAAGGGCTACGCTGCCGAAGCGCCTTACGATGTCATCTTCGTTCACGGTGCGGTGGAAGTGTTGCCTGCGGCTCTGTTCGAGCAGTTGCGTGATGGCGGCCGACTCGTGGTGGTCGAAGGATTTGGCAACGCTTCGCGCGCTAAACTCTATGTGCACGAGCACGGAAAAACCTCCGAGCGTGCCGACTTCAACACTGCGGTGAAGCCGCTTCCCGGCTTCCGCCGCGAGCAGGAATTTGTTTTTTGAGGTCCCGCTTATTGAGGGATATCAACATTTGAATGTACTGCTAAAATAACAATGTTGCCAATTCGCAACGCGGTACTTGTTTCTTTTTGAAATGCCTGCGCAGAGTAGGGCTGCGCAGTTGTCGGAATTTGGAATCCGGGTTTCAAAGAGTGCAGTGGTAGTGATTTGCTCACCAGTGGGCGGTGTGAGCGCTCATCGCCGTGTCTAGGCAGCGCCGTTTTGTAACGAGGACAGCGCTGCGGGAAATGAGGGCAGGCTTTGCCGCCCCCGATCGGAGAGAGAAGTAATGGTGTCGATTGTCCGCAAAGCGGCCCTGTGGGCCGCCGTCTCGACGAGTGTGCTGCTTGCCCCGCACGCAGTACTGGCCGAGACGATCTTCGGCGCAATGGCCAAAGCCTACGCAAACAACCCGGATCTGAACGCTGCGCGGGCGGGGCTGCGCGCCACCGACGAGAGCGTACCGATCGCCAAGTCCGGCTTTCGCCCCCAGGTGGCTGGTTTCGCCAGCGGGACGCTTTCGACCATCGACAGGGAGAGTTCCGGAACTCAGGACGTTCACCAGGGGCAGGTCGGCATCTCCATAACGCAGATGGTCTTTGATGGCTTTCAGACGCTGAACAATGTTCGCGCGGCCGAATCGAATGTGTTTGCCACCCGCGAATCGCTGCTCGCCAACGAGATGCAGATCCTGCTTTCGGCGGCGACCATCTATTCCAATATCGCCCGCGATCAGCAGCTCGTGTCGATCCGCAAGCAGAACATCGCGTTCCTTCAGGAACAGGTGAACGCCGCGAAGGCGCGGCTTGATGTGGGTGAGGGCACCCGTACGGACGTGAGCCTGGCAGAGGCTTCGCTCGCCAACGCGCAGTCGCAGCTTATCGTCGCTGTTGCGCAGCTGAAGCAGAGCGAAGCGACCTATGTGCGGATCGTCGGCGACTTGCCGAAGAACATCAAGCAGGCGTCTCCCGCATCGAAGAGCCTGCCGCGCTCGCTCGACCAGGCGGTCGCAAGCGGCCTGCGCGACCACCCGACCATTCTGGCGGCGCAGTACTCGGTTGATTCGGCCGGTTACCAGGTGAAGTCGGCTGAGGGCACGATGCTGCCCGGCGTGACGCTTCAGGGACAGGTCGGCCGCACCACTGGCAATGTCGGTGATGGCATCGACAGCAACACATCGAGCATCACTGCTCGCCTCGAAGTCCCGATCTATCAGGGCGGCCTCGAATACGGCCAGATCCGGCAGGCGAAGGAACGCCTGGGGCAGCAGCGCATTCTGGTTGATTCGGCGCGAGCATCGATTCAGGAAACGATTGTTTCGGCCTACGCACAGCTCGAAGCAGCGATCGCGCGTATTTCCGCCAACAAGGCGCAGATCTCTGCCGCCAAGCTGGCACTGGATGGCGTCATTGAAGAGCGCAAAGTCGGCCAGCGCACGACCCTCGACGTTCTCGATTCGCAGCAGGACGTGCTGCAGGCGCAGGAACTCCTGGCGCTTGCGCAGCGCGATGCGGTCGTCGCGAGCTATACCTTGCTTGCAGCCTCCGCGAGGCTGACCGTGAAGAGCCAGGGTCTGCAGGTGGCCGAATATCGCGCCGAAGAACATTACGAGGCGGTCAAGGATAAATGGTTCGGTCTTCGAACTGTCGACGGTCGCTAAAGAAAACGCCCCGGTCTCCCCGGGGCGTTTCTATTTTTCCCCCTGAAAACAAATCTGTGCAAGGATCTGAGTGGCTGATTCGTGGCGTATGTTTCGTCCGCGAACTCACATAAGGTTTGTCGGAAATCGGCGCATGTCCTGTTTTGAAACACATGCCGGCCGCGTCAAACGGGGATAGAAATGGCACAGCTCAATGTCGCGCGTGAACCTTCGATGGATGAGATCCTGGCATCCATTCGCAAGATCATCGAGAGCAATGAGCCTGGGCAGGCCGGGCTTTCGCCGCAGGAGCATTTCGAGGACGAGGCGGGTGACGAGATCGAGCTGACGATCGACAGCGAGATCGAGACCGTAGCCTTCGGGCGGCGCGAGGAATCTGCCGAAACATCGAGGCCCGCCCCCGCGGCTCCTGCCGTAGAGCTTTCCATCGTCTCGTCCGAGGCCAGCGCGTCGGTTGCACAGCCGCCGCTTTCGCTGGCTGATGTCGCAGCACGCGTTCGTGCGGCTTCGGAGCGTCACGCAACGGGGTTTGCCCCGCGCGAAACGCAGCCAGTCGCGCCAGCGCCGGCGATCCAGGACAGCCCCGTCGTAACGTCGCGCATGGCCGCGGTATCAGCGCCCAAGGCTCCGGCCGTTCAGTCGATCGTGGCCCCAGAAACACACGAGGATGCGGAAGCCGTCGCTGCCCCAGAGCCATCGGAGCGTCGCGACAGCGTCGAATCGCCAGCGCCGGCGCCGGCGCCCGTGATCGACACGGTGGCCCCCGAGAAGGCGATCGCAGCCATCGTCTCTCCGGAAGTCGGCCGGAAGGTCGCGCAGTCCTTCGACAACCTCGCTCTCGCGGTCGATCAGGGCGCAAGGCGCTCGTTCGACGAAATCGCCCAGGAAATGCTGCGGCCGATGCTACAGGAATGGCTGGACGACAATCTGCCGACACTCGTCGAACGGCTGGTTCGCGAGGAAATCGAGCGTGTTGCCCGCGGGCCGCGTCGCTGAAATTCAGATCTTTTGATGCGTGGGGCCGCGGCGACCGTCGCGGCTTTTTGCGTTCGTGTTGACTTGCACCGGCCGTTCCGGTTTACAAGACACAGACATCACTCTCCAAAATTGGCTCCAAAATGCTTGATAAGACCTACGATTCCGCATCCGTCGACCCACGTATCGCCAAGAAGTGGGACGAAGAAAACGCGTTTCGTGCAGGAGCGGGTGCCAAGCCCGGCGCCGATAGCTTCTGCATCGTGATCCCGCCGCCGAACGTAACCGGTTCGCTGCACATGGGCCACGCGCTCAACAACACGCTTCAGGACGTCATGGTTCGCTTCGAGCGCATGCGCGGCAAGGACGTGCTGTGGCAGCCGGGCATGGACCATGCCGGTATTGCGACCCAGATGGTCGTCGAGCGCAAGCTGATGGAAACCCAGCAGCACCGTCGGCAGATGGGGCGCGAGGCCTTCATTGAGAAGGTCTGGGAGTGGAAGGCCGAATCCGGCGGCTTGATCTTCAATCAGTTGAAGCGGCTCGGCGCATCCTGCGACTGGTCGCGTGAACGCTTCACCATGGACGACGGCCTCTCGGAAGCCGTTCTGGAGGTCTTCGTCTCGCTCTACAAGGAAGGGCTGATCTACAAGGACAAGCGCCTGGTCAACTGGGACCCGAAGCTTCTGACGGCGATTTCCGATCTGGAGGTCGAGCAGCACGAGATCAACGGCAATCTCTGGTATCTGCGCTATCCGCTCGAACCGGGTGTCACCTATGAACATCCGGTTGCCTTCAATGAGGAAGGCAAGGCGACCGAATGGGAGAAGCGCGACTATCTGGTCGTCGCGACCACCCGCCCGGAAACGATGCTCGGGGACAGCGGCATTGCCGTCAACCCGGACGACGAGCGCTATAAACCGCTCCTCGGCAAGCATGTCATCCTGCCGATCGTCGGCCGGCGCATTCCGGTTGTCGCCGACAGCTATGCGGATCCGACGGCCGGCACCGGCGCGGTGAAGATCACGCCTGCGCACGACTTCAACGACTTCGACGTCGGCAAGCGCGCAGGCCTCAGCGCGATCAACGTCATGACGATCGAAGGTCGCATCACCATCAAGGACAACGAGGAGTTCCTCGAAGGGCTTTCCGATCCGGCAGCCCTGCATGGTGCGTGGGACGAACTCGAAGGCAAGGACCGCTTCGAGGCGCGCAAGATCATCGTCCGCATCTTCGAAGAGGCTGGCCTGCTCGACAAGATCGAGCCGCACAAGCACATGGTCCCCCATGGCGACCGTGGCGGCGTGCCGATCGAGCCGCGCCTGACGGAACAATGGTACGTCGACGCCAAGACGCTCGCGAAGCCTGCGATTGCCGCCGTCAAGGAAGGCCGGACGAACTTCGTTCCGAAGAACTGGGAAAAGACCTACTTCGAGTGGATGGAAAACATCCAGCCCTGGTGCGTCTCGCGCCAGCTCTGGTGGGGGCATCAGATCCCGGCCTGGTACGGCCCGGATGGTCAGGTCTTCGTCGAGAAGACCGAGGAAGAGGCGCTGCACGCCGCGATCCAGCACTATCTCGCGCATGAAGGCCCGATGAAGGCCTATGTCGAGGACCTGCTCGAAAACTTCAAGCCGGGCGAAATCCTGACTCGCGACGAAGACGTGCTCGACACCTGGTTCTCGTCGGCGCTCTGGCCGTTCTCCACGCTCGGCTGGCCGAACGAGACGCCGGAACTGGAGAAGTACTATCAGACCGACGTCCTGGTGACAGGCTTCGACATCATCTTCTTCTGGGTCGCCCGCATGATGATGATGGGCCTGCACTTCATGAAGGATGCCGACGGCACCCCGGTCGAGCCGTTCCATACGGTCTACGTCCATGCGCTCGTTCGCGACAAGAACGGCCAGAAGATGTCGAAGTCGAAGGGCAACGTCATCGACCCGCTCGAACTTATCGACGAATATGGGGCCGACGCACTGCGCTTCACGCTGGCGATCATGGCTGCCCAGGGCCGCGACGTGAAGCTCGATCCCGCCCGCATCGCCGGTTATCGCAACTTCGGCACGAAGCTCTGGAACGCGACGCGTTTTGCCCAGATGAACGGCGTGGTCGACAGCGACGGTTTCATCCCCGAAGCCGCGTCGCTTACCATCAACCGCTGGATCCTGACGGAGCTTTCGCGCACCATCCGCGACGTCACCGAGGCGATCGAGGCCTATCGTTTCAACGAAGCCGCCGGCAGTCTCTATCGTTTCGTCTGGAACCAGTTCTGCGATTGGTATCTCGAACTGCTGAAGCCGGTCTTCAACGGCGAGGACGAGGCGGCCAAGCGCGAGTCGCAGGCCTGCGTCGCCTATGTTCTCGATGAGATCTACAAGCTGCTGCACCCGTTCATGCCGTTCATGACCGAGGAGCTCTGGGGGCAGACGGCAGGCGAGGGCCGTGAACGCGAGACGCTGCTCTGCCACGCCGAATGGCCGGCGGCTTCCTATGCCGATGATGCGGCCGCCGACGAGATCAACTGGCTGATCGACCTCGTTTCGGGCATCCGCTCCGTCCGCTCGGAGATGAATGTTCCCCCGGCAGCAACCGCGCCGCTGATTGTCGTCGGTGCGAACAATCTGACGCGCGAACGCCTGCAGCAGCATGCTCCGGCAATCGCGCGCCTGGCGCGTGTCGAACACATCGACTATGCGACTGTCGCCCCGCGCGGCAGTGCCCAGATCGTTGTGGGTGAGGCGACCGCGTGCCTCCCGCTTGGCAACCTGATCGATCTCTCCGCCGAGAAGTCGCGCCTGGAGAAGGCGATCGCCAAGGTGGATGCGGAGCGCGAGCGTATTCTTGGCAAATTGGCCAATGAAAAGTTCGTCGCGAACGCAAAACCGGAACTGGTGGAAGCGGAGCGTGAGCGCCTGGTGGAACTCGATCTTCAGAAAGATTCGCTTGGCGTCGCGCTCACGCGCGTGGCGGAAGCCGGTTAGGAAGCACGCTAAGGGTGCAACCGCCCACAGGGTTGATCGGCCAAGGAAGTCAAAATCCGCGACAGGTCCGTCGCGGATTTTTTATTTTAGTATGATTTTATATACTTGCCGGGGCGCGCTTCGCGATCGAATCGCTGAGCTGAATACTGTCGGCCGTTCACGAAATCGCTTGGCATGGGCAGGCGGAGTTTCAACGGCCATTTTTGTTGATCTTCAGCAAAAACCAATATTGTTGTCTCTACGACACAGCTTTCGCGAGTGTTGGAAGTTTTTCCTATTTTATTGGGTTATTTACCTATTTTCCGGAATATCATTTCGGAAATGCGCGAATGTGTCTAAATCATGAGAATCTTACGTAAATTATGTGACGCATAGTGCCGCACCGCCTCTGCATCTGGCATTTGCGATTTCACATGTTCGTGAGAATACTTCCGCCATACGCGGCATGAGGTGGAATGTCGCAGATTGCAGTGCAGGGGAGGAGCTTGATGGCTCACATGAATTTTAAGCGTGGCGTCCTGACGGTGGCGGCTGGTTTGCTGGTTGCGTCGGCGGCCCACGCCGGCGGTCTTGAGCGCGGTGGTTACAACATCGATCTGCTGTTCGACCCGTCGGACTACGCCGGCGAAGCTTCGGCGACCTACGTCAATCCGCAGCGCGAACTGAAGAATGTCAGAGACACGGATACGACGTCTGCGGTTTTCCCGTTTAATGGAACGGGGCCGGGTGCTGGCGGTGGTAACTTGAATTCCCGACCGAATACCGCCGACGATACCGAGAGCTATTGGGTTCCGCGCGTTGGGGTCAAAGCGCGCTTTGCTGACGATATCGACTGTATGGCCGACTATTCACAGCCCTGGGGTGCGCATACCAACCCGGGCCTCAACTGGGCCGGTGCAAACAACAACGTCGAGACGAAGGTCGAAAGCGACAACTACGCCGCAACCTGCTCCCATAAATGGGACGTCGGCCAAGGTCAGTTCCGCATCATCGGCGGCGTCTTCTACCAAGAGGTCAGCGGCTTCAAGGAGCGGTTGGTTCAGGATTTCACGGGCGTGCCACCGGTATTGGCCGCCGGGCGTACCGGCATCGGTCGGCTGGATCTCGAGGGGGATGGTTGGGGCTGGCGCGCTGGCGTCGGCTACGAAATTCCTGAATACGCAGTGCGGGCGAGCCTCGTCTACAACAGTGCCGTGGACCTCGACAACCTTGCGGGAACGATCGACCTGCGTGACGTTCGCGGGCCGACTCCGGTTAACTTCTATGGGGTCTCCGGCTTTGCATCGATGCCGGATTCACTCGAATTGAAGATTCAGTCCGGTATTGCGCCCGACTGGGTCGCCTTCGGCTCGGTCAAATGGACGGATTGGAGCCAACTCCAGGTTCTCAAGTTTTGCCCTTCGTCGGGCGGAACCCTGGCTCAGCCCTGCACCTCGCTTGACCTGCTTTATCGAGACGGCTGGACGATTTCAGGCGGCTTTGGTCACAAGTTCAACGATCAGTGGAACGGCGCTGTTAGCCTGACCTGGGACCGCGGTACCAGCCACGGCTATGGCACTCAGTCCGATACTTGGTCGCTTGGCTCGGGTGTATCCTATTCGCCAAACAAGAATATCGAGCTTCGACTGGCTGGTGCAGTGGGCATCCTGACGAGCGGCAGTTCGGGCCCCGTTAACTTCGACGGGCAGGTTATCGGCGGCGATGTGTCCTACGACTACGGTAACGATTTCTTCGGCGCCATATCGACGTCCCTTAAGGTCAAGTTCTGATCCTTCGCCAATCTGAGTGTTTGGGCCCGGTTTCGACCGGGCCTTTCTTTTTGATGTGGAACTGTTCGCTGTTGCCTTTGCACCGTTCGCTAATGTGACGATTCAGCAACACATTTAATGCTAGAGTTTGCTAGCATCGGACTCGTCCCGGCTATGTCCATTTCCCGCCACAAACAGGGAGCAGCGATAGTAGGGACAAAGCTGCAACCGTGAAAACGAAACCTGCGGCGTTTGGTGTGAAGTGAAACTTGGACCGTCGATGTTCATGTCAGATGTGGCCTTCGGCACTTTTGTGCAAGTGGTCGACTGAAATGGTCTTTTCGGTGCATGTGTCGAAGTTTCGTTCTGGAATGGTGCGTCGATGTTCTCGGCGGAATTGGTGAAGTTTTGGGCGGCGACGGGTCGTCCGGGCGTTTGTGTTTGCAGCGGTGATGAGTTCGGCGTGGCCGGCTGGAACGGAAGAATTAGACTGTGATGCTTGCGGGTGAACTGAAGTCACTGAAGGTTGCGATACTCGGCGTGTCGCTGGCGGTCTGCGGGACCAGCACCATGCCGGCCCTTGCCTTTGATCCGGGGGCAGGCGTCACGAAGGAATCCGGTCCCTTCGCGCTCTTCAAGTTCGGTTTCTCCGCTTACAAGAACGGCCGCAAGGACGAGGCCGTCGAGGCCTACAAATACGCTGCGGAGAAGGGGCATACCGGCTCCCGCTGGGCTCTGGCCAACATGTATGCCTATGGCGACGGTGTCGCCGAAAACGACCTCGAGGCCTTCAAGATCTACAGCGAGATCGCCCAGCAGGGTGTGGAGCCGGGTTCTGAGGATACCGGCTATTTCGTCAACGCGTTGATCTCTCTTGCCGGCTACTACCGACGCGGCATTCCCGACAGCCCGATCCAGTCGGATATGGCCCAGGCGCGGCAGCTCTATTTCCAGGCGGCGTCGACCTTTGGTGTCGCTGAGGCGCAGTTCCAGCTTGCGCGCATGCTGCTGTCGGGCGAGGGCGGTAGCGTCAACGTTCAGCAAGCCAAGAAGTGGCTCAACCGTGCCCGCAAGAGCGGCCATGCCGGTGCCATGGGTGTCTTCGGCAACGTAATCTTCCAGGAAGGCCAGACCATTCGCGGTCTCGCCTATATGACCGCCGCGCTCGACCAGTGTTCGCCGAAGGATCGGCCCTGGCTCCAGTCGATGCAGGAGCAGGCGTTCTCGCTTGCCACCGAAGATGATCGCCGTACGGCGATCTCGCTGTCACAGAACCTGCATATGCAGGTCGACGACGACTGAGTTCACCGCACGGCTACCCCTCAGCCAGCACCGAATAGCCGAACGGCAGATCCGCACCTCAGGCGGCCGCGAAAGCAAACTCGCCGATAACAGGAACGTGGTCCGAGGGCTTTTCCCAGGCGCGAACATGTTTGTCGATCGACGTCGAAACCAGTCGATCGGCTGCCTCCGGCGACAGCATCAGATGGTCGATGCGAATGCCGAAATTCTTCGGCCAGCAGCCGGCCTGATAATCCCAGAACGTATAGAGCGGCACCGCGTCTGAGGTGGCCCGCACCGCGTCGGTGAAACCGAGATTGCGCAGGCGCCGATAGGCCGCGCGCGTCTCCGGCAGGAAAAGTGCGTCGTTCTGCCAGACTTTGATGTCCCAGCAGTCGTGCTCCTCCGGGATGACGTTGTAGTCGCCTGCCAGGATGAAGGGCTCTTCGAGCAGAAGGCGCTGCTCGGCATAGGCGGTCAGCCGGCGCATCCAGGCGAGCTTATAGGGGTACTTCTCACTATCGACGGGATTGCCGTTCGGCAGGTAGAGCGAGCAGACACGGATCACGCCGCCGGCAACCGAGAACACGCCTTCGATGAAACGCGACTGCTCATCGGAGTCGTCGCCCGGCAGGCCGCGGTTGACTTCGTCCGGACGCAGCTTGGAGAGCAGGGCGACGCCGTTGAAGCCCTTCTGGCCGTGGGTCTCGACATGATAGCCGAGGGCTTCGATCTCCAGACGAGGAAAGCCGTCGTCGACAGACTTGATCTCCTGCAGGCAGACGATGTCCGGATTGGCTTCCTTCAGCCATGCCAACAGGCTGTCGATTCGCGCCTTGACGCCATTGATGTTCCAGGTGGCAATCTTCATGGCTCGAAACGCCCTTCCATACAGGTGAGTCCTTGCGGCGGGACTCTTCTAGCCGCTCCGGATTCTTTTGACAAATCCGATACCTGCGGACTTTCAGCGCTGGGCAGAGCTGCAACGACGACGGGCGACGCCGCGCGCAGTTTATATACGGTATAGGTGCGGCTGCTTGAATTGATTCCGATCCATGGCCGGCTATAGTCCGGCGCATGATCGATCTCGTGCAGAACTACTGGCCGCATATCCTGGCGCTGCTGTCCTTCGCGCTTGGCATCCCGGCTGCCATTCACGCCGCCATGACCAAGGACGACGTTCGCGCCGCCGCAGGTTGGGTCGGTGTCGTTCTGCTCTCGCCGATCGTCGGGGCATTGCTCTATGCCGTTGCCGGCATCAACCGTATCCGCCGCTCCTCGATCGGCTCGCAACGCGCACTGCTGCGCGGGCAAGGCCCCGATCAGTTCGGCAGGTTCGATATCTCTGAAACAGATATTGCCGGAAGTTTCGGGAATCGTTTTGCCGCGATGAAAATCCTCGGCGACCGTGTTTCCCGGCACCGCATGTGTTCCGGCAACGGCATCGAGGTGCTGGCCGGCGGGGATGCTGCCTATGAGGCCATGCTGGTGGCCATTGCCGGTGCGCAGCGCAGCATCCTGATAGAGAGCTATATCTTCGATCGCGACGTGGTCGGCCTTCGCTTTTCCGACGCCTTGATCGCCGCGATCGCGCGTGGCGTCCAGGTGCGCGTACTGATCGACGCAGTCGGCGCGCGCTACTCCGTCCCCAGCATTGTCGGTCATCTGAAGACGGCCGGCGTTCCGACGGCCGTCTTCAACGGCAATATCATCATGGGGCTGAGGTTGCCCTATGCCAATCTGCGCACGCACCGAAAGATTCTCGTGGTCGACGGCCGCGTCGCCTTTGCCGGCGGCATGAACATCCGGGCGGGCTTTAGCAGCGAGATTGCCGGCGAGGAGCCGGCCCTCGACACGCACTTTCGGGTAACGGGCCCGGTGGTCGCCGACATCTTTCAGGTCGCCGCCGAGGACTGGCAGTTTTCCGGCGGGGAGATGCTGACGGGCGGTGCCTGGGCGCTCGAAGAAATGCCTTTGCCGGCAGAAACGTCTTCTGTGCTGATGCGCGCCATACCCTCAGGGCCGGACGCCACGAACGAAACCAATCACAAGATGCTGATGGGGGCGTTCTCGGTGGCGCGCAAGAACATCCGCCTGATGTCGCCCTATTTCCTTCCGGACCGCGAACTGATCAGCGCCTTGGTGACCGCGGCGCGCCGGGGCGTCGAGGTCGACATCATCGTGCCGGCGGTCAACAATCTGCTTCTGGTCGATCGCGCAATGACCGCCCAGTTCGATCAGGTATTGAAAGGTCATTGTCGGGTCTGGCGCGCCGAGGGCGCCTTCAACCATTCGAAGCTTCTGATCGTGGACGAGCGCTGGGCCTATGTTGGGTCGACCAATCTCGATCCGCGTTCCCTGCGTCTCAACTTCGAGTTCGATCTCGAAGTGCTGGACGATGGTTTCGCCCATACGATCGGCGGCATGATATCGGATGTGCTGGCTTCGGCCGAACCGGTCACGCTCGAGGCCTTGCGCGCCAAGCCACTTATCGACCGGCTGGCGAACCGTGTGCTTTGGCTGGGGTCGCCGTATCTCTGACGGCGACCGCAGGCAGGCCAGGTGGCCGTTGGCTCAGATGGAAAAACTCGTTCCGCATCCGCAGCTTGCTACCGCATTCGGATTCTTGATCTGAAACGACTGGCCGAGCAGGTTGTCGACGAAGTCGATCTCTGAGCCGCCCATATAGACGAGCGACAGGCTGTCGATCAGCACCTTGGCGTCGTTCTTCTCCAGCACCAGATCGTCGTCGTTGGCGCTGTCGACCAGGTCGAACTTATAGGAGAATCCCGAGCAGCCGCCGCCTTCGACGGACACCCGCATCGCGTTGTTGTGACTGTCCGAACGAAGGATCGTGGCGATCCGCTTTGCAGCAGCGTCCGAAAGGGTCACGGTTTCTTGCGTCATATCTGCCTCCTGCCGGGGTCAAGAACCGGAGAGATTTGATTGTCGTTTGCAGCACCGCCTCGGCCAACGCCGGAGGTCGTTTCAACCCCCGCGGCCAAGCCGTTGCTTTCGCTTGCGGAATCGGTCGATGCTTGCGCGACGCGTTTCCGTGGCTTTCACTATAGGTATGAAGGCTTCAATGTCCCGTCAATGGGATGACGATTTGGGTGGAAAATGACATTCGACAAAAATGCGCTGGGCTTCGGTTATGGTGAACACGCGCCGTTCGCGTCGAACCCCTGGGCGACGCGCGGCAGGCTCTATCCGGAAGCGTCGAGCGCGACACGTTCGGATTTCCAGCGCGATCGCGATCGCATCGTCCACACGACGGCCTTTCGCCGGCTGAAGCACAAGACACAGGTCTTCATCGCTGCCGACGGCGACCACTATCGGACGCGGCTGACGCACACGATCGAAGTGGCGCAGATCGCCCGCGCCCTGGCGCGTGCCCTCAAGCTCGACGAGGACCTCGCCGAAGGCGTCGCCCTCGTTCACGATTTCGGTCACACGCCGTTCGGCCATACGGGCGAGGACGCCCTGCACGAGATGCTGAAGCCCCATGGCGGCTTCGACCACAATGCCCAGTCGCTGCGCATCGTCACCAAACTCGAGCGGCGCTACGCCGAGTTCGACGGGCTGAACCTGACCTGGGAGAGTCTTGAGGGGCTGGTCAAACACAATGGGCCGTTGCTCACGCCCGACGGGCAGGGCACGCGTGGACCGGTCCCTCAGCCGATCCTGGACTACTGTGCTCTTCACGATCTGGAACTGGCGAGTTACGCGAGCCTGGAGGCGCAGGTCGCGGCCATCGCCGACGATATCGCCTACAACACCCATGATATCGATGACGGCCTGCGGGCCGGCTACCTGACCTTCGAAATGCTGGAAGACGTGCCGTTCCTTGCCCGTCTGATGCGCGAGGTTCACGATCGCTATCCCGGTCTTGAAAGCAGCCGCTTCACGCACGAAATCATGCGCCGTCAGATCACGGCAATGGTCGAGGACGTGATCGGCGTCGCCCAGCAGCGTATCGCGGACATTCGCCCCGAGAGCGTAGCCGAGGTACGTCAGGCGGGTACGGTCATGGCGACGTTCTCCGAGGAGATGAGCGAGACGGACAAGCAGATCAAGCGTCTGCTGATGACCCGGATCTATCGCCACCCGGAAGTGATGCGGGTGCGGGAAGGTGCGGCGTCGATCGTCTGCGATCTCTATCATGCCTTCATGGACGACCCACAATTGATGCGGGAGCACTATTGGATCGATCAGATCTCGGGCATGGCCGAACCGGCGAGGGCCCGTCATGTCGGCGACTATCTGGCCGGCATGACCGATACCTTCGCGATCAGCGTGCACAAGCGCTTGTTTGACCACACGCCGGATTTGCGGTAGGGACGCCCCGCCCGGAGGCTTACGGTTCAAGCGAACCGAGCCTCCTTTTTGAGTTTTGCGCCGGCCACATGTGGTCGGGAAAAGCGGACGGATCAGATGAATCTCTTCACGGACTTCGAATCAAGAATTAAGGACATTCTCGAAACGCTTGACAGCGTTCGAGAAAAGCGATCCGAGCTTGACTTCGGCCGTGTCAATGTCGAGCCGCCGCGCGATCCAAGCCACGGTGATGTCGCGACCAATGCCGCCATGGTACTGGCCAAGCCCCTCGGCCTGAACCCGCGGGCGCTCGCTGAACTCATCGTTGAGAAGCTCAAGCAGGATCCGGAAGTCACCGAAGTGACCGTTGCCGGTCCGGGCTTCATCAACGTCCGGCTTTCGGTTTCCTATTGGCAGAAGCTGCTGTCGAACATGGTGCGCACCGGCCCCGACTATGGTCGCAGCACCGTCGGTTCGGGCCGCAAGGTCAACGTCGAATATGTCTCGGCCAACCCGACGGGGCCGATGCATGTCGGCCATTGCCGCGGCGCCGTGGTCGGGGACGCGCTTGCCAACCTTTTGGCCTTTGCCGGTTATGCGGTGACCAAGGAATACTACATCAACGACGCCGGGTCGCAGATCGACGTTCTCGCACGTTCTGCCTTCATGCGGTATCGCCAGGCGCTTGGTGAAGACATCGGCGAAATCCCGCCGGGTCTTTATCCGGGTGATTATCTCGTCCCGGTTGGCGAAGCGCTCGCCGATGAATTCGGCACGAGCCTGCGCCTGATGCCCGAAGACAAGTGGATGCCGCTCGTCAAGGACCGGACGATCGATGCCATGATGGTGATGATCCGAGAGGATCTCGCGGCGTTGAACGTCACTCACGACGTCTTCTTCTCCGAACGCACGCTTCACGCCAATGGGGCGGCTGCGATTCGTACGGCAATCAACGACCTGACCTTCAAGGGGCACGTCTACAAGGGTACGTTGCCGCCGCCGAAGGGGCAGCTCCCGGAGGATTGGGAAGATCGCGAGCAGACGCTGTTCCGCTCGACGGAGGTCGGTGACGATATCGACCGGCCGCTGATCAAGTCGGATGGAAGCTACACCTACTTCGCCGCCGACGTTGCCTACTTCAAGGACAAGTTCGACCGCGGCTTCGACGAGATGATCTATGTGCTGGGCGCCGACCACGGCGGTTACGTCAAGCGGCTTGAGGCGCTGGCACGCGCCGTGTCAGGCGGTTCGTCGAAACTTACGGTTCTGCTCTGCCAACTGGTGAAGCTCTTCCGCGACGGTGAGCCGGTGAAGATGTCGAAGCGCTCCGGCGATTTCGTCACGCTGCGCGAAGTCGTCGATGAAGTCGGCCGTGATCCGGTTCGTTTCATGATGATCTACCGGAAGAATTCCGAGCCGCTCGACTTCGACTTTGCCAAGGTTACAGAACAGTCCAAGGATAATCCGGTCTTTTACGTGCAGTATGCGCATGCGCGTTGCCGGTCTGTGTTCCGCCAGGCGGCGGACGCGTTCCCGGATCTGGACATCGAATCGCTTGATTTCGCCGGTGCGGTTCAGGGGCAGATCGAGGATCCGACGGAGCTTCAGCTCGTTGCCAAGCTCGCAGAATATCCGCGCGTGATCGAGGCCGCGGCACTGGCTCAGGAGCCGCATCGCATCGCGTTTTACCTGTACGATCTTGCCGCTGCCTTCCACGGACACTGGAACAAAGGTAAAGAGAATCCGGAATTACGTTTTGTTAACGATAAAAATAGACAATTAAGTACTGCCAGACTCGGGCTGGTGCATGCTGTCGCTTCGGTATTGAAGTCCGGCCTGTCTATTACAGGCACCTCCGCACCGGAGGAAATGCGATAAGTATTGTCACCATTTTCCCACAATGCACTGGCACATAAATACAGGCAATTGTGAGTGGAGAGCATGGCAGACAAACAATTCGCACGAAGCGGGCCGGCTGAATTCGATGTATTGGCAGACGATGATCCGTTGGCCGAACTCGCCCGGATCGTCGGTTACGATGCCCGTTCGGCCGTACAGCAATTGCAAGAGTTGCAGCGACATCAGGAGGCGGTCCGTCAGGAACCCGCCTTCGATCTCGAAGACGAACTCCTTCGCGCTTTCGACAGCTACGATGCACCCCGTGCTGGGCAGCAGCCTGTTGTGGAGCCGGCTTCGGCGCCGCAGCCGGTCGAAGAGGCCCGGATCGAGCCGGTAGCCGAATTCGCGGAAGAGTACGAGGCGCCGATATTCCGTCAGCCCGAGCCGGTCGCAGCACCGGCCGCTGTCGCCGAAGAGGAACCGGAGCAGGTTGTCGAGGTGCAGTCGTTCTCGGCCGCCCCTCAGGGTGCCGAAGTCGATAGCGCGGAATTCGTCGCCGACGAGCCGGCGTTCGACCTGGAGCGCGAGCTCGAACTGTCGCTCGGCGAAGCCGATCTGTTGCCGTTCGAAGAAGAGCCGGTATCTGAGGCGAAGGAACAGGTAGTCGACGACTGGCAGGCACCGGCCGCAGAATTGTCGACGGCTTGGTCCGAGCCCGCTGCTGTCCCCGAGCCGTTCCCGGTTTACGACGAGCCGAGCCTTGAGGTCGCCAACCTTGATGCTACTAGCCTCGACGTCGTTCCTGAGGACCGCGCGGACGAGACCGTATACGTGAGCGAGACAATCCCGGAAGAGCCCGCTGGCCATGACACTGCCCGCGACGATCTTCTTGCGGATATCGAGCGCTTCCCGGTTCCGCCGGTGACCGCCGTGGTTGCCGCTGCCGTGCAGTCTCATCCTGCCCTTCACGCCACGCAACAGCCGGTCGTTGCTCCCGCCGCCGCCCCGGTAAACACGGTTGCGACGCCGGCGAAGAAGAGCCCCTATCCCTTTACGCCGACCTTCAGCCGGGCGACGCCCGTTGCTTCGCCCTCGGGCGCCAGCCAGCAGCGCGCCTTCGCCGGTCCGCTCGTGACACAGGCAGCGCCTGTTGCGGCAGCTGCCGCAGTCGCCACTCCTGCCGTTACGCCGGTGGTCGAGGCTGCCCAGCCGGTCCAGCCGGTCCAGCCCGTTGCAGAACCGGAGAACGAGCCGGGCTTCGACATCGAGAACTTCGAAATGGAGCTCTCCGATGCCGCACTGAAGCTCGATCTTGCGGACCTCGGGCCGACCGAACCGATTGCCGTCGCACCTGCGGTCGTGCCGCAGGCTGCTGCGCAGCCGGTCATCGAAGCGGTTGCTCCGCAGCGTGAACCGGAACGTTCCGTCGAGACCTTCGTGGCTCCGGCCCCGGTGGAGCAGCAGGACGTGCAGCCTGAAAGCACGCTGCCCTTCGATCCCTCGATGATCGCCGACGCCGAGAATGGCGTTGCGCCGATCGCCGACATGGACGTGCCGCAACTGCCCGTCATCGAAACGGAAAAGCCGGTCGCCTATCCGGCAGACTACGACCTCGATATCGACGCGGAAATGGCGCAGCTGTTCGGCACGCCGGCTCCGGCCGCCAAGGATGCCCGTCCGGCCGCGGTTGAAAAGGCCGAGGCGGCTCGTCCGGCCCCGGCAGCAAATGCAAATCCGTCGTTCGGAGGCGGCGCGCTCGACGATTTCGACGAATTCGAGAAGGCGATGGAAGAGGACTTCCGCCGCTCCATCACCGAACGGAAGTCCCCGACGCGTGATGCCGAGCGGGTTTCCCCGGTGCAGAGCCAGGACGATGCGGGCGACTATCACGACTACGGCTCGGGTCGGCGATCGCAGCGCACGATGCTGCTTGCGGCAAGCGTTGCTGGCGTCATCATTCTCGGTGGTGCGGCTGTCTACGCCTGGATGGGCGGCAGTGGTGCGGTAACCTCTGCCGAGGGTCCCAAGATCATTCTCGCCGACAAGGGACCGGTTAAGGTCGTGCCGGAAGAAAAGGGCGGCAAGACCGTACCGAACCAGGATAAGGCCGTTTACGATCGCGTCGCTGGAGCCCAAGCCGGAGCGCCGCAGCAGGAAGCATTGGTTTCTTCGACCGAAGAGCCGATGGACGTCGTTCAGAAGACGCTGACGCCGGAAACGCTGCCGCTCGAAGGCAGCGACGACTCGGACGGCGTGCAGGCCAACCTGCCGGCGGATGACGAGGACGGCGCTCGCTTGCTGCCGGATGGCGGCGCCCAGACTGCCGCTCAGGAAGAAGACAAGGCACCGGCCGTTGCACCGCGCAAAGTGCGCACAATGATCGTCAAGCCGGATGGCACGCTGGTTGCTCGTGAAGAGCCGGTTGCCGCACCGGCGACCGATGTCGCCGGTGCGACGCAGCCGCTGCCGGAAGCGGCCTCGAAGGAAGTCGCTTCGGCTGATGTCACTGCTGCCGGTCAGGCATCGGCCAATGTCGATCAGGTGGCGCTTGCCGCAACGGGCAATGCCGATATCGAACAGGTTCCGGTTCGCAGCGTGACGACGACGGCAACAGGCGACAAGGCGCCGACGCCGCAGGCGCGTCCGGTCGAGCAGCCGGCTAAAGTTGCCGGCACTGCTACCGAGCGCGGCAACGTGCGTCCGGCCGAAGAGCAGGCGGTTGCCACTGCAGAAGCCCAGCCGGCGCAGCAGGTTGCAACCGCATCGGTTCCGACCGGCGGATACTTCATCCAGGTCGCATCCTTGCCGTCCGAAGCCGAAGCACAGAAGTCCTACAACAGCCTTTCCAGCAAGTTCGGCAGCGTCATTGGCGGCCGTGGCGTCGATATCCGCAAGGCGGAGATCGCCGGCAAGGGCACCTACTATCGCGTCCGCATCCCGGCCGGCTCCAAGGAAGAGGCAAATGCCCTGTGCTCCAAGTACAAGGGCGCTGGCGGAAGCTGCCTGGTGACCAAGTAAGTCGGGCACAACGGATAGAGTTGAGGAGGGCGCGGCTCATAGGCCGCGCCCTTCGCATTTCAGGGTTTTCGTTTGCCCCATGGCCTTGTGCATGAACGACGGGGCTTCGTCTTTGTGGCTTCGCGCCGGGCGGCGCCCGCTCTATGCTCTCTCAATGAGCGAATCAAAAGCATTTATCTCGGGCTGCAAGGGCCTTTCTCTTAACGAAGACGAACGCCAGTTCTTTGCCGGCGAGCGGCCATGGGGCTTCATCCTGTTCGGGCGCAATATCGGCGAGGAGCAGCAGATTTCCGATCTGGTGGCGTCACTTCGCGACAGCATCGGCAATCCGAACGCGCCTGTGCTCATCGACCAGGAAGGCGGGCGCGTGCAGCGCATTCGGCCACCGCTCGTCCAGCAATACCCGAATGGCGCGGCGATCGGCGAAATCTATCGCCGCGACCGGGAGCTCGGTCTGCGTGCTGCCTGGCTGATGGGACGCCTCCACGCCTTCGACCTGATGCGCTTCGGCATCACGGTCGATTGTCTGCCGGTGCTCGATGTGCCGGTGCCCGGCAGCCACGACGTCATCGGTAATCGCGCTTATGGTCACGCCCCTGAGGCCGTAACGGCGATCGGCCGCGCGATGGGCGAGGGGTTGAAGGCCGGCGGCATGCTGCCTGTCATGAAGCACATGCCCGGTCACGGCCGCACCTTCGTCGACTCGCACCACAATCTGCCTGTGGTCAGGGCTACTTTCGAAGAGCTTGCCGCCAGCGACTTCCTGCCCTTCGTTGCGATGAAGGACGAGGTGATGGCGATGTCGGCGCACATGGTCTTCACGACGATCGACCCGGACAATCCGGCGACAACCTCGGCGAAGGTGGTGCGCGAGATCATTCGCGGTCACATCGGTTTCGACGGTCTTTTGATGTCGGACGACGTCTCGATGAACGCGCTGGCCGGCGACATGACCACTCGCGCGCGCAACATCATCGCCGCGGGGCTTGATCTCGTCTTGCATTGTCATGGCATAATGGAAGAAATGAAGGCCGTCGCCGACGTGGTGCCGGTTCTCGCCGGCGAGAGCCTGCGTCGGGCGAAGGCTGTCGAAGCGGCGTTCCGGGCGCCTGACGATGCGAGCGAAAGCGATCTACGGACGGAGTTTAACGGCCAGTTCGCGACGGTGTAAGGTAGGCGCGGCCGGCAGGAAAGGATTGGACTGTCAGTGAGCAATGCGGGCGAAAGACAAGGCAAGCCTGCGTCGAAGGCGCCGATGGAGCCCCTGTGGCAGGAAGAGACTTCAGAGCGCGGGCTGCATGAAGAAGCGCTGGTGGTTGATCTTGCCGGTTTCGAAGGCCCGCTCGATCTCCTGCTTCATCTTGCCCGCAGCCAGCGTGTCGATCTTTCGCGCATCTCCGTACTTGCACTCGCCGAGCAATATATCGCCTTCATCGAGCGGGCGCGCAGCATCCGCATCGAGCTTGCCGCCGACTATCTCGTCATGGCGGCATGGCTTGCCTATCTGAAATCGCGCCTGCTGATCCCACAACAGGCGAAGGACGACGGTCCAACGGGCGAGGAAATGGCCTCGGCCCTGGCTTTCCGGCTGAAACGCCTGGAGGCGATGCGTGAGGCGGCAACAAGGCTCATCAATAGAAACCGGCTCGGCCGGGATGTCTTCGTTCGCGGTGCCCCGGAACATATCGTCACCGAGAAGAAGTCCGGCTTCGATGCCTCGCTCTATGATCTCCTGAGCGCCTATGCGAGCCTGCGTCAGCGTCAGGCGATCACGCAGGTGACGATCGAGAAGCGCCATGTGTGGTCGCTTGCCGACGCGCGCCTGATACTGGCGCGCATGATCGGCGGTCTCGACGATTGGACAGCGCTCGATCATTTTCTCATCCGCTACATGACGACGCCGAAGGAGCGGGCAACGGCGATCGCCAGTTCCTTCGCAGCTTCGCTCGAGATGGTTCGCGAGGGCCGGCTGGAGATCCGCCAGGAAGAGGCCTTTGCGCCCATCTATCTTCGGCGCGGACCGAACCCGATCGATGCGGAGACGCTTGCCGAAATGGAGGCAGCCCGTGGCTGAAGCCCAAAAGTACGTGCCCGAAGCTTCCGACGAGGACGATGAGATCGGAGCGACGCCGACCTTCGATCCTCGGATGGAGCAGGAAGCCGAGCGGATCGCGGAAGCCCTGGTGTTTGCTTCGGCGCAGCCGGTGTCGGAGACCTATATCGAAAGTCGCCTGCCGCGTGGTGCCGATGTCGGTCGCATCATGATGCGGCTGAAGGCGCTCTACGCGACGCGCGGCGTCAACCTGGTTCAGGTCGCCGACCACTGGGCTTTCCGCACGGCAGCCGATCTCTCCTTCGTCGTGCAGACCGACGAACAGGAGGTCCGCAAGCTCTCGCGCGCTGCGCTCGAAGTTCTTTCCATCATTGCCTACCACCAGCCGGTGACCCGCGCGGAGATCGAGGATATCCGCGGGGTTCAGACGTCGAAGGGCACGCTCGACGTGCTGATGGAAGCGGGCTGGGTCCGCTTCAGGGGACGCCGGCGCACGCCGGGCCGGCCGGTCACCTTCGGCACCACCCGCGATTTTCTCGATCACTTCGGTCTCGAAGAACTGCGCGACCTGCCGGGTATCGAGGAGCTGAAGGGGGCGGGGCTGCTTTCCGGCCGCGTGCCGTCCAATCTCAATATTCCCGTTCCGGTAGGCGAAGACGAACTTGCCGAGAACGAAGACCCCATCACCCAGCTGGACCTTGAAGAACTGGGGCTCTTGACACCGAAGGGCGAAGAAGCTGATTAAAACCTGAATGGGGATATCGGCTTTCCCTGGCGCCCGGCCGTTTCAGCGGGCGCGACTGGTGTCAAGGAATGCAAGCATGGTTTCAGATCCGCAGGACGCTCCCGTCATGACAACGCGACGGACGGCGGGTGTATCCTTCGCGGCGAGCCTGGCCTTCGAAGATATTCATCACAGCTATCACGCCAAGGAAACGATCAAGGGCGTCAGCCTGGCGGCCAAGGCCGGCGAGGTCCTTTGCCTGCTCGGTCCGTCTGGGTCCGGCAAGACGACCTTGCTGCGTATCGCCGCAGGGATCGAGAAGCAGAGCACGGGACGCCTTCTGCTCAATGGCCAGGAGATTTCCGGCCCCACGGTTTTCCTGCCGCCCGAAAAACGCGGTGTCGGGCTGATGTTCCAGGATTTCGCGCTCTTCCCGCACATGTCCATTCGCGACAACGTCCGCTTTGGCCTGACGGCGATTCCAAAGAAGGAAGCCCTGAACCAGGCGGACGCGGCACTCGAGCGTGTGGGGCTCTCCCACTACGCTAACCAGTACCCGCACGTGCTTTCCGGCGGCGAGCAGCAGCGTGTGGCGCTTGCGCGCGCGCTTGCGCCGCGTCCTGCCGTACTTTTGATGGACGAACCGTTTTCCGGCCTCGACTCGCGTCTGAAGGATTCGATCCGCGCCGATACGCTCGCTATCCTCAGAGAGACCCGGGCGACGGCGATCGTCGTCACCCACGATGCGGAAGAAGCGATGCGCATGGCCGATCGAATTGCGCTGCTGCAAGATGGGCGACTTGTCCAGGTTGGTACGGCAGATGAGCTTTACCGCCATCCGAGAAACCTCTTTGCGGCCGGTTTCTTCTCGGAAATCAACGTGTTCAATGCGCAGGTTCGCAATGGCCGCGTCGATACGCCGGTCGGCACCGTAGCGGCCGGGCGCCACGGCGAAGGGGAGCGCGTTTCGGTCGCGGTGCGGCTTTCCGGGGTGCGCGTCGGCGAGGAGAATGGCGACACGCCTGCGCGCATCGTTTCCCGCCGGTTCATCGGTGTGGTGGAGTTGTTGGAACTGGCCGTGCCGGGCTGCGAGGACATTGTGCGCGCCCGTATCCGCGCGGACCAATTGCCGCAAGGATTGCGTGACGTAATGCTTTCGGTTAACGAGCGGGATATATTGCTGTTTGAAAAAGACGCACCAACGTCTTAGGGTCGATCGCAAGGCGCGATTGTCCGTGGCACGGCTGAAATTTGACATGTGGCAGGCTCTTAATTTTGATGAGAGCCTCAAGGGAGTAAGAGCATGGGGTCCTTAAGCATCTGGCACTGGCTAATCTTTTTGGCGGTGGTCCTGCTATTGTTCGGCCGTGGCAAGATTCCGGAATTGATGGGCGACGTTGCCAAAGGCATCAAGAACTTCAAGAAGGGCATGAGCGAGGACGACGCCGGTTCGGCTGACAAGACGATCGACAACAAGACGGTCGACCACAAGTCAGACGAAGTTCGCTAACGATCAAGCGTCCGTAGGGCCCGGCTGGCATTGATGCCAGGCGGGCTGGATCATGGATTTGCAGGACATATCAAATGCTTGATATCGGCTGGACCGAGCTTGTCGTCATTGCAATCGTTCTCATTGTCGTTGTCGGGCCGAAGGATCTGCCGCCGATGCTGCGGGCATTCGGGCGCATGACCACGAAATTGCGTGGCATGGCCTCCGAGTTCCGTCAGCAGTTCGATGAAGCGTTGCGCGAAGCGGATCTGGACGACGTCCGAAAAACGATCAGCGATGCGCAAAGTCTCAACCCGGCCAATGCGCTCAGGGATGCGATGAATCCGCTTCGCCAGATCGGCAACGATATCAAATCGGACCTGCAGAAGGCTGCGACGCCTGATAAGCCCGCCACGACGGGTACCACCGAGCCCGCGACTGCGGAGCCGGTCATGGCCGCTCCGGTAGCTGTCGCGGAAGCGAAGCCCGCAGATGCGGTCGCCGCTGCGGCCGTAGGCTCTGCCACTCGTCAGCTCGAGCGCGCCGAGGTTGCCGTCCCGGCTGAAAAGCCCAAGCGGATGCCAAAGGCGAAGGCCGATCCGGCACCGGTGGCAAAGAAATCTGCAACGCCAAAGGCGGCTGCGCCCAAAACTCCGGCAAAGGCACCCGCAAAGGCGGTGGCCGAGAAGAAGTCGTCGAAGCCCGCTCCAGCCGAGCCGGCTACCAAGACGTCCAAGCCGCGCGCCAGCACGCGCAAGAAAGGTGAAGCATGAGCGGCGATATCGAGGACCGGCCGCAGCCGCTGATCGAGCATCTGATCGAATTGCGCAGACGCCTGATGTGGGCCGTCGGTGCGTTCTTCATGGCGTTCCTCGTCTGCTTCTACTTTGCCAAGGGCCTCTTCAACCTTTTGGTGCTGCCGTTCAAATGGGCAGTGGGCTGGGCCGGCCTGAACCATCGCAATGTCGAGCTGATTTATACGGCCCCGCAGGAATTCTTCTTTACCCAGATCAAGGTGGCGATGTTCGGCGCTATGGTCATCGCCTTTCCCGTGATCGCCGCGCAGATCTACAAGTTTGTCGCCCCAGGCCTCTACAAGAACGAACGCGCTGCCTTCCTGCCATTCCTGGTCGCGTCGCCGATACTGTTCCTCATGGGGGGCGCCCTGGTCTATTTCTTCTTCACGCCCATGGTTATGTGGTTTTTTCTGGCCATGGAGCAGGGCGGCGGCGAAGGGCAGGTGGCAATCCAGCTCCTGCCAAAGGTATCGGAATACCTGAGTCTGATCATGTCGCTGGTCTTCGCTTTCGGCCTCGTCTTCCAGTTGCCGGTGGTGACGACGTTGCTTGCGCGCGTCGGGCTCGTCACTTCCCAGGGCCTCAAGGATAAGCGAAAGTACGCGATCGTCATTGCGTTCTTCGTCGCAGCCATCTTGACGCCGCCCGATCCCGTTTCCCAGATCGGCCTTGCACTGCCAGCCATCCTTCTCTACGAAATTTCGATCTATACGGCGCGACTCATCGAAAGACAGCGGGCAGCGGACGCGCTCAAGAGCGAAGTTGCCGAGTCGCAGGAAGGATCTTCCGGAGAGGTCGGCCCCGCCAAGGGCTGAGCATTCGAGATTTCGCGCCGTGAGTTGACCAACGCGTGGAACGACAATGCTTGATATTAAATGGATCCGTGAAAATGCCGAGATGCTGGACGCCGCCCTGGCGAAGCGGGGCGCGGAGCCTTTGTCGGCGTCGCTGATCGCCCTCGACGAACGCCGCCGCACGATCCTTCAGTCGCTGCAGCACATGCAGTCGCGCCGCAACGCTGCGTCCAAGGACATCGGCGCCGCTATGGCGCAGAAGAACGCCGAGCTTGCCGAAAAACTGAAGGCCGAGGTGGCCGAACTCAAGAACGCCATGCCGGCGCTTGAGGAAGACAGCCGCAAGGTGGAAACAGAGCTCAACGACGCGCTCTCCCGCATTCCGAACATCCCGCTCGAGGACGTTCCGGTCGGCGAAGATGAGACCGGCAACGTCGTCAAGCGCGTGGTCGGCAACAAGCCCACCTGGAATCACCAGCCGCGCGAGCATTTCGAGATCGGCGAGGCGCTCGGCCTCATGGATTTCGAAGGGGCTGCCCGCATTTCCGGCTCGCGCTTCACGATCCTGAAAGGCCAGCTGGCCCGGTTCGAGCGTGCGCTCGGCCAGTTCATGCTCGACCTGCACACCCAGGAACACGGCTACACCGAAGTGCAGCCGCCGCTCCTCGTGCGCGACGATGCGATGTACGGTACGGGACAGCTGCCGAAATTTGCCGAAGACCTGTTCCGCACGACGGACGGTCGCTGGCTGATCCCGACTGCAGAAGTGCCGCTCACCAACATCGTTCGCGAGCAGATCCTCGAAGGCGAAAAGCTGCCGCTGCGCTTCACCGCGCTGACGCCGTCCTTCCGCTCGGAGGCGGGTTCGGCCGGTCGCGACACCCGCGGCATGCTGCGCCAGCACCAGTTCAACAAGGTCGAATTGGTTTCGATCACCGATGCCGAAACTTCGGTGGATGAGCACGAGCGCATGACGGCGTGTGCGGAAGAGGTGCTGAAGCGCTTGGGTCTGCACTACCGTGTGATGACGCTCTGCACCGGCGACATGGGCTTCGGTGCACGCAAGACCTATGATCTGGAGGTCTGGCTGCCGGGACAGGATACCTACCGCGAGATTTCGTCCTGCTCGGTCTGCGGCGATTTCCAGGCCCGCCGGATGAATGCCCGCTACCGCACCAAGGAAGACAAGGGCACGCGCTTCGTTCATTCGTTGAACGGATCCGGTGTCGCCGTCGGGCGCGCGCTGATCGCCGTCATCGAAAACTATCTGAACGAAGACGGTTCGGTATCGGTGCCGGATGTGCTGGTGCCCTATATGGGCGGCCAGACGCGCATCGAGAAGGCCGTCTGAGCGGACGTCAAGGGAAGGACGGCAACCATGCGGATCCTGCTGACAAACGATGACGGCATTCATGCTGAAGGTCTCGCTGTGCTCGAAAGGGTCGCCAGGACGATCTCGGACGATGTCTGGGTCGTGGCACCCGAAGCGGACCAGAGCGGTTTGGCGCATTCGCTGACCCTGTCGGAGCCGCTGCGGCTCCGGCAGATCGCCGAGAAGCGCTTTGCCCTCCGGGGCACGCCGACGGATTGCGTCATCATGGCGGTTCGCAAGGTGCTGGATCGCAAGCCTGATCTCGTGCTCTCCGGCGTCAACATCGGTGCCAACATGGCCGATGACGTGACCTATTCCGGCACGGTTGCGGGCGCTATCGAGGGCACGTTGCAGGGTATTCGCGCGATCGCGCTCAGCCAGGCCTATCACCACGCCGTCGGCAAGGCTGTGCCTTGGGATGTGGTGGAGACACACGCGCCGGGCCTGATCCGCAAAATGATGGCCGTGGACCTGCCCGATGGCACGTTCCTCAACGTCAATTTCCCGAACTGCTCGGCTGACACCGTTGCCGGGATCGAGGTAACGTCGCAAGGCAAGCTCGACTTTGGCCTGTCGATCGATGAGCGGACGGACGGCCGTGGTTTTCCCTACTTCTGGCTGCGCTTCGGCGAGCGGTTCGGCGATTTTCGCGCCGGAACCGACATTCACGCTCTGCGCGAGAATCACATCTCGGTGACGCCGCTCAAGCTCGACCTGACGGACTATAGCGTCCAGGACCGTCTGATGCGGGCTTTGAACGAAGGGGCTCATTGATTGAGCGTGCGCGTTTCGGAACAGGAAGGCTTTGCCAAGATGGTGCTGCGGCTGCGCGCCGCCGGCATCATCAATCATGACCTTCTCAAGGCGGTCGAGCAGACCTCGCGCGGCCAGTTCGCGCCGCCGCAATATCAGGCCGAGGCTTACTCGCAGCGCACGATTCCGCTCGAGTGCGGCTCGTTCATGGAAGGCTATGATTTCGCGGTGCGGTTGCTGCATTGTCTGAACCTGAAGACAGGACAGCGCATCCTCGAGGTCGGTACCGGCAGCGGCTTTACCGCGGCTGTGATGGGGCGGGTGGCTGAACGCGTCCTGACGATCGACCGCTATCAGACACTCGTCGGTACGGCGCAGAAAAACCTTGAGAAATCAGGCGTTCGCAACGTCATCGTTCGCCATGCGGATGGCAGCGCCGGGGTGCCGGGCGAGGGCACGTTCGACCGCATCCTGATCACCGCTGCCTTCAATAGCCTGCCGCGCATGTTTTCCGATCATCTCGTCTCAGGCGGAACCTTGGTGGTGCCGATCATGATGAGTGAGACTCATTGCCGGGTCGTTCGGGTCAACCGAACGGGAAGCCGCTTCGATCGCGAGGATCTGTTCGATGCGCCCTACCTTCCGATCGTGCCGCAGCTCGCGTCGTTCCTGTGATACGGCCGCTGCCGAACATCTCCGCCGGCACTTTGGTGCGTTAAGGAATTCTTAACCGCGTCCAGCCTCGCGCAAGCTTCGCGCCATACCCCTCCACTGCACGATAGGTTCCGCCCGCGAGTCGTCGCTCTTGCACGACTGGGATGTTGCTGCCGGATCGTGAGATTGACGGAGACGGCAAATGCAGATCGCGAACAGGCTGACGGCCGCAGCATCGGGCGACGGGCTGAATAATCTTGCAGGGCGCAACGCCGGCCAGGCGAATTCCGCCGGCAAGGACGAACAGTCCGCACAGGCGCTCGCGGCGAGTCTCTTCGACCCCACTCCGCGCATCTCGCTTTCCGCCGATGCTCTGCTCTATCTCAGCCAGACGAAGAAGGCATCGGACGGACAGCCGGCGCTCAGCCGCGACGAGTGGAACAACCGCCTGTCTCCGCAGCTGGCGTTGCGCGAATACCAGGCCTTCGGCAAATTTCTCGATGCCGGGGATCATGAGGGCTACTACAAGAACTTCATCGACTACTACGACAGCCTTCGTCCCGAAGATCAGGACAGCCTGCGCTATTTTGGGACGCGTGAGGCCGCCGTGGCCGGTCTGCGGTCGCTTGAATATGAACGGGCGAGCGGTGCGGACGGCGACACCACGTTCCAGACGCTGGTGAGTGTCCTGCTTGAAGAAGACAAGACCGCTCAGTCCGAAACCCCGGTCCGTCCCGAGGGGCGTCCGATTTTCGCCTGGGATCTGACAAGCATCAGCTATGAAGATGAACCAACGGAGCGGCGTTCCGTTTCGGAAATCGAGCGTCTCTATTCCGAACTGAGCTAGGTTCTCGCGATTGCCGCACGCGGGGCTTCTGCGCCCGCGAAGCGTGGCGGGACGCTCGCGGCGTGCGGCCAGGCCGATCGGCATTCTCAGATGGCCGGCCGGGCCTATGGTTAGCGTTTCGTCAAATTAGTCCTTTGGTGGTGCTGACCTTAACCGGGCGGTAACTCTAATACGCTTTAATCATCCCACATCGAGTTGCGTTCGGAGTGGGTAAGCGTCATGCGTCAGTTTGTATCTCCCGGGGTTGGAAAGTCCACGATCCGCCTTTGCGTGGCGGTCCTGCTAGCAGGCGCCGCAACGGGCTGCAGTTCGGATGTCAGCCGATTTGATGGCCTGTTCTCCCGGTCGGACAACATCACCACAAATTCAATTCCGCGCGATGCGACGCCGGTTCCGCGTGGCGACGTGGCAGTCGGCCAGATGGCGGCAGCTTCTCCGGCGGATAACGGTGCTCTCGGCCAACCCTATCCGACTGCAAGCGCGCAGGGTGGCTATGATCCAGTGAATACCGCTTCCACTCCGGTGTCGGCTGCCCGTGGTGCGTCAACGCCGATCTCCGTCCAGCGCACGACCCTGACCGATCCGAGCGCGACGACGCGTCAGCGTCCAGAAGCGCAGCCGTTCCCCGCTGCTCGTCAGCAGGCGGCAATCGCGACGCAGCAGACGCTCCCGGCGGCCGTCAACGAAACCGCAAGCAAGAGCGGCTGGACGACGCAGAATGCGCCGACGATCATGGTTCGGCCCGGCGACAACGTCGCAGTTCTCTCCAAGCGCTTCGGCGTTCCCGAGAAGGAAATTCTGAAGGCCAACGGTCTGCAATCGGCTGCTCAGGTCGAAACCGGCCAGCGCCTGGTCATCCCGACCTTTGGTTCCGTCGGTAGCCCTGCGAAGGGGGCTGCGACCAACTCGATCGCTGGTCTCGATGGTAGCAAGCGCCAGCCTTCGCCCTTGCCCAACGATCAGCGCGACGTTGCAATCCTGCCGGGCTCCGCCCAGTCTCGCGACAAGAACGCTGGCAAGACGGATGTCGTTGCCGGCAAGCCGGCGACGAACGGCGAAGGCAGTGGCGGTGGCACCTACACCGTGAAGCCCGGCGACTCGCTCAATCGCATTGCCAAGACGACGGGCGTGTCTGTCGCAGCCCTCAAGCAGGCGAACGGTCTGAGCGCAGAATCGATCCGCGTCGGCCAGACGCTGCAGCTGCCGGGTGCGGCGGGTGCCGCGCCGGACCAGGTCAAAACCGCATCGGTTCCGAGCAAGAAGGCTGAGCAGCCGCAGGTTGCCTCACTCGAAAAAGGTAAACCGGCAGAATACCAGCCGCCGGCCGCCAAGCAGAGCGTTACGGACGTTGCTGCGCTCAAGGCGGATGTCGATGAGGACTCGCCGAAGTCGACTGGGATCAGCAAGTATCGCTGGCCTGTTCGCGGCGCAGTGGTTGCCGGCTACGGCGCCAACGTCGACGGCAACCGCAACGACGGCATCAACATCTCGGTGCCTGAGGGCACGCCGATCAAGGCGGCCGAGAACGGCGTCGTCATCTACTCGGGCAGCAGCCTGAAGGAACTCGGCAACGCTGTCCTGGTTCGCCATGACGATGGCACGGTCACGGTCTACGGCAACGCTTCCGAACTCAAGGTTCAGCGTGGCCAGAAGGTACAGCGCGGCCAGACGCTCGCGGCTTCCGGCATGACGGGTCGCGCCAGCCAGCCGCAGGTGCACTTCGAGGTGCGCAAGAATGCGACCGCGGTGAACCCTTCGACTTTCCTCGAATAGTCCGGTCTCCGGGTCTGACTGGATCTACTGCATGTCTCCTTAAATCGAGCTCGATTTAAAGACAAAGACATGCAGAAAATCAAAGTGCTACAGCGACCTTTGCGCGTCTGATAAGACGCGCGGCGCTGTAGGAAGCGTAAGAATCAGATACCGCCCGCCGGATTTCGGCGGGCGGTATTTTTTTGTCCATGGTCGAGCAGATTTGGCCAGCGATCCGATCGCTAGGCCCATGCGTCCAGTCGATGGCGCATGCGTCCGGCAAGATCCTGAATGAATTGCCAGGCGACGCGGCCGGACCTTGCGCCGCGGGTCGTCGCCCATTCGAGCGCTTCCGCATGCAGGGTCTCGGCCTCGACCGCAAAGCCGTAATGCTTTGCATAGCCATCGACCATGGCAAGGTAGTCTTCCTGGCTACATTTGTGGAAGCCAAGCCACAGCCCGAAGCGGTCGGACAGCGACACCTTTTCCTCGACCGCTTCGGAAGGATTGATGGCGGTCGACTGCTCGTTTTCCATCATGTGGCGCGGCAGCAGATGGCGCCGGTTCGATGTCGCGTAGAGCAGCACGTTCGACGGCCGACCTTCGACGCCACCGTCGAGTACGGCCTTCAGCGATTTGTAGGACGTGTCGTCATGATCAAACGACAGGTCGTCGCAGAAGACGATCACGGGCACCGGTGCGGTCTTGAGGATGTCCATCAGGGCGGGCAGGGTGGCGATGTCCTCCCGATGCACCTCGACGAGCTTGACCGCGACGCCGGTATCGCGAGCGACCTGCGCATGCACGGATTTCACCAGCGAAGACTTGCCCATGCCACGGGCGCCCCACAGGAGAACGTTGTTGGCAGGAAAACCTTCGGCGAAGCGCAGCGTGTTGTCGAGCAGGATGTCACGGACGTGATCCACTCCTGATATCAGCGACAACTCGATACGGTTGGGCTTGGCAACCGGTTGCAGGTGATGTGTGGCTGGAGCCCAGACGAAGCATTCGGCGCCGTCCCAGTCATTGCTTGCTGCGGCTGGACCGGCCATGCGCTCGATCGCCGCGGAAAGCTTCTGCATTTCCCTGATGAGAACGTCGATCTTTGCTTCCGGCATATGTCTATCTCCAACAACTGAATCAATCATTTGGTCGCGCTACAATGAAAACGGGGCGCCAGGAACGGCACGCGATTGCCCCGCAATTGCGACGCTACCGTTAACAGACACCCGGTAGCACGCAGGTTTGCGCTGGAAAAGGCCGCAGAGCCCCGTGCGGGGGGTTCTCCTCTTGTCCAAATTGTGTCAGAGGCACAGGAACGGGTAAGGGTGCCGCCGCTTTGCAGAGCGGCCGCGCGCCCCTATATTCCGGCCGATTTGGTGCGGAGGAACCGCCGATATTTGAACTCAAGGAGTGATCGATGTTCATTACCGAAGCTTTTGCGCAGACAGCCGGTGCCCCTTCCACCGGCGGCGCGGACATTCTCATGTCCATCCTGCCGTTCCTGCTGATCTTTGTTGTCATGTATTTCCTGATCATCCGTCCGCAGCGCGCCCAGATGAAGCGCCGCGAGGAGCTGTTGAAGAACATCCGTCGCGGTGATCAGGTGGTGACCGGCGGCGGCATCGTCGGCAAGGTTACGAAGGTCGTCGATGACAACGAACTCGAAGTCGAAATTGCCGAAGGCGTGAAGATCCGCGTCGTTCGCAGTGGCGTATCTGAAGTTCGCGTCAAAGGCGAACCTGTGAAAGAATAAGGGACGCGGACAGCCACCATCCGACGAGCAACTGGAGCGTTTGAGGCATGCGCAGATTTCCGCCGTTGAAACGTATCCTCGTTTGGTTGGTGGCACTCGCCGGCATCGCCTGTGCGTTGCCGAATGTTCTGAGCCGTGAAGAGGCAGCCGGATTACCGTCCTGGCTGCCGCATCGCCAGGTGGCGCTCGGCCTTGATCTCCAGGGAGGCTCGCACTTCATGCTGCGGGCCGCGCGCAGCGACATCGTCGCCGAGAGGCTCGAAGCGGTGGCCAGCGAAGTCGGCAAGTCCTTGCGCGATGCCGATATCGCCTATATCGGCCTATCGGGCGAAGGTCAGTCGATTTCGTTCCGGGTTCGGGACCGTGCGCAACTCCCCGCCGCTCGCGATAAGCTGAAGACACTGACGGCGCCGGTCGATGCCGGCGGATTTGGCTCCGGGTCGATTTCCGAAGTTGTGTTTGACAGCGCCGACGAGGATGAACTCGTCCGTCTGCGCCTGACCGACGAAGGCATCGACTACCGGCTGTCACTGGCCCTTGCGCAATCGATCGATGTGGTGCGTCGCCGCGTCGCTGAAGTTGGCGTTCTGGAGCCGCTGATCCAGCGCCGTGGCGAAGATCGGCTTATCGTCCAGGTGCCGGGGCTCGACGACCCGCAACGACTGAAAGATCTGCTCAGCCAAAGCGCACATCTGACTTTCAGATTGCTGGATACGTCCGTGCCGGTTGAGCGAGCCGTCGATGGCCAGGTGCCAGCGGGCGCAGAAGTCCTCTATTCCTATGACGATCCGCCGGTTCCCTATCTGGTCCAGAAGGAACCATTGCTGGCGGCGGCCAGTTTTGTCGCCGCGCAGCCGGAAGCAGATGCCGGCGCCGATACGGCGTCGGTCGCGGTCAAGCTCGAGGCGGCCGCGCAGCAGCGGGTTACCGCCGTCACGGCGCAGCAGCCGGAGGCGAAGATTGCGATCGTTCTTGATGGCCAGGTTGCCGCAACGCCCAAGCTTTCGGAAGCCGTCAAAGGCGACACGGCGCGCATTTCTGCCGAGCTTCCGGCCGACTCTGCTGCGGATCTCGCCGCTCTCATCAGGACCGGACCGCTCCCAACACCGCTGACTTTCGTCGAGGAGCGGACGGTCGGCCCTGGTGTCGGTGACGACGCGATTGCCTATGGCCTCAAGGCCGGCTTTGTCGCGGCGATCGCCGTCGCCGCCTCGATGATCTTCTTCTACGGCGTTTTCGGTGTCTTTGCCATCATCGCGCTCGCCTTGAATATTGTCTTGATCCTTGCGACGCTTTCCGTGTCGGGGGCGACGCTGACCCTGCCGGGGATTGCCGGCATCATCCTGACGATCGGCGTCGCGGTCGATTCGAACGTGTTGATCTACGAGCGCCTTCGCGAGGAGGTTCGTGGTGGCGAGCCCTTGCTCCGCACGATCAACAACGCCTTCTCTCGCGTCTTCAGCAGCATTTTCGACGCCAACCTGACGATGCTGATCGCCAGCGCCATCCTGTTCTACCTCGGTTCCGGGCCAGTGCGCGGTTTCGCCGTCACTCTCGCGATCGGCAGCGTCACGACGCTTTTCACCGCCTATACGGTGACCCGTCTGATCGTGAAGCGTTGGCTCCGGCAGTGGAAGTCGGAACGCCTGCCGAAGGGCATTCGAACCGGGCGCTTCAGCGATCTGGACATCCGTTTTATGCGGATCCGTAATCCGGTGTTCATCCTGATGGCCGCCTTGTCGGCGGCCTCGGTGCTCCTGCTTGCGGGTATCGGGCTCAATCTGGGTGTGGACTTCAAGGGCGGCTCGATCATCGAGCTGCACTCCAAGGGCGGTCCCGTCGACGTTGCCGACCTCCGCACCCGCCTCGACGAGCTGAACTTTGGCGAGGTCCAGGTCCAGCAACTGGGCTCGGGCGAGGATGTGCTGGTGCGGGTTCCGTCTCAAGAAGCGGGCGACAATGCCGAGCAGACCGCAGCCAGCGTCATCAGGACGGAGCTGGCCGACGAATACGACTTCCGCCGCGTCGAAGTGGTTGGCCCGGTTGTTTCGAGCGAGCTGACGCGCGCGGGAACGCTTGGGCTCGCAATCTCCTTCGTGGCGATCCTGCTCTATGTCTGGCTGCGTTTCGAGTGGCGCTTTGCCGTCGGTGCGATTATCGCAACCGTGCACGACGTGCTGCTGACGATTGGGTTCCTGGTGCTGACGGGCATCGAGTTCAATCTCGGCAGTATCGCCGCCGTTCTCACCATCGTCGGCTACTCGTTGAACGATACAGTTGTGATCTACGATCGCATTCGCGAGAATCTCGGCCGCTATCGCCGCATGCCGCTTTCGGTGCTGATCGATACGTCGATCAACCAGACACTCTCGCGCACGATCCTGACGGCGCTGACGACCATTCTGGCGCTCGCCGCGCTCTATCTCTTCGGCGGCGGCCTCATTCGCTCATTCAGCATCACCATGCTGTTTGGTGTCGTCGCCGGGACGATCTCCTCTATCTATATCGCCGGCCCGATCCTCATCCTCTTCGGGAAGCGGACCGACCACATTCCGGGGGACGAAAACGCGTCCGGCGCGGATACGGGTGCTGCCGGCGCGGCAAAGGGTACAGTTTGAAATGCCCAAGGGTATTGAAATTCGCGAAGCGCATTTTCCGGGCCGCGCACCGATCGATGCCTATGGCAACGGCGGCTTTCGCTTTGCGGACATGTCGCATCGCGGCTCGATCCTGATGCTGCCCTCGGGCGTCTATGCGTGGGACGTGGCCGAAGGCGATCCCCTGGCCGTCGAGAAATTCCTCAGGGTCATCGATGAGGCGAAAGACATCGAAGTACTGCTGGTTGGCACCGGTAAGGACATCCGCCCGCTGCCCGCAGACCTGAAGGCCGCGCTGCGTGCCGTCAATGTATCGTCGGATCCGATGAGCACCGGGGCTGCGGTTCGCACCTACAATGTGATGCTGGCCGAATCGCGTGCTGTCGCCGTCGCGCTGATCGCTGTCTGATCGGGCATTCGGGGAAGACGACGTGCAAGATATTTCCGCTCAGATCCTGGCCGACCTCAGGGATACGGACCGCGACCGCTATCTCGCCTGCCTGCTTGCCCCCGCCGACAAGCAGCGCTCGCTCGCGGCACTCTATGCGTTCAACGCGGAAATCGCGCGAATTCGCGATCTCGTGCATGAGCCGATTCCAGGCGAAATCCGCATGCAGTGGTGGCGCGATCTCATCGGCAACGATGCAGCCTCCGGTGAGGGGCATCCGCTCGCCGAAGCGCTTCTGCAGTGCATTCGCGAGCACAGGCTGCCGGTCTCGGTCCTGCAGAACATGATCGATGCCCGGATCTTCGATCTCTATGACGACCCCTTGGAAGACCGCTCGGCGCTCGAAGGTTATGCCGGCGAGACCGCTTCGGCCTTGATCCAGCTCTCGTCGCTGGTGCTCGACCCGCAGAATGCGGCCAAATCGGCGGAAGCCGCTGGTCACGCCGGTGTGGCGCAGACTGTCGCCGGCCTCCTGATGCTGTTGCCGCTGCATCTGAGACGCGGCCAGGTCTATTTGCCGGCAGAACTGCTGCGCGCGACCGGCCTTGATCGGGAAACGCTTATTGCCGGCAAAGACAGCGACGGTATCGGCCGGGCGATTAGGGCATTTTCTGGGTTCGGGCGGGATCATCTGGCCAAGGCACGGGCTCAGATGGCGGCGATCTCGCCGTCGAATTTTCCGGCGTTCGTGCCGCTCGCGCTGGCCGAGCCGATCTTCGATCGCGCCGAGGCGGCTGGCGCTGGACTTTTAAAGACACCCATCCGGCCGGCGCAATGGCGGCGGCAATGGTGGATGTGGCGCGCCGCTCGGCGGCGTCGCTTCTAGGGCGGCAAAGCAGACGCGCTACTTGTTAAGAACCCGATGCGTTCCGCGTCGGCGCGCCCGACGGGACGCCAAATTGGCACAAGCCTCGTAGTCTATAGAAGCGGTTTATCGGCGTCATGCCGAGCGAAGGGGAGCGCCCGCGGATGCTTTGGTTATTGCTCATCGCCGTCATTGTTCTGGCCGGCGCATTCTACATGTGGATGAACGCTCGTGCCGAGCGGGATTGGGACAATCCCGATGCAGGTTCTGCGATGGTGGAATTCGGGCGCGCATTTCCGGATGAGGCGATCCGGGCACTGCATTCCACCGCGGATCGGAAGGCGATCTTCCTGAGGCTGCACGACGGCAAGGCGGGCTTCATCCAATCGCATGGCACGCACTATGTCTGCCACGTCATCCAGCCTGGAAAGGTCCGGGTGAACAGCTCTGAGACCGGCCGTGGGCTGATCGTGCATTTCCCCGACTTTGCCTATCTGGACAATGCCTTCGAGTTCCAGAACGCCGGCGAGGCGGCGGAAGTTTCTCTCTGGCTGCTCGGCAGTTTCAACCCGAAATCGGAATTCACGCAGCCCAACTCGGAACTGTCCCCTGCAGCGCAGTCGAGCGAGTAGCGACTTCACAGTTCCATTCAAAAGAAACGGCCCGCTGGCGGTATCACGAGCGGGCCGTTTCGTTGTTCTGGTCTCATATTCGCCGTCAGGCGGACTTGCCGAGCCATGCGGCGCAATCTGCGAGCGCACGCGACGCCGTTGCCTGCTTCTTGGCAGCGGCCTTTTCCTTGCCACGGAAGCGCTTGGCGCCCTCCGGCTTGGTGATTGCTCCCGGATCGAGCGGCGGGAACAGGCCGAAATTGACGTTCATCGGCTGGAACGAACGTTTGCCCGGCTCATCGTCGGAAACGATGTGCCCGCCGGTGATATGGTTCAGCAGCGCGCCGAAGGCGGTGGTCGCTGGCGGTGCGGCCAAAGTCGCGCCCTTGCGCTCAGCGGCGGCGAAGCGCCCGGCGAGCAGGCCGATGCTGGCGCTCTCCACGTATCCTTCGCAGCCGGTGATCTGACCGGCAAAGCGCAGGCCCGGGCGCGACTTCAGCGTCAGCGTTCGGTCGAGCAGCGTCGGCGAATTGATGTAGGTGTTGCGGTGCAGGCCGCCGAGGCGTGCAAATTCGGCATTCTCCAGGCCCGGGATCATCCGGAAGACTTCCGCCTGGGCGCCGTATTTCAGTTTCGTCTGGAAGCCGACCATGTTGTAGAGCGTGCCAAGCGCGTTGTCCTGGCGCAGCTGCACGACGGCATAGGGCTTGACCGTGGGGTTATGGGCATTGGTGAGGCCCATCGGCTTCATCGGCCCGTGACGCAGCGTCTCGCGGCCGCGTTCGGCCATGACCTCGATCGGCAGGCAGCCATCGAAATAGGGCGTACCTTCCCATTCCTTGAAGCCGGTCTTGTCGCCGGCGATCAGCGCGTCGACGAAGGCGTTGTACTGCTCCTCGGTCATCGGGCAGTTGATGTAGTCTTTGCCGGTGCCGCCGGGGCCGACCTTGTCGTAACGCGACTGGTACCAGCAGACGTCCATGTCGATCGTCTCGGTGTAGACGATCGGCGCGATGGCGTCGAAGAAAGCGAGCGCATCGGCGCCCGTTTCCGTGCGGATGGCTTCTGCAAGATCGGGTGCCGTCAAAGGGCCGGTCGCGATGACCGCGAGGTCCCATTCCCTCGGCGGTAGGCCGGTGATTTCTTCGCGCACGACCGTGATCAGCGGATGGGCCGCAATCGCAGCGCTGACGGCGTCAGAGAATCCATCGCGATCGACGGCGAGCGCGCCGCCGGCCGGAACCTGGTTGGCATCGGCGGACTTCATGATCAGCGAGCCGGCAAGGCGCATTTCCGCATGCAGAACGCCGACCGCATTGCTGGTCGCATCATCCGAGCGGAACGAGTTGGAACAGACGAGTTCGGCGAGACCGTCCGTCTTGTGCGCATCGGTGCCGCGCACGCCGCGCATCTCGTGCAGTATGACCGGGACTCCGGCCTCGGCGATCTGCCAGGCAGCCTCCGAACCGGCAAGGCCGCCGCCGACGACATGGATGGGAGAATGGGAAGAGGTGTCTTTGCTCATGGGCGGCTTCCTATCACGGCTCGGCCCTTCGTTCCAATGTCAATAAACGAAAACGGCGCCCGGAGGGCGCCGTTTTGGAAGTCAGTTCGAACCGTTGAGATTAACGGAAGGAACGGGCCGCAATGTTGCGGATATCGTAGCGGGTGATGCCGATATCACTGAGAGCGTGGTTCGACAGGTTGCCGAGCTCGCTGACGGTGCGGCGGTAGTTGATCCAGCTTTTTGCGATACGAATCGGGTTCATGACTTTTTCCTCAAGATCGGTTTGTCGCGACAGCCATCTGTCTGCGTCGTTGAGGTTCTTATACGCTTGTCTAATTAGAAGGTGGAGTGCAAAGAAAATGCAGCTGCTATGCATTTGTGCAGTGCATCGCCGCATAGATGGGCACCGCTTCAAAAGGTGGCATCAATTAACGATTGATTAAAATGCGGATCACTACGCTCTAGTGTTTTGTTTTTCATATGTTTTTGGAATTGGAGCGCGAGCGGTTGCAATGCGTGGCACGAGGGTGGTGCTCGCTGCTCGCCGGCGAGGTGGGCTACAGCATTTCGCACGTGCGAAAGGGCGGCGGTGACGCCAGAGCAAGAGGCAAAAGAAAACGCCCCCCGGAATGAACCGGAGGGCGTTTACTGGAGGTCGGTCGCGCTTGAAGCGCAGCCTGAATTACTTGATCGCCTGGCGAGCAACGTAGGGGATGTCGCCGCGGCCGATGCCGAGGTCGCTCAGCTCACGGTCGCTCATGCGGCCGAGTTCGTTGCAGGTCTGACGATACTTGCGCCAATTGTTGAAAGAACGTGCGAGGTTCATGATCCTATCCTTTCTAGGGTCGTGTGCCAGCGCTCATCTCTCTTGCTGGCCGTCATCTGATGGTCTGGAATATAATCGTTTTGAGCAGAAGTTACAGAGATAATGCTGCATCGCACCCATGCAGCACGTGCAAGCCTGAGCGCGGCGGACAGACGTCGGATGGCGTTCGAAACGCATCTGCAATCAGGTTCTGATGATTGAAGCTTTCGACCCAAATCGAGGGCCGGAAAACAAACAACGCCCGCTGGGGGAGGAGATCCAGCGAGCGTCGCTTTGTTCTGATCGGCAACCGGGAGGAGGAGTGTCGCCGATCCAAATCGAGGGGCGCTGGGAGGAGGAGTGCGCCGCCCCGATCGATGAGTTGAAGATAGTATGGAGTCGGGCGGAAGGGTAGCGCTGATCCAGAATGGCACCTATGCATCGAGTGCATGGCTGCGAGCGAATACAGAGAAAGTGTGCACGAATATTGTGCAATTGCGCAAAGTCGGAGATTTTCTTGCTGGGGGAGGGCTGAAAACAATAACGCCCGCTGGGGGAGGAGGTCCAGCGAGCGTCATTTGAAGTGATTGGCAACTGGGAGGAGGAGTGTTGCCAATCTGATCGGAGGAGCGTTGGGAGGAGGAGTACGCTCGACCGAATTCTCTCGGGTTTTGCCCGGGCCTTTCTCAGTAAACTGAGGCGGTTGGCCGCTTCCGCCGGCGACCGTCTGGCTTCATGCCGTCGTTCGCCTTTGATGATTTGAATATAGGGGCTTTAAATCGATTTGTGCAGTGCAATATCCGCATGGAAGATATGCGCATCGCGCAAGCCGTTCATCAGTCTCTTTCGGCTCGGGGCCTCAGTCGCGACAGAGCGATTGTGTTTCCGCGCCGATACGTGGTTAGCTGGTGACGCAACGGGATCATTTCAAGCATTGGATTCTTAGGGCTGGGGGCAGGATGTATCGCGCGCGTCTCGAGCGAGACTTCAAACACTGGATCGACAAGGGGCTGCTGCAGGAAGATGCCGCGCGCGCCATGCTTGCCGAGTATGACGGACGCGAGTCGACGTTCCGGGCAGGGCGCGTCCTGCTTATGCTGGCGGCCCTTCTGTTATCCGCATCGATCCTGTTGCTTGTTGCCGCCAATTGGGAGGAACTGCCGCGCCTCGCGCGCGTCGCCGGCATCGTCGCCTTGATCTGGGGCTTCCACTTCGCCGCTGCCTGGCTGATCCAGAATGGCAGGACGACATTTGCCGCCGCGGCGCTGGTTCTGGGCGCGGCGGCCTTTGGCGGCGGCATCGCGCTCATCGGGCAGATGTATCATTTGTCGGGCGATGCGGCGGATGCAGCGCTGCTCTGGTTCGTTGGCGCCTGCCTTTCGGCGCTCGCGTTTCGCTCTGCAGCGATGGCAACGGCCGCTGGCGGGCTCGCTTGGTTCTATTTCGGTACCATGTTGACGGAAAATGGTTTCAGCACGGCTTCTGACTGGCACTTGTGGTCCGTGCCGGTTCTGGCCGTGATCGTCGTTCTTCTGGTCCGCTTCACGGAGGCGGGCAGGGCCCGGCATCTGGCCTATCTGCTCGTCCTTTCCTGGCTCGGCTGGCTTTATCTGGATAGTCCGTCACTTGCTTTCGCGGTCGGCCTCGCAGTCCTCGGCCTTGCGGCCTTTCTGGCGGCGACCCTGCCGGGTTCGCCCGTGCGCCAACTTGCGCTCGAGGCGGGTTCAGCGCCCGCTTTCTATTCCTTCGCGCTCGCCCTGCTTGGTTTCACCGGACTTCAATACGAGGCGGTTGGGGTGACGACGGAGGTCGCGACCGGAACAGGCACGCTGTTGGTTGCGCTCCTGGGCATTGCGCTTGCCGGTGCGCAGAACGGGGCGGTGCGTTATCTCGGTTACATCGCCTTTGCCGGCGAGCTTCTCTATCTCGCCTTCGAAACCTTGGGATCGATGCTTGGCACATCGGGCTTCTTCCTGATTTCGGGCCTGGTCGTCGCGTGCATCGCCTGGCTGGTCATTCGGATCGAGGGGCATATGGCGCGAACGCGCCAGGCGGAGGTTTCTCAATGAACAGTGGTGCATCGACCAGACGTTGGCTGAACCCGCTGCTCGCCGCCCTGCTTGTGGCCGGCGTCCAGACGGCGGCGCTCGGTTACATGATCGAAAGCAGGGCTTCGATCCTCAGAAGCGGGCGGGATGTCCTTCTGAAGACCGTGCCCGTCGATCCGCGCGACCTGCTCAGAGGCGACTACGTGATACTGAGCTATGATATTTCAAGGTTGCAGCCGGAACTGTTCAAAGGTGGACTTCCGACACAATCGGGCGAGGTGATGCTCTATGTTCGGCTGGCGAAGCAGCCAGACGGGTTCTGGACGGCGACAGAAGCGTCGTTCCAGCCGCTGCCGGTGACCGGCGACAGCGTCGTGCTCCGCTCGCTTCCATTCTCCTACTATCCGTCGCCGTCGCCGTTACCCTTGACCGTGGACTATGGCATCGAGCGCTTCTACGTGCCGGAGGGCGAAGGGCGCACATTGGAAGAGGCGCGCAATGCCGAGGCGCTCTCCGTCAACATCCGCGTTGATGGCAAGGGCAGAGCACAGATCCGCGAGATCGCGGTCAATGGCAGCCCGGTCTATGAAGAGCCCCTTTATTGAAGCTCCGCGAACGCGCTCCGATCCGTCGTGGAATTCCGCATTTTCCCTTTGATCCCGTGAAAACGAGTGATATAGAGACGCCGCGCTCGGGAAAGCCCTGAACTTTCAGCATGCCCATTGTATCCGCGGTATTCCGCTGGTTGGACTTGCGGAAATACGGTCAGGCGGTGCGATTGTCTGAACGCGGGTATGGTGAAATTGGTAGACACGCCAGATTTAGGTTCTGGTGCCGCAAGGCGTGGGAGTTCAAGTCTCTCTACCCGCACCAGACAGCGATCGCGCCTAAAGTCCGGATTCTGCGAGGATGAAGGGGGCTGGAGTGCCATTTTGCTTGCAAAACGGTTGCAGAACTGCGTAAAGCCACTCCCGGCAAATGGATCGGCTCACGTGCTCGCCAGACCTTTCGAAGGGGAAGAGCACAGTCAACGTGAAATGAAGGTTTGAACATGCAGGTTATCGAAACGCTCGCTCAAGGGCTGAAGCGCGAACTCAAGGTCGTTATCCCGGCCAAGGACATGGAAGCTCGGATGAACGAGCGCCTGGCCGAAGTGAAGGACCGTGTGAAGATCAACGGCTTCCGTCCGGGCAAGGTGCCGGTTGCGCATCTGAAGAAGGTCTATGGCAAGTCGATCATGGCCGACCTCGTCAATGAGATCGTCCGCGAGAAGCCGACCGAGATCCTGTCGGGCCGCGGCGAGAAGTCGGCGACCCAGCCGGAAGTCGCGATGACCGAGGACGAGGCCGAAGCCGACAAGATCCTCAATGCGGAAGCTGACCTCGAGTTCACCGTTGCCTACGAAATCATCCCGGCGATCGAACTCAAGGACGTGAGCGGCATCAAGGTGACCCGCGAAGTCGTCGAGATCGCTGACGAAGAAGTCAACGAGCAGATCCTGAAGATCGCCGAAAGCGCCCGCAGCTACGAATCGAAGAAGGGCAAGGCCGCCAACGGCGACCGCGTCACGATCGATTACCTCGGCAAGGTCGACGGCGTAGCCTTCGACGGCGGCAAGGACGAAGACGCCGAGCTGGTTCTCGGCTCCAACCGCTTCATCCCGGGCTTCGAAGAGCAACTCGTTGGCCTGAAGGCCGGCGACGAAAAGACCATCACTGTCAACTTCCCGGCTGACTACCCGGCCGCAAACCTCGCCGGCAAGGAAGCGACCTTCGACATCACCGTCAAGGACGTCGCTGCCGCCCAGGACATCGAAATCAACGACGAACTGGCCACCAAGCTCGGCCTCGAATCGGCTGACAAGCTGAAGGAAATCGTCCGCGGCCAGATCGAAAGCCAGTACGGCAACCTGACCCGTCAGAAGGTCAAGCGTCAGATCCTCGACCAGCTCGACGAACTCTACCAGTTCGAAACGCCGGAGCGCCTCGTCGAAGCCGAATTCGAAAACATCTGGCGCCAGATCAACACCGACCTGCAGCAGGCCGGCAAGACCTTCGCTGACGAAGAAACCACCGAAGAAGAAGCCCGCGCCGAATACCGCAAGCTCGCCGAGCGTCGCGTTCGCCTCGGCCTGGTTCTTTCGGAAATCGGCGAAAAGGCCGGCGTCCAGGTCAGCGACGACGAACTGCAGCGTTCGCTGTTCGAACAGCTCCGCCAGTTCCCGGGCCAGGAAAAGCAGATCCTCGACTACTTCAAGAACACCCCCGGTGCTGCCGCTTCGCTGCGCGCTCCGCTGTTCGAAGAAAAGGTCGTCGACCACCTGCTCGGCGAAATCTCGGTAACCGACAAGACGGTTTCCAAGGAAGAGCTGACGGCTGACGACGAAGAGGGCGAAGGCAAGGCTGCCAAGAAGGCTCCGGCCAAGAAGAAGGCCGCTGCCAAGGCTGAAGCCGCCGAAGGCGAAGAAGCCGCCGCTCCGAAGAAGAAGGCTCCGGCCAAGAAGAAGGCCGCTGACGACAGCGCCGAGTAATCGGACCGAAGCCTTAGGAATCAAAAAAGCCCTGCCGCTTGCGGCAGGGTTTTTTTCGTTTGAGGGGCGTCGGTGACGTCGCCGTCTCAGCGGCGTGGCGAAATGGCCCGGCCGATGTCCAGGAGGAGGGCGCGATGGTCGGAGACTTCCGGCCGTTCGACGACATCGAACCGGGCGACATCAACCTCGCCACTCACGAGCATGTAATCGGCAAAGCGGCCGCCCTTCAGATAGTGCGACGTCCGAGTATCCGTGTGGCCACGGGAAACGACCAGGTCAGTCAGCCCTAGCTCTGCGAGCACCTGAAAGGTCACGCTGTCCGGGAGCACGTTGAAGTCACCGCACACGACAAGCCGCTCATCGCCCGGCCAGACCTGACGGATGAGGTTTACCAGCGCGTCTGCCTGCGCGTGCCGTGCCGGTGTGTCGTTCTTGCCGCCGATCTCCCGTAGGCCATGCATCTGGGCGATGGTGATTGCCGTGCCGGCATCATGGTCGAACAGGCGGATGCAATGGGCATTGCGGGCACGTGGATGTGGCCCCCAGCCCTCGGATGAAAAGCTGCCATGCACGAAGCCGAGCGCCTGACCGATGACGGAATGGGAGCGTCGGACGAAGGTCGCGAGCCCAAATTCCGAGGCCACCGGCCTGTCGCCGTCAAAGAGCGTGCCGCGCGCCGTCGGGCAGAAGCAGCCATCATGCCAAGGAAGTGCTGCCGCGATCTCATCGAAGAGGTTGGCGCGCTGCGGCAGTTCGACATCTGTATCGCGATAGGTGAGCCATTCGGCGTCGGTCGTCGGCGACCGCGCGATCTCCTGCAGACACAGGACATCGGCGTCGACTTCCGCCAGATATCTCATCAATGGGGAATGGAGCTTGCCGCCCCAGGCATTGAGGGAAAGGATGCGCATGGCGTTCATGTCTCTTCATCAGGAGCGGCAAGGCTACCCGATTCGCTGGCATGGTGGCGTGCACGCAATCTTGAACGGCGCTCTGGGCGATAGGTGACAAAGCGGTATTGCTCGTCACCTATCGAATTGGATCCCTTTGACTGCCGTTGTCGTCGTTTGATGCGTGCTCAGATATGTCGCTAGCGGCTTACGCTTTCGGCAGTTCCTGCTTGATCTCGCCCATGCGGTTCCAGGCGTCGAGGCCGGCAATCTTGTAGGCTTCGGCAAGCGTCGGGTAGTTGAAGGTGTTCTCGACGAAATACTCGACCGTGCCCTTGAGGTTCAACACAGCCTGACCGATGTGGACCAGCTCGGTCGCGCCTTCGCCGATGATGTGCACGCCGAGGAGACGGCGGGTCTTCATCGAGAAGATCATCTTCAGAAGACCGGATTCGAGACCCATGATGTGACCGCGCGAGGTCTCGCGAAAACGGGCAATGCCGCATTCGTAAGGGATGCCGCGTTCCTTCACCTCTTCTTCCGAAAGGCCGCAGGTGGAGATTTCCGGCACCGCGTAGATGCCGTAGGGGAAATACTTCTGCGGTTCCATGGCAATCGCGCCGACAGCAACGCGAGCCGCAATGCGGCCCTGTTCCATAGAGGTCGAGGCAAGGCTCGGGAATCCGACGACGTCGCCGGCGGCATAGATGTTCGGGACCGATGTCTGGAACGTCTCCGGATTGACCTTGAGCCGCCCGCGGCTGTCTGCCTCGAGCCCGGCGGCCGGCAGGTTGAGCGTATCGGTTGCCCCCATGCGTCCGGCGGCGAAAAGCACCATGTCGGTGACGATCTTGCGGCCATTGTCGAGCGTCAGCAGGACCTTACCATCGTCGAGCCGCTCGACCGTCTCGGCCTTCTGTCCGAGATGCAGCTTCATGTTGCGATCGCGCAGCTGGTAGATGAAATCCTCGACGATCTCCTTGTCGATGAAGTCGAGCATCGTTGTCTTCGGGTCGATGACCGTCACGTGCGTGTCGAGCGCGCTGAAGATCGTCGCATATTCGATGCCGACGACGCCGGCGCCGATGACGACGAGCGAACGCGGCAGTTCTGCGATATCGAGCAGTTCGTCACTGTCGAGCACGCTCTTGCCGTCGAAGGGCATGTAGTCCGGACGGAAAGGCTTGGTGCCGACGGCAAGCATGATGCTGGTGCCTGAAACAAGCAGGGTCTCGCCGTCGTCCTTGACGACCTCGAGCGTGGTCGGATCGACGAAGCTTGCCTTGCCGCGCATCTGCTGCACGCGGTTACGGGCAAACTGGTGTTCGAGGACCTCGACCTCGTGATTGAGGGTGATGATCAGCCGTTGCCGGAGATCGTCGGCGCTGATCTCCTGCTTGACGCGATAGGCCCGCCCGTAGAAGCCCCGCTCGCGCCAGCCGGAAAGATTGAGCGCCGTCTCCCGCAGCGTCTTGGAGGGGATGGTGCCCGTGTGCACCGAAACGCCGCCGACGCGTTTTCCCTGTTCGATGACGAGGACCTTCTTGCCGAGCTTGGCGGCCTGGATGGCGCCGCGGCGGCCGGCGGGCCCGCTTCCGACGACGATGAGATCGAACTGAGTCATGGGCATTTCCGTTTGAAGGGAAGAATCGTTGTGCATCGCAAAAACTCTCGCTTGCAAGCGTCTATACCGTCAATGGCACGGTTTAATGAAGTGGTTTTCATAGCCGAAACAGCTGGATGAGAATATAAGGGAATGTGCGTATGCTTGGCTTCGTTACGACATGCCGGGCCCATCGGTGTCGTATTTGCCTGGGAGGGTGGCGATGGGATTGGAGCTGACGAACAGGGCGGTGCCGCAGCCTGACGACGAGGGCGTCATCCGGCAACCGGACCATCGGCCGGGTGTCGTTGCGGCGGCGGTCTATGAAAACGGCGTAAGGGTACGCGATATCGGCATCGAAGATGCCGGCAAATGGCGCTCGCGGCCGGGCGCGGTGGTCTGGATTGGGCTGCATGAGCCTGATGCGGAACTGCTGCGCCAGATACAGCAGGAGTTCGACCTGCACGACCTGGCGATTGAGGACGCCTGCAAGGCGCACCAGCGGCCAAAACTAGAGATCTATGGCGACTCGATCTTCGTCGTGGCGCGCACCGCCCACATGGTTGGTGACGAGATCGCCTTCGGCGAGACCCATCTCTTCGTCGGGCGAGGTTATGTCGTCTCGGTCAGGCACGGTGCGTCCACGTCCTACATGGCGGTGCGTCAGCGCTGCGAATCTTCCCCGGCAGCACTCGCCCATGGCGAAAACTATATCCTCTATTCGATCCTCGATTTCATCGTCGACAACTATATGCCGGTCATCGAGGCGATCCATGAGGAGGTGGAGGAACTGGAAGATCGGCTGTTGCGGGAGCGACTGGTCAAGGGTGACATCGAACGACTCTACCTGATGCGCCGCAATCTTCTCAGGTTGCGCAATGCCGTGGTGCCACTCGTCGATGTCTGCCGCCGGCACGAGCACATCGATCTGCCAGGCATGGATGCGGCGCTGCAGCCGCTGTTCCGTGACGTGACGGACCACGTGCGCCGGGTGCAGGAGGATATCGATGCGTTGCGCGAGGTGCTTGCCTTTACCTTCGAGGCGAGCCTGATGGTCGGGCAATCCGAACAGACGGAAATTTCGCGCAAGCTGGCGTCCTGGGCCGCGATCCTTGCCGTGCCGACGGCGATAGCCGGTATCTACGGCATGAACTTCGACGATATGCCGGAGTTGAAGTTCCGCTACGGCTACTTCGTCGTGCTGGCGGTGATCATCGGTTTGTGCCTGACGCTCTTTCGCTTCTTCCGTCGCGCGAAGTGGCTGTGAGAGCCGGCGCGCCGTTAGAACAGGCGTAGGCCCTTCAGGCTGACATGCCCATCCTTGCCGATGATGATGTGATCGTGCACGGCGATCCCCAGCGGTTTCGCCGTTTCGACGATGAGCTTGGTCATGTCAATATCGGCGCGCGACGGCGTCGGGTCCCCGGACGGATGGTTGTGCACGAGAATGATCGCGGTGGCGGAGAGTTCGAGTGCGCGTTTGACCACCTCGCGCGGATAGACAGGCGTGTGGTCGATCGTACCGGTCTGCTGCACCTCGTCGGCGATCAACGTGTTGCGCTTGTCGAGGAACAGGATCCGGAACTGCTCTTTGGTTTCGTAGGCCATTGCCGCGTGGCAATAATCGATGACGGCGCTCCAGGAAGAGAGAAGGTGCTTCTGGCGAAGCTCGCTTTTCAGGGTGCGATGGCCGATGGTGGAGATCAGCTTTAGGTCGAGGGCAACGGCCTCGCCGATGCCGTTCACCTCCTGCAATAGCGCAATCGGCGCGCCGAAGACGCCGGCAAGCGTCCCGAAACGGCTGATGAGCGCCTTGGCGATCGGCTTGGTATCCTTGCGCGGGATCAGCCGAAACAACAGCATTTCCAGGATCTCGTAGTCGGCCAGCGCCGCGTCGCCGTGCTCGCGGTAACGCGCGCGCAGCCGATCGCGATGGCCGTGATAATGCGCTTCGGGCGCCGGCGCCTTCTTGGCCGCCGGTCCGCCGTCCAACTGCAATTACGGGAAAAACGTCCTCTCGTCCGTCGATGGCGTTTCGTCGCCTTCAGGGGAGATCGGACGCTTCTTCATGCAGCGCCGACGTTGTTGGGACCCCGCTTGAACAGGCCGGCCGGCGACAGCGTGAAGATCTCGCACCCCTCGGCGGTCACGCCGACCGTGTGCTCGTACTGCGCCGAAAGCGACCGGTCGCGGGTAACGGCGGTCCAGCCATCCGAGAGCACCTTCACATGCGGACGGCCGAGATTGATCATCGGCTCGATGGTGAAGATCATGCCCTCGCGCAATTCGGGGCCCTCGTTGGCGCGGCCGTAGTGCAGGATGTTCGGCGCGTCGTGGAAAAGCTTGCCGACGCCGTGGCCGCAGAAATCGCGCACGACCGAGCAACGTTCCGCTTCGGCATAGGTCTGGATCGCCTCGCCGATGGCACCGGTGCGAGCACCCGGGCGTACAGCGGCAATGCCGCGCATCAGGCTTTCATGGGTGACATCGAGCAGCCGCTCGGCCGCGCGCTTGATCTCGCCGACCGGATACATGCGGCTCGAGTCGCCATGCCAGCCATCGACGACATAGGTAACGTCGATATTGACGATGTCGCCCTCGCGTAGCGGCTTGTCGTTGGGGATGCCGTGACAGACGACGTGATTGATCGAGGTACAGGAGGACTTCGTGTAGCCGCGGTAGTTCAGCGTCGCGGGCAGGGCGCCATTGTCCATGCCGAACTCGAAGACGAAGCGGTCGATCTCGTCGGTCGTGACGCCCGGCTGAACGCGCGAAACGAGTTCGTCGAGGCAGCGCGCCGTCACCTGGCAGGCCTTGCGCATGCCCTCAAAATCTTCCGGTGCGTAGAGCCGGATAACGCCGGTGTTTTTGTAGGGGGCCGACCCTGCCTCGATGTAAGTCACCATTCCAAAGCTTTCATTTGTTCCAAGTCGGATTTCATAGAGCAGCGAGGGCGCCTTCGTCCACTGCCATCAATCCGGTCGGACGGATTTGCGTCGGCGATACCTGACATTTGATCGCATAGGCCTCGACCCCACGCGCCATGGCGCGATCGAAGGCTTGCGCATAGGCCGGATCGAAATCGCGGCAGATTCTCAAACGGTCGCAGTCGCCGCGCTGCACAAGATAGATCATGACGGCGCGGTGACCGGCTGCGATCATGTCGCCGAGTTCGTCGAGATGTTTGGCGCCGCGTGCCGTCGGGCTATCTGGAAACTCCGCGAGACCGGGCGTGCGACTGAAATGCACGTTCTTCACCTCGACATAGGCAAGGCCTCGATCGGCGTCGCTGAGCAGGATATCGATCCGCGAATTGCGGCCGTATCTCTGTTCCCGCGCGAAGCCTTGATATGTATGCAGATCGGAAACGAGGCGCAGTCGAATGGCTTCTTCAGCGAGTCGGTTCGGCAAGCCGGTATTGATCCCGACCAGTGTGCCGTCGGCTTCGACGATTTCGAGCATGTGACGGTATTTCCGCGTCGGGCTGTCGTGTTCCGACATCCAGATGCGCGAGCCCGGCGTCGTCAGGCCTCGCATCGAGCCTGTGTTCGGGCAGGAGCCGGTCATGGCGGTACCGTCGGGCTGGATCGCATCGAAGAGAAAGCGCTTGTAGCGCTGCACGAGGGTTGCCTGTGCGAGCGGCGGGTCGAAGATCAAGACATGTCCTGCAACTGTTTCATGCCCGGGCGCGAACGTACGAGCCCGGCGCTTCCTCGAGCGAATTCAGCGGGCCGCCGGGCTTGCGGGCCGGAACGCGTCTCTTGTCGAGCTTCTCGATCCATTGGTGCCAATGCGGCCACCAGGATCCCGGCGTTTCCTTCGCAGCCTTGAACCAATCGTCAAACTCGCCCTTGGGCGCGCCTCCGGTCCAGAACTGATACTTGCCCTTGTCCGGCGGGTTGACGACGCCGGCAATGTGACCGGAGCCGGAAAGCACGTAGGTGACCTTGCCGCCGAAGGAAGAGCTGCCGAGGAAAACCGACCGCGGCGGGGCGATGTGGTCTTCCTTGGTGGCGAGATTGTAGATCGGGATTTTCACGTCGCCGAGCGACACCTGCCGGCCCGCCAGCATCATCTCGCCCTTCGAGAGTTTGTTCTCGAGGTAGCAATTGCGCAGATAGAAGGAGTGGTTGGCGGCCGGCATCCTTGTCGAATCGGAATTCCAGTAGAGCAGGTCGAAGGGCAGGGGATCCTGCCCCTTGAGGTAGTTGTTGACGAAGTAAGGCCAGATCAGCTCGGAGGCGCGCAGCATGTTGAAGGCGGTCGCCATCTTCGAGCCGTCGAGATAGCCCGTCACGCTCATGTTCTGTTCGATCTGGCGAATCTGCTCCTCGTCGACGAAGACCTTGAGATCGCCCGCATGGGTGAAATCGACTTGCGTGGTAAAGAGGGTCGCGGAGCGAATGCGATCGTCGCCTTCGGCGGCATGCAGCGCGAGGGTCGCCGCAAGCAAGGTGCCGCCGACGCAATAGCCGATAGCATCGACTTCGCGCTCGCCGGTCGCCTGCTCGACGGTATCGAGCGCAAAGCCGATGCCTTCGCGCGCATAGGCTTCCCAGTCCTTGGTTGCGTGCCGTTCATCCGGGTTCACCCAGGAGATCACGAACACCGTGTGCCCTTGGTCGACGGCCCATTTGATGAAGGATTTCTGCGGGTTGAGATCGAGAACGTAGAACTTGTTGATCCACGGCGGGCAGATCAGCAACGGTCGCTTCAGCACGGTCTCCGTCGTCGCTTCATACTGCAGCACCTGGCAGACGTCGCTTTGGGCGATGACCTTGCCTGGCGTGATCGCGATATTCTCGCCGATCGCGAACTTGCTGGTATCCGTCTGCCGCAGTTTGAGGTCGCCGCGGCCGGCGGCGACGTCCTCGGCGAACATCTGCATGCCCTTGACGAGGTTGGCGCCGTTCGATGCGACGGTTTCGCGATAGAGTTGCGGATTGGTGGTGACGAAGTTCGTGGGCGAGAGCGCGCTCGAAACCTGGCGTACGTAGAAAGCCGCCTTGTGCTTGGTGTGATCGTCGAGCCCTTCGGCGTCCTCGACCATGCGCTCGGCCCAATCCGACGTGACGAAATAGGCCTGCCGGATGAAATCGAAGAACGGGTTCTTCACCCAATCCTCGTCGGTAAAGCGCTTGTCAGTGCGCTGGAGAGCCGCAGGCTCCGGCATTCCGACGTCGCCGGACATGCGGTGGAGCGTCCGCGACCAGATCTCGAAGAAGCTGCCCATCAGGTGCGTCTGCGCTTCAAGCGTGCGCCGGGGATCGGAAAGCCAGTACTCGGAGACCTTGGAGAGCGTTTTCACCATGTCGGTGACGGGTTCGGAGAAGACGTCCGATTTCTGCCCCGATTCACGCGGCGCCAGCCAGGCGGAGGCTGCCTTGCCGAGTTGCTCCATGGCGCGGGCGAGGTTGACGGCGAGGCTTTCCGGGTCCTTGACGATATAAGGTTCGACGGATTTGGGGTCGAATCCCGTGAAGCCGTCCTTGCCAGCGGTGCCTTCCGTTTTCCTCTCTGCTGTCACCCGGCGTCCTCCACAGCATCTTGTTTGTTTTGTATTTTTACATTCTGCCCGAAAATGATTACAAGGGCTAGCGCATCGTCGCGTGTCAAAACAGAGGTCGTCTTCAGTATGCTTGCCGTCGGAAAACAGCGTTCCATCACCTGGCTTGCCGGGATCGTTCTGCTAGGTACGCTTGCAGGCTGCAACAGTCAGAAGACAAACTTCGAGAACTATCCTTCGGTCTATGGCCAGAAGCCGGCCGCAACGACGCAGATGACCAATGAGGAGGCGGCCGACATGCAGGCGCGCCTGACGTCGCTTGGCGCTGCGCGCAAGTCCGGCGCGATCTCGGAAGCCGAATATCAGCGGCGCCTGAAGGAAATGCGTGCACTCGCCGAACAGCACGGTACCGACACGCTGAAAGAGATCCAGAATTAGCGCTTGCCTTTCCGGTGATTTGGACGCAAAGCGTTCAATGGCCGCATGGACGGCCGTTCACCACAGCGCACGGTTTCCCAAGGCTTGAGCCGCTGGCGGGAGCGTGCGCCAAATGAGGTTTGGAGATGGAAGAGTTTCACAAAGTCCGGCGTTTGCCGCCCTATGTTTTCGAACAGGTCAACCGTTTGAAAGCAAGCGCGCGAGCGGCCGGTGCTGACATCATCGACCTCGGCATGGGCAATCCGGATCTTCCCACTCCGCAGTCGATTGTCGACAAGCTCTGCGAGGCCGTTCAGGACCCGCGCACGCATCGTTATTCGTCGTCGAAGGGCATTCCCGGGCTGCGTCGTGCCCAGGCCGCCTACTACGCCCGTCGCTTCGGCGTCAAGTTGAACCCGGATACGCAGGTCGTCGCCACCCTTGGCTCCAAGGAAGGCTTCGCCAACATGGCGCAGGCGATTACCGCGCCCGGCGACGTGATCCTGTGCCCCAACCCGACCTATCCGATCCACGCCTTCGGCTTCCTGATGGCGGGCGGCGTTATCCGTTCGATCTCGGTCGAACCCGACGAAACGTTCTTCGGGCCGCTGGAACGCGCCGTGCGGCACTCGATCCCGAAGCCGCTGGCGCTGATCCTCAACTATCCGTCGAACCCGACGGCGCAGGTGGCGACGCTCGACTTCTACAAGGACGTAATCGCGTTCGCGAAGAAGCACGACATTATCGTGCTTTCCGATCTCGCCTATTCGGAAATCTACTTCAACGACGCGCCGCCGCCGTCGGTCCTGGAAGTTCCGGGCGCGATCGACTGCACGGTCGAATTCACCTCGATGTCGAAGACATTTTCGATGCCCGGCTGGCGCATGGGCTTTGCCGTCGGCAACGAGCGGCTGATCGCGGCACTGACGCGGGTGAAGTCCTACCTCGACTATGGTGCGTTCACGCCGATCCAGGTTGCCGCCACACAGGCGCTCAACGGCGACGGCAGCGACATCGCCGAAGTCCGCAACATCTACAAGCGCCGTCGCGACGTGATGGTCGAAAGCTTCGGCAAGGCCGGCTTCGACGTGCCGCCGCCGGCAGCGACCATGTTTGCCTGGGCGAAGATCCCGGAAAAGTTCCGTCATCTCGGTTCGCTCGAGTTCTCGAAGCTCCTGGTCGAGAAGGCTGATGTGGCAGTTGCTCCGGGCATCGGCTTTGGCGAGCAGGGCGACGACTACGTGCGTCTCGCTCTCGTCGAGAACGAACACCGCATTCGCCAGGCGGCGCGCAACATCAAGAAATTCCTGTCGACCGCCGACGAGACGATGCACAACGTCATCTCGCTCAACGCGCACAGGTGATTGGAGCGGGATGAGGAAAAGTGTACTCGGTTTTCCGCCCGCATCCCGCTTAACTTATGATCCAAGACGGGCGGCGCGCTTCGTGTGCGCCTCCTTCCACGCCGGCACCGCGGTTCTCGCGGCTCGCCCTCTACATGTTAGGAAATGGCTATGGCAGATGCCCTCAAAATCGGCATTGCGGGCTTAGGTACCGTCGGTGCCTCGCTCGTGCGAATCCTCCAGGATCGTCACGAGATGCTTGCGACAACGTGCGGGCGGGCAATCGAGACCACGGCCGTAACCGCGCGCGACCGCAACAGGGATCGCGGCGTCGATCTTTCGAAGGCGACCTGGTTCGAAGATGCCGTTTCGCTGGCGCGGGACGCCGATATCGACGTCTTCGTCGAGCTGATGGGCGGCTCGGGCGATCCGGCCTATTCAGCCGTCAAGGCGGCGCTTGAGCGCGGCATTCATGTCGTGACCGCCAACAAGGCGCTGCTTGCTGCCCATGGCATCGAGCTCGCCAAGATCGCCGAGGAGAAGGGCGCGCTGCTTAACTACGAAGCGGCGGTTGCCGGCGGTATCCCGGTCATCAAGGCTCTGCGCGAGTCCATGACCGGCAACACGATCTCGCGCGTCTACGGGATCATGAACGGTACCTGCAATTACATCCTGACGAAGATGGAGAAGGAAGAGCTTTCCTTCGAAGCCTGCCTCAAGGAAGCGCAGCGCCTCGGCTATGCCGAAGCGGATCCCGCATTCGACATCGAGGGCAACGACACGGCGCACAAGCTGTCGATCCTCACGAGCCTTGCCTTCGGAACGGCGATTGCGGCCGACGACATCTATCTCGAAGGCATCACCAACATCTCGATCGACGACATCCATGCGGCAGCCGATCTCGGTTACCGGATCAAGCTTCTGGGCGTCGCACAGCGCACCGACAGCGGCATCGAGCAGCGCGTCCACCCGACGATGGTGCCCTATGATTCCGTCATCGCGCAGGTCGACGGCGTGACCAATGCGGTCGCAATCGAATCCGACATTCTCGGCGAATTGCTGATGGTCGGCCCCGGTGCCGGCGGCAATGCAACCGCCTCGGCGGTGCTCGGCGATATCGCCGACATTGCGAAGAGCCGTCCCGGCGCCCAGCACGTTCCGGCCTTCGGCCGCCCGACCCATGCGCTGCTTCCCTACAAGCGCGCGCAGATCCAGAGCCACGAAGGCGGCTACTTCATCCGCCTGAAGGTCGTCGACCGCACCGGCGTTTTCGCCAGCATCGCCACCCGCATGGCGGACAACGGCATCTCGCTGGAATCGATCATGCAGCACTCCAAGCAACTCATGGAAGGCGGCGAGCCGCAGACGATCATCCTGGTGACGCATGCGACCTCGGAGCATTCCGTTCGCGATGCCATCAAGGCGATCAAGGGCGAGGGTTATCTCGTCGGCGAACCGCAGGTCATCCGCATCGAACGCCCGAAGGCGAACTGAGGACGGCATAGACCTCAGGCAGCAAGGCAAGTCGGCGCGTAGCGCTGGATTGCCACCGATAGATTGGAAGCCTCGTCGTGCAAGCATGCCGGCGAGGCTTTCCTATTTGGGCATTTCAGGCGGGCGGTGCCGAAAACGGGCGAGGAACGTGGATCTCTGTGTATGCCGTTCCAAAAACGGTCACGATTTTCGGGGTTATGCGCTAAGAAGCGATAAGCGCAGGCGGGTGGACGAGCATGGATGAATTGGTGGATCCGGTACAGCGGGCCTTTCTCGGCGTCGAGCAGTCGATCAGCGGCCAGCGCTGGGTGTCGCGCCTTGATCAGGCCGGCCAGAACCGGGCGCTCGCCATCAGCCAGGTCCACGGCTATTCCGATCTGCTCGGTCGCGTGCTTGCCGGCCGCGGTGTCGTGCTTGACGACGCGGCGAGCTTCCTCGATCCGACGCTGCGGTCGCTGATGCCGGATCCCGATTCGCTCACCGATTGCCGCAAGGCCGCCGATCGCCTGGCAGTGGCCATCAAGCGGCGCGAAAAGGTCGTGGTCTTCGGCGATTACGACGTCGACGGTGCCGCCTCTTCGGCACTGATGACCCGCTTCCTCCGTCATTTCGGCATCGATGCGGAGATCTATATTCCCGATCGGATATTCGAGGGCTACGGGCCGAATCCCGCGGCCATCGAACAACTGATCGACAACGGCGCCGAACTTATCGTGACCGTCGACTGCGGCTCGACGAGCCATGAAGCGCTCGCGGTGGCGGCGAAACGCGGCATCGATGTGGTCGTCATCGACCACCACCAGGTTGGCTCAGCGCTGCCGGCCTGTCATGCGCTCGTCAATCCCAACCGGGAGGACGATCTTTCCGGACAAGGACATCTCTGCGCCGCCGGCGTCGTCTATCTCGTTCTCGTCAACACGCTGCGCGTTCTGCGCAATGCCGGCGATGTCCGTGTTGCATCCTTCGATCTGCTGGCCCAGCTCGATCTGGTGGCACTGGCGACCGTCTGCGATGTCGTGCCGCTCAAGGGGCTCAATCGGGCCTATGTCGTCAAGGGACTGATTGCCGCGCGGCACATGGGAAATGTTGGGCTCGCGGCGCTGCTGAGGAAGGCGGCGATCGGCGGTCCGGTCACGCCCTATCACCTGGGGTTTCTGGTGGGGCCACGAATCAATGCCGGTGGCCGCATCGGCGACGCAGCGCTCGGCAGCCGCCTTCTGGCGATGGACGATGCCGGAGCGGCGGAAAAGATCGCTGCGCAGCTTGATGAACTCAACCGCGAACGCCAGGCCATGGAAGCCGCCATGCTGGCCGAGGCCGAGGCCGAGGTTCTGGCGGAATACGGCACCGGCGAGGGCGCCTCGGTGATCGTTACAGCGCGCGAAAACTGGCACCCCGGCATCGTCGGGCTGCTCGCCGCCCGCATCAAGGAAAAATTCCGCCGGCCGACCTTTGCCATCGCCTTCGATCCGAATGGGCGCGGCACCGGCTCTGGCCGTTCGATCAATGGCTTCGACATGGGCAAGATGGTCCGGGCGGCCGTCGATGGGGGCCTGCTGGTCAAAGGGGGCGGTCATGCGATGGCCGCCGGCCTCACGGTGGAGCGTGCGAAGCTCGGCAAACTCCGGCAATTCTTCGAGGAGCGTGCGGAATCTGCGGTGCGCGATCTCGTCGCCATCCAGACGCTCAAGGTCGATGGCGCGCTCGCCGCCTCCGGCGCGACGCTGGAGCTTATCGATCTCCTGGAACAAGCCGGCCCCTATGGCTCGGCGCACCCGCAACCGGTCTTTGCCTTCCCGCAGCATCGGCTGCGCGACAGCCGGCAGGTGGGCGCTAACCACATCAAGGTGACGCTGGAGGGCCAGGACGGCAGCCGGCTCGACGGCATAGCGTTCCGGGCAACGGAGACGCCACTCGGCGATTTCCTGCTCGCGAGCCGCGGCACGTCTATTCATGTGGCAGGTTCGGTCTCGGCGGACCTTTGGCAAGGCCAGCGCCGCGTGCAGCTACGCGTCACGGATGCGGCGAGGGCCCTGTAACCTCGCCGAACAGGAATCGCTCAGATTTGAGCGGCGGCTGGTGCTCTTGCGAGCAGGGATTGGCACGCCCAACGGGACTCGAACCCGTGTTGCCGCCGTGAGAGGGCGGCGTCCTAACCGCTAGACGATGGGCGCCCATGCTTCTGACTGATGAACTTGCAACGCAGTCTTGCGGCCGTGAGCAATTCAGCTGCGGATATTATGCTTTTTCAGCGCAAACGACGACATAAATCCAACTGCATCGCTCCGGCGACAAGGTCGCGAGATTCGATCGAAAGTGAGCCGCAAGCGCAAGTTTGCTGCGTAGCTATATTGGAGATGTGGGGGAGAAATTCAACACAGTGGCACGCCCTAGGGGAGTCGAACCCCTCTTCCCAGAATGAAAATCTGGTGTCCTAACCGATAGACGAAGGGCGCACTCGCTGTGTGGGCGCCTTATAGCCAGCGACTCTGGATACCGAACCCCTCTTCCCAGAATGAAAATCTGGTGTCCTAACCGATAGACGAAGGGCGCACTCGCTGTGTGGGCGCCTTATAGCCAGCGACTCTGGATACCGCAAGCGTCAATCTCAGGTTTTTTGTGCTTTTCCTGTTAAAAAACGGCGAGAAAAATTCGGCGCCTGAAGGCCGGAATCGGAGACGTGTCCGAGGCAGGAAATCACCGTTTCAGACGAGGAAAATATCGATTTTCATGGGGGAGGAGATCAACACAGTGGCACGCCCTAGGGGAGTCGAACCCCTCTTCCCAGAATGAAAATCTGGTGTCCTAACCGATAGACGAAGGGCGCACTCGCTGTGTGGGGAACCCCTCTTCCCAGAATGAAAATCTGGTGTCCTAACCGATAGACGAAGGGCGCACTCGCTGTGTGGGCGCCTTATAGCCAGCGACTCTGGATACCGCAAGCGCCAATCTCAGGATTTTTGTGCTTTTCCTGTTCAAAACAACGAGAAAAATCCGCGGACTAAATGACCGGATTGGAAGACGTCGGCGACGGGAAAGATCGCTGTGTCAGGCGGGAAAATCAGTGATTTATGTGGGGGAGGAAGCTCAACACAGTGGCACGCCCTAGGGGAGTCGAACCCCTCTTCCCAGAATGAAAATCTGGTGTCCTAACCGATAGACGAAGGGCGCACTCGCTGTGTGGGACGCCCTAGGGGAGTCGAACCCCTCTTCCCAGAATGAAAATCTGGTGTCCTAACCGATAGACGAAGGGCGCACTCGCTGTGTGGGCGCCTTATAGCCAGAGGATTTGAGAACCGCAAGCGGCAATCTTCATATTTCTGTAAAAATTCCACAGTCGCGAGCCGAAGGGTAGATTCCTTGGAATAATCCATGGAAACAAGCGGTTGGCTTCAGCCCTTGCCGCGCCGGCAGCGCCAGTTCCAATCTCGCTGAGCGCCGATGTCGATATGGACCGACTCCGTATGGCAATAGGTGCCGACGCCGCCGCGACCGGGAACGCTGCGCAGGAATTCGGCAAGATCCCACTTGCTGACGCCTTGGACCTGGATGTCTGCTGCCTCGCAGCGGGTATGCAGCGACTGCTTCGCCCGGTTGACCTTGATCGGCCTGAGGCCGGAGGTCACCATCACCTGCTTGCCGTAATGCGTTTCCACCTTCTTCAGCATCTGCATGAGCTCAGGCTTGAAGCAGCCGGCATCAACCTTCTCGGTCTGCAGGATCAACCCGCTCGGGGCCAGCCGTGCCAGGCCCGACAGGGATGCGACCTGAACCGGCGCGCCATCGTCGTCGTCGCCGAGATGTTCCTCGTGCTCGAAATTATAGAGCGAAGTCAGCTTGACGCCCGGAAGCGTGTAGGCGAGGGAGGCCGTCTGCGGCCGGCTCGCGTTGCTGGTGGTAATCGTCTTTTTTTCCGCTGGTTGCGCGGCGCGCAGTGCTTCCTGCTGTTTTTCCTTGCGTTTCCCGGCAAAGAGCGTTGCGAGTGTCCAGGTTTTCGGCGCTTCCTTGTCGCCGTCGCTTTCCTTTGCCTCCGCGGTCGCCTGCATCGGTTCCGCGATCGCCACTTCAGCCGCGGCTGGCGCAACCTCTGCATTGGCCACGGCCTGAGGTGCAGCCGATTTTTCGCCGCCGGCGGCCGCCTCGGCGCTGAGCGGTACGGGGACGGCTGCGGGAAGGGCGTCCGGCGCCGGAGCGGGAGCGTAGGCTGCGACCGCCGTGTCTGCCGGCGCAGCGGTGGCCTCGTTCGCGGCACCCTGTTGCGGCGTCATGATGGGCTGAGGCTGTCGCTGGGTGCCGCTGAACAAGCTGTTGGTGGTTGCGTTCATGGCGGGCTGGCCCGCCGGCAGCGGCACAGTTCCATTGGCCTGCGGCTGGGTATTCGGCATGCCCTGCGTCGCCGCTGCCTGTCCGTAGATGCTGGAAGAAGCGGCACGCAGGCCTGTGTTCTGCATCGTCAGGGACTGGGCTTGCCCGGAATCCTGCGTGGTGGCGGTCTGTTGCGCCTGCGGATCGCTGCCGAGCGCGGCCACCTGCGCATCCCGGACCGTGCCTTGCTCGGCCGATTCGGCCGCCTGGGCCGCTGTCTGTCCCTCAAGGCCCAGCCCGGCGGTGACGTCGTTGTCGGCAACGGCCGACACGCAGCCGCTGAGTGCCAGGAGTGAGACGGATAAAGCTGCCGCCCGCGCAATGGCAGCGAGCACTGCGCCCTTCGTATCCGGATGTTGCAACGTCCTATCCCCGCTCTCCGTGCATGACGGGCGAAACCTTCGCCTTGTCGTGCATTAAGTCTCAGTTCCGAAACATCGCTCAGAACAAACAAACTCATGTTTCTCGCGGCGGTCCGAAAGAACGCCACGGGAAAAGATCAGGCCAAGTACAAAGGGGGTCGCCGCCACGAGACATCGCGGATAGGACCCGGCATCAACGTTTCGCGCGAAAAAATACTCAACGACACGCGATTTGTAAACCGGCGCTAACCTTGAGCCCGCATGTTGCACACATGCAAAGGCCCGGATCGACCGGGCCTTGGATCATTCATTGCTGCTGCTGATCGGCGACTCGGCCATGCCAGCCGGTATGACCGGCCACATAGGGGCATCCTCGCCAGTCAGAATTGCGCGGGGCTTACCATGCGCCGGTATTGGCCATCGAAGCCCAGGGCTCCTGCGCCGGACGGTTCTCGCCCTTCTGCAGGATTTCGATCGAAATGCCATCTGGGGAACGTACGAAGGCCATATGGCCATCGCGCGGCGGGCGGTTGATGGTCACGCCATTGTCCATCAGATGCTGGCAGAAGCCGTAGATATCGTCGACCTCATAGGCGAGGTGACCGAAATTGCGCCCGCCGGTGTAATCTTCCGTATCCCAGTTGTAGGTGAGTTCGAGGCAGGGTGAGAGTTCTCCGCGTGCGCGATCGATGTCGCCGGGGGCCGCGAGGAAAACGAGCGTGAAGCGGCCTTTCTCGTTCTCGTAACGGCGGATTTCGGTCAGGCCGAAAAGCGTGCAGTAGAAGTTCAAGGCCTCGTCCAAATTCTTGACGCGAACCATCGTGTGCAGATAGCGCATTGCAATGTCCCTGTTTTGCAGAAGATGGCGTATACTGAGCCGCCAGCAAGCCAGAGGCAAGGCTGCGTCCGCATATTAGATCTCGGCCAAAATATGCCGAGGGTCTTGCGTATCCGCGGCGGGACGATGTTATTCTGGTCAATAAGAATCAGTTAACCGTATCGGTAGTCGCGCGTAAACGAGGGGCTGGGAGAGAATGGCGGATAGGACATCTTCAAAAGACGTCATGCATGGTGACGACTTTGGCAGTGACGCTCTCGACCTCATCGAAATCACGGGCGTGATCAAATGGTTCGACGTCGCCAAGGGCTTCGGGTTCATCGTGCCTGACAACGGCATGCAGGACGTGCTGGTCCACGTGACCTGCCTGAGGCGCGACGGTTACCAGACGGTTCTCGAGGGCGCGCGCGTCGTGGCTCTCATCCAGAAGCGCGATCGCGGCTACCAGGCGTTCCGCATCCTGTCGATGGATCAGTCGACCGCCGTACATCCGTCTCAGCTTCCGCCGGTGCGCACCCATGTGCAGGTGACGCCGACCAGCGGCCTCGAACGGGTCCTGGTCAAGTGGTTCAACCGCACCAAGGGCTTCGGCTTCCTGACGCGCGGCGAGGGGACCGAGGACATCTTCGTTCATATGGAGACCCTGCGGCGCTTCGGCCTCACGGAGCTTCGTCCGGGACAGGTTGTCCTGGTGCGCTTCGGCGATGGCGAAAAGGGCCTGATGGCCGCCGAGATCCATCCGGACGGCCCGTCGCCGACGAGCCGGTCGCACTGATGCTCGCGGTACGAGATCTTTCCGGAAAAAGCGCCCTGGTGGCGCTTTTTTTGTTGTTCGCCTTTGCCGCTGCGGCTTTGGCGGAGGTTGAGTTCACCACGGACAAGATGCGGCTCGTGACCGCCGACAGGAAGGTGCACGAACTGACCGTCGAGCTTGCCGTCGATCCCGACCAGCGTGAGCAGGGACTGATGTTCCGCCGGTCGATGGCGCCGGATCACGGCATGTTGTTCGATTTCGGTGAAACCCGCCGCGTGATGATGTGGATGAAGAACACCTATCTGCCGCTGGACATGCTGTTCATCGACAACAAGGGCGTGGTGCGGACGATCCGCCAGGGCGCCGTCCCATTTTCCGAAGCGATCATTGATTCCGGCGAGCCGGTCGCCTTCGTTCTCGAGCTCAATGCCGGCACTGTCAAACGCCTTGCTATTCGGGCCGGAGACCGTCTTGAAGGCGCTCGAATCCCGGGGCGATGATCCCGGGGGAGATGATCACAAATCGACAGCTGGCATCCGTTGGCCTTGTAGTTTGGGCATCAGCGCCTAAATCACCTGTATCGAGACGAATCGATCCTTTCGATGACGACTGCAAAGCCTTTTGGGCAGACTTCAACTTAATAAATTGCTAATATTCTGCCGAAGACGACAGGAGGCATCTGTGATGGTCCGGAGTGTGGTTGTTGCGATCGTGGCGGCCGCTGCGTTCGCGCAAAACACGATGGCGGCAGACCTGACGCCGGCGCTGGAGCCGGCGCCGGTTGTCGAAACGCCGCCCGTTTTCGTATGGACCGGCGGGTATGTCGGCCTTCAGGGCGGTGGCGGCTGGCTGAATGGCGATTTCAGCGCGCCCGGCGGCAGCGGTTCAGAAGATTTCAACGGCGGCTTGCTCGGTGCCTTTGCCGGTTTCAACTATCAGCAGGGTGATTGGGTCTACGGCATCGAGGGCGATGTCAACTACAACTGGAATGACAAGAGCGTCGATGTTGGCGGAACCTCCGCCGAAGTCGGCACCGATGTCTCCGGCGCGATACGCGGACGCGTCGGCTATGTGCTGAACGACAAAGCGCTGCTTTACGGGGCAGGAGGCTGGGCGGTCACCCGCGGCTTCGTCGATGTGCCCGGAGCCTCGAAGGAGAAAGAGACCTTCAACGGTTGGACGATCGGCGCCGGTGTGGATTATTCGTTCACCGACAACGTCTTCGGGCGCGCCGAGTATCGCTACAACGACTATGGCGACAAGGACATCGGCGGCGTCAACGTCGATCTCGATCAGCAGCAGTTCACCATCGGCGTCGGTGTAAAATTCTGACCAATGCGCAGGCAGCGCCAGCATCTGGCCGCCGCTTCCTTGGTTCGTTCATGCAGGCTGCAATATTCCCCCTGCGCGATCGGCAATTTCGCCTCGATCGCCTTCGTCCGAGAGATCGAGAGCCACGCGGAGACCGTCCCGGATGGGCCGTTGCAACGCCTTGCGTGAGCCGGACAGCAGCGTCAGCCGTCCTGCTTCCTCAAGCCGGACGAGCCTGTTGCGCGACAGGCCGAGTTCCGCCGACAGCAGGCGATCCGCCCGCATACTGACTGCCAACGGCACCTCAAGGACGATCTCAAGATGGGTACAGACGTCCCGCGGTCGAGCGACGACGCGCCTTGTCACATGGCAAGCGGCGAATTCTTCGATCCTGTCGGTGCTTCGCCGAAGGCCCTCGACGTCGAACGAGACCCGGCGAATCCAGCGCGGGTCGTTGTTCTGAAGCGCATCGAGCGTTTCAGGTGCGATGTCGCGGACATACTGCCGCTCGAAGATCGGGCGATTCCAAGTGTCGTCGCAGTCGGCGCAGCGATAGATCAGCCAGGCATCCAGCCGCCGGCCGTTGGCGTTCAGCCGCGTCTTGCGGCTGCATTCGAATGGGCGCGCGCCGCGGCAACGGCTGCAGGCGAGCCAGGGGCGCGGCGCGGCGTGTGGTTCAATGGTCCACAGGACCGTCAATGTGTGAGACATGTCGTCTGGTTCTTCCAATAGGAAGTCCATCGAGACGACGGTTTGAGTACCCGTTCCGGGGACGCGGTCTGGCAGCGTTTGTAGGTGATGGTTCCGCCTGGTGGTGTTGCACCGGGCTTGAGATCGGCAATGCCATTCCGGTCTCGAATCGTCACCTCAACGAACGCATGAAATATCATACCGGTAGCGTCGGGCGCTATCGGGCGTACGGGGTGAAACTAGCGAGACCGGATTTTACAAAGGCAAAGCGAGACTCCAGGAGAGCGCGATTGTGGCTGCGTGCCCGTTCTACACCGCGGCGTGTGCCGCGCAAAGTGCGGAGTTGACATGCCTACGCGCCATGGTGGCTTTTTGCTCGGAATAGGTGAAATTTGGCCACAGGCAATTTCGCTCAATAGGAGTAGTATGAGGCATTACACCTCCAATCTGGAGCGGCCTCTGCATTGGGACGGCCGCTTCTTTTTTGGACGGCGTAGCCGTTCTTCCTCAGCCGACGCGGCCGAAACTCAGCTCCATTGACGTTGAAGCAGGAGCAGTCACTGAGGAAAATGACGTGACGCGGTTGCGACCGCCGCGCTTGGCTTCATAGAGCGCCGCGTCTGCCCTGTTGAACAAGTCCTCCCACGACCCTTCGTTGCCGCCGGCTGCGAGGCCCATGCTGACACTGAGCGCTATGTGTTGCTCGTTGCCGATCACCACGAGTTCTTCGACGGCGCGACGCAGGCGCTCGGCGATGAAAAGCGCCTGCGTTTCGCTGGTCTGCGGCAGGTAGAGGCCGAACTCTTCCCCGCCAAGGCGGGCGAAGCAATCGCCCTTTCTGAGGTTCTTCCTCATCAGATCGGCAAAGGCGATCAGCGCCTGGTCGCCGGCTTGGTGGCCATAGCGATCGTTGATGCGCTTGAAGAAGTCCAGATCCATGACGATGAGGCAGTCGCCATGCCAGTTTGATCCAGGCAGTTGCGTGAGAAACCAGCGTCGGTTGCGCGCGCCGGTCAAGGCATCGGTGTCGGCTGAACACCTGAGCTCGGCTTCGGCCCTCTCCTTGACGAGGACGAGCGCAAAAAGGGCGATCGCGAAGTGGCATATGATCGAGAGGAAAAAGGCGTAGGTGGTGGTGATCGGTATGACGCCCGGCTTCACAAGACCGATCACCACGGCAAGGCAGAGGCTGGCACCGACGGTCATGGCCGCCGCAAACAGCGCGCGTACCGGCAGCGGCTCCCTGTTGCGATCGGCGATGACGGCGAGGGCGGCGGCCGCCAGAAATGCAAAGGCGGTGGCATTGAACACACTGGCGCGGATGTAGTTGACCACATGGAAATGCGTGGCAAGACCGATTGCTGCGCCCGCGGCCGGTATCGAAAGTGCCAGCCAGTCCGCCTTGCGTCGCCGGCCAGCGCTCAAGCGGCGCACACCGATCCAGAACAGCGCATAACCGCCGATCCCGAGCGTGAAGCTCGAAAGCGTCCACAGATAGGCCGGCAGCAGCTGCTGTTCGCCGTAGCCGGCGAGCGTCGACGCAAGAGCTAGGAAGAAGAAGCCGCTCGCGAGAATTCCGAGACCTTCATCCCGCGGCGATTGCCAGCGGGCATAAAGAAAGCAGAACGCGCCGACGAGGAACGACGATTTGTGAAGCAGCAGAACGGTGGTGAGATCGAGTTGGGTGTTCATGGAATGATGCTCGGGCGGGCTTGGGAGGCTGGCGCGGTGCAGTTGTGCACCCTTGGCTCTAGCCGCAATGGATTTAGCGATTACTAAACTCGAATGACAGACCGACACTTTTGTCCCATTTCGGGACATTTCTGCCTGCCACGGACTGTGGGTGGGACGAATGCAGGTTTCATCAGTGTGGACGTCAACGAAATTACATGTTGCAGCCCAAGGGCGAAGCGTGTATCTCCGGCGCCGTTGGCACGGAGTGTAGCGCAGTCTGGTAGCGCATCTGGTTTGGGACCAGAGGGTCGGGAGTTCGAATCTCTCCACTCCGACCATCGTAACGCCGAAGGTGGCGTTCCTGATCTCCCTGCGTCTTTTCACTTCGTCAGATATTGCCTTTTGGGCACTTGTTGAACGGCGACTGCAGGGCCGTGTCAGCGGAACCTGTATCCCGCGCGGTCGTCTAGCCGAAAAGCCGAATTTATCCGGCCAAAAGTCATTCCGTTTTAAATCAATCTGCGTTATGGGATGACGGAATGCTGGCGCCCGTGAATGTTGCCAGCGAAAGTATGGAGCCGTTCGAAACCATGTCCGCAAAGATCTATCGTCCAGCAAAGACCGCCATGCAGTCTGGCAAGGCCAAGACGAATCTGTGGGTGCTGGAGTTTGATCAGGAAAAGCCGCGCACGATCGACCCGATCATGGGCTACACCAGTTCCGGCGACATGAAGCAGCAGCTGCGGCTGACCTTCGAAAACGCCGAGCAGGCCATCGCTTATGCGGAGCGCAACGGCATCGAATACCGCGTGATCGCGCCGAAGGAAGCGACGCGCAAGAGCGTGTCCTATCCGGACAACTTCCGTTTCAACCGGATGCAGCCCTGGACCCACTAAGTCCTCCGGTCGCATTCGACGGGCGAAGCCCGGGACGGCCCCTTAGCTCAGTTGGATAGAGCACCTGCCTTCTAAGCAGGTTGTCGCAGGTTCGAATCCTGCAGGGGTCGCCAAGTTTCTAACGATCTGTTTCTTCGATAGAATTTGTGGATCCTGTCACGAGGTGCGCAGGGCGGCCTATGTGGCGTTCCGCTTCAGCGCCTCCACGAAGTGGATAACCTCGCTTACCGTATTGTCGTTCCAGATGTCGTTGTGGCCGGCGCGCTCGTCGATCTGCATCTGCTTGGGTTCAGGCGCAATGCGATAGAGCGCCTCGCCCGACGACAGGGGAATGCTGTCGTCCAACCGCCCGTGAATGAAAAGCTTTGGTTGCTTCACCGTCGTTATTTTGAGGTCGGAGCGGAAGGGATCCTTGATGAGAAGCGCGACCGGCAGGAACGGATAGCGCGCTTCGGCGGCCGACAGAACCGACAGATATGGGGAGATAAGGATCACGCCGGAGACTGGCCTTTGTGCCGCCGTGTTCACGGCGACGCCGGTGCCGAGCGAGCGGCCGAGCACGACGATGCCCCCTTTGTTGCGATGCGCCAGCCAGTCGAACGCCGCGATGCCGTCGGTCAGCAAGCCGTCCTCGCTTGGTGAGCCGGTCGATCCCGGATAGCCGCGATAGGAAATCGCAAGCAATCCAATGTCCCGCGCAGCCAATGCCTGTGCGAGAAACCCATAGTTGTCTGTTCGATCTCCATTCCCGAAAAAGAGCAGCACACCGGGTTTGTCGGGCTTACCGTGACTATAAAGCCCGTGCAGCGTCTCACCATCCGGTGTTTTGACGGAGACGTTCTCACCCCAACTCGCTGGGTTCGGTGCGGCAGTGGCGTCGGCACCGGGATAGAGAAGGGTGCGCTGCGAAAAATAGATGAGGCCGAGAAGAACGAGATAGGTCAGCACCGCCACCAGCGGCAAGATGAGTAGAAATCTTGTGATGCTCATGACGCCACATCCAGCTACAGGGAGAGAAGAGTCTCCGTCAAAAAAAACGACATCGATCGAAATATCCGAAAATATTGATGCTGAGTACTGCAGTGTCAGCGGATGGTGCGAAACGTCCGGAGCCAGTGGCGGATATGTTCGCTAACATCCGGTAGAAGTTGTAATTGGTCTGTATTTTGCTCACGCCGTGCCGATCCTCGACGTCCGCACGAAGACTGGACCAGGTGAGCCTGGTCGACAATGTCTGTGACGGCCGCCTGCGGCCCTTCCTCTTGTGATGACACATAAAAAAACGGGCCGGTGGATGGCTCCAACCGGCCCGTTCCGGCAAAAGGCGGAAAGGGGAACGTCTCTGCGCGGGGCTGCAGCGCCGCGCGTAGGGAGATCGATACGGACTGATAATGCCCGAACGCCATTTCCGGAATTGACATTTATCGCTCAAAAATTGACATTTCCCGCATGCCCTCCGATGGACGCCCACAATCTGTGATCGAAGTTTCTGTTGTCATCCTGCCGGAGTCGTCGATCATGTCGCTCGCCTCGGTGCTGGATCCAATGCGCGCTGCCAACCGCATCTGCGGTCGCGATGTATTTCGCTGGCGGTTGCTCTCGGCGGATGGAAAGGCGGTGACGTTGACCTGCGGCGTGCCGATCGTGGTCGATGGCACCTTTGCCCAGCCGCTCGCCGGCGACGCGCTGCTGGTGATTGGCGGTTTCAATCTCGACCGGCATGTGGGAAAAAAATTCATCGGGATCCTGCAGGAGTCCTCCCGGCATTTCGACATCGTCGCCGGCATCGAGTCAGGCTGTTGGCTGCTCGGGCGAACCGGCTTGCTCAATGGCCGGCGGGCGACCGCCCACTGGGAAGAGCTCGAAGATTTCAGCCAGGCTTTTCCGGCCTTGACCGTGCTTGGCGACCGCTTCGTCGCCGACGGCAAGTTCTGGACATCGGGCGGCGCATCGCCGACCTTCGACATGATGCTGCACTGGATCACGCAGAGATTGGGTTCGGCGCTGGCACTCGATGTCGCCAGCATCTTCGTCTACGACCAAACGCACAACGCGACCGACGTTCAGCCATTCGTTTCGCTTGGGCGCATCGAGACGCGCGACCCGGAGCTCGCCGAGGCGATTCGGCTGATGGAGCGCACCCTTGAGCGTCCGTTGACGATCGCGGCTTTAACGAAGCGGCTGTCGATTTCGCAGCGCAAGCTGGAGTTACTTTTTGCGCGGGGACTGTCGACCAGTCCCGGCGCCTACTATCTGCGCCTTCGCCTTCAGGTCGCACACCGTCTGGTTCGCGATTCTGGCAGCCCGATTCGCGAGATTGCACTCCGCTGCGGCTTCGACAGCCTGTCGGCTTTCTCGCGTGCCTATAGCCGCGAATACGGCATGAGCCCACTGAAGATGCGGCTGGCGCGGCGAGCGGCTGCGGCTTAGCGTTGGCAAAGGCCAAACGCGCCTGCTGCATGTTTTTGTCCTTTAATCGTACCCGATTAAAGGACAAAAAAATGCAGCAATTCAAAGTGCTACAGCGACCTTTGCGCGTCTGATAAGACGCGCGGCGCTGTAGACATCTCAGATATTCAGATCAGGACTAGGGGTCAGTGGACCGTCTGCGGCGGTTCGTCGGTAAACGCCTGGATGCCGTCTCGCCGCACGGTCGCAATGAACTCCTCAAAGGCTTCGCGATCGGTGGGGAAGGGTTCCTCCCACGTGGTGGAAAAACCTTCCTCATCGATAACCTCGAGGACCCAATCGAGATTCGAGCCCGCTGGCCGATAAATGCGCAATTCGACGACGACGCCGTCGTCACTGAACTGGCCGGAAAATTCTGAATACTCGTACGTCTGCTCTTCGTCAGTCATTTCCGCAGTCTAACACGCTTGATAAAGGACGTCTCATGCTGTTCGGCAGTTATCGCTGCTCCAGCGGGCATCGATGCTAGTCGTCACCGCCATCTTGTACTTGGCACCGAGAAGCTGGTGCCGGCATGGCTTGGCCCCATCCAAAAACATGGCCCGACCGCCCAGGCGCTACGCGTGGCGGCTAGGTTGTTGGCGATGGGAAGGCCGCTGGCCAGATTCGAAGCTACGGAGCGTCGAAATTGACACCCCGTCCGCTCCGAATGTTGCTGTTATCGGCAGCGTGCTTCGTATCGCCGACCGTAGCGATCACGATAGATGCAATAGCCGGCGCGCTCTTGCGAACGACCGATCAGGTTGCCTATGACGCCGCCGGCGACAGCGCCGATTGCCGCGCCGCCCCAGCTATCGCTCACGGCGCCCCCGATGATGGCACCGGTGCCAGCGCCAATCGCCGTCCCTTTCTCGGTCTGCGTGCAGGACGCAAGCGTACCAATCATTCCAATCGCAATGATAAGCTTTTTCATGCTTTCACCCCTTTGCTACAAATCAACCTGGGAGTTCACCACTCTGCATCCTCAGCGCGAGCTTAAGCATCTACGCAACGCGCGCAATTGTCGATAGTGGTGTTTTGCTGGGAGCAAGGAATCTCTGACGGTCAGGCATTGCTCGCTCGAGGCCCACAGCCGGCGGTCCACCAACCGGCGGTAGATCATCTAAGCGCAGGGGCAACTATCGCCAGTAGCTTTGCCCGCTGGCGACCGACGATCGGCCCATGACGTAGCCAATCGCAAACGCAAGCAAGCCGACGGCAAGCGCTAGTCCGGCTGCAGTGTACGGGTGATCTGCGGCCCCGACCGCCGCGGCGTTTGCCTCACGGCTCACGGCGTCGGCGGCTGTCTTTGCGACCTTGCGGGCGCCTGTAGGTGGTTCGATGGGTTTTCCGGTGAAGCCCGCTTTCAGATCTTTCGCCACGATGTTTCTCCTTGTGGTGGTCAGGGAAGGAACTGTCGATTCGACAGGAAGTTCCGGAACTGCACGCCTGCGCCGCCGCCATACCGCTCGCGGGGACGGCTCCGATGGTGCCAGACCACTCGGCCCGTGCGGGGTCCATTGTTCATCGGAGGTTCAGGCTGATCAGCCCACAGTAATTGGCAGATAGGAGGAGTTACGATGAAAAAGCTCTTATCCGCCTTCGCAGCGATTGGCTTGGCTGCGTCTTTCGCGTTGCCGCTAAGCGCCGCTCCGATTTTCGCGCCGAAACCCGTCCAAGTGCAGACGGACACTGTCGAACTGGTTAAGCACCGGAGTCATCGTCATTGGCGCGCGGATCGCCGGTGGGATCGTCGGTGGGATAGGCGGTACGCCTGCGGTTACTATGGCAGGTGCTACCCCCGCCATTACGGTTACTATGGTGGCTACCGTGACCGCGGCTACTATGGCTACCGCGACTATTACCGCTACCAGCGTCGATCCGGCGTTACGGTCTACTTCGATTTTTAGCGGGAATCGCGTGAGGACATTCAGCAGGTCGATGAGGTCGTCGGCTTGCGCTCGGGCATGACCCCCTCATAGTGGCGAGAATGCACAATGTAAGCTGCCAACGCGCCTCACATTATTGCAGATCAGATAGCCTGCTGGTGATCTTGAACTTAAGTCCAGTGTGATATCCCGAAACGGAGCTAGGCATCCGGGCGATATCGAGCGGCGTCGGAATTCTGCTCCCGCCACATGGCGTCGCCGAACAGTGCGGCCTCGTCGCTCAGTCCCTCGCGGAATTGATCGGTGATGTACCGGGCCAGTAAATCGGCGCGTTTTCCATGACGCGGGATACTGCACCAGATGCACACCCGGTCGAACGTCCGTTGAAGCATGTCTAGTTCGTCCGGGGTGATCCGGCTGTTTAGGCCTCCCGCAATCTCCTCCATCGAGACCTCTTGGTTGCCCTGCCGAAGAGTGTCCGCGTTCGGATCCAACGCAGCGGATTTGTAGAATCCGATCATGTGTTTCAGAGCGCCGCTCTCACGAACGCCGCCTTGGTAGCAATTGATAATGCGGCTTGCGATCGCCTCAGCGGCCTCACTATTCCGCGACAGGCCGAGCCCACGCAGGACGTCCTTAAAAATCTGGTCTATCTGGTCGATTTCGTGCGGGAGAAGCATCTTCGAATTGGTCGTCGGAGACATCGCGCGACCTCCTATACTGGGGCGAAAGCGTGATGATCTTCCAGCCGCCGAGGCCCTCATCTACGCCCGGCGATGGCGCGATTATGAGCCGACACTGCGGCAATGCAACTAGACGGAAGTTGCGGGCCTCGGGGTGACCGTCGCCAAAAAGGCGCGCTACGGATTTCTCGTTGTGACAAAGCTAGTGCAAATGTGTGCCAAAGCCGCCGCCGCGCCACATCCAAGTGGCAACTTCCGGGCGCATGCAAGGGTCTCTGGAGCCGACGGCTCTGAAGGCGTTCCGCCCTCATGTTTTCGTGAGACCATTTTGATACCGGGAAGGGCGGGAAGCGCCTAAAAAAGCCCGGAGAATAAGGGAAAGCATGTTATTGCTGGGGCGCATGAAAAAGGGGCTAGGAATGGCCCTAACCCCTTGAATTCGTTGGTGAGCGCGCAGGGATTCGAACCCTGGACCTACTGATTAAAAGTCAGTTGCTCTACCGGCTGAGCTACGCGCTCCCTGGCCGCGGCTGTGAAGCCCGGCGGAAGTGGGCGGACATATGCACGCGTGTTTCCTGTCGGTCAACCGAAAAATTGCGGCTTTTGTGAAGAAACGGTGCATGGCGCAATGATCGCCAAAAGGTGATTGGTATCATCATGATCCTGCGGCTAAGGAATGGCCCAAATGCCGCATGCCGGAGTTCTTGCCGTTGTCGATCGCCGATATTTCCATCTGGACCGCCATTCTTGCCGGCGCCCTCTCGTTCCTTTCCCCTTGTGTTCTGCCACTCGTGCCGCCCTATCTTTGTTACATGGCGGGCGTTTCGGTCGACCAGTTTCGTAGCGGCGATGCGGCGACGGTCGGAAGCACCCGGCGTGCGGTCCTGCCGGCGGCGCTGTTGTTCACGCTCGGGTTCGCAACTGTCTTTGTGGCCCTTGGGGCAGGGGCCTCGTCGATCGGCATGCTGCTCAGGCAGCATATGGATCTCCTGTCGCGCATCGGCGGCGTGATCATCATCATCATGGGCCTGCATTTCCTCGGCGTGTTCAAGATCGGGCTGCTGGCGCGCGAGGCACGCTTCCAGGGCGGCGGCAAGCCGGCGACGCTCTCCGGCGCCTATATCATGGGGCTAGCCTTCGCCTTCGGCTGGACGCCCTGCATCGGTCCGGTACTCGGCACGATCCTCGGTGTCGCCGCTGCTCGTGACACGGTGTCCGACGGCGCCATGCTGCTGGCCGTCTATTCGCTCGGGCTTGCCATTCCGTTCTGGATCGCGGCTGGCTTCTCTGGCGCCTTCATGCGCTTCCTGTTGCGCTTCCGCCGTCATCTCGGCCTGGTCGAGAAGCTGATGGGCGGCCTGTTGGTGCTGGCGGGCCTCGCTTTCCTCTTCGGTTTCATCAGTTCCGTCGCCATCTGGTTCCAGACGACCTTCCCGATCCTGATGAAAATCGGCTAGGGCATACCCTCGTATTTCGGAATCACTTTTCCTAAGGGCCGGCCTAATCGTCAGGCCGGTTCATGGGCTAGGCGTGCGAAGGCTACTGCATGTTTCCTTTAATCGTACCCGATTAAAGTACAAAAACATGCTGCAATTCAAAGTGCTGCAGCGACCTTTGCGCGTCTGGTAAGACGCGCGGCGCTGTAGGTGCCGGCGCGGGGAAGTGAAAGATGCGAGGGGAAAGATGACGGAAATCGCGGGCCTGGTGATGCCGTTCTTCGGCCTGATCTTTCTCGGCTATCTGACGGCGCGTTTCGTCCAGCATCCAGGCGAGGCAATGGGGTGGCTCAACACTTTCATCATCTATCTCGCCCTGCCAGCGCTGTTCTTCAAGCTCGTCTCACGCACGCCGATCGAGCAGCTGGCGCGCGCCGACTTCATCCTGACGACGGTCGGGGCGACTTATATCGTGTTCTCGCTGATCTTTCTCATCGGCGTCTATATCAGGCGCAACTCCATTGCCGAGGCGACGATCCAGGGCTTCGGCGCCGCCTATGGCAATATCGGCTACATGGGTCCCGGCCTGGCGCTTCTTGCGTTGGGTGATGCGGCCGCGGTGCCGGTGGCGCTGATCTTCAGTTTCGAGAATGCAGCCCATTTCGCCGTCGCGCCGGCGATGATGGCGATATCAGGCGGCCGACAGGAAAAACCGCTGGTGTTTGCCGCAAGTGTCGCGCGCAAGATCATCCTGCACCCGTTCATCCTTGCGACGCTCGCCGGCGTCGTCGCCGCCTTCTTCGCGGTGCAGCCGCCGGTGCCGGTTCAGCGGCTCATCGATTATCTCGCGCAGTGTGCAGCACCTTGCGCGCTCTTTGCCATGGGCGTGACACTGGCGCTGCGCCCGATCAAGCGCATTCCCGTCGAGATCGGCTACATCGTTCCGGCCAAGCTGCTTTTACATCCGCTCGTCATGTTCACGGCCATGAGCCTGACGGGCAACTATGATCCGATCTGGGTGCAGACCGCGGTGCTGCTGGCAGCACTACCGACGGCAACGAACGTCTTCGTCATCGGCCACCAGTATGGCGTATGGCAGGAGCGGGCCTCGGCGACGATCTTGATCACAACGACGCTGTCGGTCGCAACCGTCACCGGCCTGCTTTACCTGATCCGCTCAGGCGCTCTTCCGCCCGATCTTTTCCCGTAGGCTATCCCTAAAGGCGTGAAGCGCGCTGCCGGGATGAACGCCTTCGCGCATCAGGAGGCTGCGGAGCGGCCCGACGGCGGAAAGCACGTGCAGCCCGAGGGCGCGTAGCGCCTGCACCGGCAGGAAGCCGGAAAGCAGCGAGCGATTGAGCAGATCCACGCTCGCCGTGCGGCTGATGATGTCCGGCCGGCGGCGGCTATCGAAACGATCGCCGATATCGCCGGCGAGCGTTTCTCCACTGGCCGTACCGATGATATCGACGAGCGTCATCACATCGCGCAGGCTGAGGTTCAGGCCTTGGGCACCGATCGGCGGAAAGGCGTGCGCCGCCTCGCCGAGGAGCACGACACGCCCCTTGCCGAAGCGCCGCGCGGTCATGCCCGAAAGCGGGAAGGATTGCGGCGTGCCCTCGACCGTCACCTTGCCGAGAATCGATTGCATCCGGTCCTCGACCGCGCGGGAGAGTGCAGCAAGATCCAACGTCAGCGTCTGTGCGGCATCGTCGGGTTTGCGTACCCAGACGAGGCTGGAGCGGTTGCCGGGCAGGGGAACCTGGGTGAAGGGGCCGCTTTCGGTGTGGAACTCGGTCGAGATGTTCTGGTGCGGCAGTTCGTGCGCAAAGTTCAAAACGACCGCCGTCTGCGGATAGGACCAGGTGCTGACGGAGATCTTTGCCGCTTCGCGCACCGGCGAGCGGCGGCCATCGGCGCCGACGAGCAGATGCGCACTGCATTGGCTGCCGTTTGCCAGCTCGATCGTCGCGACAGTATCCGAAAGGTCGAAGCCGATTGCGGAGGCGGTGATGCGCGTCAGCTTCGGGCTCTCTTCGGCCCGCTGGCGGAGAATGTCGATGAAAGGCGCGTTCGGGATGTTGTAACCAAAGGCGTCGAGCCCGACTTCCGAGGCGCGAAAATTGACCGGCGGCGCACGCAGCAGCCGGTTGGTTCCGTCGAGAATGCGCATGGTCGAGAGCGTTGCCGTCAGCGGCTCGACCTTTTCCCAAAGGTTGAGCTTTTTGAGATACTCGATCGATTGGTCCATCAGCGCCGTGGTGCGTCCGTCGGCGACCGTCGGCTCCGGACCGATCAAGGCGACGTGGTAACCGGCGTCGGCAAGCGCGATGGCCGCGAGCGATCCCGCGAGACCTGCACCGATGATGGCGATATCGTAGTGATCCATGAGGCAACCAACCTTTCACGCACGCTGCGAGGCGTCTTGGCCGAGCCTCGATCATACCTCTAGTCGCGGGCGAGAGCGAAATAAATGGGTAGAATCAGCGCAGAAGCAATTTGCAGGTGTCCACAGGACAATGGGGCTGCAGGAAGCGACCGAGCTTGAATTTTAGTGGCGATGCGTTGCAAAGGGTGCATATTACGCCCAATGCGCCGCAGAGCGGTTGAGGCGGGCTTCCGGGTCCGTACGGGGAAAACAGCAGGGGTGGGCGGCGTCCGCAGATGAAGTTCTTTAACTACAAACGAGTTCCCTACGCCGAGATTCGCGCCTTTTCCGTGCATATCTTGACCGCCTCGGGATCGTTTCTTGCTTTCCTCGGCGTCGTTGCGGCGGCCGAGCACCGCTTCGTCGATATGTTCTGGTGGCTGGGCCTGGCGCTGCTCGTCGATGGTATCGATGGGCCGATCGCCCGCAAGGTCCGCGTCAAGGAAGTGCTGCCCAACTGGTCGGGCGACACGCTCGACAACGTCATCGACTACGTGACCTATGTCCTGCTGCCGGCCTTTGCGCTCTATCAGAGTGGCATGATCGGCGAGCCATGGTCCTTCGTGGCGGCGGGTGCGATCGTCGTCTCGAGCGCGATCTACTATGCCGACATGGGCATGAAAACGGATGAATACTTTTTCTCTGGCTTCCCCGTCGTCTGGAACATGGTGGTCTTCACGCTGTTCGTCATCCAGGCGAGCGAGGTGACGGCGTCGGTCGTCGTCTTCGTCTCCGTGGTGCTGACCTTCCTGCCGATCAATTTCCTTCACCCGGTCCGCGTCCAGCGTTTGCGGCCGCTGAACCTCGGCGTCTTCCTGATCTGGTCGGCGCTGGGTGTCTATGCGCTGCTCCTGCATTTCGCGACGCCGGCTTGGGTCGTGACCGGTTTTGTCGTGACAGGCATCTATCTCTACGTAATTGGCTTCGTGCTGCAGATTTTTCCAAGTCTCGGCCAGAAATAGGAGCAGGCAATGGCACAGGCGATTGTGGTACGCGAACTCGGTGGACCGGAGGTCCTGAAACTCGAAGGCGTCACGCTCTCGCCGCCGGGTCCGGGCGAGGTGCAGATCCGCCAGGTTGCTGTTGGCCTCAACTTCATCGACGTCTATTTCCGCACCGGCCTCTATAAATCCGCCTCTGGCCTGCCTTTCGTGCCGGGCAAGGAGGGCGCAGGCATCGTCACGGCGGTTGGCGATGGCGTCAGCCTCTTCTCCGTTGGTGATCGCGTCGCCTATGCGTCGGCCGACGGCGCCTATGCCAGTGAGCGCAATGTCGACGCCTCGCAACTGGTGAATGTGCCAGACGGCATCAGCCTCGAGACCGCGGCGGCGATGATGTTGAAGGGCATGACGGCGCAATATCTGCTCAACCAGACATATCAGGTGGGCCCCGGCGCGACGATCCTGTTCCATGCGGCCGCCGGCGGCGTCGGTCTAATCGCTGGGCAGTGGGCAAAGGCGCTTGGCGCAACCGTGATCGGCACCGCGGGCTCGCAGGGCAAGATCGATCTGGCGCTGGCGCACGGCTACGACCACGTCATCAACTACAGCACCGACAATTTTGTCGCGCGGGTGAAGGAATTGACCGATGGCCGCGGTGTTGATGTCGTCTACGATTCCGTCGGGCGCGATACCTATCCGGCGTCGCTGGACTGCCTGAAGCCGCGCGGTCTCTGGGTCAGCTTCGGCAATTCGTCCGGTCCGGTGGACGCGTTTAGCATCGGCATTCTGGCGCAGAAGGGATCGATTTTCGCGACCCGTCCGACACTCTTCGGTTACGTTGCCACGCGGCCTGCGCTGGAAGCGTGTGCAAATTCCCTGTTTGATATTGTGCAAAGCAACAAAGTGCGTATCAATATAAATCAGACTTATCCGCTCGCCGATGCAGGGCGGGCGCATACGGATCTCGAGACAAGAAAAACAAGTGGAACAACACTGCTGATTCCGTGATCGAAGCCTTAAGGCGGACGCGGATCAACAGAGGGGAAAGAGGGCAGCGTGCCTGTTGAGGGAGTAGCGGCGAACGGTCACCTATTGGCTGTGAGCAACCTGACGAAATTGTTTGGCAGCTTCGCGGCCTGCAATGGGATCAATCTGCAGATTGAACAGGGCGAAATCCACGCCCTTCTCGGCGAAAACGGTGCCGGAAAATCGACCCTGGTGAAGATGCTGTTCGGCGTATTGGCGCCGACGGCAGGAGAGATCCTTTGGCAGGGCCAGAGCGTGCGCATCGCCAATCCCGCCGCCGCGCGCAAACTCGGCATCGGCATGGTTTTCCAGCATTTTTCGCTGTTCGAGGCGCTGACCGTCGCGGAAAACATTGCGCTCTCCATGGATGCGAACATCTCGCTCGCGAAGGTGGCGGAAGAGGCTTCGCGCCTATCGCATGCCTACGGCTTGCCGCTCGACCCCAAGGCGCATGTGGCCGATCTTTCCGTGGGCGAGCGCCAGCGGATCGAGATCGTGCGCGCGCTGCTGCAGAACCCGCGCCTCATCATTCTCGACGAGCCGACTTCGGTTCTGACTCCGCAGGAAGCCGATCGCCTGTTCGAAACGCTCTACAAGCTGAAGGCGGAGGGCCGCTCGGTTCTCTATATCAGCCACCGGCTCGAAGAGGTCCAACGCATCTGCGACCGCGCAACGGTGCTGCGTCACGGCAAGGTGACGGGCGCTTGCGATCCGAAGGCGGAGACCCCGTCGTCGCTGGCGCGCATGATGGTTGGAAGTGACGTCGCGGCGGTGACGGCCGAAGGCACGAGCGCCAAGGGCCAGGTGCAGCTCGAGGCGCGGCATCTGACGGTTCCGGCCCGCACACCCTTTGCCGTTTCGCTGAAGAACATCTGTCTAAAGGTCCACGCCGGCGAGGTGCTGGCAATCTCCGGTGTCGCCGGCAATGGCCAGGGCGAACTCTTCGATGCGCTGTCGGGCGAGTATCCGGTCGTTGACGAGAATGCCGTGCAGATCCGGCAGAAGCCGGTCGGCAACAGGAACATCAATGCCCGCCGCCTGATGGGCGCGGGCTTCGTTCCCGAAGAGCGCCACGGCCATGCCGCCGTATCGGCGCTGCCGCTCTCGGACAATCTCGTGCTTGCCCGCAGCCGTTCGGACGCCAAGGCATTCCTTGGTGGCGGTTTCCTCAAGATCATCCGCCGCGATGCGGTGACGAGCGCCACGAAGCGCATTTCCGAGGCGATGGACGTGCGCAAGAGCGGCGAGGACCCGCCGGCGGGCTCGCTGTCGGGCGGCAACCTGCAGAAGTTCATCGTCGGCCGTGAGCTCGACCGGCAGCCGAGCGTGCTCGTCGTCAATCAACCGACCTGGGGTGTCGATGCCGGCGCCGCCAGCCGTATTCGCCAGGCGCTCGTTGACCTTGCCAAGGCGGGCTCGGCTGTTCTCGTCATCAGCCAGGATCTGGACGAGATCTTCGAGGTGGCGACGGAAATCGCCGTCATCAGCGACGGGCGGCTCTCCGATCCCTATCCGGCGAAAGAACTCTCGCGCGAAAAGATCGGCCTGCTGATGGGCGGCATGTACGGCAAGACGGAAGGCACGGAGGCCGCACATGCGCATTGAACTGGAAAAGCGCGCCAAGGTCTCGACGCTGTTTTCGATCCTGTCGCCGTTCATCGCCTTCCTGCTGACGATTGTCTTCGGCGGCATCATGTTCGCGCTGCTCGGCAAGAACCCGGTGATGGCGCTCTACAGCTTCTTCGTCGAACCGTTGAGCGAGGTCTGGTCGCTGCACGAACTGGCGATCAAGGCAGCCCCCCTGATCCTGATCGGCGTCGGGCTTTCGGTCTGCTTCCGCTCCAACAACTGGAACATCGGTGCCGAGGGCCAGTTCATCATGGGCGCCATCGCCGGTTCGATCCTGCCGGTGGTCTTCTACGACTGGCAGTCGCCGCTGGTGCTGCCGCTGATGATGCTAATGGGCATGCTCGGCGGCGCTTTGTTTGCGGCAATTCCCGCCTTCCTCAAGGCGCATATGAACACCAATGAAATCCTGACGAGCCTGATGCTGGTCTATGTCGCTCAGCTCTTTCTCGACTGGCTGGTGCGTGGCCCCTGGCGCAACCCGGGTGGGATGAATTTTCCGGAGACGCGCACTTTCGCCGTCGATGCGATCCTGCCGGAGATGATCGCCTCGGGACGGACCCATTGGGGCTTCGCTTTCGCCATCATCGCGGCAGTCCTCGTCTGGTTCATGATGCGCTACACGCTGAAGGGCTTCGAGATTTCCGTTCTCGGCCAGTCGGAACGGGCAGGGCGCTTTGCCGGTTTCTCGTCGCGCCGGATGATCTGGTTTTCGATGCTGCTGTCCGGCGCCTTGGCTGGGCTCGCCGGCATATCCGAGGTCAGCGGTGCGATCCAGCAGCTGCGCCCGGTCATCTCGCCCGGCTACGGCTTCACCGCGATCATCGTCGCCTTCCTTGGTCGCCTCAATCCGCTCGGCATTGTGGCCGCCGGCCTGGTGCTCGCCTTGACCTATCTCGGCGGTGAAGCGGCGCAGCTTTCGATCGGCGTTTCCGAAAAGGTGACGCGCGTCTTCCAGGGATTGCTGCTCTTCTTCGTGCTCTCCTGCGACACCCTCATCCACTACCGCATCAAACTGGTCTTCGACCGGTTGACCGCGACAAACACCGAGGTGAGCCGCTGATGGGTATTGTCGAAGCGATCCTCTTGAGTGTCATCACCGCCGCGACCCCGCTGGTGCTCGCCGCGATCGGCGAACTGGTGACGGAACGCTCAGGCGTTCTCAACCTCGGCGTCGAAGGCATGATGATCATGGGGGCGGTCTCCGCCTTCGCGATCACCCAGATTACCGGCTCGCCCTATCTCGGCATGCTTGCAGGTGTTGCCTGCGGCGCGATCTTCTCGCAGCTCTTCGCTTTCCTGACGTTGACGCTCGTGGCAAACCAGGTGGCGACCGGCCTTGCCCTGACGCTGCTCGGGATCGGCGTTTCCGGCATGATGGGCGAGAGTTTCCTCGGCCTTCAGGGCATCAAGCTGCAGCCGATCACGATACCGCTTCTGGCGGACATTCCGGTTATCGGTCCGCTGCTGTTCCGACAGGACATCATCTTTTATCTATCGATTGCGATTGTCGCCGGCGTGCACTGGTTCCTGTTTCGCAGCCGCGCCGGTCTCAAGCTCAGGGCTGTCGGCGACAGCCACGCTTCCGCGCACGCGCTCGGCGTTGACGTCATCCGCACCCGTTATCTGGCCGTCATGTTCGGCGGCGCTTGCGCCGGGCTCGCCGGTGCGCAGCTGTCGCTCGTCTACACGCCGCAATGGGTGGAAAACATGTCGGCGGGGCGCGGCTGGATCGGGCTGGCGCTGGTGGTCTTTTCTTCCTGGCGGCCCTGGCGGCTGGTGGCCGGCGGCTATCTCTTCGGTGCGGTCTCGATCAGCCAGCTGCATGCGCAGGCCTTCGGTCTGGGTATTCCCTCACAACTCCTTTCATCGCTTCCTTATGTGGCGACGATCGTCGTACTCATTCTCATTTCGCACAACCGGCGCATGACCTTGATCAATACACCGGCATCGCTCGGCAAACCGTTCGTGCCGGACCGCTGACAGACAGTATTTCAGACAAACGTTTCTCAAACCGACAGGGGTAAAAAAATGAAGAAACTACTGCTCGCTCTCGCAAGCACCGCGGCGGTGATCGGCTTCGCCACGGGTGCCAGCGCTCAGGAAAAGGCCAAGGTCTGCTTCGTCTACGTCGGTGCCAAGACCGATGGCGGCTGGACCCAGGCGCACGACATCGGCCGTCAGGAGCTGGAAAAGCAACTCGGCGACAAGATCGAGACCCAGTATCTCGAAAGCGTGCCGGAAGGCCCCGATGCGGAGCGCGCAATCGAGCGCCTGGCACGCTCTGGTTGCGGCCTGATCTTCACGACGTCGTTCGGCTTCATGGATGCGACCATCAAGATCGCGCAGAAGTTCCCGGACGTGAAGTTCGAACATGCCACCGGCTACAAGACCGCGCCGAACGTCGCGACCTACAACAGCCGCTTCTATGAAGGCCGCTACATCCAGGGCCAGATCGCCGCGAAAATGTCGCAGAAGGGCGTCGCCGGCTACATCGCATCCTTCCCGATCCCGGAAGTGGTGATGGGCATCAACTCCTTCATCATCGGTGCGCGCTCGGTAAACCCCGATTTCAAGATCAAGGTCGTGTGGGCAAACACCTGGTTTGACCCCGGCAAGGAAGCCGATGCCGCCAAGGCGCTGGTTGACCAGGGCGTCGACATCCTGACGCAGCACACCGACACGACGGCTCCGATGCAGGTTGCCGCGGAACGCGGCATCAAGGCCTTCGGCCAGGCTTCCGACATGATCAAGGCTGGCCCGGAGACGCAGCTGACGGCCATTGTCGACACCTGGGGCGCCTATTACATCAAACGCACGCAGGCTTTCCTCGACGGCAAGTGGGAAACGACATCGAGCTGGGACGGCCTGAAGGACGGCATCCTGACGATGGCGCCCTACACCAACATGCCTGATGACGTGAAGAAGCTGGCCGAGGAAACCGAAGCCAAGATCAAGTCGGGCGAGCTCAAGCCCTTCACCGGCCCGCTGAAGAAGCAGGACGGCAGCGAATGGCTCGCAGCCGGCGCAACGTCTGATGACGGCACCCTGCTCGGCATGAACTTCTACGTCGAGGGCGTCGACGACCAACTGCCGAAGTAAACGGCTGCACAGAAGCGAAGTGGGGCAAACCCCGCCGCCTGGCGGGGTTTGTTCGTTTCAGAATGGGGCATGGCAAGCCTGTGCGGCTACGATCGGACATCGTTTGCCAACGCCGATTTCGCCTGTCTTTCCGGGGGCTTTCCGGAATCGGTCGATCAAACTACACTCGTTTGCGCAAGTTTGGACAAACGGTCGGCGGCGCTGCGCAGCACCGATATCCGTGTGTCGGCAAAGTCAGGCAGGGGAGTGCCTGGAGGAGATGGATTGAACAGGAGTTTGCTGGAAACCGTTGTGTCCGGCTCGCGCAAACGCACGAGCCATGCGCATGTCGTCGATCAACTGGGAAAGGCGATCATATCCGGCGAGTTTCCTGTGGGCTCGATCCTTCCGGGAGATCCGGAGCTCGCCGCGCGCTTCAAGGTGTCGCGAACAGTACTGCGCGAGTCCATGAAGACGCTTGCCGCCAAGGGGCTGGTCGTGCCCCGTGCCCGCATCGGCACGCGCGTAACGCCGCGCAACGACTGGAACCTGTTCGACAGCGATATCCTGACCTGGCATTTCGAGTGCGGGGTCGATGAAGATTTTCTCTACCACCTGAGTGAAGTGCGCCTCGCCTTCGAGCCGCATGCAGCAGCCCTGGCCGCGCGAAACGCCTCGGAAGCGGAAATCAGCCGTATGATGCGGCTCGCCGTTGCCATGGGCGAAGAGGGACACACGGCAGAGAGCCTTGCCGTGGCGGATCTGAAATTTCACCTCGCTGTCGCCGAAGCCTCCGGAAATCCGTTCATGCGGACGGTCGGCGGGCTGATTGAAGCGGCGCTGGTTGGCGTCTTCAAGCTGAGCTCGCCTGTCGCCGAAAGGGGCGGCATAGACGAGGTCGCCCGCAACCATATCCGCATCGTTGAGGAAATCGGCCGCCGCGACGAAGTCGGCGCCCGGCTCGCGATGGAGAATGTGATCAAGATCGGTCGCGAGCGGGTCCGCAGCGCCTTGCATAACCGCGCCTGAGTTCAGCTTCTCCGGGATTGTTCGAAATCCCGCTATTGATGATCTCCAATGTTCAGCAGATCGCATAGATTTCAATGCTTGCGCTTGCTCAGATCGCCCGCTGGCCTTATCTGGTGATTGGTCGTTCCCAGCGGAGCGGCTTTCGTCAACGGTGATCTGGAGACCATGTCCGAATTTTTTGTCATTTTCGTCCTGCTTTTGATTAATGCATTTTTTGCTCTCTCGGAAATGGCAATCGTCTCGGCAAGCAAGCCCATGCTTCGCCAGATGGCAAAACAGGGAAACGCCCGCGCCGAGGTTGCGCTGCGGCTGGCGGAAGATCCCGGTAAATTCCTTTCCACGGTACAGGTCGGCATTACGCTGGTCGGCACGCTGGCCGGCGCCTATGGCGGTGCGACTATCGCTGCCAAGATCGCACCGACCCTCGATGAAATCGCCTGGATTCATCCCTACGGAAATACGGTCGCCGTCGCGCTCGTCGTCACCCTGATTACGTTCCTCTCGGTCGTGATCGGCGAGCTTATCCCGAAGCAACTGGCACTGAAGAATTCCGAAGCGCTGGCGATGTTCGTCGCGCGCCCGATGCATCTTCTGTCGCGGATCGCGGCTCCGATCGTCTATCTGTTCGAAACGGCCGCATCGGTCGCCATGCGCCTCCTCGGCATGCGCCCGGATGATCCGGACCATGTAACGGAGGAGGAAGTCCACGCGATCATGGCCGAGGGTGTCGAAAGCGGCGCGATCGAGAAGTCGGAGCACGAGATGCTCCGCCGCATCATCCGGCTTGGCGACCGCAACGTGAAGTCGATTATGACCCACCGGACCGAGGTGAGCTTCATCGACGTCAACGACAGTCTGGAGACGGTGGGCCGCAAGATCGGCCAATTCAACCATTCCCGTTATCCGGTGGTCGATGGACCGAGCGGCGACGTGCTTGGCGCCGTCCTAGCGAAGGAGGTCCTGAACGCCCCGACCTCCAGTCCGTTCGATGTGCGCAGGTACATAAAGGAAATCCACACCTTGCCGGAGACGGCTTCCTGCCTAAAGGCACTGGAAGCCTTCAAGTCGTCGAGCATCAATTTGGCGATGATCGTCGACGAATATGGCAGCACCGAAGGCATCATCACCATCGCCGATATCCTCGAAGCGATCGTCGGCGTGTTGCCGTCGAACTACGACGACATCGAACACGCGCTGATCCGTGTGCGTGAGGATGGCAGCTACCTCGTCGACGGCCGCACGCCGATCGACGAAATTCACCTGACGATCGGCATCGAAGGCATCGATGCCGACGGTAACTTCGAGACAATCGCCGGTTTCCTGGTGCAGCAGCTGCGCAAGACGCCGGAGGAGGGCGATATCGCCATCGCTCACGGCTACCGGTTCGAGGTAATCGACATGGATGCACGCCGGATCGACAAGATCCTGGTCAGCCGAAGCGACGAAGCGGCCAACTGATCCAGTCCATGAAACGTGTCGAGGGGGCCGGGGGCGCAGTTGCTCTCGGCGCGAGGCGGTAGCGTCGCTATGGATTGCCTCACCCGCCGCAAATGCAAAAGGCCGGGCTAAACCCGACCTTTTTCCAGATCACCGCGGGTCCGCTAGTACATCCGTAGTCGGAGGTCCTCGGCGGTGGTAGCTTGCTTGTACAGAGTTATGATGTCGGCGCCATGACACCAGCCACGGCTCCGGAGCAGAAATGAGTCCGTCCAGTATCGGCGACGCTTGGTCCGCCGGTCCGCGGATGCCAGCAGAATTGACAAAGCGGTTCAGCGAAGCCTGAGGATGTCGCAGGATGCGCCCTGGGGTGCTTCTGCAGCGTGCGGCCGGCGCACGATCAGGCAGTCGGACTGGGCAAAGACTTTCATCATCGACGAATCCTGCCGCGAGAACGGATGGGCAATGAGGTCACCATCCTCACCCTTAGTGAGCCGCGCGCGCACATAGTCCTGCCTGATGTCGTTGGCGGGCAAGGCGCTTGCAAGTTTCGCCGTCGTCATGCGTTCGCGGAACGGTAGCTGTGCGAGCTTGCGTGTCAGCGGCTCCAGGAACAGCAGCGCGCAAACGAGGCTCGAGACCGGGTTGCCGGGGAGGCCGAGCACGGTCGTAGCTCCGAGCTTGCCTACCATCAGTGGCTTTCCCGGCCGCATGGCGATGCGCCAGAAGTCGAGCGTCATGCCGCAGGAAAGTAGAGTTGCCTGAACCAGGTCATGGTCGCCGACCGACGCGCCGCCGAGCGTGACAAGCACGTCGACATCGGCTGCTTGAGCCCGCGCGACCTGAGCGGCGATTGCCTGCTGGTCGTCGGCGACAATGCCAAGATCGATGACCTCCGCGCCATTGTCGCGCGCGATTGCCGCGACGCCGAAGCTGTTCGAGGCGATGATCTGGTCCGGCCCCGGCTTGCTCCCGGGAGGCAGAAGCTCGTCGCCGGTCGCAAGGATTGCGATCTTCGGCCGCTTGAAAACGGGGAGATTCGCGTGGTTCATGCCCGCGGCCAGCGTCAGTCGCCCGGCATCGAGTAGGTTACCAGCCGATAGCGCCTTTTCGTCCTGAGCGAAGTCCTGTCCGGCCAAGCGGATATGGCGGCCCTTGCCGGGCACGAACTTGGTGCGGATCCGGTCTTCCGGCCGGCGCTCGGTATCTTCCTGGATGATCACCGTATCGGCACCGGCGGGCAGGGGGGCTCCGGTGAAGATGCGGACGGCCTCTCCAGGCCCCACCTCTCCCTTGAAGCCATGGCCGGCAGCCGATTGGCCGATCACAATAAGTTCCGCGCCAGCGGTCTCGATATCCTGATGGCGAACCGCATAGCCGTCCATCGCCGAATTGTCGAAGGCGGGATGAGTGACGAGTGCCGAGATATCCTCGGCAAGGACGCGGCCGACAGCGTCGTGAAGATCGACACGCTCTGCCAGTGGTCTCGGGGTTGCGCTGTCGAGAATTCGGTCGAGTGCATCTTCGACGGACAGCAGCGACATGACCTCAGTTCCCTTCGCGCCGAAAATCGCCGGACCGACCGCCGGACTTGCTGACCACCCGGATCCCGCCGATCTCCATTTCCCGATCTGCGGCCTTCGCCATATCGTAGATGGTAAGGCACGCGACGCTCACAGCCGTCAACGCTTCCATCTCGACGCCCGTGCGGCCGGTGAGTTTGGCGAGTGCCTCGACCCGGAGGCCGGGAAGCGTGGGGTCGGGCGTGATGTCAACGGCAACCTTCGTCAGCATCAGCGGGTGGCAGAGCGGGATGAGATTGGCGGTCTGCTTGGCGGCCATGATGCCGGCGAGCCGCGCGGTGCCGATGACATCGCCCTTCTTCGCATCGCCTTCGAGAATGAGCGTCAGCGTTTCCGCCTTCATGCGCACATGGCCCTCGGCGACCGCAATGCGCACCGTCTCGGCCTTTTCGCCGACATCCACCATGTTCGCTTCGCCGCTGCCACCAAGATGCGTGAGCGTCGGCTTACCCATCACTCGGCCGCCAATGTGTTTGCAGCGCCGGTCAGCAGGGTACGCGTGGCCGCTTCCACATCGCTCTTGCGCATCAGGCTTTCGCCGACGAGGAAGGTGGTGATGCCGCTCTTTTCCAGGCGCTGGCAATCCTCATGGGTGAAGATGCCGCTTTCGCCGACCAGCAGCCGGTCGGAAGGGACCATGCCTGCTAGCTGCTCCGAGACGGCGAGGTTGACCTCGAAGGTGCGCAAATTGCGGTTGTTGATGCCGACGAGGGGGGAGGCGAGCTTGAGCGCCCGTTCCATTTCCTCGGCGTCGTGCACTTCGATCAGCACATCCATGCCAAGCTCGAAGGCCGCATCTTCAAGGCGGCGGGCGTCGTCGTCGCTGAGCGAAGCCATGATCAGCAGGATGCAGTCCGCGCCCCAGGCCCGAGCCTCGAACACCTGGTAGCTTTCGAACATGAAGTCCTTGCGCAGTGCCGGCAGGCCGCAGGCCGCGCGTGCGGCTTCCAGAAAGGCCGGTGCACCTTGAAAGCTCGGCGCATCCGTGAGTACCGAGAGACAGGCGGCACCACCAGCTTCGTAGGCCTTGGCAAGCGCCGGCGGGTCGAAGTCCGGACGAATGAGCCCCTTGGATGGGCTCGCCTTCTTGATCTCCGCGATCAGCCCGAATGTGCCGCCGGCCCTGCGCGCGGTGAGCGCTGAGTGAAAGCCACGCGGCGCAGACTGTTCGGCAATATGCGCCTTGAGTTCGGAAAGCGGCGTCTGTGCTTTCGCGGCCGCGATCTCGTCGCGCTTGTAGGCTTCGATCTTGCGCAGGATATCCGTCATCGTTGCCGATCCTTCTTCAGGCTGCGTTCGAAACGCTGATCAGGCGCTGCAGCGCCATCTTGGCGCCGCCGCTCGAAAGCGACTGGCGGGCGAGCGCCATGCCCTCGCCGAGGTCTTTCGCCCGTCCGGCTATCATCAGCGATGCGGCCGCATTGGCAAGGGAAATGTCCCGATAGGGGTTCTCGGCGCCATCGAGCACGGCCTGGAGCGCAACGGCATTGTGCGCGCCGTCGCCGCCTTTCAGTACATCGAGCGTCACCGTAGGAAGGCCGAAATCGGCCGGCGTCAGCGTGAAAGTCGAGATCTTGCCGTCTTCGAGGGCAGCGACCTGCGTCGTCCCGGTCGTGGTGATCTCGTCGAGGCCTTCGCCGTGAACGACCCAGACATTTTTGGAACCGAGATCGCGCAGCACTTCCGCGAGCGGCTGTACCCACTGCGGCGCATAGACGCCGACCAGCTGTCGCTTGACGCCCGCCGGATTGGAGAGCGGGCCGAGCAAGTTGAATATCGTGCGCGTGCCAAGCTCCACCCGCGTTGGGCCGACGTGGCGCATTGCCGAATGATGCTGCTGTGCGAACATGAAGCCGACGCCCGCCTCGCGAATGCACTGCGAGATAGCTTCGGGGCCGATGTCGAGCTTGACGCCGAGGCACGAGAGCGCATCGGCGGTGCCCGACTTCGAGCTCAGCGCGCGGTTGCCGTGCTTGGCAACCGGTACACCGGCGCCGGCGACGATGAGCGAAGCGAGCGTCGAGATGTTGTAGGTGCCGGCGCCGTCGCCGCCGGTTCCGACGATATCGATGGCATCATCAGGTGCATCGACCGGCAGCATGCGGGCACGCATGGCGCCGACCGCGCCGACGATCTCATCGACCGTTTCGCCGCGCACGCGCAGCGCCATCAGGAAGCCACCGATCTGCGATGGCGTCGCGGCCCCCGACATGATGATTTCGAAGGCGGCACGCGCGTCTTCGCGGTTCAGCGCCTCACGGGCGGCCACCTTGGCGACGAATGGCTTCAGATCACTCATCGTTTGTTTCCTCGAAGCCTATCGTTGCGCAATTGCGGTTTCGCCGAGCGTCTGGTTGATCGTCACGCCATAAGCGGCCTGCAGCGTGGCGACCATTTGATCGACAATATCTGCACCGCTGACGCTGGCCAGAGCCTCGATCTGACGGCTATCGTCCTGCAGGGCATCCGTCGGGCCGCCATCCTCGACCGCCGTCACCTGCAAGAGCACCTGTCCCTCGCCACCGATGCCGGCAGCGTTGGTGACAAAACCGTTCGGGCCCGAGAAGGCAGCGACGACAGCCGCCGGGCTAAGGGCGGCGTCCGAAGTGGAGCGCATCAGGCCGGACTTCGTTTCGACGGCGAGGCCGAGTTCATTGGCAATGTCGGCAAGCTTTGCACCCTGCGCGAGACGCTGCTTCAGCTCACCGGCCTTCTTGGCAAGTGCTGCGCGCTGCTGTTCTGCCATCCAGTCGGCGCCGACTTCGTCGCGAGCCTCGTCCAGCGTGCGATCACGCGCGGGGGTAACTTCATCGAGGTCGAACCAGACATAGCCGTCGCGGCCGACATTCACCGGCAGGGTTTCTGCGCCGACATCCGCCTTGAAGACTTCCTGCAGAAGGGCTGCCTGCTCCGGCAGACCGGCAACGTCGTCGCCGTTCTTGTCCTTGCCGGTTGCATCGATCGCATCGATGGTCACCAGCTTCAGCTTGAGCTGGTCGGCCACTTCCTTGATCGGAGCCCCGGAAGCGCGCTCGTCCTCGATCTTGTCGTGGAGGCGCATGACTTCTTCGCTCGCCGCGGAAAGCGCGATGTCCTTGCGCAGCTCTTCCTTGACTTCGTCGAAGCTGCGCACCGCTTCCGGCCGGATATTCGTCACGCGGAGAATGACCGGGCCGAAGGCGCCGTCGACAACCGGAGATACGCCGCCGTCTGCGGCAACTGCGAAGGCCGCCTCGGCGACCTTGGCATCGGGCACGCGATCCTTGGAGAATTCGCCGAGAAGAACGTCGGCCGACGTCTTGCCTTCGGCTTTCACCAGATCGTCGAAGCTCGTGCCGGACGAGAGCTTGGCCGCTGCGGCGTCAGCCGCTGCACGCGACGGGAAGGTAAGCTGCTCGATGGTCCGCGTCGCAACGGTGCGGAAGCTCTCCTTGCGCCGGTCATACTCGGTGCGCATCTCATCTTCCGTCACGGCTGCGGTGTCGGCGACGTCGACCGGCTCGAGCTTTACATAGCTGACCTTGCGGTATTCGGGGGCGCGATAGTTTGCCTTGCGGCCATCGTACCAGGGCGTCAACACGTCGTCGCCCGGTGCCTTCACAGCGTCGATATTGGCGTTCGAGAGCAGCAGGTAGTCGACCGTCCGCTTTTCGTGGCGGTAGGCGCCGATCGCGTCGGTCAGCACCTTGGGAGCGGCATAACCGTCCGAGAGGGCATCGACGATCTGCGAACGGATCGCGGTCTGGCTCTGGCTGTTGATGTAGTCCTGTTCGCGCAGGCCGGCGTTGCGCAGAACGCTGGAGAACGTCAGACGGTCGAACTGGCCGTTGACGCTGTGGAACGCCGGATCGTCGGCGATCAGCTTGGCCAGCCGGTCCTGCGACAGCCCGAGGTTCATGTCGTCTGCAAGCTGGTCGAGAGCAGCGCCGGCGACGACCTGCGAATAGACCCGCTGTTCGATGCCGAAGGCGCGTGCCTGTTGTGGCGTCAGCCGCGTGCCGAGCTGGCGGGAGGCCTGAGCCAGCATGGTTTCATAGGTAAGCCGGAACTCCGGCGCCTTGACCTTGACGTCGCCGACGACCACCACCGCATCCGATTGGTTCGTCATCGTCAGAGATGAGCCGCCCCACACCATGAACGACAGCACGAGAATGACTAGCAGGCCTTTGACAACCCAGGTCTGGGCGGCAGTTCTCAGGAATTCGAGCATGGGGGCAGAAACCTCGTTGCAATGCGGCGGCCATTGGCCAAAACGAATTCGTTCCTTAAAACAAACGAAACAGGAAATGAAGGGTTGTTTGCCGCAAATTGCGCACGCTCACGGGATCGTTGGTCGATCCCGATCGCCCGGTTTTCAATGGTTGCCACCGGCGCATTGCAGCGCGCGCGTGAGATCGCCGGTCAGCCCGCCAGCCCATCGGGCGCGCGCGGTACAATCCATGTCGGATTCATTAGCCGGCAATTGAAATTTATCTGTCAGATTGTGTCGAATACGCCTTGGAACTGTGCTTCTGTTGCACGGTAAGGGGCGATTCTGAAGACCCCGCAGGAAGGCATGCCATGCAGTCGACAATCGTGATGGTCAATCTTTTTGGAGCAGTCGCACTGCTGCTCTTCGGCCTGTCGCTCGTCAAGGACGGCGTGACACGCGCCTTCGGTGCGCGCTTGCGCGCCGGTCTCGCCCAAGGAACCAACGGGGCCGTACGCTCGTTCGCGACCGGACTTGTGGCGACGCTGGCCCTGCAGAGTTCGACGGCCACCGCCTTGATGACCGCTTCCTTCGTGGAGAAGGGGCTCGTGCGCTCGCGCATGGCGCAGATCGTGCTTCTCGGGGCCAATGTCGGGACAGCCATGACCGCCTGGATCGTCGCGACCGGCATCGAGTGGCTGTCGCCGCTCGTGATCCTCGTCGGCGTAGTTCTGCACCGTGCCAGCCGCTCGAACGCCCGCCAGGGTCTCGGGGCGGCCTTTGTCGGCATCGGCCTCATGCTGCTGTCGTTGCATCTGCTGGGCTCGGCGACCGAGCCGATGCGTGATTCTCCGGCGCTCGCCGCGTTTCTCGGCATGCTCGACAGCGCCTGGCCCGTCGCGCTCATCATATCTGCCGGGCTTGCCTTCGCTTCATCTTCCAGCCTGGCGGTCGTCATGCTGGTCCTGTCGCTTTCGTCTGCGGGCATTCTCACCGTGGGGCTGACGGTGGCGCTCGTGCTTGGCGCGAACCTTGGAGGAGCGATCCCGCCGGTCATGGCGACCCTGGCTTCTGCCCCGTCCGCGCGCCGCGTCACTCTCGGCAATCTCGTCATTCGTGCGGTCGGCTGTTTGATTGCGCTGCCGCTGACCAGCATGAGCGTCGAGTTCCTGCAGAGCCTGCCGCTGCCGCGCCAGAACCTGCCCGTCGATATCCATCTTGCCTTCAATCTCGCCGTCGCGATCCTCGCCTGGCCTTTTGCCGGGCTATTGTCGCAACTGATGGTCCGCTTCATTCCCGATACGGAGACGGAAGAGAGCGGGCCGCGCTATCTCGACGAAAATGCCCTGCACACCCCGGTCATGGCGCTTTCCGGAGCGACCCGCGAGGTGCTGCGCGTGGGCGACCTGGTCGAGATGATGCTGATGCGCGCAGCCAATGCTTTCGAGAACAACGATCTCTCCGATATTCGCGACATCGCCAAGTTCGAAAAACAGGTCGACCAGCTACAGCAGGAAGTGAAGATCTTCCTGTCGCGCTTGGGGCGCGATGGTTTGAGCCAGGAAGACGGCCGGCGCTCGATCGTCATCATCGACTACGCCATCAACCTCGAGCATATGGGCGACATCATCGAGAAGGGGCTCTGCGATGAGATCGCCAAGAAGGTCAACAACGGTCTGAAGTTCTCGGAGGAAGGTTATCAGGAGCTGAAAAGCCTGTTCAATCTTACGATCGACAATCTTCGCGTTGCCCAATCCATCTTCGTCAGTCGCAATGCCGATCTCGCCCGCCAGCTCATCGAGGTGAAGGTGAGCGTTCGCCACATGGAGAAGCGTTCGGCCGAGCGGCACATCGAGCGGTTGCGCGACGGGCTGGTTCAAAGCCTGCAGACCAGCTCGCTGCATCTCGACATGCTGCGCGATCTCAAGCGCGTCAACGCGCATATCGCGTCCGTCGCCTATCCGATCCTGGAGGAGAGCGGGCTTTTGACCGAAAGCCGTCTCCGGCCCGAAGCCTAATCGTCAGATCTCAAGAGCCACTGGCGGCGGGCGCCGCGGCCTTTAATTCATTGCGGATGAAGGCGTCATAGCATTTCGTCAGCATCACTCGGGTGTGGCCGGGCTCGAGGCTCGGCTGATAGAGCGAAAGCAGCATGCGGTTTACGTTGGTGACCGGACAAGTCGGTACGAGCGCGATGTCGAGTGACCGGATAGCGGCGCGGACATTTTCATCCGGCGGAGGGACAGCACGGAACGGATCGGCACCGATGGCGACATGTTCCGGCGCGCGGCGATCCATCAGCCAGGGAAAAGGATTGGTGAAATCGACGTTGAGGATCGTCTCGAAACGTACGCCATTTGCCGTTTCATAGGCGCGCATCGCATCGATGGCTTCATCCACATTGGTCAGCCAGCCGGCCTGGAAATCGAAATCGCTGTAAAGCAGGAAAGACGGTAGCTCGCCGGCATCCGCCATGGCATCGAATGTGGGGCGATGCGCCGCATAGATATCGCGCAGGCGCTCGGCGCGCAGTGCGAGAATCGGCCGTAGATTGACTGCCCCCATCGTTTTGAGGTTTCGGCTCTCGAGCGGCACATTGTTGACGGCGCCGATCCAGGCGCGAGCGCTCTTTTGAACAATGGCGCTGGCCGGCGGCAGGGCGGCCGCCAGGGCAAGAATGGCCACTGTGATCGCACGTGGCTTGGGCGCGGCACCGCTGACCTCGTCGACAACGATCTTGAGCAGCAAAGGCAGCAGAAAGATAAAGGCCTGGCTGCCGGTGTTCTGGCTTTCGAAAAGAATGCCGGCGAAAACGAAGGCCGCCAGCCAAAGAAACGATTGGTCGAAGACGTCCGCGAGTGCCGATGCAGAGGGGTTCCCGCCAAGCTGTCGCAAGGACCGCGCAAAGGACAGAAGGTGCGCCACGAAAAGCACCAGCGCGAGCAGTCCGGCCGGAATCAGCAGGCCGGCATTGAGCGACGCCGCCTGCAGCAGACGCGGCAACAGGCTGCCGTCATTGACGGCCAGCAGCGCAAGGATGTCGTCGATATAGGCAGACACCGCGCCCATCGAAATCTCGACCACGGCCAGCACGGCGAAGAACAGCAACGCTACGGCTACCGCTGATTTGAAGGGGATACGGCCTGCGGCAAATGCCACTAGGCAAAGAACTGTGCCAGCGATAACGCCCGTGATCTTCACGAAAAAGAGAGCGGCCATCGCCGCTGCAACGACGACCACGAGAATACGACGGTCGCGAACATGAACCAATGCCGCTGCCAGCACGTAGAGGAGCTGGCAGACCTGGCGGTTGTAAATGCCGAAGCCATCGGAGCCGGGGTAGGGGTAGAAATCGCCGGTGTTGAACGGCACCACCGAGAAGACCAGGAACGGCAGCAGGATCGCATAGGCAAGGAGCGCAGAGCGCTTTTGCACGTCGAAGACGACGAGCGCGATCGCCGGCCCGGTGACGAGCAGCAAGCACCAGCTCGCCAGCAGCAACGGCTGGCCGTTGGGAAAGATGCCCTGGAGACCCGTGAACAGGTAGTAGCCAAGCGCGCCAACGGGCGTGAAGAAGTCGACTGACGGCACTTGCCCGTCTCGTATGCGGTTGGCGGCATCGAGATAAAGGTAGTGATCCCAGAACATCGGGCCGATCGGCTGCCGGATCGTGATGGAGAGCAGGAGCGCGAGCACGCCGAGGGTGACGACAAGCAAGAACAATGGTGAGCGGACGAAGGTGAGGGCCACGCTCGCCTGTCGTGCCTGTACATCCAGTTCGGTGCGGCTATGCATTGCGGTTTCGTTCCCCCCGGGGAGCGATGCACCCGCACTGCTTGCTGACACAGGCTCCGCGCCTTCTTATGCCATCATCCGGTTTTAAGCCGGTTAATGCGACGTGATTGTGAGAATTATGCTTCTCGCAATATCTTGGCGATACCACAGCGCCGAATCGTGCGTGATTTTGTACTTGAGGCGATTTCGATTTAAGAAATTGTGCAGGGGGCGTCGGCCTCGGAAAGACCAAGGAGACTATTGTATGGAACGGACGTGCCTGGCCATCATTCTGGCTGCGGGTGAAAGCACGCGGATGAAATCGTCCATGTCGAAGGTGCTGCATCCGGTCGCCGGCCGGCCGATGATCGCTCATGTCGTCCAGGCGCTGGCAAGCGCTTCGATTTCCGATATCGCCCTGGTGGTCGGTCGTGATGCGGAATCGGTTTCGGCGGCGGCCGATGTCGGCGGCGTGTCGGTCTCTTCCTATCTGCAGAAGGAACGGCTGGGCACGGGTCATGCAGTGCTGGCCGCGCGTGACGCCATAGCGAAAGGCTATGACGATATTCTCGTCGTCTTCGGTGATACGCCGCTGATCAAGCCGGAGCCGCTGAAGGCCGCACGTGATGGCCTTGCCGCCGGCAACGACGTGGTGGTGATCGGCTTCGAGGCGGCGGATCCGAGCGGGTATGGACGTCTAATCGTCAAGGACGGTGCCTTGCTCGCCATTCGCGAGCATAAGGATGCGACCGACGAAGAACGCCGCATCACCTATTGCAACGGTGGACTGATGGCGATCGACGGCCGCAAGGCGCTCGATCTCCTCGGGCGCATCGGCAACGCCAACGTCAAGGGCGAATATTACCTGACGGATCTCGTCGAGATCGTGCGCGAGATCGGCGGGCGGGCGATCGCCGTCGAGGCTCCTGAGGAGGAACTGACCGGCTGCAACACACGCGCCGAACTCGCCTTCATCGAGCGGCTCTGGCAGCAGCGGCGGCGCCACGAGCTGATGTTGTCGGGCGTATCGATGATCGCGCCGGAAACGGTGTTCCTCGCCTGGGATACGGTGCTTGAGCAGGATGTGCTGGTCGAGCCGAATGTCGTCTTCGGTCCCGGCGCGCGCGTCGAGAGCGGTGCGATCATCCACGCTTTCTCGCATGTCGAGGGCGCGACGGTCCGGGCAGGGGCGACAGTTGGTCCCTTTGCTCGGCTGCGCCCGGGCGCCGATCTTGGCGAAAAGTCCAAGGTCGGCAACTTCTGCGAGGTCAAGAAGGCGGAGATCGGCGCCGGCGCCAAGGTCAACCACCTGACCTATATCGGCGACGCCTTCGTCGGCGCGGGTTCGAACATCGGGGCCGGTACGATCACCTGCAACTATGATGGCGTGAACAAGCATGAGACCCGCATCGGCGAAGATGCCTTCATCGGGTCGAATTCGTCGCTGGTCGCACCGGTGACGATCGGCGATGGCGCCCTGGTCGCCTCGGGCAGCGTGATTACCGAGGATGTTCCGGCCGATGCCGTTGCCTTCGGCCGCGCGCGCCAGGAGATCAAGCCGGGTCGGGCGCGGCTGCTGCGCGAGCGCTACCTGGCTGTGAAGGCGGCCAAGAAAGCTGCGAAAACGGCCGAATAGATCTACAGCGCCGCGCGCCTTATCGGATGCGCAAAGGTCGCTGTAGCGCTTTGATTGCTGCAGGTTTTCTTGCCTGAATCGGTTGCGATTCAAGGAAGCCTGCGGAGCGTTAAATACTGAAACCGAAAGTGAAATCGGGGCGGATTGCCTCGCTCGACAAATGCTTTACCAAGGCAGCGCAACGGGCGGGACATCCGCCCTTATCGGCTGAGGCGCCACAACGGGCGCGGGGACAAATCGGAGACGACTATGTGCGGTATTGTTGGCATCGTTGGCAACCAGCCGGTATCGGAGCGCCTGGTTGATGCGCTGAAGCGCCTCGAATACCGCGGCTATGATTCCGCCGGCGTTGCGACCATCAATGGTGGAGCGTTGGAGCGCCGGCGTGCCGAGGGCAAGCTCGTCAATCTCGAGATCCGGCTTCGCGAAGAGCCGCTCGCCGGCACGATCGGCATTGCGCACACGCGTTGGGCGACCCATGGCGCGCCGACCGAGCGCAACGCCCATCCGCACTTCACCGACGGTGTCGCCGTCGTCCACAACGGCATCATTGAGAACTTTGCCGATTTGAAGGACGAACTGATCGCCGACGGCGCCAAGTTCGAGACGGACACCGACACCGAGGTCGTGGCACATCTGCTCTCCAGGTTCCGCCGCGAGGGCCTTGGCCGGCGCGAGGCGATGCATGCGATGCTCAAGCGGGTCACCGGCGCATATGCGCTCGCCGTGCTCTTTGAGGACGACCCGTCGACGATCATGGCGGCGCGCAACGGACCGCCGCTGGCGATCGGCCACGGCAAGGGCGAGATGTTCCTCGGCTCCGACGCGATCGCGCTTTCGCCCTTCACCAACGAGATCACCTATCTGATCGATGGTGACTGGGCGGTGATCGGCGCAAACGGCGTGCATATCTTCGATCTCGCCGGCAATGCCATCGACCGTCCGCGGCAGATCTCGTCGGCCGCCGCCTATATGATCGACAAGGGCAACCACCGGCATTTCATGGAGAAGGAGATCTATGAGCAGCCGGAGGTGATCGCGCACGCGCTCAGTCACTACGTCGATTTTGCCGGCAACCGCATCAAGGCACTCGGCGACACGATCGATTTTGCCAAGGTTCCGAGTCTCGCAATCTCCGCTTGCGGCACGGCCTATCTTGCCGGCCTCGTCGGCAAATACTGGTTCGAGCGCTATGCCCGCCTGCCGGTGGAAATCGACGTCGCTTCCGAGTTCCGCTATCGCGAAATCCCGTTGTCGCCGCAGTCGGCAGCACTGTTCATCTCGCAGTCGGGCGAAACCGCCGACACGCTGGCTTCGCTGCGCTATTGCAAGGAGCTGGGCTTAAAGATCGGCGCCGTCGTCAATACGCGCGAATCGACGATCGCCCGCGAGTCGGACGCCGTGTTCCCGATCCTCGCCGGTCCGGAGATCGGTGTCGCCTCCACCAAGGCCTTCACCTGCCAGCTCGCGGTGCTGGCGTCGCTCGCGATCGGCGCCGGACGCGCCCGCGGCACGGTCAGTGCAGACGAGGAGCAGGTGCTGGTTCGCTCTCTCGCCGAAATGCCGCGTATCATGGGCCAGGTGCTGAACGCGATCCAGCCGCAGATCGAGCTTCTGTCGCGCGAGCTGTCGAAGTGCCGCGACGTGCTCTATCTCGGCCGCGGCACCAGCTTCCCGCTGGCGATGGAAGGCGCGCTGAAGCTCAAGGAGATCTCCTATATCCACGCCGAAGGTTATGCCGCCGGCGAGCTGAAGCATGGACCGATCGCGCTGATCGATGAAAACATGCCGGTCATCGTCATCGCGCCGCACGACCGCTTCTATGAGAAGACGGTCTCCAACATGCAGGAAGTGGCTGCGCGCGGTGGCCGGATCATCCTGATCACCGACGAGAAGGGGGCCGCCGCCTCCAAGCTCGAAACGATGGCGACGATCGTGCTGCCAAATGTCGACGAGGTCGTCGCGCCGATGATCTTTTCTCTGCCGATCCAGCTGCTTGCCTACCACACCGCGGTGTTCATGGGCACAGACGTCGACCAGCCCCGCAACCTCGCCAAATCGGTGACCGTTGAGTGATCTACGTCCGGCATGAGCGCCCAGGAGATGAGAAGGGGATCCGCGAGGTGACCGCGGCCGCCTTCGAAGGGCATCCGCACAGTGATCAGAGCGAGCCCCTCATCATCGAACGCCTGCGCGAAGCCGGGGCGCTCAGCGTGTCTTTGGTTGCCGAGATGAACGACGAGATTGTCGGGCACGTCGCCTTCTCGCCCGTCACTCTGACGCCGGCAGAATCCGGCTGGTTCGGGCTTGGGCCTGTGTCGGTCAAGCCGGACGTTCAGGCACAGGGCATCGGCAGGCAGTTGATCCGCGAGGGCCTCGAATGGCTGCGTGCCGAGGGTGCCTCTGGCTGCGTCGTCGTCGGCGATCCTGCCTATTATCAAAAGTTCGGTTTCCGCAACGAATCGGCTCTTGTATTCCCCGGTTGTGCGCCGCAATATTTCATGGCGCTGGCTCTTTCCAGCGCGATGGCGGCTGGCACGGTCGCCTATCATCCGGCCTTTGGGGCCGAGTGAGGTTAAGACGGAAGAAGCATGACGGAACACTCAAAACGCGGCTATATCGGCACCCGGCTGCGCAACTATTTCCTGACCGGCCTGATCGTCTGCGCACCGGTGGCGATCACCGTTTGGCTCGTGCGCACGTTCATCGATTGGGCCGATGGGTGGGTGAAGCCGTATCTGCCGAACTTCTACAATCCGGACACCTATTCGCCCGTAGCCATTCCCGGCTTCGGGTTGCTCGTTGCCATTTTCGTGATCACGTTCGTCGGCTTCATGACCGCAAACCTCGTCGGTCGGTCGATCGTCAATTTCGCCGAGTCCCTGGTCAATCGAACGCCGCTCGTCCGTACGATCTACAAGGCAACGAAACAGATCTTCCAGACGGTGCTGCAGGAACAGTCGTCGTCCTTCAAGAAGGCAGGGCTGATCGAGTATCCGAGCCCCGGCCTCTGGTCGCTCGTGTTCATTGCGACCGACGTTAAAGGCGAGATCGCATCCAAGTTCGACGATCGTGGCATGGACATGGTGGCGGTGTTCCTGCCACCGACTCCGATCCCCACTGCCGGCTTTCTGCTGTTTGTTGCGCGCGACAAGATCATACCGCTTGAGATGAGCGCGGAAGATGCAGCCAAGCTGCTGATTTCCGGCGGCTTGGTGACGCCCGACTACAAGCCGCTCGCCAACGCGCCGCTGAAGATCAGCCAGCAGAAAACCGCCTGACATCGAGGCACACTTCGGGACGGAAACCGGCTCACGCTTTCTCGCCTCTAGCCGGCGCGCAGGAAGCGGATCGCCTCGTCGCGTCGGTAGAGATAGAGCAGCGTCCGGAGTGCTTCACCGCGTTCCGACGTCAGATCTGGGTCGCGCTCGATCACATAGGCGGCGTCCTTCCGCGCGATTTCCAACAGGTCGCCATGGGCTTCCAGGCTGGCGATGCGGAAGCCCGGCGTGCCCGACTGGCGCGTGCCGAGCAACTCGCCTTCGCCGCGCAGCTTCAAGTCTTCCTCGGCGATCAGGAAGCCGTCCTCGCTGTCGCGCAGGATCGAGAGCCGTGATCGGCCATTTTCGCTGAGCGGTCCCTTGTAGAGCAGGATGCAGGTCGAAGCCTCATCGCCCCGGCCAACGCGGCCGCGCAATTGATGAAGCTGGGCAAGGCCGAAGCGTTCCGCATGTTCGATCACCATGATCGTCGCATCGGGCACGTCGACGCCGACTTCCACGACGGTGGTGGCGACCAGCAAGCGGATCTCGCCATTCTTGAAGGCGAGCATGACTGCATCTTTCTCCGCCCCATTCATGCGACCGTGTACGAGGCCGACGGTGTTGCCGAAGCGTTTGGCGAGGCCTTCGTACCTCTCTTCCGCCGACATGACGTCGACTGCTTCCGACTCCTCGACAAGCGGGCAGATCCAATAGGCCTTTTTGCCTTCGCGAAGCGCTGCATCCAGCCGTTCGACGATATCGCCGGTACGCTCCGTCGGAATCGTCACGGTCTGGATCGGCTTCCGCCCGGCAGGCTTCTCAGTCAGCTTCGAGACATCCATGTCGCCGAAGGCCGCGAGCACCAGCGTACGCGGGATCGGTGTTGCCGTCATGACGAGCATATGCGGCGAGATTCCCTTGGCGGTCAGGCGCAGGCGCTGGTGAACGCCGAAACGATGCTGCTCGTCCACCACCGCCAGCGTCAATTCTCTATAGTTCACCGTATCCTGGAAAAGTGCGTGCGTACCGATCACCATCCGCGTCTCGCCGGATGCGATGCGATCAAGGATTGCATCGCGTTCCTTGCCCTTGGTGCGGCCAGTCAGGACGTCAATCGTGATGCCGGCCGGGGCGGCCATCCTGGCAAGGGTCGCATGGTGTTGCCGGGCGAGGATTTCCGTCGGTGCCATCAGCACGGCCTGGCCGCCGGATTCGACCGCTGCGAGCATCGCCATCAGCGCCACCATCGTCTTGCCGGAGCCGACGTCGCCCTGCAGCAGCCGCAGCATGCGTTCGGTGCCTGCCATATCCTTGAGGATGTCGGCAATAGCCGTGGACTGGCTCGCCGTCAGCGAAAAGGGAAGGGCGTCGATGACCGGGCGGGAGAGCGCGCCGGTAGCATGGACCGGAATGCCTGCGACCTTGCGCAGACGTTGCCGGACCAGTGCCAATGACAGTTGCCCGGCAAGAAATTCGTCATAGGCCAGGCGGCGGCGCGCGGGTGCCTGGGGATCGATATCCGTTGCATCCCGGGGATCATGCAGCGCTCGGAAACTCTCGGCCGCACTGGCGAAGCCCTGCTTGGTGAGCAGCGCATCGTCCACCCATTCCGGCATTTCCGGGACGCGGGCGACAGCCGCCTCGATCGACTTGCGCAAGGTCCGGGGCGAAAGTCCGGCGGTCAGACCATAGACCGGTTCGACCAGCGGCAGGTTTTCCGCCTCGCTTGCGCGGACCGCGTAGTCTGGATGGACCATCGAAGGCCGGCCGTTGAACCAGTCGACCTTGCCGCTGACGATCACCGTCTCATCCACCGGCAGCGATTTCTCCAGCCAATTGCCTTTGACCCGGAAGTAGGTGAGCGCCAGTTCGCCGGTTTCGTCATGCAGGAAGACGCGGTAGGGCAGGTTTGGTTTGCCGCGCGGCGGTGGCTGATGGCGATCGACCCGGCCGGTAATGGTGACGATTACCCCTTGCGGCGCATGGGCAATGCCGGGCTGCTGGCGACGGTCGATCAGCGAATGCGGCGCATGGAAGACAAGATCGACGACACGGCAATCCTCGATCGTTTCGCGGCCGAGCAGCTTGGCATAGAGCTCGCCGATCTTCGGGCCGATGCCGGGAAGCGTGTCGAGCGGTGAGAAGAGCGGGTCGAGCAGGGCGGGACGCATGGTGATGAAATTGCGATGATAAATCGGGCTTTGGCAAGGCTGACAATCACCAATTCAGAGTTTATAGAGCCCATTGACGACAAACCGTAGCCTAGAGCGTCCCGCTTTCAAGTGGTATCACTGAAGGCGACAAGGTGCTCTGGAATCAAAGCGCTGGAGCGTCCCTCGCGTGTTCGTCCGAATGCGCGGCGCTCTCCTGCATGTTTCCTTTCTCCCTAAATCCAATCCGGTTTAGGGACAAAAACATGCAGCAATCTAAAGTGCTACAGCGACTTTCGTGCGCCTTGGAAGACGCGCGGCGCGGTAGCGGGCGGCAGGAAGGAATTTCCATGACTGGCATCTCACGCACCAGCGCCGATCTCGATCCGCGGCGACGGCGGATCCTGTTCCGCGCCTGGCATCGCGGCATCCGCGAGATGGACCTGATCCTCGGGCAGTTTGCAGAGGCCGAGCTTTCGGTGCTTTCCGAAGTGGAGCTCGATGAACTCGAGACGATCATGCGCGAAGAGGACAATGATCTCGTCAGGTGGATCACCGGTGAACAACCTCTGCCCGTTCGCTATCAGACGCCGATGTTCGAGCGCATTGCCGCCTATCGTCCGGATTTCGACAAGCTTCCCGAAGGGATGAAATAGAGCGATGATGCTGGTTGGCCTTGATCCGAAGAAGATTGTCGAAGCACAACGAGAGATCACGATCGGCCCGGTTCCATCAGGCGCCGAGGCACTGGTTCTCGCCGAGCTCGCGCGGGCGGGCCAGCCGGTCGCCTATATTCTCTCGGATGGTCAACGGATCGCGGATCTTGAGCAGGTTCTCGGCTTCGTGGCACCCGATATCCCGGTATTGACGCTGCCGGGCTGGGACTGCCTTCCCTATGACCGCGTGTCGCCAAGCGCCGACACGTCAGCGCGGCGTCTCGCGGCGCTCAGTGCGCTCATCGCGCACAAGAAGAAACCGCATGCAGCGATCGTGCTGGTGACGATCAACGCTGCCCTGCAGAAGATCTCGCCGCAGAATGTGATCGAGAGTCTGGCGTTTTCGGCCCGCCCGGGCAACCAGGTGCGCATGGATGACATCGCGATGCGGCTCGAGCGCAATGGTTTCGAGCGCGTCGCGACGGTGCGTGAGGTTGGCGAATATGCCGTGCGCGGCGGCATCCTCGATGTCTTCGTGCCCGGCAGCGGCGAACCTTTGCGCCTCGACTTCTTCGGCGATACGTTGGAGACCATCCGCTCCTTCGATCCCGCAAGCCAGCGCACGACCGGCCAGGTCCGCTCTCTCGATCTCAACCCGATGAGCGAGGTGTCGCTGACGCCGGAGACGATCAGCCATTTCCGCAAGCAGTATCTGTCGCTTTTCGGCGCGACCACCCGCGACGATGCGCTCTACCAGGCCGTATCCGAAGGGCGGCGTTATGCCGGCATGGAGCACTGGCTGCCGCTCTTTTATGACGGGCTGGAGACGGTCTTCGACTATCTCCATGGTTTCCGCATCGTCACCGATCATCTGGCGCGTGAAGCTGCGGCCGAACGCTCGAAGCTCATTCTCGACTATTACGATGCCCGTCTGGCATCGGCCTCTCCCGGCAAATCGCAGACGACCCAGGGCACGCCCTATAAGCCGGTTCCGCCGGAACTGCTCTATCTGAATTCGCAGGGCTTCAATGCTGCACTGACCTCGCGCGACGCTATTCGTCTGTCGCCTTTCAACGAGCATGAAGGCGAAGCCCGGCAGGTGATATCGGTCGACGCGCGCCAGGGCATGCGCTGGGCCAAGTCGGCCGGCGAGGGCGAGACCGATAGCGAGCGCGTCAACGTCTTCGACCAGGCGGTCAAGTACATCGCCGAGCGGCGCTCGAAGGGCGCCAAGGTGGTCATTTCGGGCTGGAGCGAGGGATCGCTGGACCGCCTGTTGCAGGTGCTTGCCGAGCACGGACTCGGCAACATCAAGCCGATCAAGGCGCTGGCCGAGGTCAAGAGCCTGAAGCCGGGCGAGGCGGGATCGACCGTCCTCAGCATCGAGGCCGGCTTCGAGACCGGCGATCTCGTGATCATCGGCGAACAGGATATCCTGGGCGACCGCATGGTACGCCGTTCGAGGCGCCGCAAGCGCGGGGCCGACTTCATCGCCGAAGTCGCGGGCCTCGACGAGGGCAGCTACGTCGTGCATGCCGAACACGGCATTGGCCGGTTTGTCGGCTTGCGCACCATCGAAGCCGTCGGCGCACCGCATGATTGCCTCGAGCTCGTCTATGCCGACAATGCCAAGCTGTTCCTGCCGGTCGAAAACATCGAGCTTCTGTCGCGCTATGGAGCAGAAGGGACCGATGCGATCCTCGACAAGCTTGGTGGCGTCGCCTGGCAGGCACGCAAGGCCAAGCTCAAGAAGCGCCTGCTGGACATGGCAGGCGGTCTCATCCGTATCGCCGCCGAACGCCACACGCGTCGGGCACCGGTTCTTGCAGCGCAGGATGGCGTCTATGACGAATTCGCCGCGCGCTTCCCCTATGATGAGACCGAGGACCAGCTGAACTCGATCGAGGCCGTGCGCGACGATCTCGGCAGCGGCCGCCCGATGGACCGCCTCGTCTGCGGCGACGTCGGCTTCGGCAAGACGGAAGTTGCACTGCGTGCCGCCTTCATCGCGGCCATGAACGGCGTACAGGTCGCCGTCGTCGTGCCGACGACGCTGCTGGCGCGCCAGCATTTCAAGACCTTCTCCGAGCGTTTCCGCGGTCTGCCGATCCGCATCCAGCAGGCATCCCGCCTCGTTGGATCGAAGGAATTGGCGTTGACCAAGAAGGAGGTGGCGGACGGAAAGACCGACGTCGTCGTCGGCACCCACGCGCTGCTTGGCACGTCGGTCAATTTCGCCAATCTCGGCCTTCTGATCATCGACGAAGAGCAGCACTTTGGCGTCAAGCACAAGGAGCGGCTGAAGGAGCTGAAGTCGGATGTCCACGTGCTGACGCTTTCGGCAACGCCGATCCCGCGCACGCTTCAGCTGGCGCTGACCGGCGTTCGCGAATTGTCGCTGATCACCACGCCGCCGGTCGACCGCATGGCGGTGCGCACCTTCATCTCACCCTTCGACGCGCTGGTGATTCGCGAAACGCTGATGCGCGAGCATTATCGCGGCGGCCAGAGCTTCTATGTCTGCCCGCGCCTGAGTGACCTCTCGGAGATCCACGACTTCCTGAAATCGGACGTTCCGGAATTGAAGGTAGCGGTTGCTCACGGCCAGATGCCGGCAACCGAGCTCGAAGACATCATGAACGCCTTCTACGATGGGCGTTACGATGTGCTGCTTTCGACGACGATCGTCGAATCCGGTCTCGACGTGCCGACGGCCAATACGCTGATCGTGCACCGCGCCGACATGTTCGGACTTGCGCAGCTCTACCAGCTGCGCGGTCGTGTCGGCCGCTCGAAGGTGCGTGCCTTCGCGCTTTTCACGCTTCCGGTAAACAAGACGCTGACGGGACCTGCCGAACGACGGCTGAAGGTGCTGCAGTCGCTCGACACGCTCGGTGCCGGCTTCCAGCTGGCGAGCCACGACCTCGATATTCGCGGCGCCGGCAACCTGCTCGGCGAGGAACAGTCGGGCCATATCAAGGAGGTCGGCTTCGAGCTTTACCAGCAGATGCTGGAAGAGGCGGTCGCCGAGCTCAAGGGTGAAGAAGAAATCCACGATACCGGTTGGTCGCCGCAGATCTCGGTCGGAACCCCGGTCATGATCCCCGAACACTACGTGCCGGATCTGCATCTGAGGCTCGGTCTCTATCGCCGCCTCGGGGAACTGACGGATCTCAAGGAGATCGACGGCTTCGGCGCCGAAATGATCGACCGCTTCGGCCCGTTGCCGATCGAGGTCCAGCACCTCTTGAAGATCGTCTACATCAAGTCGCTGTGCCGTACGGCGAATGTCGAGAAGCTCGATGCCGGGCCGAAGGGTGTCGTGGTGCAGTTCCGCAACAAGGAATTCCCGAACCCGGCCGCGCTCGTCGGTTACATCGCCAAGCAGGGTACGCTTGTGAAGATCCGGCCGGACCACAGCATCTTCTTCCAAAGGGAACTGGCAACGCCGGAGAAGCGTCTTTCGGGCGCTGCGATGGTGATGACGCAGCTCGCAGGGTTGGCGAAATAGCCTATGCAGGCATCGCGCTGCCGCGTGATGCGGCAGCGTCAGCGTTCGCGGCGGCTCAGTTCGGCTTGCCGCTTGCCTTCATCTCGGCGATTTCGCGCAGCGCATTCGTCAACACGTCGACGGATTGCGCTCCCATCACGGCATATTGCCCTTCGAGGATGAAGCAGGGGACACCGGTCACGCCCATCTCGCGGGCCAAACCGACCTCTTCCTTGACCGCGTCCTTATCGGCGTCGGAGGTCAGCAACGCCGCGATGACGGGACGGTCGAGACCGGCCTTCTCGGCGATATCCAGAAGCACGGCGTGATCGCCGACATTGCGGCCTTCCTCGAAATTCGCCTTGAACAGCATGCCGACGACGGCCGTCTGCGCTGCCTCGCCGCTGGTTGCAGCCCAGCGGACGAGCCGATGCGCGTCGAGCGTGTTCGGGCTGATCTTCACGGCGTCAAAGTCGAAGGCGATGCCCTCGGCGTTTCCGAGTTCGCGCAGCATATCATGGGCGCGATCGACCGCCGCCTGGCCACCGAGCTTTGCCGCCAGGTGCTGCTTGTGGTCGACGCCTTCCGGCGGCAGGTCGGGATTGAGCTGATAGGGACGCCAGTTGACGGTGACGAGCACGTCGGGGACGTTGGTGATCGCCTGATCCAGCCTTGCCTTGCCCAGATAGCACCAGGGGCAGACGACGTCCGAGACGATATCGATGCTGACGGTTTGCATGGTGCGGGTGCCTTTCCTTGTTTTGGTATGTCGGCGAGATAAGCCGGTTTTATCCGGCTTTCAATGCGTTACCAAAAGGGAACCAACCCTCTATTGGGCGTTTTGATCCCACCAGGCCGGAAGCTGATAGCCATAAAGCGGCAACACATCGGGGCGGCCGATGTGCTTGCGTCGGGCCACCCACTGTGCGTCCAGATGATAGAGCGGAACCAGGTAGGAATTGTTGATCAGCAGCCGGTCGTGGGCGCGCACGGCAGCCGTGAAATCCTCGGTCGTGCGGGCCTGGAGAATGTTGTTGATCATGCGGTCGACATCCTTGTCGGCAACGCCGGCAAAGTTGTCGCTGCCCTGCCGATCCCTGGCCTGGGAGGACCAGCGCCCGGCCTGTTCGATGCCGGGTGACAACGTCGACGGGAAGGACTTGATGATCACGTCATAGTCGAAGGACTGACTGCGCTGCTGGTATTGCGAATCGTCGACGGTGCGCACCGACACCTGGATGCCCAGCGGCGCGAGGAAGCGCTGGTAGGCGAGGGCGATCTTTTCCTGGCCCGCGTTCTGGCTCATGATCTCGAAGGCGAGCGGCGCGCCCTTGGCGTCCACCATCTTGCCGTCCTTGATCTGGAAGCCCGCCTCTCGCATCAGCGAGACGGCGACGCGCAGCACGTTGCGATCGCGCCCGGAGGCGTCGGTCACCGGCAGCCGGTAGGTGCCATCGAGGATTGCCGGATTGATGCGATCGCGCGCATCGCCGATGAGGCCGAGTTCGCGGTCGTCTGCCGGTGCGCCGAGGAAACTCAGCGTCGAGTTCTGCCAATAGCTCTGGGTGCGCGTGTAGGCACCATCGAAGAGGTTCTTGTTGACCCACTCGAAGTCGAACACCAGCGCCAGACCCTGGCGGAGCTTGAGATTGTCGAACATCGGCTTGCGGGTATTGAACACGATGCCGAGCATGCCCGAGGGCGTTTTCGGCTTGAAGGTCTCTTTGACGACGTCGCCGGAGCGGACCGCCGGGAAATCGTAGCCGCGTGCCCACTTGGTGGCGCTGCCTTCCGGATAGATGTCGATCTCGCCCTTCTTGAACGCCTCGAACAGCGAATTTTCCTGGAGGAAGTATTCGACCGAGATTTCGTCGTAATTATCCTGGCCGACCTTCGACGGCAGGTCCTTCGCCCAGTAGTCCGGGTTTCTCTTGTAGACGATGCGTTCGCCGGGCTTCACTTCAGTGACACGATAGGGGCCGGAGCCGAGCGGCGGTTTCAAGCTCGTCTGGTCGAAGCTTGCAACGTCGATGGCGTGTTTCGGCAGGACCGGCGAGAGGCCGAGCAGCAGCGGAAGCTCGCGGTCGGCTTCTTCGGTGAAGGTGAAGCGTACGCTGCGGTCACCGACCTTCTCCATCTTCGCCACCTTGGTCAGGCGGTTGCTGAAGGGGACACGTCCCTTGTCGCGCATCAGTTCGAAGCTGAAGATCACGTCTTCAGCGGTGACCGGCTGCCCATCGGCCCAGCGGGCATTGGGGTTGAGGTTGAACTGGATGAAGGTCCGGTCGTCATCCCATTCAACCGATTCGGCGAGCAGGCCGTACATGGTGAAGGCTTCGTCGCGCGAGCGCTGCATCAGCGATTCGTAGACGAGGTTGCCGTATTCCGGATCCCACATGCCGCGCGCTGTCGTGCGCATGCTTTTCAGAATGAAGGGATTGAGGCTGTCGAAGCTGCCGACGACGCCGTAGGCGATCTTCCCGCCCTTTTTCACGTTCGGATTGACGTAGGGGAAGTTCTTGAAATCGGCTGGCAGCGCCGGCTCGCCGTGCATGGCAATGGCATGCACGGGCGCGGCTACCGCACCATTGCCGAACGAAGTGACGGTCATGAGCAGGGCCAGACCGGAAAGAAATGCACGCAAAGTCACCTCCCGTGAAGGGGTATCAACAGGCCGATTCCCTGAACGTTACCAATGGAGACCGATGAAGCCAACCGATCAGCCGCCCAAATTCCGCCCAGTAGCAAGTCAAAAAATGACAGGAAACACTGGATAATCGAAGCGAGCCAATGTAACAGGTGTTTCCGGAAACGGGGTCATGCATTTGCCTTATTTGGCCAACAGGACAACGGCGGCTGACGATACTCACCTGCGGAACGAACTGTTCCGTTACCGGATTTCAGGAGACGGAATCACAATGATCTTCAAGTCGAATTTTACCAAACGCTCGGCTATGGCAGCGCTGGCGCTCTCTGTAGCTGCTGCGGGCGTACCGAGTGTTGCATCCGCCCAGCAGGCGGGTGGCAAGCCGCCGCAGGGCTGGTTCAAGATCTGCACCAAGCAGGAAGACAATGACGTCTGCATCGTTCAGAACCTCCTGACCGCCAACAACGGCCAGCTCGTGACCGCCGTCGGCCTCATCACCGTAAGCGGCAAGGTCAACCGTAAGGTCCTGCAGGTTTCCGTACCGTCCGCACGCCTCATCCCGACGGGGGTCCAGATGCAGATCGACGGCGGCAAGCCGGTGAAGCTCGACTACGCAATCTGCATGCCGGACAAGTGCGTCGCCGAAGCGCCGCTGTCCGACCAGCTGATCGCCAGCCTGAAGAAGGGCAACGAGGTGGTCTTCACCTCGGTCAACTTCCAGCGCGCTCCGAACCCGATCAAGATGGCCCTCACGGGCTTCACCGGTATTTTCGACGGCGAGCCGATCGAGCAGTCGCAGCTCGAAGAGCGTCAGCGCCTTCTGCAGGAAGAAATGCAGAAGAAGGCGGAAGACGCCCGCAAGAAGCTCGAAGAAGCCCAGAAGGCTGCCAAGAAGAACTAAGCGATCTCTCGCTATTCCCAAAAAGAAACGCCCGGACTTAGCGTCCGGGCGTTTTTATTTGTCCGGGGCGAAAAGCCCTAGTGACGGAAAGCCGCCTTGGGCCTGTAGTGGCCGACGCCGTCCTTGTCGAACAGGGCATCGACTTGGGCGTGGCGCATCGGCCGGTCGCTGTCGTCGAACTCCAGGTTCTGCTCGGAAACGTAGGCGACATACTCGCTGTCGTCGTTTTCGGCGAACAGATGGTAGAAGGGTTGATCCTTGCTCGGGCGGATCTCCTGCGGAATGGCGTTCCACCATTCCTCGGTGTTGGCGTATTCCGGATCGACGTCGAAAATGACGCCTCGGAACGGGAAAATCCGATGGCGAACCACCTGTCCGATCTCGAATTTGGCGTTTCTTTGTTTCATGACGCAACACATCCTTTCAGGAGATTATCTGGGTTGGCGAACCCAAAACATCAATAGGGATCTCCCTTCCGCCCCGCGTTGGGCAATTGCGCTAGCTGTCCGGATAGACGCGCACAAGTTGCCGTCAACATAATATCACACAATTCGGCAAAGCGTGCCGCCCACCACAAGGTGCGGCGTTTCCAAGAGCGCGAGCATCAGCCGAAAAAGAAAGGCCGGCGACCTCGATCGAGGCGCCGGCCTTCTGCATGGGGTGCTTAGCTGGAAGCGGTGTTGCTGCCGGCCTGCATGGTCTTAGACCGAGTAGTACATGTCGTACTCGACCGGATGCGGCGTCATTTCGAAGCGCATCACTTCCTGCATCTTCAGTTCGATGAAGGAGTCGATCTGGTCGTCGTCGAACACGCCGCCGGCCGTCAGGTACTTGCGGTCCTTGTCGAGGCTTTCGAGCGCTTCGCGCAGCGAGCCGCAAACCGTCGGGATCTTCTTCAGCTCCTTCGGCGGCAGGTCGTAGAGGTCCTTGTCCATGGCCTTGCCCGGATGCAGCTTGTTCTTGATGCCGTCGAGGCCGGCCATCAGCATGGCTGCGAAGGCGAGGTAGGGGTTCGCGGTCGGGTCCGGGAAGCGGACTTCAACGCGCTTGGCCTTCGGGTTCGTGCCGAACGGAATGCGGCAGGAAGCCGAGCGGTTGCGTGCCGAATAGGCGAGCAGAACCGGTGCTTCGTAGCCCGGGACGAGACGCTTGTAGGAGTTCGTCGACGGGTTGGTGAAGGCATTCAGCGACTTGGCGTGCTTGATGATGCCGCCGATGAAGTAGAGGCAGGTTTCCGACAGGCCGGCATATTCGTCGCCTGCGAAGGTCGGCTTGCCGTCCTTCCAGATCGACAGATGCACGTGCATGCCCGAACCGTTGTCGCCGAAGATCGGCTTCGGCATGAAGGTTGCCGTCTTGCCGTAGGCGTTGGCGACCTGGTGCACGACGTACTTGTAGATCTGCATCTTGTCGGCGTTGCGCACCAGCGCGTCGAACTTGACGCCGAGCTCGTGCTGGGCGGCGGCCACTTCGTGGTGATGCTTTTCGACCGTTACGCCCATTTCGGACAGAACCGTCAGCATTTCCGAGCGCATGTCCTGGCAGCTGTCGATCGGCGGAACCGGGAAATAGCCGCCCTTGACGCGCGGGCGGTGGCCGAGGTTGCCGGTCTCATAGTCGGTGTCGTCGTTCGACGGCAGTTCCGAGGAGTCGAGCTTGAAGCCGGTGTTGTACGGATCGGCCTTGTACTTGACGTCGTCGAAGACGAAGAATTCGGCTTCCGGGCCGACGAAGACGGTGTCGCCGATACCCGATGCCTTGAGGTAGGCTTCCGCCTTCTTGGCCGTGCCGCGCGGGTCGCGGTTATAGGATTCGCCCGAAACCGGATCGAGAATGTCGCAGATGATGACCATCGTCGACTGCGCGAAGAACGGGTCCATATGCGCTGTTTCCGGATCGGGCATCAGCACCATGTCGGACTCGTTGATGGCCTTCCAGCCGCCAATCGAGGAGCCGTCGAACATGACGCCATCGGCGAACATGTCTTCGTCGACGCAGACCACATCCATCGTTACGTGCTGCAGCTTGCCCTTGGGATCGGTAAAGCGCAGGTCGACGAACTTGACGTCGTTGTCCTTGATTTGCTTCAGAATATCGCTTGCAGTCGTCATTTGCCGTTATTCCCTGTGTGAGATGACGAGGTTTGAAAAGAACCGGGCCGGACGGCCCGTGATATCAGATGGCGTCGAGGCCGGTTTCGCCCGTGCGAATTCGGATGACTTCTTCCACATTGGAAACGAAAATCTTTCCGTCACCAATGCGGCCGGTTTGCGCGGCATTGCGGATTGCCTCGATGACGGCCTCCGCGTTTTCGTCCGCCAGCACGACCTCGACCTTAACCTTCGGCAGGAAGTCCACCACGTATTCGGCGCCGCGATACAGCTCCGTGTGACCCTTCTGCCGCCCGAAGCCCTTGGCTTCCGTGACGGTGATGCCCTGCAGGCCGACTTCCTGAAGGGCTTCCTTCACTTCGTCGAGCTTGAAGGGCTTAATGATCGCTTCGATCTTTTTCATGAGAAAATGTCTCTCCGCTTCTCCCTTTAAAGCAGGATCATGCCCGCTCGCCCTGAATATGCACGTTGCATGCCAGTTTTTCTGCGAAAATCTGTCAGAACGACAAAAAATCTACTGCCACGACGTGGATTGCGGGTTTTCCATGCCATTTCCTGGCTGGGATCTGCCTAATTTTTATGATTTTCGATCGAAAGTTGCCCGGCATCGGTCGATGCTTTCAGTCATCAACAGGGTGAAGCACGTTATTTGAGCAACAAATATGTGCAAATGCATAATTTTGGGGCAAATCCGTGCTGGGTGTGAGACCTTGCGTCACGCCGTCGGGCATGGATAAGTCTACGACATGCGCTCCGAACTTCAGCACTTGTTGATCACGCCCTCGGAAATGACGGCAATCGATCAGGCGGCCGCCCAATCCGGCATCGAAAGCTTCACACTGATGCGCAACGCCGGCCTGGCCGTGACCGCGGCGGCCTTGCGACACTTCCCGGATGCCCTCCGTTTCCTCGTGCTCTGCGGGCCGGGCAACAATGGCGGCGATGGTTATGTCGCGGCATGCGGTCTTGCGGAAAGTGGGGCGGATGTCGCGGTTTTTACACTCGGCAATCCCGCGGCACTTCAAGGCGACGCCGCACGCGCACGGTCGGAATGGAAGGGACCGGCGGCGTCGCTTGACGCAATCGAACTTCGGGCCGGCGATGTCGTCATCGATGCGCTGTTCGGGGCCGGGCTCTCGCGCGGTCTCTCGGGGGACGTCGTTCAGCTCATTGAACGGATCAACGCGAGCGGGCTCCCGGTCATCGCGGTCGATCTGCCGAGCGGCATCGATGGGCGGACCGGTGAAGTCCGTGGCGCCGCCTTCGCAGCCCGCCACACGGTAACCTTCATGGCGCCGAAGCCGGGCCACTGGCTTTTGCCCGGTCGATCCCTGTGCGGAAAGCTCGACGTCTTCGATATCGGAATCCCGCCGCGCATCGTGCTGGCCGAGGCCGGCCCGCTGCGTCTGAATTCGCCGACGGTCTGGTCCGGCTGGCGTGGAGATCTCGCGCCGTCAACGCACAAGTTCAGGCGTGGTCACCTCGTCGTCTTTTCAGGCGACCGGCAAGCAACGGGGGCCGCGCGCCTGGCGGCCACGGCAGGGCTCGCGGCCGGCGCCGGACTGGTCACGGTGGCAACGGGAAAGGCTGCGCTCGGCATCAATGCGTCGCAATTGACCGCTGTGATGGTCAACGAAGTGGAAGGTAAGCGAGACCTGACGAAATGGCTGCAGGATCGTCGCTTGGGCAGCTTCGTCCTCGGGCCCGGCTTCGGTGTCGGCAAGAAGGCGAGGGACTTTGCGCTTGCTTTGTGCGATCGGTCGCTGGTGCTCGACGCAGACGGGATCACGTCGTTTCAGGCGAACCGCGAGGAACTCTTCGCCGCGCTTGCGAGGGGCGGAGGGCAGATGGTCATGACGCCGCACGAGGGCGAATTCGCGCGCCTCTTTCCCCAAATTGCCGGCGACGGCGCACTCTCCAAGATCGAAAGGGCGCAGAAGGCGGCTCGCGAGAGCCATGCGGTCATCGTCTACAAGGGAGCAGACACGGTGATCGCAGCACCGGACGGTCGGGCCGTGGTCAATAACAATGCGCCAGCATGGCTGGCAACGGCCGGTTCGGGCGACGTTCTCGCCGGCATCATCGGCGCACATCTTGCTCAAGGGATGCCGGCCTTCGAGGCAGCGGCGGCCGCCGTGTGGCGACATGGCGCGGCCGGCAGCCAGGCCGGGCGGGGGCTCACCGCCGAGACATTGATTGGCGTCATACCGCCATTGGCGTGAGGCTGGAAATGCAACGCCTCGAGCAGCCGGACTTCATGGGAGGGACCGCTCGAGGCGCTTTTGTCTGTTTGCCCGGCTCTTAGATCATTTCATTGTTTCATCGAAACACTGATATGATCTAAGTCTTTGAAATTACGCAATTCCGGACGGAAAACCGTTTCACACTTTTCCTGGAATTGCTCTTAGCCGCGGGTGCCCTTGGCGATCGGCTCCTGATAGGTGAAGCCCATGTCCCAGGGGAAGTAGATCCAGGTGTCCTGGCTCACTTCGGTAACGAAGGTATCGACCATCGGCCGGCCCTTCGGCTTGGCGTAGACGGCGGCGAAATGCGCCTTCGGCAGCATGGCGCGCACTTCCGCGGCGGTCTTGCCGGTGTCGGTCAGGTCGTCGACGATCAGCACGCCTTCGCCGCCGTTCTCGGCGATTTCGGGTGCGATGCCCTTCAGCACCTTCATCTGACCCTGCGTGTCATAGTCGTGGTAGGACGCGATGCAGACGGTCTCGATCATGCGGATATTGAGCTCGCGGCAGATGATCGCCGCAGGAACCAGGCCGCCGCGTGTGATGCAGACCATGGCGCGCCATTCCTGGCCGTTGTCGGCGAGGCGCCACGCAAGCGCGCGCGCGTCACGGTGGAACTGGTCCCAGGAGACGGGAAAGGCTTTATCGGGCAGCGACATCAGTGGGCTCCGGCTTGTCTGTACTTGGTAAAGACGAAGCGTCCGGCAGATCGGGCAGGCGGGAACGCGTCATCCTGATTTGCCGACATGCAATAACGGCAATAGCGGTCAAAGTGCAAGGCTCTACAGCGCCGCGCGTCCTTTAAGACGCGCTAAGGGCGCTATACAGGGAAGTCACGCTTTTGCGCGTGCTTCGGTGATTGCCTGGATCATCGCCTGCACATCGGCTTCGGCCGCAGCCAGCGCCTGCGGATCGCGGGCACGCACGACAATATCGGTCGAGAAGTTCTTGCCGTCGAACTTGGGGTAGGAGCCGATGCTGGTCTCCGGATGGTTTTTCTGCACCTCCGTCAGCGGACTGCCGATATCGCCTTCGCCGAATGGCGAGCGAACGGTGCGCGAGAGGAGGGGCGAACCGACCTGAAGGCCGGGCAGCAAGGCGTCGAGCATGGCCTGAAACACCTGCGGCACACCGGCCATGACATGCACATTGCCGATCGCGAAGCCCGGCGCGGTGGAGACGGGATTCGGGATGTGGCGTGCGCCAAGCGGCATGCGCGCCATGCGCTTGCGGGCGTCGGTGAACTCCATGCCGCGGCGCTCGTACATCGCGCCGAGCAGGGCCATCGCCTCGGGCTCGTAGACGCACTCGACGCCGAAGGCGCGTGATATCGCGTCGGCGGTGATGTCGTCATGGGTGGGGCCGATGCCGCCCGAGGTGAAGACGTAATCGTAGCGGCTGCGTACGGCGTTGATCGCTTCGACGATGGCGGCTTCGTCATCGGCGACGATCCGCACTTCGCGCAGATCAATGCCCACCATGGTCATCATGTCGGCGAGATGGCCGATGTTCTTGTCCTTGGTGCGACCCGACAGAAGTTCATCGCCGATGGCGACCATCGCGGCAGTGACGATTTTTGTGCTCATCGGTAATTCCTACTTATATAAGCCAATCATTTAACAGTGATTGTTTATTGTTCGACGGGCGAGAACAGTCTGTTTCTCGGACAGCTTCTGGCAAGCGGCCGCATTTTGATAAATCTTCCCGGCAGCGGTGATCAAGTGGGATCGCTTGAATCCAAAGGAGCATTTTATGGCCAAGGTTCTTGTTCTCTATTATTCGGCATACGGACACGTCGAAACGATGGCCTATGCGGTGGCCGAAGGCGCGAAATCGGCCGGCGCCGAAGTGGACGTGAAGCGCGTGCCCGAACTTGTGTCGGAAGAAGTCGCCAAGGCTTCGTACTACAAGCTGGACCAGGCAGCGCCAATCGCCACCGTCGAAGAACTTGCGCAATATGACGCAATCATCTTCGGCGCAGGCACGCGCTACGGCACCGTTGCCTCGCAGATGCGCAACTTCATCGACCAGACGGGCAGCCTGTGGGCCAAGGGCAAGCTGGTCGGCAAGGTCGGCTCGGTCTTCACATCCTCTGCGACGCAGCATGGTGGCCAGGAGTCGACGATCCTCGGCTTCATCCCGACCCTGATGCACCACGGCATGGTCGTCGTCGGTCTTCCCTATGCCTTCCAGGGCCAGATGGGCCTCGACGAGATCAAGGGCGGCTCGCCCTACGGCGCCTCGACGATCACCGGCGGCGACGGTTCGCGCCAGCCCTCCGAGGTTGAACTCGAAGCCGCTCGTTTCCAGGGCGCACATGTCGCCAAGATCGCCGCGAAGCTCGCCGATTGATCGCTCAAGATATTGGATTTCTTGATCAAGGGCGGCTCCGAAAGGGGCCGCTCTTTTGATTCGCGACACGCCGTTTCGGAGTGATTCGCGAAGGTGGCAATTCGCACCGCACCTGTGGTAATATCCGCGGCGTTCGGCATGAACATGCCTTTGACGAGGAGGAAAGAACGGCCGTGCGGCAACGGCCCGCCGAAGACCGAAGCGTTTTCGGACGATTGGGAGGGAAGTATGGCGCGGATCACTTACACCATCGTTCCTCATGACGGAGGATGGGCCTATAAGGCCGCCGAAGCATATTCGGAGCCCTTTCCCAGCCGCGAAATGGCGCTAGCCGCCGCCAAGGCTGCCGCCGCCGAACAACAGGTCGGCGGCGACGACGAAGATATCAGTTTCCAGGATGACGAAGGCCACTGGCACTTCGAGCACACAGACGGCGGCGATCGGCCGGAAGCGACCGTAGAAGACGGCTAGTACGCTTCAAGGCAGGCCGGCTCAATCCGAACACAAGCGTGAGTATTGCGTGCACACCATCTCTCCCACGGAGGATATTCGATGCACTATAACGTTCAGATCTTCACCTGGACCCCGCGGCAGGGAGTCCACCAGGTCGGATCGGCAATCGAGGTGGACGCCCCCAATTCGAAGGCGGCAGCGGTCTCCCTTCTCGGCCTGAGGCTGGAAAACCAGGGATGCGCAACGAAGCTCGCCGTCCGGGTATGGCACGACGATGCTTACCGGGCCGAATGCGATTGCTACTACTACAACAGCTGAGCGGTCGCGCTCTCTGAAGCAACCTCTCGCTTCTCAGCGAGCGGCTACACGTGCGCGGAATAATCATTGAAAGCCGGATGTCTGGTGCGGGCGGCGGGGATCGAACCCGCACAGCCAAGGCCGAGAGATTTTAAGTCTCTTGCGTCTACCAGTTTCGCCACGCCCGCTTTGCCCCCTAGATCAAACACTCAAGGGGAACAGTCAAGTGCATCAGACAGGTGAAAGGTGGATTGCCGCTCAGGCGCTCTGTTGCTTAGGCTTCAGAAAGTAGAAGACGACAGCTGCGATGAGCGCGGCGATGCCGCAGAGGATGAACATTTCGAAATAGGGGCGGCCCGAATTGAATGAGTAGATGGCAGGAGCCACGAACGCCAAGACGACCAAGCCCGCCAGACGGGACGAAAGCACGCTGAGAGCGGAGACCTTGCGCAGCAGCCACCCGATCAGCGTGCCGAGCAGCAGCATTGAAATTGTTGCACCGAATATTTGTGCCATTGTCACTCCCCCCTGACGAAATCGCGATGGTATATCGCGCTGATTCGGAGTGCGGTGGATAGGGAGTACAACCGCTGATTTCGTTCGACGCGCTAGCGCGGATGCGGTCGCGATAGCCTCCGACGCCTCGCCAACAGCCTTTTGGTGGTGTGGCCCCAGGAGGGCAATTAGCCCGCGTGCCTAGAGCGGCAAGCGTTCAAGGATCGGCGGCAATCCGCCGAGATCGTCGATCTCGCGAAATCTCCGATGGTTCTCCGGCTTGTCGTGATGCTCGAATGCCCAAGTCAGTGCATGTGGGACGTAAACACCCCAGCTTCCCGCATCGAGGGCCGGAACGATGTCGGATTTCAGAGAGTTGCCGACCATCAGGCTTTTCAGCGGCCCGTCGCCATGGCGCTTGAAGAGGCGTTCGTAGGTGCTCGCATTCTTGTCGCTGACGATCTCGACGGCGTCGAAATAATCGCCAAGGCCGGAGGCCGCGAGCTTGCGCTCCTGGTCGAAGAGATCGCCTTTCGTGATCATGACAAGGCGGAAGGTGCCGTGAAGGGCACTGAGTGTTTCTTGGACATGGGGCAGGGGTTCGACCGGATGGACAAGCATGTCGCGGCCGGCCGCCAGGATTTCGGCGATCACGGATGAGGGGACTTTCCCATCCGTCACGTCCACCGCGGTCTCGACCATCGACAGAACGAAGCCTTTGATGCCGAAACCGTAGAGAGCGAGATTGCGTTTCTCCGCGGCAAGCAGCCGTTCGGACAGATGCTCGGTGTCGGTGTGGGGGCTCAGAAGTTCGGCGAAGCGTGCCTCGGTCAGGCGAAAGAACTGTTCGTTCTGCCAAAGCGTATCGTCGGCATCGAAACCAACAGTCGTTATTGCATGGGGCATGATCTTACGGTCCGGCAATCTTGAAGGGCTGGTCGACGCTAGCGGTCTTGCCGCTGTTGACGTCATTGAAATGGAAGCGCAGCACGTAGTCGCCGGCCGGCGCGCCGGAAACATCGATGGTCAGCGTCGAATAGATTTCCTGGTTCCTGAGGTAACCGGTGAAGGTGAAGTCGCCGAAGGCCTTCTGGCCGGCGAGAACGTCACCCTTCGGATTGAGGATATCGAAGTCGACGGTGAAATGGCTCTCGAGCTTGCCCTTCTCTGCCGCATCCTTCCAGGAGAGGCCGATCGGCTCGATGTAGGAGATCAGCGACTCTCCCTCCTTGAAGACCGAGCCGTCTCGCGGCTGGTACATCGCATAACCAGTCGGCTGCTTGGAGACGAAGATCGCCTTGCCGATCGCGAAGGGCAGCGTTTGCGAAAAGTCGCTCATCGCCTTGAGAAGCAGGTCTCGCGCCTTTGCCGCATCGCCCGAAGCGGCAAGTTTCTCCGCCTGCGCCGCCGCGTCGGTGAGCGGTCCGGCGTGGGCGATGGAGTGTCCGGATAGTGTCGTGGCGGCGCTCAGCGTCGCCAGAAGAAGAATATGTTTCACCATGACGTTCCCCCATCGCCGGATGACACCGACTTTCGGCATCTGCCGCATCAAGTCAAGACGATAGGGCTGGCCGGCCAATGGTCAATGCTTCCAGAACACCGGCGTCAGGATCACGAGCACGGTCAGCACTTCCAGACGGCCGAGAAGCATCATCAGCGACAGCAGATAGAGCTCGGGATCGCCGAGCGTCGAGAAGTTGCCGGCCGGCCCGATGATGGGGCCAAGCCCGGGACCGACATTCGAAAGGCAGGTGATGACCGCCGATGTCGCCGTGACCAGGTCGTAGCCGAGCGCACCCATGGCGAGGCTGCCGAAGACCCAGAGCAGGATATAGGTGATGAAGAACAGGAAGATGGCCCGCTGCGTGTCGGCATCGACGGTGCTGTTGCCGTAGCGCACGGCGTAGATCGCATTGGGATAGACGAGCTTGTTGAGCCCTGAGCGGATCGCGTTGAAGAGCACGATGAACCGATAGGCCTTGATGCCGCCGGCGGTCGATCCGGAACAACCGCCCATGAAGGTCGCGATGAAGGCGGCCATGACGACGAAGGGCCCCCAGAGGCTGTAGTCCTGGCTGGCATAGCCGCTCGTCGAGAGGATCGAGGTGATGTTGAAGAAGGAATGCGCCAGCGCCAGGTGAAATTCGACGCCATTCGCCAGGCGGTGATAGACCGCCACTGCGACCGAAAAGGCAGAGAGATAGCCGAGAAAGACGATGATCTGCGGATCGCGCAGCGCGTCAAGCCGGCCGCGCGCCACCAGCACGATCAGGATCGAGAACGGCAGGCTGCAAAGCGCCATGAAGAAGATCGCCGTCCAGAGCAGTGGAATGCTGCCGAAATAGGCGAAGGATGCATCATGGGTGGAAAAGCCGCCGGTGGCGACGGTCGACATCGCGTGGTTGATGGCGTCGAAGCGGTTCATGCCGGTCAGGAAGTAGCCGATGGTGCAGAGGAGCGTGATGACGACATAGACGATCAGGAACGCGCGGCTGAAGCTGGCGAGGCGTGCAAACGGCTTGTCGCTGGTATCGGAGGATTCCATCTTGAAGAAGGACATGCCGCCGACCCTGAGATAGGGGATGATGAAGAGGCCGAGCACGACGATGCCGATGCCGCCGAGCCAGCAGAGCAGCGAGCGCCAGACGAGCAGTCCGGGCGGCGCGTCGTCGAGCCCGACGATGACGGTGCCTCCGGTCGTGGTGATAGCCGATACGGACTCAAACAGCGCCTGGGCAAAATCGAGGTCAAGTGACGACAGCCAGAGCGGGATCGCGCCGACCACCGAAAACACGGCCCACAGCAGGTTGACAAGGACGAAGCCGAACTTCTTGGAGAAGGGCGGTGGCCCCGTGCGGGTCGCCATGAAGGTCGCAAGCGACAACCCGCCGACCATAAAGGCCGAAGCGGCGAAGATCTGCCAATCGGGATGGCCGTAGTAGAGATCAACCATCGCCGGCACCAGCATCGCGCATGCGAGATAGATGCCGAGGATTGCCGCGATGTGCACAGCATGCCGGATCAGAGTTGCGTTCAAGCGTTCAATTTCCCGGAAAGCGTTGCGGACGTCCCGGCCTAACGGGATGCAGTCGCATTGTTCACGGCAGTCCGATTCGAGTCAAAGCGATGGCTTCGGGCGTTGCAATGTGCAATAGCCACAGCCACTAGAGCGCCGTGCGTTCAGATGAACGCACTAAGGACGCTCTAGCATTTTGATTCTAGAGCATCTGTCCGCCTCAAGTGATTCCACTTGAGAGCGGGATGCTCTAGCCAACTCAACGGAAGACCGCACGCGATGAAGCAGGATGTTGAAGCCGCAACCGAAGCCTTGCGGGAGATCTTCCCGCCGACGCCGCTGCAGCTCAACGAGCACTTGAGCGCGCGCTACGGCGCCAACATCTACCTCAAGCGCGAAGACCTGTCGCCCGTTCGCTCCTACAAGATCCGCGGCGCTTTCAATTTCTTCCGCAAGGCGCTTGGCGCCGGCGCCTCCGGCAAGACATTCGTCTGCGCCTCGGCCGGCAACCACGCCCAGGGCTTTGCCTTTGTCTGCCGTCATTTCGGCGTGCCGGGCGTCGTTTTCATGCCGGTGACGACGCCGCAGCAGAAGATCGACAAGACCCGCATGTTTGGCGGCGAATTCATCACCATCCGCCTCGTCGGCGATATCTTCGACCAGTGCTACAAGGCGGCGCGCGATCACGTCGAAGCGATCGGCGGCGTCATGGTGCCACCTTTCGATCATGCCGATATCATCGAAGGCCAGGCAAGCGTTGCCGCCGAAATTTCCTGGCAGCTGCCTGACGGTGTCACGCCTGATCTCGTTGTCCTGCCCGTTGGCGGCGGCGGCCTTGCTGCCGGTGTGACGGGTTATTTCAAGGACGTGGTTGAAGCGGATCATTTCATCTTCTGCGAACCCGTCGGTGCCCCCAGCCTGCGCGAAAGCCTCGAAACCGGCAGCGTCGTGACCCTCGATCAGGTCGACAATTTCGTTGACGGTGCCGCCGTCGGACGGATTGGCGACCTCAATTTTGCAGCGCTTCGGCGCTTTTCCGCCGATCAGGTGATGCTTCTAGCGGAGAATGCAATCTGCCTGACGATCGTCGACATGCTGAATGTCGAAGGTGTGGTGCTGGAGCCGGCAGGGGCGCTTTCGGTTGCAGCCCTGGACGTACTCGGCCCCAAGAAACTGGCGGGCAAGACGGTGGTTGCCGTCGTCTCCGGGGGCAATTTCGATTTCGATCGTCTGCCCGACGTCAAAGAGCGGGCGATGCGCCATGCCGGGCTCAAGAAGTACTTCATTCTGCGCATGGCGCAACGGCCCGGCGCGCTTCGCGACTTCCTCAATCTGCTCGGCGACGAGGACGACATCTCGCGCTTCGAATACCTGAAGAAATCGGCGCGCAACTTCGGCTCCATTCTGATCGGCATCGAGACCAAACACGCCGAGAACTTCCCGGTCTTGAAGGCTCGCTTCGACGCCGCGGGGCTTCGCTACCAGGACATCACCGAGAACGAAATCCTCTCCAATCTCATCATTTAAACGGATCAGGGCGCTGCGGTTGATTATCGGCACTTAGGCTTTGACAGTGTCGGCCGCGGCGTCTAAGTCTTGGGCATGGCATCGTTTTTCTCGAAATTGTTCGGCCGTTCGGGCTCTTCTGAAAACCAGACGCAGGCTGCGCCTGGAAAGACCGAGGTCTATGCCGAATGCACCATCCGCGCGACGCCCATGCGTGAAGGCTCGCAGTTTCGTCTGGCTGGAAGCATCGAGAAGGCCTCGGCGGATGGCGGCACCAAGACCCGCAGCTTCATCCGCGCCGATCTCTTCACCTCGGAGCAGGACGCGATCGATGCCGCTCTGCGCAAGGGACGCCAGATCATCGACCAGACCGGCCCGTCGCTGTTTTCCGACGACGCCCAGTCGCGTCAGGTTTGATCAGACGCCGCCTGCAACGTAGCTAAATTGTCTCAGATGGTTAGCGGGCATTCTTAATGTCTCGTGCTAATTTTCATCGGTCTGCGTACGGATCACCGGACCAGCTAAATCTGCATCGTCCGCTCAAAATGATAGGCCGCCACAAGCAGGGCGGCCCGACCCTGGTTCGCCTGAAGCTCAGAGCTTGATCCGGAAGCGGGCAAAGCCTTCGGCGGAGTCACCGGCATCTTCGATCGTCACGCCCTTCACCTGTGCCAGGAACTGCCGGGCCTTCGGGCCGCTGTCGAAGGTCACGGTCGTATTGGCGAGTGGCACGAAGGTCCAGTTGGCGTCGGCAGATGGGTTGATCGTGCCCTGATCGATGATGTAGCGCACCACGACGTCGCGGTTGGTGTCGGGGGCTACGAACACCACTTTGTCGGCGGCGATGTCGGGGAAATTGCCGCCGCCGCCGGCCCGGTAGTTGTTGGTCGCAACCACGAATTTCTGCGCTGCGTCAATCGGTTGCCCGTTGAACTGCAGGTTCTTGATACGGTTCGACGACGCATTGATCGTGTTGCCGTCCTTGTCGAACTTCGGCGGCACGGAAAGGTCGATCTGATAGGTGACGCCGTCGATGACGTCGAAATTATAGGACGGGAAACCGCCGTTGATCAGCGGCGCGTCCGAGGCGCCAGGTTTGACTTCGTTGAAGATGCCGGCAGACATTTCCAGCCAGTTGCGCACCTGGTCGCCGGTTATGACGACGGCCTGCACCGTATTCGGATAGAGATAGAGGTCGGCGACGTTCTTGATCGCGATGTCGCCGGCGGGGACGTCGGTGTAGTAGTCCGCGCCGCCACGGCCGCCGGCCTTGAAGGGGGCCGCTGCCGACAGCACCGGCAGGTCGCGGTACTCGGTCTCCTTCAACATGTCCTTGATGTACCAGGTCTGCGCCTGGCTGACGATCTGCACGGACGGGTCGTCGGCGACCAGGGCGAAGTAGGAATAGAGCGGCGCACTGGTCTTGCCGACAGGCGTGCGCACATAGGCGAGTGTTGCCTCGTGGTCCTTCTTCGCGGCGGCCAGCACCTCCGGCTTGTCGGTGACCTCGGCGATCACCTTCTTTTCTTCGCGACGGTAGATCGGCCGCGCCTCGCTCGTTGAACTGACGACACGCCAGGCGCCACCCTCCCGTTCGATCAGCAGGTCGATCAGGCCGAGATGCGAGCCCCAGAAACCACCCATGACGCCGGGCCTGCCGGAGATCAGGCCCTTCGTGTTGTCGACCCCCGCGATGCCGTCGAACTTCGGCCCGGGGAAATCGAGGTGGCTGTGGCCGGTGACGATCGCATCGATGCCTGCGATGGCGGCAAGGGGAACGGACGCGTTTTCGAGGTTCTCCGCATAGGCCTGCTGGCCGATGCCGGAATGGGAGAGGGCGACGACGATGTCGACGCCTTCCTCGCGCATCTGTGGCACCCAGGCTTCGGCGGCCTTGACGATGTCGCGGGCACTGGCCTTGCCTTCGAGGTTCTTGGCATCCCAGGTCATGATCTGTGGTGGAACGAAGCCGATGAGGCCGATGCGAACCTGATGTTCCGCGCCGGAGCCGTCTTTCACTTTTCGGTCGAGAATGACGTAAGGCTTGAGAAACAGCTCATCCTGACGTCCGTTGGCGGCAAGTGCGCCCTTCGTCAGGTTGGCGCAGACCAGCGGGAAGTTCGCGCCGTCCAGGACCTTGAACATGAAGTCCAGGCCATAGTTGAATTCGTGGTTGCCAAGCGTGCCGCAATCATAGCCGAGCACGTTCATGGCGGCGATGACAGGGTGGATATCGCCGTCCTTCATGCCGCGCTGATAGGCAATGTAGTCGCCCATCGGGTTGCCCTGGAGGAAGTCGCCATTGTCGACCAGGATGGAGTTTGTCGCTTCGGCTCGGATGGCGTCGATGATCGAGGCGGTGCGCGCAAGGCCGACCGTATCGTTGGGCTTGTCGCCGTAATAGTCGTAGGGAAAGACGTGCACGTGCAGGTCCGTCGTTTCCATGATTCTGAGATGCGCCTGGTTGGCGGCGGCGCGGACTGAGAAGGGGTGCAGCATGACAAGCGCCGAAGAAGCCGCGGCCCCCGCGAGAAGCGAACGGCGCGTAAGGTGGAGCGGGGATGTCATCGATGGCATGCGGTCCTCCATTTATCAAGGATCCCGGTTTTTCCGAGACGAGTGCAATCCGGAGTTTTGTTCGCGGCTGCGCGAACCATGGTGGGTTGGCGGCGACTATGCCGGAAAGGCGACATTTTCGAAAGCGGCAGATTTTCGCATTCTGGCGGCTGACAGCCGCGGGTTCCGCTAAAGTTTTCTTCAAACTTCCTGTTTAACCGTGCTTCGGGAAACGGAACTTTTTCAAGCACATGCCAAACGCCAACCTTCTTCTCTTCGTCGGCGAGGCGCTGGTCTACGTTACGGCGATGATCGGGTTGCTGCATCTTCGCGCCCGTTTGGGGCTTGGCGTCTTCGTCGCCGCACTCGGCGTCATGCACTTCATCGAGACCTATCTCGCCGCAGTCTTCTATGTGCAATTGCCGTTCGGCGTGATCTCGCCAGGCTCTGCTGTGCTTTTCTCCGGCAAGTTGATGATGATCCTGCTGCTCTATGTGAAGGAAGACGCGGCAACCGTTCGCCAGCCGATCTACGGGCTGCTCGCCGGCAACTTCCTGACGGTGGCACTGAGCCTTCTGTTGCGCCAGCACGACACCGTAGCGATCGTGGCGGAGCGGTCCGCCGACCTCGCCTTCATCGATGAGATGGGCTGGCTGATGGTCTGGGGCACGACCATCCTCTATTTCGATTCGCTGATGATCATTCTGCTTTACGAGCGGCTGGGCCGGTGGTTGCGGCGCTTCGTGACGCTCCGATTTCTCATCTGCGGCGTTGTCGTGCTGACATTCGATCAGGCTGCTTTCTATGCGGCACTTCGCTGGTGGAACGGTGCACCCTTCGAGGTCTTCTGGGGTGGTTGGATGGCGAAGATGCTGGCAGCACCCTTCTATGCGATCGCGATCGGACTTTATCTCAATGCCTCGCGCCATCCGTTCCTGGCGATGTCGGACCGGCCGCTTGGCGATATCTTCAATGCATTGACGTTCCGCGAACGCTACGAGGACCTGCTGTCACGGTCCGGTCAGGATACGCTGACGGGTTCGCTCGATCGCAGCCGGTTCGAGATCGAAGCGCCGGCAATGCTGCGCGCGGCGAGTGCCGACAATGCGGCCGTCACCTTGATGATCATCGACGTCGACCATTTCAAGGGCGTCAACGACCGCTTCGGCCACCAGGAGGGCGACCGCGTCCTGCAGCGGCTGGTCGAGACGGTGAAGTCGAAGTTGCGTCCGGTCGACCGACTGTTTCGATATGGTGGCGAGGAGTTCGTGATCCTTTGCCCGGCAATGGCCCATGGCGATGCTTTGCGGCGCGCGGACGAGATTCGCGTTGCCGTGTCGGATCGCGTCTCGACCCCGGACGGACGGCCGGTGACCGCAAGCATCGGTCTATCGTCGACGCCGGACGACGGGGCGGCGATCGAGAACCTGCTGTCGGAGGCAGATCTTCGGCTCTACGCCGCCAAGGGACGGGGCCGCGACTGCGTCGTCGGCCGTTAGGCTGCATTCATTCCTTCAAATGCCGACATTCGGCCGGTCGATCACTTCCCGCAGCGAGAAGCTGGAATTGATCTTGACCACATGGGGCAGCGCCGAGAGCCAGTCGCGGTGGATGCGCTCGTAGTCCTGTAGGTCCTTGGCGGCGACCCTCAGGATGTAGTCGTACTCGCCTGACATCAGGTAGCAGACGAGTACGTTCGGACAGAGCTTCACCGCCGCTTCGAACTCGGCGAGTGTCTTGGCGAACTGGCCCGACAGCGAAATATGGACGATCACCATGATCTGGTAGTCGAGCGCCTTATGGGCGATGCGGGCATGATAGCCGGCGATCGTTCCTGATTTTTCCAGGATGTCGACTCGTCGCGAACAGGCGGACGGAGAGAGCCCGACCTTCGCCGCAAGGTCGGCATTCGAGATGCGGCCGTTCTGCTGGAGAATGCGCAGAATCGCATGATCGATGGCATCGAGTTCGCTCATTCGTTTTTTCCCTCAATCATGCGTCACTTCACGCAATCTTCTTCGAAATCAATGCGCCCCGGGTTTCGTCTTTGCAAGGACATTCGATTCACGGCGTGTTTTGCTGAATGCCTCGTCAAAAGTGGCGAAAAGCCCATAACAGGAGAGGAACGCGAGGATGCGTGTCGGTTGCCCGAAGGAAATCAAAAACCATGAATATAGAGTCGGCCTGACGCCCGGCTCGGTGCGTGAATATGTTGCCCATGGCCACGAGGTGATCGTGGAAACCAAGGCCGGGGCAGGGATCGGCGCGGATGACGATGCTTACCGTGCCGCTGGCGCGAAGATTGTCGCGACGGCAAAGGAAGTGTTCGAAAAGTCGGACATGATCGTCAAGGTCAAGGAGCCGCAGCCCTCCGAATGGGTGCAGCTCCGCGAAGGCCAGATTCTCTACACCTACCTGCATCTTGCGCCCGATCCGGAACAGACCAAGGGTCTGCTCAATTCCGGCGTCACGGCGATCGCCTATGAAACCGTCACCGACGATCGCGGCGGCCTGCCGCTGCTTGCGCCGATGTCCGAGGTTGCCGGACGCCTGGCCATCCAGGCGGGCGCCACGTCGCTGCAGAAGGCCAATGGCGGCCGCGGTATCCTGCTCGGCGGCGTGCCGGGTGTACTGCCGGCGAAGGTGGCCGTCATCGGTGGCGGCGTCGTCGGCCTGCATGCGGCGCGCATGGCGGCCGGGCTTGGCGCCGACGTCTCCATTATCGATCGCTCGATCCCGCGCCTGCGCCAACTCGACGATCTCTTCGCCGGCCGCGTGCACACACGCTACTCGACCATCGACGCACTGGAAGAGGAAGTCTTCTCCGCCGATCTGGTAATCGGGGCAGTGCTCATTCCGGGTGCTGCGGCGCCGAAGCTCGTGACCCGCGAAATGCTGACCGGCATGAAGAAGGGGGCCGTCATCGTTGACGTCGCGATCGACCAGGGCGGCTGCTTCGAGACGTCCCACGCGACGACGCATTCCGACCCGACCTACGAGGTCGATGGCATCGTGCATTATTGCGTGGCGAACATGCCGGGCGCCGTGCCGGTGACCTCTGCGCATGCGCTCAACAACGCCACGCTGCACTACGGCCTGCAGCTCGCGGATAAGGGCCTGAAGGCGATTGCCGAGGATCGGCATCTGCGTGCCGGCCTCAACGTTCATCGCGGACGCGTCACCAACGCGCCGGTGGCCGAAGCGCTCGGTTATGATGCCTTTGCGCCCGAGGCGGTGCTGAGCGTCGCCTGACGGAACGATGCTTTCGGCCCGGCATCAATGCCGGGCCGAATTTGGTGGTCAGGTCAGCTCGATCCGGCACTGGTAACAATTGTTCTTGGCCGAACGCACATGCACGGAGGAAACGTCCGGTCGGGCCAGCAGTTCTTCCGCTCGCGCCTGTAACTGCTCCGCCGGAACGACACCGCCGGTCCCGTAGACGATCCGTTCGTTCTCGCCATAACCGCGCAGCAGATAACTGACACTCGAAGCCAAGATCGGCGGAAGCGTATCGCCGTCATGCGCCGGACATTCCTCGGCGTGCATGAACACAGGGCCGGTCTCCGCATAGGGCTGCAACGACGAAAACGGCCGCAGGGCGAAGATCAGATAGGGCTCGCCGGCTGCGACATTGCGCAGGCAGTACCGACAGGGCACGCCATCACCATCGGATATCTCTCGCTCCGGCCGGTTGCCATAGGCATCCGGCCCGCCCTCGCGGATCCGCCGCGCTTCGTCGTCGGACATCGGAATGTAGCGCAACGTCATGGCGCATCTCCTTGATCGGTTTGATTGTTCGATCAGGAGATTGCACCGGTCGCGATCCATTCGACACCCGGAACTTGCCGGGCGAAATGTGTCAGAGATTTTTCGCCAGGGTCAGCAGTTCATCGTCGGTCAAAGGTTCGACCGTGGTCTCACGGGTGGCGACCGGCGAGAAGCCGAATTGCTGGTAAAGCTGCAGTGCGCGGGGGTGATCCAGATTGTTGGTCGTTACCGTCAGCTTGCTCGGGTTCAGCGCCCAGGCGGCAAACAGCGTCTGGAGCAGGAACCACTTGCCGAGGCCAAGCCCGAGCGCATGTTCCATCAGTCCGAAATGGACGAGCACGACGACGTCGTCCTCGTCCTGGTGCAGCTCGAAGAAACCGGCCGGCGCGCCGTTCACATAGAGCACCGTGACACTCGTGCGCTTGTCGCCGAGCACGGCGGCGAGTTCCTCGTCGTTCATCCGCAGCCGCTCGGTCCAGTGCCAGCGGCGGCCGACACGCAGGTACAAGAAGCGATAGTAGCTGAGCGGAATGTCGGAGACGCGCAGGATGGCGGTCTGGATATTGACGGGCATCGGCAGGCTCTGCTTCGGCGGCGCCGTCATCTCGAGTTCGGTTACATGTGCTGTCAGGGAGGCGAGCTTCGGCGAACGCATGATATCACTCTCGACCGGTTACGATCATCGTGTCTGCGCGACCACCCCACTCCGACCAGGAACCGTCATAGAGCGTGTTGTCCGTGTGGCCGAGCGATTGCAGCGCCAGCGTGATGATGGCGGCGGTGACACCGGAGCCGCAGGTCGTAACGACAGGTTTGGAAAGATCGACGCCGGCGTCGGCGAAGGTTTGGCGAAGCGTCGCGAGATCCTTGAACTTTCCGTTTTCCGAGAAAGTACCGGAGGGAAGGCTGTGCGCGCCGGGCATATGGCCCGAGCGCATGCCGGCACGCGGCTCCGGCTCCTCGCCATAGAAACGTCCGGCACCGCGGGCATCGGCGATCTGGATCGAGCCATCCGCAACGATTTCCGTCATCCGCGCGAAGGAGGTCACGGCCGCCGGGGTGAAATTGACGTTGAACGTCGCCGGCTTGGGTGAGGGTACCTCGGTGCTGACGGGGCGCCCCTCCGTGTTCCAGCCGTCCATGCCGCCGTCGAGCACGTAGACGTTCTTGGCGCCCATGATGCGCAGCATCCACCACACGCGCGGAGCGGTCATGATGCCGGGACCGTCGTAGACGACGATCGTGTCCTTTTCGCTGACGCCCAGCGCACCAACCGCCGAGGCAAAGGCTTCAGGCGAGGGCAGGGTGTGGGGCAGGCCACTCGTGTGGTCGGCAATAACGTCCTGATCGAAGAAGACGGCACCGGGAATATGCCCGGCATCGTATTCCGTCTTCGGGTTGCGGTTCTGAGCCGGCAGATACCAGGCGGCGTCGAGGATCCGGATCGAGGGATCGCCGAGGCGCTCCTGCAGCCAATCGGCCGATACGACAAAGGCGCTTTTGTTGTTGGTCACAGTCGCAACTCCCTACTCAAACTGATGCGCGATCTTCGGGCATGCCGAAGCGGATACGGAACCGACGGTTCTCCTTACCCTTTTTCTCGATCTTGGCGATGTGGACGGCACCCACTTCCTGCGTTTCCGACACATGGGTACCGCCACAGGGCTGGCTGTCGATCGCCGAGTTTTCGCCGATGCAAACGAGGCTGACGCGCCCAAGGCCAACAGGCGGGCGCACATTCTTCGATTTGACGATGCCGGGATTGGCGACGAGTTGCTCGTCGGTGATCCACTGGACGTAGACAGGATGGTTTTCTTCGACGAGCTTCATCAGCGCAGTGGTGACGTCGTCCCTGTCGATCGTCTCGCTCATGTCGAAATCGACACGGCTCTCGTCTTCGCCGACCGAGGCTCCGGTAATCGGGAAGGGGCAGACGACCGAGAGCAGATGGCAGGCGGTGTGCATGCGCATCAAGCGATAGCGGCGGGGCCAGTCGATATGCAGAACGAGTTTCTCGCCAACGGCGGGTGCCGGCTGCCCTTCGGCCGGCACATGGACGATGATGTCCTTGGTTTCGCCGTGACGGGCGACCGCGATGTCGATCTGGCTGCCATCGGCCCGCTCCAGAAAGCCGGTGTCGCCGGGCTGGCCGCCGGAGGTTGCGTAGAAGCAGGTTTGATCCAGTTCGATCCCGCCATCTTCCAGAATTCCGGTGACGCTTGCTTCGCAGGTCGAGAGGTAGAAATCGTCTCGGAAAAGGGCGGTCACGGTCCTGGTCATCGCATTCCTATCCAACTGATTCGTATGGCACCGCAATGTGGGAAGACGTCTTCAACCAGGTCGGCACCGGCAGCCCCTTGGAGGCCAGGAAGTCCGGATTGAAGAGCTTCGACTGATAGCGGTTACCATAGTCGCAGAGGATCGTCACGATCGTATGTCCCGGGCCGAGCTCCCTGGCGAGACGAACGGCACCGGCGATGTTGATGCCCGTCGAACCGCCGACGCAAATGCCTTCGCGCTCGATCAGGTCGAAGACATAGGGGACCGCTTCCGAATCGGGAATCTGGTAGGAGAAATCCGGCGTGAAGCCCTCGAGATTGGCGGTGATGCGGCCCTGGCCGATGCCCTCGGTGATCGAGCTGCCCTCGGACTTCAGTTCGCCGTTGGTATAGAAGTTGTAGAGTGCCGCCCCTTGCGGATCCGCAAGGCCGATCTTGATCGCCGGGTTCTTCGCCTTCAGCCCCTGTGCAACGCCGGCGAGCGTGCCGCCGGAGCCGACGGCGCAGATGAAGCCATCGACCTTGCCGTCCGTGTCGCGCCAGATCTCCGGCGCCGTGGTTTCCACATGCGCGTCACGGTTGGCGACGTTGTCGAACTGGTTGGCCCAGATGGCGCCGTTCGGCTCGGTCTTCGCCAGTTGCTCGGCGAGCCGGCCGGAGATCTTCACGTAGTTGTTGGGGTTCTTGTAGGGAACGGCCGGCACTTCGACGAGCTCGGCGCCAAGCAGCCGCAAGGCGTCCTTCTTTTCCTGGCTCTGGGTTTCCGGAATGACGATGACGGTGCGATAGCCAAGTGCCTGGCCGACCAGCGCCAGCCCGATGCCGGTGTTGCCGGCCGTGCCTTCGACGATGACCCCGCCCGGGCGCAACTGTCCGCTCCGTTCCGCTTGCCGGATGATCCAGAGTGCGGCGCGGTCTTTCACCGATTGCCCCGGATTGAGGAACTCGGCCTTGCCGAGGATGTCGCAGCCCGTGGCCTCCGACACGGCCTTCAGCCGAATCAAGGGTGTGTTGCCGATCGCTTCGAGGACGGACGGTAGGATGGCCATTTTCAGAACCTCGTGTTTGAGGACAGGCGCCGGGGCAGGGCGACACGTACCAGGGAAATACGAACGGCGGCTGACGAAAATCAACAACGATCCCGGACCGCCGAAATGTTGGCGTGTTTTCGGCTCAGCCTGCACTTCAGGCAAGAAATAGCGTTTCGCCGCCGCTCTGTCCCGAACAAAAATCGTCTCCAAGGCATGTGGGGCTCAGCGACAAGGAGCGTTGCCGCGATGAAGGGCCGGGCAAGTCTTTTTCGCCCACAAGGAGATGCGTGCGTGTTTCCCGGCGCGTGCCGAGGAGTGAGTGATGAGTATTCAGTCTGCGAAATCCGAACATAAACTGGCTTGGGTTACCGGCGCGAGCGCGGGTATCGGGCGGGCGCTGGCGCTCAAGTTGGTGCGCGAAGGCTATTCGGTGGTCGTCACCGCCAGAAGTCACGAGAAGCTGGTGGACCTGCAGCATGAGGCGGCGGGTGACGGAAGGATCACGGTTCTCGACGGCGACGTCACCGACCCAAAGGACATGGAGCGCGTGTTGGCTGCGATCGAGTACGATCATGGCCATCTGTCATTGGTGATCCTCAATGCCGGAGTGGCCGTCCCGGTGCGAGGCGATGATCTCCATCGCGAAGCCTTCGAGAAGAGTTTCGCAGTCAATCTCAATGGGGTGGTCAACTGCCTGCTGCCGGCCGTCGCGCATATGAAGGCGCAGGGCTTCGGCCACATCGCCATCGTGTCTTCCGTCGCCGGCTATGGCGGATTGCCCACCAGCGCCGCCTACGGTGCCTCCAAGGCGGCGCTGATCAATATGGCCGAAAGCCTGAAGTTTGATCTCGATCGGATCGGCATCCGCCTGCAGATCATCTGCCCCGGCTTTGTCGATACGCCCGGCACCGCACGAATCCGCTTTCCGCGCCCGGCTCTCGTCAGCTCCGAACAGGCGGCGGATCGCATCATCGCGGGTTTGAAGTCCCGACGCTTCGAAATCACCTTTCCGCGGCATTTCACCTATGCGGTGAAGCTCATGCGTCTGCTGCCCTATAGCCTCTATTTCGCTCTTGTCAGGCGGCTGACGGGTGTCGTGACCGAGGCAAGAGAAGCGAAGAAGCACGCCGGCTCCGGCGAGCGTCGGCGTCAGGCCGTGTGAAGCACCAGCACGGCGCCGAAGATGAGGCCAAGCCCGACCCAGCCGATCGGCTTCAGTTTCTGTCCGAAGAGCAGCCGTCCGCAGATGGCCGTTCCGAAGATCCCGGTCGCGCCAAGCACGGCATAGGCGATAGCGAGTTCCATGCCCTTGATCGCCTCGGCAAGCAGCGCGAAGGCGGCAAGCACCAGCAGGATGGAGAGGGCGCCCCAGCCGCGGCGGGCAAACCCTTCCGATTTCGTCGAGGCGAGGTTGGCGGCGACATCGAGGATGCCTGCCATCACGGCCAAGGCGAAGTAGATGCTAGGCGCGCTCATTGGCTGCACCTTCCACCGCGGCTTCGTCCTCGTCGTGGCGCTCGCCGGCATTGACGAGCAATATGCCGACGATCGCCATCGAAAGCCCCAGCATTTCGCGTCCGGTCAACACATGGCCGAAGACGAAGACGGAAACCAGCGTGATGATTGCGACGCCAGAACCTTCCCATATCGCATAGGCGACACCAACGGAGATCGTCTTCACGGCCTTGGCCAGGAAGACGTAGGAAAGCGCGATCGAGACATACATGACGATGTGGCCGAGATAAGAGCCGCTCGAAGAGGCGGCTTTCATCACCGTCAGGCCCACCACTTCGGTCGCGATGGCGAGCGCGAGGAAAAACCATGCAAGGCGCATGCGGAACCTTCAAAAGAGAATTGGAACGACCGCCTCTTAAGCGCTACGCGTGACGCGGTAAAGACGCGCCATGCGCGTTCCTATTCGAAGACGATCTGGCGGACGTCGATGTTGCGGGCGCGAAAGCCGGCTTCGCAGTAATAGAAATAGAACTCCCACAGCCGCTTGAAGCGCAAGTCGAAGCCCAACGGCTCGATCCTGTTCCAGACCGACCAGAAGCGCTCGCGCCATTCGCCGAGTGTCCGGGCGTAATCGATGCCGAAGCCGAAATCGTTGATCATGCGCAGGCCGACATGGCCGCCAAGGTCGATGAGATGTTCGCGCGTAGGCAGCATTCCGCCCGGGAAAACGTATTTCTGGATGAAGTCCGGATTGGAGCGGTACTCCTCATAGGCTTCGGGCTTGATGGTGATGATCTGCAGGCCGGCCTTGCCGCCGGGCTTCAGGCATTGCTTGAGCTGCGAGAAATAGGTCGCCCAGAACTTTTCGCCGACCGCCTCGAACATTTCGATCGAGACGATGCGGTCATAGGTGCCTCTTTCCTCGCGGTAGTCCTGGAATTTCAGTTCGACGCGGTCGGCAAGGCCGGCCCGGTGGATGCGTTCGCGGGCGAAGGCCAGTTGCTCGCGGCTGATCGTCAACCCGGTCACCTTGCAGCCTATCTCGCTCGCTGCAAATTCCGCAAAGCCGCCCCAGCCGCAGCCGATCTCCAGCACGTGGTCGCCAGCGCGCAGGTTGGTGGCTTCCGCCAGTGCGCGATATTTGGCCGCCTGCGCGGAGCGGAGGTCGTTGGCGCCGGTGGCGTAGAGTGCGGACGAATAGGTCATGCTCGGATCCAGCCATTCGCTGTAGAAGGCGTTGCCGAGGTCGTAGTGAGCTGAGATGTTGCGGCGTGCGCCGGTTTTCGTATTCGCGTTGCGCCAGTGCAGGAACTTTTCGACAAGATGAAGCAGGCCACGCGCCCGGTTCGGGAAGTGCTTGCCGATCTCGGCATTGACGAGGAAGAGCTCGAGAAAAGCGCCGACATCGGGACTGTCCCAGTCGCCGTCGATATAGCTTTCGGCCGCCCCGATCGTGCCGCCTGTCACGGCGCGTTGCGGCAGGTTCCAGTTGTTCAAGGTGAGGATCGCGCTTGGGCCCGCTCTCTTGCCCCTCATCACCAGTTTGCGGCCATCCGGCACCGTGAGCATCAATGTCCCGGCCTGAAGATGCACGAGCGCGCTGAGCACCATGCGTGCCTTCAATGGGAAATCCCGCAGGACCATCGAGAGATTCTCGGCGGAAAGCTCCTGTGCGCCGTTGAACGCGGCGAGACTTGCTTCCAGCTCACGCATACACCACCCCCTCAGCTGTTGCATCCGTAAGGTGAGCCTAGCGGCAATCGCCCGAGACGCCAACCATGGATTTCTACCGGGGGCCTGTATCCGTTACGGTTCTCTCGGCGGGCTTGTGATCTCGCGGAACGCTGCAAGCGCCCGATCCCGCGCAAGGGCGTGGTCGACGATCGGCTTTGGATAGGTTGCGCCAAGCTCGATGCCGGCGCCCGAAAGCACGGCAGCCGGAGCCGCAAAGGGGCGATGGATGTAGCGTGGCTCCAGCCGACCAAGTTCCGGGACGAATCGCTTCACATAGGCTCCATCCGGGTCGAACTTTTCGCCCTGGAGAACAGGATTGAAGATCCGGAAGAACGGCGCCGCATCCGCGCCCGACCCCGCGACCCATTGCCAGCTTGCGGCGTTGTTGGCCGGATCCGCATCCACGAGGGTGTCGCGAAACCATTGCTCGCCTTTCCGCCAGTCGATCAGCAGGTCCTTGATGAGGAACGAGGCGGTGATCATGCGCACGCGATTGTGCATGTAGCCATGCCGCCAGAGCTGTCGCATGCCGGCGTCGACGATCGGGAAACCGGTCAAGCCCTTGGTCCAGCGGGAAAAATCGCCGTCATGGTCCAGCCAGCGGAAACGATCGAACCGGCGATCGAGATTGCGACGCGGGAGTTCGGGATAGTGAAACAACAGATGGTAGGAGAATTCGCGCCAGGCGATCTCCTTGCGAAAGGTGGCAACACCTTCACCGCCATCGGTCTCGATTCCCTGCGTCGCGTGCCAGACCTGCGCCGGCGAGATTTCTCCGAAGGCGAGGTGAGGAGAGAGCAGGGATGTGCCGTCAGCCTCTGGACGGTCCCGGCGCACTTTGTAGTCTGCAAGCTTTTCGTCGATAAATTCGTCGAGGCGAGTGGTCGCGCCTTTTTCCCCCGGCGCCCATATTTCGCTGAACGTCGCTGCCCAGTTCGGTTTCGTTGGCAGAAGCGACCACGCGTCAAGCTGTTCTGAAGGGGGCCAGCTTTCCGGCGTCGCGATCTTTTGCGGCTCGTCGATCGGTGGAGCCGGCTCAACCTTCGCTTCGAGCGCGCGCCAGAAAGGCGTGAACACGCGATAGGGCCCACCGGTCGTCGTCAACAAGCGCATGGGCTCGTGCAGCAATTGCCCGGCAAAGCTCTCGGCCGCGATGCCCTGAGCTGCGAGTGCTTTCTTCAGGGCCGTATCGGTGGCAATGCCACACGGGTCGTAGCGGCGATTCCAATGGACACGCTTCGCTCCCGATAGGCGCGACACTTCGCTGAGGACGTCCAGTGGGTCGCCGGAGCGGAGAATGAGTCGCGAGCCGATCCGGCCCAGTCGAGCCCCTAACGCTTCCAGCGAATGGTGCAGCCACCATTGCTGCGCCGTGCCCAGCGGACCGTTGCCGCTTTCGTTCGGCTCCCGGATATAGAGCGGAATGACGGCAGCCTCATTGGCCGCAGCCGCAAGGGCCCTGTTGTCGCCAAGGCGCAGGTCCTTGCGGAACCAGACGATGATGGGCGCCGCGTTTGTCATAGGTGCCGTCTAGGACTGGGATTGATCACCGGGGGAACTTAGGTGCAAAATGAAAAAGAGCCATTCGCATTTTCTGCAAATGGCTCTTTTTGAAACTGGCTCCCCGGGCCGGATTCGAACCGGCGACCTGTCGATTAACAGTCGAATGCTCTACCGCTGAGCTACCAGGGATCATCCGCGCCGCTGTTTCGCTGTGCGCTTCAGAAGTGAGGCTGCTAATACGCATGCTTTTCCGATTTGCCAAGCGGTTTTTTCAAAAAAAATGACAAGTTCGGTTGCGAGGCTGTGGAGAAGTCCCCAATTGTGGGAAAAGATGCCGGATAGGGAATGATGAATAAAAACAGGAAGCAGCCGCATTTCGGGATTGATCCGCAGACGCGTCAGATCGTGCTCGGGAAGTGGCGCATCACGCTGCCGGAATCGCCACTGCTGCGTATCCTGTTGGGCTCGCTTCTGGTGTTCTTTGGTTTTCTTGGCTTTCTGCCGGTGCTCGGCTTCTGGATGATACCGCTGGGCCTCATCGTGCTTTCGCACGATATCCCATCCGTCCGCCGTCGCCGGCGTCGCCTGGCTGTTTGGTGGGCGCGCTGGCGCGGACGAGCCGATTCTTCGAACGGCTCGTGAACCGGAGCTATTGCGGTCAAAGCACCCGCCCCGAAGCGGCTGAACCCTTTGTTGAGGGAGGCCGCCGAAAACTTTTCGGCAACCCATCAAACGCATAATGCAGTCGCGAATCAGGATGGGGACGCATGGCCAAAGCCACTACGAAACGTCGAAGCCGGAATTCCGGTCGGAGCAGGGGCAAACAAGGCGGTATGGCGCCGTGGTATCTGGCCGCCGCACTCACTGTCGGCGGCGTGGTCGCTTACGATCATCGCGCCGAACTGCAGCATTGGCCGGTGGTATCGGACGTGGTCGCGTTCACGTCCCGACACGAGTCGAGGCCGAAGCCCGTTCGTGTCGCGCAGAAATCGGACGCGCGTCCCGCGCAGCAGGCGGAGAAGCAGAAGCCGAATCCGATGACAAGAGTTGCCCTCGCCGCTCCGGTGCCGTCCGTCGACGTCGGCGCCAAGGCGCCGACACCCGTGGTGCGGCCCAATGAGGAAGTGAAGACGGCATCCGTTCGCACGGATCAGTTTTATTTCTGCGGGATTCGCAACGACAACTGCGTGATCGACGGCGCCACCTTCCTGTACCATGGCGAAACGATCCGCGTGGCAGACGTCGATGCGCCGCGTATTCGCCAGGCAAGCTGCGACAAGGAACGTTCGCGCGGCTTCTATGCCAAGCAGCGCCTGCGCGAGCTGCTGAACGCGGGTGACTTCAAGCTGGAAACGGCGAGCGGTCGTCAGGATGCCAAGGCCGGTGAAAAGCTGCGGCTGGTTACCCGCGGCGACCAGTCCATCGGGCGCGTGCTCGTATCCGAGGGGCTGGTGCGGCCGTGGACAGGACACGCGACGCCCTGGTGTTGAGGCCACCCCAGATGCGATCGGCGGAGGTTCGCGATCGCTCTGTGGAAAGTATCCGTCTTACAAATCGACGACGCGTTTTTCGGAAAATGCCTCTTGCGGTTTTTCTGCAATCATTCTAAATCCGCGCCAACGCTCGGTTATCCGAGCTGTGAGGCCTCGTGGCGGAGTGGTGACGCAGAGGACTGCAAATCCTTGTACCCCGGTTCAATTCCGGGCGAGGCCTCCAAACATTTTCACCAACGAAATCAACACGTTGTAGCGATGTCGAGGCGGGGAAATCCCCGCTTCCATGTCGCGTCATGTTGCAAGCCAGTACGATTGATTTCAAATGGTTTTCTGCGACACTCGGCTACTCCACGCGACATGAAACGCGACATAGAGGGCTTGGGAAATGGCAGGCGAGCATCTGAAGACCTTGGACTCGGCACTGGAGAAAGCGCGAGAGCATCGAAGGGCTCTAGCTGCTAAATTGGCTGGCGATTATAACCGGGGCCAAACTGAGAGTTGGCGCGACCAGTTTGTGCAGACTCAGCAAGCAATAGATGCCTTGCTCCGGGCGATCGAAGACGAAAAGGCCCTCCAGCCCAAATAAGGCCGCTTCGGCGCCGTTAAGCATCTGACGAATCAGGTAGCCGCCGGCAGAAACCCGCTGACCAACTGCGCGTGCGTAAAATCTGGATCTCCATCCTCGCCGCCGACGAAGACGAAGCAAGCCATCATGTATTCGGCCTTGAGGTGGATTCCCTCGATCGTGACCGACCGGTAGGCACACAGCGCCTCACCGGATCGCATCATCTCGGCGACGACGTCATCGGGCACGTCGCCGCCTGGCAGGCCGTAGTAGCGCGCCATAGCGGTCCTGTGGGCGTCTATGAGGCTTTGGACTGTTTGGACGTCGGACATCTCTTAGCCCCCCGCAGGAAAGCCAGCGCTGGCTAGGACCGCCTTAGCGCGCTCGCTTGGAGGCTGCTGCCTGCATGTCTGGTTGTATACGTCCCGTCCACCGCTCCGGTGGGCGACAAAGCTGTCCATCACGTCGACGCCAAGCTCTTCCGCGACTGCGCAGTGCTCTGCCCAGAGGAAGGCGTAATAGTGCTCAAGCTCTTTGCGGGTCGGCGGCGTGAGAACGCTCGCAGTGTCAGCGGCTGGCGCCGGCAAGGGAATCGCCGTCACGCCGCCGGCCGTACCTGCAAGGCCGCCCAAAAGGGTTCTTCTGCTGATCGCGGTCATTGGTGGGACTCCTTCAGCGCGAGGGAGATCAGATCGTTGGCCTTACGGACTTCCTGGGAGAGCGTGTAGGCCAGATGCGAGATCGCGTTGATTTCGGTTTCGTCGCATCCGGTGGTGCCCTCTGCCGCCATGATCAGCGCCTGGGCAAGGTTTCGGGTGCCACAGAGGCGATCAACGGCTTCGACAAGTCTGTCTCTAGGCAAGCCTTCGGCGACTGCCTGAATCGATCGAGCAAGCATCGTAGTCACTCCAAATGGTGATATTTACACCATTAACGATAATATCATCGCCGATTTGCTGTCAACAGGAAATGGTGATAAAAACACCACATGAAGCCAAATCAATGTCGAATGGGGCGTGCAGCCCTCAATTGGAGCACCCAGGAACTCGCACAAAAGGCGGGCGTGGGAGCAAACACGGTCAACCGCTTCGAGTCCGGTCAGGATGCTCGCGTGAGCAGCGTCGACAAGATGAGGAACGCGATGGAAGAGGCCGGCGTCGTTTTCATCGCCGATGGCGAGGCATCCGCTGCCGGCGGCCCTGGAGTGAGACTGGGAAGATGAAAAGACTTCTTGCACTGCTCGCTGTGGTCAGCCTGCCGATTATTGCGCAGGCCAGCACTAAAGAACTCGACATTGCTGCAATGCAGGCGACCCGCTTCGGCCTAAAACCCATGCCTGCAGCGGATCGGCAAGCACTGGCGGAGGCTGCACTAGCCTATTGGAAAAGTTTCGATAGCCGCATTCCGCGAAACTCACCCCAGACACTGGAGTGGCTGAGGGGCGAAATGAATACGACGGATGGGACACGCATCTCGAAGGTAACGGGTTCGCCTGAATATGCAGTGATGCATCTTGCCGACATTTCCGAGAATTGCGTCTCTCTCTTCGAGAGCTTGACAAAGAGCATCGCGGGCGATCGTCTGACCGAGATGTATCTGTGGACGAAGACCCTATCTTGCCACAAGTCGCCAGACGACTTGCTGGTGTATTTGCAAAGGGCAGGGCTTTCGAACGGTCGATATGATGGTGAGTTCCAACTTCAACACTTTGGCTTCTATCACAGCACCGTGACCGGCCACATCGCCAATGCGCTCATCTCGGAGCCGGTCCAATAACCGACTTTTGGGATTTGATTAAATTTCAACCAAACCTATATTGAAGGCATACGGTCCCTCTCGCCTGCTGACCACGGATGTACTGGCAGCGGCGGGAGGCGATCACGAAAGGTCGGGTTATCCGGCCTTTTTTGTTGCAGTGAGTAGATCCCCCTGCTTTGCTTGCGGCGTCTGCCTTACGACTGGCAGACGATCTTTGCGACCTGTTCGCGATCCTCCTTGGACCACTGCTCCGGCTTTTCACCGTGAGCGGTCGCGCCGTGAAGCTCGATGTGCTTCCAAAGCTCGGCTTCAGTCTCGGCCGTGAATGATCCTGGACAGGCTTCCATACCGGGGAAGTCCTTGCACCGGTAAGTGTATGGCATCGCGTTCACCCTCCCATTTTTCCCTCGCAGGATATCATGTGGGAGTTTGAGCGCCGCCCTCAAAATCCCCGTGCAGGAGGCGGATTTTCGCCGTCCAGCATGGCGCCCGGTGTCTGACATAGGCTGTCCGTTGCCCGAGCATTTTCCTGCTGTAGGAGAGCCCAAAGCGCCCGACCGCGCCCTGGCGCAAATGCGTTCAAAGGATTTGGCAATGAGCTAGGGGAGGAGTATAATCCCTCTTGCCGGTAGCGTCTGGCTCGCGTCAAGTGACGACAAAGCTTGATTTGCGGTATCTCCAATGGGTTTCAAGAGGCTCATCGGAGGAACCAGAACCACCCGCTACCGGTTCTCGGAAGGTCGGGTTTAGCCCGGCCTTTTTTGTTGCCTATATTTTACCATTGACTAATACGTGCGCTGTGCGAACCTAAGACCCTCGGTTGTAGGGCGTGGGGGGACACCATGAGGCCTTTAACTGCATGCATTGCCGCGACCTGTGTCTTTGCACTGGCGACATCAGCCAAGGCCGACACTAATGAGTTCTGCACCAATGTTGGTGAACTCGCCCGAGTCATCATGACAAAACGTCAAGCCGATTTTCCGATGTCCACGTTGATGCAAAGCATTGACGGTGTCGATGAAGCAACGAGACCTCTCGCCCGCCTGCTAATCATCATGGCCTATCAGAAGCCCGATTTTTCAGTCGAGGAAAACCAGCAAGAGGCGGTTGCCGAATTCCGTAACCAGGCGGAACTGTCTTGTTACCAAAACAAGCGCTAGGGGCCCAAGCCGCCGATCGCTCAAAAGCAGGGAAATCTGCAGTTGGTTTGAGGGGACCAGATTTACGCGAACCATCCCAGTTAAGGCGCCGTGCTTTAGTGCTCGGCCCACTTCTGCTTTTACTTCCAAAAGACGCTGAGGCGCGCCGTCGTAGCGGGCGATGGGGAGGCGGTGGCGGAGGTCGTTCGCCCTTCGCGCTGCTCATAGGTGGCGTGGTAGTTTGCGCGATACTTGTCGCCAATTCCGTGTTTGATAAAAGCCTGCCTTCAAAAGGGACAGGCAAGCTTCAAGCGTCGCCTGAGGCTGTGGGGAGGTCCACCAAATTCAATTCGACCAAACGCACGGCGGCGCCGAGAAGCGGTTTATCGCCCTGGGTGTTTGTGTTGCCTCTAGCTGGCGTCGTGATAGGTGGAGCCTACGGCTGGGCAACCGTGCCGCCGGAAGATACCATTTCCGCATCCTTCCCCATATGCACATCGAGCGTGCGAACAACGTGCGTCGTGGACGGTGATACGTTCTGGCTCGAAGGCACCAAGTACCGCATCGCGGACATAGACACGCCCGAGATCAGCGAGCCGCGTTGCGCCGAGGAGAAGGCGCTGGGTGAGCAAGCCAAGTTCCGTCTACAGTCGCTTCTGAATGCCGGCGCCTTCGGTCTCAAGGCCGGCTTGCGTGACGAGGACAAATACGGCCGGAAACTGCGCGAAGTCTACCGCGGCGGTCAATCGCTCGGCTCTCAACTCGTCGACGAGGGGCTGGCGCACCGTTGGATTGGGTTCAAACAGTCCTGATGCGGATAAGTATGGGGGAAAGATAATGGCAATCGAGTGGGAAAAGGGCAGACACGCAAAGGTGAGACGCGGACGAGTGGGCAATGAGATTGTGGCTGAAGTCCATACTCTTGGCACTCACAAGCACACGAAAATCAATAATGATGTTTACTCGGTTACAGTCCTAGCAAGGGAACTCTCGAAGCGCTTTCGGGGCGTCGATGAGGCAAAGGCCGCCGCTGAGGTTGAGTATAACAATCTGATCAACCGCTCATAGGTTCGGGTTGCCCGCCATCGATCGCTATTGCCGGTCTGCCTCTTTCGCTGCGCGCATGAACCGCAGTGCTGCATGGTAGGAGATCCCGCTCTTCTCGTTGATCCACGGCTGAAAATGGCCTGTGGGGAGCCTCTTTTTGATGGCGAGGAGTTCCCGGCCAAGTTCGATCATCCTTTCCTTCGATACACGCTCATTGCGCCTGGGGATGCGCCGACGGGCTTGCTCTGGCTGGACAGCGGGAATGGGCGGCTCTGTTAGGCGATATGAAGCCGCGATTGCCTCTCGTTGCTTTCTCAACTGGCAACCTCTTGAACTGCCGGATCGTCATGCCGAGGCCGAATGCTGCCGGCGCAATGGCCTTGTTGTGGCCAGGAGGCATCGCCCTGATCCGATCGTACTGCCACATATTCGGCAGTCGCATGATCCCGACGTCTTCGATTTCGATTTCTGTCAGTGGGGCGCTCATGGGCGTCACCGTTCCAGCATGGCTTGTCTGACGGCGTTACGGAACTGATCGGCCATAGCTCGCCGAGACAGGTCGTTGCCGACATTACCGCCGTTGAAGTGGTTGACGATCTGGATCGGATGTTCAGACCGCGCAGCCGACGCCGCTGCCCCGCGCTGATCGGAGACGTTGGTATCGTCGACGATGATCACTCTTTCCCGACGGCGCTTGAAAAACTCGATTCGTTGATCTTCGCCGGCCATGATCTGACCGCCGTGGCAAAGCCCGCATGCTTCTTCAGACGGTCAAGGAGCGAAGGGCCGCCCGAGCCGCTGATGGCACCGAGTGCCCGGCTCAGAGCCTCTGTCGGGCCACCGCTGAGACCGCGCAAGGCTTCCGTGTTGCCGTTCATCAGCGCATCGGCGACGGGATCATATCGGTCACCGCCGCGGCCGGCGTTGTTCCGCGCAGCGTTGAAGTAATAGGGCGCGAACGGGTCCAAATGGCTCTGGCCTTCCGAACCCGAAGAGCCGCTGTAGGAGCTGCCAGAGGAGTACGAAGAACGCGAACCACCACCAGAGGAGGAGGAACTGACGCCGTAGGATTCGAGCTTCTTCAGCATGGCAAGGATCTGATTGTTGTCGTCGTCATTTGTCTCCCAGAAACGGGTGTGAATGCGCAGCTCGGCCATGATGTTGTACGTGTTGTCTTCGATCAGGGAGAGCATGTCTCGGCCACCGGAGAGGATCGACGCCGTGCTGTTCGCGTTGGTGACGTTGCCTGCGCCGGACATTTTCAGGAGTTCCGGGCCCTGTTCGCCGACGAGGTACAGATCGCCGCCCGAGACCGGACCACCCGCTGCGCGTTTGCCCTGTAGTTCGAGCATGGTCTGAATGTCGGACTGGTCGACAAGATAGCCTTGCGTACGGACGGCAGGGCCATTGCCAGACGATACGCCGATGGTCTTGCCGCCAAGGCTGTAGGACTGACAGCTCATATCAGCCTCGCCGCCGTGGACCCTGACACCCGTAGTGCCGCCGCCAGAGGCCGGTACTTCGTATTGCTGGATGCCGATAGAGACGATCTTGTTCGGGATGTTCATGATCGACTGAGAAAGGGATTTGATGCCACCTTCCAGGCGTCTCACTTCCATGTAGCCGGCAACCATGGAGTTGATGAGCCGATCGACGGCCACGGTATCGCCGCCCAAGGCCATGAGGCTCTGACGCGCAAGCTCGATGGACTCGTGCGCCATCGCCGCAGTCGTGCCGCCCTTTCCGATAGCAGTCATAACCTTCTCGATGCTCGTGGCGGCGTTGTCGATCGCTTTAGCCCCTGCTGCATCACTCAGCAGACCACCGAAGATTTCCGACGACGGAATATCAGAGGCGGCCCTGAGCGCGACGTTGATATCCTTCAACTCCTTTTCCATGGTGCGGAGATTGGTGCTCGACTGCTGCAACGCCGAAAGCTGCTGCATCTGAGCCATCGCCAAGCTTTGGGTGACGTCCACCACGCCGGTATTTGCCGCCTGGGCAGCGGTTGCTATGCCGGTGATGGCGGCTGAGAGATCGTTTGCGCTAGCCGTGGAACCGGAGAGCAAGCGGGTAAAGGCCGCCGCGGACCGCCGCGGCCGAAGCGCGAACGCTGAGATCGTGGCGACCTTGGAAGAAGCCTATCCTGACCCTTTCGCACGCGAACTCCGCTTCATGGATGAGATTGATGAGCTGGCAAAAAAGCTGGAGCGCATCCGTGCAGGCCTGTTAGCTGAAGAAATTGCCAAAGGCAGCCAAGAGGCGAATGACCCTGACAGCCGAGCCGACGACGCTGATGGTCCTTTGAAGAAGCCGGAAAAGTGAGCCGCGATGTCCGTCCGCAAGCGCACAAGGACGACCGCTAAGGGCGAAGAGAAGACCGCCTGGATCGTTGATTATGTCGACGCCAAGGGAATACGGCGCCAGAAGACCTTCAAGCTTAAGAAGCAGGCCGACGCGTTCGCCGCTACGGCCTCTGTCGAGGTCCGAGAGGGAACGCACGTCGCCGATCGGGACACCGTGACGGTGGAGAAATCCGGCTCGCTCTGGATCTCATCTGGCGAGAGTTCAGGCTTGGAGCGCTCGACGACAAACCAGCGCAAGAACCACCTCGAGAACCATATCAAGCCGCTGATCGGCAGCACGCTCTTGTCGAAGCTGACGTTGCCGGCCGTGCGCGACTTCGAGGACCGGCTACGCAAGGAAGGCCGCTCGCCGGCCATGACAAAGAAAATCATCACCTCGCTCGGCTCCATCCTTGCCGATGCGAACGAGCGAGGGCTGGCGACACGCAATCCGGTGCGGGACATGCGCGGCGGCCGGAAAGGCCGCGAGAGACGTGCAGAGAGGCGCCAGAAGGGCCGCTTGGAGATTGGCGTCGACATACCTAGCCGAGACGAGATCAAGGCGCTAATAGCCGCCCTGGACGCGCATCAGGTCGCCTTCAATAAACAGAGCCTCGCCGCCGCAAGCGGTGGCGAGGCTCTGTCGGATGCCAAGTTTCCCTCGGAATCAGTGGTAGCGGCGGATCAGCCCGACGAGCTTGCCCTGGATCTTCACCCGATCGGGCCCAAAAATCCTTGTTTCGTAGGCAGGGTTCGCGGCTTCGAGCGCGATCGATGCGCCCTTGCGCCGGAAGCGCTTCAGCGTCGCTTCCTCATCATCCACGAGCGCCACGATGATATCGCCGGGATTGGCCGTATTGCCATTGCGGATAATCACGGTGTCGCCGTCGAAGATGCCGGCTTCGATCATCGAGTCGCCCTTGACTTCGAGAGCGTAGTGTTCGCCGTTGCCGATCATGTCGAGCGGAACGGTAATGTCGTGCGTGTTGTTCTGGATGGCCGAGATCGGCACACCGGCAGCGATGCGGCCCATGACCGGCACGGAAACCGATGTGTTGTCGGCCACGGGCGTGGGCTTCGGCGGTGCGGCCGCTGGCGCCTTGCCGAGGCTGCCCTCGATCACGCTGGGCGAGAAGCCGCGGCGGGGCTGCTGCTGGCTGGACGCGTAGGCTTCCGGAAGCTTGATGACCTCGAGCGCGCGAGCCCGGTTCGGCAGACGGCGAATGAACCCGCGTTCTTCGAGTGCCGTGATCAGACGGTGAATGCCGGACTTCGACGCCAGGTCGAGCGCATCCTTCATTTCATCGAATGATGGTGGGACGCCCGACTCCTTCATGCGTTCGTGAATGAAGAGAAGCAATTCCTGTTGCTTGCGGGTCAGCATGGCACGTCGCTCCCAGAGGCGTGAAACAAATCAAGAACAGACACTATCTGTTCCATATGTGTTCCGCAAGTGCCTAAAATTCCGTGAATTCAGACAATTGGCGCGTCTGTGCGTGTCGATTGGTCACTTTTACGGGAGCAGAGCGGATTTGGGCGATGATCGTGCCCAAACGGAGGGCGGCGGCGGAGCGCATTGCGCGACGGCACGGCGATTCGAACGAATCGCGAGCGTTTTTGTGCAAAGAGGCTAGGCGGGCTGCGTGGCGGCGCAGGCGTCTTCGAATTCCTTCACCGTCTCGGCGCTGTTGTCTTCTGGAAGTACGGCATCCGCCGCATCGGTCGCGACCGGCCTGTCGCCATCATAGACGAACGACTGGATGTAGAACGCGATCGCACCCTTCCACACCTTGCGTCCATCGATCTGATGGCACGGCACGGCGCTCTCGAAATCGGTCTGAAGTTCGTCCACCGTGGCAGCGCTGAGCTTGACGTCAGGCATATTAGGCGATGCGACTATCGAAGCGAGAAGCAGGGCGGCAAGCACGGTGATCGTCCACTTTGATGCAAGGGTGGGACTACGGGGCGGTTAACGATGTGAACCGCGCTTTCGTTCCGAAGTCCAGCAAGCTTGGCGATCACTGCCATATGTTCAACAGCTCTTTGAGTGCAGGCTGTGGCCGTTTTGCGCCAGGGGCACGCAGCGGCAAAGCCGCCTCAGCCCGGCGCGCCGGCCGCGTCGCAATCGCTTCGGTTGCGCCAGGTCGCGGCCTCGCTGCCGGCGTGCACAAATCCGTGTTGTGAAGATGTCTCCGTCTCGACAGGTTGCAAGGGCGATCCCTGGAGTGCGGCGGCCACCGCCGCCGGCGACGAGACCGGCGAGTTCCTCTTCGTGAACGTCACCGATGCGGAATTCCTGACGGGGTTCGTGCGCAAAAGGACGTTGGCGGAAGAACTCCTCAAATGCCAGCGGGCCGTGGATGAGATCATCGCCGGCGAGGGCCGCAAATCCAAGGAGAAGAAGGCCGATCCGTTCAACGCGCCGAGCGGGAGCGCTCAGCGCGTGATCCGTTCAGCCTCTAACCCGCGGCTTGAGTGAAAGGCGGAGGGCCCAGTCGTCGTCTGCCCGAGGCGAACCACACGGCGCTGACGCCTGCCGACAAGCGCTCGTTAAAATGAAGCACCGCCAGGGATGGCGGTCCATCGTCGGACTATATTTCTTGGGAAAATGGCGGACAGGGTGGGATTCGAACCCACGGTACGGTTTCCCGTACGCTGGTTTTCAAGACCAGAGCCTTAAACCACTCGGCCACCTGTCCTTGCCTGAGCTCGCAGTCAACTGCTTACCGGGCACGGCGTTATTGCGCGAAGCCCCGTCGCTTTGCAAGATTTAACATGCGTCGCTGAAAGATTTTCTCGATGGCCGGACTGGAGCGTGCGGGCACGCTTTGCCGGTAACCATCTGTAAACCATAACGCATGAAATCCGGCGCTGATCTGTGGATGAGTTCGCATTTTCGCCTTGTTGCTGTCATGTTTAATCGACTGTTCCGTTTCGGGACGCCGAGATTTCCGCTGGGGGCACGAGCGGAAGGTTTCGAGTACGGCTTATTCGATCGATGTTGTGGGACAGATGACATCCAGTAAAAATGCGGCATATCTGGTCAAGGGACTGCGCCTTGCGGCAATTCCTGCGCTGTGCGTAACGCTCGCGGCCTGCGGATCCACGTCGAGCATCAAAAAGAAGCCGCGGAGCAAGGAATACTTCGCCGAATCCGTTTACGGCGTGAAGGCGAGCCCGCGCGTTGCCACCGGTAACAACATCCCCAAGGGCGGCGGACGCTATCAGGTCGGCAAGGCCTATCAGGTCAAGGGCAAGTGGTATCAGCCGAGGGAAGACTTCGGCTACAACAAGACCGGTACGGCTTCCTGGTACGGCTCGGCCTTTCATGGTCGCCTGACCGCCAACGGCGAGGTCTATGACAAGGCCCATCTGTCGGCCGCCCATCCGACGTTCCCGCTGCCGAGCTACGCGCGCGTCACCAACATGGAAAACGGTACGTCCGTCATTGTGCGCGTCAACGATCGCGGCCCCTATGAATTCGGCCGGATCATCGACGTTTCCTCGAAGACGGCCGACATGCTCGATATCAAGCGCAAGGGCAGCGCGCAGGTGCGCGTGCAATATGTCGGCCGCGCGCCGCTTGAAGGCAACGACATGCCCTATCTGATGGCGTCCTACGTTCAGAAGGGCGAACGTGGCCCGAGCGTGATGCCGGAAGGCCAGATCGAGACCGGCGTAATGGTCGCCTCGAACGAGCCGTTCCGCAAACAGAGCCATGGCACGATCACCGTCCCCGCAAAGGCCTCGCTCGATGTTGGCGAACCGGTGACGGCGCTCGCAGCTCCCGTGCCGCAGTTCGCCCAGCCGCAATCGCTGAACGAGTTCGTGATGCTGCCGGAAATCGGCCCGATCCCGCGTGAGCGGCCCGAGTTCATCCCGATGCCCGACGGCAACATGGCCTATGCTGCAGCTTACGTCGAAGTCCGCGTCAGCGATGCCGAGTCGCCGTTTGAAGCAATTATGGTCGACCGGAAGCAGCTTACCCCCCAAGTGATTGTCGATTACGCCGAGCGCCAGAAAGCAAGCGGCTCTGTCCGTTAACCGCAGGCGGCGTTGTGCCAAAATGACCACGCTGCTATGCCCAAGGGGAAACCGGAGTTTCCCATGCGCATGAAGATGTTTTCGGCGGTGTTTTTCGGCGTTGCGCTGTTTACAGGCGCCGTATTCGCGCAGACACCGGCGCCCGCTTTCGATACCAAGGCAAAGCAGATCCTGCTTGTCGATGCCGAAACCGGCACCGTGCTTTTCTCACGCGCCGAAAATCAACCGATACCGCCTGCATCGCTCGCCAAATTGATGACGATGGAGGTCGTGGCCGAGGCTCTCGGCAAGGGCGAGCTTTCCGCCGAAACCACCTTCGAGGTGTCCGAGCACGCCTGGCGCACCGGCGGTGCGCCCGCCGGCACCTCGACGATGTTTGCCGCATTGAAATCCCGCATCCGCGTCGCCGACCTCCTGCAGGGTGTGGCGGTCCAGCTTGCCAACGATGCCTGCATTATCCTTGCTGAAGGCATGACCGGGAATGAGGGCGCTTTTGCCGAGCGGATGACGGCGCGCGCGCGCGAGCTTGGCATGCCGGTTGCGACGTTCCGCAATGCCACTGGGCTCCCGGATCCCGGCAACCAGATCACGATGAGCGAACTGGTAACGCTCATTCGGCACCTCCACGAGGCACATCCCGATCTCTACAGGCTCTATTCGCAGCCGGAGTTCGAATGGAACAAGATCCTGCAACGCAATAAGAGCCCGCTGATCGCGGCCAATATCGGTGTGGACGGCCTGGCGACCGGCTTTGCCGAAGGCTTCGGTTTCTCCCTGGCCGCTTCGCTGCAGCGCGGCGACCGCCGGGTCTATCTCGCCATGGGCGGTCTCGAAACCGACAAGGAGCGCATCGAGGAGAGCCGCAAGGTGCTCGATTGGGCAATGACCGCCTTCGAGAAGAAGCGGATTTTTGCCGACGGGGAGGCGATTGGCGAAGCGGCCGTCTATGGCGGCGATGCCGCCCACGTCGCCTTGGTTGCCGGCGGTCCGGTCGACGTGCTTTTGCCGGTCGACAATCCGGAACGGCTGACGGCGCGGATCGTCTATAAGTGGCCCTTGCGGGCGCCGGTGACTGCGGGGACGGAAGTCGGCGTCGTCAAATTGTGGAACGGCGAGAAGCTGCTGCGCGAAGTGCCGGTCAAGACCGCCAACGCCGTCGGGCAGGGCACGCTGACCAGCCGTGCTCTCGATGCGCTGCAGGAACTGCTGTTTTTCTGGATTTAGCCGCAGCTGGTTGCGGCGAGGGCGGTTCCTGCCAATTCATCGCCACCTGACGGTTTCACACGGCGGACCAATCGGTTAAACAGGGCCAGAGCGGAATGAGGAAAGTGTGCGCGGTTTTCTGCCCGCGTTCCGCTCTAGCTTATTAGAACAGGTCACGATGATTTCAGGTCGATTCGACCTGAAATCATCGTGACCTGGGTCGCATGCCGATATGGGAACGCATGGTGTCGCTGAAAAAAGGTCTGTTCGTAACATTCGAAGGTGGGGAAGGTGCCGGCAAGTCGACGCAGCTTCGTCTTCTTGCCGAATCCCTGCGCGGGCGCGGCTACGAGGTGCTGACGACACGCGAGCCTGGCGGTTCAGCCGGCGCCGAAGCGGTGCGCCACGTGCTTCTTTCGGGAGCCGCGGAGGCCTTCGGGGTCAGGATGGAGGCGATCCTCTTTGCAGCGGCCCGGAGCGATCATGTCGAAGAGGTCATCCGGCCGGCGCTCGACAAGGGTACGATCGTGCTGTGCGACCGTTTCATGGATTCTTCGCGCGTCTATCAGGGCATCACCGGCAACCTGGAGCAAAGCTTCGTCGAAAGTCTGGAGCGTGTGGCGATCAACGGTGTCGTGCCGGATCGGACCGTGATTTTCGATCTGCCGGCGAGCATCGGCCTCGAGCGGGCGCAACGCCGCGCCGGGGACGACAATCCTGATCGTTTCGAGAAGGAGCAGCTGGAGACGCATGAGAAACGGCGGGACGCCTTTCTCGATATCGCCAGGCGCGATTCCGAGCGATGCCGGGTCGTCGATGCGACGCAGCCTGTCGAGGCCATCGCCACCGAGGTGCTTTCCCTCGTCGAGGCCCTCCTGCCGCATGGCGACGGCACCGACACGTCGACCGAGGAAGTCGTGTCATGAGCGCGGAAAGAGGCGGCGTCCTGGATGGCGCCATCGCGCCCGCCGAGAACAATCGACTGTTCGGCCACGAACAGGCGGAAAGCTTCCTGGCGCAGAGCTATCGCTCCGGCAAGGGACACCACGCGATCCTGATCGAAGGGCCGGAGGGGATTGGTAAGGCGACGCTTGCCTTTCGCTTTGCGCATCACATCCTGAAACATCCGGAACCCGCGGAAGCGCCTGAAGCGATTTCCGATCCCGATCCGGCTTCCGCCATCGGGCGGCAGCTCGCCTCGGGCGCCTCGCACAATCTCTTGCACCTGAGCCGCCCGATCGATGAGAAGACGGGCAGGGCGAAGGGCGCGATCACCGTTGACGAGGTCCGACGCGCCGGCAAGTTCTTCAGCCAGACGTCAGGTACGGGCAACTGGCGCATCGTCATTATCGACCCGGCGGACGACCTCAACCGGAATGCGGCCAATGCCATCCTGAAGATCCTCGAGGAGCCGCCGCGCCGCTCGCTCTTCCTGGTGCTGACGCATGCGCCCGGAAAACTGTTGCCGACGATCCGCTCGCGCTGCCTGCCGCTGCGGCTGAAGCCGCTCGACGTCGCGCCGCTCAGTCAGGCTCTGGCGCATCTCGGTTTCGATCTCGAAGGCGAGAACGCCGAGCGCATCGTCGCGGCCGCCAATGGCAGCGTCGCCGAAGCGCTGAAGCTCATCAATTATGGCGGACTGGAAATTGCCGCGACATTCGAAGGAATCCTCGCAGGGCAGGGCCCGGCGGTCCGCAAGGACATGCACAAGCTGGCCGACGTGCTCTCGGGCAAGGACAGTGAAACGATCTTCGAATTCTTCCAGGCTCTCGCAAGTGACCGCATCATGCGCGACGCGCGGGAGGCCGCGATTGCGGGAGACATCGTGCGCGCCGAGCGCTTCGCGCGGCTTTCGGCTTCCGTGACCGAGCGGCTGACCGTCAGCGACGCCTACAATCTCGACCGCAAGCAGACCATCCTGTCGCTGCTCGACGATTTGAAAGCGGCGCTATAGCGCCGCCTGGAAGCGCCACTTGCGCTCGATTGCCGCCTGCAGGTCGAGCTTGTGGTGGTGGGCGAAAAGCAGCACATGCCCGAGCAGGTCGGCGGTCTCGTCGGCCATCAGGGACCTGAGTTCGTCCGTTGATTTCCCGTTGCGTCGGCCGCGGCCGCTGAGCTTGTTCCAGACCTGCGTCAACTCCCCCAATTCCTCCTGCATCTTCAGGATGAACCAGTCGGGGTCGCGCTCGATTCCGTGCGCGCCGGCATAGCCGGCGGAGGCGGTTTCAAATTGGCTGCCAAGTCGCTCCAGCATGATTCACCCTCTTTCGTTTGTTTCTGTTTTGTTCTAGGTCGCGCATGCGGATTATGCAAGGCTGGCAGCGCCAGCGGCGACCTCTCCGACCGGGCTTTTCACGGATCGCATGTTTCTTCCTTGCGGCGTATGCGCTAAGAGCGTGCGTAGCTTAATCCGAGATAGATCGAATCCGCCTATGAGAGACACGTCCCCTTTCTACATCACCACCGCGATTTCCTACCCGAACGGCCGGCCGCATATCGGCCACGCCTATGAGTTGATCGCGACGGATGCCATGGCGCGCTACCAGCGCCTAGATGGACGTGACGTGTTCTTCCTGACCGGCACCGACGAGCACGGCCAGAAGATGCAGCAGACGGCACGCAAGGAAGGCGTGACTCCGCAGGAACTGGCCGACCGCAACTCCGCGGAATTCCAGAAGATGGCCGTGCTATTGAATGCGTCCAACGACGACTTCATCCGCACGACCGAGAAGCGCCATCACGATGCGTCGCAGGACATCTGGATTCGCATGGGCGAGGCGGGCGACCTCTACAAGGATTCCTACGCCGGCTGGTACTCTGTGCGGGACGAAGCCTACTACCAGGAGAACGAGACCGAACTGCGCGACGATGGCGTCCGCTACGGCCCGCAGGGAACGCCCGTCGAATGGGTCGAGGAGCAGAGCTACTTCTTCCGCCTCTCCGCCTATCAGGACAAGCTCCTGAAGCACTATGAGGAAAATCCTGATTTCATCGGTCCGGCCGAACGCCGCAACGAGGTGATTTCGTTCGTGAAATCGGGCCTCAAGGATCTCTCGGTTTCGCGCACCACCTTCGACTGGGGCATCAAGGTTCCGAACGACCCGGCGCACGTGATGTATGTCTGGGTCGACGCGCTGACGAACTACATCACCGCGACCGGCTATCTCGACGATCCCAAGGGTCCACGCGCCAAGTTCTGGCCAGCCAACATCCATGTGATCGGCAAGGACATCATCCGCTTCCACGCAGTCTATTGGCCGGCTTTCCTGATATCGGCCGGCCTGCCGCTGCCCAAGCGCGTCTTTGCCCATGGCTTCCTGCTCAACAAGGGCGAGAAGATGTCGAAGTCGCTTGGCAACGTCGTCGATCCGTTCAATCTGGTCGAGCATTTCGGTCTGGATCAGATCCGCTACTTCTTCCTGCGCGAAGTCTCCTTCGGTCAGGACGGCAGCTACAGCGAGGAGGGGATCGCGACCCGCATCAACTCCGATCTCGCCAACGGCATCGGCAACCTGGCGAGCCGCTCGCTGTCGATGATCGTCAAGAATTGCGACGGCCAGGTCCCGGTCTGCGGTACCCTGACCGACGAGGACAAGGCGATGCTGGCGGCCGCAGATGCGCTGCACGAGATCACGCGCGACGAGATGGGCAAGCAGATGATCCACCGGGCGCTGGCCGCGATCATCGCCGTCGTCTCCGAGACGGACCGCTACTTCGCCGGCCAGGAGCCCTGGGCCCTGAAGAAGACCGATCCGGCCCGCATGGGAACCGTGCTCTATGTAACGGCGGAAGTGGTGCGCCAGATCGCCATCCTCTTGCAGCCCTTCATGCCGGACTCGTCGGCAAAGCTGCTCGACCTGGTGGCGGCGCCCGCCGACAAGCGCGACTTCGCAGCCCTCGGCGAGGCGGGACGTCTCGTGTCGGGCACGCCGCTTGAAGCGCCGAAGCCGGTGTTCCCGCGCTACATTGCACCGGAAGCGCAATAAGGCACTTTGAGCATGCTGATCGATACCCATTGCCATCTGGATTTTCCCGATTTCGAAGCGGAGCGTGACGCCATCGTCGCGCGGGCGCATGAGGCGGGTGTCGAGCAGATGATCACGATCTCGACCCGCGTGAAGCGGTTCGAGACGATCCTTGCGATCGCTGAGGCCTATCCGAATGTCTTCTGTTCCGTCGGCACGCATCCGCATAATGCGGATGAGGAACTGGACATCACGACTGAAGATCTTGTCCAGCTGTCGGTGCATCCGAAGGTGGTCGCGATTGGCGAGGCGGGTCTCGACTATTTCTATGACAACGCTCCGCGTGACGCCCAGGTCGAAGGCCTGCGCCGGCACATTGCCGCAGCGCGCGAAACCGGTTTGCCGCTCGTCATTCATAGCCGCTCGGCCGACGAAGACATGGCGGCGATCCTGACCGAGGAAACAGGGAAGGGGGCCTTCCCTTTCCTTCTGCACTGCTTCTCGTCCGGCCCTGACCTCGCGCGTATCGGCGTCGAGCTCGGCGGCTACGTCTCCTTCTCGGGCATCCTGACCTTTCCGAAATCCGAAGAGTTGCGCGAGATCGCCAAGACCGTGCCGCACGACCGGATGATCGTCGAGACCGACGCGCCTTATCTCGCGCCGAAGCCGTTCCGCGGCAAGCGCAACGAGCCGGCCTATGTCGCCCATACGGCTGCCGTGCTCGCCGAAACGATCGGTGTGAGCAACGAGGAGATCGCTAGGATCACCACGGAAAACGCCTTCCGCATCTTCTCCAAGATGCCGAGGGTCTGACGTGGCGTTCCGGCGCGCCTTCACCATTCTCGGCTGCGGCTCGTCGCCGGGCGTGCCGCGCATCACCGGTGACTGGGGCGCCTGCAATCCGGACAATCCGAAGAACCGGCGCATGCGCGCCGCTTTGCTGGTCGAGCAGACCGCGCCCGATGGTGGCAAGACGACCGTCGTCATCGACACTGGTCCGGATTTTCGCGCGCAGATGGTTGCAGCAGGGGTGCACCACATCGATGCGGTGCTCTACACCCATTCCCATGCCGATCATCTGCATGGCATCGACGATCTGCGCGGTTATGTCATTGAAAACCGGAGGCGGGTGCCGATCTGGGCCGATGCCTATACGATGGGGCGAATCCGCGAGGGATTCGGCTATTGCCTGGAATCACCGCCCGGCAGCGGTTACCCACCGATCGTCGAGCCGCGGATCATTCCCGACGATCTATCGCCTGTGGTGATCAACGGTGCCGGCGGGCCGATCCCGTTCCGGCCGCTGATGCAGTTTCACGGCAACATCCATTCGCTCGGGTTCCGGGTCGGCGACTTTGCCTATTGCAGCGATGTCAGCGACTTTCCCGCCGAGACCGTCGCCAAGCTCGACGGTCTCGATCTGCTGGTTCTCGACACCCTGCAGTATAAGTTCCACCCGAGCCATCTGTCGCTGGTGCAGTCGCTCGGCTGGATCGCCAGACTGCAGCCGAAGCGGGCGGTACTGACGCACATGCATGTGCCGCTGGATTACGACACGGTTCAGGGCGAAACGCCCGATCATATCGAGCCGGCCTACGACATGATGCGGCTCGAATTCGACGTCGGCGATCCGACGTCTGGTGACGCGTAAATCAGATTAGCATTCTTATCTAATATACGGATTCACTTGGAGAAATAAGGCGCCAGATTGGTGCGGATACGCTCCAGAACCGATGCGCCCGAAAGGTCCGGGACAAAGCGCTGACCGGTGATCGTCTCGAAAGCTTCGATATAGACCGCCGAGGTCTGTTCGATGAGATCGACTGGAATTTCCGGGATCGGATCCTTGTAAGGGTCGCAGCGCGCGGTGACCCAGGCGCGCACGAAATCCTTGTCGAAGCTCTTCGGGCGTTCGCCGCGTTCGAAGCTTTGCTGGTAGCTGTCGGCGATCCAATAGCGGCTGCTATCGGGCGTGTGGATCTCGTCGGCAAGAATGATCGTGCCGTTTTCGTCGGTACCGAACTCGTATTTGGTATCGACGAGGATCAGGCCACGTTCGGCGGCGCGCTGCTGGCCACGGGCAAACAGGGCCAGCGCATATTGCCAGACCGTATCTAGCTGCTCTTTCGTCAGCAGGCCTTGCTCGAGGATCGCTTCGGCCGAGAGCGGCTCGTCGTGACCGCCGTCGAAAGCCTTACTGGTGGGCGTGATGATCGGCTGCGGCAGCTTCTCGTTGTCGCGCATGCCGTCCGGCAAGGTGATGCCGTACATCTCACGTTCGCCGTTGCGGTACTTGGTCAGGATCGAGGTGCTGGTGGTGCCGGCAAGATAACCGCGCACGACGACCTCAACCGGCAGAATGTCGAGCCGCTTGCCGATGACGACATTGGGGTCCGGATAGCTGACCACATGGTTCGGGCAAATGTCGGCGGTTTCCTCGAACCAGTAGCGCGCGGTCTGGGTCAGCACGTGACCCTTGTTCGGGATCGAGGTCAGGATGACGTCGAAGGCGCTCAGCCGATCCGTGGCGATGATGATACGGTTGCCATCGGGCAGATCGTAGTTTTCGCGAACCTTGCCTTTGTAGCGGTTTGGCAGTTCTGGAATGAAAGCATCTGAAAGAACGCGCAATTCGCTCATCACATCTGGCCTTGAAAGTGGTGCTTCGGTGCTGGAACGCTAAGCAGGCCGGAAAGGCCGGGTCAAGCGCGGCAAGGCAAGGACCAGCCGCAATCCATGTTTTCCGGCATATCCGATAGTTCCATAATCTATCTTATGCGATCTTTGTGTGTAGTGGCTATTTAGTAATGCGACAGTTGGGCCAGTTAGAGATGCGACAGTCTCGCCTCTCGCCTCTCGACTCACTGGTCAAAGCCAACGTTGGGAGCAAGGATGACGACCCTCAGCCTGGTCGAGACCATGAGCGGTCGGAGTCGTCATGTCCTGTTTGATCACCATGTCGCAGAAAGAATTGCATCGCCTCGAAGTCATCCAGAAGATCCGTGACGAGCGCCTGAGCGTTGTCCAGGCTGCCGAACTACTCGACCTCAGTCGAAGTCAGATCCACAGACTGCTGCAGGCTTATGATCAAGATGGTCCGGCCGGTCTTGTTTCGAAGAAGCGATCCCGGCCGAGCAATCGGCGCCACAGCGAGGATTTCCGCAATGCGGCGCTGGATCTGATCCGCGAACGCTATCTGGATTTCGGTCCGACGCTGGCGCGCGAGAAGCTCATCGAGCTGCACCGGATTTCTGTTGCCAAGGAAACGCTGCGGCAATGGATGACTGAGGCTGGCATCTGGATCTCGCGTCGGGACCGCAAGAAACGGGTTTTTCAGCCACGTGGCCGGCGCGACTGCTTTGGCGAACTGGTGCAGATCGATGGGTCGTTTCACTGGTGGTTCGAGAACCGCGGCCCCAAATGCGCCCTGCTCGTCTATATTGATGACGCCACCGGCAAGCTGTTGCATCTGCGCTTTGCTGGATCGGAGAATACGTTCGACTATCTGCATGCGACCAAGGCTTACCTGCAGCAATGGGGCAAGCCGCTGGCCTTCTACAGCGACAAGCACGGCGTTTTCCGCTCACTCCATGGGTCGAAGAATGACCGGACAAGCGGCCTGACGCAGTTCGGACGGGCGCTTTATGAACTCAATATCGACATCATCTGTGCCAACACCCCGCAGGCCAAAGGTCGGGTGGAGCGTGCCAACCAGACATTACAGGATCGGTTGGTCAAGGAGATGCGCCTTCGCGGCATCGATACGATCGAGGCTGCGAATGTCTATGCGCCTGAGTTCATTGCAGATTTCAACACTCGTTTCGGCAAGCACGCACGCAATCCGAAGGACATGCACCGGCCGCTGGCTGACCATGAGAACCTCGATGGTGCCATGTGCCGCAAAGAAGTGCGCACGCTGTCGCAATCCCTGACGCTGCGTTACGACAAGGTGCTGTTCATTCTCGATCCGACCGAGATTTCCAGGCCATTGGCGGGCCAGAAGGTGATTGTCTGCGATTATCCGGACGGTCGGCTTGAGATCATGCACGAGAGCTTCGCCCTGCCCTACAAGACCTTCGATACGTTGCGCTCGGTACATCGCGCCGAGGTCGTCGACAACAAGCGGCTGGACGACATGCTGTCAATCGTCGCCGAGATGCAGGCCGGACGCCAACAGCAGCGCAGCAAGAGTGGTCCGAGCCGAACGGGCCAAACGGGTCATATGTTCGGCATTCGAGACGGTAGCACAGCCAACGGCTACCAGAAGCGTGGTCCCAAGCCTGGCCGGCGGACGGATTTCATGAACGATCCGGCGGTGATTGCGCGACGAGAGAAAGCGTTGATGAGGCGGCCAGCGGCGGAATAAAGAGCGTCAATGCACGCCGATGTCGCTCTGCGTATCCGATTCCAACTGCAGGCAAGCTGGCCAAAGTGGCGTCTTGTGGAAGGCTCCATCCTGGAGGAGCGTGAGCCCCTCTCGTGCCTCATAGAGCACACCGAGCCAGCACAAGCGCCGAAAGACGCCATATTGGAGATCGGATTTCAACTTCCAGGCTTCTATGGTCATTTCGGTGTCCGACAGAGGCGCCAAGTCTGGATAGAGGATCTTGACAACGTCTATTGGCGTGCACCCTTCCCTGGCTTTGATATTGAGAAGATTGAGGAACATGCGCCACCAGCGTAACCGCGCTCGGACCTCCTCTTCCCGCTCGGTGGTATGGACATACGAATAGAGATAATCCGTGGCGACCAGATCGAAGAAGGCTTGCGGGTTCACCAGGAACTCCCGGCCGCGTCTGGTTGGCAGCAGCACATCTTTTTTCCGACGAAGAAGCTTCAGATGACGGGTCATGTCGCGCACGACCCAAAGCGGCGGCATGTCGCTTTCATTGAGCACCTTGTTCATGCTGTAGAGGTCTTCGGCTGTGAAGCCTGGCCAAAGGAAGTGCACAGCGGCCCAATGCACGAACTTGCGGTTCATGGCGCCGGTCGCCGTCAATCCTATGCCGCCCTCACCGTCAGCATAGGCAACCGAAAGAAGCATACCGCGAAGAAGTGGGGACAGTGCGGCGACATCGACGTCACCATGCAGCTTGATTTCCGGAAGCATCGTGCGGCTGTGATCCCTACCTCGCCCTATGCAGGTGCAAGCGAGTATCAACCGGCGACAAAACAATTGCTACTGAGAAAGCTAAAGCCGAAGGAGAGTGTCATCACCCGCCCCCGCTCCGCCCTTTCAACCCGGACCAGCCGGTCGGATCGGGGGCTGACTGGCAGAGCAAGCCGGCGGGCAGTGTCGCATTTCTAAATGGCTGGCGACGTCGCAGCCCTATTCAGCTTTGACACTGTGTGTAGCCGCAAAGTTAAAGTGTCCTGATCCTGCAAAGTTGGAATGTCACTCTCCCCGGGTTTTGCTGACCTGGGAGATTGCGGATGGGATTGATTGCGATGAGCGAGCGTGACTGTAGCCGCAAAGTTAAAGTGTCCTGATCCTGCAAAGTTGGAATGTCACTCTCCCCGGGTTTTGCTGACCTGGGAGATTGCGGATGGGATTGATTGCGATGAGCGAACGCGATCTGCAGCGGATTGAGGTTTTGTCGAAAGTGATCGCCGGACGCATGACGTTGGCGTCGGCGGCGCGCGTGCTTGAGCTGAGCACCCGCCAGGTGCGTCGGTTGCTGGAGCGGATCAACACCGGCGGTGCGGCTTCGATCCCAGGCCGGCGCCGAGGCTATTATGACGTTGGCGTCGGCGGCGCGCGTGCTTGAGCTGTTGGCGTCGGCGGCGCGCGTGCTTGAGCTGAGCACCCGCCAGGTGCGTCGGTTGCTGGAGCGGATCAACACCGGCGGTGCGGCTTCGATCCGGCATAAGGCAATCGGCCGGCCCTCGAACAATCGGATCAGCGACGGTGTTCGGGATTATGCGGTGACGGTCGTTCGCGAACGCTATGTGGACTTTGGTCCGACGCTGGCGGCCGAGAAGCTTG